>NZ_BIME01000027.1 GCF_004000925.1 Paenibacillus illinoisensis NBRC 15959 | reverse complement strand
AGGGTTAGTTCCTCTAGGTTTTTTTTACCTCTCATCTAATGATTAGGGTCATTCACTCAATCATTGCCCCGTAGAATTAAAAAATGTGATAACTTTGAACTATTACTCATAACGCAACTCTTTTTAATTAGATAATGTATACTCACTCTTTACTTTGCTAAAACTGTCTTACTTAATCAATTATTTCCAATCTTTAAGAGATTGAACGTTCTTGCACCCAATCATACAACCTCAAGATAATTAAAGATAAATAAGAAGTATCCGCCTCCAAATCAATCGGATACTTCTTATATTAGGAACAATCGGAGAAAGTTTGTTTATTGAAACTGTGGAAGCAAATCTGTGTGTGCTTTCAACATTTTTTCAACTACAATGTGAGCTGTCTCTTTTTGAGTAATCGCAGGGTCCAATTCAACTGCTAATTTGACCCATTCCTTATCACCAGTAAATGCCGCTTTTACACTGAATTCGTGAATGTCAGAAATTTGATGAATCAGTTCTGCCAACTGTTGTGAAAATGGAGGAACAACTTTAGGCTTCACAACCCCACTTTCAACAGTGACAGGCACTTCCACGATTCGATCTTGAGGTAATTGAGGTATGGCGTAGTTATTGCGCACATTAAGTATTGGCAATTCTACGTAGTTACCTTGTTGAAGTGCTACTGCCAGATCAATGGGATGTTCCCAGCTTGGATTTATAAACAACCTCTGCCAATCCAACTTGCCATCTGCAATATTTAATAATTCCTGCAATCGTTCCTGCCGTTCTTTTGCTGTCCCATGATATGGAGGGGAAGTTGTATAGTGTATGTTCTCACGATATGGCAGGTACTCCGCATGATGGTCTACTGCGCCTGCAGGTACCGCTCCATATAGATTATACCATTCTCTCATAATTCCGAGCTCTCGCTTTGTTTCACTGTCATACTTGCCCCAGTTTGCTTTTACAAGCACATCAATTAATTGAGGAAGCAAACTTTCACCTGTCTGCTTATCCATCATGCTCATCACCCAGGCAAAATGATTGAGTCCTGCCGTTTCCACTGCGATCTCATCCCCTGAACGATTGACCAAACTGGCAAGAAATTCATAACTCTTTGGTCCGCGAAACGCGATATTGCAAAATCCAATACCTTTAATGTTGGAATAGCGTTCGATCGCAGTGACTACACGTGGCATGGGATTGGTTACATCCAGAAGAATTGCATCAGGACAAAGTTTCTCCATATCTCGGCAGATGTCGAGAATCAGCGTCACTGAACGGAATGTATTCAAAAGACCACCGATGCCACCACACTCCCTCGCTTGATCAGACAGTCCATGTTCTGTCAAAATGTTGAAATCTGTTAGCCAACGTTGTGCCCCTTGCGGAGAAGCGGATACGATGACATAATCGGCACCTATTAATGCTTCTTCCCGATCGATAGTCGCCTCAATTTCAAGAGGAACCTTCAGCTCACGAGCCACTCTTCGCCCCGCTCCAGCCATAGCTTCAACGATCTCTTTATTCACATCCACTAATACCAACTTGCCTGAAAGTTTATGCTTCACGATGGCATCTTCCAATACGGTAGGCGCAAACACGAAGCTACCTCCACCTATAAGTACTACTTTCATATGTCTTTCCACCCTTCTTTCTGTCCATTTCCATAGTCAAGTAAGAACAGGATATCGATACTATTGAATTTATATTGATTATCTATCTTCAAGCAAAGCATTCTCGTCCCAGTGAAATTCGACCTCCTGCCCACCAAGAACCCATTTCTCTGGGGAGGTTGTACTCATCCAATCTCTCGCATATCCTATTGGTAAAGACTGTGAAGCTACTTGGTATGCTTTTCGAATCTCTTCTTTTATCTCATTATCGACAATCTCTGGGTCGGCAGAAATAAATAACGGTGTTCCACTACTGGATAAAAGCTTGAGCCACTGTCTGTTCAACTCCCACGGGATCTTATCCGTTATACCCACACAGTCTGCGTCCACTTGGAACAAGGCATTGTGCTGTGGCATACGGAATGCCAAGGTGTTAATCCCCATTTTTCTCGTTCTTTCCCATTCAATACCGCTTGTATCATCACCCGTACGTTGTAAATGTACAAGACCTGCTGCTAGATGACCGATAGTATTACAACCAATGATGACAGTATTTCCGGCCGCCTCACGGATCGCTTTATACAAGTTCACGATGATTTCGGCTGTCGTTTTTGAACGATCTATGAAAGCTTCACGATACGCAAACAGAGAATCATTCATTTCATAACCCCATTTACCAAAAATATCGAATGTCGTGAAATCATGTTTAATCAACATATAGCCCCAATCTACAAATCTACGAATATCTTTTTTTATTAGTTCAAGTACTTCCGGAGCAGAGGGATCTAAGATCGTTGACCCATCTCCGTCACTTGTTCTTCTTTTAAAATAAACCTCTTGCCTTTCACTGGTCAGTAGGGGGCGGTACCATATCCCTGGTTTAACCCCGTGGCCTTTCATTTCATCAGCAAGTCGTTTCATATCGAAGAATCGATTGTTTCCACGGTCCCACGGCCCTCCATTGCAAGATTGTCCGTTAAGACGCACTGGCTGCCATCCGTCATCAATGACCATGTAGGGTCGTGGTCCAGATATCGGTGCAAGTTCTGCGAGCAGCTTGCTATCTTCAATAATATTGTTGTAAGAGCTATTTCCGTAAGCATAATACCAATTGTTACTTCCGTATACGGGCTCATCCGTCTGTAAAGGGTCATCACATAACAATTTGCAAAATTCACAAGCTGCTTCAAATGATGTTTCTTTGGTTAGACCTGTGCGATATATAATTGTAGCCGCATTCAGTATGCGGTCACCAAGCCGTACTCCTTTGGTTCCATTTCTGACATCTAAAGTTAATGTATATCCTCGCGGATCTGTATGCCAGTAACAGATAGCACCTGGGCGTGTCTTCACGCCCAAACCATTAGTGGTTTCTCCTGTGTTAACGAGGAAGTACCACGGGAGTTTCCGGTCAATTACGTGGCCTCTCCACTCCAGATCTCCGTAACCTCTCTCAAAGTGGTCGCCCAGAATTTTCACTTGTTGTGGCCAATGGACATTCCATCGTAGGACTCTATAAAACACTTCAGTTAAAGGTGAGTGAAGACTTACTTCCATTTGCTCACCATTCTTAATAATATCAACAGACGTATCATCTTTTCTCCACTTCCATGTGGAAGTTCCCCTTGTCATTGGTGCTTTGCCCTTCATGGTTTCCACATACACAGTATCTGGTGGAATTGAAGAAAATAATGTCATAATAATTTTCCCTCCATTACTGATTTATTTCATATCAAATTTTTTCCGAATTTGATCCGCGAGCTTTGGTAAGGCGACTTCCGCTCGCTGTTTCCCTCTTGCAATTTCATCCACAACTGGCTGAATTAAATCATGTGCTTGGGCCAGGTTTGGAAATGACGGCATAACTACCGTATTTTCTTTCATTGCCTTTGGAACAGCTTCTACACTTTCCGGGGAGTACTGCCCGTCCAGAAACATTTTATCTGCGCGCTTCACGGAAGGATACGCTCCTACAATATTGGACTGGATATCCTGTCCACCTCCGTGGGTCAGGAACTCCAGAAGCCGCCCCGCTTCATCTGGGTGCTTCGTCTGAGAACCAATGGCAATTGGAAGACCAAGAAGCTGAGATTTATTGCCTGCTTTTCCGGCCGGTGTTTCCACAACATCAAAGGAAAACTTCGTTTCTTCCGTATAAGCTTTCCAGTTCCATGGTCCGCTAAAGGTCATCGCTGCTTTTCCGGCTAGAAACAAATCTCCAAGCCCTTGAGATTCTGCTGTAGTTGGTGCAACATGATGGACCGTCGTTAAATCGGCCACCCACTGAAGGGCTTCAATCGTTTCCGGAGAATCCATCAGTACCTCACTACCATCTTGACTAAAGAGCCCTCCTCCATTAGCAACTATGGCTTCTTGCCATGAATATGAAGCCATTCCGAATTGAAGGGTTCTCCCCTTTTCGTCCCGCTTCGTGAGTTTTTTTGCCGCATCTAAAAACTCATCCCAGGTCCAGTTATCTTGAGGGTAAGTAACACCCGCTTCGTCAAACATATCTTTGTTGTATGCGATATTAATAGTTATCAAATCTCTTGGAAGAACATACAGTTTATCTTCCCATGTGCCTCTTTCCATAGCTCCAGGTAGCCAATCTTCCTTGTTTAACTTCTCTCTATCCATATACTTATTCAGTTCGAGCAGTAAACCTTTTTCTGCAAAATCAGCCAGGTATACGTCTTGTATCCAAACAAGATCGGGTTGGTCGTTTCCTGCGGACATGGTTACAAATTTTTGCATAATGTTATCATAAGGAGCAACGACAATTTCAACACGAATGTCCTGATTTTGTTTTTCAAATTCTTCAATAATTTGACGATCACCATTTACTTCAGCAGGGCCATTCCCCCACATCATGATCCGAATTGTTTTTTGATCTCCCTCTTCTGTCTGCCCTGATTGGGTGCAGCTAGTAAGTAACAAACACATGAGGATTAGGAAGATCAATCCACTCAACGTCTTCATTTTTCTCATCTACATCACCCCTTTTGGTATCATTACGGAGAACATTAGCCCTTTAATCCTGAAGTGGCTATCCCTTGTACAAAATACTTTTGAGCAAAAAAGAACAATACAACAAGCGGTGTGATCACCATCGTACTAGCTGCCATCATAGGTCCCCACAACATTGTATTTTGTCCTTTGAAGGTCTGAATCCCAAGAGATAACGTGAACTTGCTCGTATCATTCAGATAGATCAATGGACCAAAGAAATCATTCCAACTCCCCATAAAACTTAAAATAGCGACTGTTAATAGAGATGGAACGATAAGTGGCAGCATGATATTCCAGAAAATGCGGAAAGGCCCGCATCCATCTATAATGGCTGCTTCATCAAGTTCTTTGGGTATTGTTCTGAAAAATTGACGAAGTAAAAATATGAAATACGCGCTCCCAAAAAAAGAAGGAACAATTAAAGGTAAGAAGGTGTTTATCCAGCCAAGTTTTGCGAAAATTAAGTAGACCGGAATCATGGTAACTTGGGAGGGGAGCATCATCGTTGCGAGTAACATCATGAACCAGAAATTTCTTCCCTTCCCGTTAATACGTGCAAAGCCATATCCAACCAGCGCGCTAGAAAACACCGTACCCACAACAGAAGTCAACGTAACTATAATGGTGTTCTGATAGAATTTCAGGAAGGGTACAAGTTCAAAGACTTCGGCATAGTTCTTCCAGTCCACTTCTTTAGGAATAAGTGAAGGCGGATAACTAATAGCTTCTGCCTCTGGTTTCAATGATGTCCCAATTAGCCATATAAAAGGTAAAAGGAACAAAATAGACATGAACACAAGAAGTATATACGATACAATGCGATCCAAACGTTTAGATGCTTTTTTAGATGCTTGAATACTTTGAAGACTCTGTTCAGATACACTTGTATTTAGAACTGTTTTAGCCATTGTGTCCTCCTTAATCTTCATAGTAGACGCGCTTGCCAAAGACTTTGAACTGAACAACCGTGAAGATGAGAATGATAACAAACAATACCCAAGCTATAGCCGAAGCATACCCCATATTGAAATAGTCAAAAGCATTTTGATATAAATACTGAACCATAAAAAGTGAGGCGTAATTAGGACCACCATTACTCATGACATATGATTGCGTAAAAATTTGGAACGAACCTATCATTCCCATGATTAGATTAAAGAAAATAACATGAGACGTCATGGGGACTGTGATATGGATAAACCTATTGAATCGACCAGCGCCGTCCATTTCTGCGGCTTCGTATAAAGATTGAGGAACACCCTGCAAACCGGCTAGATATATAACCATCCCTCCCCCTGCTCCCCATAGACTCATAATAATCAACGCTGGTTTTACCATCGTTTCACTCGCGATCCAGTCTGATGTTGGCAAACCTATTGAAGATAACATCGTATTTGCAAGTCCGAACTCCGGCTGGAAAATGAGCAACCATAATAACGAGTTGGCTACTGCAGGAACAAGAGAAGGCAAATAGAACAACGTACGAAATGTGCCCATAAATTTCACTTTGGTGTTTAGCAGAACAGCAAGCAGATATCCCACCACCAATCCCAGAGGCACTCCAACAAATGTGTAGTAGAACGTATTCCATAGAGACTTCCAAAAAATAAAATCCTGAGTCACCAAGCGATAATTATCCAATCCAATCCAGTTGGAACCCCCAAATAACTTCCAATCTGTGAAGGACATATACAAGGAGTAAATCATTGGGCCGGCAGTAAGGGCTAAGAAACCAAACAACCATGGTGAAATAAACAGATAGAAATGTTTGGTTCTACTGTTCGTAATACTTCTCAATTCTTATCCACTCCTCGATTGGGTATTAATATAGAGCTAATTAAAATAGAACGCTTACATATGTGAGATAGAGCAACTATAATATAAAATGTCTATTGCTATTGCCCCCTTCCCTATATGAAATGAACATAAGAATTAAATTGATTATAAAGCTATGTAATGAATTTATGGATAACCAACAAGGACGTCAAAAGCATTATTAATGAACCAAATGGGACATAGTTTTTTCTTTTTTATCACTGTAGAACTTTAAATGGGGAGGGATCGAAGATGGAGAAAGCGGAATTTCAACACCTTTTATTTGAGAATAAACGTATGGAAATCTACTTACATGGTGCTCACGAGTCGGGATTTAATAATGCAAGAACGATATGTCAGAGACATTTGCATCATATGATGTTTGAGGTAAATATTGTGCTAGCCGGCTCACAGATCGTGATGTTTAATGACTTCTCATATGAACAGCGTACAGGAGAACTCTTGTTGATTCCGCCAATGACCGTTCACCAGTATAAAACGGAGAAAACTCAATTCACCAAATTTTTTGTTGCTCATATTAAAGTAATCGATGTCGATTTTTTGCAGAAAATCGCTAATATTGCTCCTCTGTTCATTCAGCAAGGAAATTCAGATTTAACGGATCTGATAAAACCGTTGGTTTATGACTTAATGAACAAGCTTAAAAAAAATGCCTCTAATATATCCATTTTCCAAACTATACTGGACATTTCACTTCACATTGAGAATTACTGTGATGAAAAAGCTTCCATGCTCTCTTTGGGAACAGAATTGTCTTACGAAATCGCCAGAAAGATAGATGAACTAGTTGTGTTAGGGATGGATACTGAGGCTGATCTGAACATCAATTGGTTTGAAAATATCTCTGCTAAGCTAGGACGAAGCAGAAGACACTGTAGCCGGGTATTCAAAGAGCATTATGGCATGTCTCCTAGGGAATATCTAACTATTTTGCGGCAGCAAGAGGCCATGCAGTTGCTAATAAATACTGAAGAAACGATTGAACAAATTGCATATCGAATCGGTTTTGGCAACGTGCAAAGCTTTATCAGGCAATTTTACAAATGGACTGGTCTGACTCCGGGAGCCTTCAGGAGACAGGAAATCAATACGCATATGTACTTGACTCCACTTGAACTCCAACCTTAGGAATATCAAAAAAAGGAAGCCCGCCATTCTAATAGGGGCTTCCTGACTTAATTTATTGAACGACTACACTATCAAGATAGATCGATGTTGTACCGCTAGAGTTTACAGGTGAGTTGAACTGAACACCGACTTCCTTCACATCGTGCAAGTTCGCAACACCAGAGAGATTCAATGTCAGCGTTGTTGCATTGGAAGAGTTCATGTTAACAATTCCCGAATCATACCAAGTGTGTCCTGAACCCATTTTAATGAACAGCTTGGCTTGAAGACCACTCCGTAACGGACCAAGGCTCACCTGTTATATTTGAGCCTGTCCAACCCTGTACATTACTTCCTTCAAAATCATATAACGTGCTGCTGCCTCCCGTGTTAAACACGGATGCTTTGACAGCAGTAGCTTTTATTCCGTTCGTGCCATTAAATACGAGGTTCCCCCATGAAGTAAACGTTTGCCAATCATTATTTGAAACAAGATCAAGCCATGAGTTCGCACTGTCATTTCCGGTCCAGGACCAAGCCAGATAGCCGATTCCCTTTGCCTGAGCCTGATTAAGTACCTCCTGTGCATTGACTTGGCTGGCTTGGAGTTCATTTCCGATACAAGATGCATCATTCCATGAACCATACATGTGAATAGAAAACAAAATATTATGATCCGGATCATGATTTAGTAGAGCATTCCCTTATTGTTTCTTATTGATCGTTCCCATCTCACCAATAACGACAGCTCTACCACTCTTAACGAACTTGTTGTACACTGCATCGAACTCTGCATCAAGAGCAGCTTTATCTTGTGCTGTTCCATTTAGATAGACGCCTAATCGGCAATAGGAGCATGTTCTTGTCCATTCCGGGAATCGGTACAAGTTCTTGTCCTTGGCTCGGGACAAGAACTTGTACCGATAAATTAAAAAAGCCGCTAAAATAGCGACTTCAATGGGACCATGTTCTTGTCCCTCGACACTCGTTGGTGGAAACTGGGGCAATCAATTCTTCAGCAAGTTCTTTGCTTGCCGTATTAATAAAGTTCGTGAAACGATACATCAATTGTTTGTTTTCTGTAATCGTCCTATTTAAACCCCTTTCTATTTTCGTGAGCATATGCCCTCACTTAAATTTTATCTCTACTTTAGATAATTGGTAAGTAGGCACCTTAATGTTGCACAGGAACCTTTTTGTAACTATTATTTTATCTTTAGGTTGCAGAGAAGTTATCATTCGTCTCAACAATGTCATTGGATATAACGATCTTACCGTTTGCGGTGTTACTTTCCATTAAAAGATGTGCCTTTCCAATCTCCTCGAGTGTAAAGACTCGGGCAATAGGTGGGACTATAGCATGTTTTTGGATATGCTCAAATAAAGAGATCAGTGTACTTTCTTTGATAATTTCACTGGTGAACGCTGTAAAATACACACCTGTAGGTATATCCACTAAAGGTTCAAAGGCATCAAGAGTCCATTCATTTCCTAATATTCCTGACATGCAACATATCCCTCGTTCTGAGATGAATTGCAAGGACTCCTTTACAGTCGTTGTACCAACCAACTCTAGAACCTTGTTTACCCCATTTGGAGCAATAGCATACACCTGTTCTCTCAAATTCTCATTATCGAGCAGTACATAGTCTGCTCCAGTTTGTTGGAGAAGTGCAAATTTCTCTTTGTCTCGAGTCGTTGATATAACTGTTGCTCCTACACTCTTAGCTAGCTGAAGTGCTGCTAAGCCTACGGAACTTGTCCCACCACGAATAAGTAGCATCTCTCCGGAAATCAATTGAAGACATTCAAATAAGGATGCATACGCGGTATAATACATTTCCGGTATCGATGCAAGTTCAGTCCATTTCATATCGCTAGGAATAGGATACACTTGGTCCGAAGGTATAAGTGCATATTCAGCATAACTTCCGTCAAATGCACGACCTAACCCTCCCATTAATGAAGCGACGGTCGTTCCCTTTATAAATGTGCTATCTGAAGGGTCTTCAATCTCCCCTACGCATTCGATCCCAATAATACGCGGGAATTGAACGGACGGTGAATGCCCCTGCCTAGTGAACATTTCGGAGCGATTTATTCCAAACGCCCTGATTTTTACAAGTACCCACCCAGGCTTGACTATAGGAATAGGTACTTCAGTGATCTGTAGTTCTTTTGGGGTACAGACCCTTTCCAATACAACTGCCTTCATTATTCATCTCTCCGATCTCAAATGTATTCGTTTCTCAAACAGCATGAATATTGCGTTCGTCAAAATGGCAAGTCCTGCTGACAATAAGCCCCCCCACAAAATCTTATCGATATTCATGGTACGTAATCCATCATTTAATATCGTACCTAGCCCTCCTGCATTTATGAAGGCAGCGATGGTTGCCATGCTAATGGTAGTTACCGAGGCAAGTCGAAGGCCTGTAAACAGAGGCTTGATTGCTAAGGGTACCTGGACTTGAAGTAAGATCTGAAATCGACTCATACCGACCCCTGTAGCAGCTTCAATAACAGATGTGTCAACATGATTCAAAGCTGCAATGAACTGACGTAGAAGGATATATTGGTTATAGGCAATGAGCACGGTAATGGCTGTCGTTTTCCCCAATCCGGTCACAGGGATCATGATTGCAAACAAAGCCAAGCTCGGAATGGAATACAAGATTGAAAACATGTAAATGAGTGATCTAGATACCTTATCAGAGGCCAGAGCTACGATGGTTAAGACGATTGCAATGATCACAGAGAGCAGCATGGTCAAAATGAGGATCTCCACATGCTCCAATAATGCATTTCCCAACTTATCCGGATGCTTAATGGCATAGTCGATCATGTTAAGTTCCCCCAGAAACGTTCTTGCTCCTTCGAAGATTGAATGAGTGAGTACACAAAATCATCTGCAGGATGAGTTACAATTTCTCTCGGGGAATCGAATTGACAAACCTTACCCTGATTCATAATCATAACCCTGGTTCCTAGCTTGAATGCTTCATTAATATCATGAGTCACGAACAAAAATGTTTTTTTCATTCCCCCATGAATCTTTAAGAGTTCATCCTGGAGATTTAAGCGCGTAATAGCGTCCAAGGCCCCAAAGGGTTCATCCAGCAGCATAATATTGGGATCGGTTGCTAATGCTCGCGCAAGACCGATTCTCTGTTGCTGTCCTCCGGACAATTGTGAAGGATAACGTCGTTTGAAGTTCTCTGAATCTAATCCAACTAAAGTTAACAATTCTTGTACCCGTTCCTCGATTTTCTTTTTGTCCCATTTCAAAAGACGAGGAACGGTAGCAATATTTTGTTCAATATTGATGTGGGGGAACAAGCCTATTTGCTGAATAACATAGCCAATTTTTCTTCTAAGTTTTACAGGATCAACTCCAGCGATATCCTCGCCAAATATTTTAATAATCCCGTGAGAAGGATCGTTAAGCCGATTCACCATCTTCAATAAAGTTGTTTTTCCTGATCCAGAGGAGCCGAGGATGGTAATAAACTCCCCTTCACTTATCGACAAGTTCACATGATCAACTACATATTCATTGGAATCTGAATATGTTTTACTCACATTATGGAATTCGATTGCTGTTGGATTCATGATAACGCCATCCTTATTTAATGGAATCATAAAATTCTTTTGCCACATCTTCATATTCTTCTTTGTCTACGTCCACTTTTGCGTTTAGTGCGGTTACGGTGTCTGTATCCAATACCGAACTAACCTTATTGATCACTTCAGCGATACCGGGGTCCCTTGAGAGCACATTATCACGGATAACAGGCGCCAAGTTATAAGGTGGCCATACTTGTTTGTCATCTTCCAATAGGGTGAACTTGTCTTTGTTCACCAACTGACCTTCAGTGGTATATGCGGGAGCAACATCAGCCTCGTTGTTTCTAAGTACTTCATATTTCAAACTGTTATCATATACTTTGGATGATTTCCAATTGAGCTTGCCATACACTTTCTCTAAAGCTGGAATACCGTCAGCGCGCTGGTCAACCTCTCCTTGGGAAGCAAATCGAATCTCACCGGCATGTTTTTGCAAGTCGGTAATGGTCTTGATCCCTAATTTTTGTGATACTTCCGTTCGAATAACGAGACCCGCTCCATCATTTGCTTTTGAATAATCGAGCCATGTGATATTGAATTGCTTTTTGTACTCTTCCTTGACTGTTGTATACACTTCATCTGGATCTGTCATCAAATCCATCTTTAAGACGGCCAACAACCCCGTACCTGTGTACTCTGGATACATATCGATATCGTTATTAACAATCGATGAATGAATGATGGAACCCGCAATATTAGGAACACGCTCTACTTGGTACCCCGCACTCTCTAAAGCCAAAGCATAAAGCTCCCCGACAATTAAATTCTCAGTGAAGTCTTTTGAACCAATTCGTATTGTCGATCCATGATTATTCGTTTTATTGCCACATGCGCTCAAAATTATGGACAAAACAAGTGTGATTGAAATGGTTAAAACTAATTTTTTCTTTATGTTCTTTTTCATTTTGTGGACCCTACCTTTGCAAGAATTTATATCTAAACAATACACGTTCAGACAGATCTAAAATGAAGCCTATCCCAATAGCCAGAATCGCTACTGAGATACCACCAATTAAAAGTAAATCCGTTCGATTGAGTCCTAAACCTGTAAAAATAATCTCTCCTAATCCACCAGCTCCAATTTTGGCAGCCAAAGTAGCGCTGGCGATAATTTCAATCGCAGCGGTTTTAATCCCTGTCAAAATCAATGGTCCAGCCACTGGAAATTGGATTTTCCATCTGATTTGTCGTTCAGACATCCCTACACCTTGTGAAGATTCAAGTAGAGACATGGACACACCTTGTAACCCGGATACTGTATTCATTAAGATAGGAGGGATTCCTAAAATAATGAGAGCAACAAGGGCTGGCCTAATTCCAGTACCCATGATAGGAAGCAACAGAAGTAAGATCGCCAGGCTGGGAACAATTCGTAATGTTTGGAATAACGAGATGATCCATTTTTCGGAACGATTGTATTTAGTTGATAAGGTACCTAATGTAATCCCGATAAGTGTAGAACCCATCAATGCCAATAAACTGATCTCTAAATGCTCTTTCCAAGAATTCAAGAACGTTAACATATGATTCGAAAAATAGTCACTCAGTTGCATCCATAAACTTTCTTGCAAACTCCCTCCTCCTTTCATCCATTTTCATTTGCTTTTCTCATCGACAGAATTATAATATAAGCAATGTATTGGTTTTGAAAGTAGGCACCTTTTTGTTATATAGGAACCTAATAGTAACTATTGGAGGCGATAACGTAGTGATTTCAAAAAAAGAGTTGCCGTTGTGTCCTGTGGCAACGACAGTTGGCTTGATAGGTAACAAGTGGAAGTTATTGGTTATGAGGGATCTTTTGAAGGGAACTCAACGATTCGGAGAACTTCGTAAAAGTATCCCGGAGATCAGTCAAAAGGTTCTCACTGAAAATTTACGTTCAATGGAAGAGGATGGAATTGTCATTCGTACTGTTTTTGCAGAAGTCCCTCCGAGAGTCGAATACAGCTTAAGTGATTTAGGAAATTCACTGAAGCCAATTATATTCTCTATGGAAACATGGGGACTCGGGTACCAGAAACTCAATGATGAACTTCCAAACGATACTCATCAGAGTGAATGATTTCACTTTGTTAATCCACGAACATTTCAAAAATAGAATAAGCTCCTCTATATCTCCAAGTTAAGTCAATGGAGGACTCATACGTCCTCCATTGATTCGTAAGAGAAAGTTGATCTTCGAACAACAGCTGCAATATTTCTATTGTATGCAGAAAAACGGGCAAGATCCTCATAAAATGAATGGCTATATAAAATCAAAATGGATATGCGCTGTTTTTAGATACATGAATGATTTCAGATGGAAACCTTGCCTTAAAATATTTTTCGACTTTCAGATGAATACTTTTCTCGTACCATTTGTCCCAGCCGTTCGCCTCAAATAATTTTGGCATCCCTAAACGCTCAGATCTCCTCCCCATTTGACCATCACCAATCAGTAGCGTATCAATCCAAATTCGATCAGTTATGCCTTGTATCATGTTAGCGAAATTAGGTGAAAAAGGTAGCACTGGGGAAATGGATACTTGTGTATGTATCCCTGCATCATTTATCTTTTTCAAGGCTTTAACTCTTAAATCTATTCCAGGAGCATAGGGTGAAAAAAATCGTTTCACATCTTCGCGATCTGTCTCGATTGTCATTGAAACCAGAATTCGACATTTTTCCTTTAATTTCAGTAGTATATCAAGGTCTCTGGCAACCAGAGGGCTTCTAGTTTGAATTTGAAGTGAATCTGGTGGGTTTTTATCCATTTCTTCCAATAGGCTTCTTGTAATGTTTGCCCTCTGCTCTACAGGTTGATAAGGATCTGTGGCTGATGACATGAATATACTTATGGGTTTATTCTTACTTCTTAGAAGAGAGACTTCCCTTAGATAGTTTTCTGCTGCATTTTTCTTGACATCCACCCACAATCCCCAAGGAATATCCTTAAACTTTTGAATAGGCATTTCTCTGACGTAACAGTATTCGCAAGCAAATGCACAACCCGTATAGGGATTTAGTGAATGAGTAAAGCCAATATCTAGATAACCCTTTACTTCGCTTAATATTTTCTTAGACACAATGTCTTTGATTTCAATCGGCATGATATTACCATCCCCTCAATTACTTTCGTTTAATCTCTCACTTAATCGGTTAATTGAACGATCACACTATGCATATCTTCTACAAAAGCAATGGTGCGATCTATATTCTCTATAACTCCCTCGGAATGGTCTCTATTGAGTCGAAGTAACGTTGCATTCTCATTGTTATACGTCATTTGTTCAAATGGATAACGTATAATTTCTGGTGTATTGAAACCAACGCCTAGTTCCATAAAGACAATTCTCTTGTCACCAAATTTTTCTAAGAAATTCCTATATAATTTTTCGGAAATAAGCCATTGTTCATCTTGAACGAAAAAACGGTTGCTTCGTAAATTCGGGTTCATGTCCCCACCGCATACAGGACATTTTGGAACAAGGTATGATGGAATTGCACAATCTATCACCGTGGCAATCATTTCTTCGGTTAGAGACTCATCTCCTCTTGCATTTTAAAAGGATAGAAACTGGATGTATACAGATCAGAAAAACCATATTTATCGATGAAAGGACCAAAAATTAATTCGTTGGTTATAACTTTTGTTCATTACATACGCCACCTGTTTAACCGCCTTTCTTTTATCTTAAAAATTCTCATGCTACTTGAAAAGTAGGCACCTTTTTATTAGATAGGAACCAGAATGTAACTATTGGGTGTTAACAACAAAACAACAAGGTTCCTTCCTATTTTTTGAACTAGGTATACTAAATGTTGCTTTAACGGATTCGGCTCAATACTACGCGTTGGCTTATCGGCCCGGGTGTATCTCTTCTCGAGTCATTTGGTTCAAGAAATGTGAAACCGTCCTTCCAATGCTGCCTATTCAAGTTTTAACTACATGTGCTTTTTTGGGATATACATCTAATCGGGAATAGGAACATGTTCTTGTACATTTCGGCAATAGGTACAAGTTCTTGTCCTCAACTCAAGTTTTAGTACAATATTACGCTTCTTTAATACCTAACCGCAGGTATTTAACCTCTCATCGTTTCAGTTGTTCTATAAAACTTTGAGCATTTTCATTTATCATGGTACTTAAAGTGGTTTTAAGTGTATTCGTTCAATATATAGATATACATCTAATCGGCAATCGGACTATGTTCTTGTCCATTCCGGTAATCGGTACAAGTTCTTGTCCTTAGCTTGGGACAAGAACTTGTACCGATAAAATAAAAAAGCCGCTAAAATAGCGACTTCAATGGGACCATGTTCTTGTCCCTCGACATGTCTTTACAATGTCTGAACGAATTATAAATTTCTCTACTTAGGTAATAGTCTGCTGACGGCTGGAGAACATCGTTGACGACTGTTCTGCCAACTCCCTAAATGCTGTTATTCCTCTGGTCTCCGTTGTAGTTTCTCCATTGGAAATATTCCTGACCCGTTAGCTTAGTGACTAAACGTTAATCGAACTATGCTTTTGCCCATTTCGGAGTCAGTACAAGTTCTTTCCTTGACCCGAAACAAGAACTTGTACCAATAAAATAAAAAAGCCGCTGCATTAGCGACTTTAACGTCTATTAAAGAATAATGACAAAATGAATGCTATTCCGATTCTGTATCTTCATTTTCCGCTTTTTTGAGCTGTTTTCTCTCCACATGGGCCTTCCCCCATTGATGTAAAGTTTCCAAAATCGGAGAAAGGCTCATGCCGTATTCCGTGATGGAGTACTCCACTTTGGGAGGGACTTGAGGATAAACAACTCGCTTCACGATCTCTTCCTCCTCCAACTCGCGCAGATGGAGCGTAAGCATCCTTTGCGTGATATCAGGCAGCAATCTTTTTAATTCATTGAACCTCAAAGGTTCACCTTGAAACAAATGATAAAGAATCATCGGCTTCCATTTGCCGACAATTGAATCCAGCGCAACAACGAATTGACATTGGATAGGGTTCTTTTGCATGTATTCTCCTCCGTTACAGTACCTTTTTTAATACTATACCACATGATTGTGCGTACTTCACAAATAGTATATATGCGATATGATTAATCCAGAAAGTGTATTTAATTCAATTACAGAAAGGAAGTTTTAAATCATGTCAACCGTATTATACATCACCGCACATCCTCTTGATGCTCAGTCATCTTATAGCCTCGCAGTTGGGAACGAATTTATTGAAGCATACCGTGAGGCAAACCCATCAGATGAAGTTGTTTATTTAGATCTATACCAAGAGAACATTCCGGAAATCGATGCTGATGTCTTACACGGTTGGGAAAAGATTCGATTAGGTTCTTCTTTCGATCAATTGACGGATGCTGAGAAATCAAAAGTAGCTCGTCATGAAGCGATTATTGACCAATTCGTGGCTGCCGATAAGTATGTGTACGTCTCACCTATGTGGAATTTCTCGATCCCACCTGTTCTGAAAGCATACACGGATTCGACTTCAATTCCAGGTAAGACTTTCAAATATACGAAGAATGGCCCTGTGGGTCTGTTGTCCGGCAAAAAAGCATTACACATTCAAGCTTCCGGATCCATTTATTCGGAAGGTCCGCTTGCTCCGATTGAAATGGGATACAGCTATCTAAAAAAGATATTACATTTCTATGGAATTCAATCTATTGAGGCAATTTTTGTGGAGGGAACGGCATCATTAGAGCAAGCACCAATTATTAAAGAAAAAGCAATTGCAAAAGCAAAGGAAGTTGCCAAACGTTTCTGATCTCACGTTAATTAAACAAAAGCAGCCAATCACATGAACTGCACCCCAATAGTTAGATATTCTGGCAATTGGAGGTACAGTTCAACATAAATCGGCTGCTTTCTTGTTTTAATTCAACTAACCTTTCCCGTTAGTTGAATTAAAGCAGCTGATCAAATGATCAGCTACTTTCGTGATTTTATTACGCTATCGTTTCCCGTTAGCTTAATAGGTGTCCTGCGCGAAATGAGCTTCGACTTCCGCGCTCGCAGGCGGCAGTTCCATTCCTTTTTTCCACACGAGTACGGGGTCCTTTTCGCTTCCGAAGTAAAGCGCCTCGATGGCTTTGCCGCTACCGTGGTTCGCTTGGTAAGCATTGTTTTCTGCTTCGCCGAACGTGTAGTACATATTGAACAGTCCCACTTCGGTGATCGGTTTCTTCTTCAAAATGGGACGTACCGGGG
>NZ_BIME01000026.1 GCF_004000925.1 Paenibacillus illinoisensis NBRC 15959 | reverse complement strand
GTTCACTTATAAAAGTTTTACTTATCTTATGAGAAAGTGAGTTAAACTTCATGGAAGTATTATTTCCTTTGATATATAATATTTCTATTAATAAGGGCATGTAGTTCATGTAAGTGACCCTCATGACTCCAATAAGGGGAGAATAATATGATAGTAACTAGATACACATCCAAAAAGTCTGGCAATAATCAGGCAACTTGTTATTTCTGTGGAACAACCCTAAAAGAATATATTGAAAATTTACCAGCAGATTTTATGGAATATGACATTCAAAGAGGTATAGTTACCAATGTATACTTAGACAGAATCGTTGAAACTGTTTTAAACAAGGATCACATCCCACCAATCACTATTGTTACTGAAAGTATCGACAATGATGTAGAAGAAAATAACAGAATGATTATACAAGAATTTAAAATTCTTGATGGTCTGCAGAGAACATTCAGACTGAAAATTTTGTGGGATACAGTTATATATCTTGAGCATCTTCTTATGGATTATCCAACGATAGCTGAGTTTTCAAAACTAGAGTTATCTCGCAAGTTCGGCAGGGAACTTAAAGAAATTTCTTCGTCAACACTAGTGTTGGAGCGTTTAATAAGCAGTGAGAAAGAAATGCATGAAATCAAGGATTGTTTCAATGAAATTCAGTGGATTGAGATTTGGGAGGGACTTAGTCCTCATCAGGAAATCGAAAAAATGTTACTATTAAATGCAGGTCATAAACAGGTTTCCTTAAAACATCAATTAGAATTACTATTTTTAAATCTAGTGTCATATTTTGATGATATTAAGAAGCAGCATCCAGAATTTACGTTACTTAGAGAGAAAGAGATTAGCTCAATAAGTTTTAGTAAAGGACGTAAGAAATGGGAGTTTCATTTTTCTCACTTAATTACTGCATGTTTGGCATTCCTAGAAAAAGACACTATTACCGCAAATGCATCCTTAATTAAAGGAATTCAGGATGAAAAACTTAAGAATGGTGAATTTGTAGGTATAATATCTTACGAACTCTTAGTAGAACTGATTAACTTTTTAATGAGATTCGATACATATCTTGAAAAAAAATATTCCTTGGATGAAGGTATTCAATGGGTTTCTCGAGATACTGTAACAATAGGATTATTTGCAGCGTTAGGTAAATACTCAGAGGATATAAAAATAAAAAATCCTCAAGATGTGTTCAATCAATTTCTCGTTTCGCTTACATCAAGCGATAGTGATGTACTAAATATCAAAGAGTATAATAGGGAACGAGCTAACATCAATTTGAGTAAAGTTAATGTAGGGGAATACACAAAAAATGCAGTATATTTGGGAGTATACAATTATTTAGAAAATAAACAGCCCATTATATGGTCGGAATGTTTTAGGAGTGTAGAACATGCAAATAACTGACACATCCAAGAAAGCTATAGATATTTACTATGATAAGTTGGAATCTTTAATTAATTCTGTTATCGCTGAGTATGAACAAAACTTTGAACGTAAAAGTATTACAGAATTAGATAATTACATTGCTCTGTTAAATGATGGCTTAGATACCGTTAAGGATAAAAGAGCCACGGAAGAACTTGATTGTGAACTTGATGTAATTATTGGAATTTTTAATAAGCTTAATGATGAGTACCCTGAAATATTGAAGGAAGCAATACATTACTTTAGAATGATGTTTGCGCTACTCTCGAAAATTTCTACACTTGACATCAGTGTAGTTCCTCTTATCCCTTTAATTCAAGAAGATATGTTTAAACTTGTACCATATGACACTTCTTTCGAAAAATTTTATTTCAGTCCAGAAGATATAAGAAAGACAATTATTGTATTTTCACTTAATGATTTATCTGGAATAAGTGAGTTCTTAAATAAATTTAATGTTGAATTATTATTTCATTTACTTGGCAAGTTGAGTTCTACTAATGGTACTAGTGAGACTCACAAATATTTATTAATTGATAAGGATAGTTCAGAAAATGCAGATAGCTTAAAATCGTTTATGAATTTGTATGAGGTTTCGGTAGGTAAAGAGATTCATAATGCATATAGATATGATCAAATCCCTTTAATAAGATCTGATGTTGAATGGGATTATTTAAAAGGTTATCAACAATTTGATGATACAATTTATATCTTAAGCGAGTACAACTATCAAAAAAATATTATTGATAAATACTTAAAACTCTATCAAGTTATTGAGAACTTTATGTTTAGAGAACCTATTTGTTCTCTTGTAAATTTAAATGGCGAGGTTATGTTTTCAATAAGGGATTTTCAAAATTTATATAAACGTGTTATGGAAAATGAGCTAGGCGCATTAAAAAAATTTATGAAGTTAGCATTAAAACTGACATATAAAGAAACAGCTTCTTCCCAATTTAAAGACATAGTGTATTTAAGTTGGACAAAATTGATAGATACACCTGATAAAACTGCTGGAATAAATGGAGCTCTTCGGAAATTGGGATATAACGAAAATCACTCTGGAAATATAAATATCGGAAATATCCAGGATTTCTTCTCAGAGGTGATTTATAAACTTAGGAATTGTATTGTTCATAATAAAGAAACCGAATTTCATTTGACTTATGGAAATTTTTCTGATTATCCTGCTATTGCAAGATTATTAGAAGAATTTTTAATTGTTTGCTTAGAAGAACTTGTATTTAACATGTTAATTAATAAAAGTCAATTAATATCTTATAATCATCCCAATATTAGGCTTTTTTAGATAAGTGGAAAGTATTTATCGATTATTCGAAGCTATTTTTATATTTGTTAATTTAGACGTTCCTATCAATTTTACGTGATAGTGATTATATCCCTGTCAAATAGACAGCACGTGAATAAAAATTTAATTTGCGATCGTTTCCCAGTATACTACCGGGGAACGGTCGTTTATTTTTGGTTTGGTTGTAGAACAATATGTATTCGCTCACTTACTGTAAAGTTTCTGCATTGTTTTTCTCCTTATTCTAGTATATTTTCTCGGTTTTCAAATGATAGAAGAGGGGTTCTATCTAGGCATTTTTACGTCTAGAATGATTTCCTAGCATACCCTTTCAGTTTACGGTTAAGGGCTTCTAGTTATATCGAAAGCCTTGATTTTGTTCATGGTTATACCCTTCAATGCTACGTGCTGAAGTGGTCTATCCAGTGTGATCATGAACCAAAGCGAGGTCATTTTGTTTCAGAATGATGCCGCGCTACAATTTTTGTTATTGTATAAAGCCTGAGTTATAGAGAGTAAATAAAATGTTCTTCAGTCCGAATTTAGGTAAGGTCGCCCGCAACCGTTACTAAAGCCGATTTGCGTTTGCCACAGAAGCTTGTTTTCAAAAGAATCGACTTTTCTTTTGGATCACAGAACAGATCCCTTATTGTTTCGTTATCGTTACACCTTTTTATGGTTGACTCAATGGAATTCCCTCTACAATGCGACTGAATTCGAAAATATTCAAAATAAGGATGTAGTAAGTTCATGTTTCTTATGTTTACACTCTTTTGCCACTGATTTGTTTATTTCCCCCACCTATATATCCCGAGCCTGAAACCGCAGCTAACTAAAAGATCCAAAGTAGACCATGGCGTGATCGTAGATCCTCAATGATTTGAAATCTGGCAGAGTTACTTGCCACTCCTTATGTAGATAATATGAAGAATAAATTCCCGCTTGTGAATGCCGCATACGTATTACTTTACCGTGGATCAATACGTTGTATCCTCCAATTGTTGGACAAAGGGGAAAGTTATATAAACACTTCATCTAAGCATATTTCCATGAAGCGTAATCTTAGATATCTTTATGTAAGTATGGTTCCATCATGCCAAGCGGCAAGTCCCCGTTATTCTACAGGGACTTACCGCTTTATTTGTTGATCATACATTTTGGATTAAATAAGAATGTGAATAATTAATTCCATCGGATTCATTAAGTCATCAAAGTGAGGACATCTTACATAAATTTCCTATGGTGCTTCTTGCCGTCATAGGTAAACCAGATGGGTTTATCCTCAACCCGGGTTTCCAGATGAACCGTTCGCCCCCAGAGCCGGTACAGATAAGGGAGGGTGCGCTCCATATACTTCAGGTCCAGCTCAATGCCTTCATACTGGTGCTTCAGCACAAGTTCACCTGTTCGCAGATAATCGGCGTCCTGAACGACCAGATACGGTGAGCCTCCGTTAATACGAGAGAATACAAGTTGATCGCGTATGTTTTCCCAGGACTTGTCGGTGATTTTCCAATCCGGGCCTTTTTTCTCGAATACATAGAGATCCAAATCTTCAGTCAGCTGCTTCGTCATGTAATTTCGGATGAAGGAGGTGTCGGAATCGAATTCGCGAACCTCGAACATTTTGGCACGGCCCTGACCCGGTTTGCGGCCAAAGCGCTCCTGCTCTTCCCTGGATGGGTGATCCCAGCGGCGTTCAATATCTTCAAAAATTTTCAGCCCCAAATAGTACGGATTCAAACTTTGTTTGGATGGCTGTACGACGGAAGAATTCAATTTGGCAAATTCAATGGTGTCTTCACTACTCAGGTCGAGCTCGCGTATTATGCGTTGATGCCAGTAGGAGGCCCAGCCTTCGTTCCGCTAAGGTACTAGTTTATTAAGAATTTAGTGTAGAAAAAGCAGGAAAAAAGTACTATTGTGTAGAATTTTTTAGTGTTATAGCAATTTCCAATCTCAAAAATGTAAAGGTGGGCATTCCAAGTGCAATTTCATGGTTCGAAATGGTGGAAGTTTGATTTCCACACTCATACTCCTATATCAATTGATTACGGTAAAGGTCCAAATCAAGAGTCTTTAAAAGCACGTAAACCACGTGAGTGGTTGTTGGATTATATGGCTAAAGAGATTGATTGTGTAGCTGTTACAGATCACAATTCAGGTGCATGGATCGATACTTTGAAAAATGAATTAAATCTTATGAAAGAAGAGGTAGTTGAGGGGTATAGAGAATTAACTATTTTTCCTGGTGTTGAGATAACGGTTCACGGGAATATACATTTGTTAGCAATATTTGACCCATCTGAAACTTCAGAACGTATTATGAAGCTTGTAAGTGAATGTAAGTATGAGGGTACATATGGTGATTCCGATGGTTGTACAACTAAGTCATTTAATGATGTTGTAGATATCATTCATGAAATGAAAGGATTAGCTATACCAGCACATATTGACACTATAAGAGGTTTATTTGTGGAGCAAGAAGGAAATTCATTAAGAAAATGCTTAAGTGCTAGCGGGTTGCTTGCGATGCAATTATGCAATTCAATGTTTGATAAACCTCAAATTTATCATGAAATGAAATTAAATCTGACTGAGGTAGCCGGGTCTGATAGCCATCATCCAGAGACTGCTGGCTCAAGTTATACTTGGGTTAAAATGGAGTTTCCAAATTTGGAAGCGCTGAGATTAGCATTGCATGATGGTGAAGATGGAGTAATCAGAGGTGATTCAGGGATTGATAAACCAAATGACACACATGATAGATTTTTTATTAATTCAATTGAGATATCGCATGGAGCGAAAGCAGGAAGACGAAATCCACTGAAAGTTAGTTTTAGCCCTTGGTTAAATACTGTTATTGGTGGCAGGGGGTCAGGAAAATCAAGCCTAATTGAGTATATGAGGTTACCTTTAAGTAAAACTATGGGACTCCCACAAAAAGTTCAAGAAGAATTTAAAGAGTTTAATCAAGTGCCTAAAGAACGAGGCAGAGCTGGCATGCTAACTCACAATACTAAAATAAGAGTGGAGATGCAGAAAGATGGGCGAGATATTGCGTTAACGTGGGCAAATAGTGAAATATTTGAAGAGCATAAAAATGAGCAGGGTGAGTGGGAAGAGAAAGAACAAAGCAACAATATTGATTCAAGATTCCCAATAAGAATTTTCAGTCAAAAACATTTATACTCATTGACTGAAGATCCTAACCATATATTGGACATAGTTGATCAACAGTTTGATAAAAAAAAATGGATTGAACAAAAACAAGAATTGACACAAAGGTTTTTGCAGTCAAGAAAAAAACAACGAGACCTTCATTTAAAGATTAATAACAAAGGTAATTTGAAATCTGAGTTGGAAGATGTAATTGCAAAAATGAAAATTTTCGAGGATTCAGGACATAAAGAATTGCTTGAACGATATCATAGAACACAAACATTAAACGAAAAAATTAATAACGAAATTGAAAAGGTTTCGAAATTATCGAGGGACTTAGAGGAAATTGATTTGCCTGATATAAGTATAGATTCAGATACATTTACAGACCTAGATACTGAATCACTAAATCTTTTACAGGATAAGACCATAGAGTTTAATAAAATTAAAACTCAGATAAAGGAATTGATTGTGCAATTAGGATCATTTGGAAGTCAATTTAATGAAACAGCGTCTAAAATCCCTTGGCACAGTAGCCGTCTAGAACATCAAGAAAAATACCTAGATCTTGTAAAACGTCTTGAGGAGAATGGTGAGAAGAACCCAAATGCATACGGACAACATGTGTCAAGAAAAAGGGAACTTGAAGAGAAACTTAGTGAAATTCAGAATATTGAAGGACAATTGAATGATCAAAAAGAGGAGACTAGTGGAGTATTTATAGAAATAAATAATCATGAAAGAAAGCTTAGAACAGAGCGAGAAAATGCTATCAATGAATGGCAGGGATCTAATCCACATATAAGAATTCATCTCAAGGTTATGGGAGATATATACAGTGCTGAAACGAGTTTTAGGGGATTAATTAGAAAATCTGGAACTGAATTTTCGAAGGACATTTTAGAAAGAGATGAAGACGGGAATCCAAGTGGAGGTATTATCTTTAATCTGCTAAATTCTGAAGATCCTTGGAAAACTCGTTCTGAAATAGTACTTAAAGTTATTAGGACTAATGAACAGGAATCCAATGGATTTGGTAAACCATTTGCTAAACATCTTAATGCACTTAAATATAATACACCAGAAGATACGGATAGAATGTTCTTGTGGTATCCAGAAGATAAGATTGAACTGAAGTTAGTAACAAATCGCAAAGAAGAAGATATTGAAACAGGTTCAGCGGGACAAAGGACAGCTGCTATGTTGTCCCTTATGTTATTACTTGACGATTCACCAATTATAATTGATCAACCAGAAGAAGATCTGGATACCAAGAGAATTACTGATTTGGTTGTTACTAGTTTAAGAAAATTTAAAAAGAAGCAGCAAGTTATAGTGATAACTCATAACCCTAACATACCTGTAAATGGTGCTGCCGAAAATATAATTCAAATGAATTTTGCTGGAGGACAAATACAAAAGCAAATAAGTGGAGCATTACAGAAAACTGACGTTCGTGAGGCAGTCTGTGAAGTAATGGAAGGAGGAAAAGATGCTTTAGATAAGCGGTATTTTAGAATCTCTAGAGCTCTTGAGGAATAATATTCAACTGCCGACTAACGTGTCGGCAGTTTTTTTAATTTCAGTACAACAATCGGAGTTGAATATGCTGATTGCATATCATAAAAGTTCAATTTATACGCAGTAAAGATGCCCTTAATATCTGTATAATATGACACAGCCTTATCCAAAGATTCCCATCTTGATATCTGTTGAGCAATTTTTTGTTCTTCGAGATCTTTGATTTCGGATTTTGATAGTTGAACAAACATATACTTCACCTCGATAAGTTTTGTAAATATTCTATGTGATAACTCTTTAACTCAGACTATTTTTCCTCTCAATACCATCATCAATCCAAAAAAATATAATAAGTATAGTAGACCATAAGTAATTCTTCTGCATTTCACCCGGTAGACTTCATATTTATTATGAAACTCAGAATTGTTTCGATTTCAAAAGGGGAGAAAAATCTCAACGATAGTGCTGTATGTTGAACGGTTATCCGAGAATTCATACAAGTTTTATAACTTGAGATATCCTTCACCAAGAACCGTTTACCAAGTTAAATTCCTGTCCATACTGGTAAATATGAAAATCGGACAAACCCCATGGGACAAGCATTTTTCAAGCACTTCATCTCGTTAGCCGGGTAGGCTGCCGGTCGCGTGCCTATCTCGTTACCGAGATTTGAGTACGTGTGATGGACAAGCTAACTCCAAAACCGAGATCTTGTCCATGTAGATTCATTAACCAGGATCACTAAAAAACCAACCTTCCTGTTTAGGGTGGTTGGTTAAGTGACAATCGTACTGACGAGGCTGCTTCTGGTTTGAATTGCGATTTCTCCTTTAGTAATAACATTTTTACTGTCCCTAGTTGTTGGAGTGAAAATAGCTTGCTGAACCAGATAAGTCACCATCTTGCGAATATCATGAGCATTATCCTGGCTGGTCATAATGTTTCTGGACTTTATGTTGCGTGTAATCTCTGCTGGGTTTGCTTCAATTAGATCGAGGTACTGAAGATGACTTAAAGATTGTTTGATTTTATCATCGAGTCCTTCGATCCGGGTCGTCAATTGTCCTTTTTGTAACGTAAGGACCTGTACCATCTTGGTGTTGTCATCTCTGGTTTCTAAGTCTTTTACGCTCTCTGCGAGCTTCTTGGCATGTAATTCAGTAAGCTGTAATTTTTTCTTCAGCTCAGATAATAAGGCTTCATTTTATCCAACTGTTTAACGATAAGTTGACGTTCGTTCAGCATCTGGTCATATACCGAGGAACTAACGGTCTCCAGATTTTGTGCTTTAAGATCATTCAGCTGGGCATCAAAAAAGCGTGCATCCGGTCTCATTCTATATTATATTGGCAACTTGAGCAGCAATACCACTTCTTCCTGTATAGCTCACCTCGTTTTTAGAAGGTGTTACTGAGGAACGTTTGTATGCGATCGTAATCCCCATTGTCGGGGCACCAATCCTGTGTGCTGCATGCTCCGTACGAAATCAGAAAATAAGTGCAGTTCGTTTCAATGATAGCTTCGTACAAATTCTGATGATTTTTGCCTGTTCAGGTTCAACGTGGTATACCTTATCCTAATCTACATAACACCCAAAGGAAATTCTACCTTGAGTGTGTTTTCCTTGTTTCGCCATTGTATATTTCGTTTTTGATACGTTGCACAATTCGGCTGGTTTCGCGTTCGTTAAATCCCCCGATAATCAATTCGAAAAATTCTCCGGCTGCCGAGTATTGTATAGAAATTTCTTTGTCTGCTATGAAAACAACTGTAGCTTGTGTGGAAAGAAATGGCTCGTAAAGTTCCATGGATTGTTCGATTTCGAGCAAGCTGAGCCCTTTTATACAAGTAGATGGTATTAATCATCCCTTTGTTGATTTTCCTAGAATAGGCTGCTCAACTCCGTACGTTCATGAATTTCGGTTTTTCGAGCAGAGACTGCTTCATTGAAAAATAGATCCTTAGATATGTGCCCTTTCACTTTGACTTTCTCAAGAGCGAGAGCCTTCTGCATTTCGATAGAATGCTTGTGATTTGATTGAACTTCGAGCGTATAAAATGGTTTTCATCAATAACTACTCCTCTCCTAGGTTGTTAGATGCTTGTTCAGCAATCAGCTGCTTTTTTCAGCAGATTTACATAAAGATCCATCCACTTCCCTGTTGCATCTGGATCACGAATTTGGCTAATGGATGAGACTAAATCTCGGTTGTGCGTGATCTTTTTGCGGTTCATGGTGAAATTAATTCCTCCTAAGGCGGTGTAAGAGAATGAGCAATTTTGGGTCAACAGATTCGCCAAATTAGACAACAAAAGGGAATCCGACTTAACGAATTTGCTAATGAAATTGGTGTTTCGCCTGCTTACTTAAGCAATTTGGAAACAGGGAAAACCCAAACCATTCAATTTGAAGTACTGAGCAAACTTCAGAAAGAGCACAAGTTGAATATTGACGAATCAGATTCTGAAGCTGATCCATTGGTATGGCGTGTTGTCCGGATAAGTGAAATGCTTCTTGAACTGAGCAGCAAGAACCCCATTGCTGCAGATTATTTCATGAAAATGGTGGAAGAAGGCTCGGAGTTGTTTAACAATAACTCGTCCAACATCCATTAAGTCCCCCCAATATTTGGGAAAGTGTTCGCCATGATAAATATCTCTTTATAAATATGAATATACTGATCGCTAGGAGAGCCTAACCCCTGTCAAGGAGTTAGGCTTTTGGCATGCAGTCTGTGAGTTTAGATGTACGTTTTTGTTGAGTGTTGTGTCCATGAATACTATTTATTATTTCATATATGAAGGTTTCAGGCCCAATTAAAGAGAATCCTCCCAAAAACAATGGAAGTAGAGGGGGTTATTATGAAATGTAAAGGAAGTAATATCCTAATTCTTGTGTTACTATAGAACTAGTAATCTGTAATCAATCCTGAATTTGTTGAGTTAACACGAAAACTGGATATTGAGGTGCTGTGAATGTCTGGAAACTTTGAGTTCTTACATAGTAGATGGGAAATACTGTCGAATCTTGGGGAGATGGCAGAACGCAATTTATTTATAGACCCCAATACGTCATTAATTAAGTTGCGCATGTTCGGTGAAACACTAACGAAATATATATGCGCTATGGAAGAGTTAGATGAGACTAGGGAACTTACTCAGGTTGATCGACTATCGCAGTTGAAGCGCGATGGTCTGATCTCTGATGAAATTGTAGATTATCTTCATACCTTACGTAAAATTGGAAACAAGGCAGTCCACGAATCGGGTTATGGTTCAACGGCTGAAGCCCATGCATCGACGCATCTGGCTTTCCGACTTGGCGTATGGTTCATGGAAGTATATGGTGACTGGTGCTTCAATTCGCCGACCTATATCGAACCGACTCAGCAAGACACTGCAAATAATGGTGAGCAATTGGCTCAACTGGCAGAGTCATATGAATCGAAAATGGAACTGTTACAGCAAGAATTGGAGAACTTGCGCCAGCAGCAGGCAACGGTTACGAACGAAGATAAGAAAAAGCGCCATACAAAATCAAGAGAAGCAGGTAGCGCCTTTAAGCTTACGGAAGCTGAGACTCGGCTAATTATCGACGATAAGTTGCGTCAAGCAGGCTGGGAAGTAGACTCTCAAAAGCTCCGTTTTGGATTAGGAACGCGTCCAGAGAAAGGACGCAATATTGCTATTGCTGAATGGGCACTTAAGACAGGATTTGCAGACTATGCGTTATTTTGCGGGCTAGAACTGGTTGGCATTGTAGAAGCCAAGCGAATGAGTAAAAACGTAGAGGCAGATATTGCTCAAGCAAAAAAATACGCCATGAATGTCGTGCAGCATGGGGACGAAATGATTCATGATCCTTGGGGAAATTACCAGGTTCCGTTCCTTTTCTCGACCAATGGGCGACCATATCTGGAACAACTGAAGCATCTGTCGGGAATTTGGTTTCTTGACGCGCGCAAATCAACGAACCATCCACGTCCTCTTCAGGCGTGGTATTCCCCACAGGGTCTAAAAGATTTATTACAGCAGGATGTGGAAAAGGCAGCCCAAGATTTGCGTGATGAGACATTGGATTACTTGAAGTTACGCCCTTATCAGGAAGATGCAATTCTTTCTGTAGAGGAAGCGATTGACAACGGACAGCGTGATATTTTATTAGCAATGGCAACAGGCACAGGCAAGACACGTATGGCAATCGGTCTCATTTATCGTCTAATCAAGCACAACCGATTTAAACGCATTTTGTTCCTTGTTGACCGATCAGCCTTAGGGGTTCAAGCAGAGGCGGCGTTCAAGGATTCGAAGCTAGAGAGTTATCATTCGTTTACGGAGATTTTTGAGCTCCAGACACTGGATGACAAGAAGCCGAACACGGAGACCAAAGTGCAGATCGCAACTGTTCAGGGTATGGTTAAACGCCTATTCTATAACGAATCAGATGATGGTACTGGAATTCCTTCCGTTGACCAATATGATTGCATTATTGTCGATGAAGCGCATCGGGGGTACACATTAGACAAGGAAATGTCTGAAATAGAGTTAGAGTTTCGTGACCATGAAGATTATGTGAGTAAGTATCGGAAGGTACTGGACTATTTCGATGCGTTCCGAATAGGGTTGACAGCTACGCCGGCATTGCACACAGTCGAGATATTTGGACGCCCAGTGTACAATTATTCGTATCGTGAAGCTGTAATTGATGGTTACTTAATTGACCATGAACCTCCGATGCAGTTTGAGACTCAACTCAAAAAGAACGGAATCAAGTGGCAAGTTGGCGAAGAGGTTGCCGTATACGACATTTCGTCTGGCAATGTCGAGAAGGAACTGCTTGAGGATGAGATCAATCTGGAAGTAACCCAGTTTAACAAGACGGTGATAACAGAAAATTTCAACCGCGTTATCCTGGAAGAATTGACAAAACATATTGATCCTGAATCGGACGGCAAGACACTGATTTTTGCTGCAACAGACGATCATGCAGATATGATTGTACGGATGTTTAAGGAAGAGTTGGAAAAGATGTATGGATCGGTAGACGACAATGCCGTGCTCAAAATCACTGGCTCAATCAAAGATCCGCTTCATGCTATTAAGTTGTTTAAAAATGAACGCTTGCCTAATATCGTTGTAACCGTCGATTTATTGACTACGGGTGTAGATATTCCAAGTATCACTAATCTGGTCTTTATGCGTCGTGTTCGTTCACGGATTTTGTACGAGCAGATGATCGGTAGAGCGACGAGACGTTGTGATGAGATTGGCAAGGATCATTTTATGATCTATGACGCGGTGGGGATCTACGAGACATTGAAGCCATATACTGATATGAAGCCCGTTGTGACGAAGCCTACAGTGTCGCTTGATGTTCTGACAAGTGAACTTGCACAGTTGGAGAGCGAAGAACAAGGCAAGTTACATAAGGATCAGATTATCGCGAAAATGCAACGGAAGAAATGTACATGGACGCAGAAAGATCATGAGGAATTCCAGGCTCTGTCTGGCGGAATGAGTATTGATACGTTTATCGACGATCTGAAGAATATGAGTGCGTTGCAAGCGAGTGGTGATTTGCAAATTAAGAAATCTCTTGTTGCCTTCATTGATGAAAATCGTGGGAGAGGACACCGTATCTATATATCAGAACATGAGGATAAGTTGCTCTCTACCACACGAGGATATGGGGAGGCGGATAAACCTGAAGATTATTTGGAAGGGTTCCAATCGTTTATCACCGAAAACCTGAACCTTATTCCTGCTCTTACAATTATATGTACCCGTCCAACAGATCTGACACGAGATGAGCTGCGTAAGCTGCGGGTGGAGCTGGATCAGAAAGGGTATTCGGAGAAAATGCTGCAGGCAGCTTGGCGAGATGCGAAAAACGAGGATATTGCAGCAGATATTATAAGTTTTATCCGTCAACAAGCGATTGGAGATCCCTTAATTAGCCATGAAGAACGGATTGAAGGCGCGATGAAAAAAATATATGATATGAAAGTCTGGTCGAAGGTTCAAAAGGACTGGTTAAAGCGCATTGAGAAACAATTGCTCCAGGAATCGGTGTTGGATCCGAATCCGGAAAAGGCATTCGAGGTTGAACCGTTCAAGAGCAAGGGTGGCTATATGCAGTTGAACAGAATCTTCGATGGAGAGATGGATACGATCGTAAATACAATCAATACGGCACTATATACACCAAGAAAGAAGGACTACGCGTAAATGGGCAATCAGGATATTGTACAAAAACTTTGGAACTTATGTAACGTACTGCGGGATGACGGCATTACGTATCATCAATATGTAACGGAACTGACGTATGTACTTTTTTTGAAAATGATGAAGGAAACAAACAAAGAGAGTATTTTGCCGGAAGAATATCGCTGGGATTCCCTCACGGAGCGCCATGGTATAGTGCTACAGCAGCATTATCGTCAATTGCTGCTTGATCTGGGCAACCAAGGCAATGAGACGATCAAGCAAATTTATATGAACGCAACCTCCAATATTAATGAGCCGAAAAACCTGGAGAAAATTATCACTTCTATTGATCAGTTAGACTGGTATAGCGCGAAAGAAGAAGGGCTTGGAGACCTGTACGAGGGTCTGCTTGAAAAGAATGCAAGTGAGACCAAGTCGGGAGCAGGTCAATACTTTACACCACGTCCTCTTATTGATGTAATCACGAAACTAGTTGACCCACAACCGGGAGAGCGTTGTAATGACCCTGCGGCGGGTACGTTCGGTTTCATGATCGCAGCAGATCGTCACGTCCGCAGCAACACGGATGAGTATTTCGACCTACCAGAAAAGGCAGCTGAGTTTCAAAAGAAAGAAGCATTCACCGGGGTTGAATTGGTAAAGGATACGCATCGTCTTGCGATGATGAATGCGATGCTTCATGAAATTGATGGAGAGATTATTTTGGGGGATACACTCTCCGATGACGGTGCACATCTGAAGAACTTCGATGTCATTTTGACGAATCCGCCGTTTGGCACAAAGCAAGGCGGTGAACGCCCAACACGTGATGACCTCACGTTTACAACGACAAATAAACAATTGAATTTCCTACAGCATATTTACCGGGCTTTAAAAGCAGACGGAAAAGCGCGTGCAGCAGTTGTCTTACCTGATAACGTACTATTTGAGAGCGGTGCTGGCGCGAAAATTCGTGCTGACTTAATGGACAAGTGCAATTTGCATACGATTTTGCGTTTGCCTACAGGAATTTTCTATGCCCAAGGTGTCAAAACAAACGTCCTGTTCTTTACACGTGAGAAGACAGATAAGGAAAATACAAAAGACGTATGGGTATACGATTTGCGAACAAATATGCCGAGCTTTGGTAAGCGAACCCCTCTAACAGGGGCACATTTTGATTCTTTTGTGGAAGCCTACTCTGCTGAAGATCGTACGAAGGTAGAAGATGTTCGATGGAATGTGTTCACTCGTGAGGATATTCGTAAGAAGGGTGACAGTCTTGATATCGGCTTAATTGCAGATGAATCATTATCTGCTTACGATAACCTGCCTGATCCAATTGATTCCGCAGAAGAAGCAATGGCGAAGTTGGAGGAAGCATTAGCTCTGCTGGGTGAAGTCGTTGCCGAATTGAAGTCGATTGATACAACTCAGGTGAGCTATGAGAATACTCAGTCATCGCTTGCCATGGTCGCTGAAACATCCGGGGTGTATGGGAATGAATAAAAAGAAAACAAAGTCACAGGAAGAGTTACTAAAAGAAGCTCTGGTGCCAGTGGAAGAGCAGCCGTATGAGGTGCCTGAGAATTGGGTATGGGTTAAAGTAGGCTCAATAAACAACGGAAAAAGACGTGGGATTGAACCTAATCAATTTGAGGACGAAGTATTTGAGTTATATAGTGTCCCTAGTTTTGTTACAAATGAGCCAGAATTATTGTCAGGACAAGAAATTAGCTCAAATAAACAAGTGGTTGAACCAGGTGATGTTTTAATTTGCAAAATAAATCCCAGGATAAATAGAGTTTGGACTGTTAGTAAAAAGTCAAGGTATAGACAAATAGCATCGACTGAATGGATAGTCATATCTGAGAATCAAAACTTACATTCAAAGTATTTGATGTATTTGTTTAGATCTCCTTATTTTAGAAGGTTGCTTACTGCAAATGTTTCTGGTGTAGGTGGCTCTCTCACAAGAGCACGACCAAAAGATGTCGAGAAATATCCTGTAGCACTTCCACCACTAAACGAACAAAAACGAATTGCTGATAAAGTTGAAAGGCTTTTGGGTAAAATCAATCTAGCTAAACAATTGATTGAAGAAGCCAAAGCAACCTTTGAACTTCGTCGAGCGGCAATTTTGGACAAGGCATTTCGTGGGGAGCTGACAAAGAAATGGCGAGACGAGAATGGTGTGGATTCTATTTGGGAGAATCATGAAATTCGAAGTCTGATTCAAGAATTAAACCAAGGATGGAGTCCAAAATGTGAAAACTATCCTTCGATTGAAGCGGGAAAATGGGGAGTTATTAAAACAACTGCAATTCAACATATGAATTTCGTTGAGGAAGAGAACAAACAACTTCCTGATTCGTTACAGCCAAGGGAGAAGCATGAAATAAAGGCAGGTGATATTCTTATCACTCGTGCAGGTCCCCGTATAAGAGTGGGGGTTTGCTGTTTAGTAAGAGAAGTCAGACCTCGACTATTACTCTGTGATAAAGCTTATAGGGTTCGTGTAAATTTAGAACGTGTCATCCCTGAATATCTCGTATTAGTATTAAATTCACCTAAAATACTTGATGAAATAAATTCAATGAAGACAGGGATTTCAGATAGCGGTGTTAATCTAACTCAAGAGAAATTCCTATCAATCATGCTTAATATACCTTCAATCAATGAGCAGAAAGAAATTGTGCGTATCGTAGATAAACTTTTTGTGAATGAACAAAAGGTAAATGAGATTTACGGTCTCGTTAATAAGACAGATATTGTTCAAGCTTCAATCTTAGATCAGGCATTTAAAGGAGAACTTGGAACTAATAATGCTGTGGAAAGGAACTATTTTTCACAGTAAGAATCTAATAAAATTGCAGCCCTCCCTAATTTTAAGGACGGGCTGCTTTCATCTACATAAACTTCCGACTAAATTTATTCCCATCATACATAAACAACAACGGTTTGCCCTCCACAATCGTCTCCAAATATACACTTTTTCCCCACAACCGATAAACATACGGCAGCGTTCGCTCCACATACTTCAAATCAAGCTCAATGCCTTCATACTGATGCAGCAAATAAATCTCACCGTTGCGTGAATAATCACCATCCTTGACCACCAAGTATGGAAAACCACCATTCACACGAGAGAGTGCTAGTTGATCACGAATGTTCTCCCACGATTTATCGGTGATTTTCCAATCAGGACCCTTCTTCTCGAATACATATAGATCCATTTCCTTAACCAGCTCTTTTGTCAGGTTATTGCGAATAAACGAAATATCTGAATCATATTCACGCACTTCAAACATTTTTTTCTCTGCCGCGCCCAGGAACCCGACCAAAGCGTTCTCTTTCTTCGGGAGTAGGGTTATCCCATCGCTTCTAGATGTCTTCGAATATTTTCAATCCCATGTAATAAGGATTCAGCGATTGTTGAGAAGGCTGAACAACAGAAGAGTTCAGTTTGGCGTACTCAATCGTCTCATTTAACCGTTAGATCGAGCTCTCGCATTGAAGATGATGGAAGAAGCTAGCCCAACCCTCGTTCATTATTTTCGTCTCGTACGTGCCCAAAAGTACAACATTTCATCACGGAGCATGGTTAGAATATCACGCTGCCAAGGCTCTAATATCGGCGAATATTCTTCGATAAACATAATAGATCTTTCTCAGGCTGGGGAGGAAATGAGCAGGAGTTTCTTTTTCTCGTCCTCTTCTACCTTAACAAGTGACCACAAGTCGTCATACGGTGTAGAGGTGGGATTTTTCTTGGTTGGTTTAGACTTCTGCATGGACCTAATGTACGCCGCCTTGGACATGTTATAAGGCTTCACGATGGACGGGTCGACATGTTCCTGAATCACAAGGTCTGCATCGATGAATTGTTCAACTGCAAGCGTTCCGTAGGTCATCTCATAATCCCGAATCCGTTCAGCAGTAGCGGTCATGGTTTCAACCATATTGCGATTCGTTTTGGAGAAACGGGCGTTGTTTTTGAAGAAGTCACAGTGTGCGAGAACACGGGCTACAATCAGTTTATTTTGGACAAGGGAGTTGCTATCCAAGAGAAAGGCATAATACGGATCAGAGTTGATTACGAGCTCATAGATTTTGCTCAGTCCGAATTCATATTCCATCTTCATCTTGTTAAACGTTTTACCAAAGCTCCAATGACTGAAACGAGCGGGCATGGCGTATGCACCAAACGCATAGATAATATCGGATGGACAAATTTCATATCGCATGGGGTAGAAATCCAGTCCAAGACCGGTAGCGATCTCTGTAATTACCGCTATGGTGTATTCCAATGCTTTTATATCTGTGGATGACATATGGCTCCCTCCAATTCAGTTGACAGTTAACTGAAATCGTACGATACCTGACAAATGGATTGAAACGCTGAAGCGCTGGATATGATGGGATATAAAGGATTGATCTAGTATGACTATATTGTTTAGTATCTTGCTGATGTTCACTTGCTACCTCGTGTACAAGTATCATAATCAAAAACAAACGTTAGAAGACTATCGTAACAATGCTCTTGAAGCATTCTCATCCCATGAAGATATGAAGGAGACACTCCGAATCGGTTGGTATACCGCTTTAAACGGGATTCACTCCCAGATGGTTAAGCAGGGTGCTATAGGAGGTTATGTGGTAACAACGAGCGACTTTACGAGCAACGCACGTAACTATGCTGAAGAATTGGATATTGAACTGATCAATGGCACGCAGTTGGTGGAGCTATGGCTTGAGCATCTAGAGATCAAGAGTGAACGTGTTACGGTATTGAACCCTATTCCGCAAGTGTAATTGTCCAAAATCTCATTATTTCAGGGCTGAGTTGCAACACGGTTGTATGCTATAATTCAGCTTAAGATTTTCATCAGCAGGTGAAGCAATATCATCGAAGGAGGTTGCAAGGGGTGAACTTTAGTCTGAAGGCTCCTGATGGCACCATCATTGAATCCTACGAGAAAGATCATAAGGAATTCATTCGTATTGCCGGCTTGGAATATGAAGTGTATAACCCGGTGGATGAACTGGATTCCGATCCGGAAATACGACAAATGATTGAATCATCCGAGAAAGACATTGAGCAGGGCAAGTTGTATTCAACAGACGATTTGATTAGACTGGTGAAGTGTGGTGCGCTGTAATTGATGGTTTATTGGAACAAAATTTTACATATTTGATTTTGAAAACGGTTGATACTTATTTATCGGATAAATAATGTATTGAAATGCCAAGCGGCAAGTCCCCG
>NZ_BIME01000025.1 GCF_004000925.1 Paenibacillus illinoisensis NBRC 15959 | reverse complement strand
TTAGTGGTACCCGCAGAGTTCCAAAACAAGATCGAATTCAGCGGAATACACTAGAGGGACTCCACCGTGATACGTACAGTGCCATTATTCGACAAGATGGTTTGATTAATCATCGTCGAGGTACAAGTTCTTGTCCCGATTGCCGGAATGGACAAGAACATAGTCTGATTTCCGATTAGATGAACATCTAATCATCGATAACATGCACTTAAAGCTTTATTAAGTACCATAATACATGAAAATGTTCACAATGTTATGTGACAACTGACAAGATGAGAGGTTAAACACGGTTGCTAGGTATTAAAAAGGCGAAATACGGACTAAAATAGCTGCTGATCTAGACGATCGGACATTTCCCTTTTTATTGTGTTCTATTTTTCAGTAAGCAGTTTATCTACAGAGACAGAGAATGCTTCATAGTCAAATGAACGGATGCAGTGGCCAAAGCGATTATGTTCGGCAACAAGAGTCAATTTATTGAAGACAACACTCAGTTCGAATTCTATATTTTTGAGCTTCAGGTTGAGGTGGATCGTTTAGAGGCAGATCTGGATGAAGCCAGGATTCCATGACTTACCGAAGAAGGTGGATGAACTGATTATGAATATGTTTAAAAAGCGAAAGGCCGTGCACTATGGGTCATTTTAAGGAAAAGGCTACCTTTAATCGACGAAGTCCAGCATGCGAGCGTTTTGATTTTCATAGAAAAGAAATAATGATTTGACATTTTCTATGGGGTAAGTTATCTTTGCCTATATAGTTAAGCTATTAACTAAATGGAGATGACAGAACACATGGATAATCTGCAAGAAGAGAACTTACTGCCAATTGATCCTAAACAAGATACGCTGCAAGAATATTTGCTTAGTCTGCCACTGCCCAATGAAGCTTTTTTTACGATGGTTGAGGCGACTGCCAATCTGGTGGCCGTGTCGGAGAAATACTGGCAATCCCAAGGGCTAAATGGAGCAAGAATTCGCATACTTGTAGAGATTGCAAAAGATGGGGGAACGATGCTGCCTTCAGTGCTTGCCGAAAAAATCGGTGTCACCAAGGCTAACATTAGCTTGCTGCTGACTCCGCTGGAGCGTGATGGATACATTGCGAGGGCTGAACATGCCCGAGATGGTCGCAAGACGGTGATTTCCATTACCGATGCAGGACGGACATTATTGAGGGAGCATCTGCCGGGTAACCGTGAAGCTGTGGCTTTACAAATGGACAAGTTGGATGAACAGGAGCAGCATCAGTTGATTGTTCTGTTACAGAAGCTGAATAGGTCTTGATCCTTAATACACTTTAAAACGATACTAATACAAGTCGATTCTGAGGCAGGACATGTTTGGAAAAGGATGGGATTGGTTCAGCGAGGAATGTGTTGTAGTCCAGTGAATCACTCTGTTCATTTAGTTAATAGCTTAACTACTTGTTGCAATTCTTTTACAGGAGGGAAAAGCAGGATGACGATCATGATTACAGGAGCCACAGGACAATTAGGTCATCTGATTATTGCAAATCTTCTAGTCCGGGTCCCCGCTACTGAAATTATCGCAGGTGTCCGTAATGGGGGGATGTCCGCAACCTTAAAAGCTTTAAAGGATCAGGGTGGGGAGGTTCGCTGTATTGACTATGATAGGCCGGAAACGCTACAGAAAGCCTTTACCGGTGTGAATAAATTGCTGCTGATTTCCAGCTCACATACCGATGATACAGTCCGGCTAACTCAACATACAAGTGTAATCAATGCGGCGAAGAACGCTGGAGTTGAACATATCCTGTATACCAGTTTTGCTTTCCCACAGACGAGTCTTAAAGGTTCGAGTAGCGTGCATAGACTTACCGAGCAGGTCATATTTGGTTCGGGGATGAAGTATACGATTTTGCGCAATGGGCTGTATATTGATTTTGTGAATGTCCTTGGACTTCAGGAGGCGATACAAAGTGGCGTGCTAACAACTTCAGCCGGAGATTGGCGATTTAATGCGGTTACACGCAGTGATCTTGCACGGGCCATTGCGAACGTGCTTGCAGAGAAAGGGCATGAGCAGAGGATATATGAGTTGGCCGCGCCAAAGACTTGGAACTTTGCTGATCTGGCTGAGGTGCTCACAGCATTGGCGGATAAACCTGTCATGCACATCGAGGATGTGTCGGTACAACATTGGATCTATCCTTTTTTAAGCAGTATTGATACCGAATCTACGTCTAAGGACCTTGAGCAATTGATGGGCAAACCAATAACTTCGTTGGAGGAGAGCATTGCACCTTTTCTGAATTGATTATGTGGAACAACATCTGCACTTGCCGATTGAGATTGAGGACATTGCTAGGTCGTAAATGAGTTCAAAATATCTTTTTCATCGCATGTTTCATGCAGTAATCGGTTTGACCGTAACTCAGTACGTGAGGAATAGGCGTCTTACGCTTGTGGCGCAGGAGTTAGCGGGAACGGATCTACAATGAATAAAATTACATTTATTTGATTGGACTGTAGATATGAGAAAAAACTCCTATAAATTCGTTCTGATTGCATCCATTTTTCTGAATGTATTGCTCGTTATTCTCTCGTATAACAATCATTTAAATAAAAAACGTAATTATGCATCTGGAGATCCTTCAGCCTATAGAACCTTTATTCATGGTTTGAGTTATTTTAGTGAATCGATAGGTACTTTAAAAGCTGAAAATTCTAAATCTGAAAATACGAATATTCTTATTCATGCAAAAGAGCGGTTAAACCTTGAAATGAATTCTTATATTAAATTTGAGAATCCTATGGCTTCAACAAATCTCGAATCCTCAATCCTTGATGACAAAGTGGCGATGGTTAATGAATCCATGTTTAAGGTACTTTCTTCGTATGTACGAGGAGAATATGATTTACAACAAATAAATCAATTCAAAATGCAGGTGGATGAATTGCTGAATAACCTGCCTAAATCTTATGATACAAAGATGAAAGATGATTTTATAAAAACCATTAATAATCTTTCTTATTAAGTCAGAACATGAGACCTTAAGTTAAGACCGTTTTCCAAGATATTCTTGGGAGACGGTCTTTACAGCTTTTTAAGAGCAAATTTTGATAATACAAACTCATGTCCTTAGCAGATGATGATCAAGAAGGTGGGGCATAATGATTTAGTTAGTGTTAGTTAGTTAGTAGAAGAATAACTTGCGAAGGTGTCGAGGGACAAGAACATAGTCCCATTGAAGTCGCTATTTTAGCGGCTTATTTATGTAATCGGTACAAGTTCGTGTCCCGAGCCAAGGACAAGAACTTGTACCGATTACCGTTTTAATGGATATCTAAATAAGAAGCGCAAGTAGTTCAAACCTCAATAAATACTGGGCATGATACATGACAGTTTTCGCATCTTTATGGAAACAACTGCCTCGAGATCTTTTCCCCGAAATGAAATTGGTGTCCGTAGGGAAGAAGGCCAAATCCGCATGCGGAAACTTCAAATAAAAACAATTAGGCAACTCAACCATCCCACCGGGCTGAAATATTCCGGCAGCAGTTTTACTTTCTGTTTCCCAAAAAAGGTATGGACATGTTGTTTTATTGCATGATTTATTTAACAACTAACGCTACATAAGTTCCAGATTTGATAAAACCATGGATCTAAGCTTTTCTTTTTTTACGGTTGTATTGATTTTTGTAGTACTGGGTTCTTGATGTCCTAATTATTCTGCGATAGCGGCGCCTTCCCCTTCGTTATAAAGCCCACTTACTTAATATCTTATAAGAAATTCTTGAAATTTCAGAAATTTATCCGATAGGAGGATGCTATTATACAACTACAAATAAAGATGAGGTGATGATATGCAAGTGAAATTGGCAGCGGACGCCATTCCCCTCTCCAAAAAGCGGAAGTCATGGATAAGGACGATACAAAAGTATAAAGTGATGTATGCTCTCTTATTACCGGCCTTAATTTACTTTGCCGTTTTCAAATACATTCCTATGGCGGGAATCATGATTGCTTTTAAAAACTACAACCTCGCTTTGGGAGTATGGGATAGCCCGTGGGTGGGATTCAAGAATTTTACGGATTTTATGAATGGCGTTTATTTCTGGGACATCATGAAAAACACGATTGTTATATCGCTGTATAAGCTATTGTTCGGTTTCTCCGCTCCCATCGTACTTGCTTTACTCCTCAATGAAGTTCATACCCAATGGTTTAAGAAAATCGTACAAACCATTACTTATTTACCCCACTTTCTGTCTTGGGTCATTGTATATGGATTGATGGTAGCCTTATTAGCCCCAGGCGATGGCCTTTTTAATATGATTTTGAAGGAAAGTGGTTTTCAGCCCATCTCATTTCTAACGGAGCCTGCTTGGGGAAGACTGCTGGTCATCGCATCTGAAATATGGAAGGACATTGGATGGGGAGCGATACTGTACCTCGCCGCATTAGCAGGTATTGATCCAAGCTTATATGAGGCGGCTCGAATGGATGGAGCTTCCAAATGGAGACAACTCTGGCACATCACTTTACCCGGCATTCGAGGAGTCATTATTCTGATGCTGATCCTTAAATTAAGCCATATTCTGGATGCTGGCTTTGACCAAATATTCATGTTTGCCAACACCTTTAACCAGGAGAAGATCGACATTATCGATACATGGGTATACCGTGAAGGGTTGGAGCGTCTGAAGATTGGCTTGGCTACTGCTGTAGGATTGTTTAAAGCTGTCATCGGATTTGCTTTAGTTCTGGCAGCAAATAAGCTTGCCAAAAAATTCGATGGGCAAATTTGGTGAGGTGGTTGATTAAATGATCCATTTGACAATCGGAGAAAAAGTCTGGCAATTCGTCGTTTATGTTATTCTTATTTTTTTATCCCTACTTTGCTTATTACCCTTTTTATATGTGATTGCTGTCTCCGTGACGCCAGAATCGGAAGTGTTACGAAGAGGGATTGTTATTATACCAGAATCTTTTACCTTTCTGGCCTATAAAGAAGTATTCATTTCTCATGGGCTCTGGCAGGCGTATAAAATTACGTTGTTTCGAACGATCATAGGCACTGCATTAAATGTGTTTTTTACGGTCATCGCGGCGTACCCGTTATCCAAAAAATATTTGCCGGGACGCAGTCCGTTTTTACTATTCATTGTGTTTACCATGATGTTCAGTGGGGGGTTAATTCCGACTTATCTACTAATTCGCTCTCTGGGGTTGCTAAACAGTCCGTGGGTATTGATTATTCCGAATCTTATTAGTGCATTTAATCTGGTGATCATTAAAGGCTTTTTCGAGCAATTGCCAGGTGAAATCGAGGAATCAGCGAGGGTTGACGGTGCAAGTGAACTACAATCGTTATGGCGGATCATTTTACCACTGTCTTTGCCCGTCATCTCTACCATTTCTTTATTTTACGCAGTGGGGCATTGGAACAGTTATTTCGATGCTATTGTATATATCAATGATTCCGACCTCATGCCGCTTCAAGTAGTCTTACGCAACATCCTGCTTAACGTCGCAACACAAAGTGCTGAGTCGCTCGCCAATTCCGGAACTGTAAGTACGTTCGCTGTGCAGATGGCTACAGTTGTCGTGACTACGATTCCGATTTTGATCGTTTACCCATTTTTGCAAAAGCATTTTACCAAAGGTGTACTCCTGGGATCCGTTAAAGGGTAAAAGATGTTCCAACCTAAGTTATTACGGGGAAACCGTGATAATATACAAGCAAAGGAGAGGTCAATATGGAGCGTAAAAAGATTTCATTTGCTATTCTGTCGGCAATCTTAGGACTGGGAACGTTATTGTCAGGATGTGGGGGAAATGAAGAAGTTACATCGACAACTTCGGGTAATTCGCAAGGGCAGTCTGGTCAGTTTGAAACCAAAATGAAAATTTCGATGTTTAACCAAGGTACGTTCAATGCTGCTGCTCCGATCCCTCCAGGTGATGAAGATATTCAACGCCAAATGTTGGAAAAAGAGATGAACATCGACTTGGATATGGTGATTCCTCAAGCTGGGCAGGCAACAACCAAACTGAATACGCTCATTGCAGGCGGAGATATTCCAGATTTGATCTTCTTGAAGAGTCGTGCTGATCTCGCGCAATATTATGACCAAGGTGTTCTTGCGGATTTGACACCGTATCTGGATCAATTTCCTGAATTACAGAAACGTTTTAGCGACGACTCCTGGGAGGCGATGTCATATCAAGGAAAAACGGTCGGAGTTCCAGGGTACGACAATGTAAACGGTATCAGTCGAAGCTACTTCATCCGCAATGATTGGCTGAAAAAGCTGAATATGAAAGTGCCAACAACACCTGATGAGTTGTTCGAAGTTATGAAAGCCTTTACAGAGAAAGATCCGGACGGAAATGGCAAAAACGATACGTACGGATTCATCGGCGGTATGAATAAAGAAGGCAATCTGCAAACCTACGGCTTCGATAGCTTGATGTGGATGTTCGGCGTCAATCCTCCTTCGGCCGTTGAGATAAAAGATAATGAACCGGTATTTATGTTTATCGATCCCAAAATGAAAGAGGCGCTTGCTTACATTAATAAAATGATGGCAGCCAAGGTGGTTGACCCGGACTGGGTGACGATGAATTCGCCTGATCTGTTGGACCAAAAGATGTTTAAGGGTAAAGTTGGCTTCATGATCAGAGATGCTCGAAGACTGGAGCCGGATTATCAGCAGAAAATGAAAGAAATTAGTGGCGAAGTGCCGGAATGGATCGTTATTCCTCCGATGAAAGGTCCGTACGGTGATCAAATTGTTGAGAGAAAATCGTTCCAAGGCAATTCATGGGCTATATCCGCGAAAGCGGATAAGGACAAAATCATTCGGATCTTGTCCATGCTGAATTATCTCTTTACGGATGAGGAGGCCTATCCGAACTTTGCATACGGAATCAAAGGTATCCATTGGGATGTCGTAGACGGCAAGATCAAGAATAAAACCTCCGAGTTATCAAAGGAAATGAAAGAGAAGTACCTGTGGGTCGATCATTATAGAATGCCGCGCCGTGGTGATGATGCGGAGTACTTCAGCTTCCAGAATCCGAAGACAGCGGAGGCTTTCAAGAACAATCAGCAATATGTGGGGCCAACGTTGCCGGGAAATTTATTGACCCCAGACCCCAGCGATACCTTGGATGCTGACCGCACACGTTTCATTAATGAAAGTTTAGTTAAATTTATGACGGGCAAAGAGCCTCTTTCCAACTGGGACAATTTCCTCCAAACGTTGGATACCAAGTTTGACATGCAGAAATATAAGGAAACTGCTATCAAACAATTTAAAGAAGCCGGCCTTATCAAGTAAATAAACAAAGAGAGAGTGGCTATTCGTAGCCCCTCTCTTTATTAGCATATGCTATTCTTAGTTTAAAACGGAACTAAAAGGAAGATGATCGATGCGAAGAAGAATCAGCTTGCCTTTAAAATTATTTTTTATCGTGTTTGCCTTTGTATTAGGCTGCATCATCTTGATAAGCCAACTGTCTTATCGCTATGTCCAAAAGGAAATAAGAACCAATGACATTTTTTACACCAATCAAATACTAGACAAGGTAGACCAGTATTTCACCGTTAATTTCTCCTCCTTCCAGACGATTCTCTTCTCAGTCGAAACATCAGTGAAAGCCAACATTAACAATACCGAAGTGATTAAAAAGCAATTAAGAGAGCTGTATGAACTCAACAGTATTTATGTCAGTAATATTTATCTGATCAAAAGCGATTTATCCATTCTGGGTGGAAGTACACCTACTCGAATATTCGATGAACCTTTATCTGAAAGAGCACCTTTATTTGATGCGGCTGACAAGAGTAGAAGGACTACCTTTGTTAGTGAACCTTACAAATCGAAGTATTCCGGCTGGACCGTTACGATGGTTCGATATCTGAACGGTGCTCCGTTTCCTATGGCCATTGCTGTTGATTTGGATCTAAATGCCATTGAAGAAACCTTGTTCAAGATTAATAAACAGGAACAAATGAATCTGGCTCTGATCACTGCGTCAGGTAAGATCATTGCCGGATTTTCTGAAAATAAAGGACCTCTGAATATTCAAGATCATTCTTTTTCGATCGGCGAGACGTCAGCGGAAGAAATTCTGGATACAACAGAAACAAACCTTCAACTGTATACCAACGATGGCACTCCGGTCTCCCTTTTGAAAAAACCAACAGAGAAATTCAACTGGACCATCATCTCGATCAACGATGAATCACGCTTAAAAGCAGCGTTGTCCAGATTGGAAACCTATTATATCGAGCTTCTCGCTGCAGGTCTTCTTTTAAGTTTGTTCATTTCTTTTTTGGTTGCCAAATATATAAGAAAACCACTTTATACGCTCAAAACAAAAATGAAGCAGGTGGAACAAGGCATCCTCACAACGACTATAACGATTAATCGAAACGATGAGTTTGGCGATCTTTCACGGGCATTCGATCGGATGCTGCAGCAAATAGTTGAACTGATTCGCCGAGCCGAGCTTCATAATGAACTTGAGCGGAAGTTGGAAATCCAGGTGCTGCAGTCTCAAATTAACCCTCATTTTCTGTATAACACACTTGGTTCAATCAGCAATGTGATACGTCTCGGACAAATAGAGAAAGTAGATGTGGTGATCGGGTCGCTCATTTCATTATTGGAGTACGGGATAGACGATGCTTCTGAGAAGGTTTCCCTGCGCCAGGAATTACGCAATGTAGCGGACTATATCGAGATCCAGAACATTCGGTATAACCGAAACTTCAACTTGATTGAAAATATCGAAGCAGGACTGATGGATTTTCCAGTTTTCCGAATGCTGCTGCAGCCCCTTGTGGAGAATAGTATCTTCCATGGTTACAACGGAGGGGGAATTGAGGGACCTATTACGATTCATGCGTACAGGGAGGACAGTATCGTCATCATAGAAGTTGTTGATCAAGGCGAGGGAATTCCAGCTGATAAAATAAAGCATATTTTAATCTCAGAACCGAGTGAAGAGGAAGTGAAAAGGAAAAGAATCGGGCTGAATAATATTCATGGGCGAATAAGACTTCACTACGGAGATCAATTCGGGCTGGATATCATAAGTATACCTAAGGAAATAACCCGTATACGCGCTGTATTCCCGGCAGAATTGCAAAAAGGAGATGCATAATGGGGAGAGACTATACCTGCTTCATTGTTGACGATGAAGACCTGATCATTCAACGATTGGAATTGTTTTTTAATGAGCTTTCTAATAGGGATAGACGATTTGTTCTAGTGGGCAAAGCCAATAATGGCCTGAATGGGATCGAGGAGATCATAAAACTTAAACCGGATATCGTCATATCCGATATTGTAATGCCGCGAATGGACGGAATTTCCATGATTGAGCAGCTCAAGGTGGAGCTCCCCCATACCCAATACATACTTCTGACCGCCTATTCATCTTTTGAATACGCTCAGCGAGCGATTCAAGCCAACGTATTAGAGTACATTGTAAAGGTTCCGCTGAGGGAAGCGGATTTGAATCGAGCGTTGGATAAGGCAGCCGGAATTTTAAATGAGTTTGAGAAAAAAGAGGCGGAGTTTCACTCGTTAAACGTATCCGTGCTTGAAAATAAATACAGAGTCCGCAAGCAATTTTTTAACGAATTGATCCGAGGTGAAATTCCTTCTCATCGGGCATCGGATTTTGCCAATCGCATGCAGTTTCATTTCTTTCAAGCCAACTATTGCTGTTTCATCGTTGAGATGAATACGTATGAAAGTTTCCGAAACGAATACGCTGCCACAGATCAAAACATCTTGAAATATGCGATTACGAATATCATCGAAGAAACGGTGATGAGTGGTGGCCGTGGTGTAGCTGCGGATCTGTCTGATAATCGTTTTATTGGCTTTTTATCCTGGGAAAATAACCGCAGTGATATGGAAACGGAATACGCTTGCCTATCCTTGGGAGGGCAGATCATCTCTCATTTGCATCAATATGTGAATCAAAGGGTATCCGTCGCTTTTGGAGGTCCACACCGAGGCTGGGAATCGATCAAACAGGCGTACACGGAAGCTAAAAATGTGAGTGAGGATTTCTATTATCATACCGAAAAAGTAGTCAAAACACCGATGCATCGGTTCCAATACCATAATGACAAAAAGGCAGACTTTCAGCAGAAGCTGAATGATTTTCTTATACGGCTGAAACGAAAGATTTCCAAGGAAGAGCTGGACAATGCACTTGCCGAACTGTTGCAATTTGTTTCGGACCATAAAATCCACAAATCCATCATGGTGCCAATGATTAGAGACTTGTACAGAGACATTACCGTGAAATTTAAATCAGGAAATAAGATGGCCACGGAAGTTCCAGACTTCCCCATGGAATTTATGGCTTTTCAGGAGCAGCTCGCCTACATTGGAGACTTCACATTCGAATACGTGCATGCGGGCCAACTGTTACATCGTGCAGAAATTATGAGTGCTATGCATTTTATAGAGAAAAACCTGAAACAACGTTTAACGCTGGAGGCAATTGCGGAGGAAGTGAATTTAGCGCCATCGTATTTTAGCAGTTTATTCAAAAAAACAATGAACGAAGGCGTGATCAGCTACATCAACCGTAAAAAAATCAACCTCGCTCTCGAGTTGTTAAATGTTCGGGATTATTCTTTATTGGAATTGTGCGAGGAAGTAGGCATTGTCAACGAAGGTTACTTTTGCAAACTTTTCAAAGAATATACAGGTGATACACCCAAGCAATACCGGATAAAAATGACACGATAGGAATCCAAATAAGGATGCAAAAAATGTATGATTTTTTCGCGAAATCCTATAAAAAAAAACGGGCCAAAACCATTACCATGATAGGAGTATCTAATCATGGAGGTTATCAAAATGGAGCTTATGAAAGCTGATGTAACTGTCATAGGTGGAGGAATTGCCGGAATATGCGCTGCCATTGCTGCCGCGCGCCAAGGGCTGCAGGTTTCACTTATCAATGATCGGCCAGTTCTTGGGGGAAATGCGAGCAGCGAGGTCAGAGTTCATATCAACGGGTCGGCATATCTCGGAAACAGTCCATCCTATTATGCTCGCGAGGGCGGGTTGGTAGAAGAACTGAAACTGAAGATCTTTCATTATAATCCGTTATACAACAAGAAACTTATGCTTTCGCTTTCGGATACGGTTTTGCTCGACATGGTTTATGATGAGCCCAACATTTCTCTATTTCTGAACACATGTGTACATGAAACGGGCATGGAGAACGGCAGAATTCAATGGGTGGAGGGCCTTCAATTGGCTTCCGAGAGAAAATTTCGTTTTGAAAGCTCAACCTATATCGATTGCTCCGGGGATGGAATTGTTGGATATCAAGCAGGAGCTCACTTCCGATGGGGAAGAGAGGCGAAGCACGAATACAAGGAGGAGCTCGCTCCAGAAGTGGCGGATCATTACACCATGGGCGATACGATTCTGTTTCAAGCCCGTGACGTAAACTATGCCGTTCCTTACAAAAGGCCTGGTTTTGCGTATGATATTACGAAGCTGGAGTTTTTTGATAGTATCAGAAAAGGCTTAAATCATCGGTCTTTTCCAAGGAAAATCAACGGGCTTGGCGGATTGTGGTGGCTGGAATATGGCGGACATATGGATATTATCAAGAATAATGAAGATATCGCATTGGAACTGCGGAAATTGGTGTACGGAATCTGGGATTATATCAAAAATAGCGGCGAGTTTGATGATGTAGACAATCTCATCCTGGATTATGTATGCCCGATTCCGGGAAAGCGGGAATCGAGACGGTTTATAGGGGAACACATGCTGTCTCAGAATGATCTTACAGCAAAGCCTCATTTCGAAGATGCTGTATCCGTCGGAGGGTGGTATATGGATCTGCATGCGAATAAAGGCATCTACGATGAGGGGCCGGCTACGGCGTGGAACTTTGTGCCGGGATTGTATAATATCCCGTTTCGCAGCTTGTTTTCACGTAATATCCCAAATCTCATGTTCGCTGGTCGCAATATAAGCGCTACCCATGTGGCTTTTGGATCTACAAGGGTGATGGCAACCTGTGGTTGTATGGGGCAGGCGGTAGGAACGGCTGCTGCGTTATGCGTAAAATATGAGGCAGACCCCGCGGCCATCGTCAAAGCCCATATTGGGGAGCTTCAGGCGCAGCTGCTTCGAGACGGGCAAACGATTGTAGGGCTTCAAGAGCCGTTGGATCCTTATTTCGCAGACGGATTAACGGTTCGTGCCTCGTCTCAGCGAAGCTATGAACATATTCTTTCAACCGAAGAGGTCTCCTTGGAGAAAGCGTTATGTTTGGTCTTGCCGATTCAGACATCTATGGTTGAGAGCGTGCAGCTCAAAATTAAAAATAAATCCGAGCATTCGGAGACGCTGCAAGTGAAACTGTATGGTGGTGATCGAAAGGAAAACTATATTCCTACCAACGAGCTGAAAGATTACGGCTTGGTTATTTTAGCGGGTTACGATGACTGGATTACACTGGACCTCAGCTGCAAGAAGCCAGAAGACGACAAAATCTATATCGTATTGGAAGGCCCGGCAAGCCTTTCCGTATACGGCAATGAAGAGAAAATGACAGGAGCGGTAAGCTTCTACTATAAACCGGAAGAGCCATCCAGGCTGAAGAAGCTTAATAAGAGCATTTGCTTCAAGGATCTGATACCATCCCAGGATATGTATAATCCCGCGAATGTCGTCAACGGCTTCTCCAGACCTTATGGTCTGCCAAACGGCTGGATTTCGGAACGTACGGAAGGACAGGAATGTCTGGAATTTGGTTTTGCAAGCCCCAAGAATCTGGATGAAGTCCATCTTGTCTTCAATTCACAGCTGAACTTGGAGCATTTCGACGATCCAATCGAGCCACTTATCCAAGACTATGATGTGACCTTAACCATGGAAGACGGAACCGAGAGTAAAATTAATATCCGTGGGAATTATCTTTCGTTGAATAAACATCAGGTGCATGCAAAAGGTGTAACCCGAATCCGGTTTGATTTCTGTGCAACGTATGGTTCGCCTTATTATGAAGTGTTTGCTGTAAAATTTTTTGCTCCTATAAACGCTAAGTGAGGGTGGTGAAGTCCCGATGAAGGAATTTTTCCCTCGAAGAGGGCTGCCTAATGTCATTCAGAAGTTGGAAAATGGAGAAACCGTGACCATCGTTTATTTCGGCGGCAGTAATACACGTTCTGAAGGATACAGGGTCATGACAGCGGATTGGCTGCGAGGGCAATATCCCCATGCTGATATCCGCGCTGTGAACGCAGGCATTGATGGGACAGGATCGGATCTCGGCTGCGCCCGTTTGCAGACAGATGTACTGCGTCATCAGCCTGATCTCGTATTTGTTGAATTTGTTGGCAACGATGGCGGAGTTCCCGAATCCAAAGCGCGGATCGAAGGCATTGTCCGACAGATGCGCAAGCACAGACCGTTTACCGATATCCTGTTCGTATATACGATTAAGGAGCGGGATTTGAATTCGTTTCAATCCGGTGAGTACCAGAAGGGTGCTCTTATGCAAGAGGAAGTTGCCGACTATTATGGTATTCCTTCGATTCATCTGGGCGTGGCGGTCAGTCAATTGGTTTTGGAGGGAAAGCTCATTTTCACCTCAAGTGCAGATGTATCCATTCCCGGTGCCGTTATTTTTACGCATGATTCGATCCATCCGACTATTCCCGAAGGACACCAGATTTACACGGACACAATCATTCGGTCGTTTGAGCAAATGAGTGAACTTCGAGATCACGTGGGAAAAGTCGAACATCACTTGCCGCAGGACCCTTTGGTCCCGGCTAATCCGTGGGAGTATGCGACCATGCTGCCGCTGGACCGTCTTACTCTTTTTTCGGCAGGATGGTCTTACATGACCCCTGATAATTTTGCTTTAGTGCGCGAGTACGATTGGTTGTTCCCCGGCCTATGGCGGGCAGTCGATCCTGGAGAGACGATCACGGTGGAGTTTGAGGGAACCCACATCGGGTTATTCGATATCGGGGGGCCGGATTCTGGCCGATTGAAGGTGTCGGTGGATGGAGGAGAACCCTTTCTTGTCGATCGATTCACACCCTATAACGATCATAATCGAAATCAGTATGTTTTCTTGCCGGAGCTACCGAATGGGAAACATACCGTTCGCTTTGAGATCGATCAGGAGAAGACTGACAAAGCGGCCGTGTTTGAGGTAAGTGGCAATAAACGAAGTATGGAACATGTTCGGCAGCATCCAGCTTGGTATGATCAAACAGTCATTCAGCTTGGAAAGTTGTTATTGGTGCAGCCGCCATTATAATGGATGGGTTCACTCGAAACACTTGGAAGACCTATATTCTAGCTGACTGCAACTGAGCAATCAATTAGGATGTAGGTTTCTTTTTTCACTTAAAATCGTATAAGAAATTCTTAAAATGAAAGAAATTTCACCGTGATCTAACATGCTAAGATAAAAACGACAGAGCGGGATTAGGCAGAAGGGGAAGGTTAATTGCTTTTTTACGATCATTTGAGCAAAAGGCAATGCATTTATGGAAGCGTTATCATTACGAGGAGAGGCTGTGAGTTGTATGGTCAAAAGGAAGCTGTTTTTCTTCATCGTTTTCATGTTGACGATCGTAGTTCCTTTCAGCCTGATCGGAATAAGGACCGCTTATGCGGAGACCTTACCTTATCAGACGATTATCATCGATGACGGGAGTATCAAGATCAATGATGTTGTGACACCTGATGCGGGTAACGAGAACAATGGATACTCAGCTCCAAATTGGACCACAAGCACAGGAGTGAAGGGGTATGATCTTTCCAGCTCCAAGTATACGAGCACAGCAGGCAGAACGATCACATGGAATCCACGCTTGGAAGCAGGAACGGCAAAAATATCGTTTTATAAGCTGGATTGGGCGGATAAAGCAGATAGTAATGTGAAAATTGAGATTGTTCATAATGGAACGACGGATGTAGTCTTTATGGATCTAAGACCTTCATCTGGTGATCCAGCGGGATGGGTTGATTTGGGAGAGTACTATTTTTCCGGAGCTGGTGAAGAATTCGTTCGATTGACTCGGTCTACCAGTACGACGAACACGATCCTTACGCGCGCTGATGCAGTCAAGTTCGAAGGGAATATTGAGCAAAAAGAGCCACATAAGACAATCATCATTGATGATGGAAGTCTCACGATTGATCATGTCGTCACTGTTGATGCAGGCAACGTCAATAACGGATTCTCCGCTCCTTATTGGAGCACAAGCGCGGGGGTGAAGGGGTACAATAATTCCAGCTCCAAATTTACAGACGCCGTAAATAGAAGCATCACATGGAATCCACGCCTGGAAGCAGGGACGGCGCGAATATCGTTCTATAAGCTGGATTGGGCGGATAAAGCAGATAGTAATGTGAAGATTGAGATTGTTCATAACGGGATTACGGATGTGAAGTTTATGGATCTAAGACCTTCGTCAGGTCCATCGGTTGGATGGGTTGATTTGGGGGAGTATGAGTTCAGTGGTGATGATAGCGAATTTGTCAGGCTGACTCGAACGCAACCTTCTACGGGTACAATTATTACGCGGGCTGATGCAGTCAAGTTCGAGGGGAATATCCGTCAACAAGCACCACCGTTGCCCCCGCTCCGGAGCCGCACATTAACGAATCTCAGTTACACCGAAAAAGGCAGCATCGAAAATGATAACTATAAAGCGACCTTCTATGAGGCAGTATGGGATGGAGGCAAATCCATCGTTCGTGACATGTTCTATAAGAACACAGACACGGGAAACTGGATGCCGATCAATAATGAATCGGAAAGACTTGAGGAGCAATGGGTTTTATTAGATGGGAATGCAGGCAGCCGAACCAATTACTACGATACAATGAACAAACGTTGGATTACATTTGACGGGATCACTTTTCCCGACAACCACACGGCGGTATTAACGGATTCTTCGCATGAGAGTGATTACGATTTTGAAGTGAACTGGTCCATGACAGGGGATAAACCAGATGTTTCCTTTGCTTTTACACCTCGCCGCGACGGCAACTATGTGATTGGATATCAGTCCTTCACAACAGAGTCCGTATCAGGCATCAATGAAGTGTTAAATGGATTCAGGTCACATGCCAAAATGGTAGGTACCGTGGAATCCACAAGCTTGAGGGAGCTGAGCGCTCCGATGAGTCTGGTTGAGAAGAATGATGCTTCGGGGAATCCATTGACGTATGGGGTGTTTGTACCTTCGGAAGAGCTACCGGTTGAATTTGAGCCAACGGGTGGCGTTACAAAACAACGGCTGGGCATGAGCCTTGTTAACAACGAAGGCAGCGTGCAGCCAATCCTTTACGCCCCTCAGTTGGGGACTTATTCGCAGATGACCGCAGAAAGCACCTATCGATTTCATATGGGACTAATCGCTCAAAAAAGCAATCTGTATGAGTCCTACACGGATATTCTTCGCAATGAGTACGACTATTCGGCATACCGAGAAAATGTGTCAGACCAGTCGCTTACTGACGCGATGTTCAATATGATTGATTTACTTAAGATTGAGCCGCAAGGAGACGACTCTGTTAATTATGTCCCATCACCCAGCGGGTGGTGGAGCCGTGCCAAGGGCTTTATTGATATCGAAAACGAGGATAGCGTTCGAACAAGCTCGAATGCAGTTCTTTTGGGGGCTTATTATCTCACTGGGGATGACCAGCTATACGATACGAGAGCACTGCCGTCCGTCCAGTATGGCGTATCGCGAAATGGTATCGGTTGGTCGCCAACGCAGAAGAAAGTATACGGTGTGCCTTCCTTATGGAAAATGGCTACTCTGCCATTCGATGTTTCAAGCGTGGCCGCTGTCAATCAGATGATGGGCACTTCGGCAGGCATTGGGGCGCTTGCACAGGAAGAATACCTCGTGCGTGACCCGGAACAGAAAGACCGGGGTCCTGTCGTTCAGCCCCTGATGATGTATCGGATGACGGGAGATGCGCAGTATTTACAAGCTGCGAAGGATGCAGCTGACAACTATATCACGCAGCATATCGATACACCCGCATCTGTCGATGTGAGTAAAAATGAGTTCATTTATTATTATAGCAAGCTGTGGATGGAGATCTTGGAGCTTTACGAAGAAACGCAGGATCCCAAATACTTGAATGCTGCCTATAAGGAAGCCAAACGGTATGCAACCATGTTCGTTGCTCGCCCGGTTCCTGAAGGAAACGTTACGATTCCGCAGCCGGAGACGTATAATTACGCGGAGTCGTTCCATTGGCCAGAAAGCGGTAAATTTCAATATCCTAGGCTTAAGCTTCCAGAAGATATAGCCGGAGGCGTTCAAGCGGAGCGTTGGCTTGTTTCACCGAGCGGATTGACGTTTGAAGCAGGAAGTACCACCGGCTATTATCGGATGAATGCTCAGGAAGCTCCATTCATGCTGAGATTGTCGCTCTATACAGGGGATAAGCTGCTGCAAGATATTGCTCATAATGCGGTAATTGGACGATATTCCAGTTATCCAGGTTATTATTATAAGGGCTTCGCCGTGAGCCAACTTGAACCGGACTTTCCTCTGGAAGGCCCAAGCGGGGCTACATCCATCTATTATCACCATATACCGGGGCAGCTCGGGCAAACGATGGATTATTTGATCAGCGAACAATCATTAAAATCAAACGGGAGCATTACGTTTCCTTCCGTATTTGAAACGAATTTTTTATGGTTCAAATATCACCTCTATGGGAATAAACCAGGTCAATTTTATGGTAATTCGGACGTCTGGCTATGGATGCCCAAGGGGATTATTAAGACCAACCATCCTCAATTGAATTGGATAACGGGTGAGAGCGGCGATAAATTCTACATCGGGTTAAGCAACGCATCTTCAGAAGAAGTTCAGACTCCAATTGAATTAAATGAACAAATCATTGGATTCAACCCGGCACAAGATTACACCGTAACGATCATCCGTGACAATGGTACACCAGAGCAAGCAGTTATGAGTGGCGGGATCATTCAAGCCACGGTTTCAAGCAAGGGCATCACCGCTATCATTGTAGAAGGACTTAACATTGATGTGCCGCTGCATCAGGTTAGAACAGCTGAACCATCGGATGCAAGTTATTTCTTTGATACCCACAGTCCAATTGATGCGGTTAAAGGCATGCTGATCGTTAAGCCCGACGAAACGGTTTATGATGCTTATGTGCAGGCCAAAACGACGAAACCAGCGACGATCCATTATTCCTTGGATGGCGGGGCTACGTATACGACGATTCCAGATACGATATACCCGATGGAATGGTCGATACGGGTGAACGATTTATCCCAAACCTTCACGTATTACTTAGAATCAGAGGGGAAACAGACCCGCAAGCGGACACTCTATCTACCGGATCAGGTAACCGAAACGCCAGTCCAACCTGATGATGGGCAGGATAGTTCATCTATCATTGTGGATAATACGGAGGCGGAGACAGAAGGTGTCTGGATAAGGGATACGACGGCGAACGACTATTACTATGATAATTATGTATATGCCAGATCGACAACCGGCACAGCGACAAGCAAAATGAGATGGCGGCCTGAGCTGCCGGAAAGTGTCACTTACAGTGTGTATTACAAGCTTCCGCAAATAACCGCTGCGAGTGAAAATTGGGCAACAAATGCCTTATTTACCGTTTATTACAGCGGGGGCTCCGAGACGGTTACCGTTGATGAGACAACGGCGAATGGAACTTGGGTGCACCTGGGGGATTATCCTTTTGCTGCAGGCGATAGCGGGTACGTGGAACTAACCAACAAGACCAACAAGTCCAGGGTCATTGCCGATGCGATCATGTGGGTGGACCCGAACAGGATACCACAATTGGAGTCTGCCGTGATCCTGTCTGATCGAAACGAGCTGCAGATGACTCAAACCGCACAACTGAGCGTAACCGGCTATTTGGATAACGGTTTGATCGGTGATCTAACACAGGCCAATGTGCAGTATTTCGTAGATCGAACGGATCTGGCTGAAGTGGACAGCAGCGGGGTGTTGACCCTTCTACATCTCGATGGGGAAACGGATCACATTGAGGTGTGGGCTACTGTCACGATTGACGGAGTGACCTTAACAACCACGCCTTTGAACATAACGATTAAGGATCTAACGGTTATCGTGGACAGTACAAATACAACCGGGTTATACACGACAGAAGGGTCTTGGAGCCAAAGTAATTTAGCCGGATACAAAATTGGGGTTAAGTCCCGTTATACTACTGTTCAAGGATCATCAGCAACGTGGAAAGGCCAGTTTCCAGAGGGGAAATATACGGTCTCGATCTACAAGCTTGTCCATACGACGGCGAACGATAATCATGTCAAAGTAGAAGTGAAGCATAAGACGGGTACCGAGGTCACCTATATCGATGCAACGGTCGGCCCATCGGGTTGGGTTGATCTAGGGACGTTTGACTTTACGGGAGACGGCAGCGAGTATGTTCGTTTAACCAGGGAGACTCCAACAACGGTAGATCCGCCAACGCTTCCTGCCGATATGATCTATACGAGGGTTGACGCAGTGAAGTTCGAACGGCATTCCGTTAGTTCGGAGCTGCCTGTAAATGAGGTGCCAGATCAACCGACACTTTCCGAATGACCTGGCATTTATCAATATCGCGTTGAGTATATGAATGGAAGTGGAACAACGGTAAGTGATGTTCTACAAATTATTGTAAAATAACCCTAAGAGCTGAGTGGATGAGAACGATCCATTCGGCTTTTTTTAAAAATAAATATAAATGTTGTTGGGGCAGTGTCGAGGGACAAGAACATATTCCCATTGTAGTCGCTATTATAGCGACTTTTTTATTTTATCGCCGGAATGGACAAGAACATAGTCCTATTGCCGATTAGTCGTATATCTAATCGTTATTTGCCGTTAATTCATTAAGCTAACGGGCAGGTTAGTTCCAATAAGCACACTGTAAATATAAACAAAAACTGTATTGGAAATAATGGAATTGTCTGATAGTATAGGATTGTATCAAAATATGTGTAACTGGCGTAACGTAGGTAACTACGGGGGAGCGCATATTTTATAAGCCGTACGCCTGGGCAAAGTATTTGATCTCAGATCAGATGCTTTTTTTATTTTTATTAATGAAAGATGAAAGGTCAGGTGGGCTTGCATGATATCCAAAGAAACGATTCGAAAAAACCTAATGAACTGCCTCGATGACACATCATTTCTGAATGTACCTGGATTCAGGAAAGATAAAGTTCGTGACACATATGATCTGGGTGATTCTCTAGTCCTTATCACCACAGACCGCCAAAGCGCATTTGACAGGATTCTTGCCAACATTCCATTTAAAGGCCAAGTATTAAACCAGATTAGCGCCTTTTGGTTTGAAAATACCTCGGATATAATCCGCAACCACGTAATAGAAATTCCGGACCCGAATGTTACCGTAGGAAAAAAATGCAAGGTAATTCCGGTCGAATTCGTAGTGAGAGCCTATCTTACTGGCTCGACTGATACCTCATCTTGGGTCCAATACTCACAAGGTATCCGAGACATGTGTGGCAACATTCTACCCGATGGAATGAAGAGAAACCAGAAGTTTGAGAAACCGATCCTGACTCCTTCGAAGAAATCAGCTTTACATGACGAATCGGTTTCGGCTACCCAAATCGTTGACGAAGGCCTAATTAACAAAGAGACTTGGGAGTATTTGCAAAAAATTGCTTTCTCGCTCTTTGCCAGGGGCACAGAGATCGCAGCTAGGAACGGATTAATCCTTGTAGATACCAAATATGAATTCGGTATTGATGACAAAGGAGAGATTCTTCTCATCGACGAGATACATACACCCGATTCTTCACGCTATTGGATTAAAGAGACATTCGAATCAAGGTTAGCCGCGGATAAGGAACCGGAGAATGTTGACAAAGAATTCTTACGACTTTGGTTCAAGGAGCATTGTAACCCATATAAAGATGAAATCCTGCCGTCCGCACCTGATGACCTTGTCATCGAACTGTCACATCGTTATATCCGCCTCTTCGAAATGATCACCGGCAAGGAATTTACCGTCGACGGCACGCATTCTGTAAAGGAGCGGCTTCTAAAGAACTTAAATGCTTATCTTATCTAAGCGACATTAACCAGCTAGGAGTAATTCGAATGCGCTGATGGTTACCGCAGCTGACAAAGGAGAGCGAACAATGAAAAAGTACATACTCTTCGATCATGATGGTGTTCTGGTTGATACTGAATTCTGGTATTACAAAGCGGGAGAACGTGCTCTGGCTGACATTGGATTTACCTTGGATAAAGATCAATACCTCCGCGACATGACTCAATCATTGGGCACTTGGGCCCAAGCAAAGGCGGCAGGTATTGATGATCTGACTATTAGAAAGCAGCGTGAGGCCCGTAACACCTATTATCAGGAATATCTAAGAACAGAAGCCATAGAGATTGAAGGCGTAGTTGAAACTCTAGCCGAACTGTCAAGGTACGTCCGCATGGCCATCGTGACGACTGCAAAACGTACGGATTTTCAACTTATCCATGAAAATCGCCAGATCACAAAATTCATGGAATTCGTCCTTGTTCGCGAGGACTACGAGCGAACCAAGCCGCATCCAGAACCATACTTGACCGGCCTAAAGCGCTTCGGAGCTACCAAAGAAGAGACCCTGGTTGTAGAGGATTCAAACAGAGGCTTGAGCTCAGCCGTAGCTGCTGGTATCGACTGTGCGATTGTCCATAACGACTTCACCAAAACACATGACTTCTCACAGGCCAGCTGTCGTATCAAGACTCTGATTGAACTAAAGGACATTATCCTGAATGTAAACAGAGAGAGCATTCGCCAGTGTGTCCCATATTCGACTGGATTAAGCTAAAGGGAAACGATAGTTCATCAAACCTGACAGTTCAGAACTTTATTTTCATATTCTGGACTGTCATTTTCTTTTTCATGGGTTGAACGATTTGAATTAAATCCGCAAGACGATCTCCTCCCTAAGCTACAATGAAATGATACGATGTTTTGAAGAATTCCCATGACCTATTGTCACACGAAAATTAAAAATCTATTGTCCAGGCTGTAACGAAATTCGGCCTCCGTAGTCATATAGTCGTAAGGACGTGAGAATGTGACC
>NZ_BIME01000024.1 GCF_004000925.1 Paenibacillus illinoisensis NBRC 15959 | reverse complement strand
GATATTATTTTACGCGGGTGTAGTTCAATGGTAGAACTTTAGCCTTCCAAGCTAATAGCGTGGGTTCGATTCCCATCACCCGCTTACCGATATAGAGAAAAAAGAGATGATCATGATCATCTCTTTTTTTTGTGCTTTTAGGGTTTTCACCAGACTACATACTCTCTGCAATTACATCCTTTTGAACTTGAACAAATACAACTCACCCTGTGATATGTTGATTGGCAGCTTATAGATCAGAGTAGCCCTCATTTTTTATAAAACGCTTACAAAAATATCTTGCCTATTTAGCCATGATGTAATACTATACCAATTAAGCGCTTAACCTTTACGGGTAAGGCGCTTAAACTTAACGCAGATTAAGCGCTTTACCCGTAAAGGGAAAGGAGACGAAATCCATGACAACGATCCGGCTGACCATGGCCCAGGCACTGCTCCGCTATCTGGATCAGCAGTATATTTCCGTAGATGGTGTTGAGACCAAATTCGTGAAGGGTGTTATCGGTATTTTCGGACACGGTAATGTTACAGGAATAGGAGAGGCACTGGAACGCAGCCCAGGAAGTCTGACGTACATGCAAGGCAAGAATGAACAGGGTATGGTACACACTGCAGCGGCATATGCCAAGCAGAAGAATCGCAGACAAATATACGCGTGTACCACATCGATCGGCCCAGGTGCGTTGAATATGATTACCGCAGCTGCAACAGCGACCGTGAACCGGATTCCTGTACTTCTGCTTCCTGGAGATAACTTTGCCACACGTGAGCCGGACCCAGTACTGCAACAGCTTGAGGTGAGCAGTGATTATACCGTCTCGGCTACAGACCCATTTAAAGCGGTCAGCAAGTATTGGGATCGCATTGTACGTCCTGAACAGTTAATGATTGCTGTAACACAGGCAATGCGTGTTCTCACGGATCCAGCGGAGACGGGAGCGGTAACGCTGGCACTGCCGCAGGATGTGCAGGCAGAGGCGTACGACTACCCGGAAGCGTTCTTCGCCCGCAAGGTGCATTACCTGGACCGCCGCCCCCCGGTTCAGGCAGCCATTGAACGGGCTGCGGAACAGCTGGCCCGTGGCAGGAAGCCGCTGCTGGTTGCTGGCGGCGGTGTGTTGTATTCCGAGGCGTCTGTTCAGCTTGCTGCCTTCGCCGAGGCATTTGGCATTCCGGTTGCCGAGACCCAGGCTGGCAAAAGTGCACTGTCCTGGGACCATCCACTCAACGTGGGGGCCATCGGGGTTACAGGCTCTCTGGCGGCAAACCGACTTGCGAGAGAAGCAGATGTTGTGATCGGCGTCGGCACCCGGTTCTCGGATTTCACGACGGCGTCCCGATCCGCTTTTCAGCATCCTGAAGTGACATTTATCAACCTAAACCTGAACGGTATGGATGCAGCCAAGCTGGGCGGGGAAGCCATCCTGGCAGATGCACGGGAAGGTCTGCAAGCCCTGAAAACGGCAATGCAGGAACGGGGATACCGTAGCGGCTACGGCCCATCCGAGGTTGCTGATCTGCGGGGTGAATGGAACCGAGAAGTAGATCGGTTGTATGAACTAAAGCACGAAGCCGGCTTGGCACAGACCACCGCCGTTGGAATTATTAATCGGACCATTGATCCATCTTCCATCATCGTGTGTGCGGCAGGAAGCCTGCCCGGAGATTTGCATCGCCTGTGGCGAGCAGCAGCACCGAAGACGTATCACATGGAATACGGCTTCTCCTGTATGGGCTATGAGGTGAGTGGTGCGTTTGGAGCAGCGCTCGCAGAGCCGGATCGGGAAGTATATGCCATGGTTGGTGACGGTAGTTACCTGATGCTGCATTCCGAGTTGGTGACCAGCCTGCAGGAACAGAAGAAGTTCACCATTTTGCTATTCAATAACAATGGATTCCAATGCATTCATAATTTGCAGCGTGAGCACGGCAGTGACGGATTCGGCAACGAGTTTCGTTATAGGGAATCGGAGAGTGGACGACTGACAGGGGATTACATGCCGATGGATTTTGCAGCACATGCCCGCAGTCTGGGAGCACAAGCATATCGAGCGGAAACAGCAGAGCAGCTGGAGCAGGCGCTCAGGGATGCTAGGAATGAGAGCGTGACGACACTTATCGAGATTCCGGTTGTACCAGGGACAAATGCAGGAGGATATGAATCCTGGTGGAATGTTGGCGTGCCGGAAGTATCAACGGAAGAAAAGGTGGTAAATGCTCATCATGCAATGCAAGCCAGCCGTGCCAAAGTAAATCTCATTTAATTCAGCACTGTATATCTGAACAGACAAGATGCTGAACTCAAATAAAGGAGATGTGGAGCCATGAACAAGCTGCCATTTCAGCTCGGGATTCATCCGATCAACTGGGTCGGCGAGGATGTGAAGGAGCATGGAGACAACACGACGTGTGAGCAGATTTTGGATGATATTCAGCGACTCGGACTGACTGGTACGGAGATGGGGCGCAAATATCCAACGGATCCAGCCGCACTGCGTGAGGAATTAGATAAGCGCAATATCCGTCTCGTTTCCCAGTGGAAGTCGGTATTGCTCTCCGACCCGGCATACCGGAAATCAGAGCTGGACAGCTATCGCAGACACACGGAGTTTCTGCAATCGATGGGTAGTACGGTCATTAGTACAGCAGAGGTCGGGGGTTCCCTGCATTTTGATCCACGGCGGACTCCGCATGAGAAGGAAGTGCTAAGACTCAGTGAATCCGAGTGGCACATCCTTGCTGAAGGGTTGAACGAGGCTGGTGCCATTGCACGAGAACATGGATTGAAACTGACATACCATCACCATGGCGGCACCGTAGTGGAACGGCCGGAGGAGATCGACCGGTTGATGGAATTGACCGATCCTACTCTCGTTTACTTGCTTTATGACACGGGTCATGCCTACTACGGGGGAGCTGATCCACTTGCTCTGCTGCGTAAGCATTATGACCGGATTGCCTATATTCACTTAAAAGATATCCGTCCGGATGTTCTGGATGAGGCACGGGCAGCACAATCTGATTTTGTCGGCTGTATTCGCAAAGGGGTATTTACTGTACCCGGGGATGGATGCATTGATTTTGCACCGATTCTGCAGGAATTGGTTGATCGGGGATACGATGGGTGGGCGATGCTTGAAGGCGAGCAGGATCCTGCCATTCATAACCCATATGAGTATGCGAAACGTTCCCTCTTGTACATGAATTCATTAATTAGGTAGACCATCTAATTCGGCATGAGTTTATTATGATTTCCATAGGGTTAGGTAACGAAGGTGTTTTTCATAGGTGCATATCAAAATACCAATGTAGACAGAAGGTGTATTCGGAGAGAAGAGTAGGTTTTATCTGGATCGTTCAGCACCTTCAATCTAGAACACTATTCCATTTACAGAAAGGGGTTCTGAGCCATGGCTTACGTTTCCTTTCCTGCTTCCAGGAAGACGGATTTTACCGCAATCGGAAGACTATGCATTGACTTGAACGCCAATGAGATTAACCGTCCGATGGAAGAGACGATGACGTTTACGAAGTATGTAGGTGGATCTCCGGCCAATATTGCGATTGGCATGTCCAGGCTCGGCATGGAGACGGCTTTTATCGGGAAAATCGCCAATGACCAGATGGGAAGGTTCATCCATAGTTATCTGGAACGCAACGGAATTGATACGTCCAATGTGGTAACCGATGACACAGGAGCAGTGACAGGGCTTGCTTTTACCGAGATCAAAAGTCCAACCGACTGCAGCATACTGATGTACCGAGACCATGTAGCTGATCTGCTGTTACAAGCCCGTGAAGTGCAGGAGCAGCTGATCGAGGGTTCCAAAGTACTGCTAATTTCCGGAACGGCTCTTGCCCAGAGTCCATCTCGTGAAGCGGTATTTCAGGCACTAACGTATGCAAAAAAACATGGAACCGTCATTGTATTTGATCTCGATTATCGTCCTTACACCTGGACATCGGCGGAAGAAACAGCAGTGTATTACAACCTTGCAGCCGAAAAATGCGATATCATCCTGGGTACCCGTGAGGAATTCGACATGATGGAGACGTTTGACCTTAATACACAGCGCAGCGATCAGGTGACCTCGCAAAAGTGGTTTGACTACTCAGCAAAAATTGTTGTTATCAAGCATGGCAAGGAAGGATCCATTGCCTATACCCGCGAAGGGTTATCCCATCGTGCAGACAGCTACCCAGCGCGTGTGGTGAAAACATTTGGAGCTGGCGACTCCTATGCAGCAGGATTCCTGTACGGATTAATGCAGAACTGGACGATTGAACGCAGTATGGCGTACGGCAGCGCAGCAGCGAGTATCGTCATTTCTAGTCACAGCTGTTCGGATGCGATGCCAACGGTGGAACAGGTGAATGACTATATTGAGCGCTGTAATCGGGGCGAGATTATAGTGTCCTGAATCACTAAGGAATGGCTGCAACATATATAAGCGAAGGGAGACAGGGCTATGGGAAAAGGGATTTCGGAAGCGTCCACAACCGTGACGATGGTACAAAACTGGATCGGGGGTGCCTGGGTAGCCCCGGTGGCAACCCGAACCGAGCCGGTCATGAATCCGGCTACGGAGGAAGTCATTGCACACGTACCGCTGTCAGAACAGGCAGACGTGGATCTCGCGGTCCAAACGGCAAGAGAGGCATTCCCATCCTGGAGCAGCACACCAGTTCCTCGCCGTGCGCGTGTTTTGTTCCGCTACCAGCAGCTGCTGGTGGAACACTGGGAAGAACTGGCCCGGCTGGTCACATTGGAGAACGGCAAAAGCTATGCCGAAGCCTACGGGGAAGTACAGCGGGGCATTGAATGTGTCGAATTCGCGGCGGGTGCCCCGAATCTGATGATGGGCAAGCAGCTGCCAGATATCGCCACAGGGCTGGAATCAGGCATGTATCGGTACCCGATCGGCGTTATAGGGGGGATCACCCCTTTCAACTTCCCAATGATGGTACCGTGCTGGATGTTCCCGCTGGCGATTGCGTGTGGGAATACCTTTGTGCTGAAGCCCTCCGAACGAACACCGCTGCTCGCAGGGCGCCTGGCTGAGCTGTTCAAGGAAGCCGGGCTTCCGGACGGTGTACTTAACATCGTTCACGGTGCGCATGACGTCGTGAACGGACTGCTTGAACATCCGGATGTTCAAGCCATCTCTTTTGTCGGCTCACAGCCTGTGGCTGAATACGTCTACACTACTGCATCCGCGCACGGAAAACGGGTGCAGGCACTCGCCGGTGCCAAAAACCACTCGATCGTCATGCCGGATGCCGACCTTGACCTGACGGTGAAGGAGATCACCAGTGCAGCTTTTGGCTCAGCCGGAGAACGCTGCATGGCCTGTTCGGTTGTCGTGGCCGTTGGTGATATTGCAGATGCGTTGGTCCAAAAGCTGGTGGAAGCAGCGGACAATATCACGATAGGCAACGGTTTAGATGAGGGTGTGTTCCTCGGTCCGGTCATTCGAGGTCCGCATAAAGAACGTACCCTCAGCTACATTGAATCTGGAGAACAGGAAGGCGCAGCCTTGATCCGCGACGGCCGCAAGGATGAAGCGGCAAGCACGTCCGGATATTTTGTTGGACCCACCATATTCGACGAGGTTCAGAGCAGCATGAAAATTTGGAAGGATGAGATCTTCGCCCCTGTGCTCTCCATATCTAGAGTAGATACGCTCGAGGAAGCAATCCAGCTGGCGAATCGTTCCGACTTTGCCAATGGGGCGTGCTTGTTCACTCGTAGCGGGGCGAGCATGCGACAATTCCGTGAAACGATTGATGCAGGCATGCTTGGTATTAACCTGGGCGTACCTGCGCCAATGGCCTTTTTCCCTTTTTCCGGCTGGAAGAAATCCTTCTACGGTGACCTGCACGCCAACGGTACGGATGGTGTTGAATTTTATACGCGCAAAAAGATGGTGACGGCCCGCTGGTAACAACCCTAGGGATAAGCCAGACCAAGAGGGAGACTTCATCCTATAGCGAGCGAACAGGGACAGGGAGGATAACAAAATGGGCAAGGACAGAGTGAGAATTGGCATTATCGGTGCCGGGCGGATCGGTAAAATTCATGCAGACAATCTCCTGCGCAACCCGCATGCCGAAATTGTAGGAATCAGTGATTTGTTTGCGGGGCCTGAGCTGGAGGCTTGGGCCTCCGTCCGGGGAATTTCGGTTGTAACGACAGACAGCAATCAGCTTATCTCGATGCCGAACGTGGATGCTGTGCTGATCTGCTCCTCGACGGATACGCATGTACCCTTAATTGAACAAGCAGCGCAAGCGGGCAAGCATATTTTCTGCGAGAAGCCGGTCAGTATGGATTTGGCTCAAACCCAAGCGGCTGTAGCGGCTGTGCAAAAGGCAGGCGTGAAGCTGCAAATCGGATTCAACCGCCGTTTCGATCACAACTTCAAACGGGTGCGGGACCACGTGCAGGAGGGGACGATCGGTGATCCGCATATTATCAAAATCACTTCACGGGACCCAAGCCCGCCGCCCGCGGAGTATATCCGGGTATCTGGCGGGATTTTCATGGATATGATGATTCACGATTTTGATATGGCACGTTATCTGTCGGGAAGTGAAGTAGAGGAAGTATATGCCCAAGGGAATGTGCTGATCCACCCTGTTTTTGCAGAGCATGGAGATGTGGACACAGCCATTGTGACGATGAGTTTTGAAAATGGAGCCATCGGGGTCATTGATAACAGCCGCCAAGCGTTATACGGATATGATCAGCGTGTCGAGGTGTTTGGCTCATTGGGCAGTGCAGCAGCTGCAAACGATCATCCCAATACGGCAGAGATTAGTACAGCGGCAGGGCTTATGCGGGATAAACCGCTTCACTTTTTTCTGGAAAGATACAATGAGGCTTATGTGCAGGAGACGGCCCTTTTTATTGAAGCGATCCTGAAGGATACACCTGTTACTGTCGACGGCCATGATGCGGTTCAGGCTGAACGGATTGCACTGGCTGCAAGGATGTCCATGGAACAGGGGAGACCTGTCAAGCTGCGAGAAGTCACCGGGGTGACAATGGAATCTCAAACTGCATCGCCCTAAAAATTCATTTCAGCGTGCGCACAGAAAGGAGAGGCTGCAGCATGTCAGAACGTATCGTAAAACCGGCAGTACATTCGGAGGGGGACGGCACGCTTATACACGTAACTCCAGAGTCTGCTGGTTGGCAATATGTTGGGTTTCAGGTAGTACAGCTTGCAGAAGGGCAATCCTTCACCCGCGAGAGCGGTGATCAGGAACTCTGTATCGTACTGCTTAGCGGGCTGGCCAATATAAGTACGCGGGAGCATGCGTGGGAGAACGTTGGGAAGAGAATGAGCATATTTGAGAAAACACCTCCTTATTCCGTCTATGTCTCTAGCTCCGATCAGGTGGAGATCAAGGCTCTTTCGGCATTGGAAATAGCCATATGTGCGGCACCAGGCAAAGGAACATATCCAGCTCGTCTCATCACACCGGAAGACGTTGGAGTAGAGACCCGCGGGTATGGCAATCTGGAGCGCCAGATTCATAACATATTACCGGAACAGAAGGAAGCGGACAGTCTGCTCGTCGTTGAAGTATTTACGCCTGATGGACATTGGTCGAGTTATCCGCCGCATAAACATGACCGGGATGCCTTGCCTGAAGAATCACTACTGGAGGAGACCTATTACTTCCGGGTGCAGCCCGAGCAGGGGTTTGCCATTCAACGCATTTACACGGATGATCGGTCAGTGGATGAGACACTGGCAGTGAACAATGGTGAAGTTGTGCTTGTCCCTTGCGGATACCACCCAGTAGGTGCTCCACCGGGATATGAGGTGTATTACCTTAATGTGATGGCGGGCCCGACTCGAACCTGGAAATTTTATAATGACCCTGACCATGATTGGCTGATGAAAAGGTAATTCGGTCTCATCCCCACTTCCAGAATGGCTTCGAGTTGCGAATGCAGACTTCCCCCTGCATAATGAGAAGAAAACGATTACCTATATATAAGGATCTTGTATATAGCACAGATGGGGAATTAACAATGAAAGCAACCATTTATGATATTGCACGAGAGGCGGGCGTATCCATTGCCACAGTCTCACAGGTCATTAACGGTAAAGGGAAAATCAGTGAAAAGCGGCGCGCTGAGGTTATGGAGATCATGGAGCGCCTTAACTATCAACCTAGCGCGATTGCAGCTGCACTTACAGGCAAGCAAACCTATACGCTCGGTCTGCTTGTACCCGATATATCCAATCCGTATTTTGCCGAGCTTGCCAGAGCGGTAGAAGACCGGAGCCGTCAGCTGGGGTACAGTGTCGTGATCTGCAGCACGGACAATAAGGACGAGCGGGTAGAGCGCTATTTGAACCTGCTTCAGCAAAAAAGAGTTGATGGCATGATGATCGGAACGGGTATTGATAATGCCGAGATTTTGTCACCCCTTTTGCAGCAATCCATACCTGTTGCCTTAATCGCCCGTCAACTGCCATCCCTCTCGGTGCACACCGTTACAATCGATGACAGGCTCGGAGGCGCACTGGCCGCGCAGCATTTGCTTCAGCTCGGTCATACCCGCCTTGCGGTGGTGTCAGAGCCCCTCAAGGTCAGCAGCAGTAAGGAACGTATACTAGGATTCCGGGAAGCAGTGGAGGAAGCAGGTCTTGCTCTTGAATCTTCCCAGGTCAGGGAATCAACCGCGGACATAAAATCAGCCAAAGAGGAGGTGCTTGTGCTGCTCGGGCAAACCATCCGGCCAACCGGCATATTTTGCTGTAATGACATGCAGGCCATTGGTGCGTTGCAGGCAGCAAAAGAGCTCGGCCTGCGAGTCCCTGAAGATGTCTCCATCATCGGATTCGACAATACCATTCTCGCATCCGTGACCAATCCACCGCTTACGACGGTTGCCCAGCCTATTGAGGATTTGGGGCATCGTGCTGTGGATCTGCTGATCGATGAGTTGAAGGATGAGCACAAACGGCCACAGAAATTGGTTCTGAAACCCGAGCTGGTGATCAGAGAGTCAACGGGGGATGTCTCCATTCGTTCTTAATTCAGGGATCCAGCATCACATCCGCTCGGGTGAGACATACAAACAAGCCGTATTCAACCTCGTAGGAGGATGGATTCGGCTTATTCCGTGTGGAGCACGGGACCAGAAGGCATGATGAAATCGAATTGGTATGATGTAATCCAGCTGCTGCTTGGTAGGGGGAGGTAAGCTGTTTTTTCGCATAGGGTAGCTATAATGTTCAATATGTTGGTTTGGATGGATGTATTAATATAGAACAATATATGGATGAAATGGTATACTGAAAGTAACATACGATATCCAATTTTTATAAGAAATTAGGATGAGAAAGATGGGTGATTTTATTAAAAGGTGGGGACTTGCTGCATCCATATGTTTCATTGTGGGCTTATTCCTACTGGATTTTTCTTCTGGTCAGAAGGAGATCACCACAGAGTCAGCAGTTGAATCCCTCATACAGGATCCTTCTCAGACTAATGTGATGGACTGGGAAGTTACGAAACTATCTCCTGAACAGTTTCAAGAGAGATATACTGAACTTACGGGTGAGAGAACATCGAAGGAACTCATCAAGCAGGAGCAAGAGTGCCAGAAGGCCGACACCACAGAGGAACAAACACCTTCACTAATCATGGAGTGCTACGACGCAGAGTACGCGGCCACTATAGCCCTGGAAGAAGGAATTTCAGCACAGGCAGGAGTTTTGGTACAAGTAAGAGAGGTCAGAAGTGGTGACATGATACGAAAAGAGTTCCGCAAAGTGTATGAGAACACCGGTTATCTCTCCTCTGATGATTCCAGCTCAATAGAACTTGTGAGAAATTATGTCTTGGGTACGCTGCAGGATCGCTCTCGATTACAGCTCAGTTTTAGTGGATACGTAGAACACTTAGAGAGACAAGAAGAATGGGGAGCCCAGCATCAGAGGGCGAGGGATCCACTTCATTTTAGCGGATCCGGATTTTTCCAACTATAGATGGACTCAGGTGCATATAGGTTAACGAGAGGAGGTTGATTTATGAATAGAAAAAGAAAGCTGATTTTGGGTATCGTTATTTTACTTGTCTTAGTAGCTACAGCGATACCCGTATACATATCTAAACAACATACCACGTTTCGGGCAGAGGTTACGGATCACATGACCATGCTGGACAAATTCGACCGGTTAGAAATCACGAGATTTTCAAGTACATCGGGGGACAGGGAGGAAGTGATCATCAAGGATGCGGGGGAAATTCAGGACTTTCTGAAGGACTATAAGGACATTGAATTGAAGAAGATTAATCGGAGGGATACGGAACGGGAATCTCCCTATTATTATGAGTGGCGTCTGATGATTAACAAAGAGGAACGTGAAATCAATGGTTTTGGAATTACCCTATATAACAAACATTCAATGACGATCTATGACGGTAATGATACGCGAGATAAACTACAGGACTATAAGGTGTCGCAAGATATGAATTGGTACAAGATGGAGCGCCTCTTTGAGGGAATAAAGGAGGAAGAATCATGACCAAGTACCATGTGCGTCCTGTAGAGACGGAAGATGTTCCGTTCCTGTGGGAGATGTTATACGCTTCCCTACATACCCAGGTGGGTGATGAATTTTTGGAACCTGGGATTGTCCATTCTCCAGAACTATCCAAGTACGTGGAAGGCTGGGGAAGAACAGGAGATTTTGGATATATCGCGGTAGATACATTAGGCAGGAAACTGGGTTCGATCACTTTACGTTTGTATGATGAGCAGAATGCCGGATACGGTTACGTGAACGCTGCTACACCAGAGATGGGCATGGCAGTCATTGAGGAAGCACGGGGAAAAGGATTGGGCACTCTTCTGATGCAAGCAGCATTGGAAGAAGCTCGGCAGAGGGGGATTGAGGCAGTGTCGCTCAGCGTAGATCCAGACAATGCAGCCATCCGACTTTACCGGCGTTTTGGATTCGAGGAGATTGGGATGTGTGGTACATCGGTCACCATGTTATGTCGACTTCATCCAGCCCTTTGAGTACTACGGGAGTCTAAATGGATCTAAACATAGAAGAAGCGTTCCCATAAGGGAACGCTTCTCTTATTTCGTCAAAAATGCTAGTGCTTCATCATATGTTTCCCATTGGAATTCCGTCTGATGCTCCGATTCCTTGGAGATTCGATTCAGCTGCATCTTCGCAATGGCACTGCCGACCGCAACACTCGCACGTCTCATACCCCATTGTGTGAGCAGCTTTTGGTGCTCCACAATTTTCTCTTTGGTTTCCTGGGAGAAAGCCTTCATGTTTCGCATGTCAACCAGTACATCAAACGAATTATTCAATTGCTGCGCAATATGTTGAATTTCCCGATTCGTTTGTTCTACTTCTTCAGGGGAAACCATGCCATCCCAGATTATTTCAATAATAGGTTCCTTTGAATCCAAACGTCGTACAGACATACAGGCAACTCCCTCGAAAAAATTATGTAATATATAAGTCTATTGACCTATTAATTATACCCGAAAATCGGGCGTTGAAACAAATTTTCGAGATTATGTAATACTTATGAACTATTTTTATACTAGCAGAGTTAATTTTAGGGAATCTAGGATGAGAGTGATATAGCCGCCAAAAATAATAGAGCCGCCCAGGTTAATGCTCTAGAAGGCTCTATTTATTTCAGGAGACAAATAGGGGGATGCTGAGCTTGCCCCTGTGGGTTGCTTCTTATGACTACATGTTAATTAATATCCGATCTTTAGACTGCTGCCTTCTGTAGCTACTCCCTTAGAACGGGTAATCGGGAGCTTATGCTCAGCTGTAAACCCGAGGGTTTCCCCATCGTGCAACGTGACGTCATTTTCAACCACATAGGTCATCGTCATAAACATCATTTCAAATACATCACTTAATGGGTTGGTTGAATGTATAATCTCGATCTCTTCTTTTCCGAAGTTACGCAATCCATACGTATAAGCTGAAGCGCCTTCCGCATTCTGATACATACCGATAAAAATCCATAGGGAAACAGGCAGCTCGTCCTGCTTGAGGATATAACTTGTCTCAACATACTGACGTGCCTCGACAACAAGTGGTGCCAAATATATGGCGAGTGCATGGTCAAGCTGTAACAGTGCACTTGCTGTCTTGGTAAACACGATATGTCCCTGGATCGCATCCGGTGCGTTCAGAACAGAGACGATAATCTGTGATTGATGCCTGGAAGTAACTTGTTCGGCTTCACGCCACAATATATTTAATTTGGCGTTCTCCTCTACTTCCCGGTCAGGAACAGGGGCACCGATATAAGCACACACCACCTGCATCCCATCTACCTCAAAGAAAAGGTTACCCTCTTCTGAACTCTCTTCGATATTAATATCCCAATCCTTCTTCATCGTGTGGATGAATTGATCAAAATCACAGTCATCCTGTTCCAAAAGGACAAAACCAACAATGGTTTCACTATGTGAAGAAGATTCGACGGCTCCGCCTACAGATACAGGTTCCTTTTTGCGACGCCGAAGCTTGTCAAACAGTCCCATGAGACATTCTCCTTTCCAAATCCATCACAGTAATGGGTATAACTGATTCCATTATTACCTTACCATACCATACTCTGGTCTGTAATGAATAAGGGCAGTGAGTTACCACTCAAGAGCTGATTAGAGGAAAAGCACCAGAAGCAATGCGATCATTGCTGGCAATCCTTGTTTGACGATAATAGACCGGGAAGCAGTTGCTCCTCCGTATAGGGCTGCGATGATGACACAAGCCAGGAAGAAGATCTGAATGTGCTGACCAATCACCGTGTCTGGATACACCAATCCCCAGATTAGCCCCGCTGCGAGAAAACCGTTGTAAAGCCCCTGGTTAGCTGCCAGAGACTTGGTTGATTCTGCGAATTCTGGTGTGAGACCAAAGGTTTTCATTGTACGTGGACGAGTCCACATAAACATCTCCATAATCATGATGTAAATGTGTTCAATGGCTACCAGAGCCACAAAAACTGAACCGATCAATACGAACACCTTGCTTTCTTTTATGTAATTTATTTCATTATCTTCTCAGTATAAATGTTTGCATCCACAACTAAAAGTACTAATTAAATTTTATACAAATAAATTGGGTGAAATAAATATGGATAGGACAATTGAACAAACAAATTGTTGCTTATTTACAAACAATAAATTATATTATCTATAAATAAACAAACATAATTTATAATAATTTGTTTGAAAAGTCCGAAGGAGGAGTTAAAGTGTTTCGTAATCCATATGTACTGACCATAGTCATTTCGCGATTACTTCTGCAATTGGGGATCTGGATACGCAATTTTGCCATACTCTTGTATGTGACTGATCTGACCAACAATGATCCGCAGGCCGTATCATGGATCTCTGTGGCGGAGTATGCACCCATCTTTATTTTTGCAATAATCGGAGGAACCTTCGCTGATCGCTGGAGGCCCAAACGTACCATGGTGTGGTGTGATCTGCTTTCCTCACTTTCTGCGGTAGTTGTGCTGGTTGCCTTAATGTTTGGTCCCTGGTATTCAGTGTTGTTGGGTACCTTGGTTTCAGCAGTTTTCTCTCAATTTTCACAGCCCTCTGCAATGAAGCTGTTCAAGCAGCACGTCCCAGGTGAGGGGTTGCAGGGAGTAATGGCCATGTTTCAAACGATGGTTGCTGTCTTCATGGTGGTTGGTCCCATGATTGGAACGGTCATCTATCAGAACTACGGGATCGAAGTATCTCTTGTTCTTACAGCTGTGATGTTTCTGCTATCCGGGCTGGTTCTCTCGCGGTTACCTAAAGATGAAGGGGGTACTGTGGCTACAGGCATTCGGGGTTCCTTCCATCAAGAGTTGGCTGAGGGATTTCGATATGTGTATGCCAATGTTGCTCTTCGGGCACTGGTCATGACTTTTGCGGTAGCCGGGCTGGCTGCAGGGTTGATACAACCGTTGATGCTCTTTGTTGTCATCGATAATCTGGGGCAGGACAAAACTTTTCTACAGTGGCTGCTCATGGTTAATGGTGCAGCCATGCTGGTCGGGGGCGCAATCATCATGAGTGCAGCCAAAAAACTTCAGCCTCAAGTGCTGCTCGCTTCAGGTTTGCTAATCAGTGCGCTCGGAACAATCGTGATGGGCTGGTCCGCCAATATTCTGCTGACCATGATTGCTCAGGTGATTAACGGTTTCTTTTATCCTTGGATTCATGTAGGCATTCAGACGATGATTATGCGCAATACGGATACGACCTTTATTGGCCGAGTGGGAGGGGCAGTTACTCCGGTGTTTATGGGCATGATGGTCATTAGCATGTCGTCTGCAGGTTATCTAATGAATCAATTGAGCCTAACGACGGTATTTACCGTGAGTGGTGTACTCTTTCTGGCAGGTGCGTTCATTTTGGTGCTGATGTTACCTAAGGGGAAGGAAGTTAGCGGATCTCACGTGATGAGGAGCTCGGAGTAAGTTCATTTGCAGGATCAACAAATGCCGATTGCTGAAGTCTGCCTGTTGGGTAATAATATATTCGAAGAGATGAATTGCTCATGGAAAAGAGGAGATTGGCATGGGAACCGTTCAATTCGTGCTGCTTGCAGACGATCCATCGACGTTTGTTACGCGGACCGTACCGTTAATCGATATTGAGCTTGCTGGAATACCGGGAGACCGTCATTATGGCCTGCTGCGTCCGGCGGACTCCAGACAGAAGATATATAAGCGGGGCACGATGATTGCCAATCGTCGGCAGATTAGTATTGTGTCGGAGGAGGAATGTGCTCTCATCGCAGAGAAAATGAACATTCCCGAAATTCGTCCGGAGTGGCTTGGTGCCAATATGCTGGTTCGTGGCATTGACCGCTTAACTGAGCTGCCTGCCGGAACGCGGCTTCTGTTTCCTGACGGGACAGGTTTGATATGTGAAGGGGAGAATCTTCCTTGTGTTCATCCAGGGAAAGTGATTGAGCAAGTCTATGAACAGGATGGTTTGCGCAAAAAATTCGTGCCTGCCGCCCGCAAAAAACGTGGTATTGTCTGCTCGGTTGAGCGGGAAGGTGCAATCCGTACAGGTGATACGATTGAAGTTATACGCCTGTCCTGATATTTGGGGGCAGGTTTTTGCGTGAATGAATGTATTCCTCGGGTGTGCTCCCGATAATGGATTTAAAATCCTTGATGAAATGAGGCTGATCATGGTATCCAAGCTCCTGAGATAGCTTAACCAGATCGCAGTGAAGACCGCGGTCAATCAGTTCGGCTGCATTTTGCAGTCGGTAGAGCTTGATTACCGTTTTGGGGCCGATTCCTACATACTGATTGAACAGGCGCTGGAGTTTTCTTGTATGAATGTTCCAGAAGGACGACAGATCATCCACCCTCAACAGTTCCCGGTTCAGTTCAATCTGCTGCACGATATCGTGAACCAGTCTCGCTTGGGTATCCTCAGCTGGAAGGTGTGCACATAGAAGCTGATCCATGTAACTGACTTTATCGACATCACGTCCATCTGTGAGCAGTTGTTCTTCCAATGATGCTGCGCTGACGTCAAGCACACGGGAAACTTCCAACGGTTGTTCACACAATGATGAGATAGGGAGGCGAACAAAGGGATAGAATCCACCCGGTCGGAACTTTACGCCAAACACCTGCCCCTTTCCGCGAATGAGATAGGAGAATTTGCGTCCGGAAGGACCGAAGAAAAACGTGTTACCCCGCTCTACAACCAAATTAACACAGGGATTGGGCACCACATGCTGTGGATAGGATTCAAGACCTGTAAGATCCCACGATACCATCCAGTAATGTTTAACAAAAGGACTGAGCACTTCCGCTGGAGCATGTCGTGTTAGCTCATATCTTTTGTTGCCTTCGTCCAGTTGAAGCAAGCCCATGCTGGGTCTGCTGATATGGGTTGAGGATTCCATCTTGTTCATCTCCTCTGTATTTAATGTGGCTATCCCTGTGTTCGCAGGTACAGAAAAACATGGGTGTTGTCCGGTCACTTCTGCTCTCGGAACAGCAGTGCTCGAACAGCAAAACGTGGCAATATAAGCTGTCTTCGCCATCTTGAGGGCTGGCTGAGCAGCCGGTACAACCATTCCAGATTTAGCTTTTGCCAAGAGGCCGGGGCACGATTGGTCTTGCCTGCGACGATATCCAGGCTTCCTCCGACGCCAATGGCTACACGAGCATTCAGCAGATGGCGGTGTTTGTCGATCCAGTGTTCGGCATTCGGTGCTCCGATTGCGACAATAAGAAAGTCTGGTTGTGCATTGCGAATTTCCTCCACAATGTGCTCTTCCTCATCCGTTGAGAAAAAACCATGGTGCCTGCCGCTAACGATTACACCCGGATAATTCTCCTCTATGACTTCCGCTGCCCGTTTACTAACCTTCTCTTCTGCTCCAAGCAAATAGAAGGACCAACTTTTCCGGTTTCCCTCTTCCAATAAGCGGAATAAAAGATCACAGCCGGTTACCCGCTCAGTCAATTGCCCGCCTCGGAAGCGTGAGACCATCACGATGCCTGCCCCATCAGCGGTCACCAGTCCGGCTTGATCCACGATCGCCCGGAGTGGTTGGTTCTTTTGACACGACATGACGATTTCCGGGTTTCCTGTAATGACATGAAAGAGTTCAGTGCTACGCTGATCTACAACATCGCCTAGAATGGTGACGGTCTGCTCCATGGTAAGGTTGGGAAAAGGAATACCCATAATATTCGTAGTTTGGCTCATGCTTTGCTTCCTTTCTGATGAACGCCCCACCAATGAATAGGGCAAACTCATGGTACTACTGCTGTTATTTCATTCCATTTTAGTATATCTGATCTTCTGGGAAAGAACTATATGGTTCAGTTATCCGTTATGGAACAAGGTATTCTCTATAATCCTACTCTTATTTTTCCGGTTGTCGTGTTTTTACAATACGAAGTTAGGGGTATAACGATAGGATAGGAGTGCGAGTTGGTAGATCGCATATCCATTGCATAGGGGAGTGAGTTCATGGAATTAAAATATGAATTTTATATCAATGCCGGGCTGGAAGACGTGTGGAATGCCCTGATTTCACCTGACGGCACACGAAGCAGTTTCTTTGGCAGTGAACTTCGTTCCAATTTTCAACCAGGCCAGCCGTTTGCTTATGTAGGACCAGGCAATGATGGTGCTGAAACCGTCCATGTGTACGGTGACATTTTAGAGTTCGAACCTTTATCCAGACTCAGTTACCGGGAGCATCCCGGACCCTCGTATCATGCGAATCATACAGATCTTGAATCCAGAGTGGTCTTCCAGCTCGAGACCGTGGGCGAATGTACCAAACTGACCTTGATCAATGATCAATTTACGGAGAATCATCCTTCCTATGCAAACGCGCAGAGCAGCTGGTGGATGATTTTAAGCAGTATCAAAACCTGGGCAGAAACGGGAAAAACATTGGATTTCGGCTGGTAAAAAAATATACCTGAATCGTCACATAAAAAAATCCACCGAATGGCAGTTTGAGCCTTCGGTGGATTTTATTTATCTATATTTTAACAGTATTAATTGAATTGAATTATACTTGTTGAACCTTGATCAGGTTGGTATTACCGGATTGACCGATAGGTACACCTGCGGACAACACGATAATGTCGCCTTTTTCGATATAACCCGTTTTGATTGCGTTACGTGTAGCAGATTCAAACATTTCATCCGTCGTCGTTACTTTGTCGCCCATAACCGGGATAACGCCGGAGAGCAAGCAAATTTTAGCGAGTACTTCTTCATGCTGAGTAACGGCGATAATCGGTGCTTTCGGACGGTACTTGGAGATCATGCGTGCCGTGAAGCCACTTTCTGTGGAAGTGATGATCGCTTTGGCATTCAGTACAAGAGAGGAACTTACAGCTCCCTGACTGATAACTTCCGTAATGTCGGCTACTTGTGCAGCTGATTTTTGACCGAATTGCTCTTTGTAATCAATCATCGTTTCAGCACGACGTGCAACAGCAGCCATTGTGCGAACAGATTGAACAGGATACTTACCTGCAGCCGATTCACCGGACAGCATGACTACGTCAGCACCTTGAAGAACGGCGTTCGCTACGTCGCTGACTTCGGAACGGGTTGGACGCGGGTTAACTTGCATGGATTCCAGCATGTGCGTAGCAACGATAACCGGTTTACCTGCACGGTTACATTTGTCGATCATTTCTTTTTGCATCATAGGTACGTCTTCAATCGGTACCTCAACCCCGAGGTCACCACGAGCTACCATGATACCATCAGAAGCTTCAATAATATCGTTCAGGTTGGTCATACCTTCCTGATTTTCAATTTTGGAGATGATCTGCACGTGCTCTGCACCGCGCTCTTTCAGGATGCTGCGAATTTCACGAATGTCATCGCCTTTGCGAACAAAGGAAGCTGCAATGATTTCGATATCGTTTTCGATTCCGAATCCGATGTGCATAACGTCACGCTCGGTTACACCCGGCAGAGTCGTTTTGATTCCTGGCAAGTTTACACCTTTACGTGGTTTAAGAATGCCGCCGCTGATGATTTTGCAATGAATATCCGAACCTTCTACAGAGAGTACAGTCAGGTCTACCAGACCATCGTCAATCAGGATTCGATCTCCAGGCTTCACAACGAGATTCAATTCAGGATAGTTTACGGAGATGCGCTCTGCGTCACCCAGGATTTCTTCCGTTGTCAGAATCAGCTCTTTGCCTGCTTGCAAGTGGCAGGATGCTTCTTTCAGTTTGCCGATCCGAACTTCCGGTCCTTTGATGTCCATCATAATAGGTATATATTTGTTCAGCTCGGAAGCTGCTTGGCGGATGTTGTTAATCCGGGTAACGTGGTCTTCCAGCTCACCGTGAGCCATATTCAGACGGGCCACCGTCATGCCTTCCTGAATCATTACTTTCAATGTTTCGATCGAGTCACAAGCAGGTCCCATAGTACAAATAATCTTTGTTTTCAACATGCTGATTTCCTCCTCATATTTTGCTTATGTGTGTATTGTAGCGTTTTCTGTCGAATCAGGGTATGAACTATAGTACAATGATTGGAGTATAGTCCAGTAATGAGGTGAGTTATGATCACTCCGTTAGAAGTAAGGCATATTAATGGTGTCGGTTGGTACGAAGAAGCGGTGCAAACCGAAGGAACCTGGCGGTTGAGCCTGGTTACATATGGAAAATGTGTATATTGGGTGAACGGCGAGAAACAGATTATGGAGAAGGGGGAATTGTTGTTGATTCCCGGTGATGTCTCCTATTATGGCAAAAGCATCCCTACGGTAACGCACACTCAAATTGTTGTCCATTTGCAAGGAGATTACGCCGATGGATTGCCTGCATTAGAACGGGCAGAAGCGTTACGGCATAGACCTGGATGTTACGAGCTGATTCATGAACGCATGAAGGCGATTCACCAGCAGTGGCAGGAACGTCCTTCTTATTATGTCATGATGAGTCAGGCGTTATTGATGGAAGTGTTGATTTATGTGAATCGGGAACTGGACCGGGGAGTTATCCCACCAGAGAAACATATGCACGCAGAGCGGATGAAACGATACATCGAGCGCCATTACCGGGAAAAGTTAACGAAGGATGATCTCGGAGATGCAATTGGCAAGACGCCAAATTATGCTGCAGCGTTGTTCAAAAGCATGACGAATCAAACGATCAGTCAGTATGTGCATGACCAGCGGATGAAACGAGCGTTATATCTCCTTACCGAATCACAGTTGTCCATTCAGGAGATTGCTGAATTTCTTGGTTATCGGGACTTGTCGTACTTTTACCGCATTTTCAAGCGCATAACCGGAACCCAGCCTTCCGACTGGCTCCATGAGCGTCCTCCTGTGATTTGAGATGGAACATTAACCCTGGAGGTGGGTCGGTTTTGGGTTTCTTCTATATATAGATGTGCAAAAAAAGAGGGCCGCTGGCCCTCTTTTGATTTCATGCAGCATATATCCTTGCTGCTTGTAAGAAGTGATTAAGCATTGCTGCTTGTATTGGTGGCACCTACACGCTGCTTCGTTTTTTTGCGGGCAAGGCTGCTGCGGGCCAAGACTGCCCGGACGGCCCAATACGCTGCTTCCGCAAACAGAATTCCGCCTGCAACATCCAGCAGGGAGTGCTGTTTTACAAACACCGTTGAAGCAATGATCAGCCAGAGCCACACTGACCAGGAGATTCGGGCGAGTGGTCGGAAATTTAAATGCCGATTAATGATTATAAACAGCAGATAACTTGTGAGGCAGTGAACGCTTGGAAAACAGTTGAATGGAGCATCATTGGCATAGATGAACTGAACTAACGTACTGCTCAGATCGGTTCCGCCAACCATTGGTCGCGGGACATGCGTTGGAAAGACTGCGAAACAGATGTTGGCCGCGATGACCCCGACATTATAGGTCAGTAGTGTACGCCAGAATAACGATTTATTCGTCAGGCCCAGATAGATAAAGCCAAGGTACAGAATAGGCATCCAACTGATGTATGGGTAGATAAATTCTTTGATAAATGGAATTTGTGTATCAATCCAAGCGTAATTGTAGAAGACATTGTCACCCGGATTACTGCCTAGAAAAACATATATGGTGCCTTGAAGTGGTATGCAGAGTATAGCCAGCAGATGCCCCCAGCGCAGAAATAGTTCTTTCATATTGACCCCCTGATTTGTTATGCATCATGCACGTTCGTTATTTTACCTTTTTTCTCTCTATATAAGACGCTGCAGAGTAGGGTTAACCCTGCAGCCAATATCTTTCGTACTACTATGATGACAGTTTTGAACACAAGCCATACCTGATTTTAGGGGAAAAGAGGGTAGAGAAAGTCTCTATTTTGTTACTTTTATAAATTTATCCAAAAAAGGATACTCGAAAGTTTACTGATATGATACAACTAAATTGTCATATCGGATTCTCATGACAACGACAAATGACAATGAAATGAGGCTGATTCACCCATGGCAACCCCGCAAACCGGAAAAAAACCATCGTTCTCCGTACGCAGACCGGTACTGGCTGTGATTATCATTGAACTGCTGCTCTTGCTCGCTGTATTTGCAGCAGGGGCTGTGGCGACGGTGAAGCAATTGGATTACACGTCCCCAGTGCTTATGTCCTTTACGCCAATGGCTGTTGTGCTCATCATTTATCTTACCCTGCGGCGCAGGTGGGCCGAGACAGGGTTTCGTTCCCTAAGAACCATCCCGGTTCAGCACGCAAAGTATTATATTCCGCTACTCCTTGTACTGGGTACAATCGCCCTGAAAGGTTTTGTGGAGCTGACTTTAGCGAAAGTGACCTTCTTTATCTTTTTTACGCTGCTCGTTGCCTTTGTGGAAGAAACCGTATACCGCGGACTTATTTTCAAAACATTACTTCGCAAGAGTGCAGTGGCAGCGGTAGTGACCTCAAGCATTTTATTTTCCATTACACATATGTTGAATGCACTCTCAGGTCAAAGTATGGCGGATACGATGCTGCAGCTGATCTATGCATTACTGCTCGGAGCTGTACTGGCGCTGTTAATGCTGAAAAACGGGAACATCATTCCCTTGATTTTGTTTCACTTCATACATAATTTGATCCAGTTCCTAAGTGATGACCTCAAGGATACGAATACTCTTCCTTATGATCTTTTCTTGTTAATCGTTCTTGCTGTTCATTGTGTATGGTTGATCTACAGTGCTCGAAAAGAAAAAAGGATCTCTGCCGATGCGGGACCTGCTGGACATGAAGTTACACATTAGATCGTTCCTAAGGCGCCTTGGTAACCGCATTTAGCACTTGTGATGTACTCGTGTTATACTTCAGTCTGGCGGTAGGGGTGACACTGGATTCGGTTTCCTGTGTCAGCCCCTTTCGCACATTAGAATAGACAGCAGGTGATTAAGGATGGAAAAAACAGCACAGGAAGTCGCCGAATGGATGGTTCAGGAGATTAAGTTTACCGGAACATTGAAGCAGGAAGCAGCAATTGAATACGTGAAGACTCATTTTGGTGATGAATTTGTTTTTGTTAATGAGAACGGGAATGCTTCTTTATCCAAAGAAGTGAAAAAAGCATTCCGAAAGCTCCATGGTGGGCAGATCGCCTGGGATCGGGATGCCTTTATGTGGGCTTGGACGTAGGTTCATTTCGATGTATAGGATAAGTGAATCTAATTGAAATGGATATGCATGCCAAAATATTTTATAAAAAATGTATAAGTTGGTTCGGATCTGCATATCCTTTCATAAGACCGCACAGCAGCGGATGTGTTTTTGAACAAGACTTGTCCACTGCAGCACGAATAACATGTATTTCCAAAGCTGTTTGAAAAGAAAATACAAAGATTTGCTTTTTGGCAGAATTAGAGTTATAATAAGAACAAGTTGTAGAGAGAGTGGAAAACCTAATTCACATATTGTAAAGGGCGATCACTTATAGGTTATGACTGGTACCTTTTTCAATGTGTGAATTTTTATTTGCTTGCTGCAAAGAACAAAGGAACATGTTAATCTTTATTTGGAGGTGTAATTCACATGCAAAACGGAACAGTAAAATGGTTCAACGCTGATAAAGGCTTCGGTTTCATCGAAGTTGAAGGCGGAGAAGATGTATTCGTACACTTCAGCGCTATTACAGGCGAAGGCTTCAAAACGCTGGACGAAGGTCAACGCGTGCAATTTAAAATTGTACAAGGAAACCGTGGTCCTCAAGCAGAAGAAGTTGTAAAACTGTAATTAAAGCATAGCTGCCTTTAACATGTTATAATGGTAAAGGCAGCTTCTTTTTTTTGAGCAGATAGATGTAAGTCGGCCCAATAAGTTGTCGAGGCAGTAGCCCAGCGGGGTCAAGACTTCCGCTAAGTATAGGCTTCTGTGAAATAACGTCGGTTAGATGTTTTTCCATAACAAGGGGGTAGAAGTCATGTATAATCGCAAAAAGCCATTGGAAGAAATTCCACAAGCGGATGCGGCAATCTGGGAGTGTACGAGTGATACGTGCAAAGGATGGATGCGGGACAATTTTGCGTTTGATAGCGTGCCAACTTGTCCGATATGTGCTTCTGAGATGGTTAGCACGACTAGGATGCTGCCATTGCTTGAAAATTCGAACAGTAACATGAAGACGATGTCTAAAGGAAATCGGATTTAACATAGCTTACCCGCCTCTAACGAGGTGTTTTTTTTTAACTTAGACCTGACATCTTGTGCAAAGGTACGGGTAATGAAATATGAAATTCCCGGCATTCGTTTTGGCGAATGCCTTTTTTTATTCGTTTTGAAATATTGAAATATAACAAACACCCCTCATGGCAGTACCATCATGAGGGGCATTTTTATTTTAAAATAGCTAGTGAGTGTGATTGCTTAGATGAAAAGGAATGGAAGCAGCAATAATGTGGTTACCAGCGCAACATCATATCCGGCCCCGTATCCGTAACCCCCGCCGTACCCGTATCCGTAAGGGCCATAAGCGGAAGACTTTACTCTTTTTGCGGTAACTGCGTTGTTTTTCCCTTTTCTGCGGAGCTGCTGTTTGGATTTTACAGAGCACAAGCGTGGGCCTTCGAAACTTCCGCTGACATAAATCTTGCCATCCCGGCAGCCTCCAAGTGTACCGTATATGTGCTTGCCATCTTTCATAATCATACATACCGGGCGTCCAACGTGCGGAGACACCGTCTCTTCACATACCGGATGAATTCTGTGCATGCATATCCCCCTCAGATTTTGCGGTTTGCCGCTTGGAATCAACGGTTTGTATATCATAGTAAAAAGAGAGTGAATTGGTATGGACGAGTACCCGGAAAATGTATAGGGATGTGCCGCTTTTGCCATTGCTCCATACACTGGAGGGAGGGAAGGGGGCTGGAAACATTGGATTATCATGATTTACTGGCTAAGCTCGGTGAAGGGAGTGCGCATCCTGGCGGATTCACGGCGACAGTGGAATTAATCGATTCCTTGTCTCTTCCTGAACGGGGGCGAGTATTGGAAGTAGGATGTGGTACAGGGAGGACGGCTTGTTATCTCGCGCGAAATGGGTATCGGGTGACGGCGATTGATCTTCACCGTCAGATGCTGGAGAAAGCGGTCAGAAGAGCAAGACGTGAACGGCTGGATATTCGTTTTATTCAGGCGGATGTCACTGCGTTACCATTTCCGGATCATCAATTTGATGTGGTGTTTGTAGAGTCGGTTACGATATTTACTCGCTGGCACGCTGCGCTCTCCGAATATAAACGGGTTTTGAAACCAGGAGGGCGTTTGATTGACAGGGAGATGATTTTGTGCGGACGGAAAACTGAGCTGATGAGCCGCAGGTTGAAGCATTTTTATGGAATGAGGACACTGGCCACCATGACGGTATGGAAGAAGCGACTCAAAAAGTGCGGATTTACCAGCGTGTTGGTTCGTGAGCACTCTCGGTCCATGGGGAAATGGGGAGTGGATCATGATCCGCACCGGGAACTGGACATGGCTCTGTTTGAGGATGAACAGGTCCGGCGCATGAGTGAAACCAATGACCAATTGCTGGCGAGGTACGGTAAAAGGTTGGGCTATGCCGTTTTTGATGCAAAGGTCCCACCTGACGAGAGATGAATGCTGATGAAGGTGAACTTAAGCGTAAGTTATTGGTGTGAGAAAAGGATAAGGCAACTCACAGGGTGAGTTGCCTTTTTGAACTGCAGTTTGAATGCGGCCCGGGAAGCCATTACAGCATATCGTTGTCGATAATTCGCCAGTGATGCTTGAGGAGGGACTCCAATTGTGGTTTGTCGTTGGTACGGAAGGCGTTAAGAATCTGGCGATGTTCCTCGTTAACCTCCTGAAGAACCCCGGATAACTTCGATTTGTTATCACTTACATACGACTGGCGAATGAAGCTGTTTTTCAATGTATCCAACATTTCAATAACGGTTGAATTGCCACATCGCCGGATGTACAAGTTGTGAAATTGATATTGGTCTTTACTATAGGCGGCAAGATCGAGCTGGGCAATGTCTTCATCCATTCTTGCGATAAGTGCTTCCATCTCAAGTAGGTCGGATGATCTCAAATGATCTGCTGCGAGTGTGGCGGCGAGAGCTTCCAGTACCCCGATGGCCTGGGAGAATTCAAGCTTTTTACCAGAATCAAAAGGAGCAACAATAAACCCCCGGCGCGGAATATATTGCAGCAGATTGTCTGATGCAAGCTGGAACAGTGCCTCTCTTGTCGGAGTGCGACTGATGTCCAGCTTTTTGCATATCTCTGCTTCGTTAATCTTCTGATTGGGGAGCAATGTTCCGTCCTGAATCTTCTGGGCGATATAGTCGTAAACGTGATCTTTCAAGGAACGGTATTTAGGTACTTCCATACCGAATTCCCCCTTCTGTATATAGTAATGATAGGATGTGTGAGCTGAGCCCAAGTGTGGTGCGCCGTTCAGGTGTTATAAGTTTTTATCATCTTAACACCGAGGGGGAAGTTGGGCAAGCTAACTTAAATGCCTATTTAATGTTATATAAGCGTTAGATATATGACCTACAATGGGATATAAGTCCATAAATGGTTGAAAGTTATTGCTGAAAATGCAAATGTTTGTTAGTATATCTTACATAAAGTTCCTTATATAGTACAATGTATATTGTATACAGATTTAGATGTGTATCATTCCAAAAAAAGAATAGGGGTATGCTCTGTGAAAAGAATTCTTTTACCAGTGTTGCTGTCATTGATAGTTGTAATCATGTCGGCTTGTGGGCAGGAACGGACAACAGGTAATCCTTCGGCTCCAGCTTCGACCGCTGAAGGTGACGCAACAGAGAAGGAAGTCATTGTACTTGGTACCAGCGCAGATTACGCACCCTATGAGTTTCATAAGAGCATCGATGGCAAAGACACAATAGTTGGTTTTGATATTGAGATTGCTAAAGCTATTGCAGCGGATATGGGAGCCGAGTTGAAGATTGAAGACATGGATTTTGACGGTCTCCTCATGGCGCTGGACACAGAAAAGGTGGATTTTGTGATCTCGGGCTTAACCCCAACCGAAGAGCGGAAGAAAAACGTGGATTTCACGGACATCTATTACTATGCAGAACAGGCAGTGCTTGTCCGGGAGAGTGAGGGAGGAACGTTAGGCTCACTGAAGGATCTGTCAGGCAAACAGGTCGGTGTGCAGAAAAGCTCCATCCAAGAAGGGATTGCTCAAGGGATAGATGGTGCCAAGCTCACATCCCTGGCGAAAATCCCCGAATTGATTCTGGAATTGCAGACTGGCCGCGTGGATGCGCTCATTTTGGAGAAGCCGGTAGCGGAACAGTATGTGAAAAATCAGCAGGGACTTGAATTGTCGGACATAAAGATTGAACAAGCTGAAGATGAAGCTGGATCGGCAATTGCCGTCAAAAAAGGGAATCAGGAGTTGGTGAAACAAATTAACGCTACACTCCAAAAGCTCAAAAGTAACGGTGACATCGAACGTTTCGTCATTGAAGCCAATGAGTTGGTTGGGGACTAAGCCTGCGAGTGAGGGATATGCCGTGAATTTAGATTTTTCTTTTTTATCGGATCATTGGCAGGATTATGCAAGAAGTGCGTGGGTGACGTTGGAATTGTCTTTCTTTGGCGTCCTGTTGGGCACCATCTTTGGGGTTTTGGTCGCACTATTGCGTATAACACGTGTGTGGCCAATCAAATTTTTGGCATCAGCCTATATTGAACTCATTCGGGGCACACCGATGCTGGTGCAAATTCTTATCATTCACTATGGTCTGACGGTGATCGGCATCAACTTGCCGGCATTTATGTCGGGGGTCGTGGCACTAACCATCAATAGTTCTGCTTATATGGCGGAAGTGTTTCGGGCCGGAATCCAGGCGATCGATAAAGGTCAGACGGAAGCTGCTCGTTCACTTGGTTTAACCCATGGCATGACACTTCGCTACATTATACTGCCTCAGGCGTTCCGCAACATGCTGCCGGCAATCGGTAATGAATTCATTATCATTATTAAAGATTCTTCCCTTGTCTCCATGATTGGGATTGCCGAAATTATCTACACGGCCAGAGCTGTTCAAGGTGTTACCTTTCAACCACTCGCCCCGCTCCTCGTGGCTGCTGCACTCTATTTTGTGATCACATTTACGCTGGCTAATATGCTTGCCTGGGTAGAACGGAGGCTCTCTGCTTCCCGTTAATTGAGGTTTACCCTCGGTACCAGGGCTATGGTGGAATTGGCTGTGAAGGGGTCGTAAATGGAGAAGGCGGAGCATACATTGATATTGTATTTTGTATACAGATCGGCAGGAGGTGCTGAGGAGTAATGTCAGACTCTCAAAAATGGTTGGAATGGTCGGAACAATATGCTGCGCCTAACTATCATCCGCTCCCGATTGTCATTGAGACAGCCGAGGGGGTTTGGGTTCAAGATCCTGAAGGCCGTCGATACATGGATATGCTAAGTGCCTACTCGGCGTTGAATCATGGACACAGGCATCCTGTGATTATTCAGGCGCTGAAGGATCAAGCAGACCGGGTTACGTTGACTTCGCGGGCGTTTCACAGCAGTGCAGCCTCCCTTTTTTATCAAAAACTCTCGCAATTTACGGGCAAAACGAAGATTCTTGCAATGAATACGGGTGCTGAAGCAGTGGAAACTGCGCTTAAGGCTGTGCGCAGATGGGCCTACCGTTGTAAAGGTGTCCCTGAAAATCAAGCTGAAATTATCGTCTGCTCCGGTAACTTCCACGGAAGAACGTTGACAGTCACGTCTTTCTCATCTTCAGCTGCGTACCAAAAGGACTTCGGTCCATTCACGCCTGGATTTCGAATTATTCCTTATGGGGACATCGATGCATTGAGGCAAGCGATCACTCCCAATACTGCGGCGTTTCTGGTAGAACCGATTCAGGGTGAGGCAGGTATAATTATCCCGCCGGACGGATATCTTGCGGAAGCTTTTGAACTATGTAAGAAAATGCAGGTGTTAACGGTGGCGGATGAGATCCAGACGGGTTTCGGTCGAACGGGACGCCGTTTTGCTTCTGATTGGGAAGGGGCAGTGCCTGATCTCTGGATCATGGGTAAAGCGCTTGGTGGAGGGATTATGCCGATCTCGGCTGTGGCAGCGGATGCAGAGATCCTTGATTTGTTCGAGCCGGGCTCTCATGGTTCCACCTTCGGTGGTAATCCGCTTGCTTGTGCGGTGGCTGTTGCGGCGCTGCAGGTATTGGAAGATGAACGACTGGCGGAGCGATCGGAGCGTCTAGGGAATTATTTTATGAAACATCTCAAGGGGATTGGGAGTGCAGCGGTAAAAGAGGTACGAGGAAAAGGGTTGTTTATAGGTGTCGAACTTCATGTGCCTGCCCGCCCATATTGCGAGCAACTAATGACAGCAGGATTGCTGTGCAAGGAAACGCATGAGACGACGATTCGTTTTGCACCCCCTCTTACCATAACGGAAGATGAAATCAATTGGGCAATAGAAAGAATTAAACAGGTCTTAAAGGATTAAGGGATGGGAGCCTGGATAGGCGGATGTGAGATCGGTTCTAATTATATATCATTGCTTTAGAAATAAGCCGCGAAGGGGCTGATCTGTATGGGGAATCATTATACGGAAACTGCAGGCAAGCTGGAAGCTGCTATTCAAATAGGGTCGAGTTCTAAGGAGCAGCGCCAGGTGGCTGTTATTAAAGTTCCTTTTGGCCTCGGGGGTGCTCGCGGGGGTGCAGAGTTAGGTCCGGATGAGCTGATTACAGCTGGGCTGAAAAGGGAGATTGCGGGACTCGGATTAGTTCTGACAGAGGAAGTGCGTGTGGATTGTCCGTTGGTAGCTGATGCGCCAATTGAGCGTAACCGTGCTAAGTATTTGCGTGAAGTGCGCCAGGTGAGTGAGCGGGTATGCACAGAAGTGTCGCGTGTGGTAGCAGGGGGCGTGTTCCCGCTTGTTCTCGGAGGAGACCACAGCGTGGCAATCGGTACTATGGCGGGGTTAACTTCTCATTATTCCAACTTGGGTGTAATCTGGTTCGATGCACATGCTGACCTAAATACCGAAGAGCGCAGTTTGTCCGGTAACATGCATGGGATGAGTCTGGCTGCGGCACTGGGACATTCGGCGTTTAATTTATCTCATATCCCTGGGGTTGGTCCATTTATTAATCCTTCCAATCTGGTATACGTTGGGTTGCGGGATATTGATGAGTATGAGAAAGAGCAGATTAAAGCACATGGAATCAAAAGCTTCACAATGCATGATATAGATCGAATGGGAATCCAGTGGGTTGTCGAACAAGCGGTGGCTGTGGCAGGAAAGGGAAGTGATGGGATTCATCTTAGCTTCGATATGGATTGCCTTGATCCTCGTGAAGCGCCAGGGGTGGGTACACCAGTCCCGGGAGGGTTGAACTATCGGGAAGCGCATTTTGCACTGGAGTTACTGGCTTCTACGAATCGTATTACCTCTATGGAACTTGTGGAGGTCAATCCGTTATTCGATCATAATAGACACACTGCGAGGCTGGGGGTAGAACTCATTGCGTCGTTGCTGGGTAAACGCATACTGTAATGAGTTTCAATGGAGTGAAAATATCGCATGGTCCTGAGAAGTCTCTTATATAGAAGGAAAGAGTTTTATGATGAGCTGGAACCGAGTCTCGAACGTGCCTTCCTTGAAGGAGGGAGAGAGGCTTGTCTGGCTTTTTGTTATTCTCTTATAAACGTGATTGAGTGGGACGAAATATGATCTTACATATAGAAGGTAAGAAGAGTGGAAGACAGGGATAGAAGGATATGAGTATGGATTTAACTTTTTTGAAAAAAGTGCTTGCATAATAAAACTGCACATGGTATATTCTAATTCCGGCCAAGAAAACACGAGAAACACGGTGCGGTAAGTAA
>NZ_BIME01000023.1 GCF_004000925.1 Paenibacillus illinoisensis NBRC 15959 | reverse complement strand
CGGGGGGGGATACTATGAAATCAAAAAAGTTTTTTTCTTCTTTGTTGATTGTTGCCCTTTTCCTTTCTTCAAGCACACTTGCTCATGCGAACGAAAAAGAAGATTGGCGCTTCTACTCTAAAAACATGACTTATAAATTAGATAGTGGCCTAAGTTCCCTTATGCAAAAAGGCTGGAACAATGCTGTGACTCAATGGAACGAAAAAGGAATGAACCTTTATTCTAGCAGCAGTTCCGTTAACACTTTAGGAGTCATTAATGAAGTTTCATCGTCCTTATATGGAAGAATGCATACATGGTATACCACAGATACTTTTATAATTACAAAATTTCAAGGCGGATTAAATATTGGTAATTCCAATATCACAGGATCAAATGTAGCGACTAGCACTGCAACTCATGAAATTGGTCATGCAATGGGCCTTAAGCATAACACTAGCAATTCAATAATGAACACTGCTAGAAATAGATCTAATTTATGGTTCCCAACCTCTTATGATGTTCAAACAATGAAGGAAATATATGCAGGCACCGTTGGGTGGAACGCTATAGCGGCGGCTGTATATCAACCACAGGTCCCTACCGATGTTAATTTAAGCTATGACTTTCCAACAACTAACAATTTAGAAGAAATGGTCAGTGAATCTGACATAATTGTAATTGGAGAATACCAAGACGGCTTTGAAACATGGAATATGTTACGTGACCCTGATAATAGTCAGAAAGAAAGTGAGGAGGGATTTGTAGAAGGCCAACTCTATGATTTTAAAATCGACAAAGTTATTAAAGGAAATGTAAATGGAGAAAACATTAAGGTTAATCATCGAGCTGCAGAATCCTTGACTTTAAAGTTCTCTGAGGGTGTTGAGGAGCAAATTACTGTATCAGACCTCTTCTATATTGAACCTAAAACTAAGAGCAAATATGTATTATTCCTTAAGCAGAATAAAGAGCTAGATAATTATTATGGAGCAATCGAACCGTTCTCGTTAATAATTGACGATAATAATTCCGTTAAACTGAACAGTAATATAATTGGACGTAAAGAAATTAGTCAGGAATTCAAAATTAATAGTGTTACAGTCCATAATGATATTGTAGATTCCATCGAAGATAATATTTCTGGGATGGACCTAGAAGAACTTCTCAATAAGGTGACAGCCATAGAATAAATGATTGGCAAATGCAAAAAAACTGGCCCAAGCAATAGAATTGCTTCTCACAACCAACAATACTATTGAGACAATTGCAGTTTCTTTTGGATTTCAAGGCATGCGTAATTTTTACGAATTTATTCAAAAAATTCACAGGACCTACTCCTAAAGCATAGACTCTCTCTCGTCTAAATACTAAGTCCATAGCTCTCAGGATTACATCAGATTACATTCAAACAGCTCATGATTCTCTAATCGATTACGTAGCTGCACATCAGTGTGGTTTCTGTTCATCTTCAACAGCTATAACATGTTAGATGAATTTAACTAAATTCTTTGCACAACTAATCTGCCCGTTAGGTGAACAAAAGCAGCCGATCACATTGATCAGCTGCTTTCTTAGTTTTGTTATACTATCGCTTCCCTTTAGCGTAATGATTACAAGCCTTGTTTCAGAATATTTCATTTAATAATTCCTTTTGCACCGGCTTAATATTAATGATACTTCTGATTGTTTTTGCCTTTAGTTCAGCATCCTCAATGGAACTGGCTAACCCTAGTTTTAACAGGAAATATCAAGCCCTCCTGCGGTACAACAGTTTTTATCCAATAATCCAAAACGTCGTGTCATGTTCTGAAACATCTCTCTTACGTTGTTTTCCAGAGACCAACCACTTCCACTTAGATATTCATCTAATCGGTAATACGAACATGTTCTTGTCCTCAACAGCTAGTTCATGTACCAATATTTCGCTTTTTTAAGACTTATGACCTCCCTTATGTAGGATGTTTAATTAAATAGGAATTAACAGATTAGTATTCTTCACAAAAAAGTCATAACTATGGACAAAACATTAATAATTTTATAAAATGTAAACGGAGATATTATATATTATATATAATATATAATTTAATTTTTAATAAGGGAGATATTTATAATGGGAAGATTGGTTGGGAAAGTCGTACTAATTACAGGTGCTGCACAAGGTATGGGTGCAATGCATGTTCGTATCTTTGCTAGTGAAGGGGCAAAAGTTGTAGCAACAGATTATAATTATGAAGGTGTACAACAATTAGTTGATGAAGTGAATAAGGAATTCCCTGGTTCGGCAGTTGCTTATAAACTAAATGTTGCAGAAGAAAATGACTGGATAGAAGTAACTAAAAAAGCGTACGAACAATTTGGAAAATTAAATGTACTAATTAATAATGCTGGTGTTCTAGCAAACGCAACATTTGATAAATTAACACACGATCAGTGGAATCGAGTCATGGATATAGATGCATGGGGCGTTTTCATCGGCATGCGTAATGTCCTACCATATATGAAAGAAGAAGGTGTTGGTTCTATCATCAACTTGTCGTCCATTGCAGCAATCAATGCAAGTGGCGGTCTCTCAACATATACTGCTGCAAAGGGCGCTGTAACAGCATTAACGCGTGCGGCGGCAATTGAATTTGCACCGTTTAATGTTCGTGTAAACGCGGTACATCCGGGAACTATAGATACAGCTATGTTCCGAGAAGGATTCCCGACAGATGAATTACGTAACGCTGCGATGAAAGGTCAACCTTTAAAAAGAGTTGGTAAAGTAGAAGAAGTTTCTTATTTAATGGTCTATTTAGCTAGTGATGAATCAGGATTTACAACAGGCACATCTCAAGTAATCGATGGAGGATTTACTGTACAAGCAGGTGATATTACGGCTGTTTCTTCAGAAGAATAAGCATCGATTGAACTTAAAAAAGATAGATTCACAATCGGGTGCCATTTAAATAGATTAGCATCTGATGAGTCATCATATATTACACAATAAAAAAGGTACTAACATTTTTGATTTGTTAGTACCTTTTTTTGATGAATAGAATTGCTCTCAAAGTCTAATTAAACCAATAAGGACCTTTTTGCCAAAAGTTCCAATTCCCGTTCCGCCTGTTTAAAGTCTGATTGAATTAATGCATTAACTGCACCGTCTAAATAGGAGTGCCAGCTCTTTACTTTTTCAGCATCATTCCAAATTGATTGGCAATAGGCTGTTGTAATATATGTGATTTCGGAATAAAACCTTAAAAATACTTTATTTCCAGCAACTTCAAAAATGTAGGAAGATATTTGATCGCATTTTGAGATATACTCAGCTATTTTCTCTTGAACTAATAATTCTTTTGCTTCGTTTAAGGAATTTTTTAAATTCTCTCGATGCTCATCATTCCAGTTTGGAACTGAGTAGGCTAAAGCAACTCTATATAATTCTTTTAGTGCCACAGTGTAGTCAACAATCTCTTCTTCCGATATTGCTTTAACTCGGACACCTTTTCTTGGTAGCCTTTCCACAATTCCGGTATTTTGTAAAATATAGAATGCTTCCCTTACTGGAATGTTACTCACATTAAGTTCCTTTGCTATATTCGTTTCAATTAATCTTGCGCCAAGCCCTAATTCCCCGGTAAATATTTTCCCCAAAATATAATGTGCAATATCATCAGGTAATGAATTTCTTGGATTTTCACTGTTGGAGGTGGATAAGAAATTATTCATCAGTCTATCCTTTCAAATTAATAAAAGATCACAATTATAGTCCGTATCGTATCATCTTATTATAATATATTTTGTATTCGATTTTAAACAAGATTCCAGGGATCTTTATAAAGGTAATTAGAACGGAAAGAAGTTACTTCTTTTATTGGCAACGTAACAAAAACCTCAAGATAAAAAACGACTTGGAAAAATTGAGTTCATCACAATTCCTTTAATCTTTTTTTTCAGCTTCTAATCTTTTTATGCTTTCTCTTTTGGAGATTTACCTGCTGCTACTAGTGATTTCTTAATCCAACTAACATGCCCGTTAGCTTAATAAAAAGGAGCAGCTGCCAGCCGGCCAACTAAACCCCTTGCTTTTTTGGACTAACGTTTCCCGTTAGCTGAACAATAATCTGTTCTTTTATTTCAGATCATGGGTATTCAATTTCCTTTTTGTTACCATTTTCTTCATATATGATCTCTGTTTTTCTGCCATCCGGATATTCCTTGATCATTTTTTCATTTTCTTCATATACAATGGCCACACCATTGCTTTTGGCCTCTTGTCTGGCCGAGAGTGTTGCTTTAACTAAAATTTCATTTAATTCAGAAGTTGACATACGTTTCATGTGGAGATACCCTCCTTAAATAATTGTACGTAAAAGTTTCACACTATTATGGGCGGTTCATTTTTCAAGTTTAGCTACTCCTTCTCCCATAATGCAAGTTATTCTTGCATCAGCTACGCTAACCTGCCCGTTAGTTGAACAAAAGCAGCTGATCACATTGACCAGCTGCTTTCTTTATCTTGTTACAATAACGTTTCCCCCGTTAGTTGAATGAGTAATCTCACTTTTTTAATTGAGTTATCTTATTAAGGAGTACCGCGGTGCAGACAGATATAACACTGGCTAAATATAAAATAGCATATGCTATGGTAGCATAATATGTAAGTTCAGCTTCAATATCGGAGCTTGTAAGAATAATAATGGAAAAGCCAACAACAAAAATAAAAATACCTAATTAGCACGCTAAATAAAAATGCATGAGTAAACTTACAATAAGATATTCTCCATAATTCAATAGCCGCCTTAAAACAAACGGTCATTAGGTGAAATTGAGTCCAGCAATCTTTCTTGTTGCTGGTTTCTTGAGAGGAAATTCTATCTAACACCTGATGAGTATCACAATCCACTGTGTCTCCCGTTAATATTTCTCCTCATGAGACAAAGGACTACGTAAAGCAAAGGGCTTTGACTCATGAGGAGAAGGGGATCAGCGGTGGTACCAGCGCTTTGGTATTTTGGTATCTGTTGCCACCAAAGACGCCGGTAGCATGAGCTTTATTCCTTTTCGAACCTTTTTCAGCCATGTAGCCTACGCTTCAAACAGGGTATGTCTCCGATTCTACCTAATGTCACAGCAGTTCCTTTTTCTCTATGTGCCAGAGGTGTCGTGGCTTACGCGGGCGATAAGCTTACCGATGACACCACCACCAAGACGTTCAAGTGCCTCTGGCACGTCAGTTAAGGATACGACCTGGTCGATCGGCATAGCAATCTTCCCCTCGGAGAACAGTCGCCCAAGTACGGTAATTGCCTCATCGCGCTCGTCGGGAGTCCGTACACTGTGCAAGGCGCCGGTGACAGAGATGCCTTTTATCTGGATCTTGAACGGCTCAATCTTCGGAAAATCTGAGCCACCAGCGAAACCGATCAAAACATACCGTCCGCCGATGGCAATCGCATCGAGTGCCTGATCGACTAAGGGTGATCCGACCGTGTCATATACGATATCGGCACCCTTGCCTCCGGTCAGGGCGCGCACCTGCTCGCTCATCGACCCCGTCCCCAGATCGATGACATGGTCCGCACCTTGCTCACGGCAAAACGCAGCCTTCTTTGCGTCGCGAACGGTAGCAATTACGTTCAGACCCAGAGCCTTGGCGAGCTGGATCGCGGTGGAACCCGTTCCACCCGTACCACCGAGCACCAATACCGTCTCGCCCGTCTTTGCGCGAGCGCGATTGACTAAGCCAACATAAGCGACGTGAAACGTCCCCAGAAAAGCTGCGGCCTGCTCGTCGGACATGTCATCGGCTGCAGGCACCGCTCCGTCGCCTGACGATAGACAATATTCCGCCAAACCACCAGAGTTGGCACCGCCGATTACTCGTGTGCCGACGGGAAACGGATAGCCCGGTCCCGCTACCTCGACAATACCGACCACCTCTTGACCGGGCGTTACCGGCGGGGTCGGCGTTAGGAAATATCGACCTTCAAGCATCATGCGGTCAGGCAGACCTATGTTAGTTGCTAATACCCTAAGCAGCGCCTCACCCGGTCCTGGTACAGGAACGTCGATATCTACCAGCTTCAGGACATCGCTGGGTTTGCCAAATGTTTCTGCGCGCCAAGCTTTCATTTTCGTTCTCATTTTTCAATCGACTCCATTCTCAACTCATTTTTCAGTCCAGTGCACCGAGCCGTTAGGCCTAAGCATGCCGTCAGAGCGCATAAGATACGGTGCCTGTCATTCACATGAACAATGCTCGGGCGATCCTCACGACCGTTTCGACGTCAGGAGATGACCGTTCGCCGACCCGCTCCTCGAACACTTGAGCGGCTATATCGCGGCGTCGCGGAAGACGGTCGCGCTCTGCCGATGCGAGCGCCGGCCCCATCTCGTCATAGGTCAGATCGGTAATGTAGGCTGGCGAGCCGGGCTGCTGCCGCCAAGAATCTGCAAGCATGCCCGCGTCGAAACCATCAAACCCAGTATCATCTACCAATGCGATGGCGACTTCGCGGTCACGCTTCCTGTCACCGGCGACGGGAAGCGCGATGCGGCCCGCCTCCCCCTTGGACCGTCCTTGTGTCTCGAAGGATGCCATTCCAATTGAGTTCCATGCCTTGGTAATCGGACGTCCGAAATAGTCGCGAGCCCACTCGCTCTCGACTTTCCCTGCTTCAAGCTCAGGGATCACGCCGTCCCGGCCAGGGTGATAGTTAGAGATATCGATGACCACCGTCTGCTCGGGCAATGCCGCCACTAAGTGCCTGATTTTCTCAAAGCCTGTATGAGGCACGGTTAGGATCGCAACCTCCACACCATCCAGCGCATCTTCCGCTGTTGCTGCGTACGCACCGGTTTCCAGTACATCGGTTGCAATGCTTTCGGGCCCCCGTGAGTTTGCCACCTTCACGTGGTGACCTGCTGCGGCGAGCTTACGAGCCAGAAGCCTGCCCATTAAGCCAGTTCCAAGAATTCCTATTTTCATGATGCTTCATCCTTTCAGTTAGAGATTATTAGTAGGATAGCAGAGCTGTTTTTTTCACAACTTCTAAGGCTTTTCCTAATTGACGCCCTTGATAACATATTTATCTCTTCTCAATTAGTTTGCATATCTTCAACTCTTGTTACAAAATGAATTCTCTCCGCTAATTGAACGTAGTAATTTCACTTGCTAGACTAGACTTGCTATTGAAATCTTATTAGAGTACCTTATTTAATACAAGTACGATTTTTTTTAGAACATACTACTAAAAATGATACTAATGAGGTTTTTCACACACTTTTAAGGGCAAAAAATATTTTTGGAGGAAAACATATGAACCACAGCAAGAAGTATTCGTTTGATTGTGGAATAAACAAAGTACAAAGAATAGTCGGTGGGAAGTGGAAATTATCGCTATTATGGTATATTTCCGAAGAAACAAGAAGATTTGGGGACATTAAACGAGCTTTTCCGGATATTACACAATCGATGCTAACGAAGCAACTCAGAGAATTGGAAAATGATGGACTTTTACATCGCGAAGTGTATAAAGAGGTTCCACCCAGAGTGGAGTATACTTTAACAAATCTTGGTCAGCGGTTTTTGCCAATCCTTCAAAGTATGTCTGAATGGGGAGATTGCAATTTAGAATAAGAATTGATCTTTTATTATGAGAAAAAAGATTGTTTAACAAACAGCCGGCTGTTGACCGGCTATTTTTCCTTATATGCACTTAAAGAACAGTTCAAATGAGAACAGATTAAACAAGTAAAGAGTAGTGTTTCAGAAGCAAAAATGACTTATCAGCCCGTTTTAAGTAGTAGAAGTTATAGGCTCTTTTAAATCTTCGTTGACCAACCTGCCCGTTAGCTTAACGTCAAAACTTAAGATTTAAATATTTCCCTATTTACATTAATCACATCTTCATGTGTGTGTCCACCGATAGACGCTAAAAGCTTCTCTATGCCTGATCTCTTAATAACGGGGCTTTTTCTTTTTTCGCCTTCGTTAATACTTCGGTTAGCTCCTCTTTAGTTAGTTCAGTACAGTACGCAGGGGTTCCTGGCTGTTGTCTCCACGAATCGCTTAAAGAACCACCAGCAATCGCTATGGCAATGCGTCCATGAGTCCCTTCGGGAGCTCCACGATGTTCTAATGTATAGGCAAGAAATTGTTGAAAGCTTGAATGATAGGTCTACCTAGATGATTGGATACCCTAACACTTTCTGATCCGTATGGTAGAGTAAATGAATATGAGGATAAAAAGTTACCAACCACCAGTTGAATTGGTGATTGGTAACCTAGTATTATATACAATATAAAACGAACATCTTAGAGAGATTTCGTTCTAGTCAAGTTCTGGTTTAGAACCAGATAGATTCTCGCCTGCAGTTAGAATAGTTTTACAGAAAGAATTTACTGTTAGATGATTGTCAAGTGTCACTGTACGACCATCTGGAAGGGAAACAGTTCCTGTCATTGTTGAAAGCAGATAACAATACATACGAGTTCCTGTCGAAACTGGCCAGTGGCTGTAAGCACGACCATGTGCAGCAATTTCTACATCAACGACACAGTTGCCTTTTTCCATCTTTAGCTTCCATTTAACAGGCATATTCATACCACTTCTAGGATCTTCCCACTTCTCAATAATTTGGTAATCGATAATTCCATTACCTGGTCCAAAATCAATTTGTTTATCAGCATATTTTACAAAGCCGATTTGGTTAGGACCGGGCTGGAAGAAGTTTATTTTAACATCACCTTGAATTGTGTAAAGCCACCACATCCAATTAGTTGCAGGAAGATTTTTAATTGGGTCGTTTGACTGCCCTGTAATGATGTGTTCACGAACACCATATCCATTCTCAATCGTTAAATTATGTTCTGATGTGCGAATAGTTCCATTAACGTTAACGAATGCATCATAGCCAGCACGGTCATCCTCGTTAGCCTTTGCGAAAGGTCCCCAGTTCCAAAGAGCTGTACCAATTTGCTCGTACACAAGATCAAGCTCAGCATCACCAGCTTTTCCTTTGATGTTCCATGTAGGAGGAGCTGCTATAAACTGAAGTCCATTAAAGTCCCAAATGACTTTGTCCTCTGTTGCAGTAACCTTAAATTTATCGCCATGCAAACGCTCTTTAGGAGTCCACCCTACACGCACAAAGTTGTTGTCTGTCATGGTACCCCGCTGAGATTTTGGTACAACAATTAACTGAATTTCTCTTTCTGCTGACATACCAGGACCCCAAATGCCCTTTCCATTACCAAAGAGAGCATAGCCGGCTGCCCATAGCAGAATATCGTAGTCTCCTGCTTCTGCGACAACACCAGCAGCAGTTTCTTCCCAAATATCAGTTTGTGATGAAGGCACTGAAAGTGACTCAAAATGAGTCATCTCATCTTCTAGAGTAATTACCTCGTGAGAGGATTTAATATTAGCATACTTGTCGTTATAATCATCTGACATAATACGTCTTCCTTTCTTTCCCTTAATATTAACATTGAAATCTTTTATCATATTTATAAACTCATGAAATTGAATGGACAGATTTGGAGCATCTGTTCATTGTATTTTGTATATCAACCTCCCTCAGTCAAAAGTTAGTGTAAAATTTATTACACTATTTTTTCATAGCAAACTTTACACTATCATTGTCTAAAGTTTAATGTTAATTTGCTATGAGCACATGATATAATACTTATAATCAAAAATTAAGCACATAATCAATACACATTTACACCTTATCCATACATAATAATTGAAGGAGATTTAGAGTTTTCATTACTAAAACATAAAAAGAACCAGAAATGAAGTTTAGATATTTATGTAACTTTAGTACCATGTTTTTGTCGATTTTCGGCAATAGGACCAAGCTCTTGTCCTGAGATTAGGACAAGAACTTGGTCCCTTAAAACATAAGAGCCCGCGCTGGGCGCGGGCTCTTATGTTTCTCTTGTTAATGAATTAAAGGCAGGACAAACGTTCCATCAGCTTAAACCAACGTTCCCAAGAATTATATTATTCAAAAAATGATGCTATTAACGACTGAATCATCTATGATTGGTGCTCTATAAATTAAATGGAGGCTTGCGGTTTAGCAATATCCCTAAAATTCCGCAACATAGGCGAGTACTTCGTCGCCTTCCACACAATTGCGACATCGATATTTATCTTTGGTTCGTTAATCATCCTGTAATCAATAACATCCGTTAAAAGATGTCGGAAACTTCCAGGAACCAAAGCCACTCCAAGCCCTGTTGCCACTAGTCCGAGCAACGCCATATCGGTCTCTGCCTCTTGTATAATATTTGGTGTGAATTTCGCAGCATGACAATGTGCTATTAAATAATCATAGGATCTCGCCCTTACTTCTCTTGAATACACCAAGAAAGCTTCTTCTGCCAAATCTGAAAGGTTTATGAATTTTTTATCTTTCATATAATGGTTTTTGGGGAACGCAATAAAAGCGGGATCACTAAAAATAGTTTCATATTTCAATTCCTCAGACATAGCTCCACCATATAGAGCCACTATACCCAAATCTATTTCTTCATTTATTAAGTTATATTCTAACTCTGGTGAATTTTGTTCCGATAGTATAATCTCAACATCAGAATACCGATTCCGATATTCGCTAACTAAATGAGGCAAAATATTGTGCAGCGTCATACTATTATATCCTATGTGTAATTTCCCTGTTTCTCCCCTAGCGATCTTCCCCGCCTGCTCTACTCCCTTATCCAAAATTCTCAATCCTTCTAGAGTTTTCTTTTTAAGTAATTCGCCTGCGGGGGTCAGTGCTACTGAACGTGTAGTCCGCTCAAATAATTTGAAACCAAGTTCACTTTCCAATTTTTTGATTTGAAAACTTAACGGCTGTTCTGAAATATGTAATAAATCAGCAGCTTTTCCGTAATGAAGTGTATCGGAAACAGCTAAAAAATATTTCAATTGTCTTAATTCCATAGAATCTCTCCTTTATGTATGTTTTCAATATTAATGAGCACCGATTAAGTGTTTAACTTCCAATAATAATGAGAGTACCATATGGATGTAAGGCGATCAAATTATACTTAAAGGAGGATATTATTTATGCCAAAGTTAGGAGATGTGTATGAGCGTGGTAACTTTTTTCAGCAACTTTCCGGTGCTCATCAACCCAGTGTAGAGGATGTATTATCAGACAGAGGTTATTTCGGACTTAAACCGAACCTTACTGCAATTTACGGAAACATTCGTACAGAAGATGGTGAAATGTACGAATTACTTCGTAACTTTAATCCTGATCTGGATACTGAAAAGGCTTATTTGGGACTAGTGATCCAATCCACCAAAGCTGATGGAGAGAATTTGATTTTTGATACAGAACTAACGAAAGATTGTGCTTCCGCTAAAGGAACTGTAGGTATTCAAGACGGAAATGAAGCAGTATGGCGAAAAGCTCCCGGGGTAGTTGGAGATGATTTCGAAATACGCTTCAGTGAAGATTATTTTGTGTGGAAAGAAGAAAAACTTTTCTCTCTGGAAGGACCTATGATTAAACCTGGCCTGCACTGGTACCTCCCCGGAAGAGATGAAGGAACTTATTATGTCTCCCACCTGTTTGAATTAACGGGTGAGTTTCAAGGGGTTAAAGCAAAAGGCTTTGTGGCCTTCGATCAGGTATATATGGCTGACGGTGCTGTCTTATACGGTAACAGAGATATCTTGATGGAGAACTTTGGCCATATTGTATGGTATACCTGGGCAAACAAATATAAAGATGGATCAGTTGAAGGAGGACACTTTCTTCTCGGTCATGACCGCTTAGGTTTCGCTGTATTCACCGATGGAAAGACCGTAACTGCAACACAAAATATAGAAGGAAAAGTTGCTACATCACCGAATAGCCCATTTTCACAAGGGATTGAATTCACAATAGAGGGTGAAAACTGGACGTTTACTCCTGATCCGAGAGGGAAAATGCCCGCTATGCTGCAAAAATATCCTCCAACTCCTCAGCAGGAAGGTAGAATGCAACGTGTTGGTGAGACACGCGAAGTAGATTCGTATTGGGCATGGGGGGAAACTGAGACAAAGCATGGTAATACAAGAATGAGCAAACTCCCAACCCGTAGATAAAAGTAAAATAAAAACTAGTTTATAGAACAGAATGTACTGATATCTGACAACAAGTCAGTGTCAGAATGTTCTGTTTAATTATCATATCCCTTATAAAGCCAATATGGATCGAATATGAAACTATGATTGATTATTATTCCATTAAATAAAAGGAGAATCCTATGGCAGCAGAATTTCCAGGAAAACAGCATAAATATGCCGAATTCAAAGACGTCATTATCCCTATGCGCGACGGCACCAGACTAGTCGGTAGTGTCAAATTTCCACTCAAAGACGGTAAACCGGACTTTACAAAACAATATCCGGTTATTTTGATTCGTTCTGCCTATCTTCACAGTGGTCCAACTACAGCTTGGTATGGACTGTTTGAGTATGCTACAGCAAACGACTATGTGTGTGTTGAAGTCGCAGCCAGAGGAACTGCAAAGAGTGAAGGGCAACTACAGCCTCTTGCCAACGAAGGTTGGGGTGACGATGGAAGACCTGACCATGATGGTTGGGGCATACACCGAGATGGAGTAGATACCATAGCATGGGTTAGAAAACAGCCTTGGTGTAATGGACAGATTGTTACGAGTGGAATTTCATGGCAAGGAGCTTCACAGATTTTGCCTTGGCTTAGCGGTGATATTCTAGGGTTGGAAACATCCGTTATTTCTAATCCGGCAATCAACTCTGCATTTGGGAATAATCTTGGTTTCGAAAACGGCTTCTTTTCTCTCAATTTAAATGTTTTCTGGGCCATTATGATGCTTGATGACCAATTAGCTCATCACAGGTTTTCACCGATTATCAAAGAAAAAATAATGGAGGATAACGCTCTTTTGGGAAATCCTTTAGAAGATCCTCGAAAAGTAAATGCGGGAGAATGGGCAAAAAAATACGGTTTAAAAAATATGCCTATTATGCGTCATATACCATTCTGGCAAAAGTGGGTAGAGAATTATGATAATATTGACTTTTTCTCTTACAACGATATCACCAAACGCACAAACAAATTCAAGAAGCCTCTCGTATTTGTCGGAGGATGGTATGATTTACTCTTAACTAATTCAATTATGGCATATGAACAGGCTGTGACTAATTCAGTCTCTCAGGAAGTTGCGGATGGTCATCGTCTGGTTCTCACTCCATTTAGTCATACTGCACGAACGAACGATCACCGTTTTGCAAACGAGGATACTGACCAGGCTAGTCTAAATATCGATTGGTTCAATCAGCAGTTAAAGGGAATTCCAGCAGAATTATTCCAGAAAGGCAAAGCTGTCATCTATGTTATGGGTGAAGAAAGATGGCGTGCTGAACAGGCTTGGCCGTTGCCTGATACCAAACTCACTGAATACTACCTTCACAGCGATGGTAATGCTAACACTTCTGCCGGTGATGGTGTATTATCTACAGCATTTCCTGTTTCAGAATCAGCAGATCACTACTCCTCAGACCCTGCAAATCCTGTATATAATATACAGGAGCACACAATGTTCGGAGGAATGAACGACCATTCAGGTAATGAGCAGAGAAGCGACGTGCTAGTGTATTCAACTCCTGTGCTGGAAGAAGATGTTGAGGTTACAGGCTGGATTAATGCTACACTTTACGCATCTACAAGCGGAACAGATACGGATTTCATCATGAAACTTCTTGATGTATATCCTGACGGAAGCTCAATGCATCTCACCACAGGTGGTGTACGTGGTCGCTATCGCAATGATCGCAAAAATCCTGAGCCCATGGTTCCAAACCAGATAGAAAAAATGACTTTGAAGATGCGAGCAACAAGTAATATCTTCAAAAAAGGACATCGTATCCGTATTGAGGTTATGAGTACAAATTCATCAATGTACGATGCAAATCCAAACCGGTTTATTGATCTTAGGACTTGCACAGAAAAGGACTATGTGATTGCTGACCAAACCATCTATCACGATGCTGAACATCCATCTTCCATCACCTTACCTATCATACCTGCAGACAAGCAAGGTGAATGGTTGGATTGGCCATATGCTCCTGAAAAGACTGGGGGTTTTGACCATGCAGCTATGGCGGGAAAACCAGCATGTACTGAACCAGTTCCGATGAATACCGCAGATCTTCCTATCGTAGAGTAATTGAAAACACTCATTTTCATGGAGCTGCACTCTAACTAGTAAAACGTTGGAGTGTAGCTCCAGTTATATGTAATGCGTCAGAACATCTAGTGCTTTTAGCTGACGAGCTGCGTAATACGAAAATTACATGTCGTAGATTGAGTGAGCACGACTCCTGTTTTATTAGTTACCTATTTAATTTGACTCGCTAACTTCATTTTTGACCTGTATATAAAACAAAAAGCCATCAAGATTTGCTGTTCTGATACCTTTGAATTCTCCTGTATTAAATTCCCGTTTCTCCTTCAACTCAAGGCTATCCTTGGTTTCTTTTTATAACCAGAATAGATCTCTAAGAATATTAAGCAACCGTTCCCCGCTTTAATACCGAGAAACGGTTGCTGTTTAAAAGGGACTTTATGTGGGGTAACCACAAGTAACCTTGTCCATTATCAGAAGGTTACGCACCCTCTATTATTAGGAGTCCTATGGTTACACGCTGAGCATAAGAAAGTGCTGTCGATTCTCCAGGCGCACCATCAGCTGTTTCTAAATACCTCCTCAAGCATATTTAAATAACCACTCTTAATAGTCTTCTTATCTTTCAGTTTTAACAACAATTGATAAAAACCTGTTCTATAATCGGAATAGTGGGAGATGTTCGCTTTTTCCATCATTGTTGCAAATCGTTTTTCAAACTGTGGTGCATTACGCATCATATACTTGAAATTCATCACCCAGAGCTTCATCAAATGAATCCATTTGTCATTTTCAAACTGTGTTTTGTCATAGCCCAAATTCTTATCACTGTTTAGGATACCGACATCATAAAATGCAAAAGGATTGTCTCCTCCAATAAATGTTGATACTAAAAATTTATCAGGCATCAGGCTGTTTGCAAAATCATACCACACCGGTTGGAACTTCGCTTTTACACTTTCGGTCACTTCGAACAATGCGATATCTGGAGTAACATCTTTAATTGTTAGCAATAAATCTACATCCGAGTAAGCGTCTGAGGTTTGTTCAACACGACTTCCAATTACATCTATTCGGGTAATAAAATCCAACCCATTTAAATGTTCTATCAACTGTTGGGTCAAACCTTCACTAGCCGACGTTCCCACTATATCCCCTCCGCTAAACTCCTGTTTGTCTTGTCTACGTTACTATATAAATAATGCTATTATAACATTCTTTGCTGGGGGTAGGATTAGTGATTATATCCGATCAAATTGGGGGACCCATATACAGTTAGCTTCTTTCGCACAAGTGAGGATGAAAATATGGAAGGTGTCCGTTTGTTCACAAGATTAAACTAACGGGACACGTTAGCGAGCATTCATGAGAAAACTAAATCGTACCGAGGGAGTTCAACATAAACAGCGTTGAACAAAGATAGTCTTTGTACGACGGACAATTGTCACTATCGACTTAATCTGCTGATATAACTACTATCAAACACTATTTCTTTTCTGATTGTGTGTACCATCACTTGTGATACCGTTCACCGCCAATAATCTTCAACTATCTTACCCGCAGTTGAATAAAAGCAGCCGATCACATTGATCAGCTGCTTTCTTAGCATTATTGAGCTATCGTTTTCATTGCCACTTAAAACTATGATCAATAACGAATGCTTAGATTTGTGCCATTCCACCATCTACGAATAGTTCGATGCCGTTGACATAGCTGCTTTCCTCCGAGGCAAGGAACATCACTGCACTGGCGATCTCCTCTGCTTTACCAAGGCGGCTCAATGGAACGGTATCCTTAGCGGATTCAAGGACTTGATCCAACGCCTCTCCAAACAAATCGTCGTAAGCCGGCGTATGGATCATTCCTGGGCTCAGTACATTAATTCGTATTCCGGTCCCCTTTAGTCCGTAACCCAGTTTCTCGCCATCTGGCGGAGCGCCGCTTTGGTTCCTCCGTACACGCTAAACCCTGCATCGCCGATCGTAGATGCCGTTGAACCCGTAAGAATGATGGAACCAGTCTGGTCCGGAAACAGCGGCAGGGCCTTCTGGATGGTGAAAAGAGTACCCTTTACGTTTACATCGAATGTGATCTGGTATTGCTCTTCTGTAATATGGCCCAAGGGCAGGATGCTGCCAAGTCCGGCATTAGCGAAAAGAATGTCCAGATGCCCTTTCTCCTGTCTCACCGTTTCAAATAGTTTGTCCAGATCGTTTAGATTTGATATGTCACCTTGAACGCCAGTGACCCGTTCCCCAATCAATTTCACCGCTGTGTCCAGCTCGTTTTGTCTGCGTCCAGTTATGAAGACATGCGCCCCTTCCTCCACAAAACGCTGTGCCGTAGCAAGTCCGATACCGCTTGTCCCTCCAGTGACGACCACGACCTTACCATTGAAATTCCCCATGATTTCTGTCCTCTCCCTCTTGAGGCCGTATCGCCTATATTAGTACAGCTATAGTAACCAAACCATAACAACGCAGCGATGTTACTTGTGTAAGATGTAATTCCATCGTACAAGTGACATTATGTATCAAACATATCTAAAAAAGAAGTACTTACTTTTTTGTTATATAGTAACTAAAAGGAAACAATTGTAAGGTTGTTGGGCTAAATCTCTTCTATAGCCATTTATATAAACGAAAACCCCAAGCATGATATCCCTGGGGTTTTCGCTTTATACTATTTTTAATCCGTGTGCAAAATTTCGAACTCATCCTGTGCGAATGTTTCCTCTGCATATTTTCCACCCCAGTTGCAAAGATTCTTCAAAATAGATTCAAGAGATTGACCAAGTTCAGTAGTTGAATATTCGACTTTAGGGGGGACTTGATTATACACTTTTCTATGTATCAGTCCACTCGTTTCCAGATCTCGAAGCGTTTGAATAAGCATTTTTTGAGTAATACCTGGTATGAGTCTCTTTAACTCGCTCGTGCGCTTTGGACCTTTAATCAAGTAATACAAAACAAGCCCCTTCCCCTTCCCTCCGATAATGTCCAACGTAACCTCAAGGTCACAATAATATGTTTTCATATTAGTAATAACAGCCCCCGGTTCTATTTATTACTTTATAGCTACTATATAATTAAAAAGCATGTACACTATTAATTAACACTCCAATTCATGATAGCATTTGTTGGTGCTTAAGAACAGTTCTAAAACAGTTATATATTCAGATCATTCAGTAGCTGGTCTTATCCTGAATTATTACTATAAACTGGAATTTATGAGGAATATTTCTCCACCTTAACCTGCCCGTTAGCTTAACGAAAAATGGAGCAGCTGCCGACCGGCAACTGCTCCTTAATTTTTTGGACTAACGTTTCCCGTTAGTTAAATACATTCTTTATTCAACGGTGAAATAAATATCTATCTTTGTTTCCATACGAATTTCTCCTTCAATAAATACTGATAAAAATCACTTCACTTCGGAAACTTGAAATAGTTTAAAAATCACCTCTCAAATTATTTTGAGGGGTGATTTTGATTATTTCTTAGAGTCTGATTATACTTCACAGATGTCTTCTTCCACCTATTTAGTTATGATACGTGGATCGAGTCCATATTGTGATGGTAGTCCGAAGTGATCACGGAAGGTTCTTCCTTCATAGTCTTTATGGAAGATGCCACGTTCTTGCAAGACTGGTACGACATGATCTACAAAGTCATCTATTCCAGTGTTAAAATCATCGATAATGAGTAGGAAGCCGTCTGTTGCATCTGCTTCATACCACTCTTGTAGAAGGTCAGCTGCCTGCTCGCCAGTGCCAACTACCGTTGGGTATGGCTCTAACACGGCATGAGCAAGAATATCGCGTGGAGACCATCCTGCTTTAGCTAGCTCTACTACATGTTGAGATGTAGCATCTAATGGGTGTGCATGAACTGCAGCAAGCTGTGCTTCTGTAAGTGGTTCGTCAGGCTGAGTGAGTTCCTCATTCAGACCAAGGTAAGCACTCAAGAGTCTTAGCTGACCGCGGATGTCTATCTTATCATCGAGTGCAGCACGTTTATCAAGTGCTTCGCGTTTTGTATCACCGATAGTAAACCCAGCGAATGTGATTAGCTTAACTTCATCTGGGTTACGACCTGCTTTTTCTGCGGCATTTCGTACAGTGTTACGTAAAGCTTTACTTTCTTCGATACTTGATGGTCTTCCAATAATGACATTGGCATACATAGCAGCTGCTTGTAGGCCGTAGCTACTGCCAGCAGGCATAACAACGACAGGCTGACCTTGATCAGACGGTGGGATTGGAAGCGGACCACGAGTTCCGACGTGTTGACCTTTAAGGTTGACTGGACGAACATGAGTAGGATCAGCGAACATGCCAGTTTGGTCAGGCTGACCTGCCTCATATTCCCAGCTACCCCAAAGTGCTTGGACGATTTGTACCACTTCATGGAGACGCTCGTACTTTTTCTCACGGGGCGGTAGATTCTTGCCGAAGTTTGCGAATGATTCAGCATCGTAGCTCGGGACAGCATTCCATCCAATACGGCCACGGCTGATGACGTCAAGTGCCTTGAGTTGTCGTGCCAGTAAGTAAGGTTCAGTGAAAGAAGTAGATGCTGTGCCAATTAATCCAATGCTCTCAGTAGCCTGTGATACTGCAGCAAGAGTAATGAGTACATCTAAACTGATTATGGGTGGTGTCTCCCTCAAGTCCTCCTTCGTAAAGAAAAAGTCAGACAAGAAGATGAACTGAAGTCCACCGCGTTCAGCTGCCTTTACCTGTTTTACAGTGGCATTGATGTTCGTGTAATCATTAGGATCGGCGTGCGGCATACGCCATGCGCCTTGATGTATACCAAAGTTGTTCCCTAAGCCTACACCCAGAACCATTTGTTTCTTTTGTATTTTTTGTGTACTTGCATCTGTGTTATCGACATCTTGAACACCAGACGTGAATTCTTTTTTATTATTCATAGTTAAGCCTTCTTTCTATTCAACAGGTTTATTTTAGGCAACATTTGTTGTATGTTGCAACCGCTGTTTCAATTGCACCAATGACCTGCTGAAGGGTGTCCATGACTGCTGTGCAATGCGAAGATATCCTCCTGACTCTAAATTCAAATTTTTCTGGCTAATGTATCAAGAAAATAGAGGTTATAATACAAGTAAATAGTTTAATATTTTCAATTAAAGTCTTGCATTAAAGTATCGACCACTTCTTTTACAGTTCTGATTTCTTTAATTGGCGTAATTCCCGTACCTATAGAAATATAACCATCGTCTGTATTTCCTTCGAGCATCCCGATACGCATTCCGATTGATCCACGCATCAATTTCGCTGTTTCTTCACGACTAGCACCTTGTTTATCCATTTCGACTAGTTTATTCGCTAATTTAGTAGGTAAAGACCGATAGTATGCTGGTAAAGTACGGAACATTAGTAAATCTTCTGCTGTTGCATCTACGATCATTTGTTTCACGTTTTCTGCTGCTGGATTTTCTTTGGTTGGAATAAAGACACTACCAGCAAACACACCTTCAGCGCCTAAAGCAAATGCAGCACGCACGCCTCTAACATCTCCTATACCCCCCGCTGCCAGTACAGGGGTATTAATAGCATCTACAATCATGGGAACAATCGAAAATGTTCCAATAACTCGTTCTGGAACCGTACCCCCTTCATCAAATCCAGTCGCAACATAAACATCAATTCCAAATTCTTCTGCAGCTTTTGCATTTTCAATAGTAGGCGTAAGGGGTCTATAAACAATTTTAATATTGTTTTCTTTTAATGGTTTAAAGATTCTTTCATCCAGTATATCGTTCACAAGAACAACAGGAACCTTTTCGTCAATAACTGTTTCTATAAGTGGCCATGTGAAAGCTAAATCACGATTTACGGCCACAGGTATTCCAAATGGCTTATCTGTTAATGATTTTATTTTTTGTATTTCAGTTCTCATTCTTTCCGCACTAATTTCGGGTGAACGAGTTACCTCAATCTGACCGGCATTGGGACCTAGAAATCCTAATCCACCAGCATTGCTTACCGCTGCAACAAATTCGGCATTAGTAACCCAAGACATCGGACCCTGTATAATGGGTTTTTCTATATTTAATATTTCGCATATTCTATTATTCATAATTGATCCTCCTGCTTGCGATTATTTTAATACCTTGGTCAATAAGTGAATATACTTTCCTTGCTAAATATTTTTCAGTTTGGCTAACTTACTACTGCAATATTCGGCCAGAGTATCTTCGAGGCATCCATAGATATAATTAGGCCACTAAATTTTAGTATACTAAATATTTGTTCGAGAAAAGCTTAGTCTAAGTTTTTCTCCATACGCTCTAGTAAATCCCTTAATATTAAACGTTCTTTAGCTGAAATGGACTGTAATAATTTTTCTTGCTGCTGTTTCCATTTAGATCTAACAGGTTCTTCTAATTCTTTACCTTTGTCCGTTAGATAAATTCTCATAACCCTAGCGTCCTCTGTATCACGTTTACGGTATATGAAACCATTCTGCTCTAGCGTTTTAACCATATTTGTTACCGTAGGCGGTTCGCATTTTAAATGTTCACATAGCTGCATTTGTGTTATTCCATCACCCAACCACAATCGCGCAAGTAAGTTATCTTGTCCTAAATATAGATTAAGTTCTCTAAGACTCTCACTATGATTCCGACGCGTTTGGGAAGAAACTTTATCCAAGGACCCCCGAATATCACAGTCAACACTAACCTTCATATATGAACCTCCTCTAACCCGAAAAATATTTAGCGGCCTAAATATATCATGGTCATTTTTTGTTGTCAATGATCACTTCATTGATTGCTCTTCTTCAGCTAATCTGCTCCAACAGAGCAATAGTGTATCAGTCTCTTCCAGATACTCACCCTTTAGTTCAATTAAATATTGTTTATTTAATAAATGTTGTTGAACATTCTGGTTATCCATTGATAATTGGTCATTTTCCCTGCATATATTCTAGAACTAGTTCTTGTATCCAAATATTCTCGTGCCACAAACAACTTGATCTTTGGATACCCATACTATTTACCTCAACTTCTTTCAAAGCGTCGTCAATAATTACCGTTTAATACTCAATCTCTTCTTCACTTGTGTTTCCGCAAAACATTCTTTATTAATTCATTCATACTCTCATTCTATAATCAATTAAGGTTTTGTTTTTTAAACTTCATTCCAATAACTTTATGTTTTTTTAAAGAAATTACTTGTTCGACCATAAAATCTACAGAATGTGCAAAGTCTGTTCTAATCCAATACTTTATAACACCAATTGTTCCATGCATCTCAAAGTTAATAAGAATTTCGTACTCTTCTTCTAAAGTGACAGTATCACGTTCCAATTGAATTTCTTCAGTGAATATATTCAACAAACATTTCTCAAGACGATGATATAAATCCGGATAACTTTCAATGCGGTCGAGGGCCTTAAACAACTTTTTATGCTTGTTGATATGTTCAAATAAAAGCTTTATAGAAGGAATAGTCTTATCAATGTTCACCCTATCAATACCTCTGTATGGTATCATCATGGACTTATATACCCCTTCGATAGCATCTTGATACAGATCTTCTAATATGTCTTTTTTATCTTGATAGTGGATATAGAAAGTTCCCCGATTAAAATCAGCGCGATTAGTAATTTCACTAATGGAGACGGATTCTGCATCGTTATTTTCTAAAATAAGGTCAATAAAAGCATCGCTTAATAAATTCCTTGTCAATTGTTTTCTTCTGCTTCGTCGATCAGAATTGCTCAAGATAAATCATCCTTTTGTTATTTAAGTAGTTAAAATGAACAGATACATTATCGTTGTTGATTCATCAACATATTCATTTTACCTGCTTATTGACCCTCATGTCGAACATTGTATACCATATAGATGGAAGCGCTTCTATAACAGAACAGAATATGGCGTACAGTCTCAGATTATATAATAGGTTCAGAGATTTTCTTTAGGGGAGGAGTATATATAATGAAGTTAATGGAAGGTAAGGCAGGTCTTGTGACAGGGGCAGGTTCAGGTATTGGACAAGCAACTGCGATTGCTTTTGCCAGAGAAGGTGCTAAAGTAATCGTTTCAGATATTAATGAGGAAAATGGAAATGAGACAGTCAAACTAATTAAAGAAGCGGGTGGGAAGGCAGAGTTCTTTAAGTGTGATATAAGTGATGAAGAGCAAGTAAAAGCACTTGTTTATACAACTGTCTCAACGTACGGTAAATTAGACTTTGCCCATAATAATGCTGGATATAACGGAAAATTCGTTCCATTAGGTGAAATAGAAAGTTCCACATGGGATCAAGTTATGAAAATTAATTTATACGGTACATTTTATTGCATGAAACATGAAATCAATGCGATGTTACAAACTGGTGGAGGAGCAATTGTGAACACTGCTTCTGGTGCTGGTGTAATTGGTGTCGCTAACAATGGCCCTTATAACGCTGTTAAGTTTGGTATCGTTGGACTCACAAGAAATGCTGCTATGGATTACGGTACAAAGGGCATTCGAGTTAATGCTCTCGCTCCAGGAGCTACTATGAGCCCAATGATGAAGAACGCTTTTGAACAAAACTCTGGCACTACTGAATTTGAAGAAAACGTTTTGGCTGGTATTCCAATGGGTAAATTGGCTGAACCAGAAGATCAGGGTAATGCAGTTGTTTGGTTATGTTCTGAACAAGCAAGAATGATTACAGGTATAACCTTGCCAGTTGACGGTGGATATCTAGCTGGTAAAAAATAGATAACTCTGGTATCAATTATCGTGATCTGAAAAATGAATCATAGGAAAACGTAGAGATGTTAAAGTCTCTGCGTTTTTTTACATCAAATCAGCACTGCAATTCGCAGTGTTTTTTGCGTTCACTATATAACTTTGACCTGTGTTAAAATTGGTGTGTACTACTATGCGAAAGGAACGTTAGGCGGATAATGGATAACGAGTTTAAAATCCTTAACCCCAATGTTATCCTCTATACTAATTTCTAAACCCGGACCATACAAAAGTATCAACGACTCGAAAAGTTTGACATACCAACATTAAATCATCACTAAAAGTAAGATTGTATAAACTAAGCTCCCACGTAAAAAATTTGACGTGCTCTTCATACCAGTATGTATAACTCAAATCGCCTTCACCTTCATTTTTCGCAAATTCAGCAGACACTTCATTCATTTTGAGTAGTTCAACATTGGTGTATTGAATAATGGCTGCAGGTTGATTGCTTCCATCTAATACAATATCGTATTGTCCCTGTTTAGGTGGCTCCTCGTTTTCAAACTCATATACGCAATATGCAGCACATGTTGCTGTTTTTATGCCGTCAACAACAAGCTTTGCTAGCGCATCGCCCATCTCCTTAGAACCATCTCCAAACATCCAAGCCGCAGGAACTTCTAAATTCAGCTTTTCTTTTTGAGCATAAATCTTCCAATATTGTTCAATTACGTTTGTTGTCATGATGTTCTCCCCCTGTTGTGATTCTTCCAGATCAATTTGATATGTGGGTTTGTCAGTATCAATATCAATTACGAAATCTGGCCTTACCCCGTCCTCCTCATACTGTGAGGGCTATTTTCAAATAAGCGCTTCTCCTAACTTGAGTAATTATTTCATTCTCAATATATCATTTATTCAACTAACCGCCCCGTTAGTGGAACAAAAGCAACCGATCGCAATTGATAGGCTGCTTTATTCGTATTGTCGAACTATCTTTTCCCGTTAATTTAGTGAATTATTACATAAGCCTGCCTCCACAAGCTTCTCGTCCAGTCTTGCCTTTTGGCACAAATGATGCCTGCTGTGCATGCCAATCATCTCAAACCAATCACGCGCGTTAAGCCAGCCAAACCAGCCATGACGCACCTTGCAAGCCTGATTCGTTCCGCGAACGTGTTCCTCCCAGTATCTCATTTTTATTAACACCTGCTCTAGACCGGCTATGATCTCTTCCTTACTATTCGGGTTACGGGTCCTGTTGACTGGTTCCTCAAGTTTCACACGGACATCGGGCCACACTTTTTCGATAAACGCCTTCGTTCCGACTTCAGTCTTGCCTCCATGTTTTTCTTGAGTCTCCATCGTACAAGTTTGAATATGATCGATGTACTCTTCTGCCACATCGATCACGTGAATATACATTTGTCCAATCGACCAAACGTCTTCCTGGAATTTATACCGCAACTGGTCTATCGTATATCCAGCCAGATTTCGCTTATATTGCTCGATAATAGCCACGGAATCATTTTTTAACATACGGTTTTCACCCCATCACATCTAGTCGTTAAAGCACCTCCGCTATCTCCCAAATATGCCCGTCAGGGTCGGCAAAACAAGCCGTCCGCCGCCCCCAAGGACGCGTTATCGGCCCATTTAACAATGTAACGCCCCGCATTTCCAAATCATTGCATACCCGGTCAACGTCGGGCACTTGGATTGTAAACAGGAACCTTGCACCATCCTCGACACGACCAAACTGAGCCGGATCAATCAACTCTTGGGCATTCGATTGATTTAAGAGATTTATGCATGTATTTCCGTAATCATATACCGCGCAGTTTTCGTCTTCGTATTGGGTTAATAGTTGAAACGACTCTTGATAAAACGTCTTCGAACGCTGGAGATCTTCCACAAATAATGTGATTTCGGTAATTTTATTCGCCCAGCCAGTTATCCCCATCTACATCCGCTCCTATTATTTATTCGTAAACTCCCGTAATCATTCCGGTCGTTTGCTTGTTTATTCCTTCTACTCTACATCCAGCAACTCAATTTCGCTTGGTTGGAATTTTCTGTGTGAAATATCTGTTTCGACGTTCTTATTCAACAATCCTGCTCGTTAACTTAATAAAAAGGAGCAGTCGCCAATCGGCAATCTGCTCCGTGCTCCCTTTGAACTAACGTTTACCGTTAGTTGAATACATTCTTTATTCAACGGTGAAGTAAATATGTTTCTAATAGAATATCTATTTTCATTATAATTAAACATCGATTCTCAAAAAGTACCTTCCTTATTGATTTCTTCAAGCAATTTGGATATTAACAACTTTAGTGAGGAATTAACCTCGTTTTTACGAATTCCCCGTATTCGTTCAATTTATTATTTGCTCCTGAAATTAATAATGCTCCACCATCGAATACATTCGCATTTAATATACTTAAATTAAGTTGTAATGCTTGATGAGCATTTTCCCCATCACATGAAGCTGTAATAACCGCTACTGGTTTCGTGTAAAGCTCAGCAGACGATACCAACCATTCTAAAGCATTTTTCAAGACACCAGGTACACCCTTAATATATTCGGGGGTACAGATAATAACTCCATCTGCTCTTGAAAGCAATTCTCTATATACTTGCACCTCTGCTGGTGGTTAATCATTATCTAATTCACGATTAAAATGTGGGAATTTTTCAATACCATTGTATATTTCCAATATTCAACACTGTTGGGCATGAATTTATTTAGGCTTTTAAGTGCTTTTTGAGTTGATGAGTTTTCTCGACTACTTCCTGATAGGGCTGCAATATTTATCTTTGTTTCCATACGAATTTCTCCTTCAATAAATACTGATTAAAAAAATCACTTCACTTCAGAAACTTGAAGTCGTCCGACATCATTTCTCGTACTACATTTTATATTCAACCTTTTGGTGGTTTATTATAGTCTTTCCTCATGTCACTCATAAGATGTTCCGTATAGTAGACAGATTACTTCCTGTCTATTATGGGATGATTTCATTACTTATACGTCAGCTTGTTTTTTTTAATCTTCGAGCTCTTTGGTGATTTTCGGATATTTCTTATCCAAATCATTAAAATACAACAGGTGAAGATCGGGGATCTGATGGTAGTTGGGCGGTATATGGATCGGATTCGAGCGATTGAGCCTCTCCGGACAACGCCTGCTGGCACCGTTTTTTGGGATATTCAGATGCTAGGTTTGAGGGGACCTCGGCGGCAAGAAAAATTCGGACGATCATGCCTCAAGCGCGAATTGTATTTACTACGGCGTATTCGGAGTATGCGTTAGAAGCGTTTGAAATTCAATTTATCGACTATAAGCTATATCTGAACGTCAAGTCCGTACGGATGCGAATTTCGGCAAGCACCCTGTATTCAGTGCCTCGGGGGAATTTCATATTCATTTGCCGTATACCGAAAGCAGGCAACTATCATGGAAAACGAGCAAGGAGAAGGAGATTAACGCTTTTTTGATCCACTAAATAGGGAAAGCTGTGAATGGACGCTTTTGATAAAGTCGCTTTGGCCGGGGTTACAAAATTCAAAGTATCGCTTTTAAAGACCTTAGCAATTATTTATTTTTTGATAAATTGCATGATTCCTTTAGGAAAAGTATCCTCTACCTCTGTTCTTTTATCATACAGATTGTACCAAGCCTCAGCCACTTGATCAGGATCAAAACTTGTACCCTGTTTGATTAAAGGACTAATGGATAAATGGCCCACAAATATTCCAAGAGGAAGCAAACGCTCGTGTAAACTAAGAATATAGTTTCGGAGTCCAGACATGGCGATACCCGAATTTCCAAACATCGAGCTTGGACTCATTGCGGAAAGATCGCTTGTGAAAAGAAGTGCTCCTTCACCCCGTTCAATCATTTCTGGAAAGACTTGTCTAGCTGTATTAATAGCTCCGATGACAACATTGTTAAAAAATTGAAGTGCGCTCTCATAAGTTGCATTTTGTTAGTGATATCGGCAGCAAAAACCCTGAGCTTCAATCCCCATCTCACCAAGCTGCTCTGCATATTTGTCCAATTTCTCCTGTGTTCTTGAAACTAGGGCGATACGGAAACCGTTTTTTCCAAAAGTCTTGGCCAGCGAGAATCCCAGACCTGGTCCTGCACCGATAATAACCATTGTTTTCAATGTATACTCACCTTCTATAGAGACATTAATAGTCATGATATAGCCCAACATTGTCAAAAAGAGTTGCATAAGAGTTCAAAATCATGCCAACCTTCTTCTATTCTCTGAAACAAATTATTCAACGATTAGTTTTCGTGACTTCAATCGCAAACGAGAGCCGATCTCCTATAGATACAAATACTCTTCTGTACGAGTATTTGTATCTAATTTAGACAATGGAATCCCTCCCGCTTCAGATATTGAACCTATTTAGCTGATGTCTCATCAGGACTACTCCTCCCTCATTTGTCAGTGTCCATCTCTCACTTTCTCTAAACGAATAAAAAACTTTTTTCACTCTGTATTCACAGCCTCTTGTGCTCAAAATGATTTTATCACATAAGAAAAAATAAATAAAGTTGAGTTACTTGACTTTGGACTATTATCGTCTTATATTTGTCCTTGTAAGTATCTTGCGATGGAGGTTTTAACATGACTAGACTTAATGGTAAACGAGCACTTATTACGGGTGGCACCAGCGGAATTGGCTTGGAGACAGCCAAACAATTTCTGGCTGAAGGCGCTGAATTGATTGTCACCGGAGTAACTCCGGCAAATGTAGAAAAAACGCAAAAGGAACTTGGAAATCAAGTCCTTGTGCTTCAGGCAGATTCCCGAGACCTCAATGCTCAACGTCAACTGGCTGATCGAGTTGAACAACATTTTGGCAAACTGGATATTGCCTTTTTAAACGCAGGCGTATCTGACTGGCGTCCATTCGAGCAAATCGATGAAGAAGCCTTTGACCGTTTGTTTGCCATCAACGTAAAAGCTCCATTTTTCTTAATGCAGGCATTAACTCCAGTGATGGCGAACCCATCCTCTGTCGTTTTAATGGGATCGAGCAGTTCTCATGCCGGATATGCACATTCCAACGCTTATGCGGCTACTAAAGGCGCCATTTCCACTCTGACCAAAGCCTGGAATTCCGACTTATTTTCGTCTAACGGAATTCGCTTCAATACGGTGAGTCCTGGACCGATTGATACCCCGCTTTACGATAAGAACAAGCTAGGCGTGTCTGACGAAATTCGTGAGATGGTTATTAACCGCATTCGTGACGGGATTCCGGCTGGACGCATGGGTACTGCCGAAGAGATTGCCAAAGCTGTTGTTTATCTGGCTTCGGATGAGTCCCGCTTCACCATTGGCGTTGACTTGGTTCTGGATGGCGCTCAAACGATTCTCTAATAGGTTAGCCCTATTGCTGCTTAAGCCCTCCGAGGGTGCTTAGGCAGCTTTTTCTTTTAGAACACGATCAACTGTTGTATAGTAGAGAAGAGGGTGCTATCCCTCTGATAAGACTTAAATCCAACTTTGGAGTGGAATTATGGGAACTAAATCAACTTACCATGAACGTATAAAGGAAGAAAAAAGGGCGTGCGCGATTGCAGCTGCACAAGAACTGTTTTTTGAAAAAGGGTATGCGCGGACTACTTTAGCTCAGATTGCAAAACTTGCTGGTCTCTCTACAGGTACACTTTTCAATCATTTTCCGACGAAGGAATTGATTTTTGAAACCATCGTCAAGCATTTTTGGGAGCTTGATCCCGAATGGGACTTTCCACCGGAGCTCGGCTCTCCCCTTCAAGGATTAATAAAGTTCGGACGAGACTACGCATGCGTGCTGACTCGTGATGGAATGGCTCCCTTATTCCGGGTCGTCATTGCAGAAGCCAAGCAGTTCCCCGAGCTCAGTCTTTTTCATTATGAACTGGGCGAAGGCGCCGTGCATCAGAAATTGACGCAATATTTAGTAGATGAAGTTCAATTGGGTAATATAAATCTGCCGGATGTGTCAAAAACGGCCAATGAATTTATGAGTCTAATTGCTGGGCAGGTGCTATGGCCCAAAATGTTGCTGCTTGATTTCAGTATTTCACGAGAGCGAGCTTTTCAAATAGCGGATGAGGCTGCTCATACGATAATAAACAAGTATGCCGATTAAAAAGACGAATACGAGAGATCTCCCAATATGAGACTCCCTCGTGTTCGTTTATTTACGTTCTTTGGAGAAATGAAGAACCATCAGGGTTTATTGATTATCACCGTATTTGTAGAGCGACTTTTGCTTCAGAGAACTCACCTCTATCTGTGATGCGGTTCTCCGCACTTTCTGTCATAATCCAACCTTTAGCGAGGTAGCCACTCTATTGAGACTCACAATCTACTTAGATATACATCTAATATGTAATCGGACTATGTTCTTCTCCATTCCGGTAATCGGTACAAGTTCTTGTCCTTAGCTTGGGACAAGAACTTGTACCGATAAAATAAAAAAGCCGCTAAAATAGCGACTTCAATGGGAACCATGTTCTTGTCCCTCGACAGCAATGTATTCCTGCAATTGGACACGATCATTCTGTGCTAGGGAAAACTCCTTACCCTCCGAATCCTGAGCTACCACTACTGTATTAACTGGAACAGGTCCGGCATCAATGGGGATTTCAAAATGATTTGAAGCAGGATTTAGAATTCCCCCCATTTCATCATAGGCACTTATAAAGGTAAATGATACAGAGAAACCTGCGCTGACCGATGCGCAGGTTTTTCTAATGGACGGACGGGAGAGGTATACATCAAACACCCTAAATCTTATGCAAAAATCTTAAAATTTTCATGGTCTCTATATTTACGGATGAAATAATTAACCCGTTATCTTAGTCAGGCATACCGGAATCGGATTCTACACTTATAAGGATTCCCCATTGCTCTTTATAACCTGTTTATACCAAGCAAACGAATCCTTGCGATATCTTTGCAGTGTTCCTTGACCGGCATTATCCTGGTCTACGTAAATGAATCCATAACGTTTACCCATTTCGGATGTGGAACAGCTAATGATGTCAATAGGTCCCCAGCTTGTGAAGCCCATCAAATCCACACCATCCGCTACAGCTTCCTTCATTTGCTCAATGTGCCGACGCAAATAGTCAATCCGATAGGTGTCATGAATGGTGCCGTCTTCTTCCAGTGTGTCAGTAGCACCAAGGCCGTTCTCAACGATGAATAAAGGCATCCGGTAACGGTCGTACAAACGGTTAAGCGCAACACGAAGACCGATTGGATCAATTGGCCAACCCCATTCGGTAACTTCCAAGTGAGGGTTTTTCACTTGACTAACCAGCATGCCGGAGTTGCTGTTGTCGTTCGGATCGTATTTTCCGATATAGGTCATGTAATAGCTGAATGCAATGAAATCGACTGTGTTGTCTTTAATAATCGCATCATCCTCAGGTTCCTTCACCAGTTCAATCCCGTTCTCCTCAAAATATCTATTCATGTAGGATGGGTATTCGCCCCGTGCCTGAACCTCTGGATAGAACAGATTCATCTGATCTTCCTTCAGCGTTTGCAGAACGTCCTCTGGTTTGCTTGATGCAGCGTACGTTTCCAGACGGCAAATCATACAGCCGATTTGGGCGTTTGGCATCTTCTCTTTACCGCTTTTTACAGCCAGTGCACTCGCTACAAACTGGTGATGAGTCGCTTGATAGGCAACCTGCTCTTTGCTGCCTTTGATTTTATCCTCAAGGATTCCGCCACCCGTATATAGGCTTGTAAGGATCATGTTCATTTCATTAAACGTAATCCAGTATTTCACTTTGTCTTTATAACGGTCAAACAGTGTGTTGGCGAATTTCAGATATAGGTCAATGAGTCTGCGGTCTTCCCAACCATTGTATTTCTGAGTTAGATGTACAGGCATTTCGTAATGGGAGATGGTCACGAGCGGTTCGATATTGTGTTTCAAGAGCTCATCCAACACATTGTCATAGAATGCCAGACCCGCTTCATTAGGCACCTCTTCTTCCCCTGTAGGGAAAATGCGTGTCCATGCCATAGAGATCCGTAATACTTTGAAGCCCATCTCAGCGAACAAGGCAATGTCTTCTTTATAACGATGATAGAAATCTACTCCGTTGCGTTTCGGGAAATACACATCCGTGTTTCCTCCCAGGAACTCTTCAAGCTCAACGGAATTGACGTCAAAGGTAAAATCCTTGCCATTACGAAGTTCTTTGGGTACGAATGGAGCCATGTCCGAAGTCGATAGCCCTTTCCCGTCAGCATCAAATGCTCCCTCCAACTGATTGGCTGCTGTAGCGCCTCCCCACAAAAAGTCTGCTGGGAATACTTTTTTAATGTCTTGTTTTGTCATGATGGTTGTGCTCCTTTTATATTGTAGTTTGTGTTTAAAGTTGAAATCATTTCATATGATAAATATGAAAAAACTTTTAGCGAACGGTGAGAAGAAGCAATTCATTCATTGAAATCACCCCCTTCACATGTACTGGCACAACATCCAGATAATCCGGTGTATTCGTTACAATGACGGGTGAAACAAGTTCCAGTCCCGCCGCTTTGATGCTCTCCAGATCGAATTCAACAAGCGGGTCGCCCAAGCGGACTGCTTGTCCCACTTCTACTTTGACATCAAAGAACTTCCCTTTGAGCGAGACCGTATTTAGGCCGACGTGGATGAGTATATCAATTCCATCCGTGGATTGAAGCATAATGGCATGTTTGCTTTTGGCCACCATCGTGACTGTTCCATCAAAAGGTGCGGTCACTTTGCCTTCTGTCGGCCTGATCGCAATCCCTTTACCTGTCAGCTCATCCGCAAATGTTTTGTCTGGAAGTTCTGCAAGTGGAACAAGTTCCCCGGTAAGTGGACTCTGTACTTCACCTTTCTTCTCTTCGATGGTGTGAACCGTAACTGGCAATCCATTTTCCTTCGATACGGTTTCAGGTTTTACTTCCATCGGTAAAGAGTCTGACGCAGGCGATGGCTGTGGTTCCGAATCATCCCATTTCAGCATCAAAGTCAAGATGAACGAAACGATGAAACTCAAGGCAACTCCAATTAACGCATACCAGAAGTTGGACATCCCGCCCTTCGGGTCGATGTATAACGGCAGTGACAGTAATCCGGGAACAGCAAAGCCAAAACATTTCAGGCCAACTGAGGTTATAAACCCACCGCCAACGGCACCACCAACGAGTGATGCGTAGAACGGTTTTTTCAACTTTAACGTAACTCCGTACAATGCAGGTTCCGTAATGCCCAGTAAAGCGGAAATGCCACTCGACAGTGCAATCGACTTCATGTTCGGGTTTTTCGTTTTGAGAAATACCGCCGTTACCGCGCCAGCCTGACTCATGTTCGTGACCAGGTTGATGGGTAACAAAAGCACGTCATAACCGAGTTTGCTCAAATTTTGCAGTGTTCCCGGGAAAAATGCATAGTGCATTCCTGTCATGACGATTAATGGCATCAAGCCACCAAGGATAATTCCCGTCAAAGGACCGGAATGGGCAAAGAGCCAAGAGGTGCCTATTTCCAAATAATTGCCGATGTATGTGCCTAACGGGCCGATGGCAATCAACAGAACCGGAACCGTAATGACCAGTACAATCATCGATGTAAAAATGACTTTTACCGGGCCTGGGATAATCTTGTCCACCCAGCGATACACGTAGCTAAGCAACCACACACCCAAGATAATCGGAATGACAGACTGCGTGTAATTCACGATCGATACCGGGAGCGAAAGAAAACGAATTGGTTCAAGGTGATTGGCATTGTAAGCATCCAGAATAGTCGGGTACAACAATGTCCCTGCTAATGTCAGAGCAATGTACTCATTCACCTTGAATTTGCGAGCGGACGATACGGCTAACAGGAACGGCAAAAAATAAAAAGCAGCATTGCCGATAGAGGACAAGATCTGATATTCACCACTGGTTTCGTGTAACAGTCCCAAGGACACCAGCAGTGCCAGAATTCCTTTGAGCATACCGGTGCCCACAATAGCCGGCAAAATCGGTGTGAATATGCCCGAGATGGTATCCAAAACGGCGTTGATGCCTCTGGAGCGTGGAGCTTGTTTGTCATGCTCCGTAGAGGTGCCCTGCTTTAGTTGTCCCTCCAATTCCTCATATACCGCCGCGACGCGATTCCCGATAACAACCTGGAATTGATCGTTTTGAAACTGTGCACCGAGGACACCGTCCAGTTTTTTGATCTGCTCCAGTTGAACCTTTTTTCCATCTTTAACGTTGAAGCGGAGCCTAGTGATGCAGTGCCAGGCCTGGATGATGTTTTCTTCTCCTCCTGTTAATTGGATGATCTCCTTGGACAACTCCTTGTGGTTCATGCTGATTCCTCCTCTGTTTTTGGCGAAAAAAAAACCAAATGTCTAACCGATCCGCCGCAAGTGCAGAGTCGGTAACATTTGGTGGTGCCTGATCGAATCAGTAACACTCCATATTCCATTCTTATTCATACGTGATGTGTTAGTCCGCATCGGAATGCGACGTCACTCTCTCGATGTGAATCATTAGATAAACCATCTCATCAGGAGTAATGGTGAACTCATACTGTCGTTCCATAAACTCCTTTATATCTTGCGCACATTGGAAGCTGGAAGGATACCGTTCTGACAACACGTCATACAAAAAATGCTGATCCTTGAACGAAAGTACCTCTCGGTTCATTTGGCGGACGATGAAGTAACGCAAATGGGTGATGAATCTAGAATAGTTCACAGACTCCTTATCCAGAGCATTGCCAAAATGATTGGATATGATCTCTAGGCTTTCGTTGATCATTTTAGTAATTTTTATCGTTTGGTTCATGCTGCCTGAGTCGAGCTGCGAATTCACGAAGTGAAGTGCAATGGAACTTGCTTCACTAGGGGACATCGTTACGTGAAAAGCTTCGTTAATCCGGTCCACGGCTTGTTCGCCCACACGATATTCCACAGGATACAGATGCCGGATGTCCCAGTGAAGTGGATTTTGCACATCCATACCGCTTTTATGGCGTTCAAGTGCAAAATGAATATGATCCGCAAGGGTCAACAGGATTGAACTATTAAGCTTTTTCCCAATCTTCTCCTGGCCTATTTCAATAATTTGATCGGTTATATCGATGATCTGCAGAGGAATATCATGAAAAAATTGTTCGATTCGCTGGTATTTATCATTGGCTTCAATTCTGAACATTTTCTGGATCTGGTTCCGATCAAGGTATTGCCCTTTAGCCTTTTTGAAACCAATGCCTGTGCCTATGACAATCACCTCGCAACCTTCGTCGTCTTCGGCAAGGGCGATGTTGTTATTCAGTGACTTTTTAAATTTCATGCTACCTTCACCCCCTATATAACAAAAGCACCACCATATGTCTACAAACACAAGTATACACTCATGTAACCTAGACTGTGGTGGTGCCTGATCGAATCAGTGACACTCCTTATTTAGCTTTATTTTATATCAACAATGTAATCGGTGTCAATTACAATATAAGGATATGTAATTATTAGGATGATGGGGGCAAGGGCTAATAGTCTGATGGATCAGCTGCTTTGTTTGTTGTAAGAGCTATCGTTTCCCGTTATTTTAATAACCTGCTATACATCCTTCTTGCGACGCATAAAGGTAAGTCTATATTAACATACAGAATCCGACTTTATAGAGAGGTTTCGTTAACCTTTAACAAATCACTTCTGACCTTACTCCTCACTATCTTTCTGTTCAAATACAATTTGCCAGCCATTTGCTTTACCTGATAAATATCCTTGCTCATAGAAATCTATTCCTTCAGAAGTGATGCTTACCGCAACCATTTCAGGTTTTTTTTCAACGGGTTGTGCGATTATATATCCTTTATCCAATAGATAAGATATTGCTCTATGCTTCTCTATATGTTCTGTTTGATAGAATCTATCTCTTTCCACTAGCACAGCAGAATTTTTAGTAAACCAAGCTGTATATAATTCTTCTGTTATGTCATACCTTTCCTGTATCCTTTCCTTAATTTGGATCTCTCGTTTATTAAACATACACACAACCTCCATATAATGAGATCAGGGAGCCTTTAATTAGGCTCCCTGGAGAGCAGTGAATCGTACCCAATTGTTATTGAGCTAACTTTTCCCGCTAGTTTGATCATTGCTCTTTGAAGCTATTCCAGTTTAAATACAATCTTTGTTCCCGTCTCCTTGTCACTGAATGGCTTAATATATTCTATGAACGTTAATTCAAGTCCTGAAGTTTTATCGGGTAGTGGCGGAGATATTACATAATTAGTTGAAGCATGACCTGCGTGGCTACCACCATGAATCATGCGGCAATCATATTGTTCTCCAATTTGCAATTCAAAATGGCTACGAGACCTAGAGATAGAGGATACCTCTGACATATTCACATCCCAATCGATACTAAAAGTCACTACACTTGCGTTACTGTACTGCCTGATTGAATTTATAGTATAGAAAGAGCTTCCTTTTTCGACTGACTTTAGAACAGGTATATGTTTTCTAAAATCTGACGGTTCGATTATTGGCTTATAATACTCTTCACTTCTAAAAGTTCCAAAAACAGCTTTCAGAAAGTCCTCATAAAGTTCAAAAGTTTCAGCCCATACAGAGATATATTCAAATGGCGGGAAACCAGGATTGTTGTTTGAAAGCTGCTTCCGAAGTTTCAACATCTCACAAATTTGCTCGTCAATTTTAGAAATCCGTTCGTCATAATGCTCCGTTGGTCGTTCAAAAGGCATTCGTTTCAAACTTTGTTCTCCCCTTTACCTTGCTTTGTTATCGACTTCTCCCAGAGGTTATTCTCCAACTTCACTAAACTATCCTGCCCGTTAGCTTAATGTATTGAAGGGCAAGATGACGATTAGATATACGCCTAATCGGTAATCGGTACAAGTTCTTGTCCTTGGTTTGGGACAAGAACTTGTACCGATAAAATAAAAAAGCCGCTAAAATAGCGACTTCAATAGGAACATGTTCTTGTCGCTCGACTGCCGTCGTCTTGACCACTTCACCAATTTGTTTTAGATCAGGAGTCTGTCATAAAGATGTTTGACCTCAAATAGATTATCAAGATGAAAGTTTGTACACTCCTCAGTCCATCCTTCATTTTTAGGTTTATAAGAAAACAAATAGAGTTTAGATATACTCATCGCCCCCTTTTACTGGTATAGTCCGCCTTCTTTTGAAGCAGTTCCCTTACGAGGCTGAAATGGGCTGGACGCAAAAAGAAACGGCAAAGCCGTCCTTTACAGACGGCTCCCGTTTCTCGTAGAAATATAAGATAGTATACCGCGAATCTTACAATTAGCGGATCGACTCGGCAATGCGGATGATTTCGCTTCTGTTCACACTACCACTGGAGAGGGAATACAGTGCGTCCTTGGTTTCCCAAAGCAGCGTTCTGTCATCCATCAGGATCGCTTTAACACCGTTCAACTGCAATTCCTCAATCTTGCCGTCTGTACCCGTTTCGAACGCACTCTCTTCATCAGGTAGCCGCTGCTGCATGTAGATACTGCCTTTTGTCTCCTTGTTTGTAAAATGGAGATTGACATATTTGCCGCTTACCTCCTCCTCGTCACGATAGAATTCCGCTCTGTCAAAGGCGTATCCCTCTGGCAAATACTGCGGGAGCTTTACCGGAAAGTCGGCATAGTCGGCCAGCTTTGTTGTGTCCTTTATGCTGAGTATATGCTCCGCGATGTCCGGGTCCTGCTCTCCCTCTTTGGCAGCTTTGTAAGACTGCTTGCCCGTTGATTCCGTCGGTTGAGCCTGAGGTTCTATCTGCGCCACCTCAATATGTCCCAGATTGAACGAAGCCAGCACTTTATCTACTATATCCTGTGCAAAGGAAGGCTGGGCAATGGTTATGCTCAGCACTCCGCCAGCCAGTACAGCGCTCAGCGCGATGGCAGGACGTTTGAATCCGCGTTTATTTTTCATTGTGTTTGCCTCCTGTTTATTGTTCATGGCCCGTACTTTAAACAGCACGGCGCTGCGGTTGGAATATTGGCTGAAATCTTTGCCGGACAGCGCTTGGCCGAGCTCCAGCAGCTCACGGTTTTCCTCTGTACCGGCCAGCCCCCCCGGAGCCGCACCGTGCTCACAAGCCTCTATATCGCGCAAAAACTTATCGTTATTGCCTTTGACTTTCATAACTGATCCACACTCCCAAGTTCAGCTTTCAGTTTTTTCATGGCACGGTAGAGAATCACTCCGATATTGCTTTCGGACAACCCGGTAATCTGGGCAACTTCCGTGTTCCGGAGACAGGCTCCGAATTTTAGCGCCACCAGATTCCGCTCTCTTTCATCCAGTTTGTTAAGCGCACCAATCAGTTTGTCGCTCTGTTCTTCCCGCAGGATTAGGCTTTCCGGGTCTTTTTTGCTTGATACCAGCTCCTTGATTGCTTCCAGCGAGAAGAACCGCTGTCTTTTTTGCCTTCTGTAGTAGTCATTCACTACATTTCTGGCGATGGCGAACATCCATACTTCAAAAGGAGCTTTATTCTGCAAATACGTCTCCAGCTTGCTTAATATCTTTTCAAATACCACACTCGTCAGATCCTCGGCCGTATGAATGCTACTCACACGATAGCCGATATAGTTGAAAATCCGTTTATAGTAGGCTTCAAAAATCTCTGTAAACAACCTGTCTATTTCCGTCTTTTCCCTGATCTCCTCCTGCATGAAAGGGTGAAGCAGCGCGCGGTCTTGCATCACTTGAGAATCTCCTTTCGCCAATGTATTACCTGGCCAAGTAATTCAACAGTTAATACGCCCGTATCCCGGTTCCATTACAAAAAAAAAGAAACGGCTGCATCGCCCTCACAGGGACAGCACCCGTTTGCCGCACATTACAGTATTGTTTTGGCCAGCAAAATCTCCAATGGTTCATCGTTAAGCAGCAGTCCGCCGGCATACCGGCACCCCAGTTTTCTGTAAAAATGCTGCGCCCCTTCATTGGACATCGTCGAGGTCATCAGCTGTTTGAACCCCCGCTGCTTCATTTCATTTTCCCAATAAAAAAGCATCTCGCGGCATGGATATGACTTATCGCAGCTATTACCGGATAAATCTGTAACGGATTTATCTGCATTCCCTAGTGCCTTCAGGCGACCAACACGATTCTTCACACCAACTGCTGTACGAGGTGGTTCCCAATTTTCCAATTTCATATGGTGAGTTCATTGCTCAACAGCTACCTCCAGTTGTGGGTTCTCTAATTCCCATTGGCGGTAAATCTCTACTTTTTCGTTAATGACTTTATAATGTTCTTGAAGCCTCTCGATCTGTTCCGCTAACTTGTTCTTATGGACTTCCAACAGAATTCTCCTTTCTTTGGTCGTAGCGGAACCTTGTCTTCTCAAGTCAGCGATCTGTTGCATTTGTCGAATGGTCATTCCAGTTGTTCGGAGCCTTACCAAAAACGAATCCATGCTATATCGTTTGAATATTGGCAGCGACCGTTCGAACCCCTCTCTATTTGGTAGGCAAGAGAAGCCTCATTCTCTAAAGTGTCATTGTCATTTCACACTATTTTATTTACATAGCTATAATTCTCATGATCTGGGCGAATCCATGTATCTATTCCTTTTTGCGCACCGTATTTGACTCTTCCCGATTCTATTAACTCTGCACTTGTCCTTTCCCACCTAAGTTCCTTAACGCTAGGATTACATCTGCTCTCCATTTACTCATTTAATTCACTCCAATCGAGAATAAAATTTATCTTATATGTTCGATAATATAACATTTAAAATCTATTAACCGCTTAATATCTCAAACTTCATTAAAAAACGAGTAATTACACCTGATTAATGTAAATAAAATTTACATTAATCCATTGATTTCACTTAGATCTCTATTATAATGTTAATAAATCTATCAAATTAGGAGAGGGAGTGTAAACAGTATGATTAGCAACAATAAACTACGAATGATTAGCGGAGCATTTACAGGGATACTTCTTCTTTTACAGCTGCCAACATCAGGATATGCAGCAACCGCCGCGAACACCAGTACAGAGCTAAAAGAATTTGTTTCAGCTAAGTGGGCACCGAGCGACTTCCTCACGTCCTCTAACGGAAAAAGCGCAGTACAAGCAGATGAACTCGTACAATTGTTAAACGAAGCAGCAGATGCGGCGGGTTATGATCAAGACATCATAAATAAATTAGGCTCCACCGAAATCAAACGAGAGAATGCAGCCATTTTACTAGACCAAATTATAGATGTACCTTTTTCGGAAGATATCTCTTTTCTTGATGTGAAAGACAGCACCTACCAACCCTCCATTGAAGTCATTGCAACATCAGGAATTATGAAAGGAATATCCTCGAGCAGATATGGCTTCGGCCAAACGCTCACATACTCTGAAGCGGCTATCGTTGCCTATCGACTCTATCAATATTTACAGCCGTTTAGTCCAATAGAGGCTTCAATCACCTCAATCCAGGACGCGCTTAAGTCTGGTAGATTGAACTCAGAAGAGCTTGTAGAGCTTTATTTGGACAGAATTGGGAAATACGACGACAATGGTCCGAAGCTTAATTCGATTATCACAATTAATGAGGATGCCATCGAGCTTGCAAGAAAGCTTGACGAAGAACGAAAGAAACAAGGAGCGCGCGGACCACTACACGGTATCCCCGTCATCCTGAAGGACAACTTCGATACAATGGATATGCCAACAACCGGTGGCTCTCTGGCACTGAAGGACAGCATTCCATCCGATGACGCTTACCAAGTGAAAAAACTAAAAGAAGCTGGCGCGATTATTTTGGCTAAGGCTAATTTGCATGAATTTGCTTTTGGCTATACGACGTCCAGCTCGCTTGGCGGACAAACGCTTAACCCTTACAATCTGGAAAGAGTACCGGGTGGCTCCAGCGGCGGGACAGGTGCTGCCATTGCTGCTAACTTCGCAACTGTAGGGATGGGGAGCGACACTGGCGGTTCGATCCGAGTGCCTTCCTCATTCAACAGCCTGGTCGGCATTCGCCCTACCATTGGACTATCAAGCAGGGACGGCATTATGCCGCTTGCTCTAACTCAAGATACTGGTGGCCCAATTGCTAGAACCGTAGCAGACGCAGTTGCAGTTCTTGATGCTACCGTTGGTTACGATCGAAACGACGAAACTACCGCAAGCGGTATCGGCCATTTTCCCGACTCCTATTCAGATTATTTGGATGTGGACGGCCTGCATGGAGCAAGGATTGGCATCGTAAGGGAAGTATTCGGTACCGATCAAGAAATTAATGCCGTAATGGACAATGCGATTGACGAATTGAAGCAAAGCGGGGCGACGCTAATTGATAACGTTGCTATTCCAAACTTTGAAGAAATAAACAACTTCGAAAGCTTAAGCAACTGGGAATTCAAGTTCCAGTTCAACGATTACCTGGAGACACTTGGAGCCAACCGCCCTTATGATACTTTATCAGATATTATCTCAACGGGCATGTTCGATACATCCATCGCTAAGCAACTCAAAGACCGCAATGCTAAGGAAACCATGGATGACGAAGCATACAAAGACATCATCCTGTTCCGTACAAAGCTGGCTCAACAGGCCGTTCTGAAAATGATGGCTGACTACGATCTCGATGCGCTTATTTTCCCAACCTCGGCTGAACAAATCGTTGAGATTGGCGGAAACCAGACGATCGGCAATGGATTTAAGCTCAGTTCTTTCACCGGCTATCCTACCGTAACGGTTCCGGCAGGTTTCACGAGCGACAATATGCCGGTCGGCATGGACTTCTTCGGACGTCCATTCAGCGAGCCAACTTTGATTAAGCTTGCTTATTCCTACGAGCAAAACACACACCATCGTCAGGCTCCCAAGCTTACGCCATAACAAACCACCACTAACGACAAACAGCTCTGTTATGATGATATTAATTTTAAATGAGCTAATCTCATAGCTTTTCCCTACTTATGATACGGCTCACCTCGCATGACCTTAAACTAACCTGCCCGTTAGTTTAACCATATTCTCCAGATATCTGTTAAATAAGGCTAACGAGTATTCTTTTTGAGAGATCAAATTTTCTGTAATCTGTTTAATTACCCCTTTATCGCGTAGTTCCAGTAAATCTGGAATCAACAGATCCGTAAGTGCTATCCATTTCGAATCAATGATCTCCGTTG
>NZ_BIME01000022.1 GCF_004000925.1 Paenibacillus illinoisensis NBRC 15959 | reverse complement strand
CTTACCGCGAACGAGGCAGAGCCGTGAGCGCCCTTTCGCAGTAGAGCAGCCTTCCAAGAGACCGGCAGCAGGCCGGAATCTTGGAAGAAGCTGCGGGCAAACGACATACCTTCACATAGCAAGACCCGACCCCACACCAAGCACAGCCTGTTTCGGGTGTCCAGAGGGCTGCGCCCTATGGGGCCCTCTCTTGGAAGGGAGGGTTTGGGTGGGATCGAAACGCTTGAAAAGCCTTAAAAAGGTTGGAATCACAACATTGAGAGGATGGATAACCATTGGCGAGCGAGAACATTGTCATTAAAGGTGCGCGAGCGCACAACCTAAAGAACATTGATATTACCATCCCGCGTGACCGTTTTGTCGTACTGACCGGTCTGAGTGGCTCAGGCAAGTCCTCGCTGGCTTTTGATACGATTTATGCCGAAGGACAGCGGCGTTATGTGGAATCATTATCTGCTTATGCACGTCAGTTTCTCGGACAGATGGAAAAACCGGATGTCGACTCTATCGAGGGCCTGTCACCGGCCATTTCCATCGACCAAAAAACAACAAGCCGTAACCCGCGTTCCACGGTAGGAACGGTTACAGAGATCTATGACTACCTGCGTTTGCTGTTTGCACGTGTGGGACATCCTCACTGTCCGGATCATGGTGTGGAGATCACATCCCAGACCGTAGAGCAGATGGTAGACCGCGTAATGCAGTACCCGGAACGTACCCGGTTGCAGATCTTGGCACCGATTATCTCCGGCCGTAAGGGCGAGCACAAAAGTGTATTTGCCGATGTATCCAAGCAAGGCTTCGTCCGTGTGCGGGTGAACGGAGAACTGCGTGATTTGTCTGAAGATATTCAGTTGGAGAAAAATAAAAAGCATACCATTGAAGTGGTCGTCGACCGGATTGTAGTCAAGGAAGATGTACAAGCCCGTCTGGCTGATTCCATTGAAACGGCACTGAATCTGTCCGGAGGACAGCTGCTGGTTGATATTATGGGTGAAGAAGAACTGCGCTTCAGTTCCAATTTTGCCTGCCCGGTGTGCGGGTTCAGTATTGAGGAGCTGGCGCCACGGATGTTTTCCTTCAACAGTCCGTTCGGAGCTTGCCCTGATTGTGATGGACTCGGCGTGAAAATGATCGTAGACCCGGATCTGCTCGTTCCGGATCGCAGCAAAACGATTGAAGAAGGTGCGTTTGACGCCTGGACAGGTGGTACGTCCACATACTATCCTCAGTTCCTGAAATCGGTATGCGAGCACTTTAAAATTCCACAGGATGTGCCTGTAGAGGATCTGCCAGCGGATCAGATGAACAAGCTGTTGAATGGTACAGGTTCGGAGAAGGTTCGTTTCCGTTACGAGAATGATTTTGGGCAGCGCAAGGAAGCCATGGTGACTTTTGAAGGAATCGTCAACAACCTGGAACGCCGCTATCGTGAGACGGCATCTGAGGGGATCCGCGAGTTTATCGAAGGTTACATGAGTGCGAAGCCTTGTGGTACCTGCAAAGGAAACCGATTGAAACGGGAAAGCTTAGCTGTTACCATCAACGACCACAACATGGCATATGTGACCGGCCTGTCCATCGGGGAAGCAGGACGTTTCTTCGAATCTCTGCAGCTTAGCGAGAAGGAACAAGCCATTGCCAAACTGATCCTAAAGGAGATTAACAGCCGTCTTGGCTTCCTGGTCAACGTCGGTCTGGATTATTTGACCCTGAGCCGTGCTGCCGGAACATTGTCCGGTGGTGAAGCGCAGCGGATTCGTCTCGCTACCCAGATTGGTTCCAGTCTGATGGGCGTGCTGTACATTCTCGATGAGCCGAGTATCGGTCTGCATCAACGGGATAATGATCGTCTGATCTCCACACTTGCTCACATGCGGGATATCGGTAACACGCTGATTGTCGTAGAGCATGATGAAGACACGATGCTGGCAGCCGACTACATTATCGACATCGGCCCAGGCGCAGGTATTCATGGCGGTACCGTCATGTCACAGGGTACACCGGAAGAGATCATGAATGACGAGAACTCTCTGACGGGGCAGTACCTTAGCGGGCGTAAGTTTATTCCTGTACGGACGGAACGCCGCAGCGTAGGAGATCGCTGGCTGGAAGTGCGCGGTGCGAAGGAAAATAACCTGAAGAACCTGAATGTGAAAATTCCGGTTGGTGTATTCACCGCAGTCACAGGGGTATCCGGATCAGGTAAATCGACACTGATTAACGAAATTTTGTACAAAACGCTCGCACGGGATCTGAACCGTGCACGTGTGCGCCCTGGACAGCACAAAGAGATCCGGGGTCTGGAACATATTGATAAAGTCATCGATATCGACCAGTCGCCAATCGGACGTACACCGCGTTCCAACCCGGCTACGTACACCGGTGTCTTTGATGATATCCGTGATCTGTTTGCACAGACGAATGAAGCGAAAGTTCGTGGTTACAAAAAGGGCCGCTTCAGCTTCAATATCAAGGGCGGACGCTGTGAAGCTTGCCGCGGGGATGGAATTATCAAGATCGAGATGCACTTCCTGCCCGATGTCTACGTCCCTTGCGAAGTCTGCAAAGGGAAACGGTACAACCGGGAAACCCTTGAAGTTAAATATAAAAACAAAAATATTGCGGATGTACTCGAAATGACAGTCGAAGATGCTACACAATTTTTCGAGAACATTCCGAAGATTCATCGCAAAATGCAGACATTGCTTGATGTAGGTCTGGGCTATATTAACCTTGGACAACCTGCAACGACCTTGTCTGGTGGTGAAGCACAGCGTGTGAAGCTTGCTTCCGAGCTGTATCGTCGCAGTACAGGTAAAACAATCTACATTCTGGACGAGCCTACAACAGGTCTGCATGTCGATGATATTGATCGTCTGCTTAATGTACTCCACCGTCTGGTGGATTCCGGTGAATCGGTACTTGTGATCGAGCATAATCTCGACGTCATCAAAACCGCTGATTATATCGTGGATCTAGGTCCTGAAGGTGGTAGTGGCGGCGGAACGATTGTGGCGACAGGGACACCAGAGGACATTATTAAGGTGGAAGCTTCGTATACAGGCAGGTACCTTAAACCGGTATTGGAACGCGACACGGAACGAAGCAAGACGCTGCAATTTACGGAGTAGGTAGCACATTATAGTTCGTTGAAATCAAATGAAAAATGAGTGACCATTCACCCTACTTGAATCAAGTACCATTTACTTGTCTCTGTCCTGGCTTCAAGCTGGGTCGAAAACGTAAATTGTTGACTAGCTAAGTGGGGTGGATATATCTCTGTAATCAATAACCCTTCTTTTGATGAAGGGCGAGGTATTTATTTTCCGATGAGTGCCTTGCTCCATTCAAAGAGGGGTTATTCCTTTTTCACTGAAGTTAGCATAATAGTTATTTCATTGAAAGTGTTTACATATGAGGTAGGGCAGGCATTACAGCAATCCGAGTTCGAACTGGATTTTTTTCATTTTTCTGGATGATAGGGCTTGCATTACTAGCAGGGGACAGATAACATAGAGGAAGATATTAGGGTATGCGTTAGCTGTTCAACTATGGTGAGGGGGTCTGTCTATCCATGCTGTTTGCAGAAGCTGCCACGGCGAGTACATCCAATTTTAATGCATTTGATATTTTTGTCATTCTGTTTACAATCATTATTTTTATTGGTGTGGTTCGTCTTCTTCGAGCACCGAAGAAGAATCTGTTTGCGATTGGATTTGCAGTAGTCAGTCTGCTTGTCTTCCTAATGACGGACTATGCAATGATTAAGAACTGGTTTAGTTAGGGTGTTCAAAAAATAGCAAACGGAATCAGACAAAACACTTTCCTGGGTAATGGTGGAGGGTGTTTTTTTGTGTGCTGGTGGGCATGTGCGAAGCCATGTTTTTGCGAGTAAAAGTAGGACTGAAAACATTTGTACAGGAAGAATATGTATGTTAAATTGGAGGATACCGGTATAGCAGATGATAGAGACAAGAAATCCATAGAGTTGGATGCTGGGATGTCGCATAACGGAGGATATATGGAGAGGGTTAGGTGAAAAGATGAGATCGTTGGGGAAAAAATGCATGGCAGTGTGTATGGCTGCTGTACTCGGGGTGAGTGTTGCGTCTACGGCTGGAGCAGCAGAATCGGTTGGCATGAAGGCCAAAGTCGTGGACGGACAAGTGTATGTCAGTGCCGCTGATTTGGTCAAGTCCATCGGTGGGAATGGCCAGTATGATGCAAAAACGGGAACCTATCAGTACAAGGGGAATGAAGCCATTCCTAAAGTAATCGAGAAGGTGTCACCATCTGTTGTTGGTATCATTGGCAAAGCGGATGCAGGGCAGGAAGGGGTCACGACAGACCGCTATAACCTGGCTCATGGGACCGGCGTGATTATACGCTCCAATGGCTGGATTGTGACCAACGCACATGTAGTGGATGGATTAAGCAACGCCTTGGTTGTGACGACCGATGGTAATACATATAAAATTACGAAAACATATAGCGATCCACTGAGTGATCTGGCGCTGATCAAAATCAATGCCAAATCGCTTAAACCGGCGATGTTTGCCAAAGCTTCTCAAACCTCAGTCGGCGAGACAGTTGTCGCTATTGGTACACCCATCTCCTTCTCCCTGCGAAACTCGGCAACCGTGGGTGTCATTAGTGGCCTGAATCGCGGAGTGGAGGCAACTTATCGTTTGATTCAAACGGATACAGCCATTAACCCGGGGAACAGCGGGGGACCTCTCGTTAACCTCAAGGGGGAGGTTGTGGGCATTAATTCCATGAAGTTTTCAGCGGTGGGTGTCGAGAATATGGGATTTTCGATTCCTGTGGATACCGTTCAATATATTATCAATCAGTTTTTTGAATACGGCAAAATCAAACGGGCAAGCCTCGGTCTGCAGCTCGAAGAGAGCTGGTCTGCGATTGTGGGTCTGCCTACGGACGATCCGCTCACGATCACGGGTGTGCTGTCCAGTGAAGCGAAGAAAGCCAAGATCCAGGAAGGAGACGTGTTATACAGCGTAGCGGGTACACGTGTCTCTTCCGTTGTGGATATTAATGAGCTGCTCAAGAAATATGTACCCGGGCAAAAAGTGAAACTGCTGATGCAAACCGATGGTGATATCGTCACACGTACTTTGGTGCTTGCGGATCGTGCAGATATCCAAGAAGAGGAATTAGAGCCGTTTCCGGTAGATGAAGAACAATAAAGCCCGGTGAACGACCCGGATCAGAGAGGACGATTGAATGGAATGAAGAAGTCATTTTTACGTGTGCTGAGCACAGGGGTGTTAACCGGGATGCTAGCCATGGGTGCTGCAATGCCTGTATGGGCAGCTGAATATACGACGAACGAGCTGCGGATCCAAGCCGGAAGCACGAGCGCCTACATCAACGGCAGCAAGCAAGCGATCGCCAAACCATATAAGGTTAAGGGTGTGACGATGGTGCCTGTCGGTGTCTTCAAGAAGGCGTTTGGCAGCGAAATTCGGCTGGAGAAAAATGATGTTATCAAAGTGAAGGAAGGACCGCACACGGTCACCTTAACGATTGGCAGCTCCGTTGCCTGGGTGGATGGGGTCAAAAAGGAAATGGGTGCCGCTCCCAAAATGGTGAATGGTGTGCTTATGGTCCCGCTTCGTCCGGTAGCTGCCGGCATTGGAGCGACGCTCGCTCCAAGCAGTTCCGGGGAAGTGGTCATTCGATTACTGCAAACAGATGATTCCGTGGAAGAGGATGAGGGTGGTATCGATCTCGACGCAGGCAAAACAAGAATCGGCAACAGCTATTACGGCTGGTCCATTAATTACCCGGCAGACCTGATGGTTTTGCAAACGGGTGAACAGGAGCGGATGATGACGTTTGGCTCGGCAGACAGCAGCTATTATCTTGAGGTGTATGTTAGCGACCAGGATGTAGCTCTGGATTCGGATGACATGCTGCAGCAGCTGGTGCAGGAGGCCAAGCAATCGGGGGATACGGTGCTGGACCGGGAATCCGTTGCCAAAGGCAAAACGCCTTATGCTCGGATCGTGGTTAAAGATACGGACGGCATGTTATGGGAGATGCGCCAGTACATTAATAATGGGCGTCAATATGACGTTTACCTGGCGGATTACGATGCGATGAACTACAAGGATCTGAACAAACGTGCCGCGTTCCTCAACTCATTCCAGCCTACCTACGTGCAATCGGATCGGACCATTAAGGATCTGTCCACCGTCGATAATGGCATGCGTTCCGCATGGAATGACGATTACGGCATCGAACTGAATGTCCCGGCAGGTTGGTCCATGGATAATACACAGATGACTTATGAGTCCAAGGATGGTGCGTTTTTGCAAATGCGCGTAACCTCAGCGCCAGCCGGGGCAACCGTAAAAGACTGGAGCAGTCAACTGGACAAATGGATGCGAGAAACGTTCACACCTGAAAGTTACGAACCGATTCGTTCGTATACCATTGACGTTTCCGGCGAAACGGCGGAGGTCAATGAGTTCCGTTATAACTTCGGTGACGGATGGCAGACCGAGTTCGATGTACTTTTGCAGAAGAACAGTTATCGGTATTATGCCGAATACACATTCCCTGAGGAGCAGACTCAGGATCGGGAATGGTTTGAGCGGATCATGAAGAGTGTTGTGATTGATTTTGACACCGTATCCGATAACTTCGGACAACTGGATGAAGATCCGTATTTGACCGATAAAACGAAGACTTTAACACGCACGTCCAAACGGTACCATTATAGCGTCGACATTCCGCGTTACTGGACGGCGTATAATGACCGATTCGAGTATTCTCCCGTTGTTTATACGTTCACAGGCGGTCAATTCTCCATTGGTGTGAACGAGGATCAATCGGTCGAAATGACGGTAAGCCAGCTGAGAGAAGCTTATGAGGAGGCTGCGAAAACGCGGAAAAACTTCAAGCTGCTGAACAGTGGGGAGACGACCATTGCTGGTGTTCCGGCGTTCTCCTTCACGTATCATGAACTGGACAATGGCGTACCGTATACCGGGCAGCAGATCGTCTTTGAACAGAATGGAATGACGTATACGATTACGACGGGACTAAATGATGCCAACAAAACGGATGTGCAGACCGCAGCGCTGGAAAAAGCCGTGAAATCATTTACTTTTACAAAATAATGAAGTTTATGCCGGAGGGTCAGAGACCTTCCGGTTTTTATATTTCAAATCAAATGAATCCAATATTACACGGAACGAAGAGTGCAGAACCAATCTGAAGAAGCGGAGCGTTCGCCTTTATCACGGGATTTTCCCCTTTAGTAAAGGGAATCAAAAAAATCCGGGGATAACAGCGATCGGAAGATGGTACTGCAATCGGAGTGGTAAAGTGTAAAATTATAAGTCAGCAGATGGAAATGAAAATGGTAAACGGTTTTTTCAGGAAAGCGTAGAAGAGTGAGTGCAGAAGTGGTACAATATCTTAGTTCAGGAGTTATGACTGCTGATCTGATAAATAAAGATGACTGTAGGCTTGGGAATCAGGCAATACAGACATAATGTATAGATATAGCGATACAGTGACAATGCAGGCGTACGGGATGAAGGTACAGGCTAATGTATGAGGAAACAGGGATGAAATCCGGCGGAGGCCGGTTATGGGGAGGATCTACATGAAAACAGCAACATTACGAAGAGAAGACGTCGAGCTTCTGGCACCTGCAGGTGACTGGGATTGTATGCGTTCGGCGGTGGCCAATGGCGCGGATGCGATTTTCTTCGGAGTCGAAAAGTTTAATGCTCGGGCACGCGCGAACAATTTCCGCATGGAAGAGCTGCCGGAGATTATGGCGTTTTTGCACAGTTATGGCGTAAAAGGGTTCTTGACCTTTAATATATTGATTTTTGAAAATGAATTGGCGGATGCCAAGGAACTGATCGACGCATGTGTCGATGCTGGCGTAGATGCCGTGATCGTACAGGATTTGGGCTTGGTGAAACTGATTCGCGAGATCTCACCGGATTTCCCGATTCACGGTTCCACTCAAATGACGATTACATCACCGGAAGCGGTTGAGTTTACGAAGCCGTTTGATATGGAGCGTGTCGTTCTTGGACGGGAAAACAATCTCAAGCAGATTCAGAAGATTGGTGAACAGGCGAAACTTCCAATGGAAGTATTCGTGCATGGTGCACTGTGTGTATCGTATTCAGGACAATGTCTGACCTCCGAGATGTGGGGTGGACGTTCTGCCAACCGCGGTGAATGTGCACAGGCTTGCCGTTTGCCATATGACTTGATGATCGACGGAGAGCATAAGCCGATGGGTGATGTCGCATACCTGCTGTCTCCGAAGGACCTGGCTGCCATTGACCTGATGCCGGAACTGATCGAAGCAGGCGTAACTTCCTTCAAGATCGAAGGTCGTCTCAAAACCCCGGAATACGTGGCGAACGTGGTCAGCAAATACCGCAAAGCAATTGACCGTTACTTCGACGGTGACAATACGCCACCAAGCAAGGAAGAAATCCGTGAGCTGCAGCAAAGCTTCTCCCGTGGCTTCACACATGGTTTCCTGGACGGGACGAATAACAAACAGCTGGTAGATGGTACGTTCCCGAAAAGCCGTGGTGTTTACCTCGGACGCGTGGATCAAGTTCTGCGTGACGGTGTTGTGTTGAAGCTGGACGCACCTGTGAAGCGTGGAGACGGCATCGTGTTTGACGCTGGTGATCCAACGCAGAAGGAAGAAGGCGGACGGGTATACGATGTACGTCGTAAAGGCGTGAAAATCGAAGGCGAAGCCGGTGAAGGCTGGATCGTGGACATCGTGCCAGGTCGTAGTGACGTGGATCTGCGCCGCGTGAAGGTTGGCGACAAAGTGTGGAAAACGAATGACCCTGCGCTGGACAAACGTCTGCGTCAGAGCTTCGAGACCGAGAAGCCGTACCGTGTATTCCCGATAAAAGTAAAAGTCATCGGCAGCCCTGGGCAGCCGCTCAGCACTTGGTGGACAGACGTGCAGAAAGGCACGACCGTCCGGATCGATTCCGAGATGGAACTGGACATTGCCCAGAAGCGTCCAATGACCTATGAATTGCTCGAGGAGCAATTCGGACGTCTGGGCGGCACGGTGTTCCAGCTGGAAGAATTGGACGTCAACCTGCACGGTGACGTCATCATCCCGATGCGCGAGCTGAATAACATTCGCCGTCAGGCGGTGGAACAGCTCGCAGGCGAGCGCCCTAAACCGCCCGTCTACGTGAAACGGGCGGTGGAAGTTTACGGCGATGCGGTTAAACCGGCATCGCCAGTGGCTCGCGGTCAAGCGGAGCTGACCGCGCTCTGCCGCAGCCTGCCTCAAGTCGAGGCAGCGCTGGAAGCGGGTGTCGGCATGATCTACGCCGACTTCGAGTTTATCAAGCAGTTCCCGGCAGCTGTGGAAGCCGTACATGCCGCTGGCCGCAAGATTGCCCTGGCAACACCGCGCATTCACATGCCGGGCGAGAACGGATACCACAACAACATCCTGCGTCTGAAGCCAGACGCTGTGCTGGTACGTAATACAGGTGCGCTGTACTTCTACCTGCGCCACCGGATGGAGAACCCGGATGCGGATCATCCTGAACTGATCGGTGACTTCTCATTGAACATCGCCAACCATAAGGCTGTTGAACTGTTCCTGGAAGCAGGATGTGACTGGATCACGCCATCCTATGACCTGAATATTCAACAAATGGTTGATCTGCTGGGTAATTCCCGTACAAGCCAGACCGAAGTGGTTATTCATCAGCATCTGCCGATGTTCCATACGGAGCACTGCGTGTATTGTACTTTTATGAGTGAAGGAACGGATTATACGAACTGTGGACGCCCTTGTGAAGAACAGCGTGCATCCCTGCAAGACCGGATTGGCATGTCTCACCCCGTACGTGTGGATGAAGGCTGCCGTAATACCGTTTATAACGCAGTGGAACAGTCGGGTGCCGAGTACCTGACCAACTTCATGGACCTGGGTGTATCCCGTTACCGCGTCGAGTTCCTGGAAGAGACGCCGGAGCAGGTTATGGAGGTTATTGATCTGTACAACCGTGCACTTCGCGGCGAGATCAGCGGTACACAAGTGTGGAAAACATTGAAAGCAACCAACCAACTGGGCGTTACGCGTGGTCAATTGGTGAAATAAACGGATCGTAGGTTACATCTATTAGGACGATAAGTATTGTAGCAAGCAACAGGTTACAAGCATGAAGCAACCCCAATCTCTGCTTTACGGAGCTCTTGGGGTTTTTTCTGTAAAAGGGACAGGTGGATTGAGAGAATATTCATACCCGCCAGAACGCATAAGGAGGCGAAATACGTGGCGCCATTCACCATGATGGATATCAAGTTGCTGTGCGGGGTCACGGCATTCAAACGAGGGGAAGCCTATAACCAGTCCGGCAGGGTGAGCAATCTGGTTGTCAGTGACGATCAGCGTCATTATGAAGCCATGGTGCGTGGCACGGAACGATATCAGGTGAAGGTGGATTTGGACGAAAAAGGGGAAGTTGAGGCAGGCTGCACTTGTCCAGGCGATGGCCGGTATTATGACTATTGCAAACATGTCGCTGCAGTTCTGCTGGCGATTCATGAATGGGGTGAGCAGCAGGAGCTTAACGCTGCCGGTACCGGTAGTTCTCAGGCAACATCCAAACCTTCTTCAGGGAATCCTTCTGGCTCCGGTACAGGCTCCGCTTCCAGAGTAGGTACGCTGGTGGAAGAGAAGGAGTGGGAGCGTCCCAACTCTTCTTCAACCTTAGACTCGGCTAGGAATGAAAGTCCTGAACGACACGAAGGTTCAAGTTCAAAACGGTATACGGAGTCCAGTACGAGTACAACATCGCATTCTTTTGCACAAAAGAATGAATCCTCGGCTTTCGGGCTTAATTCCGCTTCTGATGCGGATCATCAACCGGTTGCCCATTTTGCCCAGGCAGGCCGCCCAAGCTCAGCCCCAGGGTGGGGTCGTTCGGCAGATAAGCCTTCGTATCGCACAGCTGACCAGATTCTGTCCATCTTTGCCAAGGAACGCAGTCCCTTACATGCGGGTGAACGTAAATATACGGCACCTGTCACCCGCTCATCGCTGCGAGAAGAGCTTCAGGTTCAGTTTATATGCAAACTCGTTCAGGTTCACAAGGGGGGAGCCAAGCTCGCGCTGGAGCTTAAGGTCGGAAGTAAACGGCTATACGTGGTGCAAAAGGTGAAACAATTCCTGAACTGCGTTGAAAAGGGCGAGCCAATGTCGTTTACCAAACTGTTTTTCTATGACCCTTCGATGCATTATTTCAGCCCTCAGGATCAGGAGATTCTATCCATGCTGATTCGTATGAGGCAGAGTGAAGAAGCGTATCGTGAATCCATCTCCGGTTATCTGGGTGCTTCGGATGGCCGGGATATATTGATTGCGCCGCTGGTGTGGAAACCGCTGCTGGAATTGCTGCTTCAGGCCGACAGCCGGATGGAAGGCACGGGACTCGCGAACGGACCGCTCACGTTGGGTGAAGGGGCACTGCCTCTGTTTTACCGAATTGCCCAGGGGGACAATGAGGGGTACCAGCTCGAGATCTCGGGTTTGCGCGAGTTGATTCTACTTCCGGCATATGATGCTGCAGTGGTCGAAGGGCAACTTCATATGCTGGAGCCGATGCAGATGCGCAGTCTGGAAGACTTGAGCGGGGCGCTCACTTCGTATGGGATTAAGGAAAGCATCGATATTTCCTCCCAGCAAGTCGATGAGTTCGTGCAGCATGTGGTGCCGGAACTCCGTACGCTTGGACATCTGTCGATCGACTCCCAGGTGCGTGAACGAATTGCTGAGCCGGAGCTTGCGCCGAAGCTCTATATTGATTTTTATCGGGAACGGATTACTGCGCGTCTGGAGTTTGATTATGGTGTAATGGTGATTAATCCGCTGGCGGAGTATCTAATCGATGAAGAAGAGAAAAAGGTTATCCTGGTGCGTGATCGTCATGCCGAGCGGAATCTGATTGATCGACTGGATCGTTCCTTTCTGGAACGTGAAGGCAGCGTGTGGGCGAGTGAGCGTGAAGACGCGATTTATGATGTGATGTATCATTTGGTGCCCGAATTGGAGAGACAGGTGAACATCTATGTCCCGAATGCAGTGAAGGCCATGATGCAATCCTATCCGACGCCTCCCAAAGTCCGGGCAGATCTCGGGAAAGGGCTGGACTGGCTGGAGATTTCGTTTGAAATGGAAGGCGTGAACGAGCAGGAACTTCAGGAGATCATGCGCAGCATTGTGGAAAAGAAACCGTACTTCCGCTTGCGTAGCGGCGTCTTTCTTTCGCTTGAAAATGAAGGAGCTGACAGCTTCGCCCACATGGCGGACTCGCTGGGCATTGGAGCGGGCGATATCAAAGGCAGCCACATTCGGCTGCCAGCCGTTCGAGCGTTACAGCTGCCGGGCCGGGATGAGGTTTCTGGACATGTGAAATGGGGAGGTTCCCTGAAGCGTTTCCTGGATGACCTTCGTGATCCCGAGCGGATGGATTTTGCAATGCCGAATGGACTCGCTCCCGTGTTGAGAGATTATCAGGCCAGTGGATATCAGTGGCTGCGCACACTTGCCTTTTATCGTTTTGGCGGGATCCTGGCAGATGATATGGGACTCGGTAAAACGTTGCAAAGTATCGCCTATATCACGGCTGAACTAAGTGAGAACCCGATTTTAGACGGAGATGTTGGAAGATCAGATCGTTACGGGAAAAATGGAATACTGCGAGAGGGTGCTTCAGAGGCTGCCTATTCAGGGATTGATCCTGTAACCGGATTGCCATGGGATGAGGCTTCTCTGGTGGGACTAGGGGGTAATTCCCGTGCATCGGGAACATTGCAGGATGGCTTAACCATTCGAAGCCAAGCAACCCATCCTCCAGTGCTTGTCGTTGCACCTGCTTCGTTGACCTATAACTGGGCGAATGAATTTGCGCGCTTTGCCCCGCATTTACGCGTTCTTATCGCTGCAGGACAAAAGGAAGAGCGCGCCAACATGCTCGCAGACATGAATCAGGCGGATGTCATCGTAACGTCGTATCCATTGCTGCGTCGAGATCTGGACATGTATTTGGGAAGAACATTTCATACGCTTATCCTGGACGAGGCTCAGGCGATCAAAAATTCTTCCTCCCAGACGGCTCAGGCAGTTAAGCAGATTCAGGCCCCGCGGCGCTTTGCGCTCACAGGAACGCCTGTAGAGAACTCACTGGATGAGCTGTGGTCCATCTTTGAAGCCATATTCCCCGGTCTGTTTCCAAGCTATCGCAGATTCCGGGACCTGCCGCCTGAGCGCATTGCCCGGATGGTTCGTCCGTTCATTCTCCGCCGCCTGAAGAAGGACGTGCTGGAGGAATTGCCGGATCGTATTGAGACAGTACAGCGCTCTGAGCTAACGGTGGAGCAGAAGAAACTGTATGCCGCCTACCTCTCCCAGCTTCAGGATGAGACATCCAAGGATATGGAAGAGAACGGTTTTCAGAAGAATCGGATCAAAATACTCGCAGGCATCACCCGTTTACGCCAGCTGTGCTGTCACCCGGCTCTGTTTGTTGAGGGCTATCAGGGAGACTCAGGCAAAATGGAGCAGCTGCTCGAAACGGTTCAGGATTGTCTGGCAGCAGGCAAACGGATTCTGATCTTCTCCCAGTTTGCAAGCATGCTGAACTTGATCCGGCAGACATTGACTGTGCAGGGTAGGAATCTGTTTTATCTGGATGGGCAGACACCGACTCAGAGCCGTGTCGACATGTGCCGAAGATTTAACGAGGGGGAAGGCGAGCTGTTCCTGATCTCAATGAAAGCTGGCGGTACTGGACTGAACTTAACAGGTGCAGATACCGTAATACTATATGATCTGTGGTGGAACCCCGCAGTCGAAGAACAAGCCATTGGCCGCGCCCATCGGATGGGGCAGAAGCAAGTCGTTCAGGTTATTCGTCTGATTACGGAAGGCACGATCGAAGAGAAGATTTTGGAACTTCAGCAGCGGAAGAAGGATCTGATTGCGGAAGTGATCGAACCGGGAGATGGGGGATCAACCACTTTATCTGAGCGGGATATTCGGGAGCTGTTGATGGTATAATGAAGTCCAATCATATTGGAGTTTTCCATCATTAAATATATTAAAATATGACTCTATCTAGCAAAGGAGTGGGTTCTGCTGCGAATCCGCAAAGCCATTATTCCGGCTGCCGGGCTGGGTACCCGGTTTCTGCCTGCAACCAAGGCCATGCCGAAGGAAATGCTGCCCATCGTCGACAAGCCGACAATTCAGTACATTATCGAAGAAGCGGTAGCTTCGGGTATTGAAGATATCATCATCGTTACAGGTAAAGGGAAGCGCGCCATCGAGGACCATTTCGATTATTCCTTTGAACTGGAACAGAATCTGGCAGGCAAACAGAAGTGGGACTTGCTGAACGAAGTTCGCAAACCTTCTGATATGGCAGATATCCACTATATTCGGCAAAAAGAACCGAAGGGCCTCGGCCATGCCATCTGGTGCGCTCGCAAGTTTATCGGTAACGAACCGTTTGCTGTACTTCTCGGGGATGACATCGTGGAATCCAAGCAGCCTTGTTTGGGGCAGATGATTGAGGTCTATGACGAGCTGCAATCCCCGATCGTAGGGGTACAACCGGTCGACTGGAGCGAAGTATCCCGTTACGGAATCGTAGATGGAGAGGTCGTATCTCCAACTGATGATCGTGTATTTCGTGCACGTCGTTTAATCGAGAAACCGAAGACGGAAGACGCACCTTCGAACCTAGCCATCATGGGACGGTATATTCTTACACCTGATATTTTCGATATTCTTGGTCAGCAGTCTGCCGGTGTCGGAGGGGAGATCCAGTTAACGGATGCCTTGTCCCGCTTGAATGACCAGCGGCAGATCCTCGCCTATCATTTTGAAGGTCTGCGTCATGACGTTGGGGAGAAGCTTGGGTTTATTGAGACGACGATTCATTATGCGCTTCAGCGCCCGGATCTTAGGGATGATTTACTGAATTACTTGAAGAAGATCGTGTCATCGAATTAGCTTGCTTTTAACGGATTAGAGAAAAAAAAGTTTGCCCATCTAGGGCAAACCTTTTTTAAGTGTGAAATATTATTAATAGAATCGTTAGGACACTTTTTTGTTAGAAGTTCAGTTCAGCAATTTGTTTAATTTCGTCGGCTTCATTAGGTGATACAGCAATCAATTTATCATACACCGCTTGATCCTGTTTTCCGTCCTTAGTCAGAGCTGCGAGATACCAACGGACAATTTCACGGTTGGTCGCATCGGACAGATCCTCAGCAATTCCACCCTTAAGAATCGTTACAGCTCCGACAGAATCGTTTGACATGTATTTCATTTTTCCAGCATTCAGAATCATTGTTGGGGTAAGCTCGAATGGCTGTCCTTGAAGCTGCCCTTCAGGGAGAGTCTTGAGATGTTCTACGCCATCAACAACATGTTGGTAAGCATCCAGACCTGATGTGAAGTAAGATTCCTTCTTAGCTGTATCGCCTTGTCCCAGTGCCTGATATCCGAGATCGAACGAACGGCTGATCAGCTGTTCGTACCAATCCATATCCCAGATATAGTTGTTGGCATATTCTTTTTGAAGAGCGTAAGCTGCATCGTATTCTGCTCTTAGATCATATAGACGTATCATTTGGATTACTATACTTTTGTTATATGGTTCAGTTGTGATACCTCTTTGAAGTAAATCAAGAGAGCTGTTATAAAATTGATCATCTTTCGTTTGCTCATAACCTTGTTGATACAAGGTCGAAAGTGTCAGTAAAGAATCAGTATGGGTGCTACGAATGGATAAGTCCTTTTCTAATGCAGCTTTTATCTCTTGGAAGTTCTGGCTATTTTGAGCGACCTCTTTGGCTGTTTTTGCATATTGGTTTGCTTGCAAAAAGCGCACGGATACAATTAACAGTACAATGATCGATATCCCGGCAATGGCAGTATAAATTCCTCGGGCGGCAGATGGGATTACTTTCAAACGTTGTACGGGCCGTGGTTCAATTGCCGCTGCCATACCTCCAAACCCGATAAACACCAACATGCCGATGAAGACATAACTCATGTTGAAATCGAGAAGGCTTAATACCAAAATGGTCATGGACAAAATAAAAAATACAAAATGCGATTCTCTTTCACTCTCGTCTCTTCTCAAGTAGCTGCGAATAAATTGATAGAAGATATAGATAATAAATGCCATGAAAATGATAAATCCGATGATTCCGACTTCTACGAGATACTGCATGAAGAAGTTATGTGCCTGTGCACTTACATAAGGATTGTTTTGATATTTTTCGTACAGTACAGTCCAAGCTCCGCCACCTGCTCCAATTAAAGGATAGTCCGCAATGACCTTGGCGGCATCTTTGTAGAAGGTGAGCCGTTCCAGGACACTGTGCTGTTGGAAGTTGATGTTTTCCAGACGTGTACTGATGCTGTCAGGCAGAATGTTGCGAACACTGGTCCCTAACAGCAGAACTGCTGCAATAATGGCTAGCAGCGCAGAGCCAAGCGGGATCCAGAGGCTTGCGCCTTTGCGGTTACCCCAAGCTTGGAGCTTTGTTTCCAGTTTGGGGGCGATCCAACGTTGAATAGCCCAGATGACTATCGACACAACGATGGATGCGGCAATCAAATATATCCAGCCTTTAGATGCAAGTCCAGCAGAGAACTGCTGCTGCAATTCAAGTCCAGCGGTATTGACCGGATTTAAGATAGCAATCGTACCTATACCTGATATGGCAAGATAAATGAACCATAAAATCTGTTTTGCTGGTTTAAGCAACAACAGGATGATCACGAACACGATTGGCATCATCACGAGTCCTGTCCGCGACAATGTAAGTAACAGGGACAGCAAGATGGGAACAAGCATGAAGCCATGGATCAACTGCATATACACCTTTTTAGAACGAATCAGGCTAAAGATGCTAATGAACAGAAAAGCCATCAAGAATGCTGCGTATGTATTCGGGTACTGGAATACGGAAGCTAGCCGCGGACCGTTGGCATCGTTCCAGATCGCTTGGTTATATACCCCGTTAACTACGCCTGAAGAGAACCAACCAACCAGCTTCCCTGCAAAGGTAAATGCACCAAACCAATTCAATAGACCATATCCGACAATTACATACGCAAGTCCTATTAAGGAAGATTGTATGATATGATTAGTTTGTTTGTTCTGAAGCAGGTACAACGTCATGACAAACAACATGGCATAGATGCATTGAATCAAGATCATGTTGACTGCCAAATAATTTGAAGCTGCACTGATCAGTGACAGGATGTATGTAAGTGGCAGTAGGAGGACGGCTAATTTCAGCCAATCTCTATGGGAGTCTAGTGAGATATTTCTGTAGTAGACTACAGCCCAGATAATGAATAGGAGGGTTGTGATTGCGAGTGCCCAATAAATGGGGCCTTCGAATTGAAGCAACTGTCCGTTAAATAACGCAACTTGAAACGTGGACCAGAGTAAAAATAAGATGAGTCCTATGGTGAGAGTCCATAAAAGCGGTGAAGTCGAACTTGAATGAGCCTTGCTCGACGTCTTCTTTTGTTTCCCGTATACTGGATTCGACAAGGTAATGAGTCTCCTTTTCTTGTAGATACGACAATATTTTAGCATACAATCGCAGTTATTGACCAACTCAGTAAGAATACTAAGAGAAGAGGTAGTAACAGATATTAAGCACATACCAAAAAATAGCGACTCTCTCGCTTTAATTTGCAGGAGGGTCGCTTATAGAAAAAAACTAATCACATTTAATTGGATTGATAAAGATTACAGACATCTTCAGCTGATCCCATTTCACGTATCTTCCCATCTTCAAGCCACAAAGCACGGTCACACATTGTTTTCATTTGATTGATAGAATGGGATACAAATAGGACTGTTACTCCGGATCCCATAAGCGACTTCATTTTTGCCTCGGATTTTTCCTTGAATTTATGATCTCCTACAGACAGTACTTCATCTACAATCAAAATTTCCGGTTTTACCAAAGTGGCTATAGAGAATCCAAGGCGCGCCTTCATTCCGGACGAATAGTTTTTAATTGGGGTATGAATAAACTTTTCTAATTCAGAAAATTCAATAATTTCATCCATTTTTTCTTTAATGAACTTCTTTGAGTACCCGAGTAACATTCCATTTAAATAAATGTTCTCCACTCCAGAAAGTTCAGGATTAAAGCCCCCTCCAAGCTCCAGCAAAGGGACAACATAACCATTTCTTTCTACAGTTCCCGAAGTGGGTTTAAGAATACCAGCAATAATCTTTAGCAATGTACTTTTTCCTGCACCGTTTAAACCCAGAATTCCAAACACTTCTCCTTTATTAACTTCAAAGCTAATATTTTCGAGTGCCGAAAACTCATCATATTTTATTTTTTTGTGCAAACTGTGTATGAAAAATTCCTTCAATGAATTCATTTTACCACTGAGTAGCCTGTATTTCATGGAGACGTTATCGACTCTGATGGCTATTTCGTTCATATGAAACTCTCCATCCTTATAAATAGAATATAAATTTATCCTGTTTTTTATAGAATATCCCTAAACCTAACAGAAAAACGACCATTCCATAAATTAAACAGAATAAATTCGTTTGAAGAGAAGGAAGTATGCCATATATCAAGATGTTTCTGCTCATTTCAATAATATCAAAGATCGGGTTAAATCGGATGATGGGCATATAGCGTTCAGGTATAATGCTAGCAGGATAAAATATGGCTGATGTATACATAATGATAACCAATGCAAGTGAATAAAGATGCTGCAGGTCCCTAAAGAAAGTGTAGATAGTGGCTAATATTAATCCTATCCCCAGGGAAATTAGTAAAAGATAAAATAAAGGTAAAATAATGTAGAAACTTTGTAATGAAATACTCAATCCACTAAGAAGCATGACAGGAATCAATGAAATCATAGCCAGCAATGAGGTGATAAAGGAAGATGCCACTCTAGAAATTGGAAAGAAATACTTAGGAACGTAAACTTTTTTAATAAGGCCTCCATTTGAAACAATGGATTGCATAGCGAAGTTAGTCGTTTCAGAGAAGCAAGAATATATCAGTCTTCCAATCAAAACGTAAACAGCAAAGTATTCGATATCGCTAGAAAAGAATTCCTGAAAAATGATAACTAACACAAGCATAAAAAGAAGGGGATTTAGCACGCTCCAAATAATTCCAAGAAAAGAGTTTCTATATTTGAGGGTAATGTCTTTTTTTGTGAGTTCAATCATTAAATCTTTATACTTCAGAAAATTATCCCAATATCCTCGCATAATTTGCTCCTTAATATATTCAATCGTAAAAAGATGATTATCATAGTGCCTCGTTTATGTTAACACATTCATTATAGATCTACAATTTAGAGCAAATGAAACCTAATTTAGGAGATATCTGTCCATCTTGAGGTTGCCATAAATTTTGTCGGAATTCATGATATAATGCTTTAATATGTAGATGAAAAGATAGAATGTGAGGAGAATTACAATGAAATTATGTGTCATTGGTTTGGGATATATCGGATTGCCCACTGCAATTATGTTTGCTAAACACAACGTAGAAGTTCACGGCGTTGATATCAATACAGAAGTTATCAAAGGGTTAGTATTAGGTAATATTCATATCGAAGAACCGGGGCTTCAAGAAATGTTGGATGAAGTTATGGATAGTGGCAGACTGAGTTTCGGAACGATAACTCAGCCTGCTGATGCTTTCATCATTTCCGTACCTACCCCGATTAAAGCTGACAAAAGTGCAAATCTGGATTATGTAGTTCAAGCGACTCAATCCATACTTCCTTACATTAAGAAAAATAATTTAATAATCCTTGAATCAACTGTACCTCCTAGAACAGTTGAAGATGTAATGATGCCCCTTCTTGAGCAAACCCGATTAAATGTTAAAGAAGATCTGTACATATCTCATTCTCCGGAGAGGGTTCTTCCTGGAAACCTTCTTGAAGAATTGGTTTACAATGATCGGATTGTTGGGGGTATCAACACAATTTCTTCCGAGAGGACGGCTGAACTATACAGGAAATTTGTTAAAGGCACTATTCATTTAACGGATGCTACGACAGCAGAGATGGTCAAATTAATGGAAAATACCTATCGTGATGTCAATATTGCTTTTGCGAATGAGATGGCAAAAATCGCAGAAAATGTGGGCTTTAATGTTTGGGAAGCCATAGAACTTGCTAACTGCCACCCGAGAGTTAATATTCATAAGCCAGGCCCAGGCGTAGGGGGACATTGTATTGCTGTCGATCCATGGTTTATATATGAGTCTGCTCCTACTATAGCAAAACTTATACATACTTCGCGTGAGATTAATGACAGTATGCCAAGTTTTGTGGTGCAAAAGCTGAAATCAATGTTTCCTTTTCCGGCAGAAGCTAAAATCGCCATTTTAGGGCTATCTTTTAAAGGGAACATTGATGATATCCGCGAGAGTCCCGCGGTGACTGTTGTTAGTCAACTTTTGGAAGTTGGCTTCCAATTGAGTGTTTTTGATCCTCATGTGGGTGAAAAATTCCCGAATAAAGAGGAAAATCTAGAGGACACCGTGAAGGGTGCTCACGCAATCTTGGTTTTGACTGATCATAGGGAGTTCAAAGAAGTAGATTCAAAAGAGATGAGAAACCTAATGAAGGGAAATATAGTACTCGATACACGCAACATTTTAGACCTAGAAAAATGGACTGAAGCAGGTTTTAGTTCTTATGTTCTAGGTGGCGCTGCTACTGATGTATTAAGAAGAACGGAAATAAATGCAATTAGCTTTAAAGGGGGAGAGTGAGTGTTAGAGAGGGAAAGTAATGAAATTGTAATGGAGTTGTTAAAGGTCCGAAGCCAAAATAGAGAATTAAAAAATAGATTGGACATTCTCTCAATAAAGTTGTTAGAACAAGCGGGTTCTTATTCAGGAAAGAAAGCTGTTATAAAAACTAATACAGCTAATTCGAATCAATATAATACCTATCTTCCATTCCCGGTGGATTTGTCATCTAAAGGATTATTTTCGAGGTTCTTGTTCGTTACAAAAAAGTTTGCATACTTTTATGCGGTGTATGGAATTAAGTTTACTTTAAAGAAACTTGTGAAAAAATTATTAAAAAGATAAAGAGAGGAATGGAAAATTGGATTTATGAGAAATGTGGAGGAAACACAAAAAATATCCGGTGTGCGAATTGCCGGGATGTTGGATGAATTGAGTGAAAATTTTTTTCCGTATGAATGTGACTTTTTGAACTTAAATGCAGGAATGTGGAAAGAGGAAATTGGGGAGTTTAAACCAGATATAGTATTTGTGGAATCAATATGGAATGGTTATAAGGGAACATGGCGAGGTAAATTATTACCATCCCCTAGTGAAGATTTTCTAAGTCTTATGAATTGGTGTAAACAAAAGAAAATTCCAACAGTATTTTGGAACAAAGAAGATCCAGTACACTTTACTACCTTCATGCATATAGCATCGCATTTTGATTATGTTCTTACAACAGATTTTGATTGTGTACCTCTTTACAAGAGGCTATTGGGCCACGATCAAGTATTTTGTATGCCTTTTGCATCTTCAGTACAGATGTATTCCCCGCTTGAAAAGTATGAGAGAACTGACGGAACATGTTTTGCGGGCTCTTATTATAATAAGAGAGAGGAGAGAAAAAAAGATTTTGAAGATATTGTCGATCTAATAGATGAAAAAGAATGGAAAATTGATATATATGACCGTAACCCTTATCCTAACAATCCTGAGTACACCTATCCTAAAAAGTATCAGAAATATATTGTAGGAACGCTTCCCCCTGACCAGGTTGATATAGCATATAAAAGCTATAAGTTTGGTATAACCTTGAATATAGTGAAACATTCATCAACGATGCAAGCCCGGCGAGCTTTTGAACTAATATCTTGTAATACTCTGGTTTTAAGCAATGAGTGTTTGGGGTTAAGAAACTTGTTTGGCGACCTAATAGTTTATTTTGATAACAAAAAAAGCTTCGGAGACAAATTAGAAAACTTATCGAGCAATGAGCTTCTTTATGATAAAACTAGATTATTAGCATTGCGAAAAGTTTTAAAAGAGCATACGTACAAAGAACGTGTCGGTTTTATCTATCAGCTTGTGTTCAAGGAAAAAAAAATTAATGAAGATCCTTATATTGGAGTATACAGTGTTATTAATAACATTGAGGAATATAAATATATAAATATGAGTTTTAAAAGGCAAAAATATGGTTCTAAAAAATTATATTTGTTTTCTGAAAATGATCAAGCCATAAATCAGAATTTGCAAAATTTTGATTGTCCTGTTCAAGTTGAAAATATAAAAAATATGAAAGAAAGTTTTTTAGACGGATTAGATTTTGTTTCTTACTTTGATGTTGCTAACTACTACGGAGATCATTTTTTGACAGATTTGGTCTTATCCTTGAAATATGAGCCGACTGCAACGGTTATTGGAAAAGGAAGTTATTATTACTATAATCAAGAGGAAGTTCAGCTCAAAAATGCTGAGAAAAAGTATACATTAATAACTTCGCTTCGAACTGACCGTTCAATTGTTGATACCCAATTCAAAAAGAGTGTTGGCTTTAACCAGAGTAATAACGAAGGGAATAGCACTCTTGAAGGAGTGACCTGTTTATCCGTAGACCCCTTCAATTTCTGTGAGAACTACACTCTCAATACTTGTGAGACAGTTGATGACATTTCATTACATCAAGGAGTGTCTTTAGAAGATGTAAATAAACTAAGTATTTTAATAGAATCTTCAGAGTTATATTATAGCTATGAACAATCCCTATCAAAAGAAGAGCTTTTCAATATTGTTAGATCCATTCCAGGTAAAATAGGTAAATCTGTAACAACGGACAATGATACAGGAATCTATACATTAAAGGATTCAGCTTCTCCTACAACGATTCACCTACAAAAGAAATTCATGTTGAATGAAAATAGTAATGAAATAATAGTGGTGTATTTGGATGCTGTAGTTCAAGGGAAAGCAAGGGTCATTTGTACTTTTTTCGATGAAGATGATCGAGTGTTGGGTGGTTATCAAATCATAACAAAGGGTTGCACATCCATAAGAAAAAAGGAGGGGGCTCTCTACTATAAGTTTTCTATTGAGTTATCAGGATTGTCGCAAATTATCATTAAAGAAATTATGATTGATCCTCAACCTAAAAACAATTTATTACAATATATAACCCAAAATGAAAGGAGGTAAAAAATGATTCCCTTAGTAACAGTAATAGTGCCAGTATATAAGACAGAGGAATATTTAAGAGCAAGTTTGAATTCTTTACTCTTACAAACACTTACAGATATTCAAGTCGTAGTTGTAAATGACTGTTCCCCTGATAATTCAAAATTTATAATCGAAGAATTCGTAGGGAAAGATGAACGCTTTGAAGTAGTTAACCATTCTATTAATAAGGGAGTCGGAGCAGCGAGGAATTCTGGACTGAAGAAAGCACGAGGGGAGTACATTACCTTTTTAGATTCGGATGACAGTTATCCGTTAGATGCGTTACAAAGGATGTACGATGCAATCAGATATTCAGATGCTGATGTTGTCTTAGGTAGAATGTATGAGAAAGGAACTGGAGGGAAGTTAACTCCTGTTAATTATATAGAGAATAAGATTAATGAGTTTCTAAAGCTTCCATATACCAATTTGAGAGAAATTCCTGTAGTTAATTTTTATTGTGGAAGTGCAACTAATCAAATGTTCAAAAGAAATTTATTTATTAGCAATGATGTTGAATTTATGGAAGGAGTTTACCATGAAGATATCCCTTTGACATTAGAAACATGGTTCTATGCAAAAAAAATCATAGCTATTAATTCCATAATTCTGTATCGAACAATTCGTCAAAACGAAAACAATTTATCAGCGACTCAAACATTTAATATTAAAGCATTTAAGGATCGGGAAGAAATTATTACTTATGTTCATAATTTTTGTTTAAAGTATGCGAGAATTAATAATGATTTGATATTTTTAACACTTGAAATCTTGCAAAGAATTAACGCAACTACTGAATACATGCTTTTGTCAGTTAAAGAAGAAAACCGGAATGAAATCGTAAAGGGATGGTATCCAGGATACTTAAAAATGTACAATTTCATTATTAATGATATTAAAACCCTTAATCTTGAATTAGAGGCTTTAGCTTAAGTGTTGACTACACACAAGGGAACTTGCAGCATTGGCTCTAATCTTTTTTTTATAAATAAATTTGAGGAATTGGACTAGTAATCAAAGACTTTCTATATGATTATTAATGAATATATTGTGATATTCTAGATAAAAATCGAAGAGGTAGCTGAATATCTATGAAAAAAATAACATTTACTGATTTTTTAATATCTAGAGGGCATATTGGTTTTAATTTTGAAGAAGAGGGAGGGGATGAACAAGATAGTAGTGGTCGTATTTATTTTGAATTGTCTCCTAAGATACGGCCCGATAATAATTTAGTTGCAATGGCTATATCTACTTTATGTGGGAATAAATACAATGAGATAGTAATCAACCTTCCAGTTGGTAAATCAACAGCTAGTTCCATTAGAGATTTCACAAAATCAGATGTGAAAACATTAGATGGTAAAGAATTAAAAAAAAAGAAAAGCAAAAACTTGGTATTGAATTTCAGTGGTGGATTTGATAGTTTGGCTGCTAAATGTTTGATGCCATCTAAGACAAGATTAGTATCTATGGATTTCGGAGGGAAATTTTCAAGAGAAGAGCTATTCTTCAAAAAGTTCAAACCATACACAGTCAAAACTAATCTTGTTGACACTCCTCTACGAAAAAATTCGTGGTCGTTTATGGGAATTGCGTCATTGTTATTTAGTGAATATTTAAACACCGAATATCATGCTTTCGGAAATATATTAGAAGCATCTCCAGGTAATTTTTCTGAAGGTCAATTTAAAAGTAGGGAGTTTGCTGCATATTTTGCAGTAGGAATTAGAAATGCTCCCTATGTACTTGGACTAACAGAAGTGGGGACATTGCTAGTTGTTGCACATTATATGCCTGAATATGTTAATGATTCTTTGGCGTCTTTAGCTAATCCAGGGGAAGAAAAACGTTACAGAAAACAGGTACTTGCGATGATTGCATCTAAAAGGCTTGGTAAAAAAATTGAGATAATGGAACTGGATCCTCCCAAAAAACCGCACTTTAAGTTTGGTCAATATTTTGCATCCGATTTTTTATCGTTCTATATTATTAAATACGCCGGAATAGAAGTCGCTAGTCATACGATTAGTGGAATACCAGATGAAGTAGTTGAAGTGGCTAACAATTTGAAATTAGAATTTTACGAACGACTGAACACAAACTTAATTGTGAATTTCCCACAACACCTTCTTGGGGGGCTATTAAAGAATATTTCAGAGGCAGGAATATTGCCTTATACTGAGGATGATTGGAGAGAGTACACTGAAGTTAAAAGAGTGTTGTCTAAGTATTATGATATATTTTAAACTAAATGGTTTATTTCCCTTAGTAGTTGTGTGAGTAGTTTTCTAGTCCTTTGAATGAGTAGATAGAACTTCATGAGGTAGAGAATAAACATTAGAGGTTAAATGAACCGTTCTATTGCACAAAAGTGCTTATAGAGCGGTTCTTAGCATTTTAATCACAAAGGAATTGTTGAGCTCTCTGTTCCCATAAATTGTATTCCAGGAATTCTCTTATCACATTTTCATTGGGGGCAATTTGCAATGCTCTCCTCAGATTTATTTCAAATTCTTCAAGATTATGAGATACATAAACGTATGGGTACTTTTCAATCTGAGGCATTCTAAATGATACAACTGGTAATCTTAAGGCTAGGTATTCATATACTTTAATGGGATCTACCGCATCGGACAGAGCCGATGTTTTAAAAGGAATGATTGCTGCTTTCCAATTCATAGATATTTGGATTATTTCATCATGATTTTTGAAACCCAGATATTTTACATTATCAGGAAAACTAATATCTTCGGGGAGTGAATGCCCAACTATTTCAAAACTCCAATCTGAATTTCTTTTAGCGAGCTTTAAAAAGGCTTTCCAATCAAACCAAGACTCAGTTAAATGACCAATATATCCAATAATATTGTCTTTTCTGATATTATGTCTACCCTTGATGTCCAATTGATTAAAGCTAGGCGAAAGAGCGTTAGGACTTAGTGTAATTTTCGTTGTAGAGAATGGCTGTAACTTGTTAGCTAAAACTTGGGATACTGCTAATACGCTATGAGCTTCTTTTAGAATTGTATGTTCAATATTTTTATCATACCAGATAGCCTGTCCCACTTTGTGGAATTCTTCCCAATCATCTCTTATATCATAAACAATCCTCCATCCATGTGACTTTAGAGTTGTTAAAATTCTAGCACACGAGGGGTGAGGGAATGAAATGATGAAGATTTTATTTGAATGACTAAGCGGGTATTTGATTATTAGATCCAAATTTTCTATAGTTAAATCAATAGGTGACTGAAATAGCATTGGATTAATTGATGTTGGTAGTTTTTCGTCTTGGTCCCATCGCCAATATGAAAAGAAAACATTATGCCCTTTGTTAAGAAATTCTCTAGTCAGATGTATAGGCCTGTTTCCTTCGAAGTTTTTTATATAGTGGGTCCCTGAAAACATAAAGATAACTGAATCACTAACAGAGTGATCAAAAGATTTTAATGCACTAATAGTGCGTCGTTTGAGCACTTTTTTGCTAATGCGTCTTACAAAAGGAAGTTTAAAGCATAACTTCTTTAGATATCGCATTTTTGTTTTCCAATTTGCTGAAATGAATTTTTTCATATTTCTAGTTAATTTAACTGTCATTATAATTTCTCCTTGTGTAAAATTCATAGAAAAGAGAGGCATAGATGATATATAAGATCAAACATGCCTTTAGGGCATACGGAGCTAAAGGCACATTTAGACGAATTAAAAGTAAGTATATTCATGGAAAAGACAAGATGTTATTCAAAATAATTAAATCTAAAGAATATGATTTTTATAATGAGATACAGCTGAGAAGAATTGATTCTCTGACTATTATTGGAAAGTCTGTTTCCAAATACGAAACAAGTGATTTTCATTTAGCGAGATGTTTAGGAAGAGCACAAGTTATAGTTTTGCTTATAACTGATAATTTTTTTCATAAGGATCTATTCAAAGAGATTATGCCGAATGTTTTCGTAATCCCTAAATTAATACTATACTCAGAAAATTTCTTGAAAGATACGTGTTATAATGTCAGAAAAGTTATATTTACTGACGATACTTTGTTAAAGTTTAGTGAAACTACGTTTTTAAGAGCGAGAGGGTTTTCTTTTTACTATATTGCACTAGAAGAGTACGTGAAAAATAGCATTAGACGAGATATTGCACTTTCTTCTGATATCATTATAACGGATTCGGATATATTTTTTCGAGAATTGCATAAGTTGAGATCAGACATATTTACAATAGATATGATGGCAAACCAAGGTAACTATGAAAGGCTGATTAAGATGATTTATTCAGATATAGAAAACGCATTTTATGCTAACATGTATCGTTTATGAAAAGGAAAATTTTATTTGTGTACAAGTGGGCGACTATGGGCGGAGTAGAGAGAGTTATGCTAAACAGAGCTCTAAAATTATTAGATATGTACAAAGATCTCACTGTTAGTGTTTGTTTTCTTCAAAATGGACCTGGATACGAACAAATTAAAAAAATTATCAATCAGCATTATTATAAAGAAAGATTTGATATTGTTGATCAAATCAATCATAACGAGTATGATCTTTTCTTTGTTATCGATACCCCAGAAGTTATTAGTGATATTAATCCAAAAAAGTTATTTGTTGAATGTCACACTTCTTACAGAAAAAATAGAGAATATTTAAAAGATGTACCATCAAATATTCAAGGCATCATAGCTCCTTCTAACTCTATGGTCCAGACTATAGCCAATGAGGTGTCTACAGAGTTAAAACCTAAAGTCTTCAGATTATCCAATGATATTGGATATAATATAAATGAAATTCATCAATCCCCTATACGCTATACTAGAACACCTGTATTTTATTTGGGTAGACTAGACACTTTGAAAAATGTGGAAGAAGTTATGAGGATCGTTTCTCAATACAACGATGAAGTTCAAGATGATTTAATGATATTTTTTGTAGGAGATATCATAGAGCATGAAATCAATTTTGAAGGATTGTTAAGGAAATATCACCTGATGGAGAAATATGTTTACCTTCCTCAAATTAGCTTCGATAAGACATCTTCTATTATGAAGATGATCAGGGAAAATAAAGGTCTTTTTCTGTCAGCATCTCACTTTGAGAGCTTTGCCTTATCTGCAGCTGAAGCAATGTATTCAGGAATCCCTGTTTTATTATTTTATAATGAAGCCCATGCTCAGTTAGTTCAATTCAATGAGGATTACCTATTCACAAAGGGAGATTATGCTGATATTTTGCAGAAAATTAAAAATATAATCAAATTTTATGAAGTGCATGAGAAGGTTATGTTGCAGTCTATTGAATATTTCAATAATCTGTTTGAAGATGACTGGATGAGTAATATTCATCCTATCCTTTATACTTAGTAGGTGAATATTAGTGAATTTCAGAATTGCCTATATAATGCATGTGGAGTGGAACTGGATTAAACAACGTCCACATTTCTTATATGAGGAACTAACAAGGTATTTTAGCGTAGATTTATTCCCTATACGAAAGCTATACACTGCCAAGAGAGTACACAACAATCGTAATGTTTATCGGGATTCTCAGGTGTTGAACATCAATAAGCTTCCCTATTCAGGTAAGATTAAATCTTTGAGATGGTGTGAGCGATTTATTAACTCAATATCTATTAAGCAACTTTATCATTATGATGTTATATGGATTACTTCACCTTTAATATTGGAGTTCATCCCTACACATCTTATAGAACAAAAAAAAGTTGTTTATGATTGTATGGATGACTTCACGCAATTTTATTGCGAAGATAGCAATTTTAAATACTTTCAGTCATTGGAAAGAGAATTGCTTGAATATTCTGATTTGATTATCGCTTCTTCAAATTATTTAAAGGAAAAGTTGCTACAAAACTATGGCTTGACGAAAAAGGTTTTCGTTATAAATAACGGTATAAGCACCTCTTTAATGAACACCATTCTAATGGAGAAAAAAAGTACTATTAAAACCGATTCTGTTAATCAACATTTCAATATAATCTATTTTGGTACTGTGAGTAATTGGATGGACTTTGATTTAATTTTGCAAGTTCTAAATGAAATTCCTGAAGTGAAAGTAACTATTATAGGTCCAATTGAAGTGAATGTTCCAAATCATCCCCGTTTAGAGTTCTTGGGGCTAATAGAGCATGACCAGCTAAAAGTCCATGCTGATTATGCTGATGCATTTATCATGCCATTTATTTTAAATGATTTAATTAGATCAGTTGATCCTGTGAAAATGTACGAATACATCTTTTTTATGAAACCTATATTAAGCATTAATTATGAAGAAATGATTAAATTTCTCCCATTTGTTCAATTATATGAAACTGTGCATGAGCTCGTTGAAATAATTCGTACTTTAATAAAACAAGAATTAGAATTGATTCCGCAACAAAAAGTTATTCATTTCTTAGAGCAGAACACCTGGGGGAAAAGAGCAAAACAAATCTCAGAATTATTGCATACAAATTTCTTTTGAAGTAAAGAGGGGGTCGCAATGAAAGCCATAATTCTTGCTGGCGGGACAGGATCCCGCCTTTTTCCTTTAACGAAGGTAACTAATAAACACCTGCTTCCTGTAGGCAAGTATCCAATGATCTTCCATTCTGCATATAAATTAAAACAAGCTGGCCTTACCGACATCATGGTGATTACCGGCAAAGAACATATGGGGGACGTCGTAAATCTACTCGGCAGCGGAAGCGATATAGGTGTTTCATTCACTTATCGAGTGCAAGATGAAGCAGGAGGAATAGCTCAAGCACTTGGACTGGCAGAACAATTTACAGGTGATGACCAGATGGTGGTCATCCTGGGTGATAACGTGTTCGAAGACGACATTACAGAGTATGTGTCCAATTTCCGCGAGCAAAAGTCCGGAGCTAAAATATTGATACAAGAAGTCACCGATCCCCAGCGCTTCGGAGTTCCTGAGTTACACGGGGATTGCATCGTATCCATTGAAGAAAAACCACAGAAACCCAAAAGCAAATACGCGGTAACAGGCATATATATGTTTGATAGTGAAGTCTTTAAGATCATCAAGACATTAAAGCCTTCTGCAAGAGGCGAATTGGAGATTACAGACGTAAACAATGCGTACATTGGACGAGGAAATCTTACCTACGATATACTTAAGGGTTGGTGGACAGACGCAGGTACTCACGCGTCATTGGCAAGGGCCAATGAATTGGCGCAGAATATTGTTTTCGGAAACGAGTTCGGGAAGTTAAAGTTATAGAAGAGAAGGGATGCGGAATAATTGAAAATCACTCCTTCCAAGCTGACAGGTGCCTGTTTGATTGAACCGGTGGTTCACGGAGATCACCGGGGTTTTTTTATGGAAAGTTACAATGAGCAGCTTATGAATCAACAAGGAATCAACTACCACTTTATTCAGGATAACCAATCCTTATCTGCTCAGCCTGGTGTGTTGCGCGGATTGCACTACCAACTTAATCCCAAAGCACAAACGAAGTTAATTCGGGTTATTTCGGGTGTGATTTACGACGTTATCGTGGACATTCGTCAAGGATCTCCTACCTTCGGACAGTGGGAGGGTTTCATCTTGAGTGAACATAATCACCGTCAGTTACTGGTACCCAAAGGATTTGCTCATGGCTTTTGTACTCTGGTACCAAACACCCAAGTCTTGTACAAAGTGGACGAATACTATTCCCCGGAGAACGACCGCGGCATATTATGGAGTGACCCGGCTCTTGGAATTGATTGGCCTACATCTAGTCCGACTTTGTCAGATAAGGATCAAAGACATCCTTTACTTCAAGATGCGGAGATCAATTTCAATTTCGAAGTGAAGTAATTAGGAGGTTCCAACACTATGAAACTGCTCGTTACCGGCGGGGCCGGTTTTATTGGAAGTAATTTTGTGATGTATATGCTGGACCAGCATCCTGATTACGAAATCATCAATGTGGATGCGCTGACGTATGCAGGTAACTTGGAAAACTTAAAATCACTTGAAGGCAACGCACGTCATACCTTTGTCAAAGCAGACATTACGGATGCTGCCGAAATGGACCGCTTGATGGGCCAAGGCGTGGACGTTCTTGTTAACTTTGCGGCAGAATCGCACGTGGACCGAAGCATTTTGGAACCAGATGTATTTGTACGGACGAACGTGAACGGTACTCAGGCACTGCTTGAAGCCGCCAAAAAACACAATATCACCAAGTTTGTTCAAGTATCGACGGATGAGGTGTATGGCTCGCTGGGTCCGACAGGTCTATTCACTGAAGAGACTCCATTACAACCCAACAGCCCTTATTCGGCATCCAAGGCAGGTGGAGACCTGTTTGTGCGCGCATATCATGAGACATTTGGTCTGCCGGTGAATATCACACGTTGTTCCAACAACTACGGCCCTTATCAGTTTCCGGAGAAACTGATCCCACTCATGATTTCCCGAGCTCTGGCTGACGAGGCTCTGCCTGTATATGGAGACGGATTAAACATTAGAGATTGGCTCTATGTTGAAGACCACTGCAGCGCCATTGACTTGGTAATTCATCAAGGACGTAACGGTGAAGTATACAACATCGGCGGCAATAATGAACGAACTAACGTGCACATCGTGAAAACCATTTTGGAGCAACTCGGCAAGCCGGAATCCCTAATCAAATACGTGCAAGACCGGCCTGGGCATGACCGCAGATATGGCATTGATCCGGCCAAAACGATGTCTGAACTAGGCTGGAAACCAAAGCATACGTTTGAAACCGGGATCAAGGAGACTATCCAATGGTATCTGGATAACAAAGAATGGTGGACTCGTATTCAGTCTGGAGTCTATCAACAGTACTATGCCAAGCAATATGGTTCTCGATTGGGAGACGCGAAGTAATGAAGGTCTTGGTTACAGGAGCAAACGGACAATTGGGACGGGATGTCGTTCTTCTTTTGGAGAAGGAGGGACATTCTGTTCTTGCTTGTGATCGGGATCGGATGGATATTACGAATCAGGCGCAGTGTAATGAAGTCATCTCCTCTTATCATCCTGAAGTGGTCGTTCATTGTGCAGCTTATACAGCCGTAGATGCAGCTGAGACGGATATCGATGGTGCGTATAAGGTAAATGCGGTAGGAACACGCAATGTTACTGTAGCGGCAGAAAAAGCTGGAGCCAAACTTATCTATATTAGTACGGACTATGTATTTGATGGCAACTCGTTAAATCCCTATCAGGAGTACGATGATACGAACCCGCAAAGTGTGTATGGCAAGTCCAAACGAGCAGGAGAATTACTGGTACAGTCTTTGTCCTCCAAATGGTTTGTTGTGCGTACTTCTTGGGTTTATGGTCTGTATGGGAATAACTTTGTCAAAACGATGCTGAAACTGGGTCAGGAAAAACCAAAGCTACAGGTGGTGCATGACCAAAAGGGGTCACCTACGTATACCGTAGATTTGGCTGGATTCCTGCTGAAGCTTATGCAGACCGAAATGTATGGGATATATCATGCTTCCAACAGTGGTACTTGTACATGGTATGAATTCACGGAAGCTATCTTTGCGGAAGCTCGAAATGTTGGAGGACTTTCCATCCAAGCACAATTGGAGCCTTGTACGACAGAGCAGTTCCCCAGACCTGCTCCAAGGCCGCGTAATTCGGTAATGGATCATCTATCCATTCGGACCAATGGTTTGACGGATCTCCGCCCATGGCGGGAGGGCCTGCGTGAATTTATCAGCTTATTGTCTAAATAGGAACGTCCATAGTAGCACGATGTAACTCTCGCTCTTACTCTTGAGCGGGAGTTTTCGTATATAATGAAGAAAAGTCAGATTTTGAGGTGGCACGTGAATAAATCTAAAGTATGCATAATGCTTTCTACATATAACGGAGTAAAGTACATTGAGGAGCAGATGGAAAGCCTTCTCGCACAACATGAAGTTGACGTGCAGATTAATATTAGGGATGATGGTTCATCTGATGGAACTGTACAAAAATTAAACGAATATGCCAAGTCTCATCCGGACCAAATCCGATTTATTAAAGGTGAAAATTTGGGCGTGATCGGGAGTTTTTTTGAACTGATGTGCCAAACGGAGCCTGTGTATGATTATTACGCATTTTGTGATCAGGATGATGTGTGGAAGCGGGATAAACTTATTAGGGCAGTAACTAAACTACAATTAAATCAATCGAACGTACCACTGATGTATTGTTCTTCTACACAAATGGTAGATCAGGATCTAAACAATTTGAATGTGTGGCCAACCCTCCCTCCTAAACCGCTAAGCATGTATAATGCCATGGTCGAAAACTGCTGTGTGGGCTGCACAATGGTCTTGAATCCAATCGCTTTTCAGCAAGTTAGGATGAACATTCCTTCCGATCTAACTCAGGTTATTATGCATGATTGGTGGATTTATCTGTATGTTAGTGCATTTGGGGAAGTTATCTTTGATGAAGAGCCGACGATTTTGTATCGACAACATCAAAACAATGTATTGGGCGGGAGTAGCGAAGGTTGGATCGTGAAATGGAAAAATAGATGGAATCGTTTCGTGAATGGCAAGAATCATTTTATCTTAAGCAAACAAGCAAAGATGTTCTTACAACTCCATAAAGATCAATTATCTGCTCAACAACAAAAGGACATACAGTGCTTTTTAAACCAACTGGACAGCTCTTGGATAAAACGTATTAAATATGCGTCGATAATGCCTTTTTACCGTCATGCTTCTCTTGATAACCTTGTTCTTAAGCTCATATACGTCTTGAAAAAGATATAAGTTGTAGATTGGCTATGCCTTCCACACCATCACCCATAATATGCTATACTTTCAATAGATAAACACAGCATTACAAAGTCAGGAGTTTTACAAAATGGTTGAAACAGCAGATGTTCCCTTACGAGGGGGATTGGAAAATAATAATAACTATGATTCAGATGTCAGCATCATCATCGTAAACTACAATACACGCCAACTGACACTGGATTGTCTGGCATCAGTATATAAATCCATTACTTCCTATCAATATGAGCTAATTGTTGTTGACAATGCATCTCATGATGGAACCGTAGAAGCCATCCGTGACGCATATCCAGAGGTTCGGTTAATTGCTAATCGTGACAATACGGGTTTCGCCGTTGCCAACAACCAAGGCATGGAAATCGCAAAGGGACGCTATATACTACTGCTCAATTCGGATACGGTCGTACAGAAGGATACTTTGGATATCATGATTGAATTCATGGACAGTCATCCAGAGATGGGGGCATCCGGTTGTAAGGTGATCCTTCCTGATGGCTCCCTGGATAAAGCGTGCAAAAGGGGATTTCCCACGCCATCGGCATCATTTTATTATGCATTCGGTATCTCACGTATGTTCCCAGAACGTCCAAAGTTTAACCAGTACCAATTGGGACATCTCAGTCCTGATGACGAGTATCCGGTAGACTGTCTTGTCGGTGCGTTCATGCTCGTGCGGCGTGAAACCATCGACCAAGTGGGCGGCTTGGATGAAACCTTCTTCATGTACGGTGAAGATATCGACTGGTGTTATCGCATCAAAGAAGCAGGCTGGGGCATTTATTATTACCCAGGTACATATATTGTGCATTACAAAGGTGCGAGTGCCCGACGTAAACCTATGAAAATTATTTATGAGTTTCATAGAGCTATGTGGGTTTTCCACCGTAAACATTATGCCAAGCGCTATGGCATTTTGATCAACACAGCCGTATGGTTCGGTATCTCATTAAAATTCTCATTGTCTCTGATCCGCAATAAGCTGATTAGACCGGCTCCGCAAAAAGAATTAGCATCCGGTCATGCGGAAGTTCGTGAGACATCTTCCGAGGTGAAAGCATGATTCGTCGTAATCAGCAATTCCTGACTCAACTGTACATTGCGGCTGATTTCATGGTGATACAGTTTTCCTTCTTAATGGCTTGGTGGATTAAGTTTGAAAGTGACCTGCTTATCAACCATGGTTCGTTGCCAATTGAGAAGTACTTTGCGTGGAGCTTAGTTTACGGGGGGCTTTCCGTCTTTGCGGGTGTGATGTCTTCCCTTTATATGCCTAAACGGAAAAAACGTTTTGTAGATGAATTCATGAAACTGATTCAGGTCCATGGGATCGCCTTCTTTATGCTGATGAGCTTGATGTTCTTCTTCAAGGAAGTTGATATTTCTCGTGCATATCTGGCCATGTACATGATTGGTAACGTTGCTTTTACCCTGATCTACCGATACATCGTCAAACTTCAACTGAGAAGACTACGCAAAAAGGGCTTCAACCGTCAATTCGTATTGATCCTTGGAGCAGGTTCTCTAGGAAAACGGTTCTATGATAACCTCCGTAGCTATCCTGATCTCGGGTACGAGGTATATGGTTTTCTCGATGATTATCGTCGCTGGGATCATGAGGAGCAGCAGCGCTACAATCCGATCAGGGGAAGAATTGACCAATTGGAAGAAATCCTGTCGACTCGTATGATCGACGAGGTGATTCTTGCACTTCCTTTGGATGCTCACGATAAGTATCCACATATCATTGAGGTATGCGAGAAGGCCGGCGTACGGACACTGATCATTCCAGACTTCTTTGATTATCTTCCGGCACGTCCGCATTTCGACAACTTCGCCGGCATGCCGATGATTAACGTGCGTGATATCCCACTGGATATGGCTGTAAACCGATTGATGAAGCGTGCGTTCGACATTCTGTTCTCTCTCGTCGCTATCATCCTGACTTCCCCGGTAATGGTTATCGTTGCATTGGGTGTACGATTGACGTCGCCTGGACCGATCATCTTCAAACAGGAACGTGTTGGGCTCAACCGACGCAACTTCATGATGTTTAAATTCCGCTCCATGAAAGTCATTCCTGAAGGTGTAGTTGATACAGGTTGGTCCACGAAGGATGATCCGCGTCGAACAGCATTCGGTACATTTATTAGACGCACCAGCCTGGATGAACTGCCTCAATTTTTTAACGTGCTGCTGGGTCATATGAGTGTGGTTGGCCCAAGGCCGGAACGTCCGTACTACGTGAATCAATTCCGGGATGAAATTCCGAAGTATATGATTAAACATCATGTCCGCCCAGGAATTACGGGATTGGCGCAGAGTAAAGGTTTAAGAGGCGATACGTCCATCGAGGATCGGATCGAACAGGACATCTTTTATATTGAAAACTGGTCTTTATTATTCGATATCAAAATCATATGGGAAACCATTCGAAACGGTCTCAAGAATGCGTATTAGATCCAACAAACTAAACCGTACCACCATTTAACAGCTGCCTCCGGGCGGCTTTTTTGTTTTACCCCTCACCAATTCGGGTAGTTAGCTATCAAAAAGGAAAACCCGTACATACGCTGTCATATCTAATTAGCTATACATTTCCTCCCCCTAATATCACTCCTAAAGGATGTGAACATCATATGAAACGAATCGCTGCCGTCATTACACTACTGATCGTTACCGTGGGTACCCTCTTTTTTGCCTATGAGAGTCAGAGTGAGGAACAGCGGGATGGATTTACGGCCTATCGACTGATTGCTCACGCCATGGGTAGTATCCGTGATCAGCCTTATACCAACGCTTATGAAGCGATGATCGCCAATTATGAGAAAGGCACAAGAGTGTTTGAGATCGACTTCATGCTCACCTCAGATCGTGTAGCCGTAGCCAGACATGAATGGACTGCCAATATGAGCAAACTGCTGGGACAGGAAGAGGAGCTTCCTGAAGACAAACAGGCTGGGGCACTTACGCATGATGAATTTATGAACACCCCAATTTTGGGCATCTACCAACCCATGGATGCTGAGGGCATCATTAATGTGCTGTCGCAATATCCCGATATGTATATCGTAACGGATACCAAGGAGCAGAAAAATGAGGATATTCAGCAGGTGCTATCTTCTCTCGTCAATGCTGCCAAAAAGAAAGACCCATCTGTAATGGATCGCATCGTCGTGCAGATTTATAATGAGCCCATGCTGGAAACCGTGAAAGAAATCTATGCGTTCCCGTCCATTATCTATACCCTCTATGCAACGCAGGATACTGAAGCGCAGGTCGTTGATTTTGTGGAAAAGAATGATATTGACGCCGTAACCATGCCGGAATATAAAGTGAATCAGAACTTCGTCGCCAAGCTGAAGAAGGCAGGCGCTGTTACTTATGTGCATACCATCAATGACACCGACCAGGTGGCCAACTATGAAAAGTGGGGCGTATATGGCGTCTATTCAGATGTGTTGACGGAAGAAGAACTGGATCAGATGAATACTCGTTTTGCCTGGAAGCCGTAATATCTGTATGCTGCAAATCAACACTTACACTGCATTTACTATGCATGCCACATAGCCGTCTAAGTAATACTCATGGCACAAAGTACACCCAAGCCTAACCTAAACCTAAAGCTGCACGTTTCATTCCAATCACCTCAGAAAAGTAGCCCTTCATTATTACTCGAGATTACTTGAGTATTGTTTGATTAATAGCGAGATAACATCCTTCCCTCCTAAAATCACAGACTGATTCCTGCACTTTACAGGGAAAAGTCTGTGATTTTTTGTTCCCCTTTTTATACGAACATTGACACTCACTGTCTACTGACTTAGACTTAGTTTACAAGCTTTTTAGGATGCAGAAGAACCTCTGGAGGAATGTTCGTTGATAGACATGATTAAGCAGTGGAGACACGTATTTAAGCTCGACCCGGACCGGGAAATCACGGATGAAGCACTCGATCTGGTATGTATGTCGGGAACCGATGCTATTATCGTTGGGGGCTCTTCGGGAATCACCTACGACAACACAGTAGACCTGATGTCCCGCGTGCGTCGCTACGAGCTGCCCTGTGTGCTGGAAGTATCCGATCTGGAGGCGGTTGTCCCTGGTTTTGACGGATATCTGATCCCGATGGTGCTGAATGCCACGGATAGCAAATGGATGATTGGGCACCACCAACAGGCCATCGAACGTTTTGGTTACCTTATTCCGTGGGACCTGTTGATTGCCGAAGGGTATATTGTGCTTAATGCCGACTCCACCGTAGCGCATTTGACCGGAGCAGATACAGAGCTGACAACTGGTGCGGCGGTGGCGTATGCCCAAGCTGCAGAGCGGCTGCTCAATCTTCCTATTGTATATATGGAGTATAGCGGTACGTTTGGAGACATGGAGCTGGTTGGTGAGACACATAGACAACTGGATCGCGCACATCTCATTTACGGCGGGGGAATCGACAATTCCGAGAAAGCAGCACAAGCTTCCAAAGTTGCCGACACCGTCGTCGTGGGTAACATTGTGTACAGCGATTTGAAGAAGGCACTTGAGACGGTACAAGCTGTAAAAGGAACCGTTTAATCGGTTTAGTTTACCATTCCCCCAATTTCCCCTTGCGATCTGTTAAAATAGAACTTTGCCCTACTAATATAAAATTTATATTAAGCACAATTACGTTTACACAACAACGGAGAGGGCAGAACCAATCTGAAGAAACGAAGTGTTCGTGTTTATCACAGGATTTTCCCTTTGAAGAAGGGAATCAAAAAAATCCGGGGATAACAACGATCGGAAGATGGTACTGCCATCGGAGTGACCAGTGTAACCTCTGATTTTGCTTAATCGATCAACCAACGAAAGGAGCATGCATGCATGCAACCTGTAAATATACATGATGCCGTGGCACGGCTTAACACCCCTCAGCGGCAAGCCGTCGAGGCAACCGATGGACCGTTACTGATTATGGCCGGAGCGGGCAGTGGTAAGACCCGGGTGCTGACACACCGGATTGCTTACCTTATCGCAACACGCAAAACACCTCCATGGGGCATTTTGGCGATTACGTTTACTAACAAAGCTGCTCGTGAGATGCAGGACCGGGTATCACAGCTCGTTGGCGGCTCCCAAGGCCGCGACATTTGGGTATCCACGTTCCACTCCATGTGTGTGCGCATCCTGCGACGTGACATTGAACGTATCGGTTTTACTTCGAACTTCAGTATCTTGGACTCATCCGACCAGTTATCCGTTATTCGCAGCTGTATGAAAGACCAGAATATCGACACCAAGAAATTCGAACCCAAAGCTGTTCAGGCCATGATGAGTACCGCGAAAAATGAACTGATCGGTCCTGACCAGTATGAGAAGCAGGCTGGCGACTATTTTGAAGGCATTGTGGCGAAGGTATATAAAATGTACCAGAAACGTCTGAGAGCCAACAATTCGCTCGACTTCGACGATCTCATTATGGCAACCATTCAACTGTTCAAAGAAGTGCCTGAAGTCCTCGACTTTTACCAAAAGAAATTCCAATACATCCACGTCGATGAGTATCAGGATACGAACCGTGCGCAGTATATGCTGTGCCGCATGCTGGCTGACAGTCATCACCGGATATGCGTCGTAGGGGATAGTGACCAATCGATCTATCGCTGGCGTGGAGCGGATATCAGCAATATCCTGAACTTTGAGAAAGACTATCCAGAGGCACAGACCATTATGCTGGAGCAGAATTACCGTTCAACTTCAACCATCTTGAATGCAGCGAATGAGGTTATTGGCCTGAACTCCGGACGTAAGCCGAAGAAGCTGTGGACGGACAAGGAAGGCGGTTCGAAGATCAAGGTATACCGTGCGGACTCCGAGCATGATGAGGGGTATTTTGTTACTTCTGAGATTAGTAAAAATGTGAAGAACGGCAAATCCTATCAAAACCATGCCATTTTGTACCGTACGAACGCCCAGTCCCGGGTTATAGAGGAAATTCTGATCAAGTCTGATATTCCGTATCAGATTGTCGGCGGCATCAAGTTCTATGATCGTAAAGAGATCAAGGACATTCTGGCGTATCTGCGCCTGCTCTCCAACCCTGACGACGATATCAGCCTCACCCGGATAATTAATGTGCCTAAACGCAGCATTGGTGATACAACCGTGGCGAAGCTGGCAGCTGCAGCAGGAGAACGTGGAGTTTCCATATTCCGTGTGCTTCAGGTTGTGGATGATCTCGGCTTTGCGGGCCGCACGCGGAACGCGCTGGTGGAGTTCTACGACATGATTGCTGCACTGCATCAGATGGTAGAGTACCTGTCTGTAACAGAGCTGACCGAGAAGATTCTGGAGATGAGTCAGTATCGGCTTGAGATGCAAAATGAAAATACACTCGAATCCCGCGCACGTCTGGAAAACATTGAAGAGTTCCTTTCCGTGACCATGGAATTTGAGAAAAATAATGAAGACAAAACGCTCGTCTCGTTCCTCACCGATCTGGCACTCATTGCAGATATCGACAGCATGAACGATGATGAAGAGGATCAGAGTGACGCGGTTACCCTGATGACGATGCACAGTGCCAAAGGTCTGGAATTCCCTGTCGTATTCATCGTGGGTATGGAGGAAGGCGTCTTCCCGCACAGCCGGGCCTTTATGGATAATGAAGAGCTGGAGGAAGAACGCAGACTTGCTTATGTGGGGATTACTCGTGCAGAAGAACAGCTTTTCCTGTCTTGTGCCCAGATGCGTACCTTATTTGGACGAACTACGGCGAACCCGCCTTCACGCTTTCTGGATGAAATTCCGGATGAGCTCAAAGAGGATACATCCATTGCCCGTGACCGTTACCGTCGTGGTGCCAATGCAGGAGGATCCTATGGCGGACGTGGACTTGGCTCCAGTGGAGGAAGTAACTTTGGTGGTGGAAGTGCGGCCAAGCTCTTTGAACAACAGAGCAGAAGTGGCTCCTCGGCTACTTCGTCCACGCCAACTTCCCGTGTGACCACAAGTACCTCGCGTCCAACATATGCTACGCCAACATCTGCTTCCAAGCCCGCAGCTTCGAATAGTGAAGCAGGCTTCAAAGCCGGAGATAAAGTGCAGCATGGCAAATGGGGTACGGGTACTATTGTAGCGGTAAAAGGTACCGGCAATGACACGGAACTGCAAATTGCCTTCCCGGCTCCGGTAGGTGTGAAGCGCCTGCTCGCCGGTTTTGCTCCAATTACCAAAGTAGAATAGATTAAGAACGAAACTTTAATATTGCACAATAACGAAGAGGGCAGAAAATCTGTAGAAGCAATGCGTTCGCCTTTGTCACGGGATTTCAACCTTAATGAATATGACAAGAAATTCAGTGACAACAGCGATCGGAGGATTATTCTGCCTGCGGAGTTCAAGTGCAATTTGAGTGTTCGTTCTACATAGATTAAATTAACGGAGGGATGGCCCTGTATGGACCCGATGCACCGGATGGAGCAACTCGTTACGGAGCTGAACCAGCATAATTATCAGTACTACACGATGGATCAGCCGCAGATCAGTGACAAGGAATATGATCTCCTGTATGACGAACTGGTTACCCTGGAACAGGAGAGCGGGATGGTTTTGCCTGATTCTCCAACCCAGCGTGTCGGTGGCGAACTGCTGAAGGGGTTTACCCCGCATCGCCATCTGTCTCCATTGTGGAGCTTGGACAAAGCCCAAAACATCGAGCAGCTGCGGAGCTGGAATACTCGTGTACTGAAGCTCGTGAATGACTACAACAGCAAAAATCCAGGCAACCCTTTACCGGAACCCGGCTACGTTATTGAGTTGAAGTTTGATGGGCTCACCCTGAACCTGACATACACCAATGGTGAATTGGTACAGGCTTCTACACGCGGGAACGGAACGGTTGGCGAAGGGATTTTGGCTCAGGTTAGAACGATCAAATCCGTCCCGCTCCGAATTCCGTATACTGACGGTACGATTGAAGTACAAGGCGAAGGCATCATGAATCTGTCCGTCCTGAACCGGTACAATGAAACGGCAGCGGAGCCGCTCAAAAACGCCCGTAACGCAGCAGCCGGAGCGCTGCGCAACCTGAATCCGAAGACGACGGCCGAGCGCAGGCTCAATGCCTATTTTTACAATGTAGGGTACTCGGACGACATTCAATTTGCCAATCATCAAGAGATGATGGATTTTCTGCGTGAGAACCGTTTCAAAGTTAATCCATCGATTACGTACTTCCATGAATTTGATGATGTGATGGAACAGCTTGCCGCCATTCAGGAGAATCGGGGTCAGCTGGACTACCTAATTGATGGTGCCGTTATCAAAATCACCGACATGCGCACACGTGAAGTGCTGGGTTATACGGACAAGTTCCCACGCTGGGCTGTAGCCTACAAGTTCGAAGCAGAAGAGACCACAACTGTCCTCAAATCCGTTGATTGGAATGTGGGCCGTACCGGCAAAGTAACTCCGCTCGCACGTGTAGAACCGGTCGAACTGGCGGGAGTAACGGTTTCGAACTGTACATTGAACAATGTGGGCGATATTGAGCGTAAAAATCTGAAATTTGCCTTGGGCACACGTGTCTTTATCCGCCGCTCCAATGACGTCATTCCTGAAATCCTGGGTAAAGTGACGGAAGAGAGCGATGGCGAGGAGATTATATATCCTGAGCAGTGTCCGGCTTGCGGATTCCCACTTGAGCAGCGCGGAGCGCATCTGTTCTGTAATAACAAATTGGCTTGTAAACCACAGACCGTGGCCCGAATCTCCCATTTTGCTTCCCGTGATGCGATGGACATTGAGACATTCAGTGAGAAGACAGCGATTCAGCTGTATGATGAGCTCAGTGTGCGTGAGCCTGCTGATCTGTATACATTGCAATTTGATGATCTGGTGAAGCTGGAGCGGTTTGGTGAAAAGAAAGCGAGCAACCTTCTCGCTGCGCTGGAGCATAGTAAGGATCGTGACCTTGCTTCGTTCCTGTACGCGCTGGGCATTCCGAATACAGGGAAATCAACGACACGTATGCTGGCCGACCATTATCGTGATCTGCATGCTATTATGAATGCAACCGTGGAGGAACTTGTTGAACTTCCAGACGTAGGCGGCATTGTAGCAGAGAGTATTGTAACGTTCTTCGCAGATCCGTTTACCCAGGCTGCCATCGAGAAAATGCTGGACTTGGGCGTAAAAGCAAAGGCACCTGAGGCACCAGCAGTGATAGTCGAAGACTCCTTCTTTAGCGGTAAAACGGTCGTGCTGACCGGAACGCTACATCAACTGACACGTGACGAGGCAACGCAAAGACTGGAAGCGCTCGGAGCGAAAGTGACAGGCAGTGTTTCGAAAAAGACCGACCTTGTCATTGCAGGAGAGAAGGCGGGCAGCAAACTAGCCAAAGCGCATGATCTGGGCATCCCAACCATTGAGGATGAGGATGAACTCGTTCGTCTTTTGAATCAGCAAGGCTAACCTATAACCTTGGAAATGAAGAAACCCCCGATTAGCCACATTAGGTGGATCGGGGGTTTTTGCTATGCATCTGTACGATGTTTTTTCATTCATAGACTCCACATGGGGTGGAGGTCAAACGTTAGGAACTGATATTGGGAATGCGCTGAGCTGCGCCTGTAAGCCATGCATCCTTGTCATATCCCCTTTCTTCCCAATAACCGATATGTTCGCTGTCGATAAGCTCAATGCGATTCAACCATTTTACTGACTTATAGGCATACATCTGGGGAATGACAAGTCGTACCGGACCCCCGAGATCTGCCGGGATGGGTTTGCCATCATGCATGACAGCGACAATAATATCATCCATCTGTGCTTGATCCATCGTAATGGCATCCGTATATACCCCATCTCCAGAGTAAAATTTGACACTGTGTGCTCCGGGCTTAACTCCGGCTTGGGTCAGCAGCTGTTTAAGAGAAATGCCTTCCCAGGTGTTTTTGTATACGGACCAACCAGTTACACAATGGAAATCACTGACCTGTACGGTGCGAGTGAGTTTAACGAACTGTTCCCAATTCCATAATTGTGCCCGTTCGACAAGCCCATCGATCCGGAATGACCAATTCTCATTCGAAAAGGAAGGGATGGGCGTAACCGTGTATACTCGGAAATGACCTTCAGCTCCTCCTCCAATGGGAGGGGAAGAGGCAGCCGCAGGTTGCGGCAACGGACTCATCCGATTGGGGTCTTTCTCCAGCATACTGTCGATGCTGTTATCGATACTGAGATTGCGTCCAACCCAGGAGACAAAGGTAGGGCCGAGTGTAACGGCTAGCCCCACACCTACAGCAGACCGAATAAACGCACGCCGTGTATACACGGGTTCGGGTTTCTGGGGTTGGTCAGGTGATTTTGTCGCAGCAGCACGATCCGATCTAGGAGTTGAAATTGCAGCAGCAGCAGTGTTTTCTCCAGATGTACCCAAGGAATCGGCTGTGCCGCTGAAGTCTTTCGTCGATGTGGCAGCACTCACCGTGCGGCGTGTCGAATCTTTCAACCATTTGGTACGGGTAATGGAGTGGTAGATAATATAAGGCAGACCCACCCAGGTCAACAAATCATGAGTCAAAAGTGCGGCATTTGACCATCTCGGTCCTGCTAGTTTAAATTGCCACAATACAATGCCTGAGATTAACCAGCCAACCAGCAGAACAAGCACGATGATCGTATTCACTTTTTGCCAAGGTCTGTTCCGGAGCTGTTTCCAGTGTTTACTCGCTAGTA
>NZ_BIME01000021.1 GCF_004000925.1 Paenibacillus illinoisensis NBRC 15959 | reverse complement strand
GAACCACTGCCGAAGATACTCGGGGGTGGTTTTTATTTGTTTTTAAAGGTAAATATATGGAAGCTATGTAGTTTTACTTGAAATAAAGTTAAAAATTTTTGAGGACAAACGCCATTTAAAAACGGATGGTTTTTTTGGCATATTCGGAAGTTGTCCGCTCAAGAAATACAGTTGTATGCATCAGACAGTACACCTGATATAACCAGGCACTTTTCCTTGACAGTCTAAATATCGCTTTGCTAAGATGGCAATAATAAATTTTTCAGAAAACGTATTTTCGGCATAAATACTGCCTGAGATCTTCGGGTTTTGGACCGTAAAGCTGAGCAAACATAAGGAGGAACACCTGCGTGTGGGAAGATAAGTTTGGTAAGGAAGGTTTGACCTTTGATGATGTATTGCTAGTGCCACGGAAATCCGAGACACTGCCTAAAGAAGTGGATGTATCGGTTCGTTTGAGCGATAGTGTAAAACTGAATATCCCTCTGATCAGTGCTGGTATGGATACCGTTACTGAAGCAACTCTGGCCATTGCCATCGCACGTGAGGGTGGTATTGGAATTATCCACAAAAACATGTCAGTTGAACAGCAAGCGGAAGAAGTAGATCGGGTTAAACGTTCGGAGAGCGGCGTTATTACCAATCCGTTCTCACTGACTGCTGAACACCTGGTATCGGATGCTGAAGAAGTTATGGCTAAATATCGCATCTCCGGTGTACCGATTGTCGAAGGTGATCAGAAGCTGGTTGGTATTTTGACTAACCGTGACTTGCGTTTCATCCATGACTACGGTATCAAAATTAGTGAAGTCATGACTCGTGAAAATCTGGTTACTGCTCCTGTAGGTACAACCCTGCAAGAAGCAGAAGGAATTCTTCAAAAGCACAAAATTGAGAAGCTTCCTTTGGTGGATGAGTCCAATACCCTGAAAGGTCTCATTACGATTAAAGATATCGAAAAAGCTATCCAGTTCCCTAATGCAGCCAAGGATGCGCAAGGTCGTCTCCTGGTTGGTGCCGCAATTGGTATCTCCAAAGATACTTTTGAACGCGCAGATGCATTGGTACAAGCTGGTGTAGACTTGATTACTGTAGACTCTGCACATGGACATCACATCAACATTATTGAAGCTGTTCGTCAATTGCGCGAGCGTTTCCCGAGCTTGACTATTATTGCAGGTAATGTAGCTACTGGTGAAGCTACTCGTGATCTGATCGAGGCGGGTGCTTCGGTTGTCAAAGTGGGGATTGGTCCAGGTTCCATTTGTACAACACGCGTTATTGCTGGTATCGGTGTACCTCAAGTAACTGCTGTTTATGATTGTGCAACTGTCGCACGCGAGTATGGAGTTCCAATCATCGCGGACGGCGGGATCAAATATTCAGGTGAGATTACAAAGGCACTGGCAGCAGGCGCACATGCAGTTATGCTCGGAAGCTTGTTTGCGGGAACTGCTGAAAGCCCGGGAGAAACTGAAATCTTCCAAGGACGTAGCTACAAAGTTTACCGCGGTATGGGCTCAATGGCTGCAATGAAACAAGGAAGTAAAGATCGTTACTTCCAGGATGATGACAAAAAACTCGTTCCGGAAGGCATCGAGGGACGTGTAGCTTATAAAGGTCCATTGTCTGATACCATTCATCAACTGATCGGTGGTTTGCGTTCGGGGATGGGTTATTGCGGAACAAGCAACCTTGAGCAGCTCCGCAATGATACAGGCTTTATCCGTATTACTGGTGCGGGACTTCGTGAAAGTCATCCGCATGATGTTCAAATTACAAAAGAAGCACCTAACTACTCGTTGTAATCTGAAGAGAGTTAATCATTTCCAGGACAGGCTTGGCGATTTTCGCCGGGCCTGTCTTTTTTTGCGGATACCCCTGTGATAGAATAGAAAAAGCGGTGACGATCCTTTATCGGATTAGGGCGTTGCGGCGGCTTTTTGACGTGAATCTATGAATCTTGTTTCACATGGAACAAATGCCACGAAAGGTTGCCCAGCTATATAGAAGCGCGGACGTCCTTTTACATAAGCATTGGATAATGCTAACTAAGTGACAATCGATAATGAAACTTATGGAGCAATGATATTGCTCTTTCGATACAGCGCATAAAAAGCTACTTTTCACAACATCTTCTACGATCGTTAAGGACCAAGAAAACGCAGCTCAAGCTGCACTGAAGCATCAATTAAGCGAAGCTTCGGAACGAAGGGAGTATTATCATTGAAAGCTAAACAAATGAATAAAAAGAAACGCCAAATGCTCAAAAAAAGCGTAGCCTCGGTTATGCTGGTCAATATGCTCTGCATGTCTGCAGTAATGCCGGTGATGGCTGCTGCGAATGATTCGGGTCAGGTGCTGACTGCTGCTGCGACAACAACGAAGACCGAGAAAGCCGTGCAGGTTCCTCCCGTAGACTCACTTGGACTTGAAGTTAGATCTGCCGTACTCATGGAGGCTTCGACAGGCCAGATTCTGCTTAATGTGAATGCGGACAAAGCCATGCCGCCTGCCAGCATGACGAAGATGATGACCGAGTACATTGTGGCTGAGCAGGTCAAGCAAGGGAAGTTTGGCTGGGATGATGTAGTTACGGTTAAAAGAAATGCAGCGGAGAGCATAGGCTCACGTATTTTCCTGGCTGAAGGCGATCAACATACGGTTAAAGAGCTGTATATTGCTATGGCCGTTGGATCTGCAAATGATGCAACAGTGGCATTAGCAGAATATGTTGCCGGATCGGAAGAAGCTTTTGTGAAGATGATGAATGAAGAAGCAAAGCGAATGGGCATGAAGGATACGTTCTTTATTAACTCCACAGGTCTCGATCGTGCGGATATGCCTGCGGACTTCCGTCCGGCCGAAGATAAAGAGACAGTTATGTCTGCATTGGATGCAGCAATTCTGTGCAGATATATCATTCAGGATCACCCCGACTACACAGACTTTACAACAATTCAATCGTATAAATTCCGTCCCAATGACAAAGCTCCAATTATCAACTACAACTGGATGCTGGAAGCGAATAAAGATATAACCAATTTCAAAAGCTACGCCTATGAAGGCCTGGATGGAATGAAAACGGGCCATACCACAAATGCAGGGAATAACTTCACAGGAACGGCTGAACGTGATGGTATGCGCCTGATCAGTGTCGTTATGGGTACCGATTCCGAGCCTGCACGCTTCAGAGAGACGAAAAAAGTACTGGATTATGGTTATAACAACTTCGAAGTGAAGCAAGCTGTCGCTGGCAAAACCAAAGTAACTGGCTGGGAAGCTGTTCCGCTGAAAAAAGGTAAAGAAACGAATGTGCCCGTAGTGACTGATAATGCAGTTAGCTTTGTTGTTCCAAAAGGCACTCAAAACCTGGATGTTACCTTTAAGGCAAACGTAACGGAAGCAGACAAGCTGGTTGCTCCAATCAAAGCAGGTACGAAAGTCGGAACGGTGACCTACACCTATAAGGCTGACGGTATTGAACCACAAGAGAAAACAGTGAACCTGATCACCGCAGAAGAGGCTGAAAAAGGCGGCTGGTTCCGTTTGTTCTTCCGTGCGGTAAAGGACTTCTTCGTTGATCTGTTTGACGGTATCAAAAACCTGTTCTAATTGATGCTATAGGCCATGACTACAGATAATAGAAGTTTCCGATCTACCTCACCTGAATAAGGACAATAAGCACCAAATTGCGACTGGATGCATTGTGTATTTACAATTTTTCCGGTAAAATATCAAGTTAGAATTCTACGTATAAATCAGCTCAAAAGTCTAAGGACAACCTTGTTAGTTGCACATGTTATAGTGGGAGCGACAACGCATTATATGGACGATAAATGGATTGCTGGAGTGTCCATAAACCTCTGGACACGGATCTCCTAACTTACGGCTTTTAGACGTATAACAGGATCGCGGCTGGTAGGAGAGGGGAACGCAAATGAAGATAGGTGTATTAGCACTTCAAGGTGCGGTTACAGAGCATATTCGCAGTGTAGAGCGAGCGGGTGCAGAGGGACTGGCTGTGAAACAGGTTGAGCAGTTGGATGAACTGGATGGTCTGATCCTTCCTGGCGGTGAGAGCACCACTATTGGTAAATTGATGCGCAAATATGGTTTCATGCAGCCTATTCGGGACTTTGCTGCCAAGGGTAAACCGGTATTCGGCACCTGTGCAGGCCTGATTGTAATGGCTGAGCGTATTTCAGGACAGGAAGAAGCCCATTTGGAATTGATGGATATGACGGTCTCCAGAAATGCATTCGGGCGGCAGCGCGAAAGCTTTGAAACAGACCTGCCTGTCAAAGGAATTGATGAAACGGTAAGAGCAGTGTTTATTCGTGCACCTTTAATTGAGAGTGTTGGGGAACAGGTTGAGGTTCTTTCCACTTATAAAGGTGAGATCGTTACCGCGCGCCAAGGAAACTTGCTGGCCTGCTCATATCATCCTGAATTGACCGATGACTACCGTTTGCATTCTTATTTTGTAGATATGGCCCAATCCTATAAGCAGTCGCTACAGAACCAATAGTGCATATTAGACAACTTATGATACCCCGGTGGATTGGAACACTCCTTCTGCAATCTGTAAGACTGCTGGAGGAGCTGTATCTGGTCGAATGCCTGATGTTGCCCGTATCTGCTTTACACAGCGGGAATCGCAGCGTAGGGTGTCACAGGGGTTCATAGGTTGTTTTTTTATTGTTGAAAATGATTAAGATGAAGTTATACGCGACTCCACAAAGGCTATGTGATAGGCTTAGGTTTATTGATATGTTTTCTGTGAGGTCATTTAGGAGGAGTATATAATGCTTGATGTAAAGATATTGCGGAATGAATACGCCCGTGTAGAAGAAGCGTTAACGAACCGTGGCAAGTCACTCGATCTCATTGCTGGATTTTCCGAGATGGACGCAAAGCGCCGGGAACTGCTGCAAGAGAGCGAGACGTTGAAGAACCGCCGGAATACAGTATCCGGTGAAGTTGCTAGGCTGAAAAAGAATCGCGAGAACGCAGATGATTTGATTGTTGAGATGCGCGAAGTGTCTGATCGCATCAAAGCGATGGATGAAGAGGTCCGGGAACTGGAAGCGAAGATCAATGATCTGACGATGGCCATCCCTAACATTCCAAACGAGAGTGTACCTGTTGGTGCCTCTGAGGATGATAATGTAGAGATTCGCCGCTGGTCTGAACCGAAGTCGTTCGGTTTTACACCGAAAGCACATTGGGAGATTGCACAGGATCTGGATATTCTTGATTTTGAGGCTGCTGCCAAAGTAACAGGTTCCCGTTTTACGTTCTACAAAGGACTTGGCGCACGTCTAGAGCGAGCTCTGATTAACTTCATGATGGATCTGCACAGTGATCAGCATGGATATGAGGAGATTTTGCCTCCATATATCGTCAACCGCGACAGCCTCTTCGGAACAGGCCAATTGCCGAAGTTCGAAGAAGATCTGTTCAAGCTAAAGGATACAGAGTATTATCTGATCCCTACCGCAGAAGTTCCAGTAACGAACTATCATCGCGAAGAGATTTTGAATGCGGAGGATCTGCCGAAGCATTTCGTGGCATACAGCTCATGTTTCCGATCTGAAGCCGGCTCTGCTGGACGTGATACACGTGGATTAATCCGTCAGCATCAATTTAATAAGGTTGAGTTGTTGAAATTGTCTTCTCCTGAAACTTCTTACGAGGAATTGGAGAAAATGACGCAAAATGCAGAACGTGTGCTTCAACTGCTGGAATTGCCATACCGTGTTTTGGCGCTGTGTACAGCGGATATGGGCTTCACTTCCGCGAAAACCTATGATCTCGAGGTATGGTTGCCAGAAAGCAATACATATCGTGAAATCTCTTCCTGCTCGAATTGTGAGGACTTCCAGGCACGCCGTGCCAACATTCGTTTCCGTAGAGAGCCGAAGGCTAAGCCTGAGTTCGTCCATACACTGAACGGATCCGGACTGGCTGTTGGACGTACAGTGGCAGCTATTCTCGAGAACTATCAGCAAGAAGATGGGACTGTAGTTATTCCTGAAGCATTGCGCCCATACATGGGTGGAATCAGTGTGATTGCACGTCGATCCTAACATAGCGAATAGGGTTTTATTATGATAAAGCCAACCAAAAAAGCCCGTCAATTATTTATGACGGGTTTTTTTTATTCTAAAGCTTGCTTTTTTAATTGTATATGTGGTATGATCTATTTCGTGGCAAGTTTATAAAACTTCAAATTTTGGAGAGGTACCGAAGCGGTCATAACGGGGCGGTCTTGAAAACCGTTAGGGGGCAACTCCACGTGGGTTCGAATCCCACCCTCTCCGCCATAACAACACTTATAACAGGGACTTGAGCGATAAGCTCGGGTCCTTTTTTGCATATAACATTTTCCTCAATCGAGCTATCTGCCATGGTTCGTTTATTAAAAGCATCAACAGCCTCTAATTGACTCCGTATGCATGTATAAAATCATCTTGTTCGCCGCACTTTATAGGAGTGGAGGTGGTTAGATGAACCGCGAGTTAAATATAGATCAGACAGAGCTTGTAGGCGCATGGCAGGAGCGTTTGCCGGAAGTACTGAATGTCGGCGATCAGGCACAGGTAATGGCGGATGAAGCCGATCAGAAGGCTATTCGTATTCATATCGCGACTGCAGGACACCAAATGTACTCATTCGATTTCAAATGCGCGTATGTGGACTCCCGTGAGGTCAGTGTACAACTGATTGATGTAGAACGGGATGGACAAACGACAGATGAGCGTACAGAACCCATCCAGGAGCTGGCTCAGGATTATACACGGCATATTCATGAATGTGCCCAGTCGTTGCAGTCCAAGACAAGAACATAGCCCCAATTGAAGGAGTGATTCGAGTGAGCAAAGCCAAGCCAGGGATCGATAAAAACTTGCAGAATGTTGTTGCTGATCTGGAGCAGCCAGCTGTGAACAGCCATCATGCACAGCAAATTCAGCAAGATACCAATGATCGTCGTCATCAGGATTCGTTGAATCATGACAAAACGGAAGATATGAACCCATCCCATTCCTAAAATCATGAAGAGGGGGTATTGGCATGAGCAAACCAAAAGCGATACCTGTACCGGAAGTTCAAGCTGCTGAGCAGCATCGCCTTCCGGAAAAGCATTCGTCTGGGCAGGAACCGTTGTCGGGGTCCAAAAAAGTGAAAAATCAAAATCATGTGGATCATAACAACCCACAAGGGTAAGAAGAATACCCATCCATTTCAGTATCGTAATATAAGATTATATATTGATGCATATTGAGGCCTCCTGTTACCTAACAGGGGGTTTTTGCGTATTCATACATAAATAATGACCAATGAAGATAGGAATTGAAAAGCTAACATAGGTCTTTGTAGCCATTTTAGTGTGGAAAGATCACAAATTTCCCAAATCGTGTTTCCGTTTCAGAATAAATGGTATATCATTGATGTTGAATTATTTTTTTTTGGGGTTATCACGAGAGGAGAGAAACAAATGACTAAACGTATGGGGGCGTTGCTTCTAACGTTGCTGTTGACGGTATCTTTGGCTTTGACAGCATGTAGCAGCAAACAAGAACCGAAAGAAGCACTGAAGACGGCTGCGGCCAATGCTTCTAAACTGACTTCGTATGAGATGAGTTCAAATTTCACAATTAATGAATTGAGCTATAAACCTGCAGACGAGTCACAACAAGATCCAACGATGACTCAGTTTATGAGCATGTTGAAGGATGCTCAGTTTAACGTAACTGGCGTATATCAAAGCGAGCCAATGCAAACAGAAATGACAGTTAGCCTTGAGCTCAAAGGTGATATGGGCATGACATTCACCATTCCAATGGTGATGACAGCTGAGAAGCTTTACGTTAAAGTGCCAAGCATTCCGTTCTTCCCAATTCCGGAGACGGTGGTTGGCAAGTTCCTGGAGCTGGATCTGAAAGAATTGGCTGAGCAAGAGGGTACGGAATGGAACCCTGATGCTATGGACGCAGCCAAAACGCAAAAACTGAGCAATGAAGTTATGGATGCTGTTCTTAGTGAATATGACCAAGACAAATTCTTCAAAAATGTAGATGTTAAGGATGCACAGCTGCCAGAAGGTGTAGATGCCAAGCAGGTAGTGCAATTCTCCGTTACTAACGACAACGTTAAAGAAGCAGTTACTGTACTGGTGACTAAAGCACTGCCTAAAGTGCTGGACATCTTGTCCAAAGAAGAATACCGCGATATGCTGCAACTGGATCAGGCTGATATTGATCAAGCCAAAGAAGATCTGAACATCACGGAAGCTGATCAGACTGAAATGTCTAAGGATCTGGATCAGTTGAAAGAGACGTTGACCATCAACAAATTCAACATTGATTTCGCACTCGATAAGCAGGATTTCCCGGTTTATCAAAAGATTGCAGCTGATCTGCTGATCACACCAGTGGATACCAAAGATGAAGTGAAGTTGGCCTTTACTGGATCCAACACTTACACCAAAATCAATGAGAAGGCTGCCTTCAAAATCAACATCCCTACAGGTGAAAATGTAATTACGATGCAAGAGTTCGAAGAACTGATGAATTCTTCTTACGGATACTAAGCTCATTCCAAGAAATGAGTGAAAAAAGCCGCCTCGACTTTATGTCGGGCGGCTTTTTGTTGTTTTATAGTTTAAATCTGTTATTGCAAGGACTCCGATAAATCTTCAGCAAGAACGGCATAAATTCGGTGATCCTGATAGCTTCCGTTGATCTTCAGATATTTACGGGCAATGCCTTCTGCCTGAAAGCCATTCTTCTCTAGTACACGCTGGGAGCCGGCATTAGTGGGCAGGATTGCGGCCTGAACACGATTCAACTTCAAGGCGCGGAAGGCATAGGCAACAGCCAGTTTAACAGCTGCTGTCATACGTCCACCACCCTGATAGTCTGGATGGATAAAATAACCCATATCGGCATAATTGGCAACGCCATAGAAGACGTTATTCAGGCTGATTTGTCCAATGAGCAGGTCGTCTTTGATGGTGTAGATGCCGAACTGATAACCTGTACCTTCTTCAGCCGCTTTTAGACGGTCCTGAATCCGCCTCGTTTGAGCATCCAGTGTGTAGAACTCATCATCTCGAAGAGGCTCTACAGCTTGGTAGGGAACGCGAGTAACCTGGATCAGATCAAGATAAGCTTGCGTATCGTCGGTGGTGAGTAACCGGAGGCTAATTCCGTTGGGAGTATCATACAGGGTTAATGCCATAGCAATGCACATCCTCTCAAGATCAAAAGTATAAGTATTACTTCTTGCGTAACCGACGGAAGAATTGGGTCAGCATCGTGGAGCATTCGGGTTGAAGGACATCAGGAATCACCTCAGTACGATGATTGAACCGCGGCTCCTGCAGCAAGTTCATCAAGGTTCCTGCACATCCGGCTTTGGGGTCAGCAGTGCCATATATAACGCGGGGCACTCGGGACTGTACAATGGCACCTGCGCACATAGGGCAAGGTTCCAGTGTCACATACAGGCTGCAATCAAGCAGGCGCCAGGCTCCGATCGTTTCGCTTGCCTGACGAATAGCGACCATCTCCGCATGTGCAGTGGAATCAAGAGTGGTCTCACGCAAATTATATCCTCGTCCGACAATCCGATTATGCCGCACAATGACAGCTCCGATAGGGACTTCCCCAAGTGCCTCAGCTTTTAGCGCCTCAGCAATGGCTTCACGCATCCAGAATTCATGCTGCTGTTCCCCCGTAAGATGCGAAAGATCAACCGGAATTGGGTGTTCGTTCATTACAGTTAAAGCTCCTTCCAAAGCATTTATTCGGCGAACAAATATTCGTTTGTTAACATGTTGTGCATAAGTCTGTGGATAACCACTAAGTTGCTCACATAGTTATGAACAGGATATCCACAAGCCTGTGGATTTGTGTATAGTTTTAGTGATTAATCTCATTGTAGGCACGGCAAAGACAAAAAACAATGAAATTCGAGCTTTTTAGCCAAGCGGTAACTTTTGGACTAGGGGCATTTATCCTTTTCAAAATCACACACAACCGTTATGATGGAGATAGGTTTTGCCATATATCGCCAAAGGGTACAAGCCGAGAGGTGAACTAAAAAAGTTGTCTATTAAAACGAAATTATCCATGATTATGTCGTGCTCGGTGCTTGTTATTTTGATTCTGAATATCGCGCTGAGTTATTATACTACCGAGGAAAATCTTAGGCAGGACAGTGAAACCAAGATGGTCCTAACGGCCAAACAGATTGCAATTTCTGTCGAACAGAATCAGAATAGTTTGGATTATGTAAAACGCCAGATTGGTAATAATCTATGGCTTGCTTCAGTCATGGCTGCAGAAGAACTCGACCCGGATATTAATAATATCACAAATGAGGAACTTGTACGTTTAAGCAAAAAAGTGGGGGTATCGCATATCTCTCTCATGGAACAAACCGAGGATGATATCGTTGTAACCCGCTCTTCCGATCCGCGCGAAGTTGGTTTATCCACAAAGAAAATGACCTATTGGTATCAAGCCTTTAAGCAATTGTTCGAAAAACATCAGGTTACCATCACTCAAGGGCAGAAATTGGATCATTTTTGGTCCGATGGTTTCGAGTACTCCACATCCAGTCCATCGGATATTGATATCTGGGGTTATTATCATGATGGCAAGAGGAACTACATAATCAATCCCTTCTATAATAATGCTGAAGTTGATGACTATGTGAAGATCTCTGGTCCGGATGAGATATTGAACAAAATTCGTGAAGTGAATCCTTCCATCTTGGAGATCACGGGTATCAATCCATTGACTTTTGGCAGTCCAAACATGAGTGACGATGGAAGGGATAGCAACTACAGCAAGCTAAATAATAGACCGATTCGTTTTGGTACGTATCAGTATGGTACGGCAGATGAGGATCATCGGGCAGTCGTGAGGGCGATCCGAACCGGGCAAAATGTATCGTTTGTCAGTGAAACACATGAGCAGAAGGTGTTAAAAAGCTTCATCCCCATTTTCACGCCGAATGAAGCATCATATGTCATCAGTATTGTCATGGACTATAAACAAATATCCTCCATGGTATCGGAACAATTGGTCAGTCATGCTTCCATATCGCTGGTGCTGCTGGAAATTGTGATCTTTGGCAGCTACTTGTTAGCAGGATATATTACACGTCCTATTCAATCCATCCTGGGCAAAGTGAATGATGTAGCGGATGGACATTTCGATTTCCGTCTGAAAGTAAGAAGGAAGGACGAACTGGGTCAGCTGGCCAATCGGATTAATGCCATGATTCGAAATCTGGGCCACTATACCAACCGGTTAAAACAGATGTATGAGGAGAACAGGGCAGTTAAGGAGCATCTGGAATCCATCATTAATCAAACCGCCGATGCCATTCATATTACCGATCTAGATGGTAAGGTCTTGCGTGTAAACCGGGCATTTGAACAACTATATGGCTGGCGAAGCCGAGAGGTGGAAAACCGCAGGCTGAAGATCATCCCGCCTGAAGCGGAAGAGGAAATGAAGCAGCAGCATGCCCAGCTCATAGAAGGGCTATCCATTACCTCGAATGAAACTGTATGGATGAAAAAAGATGGGACACGGGTTGAAGTTAGTGTCAGTACAGCGCCTGTGCGCGATGAATTAGGCGAAATTACCGCACTGATTAGTGTGTCGAGGGATATCACTAGCCGCAACCGGATGGAAGAGTTGCTCAGACGCTCAGAGAAGCTCACAACCGTAGGCCAACTGGCTGCGGGTGTTGCGCATGAAATCCGTAACCCGCTTACAACGCTGCGTGGTTTCCTGCAGCTGCAGCAGGAGACGAACAAACTGAATCATCGACATCTCGATTTGATGCTGTCGGAACTCGACCGCATTAATCTGATCGTAGGCGAATTCCTGATTTTGGCCAAACCACAGGCTGTTCACTTCCAGGAGCGGGATATCCGCTTTATTCTCGGCGATGTGATCTCGCTGCTGGATAGCCAGGCACATCTGCATGGGGTTGAATTTGTATTAAATGCATCATCGGATTCAGCTATGGTACACTGTGAAGAGAATCAGTTGAAGCAAGTGTTCATCAATCTGCTTAAGAATGGTATGGAAGCCATGCCGAACGGAGGCAGCATTCGGATTCGCCTTGACCATGATGAGGAATTAAACCGGGTGCGGATTGAAATTAAGGATGAGGGTATCGGAATTCCGGAAGAGATGATGCCGAAGCTTGGCGAGCCGTTCTTTACCAATAAGGAGTCTGGAACAGGACTTGGTTTAATGGTCAGTCAGCGCATCATTCAATCACATAAGGGCATGATGGATATTAAAAGCGTCATGAACAAGGGCACGACCGTGATCATTGATCTTCCCGCTACCAAACAGCTTCCGGAGAGCGTGGAAGAGGAAGATCGGGCGGAAGATGCACTTACAGACGAAGAGAACTAGATGAGGTGAGATTACCTTTTGCGTATTAATAAATTTATTAGTGAAACAGGCTATTGTTCCCGGCGTGAAGCCGACAAATTAGTGGAGAGCGGGAAAGTGACCATTAATGGCGTAACCGCCGAACTGGGAAGCCAGGCGGAAGAAGGCGACGACGTACGGATCAACGGTCAGCCTATCAAGGAAAAAAGAAAACATGTATACATTGCACTGAATAAACCTGTCGGTATTACGAGTACAACCGAGCAGCATATCAAGGGAAACATCGTTGACTTTGTGGGGCACAAGGAGCGCATTTTTCCAATTGGCCGCTTGGATAAGGATTCCGAAGGGCTCATTCTGATGACCAATGACGGAGATATCGTCAACCGGATACTTAGAGCAGAGGGACGCCATGAGAAAGAGTACATCGTTACGGTTGACCGCCCTGTCACGCCGAGTTTTCTGAAGGGGATGAGCACGGGCGTCAAAATTCTCGGTGAAATGACGCTGCCCTGCACCGTCACTCGAATCTCTGAGCGAGTATTCCGGATTATACTGACCGAAGGGAAGAATCGGCAGATTCGCAGAATGTGCAGTGCCTTTGGTTACGAGGTGCGTAAATTGAAGCGTGTACGTATCATGAATATTCATCTGGGTGAACAGGCTACAGGGAAGTGGAGAGAGCTGACAGCTGCGGAGAAGTCGGAATTGGGCAGCCTGCTGAACTACTCTCTGGAATAAATCGTTTAATTCATGAAAGCTCTGCATATCTTTTCTGAAGAAAAGAAGGCAGAGCTTTTTTTGATACCACGCTTTACTTATTTACACATCAAAAAGACGTTTTCCTCTACGGGAGAGAAAAACGTCCTTTTGAACTCGCATTCACTTCTAGTTTGCTGGATTGACTGCTTTCACAGTCGAATTGTTGCTTTGATACTTCCGGATAATAGAAACCTCTACACGGCGATTCTGAGCTCGTCCAACATTGGTCTGGTTACTGGCAACCGGGTGATACTCACCATACCCGCTAGGTGTGAACTTCGCAGGGTCCAGCGCGTCGTTCAATAAGAGGATTTTAAGGAAGTTCAGTGCACGATCCGCACTTAGATCCCAGTTATCCTTATATTGGCTGTTCGAGATGGGAATATTATCAGTATGGCCAGATACAACCACTTCATATTGCGGGAACTCCTGAAGCATGTTGGATATGGCTTTTGCCAGTGATCGCGATTCAGGCTTCACATCTGCACGCCCGGAAGAGAACAGAGCGTTATCACTGATGGTGATCTTCAGTTCAGATTGATTCAGCTTGGTGTTGAGTTGGTCGGATAGCCCGTTTTTGCTAATATATTGGTCCAGTTGTTTCTTGAGTTTTTCCAGATCTTCCTGCTCTTTTTGTGCCATCTGTGCATCTGTAATCTGAGCAGATTTGTTCTTGGTGATCTCTTCAGGCACCTGTTTGTTTTTGCCCAGGTCGGTTGTGGCTTCCGTAGGATTCATGGATGTATGATCCAATACACCTGCGCCGCCATTCAATGCACTGCTCAGTGCCGAGGCCATCTGTTCGAACTTGGCAGCATCGAGAGAACTCATGGAGAACAACGTAATAAACAGGGCAAGCAACAGTGTCATCAAGTCAGAATACGGGAGCAACCAGCTCTCGTCTATATGTTCTTCATGCGGCTCATGTTTTTTAGCCTTTTTCACCTGATGATCCCTCCTTCTCTTCCAGCTGTCTACGTTCGGAAGGTGTCAGGAATACAGATAATTTTTGGTTGATGGCAATGGTGGATACACCGGATTGAATGGATAACAATCCTTCAACCATCATCAGCTTGATCTCCATCTCTTTCTTGGACATCCGCTTCAACTTGTTGGACATCGGGTGCCACAACACGTAACCACTAAAAATACCAAGGAGTGTAGCGATGAACGCAGCCGCAATCGCGTGAGATAGCTTTTCCATATCACTAAGGTCGGCCAGGGCTGCAATCAGACCTACAACGGCCCCGAGAACCCCGAGTGTTGGAGCGTACATCCCCGCTTGTGCGAATATCAATGCTCCTCCGCGGTGACGCTCTTCGGTGGCATGGATATCTTCCATCAAAACATCACTAACAAATTCCTGGTCATTGCCGTCAATAATCATGCGCATACCGCTGCGAAGGAATTGATCGTCAATCTCTTCGACTTTTGATTCCAGTGCCAGCAAACCTTCACGACGGGTAGTGGAAGCCCATTCCATAAATGTGCCGATCAGTGAAACACGGTCAATCAGTTGCTGCTTTTTGAAGAGTACCCCGAAAAGCTTGGGGATTTTTTTAACTTCAGACATTGGAAATGCCATGAAGATTGTTGCTGCTGTACCAACAAAGATAATAACGTAGGCTGCCGGGTTGTTAACCAGATTGATCAGGGGAGCACCCTTCAGGAACATCCCGAGAACAAGTGAAACCAGCCCTAAAACTAGTCCGATAATCGTTGAAATTTCCATCATACACCTCATCCATGAGATAAAATTGAATCCTTTCAAGCGGCTGTATTCGGGCTTCCGGGCGAATGTTTGGCCGCAATCCGTTTAACCTATGGCATTTTTTAGAAATGCTGTAACAGCTGAAACGGTCATGTATAGTATTTATCGACCAGAAGCCCTTTTTTTTTAAGGGTTATTTTCAGGTATAATAAGAACAAATCAGCTCTTTAGGGGCCAAACAGGAGTGAAAAAGCCAATGGGCGTAAAGCATGGACGGGATTATGAAGGAATATTGACAGATTTGACACAGGCGATCGGCCGCATTCCGGATCGTTATGTTTTTTTTGAAATGGATGCAGAGGATTGGTCCCGTTTGGGTGAAAACGAGCAGCTCGAAGTAGACGAAGCTCTGGCAGAGGACTTGTTCTATGCGCTGGGCACAGAGTCGGTCATTCCTGTAGGGAGTGGTGTGGTTATCCATGACAAGGAGCAGCATCGCATTCATATTTTGATTGGGGAAGAAGAATTGACATTTGTACCCCTAATCTAGGGCCGAATTTAAGGAGAATTCTAGTATGGAAGCCGAGAGGGGAAACGCCTGGAAGCCTCACGGCTATTGGCTCTAACGCCATTTTACAGTATTGGATTTTGAGTTCTGTACGTGGTAAGATGAGAGTCATGAAACGGGCGAGCCGCAGAGCGGCTAACCTATGACGGTTGGGGTTACTGTGGTAGCACCAAGGTTTCGGATGGCATGAGGGAGAGGGTTAGAGACAACCTTTGTGCCGTCTTTATGGGGAGGAAGATAACGTATGGTTTTTACGCAAGAAGAAGTCGAAGCTCATCTGGGAAGGCTGGAAGGCTGGGAACTGGAAGAGGGACGGTGGATTGTCCGCAAGTTCGTATTTTCCAACTACATGAAAGGGATTGCATTCGTGGATGAGGTCGCCGCGATCTCGGAAGCATTTAATCATCACCCTTTTATTACGATTGATTATACAACGGTTACGCTGCGTCTCACGTCGTGGGATGAGGGTGGAATTACATCTGTAGATATTAAGGAAGCAGAGCAGTTTAACGAAACGTTTGAGAAAATGAGGACGACATAGCCGGGATCGGTTATCGTTGTGCTGCCAAGAAATGAGGAAGCATACATGTCAGACATGAATCAGAATAAGCCTCTGATCGCGGTTGTAGGCAGTCTCAATATGGACCTCGTGGTGAAGACCGATATCATCCCGGAAGAGGGAGAAACGGTAAGCGGTGAGGAACTTCACTATCTGGCGGGCGGCAAGGGGGCTAACCAAGCCGTTGCTGCTGCACGTCTGGGTGGACAGACCACGATGATTGGAGCAGTGGGTTCGGACGGTTTTGGGGAACGCTTGCTGCACAGTCTGACGGATAGTGGGGCAGATGCCTCGCAGGTTCGTGTATTGAAAGACACTGTAACAGGTACAGCATCCATCTGGCTCTCCAAGGGAGATAACCGGATTATCGTTATTCCTGGAGCGAATGGACAAGTGGTGCCGGAGATGCTGGAAGAGGCGGATACGGTAAAAAGCCTGACTGCAGCCGCAGCGGTGCTGCTGCAGCTTGAGATCCCGCTGCCAGCGGTCACCCGCGCCGCCGAACTGGCGGCAGAAGGCAGCGCACTGGTGGTGCTCAACCCGGCCCCAGCGGTGCCGGGTCTGCCAGAGGCGCTCCTGCGGTGCGTCGACGTGGTCACGCCGAACCGCAGCGAGCTTGCCGTGCTTACCGGCCGGGATGATCTCCGGCCGGAAGACGTGGATGCGGCAGTCGCAGAGCTCGCCGCATCGTTCGGGGCCGCTGTCGTCACGACGCTCGGCCCCGAGGGGGCTGTGTACGCGGCAGCGCCAGGCGGCCGCGTACAGGCAGGGCGTGCCGGCGCTTGCCGTGCGCCGGGCTACGCCGTAAGCGCCGTCGATACGACCGGCGCTGGCGATTGTTTCAACGGCGCGCTGGCGGTAGCCCTCGCGCGCGGGGAAACACTGGACGCGGCAGTAGGCTATGCCATGGGAGCGGCCGCGTTATCCGTAACGAAGCTCGGCGCCCAGTCGGGGATGCCGTATGCACGTGAAGTGGAAGCCTTTTTGGCAGAACACGCAGCCAGAGGCTGAACGATATAACGAAGAGGCCCGTACCATTCCCGAGAGGGAAGGCAGGGCCTCTTTGCTGTGTATCTCATTAACCTTATTTCTTCTCAGCGAGCCACATCGCGATATTGGCAATTTCCTCGTCCTTCAGTTTGTCCTTGAAGGAAGGCATGCCGCCGCCTTTACCTTTGACAATGGTAGAGTAGATCTTCTCCACATCATCCTTGCTGCCGATGTTTGCTAGAGCAGGTCCTACGCCACCTTGAAGCTGATCCCCGTGACACGTGATACAATTGGCTTTGACCAGTGCTTCAGCCTGTCCAGCATCCATTGCCACTTCCGGCATGGTTGGTTTCGCTTCTTCAGCCACTTCCTCTTTCCCTGGAAGCGTAAACATTAATACAATAGCCAATGCGCATGCTGCAAAAAATACCCCGCTCATGATCCATTTGTGCATCCGTTATGTCCCCTCCAGAATGAAAGATCATCTAAACTGAAACTGTCCATATCATTATAACGGAACCTGTTAAGACATCATAGCATTTTGTGGTAATTTTTTGAACTAATCACATAAACGGGCATGAATTTCTTTTGGTTATGCGGTTTAACGGTTAACGAGGTCCTTCATAGACCATGCAATAAAAAGGCTTCAAACCGCGTGGTGTCTGTCGTTCATACGTATCCTTGGTGACAAATCCAGCCTTGAGATAAACCCGGATAGCCCGCGTATTCCAGGTGAGCACTTCGAGATCGATCTCATGACTAGGGTTCCGCCGAATGGCTTCCTTCACGATAGCAGAGACGAAGGCAGTACCGCGACCTTGTCCACACTGTTCGGGGTGCATACCAAGCCCAATCCGCGTCACGCCTTCAAGAGGAAAGAATTGAACGAATCCGCAAAGTTGGTCCTGCTCTCCGAGTACAACAGCATATTGCTCTTTTCGAAGCTGCTCATCGCCGAATTCAACCTCCAGCGCCTTCATCTGTTCCCAGGGCAGCCAGGTATAGATGTTATAGGGTGGTTCATATGTCCAGCTGCAGATCAATGCTGCATGTTCTTCTTGCATCGGCACAACGTGAAACGTTACAGAAGCTTCATCCACACCACTGCACGCTCCTTTCATTGTGAACAAGCTACTTCTAGTCATACGCTAATGGTTTATAACATATGTCATTTCATATTTAATCCTGATTTTACTCTACAAAAGAGGAGGGCATTTGGCAAGGTTTTGCTCCATTGAAAAAAAGTGAAACAAAAGTTCCTGGAATTTCGTTTATATTATAGCAGGATGGGTAAAAACATCATAAGGGCACGGACGAACAAGCACAAAAAAACCGCCGGATACATTCCTGCGGAGAATGTACCGGGCGGTTGATTTATGCTTCGTTACAGTATGATGTTGCTCAGCTTGTCCCTAGTCGAGGGCCAGTGATTCATATGCGTCCGTGCTCATAATCCGTTTAGCGCCAACATAGCGGTTGGCCCAGTAGTTCTCACTCAAAGAACTAATGGTAACTCCTTTGGAAGACGAGGAGTGTGCAAACTTACCTTCACCCACGAAAATCCCTACGTGTGAAACCCCTTTACCCGTTGTATTGAAGAATACCAGATCGCCTGGTCTCATTTCCATGCGGGATACCGAGTCACCCATGTCGAATTGGGAACTGGATTGACGAGCCAAATCGATGCCCAGCTTTTCGAATACATACCGTGTGAATCCAGAGCAGTCAAAGCCGTTAAGCGTTGTTCCACCACTTTTGTATGTAGTTCCCATTGCTGAATCAATTACTTTATCCATTTTTGAATCTGCGAATGCGCTGCCTGCTCCAAGCGATAGTGCGAATGTTAAGCTAAGTACAGCTGCTGTTAATTTCTTTTTGAACAAGAGATATACCCCTTCCAACGCCTGCGAGGTTAGCTTAAGGATTCGGTTGAAGGTCCCCTATGATCCCTCTGTAGCAAGATCAATTCACCCATAACTGGTTCCCCCGCTTCCCAGGTGCCAGGAATTTGGCTATGCTAGTTGTGCACCTGCGAAATCAAGAAATGACGATTTAATTTTAAGTAGTTACAATTCATAAGGTAAAGATTACAAAGTTGTTACTAAAAACTCACTGCGATTATTGTAACAGAGGAGTAAGCCTTTGGCAACGTTTAACAAGAAAATTAGCAAAAAAAACCTCGACCTTTGACGGGGAAAGGTCGGGGTTTGCGTTTGTGAAGCGTTAACATTGACATAAGTTTACATGAAGATGGTAACAATTTTCGTGCGGTTCATTACACTTTTTAACCTTTGGAGGACTTGGACTGCCATAGACGGAAATGAGCGCATATCTTCCATATATCCAACAAACATCTGGCGAGCGGATAGGTTTGTTGCAGGATCAGACCCATGAGACCTGTCAGGAACCACGACGCAGATGTGAAGGCACCGAAGATGAGCAGATGAATTCCTCCCAGAACCACTGCGATACCAATGAGAGAAATGATATGACGCAAAGCGAGCAATAGACCGAGAAATGTACCTTTTACCCCGCCCTGATCCTCGGGAGCTGTAGCGCCAAACTGCATATATAACAAAGCATGATGTATGATCCATCCATATACAATCCATCCGGCTACATATGGAATGCCTGGCAGCAGCTGCTGCAACGAGTGGAATCCATCCAGAAAGATACTATACAGCTTGGGGATCAGCCAGTACGCAGGCAGCAGCAATAATAGTGTTTTAATGAAATGAAGCAGCATCATCGGTTTCCACAGTGCCTTGATCCCACGTACAAAAGGAACACGTTCTTCTGTATGATTGAAGTGTTGTAATGAATAGAGTAGCCCTGCCTGGATGAGAGGGGTAATCAGCATGCGGAGCAGGAGCATGGCCCCAAGTATCCATAAATAACGATGTACCTCGGGATGGGTAGACAGACTGAGCTGGCTTTCCATTTTGAATAAAATGGTACTCAGCTCCCCGGCGTCAGGGTCCGGATAGCGCAGCAGCAAGGGAATGACTGCCGATTGCACCATTTTAAAAATGAAGTAACCCCACACCAGCTGATAGAGAAACAAAAGTGCCACAATGAACATATGCTGACGGACGAGAAACCAACCCTCACGTATTTTTGCTTTCACTGTCTCCACCTCACCATGACAGACCTCCGAATATTGCTTCAATAAGCTTGGTTACACTCATGCTCCAGCGGAACTTGGATGGTTCATCCAGATCGGCTTTCAAAAAGTTATTCATATGACGGTTCTCCAGCACAACGGTATATAACGGATCAGTCATGGCCCAGGATACCGCCGAGCTGTAAGTTAACTTGTACGTAATTCGACCGTTACTACCATCCCATTCCTTGGCGACGATGTGTCCATCTTCAAAAACGATGCGAACGGGTACTTTCTCGTAGTCGCTACCTTTCTTTACTAATGTTACCGATGATTCATACAACGTTTGACCGCCTTTCTCAACAGGCTTGACCTGGATATTCTCCACGGCGAAGTCGGCCATTCCGTCTTCATATACGTATTGATTAAAATAATCAGACCAGGACTTACGGGTCACTTGCTCCACGACCTTTTGGAAATCGGCCGAAGTAGGATGTTTGAATCGATATTTTTTGACATAAGTTGAAAGAATGCGTTCCATCGTTTTAGCGCCTACTTGTTGTTCGATGCCCAGCAGCACAAGCTTGCCCCTTGTGTAAACATTGGCTGCGTAATGATTCTGCGAATCAAACTTCCAGGACTCCTGCGTGAGTGAGGCAGGCGAAGTAATTAAGCCGGATTGAACGGGCAGATTCGGAATAAGTCCGTATTCCTGCTCCATCAGTTTGTCTTCTGCGTAAGAGGTGAACCCTTCATCCAGCCAGGCTTCTTCAAATTCATTGCTGGCAACCATACCATAGAAGTACTGATGGCCGATCTCGTGTACAACCGTGCGTTCCAGATCGTAGCCTGGTGTAGTGTCGTCCGCGCCGAAGGCTGTAACTAAGGTAGGATACTCCATGCCGCCTGCTCCATTGCCCGTTTTTGGGGGAACAACGATAGAGAGCGTGGAATACGGATACGGACCAAACCACTTGCTGTAATTCGAAAGAGCTGCTTTGGCCGCATAGAAGTAACGTTCCTTCAGATCCTGGTGGGCCGGGTCCAGATAGAGCTTGATTCGTACACCTGGCACGTTGGGAGCGGAGAAGGGTTCTTCTGCATAAACAAAGTCAGGTGAGGCTGCCCAGGCGAAGTCATGTACATCGTCAGCATAGAATTGATAGATCTTCTCACCATTTTTAATAACAGCCTGCTTCGTTGGAAACCCGGTCGCGGCAACCTTGTATGTTTCCGGTACCCGAATACGCACACTATAGATGCCAAAATCCGCATAAAACTCGGAATTTCCATGGTACTGATGCAGATTCCAGCCCTCAGCCGTACGTCCTCGCGTGCCTGCAGGCTCGTATACACTGAGTTTGGGGAACCATTGGCCCGCCATAACGAAGTTTTCAGCAGTTCCCATACGGGCAAAGATTTTGGGCAGCTTGACCTCAAACCGGGTGTGAAGCGTAATGGTTTCCCCGCCCTTGACCGGCTTGGGTAATCTCACTTTTATGAGCGTTTTATCTTTCATGTTTCCGTCATCCGGCTGTACATACTGCATCCGGTGCAGGAGGGAAAGCCCGTCCTCTGTTTTCATCTCCGTAATATTCATGGAGCCGTAACCGTCCGTTGGCATCACATCACCGCGAAGCTTTCCGCCGGATTCCTTCATAAATGTGGTGTCAGTAGAAGAGAATGCATTGGGGTATAGGTGGAAATAAAGTTCGCTGACTGTTTTTTTACCCGGATGAGTCCAGGTCAGCGTCTGCGTTCCCTCCAAAACATTGCCGTCTACCAGCTTCACATCCATGTGATATTCCACCACGCGGTTGCTGAACACCTCAGCAGTAGGTGTCTGTACACTTTCTGGAGGTGCCGGAGTTTGGACCTTTGCCGGAGGCTTGCCCAATTCCGGGGCGAGCGTTGGCAAGTCGGATGTCGTAGAACGAGTGTGATCCAGAGTGATCCATATGGCTCCGGTAAACACACACAGGGCCAGAATTGCAGTAAGCCAGCTCTTGGCGCGTAGTGGAATCATCGTTAAATACCTCCCGTTGACAAGCATCTACAGCATGTATATGTTTGCAATGGGGCGATTATTAGTTAAAATATTTGTATCAACCCTTGGAGGCTATAACTATGGATCAAAACGAGCAAAACGGCAAAAAACAGATTGCCTTGAATATCGTAAGTGCCAAGAGCAAACATAAAGGTTTCGGTGCAGGCTCCATTGATCTGAACAACCTGTCGCCGGTTATTATTGATAATGGGGAGGCAAAGATTGATATTGGTGCCATGCATGCAAAGAGCAAGGTAGAACGTGGAATTAAGTTTTCGACGAATCGGGAAGATGTACCTAACGGTCGCCAGGTATGGCTGGTTTGGGTAGCTGTGGACCGCACGGAACAGGGACAGTTGTACGGCGGAGCAACAGCGTGCGAGATGTGGATCGATACCGAGGCGAAACGAGGATGGAAGCTGCTGGCTGACCATGTAAACCGGATGGATTATGCAATGAAGCGCCGCTTCATGCTGGATGAGCTCGGACCAGAGGATCGTGCAGCTCTCAAGAAGCTGTTGATTACACACAATGAAGAGTGGTGGAATGCTTCTCCGGATGAACTAAAAGAAGCACTTTCCTGATAAAAGCCTTGTATGCTGTATCCTTTAAAAGGAGCATGAAAAGCCCCGCAACCGAAATGATCGGTTCGGGGCTTTTGCTTTACTTGACCTCCAGAAAGAATCTGAAGCCGGTCAATCACAGTGACGCAATTAAGTCATTACGTAGTTGCGTCATTCTACCCACCAACGTTTAAAGTCTCTCCACCACGAATGCTTTTCTTCCTGGATTCCTTCTTGATTCTGTACCTCACGATCTCCTTCATTCTTTTTGGGATCCGTATTCTCCGTTGCCCCGCTGCAGGTTTCTGTCGGTTCAGTACCGTCAATGAAAACCTCAAGCCGTTTCTCTTCACAGCCATTACCCGCCAGTTTTCCGGACTCGGGATCAATATACACACTGACCACATGATCGGGAACAGGGAAGATCTTAGGCGGCACACTTGCAAGTGCCTGTTCTGTAAATTGGGCAAACATCGGTGCTGCACGGCGTCCATCCGACGTGGAGATGGCTTTGCCCTGATCATAACCGACCCATACTGCGGTGGAGAGTTCGGGGGTGAAGCCAACCATCCAGGCATCCGTATTGGTCGTTCCGGTTTTGCCTGCTACGGGGCGCTTAATCGTTGTAGCTACCCGATTCCCTGTACCACCATTTTCGAACACACTTTCCATTAAACGTGTTAGTACATATGCGGCGGCGGGTTCTACCACATTTTCGGCCTTGGTTTGTGGTGCTTCATAGATTACACGTCCTGCTGCATCCGTCACCTGCAGAATGGCGACAGGAGGCATCCGTTGTCCGCCTGCAGCGATGACGGAGAATGCAGAAGCCATTTCCAGTGGGCTCACGGGCGAGGTGCCCAAGGCGAGAGAAGGGACAGCACTAAGATTGCTTGTAATCCCCAGACTTTTGGCCATATCCACGACCTGCTCAGGCCCGATCTGCATAATTGTATTGACCGCATAGATATTGTCCGAAGCGGCAATTGCCTGCCTTAGATCAATTTCCCCCAGATACTTGTCGCCGAAATTGCCAGGTTTATAGGTCTTGCGATCATTGTCATAGTGAAACAGGGTTGGTTCGCTATTGAAGATAGAGGCGCTTGTCAGCTCTTTGGATTCCAGTGCAGCCAGATACATAATAGGCTTAAATGCAGATCCTGGCTGGCGTGTCGTCGCCAGAACATGGTTGATCTGATTGTTCCGGTAGTTTTTGCCGCCTACCATAGCCTTGATATAGCCTGTACGAGGGTCTATGGACACGAGAGCTGTCTCCAGTTCACTGCTCGGATCCATGCCTTTGGCTACAGCGTCTTCAGCTGCTTTTTGCACACGCAGATCCAGAGTGGTGTATATATTTAGTCCTCCATGGTCCAGCATTGCTTCACTAATGCCCAGCTCCTTGACCGCAAGACTGCGAATGTAATCCCGGAAATAAGGCGCGCTTTCTACTGTTTTTCGTTCACTTTCCGGTTTAAAAGACAGCATTTCCTCATAAGCCTTGTCCGCTTCGGCTTTTGTTATCTTGCCGATATCAACCATGGCGGCCAGTACGATTTTCTGCCGATCCTTCGCGTTCTTCATATGGTTATATGGAGAATAGTAGGTGGGGCCTTTTGGAATGCCTGCGAGCATGGCGCTTTCCGCCAAATCGAGCTGTTTGGCTGATTTGCCGAAATACATGCGCGAAGCTGCCTCAATTCCGTAGGCACCATGACCATAATAGATTTCATTGAGATACATTTGTAGAATTTCATCTTTGCTGTACTTCATTTCAAGCTGTGCCGTGTACATGGCCTCTTTGGCCTTGCGAGTCCAGGTCTTCTCATGGGAAAGATATAGATTTCGCGCAAGCTGTTGTGTGAGGGTGCTGGCACCTTGGGACATTTCCATATGCTGCAGGTTAACGAGCACGGCCCGTCCCACCCCTTGAATGTCAAAACCATAATGGTCATAGAATTTGCGATCCTCGACAGCCAGAGTGGCAGTGACCAGGTCTTTTGAGATGTCTTGAAGCTGCACAGGTACGGAATCCTTGCCGCCTGCAGAGAAGGTGGCAATGACTTCGCCTTGGCTATCCAGCAGCCTTGAGTTGCGATCCGAATCGGCCAGGGGTAGGCTGGTCGCATATAGATACACCAATCCTGCTATCGTCGCAATAACGCCGAGAACAGCGAGCAGAGAGAGGCTTTTGATCCATTTTAATAAACGGAACCCGCGTTTGCGGGTTTTCTGGCGATGTTGAGTCATGGAACGGGCTCCTTTCTTCTTTTCTTCCCAGTATGGGATTTCATGGACAGGGATATTCAGTCTGCCGCGGAACAGTTTAAAATGTAGCATTTCTGCAGAAAAAACCGTTTTGCAGGATAAACATCTATCGCGTATAATGCAAAAGGGTAATGAAAAGTAGCAGTTCGGCACAACATACAAAAAGGCACAGAAAGACGAACAGCACCAATTGTCATTGATTCGTTGATCGGTCAGACGCTTAGCACGCTGTGGTCAATTTAATCTATATAATGAAGTGAACGCGGACCTTTTCCGCAGCCAGCAACCCTAATGCTTTGGCGCCGAACGCTGGGCGTGCTTGTGCGAACCGGGCGGCGTGCAGCGCCATGCTTGATATGGCTGATCAATAACTTTACGGAAAGAAGGTAGAGATCATGGAATTGTGGTTCACGGAGAAACAGACCCCGGCATTCGGGATTACCGCGAAGATTAAGCAGACATATGTAAGCGAGAAGACGGACTTTCAGGACTTGGCCATGGTAGAAACCGAGGAATTCGGTAACATGCTGCTGCTTGACGGTATGGTGATGACAACTGTGAAAGACGAGTTCGTATATCACGAGATGGCGGCTCACCCTGCCTTGAACACTCACCCGAATCCGAAAAAAGTTTTGGTTGTAGGTGGTGGTGACGGCGGCGTTATCCGTGAAGTCATCAAACACGCTGCAGTAGAAAAAGCAGTTCTCGTCGAAATCGACGGTAAAGTTATTGAGTATTCCAAAAAATATTTGCCTGAAATTGCCGGTAAACTGGACGAGCCTAATGTTGAAGTGCTCGTGAATGACGGCTATATGCATATTATTGAACATAAAAATGAGTACGATGTAATCATCGTGGATTCCACGGAGCCTGTAGGTCCTGCTGCACCACTGTTTGAGCGTGGTTTTTATCAAGGGATCCATGAAGCACTGAAAGAGGATGGCATCTTTGTTGCACAAACCGACAACCCTTGGTTCAAAGCAGACCTGATTCAAAAGGTAAACAAGGATGTGAAAGAAATCTTCCCCATTGTACATGTATACGGCTGTAACATTCCAACGTACCCAAGCGGTCTGTGGACATTCACAATGGGCAGCAAGAAACATGATCCACTTCAAGTGGATGAGACTCAAATTCCAGAGATGGATACCAAATATTACTCACCACGTTTGCATAAGGCAGCCTTTGTACTTCCTAAATTCGTGGAAGACTTAACGAAATAAAGGGGAAATCATTAATGAAATTGGATCAAGCTTATTCTGGTAACGTATTTATTTGCAGTTCCGAGGATTATGAGAATTCCAAAGCGGTCATCTACGGAATGCCAATGGACTATACTGTCAGCTTCCGTCCGGGTTCCCGGTTCGGTCCTTCTCATATCCGCCAAGCCTCGGTTGGACTTGAAGAATACAGCCCGTACCTCGACAAGAGTATTGTCGATATGACCTACTTTGACGCTGGAGATCTGCTCTTACCTTTCGGTAACGCAGGACGCAGCCTTGAAGTGATCAACGAGTATATCGGCAGCCTGCTGGCTGATGACAAATTCCCGATCGGTCTTGGCGGGGAGCATCTGGTCACTTGGCCAGTGATCCAACAAATGTACAAGAAATATCCGGACCTCATCCTGATTCATATTGATGCACATGCAGACCTTCGTGAAAGCTATGAAGGTGAGCCGTTGTCCCACTCGACGCCAGTACGCAAAGCAGCTGAGCTGATGGGCGGCAAAAATATTTATCAATTCGGAATCCGTTCCGGCTCCCGTGAAGAGTTCCAGTATGGCCGGGAGAACATTAACTTCTACCCGTTTGAAGTCGCAGCTCCAATGAAGGAAGCTCTTCCCAAAATGGGCAATCGTCCAGTGTATGTGACCATTGATATCGATGTGCTTGATCCATCGGCTGCTCCAGGAACAGGTACAGCGGAAGCGGGCGGCATCACGTCCAAAGAACTGCTTGAAGCCGTCCACATGATTGCCGGATCGGATGTGAATGTAGTTGGCTGTGACCTGGTTGAGGTAGCGCCAATCTATGATCCAACACAACAGACACAGATTGTAGCTGCTAAGCTGATCCGTGAGATGCTGCTTGGCTTCGTGAAGTAATAACCTGAATAATGGTTAGAACATAACACTCTCTTTCTGCGCGGATCCAATTTTGCGTAGGGGAGGGTGTTTTCGTTATCAGGCCACTTGTAAAGGATGCTCCACAATCCTGTTTTAGCGAGTGGAATATTTGATTGGGTGGGGTTCACTTCATTGAACCTCGGCCCACGACTATGTTATACTGGCTACAACGTAATAGGTAATATATCAAATTATTGATGTATTACATCAGGGAAGTATATGGTGGTCTGGTTCGGCCATACACTATAAAAAGAGTCCTTGTCGTTGGTAGCGACAAAGACTCTGAGGACCAGAAAGGCTGTGGACTGCCACGGCGTGCATTAAACTTAATAGCTTAGTTCAAGCGAAACCCACCGTCAGGCTCCAACCTATGAGGTGGGTTTTCGCTTGTTACGAAACTTTTTACGCAACCAACGGTATAGCCTTCGTACACTCAGTACCAGACTGAGAATCGCAGCAATCCACCGGATCACATCAAGCAACGCCACAAGCTTGACCATCGACGTCACCCCCTCTCGGGAAGCTGCGCCGTGGTCATGAAAACATCCACCGTAATTCAGAGTCCTTAACATCAATTATAGCACGTATGTTCGCATGACTCTACCATTTATTGCATACCATGAATGCCTGGCTCTTCAAGAACAATTTAACGAGTGGGGTGAATCTATCAATGATATATAATATTGGGTATAGGGAAAGGTGGATGTCTATGCAAGCGATTCTGGCTCACTTGAGTATGGTTCCAAAGTGGTTTAGCTCTGTTCTTGTGATATTTATAATCAATCTTATATTCATGATGACGGTATTTTTTAATCTGACCTGGCTGTTGTGTAACCTGGCAATGCTTTTTGCAGCATATAGTATTCGGGAATTCAGATACAACAAATTAAATTTTGGATTATGTCTGTTTCTTAGTATCAGTTTTGTTATTATTGCGATGAAGACATATCCCCTTTAATTTAGGTTATCCATACGTTTACGAACGACCACCCTTATCTACAAGATACCAATCGTAGGTGAAGGTGGTTTTTTTATTGCAGTAATGTCATTGGTGATAGACCAATTGTTACTTTAGAACGTGCAAATTCGGGTAAAACATAGAAGGAGGTGTCGCGATGACAATAAAGAGTGCGATCACATGGAAACGGATTGGGACATTGGCATTATCCTTAACGCTGGCTTGGGGATTGGGGCCGGTTTATGCACAGTCCGGTGTAAGTGCTGCTGCAGCCTCATCCACTTGTGGAAGTGGGGATCATGGATTGTCTGCTACATTGAAGAAAGGCAGCGGTGTAGAAGACCAGCATCTGCAGTTTACAGACATTGATTTCCTGAACAACACAACGGGTCGTGCTGCTGGGGAGGGGTTCCTGATTGGCACCTCGAATGCGGGTTGTACATGGCAATCCATCTATACTGGACAATGGCAGTTCATGCAGATCAATTTTCCGAATAACGTAAATGGATTTGCCTTAGCGCAAATGAAGGATTCTGCCAAGACGTATCTTATTCGCACGACAGATGGGGGATCACAATGGAACCAACTTGATACCCCTGGCATGCAGTTCAAGCGAATTGATTTTAAAAATAAAAACGAAGGTTACGGCTACACCTATAATGGCGCGTATCGGACACAAGACGGCGGATCAAGCTGGATTAAAATCCATACCCCCGCAAATACGAGATCGGTGGCTTTCGCTACAAATAAACAAGGCTATGCTGTACAAGTTGTACCGGGCTTGGGATATCAGCTACTCCGGACAACAGATGGGGGTAAGAACTGGACAACCTCTCTCAAAGTCGCTTCGGCTACATGGAATGGGGCAGATCTATATGCAAACGGGAAGCAGGTATGGGCTGTCCTGTATGGTGATGCAGGCATGTCTCAACAATCATATTCCCTATATGCAAGCGGGAATGAAGGCAGAAGCTGGAGGCAGGTTTTTGCTCAGTCGACAGCAGGCGGAGGCCCTGCACCGGGTGGCAGCAATATCGGGAAAGGAAAAGGCCCGGCAGACCCAGGGGGCCATCCTGGAAACATGTCGCTAATCGGAGACCAGGCTGCTTATCTCTCAGGTGGATCTCCTGCTGCTGGTAAAGTGGGTATTGGGCGTTCGTATGATGCAGGTTCCACGTGGGAAAATATCGATCTGAAGGATCTGGGTTATAGCTCGCGGATCTCATTCCCATCAGCCCAAACAGGTTGGCTCGTTGTAACAAGTGACAACTCACCTGCCGTCTATCAAACGACAGATGGGGGAACTTCTTGGGTACAAAAAATGTTGTTACCTTCAGAGCGGGATTAAATGGCGCTTTAATTTGAAGTAACAATCAACCAAATTCATTAGTGGAAACGAAAAAAAACCATTTCGTAGCTCTATGTTCATTCTGCCCAATAAACAAGCCCTTTCCAGAGGAATTATGCTGGTAAAGGGCTTGTTTTTGTAAAAATAAAAACGGTTGAAACCTGTTTGAAAACAAGTTATTGTAAGCGATAACAACACATTTTGGGAGGTTGAAATAATGGTTGGTGTTACTTTAAAGGCGAATTCAGATCAAGGATTAATAAATCGCAATATATACGGTCACTTTTCTGAACATTTGGGACGTTGTATTTACGAAGGGATTTGGGTAGGGGAAGATTCACCTATTCCGAATACGGAAGGGATACGCAATGACGTGCTGGCGGCACTGCAGAAGCTGAATATTCCGGTACTTCGCTGGCCGGGTGGTTGTTTTGCTGATGAATATCACTGGAAGGATGGCGTAGGTCCAAAAAGTGAACGTGCACGCATGATTAATACGAACTGGGGCGGCGTGGAAGAGAATAACCATTTTGGAACACATGAATTCCTAAGATTATGTGAGCTGTTAGGAACAGAACCATATATCAGTGGCAATGTGGGTAGCGGAACCGTCCATGAAATGCAGCAGTGGGTCGAATACATTACGTTTGACGGGGAATCTCCCATGGCCAACTGGCGCAAGGATAATGGTAGGGATAAGCCATGGAAACTGACTTACTTTGGTGTGGGTAATGAAAACTGGGGATGTGGAGGTAACATGCGTGCCGAGTATTACGCGGATGAGTATCGTCGGTATGCTACATATGTACGTAATTATTCTGATAATCAGATCTATAAGATTGCCTGTGGTCCCAACGAGGACAACTACCACTGGACAGAAGTATTGATGCGTGAAGCGGGACAGCACATGAACGGCTTAAGCCTTCATTATTATACTTTGCCGACGGGAGTGTGGAATGATAAGGGCGAATCTACCGGATTTGATGATCAAGCCTGGTTCCAGACCCTGAAGCGTACATTGCGCATGGAAGAATTGATCGTGAAGCATTCCGAGATTATGGATAAATATGACCCGGATGGCAAGGTGGGACTTATTATTGATGAATGGGGAACCTGGTACAACGTCGAGCCAGGGACGAATCCAGGATTCCTGTATCAGCAAAACACAATGCGGGATGCGCTGGTGGCTGGCATTAACCTGAACCTGTTCAATCGCTACAATAAACGGGTGCAGATGGCCAATTTGGCACAGATCGTTAACGTACTGCAGGCTCTGGTCCTGACAGAAGGCGAGCGTATGCTGCTCACCCCAACATATCATGTGTTTGATATGTATCAGGTTCATATGGATGCACAGCGGTTGGAGCTGAACTATGAGAGCCCTGGATATACGCTTGGTGAAGATACCATTCCTCAGCTTAGCTTGTCCGCTTCCCGCAGTAAGGACGGCGTGATTCATGTAACGGCATGCAATCTCAGTCACACAGATGAACTGGAAGTGGTATGCCAGCTTGAAGCTGCAGAATCTTCTTCCGTCTCTGGTCGAATTCTGCATCATGCCGATTTTGGTGCATTCAATACATTTGAAGATCCGAACAAGGTTGAGCCAACGGATTGGAAGGGTGTTACCCTGGTTAATCAGGAGTTGCGTTTTGTCCTGCCGCCTGCATCTGTAGGGGTACTTGCAATCCAGGAGTAATGCGATGAGCACATCTGATTCAAATCATTTTGGGGCTAAGCAGGAGTCATGTAAGGGATGCAGTGATCAGCATGCTGTCAACATCAGTGATTCCAAAATGGCCCGATTGGTGGAGATTGCATCGCGTTCACGCCCTGTCGTTCAGGATGAGGAATATAAGAGGCGATTATCTACCTGTGCAGACTGCCCAGGACTGCAATATGGCACTACCTGCCGCTATTGCGGCTGTCTGGTCCAGGTTCGTGCCAAGCTGGTAGAATCGATCTGCCCGTTTCCTTATGAATCCAGGTGGTCGAACCTTTAACGTTTGATTTCATTATAATGTAACAAAGCAGGGCTGCACTTTTAGGGTGTAGCTCTGCTTTTTTTGATGATATGGGACAAAAACTCTGAATTTGGATTTGAATTGAGCGGGTGAACTGGATATAGTTATACAGTAGAGTGTAGGATAGAGAGCTATCCGGTAATATTAGCGCGTATAGCGGTACTCGAATTCGGGAAGGGCTGTTCTCACCGGTCCTGCCCGATTTTGCGCCGCCTCGAATATATTGGAGGTTAACATTCATGTCGAACATGCGACCGGTTCAGATCCGGCTGCACAGCCGTTATGAAGGCGAAGATGTGCTGCAGGAAATGAAGGGTGAAGCCGTGTTGAAGGGTTCTGTGCTCTACGTTCGTTACGAAGAGCCGCAGGCTGGACCTGAGGGCGGTATTACTCGAACAACATTGAAGCTTGGTGGACAATCCCTCAAGATTATACGCCATGGTGAGGTGGAATCGGAGCAAACGTTTGAAATGAATCGCAAGCTCCCAGGTTTTTACCGATCACCTTACATGTCATTTACCCTGTCCACGCATACACATAAGCTGGACCTTTCCATACAGGGATTGAGCGCACGCGCAGCGTGGAGCTATGACTTTTACCGCTTTGACGAAGAAGCCGGACATTTTGAGATCAGTTTGCACATACAGGAGGAACCAATTTCATGACACGTAATCCACTAGATACGATTAACGAACGGGTAAGTACCGCGATCGGCAATGCTGTTGTTGCTGCCGGCCTCGTTACGCAAGAGGAACTGCCAGCCATCACACTTGAAGTGCCGCGTGACAAGTCGCACGGGGATTTGGCGACCAATGCAGCCATGCAGCTGACCAAGATTGCCAAGCGCAATCCACGCCAGATTGCAGAAGAGATCATTGCGAATCTGAACCTTGTGGAAGCTGGAATCGAGAAGGCAGAGATTGCCGGACCAGGATTTATCAACTTCAAATTGGACAAGAGCTACCTTTACCCGGTGCTTGAACTTGTTCATGAACAAGGTGAGAACTACGGACGGATCAATGTCGGCGAAGGGCGCAAGGTCGAGATGGAGTTTGTCAGTGCGAACCCGACAGGCAGCTTGCATCTGGGACATGCCCGTGGAGCGGCTGTGGGTGATGCGCTCTGCAACATCCTTGATTATGCCGGGTATGACGTAACACGTGAATACTACATTAATGATGCGGGTAACCAGGTGTTTAACCTGGCACGTTCCATTGAAGCGCGTTATTTGCAGGAGCTCGGTCAGGATGCCGAGATGCCGGAAGATGGTTACCACGGCGAGGATATCAAAGGATTTGCCAAGGAGCTGGTAGCCGAAAAGGGAGACAGCTTGCTGTCGATGCATCCAGGTGATCGTGCTGCCTATTTCCGTGACTATGGTCTGGAGAAAGAGCTCGATAAAATCAAGCGCGACCTGAATCGCTTCCGCGTTAACTTCGACATCTGGTTCAGCGAGACTTCTCTGTACGATAATGGGGAAGTGCTTCGTGTCCTTGACGAATTGCGTGATCGTGACGAAATTTACGAAAAAGACGGAGCAACTTGGCTGAAAACCATGCAATATGGTGACGACAAAGAACGTGTATTGATCAAAAACGATGGCACATACACGTACCTGACGCCGGATATTGCATATCACCGTGACAAGTACTCCCGTGGATATGACACGATGATCAACATTTGGGGAGCTGACCACCATGGATATATTCCACGGATGAAAGCAGCAATGCAGGCACTGGGTAATGACCCATCCAAGCTGGTGGTATTGATTGCACAGATGGTGAGCTTGTTCCAGAACGGCGAAAAAGTGAAGATGTCGAAGCGTACCGGTAAAGCGGTAACGATGGAAGATCTGATGGATGAAGTGGGTATTGATGCGATCCGCTACTTCTTCACGATGCGCAGCATGGATTCCCATCTGGACTTTGATATGGATCTCGCGATTTCGACGTCCAATGAGAACCCGGTATTCTATGTACAATATGCACATGCCCGCGTATGCAGCGTATACCGTCAGGCTGAAGAGCAGGGTATTGAGCTGCTTCCGCTGGCACAGATTGACCTGTCCAAGCTGAATACGGAACATGAATTCGATCTTCTTCGCAAAATGGGCGAGCTGCCTGAAGAGATTGCCGCAGCAGCTACCGGATATGCGCCTCATCGCATGATCCGTTATGTATATGAGCTGGCTTCATTGTTCCACAGCTACTATCGTGCTGAACGCGTCATTACCGAAGACGCGGGTCAAACCCAAGCGCGTCTGGCGCTGATTGGTGCTGTTCGCACCGTCATCGCGACAGCGCTCCGTCTGGTTGGCGTATCCGCACCAGACAAAATGTAAACCGTAAGGCCAAGCATCGCAGCAGCGGCTTGGCCCATGGCAAAAAGTCTCCATGCATCACGCCTGCTATGCAGCGTGGACATGGAGACTTTTTTGCTGTGCCCGGTGCTCCATCCCGCCAAGGCTTGGCGGACCAGCCGGGCACCGAGCCAGCCAGCCTGCCAAAGGCTGCTGCTGGCAAGACCCCAGGGGCAGTGGAAATACGCAGCTGCCCCATCACCCGCCGCCCTCCTGCATCAGCCGGAGTGCGTCAATCTCGCCACCGCGCACTTTGCTCTTCGCGGTGGTGGACTTGCGTGCGCGCAGCGGAACGGTTGCGCGCTTGACCAGCGCCTTGATCTCGCTGGGCGAGAGACCCGGATGTTTCGCGAGCAGCAGCGCAATAGCGCCGCTCACATGGGACGTAGCCATGGATGTGCCACTCATCTCATGGTGCTTGCCCTGCACCCAGGAAGAGATGATCTTGTCGCCAGGGGCATAGACATCCACATATGCGCCGCGGTTGCTGAAGGATGCAATCCGCCGATTTTTGTCGGTGGCTCCCACCGAAATGGTCTGCGGATAACGTGCAGGATAATCGATGCTGCGGCGTTTGCCGTCATTTCCTGACGAAGCGACAATGACGATGCCAGCCTGATGTGCACGGTTAACCACATCAAGGAGTGCCTTGCTGCGGGTTTTCATGCCGAAACTCATATTGATAATATCGACCCGGTTACGCACACACCAATCGATGCCCAGTACAATGTCAGAGACATAGGCGGAACCGTTATGGTCAAATGCCTTGACCGGATAGATCAGGGAACGTGGAGCCACACCGATCATGCCTTCCGTGCTATTCGCTGCGGCGATCGTTCCGGCAATATGGGTACCATGACCGTTGTCGTCATGAGGAAGCAGACTGCGGTTTAACAGGTTGATCCCGCGAGCCAGGGAGTATCTGAGATCAGGGTGGTGATAATCGGCACCTGTATCGATCACGCCGATTTTGATCCGGTGTCCTGTGGAGACGGACCATACTTTCGGTGCACGAATCTGCTTCACTCCCCATGGAACCCCTTGAGCTGTGGCCGGCTTGTTGTGAAGTGCTGTTGCATGAAGGGAGATTTGCATATCTTCCTCTACAGTAATCTCATCACGGTATGGATCCAGAACCTCCGGACAATGGATCGGAGCGATAATGGAGCGGGCCAGCCGTGAGGATCGTACCATGCTAAGATGAGTATGCTCATTCCGCATCCGCGAGAGCTCAAGCAGACAGGCTTCATACTGTCCAGGTTTGGCGAACCGGATCAGATATCGCCCTGCCTGTTCCGGTTCAGGACGTTGCATTCCTTCAACTAATTGATGCAAAAAACCAGTATAGTCCATTATGGGCTGCCCCCTTCGGGATGAACATGCTGAGGTATTCTATGAATGCGTTCATCCCGCCGCATGGGGAACTTGCCCTTTTTTTACAAAAAGACGTTCTCTCCGTGTCAAAACGGGCGCAGGGACATATGATGGATGGAGGGCTAGAGGGCTCTTGCGGGGACCCTGGCGAGGAGCGATCCTTCAGGGGTATACAGTCAGAAGGCGGAGGGGACTCCGTCTTTTTCATTTTTCGCTAACTTTTACAGAATCGACATATTTGCAAACGGGAAGCACAGCACCTTGAATTTATATCAAATGCCTACATAAAAACTTGCTTTTTACCGCTAAATAGGTTTTACTTAGGTTTGTTAATGGATATGTTATACGTAACAGTCCAGCTCGTAGGGATATAAAGTGAATTATGTGTGAGAGGAAGTGTCTGTCAGTGAGTACCTCGCTCAATTTGAAAATTGATAAAGAGAAGGTAAGAGAGATTCCTTTGGTTGACCTTGCCTTTATGGTGCTGAAAGCGGCCAATACGCCGTACTACTACCGTGATTTGATGAATGAGGTAGCGAAACAGCGCGGAATGACTGATGAAGAAATCAACGAGTTTATCGCCCAGCTATATACCGAGATCAATATCGATGGCCGTTTTGCCTGCGTCGGTACAAGTCTTTGGGGATTGAAACGCTGGTATCCAGTAGGTGGAACAGAAGACTCCATGACGGGTGCGAAGCGTCCGCGCATCATCAACGATGAAGACGATGATCTGGAAGATGAGGACTTTGGCGAAGAGGAAGACAGCTACAACAGCGACGAAGACTTCGACAATGCCAATGACGATCAAGATGATGATGACGACGATGACGATGACGATGACGACATCTTTGATGAAGATGACAGCGATGAAGAAGTTCTGGTTGAAGATGATGATTTGGATGACGAAGACCTCGATGAAGACGATGAAGATGAGTCCGAAGACGAGGATGATTTTGACGACGATTCCGATAAGTAACCGTCATTTTTGACGTCGATAATTTACCCGTTTTCCCCAGATAGTCAGCCTTGACAGCGAACGGGGTAACGGGTAAACTATTGCATGGGCTTATGAATGAGCGAGAATATATTTATGTTTTTTATAAAAAGTGCCCCGTCCTGCGGGAGTACTTTTTTTTGTATTTTTAGAGGCAGAATATTGCAAAATGATTGATTTCCGCACGCTCCCGGCCAAACATCCGTGGCCCATTTTTTGTATATAAAAAAACGTCGTCAAGAGATGGGTTGATGCCATCTTGGGGACAGGCATGGATGTTTGGCTTTCGGAAAATTTGCACCATTCTTAGCTGTAGAACAAGGTTTACACACGGTCTTCGCACAAAAGAGCAGTACGCAGATGCAGGGAATTTCTGCCATTGCTCTTTTTAACGATGATTACCTGGGAAACGGGTTACGATAACACCATATATCGCCTGAATTTCTGCATTTATATTAGGAGGGTAATAACAGTGACAAAGTATATTTTCGTGACGGGCGGAGTTGTGTCCTCCCTGGGTAAAGGGATCACGGCTGCCTCGTTGGGCAGACTGCTGAAAAACAGAGGTCTCAAGGTAACTATTCAAAAATTTGACCCATACATCAACATTGACCCGGGAACAATGAGTCCTTATCAGCACGGTGAGGTTTTTGTAACGGATGATGGCGCGGAAACGGATTTGGACCTTGGTCACTATGAACGTTTTATCGATATCAACCTCTCCAAAAACAGCAACGTCACGACGGGTAAAGTGTATTCCTCCGTTATTAGCAAAGAGCGGCGCGGAGAATACCTCGGCGGTACGGTACAAGTTATTCCGCACATTACGAACGAGATCAAGGAGCGCGTATTCCGCGCTGGACGTGAAGCAGGTTCGGATGTTGTTATTACAGAGATCGGCGGAACTGTAGGCGATATCGAGAGCTTGCCTTTCCTGGAAGCTATTCGTCAGATCAAGAGTGATGTTGGCCGTGACAACGTAATGTATATCCATGTAACGCTGATTCCTTACATCAAGGCAGCTGGTGAAGTGAAAACCAAACCAACCCAGCACAGCGTGAAAGAATTGCGCAGTATCGGTATTCAGCCAAATGTGATTGTATGCCGTACAGAGTACGAGCTGTCTAAAGACATGAAAGCCAAAATCGCTCTCTTCTGTGACATTGATGAAAATGCCGTAGTTGAATGTCGCGATGCAAGCACGTTGTATGAAGTACCTTTGAACCTGCGTGAAGAAGGTTTGGATGAAATCGTGGTAAATCACCTGAAGCTGACCACTCCTGCACCGGATATGAGCGAGTGGGAAGGGCTGGTTGACCGCATCAGCAAATTGCAGCGTACAGTTGAGATTGCCATTGTTGGTAAATATGTAGCACTGCACGATGCTTATTTGAGTGTTGTTGAATCCCTGTCTCATGCAGGATTTGCATCCAATGCAGATGTGAAGATTCGCTGGATCCATTCCGAAGATATCACTGACGAGAACGTAGGCGACCTGCTGCATGGTGTTGGCGGTATCCTTGTTCCGGGTGGTTTCGGAGATCGTGGTATCGAAGGTAAAGTGTCAGCGATCCGTTATGCCCGTGAGAAAAATATTCCATTCTTCGGTATTTGCCTGGGTATGCAGGTTTCCGTAATCGAATATGCACGTTCCATTGTGGGCCTGAATGGTGCGAACAGCTCCGAGATTAACCCGGCTACCGAATTCCCGGTAATCGACCTGCTGCCAGAACAAAAAGATATCGAAAATCTGGGCGGTACAATGCGTCTGGGTCTATATCCTTGTAAGCTGCAAGAAGGTTCTTTGGCTATGGCATGTTATGATGACGAGCTGGTATATGAGAGACACCGTCACCGGTATGAGTTCAACAATGAGTACCGTGAAGCGATTGAAAAAGCAGGTCTGGTCATCTCCGGTACATCTCCGGATGGCCGTCTGGTTGAGATCGTGGAACTTCCGGGACACCCATGGTTCCTGGCTGTACAATTCCATCCGGAATTTACATCCCGTCCGAACCGTCCACAGCCATTGTTCCGTGAATTCGTAAAAGCTTCTTTGGAAAATGCAGAAAAATAATATCAAGTTTACCCGATAATGTAGAGGGGTGTTTGCCGATTGGCCTGTGTTTGCAGGCTGGTGCGGTGAGCACCTCTTTTTTTGTTTCTGCAATAGCTCCCATGCAAGTGTGACAGGGATAAAATGTTTGCTGTAATTTGTACGTGGGGCAGGATTTTAATGGGAAGGGTAGAATACTTATCATGACGACTATGGGATAGTTATCCAGATTCGGAGAAATACATGCTTTCCTAAAATCCAGGAGGTTACAGAGTGGAAAATAAAAAAGTGTTAATCGTTGATGACCAGAACGGGATTCGAATCCTCTTAATGGAAGTATTCAGCAGTGAGGGATATAACACATTCCAGGCTCCCAATGGCAAGATAGCTCTGGAAATTGTGAATACAGATAAACCTGATCTAGTGTTGCTCGATATGAAGATTCCAGGCATGGATGGCCTTGAAATTTTGAAGCATATCAAGGAAATTGATCCGGATATCAAAGTTATCATGATGACAGCTTATGGCGAACTGGACATGATTAAGGAAGCTACTGATCTCGGTGCACTTATGCATTTCACGAAGCCGTTCGATATTGATGAAATGCGCGTGGCCGTCAACATGCAGCTTCGCAATGATACGGCGAATAGGTGCAGCTGAATCCTGTGAATACAGGATTTTTTTGTCTGTGCTCTATAGGGCATGTACTTCTTGGGGGCAATGGGTATTTCGACCAATTAACGAGGGAATATTGGAAATGGGAGCGGCTTCATGCGGTGTCTATGAAAACTGTGCTGCAAAGCACAGCATTTTTGCAAATGCTTGTTTAGTATTTGACATGGGATGTGGTATAATAAGCCCGTATGTGATTTCGGCTAAAAACCATAGACACAACCCAAACCCTAGGAGGATTGAAACCATGCCATTAGTTTCTATGACAAACATGTTGAACAAAGCACTTGAAGGAAAATATGCAGTTGGTCAATACAACATCAATAACCTTGAGTGGACTCAAGCGATTCTTGCAGCTGCAGAAGAAGAGAAATCTCCTGTAATCCTTGGTGTATCCGAAGGTGCAGCACGTCACATGGGTGGCTTCTACACAGTAGTTAAAATGGTAGAAGGACTTATTCATGACATGAAAATCACCGTTGAAGTTGCGATTCACCTGGACCACGGTTCCAGCTTTGATAAATGTAAAGAAGCAATCGATGCCGGATTCACTTCCGTTATGATCGACGGTTCCCACCACTCCATCGACGAGAACATTGAAATGACGAAAAAAGTCGTTGAATATGCACACGCTAAAGGCGTTTCCGTTGAAGCTGAAGTAGGTACTGTTGGCGGCCAGGAAGATGACGTTATCGGCGGCATCCAATACGCTGACTTGAACGAGTGTATCCGTATCGTCAAAGAAACAGGTATCGACACATTGGCACCAGCTCTGGGTTCCGTACACGGTCCTTACCAAGGCGAGCCAAACCTCGGCTTCAAAGAAATGGAAGAAGTTCGTGATGCGGTACAAGTTCCACTCGTATTGCACGGTGGTACAGGTATTCCTAAACATGACATCGATAAAGCCATTTCCCTGGGTACTTCCAAAATTAACGTAAACACGGAGAACCAAATTTCGTTCACAAAAGCGGTTCGTGAAGTGCTTGCAGCTAAACCAGATGCTTACGATCCACGTACGTTCATCGTACCAGGCCGTGAAGCAATCAAAGAAACCGTTAAAGGTAAAATCCGCGAGTTTGGTTCCAACAACAAAGCGTAATTTATCTTTACCAGTTCCATACTGTGAAGTGGAAAGAACACCGCCTAGCCGGTGTCTTTCCATTTTCACACCTTATTTCACGTAGGGAGCCATCAGCACGTCATGCCGTTCATCGGCTGCAAAACACGTAGGGGGACATTAAGCTTTATGGAAAAATTGATGATTAGTGGCGGACGTCCGTTACAGGGGACTGTAACCATAAGCGGCGCCAAGAACAGCGCCATTGCGCTTATTCCTGCAGCATTGCTTGCCGAATCAGAGGTCGTGCTGGATAACCTGCCACTTTTGAGTGATGTGGCGGTTTATGCGGAAATTTTGGAGGAACTCGGAGCTCGTGTATTCTGGGAAGGCAGTCAGATGAAGATCGATCCTTCCGATATCAAATCTATACCTATGCCGAATGGTCCCGTGAAGAAGCTGCGTGCTTCGTATTATATGATGGGGGCATTGCTTGGAAGATTCAAAGAAGCAACAATTGGTTTGCCTGGAGGTTGTAACTTTGAGCCTCGTCCGATTGACCAACATATCAAAGGTTTTGAAGCGCTTGGCGCAACGGTAACGAACGAACATGGATCCATCCATCTGCATGCCAAAGAGCTGCGTGGAGCTAAGATTTACCTGGATGTAAGCAGTGTAGGTGCAACCATTAACATTATGCTGGCGGCAACACGTGCCAAAGGCTCTACAATTATCGAAAACGCGGCTAAAGAGCCTGAGATTATAGATGTAGCAACACTTTTGAATTCAATGGGTGCCAGCATCAAGGGTGCGGGTACTGAAACGATTCGTATTGAGGGCGTGTCGGAGCTCAAAGGCTGCCGTCATTCCATTATCCCGGACCGCATACAGGCGGGTACGTATATGATCGCCGCAGCGGCAACGCGCGGTAATGTTTTGATCGACAATGTCATTCCCAAACATCTGGAGGCGTTAACTGCCAAATTGCTGGAGATGGGTGTGGGCATTGAAGAGATGGATGAGAGTATTCGTGTCATTGGACAACCTTCCTATAGTCATGTGGATGTTAAGGCACTGGTGTATCCGGGATTCCCGACCGATTTGCAGTCTCCGATGACAAGTGTACTAACTCAAGCGACAGGCGTAAGTGTCCTGAGCGATTTTGTATACAGCAATCGATTTAAGCATGTGCCAGAACTGGTGCGTATGGGCGCCAAGATTCGAGTGGAAGGTCGTTCAGCCATCATTGAAGGCGGTGCACTGAATGCGGCCAAAGTAAAAGCATCGGATCTTCGTGCCGGAGCAGCGCTGGTCATTGCCGGTCTGACGGTTAAAGAAGGTGTGACTGAAGTGACAGGCGTCGAGTTTATTGATCGTGGCTACGACCACCTTGTCACCAACCTGCGTCTTCTTGGTGCAGATGTGTGGCGTGAAACGGAATAGCGTAAGTTACCATATTGCAAGATTGGTGACTTGACGTTATTATTTTGACAGAACTGCATAACCTTACAACAATTGGGTAAACCTATTCTAATAGAGTTCTCAGCCTCTCCGGGATAAGACGAAATGGTTTTTGTTTCCTTAACCGGAGGGTCTTTTTTTGGATCAAATATCATATGGCTGTATGAACTGACATCATTCCTTTTCCCCAAACCCCGATTTGTCTGTGCTCCATGACTGGGTACCCGGATCGAAAGCCTCGTGAATTATATGTTCACTTACAAGTGTGTAACACTGTATCATGGTCATCCCACCCGGAAACTTACACTCAACGACAAGTATTTGCATTATAACGGTTACATTCCGTACAATGGACAGAAGAGAACGCAGCTGATTTGTGTTGTTCTCCCTTAGCCGATCATCAAGCGAAACTATCCATTTCACGGACTTATTAATTGAATAGGTGGTTATTATATGGATCTACAAATTTCCGATTTGGAAGAAATGAAACTAACGGACCTCTACAAACTGGCCAAAAAATATCAGATTCCCTACTATGGCACACTGAAGAAGAAAGAATTGATTTTTGCCATACTACGAGCTCAGGCTGAACAGAGCGGTTTGATGTTTATGCAAGGTGTGCTTGAGATCCTTCCGGAAGGTTACGGTTTTCTCCGCCCGATTAACTACCTGCCTAGCACCGAAGACATTTATATATCGGCCTCGCAGATTCGTAAGTTCGATCTTAGAACGGGTGACCTCGTATCTGGTAAATGTAGAACGCCGAAGGAAAACGAGAGATATTTCGGTTTGCTGCAAGTCAATGCGGTAAACGGTGAGAATCCTTCAGCTGCTGCGGAAAGACTTCACTTCCCGGCATTAACCCCATTGTATCCGCAGAAAAAGCTGGTTCTCGAAACATCCCCCAACCATTTGTCTACACGCATTATGGATGTGCTGGCTCCTGTAGGTTTGGGACAGCGCGGATTGATCGTAGCACCTCCCAAAGCAGGTAAGACGCTTCTCCTCAAAGAAATTGCCAACAGCATTTCAACCAACAATCCAGAAATTGAACTGTTTGTCCTGTTGATTGATGAACGTCCGGAGGAAGTAACGGATATGTCTCGTTCGGTAAAAGGGGAAGTTGTGGCTTCTACGTTCGATGAGCTGCCTGAGAATCATATCAAGGTTGCGGAACTGGTGCTGGAACGTGCTCTGCGTCTGGTTGAGGCGAAAAAAGATGTAGTTATTTTGCTGGACAGCATTACGCGTCTTGCTCGTGCATATAACCTGGTTATCCCACCATCCGGACGGACGCTTAGTGGGGGTATTGACCCTGCAGCATTCCATCGCCCAAAACGTTTCTTTGGATCAGCGCGGAATGTGGAAGAGGGTGGAAGCCTGACTATTCTGGCAACAGCGTTAATCGATACGGGATCTCGTATGGATGACATTATCTATGAAGAATTTAAAGGTACGGGCAATATGGAGCTTCATCTGGACCGCAAACTGGCAGAACGCCGTATCTTCCCAGCCATCGATATTCGCCGTTCGGGTACACGCCGAGAAGAAGTGCTGCTAAGCAAGGAAGAGCTTGATACCATCTGGACCATTCGTAAAAATATGAATGACTCCCATGATTTTGTGGAAAGCTTCCTGAAAAAACTGCGCAACAGCAAAACGAATGCAGAATTTTTGGCTGCGTTTGATGCAGCGGGCAACAATACAAGCAATTCGGGGACCACAACGACTCGGCGTTCGCCGAGACAGACGGCTACCTCGGCAACAACAACTTAAAAAGTACTTTTACGCATTCGAATTTGGCAGTTCTGCTGCTGGATTTACCATAAACTCGTCGTTCGGTTTAACCCATTAGATGTGAGGAGAACATCATGTATTTAGTATACGCAGATGAAAAAGGAAATGTATTTGATCACCCATCCCTGTATGGGCTTGCCCGTAGTGGAGATATGATCGTTGAAATTATGGAGGATGAACTCATTCCTCTACCAGAGGGTGCAACTCTGGTTGGATTACCAAGCACTCGTCCCATTGGGATGGATCCAGACACTGGCGAGATGATGCCTCTTCCGAGTGATACACAGGCGGTCGGGGCTTTGCTCCCGCAAGGGTTTACTCGGCTGTGTTTGCCGGGTTATGTGAAAACGGATAAAGAGTATAAGCTTCCTTTGTTCGGGTACTCCGCAGTGGTATGGAAAGATGATGCATTCTACGTTACAGCCCGGATGTCCGATCATCCGGATCAGTGGAATCCGCTGAACTGTGACCGTGATGATGTACGTGCTGGAGTTACGCGGATGACTGAAAAGTATCCTGAGAATCGTCTGTATACCCATTTGTCTAACTGTGCACTTGGATATGAATGTCTGACATCGTCAAATACGTTCCTGAATCGTTGGGAAGGTGGAGTTCCGGTATCGTACTCCTGTAACGCAGGCTGCTTCGGGTGTATTTCGGAACAACCAGATGACAGTGGCTTTGTTTCGCCACAGACCCGAATGAATTTCCGGCCTCGTGTGGACGAAATTGTTGAGGTTATGCTGGAACATCTGAAAACACCAGAGTCCATTATCAGCTTTGGGCAGGGATGTGAAGGTGAACCGTCAACTCAGGCTAAGTTGATTATTGAGGCCATTCGTGAGGTGCGTTCCATTACGGATATGGGATATATCAACATTAACACCAACGCTGGTTTGAATGATCATATTCGGGGCATCGTGGATGCAGGGCTGGATTTGATGCGTGTGAGTACGATTAGTGCACTGGATGACCACTATAATGCGTACTACAAACCACGGGGTTATACACTTGCTAACGTGGAGAAGTCAATGAAGTATGCGGCTCAACAAGGTGTGTACACATCGATTAACTATTTGATCTTCCCAGGTGTCACGGATCGGGAAGAGGAGATTGAAGCCATGATTGAGTTTGCTCGGAGAACAGACCTGCGCTTAATTCAAATGCGGAATCTGAACATCGACCCGGAGAGTTATCTGGAACTTATCCCTCCAGCTCAAGGTGATATTCTCGGAATGAAGCAAATGATTGAGATCTTCGAAGAAGAGCTGCCTGATGTCGTTATTGGCTCGTATACACATGTTCCTCCAGCCGGGATGGCGCGTCCGAAACGACTCATCACCTCTTGATAATATTCGATTGCAACACGCATGAGGCCGTGTTATAATCTCTGAAGTTGTGCCATTTACTCTGGGTCCGCTTGAGGCTCAGGGCGGAAAGAGGTGAAAGGTAATGAAAGAAGCAATTCATCCTAAATACACGATCGGTCAAGTAACCTGCGCTTGCGGTAACACTTTTGAGACTGGTTCAGTTAAAGAAGGACTTCGTGTAGAGATTTGCTCCGCTTGCCACCCGTTCTTCACCGGTAAACAGAAGTTTATCGATGCTGGCGGCCGTGTCGATCGTTTCAAGAAAAAATACGGAATCTAATTCAGCAATTCCCTGTGAATTGTCTGCTAATTGCATCCAAGCCACCCCTGCCTATTGGCAGGGGTTTTTATATAGGGATAAAGGTTCCAGTTCACGCCTGGTTGCAATTTGGATAAGCTTACGTTATACTATTTCTTACCGTGCTAGATGGGGAGGTAGCGGTGCCCTGTAACTCGCAATCCGCTATAGCGAGGTTGAATTCCTGCTAGAGGTTTTGTCGATGTGAGGTTTGGTCCCTGAACGTGGTGTTGACGGTTGGGTCCTCCGCAATGAGTACTCATGAACCTGGTCAGGTCCGGAAGGAAGCAGCCATAAGTGAGATCACTCTTGTGCCGGAGGGTTGCCTAGCCTGAGCTGTTGTTCAGGGGTGCCACTTGGATCGCAATTATCGATAGCAGGTGCACGGCTTACCATTTGAAATTGTAGAGACCTTTGCAGTTGTATGTATGCAGAGGTCTTTTTGATATGTACAAAAAAACTACGCATCATGGGTCAGATAAAGTTTGGAATCACCCTGGAATATAGTATAATGGGGGAACGACAAAGGACTCGAATGCGAAGTGGAAGGAAGGTAACGCAACATGGAGCATATCGCGTTATACCGGGCTTGGCGTCCCCAGTCGTTTCAAGATATGGTGGGACAACAGCATATTATTCAGACCTTGCAGAACGCGATTCGTGAACAGCGGACTTCCCATGCCTACTTGTTTAACGGGCCCAGAGGAACGGGGAAGACCAGTGCCGCCAAGATTTTGGCCAAAGCTGTAAACTGCGAGCGCGGACCTGCGCCTGAGCCTTGTAACGAATGTGAAGCTTGCCGCAGGATCACGGCCGGTTCGGTAATGGATGTGCAGGAGATTGATGCTGCATCCAACCGGGGTGTTGAGGAGATCCGCGATCTTCGTGAAAAGGTTAAATATGCCCCGACGGAAGTCCGGCAGAAAGTCTATATTATTGATGAAGTGCACATGTTAACGACAGAGGCGTTTAACGCTTTGCTCAAAACATTGGAGGAGCCTCCTCCGCATGTCATGTTTATTTTGGCAACAACCGAACCACACCGCCTTCCGGCCACAATTATCTCCAGGTGTCAGCGATTCGATTTCCGCCGGGTTTCCCTAGAGGAGCAGACGGCAAGACTTACGCTGATCTGCGAACAGGAGGGTATGGAGGCTGATCAGGATGCGCTCCAATACATCGCTCGTCTGTCGGACGGGGGAATGCGGGATGCGCTCAGTGTTCTGGATCAGATCTCTTCTTTCACCGATGGAAGAGTAACATATCAGCAGGTTATGGATATGACCGGAGGAATTCCTTCAGAGCAATTTGCCAAGCTTGCCGCTTCACTGCTTAAAGGTGATGTCGGACATATTTTGCAGATGATCGAAGGATTTATGCATGAAGGCAAGAGTGCAGATAAATGTATGGAAAACTTGCTGTATTACTTCCGTGATTTACTTATGATCAAGATGGTACCGGATGCTGATAAACTGACAGACCGGGTGCTTAACCCTGAGTCATTCCGTGATATGGCAGAATCCTTCACGAAGGAACAGCTGTTCCAGATGATTGATACACTTAACCGATACCAGAGTGAGATGAAATATGCAGTACAGCCGCAAACGTTATTTGAAGTGGCTCTGCTCAAGCTGTGCAGTATACCTGCGCAGGGAGAGGTACCGAATCAAGCTGCTGTATCAGCAGGAGCGACGGCGTCCTCACAAGCTGACAGCGGCGAAATTAACCGCTTGAAACAACAGCTTGCCGAGCTGGAGAAGAAGCTGGATCGTGCGCTGAAAAGTGGCCTCTCTGGTGGAGAGGCTGCACCAAGCAGTCCTTCGCGACCGGCAACTCGTGCTCCCGTATCCAGGGGGAATGCTCCGGCGAAGCTACCTGCACAGCTGGATCAATACGTGGCGCGCAAGGGATCTCCAGAATTCGTGGAGATCAGCAGAAAGTGGAGTCAAATCCTGCAGCGTGTTAAAGAAGAGAAGGTTACGGTCCATGCCTGGTTTATGGATGGTGAGCCTGTATCTATGCTGGAAGACAATGTATTGGTTGCTTTCAAAAACAACATTCACCGTGAAACGACAGAGAAGCAGGCTAATCGTGAAGTGATTGAGCGCGTGCTATCTGAACAGCTTGGGCGTTCAGCTCGTCTGGTGACGATGATGCTTAAGGACTGGACGGGAGCCATGGAAGGAGCTGCTGAAGCGCCAAAGGAGGACTTTAAGCTTGAACCTGAGCATGAAGACGGCGGGTCAGGCAGCAAGCAACCTTGGATTGATGAAGCCATCCAGCTCTTCGGTGAAGATCTTGTAGTGATCAAGGAATAGATGTACCTAGCGCAAGCGCGCATCATTAACTATAACAAAGGAGATGAACAATCATGAACAACATGAACCAAATGATGAAGCAAGTGAAGAAAATGCAGGAGCAAATGCTGAAGGCACAAGAGGAACTGGCAGACAAAACGGTTCAAGGTACTTCGGGTGGCGGTGTAGTTACAGCTGAGGTTAACGGACACAAAAAATTGCTGTCCATTACCATTAAACCAGAAGCGGTAGATCCGGAAGATGTAGAAATGCTGCAGGATCTCGTTATGACTGCTGTAAATGATGCGATGAGCAAAGCTGATGAAATTGCTAACCAGGATATGGGCAAATTCACAGGCGGCATGAAAATTCCGGGATTGTTTTAATTAAAATTGATCCTGTCAAAGGAGACACAATCGATTGTATTATCCCGAACCGATAGCGAAACTTATTGATGCTTTTACCCGTTTGCCGGGTATTGGCCCCAAGACAGCTGCGAGATTAGCTTTTCATGTGCTTAACATGAAGGAAGATGATGTTATTGATTTTGCCAAGGCGCTTGTTAGTGTGAAGCGTAACCTTCATTATTGCTCGGTATGCTGTAATATCACAGATACCGATCCATGCCGCATTTGTCAGGATAAGTCCCGGGATGGTTCTGTCATTTGTGTGGTTCAAGATTCCAAGGACCTTGTTGCGATGGAACGTACCAAAGAATTTGATGGATACTATCATGTGCTGCAAGGTGCGATCTCTCCAATGGAGGGAATCGGCCCTGATGATATTCGGCTGAAAGAGCTGTTGACCCGGCTGAGTGATGAACGTGTGCAAGAATTGATTCTGGCAACAAATCCGAATATTGAGGGTGAGGCGACGGCGATGTATATTTCCCGTTTGGTTCGTCCGTTCGAGATTACAGTGACCCGGATAGCCCATGGACTGCCTGTAGGTGGGGACTTGGAGTATGCAGATGAAGTGACACTATCGAAGGCGCTGGAAGGCCGCAGAGAGATCCGATAAGCGTGTAAGTGCGATTAAGAGGAACATGGCTTGGTATAGAGTGAAATAGTTGAAGAATTGAATGGATTCATCCAGAGAGCCGAGAGGCTCTCTTTTTTTGTTGGCGAGAACGAAGTGCCACGGGAAATTTGTGGCTCATAGTTCTAAGTTTGTCCTTCCCTTGATAAGTATGAGAATATGCTGTGCTTAATCAAAGGGGGAGAGCTTATGTTTTTCTGGAAAAATGCAGGACGGGCAGTGGAGAAACGCACCCAAATGCAGAAGGAGCAGGAAGAAGAACAGATCTACTTGGAGATTGAAAAGGCAAAAGCGGAGTGGGAGCGTGCGGTAAGGCAGTTTGAAGAAGCGCAGGGGGAAGATGAAATTGATTATGCTATATATGTTCTGGAAGCAGCAGAGCGTAAGTACCAGATTCATCTGAAGCGGGCGAAACGGGCAGGGATGAAGAAGTCGGCTGTAATGGATCGGGGCATGAGTGTGTGATGAAAGAATAAGACAGGGAGGTGCTTAATATGAAAAGTGTGATTCTAGGAAGCGTGCTTGTGGCTTCATTACTGGCGCTTGTGATCATATTGTTCAGAAAGCGAATCGGATTGTCGTGGGTAACATCATTTGGGATACATCTGGCTTTGGCTGCGATCGGGATCTATGTTGTCAATTATTCCGGTTGGATTACGGGTGCCTACATACCTCTGAATCCTGCTACAATCGGTACAGTAAGTATTTTGGGCCTGCCAGGAGTGGGGCTTTTGCTGGGGTTGAAAATTACTTTGTTTGGGTAGTTGACTCAGTGCAGAGAATTATGGTACATTATATCTCGTTGCTTTGCTTGCTTGGTCGAGAAAATTTGAAAATAAAACAAAGGTCACTAAGAGCTTTGAAAATAAACTTCAAAAAAGTGCTTGACGAAAACAAACGAAGTATGGTATATTATAAAAGTCGCCGCTGAGAGAAAATAGTGACGACAACGAATGAAT
>NZ_BIME01000020.1 GCF_004000925.1 Paenibacillus illinoisensis NBRC 15959 | reverse complement strand
TTGGTTAACGTGTTTCTCTATCGCGCCAGCGCTGTGTTTCAGCGGCGACTTAAATAATATAACATATCGATCAGATCAATGCAACACTTTTTTCTTTTTTTATTTCATAGATTTTAGATACGCAATTACTCTACCAAAATCCATTGAAATAATATAGATAGGGATAAAATAAAACGTATGGATATATTATCACACATACAACGAATTAACAATTATTTTACAACTTTTCGTTTACTTCTAGTTCACATTCCTTCGTTTCCTCATTCCTCTCCTCTTATTTAAAGCAAGAGGCCAGCTTTTCAACATAGGCCGGCCTCCTTTTAACAATCTGGATCAGCGATCTTGTCTGTATTAACTAAGACTGTATCCAGGGATTACGACGTTTTTTGGTTAAATTACGTTTCTCCGCCTCTGAGTTACGTCTTCCATTTGCAGAAGAAACAGATACTTTGGATGTTCTTTTACCACTTGATTTGCTTGTTCTGCGTTTTGCCGTGCCGGTTTTTGCAGAAGCTTGCTTGGTTTTGCCCCCTGCTTCTGTTACTTCTTCTCCGGATACATTGGACTGGCTTAAATCCGCTTCTTCACGTCCGCCTTTTTTAGTTCCAACATTGCCTTGAGCTGGGTACAGTTCCCCAAAAGCTCCCAGAGGAGATGGGGGCACCATGTTTTGTGAAGGATACGGATTCTGATATGCATACTCTACGGGCTGGTTTGGTACAATGTTTGGCCCCATATGCGTCTGTACACCGTACGGGTCATATGAACCATACATCCCCCACGCAGGATCCTGATAATTGTATCCAGTGTGGCCGTAATGCGGGTTATGCGTATGTCCGCCACATCCACAAGGTGGATACGGAAGTGTTGAGTAAGGGGAAATAAACGGCTGCTGGTTCATATGTGTATCCGCAACAAATGGAGGGAACGGGCTGTTGACTTGTGCAGCGGGTGCGGCTGGATAAACATTGTCCTGCTGATGTTCAGGAGCCAAATTCGGCGTAAAGTTATTGTGGTTCTGCTCTGTCCATTGACCTTGGTAAGAAGGGCTCACCGAATAAGGAGTAGCTTCAGGTAACCCTGGGAACCCAGAATTGTGATTAAAGCCAGCAATATGTGATGATTCAGGAACAGCATAAACCTCTTGAACAGGGACAGGGATTTGAGCATATGGATGCTCAGCCGGCGCATGATGCAGTTTTTTACCACAGCCACAAGGAGATTTGGTCGCAGGTGAAACGACAGACGGCGACTTCGTATTAGGGATGACTGGTAGCGGCATAATTTCAGGAGAGAGATTAGGCATGGTGTATGTTGGCACTTCCGGCAAAGGCTGTACTTCGGCAGCTGGGGCCACCTGTTCTTTTTTCTCAGGTGCCTTCTCCGGTTTAACCTCAGGGAGCTCAGGTAACTGCGGCAGTACTTCCAATTCAGGCATCACATTTGGTATGACAGGATTTGCTGGTAAAGGGGCTGGTGTAGGGGCTGGCGCCTCTTCTACTGCCTTAGGTATTTCTGGTGCTGGTGGTGCTGGTGGTGCTGGCTCTTCTTTGACACCTGTATACTCCTTGCCTTCAGGTGAAAGCTTTTCATGAGCAGCGACATTACCCGTACTGCTTCCTGTAACCGTATTTCCCTGAACAGGTTGGGACGGGATATAGACTGTCTCTCCTACAAGCAGGGCGTTCGGGTTTTTCAACTGAGGGTTTGCGTTGATCATATCCTTTAATGAGACTCCCCAAGCCTGAGACAGCTTCCATAAAGAATCACCCTGCTGGACTTTGTGACTGTGCAGTATTCCTTCCGGTTTTGGTGTTACTGGCTCCGCAGGAATTTTAACTTTCATACCGATATCCAGCTTGTCGGGATCAGTAATTTGCGGATTAGCCGCAATAATTTTGTCCAGGCCCACATTATATTTTTGGGACAGTAAATATAACGTGTCGCCTTTTTTCACCATGTGTATTTTCACGGGGAACTAACCTCCTAGACGTGTTACTTGGGCAGTGCATTCGCCCATACCGTTACTACATCCTATGCAGAAACTGGGCTAATGACATCATCTAAACAAAAAAAATCCTCCACGCCTCCAAAACCCGCACCCTATGTAGGATGGTGATCTTATTGGACAAGAAGGATATTGCATTTCAATATGTTTAGAAGGGTTAAGCTTCCCAAACCTTATAACCATCTTTGTCTACAATTTGACGGAACGCTTCGAGCAGTCTCAACGTGACTGGGCCAGCTACACCCGATCCAATTGTTCTTCCATCAACCTCATATGCAGCGATGACTTCTGCGGCTGTTCCCGTGAAAAAGACTTCGTCAGCGATGTACACATCATGCAGGGTAAATGGAACTTCTTTTAACTCCAGATCTAATTCCCCACACAGGTCAATAATAGCCTGACGCGTAATACCTTCCAGAGCTCCGAGGTAACAAGGCGGTGTGTAGACTACCCCATTTTTGATAATGAAAATGTTGTCACTTGATCCTTCGGTAACATATCCTTGGGAATTCAGCATGATTGCTTCGCCAACACCTGCATAGTTGGACTGGATTTTAACAAGGATGTTATTCAGATAATTTAATGATTTGATTTTGGGATTCAGTGCATCCGGGATATTCCTGCGTTGAGATACAGATACGGCCTTTAACCCTGTAAGATATGCTTCCTCAGGATAAATTGCTAGCTGCTCCACAATAATAATAACAGACGCTTTCGGGCAGCGCAGCGGATCCAGACCCAGATTACCTGGTCCACGAGATACGATTAAACGGATATAGCCGTTACGCATATCATTGCGGCGCACTGTTTCTGCCATTACTTCTAGCATTTCATCATAGGATAAAGGAATGTTCAAACTGATCGATTTTGCCGAATCGTACAAACGGTCCAAATGCGCTTTGCATCTGAAAATATTGCCGTTATAAATCCGGATACCTTCGAAAATTCCGTCCCCGTACAAAAAGCCGTGATCATACACGGAAACGGTTGCGTTCTCCTTGGTTACATATTGACCATCCAAATAAATCCACTGTTCTGACATGGATGACTGCACCTCCGTTTAATTTCCAATCATTATCTCCCGAATCTTGAATTGTTCCATTACATTGTACAACATATGGCAAGCTTTTAAGTTCACTTTTTACCCATCTCAATGCCAATCCTCAGCAAATCCTACCCGTTTATCAGGTAGTTTTCAATGAAGGATATGTATAGCAGGGATAACTGCCCAGAACACGGACCTGACAATTCAATGCCTCAATCTCAGCCATGGCTGCTGTGAGCAATACGGATTCTACGGTTTCTTCAACATCGATATAAAAATAGTAACTACCCAGCCTTTTCTTCGTAGGACGAGACTCCAGCCTAGTCAAATTCAGCTTTCTCCAGGCGAATGTGGACAATACTTGATGCAGAGCACCAGGTGCATCTTCAGGCAGTGTAACCAGCAAACTTGTTTTTACATGATCCGGCTCACGTTGAATCTGCACTGGTTCATGACCAATAAGTACAAAACGGGTGTAATTGTTATCATGATCAGTCACCCGTTCAGCCATGATATCCAATCCATGCTTTTGTGCAGCAAGGCGGGTGCCAATAGCGGCCCAGCCCTTTCCGGGATTCTTTTTTACCAACTCGACCGCTTCTGCCGTACTATTGACGCCCTCAAGCTCAGCATCTGGGGAATGAAGACGGATAAAGTTCTGGCACTGCGGAATAGCTACCGGATGAGACATGATCTTGGTAATTTTGCTGAAGTCGTATGCACCGCTCCCGTCAGCGAACTCGGAACCATGTCCAATCACATTTTGTATGGAGGGATACACCCACTCCGCTTGCATCGGAATATCCACTTCGTTAACCAGCCAGTCCATATGCAAACTAACGGAGCCTTCAATTGTATTTTCAATGGGAATGACGCTATATTGTGACTTGCCACTATCCGTGGCGCGAAACACATCAGAAATCAGTTTGGAATGAAGCAGCTCCAGCGGTTCCCCATTAAACAGAAATTCTACAGCTTCATGGGAAACGGAGCCTTCAGGTAATACGGCAATTCGTTTCATGCTTTAACTTCCCCTTTAATTCTGTCCAAAAAAGGACGTTCATCTTGATCAGGCAGCACGGTTACACCGTCCAGGTCCGGATCCAGCCATAGTGGCGTTGCATTAATGCCTTCCTTGCCCATGGTCTCCATCAAATACTGTTCCAGCTCGGCTTTGCGGGGATCATGCCGATCCACCAATGTCAGAACGGTTGGTCCGGCTCCACTTAGTGCAGCTCCCAAAGCACCATGCTGTACAGCATGTTCCAAAATTTCAGTCATGCCGGGTACCAGAGATGCTCGGTATGGTTGGTGAATACGATCCAGCATCGCCCTTTGTATCACATCCAGTCGCCCGCTTGCCAGCGCTGCAACCAACAGGGAAGACCTGCTGATATTATGCACGACATCCGACTTGTCAAATTGCTGTGGAATGACATTTCTTGCTTTGGAAGTCGATAGTTCAAAGTCCGGCACAATGACCAACGTCTGTAAATCCTGATGCGGCTCAATACGGATGTGATCCACACGACTGCCATCCCAAGCAGCCGCAATAATACCCCCATATAGAGAAGCACCCACATTATCCGGGTGCTTTTCGAGCGAAGTAGCCATATCCATTAGCTTATCGTCCGATAGCGGAGAACCAATTAAGGCGTTCGCAGCAGCCAGAGCACCAACTATGGCAGATGCGCTGCTTCCCAGTCCACGGGTAAGAGGAATATCCGAAAACATGGAAATTTCCAGTTCAGGAACAGACACGCCTGCTTCATTAAATACCATCTGTGCGACTTCGTAGATTAGATTGGATCTATCCGTTGGCAAACCATTCAGATGATCTCCATACAGATCAAACACCGTTTGTTCGGACGGCTTCATCTCAATCCAGGCATACAAAGACAATGCCATGCCCAGGGTATCGAACCCTGGACCCAGATTGGCTGTACTTGCAGGTACTTTTACTGTAACTCGTTGCTGCAAACTCATACGGATTGCTGCTCCAGCTGTGCAATAGCCGCCATAACCGCTTCTTCCGAATCATCTACTACAAGCGGCTCTGTTGCTACCGTTTTGATCGCGATGTTCGGATCTTTCAAACCATGACCCGTCAAGACACATACAACCGTCTCTCCGCCTTTAAAGTATCCTTCCTGCTTCAATTTATATACTCCCGCAACCGAAGCAGCCGATGCCGGTTCAGCGAAGATACCTTCCCGTGCCGCAATCGTACGATATGCTGTCAAGATTTCCTCGTCCGTTACATAATTGATCTGTCCACCGGACTCTTCAGCAGCGGTCACAGCGGTCTTCCAGCTAGCCGGGTTACCAATGCGAATCGCAGTGGCCACAGTCTCAGGCTCAAGAATCGGCTCTCCCTTAACGATTGCCATCGCGCCTTCTGCTTCGAATCCAACCATCCGCGGCAAGGAATCCGATTTTCCCGCCTCTTTGTATTCTTTGAAGCCTTTCCAGTAAGCAGAGATATTCCCTGCATTGCCGACTGGGATTGCAAGTACGTCAGGTGCTTGACCCAATTGATCAACCACTTCAAATGCAGCTGTTTTTTGACCTTCGATGCGGTAAGGATTCACAGAGTTCACCAGTGTGATGGGATGCTTCGCTGTAATCTCACGTACAATTTCCAGTGCACGGTCGAAGTTACCGTTAATCGCAATCACTTTGGCTCCGTAGATCATGGCCTGGGCCAGCTTGCCCAGTGCAATGTTATTGTTAGGGATTAACACGATGCAGTTCAGACCACCGCGTGCTGCATATGCTGCAGCAGCTGCAGAAGTATTGCCCGTGGAGGCACACATGATGGTACGGCTGCCCTCTTCCATTGCTTTCGCAACAGCCATTACCATACCGCGGTCTTTGAAAGAACCACTTGGGTTCAAGCCTTCGTATTTAAAATATAGATTCAGTCCAAGTTCCTTGGACAGATTTTCGGCATGAACGAGTGGGGTATTTCCTTCCTGAAGCGTAAGCATAGGTGTATTTTCATTAACCGGAAGGTACTCTTTGTACGTTTGCAGCAATCCTTGATATCTCATTGTAGTAAGCTCCTTTATGATTAAGTAATACGAATATGAAGACCTGAATTTATAGTATTAAAAATTGTAATTCAATTTAACCTAGCAATTCGAACGGACAGGATTAGAAAAATAACCTTACCCCTCAACCCGATATACACTCTTGATGCGGCGTATAACGCTAAGAGATTCAAAGTGTTTCAACACTTTATCCATGCTTGCCTTGCTTGCATTATGAGTAACGATGATGATCTCGGCATCCGGATTATGCTCGTTCGGCTGTTGAACAACCGAAGCCAGGCTGACTTCATACTCTGCAAAAATCTGCGTAATTTGCGCCAAAACGCCCGCTTTGTCGTCCACGTGCAGCAAAATGAAGTTCTTTGACATGATCTGTTCATCGCTTTGCAGACGCTTCTGCTTGTAAGGAACGATGGCTTTAAGTCCGTTTACGCCAAGCTTCAGATTTTTGATCACAGCCACCAGATCTGCAACGACGGAAGTGGCCGTTGGAAGTTCACCTGCACCCGCACCATAGAACATCGTTTCGCCTACTGCTTCCCCGTGTACATAAACTGCATTGAACACGCCATTAACGGAGGCAATCGGGTGACTCTGTCTCACCATGGTAGGCTGAACACTGATATTGATCTCGTCATCACGGCAATCCGCAATTCCAAGGAGTTTCATCTCATAGCCGAGTCTTCTGGCATACGTAATGTCCTCACGGGTTACGGACGAAATACCACTAACTGCCACATCCTGGAGCTCCACATTGGTGCGGAAACCCAGCGTTCCCAATATTGCCATTTTGCGAGCGGCATCCAGTCCCTCCACATCCGATGTTGGGTCAGCTTCCGCATAACCCAGAGCCTGTGCCTCTGCGAGGACCTCTTCATAAGAAGCACCTTCCTGGCTCATTTTGGTCAAAATAAAGTTCGTTGTTCCGTTCACAATCCCCATAATACGGGTAATCCGGTCAGAGGAGAAACCTTCAATCAGGGTGCGGATAATGGGAATCCCACCAGCTACGCTGGCTTCATAGAAGACATCACATTTCTTCTCCTGTGCCTTCGCCAAAATCTCGGAGCCGTGGAGAGCCATCAGATCCTTATTTGCCGTGACAATATGTTTTCCCCGCTCCAGCGCTTCAAGAATGTACTCCTTCGTCTGTTCAATACCACCCATAACCTCCACGATCACATCGATGTCCGGGTGGCGAATCACTTCCCACGGATCTTCTGTCAGTTTGGCTCGATCCACTGCAATGACGCGATCCTTAACCGTATTTTTTACAGAAATCTTCTCGATAACAATCGGTGAGCCGACCTGACTGCTCAGATCCTCCTGGTTCCCTTCCACGATGCGAACAACCCCGGTACCTACTGTTCCGAGTCCCAATAATCCTACTTTTACCGGTTTCACCAACGATCTACCCCCTAATGTCTTTTATGTCTGCCACCTCTGTACGCTCTCTGTGTACAATGAAGCAGTTTTTTTCATATATCCGGACGTTATGAGATAAAATCCAGTTAGCCCTGACCTACAATCCGTGTGCGCCGAACCCCCGGCATATCCTGCATCCGATCCAACATTTCACCGATTTCTCCGTGAAGATGTGACGTCTCTACCGAGATAACAACATTGGCTCTTCCTTGAAGCGGGATACTCTGATTAATCGTGAGTACGTTGGCTCCATATCCAGCCACATGTCCCAACACGCGAGACAATATACCAGACTGATGCTCCAGATCAATCGATATGGTGACGATTCTTTCCCGTTCCAATTGGTTGATGAGGTGAATTCCATCCTTATACTTATAAAAAGCACTTCGGCTTAATCCGACCTGCTCTACCGCTTCATGCACTGTTTTGACATCCCCCGAAGCAAGCAGCTCTTTCACCTGCATCGTCTTCACCACTGCTTCCGGTAAAATGTCTTCCCGTACTAAGTAATAGCGTTCATTCACAGAACGTCCTCTCCTCAAAGACTCATGTTTTCATATAGTGGACATTATATCGGATCTATACTAAAAGGGCAATACGTTACATGTCTATTTTTTTCAAAACCGTTTCTCAAAGTATACAAGGTTCTCCCTGCCACATGTTAGGAAAAAACAAAAAAAACGCAGAGCAGCGGGTCATTTCCCACTTCTCTGCGTTTACATGTCCTATATATTTGAGCAGGCATACATTAAATTTTACATATCAAACTTAATAGTAGCTGCTGCCTTCAACGAATTCAAATTCAAAATCACCGATGCGCACAATCGTGCCTTCTTCAGCACCACGTTTACGGAGCTCTTCATCCACACCCATATGACGCAGTGTACGCGCCAGTTTAAGGATGGCCTCATGCGAGTTCAGCTGCATCCGTTTCATCATGCGATCAATCTTGGCACTCTCAACAACAAAGATCTCATTCTCCCGCACAATACGGAAGCCTTCGTCCTCTTTCTTATCCAGACTGTACACTTTGCGTTCAGATATGTCCGCTACTTCTTCTACCACGACTTCGTCCGGAATCTGATCAAGCAGATCCGCCGCACGATACAGGAGTTCCTGTATTCCTTTGCGAGTCAGGGAAGAAATTGGCATGATCTCAATATCCGGCTGAACTTCACGAACCTTTTGCATAAATTGCTCCAGATTCTCTTCCGATTCCGGCATATCCATTTTGTTCGCTGCCACAATCTGAGGTCTCTCCGCGAGTACCGGATTATACAACTTCAGCTCTTCGTTGATTTTGACCCAGTCCTCAAACGGATCGCGTCCTTCCGAGCCAGACATATCCACAACGTGAATAATGATGCGGGTACGTTCAACATGGCGCAAAAACTCATGTCCAAGTCCGATACCTTCATGAGCACCTTCAATCAGTCCTGGCAAGTCGGCCATAACGAAGCTGCGTCCTTCACCTACACCGACTACACCCAGGTTAGGTGTAATGGTCGTAAAGTGATAGGCTCCGATCTTCGGCTTCGCCGCTGATACAACGGACAGCAGGGTAGATTTCCCGACACTCGGAAAACCAACCAAACCAACATCCGCCATAACTTTAAGCTCTAGCACAATATAGCGCTCTTCGCCCTCTTCACCATTTTCAGCAAGTTCAGGAGCTGGATTATTTGGTGTGGCAAATCGGATATTCCCCCGGCCGCCCCGGCCACCACGCGCAACGACAACCTGTTGACCATGACGCGTCAGGTCTGCCAATACCTCTCCACTGTCTTCATCCAAAATCACAGTCCCAGGTGGAATACGGACAATCATGTTCTCAGCGTTCGCACCATGCTGACTTTTATTGCGTCCCTTCTCACCACGAGGGGCCTTGAAGTGACGCTGGTAACGGAAATCCATCAATGTACGCAAACCTTCATCCACGCGGAAAATGATGTCAGCTCCTCTGCCTCCATCACCCCCGGCAGGTCCGCCGTTTGGTACATACTTCTCACGACGGAACGAAATAATTCCGTCCCCTCCGTCTCCGGCTTTTACATAAATCTTCGCTTTATCTACAAACATGGCTACCCCTTCTTCCTATATTCCACACGGCATTCTAAATTGTATAAACGTGTCTTCAGACGGAAGCTGCTCCGTTCTGACTTTTTTTCCTTTAAGTACGGCATTAAGCTGCCGTAATGTTTCCGGATCGGGTGTTTGATCCCCGTCCAGCCGAACAACCACATCCCCATGGTCTTGTCCGAAGTTCAAGGTCAGTTTGCGAACCTCTCCCCAAGACGACCGGCCGCCACCGTATTGATAGGCTCTGATTGCATCTGCAATTGCGCCCGTAAGCGACTCGCCGTCCTCGGGAGAGATCAGAGCACTAAGCTGCAATTCTTCCTCGACTTCCACATGCAATTCCAGAGCGGCGCCACTGGCACGAAAAGACTGGAGATAAAAAACGAGTGAGGGAATGCCTAATTTGGAAATCCGACTTTCCTCGGTTACCCGTTCTTTTATTCTTTCCACACATTGCACGGATTTATCAAGTTTGCCCAGCCGAAGATATCCATATAACACCTGAAGATCGTTCATCCAATCATGCCGATGATGATTTAGTGATGCAATTGCTGTCTTTTCCATAGATTGTATGATGGTTCTGCGTTCCGCTTCCGCCTGTCTCTTCATCGCATTCATTGAAACAAAGATTACGGCCACGGACCACAATGCGCATACAGCACTCGAAATGGCTGCCGGATACAGCACAACGAAAACCAAAGGAATCAGAAGTGAACATGCCGCAATCCACGGCACTCTTTTCCAAGATTTCATGGCTTCTCCCCGTTCTACAAAACTCGGTTGGTTTTAAACCCCACCGTAACCAAGTATAACATGTCTTTTCTGCCAGTTCATTATCGAAAACATCTATCCATCCTAAATACAAAGAGCCTCCGGCAAAATTGCCGAAGGCTCCTTAGGCGGAATGCCGATATTATGCTTTTACTGCAGCTGCTACTGGAGCAACGTCCACAGGGTAAATGCTTACTTTTTTGCGATCGCGTCCCCAACGTTCGAATTTCACAACGCCGTCCACTTTCGCAAACAAAGTGTCATCTTTACCGATACCCACGTTCGTACCTGGGTGAATTTTTGTTCCGCGTTGGCGAACAAGAATGCTACCACCAGTTACTGTTTGACCGTCAGCACGCTTTACGCCAAGGCGTTGCGCTCTACTGTCACGACCGTTCTTCGTGGAACCTACACCTTTTTTCGATGCGAATAACTGAAGATTTAATTTCAACATGATTGGTTGTCCTCCTTCTTTACTTATTTGAGTTGCTCTATCTTAATATACTTCCCGTATGACTCTGCAATATCAGTGAGCATAAGAACCATAGATTCGAGCAGCAATTGCACCTGGGACCAAGTTCCGTCTCTCTCCAGCACTGGCAAAGAAGCGCTTAAAAAGCCATTCTTCATTTTGGCATCCATTTCGACACCAGTCAATGCTTCGATCGAATTCACTGTACCCACTGTAACAGCAGATACCCCGGCACATACGATATCTTCTCCCCGCTTGGCATAATTGGCATGCCCTTTGATGGAAAAGCGATCGATGCTCTCGTCATCGTTACGAAAGATTTGAACGATAATCACTTATCGCACCCTCTTACGCTTGGATTTTCTCGATAGTTACTTTAGTGTACGGTTGACGGTGACCTTGCTTCACATGGTAGTTCTTTTTCGGTTTGTATTTGTATACAACAACCTTTTGACCTTTGCCATGTTTCTCCACTTTAGCCGTTACAGTAGCTCCGGAAACCAATGGTGTACCTGCTGTCAAACCTTGATCGTTAGATACAGCCAGGACACGGTCGAACGTTACGCTTTCGCCATCGTTCGCAGTCAATTTCTCGATGAACAGAACATCGCCCTCTTGGACTTTGTACTGTTTGCCGCCTGTTTCAATAATTGCGTACATTTGCCTTGCACCTCCTCATGTCTCAGACTCGCCCGGTCTCAGGTGACAGCCTCCTTGCGGAGCTGTTCTTGTACCCGGCCAGTGCGGTTACAGCATGTGCAAGACCAATAGGCTAAACACATACCTGATGATTATATCATCATCGCGAGTAAAAATCAATGCAATGGTGAAATATATCTTTTACCTGTCCCGTGACAAGAAGAACAGGGCTCCACATAAGGAAGTGTACTTTCTTCCCGGACTTTTTTACGTGTAAGTTCAAGCAGACCCAGCTTGGTCCAGCCCATGACAAAAGCCTTGGTTCGATCTTTTTTGAGTTCAGCCTCCAGCGCTGCAGCAACTTCCTGCCGATTGGCTGCTTCCTCCATATCGATAAAGTCCACAATGATCATGCCACCAATGTCCCGCAAACGCATTAAACGTGCAATTTCGACGGCTGCCTGCATGTTGGTTTCCGTTACGGTTTCTTCCAGACTATCCCCGCCGCCCCCGGTGAATTTGCCTGTATTAACGTCCACCACGGTAAGTGCCTCTGTATGATCTATGACGATGTAACCGCCGCCGGGGAGCCAAACTTTACGTGCAAAATCCTTATTGAGCTGCTCTTGAACACCATACGCAGCAAAGATGGACTCTGCGCCCCGGTAAACCTGTACCTTCGGCTGATGACCCGGACAGATCTCCTCCAGTAAAGCCCTCACCTCGCGGGCTTGTCCTTCACTGTCTGTAATAACCTCATCGCTGCCTGGAGTATACACATCCCGAATAATTCGCTGAACCATGCTGTGATCCCGATGCAACAGGCTCGGTGAAGGCAAACTGTCTGCTTTTTCACATATCAAACGCCACTGCTCACGCAACGATTCCAAGTCAGCCTCTATGGCTTCCCGCTGCTCTTCTGCGGATACGGTTCGAATGATCAGCCCTTCCTCCCCACGTCTGAGCTGATCTCCCAATGCCTTAAGACGGGAGCGATCCCCTTCACGGGCAATCTTCTTCGAGACGGCTATGTAGTCCGCTATCGGCATGTAGACAAGCCATCGGCCCGGTAGTGAGTAATGTGTCGTCACCCGGGCTCCTTTGCTTCCTACCGGCTCTTTCAGAACCTGAACGATGACATCCTGACCTGGACGAAGCAATTCGGAGATTGAAGGTTTCACCTTCGGTTGTTTCTCCAAATGAGGGTGCAGGACATCATCTACATATAGAAAGGCATTTTTTTTCTGACCTATATCCACAAAAGCAGCCTGCATACCCGGTAGCACGTTGACGACCCGTCCTTTGAAAAACGAACCAAGCAGTCCGCGTTCGCGTGTACGTTCTGCTGTAAATTCCACAGCTTTGCCTTCTTCCAGAAGCGCCATTTGCATGAGGTTGTGTTCATTATGTACGATCATTTGTTTCATGGCTTGACCTCTAGAAGACAATTCAATTCATCCACATCCATTCTGTGTCTTTGCAATTCTCAATGTATATGTATTACCCCAAATCTGGACGAGTTCACCAACCTTATTACAGTTTGTCTGTGTTCTGCTTGAAATAGGAACCGATAATTCGCTGTTCAGGCAAAACGGCCATAATTCGTCCCTGTCTGTTCATCACATATACCATATGATATTTCTCTCTCTTTAATAGACGCAGAATAGTGTCCAAAGGTTTCGCCGGAAATGAGATTATCGGCTGTGCCAAACTGCCTGTAGCCGCATGATGCGCAAATGCACCTTCCCGATTCATTAAAAAGCGGATAAAGCGATAAGGTACGTTTCGATAATCGGTCACGTTGGAATAGAACAGAAAGAGACCAATGAGCAAGATATTCAGCGGGAGCCCGTAGTCTCCAGTGATCCATTTGCTGATCGCAAACAGAATAACCCCTGTACTACATAAGATGCTAATCCGATAGGTCCACATTAATGTCGTATAGTAGGGAGCAATCAGACTGACGAGTGCCTGTACTATTTTACCACCATCCAGCGGAAGTACGGGCAGCAGATTAAACAGGGCAATCAGCAGATTCCCTTGGATAATGTACGCCAAGAATACTGGATCTCCCAGGTTGGCGTACTGCAGCAGCATGGTGATCCCGACCATCAATATGTTTTGCAGAGGACCGGCCAGCGCTATTATAATTTCCCGCCCAGCCGTAAGCCGGCCCCCGTCTTCAATAACAGCCACACCGCCAAAAGGAAGCATCTGAATCGACAGGACACGGCAGCCCAGAAGGGCTGCCGCCGCAGCATGTCCACATTCATGAATAAATACGATTGCAAACAGTGTGATGAGTTCTATGAAATGTCCTGTAGCCAAGGAGGCCAGCATAATAATGACAAAAAACGGATGAAGCGAAATGCGTACACCCCATAACCTAATCAAGGGCAACCACTTCCGCAGGATCTACATACTCTTCGCCCTCTTTTACAGCAAAGTACAGCGTGGCAGGTTGTTCTCCGCCTGTGGACTTGAGGCTGCCAACAACATTTCCGGCCTCCACCCAGTCATTCACTTCGACTTCACTCTCGTTCAGTCGGCCATATATCGCAGTCAAGTTGCCTGTATGCTGGATGACTACCGTTATCCCATTCTCTGTATCACCAAGAACTTGCAGAACTCGTCCTGCATCCGAACTGACCACCTGTACAAAGCCAGTCCCCTCTGCTTCGGGGACGATCTCTATGCCCTTCATGCTCAGCGCAAATGGTTGAACGATTGTCCCAGAGAGCGGTTTACCCAGCAGTGATCTAACCCCCGAACCATTAACTACATCTGTGGTGTGGCCCAGCACGGGCAGGAAAGACGGCGTCCCGCCAAAGTGCCGTTCATACCAGAGCGCTGCCGATGCAAAGTCCATATCCCGATGCAGCGCATCTGCAATTACCGTTTTGGGAGAAGATGCCCATGACGCATTGAGTTGAAACAGTCCCCATACGGCACCAAAAACCATTGCACTGACTACTGTTCTACGCACCAACGATTTCACCAGGTTAAAACGTGTATGGCCACCTGAACCGTAATGTCCGTTCTCTTTTTTCCACAGCCATTCAGGATCCCTTTCCTGTTCTGCCAGTAGTGATCCAACATGTCTTGTCTTATCCTGTATATCAAAAGAAGAAGTAGGTCTTGGGCTCTCGGCAATCTTCTTGCTGGGCCCCGAATTCGCTTCCTGCATAATCTCCATCGCAGCGCCATCCAGCAACCGCCGTATCCGTTCTTCTCTTCTTTGCTTGATTCGAAGTTTCGTATTCATGGAATATCCTCCCGCCGAGGCTTGTTTAATACATCCTATGAAGAGCTCTTTCATAATATGAACAAGCTTCCGGGTCAAAGCAAAATAACTCCACCCAGGTGAGATCAACCTGCCGAGTGGAGTTTAATGTGGAGAAAAATGATAGGGATTTCTGTGCTGAAAGCATTAAAAAAGCCGGGCTGCAAAGGCCGCGGCGGTAAGTATTCATATCTATAAGGACGATTGTATTAACCCATTTAACCCATACCAAAAAACTTTTTAAAGCGTGAGAACGCGCCTTTTTTCTGCTCTAGCTGCATCAGTGGAACCGTATCTCCCAGAATGCGACGAGCAATGTTCCGATAGGCAATCGCTGCAAGCGAGTCTGGATTCATGACTGTAGGTTCTCCAGAGTTAGCCGCTTTGATGACAAGTTCATCATCTGGCACAATGCCAATCAGATCAATATTGAGGACTTGCAAAATACCATCAATATCAAGCATATCGCCCGATTTGACCATGTTGTTCCGAATACGGTTTACAACCAGCTTCGGTGATTGAATATGCGAGCTTTCGAGTAGACCGATGACCCGATCCGCATCACGTACAGCAGCGTTCTCCGGTGTAGTCACCACGATAGCCTGATCTGCTCCAGCGACCGCATTTTTGAATCCCTGTTCAATCCCGGCAGGACAATCGATAATGACATATTCAAAATCTTTTTTCAATTCCAGAATGATGTCCTTAACCTGTTCCGGTGATACAGAGTTTTTGTCTCTTGTTTGCGCTGCAGGCAGCATGTACAATTCTTCGAAGCGTTTGTCTTTCACCAACGCCTGATTCAGACGGCAACGCCCGTCTGCCACGTCACACAGATCATAAATGATCCGGTTCTCGAGTCCCATCACGACATCCAGATTGCGAAGGCCGATATCGGTATCTACCAGACAAACTTTTTTTCCGAGCAGCGCCAGCGCTGTTCCGATGTTTGCTGAGGTGGTTGTTTTACCAACGCCGCCTTTACCCGAAGTGATCACGATCGCCTCTCCCATGAGCTACACTCCTTTAAACACATTAAAATCTCGGCGCAACCGAACGATATTGCTCATCTTGTCGATCTGCATCTGATTGTCCTGTAAATAAGCAAATTCCATCCCGGTATCCCGGCTCTCCCATTCGTCAGGGGGACGGCTGATGATATCAGCGATTCGAAGCTGCGTCGGTGCAAATACCGATGCGGCAATGATTGACTCGTCGTCCCCGCCGATCCCAGCGTGAGCCATGCCTCTGAGTGAACCCAAAACATATATATCTCCGGTACACGTCACCGTGCCCCCCGGATTGATATCCCCAAGAAACAGGAGATTCCCTTCGTGATGAAGCACTTGACCTGAACGCACCATGCCACACATCGTAACAATTGGCGGTGGCCCTTTAACCTCTGGTTTAAGGGCTGGTGAATCGATGGAGCGAATGAGCAGATTCCCTTTTTGCTTCAATATGTCCAATATCGCTTCTTTTTGGTCCTCTGTCACTTCGCGGCTGCCCAGTTTGATATCCACATGAACAATCGGTCCGGTCAAAATATTTTGATGGCTGTGTTCCAGCTTATAGCGGAGCTCATAGAGCAATTCCTCGAATTCACATTGATCGTCCAACAGGAAAACCAAGCCGTCTCGGATGCCTTTAATCGTTACGTGATTCGATTTTACCGTCATAAGCCTGTCCCTCCCATCTCATTACATTTCGTGCCCGGGCCTCGAAGTTCCTGCTTTTCACTCTATAAAATGTATCAGGATGCTTCCTGCACCTTGCTCTTTCTTTTGCCGATACGCTCCAGCTGCTTCCGCAGCGGAGTATAAATGATCAGAGCAAACACGAAATGAATGAACAGATTGGGAATCATATATTCAAGCAAAGCCCAGTCAAAGGTCACATGATTGAGGCGGAAGAGCTTATATAAAAAGAACAACATGGTGTCGTTAAGCAGACTTCCCAAAATGACGACTGTAACCATAACTGGAAGTGGTGCACGCGGTGCCTGGAATATAAGTCCCATCATATAAGCAGATAACCCCATTGCAAATCCATAAGGTCCGATCATCTCTCCATAAAATACAACGTCATGAAGCAGTCCAAAAAAGATGCCGAGCACCAGAGCAGTGTGGCGATGATGATATACAGCGATAAACAGAATGACGATATAGACCAAATTGGCCGAAATGCGCAGTTGCCATCCGGAAGGAATAAGCAGTGGCAAAATCGTCCCTTCCGCGATGAACAAAACGAACAGCAACAGGAACAAGACTTGCTTGCGTGTCACCATTACTCCTTCACCTCGGGAGGAATAACCACCATCAGCTCTTTCCAATCCAGGAAGCTCGCATATGGTTCAATCGTTGCTGTGCGGGTGAGTCCGTATTCGCCAACTTCAATTTTCTTAACTTTCCCGATTCGCATGTACTTCGGAAAATTATTGATAATACCTGATGAGATAATTTCGTCACCTTTTTTGATATCAGACTCTTCCGAAATTTTGGTCATCTTGAACATACCCGTCTTGGGATCAAAGCTCTCGATCATACCGAAAACGGTATCTTCCTTGCCCACCGCTGTTGCTGCAATGGCATTGGAATTGGGATCATTGGCATCCATCGAGGTTAGCAGATTCACCGTTGAGGTGTAAGCACTAACGTGACTAATCACCCCAACCAGACCCTCCTGGGAAGTAACTGCCATGCCTGGCTTGATATCCGCGTTCTCCCCAATATCAATATTAATCGTTCTGCTATTAGGATCGGAATTGGCACTGATAACCTGAGCAATACGATATTCGTAGTTATACCGATTTCTCTGTTCAGCCGTAAATTTCAGCAAATCCTTATAACGATCATTGGTTTTCTCCATCTCGTTATACTTCAGTCGATCCCGGGTATAGTGCCCCATCGCGATTCGCAGCTCTTCATTCTCTTGATATACCGCACGCATGTTCGCTACATCTTTGAAAAAGCCCGCTACAGCAGAAGCGGGCTTGTAAAATACGTATTGTACAAATCCGACTGAATCCTTCAGGAATTTTTCCGGCCAGGATAGAGCGGTTCGCGGACCGAGCGTAAAGCCCATTAACGCGATAAATGTAACAAGGCCCACCAGCAAAACAAAAAGTCTTTTGTTGCCCAGCAGCTTAAACAGTTCGAACACCCTCTAACATCCATATTCTCTTCCGAGCTATGCCCGGCGGGGAGACGTTCAGACTGATAGTCCCTTCGAGAATATTCGCTGATCTCCCCGGGTATGCGGGTAATAGCTCTCCCGACTGAAGTCGGGTCCTCTTCGCTGGCGACTCACGCTTAACGCAAACGTGACATTAAGCGATCCGTGCCGGATTAACGTTTGGAACGAACTGCCGAACTGCTTCTGCTTTTGAACAAATGGATGTTCTCCAGAGCTTTACCTGTTCCGATTGCTACACAATCGAGTGGATTTTCCGCTACGATGACCGGCATACCTGTCTCACCAGCCAGCAGCTTGTCCAGATTGCGGAGCAACGCGCCGCCGCCAGTCAACACGATACCGCGGTCCATAATATCTGCCGCAAGCTCAGGAGGACATTTTTCCAAAGTTACTTTCACAGCTTCAACAATAGCATTTACCGTATCTGCCAGAGCTTCGCTGATTTCATCCGATGTAATCGTGATGGTCTTAGGCAGACCTGTTACGAGATCGCGTCCGCGAATTTCCATCGTTTCCACTTGTTCCAGTGGCATAGCTGAACCGATTTCCATTTTCAATTGTTCGGATGTACGTTCACCAATCATCAAATTGTACTGACGTTTAATATACTGGATGATCGATTCGTCCATCTCATCACCAGCTACACGAACGGAACGGCTTGTTACGATTCCGCCGAGGGAAATGACCGCCACTTCAGTCGTTCCGCCACCGATATCCACAACCATGCTACCTGTTGGCTCCCATACCGGAAGATCTGCACCAATGGCTGCTGCAAATGGCTCTTCAATCGTGTATGCTTCACGCGCGCCGGCCTGTTTTGTTGCATCTTCAACCGCACGTTGTTCTACCGCTGTAATTCCGGATGGTACGCATACCATAACGTTCGGATGACGCTGGAACATCGAGCGCTGTTTCTGCGCCTGGCGAATAAAGTATTTGATCATCGTTGCCGTCGTATCAAAGTCAGCAATAACGCCGTCCTTCATTGGACGAATCGCACGAATGTTACCAGGAGTACGTCCGATCATTTTTTTGGCAGATTCCCCAACAGCCTCAATGCTCTTGGTATCTGTCCGCAGAGCAACCACCGAAGGCTCCCGCACCACAATACCTTTTCCACGTACATAAACCAGCGTATTCGCTGTCCCCAAATCAATACCCAAATCTTTCGTAAAACCACCAAACATGACGTAATCTCCTTTTCTGCCTCATATTGCCGCCCTATTAACGTTCAGAGCGTTTCATTTTCATTTCCTCTGCAATCCAGCAGGGTTCATCATTCATTGAAATGTATTGTACCTGTAAAGTGAACCTATCTTCTACGGACAACGCCGTCAATATTCATAGGAAAACATCAACGCCAACCATTATATTATACTAAGCCCTTCTCCTTCAAACTTACGTATGTTCCATCGCCGATAATGATGTGGTCCAGCACATCTATGCCCACGATTGAACCTGCTTCGATCAGTCTCTTGGTTATTTGAATATCCTCAGGACTAGGCGTAGGATCACCGCTCGGATGATTGTGTGCGCATACGATCGAGGCACTGCTGCATTTGATGGCAGCACGGAACACTTCACGTGGATGTACAATTGAAGCATTAAGGCTACCCATGGAGAGTGTTTCCTGGGCAATAATATGATTTTTGCTATTCAGGAAAAGGCACACAAAGTGTTCCTTCTGTAAGTAACGCAGCTGCTCGAGTAAAATATCCGCTGCATCACGAGGTGTACGGATGGAAGGCGACTGCACCCGTCTACTCTTCGCAATCCGGTGACCAAGTTCAATGCCTGCCTTGAGCTGGACCGCCTTGGCCATACCGATTCCTTTCATAGCAGTCAGCTCGTTCAGACTCATATCCATCAGCGGACGAATACCACCCGCTTCGGTTAGTATCCGCTGCGCCATGTGTACTGCTGATTCCTGCCTTGTTCCCGTTCGAAGTAAAATAGCCAGCAGTTCTGCATGGCTTAAGGCGCCCGCCCCATATTCCATCATGCGTTCTCTCGGGCGTTCTTCATGGGGGATGTCGCGCATCATGTACTGAGGCGACTCCATATATTCCCTCTTTTCACATCATTCATTTCCCACAATCAAGCTCGCGGCAGCACATGAACTCCGAATCCATCCAACATGTCGCTGAGCAGGGAAAGAGGCAAGCCCACGACATTAAAGTAACATCCTTCAATGCGGTCTACCAGTGAAGCGCCAATTCCTTGAATTGCATACGACCCTGCTTTGTCCATAGGCTCGCCTGTCTGAACATACGCCCCGATCGTTGCCTCGGACAGTTCCTTCATCGTTACCTCTGTCTGCCGATAGTGCACAACGGACTGTCCATTTCCAGCATCAATACATGCAACACCAGTGAATACACGATGTGTACGTCCCTGAAGTCTGGCGAGCATACGTTCAGCATCCTGTTGATCCACAGGTTTGCCCAGAATGTCTCCATCCAGCACAACGACAGTGTCACTGCCAACAATAATAGCGTCCTGTTCCTGACCTTCAAGCCCACGATAGACAGCCATTGCTTTGCGCATGGCAAGCTCCTGAACCGTCTGCTCAGGAGTCCATTCCGGCGGCGTGTCTTCATCCGCGTGACTCGGTATTACTTTGAAAGCTAGTTGAAGTGAAGCGATCAGATCCTTGCGCCGCGGCGAAGTGGAGGCCAGAATAATAGGGCGCGATTGTAATTTATTCAAAATAAACGGCTCCTTATGCTACGGCGACATCTGTCGCATCACCATAGTAGATGTCATTCGCTTAGTTTCGTCGTCAAAAATCGTCATTCTCCTACAGTCTGCGATACAGCCATACAGCCGCAATAATACCGATCAAACTGAGGAGGCTCATTTGAAATTGAAATGAAATGTCATAACTGATAATATCCAGATCAGCCTGCGGTGACCAACGTATGGTCGTGGCTTTGGTTAGAATGGCTACAGCCTTGACTGGCTGCAGTGCCTTGGCGATCCACGCTCCGGCCATCCAGCCGAGCAGAAGAAACAGTATTAACATGCCGAAGTTTTTTTTCATCGGTTATCTTCCCTCGCCATTTTTTGACACCCACATTATTATACGGGGTTTTGTACGTCAATACAAACACAAATCCGGCAAGGGGAACTATTTCCAGTTCCTTGCCGGACAGGGATTTCGGGGCTGTGTTAGGGGAAGGAAAACTTATTGCTTAATCCCTTCAAGCCATTTTTTCTGCTGCAGAACATAATCCATCAGATCCGCTTGTACAGCCCACATGTGTACATCGGAAGGATTTTTGTTATACTCGGTAACTGCCGTTATTGCGCTGTTCATCGATTTTTCCATGGCTGAAACGATCGGCGCCGCTTCTTGTCCGAGACCTGCCGAGAGTTTACCCATACCTGTTATCCAGGCCTCGTGATGATTCTGTAATGCAGTCATCGTTTCAGAGGCTACAGGCTCTGGATTTGCTTGACCAAGCTGCCCGATGGACAATGTGGATAGTTGCTCCACCAATGCATTGCTGCTGCTGAAGAAGAGCTGAACATCTTCCTCATTCATACCGAGAGCTGCAGAGTCCACTGCAGGATATGCGATCTCTTTGACATACAATTCCACACCCTCCGCCTTAAGACGGGAGCTCAGCAGTTTGGCTTCCTCACGGTCGGAAGAGATGCCCGCATACACCCGATTCCCATCGTCCGGATCCGTTCCTGCAGCGATTCCAGCCTGTGAGAGTTCAAGCTTGGCCTGTTCAGCACGTTCAGGCGAACTAAAAACACCGTACTGAAGCGCATAGTAGCTGCCTCCGCTAAGTGCTGACTGTGCTTGTTGGTCCGTCCCGGAAGCACCCTGCACTCCCGTAACACTCGATACTGGTTGATTGGTTTGGGGAAGTACATCCGGACCTGTTCCTTCCCGATTAAACAAAGAGAGAATAACCATACCGAAAAGGGCACCGGTGACCAGTGCTCCCGTAACCGAACCAATCATCTTCCAGCCCCTCGGAGGGCGATTTCGCTTGTAGGAGTAATGATCACGATCCCCCATCCAGTCATGACCCACATCATTGCTGTCTTCAGGAAGCTCTTTCTCATTTTCGTCAGGGTACACTGTAGAATCCGAATAAACATACTGCGACTGTACAGGATCCGGATTCCGGTCCTTTCTCTGATCCGGCTCCAGTATACTTGTCCCGCTCAGGGTGGTCTCTCCCCAATCTCCAGGGATATCCTCCGGTGTCCATGAAGGCGCGACATCGATCCGCGGAGCACTGTGCGATATCTCATCAGATAAGGATGGAAAGGTTTCAATCACCTTCTCATCCTTATGATTCGGCTTGTCCGACTCGTTCTCCCCGAAACGAAACGTCATTCTAGCATTGCTCACCCCGTACCCTCTCCTTTGTCCCATTTATATCAGCTATATGCCCAGAGACAATGAAAGATTCCTAGAAATTCAAAAACCCGCCTGCTTCTTTATGAAGACAAGCGGGTCATAAAATGGACTATTTCAGTCCTTTGGCCAGTGTGTCGCCAACCTTCCAGATGTCCCCTGCTCCCATCGTGAGGACAAGATCTCCTGGCTGCAGACGATTCTGCAAATCTGCTACCACTTCTTCCTTAGTAGGCAAATAACGAGCAGCAGCATTACTGTTCTGAACAATCAGTTCAACCAGCTTAGCGGAGTGAACACCTTCAATCTGTTTTTCTCCCGCCGGAGAATAGATGTCGGTAATAAGTACCTCATCTGCCTCAGCGAAAGCACGACTAAACGCATCCAGCAGGAAGAAGGTACGCGTATATCTCTGCGGCTGGAACACCGCAATAATACGTTTCCCTGTCGCTTTCGCTGCACTGATGGTAGCCTCAATTTCAGTCGGATGATGAGCATAGTCATCGATAACCAGAATATCCCGTGCTTCACCCAGCACCTGGAACCTGCGTTTGGCACCATGGAACTGAATAATGGCAGCCGTGATTTTCTCAAACGGAATGCCTGCTTCCAGACAGGTAATGACCGTAGCCATGGCGTTGTAAACATTATGTTTGCCTGGAACAGAGAGCTCTACCGTTCCCAGTGCGTTACCCTGATGGCTCATGGTGAAGGAGATTCTGCGGTCACCCAGTACGATATCCGATGCCATATAATCGGCCTTCTGATCAATGCCGTATGTCGTGACTCGGGATTTCAGCTCAGGTAAAATGCTTTGAACGTTCTCATCATCCGCACAGACAATGGCTGTTCCTTCCGGACGAATTTGACTCAAGAACTGTACATACGCTTTTTTGAGCTCCTCGAAGTCGCTGTTGTAATTCTCCAAATGATCGGCTTCAATATTGGTCACAATACCTAGCCACGGATGATACTGCAAGAACGATCCATCACTCTCATCTGCTTCAGCCACGACCCAATCGCCCTGCCCCGCCTTCGCATTGGTTCCCAAATTCATGATTTCTCCACCAATGATATACGTTGGGTCTGTATCGCATTTGTCCATGACAAGTGCAATCATTGAGGAAGTCGTCGTTTTGCCGTGGGCACCTGCAACCGCAACACCTTTGCGCTCATTGAGCAGGCGCGCCAGCATCTGTGCACGGTGAAGAATCGGAATATTAAGCTGCTCGGCTGCCACTCGCTCCACATTATCCGCCGGAGCTGCTGTAGAATAGACCACAAGATCTGCTCCATTTACGTGTTCAGCCGTATGTCCGATATATATTTTCGCTCCCTTGGCTGCCAGCTTCTCAGTCAACTCCTGTGAAGCGACGTCCGATCCGGTAACGGTGTATCCCATCTCCAGCATAACTCGTGCGATGGCACTCATGCCATATCCGCCAATCCCTATAAAATGAACGTGTTCTGATGTATTTAACAAAACTTTCACCAACCTTTTTCAGAATCGGTTTGATGCAAAAGGGCTGCCCTCACATCTGCAATGAGATACAGTGTGCCGGACACCACCCCCAGATCTTCCGCTTCCGTCCGTGACTTCAATAGATCAAGTGCCTTCGCCCAATCGGGCTCGACGATGATTTCCAGATTCTCTTTCGCAATGGCGGGACGTAACCGCTCGACGATCTGCAGCAATTCGGCTGCATCCATTTTGCGTCGGAAATCTGGCTCGGTCAGGATCAGCGTATCCACTAGTGGCAGTATATGCTGCAAATACGCTTCGTGATGCTTATTCGCCAGCATGCCCATCATCAAATTTAACTTGTTGTGAGGATATACGTCGACAATGCTCTTGGCCAGTGACTCTGCCCCTTCCGGATTATGCGCACCATCCAGTACAATTCGGGGTTCGTGAACGACCTTCTCGAATCGGCCAGCCCAGAAGGCATTCTCCAATCCAAGGGCAATATCTCTGTCATCCAGAATGAATGCCATGTACTGTCTGAGCAATTCAAGCACCATAAGAGCACCCGCAGCATTATCCATCTGATAAATGCCCTGCATTCGAATGCGAGCATCCATCTCGCGGAATGGTCCTGCAAAATGAAAGGATTGACCATTCTCATCACTATGGAGTCTATGGTAAGAAAATTGTTCTCCGGACAAATACACAGTTGATCGGACTTGCTGGGCCTTTTCCTGAATCACCTTAACAGCCTCTGGCTGCGTAACACAGGTGACAACAGGTACGCCTGGTTTAATAATGCCTGCTTTTTCTCCCGCGATCGCTTCAATGGTATCACCCAGGACATCCGTATGATCCATACCGATATTCGTAATGACCGAAACCACGGGTGTAACGATATTCGTTACGTCCATCCTTCCCCCCAGTCCAGTCTCCCATACTACTACATCCGGATAACACTCTTCTGCATAGTACAAGAGTGCCAGGGCTGTAGACACTTCGAACATGGTAGGTGATCCAAGAACAGTAGAGGCCATATCTGTGACCAGCGGATGGAGTCGATTCGCCAGCTTCAGCAGAGTCTCTTCCGGAATATCCTCGCCGTTGTATTGAAAACGATTCGTGAATTTTGTGATATACGGAGACGTAAACGTTCCTACATCGTACCCCGCCTGAAGCAGTACCGACGTCAAAAAAGCGCAAGTCGAACCTTTTCCGTTCGTTCCCGCGACATGAATAAATTTGAGACGCTGATGAGGATTACCGAGCAATGACATGAGCTCCGTGATTCGTTCCAATCCGGGTCTGATGCCAAAAGGAATAAGGCCATTGATCCAGTCCACAGCCTCGTCATAGGTATGCAGAGGGGCATCTACGCCCGTGCCATTAAGTTCCGTCATATGTTTCACCTTCGGTCCCGAGTTTGATTGAAAAAAGCGGCCGGATGGCATGCTTGCTCTCCATCCGACCAGAAACATTAACCTTTCAGTTCCTTGATCCGGGCGATGACTTTATCCCGTTTATCCGAATAATCCGCTTGTTTGGCGCGTTCTTCCTCAATAACCTTGGCCGGTGCCTTGGCTACGAAGCCTTCATTCGCCAGCTTTTTCTCTACACGGAGTACTTCGCCTTCAAGGTTCTGCAGCTCTTTCTCCAGGCGAGCCACTTCCTGCTCAATATCAATCAGTCCAGCCAGCGGCAAGTAAAGTTCAGCTCCCGTAATTACAGCACTCATGGCCTTATCCGGTGAACTCAGATCAAGTCCGCTGTCGAACTCGGATGTATTGCAGAATCGTTGAATGTAGTGGCTGTTGCGTTCGATAATGCTGAATGTCTCGGCGCTGTTCGCTTTTACCATCAATTCAATCTTCTTGCTCATCGGCACGTTTACTTCTGCACGAATGTTACGTACGGCACGAATGGTATCCATGAGCAGGTTCATTTCGGCAACGGCTTCCGGATTTTCCAGGGCAGGATCATACACTGGCCAAGAAGCAAGTGTAATCGTCTCGCCTTCATGAGGCAGATGCTGCCAGATCTCTTCCGAGATGTAAGGCATAAACGGGTGAATCAGGCGCATGGTGTGGTCCAGGACATAAGCGAGTACCGATTGTGTTTTTTTCTTGGCAACCGGATCTTCACCGTAGAAGGACAACTTGGAAAATTCAATATACCAGTCACAGAGGTCATCCCAGATAAAGTTGTACAGCACTCGTCCTGTTTCACCAAATTCGTATGCTTCGATTAGACGCGTAATATCGCGGGAAGTTTCGTTCAGACGGTGCAAAATCCAATAATCCGCTGTTCCAAGCTCCCCGCTGATGTCGCGATCTTCGTAAGTAAAGCCTTCCAGATTCATCAGTGCGAAACGTGATGCATTCCAGATTTTGTTAGCAAAGTTACGTGCCTGTTCTACCCGCTCCCAGCGGAAACGAAGATCCTGGCCAGGCGTGCTGCTGGTGGAGATCATATAACGCATCGCGTCTGCACCATATTTCTCAATAACATCCAGCGGATCCACACCGTTACCGAGTGATTTGGACATTTTACGACCATCCGCATCACGAACCAGACCATGCATCAGAACATCTTTGAATGGAATTTCGTCCGTGAACTCCAGAGCTGTGAAGATCATCCGTGCAACCCAGAAATAAATGATGTCATATCCGGTTACAAGCACACTTGTCGGATAGTAACGTTTCAGATCTTCAGCATCTTCAGGCCAGCCGAGCGTGGAGAAAGGCCATAATGCCGAACTGAACCACGTATCCAGAACATCTTCATCCTGTCTTAGCTTACGACCAGCGTACTCTGGCAGTGTTGTTGGATCTTCAGCCGATACAATAATTTCGCCAGTCTCATCGTCGTACCAGGCAGGAATACGATGTCCCCACCACAACTGACGTGAGATACACCAGTCACGAACATTTTCGATCCAGTTCAGATATGTTTTCTCAAAACGATCCGGAACGAAGTTTACGCCTTCCCCGTTCTGCTGTTTTTGAATGGCTCTTTCGGCGAGAGGTTTCATCTCAACAAACCATTGTGTGGACAAATAAGGCTCAACCACAGCTCCCGTCCGTTCGCTGTGTCCAACCTGATGTGTGTGATCCTCAATGTTGATCAAGACACCAAGTTCCTGCAAATCTGCAACGATCTGCTTGCGGCAGTCACTGCGATCCATACCCTGATATTTGCCTGCTTCCGCATTCATGGTACCTGTCTCATCCATTACTGTGATCTGAGGCAGGTTGTGGCGAAGACCCACTTCGAAGTCGTTCGGATCATGTGCAGGCGTAATTTTTACAGCACCGCTTCCGAATTCCTTATCAACATAATCATCTGCAATAACCGGAATCTCCCGGCCGATAATTGGCAGGATCAGCGTTTTGCCAATCATGTCTGCATAGCGTTCATCTTTTGGATGAACCGCAACCGCAGTATCACCGAGCATCGTCTCCGGACGAGTCGTCGCCACTGTAACATAACCGCTACCGTCCTTAAGTGGATATTTCAGATGATACAGGTGTCCCTGAACCTCTTTGTATTCAACCTCGATGTCAGACAATGCAGTTCGGTTCACCGGATCCCAGTTAATAATGCGTTTGCCTCTGTAAATCAGGCCTTTTTCATATAGTTGAACAAACACTTTGCGCACCGCTTGGGAAAGCCCTTCATCGAGCGTGAAGCGTTCACGTGAATAATCCAGGGAGAGCCCCATTTTACCCCACTGCTGACGGATCGTTGTCGCGTATTGGTCTTTCCAATCCCAGACTTTATCCAGGAACTTCTCGCGTCCAAGATCATAGCGGGTCAAGCCTTCTTCACGCAGCTTTTGCTCTACTTTGGTTTGAGTCGCAATACCCGCATGGTCGGAACCTGGGAGCCACAGGGCGTCATATCCCTGCATCCGTTTGGTGCGAATCAGGATATCCTGGAGTGTGAAATCCAGTGCATGCCCGATATGAAGCATGCCTGTTACGTTCGGGGGTGGGATTACAATGGTATATGGCTCAGCATCCTTGCGCTGACCAGCCTTGAAATATCCACGCTCTGTCCAGGTAGAATACCATTTCTGCTCCGCAGCTTTCGGATCATACGTCGTCGGCATTTCAGTTGCCGCTGATTTTTTTTCTTCAGACATGTGTCATTCCTCCGTTACTTAATCATCATCGCCAAAAAACAAAAAAACCTTTCATCCATCAAAGGACGAAAGGTTAGCTTTCGCGGTACCACCTTTGTTTCACGCAGACAGAAAGAAACAGCATGCCTTTCTGAGGCTATCGTGACACTTCAAGCAGATAACGGCTGCTACCGGCCCATCCTACTTCAGGAACAAACAAATCACAATGACATGTTTCATCGTTCCTCATATTCAAACAGGCAACTCCCGGGCGACTTCGATCAGTAGGTTCCTGCGGAATTTCTCAGCGCTGCAATCCCGCTCTCTGAAAGGCCTTGCTGTCTACTACTCCCATTCGACGTTGTTCTTTAAAAAACCTAAACACATCATACCCTGACCGTGCCCGATAGTCAACCTGACAACAGCGGAAACGGGCGGCAGCCCTGGCAGCCCTGCATGTTAAGCCAAAAAGCAGCAAAAACCCGCAATCCTTATTGGATTGCGGGTTGGTATGGACGTTATTTTACAAGTCAGAGGTCAGGGGATGTATAGAATCTGCCCCTCTTCAACGACCTGTTCAGATAACCGATTGTATAACTGGAGCTCCCGGGTGCTCAATTGGTAGCGGTCAGCAATGCTATCCAAGGTCTCTTCCCGCTGGACGATGCACAGTTTAACTTTGCGGAATGGTGTCTGATCCACAATCGTGCCCAAAAACAGGTTCTTCCACTGAACATCATCTGCCTGGTAGGCTTCTTCCTGTACGGAGCCAGCGACCGAATCGTCCTCCCGATCCGTTTCTGTATCCCGCACCGACCTACCCGAGGACAACAGGGACGAGATACCCACCCCTTCTTCCTGTCTTGGTGAAGACTCCCTCTTGCTGCCAAACGCTACTTTGAGCTCTGGCTTGTCTTCTGTCTCAGCCACAGGTTCAGGAATGAACGAAACAGGCTCTGAAGATTCATCTGCATCCACTGCTTCCGGTGCAGAAGGTCTTTCCCCCTCGGCAGATTCCAGTTCAGACGCTCCAAACACTTCCTGCCAATTTTCTGCTGGCTTCTCAGCCTCCGTCTGATCTTCCTGCGGTGAACCCGACCTGGAAGATTCGAAATTCCAAACGTTCGAAACAGCCAAGTCTTCCGATGGTTGTTGGCTCAGCCCCGTGTTTGTATGTAAGGTCTCCACGGAAGGCTCGGCCCAGACAGATGGTGATTCCTCAGCCAGAGGTAGCAATGGCTCTGACTCCGGATAAGAAGCCAGCCGGTCTGCAGTCTCCGCCATAAAAGACGAGACGGGTGAAGGTGAGGAGGGCACTTCATTATCGGTTGCTTCATCTTCTTGGGTGATTAATGAAGGAGCGTTATCTTCAGCCGGTCTTTTCTGATATTCTTCTTCATCTTGATTCTCAAGCGTATCAGCATAGATCTGTTGCGGTGCAGGAATTAACTGTTCTTCCGGCTGCGCATCTTCTTCATAACGGATACTTTCTTCAGCGGCTTGCTGCGGATTTCCTGGCAATTCTGATGTGTATAGAGACTCGGCCGTTATAGGCAGACCTTCCTCTTCACTGCGCTGCAGCAGATATTCCTGGGCAAAGGTGTTCAGCCCAGCATCTGCGTCCTCTGCCTCCGGAGTCCGGTTAACCTGCTGCGGATCAGGGGAGTGTACCACGGTAAACTCTTCCGCTGACCAGGCCTGCGGCTCTTCAACAGGAAAGCCCTCAATGCCACGCAGTGACAACACACCTGTAATATTCAAGCTTCGGCTGGATAACAAATCCACATCAAAGTTTTCAATCTCAATCGAGATATCCTCAAGCGATCTTACCCGATTCAGGGGAACCGTGATCTCAACCGGAATAAAATGTTTCAGTTCCTCCGAGATCTCGTTCTCTCCCCGATACGCACCTGTAAGCAAAAGATGGCCTCGCAACGTTGCATGATCATCCTGACCGATGACTTGAATACGCGGGTATAACTCAATTTCCTCCAGTTCCTCAATGGCAGGGACTCCCTCGGACAAATGAACGCGCTCATAAATATCGAACCGCAAACCATAAGGTTGATTCAACAAAGGTGGCGTCCTCCTTTCGGCATATGTTCACCATGATCCTTCTCATGGGACTGATCCATGGTCCAAATCCTTCGTTACCCATCTATATGCCATCGATGAGATGAGCATGCCACCTTTGTTCAAAGCTTGCCTTTTTATTAGGTTGTTCGTTCCCGCTGGACTAGCTGTTCAAAATCGGAAGGCCACGGATCCCGAACTTCAATCAGCGCTCCCGTGAGCGGATGATTAAACTTCAACACTTCACCATGAAGTGCCTGGCGTCCAATGGCATCTGACCTTCCTCCGTACAGCTGATCGCCAACAAGCGGGTGTCCGGCATAACTCAGATGCACTCTGATCTGATGCGTACGTCCAGTATCCAGTATTAAACGCACAAGTGTAGCTCGCTCCCACACTTCCACAATCTCGACATGTGTTACTGCTTCCTGCCCACTCTCGGAAACGCGTCTGCGCTGCTTGTGATGCCTGTCCTTACCGATGGGCGCATCAATTTTGCTGCATTCCGGAGATACTCGCCCTTCAGCAATGGCTACATACTGACGCCCAATTTCTTTTCGACGCATGGCCTCATCCAATTTTGCCAGAGCAAAAGCATTCTTGGCATAGAGAACGGGGCCTGTTGTATCTTCATCGAGACGATGCACATGGCGCACGCTGGTGTCGATACCATTGATCTCATAATAAGAGGCGACAGCGTGATCCAGCGTAATGGCATGATCGGCACGAGTTCCATCCGGATGGAGCTTCATACCCGCGGGTTTATGTACAACCAGACTAAAATCATCCTCGTACAGCACCTCAATCTCTGCCCAACGGGGTTCAACATCAATGGGCTGAGATGCAAAAAGGGCCAGCCGAAGCCGGTCCCCTGCGAGTTGAATTCCGTGATTTGCCTTGAGCTGGCGAAACAGCTTTTCTGGAAACGAAAGTTCAGTGAGCAGCCATTGCTCTGCCGCAAGCTGTCTGTCTGGACTGCCTGTTACCACTTTGCCTGGCATCAGCTCCAGCCATTCTCCACGACGTTTCCAACTTTTGATCGTCATAGAGATTGAAGAGCCTTGCGGTTTGCTTCAATCGTATCGTCAATGTCCTGCTCTGTATGCACACCAGACACAAACATGCCTTCAAACTGGGAAGGTGCCACGCTTACACCCTGATCAACCATTGCTGCAAAGTAGCGAACAAACTGATCCAAATTGCTTCCTTTGGCTATATCGTAATTGGTAACAGGTACACTGCTAAAGAATGGACATACCATGGAACCAACGCGGTTAATGGTTACTGCAATACCCGTCTCTGCTGCATTCTTTTCGAAGCCAGCCTGCAAACGAGCCGACAACGTCTCCAAACGATCATAGACTTCCGGTGTCAACAGTTTGAGGGTGGTATATCCTGCTACCATGGCCAGTGGGTTACCACTCAGTGTTCCCGCTTGATAGATCGGACCGGTTGGAGCGATCTGCTCCATCAGATCCCGACGACCACCATATGCTCCGACCGGAAGGCCGCCGCCGATAACTTTACCAAGACATGTCAGATCGGGCGTAACACCATATCGCCCCTGTGCACAGTTCAAGCCGACACGGAAACCGGTCATGACTTCGTCAAAGATGAGCAGGCTGCCGTACTGGTTGGTCAGACTGCGCAGGCCTTCAAGAAAGCCCTCTGCTGGAGGTACAACGCCCATATTCCCAGCCACAGGCTCGACAATGACAGCAGCCAGCTCCTCACCAAAACGTTCAAAGGCAAGGCTAACCGATTCCAGATCATTGTAAGGTACCGTGATCGTATTGGTAGCAACCCCTTCAGGAACTCCAGGACTGTCTGGCAATCCAAGGGTAGCGACACCGGAGCCCGCTTTGATCAGCAAGCTGTCCGCATGTCCGTGATATGAACCTTCAAACTTCAAAATTTTGCTGCGCCCCGTTACACCGCGCGCCAATCTGATGGCACTCATGGTTGCTTCCGTACCCGAGTTGACCATCCGCACAATATCAATGGATGGTACGCGTTCGCAAACAAGCTTAGCCATCTCGGTCTCCAGCAGCGTTGGAGCACCAAAGCTCGTTCCTTTTAGAGCTGTTTCACGCAGCGCTTCAACAACATCAGGATGGGCATGTCCCATGATAAGCGGTCCCCATGAGCCCACATAATCAATAAATACATTGCCATCAATATCGTAAATTTTGGACCCTTCTCCGCGTTCTGCATAGATCGGGGTAAGTCCTACGGATTTGAATGCCCGAACGGGACTGTTTACGCCTCCAGGTATGTACTGCTTGGCTTCCTCGAATGCGCTGCGTGAGCGCTCATCGTTTCGTCTTTTTCCTGATTGTGCAGTCATGAACATCCTCCTTAATGATGAAGGCCCCGCTCCTTATATGAACAGTAAACTGATCTATACAAGCGACATAACAGGGTCGTGCAGGGCCTTGCTATATGTTGATCATTTTATAACGACTCTCTTAGCAAACGTGCGATCACAAAGAACTATTACTTCTCAGCCAACCAGCGGGAGGCATCTTTTCCGTAATACGTAATGATCATATCCGCACCCGCGCGTTTCATGCTAAGCAGAATTTCCATGGCGACCTTTTTCTCATCAATCCAACCCTGCATTGCTGCAGCCTTCACCATGGCATACTCACCACTTACATTATAGGCCACAAGCGGGAGGTCAAATTGATCCTTGATTGTACGCATCACGTCCAGATAGGAGAGTGACGGTTTCACCATCAGCATGTCTGCTCCTTCAAGCACATCCGTTTCGGCTTCTCGCAGTGCCTCGCGGGCATTGGCCGGGTCCATCTGATATGATTTGCGATCCCCAAACTGTGGTGTGGAATCCGCTGCTTCACGGAAGGGACCATAAAAAGCAGATGCATATTTAACGGAGTATGACATGATTGGAATATGGCTGAATCCATTCTCATCCAGTCCTGCCCGAATGGCCTGGACGAATCCGTCCATCATATTGGATGGGGCAATAATATCCGCGCCTGCTTTGGCTTGGGATACAGCTGTTTTTACAAGCAGATCCAGTGATTCATCATTCAGAACATCTCCGCAGATATGTCCGTCAACTTCCACAGTATGCACCATGCCGCAGTGCCCATGATCCGTAAATTCACACAGGCAGGTATCTGCCACAACCAGCAGGTCGGGATACCAGGACTTAATCAATTTCGTTGCTTCCTGCACAATACCATCTTCAGCGAAACCAGAAGAACCAATACTATCCTTTGTCTCAGGAATACCGAACAACAACACGGCCGGAATTCCTAGATGGGCAATCTCTTTTACCTCTTCCTGCAGACGGTCAAGAGAAAAACGGAATACGCCTGGCATCGATTTGATCTCGGATTTTACGTTTTCACCGTAAGTTACATAGATGGGCTGGATAAAATCATCCACGGTCAGATGAGTCTCTCTGACCATATTGCGGATGCCTGTGGATTGACGTAAGCGACGGTGTCGTACAATTGGAAAACTCATATAGATACATCCTCTCTTAGAGTAAAGTAGAGCAAAAAGGGAAGCGCGCCGGTATCCTAACGAATTCAGCACGCTTCATCAATCTGCATTTTGGTATATGGATACGATCTATTACAATAGCGATACAATTCCTAAATCAACGAGGCACTGCCCCTTCTGGAGAAGGCGTCCTTTTCCACTCAATCAGCGCAGAGATCATACTTTCGATCGTTGCTTCTGCGGCCATCAGCGTTACCTTCAAGCCAGCTGCTTCTGCCGTTTTGGCAGTCACTGGCCCGATGCAAGCAACCTCGACATTCTTTAACAACGGTAATGGATCTTGGAGTCCCATCCGTTTAAGCATCTCCATGAAGTTCGTAACGGTTGAAGAGCTCGTGAACGTTACCGCGTGAATACCGCCTTCTTCCAGCAGCTTCAGAAGTTCATCATCATCCTCACCCGCGAGTACGGTGTCATAGATGATCGCTTCCGTGACCTCAAGTCCACGTTCCTTCAACTGGTCAGGCAACCAGGATCGTGCCAGATCACCGTGGGGAAGCAGCACTTTCTGACCTTTTTTCAGTTCACTCTCAAAAGCTTCCAGCATACCTTCCTGCTGAAAAGGCCCTTTGACCACTTCAGCAACAATGCCGTGCTTGCGCAAGGCCTCGGCAGTTGAAGGTCCAACCGCAGCAACTCTTGCTTGATGCATGGCCCGGATATCCTTGCCTTGCTCTTCCAGATGACGGAAGAAAAATTCCACACCGTTTACGCTCGTGAAAAATACCCAATCAAATGTATTTAACGCACCGAAGGCATCCTTGACACTTTGTTTTGCTGTTTCACTCGAAGGCATAACGGTTTCGATAACTGGAAACTCATACGGTTCACCACCAAGTTCCTCGATGCGGTTCACCAGTTCACTCGCCTGACTGCGAGCGCGCGTCACCAGAATTCGTTTGCCGAACAACGGTAGTACCTCAGCCCATTTCAATTGCTCACGTTGGTTCACCACTTCCCCCACAACAATGACTGCAGGCGGTTGGAAGTTGGCTGCAATGACCTTGGCTTCTATATTTTCAAGCGTACCCACAAGGGTATCCTGCTCAGCTCTTGTTCCCCAACGAACCAGTGCGACTGGTGTCTGTGCCGGACGGCCATGACGGATGAGCTGTTCACTGATATAGCCGATCTTGGCTACACCCATCATAAATACCAGTGTTCCCGTTGCGTTCGTTACTTTATCCCAATGAATGCTGCGATCCAGCTTGTCCGGGCTTTCATGCCCTGTAATAATGGAAATGGATGATGCATAATCGCGGTGGGTCACCGGTATTCCGGCATAAGCAGGTACACTTATGGCTGCGGTAACCCCAGGCACGATTTCAAAAGGAATGCCGTTTTTGCGCAGCAGGTCTGCCTCTTCGCCGACGCGTCCAAATATCGTTGGATCTCCGCCTTTCAGCCGAACAACCACTTTCCCTTCAAGGGCCAGATCGACGAGCAGCTGATTAATCTCTTCCTGTTTCATCGTGTGACGGTCAGGCCGCTTGCCTACGTAAATCTTCACTGCGCCAGGCTTCATCTGTTTTAACAATCTCGGACTGGCCAAACGATCATAGACTACAGCATCTGCTTTGCCGATAGACTCCCATCCTTTTACCGTTATCAGCTTAGCATCCCCTGGACCTGCTCCTACCAAAAAGACCTTTCCCACCATGTCCTCATCCCCTAACTTCTGCCAGTATCTGCTCTGCTCCCCGTTCAATCAATCTCCACGCTACTTCTTCTCCAAGACGTACCGGATCTGTTCCGGTCAGAGCTTCTTTAAGAATCAGTCCGCCATCCGGCGTACCAACCATACCCGTTAATTGTAACGTGTTTTGCCCATTCGGGGAATCTGTATCTTGCTGACGATTCCAGACGGCATGAGCACCGATAGGCACCTGACATCCCCCATTCAATACACTGAGGAATTTACGTTCTGCCATAACAGGAGAAGCGGTCTCCGGATCGTTATACAGCTTCAACAGATGAAGCAGCTCCGCGTCATCCTCACGGCATTCAATTCCCAGTGCACCCTGGCCAACGGCAGGAAGGCAAGCCTCTTCGGACAGATACTCGGTAATCCGATCCTGCCAGCCCATTCGATACAATCCTGCAGCAGCTAAAATAATAGCATCGAGACCCTCCGTCTCCAGCTTGCGAAGACGTGAGTCAATGTTACCACGCAGGGATTCGAGCTGCAGATCCGGGCGGTATGCCTTTAACTGACTGGAACGACGGAGACTGCTTGTCCCCACTCTCGCCCCTTCCGGCAATTGATCCAGAGATAACCCCCCATTGGAAATCAATGCATCACGCGGGTCAGCACGGCGCGGAACAGCGCCGTTGATTAATCCTTCCGGCAGTTCGGACGGCATATCCTTCATGCTGTGCACAGCCATATCAATGGTTCGATCCAACATGGCCTGTTCGATCTCTTTGACAAACAGCCCTTTGCCACCGACTTTGGACAGCGTTACATCGAGAATCAAGTCTCCCTTCGTAACGATCTTATGTACTTCAAAGTCAAATGCTAAACCTTCCCGCTCACAAATGCTGCGTAAATCCTGAATTACATGGCCTGTCTGTGTCAAAGCCAGTGCGCTTTGTCTGCTTCCCACTTTAATTGTACGCATGTCTACAGCTCCTCCTGATTACGGGATATCCAGTTCCCGATTTCTTCTTCTGTCCACCACCGAAATTGCCCTGCACGGATATCCTCCAGCACATTCATTTCAGTCAATCGCCGCAGTAAAACGCTTCGCACACGCGGAGACGACACACGTGACTTCACTTGAATCCTCATCTGATGCAGAAATTCAATATACGTCTCGTATTCTTCTCCAAATTGCTGCTCCAGTGTAGACCGAATCTCTGCAGCAGCTGCCGGTCCTGCTCCAGCCGTTGAGATGGCAATGCTCAATCTTCCACGCCTGACCACACTGGGGGTGATGAACGCACTGTTCTCGGAAGACATCGCATCATTCACCAGTATGCCCGCATCGTTAGCTTCCTGTACTACCTGTGCGTTGACTTCAACGTGATCCGTTGCTGCATATACGAGAAAGGCCCCCCGCAAATCACCTTTGCGGTAGGACCGGGCTATCCACTCAATTCGGGAATCCTGATGCAGTTGTTTCAGCTCCGATGTGATTTCCGGACTAAACACCTTAATATGCGCTTCGGCGTGAAGCAAACCTTTGATCTTACGTTCGGCAACACGTCCGCCCCCAATAACGCAGCAGGTTTTGCCTGAAGTATTTACATATAACGGCGTATAGCGATCCATAGTCCTCACTCTCCTGTCCAACGATGAAACGCTGAATACGCATTGGATAAAAAGCTCATAATGACAAAACCATATCCAATCAATGTCCATCTTGCCATGATGATGTTGGAAAACTGCTTTCTCTGCTTAGAAACAAAATAACCGATATAGATCGCGATAGCGAGACCTGTTGCAATGACTTTCAGATCCAAAAGCAGATACCACCTGGTCTCAGCGACAATGGATAATACGGCCAGCACCACGGAGACGCCAAGTAACGGTGTTCCGATCAATGTTGCGCCATCCATGTATTTGCCAATGACTTCAAGACTCGGCATCCGCCGCATCGTATCATTCCATTTTTTGTTTTTCAATTTACGGTGCAGGAACAGATACAACATGGCGAAGACCGCAGCTACCGTGAGGGCTGCAAAGCCCAGATTTGCCAGCGTAATGTGCATGATCAGCAGCCCGTGAACGGTCTGCCAGTTATGCAGCGAGATCTCCCCAGCTGTAAACCACAATCGATTCAGTACGGTAACTGAGAAGCCCACGATATTCAATAGGAGGATGACAAATTCCGAACGCTGGACACGTATCATCCCCAGGGACATCAATACGATACTAAACGAAAAGATAAACAGAAAATCGAACGTTGTATAGATCGGAAAATGGCCCTCGGTCCACATTCGCAAAATCACATGAACGACCTGAAGCAGCCAGACAACAACAAGAAACCCTGTGCCCGTTCGCTTCGCCCCCGCATTCCGTCGAATGCAGTCCGAGAAATAGAACAGAAGGCTCAGGGCATACATATAGATCAGAGCTTCATAGATTTGTTCAGAAAGGGTCAAGCTGTTCACCCGCCCTTATACACTTGCCGGAGCATAAGCCGGCATTGCGTCTTGCCGGTTGTCTTTAAGATGAACGGCGGCCGGTTTACCCAAGGCCGAGGCATCGCTTTGGTTTACTTTTTCTGCGGCCGTCTCCACTGCATCCTCCAAGGCAAAAATTTGGGTGAACATGCGTAGTGCTTCATCTCCATGCTTGCCGCCAGCCATTTCCTTAATCCGGTTGATTGGATCTGTCGTCATTTGATTCACGATGCTTTTGGTTAAACGACGGATCACCTTACGCTGATGTTCGTCCAGCTCAGGCAGTTTATTAAAGAGACTCTCCATCGTATCTTCATGAATGGAAGCTCCTTTCTCCTGCAATGCCCGAATCACCGGGCGAACGCCTAATGTTTTGAGCCAGTGATAGTAGTCTTCCATCTCCAGTTCAATCATTTTTTCGATTTTGGCCGCTTCCACCTTGCGCATCTCCAGATTGCTCTCCACGATCCCTTCCAGATCATCAATATCATAAAGGAATACGTTGGATAACTCTCCGATGGCCGGATCAATATCCCGAGGAACCGCAATATCGATCAGGAATAATGGACGTGATTGACGGCGCTTCATGCTCTCACGAACAACGGAAGCATCCAGAACATATCGCTCTGCACCTGTCGAACTGATGACAATATCAACCTCATTCAGTCTCTCCAAAGCGTGCTCCATCGTACAAGGGGTTCCCCTGAACTTGGCAGCCAGCTCCTGAGCCCTTGCAAGAGTTCTGTTCGCTACAATGACCTCTGAGGCTCCATTGGCGTACAGATGCTTGACTGTCAACTCACTCATTTTGCCTGCTCCAAGAATAAGTACCTTCTTGTCCGTAAACATGCCAAAAATACGTTTCCCCAGTTCAACAGCTGCGTAACTGACCGAGACTGCACTTTCTCCAATGGAAGTCTCCGAATGTGCTCTCTTGCCCAGAGTTACCGCCTGTTTGAACAACATGTTAAACCAGGTGCCTGTCGATTTCTCTTCCTGGGCAGTGAAAAAGGCCTGCTTCACCTGTCCAAGAATCTGTGTTTCACCAATCACCATGGAATCCAGCCCGCAAATGACACGGAACAAATGGCGAATGGCTTGATCATCTTCATATATATATAAGTGTTGCGTAAATTCTTCCCGCGGAACATTAAACCACTGTTCCATAAACGTACGAATAAAATAACCACACATGTGAAGACGGTCTACCACAACATACAACTCGGTACGGTTACATGTGGCTACGATTACACCTTCCAATACACTCTTGGTCAGCTTGAGCTGCTGCAGCGCTTCAGACAAGTCTTTTTCTGCAAATGTGAATCGTTCCCTAACCTCTACAGGCGCCGTGCGATAATTCAAACCAACTACAACGATGTGCATTGCAAGTTCACCTGCCTAATAAATTTCCAATCAAAGTGTTTTCTACATATCTCCATCCATTTATGCTTGACATGGTTAATTATATCACACATCATGACCGCGACCGGGCCATTTTTATGAAATGTTTATGAAATCCCCATGTAGATTATCCTATGCATTGTCATTTATTGTAGTGTCTCACCAATCTTCTCCGTTATTCGTTTAAATCCATTTCTTCGAATATTAAAACAAATAGTCATGGAATAATTCCATGACTATCTATAATTCGGGATCATTGCTTCCTTCCCAATATGTGAACATTACTCATGTTTATCTACATCAATTAGACCAGTTCGATGGGTTGCATTGTCGGTGTTACGACCTGCAGTTCACCCAATCCACGCACCAATTTCTTAGCGTACGTTTTCTCCGGTTTCAAAACGGATACCAGGTAGTCAATGGCCAGCTGTGGGTCTACCGTTTCACCACAAGTGTAGCAGTCAATCGCCGCAAACCCTCTCTCAGGATACGTATGAATGGAGAGATGGCTCTCTGACAATAGCACAAGTACTGTCGCTCCTTGTGGCTCAAACTGCTTGGATTGCACGGACATTACTGTCGCACCACATGCCTCTGCAGCTTCAACCAGTTGGGCTTGCAGATACTCTGCACTGTTCAGTAGATCAAAGTCGACACCCCAAACATCAACAGCAACGTGTCTTCCGAAAGTTGAATATTCCATCCTTCGGTTCCCCCTTCCTAGGAATAAAATGTTTGAAAATTTCATCCGCTAGGACCTACGTCATTCACTTCCCGAGGGAAAAACCTCTCGCAACATATAATGTCCTGAGTGAATCCTGGTTCCTATATTCTTTTCAACGAGAATAAAAATAACATCTATTTTAAAGGAATGCAACCCTTTTTTTACAGTTAAACAAATAAATTATTGCCAGCCTAAATGAACGCATCCTTCACAAAAAATCCCCTTCGGAACCTGAACCGGCAAGTGCCTGTGATCAGAATCAATAAGGGGATGGATCAAGCATTTAAAGTCGTATAACGGGCGTCTTAAGGTTCGTTAAGCCTCAAGTTCAAAGAGCCGTTTTTGGTGTCGAGCAAGTCTCGCATCAATCTGATGAAGTTCTTCAGGAACGGATGTATGAATCCTAGTATCCAGAAGTGTGTCCACCTCTGCATATAATCGGTTAATTTCACGCTCAACATCCCGAGCCTGGAACTGACGCTGTAATTCAAGCAATGTGTTTTTGTATTCATAAATCAGTCGGGTATTTTCCCCATTTTGTTCTACAATTTTACGAACAGAGCCTTGAGCATAAACATACGTCATGGTGAATTCTTCATAAATCCGATGAACAACGCCGTCACCCTTGAAGGTCATAAAGAGTTTTCGGACAACGTTGGTCAGATGATGGTTTACCAGACGGCAAGACAACTCACAGATGTAAAACCCTTTCTGACGGTCAAAAGGAAAATGAACTTCCTCTCCACTGACATCTGCAAGCACAATTTCCTGACAACCATTATCAAGCACCTTAACCCGGTGATGAATCCGGCCATCGTCCGATATGCGCAAAAACTGATGCATCTGGGGTTCTGACAATTTAAAAGTGGCATTAACATACTCTGTGGCTAACCGCTGAGCCATACAAATCTCCTCAATTCTTCCCCGATTGTTTTGCCTTCCTGCTTATGGGCAGTCATCTCAAAATTCTTCAGGCCGGCAAAGCCGGTATTTTTGTTCCTGTGGCATGAACGCACCTACATTCATTATACACCACCGCCAAACCGATATGCTCCAGAACAAAACAGTGAATTCTCATAAAATCCCATGAAAATATGGATATAATCGATCATTCTTCTTTATTCAGCCAGCTTACTCACTTTTCCGCATTAACATGGCACAATCTCTATATCATCCGTTAATTTCGGTGTTTTCTTCCTCTTCTGGATTACCTTCTGCATCCATTACTTCTGGTGCATATTTATCTATGCGGGCATGGCGGGTGATGATGTCCCACAACTCTTCTTTACCCAATCCTTCTTCTGACGAAAACGGTACAAACAAGTCTCCTGGACGTAGATCGAGCGCTTGCTTGATGACTTTAATATGTTTGGCTCTGCGTGTCTTTGGAATCTTGTCCATTTTGGTTGCTACGACTACCAATGGCAATCCGTGATGGCGAAGCCATTCATTCATCATCTTGTCATCCTTGGACGGTTCATGTCTCATGTCCACCATTTGCATGACAAGCTTCAATTCCTTGCGACCGAGCAGGTACTTCTCCATCATTTTACCCCAGGCAAAGCGCTGCTCCTTGGAAACTTTGGCGTAACCATAACCCGGAAAATCGACAAAGTATAGATCCTGGTTAATTTTATAATAGTTCAGCTGCTGCGTTTTACCCGGTGTCGAACTTGTTCGTGCCAAATTTTTGCGGTTAATCAAACGATTAATCAGAGATGATTTGCCCACGTTTGAACGTCCCGCCAAAGCAATCTCCGGCAGGCCATCATCGGGATATTGTTCAGGCCTAACGGCACTGATAATAAATTCGGATTGGTTTACTTTCATCATATATCTGTCCTCTCTGGATCTCTTGTTCTTGCATTAGAAGCTAATAAACGTATTATGCCTTGGATCATTGTTCTATCATACCAAAAAAACCGTTCCAGCGGACGCCGAAGCTTCCGCAGAACGGTTCATTCTTCATACGCTCCCTTGGTTAACCGGATCTACAGGTGAATTCCTGTCTGCTCCACGAGTGCATGCTGCAGCACCTGATCCATATGGGCTACTGGGACAAATTCCACATCTTCCTTGATGCTGTCCGGAATGTCTCGCAGGTCCCGTTCGTTATCCTTGGGCAATAATATTTTTTTGTAACCGGCGCGATGTGCTGCCAGTGATTTTTCCTTCAAACCGCCGATAGGCAGCACGCGACCACGCAGCGTAATCTCACCCGTCATCGCAATGTCTTTCGACACATGTTTGTTCGTCAATGCAGAAATCAAAGCTGTAGCCATCGTAATTCCTGCAGAAGGTCCATCCTTAGGAATGGCTCCCTCAGGTACATGGATGTGGATATCATTCTTCTCATGGAAGTCAGCCGGAATGCCTAACTGGGCCGCTTTGGACCGGGTATAACTGAATGCTGCCTGAGCAGATTCCTTCATGACATCACCCAGTTTACCAGTCAATGTCAGTTTTCCTGTTCCAGGCACAACCGTGACTTCAATAACAAGCGTATCTCCACCTACTTCGGTCCATGCAAGCCCGGTTACGGTACCAATCTGGTCTTCCAGTTCGGCCATGCCGTAACGGAACTTGCCAGGTCCAAGATAGTCCTTGATTTCATCCGGTGTGATATTGATCTGACCTTCCGCACCAGATACGATATTTTTAGCCGCTTTCCGGCATAGTGAAGCCATCTGCTGTTCCAGATTCCGTACGCCAGACTCGCGGGTATATTCACGAATGACACGGAGCAGGCTGTCATCGCCAATCTCCAGCTGTTCCTCTTCCAGACCATGATCACGCTTCTGCTTCGGCAGCAGATAGTTTTTGGCAATCTGCAGTTTCTCGATCTCCGTATACCCAGGAATATTGAGCATCTCCATCCGATCAAGCAGCGGACGTGGAATGTTGTGCACCGTATTGGCGGTCGTAACGAACATGACGTTGGATAAGTCAAAAGGCAGTTCCACAAAGTGATCGCTAAACGTACTATTCTGTTCAGGATCAAGTACCTCAAGCAGCGCTGCAGATGGATCCCCGCGGAAGTCTGATGCCATTTTGTCGATCTCGTCCAGCAGGAAAACGGGATTAAGTGAGCCTGCTGTTTTCATTCCCTGAATGATACGCCCAGGCATGGCACCTACATACGTACGACGGTGTCCACGAATCTCCGCTTCATCCCGCACGCCACCGAGGGAGATTCTTACAAACTCCCGGCCCAGCGATCTTGCGATTGAACGGGCAAGTGACGTTTTCCCTACCCCTGGCGGACCAACCAGACAGAGAATTGGCCCTTTAAGCTTTTTGACAAGCTTTTGAACTGCCAAATATTCAAGCACACGCTCTTTTGGTTTTTCCAGACCGTAATGATCGGCATTCAGCACATCTTCAGCTTTTTGAATATCCAGATCATCCTCTGTCATCTCGCTCCAAGGTAGAGCCAGCAGCCAATCCACATAGTTGCGAATGACCCCGCCCTCAGCGGAGCTGGCAGGCATTTTCTCCAGTCGGTCAATCTCTTTCTCGACCTTCTCCTTGACATTGTCCGGCAGGCCCAGCGTCTCCATCTGGTTACGGAGTTCCTCAACCTCACCCGCACGGCCTTCTTTTTCACCCAGTTCTTTTTGAATCGCCTTCATTTGCTCGCGCAAATAATATTCCTTCTGGGTTTTCTCCATCTGCTTCTTCACGCGCTGGCTGATTTTGCGTTCAAGCTCCAGCACTTCCCGCTCATTATTGAGAATGTCGAGAAGCTTCTCCAGACGTTCGCGAACATCAATGGTCTCCAGAATCTCCTGTTTATCCTTGATTTTCAGGGAGAGGTGACTCGTGATCACATCAGCCAGTCGGCCCGGTTCTTCAATATCGGACACAGCAGCAAGTGTCTCGGGTGTTACCTTTTTGGACAGATTAATATAATTTTCGAACTGGTTCAGAACCGTACGCATCAGGGCATCCGTCTCTGGATGGCTGTTCTCTTCTTCAGGCAGTTCCTGTGCCAGCACTTCGTAATATTCCTCGTTGTCCGTATATTCAATGATTTCAGCCCGTTCCAAGCCCTCCACCAGAACACGAATCGTTCCGTTTGGAAGCTTCAGCATTTGTCTTACCTTGGCTACGGTTCCGATTCTGAAAATATCTTCTTGTGTTGGTTCTTCAATGTTTACCTCGGCTTGGGAACATAGGAGAATCAAATGTTCTTCTACCATCGCTTTTTCTAAAGCCTTGACCGATTTCTCCCGGCCCACATCGAGATGCAGTACCATACTCGGGTAGACGAGAAGTCCTCTTAAAGGCAGTAAAGGAAAACGACGACCTTTCGCTTTGCTCGGTCCCATCGCTTTCGCACCTCCAATGGCTCTCAGGTTGTAGTCAATCATTATTCTATCAAATGTTCACATAAAAAACCAATTGAAGGGAAGCGCTTAGCAGCTTCCCGAATCAGTAACCTGTCCCGGACGGGTCAGGTCAGCACGTAAAAATGAAGCAGATGCTGGAGGGAAAATCTCTGCAGCGGGTGCTGCTGGCTCATCTGCGTGCTTCGATTGCTCCGCCTGCTGAGAATCAGGCACCCAGGCAAATACCTCACGAAAAACATCCTGAACCGTATCTACCGGAATGACGCGTAATCCATCCAGATTCTCAAAAATGGACTGCCAGTTTTCGGCGGGAATAATAACGGTCTTGGCTCCCGCCTGAAAAGCAGCCTCTACTTTGGCGAGCACGCCGCCAATCGGCTTCACCCGGCCATGAATGCTGATCTCCCCAGTCATCGCTGTCTCATGATCAACAGGACGTCCCTGAATAGCAGAGACAATTGCCGTGGCCATCGCAATTCCGGCTGATGGACCGTCAATTGGTGTTCCTCCCGGGAAGTTGATATGCAAGTCATAGTCATTCGGACGAAGTCCCATGGCTTTTAACACGGTTATCACATTCTCAACCGAACCTTTGGCCATGCTTTTTCTCCGGAGTGTACGCGAACCGCCTCCAATCTCTTCCTCATCCACCACGCCCGTAATATTGATTCGGCCCTGATCTTTGAGCACAGGCACGGCAGACACTTCGATCTCAAGTATGGTGCCCATATTTGGACCATATACGGCTAAGCCATTAACAAAACCAACCTGTGGCTGCTGAGGCACCTTGCGATCCGGACGCGGCTGGATTTGGCTGCTGCCAGCCACCCACTCGACATCCGAGGCCTGAAGGGTCTCCCTTTTTTCAGTGAGTGCCAGTCCGGCAGCGAGCTGAATAATATTCACTGCCTCGCGTCCGTTCGTGGCATATCGCTTGACCACTTCAACGGCATCCGGGCAAGGACTGAAGCCGATTTTTTGCACCGCGTCCTCAGCAATTTTCCCGATTTCTTCCGGCAATAAGGGTCTGAAGTATACTTCCATACAGCGCGAACGAAGCGCTGGAGGCAGTTCATGAGGCGAACGTGTCGTCGCTCCGACAAGACGGAAATCGGCCGGCAGGCCATTTTGAAAAATATCGTGGATATAAGCAGGAGTATGCGTGTCTTCCGAGTTATAGTACGCACTTTCCAAAAAGACCTTGCGATCTTCCAGCACTTTGAGTAATTTATTCATTTGAATGGAATGCAGTTCACCGATCTCATCGATAAACAACATGCCCCCATGGGCTTTGGTCACGGCTCCCGGTTTCGGTTGAGGAATGCCAGCAACCCCCATGGCACCTGCTCCCTGATATATCGGATCATGTACTGAACCGATTAAGGGATCGGCAATCCCGCGTTCGTCAAAACGAGCGGTTGTCGCATCCAGCTCTGTAAACTTGGCATCTGGCTTAAACGGTGATGATGGATTTTTTTTGGCTTCCTCCAAGACCACCCTGGCCGCTGCTGTCTTCCCAACTCCGGGAGGCCCATAAATGATTACATGCTGCGGATTCGCACTGCACAAGGCAGCCTTGAGAGCACGCAAGCCGTCTTTTTGCCCCACGATATCATTGATACTAGCTGGACGCGTCTTCTCTGCGAGTGGTTTCGTAAGTGAAATGGAACGCAGCTTACGCAGTTTCTCCAGCTCTTTGCGAGACTCACGCTCGACGGCACTGCGATTGGTTTTCTGGCCCCGAAGCAGATTCCAGAAATACAAACCAATCACCACACCAAAAAATAACTGTATCAACATGAAGACCATGCCTAAATCACCCATATCTCAACATCCTCCTGTTCTTCTGACTGTTCCCTACGGAATCATACTAATACATGGTAGTATAGCCGTTTCACCAACAGGTAAACGGTCCTGGCAGAATTTATGGATGTTAAGACAACAAGAGCCCGCCATTGCTGACGGGCTCTTGGTTAAGCATATATGAAACGATCAGTGCGAACGTCCTGGAATTACTCCTGTTGTTTCATAGGTTTCGACGATTTTATCGATTTCCTTTTTCAATTCCTCTACCATGATTTCCTCAGGCACTTTACGGATCATCTTGCCGTGACGGAACAAGAGACCTTCTCCGCGGGCACCGGCAATCCCGATATCCGCTTCTTTCGCCTCACCTGGACCATTCACCGCACATCCCAGTACAGACACTTTAATCGGCACCTTTAGTTTGGAGATATACTCTTCCACCTCGTTGGCAATAGAGAAGAGATCAATGTCCAGACGACCGCAGGTCGGGCAAGAAATCAACGTGGCGGCATTGGAAATGAGCCCAAAGGTTTTGAGCAGATCGCGTGCAACCTTGATTTCTTCTACCGGGTCTGCGCTGAGCGAGATCCGCATTGTTGAACCAATACCCATGGAGAGCAGTGCACCCATACCTGCCGAGCTCTTAATAGTACCCGAGAACAGCGTACCCGCTTCGGTGATTCCCAAGTGCAACGGATATTTAATGATCTGAGCTGCCTTGGAATACGCTTCAATCGCCATCGGTACGTCCGATGCTTTCAGTGAAACGATAATATCATGGAAATCAAGTTCTTCCAGAATACCAATGTGATACAATGCACTTTCTACCATAGCATCAGCTGTTGGATACCCGTACTTCTCAAGCAAATGGTTTTCCAGTGAACCCGCGTTAACCCCGATCCGAATGGGAATACCACGTTCCTTACATGCTTTCACGACTTCTTCCACTTTAGCACGTTTACCGATGTTGCCTGGATTAATCCGGACTTTATCGATGCCGTTCTCTATCGCAAGAAGTGCCAGTTTATAGTTAAAGTGAATATCTGCTACAAGCGGAATGTGGATGCGTTTCTTGATTTCTTTAATGGCCGCAGCAGCTTCCTCATTATTTACGGTTACACGTACTATTTGGCATCCTGCTTCTTCTAATCGCAGAATTTCAGCAACGGTAGCCTCAACGTCTGCCGTTTTAGTAGTACACATACTTTGGATAATGACTTCATTACTGCCACCAATCGTTATATTCCCTACTTTTACGGGACGTGTATCTTGTCTTAAATACATGAGTGATTTCTCTCCCCACAACGTCAAAGCTCCACCCTGACAGAGACATGAATTCGCCTTCTGCCAAAGTGGAGAACTGACAAGTCTATATTTCAGAGCTGAGCAGGAATGCTACCTTCAGTTAGGCACTTTCTTCCTGCTTATCGTCCTTCGATTGGCCAAGTTCAGGCACAACTCTTTTCTCAACGACTTCTTCGGTAATCACACAGTTCGTAACATCTTCACGTGAAGGTACTTCATACATGATTTCAAGCATGATGCCCTCAATGATGGCGCGCAATCCCCGCGCACCTGTGTTACGTTTGATTGCTTCTTTTGCAATCGCGAGCAATGCACCTGGTTCAAACACCAGATTCACATTGTCCAGCTCAAGCAATTTTTGATACTGCTTGGTCAGGGCGTTTTTTGGTTCGGAAAGAATCCGTACCAGTGTATCTTCATCCAGTGGCTCCAACGTGGAGATGACTGGGAGACGGCCTACAAATTCCGGAATCAGACCGAATTTCAGCAAGTCTTCCGGCAGGACCATACCCAGGTACTCACCCGGTTTGAGGTCTTTTTGTTCCGCAACGGTATTGAAGCCAATGACTTTTTTACCGATCCGGCGTTTGATCATTTGCTCCAGACCATCAAAGGCACCACCACAAATGAACAGGATATTTGTTGTATCAATTTGGATAAATTCCTGATGTGGATGCTTACGGCCACCTTGTGGTGGTACAGAAGCAACCGTTCCTTCCAGGATTTTCAGCAATGCTTGTTGTACCCCTTCACCCGATACGTCACGTGTAATGGACGGGTTCTCGGATTTGCGGGCTACTTTGTCAATTTCATCGATATAAATGATACCGCGCTCTGCTTTTTCCACATCATAGTCAGCAGCCTGAATCAGCTTGAGCAGAATGTTCTCTACATCTTCACCGACATAACCGGCTTCAGTCAACGAAGTCGCGTCAGCAATAGCAAAAGGAACATTGAGGATTTTGGCCATCGTTTGTGCAAGCAACGTTTTACCGGAACCTGTAGGTCCAAGAAGCAAAATGTTACTCTTTTGCAGTTCAACGTCCTCAATCTTGCTTTGTGTATTAATCCGTTTGTAGTGATTGTAAACCGCTACAGACAAAGACTTTTTCGCTTGATCCTGCCCAATAACGTATTGATCCAGAATATCGCGGATTTCTTTTGGTTTCGGTATATCTTTGAGGTCCAGTTCTTCGTCATGACCGAGCTCTTCCTCAACGATTTCGGTGCAAAGTTCGATACATTCATCACAAATGTAAACGCCCGGTCCAGCGACCAGCTTGCGCACCTGTTCTTGAGATTTACCGCAAAAAGAGCATTTCAGTTGCCCTTTCTCATCGTTAAATTTAAACATGAAACCACCCCTTTAGGAATTGATCGGTCTGCTGAGCACCTGGTCAATAATGCCGTACGCTTTGGCTTCTTCCGCACTCATGAAAAAGTCACGGTCCGTATCCCGCTCAATTTTCTCAAGGGGCTGACCTGTACGATCGACGTATATTTGATTCAGTTTCTGACGTGTTTTGATAATCCATTCGGCGTGGATTTTAATATCCGCAGCCTGTCCTTGAACGCCGCCAAGCGGTTGGTGAATCATCACTTCGCTGTTAGTCAGCGCATATCGTTTACCAGGCGCACCGGCCGTTAACAACAACGAACCCATGCTTGCTGCCATCCCAACGCAAATGGTAGATACATCCGGCTTGATATATTGCATCGTATCGTATATACCCATCCCTGCGGTGACAGAACCACCAGGTGAATTAATGTACAAGCTGATATCCTTCTCAGGATCGTCGGCTGCCAAAAATAAAAGCTGTGCTATGACAAGATTGGCTACATCGTCATCAATCGCACTGGTTAGAAAAATGATGCGATCCTTCAGCAAACGCGAATATATATCGTAAGACCGTTCGCCTCGATTGGTTTGTTCCACAACCATTGGCACCAGACTCATGAGACCAACCTCTTTTCTACATGTAATTAGACATAGGCTACCTGTAAAGCAAACCCAAATTCATTCTAACACGTTCCTGTGACAATGTCATTTTTCACAAGTAGTGTCAAGCATAAGTTAGTTTACTTTTTAGCCTGATCATATTTAACCATGTTTTCTATGTATGTGCAAATCGAAGGAATCCTATGCCGTTTAACCTTATTTTATTTGCATAAAGTACATAGGAGCTTGAAACAGTATATCCCTTCCCAACATTATAACCATCCATATTATTACTGAATCATCTATAAAATGGATGCCATAATTTAAAAATAAGGCACGCAATGATTCACGTGCCTTATCCTTTATTCAGCTGCTTGTTGCCTTACAGCTTGTCTTATTTTTCGTCAGATTCTGCAGCAGCTTCTTCAGCAGGAGCTTCAACTGGCTCTACAACTTTGCTGTTCTCAACGAGAACATCGATCGTTTTGCGCAGTTTAACTTCATCGCGAAGGCTGTCGAGGGAACCATTGCTCTCCAGAATGCCACGAATCTCTTCAGCAGGACGCTTGTAGGATTCAGCCATTTTTTCGAGTTCTTGGTTCACTTCTTCATCAGATACTTCGATGTTTTCCGCTTTACCTACAGCTTCAAGAACCAGGTTGTTGCGAACACGTTTGGAAGCATCGTCTTGCATTTGTCCTCTCAGGTCAGCTTGTGTTTGACCGGAGAAGCTCAGGAACATTTCCAGGTTCATGCCTTGGTTACGCAGGCGGTTGTCAAAATCACGCATCATGTTTTGCACTTCGCTGTCAACCATTGCAGAAGGGATGTCCACTTCAGCATTTTCTGCTACTTTTTCTACTACCGCATTTTCTTGAGCTGCTTTGAACTCATCTGCTTTGCGGGATTCGAGTTGTGTTTTCAGATCAGCTTTGTACTCTTCCAGGGTATCAAATTCGCTGACATCTTTTGCAAACTCATCATCCAGTTCTGGAAGTTGTTTGCGTTTGATTTCGTGTACTTTCACTTTGAATACCGCTTGTTTGCCAGCAAGTTCTGCTGCGTGGTAGCTCTCTGGGAAAGTTACTTCAACGTCTTTGAAGTCGCCTGTGGACAGACCCACAACTTGCTCTTCAAAACCTGGGATGAATGTGTTAGAACCCAGTTCCAAGGAATAACGCTCAGCTTGTCCACCTTCGAATGGTACGCCATCAACGGAACCATCGAAGTCGATAACTGCAACGTCACCGTTTTGTGCAGAACCTTCGTCGATTACAACGAGTTCAGCGTGACGTTGTTGAAGACGCTCAAGCTCTTCAGTTACTTCTGCATCTGTTACTTCGCCTTTAGCTACAGCAACTTCGATTCCTTTGTAGTCACCCAGGGTAACTTCAGGTTTCACTGTTACTTTCGCTTTGAACTTGAATGCTTGTCCTTTAGCGAATTGTTCGATATCTACATCCGGGCGATCTACCGGGAAAATATCCGTTTGGTCGATTGCTTCTGTGTAAGCTTCAGGAAGCAAAATGTCGATTGCTTCTTGGTACAAGCTTTCTACACCGAAACGAGCTTCGAAAATTGGACGTGGCACTTTACCTTTACGGAATCCAGGCACGTTCGCTTGTTTTACTACTTTATTAAAAGCTTTGTCGAGTGCTGCAGTTACACGATCTGCACCAACTTCAACTTCAAGAACCCCAAGGTTCTTCTCTATCTTTTCCCAAGTTGCTTTCATTGTATACTTTCCCCTCCAAAATTCACATGTTCACGTAGGCGATCACGTACAAAATAACCATTTTAGTATAAACAAGATTACATTCTTTTTCAAGGGGAATCCCTTGATGCGGTTTGAGGTAAACGTTTCCGGCCCTTATTGGCCCCCCAAACCTGCAGAAACAAACTGCTTCATCGAACGATATGCCTGCTCCAGACGGAAGCGCATCGCACCAGTTACAGCATACATTGAACGGGTATCTTCTTCGTCGTGGGAGCCTCCCAGGCTGTCTGCAACGGTCATATGTAGTGCTGCTGCCCATATATCTGTCATGGAATCATTATCTTCCAGCATGGAATCGTAATCTCGTGTTCCATACACCGCCATGACAAACTGGATCCAAAGTTCCTGTGCAAAATAAAAGAGTGTCGGTTCGTGAACTTCCGTCTGATCGGCCACTCGCTCGAGAATGCGCACGATCTGAAGCGGAAAATCCTCCGGACGCAGAGGGACCGTATCAATCTCCACTTCAACCTGCTCTTCCCCTCTTGTGAACGTGATGAAGCCCTGCGTACCGCGACGTCGCAAGGTTTGCAACACCCGGAACTGCAACAGTGGATGAAGAGATTTATCGGTCAACCAGCTACTGAGTGCCTCATCGATCTCCGGAAGTTCAAGATAGGCCAGCTGCTCCAATGCAAGCATCGTTTGTTCGGATAGCGGTTCTTCCATTACTGTTCGAAGCAGCTTATCCGCATATCCTTGATCCTGCTCCAGCTTGGACCTGGCGTGCTGACGTGCCATATCTTCCTCACTGATTTCCTCTTCTTCTTGTACATCCGGGGCAATAGAGGAATCTTCCGCATAATGAGGGAACGCAGCTTCAAGCCACTCCAGTAGAGCCCGCCATTCATCATAATGACGTTCTTCCTGTCCCTGACATTGCAGCAAGAAGCGAAGCAGATTCATGGCTTCCCCATATCGCTCATTTTCAAGCATGACAGTTAATTGAATCTGGTAATAGTCCAGCGTCTTAGGAAACAGAACAATATTGTTACTGTGCTCGTTTTCCGGGGTCGTGGATTCCTTGATAGGAGCACCTCCTCTATATCCTCAATCTCCAGTCGGAATCAACCATAAATAGATGTATATTAAACGAATGTCGATCTATTTTCTGAGTTCTCCTGATATTCTAACATAACCTTAAATATAATGAAAAAAACGTTCCCTGCCGCCAAACATCATATACGAATAAGTTATTTAAATAAAATGTTTGATATTCATCATTATTTATGATAAAATCATTTTTGCTTGAAAAAATTTATGTCTCAGTAGCTCAGCTGGATAGAGCAACGGCCTTCTAAGCCGTCGGTCGGGGGTTCGAAT
>NZ_BIME01000019.1 GCF_004000925.1 Paenibacillus illinoisensis NBRC 15959 | reverse complement strand
TGACCTTCCGAGGAGGTGCAGTTGCCATGGTTGCTCATTTGACTATGATTCTGCTCATATACTTCCTGGCGGCAGTGGCCGTTCATGCCATGCACCAGCGTCATCTTTCTCGTCCGGAACCCGAGGGTTACGAGCAGATTTTGCTCATTCCTTCCAATCAGGAACAGCGGATCGAAGGCGTTGTAAGAGCACTTTGCCGGGAGCTGTTTTACCGTGGAAAGAGCTTCACATTGACAGTTGTTGCTGATCGTATGGAATCGGAAACGGTTCGGATTATTGAAAAGCTAATGCGCAAGCAGGGGTTGGAGCCTTCATACCTGGCAGCTGTACCACCCGATATGGAACGTCCAAAACCAAATGGAGATCGTACGTTTCGACTTATTGATCTGCGTGAGCCTGAGCATTAATTTTTATTTAAAGCCTGAATCGAATTGGTTTCCATAGATCCACATGAAGATTACAGCATAGCTGTAATCTTTTTTTGTTCATTGTAGTCAAGTCTGCTGTTAAATTAAAAATGGGTTTTTATGCAATCTATGGTTATTGATTGGATGTTGAACTGCTGAGTTTGATGTAAGAAGCAATTTGAAACCGTACATCTTAACTTAAAAGTATAGACGGTACCGATTGGAAAAAGTTTCGCACTTTATGAGATTGATTTGGGGTATTCGTTAATTTGGTAAAATGGGCCTAAAACATGAATTATAAATTCCTAAAAGCTTGTCCTGCACTGGAGCAATTGATATAGTAAAAAGACAATAAGATAAGACATTGGATGAAATCAGGACATGAAGCACATGCTCCGGCAGAAAGCCGGGTAAGCGTGTGCTTTTTTTTGCGTTCAAATGGAAGTTCAGTTTGAGGAGGAGATGGGATGAGAGTTGCGCTCTATGTGTGCCGAGTCAGGGATAGGTGGAACATGCTATTGTCCTTGGATCTGCGGGTGGATGTCACTTGGTGGTTGGAAGGTGTGAGTGGTCAGCAGGTGCTTAGCTGGTTGTTGTTGGATGAAGCGTTGCCGCTAAGTCAGGCGTCATGGCTGGTTGAACATTTTGAGCCAGAGCGCGGAATGGATCAGTGGAATGAGAGACATTGGCTGGCATATACGCGCCGTAAAGTGGAGGAGTATGACAAGCTGTCGGGAGAACAAGCAGCCAGAAAAGAAGGTGCAGGTTTGGGGGGAGAAGCGGGGATAGCTGCAGCTGAACGTAGGGCTGGGACAAGTGGGATTGCTGCTGCCTTCAGGGGAGCTGGGGTGGGCGGGATGCCTATTGCTTATCCCGCCGAAGGGTGGGCTCAGCTGGAGCAGGGCGCAGCTCTGCTTGCTGAGCGGCTTCGCGGCCGCCAATTGCTGGCGGACACCGTCCCGCAGCTGGCCTCCTGGCGCGCGGCTGCGCAGCTCGCGCGTTTGCACGGGCGGCTGAGCATCACAGCCGCCCTGGAACTGCCCACGCGCCGCCAGCCCGCGTGGCTCAGCGCGCAAGGCGCGCCCCGCTGCCGCCGGTGCGGCAGCGTTGCCAGGCAGCGCGTGCCCTGCGCTGCCTGCGGCCTGGCGGCGTGCGCCTACTGCGAGGCATGCCTCGCATTGGGGCGCAGCCGTGCCTGTGCGCTGCTGCTGCGCAGCACAGCGCCTGCGGCCGTGCGGGGCACGGCCGCTCTTGCCACCGGCGGCGGGCTCGCCCGGTGGGGGCTTAGCGCAGCGCAGAGCGCGGCAGCTACTGCGGCGCTGGCGTATTTGGCCCGGCCTACCTCCGCAGAGGAGGGGCCGGGGCGGTTCTTGCTGTGGGCCGTGACCGGGGCCGGCAAGACCGAGATGATCTTCCCGCTGCTCCAGCATACACTGGAGCGTGGCGGGCGAGCGCTTGTAGCAACGCCGCGTAGAGACGTGGTGTTGGAGCTTGCGCCCCGGCTGGCCAAAGCCTTTCCTGACGTTACGCTGGCCACCTTATACGGAGGCAGTACCGAGCGGTGGAAAGACGCACAGCTCACCCTAGCCACTACGCATCAGTTGATGCGTTTTTACCAAGGATTCGATCTGGTCATCATTGATGAGCTCGACGCCTTTCCCTATCACAATGATCCCATGCTCGCTCATGCCGCGGCAGCTTCCTGCAAGCCGGATGGGAATTTCATATATCTGTCTGCTACCCCGCCAGCCCGGCTGCAAAAAGAAGTATCACAGCGGAAACTTGCTCATGCTAGGGTACCGGTACGCTTTCACCGCTATCCTCTGCCCGTTCCGCAGTTGATCAAGATACCGACTGTTGCTGAATGTATTAAAAAACGGAGCCTTCCCGCTGCCCTGAAGAATAGCATCCAAACCTCCTTGCAGCGTGATGCCCAGGTGTTTGTATTTGTAACGCGCATTGCCCAGATTGAGGCATTTGTTAACCTGATGCGGGGCATATTCCCCAAAATCCATATCCAAGGGACTTCATCCCAAGATACGGACCGGGCAAGTAAAGTCATGTCATTCCGCGAACGAGACATCCGTCTGTTGGTAACGACCACCATTCTGGAGCGGGGAGTGACCATTCCGCGCAGCGATGTATTTATTTTGGATGCAGATAATGGACTCTTCGATGAGGCTTCACTGGTACAGATGGCGGGCAGAGCAGGGCGTTCCATGGATGATCCGGCAGGCAGAGTCGTCTTTGCATCCTCCCGGCGCACCCGTTCTCAGGTCAAGGCAGTGGCACAGATCCGGAAAATGAACACCATTGCACATCGCAAGGGCTACCTGCACGAGCAGAACCAATCTTAAATTCACTCCATTCAAGGAGGTGCTGGCATCATGTTTAATCCGCTTAACAACATATCTGACTTTGTTCACCAACTGACGCATCGCCTACATAACCTGTTTGCTCCACCTGGGGCAACCTGCCTGACCTGTGGCACTCGTGCCGTACTGTCTCCAACCTACCCGGGGATTTGCACACGATGCGCTCAGCAGATCCCATGGATTCGCTCCATCCGCTGTCTGCGTTGTGGTCGTGCTATCGGTTGTCCGGACTGCATCCGCCCACATATGGCCAATCGTTCGTTTATCTGCAACCGCAGTGCCGTCCAATACAATGCTCTTATGAAAGAATGGATCGGCATGTACAAATTCAGGGGCCACGAGCGCTACGCACAGCTGTTAACGTCACTTCTCATTCAAGCCTTTCAAGCCATGAGTGAAGAACTGAGTTTGGTAGCGGCAAAAGAAACCCAAGCTTCCGTGGCTCATCTCGCCACCTCTGCTCTACCTCCGGTGGATGCCAGCATACATCCACCGAATCCGCGCGCGTCAACTTACGCGCGAGTTCAATCGCCTGGCGCACACGCATCAACAGCCGTCCGCGCCAACCCTCAAGCAGCGACACGCCAACCGAAGTCGCTGCTCCCAAGCCCCAAGCCGCGATGGCGGCCTGACGTGGTGACTTACGTCCCCGTCAGCAACGAGCGCCTTGCCGAGCGCGGCTTCAACCAGGCCGAGCGGCTCGCTTCCGGACTCGCCGCAGCCTGCCGTCTACCCGTAGTTGATCTGCTGCAGCGCCGGATCAACACCACGAAGCAGAGCTTCAAGACACGTGGCGAACGGATTGAGACGATGAAGGAAGCTTTTTCAATAAGCCCCGGCATAATGGATACTTTAAGGGACCTATACATAGGCAAAGCAGAATCTAATTCTGCTAGAGAACATTCTTGTCCACTTAAATTGTTATTAATCGATGATATTTACACAACGGGCAGCACCATGGACGCGTGTGGTAAGGTTATTTTAAATGCAGCTGTCACAGGTGACATTCCAGTAGAGATCTATACACTCACATTAGCGCGATCATAGCAATATTTAAGATTACAGGAGAGTTTGAATTTTAGAGATGTAATAGATTATCATGAAATAAAAGAAAAAACCTTTTTCACAATGAGGAAATTATAGGAATTATTCAATTATAGCCATAAAATATTTTCTGAAAATTTGCGTATGTACGCATTCTTGCTCCTCTTGATGCGCAAATAGACTATGGACTTGGTGCGAGAAAATAAGGTAATGTATAGGTATTATCCATCGGAATGAGGAAGTTTGAGAGGGGCGTTTGAGCGATGAATCTGGGTAATTGTCCTCGCTGTGGTAGATTATATGCATTGAATTTTCGGGATGTTTGCTCGAATTGCATTAAGGAAATAGAACAGGAATATCAGACTTGCGTAGATTATTTGCGGGAAAATAAAGGCACTAACATACAGGAACTATCGGATGCAACGGAGATTTCCATCAAGCAGATCACCAAGTTCATCCGGGAGGGACGGATTTCCATCGAAAACGCCCCGAATATGATGTATCCTTGTGAGGTATGTGGAACGCTAATCCGGGAAGGGCATATGTGTGACTCATGCCGTAATCGCTTAACGAAAGACTTGGCTGGGGCAGCACGTGAGGTAGGTCAGAAGGATAATGGCAATATAGGCGGACGAGCCTACAATGCTGTCGACAAACTGCGGGATTCATAGGAACGAGGGCTTAAATGCAGTTCCTGCTATAACAAATGTTTTAGAACGTACCGATAAACTTATTAAAGATTATCGGTTTTTTTTATTATCCGAATTGTTCGCTATGATAAAGATAATGTAAAAATCCAAAGGCGAAGGAAGTGTAGTTCGTATGAAAATCAATGAACCGAATAGAATTGGTGCTATTAACTCCTACCAAAGGAACATTGAATCCAATCAGCAGGCTGACGCTAAGAAAAGCCGCCGTAAGGACGAAGTATCCATTTCTCCGGAGGCGATGAAGATGCTTGAAGATCAAAGTCGTACACAGGATGCAGCACGTACGCAGCGCATTCAGGAATTGAAGGAACAGGTAAATTCGGGAACGTATCAAGTAGACAGCCAGAAGCTCGCTGAGAAGCTCGCTCCATACTTTAAGAACTTCCCTAATCAATAGGAGGACACATGGCAATTGAATCAATAATCGATGTACTTGAACAGCTGCAAGCCGCACATGAGGATATGCTGGTATTGGGAGAACAAAAGAAGGAAGCGGTTGTGGCCAACAAAGTCGAGACACTGATCGCTCTGATCAATCAAGAATCCAAATTGGCTAAAAAAATTGAATTGATCGAGCAGCAGAGACTTCAGGCCGTCCATCAGTTCCTGGAGGAACGTGGCATCAAGTCGAAACTGAATCTAACGATTAGTGAGCTAATGAGACTCGTTTTTGATGCGGCTGAGAAGAAGAAGCTTCTCCAGGCTCAAACCTCATTAACGGATGTGCTGCAAAAGGTGAAGTTTCTGAATGAAGCCAACCAACAGCTGATCAAACAGTCACTATCGTACATCGACTTCTTTATTGAGACAATGTCATTTCATTCTGAATCAGAGGCCACTTATCAGAATCCTTCAGAGAAGCCTTACGGTATGGCTCGCTCCGGACTCTTTGATACTCGGGCTTAATAATGGGGGAAAAACAACATGGCTTCAACATTCCATTCAATTGAAACGGCCAAACGCAGTTTAATTACGCAAACCGCCGCTTTGAACACTACAGGACATAACGTTGCCAATGCAAATACACCGGGTTATTCGCGTCAAGTCGTTAACATGACTGCGGCAGATCCGATTGACGCTGTGGCCTTTTATCGCACGACATCTCCAGGTCAGCTTGGAACAGGGGTTGAGTTTAACTCCATTATGCGTGTGCGTGAATCTTTTCTGGATGGCCAGTTCCGTAATGAAAATACATCACTTGGAGGCTGGACAATCCGGAACAGCACACTGGAAAAGCTCGAGACGATTATGAATGAGCCTTCGGATACGGGGATTCGTACCGTTCTGAATAACTTTTGGAACTCCTGGTCCGATCTTAGCCAAGACCCGCAGGATGTTACTAACCGCAAGATCGTGAAGGAAACAACGTTAGCGCTAACAGATGGTTTGAATCAGATCAGTCTCCAATTGGATGCACTGACTAACGATCTGACCAACAACGTTTCATTAAAAACAACCGAAATTAACTCATATCTGCAGTCCATCGCGGATCTGAATAACAACATTGTAAAAGTGGAGCAGCTTGGGGACAATGCCAATGACTTACGTGACCAACGCGATTATGCAGTAGACCAGCTGTCCAAGATTGCTGGCGTTCAGATAACAGAACTGGATAGCGGCTACCAGGTAACGATTGCAGGCCAAGTAGCCGTTACCGGAGCAGCAGTTGTTCCTGTAACAGCTGATATTTTGGAGAACGCCTATCAAGCGGGAACGCTAACGGGTGGCGAAGTTTACGGAATGATTCACTCCCGTGATCAATATGTGGCAGACTATCGCAACCAGATCGATCAGCTGGCGAATACGCTCGCAACCGGGGATATTGAGATTACCATTCCTGCTGGATCCGTATTGCCTAGCGGTACGGTTTTCAACAACGTGACTTATTCCGATGCCAATAACAATAGAACGCTAACATCTGATTTGAAAGTGACGGTTCAAGGGATTAATGGACTACACAAACTGGGTTATACGCTTAGTGGTAACACACCAACAGCAGGTGGAGACTTCTTTACAACCAAAGATGGCTCAGGAACGATCACGGCTGGGAACATTACCTTAAGTACGGATATTCAGAATGATCCAAATAACATTGCAACTTCGATGCGTACAACGGGAACAGGTACAGGTGAGAGTGTAGTTCTGGGGAATAACAGCTTGGCACTGGCCATGGCTGGATTAAAAGATATAAAATTCGATTTTGGTACTGGACTGTCCAAACCGACTACGGTAGATGATTTTTTTGGCGCAATTGTAGGACAACTTGGTGTCCAGACCCAAGAAGCTAACCGTCAGGCACAAAATGCTCAACTCCTCACGGAGCAGGTTGACTTGAATCGCCAATCCGTAAGTGGCGTATCACTCGATGAAGAGATGAGTAACCTAATCAAATTCCAGCACGCGTATAGTGCAGCTGCCCGATTCATGACTGCCTATGATGAATTGCTAAATAAACTGATTAACAGCACTGGTGTAGTCGGTCGCTAAGAAATAGAGAGGAGTAACCAATAATGGCTATTCGCGTAACCTCAGGGATGATGAGCACTCAGATGCTCAGTAACCTGAACCGCAACCTGAACCGAATGGATAACATGTCCAACCAGATTTCCACTGGGCGCAAAATCAATAAACCTTCTGACGATCCAGTCGGAGTGACTTACGCGCTCCGTTACCGTGCAGAGCTCGCGGCTAATGAGCAGTATCAATCCAATACGGATGCAGCTGTTAGCTGGCTGGATGCGACGGATTCAAATATGCAGCAAGCTTTGGATGTAGTGAAAAGGTTAAAGGAGCTGGCTGTTCAAGGTTCTAATGGTACCCTTCCGGATAACGGACTCGAAGCGGTTAATCTTGAAGTAGAAGAACTGAAGAAGCACCTTGCGGAAATTGGAAACTCCCAAATTCGCGGAAAGTATATCTTTAACGGACAAACTTATGATAAACAGCCTTACGAACTATCCTCTAGTGTAACAGAGTATTATGATGTTGAGACCGATAACCAAGCCGTTATGTATTCGATCAGTGAGCAGGTCAGTTTTCAAATTAACACTTCCGGCTCAGATTTTTTCGGGGGTAAAGGTGAAGCTGACAACATATTTAAAGTTATTGATAATCTTTCGACCGCATTGGCAAGTGGTGATCAGGCTGCTGCACAGCAAGAGTTACAGAATATAGAATCTAGGTCAGTAAAAATGCAATCCAGCTTATCAGAAGTAGGTGCTCGTAGTAACCGAGTTCAATTAGTGCAGAATCGTTTAAGCGATGAAAGCTTGAACTTCACAACTCTTCAATCCAAAATTGAGGACGCTGATGTTGCAAGCTTGATGATTCAGGCTTCGTCCGCACAGACGATTTATGAAGCAGCTCTTAAATCTTCTGCTCAAATCATGCAACCCACACTAATGGACTTTATGAGGTAATATTTGATTTTAATCATAGATACACCGTAAGCTATGGACAGAGAACAGTCCGTAGCTTTTTTTACTAATTAGGAGGGTGAACAAAATGAATCAGGACAATAAAGCTGGTACAACTGAAAAGCAGACCTTAAAAGAAACATATACTTTTGTTAAAGGAATTCCAGGATTTGAAGAACTAAAAACGTTTGATTTGCAGCAGCATGACGAAGTGTTCAGTCTCTTCAGTTCAGTTAAAGAACCGGCAGTAGCCTTTGTAACCGTTAATCCATTTGATTTTCATCCGGAATATGAGTTTGAACTTTCACCTGAAAACGTAGAAGATTTGGGTGTAACAGATCCAGATGACGTAGGAGTTCGATGTATTGTCACACTACACGATGAGATTCGAAACGCAACCGCAAACTTGCTGGCTCCAATTGTTTTCAATAAACAAAAAAAGATAGGCAAACAGATTGTGCTGCAAGATACAGAATACACAACTAAACATGCATTATGGAAAGATGAAGATTCTCTTAGCAAGGATGGTGACATCTAGTGCTGGTACTTACACGGAAAAAGGGTGAATCCATTGTCATTTCAGAAGATATCGTGCTGACGGTGCTATCCGTAGATGGAGAGAATGTGAAAATTGGTATAGCAGCTCCAAGAGATATTGATATCTATCGTAAGGAAGTTCTTGACGCGATTGAACAAAACAATCAAGATGCGGCGATGCATCTGGAAACACTGCAAAAATCGATAGAAGAGTTTGGGAAAAACAAATGATTCTACTCAAAAGTTACTTCAATCCTAAAATGTGAGATAGAAATTAGAAAAAAAGTTGAGATTACTATAAACAAATTATGTCATGCCGTCGATATATATATTAAGGCGGTAATCCTCAGGGCGGCCGACCTGTGAAGACGCTAATACCACATGGATGTGGGCATATAACCATTTCAGGGAGGAAATAAACAATGATTATCAATCACAACGTACCAGCTTTGAACACTCACCGTAACATGACTTTGAATAACACAGCTGCAAGCAAAAACATGGAGAAACTGGCTTCTGGTTTGCGCATCAACCGTGCTGCTGACGATGCTGCTGGTTTGTCCATCTCCGAGTCCATGCGTGGCCAAATTCGTGGTCTGGAGCAAGCACAACGTAATGCTCAAGACGGAATTTCTTTTGTACAAACAGCTGAGGGTGCGATGAACGAAGTATCCTCCATGTTGACTCGTATGAAAGAACTGAATGTTCAAAAAGCGAGCGGAACTTATGGAGCAGAAGATAAAGCTAACATTGATGCAGAGTTGGATGAACTGGGAGGTCAAATCGACCAAATCATGACTACTACGAAATTCAATGGCATGAGTATCACTGGTGGTGCTAATATCATCGTTAGCGACAACGGTACTACAAACATTGCTATTGGTACAATTGATACTACTGATTTCGCAGGTCTAGATAATTCAAAAACTACTACTGATATTGAAACGGCTATCAAATCTGTATCCACTGAACGTGCGAAACTTGGTGCTGTTCAAAACCGTCTGGAGTACACTTCCAACAACTTGGGTACTACTGTTGAGAACTTGACTGCAGCTGAATCCCGTATCCGTGATACAGATATGGCTAAGGAAATGGTTGCTCTGTCCAAGAATAACATCTTGTTGCAAGCTTCCCAATCCATGTTGGCACAAGCAAACTCTGCACCACAAGGCGTTCTTTCCTTGCTTCGTTAAGATATACAATCAACTCAGAGGTCTTGATTTTCAAGGCCTCTTTTTTGTTGCGTTTTGAGGATGAATTTTGGGATTTCTCTATATTAGCCTAAATTAAGTCAAGATTTAACCGATATATATAGTAATTGAAACTACATACCGGCATTTTTAAATCAATTTGGATGATAATAGGAGGATGAAATATGGATACGAAATTATCAACACAATCTTCATTAAATTCTATACTCTCAACTGGCCACTCGTCCGCTTTATCAACTGGATCTTCTTCTGATTTAAAGGAAAACCAGAAGATTAGAACCCCTACAACAGGCAATGCTCCTATGGACCAAGAAAAAATAATTGCTGATCTTCAGAAAGCGATTCGTGCAATTCAAGGGCCTCAGAAGGCATTTGAGATTTCTATGCATGAACAAACTCATACAATTATGATCAAAGTGTTAGATAAGGAAAGTGGGGATTTGATTCGTGAAGTTCCTCCGGAAAAAATTTTGGATCTAGCAGCACGAATGATGGAAATTACGGGATTGATTATTGATGAAAAAATTTAAGGAGGATATCAAACTATGAGACTCACAGGTCTTGCTTCAGGTATGGATATTGATTCAATGGTAGCTAAACTAATGAAAGCCCAAAGGTTACCATTAGACAAGCTTAATCAACAAAAGCAATTGGTTGAATGGAAACGTGACGGTTATAGAGAAATTAGTTCAAAGCTAATTACATTCTCGAATACAAACTTAATGAATTTGAGTCTTAGCAGTTCTACACAAACAAAAAAGGCTGAAGTTAGTGGAACAGCTGGTGTATTATCTGCTTCAGCTACAGGATCCGCGAGTACGGGTTCGCTTGATATTAGTGTACAACAACTAGCTAAGGCGGCGAGTACTGTAAGTACTACTGGTATTGGTAATAAATCAGGATCTACTCTCATTTCCGACATTTCAACCGAAACGAAGATTACGATAAACGATGTTGATATAAACATTGATGCTGCAGATACAATTGATTCCATGGTCGCTAAAATCAACAACAATAAGGATGCTGGAGTGACAGCTGTATATGACCCAACATTGGGTAAGCTTTCATTAACAAACAAAGCCACAGGAGCTGATGCACAACTCAGTTTTAGTGGTGATATTATTGATCAATTCAATTTGGCACCACCAACAGGTGGACAGAATGCTAAATTAACAGTTAATGGAATTTCCATGCAGCAAACATCTAACCGTTTTACATTGAATGGTGTAGAAATTAACTTGACAGGAGTCCATTCTACTGGGCAATCTTCCAAAATTGAAGTGGTACAGGATACTGATAAAATTGTAGATAACGTTAAACAATTTGTGACTGCATATAATGAAATATTGGCAGCACTCAATAGCAAGAGTGATGAAGAAAGGTATTTGAAATATACACCGCTAACTTCGGAACAAAAAGAGGATATGAAAGAAGATGAGATCAAGCTCTGGGAAGATAAAGCCAAGAGCGGGATGTTGAAAAACGATAGTATATTAAGACAAGCAATTTCAGACATGAGATCAGCAATTATCGAGGATATTGATCTTGGTAATGGAAAAAAAATAAATCTTGCCGATCTTGGTATTACTACAGGAACATGGTCTGAAAAAGGGAAGCTGTATTTGGATGAAGATAAATTAAAACAGGCTATTGCTTCAGACCCGGATGTTGTTGCTAATGCATTTAGTTCGGGCAAAATTGGCTCATCCGGAACAAGCCAAAGATATGATGCCACGGACGGCATTTATACAAGGTTGCGGAAGATTTCCTCAACTTCGCTAGAAAGCATGGCCCAAAAAGCGGGAACTTCGAAAACAAATAGTGACTTGAATGCATCATTTCTGGCTACCAGCTTAATGGGAGTAGAACTTAGAAATATTGACAATCGAATTACGACTATGAACAGTCTCATGACAAGGAAGGAATCACAGTACTATAAGCAGTTCACCGCCATGGAAGTGGCAATTAACAAGTATAATAGTATCTCTGGATCACTTACCAGCTTCTTGTCTTGATTATAAGGAGGGCAATATAATTGATTACTTCACCGTATCAAAAGTATCAACAGACGCAAGCGCAGACTGCCTCTAAACCTAAATTACTGATTATGTTATATGATGGAGCCATTCGTTTTGTCAATATAGGGATTGATGGTGTGGATGAGCAGAATATAGAGAAGGCTAACAATAACTTCTGTAAGGCTCAAGCCATTATTAATGAATTAATTGCATCTTTAAACTTTAATTACGCCATTTCTACTGACTTGTTGTCCATATATGAGTATATGTTGAATCGGCTCGTAGAAGCTAATATTAAAAAGAATAAGGATATAGCTATGGAAGTATTGGAGCACCTTTCTGAACTGAGAGAAGCATGGGTAGAGGTGGCCAGATCACCTGGGATGATAGCGGAGGGCTAAACATGAATTTTCAGGAAGTCCTAATTAAATTAGCCTTATTAACTGTTCAAATGGTAGATAGGTTAAGTGAAGTGACGTATGAAGAGTTGGAGAGCTTTACGGGGGAGAGGGAGTTACTTGTTCAGCAACTTCTGTTCCTCCAAGAGAAGCCTACTGAAGAAGAAAAAGAACAGATTGTGTCTATTCTTAGCTACGATTCTCTAATAAAATCTCGGATGGAATTCTTTAAAAATGAAGCTTCTGATTTCCTGGAGAAGCAGGGTGCAATCAAAGCTCAGCAGGTTGCATATCAGACAACTTACATTCCAGACAGCTTATTCATCGATGATAGAAAGTGATAAAGTTAACCGAATTTTCTTTGAAAATTCGGTTTTTTTGTTTTTTACTCTTTAACTGAGTTAATTATCTGAGTCGTGGATGCCGATATTAAACTATGAATAAATCTTTAGATGCTTTGATAAGTTAATCATTTTTATAGAAGAGAAGTCTTAAAAACATTAAATCTCAATTTATTTTATTAATATAAAATAATTAGCAAACAAAATCGTGATTGAGGAGTGGGATAATTATGAATAATTCATCAGCGCTTGTACCGAAATATATGTTAGATTTTAAATGTATTGGAACTGAATGTGAGGATAGTTGCTGTATAGGATGGAAGGTGCAAATTGATAAAACAACCTACACTAATCTTACTAATGTTCCCCAGAAAGCGTTAAGAGAAAGCTTTAGAACAGGTATTGAAAAGGTTGATACCCCTTCAAGAACCAATGAACAGTTTGCAAGAATGAAAATGGATGGTACCACCGGATGTTGTTCCATGTTAGACGAACAAAAGCTATGTACCATACAAGCAACACTTGGAGAGAGATATTTGGCTCCTATTTGTGCCACGTATCCCCGAAATATATTTTGGGTAAATAATGAACAGGAAATCTCGGCGGTGATGTCATGTCCGGAAGCGGCCAGATTAGCATTGTTAAATCCTGAAAAAATGGAGTTTACACATACTGAGGCCATGCTGCAAAAAAATGCTCAATCAAAGGGTAAGGTTATTACTGATCAGCCAAATCCCACATTCATGAATTTTTTCTGGGATATCCGAATTTTTGCTATTGAAATCATTCAAAATCGGAATTACAGTTTCCCACATAGGCTAATCATAATGGGTTTGTTCTGTGAACAACTGCAACGGTTGATCAATCAAAAGCTAGAAAGTGAAAGTGATATTAAAGGTTTGATTGAAAATTTCAAAGAGATGATCAATAATAATGCAGAGTTACAAGACTATGGGACTTTTCCACAAGATCATGAATTTCAATTTATTACGCTAAACAATATTATTTCTAAAAATCTTGGGAACATAGGCTCTAATGCAAGATTTGCGTCTTGTGTGCAAGATTATTTGGACGGATTAGAAGAGCACAAGGCTGCAACTGAGAAAAAAGATCTGATTGATTTTTATCAAGATGGTTATTCATCCTATTATAAACCCTTCATGGATGAACATGAGTATATTTTTGAAAATTACGCTGTTAACTTTATTTATTCACATTTGTTCCCTAAAAGTGAAAGTAGAGACATCTTTAAGGTCTATATTATATTGGTAAGTCATTATGTACTGCTAAAGCTTCTTCTTATCGGCATGTCGATAAAACATAAAGGTTTGACCACAGATATAGTTTTAAAGTTAATTCAGTCGTTTACTAAGACATCTGAACACACAAATGTATATGTGAAAAATATTATTGAGTTCCTTACAGAGAAGCAATATTCCTCTATGGGCCATTTAAGTTTACTGATCAAGAATTGATTAACCCCTCTTTCTATAAGTGAATGTCTGAAAAGGTGGATAATTTATGGTTTTGAGTGAGCACAATATAATAAAAGCTGCAAAGATTAAGAGATTATTCAACAATTATCTACAAAATAATACCAATAAAACATTTTCTTTACCAATTGACAATGGATAAGTCTGGATGGTATAGTCTGAATTGTGGGCTAAGGTCTTGGCCAGAGCTTCACTTCATTTGATGACGAAGGGAATGTTAGTGCATGCAAGGTAAAGTAAAATGGTTCAACGCAGAAAAAGGTTACGGTTTCATCGAGACTGAAGATGGCGGCGACGTATTCGTACACTTCTCCGCAATTCAATCCGAAGGCTTCAAAACTTTGGAAGAAGGTCAATCCGTAGAATTCGACATCGTCGAAGGCGCACGTGGACCTCAAGCCGCTAACGTAATCAAATTATAATCATCCGGACAATCCGACCTACATATATGGTTAGATGGTTACCAATTGAATTATCGCTAGCAATAGACTCCGGTTTTCCGGGGTCTTTTTTTGTTTTTCTAATAGATTCATTTTAAGATATTACATAATAGATTGAGGAATGAGGAAAACGGTTAATTACATCATCAAGCGCCTAATATTAAAATCTTGTAAATACGAGATTTCGCCTAAATATGATGAAATATCGCGAAATATGGCGTTACACGTAGGTGGGCAGATGTGACTTGAACAGATGTCATGATTCGGTCACCGGGAGTTTTTACATGGCGCTTACATTCGTGTTATAATGAAGTGGCAAAGGAAAAGGAGGAGTGCCCTATGAATTTAAGTATTCGAGGTCAACAAATCGAGGTTACCGATGCTTTGAAAGATTATGTCGACAAAAAGTTGAGTAGACTCGAGAAGTATTTCGATGCACCCCTTAACTCTGACGGTGCTGTTACATTGAGCACGACGAGAGGCTTGCATACGGTTGAGGTGACGATCCCTTTGAAAGGCATTGTGCTCCGCGCTGAAGATGAGAGCGACGATATGTACGCTTCCATTGATGCTGTGGTGGACAAGTTGGAACGTCAGATCCGTAAACACAAAACGAAAGTTAACCGGAAGTTCCGCCAGGAAGGCAGCTTGAAAACCCTCTTCGTTGAAGATCCGACAGGTACAGTAGCTACTGCTGAACTGGATATGGATACAGAGGACGATGATCTGGAAGTGGTACGGACCAAGCGGTTTATGTTGAAACCGATGGACGTGGAAGAGGCAATCCTCCAAATGAACATGGTCGGCCACAATTTCTTCGTATTCTCCAACATTGAGAATGAAGAGGTCAGCGTCGTGTACAAACGGAACGATGGGAAATATGGTTTAATCGAGCAAGGTTAATCACCTATGTACGATGACGCTGAATGACCCATTAAAGGTTAAAATGAGTACTTACGAAAATTGGACTACAGGAGGACATCTTAGTATCCTGTATGATTAAATGAACAAACTAACAAGAGCCTCTGTCCCATACGGGATGGGGCTCTTTTCTGCATGGACGCAGCCGGGAAAATTGTGCAATTAAGTTTATGAAACTATTTCCCATGCAGCTGCGTCTAATAGAGAGTAGGAAGCAGGAGTGCTGCCCACTAAAAAGTTGAACTTTTACACTCTTAATGTGTAAATAATGGAGTTTTATGATAGACTCAGTAAACTGAGAAAAGGTTCCAATTTTACCACGAACATTTTCTTGAACTAACCATATGATCTGAAAATATAGCAGCGAAAAGAAAGGCTTCCGCTAACGGCTATGATTTTTTGCACTTAAACGTGTACGAAGAGGCTCCAGAAGTTCCAAGAAGTATGCCTCGGCGTGTTGCGGCGACCCTTACAAACTGTTACAATTTATGCAAGAGAATCATTGTCCTGATGAGGAATTGTCAACGAATGATCGCTAATCATAATCAATGACAGGCACAGCACCATGAACATGATTCGTAAGGTTTGGAATTGCCCTTATTATGCAAGGAGCGAGTCCGTGAATATCGAATCAGCTTCATGAGTAACCCTGGTCAAGCCTGGAGTTGATTCATCCATATTAATGTTTTATATCGTTTGTCACCCCCGGGCAAGTGGATGCACATATCCATCCGATGGTGTCGCATGGCGGCAGCAGGGGGTCTATTCTGTTTTGCACGAAAGGGGTATACCATGCTAGGACTTGTCAAAAAGATCTTCGGCGACATGAACGAACGTGATGTTAAACGTCTGATGAAGACGGTCGATGTGATCAATAAACTGGAACCACAATTTCAGGCATTGTCTGATGAGCAACTGAAATCCAAAACCGAGGAATTCCGTGCCCGTATCGAAAAAGGGGAAACAACGGACGAGCTTCTACCGGAAGCATTTGCAACGGTACGTGAAGCATCCCGCCGTGTTCTGGGCAAACGTCATTATGACGTACAGATGCTTGGTGGTATTGCTTTGCATGAGGGTCGCATCTCCGAGATGAAAACGGGTGAAGGTAAAACCCTCGTGGGAACTCTCCCGGTTTACCTGAATGCATTGATGTCCAAAGGGGTACACGTCGTTACCGTCAATGACTATTTGGCACAGCGTGACAGTCAGGAAATGGGACAGATCTACGAATTCCTGGGCATGACGGTAGGGGTTAACCTGAGCGGCATGGACCATGCGCTGAAACAGCATGCATATGCTTGTGATATTACGTACGGAACGAACAATGAATTCGGGTTTGACTATCTGCGTGACAACATGGTGCTCTACAAAGAGCAAATGGTACAACGTCCGCTGTTCTTCTGTATCATTGACGAGGTGGATTCCATCTTGGTCGATGAGGCGCGTACGCCTCTGATCATTTCTGGACAAGCACAGAAGTCTACGGATATGTATTATGCAGCAGACCGTTTCGTGAAACGTCTGACGCCGGAAGAAGACTTTACAGTTGATATCAAAGTGAAATCCGTAGCCTTGACTGAAGGCGGTGTGGCTAAGGCGGAAAAGGCATTTGGCATTGAGAACTTGTATGATCACGCCAATGTTACGCTTAACCATCACATCGTACAGGCACTGAAGGCGAATGTAATCATGCGTCGTGACGTCGACTACGTAGTCAGCGAAGAAGAAGTCATGATCGTCGATGAGTTCACAGGCCGTCTGATGGCTGGTCGTCGTTATAGTGACGGGTTGCACCAGGCGATTGAAGCGAAGGAAGGCATCGAGGTACAGAACGAGAGCATGACGCTCGCTACAATTACATTCCAGAACTACTTCCGGATGTACCGCAAGCTTGCGGGGATGACGGGTACCGCGAAAACCGAGGAAGAAGAGTTTAAGAAAATCTACGGCCTCGAAGTATTGCAGATTCCTACCAACCGTCCGAACAAACGGAATGACATGGCAGATGTCGTATATAAGAGCATCGATGGCAAGTTCAAAGCTGTAGTTGAAGAGATCGTAGAACGCCACAGCAAAAACCAGCCGGTTTTGGTCGGTACAGTATCGATCGAGAACTCCGAGCGTCTCTCCGATATGCTGAAACGCCGTGGTGTGAAACATCAGGTACTGAATGCCAAGTACCATGCCGAAGAAGCAGAAATTATCTCTGGAGCTGGTCAAGCAGGTGCGGTTACGATCGCAACCAACATGGCTGGACGGGGTACGGATATTATCTTGGGTGAGGGCGTAGCCGAAGTGGGCGGTCTTCATATCATCGGTACAGAGCGTCACGAATCACGCCGGATCGATAACCAGCTGCGTGGACGTGCAGGACGTCAGGGTGACCCGGGTTCTACACAGTTCTATCTGTCACTTGGTGATGAGCTGATGAGACGTTTCGGTGCAGACAATGTCCTTAACATGATGGAGCGTCTTGGCTTTGAAGAGGACCAACCGATTGAGAGCCGGATGATCACCCGTGCAGTTGAGTCCGCACAGAAGCGTGTTGAAGGAAACAACTTTGACGTACGTAAAGTCGTTCTTCAATATGATGATGTCATGAACCAACAGCGTGAAATTATTTATAAACAGCGCCGCGAAGTGCTTGAATCCGAAAATATCAAACAGATCGTTATGGATATGATCAAACCTTCCATTGAACGCATCGTTGAAGCACACTGCAGTGACGATATTCCAGAGAACTGGGAACTGCAGGAAGTGGCTGACTACATGAACAGCAAATTGCTGGACGATGGTGCGATCACCAAAGACGATCTGTGGGGCAAGGAAGCCGAAGAGATCATCGAGTACCTGTTTGATAAAGTGCAGAAGAAGTACAATGCACGTGAAGAGCGTATCGGTGAAGAGATGGTTCGTGAGTTTGAGAAAGTCGTTGTGCTTCGTGCAGTCGACAGCAAATGGATGGACCACATCGATGCGATGGATCAACTGCGTCAAGGTATCCACCTTCGTGCATACGGCGGTACAGATCCACTGCGTGAGTACCAATTTGAAGGCTTCGAAATGTTCCATCAGATGATTGCTTCGATTCAGGAAGAGGTAGCAACTTATGTGATGAGAGCTCAAATTGAGAGCAATCAGGAACGTCAAGCGGTAGTGGAAGAGAGCCAAATCTCGACTAGCGGAGAACCTGCTGAGAAGCGTCCGGTAAAAGTCTCCGACCAAATCGGCCGCAACGATCCTTGTCCATGCGGCAGCGGCAAAAAGTATAAACACTGCCACGGCCAAGAATAGTTAAACGATATTCGTTTACACCCTATAGAATACATGAACGGCTCCTTGCAGCCGGGCATTTCAAATGATCAAATGAAGGATGCATAACCGGTGATTAGTGCATAGTTATAACTATGCAGTCATGATCCAGGTGAAGAGGATTGCTGCTATAATGGTAATCTGGACACCGAGGTGAAGCATCTGACACCCGATCTGGAGAAGTGCCCGGTTTGCGGGGAGCTTATCTTAATGAAAAGAGGAATTGCACATGATTGATCCAAGCGTGAAGCAGGACCTGCGTGAAATAGGCAAGAAACTAACAAACCTTAGGGGGTCTCTTTGACTTAGATCTCAAACAGGAAATGATTGAAAACTTTGAAGAGAAGATGTCTGCTCCCGATTTCTGGGATGATAATGAGAAGGCACAATCGGTTATTGCCGAGATGAACGCGGTGAAGGGATCGGTTGATCAATATGCCAAACTCCAACAGGACTATGACGATGCCCTAATGATGGTTGAGCTGGCGGATGAAGAAGGCGACGAAGACCTGGCTGCCGAGGTTGCCAGCAGCGTTACAGCCATCGTAGGCAAGCTGGAAGAGTTTGAACTTCAGCTTCTGCTGAATCAACCTTACGATAAAATGAATGCCATTCTCGAGCTTCATCCGGGTGCAGGCGGTACGGAGTCGCAGGACTGGGGCCAAATGCTGCTCCGGATGTACACTCGCTGGGCCGAGAAACGCGGCTTCAAGGTAGAGGTGCTCGATTATCTGCCAGGTGATGAAGCAGGGATTAAAAGTGTTACGTTGTCCATCAAGGGACACAATGCTTATGGTTATCTGAAAGCAGAGAAGGGTGTCCATCGATTGGTGCGGATCTCTCCTTTTGACTCTTCGGGCCGCAGACACACATCCTTCGTATCCTGTGACGTTGTTCCAGAGATCGACGATACGGTGGAAGTAGACATCCGGACAGAGGATCTGAAGATTGATACGTACCGTGCGAGTGGTGCGGGTGGACAGCACATCAATACCACCGACTCTGCCGTACGGATCACACACATTCCTACCGGAGTCGTAGTAACGTGTCAGAACGAACGTTCACAGATCAAGAACCGTGAGCGCGCGATGACGATGCTTCGTTCCAAATTGTATGAGCGTAAAATTGAAGAACAAAAACAACAGCTGGATGAAATCCGAGGAGATCAGTCGGATATTTCATGGGGAAGCCAGATTCGCTCCTATGTATTCCATCCCTATAGTATGGTAAAGGATCACCGTACGAGCGTAGAGACAGGGAATACAGGTGCAGTCATGGACGGCGACCTCGATGCATTCATCGACGGTTATTTGCGCAGCCAGATTAAAGTAGAAACCGAGTAATCAAAGTTCCTGTATGGACCGGATACGTGTAGGCGTATGCTGGTGTATACAGGGGCTTTTTTTTGAGCCCAAATAGGGAAGAGAACACAGCAACTTATCAGTCATATAAAAGGAGAACACGACAACCATGCAAGAGCATCAGCATTTCGTTCCAAACCGCAAAAAGAGGTTAGCCACCCTTATCCCTCTGAATGGACCCTGGAGAAACGTAGTGGATACGGCATCCATTATTATTGGTTCGTTTCTCATTGCGGTAGCCTTTAACTTATTTTTATTACCTAATCAGATCGCTTCAGGTGGAGTATCCGGGCTGTCTATTCTCGGAAAGGAATGGCTGGGGCTCGAACCCGCATACACGCAGTGGGCCATCAATATTCCACTTCTCATCGCAGGTTTTCTGCTTATTGGTAAACAGTACGGGATCCGTTCGGTACTCGGCAGTATTGTGCTGCCACTGTTTGTTTATCTGACGAAAGACTGGGCCATTCCCACGACGAATCCTTTGCTCGGATCTCTGTATGGAGGTATTGGTGTGGGGCTCGGCATCGGTATTGTATATCGGGGAAGAGGTTCAACAGGTGGGATGAGTATCCTCGCCAGAATCGTACAGAAATACAGTGGACTTAGTTACTCTCTTTGCGTTGTGATCATGGATGCTACCGTTATTATTATGGCTGCGTTTGTATTGTCGTTGGAACAGTCACTTTATGCACTGATTGGGCTATACGTTACCGGAAAAGTCATTGATGCCGTGGAGATGGGACTTGGCTACTCGAAGGTTGCATACATTATCTCCAACACAACGGAACCAATCACCAAAGTCATCCTTGCCGATCTGGATCGTGGATTAACGAAGCTGGAGGCAAAGGGTGGCTACACGGACGACCAGCGTACCGTATTGATGGTCGTGGTTGGGCAAAATGAGGTGCCGAGACTCAAAGCACTGATCCGGTCCGTGGACCCGCAGGCTTTTGTTATTATCAGTAATGCGCACGAAGTACTCGGCGAAGGCTTTAAGCGAGACGAGGCATAATTTCAGCGCTTATTAAAGAGCAAAATATAAAATAAAAAGCAGGGATGTCCATTCCAGCCAATATGGCGGAGGATGTCCCTGCTTTTTACGTTTTGAATTACCCTGTTACAAAATTGGAGACAGTAAGCGGGAGATCGCTTCTTTAAAACGAATCTTCAGGCTGCGCTTGTTGTACTCCTCCTGCGTCATTTCGCGGGATACCTTAAGGTCATGTTCGAAGGTGTCGACCAGTGCAGTGGCGATGACCTCATCATACATAAAGGCATTCACCTCAAAGTTCAACCTGAAACTGCGATAATCAATATTGGCCGTACCCACCGATGCGACCATGCTGTCAATAATGAGCGTTTTGGCATGGATAAAGCCATTATCGTATATAAATACTTTTGCTCCGACTTTTAACAGCTCACCAATGTAAGACAGCGTTGCCCAATATACGAAGGCGTGATCCGGTTTATTGGGAATCATAATGCGCACATCAATACCTGACAGGCACGCAAGACGTATAGCTTCGAATACACTGGCATCCGGGATAAAGTAAGGCGTCTGAATCATGATCGAATGCTTGGCTCCATTAATCATCTTCAGATAACTATTCTTGATGTGCTCCGTCTCTGCATCCGGTCCGCTGGACACAATCTGCATCGCCGTCGTTCCTGTACCCTCAATATGCGGGAAATGTTCAGGAACATAGGGGGTGTCATGCTGCTTGGATGCCTCGTTCCAATCGAGAAGGAAGCGCGTCTGAAGCGCATGAACGGCATTTCCCTGAATCCGCAGATGGGTGTCACGCCAATAACCAAACTTGGAATTCAATCCAAGATACTCATCACCCACATTAAATCCGCCAGTATAGCCGAGGTTACCGTCAATGATGACGATTTTACGGTGGTTGCGGTAGTTCATGCGCAGGTTGATCAGACTGAATTTCGATGGGAAAAAGACTTCCACCAAACCGCCTGCTTCGCGCAATTCTTTGAAAAAGCGATTTGACACCCGCCGCGATCCAAGCGCGTCATACAGCAGACGAACCTTGATGCCTTCCCGCGCTTTGCGGATCAGGGCATCCCGAATGCGTTTACCCAGCCGGTCGCCCCGGTAAATGTAATATTGCACGTGAACATGATCCTGCGCTGCTTCAATATCATCGAGTAAACGCTGGAATTTGTCCGTTCCATCCGTGATGATCTCTACAGCATTGTCTTCCGTAAGGAGAGCGCCGTTCTGTTTCAGATTCATATAGATCATGTCCTGGCTGCTTTCGGTGGCTCTGTTGTTGAATGGCGTCCGATTGTCATGCAGCTGTTCGAGTTGTGCGGCGATGCGTTCCTCCAGACCAAGCTTCTTTCTCTCTTTCCATTGGAACAGCCGGTAGCGGGTCAGATTCTGACCTGTTAGTAGATAAAGTACAAACCCAAGCACAGGAATAAAGTTCAGGACGAGCAGCCAAGCCCAGGATGCACTGGCATCCTTGCGTTCGAAGAACACGACTGCTGCAGCGAAGATAATATTCAGGCCCAGGAGTACCATAAGTAAAATGGATTCGATATGCACTGTAGTCCCCCATGTCTCGTAATGACCAACGTGAATCCATTCATAAACCCTTCCTCGTGTAGAATTTGTTATGAATAAGACCTTGGTATGTAATGTTTCCTATAAAACGTATTTTAGCAGAAGTATTCGGGTTCGTCCGCAGATATTGGAAAGATATGTTCGGATTTGATAAGAATCCATGTGAAATTGATGGTAGAGTGTTGTATTTATATAACTAGAGTCGTATAATAATACACAAATATGCATAGAAGCGACGGAATTACCGTGTGAGGGCCGTTTGAGGGCGTGAGCATCGTATAAGTATCGCATACAACAGGATTGGGGGAGCGAGAGTGAGTAACAAATTGAGAGTGGCAATTGTCGGTTCCACCGGCTACGGCGGGGTGGAGCTGATTCGTTTTTTTCAGAACCATCCACAGGTTGAAATCACTTCGGTGATCTCTTCATCCAGCAGCGGCGAGTCTATTGCAGACGGATTTCCGCATTTGACGGATGTGATTCGCAGGCCACTGGATGGCGTAGTTCCAGCTGAGATTGCAGAACGTGCAGATCTGGTATTCACAGCTACCCCATCCGGAGTAAGCGCAAAGCTCGTTCCAAGCCTGCTCGAAGCAGGGCTGAAGGTGATCGATCTGTCTGGGGACTTCAGATTGAAGGATGGAACCGTGTATGAACAGTGGTATAAACACCCGGCTCCGCCGAGTGATCTGCTGGAACAGGCTGTATACGGGATGGCCGAAGTGTACGGGGACGAAGTAAAAGGCAAAAACTTTATTTCCAACCCGGGCTGTTATCCTACAGCTACCCTTCTTGGACTTGTTCCTGCAGTGGAAGCAGGATGGATCGATCCATCCACGATTATCATTGATGCCAAATCCGGCGTATCCGGTGCTGGACGGGGAACGAGTCTGACGAACCATTATGCAGAGATGAACGAGAATTTTAAAGCCTATAAACTCAACAAGCATCAACATATACCTGAGATTGAGCAAGTGCTCGGTAACATTACCGGAAGTCCGGTAACGGTGACGTTTACGACGCAGCTGGTGCCAATGACACGTGGGATCATGAGTACGATGTACGCAAGCCTGGTGGGGGATCACAGTGATCGGGACTTGGTGGACCTATACCGTAAGTATTATGAGAATCGACCTTTTGTGAGGGTACGTGAACCCGGAATCTGGCCTTCGACCAAAGAAGTGCAAGGATCGAACTACTGTGATATCGGATTTGCAGTTGATCCAAGAACCGGACGTTTAACAATCATATCGGTCATCGACAACCTGGTGAAAGGTGCTTCCGGGCAAGCAATTCAAAATATGAACCTGATGATGGGATGGGAGGAAAACCTCGGGCTGAACATGACGCCGGTATATCCGTAAGGAAGGGGATCGGGAGAGCAGACTGCTGCACTTCCGGAACCATTCAGGAGACCATCGGAATCGGGATTAGCAAGCGGTTAATCGGCATGCGGCCGAACGCACACGAGGGATAACATATGGGAACAAATGTGAAGCAACAGGCTTACACCGTAGTGGAAAACGGAACGATTGTAACCCCGCGCGGGTTCGCTGCTGGCGGACTTCATTGCGGATTGAAAAAAACATCACGCAACGATATCGGAGCGATCCGTTGTGAAGTGCCAGCCACGGCAGCGGCCGTGTATACGACGAACGTATTCCAGGCTGCGCCGCTGAAGGTAACCCGCGAGAGCTTGAGCAATGGACGCCTTCAGGCCGTGGTTGTTAACAGTGGTAATGCCAATGCATGTACTGGGCAGCAGGGAGAAAAGGATGCGTATGCGATGCGTTCGGCAGCAGCACGTGAACTTGGCGTAGCTGAAGAGGATGTTGCAGTGGCATCGACTGGTGTGATCGGTGAGTTGTTGAAAATGGACGCAGTACATTCGGGCATCAGCGCATTGCCGGCAAGTTTGGGGCAGAATGCACATGAAGCGGAACAATTTTCTCAAGCGATCCTGACGACCGATTTGGTGAAAAAGGAAGCCTGCGTATCTGTCGTTGTAAACGGCAAGAATGTTACGATTGCAGGTGCAGCCAAGGGATCAGGCATGATTCATCCCAACATGGCGACGATGCTCGCATTTATGACGAGTGATGCGGTTATTGGAGCAGAAGCACTGCACAGTTTGCTGCGTCAGGCGACAAACCATACGTTTAACATGATCACCGTAGATGGAGATACGAGCACGAACGACATGCTGGTTGCAATGTCCAGTGGGATGGCGGGGAACGAAGAATTGACCACGGACCATCCGGACTGGGAAGCTTTTGCTGCAGGATTCACTTATGTGTGTGAAGTGCTGGCCAAAGCGATTGCACGTGATGGTGAAGGGGCAACGAAGCTGGTCGAGGTGCAGGTTACGGGTGGAGTGAGTGATGAATCGGCACAGGCCATTGCCAAAACGGTTATCGGCTCCAGCCTAGTGAAGTCAGCGATGTTCGGTGCGGATGCGAACTGGGGACGGATTATTGCAGCCGTAGGGCGTGCAGGACAGCCGGTGAACCCGGACACCGTAGATATCCGTTTGGGAGATATCTCGGTACTTGAGCAGTCCCGCCCAGTTGTGTTTGACGAAGAGGCAGCACTAGCCTACTTGCAAACTGATACGGTTCGCATTGTGGTGGATCTGCACCACGGCGAAGGAACGGCTACAGCATGGGGCTGCGACCTGACCTATGACTATGTACGAATCAACGCGGCATACCGCACTTAATACGCCTTTCATCTTATACGAAATATAACTACATTTACACGATAACGGAGAGAGCGGGACCAATCTGAAGAAGCGAAGCGCTCGCCTTTATCCCCAGATTTTACCCTTAGAAAAGGGATCAAAAAATCTGGGGATAACAGCGATCGGAAGATGGTGCTGCAATCGGAGTGGCAAATGTAAAGGTTTGTTTTTATATAGAACAAAAACACGAAAGGAGTGCTCCTCATGAATTCAACATTGCAAAATGAGAGTGCCGGAGTGGAAAAGGGTACGGAAAAGCAGACGTTTGTCATGAAATGCGGAGGCAGCACGCTCGCAGCTTTGCCAGAATCCTTTTTTGCGGATTTGCGTGACTTGCAGTCCCAGGGAACCCAGCCCGTCATCGTGCATGGTGGAGGCCCGGCAATATCGGAGAATCTGGCGAAGCTGGGCATTGAAACCGAGTTCGTGAATGGACTCCGCAAAACAACGGAACCCGTGCTGGATGTCGTGGAGATGGTGCTGGCCGGGAGCATTAACAAACAGATCGTGCGCCTGATAGAGCGCGTCGGAGGACATGCGCTGGGCTTGTCCGGCGTAGACGGTGGTTTAATCCAAGCTAAACCTGTGGCAAATCATGCAGAGATCGGCTGGGTTGGAGACGTAACTGGCGTTCAAGCAGAAATCATTCAAGGCATTGTGAACATGGGATACATGCCTGTGATTGCGCCAGTGGGCGTGGATGCAACCGGACAACGGTATAATATCAATGCGGACACAGCAGCAGGTGCGGTAGCTTCCCACCTCGGTGTAAGCCGGATGATCGTTGTGACGGATGTACCTGGTATTATGAAGACCATCAACGGGGAGAAAAAAGTACTGCCATCGGTCTCTGTACAAGAAATCGAAGACATGATTCAAACCGGAGAAATCTACGGCGGCATGATCCCTAAGGTGCGCGCAGCGATTGCTTGCATTCATGGCAAAGTACGTGAAGTGATCATCGTGGACGGAAGCGAGCCACAGATCCTGAGCCGCGTGCTGAAGGGCGAAACGATCGGAACCCGAATTATCCGCATGCAATAAGGGGAATTTCAAAACAGATAGATTAATATTCTGTACGGATTTATATAAGTTGAATAGCAACGTTACACAAGAACGTAGAGTGCAGAACCAATCTGGAGAAGCAGCGCGTTCGCGTTTATCCCCGGATGTTAACCACTAAAAAAATTAGATCAAAAAGATCCTGAGATAACAGCGATCGGAAGATGGTGCTGCAATCGGAGTGGCTCTGTGTAGGTTGGTTTGTCTTATATGGAGTACCGGTATACTTACAAAAAGGAATAGGAGTGTGAAAGGTGATGGCAAAAGGCAATGAACAGCCAGGTTCTGGCACAGCAGTAGCGGGAGCAGCAGCAACAGGTGCAGCGGCACAGACGGAAAGCTCTCTTTTCCAAACGTATGCGCGTTATCCAATCAGTCTGGTCAAGGGTAAAGGCAGCTGGTTATGGGATGATCAGGGCAACCGTTATCTCGACTTCATGTGCGGACTCGCTGTAACGAGCCTTGGCCATGCACCGGAGAAAGTGGGAGCCAAGCTGAAAGCTCAGATCGATGAGCTGTGGCATGTCTCCAACCTGTTCCAAATTCCGGGCCAGGAGAAAGCAGCCGCGTTGCTGACAGCCAATACATGTGCCGATGCGGTGTTCTTCTGCAACAGTGGCGCGGAAGCCAATGAGGCAGCGATCAAGGTCGCACGTCGTTATCACCAGAAGGTGAAAGGGAACGACCGTTATGAAGTGATTACGTTTGCCCAGTCCTTCCACGGACGGACACTCGCAACACTGACTGCAACAGGGCAGGATAAGGTGAAAGAAGGATTTTTGCCATTGCCAGCCGGATTCGTTACTGTCCCTTTGCATGATATTGCAGCACTGGAAGCGGCGATTGGCCCTAAAACAGCAGCGATTATGCTGGAAATGGTTCAAGCCGAGGGCGGTGTATATCCGGTTGAACCGGAATTCGTCAAGCATGTACGGAAATTGTGTGACGAGCATGGCCTCTTGTTAATCGTAGACGAAGTACAGACCGGAATGGGACGTACAGGCAAGCTGTTTGCACATGAACACTATGGCATTGAGCCAGATGTGTTTACGGTAGCCAAAGGGATCGGCAGCGGTTTCCCAGTGGGCGCGATGCTGGGTAAAGGTTTCCTGCGGGATGCATTTACGCCAGGCAGCCATGCGACGACATTCGGGGGTACGCCACTAGCTTCGTCCGTGGTGATTGCCACGATTGAAACGATGCTGGAAGATCGCTTGCCTGAGCGCGCTGCTGAGATGGGTGACTATCTGATGAGCTCCCTGCGGAACCGTTTGGCAGGCAATTCATTTGTGAAGGAAGTTCGCGGATTGGGGCTTCTGGTCGGAATCGAATGTGCAGAACCGGTAGGCGATATTGTTTTGGCCGGACAGAAACGCGGCATCCTGTTCGTCAACGCAGGGCCGAATGTCATTCGTCTGCTTCCGAATCTATATGTCAGCAAGGAAGAGATTGATGAAGCGGTATCCCTGGTAGCAACGTTGATTGAAGAGCACGCAGCAACGAAGAAGGCCTAATCCATTTTGACAAAATGAAAGCTTGCTGTACCGGGGCCTTTCATGGCCCTGGCGCAGAACTAGATGATGAATCCCTGTAGCCGCGCGGAGAACCTGCGGAAGATAAAGTAAGCCATAGGCTACCTGAACGTGCGCTGCCACGGCTGCTCTCTTCTGCCCGAGCGGGTGCAGGGAACCGGATATAAGGAGGACAACATTCACATGACAGCACAACAAACGGAGAAAATCCAGAAGATTGATCTTAGAGGCCGTGACTTTATTGAGTTTACGGATTACACAGCCGAAGAGATCCGCTACTTGCTGGACTTGGCCATTGAGATCAAAGGCAAGCAAAAAAACGGTGTAGCCTATCAGCCGCTGAAAGGTAAAACGATTGGACTTATTTTTGAAAAATCATCCACACGTACGCGTGTATCCTTCGAAGTAGGCATGTTCCAGCTGGGTGGACACGCGCTCTTCTTGAGCAAAAACGATATCCAGCTCGGTCGCGGAGAGACAACCCATGATACGGCTAAAGTATTGTCCCGCTACCTGGATGGCATCATGATTCGTACCTTTGGACACCATAATGTAACTGAATTGGCGGAGCATGCCGATATCCCGGTCATTAACGGCCTGAGCGATGCCGCTCATCCGTGCCAAGTACTGGCGGACTTCCAAACGGTATTGGAGCACAAAGGCAAACTGGCTGGCCTGAAAATGGCTTATGTCGGTGATGGTAACAACATGGCTCACTCTCTCATGCTGGGTGCAGCGAAGATGGGAATGCATGTTGCTGTAGCGACGCCAAAAGGGTATGAGCCGGATAGCGCAGTGGTAGAGCAAGCGCGCAGCATTGCGAAGGAAAGTGGTTCTGAAGTGACTGTGACGTACAGTGCTCAGGAAGCTGTGAAGGATGCGGATATCGTTTATACCGATGTCTGGGCAAGCATGGGCTTTGAAGAGGAGCAAAAGGTTCGTGAGCAGGCTTTTGCTGCGTACCAGGTTGATGAGGAACTGATGAAAGGCGCGAAGCCAGATTACATGTTCCTGCATTGTTTGCCGGCACACCGCGGAGAAGAAGTAAGCGCGGGTGTAATTGATGGGCCTAACTCCCTGATCTTTGATCAGGCAGAGAACCGGCTGCATGCACAAAAGGCCTTGATGGCCGCGTTAATGAGCGAATAGCCGCTGTTTGCCTAAATGAGTTGATTTTAGGCGCAGGGTTAGCGATGATAGATAAAAGTTTATAGTAATTGAATTTGGGGAGGACCAACGAACATGGCTAAGGAAAAAATCGTACTCGCCTACTCCGGCGGGTTGGACACATCTGTAATTTTGAAATGGTTGAAAGAAACCTATGATGCAGAGATTATCGCATTTACTGCAGATATCGGACAAAAGGATGAGCTGGACGGCCTGGAAGAAAAAGCACTCGCTACCGGCGCTTCCAAAGTATATATCGACGATCTGCGCGACGAGTTCGCGAAAGATTTCATCTACCCGATGTTCCAAGCGGGTGCTTTGTATGAAGGACAATACCTGCTCGGCACAAGTATCGCTCGTCCGCTGATTGCTAAACGTATGGTTGACATCGCTCGTGCAGAAGGTGCTACTGCGATCGCTCACGGCGCTACGGGCAAAGGAAATGACCAAGTTCGTTTCGAGTTGAACGCGGCTGCGCTGACACCAGACGTTCAAGTCATTGCGCCATGGCGTTTGGAAGAATTCCGCAACCAGTTCCCGGGACGTGCCGAGATGATTGCTTATGCAGAGAAACACGGTATTCCGGTAACGGCATCTGCTGCTAAGCCTTACTCCACAGACCGTAACCTGCTGCATATCAGCTATGAGAGCGGTGTGCTTGAAGATCCTTGGTTTGACCCAAGCACGGACGAGAACAAAGACATGTTCCTGCTCAGCAACGCACCGGAAGATGCACCAGATCAAGCGGAATACGTTGAACTGGAATTCGAACAAGGCAACTGCGTAGCACTGAATGGTGAACGTCTGAGCCCGCTGCAAGTGATGGAGCAATTGAACGAGCTGGGTGGCAAACACGGAATTGGCCGTGTCGATATGGTTGAGAACCGTTTTGTCGGCATGAAGAGCCGCGGCGTGTATGAGACACCAGGTGGAACGATCCTGTTTACAGCACATCGTAAAATGGAATCCATCACGATGGACCGTGAAGTCATGAACCTACGTGATAGTCTGATCACCCGTTACAGCACACTCGTGTACAATGGCTTCTGGTTCGCACCGGAACGTCTGGCACTGCAAGCTCTGGTAAGCGAAAGCCAGAAGAACGTAACAGGCACCGTGCGTGTAAAACTGTACAAAGGCAACATCATTGGCGCAGGCGTGAAAAGCCCTGTCAGCCTGTACAACCCGGACATCGCTACGATGGAAGCTGATCCAACACAAGCATATGATCAAGGGGATGCAACCGGCTTTATCCGCCTGAACGCCCTGCGTCTGAAAGTTAATTCCGGCGTTGAACAAAACAAGAAATAATTCTTTTAAATAGCGTCATATCATGACCAATATCACTTTACAGGGCAGGCCGTTCTTGCACATCGGGCAGGGGCGGCTTTGTCCATGAACGAAAGGGGAGAACTCACCGTGAGCAAGCTGTGGGGAGGACGTTTTACCAAACAAACCAATCATCTGGTTGAGGAATACACGGCATCAATCAACTTTGACAAAGCTTTGGCTGAGGAAGATATCCAAGGAAGTCTCGCCCATGTAACCATGCTGGGCAAATGCGGCATTTTGCCTGCGGAAGATGTGGAAACGATCAAGGAAGGTCTGATTACAGTACTGCACAAAATTCGTGCAGGCGAAGTGGAATTCTCTGTTTCAGATGAAGACATCCACATGAATATTGAGAAAAACCTGATCGAAACCATTGGCCCTGTCGGTGGCAAATTGCACACAGGTCGCAGTCGGAATGACCAGGTGGCAACAGACATGCACTTGTACCTGCGTGAGCGTGTAGTTGGTTTTGTCGGTATGCTGCATGCGCTGCAGGAGGCGTTGATCGGACAGGCCAAGGACAACTTGGATACAATCGTACCGGGCTATACCCATCTTCAACGTGCACAACCCATTCTGTTCGCACATCACCTGATGGCGTATGTCTCCATGTTCCAACGGGATGCAGAGCGTCTGATGGACAGCTACAAACGGATTAACGTTCTGCCGCTGGGTGCAGGTGCACTTGCAGGAACAACATTCCCGATTGACCGCCACTTCGTGGCTGAGCAGCTCGGCTTCGACGGTGTGTACGAGAACAGTCTGGACGCGGTTAGTGATCGTGACTTTATCGTGGAGTTCCTGGCAGCTGCTTCCCTGATCATGACTCACCTGTCCCGTCTGAGTGAAGAACTGGTGCTGTGGAGCAGTACCGAATTTGGTTTTGTTGAACTGGACGATGCATTCTGCACAGGCAGCAGCATTATGCCGCAGAAAAAGAATCCGGATGTACCGGAGCTTGTTCGTGGTAAAACCGGACGTGTATACGGCAACCTGATCGGATTGCTGACCGTCTTGAAATCTCTTCCTCTGGCCTACAACAAAGACATGCAGGAAGACAAGGAAGGCATGTTCGATACGGTCGCTACACTGGAAGGCGCGCTGCAATTGTTCGCACCGATGATTGCAACGATGAAAGTGAACAAGGACCGGATGCGCCAAGCGGTGAACCAGGACTTCTCCAACGCAACGGATATTGCAGACTTCCTCGTGGGCGAAGGCTTGCCTTTCCGTCAGGCGCATGAAGTCATCGGTAAAACGGTGCTGTACTGCATCCAGAACGGCAAGTATTTGCTGGATCTGAGCATTGATGAGTTCCGTCAGTTCTCCCCGCTGTTCGACGACCGCATCTACGATGTGCTCCAACCGGAAGCGGTGGTTAACGCACGTAACGTCTATGGTGGCACAGCTTCTGGACAAGTGGCTGAAGCCATCGGACGCAGTGAAAAGGTGCTGGAAATTACGGCGCAATGGATCACAAGCCGCGGCTAACGCCACGGCTGCTATGCATTGTTTATAAGGAAGGAACGCCTTCTTAAAACCCCTCAGGCTGGAGTGGGTAAGAGATTCTGTTACATGAACTCTTACTGCAAGACCTGAGGGGCTTTTTTTTTCATTTCAGGAGATTATACACCCGTGTTTAAACTGAAGTTCCAGCAGAAAGGTGCATTCATCTATGTATGGTTAGGAAGGGAAGAGTGGGCTAGGATCTGTCATTCCAGGATAATGAATATTTAGAATTTGTGCTAAGTCCTTTAGTGACTTTGGAGCTGTGTGTTATATTCCTTTCCGAATTCTTGGATCTTTCAGACTCAGATAGCTCCATTAACAAGGTTTTCAGCGTGTTAAACGTTTGAAGTCCAATGTACTTCAGAAGCCGTATCTCCTTCTCACTTGCGTTAACAATGTCTTCAATGCAATCATAACCGTTCCTTCGCAGAATGTTGATTAACTTTTTTATTGTGTTTTCAGGAAATAATTCAGCATCAGCAACTTCCAACAGACATGAAATATCCCTGGATAGGGTTCTGTCATCTAACGATAATCGATCTCCTAATGTCACCATTTTCATCACCCGATGATTTCCTTTACAGTTATGGTCGTTGTTTTAGTCAGATCAAGGAAATCCTGATTATCTAGTGCGATTAAAGGGCGAGTTGGGTAATTTCTATCGACGAGAACGATTTTACCTTGTCTCCCATCAGATAACAAAACTTCACAACCAAGTTGGGATGCCATTAATGATTCCAAAAAGGTTAGCCCGATCTGGGATTCCAGACGATTATCCATAATTTCTTCGTGAATCATATGGACTACATTGAAGAAGGGGTGGGCTTCTCTGTATGGACGAGGGGATATCATGGCCATATAAATATCAGCAATAGCGACTATTTTGCTCAGAGGGTCGATCTGATCTCCTTTTAAACGATGTGGATAACCACTGCCATCTTCTCTCTCGTGATGCTCAAGTGCAACCAGTGCTACGCGAGGACTTGCCATAGAGTTCTTCAACATATCATGTCCCCAGATCGTATGCTGTTTCATGATTTCATACTCGTTTGCGTTGAATCTGGACGTTTTGTTCACTAAATCCGAAGGAAGTTTGGTTGAACCGATATCATATAGAGTTGCTGCAGTAGTCAATGTTTTTAATTCCTGTTCATCCAAGCGAAGTTGTTTTCCCAGCTTGGTTGCAATGAATGCAACCCCCATGTTGTGGGTGTAGCGAAAATCCCGTGTTCCCTTTAGCTCTGAAAGGAGTCGAAACAAACTCGCTGAATTCGATGTGTCCATGATAACCGAAGTTAGTTTATCTTCAACTTCTTCAATATCCACTGTTCCGGTTAGTTCAAGGCTGTCTTTCATCCCTTTAAGATAGGACTCCGTTTGCTGAATAAGCTCTTTGGTTGGGATAGAAGGGAAATGAATACGTGGCTGATTGATATTGTCTTGGTTGTGCATATGTATCTGATCATTCGTTTCTTCATCCACTTCGTTAACTTCCAATGCCGACTCTACATCCAGAATATGAATGTTGAATTTTTTTAGTTTGTCTATATGTTCAGGAAGCAGAAGGGTACCCTTTGCTATGAGAAGAACACCTCTAACATCGGTAATATTTTGTTTCAAATGTTTCCCTACTAAGTCATCGTAATCCTTAAACTCCATGTAGACTTCCCCCGATTTTTATGTATTATATGTATGTGCTTCTCTCATCTATAGAAAAGAAAGAGATGCTAAATAACTTAAATATAGAGTATGCAGTAACTTTATTCGGTTTAATTTTATTAGTTAATATGGCTCATCTTATATCTTCGTCATAATCACATTTTTATGTTATGGTACTTTCGGTACATTTAACAACGAGAATCAATTGATACTAATTACTCAATTAAACCAAATATATGAGACGTTAGAAGGATGGGTTAGTGACGTGTAGTTCTAGTGTCTTGTATATTTCAAGCCAAATACCCGCTTTCTTTAGTAAGAAAAGCGGGTACGCAAATTAAGATTATTAAATCTAGAACAAACATTTTTGTTTAGTGGAAATAAAAGAGAATATGATTACATGTAAGCAGTAAATCCTCTTACTTTCTTTCATTGCTACGAGGCGCGCTCCCCTTTAGTTCCGTTCAGGCAGTGGCAGCCATCGAAGCACATTCTGAATCTTCTCATCCCAGTATGCCCAGTCATGTCCGCCAGGTCCTTCTTCATAGGTCAACTGAAAATCGGTCTGTGCACAAGCCTCACGGAAAGATTGGTTCTCCTCATACAGGAAATCTTCCGTTCCGCAGCATTGATATAGAAGTGGACGTGGCCCCTGGCTTGCCTGACTTTCTTTTAGCAAATGAAGCAGATCATTCTCCGAGCCCTTGATCTCTGGTCCGAAGATGCGCTCCATTTCGGTCTGCTGCAATGCGGAGAGAATTTTGTTATCCATATGTGCAGCCATATCCAGAGCCCCTGATAAGCTTGCTGCGGCGGCATATTGCTCCGGTTTGCGCAGGGCCAGTTTGAATGCCCCGTAACCACCCATGGACAAGCCGGCAACGTAGTTGTCTTCCCGTTTGGAAGACAGCGGGAAGAAGGAGCGTGCCAGGGCAGGCAGCTCTTCGCTGATGAACGTCCAGTAACGTCCACCTTCGGCCATATCCGTATAGAAGCTGCGATGCACTTGCGGCATGACAACAGCGATTCCGAGGTTTGCCACATAACGTTCAATGGATGTCCGGCGCAGCCAGATGGAATCATCATCCGATAGGCCATGCAGCAAATACAGCGTAGGATGAAGTCCTTTGCCCGAAACGTTATCCATTCCAATCTGATTATGGGTCTGCTGTGGCAGAATAACATGCATGCTCGTGCTGAGTCCTAGCGTGTCGGAGTAAAAATCACATTTAATGAGTGCCATCTCTACAAAGTAACCCCTTTCATGAATTCATTAACTGAATGTCCTGCCTGAGTTGAATGCGGTCACAGTTAATGGCTCCTTCGATTCTATCACACAGGTTATACCCAAACCCCGTCCATTGCAACAACAACATTCATAGCTAAAGAAAGTGATGTATTAACTGGGCTCAGGTAGCGTCCAATAAAAAGTTAGGTAGGTAGCGGTTAATTGAGGTTCATGTTGAGCAAAATGATTTCTATGCTTCACAACGTAACAATGTTATGTTACACTGACATCAACACAAAGGGGGACCATATATGACGGATGAATTGATCTCCAAAAAAGACTTGCTGGACCTTACGGGGATTTCCTATGGTCAGTTATACCGCTGGAAGCGGAAAAACCTGATTCCGGAAGAATGGTTTATTCGGAAGTCTTCATACACGGGTCAGGAAACTTTTTTTCCTAAACAGCAGATTCTGACACGTATCGATAAGATTCTCAATATGAAGGATGGATTATCACTGGATGAGCTGGCAGATGTGTTTTCGCCCACACTGGGTGAGGTTGAAATGTCTGCAGAGCAATTAATGGATCGAAACATTGTTTCATTACCTTCGCTTGAATTGGTAAAAGAGGCAGGACGGGAACAACCCATGTATGCTCTGGAGCAGATTATGATGCTCTATGTCCTCGAGAAGCTGCTGCTTAGCGGGGATATTACCCGTCAGGAGGGCTCATTGCTGATAGATGTCATGTCTGAGCATTATTACCGTTTTGCAAACAGAGCAAGTGAGCTGCTGCTAATTCGCAAGATGGGCGTACCGACATTCATGCTTACTGGTTCAGGATCAGAGCTTTATTTTGATCAGAGCGTCAAAGTGGTACTGAGACTTCCGCTGGGCACGTTTATGGAAGAGCTGAAACTCAAATTGGGATAAAGGGGAGAATGGACATGGAAGAACGTCATTTGAGAAATGATCTGAATGTATCAGGCTTGAGTCAAACAGCAGGTGGAGCCTTTCACCGGGTTTCCATTGATGGCATGGCCAAAGTAAACGGCAATCTGGATTGTACCTCCTTGAGTGTGAATGGGACGTTGAAGATGCACGGAGCCTTAAGTGCGGAAAGTGCAACCATCAACGGCATGTGCACGCTGAATGGCCCCTTGAACAGCTCCCGTGTTCGTGTGGATGGCCTGACAACCATTCATGGAAATCTCATTAGTCCTGAGCTTGAAGTAAACGGCAAGTGTACCGTACGTGGACGAGTGGATGGAGAACGCATCGATATTGGCGGCATGATCACTATTGATGGTGATGTGCAATGTGAGTCCCTGAACGTACAGGGCAATATCAAAATCAGTGGCTTTCTGAATGCAGGATCCGTTGAGATCAAGCTGCATACATCTTCTTCAGCCAAAGAGATTGGCGGAGAACGTATTGATATTCGTCGGAAGGAACAAAGTGGCTTTTGGAAAAGTATCGGTCTGGGCGGTACACCCTCCTTCAAAACATCCTTAATTGAAGGGGATGAGATCATATTGGAAGATACGGAGGCTGATATTGTTCGTGGCAGCAAAGTGTATATCGGCCGTGGCTGCAGCATCAAACTTGTTGAATACTCAGGCGAGCTTGAGATTGATCCTGATGCCAAGGTGGGCAGCAGCCAGCGCATTTAAGTGGGATTTATAGAGAAAGGAATGGGATGCGACTTGAATAACCATAACGTTAGTCCATCAGACAAGAGAAATGACATCAGCATTATCGGTGAAGGAAGCTCCGCTGGCGGTGTGTACGGCAAGGTCAAGGTTGTAGGAGATTCCTCCTTTAACAATGACTTATATTGTGATCAATTCAAATGTACGGGCACGTCGGTCATCTACGGATCTCTTGAATCAGACGATATTAAAATTACGGGAACTCTAACCCTAACAGAACGAGCTGTCGGCCCTGAAGATGAGAGTGGGAGTGACGTATCCGGCTTACATGCAAAAGCTGAAAAAATGAAAGTGGTAGGTGAGTTTCATCTACCGGGTGACTGTCAGGCGGAGAATCTCAAACTCAATGGTCGTTTTACGGTCGGAGGTATGCTTACCGCAGAAGAAATGACACTTAAAATCATGGGTCCGTCTGAAGCGAGGGAGATTGGCGGTTCAATCATCTCTGTCAAGAGTGGCCGGGGAAAGCTGCTCGAAGGTTTATTTGCGAATAATCAATCGATTCTCACGGTAAACATGATTGAAGGAGATGACATTGAGTTAGAGAACACGGTAGCCGAGGTTGTCCGGGGAGATAAAATAAAAATTGGGCCAGGCTGCCGAATTGGTACAGTTGAATACCGTTCATCTCTGCAGATCCATTCACAATCCGAAGTTTTGGTTCAGCGCAATCGGTCCGTGGACTGATTATTGGGGGCGGCTTTTCGGATATACTATTTCAGTCATATGAATAGAGCGTGAATGGAGAGATTGAGTACAATGGTTGCACGTAAAAACAGTATTGGATTGGTGCTGGCAGGGCTGCTGCTCAGCATACTGATGGCTTCGATGGATAACACCATCGTGGCAACGGCGATGGGGGATATCGTCGGGAAGCTGGGTGGCCTCGACAAATTCGTTTGGGTGACTTCAGCTTACATGGTCGCCGAGATGGCAGGGATGCCGATCTTCGGTAAATTGTCCGACATGTATGGACGGAAGAAGTTTTTTGTATTCGGAATTATCGTGTTTATGCTTGGTTCGGCGTTATGTGGAACAGCAACATCCATTGTGGAGCTGACCATGTACAGAGCCATTCAGGGGATTGGTGCAGGTGCCTTGGTGCCGATTGCGTTTACCATCATGTTTGACGTGGTTGCACCGGAAGCGCGGGGCAAGCTTGGCGGATTGTTTGGAGCTGTCTTTGGATTATCCAGCGTATTCGGACCGCTGCTGGGTGCGTACATCACACAGTACGCCACGTGGGAATGGGTATTTTATATTAACCTGCCGCTCGGACTGATTGCGTTTGTGTTTATTGCGTTTTTCTACAAGGAATCTCACCAGCATCAATCCCAGCAGATTGACTGGCTGGGTGCAGTGACACTGATTGGTGCTGTAGTATGTCTGATCTTCGGCCTCGAACTTGGTGGCAAAACGTATGCATGGAACTCGTGGCAAATTCTCGGTTTGTTCGCCGGATTTGCAGTGCTGGCGCTGCTGTTCGTATTTGCCGAATCAAGAGCGAAGGAACCGATTATATCCTTTAACATGTTCCGCAACCGCGTGTACTGGTCCAGTAATGTCATTGCCATGTTCAGTGGTGCGGCATTTATCACGGCGTCGGTGTACATTCCCATCTTCATACAGGGTGTGCTCGGGGGTAAAGCGACCAATTCGGGTCTTGTGCTGCTGCCTATGATGCTTGGGTCAGTCATCACCGCTTCGATGGGCGGGGTGCTGATGACCAAGATCAAGTATCGGAACATTATGATCCCGACACTGGCGCTGCTGGTGCTCGGCCTTGGGTTACTGACGACACTGGACGAAAGCTCGTCGCTCTGGACGATCCGCGTATTTATGGTGCTCGTTGGTCTGGGTGTGGGAGCTTCGTTCTCCGTGCTCAGCAATGCGGCCATGAATGCTTTCGAACCACAGAGACGTGGTGCCGCTAGTTCTACGCTTAACTTTTTGCGGTCCCTCGGGATGACGATGGGGATTACAATCTTTGGGATTGTTCAGAGCCAGGTATTTACGCGCAAAATGAACGATGCCCTAGCCGGTTCGGCTGCAGAAGCGGGCGGTGCAGGAGCCGGAGTGCCAGCAGGCAGCATGCCGGAGGGCTTGAATCTGAGCGACCCGCACGCCTTGCTCTCTCCGGAGCTTAGACAGGCCATTCCACCTCAGGTGCTGGAGGCGATCACTCATGCGTTATCCTCCTCGATCGTGCAGTTGTTTGCCTGGGCGGCCATTCCGGCGGCACTGGCTCTGATTGCTGCTTTCTTTATGGGAAAAGAAAAGATGGTGATCGGCGAGGAACAGGGAGAGTACACAGCAGGGCATTAATATGAATTGAACAACAAAGACACACCATTCTATCTCCACGCGGAGCAATAGAGAGGTGTGTCTTTTACTTTGTCCAACTCTTATGGCTGTTTGGTATCACTCACACCGTCCTCTACAACAGAAGGCTCCTGCGGATCTGGCAGGCTGCTATGACCTGAACGTGCGATAAGGCGATCCTGAGCTTTGTAGGTATCTCGCGAAATGGTTTTGGACTCCACCACTTTGCCATCCACCTTCTTGATACGTACGGTTTCCACAATGTAGCCAGGCTGCCCGTTTTGCAAAACCTGCTGGGCACCATCCGGCAGCACATTGCTGGATACATACTTTACAGGGGCGCTTAGCGTTTCGATGGTGTGGGATTCGAGTGCGTAGCTGACATTCTCGGGAAAAGTACCAAAAAATTTGACGGTTAATTGGTGATTCTTCACTTCAGCAAGGATCAACAGGGATTTGCCCGTATTGTTCTTGAAACGGAAATTGATAGCGCCAGAAGCAAAAGTGGCGTCCAGTCCTTTTGGCAAATATTTGACGGGTATCGAATGGTTGCGCCGCTCGACAATATCAAGTCCAGTTAACAAGGCTGCATTGTATACGGTACTGGACACCTGACATATGCCTCCGCCAATCCCGGGGGTGAGACGCCCCCTAACAATAACCGGGGCTTCGCGGAAGCCGTATTCCTTCTCGGCATGTCGAATGATCTTTTCATAGTCGAACATGCCGCCAGGCTCCAAAATCATGCCGTTCACGGATTGTGCTGCTGCACTGACATTATGTATGCGTCCTTCCGTGCTGCTTCCCAGCCCTGTGGAGAACTGGATGATCTTCCGCTCAATGCCTTCCTTGCGTAAAGACTCCACCGTGACTTCAGGCTGCTCGGTGTATAGGGGCAGCTGAATTAACAGTGCGGCGGGTGTGTTCCCATTGTCCAGCACGGTGAAATCGTGGGGAAGCTTCGCCAGCAGCCTGGCCTCTAGTTCATCCCAGGCGATCCGCCGGACGCCCTTCTCCGGGATGTACTGGACCTTGTCGTTTGCGGTGATCCGCCGGACAGCGTCTGCGGGGGTGCCGAAGGTTTCCTTTTCCCAGTCAGGGCTCAAACGTGTTCTAAGGGAGTGGTTATTGTACCGTTGTTCGAGAGGCCATTCCTCCGCAAAATGATAACGGGCATACGCACGTTCCCACACATTCCCTTCCTCCAGCTCATGTACCGCCGCCCGAAAGGCGTCCGCACTGTATTCCGCACCGGCTTCGATCACAGTCATGTTCAGCGTCAGGGAGGGCTCATCCACCTCCAGCGTAACAGGCCAGTCCCCCAGCTTTTTCAAACGTTCGTCCAGTCCCAGAAGCGCCTCACTCCGATTCACGCCGCCGACCTGCCAGCCGCCGACCTGCACCTTACTCGGCAAAGCGGGCTGGTTCACATACATATACAACAATCCGTAGGAAGCGGAGCCGATAAAGAGAATGGAAAACACGACAATGACGGCGAAATGTATTTTTTTCATATCCGTACGCTCCTTTATACTTCTGATGTTCCGCATTTCGTAACACTTTCTATATATATGATCCAATGCAGGAAAACTTTCGGGTACTCAATAGGTAACAAATTTGTTACAATATATTTTATATGTTTCCATCCAGAGGATCGAAATAAGGGTAAAATGGATTGCTCCTGATGAATTTCAGGTCTTTTTAAAGGAATTGCCGGGATTGTGTCGAAATGATAATGGCTAACTATGTGAGCAGGAAGTGATGATGTGATAGAAATGCAGGACGTGTGGAAGACCTACGCCAATGGGACCCACGCATTACAAGGGGTGTCGGTGAAGATCGACCGCAATGAATTTGTGTATATCGTCGGTCCGTCCGGCGCAGGTAAATCAACATTTATGAAACTGATGTACAGAGAAGAAATTCCGACCAAAGGACAAATATCCATCAATGGATTTAATATCGGTAAGTTGAAACCACGCAAGATTCCTTATGTGCGCCGCAACATCGGTGTAGTGTTTCAGGACTTCCGTCTCTTGCCCAAGATGACAGCGTTTGAGAACGTGGCTTTTGCCATGGAGGTTATTGAGGCACCGAAGCGTCACATCAAGAAACGGGTCATGGAAGTGCTCGATCTGGTGGGACTGCGCAGCAAGGCGAATCGTGAACCTTCGCAATTGTCAGGAGGGGAACAGCAGCGTATTGCCATCGCACGGGCGATTGTAAACAATCCGTCAGTGATTATCGCGGACGAGCCTACGGGTAACCTTGATCCGGAAACGTCATGGGGCATTATGCAGCTGCTGGATGAGATCAATTTCAGAGGAACGACGATTGTCATGGCAACCCATAACAAGGATATCGTGAACACGATGCGTAAACGGGTTATCGCGATTGAGCGCGGCCAGATTGTACGGGATCAGATGAGAGGGGAATACGGTTATGAATTTTAGTACTCTCTTGCGCCATATGCGGGAGGGATTCAAAAACGTATTCCGCAATGGCTGGATGTCCGTGGCATCCATCATGTCGATCATCGTGTCGCTGCTGATCCTTGGCGTATTCATGCTGCTGGTACTGAATGTGAACTCCATGGCTAACCAGGTGGACAGTCAGGTAGAGATCAGTACGTTTCTGGAGCTGAATGTGGATGAGGGCCTGCGCAATACGCTGCAGCAGGAGATCAGTGCAATGCCGGAAGTGAGTGAAATTCGCTTTGTTTCCAAGGAAGAGGGACTCAAGGAGTTCCGTGAACGTCTTGGCGACAGTGCGAATAACGTACTGGACGGTTTTGACGTGGATAATAATCCGCTGCCGGAGACGATTGAAGTGGAGGTCATTGAACCGGAAACCGTCACTTTTGTGGCGCAAAAAATTGAAGCCTTGAACGAAAAGCACCCGGAGAAGCCGATCATGAAAGTGAACTACGGCAAGGAAACGGTGGATGTACTGTTTAAATTCACAAGACTTGTCCGGAATATCGGATTTATTTTTGTTGGGGGACTGGCTCTGATGTCCATGTTCCTGATCTCGAATACGATTCGCGTAACGATTCTTGCCCGTCGCCGGGAGATCGGCATCATGAAGCTCGTCGGTGCAACGAATACATTCATTCGCTGGCCTTTCTTTATTGAGGGTGCGCTGATTGGATTCATCGGTTCCATGATTACGGTAGCAGTTTTGTTCTTCGGTTACAGCCGACTGCTGGCTACCATTGGTCAGGATGTATTCATGCAGATGCTTAACCTGATCCCGCTCAGCGACATTTGGTTGCTGTTTGGAACCCTTTTGATCGGACTCGGTGTGCTGGTAGGTATTTTGGGAAGTACACTGTCCATTCGCAAGTCACTTAAGGTTTAATATTTATTACTGAAATTGCAGAAATTGTCGAAAAAGAATGACAAAGCAGGTTCACAATTGGACGCTGTTTGACGATATGTAGGGAAGACGCACTCTTAATTAGATGGAAGAAAGCATAAGAACATGATGTTCACCACCTGTGTAGGTTGCTTTCTTGTGAATTCATAGGATGGGGGATCACCATTTTGAAAAAAACAGCTTCGCTGCTGGCCTTTACGTTATTGGCCGGATTGACGCTTCAACCTTCGGACGGATATGCCAAGAGTAGCATTAGCGACATCGATCAACAGATTAGCCAGCTGGAGAGCAAGGCAGCTGCGGCCAAACAGGAACAGAAAAAGGCTGCTTCCAACAAGAAGGAAGCCCAGCATTACAAGAACAAAACCAACGCCTATCTGAAGGTTGTCATGGAGCAGATCAATGTTGTCAGTGATGAACTGGCGAACGTTTCCCTGGAAATTGAGAACACGGAAGAAGATCTTCGAACGACGAAAAAAGATCTCCAGGCTGCAGAGGAGCGCATTGTCGCAAGGGAGAAACTGCTGGAATCGCGTGTACGTCTGATGTATACCGATGGAGCCGTATCCTATCTGGATGTGTTGCTGTCTTCAACAAGCTTCTCGGATTTCCTGACACGTGCAGATTCGCTGAAAACGATTGTGGATCAGGATCAGCATCTGCTGGATGAGCACAAAAAGGATAAGCAGCTCGTTGTCGACAAAAAGGCTGAACTGGACAAGCAGTATGCGGAAGCCAAAAGCCTATATGCACAAAAGAAACAACGCAAAGCCCAGTTAAATGAAAAGGAACAGGAGAAGCAGGTGCTTCTGGCTTCCTATGATGCTAAAATTGAAGAGTCGGAAGAGCTGACGCAGGAGCAGGAAGATGTGTTGATTCAGATCGCCAGCAAGCGTTCAGCGTTGCTTCAGGAAAAAAACAAACTTCGTGAGCAGCAGGCAGCCGCCGCTGCCAAAGCAAAAGCAGCCGCAGCAGCTCGGGCTGCAGCAGCAGCGAAGGCGCCAACGAAAGTCAGCACAGGCAGCAGTGAACCCGTGTATACCGCGGGCAATGGTATCTTCTCCAAACCGGTATCCGGCGGACGCATTTCCTCGCCATTCGGTCGTCGTACACACCCTATTACGGGTGAAGTAGGCAAGATGCACAATGGTACTGATTTTGCTGTACCTGTGGGAACCTCAGTTCACGCGGCATCAGGCGGTATCGTTATCATGGCAGAGTGGTACAGTGGTTACGGTTATACCGTTATCGTAGACCATGGTGGCGGACTCTGGACATTGTATGGTCACCTGCGTGAAGGCGGATTTAAGGTAAGCAAGGGAGATACAGTGAGCAAAGGCGACCTTATTGCCGAGTCAGGCAACACGGGTAATTCAACCGGACCTCACTTGCACTTCGAAGTTCGTGAAAATGGTACGCCAGTGAATCCAATGAATTACCTGTAATGGATTGACTCTGAAGGAATGGAAAAGACATATTCCGTACAAGCTAGACATATACTAAGCTGGCATGTTCAGGGAATGGATTCGGGCATATGGAATCTGACACGCTTCAAAACTAAAGGCGGTGAGCAAACGGATGATGAAGAAAAGATCGGCGCTGCTGCTTGCCATTGTGGCCCTCCTTGGAGGGAGCCTGCTTACGCTGGTACTGATGAGTTATCCCGGCGTGGCCAATCAGACCACTTCGGGTGAAGGCCTGCTGGCCAGTGTAACCGGCAATACGCAGCAGAAGAACGATTTGAAGAAGATTGAAACCGCAATGGATTTGATCTCAAGCAACTATTATAAAGATGTCGATAAGACCAAGCTGATCGATGGTGCGATCAACGGCATGATGGAATCCCTTGGCGATCCATACTCCAACTACATGGGGCAGGAAACGGCTGCCCAGTTTGAGGAGTCCATTGAAGGATCCTTTACCGGGATCGGGGCCGAGGTATCCTCGCAGGATGGAAACGTCGTTGTCGTATCCCCGATCAAAGGATCACCTGCCGAGAAAGCAGGTATTCGGGCGAAAGATATGATCATGTCTGTGAATGGTGAATCTCTGCAAGGTCTTGAATTAAACAAGGCTGTTAACAAAATCAGAGGTCCAAAGGGCAGTGAAGCCAAGGTCCAAGTGAAGCGCGCCGGTTCTACAGAATTGATTGAATTTACCATTGTGCGTGATGACATTGATCTCGAGACGGTATATGCCCACATGGAGGATAACGGTGTAGGTGTCATTACCATCACCCAATTCTCGCTGAATACCGGAGAACGCTTCAAGGAAGAGCTGGCCAATCTGGAGAAACAGAACATGAAGGGTCTGGTCATTGACGTTCGTAATGATCCGGGCGGCGTATTGCAAGTCGTTATCGACATTGCCGAGCAGTTTGTTCCAAAAGGCAAAGTGATCGTGCAGGTCGAGGACAAAAACGGCAAACGTGAGCAAAGCAAATCGAATGGTTCCAGCAAGTCGTACCCGATTACGGTACTGATGAACAAAGGAAGCGCAAGTGCGTCGGAAATTTTGGCCGGTGCATTGCAGCAGTCTGCAGGCGCAACGCTGGTTGGCGAAAACTCCTTTGGTAAAGGCACGGTACAGACGAGCTATGACAAGCAAATGGGTGATGGCAGCCTGCTGAAAATCACCATTGCGAAATGGCTGACTCCGAATGGAGACTGGATTCATGAAAAAGGCATCAAACCGGATATAGCGGTGAACCAGCCGGATTACTTCTCGGTGGCACCGATTAACAAAGAGAAATTACCTTTGAAATATGACAGCAATAGCACGGATGTGAAAAGTGCGCAGACGATGCTGAGAGGACTCGACTTCAAGCCGGATCGTGTAGATGGATACTATGACCAGAAGACGCAAGAAGCGGTCAAAGCATTCCAGAAACAGAAAGGCATTGAGGTTACCGGCGAGATCGACGAGAAAACCGCTGAATCACTGGAAGCGGCTCTGATTGAACGTATTGCCAATCCTCAATATGATGCACAGCTGAAGCGCGCGATCGAAAATGTCTCAAAGGATATTTAGACCGTCGTGTCGAAGCCATTAAGAAGGCTGATAATCAGCCTTCTTTTTTTCTGAACCGGCTGAAAGAGAGGGGTGACGGGCCATCATGGAATGGGCTTGGCCATGGTTAACAACATTAGGGGAAGCAGTGCTGCAGTTGTTTACTCAGCCGTTTTATTATATTGCAATCATTTTGATCGCACTGATCTATCATCGTCAATTATTACAGGAACGTAGGTTGTTTCATGTTCGTCTGCAAAGTTCCATCACCCAGACGATCCGTGCCTTACTCGGAGGTATCGTCATTGGTATCATCGTCTCGGTAATATCCATCTTCCTCGGGGCGCACCTTACACTTGCCAGTGTCATTTGCATATGGGCCGCCACGTTAGTTCTGGCATTTTTCCGTATTCGCTATCTGTGTTTCGCCTACGCGGCAGGGCTGCTTGGCGTGGTGCAGTTTGGGCTGAACCTGGCCTCAGGCTGGCAGCCGGAGGGATGGCTTGGCAGTATCACGGAGGCATTGCGTGCGCTGGACATGCCTGCCTTATTGGTACTGGCAGCCTTACTGCATCTAGGTGAAGCGATGCTTGTTCGCTTGCAAGGGGTATCCATGGCTTCGCCATTGCTCTTTGAAGGCAAGCGCGGCAAGCTGGTTGGAGGATACCAGCTGCAGCATTTTTGGCCGATTCCGATGCTGATCATGGTACCAGTAACGGGGAGTGGAGCAGAACTCGCCTGGAGTCCTCTCTTGAATGCAGGAGATGGCTATATGTTGATGGCACTTCCGATCCTGCTTGGATTCGGCGAAGTTACGCAGAGTATGCTTCCTGGGCAAAAGGTACAGATATCCGCCAAGCGGCTCTTGCTCTACGGGACAGGCCTGCTTGTGCTCAGTCTCTTGGCGGCGTGGTGGTCACCACTTATGGTGGTTGCCGCTCTGGCAGCATTTATCGGCCATGAATTTCTGGTGTGGTACAGTGGGTTCGAGGAACAGCACCGCAGTCCGGTGTTTGTTCATCCGGTCCATGGCTTGAAGGTGCTTGGCATTATTCCGGATAGCCCTGCTGCAGAGCTGGGCATCGAAGCAGGAGAGACACTCTATAAGGTGAACGGTGTGATGGTAGACTCACCGGAAGAACTGCATCGTGCACTGAGGATGAATCCGGCCTTTTGTAAATTGGAAGTTCGTAACCATCAGGGGGAGAGCAAATTTATGCAGCGGGCCATCTATGAAGGTGAACATCATCAGCTAGGTGTGCTTATGGCTCCGGACAACCATGAAGCTTGGGCAGTGCAGCTGCGTCCGCTGACGTTGTTCCATATCATCACACTCAAATTATTTGCCCGTCGCAAAAATAATCATAATGATGAAGCTCCGCTGGCGCTGCCAGCTCCGAGCGTGAATGAACAAGGATCAGTAGAAATGTAATAAATAAAGGGTACTTCACCGCTTGGAAAGCGAGGGAGTACCCTTTTTGCTATGTGAAGCTAATTCTTCAACATAAAGATGGCGATCTGTGTCCGATCACGCAGGCTTAGTTTTCCGAGAATTTCGGTGACATAATTTTTGACCGTACCTTCACTCAAGAACAGTTTAGCTGCAATTTCCTTGTTGGACAGCCCCTCAGATATCGCTTCTGCAACGGCCAGTTCCGTTCGTGTCAGACCGTAAGTATCAAGAGGTGGTTGTGGATGTGATTGGGGAGCCGCAGACGGACGAAGCAGCCCCGCAAGCTTGCGGGCAATATCGGGGTGAATCAGCATATCACCGTTATGTACTGTTTTGATGCCTTGAATAATTCGGTCGGGGGGTACATTTTTGAGCAAATAACCGCTAGCACCGTTCTGCAGAGCCTGGATAATGTATTCATCGTCGTCAAATGTCGTCAGCATCAGTACACGCATGTCAGGGAAGCGGGACTTGATGATACGGGTACCCTCCACGCCATTGCAGTCCGGCATGCGGATATCCATTAATACAACGTCGGCAGCGGTTCCTGACTCCAGCAGTTCAAGTGCCTCACATCCATTGGATGCCGTGCCCGTGACGATAATGCCAGGATCAAGTCCGAGCAGGACCTTCAGGCTCTCGCGAATAAAAGAGTCATCGTCCGTGAGAATCAGCCGAATGGGCTGGATTTGATCAGCTTCTTTATGTTTACTTGTTTCCATTCGTTCAGACATGAGCAAAATCACTTCCTTTCTCAGATCAAATCAGCCTTCTTCATCATGGGCAAACGTGTAGTTACGGTGTAAGGGTAAGCCTGCCGGATCTCAAGCCGGCCTCCAATGGATTCTGTGCGGAGTCGCATACCTTCATGCCCCATTCCCGATGGGCCCGAATCTGCTGCTGTGCTGCGGTTCGATTGTGTTCCCTGAGGCTGGGCTCTTGCAGACTGCTCCGCTTCGGTTAATCCATTATTGCTGACGGACATGCAGACCTCACGTTCCCCGAACTCCACTTCCACCGTAATTGTGCTGGCGTTGCCATGTCTCAACGCATTGGTTAGCGCTTCTTTGGCATTTTTATATAGTACGATCTGCATGCTCGGATACAGCTCACGGGATGAGCCGCGGACTTCATAACTCGTCTTCACCCCCGTCTCCCTGCCTACCTCTTCCAGAAGAAGATCCAGTGCATAGGCTTCGGATACATACGAATGGGAACGCAGTTTGTGAAGCGTAGCACGCATGTCATCCATGCTTGCTGCCAATTGATCGCGTATTTGCCTTACCATTTCCGTACCCTGTTCAGTATCCAAAGGAAGGGTTAACAGGGCAGCCTCGGACATCATTTTCGTACGAATGAGGCGGTGTCCGATATCGTCATGAAGCTGCCTTGAAATCCGGGTCCGTTCTTCCTCCTGAGCCACTCCCTCAAGCTGCTTCGTGAACAGCAGCAGTTGTGCTCGAGCGTCTTGAAGCTCGTAATGTTTACTGCGAAGCTCATCATATACCTGTTCCAGCTGTCCGCGACTGCTTGCCATTCTGGAACCCTGCCAGGAGAGTGCGGCGGTAAGGACAATGATCAGGTTCCCCACCATTCTTCCTGCTATCTCCTCCGGAAAGGGAAATTTAGGTTCGGTAGAAACTGAGGCAAACCAAGGAAGCAGCTCTTGAGGCGGAGCGTATTGCCAATGTAATGCTATATTTGTGGCGACCAGCTGAGCCCCCAACATCAACCAGCGGGATGTCCCTTCAAGTCGATACATATACACATAGAGTATGGATAAGGACAAAAACAACATGAAGGGTCCGTATACAGCAATCAGCCAGCAGCTCCAGAGCATTTCAGCCAGGATGAGCAGCACATACCGAGTACGAGAACGGGCAAAGTCCTTGCAGACAGCGAGTCCCAGGGCAATGATGATATACAGCGTATATAAATCTTCCTGGTCCAAGGGCTGCATCAAAAGGTACAGGACCGCAGGAACGAGAATTAAACCGTATTGCAGAATACGCATCGGCATAAGTAAGAAACATCCTTTTAAAATAGAATGGGAAATTACGGGTATTGCACCCCTGATTATAGCACAGCCTGCTTCTTATGCAGGAGGTGACTTAAGTCACCTTCATCTTATGACCTTTCGTACCTTCGCGGGACCATGGGATTCGATACAATACAGATATGAAATCTGGCGGCGGGATGCTGGAGTGGAAGAGGAGTGTATGAGCGATGGCTATTCTTGAAATGGAACATGTGGTCAAACGGTACGGCAGCAAACTTTCGGTGGATCACTTGAATCTTAGTGTGGAGCGGGGGGAGATATTTGGACTCTTAGGGCCGAACGGAGCCGGCAAAAGTACTACCATCAGTATGATTGCAGGTCTGCTCAGCATCGATCAGGGCGAAATCCGGCTGAATGGCATCTCTGTCAAGGAGCGACCGCTTGAAGTTAAACGCAAGATTGGACTTGTGCCGCAGGATCTGGCGCTGTATGAAGCGATGACTGCTGCGGAGAATGTCAATTTTTTTGCCAGGCTATACGGACTGCGCGGGAAACTGTTGAAGGAGAGGGTGCAGGAATCGCTCGAATTTGTCGGGCTGCAGGATAAAGCGAAGGATGCCCCATCCACTTTCTCTGGCGGGATGAAACGCAGGCTGAACATCGCATGTGCCATTATGCACCGGCCGGATCTGATTATTATGGATGAGCCAACGGTAGGAATTGATCCCCAGTCGAGAAATCATATTTTGGAATCTGTGCGCACGCTTAACAAGATGGGGTCAACCATTATCTATACAAGCCATTACATGGAGGAAGTCGCGGCGATCAGTAACCGGGTGGCGATCATGGATCAGGGGCACATCATTGCCTGTGGCACCGAAGCGGAACTGAGAGAGCGGGTGGCGTCCGAGGAGAAAATCGTGCTAATCGCTTCGGGGATAGGACCCGGTGCCGTTGAGGAACTGAGGCTTCATCCGCGTGTACGTGCGGTAGAAGTGGCAGGAGATACCCTGACCATTACGCTGCCTTCGGCACAGCAGGACCTGCAGGATATCCTTTTCATCTGCAGCAAACACGAGATTGCCATTCAGTCGCTCAAGGTTGAAGAGCCCGATCTGGAGACATTGTTTCTCAATCTGACCGGTCGAACGCTGCGGGATTAGGAGGTGGCATGGATGAACATTTGGCATATTTGCATGTTTGAAATAAGGAGGATCCTGAGAATCCGATCTGTTCTCTTGAACCTGTTTGTTCTGCCGCTACTGCTGATCTTTATTTTGGGTGCTGCGTTATCGAGTACGATGGATACGGGGAAGGACAACGTGCCTGGACAGGTACGCGTGGGAGTGATTCAGACAGGTTCGAATTCAGGTTCAGTCACAGAAGCCTTGAACGCATTTGTAGCGGCTCCGGCTGTATCCGAAATGATGAAAGTACAGCACTTTACGACTGAGGAGGAAGCAGAGCGTGATCTCCGGCAAGGTGAACTCGATTTTGCAGTCTTGATCCCGCCCGATCTGGAGGAACGGATGGCGAATGGGGAAGACGCCAAGCTGCAATGGATTCTGGGGAAAGACGGCACACTGAACATCGTAGGTGAGACGTTGTTTACCCGCTTCACGGATGAACTGAACAGGCATATGGCAACAGTGGAAGTGTTGGGACCGGAAGCAAGCATGGCCGTGGCATCCATGATTGATGAGGGTTCGGCCAATATCTCTTATGTTAACGTCAGCAACCCTGGAACATCAGGTACCTCATACAGTGCCTCTCAATATTATGCTGCATCCATGCTGGCCATGTTCATGTTATACGCAGGCATGACAACGAGCAGCAGCCTTTTTAGTGAGCGCGACAAGAAAACCTTAACCCGCCTGCAGGCTGCTCCCGTAGGCAATGGTGTCATTTTTGCAGGGAAAATTGCAGGCAACAGCCTCCTGGCCTTCATGCAGGCGCTGATTATTGTTCTGATGACCTATTGGCTATATGGCGTAAATTGGGGGACACATCCTTGGCTGATTGTTCTGATCTGCGTTCTGATTACCATATCTTCAATGATGATTGGTGTGATTGTGGCACTCGTGAGCAAAAGTGCGGCATCTGCAAGTGCGTTAATGCAGGGCATCATCATTGCCATGACGTTTATTAGCGGCGGGTTCACGCCGATTGCCATTGATTTTGTGCAGCGGATTGGTGAATTTACGGTAAATCACTGGGCCCTGCAAAGTTTCCTGCGCATGATGCTGAACGCATCGATGAGCGAGATTATGCATAATATCCTCATGCTCGGTATTGTGAGTGCCGTCTTGCTTGCCATCGCAGCTGTGATCTACGGGAAGGTGGGATACCGCTATGAATAGTCTGAATATTGCCTGGTTAATGATCAAACGCACCATAGGACGCAAACGGGGATTTATGGCTTTCCTGCTGCTTCCGTGCCTTGTTGTCACAGGAGCAGTTGCGTTATTTGGGAGTGAGCAAGCCACGCGGGCGGTTATTCCTTATGTAAACGAGGATCAAGGGGCAGCGGGTACATGGATTGTGAATGAACTTAGGGGCAAGGAAGAATACCTGCTCAAGCCGATGAACACGGAGGCAGAACTGCGAGAAGCCATTACCCGGCAAAAGGGGAATGCGGGAATCATCATACCTGCTCATTATACGGATGACTTGCTGCAAGGGAAGAACGTATCGATCGAGCTGGTTGAACTCCGTGTCAGTGAGAGTTCTTACACGTTGCGGGCTGCAATAGAAGGGATGGCTAGCGGATTGCATCAGTCGGCCCAGGTTGTGATGGCAGCAACGAGTGCAGCTTCAAGTCAAGAACAGATTGCAGAATTGACAGCAACTCAAGAGCCATTCGAACAGCTGCTGCAGAAAACGGCGGAACATCAGATCTCCGGCGAAGCTACCGACCTGCAGATGTATCCCAAACCTGGACTGAACAATGTGACCGGATTTACAATCATGTTCATGATGGGGCTGCTGACCAGCGCAGTAGCTGTCATTATGGAAGACCGCAGGCAGCGGACGATGGCCAGAGTGTACACCGCTCCTGTCCGTGCATATGAAATTGCTCTCGGCAATTTCATGGGCAGCTTTGCCATCGGCATGATTCAGATTGTGCTGGTGCTGGGGATCAGCAGGTGGGTGCTGCACTATGACGCAGGTATTCCATTTGGCGTACATTTCCTCATCTTGGCTGCGTTTATGCTGGTATCCATGGGGATTGCGAGTACAGTAGCCGGATTGATCCGCGAATCCAAAAACGCAAACGTCCTGAATTCGCTTATTATCACACCAACCTGCATGATCGGAGGGTGCTTCTGGCCGCTGTCAATTATGCCGGATTATATGCAAAAGCTGGCGAACTTTGTCCCGCAAAAATGGACGATCCAAGCCGTTGAGACGATCTCTGCAGGCGGCACGCTGTCCGACATCAAACTGCCGCTGCTCATTCTGTGTGGCATGGCTGCCATATTGCTGACGGTCGGATCGGTTATTCTCCGTCCCAATCAGCCTGGTGTGGACGCATAACAATGTAAATCTACTGCGACCATTCAGGATTGGTTCATTTAATCACTAGAAAGACTTCCATAAATTCGAACGGCCGGGTGCACATTTGTGTATCCGGTTTTTGGGCTGTAATCAGGTAGGGAAGGTGCCAAGGGTCTGATTCGTGGTGCCTGCTTTTGGGTAAATCAGTGAAGTTATACCTATGTCCTCAGGTTGTTAATCTATGATAAATTGTTCGTTAAGGAATGAATTAGACAGGGTCCATCCGGTATGCCGGACTTGTATATGCCAGCATATAACAAGGCCTGTGGGATTGTCCTGTACATTTTATAGATGTTGAACAGAAAGAGGGTAAGTACTCCATGACAATCATCGGTATTGATCTGGGAACAACGAACAGCCTGGTATCCTGCTGGGCTGGCGGAGAACCCGTTATTATTCCAAATGCACTCGGCAACCGCCTGACGCCTTCCGTCGTTAGTGTCGACGACAACGGGGAGATGCTCGTCGGTGAAGTGGCCAAAGAGCGGCTGATCACACACCCCGAGCGGACAGCTTCTGTCTTCAAGAGGTATATGGGGACCGGGCGAACGTTCCATTTGGGTACATATCATTTTTTGCCGGAAGAATTATCGGCTTTTATATTGAAATCGCTGAAGGCGGATGCTGAAGCCTATCTGGGGGAGTCCGTGACCGAAGCGGTTATTAGCGTGCCCGCGTATTTCAATGATGCCCAGCGCAAGGCTACACAGCGAGCAGGAGAACTGGCTGGCCTCAAGGTGGAGCGCTTGCTCAGTGAGCCTACAGCCGCAGCTATAGCATACGGTTTGCATCAGCAGCAGCCAGAGACGAAATTTCTGGTATTTGATCTGGGCGGCGGTACATTTGATGTATCGGTCCTGGAACTGTTTGATCAGATCATGGAAGTGAAGTCGGTTGCCGGAGATAACTTCCTGGGGGGCGAGGATTTCACAAGACTACTGGCGGACATGTTTGCCGAGCAGCATCAGATTGAGCAGGATACGTTGTCAGGCAAGGCACAGTCAGCCCTTTGGAAGCAGGCCGAATCTTGCAAACGTGCGCTTGTTGATGGACGAGAAGGTACGATGTCCTTAACGCTGGAAGAGGGAGTAAGGGAACTTCGTGTTGACCGTGCAAGATTTGATCAGGCGGCTAAACCGTTATTGGCACGATTACAAAAACCGGTCGAGCGCGCATTGCGTGATGCTTCAGTCAAACTCAATGAGCTGGATGCCGTAATCCTGGTAGGCGGGGCTACGCGTATGCCGCTTATTTATTCGTTTACAGGTAAATTATTCGGCAGACTGCCTGCGAACCATCTGCATCCGGATGAGGCTGTAGCCCTCGGTGTGGGAATTCAGGCCGCAATGAAGGAACGCCATGCCGATCTTGAAGAAGTGATTCTGACAGACGTATGCCCGTATACACTGGGAACCTCTGTGTCGATGTCGCTTGGCAATGGACGTTTCGAATCAGGCATGTTTGCGCCGATCATTGAACGGAATACAGTCATCCCCGTTAGTAAGGTGGAGCGGTACTATACGATGCACAACAATCAGGCATCCATTACTGCGGATATATATCAGGGAGAGAGCCGGCTGGCGAAGAACAATGTCAAGCTGGGGGAACTGACCATCTCAGTACCACCTGCACCTGCAGGGCAACAGGCCGTAGATATCCGTTTCACGTATGATATTAACGGCATCCTGGAAGTGGAAGTGTCTTCGGTGGAGACAGGCGAGAAGAAGGTAGCGATAATACAGGGCAAAGAAAGTGACCTGTCCAAAGAGGAAATCGCCGAGCGATTCAAAGCACTGGAAGCGATCAAGATCCATCCGCGGGACCGGATGGAGAACCGATTGCTCCTGGCTCGCGGAGAACGGATGTATGAAGAATCACTGGCCGAGTACCGCACGATCATAGCCGAGGCCATGCTGCAGTTCGAAGAGACACTCAAACGCCAGGACGACCGTGAAATCAGGAAAGAGGCAGAAAAGTTGAAGGAAGTACTGGATCAAATTGAAAGAGTGCGGGAGTGATATGTGAATGGACATCTGGACAAGATTGGGGCTTGAGCCTACGCAGGATACGGTAGCCATAAGACGTGCGTATGCGAAGCAGCTGCGAAGTACACATCCGGAAGATGATCCGGAGGGGTTCCAAGAATTGCGGTCGGCTTACGAGCAGGCCCTGAAGGCAGCGAAAGAACCGATGCCGGATCAGGAGCTGCTTGCGGAGCAGGCCAGCCCGCAAGCACAGAATCAGTCTGAGATGGAGCTCCGCTCTGTTCAGGCGGAAGGCTCTCTGCAGGAAGCTGTTTCCGAATCCGAAGAGGGTCCCGTCTACTTTACCGTGGATCACTGGGATGCTCCTGTTGAGACAGCAGCCACTTCGCTTCAAGATGCAGCTTCCGTGGATGACACAGTCCACTTGCTTGAACGAGCACGTTCTATTGTAGAGGATGTATTCAAACGGGCAGATTCCGCCGTATGGGAGGACTGGCTGCAGAGCGAGGAACTATGGCAGCTGGACGTGAAATTTTATACGGGAACGGAATTGCTGCGGATGCTGTATGAACGTCCTTTTTTACCGAAAGCCGTCTGGGGACGGTTGGATGACTTCTTCGGCTGGACGGAACAGCGGGAAGAGCTGAAAGAGGTGCTTCCGGAGGAAATCTCAGACTATCCGGGCGTGGAACTGGGGCGTCCGTGGGAGCTTCGTTATGACACGTTTGATCCGGGAAGAGACGTAGACTATGAAACCTTCATTCGTCTGCGTGAAACTGCATTCCAACTGATGCTTCGAGGTGATATTGCAGAAGCCGCATCACACATTGATGCAGGTATGGCACTGTATTCGGATGACCCGGACCTGATCCGGCTGGCCGCCAAATTCCGCCTCTGGAACAAGGAGGAAGACGCCGCTCTGGTATTGTTTGAAAGGTTGGCTGCACTCGAACCAGATGCAGTGGACGGGCTGCTGCATAGCGCTAGACTTCTGCATGCCGCCGGGCAGAAGGAACAGGCTGAGCAGCTATATCGCAAGGTGCTGGAACGCGAACCTCACCAACTGGATGCATTGAATGGATTGGTCTTGTTCCATCAGGAGCAGGGGGAATTGGAGACAGCACTCCACATGGTTGAGCAGATCGTTACTCAGTATCCTCATGATCTGGAGATGCAGATTACGCTGCTGGAGCTGAAACGGAAACGGGTTGAGCAAAAGATCAGAGCGGCTGAGCAGGAAGCGGATGCGGTCGTTCGTCGCAAGCTGCAGCGTGAAGCTGCCGAGGGGTATGCTGAACTGTGGAACGATGAGCAGCTTGTTCAGTATCTCGGTGAAATTAATGTAAACGAGGAGTTGGATGCGGCATTATATCTGCTCTGGGCCCAGGGCTTTGTTCGAATAGGCAAAGGCGAGGAAGGGATTGAAGCTCTTCAGTATGCTGAAGCTGCTGCGAGCAGGGAAGGAATCAGCAGCTTTCCGATATTGCTCGAACGGGGCCAACTACATCTGCGCATGGACCATAATACGGCTGCCATAGAGGATCTGGGCAGAGCAGCAGAGATGGATCCGTCGCATGCGGAGGTCAGGCATTTGCTTGCGAGTGCTTACCAGAGAGAAGATCAGCTTGAGCCTGCCATTGAACTATCCGGTCAGGCGATTGAGCTCAATCCCGAGCCCTATGAATATTATTCGCTGCGGGCGCTTTGTTATTTTAGAATGGGACGTTATGAAGAAGCGCTTGCCGATTATGAGATTGTTGTGGTTAAGGAGCATGATTTTGCAAACGCCTGGTACCGGAAAGGGTTCGCACATCTGAAACTGGGGCAGTATGCCGAGGCCGTACAATGCCTTGAAACTTCTTTGGTCCATGAGCATGAAGCGGTCATTTATTATTATCTGGCCATTGCGCGAACGAAACTGGGGGAGATGGAACAGGCACTGCACGATATCCGGCAATTCCGGAGCGAGAATCCGGAGGACCAGGACGGCCCTCTGATTGAAGGAGATATCCTGCGTTTACAGGGGCAGCTTATGCCGGCACACGATACATACGTCAACGGGTTAAATGAACATCCGAACGTATATGAGCTTGCTAAAATGGCGGTCGTTTGCGTGATGGAGTCTGATATGCAGGACAAGGATCCACATTTGAACAAACTTGCGGAAATGATGTCCAACATGGAGACCGTCGAAACGTGGGGATTGCTGTTCATTACACGATATCTGGTAGAGGTCCAAGACTGGGCAAGTGTCCGCGCTTATGTGGAAGCTTATATAGACGGAGAAGAACCGGAGGATATTGATCCTCATATCTGGTTGTATTCCGGGATTGCAGCCTATCATGCGGGGGATATGGACCAAGCCATTCTTGAACTGGGCAAAGCCTACGGCGCAGGTCTGCGGGGCGATGTGTGCAGTGTTCTGAGCATGGTGTATTACGATAAACATGATTGGGATCAGGCGCTCGCCTATGCCGAAGAGGCTATTCACAGTCAGCCAGACCACCCGGATTATGTTACGCGTCGTGACGCTATTTCTGCTCGTGCGGCAGAACGGGGATTTTCCTTTTTGAAAAAGCTTCGCAAATCCAAGCCGGCGTATGAACTGTGGCCTTCGGCTGTACCCCTTCAGCATCTGGAGCCAGATGAAGTCATGGACTTGCATTTTACATAGGAAGGAGGACAAGGATCATGGGACAGGACAGAGGAGCGGCTCAGGCTGTGCAGGGTGTTACGGATAAACAGCTGTGGTTTCGGGGCATGAGCGCCATCATGGATGAGATGAATGGACTGGATATACGCAACGATTACGAACATGATGAGAATGAAGAGGAAAAAGATCGATTCCGTACCTCTCTGGAAGAAGAGTGGCGTATTCATAACAGGGAAGAGCTTCTGTCGGGTCTGGAATGGATCCGGGAAGGCGGGCATCGGGTTGCGTTTGAACAAATGAGGACTTTTATGAATGCATTATCGGAAGCCGATCAATGGAAGTGCATTCACTCCCTTAATCCGGAAACGGGCCGATATCATGAATACCTGGTGGTCAAAACGTATATGTACAAACTGCCCCCTGCCGGCATTGCAGCTTGGGATTGGGGAAGATACGCCAACCTGTGCCGTAAGAGTGCATATGTCGGGTTTATCACTGAAGTGGAGGCAGAACAATTGATTTTGGAGGCGGCCCTTGAAGCGCAATCGGCTTATTCTTCGTGGAAAGAGTACGCGGTTGCTTTCCTGGCAGGCAGATTGTACTGGTTGGAGCAAACGGCCGAGCCGCTCGTTCAGCGTCAGGTGAATTATGTGCGGAATTTGTTCGTGCAATCGAACAGCATTTATAACAAAGTGGACTGGAATTTGAATTTGTCCCTACAGTAAAATGTCCCTATAGTAAAATGTCCCTATAGTAAAATAGAAACACAAAAGCACGTTCTACTGAATTCGGTTCAGCAGGAACGTGCTTTTTTGGTGAAGTGACGGGATGCCTCGTCCAATTGGAACTTAGGTTTGGGGTTGCAGCTGACGCAGTACGGTGATTTCGACCCGGCGGTTCTTTTGCCTACCGGCTGCGGTGGAATTATCACCTGTGGGACGTGTGTCTGCATAGCCTGCGTACTGAAATCCGTCAGGGTCCAGATTTTCTTTGTCCAGGAAAAACCGTAGCACAGATAGTGCGCGTTCACCGGAAAGTTCCCAGTTGTCTTTGTATGTGGAATTCGCGCCGACAGGCACGTTGTCGGTGTGTCCCTCGATGCTGACGACAGTGCTCAGGTCACGAAACAGGCTTGCGAGCTTGCTGAGTGTAGGTGCAGCGTCACTTTTGAGGGCAGCCTGTCCCTGATCGAACAGAAAGCGGTCACTCAGGGTGATGGAGATCCCCTGCGGATTATCTGCCACAAAAATCTGATTTTCCAGTTTATTATCTTCGATATACTGGGTAATCACATTGAACAGATTCTGCAGCTCCTCTTCCTGGGATCGAAACTGTTCTTCCCGCTCGGTCAGTGGCTGACCTTCTTCGGGAGATGTTGTATCTTCACCTTGGACCTCGGTTGGAGGAACTTCAGTGATGGTATGACCTGCAGTTTCATCGACTCCATTGCCAAGGTCAAGAATGGAATCGGATTGATTAAATGTATTTTGCAGTGATTGGGTTACCACGTCGTATTTGCCGGAGTCCAGATTGCTCATGGCGTACATGATGACAAAAAAGATCAGCAGAAGCGTAATGAGATCGGCATAGGTAATCATCCATCGATCCCGATGGTCACCAGGTTCACGTTTTCCGCGCCTTCTACTGCGCCGACTCATCCAATCCCTCCTTCACTACAGAACGTGAGATTTGACGATGTGTGAGTGTGAAGGACTCAAGCCGTTTCCGTACAAGATGAGGATTCTCCCCATTCTGAATGGCGAGCACACCTTCAAGCAGCATCTCCATCATCTGGATATCTTCAGCACCTCTGGACTTAATTTTGGAGGCAATGGGCAAAAAGATAAGATTGGCACTGGCTACCCCGTATAAGGTTGCCGTAAAGGCAACAGCGATGGCCGGGCCCAGTCCGGTAGGATCCGTCAGGCTGCCTAGAACCTGAATCAGTCCCATGACCGTACCGATAATACCCATGGTTGGAGCGTATCCTCCGGCGGACTCGAAGATTTTGGCATAGCCCTCATGCTTCTGTTCTACCGAATCGATCTCCAGCTCCATGATCTGACGGATCACATCCTGATCGGTGCCATCTACAACCATCTGGATACCGTCTTTCAGAAATGGATGCGGATGATCCATCACCTGGCGTTCCAGTGCAAGCACACCTGAACGGCGGGCGATTGAGGACATGTCCACCAATTCTTCCATCCACTTGCGCGGATCATTGTCATTACGTCCAAACGCCATGCGCAGTGCTGCCGGAATGGTACGCAGCCGATGAGACGGGAAGCTGGCAACCACTGCAGCAATTGTTCCACCGAATACAATCAGAGCAGCCGTTTTTTGCACGAGGCCGGACAATTGGCCGCCTTCCCACAAAAAACCGCTGATCACTGCGGCAATCCCGGCTATAATGCCGATAAGTGTCGCAATATCCATAAATTAACCCACTCCTGTCTTTACTTCACGTTTGCATCACATGTACGAACGAGGTATAATTATACGGGAACAAATATTCCTATTACTATAAGTTTTCCCATATGAAAATTCGGGGAACTTCGACAATATATAGTGACTATTATTTTAGACGATAGGGTGAGATACGGCAATGAGCGATATTATAATGAGCGACAAAACGTTCGAGATCGAGTCCGAGTTTTCTCCCCAAGGTGACCAGCCTGCTGCCATTGAAGAACTGGTGCAGGGTGTTCAGGAAGGGAAAAGATATCAGACGCTGCTGGGTGCAACTGGAACGGGTAAAACCTTCACCATTGCGCAGACGATTGCCAAGCTGCAACGTCCCACGCTGATTATTGCCCACAATAAAACGCTGGCAGCACAGCTTGCGAGTGAATTCAAAGAATTCTTTCCAAACAACATGGTTGAGTATTTTGTCAGTTACTACGATTACTATCAGCCAGAAGCATATATTCCGTCTTCCGATACGTATATCGAGAAGGACTCCAGCATCAACGAGGAAATTGACAAGCTGCGTCACGCGGCGACCAGTTCGCTGTTTGAACGCCGTGATGTCATTATTGTAGCGAGTGTGTCCTGTATCTACGGTTTGGGATCGCCGCATGACTACTCTAGCATGCTGCTGTCACTGCGCGTAGGGATGGAGAAGCCGCGTAACCAGATCTTGTCCCGATTGGTCGAGATTCAATATCAGCGGAATGACATCAACTTCGTACGGGGAACATTCCGTGTGCGTGGCGACGTCGTAGAGATTTTCCCGGCATCCAAGGGTGAACATGCGATTCGGGTAGAGCTCTTCGGAGACGAGATTGAGAAAATTACGGAAATTGACGTGTTAACCGGAGAACTGATCGGTGAGCGCGATCATATTGCCATCTTCCCGGCATCTCACTTCGTAACCCAGGAAGAAACGATGCGGGTCGCACTTGTCAACATTGAGCGTGAACTGGAAGAGCGGCTTGAAGTACTGCGCGAACAAGGCAAACTGCTGGAGGCGCAGCGACTGGAGCAGCGTACACGTTATGATATTGAGATGATGAAGGAAGTTGGATTCTGTTCGGGGATCGAGAACTATTCAGGCCCGCTGACATTCCGTGAACGCGGTGATACGCCTTACACGCTGCTGGATTACTTCCCGGACGACATGCTGATCGTGGTCGATGAGTCCCACGTGACCCTGCCGCAGATCCGTGCCATGTACAACGGTGACCAGGCACGGAAGACTGTTCTGGTCGATCATGGATTCCGCCTGCCGTCAGCACTGGATAACCGTCCGCTGAAATTCGAAGAGTTCGAAGAGAAGATGAACCAGATCATCTATGTATCGGCAACGCCAGGACCGTACGAGATTGAGCATACAGATACAATGGTGCAGCAGATCATTCGTCCGACCGGTCTGCTTGATCCAGTCATTGAACTTCGTCCAACGAAGGGACAGATCGATGACTTGATTGGCGAGATTAATGACCGGATTGCCAAGGACGAACGTGTGCTTATTACAACCCTGACGAAGAAAATGTCCGAGGATCTAACGGATTACCTGAAGGAAATTGGTATCAAGGTCCGCTATCTGCACTCCGAGATCAAGACATTGGAACGTATGGCAATCTTGCGTGATCTGAGGCTGGGAACATTCCATGTGCTGATCGGGATCAACCTGCTAAGAGAAGGACTCGATTTGCCGGAAGTTTCACTTGTTGCCATCCTGGATGCCGACAAGGAAGGTTTCCTTCGTTCCGAACGCTCCCTGATTCAAACGATCGGCCGGGCGGCACGGAACAGCGACGGTAAGGTTATTTTGTACGGTGATAAAGTGACCGATTCGATGGATAAAGCAATAAAAGAGACCGAACGCCGTCGTGAAATTCAAATAGCATATAACGAGAAGCATGGAATTACTCCACAAACGATCCGCAAAAAAGTGCGCGATGTGATCGAGGCAACCAAGGTTGCTGAATCCAAGAACGAGTATCTTACAGGTGCTGCCGAGAAGATGTCGAAGAAGGAGCGTCAGTCGCTTATTCAGCGTCTTGAGGCAGAAATGAAGGATGCTGCGAAGAATCTGCAGTTTGAGCGTGCAGCCGAGCTTCGCGATGCGTTGCTGGAGCTGCGTGCGGAGTAAATTGATAAATAGATATGCAACAAGAGAACGGCCAGTTGGCCGTTCTCTTGTTGAGTAAAGAACCGGCAAGGAATGACCGATAATTAGTCATGTTGAAAACCTGGAATCAGGTCTATACTGATAGAAATGTTGAAATTGGTTAAAAGGTTTATAGGAAAGCATTTGGAAGTCGTGTAGAGGGGAGCCGAGCCAAAGGCAATGGCGACCACCGCGAACGAGGCAGGGCCGTGAGCGTCTTGGTGTTC
>NZ_BIME01000018.1 GCF_004000925.1 Paenibacillus illinoisensis NBRC 15959 | reverse complement strand
CTTCAAAATCATACAGTCAGATGACTTGTACCAATTTTTCAGCTTTTCGATCTTGCAAGCAAGATCGTTACTCACTCGTTGTTCAGTTTTCAAAGATCAAACATTCAGTTTGTTGCTGTTTTTCATGTTGTCGTCGTTTTCAGCGGCGACTTTTATAATATATCATGTTCAGTTCCACTTTGCAAGTATTTTTTTCAGGAATGTTATTCATTCCTTTTGCTGCAGGTACTTGTTTTAGTGGTTTGTCCTAAAAAGGAACGAAAATTAATTTATCATATCTAAACCAATAGGTCAACCCTTTTTCGACAATTTGTTATCATTCATGTTATTCCATTCATAGATTCGTCCTAAGTAGTTATGGAGGTACAGCGCTGGCTGTAGTCGGCCGCACCTCGCTCATCAATTAATACTGCATGTTTGAAGCTCTGTACCATGCTTCTTACGGTTTAGACTTTTTGAGTTTGCCACTTCTTGCGTATTTGGACAGCTCCTTCGGCGGAGCGAATCGAGCATACATGCGGAATACTGTTTTGTATCTACTCGCTATAGCGTATTTGATCTCCTGGTCGAGGCGATTATCACTGAGGTCAAACAACATCTCATCCAGCTCTTTACGTAACACATAATCGAGTTCCTTACATTCCTTCTCGTTAAACAGCATACCCAGCATTAAGAGTTCTCCTTTTTCTGCATATGGATAAGGCGCGCCTTTATATTTGTATATTGAATCCCACACTCTCTAAAGTCAGGGTTATATTAGACGCGCCGATTTCAGCCCCAGCCCCTATGGGTTATAAAATTCTCTTACCTAAGGGGTTGCTGAAACCCGTTTTATTGTTATGGTCAACTTTCTGAAAATTTATGAATGTCATTCCATACAAATTTATCCACGCACAATACTAAAGGTAATCGTACTTTCGATAATGGCTGCAATAAACAATAGGATAATAACCCAGCACGATGCAGTTAATGTCCTCTTCAAAAAAGTCTCCCACTGTTTTCCTAACCCCTGACGTTTGGCACTTCCAAGTTCAATGAGGCTTCTGGATGCCAGTCCCCCAAACTTGAGACCAAAAGCACAGGCAATGATAATGACGGGAATTTCTATAATTCCGTGCGGTAAAAGTCCTTTTACCACGATATCAAAAAGGCTGGCTCCATTATCTGTGGTGATATGCACTAGAAAACCGATAACCATTCCGTTAATTACTAAAAATATAACAGGCAATATTCCAAAGAAAATTCCTGCATAGATCACGAGCACACTTTTGATGGCATTATTAAAAAAGATAAAGATAAAGAAATTCCATTGCACATTTCCGCTCTGTTCGAGCTGTCTGCTTACCTCTTGAAGTCCGCCTATCTGGTTCAATAATATGTCCTGCAGTGGCCCTGTGCTTACCCATCCAGCTCCTATCCCTGCAACAAACAATATGACCGACCAGATTAATGCGTTACGAATGGATCCCAGATCCCTTAGAAATGTACTGAATTTTAACATGATAACCTCCTAATGACTGAAGTTGATGGACAAACAAATTTCTCATGCGAATAACTGCGCTGTACGAGCATACATTGGAGAGTAAACAAGCATTTCTTATGGGAGAGGGGCGCTTATTGAAATGAACTCGTTCTATGTATTTAGCGGCAAAAAGATTAAACGTTTCCTGATTGTGCTGGCTGCTGCCGTCTTTGCTATCGGGATTATTTATCTGGAAAGCGGCAATGTTTCAGTATTCTCGGAGGATGCACCGTCGGCTGTCTACAACGTACCCACAGAGAAAAAAGTAATTGCACTTACATTTGATATTAGCTGGGGCGATAAGCGCACGGAACCAATCCTTAAAGTGCTGCAGGATAACAAAGTAGAGAAGGCTACCTTCTTCTTATCCTCCCCCTGGAGCAAGACACACCCCGAGATTGTAACCTCCATCAAGGAAGCGGGATACGAAATTGGCAGCCACGGACATAAGCACGATAATTACAGCAGCATGACCGAAGAAGAAATTCGTAAGGAAATTTCGACAGCTCATAGCATTTTAACCGATTTAACGGGAAAAGAACCGAATCTGCTTCGTCTGCCCAATGGGGATTTTGACAAACGCGTACTTCAAGTAGCCAGCAGTCTTAACTACCAGGTCGTTCAATGGGATACCGACTCACAGGATTGGAAGAATCCAGGTGTACAAACCATCGTAGATCGGGTAGTCAGCAAAGCGCACCCTGGAGATATCGTACTTCTACATGCGAGTGATTCTTCCAAACAAACTCATGAAGCACTGCCAGTCATTATCGATAAATTAAGAAACCAGGGGTATGAATTCGTAACAGTCTCCGAACTGCTGAATCATTCCAGTGCCAAGGGTACAGAAGTCCGAGATCAAGCCAGTGCTCAATAACACTCACAAGATTTACGGTTAACTATAGGCTGTATACTCCATTCTGAAGGTTTGGCATCACATTGGCAGCATAAATGAAAAGAGCTAACCAGGTTAGCTCTTTTTCGCGTTTTATTAAAAAATCCTCAGTAGCGGTCTTCCTTATGCTTGCTCCGTTCTCCCGTTCACCGCCTGCTCTGCAGAACCATCCACCAGCTTATGTAATATTAGCATTTGGTATGCATTACATGCCAGCAACGGGACCACAATAAAGGTGGTAGCGGCATTTACATCAATTCGGAGCACACCGATCGTCTCCACCACGGTTACTGCAATCATGAAAAAGAGCGTTGGGACCATTGCCGAAATATGTGTCTTTTTCACTTTCACGTAAGCGGTAACAATTGCAGCTGCCAAAATAATGATGCCAAGTACGATATCGGACAGACGTTCTCGTCCGCCTCCGACGAACAAACGCAAAAACATGACGTCAAGTAAAGCGAGCACGGTTAAAACAAGCTGAACGATCTGCCATCCGCGTTTCGGAAATACACCTTTGCCCATATAATTCAGTATCAAGTAAGCGAAAAAACCCATCTGAGAATACACACTAATCATCACCCCTGATCCAAATAAAATCAGGAGATACAGCAGAAAATCGATAATTCCGTTCGTTCTCTCCCCGTTCACCAGCATCATAATGAGACCTGTTACTAGCGATCCGGCTGCTCCGATAAGTAAGGCTGTCCAAAATAGGAAAAACCATTTACGTAAATTCAAATGTTTTCCACCCCCGAGAGTTTATTTTACCAACCTTCTCAGCAAAAAACCATCACCATTCAACATATTTAGTGCTTGCCCATCACATACTACATGCAGTATCTAATCAAGGAGGGGTTATGCACATGAAACGGCCTTTGTGGCAGCTAAGCTGCGCCGTATTGGGGCTATCCGTCATGCTTGCCGGCTGCGGTTCAGATCAGAATTCTTCGCCTCCTCAGGGCAGTTATAAAGAGATGAAAACGATGGTCGTGGATATTCTGAAAAGTGATGAAGGCAAGAAGGCTGTAGAAGAAGCTCTAACTGGCCAAAGTTCCTCCGGGGGTGGCGGCGAAGGTGGAGATTCCGAACAAAGTGGCGGCGGATCGGGTGGCGGGTCTGGAACCATCGGTATGAAAATGTTAATGCCCATGCAATCTTCAGAACAAATACGTATTGCTGTTAAAGATACCATCACGGCTCCCGAGTACCAAAAGGAATTCGAGAAAATCATGACAGATCCACAATTTGCAAGTGAATTTGCCAAAGCCATTAACTCGCAAAGCAAGCAGCTGCATATGCAGTTGATCAAAGATCCCACTTATCAGAAATCGGTTGGGGATATCATGAAATCACCGGAAGTGTCCAAAATGTTTATGGACATGACCAAAACCCCAGAGTATCGTAAACAGACTATGACCGTAATGCAAGAAGTCATGCAGAATCCGCTATTTCGGATGGAAGTGCTCACGCTGCTCAAAAAAGTAGTACAGGAAGAACTGCAACCAAAAGTTGAATCCGGCGGTCAAGAACAAGGCGGACAGCAGGAGGGCGGCGGCGGTGGCCAAGAAGGTGAAGGTGGTGGCGGCGGCGACAGTGGAGATGGCGGAAGTGGTGGTGACTCCGGAAGTGGAGGAGGATCATAATCCCTGTCGAGACAGTTAATCCTTCAGGAACGGAACCATGTTATACGTTATAAAAGCCCGCATCCGATGGATGCAGGCTTTTTGATTGTTGTGCTGATTTTTCAATATGCTAAAACTTAGTCTCAATTGTCTGCGCTACTTCATCGTATATGGCACCGATGCGTGTATCAGCCTTATATACAGATGGCGAGAAATCAGGCTCCGATGGATGATTGTCCGGTGAACCGAGAGGAATCTGTGCGAGCAGCTCTGTGTGCAGGCTTTCCGCAAGACGTCCACCGCCCCCACGACCAAAGACATAGTCTTTCTCTCCACATTTGCCACATTCGTAAAAAGCCATGTTCTCTACCACACCCAGCAGCTCATGCTCGGTCTGAATCGCCATTGCACCCGCTCTCGCGGCTACAAATGCTGCTGTTGCGTGCGGCGTTGTCACGATGATCTCCTTGCTCTGTGGCAGCATTTGATGCACATCCAGGGCTATGTCACCTGTGCCTGGAGGCAAATCAAGCAGCATGTAGTCCAGTTCTCCCCAATTTACATCTGTAAAGAACTGACGCAGCATGCGACCCAGCATGGGACCACGCCAGATTACAGGGTTATTTTCACGAATGAAAAATCCCATCGACATCACTTTCACACCGAAACGCTCGACCGGCTGAATGATTCCATCCTCTACAACTGGGTATTCTTCAATCCCCATCATATCAGGTACACTGAAACCATAGATGTCCGCATCAATTAATCCAACTTTTTTACCTTGCCGAGCGAGGGCAGCAGCCAGATTCACTGTGACTGTAGATTTACCTACCCCACCTTTGCCACTTGCTACTGCAATATAGCGAACACCCGATTCAGGGCTTAATAACTCATGACCATCCAGACCTGCTGCGTGGCCTTTTACAAGCACTTCTTCGTCATTCTGCTCATTCCCAGGTTGTCCTGCATTTACACTCTCTCGTTCATGTTCTGATGCTGCACGCAGGCGTATATGTACATCCTGAATCCCATGTTGAGACAATAGGTTACGTGCGGCATCACTAAGAGCAGTTGTATCCTCAGTCTGATTGTCCAATGTAACAATGGTCAGTGCCACATGATTTTCTTTTACCATGACATCACGAATCCATTGAAGCTCGGTCAGACTCACTCCCAATTGTGGTTCCTGTAAAGGTTGCAATAGTTCAAGTATCTGTTCTTTTGATATCATCAGACAGCACCTCAGCTTTATCTATTGGCATGTAATTAGGTATGCTGTGTTAATTATAACATTCTCCTTCTCTTTGTAACTAACTTTTGGGACGTTCCCCCGAGGAATACCTCAATATTCCATTATAGATGGAAGCGGCTACTTTACGCTGATATGCTTCATCGGCAAGAAGACGTGCCTCATCCGGATGAGATAAGAAACCAACTTCTACGAGAGCAGACGGAATTTTCAATGCTTGAAGCAGATATACGGTATTTACCGTTTTTGCAATTCGATCTGTATTTTCAAGATTACGGATCATCTCTTGCTGCAACAGATTGGCCAAGCCTTCATTGTCCGGGTGGTTGGGTGTATAAAAGACCTGTGCGCCACTCCAGCGGTTCGAAGGGACACTGTTCATGTGAATGCTGATAAACAGATCTGCCTGCTTGTCTTCAATTCGTCTTACTCTTTGCTTGAGATCTTCTGTCTTCCGTTTGGAATATCCTCTGGTATCTGCCTCTGCAAGATCTGTGTCAATCTCTCGAGTCATGACCACCAGTGCTCCAGCTTGCTGCAGATAGTCCCGTACATACAAAGCAATCGACAGATTGATATCCTTCTCGATGACCCCCTGCTTGCTCACAGCCCCCCCGTCTGGTCCACCATGCCCTGCATCAATCGCGATGACTTTGCCTGCTAGCGGCAGCCCCCAATATCCGGACGTCTTCGATGAAGGAAGTTCATACGTCACCACAGCCACCAACATCGCAAGTAGACAGAGGCTTAGCAGCACACGCTTTACTGTACGCAACCGGATCCATACCACAAAATGCTTCCCCATATTTTTACGCATAAAAAACCACCTCGTCCCTATAAATGACTCTAATCATCTATATGGGACAAGATGGACAAATATACCGTTAGGAGCGGACTTGCTCCCCCATTCTCTCAATCAGCACTTTAGCTACCTCAGAACGAGTAAATTCTGGTGGCGGGTACTCTCCATCACGGAGCTGACCACGCACTTTTATACCGGATAACGTCATAGAGGCAGAAGCGATGTCATTTTGTCAGCTCCCTAAATTCTCTTCATAGTGGAGGTTCGATAGAGAAATGTTCAAAGGTATGATCTAAGGTCTAAAGGATGTTCACGCTATTTCGAATACTTTATTTATGAAGTCCGCATTCTGTTTTATCATTACCGGACCATCGTCCTGCACGCGGATCTTCACCTGGCATAACTTGACGGGTGCAATGTTCACAACCAATGCTCGGATAGTTCTGATCATGGAGAGGGTTATATACAACGTTATTGGCCCGAATATAGTCCCACACATCCTCAGAAGTCCAATGAGCGATCGGGTTAAATTTCATAAGTCCAAACTTCGTATCGTATTCCACCTTCTTCGCATTAGCACGAGTCGGTGCTTGATCTCTGCGAATTCCCGTGATCCATGCATCATACTTGGAAAGAATACGTGTCAGCGGCTCAACCTTGCGAATATTGCAGCAAGCATTAGGATCCGATTTCCACAATTCCTCTCCATGTTGGGCCGCCTGCTCTTCAGGCGTAATTTTGGGAGAGACACGCACAAAATCCATATTGTATTTCTCTTTCATAAGATCACGAGTCTCATACGTTTCCTTGAAATGAAAATCAGTGTCAAGATAAAAAACATCCGTAGATGGACTTACCTTCTGCAGCATATCTACAAGTACAACATCTTCCGCACCAAAGCTGCATGCAAAAGTGATATTTGGGAATGTCTCAACAGCGTAACGGATAATATCCTCAGGGCTTGCGTTTTCCAATTCTTCTGCTTTCGTCCGAGCAAGATTTTCTTTTTCCAACAAGTTCATTCTGAATTTCCCCCATTCTGCTTTTACCGAAAACTTTAATGCCGACCAATCTAATAAGAATTATGTATAGTATAAATCTTTCAGGGGGGATGTCAATGCTTGCAACATGGTAAAATGATTCATTTTGAGCCCATTTTTGTGAGTGGATTACCAATCATTTTGTGAGTACTTAGATTCTCTTTAGGTTCTCTTCAAATGAATCCATTGCAATTAACTTAAGCAGGCTAGAAGGTATTAGAGTCCAATTTGCTATGCTAATCGTGAAATCCTTTGTCCCTATAGGGTTATCTGCATTAAACTGTACTAAAATCCGTAATGATAATGCTTGTGCTAAGACCAAATATGAGATGCAAAGGGACCAACCGTGCATGAAAAAATTTGAATTCTCTGTGCATACATGTAAGTGACTTTTATTGAATTCATAAGAAAAACTGATGATTGGGGTCTCGTATAACCCTGTCTGGAATGATCTATCTTCAGCCAAATCTAAGATGAGAAATAAGCCATGTTAGATCATATACATATGACAAATTGTTGTTTGAGCAATCCTTGGAACAACTAATCCACGTTTTATAGGCAACAAAAAACCTCTGGCCGAGGCCAGAGGCTTGTAATACATATTAACGTTTGGAGAACTGAGGAGCGCGACGAGCGGCTTTGAGACCGTATTTTTTACGTTCTTTCATCCGTGGGTCACGAGTCAGGAATCCTGCTTTTTTCAGGGAAGCACGGTATTCCGGATCTGCTTTGAGCAGAGCGCGGGAGATACCATGACGGATTGCTCCAGCTTGACCGGAGATTCCGCCACCATGAGCGATAACCAAAACGTCATAGTTGCTAAGCGTTTCTGTCAAAGTCAGTGGTTGTTTTACGATCAGTTTGAGTGTTTCCAAACCGAAGTATTCATTAATATCACGTTTGTTGATGACAATGCGTCCTTCACCCGGTACAAGGCGAACACGAGCTACCGAATGTTTACGACGACCTGTCCCATAGTATTGTACTTGTGCCATGAAACTGTCCTCCTTTTAATTAACCGCGAAGTTCGTAAACTTCTGGTTTTTGTGCTGCATGTGGATGCTCAGTGCCTCTGTACGCTTTAAGTCTCAGCTTCATTTTTTCGCCCATGCGAGTTTTAGGAAGCATACCGCGAACAGCCAATTCCAACATACGTTCCGGTTTGTTTTTAACCATATCTTCTGCAGAAGTTACTTTCAAACCACCTGGGTGCATCGAGTGACGGTAGTATTTCTTGTCTTGCATTTTTTTACCAGTCAATACGATTTTCTCAGCATTGATGATAACTACGAAATCGCCAGTGTCCACATGTGGAGTGAATTGTGGCTTGTGTTTGCCGCGGATCAAAGCAGCTGCTTCGCTCGCCAAACGTCCGAGCGTTTTGCCTTCGGCATCAATGATGTGCCATTGGCGCTCAACTTCGTTAGGCTTCGCCATGTACGTTGTACGCATGAAAAGTTCCTCCTTAAAATGTTCAAAATCTCATTTTCATTTATCTTCGTTCATTAAGTGATAACTTTAGGTGTTGATGGATAGTTGTTGCGATGTGACCCTCTTAATTGGGGCTGTGGGAAAGCCATTAAGAAAACACAACTTTTATATTACATGATAGGAGATTAAATCGCAAGTGTTAATTAACCTTTTCACTCACCAAATTTAATCTTTTTTGTATTCAAGATCCCAGAGCATTAAACCGCAACTTACCGCAGTTGGTCCTGCAGCAGAGCGATTACATGCGGCAATCATATTCGGTACATCAGAGGCTTTCCGTTTGCCCTCTCCGATCTCCAGCAGTGTACCTACAATAATGCGAACCATATGCTGCAAAAAGCCGTTGCCGCTCACATAAATATGAATGACTCCCTGATCGCGCGGATGATCTCTGCACATTGAACGGTCAACCTCTATCCATGCGTCGTATACCGAACGAATATGATTGTCTTTCTGAGACTTGCGAGAAGCAAAGGAGGTGAAATCATACGTACCAATAAAATGACGAAGCCCCTCCTGCATTGCAGTTACGTCTAACCTGGCATGATGATGATATTGCAGCCTTCTGTTGAATACATCCGGAAATTGATTTGCATTGATCGTATAGCGGTACGTCTTCGTTTTCGCTGCATAGCGAGAATGAAACTCAAGCGGTACCTCTATCGCATCAATAACAACAATATCAGAGGGTAATCTAGAATTAAGTGCAATACACCATCGTTCAATCGGGATTTGAGATTCGGTAGCAAAGTTGAAGATCTGCCTGCGAGCATGAACACCCGCGTCAGTTCTACCTGACCCCGTTATCTTGACCGTCTCACCTGTCAATGCACGAATGGCATCTTCAAGATGATCCTGAATGGTATTCCCCCCCGGCTGTACCTGGAAGCCATAATAAGCAGTGCCATCATAAGCAAGCGTCATGCACAAGTTGCGCATCATTACCACACCTTTGTTCCATACTATACATACCCTACCCCGAACAGCAAAAGAAGCCCCTTCCGGAGCTTCTATTACAGCACGAATTCCGAAATGAAGTGAAAAAAAGGGTTAATCCAGAATCAACGACTCTGTCCCCTTTCCTCATCTCATCAGTTTTACGCGCGGTCAACCAGTTCCAAGTAAACCATAGGCGCTGCGTCACCACGACGAGGTCCCAGTTTAAGGATACGAGTGTATCCACCTGGACGCTCAGCGTAACGACCGGACAATTCGCTAAACAGTTTTTGGATTGCATCTTGCTCACCATCGATAGTTTCGCGGCGAACATAAGCTGCCACTTGGCGACGGGCATGAAGATCTCCCTTTTTCGCTTTAGTGATCAGTTTTTCAGCAATAGAGCGAACCTCTTTTGCTTTCGCTTCAGTTGTCTGAATGCGCTCGTACAAGAACAGGTCGGTTACCAGGTCACGGAACAAAGCTTTACGCGCGCTGGAATTACGGCCCAACTTTTGGTATGCCATTGTTTTCCCTCCTTCACTTCAAGCACTCAGCTGTCTATTCTTCTGTACGGAGTCCCAGACCCAATTCTTCGAGCTTCTCTTGAACTTCTTCCAAAGACTTGCGTCCGAGGTTACGGACTTTCATCATGTCTTCTTCCGTTTTCGTAGTCAGCTCTTGCACGGTATTAATACCGGCACGTTTCAGGCAGTTGTAGGAACGAACAGAGAGATCCAGCTCTTCGATCGTCATTTCGAGTACTTTTTCTTTTTTGTCTTCTTCTTTTTCGACCATGATCTCAGCATCTTTCGCTTCGTCTGTAAGACCCACGAAGAGCATCAAATGCTCGGTCAAAATTTTAGCGCCGAGGCTTACAGCCTCTTCAGGACGAATACTTCCGTCTGTCCAAACTTCCAACGTGAGCTTGTCATAGTTGGTTACTTGGCCAACACGCGTATTTTCCACAGCGTAGTTAACGCGGCTGATCGGGGTGAAGATGGAATCGACTGGGATGACGCCGATCGGCTGGTCATCGCGTTTATTCCGATCTGCCTGGACGTAGCCGCGACCGCGATTGGCAAAAATACGCATGTGAAGTCTCGAACCTGGTCCGAGCGTAGCGATGTGCAGATCCGGGTTAAGGATTTCCACATCGGAATCAGCACGGATATCTCCAGCCGTGATTGCTCCTTCGCCTTCAGCATCAATCTCGAGCACTTTCTCCTCATCCGAATGAATTTTAAGCGACAAAGCTTTCAGGTTAAGAATAATCTCCGTTACATCTTCCATTACGCCAGGAACTGTAGCAAATTCATGCAGAACGCCATCGATTTGAACCGAAGACACTGCCGCACCCGGCAGTGACGAGAGCAAGATTCGGCGAAGCGAGTTTCCAAGCGTCGTTCCGTATCCGCGCTCCAGCGGTTCTACTACGAATTTCCCATAGGTGCCATCATCGTTGACGTCAACCGTCTCAATTTTCGGCTTTTCGATTTCAATCACTGCAATACCCCTCCTTCAAAACGTCGGTCCTCTATGAAACATTTACCTTCTCTTGCGAAAACATGTAGTAGTATGCCTAAACAACCATTATTAGCAGATTGTGCTGGATTTATACCACACGCAGGGGCAAATCTCATTAGACACGACGACGTTTTGGAGGACGGCATCCGTTGTGTGGGACTGGAGTTACGTCTTTGATCAGGTTAACTTCCAGACCTGCAGCTTGCAAAGAGCGGATCGCTGCTTCACGGCCTGCGCCTGGTCCTTTAACCATAACCTCAACGGCTTTCATCCCATGTTCCATTGCAGCTTTGGCAGCAGTCTCAGCAGCCATTTGTGCAGCAAACGGAGTCGATTTACGGGAACCTCTGAATCCGAGGCCGCCGGAGCTTGCCCACGAAATTGCGTTTCCGTGAGGATCCGTAATGGTAACGATAGTGTTATTGAAAGTGGAACGGATATGTGCCACGCCAGATTCAATATTTTTACGGTCACGACGTTTAGTACGTACGACTTTTTTCGGTTTAGCCATTTTCTCTTATCCCCCCTTATTATTTCTTCTTGTTCGCTACTGTACGACGAGGACCTTTACGAGTACGAGCATTCGTTTTCGTACGTTGTCCACGAACAGGCAGACCACGACGATGACGAACTCCACGGTAACAACCGATCTCCGTCAAACGTTTAATATTCAAAGAGATTTCACGACGCAGGTCACCTTCTACTTTGACCTCTTTGTCGATACTTTCACGCAATTTGCTGACTTCATCTTCCGTCAAATCACGAACACGAGTGTCCGGATTGATGCCTGTAGAGCTCAGAATTTTCTGGGAAGTCGTTTTACCGATTCCGAAAATATAAGTCAAGGCGATCTCAACGCGCTTATCACGTGGCAAATCCACACCAGCTATACGTGCCATTTTACGCTACACCCCCTTCATTAACCTTGTTTTTGTTTGTGTTTCGGATTTTCACAGATAACCATAACATTCCCTTTGCGGCGAATGACTTTGCATTTTTCGCAAATCGGTTTGACCGAAGGTCTTACCTTCATGTGAATTACCTCCTCAAAGTTCTGCTTAGCAAAACTCTCTTCGTAAGCATTGACCTCGTTTTACCATTGTAAAACCGGCTTCGAAGCTTTCGCAAGTTTTGCCGGGCAAAACCCGCTTCAAGCTTCACAGTTCATTGCAACTGTCTACTACTATTTACGGTAAGTTATACGTCCTTTTGTCAGATCATAAGGCGATAACTGAACAACTACTTTGTCACCAGTCAGGATACGGATAAAGTGCATCCGCAGCTTGCCGGAAACGTGAGCGAGAATTTGATGACCGTTCTCAAGCTCAACCTTGAATGTTGCATTCGGCAGCGGTTCAAGAACCGTGCCTTCCACTTCAATGACATCTTCCTTGGCCATTAGTCAGTCTCCTTTCTCTTCAGCTTGAATGTTGGTGGATTCCAGAAACGAATGAACCGCATAGCGGAGCTTTCCGTTTGTCACCCGACCACTCTCGTTTAAACTGTTTACAACCTCGCTGCTGATCATCGGCTGGAGCTCCAGATGAAGAATATTCTTCTTCTTGGGTTGATCAAACTTACGTTTGTCTCCATCCGCTATATACACGAACCTACTGTCCGCTATAGCAACAATTACCGCGGCTTGGTCCGCATTGCGGCCTTTACGGATCTTCACAAGTTGACCGAGCTGCGGATTAGACTGATTATTCATGCCTCATCACCTACGCATTCAGTTTTGTGAAAATTTCCATGCCATCTGGTGTAACTGCTACGGTGTGTTCAAAGTGGGCACATAACGATCCGTCAACAGTAACGACAGTCCAGTTATCTTCCAACGTTTTCACATACCGGCTACCTGCGTTAACCATCGGCTCTATGGCCAGCACCATGCCCGCTTTAAGCCGTGGTCCCCGATCAGGAAGACCATAGTTCGGAATTTGGGGTTCTTCGTGCAGATCCGCTCCTATGCCGTGACCGACATATTCCCGAACTACCGAAAAACCGGCATCCTCAATATATTTCTGAATCGCATGAGATATAGTAAACAAGCGAATGTCCGGTTTAACCAGCGCCAGACCTGCGTATAACGAAGCCTCGGTAACGTCCAGAAGACGACGGGCTTCTTCGGAAATACGGCCGACCGGATAAGTCCAGGCAGAATCTCCATGATACCCCTGGTACTGCGCGCCAATGTCAAACGTAACGATATCGCCCTCGTTCAACTTGCGTTTGCCGGGAAATCCATGCACCAACTCTTCATTTACTGAAGCGCACACACTGGCAGGAAAACCGTTATAACCTTTGAAAGACGGCACAGCTCCTTGACTGCGGATGTATTGATCGGCCATATGGTCAAGTTCTCCAGTCGTAATACCGGGAGCGATATGCTCTGCCAAGAGACGATGCGTTTCAGCAACGATTCTCCCTGCTTCCCTCATCAAGCCCAGTTCCGTTTCGGACTTACCAATGATCATTCAATTAACCTCGCAGTAAGGACACGATCTCTTGAGAGACTTGATCAATATCCTGTTCTCCGTTCATTTGACGAAGAAGACCTTTGTTCTCATAAAACGTGAGGAGTGGTGCTGTTTTGTTGATATATTCGTCAAGACGGGTTCCTACGCTCTCTTCGTTATCATCCGAGCGTTGGTACAACTCGCCGCCGCATTTATCACAAATACCTTCCTGCTTAGGCGGATTGAATACGACATGATAAGTGGCGCCACAGTTTTTGCAAATGCGACGACCCGTCAAACGAGCCAGCAATTTGTCGCGGTCCACTTTCAGGTTGATTACATGATCGAGACCTGAGTTCAGTCGGTCCAGGATGCCATCAAGCGCTTCTGCTTGAGACAGGGTTCTTGGAAAACCATCCAAGAGGAATCCTTCTCTGCAGTCAGGCTGCTGCAACCGTTCTTCAACGATGCCGATGGTTACATCATCTGGTACAAGCAATCCTTGATCCATATATTCCTTGGCTTTCAGGCCAATGGGAGTTCCCTGCTTAATCGCCAGACGAAATGCATCGCCTGTTGAAATGTGGGGAATACCGAACTCTTTCACGATGACGTCTGCTTGCGTTCCTTTTCCTGCCCCCGGAGGGCCCATGAATAGGATGTTCACGTTATGTCACTCCCTCCAAGACTACCCTACATCAACAAACAGCACAATAGGTGCCGGCAAGTAAATCTTAGCTTGACCGGTACCTATTGCCTATTTATTGATAAAACCTTTGTAGTGGCGTTTGATCAATTGGCTTTCGATTTGCTTCATGGTATCGAGCGCAACACCGATAACGATCAGGAGAGACGTTCCTCCAATTTGCGCCGATTGAGGCAAACCAGAAAGTGCCCCTAAGAATACAGGCAGAACGGAAATGACTGCCAAGAAGATGGCTCCGGCCATTGTCAAACGAGTCATGACACGGGTCAGATATTTCTCGGTTGCTTTACCCGGACGAATGCCTGGGATGTAACCGCCGTTCTTTTTCATATTATCAGCCATCTGCTGTGGATTCATCTGTACGAAAGTATAGAAGAAAGTGAAACCGAAGATCATCACGACATACAATAACATACCCAGAGGTTTGTGAGTAGTCAGATTTTGTCCGATCCACTGTGCCCATAAACGATCAGCCCAGAAGTTGGCGATAATCGTTGGGAACATCAACAGAGATGAAGCAAAGATGACAGGGATAACACCTGCTGCGTTAATCTTCAGCGGGATATGTGTATTCTGTCCACCGTACATTTTGTTACCTACGACGCGTTTCGCGTACTGTACAGGAATTTTCCGAATCGCCTGCTGAATGTAAATGACACCGATGATAATCAACACAATAACAATTGCGACGATTACACCTTTAAGGATGTTCATGAACAACTGATCAGGTTGAATGAAGTCGGACTCGATTGTCTGTTTGATAATGTTAGGCACCGTTGAGAGGATACCCGCAAAGATCAAAATCGAAATCCCGTTTCCTATGCCCTTCTCGGTGATCTGCTCACCAAGCCACATCAGGAATGAAGTACCGGCCGTAAGTACAATCGCGATCAAGATATAATCAGCAAAAGTGGCGTTAGGCACCATCTCTGTATTGTACAAGCGGTTGAATCCGATCGACGTACCAAACGCTTGAATCAATGCCAGACCGATCGTTAAATAACGAGTCAGCTGAGCTGATTTTTTCTTACCTTGTTCACCTTGCTTAGCCCATTCCGCTAACTTAGGGATAACGTCCATGGAAAGCAACTGTACTATGATAGACGCAGTGATGTAAGGTACGATCCCGAGTGCAAAGATCGAGAACTGGAACAGTGCTCCACCCGAGAACGTATTGAGAAGTCCAAAAACTTCTTTACCCGCAGAATTTGTCGCTTCGAAAACCTCTTTGTTTACTCCAGGTACTGGAACGAAGGATCCGATGCGGTAAATGATCAGTACAAAAAGGGTAAATAATACCCTTTTGCGCAGATCTTCAACCCGCCAGATATTCTTTAGGGTCTTGAACATTAAATCACCTCGGTTGTACCGCCGGCAGCTTCAATTTTCTCCACCGCAGATTGAGAAAACTTGTTAGCTTTAACAGTCAGCTTCACAGTGACTTCACCGTTACCCAGGATCTTGATTCCGGATTTAGCGTTTTTAACTACGCCGTTCGTCATCAAGAATTCTGGAGTTACTTCAGTACCCGCAGCAAAACTGTTCAGGTCTTCAATATTCACAACCGCATATTCCTTGCGAGTTGGGTTTACGAAACCACGTTTTGGCAAGCGACGATACAATGGATTTTGTCCACCTTCGAAGCCCGGACGTACACCACCGCCGGAACGAGCGTTTTGTCCTTTGTGACCGCGACCTGATGTTTTACCCGTACCACTACTTGGACCGCGACCAAGACGTTTACGCTCTTTGCGGGATCCAGGAGCTGGGGAAAGCTCATGTAACTTCATCGTTCGTTGCACCTCCTTAAAGATTTATGGGAATATCCCGTATTAAGCTTCTACTTCTTTAACAGCTACCAAGTGACTTACTTTGTTAATCATACCACGAATGGCTGGATTATCGTTTTGAACCACTTTGCTGTTGATTTTGCGCAAGCCCAATGTTTTCACAGTTGTTCTTTGCGTCTCCGGACGTCCGATCAAGCTGCGGACGAGGGTAATTTCCAATTTAGCCATGAGATTCCCTCCTTAACCCAGAAGCTCTTCGACGGATTTTCCGCGCAGTTTAGCCACGTCTTCAGCACGCTTCAAACGGGACAAACCTTCCAAAGTCGCATTGACCATGTTCATGGAATTCGAAGAACCCAGAGATTTTGTCAAAATGTCACCTACACCAGCAAGTTCGAGAACCGCACGTACAGGACCACCAGCGATAACACCAGTACCTTCAGATGCTGGTTTCAACAGAACGCGTCCTGCGCCGAACTTACCTGTTACCAAGTGAGGAATCGATGTTCCTACGAGTGGAACGTGTACAAGGTTTTTCTTAGCGTCTTCAATACCTTTGCGAATTGCATCAGGTACTTCGCCCGCTTTACCGATACCAGCTCCAACCCAGCCGTTGCCGTCGCCGACTACAACCAGTGCGCTAAAGCTGAAACGGCGTCCGCCTTTTACTACTTTAGCTACGCGATTAATATTTACAACTCTTTCAGTCAGTTCCAAAGTATTCGGATCTACACGCAAGTCGTTAACCTCCTTTTGAAAAATATCTTAAAACTCAAGTCCTGCTTCACGAGCCGCTTCAGCCAATGCTGCGATACGACCATGGTACAGATATCCGCTACGGTCAAATACGATGTTAGAAACGCCTTTGTCTTTCGCACGTTTTGCAACGAGTTCGCCAACTTTACGAGCTGACTCAACAGAAGCGCCGTTTTTGATGTCGCTGCTCAGTTCTTTGTCTACAGTAGACGCGGAAGCGATCGTTACACCAGCTACGTCATCGATAATTTGAGCGTACATATGTTTACCAGAACGGAATACGTTCAAACGAGGACGTGCTGCCGTTCCTTGGATTTTCTTACGAACACGCAGGTGTCTTTTCAGACGAGCCTTGTTTTTATCTTGTTTCGTAATCATCTCAGGGATTCACTCCTTTCAGGTTACCTCGCTGGCTTCAAACCGGAAGCCACGGGGTATATTAGAAACACACGAAGCAAGCAAGCCGAAAGCCGCGCAAAGGCGGTAAGAGAAATCTTATTTCTTCTTACCGGCTTTACCTTCCTTACGGATGATACGCTCGCCTTCATATTTAATACCTTTACCTTTGTACGGCTCAGGTTCACGAACGGAACGGATTTTAGCAGCGTAAGCACCTACGCGCTCTTTGTCGATCCCGCGAACGATGATTTTTGTATTCGAAGGAACTTCGAATTCAATTCCCGCTTCCGGTGTAATTTCAACCGGGTGAGAGTATCCAACGTTCAGAACGATTTTATCTCCGGATTTGCTTGCACGATATCCGACCCCAACCAACTCCAGAGATTTTGCGAATCCTTCAGTAACGCCGCTCACCATGTTGCTTACAACGCTGCGCGTTGTGCCGTGCAAAGAACGGTGAGTTTTGTTATCGGAAGGACGCACAACTGTAATTTCGTTGTTCTCAACTGTAACCTTCATGTCTTTATGAAGTTCACGAGTCAGAGTTCCTTTTGGTCCTTTTACCGTAATAACGGTGTTGTCCAGTGTGATGTCCACACCACTTGGTACTGTAATTGGTTTGCGACCAATACGAGACATATGTTGCACCTCCTATCTTGTGACGTTATATTACCAAACGTAGCAAACGACTTCTCCGCCGGATTTCGATTGACGAGCTTCTTTGTCCGTCATAACACCTTTGGATGTCGAGATGATCGCGATACCCAGGCCACCAAGTACACGAGGTACTTCGTTGCTTTTCGTGTAAACACGAAGACCAGGTTTACTGATTCTTTTCAGACCAGTGATAACGCGCTCGTTATTTTGACCGTATTTCAGGAAAACACGGATAATCCCTTGTTTGTTATCATCGATAACTTCAGCGTCACGGATGAAACCTTCACGCTTCAGGATATCGGCGATTTGTTTTTTCATTGTCGAAGCAGGCATTTCTACTGTTTCGTGACGAACAGTGTTCGCGTTACGAATACGAGTAAGCATATCTGCAATTGGATCAGACATAGTCATTGTGAGTTAACCTCCTTCCCGTTCAGGACTTTTTACCAGCTTGCTTTTTTCACGCCAGGAATCTGGCCTTTATAAGCTAATTCACGGAAGCAAATTCTGCAAATTTTGAACTTTTGCAGCACCGAATGTGGACGTCCGCAACGCTCACAGCGTGTATAAGAACGCACTTTAAACTTTGGTGTACGTTGTTGTTTAACTTTCATCGAAGTTTTTGCCACTTTAGCCTGACACCTCCTAAATAATTTCGGAGAAAAGGGAGTCCTTCCAGACACCCGGAAACGTTATGCCAACTTTATTTTACGAAAGGCATTCCCAGTTGCGTGAGCAACTCACGGGACTCTTCGTCTGTTTTCGCCGTTGTTACAATAACAATGTCCATACCGCGGACTTTGTCTACTTTATCATACTCGATCTCTGGGAAGATCAATTGTTCTTTCAGACCCAGTGTGTAGTTACCACGTCCGTCGAACGCTTTGCTCGATACACCGCGGAAGTCGCGGACACGAGGCAATGTAACGTTGAACAATTTATCGAGGAAGTAGTACATACGCTCGCCGCGCAATGTAACTTTCACACCGATAGGCATGTTCTCACGCAGTTTGAAACCTGCGATAGATTTTTTAGCACGAGTGATTACAGGTTTTTGACCTGCGATCAGTTGCAAATCGTTTACTGCGGAATCCAACACTTTGGAGTTTTGGACAGCGTCGCCCACACCCATGTTGATAACGATTTTCTCGATTTTAGGCACTTGCATTACCGTTGTATAGTTAAACTTCTGCATCAAACCAGGAGCGATTTCTTGCAGGTAACGTTCTTTCATTCTTGATGCCATGAATCATAGCCCTCCTTTCTCATTCGGTTCAATTAGTCGATAATTTCTCCGGAACGTTTAGCAACGCGCACTTTCTTTCCGTTATCCAACACTTTGTAACCAACACGGGTTACTTTTCCGCTCTTTGGATCGATGTGCATCACGTTGGAAACGTGAATCGGAGCTTCCTTCTCGATAATGCCGCCTTGCGGATTTTGCTGGTTAGGCTTCTGGTGTTTTTTAATCATGTTAACACCTTCCACAAGGACGCGGTTCTCACGAGGATAAGCAGCGATGACACGGCCTTTTTTACCTTTGTCTTTACCGCTGATCACCATAACCGTATCTTCTTTTTTAACGTGAAGTTTGTTGTTATGGGATTCCAGAACTTTTTTCACTCTTGGCATTTCGTACACCTCCTGTTTCTAAACATCACGAGCTTAATCTATTAGATAACCTCTGGGGCCAAGGAAACGATTTTCATGAAGTCTTTCTCGCGAAGTTCACGAGCAACAGGTCCGAAAATACGTGTTCCACGTGGGCTTCTGTCGTCTTTTACAACAACAGCTGCATTTTCATCAAAACCGATGTAGGAACCGTCTTTACGACGTACAGAACGTTTCGTACGAACGACAACCGCTCTAACTACATCACCTTTTTTGACAACGCCGCCTGGTGTTGCTTGTTTTACAGAACAAACGATCAGATCACCGATTTGTGCTGTACGACGTCCCGTACCGCCGAGTACGCGGATACACATCAGTTCCTTCGCACCGGAGTTGTCGGCTACAGCCAAACGTGTAAATGGTTGAATCATTTAGTATTCCTCCTTCCAGCTATGCTGATAATGCATTAGATGATAACCGCTTTTTCTACGATTTCAGTAAGTCTCCAGCGTTTATCTTTCGAAAGCGGACGAGTCTCCATGATTTTCACCGTGTCACCGATTTTCGCAGTGTTTTCTTCGTCATGCGCTTTGAACTTTTTAGTAACCTTGATGCGTTTATGGTACAATTTATGGTTTTTGTAAGTTTCTACAGCAACAACAATCGTTTTATCCATTTTATCGCTAACAACTTTACCAGTTTGCACTTTACGTGCGTTACGTTCTTCGCTCATTGTTGGCCTCCTTCCTGATTACGGACGGAATGTATATCCGACCTCTAATTAACCGATACCCAGTTCTCTTTCACGGATGATGGTTTTAGCACGAGCTATTTCTTTCCGCACATCACGGATTCGAGTCGGGTTATCCAGCTGACCGGTAGCGAGTTGAAAGCGGAGGTTAAAGAGTTCTTCTTTAAATCCGGCAATCTTTTGCTCGATTTCAGCAGAGGTTAGGTTGCGAAATTCACTAGCTTTCATTTGCTTCACCACCCAATTCTTCACGTTTCACAAACTTCGTTTTGATTGGCAGTTTGTGAGCGGCAAGACGCATCGCTTCGCGTGCGATCTCCTCCGGTACACCAGCAAGTTCAAACATGATCTTACCTGGTTTCACAACTGCAACCCATTTTTCTACGTTACCTTTACCGCTACCCATCCGAACCTCGAGAGGCTTTTGAGTGATTGGTTTGTCAGGGAAAATTTTGATCCAGACTTTACCACCACGTTTGATGTAACGAGTCATCGCAATACGAGCCGCTTCGATTTGACGGTTCGTAATCCAAGCCGGTTCCGTAGCTTGCAGACCGTATTCGCCAAAGTTCAGCGTAGTTCCGCCTTTTGCTTGGCCTTTCATATGTCCACGTTGTTGCTTACGGTGTTTTACACGTTTTGGTACCAACATGATTAGTTGCCTCCTTCCTTAGCAGCTTGTTTCTTAGCCGTAGGAAGAACCTCTCCACGATAGATCCATACTTTTACGCCGATACGGCCGTAAGTTGTATGAGCCTCTGCTGTACCGTAGTCGATGTCGGCACGAAGCGTGTGCAGTGGAACAGTTCCTTCGCTGTAGCCTTCCGAACGTGCGATCTCAGCTCCGCCAAGACGTCCGCCCACTTGAGTTTTAATACCTTTTGCACCAGAGCGCATAGTTCTTTGAATAGCTTGTTTCAGAGCACGACGGAAAGAAACGCGACGTTCCAGTTGTTGTGCAATGCTTTCTGCTACCAGGATTGCGTCCAGGTCTTGGTTCTTAATTTCAGAGATGTTGATGTGTACTTTTTTACCGCCAGCAATTTTCGTAATTTGGTTACGAAGATTCTCAACTTCAGATCCACCTTTACCGATTACCATACCTGGTTTCGCTGTGTGAATCGTTACGTTCACGCGGTTAGCCGCTCTCTCGATTTCAACACGAGACATAGCGGAGTCTTTCAATTTATTTTTCAGGAATTCACGAATTTTCACGTCTTCCATCAAAAGATCACCGAAGTCTTTGCCTGCATACCATTTAGATTCCCAGTCACGGATAACTCCGACACGGAGTCCGACCGGATTTACCTTTTGGCCCACACGTTTTCCCTCCTTCTACTTTTCAGATACCACCAAAGTGATGTGGCTAGTACGTTTGTTAATACGACTTGCACGTCCCATTGCACGAGGGCGGAAACGTTTCATTGTCGGTCCTTGGTTCACGTAAGCTTGCGAAATGACCAAGTTATTAACATCCATAGAATAGTTATGTTCCGCATTCGCAATAGCGGAGTTAAGCAACTTCTCAACGATTGGAGAAGCGGATTTCGGAGTGTGACGGAGAATGGCAACCGCCTCACCAACTTGCTTGCCGCGAATCAAGTCAACAACGAGTTGAACTTTACGAGGAGCAATCCGGATAAACTTAGCATGTGCTTTTGCTTCCATTGTGTAACCTCCTCTCAAACATTAAAGATGTTCATTTATCTTCTTGTTTTCTTGTCATCATCAGTATGGCCTTTGTACGTACGGGTTGGAGCGAACTCACCCAATTTGTGTCCGACCATGTCCTCAGTCACGTATACTGGCACGTGTTTACGTCCGTCATATACGCCGAATGTGTGTCCGATGAATTGTGGGAAAATTGTAGAGCGACGGGACCAGGTTTTGATAACGTTCTTTTTACCGGAAGCGTCCATCTCTTCTACCTTTTTCAGCATGTAGCCATCAATGAATGGCCCTTTTTTCAAACTGCGACCCATGTGGAGATCCTCCCTTCAAACGTAGCGTTTATGCATCCGCAGATGCCTCACGAAGTTATGCACAGTGTGTATTACTTCGTGCGGCGGCGAATGATGTATTTATCAGAAGCTTTATTTTTCTTACGCGTTTTGTAACCCAGAGTAGGTTTACCCCATGGTGACATTGGCGATTTACGTCCGATTGGAGCACGACCTTCACCACCACCGTGTGGGTGATCGTTAGGGTTCATTACTACACCACGAACTTCAGGACGTTGTCCCAACCAACGGCTACGACCGGCTTTACCGATTTTGATGAGCTCGTGGTCTTGGTTACCAACAGAACCGATTGTTGCACGGCAAACTTTCAGAATACGACGAACTTCTCCGGAAGAGAGACGAACGGAAACGTATTTTTCTTCTTTACCAAGCAATTGAGCTTCTGTACCAGCAGCACGAACCAATTGTCCGCCTTTACCTGGTTTCAACTCGATGTTGTGGATAACGGTACCTACTGGAATGTTTTCAAGTGGCAGTGCGTTACCGATTTTGATGTCGGATTCAGGACCGGAGAAGATTTGATCTCCAACTTTCAATCCTTTAGGAGCGATGATGTAACGTTTCTCACCATCAGCATAGTGGATCAGGGCGATGTTCGATGTACGGTTCGGGTCATACTCGATCGTAGCAACGCGGCCCGGTATTCCATCTTTAGTACGTTTGAAGTCAATGATACGGTATTTACGTTTGTGTCCACCACCGTGGTGACGAACTGTAATTTTACCTTGGTTGTTGCGGCCAGCCTTTTTGCTCAGTGGGGCCAACAACGATTTCTCCGGCTGATCTGTGGTGATTTCCTCAAATGTAGATACGGACATGTTCCGTCTTGCCGGGGATGTCGGTTTATACTTTTTGATTGGCACTGGGTTTCCCTCCTTACTTCAACAATTTCAATTATACAGTTTCAAAGAACTCAAGCGTTTTGCTATCTTGTGTCAGTGTTACAAACGCTTTTTTCCATTCGCTAGTATATCCGGAATAACGTCCGTACCGTTTAGGCTTAGCTGGAACACGAAGAGTGTTCACGTTTTTCACTTTTACGTTGAAAATAGCTTCCACGGCTTTTTTGATCTCGGTTTTGTTTGCACGGATATCGACTTCAAATACATATTTCAAGTCATTCATCATGTCAGCAGTACGTTCCGTAATAATCGGACGTTTAACAATATCACGAGGATCCTTCATTACGCGAGCACCTCCTCTACCTTCTGAACTGCTTCTTTCGTAATGATCAGTTTGTCGTGCGCAAGCACGTCAAGAACATTAATGCCGTCAGCTGCTACGAATTTCACGCCAGGAATATTCCGTGCGGAAAGAGCCACATTATCATCATAGCTAGGAGCTACGATCAAAGCTTTGCGTCCAACTTTCAAGTTGTTCAAGATGGCTGCAAATTCTTTTGTTTTAGGTGTGCTCAGTGTAAGAGCGTCCAAAACGATAATGTCATTGTCGAGCACTTTGGATGAAAGAGCTGATTTGATCGCCAGACGGCGAACTTTCTTAGGCAGTTTGTACGCATAGCTCCGTGGTGTCGGACCAAATACGATACCGCCGCCTTTCCATTGTGGAGAACGAATCGAACCTTGACGAGCGCGACCTGTACCTTTTTGTTTCCAAGGCTTACGTCCACCGCCACGTACTTCAGAACGTCCTTTTACTTTGTGGGTACCTTGACGAAGGGAAGCGCGTTGCATAAGCACTGCATCGTACAGAACGGAAGTGTTCGGCTCTACTCCGAATACTGCATCGTTCAGTTCAACTTCGCCCACTTGGCTACCATCTACATTGTAAACTGATACTTTTGGCATTTTGTGTTCCTCCTTTCTTCAGTGGTTATTTTTTCACCGTTTCTTTAACTTTTACAAGACTGTTTTTCGGTCCAGGAATGGAACCCTTCACGAGCAACACGTTACGCTCAGCGTCTACTTTAACAACTTCAAGACGTTGGATTGTAACAGTCTCATGACCCATGTGTCCTGGCAAGTGTTTGCCTTTAGGAACGCGGTTAGCTTGGATCGAACCCATCGAACCCGGGCCACGGTGATAACGAGAACCGTGAGACATAGGTCCAGTGCTTTGTCCCCAACGTTTGATTACGCCGGCAAAACCTTTACCTTTAGAAATACCCGTTACGTCAACGAATTCGCCTTCTGCGAAAATGTCAGCTTTCAACTCTTGGCCAACTTCATATTCCGCGATGTTGATGCCGCGAAGTTCACGAACGTAGCGCTTAGGGGCAGTATTCGCTTTTTTAGCGTGTCCTGCTTCTGGCTTGTTGGCATTTTTCTCTTTCTTATCGGAGTAACCGATTTGAACTGCTTCGTAGCCATCGTTCTCAAGATCTTTCTTTTGCAAAACAACACAAGGTCCTGCTTCGATAACTGTTACTGGTACTACGTTACCATCAGCGGTAAACACTTGAGTCATTCCAAGTTTTTTTCCTAAGATACCTTTCATGTTGACACCTCTTTTCCTTTATACATGGTCTTGTTGATTTATATTACAGTTTGATTTCGATATCTACACCGGACGGTAGATCCAAGCGCATCAAGGCATCCACAGTTTGTGGAGTCGGGTTAACGATGTCGATCAAACGCTTATGTGTGCGTTGCTCGAATTGCTCCCGAGAATCCTTGTACTTGTGTACCGCACGAAGAATAGTAATGATTTGTTTTTCAGTTGGAAGCGGAATCGGACCGGATACACCAGCACCCGAACGTTTAGCTGTTTCAACAATTTTCTCCGCGGATTGATCAAGAATTCTGTGGTCGTAAGCTTTCAAACGAATACGAATTTTTTGCTTTGCCATTTTAGTCCCTCCTTCTATCGCCCAATTTATTATCGGACATACTCCGTGAAAATTTTCCGACAACCCTCCCATGGCAAAGGGGCCGGGTGTGCCAGTAACCTCTCACATCATCGCAACGTCTCAGAACAACATTCATTATTATATAGAAAAAATGGGCGTATTGCAAGCATATTTAAGAAAAACATTTAAACTAATCTTTTCATATCGAAATGACGTTGTTTAATGTGTTGTTCCATTGTTATGCAAGCTGCCTTAACCAATCTTTTATATACATCTGATTGCTATTCACATTATGACGCAGGTTCCGAATCTCTTATACATAATAAAAGAGTTCTTTATCCGATGTCGGATAAAGAACTCTTCCGAAGCTTCGTTACAGTACAATGTTACTCGTTCCAGTACACTGTTGCATATGCTTACTCAGCGAAAAGCTGAATTATTTTTGGATGGATGCTACTGCACCGGCACCAACTGTACGTCCACCTTCGCGGATCGCGAAGCGTGTACCTTCTTCAATCGCAATTGGATTGATCAGTTGTACAGTTACTGTGATGTTGTCGCCTGGCATTACCATTTCAGTACCTTCTGGCAGGTTGATGATACCTGTTACGTCAGTTGTACGGAAATAGAATTGTGGACGGTATCCTGTGAAGAAAGGTTTGTGACGTCCACCCTCTTCTTTAGTCAGAACGTATACTTGAGCTGTAAATTCTGTGTGTGGTTTAACAGAACCTGGTTTAGCAAGTACTTGTCCACGCTCGATGCTTTCACGGTCAACACCACGCAGCAATGCGCCGATGTTGTCACCCGCTTGAGCGGAATCCAGCAATTTACGGAACATTTCAACGCCCGTAACTACGGATTTTTTAGTTTCTTCGTGGATACCCACGATTTCGATCTCTTCACCGACTTTAACAGTACCACGCTCTACACGACCTGTAGCAACTGTACCACGACCAGTGATGGAGAATACGTCCTCTACTGGCATCAAGAAAGGTTTGTCAGTGTCGCGCTCTGGAGTTGGGATGTAAGTATCGATTTCTTTGAACATCTCAACGATTTTTTGAGCCCACTCACCTTCAGGGTTTTGCAGAGCTTCACGAGCGGATCCACGAGTGATTGGAGTATCGTCACCTGGGAACTCATATTCGTTGAGCAAGTCGCGAACTTCCATTTCAACCAATTCCAACAACTCTTCGTCTTCAACCATGTCGCATTTGTTCAAGAATACAACGATGTAAGGTACGCCTACTTGACGGGAGAGCAAGATGTGCTCACGAGTTTGTGGCATTGGGCCGTCAGCTGCGGATACTACCAAGATAGCTCCGTCCATTTGAGCCGCGCCAGTGATCATGTTTTTAACATAGTCGGCGTGACCTGGGCAGTCAACGTGAGCGTAGTGACGAGCGTCAGTTTCGTACTCAACGTGAGCTGTGGAGATTGTGATACCGCGTTCGCGCTCTTCTGGAGCTTTGTCGATTTGATCGAAAGCGATCGCTGCGCCACCGTAAGTTTTGGACAATACAGTAGTGATTGCAGCAGTCAGAGTTGTTTTACCATGGTCGACGTGACCGATAGTACCAATGTTAACGTGTGGTTTATTACGTTCGTATTTAGCCTTTGCCATTTGAACGTGGCCTCCTTAAAATGTTAAATTTTATGTTTTCACTGGACGTTAGCACCTAGAAGATTATATCCCTATGCACAGCGTCCAGTGTGAGAAAACTACTCGGTGCCTTTTGTTTTGGCAACGATCTCTTCAGCGATGCTCTTAGGAACTTCTTCATAGTGAGAAAGCTCCATGGAGAATACGCCGCGTCCTTGAGTACCGGAACGAAGAGTTGTAGAGTATCCGAACATTTCGGACAAAGGTACTTTAGCACGAATGATTTGAGCTCCACTACGGGAATCCATACCTTCGATGCGGCCACGACGGGAGTTAAGCATACCCATAACGTCACCCATGTACTCTTCCGGAACGGTTACTTCTACTTTCATGATTGGCTCAAGCAGAACTGGTTTACACTTGTCTTTAGCCGCTTTAAGCGCCATAGATCCGGCAATTTTAAATGCCATCTCATTGGAATCGACATCATGGTAAGATCCGTCTACGATTGTAGCCTTAACGTCTACAAGCGGGAAGCCTGCAATAACGCCGTTTTTCATTTGCTCTTCAATCCCTGACAGTGCAGGTTGAATGTATTCTCTTGGAACGGAACCACCGACAACCTTACTTTCGAACTGGCTGCCTGTACCCGGCTCGAGAGGTTCGAATTCAACCCATACGTGACCGTATTGACCACGACCACCGGATTGACGTACGAATTTACCTTCAACGCGCGCTGGAGCACGGAATGTTTCACGGTAAGCTACTTGTGGTTTACCCACAGTAGTTTCAACCTTGAACTCACGACGCATACGGTCGATGATGATATCAAGGTGAAGCTCACCCATACCTGCCAAGATTGTTTGGCCTGTTTCTTCGTCAGTGTGAGCGCGAAGAGTTGGATCCTCTTCTGTCAACTTGCCGAGAGCAACACCCATTTTATCTTGGTCAGCTTTGGTTTTAGGTTCAACGGCGATTTCGATAACCGGATCAGGGAAGTTCATCGATTCCAAGATAACCGGGTTTTTCTCATCACATAGTGTATCACCTGTACCTGTATCTTTCAAACCTACGGCAGCTGCAATGTCACCGGAGTAAACTTCAGTGATCTCTTGACGGCTGTTCGCGTGCATTTGAAGGATACGACCGATACGCTCACGTTTGTTTTTAGTCGCATTCAATACGTAAGAACCGGATTGAAGAACACCGGAGTATACGCGGAAGAATGTCAATTTACCAACGTAAGGGTCAGTCATGATTTTGAAAGCCAATGCAGAGAATGGCTCTTCATCGGAAGACTTGCGAACTGCTTCTGTTCCGTCTTCAAGGAGACCCTTGATTGCTGGAACGTCAACTGGAGCTGGCAAGTAGTCGATAACAGCGTCCAACATCAGTTGAACACCTTTGTTACGATAAGAGGATCCACAGATTACTGGGAAGATCTTAACTTCTACTACACCTTTACGGAGAGCAGATTTGATCTCTTCAACAGTGATCTCTTCGCCTTCCAGGTATTTCATAGTCAATTCTTCGTCGAGTTCTGCAACCCGCTCAATCAATTCGTTGCGGAGTTCTTCAACTTGATCAGCAAATTCCGCAGGAATTTCGGTTTCTTCGATATTTTGTCCAAGGTCATCTTTGTACATATGAGCCTTTTGTTCAACGATATCGATGATACCAATGAAATCATTTTCAGCGCCGATTGGCAGTTGAATCGCAACAGCGTTCGCTTGAAGGCGATCACGCATGTCAGCGACAACGTTCAAAAAGTCAGCACCGATGATATCCATTTTATTTACGTAAGCGATACGAGGTACGCCGTAACGGTCAGCCTGTCTCCATACAGTTTCAGACTGAGGCTCAACGCCTTCTTTCGCACTGAATACACCAACTGCTCCGTCCAATACACGAAGGGAACGTTCAACTTCAACAGTGAAGTCAACGTGTCCCGGGGTATCAATGATATTAACGCGGTGGCCTTTCCAAGCAGCGGTAGTCGCAGCGGAAGTAATCGTAATTCCGCGCTCCTGTTCCTGTTCCATCCAGTCCATTGTCGCAGCGCCTTCGTGAACTTCACCGATTTTGTGCGTACGGCCTGTGTAGAACAAGATCCGCTCAGTTGTCGTGGTTTTACCCGCATCAATATGAGCCATGATCCCGATATTACGTGTATTTTTCAAGGAGAACTCTCTTGCCATGAAATGGGTCTCCCTTCAAAATTGAAGTTTTTATTGTGAACTGAATCCTACCAACGGTAGTGAGCAAACGCTTTGTTCGCTTCAGCCATTTTGTGCGTATCTTCACGTTTCTTAACGGAAGCGCCTGTGTTGTTGGAAGCGTCGATGATCTCAGCCGCCAAACGCTCTTCCATTGTTTTCTCACCGCGGTTGCGGGAGTAGTTCACGAGCCAACGTAAACCCAAAGCAGTACGTCTCTCTGGTTTTACCTCGATTGGTACTTGGTAGTTGGCACCGCCGACACGGCGAGCTTTAACTTCCAGGACTGGCATGATATTCTTGATTGCTGTCTCAAATACTTCCATCGGGTCATTACCCGTGCGTTCTTGGATCAACTTGAACGCATTATACAGAATGCTTTGAGCAACACCGCGTTTTCCGTCGAGCATGATGCGGTTGATCAAACGAGTAACCAACTTGGAGTTGTATACCGGATCTGGCAACACGTCTCTTTTCGTAACTGGACCTTTGCGTGGCATGGATATCCCCCTTTCTTTCTTGCTAAGCTGATCCTGTACTCTGGACATTAAGCCAAAGGATATTCAGGATCGCTTCTTATAATGTGTTAGGCTTTTTTAGCTTTAGGACGTTTAGCACCGTATTTAGAACGAGCTTGCATACGGTTGTTCACGCCTGCAGTATCGAGTGCTCCACGAACGATGTGGTAACGAACCCCTGCAAGGTCCTTAACTTTACCTCCGCGAATCAATACAACACTGTGCTCTTGCAAGTTATGTCCGATACCCGGGATATAAGCAGTTACCTCGAGACGGTTCGTCAAACGAACACGGGCATATTTACGAAGTGCAGAGTTCGGTTTACGTGGAGTCATTGTACCTACACGAGTGCAGACACCACGTTTTTGTGGGGCACTGATGTTAGTAGATTCACGTTTCAAAGCGTTGAACCCTTTTTGCAATGCTGGTGATTTGGACTTTTCAACTTTAGCTTGACGTCCTTTGCGTACCAGTTGGTTAATAGTTGGCATGTGATTGCCACCCCCTTCCTCAATTGTTCATGTTTCTTTATAAACCTCTTATCGCTAAGTCCACAGACCCAGGCGGTTCATAAAAAGACAAATGAAAAGTTTTTGCCTTGGAGAATCCCTAAAAAGTTCTCGGACAAAAACGTTCCTTACCCTATCATTTTGCGACAGCAGCCATTGCTGCTCCCACTCCAATCCCGCAAGCTTTGCCGAGATTTTTCATTGTGTCCACTTTCGTGTACTTCACATTGTGTTGTTCACACAAGGCAATGATTTTGGAAGTGAGCTGCGGATCACTATCTTCGGCCACATAGACCTCAGCAGCCATTCCTGACTGGACCATCCGCATGGTCTGTTTTGTACCTATTTTGACATGAGCATCTTGCAGGCCTTTTTCATTAGACATTGTTCATTCCTCCGAATAGGACATATACAATCAGCTGCTCACGCACCTTTGATATATTAGCATCTAGCGCAAGCAATGTCAATGCTAATCGTAAAACATTTATTCAAAGTTTTCGCACATCAGGAAATGTCCGTCTGCATTAAACAGACGTCCATCCCCTGACATACAAAACTTTATATTCACCCTAAACAGGGGGAATCTATTTAATCAACGGAAACAGGCTCAAGTTCTTCAACTGAAGATTGACCATCTTCCGGCTCAGCAAATTTGATACTGCGGTAACGGTTCATACCTGTACCTGCAGGGATCAGTTTACCGATGATTACATTTTCCTTCAGACCGAGCAACTGATCGACTTTACCTTTGATCGCTGCATCTGTCAGTACACGCGTAGTCTCTTGGAACGATGCCGCAGAGAGGAAGGAGTCTGTTTCGAGAGATGCTTTTGTGATACCGAGCAAGATTGGTTTCGCAACCGCTGGCTCCTTATCACTAAGAATCGCTGTTTTGTTAGCTCTTTCGTACTCATGCGTATCCACGAACGATCCTGGCAGCAGCGTTGTATCTCCTGCATCAACGATGCGGATTTTACGCAGCATTTGACGGATCATAACTTCAACGTGTTTATCATTAATTTCTACGCCCTGGTTACGGTATACGCGTTGTACTTCCTGCAGAATGTAGTTCTGTACACCACGTACGCCTTTAATGCGCAGCATTTCTTTTGGATCGATGGAACCATCAGTCAGCTCGTCGCCTGCTTCGATCTCCATGCCTTCGCTTACGCGAACACGGGAACCGTAGGTAACGGAGTAAACTTTGGATTCCGCTTCACCTTGAATTTCGATTTCGCGACGGTCTTTTGCTTCGCGAATCTCTTTGACAATACCGTCAATCTCACTGATCGTTGCTTGACCCTTAGGATTACGAGCCTCAAACAACTCCTGGATACGCGGCAAACCTTGCGTGATATCGTCTCCGGCTACACCACCGGTGTGGAACGTACGCATTGTCAGCTGTGTTCCTGGCTCACCAATGGATTGCGCAGCGATAATACCAACTGCTTCACCGATCTCCACGTGTTTACCAGTCGCCAGGTTGCGACCGTAACATTTTTTGCAGACACCATGACGAGCACGGCAGCTGAGCACGGAGCGGATTTGCAATTTGGTTACACCTGCTTTGATGATTGCCTCTGCTTTGTCGGAGTCAATCAATTCATTGCGATGTGCAATAATTTCTTTTGTTTCCGGATGACGAACAGTTTCGAAGCAGTATCTTCCTTCGATACGGTCGTAGAGATCTTCAATAACCTCTTTACCATCCTGGATACGGCTAACCGTAAATCCTTTATCTGTACCACAATCATCTTCACGCACGATCACATCTTGTGCCACGTCTACGAGACGACGAGTCAGGTAACCTGAGTCGGCTGTACGCAAGGCCGTATCGGCCAAACCTTTACGGGCACCGTGTGTCGAGATGAAGTACTCGAGTACCGTAAGACCTTCACGGAAGTTCGATTTGATTGGGAGTTCGATGATACGACCGGACGGGTTGGCCATCAGACCACGCATACCGCCCAATTGGGTGATTTGCGATTTGTTACCCCGTGCTTTGGAGTCAACCATCATCATGATGGAGTTGTAACGATCCATCGACTTCATCAGAATCTCGGTGATATCATCTTTCGATTTAGACCAGATATCAATGATGCGGTCATAGCGCTCTTCGTTCGTAATCAGACCACGACGGTACTGGTTCGTAACGATTTGTGCTTTTTCTTCGGATTGTCTGAGGATCTCTGTTTTCTCATCTGGCACCACAACGTCCGAAACCGCAACCGTAATACCGGCACGAGTCGAGTATGTGAAACCAAGCTGTTTGATTTTATCCAGAATAACGGCTGTTTCCGTTGTATGGTAAATTTCAAAACAACGAGCGATGATTGTACCCAGATATTCCTTACCAACACCACCTGCTAGAGGTGCGTTCATGATTGCTCCTCTCAGGTCAGTCCCCTTTTCATACACAAAGAAATGCTCTGCAGTACCTTGATAAAGGTTTGCACGAGTTGCATCGTTGATGTAAGGGAAACTTGCTGGGAAGATTTCATTAAAGATGATTTTACCGACAGTTGTCAGCAACATTGCATCTTGTTGTTTTTCAGTAAAGCTAGTTTTACCCAGAGCTTTAACCGGAATCGCTACGCGTGCATGCAAGCCGGCCGTACCGCGTTGATACGCAGATACAGCTTCATTCACTGTACGCAGGATCATACCAGTACCCTTTTCTTCCTTGTTGTCCATAGTCAGGTAGTATGAACCTAGGACCATATCCTGGGAAGGGGTAACAACTGGTTTACCGTCTTTAGGGTTCAAAATGTTACCAGATGCAAGCATCAGGATACGCGCTTCCGCTTGTGCCTCAGCGGACAACGGAACGTGCACGGCCATTTGGTCACCGTCAAAGTCGGCATTGTATGCCGTACAAACGAGCGGGTGAAGACGAATGGCTTTACCTTCAACCAGAATTGGTTCAAACGCTTGAATACCGAGACGGTGAAGCGTAGGGGCACGGTTCAGCAGAACCGGATGCTCCTTGATTACTTCTTCAAGAACATCCCATACTTCAGGACTTACACGCTCTACTTTACGTTTCGCGCTCTTGATGTTGTGGGCAAGCCCTTTATTCACAAGCTCTTTCATAACGAAAGGCTTAAACAGTTCAAGTGCCATATCTTTTGGCAGACCGCACTGGTACATCTTCAGGTAAGGTCCGACAACGATAACGGAACGACCAGAATAGTCAACCCGTTTACCGAGCAAGTTTTGACGGAAACGTCCTTGTTTACCTTTCAGCATGTGGCTGAGGGATTTCAATGGACGGTTACCAGGACCCGTTACCGGGCGTCCGCGACGGCCGTTGTCGATCAATGCGTCAACAGCTTCCTGCAGCATCCGTTTTTCGTTCTGCACGATAATGTCTGGTGCGCCCAGATCAAGCAAGCGTTTCAGACGGTTGTTCCGGTTAATTACACGGCGGTACAGATCATTCAGGTCAGACGTTGCAAAACGTCCACCATCCAATTGTACCATTGGACGAAGCTCCGGCGGGATAACAGGAAGTACATCCATGATCATCCACTCAGGTTTGTTACCTGAGTTGCGGAAAGCTTCAATAACTTCCAAACGTTTGATTGCACGGTTACGACGTTGTCCTTGTGCAGTGCGGAGCTCTTCCTTCAGGAATTCAAGCTCTTTGTCTACATCAAGGTCTTGAAGCAGTTTTTTAACCGCTTCTGCACCCATGCCAGCTTGGAAACCATATCCGTATTTTTCACGGTAGCTGCGGTATTCTTTCTCGGACAACAGCTGTTTTTTCTCCAGTGGAGTTTCTCCTGGATCAGTTACTACATAAGATGCAAAATAGATAATCTCCTCAAGAGATCTTGGAGACATATCCAAAGCGAGACCCATGCGGCTCGGAATACCTTTGAAGTACCAGATGTGCGATACCGGAGCAGCGAGCTCAATATGGCCCATCCGTTCACGGCGTACTTTGGCACGTGTTACTTCAACACCACAGCGGTCACAGACAACGCCTTTATAACGAACGCGTTTGTATTTACCACAGTGACATTCCCAGTCTTTCGTAGGGCCAAAAATCTTTTCGCAGAACAGCCCTTCTTTTTCCGGTTTCAACGTACGATAGTTGATCGTTTCCGGTTTTTTCACTTCTCCGCGGGACCAAGAACGAATTTTTTCTGGGGAAGCAAGCCCGATCTTCATGTATTCGAAATTGTTGACGTCCAACAAGGAGCAACCCTCCTTAACCAATTCCTGTATTCTAGGTTACGCCTTCTCCGGCCGAAGCCGGAGCAAGACGCGAGCCTGATGAAAAACGCCGGTCATCATGCGCCCGAAGCGGTTACTCCACTCCGACCTCTGAACCCTCAAGGTTGAGGCTGAGCTTATCGCTCGCAGCGTCATCCTCATCGTCCATTTCTTTCATTTCAATCTCTTGTTCATCTTCACTCAAAATCTTAACGTCCATACCCAAGCTTTGCAGCTCTTTGATCAATACTTTGAACGATTCAGGAACACCCGGCTCCGGAACATTCTCACCTTTGACAATGGACTCATATGTTTTCACCCGACCAACAACATCATCGGACTTAACAGTCAAGATTTCTTGCAGAGTATAGGCAGCGCCGTATGCTTCAAGCGCCCAAACCTCCATCTCCCCGAAACGCTGTCCACCGAATTGGGCTTTACCACCCAGCGGCTGTTGCGTAACGAGTGAATAAGGACCTGTGGAACGGGCATGGATTTTATCATCAACCATGTGCGCCAGCTTGATCATGTGCATGACGCCGACAGTTACTTCACGTTCAAACTCTTCACCCGTACGGCCATCGTACAGAACGGTTTTACCATTACGCTGCATGCCTGCTTCTTCCATCGTATCGAAGACGTCATACTCTTTCGCTCCGTCGAATACAGGGGTAGCTACGTGGATACCGAGCTGCATAGCAGCCATACCCAAGTGAACCTCGAGCACTTGACCGATGTTCATCCGGGAAGGTACGCCCAGCGGGTTAAGAACGATTTGAACCGGTGTTCCGTCCGGCAGGAATGGCATATCTTCTTCCGGCAGGATACGAGCCACGACCCCTTTGTTACCGTGACGTCCGGCCATTTTATCACCCTCGGAGATTTTCCGTTTTTGAGCGATATAGACACGAACGAGCTGGTTAACACCTGGAGGCAGTTCATCACCGTTTTCACGGGTAAATACTTTCACGTCTACGACGATCCCGTCAGTACCGTGAGGCACACGCAAGGACGTATCACGAACTTCGCGTGCTTTCTCACCGAAGATTGCATGCAGGAGACGTTCTTCCGCAGTAAGTTCAGTTACACCTTTAGGCGTTACTTTACCAACCAGGATATCGCCAGCAGCGATTTCGGCACCAATCCGGATAATACCACGCTCATCGAGGTTACGCAGCGCTTCTTCCCCTACGTTAGGGATGTCACGTGTGATCTCTTCAGGTCCGAGCTTGGTATCACGCGCTTCTGACTCATACTCCTCGATGTGGATGGATGTGTAAACATCTTCCTTCACGAGTTTTTCACTAAGCAGAATCGCATCCTCGTAGTTGTAACCTTCCCATGTCATGAAGGCAACAACGACGTTGCGTCCCAAAGCCAATTCGCCCATTTCCGTCGAAGGACCGTCAGCGAGGATGTCGCCAGCTTTGACAACAGCACCACGTTTGACAATCGGACGTTGGTTAATGCATGTTCCTTGGTTCGAACGCATAAATTTGTGTAATTTATATTTAACGATATCGCCTTTAACTTCTTGGCCATCTACCTCTTCCACACGACGGAGCCAGATTTCATTCGCAGAAGAACGTTCAATAATCCCGTCATATTTGGAGACAATACATACACCGGAATCTTTTGCAGCTTTGTGTTCCATACCTGTTCCTACGAGCGGAGCTTTAGGAATCAAGAGAGGAACCGCCTGCCGCTGCATGTTGGATCCCATCAGTGCGCGGTTGGAGTCATCGTTCTCAAGGAATGGAATGAGCGCCGTAGCGACGGATACAACTTGTTTAGGAGATACGTCCATGTAGTCAACGCGCTCGCTCGGCATCGTAAGGATGTTATCCGATTGTTTGTTGTAACGTACAATGATCGCTTCTTCTGCAAATGTTCCATCTTCATTCAGTTTCGCGTTCGCTTGAGCGACAACGTAGTTGTCCTCTTCGTCTGCTGTCAGATAATCGATTTGCTCGGTTACGACACCAGTCTTCGGATCTACCCAGCGATATGGAGCTTCGATGAAACCATATTCGTTCACACGGGCAAATGTAGACAAGGAGTTAATCAAACCAATGTTTGGTCCCTCTGGAGTCTCGATTGGACACATCCGGCCATAGTGGGATGGATGGACGTCACGGACTTCCATGCCTGCACGCTCACGTGTCAAACCGCCCGGTCCGAGTGCGGACAGACGACGTTTATGCGTCAACTCACCCAGAGGGTTCGTTTGATCCATAAACTGTGACAATTGGGAGCTACCGAAGAACTCTTTAATGGATGCAATTACAGGACGTATGTTAATCAATGCCTGTGGCGTGATCACGTTAGCATCCTGAATGGACATTCTCTCACGAACAACACGTTCCATACGGGACAAACCGATACGGAACTGGTTTTGCAAGAGTTCACCAACCGAACGCAGACGACGGTTACCCAGGTGATCGATATCATCTGTGCTTCCGATGCCGTGCAGAAGGTTAATGAAATAACTGATTGAAGAAATGATGTCTGCCGGTGTTACGTTCTTCACTGATTTATCAATGTTAGCATTGGCAATCAGCTTAACGACTTTACCATCTTCAATCGGCGAGAACACGTCAATCGTTTGCATTGGAATATCATTCGCATCCAGAACTCCGTTAGCTACGTGATACGTACGGAAGCCAACACTCTTCTCCAGATAAGGCATGATTTCATCGAGCAAACGACGGTCAACCATTTGACCTGCTTCGGCGATAATTTCGCCAGTTTCAGTATCAACGAGAGACTCAGCCAAACGTTGATTGAACAAACGGTTTTTGATGTGGAGCTTTTTGTTGATTTTGTAACGACCTACGTTAGCTAGGTCATAGCGTTTTGGATCAAAGAAACGAGCTACGAGCAAGCTTTTCGCGTTATCCAGCGTTGGTGGCTCGCCCGGACGAAGACGCTCATAAATTTCAATCAGCGCTTTCTCCGTGGAATCCGTATTGTCTTTGTCCAGCGTGTTGCGAATATATTCGTCATTACCGAGCAGATCCAGAATCTCAGCGTCTGTGCCAAAACCAAGAGCACGCAGGAGAACCGTAACTGGAATTTTACGTGTACGGTCGATCCGGACGTATACGACATCCTTCGCGTCCATCTCCAATTCGAGCCAAGCGCCGCGGTTAGGAATAACTGTAGCGGTATACGTTTTTTTGGCGTTCTTATCTACTTTGGTACTGAAGTAAACGCTAGGAGAGCGAACCAACTGGCTGACAATAACCCGTTCCGCACCATTAATAATAAATGTGCCGGTTTCGGTCATCAGCGGGAAATCTCCCATGAATACTTCCTGCTCTTTGACTTCGCCGGTTTCCTTATTAATGAGCCGGACTTTGACCCGAAGCGGTGCTGCATAAGTAACGTCACGCTCTTTCGCGTCGTCTACTGTATACTTCGGTTCACCGAGACTGTAATCGATAAATTCCAAAATCAAGTTGCCTGTAAAATCCTGGATCGGCGAGATATCTTGGAACATTTCGCGCAACCCTTCCTCCAAAAACCAATCGTAAGATTTTTGTTGGATCTCAATCAGGTTCGGAACTTCGAGTATCTCGTTAATTCGTGCATAACTGCGCCGAGTGCGTCGACCATATTGAACAAGATGTCCTGCCAACTTAAACTCACCCCTCAATGTCTACTCACTTTAAAAATTTCGTTGCGAACCTCTGTTTGTAACCTTATAATGGTACACATACAGAGCAAAGCAATGCATCCACAAATAAAGAAAAGCCCTTACTCGAATGTCGTTCGAAAAAAGAGCAACTTTGATCGGCGGATGTCTTCCAAAATCATACTTATCCCCAGTTTGCCCAAAATGTACATATTATACGCCAAACGTAGGCATAATAAGCCCGTTCGGCGTAAAAAAAGATTGACATTTTTAGTTAGCTAAAGCCAAGTAGGGCATCTTAATACTGACATTTTACAATAATACCACGACCTGAATTTCAAGTCAATAGTCCTATTGCAAAAAAAATGCTCCCCTGCTTACTTTACAAATCGGAAACTATCCTTCGGACGAGTCCTCCGTTTTCACCGCTTTGAAAATCCGGTAGCCTTTATCTTTCGTTACTTCTTCCACTCTGCCAAACAAGGATTCCAGCTTCGCTTTTGCCGAAGGAGCCCCTTGCTTTTTCTGAATGACAATCCACAACGAACCACCTACCTTCAGATGCTGATGCGCCTGTTCAAAAATGGTATGAACGGTTTCCTTCCCTGCTCGAATCGGCGGGTTGGTTAGAACTGCGTCAAAGTCCCTCTGGTTCACTTCAGAAAGTAGATTACTTTGTAATACCGTTACATTCGTGATTCCATTTGCTTTTGCATTTTCTCTGGAAAGCTCAACCGCTCTCTCGTTGATATCGATCATGGTGACATGTCCTTCGGGTACAAGCTTGGCTGCCGTAAGACCAATTGGTCCATACCCGCAACCCACATCCAGAACATGAGCCCCAGCAGTTAACTCTACTGCATCAATCAGTACTCTGCTGCCGTAATCGATTCCGCTCTTGGAAAATACACCTGCATCGGTAACGAATCGCAATTTCCATCCACGAAGCTCCGCTTCCGTTGCCCGTCTGTCATGTGCGACCTGCGGTTTGTCCGAATAATAATGATTGGACATGTCCTCACTCACTTTCCATATACAATTACAGCAACAAACCCCTTGATATAAGTCAAGGGGTTTGTTGTTTTGTTCATTTAGCTTGTAAAAGCCAAATTATTTAACTTCGATTGTAGCGCCTGCTTCTTCCAATTTAGCTTTGATGGATTCAGCTTCTTCTTTGCTAACTTTTTCTTTCAATGCTTTTGGAGCATTGTCAACTACTTCTTTAGCTTCTTTCAGGCCAAGACCTGTGATTTCACGAACTGCTTTGATAACGTTGATTTTGGAAGCGCCAGCGCTTGCCAAGATTACGTCGAACTCGGATTGCTCAGCTTCTGCTGCAGCAGCTCCGCCACCTGCAACAGCTACTGGAGCTGCAGCAGTTACGCCGAATTCTTCTTCGATTGCTTTAACAAGATCGTTCAGTTCCAGTACAGTCATGCCTTTGATTGCTTCCAAGATTTGCTCTTTACTCATGATTGAACCTCCATATATAATTTTATTTTTTTGTCATTCAATGCTGCCTAAGCAGCGATCAGATCAAGTAGCTTACGCGCCTTGTTCTTCTTTTTCCGCAACAGCTTTAACCGCAAGCGCGAAGTTGCGCACTGGCGCTTGAAGCACGCTGAGGAGCATGGAGAGGAGACCTTCGCGGGATGGCAGTTCTGCCAATGCCTTAACTTCTTCTACTCCGATTACACGACCTTCAACAACTGCACCTTTCAATTCCAGTGCGTCGTTCTTTTTAGCGAAGTCGTTCAGAATTTTGGCTGGAGCCACAGCATCTTCGGCGCTGAATGCAATTGCAGTAGGACCTGTAAGAACGCTATCGAGTTCTGTCAGTTCTGCTGCAGCAGTCGCACGGCGAAGCAATGTGTTTTTCAGCACTTGGAATTCGATTCCGGCTTCACGAAGCTGCTTACGCAGCTCAGTTACTTGGGCAACGTTCAGACCGCGATAGTCAACAACAACTGTCGTAGCGCTCTCGCGCAATTTCGCTGTTACTGCATCAACGGACTCTTGTTTTGCTTGAATCACTTTTGCGTTTGCCAAACTGTACACCTCCTGATCAAATTTATCCCATTAAGAAAAGCCTCCGTAGAATCACGAAGGCTTGATATATACTCATCATCGATTTACATCGTTCTAAGTTCTATAATCATACCTCGGTAGGAAATTAAGCCTGATGGCACCTACTGTCTACGGCAAGCATATTCAAATGTCAACGGTCAGTCACTCGGACTCACAACTTTTATATCATATCAAAACAGAACAAGTCTGTCAACAGATATTATCTAAAAGATGCTGCGTTCACGCGTGCGCCAGGGCCCATCGTGGAAGAAAGAGAAACATTCTTCAGATAAACACCTTTTGCTGCCGCCGGTTTAGCACGGTTCAGAGCGTCCATGAGAGCTTTCAAGTTCTCGTTCAGTTGCTCTGCAGAGAAAGATGCTTTACCGATCGGTGCATGAATTTGACCTGCACGATCCAGACGATATTCGATTTTACCGGCTTTGATTTCTTGAACAGCCTTAGTTACATCGAAAGTTACCGTTCCGGCTTTAGGGTTAGGCATCAGACCTTTACCGCCGAGCAGTCGGCCCAATTTACCTACTTCACTCATCATATCTGGTGTCGCTACGCAGACGTCGAATTCGAACCAGCCTTGTTGGATTTTGTTGATCATGTCTGCATCACCAACATAGTCCGCGCCAGCCGCTTCCGCTTCTTTCGCTTTGTCACCTTTTGCAAATACCAATACGCGTTGTGTTTTACCTGTGCCGTGTGGCAAGACAACTACACCACGTACAGCCTGGTCTTGCTTACGTGGGTCAACGCCCAAGCGTACTGCTGCTTCGATTGTTTCATCGAATTTTGCAGTGGCTGCCTTTTTCACAAGCTCTACAGCTTCTGAAGGCTCGTAAGTTGCTTCGCTGTCGATCAGCTTAGCAGCTTCCAGGTATTTTTTACCGTGTTTAGCCATGTTATATTCCTCCTTTGTGGTTTTAGCGGATATACCTCCCACATCAACCGGCCGCGAATCGGCCGGCTTTACGAAGCCATGTTTCAGATGAAAAATTAGTCTTCGATGGTGATACCCATGCTACGGGCAGTACCTTCGACCATACGCATTGCGGACTCAACGTTCGCTGCATTCAGGTCAGGCATTTTTTGTTCTGCGATTTGACGTACCGCATCACGTTTAACAGTAGCAACTTTTTTCTTATTCGGTTCGCCGGATCCTTTTTCCACTTTAGCTGCCACTTTCAACAGAACTGCTGCTGGTGGAGTTTTAGTGATGAAAGTAAAGGAACGGTCCTCGAATACTGTGATTTCAACAGGAATAATCAATCCCGCTTGATCGGCTGTACGAGCGTTGAACTCTTTACAGAATGCCATGATGTTGACACCTGCTTGACCCAAAGCTGGACCTACCGGAGGCGCTGGATTCGCTTTACCTGCTGGAATTTGCAGTTTTACCATTTTGATTACCTTTTTTGCCATGATTGACACCTCCTTGCAAAATAGTGGTTAACGAACCTTTCGGTCCTCCCACAAGAAACTTGAAGAGACTATATCTTCTCCACTTGTGTATATTCCAACTCAAGCGGCGTTTCCCGTCCAAACATGTTCACATGCACTTTCAACTTGCTTTTGTCTACCAAAATTTCTTCCACGGAGCCCACAAAATTCGCAAAAGGACCAACTTTAATTCGTACGGATTCCTTAATGTCGAATTCAATTTTCGGCTTCGGCTCAACCATACCCATGTGCTTCAGAATTTGTTCCACTTCTTCAGGCAACAGAGCAGTTGGTTTGGACCCGGAACCTGTCGAACCGACAAATCCCGTAACACCCGGTGTATTGCGAACAACATACCAAGAGTCATCCGTTTGGATCATTTCCACCAAGACATAGCCGGGGTAAACTTTACGCATAACGGTCTTTTTCTTACCGTCCTTGTTTACCACTTCTTCTTCCATAGGAACAAGAACGCGGAATATCTTGTCTTCCATGCCCATGGACTCTACGCGTTTTTCCAAATTGGCTTTGACCTTATTCTCATACCCTGAGTAGGTATGAACGACGTACCATCTTTTTTCCATATCAAGCCACCTGGGACCCTTCTTAAATAATCGCTTCGATCACAGCGGAGATGCCGATATCAACGACCCAAAAAAACAGCGTCATAACCACAACAGTACCAAGAACGATCAATGTGTAGTTGGTCAGCTCTTTACGATTAGGCCAGCGAACTTTTTTAAGTTCAGCCCAGCTTTCTGAGAAAAAGGAAATCAGAGATTTGAAACTACGTTTCACGCCGACTACACCTCCCAAAAACTATCTGGTTTCGCGATGAGAAGTCTGCTCGTTACAAAACTTGCAAAATTTCTTCATCTCCATGCGGTCGGGGTGATTACGCTTGTTTTTTGTCGTAGTGTAATTTCTTTGTTTGCAGTTTGTACAAGCCAAAGTAATAATTACCCGCATGATGTACACCTCCCGAAGACTTCCACTTTAAAGCAGAGTCTCTAAATTGATCCTAAAAAAAAGCCGCGAATTTAGGCCTACCTAAAACACTTTATCATAAGGGTATAACCATGTCAATGAAAGAATAGCCTTTCATCACTGGTAAAAGTTCCGTTCGAAAAACGTGTAGTTCGGGCGTCTCTGATTTTTCTCTTCTCCTGCTTGGACCAAGCGATTACTAGTATTATCAAACTTTTGACTTATAAACTTAGAGCAGCAAAAAAAGACTCAAACTCCGAGCCTTTTCCGTCAACAGCAACATTGTTCAATTATCTCGAACTTCCAGGTACTTTTCAAGTTTGCGCTTCACGCGCTGCAGTGCATTATCAATGGACTTCACATGCCGGTCCAAATCTACTGCAATCTCTTGATAAGATCTCCCGTCCAGATACAACATCAATACTTTTCGTTCCAAGTCACTTAGAATCTCCGACATCTTATCTTCCAGACCCACAAACTCTTCCTGGTTAATGATAAGCTCTTCCGGATCACTGACCTGGGTTCCACAAATCACATCGAGTAACGTACGATCGGATTCTTCATCATAGATTGGCTTGTCCAACGATACATAGGAATTAAGCGGAATATGTTTCTGACGTGTTGCCGTCTTGATTGCCGTAATAATCTGTCTGGTGATACACAGCTCGGCAAAAGCTTTGAACGAAGCCAGTTTGTCTCCCTTAAAATCGCGAATGGATTTGTAGAGACCAATCATTCCTTCCTGAATGATATCTTCCCGGTCTGCCCCAATCAGAAAATAAGATCTTGCCTTGGCGCGTACAAAGTTGCGATATTTGTTAATCAAAAACTCCAGCGCTTCGCTCTCACCTTCACGGACCGCTTCGACAATGTCTTCGTCACTTTGGTAATCATACTTTGATAACATGATATCTTTGAGGTCGACACTCACAGACAATCCCTCCGGCTGCAACGCAAGGTACACCGTTACTCTACTCTATGAAATATACGAACAGTATATATGATGGCACCTCACACCGTCAACCACGCTATCCCTAAAAAAGAACATCAATAACATAATTGTCAAGACTTTCAAGATTGAAATATTTGTAAAACAGTTCCCCTATTCACGCCGCCAGCGCTCAAATTGCTTCAACACATCCGGGCTAAGCTTGGCTCCCAGTGTATTGCGTGTGGACTTGGCCTGATCCTCCTCCAGACGTTTCTGCAATTCTTTCTCATTCTGCTCCACTTCGATCAGCAGTTCCCTGGCAGATACACGTAATGCTCCCTGTCCAAAAATGACATGCTGTTCTACCATATCACTTGTGGCTACATAGATTTGGCGTCTCCGCGAGCTTAGTTCCCGTACGAGTCTCTCAATGCATTCGTCAGCCGTCTCTTTTTCCTTGGTAAAATAGATCTGTACTTTGCTCTGTGTGTATGTTTTACCAAGTCCGGGTACGAGATAGGCATCAAAAACAACGATGACCTTGCGACCGGAGAACGCCTGATAGTCGGCAAGACGGAAGAGAAGACGATTCCGCGCCTCCTCGAGCCCACTCTCTGCCAGTCTGGACAGTTCTGGCCAGTCACCAATCATGTTATACCCGTCTACCAGAAGCACATCCCGGGAATCAGCCATACCATCTATCCCTGTGCTTGGCGCGAACGAAGCACTTCGTACATGACAACACCCGCCGCCACGGAAGCATTCAGGGAGTTAATCTGTCCCTGCATCGGCAATTTGACCAGTACATCACACTTCTCACGAATTAGTCGGCCCATACCTTTGTTTTCGTTCCCGATAACCAGGGCTACCGGTCCTGTGAATACACCATTGCCAAATACCGGCTCACGTGCAGTCACATCCGTACCCACAACCCACACGCCCTCTTCCTTGAGACGATCAATCGTCTGAGCCAGGTTACTAACCCTAGCAACCGGTACATATTCAGCCGCACCTGCAGAAGTTTTTGACACTGTTGCAGTCACTGATGCTGAACGCCGCTTAGGGACAATAACACCGTGTGCCCCCGTGCAGTCAGCTGTCCGCAGAATGGAACCCAGGTTATGCGGATCTTCAATTTCGTCCAGCAAAATCAAAAACGGATGCTCATTCTTCGATTTTGCCGCTTCCAAAATATCCTCTACCTCAGCATAAGCATAAGGGGCCGCTTGCGCGACAACACCCTGATGCTGAATGCCCGGCACAGTTTGATCCAATTTGCGCTTGTCCACATGCTGAATTACGATACCGAGTTTTTTGGCTTCCGCGATAATTGGTTGGGTCAAGTGTTTCTGTGCTGTATCAGCGATCCATATTTTGTTGATGGTCCGGCCTGAACGCAGCGCCTCCGTCACGGAGTGCTTACCAGCAATCCATTCTTCTTCCATATTGCTTCGGTCCTCTCTATTACGTCCTGCATATACCTCCTAGTTGGCTTGTACCACAGGAACGACTAAGTTGTTATTTTTATTTTTTGTTTGGTGGCGGTGATTGCTGTTCTGCACGCTCAATTCCCTGCGTAATCAGTTGGATCATGCGCTCATGCCGACCACTACTGTACAGGTAACCTACAAGGCACTCTAGAGCAGTGGCATGTCTGTATTCCAGCACATCGGCGTTCTTGGGAATACTGCCCGACTTCGCATTCCGCCCCTGTCTTACAACGTCGCGCTCTTCTTCGGTCAATTGTTCCTCGATCCCTGTAAGGATACGACTCTGTGCCTTGGCTGATACAAGACCCGTCGCACTGCGATGCAAGTGATTCGGACGCATATTGGCTTTGGACAACAGATACTGCCTTACCGCTACCTCATACACTGCATCACCGATATAGGCGAGTGCAATCGGAGGAATCAATCTTGCAGGCCGGGAAGGCGGGTACGGAAACCACCCTCCCTGTGCCACAGCCTCTGTCTGTTCTTCAGCAGGCCGTTCCCCCTGCTCCGAATGATCGACAGAATCAGACAAATTTTTCAACTGGTCCTCGTTCATTTGCGCCGCCATCTCATCCCTTGAGCCGTATCTTCAAGCAGGATGCCCTGCGCTGACAATTCGTCTCTAATTTCATCAGCCCGTGCCCAGTTCTTGGACTTGCGCGCTTCCGTACGCTCTTCAATCAGGCGTTCAATCTCTTCATCCAGGAGCTCCGGTTCTGCTTCCGTATAAATGCGAAGCACCGCATTCAACTCACCAAACAGCTCAAGCAATGCACGAATTTCCGCAGCGTTTACAACTTCTTTTTGCAGCAGCTGGTTTGCTTCCGCAGCCCATTCGAACAATGCGGTAATGGCATCCGGAGTATTGAAATCATCCTGCATTTTCTCGTGATAGTGCTGGCGAATCTGCTCCAGTTTAGCAGCGAACTCCGCTGTAATATCCTGATCTACTGTTACTGCCTGCAAACGATGCTTCAGATTACCAACGGCATTCGCGATCCGATCCACACTGTTTTGCGCTTGCTCCATTGTATCTTCGGTAAAGTTAAGCGGATTGCGGTAATGTGTCGACAGCATGAAATAACGAATGGCTTCACGTTTGTACTGGGTTCGAAGGTCTTTTACAAGCACTCCGTTACCGAGTGATTTCGACATTTTTTCGTTATCGATACGGATAAATCCGTTATGCATCCAGTAGTTGGCAAGCGGTTTGCCCGTCAGCACCTCGGATTGTGCGCATTCGCACTCATGGTGAGGGAACTGCAGATCCTGTCCACCTCCATGGATATCGAGCGTATCTCCCAGGTATTCACGCGCCATAGCAGAGCATTCGATATGCCAGCCCGGACGACCATTGCCCCAAGGACTGGACCAGTAGATCTCACCTGGTTTAGCTGCTTTCCAGAGCACGAAATCTTCGGGATGTTCTTTGCGCTCATCTACACCAATCCGGATACCGAACTGCAATTCCTGCAGATTCTGCTTCGACAGCTTGCCGTACTCTTCGAATTTGCCTGTGCGGTAATATACGTCCCCACCATTTTCGTAAGCAAAGCCTTTTTCAACCAACTCACGGATAAAATCGATAATGAGCGGCATATTCTCTGTAACTCTCGGGTTGCTGCTGGCTTTGGGAATCCCCAATCCCTCAAGATCCTCGTAGTACGCAGCAATAAACTTCTCCGCAACATGAGGAACGTCAGTACCCAGCTGTTCGGCTTTGCGAATTAATTTATCATCAACATCGGTGAAGTTAACAACGTAGTTTACTTCATGTCCTGTCTGTTCCAAGTAACCGCGAACGGTGTCGAAAAAAATAACCGGACGTGCATTCCCGATATGAATGTAATCATACACTGTCGGTCCGCACACATACATTTTTACCTTCCCCGGTTCTTGGGGAACGAAATTCTCTTTGGTACGACTCATCGTATTGTAAATTTGAAGCGTCATGGTCACTTTCCTTTCATTCATACTTCCCTATTTATTTATTGTATCACGCGAAGTCTCATTCTTACGGCTATCCTGTAGTGTACGCACTTCTTCACGCAATCGTTCGATCTCTTGCTGCATACTGCGCAGAGAGTCAATGACCGGATCGGGCAGCTGCTGATTCAGACGATCCACCCGGCGTCCGTCCTGCTTGACGATTCTCCCCGGTATGCCTACAACCGTACTGTTGGATGGCACTTCTTTCAATACGACCGAGTTGGCTCCAATGTTACATTGATCACCAACGCTGAATGAACCGAGCACTTTGGCTCCCGATGAGATAACCACATTATTGCCAATCGTCGGGTGTCTCTTTCCTTTTTCTTTCCCTGTTCCGCCAAGTGTAACCCCCTGGTAAATAACAACATCATCGCCTATCTCACAGGTTTCACCAATAACTACACCCATTCCATGGTCAATAAAAAGCCGATTTCCTATGGTCGCTCCAGGGTGAATCTCGATTCCTGTCATAAAACGGCTGATCTGCGAGATGAAACGGGCAACCGAGAACCATTTCCGTTTATAGAAAAAGTGCGCGATCCGGTGAGCCCATATGGCATGCAGCCCCGAATAGGTAAATACAACCTCGAACCATCCCCGGGCAGCCGGATCGTTTTCAAACACCGCCTGGATATCTGATCTGATCTTCTTGAACATGCTCGTTCCCCTCTTGTTCAGGTCTTCGTCCTCCGGCATACCGGACGGCGCAGCCCTCTTGGTAGTGTACTGCTGACTCGCCCCAAACAAAAAACGCCTCTGCAGCATAATGCTGCAGAGGCGTTAATCGCGGTCCCACTCTGCTCGGCCCAAACTTATGTATCAGAATTAGACAGTCAGCGAATGGCTGCCACCTCTTCCGACAAATAAGAATAAACCCTCAAGCGGTTCGGTAACGGAAACCAACCGTCACAACCTATCCTGACGTTTTCCTCTCCTACACATACAAGAGGCGGGGCCGGATTCGGCTATGCAGCTCACGGGCGCATTTCGACCGACGGACAGTGGATGGCTCACAGCCACCACAGCCAAAGAAATTCATTCTTCGCTGCGGGACCATCCTCTCTGGAACTGTCCGGTTCGGTTTACTCCTCCCGGTCTTTGCTGTTCTATGATGAATGCTGAAACATGTCATTTAACCTTTGTGTTGCTATTATAGCGAAAAGGTACTGGACTGACAACAACCTTGCAATAACTTCATCCCAGGCGATACCGACCCTTACCCGCAACAGTACCAGGATCTACAGCGCTCCAAGATTACGCGCCTTTCACCTGTGCATGCAGACGCTCAACAACTGTATCCCGGCCGAGCAGAACAATCGTCTGATTCAGGTCACGTCCATGGGTCTGTCCAGTCAGTGCTACACGAATAGGCATAAAGAGCTGCTTGCCTTTAAATCCGGTTTCCTTCTGTACTTCCTTAATCAATGCGGCCATTTTACTTGGGGTAAACTCTTCACTCGCCTGAACTTTATCGGCAAAGGCCTTCAGAACCGTTGGTACCTGCTCTTCTCCAAGCACGGCGGTCGCTTCTGCATCCAGCTCCAGATGGGAGCGGAAGAATACTTCGGACAGTTCCACAATGTCGGAGGCTGCAGTCATTTGCTCCTGGTACAGATGAACGAGTGTATACGCCCATTCCTTCTGCTCAGGGGACAGCTCAGCTGCGATACGTCCTGCCTTTTGCAGATGCGGAATCGCCATTTCAGCAATACGATCCGGGTCTGCATGTTTAATATAGTGATTGTTCAAGTGTGCCAGCTTATGCGTATCAAATACAGCCGGGCTCTTGGACAAACGTTTGGTATCAAAGATGGAGATCAACTGTTCCTGCGAGAAGATCTCTTCTTCCCCTTCAGGCGACCAGCCAAGCAGGGAAATGAAGTTGAACATCGCCTCTGGCAAGTAGCCGAGCTGATCATATTGTTCGATAAACTGAATGACGGACTCATCACGTTTACTCAGCTTCTTGTGATTTTCATTCACGATTAGGGTCATATGACCGAATTGCGGCGGCTCCCAGCCGAGCGCTTCATAGATCATCAGCTGACGCGGCGTGTTGGAGATGTGATCTTCCCCGCGGAGAACGTGGGAGATTTTCATCAGGTGATCATCCACTGCAACGGCATAGTTGTACGTGGGAATGCCGTCTTTTTTCACAATGACGAAGTCACCGGATTCCTTGCTGTTAAATGAAATGGTGCCTTTAACCATGTCATCGAACGTATATGTGCGCTCTTCCGGTACACGGAAACGAATGCTCGCAACGCGGCCTTCCGCTTCAAAAGCACTGATTTGCTCTGGTGTCAGGTCCCGGTGTTTGCCCGAATAACGCGGCGTTTCTCCACGTGCCGTTTGCTCCTCGCGCTCTTGCTCCAGCTCTTCTTCCGTGCAGAAGCAGCGGTAAGCCAGACCTTTATCCAGCAGCTCCTGGGTGTATTTGCGGTAAATATCCAAACGTTCCGTCTGACGGTAAGGTCCGTATTCCCCGCCTACATCAATGCTCTCATCCCACTCGATTCCAAGCCATTTCAAATATTTAAGCTGGCTTTCCTCGCCACCCGCAATGTTCCGTTTTACGTCAGTATCCTCAATACGAATGATAAATTTCCCGTTATTATGCTTGGCATACAAGTAGTTAAAGAGCGCCGTACGGGCATTCCCGATATGCAGGTGTCCCGTTGGACTCGGCGCGTAACGCACACGAACTTCTGTGCTCATAAAAGATCCCCTCCGTATACTAGTTGGTTGATAATATCACACACGAACAAGGCAAACAACCGATTGGGCCGCAATCCCCTCTCCCCGTCCAGGGAATCCGAGCTGCTCCGTAGTCGTTGCTTTGACATTGACCTGATCAACATCCGCTTCCAGCGCCTTGGCAATAACCTCGGCCATCTGTGGAATGTAAGGTGCCATTTTCGGTTTCTGCGCAATAATGGTGGAATCGATGTTGCCCAAACGATATCCTCGATCTTTCACGAGCTGCCATACATGCTCCAGCAGTTTGAGGCTATCCGCGTCCTTGAACTCCGGATCGGTGTCCGGAAAGTGTTTGCCAATGTCCCCAAGTGCAAGTGCACCCAGAATGGCATCACTGATGGCATGCAGCAGCACATCTGCATCCGAGTGACCAAGCAGTCCTTTTTCATAAGGAATCGTTACCCCGCCAATAATGCACGGGCGTCCCTCCACCAACTGGTGTACATCAAATCCCTGTCCTACACGTATCATCGCTTCTTCTCTCCCCCAAGCAAAAACGCGGCATATTCCAAATCTTCCGGCGTCGTTAATTTGATGTTGGTATAACTTCCTTCCACCACATGGACAGACATACCCTGGCGCTCAGCCAGCATGGCATCATCCGTCCCCAGAAATCCGTCCCTTGCCGCCGACTCGTAAGCAAGCAGCAGTGAAGAAAGACGAAAAGCCTGCGGGGTTTGAATACTCCACAGACTGCTGCGGTCAGGCGTCGCCGTAACGATTCCTTCCGCATTCACTTGTTTAATCGTATCTTTAACGGGAACGGCAAGTACAGCGGCTCCCCCCGACATCGCGGCCTCCATGCAACCTGTAATCTGCTTACGGTCAACAAAAGGACGTACCCCGTCGTGAACGAGAACCCAATCCGTCTGTAAAGCCTTCAGGCCTTCATGAACAGAATGCTGTCTCTCTTTCCCTCCGGGGATGACACGGACACGCGACTCCAGTCGGTATTCTTTTACCCAATCCAGGCAGCGTTCAACATCTGCGGCTCCGGTTACCAGCACGATCTCGCTGATCTCGTCCAGAGCGGCAAACACTTCAAGCGTATGTATGAAAACGGGCTTGTCCTGCAGCAGCAGAAACTGCTTGCTCTCGGTTGTTCCCATCCGGGTTCCCCGACCTGCTGCCACAATGACGACACCCCACCCTTTATCCATGCCGTAATCCCTGCCTTGTATGTCAGTTTATCGTTCTACGATACTGAATATCTTCAAGCGATATAAATATCGGTGAACGATACACTACCCATCATACCCCTTTATTGGGCTTTTTCCAACAGTTTAGGCTTGGCAAAAATCATTCTTCCCGCGGAAGTCTGCAGCACACTGGTTACCAACACTTCCATCATCATGCCGATATACTCGCGTCCGCCTTCCACGACAATCATCGTACCGTCATCCAGATAAGCTACACCTTGGCCATGCTCCTTGCCATCCTTGATGATCTGCACCATGATCTCTTCACCAGGCAACACCACAGGCTTCACCGCATTCGCCAGATCGTTGATGTTCAGTACAGATACACCCTGGAGCTCGCAAACCTTGTTCAGGTTAAAGTCATTAGTAACGACCTTGCCCTGAAGCACTTTGGCCAGTTTGACCAGCTTGCTGTCCACTTCCGATATTTCTTCGAAATCCCCTTCGTAAATGAGAACCTTCACGTCGAGTTCTTTTTGGATTTTATTCAAAATGTCGAGTCCGCGCCGTCCTCTATTCCGCTTCAGCAGATCCGAGGAATCTGCAATATGCTGAAGCTCTTCCAGGACGAATTCCGGAATCACGATTGTACCTTCGATAAACCCGGTCTTGCATATATCTGCAATACGGCCATCAATAATGACACTGGTATCCAAAATCTTGTGTTCTTCCATCCGTCTGTCTTCATCCAGCTCGGGGTGTCCCCATCGCCCAGACATCCAGAATGCAGCGAGGTCGTCTTTCTTCGCCATAGCTAGCATGTACCCCGAATAACCGCTTACGGCCGTCAGAGCCACCTGAAGCACCTCTCCTGCTGTTCCCAGCCAAGTCAGACATGGATAGAGCAGCAAGGCCACCAGTAACCCTGCAACGGTACCTGCTGCGCCAGCAGCCAGTTCGTTCATCGGTATTTTAGCCAAAGCATCAATCCCATTTTGCAGCCTGCTTGCCAGCAAGGTTCCACCAATATTACATACAGCCATAAACAATACAGCACCCAGTGCCGTTGCTACTCCTGCCCCCAGCAGCCCTGCTGACTGAATCCATTCAGCCATCCACGGGACGGATTTTCCTGCCAGATGATATGCCGTGTAGCCAAACCATGCACCGCACAATCCTGTAAAAGTTAAAATGCCTTTTTTCCACATATGTCCCTGCACCTCCTTCAATTGTTCTTCATCTTCATATCCAGTATGATCCAATTGTTGGATTGCTAATCCCGGTTACAAGAACTTTTTGGAAATGTTTGCAATCGTCAGTTGAAAGAAGGTAAATTATTGGCATATAATGAATTCAATTCATATCCCGAGGTGAGTAGCAAAATGAGTACGCTAAGTTTACAGGCTTTTCAGGATCAGGTTTCCGAGCTGTTGCTGCGTCATCGCAGTCTGATTGATGTACTGTCCAAAACAGGACAAGCCGGAGCTTCTGTCAATCGTGCCGTGTCCAAGGCCATTACCGAATGCGGCTGCATTGAGCTGCACGCCACCAAGCAGAAATATGCCCCCGAGAGCGGTATTGCTCAAACCAAGGGCCTGCTGGAAACGCATGTGGAAGGTGAATTGTGTGAGAATTGCAAAGAGGTCATCAGCTCCGAACTGGGGCGGAACCTGTTTTATATGTCAGCTCTCTGCAATCTGCTGGATATCAACATGGAAGAAGTCGTGAATCACGAGTCACAGAAATGTTCGACGTTAGGGATGTTCAATTTGTCGTAAATGATTGGCGAAGTTGCCGTACAAGAGTAGGTACCGTATAGATTCGAATCAACAAAAAAAGCACGTACGCTCCTAAAAGGAGAATGCGTGCTTTTTCTTATTCATCCAAGGCAAGTATGCCAATCCGTAAACCATTACCGATCGGAAGGACGGGAAGACTTCTCTTCCTTGCGCTTCTTCGCCCGGTTGCGGGAAGCTGCCGTGCGCATATTATGCTTCATTCCATATAGAGCGTACAGCACCAATGGTATAAAGATCAGCTTCGACAGCTGTTCCGGAAAAATGACGGCAACCGCTACAGCGAATACAACCACCCAAGGGGCGATCCAGATCGCTTTTCGCGGCAAACCGACCTTTTTGAAATTCGGATATTTAAGCGAGCTGACCATCAGATAGGATAATAACAATGTAGCTATCATCATGCTAACAGGACCAATATCCTTGTTAAACAACGTCAGCGTTGCAAGCACACCTCCAGCTGCCGGAATGGGCAGGCCGGTGAAGTATCCGGGAATTCCCGGTCTTACATTAAAGCGTGCCAGCCGAATGGCTCCGCAAATGGGGAAGCTTGCCGTAGCGATCCAGGCGAGAACCGGTGATGCATCCTGGAAGGAAACCATAAACATAATGAGTGCCGGGGCTGCACCAAACGAAACCATGTCAGACAAAGAGTCAAGCTCCTTGCCAAATTCACTTTGAGCATTGAGTGCACGCGCTACCCGTCCATCCAACCCATCCAGCAGCATCGCCACAATCACCATAATTGCAGCCAGGCTATAATTCCCATCAATTGCAAGCAGTATCGCCATCATTCCAAGAAACAGATTACCCAAGGTAAAGAGGTTCGGAATGAATCTGGTTAACATTGTTGTTTCACCTCATCATCTTCAGGGCCGTTATAGGCAAACCTATACTGATAGCTCTGGATTACATTTGTCTGTCGATAAACATTTGCTCCTGCAGACGCTTTAGCCCTTCTTTAATGGTCCGGGCACGTACCTCACCAATACCGTCGACTTCATCCAGCTCTTCAATCGTTGCCATAATCACATGCGGCAATTGTTCAAATTGGTCCACAAGGTTATGAATAATGACATTCGGAAGGCGTGGTATCTTATTCAATACCCGATATCCGCGAGGTGCAACCGAATCTTCCGATGTAGCAGCCGATGAAGGATAGCCGAGCAGACGGACGATGTGATGCGCATCCAGCAATTCATCATCTGACAGACGCTTGAGGCCCACGATAATTTCGCGGATCTTCTCGTCACTATCATCTCGTGCATAGTCCTTGTACAGCAACCACGCTTCTTCTTCCGTTGTTCCAACCAATTCCTCCATTTGCATGGAGATCAGTCGTCCTTCATTCCCAAGTTCATGGATGTAGCGCTTGATTTCCGTTTTGATGCGCATCACCATTTCCGTACGCTGAATGACATTTACCACTTCAGGGATGGTGACAAGTTCTTCGAACTCCGAGGCACTTAGATTCGTAAGGGATTGGGTAAGTACAGCTTTGTACTTCTCCAGCGTTTGAATCGCCTGGTTAGCCTTCGTCAGAATAACTCCAATTTCCTTGAGCGAATATCTAAGCGTTCCCTGATATAAGGTAATAATATTCCGGCGCTGCGAGATGGATACGACCAATTTGCCCGTTTGCTTGGCTACACGTTCTGCTGTCCGGTGACGGATCCCTGTCTCAGAGGAAGAGATGGAGGAATCGGGAATAAGCTGGGTATTGGCATACAGAATACGCTTTAAATCCTCGCTAAGAATGATGGCACCATCCATCTTGGCAAGTTCATATAGATAGTTGGGGGAGAAATCGCAATTGATCGAGAAGCCCCCGTCGACCACTTCCATTACTTCAGGGCTGTATCCTACAACAAGCAGTGCCCCCGTCTTGGCGCGCAGCACGTTCTCCAGACCTTCGCGGAAAGGTGTACCTGGTGCGATCAGCCTCAACAATTCATTCATATTATCCAGTTGGCTCGAATCTTTCATCTTGTTATGCCCCCTAATCTAAAGCAACCGCTAGTGCATCTGCCACGGTATTCACACCGATCAGTTGTATCCCGCGAGGATGTTTCCAGCCCTTTAAGCTTTTCTCCGGTAAAATAACTCGTTTGAAGCCCAGTTTCTCGGCTTCCTTCACACGTTGTTCAGCCCGTGATACGGCCCGAACCTCACCTGTCAAACCAATTTCGCCAAATATTACGTCATCTGGCTTGGTCGGCACATCCCTCAGACTGGATGCTATGCTGACGGCAACTGCCAAATCCACCGCCGGTTCATCGAGCCGAACTCCCCCGGCCACATTCAGGTACGCATCCTGTGTTTGCAAAAACATGCCCATCCGCTTCTCAAGCACGGCAATAATCAGGTTCAGCCTGTGATGATCAATCCCTGTTGCCATACGGCGAGGAGACGGGAAATGTGTTGCAGAGATGAGTGCCTGCAGCTCGACCAGCATCGGTCTAGTGCCTTCCATACTTGCAACTACCGTAGAACCCGCTACACCGAGCGGTCGTTCCGACAGAAAGAGTTCGGAAGGATTGCCCACTTCACGCAAGCCATCTTCGCCCATTTCGAAAATACCGATCTCATTGGTTGAACCAAAACGGTTTTTGACCGCACGTAACAGTCTATACGTATGATGACGTTCCCCTTCAAAGTAAAGAACACAGTCCACCATATGTTCCAGCATACGCGGACCAGCGATAGCTCCTTCTTTCGTAACATGCCCCACAAGCACAGTTGCAATGCCTCGGCCTTTGGCGATCCGCATAAACCGGGAAGTACATTCCCTTACCTGTGCTACGCTACCGGGTGCACTGGTGACTTCTGGAAGATAAACTGTCTGAATAGAGTCGATGACAAGAAAATGCGGCTGGATCTGCTCCACCGCTTCCTCTACACGTTCCATATTCGTTTCACACAGCACATACAGTTCAGGAGAGAGTGCATCCAGACGATCAGCCCGCAATTTGGTCTGTTTCACCGATTCCTCACCCGAAACATATAACACGCGCAAACCCGAATGCGTTAGAGCATGCGAGGTTTGCAACATCAACGTTGATTTTCCGATTCCCGGATCTCCGCCTACCAGCACGAGAGAACCCGGAACAATTCCGCCACCCAATACCCGGTTCAGCTCGCCGATTCCAGTCTGCACACGCGGTTCCTGACCGCTATCTATATCTATGATGGGAAGCGGTTTATCTTTACTGTCAAAGAGGGGGGAATTTCTCCCTTGTGTTTTGACAACTGTTTCCGTTTCTTCCACCATGGAATTCCATGACTGACACCCCGGACATTTGCCGTACCATTTGGGGGCTTCATAACCACATTCCGTACATTGAAACTTGGTTTTAACTTTGGCCACTTCAGCACTCCTAGGATTTATTTTATAACAGCATTTTGCATTTTTCGACGAATTTTGCCCTGAATTTCTGACGTGCAGGGTTAATAAAAGTTTACCATTGTTTGAGATTTTTCGTAAAGGATTATCGTAAACTTTACACATGTTCCTTGGACAACAATAAAATAAAAAATCCTCTCCGGCCGAAGCCGGAAAGGATCATAAACCATTTCTCAGGTTTGAAATTTGCTTATTTCGTTTCGATTTCTTCATTGGAAGGAACAACAGCTTCCTTTTTGGTTACAGACAGTGCACCATTCTCTTCGTCGATCAACAACGAATCGCCTTTGGTTACCGTACCTGTAAGCAATTCTTCAGACAATTTGTCTTCGATATGCTTCTGGATTGCCCGGCGAAGCGGACGAGCACCGTAAGCTGGATCGAAGCCAGCTTTGGCCAGGAAGGCCTTGGCGTTGTCTGTAAGCTCGAAGTCTACTTCGTATTCACGCAGACGTTTCCGGAGCTCCTCGCTCATGAGGGAGACAATCTCAGCAATGTGTTTCTCTTCAAGAGAGTGGAATACGATGATCTCATCAATCCGGTTAAGGAACTCTGGACGGAAGCTTTTCTTCAGCTCATCCATGACTTTACCCTTCATGTTATCGTAATCCGCACCTGCATCTACAACAGCTGTGAAGCCGAGTGTAGAGTTACGTTTAATCGCTTCGGCACCCACGTTGGATGTCAGAATGATCAATGTGTTGCGGAAGTCCACGACACGACCTTTGGAGTCTGTCAGACGACCATCCTCAAGCACTTGCAGCAAGATGTTGAATACTTCCGGATGTGCTTTCTCGATCTCGTCGAGCAGGACTACGGAATACGGTTTGCGACGAACTTTCTCTGTCAACTGACCGCCTTCTTCGTAACCAACATATCCTGGAGGCGCTCCAACGAGTCTTGAAGTCGAGTGCTTCTCACCATACTCGGACATGTCGATCCGGATCACTGCATTTTCATCGCCGAACATCGCTTCGGCAAGCGCACGAGCCAGCTCGGTTTTACCTACCCCAGTAGGACCGAGGAAGATGAAGGATCCCATTGGACGTTTTGGATCTTTCAATCCAGCACGAGCACGGCGAACCGCACGGCTGACTGATTTCACGGCTTCATCCTGACCGATGACACGTTCATGCAGGATGGATTCCAGATTCATCAGGCGTTGAGTCTCTTCTTCTTTCAGCTTGTTCACCGGAATTCCCGTCCAGTTGGCTACCACTTGTGCGATATCCTCAGGCGTTACTTCGGAATCCGTACGACCTTGTTTTTCTTTCCATTGGTTCTTCGTTACATCCAGCTCTTCACGGATTTTTTGTTCCGTATCACGCAGAGCCGCTGCTTTTTCGAACTCCTGACTTTGAACCGCTGCGTCTTTTTCCTTACGGATATCTTCGAGACGGCTTTCCAGTTGTTTCAGGTTCGGCGGAATGGTGTATGAGTTCAATCTTACTTTGGAACCCGCTTCATCAATCAGGTCAATCGCTTTGTCTGGCAGGAAACGATCTGTGATGTAACGGTCAGACAATTTAACCGCCTGTACAATCGCTTCATCCGTAATTTTCACACGGTGGTGAGCTTCATAACGATCACGCAATCCGTGCAAAATTTGAATGGCTTCTTCCGGAGAAGGCTGATCTACGGTAATCGGTTGGAAACGACGCTCAAGCGCTGCATCCTTCTCGATATATTTGCGGTATTCATCCAGGGTAGTTGCGCCGATGCATTGCAATTCTCCACGAGCCAGAGCCGGTTTCAAAATGTTTGAAGCATCAATGGCGCCCTCAGCTCCGCCTGCACCGATCAGGGTGTGCAATTCGTCGATGAACAGGACAATGTTACCTGCCTGACGAATCTCATCCATGATTTTTTTCAAACGATCCTCAAACTCACCACGGTACTTCGTTCCGGCAACAACAGAACCCATATCCAGGGTCATGACACGTTTGTCGCGCAATGTCTCCGGAATTTCGTTGGCGATGATTTTCTGTGCAAGACCTTCAGCAATCGCTGTTTTACCTACACCAGGTTCACCGATCAATACAGGGTTGTTCTTGGTACGACGGCTCAATACTTGAATGACACGCTCGATTTCTTTGCTGCGGCCGATAACCGGATCCAGGTTGTTCTCCTTCGCATAAGCGGTAAGATCACGTGCCAGACTGTCCAGTGTTGGTGTGCTTACATTAGCAGGCGTTCCATTATGACTGGATACAGCCTCACTGCTGCCAAGCAATTGCAGCACTTGTTGACGCGCTTTGTTCAAACTAATACCAAGGTTGTTCAGCACGCGTGCTGCAACGCCCTCACCTTCACGAATCAATCCGAGCAAGATATGCTCTGTTCCTACATAGGTGTGGCCCAATTTGCGAGCCTCATCCATGGACAGTTCAATTACTTTTTTCGCACGAGGCGTATATGCAATGTTCGTAGGTTGCTCTTGGCCGCGGCCAATCAGCGTTTCTACTTCATCTTGAATTTTTTCCAATCCGAGTCCCAGGCCGATCAGCGCTTTGGCTGCGATGCCTTCGCCTTCACGAATGAGGCCGAGCAAAATGTGCTCTGTACCGATGTTATTATGACCGAGACGGACAGCTTCTTCCTGCGCGAGTGCGAGCACCTTTTGGGCCCGTTCCGTAAATCTTCCAAACATCATATCTCCTGCACCTCCATGGTTTTGGATAAAACGTGGGCCTTGTTCATGATCCCGACGTATAATTCATATCATTCTTGTTTGCAGCCATGCTGCGAATAAAGTCATTTGGCATTTAGTCCAATGCCCGTTTTATATAAAGCCGCAGATGCGGCATGAAACCTTAATATTAAATCTGAAGAAAACAATTACTAGGATTGACTGGCTGCATTGATCGTATCACGAATCAACTGAGCCCGGTAGATGTCACGCTCATCTGTGCGCATATCTTCTCCGAATGTTTTCTGCAAAAAGCCTGGTTGTGTCATCACGTTTAACTCGTTCATTACCGTAATGGACAATCCGTTCAACAGCCCCAGATCTACACCTAAGCGAACATCCGAGAGACGCTGCGCGGCTTCCTTGGAATCCATAATGGCTGCGTGGGACAAAATCCCATATGAACGCATCACTCTATCGGTAATCCGTAGTCTGGAGTCGGAAATCAACCGCTCTCTGGCAGTACGTTCATGCCCAATCATCTGAAGCACAACGCTATGCAGATTATCGATAACCTCTTGTTCCGTCTGTCCAAGCGTAATCTGATTGGAGATCTGGAAAAGGTTGCCCATCGCTTCGCTGCCTTCGCCATATATCCCACGCACGGTTAACCCCACTTGAGAAACAGCTGTCAGAATGCGTCCAATCTGCTGTGTCATCACCAGAGCAGGCAGATGCATCATTACAGATGCTCTTACCCCTGTACCTACATTGGTAGGACAGCTGGTCAGGTATCCTCTCCGATCATCAAAAGCATAATCCACATGCGCTTCAAAAGCATCGTCTATGGCGGAAGCTTTCTCCCAGGCTTCTTTCACCTGGAACCCCGGATAGAGGCATTGGATACGAAGATGGTCTTCTTCGTTAATCATAATACTGACGGATTCATCCTCACTGAGAATAACCGCACCATTTTTTGATTCGTTCGCAAGACTGGGGCTAATCAAATGTTTCTCCACCAGCACCCGCTTATCGAGATCATCAATATCCATCAGGTCCAAGGTATGGAAATCTCCAAAGGCATGAACGTCATCATATTGAAGTACTTCGCTCAGCTTATTCAGCACTTCTTCCGATTGCTCATTGGAAGCAAGCATTGGAAATGGGTAATGCTGAAGATTACGTGCGATCCGGACACGGCTGCTAATGACGATTTCGGAATCAGCCGCTTCACTGCGCATCCAGTCGCTGAGCGCCTTCTCTGTAAAGCGCAGATTAGGCATTACGCGTCCCTCCTACTCATGACAAACTCTACTCCTGAGCTATTTCTTTTTCAAGTTCCCTGATCTGGTCACGGATCTGAGCCGCCTCTTCAAATTCCTCCTGGGCGATACTCTCCTGAAGATCGCGCTTCAGGTCGGCAATCTGCCGCTTCACTTTAATGCGACCACCAGCTCGTGCAGGCACTTTGCCCACATGGGTTGTGCTGCCATGAACCCGTTTAAACAACGGATCCAGACGACTGTCAAAATATTTATAACAAGAACTGCAGCCGAATCGGCCGATTTTGCTAAACTGTGAGTAAGTCATGCCGCACTCTTCACAGCGAAGAGTCTGAGCAGGGGGAGCCCCGGCATTTCCATTCTTAGGTTCAAAATCAAGCAACCCGGACAACAGATTGTGAATGGAAAATCCATTCGATGTTCCCGGAATCATTTCTCCCTTTTCACGGGCACATGTCTCACAAATATGGAATTCCGTCTTTTCTCCATTCACAATTTTGGTGAAATGAAGAGTCGCCGGACGTTTGTCGCATTCTTGGCACAGCATTTAGGATGTACCTCCTTGATCCCGATAGGTTTTCATTTACCGAGCAAAGATATTAACATCGCCTTTAACATTCTGGCACGAATTTGATCCCGGTAAGGAAGTTTGACCAATAAAATTTCTCTTGATACAGCTGCACGCATCAACCCGGCTTCCCTTTTACTCAGGAAACGTGCTTCTTCCAGCTGATAAATCAAGCCTTCGGCAGCTGTCTGTCCAATCTCATCCCCGATGCTATGGTGCAGATGATTATGCAAAGCAGAGTGGGCCGGCAATTCGATCCGCTGTATGCGAACATAGCCGCCGCCACCACGTTTACTCTCGACCAAATATCCCTTTTCAAGAGTAAAGCGTGTGCTTATTACATAGTTGATCTGGGATGGTACGCATGAGAATTGATCTGCAAGATCATTGCGCTGAATTTCAACCATTCCTTCGGGACTTTCATGCAAAATACTCTTCAGATATTGTTCGATAATATCAGAGATATTACGCATCCACTCATCCTCCACTGTCTGAAACGTTAAGTCAATAAGGACCCACACGCCCCCACAGAGTACACCTTCTCAACCCATTTAACCAAACAGGGAAACGACGAATCTTGATTTCCACTGGCTTATTCGGGAGAGCAAGGACGCACGAAGGTCCTCTTGGTACTGCCTCTTTCCGATGATATCCATCGTTCATGAAATGTGTCTCATCACCGGAATGTAGAAAGAAAGCTACGTAAGTATTTAACCTTCAGTTGACTTTGACTTTCTTTGACTTTATATACATTATAGCATATTTTGTGGTTTTGCCAAGTGGGGTCACTATTCATTTTTTACGATTTTACACGAAATATTCCCCGGACACAAAAAAACCTCTCCAAAAAAGCCGGAGAAGTTCGTTTGTTTCACTGTAGCAACGTTTTTCTATTAATATGAAAAGGGAAGGCAGCCAAGATGAATTGGCTCTGGATACATGCATAAAACAATTCAAAATCAGAAGAAATCAAGCAGATAAGTTTCTCGTTCAGGGATTGCCTTCTCCAATGCATGAATTACTTCTGCCGGGCCATGGATTCGACCTATCTGGGCCATCTCCGATGGTCGGCGATATCCCATAAGCATCGCTGTAAGTGCTTGAATGCTGACCTTAAGTGTCTGATCTTCCAAGACGGCTTCGGATGTTTTCCAAATGGAGGCTGTCCCATTCATCGCAACATTCAGCTGCCACACGCCTTCATTCCAAGGAGCATGGGCATCTTCCACCTGAAGATTAATCTGTACCGGTGAATCCTGGCTTGCAAAAGGATATTGCGAAATAAATTGCTCCACACTTACAATCCGCGCCATAAAATACGGTGCGATCTCCTGCTGTATTCGTGGATTATCCAGTTGAAAGGCAAGTGTATCACTCGCGGGTGCCTGCAGCGTCACCTCTTCAATCATTGAATCATGATTTGCAATAAAGGTCCAAAGTGCTTGTCTGGCTTCTTCATTGAGATATACGATCTCATCTATGGCAAACTTGCGTTCCTTAACCTCATACAGAAGATACCCCTGAGCTTGTCCCGCCCCATCAAGATATACAGCCTTTTGGCTGGTTCCATCCGTGAGCACCGAGTTCTCCCACCAAGAATCATCACGGACGAGGGTTCCGTTATATCGTTCCGCATAGGCGCTATATACTTCTTTCAATGTAGCAAGACCGGGATCACCACGCCGGATGGTACCTGGTGTAGTTTTTTTCGCAGGCAAGTGAGCGGTAGGAACTTTATATTTTTTAAATTCAATGTAGGTTTCCCATCCATACTTGCGGTAAAAGGCAAAAGAGAACGGATGCAGGAATGAAATGCTCTGTTTATTCCGGTTCATCTCTTCCAGCGCATGCCTTAAAAGACCCGCTACCCATCCCTTGCGGCGATATTCTGGCCAAGTAGCTACACCCGCAATACCACCCATCTCAAAGGACTTACCATGAATATAGGTTTGAAAAGGAATGATGTGAAGCTTGGCACCCAACTCGCCTTCCTCATAAACTCCCCAGGTATCCTGCAAAGTGAAGTTTTGCCGCCGTTTCTCTTTGCGTTCCTCACTCAATACGTACTGAAAAGCATACTGGGAGAGCGCAATACTGGCTTCAAAATCCTCTGCGGTCAACTTGCGAATTTCCATATCGTTCTGCACCCCGTTCTCTAGAATAGTAAGTGACTCACAATCCTGTTTTGAAATGTGATGTATGTATCTTCTATGAGTGTGTCAGAGGTATGATACAAAGTCAAATAAGAGATGCGCATGCATCTCCCGGAAAGAAACTATGTAATTAAATCTATTAAAGTAAAAGCACCAAAGGAAAACAAAAATAAAAACCACCACCGAATTTCATCGGCAGTGGTTC
>NZ_BIME01000017.1 GCF_004000925.1 Paenibacillus illinoisensis NBRC 15959 | reverse complement strand
CTAAAAAATTATATTTACTACATACACTTCAATAACCTGATCATAATCACTTCCGATACTATGTTTTATAACCTGCCTGGATGTAGCGCTGTAATGGACATGCACAAACGGTCTCAATGAGCACATGTCCATCTGGTGATACGGACGTTCTGAATAAGTGAAATATTCCCTACTCCACTTTCTTCACAGGCATCTTCCTGGGCCAAAGGGTATAACTGAAACTGATTATGAAGTCGATGACCAATATAACTCCCCACACTCTTACGATGTTCACGAATGCTTCAGTACGGGCAGGATCACCAATCGACCAGATCATAATCAATAAGAAAGAACTCCCTATGATGTAGCCAGCCAGATGTCGAAACCATCCATTCCGTTCCTGACTTGCATGTTCGCTTCCGTATGCTTTCCTGCTGCGCGGTTTCTCTCCACCTCTAAACCAAAATAGAAAGTATCGATCTGCCCACGCAATCATCTGATGACCAAAAGCAATACTGACACCTATATATATGGCCGCAATACCATGGACCATACTCGCTGTAGACCCTCTTTGCAGATCAACAACCGTGGCCACCAATAACAACAAGTCGATAATAGGCGTCGCCATCAGTAAAGTAATTCCTAGACGCTTCTTTCCTAGCAAGTATCTTACACATAACCCAGCAGCGACGAAAATCCAAAAAGCAATTTCACATCCTATTATAAAATAGGCAATCATCATAATCCCCCCTTTTTTTATGACACAATTGTGCTAAATACAATTTAACACGTTTGTATTATATTAAGCAATAGTGTTATAATTCACATATGCCTAAAATAGTAGATCATGACAAACAGCGACTCCTTGTCGCTGAAGCAGCTTGGCGCATTATACGCAGAGATGGCATGGAGCAAGCATCTGTCCGAAATATTGCTGAAGAAGCAGGAATATCTGCCGGTTCAATGCGTCACTATTTCTCAACTCAATCCGAATTACTTCTATATGCAATGAATTTGGTATCCGAAAGGGTATCAAACCGAATTAAGCAGATGTCGTTCAACGGTTCACCTATGGAGAATATGAAACTTCTGCTGCTCGAATTCATGCCTAACACGGACGAAAAAATGGCCGAAATGGAGGTGTGGTTTGCTTTTGCAGCCAAGTCCAAAACTGATCCGGCTCTCAAAGCACTTGCTGACAAGGTTTATGATGAAATTAGACAAGCCATAGCCACGGTAATCACGTACCTTGTTAAACTTAATCTCTCACGAGCTGACCTCAATGAAGAACTGGAGATAGAGCGTCTCTATGCCCTGGTGGACGGACTGTCCATTCACGCCGTACTCAGACCCGATCAGATGACCTCTGAAATTATGGAAAATGCTCTTTCACTACATCTTGCAGCATTGTGTCGCGCAGAAGAATAAAAGCTTGGTACTGTTTTATTACAACTAGACTTAACGAAAGCTTGAACAACAGAAGACCTGCCCATAAAACAAAAAAACCGTCAGACGTTTCGAGTCCACTTCCTGTTATTTCAGGAGGTAGACCGCTGTCTGATGGTTTTTCTCTATCCGATAATAATCCGGCCTTCCGGATGACGGTACAACTTCTTCTCTTTGCGTGGACGAAGTGCATATGCAATGGTTAATGGTCCGATCCGGCCAATAAACATCGTAAAACAAATAATGACTTTTCCTATATCGGTTAACTCATGAGTCACCCCTACGGACAGACCCACCGTACCTATCGCGGAAGCAGCTTCAAACATCAGTGGCAGGAATGGGGCATCTTCGGTTGTAAGCAGGAGCATGACCACAATCATGAAGATGATTAACGAGACCATAATGATGGTCAATGCCCTCATGAGCAGTTCTTTGGGAACACGAGAACGGAAAAACACAATATCCTTATTGCCGCGAATCATGGCATACACCGCACCAATCATAATCAGGAAAGTCGTTGTCTTGATTCCGCCACCGGTTGAACCCGGTGAAGCTCCAATAAACATGAGCAGTATGAAGAAGAACTGGGTCGCCTGTCTCATCTCCGTTATATCAATCGAGCTTGTTCCAGACGATCTTGTAGACACAGACTGAAAGATGGAGGCATAGATCTTCTCAGGCCAGGTCAGCGAAGCAAGCGTATGTCCATTAGTGAATTCAAAGATGAACACCACAAGGGCTCCAATACCAATCAGCGCACCAGAAACGGAAAGTACCAGCTTCGACTGGAGCGATAAACGGCGGCGTTTATGAAACTCAAACAGGTCATTCAGAACCACAAAGCCGAGTCCACCAGATATAACGAGCACAGATGCAGTCAGGTTAAACAACAGGTCGCCGGTATAATACTGAAAGCTGTTGCCAAACAGGTCAAATCCACCATTATTAAACAGGGAAACCGAGTGAAATATCCCATAGTAGGCTGCTTGTCCCAGAGGCATTTCGGCTGCCCAGCGCAAAGCCAGGATCACAGCAGCCACACCCTCAATCGTAAAGGAAAAGATCAGTACTTTACGGATAATGCGCACAATACCTTCCATGCTGTCTGCATTAATGGCCTCTTTCAGAAGCAGTCTGTCTTTGAGGGATATCCGTTTACCCAGGACAAGTGCAAACAGCGTTGCAATGGTCATGAAGCCGAGTCCGCCAAGCTGCATGAGTACCATGATAACAATCTGTCCAAGCAGATTAAACGTCGTTCCTACATCCACAACGACCAGTCCAGTCACACATGCTGCTGAAGTCGCCGTAAATAACGCATCAATGAACGCCAGATGCTCACCGCTTCGGTTTGAAATAGGCAGCATCAGCAGAATGGTACCAATAGAGATAATCAGCAGGAAACCGCCAACCAAAATAAGCGGGGGTGACAGAAATTTGGCAATGTGAAGCCTGAATTTCATGAAGGGCACCTCTTTTAACATAATACAATCTGTAATTAATCAGATCTAAACGAACCAAGGAACCTTCGAAAGCGTCCTATGTAAACCTAAAGAGGAACTTGCCCCAGCATGTTACTGAATGGCAGGTTCCTCTTCTATTATGAACGTGTAATACGTTCCTTATTATTCTTGCGTACGTGGACGCATGTGAGGGAAGAGCAGTACGTCACGAATGGACGGTGAGTTGGTGAGCAACATGATCAGACGATCGATCCCGATACCCAATCCGCCTGTTGGCGGCATTCCGTATTCGAGTGCACGAATGAAGTCGTCATCCATTTCGTGTGCTTCATCATTCCCGTGTTCTTTCTCCAGCAGTTGTGCTTCAAAGCGTTGACGCTGATCAATCGGATCATTCAACTCGGTGAAGGCATTTGCGTGCTCGCGTCCAACGATAAACAGCTCGAAGCGGTCTGTGAAACGCGGATCTGCATCACTTTTCTTCGCCAGTGGAGAAATCTCAACCGGGTGTCCCATAATAAATGTTGGCTGAATCAACGTTTCTTCAACAAACTGTTCGAAGAATGCATTCAAAATGTGGCCAAACGTCATATGCGGCTCTACCGGAACCTTGTGCTCTTTGGCCAGCTGGTGAGCTTCTTCATCTGTCATTTGCACGGAGAAGTCCACACCAACGACTTCCTTAACCGCATCTACCATCGTTACACGGCGCCATTGCGGAGTAAGATCTACTTGGTAGTCAGCATATTGGATCACTTGTGTTCCAAGCACTTCCTGCGCAATATGAGCAACCAGATTTTCGGTCAATTGCATGATATCTTTATAGTCGGCATACGCCTCATACAGCTCAATCATCGTGAATTCAGGGTTGTGACGAGTCGACATCCCTTCATTCCGATAGACACGGCCGATTTCATACACTTTTTCGAGTCCGCCTACAATCAGACGTTTCAAGTGAAGCTCAATTGCAATACGCATGTACAGCTCCATGTCGAGCGCATTATGATGCGTAATGAACGGACGTGCAGCCGCACCACCAGCGATGCTGTGTAGTGTAGGAGTTTCCACTTCAAGATAGCCAAGGGAGTCCAGGTAGCGGCGCATCGACTGAATGATTTTGGAACGTGTAATAAAGGTCTGTTGTACTTCTGGATTCATGATCAGGTCCACATAGCGCTGACGATAACGCAACTCTACATCGGTGAGACCATGATATTTATCCGGAAGCGGGTACAGCGACTTGGACAGTACTTCCAAATCTTTTACTTTAACTGACGTTTCACCGGTTTTGGTCTTGAAGACTACACCGCTAACTCCAACGATATCACCGAGGTCCAGCAGGCTGAAAGCCGCAAACTTGTCCTCAGCTACCGTATCCTGACGAACATAGATCTGGATTCTGCCGCTCAGGTCCTGAATATGCGCAAAGCTTGCCTTACCCATTCCCCGCTTCGCCATAATCCGTCCGGCAATACTGACTACGATCTGCTTCTCTTCCAGCTCTTCCTTGGTCAGTGTTTCATACTTCTTCAGAATAGAACCGGCTTCTTCGGTACGTACGTATTTTTGGCCAAAAGGGTCGATTCCCAATTTGCGGAGCTCGTCCAATTTGTCGCGGCGAATTTGCAAAAGCTCGCTAAGTTCGGTTTCCTGATTCAAGACTTCATCCGTCATGATCTATATTCATCTCCTTATTTACATTGCAGACATCCTCAGATGTATTCTTCCTCAAATGTTGAAAAAAGCTTCCCTAAGGAAGCTTTTGTCTCAGTGCCCGACTGCTTCATTACAATACTAACTATTGCTTCTTAATATCTACAATTTTATATTGAATTACGCCAGCTGGTACGCTTACGTCAACAACGGTGCCTTTTTTCTTGCCCAAAATGGCTTTTCCAACAGGGCTTTCGTTCGATATTTTGTTCTGAAGCGGATTGGATTCCGCGGTACCTACAATTGTGTACTCTGTAATATCTCCGAATTCCAGATCTTCTACAGTTACGGTTGCACCTACGCTTACCGCATCGGTATCAATTTCATCGCTGTTGATGATCCGCGCATTCCGGAGCATTTTCTCCAGAGTGATGATACGACCTTCAATGAAGGCTTGCTCATTCTTCGCGTCTTCGTATTCAGAGTTTTCACTGATATCGCCATACCCGATGGCTACTTTGATCCGTTCAGCCACTTCGCGGCGCTTAACCGATTTCAGTGTTTCCAGTTCTTCTTCCAGCTTCTTGAGTCCCTCTTGTGTAAGGATAACTTCCTTATCGCTCATCTCAACCGATTCTCCTGTCATGGGAATAATTTGATTGCACGGGAACGGAACCAATGCTGAATACAGAGCTCCGACCGCATATATCTTCAAAACTATATGAAGTTCTCCAGAGAAACAGAACGTTCCTCCTGATGCACTAGCCTTATAACGCACATGGCGAATTTATACTGTGAAATTATAGGGGAACGGTCTCGAAAAGTCAATGTTACACCCCTTATATCTGTAAACGTTTTACAGGACAGGATTAGGATGCATTTTCGGCTACTGCTGATTCCGCATCAACGTGCTCTTCATTTTGAATCTGGCCTACAAAGTTCTCCAAAATCTGTACCATCTGATCACGTTTGGTTCCTTCCATAATAACGTCCTTGATGCGTGCAGAACCTTTCAATCCTTTCAGGTACCAAGCCAGATGTTTACGCATCTCCTTAACCGCTACGGCCTCATTCTTCAAAGCAATCAGACGATCCATATGGAGAATGGCAACACGGATTTTCTCTTCTGCACCCGGATCAGGAAGCAATTCGCCGGAACTCAGGTATTGAATAGTACGATACAGCATCCAGGGATTACCCAGTGCAGCTCGGCCGATCATGACCCCATCACAGCCCGTTTCGTCCAGCATGCGGCGTGCATCTTCAGGAGAAGATACATCACCGTTCCCGATCACCGGAATGGAGACTGCCTCTTTTACATTTTTGATATGGGACCAGTCAGCTGTACCTGTATAGAGCTGCTCTCGTGTACGGCCATGCACACTTACCGCCTGACCTCCAGCACGTTCTACCGCGAGTGCATTTTCAACGACGAAAATGTGCTCGTTATCCCAGCCTATACGCATCTTGACGGTCACAGGCTTCTCGACTGCGTCCACAACAGCGGATACCATATCATAGATTTTGTTCGGATCAAGCAACCAGCGCGCTCCTGCATCACAGTTCGTTACTTTTGGCACAGGGCATCCCATGTTGATATCAATGATATCTGCGTTGGTTTCTTTGTCTACAATCTTGGCTGCTTCTACAAGCGCTTCACGGTCTCCACCAAAAATCTGCAGGCTGAGTGGTTTCTCCCGCTCATCTACAAACAGCATCTCACGTGTACGCTTGTTGCCATGCACGATGGCTTTGCCACTTACCATTTCCGCACATACAAGCCCTGTTCCGAATTCCTTTGCAATCAGGCGAAAAGCCGGATTACACACGCCAGCCATCGGCGCAAGTACGACCTGGTTTTTCATTTCAATGCCACCGATTTTCAGCATTTCTGTGTTTCTCTCCTTCTGAATACCGCGGATTCTTACATGAATCCCGGTCCTGTTGTGCTATATACAATCAACGATTAACGATATGTGTCTTTCATAAAACATTTTATATACTCATGAGTGACTATATAGTGAATGAACTCTATTTACCCTGCATTTCTTCAACGCTGATGTTCAGCACGCTTGCAATGCGCTCCAGCTCTTGTTCGGATACCTTGCGGTTCCCCCGTTCAATCGTTCCCAGAATAGCAAGCGATATGCCAGTACCAGCTGCAAGTTCCTGTTGTGTTAAACCTTTCAGCTTCCGAAAGGCCCGGATGCGGCTCGCCAGTTGCACGTTTTCCAAAGCTGTATTCCATCCTTTCCATCCAGTACAGACAACGATGAGTGTACATAGGTATACAAGCCTGAAAGCTCGCCTTCAGGTACGATATCTGACAATGGAACAAGCACAAATGCCCGTTCTCCCATCCGTGGATGCGGTAATTGAAGCAATTCGGTATCCCGATTCTGCCCATTCATCCAGAGCAAATCGAGATCTACTGTTCGAGGACCCCAGCGAATATCGCGAACTCGCCCAAGCCGATTCTCGACATCCAGCAATTCGGTCAGGAGCTGCTCGGGAGTAAGACGCGTCTGTACTGCAGCAGCCATATTCAAAAATGAAGGCTGATCCACATAACCTACAGGCTCTGTCTCATATAGCGATGAACATCGAAGGACTTCTATATCAGGGTGTGCATCGAGTAACGTCAGCGCTTCAAGCAACGTCTGTTCCCGGTCACCCAAATTGGCCCCTAAAGCAATATAAGCCTCTGAATATTCAGAGGTCGAATGTGCAGTCATGATCGGTTCTCACTTTCTTGTGCGGCGAAGCTCTACCGTTACGCCCTCAAAATGAATATCAAACGGTGGATGCGGCTTCGTCACCTTAACTGTCAATGCATTGATAATAGTATAAGTGTCCAGTAACGAAGATGCAATATGTTCGCCCAAAGCTTCAATTAACTGGAATGATTTGTTTTCCACAATATGTTTCACAAGCTCATGAATTTCGGCATAATTAACGGTCTTGGTCAGATCATCTGTACGCCCAGCTTCCCCAAGATCCATATCCAGTTCCAGATCTATGTAGTAGCGCTGTCCGAGCTTCCGCTCTTCTGCAAAAACACCATGATATCCGTAATATTCCATCCGATGCAGTACCATTCTATCCATAGGATTCGCCCGCCTTCTATAATATGAGATTGTGTGTTACTACTCGTTCGTTACCTCGTGCAAAACGCTTCGCTCCTAGAGCGGGTCAATTGGACCCGCCAGGTTATTTCCTCCGCAGACCCGGAGAGGCATACAACATGGCATCACACATGTCTGCCGTCCGCCGAATCGGCTTCACATCATGAACCCGAACCATCTGGCAGCCTTGGGCGATGCCGAATGCAACCGTTGCTGCTGTCCCTTCTACTGCGTCATTCGCCTGCACTTGAAGGGTGTTCTGAATGAATCGCTTGCGTGAAGTAGCCAGCAGAACCGGATACCCCAACTCATTAAGAAGCCCAAGGGAGGACATCAGAGTCAGATTCTCCGTAATACCCTTCACGAAGCCAATACCAGGGTCGAGAATAATCTGATCCGGTTGCACTCCGGCGTTCAAAGCAATTTGGATGCTTTCCTGCAAATCTTGAACCACATCATCCAGATAACTTGTGTAATCCCGCTCGGGTCTATTGTGCATTAAAATGATTGGACATCCCAGATCTGCAGCCGTGCGGGCCATATCCGGGTCTGCCTTGGCTCCCCATACATCATTAATGATGTGAGCACCGGCTAGGATAGCCTGCCTTGCAACTTCCGCCTTATAGGTATCCACGGATATCGGAATATGCGGTGCCTGAAGCTTCAATGCTTCGATCACAGGTATGATTCGGCTGAGTTCTTCCTCGGCACTGACGGTCTCCGACCCTGGGCGTGTCGATTCGCCTCCGATATCAATCAGATCTGCTCCATCCTCCATCATCTGTATCGCATGGGCAACTGCCAGGTCTACCTGATTGTAGCGTCCGCCATCGGAGAAGGAATCCGGCGTAACGTTAAGGATACCCATGATCTGTGTCCGTGTACCAAGCTTGAGTTCAGCTGGCCCCCATGAATAGTTCCGTTCGTAAATGACTGGTGTGAGTGTCATGAAGTATACCCCGCTTTCTGACGGTACATACCCAGAAGTGCTGCTGTAACCGGGCCGATATGTCCGTTACTGATTATCGTTTCGTTTCCGTTCTGTCCTCGTAAAGTCGTAACCGGCACAAGCTCTGCTACCGATCCTGTCAGGAATATCTCATCTGCTTCCTGCAGCTCATTCCAGGTGTACAAGCCCTCGGAGCTGGCTAATCCCATATCAGCTGCAAGTTCCAGAACTGCTGCCCGTGTGATGCCTGGCAAAATCCCCGTCTCGGTGGATGGTGTATGGAGAACACCCTGCCTTACCCAGAATACATTGCTGACAATACCTTCAGCCACATAACCTTCCCGGGTCAGCTGCAGGCCTTCTGCCCCTTGAGCAGGCTTACCGTATCCATTCAATTCCCGTTTGGCCAGGATGCTGTTCATGTAGTGCAGTGATTTGAACCGTATAGTACCTTCAGGTGTGTTGCGAACCGTCGATAAGCACTGAAGCATTTTGCCCTTCTCGTATAAGAATGGAGAGGGCTCAGGCAATGCTTTTGCAAATACAATATGATTGGGGCTTTCATAATCCCCGGAGGGCAATCCTAGCGCAGCTTCACCTGCTGAAACCGTGTATCGTACGTACGCATCTCGAAGCCCGTTTGCCTGCAGCAGACGATCGATCCAGTCCTTCAGTTCCTCAACTGTCGTAGTAAATGGGATTCCAAGCTCCGCACAACCTGCAGCCATTCGTTCCAGATGGCGATCCAGCAAGAAGGGGAGGCCTTGATAAGTCCGAAAAGTCTCGAACAAGCCCAGTCCGTACAAAAAGCCGTGATCCGTTACCGGAACCACGGCTGCCGCCATATGAACCACATTTCCGTTTATCGCGGCGTACTGCATTCCTATACCTTCACCTTCTGGGACAGAAAGTTACGCAGCATCTGATGCCCATGATCTGTAATGATCGATTCAGGATGGAACTGAACGCCCTCAATGGCAAACTCCTTATGGCGCAGTCCCATAATTTCACCTTCTGCCGTCTCGGCTGTGATCTCCAGGCAATCCGGCAAACTGCTGCGCTCTACAATAAGGGAGTGATAGCGGGTTGCCGTAAACGGGGAAGGCAGTCCGGCAAAGACAGACGTTCCATGATGATGCATTTCTGAGGTTTTGCCATGCATCATGCGATCTGCACGAATAACGTTGCCTCCAAAAGCCTGTCCAATGGCTTGGTGTCCCAGACAAACGCCAAAGATCGGAATACTACCCTTGAAATGATCGATAACAGCCAGACTGATGCCTGCTTCATTCGGGGTACAAGGTCCAGGAGAGATCAAAATATGATCAGGTGCCAATGCCTCAATGCCTGCCAAGTCAATCTCATCATTCCGGCGAACCTCCACCGTCTCTCCCAGCTCACCCAGATATTGAACCAGGTTATATGTGAAGGAGTCGTAATTGTCGATAACCAGTATCATATTCTTGTTCCTCCTCTTCTTCCGTCATGTAATGACGGTTGCTTCGATTAGTTTAGTTTGACTGCTTCCGCTTGCTCACTGTAGTTCACGGCCCTCATCATGGCTCTCGCCTTATTCCGGCACTCCTTGTATTCCCGATACGGGTCGGAGTCAATAACAATGCCTGCGCCCGCTTGAACATAGCCCACTCCATCCTTGATGGCAAGTGTTCGGATAACGATGTTCAGCTCCATATTCCCACTGTAGTCCATCCACCCGATGGATCCTGTATAGGGACCTCTCCGCACAGGCTCAAGTTCCTCAATAATTTCCATTGTCCGTACTTTGGGAGCGCCAGTAATCGTTCCACCAGGGAAGGTGGCTGCAATGACATCGAAAACGGATAAACCCTCCGCAAGCCTCCCCTCGACTTGAGAAACCAGATGCATAACATGCGAATACTTCTCGATGGTCATCAGTTCGGGCACATGGACTGACCCATAGGCTGCAATGCGCCCAATGTCATTGCGCTCCAGATCAACCAGCATAATATGCTCCGCCCGTTCCTTCTCACTGTTCAACAGCTCAGCGGCCATAGCTTCATCCTCGGCTGCGTCACGACCTCTTCTCCGGGTGCCCGCAATTGGGCGTGCACTTACCTTGCCGTTATCCACTTTGACAAGAAGCTCCGGTGAACCACTCACCAGTTGAAAGTCCGGACTGCGAAGCATTCCCATGTAAGGCGATGGGTTCACAAGACGCAGCCATTCGTATATATGCTCGGCAGTGGATTGGATTTGCTTTTCCTGCCGCAGCGAAAGGTTTACTTGGAACACATCACCCTGCCGGATATATTCCTGTACGGTGCGTACAGCCTGTTCGAAATCTTGTTGGGGAAATGATGTCTGCCATCCTTCCGTTTCCCTGTCCGCCTCTTCCTGCTTCTGCGCCAGATGCATGTGCCTGCTGCGATGCTCCAATGCCTGCTGCTGCTCCTCTGCCTGAGCATAGCCCACAATATGCAGCCACCGCTGCCGCATGGCTTCAGCTCGCTCTTCAGCTTCTGCATACAAGACTTGAAGGTGTGCCTCGTCCGGTTCAGCTCTTAGCGGCAGATGGACCATACAAAACAGTGCCTCTTGTTCGTGGTCATAGGCCCAAAGCTCTTCAAAACGCATCCACCAGTAGTCAGGCAAAGCAGGATTGTCTTCAGCGAGCATTGGCAGCTTCTCCAGTGATCTGGCTACGTCATAGCTGAGGTAACCTGCACTCCCCCCACCAAAATCAGGAGCCTCACTCACTTTAGGGGCACTGTACGGAGCTGACCATCTTTTTAACACGTCCAGCGGCTTACCCGTATCTGTGGACGTCAATCCATTTTTCAGATCATAGATGACCGCTTCATGTCCCTTGCCTGAAATAACGGATACCGGGTGCAATCCCAGAAATGTATATCTTCCGCCCTTCCCGTTCTCCAGCACCATGGAATAGGGCGAAGCCTGGTGCCAAGCTGCTTCCCATGTTAACGGTAAACCGCCATGAACCGGTCCCTCATCCGACTTGATCATGTACGGCATCATGGTCCATCCTTGTCTGGCCCACTCTGTCCAGTCGGCGTATGTTGTCATCAGGTGTGTCATTGCGGTTAGCCGCCCTCCATCTGTCGCTAGTTCTATTGTCTGATAGTATACTAAAGCGCCGCATCTTTTAAAAGCATTCAGCAAAAAATCCCCCATACCCAGCATGTGGGTACGGAGGATTGATATCATTTTGCTTACGATTAAGCTTCGAAGTTGTATAGTGGTGTGCTGAGGTAACGCTCTCCGTTACTTGGCACGATAACAACAACACGTTTGCCTGCACCCAGCTGTTTGGCTACTTGCAGACCTGCACGAATCGCTGCACCGGAAGAAATACCGGACAGAATGCCTTCTTCCTTCGCAACTTGACGAGCCGTTTCGAACGCATCATCATTCTCAATGTGAATGATCTCGTCATAGATTTCCTGATCCAGAATCTCAGGAATGAAGTTCGCCCCGATTCCTTGAATTTTGTGAGGACCCGGCTTGCCACCTGCCAAAATTGGAGAAGCAGCTGGCTCTACAGCAACGATTTTAATTGAAGGGAAGGCTTCTTTCAATACTTCGCCTGTACCTGTAATTGTTCCGCCAGTACCAATCCCTGCAACAAAGGCATCCAATGTACCACCAACCGATTGAATCGCTTCTACGATCTCCGGACCTGTAGTTTCACGGTGAATTTTTACGTTTGCTTTATTTTTAAATTGCTCAGCCATGAAGTACGATGGGTTTTCCTTAAGCAATTCTTCTGCTTTTTTGACAGCACCGTTCATTCCCTCGGATCCTGGCGTGAGCACCAGCTCAGAACCATAGGCACGAAGCAAGTTACGACGCTCCAAGCTCATCGTTTCAGGCATAACAATGACAGACTTGTAGCCTTTGGCTGCAGCTACCATTGCAAGACCGATTCCTGTGTTACCGCTAGTTGCTTCAATGATGGTATCACCTGGTTTCAGCTTGCCTTCTTTTTCCGCTTCTTCCACGATGCTGATCGCAATACGGTCCTTAACGCTCGAACCCGGATTCTGATACTCAAGTTTCACGAATACTTCAGCACTGCCTTCAGGTACGATACGGTTGAGACGAACAAGCGGAGTACCTCCGATGAGTTCTGTTACGTTATTAACAACTTTAGCCATATGAATGCCCTCCTTAGTGGGATGAATAATACTTAAGTCCTGTTGCTTGTATTGTGCGGCCGGAGCAGCCTCTTGATGTTATAGAAGAACTGCGGAAATCCCTTACTCCATCTGGCCCAAATGCCTATCCATGGAATGGATATGAGGTTTCCGAAGGTTTCTTAGGGTTAAATATCGCTTTTAATCCGAGTAAACGAGTAGGTATTTATTATTTTTATCTTATCAACGTTGCACGCCATTGTCAATATGAGTAGTCAAAAAAATACTCTGTCCTGGGCCCTAAGCCCGTAGACAGAGTATTTTTTATCACGGTGCAGCATCCCAAATAATTATCCATCGATCAGTGAAAATCAGGAAGCGGGAATTTCAGCGATAATCACGGCTTCATATTTGTTGCGCAGCCTCTCTTCCACCTGGGGAAGTGGATCAGCCTGGCTCAGAGCCAGCTGCATCCGGATATCTTCACGTACCTCTTCTGCGGATTGAACCTGGGCATCCTGCTTATCGTTTAATTTGATAATGGCATATCCATCTTCGACCTGTACTGGCCCAGCAATATCGCCAACATCCAATTGTTCAGCCAGGTTCATGACGTCTTCCGGCTGAAACGGATCATTCTGTTCAATCCAGCCAAGCCGCCCTCCAGCGTCACGGGTGAAGCTGTCTGTTGATTCAGCTTTTGCCATTTCTTCGAAGTCTGCACCCTGCTCCAAATCATCCAGTAACGAATCGGCTTGCTCTTCATCTTCCACCATAATCATGGACAGATCGTATTTCTCGGGAGAGATGAAGTCCTCGCGATGCTCGTCCCAGTAATGCTCAATGTCTGCATCCTTGACCTGAATGCCGCTCGTAGCGATTTTCTCCAATAAAAGCCGATAACCAGCTTCTAGCTCAAGCTCTTGTCTCGTCAGGCCAAGCTGGGACTTCATCTCGTCAAAGTATGCCTGCTCCGAATCATAGCCATCCATCGCAACAGATAGTTCCTTCGCTATTTCCTCCGGTGTGACTGTCAGGTCCCGATCAACTGCCTCCGCATAAACCGCTTTGCGGTTCAGCATCTGAAGCAGCATATCGCTCCCATAACGCCGTTTCAGCGCATCGGTCCATTCCTTGTCCGTAATGACCTCTCCGTTAATTGTGGCAATGGCGCTTCCTTCTTCCTGACCTGTTTCATGAGATGCATCTGCATCATCCCGACCGGGTCTGATACCCTGAACCACCATTACCGTCCCCATCACCAGCATGCCGAGCGTCAGAACAATTACAGCCGTCCACAGCCCTTTTTCCTGTCTCGTCATTCCGCGTCCCGTCCCCGCTTATATCAGTTCTTGGCTTGCTCTAGAATGGTCTCGAGTTGTTCTTTATTGAAATCATAAGCTTCATTGCAGAACTGGCACACCACTTCTGCTTTGCCTTCTTCTTCGATCAGTTGTTCCATTTCATGCTGACCCAGACTGATCAACGTTTTTTCGACCCGTTCCCGGGAGCATTGACAGCGGAAATGAATGTCCATGCCATCCATAACCTGTACATCCGGCAGTACACGCTTCAGCAATTCTTCCAGTTCAAGCCCTTGCTCCAGCAGCGTCGTCACAGCAGGCAACGTACTGATGGCATTTTCAATTACGGTGATTTCATCGTCGGTCAGCCCTGGCAGCAGCTGTATAATGAATCCGCCGGAAACAATGACCGAATTGTCGGTATCTACAAGTACGCCAACGCCTACAGCAGAAGGTGTCTGCTCCGATTTGGCAAAATAGTATGTGAAGTCTTCGCCCAGCTCTCCCGAAACAATCGGTACACTGCCACGATAAGGTTCCTTCAGGCCAAGGTCCTTTGTTACGTTCACGAAGCCTTCGGTGCCCACAACTCCTCTAACGTCAAGCTTACCCATACTGTTGCTTGGTAAATGCACATGCGGATTCGTCACATAACCACGAACTTCCCCTTTGGCATTCGCATCGGCAACAATCTGTCCAATGGGACCGTCTCCCTTGACCTGAATGGTCAGCTTCTCTTCACCTTTAAGCATTGCACCCATGATGGCTGCAGTGGTTACCGTACGCCCCATGGCAGCTGTAGCCGTGGGAAACGTATCATGTCTTCTGCGCAATTCCTCAACCAACTCTGTTGTTTGGACAGCAAAGGCTCTAACCCGTCCTTCCATTGCTGTACCGCGAATCAAGCGGTCCTGTTTGTTGTTTTCCAAGTCATTCAGCCTCCTTTGGCGTATACTATAGTATCCCTGATACACGATATATAAATTGAATGTGATATTCGTTCAACTTATAAACCCGTTCAATTTACAGAAAAAACGGCACAATACGTAAGACTGTAAAATCAGCCCGCTGCATGCCGTCTCTTTCCTTACCTTTCCCGGTTCCGCTCATAAATGATACGCAGCCCTTCCAGCGTAAGCAGCGGATCAACTTCCTCGATGCTGCGTGTTTCCTCTGCAATCAGCGGTGCAAGCCCCCCGGTTGCAATAACTTTGGGCTGTACACCCATCTCTGTACGAATGCGATCAACAATTCCGTCGACCTGTCCAGCATAGCCATATATGATACCAGCCTGCATGGCATGCACCGTATTGCGTCCTATAACCTTCTTGGGCTTCTCCAATTCGATGCGAGGCAGCTTGGATGCCCGCTCATAGAGCGCTTCAGTGGCAATATGAATGCCCGGTACAATGGCTCCCCCAAGGTAGTTGCCCTTCTCATCAATGCAGTCGAAGGTCGTCGCAGTACCAAAATCAACAACCACAAGTGGACCACCGTATTTCTCAACGGCTGCCACTGCATTCACAATGCGATCTGCGCCTACCTCACGCGGGTTCTCGTACCTTAGGTTTAGGCCCGTTTTAATCCCAGGTCCCACAACCATTGGCTTTTTGCCAACATATTTTTCACACATCGTTTCCATCACATGCACAAGCGGAGGAACCACCGATGAGATAATGACTCCTTCAATGTCGCGTGTGGATATATCCGACATATGAAATAAATTATAAATCAATACGCCGTATTCATCCACTGTGGACTGACGGGATGTGCTCAGACGAAAATGGTGGAGCAACGACCGGCCTTGATACACGCCGAGTACAATATTACTGTTGCCCACGTCTACAACAAGAATCAAAGAGGTTCACCCCTCTTTCTTTTCGTTTAAATCTAGGCTGATATCAAGGCTCTCGAAAGAATAGGTTAACCTTCCAACCGAAATTACATCCACACCACTCTCGGCAATTCCACGGATGGTCTCCAGAGAGACATTGCCTGATGCCTCCACCTTCACATGCGGAGCCTGTTTACGAATAACCGTAACAGCCTCACGCATCTGATCCGGATGCATATTGTCCAGCATAATGATATCCGCACCTGCCTGCAAGGCTTCATTCACCTGTGTCAGATTCTCAGTCTCCACCTCAATAGTCATCGTGTGAGGAATGACATCTCTTGCCCGCTTCACGGCTTCTGTGATGCCGCCTGCCCCTTTAATGTGGTTATCCTTAATCATAACCGCATCGTACAATCCGAATCGGTGATTCGCCCCTCCACCGATCCGTACTGCATATTTCTCAAGCATGCGGTGTCCAGGGGTTGTTTTACGTGTATCCACCAATCGCGTAGAGAGGCCCTCTAATGCATCAACATATGAACGTGTGCGCGTTGCAATCCCCGACATGCGCTGCAGCAAGTTTAGCGCCAGACGCTCACCTGTAAGCAGACTGTGGGTGCTTCCTTCCACTTCTGCCAGCGTTGTTCCCCGAGTAACCTCATCTCCATCTTGAACCATCGGTCTAAATACGAGCGATGGGTCTACTACCTGAAATACCAGTTCAGCTACCGATATACCTGCGATGAACCCGTGGTCTTTGGCGTGAATAACTGCCTTGGATTGATGACCTGCCGGAATCGTCACACTCGTAGTGACATCCCCTGCCCCCACATCCTCGCGAAGCCAGTTTTTGATGGATTCGATGAGTCCTTCATTATATCCGTTCAGTATCATGACATCAATTCCTCCACAATCGCTTGTTCTCTTTGCTGCAAACTATGCTTCTGCCAAGCCGCATCATCACGAAGCGGGAAATCCTCACGGTAGTGTGCTCCCCGACTCTCCTGACGATGTAATGCTCCACTGGTGACCAGCCAGGCACAGGTCAACAGGTTGGCGTATTCCATCTCTTCCTTGTGTGTCAGCAAATAATTGAAGATGTCCATTTCACTCTCCAGTTTATCCAAGGCTCCCTGTAAGCCGGCACCGTTACGTCTCAGACCCACCTGACGGACCATCATCTTCTGCAAACGCAAACGCCGTTCCGAAATCGGCTGTTGCTCTTCCCATGTTCTATTCCCGACACTATGCGGCGGCAATTGGGAAACAATTTGTATTGAATTTAGCGGTGGCAGTGTTTGAATGCGTTCAACAATTCTGTGCCCAAATACAATGGCTTCAGACAATGAGTTACTCGCCAGACGATTAGCTCCGTGGACTCCCGTTGAGGAAACTTCACCACAAGCAAACAACCTTCCAATGCTGCTCTCCCCGTTCAAATCCGTTTTGACGCCGCCCATCATATAGTGTGCTGCAGGAGCAACCGGAATCCAGTCTGTGGTCATATCCAGTCCGTACCGCATACATGTCTCATATATGGTAGGGAATCGGTGCTTGATTAACTCAGCCGATTCATGAGTAATATCCAGATACACGAATGTACTGTTCGTCATCTCCATCTCACTAACAATCGCTCGTGCAACAATATCGCGCGGAGCGAGTTCAAGCTGTGGATGATAACGTTCCATAAAACGCTCACCTTTGATATTTCGCAGAAACGCTCCTTCGCCCCGTACTGCTTCAGAAACCAAGAAGCGCGGAGCACCCGGATAACATAGGGATGTCGGATGGAATTGAATGAACTCCATATCGCGAATGACTGCACCTGCACGATATGCCATGGCAACACCGTCAGCTGTGGCAACCTCCGGGTTGGTTGTATAGCGGTACAATTGCCCCGCCCCACCGGAGCAGAGCACCGTAGCACGCGCTTTTACAAACACCTTGGTACCGTCAGACTTCTGAACCAATGCCCCTACACATTCTCCGTGATCCGTGATCAAGTCAATGACAAAATGCTCATCCCAGACTTCAATACCTGAATGTGCACTTGCCTGAGCTGCAAGAGCCCTCACGATCTCGTATCCAGTCGCATCACCATTTGCATGCAAAATACGGCGGTGACTGTGCGCACCCTCCTGCGTCAACGCCAGCTCGCCGTTCTCCACATCAAACAATGTGCCCAGACGGATTAGTTCCTGTACTCCATCCGGGCCTTCGTTTACCAATGCTTCCACTGCCTCGCGGCGACACAGGCCCGCTCCAGCCACAAGTGTATCCTGCAGGTGGTACGCAGGGGAATCATCTTCAGCGATTACCGCTGCGATGCCACCTTGTGCATAGCGGGTATTGCTCTCCAGTAACGACTTCTTTGTAATCATCAATACCTGATTATGTTTGCTTGCCCTGATGGCTGTATATAATCCGGCAATGCCAGAACCAATAACTAGTACGTCCGTCTCCACAATGGGCAGCTGGGACAGATCAAAATCCACTATATATTGCGGTATCATCCTATTCACCTGTCTCGGAGCAAGAGTAGCGCATGCTACTTCACCAGTAACATGCGCTCTAGCGATTCTCTGGCTTTGTCGGCAACGGCCGGCGGTACGTAAATTTCCGGCTTCATCGTTTCCAGGCATTTAACCAGTTTCTTCAGGTTGTTGACCTTCATGTTTGGACACACCAGGAACTTGGTGGCAAAATGAAACTGTTTATCCGGGCTATCCAGTCGCAGCTGGTATCCTGTACCATCTTCCGTCCCCACGATAAATTCCTTGGCAGAAGAATTTTTACAATATTCAAGAATGGCTGTCGTGCTGCCTACAAAGTCTCCCATCTCTACGACTTCTGGACGACATTCCGGGTGTACGACAAACTCGGCATTTGGATATTTGGCTCTCATCTCAACGACATCTTTTACAGTCAGCATATCGTGAGTGTTGCAATACCCTTCCCAGATAATCATTTTTTTGTCTGTGTGCTGCTGAACATAATGTCCGAGGTTTTTATCCGGCACCCAGATAATCTCATCAGAATCAACAGATTGAATAACCCGGACTGCATTGGCCGATGTACAACAGATGTCGGTCTCCGCCTTAATCTCAGCCGAGGAATTGATATACGTCACTACTTTTGCATTGGGATGTTGCGCTTTCAGTTTACGCAGGCCCTCAACATTGACCATGTCTGCCATGGGGCATCCAGCACGCTCATCCGGAATGATAACCGTCTTGTTCGGGGCCAAAATCTTAGCGCTTTCACCCATAAAATGAACCCCGCAGAATACAATGACATCCGCATCCGTTTGTGCGGCTTTCTGTGCCAATAGAAATGAATCCCCACGAAAATCGGCTACTTCCTGTACTTCGTCACGTTGGTAATAATGAGCAAGAATAATAGCATTACGTTCCTTCTTCAACTCCATCAGCCGCGCTCGCAGCTCCCGGTTCATCTCAGCCTTGCGCTCTAAAGCCAGAGCTTCCACCTGTGATCCTCTCCTTTGACGGACAGCGCCATGCGCCGTTTCCTGTGACTATCTGCGTCGATATTTTCGCTTGAGAAACGAATCACAAGCGGTTTAACACCTAATGTACACAACGTTCACGACTCTGTCAATAAATGAAAAGGGCACAGAACAACACCCTAATCAACCGTTTCCTGCGTAGTTCGCGCTCTAGCTCGCAGTTATCATTATCTCTGCAATTTGAACAAAACGCACAAAAAAAGAGAGCCTCTCGGCTCTCTTTGATCTGTTCTCAGAACAGGTTCTGTTAGACATTAAGACGTTGGCTTCGTACCACCATCATCTGGATCATTACTGTTGCCTTTATCCAGATTCGGAGCATCGTTAGGAATATCTCCGGCAGGTGGTTCAGGTGTTTCGTCTTTGCCTTGAATGCGAACACGCACATCACCGATGTTATCGACGATTGGTTCTCCGCCTTCACTTGGCGTACCTTCGTTATCATTATCGCTCTCCGGTTTTGGAGTCAAGGAACCTGTCTCGATCAATTGTTTGATCTGATCCATTTCCAGTGTCTCCACTTCAAGCAACGTTTGAGCGATCAAATGCATTTCTTTGGAATGTTTTACGAGCAAGTCCTTACATTTCTCGTAACATTCATTGATAAAGCGCTGCATTTCCTGATCGATCTCATAAGCGATGGAATCCGAGTAATTCTGTTCATGGCCGATATCCCGTCCAAGGAATACCTGTCCTTGTGAACTTCCGAATTGCATAGGTCCCAATTTCTCACTCATACCGTACTCCATAACCATGCTGCGAACAATACCTGTCGCTTGCTGGAAGTCACTGTATGCACCGGTACCAATTTCACCAATGAACAATTCTTCTGCCACACGGCCCCCGAGGAGTCCTGTAACTTTGTCCAAGAGCTCTTGCTTGGTAACCAGCATACGGTCTTCTTTTGGCAACATGATTACATATCCACCCGCACGTCCGCGCGGAATGATGGTCACTTTATGTACCATATCGGCATGTTCCAGGAAGTATCCTACAATGGTATGGCCTGCTTCGTGATAAGCAACGATTCGTTTCTCGCGATCACTGATGACACGGCTTTTCTTCTCCGTACCTACAATGACACGGTCGATCGCCTCGTCTACCTCACGCATGGAAATATCTCTTCTGTTACGGCGTGCCGCAAGCAATGCCGCTTCATTCAGGAGATTCTCAAGATCCGCACCAGAGAAGCCTGTTGTACGCTTCGCAATAATGTCCAGTTTCACATCTTTTGTGAGTGGTTTGTTACGGGAGTGTACTTTCAGTACCGCTTCACGACCTTTTACATCAGGGCGGTCAACCGTAATTTGACGGTCAAAACGTCCCGGACGCAGCAGGGCAGGGTCCAGAATATCTGCACGGTTCGTTGCAGCCACGATGATAATACCCTCGTTGGCTCCGAATCCGTCCATTTCAACGAGCAACTGGTTGAGCGTTTGTTCACGTTCATCGTGACCACCGCCAAGGCCAGCTCCACGCTGACGACCTACAGCATCAATCTCGTCAATAAAGATGATACATGGGGCGTTTTTCTTTGCATTTTCGAACAAGTCACGTACACGGGAAGCACCGACACCGACAAACATTTCGACGAAGTCAGAACCCGAGATACTGAAGAACGGCACACCCGCTTCACCTGCAACGGCACGAGCAAGCAACGTTTTACCAGTACCCGGAGGCCCCACGAGCAATACGCCCTTAGGAATCCGTGCACCTACAGCTGCGAATTTGCGAGGATCTTTAAGGAAGTCAACGACCTCAACAAGCTCCTGCTTCTCTTCGTCCGCACCTGCGACGTCTTCAAATGTAACCCGCTTCTTCTCTTCGTTATAGAGACGGGCACGGCTTTTACCAAAGTTCATTACTTTACCGCCGCCGCCTTGTGCCTGATTAAACAGGAAGAAGAACAGCAGGAACATAATGATCAAAGGAATAAAGGATGTCAGAAGTGTCAGCCAGATGCTGTCACCTCTCATTGGCTCCTGATTTAACTTGAAATTATTAGCTTCACTTGCCGCTACAAGCTCACTAATCGCTTCATCCGTAGGAGGAATGTACGTTGAGAAATTTTCTGATTTGGCTTCGCTAGGCTTCTCTCTATATTGACCGGTCACAAGAAAAGACTGACCGTCGAATTGAACCGTCAATTCCGAGATGTTGTTCGCCTTAACCGCCGTGCGCAACTGATCATATCTAGGATTATCTGTGGCTTCGCCGCCATTGCTGACGAACTGCACTATGCCCACCACGACTAAAAAAAGAATCAAATAAAAACCAGAATTCCGGATGAACCGATTCATCCCCTACCTCCTCTCGAGACACTTTAATTATTTTAACATAGCCCGACATGGCTTCTCAACAGAAGGCACGAGCAGAACTGGGCTTGGAACTAGCATGCTTATTAACTGCTGTATACTTCCGGTTTCAAAATCCCGATGTAAGGGAGATTTCGGTACTTCTCGGCATAATCCAAACCATATCCGACGATGAATGCGTCTGGAATGTCAAAGCCGGTGTAATGAGCTTCAAGCTCCACCTTACGGCCTGAAGGTTTGTCAAAAAGCGTAACCACGCGCACCGTTTCGGCACCGCGATTTTGAAGCAGTTCAATTAAATAACTGAGCGTAAGTCCACTATCGATAATATCTTCGACAATGAGAACCTCACGGCCTTCAACCGAGACGTCGAGATCCTTGATGATCTTAACAACGCCTGACGATTTGGTGGATGCTCCATAACTTGATACTGCCATGAAATCCATTTCAACAGGTACCGTTATGTTTTTAACCAAATCAGCCATAAATATAAACGCACCCTTGAGCACACAAATGACCAAAGGATTGCGACCTGCATATTCGGCACTTAGTGTTGCGCCTAATTCCTTGACTTTACTTTGAATTTCTTCTTCACTGATCAATACTTCCTGAATGTCGTTCTGCAACTGTGCGAACCTCCTAAGTTATACTATGAAAGCCTTACCTGAACCATAACCACTACCCCTGAATCGCTGAATTGCCTACAGTCATGTACAGGATGGCGGAAGTATCCTCCTTCACCGGTGCAATATTCGACCGGCGAACACCCGGCAACCAGACAATGTTGCCTGCTCCGTCACAAACCACGGGAATACGCGGACGGACAGAGGGGGGGATTTTTTCATCGATGAAAATATTTTTCACCTTTTTGCTTCCGTTTAATCCCATGACTTTCATGGTATCTCCAGGTAACCGTGAACGCACAACCAGCGGCATGAGCAGTTGATCCGCATCAAATGCGGCCTGATCAGCCGTTTCCGGTACAAGATAGTCCTCGGGACTCATAGGAACGATCCGAAGATATCGGTCAATCTCCCTGAGTGAAAGCTCATAAGGTCCGTTCCATTGCACGAGACGATACTCGAAAGATTGATCCTGTACGTCTGTCCGTAAGCCAAAGGAAACCAGATCATACTCCCGGGTACAAACGAGTGTCTGTCCTAAATCTAGGCTCCAGGTCTTCGCATAAGGCTCTATCACCTTGCGGCGAATGGTTTCGATACGGGTAAAGTCGACAAAATCACTGTCCAAAGGCAGATAATTCAATATTAGTTTAATCAACCTTCGTTGTAAAGCGACATGTAACTTCAAAAAGGAAGGCACCTCAAAGGTTTGCCTTCCGCCGTTCACCTGCACTAGACACCTGTATGCGTCATATGCACCTTGCTCCATGAAATCGTCTTCATCGCCCACAATTTCGGCAAGCCGATTCAAAGACGGCGTGAGCTGTCCATTATATTGCCCCAAATAAGGAAGCACATCCAAGCGAATGGCATTGCGCCGATATTTACGCTGGGAATTGCTTGCATCATTAAAGTACAGAAATCCCTGAGTATTACAAGCTTCTACAAGGTCTGTCTTGTTTATACGAAGACATGGACGAATAAGTTCCACATTTTTTTCACGGCGTTTAAACTTCATTCCGGACAGTCCGGTTAACCCGCTGCCACGTAATAAATGAAGCATAACGGTCTCTGCCTGATCATCCGCATGATGTGCCAGAGCAATGCTTGCTGCACCATATTTATCAGCTACCTCATGCAGAAATGCATACCGCCTATCGCGTGCTGCTTCCTGTGATCCCTTCCCTGTAAGCTTCATATAGGAAGGAATATCGGCCTTCACCCATTCAAAAGGAATATTCAGCTGTGCTGCCATTTTCCCGACCATTTCGGCTTCTTCATCGGATTCTGCGCGGAATCCGTGATGTACATGAGCACAGACCAGTTCCAGCGGAACATGTCTCGTACTGATCTCATGCATAATATGCAAAAAAGCCACCGAGTCCGGTCCGCCCGATACTGCGACGATGATCCGATCCCCGGGAACCCATAACTGATGCTCTTCCGCTGCCTCCAGCACATGATTCACCAGCTCGTTCCAGCGTAAAGCCTCCATACCTGTTCCTCATTCCTTGCGTTATGTATATGCACCTGTAAAAATTAAAAACGCAGTGCATAGATGAGTACCCCAATAAGTAATATAACGGATACAGCGAATGCATTTTTCAGCCAGCGTGGTGTAGTGCTTGATGAACGCCGGCGAAGATGTGTTGGCCGGGCCATCATGTCTTTCCAAGCCTTGGCTGCATGTCCGGCATCCCGGAACTGTCCCCGAAGGGCCTGAATCGTCCAGTTACGAAACGGTCGCAGCCTTTCGCTCCGCTCCACCAGGGCCGTGAGCTGATTGACACTCCGCAGTTGTGGCAATCCTTCGGCAGCCAGCGCCTTGAGTGCTTCACCCTCCAATACATGAATCAGTAACAGGGCAAAAGCAAAAACATCGTAGGTGCCATCTGCTGTTCGGCTTCCGCCATTCCAGAAGCCCCTATCATACCATTCGGTAAACTGTTTCACACTTCGTCCAATCGACGTTACTCCACCATAATCAATGAGCTCCACTTGACCAAAATCGGATACCAGTACGTTCTGAGGCTTAAGATCACCAAACACCCATCCCGCCTGATGTAATTGTGCCAGCTTCTGTAAGAGTCTAAGCCCAACCAGCAGTGTCCAGTCCGTCCCTTGACGCCTGATGAAGTGGTGAAGAGCTTCACCCCGAACATAACGCATCACATAAAAGGGAATGTCCCGTCCCTGAATGGCATAATCGTCCACATCCTTGAGATAGGAAGGAATACCACTCTGCTTCAGGGCCTCATGATTACGCTGTAGCTGAAACGATTTGAGCACATTGATCTCTGACTGCAGATCGAACGGATCAAATCCCATCTTAAGTGCATAGTGCTTGCCATTCTCACCCCGCTGGACAAGAAAAACGATGCCGTTGGCGCCTTTGCCCAGCAGCTTGCGAATCGTATAACGGCTGCGATTCCATTTTCCCGTAATTACTGTTCCTGGCGGGAAAGAGGCATCAGACAACGTTGTCACCGAGCATCCCTTCTCTTTCAATGCGATAGTTCCCTTCTATTTCCTGCTGTCCCTCCAGTGTACCATAACGGTAAAAATCAATCACCTTCTGAATCGCAGGACCTGTCGGGGTCGCACCTTTCATCTGCAAACGTCCAAACAGCGAACGGACACTGCCCAGATCCGATGTCCAGTTGATATCCATCACAGCCTCTTCTCCACTATGGCGACCCGGGAAATGAAATACCGAGAGCTTGCTCTGCCCTACACGCGACTGCAAGCTCAACATCAAATCCCGGATTCCTTCTTCAACCGCAGCGAGCTTCGGCTTCATGCTTGCACTTACATCGATCAACAGGATTACCTGAAGAGGGGCTGTTTCAGCCAGATTATCTATTACTTCTACCACCTGAGCACGCTGTGCAGGTTCAAGGTCTGTTACGGTTTTGGACACCTTCTCTCCCAAAATTTGTGTTAACTCTCTATTAACCGCCTGCTGAATGGTCTGAACCACCGTTTTCCTTGTCATCATCTGCATCGTATGGGCAAGCTGCCTTGTGCCGACAATCTGGCTGATCCCCCCTCCGGCTTTTGCAATATCCTCAATCTCCCGGCTACCCAGTTCACCAATGGTTCCATAATCGATCACACCAACTACATTGACCGTGATCCCCTCTTCACGGGCTTCCGCTGCTGCCAGTACCGGACTTGTACCTACATTAGAACAACCGTCGGTGATCAACAAGATCTGCTTCATCCGAAATCCCTCCGTTTTTCGTTACTCTCCAATTCTATGACTAGCATTGCCAGAATGAAGAGACTTCAAACAGAGAACGATGCAATTAACTTACTGTACGGGGACGCTCCATCCGGTTAATACCCGGTACTCGCAATGTGGCCCATTCCGGACGGTAGTGCTCTACTTTTCCTACAACGACAGTCATATCATCCAAAATCTCATGCTGCTGATATCGAATCACGCTCTCTAGCAGGCAGTCCGCTACCTCCTGCGGATCGTCACTATCAATCTCCTGAATGAGACGTTTCATCCATAGCTCCTTGTTGACGGCATACCCTGGGGCATCATAAATTCCATCCGTCATCATAATCAATATATCGCCCGGTTGAAGCTGTACAGTGACCAGATCCACTTCGATATCTTTAATAATGCCAATGGGCAGGTTGCTGGCCGATACCTGAATAACCTCCTGTCCGCGTTTAATAAAGCTCGGAGTTGAGCCGATTTTCATAAATGTGGTCTCTGCCGTATATTCATCGATTAGAGCCATGTCCACCGTGGCATACATCTCTTCAGGTGAGCGCAGCATCAGCACAGAGTTCACGGACTTGATCGCCAGCTTCTCATCCATGCCCGATTGAAGCAGCTGTTCCAAAATATTTAACGCGGCACTGCTCTCCATGCGCGCACGTTCCCCGTTGCCCATACCATCACTGAGTGCCACCGCAAAGGTACCATTCCCCAGTTCAACCGTGCTGAAGCTGTCCCCGGATAACAAATCTCCCCCTTTGGCAGCCGCAGCTACCCCTGTAGTCACCTCATAGGTTTTGGCTGATCCAAAGGTAACGGTTGCCAGACCCTGACGCGGATCCGTCATCGTCTCATGAAGAACAGCAATATGCTCGTCCAGAACATCCGAAATCAGCGGTGCGATCATCTTCCGGCATTCATCAAATCCCCTCGTGTAGGCATGAACAATCTCGATTTCCACATTGCCTGCTTCCAGATTGATAATCTCAATCGAATGAATGGACAGGCCCAGCGACTCCAGCGCATCCCGAATCTGTTCCTCCTGCTGTACCATCTCCTCACTTTCCCGTTGGATTTCTCTGGCCAGGTCCTCCATCACCTGGGATACTCCGGATAATTGCTCGGCAACCAGCTGCCGGCTGTCCACAATCTGACGCTTCCACTGCATATTATGCTGGTAGAGCCCATACTGGGCACGCATAACCTCGAGCACCTCCTCCGGTTTGGCACATACCCTGTTCCACTCCACAGGAATTTGTTTGCCCGACATCTCCGGGTTGGCCTCAATGGAACTCATCACATCCGTCATGTATTTATAGGTTTGAATAAACTTTGCATCCCAGCACTGTGCACGTTTGAAGCACCCTGCACACGTTCCCTCTGCTACCGCATTCATGAAATGCTCCATGCCGCCTTCGTTCTGTACCGGTTCCCCCGTACCGGACATCTGATCGAAGCTGCGGGAAAGCTGGCGGAATACCTGTGAGAAGCGGGTCACCCGTTCTGCCGTGATATCCCGAATTCGCTTCGCATATTCATGCTGCGATTTGGTATGATCCTGTGTACCTGGCACATATTTGGATATGGCCGCCATCATGCTTTTAGGTGTAAGCATGAAAAGAACAATGGCTGCGCACGTCTCCCATAAGGAGTTCATCACGTCACCTGGACCGCCCAGATAAATGGATAGAATGGATGAGCCGAGCAGCATCCCCAGTGCAACGCCTGCACGTTTGCCCTCTCTAAGCATACCCGCCAGCATCCCGGCAAAAGCGAGCAAACTCATTTGGTATACGGCGGACATGTCAGCGAGACTCAAAATCAGCCCCGTAATGACCCCGACGGATGCCCCAAGGGGGGCTCCGCCCACCAGCGCGAAGATCAGAATTAAATAACGAGAGAGCATATGCTCCACGGAAAGGGACTGAATGGTCCAGCCCACCGCGCCTGTCATAACGGAGGCCAGCAATATGATCAGGCAGAGGATCTCCTCGCTCTTTAGGTTGAATTTCTTTTTGCGGTAAGTAAAAATCGGTATAGCTTGTATAAAAACCAGGGTAAGCACGAAGCTGAGTACGGAGTCCATCGTGAGCATTAACATCGCGTACCAGCTGAAAGACGGCCCAATGACGACTGCGAATAACTTGACCATAAAAGTAGTCGTAAACACCATTGTTGGTGCATAAGATAATTCAGCACGGTCATAAGACTCCAGCCCTCTGAACAAGAGATAGAAGATCGCCATCTCAGACGCAACGATAAGTGGAACCGGGAACGGAGCAAACAGACTCCCAGCCAGCAAAGCGGCCCCAACGGGAATCATGTAATCCCTTCGCATGAAGGCAATCACCGCGAAGTAGGCAATTGCAAAGGGCGATAGTTCATTCAGGATCATGGCCTTCCCTAATAAAAATCCCATAAATGTAAGGAGCAGCACCCATTTGCGTGCAGCAACGAACTGGACAGCCTTGCGGGAGGTAATCCACTGTTTGAGACGTACGGACAGCTCCTCCCGAGCTTCTGTACTCCCTTTACCAGCTTTCATTCCCGGAAATTGAATGACATTCCACTTTTCCATCATCCCAAGGCACCCCATTCGATTATTTGTTTTCGTGTTTCATTCTCGATGGTTCTGATTATAGATAGATTAGAAGACGTAGTTTGTCACAATAGGTGGACAGGGTTCAAAAAGTTTACGACAAAAGAAACAAGCCTGGCGCGGAGGAGCGAAACCCCCGGCCTTATTATCATTCCATCCTTTACAACCTGATTCACCGAGGACGGGGTTGTCTTATTTTGAATGGCATTTGTTCTGCCTTTAACTTGAATTGAACGGGATACCTGCGGAATGGCATGGAAACATGTCGGTAAAAAATGGTAGACGACAAATGTTCTTATTTCCTATGGTCCTTGTGCGAAAAAAGTGCATCTGTGGAGCACTACTTTACAAGAAAAGCCAGGAATCCAGTGGAACGCGCATAGGCGACGGTAAACCCCAAAAAATATGCGCAACCAACAGACTAAAAGAAAAAAAGGACAAAAAAGCCGTCGACCCTTACGGGTTAACGGCTTTTCTTATATTTTAAATCAGGTTGATACAGATTACACGCGCTTGGCTCCACGGCCTCCGCGTTTGCCCTCTGTGTTCTTCTTGAGCGAAGAGATCCGCTCTTCACTATCTTTCAGGAAGCGTGACATTTTATCCTCAAATGAAGGTTTGCCTGCTGCGGGCTTGAAAGAACGGCCTCCACGGTCGCGGTTAAATCCACCGCCGCCGCCACGGCCTTGGCCGCCACTTGGGCCTCCACCGCTGAATCGTTCGCGATCTCCTCCACTGCGTTCCGGTCTTGGAGCTCTTGGGGGTCTGGATTGTGTTTGTTGCTCAACCGGTTTGTCAACAGCTTGCTTAATGGAAAGTCCGATTTTGCCATCCTTGTCAACGTTGATGACCTTCACTGTAACGACGTCATTAAGTTTCAGGTGGTCGTTGACATCTTTGACATAATTGTCGGCGATTTCCGAGATGTGAACGAGACCCGTGACACCTCCTGACAGATCCACAAATGCTCCAAAATGCGTGATGCCTGTCACCTTGCCCTCTAACTTGGTGCCCACTTCAATTGCCATAGAATAAAATGATCCTCCCTTAAAAATATACAACCCGATTTTTTAGATGCCAAAATCAATGCTGTGCTAAATGTAATTATACCTTATGCCGCAAACCAAGGTCAACAGAGCTCTACCCCGCAGGGGAGCCTATTTTTTACAGTATAACGGCTTCAGATATATGGATAATAATTCTTGCTCAGTCATGAGCGTAATTTCATCAGTTCCCTGACTCTTCAACCTGGATTGGCGTCTCTTCAGGCAAGTAATAGCCTTTTTTCCGCGCCAGCTGTCCTATGTATTCAGGGTCCTTCAACCGACTGACTTCATACTTCAACTGATCCAGCTTCTTCTGCGTCTCTTCCTTCGAAGCCTGCTGTGCGGCCAATTGCGAACTCTTGTCCGAAATCTGTGCATTCTGTACAAGGAACGTATATCCTGCCCAAATGACAAATACAACGACGAATGTCATCCAGAGCATGAGGCGTCTTCTTGCGCCGGCAGATTTCCCTTGGCCTGTTGGGGCTGCAGATCTCCCCACAGGTGTTTTACCCATTTTTGGACCTCCTTAAAACCAGCGTTTCCATATCGTTGCAATACTTGAACCCGCACGGATCATCCAACGGGGCGTTACCCAATGCTTCAGGAGCGGCCTAAACATCCAGCGGAACAACTTGCCGAAAGGTACCAAACATTGCAATACCAGCTTGCCCAGGAATATCAGTATCGCGAGCACAAAACCCAATATCACGCGAACTAGCTTGTATAGTCCCTTCGCTGGCATAACGAACAGGATGTTAAGGATATGTCCACACCAATGAATAAGTGTTCTTGCGAGTTTAATTAACATTACCACAAAACGCTGGGTTGTAACACTTAAAAGCCAAAAATAGAAGCAAACCCCTATAATTAGCCCCAAAAAGACATAAAACCGCAGCTGTCCGTGGTTTCCGGCATACAGCATCCGGAAAACGAACAGCGCGGAAGCAACCCAGTACAACAGGTCAAGCGTGTGCATGCTCCATCTAGGGAAGCGCAGCTGACCGGACAGTACCCGGTAACTGTCGTAGGCCATACCCATTACGATTCCCGACAACAGCATCCATGTTAATGTGATCCACTGCGTGTCCAGACTCATCGGAACATCTTGCCGAACAGGCCTTTACTATTCTTGTTCTGGGAACCGGGGTCCAGATATTGCAGAGAACTGACTGTACCTTCAATGGATAGCAAACCTTCCTCCAGGCTCAAGTTTTTGATATGTAAATTGTGCCCCCGGATGGTCAGATGCCCAAGTTCAGTCTGCAGCAAAAATTCCTCACTGTCGAAGCTCTCTACATTGGAGACACCTGTCAGATCCAGCAGTTTGCGATTTTGCATGCTCAAATGATGCTGTTTCGGTTTACCGTGCTCAACCATGGCATGTACCCCTCCTTCTTACACCTAGCTTATGGAGGCGAAGGCGGGAATAGAACCAGGGATCATGAAGGAAATGCTTCTGCTTATGCAAACACAAAAGCACCCTTCCTGTATAGGAAAGGTGCTTCTATCTCACTTACTTTCATTCACAAAAGAGCATATCGGGCAGATGATTACCAGTTCAGCCCGTTATCCTTGGCGATCGGCTCTTCCTTAACCAAGGTATAGAGGCTGCTCGCCTCGTCCTTCTTGGTGCTCTCAGCAAGACGTTCCACCTTCACAGTGACCAGCTTCTGACCGAACTGAACCGTCAGCTCATCGCCCACTTTAACAGCAGCGCTTGGCTTCGCTTCACGTCCGTTAATCAGAACACGCCCCTGTTCGGAGACGTCCTTGGCCACAGTGCGGCGTTTGATCAGCCGGGAGACCTTCAGGAATTTATCAAGACGCATTATTTTACGGCTTCTTTAAGTTTGTTGCCTGCTTTGAATGCAGGAACAGTGGACTCAGGAATAACGATTTCATTCCCTGTTTGTGGGTTACGTCCGGTACGACCGGAGCGTTTGCGGGTTTCAAAAGTGCCAAAGCCGATCAGTTGTACTTTGTCTCCGCTTGCGAGTGCATCTGTAATTTCTCCCAAGAAGCCGTTCAATACGGACTCAACGTCTTTTTTAGTCAAACCGCTTTTGGTGGAAATGTTGTTAATCAGATCTGTTTTGTTCATTTTTAAAAGCCTCCCAAATTAAAAAGAAAGTATCTGCGAATCCTGGCAAACCGACTGATTGCCGCGGCTTTCGCGCAAGGTTACTACACATGTATTCTGGCTTGGATTCTGAATTCCTGCCTCGGCCAGCGACTTTTTTTGGCTGATGATGAACCTGTGCCTATAGAAAGTCTAAGTCCAATACCCGGAATGTTGTCCGATCAATCAGGAATAACCTAACCCAAATATGAACACATGTTCGTATAGCATATCATACCATTGAAAAACATGGAACAAGGATATTTGAACAGTTTACTTGGTCTACCCTGTTACAGTCCAGCCTTCTTCGCAGCTTGCCAGAATTGCTCCATCTCTTCGACGTTACTATCTGCAGGTGTCCGTCCAAGTTCACGAAGCCGCTCCTCAATATATCGGAACCGCTGAGTGAACTTGCGGTTGGTGGCAGCGAGAGCCTCCTCCGGGTCCGTATCAATGAAACGAGCCACATTAGCCGTAGCAAACAGCAAATCGCCCAGTTCCAGCTTCCTCTCTTCAGCCGATTGATTGCTACGCACTGCTTCTTTCAGTTCTGCCAGCTCTTCTTCAATCTTGGCAAATACGCCATTCACATCATCCCAGTCAAAACCAACCTTGGCTGCTTTCTTCTGGAGCTTGTATCCTTTCATCAAGGCAGGCAAATCGCGGGGAATACCATCCAGCACCGAAACGGTCTGTTGATCGATCCCTTTGCGCTTCTTCTCCTCTGCCTTCATCTGTTCCCAGTTCTGCAGTGCTTCATTCGCATTCTCGGCCTGATGCTCGCCAAATACATGAGGATGACGGAAAATGAGCTTGTCATTAAGCCCTTCAATGACATCATACACATTGAAGGTGCCCACTTCCTCTTCCATCTGGGAATGCAGCAGAATCTGCAGCAATAAGTCCCCAAGCTCCTCTTTCATGTGGTCAGGATCATCTTCATCGATCGTTTCAATGACCTCGTACGTCTCTTCAATCAGGTTCTTGCGAATCGACTGATGGGTCTGCTCCTGATCCCACGGGCATCCGCCCGGGCTGCGAAGAATATTAACAATTTCATGCAACCTTGCAAAAGAGCGGCGTCGCAGGGCATCATCCGTGTTTTTCGGCACGTAAATGAGGGAGAGGTTTCCGTAACCTTCAATCCGGTCCAGCTCATGAAGAGGTACCTTGTGGATGATCTCCTGATCCTGTACACCGAGGGCGTGTCCAACAAATACCGGATAATCATCTGGATATACATCCATCAGGCATAGCTTCACATCAGACGCAGTAAACACATCATAAACCTGCCCGATCAAGGTATGCAGCTGAGGCTGCACTAGTTCCGTGCTCAGGCTGCTTGCATCAAGAAGTTGGAAGCCTTCAATGGGGTCAAATCCGAGACGGATAAAGGCTTCATCCAGGAAACTCTCTCCCCCCATGACACGAAGTGAGATCCCCATTTGCGGGCAGCGTTCCTTAAGCAGCCGTACACTCGCCTCTGCCACCATCGGATGGCCTGGCACAGCGTAGACAATCTCGGTTCCCGGCTCTCCCTGACGGGCAGCCTCAATGAGGCGACTCGCAATCTCGTCATAGACCTCCGGGAATGATGCTTTCGCCTCGTAGATTGCATCAAATGATGTCATCTCCAGCCCTTCCTGCTTCAGATCATTCAGCACAGGATGATCCAATGTGCGGACATACAGCGTAGCCGCTTGTTTCATTTTCTTGATAATACCTACTGTCAGCTGATCTGCATCTCCTGATCCAAGACCAACGACGGTCAAAGCTGCTGCGCTCATTTTCAAGCCTCCATCCGAACCATTCTGCAGAATGCCTCCCTTTGTTACATCGACATGAGGAACATACGCAGAACAGCGCTCTATAATTACACGTATTATAACAGAATCAGTGGATATCCAATAATTTCACACGTAAAAGGGTGAGACAGGGCTACCGCAGGACATGCAGCCTGCGAAGCAATTTGGCCAGGCGCGGTCCAAGCTTCGGGATCGCGGCCAGATCTGTGGCGGTCAGCAGCCCGGTACGGGCTGACGCCAGCAAGAACACGGCTGCGCCTGCGGCAATGCCAAGCAGGCTTATGCCTATCGCGGCCAGCCTGCGATCGGCCGCGATGCCCATGCCGCCGAGCACCGCTCCGGCAGCCCAGGCCATGCCTGCCGCCGCCACGCTCATGGCGGCGATCACCAGCGCCGGCTTCACCAGGACGGCGCCAGGGGCAGGGCGCATCGCGGTACGCCGCGCCAGCAGGGCCACATTCAGGCCAGCCGCCAGCATATAGGCGACTGCGCCTGCCAGGGCCGCGCCGCTGATGCCCAGCGCGGGCACAAGCATGACGTTCAGCAGCGCCTTGACGCCTGCGGCGGCCAGCATGCTGAACGCGGGTGCGCGCACGGCGCCGAGGCCCTGCAGCAGCGCCGCCGCAATGATGCTGACGGTGCTGCCCGCCGCCGTCAGCGCCATATACCGCAGAGCTTCGGTGCCTGCGGCATCACCGTACAGCATGCGGTTGATCGGTTCTGCCAGCACCGCCAGACCAGCGGATGCAGCCAGACCGATTAACCAGAACCAGCGCAGCGCGATGCTTGCCTGCTGCCTGACGGCTTCCGGCCCGCCCTTCAGGCGAGCTTCGGCCATCGCCGGAATGAACAGCACGGATAGCGACGTAGCAAGCATCGTCACGAGCTGTACAAGCGGTAACCCCCGATTGTAAATTCCGAACGACACCATGGATTCGACCTCATCCAACCCTTCACTTCTTAGAAGCCGGGGCACCGTGAAGGTATCCACCAGGTTCATCAGAGGTACAGCGAGCGAACCCAGACAGACGGGAATGGCATATACCAGCAAGGTTCGAATCCATTGACCATTGGTGGGGAGCTTCTCCGGTCGAGGCCCGTTTTTTGTCCCTTGCTGTAGTTGTCCCTCCCTGGCTTCCGATCTCTGCAAGCCTTCCATCACTTCTTGGGATAGACCCGTTTTCCTGCTCTTTCGCCGCCTACCGTACATATAGGCGAGCATGGTGAGTAACCCCACAAATCCACCGGCAACGGAACCTAGCATGGCTCCGGCAGCAATGGACTCCAGTGATGCTTCCCGCTTCATCAGCCATAGCAGCAGCACAATCATTACCGTCACACGAATCGTCTGCTCTACAACCTGTGACACAGCGGTCGGCACCATCTGCTGTAAACCCTGAAAATATCCACGGAGTCCAGTCATTAGCGGGACAAATAGCAGTGCAAGCGCTGCAGCCCGAATAGAAGGAATGACATGTCCATTACCAATCAGATGACCTATAAGTGGTGCACCAATGTACATCAGTATGGCCAGGATTAATCCGATGCCTCCAAGAAGCATGGAAGACAGACGGATAATCCGTTTGCCCTCCTCGGGCCTACCCAGCGCATGTTGTTCGGCAACAAATTTGGATACGGCAACAGGCAGTCCGGCGGCAGCAATCGTAATAATAAGCATATAGAACGGATATACCGTGTTATAAATGCCAAAAACACCGTCGCCCCCTAGATTCTGTAACGGAATCTTTTGAAAAGCACCGATGATTTTAGAAATAATGGCAGCAAGGCCAAGCACAAATGCACCCTGCAGCAATCTTGAGCCAGTAGTAGACGGCTGTTTCATAAGTCCCTCCTACAGTTATCCAAGCGATAATATCCAGTAAGCATACTTTGCTATTATACCTGCCTGAAGCCGCGCAGACTAACCTTCTGTTGAAGTTCCCTCTATCCGCTCTTAATTCAGCCTTTTTAAATGCAAAAAAACTCCTGTCTGCCGAATAGGCATCAGGAGTTAATCTGCAGTTTATTGTTCCATCTGCTTGCCAAGGAAGCCAGCAGCTGTCTCAGCCATTTTTACTTCCATCTGGGACATCTTCACGGATTCATCCTTGTTATACAGAATGACGGTTCCAATAGGGTCTCCACCCGAAATGATGGGTGCAATGACGAAAGAGGATAATGTTTCATCATGATCCTTGCTGATCTCATAGGAGCCACTACCTGTCTCAACGATGGTCTTGCGATTTTCCATGCAGCTCTCTACCAGCTGACCTACCTGCTTGTCCAGATATTCCTTCTTGGAGCCGCCCGCTACCGTAATAATGGTATCGCGGTCGGAGATCATGGTTACATGACCTGTACTCTCATACAACGATTCAGCATATTCTTTGGCGAAATCGCCCAGTTCGCCGATCGGCGAATATTTTTTTAGAATGACTTCTCCATCACGATCCACAAAAATCTCAAGCGGATCTCCTTCACGAATTCGTAACGTACGACGGATTTCTTTTGGAATGACCACACGGCCGAGGTCATCAATACGGCGGACAATACCAGTAGCTTTCATTTCACATGTTGCCCCACTTTCTCGAGAAGATTTTTCAACTACTGTTCCTTAATGGGTAGAGGAAAGTCCCAGAACGTTTAGTGTGATATCTTGACCATAGTATTCATCTGTTCCCATTTCCTTATACATACTTTGAAGAATATAGTTGTGTTCTCTTCGCAGAAGGTGACCATGTACCCATTACGCTGCTGTCTGTACAAAAAGAAGCAAGGGGCAGGCCATAAGTCCTCCCCTTGCTTCTCTAAGCTTGTCCAGAAAGTAAGTGTGCTGCAGCTCGTTTCTTACTTGCTGCTTGTATCTGCACTATCGCCTGTTGTTGCATCGGACTCTGTTTTAGTACCTTGATCTGTTTTAGCGTCAGTACCTGTGGACTCGTCCGTTTTGGTTTCTGTAGATTTGTCACCTTCGGTTCCAGTTCCAGTACCCGTTGTGCCTTCAGTGCCTTCAGTAGTACCTTCTTCAGCCTTGTCTGTCTTCGGCAGGTTTACTTCCTTCACGATCTTATCCAGTTCATTCGTCATGAACGTATCGATCTCTGCAGCTGCCAATTGGCTTTTGAGTGTTTCTTTTTGCTCATCTGTCAATTTGCTGTAGTCTGCTTCCGTACGGGATTCCACTTTCATCACGTGATAGCCGTATTCCGTCTCAACCGGATCGCTGATTTTGTTGATCGGCAATGTTTTGGCAGCTTCTTTGAACGCTTCTACCCAGTTGGATACAGGGGTATTTTCGTACAATCCGCCATTATCTGCAGAGCCTGGATCTTCGGAGTATTCTTTTGCAACTTTTGCAAAGTCTTCACCGGCATCCAGTTTAGTTTTAACTTCTTTCGCAATTTTCAAGGCATCTTCTTTTTTACGCTCTTTTTGCGTATCTGGGTCCGTGAAGTTAATCAGAACGTGACGAACCGAAGCGGTTGTGAACTGATCCTTGTTTGTTTCAAATTCTTTTTTGATTGCATCTTCCGTAACGCCAGTCTCTTTATCCTTGATAACGGTCATGATGCGAGTCATGTAATCCTTGATGTTTTGATCTGTCAGGTTCTGAGCTTTCAACATTTCAGTCCATTGATCGGCTTGAACAGAAGCCTTCATTTTGTCGAACTGCTCGGTAGCCACTTTGGCACCTTCTGTTTTGGCTTCTTCACTCGCTTTGCCACTCAAATATTCATAAGCAACTTCCTGGCGCACCAGGTAGTCCTTGAAATCGTCCATCTCCATCATTTGTGCATATTCCGGATAGAGGAATTTCATGACCCGTTGCTCCATATCGAATTCATTGGCTGTAATTGTACCGCCATCATATGACGCTACAACAGCGCTTGTATCATTGGTTTCTGGTGTAGCTGCTTCATCCTTCTTGCCGCATGCAGCAAGCAGTGATAAGGACAGTACTGCAACCATACTCACGGAGAGTACTTTCCCTACTTTTTTATACTTTGGTAACATCCTTTGGTTCCCCCTTTGATTTAAAAGCACTCTTCATGGACTCCAGAAATTTCTCTACCAGCTCCATCAGTTGCTTGTCCCCAAGCCCTTTGCCTTTGACATGAATAAGCATATGGGGTCCTTGTTCAAATTGTACACGTCTTTCGAACTGATTTCCAATGTGCGCAATTTTCGAGAGCTCAAATGCATGCTCACGGCCTTCGTAGAATTTCACGGTAAGGTCGTCACCACGCTGCGTAATGGACTCAATTCCGTACATTTTCCCGTACACTTTCAACCTGGCTACAGCCATAAGATTAATGACAGCTTCCGGAAGGTCGCCGAATCGGTCAACCAATTCGTCTTCCAGCTCCATGGCATCGTCGAAAGAGGCAATAACCGCCACTTTTTTGTAAATCTCAATCTTCTGTATACTGTCATAGATATAATCACCCGGCAAGTAGGCATCGATGCTGAGATCGAGCGTGGTGCTCCATTGATCGGAAGGTACCGGCTCTTCCCCAAGCATGGTGACTTTGCGTTTGTTAATTTCCTCGGCCAACATCTGAGAATACAGGTCGAATCCGACTGAGGCAATGAAGCCGTGCTGCTCTGCTCCCAGCAGGTTCCCTGCTCCGCGGATCGATAGATCTCGCATCGCAATTTTGAATCCCGACCCCAGCTCGGTAAACTCCTTAATAGACTGCAGACGTTTCTCTGCAACCTCGGTCAGCACTTTATCCCTTTGGTACGTAAAGTACGCATAGGCAATTCGATTAGACCGTCCAACGCGCCCACGCAGCTGGTACAGCTGGGAAAGGCCCATTTTGTCTGCATCATGAACAATCAGGGTATTTACATTCGGGATATCTACCCCTGTCTCAATGATGCTTGTGCTTACGAGCACGTCATATTCGCCATCCAGGAAGTCCAGGATGGTTTTCTCCAGCTCTGTCTCCGACATTTGACCATGGCCCACGCCCACTTTGGCTCCAGGAACCAGGTCAGCAATTTCGGCAGCCATTTCCTGAATTCCTTGAACTCGGTTATACAAATAATACACCTGACCCCCACGTGCCAGTTCCCGCTCAATGGCTTCCCGAACAAGCGCCTGACTATGTTCCACGACATAGGTCTGCACCGGGAACCGATTCTCTGGTGGTGTTTCAATAACCGAGAGATCACGCACTCCCAGCATGGACATGTGAAGGGTACGCGGAATTGGTGTAGCCGTCAATGTGAGCACGTCCACGTTTGTTTTCAGCTTCTTCAGTTTCTCCTTATGGGTTACACCGAAGCGCTGCTCTTCATCAACGATAAGCAGTCCAAGATCCTTGAATACCAGATCCTGCGATAACAACCGGTGCGTACCAATGACAATGTCGACTGTTCCACTTTTAATGCCTTTGGCGGTCTCATTTTGTTCCTTACGGGAACGGAACCGGCTTAGGACATGAATATTGAATGGATACCCCGAGAAACGTTCACGGAATGTCTCATAATGCTGCTGTGCCAAGATCGTGGTCGGAACGAGTACCGCAACCTGTTTGCCTTCGATTGCCGCTTTGAAAGCAGCACGAATGGCAACCTCGGTTTTTCCGTAACCGACGTCTCCACATAGCAGACGGTCCATGGGACGATTTTGTTCCATGTCCTTTTTAATTTCTTCAATCGCACGGACCTGATCACGAGTTTCATCATAAGGGAACATGGCCTCAAATTCCTGCTGCTCGGCAGAGTCCTTCTCAAAACCGAAACCTTTTGAGGTCTGACGCTCCGCATAGAGCTTGATCAGATCGTCGGCGATATCCTGTACAGATGAACGAACTTTATTTTTAACCCGTGTCCACTCGTTACCACCCAGCTTGTAGATCTTGGGCTCTTTCTCTTCTGACCCGACATATTTCTGGATCAGATCGATCTGTTCGATCGGTACCGACAGTTTATCCCCACCAGCATAGAGAATATGCATATAGTCCTTATGAATACCGCCAACCTCAAGCGTACCAATGCCTAGATATTTACCAATCCCGTGGTTCTGATGGACAACATAATCGCCCACCTTCAGCTCACTATACGATTTAATCCGTTCTGCATTATCTACATTACGGCTTTGTTTGCGTGCCTTGCGCTGCTTTTGAGAGAACATCTCACCTTCGGTTACGACGGCTAAATGAATGGACGGCAGTTCGAATCCGGTCTGCAGGTTACCGATAAGCATTTCCGGTTCCGGTATATCGTAGTCCATGAGGACGCGCCGCATACGATCGAGTCTTTCTTCCCCGCTCGCCAGCATAAGCACATGCACTCCGGCTTTCTGCCAGCGCTCCATCTCGGCCTTAAGCACATTCATCTGTCCGTGGAAATCCTGCATGCCCCGACTGATAAAATTCAGAATGTTTTGAGGCTGTGTATGTGGAACCTGACGCAAGAAGATCGACATAAACAGTGTCTGGAATGGACGTTCATATAACAGCTCATCCCCATCTGCCGACAAATGAAGATCAGGCAGCGTCTTTCCGTTTTGCATCAAATGCAGGTTCCACTCCGATTCATCCCGGTCGAGCTGCTTGGACGTTTCAGCCAGCCGTGCAGGTTCGTCCAGAACAAGCAGCGTGTCCTCCGGCATGTAATCGTAGATGGTTTTATGCTCCGGATAGAGCGGTGATATATATTTATACATTTCAGAGAAATACACATGCTCCCGCAGCAGCTCAATCTCCCGGTGAATTTCTTCACGGAGACGCAGCTTGGCCTGGCGATCAGTCATTTTCTCCAGTTGTTTTTCCAGTAAAACGACAGCTTCATCCGCAGCCTTCTCCATACGTTCGCGGTCAGCAATCAATTCCTTGCACGGCAGCACCGTAACGTCATCGATACGTTCAATTGAGCGTTGATCCGCTGGGTCGAATGTTCGTATGGAATCAATTTCATCGTCAAACAATTCCACCCGATAAGCAATGGACGATGTCACTGGATAAAAGTCGATAATTCCTCCGCGCACGCTCATCTCGCCGCGAGATTCAACCCGTTCTACACGTTCATATCCAAGCTTCACCATCTCCAGAAGGAACGAGTCCAGATCGAGTGTATTCCCTTGTTTGATGGTAATCTGAGCATTCGCCATCACTTCCGGAAGAGGGACATAACGCCGCACGCCGGAAAATGGAATAACAACAACGCCCCTAAAACCTTGGGCGCAACGAACTAACACATCAATACGCTGACCCAGTGTTTCCGGACTGGAAACAGCGGCTTCAGCGGCTACAAGTTCATTCGCAGGATAGAGCAGCACCTGATCTGGTGAAAGCGCTTCCTGTAAATCTTCTGCGATTTTTTGTGCGGAAAACATATTGTGTGTAACGACGAGCAGTGGTCGGTTCATCTCTTGGTGCAGAGCTGCCAGCATGATCTGGCGCGCTGATCCGGACAATCCTGAGACCAGCTGCTCTTTCATACCGGACGTAATACCGGCAGTAATGGATCCAAAATCGGGATCTTTGGAAAAAGCCTGTATAAGTGCTTGTAACAAAAGGGGCACCTCTCTTATAACTTACTTGATTAGTTCACGCCAAAGCGCAGTATTATCATTCTGAATTGGATACAAATTCCTTTTTGTCCTGTTTCATCATATCGGATTACTCGCTTCATTACCACATCAGGTTCAACCAATAACCCAAATTCCGTCATCAGCATTTTCATTCCCAAATTGAAAAGAAGCCTCAGCAGGCTGCCAAGGCTATAAAGGTGGAGCGGTATTCCGCGGCCCCCATCATCTGTTATCCATCTTCGCTGCGAACCAGGCTTATTATTGAAGCGGGCTCGCCAGTAAGCTGAGCTCAGGATTGAGTTCAAGCGCTTCTTTGCAATAATCGCATGTAATCCGAACGGTAATATCCCCACCGGAATTATACGCTATTATATCCCTCCGCTCGTCGGGGGTCAAGAAATGAAAGCCCAACTGTTCTTCTGATATTCGGGCAGAATCGATTCGGCCAATAAAGGTACGGCAGTGCCTGCACACATAATTCACTGACATGTTTATGCCTCCTGAACATGGTTTATACGTCCAGTATGCCCATTATGACTGAATTGAACCCGGTTTTGATCATTTTTTCCAACGTGGTCTTCCAACAATTATTACCCGTTAAACTTAGCCATTGTCTGCTCAAATGTATGATTCAGGCTATGCTCCAAAGCATCACAGGTTTGCTCAATGGTATGTTCGAGCGCTTCCTTCTCTTTCTTCATAAATGTAGACAGTACATAATCAACAATGGCGTGTCCAGGTTCCGGGCGCGAAATGCCCATCCGTACACGGTTGAATTGCTGTGTGCCGGTATGCTGAATAATGGATTTGATTCCATTATGGCCGCCAGCGCTACCTTGATAACGCAGTCTGACTTTGCCAATCTCCGTGTCCATGTCATCATAAACGACAATCAGATCTTCCAGACTGACTTTGTAAAAGTCCATATATGCCCGTACCGACTCACCGGACAGATTCATGAATGTCATGGGTTTGATCAACACGGTTTTCACACCGCCAATATTTCCTTCTCCAATTAACGCTTTGCATTTGCTCTGAGTAATGGAAATCCCATGACGACTGGCCAGTTGGTCCAGTGCCATAAAGCCAATATTATGTCGTGTTTTGGCATAGTTTGAGCCCGGGTTACCCAGGCCTACAATCCACTTCATCTTATTCCCTCCTTCGGATCACATGAGGTGAGGCATAGACTTCGAATGTTATATTTCATATAATATCAAGAAAGTGAACTTCCTATTTACTGTAATTTTCACGATTATTATCTTATTAACCCAGGAAGGTGAGCGGGTTTTGCGCGAAGATAACGGACAGCTGACTCAACATAGTGATTTTATCTATCATCTCGAATACCATGTACCCGTACAAGTATATGATCGCGACACCCATATTGAGATCGGATTGATTACACGTTTCGATAATCAATTTGTCGAAATTGCCGACACTCTTTTTCATCGGCGGCGTTTTCGCTTCATTTCACGGCCAGGATATTAATCATCCGGCCTCTCCATGCATCGTTATAATGGCACGCCGACAGGGGTTACATTTTCCGTTCGACCGGAAAACGTAACCCCTCTACTACTTTGTGCAGACATCCTTATTCAATTTCAAACAGCTTGCTGATTGACAATTCCTCATGAACCCGGATAATGGCTTCCCCGAGCAAAGGTGCTACAGACAACACTTTAAGTTTGCTTGTCGGATTGGCATGCGTGATTGGAATCGTATCCGTTACGATAACTTCTTTCAGTGGTGCATTCTCCAAACGCTCCATCGCTGGTCCGGACAATACCGGGTGAGTACAGCATGCGTATACTTCCTTCACGCCGCCTTCCATCAGTGCATTTGCACCCAGCACAATGGTTCCTGCCGTATCGATGATATCATCGATCAGGATCGCTGTTTTACCTTCAATGTTACCGATAATGTTCATAACTTCACTTACATTCGGCTCCGGACGACGTTTATCAATGATGGCCAGAGGTGCATTCAGGAAATCAGCCAATTTCCGTGCACGAACTACACCACCGTGGTCAGGGGATACAACGACCGGATTTTCAATCTGTTTGGAGCGGAAATATTGAGCCAGAATCGGCACACCAAGTAGATGATCCACTGGAATATCAAAAAAGCCCTGGATTTGCATGGCATGCAAGTCCATCGCAATCACGCGGGTAGCTCCTGCTTTTTCGATCAGATTGGCTACCAGTTTCGCTGTAATTGGATCACGCGAACGTGCCTTACGATCCTGTCGTGCATAACCGTAATACGGAATTACAACGTTAATTGTCTTGGCTGATGCCCGTTTCAGTGCATCAATCATGACGAGCATCTCCATCAGGTTGTCATTAACCGGCAAGCAAGTGGACTGTACAATGTATACGTGACAGCCCCGAACGCTCTCGGAGAGCTTCACTTGAATCTCACCATCACTGAAGCTGGTTGTGTGAGATTCACCCATAGGAATTCCGATATAATCAGCAATTTGATGGGCAAGCTTGGGGTTAGAATTGCAAGTAAATATTTTTAATTTCGAATCAAAATAAGTCATAAAATAAAAACCCTCCGTGCTGGTTCATTGGAATCTATAAGCGTCTGCGACATGTCGGCACCTCCCGAAGATCGGGAGGCAATCAGAATATCAATACCCCTTATTCGGGTTTGGCATTTTGTTTCTTGGCTTTGGCACGTCCGCGAATTTTCTCCGCGTAACCAGGTTTGTTCTCCTGGCGAGGACGAGCAATAGCCAGATCGTTCTCCGGAACGGAATGTGTAACGGTTGAGCCGGCAACCACATAAGCGCCTTTTCCTACCGTGATCGGTGCAATCAGATTGACATTGCTGCCTACGAACGCATCATCTTCGATTGTCGTTACAGCTTTATTATATCCATCATAATTAACCGTTATTGCCCCGCATCCAACATTTACGTTCTTCCCTACTTTAGCATCCCCAATATAGCTGAGATGTGATACTTTGGATCCTTCGTCAATTGTAGCATTTTTCACTTCGACAAAGTCACCAATTTTTACTTTCCGGCCCAGCTTGGTGCCAGGACGCAGGTAAGCAAATGGTCCTACCGTTGTCTCTTCGCCTACTTCGGCCTGGGACAACACGGAATGTTTAATCGTCACACCGTTCTGAATAACACTGTCTTCAATATCGGCCTGAGGACCAATATGGCAAGCTTCACCAATGGAAGTTGTCCCTTTCAGAATGGTTCCCGGATACAATACCGTGTCTGATCCAATCGTAACATCCGCTCCGATATATGTCGATGACGGATCAATGATCGTAACACCGTTCAACATATGTTTTACAGCCAAACGTTCACGCATATATGCTTCTGCTTGGGACAGAGCAAGCCTGTCATTAACTCCGATGGATTCCGCGATATCATCTGACATATAAGCTTCAACCACTTCACCATCGTTACGGAAAATCCCAACAACATCTGTCAGGTAGTACTCTCCTTGGGCGTTCTGGTTGGTCACTTTCTCCAGTGCAGCAAACAATTTCGCATTATCGAAACAGTAAGTCCCTGTGTTAATTTCTTTCACAGCATCTTCCTGCTCGTTGCAGTCCTTCTGTTCCACAATGCGTTGTACAGAACCGTCTTCTCCGCGAATGACGCGGCCGTAACCTTTTGGATTGTCCAATTGAGCCGTTAGTACGGTTGCAGCAGCTCCGCGACTCTCATGAAGCTTCATCAGACCTTCCAGCGTTTCACTGGTTACCAGTGGTGTATCTCCACAGACGACTATAGTAGAGCCTTGCTCACTTCCAAGCAAAGACTTCACTTGCTTCACCGCGTGACCCGTTCCCAATTGTTCAGCCTGAAGTGCATACTCTGCTTTGGAACCCAAAAATGACTGCACCGCTTCGGCACCATGACCGACCACGACTACACTGCGCTCAACGCCTGCGCGTAGAGCTGCATCCAGCACATGAGCTACCATAGGTTTACCGCATACGGGATGCAGTACTTTGTACAATTTAGATTTCATTCGTTTGCCTTGCCCTGCAGCAAGTACAATTGCCATTCGTTTCAAATTTCACGACCTCCTGTTCTGAAAACCCCATCCGGAAGACCCACCTTAATGGATCATCCCTGATAAGTATCGTTCAGCCGGCCTGAAGCCGGTCTTGTTCATCGCCTACTGTCTCTGTTATCACACGTAACAATGCGGACACGAGCAAATCGTGACCTATATGTATACGCCGTGTACCTGCGAGCCTTAACCGAATCCCAATGACTCTTAAGATGCCGCCCTGTCACCAAGCGCACGCTGCGCTAATGTTTCCTTCAACATTTTCCAGCAATAAAGCTGCTAAATGTTCCTGTTTGAATAAACTCAATACTGAATATATCTTATTCCGGTCAAAAAGAAAAGAGAGCCATAAGACATGGCTCTCTTTTCCTTCGAACCCCAATAATGTTCTCAGGCACCTTCTTCAATGACTTCTTCCTCAGTTGCAGCGCGGTCATACTCAGTCAAAACAGCAGCCTGAATCTTCTCACGAGTACCGGAAGAGATCGGGTGGGCGATATCACGGAATTCTCCGTCAGGAGTCCGCTTGCTCGGCATAGCAACAAACATTCCGTTGTTCCCATCAATGACGCGAATGTCATGAACGACGAATTCGTTATCGATGGTAATGGATGCGATAGCCTTCATTCTCCCTTCCGAGTTAACACGGCGGAGTCTGACATCCGTAATTTGCATGTGTGTGTTCACCACCTTTTTCCATCAGAACTTGGTGTATAATTCCACACAGCCTATACGAACTCCTTCTTTTTATAACCACAAAAATGTCCTAATTTCAGGAATTTTTTTATTTAATACACAATTCGACAACGTTAGTGCCAGGTCGATGGAAAAGAACCTTTCCCGACATGTTATTCGTCATCTTTCTACAGGTCAAAATAGTTACCAGGCTTGACCGAAATGTGTCTGCTTTTTGCATCCACGGCTGTCAGCTGCGCAAGAGATACGTAATCGGTCAGCAAACGCTCTTCCGAATCAACTGAACCGGATTCTACCAGTACCCCTACACCTGCTACCGTTGCATTAAACTCGGCGAGCAAATCAATCATGCCCTGTACCGTTCCACCGGCTTTCATGAAATCATCCACGATCAGAACCCTTGAATGCTCACGCATCGCTCTGCGGGATAGGGACATGGTATGGAGACTTTTATGGGACCCCGATACATAATTGATACTTACGGCCGATCCTTCCGTAGCCTGATGGTCCCTGCGCACGAGCACTACAGGCAGGTTAAGCTGGGCTCCAGTCGCATAAGCCAGAGGAATACCCTTCGTTTCTACCGTCATGACTACATCGATATCCATGTTGCCAAAAGCAGTCGCAAATATTTTACCTGCTTCATTCATCAATGCAGGCTGTCCAAGCAGGTCAGACATATAGAGATACCCGCCAGGCAAAATACGGTCAGGCTGCTCCAACTGATTGCTTAGTCGTTCGGCAAAAGCCAGAGCATGTTCTCTGGACACCTTCGGAATCCATTTAACTCCCCCGGCAGCTCCTGCCAATGTCTGCAGTTCTCCCGACCCACCTTCTTCGAACACTTCCTTGATAATCGCCAAATCCTCACTGATTGACGACTTCGCGGCACCATAACGTTCGGCAAAAGTGGTTAACGGAATAACCGTATGTGGTCTTGACAATAAATACTGCGTCATTTCAACCAGCCTAGCGCTTCGTTTTAATTTCTTCACAGAGATCCATCCTCACGATCACGGAAAACATCCAAATCCGAATAATTATTTAAAAATATACCACCTTTATACGTGTTTGTACATTATAAAAGCGAATTCTAAGTCAACATGCGTACTGCATACACTTCTTTGCAGAAGCCGCGCAGCCCATTATAGATCCGTGCAACCTTTGCTTCCTTGGAGACCAATCCGAATACTGTTGGGCCACTACCCGACATGAGCACCCCATCTGCACCCAGCTTCATCATGGCATCCTTCAGATGCTGAACTTCCGGATACAGCTTAAGCGTAACATCCTCAAGCACATTCCCCATCTGTCCGCACACCTCTGCAAAGGAATGATTGCGAATGGCCTGCTCCATTTTGGCCGCACTTGGATGCCGAACAATCTTGTCGCTGCGGAATCTTCCGTACACATCCGCTGTCGACACATTGATTGGAGGCTTCGCCAAGATGACCCAACATTGGGGTGGGTTAGGCATTGGTTTCAGTTTCTCTCCACGGCCTGTAGCGAGCGCTGTACCCCCTGTAATACAAAAAGGTACATCCGAACCAAGCTCTGCCCCAAGCTCCTGGAGCTCATGATCCGGGATATTCAGACGCCAGAGGCGGTTCAATCCACGCAGCGTAGCTGCAGCGTCACTGCTGCCGCCTGCCAGACCGGCAGCCACCGGAATCTTTTTGTCCAGATGAATGTGCACTCCAGTACGCACGTCATAGCGCTCTTTGATTAATCTGGCCGCCTGGAATGCCAGATTCTTCTCATCAAGCGGAATATACCCGGCCTGACTGGAGATAAATATCGTATCGCGAGGCAGTTCCGACATTTCCAGCCGGTCTGCCAAATCGACCATGGTCATGATCATCTCAACTTCGTGGAAGCCGTCGCTTCGTTTATGTAAAACGTCCAGCATCAAATTAATTTTAGCAGGCGCTTTTTCGTAAATTTTCAAGGCGTTCACCCGTCCTCACCTTTTCCCTAAGACAACTTAACATATTATATCAAAATGGGGCTGTCAAGTCATTTTTATTCCGAATTCATGGGGAAAAAGCGAGGTCCACCTCGTGGAAGGCCCCGCTCTCCAAACCGTCTAGATCGAATTACGATTTGCGTGCTGCCTCTTCAGCAAGCTGAATGGCACGCTTCACCATATTGCCTGCATCCTTGGCTTTGATGCCACCCCAGCCTTCCTGCTGTACCGTATCATAAAATCCCAGGTCTTTTGCCAGCTCATACTTGAGCTCATCTGACATTACACTTCTTCTTCTGCGGCTCATGAAACCATCCTCCTTGAAGTAACAGTTCTGATTAGTCCATTTCACCAGGATTCTTCCTGACAGCTTCAGAGCCACCATTTTCGATGAACTGTTCAGCATATCAGTATGGGCCTGTTCAAGTAGTATGCCGTTTCTGGTTAAACCTCATTCCTGCGATGCCTGTCTGGACAGTATTTCTTCTACACAAATAAAAAAGCAGTTCGCCCCAAGGGGCAAACTGCCTGTAAAACGATGCTTACGTCTCCATGTAGGAGTTAGGCGTCTGGTCGCCTGGGTTAAATACCATGACTTCCACCGACTCCGTAAGTATATCTGCATAACTGTAAGAGACTCGCTTGAACGTTTCTTGCTCCTCATCAAGCTTGACGATAAAAACAGAAGGGTACGTTTCTTCCAAGACACCCGTACGCTCGATAGTCTTACGGCGGCCACCATTAGCCCGCAACATAATTTTTTGACCTATATGAGCATCGAGATTGCGTTTGATATCCAACAGCGTATTTTTAGCCATTGTCGACGACCACCTCTTTTCTTGTCCATTATACCTGAATTTACAGTCAATGTCAAATCAAAACTAAATATTATATCAGCATGGAAAAGTTGCTGTCAATGAATTTTTTTGCAAATGAAAAAAGCCCCAAATTGGGACTTTAATTGACCTGTATCAGACGACTGATGGGTTAACTTTAAGTGTAGATAAATCATTCAAACCAGGCAGGCCAACGCGGTAACTGCCGCGTGTTTCGACACCACCTACACCCTGGCTGCCACTAATTGTGTTATGCAGAATATCATTCATATTCACCGTTTCCCTAACGGATGTAAAGGCCGCCTTGGCAGCCACATATACAGGGTCAAGGGCATGAATCAGAATTCGGCCTGGTGAGCTGGCAAAGTTCGCACCTGCCCGCAGAAGTGCCTCAAAATGGGACTGACATGCTCCTGCAACGATCGTGAGCGCATCCAGATGACGCTCATATTGTCTTGCAACCTGGATTGCCGCTACAAAATTTTGCGAATTCTTGTAACTTCCGAGACTGTATAAGTCGTAAGGCTGACGGGTCTTCAGCACTCCGTCATGGCCCGTAATGACTACAATGTCAGGCTGAACTTTGGGAAGAAGACGATACAGGGCATCAGCCATGGCTGACTCATGGACATATTGACCCTCTGCCGGGACACGAAGCTGCTCATAGAGAGCCATACTTTTCTTCAGGTAATTTGGATCCCCATCCAAATGGAGCACCTTGCCTGGCATTTCAAAATAAGCAGGCTCGCGCTGTGCAGACCAGTCCTGCGTCAAGCCTTCACGGTTGCGTTCCGCTTGTTCAATCCGGTTCTGCTGCAGCCTGGAGAGTGTTTGATGTGCTTTTACATGTGCCTGCCTGGTCTTGGCACTCTGCGGCTCATAAGGAACCCGTATCAAATCGTCCACCGGGGAGTCGGCAAGCAGCCGGAATTCGGTCCCTTTAATGACCGCGCTATCCAACTGGAGGCCTTCCACCCGAAAAGTCACATCTCCACCGTATGACTTACGAACGACCAAGTCTCCGATATTCATCAACATAATCACCTCTACCCCATCGTATGGGCAAAGACCCGGTTTGGTTCATCCGAATTTATTTACAGGCCGGTACGAACTCCTGCATCCCACATCACCGTGCTTAGCGTCGCATATTCCTGCAGACTAAGTGTCTCACCCCGTCTGGACGGCTGAATGCCAGCCTGCTCCAACAATTGATCCGCCTGCTCCCGGTTTTCCTTGGTGAAAAAGCGGGCTTTCAGATTATTGGAGATGGTTTTTCTACGCTGGGCAAACGAAGCTTGTACCACTTCGAAGAAATGTGCTTCACTCGGAACCTCCACAGGAGGCTGCTCACGAACCTTGAGCTTGATGACAGCCGATTCAACATTCGGCTGCGGAATAAATACGGTTGGCGGCACAATACAAACCAATTCAGGCACACTGTAATATTGGACCGCAATGCTCAGACTTCCGTAGTCCTTCGAGCCGGGGGCAGCTGCCATACGTTCTGCTACTTCCTTCTGAATCATAACGACAATGCTGTCTACCGGCAGTTTCTCTTCCAGCAGTTTCATCATAATCGGAGTCGTCACATAGTACGGCAGATTGGCTACAACACTCACCTTGCTCACACTAGCAAAGTCTGTGCGGAAAAGCTCTGCCAAGTCCAGCTTGAGCACATCGCCGTGCTGTATCCGAACGTTGGGGTAAGGCTCCATTACTTCTCCAAGGATCGGTAACAAACGCTGATCGATTTCTACAGCTGTTACAGGGCCGGCTACTCGGGCCAGTCTCTCCGTAAGTGCCCCAATTCCCGGGCCGATTTCGAGTGCGCCCTTGGACTCGTCCAGATCCGCTGCATTTACAATTTTGTTCAATATATTCTGATCAATCAGAAAGTTCTGACCTAGACTTTTTTTAAAGGAGAAACCGTGTCTCTGAATTATCTCTTTCGTTCGCTTGGGTGTTGCAATTTCCAAAATCTCATCCATGCCATTCATACACTCACAATCCTTCACGTTCAATTTGCGATAATGCTGCAGAAAACTCTTCCCGGCTAATTTGGAATACACCCAGCCGCTTGTGGAACTGCTTTCCGTTGCAGTAACCGATGCCCAGCAGATTCCCCATCTCCATACGTCTTGCGGCTGCCTGCGGGTGCACAATCAGTCCTGCTGCAATCAAGTCCTCCCAATCGATCTGGCTCGGCATACCCTCATACGAGGTATGCACACGCTCCAGCGCATGGCGGATTGCCTCAGGTGAGGCATTCTCGACCCCGATATCCCCTTTACGGGTTGCATCGGCTTCCGGAATAAAAGCATGCTTGCAGCCTGGGACCTTATTTGCAATGATTTTGCGAATGCGCTCACCGGCATGATCCGGGTCCGTAAGAACAATCACACCGCGTCTCTCCTGTGCCAGTGCAATTCGCTTCAGGATTCGCTGATTGATGGCTGATCCGCCGGTCTCTATGGTGTCTGCCTCAACAGCCCGCCGGATGGCGACGGTATCGTCGCGTCCTTCTACCACAATGACTTCTTTTATCATGTTCCATTTCTTCCTTTCTAACGCAAAAAGAAGAGGAATATCCTCTTCTCTGCCAAACGGCGGCGAGCCTATTCAGACTCCACCGCCGCATATTCCGCATGATTCATTCATGCAACTATTTTATAGCATTCCCATTTCAAAGTAAAACGATTTTAGTTCGCTTCCGGCTTCACCGGACCGATCACATATACCGTCTTGCCTTTCTTACGTCCGAAATTCAGGGCATGCTTTACACTGTCATAATACACATCGATTTTGTTGCCTTTAATGGCACCGCCGGTATCTTCCGCACGACGGAAGCCGAGGCCCTCAATGTACACCCACCAGCCGATCGGAATCACTTTTGGATCGACCGCAATGGTCCGTCCTTCAGTTACCCGGGTACCGGAAGCTGTTTTTGTACCAATGCCAGGCTCCTCAGAAGAGTAAGCGGTCATCGATACATTTTTAAGTACTTTAGAATATTTAAAAGAAGTGCCTGAGACGGTAATCACTTTGCTGCCTGATGCAGCGGTTTTCTTCGAGTTCGTTGTCGTTGCTTTCTTTGCTGTGGAGGTTTGGGCCGATACCGTCTGAATCTCCGGCTGCTTCACAACAGGTTTTGCTTTGGTTCCGACAGCAATAACTTTATCGACACGATTGGTCGATACCGATTTGCCCACCATCTTTTTGGAGACTAACTCTCCATCCTGAAACACCTTTTCGATATGCTGTACAAGTGTACCTTCTTTGCCGTTTACGATGACACGATTGTCACCTTTGTACAAGCTAGGGTCAGCCGTTTTGATTACTTTGTACGCAATCGGCTGTTCCACTTCCACTGTACGCTTTGTTACACGCACTACGCGAATTTTCATATCTGCCTTGATTGGTGTTGCGAGCGCAGGATAAACCTTATCCTCACTGGCAACTTCAATTCCAGATTTCTGAATTGCATCTTCTACCGATGAATCGGTTGTATACAGAGTCTTGGTGTCTCCGTCTGCCGTAATGTTGACTGGAACGGCCCGCTCAATAACAATGCGGTCTCCATCTGCGATTGCCCCGTTCAAAGGCATGGATACCTCATCGTGGGGGCTGACTGTGATTGATTGCTCCTCCAGCATTTCTTGAAGCATTCCTGTACGAGTCTCTACCGCTTGAGCTTTGCCATCAATAACCAGCGAAATTTGTTTCCCGGCTTGACCGTAAACGACTAACAAGATCATGATTGTAAGCGCGATTGAGAAAATAGCGATCAGTGCCATTTGACGCATGTTCTCATGCTTCCACCGCAACGCGTAAGACTTACTGGATGATCGTGACTCATGGGTCTCTTCTGGTTGGAATGTGCCCACTTCTCCGTCCTCCTTCATAGCCTCGCCGTCTAAAGTTAATGCATGATGTCTTTGACGCGACTATACCAAATTTTCTACAGAACTGATCGATATCTCAATGACCGGTTCTGCACCATGAACCACTCTTCGCAACATGATGTCACCACCTGAATTCTTACCGTATGATGACCTTATTTCTTTTATTCAAAAACAAAAAAGCCAAAGAAAGAGTGTAAGAGGAACTCTTTCGTGGCTTCCGAATGATTTTGAATATCGGAAATTCATGCACGAGGTTGCCTCTCTTTTTCCGCTTGCGAGGTTAGCTGTCGGGTTCGGGCGAAAGAGAGCCGCCCTATCTCCGGTCACCCGCTCATGGCGGATGCCCTTGAATTCACCCCGAGACCCAAAGAAGAAATCAAATAGTGCTTCGCAAATGCATCCGCTGCTTTTGGGTCAGCGAACGATGCGCATCAGCTGCTAACACTGATGTTTAAGCCCTATTGGTTCCCCCGCTCTCCGTTAACGGAGACTCAGCGAGATCGGTTCATGAAAAGTATTGTTGTGTCATCGGAAAGTGTCCCTTTGTTCATCCCCCGAACATCTGTCCAATTTTCCTCACAACAATTCACTGAAAAGATGATATCCTGTTTCGATGCATGTTGTAAAGCGTTGTTCAAGTACGTTTTTCTAAATATTTGGTTAAAATATTGTAATATTCTTCATTTATTTGGATCAAAAAGCAAATTCGCTCCGTCTACCTCTCTTTTTCATCGCATTTGCTTCGTTTTTTAACGAATTCCAAATCGTTCCATGGCATTTTTGGTCGTTATTGCAGCAATTTCCTCTACCGAAATGCCTTTAATTTCCGCAGCTGCTTCTGCAACCAGACGTACATGCGCTGTTTCATTTCGTTTTCCACGATAAGGATGTGGTGTAAGATATGGGGAGTCGGTTTCAATGAAAAATCGGTCCATCGGTACCTTCGCCAGTACCTCTTTCGGCTGCTTGGCATTTTTGAACGTAATTGGTCCACCGAAGGATAGATGGAACCCTAGATCAAGACAGAGTTTTGCCGTTTCCCAGCTTCCTGAGAAAGAGTGCATGACACCCCCGACTTGTCCAGCTTTCTCTTCACGCAAAATTTTGACAATATCCTCATGAGCATCGCGATTATGAATGACAATAGGCATGTTAAGTTCACGAGCCAGTCCGATCTGTTGTCTTAATACACGATGCTGCACATCCTTGGGTGAAGTGTCCCAATAATAATCCAGGCCAATCTCGCCTATGGCAACGACTTTTTCATGTTTGCACAGAGACGCAATCCACTCGAGATCGCCCTCCTGCATCGTAATGGCATCCTGAGGATGCCAGCCTACAGCAGCATATATAAAATCATACGTTTCGGCAAGCTTCATCGTGGATGGAATGGTCTCCCGGTTGAAACCGACATTGATCATACGGCCAACCCCGGCGTCTACAGCACGTTGAATCATCTCCTCGCGGTCCTCGTCGAATTGCGGTGCATCCAGGTGTGTATGTGTGTCGAATAACATCATTTGTATTTCTCCCTTCCTGTCGAATAACTGTTTTCTATCCCAATCAAAATCCTATAAAATGCACCCATTTTATCATCATCATTGATTTTTCAGAGTACAACATGTGGAATTACCAAATTTAATTTCTACTATATATAGGAGCCCTTATGATCTCAACTTGTTCAAAAAAAGTGTACATTACAAAATTATGTCGATCTACATATACTCTCCATTAAAGCAGATTACTGTATCATGATAATATCTCGAAATAGAAATTCTTTCTGTCATAGCTAATTTGTAAATTTTTTGCTCTCCACGGCTCACTTCATAATCATGAGAAGTATGGGCGAATATGAGATGGCAGCTCGTGAATGATGGCGTCCACCTTGTTTTGCGGATAGTACAGATGGTGCTTACCACGATGTATACCGCTGATTGAACGGACGATGTCCGAAACCTCGGATAATTCATGCAACTTGTCCTGTCTATCCAGCAGCAGAATCTGTTTGTCTGTCGATTCATCCGGACGAAACACATCATACGGAAGATCCGTCGGAAAATCAATTTCCAAGTCATATTCGGGTTGAAGACCCGCTTTGGCAAAGGCAACCCGAATTTCTTCAATCGTTTCCACATCGATCTGTTCAACCTCTACATACTTATACAACCTGCGATCCATAAAACGTTCGCATAACTCGCTTAGAACAGAATCGTTCTCTTTACGCCACTGCATGAATGTGGTCTGGATTAAAGCCTCATCCAATTGGAGATATTCATCGACAGAGAGCACTCCGTCAAACAGTTGTGGCAGTGGCTCCAGCATGAAACGGAATTGGAACCCCTGCTTTACTAGCTCTTTTGCACGCTTAAATATTTGTCTCAGGATAATTTCGGAGCTTCGGGTCACCGGATGGAAATAAATCTGCCAGTACATCTGGTAACGTGACATCAAATAGTCTTCCACGGCATGCATACCGGATTCCTTGACTACAATTCTTCCGTGATAAGGACGAAGCATTCGCAGGATGCGGTCAAGGTCGATGGTTCCGTAGTTTACACCTGTAAAGTATGCATCCCGAAGCAAATAGTCCATCCGGTCTGCATCAAGTGGGCTAGTGACCAAATTCACGACGATTGGCTTTTCATATGTTTTCTGAATAACAGAGGCCACCTTCTCCGGGAAATCGGGAGCAACCCGTCTCAGGATCGCCCCCACTTCGGTATCCCCAAGAATAATTCGGCAGGTCCAGTCCTCATGGTTCATGTCGAAGGCTTCTTCAATGGAGTGAGAGAATGGCCCGTGACCCAAGTCATGCAATAATGCAGCGCAGAGTGCAACGGCTTTTTCTTCCTTAGGCCAATCGGAGTAGTGACTTCTTTCAAATTGAGAGATAATCTTCCGTGTAATTTCGTAAACACCCAATGAGTGTGAAAACCGGCTGTGTTCAGCACCGTGAAAAGTCAGATAGGATGTTCCCAACTGACGGATCCGTCGCAAGCGCTGAAACTCGGGGGTATTGATCAACTGCCATATGATCGGATCTTGCACATGAATATAATTATGTACCGGATCTTTAAACACTTTCTCTTCGGTTAAACGCTGTTCCATGTCGCTTCGCTCCCTTGTTTTTGAGTTGTGTTTGTCGCTTTTAGCCCTAACCAGCCCAATTATTCGACACACAATGACGAATTTTGTCGAATAAGGTACTTTTAATGTTTTCCAAATCGACAAAGCTGACATTGATGTTTAAATATGAAAAATCGCTCTTAACCCCTTGCCACCCGTAATCTTATCCAAAACAGCCTTAATTTTAAGCTAATTTTAAGGTTGACTGTTTTGGGAATCGTTGGTATGATGAGTATCATAAAACATAAAATAATGTCGAATAATGACAAAGATAAGTAGCTGAGAGGAGCACTGATTATAATGATGAAATCAACAGGTATTGTTAGAAAAGTAGACGAACTGGGACGGGTAGTTATTCCAATCGAATTGCGCCGTACACTGGGTATCGGTGAAAAAGATGCTCTGGAAATCTATGTTGACGGTGAGCGCATCATGTTGAAAAAATACGAGCCAGCTTGTATCTTCTGTGGTAACGCTGAGAACGTTACATACTTCAAAGGTAAAATCGTTTGTAACGAATGTATTTCTGAAATCCCTGCACCTGTGACAAAATAAGAAATTTCAGGTATAATGGACTTATTGAATTGTTAATTCTAACCTTTTTATATTCCTTACTTGCCTTCCCGGTGTGAACCCCACCGTTGGAAGGTCTTTTTTTTTATTACCCTATTCGGACCAACCATAAATGCAGGCATGACATAACCAGGAAAGCGGTGAAAAAATTCAAGATTTATTTTTGCACCGCCTGTGACTTTTAATATTTCTCTAAGGTTTCCAATAAGAAACTTTTCAGGTTATGTTCCCCTATTTAACCGTATGTTTGGATCATGCAGAGGATTAGATCAGCGCGTTATATACATCACGTTTCGTTAATCCTCGGTCCGCTGCTGTTTTTTTCATCGCATCTTTGCGGTGAAGTCCTTCGCCTTCATAATGGCTGACGTGGTCCTCCAGGGACAATTGCTGCCACCAGGCTTCACGCTCTGCTTTACGCTCCTGTTCCTTAATGCCTTCTACAAGCAAACAGTACTCTCCAAGCGGCGGATGTTCCTCCAGCCAGTCTATGCACTCGCGAACCGTGCCTCGTGCAAATTCCTCATGTCGCTTCGTCAGCTCACGAGCCAGCACAACCGAACGATCCCCCAGAATCTCTTCCAGATTGACCAACGTTTTGCGAATACGATGCGGTGACTCATAAAACAACAACGTACCGTTAGATTCGTCAAAACCCTCCAGCACTTTTCGCATATCCTTTTTCTCGCGCGGCAAAAAGCCGCCGAACGTGAAGCGTTCCGTCGGTAGTCCGGATACAATTAGAGCAGACAATGCTGCATTGGCACCCGGAATCGGAATAACATGAATTCCTGCCTCAATTGCTAGTTGTACCAGATCAGAACCCGGGTCTGAAATGGCTGGCAAACCAGCATCGCTGACCAGTGCCAAATTTTTTCCTTCTATTATATAGCGTATCAGTTCAGGGCCACTTGCGGCCTTATTATGTTCATGATAACTAAACAACATGGAAGGGGTGATCTCAAAATGAGTGAGCAGCTTTCGGGTTTGCCTTGTATCTTCTGCCGCAATGATATCACAACTCTGCAATGTCTTAATTGCTCGAAATGTCATATCATCCAAATTCCCAATCGGTGTTCCAACCAAATATAACTTACCCCGACCATCATGGGCTTCCGCATAGCTTTTTTGAATGTGCAAAGTCACTTACACTCCTCCTTCCGTAGTACCCGTTGGTTGTTGTGATCCGTAATAAATATCCATAATTTCATCACAGTAGGTTCCTTCTTCATTGTAGACAATGAGGGGCGGAAGCATGCGCACTTCGGGTTTGCCATCCTTCAGCGCTTCGATTAGCACCATATTGGCTTCGAGGTGAGCGCGTGGATGAACCATTCGGATTCGCTTCGGCTCAAGCTTGTACTCCCTCATCAGAGAGATAATCTCCCCTAGCCGTTGAGGGCGGTGAACCATGGATACCTTTCCTCCATTACGCACGAGACGATTGCATGCCTGAATAACTTCCTCCAATGTACATCCCAACTCATGACGTGCCATGGCTTGGTGTGTATTCATTTTCAGGTCACTTCCATTTAGCGGCATATATGGCGGATTCACAGTAATCGCATCATACACAGCATGTCCTGTCTGTTTCACCAGTTCCCGCAGGTCGCCTTCATGAATTGTGATCGATTGGTCCAGAGCATTCAGCTTCACGCTTCTCCGTGCCATATCTGCCAGCCTTGGCTGAATCTCGATTCCTTCCAGGGTGGCCTGCGTACGCGTTGTCAGCAGAATGGGAACAACCCCATTCCCCGTACATAAATCGAGTACACGGCCTCGTTTAGGAACAGAAGCAAACCGGGCAAGCAATACGGCGTCCATAGAAAAACTGAATACTTCATCACTTTGAATGATTCTCAAATCATGAGAGAGCAGATCATCAATCCGTTCTGATTCATGCAAAATTACTTCTTTAGCTTCATTGGCTGTCATATGATACGTTCATCCTCCGGTACTCTATATCGCATTTTAGCTTTAGTTTAGGTCTATAACCTTGAAAAAAAACCGTAGGGGATCTTCCCTACGGTCACTTCATTTATTCAAAAAAGACAGGCAGAACAGACAATCGCCTTCCGTCCGCAGATGTCCGTAATAGACATTGCAGATATGGAATCCTTCGTGATACAGCCGGGCCAGATTATCATATCCTTCACCTACCACATCTTCACCTGTAGCCGGACCTGCCGGTCTAGCGGCTGGAGCCAGTGCAGATGAAACAGGCAGATCTACCGGAGCCTCACGCTTGAGCAGTTTGCGTAGCTGCTCATTCTCAATCGTAAGCCGCTGATTATCTTCAAGCAGCTCTTTGACAATCATTTTTAACTCTCCTAAATCACTGTGCAACTGACCCAATTGGGTTTCCATTTCATGAATGTGCGTAAACAGATTTTTCTTTTCCAAGTTTCCACCCCGAAGCAACCTTTATGGTTTACTTGATAACGACGTCATCCAGCGGAAGTTCTTTGACTTTACTGATGTCGAACAGTTGAACATGGACTGTGCGATTACCGGCATTGATGCCGACAACTTTCCCTTCACCCATAGAGGTGACGACCAACTTGCCTACAGCCGGCAGTTCTTCTCTCACACTTTCATAGTTATCATGCTCAAATTTCAGACAGCACATGAGTCTTCCGCACAACCCTGAAATTTTCGTCGGATTCAGTGACAGGCTCTGATCTTTGGCCATCTTGATGGATACCGGCTCAAAGTCTCCCAGCCAGGAAGAACAGCATAATACACGGCCGCAAGGTCCGATTCCTCCAAGCATCTTGGCCTCATCCCGTACACCAATCTGACGCAGCTCGATCCGTGTCCGAAAAATGCTTGCCAGATCCTTAACCAGCTCCCGGAAATCCACTCTTCCTTCAGCTGTAAAATAAAAAATGATCTTGTTGCGATCAAACGTAAATTCCACATCGACCAGCTTCATCTTGAGGCCATGGTCTTTGATTTTATTTAAACAAGTACCGAATGCTTCTTTGGCTGCCCGCTTGTTCTCATCCACCACACGGGCATCTGTATCTCCCGCAACCCGAATGACCTTTTTGAGTGGCAGCACCACATCGGACTCGCTTACTTCCTTCTTGCCAACAACTACCTTACCGTACTCTACCCCCCGCGCTGTCTCCACGATAACGCAGTTTTCTTTCTCAATGGGAAGGTCCAGGGGATCGAAGTAATAAATTTTGCCCGCTTTTTTGAAACGGACACCCACTACACTATACAAAAAATTAACCCCCTTGTAAGCCAATCCCACTTCGTCTGAAGCCCTGTCTTCTTAGGGAACCCTCCGAAGTAATAACCGTTTGCATATGAATGGAACTAAAACTGTCCTCTCCCCAGCCTTATGCCAAACCGATCAAAAATTGCTCCAGACAAAGCTGGCCATTGACGTTGAAACGCAATTTTTTTCTGCATGCTGCGGCCAAATCCATATAGGACACCCACTGCTCCGTGCTGCGGGTATTAGCCAACTGAGACAGCATGTCCAACTGATCTATAAAAACGATATGTTCATGCCTACCGTGCTGGACATACAGCATATCCCTAAACCATAAATGGAATAGACTTAGCATAATATCCAGATGTTCTGAGAGTCCGGTTTTAAAAAGCTTCTGCTGTGCAGAGATTAATGATGTGCTGCCTCTGCCCAGGGACTCCTTCCCTAATTGTAACATTACGTTTCTAATTTCTGCAAACCAATTCTGCTGGAGAATTTCTCTACATGATTCGAGTCCTGACGCCAAATGAACCGCTGAACGTGCAAGATTGGCCGGATGCCCCTCCGCAATCAAAGCTTGCAGCATTTCTTCCGGATTCAGTGCACTGAAAGGAACAAGCTGTGAGCGTGAACGGATAGTTGGAAGCATGGCTTGACCATTGTCCGTAATCAGAATTCCTACCGCAGGCACCTGCGGCTCTTCCAGGAACTTCAGCAGACTATTCGCCGCCTGTACGGTCATTTTTTCTGCCTGTTCTATAATATAGACTTTGGGATGGCCAGCCTCTGAACGATATGAGAAAATACGCTGCAGATCCCGAATCTGATCAATTTTAATATTGTTTCCATCTGGTGCAAGCATCGTTAAATCCGGATGATTACCATGCTCGACCTTACGGCACTCCAGACATTGTCCGCAGGCATCATCTTCAAGCTCTGTACAGAATATGGCTTTGGCAAACGTGACCGCTGTCTTCAGCTGCCCGCTGCCCGCTGGCCCGCTAAACAAATACGCATGGCTGATTGCCTGGCGTCTCAAGCTGCTCTGCAACATCTGCTTGGCTGCCTGCTGACCCATAATTTGTTGAAAGGACATACTTCCTCCTCAGAAGCTTAAATTAATAAGCATTCCCCGAATTTCTCCTACTTGTTGTAATAACGTGATTTTACCTTCTTCTGTTTCGAGCAGTTCATCAGCCATGGATAACAGCGCAGAGTCGATTTCATCAATTAGCTTGTATCTTTTGCCTCTGCCCCGCCGATCCCATCCTCTGGTCTCTTTCATGGATACACCCCGGCGAACCGTTTCTTCCAGAAATCTTTTGACAAGCTGCTTGTATGCTTTCAGTTCACGAATCGTCATGGAACGAGCCAAGCGATCGCCCTGCATCTGAATTTCACTTAGCCGGCGGTTAAGCTCGGCTTGTGAGGCTCGTTCGCCCTGGTGGCTCATCATGTCAGAGAAACTTTTGGATTGAACCGGTTTGGAACTGGAGTCAGTAGAATTGATCCCGCTCTGCATCGGTCTAAATCCAGGATTGATTTTCATCGATATGCCCGCTTTCTATTATAGTAGACCATCGACCATCAGCACAGTGCGCGCTGCGCCTGTGCGTGGAAGATACCCTTGTATGAGTCTCTATATATAATGGTAGATAAAACTTGCCACCATTAACCTGCTTGGTAGTCAACTTCCGCCCGAAAGAAAGCAATCCCTTCATATAGATGGCCTAATTTCGGACGGAAAACGCCGATTCCTGTTATCAAGAAGGACGCATATAAGTCGCCTAAGAACACTAGCAATCATTTTGCATCATAGATACAGAACGCATTATTAGAAGTGTTCAAAACGATCCACTGGCAGAACAAACACAGTAGCTCCACCGACTTGGACTTCAACAGGCAGCGGCAGGTAAGAGTCGGTTGTTCCGCTCATCGGTGTGACCGGGGTCACGAGCTGTTCACGAACCTTACAGCTGCTGCGAATGACATTCATTACGGACTCGACTTGACCATCATCGACACCGATCATAAACGTCGTGTTGCCTGCCTTCAAAAATCCACCGGTACTGGCCAATTTCGTTGCCCGAAAATTAGCTTTGACCAATGCGCTGGATAATCGGTTGCTGTCTTTATCCTGTATAATCGCAACAATCAGTTTCATCCTGCATAACCTCCTTCAGAATAAGCACCTTTGAAATGCCCTGTCTATATATTAGACAATTACTCGCCAAAATCCTTCAAAATCCCTGTCTCCAGCGACAAAATCAATGCTGCTGCGACTTCATCAGGCTGTCTGGAAGCATCAATAACCTGGATTCGTTCCGGGAATTGTTCCTTTAACAGGAAGTACCCTTCTCTAACCTTACGATGGAATTCCAGACTCTCTAGATCCAGACGGTTTACCTCACGTCCATCGTGGGCATCAATCCGGGCAAGACCTGCTTCAGGCTCGATGTCCAGATATAGTGTAACATCCGGCATAAGCTCACCTATTGCGAACCGGTTAATGGCCCAGACATTCTCTATTCCGAGCCCACGTGCATGACCTTGATATGCCAGACTGCTGTCGACAAAGCGGTCGCAGATGACCGTCTTGCCTGCCTTCAGCGCCGGTTCCACCTTCTCGGCCAAGTGCTGGCTGCGTGCAGCTGCATAGAGCAGTGCTTCGGTACGCGCATCCATTGCCGTATGGAGAGGGTCAAGGATAATAGCACGTATTTTCTCCGCGATCTCGATCCCGCCAGGTTCACGAGTAACTACGTAAGGTATACCCTGTTCCTCGAAGTAAGAACCCAATCTGCTGATCATCGTTGTTTTACCGGACCCTTCTCCCCCCTCCAACGTAATGAATTTACCTCTGCCCTGCATATGCTTCCCTGCTTTCTATGTCGATAATGGCATCTTACTCTGCTGTGAATGTTATATGGCTCTGATCTTTCTACTTCAGATTATGAAATCACACGCCCAGAGGTGTATGTTCATGATCATGGTATTGTCGTTTGGGCCATATTGTACAAGCTTCTTACTATAATACTATACATGATCAAGCGATAGCGGTCAGCTATTCCGCCAATATTTTCAATAGAGATGACCAGTCAACCATAGATAATGGACACCCATAAGGGAAGGAACAATGATCCGGTTATTGCACTGACAATCATGGAGACAGAACTTAATGCTACAGCATTCTCGCCATATTCAAAGGATCTGGCCATGCCAAGTGCATGAGAAGCTGAACCGAGTCCAATGCCATAGGCACTATTATCCTTTATTCGAATCCATTTCATCATCAGCGGCCCAAGTAATATCCCCGAAAAACCGGCAATCATTACAAATAGGGACGTAAATGAAGCGTTGCCTCCTGCCTGATCTGCCAACTGGATGGCAACAGGAGTAGTGACTGACTTTGGCAGTAAGGCGATCACGATATCTTTGGGATAACCAAGCAGTAGGGCTACCGATGCTCCGGTAAACATCCCTACGATGCTTCCTCCAAGTGTACCACCCAGAATGGGAATGACGTTCCGTTTGAGCACATCCATGTGTTTGGATAAAGGGAAGGCTAAGGAAACAACCGCAGGCCCCAGAAGATCCTGTATCCATTTTCCACCCAGCATATAGGTATCCAGTTTAATTCCTGTAATAAGCAGAATAACCACAATGACTGCTGTTGTTGTTAACACAGGCATAAGAATAGGCCACTTTATCCTCTTATATAGGTGAGTCGCCGGGATATACAAGGCCATAGTCAGAGCAATCATAGCTATTCCGATGATGAATGTTGACATGAGATCGCCTCCTTCTTGTCTCGATGCGATCTTATCCACGTCATGAGCCACTCACCAATTTTGGCAGATAGCAAGCAAGTTACTAGGGTACTGAGGATCAATCCCAACACAAGCAAAATTGTATTCGCAGTAAAAAAGTCAAAGTGATTAATGATACCTACCGTAGGCGGGATAAACAATAACTGCAGATTGGACTGGAGCCAGGATGAACCTTCATTTCCCCAGCTGATCCTGATCCAACCCAGTTGAATGACCATGAACAAAAGCAGCATGCCCACAATGCTGCCTGTCAAAGGTAGATGCAATATAGACTGTATCCAGGTTCCTATCCAATAAAAGCCATACATTAACATGACTTGCAGGACTATTCCTGTATATTTCTTTATCGGAATATCCAAAATAATTCCCTTCTTTCTTATGTCCAGACAGCACATGATGTCTTAGATGGTACGAATAATAGAATGAATGAGGGATTAGTGAATGAAAGAGTGAGTGAGTACATATGAGTAGTAAGTATCACCCCCACATTTTGGGGTTTAACTTCACTTCTGCCCTTCCTTTATGATCTTCAATGATCGAAGAGTATCATCCGCTGCGCCATGAAACCTTGACCCTTCATCCCTCAGAAGCTGTATACGTTTTACTGCAGCAGGACTTATTCGTTCCCCGGCATATAGAAGAGGGATTCCAGGAGGATACGGAATAATCATCTCAGCGGATCGATAGCCTGCACAGTCTTCGAGTTCAACTTCTGCTGTATCCTTTTCTGATAGTGGTTGTAGTGAGAACACAATAGGCTCTGAAAAGGGCTCCACAGATGCATCTTGTAAATTGTTCCACGTGGAAATATAGTGAACTGCCTTCTTCGCAGCTTGCGCCGATGGCTCGTTCAGGCCTTGCCTAAGCTCATTCTCATTAGCCTGACTAATGTGCTCTAACGCCTGCAGCAGGTGCTCAGCATCACTTCGCGTTGAGCCAAGGCTGAAGAGCAGGACGACGTACCGTTCGTCGCTCATCTCGGGCACGCAGCCGTATGCTTCCAGCTGCTGCTGCAGCCCATAACCGCTCAGCACCCCCGCCCCGTCATATATGACGACTTTGAACGGGTCCTGAGCGGTGTAGCCCGCGGCAGAAGGCATCGCCGCCGCGGGAGGTGCTGTTGGCCGCCCCGATGCATCGGCGGCCTTGTTACCGCCAGCAGCCGGCTCTGCCCCGGCTGGCGGCTCTTGCTGCAGCGCCTGCACAGGCTGCAGCAGCTGAAAGCGCGGCAGCTCTGCAAGGCCGCGCTTGAAGGCATCCACGGCGGCAAGCCCCGCCGTGAAGGTGTCTGCGCCCTGCACATGCAGCAGTCGGCGCGCAAGATCAAGCGAAGCCATCACCAGGTATGATGGGCTTGAGCTCTGCACCATGGCCAGGCGCTGCCTCAGCAGGGACCGATTCAACAACGGTCCCTGAATGTGCAGCATGGCTCCCATGGTGAAGGCAGACAGCATCTTATGGGTCGACTGCACCACCCCGTCCGCTCCGCATGACAAGGCTGAAGCAGGCAGCTCTGGATGCTGTCCATAATGCGCGCCATGCGCTTCGTCCACGAGCAGTGGCATGCCAGCAGCGTGACATATGTCGGCTATGGGCTTCAGATCATCGCCCATGCCGTAATAATTCGGCAAAGTAACAAGTACTCCCTTTGCCTCAGGATATGCCTGGACAGCAGCCTCAACCGTCTCTGCCGACGGCATAACGGCAAGTCCGCTGGATGGATCAACATGCGGCTCCAGAAACACAGCTCTGGCACCAGCAAGCATCAGACCATGAATGACTGATTTATGTACATTACGTTGGACAAGTACGATACTTTGTGGCTCATCACACACCGTAAGCAGCATAGCCAAATTACCTGCCGTACTTCCCCCCACAAGGAAGAAGCTCTCCTCCGCACCAAAACAATCAGCCGCCAGCTGTTGAGCTCCCAGAATCACCCCTTCTGGATGATGCAGATCATCCGTACCGGTAATTTCCGTTACATCCATCTGCATCATGTCCAGAAAGGCCGCCGTTGGTATAACGTCAGAACTTCCGTGCTGCTTCCTATTTTCTGGATTCATCAAACTTCGATAAGCTTGTCCATTCTTATGCCCAGGCACATGAAAGGAACGATTCCCCGACTCCTGGTAATGAAGCAGAGCCTCATACAAAGGAGCATGATATGGTTTATATTTCATAGAATTACCTTCCTATATAATCACTAAATTTGAATTCACGTTTGCTCTTTAACTTCCTATTATAATAAGAGTTCTTTTGCGAACTGTCCCTCTCTCGATCGGGCATTAAGTGAAAAGCACAAGATTACTCTTATTCTGCTCCTCATTACCCCTTTTATTATATCAGTCTTTTTGCCGAATCCACGGCTATTCATGATCCTCTGTTCTACAATCCTCCGTATCAAACAGAAAAAGGCCCTATGGGCCCCTGAATACACCTACATCAATGGATGTTTCGGCTTATGGTCATTATGCGTTTTTTTGCACCCAAATCTGTTTCATTTGGTGTATAAAATAATTGTATTTGGCATCCTGTGCATCAGTATGAACCATCTCTGCTTCGCAAGCATCGCATATAAATTCAGATACAATAAAAATGCCTTCTCTTTTTTTCTGTTCGCAGATAATACATGTGTGTTCGGTGTGTTCTTCCATCAACCATCCCACCTTGTTTTACGTTTACTATCAGTATTGCACAGTTTCTATTATTTTAAACCTTTTCATAGTGCTTTCTTTCTGTAAAATATATATATTCGCCCACCACCCATTGGGTGTCTGTACCGATTCAAAAGTTTAACAAATCGCATACCGCTCGTACTTTTCTGCACTCATGCTTTTCAAAAGGTTATATCTTCTCCCTCATATATACACTTTCAACTTCACCTCCACTAAAAACTTATATTCTATAATCTTAAAAAAACTTTGATTTTCAGCCGATATATAATACATCAGAACCTGACAGCCAGGATGTCCGAGGATATACTTGTATGAGGTCTGCTACTCTTAAACTTGTACATCATCCCTACAGCGCTTCCATGGTTCCTATACGCATATGGATCATTTGCATGACAGCAACGTACAAGCATACGTCCACACACGAAACGTGATCCCAGAAGGAGGATTTGTAATCGTATGACCGCTGAACCGGAGAATAAAGCTACATTTTATCAGTACCGGCTTCTGAAAAAAAAGGCTATTGCCCGCAGTGTCATCTACAGCTATCTGTGCTTGCCTATCATTATGCTCTTCTTTAATCTACTGGCATTCTCCTGGACCGGCCTCTTCTTTTTTCTGCTGGCAGGGCCGATCACCCTATGGATTCATTACGTCATTGCCAGAACCATATTGCTTCTGGTCCGTGCCTCTTATGCCAAACGCTGGCGCTGGAACTTCCATATGCCTTGGTTAGGTTATATTCCGGATCAGCACTTTAGCTACCGTATGTTTGTCAGAGTACATCTGAACATGAGCTGGATTGGACTATGCATCATTACTGTTTGCCTGATCTGGTCTCCGCTGTCCTTCACGCTATCACTGATTTTCTGGCATCTGTGGCTGCTCGTCCCCCGTCTGTACGTGGTTATGATTCTCTCACGTGAACGCAAAGACGGATTAATCAAACTAAATGAAGAGGACGTTTCGTACTATCTGCAATAACGCCTTTACCTCTTTTATGAAAAGCAATATATGTACATGTGCAATACATAAACCTTGCTCCCAGCTTGGCTTAGAAAATGAACCATGATCTTCGTAAGCAATCGAGCATTCTCCTACTCTTTAATAATGAACAAAGGTTATCCACTGTGGATAACCTTTGTTTGTTCTAACTAGCCTTTCTTTTATCCACAGCATGGGTACAAGCTAACAAGGTTATCCCCACTTATTTTATTCCCGTTCTCATCCTCTATCTATTGATCAGACATTGTAGCCGTTTAAACTGTACCCCATTAAGCAGCCATATTTCTACTGCTCTTCGTCTCAAGACTATTTTCAGCTCATGTCTCTACGCTTTAACTAGTGGCTTGGACTACCATGACTGAGGATCCCTATATGCTTATAGAAGCTGCTTTAGGGCCTTCCCTCTAGTATAGGAGTATCGACTTCCATGGAGCCCATGGTACGTGCAGTAACTTGGCAGCTTATGAAGCTCAACTCATCTTAATCTTAGGCCAGGTTCTAGAATGGACTCCATTAGACTTCTACAGCAACGCAAAGTATCTCCTCTTCACTGAAATAAAAAAAGCCCCCGTAGGCTTACGGGAACTTGTATCGTCTGAACATTACAATGTTACAAAACAAACCGTACTCTTACTCTTCATCATCAGCAAGGGATTTCACCGTTGTTGTCGCAGTATCATTCCGAGGTACCATTAGCGTAAAGAATCCATCATGTACAGCTAGATGCACAATATGCCCCTCTTTAGCAAACACACGAAGAGAGTTTGAGGTATTTGATGTACTCTTGGCTTGTGTCTCCGTCCAGCCCCAGCTTTTAATCTCGTCTAGATATACTTCAGGCAAACTGGTACTCTCACTAATACCAGACAATGTATATCGAACATAGTCCATCTCCGAATTGTTTCCGGATTGGTCCGATTTATTCGCTACTTTCGGTACAGGGAAACTCTTCTCGTTGACTGCGCCTTCATATGAAGTCCAGGAAGGTCCGGTATCACCGCATCCTGTAAGCACACCCAACAAACCAATCATTAGAAATGAATACAGCCCAAGTCTCCGCCAACTTAACACACACACCCTCCTTTTCACAGCTGCACATTTCACAGCTCTGTGGTCAGGTACTTTTAGCATATTTAACATAGTCCTATTATACTGATTTCCTACTTATATTCTGTAACAATACTGTTACCTTCTGATGACGCTTGCATTCACTTAATACAGCCTTATAAACAAAATAAAAACCACCACCGATTATCATCGGCAGTGGTTC
>NZ_BIME01000016.1 GCF_004000925.1 Paenibacillus illinoisensis NBRC 15959 | reverse complement strand
GAACCACTGCCGATGATATTCGGTGGTGGTTTTTATTTTATATTCAATTATGATTATTATAAGAATGACTATTAAATAAATAAAGAGGAGGCCCTATTCAATAAGAATAGGGCCTCCTTATATTATGACTCATAAACACAATTTTAGTTAAGAAATAAATAGGGACCTACCCGGTGGGGATGTTGCACTAAATCATTTGTTTTTTTACTTAAGATGAAATTCTTATCTATTTGTGACTTCTTATATGTTTACGACCAGTTAGCAGCCTGAGGCTCTTTTTTCTTGCGGAGATTGAGCAATCGGGTGCGTTTGATGCGCTCCTTTTTCTGATTCTCTAATAATTGTTTAACGCCTCTAATAAGAAGCCGATATCTTAATTCATCATCATGCCCAAGTTTATGCATTTCTTCGAAGTATGCCTTGTCCATTCGTTCGTGCACCATCCAATCAGGTTAATCATTCAACTGTACCATAGGGATCTATACAAATTCTGAACAAGTATGGGCTCGACGCAACAACGGACAGCAATGGCAGGTTCGATATTCGAATATAGTTGGGGAAAGTGGGTTAATCCCAAATTTGAATTAATTAATTCGCGTTCTATGACATTCAACTGAATATGATGTGAAAGACCTGTCTAATCCATGGATTAGGCAGGTCTTTTAACTGTAAAGTTAACATCTATTCAATAATCAGACTATGAATCCTCTCCGAAACAGTACGTTTCCTATAATAAATAGCGATGGTCACAAGAACAAGCATCTCGGAGAGAGGAACAGCAAGCCATACACCCGTAACGCCCCAGAAAGATGGAAGGACTGCAATGAATGCAATCATGATGATCATCTCCCGTGCAGCCGTGATCCAGATCGCCATTTTGGCATTCCCTATCGATTGGAAATAGGTGCTCATGACAAAGTTGATCCCCATAAACAGGTAGGCAAAAGTAAATATTCTTAAACCGTACACGGCATTGCTTGTGACACTCTCACTGAAGCTTCCGAAGATCTGAACGAAGTAAGGTGCTCCCCATTGCACAACAAGCAGCAGTATGACACCACAAGCCAGAGCCGTTCTGGAGGCTATGCGAATGGTTTGTTTTTCACGCGCCATCTGTTTGGCTCCATGATAGTAACTAACCAGAGGTTGGGCAGCAGAAGCCAGACCCAGAAAAGCAAGCAAAACTACACCATGGATATAATTCAGTACCGTAAAGGATGCTACACCATCCGTACCTGCGATCCGGTCCAGTGAAATGTTGTGTGAGATGGAGAAGACAGACATGCCAAGTTCGGCAAGAAAGCTGGGAAAACCAATAAGAACAATGGTTCCGAGCAGTTTCGTATTCCATTTGAACCGAGTGAAGACAAGATTATTGGATTTTTTGAAAAAGTGAGACAACAGGACAAGCAGGGCTAAGGATGCCGAGACGATTGTACCGATGGCCACACCTTGCACACCCCATTCGAGTACATACAACGTTACATAATTAAGAACGATATTGGCTACGGCAAATGTGATCTGCGCGTACATGGAGGTGTTGGGATCACCGTCGTTACGGACAAAGATCGTCAGGGCATTTTCAATGGTGAAGACAAATCCGAACAACAGCATGATGTTTATATAGTCAGCGGCATAGGGAAACGTCTCTGCATTGGCACCCAAAGCATAGACCAGTTGGTCCTTGAACGTGAATGCGGTATACCCTATAGCCATCGTAATTAACAGAATAATCGTAATTGATTTCGTGAATATTTGTTTGGCGGTGGTCATATCCCTTTGACCCATATGGTTGGAATACAGGGTAGCTCCGCCCATGCCGATCCATAACGACATCGCTACAAAAAGGGTGTATACCGGTGAAGCAATACCAATTCCGGCGAGCGCAGTGGATCCAAGTTTGTGCCCAACCATGATGCCATCGATAATAAAATTAAAAGCAATGACCAGCATCCCAAGTATGGATGGCACAAGGTAGCTTACAAAAGCTTTTCCTACAGATTGCCTTTCGAGGGGATGCGTCCAGTTCGTGTTCATAATAACCTCCATTTAATAAACTGAATGTTCATTCTGTGATAAATAATACTGAACGTTCGTTCTGTATAATAACACGGGACGAATTTGCTTGGCAACTTTTCCTCCAAAACCTCGTTTATGTAGTAGAGTTACTGTAATCTTTTTTAATAAAGAAAGGGGGATCTGTTTGTGAAGCAGAACAAATATGATGAGTCAGAATTTTTCAGCAACTATAGTCAGATGGCTCGTTCTACTCAAGGGCTTGAGGCGGCAGGTGAGTGGTATAAACTGCGAACCATGTTACCTGAGTTAAAGGACAAAAATGTACTGGATCTGGGCTGTGGCTTTGGCTGGCATTGCCGATACGCACGGGAGCAGCAGGCCAGATCAGTTATTGGCGTGGATCTATCTGGGAATATGCTGCAGCGTGCACGGGAGATGACGGATGATTCACGAATTGAGTACAGGCATATGGCCATTGAAGATATTGAATTTGCCCCTGAACAATTCGATGTGGTCATTAGCTCGCTTGCACTGCACTACATTGAACAGTTGGATCAGGTATTTGCTCAAATCCATGCTTGTCTTGTCGAGGGTGGTACATTGGTATATTCAGTGGAACATCCGATCTTCACGGCTCGTGCTGCGCAGGATTGGCACTATGGGCCTCAAGGTGAGATTATGCATTGGCCTGTGGATGACTATCATCAGGAGGGAAAGCGTGTTACCAATTTTCTGAATCAGGACGTAGTTAAGTACCACCGGACATTGGCAACCCATCTGAATGAACTGATCCAGGCGGGATTTGTGATTCAGCAGGTGGCTGAGTCCAAACCTTCGCCTGAGATGATGGATCAATTCCCGGGTATGCGAGACGAGAATCGTCGTCCCATGTTTCTCATGATTGCTGCAGTTAAAGCATGAGCTATCTGTAAGTTGACTAGAATGGTTAGTATTAGGCGGCATAGCCTGAAGAGGGCTTAACCAGTAGGTTCAGATCGTTGGAACCCTGCTGGTTTATTTTATTTAATTTCAGAAAAGGAAATGAGAAAATGATCGGATCGGGAACCAAACCGGAATGGATACAGTCTTATTAAGTGAGGTGAACATCCGTTGGAATATCAATTTCTGGCCCAGGCCCAGACGATCGACAATTACACACTCAGCAGCATGATGGATGACTATGGGAATGATGTGTGGAACTATGCTTACTTTTTGACCAGAAGTACAGAGCAGGCAGACGAAATATCACAGCAAGTATTTATTCAGGCATATTCCGGGATTAAACACTTTCGCGGGGAGTGTTCCCTGAAAACCTGGTTGCTCACCATTGCTAGAAATACGACATTTACATACCGGAAATCGAGGTTTTTTCGCAGCAGTTTATGGGGGGAGACACTACCGATTGAATCAGAACAGGGTCCTTCACATATTCGTGAGATGACGCCTGCACATTATGCCCATCCCTCAGCTGAAGCCGAGGTAATAAGTAGGGAGCATGTACATGAAATATGGGACATCGTCATGGCTCTGCCGGATAAGTTTCGTGAGATCTTGTTGCTGCATCTGAAGTATGAGCTCACCATGAACGAAATTGCGGAAATGCTGAGAATCAGTACAGGCACGGTGAAATCGAGGTTATCACGGGGCAAAGATAAAGTGCGGAAACAATGGGAGGAGAGAAATAGATGAGGTTCAAGGATGAAGACTGGGAAAAAGAAATCCGCAAGGAGCCGTTTGCATCGTCTCCTTTTCAAGACCAGCACAAGCAGAATGTACTTCGTCAGGTGGAATGGATGAAAACGGGTGAGGAACATGTCAATGATGCTCCAGATCACAAACAGAAACAACAGATTATGAAGCGGAACCGTCGCACTGCTCGTTCACGTCCCCGGAAAGTTGTTGTAGTGACGACAGTTGCGGTAGCAGCAGCAGCAGCTATCTTATGGAATGGACAGGTTCTGGAGCCCATTGTAGAGAGGGTGTATCCTGTGTCTGCTCTGCAGCTCTCAGATGACCCTAGCATGAACCTGCTAACAAGTGAGATGAAGCAAACTGTGGCTATGTCGATGAGAGACTATCTAGGTAAACAACTGGAAGTCCATTATGCTAAGAAAGGGCCAATTACCGGCTGGGTATATATCGAGGCTGGCGACGTGAATAAATCAGAGTATGCCAAGATGTGGCTGGATGGGAAGACTGGAGCACTGGTTGAAGCCGATATGCGAAGTGAGATGCCTGGGAATGAGCTTGAGCACCGATTTTTGCGTCAAGTCCCTGGGCTTCTTAAAGGAATTAACAGTGATCCAACGTTGAAGCCGATCTCAGCCAGACGTTATGTGAAGATGAAGCAGGGTCAGGAGAAGCCTGTATGGTTCACCACATTATTTTTGGAGAACGGGAAGGGCAGTGGCAGCATTGAGTGGACACGGGATGAAGCAGTTTCGGTTTCTGGTACAGTGAGTAGCGACACAGTGTCCACAGATCTGATAACCAATGCGAGAAGCTCGATTGAAGCCTTGTCTGGTGAGCCAGCACCAGCTTTGAAAAGTGTAACGTTTACTCAAAATGATAAGCAGCTTGAAGAAACAACGGCCCTCTATTTTGGTGATCGGTATTTGGTAAGGAGTGTTGGTGGGAGATATAGCAATGAATATACTGTAATGGATTTTCAGAGGGGGGTTCCAGAACTCGAAACTGGTGAGGAGTATGAGCTCTACTTTGAGAAGTTGAGTAACATGGACGAAAAAATAATCAGGCAGAATGCAGCACCGATAATCCAAAAAATGTTCGATATTGATCTTGATAAATATGTCTTTGAGCGGGATACAAAGAATATTGGCATGGCAACATTCCGCTTGGAAGAGATGGCCAATATGATTCAAGTTCGTTATGAAGAAGATGCACGCATTACCATGATTACAATATCAGATCTTTAAGTTTAATCCGTATGGTACAATCCTAATAGCTGAGGAATTGAACATAAGGAGAGCATAATGAAATATTTGGTGAGTTCATGTCTGGCAGGAGTAGCTTGCCGTTACAACGGAACAGCGAGTCTGGATGAGAAGATTCAGGAGCTCGTAGCGCAAGAGCAGGCCTTGATGGTCTGTCCGGAACTGCTCGGTGGATTCTCCACTCCGCGGGAACCGGCAGAAGTTATCGGAGGTACAGGTAAGGATGTGCTCGCAGGCACAGCCCAGGTGATTGAGAGAGGTGGCAGGGACGTTACAGAACTGTATATTAAGGGAGCCTATCAAACGCTGGAATGGGCCAAAAGACTCAACGTTACTTGCATTGTGTTGAAGGAATTCAGTCCTTCCTGCGGCACACAAGCCATCTATGATGGTAACTTCGCTAATCACAAGGTACAAGGTGAAGGTGTCACATCAGCTCTGCTTCGGCATGAAGGCTATGAAGTCATCTCGGAATTTCAATTCATGGAACAATTGTAAAGCATACAAGGTATGGAACAAGCTGCCCAGGAGAATAATCAACTTCTCGAAGCAGCTTTTTTCTTTGTAACAACACAATACTTACTTTTAAATACTGAGAAACAATAATGTGCGTACTTTTAATTTGTGGTTATAGATTCTAAACTAATACTTAAGCAAATGATGAAAATAATGAAGACACCGAGAGTCAGCATACCATTCAATAATAAAAGAGAAGGAAGTGGAGTTTCATGGAGCCTACAACACAAGCAATGAAAAAGGAAGAAATTTTGAACGCGTATCATTTCCGGCATGCGACGAAGGTATTTGACGATTCACGCAAAATTACAGCGGAGGATTTTGAATTTATTCTGGAAACAGGAAGGTTATCACCGAGTTCGATCGGATTCGAGCCATGGAAGTTCTTGATTGTGCAAAAACCAGAGCTCCGCCAGCGCTTGTCTGAAGTATCCTCTGGAGCGCAGAAGCAATTGGCAACGGCGAGCCATTTCGTGGTCATCCTGGCCCGGACCGATGCAAGTTATAATTCCCCTTATGCGGAGTACATGCTCAAAGAGATTAAGGGGATGCCGGATGATGTATTCGAGTTAACAAGTGCGGCATATGGAAATTTTCAAAACAATCAGCGTCTGCTTGAGAACCCAAAAACGCTATTCGATTGGGCATCCAAACAGACTTACATTGCACTCGGCAATATGATGACCTCGGCAGCTCTTATTGGCATCGATTCTTGCCCGATTGAAGGTTTCAGCTACCAGGATGTACATCGTATTCTCGAAGAAGAAGGTTTGCTCGAAGATGGAGCGTGGGACATTTCGATGATGGCGGCTTTTGGCTATCGTGCAGAGGAACCAAAACGCGAAAAGTCAAGGCAGCCTCTGGACAAGATTACACAATGGATTGAGTAAATAAAATCATCCGAAGTAAGCCTCGGTTATCTCCTGTTACATCAAGGAGGTAGCAGGGGCTGCTTTTGCAAATGCCAACGCTCATATAAAACTTCTATAGAAATGAAGCTTGCTTATATATAGATATCTATGTATAATGAGGACATGCCAAAATATAATGCAATTGCACTAATCGCAAGGATTAGGGATCATGTAAACAAACGCATTGTTCAGGAACTGGAGCAGCATGACGTTACGGGGATTGTTCCATCCCACGGTGACATTTTGATGTTTTTGTACCGTGAAGATTCACTGTCCATCAAGATGCTGGCTGAACGTGTCCATCGCACACAACCAACAGTCACCGTGCTTGTGAACAAGCTGGAGAAGCTGGGCTATGTGGAACGCAGCAAGAGTGTGGAAGACAGCCGGGTGACGTTGATTCGCCTCACAGAGCAAGGACGGCAGCTGAAGCCCATTTTTGAACAGGTATCGGAAACGATTCAGGACATGTTCTATGGTGGAATGACAGATGAGCAAGCGGAACAGCTGGAGAGTCTGTTGATTGGAATTGTCCATAAGCTATAAAAAAAGAAAAAATTTTTTTGGACAAAAGAATAGATATCTATGAATATGTCTAGTGAGTATTAATTGCTCCACTATACTGCAACATAATATAACAAAAACCTGGAGGTACTTTATTATGAAACATCTTATCGTATATGCACATCCCCACGCAGACAGCTTCAATCGCGCCATTCTAAACACAGCTGTAGAAGCACTTGAAGCCCAAGGTCATGAGGTTGTTGTTCGTGATCTGTATGCCCTGGAATTTCAGCCTGTATTGAGCGCAGCTGACACGGCATCCATGCGCGCAGGACAGAATCCACAGGATATTGCGACAGAGCAGAAGTTTATCACGGATGCCGATGCAATTACGTTTATCTACCCAATCTGGTGGACTGGGCTGCCGGCAATTTTGAAAGGGTACGTTGACCGGGTATTTGCATATGGCTTTGCTTATGCTTCAGGCGAAGCAGGAATCGAGAAGCTGTTAACAGGCAAAAAAGGACTGATTATCAATACACACGGAACGCCTAGTGACATATATGACCAAATTGGCATGACTACCGGTATGAAAATGACCTCCGATGTCGGAATCTTTGATTTCGTAGGCATTGAATCCGTGGATCATTTGTTCTTTGGCAGTATCGGATATCTGGATGATGCGGCTTATCAATCCATGCTGGAGCAAGTGAAGCAAACGGTAAGCACCAAATTCTAACGAATACTAATGCAACAATTGGCAGGTCGATTCGGACGATGAATCGACCTGTTTGGTTTGCAAAATAGAAGAAAGGGGGTATAATCTTACCCATGGAACCTTTACTCATATTTAAAGCTTTGTCCAACGAGACACGCAGGCAGATACTGTCATGGCTCAAAGATCCGGAGCAGCATTTCTCACCTCTGGAATTGTCCCAGCATCCCGATGGAGGGAAGAGCGGGATCTGTGTCGGAACCATTCAGATGAAGGCTGGATTGGCTCAATCCGTCATATCCAGTTATTTGCTGACCATGCTCAAAGCCGGGCTGCTGCTCTCCGAGCGCAGGGGCCAGTGGACGTATTATCGCCGCAACGAAGAAACCATTCGTCAATTTGCCGAGTATGTACAGCACGAGTTATAAAGCCGGACGCCAGGACGGAAGCAAGAATGCAGCAGCAGGCGGGGATTCCGTCCGGATGTAAACGGCGAAGAATAATGCGGTAACTCCTATTTCTATGTGTTTTTACATCTATATATCTGGATATACAAAAATATATCTCACCAAAGGAGAACTTCTCATAATGACTACTGATAATCAAGTTTCATCCCATAAACAACATATTAGCGACGTTAAGCTGTCCATCCTGGATTTGGCTCCTGTCGTTGTGGGTGCTACACCCGCAGATGCGCTCCGGAACAGTCTGGATCTGGCACAGCATGCGGAGCGTTGGGGATACCATCGCTACTGGGTAGCTGAGCATCATAATATGCCCGGTATTGCTTCTTCCGCAACATCCGTAGTGATCGGATACCTGGCAAGTGGCACGAATACGATTCGTCTCGGTTCCGGTGGCATCATGCTGCCCAACCATGCACCACTCGTTATTGCTGAGCAGTTCGGAACATTGGAATCCCTGTATCCGGGCCGTATCGATCTTGGACTGGGCCGTGCACCAGGTAGTGACCGCCGTACCTCTCTTGCACTGCGCAAAGATCTCAACAGCGGAGAAGACTTCCCGGAATTGCTGGCTGAGCTGAGAGCGTACTTCGATGCATCTGCTACATCCTATCATGCCCCTGTTCGTGCGGTGCCGGGTGAAGGGTTGAACATCCCAATTTACCTGCTCGGTTCCAGTGATTTCAGTGCACGTTTGGCAGGGCGGCTTGGATTGCCGTTTGCTTTTGCCAGCCACTTCTCGCCCGATTATACTCGCATTGCCCTTGAAACATATCGAAGCAGCTTCCAGCCTTCCGACACACTGAAGGAGCCGCATGTTATTGTAGGTGTGAATGCAGTTGTTGCAGATACGGATGAAGAAGCAGCATGGCTCGGCACAACGATGCAGCAGCAGTTCCTGAACATCATCCGCGGGACAACAGGACTGGTACAGCCACCAGCCGATATGGAAGGCAAATGGACCGACCGCGAGAGAGCTGGAGTGGAACAGACGCTGAAAGCAGCCGTAAACGGCTCACCTGAGACGGTACGTGGACAGCTTGAATCATTTATTACCCAGACACAAGCGGATGAGCTTATTATTACATCCATGATTTATGACCATCAGGCACGTCTGCATTCTTATGAATTGATCGCACAATTGGCGGGTAAAGCATAACTTTAACAGCACATGAACAAGGATTAGAATATTGGATTCAATAACGGGTCGCTCTCGCAAGAGGCGGTCCGTTTTTAATTATCAAGAACTCATCCCAATGATTATATGAGGCAGTTCTGATTTTTTAGGGTAAAATGACATTACGGTCTATTTTGAAACGGTTAAAAGAGCCGTACGTATAAACCAAGAGCATTATACATATGTTGGCTTGTACAAGTTTCTTTATTCGCATGTGCATGAGGCATGCAGTATGAAAGCTTATTTTTTATCATGATCAGATACATAAGAGAGGAAGACATGCCCATGGAGCAACCCGAACAACCCCGCATTTGGCCGGATCGGTTTAAGCGGTTTTTTCTGAACAACAAGTTTGTCCTATTTCTGCTGATTCTGCTGCTGGTCGGACTAAACGTGATGGTGCTAACGAAGATATCCTTTGTACTGCATCCAGTTGCGGTGCTAATCAAGACGATTGTACTGCCTATCATTCTGTCTGGTATCCTCTACTATCTGCTGAATCCGCTGGTGGATGTGATGGAAAAGTGGAAGATTAAGCGTGGATGGTCGATACTGATCCTATACCTCGCGATTGGCGGCATTTTGACGGTTGTGGTATTGGCAGTCATTCCAGTGCTCCGCAATCAGATTATGGGGCTTATCGCCAATTTCCCGATGTATAGTGAAAATGTCAGACAGCAGTTCGAGGAGCTTACGGGCAGTCAGCTGTTCAGTCAGGTCCAGGAAACGGTGAACATGAACTGGCAGGATTGGTGGGGAACGATCTCCGAGAAAGCAACAGAGATTCTGAATTCCACCTGGAACAAACTCGGTGGTTTCCTTGGCGCTTTTACCGAAACGGTATTATCCATTGTAACGGTACCATTTATTCTGTTCTACCTGCTTAAGGACGGGAAGAAGCTTCCGGAGAAGATCCTGTCGTTTCTGCCAATCAAAAGCCGTACGGGTGCCATGGAGGTACTTCACGACATTAACCACCAGATCAGTTCGTTCATTCGCGGGCAAATTATCGTGAGCTTCTGTATCGGTATCCTGCTCTATATCGGTTATATGATCATTGGACTGGATTACGCATTGATTCTGGCCATTATCGCTTCCTTTACCAGCGTGGTGCCGTATCTGGGACCTGCGATTGCGATTACGCCTGCACTCATTGTGGCGCTGGTGACTTCTCCAGTGATGCTGCTGAAAATGGTGGCGGTATGGACAATTGTGCAGTTGATTGAAGGGAAGTTTATCTCTCCGCAGATCATGGGCAAAACGCTCAAGATTCATCCGATCACAATTATCTTTGTCATTCTGACATCAGGCAATCTGTTCGGTGTGGTGGGCATTCTGCTGGCCGTTCCGGGTTATGCGGTGCTTAAGGTCTGTGTATCCCACATCTTCAATTGGTTCAAGAGCCGTTCCGGTCTGTATGATCCAAACAAAAACAATTTACTGTAGGTATTGCATGTGGAAAACGGTACCCTTAACAAAAGAGAACCCCTGTCATCGGCAGCAGCCGAAAGACGGGGGTTCTCTTTGTCTGAACAGGCAGGCTTACGCCTAGCCATGTTTAATATGCTGGAGCGTTTGCAGGAAGATTTGCTCAATATGCGTATCATCCAGAGAATAATACACCGTCTTGCCTTCCTTGCGGCGCTTGACGATCCGCATGTTGCGGAGTGAACGCAGCTGGTGTGAAATGGCCGACTGTCCCATATCAAGCAGCACCGTAAGATCATGTACACATAATTCCTTCTGCAACAGCGCATCAATAATACGTAGTCGGGTTGGGTCACTGAACGCCTTGAACCAATCCGCCATCTCGGAAGAAGTCTCCCGATCTATAAGGGAAGTGCGGATAGACTCTACGTCCGCTTCCGTTCCCGAGCAGGCCGCATCACAATCCGCTGGCGCTTTAACCGGTTGTTCCATTTCCTATCACCGCCTATGCTAGCAACTATACGCCTATTATATCCAAAAAACGTCTAAAGCGAAATGATTACTATTAGCATATTCTGTCTGTAAAATCAACATCAATCGTTGACACTCCAGTTTAGGCGTGCATATAATAGGGTTAATCAAACATATGAATGATTGCTCATATATTAATTTCAATTAAAATGTTCATGCTGCTTCGAACTGCAAAGGGGAGAATTCACATGGGAACCGGTCAGGAACAGGTGAAACGGGAACTGCTGCTGGATGGATTGGATTGTGCCAATTGTGCGCTGAAGATTGAGAATGGTGTCAAAAAAATCAAGGGTATCACGGATTGCTCCGTTAATTTCGTAACCAAAACCTTACTGGTGCATACAACTTCCGATATGGATGAGCAAGTTCTGGAAGAAGCGAAGCGTAAGGTCCTGCGGCTTGAGCCGCACATTCGCATCTCGGAAAAAGGGAGACCACCGCTCGGCAATCAGGCTTCTGCTGGGCTGGGAGATCAATTGGACGGCCAACTGCACACACATGCAGGAACTGCGGCCGAAGGACATTATCACGAACATACAGGTCATTCTCATGACCATGATCATGAAGGAGCGCAGCACCATAGCCATGGTCATGGTGCTTATCATCATGCGCATGATCATCACAGTCATGCCGGGCATGATCACGGTCATTCACATGATCATGATGCGCATGCCGGGCATTCGCACGAGCATGGTGCAGGACAGACGAAGGTGCTGCTTGCAAGGCTTGCTGCTGGCTCTGCCCTACTTGCTGCGGCCATCTGGTCCCCACTGGACGGATGGGCACAGCTCGCTCTCTATGTAGTCGCTTATCTGATCGCAGGAGGAGATATCGTTCTCCAGGCGTTCAAAAACATTATTCGGGGTCAGGTATTCGACGAGTACTTCCTGATGTCGGTTGCAACGATTGGTGCTTTTGCCATTGGTGAGTATCCTGAAGGGGTAGCGGTCATGCTCTTTTATCAGCTTGGTGAGCTATTTCAGGGGATGGCGGTTAACCGCTCTCGCAAATCGATTCAGTCGCTTATGGATATTCGTCCGGACTATGCCAATATTCTGGTCGGTTCTGGCGATGAGACCAAGCGTGTCGCTCCAGAAGATGTGCGTATCGGTGATCGCATCGTTGTCCGTGCGGGTGAGAAGGTTCCGCTGGATGGAATAGTGAAGGCAGGACATTCCATGGTGGATACGTCTGCTCTTACAGGGGAATCCGTCCCTCGGGAACTGGAGCCTGGAAGTGATGTACTCAGTGGTTTTGTGAATAAGAATGGTATGCTGACGATTGAAGTGACCAAAACCTTCGGAGAATCGACGGTATCCAAGATTCTAGATCTGGTGCAGAATGCCAGCAGCCGCAAAGCGAAAACGGAACATTTCATCAGTAAATTTGCCCGTTATTACACGCCGGTCGTCGTTATTCTTGCAGCGTTGATTGCGTTTGTACCTCCGCTCGTGCTTAGTGGTGCAACATTTGCCGATTGGATCTATCGTGCACTGGTCTTTCTGGTCATCTCCTGTCCATGCGCACTGGTGGTTTCCATTCCACTCGGATTCTTCGGCGGGATTGGAGCTGCTTCTCGTAACGGGATTCTGGTGAAAGGCAGCAATTACCTTGAAGCATTGAATGATGTGAAAATAGTTGTTTTCGATAAAACGGGTACACTAACCAAAGGTGTATTCAACGTAACGGCTATTCGTCCGGAAGGTGGACGTACAGAAGGTGAACTGATGGAACTCGCAGCGATCGCGGAGGCCCAATCGAATCACCCCATCGCCGAATCCATTCGTGCAGCCTGGGCCCAAGATATCCGTACAGAAGGTGTTGAAGGATATGACGAGGTTGCCGGGCATGGGATCAGAGTCCGTGTGGATGGCCGTGAGGTGCTGGCAGGGAACGCCAAACTGATGGAACAGGCGGGTATTCTCTATACCAAGCCTGAAACGGTGGGAACAGTGGTACACGTTGCTGAAGCAGGCGCATATGCTGGCCATTTAATCATTGCGGACGAAGTGAAGGATGATGCTGCAGCAGCGATACAGGCACTGAAGACACTTGGCATCCGCAAAACGGTCATGCTCACAGGTGATGCCAAAGCCGTTGGTGAAGCCGTAGGCCAGGAGCTGGGAGTCGATGAGGTATACGCTGAGCTTTTGCCGCAACACAAAGTTGAACGGCTGGAAGAACTTGAAGCGGGCAAGTCTCCGAAGGAGAAAATGGTGTTCGTCGGGGATGGCATCAATGATACACCTGTGCTGGCTCGTGCGGATGTAGGCGTAGCTATGGGAGGACTCGGGTCTGATGCTGCCATCGAAGCCGCAGATGTGGTCATCATGACGGATGAGCCATCCCGATTGGCAAGCGCGATCCGCATTGCGAAGCGGACACGAATGATTGTCTGGCAAAATATCGGTTTTGCCTTGGGCGTTAAGGTGATCTTCCTCTTGCTGGGGGTGTTCGGCATAGCTACGATGTGGGAAGCTGTTTTCTCCGATGTAGGCGTAACGGTCCTGGCCGTTCTGAACGCCATGCGGGTGCTGCGCGTAAAGAACATTTAAGTTTTCGAAACGAACGACGCGGCTCTTCGTATATACGTAGAGCCGTTTTTTTATTTTTATGGCTGCAGGCATGTTTAGAGGCACGTTTGAAGAGAAGGGGAGAACAACTTGGCAGGAGCAATTGTAGGGTTAATATGCGGAGTGTGCTATTTCGTGTTGGGATTAATGCTGTTCAAAAAACCGCCGAAAAAGATTAATGGCATATATGGTTATCGTACCCCGCGCGCCATGAGTGATCCCGATTTATGGGACGAAGCTCAGCGTTACAGCGCCAACCTGATGATGCAGTTTGGGGTCATTATTACGGTGTTTGGTATTCTTGGATTCTGGTTTACCGATGTACAGGCTCTCGTACTCAGTCTGTTTGCAGTTGCGTTCTATACGTTCAGACTGTTTACAAAAGTGGAAGGGCGCTTAAAGGAAGTACAGCATGCTCAGAAGCGGAAGCAAAGCGAGCAAGGTGCATCATAGAAAATCTTTGTTCGATGTAAAAAAGATAGAGGCAGAGGATCCGCGGAGGCGGGTCTTTTTGTGTTCGGCGAGGTTCATGGCGCTGCTGCGATTGAAATCTAACGTTGACGTTAACGTTATAATTATATATAATTATGTACATAACATTATAGATATATTAAAAGTGAGGTGAAGGAAATGAGCTTGTATAAGATCGACGACGTAGCCAAGGAATGTGGGTTGACGAAGCGTACCATCCGGTATTACGAAGAGATTGGTGTCATGCCTTCACCTCAGCGGACGGACGGTGGCACGCGGCTGTATACGAGAGCGGATATCGACTATTTGAAAAAGGTTGTCCGTGCCAAGGAAGTGCTTGGCTTCTCTCTACAGGAACTGCATACGTATATCGCAACGACTGATGTGCTGAATGAGCAGCGATTTGATTACCAGCAGACAACCGAAGTGAAGGAACGGATTGAAAAACTCACGAGTATGGATGAAACGCTGGGTGGTCAACTACAGTTAATTGAACAGAAACTGCAGAGTATTCATGCCGTACAGGCAGAGCTGGAGGAATTGCGAGAACGGGTGCAGAACGGGATTCAGCGATTACAGAAGAATGAATCTATGGAACATCCCGAAGACGGATAAGCAAGGGAGCAACACATCACTCCATACAAACGAAATCGTGCAAGCACCGGGTGATCCGGTGTCATTTTGTGCCGTTTTGTTTCACTTGCTTTTGAAAGCGGAATGAAAATTTCATGTATTACAATCAAATTTCAATTTATAACCAGGAGGTATCATGTATGAAAAGAGAACCATCCTTACCTGACGAACTGCCGTCATCACGCGGAGGATTACTGTCCCAACCACGGGCTGTCTGGGCTGTCGCCTTCGCGTGTATCATTTCATTTATGGGACTGGGATTGGTTGACCCCATCCTGCCTGCCATTGCAGATCAGCTGCATGCATCCAAAAGCCAGGTTTCCCTGCTCTTTACGAGCTATAACGCCGTAACCGGGATTGCCATGCTGATTACTGGCGTTGTTTCCAGCCGGATCGGTGTCAAGTGGACGCTGCTTAGCGGGATTTTACTTATCGTCATCTTCTCCGCTCTGGGCGGAACATCAGATACAGTTGGTGCCCTGGTTGGTTACCGCGGAGGCTGGGGGCTAGGTAATGCCTTGTTTATCGCTACAGCGTTATCTGCGATTGTTGGTCTGTCCACTTCAGGGACGGCCAAAGCGATTATTTTGTACGAAGCCGCACTGGGTCTTGGGATTGCCGTAGGTCCACTGCTTGGCGGTGAGCTTGGTTCCATCTCGTGGCGTGGTCCATTCTATGGGGTTGCAGTCCTGATGATGATTGCCTTTATCAGCATTACGTTTATGCTGCCCAAAATGGCCAAGCCGAAAACACGCAGTTCCCTGTCCGATCCGTTCAAGGCGCTGAGTTATCCATCTCTGAAAACACTGGCGATTACGGCCTTTCTGTATAACTTTGGTTTCTTCACGTTGATGGCTTATTCACCTTATGTCATGAACCTGGATGAGCATGGACTTGGATATGTGTTCTTCGGTTGGGGCCTCATGCTTGCAATCACGTCTGTATTCGTGGCACCAAGACTGCAGCGTCGATTCGGCTCGGTTCCTTCCATGAGTGTGATGCTGACCCTGTTTGCGATTGACCTCATTGTTATGGCCGTGGGTACAGTCATGGGATCGTCCACAACTGTCATTGTTGCTGTTATCGTTGCCGGGATATTCCTTGGTATCAACAACACATTGATTACGACGGCTGTTATGGAGGCTGCTCCGGTTGAACGTTCGGTTGCTTCGGCTGCTTACAGCTTCGTACGTTTCCTTGGCGGTGCGCTGGCACCTTGGCTTGCAGGTAAATTGTCGGAATGGTTCCTGCCGGAAACACCGTTTTATTTTGGCGCATTGATGGTACTGGTTGGTGTCGTGGTTCTGCTTGCACGCCGTAGACATCTGCGTGATATCGATGCAGCAATTACACATTAATGGATGGGGGAATTGAAATGCTGGAACGAATCGTAGTAGCTGTTGATGGGTCGGATCATGCGCATAAGGCATTGGAAACAGCTGTTGACTTAGCTGAAAGTTTGAAGCATCCCGCCAGATTGATTATTGTGCATGTGAATCCTTCCGTATCCTTGAATGAGCCGGCTCTGGGAGTAGATCTGGAAGCACGAATTGCGGAAGAAGGGCAGCATATTATTGCACCGGTAGAACAGCTATTGTCCGGACATTCTATCCCTTATGAGACACTGCTCATTGCCGGGGACCCGGTAAACGAGATCTGCCGGGTGTCGCGCGAAAGAGAGTGCAGCCTCATTGTCATGGGTACGGGCGGCAAAAGCGTGCTGGCAGAAATCGTCGTTGGCAGTGTCAGCCACGGTGTATTGAAACAAGCAGCATGCCCGGTATTAACGGTGAAATAGGGCACTGCCGGAATTAAGGCTGGGTTGAAGATGCTGCTGTGGTGTATAAATAGATAAAGGATAACTGCGATCACAAGATTGTTCTGTCATGAACTTGACCCGCTGTAACTTCATAGGTCAAACTTGCAGCAATGATGGATTGGAGGATTCAATAATGAAAAAACAACATCTGTTTATCGGTGGTAAACCCACGGAATCAGTAGAATATAAGGCACTTCAGGCACCGTATTCCGGAGAAACATTGGCTGAAGTGTCTACCGCTTCGGCGGAGGAGGCAGAAGCAGCCATAACAGCTGCCGTTCAGGCCGGCAAGGAGATGCGCAGCATGCCTGCTCACCGGCGTGCAGACATCCTTTACAAGCTCTCCACCCTGCTGGAAGAGCGGAAGGAAGAGGCGGCACGAGTGATTGCGCTGGAAGCGGCCAAACCAATCACGGCTGCGCTTGCGGAAGTGGATCGTACGGTGGAAACGTACCGTTTTGCCGCAGAAGAAGCGAAGCGGCTCACAGGGGAGACCGTTCCTCTGGATGCAGCCAAGGGCGGTGAAGGGCGTATCGGATATACCATGCGACAGCCTCTGGGTGTCATCGGGGCGATTACGCCGTTTAATTTTCCGATGAATCTGGTGGCACATAAGGTTGGACCTGCCCTTGCAGCAGGCAATACCATCGTTCTGAAACCGGCTGAGCAGACACCGTTGTCTGCCTACTATATCGCGAACCTGCTTCAGGAAGCCGGGTTGCCGGATGGTGCATTAAACGTGGTAAGTGGGGATGGCAAAACGATTGGTGATGTGCTCGTATCCGATCCACGCATAGCCCATATTACATTTACGGGCAGCCCAGCGGTAGGGACAAGCATTCGCAGTCAGGCGGGATTGAAACGGGTAACGCTGGAGCTTGGATCGAATGCAGCTGTCATTGTGGATCAGGATGCGGATCTGGACAAAGTGGTCCCAAGATGTGTGACAGGTGCCTTTACGTATCAGGGTCAGGTATGCATTTCATTGCAGCGCATTTATGTACACAGTGCCATTGCAGACGAATTCATACGCCGCTTCGCGGAAGCAGCGAAACAAGTCGTGACAGGAGATCCGCTGAACCCGGATACTGTGGTTTCGGCACTCATTACAGCCAAAGACGTAAAGCGGACCCTGGATTGGATCGACGAAGCGAAACAGGCAGGAGCTACGGTCGCCGCAGGAGGAGAGGCTGAAGGAGGCGTGCTGCGTCCAACCGTACTCGTTAACGTGCCGCGTGATGCGAAGGTGTCGTGCCAGGAAGTCTTTGCACCGATTGTTGTTATTAACACTGTGAATTCGGTCCAAGAAGGCATTGAGCACGTGAATGATTCCATCTATGGACTTCAGGCAGGTATTTTTACGAACAATATTCATACTGCACTGCATGCAGCTGATCATATTGAGGCTGGAGGGGTCATGATCAACGACATTCCTACGTTCCGGGTGGATCACATGCCATACGGTGGTGTGAAGCAGAGCGGTATGGGACGTGAAGGTGTCAAATACGCTGTTGAAGAAATGACAGAACTCAAGTTTGTCATGTTCAATAAAAATTAAGGATATTTGCAAGCAGGCTGTTTTGCCCTGTCTAACATGAAATAATAAGGTCCCGCACCCAATGTAGTTGGTGTGGGGCTCTTTCTGTATGGATCGATAGGAAATAGTGAAAACACTTTCGATTTCCCTACTGACCCCCGGTTCACATCCCATCAGGAGGGTATAAATACTTTACATACCGCAAAACAATGCACTAATTGTTGTCCCAATCTTGTACCTAACTCAATCAACATAAAAGCAGTATGAATAACCCTGAATCATAATGCAGTGTAGACAGGAGGTGTTGCGAATGGCGTATACCATGGCGGACGTATCCGGCATGTCCGGTATCAGTCTGAATGAATTGAGCCAATATGTAAAATCAGGTTGGCTAACACCTGCATTTGCAGGTAGAGACCAGAATGAAGTTTATTATGAGAAACCGGAGCTGTTGAAGCTCCAGCAGATTCTGTTCTGTAAGGAGCTGGGAGTGGAACAGGAAGAGATCGGCTCCATGCTGCAGGAAGATCATCATGATATCATTCATATGATGCAGCAGCAGCGCATTCAGCTGCTCGAGAAAGCATTGCATTTGCATGGCTTGATCCAGACTCTGGACAAAACCATTTCCCATTTGCAGGGAGAGTATGAGCTTGAGGTCCGGGAGTTGTATCAGGGTTTTATCAAAAAAGGGCATCACAGTATGCTGCCTGATTCAACGGAGTCACCGAGCCATGAACCGGTCATAACGAAAAACTGGCATCCAGCACAATCTGAATCAGCCGTATCTTATGACGGGGAACTCAAAACCAAAGAAGATTACCTGGATTCCCAGGAAAAAATAGACCGAATCAACCGGGACTTGCAGCGGGCGATCGAAGATGGCCTGACACCTGAATCCCCGGAAGTTCAGCACATCATTGGCAGACATCTCGAATGGGTCAAGGATTACTACACGCCTACTGCCGAAATCTATCGTGATTTGGGCAATCTGTATGTGGAGCATCAAAATTTCCGCCAAATGTACGACGGTTATCATCCGAAGCTGGCTGAATTTTTGCGAGACGGCATGATGATCAAAGCGGAACAGGAATTGACCTAAATGCATAGAGTAACCATGGGCGAGCAGAACATGGATGTAAAGGCATAAGCCAAAAAGCACAGACCACTACTGGTCTGTGCTTTTTGGCTATCTTCAGTACGTATTGCTGTAACAACCTGCTTATTATAGGTACAATGACCTTCGGCAGAACCGTGGTTACAGCTGCTCTGTGAGCAGTTTCACGGCCTGTTCCAGGAAAATACGATCTTCGTCGTCAAAACGGTTTTTGATCGGGCTGTCGATGTCGAGCACCCCGTATAATTCGCCGTTTTTGATAATGGGCACGACAATTTCACTGTTCGATGCGGCATCGCAGGCGATATGACCTGGGAAAGCATGAACATCGTCTACAACGAGTGTACGTCGTTCCGCCGCAGATGTGCCGCACACCCCGCGTCCGAGCGGAATACGGATGCAGGCAGGCAGCCCTTGGAACGGACCAAGAACAAGTTCTTTGCCATCATACAGGTAGAATCCAACCCAATTGGTATCGGTTAAAAATACATTGAGCAGCGCCGCAGCGTTTGCCAGATTGGCAATGGCGCTTGGTTCATCGCGGATCAGAGCACTTAACTGTCCCAGGACGGCGGTGTGCTGCTCGCTTCGTGTTCCTTCATAGGAAACAGCTTGAAACATGGTGAATCACCCTCCCGAGCAAAAATGGTACTTATTTTCAAGATAGTGCAGTGCATGCCTTTAGTCAAGCGGAGGATTTCGGTAGAATTTTGATTAAGAAGGGGAAACCCCTGTAAATTCATCCTGTTTCTCAGCTTCTCGCACGGGGTAATTACTTAGCAATCACGGAGGGCTATAACCCTGGAAGGAGTTTGGATTATGCACGCAGAGGTACAGAATCTTTTTGTACGGATTCATCTTCTATATTTGGCCCAAAATCAGGATTTGACCGTTGGTGACGCACTGCCTCTATTGGAGGAGCGCGGCTATCGTGTTGGCGAGCGGGAGATCAAGCAGGAGCTTGAACATCTCACGCAGGAGAACTTCCTGACCGCCCATGGCGACCAGTGGAGCCTGACCGGGACAGGCATTGAAGAGTATAAGGAAATTACGGCTGTGCTTGGCCGGGTCAGCGATGAGCTGCTGGGAGCGGATAAGAAGGCTTCAACCGCCTGAAGATGAAACTCTGGCAGGACAAGCTGTTACGGACAGCTCGATTGAATCATACGTACAACAAGACCGGGACCCTTGCGGCCCGGTTTTTTTGATATCTAACCGATGACTGAACTGTTGCCATTCGGCGCAGGTTATGTTTAGATGACTATTGAATCTTATGGTCTGCAGAGATGGATCGGATCGGAGTGTCTTTTCATGTATAAATCTAAAGGGAGAATTCCCGAACTCGAGACAGCACGACTTCGTCTGCGCAAAATGCGCCGCCGGGATGCGGCTCAGATGTTCGCATACTGGTCAGACCGGGAGGTGACCCGTTATATGAATCTGGCGCCGATGATCGGGACAAGTGAAGCTGCGGATATGATTGGATTGCTTAATCATATGGCAGGGGAAGAGGAGGCGATTCGCTGGGGCATCGAACTGAAGGAAACAGGCCGTCTTATCGGCAGCTGTGGATACAATACATGGCAGCTTGAAGGCGCATTCCGCGGAGAGATTGGTTACGAGCTGGGTCGTGACTACTGGCGGCATGGATATATGACCGAAGTGTTCTCGGTGATGCTGCCTTTCGGGTATGAGACCATGGGGCTTAACCGGATTGAAGCATTGGTGGATCCAAGAAATGCCGCCTCGGGAGAGTTCCTGATCAACAACGGCTTTACGCGGGAAGGTCTGCTGCGTCAGGTACAGCATACTTCCACCGGATTTAAGGATATGGTGATGTATTCCCTGCTGTATGATGAGTGGCTTCGCAAGCATAAAAAATAAACAGAGAATATATAAGTTTAATTTTTTATTTACATCATAACAGCGATCGAAAGATTGTTCTGACCCGGAGTGGGAAGCGTAAATGATTGTTTTACTTATATAGAGAACAAAGAGAGAAGGGTTTGTGTGAATACAACCGGAGGTTTGAAACGCAGTTTCATCTTGGCGGGATTGTTGCTGGCAACCTTTTTGTCGGCGATTGAAGGAACGGTCATTGGTCCGGCGGGACCAACGATTGTCAGTGAGCTGGGAAGTGTGCAGCTGCTTAGCTGGATCTTTACCGCTTATCTGCTCACGATGGCTGTCAGCACGCCCATTTTTGGCAAGATCAGTGATCTGTACGGCCGAAAGCCCGTGTTCCTGATTGGCTGTGCATTGTTTTTGCTCGGTTCATTGCTGTGCTGCTTCTCACAGAATATGGAGCAGCTGATTATTTTCCGTGCCATTCAGGGGATTGGGGCAGGAGCGGTTGTGCCTGTTACGTTTACGATTATTGGAGACATTTACCGAATTGAAGAACGAGGCAAGATTCAGGGCTGGATCAGTTCGGTGTGGGGCATATCTTCCCTGGCAGGGCCGCTGCTTGGCGGTTACTTTGTCGACAATCTCGGTTGGCAGTGGATCTTTGGATTCAACGTGCCATTTGGCCTGCTTGCCATGTGGTTTGTATTTCGTTATTTGAAGGAAGACATCTCACCTCGTACCGCCAAAATCGACTACATCGGTGCGCTGACCTTCACGGTGGGCATAACGGCATTGCTCTTTGTGTTGTCAGCTGGCGGGCAGTATTATGCCTGGAGCTCTCCGCTCATTTTGGGGCTGAGTGCAGTTGCTGTTGTATTCATGATCTTATTCTTTGTCGTTGAGAAAAGAGCCCAGGCGCCAATGGTTCCACTGCATCTGTTCCGTATTCGGGACATCCGCGTTGCCAATATTGCGGGACTGCTCACCAGCACGTTGATGATCGGCCTGACCAGTTATTTACCGTTATGGGTACAGGGCGTTCGCGGAGGCAACGCGACTGAATCCGGACTGCTGCTCGCGCCGATGTCCGTAGGCTGGTTAATCGGTAGCGTGCTGGCGGGTCGTCTCCTGATGAAAATCGGGTCACGTCTGACTGCACTCATTGGATTGACCGGAATCGCGATTGGCTCGGGAGGACTTTTCCTGGTAGGGGGAACATCCCCGCAGGCCGTGCTGTTTATTTTGACCTTTATTTACGGACTTGGCTTTGGATTTGCGTTTACGATATTCACCATCATTGCACAGTCCTCTGTAGGATATCAGGAACGCGGATCTTCAACGGCACTGCATACGTTCATGCGTACTCTGGGACAAACGATTGGCGCGGCCGTATTTGGCACATGGTTGAACTACCGGATATCGAAATTATCCAGTGAACAGCACCTGGTCGATGCCGGCATTTCCGAAAGTGACTTGAATGAGCTGCTCGCACCGCATACGGACGCTGCTTTGTCGGATGACAAATGGGCATTGCTTCGGAATGTGCTGGAAGGCAGTCTGCATTCCCTGTTTGTCATCATGTTCGTCATCGCGATTGTATCCTGGTTAACCACATTAGCATTACGCAAACGTCTAATCGTACCGGAAGAGGCAGAGGCAGGGGCAGGAATGCCAAAACAGGCCAAGGTTGCCGGGAAGTGATTGTCGAACCCATGCGGTACATAAGACGAATACTTTGTTGATTAGCACAACGAGATAAAGCATTGATTTTCACAAGAAGGCAGCTGTGATCAGCTGCTTTTTTTGTTGGTTCCAAATGGAAATTTGATATAATTTACAGTAGGTTTTTAACTTTTCGCCGTACCAGATGGAGTTATCTGATATGAATGGGGCTGAGGTGTATTGAATAAGCCAAGGACTGAATCTAATTGGTTCATGCCATTTTCCATTAAATTATTTGCAGCCTTGCTGACCGTCATAACCATTTCTTTGTACGTTGGGATTTCAAGAGTGGTGACTTTGGCGGAACGAGCAGAAGGTACGTATTACTATCCTTTTTGGTATATATGGATCATAAGTTTGCTGATCAATGCAGCAACGATGCTATTCCTCATTCTGCCTTTCTCCCTGTTCATCGATCCTGTGCTTGCTTCAATGAAAATGAAGGGAGCTGGTACAAGGTTGATTTATGTAATTGTAGCTTATTTCCTGTTGGGGACGGGATGTGGTCTTCTATTCGCAATCTTCGTACTCAGGATGGATGCTTTTCGGCATACAGGGCCATATGTATATGTACTGATCGTTACGTTTGTTTATTTGTTTTGGCAATATATATTGAAATGGATTGGTAAGCTAAGGAAGCGCCGAGCATAATAACAGCCGGAGGCCTTGTTATCGTTGTTCTCGCCGTATTGATATGGATAAGGTAGGGTTGATTCCACAGCATTAACCGGTTACGCCGCAGAAGGGCGAAACCGGTTATTTTATTTTTTACTATTCATCCTGGTTATTTCTTCAACCATTAGCGGATAGACGGTCTGCGCCAAGCGCAAGCCTTTCCAACAACTCAGACAGCAATGTCTTGTCACTCTCGCTCAGACCACTGACTGCACGATCGATCTTGTGTGCATAACCTGGATAGATATCATCCATGGTCCGGTGACCTTCATCTGTCAGTTCCACAAATATAATCCGTCTGTCCTGCGGACAGTGTTTGCGAAGTAAGAGTCCTTTTTGCTCCAGCTTATCAATGACATAGGTTACGTTCCCGCTCTGCAGCAGAAGTTGTGCGCCTACCTGTTGAATCGGCTGTGCTCCTTTCATATACAGCACTTCCAGCACCCCGTATGCTGTAGGGTTGAAGCCGTGCACTTTGCTACCGGATACAGCGTGTTCATTCACGCTCTTGAATGTTTTGGCCAAGGTGCGGTACAGATGAAGTGAACGTTCGGTTCCGATTTCTTGTAATTCCAGCATGCTGATCCCGCCTTTTCAGTTTAGTGATATAAGTTGAAATAATAAGGTTACTATCTACCACTACGATGACAGAACAACCCTCCAATCACTGTTATCCCCAGATTTTTTTGAATCTTTTTCAAAGTTAAAATCCGGTGATAAAGTGAACGCGTTGCTTTTACAGGTTTTTTCTGTCCTCTTCGTTACGATTAACATGTAATCGATATATTCAACTTATATAGGGTTGAGTAGGTTACATTTGACGATTCAGATTGTCGCCATGTCCTTATTGTAAGCTTCTGTTTCCACGAAAAACATGCGATATGTCACAAGATCTGCATTTTTAGCATTTAAAATTTAAGCATTCGTCCTCCTCCAAGGCAGCTTGCACCTGAGAAAGTTCATCCTTCGGATGTTGGCACTTCTCCGTCTCCGGAAGGAGGTTGGAATAAGTTCCAATTTATATAATTAAAACCATATCAACATTCCGGCAAGTGGAGGAGAAGCGAAATGGAAATGACAATGAAGGGACAACGCGGACTGAAGCATAACCGTCCGTTTGTAACACTGATGGTGGCACAGGCCATCTCCAATCTGGGCGATTGGCTGCATCTGTTGGCGATCTTGACGTTGGTGGGGATACGTTGGAATGCTACGCCGTGGGAAATTACGTTTACTACACTTTGTGCGGCACTGCCTGTGCTGATAACAGGGCCGTTTGCAGGCGCGCTGGCGGATCGGATGAATCGGAAATGGTTGATGATCGCGGCGGACGTTGCACGAGTCGTGATTGTTGCCGGGTTCATTTTTGCCGATCAGATCTGGCATGTATACATATTGCTTATTCTCAAATCGTTATTCGACGTCGTATTCTCACCCGCCAAGAACGGGAAGTTGAAGGAATTTGTGCCGCATGAGCAGCTGGCTCAAGCCGTTTCCATCAGCTCGGTAATCGAACAGATGTCCAAAATTATAGGTCCTGCGCTTGGTGGATTGCTGGTGGCAGCCTTTGGGATTACCTGGTGTTTTATTCTGGATTCAGCCTCGTTTCTCATCTCGGGTATTATTTTGCTGTGGATTCCGGGTAAGCGGGTGATCCAATCTGCAAGACCGTCCGTACAAGAAAGTAAGGGAGAAGGAAAAAGGGGCATTTCATCCCGAGAGAAAGGTGTCTTCTTGAAGGATACGCTGGAAGGCGTTCGTATGCTCGCTTCACTTCCACAGGTAGGGTCTTCTCTCATTTTGCTGGCATCCGCCATTCTGTTCCTGCAATTTGCTGATTCCCAGACCGTTGTCTTGTTCAGACAGCTGCCCGGAATTTCGAGTGATCTGTTGGGATGGTGCGTTGGTGCCAGTGGGGTTGGTACGTTGATTGCAGCCATGAGTGTGAGGAAGTGGAAAAGAGCAGGGCATGTGCTGAAGATGGGGCTGGGGACATCAATAACGGGACTTGTCATTGGTGCAGCAGGCGTTGTTGTTGGCGTATGGCCGCATGCTGGTCTGGGTGCGAACCTGCTGCTGATATTGATGTTTGCCCTGGCAGGAATCGGAATTGGGTTCGCCGTGGTGCCTTTTCAAATTTTGCTGCAGGAACAAACTCCTGAAGCCATGACCGGGCGTGTATTTGGGACTGTTGGCAGCGTCATGACAGCAAGCAATATTATGGGTCCTGTTGTAGGGGGATTTCTGGTCACATCGTTTGGTGTTATCCCGGCCTTTGTATGTTCAGGTATTTTAATGACACTTCTGGGAATGGTCTATGTATTAAAACGCAGATCGAAAAAGATGGATGTAACGGTGACGAGTGAGGCAGTGGCTGTAAGCGAATAGCATCATTGTGTCAGTACTTAATTGACAACCATCATAACCAGAGTGTGTCCACGAGCGAAACCACAACGGTGGTGGGTTGTAATCGGTAAGATGATTTTCCACTGGATAATCATGAAAAAGCAGGGGCTCCGGAACCCCTGCTTTTTTTGTGTGTTTAAAGGTTTTTCATTGTCCACCTCTAATTCATTAAAGATGCTCAAAATGATCAAACACAAAGCTAATAACTCCATTAGAATAATGGAGAACACACTGGACAAGTCATTAACCGGGGAGTGAAGGCCATGAAGATCGAAATTGAGGAGTCAGCATCGAAGCAGTCCATACTGGACGTACATATAGCAGAGGCAGGATATGAAGCAGGCAAGTCGACGATACAAAACATCCAAATCCAGGTGTATCCAGGAGAACTGGTAGGTATTATTGGTCCAAACGGGGCCGGCAAAAGCACGACCATCAAAACGATGCTTGGCTTGCTGGAGCACGCCGAGTTTGAGATTGCAATTGGAGGAGAGGGCAGATATGCCTACATCCCGGAGCAGCCTGTCTTTTATGAATATATGACTCTCTGGGAGCATCTTGATCTTGCGGCAGCGGCGTACGAAATGGAGGAAGGGGAATTTGTTGCGAGAGCGGAGGAATTGCTGGTTCGTTTCAATATGGATCATGTACGCGATGATCTTCCCGGCAGTTTTTCCAAAGGCATGCGTCAGAAAATGATGCTGATGATCGGCTTCCTGGCCTCACCTGATGTATATATTGTAGATGAGCCTTTTATTGGACTGGATCCACGCGCAACGAAGGATTTCCTGCAGCTGCTTGATGAGGAACGCCGCCGCGGGGCAGGGGTGCTAATGTCCACGCATGTACTTGATACAGCGGAACGGATCTGTGACCGGTTTGTACTGATTGCAGCAGGCAGATCGGCCGCTGAAGGTACGCTGGATGAGATTCGCGCTGTCGCCGGGCAGCCCGAATTATCCTTATTCGACTGTTTTGATATACTGACATCCTAGTCAGGGAGGTGAATAGAGGGATGGGAAACTCTGAGCGATATACACCAATTCGTTTATATAGACGCAGGCGTCGAGAGCATTTCAATGGACAGTTAAAAAATCTGAGATTGGCAGTGGACTGGACCGTATGGTTGTATCTGCTGGTTCCGGGGCTGCTGTATCTGATTGGGTGGTATTCGAGTTTATGGACCAAACCGCTGCCTACATGGGCGACTGAACTATCTGTGCCTGTCCTGACAGGGCTAATCGATATCGTTATGCTCTCAGGCGGTGTACTGATCTTTGTGGAAGAAGCAGACATGCTGTTTCTGAAATCAAGACCATTATGGATGCGGACCTTAATGAAGCAAGGGCTTTTCCGAGCCTGTTTGCTGCATTTGGGCAAAATGATTGTGATTACGGCCTTGACCGCACCCTTGTGGTCTCGTGTTTATGGCATGTCATTTACACCTATCGCGCTCCTTGCGCTCTGGTTTGGTATAGTAGCTTCAATTCAGGCGATCGCTCTGCACATCATTAAGGTGCGAAATACCGGATGGAGACGCTGGATTCGACTCATCCCTGCCGCGATTGCCTTGGGACTTTTTACGATCCGTACAACGTCATGGATGGACGGAGAGATCTGGAGACAGCTTGCTGGAATCTTTGTCGGAATCCTTATCCTTGTCACTTTGATCCAAATGAGGCTGTTGATGAAGGGCACGTTTGAGGGGGATGTACGGGAGGATTTACGAGGTCGATTGAAGCTAACAGCGCTTATGTTAAGTCAGTCTGTGTCCAAGCCGAAGGTTCCTCGTACAAAAACAGTCGTTTTTCGCAAAAGGCGCAGGCTTCTGCGCAATCGTTCCATGTCCAACCGGACAGCCGAAACGGCTTTCAAAGCTTTTTTTCGAGACTCTTCCACGATGAAACTGTATTTGCAGCTGGGTAGTCTCTCCACAGCAGCAGTCATGCTTCCCCCTTTTCCCGTTAATGTCATCGTGTGCTGCTTGCTGATTATTATGCTGACCCTGCTGTTTTATCGCTCATGGGATGTGTTCGTGACTTCAGACTACGTGCAGCTCCTATCCTATGACCCGGCTGCTCTGCACCGTGCAGGATTGACGATGGTTCGGATGCTTTTTATCCCGCTGGGCCTTATCATGGGTTTGGCTTTGGGAATAACCTGGCTTGGCTGGCTGTTAAGTGTCATTGTTGCAGCAGCTGTCGTGGTCTTTGGACTCTTCTGCCTTTCCGTGGGAGGATGGATTCGAATGACCCGTTCAAGCTAAAGTATTCCAGTAGAAATCGCATATCGTTTTCCATTAGTGACCATGCTATAGGAGAGATCAACTGTAGCGAGGAGGAAAAAACGAATGATGGACGATAGTGAACTTCAGGTACATTTTTCTGACCATTCAGCATTGCTTGCGGCGGAGGCCACGCTGAAGGAGCTTGGATATAAGCCGTATCAATCGGGGCCGCTGGAATTGTACATTCCTACCGATCGCCAGGATATACAGTCGGCGGTGGAGATTGTGCAGTCACACGGAGGAAGCGCAGCGTTCCTGGCTGAAACAGACGGGTTTGATCAATTTCAGGATATATCCATTCCGGCTCATATCATTAACGAGGATTGGCAAGAAGGTTATGCAAATGGAAATCAGGACAGTGGGCTTCAACAAGGATTGCATAATCGGGACGATGACCCAACCTTTGACGATTCAGTGGATGGATTCTCCGGCAGTGTAAAAGCATAATCAGATGAATAGTCAAAAAACCTCGGGTCCCACAGCATGTGGGCACTTCGAGGTTTTCTTGTTTTTGGCATGTTTATTTATCTTTACTACTGGCGTTTTTGTACTCTGCGGCATGCATGCCAGCGGTGTATCCGGTAGAGAATGCAGCGGTAATGTTATACCCACCAGTGTAGCCGTGGATGTCCAGAACCTCACCGCAAAAGAATAGACCCGGCAGCAGCTTGGATTCCATTGTTTTTGGGTATATTTCCTTTAAGTGCACACCTCCGCCAGTGACGAATGCCTCTTTGAGAGAACGCGTGCCATCCACGCGGAAGGTAAAAGCCTTCATCAGCCCGCATAACGTGCTCAGCATGCCCTTAGGAAAATGGTGGAATGTCAGCTCTTCGCTGATTTCGGCACGTTTCATCAGTAATGGAATCATGCGTTCAGGTACCCATGCTTTCAAAATGTTCTTAACTGCCTTGCGTGACTCTTGCTCCAGAACCTGCTGGACCTGTCTTTCCAGTGCAGCTGGAGTGAGATCAGGAAAGAAATCAATGCTCATCGTGACCTGAGTGCTGCCGGATTTCATTTGTACCTTACGAATGAACTGACTGCAGCGGAGGGCGATAGGACCCGATACACCAAAATGCGTGAAGATCATATCACCACGATGCGAAATCACAGTCTTGCCTTTGGCATCCAGCACGGATAACCCTACATCCCGCAAAGATAACCCCTGAAGTTCTCTGGATTGGATCCAGCTCTCACCGGAAACAATGGGTACCTCTGTCGGGTAAAGCTCCGTAATTGTATGTCCGGCTGATTCAGCCCAAGGATAACCATCCCCGGTTGAACCGGTTTGAGGTACGGATTTGCCTCCAGTTGCTACAATGACCGCATGGGCTTTGACTGTCTTCCCCGAGGCAAGCTTGACACCCTGTACATGCTGTCCATCATGAATCAGCTCCGTGACAGGCTCTTTGGTACGAATCTCCACACCCAGAGAAACCACCTTCCCGACCAGAGCATCGACCACCGTTTTGGCCTTGTCTGTAACCGGGAACATTCTTCCATTGTCTTCTTCCTTCAGGGCAATACCCAGGTTTTCGAAGAAACGCATAATTCCCTGATTGTCCAGATTTTGAAATGAACTATATAAGAAACGCCCGTTACCGGGAATATGTCTGATCAATTCATCTGTCTCTTTGGCATTGGTCACATTGCAGCGACCGCCTCCGGAGATTCCGAGCTTGCGGCCCAGTTGATCTCCCTTATCCAACAGAAGCACAGAGGCTCCGTGCTCGGCAGCAGCAACGCATGCCATTAAGCCTGCGGAACCGCCACCAATTACAATGACATCGTACATATATTATTACCCTCTTTTTCCATTGATTTTGTCTACTTTATTACACTTAATTGAACACTGGTAAGAAATTGAATAAACCACATATAGATTCCAGCTATTTCCGTTTTCTATATATAGTACACTTGGACGTTAAAAATCGAATTATGCAGGATAATAGGACAAATGGTACACATTTTTAACCATTTATAATGAAAGCAACTGTTCTATTATGCAGTCTCAAGGGATATATTGTAATATACTGTCGCCTATGTTTTAATCAGAAATACATGAGGGAATGTGCGGGCGAGGAGGGAGATGGCATGGTGGTTGCGTTAAAGGACATTCTTTTACAGGTGCTGCTTGCAGGTTCTGCGGTATTCCTGATTCCCTTTTTTTATCTGGGGCTTCCCAAACAAGTTCAGGCCAAGACAGATCGTAGTAGAATGATGCTGAACAGCCTGGCAGTGACAAGTGCGGCCAGCATGCTGCTCTGTTTGCTGTTTGCCCATTATGCGAGTCCCGCGGCCGTTCCCATTTCATTGGGTGTGATACCTCTTACCATCAGCATATTGTACTGCCGGCCTGTGATAGGCCTCACGCTTACCCTTCTCCATGTAATCGCTTATTTTCTTATTGGACATCCCTATACCTTGTACGAGTTTCTCCTTCAAACAGGCATTCTTCTCTATCCTATTGTATGGTTGACGGCCAGACGATTCAAGCACTATACGCGTTCACGCAAAATAACGATGGTCAGCTCGTTGATCGCAGCAGAATTGATTGTATCCGCCCTGCTGTGCATTCCTTTGATGGATGGAAATTCTACTTTATCCCTAGCTCAAGGAATAGGCATCATGCTGGGGTACATCATTGGTGCTGTTCTTGCAGGCAGCTTTAGTATGCTCTGGATTGAGCATATGCATCATCATCAGGGGCTTGAACAACATCTGTCCGAAGTTCATCATCAATACATATCCGAAACGGAAAAGCTTCACCAAATACTGAACGCAGTTCCATTATCCATCGCTACAGTGGACCCGGAGGGAACTGTACAGTTTGTTAATGATACCATGGAGCAAACAGCAAGAAATCAACTCCCCTGTACGACCACTTCCAATCTGATTGGGCTCCCGGTCAGCCAGTTTGTCGAACAGGGGCAGGCTGACAGATTGGAGAACAGTATACGTAAGGCGGTTGTGGATGGGGAAATCAACGGTATGACCGTAAGATACGGCTCCTATGTATTCCAATCACGGACCGTGCCGATCTATTCTCTTTCACACGAAAGGTCAAGAGAGGTCACGGGAGCCATGCTCATTATTCAGGACATTACTGAGCTGGAAATGCTGCGAAGCGAGCTGGACAATGTGGATCGCCTCAGTCTGGTGGGGCAGATGGCTGCCAGCATAACTCATGAAGTGCGGAATCCGATGGCGGTTGTACGCGGTTTCCTTCAATTAATGCAAGAGAAGAGTCCTGAGTCGCTAGATCACTACTATCAGATTGTACTGGAGGAGCTGGACCGGGCAAACAGCATCATCAATGACTTTCTCTCCCTAGCCCAGAATCGGATCTCAGAAAAGGAAGAGTCCCAGTTGCACGACATTATTCATGAATTGAGCCCGCTGCTATGGGCGGATGCCAATCTGCGTGGACAGAGCATCGAACTCATGCTTGACCATAATGTGCCTAAGCTGCACCTGAATACGAAAGAAATCAAGCAGGTAGTGCTCAATCTGGCTCGCAACGGCATGGAAGCTATGACAGAGAAAGGGGTTCTGACGCTCGAAACGCGGATGGTGGATGACAAGGTCGAGCTGTGTGTACACGATACAGGTGCAGGCATAGCACAACCGAAGCAAGAGAAGCTGTTTGAACCTTTTTATACGACGAAAGCCAAAGGGACCGGACTCGGGTTATCCATGTGCCGAAGCATCGTGGAACGACACAACGGAACGATTACGGTGGAGTCACAGGAAGGCGAGGGCACGACCTTCAAGGTTTCGTTTCAACGATAAAAGCGCAGCATATTTTGCCAGAGATCAAGACATAATAATATGAAAGAAGCCTTACCGCAGGCGGAGTCTGAACCTTGCTTTCATTGCTTGGCGATGTATAATAGGGATAGCACATCATTAAAATCCATGTTTTGTATGGCGGAGCATTGATGATTGTGGATTCCGAGGCAATTACATGTTCCCCGAAATAATAGAACAACCATTAATAAGGAGTGAAACGAATGTCGATGTCATTTGATCAATACATGAAAGATATGGTTCAACCGATGCGGGATGAGCTGACTCGCCTGGGTATTCAGGAATTGCGTACCCCTGAGGAAGTAGAAGCTAGTCTGCCAGATGCTAAAGGAACAGCACTTGTCGTGATTAACTCGGTGTGCGGATGTGCCGCAGGCCAGTGTCGTCCAGGTGTATCTCAAGCGCTTCAGCACGATATTACACCGGATCACCTGTATACGGTATTTGCCGGACAGGACAAAGAAGCTACAGCAAAAGCACGTGAGTACTTTGCACCGTATCCTCCATCTTCACCTTCCATTGCTCTGATGAAAGACGGTGAACTCGTTCACTTTATCGAGCGTCACCAAGTGGAAGACCGTTCTGCGGAGGAAATTGCGGCTGATCTCACGAATGCATTTGACCGTTACTGCCGTTAATTAGCTCTAGGAGCGCCCCGCCCTTCGGATGACCGATGCCGGGGCGTTTCATTTTGAGCAAATAAGGTTATTGAACCATTCGGACCTTTCAAGCTGGACATCAAATTTCATTTATGTAGAAACGGGGTGTGTTGAACGATGAGTTTGCAACAACAGATCATCGCTGAGTTGAAGGTTAAGCCAAGCATTAATGAAGAAGAGGAAGTCCGCAAACGCGTTGACTTTCTGAAATCCTATGTGAAAAATTCCGGTACCAAAGGATTGCTTATTGCCATCAGTGGCGGAATTGACAGTGCGGTCGCTGCAGCGTTGTGCAAAAAGGCTACAGACGAACTCACAGCCGAGAACAACCAGGAATACAAAACACTGGGAGTGTTCCAGCCATACGGTGAGCAATCCGATATCGATCACAGCTACGCGGTTGCAAAGGCATTTGACCTGAAGCATGTGGTGGAAACCAATATTGAAGATGCGGTCAATGAGATCGCGCTTGAAGTGGAGCAAGGCTTCAAATCCATGGGCAGCCCACGTCATATGACTCCACAAGGCAAAGGGAATGTAAAGGCAAGAACCCGCATGGTCATGCAATACGCACTTTCTTTTGAAGAAAACCTGCTGGTGGTAGGTACGGATCATGCTTCCGAAGCCATCACCGGCTTCTATACGAAGTGGGGCGATGGGGCGGTTGACATTACACCGCTGAGCAGCCTGAACAAACGTCAGGTTCGTCAGCTCGCTGCATATCTTGGTGTTCCGCGCGAAATTCTGGACAAGGCTCCCTCAGCAGGGCTTTGGGAAGGCCAGACAGATGAACAGGAACTGGGCATTTCCTATGAGGATAACAGCGACTACCTGGAAGGCAAACAGATTGATCCTGCTGCGCAGGAGCGTCTGGAGTCATTCTATACACGCACTCACCATAAACGTAATGCCATCCCAGGCATCTAACATCTTGGTGTAAAGTTTACAGGGTGAATGATTTAGCTTGTTAATGAAAAAAAAGAGTCACTGCATCAGGCAGTGACTCTTTTTGCTGTAGTATCGGTTGGATGATATCCATTATGATCCATTCCAGGTTTCCATCTGACGAAGCTGCATGCCCAGCTATATCTTCCCTGATTCTTATTTTCACATAAATGGGAATGTCGGTGAGGTACTCGCTTCTCGCTCTACCTCCTGCTACAATAGAATACGTGTTCGGAGCAGTGATGAATAGAAACCATTCAAGATTCTACACAGCATAAAAGATTAAGCAGGTGAATCGTTAATGATATATGGAGTTGGAAACGATGTACTGGAGATCGGACGTATGCAGAAGCTGCTGTCTGGTCGTCATGCCGAAGCATTTATGAATCGAATTTTGACTCCGGCTGAGCGGAAATTGGCAGCTGAACGAGGGAAAAGGATGACTGAATTTGTGTCTGGCCGGTTTGCAGCCAAGGAAGCGGTGTCCAAGGCGTTTGGCTGCGGCATCGGCCGTGTGATGAGTTTTACAGATATCGAGGTGCTTCCTGACGAAAAGGGACGCCCGGTCGCAACGTTGTCGAGTCAGGCATGGGAACGGCTTCAATTGCCATATGACCAGCAGTATGATATTCATCTCAGCATTACGCATCAGACAGAGCTTGCAGCAGCTTTTGCCATCGTGGAGAAGACGGACAAATAGTCGGTAAGAATAGAGCAATAGGAATAGCAAGGTAACAGGAGAGGACGGAAATATGGGTTTAATGGAACAAAAGCAACACTTTAGTGTGAATTTGCTGGATTGGTACATGATTAACAGACGTGACTTGCCGTGGCGTCGTCACAATAATCCCTATTTTACGTGGGTATCGGAAATCATGCTTCAACAGACGCGTGTGGATACGGTTATCCCGTATTTCAACCGGTTTATTGCCAATTTTCCGACCGTTCAGGCTCTGGCCGAAGCGGCGGAAGAGGATGTGCTGAAGAACTGGGAGGGACTTGGCTACTATTCCCGTGCCCGCAACCTTCAGGCAGCTGCCCAGCAGGTGATGGAGCTGCACGGAGGAGAGATGCCGCAGGATAAACAGGCCGTATTTGCATTAAAAGGGGTTGGCCCATATACAGCCGGGGCCATTCTCAGTATTGCCTTCAACCAGCCGCAGCCTGCGGTAGATGGCAATGTCATGCGGGTTCTGTCCAGATACTTCCTCATTGATGAGGACATTATGAAGGGCAGCACCCGGGTGCTTATGGAAGAGCTTGCCGGAGAGCTCATTCCGGAAGGGCGGGCGCGTGATTTCAACCAGGCGCTGATGGAACTTGGCGCGCTGGTATGTACGCCAAAAGCGCCGCACTGCCTGACTTGCCCGGTCATGGAGCAATGTTCCGGCCGCATCGCCGGACGGGAGCTCACGCTGCCGGTCAAGACCAAGGCGAAGCCGCCGCGCCCTGAGCAGCGGCTGGTCGCCCTGGTCGAGGGCCGCGGCGAGCATCGCGGCCAAGTGCTTGTGCGCCAGCGCCCAGCGACGGGCCTGCTGGCCCGCATGTGGGAGCTGCCGCATGTACTGGCGGCGCCCGCCGCAGCCGGCAAGGCGGCGGGACCGCTGGCGGATGAGCCGGCCATGGCATTGCTGGCCGGCAGTCTGTGGGCGGAGGGCTTCGCTGCCCGCCCGGAGGGGCTGGCTACCCATGCGGAGCATGTGTTCAGCCACATCGTTTGGAACCTGCAGGTGTACAAGTGCACCGAGCAGGACCAGGGCAGTGAAGAGCTTCCGCTACTTGCTGCGGAAGCAAGAGCCGCCTATGATGCAGATGCCCAGGCGGCTGCCAAGGAGCTGGAGGCTTCCGTGCTGGAGACTTCCCCCTCAGCATCCTATCTGGACGGAGAGATCCTTGCGGAAGCAGCGGATATCTCCCCTGACTCAGCTCTGACCCAGACAGGCAAGGGGGACGGGCTCATCTATCGCTGGATTGGACCCAAGGATATGGATAAGCTGGCCTTCCCTAATGTCTTTTTGAAGCTGCTCAGCAGTTACTTTGCTGGGGCTTATGATGAAGTAAAGGAATAATCCCATAAACAAAAGAGCCTGATTCAGTCATCAAGACCGAATCAGGCTCTTCTTATTGTCAGGCAGTCTTATTTCGCTGCTGCGTAACGTTTGTTCACTTCATCCCAGTTGATTACATTCCAGAAAGCGGAGATGTAGTCAGGGCGTTTGTTTTGATATTTCAGGTAGTAAGCGTGCTCCCATACGTCCAGACCCAGAACCGGAGTCAGGCCTTCGAAGAGTGGGCTGTCTTGGTTAGGCGTGCTAGTGATGGACAATTTGCCATCTTTGCCTACAACGAGCCAAGCCCAACCGGAACCGAAACGAGTTGTAGCTGCTTTTGCAAAGTCTTCTTTGAACTTGTCAAAGCCGCCCAGTTCGCTGTCGATTGCAGCTGAGATGTCACCTGTAGGAGCGCCGCCGCCGTTAGGTCCGATGATTTCCCAGAACAAGCTGTGGTTAGCATGTCCACCACCATTGTTGCGAACCGCTGTACGGATGCTTTCTGGTACGCTGTCAAGGTTAGCGATCAGATCTTCCAAGCTTTTTTCTTGCAGTTCAGGAGCGCTTTCCAGAGCTGCGTTAAGGTTAGTTACATAAGTATTGTGATGGCGATCGTGGTGAATTTCCATCGTTTGTGCATCGATATGTGGTTCCAGAGCGTCGTTAGCGTAAGGAAGTGCCGGTAATTGAAAAGCCATAGTGAAAATACCTCCTGAGATTTTAATTTTTTTTAAGCATTTTGCACAATCAATTGAACGCTCCCGGGCAAGATTCAGACGAAGATAAGCACTACCATCTATTTCTTGCTGAGAGTCACTCAGTGAAGGGATGCAAACTGCTCAGGTACATATGTAATAATACCCTTGCCACTAATATTAAACCGCATCCGGGCTAATTAAGCAACATTTTTGTTTATTAAGTCCCCCGCAACGTTGATCAAATGCATGACTCGGGATAACAAACATATTTTACCCATTATGAATATATTTATGTGATATTAGCCGATTTAATAGACGAAAAAATTAATATTCAGATGTAAACGGTTACAATTAAGCGCTTTCAAAAGAAAATGCGTGTTTTATGGCGGAAAGTATGGTTTAATTGACGAAGAAGCGGTATTTTCTCGTTTTTTGTCATTATTCGAACATTGGGTTTTTGGTAAAAAGGGGAGCCCCTTTTTGTAAAACCTCATCAAGCTAACGAAAAGGGAGATTTAAGACATGCACGTTCGTTCCTTTCAGTTGAGTGATGCAAGCCAGATGACGGAGCTTCTCCAGGTTGCACTATCGGAAGAGTGTTATGAGAACACGATGGGCCCGTTTGCCCGTCAATTGTCATGGGATTCTGACCTGATTATGGTTGCGGAAGAAGAGGGAGACCTCGTCGGCGCCTTGATCGGTACGATTGATCACAACCAGGGATGCATCTACCGTATTGCGGTCCATCCAGACTATCGTCGCCGTGGAGTCGGCAAAACACTTGTCGAGGCCATGGAACAACGTTTCCAACAGCGGAAAGTCAGCCAAATATGGGTCGCGGGTGATGAGCACAACAAAGCAGCCATGCCTCTATATGAAGCTATGGGTTACGGCGCCAATAAAATATTAAGTGCCTTTCAGAAACTTAGTATTTTGTCCAAAGCCTAGGTTTGAATGATTAAAAAAGAAATAAAACAGATTCTCATTTTATATTAGGCATATCCCTTTAACGTAACCACGTAGGGATATGCCTTTCTATTTGTATGATCCTAAGCTGCGGATTATGCCTGAGGTGATTGGTGTTCATAACCAATTGTTTCACTCCGGCAAATAAGATAGACTTAGAGGGAGTATGAACGCCTTCATTGGAACAAAATTGATAAACGAGGTGTCCCTTTGAACTCCAATATACCTTCTACAGAGCGTATGAATTCCGAAGATCGAAGCAACCAGACAGGGTCTGGACAGCCGGGGAAATCCTGGGCTGCAGAACTATGGGACTGGGTGAAGACAATCGTTGTTGCTTTTGTGATCATGATGCTGCTGAATCTGTTTGTATTTAACCTGTCGATGGTCAAAGGTCAGTCCATGCAGCCGACACTTGTCGAGCGGGATCGTTTGTTCGTCAACAAGATTGTCTATGATATTGGAAAGCCATCCCGGTTTGACGTTATTGTTCTGCGGGACCCGAGTGAAGGTGTGGAGAAAAAGGAATTCCTGGTTAAACGCATTGTTGGGCTTCCGGGCGATACGGTTGAAGTACGTGACCACCATTTGTTTGTGAATGGAGAACAGCAGGCAGAGACGTATACGGATACCGAGGTGCAGGATCCTGATTTTGGCCCGATCACGCTCGAGGATGATCATTATTTTGTGATGGGTGATAACCGCCATGAGGGGAAAAGCAAGGACAGTCGCGTCTTTGGCAGTATCACATCCAGTGAGATTGTTGGTAAAGCCGAGTTTATTTTCTGGCCGTTTTCCGAGATTAAGAAACTGTAAAATGTTGGTTTGGAAACTTTGGACTTCATTTTGCGTCAAATATATGGACCCTTATCACAATTTAAATGCGGTACACACGGAAGTGTACCTTTATAGACGCCTGTCCTCTCAAGCGAGGCGGGCGTTCACTGTTTAGTGAATATGAGTGGAGAAGAAGAGAGGGAAGAGAACATGACGAGCGTACAGACCGGGGCAGCTCAGGCTGGTTCCGTGTGGGAACAGTTAAAACAGGAGATCAAGGCAGCTGCCCCCGGGCTGGGCATTGATGATGTCGGTTTTGCTTCGGCAGAGCCCTTTGTTTCGTTAAAATCACTGCTGGAGCAGCATCGGGACAACGGTTATGCATCCGGTTTTGAAGAACCGGACATCGAGAAGAGGGTGCGTCCTGCCTTGAAGGAGGGCGAGCCTGCTTCGCTTATCGCCATCGCTGTGGCATATCCATCAAAGATGGTTAATCCGCCGAAGTCGGAACCTGGTGCATATCGCGGCATTTTGGCCCGTTCGGCCTGGGGCAGGGATTATCACCATGTGCTGCGCGAAGCCATGGACAAGCTGGTTCAGTTTATACGGGAACGGGTGCCGGAGGCCATGATTGAGAGCATGGTGGACACAGGGGCACTTGTTGACCGGGCAGTATCCCAGCGAGCGGGTATTGGTTTCAGCGCCAAAAACTGTTCCATCATTTCACCCAAGTTTGGATCGTGGATCTATCTTGGTGAACTGGTGACCAACATTCCCTTCCAGCCGGATACGCCGGTAACGGAAGATTGTGGGGAATGTACAAAATGTATCGATGCCTGTCCGACAGGAGCACTGGTGGGTCCGGGACAATTGAATGCACAGCGGTGTATTTCTTTTGTAACCCAGACCAAAGGGTTCGTGGACGAAGAGTTCATGTTGAAAATAGGCAACCGCCTGTATGGTTGTGATACTTGTCAAATCGTCTGTCCGAAGAATCGGGGCAAAAACTGGGACCACCATCCCGATCTGCAGCCCGATCCGGAGATTGTGAAGCCGCTGCTGTTACCGCTGCTGGACATCGGCAACCGTGAGTTCAAGGAACGCTTCGGGCAGAGCTCTGCCGCCTGGCGGGGTAAAAAGCCGATTCAGCGTAACGCAGTGATAGCACTCGGCAATTTCAAGGACAAAAGCGCTGTACCGAAGCTGACGGAGGTACTGAAGCGTGATCCGCGTCCCGAGCTGCGGGGAACCGCAGCCTGGGCGTTAAGCAGAATTGGAGGAGAAGACGCAATGAGAGCAATTGGGGAAGCTGCCGCTAACGAACAAGATGGAAACGTACTAAGCATGCTGCAGAAGGCCAAGGAACGACTCAGTTCGTCCGGGTCCTTACCCGAAAAGCCGCAGGTTGGGCTAATGAGTGACAAGCAGCAAGAAGAACAGAAGAATGAATCAACCGATACGGATTCGAATGCATCCGGACAATCGGTGAAGCAGGAAGCGGCTGCGTGGAAACCTTCGCCCGTAACAGGGCTTCATGGTACGCCGGTATTTTATGATGAAGTGCTGACACCTATTGGTACACTTACGCTGTGTGCTACGGAAAAGGGACTCTGTCATATTGATTTTGGAGCATTTCATGTACGTGAGGCTCACCTGCAGCAATGGGCCCGAACCTGGATTGGCGAGTACCGATACGAGAAAAACGAAGAGAGGCTGAGCGAAGCTGCGAAGCAGCTGCAGCAGTACTTTGCCGGGGAGCGAAAATCCTTCGAGTTGGAAATGGATCTGCTCGGAACACCGTTCCAGCTTCAAGTATGGCAAGTCCTGTCCGATATATCTTATGGAGAGGCCTCAACACACCAGCAGGTTGCAGAAACGATCGGAAGACCCAAAGCTGTTCGCGCAGTTCTGGATGCCATTAGCAAAAATCCGATTCCGATCATTATTCCCTGTCACCGCATCAGCGGCAAAGACGGAACCCTGGTAGGTTATGTAGGCGGTCTGCAAACCAAGGAGCAATTGCTCGCATTGGAGCAGCAATCGTAAGAGCGGGGGACGTTCATGAAGTATGTAAACGTGGAAAGTGTGGAGGCGGGTGAGTGTCTAGGCAAAACCGTGTACTCAGGCAATGGAACAGTCTTGTTGTCTGCGGGAGTCCAGCTCACCGTATTTATGGTTAATACGCTGAAGCGTATTGGCGTAACCATGCTGTACATCCAGGATGAAGCGTATAAAGATGTGGAGACAGAAGACATTCTGGATGAAGCCACGAAGCGGGCCATTATTAATGAAATGAGCATGACGCTGGAGGCGGTACGCTCCGGGAAAGACTGGAGCCCGAAAAAGGTTGCCCTTAGCATAGACAAGCTGCTGAACGACGTATTAAACGGGCGGGAACTGCTTGTCCAGTTAACGGATATTCGAACCAAGGACAACGCCCAGTACGTACATGCCATGAATGTATGTTTGCTTTCTTCGGTGATGGGACTCAATTTGGGTTTGAACTACAATCAGCTGAAGGATCTGGCGGTGGGTGCGCTGCTTCATGATATCGGCAAAGTTGGAGAGCCTCCCGGCAGCGCTTCTGCGGCGAATGCATCCCTTCACCATACCTGGCGGGGGTTTGAAGTCATCAAGTCCAAGCGGGAGTTCAGTTTGCTCGTCGCCCATACTGCTCTTCAGCACCATGAGCATGTGGATGGTACCGGACTGCCGAGAGGCATTATGGGCAAGGACATTCATCTGTTTGCCAAAATTGTCGCTGCCGCCAATATCTATGATAATCTGATCAACGGCTCGTCTGGTCCAAGCCTGCTGCCGCATGAAGCCTGTGAAGAGATGATGGCCATGTCGGGTACGAAGCTGGATCGGGACATCCTGATTGAATTTAACCGCAGCGTATCTGTGTATCCGAATGGAACAGCCGTCAGGCTGTCCACCAGAGAAACTGGAGTCATTGTGAGGCAGCATCGGGGGCTGCCAGGCAGACCGGTCATTCGGGTTGCACGCGGAAGCACGCGTTATGATCTGGATGTGGTCGAGGTGGATCTGGCCAGGGAAACAACCGTTTTCATTGAGGCGGTTATGACCTAGGTTAACATGGAGCTTCATGAGAGGTTTACCCCCAGGTTGAAGCGAAGTTTGGGTTCACCGATTTTTAACTATTAGCTGGAAAATCCGTTTGCTCCAATCGTGCGGAAATGCTATGATAACTTTCAGGAAATCCGGTCCGTGACACGTGTACAAGCAGGCAAGTGGACATCAGGTGCTGACACGGATTATCAGGCTTTTTAGATTGCATACAGAGGTGTCTAAGAGATGGAAATAGTAATACCGATTATCACATTGATTGTAGGTCTGGTCGGGGGATTTTTCATCGGGGTGTACTACTTGCGTAAACAACTCGAGAAAATGCAAAGTGATCCCGACATGCTTCAAAAAATGGCGAAGCAAATGGGTTATAACCTGAATGGCAAGCAAATGCAGCGCGCCCAGCAGATGATGAAGAACCAGCAGCCTGGCGCGAAGATGCCTCAGCCGGGGCAACATCCTGCGCGTAAAAACTCGGGCCGCCGAAAATAATAGTTGTAAGCAAGCAAATTGCATAATCGATTATGCATAATGCGGAAGTGAAAGAAGGCTTACACCAAGTGGTTCGAAAGGAGGCGTTCGGCAGTGGCTGGCGTGAAAGATTATTTGAATTCAAAAGTATCCGACAATCGGGAGAAGATCGAGTACCATGTGGAACAGATCCTCAAACTGATCGGAGAAGATAGTACGCGAGAAGGGCTGCTTGAGACGCCTGCACGAGTAACCCGGATGTATGAAGAAATTTTTGGCGGGTATGAAGTGGACCCGCGCGATGTACTCGGCGTGACGTTTGACGAGAATCATGAAGAGCTTGTCATTGTGAAGGACATCGTTTATTACAGCCAGTGTGAACATCATATGGCGCCCTTCTTCGGCAAAGTGCATATTGGGTATGTACCCAGCGGCAAAATTGTCGGGTTGAGCAAAATGGCTCGGTTGGTCGAGGCAGTTACCCGTCGTCTTCAGGTTCAGGAACGTATCACTTCACAGATTGCCGACATCCTGAACGAGGCTGTTGAACCGCATGGTGTCATGGTCGTTGTGGAAGGTGAGCACTTGTGCATGTGCTCCCGCGGCGTGAAGAAGCCTGGCAGCAAGACGGTAACATCCGCGGTCCGTGGTTCCTTCCGGGACAATACGGCGCAGCGTGCTGAGTTTCTGTCTCTGGTTAAGGACTAAGACCCGAACCGGACAAGCTTTCAAGCCGTGTCCAATCATTAAAACGGTTCACCTAATAAGCCGAGTTCCCTGGGAACCGGCTTATTTATTTATATGAGCATTTGTGTACATCCAGCAATGTTTAAACCCCTTTCCTTGTCTTATCCTGATTCAGATTCGTTTAGTCGGAGGTTAGCAAATATGAGTGTACCTTTGAATTCAGACAATACCGGACAGCCTGGAGCAGAGCAGGCGCTTCCGTCCAGCTCGTCATCCAGGCTGCATCGTATACAGATCTGGGAAACCCCTTTACTTCGGTATGGAAGCAGTGTGCTAGAGGCATTTGCATGGGAAGAGGTGATGTGCCGCCGTGTAGGCGAAGGGCATCTGCCGGTTGCCCATATTTGGCGTCATCCTGACGCATTTGTTGCAGGTCTGCGGGATCGCCGGCTTCCCAAGGCTGTAGAGGCAATGGAAGGCATGAGAAAGCAGGGAACCGCTGTCTGTGTTCGTCCCTCGGGAGGTGCGGCTGTTCCTCTTCATCCGGGCGTGGTTAACATTTCACTGATTTTGCCTAACCCGGCTCGTGCTATTAATATTCACGATGACTTCCGCGAGATGGCTGCTCTAATTGCCGAGTCGTTAACGCCTTGGTCGAATCAGGCACGAACCGGAGAGGTCGAGGGTGCCTTCTGCCCCGGTGATTATGATGTCAGTGTCGGCGGACTGAAATTTTGTGGTATTGCCCAGCGAAGGCAGGCCAAGGCTTATATTATAACGGCTTTTATTATCGTCGAAGGGCAAGGAGACAAGCTGGCGGCAGATGTACGCAAGTTCTATCAGCATGCAGCAGACGGCCTGCAGGAAGGGTATCCCGATGTTCGTCCGGGCACCATGGCGAGTCTTCAAGAGCTGGCAGGAGTGCCTTCTGCAGCAGCTTACACCGCTTCCCTGGTCCGTACGCTTCGTAATCGATACCCTATGGCTGAGACTGACGGCGTATTGTCCGTTGATCGAGAGGCAGTCAGGCAGACGGCAGAGCAGATGAAACTGCGCTACGATTAGTATCGTTCGAGAACACTTGGAATTGGTTAATAGAGATGATATGATGTGATTTCGGAAGGAGAGTGCTAAGATGGAAACATTAAGATATACATTTGAATATGAGGTTGTTTCTTCAGGCGAGAAGTCTGAATTCAGCCAAATGGCAACAAGCAAGGAAGAAGCTGCGGCTTTGATCGTTGCACGTATTGCCGACCTGGAGTTCACGGGTGAGGAAGATATCAAGCTGGGGGATCTGATTGCCATCAGCAAGCAGGTTGGGGACAACTATGTTGCGTGCGAGGGCTGTGCTTCCTAGTCTAGCATGACGCGTTAGTGGCCTTATCTAAATACAAGCAAGTCTTCTTGAATCAAGAGGCTTGCTTTTTTATTGCAAATGAAGAAGAGATATCTGGCAGTCTACCGGCTGGAGATATCTCTTTTCTCTTGTTCCCTTTTTCCTTTTCGTTTCTAGTAGGGTGGCCACAACAGCTTGCGTGCCGTTTCATAACGTTCAGCCACCGCAGGCCAATAGACGACATTCCACCAGTCATCAATATATTTCTTGCGCTCATTCTGATGCTTCAGATAGTAGGCATGCTCCCATACATCCAGCGGCAGGAGAGGTACGATGTCGGACTGGGACAGGTTCTGGTGCTTCTCCGCCTGTAAAATCTCCAAACGGTGAGCACGTGGACTCCAGACAAGGAGAGCCCAGCCGCTGCCTTCCACTTTGTTAGCGGCTTCAGTGAATTGATTTTTGAATGCCTCATAACTGCCAAAATCCCGTTTGATCTGTTCAGCAAGCAATCCGGAAGGTTTGCCGCCGCCTCTGGGATTCATGATCGTCCAGAAGATCGTATGCAGGTAATGGCCTGCACCATTGAAGGCAAGTTCTCGTTCCCAATGTTTGACGAGTTCGAAATTATTTTTTTTACGTGACTCTGCCAGTTTCTTCTCGGCTGTATTGAGTCCATCCACATAGGATTGATGGTGCTTATCGTGATGAATGCGCATCGTCATTTCGTCAATATGTGGTTCGAGTGCGTTATAGGCATAGGGCAGAGGAGGCAGCGTGTGGCCTCCAATCGGAACAGGTCTCTCCTTCACAGGAGGTGTAGAAGGTAAGGTGATGCTCTCTGTAGTACCGGAAGAAGGCGATAGACCGGAGACCTCTGAAGACTGCACCTGTGAAGAAGAAGATGAAGGTGCGGGAGCTGATGGAGCTGACGGAGCGTTAGTTTTCCCAGCGATGGATGACGGCTCCTCTGCTGCTTCACGCTCGGTGCGTCCTGACAATTGAACATACTTATCCAAAGAAAAGGGTGCATCACTTATCGAATCCCGCATGATTCCAGGCTGAATCAAGGTATCGAGTACGCCGAGGAAATACTCCGATTCACGGATAAAGTGCAGAATGACTGCCTTAGCGAGCGGGACAGCTTGCACAGCGGCACTTTGCTCAAGCAGGACGTACAGCTGCCTGATGAACTCCCGCGATTGTGAACGTGAAGAGGCAACAAGCTGTTCTACGCTTCCGATGATGTAAGGGGCAGGGGGATGGGTTCCGGGTAACAGCTGTTTCAACAGCTGGTTGGCTACCTTCTCGGTATTTTCAAACGTCACTGCCCATTCTTCAAGCAGCTTCACATAAGTAGGCTCCAGATCGGGAACCAGTGCCCGAATAACGAGGGTATGCTCTTTCTCCTGCTCCTTCCAGAACCTTATCTCCTCCAGAATGCGCAGAGGCAGCAAGGGTCCATAGCCAGACCAATTCATATGCGGCAAACCTCCATTCAATTAAAATGTAATATCGGCCTTCAAGGGATACGGTGTGATTAACCATTTATAATCGTCCCAAAAGTATATTCGCCTGCCATGTTGTCCTATGTGTGCATAAAAAAAGAGCCCCTTGGGGGCTCTGATCACCGGAAAATTTTATTCTCCTCCGGTATTGGTATTTTCCACATCGTCGCTGCTTGTCTTCGTCACATGACTCAGGAACGTAGAGACACGGCGGAGATACTCCTTCGGGTGTTCCCTGAAGATCAGCTCATGATGCGCGTCCTGTACGATCCATTCCTCTGAGTAGGTGTTCGTCTGGTTGGCGGCGAGAAGCTCGGCGATCGGATATGGAGCCTTCTCATCCTCCGTTCCGTGAATGAAGAAGATGGGGAACGGATAGTCTTTCTTTTTGACTTCCTGATACGGAATCTGCTGTAATCCGGTGCCATTCAGAACCGGAAATAACAGATTCATGATCTGCAAAGTGGGTTGTCGCGGCAGATCGATCTGATTATGAATGTTGTGATACAGCGTATCCGGCTCCAGCAGGAAAGTGCTGTCGAGAATCATGGCATCCACGTTCTCGGTGAGCAGCCCCGTCTGTAATGCTGTGCCTGCGCCCATCGAGAATCCCCAGACGACAAGCTCCTGAGCACCGCGCTGCTTGGCGAACTGAATGGCACCAAGCAATTGCTGGGACTCGGCTTTGCCTCCTGTAGCGACTGCCTTGTTCACCTGTGAGGCGAAACCATAGTCAAACATCACTACATTGAACCCGAGCTGGTGGGCATAGTGAGCCAGGTCATACATGGGAACCCAGGTTTCCTCCCGATTGGCCCCATATCCATGACTGAAGATGATGGTTTTGTTGACATCCGTGTCTGCGGGGATATACCAGCCCTGCATCGTACGGCTGCCATCTGCTGCCGGGAACGTGATATCCTCGTACTTCATGTTCTTGGCCTGCATTGGATTGGAGAACACGGGAGCTACGGTCGGGTTGGATAGTACCCAAGCAATATAGCCGTGTAAGGCAATGAAACAAAAGAGCAGAAAAAATACAACGGAGAGCAGCAACGCTACGATAATATGTTTGAACCGGATCAGCCTCGGTGATAACGAAGAAGGCAGATCGGACACTTTCGTTTGCAGCGGGGCTTCGCTCTGGGATGTCGGAAACATGATTGCCCCTCCTTATTCAGATCAATTGAAGATAACAACGAGTTCAGATCAGATCATATGGCTTGATGTCCTTGCTTGCCTGTGCAGCAAAGTCTTGCTTATATATCTTTATCGTATGTTTCCATATAGTCAAAGTCAATTGATTGGGGGCATTTGTTACGCAATTGTTATATAGTCCGAAAGATATATGGGTAACATTTCCTGATGGTGCAAATTGCAGGGGATTTAGTCTTATAAAAAGAAAATATTTACACTTCTTATCGTCATGATTTGGCTCATTTTGGTTTACAGATGAGATCGTTTCTCATATAATTTATGTAACCAAGTTTCATGTGATGAAACATGAGGAGGGCATTATGCCATGGAAGACCGCAAACTAACCGTCCGGGCTGTGGAACGGGCGCTGGATATATTATTATGTTTTACCACACGGAGCGATCTTGGACTCACAGAAATTGCGAGCCAGATTGGTTTGCACAAAAGTACGGTTCATCGTCTGATGGCGACGCTGGAGGAGAAGGGCTTCGTCATTCGCGATGCGGCCACTGAGAAATACAGGCTCGGCATTCGAATCTGGGAGCTGTCTGCTCATATGTCCCGCAGTGATGATCCTGCCATTTTGCTGCTTCCTGCAATGGAGCGGCTCAGAGATCGTTTGGGAGAAACGGTCAGTCTGTACCTGCGGGATGGCAGTGAGCGTATCCGTATTCAGGCTGTTCAGAGTGATCAGGCCATCCGGCGGGTGGCTCCGGTTGGCGTACGTCTTCCTCTATCCGTAGGGGCATCCAGCAAGGTACTCATGGCATTTGCGACGGAAGAAGACCGGGAGGAACTGATGAATGGTCCCGAATGGCCCGTATTTATCGATCCCGAAGTTTATCTGGCCCAGATGGGTGATATCCGGGAGAATGGATATGCGACCAGCTACGAAGAACGTGAGCCTGGAGCGGCTGCAGTATCGGTTCCTATTATGGATCGAAAGGGGAATATTGCTGCTGCGCTATCCGTATCGGGTCCCGTTAGCCGCCTGTCCCAGGAAACTTTGCACGAATATGCACCTGTACTGAAGGAAGCAGCCGCGCAGATGGGCCTCATGTTGTCCTGATCCGGCGTGTCTGGAAGAAAAAGGGTTGTATTTCTGACTGGCTTGCGCTAGTCTGTAATGGACAGCCCAGCGGGGCTGGAATGAATTGAATATGGAACTGCGGTACACATACCGCAACTGTTAACGTTACTGGGGGAGTCCGAATTGTCCGGACTGAGACGGGATCGCATGAGATTCCGGACCCTTTGCACCTGATCTGGATCATACCAGCGTAGGGAAGTAATCGGCGATACAACCACGAACACTGCATAATCCAGCCTTTGGCATGTCTCCACTTGAGGGAGCTTGGCATCAGGCTTGTTATGGGGTGATGGACATAGGCCGGTTCCCTCGGGAACCGGCCTTTTTTATATACAGTGTCAAGCGATCATCCGCAGCAGAGGTGGTTACCTTCTTTTGCGGGAGAACTGGAGTTGGGTATAACCCGATTATGTCTGTGCCAGATTCTGTCTGCGCTATGCCGCTGTAATGTTCTTTCTTCGGAAGTTGGCCGCTCTTTTCTTGCCCATGCGTGGATGATATGGAACGGGTGCACGAGCGATCAAACTGGCCCATCCATGGGACGACCAACGAGGAGGAAGAGGTAGCGATGAACACAAACAACAGAACAACGGCACAGGAACATTCAGGACAGGGGTTGGAAAAGGGAACAGTAGCGGCCGGACGGGTTCAACCGTTTCCCGGCAGCCGCAAAGTTTACATTCAGGGCTCACGGCCGGATATTGCTGTACCGGAGCGTGAAATTGCCCTTCATGACACGAATACACCCCAAGGGGTGGAGCATAACGAGCCGCTGCGCGTGTACGATACGAGCGGCCCTATGACGGACCCCGGATTTCACGCCGATATCCGGGCAGGCCTGCCAGCTTTGCGTGCACGCTGGATCACAGAACGAAACGATGTAGAGGCGTACCAGGGACGTACCGTCAAACCGGAGGATAACGGGCTTAAGCCTGGAGGGAAGAGAACCGGAGCTGAAGAATATCCAGGCCTCCGCGGCAAACCGCTGCGTGCACAATCCGGACGCTGTGTCACCCAGATGCATTATGCGAGGCAGGGCATCATTACGCCTGAGATGGAGTTTGCAGCTATCCGTGAGGGCGTGGAGCCGGAGTTCGTCCGGCAGGAGCTGGCGAGCGGAAGGGCCATTCTGCCATCGAATATCAATCATCCAGAGAGCGAACCGATGCTGATCGGACGTCATTTCCACGTGAAGATCAACGCCAATATCGGCAACTCTGCCGTATCCTCTTCGATTGAAGAAGAAGTGGAGAAAATGACTTGGGCGGTACGCTGGGGGTCCGATACGGTAATGGATCTTTCTACGGGCAAGGATATCCATACCACCCGGGAATGGATCATCCGCAATTCCCCGGTACCGATCGGGACGGTGCCGCTGTATCAGGCGCTGGAGAAGGTGAATGGCGAAGCCGAGGCACTCACCTGGGAGTTATACCGGGATACGCTCATTGAGCAGGCCGAGCAGGGTGTGGATTACTTTACAATCCATGCAGGCGTACTGCTGCGTTACATACCGATGACCGCCAAACGGATGACGGGCATTGTGTCTCGGGGTGGGTCCATCATGGCTGCATGGTGTCTTGCGCATCACCAGGAGAACTTTTTGTACACGCATTTTGAGGAAATCTGTGAAATCATGAAAAGGTATGATGTAGCCTTCTCTCTCGGAGATGGACTCCGCCCGGGCAGCATCTATGATGCCAATGATGAAGCCCAGATGGCTGAACTTGCTACGCTCGGTGAACTGACACAGATTGCGTGGAAACATGATGTGCAGGTGATGATTGAGGGGCCAGGACATGTGCCGATGCACAAGATTAAGGAGAATGTCGACCTTCAGATGGAGATCTGCAAGGAAGCACCGTTTTATACACTTGGTCCGCTGACAACCGATATTGCACCAGGCTATGACCATATTACCTCAGCCATTGGAGCGGCGATGATCGGCTGGTTCGGAACGTCGATGCTCTGCTATGTGACACCAAAGGAACATCTGGGCCTGCCGAACAAGGATGATGTCCGGGAAGGCGTTATTGCTTACAAGATTGCGGCACATGCCGCTGATCTGGCCAAAGGCCATCCGCGTGCACAGCGCCGGGATGACGCGCTGTCGAAGGCCCGCTTCGAATTCCGCTGGCGGGACCAGTTCAACTTGTCACTGGATCCGGAACGTGCGCTGTCCTATCACGATGAGACACTCCCGGCTGAAGGGGCCAAGGAGGCCCATTTCTGCTCCATGTGTGGACCTAAATTTTGCAGCATGCGCATTACGCAGGATATTCGTGCATTTGCCGCAGATAAAGGCTTGTCCGAGAATGAGGCTGTAGCGGCCGGAATGCAGGAAAAGGCTGAGGAATACCGAACCCGAACCTAAGCGCCATTACAGCGCAATTTGGGCAGCCTAAGATAAATAAAAGCCGTTCTCTCCACTACTGGGAGAAGAACGGCCCCTAACTAACGCCTACCAATATTCAATTGCTGCTCCAAATAAGATGCCAGCGATGCGAGCGGGCTGTAAATCTCACTTCCCGTATTTGCTGAGGCAAGGGCAGCCGCGGGAGCCATGGATAGCTGAGCAGCTACAATGGTTTTCTCTGGTGACTGTGCAGCTAGTTGCTGCAAGCCCGTTGTCACCGCCTCCATATATCCTTCCTTATCGCCGCGCATGATCAGCTCAAATGTACCAGGAATTAATGCGGCCTTTGTTCTCGAAGCAGCCACAACGTCTGCCTGCCCGTTAGTTTCACCTTGCTGTAGTGCTTCATTCACCCGCGTCATCGTTCCTTCAACCGTTGCAGGATTGGTAAAAGCTAGAATGTATTCCTGCGAATCCTGCTGCAGCTTCTGCAATAATGGATCATCAATACCGATAACGGGAATGGAGACTTGCTGTGCTTCGTGCGCCAGTACTGCAGCGAATAGGGTACAGGTGACCAGAATCGCATCTGCATGACATTGGGCAATCCACTTTAATGTCTGGGATACCTTTTCTCGAATGACAGCCTCTGAGAAGTCCGTATCCTGCTTAAGGCGATCCAGACCGGGATCAACATAATGCACAAGTTCCACTTCATAGGGGGCGAGCACCTCTTCAATGAGTGCGATGTTGGAGTAGTGAGCGTGATAACAGCCGATTGTGATCATAATGACATCCCCTTTGCCAATGCTTCTTTTTGTGAGCCGTAGGTGCTGCAGATATTTAATCCATTATAGGAGCGCGACCGGGAACTGTACAGCGTTTAAATCAATGCCAATAACCGTCCCTCCGCCAGATGGCAGAAGGACGGTTCTATAGTCAGGCTCCAATACAGTCAGGGTTCATTTTATCGCATGGAAGGAGATGCATTCTTTTGAGCCATTTTTTGCTGCAGAATCTCGTGAAAGGATAGACCTTGAGTGTTCTCATTCTCCTTTTTGGGAGCAGTGGTCGCCGTGTTGCGCGGATATTGGTGGTGGTACGGGATCATTTGCTGAATAGGCATGCGGATCATCTTGGTTCCTCCTTTTGGTAGATATATAAGTTGAGCCTATAAACGTTACACTTAACACTGCGATTGCAGTACCCTCTTCCGATCGCTGTTATCCCCAGATTTTTTGAATTCCCTCTTTAAGGGGAAAATCCGGTGATAAAGGCGAGCGCTTCGCTTCTTCAGTGAGTCCTGCCCTCTCCGTTGGGGTGTAAACATTAAATTCATCTTATATGGACTATGTATTTTGATTGGTAGTTGTTCCAAGTGCGCATATAGGTATATGTGACTTGTTAGACGAAATCGGGAAGTTATGACGTAATTCCAATTGGATTGTAGTGATTTTACCCCGTATTCAGGGGATGTAAACGGTTTTAGGGAAATTCAGGAATAAAGAACCTGAAATACAAGGTTTGATATGGGAGGATCGAATCGGGTGTTAAGTGAATAGTCCCAGTTTCAGGAATGTCAATTGTGTCGAAAATAAGACAAATTGTCTGGGAGAGTAGGTATCATTGAAGCTAACTAACTTGGTACCATAGTCGGTTGTCGTGAGTGGGATGGGGGTGGTTTTATACGTGTTTTGCAGGTGAGAGAGGAGAGCAGTACCCAAAAAAGCCATCCAACGAGCTGGATGGCTTGTGCAACGTTAATCAAGAAATGTAAAGATAGATATCATTATTCTGTAGTTGGCCTAGCTTGTTTTACCGCAATATAGATATCGACCTGAACATGGGCAGGATCGATACTCCGTTCATCATATAACTCGAAATCACCCGTGAATGTTCGCTCATTCTGATGGCTCCAGCTCCAAACGGCGCCCCATGCTTCACCTACAACTTCTGCCATTGGACCCTTGCGGGAGGTGAATACGGCGTATGTTGCTGGTGGCAATTCGACGGAGTTCATGCCAGCTGGTAACGTTTCATCCGCAGCTACCTCGTGGCCTACGAGGATGGTGTATTCCCCGTGTATACCATTGGTATAATCTGTATAGCAGCCGTATCGGGGTGCTTCCGGTGCAGGGATGTGCTCTGACGAGAAGTAACGGCTCCACAGATCCTGAATGCAGCCTTGGCCGCTCATCTCGATCGCGTTGGTCGTTCTGGCTGATATGCCAGCCAGGCGTTTGCCAGGAAGTGCAACATATCGAACAGGTTGAGTTAAGATGGACTGGTCTTTATCGGTAAAATGAAGTTCGGTGCCATCTGCGGAATTCCTTACTGCCGATGTTGTTTTTCCTTCTGGATTGGAGGGGCTCCATCGTTTCAAAAAGGGAAGCTGATTGCGCAGCATTGCCCGTGCTGATTCCTCATTCATACCTTCTTCCATGAGAATCGCGGTGCACATCTCAATCATGCCTTCCATTGTAATGTTGGGCTGTTGGAACATGCCGTCTTTGTAGCAATAGATGCAATATTCACGGGTTGCACTTCCATCCGCTTCCGTTCCGAATTGGGCAGGGGTGGTCAGCGGCATTCCGCAGCTCTGGCATATCGTGACGTTCATTTATCATTTCCTCCTCGTTATGTACAGCTTGAATATAGATGAAGTATAACGAGAGGAACTGGACATCAGTCTGTCAGGTTTGCGAAGGGGCACCGTAATTTTGCACGATTTGTTCTGCAATCCGGCGAATCTCGTCACGTATATGAAGAGGCTCCAATACCTCGGCATCTGCGCCAAAGCCAAGAATGAACCCGTACAGCCAGTTATCTTCCGGAAAAGCCACCTGACTTATATAATATCCCTGGCCGTCGGGGATCACGTTCTCTATGCCAAACCACTCTTCAGCGATATGACGGACACGGGAGTGGAACCTCATCGTCATGGCAACTGTGTTCCCTGGAGTCGCCCACTCCTGTTGCCAGGGCCTGTCCTGCAGGTTGATGGGTTTGCGTTCAAAGCTTCCATGAGCAAGTGTCACGTCCTGCATACGGACCAGTTTGAACATGCGAAACTCATTACGCTCATGACAGAACGCATAGAGGTACCAGGAGTGCTTTTTAAGAACAAGGGTATGAGGATCGACGGTTCTGTGAGTTTGGGCTCCTTCGGCGCTGCAATAGGTAAAGGTGATTGAACGCAGCTGATCCAGTCCCTGTTCAATGATTTGCAGTTTGTTTTGCAGCGCTTCCGGGTGGGTCCACATCGAATAATCCACAATGAAACGATTGGTTTCGGCCTGAAAGTCGTCGTTTTTGGATTCCGGCACAATGCTGCTTAGTTTCTCCATCAACAGTTCCCGTGCTACATTGGTATGCGATGTGGAGACGCTGCGCAGTGCGGTAACAATAGAGGCCAGATCCCGGTCAGTCAACACATTTCGATCCAGGCGGTAACCTTCCGCAAGGCCGATGCCACCGCTCATGCCCTGGTACGTCACGACAGGAATACCTGCCTGGCCCAGGGTATCAATATCTCGATAAATGGTACGGACAGAAACTTCAAACGTGTCTGCCAGATCCTTGGCCTGTACACGGCCGCGATTGATTAGTAGTACAACGATGGCTAATAAACGGTCCAATTTCATAAAAAAGGTTTCCTCTCAATGATTTATATGTTGGATTCAGATATGTTATATTGTTGAGCATCACATATAGGAGTGGGATAAGCAATGAAGCGAATTACGATTCTGATTGCGGACGATGAAGTGGAGATCGCTGATCTGGTTGCTTTGCATTTGCAAAAAGAAGGATACCACATCGTCAAGGCATACGATGGCAAGTCGGCCCTGCAAGCCATTCAGACGCAAGTGATCGACTTGGCCGTTCTGGACATCATGATGCCAGGCATGGACGGTTATGAGGTCACCCGCAAGATTCGGGAACAGCACCACATGCCGATCATTTTCCTGAGTGCCAAAACGTCGGATATGGACAAAATTACGGGTCTCGTGATGGGCGCTGATGATTACATGACCAAGCCATTCAATCCGATGGAGCTTGTAGCCCGGGTGAACTCCCAGCTTCGTCGTTCCTTGCAATTCAGCCAGTCTATACCTGTCCAGCGTTCCATTCTGGAGAAGGGCGGACTCGTCATCGCGCCGGATCAGCATAGCGTAACACTCTACGGCAAACCGGTGGAACTAACACCGAAGGAGTTCGACATTCTGTATCTGCTCGCAAGTCACCCCAAGCAGGTGTTCAGCGCGGAAAGCATTTTTGAACAGGTATGGGGAGAGGCCTATTACGAGAGCGGCAATACGGTAATGGTCCATATTCGAACCCTGCGCAAAAAGCTCGGAGAAGATCTGGACAAGAACAAGTTTATCAAAACGATCTGGGGCGTGGGGTATACATTTAATGACTAAACAAAGAAGTTTTCGGACAACCATGATTATGCTGCTGGGTCTGAGCATGCTGGCCTCTGGCGCGATCACTTATGGGATTTACAAGCTTTTACAGGCTTATTATTCAGGTGTGAGAGCAGAAGATCAGCTTGCCGAATATCGCCATTTTATGAAAAGCATTGGAGATATCTATTTCTTCCTCATTTTATTCATCCCGCTCGCCATTCTGTTTTTCTTCTGGTTTACCAAGCCCTACGTGACCTATTTCAAGGATATTTCCACAGGGATCAGGCATTTGGCAAATGGAGACTTCCAGCATCGAGTCCAGATCTCTTCGAAGGATGAATTGGGCGCAATCGCGGAGGATGTGAATTTGGCGAGTGAGAAGCTAAGGGAGGCGGTAGAACGGGGGGATTTTGCCGAAACCAGCAAAGACCAGCTCGTCGTTAATCTGGCACACGACCTGCGAACACCGCTGACTTCTGTGCTTGGGTATTTGGATCTGCTCATGAAGGATGATCAACTGACAGAGGAGCAGGTCAGACACTTTACATCGATTGCCTTTACCAAATCCCAGCGGCTGGAGAAGCTGATTGATAGTTTGTTTGAAATTACCCGGATGAATTATGGCATGCTGCCGATACAGAAAATGCGGCTGGATCTTAGCGAACTGCTGAAACAGATGAATGAAGAATTATATCCTGTATTTGAGAAAAATCGTCTGCTCACACGCTTAACTATCGAGTCGGAATTGACCATCTCCGGAGACGGAGAATTGCTCGCCAGGGTGTTTGAGAACCTGCTGATTAATGCTGCACGCCATGGCAAGGATGGCATCTATGTGGACCTGAAGGGATACCGGGAGGCAGATCAGGTCGTCATTCAGGTTATTAACTATGGAGGGCATATTCACCCGGAAGATTTGCCGCATATTTTCGATATGTATTACACCGGAGATCGTGCACGGACCCCTCAGGAGGGTGGGACAGGCCTCGGCCTATTTATTGCCCGAAATATTGTGGAACAGCATGAAGGGACCATTTCGGCTCAGAGTGATGTGGTACGGACCTTATTTGAGGTGCGCCTTCCAGCAATGGAATGAGGTTTGCCGTCAAATTTAAGAAAAACTTTAAAAATGCCCTGCTTTTTCTTTAACTAGTTTTCTCTATCCTTGATTGTACGAGGTAAAGGAGGAGCAAGGATGAAGAAGTGGGGCTTTTTGCTATGCATCATTTTGATCGGGTATGTGATGACAAGATCGCCGGCATCTTTTCAGCAGAAGGATGAGATGATCATTGAAATTCAGGATAAGCATGAAAACCATACGGGGTATACAGTATCCATCACCGGTAATATTCAGGATCAAGTACATAAGGGCAACTTGCTGCTTGTTAATACAACCTATCCGGTTCATCCGGAAGGCATAAGAACCGATATTATAAATGTGGCGCAGCAGGACGATCTGGTCCGTGGATACGGATTGTTGGATCAAAACATATTGCTCTCAAGAGAGGTAGCCCAGGCTTTTCAGAAGATGATTGAAGCAGCGGGTGAAGAGGGAGTACGTTATTTTCTCATCAGCAGCGGATATCGGGACTTTGCCAAGCAGGATGAACTTTATCAGGAAAAGGGATCAGACTACGCGCTTCCGGCAGGACACAGTGAGCATAATCTCGGATTATCCATGGATATCGGCTCCACGCTGACCACCATGGATGAAGCGCCAGAGGGTGCCTGGCTCGAGAAAAATGCCTGGAAATATGGATTTATCCTACGTTATCCGAAAGACAAGGTGAGTCTCACGGGGATTCAATATGAACCCTGGCACTTTCGATATGTCGGACTTCCGCATAGTGCTGTCATGTATAAGAATAACCTGGTGCTGGAAGAGTATCTGGATTTGCTAAAAGAGAAAGATAACATTATGGTTGAAGTGGAGGGTGAGAAGTATCATATCCGCTATTACCGGGCAGCCGGGGATACGACCGTTTACATACCTGAGCATGGCCATTATGACATATCGGGAGACAACAGGGATGGAGTCATTGTCACAGTAAAGGAGTAACAAGGCTGCACAAAGGAGGTTCTTCAACATGAGGCAGAGAAAAATCAAACATAAAATCCTTTGGATTGCCGCGTTAATCATCTATTTATATCTGCTAACCAAGCTTATTCTCTTTAAAGGGGGGGCGGTCGACTTTGAAGTAGTCAAGGTCCAGCTTATGGTTTTCCTTCATCAGCCGGATCTGATTCATACACGAACCGTCAATCTGACACCATTTCAGGAAATCTCAAGAGATTGGAACAGCCTGTCACTGCATCGTCCAGGTACTGCAATCCATCTGGTGGGCAATGTGATGGCTTTCATTCCACTGGGGATGTTTATCCCGATGCTGATGGGCAATAAGCTGCTGTCAGGGGCGAACGTATTTCTGTCATCTCTACTTCTAAGTTTAGGCTATGAGGTAACACAGCTGCTCACTGGCATGGGCATATTCGATGTGGACGATCTGATGCTAAATACATTAGGCGGGGTGATTGGATATATTCTTTTTACCATGGCTCTCGGCATGAAACGGTTGTTAATTGGAGGAGAATCCCGAACGGTGAAGAAGGAGTATAATCCTAAGGAGAGTCCTGTGTAAGGAGGGAGATTATGATCCTAGTCACTTTACTATTGATGAGCACAGGTTTGATGTTTCTTGTGTACCCACGAAGTATAACAGATGGCTCCAGCCGGCAGATCGCGGAACGAGTGGTCATGTCGAGATGGGTCGGAGGCTCACTGATCATTATGTCATGTCTGTTCCTGATCATGGGTGCAATGCAGCTGCTGGATGAGGCGTCACATCATATTGGTCACTAGGAAGATACTGAGCTTAAGTAAATAGAGCTTTTTTATATGCCTCATACAAAGCTTTTCATCACGTTCTAATGCGGCGGTGGGAAGCTTTTTTTGTATTTAAAAGAAAAAAACATCAAAAAAAGCTCCCCATCTCGTGCAGAACGCACGTGGCGGGGAGCTTTTCTATGTTAATGCATCAGCTTAATTGTTAATGTAATTAAGCTTTTTTCATCATTTGACGCAATACAGTTTGCAGGATACCACCGTTGTGGTAGTAGTCTACGTCAACCATGCTGTCCAGACGAGCGATAACAGGGAAGTCGAACTTGGTTCCGTCTTCGCGGGTTACCGTAACGGTCAACTCTTGTCCAGGCTTCACATCATTGCTGAGGCCTGTAACGTCATACGTTTCACGTCCGTTCAGACCGAGGCTGGACCAGCCATGACCTTCCTGGAATTGCAGTGGCATTACGCCCATGCCCACCAGGTTACTGCGGTGGATACGCTCGAAGCTTTCTGCGATAACGGCTTTAACGCCGAGCAGGAATGTACCTTTAGCCGCCCAGTCACGGGAGCTGCCTGTACCATACTCTTTACCTGCAATAACGATCAGGTTCTGACCTTCATCCTGATACTTCATGGAAGCATCGTAGATGGACATCTCTTCATCGGTTGGCAGATACTTCGTAATACCACCTTCCGTACCCGGAGCCACCTGGTTACGAATACGAATGTTGGCAAACGTACCGCGCATCATGACCTCATGGTTACCACGGCGTGATCCGTAGGAGTTGAAGTCTTTGCGCTCAACGCCATGCTCTTTCAGGTACAATCCGGCTGGACTGGTTGTAGCAATGTTACCTGCTGGAGAGATATGGTCCGTTGTTACGGAGTCACCAAGCAAGGCCATAACACGTGCAGAACGGATGTCTGCAATATCAGTCAGCTTGTCGCCAAGGTTTTGGAAGAATGGCGGGTTCTGAATGTAGGTGGAGTTTGGATCCCACTCATACAGTTCGCCTTCCGGTACAGGAATGTTATTCCAGCGCTCATTGGCTGTAAATACATTTTCGTATTTGTTGCGGAACATCTGAGCATTCAGTGAGCTTGCAATGGCATCCTTGATTTCCTCGGAGCTAGGCCAGAGGTCTTTCAGGAAGACTGGCTCGTTATTCGTATCGTAACCGATTGGATCGGTAGCAAAATCAATATTGACCGTACCCGCGAGAGCGTAAGCTACCACGAGTGGAGGAGAAGCCAGATAGTTGGCTTTTACCTGAGCATGTACACGGCCTTCGAAGTTACGGTTACCGGACAATACAGCCGCTACAGTCATATCGTTTTCGGCAATCGCTTCGCTTACTTCGTCTGGCAGTGGACCGGAGTTACCGATACAAGTTGCACAGCCATAACCCGCAACGTTAAATCCGAGCTGGTCGAGGTATACGTTCAGGCCTGATTTTTCGAGATACTCGGTAACAACGAGGGAACCTGGAGTCAAGCTGCTTTTCACGTAGCCTGGTTTGGTCAGACCGCGCTCAACCGCTTTTTTCGCAAGTAGACCCGCTCCGAGCATAACGCTTGGGTTGGATGTGTTGGTGCAGCTTGTGATGGCCGCAATAACAACCGCGCCTGCTTTCAGTTCACTAGTGGAACCGTCTGGGTGCTTCACAGGCACTGTTTCTTCAATCTTCTCATCGCTCAGTCCGTATCCGCCTTTATCGACCGGAGTACGAATGATGCTGTTGAAGCTTTCTTTCATTTGCGTCAGTTCAATGCGATCCTGTGGACGCTTAGGACCTGCGAGACTTGGTACCACGGAAGCGAGATCCAGCTCAATTACATCTGTGAATTCTGGATCAACCGTGCTGGAAGTCCGGAACATGCCTTGTGCTTTGTAATAAGCTTCAACCAAATCCACTTGCTCGTCGGAACGTCCTGTACTGCGCATGTAGTTCAGTGTCTCGCTATCGACAGGGAAGAAACCAATTGTAGCGCCGTATTCCGGTGCCATGTTGGCAACGGTCGCACGGTCAGCAAGGCTGATATTGGCCAGGCCTGGACCGTAGAACTCGACGAATTTGCCGACTACGCCTTTTTTACGAAGCATTTGAGTGACAGTGAGTGCCAGATCCGTAGCTGTTGCGCCTTCGCTCAGGCTGCCTGTCAATTTGAAACCGATAACGTCAGGGGTTACAAAGTACAGTGGCTGGCCAAGCATTCCTGCTTCGGCCTCAATTCCGCCAACACCCCAACCAACAACGCCGAGTCCGTTGATCATGGTGGTGTGAGAGTCCGTACCTACGAGGGAATCCGGGAACACAACGGTTTCGCCGTCAACCGTTTTGGTTGCAGCGACGGAAGCCAGGTACTCCAGGTTAACTTGGTGAACGATCCCTGTGGATGGCGGTACAGCACGGAAGTTGTTGAATGCCGTTTGTGCCCACCGCAGGAAGCGGTAACGCTCTTCGTTACGCTCGAACTCGACCTTGATGTTGTAGTCGAGAGCGTCGTTGGTTCCGAATGCATCAACCATAACGGAGTGGTCGATAACGAGGTCAACCGGCACGAGCGGGTTGATCTGTTTTGGATCGCCGCCTGCCTTTTTCACCGTATCACGCATCGCAGCAAGATCCACGACAACCGGTACGCCAGTGAAGTCCTGCAGGACGATACGTGCAGGGATAAACGGAATTTCCTTGTTATTGTCACGGCCTTCTGCCCAGCCGGTAAGTTGTTTCACATGTTCTTCGGTAATCGCGCGTCCGTCGAACTGACGAACTGCTGCTTCGAGCAGCACTTTAATGGAGAAGGGAAGCTTGGAAAGGTCGCCGTAGCCGCCTTCCTGAAGAGCATCGAGACTGTAGTAGCGGTAAGACTTGCCTCCGACCTCAAGACTGCGGGCTGCGGAGAAATGGTTCTTGGCTGACATACATGTACCTCCTTAAAATGTGTCGGTGAGATGAAGATAAAGTTCATTTAAGTGGAAGAACAGGCCTTCATCGTTCCGTGTCCTTGTTCGTAGTTTCATCAGATGAAACGTAATTTCATAATTGCAACTTTAGTATTAAGTATACCGTTTTCACCTCCGTACGTAAAGGGCTTTTTGCCTGTCCAAACAAGCTTTACGAACAATGAAGGCGTTTTCGTGAATATTGCCTTGTTACGATACTTCCTGCTGTCCAAGTCTCCAATTTTCGGCACTCGATCCTTGAGCGGAACACATACAACCGGTATACGTCTCATATGAATTAAAGTAGTATGCACAGTTGAATTTTCCAGAGAGAACTCAAGTGCCAAAGGGGGACACAGGCTTGGAAAGGGAATGGAAGAGTGCCTTATACACCTATGTGAACCAGTACAACCGATGCGAAATCGACTATCGTCCACAGACGAGCGAGCGGATTGTCACGGATCCGGCATTTGTGCTGGAGCGGGGAGAGCGTATGGCCAGACTGGACGATTGGTATCGTAAACGGCGTGCAGTGCCTCTTCGCAGCGAGACCAGTGCCAAGCTTGTGCGAACGGTTACGGAAGGTCCGGAAGAGTCGGTGGTGGATGTTCAACTCTATAGCAGGCTTTTCTACGAGAAGAGTGGAATCACCCACCGGGAGGATCGGATTGAGCGGGAACGGTTGACCTTTATTAGGCAGGGTGGAACCTGGATGATTGGACGGGTCGAAAGAGAAGTTCCGGAACGGCGTCCGGCAGGGGAAGGGAGACCCTTTCAGCAAGCAGATTTTGTACAGGCGATTAATCGGCCGCTGCTGAACAGGGAAGTGCTTGGCCAGGGAAGAAGTTCCAGGCAGCAATTATACCGGCGGGACCTGGCTGTTGCTTATGCAGATCGGTGGTGGAATGCGGGAAACCCCGCATTTGAGGAATTCGAGGTAGACTGCACCAATTACGTCTCCCAATGTCTCTTTGCAGGGGGAGCACCCATCCACTATACTGGTAGAAGAGAAGCGGGCTGGTGGTACAAAGGCTATGTGAACAGCACTGAAATGTGGAGCTACAGCTGGGCCGTATCCAACAGTCTGGAGCGTTATCTGGGAAGCAGCAGCTGGGGGCTGACAGCAACCGAAGTGGATCGTCCGGAACAGCTGATGCTTGGTGATGTCATTCTCTACGATTGGGACGGAGACGGCAGGTTTCAGCATAGTACTGTTGTGACGGCCTTTGATGCGGGAGGCATGCCGCTTGTCAATGCACATACGGTCAGCAGTCGCCACCGCTATTGGGATTACCGGGATTCTTACGCTTGGACAGAGCGGACGGTGTACCGGCTTTTTCATATTGCAGATGAGTTCTAATGAGGAAAGATATACAGGGATTTGGTGACTTGGACATTCAGTTCCGTGTAAAATAAGCCCTAAGACAAGAATAAAATTGATGCTGATTATACAGGTATGACGGCATCATGCACAGATAATCGGAGGTTACGCATGAGCATGGATAAATTAACAGTTGGCGTCGTTTACGGCGGAAAATCAGGGGAACACGAAGTATCGCTGCAAACGGCGTTTGCTGTAACGAACGCTTTTGATTATGAAAAATATGAACTGGTTCCCTTCTATATCTCCAAGCAGGGGACATGGAAAAAGGGATCTGTGATGCACGCGCCATTCGCGCAGATTGAGGATCTGAAGCTGGAACAGGCAGCAGGTGGAACCCAGGAAGCGCTGAACGCATTGTTTGCACGTCTGTATGGCGGAGAAGATGCACTGGACGTTATGTTCCCTCTGCTGCACGGCACGTTTGGTGAGGATGGTACGATCCAGGGGATGTTCGAGATGGCGGATATGCCTTATGTGGGTGCAGGTGTACTGGCTTCAGCAGGCGGTATGGACAAAGTGGTCATGAAAAAGCTGTTTGCGCAGGCTGGAATCGACCAATGTGCCTTTACTTATTTTAATGCGACCCAGTGGAAGCAGACCGAACACGACATGATTCTGCAAGTGGAGGAACAGCTGGGCTACCCGTGCTTCATCAAACCGGCGAACCTCGGCTCCAGCGTAGGAATCTCAAAAGCACGCAACCGGGATGAACTGAAGACGGCCATCGAATTTGCGCTGCGATACGACACGAAGGTTGTTATTGAGGAGTTTGTTGAGGCACGCGAAGTGGAAGTGAGTGTACTTGGCAATGATGAGCCGATGGCCTCGGTGCCAGGAGAAATCGTATCCTCTGGAGAATATTATGACTATGCAGCCAAGTATATTGATGGCCAATCACAGATGCTGATTCCCGCTCCACTGGATTCTGAAGCCGCTGATCGTATCCGTGAGGCAGCCCTGCAGGCATTCCGTGCGATTGAAGGCAATGGTATTTCCCGGGCAGATTTCTTTATTCGTAAATCCGATGGTGCATTGCTTATTAATGAAGTAAACACAATGCCTGGCTTTACTCCGTACAGCATGTATCCCTTGTTGTGGCGTGAGACGGGCGTATCGTATGCGGAACTGCTGGATCGCATGATTGAGCTGGCATTGGAGCGTTACAACCGCAAGCAAGCGCTGAACTATGAGAACGGCGTGCAGGCTTAAATTTCTAATGTTGAAATTCTAGTCACACTTTAACGTAGGAGATTATTCAAGGAGGGGTATGGATGGGATTTCAGACTGAATTCAATTCCGTATGCAAATTCAAGAGCGAGCAGGAGCTGTTTGAACTGCTGGAATACGGCCGCGGCAAAATGGTGAAACAGGGCTTCCGGGTCTTTCCGACCGGACAGAAGGTTATTGCCTATACGCCTGATAACGTGGCTGTAGCCATCGTCAAGATCGTTGCTTCCATTGCAGAGATCAACTTCCAAGGACAGGAAGTAACGGAAGTGGAGATGCAGCTCATTCGCAAGCTGAACGAGGAAGAATCCCGTGTCCAGACTGCACTTGCGGACGAAATGTTCTTTGGTGAGCAGGCACAGGGATAAACCTTACTTCATTATATGGGACCAATGAACGGAATTGTAAGGCGAGCGATTACGGACTTTCTTTTAGGGTAAAACTTGGTTATATACAGTGACCGGAAAACCTGACGGCTGCAGATGCTGGGCAGGAATTCCGCCCTAATAGAGAGGAAGAACACCATGCTTGTACGTTTTGGTTATGTGGCGATGTCTGTGCTGGTGGAGAATGCATCTCCTTCCCGCACGATGACCATGGCCAGCTTCAAGAAAATTGATGACAGGGAGGCAGCCATTCGCAAGCTGGAACGGATTGCGGCCGAGAATTTGCATAATACATTACGGTTGCTTAGACATAACAAGGGCAGCCATATTCATGTATATCGTTTCTCTTCCAAATTAATTCCGCTGGCGACACATGAGGATCTGATGGATTGGGATCCATTCCCGGCCCTCCAGTCCGATTTTGCTGCCATTGGTGATTTTGTGAAGGAGAACGGAATGCGCGTATCCTTCCATCCGGACCATTTTACCGTTCTAAGTACGCCGCGGGAGGAAGTGCTCCGGAACTCCATGCGTGACCTTCGTCATCATGTGCGGATGCTGGATGCCATGGGACTGAATGCCACTGCCAAGAATAATATACATATTGGTGGTGCATACGGGGACAAGCCTAGTGCAGCGCTGCGCTTTGAAGAGAATTTTCTGAAGCTTGATCGGGATATCCAGGAACGGTTGACCCTCGAAAATGATGACAAAACATTCAACGTTCCCGAAACGCTGGCCGTATGTCAGCATTTGGGACTGCCGATGGTGCTGGATATTCATCATCAGTGGGTCAATAATGAAGGCGAACAGCCATGGGATTTGTGGCCTGACATATGGAAGACGTGGCAGTCGCCGCTGGCACAGGCGGATTCCCCTGCAGACCGGCCATTACCGCCGAAAATTCACGTATCAAGTCCGAAGAGCGAGAAGGATATCCGTGGGCATGCCGATGGCGTTGAAGTAGAGCCTCTGTTATCCTTTTTGCGTCATATAGCTGCAGATACGCCGGAACTTGATGTCATGATCGAGGCGAAGCGCAAGGATGAAGCGTTGGTGCAGCTCATGCAGAAGCTGGCCTTCTACCACGAAGAAGGCGTGGAATGGGTCGACGAATCTACAGTCATTATCCATCCCTAGAGTCAAAAGGGGCCTGGGCAGCAAGAAACTTTACAACCAGTGAGGCGTATACTTTTAACAAGTATTTTAACTTTTCGTAGATTGATATAGAAAGTAGAGTGAACGCTTTGAATGAGAAGGAAAAAACACCTTATGTCGTGACGAGCAAAAGCTATACTGCTGTTGCCATTAATGCAGCTTCCAAAGCGGGTGAATGGATCAAGAGCCGTCTCGGAACCATAGGCGAGCCTGGAACCAAATATTCGCCGCAGGATCTTGTGACCGAAGTGGACAAAGGAGCGGAGCAGATGATCCGACGCCTGATTCTTACCCACTTTCCCGACCATGCCATTCTCGGTGAAGAGGGTGTTGAACCGGGACCGGAAGCTTCGGCCAAAGCACTGAAAGAGGCTCAGGAAGAAGAATTCCTCTGGATCGTGGATCCAGTGGACGGAACAACGAATTTTGTCCATGGATTTCCGTTTTATTCAGTGTCTATCGCCTTGGCTCATCATGGTGAGGTCATTGTAGGGGTCATTTACGATCCTTCCAGAGATGAACTGTTTGTAGCTGAAAAAGGAAAAGGTGCATACGTCCATGGCAACCGAATGGCTGTATCCAATGAACAGGGCTTGGGCCAGAGCCTGGTCGCAGTGGGCTTCCCGGCAGATACTACCTATGCCCTGCCAGTCAACATGGCAGCTGTACAGGCTCTTGCACCGCAAGTACGAAGCCTGCGTGCAGGTGGATCAGCAGCGCTGCATTTGGCATACGTTGCTGCAGGTCGCCTCAGTGCATACACCGAAGTCGGACTGAAACCGTGGGATATCGCAGCAGGTGCCCTGCTCGTTGAAGAATCCGGGGGCAAGGTCACCGATACAATGGGTACACCTTATCAGTTATCTGTCAGTCATGTGGTTGCCACGAACGGCAAGATTCATGATGCACTGACAGATGTACTCAAGGAAGCCAAAGCAACCGGCCTGGAGTGAACTTAATTGAAGGAGCGATGAACGATGGATGAATCCAAGGAACTGGAACGACGTTTGAGTGAAATGCTGACTGAAGGGGAGATGGAAGAGTCCGGCGACGCGGACAAGCGTGAACGCCAGCTGATTCCTCCCAAATATGAGGTGCGCATTCAGACGGAAACGGACCCGATTGTACAGGAAACGTTGATGTACCGGAATATGGCTCGTGAGGTGGACGATCGCTATGATCGCTATCTGGAACGTTCTGCCGAGAAAAATAACTCCGCAGATACGGAAAAGAAAGACCACTAAACCACCGTTGTAACGAGCGATCACAAAGCTAGGATCATAGGTTAACAGACTTCCCGCAGAGGGGAGTCTGTTGTTTTGTGAGCAGGCTGATGTTCATACGACATCTCTACTTTTTAATGCTAGAATAGAAATAGGGTGAACTTCTGCCACCAGAGAAGAATCTGTGTAATAAAGTTCAAGTTATTATCTTATAGATGTGAGAAAAAGGAGTGTTACCACGAATGAAGCGTACACGTACATGGAATAACACGTCGGCTGCATTGACAGCATGCATGCTGGCTGGAATGATGCTGTTTGCATCAACGGCATTACCGGCACATGCAGCGGACACAAGCACCAGCACATTACCTGCCGGTACAACAACGGCAGCCGCCAATGTGAAGAAGGATGCTGCAGCTGTAACGAAGGAGTTCAGAATCGTTACTTTGGGAGATTCGATTACGGTAGGATATGAGCCGAATGCAAAGGGCCTGCCTTATGGTTATGTAGAGCGCTTGCAGGAGCAAGGGCTGCTCCAGGGTCGTATTCAGGTGGATAACTATGGTATAGCCGGCTTGAAGAGCATTGGATTGAAGAACTTTATCTCTGCAATAAATGAAGGCAAAACATTGACCTCTGAAGCCATTCAGCCGAGTTTGCCAGATCCAAGAGCGGGGCAGATGGGAGCCAACATAGCTGCAATCCGCGAAAGCGTAGCAGGAGCCAATCTCATCGCGATTACCATTGGAGGCAATGATGTATCCGAACTGCTGGGTACAGCCAATACCCTTAGTGACTCGGAATTGGAAGCTAAGGTGAAGGCGCTGCTGGCAGCGTATACCGCGAATGTCAGCGAGGTAATCAATACAATTCATGTCATTAATCCCGACGCTAAAATTGTCATTGCCGACCAGTACCAGCCTATGCCTGAAGTAGCGGGTAAAGCATTATATGCCAAGCTCATGGAAGCATCCAAAGGTTTTACGGCAACCATTGACGGCATTGCATCCCAATTCACCGCACAGGGGATGGATGTAAAAGTGGCACATGTAGCCAAGGAGTTTGTTGGCGGTGAGGGAACCATGACACATATGATCAAGGATCGTGATTTTCACCCGAATCAGTTTGGATACGAAGCGATCGCCAAGGTCTTTGCAGAAACGATCTGGGGCGATTATACAAAACTGACCGCGCCTGCAGCAGGTGAACCGATGAACATCATCGTTAGCGGCAAAACGTTGAACACGCCGTATAAACCCATCATTCGCAATGGGAAAAATTTTGTGGCAATTCAGGATATCGTGAACGCTGTAGGGGCTACCACGGTTTGGGACAATAAAACCTCCACGGCAACCATTACATACGGAGACCGTAAGGTAGCTGTGAAGATTGGTGCAAGTGCGGTTCAGGTGAATGGCGCATCTGTTGCCGTAGATACACCTGCGTTCCTGAACAAGGTGGGCAAGGAGTCCAAAACGTATGTGCCACTGGCCATGGTAGCTGAAGGTCTTGGCTTTGATGTGCAATATGTTGCGAAGTTGAAGACGGTATTTGTTAATCCGTAAACCAATGTGAAGTTATTTTATTCGAGAAGCCGGTTTGATCTGACGATCAATCCGGCTTCTTTTCTCAGTGCCTTTGAATAGGACGCTATATGTTGCATAAATATGACTTGTCATCTGCCCATGGATGTGTAAATATGAAAATAACTTACAGTAGAACGAGACTCTCACACCTGCCTGCACCCTTCGCGGGGCCAAAGGAGCGCTTTGGATGAGAAAAATTAAAAACGCTTTCACATCGCTGCCGATCCATCACAAAACCATTCTTCTCATCGGATTTTTGATGCTGATCAGTTTCACGTTTTATGTTTCTGTCCTAGGATACGTATTCAGAATCTATGATCGCCAAATCTATGAGAAGTCGTCCCAGGTACTGAATATGTCTTCCGTGGGCATCGAGAATCAGCTGCGCGAAATCGCCAATCTTTCCTTCAAGGTCATGTCGGACGAGGCGCTCCAGCAGTATCTTCTGCAGTTGGATAAGGCAGAATCCGGATACGAGAAAAACGGGCTGCTCAAAAAGATAACCAACCGACTTGTCGCATATGCGGGATCAGAGAAATACATCTATTCCATGATATTTATCGATAATGATCATAACGTTATGGCTGCGGGAAACCGTGAGGGAATATCGGAGTCCATGCAGACGGAACTGATTGCACTCGGACAGCAATATTCAGGATCCAATGCATGGTATACAAGCGGAGACCAGCAAGCGAGGCTCATATCCGTGCGGCAGGTCAAGTCCTTCACTGGTGGAGCCTTTACATTGGAGAAGCTGGGAACACTGATTATCCGTGTACGGCTGGATCGTATTGTTCAGGACCAGATGCAGCATCCCGCAGAGGACTCACAGCTGCTGATTACCGATGGGCGTGAAGTCATCTATCCCACCCAATCGTCAGTGACCGATTCCGAGTTGGAATCCGAATTGAAGCGTACCCAGCCTTACGGGATTGCGATGTTTGAACAGGGAAGGAACTTCGTCGCCCGTGCGCATTCATCCTATACGGATTGGGTGTACCTTTATATGACACCGTTTGACCAGATGTTTAAGCAGATACAGTTTGTGAAACAATTGGTTACTGTCATTTTCTTTATGATTTTGCTGGTGGCACTTGTATTTGGAGCTAAGCTGTCTCGAAGCATTACACAGCCGATCGCCCAGTTGATCAAGAAGATGCGCAACATTGAAAAGGGTGATCTGGATAAGCTGGAGGAGGCTGCTCTGGGCAATGTTCCGGTATCTTCCCAAAATGAAGTTGGGCTGCTCCATCGTACATTCAAAATGATGCTACAGCGCATCAGGGAACTGATTGACGAGAATTATGCGAAGCAGCTGGTCATTCGGGAGACAGAGTTGAAAGCGCTTCAAGCACAAATCAATCCGCATTTTCTCTATAACACGCTGGAGTCCATTAACTGGCTGGCCAAAGTGCAGAAGCAGCGGCAAATTTCCGAAATGGTCGAGGCCCTCGGCTTCCTGCTGCGCAGTTCAGTGAATATGTCCGAGAAGTGGATCACGCTGGAAAGGGAGCTGGATATCGTCCGCAGTTATGTGACCATTCAGCGCACACGATTTGAGGAAAGGCTTGATTTTGATATGGATATTGCTCCTGAGGTGGGGAGTGCACGTCTTCCGAAGCTAACGTTACAGCCTTTGGTGGAGAATGCCATTCACTATGCGCTTGAACCAAGTATACACCCGTGCAAAATTCGGATTCGAGCTAGAGCAGAAGATGACAAGATTATCATCGAAGTAGAGGATGACGGACCGGGCATGACCCCGGAGTTTTTGGAGCAATTGCAGGAAGGGCGCATTCAGACAAGAGGGCAAGGCATAGGTTTATCCAACATCCAGGAACGGATCAGACTGACCTTCGGTGAGGAGGGCAGTATGGTCATGAGCAGCAATCCCGGTGCCGGGACCGTAGTATCGATCAGAATACCTTGGATCAGAGAGGACGATGACGATGTACAAAGTGATGCTCGTAGATGACGAACGTGTGATTTTGGAGGGGATCTCCCAAGTGGTGGATTGGGCGGCAGCCGGTACTGAATTGGTGGACACCGCCAGGAATGGGATTGAGGCATTGGACAAAATCGGGCATTCCAGACCTGATATTATTATCACCGATATATCCATGCCGGGTTTGGATGGACTAGGACTTATAGAAAAGGCTTCTGAAGCCTACCCTGGGCTTCGGTTTATCATGCTGTCGGGGTACAAAGAGTTTGAATATGCCCGCCGGGCCATGCAATATGGCGTGAAGCATTACTTGCTGAAGCCCTGCAATGAAAATCAGATTCATGATGCCCTGTCGGAACTGCTTCAAGAGCATCAGGATGCACAGGTAAAAGAGCATGTGGCTGGGGAGATGAAGCAGCGGCTGCAGAGGGTACTTCCCCATGTAAAAGAACAATTTTTGCTCGAATTCATGACCAATCGGACATATGGTCCGGTCGATCTGGAGTATTATCAGGAGCTGTTCAATCTGAAACTTGAAGCAAGTCAAGTTCGCTTGTTATTGTTCCATATCTCGGACGAACATGACTACAGTCATTTGTTTGCCATCAAGAACATTGCCAGCGATCTGCTGCCGTATGTCTTATTAAGCACAACCATTGAAGGCAAGCTGCTGATTCTGCTTGAAGATTCGGCTGATTACGCTGACTTAAGGGAGAGAATTGAGGAAGTGAGAGCGGCTTTTACCAGGCTCTATAAGTTACAAGTGACGGCTGCACTTAGCGAAGCGGACCACATGGTCCAGTCACGGCGTCTGTATCGTGAGGCGCTGCAATGTCTGAACCATCGCTTTTTCATCGGAGAAGGTAAGTTGATCACGAAGAACGATGTAGCTATTGCCGGAGAATGTGAAGGCGTTCATGCCGAGCAGGATGCCGAACAATTGTGCCAACTGATTAAGTCGGGTAATAGCGAGGAAGCCAGTGCCGAAGTTGATCGCCTGTTTGAGCGCTTAGCCGGGCAGCAGCTTGATATTGAGGTCACCCGATCTTATGTTGTTCAGCTCTATTCGGCCATGATTCATGTCTGTCCGCCTGAAGAGGCCACGGAGTTTACGCAGCGGATGGCAGAGCTTCCTCACATGGATACTTTGTCCGGACTGAAGTCTTTTATCGCCAACAGCACAGCCAATCTGACATCAGGCTACTATAAAAATCATATAAGCCGTCAGTCTTCGGCTGTGGAGAAGATGATGGATATTGTAGATAAACACTACGGTGAGGCTGATCTTTCCCTGAATGGTGTCGCTCATCAGATGCTGTATATGAATCCGGATTACCTGGGGAAAATTTTCAAAAAAGTAACAGGAGAAAACTTCTCCAACTATGTGAATCGCCTGCGCATTGAGCGTGCATGTGAGCACATTCGCCGAGGCGGGGATGTAAAGGTATTCGAGCTTGCGGAACTGTTCGGCTTCGGAGGCAATTCACAATATTTCAGTCAGGTGTTCAAAAAGTGGACCGGCATGACACCAACCGAATACAGAAGATCCGGCATATAACAATGAATTGAAGCTCCTTGGACGTTGTATGAGGGGGACAAACAACACCGTGAAGGGTGAATGTTGTCCTCCTCTGTTTTTTGAACCAACAAGACGGTTTTGTGTATTCAACTATGGTCGTACATTTGCGAAAATGACAATATCAAGTTTGTGAAAGCGTTATCAGAAAGGCAAGGATAACCCGTTCACATAACCATATCCACACAAAAAGGGGAGATTGGCATGGTGAAAAAGGCAATATTCCTGATGATGGCTATGCTGCTGGTATTTACGGCGGCGTGCAGCTCAGATGGAGGATCGGGAGGAACATCCGCGGATGGCTCGGTGACGCTGCGTATCGCGTGGTGGGGCTCGGATACACGTCACGAATACACGCAGAAGGTCATTGACTTGTACAAAGAGAAAAACCCGAACGTCAAAATTGACGTCGAGTATGCCTCGTTTGATGACTACTGGAAAAAGCTCGCTCCACAAGCTGCAGCGAACCAGCTGCCAGACATTGTTCAGATGGATATTTCCTACATCAGCCAATATGCACAAAATGGTCAGCTGGAAGATCTGGCTCCTTACCTTGGCAATCAGATCAAGGTGGATGATGTTTCCGAAAACGTCATCAGTACTGGCGTAATCAACGGCAAGCAGTACGGTGTACCTGCCGGGGTTAACGTACTGGGCTTTCATTATGACCCGGCACTGCTCAAAAAAGCAGGAGTGGATACATTCCCGGAAAATCTGACTTGGGAGTCTTACGAAGCGCTGGGTAAACAAGCCGCAGAAAAAGGATTGTACTTGGATGGCGGGGTAGCTCCGGATATTTTCTTCCACTACTTCCTGCGGACCAAAGGCCTGTCACTTTACAATGCTGAAGGTACGGGACTTGGATATGACGATGATAAATTGTTTGTCGAGTTCTTCGGTTTGATGCGTCGCATGATCGAACAAGGAGCGGCACCTTCGCCGGATATCGCTAACCAGACGAAGGGGATTATTGAGGAATCCGATCTGGTCAAAGGCAAAGGAATCGGAATCTGGCAGTGGTCCAACCAGTTCGTAGCTGTACAGCAAGTTGCTAACCGTCCACTGGAATTTGCTCCTATGCCTGGACCTGATATGGAGAAGGGTCTCTACATGCAGCCAAGTATGTACTGGGCAGTCACTTCGAACTCGAAAGTGAAGGAAGAAGCCGCCAAATTCATTGATTTCTGGGTGAATGACGTGGAAGCCAACAAGCTGATCAAGGGTGAGCGCGGTGTGCCGATCTCCGGCGCAATCAAGGATGCCATTGCACCTGAACTGAGTGAGCCAACGAAACAGGTATTTGACTTTGTAGCAGCCATGGAGCCAAAAGCATCACCAATGAGCCCGCCACCACCAGTGGGTTCACCTGAAGTCATTGCGTCTCTGGCAGATGCTGTTGAGGAATTGAATTTTGGCAGAATTACACCGGAACAGGCTGCGGAGACATTCCGTAAAAACGCCGAAGCGGTTCTGGCCAACAATAAATAACAGTTGAATGATTGCTTGCTCATCCCACCCGGGATGACGGGACTGGGGCTGCTCGCTAACCGCGAGGGCCTTTCCCCGTCCAATTGTGCATCCCCGTTTGTCGGAAGCAGGCAGATCAATAAAGGAGGTTGATTCCGTTGAGGCAGTATTCGTCGTTACGCAGAAACCTGACCGGGTATGCATTTATTAGTCCTTTTATTATCGGCTTTCTGGGCTTTACGCTGATCCCGATGTTTGTGTCCTTATACATGTCGTTCACGAGTTATAACCTGTTCACTTCTCCCCGATGGATTGGGATGGACAACTACACCAAAATGTTTTTTGAAGACCCCAAGTATTGGAACTCGGTTAAGGTAACATTCCTGTATGTATTCATTGGTGTTCCACTGAGACTGGTTTTTGCACTTTTCGTTGCCATGATCCTGAACACCGGTTCCCGTATGGTTGGAACGTACCGTACCTTGTATTATCTCCCATCCATTATTGGTGGTAGTGTGGCGGTGTCGATCATGTGGCGTAACCTTTTCAGTAATGAAGGGGTTATCAACAGTGCACTAACCGCAATCGGAATCGGGCCAATCAGCTGGTTCGGTGATCCCGATGCGTCCCTGGTCATGCTGATCTCGCTGTCCGTTTGGCAGTTCGGTTCCTCCATGTTGATCTTTCTGGCAGGCCTCAAAAATATCTCCCCCGAGATGTATGAGGCAGCAGGGGTGGATGGCGCCAACCCGATACGCAAGTTCTTTAGCATCACCTTGCCGCTGCTTAGTCCAATCATCCTGTTCAACCTGATCATGCAAACCATCGGTGCCTTCATGACCTTTGTGCCTGCATACATCATCTCCAAAGGAGAGGGTGGTCCAATGGACGGTACAATGCTCTACTCGCTGTATCTGTTCCGTCAGGCCTTCATGTTTAACAATATGGGTTATGCTTCGGCAATGGCCTGGATCATGCTTATCATGATCGGTATCCTCACTGTAGCCGTGTTCCTGACATCCAAGTTCTGGGTGTTCTATGAATCTGAAGGAGGGAAGTAACGATGGTTTGGAAAAATGTAAAGTGGCCGATTTATCACCTGTTCGTTGCGGCTTTAGCCCTCCTGATGCTGTATCCGGTACTTTGGATGTTATTCAGTTCATTCAAGGAGAGCCGTACCATCTTCGTTACTGCGGAGTCCCTTTTCCCTACCGAATGGATCTGGAGCAACTATGTCGATGGCTGGAAAGGCGCGGGCGGAAGACCGTTTATGGACTACATCACCAATTCACTTGTTATCGTGGTCATTTCCACCATCGGTGCAGTATTATCCTCGTCGCTTATCGCCTTCGGTTTTGCCAGATTGAACTTCAGGGGCCGCAGCTTCTGGTTCTCCCTGATGATGTTGACTCTGATGCTGCCACATGACGTGGTGTTGGTTCCGCAATACATTATCTTTACGAAGCTGGGCTGGTTGAATACGATTCTACCGATTGTGGTACCTACATTCTTCGGAATGCCGTTCTTCATTTTCCTGATGGTACAGTTCATTCGTACGATTCCAAAAGAGCTGGATGAAGCAGCAACCATTGATGGATGTAACAAATTCAGATTGTACATTCAGATTATCATGCCGCTGATTAAGTCCTCGCTCGCGACTGCCGCAATCTTCTCCTTCTACTGGAGATGGGAGGATCTTCTGGGGCCGGTACTGTATCTGAACTCACCGGATAAATATACGGTATCAATGGCGCTCAAAATGTTCCTGGATAGCGAGTCTGCCTCCAACTGGGGAGCCATGTTCGCCATGTCCATCGTCAGTCTCATTCCGGTTGTAGCTGTATTCTTCATTTTCCAGAAACAAATTGTACAGGGCATGAGCACAAGCGGACTGAAAGGATAATAACTTCTTTCACTGGATTAACACTTCATCCAAAATGCTGAACAGGGAGGTTGTTCCTATTGGATAAGGCTCTGGGTAGTCAAGCCGTTGCCACGGAGGCAGCGGTCCACAAGAAAGAGATTATTACGCATTGGAAATTCGACTTCGGCCCGGGTGAGGGGGTTGAAGGGTACCGGAAAGTGTCAGCCGGCAGCATCTACGGGAATATGATCGGTTACGGTTTTGAGCCGGATTCCCTTGTTTATGAGAAACAGCGCTATGGTGAGACAGAAGATCGGGATCGTGTACAGCAAAATCAGGAGTACTCGGGGCAGGCCAATGTGTCTGCCCGATTGCGTTCAAGCTTCTGTATTCCACTCAAGGCATCGTTTATCGTTGATGTGCCGGACGGCACTTATCAGGTACTTCTTATAGCTGGAGATGACCTGGCTGAAACGGTCACCAGAGTCAAGGCGGGTGAAGGCAGATTGATGGTGCCAACGATTCGTACTCTACCGGGACAATGTGCCGAGGTCAGATTCTCGGTTGTGGTCAGAGGCGGAAGGCTTCGTCTTTCCTTCTCCGGTCCGGCCCCGCGGATCAACGCCTTGGAGATTACGCTTGCCAATCAGACGATGACCGTATTTTTGGCGGGAGATTCCACGGTAACGGATCAGCCAGAGAGCGGGTACCCATACTGTGGCTGGGGACAGCTGCTGCCAGCCCAATTCAAGCACGATGTTGCCGTTGATAATCACGCACAGTCGGGACGAAGCTCGCGCAGCTTCATCCATGAAGGCCGATTGGATGCGATAATGAAGCATATCAAGCCGGAGGACTTCTTGTTCATTCAATTCGGACATAATGATGAGAAGCCGGACCCGGAGAGGGGGACGGATCCATTCACAACCTATAAGGAATATTTGAAAAAGTATATCGATGCAGCCCGCGGAGCCGGTGCCCGCCCGGTGCTGGTGACGCCCGTACATCGGCGCTTTTTTGCGGACGACGGCACGCTGAACGACACGCATGGTGATTATATTATTGCCGTGCGGGAGCTGGCACAAGAGGAAGATGTTCCGCTGATCGACCTTGCTGAACGGAGCCGTATTTTGTTTGAGCAGGCGGGAATTGAAGGCACCAAGGAATATTTCATGTGGGTGCTTCCGGGTGAATATTTGAGCTTCCCGGCTGGTGTGGAGGATAACACACACTTTCAGGAACGCGGCGGACAGCGCCTTGCCGCACAGGTAGCGGAAGCTATCCGTGAGCTAAGGCTGCAGCCGCTGCAAATGTATTTGAGGTAGCCTGAGAGTAAGAGACTCTGCACCGAAGCGTCTGCGTTTAAACAGTTATCTCTGCCTGGAAGAGAAGATGGGAAGGATGCCGGAGCATTCAGCGTTTGAGCGACGATATATCTGTTAAGTGTCAGCTGCGCAGCTCTAGGCAGTTAAACATCATAATTCATAGAGGAGGATCACGTATGACAAGAGAGCATACTGAAGCAGCCCGTTTGGCAAAGCGTGAGGCAGCAGTGCCGACAGGCCACACCTATTGGGTTATTCCAGACGGTTACATACCACCAGATAGTCGGGGCTCCCTGGAGAGTCATGAGAGCATCTGTGTTCTGAATACCGGTCTGGAGGATGCGGAACTCGATATAACGATCTTCTTCGAAGACAGAGAGCCGCTCGAGAATATTGAAGCGAGCGTGCCGGGAAGAAGAACCAGTCATATCCGGACGGCAGCACTTCATGCTGGAGATCAGTCTATTCCTGCGGGTGTCCCGTATGCCATCACCGTCGCCAGCAATGTTCCCGTCATCATCCAGTATAGTCGGCTGGATACCACCCAGCCTGAACTGGCACTGATGAGTGTCATGGCTTTTCCGCTTACCTAAAGCTCAAGGCACAAAACGACCAGCCAACTTGCATCTGCAGGTGGCTGGTCGTTTTGTGCATTACTCTGTGTATTTGTACGTGCTGGCATTGAGGATTTTTACATGAACTTTCACTGTTCCAAGTTTGAGTCGTTTGATTGGATCTGCCCGATTCTGAACGTGTTCTTTCCACAGAGTGTGGTCATGACGATACAGATGCTCCGCAAGACCATAGGAATCAATCTTGCGTGATTTGTTTTTTTCGAACGTTTTGCGGATTTCAGACTCGATCTGTTTCTCAGCTGCTTTCTCCATCGTTTGTGGAGGTCGATGAGAGCCCTGCTCCTCGATGATGACGCCTTTAACCGAAGTAACCAGGTCAAACGCTACCTCGCTCCCGTCCTTCCTTGCTGAGATTCTGGTATGCGGGTCATGGAGCCTGAGCGTCAGATCAGGCATCTTGCCCCCATTTTTGTAAACGTACAATGGATACTGGTAGACATGGTCATAATTCACGAATCGGGTTCCATTGGCGTCCTCGCCTGCCACCTTGCCTTGATTGGCACCGTTCGAAATGACAAAGAATCCGTCCGTTTGGATCAAGGGAGGAGCTTCTTTCCCATTAAACCAGGTTTGATTCCTGTTCGTTATAGATGGCAATAAAACAACCGAAGCAGGCTCACGCAAACCATCAAGAAGCTGATGAAGACGAATCGGCTCAAAGGCAGAATGCTGTTTGTACAGCTTGATCGGTTCGAATAGCTCGATGGTTTGTGTAGATTGGTTTAACAAGGCAGAGGGGGCAAGCACATCGGGTATGTCTTGTTCCGTACCGTAGATCCAGGGTGTATATCTTAGCTCGCCCGAATGGAGGAGTGTATTAAAAATGTCCTCGAGCCTCCCGTTCAGGGCGTTTTTGGATAAGACAATTGCTTTTACATGGGTCCATAGTGTCTGCTGCTGCGAAGTTTGATAGAGATCGCTAATAGCCATGCTTAGTGTTGTACCTTCGCCTCGGCCGATCCAGATATCACTTGCTTGCCGTGAAGTGGGTCCTTCCTGTTTGGCAATACTGGAGAAATCGATCAGTTGCGCGTAAGCAATATATTTATTATCCTCGTAATCTATCCCGATTCCCGTAATAAAGTTGATGCTCTGGACCTCTTTGGAATCCCAGCAACCCGTCAGCAGGACCATGCAGCTTATAAGCAAGCCCCCCATGGAGATCCATCTGTTCACGAACCTTTCCTCCGCCGGGTAGAGTCCTGAGTATGGAGTACAGCCGGACGTTTGGTCCTCTTCATGGAAGGTTTCATGGATACGGATTGGGTGAAATCACCGGGAATATAGGGAGAGACGGGGGACAAGTAGGATACGCCATAACACTCCAGGGAAACGAGATGAACCAGTAGAGCAAATAGTCCAATCATGAAACCGAACAATCCCAGGAGGGACGACAGAACAAGCATCCCGATTCGAACTTGGGCTGTAGCTCCACTGAGTACCGTATTCACCAAAATATAGCTGGAGATGACCGAGATGGCCACGGATACAATGATGGTGGGGGAAGTTATACCCGCACGAATAGCTGCATCTCCAATAATGAGCCCGCCTACCACGCTGACAGTCTGGCCCAGTGCACGCGGCAGTCTGCGGCCTGCTTCATTGAATAATTCAAACATAAAGATCATCAGAAATGCTTCCAGTGTCACTGGCAAGGGCAAGCCCATACGTGTTCCGGCAATTGTGGCCAGAAGAGGTAAAGGGATCTGCTCCACATTAAAACTGGTCAAACCGATATAGAAGGCTGGAAAAAAGCAGGCAATCAGCAAACCGGAAATGCGCAGAATTCGTTCAAAAGTCACAATGAAAAAAGGCGTACTCTCATCTTCCGGTGATTTCAACTGATTGAACAGCGTGGTAGGGGCAATGATAGCTACAGGAGAACCTTCGACCAGAACAGCAAAACGCCCATTCAATAAGGAATCCACGACATAATCGGGTCGCTCTGTATTATCGGTGAGCGGGAAAATACTGCGAATGCCTCCCATAACAGCACGCTCCATAATGGAAGTGCCGAGAATACCATCGATTTCAATCTCGTCCAGATTTTTGCGAGCTTCTTTCAGGATCTCCGGATTAATTATGTCCTTTACATACAGCAGTCCGATGGAACTCTGGGTACGGCCACCTTTTACATATTTCTCATAACACATGGAGGAGGTTTTCATTCGTTTACGAATGAGTGCAATATTTACGTTTAATTCTTCGGTGAATCCATCACGAGGACCTTTTACGGATGACTCAATCGCTGATTCCTCAGGATTTCTACCTGGGATGCTTGCAATATCCAAGCTGCAGGACTGATCGCCATTACCGAAAATGAGCAGCAATTGTCCGCTGAAAATCAACAGGTTTAAATTCTCCGTATCTGTAAGGTCTTTCACCGGATTTAAAGATAAGCCCAATTCCTTGGGGTGTTCTTCTTCGATCATCAGAGAATGCTGTTCTAGGCGGGGGATAATAAACTGATTAAGTTGTTTGCCATCGACCAATCCGTCGCAATAGAGCATGATGACCGGCAATTCGGTTTCATCTTTGGCAAAAAAGGTTTGGATCACAACATCCGCGCATGGATTGAACTGCTCTTGGAGAGAAGCAAGCAGTGTTTCATGGGACGTGGTGTCAATCGCTTGGTGCTCCATGATGTTTCCTCCTCTTATGGCGTGAACTGATGAATGCAACGCTCGTCGCTATAATTGCAAGTCCGCTTAGATATAGGAGATTGAACGGAAATATGTAATCGACAAGCAGCTTTTCGAATGTCATATCATCCAGACGGTACAGCATGGAGAGAATAAATATAACAGCGATCGAGATCATGCTAATCATCCTTCTGGAGGCGCTCTTAATATTCCAAATTTCTACCACAATATACATGGCGAGACTGATTCGGGTGAACGCGCCGGCAAGCCACTGATAGATGGAAAAGAAATCCGTCTGTGCAATGTATTTGCCTAAGGAGGCAATCCGCCACTCCTCAAAAGCGGGATAACGCATTTTGGCAGCTTCAAAAGGATTGAATTCCACAATAGCCCCAATGAGCGGGCCAAGTGTCAGGCCGAGAATAATAAAGGCGAGCATGACGTACTGCCATACACGTATCCGTTTGGCCAAGTGGGGCTGAATATACCACATAAACAGCAGCTCAAACATGCCTGAAAGGCTGTAAATCATGCCGTGAAGAACGGGATGCCACCCTTGTTCAAGCACGGGGAGCAGTCGGCTGTAATCCTTGTACTGGGTATTTACAATTGCGACATAGAAGCCGAGAAGCACAACGAGAGGCAGAACAAGCCCAGCTGTAAATGCGAGCGAACGAATCCCTTTATAGGCTGCATAAGCACTTAGGGACATCAGGGCAATGCTAGTAACTAGTATCGGTGTCTCTGTCAGGTAATTGGTCTTGGCCCACGTGGTGGTATCATGCAGGGTAAAGTAAATAACAGACAGGAAAAAGAGGCTGTTTCCCACCCGAAATAACAAGCCGAGGGGCTTGCCCAGATGGGAAGTCAGCCATTCATGCAGCGTTTGATGCTGAAGAAAACGAGAGACGTAGGCAAGCATGAGCGCAAAAACAACATAGGGTCCTGCGGATAGCAGGACGGAAATCCAGGAATCCCTTTTCGCTGCACTCAATAAGGCTGGAATGATCAGGACGTGGCTGATTAGGCCGACAGATAACATAATTAACATCATGGCTTGCAAAAAAGAAGGCTGTCTAGGTTTCATGCTGAGGGGTCCCCTTTTCGCGATAGACTGTCCTCAGCAGTGTTAACGTGATTGGTTCTCTTCATACAGGCGGGTCTGTAGTTCATGATGTTTCATCTCATCCTGATGTCTAACTTCATCGCTATGCTTACAAATCAAAGTAACGGATACCCATGGCCTCCCGTACTTCGAGCATCGTTTCCCGCGCGATTTTGCGGGCATGGCGGGTGCCCTCAACCAGAATTTCTTTGACCTCGTCCCCTCGTTGCTCATAATGGTTCCGCCGTTCTCGAAAAGGGGCAAGCAGTTCATTAATTGCAGTACCTGCAAACTGTTTACAATCTCTGCATCCAATAGAGCCCTGGCTGCAGCTGGCATGAATTTCTTCAGCGTGCTCCTTCCGAAACAACTGATGGTATGCAAATACCGGGCAGATATCGGGATGGCCTGGGTCGGTACGATGGATACGCGCAGGATCAGTCTTAGCCTTGGTCAGTTTGGCATTGACATCATCGGGACTCGCATTTAATGAGATGGCGTTGCCCATGCTTTTGCTCATTTTGCCGATGCCATCCAGTCCGCCGAGCCGCTCCCCGGTCAGGATTCGTGGTTCCGGCAGAACCGGAGCATAGAGTTCATTGAAACGCCGGACCAGTCTGCGTGCTGTCTCAATATGCGGAATCTGGTCTTCGCCTGCGGGAACGAGGGTCGCTTTGCAGAATGCAATATCAGCAGCCTGACTGACCGGATAGCCCAAGAAACCGTAGTATAGATCCGTATAGCCGCGATCACGCGCTTCCGTTTTGATGGTGGGATTGTGCCGAAGGCTGTTCACAGTGACAAACATGGAGAAGATCACCGTTAATTCTGCAATCTCCGGAATCATGGATTGGATAAACAGCGTGGCCTTGTTTGGGTCAATGCCTACAGCGAGATAATCAAGAGTCACTTGATGAACGCTGCCCGCAATCAATCCTGGCTGATCATAATGAGTGGTCAGTGCCTGCACATCTGCCAGTAAAATATAGGTTTTGTATTCATTTTGCAATTGCACCCGGCTGCGCAGGCTGCCCACGTAATGGCCGAGATGAAGCTGCCCTGTGGTCCGGTCTCCAGTTAAAATAACATCCTTGTTCATATTCATGGTTCATTCTCCTTTGATTTTGTAATTGTTCGAGCATTCTAATCTGTTGACGCCACCAGCCATCTTCCACGACCATCACCCCCTTTCAGCCTGTTACAGTATGCAGGTATCAAAAAAAGCCTCGTCCTTCATCCTAATTCCCGTGAGGGAACAGAATAGAAGGACGAAGCTTATGCTTCGCGGTGCCACCTTAATTGGCCGCTGGTTGCGGCCCACTTAGAGATACGGATCAAGATTTATGGTCAGGCTGATTGAAAAAAACAGACCGGAACCAGTAGATATCTTGATCGATATCCTGTCCGTGGATAACGGCTGAACATGCCGCCTTGCCTACTTACCGTCCTGCACCCCGATTACAGGATACATGCGTGTTCAGCTCGGAACTCCGAAGCCCATTTCCATACGACCAGTGCACCGGCTTCCACCATCCGCCGGCTCTCTGGAGCACGCTGTCGTATGTACTTCTCTTCATCATCGTTGATAACGTCCGTTTACAATTTTTCACATTGTATCATGCTTTGACTTCACTGACCAGCCTGTGTTTTCTACCACTCATATTGGTTCCGAGCACACCTGCGATAATCAGGATGGCTCCGACAAAATGGTATCCGCTGACGGGTTCATGCAAAATCCAGGCTCCACCCGCTATGGAAATCAAGGTAGAGAAATTGCTGAATACACTCATCTTCGAAGCTTCCAGATGGGTTAACGCATAGCTGGACAGCAGAGTCGAAATCATGGTGGAGAGGATAGCCAGATAGGCCAGCGTCCCTAGATAAGATGCATCCCCGAGAGGTTTTACATAATCGCTAATGGTACCGCTGGATAAATGACGGATGACGGCGGAGACGTTAAAAACAAGACAACCGACGAGCAGGGTAACCCATGTTAATTCCATCGGCTTATACTTCTGGGTGAGCGGTCTGGCAAGCACGCCATACCCTGCAAAACAAATTGTAGAGAGCAGCAGCAGGGCAATTCCCTTGAAATTACCTGAAGTCATTCCGCTGCCTTTCATCAGGAAAATGAAGACCACTCCGGCAACAGAAAGAAGCAGGAATAGCTTTTGCAGCATAGATGTCCGTTCTTTCAAGAATACTGAAGCCAGAATAAGGGTAAAGACAGGGGCCATGGCCTGAATGATTCCGGCCTCCGATGAATTGGAGGATACCAGCCCAAATGCCTGAAAGGCAAAAAATAAAACCGGAGAAAGCAGGCCTAGCGGTATGATCCGCCACAGATCCCGCAGTGTGAGCCCGATTTTGATCCATCCCAGAATAACCGGAATGCTGACTACGAGAAGGGATAGGGCGAATCGATGGGCAAGCACATCCATCGGGTGTGCCACATTGACGGTCATTTTGACAAATAGAAAAGATAAACCAATGATAGCCGCATACATTACGGCTGCGGTATAGGCATAAGCCCGGGTACGCGTCGTATTCATATTGTTCCTCCATATAGCTTGATTATCTCGGTTGGACTAGGCAAACCCCTTGATTGTTATCACATGCTGTAAGGTCTTTGCTTCATTCAATATACTGTCAGTTCAGACGTGGTACAATGATGAAAAGTATAGATTGTACCGGTACAGTTAGGTGGAAAGGAAAATTCTCTATATGAAAAAATATGAAATAATCGCGGAGTCGCTGCAGCGTTGGATACAGAAGCAGCGGGGGCGTCAGCAATCGATTGACAAGGGAATTAAACTTCCCGCAGTGCGTGTGCTGGCTGAACAATATCAATGCAGTGTAAGCACGGCTATTCGTGCCTATCAGTGGCTTGAGCAGCGACATCTGGTATATGCAGTTCCTCAATCGGGTTATTACGCTGTACAGAATGGAGTAGGAGTAGAAGATGTCGATTGGAAAGGGCCACTGGATTTTGCCTCTGCTGCTCCGGACCCCCGGGTATTTCCGTATTCCGATTTTCGTCATTGTGTAGATCAGGCCATGGAGAACAACCAGGCGGAGCTATTTCTGTACGGTACGGAGCGGGGGCTGCCTTCATTGATCAACCTGCTGCAAAAGCAATTTGCCGACTATCAGGTGTTTGCCCCTCCGGAACAGTTCTTTATTACATCCGGCGTGCAGCAGGCGCTTGCAGTGCTGGCCTTGATGGCTTTTCCGAATGGCAAGAGACGGGTTCTGGTTGAGCTACCAAGCTATCATCTTATGCCATCCCTGCTGGAAGGCCTGAATGTACCTATTACCGGAGTAAGACGCACGCTGGAAGGTCTTGATTGGGAGTCGCTGGAACGGCAATTTGGTGAAGGCGATATTAAATTCTTTTACGTCATGCCACGCTTTCACAATCCGCTGGGGACATCCATGACATTAGCCGAGAAGAAGAGATTAATTAAGCTGGCAGAACGATATGACGTGTACTTGGTGGAGGACGATTATTTAGCCGATCTGGAGGAAAATACAAAACAGGACCCGCTATTTTCTTACGATACAGTAGGCAGGGTCATCTATTTGAAAAGCTACTCCAAAATTCTGTTTCCCGGCCTGCGCATTGGTGTAGCGGTCCTTCCCGCAGCTCTTGCTCCTTCGTTCGGGGGACACAAAAAAATGCTGGATATCGACACCTCGGTGCTGTCTCAGGCTGCGCTGGAGGTCTATATTCGCAATGGCATGTTTGCACATCACGGGAAAGTCATTCGCAGTCGTTATGCAGCCCGGATGCAGAAGGTTCATGAGCAGCTTGCTGCCGATCCGGAGTTTAGTCCCTTTGCCCATGCTCCGCGAACAGGTGGGGAGCATACCGTGCTGCCATTGGCCGGCAATATGCCGCTTGGCGTGTTGTTATCAAGGCTGGAAGAACGCGGAGTAATAGCAGGTACAACCGAGCGTTACTACCTTGAGGGAACGCAGCAGGATAAAATGCTGAGGCTGAATATATCCAATGTGCCGAAGCAGCGGCTTGAGGAAGGCATGCGGATCATTCGTGAAGAGATCGTGAAGCTGCAAAGCGGAAACGTGAAATGACTTTTAAGCGGCCCAAAAACACAAAAGGCGTGCAGCCAAGCTGAATATTCAGCCTGATTGCACGCCTTTATCTGGTTCACTGAAATCTTAGGTCTTAGGGACTACTCCTGAGCCATCGCCTTGAAGGAGGCTTCAGCTGCCTCAAGTGTTGCCTGCACGTCCTCATCTGTATGAGCTGTAGTCAGGAACCAGGCTTCATACTTCGATGGAGCCAGGTTGATACCGCGGTTCAGCATATGCCGGAAGAAGGAGGCGAACCGTTCACCGTCTGTATCTTGAGCTTGATCATAATTTGTTACCGGGTGATCACAGAAGTGTGTGGAGAAAGCGCCACGAATCCGGTTGATCGTCAGTGCGATGCCATGACGATCGGCAGACGCCTGCAGACCCGATGTCAGATCAATGGCCAGTCGTTCCATTTCTTCATATACGCCTTCGCCCTGCAGTACTTCCAGACAAGCGATACCCGCAGAGATGGAGGCAGGATTGCCGGCCATTGTTCCGGCCTGGTAGGCAGGTCCGAGCGGAGCAACCTGCTCCATGACATGCTTGCGTCCGCCATAAGCTCCGATTGGCAATCCGCCACCGATGATTTTGCCGAGTGCAGTCAGATCGGGTTCAATCTCGGCATGATTGGCAAGCCCGGCATACGTTTGCGTAGAACCATAGTGGAAACGGAAAGCCGTAATGACTTCGTCATAAATCACAAGCGATCCGTTGGCACGTGTCATGGCACACAGACCTTCCAGGAAGCCTGGCTCTGGCATAACCATGCCGAAGTTGCCGACAATGGGCTCCACCATTACTGCTGCAACATCATCACCCCAGCGCTCCAGGGCATCTTTCAGGCCATCCAGATCATTATAAGGAACCGTGATCACTTCATGTGCGATGCTGGTTGGAATTCCTGCACTATCCGGAATCCCGAGGGTGGAAGGGCCGGAGCCTGCAGCAACCAGCACCAGGTCGGAGTGACCATGGTAACATCCGGCAAATTTTACGATTTTATTGCGTTTGGTGTAAGCGCGGGCCACGCGGATGGTAGTCATCACTGCCTCGGTACCGGAGTTGACAAAACGTACCTTATCCATGGAAGGAATGGCTTCCTTCAGCATTTTGGCAAGCTTGATTTCAAGCTCGGTTGGCGTACCGTACAACACACCATTTGCTGCTGCTTCACTAATGGCTTGGGTAATATGAGGATGAGCATGTCCAGTTACAATGGGGCCATACGCTGCCAGATAATCGATGTAGCGGTTGTCGTCAACATCCCAGAAGTGTGCGCCTTGCGCCTTTTTCATAAAAACGGGTGCGCCTCCGCCAACCGCTTTGAATGAGCGGGAAGGACTGTTTACGCCGCCTACAATATGTTCAAGTGCCTCTTTATATAAGATTTCGGATTGGGGACGAGATGAGTTCATGGGTTTATTCCTTTCGGCTATGAATTTTGTTGCAAATTTTCGTAACACAACACAGCGAGAGGGCAGCATAATGGCTGCCCTCTGCGTGTTTACATTACTGAGCCGGTTGCTCCGACTGTTGGTCTTCACCGCTTGCTGTTTTATCTTCGGTTCCAGTCGTACTGTCTTCCGGTTCAGCAGGCGGATGAATAATATCCTGAATATGCTGCTTCAATTTCTCTTCATTGGTTACCGTCAGGACTTGTGCTCCACCTGCGGTCCGCTCTTCCTTCAGCATGTTCATCGGCGGAATTTGTTCGCTGCCGTTCATGCTGCTCTGATATCCAAGTCCACCGAGCTTCCACATATCCGAGAGTGTCAGGTTTGTATCCACATAAGGGCTCACCTGTTCCAGAATGGTAGGAAGCTTGGCAATGGTTGTCGTGGATTGCATTTTGGCCGCTACGGCTTTCAGGAATTCACGTTGACGCTCGGAACGAGCGAAGTCGGACATCGCATCATGACGGAAACGCACGTACATAAGCGCTGTTTCACCATCGAGATGCTGATAGCCTTTCTTCAGATCAATGTCGTACTCGTTATTGTCTGCTTTGCTTGTATAATGCATGTCCTTCTCTACGTCAAAGTCCACACCGCCCACGGCATCCACCAATTTGATGAATCCTTGGAAATCGGTATACACATAATATTGGACAGGGATCCCCAGCAGGTCGCCAGCCGCTTGCATTGCTGCATTTGGTCCGTGGGTGATAGCGGTGTTAATCCGCTCCTTGCCAAATCCGTCTATATCGACGTAAGTGTCTCGTAGAATGGAGAACAAGTTGATTTTTTTGGTGAGTGGATCGAGCGATACAACCATCATGCTGTCCGAACGGGGAATTTCCCCTTCTTTGAGGCCACGGGCATCAACACCCATAACCAATATATTTACTGTTTCAGTGCCTTCCCATTTTGGAGGGTCCGGTGTATTCACTTTTTCGACATTTTCAATACTGGCGAACGGAGATTCGTCGCCTTCCTTCTGCAAGCCATTCAACTGATTGAGAATAGAACCGAAATAAAATGCCGCTGCGCCTCCAACGATCAGAACAAAGGCGGCAAGAGAAATCCATATGGTTCTCTTCGTCTTTCTGGTCATGCTAGCTCTCCTTTGTATTTGAGATGAAATAAAAAAACGAGTTCAGTTTCCGTAGTAACATAGCCTGAAGCCTTCCGTGCACGTCTCTTTCCAAACAGCAGTCAGAGGACGCAGCTTCAGCTATTTTAAAAGCTTGCTGAATTTTGACTGATACCATTATAATTTCTTTTTGGGCTACAAGCAATTTCAACAAAATCCAAGTGAGGTATAATCATGCTGGCGATTGATGTCAAAGATTTGCGCAAGTCGTTTAGCGTCCAGAAAAGTCGGGGTGGACTGAAGGGCGCATTTCAAGATCTGTTTAAACGCGAATACCAGGAAGTATTGGCGGTGAACGATATTTCGTTTCAGATTCCGCAGGGTGAAATCTGCGGATATATTGGAGAGAACGGTGCCGGTAAATCAACAACGATCAACATGTTGACCGGCATTTTGGTGCCTACTTCAGGGCATATATCGGTTGGTGGATATGTTCCGTATCAGGAACGGGAGAAATTTGTACAGAATATTGGTGTCGTATTTGGTCAGCGGAGCCAGCTGTGGTGGGACATTGGTGTCATTGAATCCTTCCATCTGCTGCGCAAGGTATACCGTGTGGACGAATCCGATTTCCGCAAACGGCTGGATGAGCTGGTTGAGCGGCTGCAGCTGCAGGATCTGCTGAATCGTCCGGTGCGCAAGCTCAGTCTCGGGCAGCGGATGCGCTGCGAACTGGTGGCCGCATTGCTTCACAATCCCGATATTGTTTTTCTGGATGAGCCAACCATTGGTCTGGACATTGTCGTCAAGTCGGAGATCCGTGAATTCCTGAAAGACATGAATAAGGAACATGGAACAACCATTTTGCTGACGACACACGATCTGCAGGATATCGAAGCACTGTGTTCAAGAGTGATCATGCTTGACGCCGGCAATATCATCTATGATGGCGGTCTGGATCACCTGAAATCCCAATGGGGCAAGGAGCGGGAAATCCGCTTCAAGTTTGGGACGGGCCACACGATTGCACAGATGCAGGAATGGACTGCCGCCATGCCCGTACGCTGGACGGTAGAGAACGAGCTGTCCGCATCGGTCTGGATTCCGCTGGAACTCAATGTGTCCGATGTCCTTGGCCGTGTGGTGGGACAGGCTGATATTACGGATATTCAGATTATTGAGATTAATACCGATGAGATTGTACGGAGTATCTACCAATCCGGTTCTGCCGAGCGTCCCGAGATTGTGGGAGCAGGGAAAGAAGCGGCGGGTGTATCCTAGATGAATAGTGCATTTTTTGATTTTATGCGAATCCGGTTTCTGACGATGCTGGCGTACCGGGTGAATTATTATTCCGGCATTTTGATATATACGCTGAATATTGGCGTGTATTACTTTACATGGCAAGCCATTTATGGCGGAAGTGGAGAACTGGGTGGATTTACGGCAGCCCAGATGACCACGTATGTGGCAGTATCCTGGATGGCGCGTGCATTTTATTTTAACAACCTGGACCGTGAAATTGCCGCAGATATTCGGGATGGATCCATTGCGATTCAATTTATAAGGCCGATCAACTACGTTATGGTCAAAATGATGCAGGGTCTCGGTGAGGGCGTTTTCCGTTTCCTGCTGCTGATGATCCCAGGCATGCTCATTGCAATCCTGCTGTTCCCGGTTGAACTGCCTACTGCGCCTTCAGCGTGGATCGGATTTCTTGTCATGCTGTTCTTCAGTTTCCTCATTAACTCCCAGATTAATGTCATTACGGGACTGGCAGCGTTCTTTGTGGAAAACAACGAAGGTATGATGCGCATGAAACGGGTCGTGGTCGACTTGTTCTCCGGTCTCATCATTCCGATCAGCCTCTATCCGGGCTGGATGTCCGCGATCATGAAGGTATTGCCGTTTCAGGCTATCACGTATCTGCCGGGTTCCGTATTCACGGGAAGAGTGGAAGGCACCGGCATTTGGAGTGTACTCGGCATTCAGGTGCTCTGGTTTGTCATCCTGCTCGTTCCAATGATGCTGATCTGGCGTCAGGCGCGCAAGCGTCTGTTCGTGCAAGGGGGTTAACAGCATGTACTACTTAGGTCTAATTGGGGAATATTTAAAAAACTACATGAAAACACGACTGACGTATCGTGCCGATTTCTGGGTCGAGATCATTTCCGATCTGCTGTTCCAGGCAACGAATCTGATCTTTATCTTTGTTGTTTTCCGCCACACGGATAACCTCGGGGGCTGGAGTGAAAGTGAAGTCCTGTTTGTATACGGTTATTTCATGGTGCCGTATGGCATCTTCAGCTGTTTTATCAATCTCTGGGGGTTCAGCGAGCGGTATATCGTTAAGGGTGAGATGGATCGCATTCTGACGCGTCCGGCACATAACCTGTTTCAGATATTGCTCGAAAATGTGGACCCGCCTGCACTTGTGGGTTCGTTTATTGGACTGATCATCATGATCTTCAGTGGGGCGGAGATGGGAATTGTCCTGGAATGGTGGCATATTCCGGCGCTAATCATTCTGGCGCTAAGCTCTGTGTTAATCTACGCGGGAATTTATACTACACTGACATCGCTATCCTTTTATTCGGATGCTCCGACAGGTATTCTTCCATTAATGTACAACATTCAGGGTTATGGACGTTATCCGGTAACGATCTACAATCGAGCCATTCAGGTATTGTTAACCTGGGTCATTCCGTTTGCCTTTGTCGGGATCTATCCGGCAGCATTGTTCCTGGATCGATCAGAGATGCATCGCATGGCATTGCTGACCCCTGTAATGGGACTGGTTTTCGCAGCGATTGGACTTACGCTCTGGAACTACGGCGTGAAACGCTACCGTGGTGCAGGCTCGTAGAGAGAAGCCCGATAATAGAGGGTAAGACGAGAAGGAGGAATAGAGATGACATTAACTGAAGGCAGCCTTGCTCCGGATTTTGAACTTCCATCAAGCACCGGGGAGACAGTGAAGCTCTCCGATTACCGCGGACAGCGGGTGCTGATCTACTTTTATCCCAAGGATATGACTTCGTCCTGTACGCAGCAGGCATGCGATTTTCGGGATCGCCATGAGGAATTTAAGGGGTTGAACACGGTTATATTGGGCATTAGCACGGACCCGATGAGCAGGCATGACAAATTTATCGCCAAATACGGATTGCCGTTCACCCTGTTATCGGATGAAGAACATCAGGTTGCCGAGCAATATGGGGTGTGGCAGCTTAAGAAGTTGTACGGCAAGGAATATATGGGCATTGTCCGTTCCACATTCCTCATCGATGAAGAGGGGAAGCTAATCAAGGAATGGTCGAAAGTCAGAGTGAAAGGGCATATTGAAGCAGCTTTGGAGGCTGTGAAGTCCCTGTAAAAAGCGGAAATTCAACGAAGGCAGTGTTCTCGGGTATCACCGTGGACACTGCCTTTTTTATGAGGTTAAGCGTTTGGCCGACTGTTTTCTTCTCTGGAAGCGGAGCCGATGAACGAGCAGCAGGAAGAGCGGGATGATCAGGCTGACCGTCACATCCCAGTCGAGCCATGCGGGCATGACAGTGTTGGTATAGAAGATGATATTGGGACCGATCAGAACGGCTGCAGCAAACATCAGCATTGCTGAGGGCAAGATCATAGGCTTATAGCCGTTTAATTGGAATAACTGGGATAATCCCAAAACAAAACCGAACAAATACAGCATGCTCTTGAAATAGGTCGAGATCAGCCAGGCAATGGCCATCAATGCTTCGATTCGTTCGAAGAAATTACCGATATTGATTTTTTGAGCCAGCGTATAGGAAATATAGAAACCATGCTGAGTGAAAAGGGGGCCGAAAACCATGAGAGAGACGAGAACAAGCATGCTTAGCAAAATTCCTCCTCCGAGAGCTGCAAGGAGCATGTCCCGTTTTAAATGATGTGCGCTTGCGACGTACGGAAGGAACATGGATAGCACGATTAGCTCGCCGAAGGAAGAGAAAGCTCCCCTAATGATGCTATTCATTAAACTCATCCAGGAAGTATCTAGAATGGGGCGCAGTCTAGCCAATTCTGTTTGCGGCAGTACTCCCAACAGAAGGAGGATCATAAAAACGACTACGATGGGAGCAAGAAGTTCACTGCTTGCCCCCATGGTCTTTAAGCCATTCATAACTCCCCACACCATAGGGCATATGAACAGACTCAAAATGACACGGATGGGGGTTTGAAGATAGATCTGTGTCGTCATAAAATCGCCCACTTCGCGGAGGCATATGGCGGCACCAATGATGAAATAGAACAGATATCCGGCAGCGAGAATTGAACCAAGCCATGGACCGAGCAATTTTTTACAGATTTCAACCAGGGACAATTCAGGTTGGGTACGATGCAGTTTGAACAGAATCCATAGTACCAGTAGACCTATTGGTTGGCTGAGCAAGGAGCATATCCAAGCGTCCTGTTTCCCATATGCAGTGACGAGCGATGGATAGATGAGAATCATGTCACCGACCATGGTCAGGAAGGTCAACAAGGTGAACTGTCGCACGGTAAGGCGATCTTTAATCAGCATAGTACTTGTGCTCCTTCAACATGTGATCAGTTGGATAGCGATTTTTTCCTTTTCGTAAACAACATCATAAGCAGCAGCATCCCCGGCAGCAGAATTCCTAAAGTTGTATCCCAATCCACCCAATATGGAACGATGGTAATGACAATATAGGTCAGGTTAGGAGCCACTACATTGGCCATTCCAAACACCAGCATGCATGCTGGCAAAAGGAGAATCCGATACTGTTTAAGATTGAAGAGCTCTGCAATTCCCACGATGAACGCATAAAAATAAATCATTGCTTTGAAATAGGTTGAGATCAGCCAGGAGGTAGCCATAATGGCCTCGATTCGTTCAAAGAAACCTCCGATACTGATCTTTTGAGATAAAATAAACGATGCATAGATATTGTGCTGAGTCAGAAATGCACCGAGCACAAGCAGGGAGATGGTAACTAGCATCGCCAGCATCAAGTTCCCCAGACCAGCCGCAGCGATCACGTCTCGGGTTCGGTGAGCTTGTCTCGCGGTATAGGGTAAGATCATGAGGATCGGGATGGCCTCGCCCACTGGGTAGGTAACACTTACGAGTACACCTTGTGCCAGAGAGACCACATCGGTATCTATGAAGGGCTTCAGATGACTGATTTCTACCTTGGGCAGAAGGCAGAAAGAAAGAACGAGGATGAAAATGATCACAATTGGCAGCAGCAGTTCACTTGTCCGCCCGATGGCTTCCAAGCCGTTGTATATCCCCCAGCCAAGAGTAATGACAAACATCAGGATAATGATTCGAATAGGTGTGAATTGAAAAATCTGGCTGGTCATAAAATCGCCTATTTCTCGGGAATGTGTGGATGTACCCACGAGAAAATAAAATAGGTATATAATAGAAAAAACGGTTCCTGGCCAGAAACCCAAATACTTACGTGCAATCTGAACCAGGTTCTTGCCCGGATGCATATTGCCCAGTTTAAGAAACATGGCCATAAGCACCATACCGAGGGGGATTCCGATGAGGGCACAGATCCAGGCGTTTTGCTTAGCATAGGACGTGATGACAGAGGGGTAGATAAGCATCATATCTCCTATAACCATCATGAAAGTCAGGGTTGCCAACTGCCGTGTTCCAAGCCGTCCTTGCTCCAGCATCCTTTTCCCCCCTTTCTTAAGTTCCGGTGATATTGGCCAAAAATTGATTCACAGGTTCATAAATCCACATAATGATATAGAGGGGGCTTGGGAACTCCCATAAGTTTGCTGCAATTACGCTAAAGAAGGTGGCAACAAGCAGCATGCCGCTGTATACTGCGGTTTCTTTCCATTCCTTGCGACGGATTAGACCAGGAAGATCGATCAACCCTACGATAACTCCCACAACAATGACCGTGATCGTGATCATGTCTGGTCTCACTCCTTGATATCATTTTTGAATGAATTGTCCAGTGTTCCCGTACGTTTAATCTGTACGTTGGCTTCGTACTTCACGTCCAGATTGTCAAAGTACTTGTTCCAGTCATTCTCCATCTTTTTAAAAAGCTTGGGATCCGCATGGTAAACTTCCTGCCCGAATCCAAAAATATCGGCATGATATTTTCGCCTCACGGAGTTCACCGAAGTCTGCATAAGCTCGATTAGTTTTTCCTCACTCTCCTCTTCCAGTTTTCTGAGTGTTTTCATTGAACCGATCTTGACGCCGCATTCCACAGCAGCGATGGAGGAAACATTTTCAAGCTTGATATGAATAACAGGCTTTCCATCCACGATTTTTGCTTTTCGTTTCGTCGAGGTCCGCAGTGCTTTGAAGGTTACGGCTCCACCTTTGCCGCAGGGAAGATGACTTACCGTGGATACCACATTATCCCGAATGTAGTTATATCCTTTTGATTCCTCCTCGGTTAGCCAGCCGATCAGCTTATCCTTTCTAAATACACTTAATCCGGTCGTGTGAAGGCTCGCTGGAGATCGGATAGAAGAGATATTGTCCTTACTTCCGCTTATCTCCTGTTTTCCGATAATCTCAACACCAGTAATTACAGGCTGTATGCCGGGTGTCAACATATTATCGACCAGTTGGTCTCCCGTCACGGTGGTTGTCGGAGACCAGGTTTTAGCGGATACATCCAGGGAATTAAACAGCTTCTCAGCAGGAATGTTCTCCAGTGGGGTAAGCAGATCCAGCACTTTGGAGGCCGTTGTCTTGCGAGCAACCATGACGTAATAATCTGGCCGTACAGAAGGTTCCCGCATCATGGCTTCCATGACATCATATATTCCATCTTTACGTGCGTATTCTTCACCAAAGACAAGAATACGCACATGAGCCATGAATATGCGACGTGGGCTGGTCTCAGTCAGCTTCTGAATGGCTTCAAATAGTGTGTCTGCAGTAGCCTGATATTGGGTTACAGGAGTGCCTTTCCCGCCTCCGGATTTGGAGGATACCTCATTGGGAACGACCACCTGGGCACTAACCTTGATTTTATCTCCGTCCTTATCTACCCCGAGACCTAGCATAATTCCAAGTTCATTGAGTTCTTTACGATCCCAGCAGCCGGTTAGGAGAGGGAGCAGAACCACAAGGGATAAAACCAATCGGAAGCACTTGTTCATACGGTGTTCTCCTTGCCGCGATCAGCGTTTCATTTTTTTGTTGGATTGCCTTGTTTTGTTCGGTGTACCCGTACTCAGAGGGCGGGTTTTCATATGAGACCAGGGTACGCGGAAGATTGTATCCTTAAGATCCTTCTGAACCAGCGGTGCAAATGGTGACATGTAAGGTACTCCGAACGAGCGAAGGCTGCACAGATGAGTCACTGTAATGAGCAGAACGACCAGAATGCCATAGAAACCAAAGGCAGCCGCCAGAATCATCAATACGAAACGCAATATCCGTACCGAGATGGATAATCCGTTCTCTGGAATGACGTAACTGGATATCGCGGTAATCGACACGATGATAACCATTGCTGCAGACACAACCCCCGCATCAACTGCCGCTTGACCAATGACAAGTGTTCCCACGATGGATACAGCCTGACCGACCGTTTTCGGAATCCGAATTCCGGCCTCCCGCAAGATCTCGTAGGTAAGCTCCATCAAAATAGCTTCAATGAAGGCTGGAAAAGGAACACCTTCACGCTGAGCTGCCAGACTAATCAGCAGGTTTGTCGGCAGCATTTCCTGGTGGAAGGTCGAGATGGCGATGTAGAAGGACGGAGCAAGCAAAGCGATAAAAAAGGCCAGGTAACGAATCATCCGAATTAATGTACTGATATCAGCACGCTGATAATAGTCTTCTGCAGATTGAAAAAAATGTACAAACAGGGCTGGTACCAATAAGGCGAATGGGGTACCATCCACAATAATGGCAACACGGCCTTCCAGGAGTGCAGCAGATACAGTGTCGGGCCGCTCCGTGTTATATACCGTCGGAAAGATTGTCCCGGTCTTATCCTGAACCAATTCCTCGATATATCCGCTTTCCAGTACGCTGTCGATGTCAATCTCATCGAGTCTGCGCCGGAGCTCCTCTACCACCTCGGTATCCACGATATGCTCCAGATATAATACGGCTATCTTGGTCTTGGTCACTTGTCCGATCTCTCTCTCTTCTATCCACAGATGAGGGTCACGAATCCGTTTACGGATCAAAGAGGTATTTGTACGCAAATTTTCATTAAAGCCTTCCATGGGTCCGCGTACGACGGTTTGGGATACAGGCTCAGAAACAGCGCGATCTTCCCAGCCGGCTGCTCCGATCTTCAGGCCTTTGGTTGAGCCTTCGATTAGCAGTACTGCAGAACCAGACAATAAGGCATTAAGTACATCCTGCATATTGTCTACCAGCAGCACATCACTGGCAGCAAGAATGTCATTTTGAAGATAGCTTAGGCGTTCGTCTTCAGCCGAGAACTCTGGAAGATCATGTGTCTGAAGCAGGGATACCAGAATGGCCTGATTCAGTATTTGAACATCGACTAACCCATCAATGTACAGCAGAATCGATGGCCACTTATGTAAACATTGGAGCGGGCGGATCATCAGGTCGTTGCTCTGGCCCATCACTTGTTTGCAATATTCCGTATTGTCAATCAGATTCGGAGAGATCAGTTTCTGTTCATGATCGCTCTGCGCTGCAGAACTCATACTTTCACCCCCATACCTCCCTATATTTGCAAGTTAGTATGACCTGGATGAAATCAACTTATGACAAAAAAAGAAGTGACATCAGAACGGTGCACATACAAAAGTAGATTGCCAACTTCAAGTTATTAGAATATTATCTAATTAGATTATTATCTAACTAATAAGTGAGGTATCGTAATGACATTCAGTTTTGGTTTTAAACGCTTGCTGCACGCAGAACCCGATTACAGGAAGCTTTTCATGGCAGGATTGGTAAACGGAATTGGTGATCGATTCAGTCAGGTTGCCATGCTGGCCTTGATTCTTGGTACAACCGGTTCAGGTCTTGCCGTAGGTTTGGCGCTCGGGTTGAGGGTGTTTCCTTTTCTTCTTCTGGCACCGCTAGGGGGTGTATTGACGCTGCATTTCAGCCGGCGAACGATTATGATTGTGACCAATCTTCTAAGGGTACCTGTGGCTTTAAGCTTTTTGTTCGTACATCAAGCAGATGATCTATGGATTCTCTATACAGCGAGTACGCTGCTTGCATGCGCAGAAGCGCTATATGCGCCTGTCCGCAAATCGGGAATCCCCTTGCTGGTACGTTCGGAAAACTTGCACCGGATTAATGGGCTCGAACAAGTCATGAACGGATCCGTTCTCATTGTGGGCGCTTTTGTAGGGGGTATCGTCTCGGCTACATTGGGTCCTCAGGCTGCTTTTGTCACCAATGCACTTGCTTTCCTGTTTGCTGCTGCTCTGATTCGCAAGATTTCGTTTCCACCACTTAGAACTGAGCAAGTAGATGAGATGGTGGGGAGACAGCCTGCGCATGCTCGAAAGAGTAAAGGTAAAGGGGTTGTCCTTATGCTGTGGCAGTTCATCTGCTCATCGGTCCCTTTGCAGATTCTTATTGCATTTGAGTTGTGGGTTCCCGTTATTAATGGGATTGATAATGTTCTGATCAGTGTATATGCGATTGAAGTGTTCAAACTCGGAGATTGGGGTGTGGGTCTGTTTTATGCAGCACTGGGGATTGGCCTTGTGCTCAGCAGCTGGGGTTCTCGTTATTTGCAGCTGTGGCTGCTCCCTGGGGTTGTGGCATGTCTGTTGATCGAAGGATGCTTATTAATGCTGTTAAGTGAGACCAGGTTCGCATCGATTGCTGTACTGATGTATATTTTGCTGGCCTTTACGTCAGGTATGGGGAACACGTGTCTCGATACGCTCCTGATGCGGGAAACACCAGAGAAATACCGCGGAGTTGTCTATGGTTTAGTGACGGCATGCAGCAGTACAATGCTTGGGTTATCCATGTTTGGCGCAGGCATACTGCTGGAGGTGATAGAACCGCGCAGACTTGGTTTTGCAGGGGGAATGGGGTTCGCATGTATTGCGTTCTTGCTCGCGGCTTATGCATGGATTCGAAGGGATGCTTTTAAAAGGAGTTAATTAAAAAAGAGTCGCACTGGTGGCGACTCCGGGGATATGCTTCATTCTGCATTTTGTTTCTGCCTGATTGGAGAAGACTTGCGGACTGAGCGTTGTCCCCAAGCTTTCCGATAACGGTACAGCACGGCAGCGATCAGTAACAATCCAATGCCTGCAACGATATATGCTGCATATTGATGCGCAAGATGGAACACCGCGTTCCACTGTGGACCAAATACTTTTCCAATGCCCAGAAATAACACGACCCAGAACAGTGCACCCGAGTATGCATATAGAGCGAATTTGCGAAAAGGAACAGCTGCTATACCTGCGAAGTACCCAGTAAAATGCCGGACACCAGGTATGAAATATCCGATGAAAATCAGAGCATTACCGTATTTGGCGAACCACTTTTGCGTTTTATCCAGCTTGTCCTGTTTGAATAGAAACCATTTTCCGTAACGGACAATGAAGGGCAGACCGGCTTTGGCACCAATAAAGTAAGTGATCGTCATGCCGATGGTCGTTCCGAGAAAGGCAAGGATGGCAAGAATCCCGAAGTCCAGTTGACCCTTGTATGATAGGTATCCTGCGTAAGCCATGGTTGTTTCTCCCGGGAAGGGAAGAGCGATAAATTCCAGCAACAAGCCAAAAAACAAAACGCTGTATCCATAGGATCCGAACAGATGTTGGATCTTTTCAAGCAATTCCAATAGATTCACTCTCCTGAAGACAGGGGAATCGGATGACTCTCCATGCTGTCTTGTATACGATCATTGCAGCCCGCCGTCATATGAAACAATCTGCAGTGCTTATCCCCGTAATAGCAGTGATTTCGGTAATAAGTGCCTGTTCATTATGCTACCCAATCCCAAGCCAAGAATCAATCATGAGCTAACCCAAATTGTGAAAAATATAAAACAGAAACGCGTCTTTTTTCTGGTAAGCCTCCATATAATTCTAACAAATCTGCTAAAGTCTATCAGCAGAATCACTAGAGACGTTGGAGGATGATTCGTAAATGATGCAGAGACCGGATTTCACAATGGTGGAAAAAGCAGAGCAATCCGTAAAAGCCAAATCCATACATGAGCATGGTTTTCCCGCATGGCCATCGTGTCTGCTTCGTCTTGCGGTAATAATATGCGTATTTGCTTCTTATGCCTGGACAGCATTTCCTTCTTACGCTGCTGGCGCAGAAGCTGTTGCACCTAACAAAGAGAGCAATAAGGAAAAGGTAGTCTATTTGAGTTTTGACGACGGACCAGGCAAGCATACCCGTGAAGTATTGGATATTTTGCGCGAGGAACAGGTAAAGGCTACATTTTTTGTCCTGGGAGAGCAGGCAGAACGTTATCCCGAGTTGATTCAGGCTGCTGTGGAAGAGGGACATGCACTTGGCAATCATACCTATAACCATCATTATGATGAGCTGTATAGTGATTTTAAATCGTTCTGGAAACAGGTGAAGCAGACAGAAGACATCGTGAACCGGATCACCGGCTTCCGTCCCAACCTGGTACGTGCACCTGGCGGAACATATGGACATTTTGATCAAAACTATTTCGATTTGCTCAAGTTGGGCGGGTACACCGTGATGGATTGGAATGTAGACAGCGGTGATTCAAAGCGCAAGGGTGTGCCAGCCAAAGAAATTTTGCGCAATTCCACCAAGGTGCCTGCCGGTACCGGTTCAGTAATCTTGTTAATGCACGATGGTGGAGCTCATGGGGAGACGGTCAAGGCGCTACCCGGAATAATCAAATACTACCGGGATCACGGATATCGTTTTGACACCATGAGAGCGGAGGATCCACCTGTGCAATTCCGTGTTCATCCCGAAGGGAAATACAAATCTCGCAAGGCACCTGGCGCCGAGTGGGTGGCGGAGCATGTGAAATTCAATCGTAACCTGTGGTTATCCGGCAAGGAACTCAAGGTAGAGATTGGTCTTGCTGCGGGGACACTGAAGCCAGGGGAATTCCGCGTGGAAGATCAGCGAATTATGGTGCCATTAAGACCGTTTATGAAAAAGTTTGGCGGCAGCATTCGCTGGGACGTGGAATCCAGAACAGCGACTGCGCTATGGAAGGATAAAGTGATCCAGGCGAACAGCGTCAGCGGTGAACTGAAATCCACATCAGCGAATCTATCGAATGATAGAACGATAGAGGGAGCAGTGCAGAGTCAAGGGGGGACGATATGGGTTCCACTGCGAGAACTGCTGGAATTAATGGGGCTGGATGTATCTTCGCTTCAGTCCAATGAATCCGAGTGGATCGTGAAGGCCAATATGCCTCTTGCGGCAGCGTTAAACTTCTACCTGTACAGAACGATATGAATTAACGCATCCAGACAGGACTAATCTCTCTACTTCCGGGCAACAATGAATCATAGATTACTATGGCTCTGAATGCCCAGAATGGAAGGAGAATGAGGATGTCGTATATTCGAATGGAACATGAACATGCGGTCGAGCTGCTGAACAGGGTGATCAAGCGGGTCGAGAGTATAATTATAGGCAAAAAACAAGAGATTCAATATGTCCTTACTGCAATGCTAGGTGGGGGTCATGTGCTTCTGGAAGATGTACCCGGGACAGGAAAAACAATGCTGGTTCGGGCTGTCGCTTCTTCATTGAGCTGTTCCATGGGCCGGATTCAATTCACCTCCGATGTCATGCCAGCTGATGTTACTGGGACATCCATGTATCACCCCCACACGAGTGAATTCACATTCCGGCCAGGTCCTGTCATGTCCAACATTGTACTGGCTGACGAGATTAATCGGGCATCGCCCCGGACCCAGTCAGCGCTGCTGGAAGCAATGGAAGAACGACGTATTACAGTGGATGGTACGACACATGTCTTGCCAAGGCCGTTCTTTTTGCTGGCAACGCAGAATCCGCTGCAGTTCGAGGGCACGTATCGGTTACCCGAAGCGCAGCTGGATCGTTTCCTAATGCGAATAGGACTAGGTTACCCGGAACCGGAACAGGAAGTCGAGTTGCTAACCAGAGGGCAGAGCAGAGAGTTGCTGGATGAACTTCGTCCAGTGGTGCTCGCTGAAGAAGTGAGTGCGATGCAGCGCGAAGTTAGACATGTGCACGTTGATTCCGTAGTCAAGCAGTACCTGGTTGCAGTGGCTGTAGCTACGCGTAATCATCCGGCCGTGAGGCTCGGCATCAGTCCACGCGGAACACTGGCCTGGATGGTTGCAACGCAAGCATATGCCTACCTGCAAGGGCGAAGCTATGTCATTCCGGATGATGTCAAAGAGGTGGCTCAGCCTGTGCTTGCCCACCGAATCGGGTTAAAAGGGCAGAACAGGACGGAGACATTCCGGGGTCAGGAACAAGTCATTCAGGATGCACTAGCATCGGTTCCCGTACCGGTACAAATGACAGTTCAGGGAAGGGGCCGGCGATCATGACCGCGCCTGTTCAATGGCTGTTCCATGCAGTCTTGGCAGCAACTTTTGCTTGTCTTTACCTATGGCATGGAGGCAAGGCGGCACTGTTTTTGTCCATTACGGTCTCTCTCATCCTGATTAGCGGTCTGGTCATTCATCTATTGGGGCCGCGCCGAATTCGCATTCGCCGGCAAATGAATTCGGAACGAATTATGGTTGGGGAGATGGTGCGTGTTCAGGTGGAAGTGGAGTTCGAATGCCGAATTCCACTGCTTTGGATCATGCTCTGTGAGGATACGCCCGCTGGAGTGCATCGAAAATTACTTTTTCCGGGAATGAGACGCAAGTTTGCTTACCAATATCAAATGTCCGGCTTGCGAAGAGGGTTGTATCAATGGGGTTCAGGCCAACTGTACTGGGGAGATGTATTCGGATGGAACACCGTCTCTGTGGAAACGGTGGGTGGGACATCTCTTGCTGTCGTTCCGTCTGGATCAACATTCGGGGATCGTGAGTCTACAGCATTTGCGGCTATAGATGAGGGGAATTCGGCAAATTCAAAAACCAGTCAAGGTAACCGAAGTCCCGAGTACCGCGAGTATCAACCAGGAGATCCATTGGGACGCATACATTGGAAAAGTACGGCCAAGACGGGCAAGCTTCAAACCTTTTTGCCTGAAATATCGGAATCAACGTCTTTGGGTATTCTGCTGTATGAAGGTAAGACTGGCTACGAACGACGAATTCAGGGGGCAAAGGAGCATCAGGCGTTTGAACGTGCCATTAACATGGCTGCCCGCTGGGTGTTTACAGCTGTACGTGATGATGTTCCCTATCAACTCTGGAGGACAGGGGTAGAGGCTGGTCCGGATAAGCAATCCGGGTGGTTAAGTGATCTGATCCATGCCGAGCATGTAAATCTGTCACTGGACAGCCTGGCCCAGGCAAGTATATCAAGTGCTGACTTATCCGTCTCATCCTTGGCGGATGCAACCATGCTGGATCAGTGGCCCGCGGGGACACGCATTGTTGTCCTTACTGGCAGACTGGATGCCGTACTGACGGGATGGGTGATGGGTGCGGCTGAGTTGGGACATGAGATAGAAGTGCAGTTAACCGAAACACTGATGGGTGAGGAACAAGCCAAATTGAATACAGTTCAGGGAGGGCTTGGGAACCCGGCTGACCAGTGGACGGAACAGCTTCGGCTTAGCGGCGTAAGAATCAGCTCAGTCGCAGACCAATCCATGCCTTTCGTTGGAAAGGCGGGTGTCTCGGATGTGGGAGCGTAATCGTGGTGATATGACAGTTGTCCAATCTGCCGAAGAAGTTTCGGTACTTGGTCAGGGATCCAAATCCCAGCGTTCTAAGAGAGAGCCCGCCGTGTATAAGATAAGTATTTCTGTTCTGCTGCTGCTTCTCTCCTTGGAATGGATCTACCCGATTACTTCCTCGGGACAGCAGGGCAGTGGGCGTTTTCTGACGGTGATGGCCGGACTTACGGGTGCGCTCCTGATGGCAGGATTATTGCGTACAGGCTGGATGTTGGGGATAGCGCTTCGACTGCTTGTGGCTCTTACTGCTCTATGTCTGATGTATGGAGGCAGTGATCCTGCCGGTTGGGCTCTCGGTTACCCGGAAACATGGATGGAGGATATACGCTCATTCATGGAAAGTGGGCACTTTTATTCCATCAGTACGGAGACAAGAGGTTTATTGATGATGTGTGGTTGGAGCATGCTCATGGCTTCCGTGCAGTCCCTTGTGTTGATGCGTCGGAGTGTGATGCTGTTCGGCAGTGCTACCCTGCTTTATTTGCTGCTCCTGGAAACATTGGCCGGGCTGGATGTCTACGCCTCCGTAGTGCGATCCGTTCTATGGATACTGCTGATCCAGACCATTCTCCAACTGCTCCGTCTGTTGGAAGGGGGCACAACACCAGCCTTTCACCGATATCCCTATGTTCGTTGGTGTACGGTGGCTGCTGCTGCAGCAGCGGGGATGGTATTGCTTGCTGCTCTGCCCGGTCGTGTTGTCCCGGTGCCTGAACCGGAACGGATATCGCTTGATCAGATTGGAGAACGCCTTGCCCGCTGGGCAGGCTATACACCACGCGGCAGCATCCCTGCTTCGGCATCTGTCACGGGATACAGCACATCTGATGCGCCGATGGGATCTCCATTGGTACAAGGAAATGCCGTCTTTTTTACAGCGAAGAGTCCTCAAGTCACGTATTGGCGCGGGGAGACTCGTTCATATTATAACGGCAGTACATGGAGTGATCCTGCACAAAACTTTCAAAAGGCCAGCCCGGCAGGGCTGTTTCGTGCCGATGGCTGGGAGAACCAAGCCTACTGGACACGCATTCGCCAAACGGTCACGATGGAGCGTCCGTGGAGGGGACCTAATCCGCTCTTTACGGGAGGAGTACCTTTGAACCTGTCCTTTCAGGACAAGAATGAACAGAACGAAGAAAATAGAATGGCCCTGCTCTCCGATGCAGACTCGGCTACGCTCTGGCTTGCCGGATCCAGCAGTCGTGAACCGGTCAAAACGTATACAACCGACGTCATGATTCCCGCGGCATCGCCAGAACAGCTTCGTCTATTGGGCGAGGCGCGTAGTTCGAGTCAGGATCCGGCAGCCATCCGCAGAACCTACCTGCAGCTGCCCGAATCTCTCCCTGAGCGGGTACGATCACTTGCAAGCGACATTATCCAGAAGAGCGAAACGCGTTATGATGCAGTCCAGGCAGTACGGACCTACCTGGCAGAGCATGCCGAATATACACTGGACACGCGCATGCCGCCTCGCGGAACGGATTTCGTCGATGACTTTCTGTTTGTCACAGGGGAAGGCTACTGCAATCACTTCTCCACGGCGATGGTTGTATTGCTTCGCGCAGAGGGAATTCCCGCTCGTTGGGTAAAGGGATTCAGTGCAGGTTCACCGGACCCTGAGGTATCGGGGCAGTATGTCGTTACCCAGGGGGATGCACATTCCTGGGTGGAGGTGTATTTCCCTGGCGCAGGCTGGATGCCGTTTGAGGCTACGCCGGGCTTCGCATTGCCGCAAGGCGATGGCACGGACGCCGCAGCAGTCACCGGGGCAGAGCCCGGCGAGGAGATCCCGCCGCAATCTGGGGGCGGGATCGATAGTGCGGGCGCCTGGCTGCTGGCGCGCGCACGTGCTCTTGCCGCGGAGCCATGGCTCGCGGCAGCCCTTGCGGCAGCGGTGCTGCTGGCCGCTGCCGTGGCCTTGCGCATGCGGCGGCTTCGCCCCGCACTGCGGCTCAGGCTGCTGCTGGCATGGCCGCGCAGCAGCTTCCCGGACCGTGAGCGGCTGCTCAGCGCCGCAGCTCCGGTCTGGGCCGCGCTCGCGCGGCGGTACGGCCCGCGGCCGCCGGGGATGACGCTGCGGGAGTATGCAGCGTCACCTGCCTTGGCCGCAGGCACGGACGCCGCGGACATCGCGCGGTTTGCAGCCGACTGGGAACGGCTGCTGTACGGGCCGGACCGTCCGCTGCGCGCGGACAGTCTTGAATTCCTGCGCCGGGCACTTCGCCTCGCCCGGCGCCTGCAAGTACCATAACATCGCTCTGGGACGTCTTGCTCGCCGAAGTGCGGACAAGGCGTCTTTGGGCGATTTCTTTCTATTTTGGCTTGTCATCGTAGTGTCTGTATTACATACAGCTTGGCATGAAACACTCGTTTGAACATGAAGCGAATGGAAGTGGGGAATTTGTAGAAAACTCACATTGAAGGTGTCTTCATATCAAATGTTGTAAACTGCCCACAAAAAGGAGTTTCGTCTTTCCTTGACGGTATGTTTTGTCGTTGCGTATAATTAGTTTCATTAATTGAGGGAGGCACGGTAATGAATAAGCAAAATGAAATTGTGGTTGTCCTTGACTTTGGGGGCCAATACAACCAGTTAATCGCCAGAAGAATCCGGGATCTTGGCGTATACAGCGAGCTTTTGCCGTATAACACACCGGCAGAGAAGATCGCAGAATTGTCACCAAAAGGTATTGTATTCTCCGGAGGTCCTTCCAGCGTGTACGCTGAGAACGCTCCGCATGTAGATCCGGGTGTGTATGATCTGGGACTTCCAATCTTCGGGATTTGCTACGGTATGCAGCTTATGGCACAGCAGCTTGAAGGTAAAGTAGAACGTTCCGAGAAACGTGAGTACGGAAAAGCAGACCTTGAGTTTGCCGCAGGTGCTGCACTGGCACAGGGCATTGAAGGTGAACATACGGTATGGATGAGTCATGGTGACCATGTAGTTACATTGCCTCCGGGCTTCAAACTGGATGCAGGCACGGAAAGTGCGCCTATCGCTGCGATGAGTAACGATGAGCGCAAATTGTATGCTGTTCAGTTCCACCCGGAAGTACGTCACTCTGTTCGTGGTAACGATATGATTAGCAACTTCCTGTTTAACATCTGTGGTTGCGAAGGCAACTGGACGATGGAAACATTTATTGACGACACGATCAAGGATATTCGTGAAAAAGTGGGCGACGGTAAAGTACTGTGTGCACTTAGCGGTGGTGTGGATTCTTCTGTTGTGGCTGCATTGCTTCACAAAGCGATCGGTGACCAACTGACATGTATGTTTATCGACCACGGTCTGCTGCGCAAAGGCGAAGCCGAAAGCGTAATGGAGACATTTGTTGGCAAATTCGACATGAAAGTTGTCAAAATCGATGCACAGGAGCGCTTCATGTCCAAGCTGGCTGGTGTGGATGATCCGGAACAAAAACGTAAAATTATCGGTAACGAGTTTATTTACGTATTTGATGAAGAGTCCAAGCAGTTTGATGATTTCCAATTCCTGGCGCAAGGTACACTGTACACGGACATCGTGGAAAGTGGAACAGCGACAGCGCAAACGATCAAATCTCACCACAACGTGGGTGGATTGCCTGAAGATATGAACTTTAAGCTGATTGAACCGCTGAGCACCCTGTTCAAGGATGAAGTGCGCAAAGTGGGTACAGAGTGCGGCTTGCCGGACGAAATTGTACACCGTCAGCCTTTCCCAGGTCCGGGTCTTGCGATCCGTGTTCTTGGTGAAGTTACCGAAGAGAAGCTTAAAATCGTTCGTGATTCCGACTATATCCTGCGTGAGGAGATTGGCAAAGCGGGTCTGGACCGCGAAATTTGGCAATACTTTACGGCTCTGCCGAATATGAAGAGCGTAGGCGTTATGGGTGATGCTCGTACGTATTCCTACACTGTAGGTATTCGTGCCGTAACATCCATCGACGGTATGACGGCCGACTGGGCACGTATCCCTTGGGATGTACTGGAGAAAATCTCCGTGCGTATCGTTAATGAAGTAGATAACGTTAACCGTATCGTGTATGACGTAACTTCCAAACCACCAGCAACCATCGAGTGGGAATAGATTGAAAAAAACTCGTGGATTTCATACACTTAGAAACTCTATATGTTTGGAATCCTTGAATGTCTAATAATGAGAAAGCTCATTCTTGATAACAAATTATCAAGAATGAGCTTTTTGTTTTATTCAATTTCTGGTTACATAAAGTAATAATTCTAGTTTCTGAGTAACTCCAGTAATCGTTGTGGTTGACTGTTAGCTTGAGCAAGTATGGCTTCAGAAGCTTCGGTTAGAATACTTAGTTTAGATATTTTTATCATTTCTCTGGCCATGTCAGAGTCTCTGATTCGCGACTCAGAAGCTGTAAGGTTCTCAGAATAGTTGGATGTGTTTTTATAGACGTACTCTAGTCGATTTTGGTAGGCGCCTAATCTCGCACGCTCTCCCGTGACTTTATCTAAAGCCGTTTTTATATCCGATACTGTGAGGTGAGGAATGACTTCGTAATCATCAAAACTTGCTTCTGAAAAAGCGGTGAACAATCCGGTGTATCCTTCCAGCATGGTTGTATTGGCGGAATAACCCTCGATATCTCCTACACCAGAGACAGAAAAAGTATAATAATTGCCTACAACAGTTCCAGTAAGTTCATAGTTCTGATCCAATTGTGCAGGATCCACCACTATGGAGGTAATTAATCGATATGACCCATTTACGCGTTCTCCAATATATAATCCACCGTATTGGCTATACCACCCAAAGACTTGGTTGTTAAAGTCGTTTCCCTTAATGATGATACCTATATTTCCATCTGGATGTGCAGTAATGAATTTTCCATTTACCGTAATAGTCATATTATCGCCTTGAATAACTTCTGATAAAATTGTCTTGTCACCAACGCCTTGAGTCGACTGTGTCAACTCACCGTTTTGGACTGTCCAGGAGCCCTGAGCAGGTTGCCATTGCGAGAATCTATTCTGATCGTTAAAATCTTCCCGATAATATAGGTCCAGATGCATGTCATTAATGCTTATCGGAATCGTTTCGGTTCCTGTATGGACAGCAACATTGGTAAATGATCCGTTCAAAAGATGGATTCCATTAAACTGTGTGTTGTTTGTTATAGATTCTATATTTCGGAGGTTGTGTGTAATTTCTTGGTTAATTGTCTCTTTATCGCTATAGGTGTATGTATCGTTTTCCCTTTGAACAATTAGTTCTCTGATCCTTTGAAGCACGTTTGTTATGCTATCAAGTGCACCTTCTGCAGTTTGAATTGAGGAAATTCCATCTTGGATGTTTCTTGCTCCTTGCTCTAAAGCCCGAATCTGAGCACGCATGCTCTCACTAATAGCTAGACCAGCAGCGTCGTCCGCAGCATGATTAATACGTATACCGGATGAAAGTTTTTCAAAAGAAGTTTTTGTATTCTTATTAGTAATATTCAGTCTGTTTTTGGCCATTAAGGCAGGTAAATTGTTGTTAATTCTCATATTTCTCCTCCAATCCTAATTTAAGTATACAACTTCTATTGAAAAAATTAACCTAAAAAGTGGAAGGTCGAATGGCAATTCGTAAACCTCGGGTCGATAACGTTAACCGGATCGTCTATGACGTAACTTCCAAACCACCAGCAACGATTGAGTGGGAATAGGTTACAAATAAACGGTATTGAACGAAAAGAAACTCCCTTTGATCATGTATAACACATGTCAAAGGGAGTTTTTTTGTCCCAGTAATGTTTAACTCAGAATTGCTAAGCTCACAAACTCATATTTTACTCAGGCTTTTCAGTTTTGTCGGTGTAATACAGACGGAAAATAATGTCCTGATTATGGTTACCGAATCCTTCTCCGAATAACGTAACGCCACCAATGTGCTCTGCATCCTCCTTGACGGCAATGCGAAGGGACCAGTAGCTGTTACGGATGCCGATATCATCGATGGTAACATCAGACAGTTTCACGCCATCCATAAACGTGCCTTCCTTTTTGATAATGAGATGTTTCAAGAGGCCGTACTGATTTACACTCTCAAACCACCAAGGCGGATTCAGTTTGCCTTTTCCTCCAAAGTCACCTGGGCTCGTCCACATCCCTACCTCAACGCCATTAACGATAAACGAAATATCTGAAGGCCAGTTATTGTTGGTCAGTGGTGCCTCCGAGGAGATTTCCATTGAAATCTCCAATTCCTCCGGATTCTCATCACCCATTAGATAGTTCGGTACCTTGTATTCAATAAACCCTTGTCCAAACCACAAAATTTTGGCCTTTAATCGATCAGGGTCAAGAAAATACCGGGGATCATCAAAAATACCGATGATGGAATCCCTTGTACAAATGCCACAAGTCGGTTTGATCTGCAGATCAGTGAAATGTCCTACCGAGATTTCAGTTTTGTGAATCTCACGTTGGATGACATCCTTGGTCGGGAATGCGATTTCAAGAGTATCCATGCGAAGAGAGCAGACCTTTTGGGCCGCTCCGCCTTTGCCCGGGGCCATGTTGGATTCGATAACACCGGCTTTTTCAAGTTTTTTGACATGCATGGTCATAATGGCACTGCTGAGTCCAAGCGCTTCGGCCAGTTCTTTTATATTCATAGAGTTCTTGGATAGCAGATGAACGATCTGAATGCGTACACTGCTAGAAAGGGCTTCGAAGATATGCAGGTTTTTTTCGTTCAGGTCGATTTTCAATGTAATTCCTCCGAAGAAATGAAATATTAACATTTATGTGAATAGTAAACGTAGAATATTATAATATCGGAATTCGAAAATAATCACAACGTTTTTATATAAATAATACCAGATATACAACTTAAAAACAGAAGAATTCGGAAAAATGTAAAAACAAACCATGAAATAACCAAAAAAACCCTGCTAACTCATTGACACGTGCTGCTCGATAACTTAATATTTAGGTGAATTAATAACATATTTACGAATATATGAACAAAAACGTTAATCAATCAGTGCAGAACAGGAGATGACAGCGTGAGTACAGTTTCGAAGAAGGAATCATTTGTTAATCCGATTATACCGCAACGAGCCGATCCATGGGTATACAAACATACCGACGGCTATTATTATTTTACAGGTTCCGTGCCTGAGTATGATCGAATTGAGGTTAGAAGAGCTCGCACTGTTCAAGAGCTGGATAGCGCTGAGCCCGTCGTTGTATGGCGCAAATATGATGAAGGACCGATGAGTGCCAACATTTGGGCACCGGAAATTCATTTTGTCCACGGTAAATGGTATATCTATTTTGCTGCAGCACGAACAACGGCTACGGTGGAAGGGCTTTTTGACCATCGCATGTTCGTGCTGGAAAATGCCTCGGAGAACCCACTTGAAGGAGTGTGGGAAGAAAAGGGGCAAATCAAGACAAAATGGGAGAGCTTCGCACTCGATGCGACCTCATTCCTGCATAAAGACGTTCAATATCTAGTTTGGGCACAGAAAGATCCGGACATCGTAGGCAATTCCAACTTGTATATTGCATCCATGGAAAATCCGTGGACACTCGCTTCCGAACAGGTGATGATCGCTGAGCCGACACATGATTGGGAGAAAATCGGTTTTTTGGTCAACGAAGGCGCAGCGGTGTTGAATAGAAACGGCAAAATATTTATATCCTTTTCCGCGAGTGCTACTGATCATAATTATTGCATGGGATTGCTGTATGCAGAGGAAGGGAGCGACCTGTTGTCGCCAAAGAGTTGGACAAAGCTTCCGGCCCCTGTATTCCAAACCGATGTAGAGGCGGGACAATACGGCCCTGGGCATAACAGTTTCACCGTGTCGGAGGACGGAAGCCAGGATATCTTGGTCTATCATGCTCGCAATTATAAAGAAATTGAGGGAGACCCACTTTATGATCCGAATCGCCACATGCGGGCACAGGTCTTTGGTTGGGATGAGTTTGGATTCCCGTATTTTGGCAAACCCGTTCCAGATGGTCGTCCGGTGAACGTATAGAGCTATAGCATAAATAAAAAATAAAAATGGAACAAAGTGGTTGACAAATGTAAGCGCTATGAATTACGATAAATTCACACAAACGTTAATGATTAATTCATTTATTAACGTTTGTGTGATAGAGCGAAGGGAGTGCTCCTAGGCAAGCTTCCTTCAGCAAGTATACACGGTATACACGGTATACAGGGACAGTTTCCAAAGAAAAACTGCAGATCCCTGTGATTTTCTCGATAATATGAATGCGTTTACAAATGTGCTTAGGATTGATCATTCTAGGGGGGTTCTTGTGTGAAACGTACAAAAAAAGGTTTTATTCTCATGGTATCGACGCTGTTTCTGCTGGTGATTGTGTTGTCGGGATGCAGCGCAGACGACAAAAATACGATTACGTTCTGGACGCCTCTGACTGGAGAGGATGGGGCCTACATGGACCAGTTAGTTAAAGAATATAACGCTACCGAACCAGAAATCAAAGTAAAACATGTGATTACATCTGATATGTACACTAAGCTGTCTACGGTAATTAACTCCGGTAAAGGTATACCGGATCTGGCTATTATCCATGCTGACCGAGTTCCTGGCTTTGTGAAGCAAAACGTGCTTGAGCCAATGACTTCAATGCTGGCTGCGCAGCCGGAAATCAAGGAAGAGAACTATTTGCCGCAAGCGTGGTCGACGGGAACAATTGATGGGACACAGTACACTGTTCCTCTCGATATTCACAGTAATGCCATGTACTACAACAAGGATTTGCTGAAAAAGTATAACGTGGAATCCTTCCTGGATGATGATATTGTCACGATTGATGAGATGCTTTCCTTGCAAGGCAAACTGGACGAGGGAGACTTCGTCGTCAATGATGCTTTGCTTGGATGGGTTATCCTCGGACAACTGCAAAATGTAGGCGGGGATGTACAGAAGGATGGAAAACCAGCGCTCAATACCCCTGAGATGAAGGCTGCTTTTGAAAATGTCAAAAAGATCTCCGATGCTGGTCTTATGACTCCGTTCGGTGAAGATGGTTACCTGATGTTCCAATCCGGCAATGTTTTGTTTTCCACAGATGGTACATGGAGCTCAACTGCTCACGCCACTGTTGAAGGTCTTAATTTTGGTGTAACCAATGTATATTCACCTACGGCTGATAAGTTTACAAACCGTTCTTCATCTCACTTGTTTGCCATGCTGAACAATGAAGCGAGAACGGACGAGAAGGAACAAGGGATCGGTAAATTCCTGGAGTTTATCCGTCAGAATTCAATGGAATGGGCCAAAGCGGGACAAACCGTTGCAAGTAAACAGGTAATTGAGAGTCCGGAGTATAAAGATTACATGCAGTCGTTCTTCACTTCCGACGAGAAGGAGATTGAGTCACTCTACATTTACACTTACGAGTATTACCCGTATGTAGCTGAAGCAGTTGACAAATACGCGGCTGATATCGTTCGTGGCAATGTGGAGCTGGATGCGACACTGCAAACGATGCAAAAAGAGGTTGAGGACAAAATTGCTCAAGGAAGCAGTGGGGCCCAGTAAAACTTGAATTGCATTTCGGATGTATCTTACATCTTGCCAGTCTACTGTAATAGAAGCAATGTGTCGCGAGGGTGGCACATTGCTTTTCCCAAAGGAGAAATGAAAGGATATGAATAAACGATCATTTGCACCGTTCTTATTTGTTGGTCCTCATCTAATCCTGTTTTTGGTGTTTATACTGCTGCCAACGATCTACGGGATTTATGCCTCTTTCACCAGATGGAACCTAATTAACGATCCGGTTTGGGTCGGTTTTGAAAATTATAGGACGATCCTGTTCGACCAGGATTCCTCATTTCATTTTCAATTCTTTAATGGTTTGAAGAATACGTTGATTTTCGTGGCACTGAGCGTTCCGCCTTTAATCATTATTCCGCTGCTTGTTGCGGTAGCCCTTGAACATAAAAAGGTGAAATTCAAAGGCTTCATGCAGGCGATTATCTACATTCCAGGTATGATCTCCATATCTGCCGCAGCGCTCATCTGGTCACTTATTTTCAATAAACAGCTCGGCATCACTGGTAACGTATTTGGATCAGAGATATCCTGGGCAGCCAATCAACCGTATGCTTGGATCATTATTATTGTGATATCTGTGTGGGGAGCGGTCGGAGGTAACATGATTATCTATCGCGCTTCCATTAATGGTGTACCTAGCGATCTGTATGAAGCAGCCGAGATGGATGGTGCCGGTCCGGTACGCCGATTCTTCAGCATTACGCTGCCTTCCATCCGTTTCCCGTTGATTTTTACATTTGTCATGACAACAGCTGGTTCGTTTAACGTATTTGGTCAGCCGCTGATGATGACCGATGGTGGACCACAGCAGACTACGCATGTTCTCATGATGTATATTCGCCAGCTTGCGTTTGGCTCCGGTGAGTCAGTGGCAGGTATGGCTTCCGCCATGGCTGTGCTGTTAGGACTGGTTATTCTGGTCATCTCCGCATTGCAATATTACGTAATGAACCGGAACGCCAATTAGAGGAGCAGGATCGAACGTGGATCGGGAAGGAGCAGGTATATCAACATGGTCAAAAAAATAAGTATCTCCAAATATATATCCTATCTATTTTTGGTAACCATTTGTGTCATATGGGTGGTGCCCGTTATTTTCGGGATTACGACTTCGTTTCGCTCGCAGGCAGAAGTGGTGTCGGCCGGGTTCCGGTTATTTCCCAAAGAGTGGGACTTTAATAACTACGTTGCCATACTGGACAATACATCAACCGCTCCGATTCTGAGATGGTTGAGCAACTCACTGCTCATTGCAGTATCTCACACGGTGCTTGTCGTTTTTATCATTTCCCTTACAGGCTATGGATACACAAGGTTGAAGTTCAAAGGGAGAGATGCTTTATTTTTCACGCTTCTCGGGATTTCATTTTTCCCGGGTGTCGTTAACCTGATCCCTTCCTACAAAATCATTGAGGCGCTTGGATGGGTCAATACAGCTTGGGCCATGATTATTCCAGGGCTGGCTGGTATGGGGAATATCTTCCTCGTTCGTCAGTTCATGAAAGGAATACCTGGCGAACTCGACGAGTCTGCTAAGGTTGATGGTGCAAGTGATTTCCGGATTTATTACTCCATTATCTTACCCCTGGTGAAACCGGTATTGATTGTGTGCGGTCTATTCTCGTTCATTGGGTCCTGGAATGACTTCCTATGGCCGGTTATCGTATACACAGATGTCGAGAAAATGCCGATTACCGCGGGACTATTATTGTTGCAGGATATTTACGGCAATTATCGCATGATTGGACAACTGATGGGTTCGGCGATTCTGGCCATTATTCCAACACTCGTGCTGTTTATTTTTGCACAAAAGTATTTCCTGCAATCGATTAACCTGAATTCGGGAATTAAAGGATAATGTTGAGTTGCTGCATTGTTTGTTAAACTGTTGTTTTACAGTAGGAACAATGTATAGGTTGGATTATGAGCTGCCGTATATACGGCGGCTTTTTTTGCGATAAAATGTATAGCGCTTTCAGAACACGAACGTTTCCGTAGAAACATATAATTAACATTCGTTTTTATCATTGACAGAAAAGGTCGGCGCTTCTAAAATAGGGATGGGAAAACAAACAAATAGCGCATACTACTTCGTATAATCCTGGGGATATGGCCCGGGAGTTTCTACAAGATCACCCTAATGATCTGGCTACGAGCAGGAGAAGCTAAGCACAGCAAAATTCTATATGACTGCGTGGTTAACTATAATGGACGCACATTAGAATTTTTTTTGTTCTTGGCAGTAGGCTACGCCTCTCCTTATAGCTAACCCTGGGTGAAGTAAGTCCGTCCAGGGTCTTTGTCGTTTTTCAAAATGGCTTCAACATCTCTAAGGGGGAGTTAGTGGATTATGGATCGTTTCTTTAAACTAAAAGAAAACGGAACGAATGTTAGAACGGAGATTGTTGCGGGTCTTACTACCTTTATGACCATGGCGTACATCCTTTTTGTTAACACATTGTTCCTCGGATCAACCGGGGCTGGGATGTCGGATAACGCAGTGTTTTTTGCAACAGCCGTAGGTGCTGGGCTTATGACAATCATTATGGGATTGTTCGTTAACATCCCGATCGCCCTTGCGCCGGGTATGGGATTGAACGCATACTTCATGACGGTGGTATTGAGCTCTAATGGGGCAATTACCTGGCAGGCTGCTCTCGGAGCGGTATTCCTCTCGGGTATCGTATTCATTATCTTGACCGTGACGAGAATTCGTCAGATGCTGCTTGTTGCTGTACCTCAAACATTGAAAATGGCCATTACGGTCGGTATCGGTCTCTTTATTACTATTGTAGGTTTCAAATTGGCCAACCTCGTTGCAGTTACGGTTAATGTTGCGCCAGATGCAGACCTTAGCCAGCCGATTCCCGGGAGCAGTTTCAACTTGTCGCTCGGTAATTTTGTAACGCATCATGATGCGCTGCTGGCATTGATTGGATTGATCCTTATTGCTGTACTGATGGTTATGCGTGTAAAAGGTGCGCTGCTCATTGGTATCGTTGCTACAACTCTAATTGGTATTCCAATGGGTGTTACGAATCTTAGCGGACTATCCGGTGCAAGTTGGCTGCCTAATTTCAGTGATCTGGCTGTTGGACAGTTGGACCTGAAGGGCGCAATCAGCCTTGGATTGTTTGAAATTATCTTCATCTTTACCTTCGTTGAATTGTTTGACACGTTCGGTACAATGGTTGGGACTGCGACCCGGATGGGGATTATGAAAGACAAGCAAAAAGGCGAGAAAACAATTGGTAAAGCAATGCTCGTCGATGCCGTAGGTGTAAGTGCAGGTGCGGCATTGGGTACGAGTACTATTACGGCATTCGTCGAGAGTGCTTCTGGCGTTGAAGCGGGTGGACGTACAGGTCTGACTTCGGTAACGACCGGGATCTTGTTCATTTTGGCGCTGTTCATTGCTCCGCTTGCGTTGGTTGTTCCATCTGCTGCTACAGCTCCTGCCCTGATTATCGTAGGTGTATTGATGATGAGCCAGGTGCGCAGCATTGAGTGGGATGATTTCCTTCAAGCGTTCCCTGCATTCCTTACAATTGTATTGATGCCTTTCACAGGCGGAATTGCAAACGGGATCTCAGCAGGTATTCTGTCTTATGTCATTCTGGCCGTATTCAGCAACCTGGTTACGGATCGCAAAGTGAAGATTCACTGGTTGATGTGGATTCTCGCAATTATTGTTCTTGCCCGCTATATCTTTATGGGTGGAGAATAATTCAGTTCTACTATATAGAAGGACGAAAGCTCCTGGGCTTAATCAGGGCTTTCGTCTTTTTTTATTTAATATAGAATTAGAATTAAACCTCGCTTGAGAAATATAATACTGTTCCTTTCATTATATAGTGGATAAGTTTCGTTCTATTATAGAAGGAAGGGAAAGTTGGTGAGAGATATGGTGAGATGATTTATAGCTTGGCTTCGAAAAGCACGTCAATAAAGATACGCAGCATGAGTTTGATCAATAAAAGGGCTCTTGTAGAACTTTATGTTTATGTGACGTTGAAGAGATCTTGGATAAGCTGCAACGTTTATGGTCAGGACTTTATTCGGTTTGACCTTTTGATGGTTGAGATCATATAACTGCTCTGCTGTAAACTTCGTATCTTTATATAGAAGAAACTATTTGAATAAAAGTCTGTATGCTTTTGATTAATTTCTTTTG
>NZ_BIME01000015.1 GCF_004000925.1 Paenibacillus illinoisensis NBRC 15959 | reverse complement strand
TCTTGTTAGAAAGAGCGATTAATCATTAATTTGATTAATCGCTCTTTTTGTATATTTGAAAATTAAACAGCTGATTACAGATCCAAGGCATCGAAGGCGATGTATTGTAAGATATGATAAAATAATAGAAAAAAGCAAAGTGGTGGCGTTCATTATATGAAGCTCATACTTGGTCTTAAACAACAGATTGAATCCATTATCGGCACTAGCTTGGACGAATACGAGATTACCGTAGAAGAATGGAATCAATCTGCAATGCAGTTAATCGGTTGGGAACAGAATCAAAGTGGTTTACTTGAGATGGAAACTCCTGAGGAAGGACAACATAATCAGGAGTTTGCTTCTGACGCGATAGCCAGTGTGAAAAGTTTAAATACAGAGGAACGTATCTACTTCAAAGTTAAGTTTAAGGAGAATGAAAGAACTTTAGTATGTTGGGGTTGTTCTGCTAGCTCCATAACAATGGAAACAAGACGCTTAATTGAATTGCTGATTACTAACAGTTCAGACAGAGTAGCTGAAGAGCTGCCAGTAAAATATGAGAATAATCGGGAACAGGAATTTGCTGAATTGGGGAAATGGCTTCGGCAGAAGATAGAGCACCCGGCGGAGCAGGAATCCATTCCGGAGCACTTTTCATTTCGGGATGAGATGCATTCTGAAAAGATCCCGTTTCTACTGCAATGTGAGACACCAGACGCCCATCGTATTCGTTCAAAGGAATTGAACAAGTTACTGGGGAGTTATTTTGGTGAGGACATTATGCTGATTCCTCTGGGAGAGCAGGACTGGCTCTTTCTGAGCGATGAGCAGATTGTAACAGGTGAAGCGGAAGAGGATACTCTCGAAGCAAAAAAGGATTTACTAAATGCTTTTTGTTTGGGGCTATATGAGTTGGTGGCGAGTGAATGGGCAGGTGTGTTTCATTTATCTGCTTCCATGCCGTGTATTCCAGTACATGAGTTATCGACAGTTACAGGTCTGCTTGAAGAGAGTATTCATTTGGGAAGAGCATTTCACGTGGCTCAGCATATTCACTTACCATGGGAACTGCATCTTGAGCGATTGGTGGCGAGTATTCCTGAACAGCAGCGTCTTCGTTTTATCAAGGAGACAGGTAAGGATACGACGATCTTTGAGGATAGTGAGACACTTGCAACACTGGAGACCTATTTTAGTCTGGACTGCAATGTCAGTGAGACAGCAAAGCGCCTTTTCATCCACCGCAATACGCTCGTATACCGTCTGGACAAGATCAAACAGGAGATTGGTTACGATGTAAGAAGCTTTGAAAGTGCTGTTCTGGTGCGGCTTTTGCTCCTTATGTACAAAGTGACGAAAAAGCTCTGATATTTTTGTGCAGTTTGCGAATAGTCAAACATCACATGGATGGGTTAATATAAAACTACAAAATGTATTCGATTACAAAATGATCTCTGAGGAGGCAACAATCATGGCTGGTGTACGTTTAGAGCATATTTTCAAAAAATACCCGGGTTCTGATAAAGCAACAGTAGTTGATATTAACCTGGACATCAAAGATAAAGAATTCTTGGTACTGGTTGGACCGTCCGGTTGTGGTAAATCAACAACACTGCGTATGATCGCAGGCCTTGAGGAAATTTCTGAAGGTAAACTCTATATCGGTGACCGTGTCGTTAATGATGTTGCTCCTAAAGACCGCGATATCGCGATGGTATTCCAATCCTATGCCTTGTATCCGCATATGAGCGTATATCAAAACATGGCGTTTGGTTTGAAACTGCGTAAAGTGAAAAAAGACGAGATCGACAAACGTGTTCGTGAAGCAGCTAAAATCCTGGATATCGAGCATTTGCTTGAGCGTAAACCTAAGGCATTGTCCGGTGGTCAACGTCAGCGTGTCGCTCTGGGACGTGCGATTGTCCGTGATCCACAAGTCTTCTTGATGGATGAGCCTCTTTCCAACTTGGATGCGAAACTTCGTGGTCAGATGCGTGCGGAAATCACAAAGCTTGCTAAACGTTTGGAAACAACAGTTATCTACGTAACGCATGACCAGATCGAAGCCATGACCATGGGTGATCGGATCGTCGTTATGAAAGATGGTATCATTCAACAAGCAGCTTCTCCTGAAGAGCTGTACAACCACCCGGCTAACCTGTTCGTAGCAGGTTTCATCGGTTCCCCGACAATGAACTTTATCTCGGGTAAACTGGCTGAGCAAGGTGCTAACCTGCACTTCGTAGCTCCAGGCGTGGACGTTGAAATCCCGCAAGGTAAAGCACAAGTGCTGAAATCAAGAGGATACATTGGCAAGGAAGTTATTCTGGGTGTTCGTCCAGAAGACATCCACGAAGAGCCAGTATTCCTGGAAGCATCCCCGAACTCTGTATTCTCTACACACGTAGACGTAACAGAGAACCTTGGTCACGAAATGCTCCTCTACTTGAGCGGTGTGGGTAACGATACGACTATCGCACGTGTAGATGGACGTTCCAATACTCGTGATGGTTCCACAGTTAAAATGGCAATTGACATGAACAAGGTTCATATCTTTGACAAAGAGACTGAAGTGAACGTTCTCCTTCAAGACTAATCATACTGGGATTCCTCGGATCCGATGGAACATCAGTTAACGCAATCATACATTGTATTCAGAGCCCCTTCCGTTGTTGCTGGAAGGGGCTTTTTTGATTAATGGGCGGCTGTGGTCCGCGATTGCATTCAACACTGAATTCATTTAAGATTATTTGAAGGCTGGTTTTGTTTTGTAAAGTCTGTAACCTGAAACAAACAAAATGAATGCGCTAATAATGGAATGGAAAAGACGCAAAAATGCTGATGTACATAGAGAGGCAGCGAATGCTGAAAGGAAGAGACAAATGGCGAAAAAAGTGAAAGTATCTGAATTGGTACAGCAGTTCCAGCTTGAGGTCGTTTCCGGATCTCAAGGTTTGAAGAGAGTAATTACAGTAGATGACTTGAACCGTCCTGGCCTCGAAATGGCCGGTTATTTTGAATACCATCCACAAGAACGGGTACAGCTGCTTGGAAGAACAGAGCTGGCCTTTTTTGCAATGTTACCTGAAGCAGAACGTCGTGACCGGATGCAGCGCTTATGCACAGAGGAAACGCCGTGTATCTTGGTGACTCGTGGACTGGAAGTGCCACAGGAACTTATCGAGATCAGTGAGGAGCAGAATCTGGCGGTGCTTCGCAGCAACATGGCAACGACAATTCTGTCCAGCCGTATTACCGGATTCCTGGAGCGTAAGCTTGCGCCAACGGCAACAATTCATGGCGTACTGTGTGATGTGAACGGAGTTGGTATGCTGATTACTGGCAGCAGTGGTATTGGTAAGAGTGAAACGGCACTTGAATTGGTGAAGCGCGGACACCGCCTGATTGCCGATGATGCCGTTGAAATCCGTCAAACATCAGACTTCCAGCTGCACGGAACCGCACCAGAGCTTATCCGTCATCTGCTTGAGATTCGTGGAGTCGGGATCATCAACGTAATGACACTATTTGGTGCAGGGGCTGTTCGTAACAATAAACGAATTACCCTGGTAGTGCGTCTTGAGGCTTGGCAGCAGGACAAGCAATATGATCGCCTCGGTCTGGATGAGGAAACAACACGAATCATCGATACGGATGTACCGCTGGTAACCATTCCTGTTCGCCCGGGACGAAACTTGGCTGTTATTATTGAAGTAGCGGCGATGAACTATCGTCTCAAGCAAATGGGACTTAACGCCGCACTGCAATTTACGAACAAGCTGACAGCAACGATTTCGGAAGACATGGAAGACATGGACTAGGATTGTAGAAATATCTATTAGAAATGTAGGAACATGAGTTATACGTATTTAAAATAAAGACCAAAACTGGCCTGCTCTACTTCTTACGGAATTTGGAGCAGGTCCCATTTGGTCATGCATACAGATGAGTGAATTTATAGGAGTGTGAATGAATGGATACATTATTACTGTTGAACCCCATTGCGTTCTCCATTGGAGCGTTAAAGGTTCACTGGTATGGGCTTATTCTCGGTACCGCAGCACTCGTTGGCCTGCTGCTGGTCATCCGGGAGGGCAAGCGGTACAACATACCGCAGGAAGTATTTATGGATATGGTCCTGCTGGGTGTACCTTCTGCCATTATCGGAGCACGTATATACTACGTAGCTTTTCGATGGGATGATTATAAGGATAATTTCTGGGATGTCTTCAAGATATGGAATGGTGGTATCGCAATATATGGTGCGCTGATTGGCGCAATCATTTGTGCCGTCATTTTCTTCCGACGTAAAGGGTACAATTTTTGGCGCATGGCTGACATTTGCGCACCTGGACTCATTGTTGGTCAGATGATTGGACGCTGGGGGAACTTTGTAAACCAGGAAGCCTACGGCGGACCTGTGGAAGAGTCCTTTTTACGGGACAAGCTGCATTTGCCAGACTTTATCGTCAATCAGATGAATGTGGAAGGTGTGTTCCACCACCCTGCATTTTTGTATGAGTCGTTATGGAGCCTTGTTGGCTTGGTTTTGTTGTTAGTTCTTCGTCGGCAGAAGTTTCTGCGTGCTGGTGAGTTGTTCATGTCCTACTTTATCTGGTACTCCATCGGTCGCTTCTTCATTGAAGCTCTGCGTACAGACAGTCTGGGCTTCCAGGCGCCCCAATGGCTTGCTTCGCTCGTCAACGGTCTATGGTCTCCAATGACTGCACTGGGCTTTGAACAGGGTTATCTGGATCCAGCCTATGGGAACGTAAGAATCTCGCAATTGCTCGCCATTGGCATCATTATTGCAGCTATCATATTTATCGTAGTGAGAAGAGTAACAGGAAAAGCGGATGCACGTTATAGTGATCCAATTGTATCTTCCAAGGTCTCATCTGAACCAACGGATGATATGCCGCAAGCAGGCCCGGTTGTCAGCAAAGAGAGTAAAGCAAGCCCAAGCCCCGCTAAAGAGGAGACGAAGCAAGCTGAGGATAAAAAGGAGTAATGCAGCATGATTGAAACGGTATTATTTGATCTCGACGGAACGATTATTGATACAAATGAGCTGATTATCAGCTCATTCCTGCATGTCATGGAAGGATGGGAGCATTCTGCTCCGTGGACGCGTGAACAGATCATCCCGCACATGGGAGGCACACTGGAGCAGCAGATGCGTACCTTCTCCGGACAGGAAGAGGTGGCCGAGTATGTCAAAGGGTACCGTGCATATAACGATATCCATCATGAAGCGATGGTAAAACCTTTTCCGCATGTGAACGAGGTTGTTGAGGCTCTGCACCAAGCGGGTATTGTGATGGGAGTAGTGACGACCAAGATTCGCCCATCTACACTTAAAGTGCTGGAACGTTTTGACCTGATGAAGTATATGAAATCCATTGTAACGGTGACCGATGTAACCCATCCGAAACCTCATGCTGAACCTGTGCTTAAAGCGATGGAGGAGTTGGGTGCAAACCCGGCTAAAACGCTGATGGTTGGGGATAGCCCGGTCGATATCCAATCCGCCAAAAATGCAGGTGCACTTGCGGCAGGCGTTGCCTGGTCTCTTAAAGGAGAGGCAGCACTGAGTGAATATGGTCCGGATTATATATTGCATGACATGAAGGATTTACTTGCGCTGACCCGTATTGAAACGGGACGTTCATGAGGAAAGTCACCCGCTATCCAGTAGAGGGCCACAATGCACTCTGGCATATCTACAAGACGGTAAGTCCGTGGAAGGGTGTTCGCAACTTTATATGGATTCAGTTGTCTCGGTACTGTCCGATTCTTCCGGTGAAGAACTGGATCTATCGCCACATGCTCGGTATGAAGGTGGGTAAACATACGGCATTTGGACTTATGGTTATGGTGGATGTATTCTTCCCCGAGAAGATCACAGTCGGCGAAAATTCAGTCATCGGTTATAACACAACAATTCTCGCGCATGAGTACCTTATTAAAGAGTACAGATTGGGAGAAGTCATTATCGGTGAAAATGTGCTAATCGGTGCTAACACGACAATTCTCCCGGGGGTAACCATCGGGGATGGAGCAGTGGTTGCTGCAGGAGCGGTCGTTCACAAGGATGTAGCCCCAGGAGCTTTTGTCGGGGGGAATCCACTTCGTGAACTATCGCGCAGCGTGGATACCAGTGAAGTGGAGCTTCTCGTGAAAATGGATGAGCGTGTCCATTAGGGTGGCACGAAAGAGTGTAGCAGTGGACACCCGATCTAAGTTATGTGGAGTCGTCCAAAATTACATGATATACAGAGGCACAAGGTAAGTGTGCTTCGATGGGATAAGCTGCTGATGGCAGCTTTTTTCGTATACAGATGTTGCTGAAAGGACTTGTTTGAACAGAAATAAATGATAAGGCAGAGCCGGTAAGCTAGAGGACGGTATTGTTGACGATGAGGAGTCATTCATGTTATCATATCCCATATCCTTTAGTTTGTTAGCACTTTACCATATGAAAGCATTATGGAGTAGTAAGAACTTATCATCAATCAAGAACAGATCAAGAATGCATCAAGAAGGCTGCCCGGCAGCATCTGAACACAGTCCCTTATTTAAGGGTAATAGAAGATGGAATCGGGATTTACGATACATAAATCCTACTTAAGATAAAGCTAAAGCCCATAAACCAAACTACTGACTCGGGGTGAATGATACCAATGTCCAAACCAAAAGGCTTCGAAAAACCGACAGGTTTTCGTGACTATACACCACTTGTGGTAAACAAGCTGAGAACGATTGAACGGAACGTATTGGAATGCATGGAACGCTGGGGTTACCGTCAGATTATCACGCCAACGATTGAATATTACGATACGGTGGGAGTGGCGAGTTCGACATCGGATCGAAAATTGTTCAAACTGCTGAATAGCCGGGGAACTACACTTGTACTGAGATCGGATCTGACGGCACCCATTGCGCGAGTAGTATCTTCTCTATTAAAAGATGAACCGCTCCCGCTGCGTCTGTCCTATCATGCGAATGTGTTTCGTTCCATTGAAGAAGAAGCCGGACGTGAGGCTGAATTCTTTCAGACAGGTGTAGAGCTGGTTGGGGATGACTCACCAGAGGCGGATGCCGAAGTGGTTGCACTTGCGATTGCCTCGCTGCAGGCAGCGGGTGTGTCTTCTTTTAAAATAGCAATGGGACATATGGGATTTCTAAACGGTTTACTGGAGGAAGTCATTCCAGGACAGACCGCACAACAGGCCGCACTCAAAGAAGGGTTGCTCGGACGCGACTATGTTGGATATCGTCAGTCAATCGAGGAGCTTAATCTGGAACCCAAACCGAAAGAACAATTGGAAGCCATTCTGCGGTTGCGTGGTGGGAAAGAAGTATGTGCACATGCAGCAGAACTCAGCTCTAGTGCTGAAGCAGCGCAATCGATTGCTCATTTGTGTGCTGTCTTTGAAGTACTGGAAGCCTACGGTGTATCAGAACATGTACTGATTGACCTGACAATGATCGGAGACTTCTCCTACTATACAGGTATGACCTTCGAAGGGTATGCGGCAGAACTGGGATCACCGGTGTGCAGCGGGGGACGATATGACAATCTGCTGCAGCAGTTTGGCCGCTCGCTTCCGGCAACGGGATTTGCACTGAAAACGAACCGGATCATCGATGGAGTGCACGGCATTACGATGGAAGAGAAAAAACCTGTGCTTATCCAGTATGACAAGGCACGCCGAGCTGAAGCACTAGCGGAAGCCGCCCGTTTACGGAGCGCCGGACAAAACGTGGTGACTAGCCTTTTATCGGATCATGAAGTAACCGAACCAGCAGCAGAAGTGGTTGCATCATCCGGTGGTAGCTCAGTACGTTCGGCAAGGGACGTCTACGATCAGGTTATCACTTATCAAGCTGAACAAGGAGGACGCTGAGATGTCGGATATTTTGAAGGTAGCCATGCCCAAGGGCCGGATCTATAAAAAAGCTTCCAAGCTCTTCCGTGAAGCGGGCCTCGATATTCCTGTTGATGTGGACGATACACGCAAATTGGTCATTGAAGTACCCGAAGCAGGAATGGAGTTCATCATGGCGAAGCCTGTAGATGTGCCAACATATGTGGAATACGGTGTAGCGGATATCGGAATTGTCGGTAAGGACGTACTGCTTGAGGAAAATCGGGACGTCTACGAACTGCTGAATCTGGGAATTGCACAGTGCCGCATGTCGGTTATCGGTCTGCCGGATTGGACACCAGGTATCCAGCAGCGTGTGGCAACGAAATATCCGAGAATTGCCTCTCAATATTTCCGCGAGCAGGGTCAGCAGGTGGAAGTCATCAAGTTGAACGGCTCCATTGAACTTGCACCTCTGATCGGGTTAGCTGACCGGATTGTGGATCTGGTGGAGACGGGACAGACACTGCGTGAGAATGGATTGGTTGAGATGACAGGCATTCTGGATATCACGAGCCGCCTTATCGCGAACCGGGTGAGTTATCGGATGAAAAATGGACGGATTCAGGCATTGTGCGATGCATTGCAGCAGGTCATTCCAACGCCTAATGAATTTTCGGCAGGAAGCATTCAGGGATAAATGATCGGGCAAGAAGGGTTAGAGAAATGGATGAACACTTATGGCTGACAGAAAATACAGGGCCAGGGAGGTAGAAGGCATGAAAATTGTACCTGCACGGGAATTTGATCTGAAGCGTGAAGTGGATTACGGTACACCTGAGCAAAACGATACAGTCCGGCGCATTGTCAGTGATATCCGCCGGGAAGGAGATGCGGCCCTGCTGCGCTATACGGAGGAGCTGGACCGCACGAAACTGACTGCTGCGGGACTGCGCGTGCCGCAGGAAGAGCTTCAGGCAGCCTACGCTGCTGTAGAACCTTCTTTCGTGACGGCGATTCGGCAAGCCGCCGCCAACATTCGAGCGTTTCACGTGAAACAGAAACGTAATTCGTGGATGGATTGGCAGCCGGACGGCAGTCTGCTGGGCCAGGTCATCCGGCCGCTGAAGCGGGTCGGAGTCTATGTGCCTGGCGGCAAAGCAGCGTATCCTTCGTCAGTGCTGATGAATGTCATTCCGGCCCAGGTTGCAGGTGTGCCGGAGATTGTTATGGTGACGCCGCCGGCAACCAACGGCGGCGAGGGAATTGACCCGTACATTCTCGTAGCTGCCGCGGAAGCAGGCGTGAACGAGATGTACCGGGTTGGCGGCGCGCAGGCTATCGCCGCCCTGGCTTACGGCACGGAGAGCATTGCCCCGGTCGACAAGATCTGTGGACCGGGTAATATCTACGTGGCGCTCGCGAAGCGCGAAGTCTACGGCGCGGTCGATATCGACAGTATCGCCGGGCCGAGTGAGATTGTGGTGCTCGCCGATGATACGGCGAACCCGGTGTATGTCGCCGCAGATTTGCTGTCGCAGGCGGAACATGACGAGATGGCATCGGCCATTCTCGTCACGACCTCGGCCGTGCTGGCGGAAGCCGTGCAGGCCGAAGTGCAGCGCCAGCTTGAGGCGCTGCCGCGGAAGGCGATCGCCGCTGCTTCCGTGGAGCAGTATGGCGCGATTATTGTGGTCGATTCCATGGATGAAGGAATCGACGTGGTGAACCGGCTTGCACCAGAGCATCTGGAGATTCTGGTGCAGGAGCCCATGGCTTATGCCGGCCGGATCGAAAATGCCGGTGCGATCTTCCTCGGCCCGTACAGCTCGGAGCCGGTAGGAGATTATTTTGCCGGACCGAATCATATCATTCCGACAAACGGAACTGCACGGTTCAGTTCTCCGGTAGATGTGGATGACTTTATTAAGAAATCAAGTTTGATATACTACAGCAAGGAAGCGCTGCTTCAAAACGGAGCGGCTATCATAGAACTGGCCCGCCATGAAGGGCTTGAAGGGCACGCTCGTGCAATCGCTGTACGGTTAGAACAGGAAGGGAAGGCGGAATCGGACAATGGATAAGCAAAATAACGGAGTAGAGCTTGAAACTACAGGTGCTGTGCGCCAGGCAGAGGTTGACCGCAAGACGAATGAAACCAATATTCAATTGGCATTTGCCGTAGATGGTACAGGGCAATCGACGATTGAGACGGACGTCCCTTTCCTCAACCATATGCTCGATCTGTTCACGAAGCACGGACAATTCGATCTGAATGTACAGGCGCGTGGTGACATTGATATTGATGATCATCACACCGTTGAGGATATCGGAATCTGTCTGGGACAGACCCTTCGCGAGGCGCTCGGAGATAAACGGGGCATCAAGCGTTATGCGAGCGTATTTGTACCGATGGATGAGGCGCTCGCTCAGGTTGTCATAGATGTCAGCAACAGACCTCACTTCGAGTATCGTGCAGAGTATCCATCCCAGCAAGTGGGCAGCTTCTCGACGGAACTGGTACATGAATTTCTGTGGAAACTGGCGCTGGAGGCGCGGATTACGCTGCACGTCATTGTTCACTATGGCCAGAACACACATCATATGATTGAGGCCATATTTAAAGCATTGGGACGTGCACTGGATGAAGCAACGATGATCGATCCACGTGTAACGGGTGTGCCTTCCACGAAGGGAGTGCTGTAGACGATGGCGATTGCAATTGTCGATTACGGTATGGGGAACCTGCACAGCGTCGGCAAAGCGGTCGAACGTCTTGGCTATGAAGCGCTGGTGACAGGTGACAGGGAAACGATTTTACAGGCAGACGGGGTCATCCTTCCTGGCGTTGGTGCATTTGGTGATGCCATGGAGCACCTGCGGGAGAGTGGATTGGACGCTGTTGTGAAAGAAGCGGCAGCTGGAACAAAACCGCTGCTTGGGATCTGTCTGGGCATGCAGCTGCTGTTCAGTTCCAGTGAGGAGCATGGGGAGCACACCGGATTGGATATCCTGCCAGGTAAAGTGGTGCGTTTTGCAGCAGGAGAGCTGAAGGTACCTCATATGGGCTGGAATCGGCTGGAGTTCCTTCATTCGGAAAATCCTCTCTTTGAAGGGCTTGAAGCCGGACATGTTTATTTTGTTCATTCCTATCATGCACGTACCGAAGTGGAAAGTGATCTGCTGGCAGTAACGGATTACGGACAACCGGTGACAGCCATTGTGGGAAGAGGAAGCAACTTCGGCATGCAGTTTCACCCGGAGAAGAGCGGTGAACTGGGCATGAAGCTGCTCGGAAACTTCCTGAAGTTGACAGGCAAGCCGAATCAGGAATAAATCGGATTCCCGAGCAGAAGACCCGTTTAGATTAAAGCTATGCTATGCAGGATAGGCAGCCCCTATCCTACTTTTAATAAGCAGTCATACCCATATAGATGGATAAACAAATAAAGAACAAATCAGGAGGCCTTGTATGTCATCTTTTATCATATATCCGGCAATTGATATCCGGGACGGCAAATGTGTAAGACTGGTGCAGGGGGATTACAATCAGGAGACGGTATATAATGATGACCCTGTACAGGTTGCCCTCTCCTGGGAGAAGCAAGGTGGTACATACGTTCATCTGGTCGATCTGGATGGTGCAAAAGCGGGTCACCCCGTAAATGACGAACTTATTGGTCGCATTGCATCCGCAGTGAACGTGCCTGTTCAGGTAGGCGGAGGGCTGCGTACCGTAGCTGATGTAGAACGCTTGCTGGGTCTTGGTGTGAGCCGGCTCATTATCGGAACAGCAGCTATTGAAGACCGTGCATTTACCGAAGAAGTGTTAGGACGTTATGGAGATAAAGTGGCGATCGGTATCGATGCCCGAAACGGTTATGTGGCTACTCGCGGCTGGCTGGAAACATCTGAGGTGCAAGCTGAAGTACTGGCGAAGGAACTGGCGGCATTTGGTGCCGAGACGTTTATCTTCACTGACATTTCCCGTGATGGAATGATGCAGGGGCCAAATGTGGAAGCCATTGTATCTCTCGCCAAGGCGAGCGGACGTAATGTTATCGCTTCCGGAGGTGTCAGTGTGATGGATGATCTGCTTCGCCTGAGCCGTCATGCGGATGATGGAATCGGAGGAGCAATCGTTGGTAAGGCGCTGTATACCGGCAGTATCGATCTGTCCGAAGCGGTGCGCGCAGTCAACAAGTAAAGGAACTGGATAGAGAGGAAGAGGAGTATGCTGGCAAAAAGAATTATTCCCTGTCTGGACGTTAAGGATGGCCGTGTTGTCAAAGGCGTTAACTTCGTGAATCTCCGCGATGCGGGTGATCCGGTTGAGCTGGCGGCACTGTATGACCGAGAAGGTGCAGACGAACTGGTATTTCTCGATATTTCAGCTTCTGTCGAAGGTCGCGAAACGATGGAAGAAGTGGTACGGCAGACCGCTGGCGAAATCGCCATCCCCTTTACTGTTGGTGGCGGCATCTCCAAAGTTGAAGACATGAAGCGCATCCTGCGTGCGGGTGCAGACAAAATCGCAGTCAACACGGCTGCTGTGCTGAATCCCCAGCTGATTGCCGACGGTGCTCGCCGCTTCGGTTCCCAATGTATTGTAGTGGCCGTAGATGCCAAGTACAATGAAGCCTGGGGAGAGTGGGAGGTCTATACTCACGGGGGACGGAAACCTTCAGGAATCAAGGCGCTCGAATGGGTGAAACAGGCTGAGGAACTGGGAGCCGGCGAAATTCTGCTAACCAGCATGGATGCGGATGGAACCAAAGATGGATTCGACCTGAAGCTGACTGCTGCTGTATCCGAATCAGTACGAATTCCTGTCATTGCTTCAGGCGGTGCGGGTAAGGAATCTCATTTCTATGACGTGTTTACTGCTGGCAAAGCAGATGCAGGACTTGCTGCAACGATATTTCATTATAAAGAGATCGCTGTACCGGCGTTAAAACAACATTTGAGAGAACAAGGGGTGGAGATCCGTGAGTAATGTAAGTAACGAGATCAGGGAGCGCTTATCCCTGGAGCAGGTTGTAGAGCATATCCGCTGGAGTGACGGTCTGGTTCCTGCAATCGTGCAGGATGCTGAGACACGCCAAGTGTTAATGATGGCATATATGAACCGGGAATCATTGAAATTGTCACTGGAATCGGGAGAAACCTGGTTCTGGTCCCGTTCACGCCAAGAGCTGTGGCATAAAGGCGCTACGTCCGGGAACGTACAGACGATTACCTCACTGAAGTACGATTGTGATGGGGATACGCTGCTGGTAGAGGTTAAACCAAACGGTCCTGCCTGCCATACCGGTGAAGTGACCTGTTTCCATAATGAAATTGTAGGACTGCCTCAGAATTCTACAGAACAATCCGGAAATGAAACAAACGTAGACGCCTCGGAATCAAAAGCCGAAGGTCGCTTTGAGGTACTTGCTGAGCTTGAATCCGTCATTGCTCAACGTGAAGTGGAACGTCCAGAAGGTGCATATACCACGTATCTGTTTGATAAGGGCGTTGATAAAATATTGAAAAAAATCGGCGAAGAAGCGTCCGAAACGATCATCGCCGCCAAAAATAAAGATAATGACGAGCTTCGACTTGAGGTCAGTGACCTGATGTATCACCTGCTCGTTCTACTGCAAGAGCGCAAACTGCCGCTGGACGACATTATGGCTGAGCTGAGCCGCCGTCATGAACGGCCACGCCGCGATTAGGGGGTGCTCTAATGCGTATTGACTATCACACTCACCATGAGCGCTGCGGTCATGCTGTCGGCAAGCTTGAGGCTTATGTACAGCGAGGCGTGGAGATTGGACTGTCCCAGATTGGACTGTCTGATCACATGCCTTTGCTGCATGTAGATCCAGCGAATTATTATCCCGAAATGGCCATGCCCATGGAGGAGCTGCCTCGTTATGTGGAAGAATGCTTCTCGCTAAAAGAGAGGTACCGCGGACAGATCGAGGTGCGTGTTGGCCTTGAAGGGGATTACATCGAAGGATGGGAGTCAGAAATCCGGTCAATTATTGAACGTTATCCTTGGGATTACATCATCGGTTCGGTTCATTTCCTTGGGGAATGGGATATTACCGACTTCCGCCAGACCCATCACTGGGAAGGCAAAGATATTTTAGAGGTATACCGTCAGTATTATGATGCGGTAAGTAAAGCTGCTGCTACAGGCATGTACGATATTATGGGGCACACTGACGTTATTAAGCGTTTTGGCTTCAATCCCTCACCGGAGCAGACGGAAGAGCGTATTGCACTGGAGAATGCAGCTCTGCAAGCCATTGCGAAGAGTGGCTGTGCTATGGAGCTTAATGCATCGGGATTGTCGAAGCCTTGTGCTGAGATGTTCCCTAGTCGCCGGATGTTAACAGAAGCCATTAAGCTGGGTATCCCGCTCACCCTTGGTTCTGATGCCCATGACCCACTTAAACTGGGTGAACACTTGCCTGAAGCCGAGCAGCTTCTGAAGGAGCTGGGTTGTACGGAGGTAGCTGTTTTTGAAGGCCGCCGCCGCTCTTTCGTTCCTTTAAATGTATAAGGCAGTGGGGTATAATGAGGTTAGGAAATAACCTTGTTCAATAAGGGATTATATAGGGAATCTAACCCTCGGGAGGGGCATTATGCAACATTCGTTACGTATTTTTTCCGGTTCATCGAACCCCAAGCTGGCAGAACAGGTATGTGACAAGCTGGGTGTACAGTTGGGCAAAATTAAGCTGTCCCGGTTCAAGAGCGGAGAAATATACGTTCATTACGAAGAAACCATCCGTAACTGTGATGTGTTTCTGGTCCAGTCACTGTCTCATCCGATTAACGAGCTGTTTGTCGAACTGCTCGTGATGATTGATGCAGCCAAACGGGCTTCTGCCCGCACAGTGAACATTATCGTTCCCTATTACGGATATGCCCGTCAGGAGCGCAAGTCTGCACCACGTGAGCCGATCTCGGCTAAGATGGTGGCAGATGTCCTGACGACAGCCGGTGCAAACCGGGTAGTTACGATTGATTTGCATGCAGCAGCGATCCAGGGCTTCTTCAACATTCCTGTCGATCATATGACATCGCTTGATCTGATAAGCGAGTACCTGCTCAGCAAAGGCATTGAAAATCCGGTGGTTGTATCCCCGGATGCAGGACGGGCATCCATGGCGGAGAAGCTGGCCAATCGGTTGGACTCACCTTTTGCCATTATGATCAAAAAGCGGCCGAGCCACAATGAATCCATCATTACACATGTGATTGGAGATGTGGAAGGACGCACGCCCATTATCATTGAGGATCTCATTGATACAGGGACGACGATTTTGAATGTGGTGGAAGGGTTGAAGGAACGCGGGGCCAAAAATGTGTATGTGTGTGCGACACACGGTCTATTCTCGGGTAATGCGCTAACCAAGCTTAATCATCCATCCATAGCCGAAGTGGTTGTCACAGATTCCATTGCGCTGCCTGATGACCATCCGGAGTGCTTCAAAGTCCTGCCTGTTGCGCCAATGCTGGCAAGAGCCGTTCGCATTATTGTGGATGGAGGCTCCATGGCGACATTGTTTAAAGATTCGGGCATCTGAAGTGTTCATGGAAATTTGCTGATCCGTGTTTGAGTAGTTAACTGCTCAGCACGGTTTTTTGTTTTTTATCTAAATTATATATGAACTGCTTGATGCTATAATTCCCTGCTTGGCTGCTCTGAAGCTTGTGCTATAATAACATCAAATTGCATCTATCGGACTTATTTGGAGTTACCCGAAAACGCCACAATCAGAGCAAGAATGAATGAAAATGTGATAAATAATAGGAGAACCACAGCTGATGTACATTAGCTCAGTGGAGTGAGGAGTGGGGTCTATTGTCCCGTACTTGGTATTATCGGTTACTCTTTTCGTATTTCCCTATTTTTTTTCTTACCGTGACCATACTCATTTTTATTGCTTTTGTGTTCATTAACGATATCTCCCGAGAAGAAACGAGAAAAGCGGACCGTATATCCGCCAGTTATCTGGTAGATAATCTTGATCGTACTATACGTGATATTGAACTGTCGGTGACGGAGGCCGTACAGAGTGAGCAGGCGTATAAGCTCTACTTCAACAATCCAGGTCAGGCAAGCAAGGAAACCGTCTATACCATCGCGCAGAGTTTGCGTGAACTGACGAATTCCTCCTCTTGGATTCAATCGATTTATTTATATGATAAAAAGAATGATAGCGCTTTAACTTCAAGCGGAGCACGAGAAATAGAAGGTTTTGCAGATCAATACTGGATTGAACAGATCATGTCTGGTTCCCTTGCTCCCGGGTGGCAGCCCGTCCGCGTGTATGATGTGGAGTCGGTTCAGCGTACCCCAATCCGGGTGCTCACGGTTAATAAGGACATGCCTTTACCCTTTGGTACCGATGGTGTACTGGTCATTAATATCAAGATGAGCAGCATTGAGCAGAGCATCGACAGCATGGTGAATGGACAGCTTTCCTTCATGACGGTTACGGATCAGAAGGGTCAGGTTGTATATAATGCCCACTCAGACAGTGAAGGCGCTCATGGGGGACAAGCATTAAATACACTTCACCTCGAAAGGCTTGGTTGGACGCTCGATAGTGGTATTAAAGCAGGCAATCTCTTTGGCTGGGTATCGGTCATTTCTTATGTATGGGTGTTTATTGCAGCCCTGACTGTTGTCTGTGCCATCATTTATATTGTCTATATCACTCGCCGCAATTATAAGCCTATTCAGATAATCATGAACCGAATTGAGGCCCATCAAATCAGAGCATCGGAGCAATCAGGGTCAAGTGTGGACGAAATGAAGCTGATTGACGGCGTGCTGGAAAATCTGATTAATCACATGATGGATTATGACGAAAAAAGCAGGGAAAATGCGCTGCTGCAGCGGAGCAAGCTATTCAACGATCTATTGCAGGGTGACAATCTGTATCGTGCCACTGAACGATTAAAGGAGCTATCACCGTTAACGGATACGGATCAGTCATCACACTTTACGGTTGTACTGGGAGAAATCAATCGATATGAGCAGGGGTTCCATGAACGATATACGCGAGGTGAGCAGAACACGCTAAAATTCGCTCTGATGAACGTCTTGCAGGAGCTCACTCGTAACACGGGAATGCAATGCTGGATGGAGTGGGTGAGTGCGGACCGGATTGCGATCCTGTTCCAGTCCCTGGAACCAAGTGAAGATATGACTGACCGAATCTGTGCAGTTGCAGAAGAGTTCAGGTCTTGGGTGGAACAGAATCTCCGTATTTCGCTTAGCTTCGGAATCGGGCCGATTGCCAGAGGGGTAGGAGCAATCCGTGACTCATATACAGCAGCAGAAGCCGTAATGCAGCGCAAGCTCCTGATGAATGGAGATGTGGTTCTGGCCGGGGCTGGTGAAACCTCTCAGCAGTTGCTGGAAACCTACACCTACTTGCAGATGATCGCCGATTTTGTGAAGCGATTCCGAATGTCGAGCGGCCAGTGGCGTGACCTGCTTGAGGAGATTTTTACTGCCTTCGAGCACAACATGCTGCCCGATGAAGATATTCTCTCTCTTCTAGAGGCCATGCTGCAGATGCTTCGCCGCGAAGTGGCCATGATGTCAGAGGAGCTGCAGGAGAAATTATCCGAAGAGAACTTGAATCAGTGGTTAAAATCGATGAAGGAAGCGAAGACGCTTGAGGATGTTAAATCCATGCTGTTTGATGATCTGACCGAACTGTTCCGAACCTATGTATCGGTGACCGAAACCAAGAGTTACAGAGCACTGGTCAATGAGATGAAAACATACATTGAAGAACAGTTTGCGAATCCGGATCTTTCGCTGAAGCATCTGAGTGATCGATTCCAGGTTTCGGGCAAGCATGCAAGTTATTTATTCAAAACAGAGTTTAACATGAAGTTTGTGGATTTCCTGACCGAGCTGCGGATGAAGGAGGTTGAACGACTTCTGGTCCATACCGATCTTTCGTTGCAGGACATTGCTCTGAAAGTTGGGTACGCCAACGGAATTACCCTTGGACGTGTGTTCAAACGGGTAACAGGGATTACGCCAGGTGATTATCGCCGTTTGAAGCGTGAGCATCCCGCGGGCAAGCATGAAGAGAAAGAGTCGAGCGGCTGACTACATCAGGACATGTATAGGGCGGAATTCGTGCAGGCGCTCTCCGTCAGGAGAGCATCATGCACGAATTCGCCCTATTGCTGTTGTAGCATAACGATTCCGCTATTAGAGGGACAGTCAGTTCATCGTGTGACAAACTCACATGATTCCGGTTTATTGTGTTCATGCGAATATAGGCAGTGTATGAAAATGGTTTATCGTATTTTGAAAGCAGGTCGGTTGGGCGGTAATAACACTGTGCAGCATGAATGGAATACATGGGTCAAGGAACCAATGAAAATGGTCAGTGTACGAAAATCGTCGCTGGGATAAACCATTCTCCTTATGTAAGCGTTTACGAAACGGGTTTATTGCCAATGTCAGGAATGATGTGGAATACTCTGGGCAGGATTTAACCATTCACACAAGGGCAAAGGAGATGACACAAATGACAGGAAAAGCAACCAAAGGGAGTCTAAAGAAATGGGTAGGACTTGCGCTTACGATGGTAATGGGAGTTTCCTTGCTGGCCGGCTGTTCATCCGCATCAGAACAAGGCGGAGCAGATGGCAATGCGTCAGGTAATGGCGAGCGTGTCACCTTGAAAGTGGAAGTGTTTGATCGTGGTAACAGTCCTTCACCTTACACCATTACGAATAACTACTTATCAAAGCTGGTGCAGGAAAAATTCGGTGACCCGAATAATATTGATGTGCAGTTCGTACCGATTCAACGCTCGGAAGAAGTGACGAAGCTGAATGTTCTCATGGCCAGCAATACCGATGTTCCCGATATTGTTTTTGTATATGACTCAAGTGTGTTCTACCGCTATGCCCAGCAGGGCGGGCTGACCGATGTCGGTGAACTGCTGGATCAGTATGGACCGAACCTGAAGAAGTTCCTGGGCGAGGATACATTAAAGTTTGGACAGCTGGAAGGCCAGCAGTTCGCTATACCGGGTAAACGTGCGATTACAGGACGATACAGCTCGTACATTCGTAAGGACTGGCTGGACAAACTGGGATTGCCATTGCCTACAACCACCGATGAGCTGTATACCACTTTGAAGGCGTTTAAAGAGAAGGACCCTGGCCAGCTTGGCAGCAAAAACATTCCAATGGGAATGGCGCTGGCTCCAGCTCAATTTGAAACATTAATCTACTCCTTTATCAAGCCGGTTAGTGGTGATCTGACTTACGCTCAGCGTTTTGAGCTGCCACTGCATGAGGGTTTCAAGGATGCCATGAAGTTCATGAACAAGCTGTACAACGAGGGCTTAATCAGCAAAGACTTCAGTCTGGATGAAGATAAAACCCAACTGGCCAAGGACGTGCAGAACGGTAACATCGGCTACTGGTCAGAAGATGTGGATGCCATCTTCTATGCGGATGGAACGCTGGACAATCTGCGCAAAAATGTAGAGGGAAGCAACCTGGTTCCAGTTGATGCTTATACCAATGCGAATGTAGACAACAAACATATTAAGTCTCGTTACGGCTCCAACGGCATGTACATCATGATTCCTAAAAGCAGCAAACGCGCTGTGGAAGCCATAAAATATTTGGACTGGATGGCTTCAGACAATAACCTGTTGGATATCCTCAATGGGGTTGAAGGTGAGAACTATGAACTGGTTGATGGACTTCCTGTTGTCAAAGAGGATGCCACGCAGGAAGCCAAGGATCGTCTTTTCAATGGAGGGGATATGGCCATCATTTCGAACGGCAAAAATGTGGGTGACCAGGCCATGAATGAAAAGGCTTGGGTATTGGGATTCCCGCAGAACAATCAGGAGATGTTGAAGCAGTCCATTGATATTGCCAATACGGACACTGTAGGACCAATTATCTTCGATAAACCAATTGAAGCAGAAATGAAATATGGTACAGCACTCAAAGATAAGCTCAATGTCATTATCGTGAAAACAGCAATGGCGAAACCGGAAGAATTCGAAGCGGTATACGAACGGGAAATGAATGATTACATGTCACTCGGCGGCGAAGCACTGAAGAAAGAACTTGAACAGGCTGTTCAGGAGCTTGCTGCCAAATAAGAAAAATGATCCTCGCAAGTGGTACAGAGCTTACTGGAGAGAGCGGATAAACTTTGAAGTGACCTGTGCCGTCACCTGAGGCGGCACAGTTTATCTTCACGGATTGGAGGAGACAGACATGACCCCCTACTTGAAGAGGTATTGGCAATTGTACGCGTTGATTTCCCTGCCCCTTATTTACTTCGTGATTTTCCGTTACGGACCGATGTACGGCGTACAGATTGCATTTAAGGATTTTAACCTGTTTCAGGGTATTGGCGGCAGCGAATGGATTGGTTTTGATGCCTTCCGCGAGGTATTTGGGATGCGGGACTTCTACACCACGCTGCGAAATACCTTTATGCTCAACTTTCTGGATCTGATTGTATCTTTTCCTGCTCCAATTATCCTGGCAATCATGCTCTATGAAATTCGGTTTAAATGGTTCAAAAAACTGTCGCAGACCATCCTGTATATCCCTCACTTCATCTCATGGGTGATTATCGGGGGGATCGTATACCAGCTGTTTGGCAACCAATCAGGTATGGTAAACGGTGTGCTCGAGAGTATGGGGCTGAACCCCATCCCATTTCTGACGGAAAAAAATCCGTGGCTTGTAACCTACCTATTTACCGGTGTCTGGCAAAGTGCCGGGTGGGGAACCATCCTGTATCTGGCTGCACTGACGGGTGTGAACAAGGAGTTGTTTGAAGCGGCTGAGATTGATGGCGCAACACGTCTCAAAAAGATCTGGCATATTACATTGCCGAGCATCAAGCCGACCATCGTAACCCTGCTTATTCTGAATCTGGGGCACATGGTCACGATTGGATTCGATCGTCCTTACATTATCGGGAACACAGCGGTGCGTGAATACTCAGATGTTCTAAGCACCTTCGTATACCGGATGGGTTTGGAATCCGGGCAGTATACACTGGCAACGGTAGTCGGACTGTTCCAGGCCGTCGTGGGTCTTATTTTCGTGCTGGGCTCCAACTACATTTCGAAAAAGGTAACTGGTGAAGGGATTTTGTAGAGGAAAAGAACGTACGCGAGCCTGTTATTCTCTAGACCATCAGTAGAGGAGTTGTACGCATATGAGTGACCGCACCTCAAATCGGATTTTTGATATCGTTAATATCTCCTTTGTAACCCTGTTTGTCGTGTTCTGTCTGGCTCCTTTTCTGCACACGATTGCCATATCGTTTAGCTCCAACCGAGCGATAACATCGGGAGAAGTGAGGCTGTTTCCGAAGGAGTTTAATTGGGATGCATACGTCAAGGTGTTCTCTGACCATTCCATGCTCTATTCACTTGGTTACACTGCGCTTTTGACGATTGCGACTACGGTATTATGCATGGTGTTTACTATTGCTGCAGCGTACCCGTTGACCAAGAAGAAACTGAAGGGCCGCAAGCTCTTCATGTACGTCATCATCATTACGATGTTCTTCAGTGGCGGGATCATTCCGGAATACTTGCTGATTCGTGATCTGCATTTGCTGAATTCGGTCTGGGCATTGATATTGCCGGGATTGGTCAGTCCTTTTAACCTGATTATCTTGATCTCCTTCTTCAATGGCATCCCGGAAAGTCTGGAGGAGTCGGCTGAGATCGATGGAAGCTCACATCTTCATACGTTGTTGAAAATCATTCTTCCACTCTCGCTGCCAGTAATGGCAACCCTGTCTCTCTTCTATGCGGTGGGACGCTGGAACGGATTCCAGGATTCCCTGATGTACATTAACGATCCACAGCTGTATCCGCTGCAGCTCAAGCTGTTCCAAATGGTACAGAACAATATGGTGAGTGAACTGACACAGATGGAGGGTGCAAACCGCGCACCGCTCACGCCGGAAAGTCTGAAGGCTGCTACCGTTATATTCGCTACCGTTCCCATCCTGCTTGTCTATCCTTGGCTGCAGAAATATTTCGTTAGTGGTGCCATGCTTGGGGCCGTAAAAGGTTGATTTGAAGCCGTACCCATTAATCGTGGGAAAGGTTGTAACAAAGAAAGGAAGAGTGAGCTTGTATGCAGCAAAATGACAAGGGTGAGTATTCGTTCTCTACATGCTGGAACATTAAGCGTCACCAGGTGGGCGAGGCCATGATCCAGGAAATTCGCGAGCTTGGCTTCCGCCGTGTTGAACTTAACTACAATGTGACGAAGGAAATGCTGACGTCCATTGAGCCTATGATTGAGCGCGGAGAGATTGGCGTTTCCAGTGTGCATAATACATTTCCTCATGTGCCGGATCCGGATTACGGTACAGATTCGGTACTGCTCGGATTCCAGGACGAAACGAAACGTCAAAAGGCCATTCAGCTGCTTGTCGGTTCCGCAGAATATGCCCATCGTTACGGGGCTGAGGCTGTTGTTGTACACCCAGGTGAGGTACCTATCCCGGAGAGTGTCAGCAAGGAGCTTGCTCAGCTGTATCACAACGAGGGGAAGGATTCACCTAAGTATCGCAGCAAATGGGAGGAATTTGTTGAACGTCGGCAGGCACTGAGCACCGGTTACGTCCAACAGATTATTCGCAGCCTGGATGAAGTCTGCAATCAGGCAGCAGCCCAAGGTCTCCATGTCCAATTCGGCATCGAAACCCGCTCAAGACCCCAGCAGATTCCTACACTGGCTGAAGCCAAGACCATTATTGAGGCTCTGCAATGGGCTCCAGTTGGCATCTGGTATGATACCGGGCATGCCATCATGATGGATCGCCTGGGGCTCTACGACAGCGTGGGTGAGATGCAAGGGCTGATGGATGATATCGTAGGCGTTCATATTCATGAGACACTCGGCCTTTCGGATCACTGGTGCCCGTATGTGCACAGTCAGGATATGCATTTCTATGATGCATACCTCCCCATGATCCGCCGGGCAAGGGTCAAGGTCTATGAACTGAAATCAGCTTGTACACCGGATGAAATTCACGAGAGTCACGAACTGCTTATGAAGAAGATGGATACGGCAAGGGAGGGACAATGATGTTGGAAACAGACCGCGCGCTTGATGTTTGCGCTGCGGCTGTTTCTTTGGCAATCCAGCCCAGCCACGAGCAAATACTCAGTTTGGAGGGAATGGCACATGTACAAGCAACTGGTGGATAGCAATGACAAGGCAGTGGAGAGAGGCTTGTCCCGGCAGGTGCTTGATCCAAATAGCCGATACTACGGTGGAACAATCGATCCCTACACAGGTATCGCCTGGGTTAATCATACGACCGGAACCCCTACGGATATGTGTTACTGGGGGGCAGCGCTTGCTAACCCCGATTCAATCTATTATCGGAATGAAGAGCTGTTACATCGCCTTCTACTGGCAACGGAGTTTGTGCTCCGTAACCAGCATGAAGACGGCTCCATATCTCCGGGATGGACCAACTATCATTCACCGCCAGACACAGCATTTGTCATTGTGGGGTATGCTCAGTTGTACCAGCTGCTTCAACAGCAGAATTGGGAGAAGCTCCAGCCTGTGCTGGACAACATGCGGTTGTTTTTGGAACGAACCGTACCCGTCATGCTTACAGGAGGTTGCCATACGCCGAACCATCGCTGGGTGTTATGCGCGGCTCTTGGTTTCCTGCATCAGCTGTTTGACCTGGAAGAGACAGTGAAGCGTGCAGAGCAGTGGCTAGCGGAAGGAATGGATATAACTCCAGATGGGGAGTGGACAGAACGCAGCAACGGAATCTATAACGCAGTTAGCGATATTATGCTGATCCATGCGGCTCGCTTGTTGAATCGTCCTGAACTGCTTGAGCCCGTCAGACTTAATCTGCGCATGATGGTGTACCTGGTACATCCGACAGGTGAGATTGTTACGGATTACTCGGGTCGTCAGGATCTGGGCAGTATGCATGACTTGTCCCCTTATTACCTGCCATATGCCATTCTTGCCCGGATGGACCATGATCCGCTCTTGGCCAACATGGCGAAATGGGCAGGCGATTCACTAACAGACCCTGGCGTATGTTCGGTCAATTCGCTCATTCGGTTATTGCTGGAGCCGGAGCTGCAGGAGATATATGAGGTGGAAGACGAACTGCCTAAGCAGTATGAGATCATGTTGAATGAACACTTTGCGCGTGAGGGTTATTTACAACAAATGGCGTCAGCAGGACATTATGGGCATATTTCTCATAGCCGGATGCATACGGACTTTGGCGCGCCTGTTGCCCGTATAAGGGATCATGCGACAAGCATAACCATAATGACGGAAGTGCCGTCCTTTTTCGCTCTTCGTCATGGCTCGGTGCGTCTGCTGGCCGTGCAGCTGGCCTCCTACTTCAATCCCGGCTATGTGCCAATGCAGAAGATGGACCGATTGCCCGCAGGATATCGTCTGAGGGGTGAGCAGAAGAAAGGCTATTATGCTCCAATTCCTGCAGATCAGCTGCCCGAGACTGTGAAAACTTCCACTAGCCCATGGTATGTGTTACCTCATCAGAACCGAGAACTTACCCATGAACAGACATTCCGTACGCAGGCGGAGGTTGTACAGACAGAGAAGGGGTGGAAGCTGGAACTGTCAGGCACCGAGCCAGAGGAGATCATGATGCAGTTGTCCTTCGTATTCGGAGATGAGGGAGAGCTGTCTTCCGGCGAACTGCTGGAGACGGATGGAGGTCACTATCTGTGGAAGGGCGGAACGCTTCGCTATTCCTGTGGAGAGGACTGGGTCGAGCTGGCCGGAGGCGAGATGGGCCATCTGGCAGCTACCGTACGCGAGGCGAGGTTACCAGACAGGTGCAAGGTTGTGCTGGTCAACTTCATGACACCGTTCAGAAAGACGATAGACATTACACTGTCACCGACGATGGCAGCGAAGTTGTAAATGGACAGGGATCTCCATTTTCAAAAGATAAATTCCTATGATATCCGGATGGCATTTCACCCTTCAAGGAGGATGGAATGCCATCTTTTTTATGTGCAATTTTTGCATAAAGCTCTTGAAACTACATGTTGAGAAGACCGCCGCCAGATGTGGTATACTGGAGAGTATGAATGAAAGCAAAGAGGAGGTGCCTTGGAAGATGAAGGGCAAGCTAGTGCGGGCAGAAGGACCCCTTGCCAATATTATACCGATTCACTTGGATGCTTCTTTCTTTTTCGAGAGAGCTGTCCGCTCGCTGGACCGTAATCATGTTGACAAGGCATTAAAATATTTTCGTAAAGCTGTTGAATATGAACCGGAAAATCCGGTGAACCATTGCAATATGGCGGGTATATTATCTGAGAAGGGAGATTACGAAGCTTCCAATGCCGTTCTGGCGCATGTGCTGGAGGTGGTAGATCCGTCCATGACGGAATGCTACTTCTATATGGCCAACAATTATGCGAATATGGACCGGTTTGAGGAAGCGGAGCAGGCACTTGTTACGTATTTGGAGGAGGACCCGCAGGGGCAGTTCATGACGGAAGCCGAAGAGATGATGGAGCTTCTGTATTATGAGCTGGATCGCCCGGCCAAGCTGAACCGGATCAAATCCCGTAAAGGTGTGGTTGAGCACGATCAGGCAAGAGAGCTGCTGGAAGAGGGGAAATTTGCTCAGGCAGCCGAACTTCTGGAGGGCATGTCACCCGACTACCCTGACTATTTGGCAGCTCGGAACAATCTCGCGCTGGCTTATTACTATATGGGACTGTTCCCCAAGGCGAGAGAGACGATTGCCGAAGTGCTGGAGCAGGAGCCGGGAAACCTGCATGCCTTGTGTAATCTCGCGATCTTCCACCAGAACGAGAATCGGGCAGACCAAGTGCTATTATTGATCAAAAAACTACGTGTCATCGTGCCTTACCAGAAGGAGCAGGTGTATAAATTGGCTACCACGATGGGGATTCTTGGGCAGCATGACTCGGCCTATACCCATTTCCGTCGGCTCTTGAAGGATGAAGAGACGGCAGCCGATCCGGCGCTTGCTCATTACGCGGCTGTGGCAGCATATAATACGGAGCGTTACGATGTTGCAGAGCGGCTATGGCGCCATGTGTCCAAGCTTGATCCGGGCTCAGAGGTTTCCAAGTTCTATCTGTCTGGTCTTGATGCAGTTCGGGAAGGGGAGCGTGAGCCGGAGAAGCTCAGCTATCACTACCATCTTCCGTTTGACGAGCAATTCAGACAATGGGAGAACTATGGTAACGGCATCCCCGAAGAGATGAAAAATGATCCGCTCATCCGTTCATCGTTCTTCTGGGCGCTGCGCCATGGAGATCGTGCAACCAAGCTTCAGGTCATTCATGCCTTGGCCATGATCGGTGATTATGAGGTGCAGCAAGCCTTGCAATCCTTCGTACAAGAGGCTGATGAAGATCAGGATCTGGTTGCTGCGGCTGAATCTGTGCTGAGCGGACTCCAAATGAAAGAGCAGAATCAGGGCAAGAACCATGATCAACAACCGGTATCCGGGATAACAGACCGTCTTCTCCCTAAGATGCAATCAAGCACAGTGCACGCCAAGTCGGAAACGACTTCGCACTGGCAAGCCGTTGTGGAGCGTGCTCTGCAGATGACAGAAGCGAAAGCGGAGCTGCAGCAGGAGATGGAACGGATCTGGACCGATTATGTATCCAGAGTGCATCCGGATGGTCCGGGGCTCAAGCAAATTGAAGGCTGGGCTGCGGGGCTTGAATATCTCGCGGCCAAAATCCACAGTCGTCCTGTTACCTATCAGAGTATAGCGGAACGGTACGGCATATCGGCTTCCACCGTTAGCAAATACGCACGGCAGATTGTTCGGGTGTGCGGAAGCATCCCGCCAACCGTGTAGTATACTGCGGGTTACATGTACCATTTTCTTGTTGGCCTTATAGATGAGCAACATGATGCGCTTGGAGACAGTTTGAGAAAGATCGGAATTTCATGAAGGATACAATTGCCTGCAAAACGGGTAAACTTAACGAATAGGCTTCGTCATATCACTCTAGAAGTTTTCCAGTCAACACACTCTCAACCTTATCAAGGAGGCTGTATCTATATGTCTAAATACAGAACGATTGTGATCGGAACCGGACCTGCAGGTTTGACGGCAGCGATATATCTGGCTCGTGCCAACCTGAATCCTTTGGTCATAGAAGGTCTGCAACCTGGAGGCCAGCTTACAACCACGACCGAGGTTGAAAACTTTCCAGGATTCCCTCAGGGCATTATGGGACCGGAATTAATGGATAACATGCGGAAGCAAGCAGAGCGCTTTGGAGCGGAATTCAAGAATGGCTGGGTAGAGGAAGTCGACTTCAGCAAGCCGCCATTCAAGGTGAAAGTCGGAGGCATTGGTGAGCTTGAGGCGGAGTCGATTATTATCTCTACCGGTGCTTCTGCCCGCTATCTCGGCATTCCGGGAGAGCAGGAGAATGTGGGACGCGGCGTAAGTACGTGCGCGACATGTGACGGATTCTTCTTCCGTGGCAAGAAAATCATTGTTGTGGGTGGCGGCGATTCCGCGATGGAGGAAGCCAGCTTCCTGACCCGTTTCGCAACAGACGTGACACTCGTTCACCGCCGGGACGAATTGCGGGCATCGAAGATCATGCAGGACCGGGCGCGCAGCAATGAGAAGGTGAAATGGGCTCTGAACCGGACACCGCTCGAAGTTGTGCCTGAGGCACTTGGTGTCAAGGGATTGAAGGTGCGCAATAACGAGACAGGTCAAGAGGAGCTGCTCGAAGCAGATGGCGTATTTGTAGCGATTGGCCACACGCCTAACACGGGCTTCCTGGGTAACCAGATTGCTCTGGATGATCACGGTTATGTTGTGGTGAAGCCAGGAACCACCGAAACGAACATTCCGGGTGTATTCGCCTGCGGTGACGTTCAGGATACGAAATACCGTCAAGCCATCACGGCTGCAGGCTCAGGCTGTATGGCGGCCATGGATTGTGAGAAGTACCTTGAAGGCAGTATTATCCACGATTGGAGCGAGACGCTGGATAAGTAAGCATGACCAAGGTAGTGCGCTGCATAAACTATAATAAGAGACAACGGGAAGTCTCATCACGTGAGAGAAGCCGGGAGGCTTCTCTTTTTTTGAAACCAAATGGACATGAGATCGTATACATAATGGGCATATTAGCTGCGAGGTGAAGATTTTGGGGGAAATGATTAAAGAGTGGTTAAAAAATGCAACAGTCAGACGCTTTTTGATTCTGCTGCTGTTTTGTTTGGTCCTGTTCAGCATGGGGAGTATGCTGCACATGATCTTGCTGCTATTTCTAGTGACGTATGTCATGAATCGGTTGCAGCAGTTTATTACGGGGAAACTAAATCGGCTATTTCCGATTAATTATAAAGTCGTCGTCATACTGCTCTATCTGATCGTCATTGCAGCCATTGTGCTGGGTATATCCAGATATTCACCGAGAATTGTCAATCAGGTCATTCAGTTAACCAATGAGATTATGACATTCTTCGATACCGCCGAAGGGGATAATCTGGCAGCCAAAGTGGCCAGCTTCCTTCAATCATACGACATCAAGAACTATGCGAACGATGCATTGAAGTATATATTTGCTCTAAGTAAATGGCTTGAGTTTATTCTGCTGGTCATCATACTCAGTCTGTTCTTCCTGCTGCAGAAGCAGGAGATCGTCAAGTTCACATCCAAGTTCAAAACGAGCAAGATCGGTTGGTTCTACAATGAAGTGGCTTATCTTGGGGACAAATTTGTATCGTCTTTTGGTAAAGTGATTGAGGCTCAGCTGATGATCGCCGTATTCAATACGGCTCTGACCATTCTGGGTCTATGGATACTCGGATTCCCGTATCTATTTGCTCTGACGATTCTCGTATTCCTGCTTAGCCTTGTACCGGTAGCGGGCGTTATTATATCATTGGTGCCTCTGTGTCTGATCGGCTATCAAATGGGCGGAATACAGCTGAGCATTATCGTTATCGTCATGATTGTCATCATTCATGCGCTGGAAACGTATTTCCTTAATCCAAAACTGATGGCGCATAAAACAAAGCTGCCGATGTTTTATACGTTTATCGTACTGATTCTGTCACAGCACTTCCTGGGAATCTGGGGCCTCATTATCGGTATTCCGATCTTTGTCTTCCTGCTTGATATCCTGGATGTCAACAAAATGGAGAAGACCGAAGAACCGGTACGTGTGGAAACCAAGCTATAACGATCGGGTCGATGACTTGTACTAGTGAAGATTATACGGTTGAAAAAGGTTAAAACGCCTCCCGTAAGGGGAGGCGTTTTTGTTTTGCGCACGGGCCAGAGGCCACATCTTTATATATATCGTTCGCCCGTGGATCGCGTCACTGGATGACGTAAATCCCATTTACAACCAGCCTTTCTCCTCAGCTACACTGACCGCTTCTATCCGATTTTTTGCCCCAAGCTTGTTAAAGGCATCCGACAGGTAATTACGCACGGTGCCGTACGAAAGATGGAGTGAGGTGGCAATATGATTGGCATTCATGCCGGTTGCTGCCAGTTTAAGACTTCTTTCTCCCGCTCTGTTAAGGGATTATTGACGGGATTAGTAAGAGTTGTCATGACTTTCAGATGACAACTGTCATCTTTTACGCATGGAACGAGTGATCATGAAATATCATGAGTTGAGGCTTCCCTTTCTAGTAGGGAATCGTGAAAGCTTGCGTTTTGGTAGAAGAGAGGAGAGGTTGTATACGTATACATGATATGGATGTGATGGGGTTAACAATCGCGGCGAAGCGTTCTGTATCAATGGTCTTATCGTCTTGACCCAGGCGTATCCTTCAATTATAGTTGGTACGTAGGATTAAACTATTTTAGATAGATAAAGGTGGCTTGCGGCATGTCTGAGAAAATCTACGTTGGGGTCGATCTCGGCGGAACAGCAATCAAGGTCGGTATATGCAATGAACAAGGTCAGCTTATGCATACGTATGAAGGGCCGACAGAAGTGGATAAGGGCGTAGATACGGTTATCGCCAACATCGAGAAGTATGTCCGTCATATCGTGGCAGAATCGCCATATAGCTGGGAGCAGCTTGAAGGTGTAGGGGCTGGGGTAGCCGGGTTCACGAATGTACGCGAGGGTATTATCGTTCTCGCTCCTAACATCGGATTTCGGAATGTAGCCATTCGTTCGGTTCTGGAAGAGCGTCTGGGCAAGCCAGTCAAAATAGATAACGATGCTAACGTTGCTGCACTGGGTGAAGCTTGGGCAGGTGCCGGCAAGGGCGTGGATAATTGCGTATGCTACACGCTGGGTACAGGTGTTGGCGGAGGCTTGATACTGAACGGCAAAATCTATCAGGGATTTTCCGGCATGGCGGGAGAACTGGGTCATGTCAGTGTTGTGCCTGATCTGGAAGCCATTCAGTGTGGTTGTGGTAAAATGGGATGTGTTGAAACCGTATCGTCCGCAACGGGCATTATCCGTATGGCGAAGGATGCGGTAGAACGCGGCGATCATACGTCACTGGCGCTCGTGGACAAAATTGCAGCCAAGGAAGTATTCGATGCAGCGAAAGCTGGAGATGAAGTGGCTCTGCGCATCGTAAATCGTGCTGCATTCTATCTGGGTAAATCCATGGCGGCTGTTGCTGCAGTCATAAACCCGGAAATGTTCATCATCGGGGGCGGTGTATCCAAAGCCGGTAATATCCTGTTTGACGAAGTACGTGCTGTATTTGCGAAACTGACACCTGAACCGCTGCAGGAAGGTGTTCAGATCCTGGAAGCAACTCTGGGCAACGATGCAGGAATTGTTGGCGCGGCAGGACTTCTCTTGCGTTCTTAGTAACCTCGGAACCATATGATTAGGCAGCAATATGATAAGGAGGGGACATTTATGCTTGAAGGTGAAGTTTCACCGGGCACAGGCGCCACGCTCATTATCATTACGGGCATGTCCGGAGCAGGCAAAACAATTGCGGTACAGAGCCTGGAGGATCTCGGCTTTTTCTGCGTGGATAATCTGCCACCGGTGTTGATTCCGAAATTTGCGGAACTGATTGAACAATCGAACGGCAAGATCGGTAAGGTAGCCCTCGTAATTGACCTGCGGGGACGGGAATTCTTTACGGCTTTGTCCGAGTCTTTGAACTATATAAAAGATCATTTTACCATTCATTGCGAAATTTTATTCCTGGATGCAACTGATTCTGTCCTTGTACAGCGCTACAAGGAGAGCAGACGCAGACATCCACTGGCTCCTGAGGGCATGCCGCTTGACGGCATCCGTCTGGAGCGCAAGATGCTGGAGGAGCTTAAGAATTCGGCTACCCAGGTACTGAACACAAGTACGATGAAGCCGGCGCAGTTAAAAGAGCGGATTATTTCTCGGTTTTCTCATTTGGAAAGTCATATGCTGTCGGTGAATATCACGTCGTTTGGATTTAAATATGGCATTCCAATCGATGCGGATCTGGTGTTTGATGTTCGTTTCCTGCCAAATCCGCATTATATTGATCATTTGCGTCCGAATACGGGGCAGAATAGTGATGTATATGAATATGTCATGAAATGGCCTGAGACACAGTCGTTTTTGACCAAACTGCTCGATATGCTGCACTTCCTGATTCCACAATACCGGAAGGAAGGCAAAAGTCAGGTGATTATCGGGATTGGATGTACTGGCGGCAAGCATCGTTCGGTAGCCATATCCGAATATTTGGGCAAAATGTTGGGAAGCAGCGAAACTGAAGCTGTTACCGTGAGCCATCGCGACGCTGACCGTGATCGTCATTGAAGAGGGTGAAGGGATGAAAGAAGCCGGACCACGAAGAGAACGTCCGAGAATTGTTGTAATGGGCGGCGGAACCGGGTTATCCGTGATGCTGCGCGGTTTGAAAGAGAAGCCGCTGGACATCACGGCCATCGTCACGGTTGCAGATGACGGTGGAAGTTCAGGCATCCTGCGCAACGAACTACAAATGCCGCCTCCGGGCGACATTCGTAACGTGCTTACGGCGCTGGCTGATGTTGAGCCATTGCTATCGGATATGCTGAATTATCGATTCAATACAGGCGCGGGGCTTGCAGGCCACAGCCTGGGTAATTTGATTTTGGCTGCAATGACGGATATTTCAGGCGACTTTGTAACCGCAGTGCGGGAACTTAGCCGCGTGTTTGCCGTTCGTGGTGAGGTATTGCCGGCAGCTGGGCAGGCGGTTGTGCTGCATGCGGAGATGGAGGATGGCTCAATCGTTACAGGCGAGTCCAAAATCCCTGAAGCAGGCGGACGCATCAAACGCGTTTTCCTTGAACCGGATCACGTGGAGCCGTTGCCAGAGGCTGTGGAGGCTATTCGCCAGGCAGATGCCATCCTGATTGGGCCAGGCAGCTTGTATACGAGCATTCTGCCTAACTTGTTAGTTCCCAAACTGGCAGAGGCTGTCGTCGAGGCAGAGGCCGTGAAGATGTTTATATGCAATGTGATGACACAGCCTGGAGAGACGGATAACTATACGGTGAGTGACCACCTCAAGGCGGTTCATGAGCACGTGGGGCATCAGCTCTTTGACTATGTTATTGTTAATAATGGTGAAATTCCGCTGCAGGTACAGAATAGGTATGCGGAAAAAGGAGCCAAACCGGTTGTTTTGGATATGGATGTACTAAAAAGTTCAGGCTATCAGGTGGTTGCGGATACACTTGTTCTGTTTAGAACCTATCTGCGTCATGATGCTGATAAGCTTAGTCACCACATCTATCAACTGGTACAAAATTGGATGTTACGGAAGAGGTGAAGTCCCATGTCGTTTGCAGCACAGACCAAAAAAGAATTAACCATGATTGAGAGTGAACCGTGCTGCGAAAAGGCGGAACTTTCAGCCCTCATCCGTATGCTAGGTGCGGTGCAGTTATCGAATAAAAAAGTTATCTTGGATATTTCGACGGAGAATGCCGCGATCGCAAGACGGGCATACTCTCTGCTTAAAAAGCATTTTCAAGTGCATACGGAATTGCTTGTCCGCAAAAAAATGCGGCTGAAAAAGAACAATGTATATATTGTTCGTATTCCGTCCATGGTACAGGAGATATTAAAGGATCTGTACATTGTATCGGAAGGCTTTTTGTTCACTCCAGGAATTAATCAGGAGCTGTTACGGAAAAACTGTTGTAAACGGGCTTATTTACGCGGCGCGTTTATGGCGGGTGGCTCAGTCAACAACCCTGAAGGATCCTCGTATCACCTGGAGATCGCATCCATGTATGAAGAGCACTGTCAGGCCCTCGTGGATCTGGCTAATGAATTTCATCTCAACGCCCGGTGTATAGAACGCAAAAAAGGATTCATCCTATACATTAAGGAAGGCGAGAAAATTATTGAGCTGCTTAGCATCATTGGTGCGCATCAAGCCTTGTTCAAGTTTGAGGATGTACGGATTATGCGGGATATGCGTAATTCCGTTAACCGGATCGTCAACTGTGAGACAGCTAACCTGAACAAGACGATCGGGGCTGCAGTGAGACAGATTGATAATATCAAGCTGCTGCAAAAGGAAGTCGGTTTGGAGTCTTTGCCTGAGAAGCTGCGTGAAGTTGCAGAGGTCAGACTGGCACATCCTGACATTAACCTGAAGGAAGTTGGCGAGCTGTTAAAAGGTACCGTCAGCAAATCGGGTGTCAACCATCGGCTTCGCAAGATCGACGAGTTGGCTGAGAAAGTGCGGAATGAACGTCACGGTTAACGGATTTGGACCTGGTTGAATAATCAGAATTGTTCTGGTTTTTTTTCTTCTAGTGTCCTGCGCGGGTTAATGGTATAATGTTATAAATATAATTGTGTATTTAATGTCTAGATTTCTAATAGGGGGTAAGTTTCCATGACAAAGCACCCGGTAGTTGTCCGTTTGAAAACGGGTCTCCATGCCAGACCTGCGGCACTGTTCGTTCAAGAAGCGAATAAGTACTCATCTGAAGTGTTCGTCGAGAAGGACGACAAAAAAGTTAATGCAAAAAGTATCATGGGGATCATGAGCCTTGCAATCAGTACTGGTACAGAAATCCAAATTAGTGCTGAAGGCGCGGACGCCGAACAGGCTGTAAACGCTTTAGTGAGTTTGGTGAGCAAGGAAGAACTTGAAAACCAATAAGATATGATTAACATGACATGAAGAAGTCCCGCAAGGGGCTTTTTTGCGTTATCCGGATAATCAAGTGCAACATTCTGGAAAATAGCTCCGTCTGATAAGGTATCAAACTGCTTTGAGATTGAGATCTTAAATATAAGGAGGCTATGCGTAATGGGTAAACAATGGATGAAACCGCTTGGTGCGGTATTGGTGGCAGGAACATTGCTCGTGGGTGGTACAGCGTGGGTGGCACCGGGGAATTATGCCTATGCTGCTGAAGTACAAGGGGTACAGCAAAATGTGATTAATGTAGTGGGCAAAGGTGAGATTCAGGTAAAGCCGGATATCGCTTATCTGTCGATCGGAGTGAATAGCACAGCTGAGACAGCAGCCTCCGCCCAAAAGGCAAATGCTGCAAAAATTCAAAAGGTATCCAACCTGCTGAAGAATACGTGGAAAATCAGTGCAGACGACATTCAGACCAGTCAATTCTATGTACAGCCAAACTATACGTATAGCGATAAAGAAGGTCAGAAAGTTAAAGGCTATACCGCTCATCATACGCTGACGATTACGTACCGTGAAATGGACAAGATTGGTGAACTGCTGGATGCTGCTTCACAGGCAGGTGCCAACAATATCGAGAATGTACGCTTTACGGTAGAAAATCCGGAAAACTTCGAAGCACAAGTGATCGAGAAGGCAGTTGCCAATGCAGAGGTGAAAGCAGGAGCGATTGCCAAGGCGGTTAAACGTCAATTGGGTGCTGTGTTGTCTGTAACTCAAGGTGATGCCAATGTGCCTGTGCTCTATGCAACAGAAAGTTCGACGGCCAAGGACATGGCAATGTCTGCTGCGGGTACAGAAATTGAAACAGGTCAGGTAAAAGTAAGCACAACGCTTAACATTACGTATGAAATGAAATAACTGTAGACGTAGATGAAGGTATGAAGAGACTGTGTCCAATCGGGCAGGGTCTCTTTTGTTATAAAGAAGAGCTTTAATGAAGTTAGGCCATTAACATTCTTGCTACAACGAGGATAATGACGTTGATTTGATGTCTTTTTTGTATATTTGTTCGTGACAAAACCTTTACCAAATGGATTTGGATTGAACAACATTGTAACTGGTGCTGTAAACCTTTCCTGAATTGGGTTAATTATAATAAAGAGGTGAGCGTATGAAATATGCGATCAGGATACATACGCAATGAACCATAGGAAAATTCGAGAGGAGTTTTATATATGACATCATGGAAAAAGTGGACAAGTGCATTACTCGCGGCAGGAATTATTGTAGGTAGTGGGGCGGTATGGCAGGATAACTCCGTGCAGGCAGCTTCGGTTACGTCCAAAGTTACGGCATCCACAGATGTTACATTGAAGTCTGCAGGCAAAACGTTGACACAAAAGGGACTTCTACAAGGTGGATCCACGTGGGTATCCCTCACTGCTGTTAAGGATGTAGCTGGTGGTACTTTAACCTATAACGCAAAAACAAAAGAGTACGCACTGACTGCAGCGAATAACACGATGAAAATCAGCCTGGCGGATGGTGAACCGTCGCTAAGAGTAAATAATTATTATCCTAACGTTGAAGCGAAGCTGATCAAGGGACGTCTGTACATTCCTTTTTCAGCGATGAGAGATTATTTGGGAGTTCAAGGCAGCTGGGATGGTAAAACCAAAACACTGGCGCTGAGCAAAGTGAAGCAAAATAGCGTGAAAGTGAAATCAGCAACCGTGAAAGTGGACATCAAAAATGCTGAGGTGGATATTCAATATCCGCAGGTGAGTGGACTTGCTAGCGATGAAGCCGAAGCGGCTATCAACAAAGTGTTGAAAGACGAAGTGGATGCATTCGTAGCTGCTTTCAAGAAGCAAACGGCCGAATACGGAACGGCAGCAGCCAACCGTCCATATGCATTCGAGAGCACCTATGTGGTGACGTACAACGAGAACGGCGTGCTGGGATTGGTTACTCAGCGTTATGAGGATTATGCCGGAGCCCACGGGATGACTACACGGACAGGTCACACCTTCGCGCTGGATACAGGTAAAGAGCTAAGTCTTGATGATGTGCTGCAAAACAACAAAACAATGCGCGATACGCTTGGCAAAAAGGTTGGTGAACAGCTTAAGGCTCACGGTGGTTACCTGGACGGCTATAAAGGTCTGAACAAGGACCAGGACTTCTATGTAACACCTACAGGGGTAGTTGTGTTCTTCCAACTGTATGAGTACACTGCTTATGCAGAAGGTTTCCCGGAATTCCCGTTTACGTACAAAGAGTTACTTCCTAAAGGCACACAGCCATTCAGTGGAATTGCAGCAGAGTAATTATTCGATATCATTCTAAAAAAAAGAGCGCCCCTCGTCATGATCATGACAAGGGGCGCTTCTTCGTAGTATGAACAGGTCAATCAGATTGGCCTGTTCATATCTTCAATATACAGTTACCTCGGCTTATACGCCTTGGGAGCCAACGTTTGCGATGACTTTATCAATGATACCGTAATCGGCAGCTTCAGCAGCACTCATGAAGTAGTCACGGTCTGTATCTTTCTCGATGCGCTCCAGTGGTTGACCTGTGCGCTCAGCGATGATGCGGTTCAAGGTATCACGCATTTTCAGAATGCGGCGGGCACGGATTTCGATATCCGAAGCCTGACCTTGTGCGCCGCCCAGCGGCTGGTGAATCATGATCTCACTGTTAGGCAGTGCAAAACGTTTGCCTTTTGCACCTGCATTGAGCAAGAATGCGCCCATGGAAGCAGCCATACCTACACAGATGGTAGATACATCAGGTTTGATAAATTGCATTGTATCGTAAATGGCCATACCGGCTGTAATGGATCCGCCTGGGCTGTTGATGTATAGATGAATGTCTTTCTCCGGATCTTCCGCAGCGAGGAACAACATCTGTGCCATGATGGCATTCGCAACAACGTCATTTACATCGCTGCCTAGAAAGATAATACGATCCTTCAGCAATCTGGAATAGATGTCATAGGCGCGCTCACCGCGGTTGCTCTGTTCAACGACCATAGGAATATAACTCACGTGAAAAACCTCCTCGGAAATGTACATGGAATAGTGTATCTATTTAAACTGTTACCGTATTACCCACATCATAAACAATTTCAAACAAAAAGTCAAAGAAAGTCAAACTAACTTTGAAAAAAAAGAAACCTTTACGGTTCCATTGGTTAAAAGGGTTATGAGTTGCTAATCAAGAATGGCGCGCCCGCCAAGAATCGAACTTGGATCTCAGGCTTCGGAGGCCTACGTCATATCCATTGGACCACGGGCGCACGTTGATGTGACAGCAATAATGATTATAGCTCATGGAATCCTGAATTGCAAGAGATATGATCAAGCTTATGGTTTGGAATGACCTGAAATTGATCATGATGATGAAGAATGGATAAAGAGAGCATTTAAGTAAATGCTAAGAGAAGTTTTGGACAGGTTGCATGAAGCACGATCCTGGAGTCAATAGAAGCGATATATAGATGAGAAATTTGGTTTTCTTCTATATATGGTATGAATGCGGCTGCGCTTTCCTGTGGAAGTCGGAGATTGTGAAAATAAGCGCGTACAATGGCCCAAAACGTTGTGAAATAAGGCTTTTGAAACACTTGCATGTCACGTCAGTTTTAGGTAGAATAGACGTGGGACTTAAAAAGTTAACCCGGGACATTTTAGGGCCATGAAAGAGAGCTTGGAACGAGAAGCTTGCGGGAGTGGAAAGCATGCGAACGATTTTAGAAGTGCAAAAGCAGCTTCTGCCTGATCTCATGGATGTCTTGAAGAAGAGGTATACGATTCTGCACCAGATCATGTTATCGGATGTGATCGGGAGAAGGACGTTAGCCAATTCCATGCAGATGACCGAGCGGGTTCTGAGGGCTGAGACCGATTTGTTAAAGGCTCAGGGACTTATTGAAATTGACAGTGCAGGGATGAAGATCAGTGAGGCAGGGCATGATTTGCTGCAGCAGTTAGAGCCAGTAGCCAAAGAGCTGTTCGGATTATCCGAGCTGGAAGAACGCATCAAGCAAGCCTACGGTCTGCAAAAGGTAGTTGTCGTTCCCGGCGATTCGGACATTTCTCCATTTGCCAAACGGGAACTGGGTAAGGCTGGAGCGAAGGCTCTTAGTCAAGTAATGAATGATAACGACGTTGTTGCCGTTACAGGCGGATCAACAACGGCAGGAGTAGCAGAGCAGCTGACTCCGCCAACTTCGCTAAAAGGTGTATGGTTCGTACCGGCACGCGGCGGATTGGGAGAAAGCCTCGAAATTCAGGCCAATACGATTGCATCGACAATGGCAAAACGGGTAGGAGCACAATACAAACTCCTGCATGTACCGGATTTGCTTAGTGATCATGCCTATGAATCGTTAATTCAGGACCCTAGCGTCCAGGAGATTCTTCAGCTGATCAGACAGTCACGCATCGTAATACACGGAATCGGTGATGCCGTGGAGATGGCGCGAAGACGCAAACTTGCAACGGAGATCATAGAAGAGCTTCAGGAGCAAGGAGCCGTATCTGAATCCTTCGGTTATTATTTTAACGATCAGGGTGAAGTGGTACATACCATGCTCACTCTGGGCATGCGACTTCAGGATATTGAACGGACCGATGTGGTGATCGGAATTGCGGGTGGCAAAAGTAAGGCAGCTGCCATTCACTCCGTACTGCGATTCGGACAGGAAGATATTCTGATTATTGATGAGGCAGCTGCCGAAGTCATCGTTGCCGAAATGGAATAAAGTTTTTCTTTTACCACAACTCTTGTTGTCTTGACGGACTTCACCGTCTGTCTTGAATATATAGCTTCATAAAAAAATTAAATCAAAACTTGGGAGGAACTTACTCATGATTAAAGTAGGTATTAACGGTTTTGGACGTATTGGTCGCTTGGCATTCCGCCGTATTCAAAATGTAGAGGGCATTGAAGTAGTAGCAATCAACGACTTGACTGACGCTAAAATGCTGGCTCATTTGCTTAAATATGATACAACTCAAGGTCGCTTCGATGGCGATGTTGAAGTACACGACGGCTTCTTCAAAGTGAACGGCAAAGAAGTTAAAGTACTGGCTAACCGTAACCCAGAAGAACTTCCTTGGGGCGACCTGGGCGTAGACATCGTTCTGGAATGTACTGGATTCTTCACAACGAAAGAAGCAGCTGAGAAGCACCTTAAAGGCGGCGCTAAAAAAGTTGTTATCTCCGCACCAGCTACTGGTGACATGAAAACCATCGTTTACAACGTAAACCATGAAATCCTCGACGGTACTGAAACTGTAATCTCCGGCGCATCTTGCACAACAAACTGCCTGGCTCCTATGGCAAAAACACTGCAAGACAAATTCGGAATCGTTCAAGGCTTGATGACTACAATTCACGCTTACACTGGCGACCAAAACACATTGGATGCTCCACACCCTAAAGGTGACTTCCGTCGTGCTCGCGCAGCAGCTGAAAACATCATCCCTAACACAACTGGTGCTGCTAAAGCAATCGGTTTGGTTATCCCTGAACTGCAAGGTAAATTGGATGGTGCAGCTCAACGTGTACCGGTAGCTACTGGTTCCCTGACTGAGCTCGTAACTGTTCTTGGACAAAAAGTAACTGCTGATGAAGTTAACGCAGCAATGAAAGAAGCTTCCGATCCACAAACTTTCGGATACACTGAAGACGAAATCGTATCTTCCGATATCCAAGGTATCACTTTCGGTTCCCTGTTTGATGCAACTCAAACTAAAGTTCTGACTGTGGGCGACCAACAACTGGTTAAAACTGTAGCTTGGTATGACAACGAAATGTCCTACACAGCTCAATTGGTTCGCACTTTGGAGCACTTTGCAAAAATGATTAAGTAATATCTGCAATAACATAGAGCGGAAACAGATGCTATTGTTTCCGCTCTTTATCTATCAACATTTTGCAAATTTCTCAAAAACACCAGGATGGACAGGGGATTTGGGCTCCTGATCGATCCACCAAATACATGGGTGCGGAGGAAATACAGATGAACAAAAAAAGTGTACGCGATATCGAATTGACAGGAAAACGGGCTTTTGTCCGTGTAGATTTCAATGTGCCGCTCGAAGATGGTAAAATTACAGATGACAAACGTATTCGTGCAACACTGCCAACGATCAACTACTTGATCGAAAAAGGTGCGAAAGTCATTCTTGCGAGCCACATGGGTCGTCCAAATGGCGAAGTTGTGGAATCCTTGCGTTTGACTCCAGCGGCTGAGCGTTTGTCCGAGCTGCTTGGTAAAAAAGTGGTTAAAGCTGACGATTCCATCGGTGAAACCGTTAAAGCGCAAGTTGCTGAACTGAACAACGGTGACGTATTGTTGCTTGAAAACGTTCGTTTCCATGCAGGCGAAGAGAAAAACGATCCAGAACTGGCAAAACAATTTGCTGAACTGGCTGACGTTTTCGTTAACGATGCTTTCGGAGCGGCTCACAGAGCACATGCTTCAACAGAAGGTATCGCTCACTTGCTGCCAGCAGTATCCGGTCTGTTGATGGAGAAAGAACTTGACGTGCTCGGCAAAGCCATTTCCAACCCTGAGCGTCCGTTCACTGCAATCATTGGCGGATCCAAAGTTAAGGACAAAATCGATGTAATCGACAACCTGCTTAACATTGCAGACAACGTAATCATCGGTGGAGGATTGTCCTATACATTCATGAAGGCTCAAGGCCACGAAGTAGGCCAATCCCTGTTGGATGAGTCCAAACTGGATGTAGCTCTGGGCTTCATCGAAAAAGCGAAAAAACTGGGTAAAAACTTCTATCTGCCAGTAGATATCGTCATTTCTGATGATTTCAGCGCTAACGCAAATACAAAAGTTGTTGAAGTTGGCGACATTCCTGCAGATTGGGAAGGTATCGACATCGGTCCTAAAACACGTGAGATCTATGCTGACGTTGTTAAAAACTCCAAACTTGTTGTATGGAACGGACCAATGGGCGTATTCGAAATCGAGCCTTTCTCCCACGGTACTCGTGCAGTGGCGGAAGCTTGTGCAACAACGGATGCTTACACAGTAATCGGTGGTGGCGACTCCGCAGCAGCAGCTGAGAAGTTCAAACTGGCTGATAAAATGGACCACATCTCCACAGGTGGCGGTGCATCACTGGAATTCATGGAAGGCAAAGTGCTTCCAGGCGTAGTTGCATTGAACGACAAGTAAGTTTTAAGCTATAGCATGAAGGAGTTGAAAACCATGAGAACACCGATTATCGCAGGTAACTGGAAAATGTTCAAAACGGTTTCCGAATCCAATGACTTCATTCAGGAAGTTAAAGGAAAAGCGGAAGTTGAAGGCGTAGAGACTGTAATCTGTGCACCGTTTACGAATCTGCCTACATTGGTAGAGGCTGTGAAAGGCACAAACATCAAAATTGGTGCTCAAAATCTTCATTTTGAAGACAACGGTGCATTCACTGGTGAAATCAGCGGCGTAATGCTGAAAGATCTGGGCGTGGATTATGTAATTATTGGTCACTCGGAGCGCCGTCAATATTTTGCGGAAACCGATGAGACTGTCAATAAAAAGCTGCATGCAGCATTCCGTCACGGATTGACTCCAATCTTCTGTCTTGGTGAGACACTTGAAGAGCGCGAAGCAAACCAAACAAAAGACGTATGCAAAGTGCAAACGGAAGCTGCTTTTGCAGGTTTGTCTGCAGATCAAGCGGCACAAGTGGTTATCGCTTATGAACCAATCTGGGCGATTGGTACAGGTAAATCCTCCACATCCCAAGATGCGAATGAAGTTATTGCTTACATCCGCAGCCTGGTGAAGGATCTGTACGACGAGAAGGTTGCAAGTGCAGTTCGTATTCAATACGGCGGCAGTGTTAAACCAGAAAACGTAACAGAATACCTCGGACAAAGCGACATCGACGGCGCGCTTGTTGGCGGTGCCAGCTTGCAGCCGGCTTCGTTCATCGCGCTTGTTGAGGGGGCGAAGTAATGACAGCTCCAAAACCTGTAGCACTGATCATCATGGATGGCTTTGGTCTTCGTAACACGGTGGAAGGCAACGCAGTAGCGCAAGCCAAAAAGCCGAACTACGATCGCTTCATGAGCCAATTCCCACACACAACTCTCACTGCTTGCGGTGAAGCTGTAGGTTTGCCAGAAGGGCAAATGGGGAACTCCGAGGTAGGACACCTGAACATTGGTGCCGGCCGGATCGTATACCAGGATTTGACCCGTATCTCCAAATCGATTCGTGACGGAGAGTTCTTCGACAACGAAACACTTGTCAAAGCTGTGCGCGAAGCGAAACAAAACGGTAAAAAGCTTCACCTTTACGGATTGTTGTCTGATGGCGGCGTACATAGTCACATCGACCACTTGTTTGCCATGCTGGATCTGGCTAAAAAAGAAGAAATGAATGACGTTTATATTCATGCCTTCCTGGATGGCCGTGACGTTATGCCGGATAGCGGTAAAGACTTCATGAAGAAGCTGATCGCCAAAATTGAGGAAGTCGGTGTAGGACAAATCGCAACGGTTCAAGGTCGCTACTATGCGATGGACCGTGACAAACGTTGGGAACGTGTTGAGAAATCATATCGTGCCATCGTTTATGGTGATGGACCAAAATACAACGATCCACTCAGAGCGGTTGAAGAATCGTATGAGAAGTCCGTATTTGACGAATTCGTTGAGCCAACGGTTATCGTTAAAGCGGATGGTGAGCCGGTAGGTTTGGTAGAAAGCGGTGATTCCGTAATCTTCCTGAACTTCCGTCCTGACCGTGCGATTCAGCTGTCGCAAGTATTCACGAACAAGGATTTCCGTGGTTTCGACCGCGGTCCGAAGTTCCCAGAAGGCTTGCACTTTGTCTGCCTGACGTTGTTCAGTGAAACGGTTGAAGGTTATGTGGCTTACTCGCCTAAAAATCTCGACAATACACTGGGTGAAGTTCTGGTTCAGAACAACAAGAAACAGCTGCGTATTGCTGAAACCGAGAAATACCCGCATGTTACTTTCTTCTTCAGCGGTGGACGTGATGTTGAGCTTCCAGGCGAAACTCGCGTGCTGATCAACTCACCAAAAGTTGCGACGTATGATCTGCAACCGGAGATGAGCGCTTACGAAGTAGCTGATGCATGTGTTCGCGAGATTGAAGCAGACAAACATGATGCGATCATTCTGAACTTCGCCAACCCGGATATGGTTGGACACTCCGGCATGCTGGAGCCTACCATTAAGGCGGTTGAAGTGACAGATGAGTGCATGGGACGTGTTGTTGATGCAGTGCTTGCCAAAGGCGGCGTAGTACTCATCACTGCTGACCATGGTAACGCGGATATGGTATTCGATGAGCAAGGACGTCCGTTCACTGCTCATACAACGAACCCGGTTCCATTTATCGTTACAGACCCTAACGTAACCTTGCGTGAAGGTGGAATCCTGGCCGATATCGCGCCAACGATTCTGGACCTGATGCAATTGCCTAAACCGGAAGAAATGACAGGTACATCGGTCATCGCTACCCGTAAATAAGTTACACAGCCACATATACAAAGTGGGAAGTTTGGAGTTTGCCCCCGAACGAAGGAAGCAGAAATGGTCTGAAGAAACGAAGTGTTCGCCTTTATCACATGATTTCAACTTATTAAAAATAAGTTCAAAGAAATCAGGGGATAACAGCGATCGGAAGGCGATTCTGCTGACGTAGTGGCATAAGGGCAAACACAAGTAGTCCCAAATTTAAATAAATTTAAATTAAAAGGAGATTATCACTCATGACTATTATTTCTGACGTGTACGCTCGCGAAGTCCTCGACTCCCGCGGTAACCCTACAGTTGAAGTTGAAGTATACCTGGAGTCCGGCGCAATCGGACGCGCAATCGTTCCATCTGGTGCATCCACTGGTGCCCACGAAGCTGTTGAGCTTCGCGATGGTGACAAATCCCGCTACCTGGGTAAAGGCGTTCTGCAAGCTGTTAAAAACGTAAACGAAACAATCGCTCCAGAAGTAATCGGTATGGACGCTTTGGATCAACTGGGTATCGATAAAATGATGATCGCTTTGGATGGTACGCCAAACAAAGGTAAACTGGGTGCTAACGCAATCCTGGCTGTATCCATGGCTGTAGCTCGCGCAGCTGCTGACGCTCTGGACCTGCCACTGTATGTTTACCTGGGCGGATTCAACGCTAAAGCACTGCCAGTACCAATGATGAACATCATCAACGGTGGTGAGCATGCTGACAACAACATCGACGTTCAAGAGTTCATGGTTCTTCCTGTTGGAGCACCAACATTCAAAGAAGCTCTTCGCGTAGGCGCAGAAATCTTCCACAACCTGAAATCCGTACTGAGCTCCAAAGGCCTGAACACAGCTGTGGGTGACGAAGGTGGTTTCGCACCGAACCTTGGTTCGAACGAAGAAGCAATCACTACAATCATCGAAGCGATTGAAAAAGCTGGATACAAACCAGGTGTTGACGTATTCCTGGGTATGGACGTAGCTTCCACTGAGTTCTACAAAGATGGTAAGTACACACTTGCTGGCGAAGGTAAATCTTACACTTCCGCTGAGTATGTTGACCTTCTGGCTTCATGGGTTGAGAAATACCCAATCATCACAATCGAAGACGGTATGTCCGAAGACGACTGGGATGGCTGGAAATTGCTCACTGAAAAACTGGGAGACAAAGTACAACTCGTTGGTGACGACTTGTTCGTAACGAACACGGAGCGTCTGGAAAAAGGTATCAACGAAGGTATTGGTAACTCCATCCTGATCAAAGTTAACCAAATCGGTACGCTGACTGAAACATTCGATGCAATCGAAATGGCTAAACGTGCAGGATACACAGCTGTAATCTCCCACCGTTCCGGTGAGTCCGAAGACAGCACAATCGCTGACATCGCGGTTGCAACAAATGCAGGACAAATCAAAACAGGTGCACCTTCCCGTACAGACCGTATCGCGAAGTACAACCAATTGCTCCGCATCGAGGATCAACTGGGCGAACTGGCTCAATACAATGGTCTTAAAGGATTCTACAACCTTAAAAAATAAGCTGTGTTCACAGCTTCAAGGGCAAGCCGGGTAACCGGCTTGTCTTTTTCATTTCTTTATAACATAGACAGTATCATGGATAAGGTTGTAGATTGGGAATAGCTGTGGTACAATTAAAGTAACTGTTTTTATGGTGAGATGTTATGCCCACATGGGTAGGAGGTGGAAAGAATGGATATTGCTTTGAAATTGCTGCTCGTTGTTTTCTCGATCGGTCTAATCACTGTAGTATTGCTGCAGCACGGGAAAAGCGCTGGTTTGGCGGGTGCCATCTCCGGTGGTGCGGAACATCTTTTCGGTAAAACGAAAGCGCGCGGATTGGATCTTTTCCTGCAACGTGCAACCGTTGTACTGGGAGCAGGATTTATGATCTTGGCTATCATTGTTACAGTCATTTCCAAGTAAGGAAGGCTGTATTGATCGGTAGATCGAGCATATATGAATGAACGACCTAAGATGATGAACCTTCGTTTCGAGAAGAAACGGAGGTTTTTTAATACATTGGCGCATGTCCAAAGTTTACCAACTACTTTTTTTCAACCCATGTAATCTTCGGTTCCCCACTTCCATTTCGTTTTCCTTCCCGTTACTTAGCCCAATTGCGTACTTAGTGGTTCAATACGAACGACTTTGCTCCATACATTTCATCTTTATTTCATCTTTGAACGTCGTTCTTTAAGGAATTTGTTATCCTAAAATCCAATGAAAACGTGTACTCATGATGTGAAGTGCTGCATTCAGCTAAGGTTTGGATTATTTTGCGGGGTACGGATGCGGTGGATTGAATTCGTGTATACTAGGGTATGAGATAGTGAGGGCATGTGTTACGTGGCATGAAAATTGCAAAATTTCCGATACATAAAGACAGGATACAAACCAGATTACACTTTTACGTTTCCCGAGGTGAATATTAATGATAACAGAACAACAATTGCTCGACTTCATGCGGGAAACCGCTTATAAACCGATGACCTATCAGGAGCTGGAACAGCACTTCGAGATTGAAGATGCAGCTGATTTCAAAGCCTTTTTGATCATGCTGAATACACTGGAGGAATCCGGCAAGATTCTGCTTACCCGTAACAACAGGTACGGCATGCCTGAACGCATGAACCTGGTTCGCGGAAGGCTGCAGGCACATGCGAAGGGATTTGCTTTTCTCATCCCTGAGGATAAAGAGCATCCGGATGTCTACATCCATGCCAATGATATGAAGAGCGCGATGAACGGGGACACGGTCCTTGTTAAAGTGACGTCTCAGGGTCCATCCAACGGACGTTTGGAAGGCGAGATCGTACGCATTGTTACCCGTGCAGTTACCCAAGTGGTTGGTGTGTTCCAAAACCATGAGGTATATGGCTTCGTCATTCCGGACGATAAGCGGATTAACCGTGATATTTTCATTCCGCGTACGAATTCTGCCGGGGCTGTAGATGGACAAAAAGTCGTTGCCAAAATCGTGAGCTACCCGGAAGGTCGCGCTGCGGCAGAAGGCGAAATTATTGAGATTCTTGGACATAAGGATGATCCAGGCATTGATATATTGTCTGTCATTCGTAAGCATCAGCTGCCGGAAGCATTCCCTGATGAAGTGGTGGAAGAAGCAGAACAAGCTCCGGAATCCATTACGGATGAAGAGATTGTACAGCAGGGCCGCCGTGACTTGCGTGGATTAAACATCGTAACCATCGATGGCGAAGACGCCAAGGATCTCGACGATGCCGTCAATGTGGAGAAGCTGCCGAACGGGAACTACCGTCTGGGTGTTCATATTGCGGATGTCGGATACTATGTACGCGAGAACTCCAAACTGGATCAGGAAGCATATAACCGCGGATGCAGTGTGTACTTGGTAGACCGTGTTATTCCGATGCTGCCGCATCGTCTATCGAACGGGATCTGCAGTTTGAACCCACAGGTGGATCGCCTTACGCTGTCCTGTGAAATGGAGTTCAACGACCAGATGAAGGTTGTGAAGCACGACATTTTCACGAGTGTGATCAAAACCAAAGAGCGTATGACGTATGCCAACGTTCGTAAAATTCTTGAAGGCGAAGAGCCGGAATTGCTGGAGCGCTACAAGGATCTGGTGGATGACTTCCATCTGATGAAAGAAATTGCCCTCAAGCTTCGCGCGATGCGCATGCGCCGGGGTGCGGTTGACTTTGATTTTGAAGAATCCAAAATCATCGTGAACGAAGAAGGCAAACCTGTAGATATCGTCAAACGCGAGCGTTCCATTGCAGAGCAAATCATTGAAGAATTCATGCTGGCGGCCAATGAGACCGTGGCAGAGCACTTCCACTGGTTGAAGGTTCCGTTTATCTATCGTGTGCATGAAGATCCCGATCAGGAAAAATTGCAAAACTTCCTCGCTTTTGCAGCGAACTTCGGACACCATGTAAAAGGACGCGGTAACGCGATTCACCCTCGTGCACTTCAGTCCCTGCTTGAGGATATCAATGGAACGAAGGAACAGACGGTGATCAGTACGATGATGCTGCGTTCCATGAAGCAGGCGAAGTATGATGCGGAGATGTCAGGACACTTTGGCCTCGCGGCTGAGTTCTATAGTCACTTCACATCACCAATTCGTCGTTACCCCGATCTGGTTATTCACCGTGTCATTCGGGAAGTGATTGAGAACAAGGGTGCGCTGCCTGAGAATCGTCAGGAATACCTGGCGTCACGCATGTCCGATATTGCGCAGCAATCATCTGAGCGTGAACGTGTGGCGGTTGAAGCCGAGCGGGATACAGAGAAAATGAAGAAAGCTGAGTACATGCTCGATAAGGTCGGCGAAGAATTCGAGGGCATGATCAGCAGTGTAACCAGCTTCGGCATGTTCATTGAACTCGAGAATACGGTAGAAGGCTTGATCCGATTGAGTGCACTGACGGACGACTATTACCACTTTGACGATCAGCATATGGCTCTCATTGGTGAGCGAACCTCGAAAGTGTTCCGTATCGGAGATGAGGTGAAGATTCGTGTTGCTCGCGTGAGCATGGAAGAATACACGATTGACTTTGAAATGGTGGATATGAAGCCACGCAGCGAACGGCCAGGCGGCTTTGGTGGCGGCAACCGAGGCGGCAGAGGTGGACGTCCTGCTGGCGGTGGTGGCCGGAGTGGCGCCAAAGGCGGTTCTGGTGGATTCAGTGGCTCGCGTGGAGGCAAAGGCGGAGGAAGCCGCGGTGGAAGAGCACCGGAAGAGAGCAGCAAGGGTGGACGTGGCAGCTTCAGTGGAAAAGGTGGCGGTAAACCGAAAGGTGAACGCCGCACGGGAGATGCCAGTGCACCAGCTGCTCGCAGCAAAGGAACTGGAGCGGTAAGCTTTGGTTTTGGATCGGGTAAAGGTGGGTATAGCTCCGCGCCGTCCAGTCAGGACAGCGGCACTGGCGCTCAAGGGACTGATCTGAACAGCGGTAAAGGCCGTGGCGAAGGCAGCTTCAAATCTGGCAAGGGCGGCGGAAAAGGTGGCGGTGGACGCAAAAAGACGTCACCTAGCGGTATCTTTATCGGCGAAGCAGCTACACCTGGAGGTACGCAAGAAGCCGGAGCTCCGCGCCGTAAACGGAAAAAGAACAAAGGTGCTTCCGCTAATGGAACAGCCGCTTTTGTACGGAAGAAGAAAAAGTAATATTCGTTTCGTACAGCATGAAATGTGTGTAATGAGAAGGGGCGGCATATGCTGCCTCTTTCTTGATTTTAACAGCGGTCCTTGCTACAATTAAGGTCTGGCTAGGGTACCTGGGCATCATCGGGTGCGCGGCTATAGAGCATTGGTACCGGCTTATTTTACGGAGAAGGAGTGAGGACATGGGCAAGAATGATGGACAGAGTAAAGTGCTTGCACAGAATAAAAAGGCTTCCCATGACTACTTCATTGAAGATACGTATGAAGCGGGCATGGTGCTTACCGGAACGGAGATCAAATCTCTTCGTAACGGCCGTGCGAATATTGGAGATGCGTTTGCCACGATTCGCAACGGTGAAATTCACATTCATAATATGCATATTAGTCCTTTTGAACAAGGGAACCGACATAATCCGCTTGATCCGACGCGTACACGCAAGCTGCTGCTGCACAAATCTCAGATTAACAAGCTGCTTGGATTGTCGAAGCAGGAAGGATACAGTATTGTGCCGCTGAAGATTTATGTGCGTAATGGATATGCGAAATTGCTGCTTGGCCTGGGTAAAGGTAAGAAGCAGTATGATAAACGTGAGTCTGCTGCGAAGCGGGATGCACAGCGTGATATTCAACGGGCACTGCGTGAGAAGCAGAAGATTGCTCGCTGATTGGAAGTGCTTCAGCTTCGCAGGAGGCTGTCATAAGTTTAATTTAGATGCGAAGTAAATGAGGATCTCAAGTTTGGCCCGGGATCGGGCGGAGCTTGGGATTTTTATTATTTTACGTGGGTGCTGCTGTTAGGATGTTTGGGAAGAGCCTTGAGAAGGTAAACCTGCAAGCACAGGATGCATAAGATAGAGTTAGGTGTGAAGTTGCTGAGCGAACGGATTCAGTTGATGCATTAAATGTAGCTGCTCTCTGCGTAGTCTGTACCAATTGTGGGTAAAATAAAGGAAGTAAAGTTGTTCGCAACCTCTTGCTGGTAAACTTTACTTCGTCCGAGGGACGCGGTATAATATGTAGACGATTGAGCCTCAGATGGTGCATTGGTTAATTTTGCACTGATGCTCAGCATGCTGGTATGACTTCCAGTAATCTGTACTATATCTGCATTCGGTCCTGTGATATGATTATTCATGTAGCAGACAGGAATGCCGAGTTTGAAAGAGCATCTTTTTACCTTGGAGGAAAAAGATGTGCAGCACCTTTGCTCCGTATTCACGGATTAATCCTGGAGCCCTTCTTATATGAGGGGGCGTTTATGGATTCGACGGGGATAGTTCGAGCATGGGTAGCGGGTAGTGGGGACGCGTCCGCTTCATCAACGCTAAAGCCTATTAAACGGCAAACAACAAAACAACTACGCTTTCGCAGCCTAAGAAACTGTGTGCGTGCTTCTAACCTGCATCGCCCATGTGACAGGATTAGGGGCTAACAAGTAGTGGGATACGCTGTCACATCTCCGCCTGGGGTGTGCTGAAGAAGACAATCAGGCTGACCCAACGTATAGCCGGTTACGGGGCGATACTCGGGTGACATCAAAACTGTGACTACACCCGTAGAAGCTTATGTGTCGTTATCTTCGGACAGGGGTTCGACTCCCCTCGCCTCCATTAGAGCGAAACAAGAAAGCCATCAACCAGTTGTTCTGGTTGGTGGTTTTTTTATTATATATTATATTAACCGAAAATGAATGAAAAGGTGGATGAATTCAAGATGTTTGTAGATCGAAAGCAACTCCAAGAAATACTAAAAAAGGCTACTCAACATGCACGGAAGCAAGCCAAGGAATCAGGAGCGTCCATTTATTATATTAAGAATAACAGACGTATACGTGAAGACGCAGAGGGAAATAAATTTGAAATTATTTTTGATTCAACAGGAGAAAGGAAGGAATTTGATTACCATGAGTGATACAAAGCCAATCATGACGATCCTAAGTGAGCAAGTAGAGAATCACGACAGGATTAAGGGAATTTAAAAAGTTCCCTAGAATGTACTAAGGAACTAATTTTTCATAAATCCTTGATAACCTCTACATATCGATCAAACTCGGTTTGACTCATTTGGTCACTCATCTGCAACAGGATATTATCTTGAGCATAGGCATGCGAATTAGGCATAAGCGTTGATTTTCCAGGTTCCTCGTAATAATCCTTCAGCTTCTCAAGCTCCGTTTTATCCTCAAACAAGAATAGATACCCACCCTCACCTTCACCTAAAGCCGGCACCAGAATGGGCTTCACATCTTTAAAACCTAAGTTAGCTAATCCATGTTCCTCACTGATAGACTCCGTTGGAGATTCAATCTCAAGTCCAGCCTCTCGGAACTTGGTGACAATATCATCAAGAGTAATCGCAGACTCACTCTCATTCGAAGAGCAGGCAGTAGTTAAGCTTAGAATGAGGCCCAATAACAAAACCAAACCAATATATTTCCTCAGGTCAATCACCCTCCTATAAAAATATGAAGTAAGTATAGTCTACCATAACTGGATTTTATTATTTAGAAAATGGACTGCATATATCTATATCTACTCTAGATTCTTAACTCCGACAAACTAGCATACCTTTTACATGTGCCTCTTAACTTGAATTTTGCTTCGCACAGAAGAGTCATTTATAATGAAAAGCTAAACTAGACTGCGTTAGGAGGAAACAATGGATTTTATCAAAAAACAACTAGACGGAACGGGTATGAGTGAACAAACCATTGGCATTCTTTCAAACATCATCATGGTTATTTTTATTGCGGTGATCTCCATCCTGGCGAATTATATTGCCAAAAAAATCGTGCTGAAGACGATTCATCATATCGTCAATAACAATCGGTACAAATGGGGCCATATCTTTGTGGAGAAAAAGCTGTTCCACAAGCTGTCGCATCTCGTACCGGCCATTATTATCTATTATTCTGCTTATGTCTTTCCATCCTATCAGGCCCTGATTGAGAAGGCTGCAATGACGTACATGATTGTGGTGACGATCACTGTATTTAATGCGCTGCTCAATGTGTTTGATGACATATATCGTTCCTATGAAGTATCCAAGATCAGGCCAATCAAAGGGTATATCCAGGTCGCCAAGATTATTCTTTTCATCATCGGGGGCATTATCGTCATTTCGAGCCTTATTGGTCAGAATCCGTTGATTATTCTCAGTGGGCTTGGTGCGTTATCAGCGGTGCTGATGCTGGTCTTCAAGGACTCCATCCTGGGCCTCGTGGCAGGCGTTCAATTATCCTCGAATGACATGGTGCGTGTTGGTGATTGGATTGAAATGCCGAAGTATAATGCAGACGGTGATGTCATTGACATTACACTCAATACGGTTAAGGTAAGAAATTTTGATAAAACGATCACGATGATTCCGAGTTATGCCCTGATATCGGACTCGTTCAGAAACTGGCGAGGCATGCAGGTATCCGGCGGCAGAAGGATTAAGCGAAGCGTCTATATTGATACAAGCAGTATCACCTTTTGCACCGAGGACATGATTGATGAATTCCGGAAGATTCACTACCTTACCGACTATATCGCTACGCGAATCAATGAAATTAACGAGTACAATATGGAGCATCAGATTAATACGGAGAGCAAAGTAAACGGCAGACAGCTAACGAATGTGGGGGTATTCCGGGAATACATCCATCAGTATCTGAAAAATCATCCGAAGATTCATCAGGATATGACGTTGATCGTGAGACAGCTAGCACCGGGAGACAACGGACTTCCGCTCGAGATCTATGCATTCAGCAATGATATCACCTGGGGAGTGTATGAATCGGTGCAGGCCGATATCTTTGACCACATCTTTGCTGTGGCGCCGACGTTTGGTCTTCGTGCTTTCCAAAACCCAACGGGTCACGATATCGTTCAGCTTAAGGAAAGCCCGCAATTTTCACGCGGCTATTAAAGTATGATTACCAGAGGATACTGAGTTCAGCTCATATGCATTAATGAAGGCCTGCACGTCTGGAAAGAATTGATTCAATCGTGCATGGAGGGGTAGAATAAACGAGAGGGACTAACTAATTTTCCGTTCGTTTTGTATACCTTTTTAGCAAAGGAGAGTCTTCAGATGAATCATCAAATTCCGGAATATACGTTGAATGATGGCTTGAAAGTACCGGCAATTGGGTTTGGTACCTATAGCTTAAAAGGTGCAGAAGGTGTTAAATCCATCGTATCTGCGCTGGATGTAGGTTACCGTTTGATTGATACGGCCTATAACTATGAGAACGAGGCGACAGTCGGAAAGGCCATCAAGCAGAGCTCTGTTGCGAGAGAAGAACTGCTGGTCTCTTCCAAACTGCCTGGGCGTTATCACGATTATAATAAGGCAATCGTAGCCATCGAGGAATCGTTATACAGGGCAGACCTGGATTACTATGACCTATATCTCATTCACTGGCCGAATCCGAAGCAGGATAAGTATGTTGAAGCCTGGCAGGCACTCATTGAGGCGAAGAAACGTGGATATATCCGCTCCATCGGAGTTAGCAACTTCCTGCCTGAACATAATGAGCGTCTGATTAAAGAGACTGGGGTAGCCCCAAGTCTGAACCAGATCGAGCTGCATCCGTTTTTTGACCAAGCCGAGCAGCGGAAGAAGGATTCGGAGCATGGTATTGTCAATGAATCCTGGAGTCCTATTGGCCGTGGTAATGATGCCGTGCAGGATGTGGTGAAGGATGAGAAGATCCTCCGCATAGCAGAAGCTCATGGCAAAACAGGAACACAGGTCATTTTGCGCTGGCATACCCAACTGGGTTCCATTCCAATTCCGAAAGCAGGCTCCCTTCAACACCAGAAGGAGAACATCGATATCTTCGATTTTGAGCTGAGCGAGCAGGAGATGGAAGTGATCTCGTCATTCAATCGTCAAGATGGACGGTTATGGGGACAGGACCCGAGCGAATACGAAGAGTTTTAAAGTAAATAATGAAACCGTACTATTCACCATAAGGGTGAGAAAAACGAGTATGTAGGATACGTCGCCTCCCATCTGCAGAGATGTAGATAGGAGGCTTTTTGTTGTGTTTTTATTTGAAAAGAAGAATTGAATTATCAACCCATCAGCACTTTTTAAGCTTCTAACGTGAGTCCTAACCTACTCCACCAATTTTTCAGACCTTTGAACCATATCCCGTAAAACACGAGCCACTCTGCTTTTCCTGCCTGCTGCTCTTCGCTGTATTTTAGCTAATGATTTTTTGTATGCCTCTGCATCAGATTGGAGTAAGAACTGCTTGGCTGCAATTCGTAGTGTCCTTTTTAACAATCGTGCGGAAGAACGTGTTGTTCTGGACCGGAACCCTCTGCGCAAGATCCTCAGTGTATTTTTGTAGGTTTCGAGGTCAGCGGATGGAGGCACAACGCAAAATAAATTCAGTGCGGAATCATTGAAGCCATAGGTTTCCAACATGATTCGCAGATTCTCCGTATTGAGCACATCCCCCCGGAAGTGGGTTGGGTGCTCCTGATGATAGCCTACGACCTCTTTGATGCAATAGAAAGGCACTTTCAAACGGTGCAGCCTGTAGCCCAAATCCCAGTCTTCAAGCCCATAAAGTACATACCTTTCGTTAAAACCCCCTACTCGATTCAACAGACTACGCCGGACGGATACACACCGAGTAACAAATACCATCCAGGGTGCTACATCTGTGCTTGCAAATTGTTTGATGACACCTGGCGGCATTTTGGATGGGAAAACCACTCGTGACAAAGCATCTGTATGATGAATGATATCTGCGGGTGTTACCAACGGGATAATTTCATTCACAGCTTCTAGTTCGGGACGCCATGAGTTTGAAGCTGCGAGGACGGCATGACAATGTTCTTTCTCTTCTGGGGAAAAGTCCGGATAGTAGTGGGTATATGAACCATCGAAAGAATGCGGAAAGCCAGAAACCACGGCTCTGGGATTTTTACGATGATACTGCCGCACGGTTCGAATAAACTCGGGTAGTGCCAGAAAGTCAGCATCGCAAAAGATAACGTACAACCCTTTGGCATGCTGGAGCCCCAAATTACGGATCGCAGATCTGCCGCGCTGTTCTGTTTGGGATACATAGGTCAATGAATATGAAGCACGATAAGCTTCAACCAGTTCTTTCGTTCCATCCGTTGAACCATCATCAGCGACGATAACTTCAAAAAGATGTTTTGGGTAGGTCTGCGCCTCAAAAGCCGCCAGTGTAAGCGGTAACTGATGGGCCCGGTTATAGGTTGCAATAATGATACTGTAGCGGATCGTCATGCTAATTTCCCCCTTAAGTTTGTTGATGTTTTTTATGGATAGCCGAACAGGTCAAAGAATTGATATTAGTGTATTCCTGGATTCTGGCGGGGACTGGTCAAACACCCTAAGGTTTCGGAAACAGGCTTGGTCGATGGCAATATTAATCTAGATGCTTCAACCTAGACGGATTAAAGGAGATAATCAGCTTTCATTTGGATCGGACAGTTCATTCCTCGAATATGATCTTGATCTTTTGCCTGCATGTGCAAATCCTGCGCCGGATAAGGGAATATCAAATTTTGGATATCTCGGCAAGAATGGAGGATAGCCATAATAGCGGTCAGGCATTACCTTTATGAAGAGAGCAGCTCCACATCAAGGGTCAGACATCTTACACGAACACATGGGGGGACGTGAAGCGATGAAACGGTCATGGAGAAAGCGGCTGGCGATTGGAATCTGTCTGATGATGGGATTCACTATTCTGGCAGGCTGCACAGGGGACAATGGAAACGCGGGTGGAGCAGAGGGAGATGGCCCTACACCAATATCGATCTGGATGTCGATGAACACGAATGCTTCCATTACGCTCAAGAGTATGAATGAAATCACGGCGATTAAGGAATGGGAGAAGAAGACCAACACCAAAATCGAATTCCAGCATCCTGCGGTGGGTGCCGAGACCGAACAGTTCAATGTCATGATTGCCTCGAATCAGCTACCTGATGCCATGTTTGTCAATGGAGATTACGCCAAGCTGTTCAATGATGGTACCATCATTCGTCTTAACGAGCTCATTGATGAATACGCTCCCAATTTGAAAAAGATTTTGGATGAGAATCCCGAAGTCGCTAAACAGTTAAAAGCAGACAACGGCGATATCTATGCGATTCCGCATCTACGTCTGGGGGAATACAAAACCTTCGGCGGTACATTCATTCGTCAGGATTGGCTCGATGAGCTAAAGCTGGAGAAACCGGAAACGCTGGAAGAATGGGAAACCGTACTTAAAGCGTTCAAAGAGAAAAAAGGCGTGTCCGCGCCCCTGTTGTTTGGTGCACCGCCTAAAATGACAACGATGGGACCCGCAGCACCGACCTATCTGGAGGCCTACGGGATAACCAACAATATATTTATGAAAGATGGCAAAGTGGTCTACGGACCAATCGAGCCGGAATACAAGGAATTCCTGACGATGTTCCATCGCTGGTATCAGGAAGGGCTGATCGATCCCGATTTTGCCACCAATGACCAAAAAACATTTGACGCCAAAATTTTGAGTGGTCAGGCAGGTGCCTTTTTCACCTTCATCGGTGGAGGTGTAGGCCGCTACCTTCCCGCTCTGCAGGAAACCGACCCGAACGCCAATCTGACGGCTGTCCAATATCCGGTGCAGAATAAGGGCGATGAACCGATGTTTACCGGACGTTCCTGGGAGTGGAGCAGTAGCGGCGTCGTGATCACCAATAGCAACAAATATCCGGAGGAAACAGTCAAAGCACTTGATTACTTCTTCAGTGAAGAAGGGCATATGCTGAAAAATTTCGGTGTGGAAGGCCTCACGTATACGATGAAGGACGGTTACCCGACCTATACCGATGAGATTTTAAAAAATCCGGATGGATTGTCGGTTGCCCAGGCGATGGCCAAACATTTTATTGCGAACTATCCCTTCGTGGGTGAAGATGACGACCGGTACAATGAGCAGTATTATCAGCTCCAGCAGCAGAAGGATGCCGCCATTCTCTTCTCCAAATACAGCGAGAATACACTGAAGGTGGGCCTTCCTCCAACCAGTCTGACAACAGAAGAATCCACGGAATACAGCAAGATCATGAGCGATATTGGAACGTACCGGGATGAAATGTTCGTCAAGTTTGTGATCGGGGTCGAGCCGATTGAGAACTTTGACAAGTACGTCGATCAGATCAACAAGTTTAACGTCGACCGGGCAGTTGAAATTCAGCAGGCTGCTCTGGACCGCTATAATGCCAGATAACGAAGAAGCTGTCCGTGGGGAAGCCCACTTTTTACCTCACGGATGCTCTCCTTCGAATTGATAAGGAAGGGGATGGAAAAGGTGTCGCACAAGCTTTCCTTGTTATGGCTTAATTACAAAAAGAATAAAGCGATCTATTGGATGGCTCTTCCCGTTGTTTTGTATTTTCTCATCTTCAAATATCTGCCGATGTATGGAGCGATCATTGCATTCAAGGATTATTCGGTTGGCAAAGGCATATGGGGCAGTGATTGGGTGGGACTGCAGCATTTCCGGGACTTCTTTCAGAGTTACTATTTCTGGCGGATTTTGAAAAACACCCTGGTGCTGAGCTTCTATCAACTGTTGTTTGGATTCCCAGCACCGATTCTTCTTGCCCTTCTTCTCAATGAGCTTCGCAACGAAATATTTAAGCGTACCGTGCAGACCGTCTCCTACATTCCACACTTTATTTCCATCGTGGTCATCTGCGGCATGATTGTGGATTTCTCATCCCGGGATGGACTGTTTAACACCATTATTGAATACTTTGGCGGCCAGAGCAGTGCGCTTCTCAGTGATCCGGCCAATTTCCGTACCATGTATACCGCTTCATCCATCTGGCAGGAGCTTGGCTTCTCCAGCATCATTTATCTGGCTGCACTTAGTGGAATCAATCCCGAGCTGTATGATGCTGCGAATGTGGACGGGGCAAGTCGCCTTCGCCAAGTCTGGCATATTACGTTGCCCGGCATCATTCCGATGATTCTTATTCTGCTGATTCTCCGTATTGGCGGATTGATGGAGATCGGTTTCGAAAAAATCATTCTGCTATACAACCCGAACGTATATGACACGGCGGATGTCATCTCGACATTTGTGTACCGTAAAGGGATTAGCGAAAGTGCCGAATTCAGCTATACAACCGCGGTAGGCTTATTCCAATCCGTCATTAACTTTACACTGCTCATTGGTGCCAATCGCCTGTCCAAGGCGATATCCAATACCAAGCTATTCTAGTCAGGAATGAGGTGAAGGAGGGGAGTTCAGATGAGAATAAAACGATCACTCGGGGAGCGGCTGTTTGGTGGTGCCAACGCCATTCTGATGACGGGCCTGATTATTGTGACCTTGTATCCGCTGCTGCATGTACTGAACGCATCATTCAGTGATTCCGGTCAGCTAATGGCCCACAGAGGTCTGCTGCTCTTTCCGAAAGGACTGACCCTGGAGAGCTATAAGCTCGTGCTCAGCAACCCGAACATTTTGTCCGGGTACCGAAACACCATATTCATCGTCGTGGTGGGTACGGCACTGAATCTGCTGTTCACCATTCTGGGAGCGTATACCTTGTCTCGCAAAAGCTTCATGCTTCGCAACCCGATCATGCTGGCGATCGTGTTTACGATGTTTTTTAACGGGGGCATTATTCCGTCCTATCTGTTGATCAACAACACGCTTCATATGGGGAACAGCCTGTGGGCTCTGATTATACCTGGGCTGATCAGCAGTTATAATCTCATTATTATGCGGACTTCGTTTCAGGAAATCTCTGAAAGCCTGCTGGAATCGGCCCGCATGGACGGTGCGGGAGAGATGTTGATCCTCTGGCGGATCGTAGTACCGTTGTCCATGCCGGTGATCGCAGTGATGATTCTCTTTTATGGAGTTAGCCATTGGAATTCTTGGTTTGGTGCAATTCTGTACATCCGGGATCGAAATCTGTTTCCCCTTCAGCTGGTACTGCGCGAAATCCTCATCCAAAATAGTACGGACTCCATGACGACAGGGGCATCAGCGGTGGACAAAGAGGCGATCGGGGAAAGTGTGAAATATGCAACGGTCATGGTTGCCACGCTTCCTATTTTGTTTATCTATCCTTTTCTGCAGAAATACTTTGTCAAAGGTGTTATGATCGGAGCAATCAAGGAATAAATCAGTCGTAGGCCATGCCAAACCACCATGTGAGGAGGAGACTCATGAAGAAGAAAAGCATCCTGTTGTCCTGGAGCATTTCTTACATGGTCATTCTGCTCATCCCGATTGTGATCGGTGCAGCTGTATTTGCCGAGTCTCGCATCTTGCTTGAGGAAGAAGTGAATCGCTCCAACATGGTGCTGCTCTCTCAGGTGCAGGAGACGATCGATAACCAGATTGGGGATATTGGCAGCATCAGCAATCAACTCATGGCCGATTCCCAGTTAACGAGCTTCATTAATCATGCGTCTGAACAGGATGGCCGGTGGCGGTTAATGGGACTGGAGCTAATCAAAAATCTGAAGTCTACACGCGTCGGAAACGGTCTAATTAGCGAACTATATATTTATATTAAGGACGCCGACGTTGCCTTGTCCTCTTCTTCCCTTATTCAGAAGACCTATCTGTATGACATGTTCTACAAAGGCACGGATGTAACCGAGGAGGCGTGGACCGGACTTATGCACGATACCGACACCAGCAGGTTCAGGAAAATGGCGATTCGGAGTGAGGATCGGCGCATTGAAGATACACTTGTCTACCTGCAGCCGTTCCCCATCCAGAGTGCTGCGGACAGTCCTGCAACCTTCGTGGTCAATCTTGACCCGAATCGGTTCCAACAGGCGATTGATAATGTCCGTTTGGAAAAAGAGAGCACGGTATTCATCCTGGATGATGAGGGGAACACGTTGTTTTCCACAGGAGGTTTTGAAACCCCTTTCAAAATAAATGAAGATCTGAATTCCGGGCAAGATTCAGGAGTCAGCACCGAGACGATCGATTGGAACGGTGAATCCGTCACCATGTCCCAGATCTCTTCCAAGGTCCAGGATTGGAATTATGTATCGATTATACCTACCCGGATCTATGCCAAGAAACTAACGGTCATTCGCAATATTACGATTGGAGGCGTGGCAGCTGGACTTCTGCTGGGCGGGGTAGCGGCCTGGTGGTTCACCAGGAGGAACTATCGTCCGCTGGGACGGATCATGAACATTATCTCCGATAAGGTCAAATGGAAACTGGAGCAGCCGGACGATGAATATGGCATTCTGCAATCCGTGCTGGTCCGTGCCTGGGAAGAGCAGGATCAATTCGCGAGCAGGCTCAAGGACCAGCAAAACGTTGTAAGGAGCAATTTGCTCGCCAAGCTGATGAAGGGCAGGGTTCAGGCAGGTGAAGAATTTGCTTCAACGCTGGAACGGCTTGGTATTCACTTCGAGACTCCATCGTTTGCCGTACTGCTCCTTCACATTGAGAATGTGGATGGGTTGTTCCGGACAAAAGTACGCGAGCAGGACCAGGAGGAGAAAGAACAATTTGTGCAGCTCATTCTGACCAATGTGCTGGAGGAAATTATAGGCCCCATTGGCCAGGTGTTTTCGGCAGATATTGATGGACGGATCGCATTTCTCATCAACATTCGGGCAGATGAGGAGAATACCGGATACCGGCTGATCAGCGCCATTGAGGAGGCCCAGCGTTTTATCGGATCACGGTTTTGCGTGTACTTTTCGGTGGGGGTAAGCGATGTTCATCACGGCATTGCAGCGATTGGAGACAGTTTTCGGGAATCGGAAGAGGCACTGGAATATCGGCTGATATTGGGGATCGGACAAATCATTGACCAAAACCGGATTCGCAGGCCGAAGGAGGAATTATATTATCCTCTCGATCTGGAGAGACAGCTCATTAATTATATCGCGACAGGCAATTATGCCCGTTCAACCGAAGTGATGAACGAAATTCTCATGACCAATTTTACAGGAGAGCCCTTGTCTGTTGAACTGGCACGCTGCCTGATGTTTGAGTTAATCGGTACCATTCTGAAAGCCACGGAACAGATCAAGTCAGATGACCAGAACGAGATGACGCATCGTAATGATCTGATTCGGCAATTGTTTGCATGCGAGACGTTTGAGGAGATTGAAGCCGAGCTGCTGCGAATCCTGGAGACCGTCTGTCAGATGGTGAATGAACGCAAGCGCTCCCGCAACGAAGAGCTGAAAGATCAGCTGATCGAATTCATTGTAGAGAACTATGCAGACGTCAATCTGGGTTTGACCCATTTGTCAGAACGCTTTCGCTTCCATCCAACCTATGTCTCCAAGTACTTTAAGGAGCAGACTGGAATCAACGTGATCGATTACATCAACCAATATCGCATCGAACAATCCAAGAAAATTCTGCAGGCAGAGGAAGGGACCATTCAGGACGTATCCGAGCGCGTAGGGTTTCTCAACAGCAATTCATTCATTCGTGTCTTTAAAAAGTATGAGGGCATTACGCCTGGTCAATATAAGCAAAATAGCAGACTTGTCCAACATGAAGGATGAAGAAAATAGATTCATAGAGGAGGACTTGTTCCATGTGGAAAAATGCCATTGATGATGCACTCCAAGTCACGAGAAGCAACATTGACCGATTTGGGGGGCGATTTCCCCATGTAAGTAACGGGGATGAGCATTATGTGCTGAATGATAATACGGAGTGGACGGCTGGTTTCTGGTCAGGAATCCTTTGGTTATGCTCGGAATACACGCAGGACCCGCTGTATCGCGAGGCAGCTGTTAAGACCGTTGATAACTTTCGGGGGCGCATGGAACGGAAGAGCATTTTTGACCATCATGACATAGGTTTTCTCTACTCGTTGTCCTCCAAGGCCCAATGGATCGTGGAACGTGACCCTGCTGCACGTGACCTCACGCTGGAGGCTGCAGATATGTTGATGAAGCGCTGGCGTGAAGAGTCAGGGCTGATCCAGGCTTGGGGACGCAAGGGCGATGTGAACAACGGAGGTCGTATTATTATCGATTGCCTGCTTAATCTTCCATTATTGTTATGGGCGTATGAACAGACCCATAACGAAGAATATCGGCGCGTCGCCAAGCTCCATGCGGAGAAAAGCCGGCGTTTTCTGGTTCGTGGAGACGATTCCAGCTATCATACCTTTTATTTTGATCAGGCTACTGGCGAAGCCATTCGTGGAGGGACCCATCAGGGCTATAATGATGGCTCAACATGGACCCGCGGTCAGGCATGGGGGATATATGGCTTTGCGTTATGCAGCCGATATCTGCAAAATGCAGAGATGTTCGAGACAGCGAGGCGTCTAGCCCGTTACTTTATTACTCATGTGCCTGAGGATCATGTAGCCTATTGGGATTTCGATGCACCACAGACCTCCGAAACAAAGCGCGACAGCTCTGCATCCGCTATTGCTGCGTGCGGGATTCTGGAGATCGCCGAGAGATTGGATCCAACCGATCCTGAGCGTCAGTTCTTCCTGGACGCGGTGCAGAATTCAATGGCGTCCCTGGTACAGAATTACTCCACTCACGGGTCCGAAACCGAAGAAGGCTTACTCAAGCATGGTTCCTACTCCGTAAGAGGTGGGGATTCACCGGATGACTATGTCATCTGGGGCGATTATTTCTATCTCGAGGCATTGATGCGTTTGGAACGAGGCATTCCTGGATATTGGTATGACCGGAGATCGAATGGTAGGCAATAATGCAGCAGGGTGTACAAAAGAAAAAGCAGCGATTCTTCCCGACTGGGGAGAGTCGCTGCTTTATTTTGCTTCAATAGTTAAATACGTTTGAATACGTTCGGTTACATTTACATTTTTGGAGCAAGCTCAATGGCAGAGCGAATGGCTGCCAGCATGCTTTTATCATCGGCGATGTTTTTACCAGCGATATCAAAGGCCGTACCGTGGTCAACGGAAGTGCGGATGATGCCGCCTTTTAAGCCAACGGTGATGTTCACGCCTTCTTCGATGCCCATAACTTTAATCGGAGCATGTCCCTGATCGTGGTAGCAAGCAACTACGATATCGAAGTCACCGCGACCTGCACGGAAGAACAATGTATCCGCAGGGAGAGGACCAACCACATTAATGCCTTCCTGCTGCGCGCGCTCAATACCTGGCTGCAGTTTCTCTTCTTCTTCACCATTGCCGAACAATCCGTTCTCGCCGGCGTGCGGATTAATGCCGCATACAGCTACACGTGGATTTTCGAAGCCTGCTTTTTTGAGTGTATCGTGTGCAAGCTTAACTACCGTGTAGGTTCTTTCCGGGTTGATGCTGGCGATCGCATCGATCAAGCCCATGTGTGTTGTCAGGTGAATAACCCGCAGGTTGGGTGTCGTCAGCATCATGGAGAAATCCTTTGTATCGGTCAGGTCAGCCAGAATTTCAGTATGTCCTGGATACAGATGTCCACCTTGATGCAGAGCTTCCTTGTTCAGAGGAGCAGTGCAGATGGAGTTGATCTGCTGTTTTTTGGCTAGATCAATAGACTTGGCCAGGAATTGAAAGGCTGCGTCTCCCGCTACGGCAGATACTTTTCCATATTCGAGATCGGCAGGAACCAGATCCAGATCAATGACATCCACTGTGCCGAATTCATACTTGGCTTCCGAAGGCTCCTGAATAGCGTTGACTTTCAAGCTTGATCCAATAACGGGCAGAACGCGTTCCAATATTTTTGCATCACCAATAACGAGTGGGTTGCAGTTGTCGTAGACCTCCTGATGGCCTAGTGCCTTCATAATAATCTCGGGTCCGATACCTGCTGCATCGCCCATTGTAATTCCAACTGTGGGTTTCATACTGGAATCCCTCCTTTTAATTTTTCAATCGCATGGATGAAGACTTCTGGTGTGCCGAAGCCTCCTGCTTTGGTAATGACATGTAAGCCTTCTATTCCGATAAACTTGGATATTGGAACACCAATCTCAAGTTCGTCCAGCAGCTCGAAGCCGCTAATATTCCACTTCATGCAAATTTGCTTGGCAGTGTCTCCACCGGTCATGGATACACCCTTGAAATTGCCTTCTTCAAGCAATCTGGCACAAATCTCGCCCATAGCCCGCACAATTTCGTTGCTGACCTCGGTATGATCCAGACCGCGGGCTTCACCCGTGGCACGTGCTAGTTCAATATCAACCTGCTCTGCCGTGGAATACAAGACAACGTCATGGCCTTCAAGAGACTTGGTTTTTACTTCTTTATACACACGCTCCATTTCCTCTGTGCGATCTGATGCAGCGGATACGGCTTTGAAGGAGTGGAATGCAACAGAGGAAACGCTGGTCTGTCCCAGCAGTTTCTTCAACTGAGCACGTGAGTTTTTGTTTACACTGCCTACGACAGTTAGAATGGGTCCAGAGTTTCCCGGTATAGTCAGTTCCGTTGATTTACCCTCCAGACTGTAGTGCCCGGGAAGATAATTGGCAATTCCTGCAGAGCCTGCCCATGCAAAGGTGTACTCCAGTGCGCTGGTCATTTGCAAAATTTGCTCCAGATGCAGTTCCTCCGTCGAATCCACAAGCACGTATGGGATGCCGTTTTCTTTAAACTGGGTTAACTTCTTCTGTATATGGTCTTTGCCTGCTTCCAGATCGGATACGCTAATTTCGCCGATTTCATATTTCGTCTGTAGTTTCAGCAGTTCCGGAAGGTACGAAACAGTTACAGGTGTTTTTGGATCGTTTGAGATCTCAGTGTCTGCCAGTGGAATTCCGTTCAGGTAATGTACTCCACTTTGGATCGTACGATTGTTTTTCGGATAACCTGGTGCGATCATCATGAAATCCGGTTTAATCACGTCGTACAAAGCATCAATCTCAATTCCGATGTTACCACGCATAGTAGAATCCATTTTTTTAAAAATGGTATCGAATCCGTTTCTCGTCAGAAACTCCGCTGCGTTACGAACACGCTGATAAGCTTCATCCGAGGCAATGGAACGGCTGTCCGTGTCGAAAACAACAGCATCGTAATGACGAATGTTATTCTCGTCCATGTCGAATAGTACACTGGTTTTCAAGCCATGACGGGCAAGCTGGACCCCGCTGTCATTGGCACCAGTCAGATCATCTGCAATAATGGCTAATTTCATGCTGTTCTCGCCTCCTTGAGCAAAAAAAGTGAATTCATGTCCGGTCGTAATAGGGCTACATCCATTTATGTGGTCGGTCTTTGATTGTATTTCTCGACGCCGCCTGATTTCTCCAGCCGTTTAGAGAGGAAACCAATGAAGATCGGCAATAGAATAGCGGTGGTTACGACACTTGCTGCAATTTGTACGGTAGCAATTTCAGCAATTGGGGCAAAAGAAGCATTCGCAGCCACGATGGCAGCAGGTGTACCTACAGCGTTACCCGCTGTGGAACCTTCCGAAGCTCCGACAATGGGATTCCAGCCAATGGCTTTGAAGAGCAGGTAGCCAACGCCGCCAGTGATCAATACTGTAATTACACCGAGCATGATGCCGCTTAGTCCACCTTGAATGATAGACGAGAAGTTGATTCCCATACCGAGTGAAAAGGCGAAGAATGGAACGAGCTTGTCACTGCCTTTGTGCAGCCATTCAGCCAAGCTGCGATCCAGGTTACCAATAACCACACCGACGATCAGGGGAAGCAGTACCGCTACAAAAGCCATCGGGGAGAACATGCCATTGGCGAAGCCCATCGCACCGAAAATAGAGAGTGCAACCATGGTAAGAAAAGGTCCGTCGCTGAGCGCGAGGAATGGATAAGCAGCCTTGTCATCCTCTTTGCCGTATTGTCCGGCCAGTGCGATGTACAGCCCGCCGTTGGAATTCGTCATCGCAGCAATAATGGCAAGTGGTGCCAGACCAAGGAATAATCCATTGGAATCCGCGAAGAAAATGGCGATCAAACCTAATATTGCACCAACAGCCCACTTGAACACAAGCAGTGTAATACCTTTACCGACAGATGAACCGGCTGTCTTGAACGTAATTTGTGTTCCGGCAATCAGGAGGAACAAAGCGATCAGCGTGCTTGAACTGTTAACGAACAGGGCTTCGGTAAATCCGCCAATCCGCAAGGCATTGGGGAAGAAAGTGTTAATCGTTGCACCAAGTAACAGCGGGACAACCATCATACCGCCAGGAATACGATCTAATGTCGCTTTAATGTTCATAGTAGTAGCTCCTTATTTAAGTAATCGTTTTTATGAAGCGCTTGCAGGGACTATCTTAACGCAGATTGTTTATTTTAGCAACAATAATTTGCTGTAAATTTTAAGTAATCACTAAAGTGTTTAATAATGCAACACATTGAGCAATAAAAAAAGCACAAACTTAAAGATTATTCTTTAAGTTTGCGCCAAAGTGTGGCCCGGTTAATCCCCAGGCGATCTGCAGCCTTGGATTGATTATTGTTTTCTTCCTGCAGAACGTGCTGAATAATTTCCTTCTCGATCTCTTTCAGCGTACCATTCAACCTCATCGTGTTCGTTGCAGAATGCTGATTCAGCAGGCGGGACAACGTATCTGTCGAGATCACATAATCCTGCTCATTCAGGGCAGCCTGTTTGATAAGATGCTTCAGCTGGCTGACTGTCATCTGTGGAACCTGCTCCCGGATTAACTGCAGTGCATCCTCTTTGATCTTCACCGCAGCGGTTCCATACTTATGATAATAGTCGGTAAGGAACTGCTGGATCAGTGGAGCCAGATCCTCCAGCCTGTCCGCAAGACTTGGCATCATCATGGTACTGAGCTCGATATCAAGGGTCCAATACGGATTCAGGGGCTCTTCTCCCAGAATGAATACACCAATCTGCCTGTTTAGACAGGTTTGAATGAAGGAGGTCACCTCTTCATCATAGAGTCGTTGTTCGATATGATTCAGCTCCACGTTGCGAACCTTGGAGAGCGGTATTTTATGCAAATGACCGGCAGGTACCTGTGACAGGTCTATTTGCAGCAGCAGTCCACCGCCTGAGTACATCTGATGCATGTGTTTTACGAGAAATGATTTGCCTGAATCCGCATGTCCGAGCAGATATATGGGTTCGTGATTTTCATATAAAGCCTGAATGTTCTTCAACATCACCTGCATGGCTGGCGATTCAGCAACAATGGGCTCGATGGATATATCCGTGTAGGTGGTTATGCCGAATTGTGCAAACTGGTAGGGCTGTCCTTTTTCAAGTGTGTAGACTTTATAACCCTTATGATTCAGTGTCGTTTCATGGGCCGTTACTGTCAGCTGATAATCGTCCACCATGAACATATGTTGAACCTGGGATTGCTCAAACTCCAGATTGGTGTTAATCAAATGAATGTAATTATCCGTCAGTGGGTTCTGTTCGAAGTCTGTCAGGTTCTCAAATACAATATCATTCCGGTCATCTAAAATAAGCAGATTGGGGTGTTCCTGTGTGACCAGGTTATTCAAAATGACTGAAATGGCTTGGTTCTTGCTCAGATAGCGAAATACCAGCTGGGCATCTTCAAGCGCACGCAGAATGGCTTCCTTGCCAGACTGGATCAGTAACCCTTCGAGCCCATAGGTTCTGGCGGTATCTACGGTGATAACGTCCCCGACAATCTGACGGTACCCGGATGCTTTCAGCTCCAGCAGCAGCCTGGCGACATCTTCGGAACTGCGAATCGTGTATACCTTGAGGGGCAGGTCCATCAAATCAATAATGGACTGTGCACCTGATGTGATATTTGAAAAGCCAACGATGGCCGTTTTGCCGTTAAACTGGCTGGCCAGAGTCAAGGAACGAATCATGTCATATCCCGAGAGCTGTACATCAATGACGGGAATGGTGACGGCTTCCTTGATTAACTGTGCAGTACCCCCACGGCTTATGATGATTTCGGCCCCGTTTCGTTCGGCTTGTGAAGCCAGTTCGGCCCCCTTCGCCAAGTCGCCCACATCGCATTGAATCGATAATTGAGGAAACTGGGGAATGCATTCTTGTATGATGGTAGTCATGGATTCGTAAGGAGCAATGATATGAACTCGTGTACGCATAATGTTCCTGCCTTTTATAGAAATCTCATTTCATGGTTCCCTTATTATAGCCAACTTACGAGAGATTGGCATCTTTGCTCTAGAAGCTTTAGGTGCAAGGTCACAGAGGAGGGATAAGCCATGCTGTTTGCTGCACTACGACCTTGTGATAATTATCACGGAAGTTCGGAATCCATTTTTTCAAAATGAATACATAGCATCAACGATGGAAAGGGAAGAAAGGAGCGTCATGCGATGCCAGCATTTCGTGAAGCGGTAGAGCAGGATCAGATTATTCAATGCGTGGTTAATGAGTTTACGTGCAGAGTGCTCTGGAGCGAAGGTCGTCCATGTCTGGAGTATCAGCACGAAGAGGATCTGAAGCATATTACGGCATATGTTGAGGCAAACTTTGGTGTAGAACTGCTGGATGTATTCTTTACCGCGGTAGAGAGTCTTCCCGCCTGATCCGGATAGCCATACCATTAAAAATGGATAGTGCAGCTTAAGAGCAACCATCAGCAGGAGCTGATGGTTTTTCATTTGGGAAATAACTTCCCAATCCGTGTAATGAAACCTCGTTCTTGGAATTCATGTATTATAGGGTATATGTAAACTTTTCGGAGGAGGAACACAGGAATGGGAATCTTATCGAGGTTTAGGGACGTGATGAAGGCCAATGTGAACAGCTTGCTGGCTCGGGCGGAAGATCCGGAGAAGACCGTGAATGAATATATGCGGAGTCTAAGCAGTGATCTGGGACAGGTAAAGGCAGAGACGGCGGCCGTTCTGTCGGAGGAGAGCAGGGCGAAGCGAGCTGTGGACGAATGCAGTGCTGAGATGAAGAAATTGCAGCGGTATGCAGAGAAGTCGGCAGAATCAGGCGATGAAGATCAGGCCCGGAGTTTTCTGGAGAAGAAAGTGAAGCAGACAGAGAAATGGAACGAATTACAGGCAGCGTATGAACGTGCCTCCGCGAAAGTCAAAATGATGAAGCATATGAATGAGAAATTGGTAGCAGATCTGGGACAATTGGAAGCCAGACATACCGAGCTGAAAGGCAGAATGGCAGAGGCGAAAGCCCAGCAGCAGGCCAATGAACGGAATGCTTCAGTAGGAAAAGCAAACGCGGCTTTTCAGGCGATGGAAGAGAAGGCCAATCAGGCTTTGAATGAAGCAGAAGCACTTGCCGAGCTCCGGGCAGGGAAGCAGGAAGATGATCTGGATGAACTTATTGCGCAGCTGGAGAGAGAAATGAACGCGGAAGCGGGTAATAGTGACAATAAAGCTCCGAGTGCGGAGGAAGAACTCGCAGCAATTCAGGAGAAGCTGAAGAATAATTAGGATTTATACGATTATATTTCGTTAATATTGAGGTGAGCAGATGCCAGTTATTGAATACAAGTGTCCCAACTGTGGCAGTGGTATGGTTTTTGACAGCGCGACAGGTTCATTATCCTGCCCGAGCTGTGGACGACAGGACAACATTGAGCAAATCCCTGATCCGCTCAAGAAACAGGTGTTCACGGAAAATGAAGTGAAGCAATATCACTGTAACAGCTGCGGCGCGGATATCGTCACGGAACCGGAGACGAGTGCAACCACGTGCAGCTTCTGCGGAGCGGCAGTTGTGCTGAGCGATCGGCTGACGGGTGATCTGGCACCCGTCATGGTTATTCCGTTTTCTATCAGCAAGGAGCAGGCGAAGCAGGCATTCAAAAAGTGGTGCCGGAACGGCCTGCTGACCCCGAGCGGATTCATGAGTGCAGACCGGATTCAGAATATTACCGGAATGTATGTGCCGTTCTGGTTATATGAGCTACATAACAAAATCGAAGTTCACGGCCGCGGAACCAAGGTGAGAACCTACACGCAAGGCGACTACCATTATACGGAGACACAGCATTTTGATATTTACCGGAAAATCCGGCTCAACTATGTGAATCTGCCCATTGACGCTTCGGAGAAAATGAAGGATGAGCTGATGGATAAGCTGGAGCCGTTTCCCTATAATCAGCTGAAAGAGTTCAAGACCCCGTATCTTGCGGGATACATTGCAGAGAAATACAGCTACACCGATGAAGAGTTATATCCGCGGGCCAAGGAGAAGACCCGATCTTATATTGATTCATATATTGCTTCAACCGTATCCGGATATAACAGTGTAAGTTACACGGACAAACAAATTGATACGACACTAAAAAATGCAGACTATGTGCTGCTTCCCGTATGGATGGTCTATTATGACTTCAATCGTGCCCAATATACCTTTGCCATGAATGGCCAGACGGGAAAAGTGGTCGGCAAACCGCCCATTAGCAAAGCCAAAGTGGCCGGATGGTTCGCCGGCGTTTCCGCCGTGTCCTTATTGTCCTTGAAACTGATCTCCTGGATGATGGGAGGTGGGTTCCTGTGAAACAGGTCAAACAGCTTGCAATGGTGACCACGCTGGTAATGATGGTGTTTGGTCTGGCCTTCTCCTTTTGGACTGTTCAGACTGCCTCGGCAGCCGAGAGTAAAAATCTCATCCATGATGAGGCCAATCTGCTGAGTGAGCAGGAGAAAAGTGAATTGAACGCACTGGCGAATGAGTATGGAGCCGAGAGGCAGACGGATTTTATTATATTTACTTCCAATAATGAAGAGCACAAAAATGAAGAATTGCTAACGGAGGATTTCTACGACGAGCGAGCGCCCGGTTACGATAAGGCCCACGGAAACACGGTCATTTTGACACTTGATATGTACAATCGAAAAATGTATTTGGCTGGCTTTTACAAAGGAGAAGAATATATCGACAACGGGAGGGCTGACAAAATTACAGCCAAAATAGCCCCGGATGTAACGGACGGGAATTATAGACTGGCCTTTGAGAAGTATCTGGACCTGTCCTATGAATACATGGGAATTAAACCGGGTGTGAATCCGGATAACATTCTATTCAAAACCTGGTTTCAGCTCGCTGCATCCGTGGCTATCGGAGGAATCGTAGTTGGGGTGATGGCCTACCGTTCAGGAGGAAGAGTCACCGTCAATCGAGTAACATATGAGGATTCCGGTTCCTCCAGTGTAATTGATCGTCAGGATCGGTATATCCGCACAACGGTCACCAAACAAAAAATAGAAAGAAACAATAACAACGGAGGCGGAGGCGGAGGCGGCGGTGGTGGAGGTACCACCCGAGGCGGCCACTCACATAGCGGAAGCAGCAGATCGTTTTAACATTTGTTTTAGTACAACATAGAAGGGATGGGAACGAGTATGGGATTTTTCAAAAATCAATTTTCGAATGTAGTGGAATGGGAAGAATTCAGAGATGACATGATTTTCTGGAAGTGGAGCAACCGGGAGATCAAGAAGGGCAGTAAGCTGATTATCCGTTCGGGTCAGGATGCGATCTTTTTGAACAACGGAAAGGTTGAGGGAATCTTTGAAGATGAAGGCTCATTTAATATTGATTCCGAGATCATTCCGTTTCTGTCTACATTAAAAGGGTTTAAATTCGGGTTCAACAGCGGCATGCGGGTCGAAGTGCTGTTTGTGAATACAAAGGAATTTACCGTTCGGTGGGGAACGCAAAGCCCTGTACTGATTCCGACACCTCAGCTTCCGGGCGGAATGCCGATTCGGGCCAACGGTACGTTCAACTTCAAGGTGAGTGACTACGTCACGCTCATTGATAAAATTGCTGGCATCAAGCAGAGCTATCTGGTCGAGGATGTCAAAATCCGCATGACTTCTGTACTGGATCAGCTGCTTATGAAGTGGATTAGCCGTGAGGGCAAGGATATGTTTAACCTGCAGGCGAACGCATCGGAGATTGCAAAAGGCATACAGGAAGACCTGGATATGCAAATGATGGACATCGGGATTGGCATTACCGGATTCCAAGTGATGAGTTTCAATTACCCGCAAGAGATTCAGGACATGATCACGAAGACCGCTTCGCATGAGATGATCGGTAATCTGCAGAAATACCAGCAGGTTAGCATGACGGATGGCATCGCATCCGGCAAGGTGAAAGGTGGCGGCGCAGCATCGGATATGGCGGGCATGATGATGGGTATGAATATGGCTAACGAAATGATGAAGAACATGAACCAGAATCAAGGCCAGAATCAAAATAATAATAACAACAGTTCAGGCCAAAATACGGATCAACCATCCGCGCCCAAGGAAGGATCTTCTTCCGAGGGGGCCAAGAAGCCGAACTTCTGTCCGAACTGTGGTGCCAAAAATGAAGGAGCCAACTTCTGTCCCAACTGTGGTCAAAAGCTGGTTTAACATAACGGAATTGAAGAAGGGCTCACATCGGAGTGAAAACTCTGTATGGAGCCTTTTTTTCTTTTGCTATTTCATTTTGATAAAAGTGTTGACAATACCTCAAAAATGATTTATCTTTAATTTAAGATATTTAATTCAAAGGAAAACGACACCAAAGAATAATATCTGAATCCAATTACAAGGAGAGAGATCAAGATGATGATTCCAACATTGACCAGAATAAATGAACTTTCCAGAAAAGCTAAAGAGGCAGAACTGACAGAGATGGAGAAAGCGGAACAAATTCGTCTGCGCCAGGAATACCTGCAAATCTTTCGCGGTTCGATCAATGATATTCTGCTGAATGTCACCATCTATGATCCGAACGGCGATGACGTTACTCCGGACAAATTGAAACAGGAACAAGCAAGCCAAAACAACAACTAAGTTCAATTGGTCATATATCTTAAAATAAAGATAATACAAATTACAATAAATAAAAAAACTAAAACCACCATATCCAATTCGAAAATCCAAGGAGGAATTTATTATGACACTTCAAACTGCAGGTATCCACCATATTACGGCTTTTGCGGGAGATCCACAGGCCAATGTCGACTTTTACGCTGGGGTTCTGGGACTTCGTCTCGTGAAAAAAACAATCAACTTCGATGCACCCGACGTGTACCATCTGTACTTCGGGGATGAAAAAGGCAGCCCGGGCACCATTATTACCTTCTTCCCATCTGCCGGATCACCTCGAGGCAAAATTGGCGGCGGCCAAGTCGGCATTACCTCTTATGTCATTCCTCCTGGGACTATTGGCTTCTGGCAGGATCGACTGGAACGGTATAACATTGAGGTAACCAAAACAAGTCGCTTCAATGAAGAGCTTCTTCAATTCGAAGACAGCGAAGGCTTGCGGATTGAGCTTGTTGAAAGGGAAGAGGGTGCTGCCAGCACATGGGAGCATGAAGGAATTCCGGCAAACAAAGCAATCAAAGGCTTCGGCGGTGCTGTATTGTTCAGTGTGAATCCACTGAGAACGATGGATGCGCTCGAGAACATTCTGGGATTCGTCAGAGTGGATGAAAATGAAGAGTATGTCCGTTTCCGCTCCAGCGGAGATATCGGTAACGTCGTGGACGTTCCGGTTACCCGCATACCTCTGGGTGTAGGCGGCTCGGGCACAGTACACCACATTGCGTGGCGTGCCAAAGATTTTGAAGAGCATGAGGCATGGAGAGGGGCCGTATACCAATATGGCTACCAACCAACCCCAGTCCGCGACCGTCAATATTTCAATGCCATCTACTTCAGAGAAGCAGGCGGAATCCTGTTTGAGATTGCAACAGATCCACCGGGATTTGCCAAAGATGAACCTGCCGATGCACTCGGAGAAAAATTGATGCTGCCAGAGTGGTTCGAACCATACCGTGAACAAATCGAAGGCAATCTGCAGCCGATTGTGGTAAGAACGTTGGAACCTGCCGCAACAGCTGCTAAGTAAGTGGACAATATAAACCATAGCGGCCAGAACGATGTTCCGGCCGCGAATGGATTAACTTTTACATAAGACAAATGAAGACTTGAACCCAAAGGAGCATCGAAGGATGATGGAGAAAAAGGTTACCTGGCTGGAGTTGTTTTACGATCTGCTCTTCGTCGCAGCCGTATCCAAGGCAGGACATGTCCTGCTGCATGCCGAACACGGCGTTATTTCGTTTGAATATCTAATGAAATTTGTATTGATCTTTATCCCCGTCTGGTGGGCATGGGTGGGACAGACCCTATTCATTAATCGATACGGTCAGGATGTCCTCAGCCATCGGATCTTTCTCATCCTTCAGCTTCTGTCGGTTCTCGTGATGACGGCAAGTCTTTCCACCCATTTTGATCAGTATTATCTGTCATTCTTCGTAGGGTATATCGGTTCGAGGGCGTTTACCGCGATTCAGTATCTTACGGTTCACAAGTCCAAAAGCACACATCAACAACAGGCGGCCCGCTATCTCGGGATCTGCTTTATCATCGGTATTCTGATCTCCTCCGGTTCCCTGTTCTTTGATTCCTGGGTGCGTTACGTCGTGCTGTATGCGGGGATTGCCTTAGATATCGTGCTTCCGCTGATTGGACGCAAAAATCTGGTGAAGGTACCAATCCAGACGCATCACCTGCTCGAACGCTTCGCACTTTTTACACTCATCCTGCTCGGTGAGTCGGTAATTAGTATTATTGCCGTACTGCAGGCAGATCACTGGGATCTGAGATCCATCCTGTTTGCCGCCTTTACTTCCATATTCGTCATTGCGATGTGGTGGCAGTATTTCGATAACGTGGAGAAAAAGGTCAGCAAGGAAATTCAGACGGCCGGGCAAGCGATCATCTATGGCCATCTGTTCATCTACATTTCAATGAGCATGATCGCCGCTTCCATTCAACTGCTGTACCTGAATGAACTTAATTATGTATTCATGCTGGGATTTGGCTTCGGATCTGTACTGCTGTACTTCCTGTCAACCTCGCTCGTGTTTCATCGTTACCGACATGCACACTTAAGACTTCGTCCGATTCATCTGGTAACGATGGTTGGCGTACTGGCTGCATTTGTTATTGTGGATCTGATCTATCAGGTTCCGAACTACGTTATCGTGGGTGAAGATATGTTATTCTTCCTTCTATATGCGAAGCTGACGACTTGAATAGCGGTTTAAAACGAATTTATAAGTCACGGACGGATTGCGTTCGTGGCTTTTTGGTTTGATTTTTCTAAAATGTCATGTCGACAATGTGAAAAAGCGGTTTCGTGAGTTATTTTCTTCTATAGAATCTGTTAATATGGGACTATGTACAAGTGAATCTACCAAATCACTGAATATCTCATTTATAAGAGGGGCTTGGTGTAACAAGTACAATAGAACGGAGAGGGCAGAAATAACCTGGAGAAGCGAAGCGTTCGCCTTTATCACCGGATTTCTCCCTTAAAAAAGGGAGTCAGGAAATCTGGGGATAAGAGTGATCGGATGGTTGTTCTGCAATCGAAGTGGTCTAATGTAGGTTGGTTCCAAGTTCATTTTATACATAGCGATTCATGGATTATGGGGAGAACAATCAGGAGGGAAATCATTGAGTACACATCAAATCGGGGTTCCATTGGAAGGGTTTGCAGAATTTAGCCGCACGGTTGCCGCAGAAGGCGCGGTACTATTGAGAAACGAAGGTCAGGTACTTCCTCTTCGTGACAACGAAAACGTTTCAGTTTTTGGCCGGATTCAAGTTAACTACTATCGCAGCGGCACAGGTTCAGGCGGAAGCGTGCATGTAGCATATACAACGAACCTGCTGGATGGGCTTCGCAGCAAGAAGAATATCACCGTTAATGAAGAGCTGGCAGCAGTCTATGAAAAGTGGATTGAGGAAAATCCATTTGATGATGGCGGTAAAGTATGGGCCGCTGAGCCTTGGAACCAGAAGGAAATGCCTCTGACAGATGAATTGGTTGCACAGGCAAGAAGCAAGTCCGGCAAAGCCATCGTGGTCATTGGACGTACTGCAGGGGAAGATCAGGATAATGCCGATGCACCAGGCAGCTACCAGCTGACCGAAGATGAGAAGGCCATGCTGAAGCAGGTTACAGCGCATTTTGAACACACCATTGTGGTGCTGAATGTCTCCAATATTATCGATATGAGCTGGTTGAACGAAACGTATGTACATCCGATTCAGGGCGTCATTTACTCTTGGCATGGTGGTATGGAGGGTGGTAACGCAATTGCTGATGTACTGGCGGGAGACGTTACACCGAGCGGTAAACTGACGGATACGATTGCGTATTCCATCGAAGATTACCCTTCAACAAGCAACTATGGCAACGAGTTCAAGAACCTGTATCAGGAAGATATTTATGTGGGTTATCGTTATTTCGAAACGTTTCGACCTGAAAAGGTGCAGTTTGAATTCGGTTACGGCCTGTCTTATACGACGTTTGCCATTCAACCGCAAGGTGCTCGCACGATTTCCACAGAAGACCAAACCTTCATTGAAGTCCGTGTAAACGTGACCAACTCGGGCACAACATATGCGGGCAAAGAGGTTGTACAGGTGTACTATGAAGCACCGCAAGGCAAGCTCGGACAACCTGTGAAGGCTCTGGCTGCCTTCGGCAAAACAGGACTGCTCCAGCCTGGAGAATCGGAATTGCTGACGGTAAGCTTCCCGGTACATACCATGGCATCCTACGATGATGCAGGCGTCACAGGATATGCTTCTGCTTACGTTCTCGAAGAAGGCACGTATTGTTTGCACGTCGGTACCAGTGTAAAACAAGCAGACCACATCGAAATTGACGGTCAGGAAGGGTACATCGTAGAAACGATTCAATTGGTAGAGCAGCTGCAAGAGGCGATGGCCCCAACCGAAGATTTCACTCGGATGAAGCCAGGTGTTCGCAAGGCGGATGGGTCGTACGAGCTCATTTATGTAGACGTACCGAAGCGTCAGGTTTCCATGGCAGACCGGATTGAGCAAAACCTGCCGCAAACGCTGGAGCAAACGGGTAACCAAGGTTACAAATTAAGCGATGTCAAAAACGGAAAAGTTAGTCTGGAAGCCTTCATCGCCCAATTAAGCGATCAGGATCTGGCTGCGATCGTACGAGGCGAAGGTATGAGCAGTCCTCTTGTTACCTCCGGTACAGCGTCCGCATTCGGTGGTGTCAGTGACAGCCTGTTTAACTACGGCATTCCTGTAGCCTGCACAGCGGATGGCCCGTCCGGCATTCGTATGGATAGTGGGGAGAAAGCGACACAAGTCTCGATCGGTACGCTGCTGGCAGCAACATGGAATACGGATCTGGTTGAAGAGCTGTACGTCATGGAAGGCCAGGAGCTGCTAAGAAATCAGGTAGATACGCTGCTCGGACCTGGACTCAATATTCGCCGCAGCCCGCTCAACGGTCGTAACTTCGAGTACTTCTCCGAAGACCCGCTGATCTCGGGTGTGTTTGCGGCAGCATGCACCAAAGGTATTATGAAGGGTGGATCCAACGCGACCCTGAAGCACTTTGCCTGCAACAATCAGGAGAAACACCGCAGCAAGGTCGATGCCGTAGTCTCGGAGCGTGCCCTGCGTGAGATTTACCTGAAAGGGTTCGAAATTGCCGTGAAACAAGGCGGCGCCAATTCCATCATGACCTCCTACAACCCGATTAATGGACACTGGGCTGCATCCAACTACGATCTGAACACGACCATTCTTCGCGGAGAGTGGAATTTCGACGGGATCGTTATGACAGACTGGTGGGCCATTATGAACGATGTGGTCGAAGGCGGAGAGGCTGACCGCAAATATACAAACTGGATGATTCGTGCCCAGAACGATCTGTATATGGTCGTGCCGAACTATGGCGCAGAGATTAACGGCTGGGATGATAACACGATTGAGTCCCTGGCAAATGGAACCCTGACACGAGGAGAGCTCCAGCGCTCGGCGATCAATATTTGCAAGTTCATCATGAATGCACCGGTTTCGTCGAGAAAACACGAAATCGTGGAGAACGTGGCTTCCTTCCAGGCCAATGCATCCCTTGCTGCAGACCAGGCCCAGGCTCTGGCTGAGAATGCACAGGTGAAGCCTGCTGTAAACGAGCCAGTCTACATGAAAGTGGACGAGGCAGGCCAATATCGGATTATCGTACAGATCATGTCCCCTGAGCCAGAACTGGCCCAAAGCGCATGTAATGTGCTTTTGAATGACCAGTTGATGACGACCATTCAGACCAATGGTACAGAAGGCAAATGGATCAGACAGAAGCTTGTAAAAGTAGAACTGGAAGCAGGGCTGTATGAGTTGAAGCTGGACTTCACCAAACCGGGTCTGCAGATTGACTGGATTGAGTTCAAACAGGTCTAGCACAGGCATACAGGCATCCCGTGATGGGCATGTTGTCACTGGACAGGCTGACTGTTATGATGTTGTTAGGAGATCCTGGAATTCTGAACAATCTGGTCAGGAGTGTTGCGAAGGATGAGAAGGTATAATTTTTGGAGTCCAATCCTGCTGATTGCAGTGGCATTGATTGTAAGAAGCCTGGTAACCAATCTGGGTATGCTGTTCGGCATGTCGCAGGAATCAGCAAGTAGTATCGCCATGATTGCCATGGTGATTGCCGCACTTATTATGTTTAATCGAATGACGAAGGCTCGTCGCAAAAAATAAAAAAAGCCAGGATGACCGAAAAGGAAATCAAGGCAAGATAGGCACCCTCCGGGGTGTCTTTTTTTGTATTGACGTGCTGAACCTAACGTTTTAGACTAAACCTAAATCATAATAACGATATGTGAATAACAAAAATAACAATATAAGCAATGGATTCAATTTGCACAATTACATGGAAACGCAGAGGACTGAAAAAAACTGAAGAGGCGAGGAGCTCCCCTTACCCTGGATGTTAAGCTTCAAACAGTGAGGAAAAAGGACCGCAAATGCACAAGTGATGCGCTTTTCGGTCCTTATGTCATGGGGCGTGGACGGAACTGGTTTGGTGAGAGTCCGGTACCCCGTCTGAATTGCCTGGAGAAGTGGCTGACGGAGTGATAGCCAAGTTCATCTGCGATATCCTCAATGGTCTTGTTGGTACTGACGAGCAGCTGTTTTGCATGGTTAAGCTTCTTCTCCGTGACATATTGCCGAGGGGAGATGCCGTATATTTCTTTGAATATTTTGGTGCACTGGCTGCGGCTGAGATTCAGCTCTTCGGCCATCTGAGAGATGGAACCTTCACTCGAAATCATGTTCAGCAGCTGCTCTTCGATGCGATGTGCAGTATCAGCTTTATGCATGGTGACCTCCGGTATGGCGTCCGGGATAGAATCAGCTTCTCCGGATTGCAGCAGGATGATCTCCTGAATGATCAGGAGGATGTAGGCCTGCAGTGCCATTTTCTGAACAGAGGTCAGGGTGATTCTGGTTTCTGAGCCATTTGGAGCTGACAAAGAAGTCGAGGACAGACAATGCTGCATCTCCTGTTCAATCTTGGCTACATAGGCAGGCAGTTCAGTGGTTGCTGCCTTGCTGTGGGGAATCAGGCGATATTCCTGCTGGCTCAGCGTTCTTCGCAGCTCGGAATCATCAATGTCGAAGTGAATATTAAAAAAGTCAAAGCGTGAATGATGGATCGGTTCCATGTCGCCTGTGGACTCGTTGGTATGGGCGTTCTCCATCTGGTGTCTGGCACCTGCACGGATGAAGAACCAGTCTCCTGGACCAAGCAGAATTTCATCCGCACCGATCAGCATTCTGCCTTCTCCGCACTGGCAATACAGAACTTCATATAAATGATGATGGTGCTTTGGATAGATCCAGCCGGGTGATTTCCTGCCAAAATGACATCCCGTAACCTGCAGTGTGCTCGTCATATTGGGAAAGATCACATCCGTATCCATGGAATCACCGCCTTGAGCTTGTTGTCACAGATTATACCACTCGGTCAGCAGGCACAAAAGGTCAAAAAACCGGACGCTTTGTGAATGGTGAGAAGCCTCAAGGACTTATATATTGGAAGGAACGAAGGGAGTCATCCAATGAAGAAACAGCCCATACTGGAAGTGATTGCAGTAGATGCAGCAGACGCCAGGGCAGCCGAGCAGGGTGGAGCAGATCGAATTGAACTGGTCTCTGCCATGTCTGAAGGAGGCCTTACCCCCAACGTTGGCATTATCGAGCAAGTGGTGTCCCAAGTTTCCATTCCGGTATATGTCATGATTCGTCCGCATAGCCGCTCGTTCTGCTATAGCGCCGAGGACATCCGTGTTATGACCCAGCAGGTGCGTATGGCTAGAGAACTTGGAGCATCTGGCATTGTGGTCGGTGCCTTGTCGGAAGGCGGAGAAGTTGACTTTGCAGCCATGGAGTCATGTCTAGCCGAAGCGCAGGGACTTGGTGTTACATTTCATCGGGCCATGGATGTGAGCGCAAGTCTGACAGGAACACTCCATTCCATCAGCACGCTGGGACCGGTAGAACGTGTACTGACATCTGGAGGAAAACGGACAGCACCTGAAGCCATTTCTGAATTGAAACAGCTCCATGAACTGAGTCAGGCGTTGGATATAACGGTAATGGCTGGCTCAGGGGTAACCTTGGACAGGATTAGGGATTTGGTAAGGCAAACGGGTATCACGGAAATACATATGGGTTCAGGTGTCCGATATGAAGGCGGTTTTCATAAGCCCATTCATCCGCAGATGGTTGAAGAAGCCAAACGACATCTGTTAAGTGCATTCCAATCCACGAATGACGGGAGTGATACACGATGAGTCATGGACTGCAAGCAGCCGATTGGGTCAAGGCTGCAGCACAAGTCAGTCCTTCCAAGCGCCAGCTGGAATGGCAGGAGATGGAGTTCTACGCCTTTATTCATTTTACGGTAAATACATTCACGGATCGCGAATGGGGGACTGGCGAAGAAAGTCCAGCAATCTTCAATCCTTCGGAGCTCAGCGCAGAGCAATGGGTAGAGACGTGTAAGGCGGCAGGTATGAAGGGATTGATCCTGACATGCAAGCATCATGACGGGTTTTGTTTGTGGCCAAGTCAGTTTACCGAGCATACAGTCGCGGCCAGTCCGTGGAGAAGCGGCACAGGTGATCTGGTAAAAGAAGTGGCCGATGCCTGCCGTGAGGGCGGATTGAAATTTGGCATTTATTTGTCCCCTTGGGATCGTCATGAGGCATCATACGGGGATTCAGAGAGGTATAACGAGTTTTTCCTCCATCAGCTGCGCGAGCTGCTCACCAATTATGGCGATATCTTCTGTGTGTGGTTTGACGGAGCATGCGGCGAAGGTGCGAATGGCAAAAGGCAGGTCTACGACTGGGACGCTTACTATGCGCTTATTCGGGAACTCCAGCCGGAAGCTGTGATCTCGGTATGCGGCCCGGATGTCCGCTGGTGCGGCAACGAGGCTGGTCATACACGGGATTCGGAATGGAGTGTTGTGCCGGCGCATATGCAGGATAATGAGAAGATTCAGGAGCAATCCCAGCAGGTGGATGATGGGGAGTTTGCCAGAAGGGTCAATACGCAGGACAGTGATTTGGGAAGCAGAGAGGTCATCCGTGACCTAGGTGACGAGCTGATCTGGTACCCTGCCGAGGTGAATACATCCATTCGTCCAGGATGGTTCTATCATGCAAGCGAGGATACCCAGGTCAAAACGCTAGAAGAGCTGCTTACCGTTTACTACGGCTCCGTAGGCGGCAACGCCAGTTTTCTGCTCAACCTGCCGCCGAATACGCGTGGCCTTATTCACGAACGGGATGTGGAACGGCTGCAGGAGCTCGGAGATGTTCTGCGTACCACGTTTCAGGAAAACCTGGCATTGCATGCACAGGCTGAAGCATCAGAGACGATGGATGAACAACATGAAGTCTTGCAAGTGCTGAGTGAACAGCAGGATACGTATTGGTGTCCGCGCGAAGGAACGGAGCAGGCGTGGGTTGAGGTGGATTTGCTAACGGAGACAATGTTTGACCGGGTTGTGTTAATGGAACATATCCAGATAGGTCAACGGATTGAGCGTTTTACATTGCAGGTTAGCAGGCCAGACGGCACCTGGGATGAGATATATACCGGTACGGTTGTAGGGTACAAACGAATTTGTCGCTTTCCGAGGGTCACATCGAGAAGGGTTCGACTAACCATTCATCAATCCAGATGGTACCCGACGTTGTCCAGGCTGGGTGTATATCTGAGCGAGGGGGGAGAGGTGTAGCATGGCGGTTTTGACTTATCAAGGTTCACAATTCATGTATGATAACAAGCCTGTTCAAATTTGTTCAGGAGCCATCCATTATTTCAGGGTAGTCCCCGAATATTGGGAGGATCGGCTGCTGAAGCTGAAGGCTTGCGGATTGAATACCGTGGAGACATACGTGCCATGGAATTTCCATGAACCACAGCCGGGACAGTATCGTTTTGAGGGCATGGCGGATCTGGAGGGTTTTATTCAAATTGCAGCAGATGTGGGTTTGTATGTGATTGTCCGTCCGAGTCCTTATATATGTGCCGAATGGGAATTCGGGGGATTGCCTTCCTGGCTGCTGGCTGATGATGCCATACGTCTTCGATGTAATGATGAGCAGTTTCTGGCGAGTGTGGACCGCTATTATGATGTGCTTTTGCCCAAATTGCACCCGTTCCTCAGCACCCAAGGCGGACCAATCATCGCGATGCAGATCGAAAACGAATATGGCAGCTTCGGAAATGATGCGAGTTACCTGAAATATTTGCGCGACGGCATGGTGCGGCGTGGTGTCGATGTACTGCTCTTTACCTCGGACGGACCGACAGACCACATGCTGCAGGCTGGATCAGTGCCGGGACACCTGGCTACGGTCAATTTTGGCTCAGGGACGCAAGGGGCCTTTGACAAGCTGCGCACATATCAAGCCGAAGAACCATTGATGTGTATGGAATACTGGAACGGTTGGTTTGATCATTGGGGAGAGTCACATCACACTCGTGATGCAGAAGATGTAGCCGGTGTATTTGAAGAGATGCTGCGCGAAGGAGCTTCAGTTAACTTTTATATGTTCCATGGTGGAACAAACTTCGGATTCTACAACGGGGCCAATTGTCAGCAAAAGAATCAATACGAGCCTACGATAACAAGTTATGATTACGATTCTCTGCTCAGTGAATCAGGGGAGCCGACAGCAAAATTCCATGCAGTACGTAATCTTATTGCCCGTTATAGCGGCCGCGATATGGGAGAGCTTGTGCTGCCTGAATCAAAGGGCACCTTTGCCTACGGTCAAGTGAAGTTGACGGAACAGGCCGAACTGCTGAGACAGGTGGACCAAATCTCAATCCCTGTTCAGCGAACCAATCCCGAACCGATGGAAAAGCTCGGACAGGATTATGGATTTATTTTGTACCAAACCCGAATTTCCGGGCCCAGAGAGCGACAGGAGCTGGTGGTTCAAGAGGTGCATGACCGTGCGCTGGTGTTTGTGGATGGTCAATTCCAGGGCGTGCTGGAACGCTGGAACGATGCTTTGTCAGTATCCTTTGAAGTGCCAGTAGAGGGTGCGGACATTACGATCCTTGTTGAAAACATGGGGCGAATCAACTATGGACCTTACCTGAGAGATCCGAAGGGCATTACAGAGGGAGTACGTCATGGCTTTCAATTTCTGTTCGATTGGACGATTCATTGTCTGCCGCTGACGGATCTATCAGGATTGCAATTCGGCGAACGATCTTCTGATATTGAAGGTCCGGCATTTTACCGGGGGAACTTTCAAGTAAATGAAGCGCAGGATACCTTTCTGCGACTGGACCATTGGACCAAGGGTGTCGTTTATGTAAACGGCTTCAATCTGGGGCGATATTGGGATAAGGGGCCGCAAAAAACCTTGTACGTCCCTGCGCCGCTGCTGCGCCAAGGTGTAAATGAAATCATCGTGTTTGAGCTGCATAAGACGACCGATCAGGCAGTAACTTTTGTAAATAAGGCAGATTTGGGCTAGGAAAAGGAAAAAAGCATAGCAAACGATTATTGGGAATTGTCGAGCCATCCGGAAAAAGGTATACGTTGGGTATGGTCATCGACTACAAGAGAGGATGAGGTGAAGTATGAAAGTTGGACTTAGTACCTACAGTTTGCAGCAGGCACTTGATCGCAATGAATTGACCGTGCCGGATGCCATCCGATTTATCGCGGGCCATGGCGGTGAGCATGTGGAAATTGTACCGATGGGATTCAGTCTGATCGACAATCCGGAGTTGATTGATGAAATTAAACATACTGCAGAAGAGGTCGGAATCGACATTTCCAATTATGCGATTGGCGCAAACTTCGCTGTACAGGAGGACGCCGATGCGCTGGAGCAAGAGATTCAGAATGTGATGCGGCATGTGGATGTGGCTGCTGCGCTGGGTGTTAAGCTTATGCGTCATGATGTAGCTTTTCGTCCGGCCGAAGAAGGGACTGTAGCGCAGTTTGAGAAGGACCTGCCGGTACTGGTGCAGGCCTGTCAGCGAATTGCCGATTATGCAGCAGGCTTCGGAATTACAACGAGTGTAGAGAATCACGGGTACTATGTGCAGTCCAGCGAGCGAATTCAGCGTTTGCTGCATGAAACGGCACGGGAAAATTTTAAGACTACGCTGGATGTCGGTAATTTTCTCTGTGTGGATGAAGATCCGGTGAGTGCCGTGAAAAATAACATTCCATACGCGTCGATTGTGCACGCCAAGGACTTCTACTGGAGATCTTCGTACCGGAATCCCGGTGAAGGCTGGTTCCAAACTTCGCACGGCAATTACCTGCGCGGTGCTATTGTAGGCCATGGCGATATCGACATGCCTGAGGTGTTCCGTGTACTGAAACAATCCGGGTATGACGGATACATCTCGGTTGAATTCGAGGGCATGGAAAATTGCCAAACCGCCTCACGCATTGCGATGGATAACGTTCGCCGCCTATGGGAAGAGGCATAGGGCAGAGTACTTGTTTTAAATAAATTGAATCAAATTCTAAAGAAGGCGTGAGTAACAGAGGGGAAGCTTGGAACTGTAGGAGCGGAAGCGACCGCCTTTGTCTGCAGATTTCAACCGCCAGAGCGGTCGATAAAAGAAATTGGCAGACAACAGCGGCCGAAAGTCCAAGCATTCACCGTCGTTACGTTAAGCCAAAATTATAATTAATTGAGTCCATTCTTATGAAAACGATGGAGGGATCAGCACAATGTCCAAATTGAAAGTCGCCGTTATCGGTGCCGGATCAATATCCGATTGCCACCTGCAAGCCTATGCCAGTAATCCAGACGTTGAAATATACGCCATATGCGACCTGAATGAAGCACGTGCCGCAGACATGGCGAAAAAATATGATGCAACTCATGTATTCACGGATTACAAGGAACTGCTGGCCTTGCCCGAGATTCATTCCGTCAGCATCTGTACATGGAATGATTCTCATGCAGAGATCAGCATTGCCGCACTGGACGCGGGCAAAAACGTGCTGTGTGAGAAGCCGCTATGCCAAACCGTAGAAGATGCCCTCGAAGTAGAGAAAGCCGTTCATCGCAGCGGCAAGCTGCTGCAGGTCGGTTTTGTACGCCGCTATAGCGACAATGCGCAGATTCTGAAGAAGTTCATTGATGCAGGTGAGCTGGGCGAGATCTATTATGCCAAAGCATCCAGCCTGCGTCGCCTCGGTAACCCGGGCGGCTGGTTCTCGGATATTAATCGCTCCGGCGGCGGTCCGCTGATTGATATTGGCGTACATGTCATTGATATTTGTTGGTATCTGATGGGCAGACCGAAGGTGAAATCCGTTTCTGCCAACGTATCCAATCGACTCGGCAATCGTGCCCATATCAAGAATCTGTCCTTTTACAAAGCCGCAGACTATGACGCTGACCAGAACACTGTTGAGGACATGGCGAATGCCCTGATTCGTTTTGAAAATGGGGCAAGTCTGCTCGTAGATGTCAGCTTCACGCTTCATGCCAAAGCGGATGAAACCTCGGTCAAACTGTACGGTGACAAGGGTGGTGCCGAACTGGAGCCAGAAATCTCGATCATTGGCGAGAAATTCAATACCATTTTGAACATGACCCCGCAGGTGGATTTCAAATCCTTCGATTTTATGGGCTCGTTCCGCAATGAAATCAACCATTTTATCGACAGCACACAGGGCCGGAAGGAGACGCTTAGTCCGGTAGAGGACGGCGTGGAAGTGATGAAAATGCTCTGTGCCATTTACGAGTCAGCACGCGAGGGACGCGAAATTTCACTGTAATAATGCCCTTATTTGTTGAACTGAACGTTTAAGCCAAAACGGAGAGTGCAGAACCAATCTGTATTACGAAGTAACAGGACTTAATATGTCTTTCTTAGTTGAACTAAACCGTTACACGTTAACGGAGAGGGCAGAACCAATCTGGAGAAGCGAAGCGCTCGCGTTTATCCCCGGATTTCCATCAATTATAAAGTGAATTCAAAAAAATCCGGGGGTAACAGCGATCGAAAGATGGTTCTGACCGCGCAGTGGCCCAGGGTAAAGCTATTTATTCAGCTTATGACATCTAATCCAAAGGAGATGAACGGGATGAGCGAAACCAAAGACGTGGTGCTGGAACAGGAAGAACAGGTCGTTGAAGCCGGGGTACACCATTTTAGCAAAGAGGAAGAATGGGTCAAGCCGGAAGATCCGCTGCTCCTTGAGCGGCTGGAGTGGTTCAAGGACCAGAAGCTGGGGCTGATGATGCACTGGGGCCCCTATTCCCAGCTTGGACTCGTGGAGTCCTGGGCACTGAGCGATGAGGATGGCGATTGGTCGCGTGATGACATCGACTGGACGGACGACATGGAGCATTTCAAGCGGGAATATTTCGATCTGAACAAAACCTTTAATCCGATCCGTTTCCAACCCGAAGAATGGGCACAGATGGCAGCAGACAATGGCTTCAAATACTTCTTGTTCACGACGAAGCACCACGACGGTTTCTGCATGTGGGACACCCATACGACCGATTATCGGATCACGGGCAAGGATACCCCGTTTCATACCCATAAATATGCGGACATCTGTAGAGTACTCTTTGACGCATTCCGGGCCAAAGGGCTGGGGATCTCGGCGTATTTCTCCAAAGCGGACTGGCATACCCCGTATTATTGGGCACCTGGAATGGAGCGGGGAAGCCACATGTGGCGCGGACCATCGTACGATCCCCACAAGTACCCGTGGCTGTGGGAGAAATTCGTGGAGTTCACACATGAGCAGATCATGGAGCTGCTGACGAATTATGGCCGGATCGAATGTCTATGGCTGGACGCCGGTTGGGTGCGAGAGGGTCGCCACGGCCAGGATATCCGGCTGGGAGAAGTTGTGGAGCGGGCACGTCAGACAACTCAGCCATGGCTTCTGTCAGCAGACCGCACCGTAGGTGGAGCATACGAGAATATTGTTACCCCAGAGCAGACCATCCCGGAACACCCGATGAATATCCCTTGGGAGAGCTGCATCACAGTGGGTAATTCCTTCGCCTTCGGATTTGATGACCAATATAAATCGGGAAGACAGCTGGCGCATATTTTGCTGGAAGTAGTGTCCAAGGGCGGCAACCTGGCGCTGAATGTTGGACCGCAGCCGGATGGTCGCCTTCCCAAAGGGGCAGTGAGGGGCATCAAGGCACTTGGTGAATGGCTCAACACCCACGGTGAAGGGATCTATGGAACCCGGATCTGCGGACCTTATTTTACGAAGGATTGGGCCTTTACGCAGAAGGAAGATATCAACACCGTGTACGCCTTCCGTTTATACAGAAACGAGAACGAAGCAGTAGAAGCACAAGTCATCATCCCTTATTTGGAAAAAGTAGAGCGAGTCGAACTCGTGGGTACCAATGACGTAATTTCGTATCAGCAGACGGAGAATGGACTCGTTGTCGATCTGCCGCCATCTGAGGTTTCTGGGACAGCACCGATCACGCATACGTTCAAATTGTTAACAAGTGGGTAGATGGCATGTGAATTCCGGGGGAGCAATCAGGGCCTCCGGGATTTTTGTATTTAAGCATAGGGAGGTGGGATTCCTGATAATAAAGGCGCATAAATGCTTGTGCCGCAAGGGTTTATGGAATATGGAGAGGTGGGAGAAAATTACGAATTGATCAAAAAACAAGGTTCCATGTACTATCGAATTAAGAAAGCGCTACCTGATACTATTACTAACACGGTTAGCGTCAAAACATCAATTTGATCGAAAAACAGGATGTTTTAGCGAATTAAATGTAATGTATTATTACACTTGAGGTGTAGAAGGAGTGACGCAAATGAGTCGAGCTACGGAAAGCATACCCGCCAACCTGGAACTCCAGCAAAGGAATCAGGTGGAGCCCAAAAGGCAGCATCCATTCATCAAAAGCCTCAAGAAGCATTGGGAGCTCTATCTGCTCGTTCTGCCTCCCGTGTTGTATCTGTTGATCTTCAAGTACATCCCCATGGTTGGGGTACAGATTGCCTTTAAGGATTTTAGTGTAGTCAAAGGAATCTGGGGAAGCCCCTGGGTCGGATTCAAACACTTCGAGGCATTCTTCGAATCCCCCAACTTCTGGCTCCTGATCAAAAATACGATCGGCATCAGCTTCTACTCCCTGATCGCCGGATTCCCCATTCCGATCCTGCTTGCGCTGGCGCTGAATGAGATCCGAACGGGTTACTTTAAGAAGACCGTCCAGATGGTCACCTACGCTCCGCATTTTATCTCCACGGTCGTGATGGTATCCATTATTATTCTGATGCTGTCCCCGCATGTGGGCGTGGTAGACAAGCTGTTCACGCTGCTCGGCTTCCCGATGACCAACTTCATGGGCATTCCGGAATACTTCAAATCCATCTATGTCTGGTCCGGTGTATGGCAGGGCATGGGATATTCATCCATCATATACATCGCCGCTCTTGCTGGTGTTGATCCATCGCTGTATGAGGCAGCGAAGATGGACGGGGCTTCAAGGCTTCGAAAAATATGGCATATCGACCTTCCAACGCTCGTTCCAGTCACCGTTATCATGCTGATTCTGAGTTTGGGCAGCATTATGGGTGTCGGCTTTGAAAAAATATATCTGATGCAGAATCCGCTCAACACAAGCGCATCGGAGGTCATCTCTACGTATGTGTACAAGGTCGGTCTGATCGGTGCAAATTTCAGCTTCTCCTCGGCAGTAGGGTTGTTCAACTCCGTTATCAATCTGATCCTGCTGATCATCGTCAACGGCATTTCCCGCAAAGTATCCCAGAACAGCTTGTGGTAAAGGAGGAGCTCATCCATGTTCAACCTGTTTAATCGTAACCGGATCAAGGATCCGCTCGGTGACCGCATCTTCATGACACTCAACTATATCTTTCTGTTCGCCATACTGTTAACGGTATTTTACCCCCTCTTGTATATCATCAGTTCTTCATTCAGCTCTTCACGAGCCGTTACATCCGGTCAAGTGTGGCTGTTCCCGGTGGACTTTAACATCAAAGCGTACATCTCCATTTTCAAAAGCCAGCAGCTCATGCTCGGTTTCTACAACACGATCATCTACACCGTGGTCGGCACATTCATTAACGTGGCCCTGACCGTCATGCTGGCTTATCCCTTGTCACGCAAGTCGTTCTATGGACGAGGAGCCATTATCATTTTCATGATGATTACGATGTTCTTCGATGGCGGTTTGATTCCAACCTACCTCCTGATGAAGGACCTGCACCTGCTCGATACACGCTGGGCGATGTGGCTGCCAGGGGCGCTCGCGGTGTTCCAGGTCATCGTAGCGAGAACCTTCTTCCAGTCTTCCATCCCGGAAGAGCTCGGAGAGGCGGCGGAAATGGACGGCTGCCGGGATATCCGGTATTTGATCAGTGTCGTTCTGCCGTTGTCGAAGCCCATCCTGGCTGTCATGACACTCATGTATGCCGTAGGTCACTGGAATGCGTATTTCGATGCCCTGATCTATCTGCGTTCCGAAAAGTTGTTCCCGCTGCAATATGTCCTGCGCAATCTGCTCATCCTGAATGCGGCTGATCCGGCGATGCTCGCCAATACCAGTCAGCAGATGCGGGATCAGGGCTTCGAGCAGGTATTGAAATATGCACTTATTGTTGTTGCAAGTATTCCAATTTTGATCATGTATCCGTTTGTACAGAAGCATTTTGTCAAAGGGGTCATGGTTGGTTCCCTCAAGGGATAATTCACAGAAATGATGCCCGGCTGGCCTCTTGAAAGGAGGTGGAAGGAACACGCCGGCTTCCGGGATCGGTTTTATACGAGTGCAGTAAACGAGTTGTATGCCGTTTTGAACAAAAAGGAGGAGTCAGATTGAGAAAATCTTGGATTTCGATGTTGTTTCTGGTCTTTGCTTCAATGGCTTTGTTGTCCGCATGCGGTTCATCCGAAGAATCGGGTGCAGGTAGCGACGGTAGCGGCGAGAGCGGTGGCCCTGTAACGATGACTTTCTTTGCCCCGCAAGGCAAAGCGTCCATGGAAGAGAATGAGTTCACCCAATTTATCGAAGACAAGTTCGACGTTACCCTGAAATGGGATCTGGCCCCGACAGACGCATTGCAGGACCGCAGACAATTGCTGCTCGCCAGTGGTGATTATCCCGAAGTGTTCCTTCACGGCAAGTTCACCACCTCAGATCTTCAGAACTATGGAAAACAAGGCGTGTTCCTTCCGCTGCAGGATCTGATCAAGGAATATGGCCCGAATCTGACCAAGATCATGGAAGAGAAGCCATATTTCAAAGAAGCCATCACAGCTCCGGACGGCAACATCTATGCCCTGCCGATTTTCAATGAATGTTACCACTGTACGTATGCACAGAAGTACTGGATCAACACGGAATGGCTCGATAACCTGGGCCTGAAAATGCCAACAACGACGGATGAACTGTACACGGTGTTGAAGGCGTTCAAGGAGCAGGACCCCAACGGTAACGGCAAGGCTGATGAGATTCCTCTCACTGGCGCACCGAACAAGTATGTATGGAATGGCAACATTGATGCCTACCTGATGAACAGCTTCATCTACAACGACAATGACAAATACCTGATCGTGAACGATGGCAAGGTAGATTTTGCAGCAAACAAGGATGAGTGGAAAAAAGGGCTGGAGTACATGAACAAGCTGTATGCGGAAGGCCTGATTGACCCGGCTTCATTCACGCAAAACGACCAGGCCATCGGACAGCTGGGAAATAAGGAAGGCGACGAAGTGGTCGGTTCCATTACGACGGCACTGGTCAGTTATCTCGTGAACACCTATGACAAAGATATTACACGTCACCAGCATTGGGAGATCGTTCCTCCATTGAAAGGACCGGATGGCGTACAGACAACAGGTGCTACACAGAGCGTAGGCGAGTTTGAGTTTGCCATCACGAACAAAGCAACAGAAGCACAGCAGATTGCGGCGATCAAAATTGTGGATTACATGTTCAGTGAAGAAGGTGCCCTGTACGCGGAATATGGCCCGACCGAAGGCAAGGGATGGAAGAAGGCTGATGCAGATGAGAAAAACATTAATGGTGAGCCTGCCAAGTACAGCTACTACAACCTGCCTGAACGTGACCCGAACGTTGTCGTTAACGAAAGCTGGTCCCAGATCGGAGCACATGACTTGTCCAATACATTCCGTAACCTGTTTGCCGAAGGTCAAAATCCATTAGAGGCAGAAGGCTACGGTACAAGGCTGGCTCAAGCGACCAATGTGTATGAACCATATGCACCAAAAGAAGTATATCCGGCAAATGTATTTATTCGTCCGGAGGATACCGAATCGGCAGCACAACTTACCACGGCCATCAAGGATTATGTGCAGACCAATATGGCACAGTTCATTATCGGCAGCAAAAGCATCGATAAGGAATGGGATTCATATGTCAAAGGCTTCGATGGACTGGGACTCAGCAATTACCTTGAGATCTACCAGCGTGCAATTGAGAAGGATCAATAATAGTTGAGGAATTCAAGATCGAGACTGTCCCGAAGTCACCAGTGACCGGGACAGTTTTATCCTTTGACAACCCCACTTCCTCCGATATAATACGGATTATTTATAGGTAGTTAACGACCAGAGCGAGTGGTTGTCGTCACATGTATAAACAGTGGTGGGGGGACCTTGGGGATGAACAACAATTGGTTTAGACGTTTGCTGCTTTCGTATCTGCCTGTGTTCTTTATTGTGACTACGATTCTATTTATTATCTTCTTTCAGATTTTCAATGAACAGAACCGCAAGGAAGCGCTAAAGGCCAATGAATTTCTGGCTTCACAAGTGACGCAGTATTTGGATAATTCCCTGCGCTCGATCGATTTCAAGGTGCTGCGTGAGATTTTGACCAATCCGAATCTGAAAAATTATTACGCGGTAACCGGAAGTGATGATGTCTATGCCGGCATTCAGGCAGTTCAGGTTATCGACGAATTGAAAATAGAATATCCGTTAATCGACTCCATTTATATGGTCCGTTACAGGGATGATAAGGTATTCAGCAATGGCAAGCCCGTGCCCATCGAGGAGTTCCCGGATGCGGCATTTATAGAAGACAGCCGGGCTGCAGAAACGCAGAAATGGGTCGGCGGAAGAACTTTCAGGGCCTTTCCCACAGAGGAAGGGAAACAAGTCATTACACTGATCCGTGGAGTTGGCAATGGGAGTGGGCTGATTGTGGTAAATGTTGATCTGCAGACGCTGCAAAAGTCCATTATGCAGATGTACGATCCCGAGTTCACCTTCGTCAATATCTACAATCGATCAGGCGGCAATCTGTGGGACAGCGGTGTGACAGAAGAGCATGCAGTCCAAGCCTCTTCCGGCGAAGTTTTCTCTGAATTCACTTCCAGCTACAGCGGGTGGAAGGTACAGACAGGGCTGAACAATGGCAAAGTCGTCAAATTTGCCCTGAAATTCTACAATATCTGGTTTGTGTTTGCCGTGGCTGTTGTTCTGATTGGTGTAGTGTGGGTGATCTATGTAACGCGCAGGAATTATAAGCCAATTCAGCAGATTGTCACGTTAATCGAGACGGTGGCTTCACAGAAACAGCCAGGCATGAGCTATGCCAAGGAGAATGAGTTCCGATTTATCCAGACGACTCTGGAGCAAATGATTGACCAAACGAAGCAGTATCAGGAGGAATACGAAGAGAATCTGATTTTGAAGAAAAAATACTTCTTTCAGGAACTGCTGGAGGGAACGAAGGAGTTTACCGGAGATGAGCTCTTGGCCGAGATGAACAAGTTCAGCCTGCCACGATTGGATGACAGATGGACCGTGATGGTCGTGGAGATCGATCGCTACTCCCGCTTCATTGATGAATACCATGTGCAGGACCAGTCCCTTCTGAAATTTGTATTGTCCAGCATTTTGCAGGAGAGCGCCCGCAAGGAAGATACAGAGGTATGGGCGGAGTGGATCTCGGACCATCGGCTGTATGCCATCTTATGGTTACCGGAGACGCCGCAGCCGGAGGAGAGTGAGCGCAGACTGCTCGAAGGTTATCTGGACCAGGTCGAGCAGTATCTGAACTTCACGGTAACCATCGGAATTGGACGGGTAGCTGTGGACCTGCGTGGTCTCAGAGCATCCTTCAAGGAGGCTGTCCATGCGCTCGATTACAAAGCGGTACTGGGTGTAAACCGGATTATTCCGTACGGTGATGTACCGGGCTCAACCAATGACGTGTATGAATTCCTGAAGACCATATCGCTGTTGGTACAGGCGATGCGGCTGTCCGATGACGATTGGGACAAGCATTTTGACAGGCTGTTTGAGCAAATTCATGCCTCAATGTTGTCCCGTCAGGAAATCATGAACACGATCCAGCTACTGTTCCAGCATGTGAACCGGGAATTCGCAGAGCTGCCGCGTGAATACCACGAGCTGTGGGCGGAGGTTATGGGTCATCTGCTTCGCAATCTGGAGGATTGGGAGACCGCTGAAGATCTGCGGGAATTATGCAAGGAAGGCTTCCAAACACTTGCCGGGCAGATGCAAACACTGCGTTGTGCCAAAAAACACCGGACACATATTCTGGAGATTCGCAAGTATATCGAAGAGAACTATAACAATCCAGATCTGTCTTTGAATTATTTGAGTGACCTGTTCGATATTAATCCGAAATATTTAAGCAAGCTTTTCAAGGATGAGATTGGTGAGAAATTTGTGGATTTGCTGATCAGTCAGCGGATTGAGAAGGCCAAACAGTTGATGCAGGAGACGGATAAGGCCATTCAGGAGATCAGCGAGGAAGTCGGATACACGAATTACAATTCATTCAACCGGGCCTTCAAAAATGTGGTAGGGGTCGCACCGAGCGATTACCGAAAAGCCATTTGATCTCAAGTGGAACACAAGCAGCAAGCCAAGCCAAATGCATAAGGAGAATGTGCACATGGATTATAGAGATGCTTCGTTACCGATCCCCGAGCGGGTACAGAGTTTGCTTGAACAGATGACTACGGAAGAGAAAATTGGCCAGCTGATCCAGCCGATGGGCTGGAAGACATACCGGAAAGAGTCGGATGGCACCGTACAAGTGACGGAGGAATTCAAAGAAAATATCGCGCAAGGTGGCGTTGGTTCTCTATACGGCGTGCTTCGTGCTGACCCGTGGACCGAGGTAACACTGGAAACCGGGTTGACCCCGGGACAGGGAGCGGCTGCCACCAATGAAATTCAGCGCTATGCGATTGAAAACTCGCGTCTGGGCATTCCCATTTTGTTCGGGGAGGAATGTTCGCATGGCCATATGGCGATCGGGGCAACGGTATTTCCGGTGCCGCTGACCGTAGGAAGCACGTGGAACACGGAATTGTACCGCAAGATGTGTGAGGCGATTGCGGTCGAGACTCGCAGCCAGGGCGGAGCAGCTACCTATTCGCCTGTGCTGGATGTGGTGCGGGACCCAAGATGGGGACGGACCGAGGAGTGTTTTGCCGAAGACCCATATCTGATTGGTGAATTGGCTGTGGAAGCGATCAGGGGATTACAGGGAGACCGTCTAGATTCGGACCGGACCATTCTGGCAACGCTGAAGCATTTTGCGGGATATGGAAGCTCGGAAGGAGGGCGTAATGCCGCTCCTGTGCATATGGGTCTGCGCGAGCTGCACGAGGTAGACCTGCTGCCTTTCAAAAAGGCGGTGGAGGCCGGCGCATGCTCTGTGATGACTGCGTACAACGAAATTGACGGTGTACCGTGCACTTCCAGCACGTATCTGTTGAATGATCTCCTGCGCGAGCAGTGGGGCTTTGAGGGGTTTGTCATCACCGATTTTGGTGCCATTCAGATGCTGGTCAGCGGACACAACACAGCGGAGAACGGGGAGCAGGCCGTAGCTCAGTCTCTTCAAGCGGGTGTGGACATGGAGATGTCCGGATTCATGTATCGTAAACATCTGGCGAAGGCACTGGAGCAGGGATTGATTCATCATCAGGATCTGGATACAGCGGTATGGCGGATTCTGGAGATGAAGTTTAGATTGGGGCTGTTTGAGCAGCCTTATGTCGACCCAGAATTCGCCGAGCGAGTGATTGGTTGCGAAGAGCATGTAGAGCTGGCAAGGAAGGCAGCCCAGGAAGGGATTGTTTTGCTCAAAAATGAGGAGAATCTCCTTCCGCTCAGCAAGACGGGTCCGAAGATCGCAGTACTGGGTCCGAACGCCAACCATACGTATAACCAGCTGGGAGACTACACCTCTCCACAACCGAGTGGACAGATCGTTACAGTGCTGGAAGGCATACGCCGCAAGGTTGGTGCTCATGCGGATCAAATTCTGTACGCGCCCGGCTGCCGGATTAAAGGCGATTCCAGGGAGGGCTTTGCGCAAGCACTCGCTTGTGCTGAACAGGCCGACGTAGTTGTGATGGTTATGGGCGGATCAAGCGCTCGCGACTTCGGAGAAGGCACAATTGATCTACGGACGGGTGCATCGGTAGTAACGGATAATCCATGGAATGATATGGAATGTGGTGAAGGTATCGACCGTTCATCGCTAAATCTGATGGGTGTGCAGCTGGAGTTGGTGCAGGAGGTATATAAGCTGGGCAAACCCGTGGTTGTCGTATATATAAACGGGCGACCTATTGCAGAGCCTTGGATCGACGAGCATGTGCATGCCATTTTGGAGGCCTGGTACCCGGGTCAGGAGGGCGGCAATGCGGTGGCAGACATTCTGTTTGGAGATGTGAATCCTTCCGGGCGTTTGACCATCTCCATCCCCAAACATGTCGGACAGCTCCCCGTGGTTTACAATGCCAGACGTACGCGTGGGAAGAGATATCTGGAGATGAATCTGGAGCCGCAGTATCCGTTTGGCTTCGGGCTCAGCTATACCGAATTCGAGTATGACCATGTGAGAGTTGTGCCTGAAATGATTGAACCGAATGGTGAGGCTGAGGTCCAGGTGGAGGTCACGAATAAAGGTCAGGTAGCCGGAGCTGAGGTTGTGCAATTCTATATAACAGACGAAGCTGCCTCTGTTACTCGGCCGGAAATGTCACTTAAGGGTTTTCGCAAGATCTATCTGGAGCCCGGACAGACCCAAACGGTTACTTTTAACGTGAATGCAGAGCACCTGAAGCTCATGGACTCCCGCCATCAGTGGGTGGTTGAGCCGGGCAAGTTCCGTCTGATGGTTGGCAGCAGCTCTAAGAAGTGGAAGGCATGCGATTTACAAGTGCGAAGTGAGGTGGGACCGGTATGATTCGGATAAGCCGATTTATAGAGGATATGTCACAGCAGCAATGGTTAGCGAAGGTGGAGCTGCCCGAATGGCAGATGCAGAAGGCCAGATATATACGGCCTGGAGAATACCGGATGGAGCAGGAAGAAGCCTCTGTCCAATCTGTGAATCCCCTTCATAGTACACACGGAACGACTTATTTTATGAGCAAGCTCATTGAAATCCCTGGCGATTGGGAGGATCATGCCATTGCTTTGACTTTTGAAGCGGGTGGTGAAGGGCTGCTGAAGGTGAACGGCAAGTCATATCACGGACTGGATCGCAATCATTGGCTGGTCCCGCTTCCCAGAAGCCGGGTTGGGGCATCACCCCTGCTGGAGATTGAGCTGTATGATCCCATTCCGGAGCCGCACGATCCACTGAATCGCCAGGCGGTCATACAATCGCCGATTCGGGGCATACATACAGCCCTCGTACATATCAATCGTCCTCTGCAAAGTCTCATGTATAGCGTAACGGTGCTTGCAGAATCGCTAAAGGCATTGCCTGAAAAAGATCTGAAGCGTACCCGGCTGGTTCGGGCCATTCACCAAATCATGGATGAGATGTACAACGAGCCGAGACGGTGGATTGAGCCAGCGTGGGTGCAGCGCTTCGAACAATTGCTTGCACAGTCCGTGCAGGAGCAGGATCCGGAAGAACAACGGGATGGATTCATGCATCTTGTGGGACAGTCACATATTGATATCGCCTGGCTCTGGCCTGTACGGGAAACCGTGCGCAAGTCCAGCCGTACCTTCTCCACAATGTGTACCTTAATGGACGAACATCCGGGGTTCGTGTATTCACAGAGCCAGCCTCAGCTATATGCCTTCGTGAAGGAGCATTATCCGGACCTGTACGAACGGATCAAAGCTCGCATTGCGGAGGGTCGATGGGAACTCGTCGGTGGCATGTGGGTAGAGCCGGACTTGAATATCCCGAGCGGCGAGTCCCTGGTGAGACAGATTCTGTACGGACAGAACTTCTACCAGGAGGAGTTTGGCAAGCGCTCAAGCATCGAATGGTTGCCGGACACTTTCGGCTACTGTGCGTCCCTGCCGCAAATACTTCAGCTTGCGAATGTTCCCTATTTCATGACCACCAAGCTCAACTGGAATGACACCAATGTGTTTCCTTACGACCTGTTTGACTGGGTAGGCATAGATGGTACCTCAGTGCTGGCGTATCTCAATCACGGGGTGAATGAGCATACGCGTCCCAAGGATGTGGATGAACACTGGCAATCCTATAAACAGAAGGATCTGCATCCGGAGCAAATGCTCCTCTATGGACATGGAGACGGTGGGGGCGGGGTTACACATGAGATGGTTGAGTTTGCGGAGCGTGCCCAGTTCATGGTGGGTCAGCCGATCAGCACATTCAGTACGGCGCAGGCCTTTTTCGAAGGGATTTCGACCGATAATCCGACGCTGCCGAAATGGCATGGCGACTTGTATCTGGAGCTGCATCGTGGAACGTATACGACGCATGCGCGAAATAAACGAAGCAACCGCAAGGCGGAAGTGCTGTATCGGGATGCGGAGATCTGGGGTCAGTTTGCCGGGTCTGAGGCAGATTGGGCGAAGAGTGCGCTGAAGGAGGGCTGGAAGCTGATTATGCTTAATCAGTTCCATGATATTATCCCCGGCACGTCCATTCCGGAAGCGTACGTTACATCAGCGGAAGAGTACACGAAGGTATTCGAATTGGGCACGGCGGCTTTGGATAGTAACCTTGGCTATCTCACAGAACGCATTGCAACAGATGGTTCAGACGGTTTGCCGTACGTTATATTCAATAGTCTGGGCTGGGAGCGCGGAGAAGTGGTGACCCTTAGTGGGGGTGCTGAACTCAGCGGGATGGCAGCGTTTGACCAGAACGGTAATCGGATGGATTGTGATCTGGTGGAAAAGGAAGACGTACGGACCCTGTCTGTCGTTATCCCATCCATCCCTGCGTTTGGTTATACGACGATATGGCTTTGCCCAGACAAGCATTCAGCTCCAGCTGCATGGATGGAGGACTCTTTCCCTTCCAGCTGGGAGACCCCATTTTATATGGTTGAATTCAACGAGATCGGCGAGATTACCAGATGGTACGACAAATCTGTGGGTCGGGAGTGGTTGAAGCCAGGGGACAAGGCGAATGAACTGCAATTTTTCCACGACAAACCGACCTACTGGGATGCATGGGACATTGATCCGAGGTTCGAATCTCAGCCTGCAGGTAAGGTTCAGCTAATCTCGAAGGAGGTTGTACAGCGGGGTGAAGTCAAGGATGTACTGCGGTTTCGCTGGAAGTTGAATGAATCTGACATCAGCCAGGATATCTTATTTTATCATCATCAGCGCCGGGTGGATTTCCAGACAAAGGTCAGCTGGAATGAGAGTCATAAGCTGCTCAAGGTAGCCTTTCCGGTGGATCTGGTGGCTGCCAAAGCAGCGTATGAAATCCCGTTTGGTGCGCTGGAACGGCCGACACATAACAACACCAGCTGGGAACAGGCACAGTTTGAGGTCTGCGGGCATCGCTGGGCGGATATCTCCGAGGGCAATAGCGGAGTAAGTCTGCTGAATGACTGCAAATATGGATACGACATCAAGGATCGGACAATTCGCCTGTCTCTGCTGCGTGCTCCGAAGTGGCCGGATGAACATGCCGATCAGGGCGAACATGAATTTACGTATTCATTATTGCCCCACCAGGGAGATTGGCGAGAAGCCGGGGTCGTACGTCAGGCGATGGAGCTGAATCATCCGGTTCAGGCCGTTGCCGCAGGCAGGCATGCGGGCGTCCTACCTGCGGAGCATGCCTGGATTGATTATCAGAGCAAGCATGTCATCCTGGATACGGTTAAGGCCTCGGAAGATGGTACGGGAACGATACTTCGCTTCTATGAATCGTCAGGTGGCCGGGAGACGGTACAGGCCGAGTGGAAAGACCGGAATGTGGAGGCATCGATCGTCAACCTGTTGGAGGATGAAATTAATCCGCTTACTTCTCAGAAAGGCGCATTCGAGCTGACATTTAGACCCTATGAGATCAAATCGGTGAAACTTCGTCCTGTTGATTAAGGATTAGCCAGGCATTGCCTAGACAGGCCGCTTGGAACCCACACGATAAATGACGTAAAAGGATATAAAAAAAGATGCTCGATTGATATGTGACTGCGACTCATACTTTAGTTATGATGAGGAAGAGTCGAGGAAGATTCGCTTCTCTATCATTGACGTTCATATCATCTGAATATCGGCTCGGACAGTATCCTGTTTTGAAAATACCAATTCACGGGAGGGCATGACATGACATTAACGAACAAGATCGGTGTAATTGTGGATAGCTTCGGCGTAGGTGTGCGTGAAGGGTTGAAAAAGGCCAAGGATGTGGGTGCTGAAGGTGTGCAAATCTATGCGGTCAAGGGAGAGATGGATCCGGAAAATCTGTCTCCCGCGGCACGCAAGGAGCTAAAAAGCTATATTGATTCCCTGGGTCTTGAAATTTCAGCCCTGGTCGGCGACCTGGGCGGTCACGGATTTCAGGTGAAGGAAGATAACCTATGGAAAGTCGAGAAGTCTAAGCGCATCGTGGATCTGGCACTTGATCTGGGTACCCATATTGTGACGACCCATATTGGCATTGTCCCGCATGACCCTGCCTCAGAGGTATACGCTACGCTGCACGCAGCATGTGAAGAGCTTGGTCAGTATGCAAAAAGTGCAGGGGCGTACTTTGCAATTGAGACAGGACCGGAGACGGCAGCTGATCTGAAAGGATTTCTGGATACCCTCTCAACAAACGGGGTTTCAGTCAATTTTGACCCGGCTAACATGGTGATGGTGACGGGTGATGACCCGGCTCAGGGTGTGCGTCTGCTGAAGGACTACATCGTACATACCCATGTGAAGGATGGTGTACGCCTGAAGGAAGTCGATCCAAGGGATGTATACGGGGCAGTGGGCTATGCGCCGATGGATCATGAGAAAATTGCCGAAATGGTATCCTCAGGAACCTTTTTCCGCGAGGTGCCGCTCGGAGAGGGTGGAGTGGATTTTGACAGCTATTTTGCTGCCCTTCAAGAGATTGGTTATACAGGGTACCTGACGATTGAGCGCGAAGTCGGCGATCAGCCTGAACAGGATATCCGCAAGGCGGTTGAATTTATCAAACAATACCGTTAGGGAGCTGAGAAGATGAAAGTGGGCCTGAGTACGTATAGCTTGTTGAACGATTTGAAGTCGGGCGAGATGACGGTTCTGGACGTGATCGACTGGATTGCGGCAAATGGCGGCGAGCATATGGAAATGGTCCCGTACGGCTACACGGTGGAAGATAACCCGGAGCTGGCTGATGCGATTCGGGAGCGTGCTGCTTCCGCAGGCATAGAGCTGTCCAATTATTCGATGCCAGCCAATTTTGTACAGGAGACGGAAGAGGCCTTTGAGGAAGAAATGGCCCGGGTCAAAAGGCATGTCGATGTCGTGCACCGAATGGGTGTCAAACATATGCGTCATGACGTGACGGCCTTTACCTTGCCGAAAGAAAACATGACCATTACCTGGTTTGAGCAGCATCTGCCGCTCATGGTTCGGGGAAGCCAGATTATCGCGGACTATGCCGCACAGTTCGGCATTACAACGACGATTGAGAACCATGGGTTCAGTGTGCAGGCAAGCGATCGGGTGCAACGAGTGCTGCAAGCTGTAGACCGCCCCAATTTCAAAACAACGCTGGACATTGGCAATTTTATGTGTGTGGATGAGCATCCGATAATCGGTGTCATGAAGAACTTGCCATACGCTTCCCTGGTGCATTTCAAGGACTTTTATTTCCGTCCATATGATGAACATCCGGGTGGTGGTGATTGGTTCACCACAACTCATGGCAATTTTCTGCGCGGAGCCATTGTGGGGCATGGAGATATCCCAATCCGGAAAATTGTGAAGCTGATCAAGGAATTCGGATATGATGGCAACATTACGGTGGAATTCGAAGGCATGGAAGAGTGTAAGTCCGCATCCCGAATGGCGATGGACAACCTGCGCCGATTTTGGAAAGAAGCATAAGGCAATCATTCGATTTTATATCTCGGGCCACTTTACTTTAAAGTGGCTTTTTTGGCTCTTTTACACGATTGTATTCGTGCAGACCGATCTGCGAGTGTCCTCTCAGTAAGCTAACATATATTGGTTCTGTGCAAGGATCAAGTTACGATCGTCACAAGTGTGATATACTGAATCTATTCAGCCTGGAAATTTACTGGCTATGGATGGGAGAGATCACTGATCTATGCAGGTATTCGAGGACTGGAATCAAAAGGTGAAAAAAACATTTAATGCGACAAACCCCGCGGTTGTACTGACGGTTTCGGAGGCAGGCAATCTGCTCGGTTTATCTAAAGATCAAATGAAACTGTATGTGGACAAAAACAAGTTAACCAAGGTGCCCATTATGCGAAGCGTACATCGGTATTTGTTGCTGGAGAGCGAGATTGCCGACATCGTTAAGAAGAACAAATCCATATAGTCCTACATCAGCCATCTTACCGACATGAGTTCGGGAGGTGGTTGTTTTTGTTTATACGGGCGGAGGGGCTTCACCGGATTCGTCCTTCTTGTATTCTGCTCCATCGTTATGCTTCGTTATCCTGGACGCACACCTATGATAGCCGAAATAACGCCAATCTTCACCCTATTGAAATGGTGTCTGATCTATGCCAGCTTCGCGGCGCTTGTACCGGGAATATTGATTGTGTTGACCCATTATATCAGGAGAGTCCTGGGATAAGATCCGACCGGAAAGGGTATTGCTTTAAAGAAGGAAATACCTGCTTGTCAAAGGACAACCTGTCCTATATACTCATGTCGCAAGCGGCAGGAATGGTTATCAAAACATGAGCTTAAGGAGATGAAGAACGCATGGCGATTAGTTTGAATGTGTATCTTGTAACGGATGGAAACGGAAAGGAAGCAGTCGCGTTCTACAAAGAGGTTTTTAACGCAGAAGTGTTGGCAATTCAGACATTCGGTGAAGGTCCGTCAAGTCCGGATCATCCGATTCCGCCAGAAGCCAAGGACCGCATCATGCATGCTTCTCTGCAGATCGGGGGCTCAGTGCTCATGTTGTCGGATACGTTCCCCGGCATGCCTCATGTCATTGGTAACAACATCAGTGTTACCGTGAATACGGATACCGCAGATGAAGCCAAGCACATTTTCAACAAACTCGAAGATGGCGGAGAGGTGAAAATGCCAATCCAGGAGACATTCTGGAGCCCGGCATACGGCATGGTTACGGACAAGTACGGCGTTCAGTTCCAAATTAGCTGTACACCTGGCCAAGCCTAGCTAATTGTCTTCGACGCTATCCTTAAAAAGCAAAGACCTCCACTGCCTGATTTTCATCACGCGAGCTGGAGGTCTTTTTGGCTTAGACTTGCTTTTGAATCTTGGAAGGATTGTTGATCTTATAGGGCACTGGATTTCGAGTGAGCTTCTTCTTAATGATCTTTGCTTCAAAAGTCAGGACATCCCCGATTTCAAGCTCCTGCTTTTTCATCGTGGCACTATGGCTGGACCAGGCTTCACCAAGTTCAACGTGATCAGGTTCGGTGATGGCCACTCCTTCATAAACGATAACTTCATCATCATTATCGGAGAAATGGTTTGGAACCGTTGTAAATTCCTTGACGACTGCCGTCATTTTCACTTTGCCTTCAGGCAGGTCAATCTTGACCGATTTCGCCTTGCTTGCCGTCTTCGCCTTCGGTTTCGCTTCACTGCTTGTCCCGCCTTGTGGGCCAACATATTCCTCTACAAGTCCATCCGGGTCACCTTTCAGTCCGGAATGGCTTTCCCCGGCATCGATGTCCATGTCATTCAGATCAGATGGAATATCGTCTGAATCGGATATGGTATCCAAGTTGACTGAAGCAGTAACAGCATGAGCTGTGTCCTCTGTCCGGGATATGTTCAATGGCTCACTCGCCTTATCCGTTTCTGCTGCCGCCACGGATCTTACATTGTAGCTCGACGCTTGCATCTCTTTCAGATAAGAGGGATGAATGCAGTGTTTTTGTTCATTATCCAGTTGGATGACGGCAGCCATATGATCCACATAACCAATGATGGTACAGGGCGTGTTCAGTCCGTTTCCTTTATAGTAGAACGTTTTGAGCTTGGTTGCTTTACCCGAAAGCAGGCCCCACTCCTGGCACTTTTCAATGAGTTCCTCATCGTTGTCTAGGGGAATGTACTGCTGAGGCTCTATCATAAAAGCATATGTCATTTCGTGATTCCGCCTTTCCCATTGTTTCTCCATTCATCGTTTCCAATTTACAATCAGTGTATCACAAGTATATACCCGGAGATGCATTTTATAAAAGTCGACCAAAGGCATGCCTATGGTATAATTTGAGGAGAATACAGGACAGAAATTTGTTATAGAACCTTATTATACATATCTTCTGAAAGGATGATCACCATGGAGAAAAAAGTGAATCCCCAAGCTCTATGGCTTGGATTAGGCCTAGCACTCGGAGTGAGCATTGGTACGGCAACGGATCAGCTCGCGCTTGGCATTGCTTTTGGCGTGGCCCTTGGCGTTGTGATTGGATCAGTGGTAAGCAAACGGGCGATTGCTGGTACGGAAGATATGTTGAAGGAACATGTCCGTGAACTCCGTAGACAGGAAGACTGGGAAGAGGCACTTCAATCTTCGGAGGATCATCCCGTACTCATCCTGAAGCACAGCACCACCTGTCCGATCAGCGCGAGGGCGTACCGGGAGTTTATTGCATTTGTGGGCTCCAATGCGTCCGATCCCAGACAGCAGATGGACTATCATATCGTCAAAGTCATCGAGAATCGCCCGCTCTCCCGCCGGATTGCGGAGGAAACAGAGGTACATCATGAATCACCACAGGTGCTGCTTCTGGATCAAGGGCAGGTCATCAAGCACACATCCCACGGCAAAATCACGAAAAAGAGACTGCTGCAATGGGCGCAGAATCCGTTTGGATAAAGGTCAAATCACCGATAGACTCGTTTTCTTTCAGCCATTGGCGAAGGAACGGGTCTATTTTTACGTTTTTTTTACACCCTGGCAGGGATTTCTTTACCCCCTTTTTACAGCGTTCAGGTATAAGATTTTACACGTAGCAGGTTGGAAGAACGGTAGAGAGAGGGAGGAAGGGCATATGGTCAGTGATGCTGCGATGATCGGATTAGTTGTGCTGCTGTTCGTGGTGTTCTGGAGTTTCATTAAATTCTGCGAGAGAGCCTAGGGCTATAGCCAGGGAGGGGAAGGTGCATATGACCGCTATAGGAATGATTGTACTGGCACTTATGGTCTATCTGGGCTATGTGCTCGTGAAGCCGGAGAAATTCTGAATCATTTGGATCGCAGATTAGGGAGGAACTATGGATATGGGTAGCGGTTTATTACAAGTGGCGGTCACGCTGCTGATCATCATCCTGCTGGTAAAACCGGTGGGTAGTTATCTGGTCAAGGTATTCGATGGCAAGCGGACAGGACTGGACCGGATCTTTGGAGGACCTGAACGACTGCTCTATCGATTAATGGGGGTTCGGGAGAATGAGTCGATGGGCTGGAAAAAGTACCTTTCAGCTGTGCTCATTTCCAACTTCGTCATGTTGATTTTGATGTTTTTGGTGCTGCGGCTGCAGCAGTTTCTGCCGCTCAACCCGGATGGCATCAGCAACATGCCTGCAGCGCAGGCGTTTAATACAGCAGCATCCTTCATGACCAACACCAACTGGCAGTCGTATACGGGCGAGAATGCCCTGTCGTATCTGTCACAGATGCTGGCCGTGACGTTCCCGATGTTTACATCGGCGGCAACGGGCTTCGCTGTAGCAATTGCATTCATCCGCGGACTGGTTGGCCGGAGGGATGAACTGGGGAACTTTTATGTCGACCTGGTACGGTCGATTACAAGAATCTTTTTGCCGCTGAGCTTCATTGTGGCCTTATTCCTGGTCTTTCAGGGTGTGCCACAGACGCTGGCAGGGGCGGTAAACGCGACCACGCTGGAAGGCGGAGAGCAGACAATCACTCGCGGATTGGTTGCTTCACTCGAGTCGATTAAACACATTGGTACGAATGGCGGCGGCTGGTTTGGAACCAATGCAGCGCATCCCTTCGAGAATCCAACTGCGCTGGCGAATCTGGTCCACATTGTCTGCATGATGCTGCTGCCCACTGCACTGGTGTATGCATTCGGACTGATGGTAAACAACCGGAAGCAAGGCTGGGCATTGTTTGCAGCGATGAGCTTTCTGTTTCTCGTGATGCTCACGACTGTTTTTGTATCGGAGTACCGCGGTGTACCTGCGCTGGATGCCGCCGGCATTCAAGGGAACATGGAGGGGAAAGAGGTCAGGTTTGGGATAGCCGAATCGGCGTTATTCACGGCAGTGACTACAGCTGCGACAACGGGATCCGTCAACAATATGCATGAGTCGCTCACGCCGCTCGGCGGAATGGTGGCACTTGCCGAAATGATGCTCAATAACGTATTTGGCGGTAAAGGGGTGGGCCTGCTTAACGGATTGCTGTACGTCATTCTGGCCGTGTTTATCTCCGGACTGATGGTAGGACGGACACCTGAATTTCTGGGCAAAAAAATTGAAGGGAAAGAAGTAAAGCTCGCATCGATCGCGCTGCTGATTCATCCCTTGATTATTTTGGCTCCAACTGCGCTGGCGCTTATGCGGCCTGAAGCGGTAGCCTCGATTTCAAATTCAGGCATGCATGGCCTGACCGAAGTGCTTTATGCTTTTGCATCGGGTGCTGCCAATAATGGGTCCGCTTTTGCCGGACTGAATGCCAATACCGACTTTTACAATATCGCCATTGGTGTGGTGATGCTTCTGGGAAGGTACATCTCCATGATTGCCATGCTCGCGATTGCAGGATCCCTGGCAACGAAACGAGTAGTTCCGGTAACAACGGGTACACTTCGCACACATACCCCTTTATTTGCAGGGATTCTGGTGATGATGATTGTGGTGGTCGGAGCGCTCACCTTCTTCCCATCACTGGCGCTTGGGCCGATCGCTGAGCATTTGGCGATGCTCCGGTAATGGACGGACAGTCTATGAAGTGGATTACGGGAAGTACAGCAAGGATGTTAAGCATGGAGGTGCACGAAATTAATGGGTGCTATAGAGCGAAAGAAGGAACACATGGTGGAAGGAACAAGTAACCAAGCAATTGCAGAAACAGACAACGAAACATACAGACCAAGCGGAAAGGGTGAGGGAAAGGAGATTAATCCCCGCCAACAAGGTCCAGGCAAAAGGAGATTAAGCGGGGACATCGTACGGCAGGCTTCTCTGGACGCCTTTAAGAAACTTAATCCGATGGTCATGATCAAAAATCCCGTCATGTTTATCGTGGAAGTTGGCACGTTCATCACGCTGCTCTTATGTATCGATCCGGATCTTTTTGCTGCATCGGAAGCGGGACGGGGGTACAACGTAGCGGTGTTCCTCATCCTGTTGTTCACACTACTGTTTGCCAACTTTGCTGAAGCGCTCGCCGAAGGCCGGGGCAAAGCCCAGGCAGATACCCTGCGCAAGACGAAATCGGATACGACCGCCAAATTGATGCAAAAGGATGGGACAATTCGGCAAGTATCATCGACTCAGTTGAAAAAGGGAGATATTGTCCGCGTGGAAGCAGGAGAACTGATCCCCACGGACGGCGAGATTATTGAAGGATTGGCCTCCATAGACGAATCGGCCATCACGGGTGAATCAGCTCCGGTCATCAAGGAAGCAGGCGGTGATTTTTCCTCCGTAACGGGAGGTACACGAGTCACTTCCGACTATATCGTCATGCGGGTACAGACCGATCCGGGAGAATCCTTCCTTGACCGGATGATCTCTCTGGTTGAAGGTGCGCAGCGTCAGAAAACGCCAAACGAAATCGCGCTGACCACGCTGCTGGCCGTATTGACCCTGATTTTCCTGATCGTCATTCTGACGATGGTTCCGATGGCGAGTTACCTAGGCATTCGCCTTGATTTGGCGACACTGATTGCCTTGCTGGTTTGCCTTATTCCTACAACAATAGGGGGCCTGTTGTCCGCAATCGGGATTGCCGGAATGGACCGGGTCACGCAGTTCAACGTGCTCGCCATGTCAGGGAAAGCAGTGGAAGCGGCAGGGGATATTGATACGCTGATTCTGGATAAGACCGGAACAATTACGTACGGAAATCGCATGGCCTCCGAGTTCATTCCCGTTCAGGGTGTGACCGTGCAGGAGATGACCCGGGCAGCGCTGCAGGCCTCGGTTCGTGATGAGACGCCGGAAGGACGCTCCGTGGTGGAGCTTGCAGGCAAGCAGGGAGAGCGCTGGCCAGAGCAGGAATATGCAGATGCGGAAAGTGTGGAGTTTACCGCCGAGACCCGTATGTCGGGTCTCAATCTTGGCAGCGGAATGCAGATTCGCAAGGGCGCAGTGGATGCCATCAAGCATCATATTGCTTCCCGGGGTGGACGAATTCCTGCCGATCTGGATGACATCGCCAATCGCATTGCCAAGGCTGGAGGCACTCCCCTTGCTGTTGCGATCGATGACCGGATCTACGGTGTAATCTACCTGAAGGATACAGTGAAGCCGGGTCTGAAGGAGAAGTTTGCCGAGATGCGGTCCATGGGTATCAAAACGATCATGTGTACAGGCGACAACCCTCTTACAGCAGCCACGATTGCACTGGAAGCAGGCGTGGATGACTTTATTGCTGAAGCGAAGCCGGAAGACAAGATCGCCGCGATCAAAAAAGAGCAGCAGGCAGGCAAGCTCGTCGCCATGACCGGCGACGGGACCAATGATGCGCCTGCCCTGGCGCAGGCCGATGTGGGCCTGGCGATGAATTCGGGTACCATGGCGGCCAAGGAAGCGGCCAACATGATTGACCTGGATTCCGACCCGACCAAGCTTCTGTCGGTGGTCTCCATTGGGAAGCAGCTTTTGATTACACGCGGGGCGCTAACCACCTTTTCGATATCGAATGATATTGCGAAATACTTTGCCATTATCCCGGCAATGTTTATTATCGCTATGCCGCAGCTCCAATCGCTGAATATTATGAATCTGGCTTCACCGCAATCAGCCATTCTGTCGGCATTGATCTTTAACGCAATCATCATCCCGCTGCTCATTCCGATTGCGATGAAGGGCGTGAAGTACCGGGCCATGTCAGCCGAGCGGCTGCTCGGACGCAATGTGTTGATCTATGGCGTGGGTGGCGTGATCGTGCCCTTTATCGGGATTAAGCTGATTGACATGATTCTTTCGGGACTGCATCTGGTGTGATACTAACTCCTATAAATTGGACTCCTTTTTACACGAAAACAGAGAGGGCAGAACAAATCTGTAGAAACGAAGCGTTCGCCTAAAAGCATTTTGCAAGAAAGCTACATCGGAAGCCTAAGCTATCCACGGATTTTTCCATGAGGAGAATAGATCAAAAAATCCGTGGATAACAGCGATCGGAAGATGGGGCTGTAATCGAAGTGATACAGTGTAACGCTCAATTTTGTTTTAAAATAACGAATTCAGGATGTGACTGATATGAAGACCATACTGCCTGCCATCCGCTTGTCAGTTGTACTTATGCTGATCTGCGGCATCGTGTATCCGATGGTGACGACTGCTGCGGCACAGCTGCTGTTTCCAGCAGAAGCGAATGGGAGCCTGATTACCCAAAACGGAAAAGTGATCGGTTCATCCCTGCTGGCACAGGAAGTAAAATCACCGGACATGTTCCAACCCCGTGCATCAAACGCGAGTTATGACCCGACGGCATCGGCAGGCTCCAATCGGGCAGTAGCTTCGGCGGAGTATATTGGTGAGATGAAAGATAAGATTGCTCAGCTTAGACAGGAAAATCCCACACTACAGCAGATTCCTGCCGATCTGGTGACGGGTTCGGGCTCAGGTCTGGATCCTGACCTTTCACCGGAAGCAGCAAAAGCACAGATCCCGCGAATTAGTCAGGCGACAGGTCTTAGTGAGCAGCAGCTCGTAGAACTTGTGGAAGCGCATGTTCAAGGGCGTCAGCTCGGCATATTCGGAGAGCCTCGTGTCAATGTGACTGCACTGAATCTGGCGCTGACAGCAGAGCTCAATTAGCCTGCAGAAATATATCTGAGCTCAAGTCAAAAGCGGCATGGATCGCCTTATCTATCATTGGCCTTCTTCCGGATTTCGGAAGGGGCTTTCTCCATTTTCGATAAATTGGGAGTGGAAAGGAGACATCAACGAATGCATGAAAGCTTCAAGCGCAGATCAGCCGAGGACCTCCTGAAGATGATTACGAAGCTGCAGCAGGGCACGCTCACCATCTATATCGGTCCGGTCAGCGGTTCTGGCAAAACCTATCATATGTTAAGAGAAGGAAATACGCTGCGCCAGCAAGGCATTGATGTGGTGATCTGCGCGGTATCGACCATGCAAAGACCGGAAACCGTGGAACAGCTCGGCGAGCTTGAACGGATTCCGAGTATCCACTGGTGCCGTCAGAGAGATGGCATGGAGATGAAGGATCTCAATATTGAAGCTCTGCTGGAGCGCAATCCGGAAGTGGTGCTCGTTGACGGACTGGCGCATAGAAACCGCGAGGGAGCTCTGCATGCTACGAGGCTGGAGGATATTCAGTATTTACTGAAACACAACATCAGTGTGATCACAACGGTGAACGTCTACGAGCTGGAGGGGTATACCGAACTGGCCCGTAAACTCACAGGTATTGCGGCAGAGTATACCGTTCCTGCGGGGACACTTGAATTGGCTGACGAAGTGAAGCTGATCGATGTGACACCGGAAACGGTTTTGACCCGGCTTGCCGAAGGACATTTGAAGGGGTATGAGGGAGAGGCATTGTTTCGACAAGGCAATTTGGGCATTTTACGGGAACTGGCGCTGAAACTCGTTGCCGAAGGAGTCAATGAATCCCTGCGGGAACACCGGGAAGAGATGGGTATTACCATGACAACAGGCATCATGGAACGGGTGCTGGTGTCGACTCAATATCATTGGAATGGATCCATTTATATTCGGAGAGGGCAGCAGATTGCGAAGAGACTGAATGGTGATTTATGCGTGGTCACGTTCCGCGATATGAAGAAGGCATTAACCAAGGAAGCCACGGTATTTCGCCGAAACATGATCAAGCTGGTGGAGAAATTCGGAGGAGCATTCGAGGAATTGCCCATGACGCATCGTCGCAGGATTCCATCCACCTTGGCACGTTATGCTGCCAGGCAGCAGATTACCCGAATTGTGATGGGTCACTCACGTCATACCCGCTGGCAGGAGTTATGGCAAGGTTCTGTCATCAACTCGCTCTTGCACAAGCTGCAGGGGGTAGATCTGTTCCTGCTTGCAGACCGAACCGAGCTGGATGGGGAACGATTACTTCCCGCAAAATTGCCGGATACCCGTAGCACAACCTATCGCAGATTAAGCGATCAAGAAGTGAAAAAACAGATCGGCCAGATTCAGCGAGGCAAATTCAAAGTATACATCGGTGCAGCCCCGGGTGTAGGTAAAACCTATATGATGCTGCGGGAAGGCAACGATCTGCTCCGTAAAGGCATTGATGTTCGAATTGGCTTGCTAGAGACGCACAATCGGGAAGAGACCATGGAACAGATCGGACAGCTGCTTGTCATTCCACGGGATCGTCGGACATATCAGGGAGTAGCGTTGGAGGAGATGGATACAGAGGCTATTCTTCGCCTTTGCCCGGAAGTAGTGTTGGTGGATGAACTGGCCCATACCAATGTGCCCGGAAGCGTAAGGAAAAAACGTTACGAAGACGTGCTCCATCTGCTGGATGCAGGTATCTCGGTAATCACGACTGTTAACGTGCAGCATTTGGAAAGCCTGAACGATGCCGTAGAGCACATAACGGGAATTCGGGTCCGGGAGACGGTACCGGATCAGATTCTGCAAATGGCAGATGAAGTGCAGTTAATCGATGTTGCACCCCAGGCCTTGCGGCAGCGCATGCGGGAAGGTAAAATCTATGCAGCAGCCAAGGTGGAGCAGGCACTAGCGAATTTCTTCCGCATTGGCAATCTGATTGCATTGCGGGAACTTGCCCTGCGTGAACTGGCTGATGATGTGGATGAACGGCTGGAAGCGAAGGAGCAAAAAAGTGCGCTTCGGGGCCCTTGGCGAAGACAGGAAGCGGTCTTTGTCTGTGTAAGCAGTGACAAACATGCGGAGCGGTTAATTCGCCGTGGTTTTCGCACGGCTTATCGGTTGAAGGCCGTATGGCATGTACATCATGTACATGTAGGCAGGGCAATGAGTGACGAAGTAAAGGATCAGCTGGAGGCCCTGGAACAGCTAACCATCAGGCTGGGTGGGAAATTTCATATTCATCACAGTGAGAAACTGAGGGAAGTATCAAGTATTTTGGCAAGCAAGGCAGCAGAGGAAAAAGCAACGCAGCTGGTGGTTGGTCAAGCGAAGAGGCTCTGGTGGCTAAATGGCTATCGTGGTGCCGGATCGGTGATCAATCGGCTGGTACGGCTGTCCAGACATATGGATGTATTAATAGTTGCAGATTACGATTATGATCCAAGCGGGATGTGAACAGTACAGTGCCTGAACGAAACACAGAAGAGAAGGGGAATCCTCCTTTGCACCGGGTTTCCCAATATGTATGGGTAACCATTGGCATTACCTTGTTAACCCCACTGCTTCATGTCATCGGCATGAGTAGTGATCTGGTTAACGTCTCACTCATTTATCTGTTTCCCATTTTGGTGAGCGCCGTTTACTGGGGATTGGGCCCTGCAATCTACGCAGCGAGTCTTAGCGTAATCATGTTTGACTTCTTTTTTGTACCTCCGAATCTCAGTTTTACCGTTGCGGATCTGCGATATATTTTTTCCTTTATTGTGTATTTGGCCGTAGCGGTGTTAACAGCCACCCTTTCCAGTCGCTTACGTCAGCAGCTGGAGATGGTTAGGCAGCGTGAAGCCACTACCAATTCATTGTATGCGCTCAGCCGCCAGATGACGGCTGTTACGGATCTGGATACACTGCTCCATCATATTGCGAAGCAAGTATCATACACACTGGGTACCCAGGCTGCCGTATATTTGCCTGATGCTCATGATGAGCTGAAAGTAACAGCATCTGCCGATGACCTGGGAACCGCAGTCTGGGGCGGAGAGGAATCAGAGATCGCGATTGCCAAGTGGGTGTACAGGAATGGCGAAACTGCGGGGAGAGGTTCTACCATCCTGCGGGAATCTTTGGGTCTATACGTTCCCTTGCGTACGGAGGATCAGATACACGGCGTGCTTGCCGTCCGTATGGAGGCCAGGGATATTCATGAGCAGCGGGAACAGCTGCAATTGCTGGAGGCCTGTGGAGGGCTGGCGGCCAGTGCAATTGCTCGCGTCAAACTGGCAGAGGAAGCAAGGGTGGCACAGATGACTGCCGAATCAGAGCGCATTCGCACGGCTTTGCTGGACTCTGTGTCCCACGAACTGCGGACGCCCTTAACGACGATCATTGGATCCGCTACAGGATTGATCGAGAATGACGCCATATTTACCCCGGAAGACCGGAAGGAGCTGACGGGCAATATTCGGGATGGTGCCATGCGCATGAACCGATTGGTGAGCAATTTACTGGGCATGGTGAAGCTGGAGAGCGGTATGCTGCAGCTGCGCAGGAAATGGTGTGACGTCGGGGACATGATCAGCGTGGTGTTAACGCAAGTAAGGGAATTCAGCAAGCATCGGAGCATTCGTGTGGATTTGCCGGATCAACCGTTATTTATATGTGGAGATGAAGTGCTGCTGGAACAGGTGCTGATCAATGTGGTTAGCAATGCCATTAAATATTCTCCTGACTATAGCGAGATTGTCCTCACTGTTACGAGGGATGAGAGAAACGCCAGGCTGACCATTGTGGTAGCGGACAATGGTGTAGGTATTCCTGATGCTGACAGGGAGCGGATTTTTGAAAAGTTTTACCGGTCGGAATCCTCTCGTCATGTGACGGGCACAGGACTGGGACTGGCTATATGCAAAGGGATTGTTGAAGTTCACGGAGGAACGATTGAAGCAGATCCCAATCCGGGAGGCGGAACACGAATGAGCATCTGTTTGCCCATGGAAGTGCCGGAAGCATTATTTCCCTATAGAGGACAAAGAGAGGTTGAGTAACATGACGGCATCGCAAGGGGCTCGCATATTGGTTGTAGATGATGAACCACAGATTCGCAAACTGCTGAAGGTGACCCTGCAGGCCCATCAATTCGAAATTCATGAATGTGCAGATGGCGACGAGGCTGTCATTCAGGCGAGTATCGTTCATCCAGATCTGATTATACTCGATCTGGGTCTGCCGGGGATGTCCGGGATGGACGTGCTGCATCGCGTTCGCGAATGGTCCCAGGTGCCCATTATTGTACTGACGGCGAAGGAGCGCGAGGAAGACAAGATTGCTGCGCTTGACGGTGGGGCCGATGACTATGTAACGAAGCCGTTTGGCATGGGTGAACTGGTTGCCCGGATTCGGGTTGCGCTTCGCCATGTAGCGAAGACAACCGATGAACCTGTACTGCGTTTTGGATCACTCACTATAGATCTGGCACAAAGGCAGGTGGAGCTGGACGGTTTGCCGATCAAATTAACACCCACAGAGTACGATATGCTCAAGGTTCTGGCCTCCAACGCCGGAAAGATCATTACCCAGCGCCAGCTGCTGCAGCAGGTATGGGGCGGGCATCATCACGAATCTGATAGTCATTATCTGAGGGTCTACGTGGGTCATCTGCGCAAAAAATTAAAGGAAGACCCTACGCAGCCGCGATTCATCCAGACCGAGCCGGGAATTGGCTATCGCTTTTTGCTTCAGGATTAGTTTGGAAATGTAATAAGAATCCCATAAAAAAGCGCCGGAGCCTCCTGGATTTACAGAGGTCTTCGGCGCTTTTCTAATCATCAATGAAATAAAAATGATCTTTTGCTTTAGGATGTATACTTCGGCAGCCAATCCCCATGAGCCTCGATCAGTTCATCGCACATGGCAACGATGTCATCAATGGACAGCTCGGCGGCAGTGTGCGGATCCAGCATGGCGGCATGATAGATATGTTCCTTTTTGCCCGTCATGGCCGCTTCAATCGTCAGCAGCTGGGTGTTGATGTTGGTGCGGTTCAGTGCCGCCAGCTGCGGAGGCAGGTCGCCAATGTATGTTGGGCTGATTCCGGATCCGTCCACCAGACATGGCACCTCGACACAGGCCTCACGAGGAAGGTTGGTAATTAGACCGGTATTCATTACATTACCGCCGATTTTGTATGGACGGTCCGTTTCCATCGCTTCCATGATATGCGAAGCGTATTCACGGCTGCGGGTATGTTCAATATGTTCACTGGCAAACAGCTTCTCGCGCATTTCCTTCCAACCTTCAATCTGGTTCACGCAGCGGCGCGGATACTCATCCAGCGGGATGTTGAAGCGTTCGATCAATTCCGGATAATTCCGTTTGATAAAGTATGGATGGTACTCAGCATTGTGCTCGGAAGACTCCGTTACGTAATATCCAAAACGATTCATCAGCTCGAAACGCACCATATCATGATGCTGCTCCTTCTGTTTCTCCCTCGCCAGACGTTTAATCTCCGGATACAGATCCTGGCCATCTCTCGTTACTTCCAGCAGCCAGGCCATATGGTTGATTCCTGCCACTTTTGCAACTACGCCTGTCTGATCCATTCCCAGCGCTTCAAACAAGTGAGGCACGCATACCTGCACGCTGTGGCACAGACCTACCGTTTTGATCCCTCCATGCACGTTCATGACATTGGTCAGTACGGCCATCGGGTTGGTGTAGTTCAGGAACCAGGCGTCAGGACACACTTCCTGCATGTCCCGGGCAAAGTCGAGCATGACCGGAATGGTACGCAAATTACGAAAGATACCGCCAATGCCAAGGGTGTCAGCAATGGTCTGACGCAGTCCATATTTCTTCGGTATTTCGAAGTCCGTAATTGTACATGGATCATATCCGCCCACTTGAATGGCGTTAATAACATATTTGGCACCGCGCAGCGCTTCTTTGCGGTCTGTGTATTTTTTTACCGAACAACGGCTTCCAAGAGAACGGCCCATACTGGTCAGCAGTCGCTCCGAATCATTCAGCCGCTCGGCATCAATATCAAACAAGGCCAATTCAAAATCTTGCAGTGCTTCAGTCATCATGACGTCACCTAATACATTTTTGACAAAAACGGTGCTGCCTGCACCGAGAAACGTAATTTTGTTCATCTCAAGTCCAGCCTCCCTGAATAATGGTGTACCCCAACTATAGGCCGATCCGGCTTATATAACTATGGTTCAACCTCTCCCATACATGGCATAATCCCATTTTTGGTCCCGCTTTCAGCTGATATTTCCCAGGTTCACCTGTTATAATTTAAAATGAAAAAATAGATGCGGAGGAAGGGAAGGAGTGGGAGGATGACACCGATTGAGTTTAATGTGATGCCCATGGACTGGACACAGATGGAGCTGGTGCTGTTGTTTTTCGGCTGGCAAGCCTGCGACCCTTCTCATTATTGGGGTCCAGGGGTGCGAGATTCCTATGTGGTTCATTACATTCATGAGGGATGGGGAACGGTGCATATGGAGGATAAGGAATACCGGCTGACCCAGGGTCAGGGCTTCGTCATTCTCCCGGATACCATTATCCATTATGAGGCCGATGCGAAGGAGCCATGGACGTACTCTTGGTTCGGGTTTAAGGGCGTCCATGCCAAGACATTTATGCAGCGGGCAAAACTGAGTCCGGCACATCCTGTATTTGATGCCAGAGATCCGAAGGTAATGGATGGTTTGTATGCAGACATGACTCAGGCCTCATCACGCAATGGCGGAGATGTTTTTAGCCAGAGTTTGTTATACCGTTTAATTGCCGAACTGATATCCTCCTCACCTGAAGAAGAGAAGACGGGGCGTCCCCTTTCAACCAAGGATGAATACATCAGACAAGCCGTCCAGTTCATGGAGAACAGGTACAGCCAGAAGACGTCCATCCTTGATATTGCGCAGTCTGTCCGCTTGGATCGTACGTATCTGTCCGGTCTTTTTAAGGAGAAGTACGGGAAGTCGCTTCAGGCATTCTTTCTTGAATACCGGATGAATCGTGCGGCAGAACTGCTGCAGAGCTCGACGCTTTCAGTCAGCGAGGTTGCCCACTCCGTGGGGTATACGGATCCGTTGTTATTTTCCAAGATGTTCAAGCGTGTGACAGGAGTCTCCCCCAAAGGTTCGAGAGAGCGGGAATAGGCTGATGAGCTGTTTCAAATTTGAATAAATGCTTTGATCATTATCTGTGAGCCAGCTATACTGGTACAGAATGCATTTCAATTGAATATGTGGAACTGGGTGCTTTACCTTCGGGTAGAAGCTTAATAGGGAAGACCGGTGTGATGCCGGCGCGGTCCCGCCACTGTAACAGAGGAGTCATGCAGCGTTATGCCACTGGTTTAGACCGGGAAGGTGCTGCAATGACGAGGATTCTGGAGCCAGGAGACCTGCCTAGTTTAACAACACAGTAGTACCTACGGGAGATAGGAAGGTGTTTAGAGAGCATGATTTTTCTGAAAATCTGTTTATTTAAGACGTCCTTATCCGGTACTAGCGGAGAGAGACGTCTTTTTTGATATGCATGGACAAGTCACGTGCGGGGTTGGAGATTGGGGAGAGGATGTCAGACATGTGAGTAAATATATTGTGAAAAGATTCATTCAGCTGGCAGCCGTGTTATTCGGCATTTCGTTTCTGACGTTTCTGCTGACCTATCTGTCTCCGGGGGACCCGGCAAGGCTTATGCTCATGTCTACAGGGGTCACACCGTCGGACGAATTGGTACAGCAGGTGCGTGTCCAGCTGGGACTGGATCAGCCATTTTGGATACGCTACGGAACCTGGCTGGGACAGGTGCTTACCGGAGATTTCGGAACGTCCTATAAATACGACAGGCCTGTGCTCGACATTCTGCTGTCCAGGCTTCCAGCTACGCTTCGGCTAACAGGAAGTGCCCTGCTGCTGGTCGTTCTGATTGCGTTTCCACTGGGTATTTTGTCGGCAGTGTATAGAAACAAAGTGCTGGATTACGTCATTCGCCTGTTTTCGTTTGCAGGGCTGTCCATGCCCAGCTTCTGGCTCGGGATGCTGCTCATGCTGGTGTTTGGCGTACAGCTCAAGCTGCTGCCCGTTATGGGGAGTTCGGGCTGGGACAGCCTGATATTGCCCACATGCACACTGGCGTTACCTCTGATCGCCCAATATATCAGGCAGATCCGTACGGTGATTCTGGAAGAGATGTCCCATAACTATGTAACGGGGGCCAGAGCCAGAGGCGTGAAGGGGAGAGTCATCATGATGCAGCATATTTTACCCAATATATTATTGCCCATCGTTACGCTCATGGGCATGTCTACAGGCGCCCTGCTCGGCGGGGCAGCCATTGTGGAAAGTTTGTTCGTATGGCCGGGTGTAGGGCAGATGGCGGTGGATGCCATCTTTACAAGGGACTATCCCCTGATTCAGGGCTACGTCATCTGGATGGCAACCATCTATGTATTGCTGAATCTGATGGTTGATCTCTGGACACATCTGCATGACCCGCGGATTCGACTGGACGTGGATGTATAAAATGAGAGAATTTAAGCTTATTTTGACACAGCATCGCTGGTTCACGTTTCTATGTTCACTGACCCTCCTCTGGGTCATTCTCGCCATGATTTCGCCGCTGCTCGCACCGCATGATCCACTGGCAACGAATTTTGCCAAGGTACTGCAGCCAGCCAGTTCGGAATATCCGCTTGGAACCGATCAGCTTGGACGCTGCGTGTTATCCCGTATCCTTTACGGGGCAAGGACCTCGCTTCTGCTTACATTTATGATGATCGGAATTGTGTTTGTGCTTGGTGTAGCCATTGGTGTTATCGCAGGTTTTGCCCGTGGTCTGACGGATACAGTGCTGATGCGGTTATCCGATACGCTGATGGCCTTTCCAGGATTAATCTTCGCCATCGCAGTAGTGGGGATGCTGGGGCCAGGTCTATTTAATACGGTAATTGCCCTGGCTGTTGTCTGGTGGGCGAAGTATGCACGACTGGCAAGAAGTCTGGTGATCTCGCTTCAGCAAAAGGAGTATGTCGCTGCGGCAGCCTTCAGCGGCGCACGGAAGATTCAGATCATCACCAGAACCATCCTGCCCAACATGCTGTCTCCTCTCATCGTTATGGCGATGATGGATGTGGGAGGCATGATGTTATCCATCTCAGGCCTGTCCTTTTTGGGGCTGGGTGCTCAGCCTCCTGAACCGGAGTGGGGGGCGATGCTGAATGAAGGCAGACGATATTTGCAGACAGCTCCGTGGCTGTTGATTTATCCGGGACTTGCGATTTTTTGCACGGTGATCATTTTTAATTTGCTGGGCGACAGTCTGAGGGATGTGCTGGATCCCAAGAAAAAGGCAGCTTAACAGGAGGAACGGGAATGAATTCGAGATATGGAAAAACACTAACGCTTACCGTACTGTCATTATTGGTTTTATGTATTATCGCGGCATGTGGCCAAACCCCAACAAATACTTCCACCTCATCATCATCTGGCGAAAAGGTGGAGGCGGACAAAGGCAGTGCTGGTACACCGACTCATCTGAATGTAGCGCTATTCTGGCTTGGAAGTAATCTGGATCCGGCAGAGGAGTGGAACGGCTGGACCCTTACACGGGCAGCAATAGGAGAGACCCTGATTCAGTTTGATGAAAATATGAAATTGGTACCGAAAATTGCGGATAGCTGGGATCGAATCGATGATACGACATGGCATTTTCATATCCGGGAAGGTGTAACGTTTCATAACGGTAATAAGGTCACGGCAGATGCGGTGAAGAAGTCCATTGAACGTTCCATCGAATTAAATGAGAGAGGACAGTCGACCTTGCCGGTAGCTTCCATGACTGGCGAAGGTCAGGATCTGACCATTAAAACAACTGAGCCTTATGCATCCCTTCTTGGCAATATTGCTGAACCCCTGTTTGTAATCGTGGATACGAGCGCGGATACGTCCAAATTCAAGAGTGAGCCTATCGCTACAGGGCCGTTTATGGTAACAGGCTATACCCCGGATCAGGAGATTCAGGTGAAAAAGTATGACGGATACTGGGACGGGGCAGCCGATGTGGATACCATTACATTCAAATATATCAAGGATGACAGCACGCGTGCCCTTGCACTGCAATCGGGTGAGATTGATGTAGCCAGCAACGTGGGACGAAGCAACCTGGCATTATTCCAGGATCAGAGTCAATATACGATTGATGAAATCCCGAGCCTGCGTACGCAGTTTGTATGGTTTAATACGCAGAATCCGCTGCTGAGTGAGCCGGACGTACGGCGGGCAATCTCGTACGGCATAGACCGCGAGATGTATGCAAACACACTGGTGGGCGGTCAGGCGGCCAAAGGACCGTTTACCTCGGCTCTGCCTTTTGGCTATGATCAGGTCAAGGGGTATGACTATGAACCGGAGACAGCCAAGAAGCTGTTGGATAAGGCTGGCTACATGGATGCGGGTGGGGACGGTATTCGGGAAAAAGACGGACAGAAGCTAACGCTTCAATTGATTCTCAATTCGGCTTATGAATCGGACTCCATTGTGGCTGCTGCAATGCAGTCCCAACTCAAGGAAATTGGAGTTAATCTGGAAATGACCTCTTACGAGGATCTGACTGATCACCAAAAAAGCGGGAACTACGATTTGGCGCTGACCAGCATTAATACAGGGATTACCGGAGATCCCCAGTATATTCTCGACTTTTATTTCAAAACGGGAGCGGAGTGGAACATCGGTGGATACAGCAATCCGAAGCTGGATGCGGTGATTCAGCAGCTGCATTCCGAATTCGATGTGGAGAAAAGATATGAACTGGCTGCAGAAGCCCAGCAGATGATTCTGGATGATGCGGCATACATGTTTATTACCTATACTCCAATTAACATTGTAAGCAAGAGCAACGTTCAGGGTGCGACGATGTATCCGATCGACTTTTATCTCCTGGATCGTAATATTCAGGTTGGGCAATAATGAGCAACTTGCTGGGTGTAGATCGGCTTTCTGTAGCATATAAGAGCGGTTCACCTGCACTGCAGAATGTATCGTTCGCAATGAATGCCGGGGAGATTATCGGAATCGTGGGCGAGAGCGGAAGTGGTAAATCGACGTTGCTTCGAGCTTTGCTCGGCATGCTTCCAGACGGCGGGCAGTATGCCGGGGGAGACATTTTATTTCAGGGGAAATCGATATTTAGTCTTTCGCAGAAGGAATGGGGCAGCATACGCGGCAAGCGGATGGCTATGGTTTTTCAGGATAGCGGTTCTTATCTGAATCCCATCCGTACAGTAGGAAGTCAGTACATCGAGGCGATCCGTACACACGTTGAACTATCGAAGAAAGCTGCCTATGCCATGGCGGTGGACATGCTCTCACAGATGGGACTGGATGACCCCGAGCGGATGATGAGCATGTATCCCGGCCAGCTTAGCGGAGGCATGAAGCAGCGAACGGCAATTGCCATGGCGGTAACGATGGAGCCAGAGCTGCTGCTTGCCGATGAACCGACCAGTGCGCTGGATGTAACCACTCAGGTTGAAGTGATCAAACGATTGACGAACCTTCGGGCAAGTCAGGGAACAGGGATGATCATTGTGACGCACAATATTGCTGTTGCAGCCCATATGGCAGACTACATCGGTGTGATGCAGAACGGGTCACTGGTTGAGTTTGGACAAACTTCAAGTATTATTACAAGTCCACGTCACGCCTATACTCGCGAATTGCTAGCTGCAGTACCTGAACTGGAGGAGAATACGGATGGTAGATGAGAGGATACCCGTTCTGGAAATGAGGAATTTAAGTAAAACCTACGAATCCAGGGGCCAGGGAGCCCATTCAGCATTGCAATCGATCAACCTGAAGCTCTATCCGGGAGAATGTCTGGGAATTGTAGGTGAGAGCGGAAGTGGCAAGAGCACCTTGGCCAAATGCGTAACCCATCTGGAAAAGGCAACCTCCGGGCATATCATCTATCGTAAGCAGGATATTACTCTGATCAGTGGAGAGGCTTTGCGGCTGCAGCGCAAGCAGATTCAGATGGTTTTTCAGGAACCTTCGGCGATTTTCAATCCCCGCATGAGGGTGGGATCATTTATCCTTGAGCCTTTATTGAATTATAAACTGATCAAACGCAGGCAGGGCGAAAAGGAAATTCATCGTTTGCTGGAGCTGGTGGGATTGCCTGCTGCGATTGCTGACAAGTATCCACACGAAATCAGTGGTGGGGAGCAGCAGCGAGTGGTTATTGCCCGGGCGATCGGAGTGCAGCCGGATGTGATTATTTTTGATGAGGCTACCTCGGCTCTCGATGTTTCCATTCAGCAGCAAATGTTGAATCTGTTGGTCCGATTGCGTGAAGAGACAGGGATCTCATATATCTTCATATCGCATGATCTGGCCGTGGTGCAGCAGGTTAGCGATCGCACTGCGGTTATGTACAAGGGTGAAGTCGTTGAGGTGTTAGAAAGTGCACAACTAACGCGTAAAGCCAGTCATCCTTATACACGAAACCTGATGACTTCGGTGTTGTCGGTGAGGGAGATCAAGGATAAGATGCGAGAGTATGCCCTGCAAGGCATCACCGGTTGAGTTGGTACGGTGTATTGTGGTTTTTTTATAATTAAGCGAAGAAAAAGGATTATTCCGGGTCATGGTGGTGACGGCCGGAGTAATCCTTTTACTGTATAAGGACTATATGAAATGATGAACTGCTGTTGAAAAGTACTACAATGTAAGTAAACCGATGTACGCAAACCGATCTATTAAAACCAATATACGTAAGCATGGGGGACTCAGCCGAGTATTAAGCATCGCCTGATATCTTTTTTTAATGTGGCACTTGGGATTGGAAGTCGCTTCGGCTCGACCGATTGGCATGGTAGAAGACAACATCCCCGTCTTGGATGGGCCAAGAATTGCCTTCAGTATCGACTGGATTGTTCTGAAAACCCTCCATCTGCCACTGATTCATCAGAGGTGCATAGATGTACTGGAGATGAGGCGCGTCAGTATCGCCATCTCGTAGACTTTCAATATTGAAGTTGACTACGATATACCCATTTCTCAGAAACACAGCGGACTTTTCATCCAACTGGTTTTGTCTCGCAAGTGGCTCCATATCCGTGCCTTTCGGCACGGCATATACATCGGCTGGCAGGCTGTATTCTCCGTACCAGTGCTGGATGGCTGCATTTGCCCGATCCAAGTTAACGCCTTGCGGGATGTCCGTTTTGGGTCCGATCAATGTGCGAATGGATGAGGGCAGGATCATCCAATCATAACGTCCCACCCACGTTTTCTGGTGCGAGATCTGATCGACGAAACGAACCATGTATTCTGCCAGTGTGCCTTGGCTCTGCTCCTCTTTGGTCAGTTCATAGGTGTATCGATAACGGGCAGCATCGCCCAGTTCCGTACCAGGAACATTCCGCAAACGGGCATTCAGAACCACAAAGCGTTTCTCCAAATCCTGTGCAGATCCGATACGGATAAATCTTTCCTGTCCTCTGTGGTAATACAGATCTACCTCCTGCCGGGAGGTACCATCCTCGTTGACGAAATGAAAAGTTGGCGTAATCCGTACCCCATCCTGCTGACCAAACATATTACCTTTCGTTTTGAGGTCAAACTTGATATGGTACCCGGTTTTTACAGCCACATTTTTGAATCCCTGTATGGGATGGCTGCCTGGACGAATGGGCAGTACGAAAGGTGCCAGGTTGCCACGAGGGTCACCATCTATACGATTCAAGCCTGTCCAATAGCTGACTCCTGTTGGCTCCGGGCTGTCCGGCTGCTTGCGAAAAACATTTTCCCAGTTGTAGTCCGAGATGTCGGTGACGTGAAAATCGTATAGCCTACCGATGACGTCGACTGGAACCGTATCGGCAGCTACGTGATGGGCCAGGTTGGTATTGGCATCCTGCTGTTCGGTGAAGTTGGAGGGTGCGTTCTCCGCAATGTTGCGGAATTCAATTTCATAGTTGCCCTCGTCTACCCATACCGGGAGGTAAAAGCTGGTGTCCAGCTGGTTTACCGGGATATCCACCCAGGTTTTAGCCGGGATAAATTGGCTTCTGTCCGCGTTGTAGACATCGAACGGGAATTTCACCTGTTTCAATCGAAAATATTTGGCATAGTCCCGGTTGCCATAGCCAGGGTAACTTGCTGCGTCCAAATGCTGACCAGTCGTTGGGATACGTACAATAAATGGACGTTCCAGAATCAGTGCTGACCGGGTTAGATCCGGAACCGTCTTCTGATTATGAGCCTGATCATCCGATACCAGGGCGTAGTTTACGACAGGGGTGTGCACGGTAACGGTGTTAATACCGTTAATTGGGAAATCTTTGTTGGCGCCGCCGTTTACATTCCCGGGCAGCAGATCGTAATAAATGGTACCGGAACTTGGCGTGTTTTCTTTGTTGACCAGCGTGTTACTAATCATGTTATTTGGCTTATACAGGACATCCTGGCCAATCGTTGTAGGGTTAGGAATATTGGATGGCGTAGGTCCGTCCTTGGTCGCCTCCGTGTCATCCATAATCTTGGTATTGTTAAATATGACCGAGTCATTATTCACTTTTGCCTGAGGGGTGTTGGACTCCGCCATGCCCTTCAAACGTGATGTATCATCCGGCACATCGGGAGGTGCATTCAGCCCGCCTGTTAATTTAGGTGGGGTATAGGAGATAGACGTTGTTTGCCCTGGTCTGACGTGGCTCTCCACGTTGTCATCATTTTTGGATACCAAAGTTGGCGGTGTATATCCGGATGGAGTCATGGTGACCAGTTCACCCGGCAGGGCATAATTCTGCATGGTCGCGTTTGCGATCTTGTACACTTCAAGATTGTTGATTTTCCAGTACGAGTAGTCCCGTGTAATCTGGAAATTGTATGGTTTGGTTACGGTGTCATTGGCTGGAACAGGTGGTCCATCCGTACAGCCATCCTCGGTACAGAGCGGTGGTCCGGGAACCGTCCATTCTCTGTCATAGGATAGCGTAACACTGCAATCATACGTAACTTTGCCCGACATTTTCGCCCAGGCCTGCTTGAAGAGATAGTTGTCAGCAAAGGCATTGGTATACAGTGACTCAGAAGTAGGGATTCCTCTCAGTACATTGAATGTCTCATTCCCTCTGTTATCTGACTTTATTACACCGTTAGCATTTGGATCAAGGTCACTCTTGCTCATAATCGTCCCTGTAGATGGTGGCCCGATTGTCGGTGAACATCCAACACCACCTCCGCCCCCATTGCCTCCGCCATCCCCGTTTCCGGGATCCTCATCTACACCAATCGTTGTGGTTGTCGTTAATTGGAAGTCGTCTTTCTCCCACAGTACGGTGATGGTCGTAGTCCCCCTGCTTACGGCCTGAACTAATCCTGAATTACTAACGGTTGCAACACCAGGGTTGGAGGAAGTCCAGGTCGTGCGCCCATTACCGCTATTTACATTGGTTTCAGCACCAAAGCTTCCATCACCGGTTTTGGTCTTTACGGTTGCATTTAATTGCTTGGATTGGTTAATGCTGAGCTGACCGCCATTGGTGAGATTGATTTCTTTGGTAATCTCGGCTTTGCCGTACCAGTATAGGTCGGTATTAAATAAATAGTCTGCAGAGTATTTAGGTGGATTATAAGGTCTATATTCTGTAGGCTCAATGGCTCCACCTATTTGCATCTGAAACTTAACCCTTTTATTGTTAAAAGAATCTACGCCTAATAAAATAGGCAGCCCAGGTTGGTAATACTTGGAGTTATCCATATATTCTGGTGCAAGGGAGTTCTCAACTATTTCTGCGTTAGAGATTGGTTCATCATTTATATCATAATAAACTGTAGGCCTGTAACTTGGAGCTTCTAAAGATAAATCTATGCATACGGTAGAAGAGTTTGGTTTGTTTGTAGAAGAGTTGTTAGACAGCTCTTGACCATTACATTCTCCATCAACTTTCCATTTCATATTATCTAATTGATAAATATATATTCCAATATTAGTTAATCCCTTACCTTCTAGCGGAATTATTTTCTTTTGAGATTTTGCGGGGGTAGAAGGTACAATTCTTGCAGCCTCTAGTATAGGTTTGGTTCCAGGGCCACCTCCCGCGAAAATCGCTGGAGGTGAAGTTAAGATCAAACTTATTGCGAGGACTGAAAGAAGGGGCTTTTTTAATATTTTAGTAAGACCCAAGGTTAATCACCCTTATTTTGATAGTAAGTGGTTAATGGTTTGCTGTTACTCCATAAATAGTTCCATTTTTTAGTACAAGAAGAACGTCTGGATCTAGTTCTTTATCAAAATGCAACAAACCTTCTGCCCAATAAACAGGATTTTTCACATTAAATATACCTCTTGCACCGATTAACTCACTAATACGAGGCACATTATAAGCGGATACTGCTTCACTGTTGGGGGACCTAAGAGGATTAATAGTTGCAGAGTTAATCAAACTGCCACCTTGTAATTGATTCATTGAGTCCTTAATATTTATATCAAATTCAACAAATGAGTAATATGCTCCTCTTATAAGCCGATCTTTCTCATCAACAAATACAGGATAGTAAATACTTCTCTCATGAACATTTACATATGGGTTGACCACAATCCAGTTTTTTAATCTAAGATCAGCATAATTAGTGACTGTGACCAATTCTTCGTTACGAATCATTGAAAAGTCATCTGTAACTTTATTATAATCATATGATTTGGGGACTCTTCTTTCAGGATATATCTGATATTTAGGTGCAATAATGCTCAAATTCGTCCCAGTCAAACCAACTGCACGCAACTCATTCAAACCCTGAAAGTCAGCAGGCTTCGTTTTCGTCACACTTGTATAACGAGCAATCAGTACAGCAACTTCGGCCCTTGTCGTGGTGCGATCTGTTCCAAAATTTTTATCGTTAGCAACACTCATCAACCCTGTACCCAGAGCAACAGCGACAGCATTTTTTTGGTTGCTTGCCAGTTTGCCCGTGAAGTACTCCTTCGCAGGTATCACAGTATTGCTTACATCAGACAGAGCTTGTTTGTAATCCGAATCAACCACGGTCAGCCCCTGTGCCAGCCAGGTCGCCATTTCACCCCGTGTTAGAGATGCCTTGGCATCGAGTTTTCCATTGTAGTTAGCAGGGCTGATGAATCCTTTGGCAATCGCAGCGGATACGCCACTTTTTGCCCATTCAGGCACGTCTGTAAAGTTATTGGTTTCTTGTATGGCTGCATTAGGCTGATCGGTTAGTCGTCCGAGAATACTAGCCATTTCGGCCTTGGTCACTGGTGAGCTTGGTTTGAATGTTCCATCGGCATACCCTTGGAAAAATCCCTGTTCAACTGCGGAGTTGATCGCTGCAGCCGCCCAGTGTGTCGAAGGGACATCTTTGAATTTTAGCGTAGCTTGAGCGGCTTCTGCTGAACTCCCGATACTTCCTGAACCTATTACGCCCCCTGTAAGCAAAGCCAATGCCGTAACCCCGGTGAGAATCATTTTCTTCATGAATACTGCTCCTTTCTAATTTCAAATCCTGGTAGTGGTTATGTACTGGATACTGCTAGATACTAAATTTGTAAGAATCATCAATATTCTACCATGTCTAACTGGGTATTTGGTATTATTTCTCAATATTAGTCTTACGAATTATGGTTTAAAACCCCTCCTCTAGACCCATCCAACCTCCCAAAACACAAAAAAAGGCCACGAATCCGTAGATTCATAGCCTTATGCTTTAAGGTAGAAGGTCTAAATATGTAGTTACCAAGCTCATATATTTCAAGGATAACCCATTTTCCCCCATTTGAAAAGAGAGAAACAAAATAAACCAAAAATCCAGACTGCATCAACGCAGCCTGGATTTCAGTTAAATTTACATTGAATGTAGTAGCCGATCCGTGCCTACTTCTCTCAAACCAGGAGAGGCAGACGGCTAACAATTCTACATTAGATATCTTCTATGCGCCGTTCCACTTCTCTCCGGTCAGGTACTTCTCGGTCAAAATCGACAACATCTGAATGCCAACTTCGTTATGTCCACCTTCGGGGATAATAATGTCCGCGTACTTTTTGGAAGGCTCGATAAAGGCATCGTGCATTGGTTTGACGGTTTCGAGATATTGTTTGTAAACGGATTGAATCGTACGTCCACGTTCCTCCATATCCCGCAACACTCTCCGCAAAATACGAACGTCGGAATCGGTATCGACGAATACCTTGATGTCCAGCAGGGCACGTAGATGTTCGTCGATGAGCACATGAAGGCCTTCTACAATAACGATATGGTTCGGTGCGAGTTCAACCGTCTCATTGGCAGCACGGTTATCTATGGTGAAGTCATATACGGGAGCATATGCCGTTTGTCCTTGCTTCAGCAGGGTAAGATGCTCAATCAACAGATCATTGTCGAATGCAAACGGATGATCGTAATTGGTGAGTCGACGCTGCTCTGGAGTGAGCTGTGATTGATCTTTGTAATAATTGTCCTGGGATATAAACGTCACTTTGCCTGATCCAAGACGGTCGATGACGGAGCGAGCTACCGTCGTTTTACCGGAGCCGGTCCCTCCGGCGATACCAATAATGAGCATGGTTGTTCCATAAACCTCCCTAGATTGGCAGCATGATCAGTAGATGGAGAGCGTCAAAAATGAGCTCTATCTGCATGTCTGTCTGCGAATACACAATTCCTTCATTGTATCACAGCTTGCTGACTTTTTCATCTTGAGGAACAGACCATGTTTTGCCTTTCGGGAGGCATACTCATTTTCAGATTTACGATTCTAACGCATAGTAGAGCGCTTGTGCCCTCGCATGGTCCAGGGAAGAATCAGATTCTGGCCAATCAGGCGAATGAGCAGACCAAGAATAACAAAACCAAGCACACTTCCTGCCGTATTTGCAATCAGATCATTGATATCGGTCGAGCGGCCATTCCCCAGAGTAATCCTAATTACAAGCTGCAATATTTCAATAGTGAAACTTAACATTAGGCCCGCCGATGCCGCTTTGCGAATCGAGTTAACTGAAGGTTTCAAAAGAGGAAGCAGGAACCCCAGCGGCATAAACAGCACAATGTTCAGAAGGAAACTTGGCGCATCCGCAGTCAGCAGCGGAACCCATTGAAGGTTCTTGTACCAGGGTGTCTGGTTGGCATAGATTCCGATATTCACATCAATCGGGAAAAATACAAAATGCAGCACGCCCAGCATGTATATAGCGAATGTCAGCATCAGCATATACTGTTTGCTTGTATATCTAACTTTGCTCACCCTGGCGTGGATCACCAGAGCGAGCAGAATCAGAATAAATAGTGGACCAAGGACACTTATAGATGAAATGGTAAATTGAATGGACATGCGATGACCCCTTTGCAAGGAAATGAGTTCGAGCTATTGGAGCTGAATTTTCATTTCCATTCCCTGAATAAATTGATTGTCTTTGACCTCTTCGGTAAAGTCATCTTTCACCTCAAAAGGTTTCACTACCAGGTATTTTACATCCTTCGCTGTTGTTGCATATATGCTTTCCCATTTCAACTGGTTATCTTCATATATACCCTCGCCGCTGAGTGCAGTGAGTTGTCTACCTTGATCATCATAGATGGCAAACCTGATGTCCTGCAGCTGTTCTTTTTCTTTGGCAGTCAACGTTTCTTTCCCATTCAAACCGATGGCGGCAGTTAAGCGTGTTGTGATAGGGGTAACCTCGGCTTTCGTAACAGTGGCGGTAAACAAGTCATTCTCCATGATGGTATCAGGCTGAACCTTGTAGGTATCCGTTGTTGATTTGGTAAATGGAACGGTTAACTCAAACTCATGATCCAGCCCTTGTAGTGTCAACTTAACCTTGGCATCGAACTGATCCGGGAATTCACCTTTATGATCCGTAGGAATGACCTGTTCAAAAAGCAGGGTATCAGGCTCGTTCGCCCCGGCTGAACTATAGAACAGACCGCCATCTGGGCTAAACCCATTGACATCGAGGGAAACGTTGTCGACTCCGCTGCTCAGCTTCACAATGTCCTTGCCGTTATCATACATGCCCTGATTCAGGTTGGGAGCCGTGACATGAACCAGAAATGCTGCGCGTGTGCCATCGTATACTGTTTCCAACACCTTGAATTTTACATCCTGATAAGCAAAGGAACTGTTTACTGGGTTAGTCAAACCTTCGTTACCCGCCGTTCTCAGACCCATATCCGCTTCAATTGAGCTGAAGAGACTGCCTACGAGCGGAATGCTGCGCAAAGAATCAGCCATGGCTGGAGACACAAATCCGGATGCAAATACGGTAACACCTAATACACCTGCGGCAACGGCAGCCGCTGCGGTACGTCGCATTCCTTTGTTAACCCGGCGCGGACGCTGAGCCTGTTCACTATTCAGCTGGTTGGGTGATTCGGGAAGAGACTCCAGTGTGGCATCAATTCGAGTGCGTACAAGATTAGACATGACAGGGCGCTCCTTTGCTTGTTTTTTTAACTCCTGATCGATATTAAATGGGTTCGACATGCAATTTTACCTCCCGAAAGTTTTTGAATTTTTGGTATAGCTCCTGCCGTGCCCGGCTAAGTCTCATTTTTACCGCGCTCTCGGATATATTCAGCGTATCCGCTACCTGACGCAGGGTTAGATCCTCAAAATAATGCAGCACAATGACAATTCGTTTCGATTCTTCCAGTCGATCAACTGCTTCTCTCATATCCACCTCGTCGTAGGGACTGGATACTTCCTGCTTGGCAGGCACCTCTGCATATGATGTGGAGAGGGAGCGACGGGAGAGCATGGTATTACATTCGTTAATGAGGATGCGGAACATCCAGGTCTTGAAATACTGGGGTTCACGAAGCGTATGCATGGATTTATAAGCTTTCAGGATCGTCTCCTGAATGGCATCAGCTACGTCCTCCTCTTTTCGCAGCATGGATTTTGCTGTATTGTATAGGGAATTTTCAATTTCTCGGATGAGCCTGATAAAGGCGTCACGATCTCCCTGAATGGCTTGGTTGACGAGATCGGTCGGGTCCATGGATAACAGCTCCTTTCTTGGGATACGGGATAACAGCTCCCCGCTTGGTTTTTACATGAATTAGACTTTCGGTGGGCTGATATGGTCACAATTTTTTTTAAAAAGGAAAAATGCTTGCTTAATATGGACGCTTGGGAACGCGCTATACCCTTCAGATGGGTTGGGGATAGTCAGTAGACGGGGGAGAGGAGGCCTTTCGTACGAAGTTCGTATGAGTACTCAGCTGGTGTATCAATTTTGTCTCAATATTTCTGGTTTGGGTTGAAGGAGCTAGGTCCTTTGATATAATGATGTCGAATAATGTCCGTTATGTAACTGTAACGGGATTATTACAATCCAAGGAGGTGATACTTTTGAAAAGAAAAGGTAGATTTATTTCTTCTGTTGTTATGGCAACCATTACAGCAGTATCGGTTGGTTCTTTTGCTTTTACAGAAAGTACATATGCGTCTTCAATAACCCCGTCACCATCAGGCATTTCATCTATTAATCTGCAGGGAATGGACCTGGAATCCGCACTTATGGCTGTTCAGCAGCAGCGTTCCGCGCTAATTGAGTCACAGCTGCAAGCCCAGTTGGAAGCAGTACAGAGTCGTAATGCAGCGATTGCGGAACTGAATGGGAAGCTTGCTCAAGCCATTGAAGGTGGGGATTTCGAGCTGGCGCAGTCTCTCAAAAATCAAATTGACGCTCTCTCCAGCTCCCAACAGATGGACATGCTGCGTCTGCAATCCTTGTCCAACAAGCGTAATGAGGCGTTTGACGTGATGACAAACTTTATCAAAAAAATGCAGGATTCCAGATCATCGATCATCGGCAACATGCGTTAATCTACACTTTTTATCTGATCCATTGTGGTCAATGGAAGGTCATGAGGTATAACAAAAAAGCGAAGTTCTCGACGCAGCGTCGGTAACTTCGCTTTTTCTGCTTTCTTATCCATTAGCCTATATAGCAACTTCCGGCCCTTAACCAGACCAGTCGCGGCGGCGAGTAAAGAGATCCTTCAGCTCGTCTGTTGACAATTCGGTAATCCAGTTCTCGGAGCTGGTGATGATATTGTCGCTAAGCTGCTGCTTGCTCTCCAACATCTCGTCTATACGCTCTTCCAGCGTGCCGAGGGAAATAAACTTGTGCACCTGGACATCCTTTGTCTGTCCCATGCGGTATGCCCGGTCGGTGGCCTGGTTTTCCACGGCGGGGTTCCACCAACGGTCAAAGTGAAATACATGATTCGCAGCGGTCAGATTCAGACCCACGCCGCCTGCCTTGATGGAAAGGATGAAGACGGATGGCTGTTCATGCGCAGGCAGTGTACGGGACTGGAACTGGTCGATCATGCGGTCCCGTGCCGTCTTGGATGTGCCACCATGCAGATATAATACAGGCTCCTGCAGTTCCTGCTGGAGAACCTGCTGCAGCATCTGACCCATACCGATGTACTGGGTGAAAATAAGGCATCGCTCGCCCTCTTCACGCAGCTCACGGACAAGCTCCATCAGCCGTTCCAGCTTCGCGGAGCGGCTGATCAGCATCGCCATGTCCTGTGGACTATACAGGTCATACTCCGTATTGGAGCCGTCCGAAGACAACGTCTCCGGCAGAGCTTCCTTCGTCAGGAGCAGCGGATGATCACACAGCTGCTTGAGCTGGGTTAACGCGGATAGAATCGCACCTTTGCGCTTAATGCCTTCCAGCTCTTTCATTTTATCCATTAGTGCCTGCACGGATTGATCGTATAAGGCACTCTGCTCGCCGGTAAGATGAATGTAGGTTTTCATCTCGTTTTTGTCCGGCAGGTCGAGCTGGATATTCGGATCCTTTTTCTTGCGGCGAAGCATAAATGGTTTGACCAGCTGCTGCAGATCCAGCATGCGCTGCTCATCCTTGTCTTTCTCAATCGCGGTGATAAACCGGGTTTGGAAAGCGCGTGCGCTGCCAAGGTATCCCGGATTAATGAAGTCGTAGATGGACCATAGCTCGGCCAGCCGGTTTTCAATTGGTGTACCTGTCAATGCGATACGGTGTTTAGCGGGGAAACTGCGTACCGCCAAGGACTGCTTGGTTTGCGCATTTTTAATGTTCTGTGCCTCGTCCAGACAGATGGAAGCCCAGGTGTATGACTGTAACATCTCTTGGTCCAGGGTAGCGGTAGCATACGACGTAATGATGATATCCACTTGCTCGGTCTGTTCCCTGAAGGCTTCTCCGCTAAGCCTGCGTGCACCGTAGTGCAGACTGACGTTAATCGAAGGTGCAAAACGGCTGATTTCCTTCTGCCAGTTGCCCAGTACCGAAGTGGGGCAGACGAGAAGGGCGGGAGCATCCCCGGGTAACCGCTGCTGATTCTCTTTGAGATGCAGCAAATACGTAATAAACTGAATGGTCTTACCAAGCCCCATATCGTCCGCAAGGCATGCTCCAAGGCCGAATTTGCGCAAGAATCCAAGCCATGCAAATCCTTCTTTTTGATAGGAGCGAAGTTCTGCATGCAGTCCAGTCGGAACGGGAAGGGAGGGAGCCCCGCCTTGTCCGCCGCCAAGCTGTGCAATGATCCGGTTCAGGTGTTCATTCAGCTCGACCTCCAGACGAATGTTCTCATTAGCCTGAGGCTGCTGCTCCTCCTCGGTTTGCTGTCCTTCCTTCCATTTCTGATGACGATATTCACGCTGCTCATTTTGCAGCAGATGCAGGTGCAGAATGTCTTGAAACGACAGCCCCTGTTCCCGGTCGACACCGCCCATGGCACGGCGAATCTGCTCCAGTAGGGCAGGGTCGAGTGGTACCCACTCTCCGCGGAATCGTACCAGCCGCTCGTTGCGGGCAACGAGGTCGGCGAATTCCTCTTCACTGAGATCGGTATCTCCAATCGCAATGCGCCAGTCAAAATGAATGATGGAGTCCAGTCCGAAGAAGGACTGTCCGCGTTCACTGCCTTCCTCTGGCTTCACCTTGGCACGAAGTTTGGGTTTCTTCTTGCGGGCTGCTTCCCACCATCCCGGAAGCAGTACCTGCCAGCCTGATTCCAGCAGTCTGCCGCTGTCTATGGTAAGGAACTGCCATGCTTCCTGATCACTGAGCGGATCGCTGAGCACATCACGGCTCCCACTGATGGAACGGCTGATTCGTGGCAAATGTGCACGCAGCTGCTCCAGCCACCCGGCAGAACGGTCAAGGATAAATGCTGTCCACACCTCCGGCCATTCACCTTCAAGTCTTCCGCGGGAATCAAGCCGAACGGGAACTAATGAAGCAGCATCCAGCTTATCCTGCAAAACTACACGCAGCCGCCATGCGGGTTCATCGTCATCCGGCTCCAGTAATTGCAGAAGCGGGCGGAACGGGGCAGCGTCTGCTTTCCATCCAATGGAGACAAGCCAGGCCTGGGCATCCATTCCTGCTGTCCTTGGTGGTGTTCCCCCTTGAGGGAATAGCTGAGGGAACTCGCGCCGAAGATCAGTTGCAGCTTCCTCGGTGTTATACCACCGCTGGAATACAGTAGCTGAATAGGCCGCGTTAAGTCCTTCGGCGTAGCTCTCGTCTGTCTCGTCAAGTGCTTTGCTCAGCGCAGATCGATCCTGTGGCTTCATGCTATCCGGATCCCAGCTCCATTGCAGCTGACCTGTACGATAAGCAGCGAAGCTGGGGACATATTTTCGGTTTTCAATGGTTGCAGCAAGTGTAGGAGCAAGCCTGATCAGATGAGCAGCCTGCTCGTCCCATTTCCATTCAATGTGCAGCAGCGTGTGCATCTCTGCGAAGAACGGGATGACCTCTTCCGCAGGCAGTACCACCAGATCGATATCTTCAATCTGTCTCGTCTCCAGCTCGGTTCCGTAGAAGGAAGGAGCATGCCAGGCAAATAGTCGCTGCTTAAGCGACTGCCCCGATACAAAATGATGAGTATTAAGGGCTCCATAAAATAAGGCATCACCGTATCCGGTTAATGCGACGTGGACTTCAATCGTTTCGGTATAGGGATGTATAAGGCTCATGAGATCAACTTACCTTTCCGAAGTTCTTCCTGCAGCGCACGCAGTCTGCTATTCCGCACAGCCAGTGCGGTGATGAAATCTTCCCAGCGTTCCTCTTGCTTCAGTTTTTTGTAGATTTTGGACAGCCGCTTCAACAGCTTGACTGCTGCCTTGTAACCGTCTCTGTTCTTGTGACCGATGTAACGTTCCACGGCCTGGTGGTAGAACGGGAGCAGGAGTTCCGGTGCATCTTTTTCAATCGGCTGCAGTACCGCCACGCGAAATTCAAGCGGTTCTGTCTCCGTACTCAACTGAAAATCAATCCAGCGCCGCCACTGTCCGCGGCTATGCATGGCTTCTTCGTAAGCCGGACGGGAGTGAGGGAGCATGCTGACCAGGGTATCCCACATTTGATTTTCCATCTCGGGAAGATGTTTGATCGTCATGTCCCACAGCTGCATATAATCCTGCAGAGGTTCGTTCCGGCGATTGGCCAGCAGTGGTCCAAGCTGTGCAAGCCATGCACCGAGCCGTTTCCAATCTGATTCATCCGCGAGCACATGCAGGAAATGCAGCAGATGTTCTGCCGGGATGCCGTACGCCGTACTCCCGCTCGTCAACCGTTGCCAGGCTTGCTCGTCCTGATGCAAGTGGAAGTATATCCAGCTTTGCGCGAGTACAAGTGGCAAGGGCGCCGATTTTCCAGGCTTACCGGACTGGCTGCTGCCTACCAGATTGGCTATACCTAGCACACGACCTCCGCTATTGCTTGGTGTGTTCACGGCAGCTTCTTTCAACTGATCTTCGATTTCCTGTAAAATGTTCAGCTCCGATACGAGCAAATGATTATTTTGTAAGTGAGGAACGATCCAATTTAGCCAAACCTGCCGATAGATCGGCGTGAACAGCATCAGTGTGGACGTCTCGGACATCATTTGTGTGCGGAGGTACGATATGGTTTCTTCAAGCCGCTTCCACAGCTGCTTAAGCTTATTATCCGAAAGCTCGGCGAATTGAAGGGGGCGGCTTAGTACCTGATCCATGCCTTTCTGTAGTGCATCTACAGCAAGTTGTGCCGGGTAACTTAGATAGACAGGTGTATGGCTGATAGGATGGCGAGAAGGGATGCAGTATCTCATCAGGTACAGATGTACATGGAATTCAAATAGCTGATCCATCCCGGCGGATAATTTGGGCTTAATCGCATACAGTTCATCGGCAGCTTCTTGCACATATGCTGTACTTGGCGTGCCTGTACCTAATCGGGCCAAGCTATTTTCAAACAGTTCATGCCACTCCGTGATTTCCAGGCCTGCAAGCTCTAGTGCCCGTTCCCTGATCTGACTGTACTGTTGATGAGGGATATCTGTATCTTGCTCGGATACTGCATCGGAGTGAAATGCAGACTTGGAAGCTGCGGGCTTCGGTGCCTGTTTCAAAGCAGTGCTGGAATGAGCATTAACGATGGCATGCACGGGCCTTTCCAGCAGCTCGGCATAGCTCATCATAACGGCAATGATATGTTTACAGCGCGAACCCACCGGGCAGGTACAGTAGCTGGTGGGCAGAGACTGGACGCTTAAGGTGACATTATACTCTTCAGAGCCCTGCACGTCGGCTGTCATTCCGTGATGTTCCGTAAAGGTTAATGATCCAACGCGTTTCTGTTTATAATATTGGAATCCGCGCATAATCGTCAGATTATTAAAGTGCTCGGCAACCTCTCGAATCAATTGCTGCCACTGTGCATCATCCAGATTCATGTCAATCGGTATGTTCATCATTCCATCTCCTGGGCAATCATAGGTTTAACGATCCATACGCCTTGACGTATGGTGTGGATTTTCTGTATCCATCATATCAGTTATGGGTGTCCACGTGCATGGATTGAGAGAACTTGTAGTAGACTTTTTGATCATTATAAATGGAAACAGCAGGGGTGGATTTACACACCTGCATGCGTTATTGCTCCATATTGTGTATGCTTAGCGTATGTATTCCTTTCAGGAACGATACAGGCCTTGAAGTGGTCAATTTTAATCAACAGGAGAGAGCATATATGAAAATACTTACGTTAAATACACACGCCTGGGCGGAAGAAGACCAGTTGAACAAGATCAGCCAGCTGGCTGACTTTATTAATACACATCAGTTTGATGTAATCTCCATGCAGGAGGTCAATCAATCCATAGAAGAGTCGGCATTGTCTGCAGAACACTTGCAGCATTTTATCTCAACCGATCCGGATGCCGTGATCAAAAAAGACAATTACGCTCATGTCCTGCTGACGCAACTGACCGATACCTATTACTGGACATGGGTTCCCACGCATATCGGATTCAGCAAATACGATGAGGGTCTGGCGATCCTGAGCCGTACGCCGATTACAGCTTCTTTTGAAGAATATGTATCTCACATGCGCGATTATAGCAACTACCGGACACGCAAAATTGTGGGTATACAGACAGCCGTTGAAGGTGAGACCACGTGGTTTGTGAACGGACACTATAACTGGTGGGATGATGAACAGGAACCATTCAAGGGACAGTGGGAATTAACGGAGAGCAAACTTGCTCCATATCTGAATCATCCGCTGTTTATTATGGGAGATTTCAATAATGTTGCGGAAGTGCGCGGGGAAGGCTACGATCACATCATCAGCCAAGGCTGGAATGACCTTTACACCACTGCCGAACAAAAAGATGATGGAGCAACGGTAGTCAAAGCCATTGCCGGATGGGCTGACAACAAACGCGATCTTCGGATTGATTACATCTTCTCCAAACATCCGGTGCAGGCGAAGTCATCTACTGTCGTGCTTAACGGCAAGAACGGCCCGGTTGTATCTGACCACTACGGGGTGGCTGTGGAAATTTAGCGAATGATTCTGGTTATCCTGTAGCAAAAATGAAAAGCCTCCGCTGGATTCCTGCACAAGGAAATCAGTCGGGGGCTTCTTTTATTGAATGCATATGTACATATTATTGCGTTTGTCTATTTGTCCGTTCTATTATCTTGCTATTTCTACTCCAAGGCCAGCATCTCGGTCACGAATTTTTTCAGATTCGCACTGGTTTCGCTGAGCTGCTCGATACTTTGCATAAATTCACTGACCAACTGCGCCTGATCCACGGTTGCGGATGTAATCTGCCCAATCTCCAGCTCCATATGCTTCATTGAATCTTGAACGCTGCCTAGTGAAGTTTCGATATCTGAGGCTGCTTGTTTGGTGTGATCCGATAGCTTGCGAACTTCACTGGCAACAACACCGAACCCACTTCCCAGATCGCCGACGCGAGCGGCTTCGATCATGGCGTTCAGGCCAAGCAAATTGGTTTGTTCAGAAACTTCGCGGATTACATTGGTTACCTTAGTCACACTGACTGAATTCTCTGCAGCTTGTTTGGAGTTGCGCAAGATCTCTTCCGAGGTCGCGGATAGTTCCTCCGAATGGGCTGCAATCTGCTGAATGCCACCAAGCAGGGCGTTAATGGTTGCTTCATTTTCACTGATTAGCTTCTCAAGGGTGATATGGTTATCCAGCGCGTAATTTACGCCCAATATGCCAACAACCTGATCGTTCTCTTTAATCGGAATGAGTATGGCGTCAAAAGGTCTGCCTTGCAGATCGCCTGGCATTCTTGCCACGGTACGGGAATCCCGGTTCGTCAGCATTTTGAAATCCTTATAGTCTTCGTGCAGCTCGTCTCCTACTTTGACACCAATCTCCAGCCCGTTGGCCTCGGCAAAATATAGCACTTTCTCATGATCATTAATGGATATGGAAACATCGTCACGAAACATCTGTCTTACAAAAGGCATAGCATTTACCAAAGATTCAAGGATACTCAAGGCTCATCTTTCCTTTCCCATACAAAAAGTGGAATTTCCATTCTAATACCTTTATCGGCAGGCCATTCCCATTTTTAAACCGATTCTCTGATTTTGTCGATATAAGACGAATTGTTCAGAATTGGTTCAGAGCTTCCTTATATAATGTGCAGGACGCGCTATGCCTATATTTATTGATTGAAGTTGAATTCCATCTGTAGTATCCACACCTGGATGACACTTGTATATTTTGGATTGGGGGAGCTTTTCTTGAAAAGACATCATTTTATCTGTTCGCTGCTTGCAGCTTCGTTGTTAACAACACCTTTGTGGAACACACAGGCCAATGGGGCAGCTGTATTTACGGATATTGAAGGATCATACGCCAAGGACGCGATTGTAAGGCTGCAAAATGAAGGGATCATTACCGGAATCAGCGATGGTCGCTTCAATCCGGCCGGTCAAATCAAAAGACAGGATTTTGCCATGATCTTGGCCAAAGCATTGAAACTGGATATATCTAATGTACCTTCCAGTCCGACTTTTTCGGATGTGCCTGCCAATAGCTATGCTTACGCTTCAATTGAAGCTGTGTATCAAGCAGGATTATTGAACGGCTTGGGTAACGGGAAATTCGGCAGTGGTCAGACGTTATCGAGACAGGATATGGTGGTTACCCTGATGAGAGCGATGGGGACGGACGTAACGGGCAAAGCCGCTTCATTAACGTTCAAGGATAGCAGCAGCATATCGGATTACGCCAAGGATGCAGTCGGCGCTGCCCAGGAAGCCGGCTTCATTGTGGGCGACAGAAATAACAAATTCAATCCAGTGCTACAGGCAGATCGTCAGGCGGTAGCGCTGACCGCTTCCCGTTTTCTGCAGGCAATAGAGGAAAAGCTAACTACCCAACCTGAACCAACGCCAGTACCGGAAACTGAGCCGGAATCAGAACCAGCACCTTCTCCAACTCCATCGACAACCACGAACAGTGGGGGTTCATCGTCAGGTGGCAGTAGCGGCGGAGGCACCATCCCCTCGGTACCTTCTGACATAACGGCACCATCAGTGAATGTGAACCAGATTTTCTTTAACGATAACTACAGCGGAACACAAGATCAGCTTTGGGGAGAGGCAGGAGCAGTAAGCGAAGCGGGAGCCATCATTAAGGCATATCCTTGGAAAGATCTCAACGAGGATGGAAAAGTGGACAGTAACGAGCTGAACTCAGCCATTGTGCTTGGCGAGAGCTTGAGTGATGGATCATTCGCAGCGGGAGATATTGGGGATTATCCAGCGGGAAAATATCGGTTTATTATGACTGCTACGGATAAGGCAGGCAACGAAACTGCCCGGGACGTGGCGAGTTTGTTAAAGATCAAGCTGGTCCATAATGAGCAGCCGGTACTGGACGTTGAGGCTCCCATGGTGGACGTTAGCAAATTTAAAGTTATTGATAACTACAATGATACGTTTGACCAAATTGAGGGTGATCCAGGTGCCGTCGGAGAAGAGAATGCCATTGTGGCTTTCTACAAATGGACTGATTTGAATGGTAACAATATCGTGGACGAGGAAGAGCTTGCTAGTCCTCTTCTGCTTGGCCCTAGCCAGGCTGACGGTTCACTGCCCCCGACCATTTTGCTTAACCTTCCTCCAGGAGATTATAGATTTGTGATTACTGCCAAGGATCAAGCTGGTAACGAGTCACCTAGAGATACTGCACATGTGTTTACATTTACGCTTGTCAAAGGCGAGGCTCCAGTAGATATTCCTACTGCTGCATCAAGCCATTTTGGGTTTGATGGGAAAGAAGATAAAACGAAATATCTCCAAACAGAATATCAGAATCTTCCTTTTACCTTGGATTATAGTCTTGGGGAAGAGTTTGTAGATGGTACGATTGAATATTCAACCGATGCATTTAAGTTTAGTGTGGATGATTCCTATGTTATAAATGGCGTTCCTTACAGCATCGATGACAGCCAGATCAGTAATGATGGCCATACGCTTAAACTCGACAAATTAAATTCAGGAACAGGCACCATTGTCACTTTGAAATTGGGAAACAAAATGAATGACGTAAGAAAACAGTATGATATGTTTATTCGTGTGGATGCGGATGGGAACGGACTGGCCAAATCTGAATATGCAGAAGATAGACTAATCATTAACTTTACCATTTTCGGATAATATGCATTTGACCGGCCACAACCTTGTGGTCCGGTTTTTTTGTTTGGGGAAAAGTAGGGGACTCATTTCTATAATATGAAAGCGCAATCAAATTTCTGTAGCCAACCAACAAACCTGTCAGTTATACTGGGGATATTATTCGGCTGTTTTGCAATAAGCATGAGTCGTAAGCTAACGATTCAATTGCTGTGGTACAAGAGATTTTCTCACGAAGGTTAAGCGCTATACTTGAATTGTACGCTTGGACAATTACGTTTGAAGAGAGTGTGTTCATTCCATCTGGAGAGGACTGTGGCAATCCATGACAACGTATTTTGATAAACCGCAGAGTATGTATTACCGTTTTGGAGAGGATCAGGATCAGATATTGAAGGTGCTGGCTGAGAGGTATATCGGTGCCAATGCGCAAGCTGACTTTGTATATCGGGTGTTCCAGAAGTCGGGTATTCTGCAGAATGAGAAGGGGTTATATGATTTCAATCTGAGTGAACGATTCACGGATACCCACAAAGGACAAGTAGCCTATGCCGCAGCCCTGGTATGGGGAGATGAGACTCGAAACCTGGATGTGCTCATTCGCTGCTACGGACCTGTTCGTTTCTATTTTAATGATCAGCTAGTGTATCGCTCAACGGTAATGGACGAGATTAATCCGGACGCCACGGTAAAATTGGGGATCGACATCAAGCCCGGCTGGAATACGTTATTGCTTGAAATGAAATATACCCCTGCCGGTTTTGGATGCCAGTTTGGTTCGGATGAAGGGAAAGTGCGCATTTTGAATGTGCTTGCGCCTTTTCAGGAACGTCAGGGACAAGCTGGATGGATCTACACGAAGCCTATTGATCAGGAAGAAGCTGCCCGCGCATTCAGTATTTCATCCCCATCCGGAAGTATTGAACCTAATTGGAACCTGTTTGGACGGGAACAGGATGATATATTCGAGTGGTTTCCGAATAGGGAGTGGTCCATTGAACAGCAGGCCAGACCGACATTGGAGCGATTATATGGACATGTTCCCGGACAGCGGGCCTACGCTTGGACACGAATAAACAATAGGGACTCGGTGGGAAGCCTTATAAGTTTATCCGGCCATTCTTCCGGACCGCTAACGATATGGGCAAATGGCAAGCCAGCTGTACAGTTACAGGAAGCAGGATCATTCGAGTCTGAAATACAGGCATCTTATGGTCAGAACGATCTATTAGTATGCAGCGAATGCAGCGCGATTACCGGGCCATGGAGTTTCACTTTGAACGCAGTCGTGAACGGGAAGCAGCTTGAATTGGAACTGCCCAAACATGTGCATGGAGCTTCAGGGGAGAAGTGGATGTATGTTGGTCCTTTCCAAGCTGGAATGGAGCCGGAAGTGCAAGATTTATTGCGGACAGACCGTGTGTACAGGATCAATGCTTCACCGGGCAGCAATGAAGACGATAACCAAAACAAGCATGGGGAGCATACGTATTGGCAGCTGGATCAGCCAGATGCATGGATTCGCCCGTATTATGAAAATGCAATGCTTAGCAATAAGTGGACGGTTGGCAGTGTGACCAATTACGGCCGCTGGGATTATCCGCTGGGTGTAACTGTTTATGGACTACTGCAAACGGGGCGTTATCTGGATCGACCCGATATCATTCGTTATGCAACAGAGCATGTGCAGGCATGCACCCGAATGTATGATTACTCGCTATGGGATCGGGAACAGTACGGCTTCCCGGCGGTTAACCAGCAGCTGGTCATGATGAAAATGCTGGATAACTGCGGCTCTTTTGGTTCAGCCATGCTTGAGGCGTACTCGGAATGTAATGAACCGACGTTTCTACCGATTGCCGAGCGTATTGCTGATTTCATGCTTTTCCGGTTGGAGCGGCAGGAAGACGGTGCGTTTTACCGCGAGTGCATTGGGGAATTTGCTGAGAATACCATGTGGGCAGATGATCTCTACATGAGTACCCCGTTTCTGGTTCGGTATGCTCGCCTGACAGGGGAGCAATCAGCGCTGGACGAGGCAGCCAGACAATTTATACTTTATCGCAAATATCTGTTTATGCCTGAGTTCAAAATGATGTCTCATGTATATGATTTCAAATATGAACAAGCAACTCATATTCCGTGGGGGCGTGGGAACGGATGGACACTGTTTTCCCTGACCGAAGTATTGGAGGCTTTGCCTGTAGAGCACCCTGATCGCCCGGCATTAATCCAGTTCTTTAATGAATTGTGTGATGGTTATGCAGCTTTGCAGGGAGAGGGAGGGTTATGGCATCAGGTGCTGAATGATGCAAACACGTACCAGGAAGCTTCCTGTACGGCCATGTTCGCATATGGGTTTGCACGGGGTGTTCGATTCGGTTGGTTGGAGCAGCCGGAGCGTTATATTGAAGCTTCAGAGCGGGCCTGGAGCGGATTGACCCGGACAGCTATCGACCGCCAAGGCAATGTACACGGGGTATGCAGTGGATCCAGGTATGCTTTCACGGCGGAATATTACGATAAGGACCTGCTGACTGTAACGAATGATAACCATGGTATTGGCATTATGATGCTGGCAGGTACCGAAGTGGCGAAAATGAAAGAGCACTTGGCTAGGCAGACCACAACACCTGCAACAGTGACGCAACCCTCAATGTGAGAGAAAATGAGGTCTCCCATGGAGATGATGCATTCGTGACATGACAAACCGCCGGAGGATTTACTCCGGTGGTTTTTACTCCCTAACCCCTTACTTTTTTGACAGGAAAGCTTACTTTTGTTTATGTCATGAGCGGTAATACGCCGTTACAATAGTTTTGTAAGCGATTCCATAATAAAAGGGGAGAAAATTCATTCATGTTGATCACTAAAAAATGGGTAACCCTGTTCTGCATGTCCCTGTTGTTATTGGCTACAGCCTGTTCCGGAGCATCTTCCGGGTCTACTGCTTCATCTGGTGAGGAAAGTGAGGAAGCTGCCTCGGGCAGCATTCAGCTGCGCATGACCTGGTGGGGATCACAGACTCGCCATGATCTGACGACCAAAGTGATCAAATTGTTTGAAGAGAAACACCCCGGTATTACGATCAAACCGGAATACTCCGGATGGGACGGATATTTTGATAAGCTGACCACGCAGGTAGCCGGTTCGAATGCACCGGATATTGTACAGATGGATTACGCTTTTCTTACCGACTTTGCCCGGCGTGGTGCACTTCTCGACCTGACCCCATACAGCGAGAGTAAAGAGCTCCGTACAGATGACCATGACGCGAGCATGCTCAAAGCCGGATCGATTGATGATAAATTATACGCAATTACGTTAGGCGTAAATGCACCCGGAGTCATTTACGACGCGACTCTGTTTAAGGAACTTGGAATCGAAGAGCCTCAGGAGAGCTGGACATGGAAGGACTTTAGCGATATTGCAGCCAAGATTGCTGCAGAAAAGGGTGAAGGTTTCTACGGATCAGCGGATGTATCGGGAACGACCAACATGTTTGAGGTGTTTATTCGTCAAACAGGCAAGGGACTATTCGAAGGTGGGACGATGGCGGCAACCCATGAGGAGCTTCAGCAGTGGTTTGACATGTGGGGAGCCCTTCGCGAGAATGGGGGCGTTACCCCTGCCGAAGTGACGGCGTCCACAACCAACGCATTGGAGACACGTCCGATCTCGCTGGGTACGGCCGCGATGGATTTTGCGTGGTCCAACCAATTATTAACGTTCCAGCAGGTGAACAAAAACCAGGATCACAAGCTTGGCATACAAGTGCTCCCACATGGCGAGAACGAAAAACAAATCGGTGAATATCTGAAAGCAGGCCAGTTCCTGTCGGGTTACGCCAAAACCAAACATCCGAAGGAAGTGGCCATGTTCATTGACTTCATGGTGAACGATCCGGAGGCAACCGCCATTCTCGGCTCCGAGCGGGGAGTACCCGTCAACTCCAGCATTCGTGAGAAAATGCAACCTACGCTGCCTGAAGCGGAGCAAGCTATCTTCAAGTTTATCGACGTCGTATCAAAAAACTCCAGTGAAATTGATCCGCCTTACCCGCAGGGATTTTCCGAAGTGGATACCAGCTTCAAGAGTGCAAGTGAGCAGATCGCCTTTGGTCAAGGCAGCACATCGGATGTGATTGCCCAATTCATTGAAGGCGCCAAGGCGACACTTGCATCGAGTCAATAGAGCCTTGAACAGATCCGGACTTCAAATTCCGCGGGGAGGTTGCGAAGATGAGTACAACACAGATCGGTCAAGCCCGAACCGAGCGTATGGCAGCCCGGCGGGTGAAACGGAGGTATGCCCATAGTGGAGCAGCACTTCTGTTTCTGGCCCCATGGCTGGTTGGGTTATTGTTTCTGACCCTAGGCCCAATGTTGGTTTCATTATACATTTCGTTTACAGACTACAGTATCCTGGCCGCCCCTTCCTGGGTCGGTCTGGGTAACTACACGACCATGTTTACATCGGATAAGCTGTTTATCCAGTCGCTGAAGGTGACCTTTACGTATGTTGCTGTGTCCGTTCCAATTAAATTGATCTTTGCCTTGCTTGTCGCGATGCTGCTTAACAAAGGAATTCGCGGGCTGGGTATTTACCGGACCGTATATTACATCCCCACCTTGCTTGGAGGCAGTGTGGCCATCGCCATGTTATGGCGCAAAATGCTGGGTGGCGACGGCCTGCTCAATGGCGTGCTTGCCATGGTGGGTATCAAGGCACCGGATTGGGTGGCTAATCCGAAATATGCGCTGTATTCCATCGTGCTGTTATCCGTATGGCAGTTCGGATCATCCATGATTATTTTCCTGGCAGGCCTGAAGCAAATTCCACCTGAATATGACGAAGCTTCTGCGGTAGACGGTGCTGGTCCGCTCCGGCGTTTCTTCAATATAACGCTGCCGATATTATCGCCGGTTATCTTTTTCAATCTGGTCATGCAGCTGATCACCTCCTTTCAATCGTTCACGCAAGCCTTCGTCATCAGCAATGGCAGCGGGGGTCCTGTAAATTCAACATTGATGTATTCCCTATATCTCTATAAGAAGGGATTCTCCTTCTTTCAGATGGGTTATGCATCGGCGATGGCCTGGGTGCTGGTAATCCTGATCGGCGTGTTTACATTGCTGGTATTCCGCAGCAGCAAGCTGTGGGTCCATTATGAGGATGGTGGGAAATCATGATTGGACAACGGAATTCTGCTGTTTGGGTCATGGCGAAACATATTTTGATTTCAGGAATTGCCCTCGTCATGCTGTATCCAGTGCTCTGGATGCTTGGCAGTTCGTTCAAGCCGGGACATATGATCTTCACGGAGACGTGGTTCTGGCCGCAGGAATGGAACTTTCAAAATTACATGAACGGCTGGACCGGAATCCAGGGTAACCCGTTCTCCCGTTTCCTGACCAACTCCATTGTCCTGTCACTGGGTGCGGTGCTGGGCAATGTGGTCTCTTGCTCAATGGCGGCGTACGCCTTTGCCAGACTCGATTTTCGTTTCAAGGCAATCTGCTTCGGCCTGATGTTAATGACGATCATGCTGCCGCATCATGTGACGCTGATTCCGCAGTATATCCTGTTCAACCATTTGGAATGGGTGAATACGTACCTGCCTCTGGTGGTGCCCAAATGGCTCGCCACGGATGCCTTCTTTATTTTCTTGATGGTTCAATTCTTCCGCGGTCTTCCCAAAGAGCTGGATGAGGCGGCAACCATTGATGGCTGTGGACCCGTACGCATTTACACGAAGGTCATTATCCCGCTGGCCTTTCCGGCGCTGGTGACCACGATGATCTTTACCTTTTTGTGGACGTGGGATGATTTTTTCAGTCAACTGATCTATCTGAGTGATGTCAGCAAATACACGGTGCCGCTAGGGCTGCGCTTATTCCTTGATTCCAGCTCCCAATCGGATTGGGGTCCGATGTTTGCCATGTCGGTGTTATCGCTCGTGCCTTGTTTCATCGTATTTATGGTCTGCCAAAAGTACTTCGTGGAAGGGATCGCGACCTCCGGGCTCAAAGGGTAATTTTCAAACGAAATGAGTTGGTTTCATGGGGAAACGAAGATTATCCCTGTTTATCAATCACAAACTGCAGCAAAGCAAGCTCACCACGCTGATGGTGACTTGCTTTATTGCGTTTAACCTGCTGCTTGTATCGGGCATCGTCTGGCTGGCATATCAGTCATTCTCTACCGTAACCTTTACCGAGATTAGCAAAGCACGGCTGGCACTCCTTAACGAGAGCACCCGGCGCGGCTTTGATTTCATTACTGGAGTGACAGGAACCGCCTATTCGCTGGCGAGCAACAGAGAGCTCTCAGGTTTGCTGGAGACAGCAGGAACAGGGAGGCTTACACAGATTCACCAAAGACGGGAGTTAGCCAAAATACTGGACCATACGCTTGTTGTCAGTGAAGGCATCACTTCCGTGGAGTTGTATACGGATGCGTTCAATGGGGTTAACGTCACGATGGCTGACCGGATCTTTCCAGTAGATACGATTGCAGGTGACGCATGGTTCGCAGCTCTGGAACATGCAGATGCAGCCTGGGTACCTCTGCGGGAAAATGAATCAGGACATTCCCTGGTTGGTTATGCCCAGCGGATCTTCGACAGTCGTGGCAGTACGGCGGCCTATGTCCTCATCCGTTTGAGTCGTGCCGATATTGTACGCCGATTTGCGGACATGCCCATGGTATTGGATGGACAGGTGCTGCTCGTGGACACGGCGGGGAACGTCATTATGCAGATGGGTGATGCCGATCCGGTAAGGGCTTACGACCAACGTTCCAGTGGTCATGAAGATGCAGTTGTCGCTAATTCGCTCCTGCCAGTGGATACAGCCGCTCGGGGAACGCTACCGGTCGTGGACAGTGAATGGATTCAAGAGCATGCCCGGCAGAATGAAGATGGATTCGAGGTAGTATCTGGCGATGGTGGCGGTGCGCAGCTCGTGCTGTATTCCAAGCCCGCGACACTTCAGTGGCGTTTGGTACAGACGATTCCTGTACATACACTACTATCTCCCGTCAGGTATGCCGGATGGCAGGTGCTCGGTATTGCTTTGGTCGGACTGGTATGTTCAGCCGTATTCGCGTATTTGTTTGTCCGGCGCATTATCCGGCCCCTTCGTCAGCTGATTAAGCGAATGAGACAGCTTGAGAAGGGTGACTTTGAAACCAGGGTACAGCTCTCGTTTACCCAGGAGTATGCTCATCTGGCTTATGGCTTCAATCATATGGCTTCCAGACTGACGGAATTGATGAACCAGGTGAAGGAGGAGAGCCGCGCCAAGCGAGAGGCCCAGACAAGTCTGCTGGAGGCACAGATCAAACCTCACTTTCTCTACAATACACTGGATATGATCCACTGGCGTGCGCTTGATTATGAAGCCAAAGACATTAGCCGCATGATTGTTCAGCTCAGCAAACTTTTACGCATTGGCCTTAGTGGAGGCAAAATGTTCATTAAAATTCGTGATGAGCTGGAGCATGCCCGTTGTTATGTCAGCATCCAGGCCGAAAGATTGCCTTTCTCCATTCAATATGCAGAACAGATCGATCCGCGTGTCCGGAGCTGTTACATCCCCAAAATTATTTTGCAGCCTTTTATTGAAAATGCCGTCATACATGCAAATCCCAAAGATAAGACACTTCAAATCCGTGTGGAAATAGGGGAAGAGACTAAGGACCCATCCAGGGTCGTTATTAAGATTATAGATAATGGTCAAGGTTTACCAGAAGAGTGGGGACTGGAAAGTTCATCAGGTATCGGTGTAAGAAATGTACATCAGCGCATTCAGTTATATTGTGGCAAGGGATATGGCGTTCATTTACGTACAGGTAGCTCGGGTGGTGTGCAAGTAACGATCTCACTACCGCGTATTGAGACAAAAGAGCAGTTAAATCTCTGGCTGGACGGTGAAAACATATGAAAACCATCATGCTTGTAGATGACGATCCACATATGATTAAGGCTTTAACCGAACATATTGAGTGGCCTTCTCTGGGTCTAAGAATTGCAGGCACAGCTTCCAACGGTGTAGATGCGCTTGAACAATTCGAGCGGCTGCGCCCTGATCTGGTCATGACCGATGTTTACATGCCAGGGATGACAGGGTTGGAGGTAACACAGGCACTTCGCCGCAATTATCCTCATCTGCCGATTATTATTTTAAGTGGATACGACGAATTCGAGAATGCTCGGGCCGCCATGCGGTGGGGAGTGAATCATTTTCTGCTGAAACCGGCAGAGGTGGAAGAGATTGAATCTGTGCTGCGTGAAGTTCTGTTGGAACAGGAGGTGCGAGAGCGGCATGAGCGGCTGGAGCGGACATACAAGCAGGAGATCGGGAAGGTAGTTCCCTACTTGCGCAAACAGTTTTTGCACGAACTCCTGACCACACGTTATCAGGCCAATGAGCTGCCTAGCGAACGTATGAATTACGTGGGCATTCCCTTGTCTGCGCAGGTAAGCGCAATAAGTCTGCAGCTGAATCGCCCCGGATTTCTGACAAAGATGAAAGAGCGTGACTGGCAGCTACTCCGCTACGGGGCGGCTGATATTATTCAGGAAACGATCAAGGAACAATCGGTGCGCTTGCCGAACAGTCAGGTAGAGATCCTGGATTATTCAGATCAGGTTTTTGTGCTGCTTCTTTTTGGCGGAGAAGAGCTGCTTCATGAGATGTACTCCCTTGTGGAAAGGATGATTGACCAAGTATTTACGTATCTCAAAATGGAGATGAGCGTTGGGATTGGAACATCCAAAAATCATCTGTGCGGGGTAATGGACTCTTATTTGGAGAGCAGAGAAGCACTTGAGATGGCGGAATTTCAGGGAGGAAGCCGAATCTATTTATATAACTCTATCCAAAGAGTAGAAACGAGTGTACATGATTATTCTATGCTGCTACAGCAATGGAACGAGTCATGGGCAGACATGAAGATTGATTTGGCAGAAGAGGCATGGCTTTTAATCCGCCAGCTGTTTAAGGTTGGCAAGTGTACTGGCCTTCAGGATGTACAGGTGGTAGCCGTAAGTCTTTTTAATACCTTAATTCACAGTTGGAATAGACAATATCCCCTGTTACGCCCGCCAATGGCCATGAGCGAGTTTCTCAGGGATATTCAAACCAAATATTCATTGCAGGATCTGCTATGCTGGATGGATGCATTTATTGGAGAATGGATCGAACAGACACGGAAAGAGATGACAGAGAAAAAGAGCAATAAACTTGTCGATCAAGTGAAACAGTATGTGGAGCAGCATTATGCTGAAGAAATCAGTTTTGAGGCTATAGCGAAGGGGCTTTTTGTACATCCCAAATATCTGAGCCAGCTATTCAAGAGGGTAACCGGGGAAAATTTCGTGGGTTATCTAAACGGATATCGAATTCAAAAGGCGATAGAGCTGCTGCAATCTGGTCAATACATGGTCTACGAGGTTAGTGAGATGACGGGATTCCGAAACGCGACGTATTTTAGTCAGGTATTCAAAATGCTTACGGGCAAAAGTCCATCCGAATTCGGATAGGAGATAGAGGGAAGGGTAGATATGAAGATTCATACACAGGAGTTTATCATAAAAGGAATGGCTTTCTCGATTAGATCGGCAGAAGAGAGGGATGCAGAGTCGTTATCTTCGCTTCGTGTACAGATCGATGGAGAAACGGAGAACATGGACCGGGAGCAGGGCGAAGCTTATATCGATGCAGCGGGGTTCAGGAATATTATCCGTTTGGACACAGAGAAAGATCGAAACTTGTTTCTTGTGGCTACTGTGCAGGATGAGATTGTTGGGTACGCCAGATGTGAGGGGTCTGACCTGAAGCGGTTTTCCCATAGAGTTGAGTTTGGTGTGTGTGTTGCTCGAAATTACTGGGGCTATGGCATCGGGAATAAACTGCTGGAATCGTCACTCGATTGGGCTGACAGGAGCGGTGTTGAGAAAGTGACGCTGACTGTATTAGAAACCAATGGTAAAGCAATAGAGCTATATCATAGAATGGGTTTTGAAATTGAAGGTGTGTTGAAAAAGGACCGCAGACATGCGAACGGGGAGTACTACGATACGATTGTGATGGGTAGATTCGGAAACAAGTAGGGAGGATCGGCAGTGGTTGGGCCACCTAATCAGATATCTAACCATCGGCTTCTACTATTAATAGAAGATATATAACGTAGTAGGTGATTTGTAGTAGATCATATAAGTTGTATCAAAGGATTCAGAATGCTTTCAACAGCGAATCCAGAAATGCTTCCGGAAAAGAAACTAATGAGTCTTACCTCTACTGTAACAATACATGTCTACCTAATGAATAGATTAGGATAGATGTTGACTTCTGTCTGATAAGTATAGATATAGTATGTACACTGATGACTGCAGGAATATGGTCAAAGTATCTGTATAAATCTATTCTTTCTTCGATATTAGTATTTGGGATATTTTACATGTAGTAATTACTCTTTCGGCATGGTATATTCTAATTCCGGCCAAGAAAACACGAGAAACACGGTGCGGTAAGCTAGCTTAACAAGCTTCGAAAGAAGCTTCAAAAAAAGTGCTTGCCAAATTGGTTCGGACATGATAAGATATAAAAGTTG
>NZ_BIME01000014.1 GCF_004000925.1 Paenibacillus illinoisensis NBRC 15959 | reverse complement strand
TTCGTTTCCGACTCTTTCAAGGCCGGAATTAGAATATATCACATTTCATTATGACTTGTAAAGATATTTCTCAAAATATTTATTTGAGTTTTCCGTGCCTTTTGCGGCCGGAAGAATAATGTATCATTTTGTCAGCCTGCTTGCTAGTTGTAAATTATTCCAGGCGTTAAAGCAAGTTGAACTGCAAAGAATTCCAATTTGCCAAAATCCCAATCTGCCTTTGGCTTCAGTCTCTAGCTTCATTAGGAAGGGAACCTTTCCATAACAAAAATTAAACCAGGAATACGCTCCATTAGATCTCTCGCTTCTTGTTCTGTAATTCGCATTCCACATCCATCTTCATGTGCTTCCGTATACAAATAGTCGCTTCCATCTTCATTCAGAAAGCACAGGTCCTCTGGCAAAGAGGGATACAGCCAATCAAGGAAACCATCGGCCTCTTCCTTAAGAATCTGTCCAGAGGCTGGCGTACATTCATATATGTAATAGATTCCTTCTGTGTAGAATGCTCTTGTCCTCATCATCATTTCTTCCCTGGTACAACGCTCAATCAGATATGGCTCCAATCTCTCGAAAACTCTGGCGACTTCCGCTGGAGTGTCCCCACTGTCGTGTCGTCTGTCCACAAGAAAAAAGCGACCCGTCTTATCCATCAATTCGTCAATTAAATATCTATAGGCAGCGCCGCTTGGAGCCTTATGAAAAGGTATTATTCTCATGCCAATCCCCCTACATGTTCAATATCTCTGATGATTTTTACAGTGTCATGCGGTGGCATTGTGGCATAGGCTGATATCACCTATTCAATAACAGGAGGCTGATCACATGGCATACGCACCTGGTTCGATTTCATCTCCGTCCTCTGCGGGGTATCCTTATCCATATTATCCACCAACACCACCGCCCCCTTATCCCTATCCTTATCCGTACCCCTATCCATACCCGCCATATTACCCACTGCCTTTGCCCATTCCCTATGGCGGTCCATGGTGGCATGGAGGGTATCCGGGAGGCGGGTACCCAGGTGGACATCACGGACCATTCCCTGGAGGCGGCTATCCCGGTGGTCCACATGGCGGAGGTCCTGGTGGTCCTCCAGGTGGAGGTCCCGGAGGTTTTCACGGTCATCGCTTTTTCCAGCAGGGATAACATTTGGAATCGTGCAGGAGCTGCTACAGGCAGTTCCTGCAATTTATGATCGATTTTACGATTTCACTAGTGATCTAGTACTCAATCTCATCCATAATCTCCAGGTTACGATTAGAGTCTTTCAGCAGGTTAGTGAACGTGTCTGTAATAAAATAAACAAAATCGGGATCATGTACATACATAATAATCTGGCCATAACTGCCCTGTTCTGACGGGTCAAAGTCCAGCATCAAATACAGGGAACCCCCGGCCATCGTTGCAAAGGGCATCCACGGTTTATGAAATAAGTAAGGTTTGATCTCGGGGTCAAGTTTGCTGATCTCTTCAGCTGTATAGTACTCACTCAGCTTCTCATCACGCTCACAGAAATATTGCTTGGTTTCCCGTATCTCATCAAGTGACATCATGTAAAACGGGGTGCATTCCTCTCTCTCGGCATCGCCGGGATACAGGATATGAAAGGCATAACCACTACCATCTTTACATTTGTAGAATTCGCGAAAATCTTCGGGCAGCCGGACATCCATCTCGGTTTCAAAAGCAGCCAAACGATCCTCGGAAGCTCCTTTCTTCTCCTGATACTCATTGTATAGCTGCCTAATCTCTTCATCCTTCACTTTTACATCCAATAATTCATTCAAATGATTCATCAGTTCATGCATTCTTTCGTGTATATCCGATTTCACAACCTTCTCCCCTTCTCACCATTTTCTGCCTGTTCCCGCATATATTCCTTATATCCCCAGAACGCTTCTTCTTCACTGCCATCTTCAATCAGAATCATGACGGCGTAAGATACAAGGTCCAGCCATTCTTCCATTAAGGCAATCTGCTCATCCGAAATGAGTTGGTTCCTGCGCAGCATGCCATCAGGCAATATCGCCCATGCTCGCCCCAAATGGATGATGCTCCATAAGCAGGACATCACTTCCCGGTTTAGTGCGGGCTGCTTAAGTTGTGATGCCAACGTGCGGACAATTTCCATTAACTCGTGAAAGTTTTCTTCTATTAACTGCCCGCGGAAAGGGCGCAAGCTTCCCAGAAAGCCGCTCTCCATCTTGGGATGCTCCAGATCGTCATGAACAAAGGCATGACATTTCAACAAAAGAACAGCTTCTTCAATTCTCAATGAGCTTTCCTCATTTCTTTTTGCATGTCATACATCCCCCACTCTACCATCGTAAAGGCTGCTCTCCACGCCATACCACAAAGCGCTCTACTTCACGGAGTGTTCCTGTTCCAATGCTATAGTCATCCATCTGGTCAGCATGCAGATCAAGAATATGCACCATGCCCCCAAACGTACCTACTGCAAGCCTGGATTGGTCAGGCGAAAGTGCCAGTGAATAGATGGTGCTGCCTACAAAATGTCTCCAAACTTCCTGACCCTTCTTATCTATACATTTGAGATAGCCGTAAGCATCACCAACAACCATGCCTTCAGGTATTTCTACCGAGGCATAGACACGAGCAATTTCATCCATTATCGGCCAATCTTCTCTGGATTCATTGCCTTCTACTTCACTCAATTCCACCTGCATTGTAACTCCATTATAAAAATGACATGCATTAAACCATACCATCCGGCTATCTCTGGTAAATAACGCATGATGCGGATAACTGGACTCCGGATAGAGAGAATAAGTATGATTACGTTCAAGATCCAGAAGCATATGGTCACTGACCTGACTGCCAAACGCAATCCATCGCCCATTCTGTGATACCGCAGCGTGCCCCATAGAAATTTGTGTATCCTCCAATTCATGCTCCTCCACCTCTGCAGGATCAGGATGAATTGGAGATACCTTGCCATGTTTCACCAGATAAATTCCGTAAGTGGACAAAATGAGGAGGGCCTGACCTTCATCAAATGGAATAAGCCCTTCAAGTGTGCGTTCCGGGTATTCACAGTCAGCAAGAGATTCAATTCGAGGCAGCGCCTGGTGAATAGCCGATTGAATCTCGTCCCAGCGGAACATGGCCACTTCTTTTCCTTCCAGATGACGATCTGGATGTGTTATCACCCGAATCCCTTCACTGCCTGCCAGAGCATACTGTGCAGCATCGGGGGACTGGCCCGCAAATTGATATTGTGGAAAAGAAAGTACTTGCTCGGAATCCGCAGTATACACACAACCTTGATCCGTATGAAAACCACTATTAAACACAACGGTACTGTTGTTCAGATATCCGGCAATACGCACGGCCTGCATGGATGACTGGAAGGTTTCACTGAAAGGCCATGTCGCTGCAGGCAACTCCGTGCGCAGCCTTTGCAGATCGTTCTGCTCATTGGCCTTCTTCACCATGTCCCATACTTGCGCACTGATTCCGGCTCTTCCGTCGTCTGTCAGTTCGGATTCATCCGGCTCTTCTCCCGCCATACCTCTGCGCACAAAATCATTTACACTCTGGGCATAGCGTCTCCCTTCCTTCCTCCACTGCTCCGCGATCTGTTCGTTTAACCAACTCATCCATGATTCCTCCACTCCGTGTCAATTCATGATTTTACAGTGATGCGCGAGCAAAAATTGTTCGATGTCGTAATCCGTTGTACCTCGGTTCCCGTCCGTTTCCTCATAGAAAAGAGCAACTTCTCTCCCATACGCGTAATTAAAACGCAGGTATCCACCGATTGAAGCCATAAACAGCTTACAGGTATAATCATTTTCCATCACGGCATCCCACTTGAACTGCGATTGGCATAACTTGGACAAGTGGTGGAGGGAGAGCCCTACCCCGTTATCCTGCAAGTGGAAAAAGGTATGATTCCTCATCTCATTCCACGGTTCATAATATCTTAGCGTGATTGGAGCAGTTTGACGGTAGTATCCACCATAGATCTTATCCAGCATATCTCCAAATTCCGATTCGGTATGTTCCCACAACGTAATCTGTTCATCGTGGCGAGGGAGCCACAGCAGCCCGTCAATCTCCGGTTGAATGGCCAGAAAATCTCCATCCACAGAGCTGCCAATACTAATGCACTCCTTCAACTGATCTTGACTGACAGGTGTCTCTTCGGTATGCATCCAAAAATCATACTCTGCAAAAGGCTTCAATACGTCCTGATCGGGCCGCTGGATATTCATCCAACCCGAATAGGTTCCTTCTCCATATTGTTCAAGCCACTGACGATAGGATGCAGGCAATGATACAGAATACTGCTGCTCAAAATGTCCAAGCTCCTCCGCAGATACCGGTTTTAACCTATGACTTACTACGTACATGAACGACATCTCCTATCTTCCATTCAGATCTCTGTCCTATAATTCAAATGAACAATCAGGCAAGCTCCTCCTGAACGATTTCCGTTGTTACGCCTTTACGATTCACGATACGAATCGAGAATGCATCATATCCATCCCGTTTAACCTGGTCAAAATCCATTTGTTCACCCGTAATCAATTCGTAGGTTCCGTCTTCATCCACATCTTCTCCGAATTCCTCATCCCAAGGAACGTTATAAAAGGCGGACAAGAGAACATCAAACGTATCTTCTCCTTCTACGTCCAGATAAGGACGCAGCGTCCTTTTGCTCAGCTCTTCCTCCGGATAAGTTTCACATAGCATCGCATCATAACCATGTTTAGCTGCATCAATAAGCAGGTAACGCTCTCCGGTCACCGTGTGCTCGGCATATACGATTAACGGTGTCGAATCCTGCCAGGTTATCAGATCATCTTCCATCAAGTCACCATAATAAAAGATATGGAACTTGTCATGGCCATCACTCGTTTGCAGCTTGCCTTTCCACTCCACTTCCTGGTTTTCCCCATCCGTTACTTTCTTAACGATCCCTTCCAGATATGCAGGTCCATTATGTACGCCAAACAAATTCATGGTCTCGCCTCCGCTTTATTCATTCGTATCCATACGATTTTCTTTTCTTCATCTACGGTCAGATTGACATCCACATTCAGCTTATCGTGAAATAGTGCCGTAATGTTCAGGTACGGGTCACGTGCCGGTTCACTTCCTCCGTTATGAGAGCGAGTCATCCCTTGGTGAATAATGGATTGTACCAGATTCCCATCGCCTTTGCCCGTAGATTCATAAGTATAAATCTCATGTCCTTCTTTGTTGTAAAAATGAAGGAAGGTGGTGTAATCCCTGGCATTGGAATATTCCATTTCCGATTTCACATACGTGGTTTCAAGGCTATGGAAGTCCACCTTCCCTGCCAAATAGGGATTCTCATTGTCGGGTGAAATGTCATACTCCTGATAAGCCAATTGAAAAAGGTAGTTAATATCGCTCATATCTACCCGGTAATATAGCTGGCGATGATCTCCGCTCTTATCCATGGCAGCGAAACTGTTAATAAGCGGCCATGCAGCATACGGTTTTCCATCCACATCGATCGCGAGCGCATAGTCTGATAAAACTTTTTCTTTTTGGAATACACCAAACGTTTGTAAAATAAAAAAGGCCGGGATCATCAGGATCCCTAAAATAATAGCCAAAGTAAGCAGCTTACCGCGCAATTTCATTCCTTTCCTCCTTCAAACATGTACAGCATCAACCTTAGCCCGTTTTGTGCTGAAGCTTGGTGAGTGTACGCACCATTTGCTCCCTGTTTTTTGCCTCCTTCATATATACAGGTAGATAGTGTGATGCTGTTTTTAACGGCACATTTCCACGTCGTACCCGCAGATCGGCGGAAACATACGAAATTAGATAATTTAAATGCGCCCTGTTAACAGCCCATACCAATTTGCCCCGAACGTGGTCCAGGAAATATAGCTCCATCCCAAAAACGGGGTCTCTCCCGTCACGGGTGTCCATAATATATCTTCTGCAAACCGGCTTGCTATGCAGCTCGGCTTGATTAACTGCACCGCAGTGCGGACAATGGATGTGCGTGGATTTATGTGATACTTTTTTCCCATCTGTTACTTCAACATTGAACCATCGTTCACAGAGAGCACAATTACCCTTGGCATGATACTGATACACTGGTTTCTCCACCCCATGCGCATAACATGCCGAGCACTTCCACGTTATTTCATCCTGACATTCTTCAATATACGCATGACCACCACAGGATTGGCATGTGACATCCACACGCTCACCTCGGCAGAGTACCCAATAAAAATTATATTTGTAGGCCCCTTCGTCCACAAATCGCTTCATAATTAAATCCACTCCTTTCTCGACTGAATTTTAATCGGCTTTCATCAGCACAGCAGTAAACAAAAGATTTCAACCATCAATATTTCCCATCCAGCGCTACCTAAAATTATAAGTAACTCCATCGCGTAGTACAAGAACGTGACTATTTGCGGGAATTTTGAATATTGAGGTGTTAGGAGAGAGTCTGTTTCAGACACAATTGTCCCCATCGGGCTGTCGTACACGAGACATGGTTTCGACATGGTCTAATATTATTTGTGAATAATTTCACTTGAAAAAAGTTTGGCCATCCTCGCATGCTGCTTTATCACGGCTAAGATAAAAGAGTATCCGCATCTCTAAAATGATATGGGAACGAATACTCTTTTATGGATGTAGCTTTTTACAGATCAAGCAGCAGGGATACAAGAAGCCCCATGGAAGCAATGAAGCCTACGACAGGACCACCTTCTTCAAAAGCTTCAGGCATCATGGTAGAACAGATCATAGCAATAATGCCGCCACCTGCAAATGCCCCAATGGCCGCAGCCATTTCATCCGGAAGCTGTTCCAGAAAGAGATATCCGCATAAGGCCGCAAGCGCAGAAATCAACAGTACACCAAGCCACATCACGATGATTCTAGATTTGGAATACTGATTGCCCCGCAAACCCACGGTGCTTGACAACCCTTCAGGAATGTTGCTTACGAATATGGAAACGATGAGCACCACACTCACACCCTTGCCGGTCAGTAAACTTGCTCCCAGCATAATGGATTCAGGGATGGCATCCATCACCGTACCTGCAAAAATGCCGAGCCCGCTCTGACCGCTGTCTCCAGTCTTCAAGTGTGCTGAACGTTTGCGTCCGGCACCACCCTTGCTGGAAATAAGCAGATCGAACAAGGTGTACACAACAGCACCCGCTGTAAATCCTATGGCTGTCGGAATAATCCCTCCGTCATTCAGGGCATCCCCAATTAGTTCAAATGATGCTGCCCCAATCAATGTTCCCGTACCGAATGCCATAATCCAGCCAATCACTCGTTTAGGAATCTTGAGAAACAGTGCAGCAAGAGCACCAATAACTACTGCTGAAGCGGAGATGCCTCCCCACATGAATGCAGCCCACATCCGGGTCATCCCCTCTCAAGTCTTTATCACATCTAACCTTTCATTAACCTGGGTTGTTACCCAACAAACATCAGGTAGCCATGGCACAAGATACAGTATATTTTGACTAAACGTCTATTCTTCATCACCTACCATACACATGCCTGCACAGCAGAGTAGATACTTGATGGTTTCATCTATGGATATTTGGTGATGACTGGAATGATCATCAGGATGATATACAGCAGACGGGTTATCGTTACCCCGCATTTGTAGATTCGATAATGGAAGACTGATTTCACAAAGAACATACTTCCTGTACAATGTGAAAAGAAAACAAAAGCACGTGGTACCTAGATCATTCATAGGCAAACTGCATCATCTCATATATCACCGCCTGTCACTGCCCATGTGTGCAGACGGCGTCGATCGGAATTTTTTTACAAGATTGCAGCATGGGTTATGCTGAGAGATATAGTCCAATTGCTTCAATGAATAGTTGTAGATGCAGCCACTGGCCATGGATATAGAAAGGATGAATCTTGATGAGCAGGGAAAACAAAGATACGGCAGCAGAGTTTCTTCAACAGTTCCCCATTTTCCAGGATCTAAGTCCTGAGGAATTGAAGCAGGTGGAGGATATCGCCATTTCCAGATACATTCATAAAAAAACGGTTATTTTTTCCGAAGGCACCGAAAAGGAAGCTGTATTTTTTATCCGAAAGGGTATCGTAAAAGCGTTTAAAACAGATGAGAACGGGCACGAGCAGATCGTTTCCTTTTTGAAAACGGGAGACATGTTTCCGCATACCGGGTTCTTCAATGCCCATCCTTATCCCGCTACAGCAGAAGCCATCACGCCAGCGGAACTGATTGCGATCCCGGTCAGGCTGTTTGAACGCCTTATGCTAAGTACACCATCCATTGCGATCAAAATCATGCGGGTGCTCGGCGATAAAATTCGCGAACTTCAGGATAAACTGCAGGTGCTATCCGGCCAGGACGTTCGTAATCGTGTGCTCTCCTTCCTGCTGATGTTAGCCGAGCAGCACGGTCAGCCTTCCGGTCACAAAATCATTATCAACTTGCCCATGACACATCAGGAATTCGCCAATTCCATTGGCACGACCAGGGAAACGGCCAATCGTTTGTTGAATCAGCTCACGAAGGAGAATCTCCTTGAAGTAGATCGAAAACAGATCATCATTCGTGATCTTCAGGCCTTGAAGCATTTACGCGACACTTGAACAGTCCTTGATGGCAATATAAGATTAAACGACGAGACGACCTCGTTTCTCTGCAAGACCAATGGTGGCCTCCACCCCCGAGTTGAATTCAAGAAAGTCCTGTTCCACCCCATCGCTAAAAATGACCCCATCTTCAGGCATTTGCGATACGATCCGCAGGGGCTGTTTCGGATGAACCTGACCAAACACCAGGTTAACTGCTGTTGTCCGGCTCGGGAACGGTTCACGAACTGTAAAGTACAAATAGGGCGCATCCCACCCAAAGTTCTCCATTTGATATCCTCGGGTAACAGGGCTTTCCGCGTTAACATCATCACCATTGATGTGCATATGCTTCCATGCTTCGGACCCCACAATGCCGGCTGCTCCAGCCAGCACACTCTTGAACCAGCCTGTTGATCCGAGTCCTGTGGAAACAATAATACCGCTCGATGACTGCTGTTCTACCGAGGAACCCAAACGGACTTCATACCTGGCTGAGACATGTGTCTTCCGTCCGATGAACAAATCGTTAACCCCGTACAGAAACTGTCCGTCGTTAAGTTCCACTTTTGCCAAAGTTACTTCTTTCAAGGAACGCTGCTTGCGCATGACATCCGGGATAATCATCTTCAGATCCTCCACCGTAAAAGGAAGAAGTACGCCATCCCATCGCATGGGATCGGGATTCACGCCGATGAGCGGCTGTTCCGTCACATATTTGAGCGTATTCGCCACCAGTCCATCCTGCCCTACAACCACAACGATGTCCTGTTCTCCGAATATAAAATTGGGGACATGTTCCCGGTCAATGGTCTGCACCCGGCCGAGTTGACCCAGCTGATGCTGGGCCTGCTGCACGGAATGTCGATAACGTCGATCCTCTTCAATATAATCACTGAAATCGGCACCAAGACGTTCAATGTAAAATTGGGCCTGCTGCACCGTGTTATAACGCACCACCAGTTCTTCCAATCTTGTTCTGCGTTTGACCAGAATCAGCTTGGCATCGCCAAGATGGTTTTGGTCAGCATGTGGTGTACGTGAAGACTTATTGGAGTTCCCCAGCCTCATCGTGCATGGCCTCCCTTCTCTCTTCCAGGTGTCGACATTAAACCTTGCAGCAGATCAGGCGAAATGTTGAGCTGACCAATTTTCCCTGCATTCTCCGCCAACTCCTGAAATGCCAGCGCAATCAGTTTATCCGAATTCATTCCCATATTGGCCATTGCTTGAAGTACATTCGGTTCAACATCCTGCAAAGATCTCATAACGGCAGCAATTTCATAGGCTTTCGCATCCGCTTCAGCATTTTGATTGGCAATGGTCAATTCAATAAGCTGCTGTTTCCGTTCCTCCATGGCCGTGTTGAATTGAAGCTGCTCCTGCTCCATTTCATTTTCCTTCTGCTTGACCGAACGCTCCGCCTGTAATTGTGTCTCCCTGATCTGCTGCTTTTTCGTTTCCACGGCTATTTCCGTATTGAGTTCGTTTTCCTTCACTCGTCTCTCCTGCTCAATGGAGGCATTGCGGCGCACATATAATGCTTCATCCGCCTGACGTAAAATTTCTTCCCGTGCCTGTGCCTCCAGTGCCCGCATCGTTTCCTTATTCGGCAGAATGGCCAAAATGGATAGACTCATCAGCTCAACGCCCAATTTCTCAAGCTCCTCACTTTGCACCACTTCGCGCTTCATGCTGCTTGCAAGCCGTTCACTGGATTGAATGGCCTCCTTCAATGGCATCTGCTCCAAATGCTTCTTGGTTAATACTTTGGCCGTCGTAATCACACGTTGATCAAGCTTGCCAGGATCGTCAGAGATATATTTGTTTTTGCGTAAGTTGTACGTGTAATTCAAGCTTTGCGTTATTTTCAGGTAGTCCACGATGCGGTAGCTCAATTGGCCCTGAACCGTCACCGTTTGATAGTCCGCCGTAATTTCTTCGAACATAAACGGAACATCGACGGATGATACAGGCAGGACAACAACCGACGTTGTAGGCTCATAATAATAAAAGGACAGTCCTACACCTTCGCGCTGCACCTTCCCATTTTTAATTTTCATTACATATTCACTGGGTTGAAACTTCACGAATCGGAATCCAAACATCGTTCATTCCCCATTTCTCAATATTGTCATTATGATATTATCGAAATGATAACAAATGATAATAATAATGTCAATATGACATTAATGATTCCCTTAAAAATAAAAGACCCGTCCCTCGGCCGCAGCCTTAAGACAGGTCTGTATTTCATTGCTTCACCATTTCAATATAGCAGTTCCATCATTCTGGCGACGACAACAGCTCCTTGTGCACGGTTAGCCGTCTGTTTGGGAGCGAAGTTTCCATCGTCCATGCCCTTCAATAATCCTAACTGCTGCATGGATGACACGGCTTGCTTCGCATAACCTGAGATATCTTCGTTATCCCTGAACTCAGCACCAGTGGATACATCCAAATCGGACGTTTCATCCTGCTTCACAGCTTGAATGACACGTTCCAGAATAACCGCCATATCTTCACGGGTAACCCGTTCATGCACTCCAAAAGATCCGTCAGGGCGTCCCTGAATAATGTTCATCTCCAAACCAAGACGAATCGAATCCGTATACCATTGTCCTTCGGATACATCACTTAGCAAATATCCGATTTTGTTCGGAACATGAGACTCACCAATTCCCTGCACAACCATATGCAAGAACTGGGCTCTGGTCAGTTCACCCAACGGATCGAAACGGTCACCGGACATCCCAGAGACAATTCCTTTACCATACAAACTCTTTACTTCATTCACTGCCCAAGAATGTGCTTGTATATCCGTCAGAGTCACATTCACCTCTACTATAACGAATGAACCGGATTGAAGCGGCTTGAACGTCATTATTTGTGCAGACTCATCATATGCGGAATACAGGACTGTCTTCATCTGACCATCTGGCGATAAGGATTGAACAACGGGAACTGTATTCGCTGTCGCCGGTTTAGCTATACCCGAAAATGCGATCTCAATAGCTCGATCCGTCCAAGGCAGCACTTCGCCATCCACCAACAGTTTGACATCGATAACGGAGTGATTACCGATCACTGCTTTTTGCTGCTCGGACAGATTCGCAGTGGACCCCTTCGATATCACCACATCCAGTGTTTTGGCGGTCGATGCATGGATCTCCTGAAGTGATTTCATCGGTATGCGTACCGAAGTCTGGCCCACGCTCAGCTCCAGTGACTGTAACGCCTGCGTCTTAACCCATGCTCCGAGTGAACTCACAGGCAATTGGAATGTGACAGCTTGGTATGGCTCAGCAATGTCTGCAACCAAACGCAGCTGTTGGTTACCTGCTTCCAGCCCTTTCACCAATTGAACGAGCTGCTGTTCGTTCAGTGAAACAGAATACTGATCTTTCCCGGTCAAAACTCCTTTGATTAGGGTAGATCCCTTTTCGGTCTGCTGTTCCGTTTCAGGTGCAGGTACTGTAACCGCTGGATTTCCTGGTGAGGTTGGCGGTGACGGTTGGACTGGTTGCGATGGTCCAGGGGTTGACTCCTGCCGGACCAACTGACGCATGGCTTCTTTTAATGCGTTGTCAGCTTCACTGATATTCTGAATGGAAGCTTCGATATCGTCCATCCATTCCTTGGCTGTAGTCAGCGCTTCCACCAATCTATTCCAACTTGCAGCCGTGTATTGATTTTGCTGAAGCTTAGACGCTGAGTCCACGGTCATCTGAAGAGCAGTTTTGTCTGCAGGAAATGTTCCATATGCCTCAAAATCCATGAATCCTACCCATGTCGAACCAGCCGTGATAGTAACTCGAATGTAACGTGCCTGAGTGTTTTCCGGCAGTATGTGTCTTGGACTGGTGGATACAACGACATCACTTGTGGTATCCACCACCGTGACATAATTTTCATCGTCTTCAGAGACTTCGATCCTGTATTTGATGCCTCCGCTCCACATGGACATTTCTAACTTTCGGATATTGGCAACCGCACCGAGGTCCACTTGCCACCAGCTGCCTACACTTTGATCCGTTCCCCATGATGTATTCGGGTTGCTGTCAATTGCCCCGTCAGGTGAGTTGCTCTGTCCGCCGCCCGTTCCTGCACTGGTGGAGGCTGTTGCTGTCTTCCCTGTTGTCAAGGCTTCGAGTTGAACAAGGTCACGACCGGCTTGCTGAAGCTGTTCCAGTGCTTGATTCACTTCAGACTGGATGGCATCAGGTTTGTCTCTTACCACAATGGCTGCCTGCAGCGCCGTCTGCAAAAGGCTCCAGCTTCGGTAAGTATATGATGATTCACTCTGCTGCTGAGTCTCTTCGATGAGCTGTATCAGCAGAGTCTTGTCTACATCGGACAATTCCTGAATGGCTTTCTCCAAATGGATCACTGCCTGGTCCACTTCGGTCTGGGTCGCTCTTGGATCAGCAAGTACTTGTTTAGCCTTGGCGAGTGCTTTGCTAAAAACAGTCCATGTTGCAATTGACCAATCTGCTTCATGATATATTTCAGCTTCTGCAATTTTGCCTTCAAGCGTCTTACGATCAGCCGGGATAACTTCAAGCTCCTGCATAACTGCTTCGAGCGCAGCTGCAGCTTCATCGGTCTCCTGTTGTGTCAGAACCTCTGAAGTATAGGCTTTGTAATACACGTCCTTGGCTGCCTGAATGGCTGGTGCCAGGGTTATCCAACTTGGTGGCGTATAATCAGAAGCCACCATTTCACTCCCACGTTTAATGGCTGCCCATAATTGCTGGCGGTCTACAGGCAGGGTATCCATCCCTCGTTTGTACACATTCAGTGACTCCAAGGCACGACCTTCGAACGAGTACCCTCCATTGGCAGGATATTCATCATAGTCGAACATGGCATGGTTCTCCCACGCATCTCCCTCTGAAGCAATCCAACCCACATTGGCGGCAATCCATGCCGGCTCCCAGTAGAAAAAACCCGCTCCGCGGCCATCAGGAACTTCTGCAATCATATCCATAATGCCGGCAATGGCATCATGCTGACCTTGCACCGTAGCCGGGAAAGTCGCACCGCCCACATGCAGCGCCTCTGGACTGCCAATGATGTTGCCATGGGCATCTCCATTTTTGTAGGAAAACGGGTATGAGGTCTCGGCAATGATCACTTCTTTTTTATATTTTGCAGAGACTGTATTCATCGTCTGCCGTACGTCTGCGAAGGTTCCATGCCAGAACGGATAGTAGGATAGCCCAATAATGTCATACTCCAGTCCGCGCTTCTCCACTTCTCCAAAGTACCAATCAAACAGCTCCGGTTTGCCGCCTTCTGCCAGATGAATCATGATCTGAACCTGATCTCCACCATCGACAGCGCGCACACCATCTACACCACTCTGCAGCAAGGCAACATTCTCATCAAAATTCACATTGCTGTTCAGGCCGTTCAGAACGCCGCTGTTAATTTCGTTCCCGATCTGAACCATATCCGGCATGGCACCCGACGATCTCATCTCACCTACGACCTCAGACGTATAATTGAATACCGCCTGTTTCAGTTCTTCAAAGGACAAGCCCTCCCATGCCTTCGGTCGAAGCTGCTGACCTGGATGAGCCCACTCATCGGAATAATGGAAATCCAGCAGGATCTTCATTCCCTTTTCCTTAACACGTTTAGCAAGTCGAATTACATCATCTTTATCATTATACCCACCTGACTTTTGTGGATCATTCCACAGTCGGAGACGAACATAATTGACGCCGCGGTCCTTAAGGATGTCGAGCAGATCCCTTTCCGTCCCATTACTGTCCAGATATTTACCGCCATTGTCTTCAATTGCCGTTAAGGTTGAGATGTCCACTCCACGTACAAAATCATTCCGGTATCCCCCAACCTGAATATCAGCCACCGGTTGAGTAGGCGCTCCATATACATCCCCCGTAACGGTGAAGCTTCCAACGGAAGAATACTGAATCGGATCTATCGCGTTCCATGATACGGGAACATCTGCCGTCTTTCCACTTGAATAATGAGCCTGCACTTCAGCAGGCATTACGGGTGCAACCCCTTTTAAGGTGGAAATATTCATTGGAGAATACGATGTAATGAGTTCTGGCGTAAGCCCCTCTTCTTGCCCCCAGACTTTCAATTCGGCAATGCCTGGCCACCAATCTGGTCCAGCATAATATGGAATCGTAACCTTCACATACCTCACGTCGTTAGCCTGAAAACTCACTTTCGCGATGTCTTCGGCTATTTCGTTCGTTCGGTGATCCGCAGCCGTTGTCCATTCAGCGCCATCTGCTGACACTTCAACATGATACTTTACCACCTGGCCTTTATCTTTCCATGTCACTTCAGCTCCCGATACCTGGTACGTTCCTCCCAGATCGACCATTAACCAATGAGGCTGCTCCGCTTCATTTCTGCTGTCTGCACTCCATTTGGTATCGGCGCTGCCGTCCACGGCATTTTCCTTGTTGCCATTGTATTGCAGATCCTCTGCACTCACGGTAACCTGTTTATTCAATGCAACGTTTACCCCTGCTGCCCCAGCCGGACGTACCCAGAAGCCGAGCTCACAGAACAGCATGAATAAGACCAGGCAGCCGCTTATGTATTTCTTGTTCACTCTTGATCTCCCCCTTTTTTATAACACCTGAACATCATTAAATCATTGATGAAATCTATATTATTGTAAGCGCTTCACAGCGAACCGGAACACGGCATTTTCCAAAGGAAACAGCAGTTATTCAAACAGTTTAATATCATTTGCCGCTAGACGATCCATTCGAACCGTGAAGTCTCTCTACTCCTCCTGTGTTAGAACAACACCTTAACGCAAAAAAACCTGCCCCTTTGCCTACGGCATCTGGGACAGGTGTATTCATTGTATTATTCCTTCCGATGAGATCGGAGCAACAGTAATCCTATTTTGAATCAGGATCTGTGCCTCATTTTTTCACGAACAAATCATTTATTTGTCAAGCTTCAGTTCCAGTTGGACCTGAATATCATTCTCTGTGGATAACACAACCGAGTGAGGATTCTCCATACCGAAGTCTTCGAAAGTGACTGTTGTCGTTGCAGACAGCAGTACCTGATCATTTTCATAGGCAGCCCTTGCATCAAAAGTAACCTCTTTTTCGACGCCTTTAACCGTAAGGGTACCGTTCATTTTAAAATCCACGGTTTGTCCTGCAGTCCATTCTGCTGGAATGCCTTCAAAAGAAGTAGCGGTAAAAGTCGCTTGCGGATGTGTGCCAACATCGAAGAAATCAGCTTCTTTCACGTGACCATCGCGCTGACCGTTACCCGAATCAATTCCGCTCATCTCAATCTGACCTTCCGCTTTCATCTGGGAAGCATCGTCCACATTAATCGCCCAGGTTCCACTTACCTGCTCGTCCACAAAATTGACGGTCTCCTGTGATGTCGTTACCGAGAAATACACCTTCGAGCCTTCGCTGATGGTCCAATCCCCGTTTAATTGCTCCGCGCTTGCTGCTTCATTTGCAACCGTCGTACCTGTGCCTGCATCCGTTGTGGATGCTGCGGTGCTTGCTGGTAGTACCTGCTCGATATCTACGTTATTCCCCATATAACTGTTAGCGACATAGTAACCTCCGCCCCCAAGAATTGCGATTGCTGCGACGCCGGATATCACCCATGTTTTTGTCTTTTTATTCATCTCTATCTCCTCCAATTGGTCATTGTATAGTTGGTTGTTGCAAGAATCTTATCAACCCAATGTGTCAGGATGACGTCAAAAAGGATGAAAGCATCATTCTTTTTCTGAAAATATTTGCCTAATTGGCTTTAAGCTCCGGCTCATGTAAAATCAGTACACAAGCTTATGTCGTGAAAGGAGACACCTTCTTGAAATCCATACTTATCGTTGAGGATGAGCAGGCAATTGCTCGTGTGCTGGCTGCTTATCTGAGAAAAGCGGGTTTTGATGTCCGTCATGCCGCAGATGGACCCACTGCTCTCACTTTATTTGATTCTGACGTACCCGCCTTGGTTCTGCTCGATGTCATGCTGCCAGGGATGGATGGTTGGGATCTGCTGCGGGTGATTCGTGAAAAAAGTCCTTGCCCTGTCATTATGCTAACGGCACTGGACGACATTCAGGACCGTCTCAATGGGCTGAATGCCGGTGCCGACGATTATATGAGCAAACCCTTCGTGCCGGAGGAAGTGGTTGCAAGAGTTAACGCCGTACTTCGCCGCAATCCACATTGGACAGCTGAAGGGGAAGGTAAACGTTATTTCGGCAATCTGGTCATTGATCTGGCAGCCAAACAGGTACTGCTGAATGGTGCAGAAGTGGCGTTAACGCCTCGCGACCTGTCGCTGCTGATGTTCCTATCTGAATATCCAAATCGAACGTTCACCCGGGAGCATCTCATTGAGCAGGTATGGGGCATGGACTATGACGGAAGCGACCGTGCTGTGGATCTTTCCATTAAACGGTTGCGTCAGGCCCTCTCCCACTGGCTGCCAGAAACAGGAGAAATCCGGACTTTAAGGGGAATGGGGTATCAATTTTGGATCGCAAACTGAGCCGAAAAACGCCTAAATTAAAAACATCCATTCTCTCCTATTGGACGCTTCAATATTTTCTGATCCTCTGTATCGGCTTCATCATAATTGTGGCAGGGGCACTCTACTGGATCAGGACCACTTCCCTTGAGAAAGGTCTCAAAACCGCTGAGCTTCTGGGGCTTGAAATTGCGGAGAAGGTATCAGGGACTGAAAACAAACTGCACATTCCTCCTGATCTGGATCGATTGGTGGACAAGCGTACCAAGCTTTTTAATACCGATAATCATTTTTGCATCATGATTCTCGACAACAACAATCAATTGATCTATTCCAAACCGAAAATGACCCAACAGGAAGTTTACACTAGACTGTCAGATGATCTGTCGGAGCCGCGAAACCACAAATTTGCGGGTGTAACCGTCAATGTAGTGGATGCCGACCAGACGCTGGGTAAAGTATGGGTGTTGCAGTCCAAAAAAGCCATAACTTACAGTCCGGACACTCTGCTGATTGTAGGTCTGCTGTTTGCTGCTCTCATTCTGTGTGGCTGGTTTACGATCTATCTTCTGTCCCGCAAGCTGTCCAAACCCATTCGCCAGGTTGCACATGCTGCAGAGCAGATTCGAACCGGCAATTATGATGTTAACCTGAATCTGGACACCAAAGAGCAGGAGATGAATGAGCTTGTCCATTCTTTTCGCGAAATGTCCTTCCGATTACAGCAGCTGGAGGAATGGCGTAATCTCTCACTGGCAGGTGTTACCCATGAGCTGAAAACCCCAGTTACCTCCATCAAAGGACTGGTTATGGCTGTTCGAGATGATATTGTTAGCCCGCAGGAAGGCAAAGAGTTTCTCGATATCGCCTTAAAAGAATCCGAACGTATGGAACGCATGGTGGCTGATCTTCTGGACTATAATGCCATGAGTGCAGGCAGTGTTGCCGTACGCCATGAGCGCGTCGATCTGAGTCTGCTGGTTGGGGAGATTATTTACCAGTGGAAAATCGCTTACGAGGATCAATCACCGGAAGTTGCAATGCATGTACCTGCGGGGGCGCTGTATACGATCGGTGATGCATTGCGGATTCAGCAAATTATCGTCAATCTGCTGAATAATGGTTTGCAGGCCACTACTTCGGGACAAACCACATTGTTCGACATTCGCCTGCGAGCTGAAGAAAACTATCTCTACGTAGACGTACAGGACAACGGAACAGGCATTGCCGAGGAAGATCAAACCAAAATATTTGAACGTTTCTATCGAGGCGAGCTCAAGAAGCGCCAGTCTAGGGGATTGGGACTTGGGCTCACCTACAGCCGCCTTCTTGCTCAAGCACAAGGTGGAGATCTCACCCTCACCTCAAGCAGCCCAAAAGGAAGTCAGTTTACGCTGAAACTGCCACGCTGGAAGACACCTGAAGCAACAACTCCGGAAAAAGCATACCGTTCACCAGCAAATGCTTAAAACATCTTAAACAGCAGAACAGCCCCGCCCGGGTTCCTGAATGGATCCCTGGCAGGGCTGTTTCGTTATATTTTTGTTAATCGGACAGTAATGTTTCGGCTCAGCTTCTATGTAGATAATAATCGCGGCATATACTCATCATATGCATCAGTTATCAATTGTTCATGCAATGGGCTGTCCATAATAATCGCTTTCCGTTTGGCTTTGAGCACAATCTGCTCCACATCGGCGTAACTGCACCCTTTTAACTGCTTGCACATATAGGTTTTCAGGTCTGGCTGATGCTCAAATTGTCCAACCAGTTTGTTGATATATCGCTGCCTGCTCTCTTCATCCGGCATGGCATACGTTATTTTGGTATCAAATCGACGCCATACGGCATGATCCAGTTGGGTTTCCAAATTGGTGGCTGCCACCAGTACGCTATCGCCTTCGAATTCATCCAGACACTGCAGCAAGGTATTAACTACCCTGGCCATCTCTTTCACTTCATCATTGCTCTCCCGGGTGCGGCCAATGGCATCGAACTCATCCAAAAACAAGACACAGGGATTCAGGCGTGCATACTCAAAAAGTTTGCGTACATTCGTAGCCGTCTCTCCCAAATGGCTGTGAATGATTGCATCCAGACGTACTAAAACCAGTGGGAGATTAAGCCGAGAGGCCAGGTAGGATGCCGTTAATGTCTTCCCGGTGCCGGGAGGACCAAACATGACCAATTTGTTCGGCATGGAAACATCATGCTCCACAAAGCGTTCCTTCATGCCGAGAATGGTCAGGAATTCCTCAATGATACGCTCGTTCTCCTGTGAGAAGACAATGTGCTTTACTTTCCGTGTACACTCTTTCGGTGAATAAAAAGCAGCCATATCCATTCCCTTGGCACGGGGAATACGGTTCATATGATTTGTTTTGCTCATGTTTTGATAACTCTCCTTCGTTCATGCCAGCAGAGTAAACTGCGAATCTCCAAGCCTAAAGTAATTGATGTTTGAGAAACCAAATAAAGAGGTCACGATCAACTAAGATTTATAATCGTCACTTTAAACGACTTAAAAATGTAGTGAGCTTCTTATTGAACTTTCGATTAATCGTAATTATTACTATTTAATCATAGCATAGGACCGCCTTTTTGCAAAGTCAGTCTTCCTCGCTCGCGCAAGAAGCTTTGAATAAGCATTGCACATGTTGCATGCTTTGCCCAAATTTGCTATTCTGAAGGTGCATCGTTGTGTATAACGCAAATAAGCCCTCTTTATTAAGAGGACAAAATGTTCCAAACTTCAAGCGGCAACTTGAAAATTCGGAATTATCTTTATACCAACGGATGTAATCTAACTCAAAGTGAGGTTATTAACCATGGCAAAAGACGTATTGTGTGAAGTAAATTCCTGTGTTCACTGGGCTGAAGAGAACAAATGTAATGCTGATTCGATTTATATCGTGAGCCACAGTTCCCAAGAAGCAAGCAAGTCTGCTGAAACAGACTGCAAAACCTTTGAAGTAAAATAAAATCTTTACCATTGTTTTAAGTTAAAGGAGCCCTGGCCGGTTCCTTTTTCTTTTTGTATTGTAACAAGAATGATAATTATTATCAAGCCCTTTTTGCCAAGTTCGTTATTCCTCTGTCAGGATGCACATAATGGTTGCTGCCCACGTAAACTACGAGAGCAGTCTATCTGCCCATGAACGATTAGATCCAAGAGGTGAATAACGATGCCTGTTAAAAATGGCAAGCAGTACATTGAACGAATCAATTCCCAGACTGTCCCCTGCTGGTACAAGGGTGAACTGGTTACGGGTAAAAGATCAGAACATCTTGCTTTCAAAGGCCTCATGGAGACACAAGCGCAACTCTACGACATGCAGTCAGATCCGCTGCTTGCAGGCAAGATGACGTACGAATCCCCCGTAGACGGCAAACCGGTGGGACTATCGTTCCTGCCGCCCACCACAGTTGATGATCTCCGGAAACGCCGTGAAGCGATGAGTGTCTGGTCAAACGCTCATCATGGGTTTCTGGGTCGGTCACCCGATTATATGAACACGGCCATCATGTCATTCTACACTGCAGCGGAGCTCCTTAACGAGTTATCTCCGCAGTACGCCGAAAATCTGAGGAACTACTATGCCTTCTGTCGTGACAACGACATTACCCTCTCTCATGCCTTTATACAGCCACACGCCAGCAAAATATCCGGGCAGATGGACGCTACCGAGGATGCAATCGCAGCCAAGGTGGTTGAGCACACCGAAGAAGGCCTTATTATCACCGGGGCATTCATGATGGCTACACAGGGTGCTACATGTGACGAAATTTTTGTATACCCGTCTCCCTCACCTGCTCCATTTGATGATGAAAATCCGTTTGCCTTCGCGTTTGCCGTACCTAATGATCTCCCAGGCATCACCCTCGTTTGCCGGGATACCTACGCATCTGAATCACGCTTTAATTTTCCGCTCAGCTCCAGATACGAAGAAATGGATAACATCGTCATTTTTGATCATGTCTTAGTGCCCCATGATCGGATTTTCTTTGCCGGAAACGAAGAAATGTCCTCGCGTCTATTTAGCGGAAGCAACTTCCACATTCACGCGGGACATCAAGTTTTATGCCGATATATTGCCAAAACCGAATTCATCCTGGGAACACTTCAGTTGCTCACCGATACGCTTGACCTCGCCTCCGAAGCACACGTCGTTGAGAAAACGGCACGTGTATTAGCCGGACTCGAGTCTCTTAAGGCGTTAGCCATCGCTGCTGAAGCTGGCGCCGTGCCAGATGGTCGAGGTTTTATACTGCCTGCACCACAGCCATTGATGGCTGCCAATATTCTATATCCGAAGCTGTATCCCGAGATGATTGAAATCATCCAGCTAATGGCCTCAAGCGGGATGATTATGGTGCCTCAGGAGGAAGAATTCAAAACGGATGCAGCAACGCATTTGGACATCTACCTGAGAGGAACGGATATGACAGCACAGCAGCGCACTTCCCTTTTCCGTTTGATCTGGGAGCTCGGTGCAGGTTCATTCGGTGGCAGACAGACCCAATTCGAACGTTTTTTCTTCGGGAACAGTATTACCGTATCCAACCGCTTGTACTCAACCTATTCTGGCGTAGACACGTATCGTCAGCTCGTTAGCAATTTTCTGGCAGACACGCATCATTAATTTCTGTTCGCCTAAGAGGCAGCGGTTTAAACCAGATGGTCGTAGACTGTCATCAGTTCAGAGGCTGGTCTGCTAATATCCACATCTCTTAATGCAGGCTGGTCTCCGTAACCGATGTGAAAGACTCCTAATACCTGCTCTTCACTGGTTAAGCCCATCAGGTTCATAAAAACGGGGTGCTGCTGATAATCATTCATTTTCCAAACGGCATGCAGTCCCTGTTCTGCTGCCAGCATGGAGAATCGCCTGCTCCATGCTTTTGCAGGCAGTATATGATCCTCTTGAGTGTTGGTTGGTGCAACAACAATCAGATGTGCAGGGATGGCTTCTGTATATTGATATGCGGCCCAGTCACCATATCGGTCTGCCAAGTGAGGAGGATAGCTCTGTCTGACCGCTTCCAGATAGAGCTGGCGCCCTTCTCCTGCAAAAAGCATAAATCGCCAGGGTTTAGAACTCATCACGTACAAGGAAGGGTCTGCCTCATCAAGCAAACGTCCAATCACCGATTGTGGTACCGGAAGCGGGCTGAATTCGCAGCTTCCTGCACGCTTCTTGCCACTCCCCAACTGATTCACACCGGTTAACATTGTGTCGCTCCTCCTTTATCTTCACTTTCTGTCAGACACTCTTCATGCAGATCTACATGAGCCAGTTTTTCTTGGGCTCCACTTCACTTCTTCTTCGGTCCACTTCCTCATGTATCCGGGCTTTATCACGGGAGGTAAAATGTTCCGTTTCCGAATTTTCCGTTTGCGGGATACTGTCGCGAACAAGCCTAATGTAATCCATTGAACGAATCAGGGATTGACGTCCCGGAATGAATCGAATTTTACGACCTTCGAGCAAACAGTAAATTTCAATCATGCCAGGCAGCTTCCCGAAGGCTTCCCAGCAAAACACACTAGCCATATGCTGAAAAGCTTCAACTACGTTTGGATCGTGGACCACCATGAATTTCTGAACCAACAGAGAGTCCCACCCTTCTGGTTGCCAAGCTGTCTGGAAAATCATCGACAAGTGCATGGAAAGTGCAGGAATTTCGGTTTTCCACTGTTCAAACAGGATCATGGGATGCTTCAAATCATCGTTCATGGCGATTGCCAATGATAGTTCATCAATGACTTTATTTTTCACATCCCAGTAATGAAGGATGGAGTCGAAACCTGCTGGCTTTTTCGGCCACCACTTTTCCAGCAGATATTGTACCGGAACCTCCTTGCGCACATCGGGGTCCATACTATAAAATGCATTAACCGCATGACTGACCGCATACTGAACGCGGTGTCTCCATTGCAGCGGGGAACGCTCTGCAGCCTCCGATTCTGGGCGAATGAATCGATGCGGGCTGCGAAGCATCTCCTCCAATTTATAATCCTCAAGCAGTCTCTCCGAATTGTCCGTACCTCTCGGCTGAACGGCTGCCTGAACATTAGGTTTCAACATGGTTTCTAGGATACCTGTAATCCGGCAGCAGCGAAGCGTTTACCGAATTCACGGCATGTATCCTTCTCCTGCTCCATCGGACTGTACTCAATCTTCAGCATCTCTGGAGATACTTCCGCCCCGCGCTCCTGCAGCTTCGCAGCTGCAAGATCCACTGCTCCGCAAAATTGTTCATAAGATGTGTCACCGCTGCCGAAGACAGCCGCTCGTTTGCCACTCAGGTCCAGTTCATCCAGTTCTTCGTAAAAATCAAGGAATTCATCGGGCAGTTCCCCGTCTCCCCATGTGTATACCCCTATCAGGAAACCATCATATTCAAGCACGTCCGCTGCATTGCAATCCATTACATCCTTGAGGACTGCCTCATGCCCTCCCTGTGTAATTCCTTCTACAATCAGTTCTGCAATTTCTTCCGTATTTCCAGTCATGCTCGCATAAGTCACCAACAATTTAGCCATCTATTTTTCCCTCACTTTAATTTAGTCATCTAGATCATGCAGTTCATAAGGATATCTGAATTATCAAAATCATATGTGATAATGATTATCATTGTCAAATTAAATTTTCATCTTTTCTTCATTTTCCGTATATGGCTACACAGCAAATTCAACACAACCAAAGTCCCTTCTGCCCACCCCAACTGGCGTACAGCCCCTTTTTTGTTGTACAATAGTATCCAAATGACTTTTGAAGGATGGATAAACGACTATGTACGTAGCATCGAACTGGAAGGACTATGAAGTAATCGATACAGGAGGCGGCGAGAAACTGGAGCGCTGGGGCGATGTCATCTTGCGCAGACCCGATCCACAGATTATTTGGCCTCTCGAAAAAGAAACCAATGAATGGCGCCAGGTGCATGGTCACTATCACCGCAGCTCTTCCGGCGGCGGCAGCTGGGATATGAAGAAGCCAATTCCGGAACGATGGACCATTGGATATGAAAACCTTAAGTTTCACATTAAACCGACCAGCTTCAAGCATACAGGCCTGTTCCCTGAACAAGCTGCCAACTGGAGCTGGATGATGGATAAAATCTCGAATGCAGGACGGCCTATCTCCGTACTTAACCTGTTTGCCTACACGGGCGGTGCGACGGTTGCTGCAGCTTATGCCGGTGCTTCGGTAGTTCACGTGGATGCAGCCAAAGGCATGGTGCAGTGGGCCAAGGAGAACGTTCAACTCTCCGGTCTTGCAGACCGCCCTGTTCGTTTTATTACAGATGATGTATTTAAATTCGTACAACGGGAACAGCGCCGTGGTAACCGTTACGATGCGATTATTATGGATCCTCCGTCCTACGGCCGGGGACCTAATGGAGAGACGTGGAAGCTGGAAGAGAACCTCTACCCCTTCTTGAAATCTTGCATGAGTATTTTGTCGGATAACCCACTATTCATGCTGGTTAATTCCTACACTACTGGCATCTCATCCACAGTTCTGCGCAACATGCTGACGATGACGATGTCAGCTCAATACGGAGGCAGCATTACTGCAGGAGAGATCGGTCTGCCGATTACACGCAGTGGTTTGGACCTGCCTTGCGGCATTCTGGGCCGCTGGGAGTCATGATGTCTGATCACGTACAGCCATCTGGTGATATTCCTGTACTATATGAGGATAATCACCTGTTAGGCATTACGAAACCTGTTAATGTCCCCACCCAGGAGGATGCGTCGGGAGACCCCGATCTGCTCACGCTCCTGAAGCAGGATTTGAAGGAACGGTACAATAAACCTGGTAATGTATATCTCGGTCTGGTTCACAGGCTGGATCGCCCCGTTGGAGGCGCAATGATTTTTGCCAAAACCTCCAAGGCGGCTTCCAGATTGTCTGAAACGGTCCGCGGACGGCATTTTCGCAAAATATACGCGGCCGTTGTCCATGGTAAACTACCTGCGCAGCAGGGTACGTTAAGGCATACGTTGCTGAAAGATGCGCGAACCAACACGGTAACAGCTGTACCAAAAGGTACACCAGGCGGCAAAGACGCTGTTCTGGATTACCGGGTTATCGGTCAAACGGATCGATACAGTCTTGTACACATCGAACTTCACACCGGCAGATCGCACCAAATTCGAGTTCAAATGAAAGAATCAGGCTGTCCCTTGTTTGGAGATCAGAAGTACGGTGCAGGTGTGAACAAGCCTGGACAGCAGATCGCTCTCTGGTCTGCCATCGCGGCTTTTCCGCACCCAGTAACCAAGGAAGAGATCACATTAAGATCGCTGCCTCCCTGCGAGTTCCCATGGGCGGAATGGCCATCTGGCGTGTATGAGGATGCGTTTAAAGAATAATGGACAAACCGTGTATCCGAATCTAAATTCTGGGTACACGGTTTTTTTAACAATGCGTCTTGATCGAAACGACAATGTATTACGACCCATTCAAGATAAGACGAGATTCTGTAGAGAAAAGAGCCAGTACTCCTGAGATGGAGAAAGGAAGTTTGCATTCAAATGACACCGTTCACTAAACAAGTCGTGGCCATCATTGCATCTATACCGGAAGGCAAAGTCATGACCTATGGCCAGATAGCCGCTCTCGCGGGCAGCCCCCGTGCTGCAAGGCAGGTTGTGCGCATTCTTCACTCCATGAGCCGCAAGGAGCGACTTCCCTGGCATCGTGTTGTTAACGCCAAAGGAGAGATAGCCATTCCGGATGAACACTCTCGCTTGATGCAGGAGACCGAGCTCATCAGCGAAGGTGTTGAATTTCAGCTGAATGGGACCATTAACCTCCAGCAGTTTGGATATGATCCTGGGCCTGTATTTCTTGACGGTTTATCAGATAACCAGTGATAATTCTTATTCACTTTCCAATACAAAAAGAGCCCCAGCAGTTCAAACTGCCAGGGCTCTCTCTCATTCAATCGCTTTGTATACAAGCGTAGATCGTATGAATATTAAACGATGATACCAATAATATATTTAAGCTGTTGCATTCGCTTTTTGATGCTGTTCCACCGGTGTCGGTTCAATCGCCGGCTTCGTCTTACGGATAAAGAACGCCAGAAGCATTGCGGCAACGGTCATCCAGGTAGCTACCGTAAATGCGTAGTTTACCCCGTAGATGGTTGCATCTGCCGTAGCACCAAGCATAGCAGCTTGATCCTCAGGATTAATCTGTCCCAAGGCAAGTGTATCTGCCAGGTGGGATTTCAATTTACTGCTCATGATCGTAACCAGAACGGCTGTACCGATCGCACCAGCAACCGTACGAAGTGTATTGGACATCGCTGTACCGTGTGCATTCAGACGCTGTGGCAGTTGGTTCAAGCCGGCAGTCTGAATCGGCATCATCAACATTGACATACCGAACATCCGTGCAGTATAGATAAACATCATGTAGCCATAAGTTGTATCAATCGACAGGCGGCTGAGTCCCCATGTCGTAATTGCAGTAATCGCAAGACCTGCAACGGACAGCCAGCGAGCACCAACTTTGTCAAAGATACGGCCTGTGATTGGAGACATAATCCCCATCAGAATCGCACCAGGCATCATGAGCAAACCTGATTCAATTGGTGAGAAGCCGCGAATATTTTGCAGGAAAATCGGAAGCAAAATCATGCCGGCAAACATCGCCATTGTCACAAGCATATTAATAATCGTAGTTAATGTGTACATGTTGTATTTGAAAATACGGAACTCCAGCAGTGGATGATCCGTTGTCAGTTGACGAACAACGAACAGGATCAGCGATATGGCACCTACGACCAGACAGCTGATAACAATTGCGCTTCCCCATCCATCTGTACCAGCATCACTGAAGCCGTACAACAAGCTACCAAATCCAAGTGTCGACAAAACAACCCCTGGATAATCGAGTTTCGGTTTGGATTGACGGGTTACATTTTTGACAAATGCGATACCGATTGCTGTTGCAATCACGGAGAATGGCAAGATGATGTAGAACAGCAGTCTCCAGGAATAATGTTCTACGACATAACCGGAAAGCGTTGGTCCAATGGCCGGAGCAAGGATCATGGCGATCCCCATTGTACCCATGGCCTGACCGCGTTTCTCGATCGGGAAAATGGTCAGGAATACGACCGTCATCAGAGGCATCAGAATACCGGCGCCTGCCGCCTGAATCACACGACCAACCATCAGAATGGAGAAATTCGGACTAATTCCGCAGACGAGTGTTCCTAATGTAAATAACGTCATTGCCGTAATAAAGATCTGACGTGTTGAAAATCTGGCAATCAGATAAGCCGTAACCGGAATTAGCACGCCATTGACAAGCATGTATCCCGTTGTCAGCCATTGGGCTGTATTCGCCCCGATACCGAGATCTTCCATGATTTTAGGAAGAGCCACGTTCATCAGGGTTTGGTTCAAGAAGGCTACAAATGCACCAATTAGCAGCGCGGCTACAATCGGTCCCTTCTTAATGTTGTCCATCGCAGAGGATGGAGCTGCAGCGGTAGTACTCATGGGTTGTTCATCTCTCTTCCTTCTAACTTTTCAATCATTTGAGTATGAATTCTCAGCAGATGCTCGAGATCTTCTTTTGGAATATCCAATATGGGAGATACTCTTTCCATCCACAACTGGTGCGTTTCCTGCTGTGCCTTATCTCCTTTATCCGTAATTTGCAGCATGACGGATCGGCGATCAGAATGGGAACGTGTCCGGACTATGTATTCACCCTTGACCAGACGTTCAACCACAGCACTCATGGAACTGCTGCCCATATGGCACAGTTCAGCCACCTCGTTGATGCCAATGGAAGGACGCTCCTTCAAAATGGATAACACCATAAATTGAATCGAAGTTAACTCAATCTGCTTATTTTCATTCCAGAATGCCCGAAACAGCATTTGATTCACTTGCCGGAACGAATTGATAATGTAGAATACTTCATACGTATCAATCATTAATTCACCCTTTTTACTTTTGGAATATAATATTTCGCACACGAAATATCAGGGGAACAATTATTTATTATAACAAAAATAATGACATAGTCAACTCTTTACATATAAATTTTCTGAAATAATTCATTGCCCTATGAAACAGACAAATCAATTCACTCCAGCCAAAATAAAATACCATAGCACTCCTGCTTGTATCCACAGGAGTGCTATGGTATAGCATTAACTTTAAATCATATCATCATGAATTAGCCCCTGTCCATCATTGTTCATTAGGATGTGGAGGACAACGCATGCTCCTTTGTTTTGGGTGCTGTCATCTTACCCAGTAGATAGACAAGCAGCTGTTGGTTGTGCATTGAAATATTGCTAAGTACGGAATTCATGAAATCATTTCGAATGGCAACGCCACGTTCTGTCTCCATTCGTCCCTTGTCAGATAAGGATACCCACACGATTCTTCGATCGTTGTCATCCCGATCTCTGCGAATCAAATTGTTTTTTTCCATACGGTCAAGCAGCATGGTTACGGCCGCAGGTGTTGTAGCCAAAAAAGGAATCAGATCGGATGGCTTCATTTTCTGATGATCCTCAAGAACCTCCAATACAGCCAGCTGTGCCTCTGTTAAAGAGGGAGCCAGTTCCTGATCCATATGCAGCTTATAGTCCTTGGTGAGCCTTGACCAGCACTTGGCAAAATCGGAATTATACATCTTGAATCGCTCCTCTCTGCAACCCGGTTTTTCACTTCACTAGCTTAACTTTTCGCGCTAAAAACCCGCATTCCTGCTGCATTTTTTCAATTTCCCAGCGATCGACCGTAATCGACGAAGGTTGTTAAACTTCGCATGGACAGCCTCTTTTAATCCGAGTTTGAACAACAAAAAAAGACTCTTTGCACGACAGAGTCAACTGCTGTGCAAAAAGTCTTTTTACTCATTTTACGATGTTGATGGTGGCTGATTTTCATCGAAATTCATGAGAAGTTCCACGACTTCATCCTGTTTCTCCACATGAACCAGCAGCTTACCAATATGTTTGCGTTCCGTAATCGGTACACCTTCAGAAGAAATCGGATACGCTTGCCCTTCTTTGGTCATTACCGTTACGTTTCGTTGTTCCCTGCAATAGAATGCCCCGGCTATGCGGCTTCCGTTCGGTTTCACACGCTTGCCTTCTTTGAATTCGAATGTGGCAATACCTTTGCCTCCGCGACTTTGCAATGCATAGTCCAGCAGCAGCGAACGTTTACCGTAGCCCAAGTCGGACAGCACGGCAATCTCGCCCTCATCTCCTTCCACCCATAGGGCAGAAACGACCTCATCCGTCTCTTTTAACTGAATACCACGAACCCCTCCGGATACCCGTCCCATTGGATTGACATCATCCTCACGGAAACGGATCGCCATCGCTTCCTTGGTGATCAGCATAATATCCTTGCCGCCTGTGCTCAGATGTACCGACAATACCTCATCGTCCTTACCCACTTTGCAAGCAGCTACAGCTCCGGAACGTTTGGTGACGTACTCTTTCAGCTCGGTACGCTTCACCTGTCCCTTACGTGTAACGAAGACGAGACTGTGGCCTTCTTCTTCGAAGGACTTGACTGCGAGCACACTCGCGATACGATCATCCTTCGCTAACGGGATGACATTGACAATGGCTGTTCCGGGGTCTTTCCACTTGAATTCCGGCACCTGATGAACAGGCAGCAAAAAGTACTGGCCTTTTTGCGTGAACACGAGCAGGTTTTCAAGCGTATTAACTTCAAGCACCTGTGAAATATAGTCGCCTTCCTTTACACCGCTTCCGTTGCGTTCGCCACCTGAACGAGTAAAGGACTGCATGCCCGTACGTTTTACATAGCCCTCTTTGGATAATGTAACAAATACATCTTCCGCGTTGACGAGGACTTCCAGATTAACCTTAAGTTCTTCCACCTCACCCTGGATGGCCGAACGACGGTCGATCCCGTATTTCTCCCGGATCTCCATCAATTCTTTGCGGATGACACCAATTAGCTTGCGGTCGCTATCCAGAATGGAGCGTAATTGGGCAATCTTTTTCATCAGATCGTCAAGCTCCTTCTGGAGGGATGAGATCTCCAGATTGGTCAAACGGTACAGCTGCAGCGTCAAGATGGAATCTGCCTGGCGCTCCGAGAATCCGAACATCCACATCAGATTATTTTGCGCGTCCTGGCGATTTTTGGATGCCTTGATTGCTGCGATAACTTCATCAAGAATGTTCAGCGCCTTGACCAGACCCTCCAGCACGTGTGCACGGTCTTCCGCTTTCTCGAGCTCATACTTGGTCCGGAATGTCACAACCTCACGCTGATGGGCAATATAGGCTTCCAGAATGGATTTCAACCCAAGCTGTTGAGGTGCCTTGTTCACGATGGCAACCATGTTAAAATTGTAGGTTACTTGAAGATCGGTTTTTTTGAGTAAATAAGCCAGAATACCTTGCGCATCCGCTTCTTTTTTCAATTCAACCACGATACGCAGACCGTCACGTCCACTCTCATCGCGAACTTCGGCAATACCTTCTACTTTTTTCTCAAGTCGAATATTCTCCATGGCTGTAACAAGTCTGGATTTTACCACCTGATATGGAATCTCGGTGATGACAATCTGCTGTTTGCCACCGCGCATATTCTCGATATCCGTTTTCGAGCGAATGTAAATTCTTCCTTTGCCTGTCCGATAAGCATCCAGAATACCTTCGCCACCCATGATCAAGCCGCCTGTAGGGAAATCCGGGCCTTTCATGAACATCATGATCTCGTCCAGCTCAATCGATGGTTTTTCCATCACCGCGATGCAGGCATCAATGACTTCACGCAGATTATGCGTTGGTATCTCGGTTGCAAAGCCGGAAGAAATCCCACTTACGCCATTAACCAGTAGGTTGGGATAACGAGATGGCAGCACAACCGGCTCTTTGGCTGTATTATCGAAATTGTCCTTAAACAGAACTGTCCGTTTCTCGATATCTCGCAGCATCTCCATGGCGATCGGCGACAATCGGGCCTCTGTATACCGCATCGCTGCAGCCGGGTCATCATCCTGTGATCCCCAGTTACCATGACCGTCTACGAGCACATGGCCCATTTTCCAAGGTTGTGCCATCCGCACCATACCATCATAGATGGATGAGTCACCATGGGGATGGTAGTTACCCATCACATCACCGACGGTTTTTGCAGATTTACGATAAGGCTTTTCAGGCGTATTACCGGAATCGTACATGGCGTATAGAATACGACGCTGCACGGGTTTCAACCCATCCCGAACATCGGGAATGGCCCGATCCTGAATAATATATTTGGAGTAGCGACCAAACCGGTCACCGACGACCTCTTCCAGAAAGGCCGGCAAAAATTGTTCTGATAGACTCATTCCAAGCACCTTCTATTCTTCGTACTCTGTAAAGTCGACGTTCTCTACAATCCAGCGTTTACGCGGATCGACCTTATCACCCATAAGTGTTGACACACGGCGCTCCGCTTTGGCAGCATCTACAATCTCCACCTTGAGCAGCGTCCGTGTCTCCGGATTCATCGTCGTTTCCCACAGCTGGTCTGGATTCATCTCACCCAGACCTTTATAACGTTGAAGTTCGACGTTGTTTCCAAACTCCTTCATGTAATTCGCCAGCTCATCATCCGTCCAAGCGTAGCGAACACTTGCCATTTTACCGGACTTGCGGGTGAGCTTATACAATGGCGGCTGTGCAATAAACACTTTACCTTGGTCAATCAGAGGTTTCATATAACGGTAAAAGAAAGTCAGCAGCAGCACCTGAATATGTGCACCATCCGTGTCCGCATCGGTCATGATTATGATTTTGGAATAATTGCTGTCCTCAACGGCAAATTCAGTCCCAATACCCGCTCCGATTGCAGCCGTTATCGCACGATATTCCTCGTTTTTGAGGATATCCGCCAGCTTTGCTTTTTCCGGATTGAGTGGTTTTCCTTTCAGAGGCAGTATGGCTTGAATCTTCGAATCGCGTCCCTGTTTGGCCGAGCCTCCCGCGGAATCACCTTCAACAATAAACAGCTCGTTTCGGGTAAAATCCTTGGATTGTGCCGGAGTCAGCTTGCCATTCAGGTTGGAGCTTTCACTGCGCTTTTTGCCTGTACGCATCTCGTCACGGGCCTTGCGTGCAGCCTCTCTTGCCTTCGAGGCCTGAACCGCTTTGCGAATCAACGTCTGAGCCACCTGCGGGTTTTCTTCCAAAAACCGCTGCATGTTCTCCGAAACGACCGAATCGACCGCACTTCGAGCGGAAGCGCTACCGAGTTGATCTTTCGTTTGTCCAACGAATTCGACTTCGGACATTTTTACGCTGATAACAGCCATCATGCCTTCTCGCAGATCATTACCCTCAAGATTTTTATCTTTTTCCTTAATCATGTTGGTACGTCTTGCATAGTCGTTCATCACACGGGTATACGCCGTCTTGAATCCGGTCTCATGTGTACCGCCGCCCCTGGTCGGGATCGAGTTAACAAACGAAGCCAGCGTTTCGGTATACCCTGCGTTATACTGGATTGCAACTTCCACCTCGATGTCGTCCTTCTCCGCATAGAAGTGAATGACATCATGCAGCACATCTTTATTTTCGTTCAAATACGCAACAAACTGGCTTGCTCCGCCTTCATACATATACTCATCCTGATTGCCTGAACGTTCGTCTTTCAGAACAATTTTCAGGCCCGAGTTCAGAAAAGCAATTTCCTGAAGCCGTTCTGCCAGTGTATCATAATTCAATTGAATGCCATTTTGGAAGACACGTATATCGGGTTTAAACGTTACTTTAGTCCCTGTCCGGTTGGTATTCCCGAGTACTTCGAGTCCCGTTACCGGCTCTCCGACATGTTCGACACCCTTTTTGTCCTGCCAATATTCAAAACGTTGACGATGAATCTTGCCATCACGGAAGATTTCGACTTCAAGCCACTCCGACAAAGCGTTCGTTACCGAAGCACCTACGCCGTGCAGTCCGCCTGATTTCTTATATCCTGATCCACCGAACTTTCCGCCTGCGTGCAAAATCGTAAACACGACCTGGGGAGTAGGAATCCCTGTTTTATGTATACCTGTCGGAATTCCCCTTCCGTTATCCTGAACCGTAATAGAACCGTCCTTATGCAGCGTGATATCGATTTTGGAGCAGAATTTGGCGAGATGCTCGTCGACAGCGTTGTCCACAATTTCCCATACCAAATGATGCAGACCTGAAGTACTGGTGCTGCCGATGTACATCCCGGGCCGTTTCCGAACCGCTACCAGTCCTTCAAGTACTTGAATGTCGTCCGCGTCGTAGCCTGAAGACCCCTGTCCTCCGCCTGTCGAACCTGCCGACATATCGATTTGCTCGACCATTCATGCTCCCCCTTCTTAACTTGCAACTGAAAAAATACCTAAAATGCAAACAGATGTTTTCTTATCCTTGTCCATTTTAATTCAAGATATCCCGTTTCGTAAAGACAAGGAATGACACAATGAGTGAGGCAATGCCCCAAACACTAAGCACAATAAGGGAAAAACCCAAATTCATTCCTTCAATCGGTGGCAATCCGCCGGACAAATAATCCGGAAGTTCCAGATTAACCATGAACAGGTATTTGGCTGACTGCCAAGAGGCAGCCATATTCGTGAGAATGGTTCCTGCGATAAGCGCAGCCATCATAATAACAATACTTGCTGCCGTGCTGCGAACCAGTACGGAAACCATGAAAGCCAGAATGGCCACAATGACGCTCACAAACCATATCAATCCAGCCTGCATGAGAAGATACAGCCATTGATCCACGGCGTGTACAGCAGACAGATCCACATCCGTACCCACAACCTTGAATCCGGTAAAGATCGGCATGCCGAAACCTTTATATCCGAATACTGCACCTGATATAACGTAACAGATAATATACGCAGATACGACGATTATAGACACAAACATAATCAGGGTGACCAGTTTGCTGAGCAGTACCTTCCAGCGTTTGACCGGACGAGTCAGCAGCATCTTGATGGTACCTGTTGTGCGCTCACCCGACACCAGATCCGAGGCAATGGCCATAATAAGCAGCGGAATAAACAAGCCAACCGCATTATTCATAAATTCCCGGGTAAAAGTTACGCCATTGGGCTCCTCCGGATTCACATCATTTTCCAGATAATATTGCATCTGCTGGATATAAACCGTGCGGTACTTTTTGTATTCCTCAGGCACCCGGTCGCTGCCCAGTGAATTTTGATTATCCGTGATTGCCTGCTGAAGTTCAAGTCTCCAGTCGCCACCAAACTTGTCGCGGTTATTTTCCGCAGATTTCATCTGGGCATACGTAAACATCGGAACCAGAACCGCAAGTACAATAAATATAATATAAAGACGTTTCTTCTTCACCATCTTAATCGTTTCATTTCGGATGAGCGGCATGATATTACTCAATGGATTCACCTTCTGTCATCTTTAAGAATAATTGTTCCAGTGTCGGCTGAACCCGCTGTACACCTTCAACCTGAATCCCTGCCTGTACCATTTGATTCACTAGACCCGATATGCGATCCTCGTGCATTTCAGCAACAACCGCATTGGATCCAAGCCCTGCGATAATGGTATCATCCATCACCTCGGCAGGGCGATCCACTAACGCAATACCTGCGTCAAGCAGCATTTTTCTGCCCTCCTCCAGAGGTGATACATGCCATATGGCGAATTTGGAGTGATCTTCAATTAATTCATCTACGCCTCCAACGGCAAGAACGCGGCCTGCACTTATGATCGCGACCCTGTCACACAGAAGCTGAATTTCACTCAGCAGGTGACTGCTGACAAATACAGCCATCCCTTCGCTTGCAAGTTGTTTGATAAACACCCGAAGCTCCTTAATCCCTTTGGGATCAAGTCCGTTGGTAGGCTCATCCAGAATTAGCAGACGTGGGCGTCCAAGCAGGGCCTGGGCGATACCCAACCGTTGGCGCATGCCTAACGAGTAGGTTCTCACTTTATCATGAATCCGTTGATCCAGACGGACAATATCCACCACTTCCTGAATACGGGCATGATCAACACCAGGCTGCATCCGGGCAAAGTGCTCCAGATTCTCCCAACCTGTCAGGTATGTATACACCTCCGGATTTTCCACGATGGAACCGACATATTGAAGAGCACGCTCAGGATCGCGATTCACATCGTAACCACAGACTTTAATATTGCCTTCTGTCGGTTTGATCAGATCAACGAGCATCCGGATGGTTGTTGTTTTCCCCGCTCCGTTCGGGCCGAGAAAACCAAAAATTTCTCCGGGCTTCACTTCAAAAGTGACATCTTTAATAATCCATTTGCGTCCTATCTTTTTCTTAAGATGCTGCACAGACAGTACATAATCGCTCTGCGGCTCTGCCATTAGTTCGTGCTCCCTTCTGCCTGTGTTTCAGCCTGATATTCCTGCGCGATCCGAACCGCAATCTCCTCGTATCCTGCACCATTCGGGTGAAAGTGATCGGAAGAGAGATACTCGCCCAGATGATTTTCAAACAGATCAAAGGTGGGTACAAGCGTCATCTTATCCTCTTGGTTCAAGATTTGAAGCGCAGCATCATTCCATGCAGCTACAACCGCATTGCCGGGAACCTCCAGCTCCTTCACATCCCCAAACGGGTTGTATAAGCCTATGTACGCAATCTGTGCTTCCGGATTGATCTCCTTAACTTTCTTCAAAATTTCCTGGAGACGCTTGGTCGTTTCAGGCAATGCTGCAGCCAGCTTTTCGGCGGTCGGCGGATCCTCACCCTGCAATACCTGTCCACCCTGAAAGAGATCATTAGCTCCAATGGACAATAAAATAAAGTTGGACTGCTGGAGTACATAGCGTACACCCTGTTCATCCAGTTTACTTAGTAGTGCATCCGTTCTCAGGCCATTAACTCCCAGGTTGTTCAGAACCTGAACATCATGTCCCTGTTCCTTTAAAATATTACCTGCACGCCTTACAAAGCCCAGTCCTTCATCGTCCCCCGTGCCTCTAGCCAGAGAATCACCAATAACGGCCATTCGAATTTTACCATCATCAACTGGAGCTGCAGGTTTGCTGGCCTCATCAGCCGGTGTTTTCGTCGACTGCCCCGTCCCTAAAGCTGAATCCCCCTCAGGATAGATGACGTCTTTTATGGCATAACCAAAACCGAATAATAACAGAAGTGTTGCCAAAATGGACACTGTACTGATCGTTCTCCAGATCCATGGCGCTGAATCAAGGGTTTTTCTTTTCATTCATCACATCTCCGCTCATGTACACCTGGTTGGGTGTTTATAATTTAAAATGGTTTTACATTAAGATGACGCTTTTTCTAAATAACATAAATGTTCTGTCGTTAATTTGCAAATTTTGCCGCTCTATTCTTTTTTAAATTTATAAATGAAAAAAGGCTATGCCTCACACAGATTTCGCTGTGCAGACATAACCTTTTTTCGAATTAAATCTGAACGTTATTCATTCAAATGACTTATTTGCCGATAAATTCTTGAGCCCAGTAACCATTGTAGTATCCAACACCGATTTGAGTAAAGTTTTTGCTCAGGATATTCGCACGGTGTCCTTCACTGTTCATCCATGCAGTAACGACTTCCTGAGGCGTTTTTTGACCTTTGGCGATGTTCTCACCAGCATAGCTGTAAGTTACTCCAAATTGTTTCATCATATCAAATGGAGAACCATACGTTGGTGATTGGTGATCAAAATAGTTGTTGTTGCTCATGTCTTTTGCTTTGGCAAGAGCGACTTTATCCAGAAGTGCATCGGATGCCAGTGCGCTCAGACCTGCTTTGGCACGCTCAGCATTCACCAGTTTTACAACCTGTGCTGCGAAATCGGATTGAGCCGACTCACTACCACTGTTGCTTGTGTTGTTACCTGTATTACCTGTGTTGCCAGTGCTTCCGCTGTTCTCAGGTTTTTCCGTTGGTGCAGGAGCCGGTTTCTCTTCTTGCGTTGGTTGAGACGGTTTAGTTGTTTCTGGTTTTGTTGTTTCTGGTTTTGTTGTTTCCGGCTTTGCTGTCGGTTGTTTAACAACCTGACCATTCGATACCGTAATTCCGTTATCCTTCATCCACTTTTCAAGCAATGTTTTCAGGCTAGTTGCATCCGTAAGTTTAATTGTAGCTTTATATGTGGACACCTCTGCCGCAGAAGCAGAAGCAGGGAGCATAATTCCTACGGCCAGTACAGCTGTCAGACTTCCAGCGACGACGGTTTTCAACAAGTTCTTTTTCAAATTCATTCATCTCCTCGAAAATTAATTAGTTACAACTTTGTAATGAATACTCTAGCAGTATACCAATTCATACGAGTGATGTGAACCTATAAATTATGGAAAAGTTACTTTTTTGTAATCTTTAACTTCGTTTCAAAAGCATCAAACTGGTTTAAATGTTTAAGTCACGCTTTAAGACATGAACCTATTTCCGTAGGTGCAGTAGAAGTTGGATTATAGTTTTGATAGGGTACCAAATACATGATAGCCTCATTGCCTGTCCCAATTGTATATGGCTTAACAGTTTTTTTCATGTGGACTGCCTACTACACACTATCATATATGAAAACCATCCTTTAAGGGGCGTCCTTATTTAACCAAAAAAAAGACATCCGGAATAAATACATCTTGTCCGAATGTCTCGAGTTACCTGTACATCAACGATCTGGTTGAGGAATAGGTACCTTATTTTGAAGAATCTTTTCTATAGAAGGACTTTACTGAAACGATATCCTCTCTTTTGAAAGCCAATATGCTCATAGAAAGAATACGTTGATGAAGCAACTTCACGATTCGCACCGGTGACAAACAATTGTTTCCCACCTTGCTGTCTGCCCCAGTCCTCAGCACGAGCCATCAGACGACGGCCAATTCCGCCTCCACGGTACTCTTGCCCTACAATCAAGGACGTAATTTGAGCGGCAGGTTCTGGATAGGCATGACTTTGCACACATTGCAAGCCGATCATACCAATAATTTGTTCATCCACTTCGGCAACAAGCATGCACGCGTTTGGATTACTCTCCAAACCTTCAATGCGCTCTTTCATAACATTGGCTGTTGTCGGATAGCTGACCTCTCGCATCAGTCCCGTTACCGCTTCAGCATCTCGCAGTTCACACTCTCGGATCGTCAGTACAGGGGCCTGGGCATTATTGGACATGATTTACCTCCACTTTCAGCATATTTGCGGCTTGAACCGCCGTTTTTCGAGCTTCTTCCACATATTGGCCTGCACTAAGTGCCACAGCCATCCGGCGTCCCACTTTGACCTCAGGTTTGCCAAATACACGAACCTGCGTACGTGGAAGAGCCAGTGCTTCTTCAATCCCGCCTATAGTAAAGTCGGATGTTTCATGATTGGCCTTCAGCGTAGCTGAGGCTCCAGGTGTAAGCAGATGTACATCTGTTACAGGGAAACCCAGAATTGCACGCACATGCAGCGCAAACTCGGAGCTATCTTGCGTTACCATGGTAACCATACCTGTATCATGCGGACGAGGTGATACCTCGCTGAACACAACTCCGTCCGAAGTCAAGAATAGTTCGACACCGAACAGTCCATAACCACCTAGCTCATCGGTAACAGACTTGGCAATATGACAAGCTTGCTCCCATTGCTGCGGAGTCATTGCATGCGGCTGCCAAGATTCGACATAATCTCCATCCTTCTGAATGTGACCAATCGGAGGACAAAATACAGTTCCTGATACAGATCTTACGGTGAGCAGCGTTATTTCACTGTCAAATTTCACAAAGCTCTCCACGATGACACGTACAGATTTGCCGCGCGCTCCAGAAAGAGCGATATTCCAGCAATTCTCCACGTCATCCGGCGTGCGGCATACACTCTGCCCTTTACCGGAAGAACTCATCAATGGTTTGATCACACAAGGTGTACCCAGTTCACGAACGGCTTCTTGAAGCTCTTCCAAGTTGTTCGCAAATAGATAGGCTGCTGTCGGAAGTTTCAATTGTTCTGCCGCCAAACGCCGGATGCCTTCGCGATCCATGGTTAAACGGGCAGCACGTGCCGTCGGCACAACACAAAATCCCTCTTCTTCAAGCTCCAACAAGGCTTCTGTCGCAATCGCTTCGATCTCCGGTACGATGTAATGAGGTTTTTCCTTGCGGATCAATTGTTTCAAAGCTTCGGCATCTAACATGTCGATGCAGTAAGACCGGTGTGCTACCTGCATGGCAGGTGCATTGTCATAACGATCAACAGCGATCGTTTCAACTCCCAGTCGATGGGCCTCAATAACGACCTCTTTTCCCAATTCTCCGCTACCCAGCAGTAGCATTTTTTTGGCTTGAGCCGTAAAAGGAGCACCCCACATGTTCTTTCCAATCCTCCCAAAGAGAAATCTTCTATATCTGTCTCTCTATTTTCGGGGTTTTGGTTAAAGATTGCAAGGGTGCTCCCTATTTTTCTTGTGAATTTTACAAGATTTTTTGTGTTTTTTCGATCAATTTTTACAAAAATCTGTATTGAGCTTCTATTAATCCATTATAAACTCCTTGTTTCTGGATAAGTTGCTCATGGTTTCCTTCTTCCTTGATTTCACCGTGATCGAGCACAATAATGTTATCTGCATTCCGGATCGTCGAGAGTCGGTGAGCGACCATGAAAGAGGTTCTGCCTTTAAGCAGCACTTTCAGTGCTTCCTGAATTTTGAGCTCTGTCTCGGTATCGATGCTTGCTGTTGCTTCATCCAAAATAAGAATCCGTGGATCCGCGAGCAAGGCACGGGCGAAGGACAACAGCTGCCGTTGTCCCATGGACAGCACGTTTCCTCTTTCTTCAACCTCCGTATCATATCCACCAGGCAGCTTCATAATAAATTCGTGAGCATTGACTGCCTTCGCAGCCTCCTCCACTTCTTCATTTGTTGCATCCAGTCTGCCAAATCGAATATTGTCTCGAATCGTTCCGGAGAAGATAAAGGTATCCTGCAAGACAATGCTTACCTGACTGCGCAGACTCTCAACCCTAATATCCTGTATATCATGGCCGTCAATCGTCAGTCTTCCTCCGGAAATATCATAGAAGCGGCTAATCAGGTTGATAATTGTACTTTTTCCTGAGCCGGTGTGACCAACCAGTGCAATGGACTCGCCTGCTGCAGCCTTAAAGCTGATTCCTTTAAGCGCCTGTCTGCCTTTCTCGTATTCAAAAACGACATTGTCAAAAACGATATCGCCTTTAATAGAAGGAATCGGCTTCGCACCCGGTTTGTTTGCAATGCTTGGTTCCTCATCCATGAATTCGAAAATACGTTCGGAGGAAGCCATAGCTACCAGCAGTTGATTGTACATCTGGCCCAGACGGTTGATCGGATCCCAGAAGTTACCGACATAGTTGGCGAAGGCTACAAGCAAACCAACAGTTAACTGACCATCTTGAATCAGGTAGGCACCAAACCAGAACAGGATCAATGTACCGAAACCGCCGGTAATTTCAATAAGCGGTCCAAAGCCCTGGTTCATGGCTGATGCTTTGTCCCATGATTTTTTGCTGGACATGTTCATGTTGTCAAAGTATTTCATGTTTTCTTTTTCCTGTGTATACGCCTGAGTCACTCGAATCCCCTGAATGGATTCATTCAAGTGGGAGTTGATGCGGGAGTTCTTCATGCGTACATCCTGCCAGGCACGGCGGATCAATACGCGCAGCTTGGTGGAGATAATAAACATGATCGGTACCGTAATAATAACGGCAAGGCCGAGTTTCCAGTTGATAAGCATCAAAATAACGATAATTCCCAATAACTGCACGCAGTCGATCATGACGTTGACTGCACCATTGGTGAACAAATCCTGCAATGAGTTGATATCATTCGTGACACGAACGAGTACGGACCCCGCCGGTCTTTTGTCAAAAAAGTTAAAGGACAGTTTCTGAATATGTTTGAACAGATCCGAGCGAAGGTCATAAATGACCCGCTGTCCTATAATGTTGGTTAATTTGATCCGGTACGTATTGGCAGCCCATTGAATGAGATAGAGCAGGAGTACCGAACCCCCAATAATATATAACAGGGTCATGCTTGGCAGTCCGCTCTCCGGTGCTATGGCTCTGTCAATCGCCAGACTGATCAAGAAAGGAACCGATAATTTCGTGATCGTACCCAAAATCATCATCAATATGATCAGCGGCAGAAGCTGCCTTGCGTAAGGTTTCATATAGCCGAACAAACGTCCAAATTCTTTCCAGTTAAACGGTTTCTCAATGATCTCATCGTCCTGATAAACGAATCGTTCATTTATATTCTTCTCAGAGGTCCCTTTGACCTCGCGCCTGTCTGCTACCGTTTCGGCACTCATGAGTTCACCTGCTCCCCAGCCTCCCGCTTGCCGCGGGCGATGTAGTCTGCGTATTGAATTTTGTAAACATCCTGATATGGTCCAGGTTCTTCAATAAGACGTTTGTGTGTGCCGCGCTGAACGACACGCCCTTCATCCAGTACCAGGATCTCATCTGCATGTCGCAGTGAGGAAATCCGGTGTGCAATGATAAAGGTTGTTCTTCCTCGCATAACTTCCTGGAAACCGGACTGGATCTCATGCTCGGTCTCCATATCCACTGCACTAGTTGCATCATCAAGTACTAGAATTTTCGGATTTTTGAGCAAGGCTCTTGCAATCGCAATCCGCTGTTTCTGACCGCCGGAGAGACCCATGCCTCGTTCACCAACAACCGTGTCATATCCGTCCGGAAACTCCATAATGAAATCATGTGCTTTGGCCAGCTTCGCTGCCCGAATAATGTCATCCATGCTTACGTTTTTGAGACCATACGAGATATTGTTGCGTATGCTGGAAGAGAACAGGAACGTTTCCTGAAATACGGATGCGATCTGGCTCCGCAAGCTGCGTATCCCCATGTCCTTAATATTTTTGCCATCCAATTTGATGGTTCCCGAATTGACGTTATACGCACGCATCAAGAGCTGAATAATGGTGGATTTACCGGAACCTGTGCCTCCGAGGAAACCGATAACCGAGCCCGGAGGTGCATCAAAATTGATATCGGTTACGGCCGCCATTTTATTGCCATACGCAAAGGTTACAGAATCAAACGTTACATGCCCCTTTACCTGATCAGCCTCGACAATGATTGGATCTTCTGTCTCCTGCACGTCCACCGGTGTATTCAGCAGTTCAAGCACCCGTTCGCCCGAAGCTTTGGATTGCGTATAGTTGTTGATATGGAATCCAAGGTTCCACATTGGTCCGATTATGTACCAGATCAAACTGAAAAAGGCAACGAGTTCACCAAGTGACAAGGTCCGATTAATGACCATTCTTCCTCCAATGATAAGAAGGAGTACAACGCTTACAGAAGCAAGAATCTCCATGATGGGAAAATAACGACTCCACAATGTTGCAGCATGAATCTGATTCGTTTTATAACGCTCGTTGCGTGTGGAAAACTTCTCCACTTCGTAAGGCTCACGTGCAAAAGATTTTACGGTACGCACTCCAGTAATATTTTCCTGTACGGCTGTCGTCAATGAACTGAGCGCCAGTCGCATCTCCTGGAATGCAGGATGGATCTGGGATTCAAATCTTAGCGCAACAAAGGCAAGCAGAGGAATACATATGAGCGTCAGCAGGGTAAGCTGCCAACTCATCGTCATCATCATGATTGCGCCGAATACGACCATCAAAACCATGTTGAGGATCTGTGCGAAGCCAAATCCGATAAAGTTGCGGATGGCTTCCAGGTCTCCCGTGAGGCGGGACATCAGATCACCCGTCTTGGCCGTATCATAATACCGGAAGGATAAAAATTGAAGCTTTTCGTAACATGCGTTACGCAGTCGGTACGCCAGGAAGTTACCAAGCCGTCCTCCATAAAACCCGTGTAAAAACTGCATACCCGCTTTCAAAATCACAACACCTAACACGGTTAAAGCAAGTATGGGAACGTCTTCAAAATTGCGCGGTATAATTACATCATCAATCAGTATCCTGAGCAAATTCGGATACACCAGCCCGAGCGCGGTCGCTATGGCGAGGAACAAGATTGATACAAATAAATACGTGCGCTTTTCCCAAAAAAAGGTTTGCAGTTGCCTGAGAACATCCATGTTTCTCCTCCTCTTGTCTCGTTCAAAAACGGTATGAACATTTATGAAGTTTATCACCGTCCCCCATTCGCGGCAAAGCGAATAACTGACCATATTCAGGCTACTTTCTCCTTAATGCGTCATTAACAGGAATAAAAGACCACCTATCAATCAAATGTTTGAATATTCTCTTTGTTTCAGGTTGTTCGGACAAAAAAAGGCTCCCTGTATGACCTGGTCGGTCAGGAGCCTTTTTGCAGATACATATGCATACACTCTACGTGTATACTTATTCGTGTACGAATTGCTGCACTTGGGCTGAAAGACTGTACCATTCCTCTGCTGGAACGCCACTTGTCAGTGTCTCATTCAATGCGGCAACAGCTTCTTTCAGTCGCTCTTCCAACTGGCTGGCTTGATGCTGCAGCGACTGGTGCAGTTGGGCATCATAGAACTGAACCAGTTTTTCCTGTGCAGCAGGAAGAGCGCCAGCCACCATTTGTTTGATGACCGGATCGAGCGCTTCCTGGAGTCGTTGTCTCCCCTCACCTTCAAAGAATTGCTTAGGGTTGCGGAAGTAACTGAGATACGTTTTCCATCCTGACGGTTCCTCCAGCCGGATTTCCTCGAGCACAGGTGTACTCCAGTTCTCATTAAAAGCAAGCGAAAGATCCATTCCGCCTGATCGCTCTTTAAGTTCCTGAACGCAATCATCGATCTGTCTCATTAACCAGCTCTTCCCTGCCTGTTCCAGTCGGAGTGTCGTCGCAAGCAATTCCTGTTCCAGCTCTACAGCGATCATACGCAGCAGTTCACGTCCGCATGCTGCAAATGCACCTTTTAGATTACCACGGTCTTCCCGCAGAACGGAAGGATGAAACGCTTCTGCCATAAAGAGCCCCAGTCGATAACCCAGCCGCTGTCTAACATGAAAGAGCAATTCAGCCGTCTCCTGAGCAAGCTCTTCTCTCATGGAGCGCTCGGCAAGGGTTCGGATTCGCACGAGAGACTGATCCATGACGGCATGCAGTTCCTGCCTCCGCTGCTGCAGCACTTCTTCACCCTGAACCGCATCGTGTGCACGCTGATCTAACCGCTGGATAACCCTCGACAGTTCTTCGGCAGCACCTCCAACCGCAAGGTCAGCAAGTTCTGTGCCGGCAAACCGATTGAACTCTTCCTCAAAACGAAGGAAACCGGATTGCTCAAGCATATCCGCATCTCCCATGCTTTTGCCTTCCATGGCAAGCAGGCTGGAAACCGGAAACAATCGTGGGGCCCGAATCCCATTCGTTCGAAGCTGCGTACTGACATGCTCCAGTACCTGTTCAAGTTCATCTTCGGATGATGATAAGTCACTGGCATTCACCACGAAGAACATCTGGTCCATGGCCGAGCTGTCTTTCACCCGTCCCAGTTGGTTGAGAAACTGTCGATCCCCCTGGGAGAAAGCATGGTTGTAGTAGGTTACAAAGATAAGCGCATCCGCATTCTTCATATAATTGAATGTAACACCCGTATGACGTGCATTCACCGAATCGGCCCCAGGTGTATCGACCAGCACAATGCCTTGCTCCGTAACGTCACAGCTGTAGTACAGATCAATGCTGTCGACAAAGCAGGATTTCCGTTCATTGGCCACAAAATTTCGGTATCCGTTAAGGTCTACCTGAACATCTTGACCAAGCTGATCCATCGTGTCATCCCAGCCTGCAGCTGCCGCCTGCAGGAAGCTGTAGTGCGGCCGTCCTGCGGGATGTACATCTTGGGGCGATAAGGACTGGACCCGTTTCTGCCAATCCGCTCCCGGTTCGCCCAATCCAAGCAAACGGAAGGAATAGGCCAGATCTTCCTGAAACGCGGCCAGGGTCTTCATGCGGACCCGGGCCGTTCCATGCTCCGCGCCTCCGGCCGGAGCCATGATCCGGTTAATCGCCGCTGTCGTTGGATGCGGCGATACAGGGAGTACAGCTTCGCCCAGCAACGCGTTGGCGAAGGAGGATTTGCCGGCGCTGAAGGCTCCGAACAGCGCCAGAGTAAACGTGCCGCCCGCAAGCGAAGCCGCGCGTGCACGCAGGTCCCGTACCGCCGACCCCATGGCGGGGTACGGCTCTACCAGCGCAGCAGCGGCTTCCAGCCGTGCCGCAGCTGCGTCCAGGCGCCGGCGGCGCTGTGCGCCAGCCGCCGGCTGCATGTGCGCCGCAGCTTTGCGCGGCGGCGCTTCCGTCTGTGGCTGCGCAGCCACAGACGCGGATGTGCCCGGGTCAGAGCCGTGAGCTTCGCTCGGCTCTTGCGCGGGCACATGCGGGCCCTGCACCTCCGGCAACAGCCCGGAGGGGAGAGGGCCCGCAGGAGGCAGCAGGCTGCGCAGCCCTGCTGCCTCGGCGACGGCGGCGCGCTGCAGCGCCGTATAGCGCGCCGCCGCCGCGGATTGCGCCAGCACCGCTGCGCGGCTGGCGTCCAGCGCCTGAAGCGCGGCTTCGCCCTGCGCGCCCAGCGCCTCAAGCATCCGGTCGACCAGCATCATGGCCGACCTGCGGTAGCGGGCCTCAATCTCGCCCCGCACCTCCTTGCTGAATTGAAGCACATACTCGGGAGACACCTCTGCGCCAGCGCTTCGTTTCATCTCCAATAGTGCTTCATCCAGAACAGGCAATTCAGTATTCAATGCCTGTTCCCAGTCCGTGTTCCACAGCTGATGGGCTTCTCCCAGCTTCCGAAGCATGGTGCGAATATGCACTTCCACTTGACCCGAAGTTTGATCCTGCAGCATTTTAACGAGCTCAGCTGCACGGCGCTGCTTTTCCTGTTCGGTCTTCCCACCTGAGAAAAGCAATCCTACCCGAAATCCAGGTTTCCGGCTCTCAAGATAGGCTGCGGCCGAAGTACGGATATCTGCAGGAGTGAGGTTGGCATTCGATAACAGGGACTCCAGCTCCCCCCGGAACTTCTCACGCTCCCGTGAGGGCTTGGCACGAAGCTCGTCTTCTTCAGCCTTTAACTTATCCAGCTCTCGTTCAAGTCGTTCAATGCCTTCCTGTCCTCCGATTTCGTCCAGCAGAGCTGCCTCTTCGTCCTCTCGCCGTTCAGCCTGTCTGATGATGTGCTGCTCGGTGATGTGACTGGCCGAACTTGCAAGACTATGACGAATGAGTGCTTCCTTCTCGTTCAACATGTGTTGAATCAAATCAGGGAGCACATGCCATTGGTTATAACGATGATCCTTATCGCGAAGCGAAGTGAACAAGAGCCCATCATATCTGACTTCCCACGCGTCAAAAATCGCCTCTACACCTTTCACATACTCGTCAAACGCTAGCTCACGTTCCCTATGCTTATCAATCTGATTCACGATGAGAAACAGCGGCTTCCCCCAATCCGATAGGCTTTTGGCGAAAGACAAATTGCTCTCAGACTGAACATGGTTATAATCCATCACATAAAAGACCACATCAGCAAGGTGAAGCGCCGAATGTGTTGCCAAGCCATGTCCCCGGTCAGTCGAGTCCACACCTGGTGTATCGAGCAGCACAGCATCATCTGCCAGCAAAGGGATGTCATCCCACACTTCAATGGAACGATATGCACCACCATTCTTGCAGTACTCTTCCAGTTGCTCAGGAGAGACTTCAAGCGGATCTGCGAGTACTTCCTGATTGTCAGCGCTTTCGTTAGCTGCCGTATAAATCAGCGCTCGCGGCGCGCCATTGCGAATGGACACCACATTGGCACTTGTCGGCACAGGGCTTGATGGCAGCACCCGTTTACCACATAAACTATTGATCAAACTTGATTTTCCTGCAGAGAAGTGTCCACAAAACGCGATCGTCAATTGCTTCATCTCTGCCTTGCTCATCAGATCTGTTAACGCATGTACAGCAGTATGGTCCTCTGTCTGCTCCATTGCCTTGCGCAGCGAAAGCAGTGGTTCAGCCAATTCTACTGGGTAATCTGTTCTGGTCATGTCTGGCCTTCCCCCTGGCTCCTCTTTATTGTACCTGTCATGTCTTTATAATAAATGTATTTTAACATTAGACAAACCGAATTTGAACGGTTTCGTTCATTTAAAGCTAAGCGTTGCAGAAAGAAAACATCATTTTTACTTAAAAAAAATAAAACCGATCTGTCGGTTTTATCTGAATAATGGTTCTATTGATTACACAATGCTGTTCACTGTGCGCAGCTATGTATGCTGCATTCAATGCCCGCATGAACTTATGTGATAAGCTCAACGCCAGCATTGATGCAACATGTCTTGCATTGACCAGGAGAATTAGGAAACAGCATTCTCCAGGGAAGGCAGCAAAATTTCAAATACTTGTCCATGCTGCAAAATCGTAATGTCTCTTCCTTTGTCTCTCATAACCACAACTTCCGGTTTGGTAGACATACGCTCCAAATAGTGCTCAGGCACGTCGCCAGAGTGGCTTACTGTGATGCCTTCGACTTCTTTCTCTTCGTTCTCAGCCATTTCCTGTTCTACGATTTGCTCAAAAATATCGGAGAAGGCCTCAAAATTGTCAGTGTACACGGAAATGCATTTCATCATTACTCATCCTCTTCTGGTCATTAATTTATTTTTCGTTTTGGGCTTGTAGCACGTTCCTTATCTTTCCTGATTTGGGACGTTTTCATACGCTTTTTCCCTTCCCGGCATACGTCCAGCAATGGACAAATATGACACGCGGGATTTTGCGCCTTGCAATGGTAGCGTCCAAAGAAAATAATCCGGTGGTGAGTTAAAGTCCACTCATCCCGGGGTACGCGCTTCATCAGTTTTTTCTCGACTTCAAGTACGGAGTCGTCCCAGCCTGCCAGCCCGAGCCGTTTGGATACACGTTCAACATGCGTATCCACCGCAATGGCCGGTACACCAAATGCATTGGAAACAACCACATTCGCGGTCTTCCGCCCTACACCTGGCAGCGTCACAAGCTGATCATGTTCCTGCGGTACATCACCGCCATACTGCTCTATTAAAATACGGCACATGTTCTGAATATGCTTGGCCTTGTTCCGGTACAAGCCAATACGCCGGATGTCCTGTTCCAACTCTTCGAGCGGAACCGCCAGATAGTCGGCAGGACTGGTGTACTTTTGGAACAAGTCTGCAGTCACCTTGTTTACCGTTTCATCGGTACACTGGGCAGACAACAGGACAGCTACAGTCAATTCAAACGCATTGCTGTGATTTAATTCGCAATGTGCATCAGGGAACATCGCTTCCATCGTATCGAGTATGTGCCTAACCGTCGCTGCATTCATGAAGAGCTACCTCCCACAAAATCACCACACGGTGTGGAGACTTACTTTCCAAGCTTATTTCGAGTGCTCTGATGGGACGCCAAAAAGCTTGCAAAAAAAACGTCCTGATGGGGGAAAGATCCCGCATCAAGACGGTCATTCTTTTGATCCTCGAAAAAAACGATTACTGTTTTTGGATCTCCATGACTACGTTATTCAGGAGATACAATACAATATTATCATTATCTTTGAGAGATTGCACGCTTAAAGTGTTGTCACCCTGGTGAACAAATACGCCTGTACCAAGTGCAAAACGGTAATTTGTATCTGAAGTGGACTCACGTTTAACCAGGATTTGGTTACCAACGCCATCATAAGACCAGAACTGCTTACTCATAATGGTCATCACTCTGAAACGAGTGGAATTATCCGTATCCTTGGTCATTTCGACACGGTCACCCACTGTAAGGCTGTTTAACGTGGTTAATGTAGAGCCGGACTTGATTACTTTTACAGCACCGCTAACAGGTACGGTTTCGCTCTGTCCATTAAACAACTTCAGCGTTACCGAAGTCGCATCAACAGATGTCACTTCTGCCAACGTCCGTTTCACGACCTGAACCGCTTTAGGAGTCGTTCCTTCGAAAGTCACGTTAATCAAATTCCCGGCAGTCAGTTGAGAAGCTGTAATACTTTGTCCACCTTCACCTGTCAAAACAGCCTGATCCACGTAAAACTGGCTTGTCAGGGAGTCCGATTTTACACGAACACGACCATTGGTCTCTACAGATACGACTTCAAATTGTGCCACGGTGTTCAATGACACTTTTTGTACGTAATCCTGATTGGATCCAAGCGTAACGGTTACTTTATCACCAATCTTCAGGTCACTCAGACTTGCTCCAGACTTGTTGTAGATCTCTACTGCCGGAACGGTAGAATAAGGAACCGTGATGGTTTGATTACCAGACAATACGCTGATGGTTTTTTTATTTGTATCCATGCCGCTAAGCGTACCTTCGTATTTGTAAATGACTTTTACGGACAACGCTCTGGTTCCGACATACGTCAGATCGAGTTTGCGCCCTTCGTTCAATAGCGATTCCAATCCTGCAAGCGTAGGCTTGGTTGTATTGTAGTCCAGCTTCGTTTTGTCATCCAGCGTAAATACAAATGGTTTTTTGTTACTGTCAAGTACAGTCAACACTTTGGTTTTGCTGTTGTAAGAAACTACTGAAGCACCGTTCATCGGTTCCATCTGACGTCCAATAACCTGAATTCGAGTTACACGATCTTCACCATTTAGCGTCAGCTCAACCTGGTCACCATTCGTTGCATCTGTAATCAGATCTGACAATGATGCGTCCTGGATTCCGTTGATTACTACCTCCGGATTTTCCGCCAGCAGTTTCGCCTCAAGAGAGCCACCTTCACGTTTAAACGTCAATGTGGACTGATTGCCACCAATCTCCACCAGCGTGCCACGTACAGACTGCTCTACACCCTGAGACAATTCAATGCTTTGCAAAACACTGTCCTTCACGGTGTATTTTACTGCACTGCCTGCTTTAAGCTCTGCTAGAGACAGAATTCGATCCTGATAACGAATAATCAGATTATCACCATACGTAAACTGCTCTGTGGTTCCTGCTGCATTCGTGAACTTGATCGTTTTCCCGGTTGTGCTCACTTCCGCAATCACTCCGCTGTCACTTTTGTTGACAATGCCGGACTTCACGCGGATGGCCACCGTTTTTTTGTCTGCGGAGAAGGTCTCACGCTGTACTTCAATAATGCTGTCAGCTGTAATATCAGCCAACTTGATCGCATTTCCGTTCTGGTCGATAAATGCCGTTGCTTCATCATACCCGTAAGTTTCATAGTTCTCGCCAACAAAGATCCCAATTTTATTGCCCGACAACGAACGCGCAAATGTACCTTCGACGCTCTCCACCTGCGGCGTCGCATCGATGACTTCCACATAAGCTGCATTTCCAGCAGATCCAACTACCTGTACTTTGGTATAGAGTTGAACATTCGGTTCTGCCGCACGTGTCTCACTATCTTTTGTAAAATATGGAGTGCTGCTGTTCACCGTAAAGTTTGTTACTTTACCATTAACCAGCAGGCTGATCTGACCATCTTTTAATCCAGTTACATAACCCGTGTACGTGTTCGGATAAGCTGTATCTGTTAACGCTTCTCCTCTGCTAAAGAAAGTCGCTAATTGGGCCCGGGTTACCGATCCGGTTGGATTAAATTTGTTGCCTTCCACACCTTTGGCAAGCTCCAGGCTCACTGCCAGATTGACGTAACCTTTGCCATCTGTGGAGATGCTTGCATCATCGGCGAAGCCAGTGGACTGACTGTTCTGAGCCTTCGCTTCAGCCTCTTTGTCCAATGAACGGATCAGCAGCTTGGTAATCCACTCACGCGATGCAGGCTTTTGTCCCCATGTTGTTTTAGATACGTCTGCTGTAGCTTCTTCCGTTTTATCAATCAGTCCCAGTTGAAGCGCCAAAGCCACATATGGCTTGAAATAATTCCCCACTTCCATATTTGTCGGTAATGCCGTAGCCGTGCTGTCGTTCAACTGGCCTTCCTGGTTCATAAAACGGATCGCCATGGTTACAGCTTCCTGTTGTGTTACCGCATCTCCAGGACGGAACAGACCATTGTTACCGAGAAGGATACCTTGGTTTGCCAGCTTATATACATGCTTCTCAGCCCAGTATCCAACCTTGATATCACTGAACAAACCTGCAGGTGCAGTCGTATTGCTTACAGCCGCAGTCTGGCTCTGCTCCGCTTCTGTTGATTCTGCTGCCATGGCAGCTCCGCCAGCGCTAAGGGCCATCATGCCTGCAAGCACGGCTGATACTACTTTTTTAGAGTGTGATGGATTGTTATATTTAAAAGTCACCTATGATTTCCCCTCTCATGTAAAACGGTCGATATCCATTGGAAAACGGTAAAACAACATGCTGCAGGAAACTATTCGGATCTTGTCATTGGATGCTCAAGATCGACATGGCCCATCAAGCTCTCAGATTGCTGCCCGTCCACTAGCAAATCAAGCGATTTAACTTCATCAAACTGGAAGAATGTTTTCTTCAAGGCATCAATTGCATAGGCTTCTCCACCTGCACCAAGACGTGCAGTATCAGGCATATGAATGTCCAATGTAAGTGCACCTGCATCAAATTTTACGGACTTCAATTCAATATCTTTGGCCCACAGTGGAACAAGTTTGTCATCAGACGTTTGTTGTAAAGCCGCAAATGCTTCCTTGTATTTATCATCATCTGCTGCATAGGAGATACTCGCAGTGGCTTCATGCAGATCCAGCTCTTCCGGATCGGTATAAAACACCTTGATTGTTTTTTGTTCTGTACTCTGTGAAGTGCTGCTCGAATCCGTAGAAGTTCCTCCCGAAGAAGTTGTTCCTTCTGAACCTGAGCTGGAAGGTGTTGAATCCGGTGTAGATGTTGTACCTTCTGTTTCCACAGTTACAGGATCAGTAATTTCCGTATCGTTTGTCTCATTTGTCTCATTCTCATTCGTTTGATCCTCAGGGACACTAACTTCCGTACCTGCCCCTTGAGTCTGACTTGGAGCAGGAGCTGCTGTTGGCTTGCTTCCGCATCCGGCAGCAACTGCCATAACCGTTACCAGCAGTGCTGCAATCCATATTTTTTTGTTCATTCTAACTCCGCCTCCTGATCATAAGGGAAACCCTTATTTAATTCCCAGATACTCCTTGATTCCTGCAACAATACCCTTGGCAACACTGTTTTGGAAACTTTCAGTGAACAGAGCTGCTTCATCACTCTTATTGCTCAGGAAACCGCCCTCCAGCAGAACAGCTGGCATTGTCGTTTCACGGGTAACATGGAGGCTTGCCGTTTTCACGCCACGATCCTTTAATCCCGAAGATTGCAGAAGATATTTGTGCATGATGGTAGCCAATTCCTTACTAGTGGATCGAGTATAGAAGGTTTCTACACCGTTCGCAGCAGCAGGTCCACTATTGGCATGAATGGAAATGAAAATATCCGCGTTTACCTTTTCGGCAATTTTCACACGTTCACTCAAAGCAAGAAAAGTATCATCGCTGCGGGTTAACACAACGTCAATTTTAGACTCTTTTTTCAGCAGTGCTTCCACTTTCAAAGCCATTGCCAAGTTGAAATCCTTTTCTCGTTTACCGGTAACACCAATTGCTCCAGGATCGTGATCCCCGTGTCCTGCATCAATGACGACAACTTTCTTGCCATTATCTCCAACTGGAGGAGTAGGTGTCGCGCCTTGTTTGTTCAGATCAACCATAATCAAACCCGAATCGTTCTGAACGTCATAACCTTTGGCACTCGAAAGGTCAATGACAAAACGAACAGTAGAAGGGCTGTTGCTGTATAACGAATACCGAATCTTGGAAACATCGGGATAACCGCTGACTACAAGCTGTCCATTCTGGTTGCTGTCAAGAGCTTGTCCCTCACTGAAAGAATCAGCAAATGCTGTATTAGGTAAGTCGATAACAATCCGATCCGGTCCTGTCATCGTGAAGACGTTCGGCTTCGTTTCTCCGCTGGTTGCAATAAAGAAGCGGTTGTCACTGAAGCTGATGCCGTTCACCAGTACAAGACCTTCCTCATTCGTACTTCCGCCATTATTGCCGGAGTTCGGAGGAGTTGTTGTCCCGTTTCCGGAACCTGAATTCTGGGTAACTAATGTTACCGTCTTCGTAGTGTTGTTCCAACCCACCTTAAGACCCATTTGTTCACCGATAAATCGGAGTGGCACAAGAGTCGTACCATTTTTTACGAGTGGCGGGGCATCCAGGTTCACGTTACTGCCGTTCACCGTTGCCGTCTTCTGTCCTACAATCATCTGCATGGCAGTGTTGTCTTTGCTTATCGTCACGGTGCTTGTACTTTGCTTCCATTCCACACCGTACCCCAGACTCTCGGAAATAACCCGAATCGGCACCATCACTTTGCTATTGATGATTTCCGCTTTGGCATCCGATGGCTGCACAATTTCTTTCCCGTCTAGGATAATTTTCGTATCCACAGCTGCATGACTATAGCCCGGGAAAACGAGCCCAAAGACAAATAACAGTACCAAAAAACCGAACTTCTTCATCCTTCACCCCTACCATTCTCATATTTTTTCGCCGCATGTTGTGACTTACAGCTCCGACTGACCACGTGGGCATTACCAGACACCTATTAGACGCCCCGTACTCTCAAAAGTTGCGAATATATTCCAACATAACAGAAAAAAAACGTTGTAAAATCAAGCTTTTTCTACATTTTAATGTCTTTTTATTTCCTTTTTTATCAATTAAACATCTGAAAACAACGAGCTTTCCTAAACTGCGCATTTACGAATAATCGTACTTAAAGCCCTAAAAATTCTATAATTCCATCTACAATTGCTTCTGCACAACGGTTCTGATAATCTTCTGTGAGCATGAGTGCTTCATCTGTTGGATTACTCATAAAACCTAGCTCAAGCAGAACTGCTGGCATGGACGTCTCACGAGTTACATGCAGGCTGACCATTTTCACACCACGATCCTTGAGGCCTGCAACTGGCATGATATGTGTATGAAGCACATCGGCCAGCGTTTTGCTCTCCATCCGACTATAGAGCGTTTCTATTCCGTTCGGATCAGCAGTCGTAAATTTGTTCCCGTGAATGGATATGAAAACGTCCGCCTGATTAAGTTCTGCCATCTCGACTCTCTGCTGCAAGGAAAGTTCAGTATCATCCTGACGCGTGATCACCGTTTGAATATCTTCATGCTTCTGCAGCAGTGCTTGTACTTTCAAACCCACTGCAAGATTAAAGTCCTTCTCATACTTTCCGGAAATACTTACTGCTCCCGACTGCCTCCCGCCGTGCCCGGGATCAATAATCACTATTTTCTTGCCATCATCCGTTGGTAAGGCGGGTTGACTGGCAGACTCCCCATTACTTGCTGTCAGATCAACGAGCAGCACATGGTTATCTCCAAGCGACCATTTAGCCGTAGCACATTGTTTCAGATCAAACACAACACGAACCGTGGATGGTGAATGGCTGAACATGGCGTATCGCACCTTGGATACCACAGTGGAATCTGTAACGACAATGCTGCCGCTGCCATCCGAACTGAAATCCTGTCCTTGGATGAAAGACTCAGAGAACGTGGTTTCAGGCATATCCACAATAATCCGATCCGGTGCACCGAGAGTGGACAGTTTCGGCTTGACTTCTCCACTTGTCGTTATCATCAATTGATTACTGCTGAAACTTATACTTTGAAGCTCAGCCTTCAAGCTGGGAGAAGGAGTTGTGGTAGCCTCATCCTCTTCCTCTTGTTCTGCCACTGGTGGAGCGGTGCGTAGGCTGACTGTCTTGGTTCCATTGTCCCATCCTACTTCAAGCCCCATGCCTTCTCCGACGAAACGCAAGGGGACCAGCGTCGTTCCTTGTTTGACCAAAGGTGGGAAATCCAGTTCTACAAGGCTTCCATTGACTGTTGCTGTATCTTTACCGGCCGTCATTGCTATACTGCGGCTCCCTTTTTGAACCAGAACAGACTTGGTTTCCTTTTCCCACTTCACCTGATAACCGAGGTTTTCTGAAACAATGCGGATTGGGACCATCACGGCATTTCCAACATTTTCTGCTGGTGCACTTGATCGCTGATCAAGGGTTACTCCATCAAGAACAATTGAAGGCACAACGCCAGCTTGGGCTGCGATTGGAAATAAACACATGAACAGAAAGATAACGACTGCAGCCGACCATTTCTTCATAGATCATCCACCATTCTGTTGTGTTCTGTACCTACGTATTGTCCTCTATGTAACCTTCCATAATATACTAATCAGTTTATCAGATAATGGCTTTTTATCCGGTTACAACGTTGTCATATTTAGTCGGAACCACGATGAAAAAAGAAATCAAATTGGAGAAATATCTTCTTTTTAGTCCATACGAATTGAATATTTTGTCAAAAAGATCATCATTGATGCTATTATATTTTATGAGGCACCATAAGAAGACTCTCATACATAGCCAGTTGTCCAATCTACTTTGTATCGTAAAGAAAGAATGAAAGTCATTTTATTCATAGGAGGGAAACCAGTGATCACTTTGTATAAACAGGCATCCAATGGCAAGCTGCTCTACGCAGAATACTGGATCGAAGAGGATCAGGTTGTGGAGCATATCGGCGAAGTCGGTACTGTGGGTACAACGACCAGAATGGATCTTCCAGCCCCGTTTAGCGATGAGGACGAATTCAAGGTTGATTTTCTTAATCGCTACTCAGACCAGGGTTACAAACAACCTTCTGAAGACGAGGGTTACATGCTGATTATTCAATATCCGATGAAGAGTCTTACAGGCAGCAAACGTGATCTTTGGCTCAAGGATAAAGCCAGTGAGGCACTGACAAGTGAGCTAGGATGGAAAGGACTCGGTATTGTAGATGGACATGATATGGGCAAAACGGCAAATCCAGTCCCCCAGTACGCTTTGAATATTTACTGCTTTGTAATGGATGAGACACTTGGAATTCAAGCAGTGAAGCGTGTGCTCCGAGAGACGCGACTGGACTATACCAAGATCAAAATCGCATCAAGAGATTTAAAAAATGGCGGGGATTACATATTGAAGTATTCTGCAAAAAACAATCAGGAATTCTACGTATAGATCACTTGGTTTAAATGTATAATTCTAACAAGGTAGCAAGATTAATCAGCACTGGATAATAGAAAAAGCTTCTGTCTCTGATCGGAACAACGTTCCTACGGAGAAGCAGAAGCTTTTTTATTCGATATGTCAGATATTAGCCAAACAGTTTTGCGGCATGACGCTGCTCATACGCTGTAATCTCATCATCATGTTGCAATGTCAGACCGATATCGTCCAGACCTTGCAGCAAGAATTGACGACGATGTTCATCCAGATCAAAATCGATATGCAGTCCGTGTGCATCGGTAATCGTTTTGTTTTCCAGATTAACATTCAGTTCATAGCCTTCATGGGCAGCTGTACGCTGGAACAGATCTTCTACTTGCTCTTCAGACAATTTAATTGGCAGGATGCCGTTTTTGAAGCAGTTGTTATAGAAGATATCTGCAAAAGATGGTGCGATGACACAACGGAATCCATAGTCCATAATCGCCCAAGGTGCATGCTCACGGGATGAGCCACAGCCGAAGTTTGCACGGGAAATCAGAATGGATGCTCCTTCATAACGGGATTTGTTCATTTCGAAGGAAGGGTTGTTGTTTCCCTCTTCATCGAAACGCCATTCGTAGAACAAAAATTGTCCAAATCCGGTACGTTCAATCCGCTTCAGAAATTGTTTTGGAATGATCGCGTCTGTATCTACATTGACCCGGTCTACCGGTGCAACGATGCCTTGCAGTGTTTTAAATTCTTCCATGTGATCCGTTCTCCCTTCTGTCCGTTACCTGTTAGATAACTGCTTCCGTTTTAAAATTCCAGTCACGTACGTCAACGAAGTGACCTTTAACCGCTGCCGCTGCAGCCATTGCCGGAGATACCAGGTGGGTACGTCCTCCGCGTCCTTGACGTCCTTCAAAGTTACGGTTGGATGTTGATGCACAGCGTTGTCCTGGTTTCAATACATCCGGGTTCATTGCAAGACACATGCTGCATCCTGCATCACGCCATTCAAATCCTGCTTCCGTGAAGATTTTATCCAAACCTTCTTTTTCGGCTTGAATTTTAACACGTCCTGAGCCAGGAACCACGATTGCCGTAACATTGCTGGACACGGTATGGCCTTTGGCAACCTTGGCTGCCGCACGCAGATCCTCAATCCGTCCATTCGTACAAGAACCGATAAATACATAGTCTACCTCAATTTCAGAGATAGGTGTTCCAGGTGTAAGACCCATATATTCAAGCGCCTTTTCAGCTGCTTTGCGTTCATTTTCAGTTGGCAGTTCTGCCGGAACAGGCACTTTGGATGAGATATCCGTTCCCATACCCGGGCTGGTACCCCAAGTTACTTGAGGAATCAGAGACTCCACATCGATCTCTACAACACGATCAAACTCGGCACCCTCGTCTGTAACAAGCTCTTTCCAAGCTGCAACAGCTTCATCAAACTTCGCATCAGCAGGTACATATTCACGTCCACGCAGATACTCAAATGTCGTTTCATCCGGAGCGATCATGCCTGCTCTTGCTCCACCTTCGATAGACATGTTGCATACTGTCATACGCTCTTCCATGCTGAGTTCACGGATCGATTCGCCCGTATACTCAATAACATAACCTGTTGCAAAATCTGTGCCATATTTGGCAATTACTGCGAGGATCATGTCTTTTGCTGTTACGCCCGGATTACGCTTCCCGACGAAGCGAACCTCCATGGTTTTTGCTTTTGCTTGCTGCAGACATTGAGTAGCCATGACATGCTCCACTTCACTGGTTCCGATTCCGAATGCCAGTGCACCAAATGCTCCGTGTGTGGACGTATGGCTGTCACCGCAAACAATGGTTTTACCCGGGTGAGTCAGACCAAGTTCTGGTCCCATAACGTGTACAACACCTTGGTCAATCGTATCCAGATCATACAGTTTTACGCCAAAGTCACGGCAGTTTTGAGAGAGTGTATCAATTTGTTGTTTGGAGATTGGATCTGTAATATTGAAACGATCCTTGGTAGGAACGTTGTGATCCATTGTCGCAAACGTTAATTCCGGGCGACGTACCTTGCGTCCTGACAAACGCAGACCTTCAAAAGCCTGTGGAGAAGTTACCTCGTGCACAAGATGAAGATCGATATACAGAATGCTCGGTTTTCCTTCTTCCTGATGAATTACGTGATTATCCCAAATTTTCTCAAACATCGTTTTTTTACTCATCATTTTCACCTCATCTTAAGTTCGGTCCTTGGAAGAGCCTCTGTTTTTGTCTAAAACCGTGAAGCTCTTGAATGACATAAATATATCACCCTGTCCTTCATTGTTCCAAGATATAATATCTATAGATGTAATAGGTTTGACCTATAATGAGTTAAACGACAATAAACCACTGTATCCACAGCGGCTCTTAATTGATAACAATTATCATTATCATATACTGCTTATACTACGTTGCTTCACTACGAGTGTCAATGCTTTTTATCTATATTCATTATAGAAAAATGATTTATTTATCCAGGATGATATAATAGTGGCATAACGAAAGGAATGACAAGTCTTATGGAATTCAGACAACTTCAATATACGCTGCAGATTGCTGCAGAACGGAATTTCTCCAGGGCGGCAGAGAAACTTCATATTGCTCAGCCTTCGCTCAGTCAGCAATTGTCTAAACTTGAGAAAGAGCTTGGCGTTCTGCTCTTTCAGCGTAATACCAGCACGGTGGAGTTGACCCATGCTGGGGTCACCTTTGTGGAGCAAGCCCAAAAAATTGTAGATGCTGTGGAATTACTCAGACAGGAAATGTCAGATATCTCCCAGCTGCGCAAAGGCAAAGTCGTTGTGGGCAGCATGCCGATCACCGGTTCCCATCTTCTGCCGCATGTACTCCCCGCTTACCAGCAAGCCTATCCGGATATCGAAGTTACGCTGCTTGAAGACGCCGGTCTAACGCTGGAGAAGCTGACAGCCAGTGGCAAAGCTGATCTCAGCCTGCTCTCCTTGCCCTTGCAGGAACCAAGCCTGTCATACGTTGCCATCGGCGAAGAGCGAATCGATCTGGCGGTACCTCCTCATCATCCCCTTGCCGTCCGGGGGAATCCGGATCATCCGATCCCTGTGCATATGGAGGAGCTTCGGGACGAGTCGTTTGTTGTATTGAAAAAAGGACAAGGCTTCCGCAAGCTGACCTTTGATCTGTGTGAGCAGGCTGGATTCAATCCGAGTGTCGTATTTGAGAGCAATAACATAGAAACCGTGCAATCCCTTGTAGCTACAGGCATGGGCATTACCCTTGTTCCACGATTTATAGCCAGGGCACCACGCAGTGAGTTTGTACCTGTCTATGTACCACTTGCTGAACCTGTCCCAAGTCGTACTCTCGTGGTCGCTTACCGTCAGGGACGTGTACTGTCCAAGGCGGCAGAAGCTTTTATTGACACGTTTAAACAGACGGTTGCCAAGCTTTCCGAAGGAGACTATGAGAATCCTGTCTCTGTAAATTAATCATTTCAAAGATAACAAAATAAACAAAGGCTTGACCCATATGGGCCAAGCCTTTGTTCTATACTCTTCTCCCGCATAAGCAGGATCAAGTTCTTGCATGAAATCGCAGTACATCGTTACATCACAATGTTGCTGATATCATGATCTAAAGTTAACGTAGAAACGTACATAAGAGATATTCATGTCTTGTTGTTTATTTTCGCAAATTACGTTCACTCGTCAGCCTGTTCTAGTTGATTGACCAGTCGGCCTTCGTCCTGAACAGTTTGTTCAGGCGGTGATAGCCCTCCTGCTCCATTCTCTAAGAATGGCCTCAAGTGATCTTCCCTTGTGTTTTCCTGTTCCAGTCTCCTGAGCGTATCTTTCACATGGTTGTCCATTGATTGATCATCCTCCTTGGTGACGGGATAGTTATCATTACCCGCCTCCTGGAAGAATAAACACTTTACTGGAATTATTATTTTTTTTATTTTGCACCAAAATAAATACCAGGTCTGCGGTCTTCAAAAACAGGAATGCGTCCCCGCACTTCATCAACAAGGGAAGGGCGAATCAGCCCGGTCACGATCTCTTCCCCTTCTCCTCCCTCAGCCACAATTTCGCCCCAAGGATCAATAATGAGAGAGTGTCCAAAAAATTCAGTCTCTCCCCCTTTACCGACCCGGTTGCACGCAATCACATACATTTGATTTTCAATCGCTCGTGCTGTCAGCAGAGTGCGCCAGTGGTGCAAACGTGGATTCGGCCATTCTGCAGGTACGATCAATGCTCTGGCCCCATTCAATGCAAGCGTACGGGCTAGTTCTGGAAATCGGATATCATAACAGATGGACGCCCCCGCTGTCAGACCGTTCTCCAGTTCGAAAATTTCAGGATCAGCTCCAGGCTGCAAATATTTCTCCTCATCCATCAGGCGGAATAGATGCAATTTATCATAACGTGTAACCTGCTTACCTTCACTGTTGTAGGCATACATGGTATTAAAAATTTGTCCATTTCGCTTCTCTGCTATGGATCCACCGACAATTGAAATCTGATGCTTCTCGGCAAATGCCGATAACCACTCCCGTGACTTTTGCCCTTCCGGGTCAGCGAGCTCGTGGATTTGTTCCAAAGCGTAACCTGTATTCCACATTTCCGGCAGCACGGCCAGCCCCAGATCCGGATATTGTTCAACTGCTTGTTGAAGCAGAGTCTGCATATGTTTATGATTGGCCTCAGGATTACCAAGCTGAATGTCACCCTGGATCAGGGCAACACGCATTTCCCCCAATTGTTGTTTTGTCATGACGTGCACTCCTCCGAACTTTAATACCTGTTATCATAGCTTGATCCGCGTGAAGGCTGCAACAACGTTTTGATTAACCTTATTTATGACTTCAATGGCTGCTAATGGACGATTAGAGAGGATGGGCCAGTTCGTTTCAGCAATTCAGGGAACAGGCTCTGCAATCTGCTGTACGATAAGGCATCTCCCATATTCCACACCTGCTCATCCAACGTGTACACTGTTCCTTTTTTTACAGCGGGCAGCGCCTTCCACTCATTACTTTCAAACAGATTCTCCGTTGCTGCCCTGGCTGCATCGCTCTCTGGCAACATGACAAAGATATGGTCACCCGCATACTGGCTTATCGACTCTGTTGAAATCTCCTTGTAGGCTCTCCCTGCTGCTAGAGCTTCCTGCACTTTGCTTACAGGCACAAACCCCTGCGGGTGATACAGAAACGGAGCCAGTCCGATATTGCCCATGACAAACAAGCGGGCACCGCGATGATGCACAAGCACTGAAGCCGTTTCGCCAAGCTGAATCCATGGTTTTATGCTGCTCCACATCTCCTCTGTTCTCCTATGATAAGATGCTATCCATGTCTCTGCATCCAGCTCCATGCCAAACCAGCTTCCCACTTTGCGGATACGCTCCTCCAGGTTCGCATAGGAATTGTATATCAAAGTAGGAGCAATACGGGAAAGCCGTTGGTATAACTGTTCATTCGTGCTATCCAGCAAAATCAGATCCGGCTGCTTCTGCACGGTCCATTCCAAATCAATGGAAGGTAACACATCATAAGCTTTGCCATCAAGCACGGGAAGCCCCAACGCAAGTAAGTCCCCTGCCGAATCTCCATAGTATAGAATCCGCTCAGGGTGTCCAGGAATGTTTACTTCATGTCCAGCCCAATCTTGAACAAGCGTATGTCGTTGAAGAGATCGATCATATTGCCGGGGAGCCAGTCCGGTGTGCTGCCTGAAGCGTCTGCTGAAATAGTACTCATCCCGGAAGCCTACACGACCCGCAATATCGCGCAGAGGTTCATCGGAAAGGGACAGCCATTCCTTTGCCTGTTCAATGCGTACATGGTTCAGGTATTCAAGAGGCTTACGGCCTGTAATTTGCCTAAACAAAGCTGTAAATTGAGCTGGTCGAAGATTCGCGAGCCGCGCTAATTTCTGTACACTTATATCCTGAGCGTAATGCTCGTCCACGTATTGAATTGTGCTCTGTACCCTGATATCTGGGCTTTGTTCTGTTTTGGGCAGTGTATAGCGGGACACCACTAGTTCCATCAATTTTTGAAAATGTACATTTAACCGGCTATATTCCGCATCCGTTTGATAGAGGGCAGCCGATTCCAACAAATCCAGCATGCCGAATAACGCGCCGGGTGAAAAATCGTTCATCTTGTCCCTTTCTTCAAATAAAGAACGTGTGTAAAGTTCCGGATCTCCTGTTACCATGTGCACGGCATCGAAATGAAGCACCGTATATCTCAGCTCACCAGAACGGTTATGCTCCAACTGATAATTCTCTCCTGGTGCCATGGGGTATATCTTGCCGGAGATAAATGGATGTAACTCAGATCCGATATATATGCGGCCTTCGCCCTGTTCACAGAACAGCAGCGTATGCCGTTGACAGCTGACTTCAAGCATAACCTGTTCAGAAGTTTCGATATGACGCTTGATATGAACATAACGGAACAGGAATGCGGAGAAAAATAAGGGATTACCGTTTGCGATCATTTGCTGCACTTCCGTTTCACCTCATACTTACTGTAAATGAGAATGGTTATCATTAATCTATTCTGATTATACGTCGCAAAGCCTCATTATTCCAGCATATAAACAAAAGACACTGATACACGATCAGAAACATTAATAAGAGCCCTCAATGATACGCTGAAGGCCCTGTTCAGGATATGAATGGTCTTTTATTGAATCATCTGTTTCGGCAATTCTTGCAAAAGCCACTCTCTTGATGTAGCATCGCTCGATGCTTTGACGATATCAAATCGATAAACCTTGCCTTCCTTGACTGCAGGCAGATTATTCCACACCACACTATTCATCAATTCTTCCGTTGATTGTTGTGCCCCTTGATCTACTGCATTCAAAATAAATATGCGGTCTCCAGCGAACTCTGCCATTTTTTCCTGTGATATCTCAACAAATCCTACTTCTTCATCCAGTATCTTTTGGATTTCAGGGGTTGGCTTCATACCACCAGGTCCGTACAACAGCTGGGGCAATCCTGCACCCGCCATCACGAACAATCGATTACCTGGATACATGGTAAAAACCGATGCGGTTTCGTCTTCCTTCAGCCCATTTGCACGCAGCTGACTCCACATATCCTCTGTTGCCTTGGCATGAGCGGCAAGCCAGTCTTCCGCCTCCTGTTTTTTGCCGAGCAAATCTCCCAGGAATCGCATCCGTTCTTCGAGTGGCCAGAAGGAGTTGAACGTCACCGTTGGAGCAACTTTTGAAATCTGCTCGTATTGCGTTTCATCATCATTCGAGAATATGATCAGGTCCGGATTGAGTGACAGCGATTTTTCAACACTGATTGGAAAACCAACATCTTCTACATATGCCACCTGATCATCGAATACCGTACCTTCATTCTTAAGAATACCTACAGGAACTACCCCGAGAGCCAATAGATCCCCAGTAACCTCGCCGTGGTATATGACACGCTGCGGATGGGTTGGAACTTCCACTTCGTGCCCGGTCCAGTCTTTAAATATTTTCGTTTTACTCGTGTTGTCTGCCTCTGCCACCTCTTCTTGCCCGGTATTCTCTGCTGCTGCCTGCGATTCATTGGATGTTGCTGCAGCAGTTGTCTCTCCGTCACCTGAACCGTTCGTGGATGAATTGCCGCAAGCAAGCAGCAATACCGATAACGCTGCAATCATGAATGTCGTGCTCATCACACGAAAGACGTTTTGTTTCATTTTTTCTTTCCCCCTAGGTAGATAAGCGTTCTCTCAATGATATTGATTATCATTATCATAAACGATCATAAGATAAAGCATCTTCTACGACAATGGACAAACACGAATCTGGCCAATTCTGTTTTGTACAAAAACCCATTTACACGGCAGATAAAAAGACCTCAAATCACTTATCCCCTCTATACAGCTCGGGATTAGCGTGATAAATTAATGAATACAATTCCCATTTATATGAACCGGAGTGATGAAATTAATGAGTAATCTACAGCAAAATTCGGGTCGTTCCGCCTTTGACATACCTACCTCAGACGTCATGACACAGCTGCCAACGCAATTTTTTGCAACACTCGTGCAAAATGTTAACCATGAAATCGCAAGTGGTCACGACGTGATTAATCTTGGTCAGGGGAACCCGGACACTCCTACACCACCGCATATCGTAAAAACATTGCAGGAGTCTGCCGAAAATCCGCTTTATCATAAATATTCACCTTTTAGTGGACATGCCTTCCTGAAGGAAGCCATTGCCAAACGTTATCAAGAAGATTACAACGTTGACCTTGATCCGGAGACTGAAGTTGCCATTTTGTTTGGTGGGAAAACGGGGCTTGTACAGCTGCCACAAGTGCTGCTTAATCCCGGGGACGTATGTCTCGTTCCTGATCCGGGTTATCCGGATTACTGGTCCGGGGTGGCTCTTGCCAAAGCGCAAATGTCATTTATGCCTCTTTTGGAGTCGAATGCATTCCTTCCTGATTATGAGGCAATCTCGGATGAAGTTCGCGACAAGGCCAAGCTGATGTATTTAAACTATCCCAACAACCCAACATCCGCGACTGCCCCGCTGTCATTCTATGAAGATACCGTGGAATTCGCCATCCGGAACAAGATTGTCATTGCCAGTGACTTCGCATATGGTGCGATAGGGTTTGACGGACATCGTCCGGTCAGTTTCCTGCAGGCGCCTGGCGCCAAGGAAGTCGGAATTGAATTCTATACGTTATCCAAAACCTACAATATGGCAGGCTGGCGGGTTGGGTTCGCCCTGGGGAATGCGGAGATCATCTCCAAAATCAATCTGCTGCAGGATCACATTTATGTTAGCCTATTTGGCGGTATCCAGGCAGCGGCAGCTGCTGCCCTGACTTCCTCCCAACAATGTGTTACCGAACTGGTCGCGCGGTATGAATCCCGCCGTAATGCATTATATGAAGCACTTTCCTCCATCGGATGGGTGGCTTCGAAGCCCGGGGGTTCTTTCTTCAGCTGGCTGCCTGTTCCTTCCGGGTTTACCTCAGCCGAATTTGCAGATTTGCTTCTTCGGGAAGCCAAAGTCGCTGTAGCACCGGGTATCGGGTTTGGTACACATGGGGAAGGCTACGTCCGCGCAGGTTTGCTGAGTGACGAGAAGCGATTGGAGGAAGCTGCCAGAAGGATTGGCAAGCTGAACTTGTTTAAGTAATTAAAGGCCGCATACCCCTTTGCATCTGCCAAGTTTCCATGGTATGTTATTAACAAATATCGAACGAAACGTGATGACGGGACCAGTACGAGAGAACAAGCCGCGCCCAGAGAGTAAATTCCACCGGGCTGCAAGAATTTACCGCGGCTTCTCTCCGAAACCTACCCCTGAGCGGCCTGTTTATGCAGGACAGTGCCTTCTGTTACAGGGCTAGAGCCGGATGATGCAATCATCAATAAAGGTGGTACCGCGGAAGCAACAAACTTTCGTCCTTTTTACAACAAAGGACGGGAGTTTTTTTTGTACCTGAATAAAGGTCCATTGGTATCTCATTCATTATGTTTAAGGAAGTGAAAGCATGTCTTCACGAATAGTAGTCAAGATTGGGAGCAGTTCTCTTACCACCGAGGAAGGCGGCCTTGACCGCAGTTCCATATCATTTTACGCCAGTGAGATCGCTTCGCTCTATGAACAGGGCCATGAAGTTCTCCTGGTCACTTCCGGAGCCGTTGCTGCCGGATTCCGTGAAATTGGTTACCCTCAGCGTCCCAAAATGCTGCATGAGAAGCAAGCGGCAGCCGCAGTAGGTCAGGCATTGTTGATGCAGGCATATCAACAGGCTTTTGCAGCGCACCGCGTTACTACAGCACAAATTCTGCTAACCAGAACCGATTTTCACAGTCGGAAACGGATGGGAAATGCAGGCATGACCGTGGAAGAGCTGCTCAGACAACGCGTCATTCCCATTTTCAACGAAAATGATACGGTATCAGTAGACGAGTTGAAATTCGGGGATAACGATCTGCTCTCTGCGCTCGTTGCCAATTTGGTGAAAGCCCAGCATCTTGTTATTCTCACGGATACCAACGGACTCTATACGGCAGATCCCCGGAAGGATCCGAGTGCTGTACGTTATGATCGAATTCCTGAAATTACAGAAGAAATCTATGCGTATGCCGGAGGTTCAGGTTCATCGGTCGGTACAGGTGGCATGCGGTCCAAGGTTGATGCAGCCAAAGTGGCAACACGAGGAGGCGTCCCTGTCTTTGTGGGCAGCGTCAAGGAACCCGGCGACTTGCAAAACGCGGTGGAGGGCTGCGGCAAGGGGACGTATTTCGAAACTCGTCTGGCCGCACTCTCCCGCAAGAAACAATGGTTAGGCTTCATGTCAACACCTCTCGGTACAGTTGTCGTGGATGCCGGTGCCGAAGATGCCCTCGTTCACGGCGGTCATAGTCTGCTGCCAGTAGGCGTCAAACGAGTTCTTGGCACATTCCACGCAGGTGACGTTGTCGAGGTCATGGGTATGGATGAAACACTACTTGGCCGAGGCATTGTCAATTATGATGATGATCAGCTTCGCCTTATCGCAGGTTTGCCAAGTGGAGAAGTCATGAAGACCCTGAATGCCATTCATCGGCTTGAGGTCATCCATAGAGACGAATGGATTACGTTAAAATAACAAGTATTTGTATGTGTAGGTTAGAGACATGGACTTGCATAAATGAAGGAGGAATTTCAGATGAGTGAAGTAAGACAAAAAGCCAGCAAAGCTCAATCGTCTGTTCCACAGTTAAACCGTTTGAGTACAGACCAGAAAAATAAAGCCTTGCTTGCTATGGCGGATGCGCTTATTACGGAATCGGAATCCATTATTACGGCCAATGCGGAAGATCTCGAACGTGGCAGAGAGCAAGGGACACCAGAATCCATGCTTGATCGTCTCGCTTTGAACAAAGAGCGTATCGCGGGAATTGCGGAGGGATTGCGTCAGATTGTTGAACTCCCAGATCCTGTTGGTGAAGTACTGGAGTCATTTACGCGTCCAGATGGACTCCACATTGAAAAATTAAGGGTGCCGATTGGCCTGATTGGCATCATCTATGAGGCCCGTCCTAACGTTACGGTTGATGCAGCAGGACTATGCCTTAAGACAGGCAATGCCGTTCTGCTGCGTGGGGGTTCTTCTGCCCTCTCTTCCAATCGTCGTATTGTAGAAGTACTCCACCAGGCACTAGCCAAAACAGACCTTCCGCCGGATGCGCTGCAGCTCGTGGAAGACGCTAACCGCTCTTCCGTCGATGAAATGCTCAAGCTGAATGGACTACTGGACGTCATTATTCCAAGAGGCGGTGCTTCACTGATTCGCAACGTGGTGACCAATGCAACGGTACCTGTCATCGAAACAGGCGCAGGCATCTGCCATACGTATGTGGATGAAACGGCGGATCCGGTCATGGCAGCAGAAATTGCGATCAACGCAAAAGCACAGCGCCCATCCGTATGTAATTCCATGGAAACCCTACTGCTTCATCCTGCTTATGCAGAAAAGCATTTGCCTGCCTTGGCCGAACAATTCCGCGAGGTGAATGTTGTATTGAAGGGTTGTGACACGACTCGTCGTCTGGTCCCTACTGCCCTTCCTGTGACGGCAGAAGACTACGGTACAGAGTATAATGATTATATTTTGAATATACGAGTTGTGCAGGGTCTGGAAGAAGCCATGCAGCATATTGCCACGTATGGCACCAAACATTCCGAATGCATCGTCACCCGTGATACAGCTCATGCGGAACGCTTTTTGCATGATGTGGATGCTGCCGCCGTTTATCACAATGCTTCCACACGCTTCACGGATGGATTCGAGTTCGGTTACGGAGCCGAAATTGGAATAAGCACACAGAAGCTGCATGCTCGTGGTCCAATGGGACTGCCTGCCCTTACTTCTACCAAATACCGCGTTACCGGCAATGGACAAATTCGGCAATAATATCGCAGCTACAGCCATATAGGAGGAACGATAACCATGAGTCAAGAACAACAGACGTTATTACAACAAAAGATTACTTTCCACGGAGCAGGTGCCATGGCAGAAGCCATTGTGCGCGGACTGATCACCCGCCTCGTTGTACGCCCGCAGGATATTACGATGCTGAACCGGAGCAACCAGAAACGTCAGGAAGAGCTGAGTACTCGTTATGCCGTTCATACCGGAACAGCCTCCCAATCATCGGAAGTGCTCTCCGCTTCTCCCGTTATTGTATTGGCCATGAAACCGAAAGACGCAGCGGCAGCTCTTCGTGAGCTTGGTCCCCTCCTGTCACCGGACCAGCTTATCGTCTCTGTCATCGCCGGATTATCCATCCGCACGATGCAGACACTGCTCGGCCGCAAACAACCGATCGCTCGATCCATGCCGAATACATCCAGTACGATTGGACTTGGTGCCACAGGGCTTGCCTTCTCTGCCGAAATTACAGATGAGCAGCGCAGTACGGTTATGACGATGTTTGAAGCGGTGGGCATTGTCACCATTGTTCCGGAAGAGAAACTGGAAGTGCTCACGGGTATTTCCGGAAGCGGACCAGCTTATGTATACTATTTGATGGAAGCCATGATTGCCGCGGGGATCCGCGGCGGACTGTCCAGCCAGCAATCCCGCGACCTGACTGTTCAAACTGTACTTGGTGCGGCGAGAATGGTTCAGCAAACGGGAGCGGAGCCCATGAAACTTCGCAGTGATGTTACCTCACCTGGAGGCGCCACACAGGCAGCACTCAAAACACTGGATGAGGGCGATTTCTTTGAAAACGTGATTGCAGCCGTCAACCGCTGCGCAGAGCGCTCACGGGAGATGGGAGCTGCTTTGGAAGGAGATTTACGATGAACAACATGTGTACTGCCACATATCGTCTGCATGATGATCGTGCAGATTTCCGCAAAAAGGCGGAATCCATTGCAGTCGGCATGACTGTCGGCAGTTGGACTGAATTGCCGCAAGCCAAGCGTGAAGCCATGCAGAAACATCTTGGCGAAGTGATAAGCGTAGAAGTACATGAACATGAGGGCATGGCTCCAGGAGAACGATATGCAGATATTACGATCGGTTATCCTGATGTGAATTTCAGCCGCGATATTCCGGCTCTGCTCGTTACCGTCTTCGGTAAAATTTCGATGGATGGTCGGATCAAGCTGACAAGACTGGGCTTCTCGGACGGATTCCTAAGTGCATTCCCAGGTCCCAAATTCGGACTGAATGGGGTTCGTGATCTGCTTGATGTTCATGATCGTCCTTTGTTAATGAGCATCTTCAAATCAGTCATTGGTCTGGATGCAGATGAGCTGCGCGAACAGTTTATCCGTCAGGCTCTGGGCGGAGTTGATCTGATCAAGGATGACGAAATTCTGTTTGAAAACAAGCTGACACCTATCGAGAAAAGAGTCGAGGTTTGCATGAAGGCTGCTGAGCAGGCCCGCCAGGAGACTGGCAAGAAATTGCTCTACGCCGCCAACCTGACCGGCCCAACTTCCCGCTTGAAGAAGCAGGCTGAACGAGCGATTGATGCGGGTGCCAATGCCCTGTTGTTTAACGTTTTGTCGTACGGATATGACGTTCTGCATGAGCTTACAAGCGATCCGGACATTAACGTGCCAATCATGGCGCATCCTGCCCTTGCTGGCGCACTGTACCCTTCACCGCATTACGGGATATCCGCTTCGGTGCTGCTGGGTCAACTGATGCGTCTTGCCGGAGCGGATCTCGTTCTCTTCCCTTCGCCTTACGGATCGGTGACCATGCCAAAAGAAGAAAATATGGCCATTACGGAGCAGCTGCTCTCCAAAGATCTCCCGGTCAGAACCAGTATGCCGGTTCCATCCGCTGGGATTCACCCAGGTCTTGTGCCATTAATTCTCCGTGATTTTGGCACGGATGTTATCGTGAACGCAGGTGGAGGTATCCACGGACATCCAATGGGTACTGAGGCAGGTGGGCGTGCATTCTTGCAAGCCATTGAGGCGGCACAGCGCGGAATTCCGCTTGCAGAGTATGCATCTGAGCACCCCGAGTTGAAAAGTGCACTGGACCTGTGGGGTGGAGAACGATGAGAAGTGACAAGAAAACGGTCATTTTCTGTGATTTTGATGGCACGATTACCCTTTCGGACAATATTGTGGCGATCATGAAGCACTTTAAGCCTGAAGGATTTGAGGCAATCATGAAAGATACGGTGGATCAAAGCATTACCCTGCGTGAAGGGGTCGGAGCCATGTTTGCTCTGCTGCCTGCATCGCAAAAGGATGAAATTGTTGAATTTGTGCTTGGACAAGCAGGCATCCGCGAGGGATTTGGCGAGTTTCTGGAATATGTTCGGAACGAAGGCATTGAATTTAATGTGACCAGTGGCGGTATGGACTTTTTTATCGAACCACTGCTTGCACCTTTTAACATTCCACATGATCACGTCTATTGTAACGGTGCAGACTTTACAGGTGATTTCATCCGAATTGAATGGCCTAATCCATGTCAGCCCCCTTGTGATAACGGCTGTGGTATGTGCAAAACGACGGTCATCCGCACATTCCCCGAAGAACAATATAATCGGATTCTGATCGGAGACAGTCTAACCGATTTTGAAGGTGCCAAAATTGCCGATCTAGTGTACTCCCGTTCCATCCTGACGGACAAGTGCATCGAACTTGGTGTAGACCATGTCCCATTTGCTACCTTTTACGATATTATGGAAGACATGAAACAGAAGCAAACACAAGGAGTGCTGTAAAAATGGGTTTTGAGAAGATTACATTGGAACACAAACGTCAGGTGCTGGAGGAACTTGCTGATATTAAAACCCTCTTTGCCAGCCGCAACTGGTTCCCTGGAACAAGTGGTAACCTGTCGATGCGTGTGGGAGAGTTTGATCCCGAGCAATTTTATTTTGCCGTTACGGCTTCAGGCAAGGACAAATCTCTTCGCACGCCGGAAGATTTCCTGTTTGTGGACAAGCATGGTAAAGCGATCGAAACAACAACCCTGAAGCCAAGTGCAGAAACACTGATTCATTGTGAAATCTATCGGTTGACTGGCTGCGGGGCTGTATTCCATGTACACACTGTATTTAACAACCTGATCAGCGAGTTCTTCGGCGGAGAAGGTCATGTGCCGATCCAAGGCATTGAACTGATCAAGGCTTTTAACATTTGGGAAGAAAATGCCGAGATTCGTGTGCCGGTACTGCCTAACTTTGCTGATATTCCATCCATTGCCGAACTGGTTCCAGGTGTGCTTGACTCAAAAGTGCCGGGAATTTTACTGCGCAATCACGGCATTTATGCCTGGGGCAAAGATGCATTTGAAGCCAAAAGGCATCTGGAAGCGTTCGAGTTTCTGTTTGAAGTGATGTATCGTCAGCTGCTTCTGAAAGGTATTTCGAAATAGCCATCATTTTCTAACTGTTATTCAGGACCAAATTAAAAACACGCTATGACTGAATGTTCAGCTCATAGCGTGTTTTTTTGGTTTGGGGCTCCTACAAGCCCGAAATTCATCTTAATTTACAATCAATTATCCCGATCCTTGAACAGGAACAGATTAGCCGAATCGTCTTCTTTTCCGTTTAGTCCGCTATGCTGCGCAATTGGACGCTGCTTGCCAAAGAGCAGCTTCAATCCGCCAAAAATAAGCAATAGCGAAACAATAACCGTGTTCACATAGGAACGAATTTCATACGTCATAAACAGATTAGGGAACATTTCGTTCAGTTGTGGAATGACAAGCCGGATTGCCAGATAATACACGCCAAGTGCTGCAATGCCGAATCCAATCAAACGCTGATGTTTAGCCCAATCCTTAAATATCGGTTGATCCGTAAGCGGTTCCCGGCCATATCGGCTTGAACATTGCAGTCCATCAAAGAAGCTGTAGAACCAAACCAGCGGAATCATGAACAGGAAAACGGACAAATGCAGCAGGTCCAAAATATAAATGCTGCCGAGGAACAGGAACATTAATTGCATTCCTCGCTTCTGAAGACCCAGGTATAGATGACCTGCCCCTGGAAATGCCGACAAGAGGGTAGCTAACACCTTGCTGCGTCGTCCAGATGCTCTGCCCATTTCCAATTCTTCGAACAATGTACGGTCCTGCAAGACTTCACCTGCCTGCTTTCGATGTACATGTTGTACAGCGTCAAACATGCAGTAAACCCAAATGACTGGCAGAATAAGCAGAAACATCAGAAAGGTCTCTTCATTGGTAATGGAAGCAACAAAGACCATCATCGCGAAAGAGCCAAAGAATGCGATCAAAAAGGATAGTCCCCGATGAAGCAGCCCCAGATGAAGATGTCCCAGACCTGGGATGAAAGACAGTAAAATAGTAAAGAATCGTTCACCTTCACTGCCTTTGCGATAAACGGGGTGGCCGTATGTACCCTCAGGAATACCATAGCCATTGGCAGAATGCTGACCCATCTCTTCCCCATTCATTGGCTCCATAACGCCATTTGGATCCGGATAGCCCTGTTCATATGGACCTCCTGGATATGGACCATATTGAGCCTCGTAGCCCCTGTAATGAGCATTACGTGCAGAAGGGGTACGCAGCAGAACTATGATGATGTCCAGCATGTTGATGCACCAGAAGAAAAAGGCAGCGAGTGCTCCGAATATCATCAGGTCCCGTTCATCGCCAATTACTGCCAACATGAAGGCACCTATCAAAGAGCCAAACACGAGTAATGGGTAAATCATCGCCTTAGCGGTTCGACCCCAATAGAGAAAACCAAGACCCGGGATCACATTTAATAAAAATGCAAATATTTTGTTGCGATCTGATTGCACAGTCGTCATCCTTTCTTTTCAGGCAATGCGTATGATTTATGGTTTAGGCTTGAAGTTATCCAGCCAATTGGTGGCGGCTTCCGTCCATTTTTGTGTAAAAGATCCCCGCTGCTCGCCGTCATTGAACTTGTGATAGGGCGCTACCTTATCAAACACTCCGGAGGAGAGAAAGATCAGCGTCAGGCAAGCCGCTACAGCATAATGAAACACCTTGTGCTCCAGCCAGCGTCTACTTCGGCCTGAACGTGATTTGCGCTTGCTTCCTGACTGGTTCAGATCCGTAATACGCTCCATGATGGAATCGGCAAAATGGGCCGGGTTCTCCAGTTGTGGCCATGTTTGATGAATCCCCATCGCTTCCAGATAGTTATCCATGGCTTCCGGATCTTCAATGATAGCCTTTTCCATGGTAACAGCTTGGTCACCGGTAACTCGTCCTTCAATATAATCCGTCCAGTCCTGCACACTGTACATCTCGTTTTTACTCACGCCACTCATCCTCCTTCCAATGACTTCTGATCCACTGCCGGGCACGGTACAAACGGGATTCCACGGTTTTGACAGCCACCTGGGCATCATGTGCGATCTGCTCATAATTTTTTTCGCTTAAATAATACGCAGTAATAATGTCCCTATGCTGGGCAGGCAGTTGGTTAATTCGTTCACGCAGGGTTTCCTTGCGCTCTTCCCGAACGAGCCGGGCCAAAATATCTTCCTCGCTTCCAGGCAGGTTGATTATTCGTTCTTCTCCACCCAGATCTTCACTGCTTCGCCGGCCTAACTTGCGTTTTGCATCAATGGCTTTGTGAAAGGCAATTCGGGTAAGCCATGTTTTGAAGCCTTCGGAACGGTACTCGGGGAGAGATTTATACATCTGAATGAACGCCTCCTGAGCTGCATCCTGCGCCTCCTGATCGTTCCTGAGTACGGAATATGCCACATGATATACATGCTGGCTGTACTTATCGATCAACAAGCGAAATTTGGATGCATCTCCTTGACGGATTTGTTCGATTAAGCGCGCTTCGTCAATGACTCTCCCCTCCTCTCCACTACAATAGACGACAACGTTCTGGGCTGCCCCTGCGTATTTATATAAATTTTTTAAAAATTCTTATCATAACAGTGCCTGAATAGATGATGAGTTCATCAATCACTTCATTGTAGACATCCTTATTTCCTTCCAGCATCAAAAAACAGGCTCAGAATGTTTCTGGCCTGTTCCTTGATTTTCCTTTGCACTCAGACTAGCGTCCACCGCTGCGAAAACGCTGCGTGTATGCCTTCGCGTCCTGAACATTCTTCACCCGGTTGCGACTCCACTCCAGCAAAATGCGGTCAATATAGCGGAAATGTACTTTACCGGCAAATACCGCTTCCTTCAGGGCCATCAATATGAGTTCTTCCTGATAACGGTCCTGATCCAGCCAGCTGGAGATCGTTTCGCATTCCATGGGTGAAAGCGGGCGACCAAATTCTTTCTCGAAGATGGAAAACATATTACGTTCTTCCTCTTCTATTTGAACACTGTTCGAATTAGGACGTGCTGTCATGCTCATTTGCTGTTGCCTTGCGGCTGCCGCATCTTCAGCAACACACATTGCGAGTTTGGCATACAATCCATGCAGATCGTAACGCTCATACTGAATATCCCGCTCTTCGTCCCGATGCTCATCAATGGATATATATCCATCCCGCATCAACCGCTGGAGCATTCGGGCTATGCCTTCGGGGGCAAGTCCCATTCGTCCCGCGAGTTCTTCCAGGGTAGGAAACTCATTGAATTCTGCCTGACGGTAGCCGAGCAATTGAATCAGCAGAAGCACTTCGGCATCTGATAATCCGAGTTGGTGATAAAAACGCAACAAAGCATACGGGAGCTGTGCTGTCCCAGACGTTAACCCGTAAGCTACACCACTGAGCCACGCTTTGGAGCCGGTTTCTTCCATAGACTCGCGATTAATCATTAAGGGTACAGACGGTAGAGCATACGCGGGAATGCAATTGTCTCACGTACATGATCCAACCCGCAGATCCATGCTACTGTCCGCTCCAATCCCAGACCGAATCCGGAGTGAGGTACCGATCCGTATTTACGCAGATCCAGGTACCATTGATACGCCTCGTCAGACAATTTGTGCTCTTCAAAGCGCTGCTGCATCAACTCGGGATCATCGATACGTTGGGATCCGCCAATGATTTCGCCGTAACCCTCTGGTGCGATCATGTCAGCGCAGAGAACCACTTCCGGACGATTCGGGTCCGGTTTCATGTAAAATGCCTTGATTCCAGCCGGGTAATGCGTAATGAATACAGGAGTATTATACTTCTCCGCAATCGCTGTCTCGTGTGGAGCACCGAAATCTTCTCCCCAAGGAATATCGAAGCCTTGTCCATTCAAGAACTCAATCGCTTCATCATACGTAATACGAGGGAATGGAGCTGTGATTCCTTCCAGTTTGGATACGTCACGCCCGATGGATTCCAGTTCGGCACGGCAGTTTTTCACGACAGACTGAACCACGTGTGCAATAAACTTCTCTTGTACTCGCAAACTTTCTTCGTGATCCACAAAAGCCATTTCCGGCTCAATCATCCAGAACTCGATCAGGTGGCGGCGAGTTTTGGATTTCTCAGCACGGAACGTTGGTCCGAAGGAATATACTTTACCCAGCGCCATTGCCGCAGCTTCCATGTACAATTGGCCACTTTGTGTAAGATAAGCATCCTCATCAAAATATTTGATGTGGAACAGGTTGGTTGTTCCCTCAGCGGACGAAGGTGTCAGAATCGGAGGATCAACCTGAGTGAATCCGTTACCATCAAAAAACTGCTGAACTGCACGGATAATCTCTGCACGAATCACCATAACAGCACGTTGCTTCGTAGAGCGCAGCCATAGATGACGATGATCCATCAAGAAGTCCACACCATGCTCTTTCGGTGTAATCGGATAGTTTTCAGTCAAATGAATGATCTCCACGCCCGTAACCGTCATTTCATATCCGGATGCGCTGCGCGGTTCTTCACGAATAATTCCCGTTACATACAAGGAGCTTTCTTGCGTGAGGCTTTTGGCATCATTCCATACCTCTTCGCTAACTTCACTCTTTACGACAACCCCTTGAATATATCCGGTTCCATCGCGCAGCTGCAAAAATTGAATTTTGCCGCTGGAACGTTTGTTATTAATCCAGGCACCGATCTTCACGGTTTCGCCCACATGCTCATTCACATTACGAATTACACAATCCGTACTCATGCCCATATCTCCCCTTGGTTCCTAAATTTGAAAATGCAGCGGGCAGGCCTCAGCCTGTCCCCTGCACTTCCTTGACATGCTATATTCACTTTACAATTAGATTACTGAGAATTCAATACGATTCGGTGTGTATCACGTGCAATCACCAATTCTTCATTGGTAGGTACAACAAGAACTTCCACCTTGGAGTTTGCTGTTGTGATCCGGCGCGGTTCGCCGGAACGGATGGCATTGAGAGCTTCATCCACTTCCACACCCAGGTAAGTAAGCTGTTCGCATACTTTTTGACGAAGAACTACGGAGTTCTCGCCCACACCTGCTGTAAATACAATCACGTCCACACCGTTCATTGCTGCCGCATACGAACCGATGTATTTACGCAAACGATATTCGTACATTTCGAATGCAAGGGTGGAGTTCGCATCACCGTTCTCCATTCCTTCCGTAATCTCACGCATGTCACTGCTGATGCCGGAGATAGCCAGCAGTCCGCTGTGTTTATTCAACATGGAGTTCACTTCGCTCACGCTCAGTTCTTCCTTGTTCATCACATAAGGCACGATGGCCGGGTCAAGGTCACCACTGCGCGTTCCCATCATCAGACCTTCAAGCGGAGTCATACCCATGGATGTATCTACGGATACGCCACCTTTTACTGCCGTTACGCTACCACCGTTACCGACGTGGCAAGTGATGATTTTGAGGTCTTCTACTGGACGGCCTAAATACTCAGCTGCAGTCTTGCTTACGTAGTCATGGGAAGTACCATGGGCACCGTAACGACGCACTTTGTATTTTTTGTACAGTACACGCGGAATCGCGTAGAGATATGCTTTCTCAGGCATCGTCTGATGGAATGCTGTATCAAATACCATGACCTGTGGTACACCTGGCATATTGAGTTCAGCCGCACGAATACCCATCATTGCTGCTGGGTTGTGAAGTGGTGCCAAATCGAACAAGCGGCGAATTTCAGCCTTCGCTGCATCGTCAACCAGTGCGGATTCCTTGAAGGCTTCCCCGCCGTGAACGACACGGTGTCCAACAGCCTGAATCTCATCGACTGAACCGAGCACACCGTTTTCTTTATCTGTCAAAATATCGATAACTTTACGAATTGCCGTTGTATGCTCCAAAATTTCACTAACTTCTGTAACATCCTCACGGCCAGTCGGTTTGTGCGTAAGAATGGAGGAATCCATCCCGATCCGTTCAACCAGTCCTTTAGCGAGTACGGACTCATCCGTCATGTCATATAATTGATATTTAAGCGAGGAGCTCCCCGCGTTGATTACGAGTATTTTCACAGCCGGTCACCATCCTTGTCGTACTTGAAGAATCCTTCGCCCGTCTTAACTCCGAGATGTCCTGCACGTACCATTTTCTTCAATACGGTAGAAGGACGATATTTGAGTTCTCCGAATTCACGGAACATTCTTTCCAGCGCAGCTTCAACGGAATCCAATCCAAAACGGTCAGCCATTTCAAGCGGGCCATGCTGGAAGTTGTATCCGATACGCATTGCATCATCGATATCTTCAGCAGAAGCCACGCCCTCTTGAAGAACATGAAGAGCTTCATTGATCAGCAAGCAGATCAGTCTGGACGTAACGAATCCCGGGGATTCGTAGATCATTACACCTTTTTTGTCTACAACCTCTTCCACAAATCTTCTTGTTTCATCGAAAGTGGAATCGGATGTTTTCAAACCACGAATGATTTCTACAAGGTCAACCCGGGAAACCGGGTGAATAAAGTGCATACCAATAACACGCTCTGGGTATTTGGTCGAGCTTGCAAGCTCGGTCAAACTCAGCGTGGATGTGTTACTTGCAAGAATAACGTTGCTTGGGCAAACTTGATCCAATTGGCTAAATACCGCCTTTTTGGCTTCCAGGTCTTCCGAGATCGTTTCGATAACCATATCGCATGATCCCAGTTCTGCCAGATGAGCTACTTTGGTAATACGGGATAAAATCAATTTTTTCTCGGCTTTGGTAATAGCCCATTTCTCTAATTGCTTATCGAGGTTTGTTTCAATCATGTCATATGCATGGTTAAGCTTCTCCGCCGTATGCTCCACCAGAAGCACATCAAGTCCTTTGGCTGCAAGCATTTGGGAAATGCCTTGTCCCATGGTGCCGCCGCCGACAACTCCTATTTTTTTAAAAAACATGGTTCTGCTCCATCCTTTCGGTTCTCTATTTCTCTATTGTACCCTGTTCGCCGAAAATTACAAATTTCGACCCAACATATAATAATATCTTAGCACGAGTGAAAAGTAAAAAAAAATAACCGGCATAAATAATTTATGCCGGTAAAAGGGCGCTGTCACGAAATTGACAACGAAATTGCTCCCCAGACAAAACTTCTTCTCTCATCAGCGTATCCAATGAATTGTCGAATATTGTCCGTTGTTCTTCGAGCAGACGTTTGGTCTGATCCATCAGATCCTGCAGAATCATTTTATTTTCGCGCATGAGCTCTTCTGTTGTAACCATATCCATGTTTACAATACCAAGCGAGGTCAGACCCGAAGCCATCATGGTCTGTACAACATTGGTCGCCTGTTCAAAGTCATTACGTGAACCGGTACTGCGACCACCATAGTACATTTCTTCAGCTGCTGCACCGCCAAGTGCAATCATGATCTGTTCTTCCAGAAAACGCTTGGTGTATAGGAATTGCTCCTGCTGCGGATTGTGACGTACATAACCGAGTGCCTGTCCACGCGGGCTGAGAGCTACCTGGCTTACGCTGCCAGGACGTACGAGCTCTGCCATGATGGCATGTCCCAATTCGTGAATGGCTACCCGTTTTTTCTCTTCAACACTGGATTCACGATCTGTCTTCTCACCCATCATGACTTTATCAATCGCCAGAGACAAGTGGCGCTGTTCAATGTTGAGCAGTCCATCTCTCATGGCGTAGATTGCTGCTTCATTCATGACACTTTCAAGCTGTGCACCTGAAAAGCCGTAGGATTCCTCTGCTGTTTTCTCCAGGTTTACACCTTCCATAAGAGGTTTATTCACCGCATGAAGCTCTAAAATATGTTTTCTGCCTTTCTTGTCAGGCAGGTCCACCTGGATATGACGGTCAAAACGTCCCGGACGAGTTAAGGCGCTGTCCAGCATTTCCTTACGGTTTGTTGCTGCAATAACGAGAATACGTGGTGTATCAGATGTATAAATTCCGTCCATTTCCGTCAACAGCTGATTGAGCGTCTGGTCATACTCACGCTGCTGTCCGCCTTCACGTTTACCACCAATAACATCAATCTCATCGATAAAGATAATGGCATTCTCTTTGTTTTCTTTGGCGGCACGTGTTCTGGCATCACGAAACAAATCACGAATTCTTCCTGCACCTACACCGACGTACATTTCTACAAACTCACTGCCTGAAGCAGCAACGAACACGGAATCGGTATAATGAGCAGCCGCTTTGGCCATCAATGTTTTCCCTGTTCCCGGAGGCCCCGTAAGCAGGATCCCCTTCAATGGGCGAATCCCGAACTTCTGAATTTCTTCATGTTTGATGAGAAAATCTAGAGCTTCCCGTAGTTCCTGCTTGGCACTATCCTGGCCGCCAATTTCTTCAAACGTCAGCTTGGAAGGTCCTTTTTTCTTGCGCTTACGTTCCTGACCCGCTCCAACCGTAATGCCACCACGCATCTGCATCATAAGCAGCAATCCGCCCACAACCGCAGCTGCGATCAGAATCGGAAAGATATTCACACCAATAAAAGCGAGAAAGATAATCAACACGGGGACAAAACCAATGGCAACTTCCTTCGTCCATTTAGGCATTAGGCCACACTCCTATCTGGCCGGGTACACGCGGCAGAATAATAAACTTGCTGGCATCTCCGTCTCTAAGACTTACATATACGTTATTGTCATCCATGGCTGTATTCACTTGAATACCATTGGTTGCCATCTTGGATAATGTTGGTGTAATTTCGGTGTACTGCTTGTTCTCCATCGCCTGAGCAACGGTAAACATCGCATCGCCCCACCAGTTCTCCAGGGCTTCATTCGAATGATCAACGACATCAAGTTTCAATGAGCGCGAGCCGATCAGGGTCTGTCCTTCTTTCTGAATATATTGAACCAATCTGCCCAAATCTACATTTGGCTGCAAATCAAGTTTCAATTGTACATCATTGCGGTTAATAGTTAACTGAACATCATTAACCCCTTCATACTGGGTTACCATTTTTTCAATCGGATTCTGCATGGCCACCTGACGATACACAAACCAACCTCCAAACAACACAACGGCTGAAATGACGGCAGTTAAAGCAATAGGCAATACTTTTAGCTTCAAGTGAGTTTCCCCTCCCAAATTTTGGCCCATCCTATGGCTTATAGGCATATTATGAATTGTGTACGAATGACCTGTGATGTGCCCAACAGGTTTTATTCCTGTTTGATGTAACCTTGAATACATATTTGAGTATATCACATCGTATATACAATTTCGAAGGCGAAAATATGAATAAATTATTAATTTTAACTATTCAAATCCAGAATATTTTTCGAGATACGTCAAAAAACCGGATCAGGCGGGGTTCCGTCTGCCGGTTCTTTGAAGATTTTACCTAAAAAATCTCTGAATATATTTAACTGTTTGGAATCGTATAGACCAAATCAACCTGTTCTCCATTGCTGAAGCGATAGAATCGATAATAGTTGTGCGTATCATCATTGTAATAAACTTGCCATACATAGACGCCATTGACGACTCCAGGCATAATTCGTTTGATCTCTCCGCCCGGTACTTCAGAGCTGAATCGATTGCGAACTTGTGCTTCCGATAACCCGTTCTGCAGCAATTCACTGTGCACAGCATTGCTTCCTGTGACCGGTTTATTGGTTGCATCAAACTTAACCCAGACGGCGATGTCCTGATTATCTTTATTTTTGGCCATCATCGTCCAGTAAATGTTATCTTCGCCTTCTTTTTGGCCCCAGACGTATTTTCGGAGATCCTCATAAGAAGTTATCCCGAGCTGCTCCTGTGCCGCTTGAATAGCTAGCGCTTCTTCGTTGCGCTGGTCCTGGGTAACATAGACATAGAAGCGCTGTAATCCAAACAGAATCAAAACCAGGATAAGCAGCGAGATCCAGATCCATTTCTTTTTTCTTTTCAAAAGCCGAACTTCCTTTCCCCTATGACGCTGCTGCTATTCTGAAATTAACGGGCGAGCAGTCCGTCAAATGCAAGTTGAGACTCGCGCAGAATGCGCTCTTCATCCATAGTAAGACATTCACCATGCTTCACCAGCTGTTTGCCGTCAACCCATACATGCTCCACATCCTTGGCTGAAGCCGAGTAAATGGTATGAGAGATCAGATCCGTGTGCGGATAGAAGTGTGCTTGTTCAATATTTAGCGCAATGAAATCCGCCTTCATGCCGACTTTAAGTGCTCCCGTATTGTTCAGGAAGATGGATTTGGCACCATACCCCGTTCCAAGTAGCAGCGCTTCTCCCGCTGGAACCGCTGTTGGGTCACCGGATACTCCCTTGTGAATCAAAGCAGCCAGTCTCATCTCTTCAAACATATCCAGGTTGTTGTTGCTTGCTGGTCCGTCTGTTCCCAGAGATACGGTTACTCCAGCTTTCAGCAGATCCGGAACACGCGCAACACCCGAAGCAAGCTTCAGGTTGCTTCCCGGATTGTGAGAGACCGCTACATCATGGCGTGCCAGAATTTCAATCTCCTCATCATTCAAATGCACGGCGTGAGCTACGAGAGAAGGACGAGAGAAGAAACCGAGCTTTTCCAGATGTGCCACTGGACGCAGTCCATAATCCGTTACATTCTGTTCGACTTCGCGAAGGGTTTCCGACATATGGGTGTGCAGCGGCAGATCCAGATCATGTGCAACCTGTACCAGCTTCTCTATGTAATCCGGAGGGCAAGTATACGGCGCATGCGGTGAGATGATCGTCGTAATTCGACCACCAGCCTGTCCGTTCCACTCGCGTGCAAACGCAGCCGATTCTTGCAGTTTGCGCATTTGCTCTTCTTCGGAACAGAGACCAATGACACCACGTGCCAATGCGGCACGAATACCGGATTGTTCAACCACTTTTGCCACCTGGTCCATATGATCGTACATATCCAGGAATGCCGTTGTTCCGCCTTTCAGCATTTCTAATACAGAAAGGGAGGTGCCCCAATACACGTCCTCAGACGTCATTTTCGCCTCCATAGGCCACATTTTTTCCTGAAGCCATACTTGCAGGGCCAGATCGTCCCCGTGACCTCTCAGAAGCGACATGGCTGCGTGACCATGCGTATTGATCAGACCCGGCAAAAAGACCAGTCCTTTGCCATCAACCTTCGGCAGGCTCTCATCTCCATCCGGCAGTGTCTCACCAATATGCACAATCTTGTCATCTTCGACGACCATATATCCTTGAACCACTGTCCATTCCGTACCACGGTTTACAGCAAATTTGCCGTTATGAATTACCCATCTATTTGTCGTCATCTTCCTCGTCGTCCTTTCCGTTCTCCAGATAATAAGCCAGGCTAAGCAGATCCGTTGTAAAATCAGCATGATGAATACGGACGTGCGGTGGTGTTTTCAAGATGGTAGGTGCAAAGTTCAGAATCGCTTCAATACCGGATTCCACGAGCTGATCGGCTACGTTCTGAGCTTCGGTATCCGGAACGGTAATGATTCCAATACGAATATTATCTTTTTTGACCGAATCCGTTAGTTCATTCATGGGCTGTACTTTCAAGCTGTTAATCTGACTGCCGATCTTAGGACCGTATGCATCGAAAACAGCAACAATTTTCATGTTGTCTTTCAGATAGGCGTTGTAATTGGACAATGCATGTCCCAAGTTACCAGCTCCGACCAGAGCAACGTTGATTTGCTGATCAATTTTCAAAATATGACGGATTTTCTCGATTAGATACGACACGTCATATCCAATGCCTTTGCGACCGAAGTCCCCAAAGTATGCAAGGTCTTTGCGAATCTGGGCAGGATTAAGATCCAGGCGTAGTCCCAGTTCCTGTGATGACACCGTGCCTACCTCACGTTGATGCAGTTCATTCAAATAGCGCAAGTAAACAGGCAATCTGCGTACCACAGCTTCCGAAATTTTATCTGATTTCATTACATTACTCCCCCTTACCAAGGCCACAATAGATAAATAAAAATGTAGCATCCCGCATAACCTTTTTCGTTTCCGAATGAAATCATGCAAGATGCCTTATAAAATATCAAGTTAAAAGTGCTTCAAAAATAATTCACACTCTAATAAAGTTTACAGCGAGAAGCCCTTATTACGCAACGACGTCATACCTAATTCGCCGTAGTTTCATCCTGTGCTGGTGTTTCCAGCCACTCGCTAATCCGTGGAACCATCTGTTCAGTCAGCATATGTTCCATTTTGGGACCGGGTAATGAATATAGGAAATACTTTCCGTAATAAGACTCAATCACCCGTGTATCGTAAACGATGACAATGCCCCGATCCTTGGCCGTACGAACAAGCCTGCCGAATCCCTGCTTGAAACGGATGACGGCCTGTGGAACAGACAGCTTCATAAACGGATTCTTTTTCTGTTCCTGCAGCAGTTCACTCTTCGCCTCGACAAGCGGATGGTTCGGTGGCTGGAAGGGCAATCTCACAATCGCCAGACAGGTTAACGCCTCGCCAGGGATATCTACCCCTTCCCAGAAACTGCTGGTGCCCAGCAGAACGGTTGCTTTTGCATCCTGGAACCTGCGGGTTAACTTGGAACGACTGCCACTATCAACGCCTTGACCAAGCAGCGAAATATCGTTACCCGACAGCGCTTCTTTTAATGGGTCATACACCTGGCGCAGCATTCGGTATGAAGTAAAGAGCACCATCATGCGGCCCCTTGTCGCAATAGCCGTTTCGGCCAGAGATCGTACAAGCATGTCGACAAAGTGAGCATCCCCCACACTGCCTTTTACGCTTGGGAAATCACGAGGGATGACCAGCAAAGCCTGGTCCCTATACCGGAATGGCGATGGCAGCATGGACGTCAACAAACGGTTATTATCGGCTGCTTCCTGCAAACCAAGCTGTTCAATCATGAACTGAAATGACTTATCGACCGAGAGCGTAGCCGAAGTAAGGACAACGCTTTTCTTTTTATCGAAGAACATGTCCTTCAACTGTGCACTGACATCGACAGGAACGGCATACAGCTGCAGTGATTTGCTGCGGAATTGGCCGCTTGCCTCCATCCAGTATACCGTTTTGGCATCATCCATTCGCATGAAGAAACGAAGGTTTTCTTTGAGCGTTGCCAAATCCTTAAGCAGACCTGTAATGTCCGTGATCAAGCTATCCGATTGATAATCGTCCTGGTCTTCTTTGACTTCAAGAAGCAGCTTGTCTCCCTTGCGGATCAAGTCCCCCAGTGTGACATAAATCTGGTTCTCGTAATCCTGCAGCTCCTGCCACTTCGCCGGTTTCATTGAAGGCTTCAGTCTGAGGGAAAATTGCCCCGTTTCTCCCGGAGAAGCATCACTCCGCTCAGGCAGCAGGTTAAACAAGGCATCGCTCAAACGATCCCACATTTCTTTGACTTCAACAGCGAGCGGAAACATCTGGTCAATGACTGAGCCCCACTGCACCGAATTTTCATGCCCCGCCAGTTGTGTTCGCAGCATGGGAAGCTGACCGTTCCGACTATCCTTAAACAATCGGGTCAGGGTATGAACCAACGTGAAATATTTCATGTGAAGACCCAGGTGCTTACCCGCCACATCCTCAAGATGATGAGCCTCGTCGATTACGAGACTATCGTAAGCAGGAAGAAGCTGGTGAGCTGCTTTTACATCCGTAAACAATTTGGAATGATTCGTAATGACGATATCGGACAATCCTGCTTCATGCTTCGCCCGATGGTAGAAGCACTTCCTGAACCAAGGACAAGAACGTCCCAGGCAGGATTCCGATTCGCTCTGTACCGTTTCCCAGAAGTCCCCACCGCGCGCACTGAGGTTCAGCTCCTCGTCATCTCCAGTCTCTGTCTGGGTGAGCCACACAATCATCTGAGCCGCTGTAAAATAATCTTCTTTCGGTGTAGCGAACTCACGTTTGTTGATCTTGTGCTCAAACTTCCGCAGACACAGGTAGTGCCCCCGACCTTTGAACACGGCAGCCTTAAACGGAAAAGGCACCACTTTGGTCAGCAGCGGGATATCTCGCTCCCGAAGCTGTTCCTGCAGGTTGATTGTATGCGTGCTAACCATTACTTTTCGTTCCTGCTTCACACTTTCATATATGGCCGGCAGCAAGTACCCCAGGGATTTCCCCGTACCCGTACCTGCTTCAATTAACAAATGCTTTTCTTCGTCCAGCGCTTGCCTTACACTGCTGAACATCTGTGTCTGTGCCTCGCGTTCTTCATAGTGATCCAGGGTATCCTGCAGATTGGCCCGGACCTGATCCATATACTGCTCAAAACTTACACCTTCGAGCGGATTACCTTCGCGTTCATCGCGTGGAGCACCGATCTCGGTCCAATCACTCACATTCAAGGCCAATTGGCGGTAATACGTATGTCCATCCAGATCCTGTATGGGCTCTGCTTCCTTCTCACTGCGCATGCCGTCGAAGAACCAGCCCAGATCGCTGTCCTCAGGTGCAAACAGGTCGCTGAGACGCTGTATCGTAATCAATGGCAGTTGACGCAGTTCATCCAAACACTTCAGGAGCACATAGGCCGTTGCCAAAGCATCACTGTCTGCCTGATGAGGACGGTCGTGCTGGAATCCGAATTCTGAAGATACATACCCCAGTTGATAAGAACCAAGTGAAGGAAATGAAATTTTGAGAAAATCAATGGTATCCAGAATACGTCCGGTGAACGGCAAGTAGCCGCATCGGTCAAGCGCATTCTGAAGGAAATGAAAATCAAAAGCCACGTTGTGTCCCACCAGGACAACATCGTCAAGCAGCGGAACCATCTCCATCATCATCTCTTCGAGTGAGGGAGCGTCCGCCACATCTTCGTCAGTAATCCCGGTTAATCCCGTAATAAATGGAGGAATAGGCACACCAGGGTTTACATAAGAACTATATATTTGAGTTATGCTGTAGTCATGATCTATGATGGCAAGTCCGGCTTGTATAATCTCACCGTCGGACTGCGTGCCGGTTGTTTCGAAATCCAATACGGCAAATTTCATTGCAATGTACAAGTCCCTTCCATTCCAGTCTATGTTACAGCATAGCAAAAAAACGGGCATTTGAAAATTAACTGACAAAAAAGGCGGTGTTCCCTCCATGATCTTAAAGGAGAAAACACCGTCTTGATGCCGCTGCACTGCACTTGAATTTCAAGTACGGTCAGCTTATTCCATATTGCAGTTGTCCGCTGTTCAGCCTGCAGGCTTCCATATTATACAACGGTTCGGTCAACGTCGGGTCATGCTGGAGTGCCTGTGCAAACAAGGAACATGCTCCTTTGGGATTCGCCATCTTGGCTTCGAGGCAGCCCAGTGCATTACAGGCTAACCCCTTCAGCCTCGGAGAACCATTCAAGTGTACGATGAGCCGCAGGTGACTTCCCGCTTCCGCGGTTTGATTGAGGTTCATATGCGCAAGTCCCAGATAGTACCGAGTCAGTGCACTATCCGGATATTCGGCAATAATTTGTGAGAACTGCACAATCGCCTGTGGATACATCTGTAACTTGAAGTATCCCTGACCGCGACTAAAGGATTCCAAATGGATTTCAGGCAGAGCCGTGACGGCTTCCTGTTCCGGTTGGAGTGCCACTGGCTGTTCTAAATCCCTGACCTGACTCATCTTCTCCTCAAACATCAGCCACTCATCAATCATCCCGTCACTCATCCGCTTCAGCAAGTTCCACTTTTGCAGCAGTTCCTGTTTGTTCAGACCTTCAGCGGAAGGGTAGCGCTTGATAATTTCATCTAACATGTCGTTCATTTCGGCGAAAACATGCTGGAACATCGATGCATCCCCACCCTTGAAAAAATGGATTAGTGCGTGACCTGTACTCATTTTTTGCAAGGTGGACCGATTTCATTCCCCTTACCAGCGGATTACATAATTGTCGCGTGAACTTCCTGCTTCATGGTTTGCACAGGTTTGTTTTGACCGTCCACAAAAACCACAGTAGGTTTGTGCGTATTCGCTTCTTCCTGAGACATCATTGCATATGAAATGATAATAACCGTGTCTCCTGGCTGCACAAGCCGTGCAGCTGCACCATTCAGACAGATTACTCCGCTGCCGCGTGGTCCGGGAATTACATAGGTCTCGAGCCGTGCACCATTGTTGTTGTTTACAATTTGTACTTTTTCATTTTCCATCAGATCAGACGTTTCCATCAGATCTTCATCAATGGTAATGCTCCCCACATAATTCAGGTTGGCTTCCGTAACGGTGGCACGGTGAATTTTGGATTTCATCAATGTTTTAAACATGGGACAGTACCTCCGCTCTTTGCAATCTTGTATTATCAATCAGTCTCGTTTTGCCAAATTTCACAGCCAGCGCCATCAGTATATCATCTCGTCCATGCACTTTTTCCTGATCAGCAAGCGGCTCCAGACTCGGAAAAGCCTGAATCTCGGCATAATCAATAACAGCACGGGACGAACGCCCGATGTTCTCACGCAGAATACGCCGTATATCCGCAGCTGTTGTGTCAGCACTTATATCCACTGCTTCTTGAGCCGCACGCAGCGCCTTGGACAGGACCAAAGCTTCCTGACGATCTTCAGCACTCAAATAGACATTACGCGAACTAAGTGCCAAGCCATCCTGCTCCCGTACAATCGGACATGGAACAATCTCAACAGGCATATTCAGATCATTGACCATTTGCTGGATAACCGCTACCTGCTGTGCGTCTTTCATTCCGAAAAATGCGCGCTGTGGCTGCACAATGTTAAACAGCTTCGACACCACTGTTGTCACTCCGTCAAAGTGTCCTGGACGGGAAGCACCGCACAGCCGGTCAGTCAAGCTTGACACCGATACTGTTGTTTGTGTCTGCTGTGGATACATCTCTTCAACGGAGGGAATAAATACGATATCCACTCCCTGCGCACGCGCCGTCTCCACATCCCTGGCTTCATCCCGAGGGTAGCTGTCAAAGTCTTCATTTGGCCCAAACTGAATCGGATTTACAAAAATACTTAATACAACAATATCACTTTGCTGTTTGGCAGCATGCATCAGGCTAGCATGACCTTCATGAAGATAACCCATCGTAGGCACCAAGCCTACAATAGACTCTCTGGATTGTGTAGCTTGACGCTTCAAACCAATTTCCTGTCTAAGTTCTGTGATGGTCCGAATCACTTTCATGAGTTGCTCTCCACCTTTTCTTTGCGATGTCCATACAGCTGCTCCACAACGCCGTCTGCGGCAGTAAATACATGCTCCTCCGCAGGGAAGGAACGGTCTTTGACTTCCTTGACATAAGCTCCAATGCTGTTACGAATCAGCGTACCTACATCGCCGTATGTTTTGACAAAGCGTTTCGGCATGTATGGAGAGGCATACTGAACCACATCATGGAATACCAAAACCTGACCGTCACATCCACGTCCTGCGCCAATACCAATTGTGGGAATGGACAGTTCCTCCGAAATAGCTCTTGCCACTTCTTCGGTAACGAGTTCAAGCACAATGCCGAAGGCTCCCGCGGCTTCGAGTGCCTTCGCTTCATCCATTAGTCTTCTGGCATCTGCTGCATCCTTACCCTGGATCCGATATCCCCCGATCTGATTCACCGATTGCGGTGTCAGTCCGATGTGTCCCAGAACCGGTACGCCGGCTTGCACTACAGCCTTAACGGTATCCGCGATCTCCACGCCGCCTTCCATTTTGACTGCATGCGCATGACCTTCCTGCATCAAACGACGAACACCCTTTAGCGTTTCATCCACGCTGCCATGGTAGGTCATGAACGGCATATCCGCTACGATGAATGTACTTCCAGCACCCCTCACAACGGAGCGGGTATGATATACCATATCGTCTATCGTCACAGGCAGGGTGGAATCATAACCCAGCACTACATTGCCGAGCGAATCCCCGACCAAAATCATGTCAATGCCTGCTTCTTCCGCAAGCAGGGCCGTTGGATAATCGTAAGCCGTAATCATGCTGAGCGGCACGCCATCCTGCTTGTATTTTTTCATTTTCACAATATTCAACGCTTGTTTGTTAGCCATTTTCTTCATGGCTCCTTTCTCCTTTTCATTTAAGAACGCAACAAAAAAACCTTTTAGTTTTCCACTAAAAAGTCCCGAAAAGTCAAAAAAGAGTCACTTGCGATCGTCCCTTCTGTCTCGGTCCTCTTCGGCTCAGAGCAGAATCCAACAACTCACTTAACACATTTTCCATTTTGCTATGCATCTGTTCATCATCAAGCCAATCAGGCATACTGTTGCCGGAGTGCAATTCGGTCTGCAATAGCCGATATCGCCTCACGAACACAGTATACCAAAGATCAGCCCAAACTTCACGTGTTATGTTCATTATTTTAGTGGAAATTCGACAATTTCCTTAATTGATCAAGGATATTTCTCCTGATACTACGGTTATCCGTTCGCCACTTCTCTTTTCTACAATCAAAGCCCCTGAAGGATCTAGCCCAATGGCTGTTCCCTCAATGTCTCCCTGCGGGTTCGAAACCTTCACTTCCCGATGAATCGTAACGGAGAGAGCTTCCCACAATGACGCGATTACACCGAAACCTTCCCTTTGATACAAAAGGTAAAGATGTTCCATTTCATTCAAAATGGCAGCAGTTAACTTCGTTCGATCCACCTGCTGTCCGGTCTCGACTTTGATTGAAGTCGCAATGGACGTCAGATCCTCCGGATAATCCGTAAGATCAAAATTCACATCTACCCCAATACCTGCAATGCAGTATCGCAGTTCATGATCTTCTACCGCTGACTCTAGCAGGATGCCACACATTTTGCGTCCGTTGATCAAAAGATCATTCGGCCATTTGATGCCTGCATCCGCCCCAGTATGTGCCCGTACAGCCCGGCAGACGGCTACCCCCGTCAGTAATGTCAGCTGTGGCGTATTCCGAAGCGGCTGCTCCGGACGCAGCAATATGCTCATCCAGATCCCCTTGCCAGGAGGTGAGAACCATTTACGCCCGAATCTTCCCCGTCCACCTGTTTGTTCCTCGGCAAGAACTACCGCACCTTCTGCCTGACCCTGTTCGGCCATTTGCTGAACATCGCCTTGCGTAGACAAGGTTGAATCTAGGATGAGTGCTTTACGGCCAAAGACAGCCGTTTGCAGAGCCAGTTGAAGGCCTGCTGCATCAATGCTGTCTGGTCTCGTGATTAGGCGGTATCCTTTGCGGGAGACAGCCTCAAATTCGTATCCGAGATCGCGTAGCTTGTTCACATGTTTCCAGACTGCTGTTCTGCTAATGGACAGGTTCCGGCTGACCTCTTCCCCTGATACAAAACGTCCATCCGCATTCATGAGCATATGTAACAGTTCTTCATGCTTGGTCATCTGCAGCCACCCGTTTCACTTCAGCGGTCAGCGCTTCATGCTGATTCGCTATATTTCCAATCGCTGTTTCACGTAACAAATGCTTCATCAACTGGCCAAGCCAAGGCCCACCCTTGCGCTCGAGTAGCCCAAGAACATTCTCTCCGGTAATATGGAGATCCTTCAGCTCATGCACCGGCATGGATCGACTCCAATCCGCTGCGTTAGCAAGAATCGCTTGATATGATGCCTCTGCTGAAGCGGAAAGGAGATGGCCAGCGGGGAGAATAAGTTGAATCTTGAGCCAATCCGCAGCGGCTTGACGTCCGCACGTCAGTTCAGCACTAATCCACTCAGATCGTAATGACACTTGATCCTTATGGTTTTGCACAACCGTCTTCAGTAACTCATCAAACTGTAAAACCCCGGTAACGCGCAAACGATCATCGTTGGAAAACGTCCACTTGCGTAGTAAAGCATCGGCTTCATCCTTCTTATATTGACCTGCGATCAACAGAAGCGACCAGCGCAGTAAGGAATCATTATCTTTCAGTTCCCCGATTCGAAGTAGCAGATTCCTATTGAATCGGCTGCCTTGCACCGGAGCCTTGATATATTCCAGTATATTACTGTGCAGCAGCAAATCCAAACCTCGCAGCGGATGAGGACCAGCCATCATCTTCACCATCTCGGTACGGACTCGCTCCATGGCAATATGTTGCAGCAAGTCTCTCTGCCTCATGAGACCTTTCCACGTGTTATAGGCAATGCTGAAGTCAAAAACCGAAGCAAACCGGACACACCGAAGCATGCGAAGCGCATCCTCACCGAATCGCTCACTCGCTGCGCCCACACATCTGACTCGTTCTTCACGAATATCCACTTGTCCACCAAAAGGATCAACGATTTTACCCCTTCTATCCATGGCCAGGGCATTCATTGTAAAATCACGCCGCTGCAGGTCTTCTTTGATATCCTTGACAAACTGGACTTCAGACGGTCTTCGATTGTCTTTGTATTCCGATTCCGTACGGAATGTTGTGACTTCGAAGTAATACCCCCCTGAACGTACAGTAACCGTCCCGTGCTGGAGTCCTGTCGGAATACAGTCTGCAAACAGTTCCATCACTTGTTCAGGAGATGCCGAGGTTGTAATATCCATATCATCTACATTGCGACCTAACAGCTCATCCCGAACACAGCCACCAACCCAAAAGGCATCATAGCCCTCTTCATTCAACTTGAGCAGCACCTGTTCACTTTGCTCAGCCATCTCGAGATCAACCCTTGTCCATTGCACCAAACCAATCACCTCATTACTTGCCTGTTGCTTGATCATTCTGTATCGCTGCTTCTATCGAATAAATAGAAGTTCAACCGCAAACGGGTTTTAGATTGGGAACTTCTCTTCCCAGTACCCGATAGTATATTTGTTCATATTCATGACGGATGGCATCATTGCAAAAATCATGATGTGCCCTATGAAGACAGGCTTCTCTGAAATCTGCTGCCAGTCGATCGTCGGTCAACAAGCGAATGGCGTTTTCAGCCATGGACTGTGTATCGCCGATGGGTGATAAATATCCGGTTTTCCCGTGTAATACGAGTTCAGGAATGCCTCCTGCCTGTGATCCAATGGTCGGCACACCGCAGGCCATCGCTTCCAGGGCCACAAGTCCGAAGCTCTCTTTCTCCGAAGGAAGCATTAGGATGTCTGCCATGGATATGACTTGTGCAATGTCATCCTGTTTACCTAGGAAATGAACTTTGTCATTCAGGCCCAGTTCATTAATTTTCCATTGGATTTTAGGCAAATCCGGCCCCTCTCCAACAAACAGCAATTTGGCTGGAACCTGCTCCTGGACCTGACGAAAAACTTCAACAACGTCCTGTGTCCGCTTTACCGGGCGGAAGTTGGAGATATGCATCAATATTTTCTCGTTTGGAGCCGCAAAATCCCTGCGCAGACTGGCCGCATCCCGAGGATAATAAATTCGTTTATCAATAAAATTATATGTCAGATCAATTGGACGTTGAATGTCCAAAAGTTCAACCGTCTCCCGAATCAAATCCTGTGATACCGCAGTTACAGCATCACTTTCGTTGATCGCAAGCCGAATGAGATCTTTCAGAGATTCATCCTGTGCCAGTACGGTAATGTCTGTACCATGCAGAGTTGTGACAACCTTCAGATCGTCGCCCACCATCTGTTTGGCCAGGAAAGCACATACTGCGTGCGGAACTGCATAATGCACATGCAGCAAATCAAGCTGCTGGGCTTTGGCCACTTGAGCCATCTTGGTTGCCAAAGACAGGTCGTATGGTGGATAGCGAAATACATAATAATCATTCACTTCAACTTCATGGTAAAAGATATTTTTCTGAAAAGTACCCAGTCGGAACGGAATACTATTCGCAATAAAATGAACCTGGTGACCCTGTTCGGCAAGCAATTTGCCGAGCTCCGTTGCGACAACGCCAGACCCTCCGAGGGACGGATAACAGGTGATACCAATCTTTAGCTTTTGATCCATCCGGTGGACGCTCCTTTCATCTCCCGCGTGTGCGAGTTGATGTAATGCTGGCGGAATTCATATTTATATTAGGGTAAGAGCTTGCGCAGCAACGTATTATCTAGCTGCTGCGCCAAACTGCCCAACGACATAAGGTGTAATACTCGCAAACCCTTCTGCGAAAGAAATCAAACTCCGCTGACCCAGTAAGGAGTCTCTTGCTCTTACGCGCTCGATGTACCCCTGATTCAACGGGGTAGAAACTGTTCCTGCCCCTATCTCAAATTGGGAACGATAACTGAGCAGCGATTTTTCCTTTTGCTCATAGTGTTCCGTAATATCGACAATCAAATCCACCGGTCCCATATCGTTAATGAAGTAAAAATACAGCTCCTTCACTTGGGTGGCAGGCATGTTCGGCATATAATTACGCAGCTTGGCATTGAACACCGCTTCCTGCACAAGCTTGCTGCACATGACATGATCCGGATGACGATCTTCCCAATAGGGTGCAAATACAATTTTCGGGGCATGCCTGCGAATCTCAGCCGTCACTGCCTGTATGTGCTCAGGGGTTATGTATAAACCACGATCTGGCAAGCCCAAATTGGTTCGACACGAAAGACCGAGGACGCGGGAGGCTTCCTCCGCTTCCTCGGCTCTGCGCTCTACAGTCCCGTTGGACGACATTTCTGCTTTTGTCAGATCACACACGCCCACTTTCATTCCCGCTGCAGTATGTTTGGCGATCGTTCCCGCCATTCCAATCTCCGCATCGTCTGCGTGTGCCCCGAAAATCAGAATATCAAGACTCATTCGGAATCACCAGTTGTGACTCCAGCTTCCGGTTTGTATTTATGCACGAGCTCTCTCCATGCAAAATCGCCGCGATCCAATGCCTTAACCAGAATTTCAGCCGTTGCAATGTTGGTTGCGAGCGGAATACCCTGTACATCACACAAACGAAGCAGGGCATTAATATCCGGTTCGTGTGGCTGAGCCATCAGCGGATCACGCAGGAAAATAATTAGATCCATCTCATTCTGAGCTACTAAAGCACCAATCTGCTGGTCTCCTCCAAGAGGACCTGATTCAAACCGGTGAATCTTCAAGGAAGTTCCTTCCATAATGCGAAGTCCGGTAGTGCCTGTCGAATACAATTGGTGATCTGTGAACACTGGTTCATAAGCTGTTACAAAGTTTACCATCTCTTCTTTTTTGCGATCATGGGCAATAAATGCAATTTTCAACATGACAATCTCCTTTAGTCGATAAAGTGATCAAATCCATAGATGAGTCCTGTATATTCCATAACCTTCTGTACACCGATTTTTACACCGGGCATGTAACCTGCACGTTCGTATGAATCATGACGAATTTTGAGCGTTTGGCCAAAATCGCCAAATACCACTTCCTGCTGCGCAAATACGCCTGGTAAACGAACACTGTGAATTCGGAATCCGTTATAATAACCTCCGCGGGAGCCTTCAATGGTTTCCTCTTCATTAGGGTTGCCCTGACGGATTTCCTCACGGTTGGCTGCAATCAGCTCAGCCGTTTTAATTGCTGTTCCTGAAGGCGCATCCAGTTTTTGATCTCCATGATACTCAATGATTTCAACGTTAGGCATATGTTTGGCCGCTTGTGCCGCGAATCTCATCATCAAAATGGCACCAATGGAGAAGTTCGGGGCAATCAGACCTCCGATCCCTTTGTCCTGACACTGCTTGTCCAGTTGTTCGATCTGCTCCGTCGTGAAGCCGGTAACTCCCATGACGGGTCTGACTCCATAACGGATCGCAAGTTCTGTATGAGCGAAAGCATATTGAGGTATTGTAAAATCAACCATGACCTGCGGTTTCGTCTCTGCAAAAGCCATTTCGATATCGTCGGTTACAAGCACTCCGCATTCCGGAAGACCGACCAGGGTTCCGGCATCAATACCCGCGCCGGAGCGGTTAACCGCGGCAGCAAGCTCCAGTTCCGGGTCTTGAAGAACCAGCTTCACCACTTCCCGGCCCATTCGGCCAGCCGCTCCGATTACGGCAACTCTTATTACTTCACTCATCTTGGCTGCATCTCCTCACTGTATGTTGGTTCAGTCACTAGAAAATTCATTTTCGTCAGCTTTCGCGTCAGATGAAATGAATTTCTTATTGAATAGAATTCTTACGCTGCTTAATTTGTTGGTACATTTGATGCAATTGTGCGTTCTGCGGATCCAGCGATATCGCATCACGAACAGCCTTGATTGCACGATCAAATTCATTCAAATCGCTATAGGCCAGCGCAAGCATCACATGCGCTTCGACAGACAGCGGATCAAGCTTAACCGCTTCTTTCAGCAGAGCAGCAGCCGAAACATATCGTTCGTGTGTTCCGCTGCCAGCCTGTTCCAGCAAAACCTTCGCCTGTGTACTTAGCTGTTTGGCTTCCAATGTCTGCAGATGCAAAACATATTCTTCTGTGCCACCGGACAGCTCAGCTGCCTTACGGGCATGTTCCAGTGCCGGACCAAGGTGCAAGCTGCGGGCATGTGTAATGGAACAACGGTAGTGAAGCTCCGCATGTTCCGGGTAAGCAAGAATAGCCGATTCAAACCAACGGATCGCTTGCTCAAAATCATTTTGCAAAATACAGCGGTAAGCCTGCTGCATATAATCTTCCGGCTTCATCATCCAAGCTGTCCCTCCCCAATCGGGTGATGGTACAGCATATGTAATCTACGCCTAATCGGTGTTTTTTGGAGTCCACCGATTTGCATCGCGTGTATTAAATTTATGCATGACTTTGTCGTGTGCCTGTGCCAGGTCAATCCCGAGCGAGTTGGCAAAACAAATCGTGATAAACAAAATATCCCCGAGCTCCAGCTCAATGGAATTGTCTGCTTCAGAAGCCTTCTTCGGCTTTTCACCGAACTCGTGATTGACTTCCCGAGCTAGCTCTCCCACCTCTTCCGACATACGCGCCAGCATGGCCAGCGGACTGAAGTAGCCTTCTTTGAACTGGGAAATGTAGAGGTCAACCTCGCGCTGCATTTCTGCGATGCTTTTCTCCATGAGAACGGATTCTCCTTTTGAAATTGTGTCGTATTTGTTCCTAATATATCAGTTATTTAGTTTGACTTCCACCATCCTGACGCACAAAACATTTTTAAAGAATCAATAAATAGGTATACTAAGATGGCAAGTATTGCTTCATCATTAATTTACATATGGAGAGGGATCTAATGAGCACTGCCAAAACTTGGATTCAAATCAAACTGATTCTCCCTATTTTGCTAGGTACTGCTTTGTATGCTTTTGGCCTGCTGTACTTCATTATCCCTAACAAACTAATGGAGGGCGGCGTCACCGGGGTTACCGTACTGCTCAATTATGCGTTTGACCTCTCTCCGTCTCTGACGACCCTTGTTATCAATGTCCCGCTATTCCTGATCGGGCTCAAGATATTGGGCGGCAGACAGATGGTCTATACAGGGGTGGGCATTGGTGCCCTTACGGTGTTTCTGTGGTTGTTTGAGAAAATGATTCACTCGGGATGGATTGAGCCACTGCACACGGAGAATGATCTCCTGCTGGCAGCCCTTTATGCAGGTGTCACTCTCGGGGCTGGTTTGGGCATCGTATTCCGCTCAGGCGGTACGACAGGTGGTTCAGACATCATTGCACGGATTCTCAATCGAAAATATGGATGGAGCATGGGCCGAATTTTGCTCGGTATCGATTTTATTATTATCGGCATTTCACTAATCTACATTCCAAAAGAAAAAATACTCTATACGCTGGTTGCCGTCTTTATCGCCTCCAAGGTCATTGACTTCATTCAGGAAGGGGCTTATTCCGCTCGGGCATTCATGATCATTAGTGACCACGCTCCTGAAATTGCCGATCTGATTACCCGGGAAATGGACCGCGGTGTAACTCTGATTCCAGCCATTGGCGCCTACTCCAAGCAAGCCAAACATGTTGCTTACTGCGTTATTTCACGTCAGGAGTTCAGGCGGCTGCAAACCATTGTCAGATCTGTTGATCCCAGAGCCTTTGTTATCATCAGCGATGTTCATGACGTTCATGGAGAAGGCTTCAAGGAATCTTGAAACCCAACTGAAAGATATGCAAAAAACCTCTATCCCAAGGACATGCCAGTTCGCTGCCTTGCGGTATAGAGGTTATTTGGTTTGAAGTTGATGATCAGCGCCGGAATGGAAAGATGCCTTGCTGTTGTGCACGATATTTACGATATCCTGCATAAGTTAGTGCGGCCACAATCACGGAAGTGATGAATAATCCTGCCGCTCTCCGGTTCGGTCCCTGAACAAATGGAACAAAGGCACTCTCATCCTTCTCGCGACCAAACAATTGATTAACCAGTTCTTCGCCTTGGGATATCATGCTTTGCAGCTGAGTGATATCTGGCTGTTTGGCTCCAGTCAGCCCTTTGGTATGGGATAACCAGGCATCCAGCTGAGCGATCTCGTAGGGTTCACGGCGAATCATCGCTGCCGGTCGAATGGTTTCATAGTGTTCTTCAAGCAAAGCATATCGGCTCGTGAGTGCTGCTGCTTTCTCATGCTGACTCACAGCAGTGGATATGGCCTGAAGGTCATCTTTTACAATTTTATAATATTGGAGCCATAAGGGTTTGGATGGATTCGCAAGACTGTCAGCAGCGAGCCTCAGCTTGGCAGAAGCCTGCTGAAGACCGGTGTCATCACTTTTGACGCGGACGGCTGCTTGTTTTACTTCCACAATCGTTTCGGATAAGGCATGGATGCCTTCGACCGTCGTCTGACCTTCAAACGAAATATGCTCCAGTCGTTCGCTAATTCGCATAATACCGTTTCTGACTTCTTCGATATTATGATCCAAGGCATGCCTGTAAAGCGATGTCGCTTCCTGATTAAGCTGCTGAATGGAACTGTTGACAAGGGCTTGTTGATCCGCTTCCCCTTCATTCCCTTCACTTTGTGCAGATACACTGTATGACAAGTTCGTCCAAAACAACAGCGCCATGAACGATACTACCAATAACCCGGTTTTGTTCCAGAACATTCTCTTCATGGACATCCCCCCCCATACCAATGTATGGCAGGGCACGGCCACTTAGAACAAGCTTGCGAAATCAGGCTCGTCTAGCCTGTCTCAATGCAAGCCACGCACACAGAATGCTAATCAGGGTAAGCCCGAAAGTGAAATTGCGCACACCATCCAGATGCTCATAGAGGGCACTAGGCAGCCAAGGGAAAATATTATATGTATAGTCCATCGTATCGTTCAATAACGTCCATAGACTGGCAATAAGCAGCGCTACCCATCTGAAACCAAAGAACCTGACATAAATCAAAGCTTCTATGGCCATGGCACTGTGTGAGGCGATCAGCATCCAGTCCTGCCAATGCGGCGACCCACCCTGCATCCAACCCGCAAAAATAATCGAAACGGCCCAGACCCCATATTTCACCGATGTAACCACAGCAAGAGCTTGAATAACATGTCCGATTCGGTTGAGCACCACAGACTTGGGTTTATATAGAACCCATAAAAGACCAAGGGTAAAAAACAAACTCGCTGTAGGACTGTCCGGAACAAACACAACCTGCCATATGGGCTGTTCCGCCAGTGTTAATTTCAGCTGATCTCCGTACCATATGTACCCATACACGGTACCCACTGCATTACACCAAAACAGAAGCCACAGAAAATACCGATTGGTCAGAAACTCCCGGCTCCAGAAAAACGATAAAGACACGTTCGCTGCCCCTTCCTTCATACTATTTCTATTGTCTTTATGAAGCGTTGATTGGTAAATCACTCAAAAAAACCTGACCGCAACAACAGTCAGGTTTTTGGCTTAATTTGATTTTACTGTTCTGCCTTCTGTTTCGCAAGCCATTCCGCTAGGTGATTAATATCGTCATCTGTCAGACCTTGGGCGATGGCTTTATCATACATGGGAGGCATACCATTATATCCATCCTTAATAATGGCTAAAATTTCATCCTGACTGTGCTTGTCACCCACACCACGAAGTGAGGGGCCACTTGCACCCTTCATATCAGCAGCATGACAAGATACACACCCTGCCTTTTTAAACGTTTCCATTGCAGGATCATCCTTCTCAACGATGGCCACTTCTTGTTGTTGGCCCGGTGCATTGGACGTCGGCAGACCTTGTTCATGTTTCTCAAGCGCCTCTTCCTCACGCTGAATGTGTTCAGGCTTCTGGCCTGTCGCTTCAAGCTCGTGCTTGTAGTGTGTCCAAGCCACATTCGTAAGATAAAATACAGAGAGGATTGACAGAACCATGAGTGATGATGCAATTGGACGTCTGTAAAACCGTCGTTCCTTGCCTGTATCCAAGAACGGGGCAAGCAGCAACGCTCCAAAAGCAACCCCGCTGACACCCAGAACACCGAGCAGGACATAATCGCCTGACGCATAAGGATATTTCAGATATTGATACAGAAATAGGAAATACCAGTCCGGCATTGGAATAACGGATGCGCTTGGATTGGCCGGATAACCAAGCGGCGCAGGTTCAGAGATGGTCAGTACCAGGATACCCACCAGCACCACAACACCAACCATCCATTCTTTCAGCAGAAAGTTAGGTATAAATGCTTCTGATTTGCCTGGATACGCTGTATAATCCGGCGGGGTAATAAAACCTGCCCCTTTTCGGACGCGTGAATCACCGACAAAGATAATCTTCTCCTGGTCATCAGGCTTGTGTCCGTGAGCCATTGCGATTCCTCCCTTCTCAAGTTATAGTGGTCCCGAAATGCCCTGTCTGCGGATCATGATGAAGTGTCCGACCAGAAGCACCAGAAGCACAGCGGGAAGGAAGAAGACGTGCAGGGCAAAGAATCGTGTTAGCGTCTGTGCACCTACAATGGTTCCACCTTGAAGGAATTCTTTAATAATGGGTCCCAACCATGGGACGGTATTGGCAATTTCCAGGGTAACTTTGGTTGCAAAATAGGCTTTGTTATCCCATGGCAGCAGGTACCCGGTCAATCCAAGACCCAGCATGACGAAAAAGATCAACATGCCAACAACCCAGTTCATCTCACGGGGCGCTTTATAAGAGCCTGTAAAGAATACACGCATCGTATGTAAAAACATCATTACGATTACCAGACTGGCTCCCCAGTGGTGCATGCCGCGCACAATTTGGCCGAAAGCTACCTTGGTCTGCAGATACTCGACACTGGCATAAGCATTGATAATATCAGGTACGTAATACATCGTAAGAAACATTCCTGAGAGAATCTGAATTACGGTGATAAAGAACGTCAAGCCACCAAAGCAGTAGACGAATGCGGAAAAGTGGTGAGCCGGGTTTACGTGCTCTGGAACTTCATGATCCGCAACGTCCCTCCAGATTGGCGTGATATCGAGACGCTCGTCAATCCAGTCATAGACATTTTTAAACATCTGCGTTCACGCCTCCTATTTCACTCGGGTGTTCGGAACAATCTCGCCCAGGTATACCCAGCCCTGTTCTTCCTTGACCACATATTCATCCAGCGGTTTCGGGGCTACGGCAAGATTTTTTCCTTCCTTGTCATAGTGCGCGCCATGGCACGGGCAATGATACTCATCAGGATAATTTTTGTCACTGTTCCAGCCGACTGTACAACCCAAATGTTTACAGATCGGTGAAAGCGCATAAATTTTACCCTGCTCATCCTTACGAATCCATGCCACAAGCGAAGCATTACTCAGGTACCAACCATCTTGCTGCTGCAGTTCAAATGTGAATTCTTGAGGTTCGTTCGTGATTTTGCTGATTTCAGCTACTTTGACAGAAGTGCCTTCTCCCTTGTGCTGCAAAATTGGGTCCACCGCAAAACGGACCATGGGAAGAATCGCACCGGCGGCCATATAGGCTGTAGCTCCACCAAGCGTGTACGTTAAAAACTGCCTGCGCGACATTTCCATCCGGCTTGGTGGTTTGTTCGAGGCTTCGTGCTGGTCATGCTCACTGCTCATACTGTCTCCACCCCCCTTTTTCAGCCAACTCTCTCATACGTTTTCATTATCAGAAATTCCACGACTTACTAGAACATACATAATCATATAGTAGCCCTAGAACACCGTCAAGAATTTGTCACACATTTTTAAGGTTCTATTGTAAGCGTTATTAAAAAAGTGTTGATAAATTGTCACATTTCCAGTCAGATGTTAATTTTTCCACATCTCGCGCACTTTTTCCCCGACATACCCTGCTATTTTCGCTTCATCTATTTCCTGAACCATTTGAGAACGATTAAAAACCAGATCTGCAGATGAAATTTTATCTTTCTCCAAAAAACCATCTGATGTCATTATCACCACATATTTGAATCCTGAGCGCTTCAGCTGCTCGCATATGGTGTTTAATGCCATTGACATTTCCGGAATAGCGAAATGGAATGCTGGATATGTCATGATCCTCCCTTTAAACGGGACTTCAATCAAATCCAGAAAATCTCTAAGCCTCTCTAGTACTTCCGTGGCTTCAGCCGGCGAATGATTTCCTGTAAGACCGGTGAATGGAATAAGGCATGTATCCAGATAGAGTTGCAGTTCAGCCCAGCTGTCTTGAGTCATCTCACTGAATTTCAATTCCCTATTTCCCCTCTCTATCCATTTTATTCCCATATTATATATGAGCAAACGATGTAAATCTATAGAGTTATTCGTAAATCTCTCCCTAAAAACACAAAAGGAAATGCGTAATCACGCATTTCCTTCTTATATGGTTGGATCATCAGTTCATCAGTTTATGGTTTTCAGTTCATCCGTCAGACTCCGGAAAGCTACTTCGTCTCCGGTAGCCAACGCCTTGTCGATTTCCATATACAGCTTCTCGCTACGCTGTTTACGAAGCGCTTCGTCCCACACCATCTCAGCAGCCAGCCCCAACATGACTTCATACGTAACTTTCATTTTATCCAATAGGATGCACCTCCAAAACGGATTTAAGAGCTCCTATATTCCTTACCTTTGGCAACATAACCAAGTGAAGTCCTCGACATCCGCTCAAGGTCGGCATCCGTCAATTCACGGATCACTTTGGCTGGTGTCCCCAGAGCCAGGGTATAGGGCGGAATTTTAGTATTTTCAGTTACAACAGAACCGGCCCCAATCAGTGTGTATTCACCAATTTCAGCTCCATTGAGAAGGATGGCTCCCATACCGATCAGTGAGCCTGTTCCAATGTGACAACCGTGAATAATCGCGGCATGTCCCACTGAAACGTCATCTCCCAGAATCAAAGGTTGATTCGTATTCACATGTCCAACAGCATTGTCCTGAATGTTACAACGTTGTCCGATCCATATTGGCGCCAGATCGGCCCGTAATACGGCATTGAACCAGACCGTAGAATCTGCACCTAACTTCAGGTCACCTATAAGTTTGGCCCCTTCAGCTACATACACCGAAGAATGAAGCTGCGGTTGTTGACCCTTGAATGGGATTATCATATCAGTATCACTCCTTAATTTGGGAGTGATTTTAGCAACTTGTCCCCTAAATGTCAAACACCAGAGGAGTCGTGTCACCAGACAGCGATCGGCAGGTTGCAGCGAGCCGCAAGCCCCATGCTGTCATTTGCACGGTACTCTCACCCTCCTGCTCTCCGAGGCGTAGCATCCCCAGATGCAGCATCATTTTGACAACTCTTGTTTCATAGATCGTCTCCGGTGTGTCGTAATAAAACGGCTGGATTAACGGGCCAATTTGTCGGAACAAGGACTCTGCGGTGGACCAACCAGGCGCACATTCTCCTGTCCAATACACAATGGAGGACAAGTTCGGAATAGCACCTTTATAAAGTCTTAACCAAAACCGAAATAGCTGTATCATCTCGGCTGTATTCTCTGCGCCCAGTTTTTCCTCACCGGCTGCAGTCAATTTCAGCAGCCCCTGTTCTTCCCGAACAAGCCGGTGGTGGAATGCATAGTCATATAGCAATGCAAACCGGTCAGGGTAATCCTTGAAGGAACGACCGTAGCCAAACCTCCATCCTGCTTTTCCAACCAATGTTTCACTGACATGAAGATGATCCATCACCTGCTGCTGAGAACGTCGGTACATCATGCCTTCTGCGTTCAACGTAATTTCATGCTGCTGCACAAACTGCAGGAACAACTTCAGATCGTCTACCAGCAGATGGTATTCATCTCGATACATCAGTGGTTCATTTGTCGTTTTAATACCCGCCTTCAGGTGTGCGGATAACACATCCCGGAACCTCATTTTCAAATCCTGGGGTACCTGGTATAGGTACTTCGTATGCTGTGTTGTTCCATTGAATAACCATCCACTCTTGGTGAACCGAACGATAAGATCTCGCGGACTGGCTCCGGACTCGCTATCTTTTTTGTCCATCGATTGACGGGCAATGGCGACAAGCTCCTCCATACCAAAGTATTGCCGAGGATCAAATAGCAGGTTGTTCAGGAAACGCAGATGGGCCATATTAAGTTCGCTGACCTGTTGCTCAAAAAATCGTCTACTGCCCAACGTTGTGAGAATACTCTGGATGAGTTCATGTTTGGAATTGGGTTTGCACTCACATTGGTAATAGTCCGCTATTCGATTAAGCTGGCCGATATCGGCAAAAGTTAGCATATCCGCTAGATTCATGGGTCCATCGCCTCGCCGTTAACTACTATTGGGCTACTGATTCGGGGCCGGAGTAGTTTGGTTTTGTAAACATGTTTGACGGAATTCCCATGATCTAAACCTCATTTACCAAATCTTTTATCTTTTTATTCATCCTATGCCCGAACTTGTCTGCTCAGAAGAAAAATGAGAGGCACAGAATGATACCAAACGACAGTTTCGCTGTTTCAAAACAAAAAAAACAACCTGAGTCCAATTACTCAGATTGTTTAGCTGCATCCAATGATAGATGTCGTGTGCAATTATATAACAAGGGACTCCAGTCATCCTGTTCTTTTTCCAGGATCGTAAGCGACAGGTTTCCAATTCGTTCCGTATAGCGGTCTTTGAACAAGGCAGACAACAGGTTTGCGAGAAAAGCGCCATGAGTTACAATCAAAATATTTTTGTCCTGATATGCAGCCCACAAATCTTCTAAAAACGCTAAAGCGCGAGTCTGTATATCAATAATCTGCTCCTGTCCCAGATCCAGCGTCTCCCAGTCCGTTCCCCAGCGGGTGATTCGTTCATCCGAGGTCAAACCTTCGATCTGACCGAAACCTCTTTCTTTTAAACGCGCATCTGGCTCAAGCATAGGCACGTCTAGCAATCCAGAGATAATCTCTCCTGTCTCCTGGGCCCGTGATAATCCACTGGTAATGATATAGTCCCATTGATAATCCTCTGTCAACAGACGGTGTCCCAGACGTTCTGCCTGCTGACGCCCTTCGGCATTCAATGGTATGTCTGTCTGCCCTTGGATACGCCCTGCAGCGTTCCAATCGGTAAGACCGTGACGAATAAGCCCAATTCGCATCTCATCCCTCTTTTCTATACGGCGAACGCCTGGTTAACTACGCACGCGCACCTTGTTTACGTTTGTTGGTCGTTCGATGCATCCGCCCCAGCGAAAACAAAGCCATGCCAATAGCGAGTAGTGACAAGGCCATCCAGTATCCCGGATACGCAGGTCCCATACTTACGACAAAGGGTTCAATAATGCTTCCTCTGTCGGCCCCTGGCATGTCGTACTGATACATACCTGAAGCAGTCAGATCGCTTCCAGCAACAGCTGTTTCGAGAATCCCCGTAGAAACGACGCTTTGCTGTTCAGCTTCTGATACCCCAGACTTAAACATCGCCATGTATAAGAAACTGCATAAAAAAATGGCCAGAAACGCAGCAATCCACAACGTCATATGCTTGCGGATCGCAGCAGAGAATCGATTCACTTTTGCCTCTTCAGGCAAAAGCCACGGGGACTCCGCATAAATGCGGTCCATTACGTTGCGATTGACTCTCTCTGCCTGCTGCTCTGTCACTGGTTCCGGTATGCTGTGCAGCAGCACTTGGGCTTCTTCCCAAACTTCAAACTGCTGCGAGCACTCCTCACAACCATCCAGATGAGCATGAAAAGCAAGCCGCTGAGGATGATTTGCCGGCAAGTCCCAGATCAGTGCAAACAAGTCCTGGGCTTCATTGCAATTCATCGGTTCTTCATCCCTTCATATGGCTCGTACACCGGTTCGAAGAAATAAGGTTCCAATTGGGTTTTTACGCTTGATCTTGCTCTGAACAATAACGATTTTACAGAACTGACGCTCTGCCCAAGAATATTCGCAATCTCCTGGTAGTCTAGTTGATCATATTCACGGAGTATGATGGCAGAACGCTGCTTCTCCGGTAAGTTGTTAATGGCATCTCTAACCAGCATGACCCGCTCACTGCGCAGTGCAGCATGCTCTGGGGCGTTCTCGGAAGGAGCAATGGGTACAACCCCGCTCTCTTCTAGAGGAACACTGCCACTGCGCTGTTTGCGCAGCTCACTCAGTACCGTATTTCTCGCAATGGTATATAACCACGTCGAGAATGAAGCATCAACCTCGCGGAATGAGTGTAAACTGCGGAATGCCTTATAGAAAGTCTCAGAACAGAGATCTTCCGCAAGCAGCTCCATATTGGAACTTTTCAACATATGATATACGAAAGCCAGTATTTTACGCTGATAACGACGCATCAGCTCGGAATATAACTCCAGGTTACCTTCCTTGATCTCTCGAATCAACTGGGAATCCGTCATTTGAGTGCGACCCCTCCTCGCCCATCCATGTGCTTCTCCCCGTTCGACTCTATCCATGTATTACCGAACAGGCACAAAAAAGTTGCGGTTCTCACCGCATAAAACAGCGTAAAGCCATATCAGGCCTCTACGCCAAATTCCCCTATGTAATGGCAATTTCCCCAACGTTTCTACATTAACAGTATTTATTGTACAACGGTCAGCAGCCTCCTGGCAAATTCTTTAGGATTTACAAAAGCCCGACCTGTCATTCTTATGCCTCTTATTTCACGAGTATGACGACATAAGACCCAATTGGCAAAATTGCACATTGCACACTCATTAGACGCAGAGTTATCCAAAAAGGTTTCAAAATTTTAACCTTTTTTTTCGATCCTTTTTTGGAGGATTTTATTTCCTGAATTTACGTAAGTTATAATTTGGTTTAACAAATTTTTATAAAGTGTTGACAAAATGAAAACGTATACATATAATAAAAGTACAGTATGGTTTCTCTCCACTCCTATCCAATAACTGTATTGCTCCACGTGAGCAATGGCCGCTTATGTAAGCGGTCTTTTTTTTGCCCTTCTTTAAGGACGTATCGTAACAACTGTTTATCAACACAGAAAAAAGGAGGGCTTTCGCCCTCTTTTTTTCTATCCTCATACCCAGACCTGATATCCCAGGGAATCCAATAAAGACTTCGCACGTTCCATATCCTCTTCCTGACGGAATGACAAACGCATGATGCCTGGCACATCAACCCGGTTCTCAATAATCTCCAGGTTGCTCAAGTTGATATCATGTGTCCCGAGCTCTGTTGCAATCTTACCAATCATCCCTGGTGCATCCTGAACGTCTGTATACAAGTCAAACAGCGGCGAGATCATGCCTTTACGCCGTTCTGGCAATACGCTGCGAAATTCACGGGCCTGACGAAATGCATCTTCGATTCCTGGGCCATTCTCGTTCTCCAGCATATCCGTAAAAGCAGACATCTGGCTGTTCCAGTCCTTCAATAGACCAAGGAGTACTTCACGATTGCTCAGCAGGATATCACGCCATACAATCGCATCACTGGATGCAATACGTGTGATATCACGGAACCCGCCTGCTGCCAACATTTTATACAGGGGATTCGATTCATTATATTCACGTACCTGATTCACGAGCGCTACTGCGATGACATGTGGCAAATGACTGATAGCTCCCACAATATCATCATGTAATAATGGCTCAACTCTGACGATCTGAGCCCGCGTATACGCTAGAAGCTCGGATAATCTGGCATATGCCTCTTCAGGAACATGTGCAGACGGAGTCAGAACATAGTACGCATTCTCGAAAAGTACGGCCGAAGCCGCGTCAACACCAGCACGCTCAGATCCGGCCATCGGATGACCGCCAATGAAGTAGGCATCGGTCATACGTACATGCTCAGCACAAGCAGCAATCGAAGCTTTGGTGCTGCCAACATCCGTAATGATGCATCCCTTTTTCAAGGGCAGCTTCGCCAATTGTTGAAAATATGATTCAAGCAAACCTACCGGAACGCACAAAAAAATAAAGTCGGCATCCTGCACCGCTTCTTCCAGAGAGAGTGTAGCGTCGTCCACTACACCACTCGCTATGTACTTTTCTTTCAATTCAGGTAGATGTGCATAGCCCATTACAGTTACTCCCGGCTTGCCTTTGAAGCAAAGCGCGAGAGATCCTCCAATGAGCCCCACACCAATCATTGCAATTTTTAATTTCATGAGACCTCACTCTTTCATCGCCGGTTTTAGTGGCTTGTTGTCGCCTTCTCAGCCAGCGTGTTCTCCAATGCCGTCACAAAAGCACGGTTCTGTTCTGGTTTGCCTACTGACACACGGATGTATGTTGGATAGACTTGGAATCCAGGGCGGACAATAATCCCTTGTTTGAGCAAGGATTGGAATGCATCCTTAGATGGCATATCCAAATCGACCAAGATGAAGTTTCCTTGTGACGCGAAGAACGGCAATCCAAGACGGGCAAACTCGTTTTGCAGATAATCACGTTCAGATGCATTCTGCTTCGCACATTCCTGAACAAATGGTTGGTCCAAAAGTGCAGCCGTTGCCGCTACCTGGCCAAAACGCGACGTATTGAATGGTTCACGTACACGGTTAATCAGGTCGATGACCTCCGGACGTGCAATGCCATATCCAATTCGTAGTGAAGCAAGGCCATAGATTTTGGAGAATGTCCGTAGAATGACCAGGTTCGGATAACGATCCAGCATGGAAATGGTTTGTGGATAAGCCGCATCCGTTACAAACTCATAATAGGCCTCATCCACCACAACCATTACATGAGCAGGTACCCGATCCATAAATGCTACAAGTTCCTGCTCAGAGATAATTGTCCCTGTAGGGTTATTCGGATTACATACCCAGATAACTTTGGTTCTATCACTAATTTCCGCGAGCATGGAGGACAGGTCATGCGTTCCATCTTGAAGCGGAACTTCAATTGTCACTGCGCCCTCAATGTCTGCATTGCTTTTGTACACGGAAAACGTCTGATCCGCCATGATGGTCTCATCGCCGGGAAGGAAGAAGGCACGGGTTATTAATGCAATAATCTCGTCTGATCCGCAGCCAAAAATAATGTTGTTCCGTTCCACGCCCAAATGCTTTGCCAGCACCCCTGTAAGCTCAACGGCGCTGCCATCAGGATACAGACTAACTTGGGCCAACTCTTTCGTAATGGCTTCCAGTACGGCAGGAGAGCTGCCATATGGATTTTCGTTGGAGGCCAGCTTGATCACTTGCTCAAGCCCCAGTTCACGTTTCACTTCTTCAATCGGTTTGCCCGGTTGGTACACAGGCAGATTGACAATCTGGGATTTCGGTTTCAACCCGACCGCCTCCTGTAGTTAAGTTATAAGTTACATGCCGAAACATGCAGGGCAATAACACGTCGTTATCTCCCTATCCTTTTAATTGTGCCACAAAGTTGCGAATTTGCAACAGCCCTGCCTCACGGGTATCCGGATTCCCAAGAAGAGGAATTGCTTCTTCCACCTGACGAACAATGGCACTCCCTACAACCACCCCGTCGCAGATGCGGGAAAAACGCTCTACTTGCTCATGGCTGGAAATGCCGAACCCTACCGCTACCGGAATATCTGTCAAACTTTTCACAGTCTCAATAAAACGCTCTACTCCGTCAAAGAAGGAGGCTCTTTCCCCTGTTACACCTAGCGAAGATACGCAGTAGATAAAGCCTCTCGCTCCATTAACGATACGCTCAATCCGCGCGTTGGACGTAGGAGCTACCAGCGGAACCAGATGCACGCCTGCCGCGTCCGCCCTGCGGCGCATCTCTTCTGCTTCCTCTATGGGAAGATCCGGAATAATCATGCCGCTAATATCGTGTTTGACAAGTTCATCAAAGAACAAATCAAGTCCCGTTTGCAGTACAGGATTGTAATACGTAAAGAGAACAAACGGCAGCTGTACCCCTGCCTCGCGTGCTTTGGCGGCTGTTTCCATGCAGGTACGAATGGAGATTTGGCTTTTCAGCGCACGCTCGGATGCACGCTGGATGACAGGGCCATCCGCAAGCGGATCGGAATAGGGAACCCCAAGCTCCAGGATGTCAGCTCCTGCCTGTTCAAGCTCCTTGATAATATCAATTGTCGTCTCCACATCGGGGTCACCAACGGTCAGAAACGGAATAAGTGCTGTACGATTTTGTTCCTTTAAACGCAGGAAGGTCTGGTCCATTAGGTTCATGACAAGTTCCCTCCCGTATATTTCATAATGGATTCAACATCTTTGTCTCCCCGACCGGACAGACAGATGACAACGATATCCTCTGCTGTAAGTTCAGGTGCAAGCTTAACGACCTGAGCCACGGCATGTGCAGATTCCAGTGCAGGAATGATACCTTCTGTACGACTGAGCAGCTGCAGGGCATCCAGCGCCTCCTGATCTGTAATCGGTACATATTTAGCACGTTCAATGTCTTTCAGATAGGAATGCTCCGGACCAACGCCAGGATAATCTAGACCCGCCGAGATGGAATGTGCAGGTTGAACCTGTCCATACTCATCCTGAAGCAAATAACTCATGGAACCCTGAAATACGCCATGTGTCCCTTTACTCATCGTCGCTGCGTGGAATTCAGTGTCCACACCTTTGCCGGCAGCTTCAACACCAACCAGCTTCACATCCTGATCCCCGATAAACGGGTAAAACATGCCAATTGCATTGCTTCCGCCTCCGACAGCCGCAACGATCACATCAGGAAGACGCCCTTCGATCTCCTGGATCTGTCTGCGCGTCTCATCCCCAATGACTCGTTGAAAGTTACGCACCATCATGGGATATGGATGAGGACCAACGACTGATCCAAGCACATAGAATGTATCCTCCACGTTGCTGACCCAGTAACGAAGAGCCTCATTCCCTGCATCCTTCAGTGTCCGTGTGCCCGACGTCACCGGAATCACTTCCGCCCCCAGCAGCTTCATCCGGAAAACGTTCAGTTGTTGACGCTCTGTATCTTCTTCGCCCATGAACACTTTACACTCAAGACCAAGCAGTGCAGCAACGGTTGCCGTTGCGACGCCATGCTGTCCCGCACCCGTTTCGGCGATGACTTTATTTTTACCCATACGTTTGGCAAGCAAGCCTTGTCCGATCGCATTGTTAATTTTATGTGCACCGGTATGATTCAAATCTTCCCGCTTCAGATAGATCTTCGGTCCTCCCAGATGGCGAGACAACTGTTCCGCATGATACAGCGGAGTCTCCCGTCCGGAATACTCACTCAGCAGATAGTTTAATTCCTTATTGAATTCATCGTCTTGAGAGTAACGATCATACGCCTCTTCCAATTCGATTAGAGCGTTCATTAGTGTCTCAGGAACAAAGCGGCCTCCGAAGGGACCGAATCGCCCGTGTTGATCCGGCAATTGATGTGTCATGCCTGCTTCACCCTTTCTACAAATGCTGTGATTTTTGCAATATCTTTCACGCCGTCAGACTCTACGCCGCTGGATACATCGACGCCGTCTGGTGCATAGGTCTGTATCAGTTGCTCTACATTATCCGGATGCAGCCCCCCTGCTACGAACAGAGCAATTCCATGTTGAATTGCCCATTCGGCATAAGCGGGAATACGATCCCACGCAAACGTCTTGCCGGAACCTCCTCCGTATAACGGATCAAAGGTATCCAGTAATATGGCATCCACAACGTTTTGATAAGGATCAAGTGCCTTCTTGGCAGTATCGTTCACTTCTGCAGCTGTTCCATCTTTGGGAAAAGAGAGAGCCTTGAATACCTCGGTGCCGAAACGCTGCTTCACCAGTCCGCAAAATTCCGGAGACTCCTGTCCATGCAGCTGAATAACATCCAGGTGAGCTGCTTCCATGACACTCTCCAGTTCTGTGATTGAAGGATTCACAAATACTCCCGCCAGTTTCGGACGATGAGAAGCATTCCAGTCCATGAGGACCGCTCTTAACTCGGCAGCCTTACCCGCATCAATTTGGCGACGGGACTCGGCAAAGACAACACCAATGTAATCAATCGGCAAGTTTATCATCGATTTTAGCACTTCAACGTCCTGAAGTCCACAAATTTTTACTGCCGCTGCCGATTCCCTAGGCGCCCCGTTATCTCTGCCGCCCACACCGTCATTCATAAGTTTATTCATCCTCTTGGCCCCATCAGTTCGTAAACGGCAGCTTCCACATCATCCTTACGCATCAGATGCTCACCGACGAGGATTCCCTGTACTCCAGCCTCTATAAGTGATCCTAAACGCTCTGGACCGTCAATTCCGCTCTCACTGATTAACGTTACGCCATCCGGAATCAGCTTCATCAGATCAAGCGTTGTACTTAAGCTGGTTTCGAACGTCTTCAGATTACGGTTATTGATCCCAACAAGAGTTGCCTGCGGAATCTCCAGTACCTGCTCCAGTTCCGTTCGGTCATGGACTTCAATTAAGACATCCAGTCCTATACTTTTGGCAAATGACAGATACTGACGGATCTGCTCTGGGGACAGGATGCTTGCAATCAACAAAATGGCATCTGCACCAAGCAATCTTGCTTCAGCGATCTGGCGCTCATCGATAATAAAATCCTTACGCAAAAGAGGAATATTCACTGCTTGATGAATGGCCTGCAAATATTCTCCACTGCCTTGAAAGTAGGAGACGTCCGTCAATACGGAAATACAATCTGCTCCTGCCCGTTCATAGGCTAATGCAATCTTTACCGGATGAAAGTCAGGACGTATTAGCCCTTTGGATGGTGATGCTTTTTTCACTTCGGCAATAAGTCCCAGGCTCCGATTACGATTCTTCGATAACGCCCGTTCAAACCCGCGGGTAACCGGCAATGTTTCAATCTGTTTTAATGCCTCTTCCATCTGAAAGGTTTGGGCCAATACTTCAACCTCTTGCTGTTTCGTTGCTACAATTCGATCAAGATACATGACTGTACGCCTCCGTTGTGTGTATTAGCTGTTCCAATTTCATCGCTGCTTTTCCGGAATCCACAGCATTAGCGGCCATGGTCACACCTTCCGCAACGGTCTCAGCAAGACCCGAAAGGTAGATGCATGCTCCAGCATTTAACAGAACGACATCACGGTACGCGCTCCGTTCTCCGTGAAAGATTCGTTTTATGATTTCGGCATTCTGGAGAGCATCTCCTCCAAGAACGGTCTCCAGCGGATGGAGCGACAACCCCATATCACGCGGGTCAATGTCGTACGTCTGAACTTCACCATTACGCAGTTCAGATACCTGAGTCGGTGCGGATATGCTGATCTCATCCAGTCCATCATGACTTGCAACGACGAGCGCTCTCTTTAGACCGAGACGATTGAGAACTTCTGCAATCATCGGCGTACGACTGCGGTCATACAGACCAAGGAGCTGCCGATCCGCACCTGCGGGATTAGTGAGAGGACCAAGCATATTGAAGATCGTACGTACACCGAGCTCTTTGCGTGGTGCAGCCGCATGTTTCATGGAAGGATGGTACACCTGAGCGAAACAGAAGCAAATTCCGATCTCATCCAGGCATTGTCTCGCCTGTTCTCCATCCAGATGAATGTTAACCCCCAGCGCTTCAAGAACATCCGCACTGCCTGCTTTACCTGAAGCAGATCGATTGCCATGTTTCGCCACTCGAACAGAGACTGCTGCCGCAATGATGGCTGAGGCTGTTGAGATATTGAACTTGTGAATCCCCGATCCACCGGTCCCGCAAGTGTCGAGCAGCTCGCTGCCATCGGTAAGAATCCGGCCGCCCTGTCCGCGCATCGCTTCGGCAAAACCGGTGATTTCATCCACCGTTTCCCCCTTCATTCGGAGAGCCATCAGCAACCCGCCGATCTGAGCCGGAGTCGCTTCACCCCTCATGATGGAGTACATCAAGTTACGTGCTTCCGCCTGCTCGAGATGGTTCCCCTCCAAAATTTTGGCAAGTCCGTCCTTCATTCCTTCGTTCTGGCTTAAGGCAGATGCGGATCTTTTGGAATCTTCATTCATCACAGGGTTCATATTCATATCCGGTCTCTCCTCTCTCAGTTCTGTACAGCCGTGGCTGGCGTCACAAAATAATCTGCATTGGCAAGTGTCAGGTGGTTATCTTTCCCCTTGGGAGGGAACATGGCCTCCGCTGTCCGGATTGCTTTAAGTAATGCTTTCGCCTTGTTGACTGTTTCCTCGTATTCACTTTCAGGTACCGAGTCCCATACAATGCCTGCTCCGGCCTGCACGTACGCTTTTCCTTTTTTGAAAATGATGGTTCGAATCGTAATGCAGGCATCCATGTTACCGGAGAACCCGAGATACCCGATAGCGCCTGCGTAGGCACCGCGTGCTTCTTTTTCAAGCTCTGCAATAATCTCCATCGCACGCAGCTTCGGTGCACCCGATACTGTTCCAGCTGGGAGACAAGAGAGGAATGCATCGAAGAAGTCCTTGTCTTCTCTAAGCTCGCCCGTCACGTTCGATACCATGTGCATGACGTGAGAATAACGCTCAATCTCCATGAACATGTCACACTTCACACTGCCAAATTTCGATACACGGCCGAGATCGTTGCGGCCCAGATCAACCAGCATGAGATGTTCCGCCCGCTCCTTCTCATCCTGCAGCAGATCGGCTGCAAGAGCACGATCCTCCGCTTCTGTTGCACCTCTTGGACGTGTGCCGGCAATCGGCCGTGTCTCCACACGATTTCCGTCCACCTTCACCAGAGCCTCTGGTGAGGTCCCGACAATGATTTCATCATCCATTTTCAAATAATACATATAGGGCGATGGGTTCAGTGTCCGAAGTACACGATACACATGAAGCGGGGAAACTTCAGTATCGATGTGGAAGCGCTGCGACAGCACGACCTGAAAAATATCACCTGCACGGATATATTCCTTGGCTTGCTCCACATTACCGATAAACTGTTCCTTAGTTAGGTTGGAACGAATATCCCCCAGATCAACGTCTCCCGGAATGGATCGCGGATTCAGGTTTTCCCCTGGTCCCTGCTGCTGCAAGCGCTCAGCGGCCTGCTCAAGCTTCTCTGATGTCACTGCATAAGCTTTCCGGATGTCCTCATCCGTTGCTCCTTCTTTGACATGAACGTTGCCGACAAGCAGCATTTGCTGTTTCACGTGGTCAAACACAATAATCTGGTCACAGAACATGAAGCGAATATCATCCATATTCAGATCATCCAGCGCATGAGCCGGAAGCTTCTCATAATATTGCAGCAGATCATATCCAAAAAAACCAATCGCTCCGCCTGTAAATGGCGGCAGTTCGTCGTCTTTGGGACTACGGTACTTGCGCAGCAGCGCTTTTAGTTCTTCAATGGGTTTGCCCGGCAGCTCGCGCTTCTGGCCAGCTTCTTCCACTTCCATCCGGCCCTTTTTGGCCGAAATCATCAGAAACGGATCCGTACCAATGAAAGAATACCTTGCCCACTGAATACCACCCTCCACACTTTCCAGCAGGAACGCCCGGTCATTCTCAGCATAACGGCGGAAAATCCGGATAGGTGTTTCCATATCAGCCAAAATCCGTTTGACTACCGGAATCAGATTGTATTCACTCGACATTTTCAGTACTTGATTAACGTTTGGCGTTATCATCAGATCACGTCCTTTCAGATTAGGTAGAAGAAAGTCGGTTGTATATAACAAAAAAACCTCTACCATCAGGTAGAGGTTCTGGGTTTATAAGCTGTAATTAACAGTTTGGTGCTTCATAAATAACAAGTCCCTATACTTCCATGCTGGATCATCAGACCAGTCTCATGAATGAACGTCCTACATCCACCAACCTGCACGTCTTGAATATGGGTTCACTAGCTCCTCCTGTTTGCACGATACCATCACAGAAACGAAATGGGATCTCAACAAACAAAAATGAGCATATACCAAAACAAAACGGTGTCACTGGACACGTTTCACAATATGAGGTTCCTGTTCCTATCAATCCTGTAGCACGACGTACCGCGAATCAGTTGGCCGACCTTGTTACTCCGGCTACCACCCGCTGGACTCTGCTATATACTCCACTATCTCAGCTGCTCTCAGCTCAACTCATACTCTACTCAACTGTTTCTCACTATACAGCATTCAGAATGGTTTGACAACCACTCTATTTCTCATGAATTCGAAGGTGCAGCCAAATCAGGCCGCAGGGATTGTGCACCATTCAGGTACACATGATTGATTTCATGTTGGTCTTTGGTTGTGTTCACATGCACCATGAAACGAATGCATTTCGGCAAGGCGCCCTTAACGGGTACTTCCAGTGCACACATCAAAGGTACCAATTCCCAGCCTTCCAGTTGGCGAATGGCCTTCGCTGGAAAGGCTGCATCCAAATCGCCCGTCATCGTAATCCAGACGCTGCAGATATCTTCCGGCTTAATATCGTTGCGGTCCACAATCTCCTGCAGCAATACCGCTGTTTCCTTCAAAATCTGTTCTTCGTTATTTTGCGTGACTGTTGTAGCCCCGCGAATTCCACGTGTTACCATCGTTATTCTGCTCCCTTCTTAAGCAATTCAATGACATCCCGAACTGCCGATACGGGCACGTCTTTCACTATTCGCGCTGCTCCAATCCGATCCGGAATAATGAAAACCATATGTCCTTCACGGAATTTCTTGTCATGCATCATGGCATCCATCAACGCATCGGTATCCAGATGTTTCGGCATGGTGACCGGTAATCGCAGGGAACGAAGCATCCGCACCGTATCGTCATATAGACCTGCAGGTGCACCAAGCTTCTCGCCCAGCAAAGCCGATCCGGCCATCCCGATAGAAATGGCTTCTCCATGCAAAAACTCCCCGTATCCAGCTATCGCTTCAATTGCGTGACCAATGGTATGGCCCAAATTTAAAAGTGCACGCTCGCCGTTTTCCCGCTCATCACGTGACACAATTTCAGCCTTGATGCCGCATCCGCGTTCCAGTCCGTATCCGAGTGCTTCCGGATCAAGCGCGAGCAACGCTTCAGCATGCTCTTCACACCAATGTGCAAACGCTTCGTCGCGAATCAGTCCGTGCTTCAGCATTTCCGATAGTCCGGCTGAAACATCGCGCGGCGGCAAGGATTGAAGTGTGTCCACATCATAGAGCACAAGCTCAGGCTGATGGAATGCACCAATCATATTTTTGGCTAGCGGATGGTTAACGGCTACTTTACCACCAACACTGCTGTCATGTGCGAGGATTGTTGTAGGTACTTGTACAAACTTGATTCCACGCATATATGTAGCCGCCACGAATCCAGCGAGATCTCCCACAACGCCTCCGCCCAACGCAATAATGGCGGAACTGCGATCCAGCTTACCCTCAATGGCAACTGTCATCATGTCTTGATAAACCGATAGGGATTTGGATGTCTCTCCCGAAGGAACCACTGCCGAGACAACTGTGTAGTCAGCCGCTCGGAGGGTCTGTTCAAGACCAGCCAAATACTTGGGAGCCACATTCTCATCTGTAATAATGAGCAGCGGACTTTTCTTGGTCAATCCATATTGCTCAAAAAATCGAGGCGCCTCAGCGAGCAGACCACTGCCAATCAGAATGGGATATGAGCGTTCCTCCAACTGAACTGTCAGCTGACGCATATTAGTAGCTCTCCAATTGAGTGGTATAGTTGTTGTAGTTCGCGCGAATTTCCTCCATGGAATCCCCACCGAACTTCTCAAGGAATGCCTTGGCAATCTCCCATGCCACCACATGTTCCATGACTACGCTTGCTGCCGGAACGGCACAAGCATCTGAACGTTCGACTTGGGCAGTGAAGGCTTCTTTGGTATCAATATCAACACTTTGAAGTGGTTTGTAGAGTGTCGGAATAGGTTTCATAACCCCACGAACCACGACCGGCATTCCGTTGGTCATGCCGCCTTCAAATCCACCCAAACGATTGGTTGCCCGGTGGTAACCACGTTCCTCCGTGTGAAGAATTTCATCATGTACCTGGGAGCCGCGAATCGTTCCTGCTTCGAATCCGATACCGATCTCCACACCTTTAAAGGCATTAATAGACATGACACCTTGAGCAATTCGTGCATCCAGTTTGCGATCATACTGCACATGGCTTCCGAGACCGACAGGCACACCTTCAACAATGCATTCCACGATTCCTCCGATGGAGTCGCCTTCCTGCTTGATTTGATCAATGTAGGCTTCCATCTTCTTCTCCGTCTCTGCATCCGTTACTCGGACCGAGGAAGCTTCGGTTACTTCAATCAGCTCATCGATAGGCAGGTCTTGGTAAGGTGCTTCGATCTCTCCGATACGCAGTACACGCCCCGCTACCTTAATGCCAAACTCAGCCAGGAATTGACGGGCAATCGCTCCACAAGCTACACGTACCGTTGTTTCACGTGCACTGGAGCGCTCTAGAACGTTGCGCAGATCTTTCAGATTATATTTGAGTCCGCCGTTCAGATCCGCATGTCCAGGACGAGGACGATGAACGCGGCGTTTCTCTTCATCACTGCCTTCAATAGGCTCAATATTCATAATGTTCTGCCAGTGTTTCCAGTCATTATTTTGAACGACCAAAGCTACCGGAGCTCCAGTTGTATATCCGTGACGGATGCCACCCACAAAATTGGCCTGATCTTTCTCAATCTGCATCCGGCGTCCACGACCATATCCTTTTTGTCTACGGTGGAGCTGGAAGTTCAGTTCCTCAAAATCAATATTCAGATTGCTTGGCAATCCTTCGATAATCGCGGTCAATTGGGGTCCGTGCGTTTCCCCTGCGGTTAAATAACGTAAACTCATAATACGTTCCCCCTTTAAACTGTTAAACTGCACATTGCTAAAATCCCATAATTTCTTTGCTCATTATAGTATAGCTGACCCGCTTTGACAAGAAAGCCCGTCGTTTCCTGCCCAAAAACAAAATTCTGGTCAGCTTGTCCTGGCACAATTCGGAGCTGAAATTACACTCATTTTTACCCGGAAATACAAATAACCGTCTGGACACATGTTCGTGTGTAATCCAGACGGTCATCCAATCCGTTAACCTTATTTATTTTTTGCGATAGAAGAACGTTTCCGCTGTCTCCAGACCGTATTGTCCAGGGGAGAAGATCTGTTCTGTGCTGCCTACGAATAGAATGCCGCCTGGCCGTAAACTTGCTGCAAATTTATGATACAACAGATTTTTGGCTTCCTCGGTAAAATAGATCATTACATTCCGGCACACAATCAGATCAAACCCATCATCAAACGGGTCCAGCAGCAGATTCTGCTTCATAAACTTGATTGAGCTTTTGAGCTTGTCATCGATTCGATAAACCAACCCGTCCTGTTTAAAATAACGACTGGCTGTCTCTTTGGGGACATCCTTGAGCGAACGCTCCATATAACGCCCTTCCTTGGCTTTGGCCAGTGCGCCTTCGTCCAGATCACTCGCCGTAATGGAACTGTCCTTAAGAATGCCCATCGTATCCAAAATCATGGCAAGTGTATAGGGCTCTTCGCCAGTTGAACAAGCTGCACTCCATACCTTTACACGGCGCTTTGGACCAATCAATTCAGGAAGGATCTCGTCACGGAGCACTTCCCAGCGGTTAGGATTTCGCCAAAATTCCGAAACGTTAATCGTCATCCGATCGAGAAATTCGTAAAACAGCGACTTATCCTTCTGCATGGCATCAAAAAAATTGGAAAATGTATGAAACCCGTTTTTGTTTCGAAGTGTGGTCAGCCGTCTTTTCATCTGGCCTTCCTTGTATTGAGCAAGATCAATGCCTGTGCTCTCTTTGATTTTCCGAATAAAACCGGCATAATCCGGGTCTAGTTGTTCCTGCTCCAGCATCGTATCACCCTTCTGGCTAATAAATTACAACCAGGCTGCGATGCTCTTGTCGTACGTCACCAATTCATCTGAAGTAAAGAAGTTTGCTGCTTCACGAGTGGCAGACTCCGGGGAATCAGCTCCATGAATCAGGTTATGCGGTGTGTGGCTCGCAAAGTCTCCGCGGATCGTACCGGGAGCCGCTTCCTTTACATTGGTTTTGCCGATAACGATCCGCGCAAGTGCCACAATGTCATCACCTTCCCAGACCATCGCAAATACAGGCCCGGATGTGATAAACTGCACCAGATCATCAAAAAACGGCTTTCCTTCATGTTCCGCATAATGGCGCTTTGCCTGATCCTCTGTCATCTGAACCAGTTTCCCAGCCACCATTTTAAACCCCTTGTCTTCCAGACGGCTAACGATACGCCCAATCAAACCACGCTGCACACCATCCGGCTTTACCATCAAAAATGTACGATCCATACGCTCACTCCTCACTCACGGTTCAAAGTTAGTTCATTATGTAGACGCAATCACTTTGATTGTAACATACATGTCCAATTCCTCCCAATGAGGAATCTCACATCTATGTCTTTGGAGTAAACCGGAGCAATAAGCAGCATGATCATATCACTGCACTTTAATGAGTCCGCTTGACAACAAAATGTGCAATATCGCGCAAATTTTTGCTTGTCTTGATATTAGGCAGCTGTTCCAGAGCATCGAGCGCTTTCTTCATATATCGGTCAGCCAGTGCTTCAGCTTTAGCGATTCCTTGACTTTGGCGAATCATTCCAATCGCATCCGAGGCACTTGCCCGTCCATCTTCACGCTGAACACGCGAAATCTCGTTAAGCAGCGGCTCACGAAGATCACGTTCCTGTAGAGCGTATAGAACTGGCAGCGTAATATTGCCCTGTTTCATATCACTACCTGGAGGCTTGCCCAGCTGTTTCTCTGTTCCCACCAGATCAAGTACATCATCCTGAATCTGGAAGGCCATGCCCACATTATATCCGTAAGTATACAGGAGCGAAGAAACATGTTTTGGTGCACGTGTAGCCAGAGCTCCAAGCTGGCAGCTGACTGCAATCAGCAGCGCCGTTTTGCGACGGATCCGCAGCAAGTAATTGCGAACACTCTGTCCTGTATTGAAAAAGTCACGAATCTGCTCCATCTCACCGATAGACATCTGCACCATGGCCTTCGCCAGAATACGATGGATGTCCGGATCGGACAGGCCAGCTGTCATCTGAAGTGCTTTTCCATAGATATAATCCCCGGTGTACATGGCAATCCGGTTATCCCATTTGGACTTTACCGTAGGTTTGCCTCTCCGTGTCTCCGCATTATCAATAACATCGTCATGTACCAGCGAAGCGGAATGAATCAATTCCAGCGGTACCGCAATCAACTTCAGGCGTTCAATGTCATATGTACCATATTTACCGCCGAGCAGTACAAATACTGGTCGCAAACGCTTCCCGCCTGCTTTGAGCAGATGTAGTGAAGTTTCACTTAGCAGTTTCTGGTCTCCCTGCACACTGCGATACAATTCTTTTTCAATGTAATCCATGTCTTTTTTTAACAACCCGAAAATATCCAATAGTTTCATTCGTTCACCCGTGTCAGCGTATTATCAGTCCAAAAATCCATGCTTACCTTCCCCTCCAGCAAGTCGGGCCTGCAGGCATAACGAAAAACCAGGGCTTGCCGTTCCTGCTTGTGTTCTACTAAGTCGTACTTACTTCATCGAATGTCATGGCTGACATCCGGGAATTAAACTCTTCGACTTGTTCTGAAACAAATCCAGAAGTTGCCGGAGCATGGGTCAAGGCTGTGGTTCACCGAAACTCTACCATCAGCGCTCACCAATACCCCGGGATACCGGGGCGAGCAGGTCATATCCTGCATATTAAGTTCAAACAGTTATAGAAAAAAACGGCTAGCCCCGTTGATCCGGTTCTCCCCATCTTGCGAATAGTTGATGCTGAATGCGCAAACTATCCAGCACTTTACCTACCAAAAACAAAATCAACTCTTCCATCGTCTGAGGTTTGTGATAAAAAGCCGGCATGGCCGGAATCATTCGAACACCCAAGCGAGAGAGCTTGAGCATATTCTCCAGATGGATCGCATGCAGCGGAGTCTCCCGTGGCACCAGAATTAGCGGCCTTGCCTCCTTCATCATGACATCCGCAGCACGAGACATCAGATTGTCTGACGACCCCTGTGCGATGGAGGAAAGTGTGCCCATGGAGCATGGCATGATGATCATGCCATCAGCCAGGTAAGATCCGCTTGCAATCGAAGCCCCTATATCACTAACGGGATGATAAACCAGCGAACCGCCGAGGCCGCCGAATTTCTCTTCCAGCACACCTTCACGATTCGTGACATCCCAATCCATTTCTTCTTTTAAAACCCGCCAGCCGGCATTAGAAATCACCAGATGAACAGTGAAATCCAGGCCGAGCAGCGTTTCAATAAGTCTTATGCCATAAATACTTCCGCTGGCTCCGGTAATTCCGACAACAAGTCGTTTATTGTCCAGCTGCTGCATGTTTATTTCACCGCCAGGTCTATCAAAGTAAAGGTAAATACGACCAGACTCAAAACACTATTCATGGTAAAGAAAGCCGTCTGTACACGACTCATATCGTTAGGCGATACAATATAGTGCTCATAGAAAAGAATACCATATGTAATCAGCATGCCTGCACCATACCACCAGCTCAGATCCGTCATCAACAGAAGCGCCAAAAATCCGATGGCTGTAATAATGTGAAAGAACTTGGCAATATTCAACGATTTAATAAGTCCGAAACGGGAAGGAATGGAATGAAGCCCCTCTTCCTGGTCGAATTCCAGGTCCTGACAAGCATAAATAATATCAAAGCCTGCTGTCCAGAACACAATCGTAACGTACAGCACAATGGCTGTCCAATCCATGGACCCCGTAACAGCAACCCAGCCTCCAAGTGGAGCAAGGCCAATAGTCATTCCTAGAACAACATGGCAGAGCCATGTGAATCGTTTGGTGTATGAGTACAATACCGTCATAAACACTGCAATTGGCAGTAATTGCATTGATAACACATTAAGATTGGATGAAGCCCAGAATAACAGTACAAACGAGACAATAATAAAGATAACAACCTCGCCATTTTTGAGCAGGCCCGCTGGGATGGCACGCATAGCCGTCCGCGGATTTTTGCCGTCGATCGCTTGGTCAATCATCCGGTTAAGTCCAAATGCCGCACTGCGTGCACCAACCATGGCCAGTAGCACCCACATAATCTGCATCCAGGTTGGGAACGTTCCGTTCACGACCATAGACCCGAGAATGGCACCCATAAATGCAAAAGGTAAAGCAAAAAGCGTATGTTCAATTTTGATCATTTCTAAAAAGATGCGAATTTTCCTAAACATGCTGATTCTCCTTGGTTCCAATATGCAATGCCGCGATGCCTCCGGTCAGAGGATAGGCCTGCACTTGCTTCAATCCGGTTTCTTCGAAAATGGTAGCCAGTTCCTTCCTTCCCGGAAATAATGCCAATGAATCAGGCAGCCACTTATACTGCTCATAACGTTTGGCGAACAATTTGGCAAGTCTCGGCAGTACTTGTTCAAAATAAAAATAATAAATACCTTTAAACGGTTGCCATGTCGGCTTGGACAATTCCAGGCACACAACCATGCCACCTGGTTTCACTACACGTTTCATCTCCGATAAAACCTGTCTCAGATCAGGAACATTACGAAGGCCAAATCCAATGGTAACATAATCAAATGAATTATCTTCAAAAGGAAGTGACATGGCATTCCCCTGAACAAGCGTAATCTGCTTTTGTCTGTTTACGGCATTAACCTTGTTCTGCCCGACTTCAAGCATGTTGCTGCTAAAGTCCAGTCCATGCATGTGACCTGTTTCACTTGCCTCTGCCATCGCCAGCGTCCAGTCACAGGTACCGCAGCATAGATCTAAGCCTGTATCCCCTTTGGACATGTTCATTTTCTTCATTGTGAATTTGCGCCAGGCTTTATGCCTGCGGAAACTCAGGATGTCATTCATGACATCATATTTTCCGGCTATACTCTGAAACACCGAATGGACAAACTCTTCTTTTGGTTTCGACTCTGCGCTCCCCATTTGTCTCCCCCTCAATCTTCCCTTACTGCTGCGTGTGAAGGCTCCAGATAACCCAAATAGGTTTCCAAGATGGCATACAGCTCAGCTAATCCCCGCTGGTCTTGTTCTTCCTGCAGCAAAAGCTTTATGCGGTTTGTACTTTCACGAAGCCTGTCCAGCAGAAGCCCATCAATTTGATACTTCACTGCCATGGCCCCACATGCCCGCATATCTGGCTCCGGCTGGCCAATCACGTTCCGCTCATCGGCTGTACCTTGCTTGTATATATGCCAGAAAGCATAGCTATGGCTGAATTTCTTCGCGTCTTTCATTCGCTGCAGCTCTTCCACAACGGTCTCGCACAAGCTGAATTCGGCAAGAAGACTCTCCCATAGCTTCTGTTCCTTTGATCCAATCATGTCCGCAAAAGAAAGAAACAGCTGCATCTTCAGCTGTACCGTTTCACGCAAGTATTCTTCAGCCGAAACGAGAAGCTTTTTCATCCGATCATACAGCGTCATCTTGCGCACGTTGACTTCAGATACGGCACCGCTGAGCTTGCCGATCATCTCAATACGACCCGCATGGGCAAGCAGCTGATAAAAGCGACTGCTCAAATAATCACCAGCAAGAACATTCAACTGGCGTGAGCGCATCTCCTGCTCTTTCCGATCCCCGGAGATCGTATCGATTCGATCATGCGTATCCATGGCCAGCTGGACGAGCGAGGTAGCCAGAGCATACAGCTCATCATGTTCCTTTTCATCTGTACGGCCCACAAACGCCTGCAGCAGACGAGCCCGGCTATCCGGAAACGGTGGTATTTCCGTATGTTGTCGAATCATGTCGTAATCCGTATATTTTTTTGCTAGTTGGGGTACGCGATATGAATTCATTCTCAGCCTCCGAGCCTTTGCATTGTTAAACCATTTCTGCACTACAATCTTATATATTATAGCATATGTTGAACAGACACGCACTGAATCCTGCTATTCTATTACCCTTCGTTCAACAATTCGAATTGCTTCTTCCACAGATCGGTCTCCATGATGTGAAACCAATCTTTTATTTCACCGGATAAGACGGGGCTTTTCCAATTTCGAAGTGCTTCAATTGCATCTGTTGGCCACTCATTTCTTCGTATATCTGCAGCAAGCAGCAGATGCCTTTTGTGCAGCCACTCATCTTCTGCCATGACACGAAGCAGTATTTGCTCTACGTTATCAAGACCGTGAAATCCAAGCTCTGCTACCGTTGCCATATTGTCATAGATTTCGGTGTAACTTGTTCCGGTACCTGTCACCTTCAGATCCAGTTTCAAAATGGACTGCTTCCACTCCACTTTTGCAATCGGTGTAGTCAAATGCATGGAGCTCAGAACGTCCACCAAATTCTCGTCAGACAGTTCCAGCTTTTGCTCAGCTGCAGATACCGGCTGTACCCGCTCTCCGCCCAATGTTCGCATATGTAAGGTTTGCACAGCAACCAACAGGAAAACTGCTGCAACCGTTGCCAGCAGCGAAGCCGTCACGATCATCCGCGGTTTCATAAATGCCTCCCTGCCTTTACATGTTAGTGTAGTCTGTCCGGTAAAGGCTCATACCTCATTGTACAATGAAAAAAAGCAGGCTATGCCTGCAATTTTTCGTTCATACCCAAAGTATTGGCTCTACCCCAATCCACTTCGTGAACAGGCAGGAGATTTCCGTAAAACGACGCTTAGCTCTGATGCAACAGACTCTTAACTCGTCTTTTATTCTGATTCTATTTGGCCATGCTTTGTAATCATGGTAGCCTTACCGCGGATTTTGATCGCGGAAGTATGATTCGTAAACTGGGCAATCATAACTTCACCTTTGTCCAGCTTCTCGGTATGATGAAAACGCGTGTCCTGTCCTCGCGTCAAACCGATGACCTGAACTCCGTTTTCCTCTGCCTTAATGACAATGTAATCACTGCCGGTTGGATGGTCCATTACGTAGCGTCCCCTCTCCTAATTGTTCAATAGCGTTAATGATGATTAAGATTGATTCATTTGTCAACTGAGTTTTGCTTGTAAAGCTGCAATAATCTATGGGAACCGGGTCATACTACAGGATACATTCCATAGAAAGGAGCCTCTGCATGAAGTACACCCCTGCAACCTTGACAGACGAGCATATTCATCAGCTACAGGACATTGAACAGCACCTTTCGGAATCAGCAGGAGAAGATCTGATATTGATCGCTTACAGCAAGCAACCGGACGACCCTGAGGACACAAAAAACAGCGAGGCACATCGTTAGAAGACAAAAGAAAAGGCCGTGAACGAGTCACGGTCCTTTCTTTGACATATGGAATATGTAGAAATCTTATTTAATTCCGTCTTTGAGCGCTTTACCTGGTTTGAATGCAGGAATTTTGCTCGCAGGAATTTCGATTTCTTCACCTGTTTGCGGGTTACGCCCTTTGCGTGCAGAACGCTCGCGAACTTCGAAGTTCCCAAAACCAACCAATTGTACTTTGTCTCCGCTTTGAAGAGCCTCAGAGATTGCTTCGAATACGGCATCAACCGCTTTCGTTACATCCTTTTTGGACAATTCAGTCGCTTCGGACACGTGTGTAATCAAGTCTGATTTGTTCATTTGTTTTCACCTCCTGAATCAATGTCCTGAATGTTATACTGTGTTTCCGTTTTATAGCGAAATATACGTTCATACGCAAAAAATCTACGTACATCTTGAGCGTGATGAACACAATTATCCGCCTGCGGTCAACAGTCATTTCCGGCAGAATGCCGCCTGAAACCAAGCGCGTTTCAGACGCGGAACAAATTTTATACTAATACAGACAGCACACAATTTCAAGTGCGGTTGCGGTTTAGCACGTAAAATGTCACCGCCAGGGCAAGCACGAGGACGCCACCTTTTACAATATCATGAGTAAAATACTGAACATTCATCATGGTTAAACCGTTCACCAGTACCCCAATCAGGACTGAACCAATGAAGGTTCCGATAACATTTGGTTTACCCGCACCGAAGACAGAGAACCCTACAAACACAGCTGCTACGGATTCCATTAACAACGGAGATCCTGCATCAATCTGTCCTGATCCCACTTTGGAGGCGTAGATAATGCCCCCTATTGCAGCAAACACGCCAGCAGCCACATAAGCAAGCGTACGCACCTTTTTCACCTTGATTCCGGACAAGCGCGCCGCCTCTTCATTGCCTCCAGTAACGTACATCTGGCGTCCGTATTTCGTATACGTCAAAAAGATATGAACACCAATGACTGCAACGAGAAGGAGGATAACCGATATAGGCATGCCGAGCCATTTCCCCTGACCAATCAGCAAGAACGTAGGATCCATCTCTCCGGCCGCCTTGCTGCCATCAGGAAATTGCATATGATTATAAATGGTATACCCTTGCGCGTACGTTTTGTGAATACCTCCAATGATGTACATGGTCGCCAGCGTGGCGAGCAGATCAGGAATGCGCAGTTTTACAATCAACAAAGCATTCAGGAGGCCAATGACTGCACCGATCACGAGCGGAACAATAATGACAACGGCGAGCGGCTGCTGATACCAGATCATTAACGATGCCGTTACAACGGTCGTCAATGAGACGGTAGCCCCCACCGAGAGATCGAAACCATCCACAATGAGAGATAACGTTACACCGATAGCCACAAAGGTCACGATCGATATCGACCCCAGAATGTCAGTCAGATTACTGTAGGTAAAAAAGTAAGGCAATTTGATGCCAAAAAAAGCAATAACTCCGATAATAACGATAATCGCCCCGTAACGGAACGCAAAATCCATAGATTTGTCCTTCATACCTGCACCTCTTGTCCACCGCTTGCGTAGTATAGCAGTTGTTCTTGGTTGGTCTCGCCACGCTTGAATTCTTTTACGATTTTCCCTTCACACATCACTGCAATGCGGTCTCCTATACCGAGCCCCTCGTCCAGCTCACATGTGAAATAGATGACCGCCTTGCCTGCCAACGCCAGCTCGTTAATGATACGAAAGATGTCACTTTTGGCTCCAATATCCACGCCCTTGGTAGGTTCATCAAATATAAAGACATCAGCGTCCGCATTCAGCCATTTGCCAATAGCTACTTTCTGCTGGTTACCTCCGCTCAGATACTTCACTTCCTGACGTACCGAAGATGTTTTAATGCCGAGCTGTTGAACCAGTGATTCCGCGTTCTCCCGCTCCTTTTTGCGACTCACGAATCCGAATGTACTAAGACGTCCGAGCAAGGGCAGGCTCAAATTTCGTTCCACATTTTCCTGAATGAGAATCCCCTGCTTGCGACGTTCCTCGGGTACGGAAACAATGCCTGAAGCTGCAGCATCCGCCGGCTGAGAGAAGCGAAGCGGTTTATCGTTTAAACGAATATCCCCTTTCTCCACCTGGTCTGCTCCAATCAGAAGACGGGAGCATTCCGTTTTGCCCGCACCGACCAGACCGACAACAGCCAGAACCTCACCACGGCGTACAGACAAATCAACCCCCTTCACCTTGATCCCCCGGTGCAGTCCACGTGCTTCAAAGATTACCTCGCCTATAGGTGCTTCCGTCTTCGGAAATTCCTCTTCGAATGGCTTGCCCAGCATTTGTGTGACCAGGTCATTGACAGTTAGTCCACGCGCCTCACCCGTAAATACATGCTGCCCGTCTCTCATGACGGTCACTCGATCACAATGCCCAGTCACCTCAGCAAGCCGGTGGGTTATAAAAATGCAAGCTACTCCCCGTTCTTTTAACAGATGAACGATCCGGAAAAAGGCATCGGTTTCTTCCTGGCTCAGCGGAGCAGTCGGTTCATCAAAAATAATCACCTTGGCATCCTGAATCAGGATGCGCGCCAGCAGAATCATCTGTTTCTCTGCAAGTGTAAGGTCCGCTACCTTTTTCTGAACTGCAATGTCTGCTCCCAATTCTTTGAGTGCCTCAAGAGCACGCTGCTGGAGCTTACGCGGGCTTTTCCACCATCCACCAACTGGAGAAGCCAGCTGGTCCAGCATAATGTTCTCAGCAGCCGTCAGCTGCGGTACCAGTGCAGCATCGACCTCCTGATAGACACAGTGAATTCCGTTTGCCTTAGCGTCCCCCGGTGAATTTAGACGTAAATGCTGATCATTTAAACGAATCTGGCCCTGATCCAGTTGGTAGGCACCCGACAGAATTTTCATCAAGGTACTTTTCCCTGCTCCATTGGCGCCAAGCAATGCATGAATCTCTCCACCTTTTACAGAGAAATCAACGTCTTTTAGCGCAGGAATGCCAGCAAACTGCTTATGAATATGTTCCATTTGAAGCAAAATCGGTGCAGTTGTCATGATGTAAACCTCCAATCCCTCCTCCAGGGAGTCATGCTATCCTTACAATCTGTTGTTTTACATATCTGCCTGCGAAAAAAGCGCACCTTGCGGCGCGCCTACTAACGCTGCTTTATTTAGCAGTGATTCCGTATTCCGCCATCCAATCCTTGATGCCCTGTGTACTTCCTCCCCAACCCTCAACATATTGGGACAATTCGGAAGTAGAGATTTGTGTCTCAGGCAGTGCTTCGCGTTGAACATAAACCGGATTAAGGACCACCTGATCTTTAGTCTCATCGCCGTTCAGTTTCTGATAAGCGTAACGTACCTGAACACGTCCAATGTCTGTCGGGTCTACCGCTGCGGAAGCAACCCAAGGATTTTTCGGATCCTGAATCATTTGCAAATCCTCATCACTCATATCGATACCGTAAACTTTAATTTCATCACGACCCGCTTGCTGGATTGCACGTGCAGCACCTTTGGCAAACTCATCCCACGCTGCCCACACGGCTGTGATTTCGCCTTTCGGATATTGTTTCAGAATCGCTTCCATCTTGGCTTGTGTATCCAGAGCCGGGTTTTGCGCTGAGCCAAATGTGGCAATCTCCTTGATGTCCGTATTCTCTTTCATGAATTCGCCGTAAGCAATCTGGCGACGTTCCATAGGAGCGAATCCGGCCACCCATACTTTCACGATATTCCCCTGGCCGTTAATATCCTTTTTCATTTGTTCCAGTGTAAGTTCCGCCATCTTCTGGTCATCCTGAGACAGTACGGTTGCCCCTGGTACTTGGATAGCTGCATCGAAGACTACTACCGGAATGTTTTGTTCTACTGCTTTTTTCACACCCGGTTCCAGGAGCGAGTCCCCGTGATCCGTCAAGATTGCATCGAACTTCTGGTTAATTGCGCTGTCCAGCAAAGAAACCATTTTGGCTTTATCATTATCAGCAACAAATGTAGTTAGCTCACCGCCGAATTTTTCAATTTCCTCTTTTACGCCTTGTACATACTGCTGTGAGAATGTGCCCGTGTTAAATTCCATGATTAGGGCAATTCGTTTACCACTAAGCGGGCCAGTCACTGCCTCCGTCTTGGGCTTGTCCTCTGATGCTCCGGAAGCTGGAGCTGCTGCTGGTTCTTTTTTGATCCCGCAAGCGGACAGTGCCAATGTAAATATAAGCAGAACACTTAGCCATACCCATTTCGTATCTTTCTTTTTCATCTCTGTCTCCCCCTATTCGTGCACTCTCAGTGACCTTGATCACAATAGTTGAATATTAATATAACGGCTAATCCCTAGTATGTAAATGGGTTTTAACAATTTAAAGCTAAAACTCGCTAAGTTTTTCTTGAAGCATGTAGTATACATCCAGTAGTACCGTTTATAGGAAATTAAATCATACAGCAAAAAGACCACAAGGATGGCCTTGTGGTCTTTTGTCTTACAGAATGATGGCAATCAAGCCGCCTGAACCTTCGTTTATGATACGTCCCAATGTCTCCTGCAATTTGTACCTTGCATTGTCCGGCATCATGGCAATCTTGCCCTGAATCCCTTCGCGCACGATGGAATGCAGTGAACGACCAAACATGTCTGAATCCCACACCTTGATTGGGTCGTTCTCGAAGTCCTGCATCAGGTACCTCACCAGTTCCTCACTTTGCTTCTCCGTACCGATAATCGGTGCGAACTCGGACTCGACATCGACCCGGATCATGTGAATGGAAGGTGCAGTTGCTTTCAAACGCACACCGAATTTGGTGCCTTGGCGAATGAGCTCGGGTTCATCCAGTGCCATCTCAGCAAGCGAAGGTGCCGCAATGCCGTATCCGGTCGTTTTGACCATCTCCAAGGCTTCAGCGAAGCGATCATATTCCCGTTTGGCATGAGAGAATTCCTGCATCAGCTGCAGCAGATGATCCTTGCCTCTGATTTCAATGCCGACCACTTCCACGAGGATCTGATCGTATAATTCATCAGGTGCGTACAGATCAATTTCGGCCACACCCTGGCCCATGTTCATGCCGCTGAGTCCTGCGCGGTCAATGAACTCATACTCCATGAACTGGGATACAACCCGGTCCACGTCACGCAGTCTACGAATGTCCTTCACCGTGTCGCGCACGGAATTTTCGTAGTTGTTACGCAGCCAGTGGGTTTCATTCAGGACCATAACCCAGCTCGGCAGATTCACATTCACCTCATGAACAGGGAACTCATACAGGACTTCACGCAGCACGCCTGTCACATCATCTTCCGTCATGGTGGCCGCGCTTAATGTCATTACCGGAATATCATATTTAGCTGCCAATTCGCTTCGCAATTGAAGAGCCTCTTCACTGCGAGGACGGGTAGAGTTGATGATCAGTACGAACGGTTTGCCAACCTCTTTCAGTTCGGCAATGACTCGTTCTTCGGATTCCACGTAGGAACTACGGGCGATCTCGGCAATGGTGCCGTCTGTGGTAACCACCACACCCAATGTGGAATGCTCCTGAATGACTTTTCGCGTGCCAATCTCCGCTGCTTCCTGGAACGGGATCGGCTCTTCGAACCACGGCGTGGAGATCATGCGTGGACCATTTTCATCCTCATAGCCCTTCGCACCCTCCACAGCGTACCCTACACAATCCACCAAACGTACATTAACATCGAGCCCTTCAGCCACTTTGATCTGGACTGCGTTATTCGGTACGAATTTCGGCTCGGTGGTCATAATCGTTTTGCCTGCTGCACTCTGTGGAAGTTCATCCACTGCACGGGCACGATCAGCCTCGCTTGCGATGTTTGGCAGTACGATCGTTTCCATGAATCGTTTAATAAATGTTGATTTCCCCGTCCGGACTGCGCCGACAACCCCGAGATAGATATCCCCTCCGGTCCGCTCAGCTATGTCCTTAAAAATGTCCACTTTCTCCAATGAAATCCCCTCCCTAAATTACTCCGAAGGAAAAATGCTAAAGAGCATCCGCTTCGTTTTTTCAATCAGAAGACTGAAATCCCTGCAACGGTAGAGCCGCCTTTGTGAGTGCCCGGAAGTCGTCCGCCGCCGAACGTTGCATTCTGATGAAACCGGCGAAAGCGGCGTTAACTCGTACATGCAATTGGACTAGTATCATCTTATGTATCCGTATGCAGCAATATGACGCGTTTTTTTGTTTTTTTCTCAGGTCTTCAGCTCCGGGATGTTGCCCCGCTCTCGGACTGCGCGTCATTATTTCAATCTACTTTATGAACACAGGGTCGCATTTATGCTGGTTTCATTCATTTCTATTTGGGGTATCGGACACTTGGAGTTAGAGGTATACTGTGAAGGAAACATGGTTTTAGAGCCGAGCTGAGTTAGATTGAAAACGAGATGAGAAAGGTGAGATGAGCATGGCACAGATTAAAGTTTTCGGTATACGTGAGCAGTTAAATCCAATGAAAGAACAGCTTGCTATCGTGATTCATTCCGTTCTGATGGATGTGCTGGGACTGCCAGAGAACAAAAAATTCCAACGTTACTTCCCCATGGATGCGGAGAACTTTCAGTACCCGAAAGATCGATCAGCAGCATACACCATTGTTGAAATCAGCATGTTCGAAGGAAGATCTATGGAAACAAAGAAAGATTTAATCCAGCAATTATATAAACAAATACATGAAAAACTCCAGTTGTCTTTCCATGATTTGGAGATTACTATTTTCGAGACACCACGTGCACACTGGGGCATCCGTGGAATGCCCGGCGATGAACTTATGTTGAACTACACCGTTGAGGTCTAACGTATTATCTGATCTGGTTCTCTGAAGCTCCTGAGAACGTAATGCAACAATAAAAAGAGAAGAGATACTCCTTAATAAGGAGTATCTCTTTTTTGGTGCATTTCATCTATGGTTTTTCTTGTGCCACTGGGGCATTATTCTGCCACGTATAACTAACCGATTTTACAGGAACGAAATGGGAGTGCTCCAGCAAATACTCGCGCACATCATCCCCCTCCACAGGAGAACGATCCGATTTTTCTACCGCCTGCATGATATCGAAGGCATAATCTACGTACACATTGCCTTCACCGTCCATGATAAATGGTAACTCCTGACCGGAATATACACTGTTCAGTGTAACCTCTGGAGCACCTGCCTGAGCAGCTTGTTTCATATCTACAGCATACAGACCGGTATACAATTCCTCCCCTGCAGGCAGTTTGCCGTTATGTACTGATTTATACTGGTTAACCATGCGCTGTACATCATTGACCTTCTGTACCGTCTGCAAGTCCATTACTTTTACAGTGGGTGCTGTCTCTTCATTTTGAATAAGGAAGTAAGCGCTCCCACCACTTTCAAAAGCGGTACCCGGAATCTCGTCCAGATAACCTTGCTGTTTCAGCTTCGGCAGATCCACTCTGAATTTTTCATATTTTGGGGTATCCATATCCGCATTAATCATGGGCAGAATCCCCTGATCCTTCTGAAATGCCTCTACAGCACTCTGTATCCGGTTCACACTCTCCCTGTATGCTATTTTGGGGTCATCGTTACCCTGGGTTGGATACATGCAGCCACTTACTGTAGCAACCATTAAAATGAAGAGAAGGCAGCGGACTCCCTGAATCCCGTACCTCTGCCCTAAACCGATGAAGAGTCTATCTTTGTTTTCGTTCATCCGCATCCTCCTTGAATCTGAAGAGTCCAACGGGAAAACCCAATCCAATTGAGCTCCATTCAGGTTAGTTTCAGAACCAATCGTCATTCTCCTGCTGCTGGCGTTCCAACTGCTTACGTATCGCAGCTTTGAGCGGATCCTCCGGAACATGAACAGACACTGATCCCCTCACCTTGGCCTGACAAGCAAGACGAGTTCCTGCTTCCAGCAGGGAACCCAGTTTCCGTTGTTCAGCATCTGTAGGGGGGTGCAGAGACTGCAGCTGATCACCATCTACTTTGACCTTGCACATTAGACAAGCGGCTTTTCCATCGCAACGGGTTGGAATCTTCACTCCTGCACGGCGTGCGGCACTGAGCAGGTTCACTCCCGCTTTTAGGCGAATGCTCTTATTTTGCGGTAAAAATGTAATCGTGTGCTCCATCCTCTTGCCTCCCCACCTATGAAGTCCATGTAAAACCAACCAACTCTTCTACCTCAGCGGAGAATCGGCTTGTCCACACATTATGCTTACCCAATGAAGCCAGTAAGGGTTGATGAAGCTGTGGATCCTTCCGGATTGCTTCAGCAATAGCCTCATAACGGTCAGCTCGACCTCTCAGCAGATTAAAAAGCAGCTCATGAGCAAGGGGCATCAATCTTAACGTGTAAGAACCAATTTGAGCCTGAGGCGCATGATGAATCAGCAGTTGTTCAATCTCAACCCGGTACCAGCTCTGCCTGGACCATACTTCAAAGCCACCTACGAGTTCAAGCGCACACTCTCCGACTTGATAATGACTCAGCAATGAAGCGTATGGCCCTGTTCGATCTATCACCGGTTTATCCAGGGCAATTCCTGGGGCAGCATGATGCAGCCCATGTGCAGCAGCCAGATCGGCGTACACATCAATATCTCTTGGAGCCTGCTGCAACTCGACCTGCTGCAGCAGCAGTCCACAGCTCCCCCCAAGAAGCCAAGCATAAGGTACTGTATTCCAGGTTTTTGCCGTTTCCAGCAACGCAGCGTGCAATTCCGGATAGCGCTCTGTAAGGCCCTCTGTTCCATGTGGTCCCAACCGGCTCACCTTCCCTTCATCCGTTTTCATTGTGTCAGTTCTATGGTGTACTTATGCGGATGTTAAGCTGCACGCAAGAATAAGATCAAGTGAGCGATGCAATTCCGCCGAAAAAACCAATCAGCATAATCAGAAACGCGATCAATGACAGAATCCCTCGCACAAAGCCTTTGGTTTTGGCTCTCGCGAAGGTGATCAGGAATACAGACAATCCCATAATCAGAATTGCAACCAATGACAGCCACATCTTGTCCATTGCGCTCATAATCCAGCAGTCTCCCCTTCAATCTGTTATTCATCACTGACACGGTGACAATTGAAATTATTATAACACGAAATTCAGAGGACTTTTCCAAAAAAAAGACAAAAAGAAAGCCAGCCTTAGCTGACTCATCTTTTTGTCTTGCTTGCACACGTTGCAGAAGCAAAAACGATCTATTATTTTTTCATCATCATTTTCATTAATGATTCCATGCTGTTTGGATTCAGTCCACTTTTTTTGACCGCACTTACAATATCCTGAACCGTATCTTCAGATACCGGAACTTTCGCCATGGCGGATACTTGTTTAATCAATTGGCGCAGCTGAGCTTCATTTTGCATGGTGGACGGTTTTACTGTGCTCGCCAGTTTCTTGACAGCACCTTCTGTAATTGTTTTGCCCGTTTTTTTATTGATCGCTTTCAGTGCATCCTTAGAAATGTTGTTACCCATTCGTCTCCCCTCCTCCGGCAATACTCATGTGTATAGTATGAGTGTAGCGATGAAAAGGTGAATGAGCTTCTTTATTTCTGGTGAGTGAAGCAATGGAGAATCAGGAGTGCCACTGTTCCCATGTTTCCAGTTTCATAACTTCCATTTCGGTCTTGGGATCTCGGCCCATAAGTGCCTCAACCGCATCACGCGGCTCGCGATCCTGAAAGAGAACATGGTATAGTTGATCCGCAATCGGCATCTGCACCCCGTATTTCTGGGAGATAAAATAGGCTGCTTTTGTCGTACGAATTCCTTCTACGACCATTCCCATGGAATTCAGTACATCCTCCAGCTTTTGTCCTTGTCCCAGCATAGAGCCGGCCCGCCAGTTCCGGCTATGTTGACTTGTCGCGGTAACCACCAAATCACCGATTCCTGCGAGGCCCGCAAACGTAAGCGGGTTTGCTCCCATCTCCACGCCAATCCGGGTGATCTCTGCCAATCCACGAGTCAATAGAGCGGCTTTTGCATTATCTCCGAAGTCCAGGCCATCCGACATCCCTGCACCAAGTGCGATAATATTTTTGAAAGCACCTGCCAGCTCCACGCCAAGCATATCCCGATTCGTATACACACGGAAATAGGCATTCATGAATAATGCCTGAGCAGCATCTGCTGCGGCTTTGTCCAGTGAAGCCACAACCACTGTTGTAGGACAGCGTTTGACCACTTCCTCCGCATGACTCGGACCCGAAAGTACAACGATATGCCCTTCTTCGCATTCAAGTTCCTCAGAGATCACCGTCGACATCCGTTTGAGGCTTTCCGTTTCAAATCCCTTGGTTGCATGGATTATTAACATGTCTGGCGTATAATACGCCTTGAATTGGTTGACTACCGAACGCATGGCTGAGGAAGGCGCAACAATCAAAACGGCCGATGCCCCTTGAACGGCATCCCCCATATTAGTCGTTGCCTGAATGCGAGGTGATAACTCTGCACCAGGTAGAAAACGACTGTTCCGATGCTGGTTGTTAATTTCGGCGGCCTGCTCTTCACCACGTGTCCACATCGTCACTTCCAGCCCATTGGCGGCCAGCACACTTGCGAGAGCGGTCCCCCAACTGCCTGCGACCAGGACGGCAACTTTTTTAGACAACGCGTTTTCCACCCCCAGGTTTATTGGCTCCTAATTTATTTTCCTGTCCTCTGGCAAGCTTCGCAATGTTGGTGCGATGTCTCCAAAAAGCAAACAGACAAATAATCAGACTTCCCCAGAATAGATTCATGGAATATCCCGGGAACACTAGGATGAAGATTGGTGTTAATGCTACAAAAATAAGAGAACCCAGCGAAACGTAACGTGTCAAAACGATGGACAGGATTGCAAAAATTCCGGCAGAAACTGCAGGAACGAATGCAAGAGTGGCGAGTACGCCAATTGCTGTTGCAATTCCTTTTCCTCCACGGAATCGGAAGTAGAGCGGCCAGTTATGTCCTGCAATCGCTGCTATACCGCAAATTGCAGGAATCCACTCGGAGCCGTTACTGAGCCACACTCCAATCCATACAGCCGCAATACCTTTAAGGACATCCAACAGCAGCACAAGAATAGCCGGTCCTTTACCCAATATTCGCAATGTATTGGTAGCGCCTGCGTTCCCGCTGCCATGCTGACGAATGTCGATCCCCCGTATTGCCTTTGCAAGGAGGACACTAAAGCTGATTGAACCGAGCAGATAGCTCAGTACAATCGCTGCGATTGGTAAAATCACAAACTTCTCCCCTAACCTTCGTCGGACTTCCTCCGAGTAAATATGCGAATTGGCGTACCTTCAAAATCAAACGCTCCGCGGATTTTATTCTCCAGGTAACGCTCATAAGAGAAGTGCATCAATTCCGGATCGTTTACAAAAATAACCATGGTCGGCGGTTTGACAGCAACCTGTGTCACGTAGTTAATCCGCATTCTGCGTCCTTTGTCTGTAGGCGGTGGATTAATAGCCACGGCATCAGATACGACATCATTAAGCAAATGCGTCTGAACACGCATAGCATGCTGCTGAGCTACACGAGTTACCACAGGAAGCAACTTTTGTAAGCGTTGTTTTGTTTTGGCTGACAAAAAGACTACGGGAGCATAAGTCATAAACAGGAAGTGATCCCGAATTTTTTTCTCAAACTCATTCATCGTTTTATCTGTTTTATCCACCACGTCCCATTTATTCACAACGAACAGGGAAGCTTTACCGGCTTCAAATGCATAACCTGCAATATGCTTGTCCTGTTCAATGATGCCTTCCTCGCCGTTAATAACGACCAAAACGACATCAGCACGTTCGATGGCACGCATAGCACGCATAACACTGTATTTCTCGGTAGTTTCATACACTTTACCACGTTTACGCATACCTGCTGTATCAATCAGCACGTAACGCTGCCCATCCTTTTCGAACGGGGTATCAATGGCATCACGCGTCGTTCCGGCTACATCGCTTACGATTACGCGTTCCTCACCCAAAATGGCATTCACCAATGAAGATTTACCCACGTTTGGACGTCCGATTAGAGCAACACGGATGACGTCTTCATCGTATGTCTCTTCTTCAAGTTCAGGCAATTTTTCAACGATCGCATCCAGCAAATCACCAATACCCGTACCATGACTCCCGGATACACCGATCGGATCTCCAAATCCAAATCCGTAAAACTCGTAAATGAGCTCACTGCGCCCAATATTATCCACTTTGTTAACGGCTACAACAATGGGCTTGCCTGAGCGGTACAACATCTCTGCGACTTCTTCGTCAGATTGCGTAATTCCTGCTTTTGCATCACACATGAATACAATAACATCCGCTTCTTCAATGGCGAGCTCTGCCTGCATCCGAATTGATTTAAGAATGACATCCTCGCCGTCGATTTCGATACCACCTGTATCGATAATACTGAATGGTTTACCGTTCCATTCACCGATTCCGTAGATCCGGTCACGGGTAATACCCGGCTTGTCTTCCACAATGGCCAGTCTGTCGCCGATAATCCGATTAAAAATAGTGGATTTACCCACGTTCGGTCGCCCGACAATTGCCACAACGGGTCTTGCCATACATTCCACTCCTCCTGTCCATACTTACGTTACTCATCATAGCAAAAAACACATGTCTTGGCTAACCTTTCATGCCAAGAATGCTTACAATAACAACAATCGGCGAACCCGCTGGGGCTCGCCGATCTTGCTTTTATTGTTCAGCAAAATATGCAGTATAACTTAGAACCATGCATGAATAACTTATTTGAATTTGCTGAGTTTGTCACCGAAACGTTCGCCGAGTGTGATACTCATACCTTGGTTGCTCAAGGAAACGTTCGGGTTGTTGATTTCTTCACGCGGTGCGTTGTTTCTAGCAGGTCTTTCAGCTTTTGGCGCTTGGGCAGGAGCTTCTTCTGTTTCTTTGATGCTCAGGCTTACACGTTGCTCAGCAGGGTTCATGTCGAGAATCTTAACTTGAACTTCCTGACCTTCTTTCAACACTTCGTGTGGAGTGCCGATGTGTTTGTGGGAAATTTGTGAAATGTGCACAAGTCCCTCAACACCAGGAGCGATTTCAACAAATGCTCCGAAATCAACCAGACGTTTAACAACACCTGTTACGATATCACTAGTGTTGAATTTCTCGCCAGCTGTTTCCCAAGGTCCTGGTTGAACAGCTTTCATGCTCAGGCTGATTTTGCCTTTTTCAGGGTCAACTTTCAGCACTTTAACGCTGACTTTGTCACCTTCGGAAAGGACATCAGATGGTTTGTCCACATGCGTCCAAGCGAGCTCGGAAACGTGAACCAGACCGTCAACTCCGCCTACATCAACGAATGCTCCGAATTGAGTCAAACGTTGTACTGTACCTTCGATAACTTGGCCTTCTTGCAGACCAGCCATAACCTCAGCTTTGTTAGCTTCGAATTCTTGCTCCAGAACGTCTTTTTGGGAAAGGATCACTTTGTTGTTCTCACGATCGATCTCTTTCACTTTAACGCGCAGTGTGCGTCCTTTGTAGTCGCTGAAGTCTTCTACGAAATGGCGCTCAACCATGGAAGCCGGGATAAATCCGCGTACGCCCACGTCTGCTACCAGACCGCCTTTTACCACGTCAGCTACAACAACTTCGAATACATCTTGGTCTTCAAAGTGCTTTTGCAATTGATCCCAAGCGTTTTCGCTGTCGATTGCACGTTTGGACAGAACGAGTTTTTCTTTCTCGTCGTCGATGCTAAGTACTTTAGCTTCAACTTCTTGTCCAACTTCTACTGCATCAGACGCGCTGTCAACATGCAATGAGGACAGTTCGCGAATTGGAATTACACCGTCATATTTATATCCAATGCTCACATAGGCTTGGTTATCTTCCAATTTGACGATGGTTCCTTTTACAGTATCTCCTTTTTTCAAGGAAACGAATTGATCCAACTCATCTTGGGTTGCTTCTTGATTTTTCATTTCTTCCGACATGTCAAATACCCTCCTCAATTCAAAAACCCCATTATATTCAAACCTGCCTGTAGCAGAGTTCAAAACACTTTCAACGCTGAATGGCTCGGATTAGTTTCCCTCAAAAATATGGAAATAATGCATTCAGACTTTCGGTGAAGAGCAAATTATTTGCTCGGTACACCTGTTTTCACCATCTCATTAATTTTGGACATAATCTTTTCAGTTGCTCTTTCCAGTGCATCACCAGAAGGATCTTCCTTAAACTCGTCCAAATTCACCGGTGCTCCATACACCACTTTCATCTTACGAAATAGCTTGTAGTTGCCGATAATAGCAGTAGGGATAACGGTAGCACCACTCCGAAGAGCAAAGCTCGCTGCACCTTTTTTGCCGATGCCTCCATCGTTGTGCCGACTCCCGGATGGGAAAATGCCGAGCACTTCACCATTGCGCAAAATGTTTAGTGAAGTTTTGATGGATTCCTTGCTAACGCCTCCACGCTTAACGGGAAACGCGCCCACAGCCTTGATGATCTTGCCAAGTACCGGAACATCAAACAATTCACTTTTGGCCATGAAGCGTACCTGCCGGCGAATTTTAATACCTACCGTTGGAGGATCAAAGTTACTGATATGATTGGAACATAAAAGTACGCCGCCCTCTTGGGGGATATTCTCCCGTCCAACTGCTTCCAGGCGGAAAAGAATGGTGTAAATGATCCGCAGTACTGTGCTGCAAAATGTGTAAATCATAGACCAACCTCTCCTCTGACCATTGTGCAATAAGATACGATTTTGTCAACCACTTCATGAATACTCATCTTGGTTGTATCAAGAACAGTTGCGTCCTCGGCACAGCGAAGTGGGGATATTTCCCGCTCTTCATCCAATTTGTCACGTGTGGCAATGTCTCGCTCCAATTGCTTTAACGTCAGTCCTTCAGAGGGGTCCAGTTCTTTGAAGCGGCGAAGTGCGCGCTCTTCCACACTGGCAGTCATGAAGATTTTCACTTCCGCATCGGGCAATACTGTCGTTCCGATATCGCGTCCATCCATGACGACGCCCTTGCGCAAAGCCATTTGCCGCTGAGTATCCACTAATTGCGAACGCAGCCCCTCGATTTGCGCATATCGGGACACGATCCCCGTAACTTCACGGGAGCGGATTTCCGAGGTTACATCTTCCCCGTTACAGAACACTTTCTGTCCGCCCGGGTCCGGCTGTAAATCAATGACCAGTTTGTGGGCTTCTTGAAGTACCTCTGATACATTATCCGGAGAAATCCCTTTCCGAATCATGTGTAGGGTTACCGCGCGGTACATTGCGCCAGTATCGACGTAAATATAACCGAGCGCCTCTGCAACCAATCGGGCCACGGTACTTTTCCCGGCACCAGCAGGTCCGTCAATTGCAACGTTCATCTTCCCGTTCTCTGATGTGTTCTGGCTTGCCAACGGGGCATTCCTCCTCAAACGATAAGCCTCAATAAAAAAACAGGCATTGCCTGCATCGTGAAAATTATACCACACTATACACATGGATGCAAAAACAGCCAATTCATTGATGTTCCCTTTTCGTTGAAAGCTCCATGTGAATTGGTGTCCCCTCCATTCGGTCTATCCGGGTCACATTTTGTTTGAAATATGGAACCTGAAGCAGCAATTGGTATACCACCAACAACAAGAATAAAACGGCTATAAGCTGAAAGAGTCTTCTTTCCATTCGTTTGGAGAACACGTAATACAGCCGCTCATATCTTCGGGATGTACGTCGGTGATTCATACCCAAGCACCTCCGTTTTTCCCATTACGTTTCCCGCCATATTTCCTTTTTATTCAAAAAACGTGCCCTTACTTCGTACGATAATCCAGCTGCCGTTCAAAGCAGAACTTAATGATTTTTTGCCGCTCCGAGTCTGTGATCTGGGTAAACTTCAACATGCAGAGCTGTCTTCCAGACTCGAGGGTTTTAATGCGAACCACTTCAGCTTCGAAAGCCACATGCTCAATCGTTGAATTCCGATAGGGAACGAGCAGCCAGCAGTTCAACTTTTGCCCCTCCGCAATCGGGAAGTTGGGTTCTCCATATATGGACAATCCCCCGCCACCTATATCCTCGGTCAATCCTATCGCACGAGTCAGATCTTCTGCTTGAATGGCCAGTTCAAGATTCGCATGAACACGCAGGAAGCTGCGTCGTTGTATTTTCGAGATATCATCAGGCAGCGGTTTGCGTATACGCACAAGCCTTACCACATCTTCTTCAAATCCGGTCACGTACGTATTGAAATAATGTCTGACGCCATCTTCTGTGATATATGAGATGGACAGCTCTTCGCCGAAATACAATCTTTTCAAACGACTGCTACCTTGCTGCATTGGTACTTCAATCAAAAAACTGTGATCATCCATGTCTGCTATACGGGATTTGTATTCCTTACTCTCTTCTTTTTCATCGGCTGAGGCAATTTGGATGTGTAAAATTTCATTAATTTTCGGATACAAGCTCTTCACCGCCACCTTACTATTCATCATCGTATGTACAAGGACTATTATACCATGACCTTTCTCATAGCGGATAACAAAAAACAGACCACGAGGTGGTCTGTTTGGTAAAATTATTGAGTTTCGTTTTCCCTTTAAATTCTTAGGAAGTCGCATTCACAGGTTTAATTTCTTCAACTGCTTCTTCGACCCCTGTATTAGCGTTGATATAAATTCGGTATTTCGTCCCGTTGATGCGTCCACCGAATTCATAACATAATACTTCCTTGCTGTAATCATTCTCAATTAATGACTTACGTGCATAGCTCTCCTCAAATTCAGGATTGAGCTTTTTGCGAGCCTGTGCTTCGGTAAGAGCCGCTTTTGGTATTTGCCGTTTTTTCTGATGCTCATAGACATAATCACTTGCCTGGAAGCCAGTAACGTCACCTGTGTCCAGACCGACGCGTACAGACATTTTCTCCGGATAAAGCAGGGTATCCCCTTGTTTGCGCACGTACGTTAAGTTTGCTAGGTTACCATACTCATCGTAGTTTACTGCTTTCATATCTTTGTAGCCCTTATTGACGAGAAATTGATCCGCTTTGGCCATGGCATCTGAACGTGAGACCTTTTTCGCGCCAATCGGTCTAGTATCGCTGTAAGAAATCAACATTCCCCCATTGCGGGTGAAGTCCATCATCAACTTGCTTTCTTTGCCCTGATTGATCGTAGCGGTATAGGACTCCCAGTCCGTACCTTTACCATTCTCCTGTACATGGATCTTATTGGTGTCTGCATTGGAGAATTTCGCTGCTTTGCTCTGAATTTGCTCTTTCGATACTGGAACACCATCCAGCTTTTTGACTGAACGCTTTGCATAAATGCTGGATACCGAAGGGCCCCAATCAAGTTCAGGATACTCCTGTACTTTTTTGTTCACCGTGCGAAATCCATCGACAATGGTGTTATCCATCGTTTCTTCTTCTGTAGCCATAGCCGTTTCGGCATCCATCCAGCGCAAGCGGTCAGATAGTACTTTTTGCTGGACTTCCTGCAGGTTTTTAGTGATCTCGGAGGAATTCTGGTACAGCCTTTTCAGGTTGCCCACTTCCTTCTCACTTAGTGGTTCATTGGTTAAATCACGCATGGAAGCCTGATAAGCAAAGTTTGAGATTCGAGAAAGAAATTCCTCCGTCTCGTTAAAAGGTAGCATCGTCAGCGGCAGTTGGTTAATCTCATTTTGCGCCTCGCTGGTAAGCCGCCACACATTCATCAGACCTTTACGGTGCATGCCCTGGGAAGTGGAGTTCACCGCCAGTGTATTACCGATTTCAGAGTGCAGCTTGTCCATATGGAAAGACAAATCATGAAATGCACGCTGATACTGATTCTCCGCTTTGATCAAGATCGCATTTTTCTCCTGGTTCTCCTGGTATCCCCACACAAGGGCACCGATCAGCAATACTGCAAATATCGGAAACATGACTGAACTTAAACGTTTATACATCGGTAGAGTCTCCTTTCATCTGAACCACTATCTATATTGTGGATCGAAGAAAGTCCTCTTATGCATCGGTTTTCCAGCCGGCACAATGTTTGACTCTTTAAGAGCTACTTAATTCATTTGAATCCAAGACGTACCGCCATCTTCTTCAATTTCAAATTGATCCCGATTATCACACAGACACTGCTTGAATCCGGTCTCAATTCGCCCTCTTTCTTTTTTGCCGCGCAGCGTAAACCGCTCTCCGCACTGTTTGCATCTGATTTTTATTTTTATCCTCATTACGCTGTCCCCGTTTCTGTTGTTCATTCCCCGGGATTCTTTAGGTCAAAGACAAAAAAACACACCGGGGCATCAGGCGCAGTACGCGCTCCATGTCCACCAGTGTGTCCGTATTTCTATAATTTAACCTCTTCCTCCCGTTTCACAAATCGAAAAGGAGAGCGGTTATTAGCCCGCGTAATTTTGCCCATGGCTCCATACCACAATCCCGCCATTAGCGGTGCTATGAACCACAGCCAGTAGTTTACCATCGTATTCATGATGACATCGTACAGTGCATGCCAGAAAAATGGAAGCAACAGCGATAGCATCAAGAACCAACGTTTCTTCTTGCCATCCGTAAATTTGGCCCGACCCATGTAATACCCCATAATTACCGCAAACATGGCGTGTCCTGACACAGGAAGTAATGCACGAAGAAACATGGCTGAGACGGATGCATTCCCCGCAAAGGCATACAATACATTCTCCACCGTTGCGAAACCAAGCGAAACAGCAACAGCGTAAAGAATACCGTCATATGGCTCATCAAACTCCGTGTGATTATAAATGATGTGGTATAACACAAACCATTTAACAAATTCCTCTACCCCGCCGGAAATGAGAATAGACTCAACGTAGGGGTTATCTCCGAGCCACAGCATCATACCCCGCTGAATAATCATCACAGGCAACACCATCAAAATACCCATGACGAATACTCTCAGTACCATATGAAGCGGCTCGGAATCATAACGGTCTTTCAGATAAAAATATGTTAACAAGGCGAGACCCGGAGCTACTGCTGCCGCTAAAACCGAAAACAAAAGCACCGAAATTCCCTCCTCTGACTAAGACGCGTTTGCAATTGAATTTAATCCTGACGTTTGAAATGGGTGCAGATCACTTCAATGGCCTGTTCAGGCATAATCACTTTACCGTACTCTTCCATTACCGCTGGCGTAACCGAAGAACCCTCACCAAATTCAGCAAGCAGTGCTATTAGAGCAGCATGTTTGGTGCTATCGACTTCGTCCGGTTCCAGATGCAGAAACCACTTATCTTTATAGGAATAGAGTCTTCCCGCATTCGTTACATGTTGACGCAGCATATGTGCAGCCTCAATCAAGATTTCAAAATCCTTAAAGGCATATACAATGGAATCGCTCTGCTCCAGTGTAACTTCCATCTCGTATACTTCTTCAGGCAGATCATCCTCATGGCCGGAACCATATTGTTGCGGATCATATTTCCCACGCGTAACAATGACCACCATTCCTTGAGCGGGAAGTGCGAATACTTCGACAGCAAGCGGACCTGTAGCATCGAACCCAAGTTCGGAATATGCCTGATCCATCATTTCAGTGAACAGTTCATGAACTTTAGGTATTTCCTGCCACATATCTTCTTTTTGTATTCCGCGCTCGCTCAGATCGTCAAAGGTCAGGAAAATCCGTATCTTATCGTGACTTAATCGTTCTATTTTCATACAGGATCTCCCCTTTATAAGCAAGTCTTATAACAGATTATGAAGCACAAAACAATATGTGCTGAAAATAAATCTATGTAGTTATGTTATCATTTTATACCTGCAAATGCACGAAGTAAAATCGACAAAAAAAGAATCAATCCACATCAAACAAGACTGTGGTTGATTCTATTCCAGTAGTTTTGGTTTATAAACCGGGTACTGTTGTGTTTGTTTGACTCAAAATTTGCTCAACTTCATGTTTAACATCCGGATTGGTGCGAATAAAATCTTTGAGCATGTTCATGTTTTCTTCTTTTTCCTGCGGGGTAATGGCTCTTGCTGTTTTTTTCAATGCACTTTTGTGGGATTCACCATGCTCATTATTCTTAGGGCTGAATCCATCCATGCCTGGAAAAGTCATTTCCATCATCTTGTGCTTGGCTTGACCCATCATGTTGCCGGACGAGAGTGAAGACAACATGGGAATTTTGCCCTTGGACAGATATGAACTGGCAGCAACACCAACTACAATCCCCCAAAAAAAGGATGACGCCTTCATTACACCAACCTCCTCTTATGTTAAGATCACAACTAGTGTTTGCGGAAGCACGACATCTCATTCCGCATAAATACAGGAAAGTGAGTTGAAATTATGTTTAAAACGACTGCCGCAATCCTTATTGCCGTATGTCTCCTGTTGTCAGCATGTGGGGAGCAAGAAACACCTACTACCGAAAACACCGCTCCTGAAAATGAAACGGTCTCCTCTGTACCAAGTGAAGAAAGCAGCACTTCAAACGCAGTGGAAGATGATCTACCTTCATCTCAAGACAGCTTAGAGCAAACACAAGAACAAGAAAAAGAACAAGAAACAACTGAGGATAAAAAAGAACAACACATTAAGAAGACGTATCATATGAATGAAAATTATTACATCAAACCCAATGATGAAAAGGGTGAAAAGAAGGTCGTTCTTCTGACATTCGATGACGGCCCTAAGGAAGCAGAAATGATTAATGGATTAATTGATACACTTGACAAGCATAATGCCAAAGCCATATTTTTCGTTAATGGATATCGTGTCAAAAGCCATCCGGAGTTGTTAAAGCTTATTTACGAGCGTGAGCAGATTATTGGCAACCATGCTTGGGATCACGAGGATCTCAAAAAAATGTCCGCTTCAGAGGCTGCCAAGCAGGTAACGGATGTTCAACACATCGTCAAAGAAACCGTTGGTGTGGAGCCTGAATTCTTCCGCCCCCCCTTTGGTTCTGGTAATGACGCTTTGAAGGAAACCGTCAAACAAAATGGCATGTTATACATGACATGGTCCAATGGTTCGCTGGACTGGGACAAGAGCACTCAGAACAAACCCGATAAAGTCGTTCAGAATGTGCTTGATCAGTTAAATCCCGGAAGCAATATATTGATGCACGAACTTCCTTGGACTGTAGAAGCCCTAGATGATTTGTTAACGAAGCTGGAGAACAAGGGATATTCTTTTGTTGACCCTCGTTCGATAGAGCTCGAAGCCAGGTAAGGATATAGATAAACAGCCTTGATCCATATAGATCAAGGCTGTTTTATTTTGTTTTTATCGATTTTAAAGTAATCTTGTGCATCTCAGCTGGACAGCATAATCTGAGCGGCAAATGATTCGTTCCATAACCTCTGCTGACCAGCATTTTGCCATCCGGATCACCGTTCATCCGTTTCAAGGTGTACCATCCGTTCGACACATTCCGGTAAGCTTGGTTAAGGAAAATCGGTCCAAGAAACGGGATCACGAGTTGCCCCCCGTGTGTGTGCCCACTTAAAATAAGATCAGCATAATCATGAACACTCTTTGCCTGAAGTGGATCGTGAATTAATACAATCAAGCATTCATTTCTGTTCTTTTCCGTTAGGTGATTGCTAAGTCCACGAGACCGATAATCCGCTCCGGCCAGCTTTATGCTGGAATCCCTCTTTTGAAGAGACACAACCTGATCCTGCAGAAGCCGAACCCCGGTTTCCTCAAAAATCCGTGCCAACTGAGCCGTTCCGGCATGTTTGTCATGGTTTCCATAGACCGCAAAAGCAGGTGCGATATTGGTCAGTAGTTGCATATTGTGTCTGACGATGGACCATGAAATCCCCTTCTCCGCTACATCTCCACCTATCAAAACCCAGTCCACCTGGCCCAATAATGGCTTAATGTCCTCCTGCCTCAATCTCCTCTTATGAAGGTCAGATACATACAAAATGACGCTTCCATCAAACGAAAGGGGTAAGGCGTTTATTTCAACGTCATCCTCCACGACCCGGTGAAGGTGCGCTTCACGCCACATATGAACGATCAATATGAAAACCACCATCAACACAGATGCGAACCAGACCATCATTACCAAGGCCAAGGAAGAAATGTGTTTAGTGGCGGAGCTCCTTTTATGCCCCACCAGACCAGGCTGATCGTGAGTAAAACAAAAATAATGATGAGTGAGTTGACAAACCGTTTACTTAACCGCAATCGGCGAGAAGGATGAAGCTCAGTCCGGGTAGGAAGTGAACCTGCTTCCGTGACCGTTTCATCGGTCGCTTTTTGCGGAGATTTGGAACGTGCTGGAGCCCGGCTGGGGAGCACTGGGCTTTCCAATGCTGATGCATACGACTTGCGTTGTGATCTTGGTACGGATACGGTGGACAATGATGCCCCCGCCCCCTCCAGTGCAGCTGCCGGTTCAGCAACCAAGTTCACTTGAGGAGCCGCAGTCCGCTCGGTCTTCTCTGTTTTGTCCGAGTGGCGGTGGCGTTGACTGCCATATGTCTTCATTCTGCTTAATTGCTGGTTCATGATCCCCTCCGAAAACGTATCGCTAATCCGGACACCAAATCAATAATAAAGTGACATAATATCGGCGCCCACAATGTGCCGGATTGCAAATAAATCCAACCCAATCCATAGCTAGAAACAAATACCCAACCTGTAGGAATCCAGTGGCGAAGATATCGAATATGAATTACTGCAAACAATATGCTAGTCCAGTAAGGGCCAATGGCATGCTGTATGGCTCCGCGAAACAATAATTCTTCACAAATAGCGACAATAGCTGCTATACATACAATATGCCAGATGGGGCGTGACCTGAACAGCATATCATTGATTCCTCCGTCATCCATGCTCTCCTGAGGAATGACATAAGACAGGACCATATCCATGACGAGCATAATGCCTGCAAGACCAAGCCCCCACCAAATAAAATGAACACTTTCAGGCCAAGCAAGCACGTCGAACAGATTTCGCTTCTGCAATAAAATCCATACAACTCCAATGATCAGAGTTAAACCTTGTGTAAAGTATAGATTGATCAGAAGCAAGCGCTCGGTAAGCTGCTGTGGTTCAGCCTTCTGAATCTTGAACTTGGAAAACTTTGATTTTTTCATTGCCTGCGTCTGTCCTCTTACTAGATATTTGATGGATAACCTACTTGGCTGCCCAATCGGATAGTATACTAAATGATAGCCAAAAATCCAAATTGGTTCAAGACCTGCCTCAAGTCCCGGTTTCCTATCCTTTGTTACCCGAAATTCACTCTCATCGTAACGTCTGATCTGATTTTTTGAATCTAGAATTTTCTACGACTTTCAGTTATATGATTTAGGCATCTTTCATAGTAAACCGCTGATAAATGAACGTGATCCAAGTCATCTGCATTAAAACATTTATGCCTATTGACATGGTCATGTTAGCCATGATACATTATGAAAAAATTAGTCACGTTAAACACGATGATGGAAAAAAGATGTTGCTTTGTTCTTACAGAGAGCCGATGGATGGTGCAAATCGGTGGCAGGCAATGGATCTTGAGCGTTCCTGAGTTATTGCATTGAAATTGGAGTAGGTGCGATCGGTTTAGAGCCGTTATCCTCTTCGGTCTTTATTGACCGTGAAGACTGTCGTTGCGAAGCGGCAGTGAATTAGGGTGGTACCACGACAACTCTCGTCCCTTATTGCGCAAGCAGTATGTGGATTGAGAGTTTTTTGATTTATTTTTGGGAATATACGTGGGTCCACTCTATTATTACACCCCTCCCCTCTGCTGCGACACCGCGTTGTTGGGCGGAAGGATGAATCCGGTTTTAAGGAACACCTCATTGCAGAGGTAAGTCCTTGACGATATAGATACACATACTAAGGAGGAAGAAACCATGTACAAAGTGTTAGTATCGGACCCAATCAGTGATCTGGGTATTCAGCAACTGGTGGATGCAAATGATGTTGTAGTTGAGAAAAATACCGGTCTTAGTGAAGATGAGCTTGTAGCCATTATTGGTAATTATGACGCCCTTCTCGTTCGAAGCCAAACTCGTGTTACAGATCGTATTATGGCTGCTGGAACAAATCTCAAGGTCATTGGCCGTGCAGGGGTTGGGGTGGATAACATTGACCTGGAGACTGCCACTCAACGCGGTATCATCGTTATTAATGCGCCCGATGGTAATACCATCACGACATGTGAGCATACATTTGCCATGATGATGGCATTGGCACGTCACATCCCACAGGCATACGCCAAAACCATTCAAGGTACATGGGATCGCAAGACCTTCCTGGGTGTGGAACTCAGAAATAAAACTCTGGGTGTACTCGGAATGGGACGAATCGGCAGTGAGGTAGCCAAACGCGCCAAAGCCTTTGGTATGGATATTCTGGCATACGACCCGTTTCTGACTCAAGAACGTGCAGAGAAACTTCAAGTTAAACTGGCCAGCGTGGATGACATCATTCGCAATGCTGACTTTATGACCGTACACACTCCATTGACACCTGAAACTCGACACATGATCTCCCGTGCACAATTTGAAATCATGAAAAAAGGTATGCGCATTATCAACTGTGCTCGTGGCGGAGTTATTGATGAGATGGCCCTTGTGGAAGCAATCGATGAAGGTATTGTTGCAGGTGCTGCATTTGACGTGTTTGAAAGCGAGCCACCAGCACAGGATCATCCTTTCCTGAACCACCCAAGTATCATCGTTACGCCACACCTTGGAGCTTCCACCGTGGAAGCACAAGAAAATGTAGCGATTGATGTATCGGAGCAGGTACTTCATATTTTGCGGAATGAACCGTTCAAAAACGCTGTGAACATGCCAGCGGTTGCACCAACCGTGATGAATAAACTCCAGCCGTATTTTAAGCTGGGTGAAACCCTGGGTAGCTTTGCAGCCCAAATTACACAAAATGCCGTGCAAGAGATTCGAATTGACTATGCAGGGGACCTTTCGGAAGTTGATACGTCGCCACTCACTCGTTACATTGTTAAGGGTATTCTAGCAAGACATCTGGGCGGAGAAGCAAATATCGTTAACTCCATGCATCTGGCTAAAACCCGCGATCTGAATGTAGTTGTAAGCCAAACATCCGCAACTAAAGGGTTTACTAACCTCATCACTGTTACATTGGTAACGACACAGGAAGCAGAGGAACGCCGTGTAGCCGGAACGCTCCTTGCAGGTTACGGAGAACGGATCGTACGCCTGGACAAATTCCCGGTTGATATCGCTCCAGAAAGTCACCAAATTTTGATCTCCCATAACGATAAGCCAGGTATCATCGGACGGGTAGGTACGCTGCTTGGTCAAAATGATGTCAACATCGCCTCCATGCAAGTGGGACGGAAGATTATCGGTGGTGCTGCAATCATGATTCTGACAGTAGATAAAGCAGTTCCAAAAGATGTCCTTGTCCAGCTTACAGGTCTGCCTGAACTTAATACAGCTGTTGAAATTGTTCTTGAATAGATGCCACAACGTGCATAGATAGTCAAAAGAGACGATCCCGGAAGGGTTCGTCTCTTTTTTTGTATTTAGCTTAATCGAATAATGTTGAGTGTGGCGCCTGGAGGTGACAATACTGCTGTTGCGACCAAACCGAACAATTGCAGTTGAACGGTTGATCCGGCTGTGACGGTTACAATAAAATCGGTTGCTAACTGGCTAAGTGAAAGTACTGGCGAAATTACACTTGGTGGAACTACAGCACCGTTTAGCAGTATTCGAGATTGGACAGCGAGTGCTGCTGTAAGATTGATTTTGTAACTAATATAATAACGTCCGGCCGTAGCGAGAGTAAACGTATCATTAGTTCCATTTACGGTAATGCCAGTACCAATGTTTTGATTATTAGGCAGAGGTACAACCGTTCCGCCCAAAAGAACAAGAATTGTACCACTCGTATTCTCTGCATAAGAAGATGCTGCTGTAACTGAAGTTCCTGTGGCACCAGTTGCACCAGTGGTACCGACACCTGTAGCTCCTGTTATGCCAGTCGCACCCGTCTCTCCAGTTGCACCTGTAAGTCCCGTTGTACCTGTTGCTCCAGTTGTTCCAGTTACTCCCGTCGTTCCTGTAATTCCTGCGCTTCCTGTTATTCCGGTCTCTCCTGTTACGCCTGTTGAACCTGTAACTCCGGTCGCTCCCGTTATGCCTACTCCAGTAGCTCCTGATGCACCAGTTGTTCCTGTCGCTCCGGTACTTCCGGTTACACTTACACCAGTAGCTCCTGTTACCCCGGTACTTCCCGTTATACCGGTCTCTCCTGTTACACCAGTACTTCCTGTCACCCCAGTACTTCCTGTTACACCTGTCGCACCAGTTTCACCGGTGACACCTGTTGCCCCTGTAACTCCGGTCGCTCCGGTTATCCCTGTGAGCCCTGTGGCTCCTGTTGCTCCGGTTACTCCAGTTTCGCCTGTACCACCGGTTGCTCCAGTTAATCCGGTAACACCTGTTGCACCAGCTCCCGCCAACAACGTGTAGTCTGCAGATGTGCCCGGTGTTCCGGTTGGTCCAGCGACATTGGCGATATACGTACTGCCGTTGAACGTAACTACCTGACCCACTGGGTATGTTGGTGCCACAGCTGGATCAAATGGTACCACTCCGCTCAAACCAACCCCTGTCGCACCCGTGATACCTGTAATTCCTGTCGCACCAGTTTCGCCTGTAAAACCTGTAATGCCTGTAAATCCGGTAGCCCCTGTAACTCCGGTCGCTCCAGTGAGCCCTGTAGCTCCTGTTGCTCCTGTTGCTCCTGTTGCTCCTGTTGCTCCAGTTTCGCCTGTAACACCGGTTACTCCAGTTAATCCGGTAACACCTGTTGCCCCGGCTCCCGCCAGTAATGTGTAGTCTGGGGAGGTCTCTGGTGTCCCAGTCGGTCCGGCAACATTCGTAATATACGTGCTGCCGTTAAACGTAACCACTTGACCTGCAGGATACGTTGGAGCCACGGCCGGATCGAATGGTACCACTCCACTCAAACCGGTACCTGTTGCTCCCGTGATACCTGTAATTCCTGTCGCCCCGGTTTCACCTGTAAAACCTGTGATGCCCGTAAGTCCTGTAGCCCCTGTAACTCCGGTCGCTCCGGTTATCCCCGTGATTCCTGTGGCTCCTGTTGCTCCAGTTACTCCAGTTTCGCCTGTACTTCCGATTGCTCCAGTTAATCCGGTAACACCTGTGATGCCTGTAAGTCCGGTAGCCCCTGTAACTCCGATCGCTCCGGTTATCCCTGTGAGCCCTGTGGCTCCTGTTGCTCCGGTTACTCCAGTTTCGCCTGTACCACCGGTTGCTCCAGTTAATCCAGTAACACCTGTTGCACCAGCTCCCGCCAACAACGTGTAGTCTGCAGATATGCCCGGTGTCCCAGTCGGTCCGGCAACATTCGTAATATAAGTACTACCGTTAAACGTAACCACTTGACCTGCCGGATACGTTGGAGCCACGGCCGGATCGAATGGTACCACTCCGCTCAAACCGACACCCGTTGCTCCCGTGATACCTGTAATTCCTGTCGCCCCAGTTTCACCGGTAACACCTGTGATGCCCGTAAGTCCTGTAGCCCCTGTAACTCCGGTCGCTCCGGTTATCCCTGTGAGCCCTGTGGCTCCTGTTGCGCCAGTTTCACCTGTACCACCGGTTACTCCAGATAATCCGGTAACACCCGTTGCCCCTGCACCTGCCAACAACGTGTAGTCTGCAGATGTTCCTGGTGTCCCGGTCGGTGCGGCAACATTGGCAATATACGTGCTGCCGTTGAACGTAACCACTTGACCAGCTGGGTACGTTGGAGCCACGGCCGGATCGAAAGGTACCACACCGTTCAAACCAACACCTGTCGCACCTGTGATACCTGTAATTCCTGTCGCCCCGGTTTCACCCGTAAAACCTGTAATGCCTGTAGTCCCTGTAGTCCCTGCAACTCCGGTCGCTCCGGTTATCCCTGTGATTCCTGTGGCTCCTGTTGCGCCAGTTACTCCAGTTTCACCTGTACCACCGGTGAATCCGGTAACACCTGTTGCTCCTGCGCCAGCCAGTAATGTGTAGTCTGGGGATGTCCCTGGTGTCCCAGTCGGTCCGGCAACATTGGCAATATACGTACTGCCGTTAAACGTAACCACTTGACCCGCTGGGTATGTTGGGGCCACAGCTGGATCGAAGGATACCACTCCACTCAAACCAACACCTGTCGCACCTGTGATACCTGTAATTCCGGTCGCCCCGGTTTCACCTGTAAAACCTGTAATACCCGTGACCCCTGTTGCCCCTGCTCCCGCCAACAACGTATAGTCTGCAGATGTCCCCGGTGTTCCGGTTGGTGCAGCGACATTGGCAATATACGTGCTGCCGTTGAACGTAACTACCTGACCCACTGGGTACGTTGGAGCCACAGCCGGATCGAAGGGTACCACTCCGCTCAAACCGATACCCGTTGCACCCGTTATCCCCGTGATACCTGTTGCTCCAGTTTCACCTGTGCTTCCTGTAAAGCCAGTCAATCCAGTTACTCCTGTGTCACCTGTTGCCCCTGCACCTGCCAACAACGTGTAGTCTGCAGATGTTCCTGGTGTCCCGGTCGGTGCGGCAACATTGGCAATATACGTACTGCCGTTGAACGTAACCACTTGACCCGCTGGGTACGTTGGAGCCACAGCTGGATCAAATGCTACCACTCCACCCAAACCGATTCCTGTAGCCCCGGTTATACCCGTTGCCCCAGTACTGCCCGTTATACTCACGCCCGTTGCTCCGGTTACTCCTGTTGCTCCAGCG
>NZ_BIME01000013.1 GCF_004000925.1 Paenibacillus illinoisensis NBRC 15959 | reverse complement strand
AGCAGGTCCAGCCGGAGTAGCGGGCCCGACGGGTGCCACTGGTGCTGCCGGCGGGGTCCTGGGATTCGCCGATTTTTTTGCTCTGATGCCTCCTGATAATGCAGCTACTGTTGCTCCGGGCACTGATGTAAGTTTTCCACAAAATGGACCAACTAGCGGAACAACTATAAGTCGAACAGGGCCCAGTTCATTCAATCTGGCAGCAATAGGCACGTATCAAGTGCTGTTTCAAGTGAGCATCAATGAAGCAGGCCAACTTATTTTAACTCTCAATGGTGCTGATTTGGCTCCGACCGTAGTTGGGAGGGCAACAGGAACGTCTCAGATTGTAGGGGTAGCCTTGGTACAAACGACTGTCATTAATTCAATCCTAACCGTGCGAAATCCGGCTGGTAATGCTACTGCATTAACGATTACACCTCTTGCTGGTGGAACAAGACCTGTTTCGGCACATCTTGTAATCACACAATTGGCCTAACAAGAAATGAAATCTCATCTTTCACCTTTTGGTTTCAATACCTAAAAATAAAAAGGTGAAGCAAGGTATCTTTAACTGGGATAGCACCCACGTTGTAGAGTGCTATCTCAGTTGGAGCCGTGTATTCATATTAGGAGAAAAGGTAGATGTACACACGTTGTGGAGCTGATTTTGTTTCGAGGAGATCATGATTTCGGCATATAGTAATGTAATCAGGATATGGTCCACATCTATAAAATGAAGAAGAGACATTCCTGGATGTGAAAACACTGCAAGCGGAAAACGAAGTTTTCGTTACATAGGGTCATCTTCTGTTTAGCAATAACGTTCAAGGATCCTATGGACAATTCCGGACGGTGTTCCCACACATTGCTTTGGGATTTTGAATCGGATAACAAGTTCCATATTACTCGCGCATATACATGTACAGGAGACGGGTCAAGACTCTGGCTGTCCTAGGTGTAAGAACGGAGGGGAGAGACATGGGCATTGAATCATCCTGGATGTTTGACTTTTTCGGAACCGTCTTTCCAGTCGTATTTGTTCTGATTATAGGTATTGTTCTTCTGTCTGTGGGGAAAGAAGTATGGAGATGGGGGCGCAACAACGCCGAGCCTCTGCTTACCGTACCTTCGCGAATAACGGGCAGAAGGATGCAGATCAGTCAGTCGCAAGCTGAACCAGGCAGTTCAGCCCGTACGCTGTATTACATTACCTTTGAAGTAGAGAGCGGAGATCGGCTCGAGTTCAAGGTGAACGGAGAAGAGTACGGATTGTGCTCCGAAGGAGATGAAGGCCGTCTTTCTTTCAAGGGAACACGGTATATAGGCTTCGAGCGCTACAACCGCCTGTATTCAGAACGTGTACGCGGATAATCCGGCTGGCTTGCGCCATAGTGGCGTAAGCTTTTTTTAATGTTAATTTTCTTGGACAAGCGTTTCTTAAAGGTGGTATCGTGTTTTTATATAAGGAGAGGGTCTTTATAACAATAAGGTTTCTTGATTCGACATATTCGTATGTGATGACAGAAGCGTATTAATAGAGGAGGAGTTCATGATGTCATTTACAGATCAAGTCGTTGTTGTTACGGGAGCAGCTCAGGGGATCGGACGCAGCGTTGCCGAAGCTTACGCGGTTGCTGGTGCCAAAGTCGTACTTGCCGATTATCAGGAGGCGGAAGGCGCCGCAGCTGCTGCTTCGATTCGCAATGAAGGCGGTGAAGCCATCTTCGTTCAGTGCGATGTTCGCAAGGAGCAGGATATTACGAATTTGATTCGCACAGCCATCGAAGAATTCAAACAGATCAACATCCTGGTGAACAATGCGGGCGTAGCCAGGTGGAAATCTCCCTACGAGCTGACCTTGGAGGAATGGGACGATGTGCTTAATACGAATGTAAGAAGCTGCTTTCTCGCAAGCCGTGAAGCGGCCAAACATATGAAACAAAATGAACATGGAGGCGCTATCGTCAATATGGCATCGACACGTGCGTTTATGTCTGAACCTGAGACAGAGGCCTATGCAGCGTCCAAGGGTGCCATTGTGGCCCTGACACATGCGATGGCGGTCTCACTTGGCAAGGACGGTATTCGGGTCAATTGTATCAGTCCGGGATGGATTGAGACAGGCAATGTGGACGAATTGAAGCCGGAAGATCATGAACAGCATCCTGCAGGACGCGTAGGCGTCCCTTCGGATATCTCCCGCGCATGTTTATATTTGTCGGATCCAAGCAATACCTTTGTCACTGGGACCAATCTGATGATTGATGGGGGCATGACTCGAAAAATGATATATGAGGACTAGAACCGGGATTCCCTCTTTCTGTTGTACAAATTGAATGCTCTAGCATCCGTAAGCCCAAGTTAAGCACTTGGGCTTATTTGAAATTCAGAAATCGGTTGCTATAATGAATGTGATTTTACAACAGAACAAGAATGGAGGGAGTATATGTTCGGGAATTCATCCCGGAAGATCTTTGGCCTATTACTGCTGATTGGAGGGATCATAATGACAGGAATGGCTTCGCCTGTGGAGGCAGACACGGGCGACATACGGGCAGCCTGGGTATGGCAGGCCAAGTCTGTCCAAGATGATGGAGGAGACGAGCTGCTGGCTAACGCAGCTAAACATAAGATCAACAGACTCTATGTCAACGTGGATATGAATTTATCCGATGAGGTATATCGCACGTTCATATCCAAAGCCAGTAAAGCGGGTATTGCTGTTGAAGCACTAGGAGGGGACCCGTCCTGGGCTGTTCGAGACCGGGAGGCACCAATGCTCCGTTTGGCTGCGTGGGTTTCTGACTATAATCAGGGAGCTGCTGCAGAAGAACGATTTGATGCCATCCATCTGGATGTCAAACCTTACGTTTTGCCTGCATGGAAAGACGATTCAGAGCCTTTGGTTCAGTCATGGGTAGCGAATATGTCATTGTTGCTTGAACAGGTCGAGGCGAATGGTGCCATCGACATTAATGTGGATCTGCCATTTTGGCTGGATTCTTATACGATCGCGGGTACAAAAACAACAGATGATACAGATAACCTGCCGTTATCACGCTGGTTCATGGAACAGTTTAATCATGTTACTTTACTGGCTTACCGCGATAACGCACAAGGGAATAACGGCATTATTCAACTCATTGAACAGGAAATGAATTGGGCTGATGCCAGCGGTGCTTCAGTCACCGTTGGGGTGAATACGAAGCCGATGCCTGGTGAAGAATTTACGACTTTTGCCGGAAAGGGAGCAGCGCAGCTGGAGAGTGTCTTGGCAGAGGTTGCGGAATCCTTACGTAATCATGCTTCATATGCCGGTTCTGCCGTTCATGATATCGTGTATTGGGGACAGCTTGAACCGGATGGAGAGATTGCCCCGGAGAAACCAGCCCCTCAGCCTGAGATTCGCGGAACTTACATCTGGGAGGCCTCGCAGGTAACGGATGATGGCGGTCAGCATGTTCTTGAATTCGCCGCAGCACAGCATATTAACTTTTTATATGTCCGGCTTGATCTGGACCAGCCCTATTCAAGTTATCGCAGTTTTGTTAAACGAGCCCAGGCACAAGGGATTGAAATTCACGCCATGGGCGGCCATCCCATCTGGGGTAGATCCGAGAACAGACCACGGATCGAGCGACTGATCAATTATGTGAAAAATTATAATGCCGAAGTTGAACCCGAAGAACGATTCAAGGGCATTCACCTGGATATCGAGCCCTACACACTGCCGGAATGGAATTCCGACCGGGATGCACTTTTGACAGAATGGGCTTCCAATATCTCCTTTTTCCAGGAAGAAACGAAAAAGGACAGCAGTTTGGAGACCAGTGCCGATCTCGCTGTATGGCTGGATAGCTTCCCTTTGCCAGGACAGGACATGTCTGTTACTGAATTTATGATCCGCACATTGGATCATGTCTCTCTCATGGCTTTCCGTAACACGGCCGAAGGGTCCAATGGCATTGCCGCGGTGGTCAGACAGGAGATGGAGATCGCCGACCGTTTGGGCAAGCCGCTGCTGATTTCGGTAGAAATGAAAGAGAATCACGAAGGCGCCCATATCTCATTTTATGAAAAAGGTGCTGCCGAGATGGAACAGCAGCTTGCGAAGCTGCCTGAACTGCTGAAGGATTATGAAGCCTACCAAGGTAACATGGTACATGCGTACGATTACTGGATTAATGCCAAGCCTTAATTAGGCTGGTTATATAGGAAATGTTTTATCTCGGGACTTCACATGGGGTGAGGTTCCGGGATTTTTTTGTGGAAAAAAGCTGGATTCGTGTCACCGAATAGGCTCCTGCACAATACGATGTACGGTGATGAAGAGCTGAAGCAAGGGAGGAAACAGAATATGGCTGTTATTAAAGCCAACTCAGAAGACGTCAAGCTGCTGGCAAGACTGATGAGGGCAGAGGCTGAAGGTGACGGCGAACAGGGCATGCTGCTCGTAGGTAATGTGGGTGTGAACCGTGTGCTGGTGGACTGTTTGGATTTTGGGGACATTCGTGACATTAACCGTATGGTATTCCAGAATCCCGGTGGGTTCGAATCGACCCAAAAAGGCTATTTCTATCAGCGGGCGAGACAATCCGAGATTCGCTTGGCACAACGTGTAATTAATGGAGAACGGATCTGGCCGGCCAGCAATTCCCTATGGTTTTTCAGGCCCGTGGGCGATTGTCCTCCAACCTGGTATAACCAGCAAAATACGGGCCGTTTCAAAGCGCACTGTTTCTTCAGTCCGACAGGTGAAGATTGTCCGGAAGTTTATTAAATTTTAGGAGGAATTACAATGATTAATCAACCATATCAACCAACAACACAGGCACTGGGTCAACAAGCCAACTCGCAAGTTCAAGGAACATCCTATAAAATCGGTAATGGCATGCCTACGACGTCGCCTACACCAGGCATGGTATCACCTAGCATGGTTTCTCCAAGCATGGTTTCACCAAGCTCCACAAGCGTACCACCGCTTGTATCCAGCGGCAGTCCAATGACACCAACAGGTGGAGTTGTAACGACAACTGCGCCGCAGTTTGAACAATCATACATCGAAAATATCCTGCGCCTGAACCTCGGCAAATTTGGTACATTCTACATGACATATGAAGGTAACAAAGAATGGAATGCTCGCATTTTCCAAGGAATTATCGAAGCTGCAGGTCGTGATCACATCATTATCAGCGATCCTAAGACAGGAAGACGTATTATGCTGTTAATGGTTAACTTCGATTATGCTACGTTTGATGAGCCATTGTTGTACCAATATCCGGGCGTTATCGGAAACTATCCTCAAGCTCCAAGCAGATTCTAATTCGTTATTAAACGGGGGTTTCTGTAGAAAGAATGTTTAACCAAGCTGTCCCGCACGTGGATTCAAATCCACAAGTGGGACAGTTTTTTTCGTTATAATGGAGATCGTAGTAACCTTTACTCGCAATCATGGCACTTATACATATACAGGCTGAGCAAGACGCTCACAGAGAGGAGTTTACATCATTGAATGAGTGGATTGAGGGAGCCATCCGGGGCGAGCCTGAGGCTTATGAGCAGTTAATGAAACAGTTCCGCGGAATGGCGCTTGCTGTAGCTTATAACAAACTGGAGGATGGTTTCTGGGCTGAAGATATTGTACAGGAGGCGTTTACAGAAGCATTTGCTAATCTGTCGAAGCTGGAGACAGCCGAAGCCTTTCCGGGATGGTTTAAAGTAATTGTTGAACGACAGTGCTACCGTTGGTTAAGGCGCAAGCAGCACAGCACTTCCCCTGAACAGGAGTTACTGTACAACATTGATTCGAGCGAAGAGGGGGATAACCCTGAACAGCTTGTTTTGCAAAAGGAACGGTATCGGATTCTTCGCGATTCCATATCTAGTCTGCCGTTATCCATGCAGCATGTAGTGGACATGTTCTACTTTCAGGGATATTCGCTTAAGGAAATTTCCGATTTCCTTAGCGTATCTGTTCCGGCATTGAAGAAAAGGCTGTTCGATGCCAGGGCGAAGCTGAGGCGTACATTACCTGTAGCGGACGTTATAACCGTATTTAATGAACTTTATGAAGGGGGTAAAGGCATGCTGCATATTACCAATGGAGATCATGCTGCAGATCGTCTGCGGCAAAGCGGGGTCGAAGGAGAGGTTATGGTCTGGCGGGAACTTTACACCTTTGGTCCTGTTGTCCAAGATATGGGGAACGAGTTGGAGAGAAGCAAGCGCGCTGCCTATCTGGAACAGCAATTAGGGATTCCCCAGACGGAATATATGCAAATTGCGGAGCTGGAGCGAAAACTGCATGCGTTTCATCAGTACAAGGAGATTGTACTCTGGTTTGAATATGATCTCTATGATCAGGCGATGTTGTCTTATCTGCTGCACTATTTTAATGGTCAATCGCTCGGGGATACCAAGCTGAATCTGTTATGTATTGATGCGTATCCTGAAATAGAGAACTTTCGGGGGCTGGGACAGCTTACACCCGGACAGATCGGACGTTTGTCTGGTACGTGGCATGTAATGGGAACGGAGGAGCTCCAGGCGGGAAGTCAGTTCTGGCAAGCGTACACCTCTTCCGATATTCAGGATCACATGGATTATTTAAAACAAAACAGTACGGTTCTCCCATTTGCGCATGCTGCATTTGAGGCTCACTTGACCCGCCTTCCTTCACAGTCGAATGGTCTGGGTGCAATTGAACAAGCGACTCTGGAAGCTGTGAGTCAAGGTGTCGATCATCCATATCAACTCTTTAAACATGTGAGTGAACGGCTGCATGTGTTGGGGATGGGAGACTTGGAATATTGGGCACATCTGAGAAGAATGACCATGGAGCCCTATGCCCTACTACAGATTAGCGGAGCAGATACGTTCCCTGATTTCACCCAGCACCATGAACATTTCCGTAATGCAGTCTTGTCTCTGACTGAGCTCGGTATCCAGGTACTCGCTGAAGAAGCAGACTATGCGGAATTACGAAGAGACGAAATGTGGATTGGAGGTTTGTGGAACGCACAAGGCGAAGAACCGCAGTGTCGATGGGATACAGAGTCCCGTTTCCCTGTCAAAATAAGCACATAAGGTTATGTCCTTATCTCGAATTACCATCAAAGAGTATTCCTGAATTTGGATATCAACGGGAATACTCTTTTTACGTTTTACATTTTACTTGGAATTCAATTTTGACACCCAACGAGCACGAGATATAAACAATAAACCCGTTTGGGATCTGTTCAACATAGTCAGTTAGCAAATGTAAATAAGACGGCGTATTCGCTACCTTTGTAAAGTAATTTGCTGGTTAGCATCATTTCGTTGTCATAGGACACGGATTGACTGTGTAGTTTAGAGTTATATAATAAAAGAAGCATATCCTTTTATTCGACACAATCCAGAAGGAGGTGGAAGCATTGGGAAGTTGAACCTGCATATGAGCGGCAGAATGGCTAATATCCTACATTTTCGAAGGAGGTGGACCTATTTGCCGAAGAATGACGGCGAATAGGATGACAATTTGAGTGACCCCTTACCGAGTATATTAAATTTATTTTTAATTGCTTTGCTTGTATTGATGAACGGTTTTTTTGTCTCGGCAGAATTCGCGATGGTAAAAGTTCGCGGCAGCCGAATTGAGGCTTTGGTGGAAGCAGGTAACAAAAGAGCCATCTATGCTTCTAATATTGTACGTAACCTGGATGCCTATCTGTCTGCGTGCCAATTGGGCATAACGCTGGCTTCCCTGGGACTCGGCTGGCTCGGAGAGCCTGCCATTGCACACTTGCTTGAGCCCATGTTTACTGCGTTTGGACTCGGCCCGGTATATGTACACGGAATTTCGATTGTGATTGCATTTGTTATTATTACGATTTTGCATATTGTACTCGGGGAACTTGCTCCCAAGACGATGGCAATCCGCAAATCGGAGACGGTCACGTTATGGTCTGCGGTCCTGCTTACGTTCTTTTACAAATTGATGTATCCCTTTATCTGGGCTTTGAATGGTATGGCGAACAGCCTGCTGAGATTGTTTCGAATGGCACCTGCTTCGGAGCATGACTCGGCACATAGTGAAGATGAAATACGCATTCTGATGAAAGAAAGCAATAAGAGCGGTTTAATTGACAATACTGAATTGGCGCTTGTTGATAATATATTTGATTTTACGGCAACAACTGCCCGTGAAATTATGATTCCGCGGACGGAAATGATCTGTCTGAACGCCAATCAGTCCATGCTAGAAAATCTGGAAATCGCCAGTGAAAGCATGCGAACCCGCTATCCGGTTTATAACGGTGACAAGGACCACATTATCGGCTTTATTCACATTAAAGACCTAATGCGGTCCCAGCTCACAGATACCATTTCTGTAATCCGACCAATTCTTGCTGTTCCAGATTCGACGCCAATCAGTGATCTGCTGAAGCGTATGCAGCGCAGCAAGACACAGATTGCCATTCTGATTGATGAATACGGCGGAACTTCTGGAATGGTAACGCTGGAGGATATTATGGAAGAGATCGTGGGCGAGATTCAGGATGAGTTCGATCATGAGCGTCCTGCCATTGAGAAAGTAGATGAGATGGAATACTCCATCGATGGCATGATGCTGATTGAAGAAGTCAGTGAGCGATTCGAACTGGATATGGATCGGAGCGACTATGACACGATTGGTGGCTGGCTGTACTCCAGAGTGGAGACGATTCCGCCTGAAGTCGGTCAATCCGTTGAATATGGAGGATATGTATTCGTCATTCAGGAGACGGAGCATAAGCGGATTTCACGGGTAAATGTAATTAAGCTTGAAATGTTGGTTGAGGAAGAAGGGGCTTAAAGCCAATATAAAAGTTTAGGTCTTTGTAAAGGGCTGTGCAGTAAATAACTGTACGGCCCTTTATCTGTCTATCATTGGCGTGCATGACTGGAAACAGGGTATAATAAAGCAACTTTGCAAGTGAGGAGGGACCATCATTAGCTATCACATTGAAGTGGGATTCACACCCGTATTTGAGTTCATGGCCAGTTTGCATACATACATATGCCGGAAATCACATAAAAAGATCGATCTAACATCAAGCTGGGCGCAGGAAACAGAAGAGAAGCTATCATCCGATCTTATAACTGTTCTACAAGACATGAAAGTGGATGATGATTGGAAATGGACCTATTTACTTGTTTGTTTACGGCCACAGGCTGAACAGCCAGAAGCGTTTATAGACTGGTTCAGCGGTCTTACAGAAGATGAGTTAGAAACTATTCTTGGTCGGTATCCTTTTCCTTTTCCAGAAGACTTGAGTGCATATAGGAACAGGATGACCTATGTATTAACGGAGTGGAATCAGCAATATTTCCGTTCGGTTGACCTTTCAATTTTGGAACATTTGCAGCAGGAGGCTCAACATCGAAGAGAGCAATTGAATCATTCTCCTCAAGATGAGGTGCTGGACGACGCAACGAACGGTTTGATGTTTCGCCCATTTAATGGACTCGAGAAATTACTGCTTGTGCCGCAATTTCATTTTCAACCACTTAATGTCATTTTGTCTTTTGGAGATACAATCATATGCCATTATTCTGCGAGAATGTATACCGGAGATCAGGAGTATATTCCTACCCATCAATTGCGGGTAATTCGCAGTTTGGGAGAGAAAAACAGGTTGAAAATCATGCGTTATCTGTACCAGGGACCCCGCACATTCATTGAAATTGTTCGTCATTTGAAACTGTCTAAAGGAATCACCCATGATCATCTCTCGAAACTACGCGGGGCCGGATTGGTGTATGCACACTTCGAAGGGGAAAGTCTGGTCGAATATACGCTTCGACCTCGTGCACTTGAGCAAATTCTGCCTAATGTCATGAATTATCTGAAGCAATAACCTTTATCAAAATGTGGTTTTTGCAAAAAAATTAGCTTTTCAAAAAGCCGTAAGATTGCTGCAATGAGCCTGAACATTTTTCAGGTTTTCCGCGCAATCATACGGCTATTTTATTGCTTTAAAGTGGATATTAATGGGTTTAATATAAATATTTTTTTGTGGTTCTCTATTTACAGAACCAATTCGCGTTCTTATAATAGGGCTTATCGAACTTATACCTTACTAATTTCATAGGAATTATACATATTTAAATGGTTCTGAAATTAGGATCGGCTGAGTGAGAAATATATGAGTGATGACAATTAGGGAGGGCACTATGAGATTAAAAGCATTATCTTGGGCATCGTTGGTAATCAGCAGCACACTATTGTTGTCTGCATGCTCCGGCGGTGCGGGTACAGAGACAACATCTTCCGCAAGCGGAACAACGCCTTCAGGCTCACAGGCAACACCAGTCGCAGCATCTACTTTGGATGCACCATTTCAGGCAACAGATCTGAATCAACTGCCCGACACAGCGAAGAAGAGAACCGATACGATTATTGTGGGGCTTACAGATCCAAGCGGCGCCTTCACACCTTATTTTCATCAGAGTGGCTATGACGGCAATGTCGCTTCATTGTTATTTGCTTCGCTTGTTACAGTGGATGAGAAGGGATTGCCTATCGCAGATCTGGCCGAAAGCTGGGATGTATCTGATGATGAGCTTACATACACGTTTCACCTGAGACCGGATTCCAAGTTCAGTGATGGTTCACCACTTACGGCTGACGATGTGGCCTTTACGTGGACGATTCTGCATGACAAGTCCTATGACGGCGGATTCGATATTTTCTCTTCACAGGTTAAAGGTGGCAAAGCGTATACCGAAGGAAAATCGGACCATATTGAGGGCATCAAGGTGATTGATCCACAGACCATTTCCGTGACACTGGAGAAGCCTAACGCTACTGCGCTGCTTACCCTTGGTTCTGAAGTGCTCTCCAAAGCCTATTACGGCAAGGACTATCAATTCGGGAAGCTGGATTATATCAAAAATCTTCACTCCAATCCGGTAGGCACCGGTCCTTATAAACTGGAAAAGTTCATTCCAGGTCAAGAGGTTCGTTTCGTAGCCAATGAATATTACTACAAAGGTAAGCCGAAAACTGAGCATTTCATCTACAAAACATCCGAAGGGGATACCTGGCAGTTCATCGAAACGGGTGAGATCGACTTCACTTCTTTTACGGCTACCCAGGAAAACATCGACAAGCTTAAAAATATTCCTTACCTTAATCTGCTGCCTTACACACCTAGCACATATGGCTACTTACAGCTTAATCTGGAACATGAACAATTGCAGGAAAAAGAAGTTCGGCAAGCCATTACTTATGGTCTTGATCGACAATCCATCTATGTGGATGCCAATCAGGGTGCAGGTGCCGTAGCTAACATTCCCGCTTCGCCAATCTCCTGGTCCTATACGGAAGAGGGCATTAACCCATATGCATATGATCCAGACAAAGCCAATCAAATACTGGACGAAGCAGGATGGGCCAAGGGTGCCGATGGTATTCGTGAGAAAAACGGGAAGAAGCTCTCTCTTCATTTTCTCGGGACCAAGAGCCCTGCCACTGATATTTTCATCGCTGTAGCCAAGGAGAACTTTGAAGCCATTGGAGTTGAGTTCCAGCCTGAAGTATTCGCCGATTTTAACTCGCTTGTGTCCAAAGTAGAGAGCGGCGATTATGATGTTGCTTCATTCTCCACACCGATGCTGACAGACCCTTCAGATGGACTTCAACAATTCGTCGATGGAGAACTGAAGGGATATGACAATCCCAAGGTAAAAGAACTATACAACAAAGGTCTGGCGACAACGGACATTGAAGAACGCAAGGCGGTATACCAAGAATTATATCAATTGCTGAATGATGAGCTGCCCGTCATTTTCACAAGTTACAAAAAGACAGTCTACGCCTATAACGGCCGGATTGATGGGCTGTCTGTCAGTCCTTACCGAGGCATTGCAACCAGCTTGCCGGAATGGTCTCTGAAGTAAATAGGAACTAAACAAATCGTCCCTTGTGTTTGCGAAATCGCAGATACAGGGGACGCATTGATAAGGAGACAGAAATGAGTACTTATATTGTGAAACGGATGACGTACATGGTCGTCATTTTGCTGGCAGCATCCGTCCTAATCTTCAGTCTGTACGCTCTCACACCGGGTGACTATATCTCCAGCAATATCAAACTGAGTCCTGAACGGAAAGCCGAGCTGCGGGAACTGTACGGATTGGACAAGCCTGTTATAGAGCGCTATCTCATCTGGATGAAAAATGCGCTCCACGGGGACTTTGGTTATTCCCTGGCACAGCAGAAGCCGGTGCTGGCATTGTTCAATGAATACATCTGGAACTCGTTCCTGCTTGCTGCAGTAACCACATTCCTCACCTGGTTTATCGCCGTAATCGTCGGCGTCATTGCCGCATACAAGCAATATTCGTGGTTTGATACCTTAGTGATGATTGGCATATTTGCCGCCATGTCTGTGCCTTCATTTTTTATCGGACTATTCCTGATCAAAATGCTGGCCGTTGACCTGAAGTGGCTCCCGCCAGGCGGAATGATCACCACGGGCAGCAACGCAACCGGTCTGGCTTATGTCAAAGAGGTGATTCAGCACATGACCCTGCCTGTGATCGTCATGACTCTGCTCGGTGTAGGATCACTTACCCGTTATTTCCGCAGCAACATGATTGATGTCATTAAGCAGGATTACATTCGCACGGCAAGGGCCAAGGGATTAAAGGAGAGCAAGGTCCTTTACACCCATGCTCTGCGTAATGCTCTGCTGCCTGCAATCACTCTGATCGGATTTGAGCTTCCATCTCTATTCGGGGGATCATTAATTATTGAGAAGATATTCAGCTGGCCCGGAATCGGTCAACTATACATGCAATCTTTTTCACTGCGGGATTATCCGCTTCTTATGGGGTTTACGATGTTTATCGCAATTCTGACCGTTATTGGAACGCTTCTGTCCGATGTGCTGTATCACATTGCAGATCCGCGTGTCCGTCTGCAATAGGGAGGCTGTAACCATGACATCTTCAACATCTGTTACTAGAAACGCCGCAGAAGCTACCGTACCTGTTCGGGTTGCACCCAGATCATCTTTGTGGAGGTTGTCGATTAAACGCCTTCTCAAAAATAAACTTGCCGTCGGTGGGTTTGTTGTCGTTTTGTTCATGTTTATCGCCTGTTTTATTGGACCCTTGTTCTCTCCCTATACGGATAACAAGATTAATATGGCAGCCATGAAACAAGGACCGAATATTCATCACTGGCTGGGAACAGACGCTTTGGGCAGAGATGTGCTGACCCGTGTATTAATGGCTGGTCGAATCTCGCTGACGGTCGGATTGGCATCGATGGTCCTGTCCGTATTTATTGGTTCTTTCCTCGGAGCTATTGCAGGCTACTACCGCGGGATTGTGGATCAAGTTATCATGCGGATCGCCGACTTGCTGCTTACGATTCCGGGATTACCGTTGTTGTTTATTTTCGGAGCACTGTTGTCGGACTGGAAGGTTCCACCGGATTCAAGGATGTATATCGTCATGCTGATGCTTAGTTTTGTAAACTGGCCCGGCATGGCACGAATGGTGCGTGGTCAGATGTTGAGTCTGCGGGAGAGGGAATTCATGCAGGCGGCGATTGTGCTCGGATTGCGTGACCGGCGCAAGTTGTTTCATCATCTCCTACCGAATATCGTACCGCTATTAATCGTTATGGCTACGCTGAATATCGGAGGTTCCATTCTCAGTGAGTCGGTGCTCAGTTTTTTTGGACTGGGCGTCATGCCGCCAACACCAACCTGGGGCAATATGATTGATGCCGCCAACAACATGATTGATTTTCAACAACATCCGTGGTTGTGGATTCCTCCGGGGTTGTCCATTTTTGTTACCGTAATCGCCATTAACATTTTTGGTGATGGTCTGCGAGATGTTTTAGATCCCAAACAGAAGAGAAGGTGAATACTCCACCATGCAAAATATGATTGAAATTGAACAACTCGAAACTCATTTTTATACAGAAGAAGGCAATGTCAAAGCCGTAGATGGTGTGAGTCTCCAAGTACGTGAAGGAGAGACGGTCTGCATCGTTGGCGAATCAGGATGTGGCAAAAGTGTAACTGCCATGTCTATCATGGGTTTAATCGAAGAACCAGCAGGTAAGGTGGTAGGGGGAGCCATTCGTTTTGCCGGGAAAGACCTGCTTCGCGAGAGCAAAACCTCTTTGCGGACCATCCGAGGAAACGAGATCTCCATGATCTTCCAGGAGCCCATGTCTTCACTGAATCCCGTCTTAAAGATTGGGGAGCAGCTTATGGAGCCGTTAATTGTGCATCTAAAAATGAGTAAAAAACAGGCTCGTGCGAGAGCCATTGAACTCATAGCGGAAGTGGGGATTTCCCGCCCGGAACAAATTGTGAACAGTTATCCGCATGAACTGAGCGGGGGGATGCTGCAGCGTGTTATGATCGCCATCGCTATTTCCTGTGGGCCCAAGCTATTAATCGCAGATGAACCGACTACTGCACTGGATGTAACCATTCAGGCTCAGATTCTCGATATGCTTCAGCAAGTCAAGTCGCAGTCTGGAACCTCCATTTTGATGATTACGCATGACTTGGGAGTTGTTGCCGAGATGGCCGATTACGTAGTGGTCATGTATGCGGGCAAAGTTGTGGAAGAAGGGGAGGTTGTGCAATTGTTTGAATCCCCCAAACATCCTTATACTCAAGGACTGCTGCGTTCCAAACCAGTGATCAATCAGAGACAGGAGGAATTGTATTCAATCCCTGGGCATGTGCCTGATCCATTATCACTGAGAGATGCCTGTCATTTCGCAGATCGGTGTGAGCATTGCATGCCAGTATGCACTTCACGTATGCCCGCTCTGCAGGATCTCGGGCAAGGACAAAAAGCAGCCTGCTGGTTGTATGAGGAGGCAGTAAACCATGGCTGAACCTTTGCTCGAAATTGAACATCTCAAGACGTACTTTCCAGTACGCAAAGGGTTAATGAATCGCATTGTGGGACATGTGAAAGCAGTGGATGATATCAGTATTACCATTCATGAAGGCGAGACTTTTGGTCTTGTGGGTGAGTCAGGGAGCGGTAAAAGCACGGTGGGAAAGTCCATTGTTCGTTTAACGGAAAAAACAGATGGACAGATTCGTTTTCAAGGTGTGGACATTCACAGTTTGTCTATGCAGGAGGTACGGAGGATTCGCCCCCAGCTCCAACTTATTTTTCAGGATCCCTATAGCTCCCTTAATCCACGCATACGTATTGGTGATGCCGTAGGAGAAGCACTGCTGGATCATGGACTTGCTGCAGAAGGGGAAGTGCGTGATCTCGTGAAGGAGGTACTAGGGGCGTGTGGCTTGTCATCCTACCATATTGATCGCTTTCCGCATGAGTTCTCAGGTGGGCAGCGCCAACGAATCGGCATAGCACGGGCCTTGGTCCTGAATCCCAAATTAATTATTGCGGATGAACCGGTCTCCGCACTGGATGTATCCATTCAAGCACAGATCATTAATCTGTTTAAACGGCTTCAGCAGGAAAGAGGGCTTGCATATTTGTTTATCTCCCATGACCTTAGTGTAGTGGAACATCTCTGCGATCGGATTGGGGTCATGTATCTGGGATCCATGGTTGAGACAGGACCAAGGGATGAGCTCTTTAGAAACCCGCTTCATCCCTACACCAAGGCATTGTTATCCGCCGTGCCTGTGCCGATTCCGAAGTTAAAACGCGAGCGAATCGTCCTGAAAGGCGATATTCCCAGTCCAGTCCATCCACCAGCCGGATGCAAATTCCATACACGCTGCCCGTGGGTAACGGACATCTGTAAGCAGCAAGTGCCGGAATATCGAAATATGGGCGGCAATCATTATGTAGCTTGTCATTTGGTGTGAAGGTGCTGCAGGGGAGAGCTACCCTCAAATGCTATCATCTTAAGTCGCTATTCTAGCGGCTTTTTTTGTCTTTTTTTATGCAAAAAATAAAGCATAGTGGAGTGGTTATAGTTATAGCTTCGTAAAATTGGTCATAGGATGAGTCTTGACAAGGGATAGCGATGTCCCGCATATTTAACTTAAACACTTTATAAAGTATATTTATTAATACGGATGATCAACCACATCAAGAGAGGAGTTACAAAGATGGCGACCTGGTTTCTCATCGTAATCTATCTGGCTTTTATAAGCCTGGGACTTCCGGATTCACTACTTGGATCTGCATGGCCGGTCATATGGCCGGAAATTGGTTCCTCCGTAGGCTCAGCAGGTTTCATTTCCATGATTATTGCCGCAGGCACTATTGTTTCCAGTCTGGCAAGTGGGAAAATGATTCAGAAAATGGGCACAGGTAACATTACGTTGTTCAGCTGTTTGCTAACCGCAATTTCGTTGATTGGATTTTCCATGGCACCTTCAATGTTGTGGTTTATGATCTTGGCCGTTCCACTCGGCCTGGGCGCAGGAGCCGTGGATGCAGCGTTGAATCATTACGTCGCCGCAAATTACCAGGCGCATCATATGAACTGGCTGCATTGCTTCTGGGGCGTTGGCGCTACCATGGGTCCAATTATCATGGCTGGTTATATAGCGGATCAGAACTTTTGGAGAGGCGGTTATGCTGCAGTTGGTGTCATCCAGCTTGTACTGGTTATCGTACTTCTTATCACGCTGCCGTTATGGAAAAGAGTGGCTGCATTGCGTGAGACGGCACCAACAACTATGACCGATAACGAAACAAAATCGGAAATACGTATTCCGGGGAACGTCTTGAAATTAAGAGGCGTTAAGCCCTCATTGCTCGCTTTTCTGTTATATTGCGGGGTTGAAACCACAGTCGGATTATGGGGAGCCAGTTACTTGGTTGGAACGAAAAGCATCTCAGCAGAGATGGCAGCGGGCTGGATTTCCCTTTATTACGGAGGTATTACGTTTGGCAGGTTCATTACAGGTTTTATCTCGTTAAGAGTCCATAACCGATTATTAATTCGCTATGGACAATGGACAACGATCCTCGGAGGACTCCTATTACTGCTTCCGCTTCCTTCATCGTTTTCGGTAGCAGGCTTTATTTTAATCGGGCTTGGTCTAGCGCCAATCTATCCTGGACTTTTGCATGAAACGCCGGCTCGCTTCGGGAGAGAAAACTCCGTCAAGTTAATGGGGTACCAGATGGCTGTCGCTTATAGCGGTACGACTCTGCTTCCTCCGCTCTTTGGATTTCTTGCAGCGAAGACCAGTACGGATTCATTTCCGGTTGTAGTGTTTGTTCTACTCCTATTGATGTTATTTAGCGCGGAAACCGTGAATCGCATACTTCTAAAATCTCAGAATGTGGGGAGGTGAGAAGATGGCATATGTTATTTTAGCTGTTATCATCTGGGTCGCAGCTTATGCGTGTTTAGCATTGTCGAAACAGTCTATGGAAGTGAAACCGATGCGCTCCGTCGATGATTGGTTTGAGTAAAGGAGTACAATCCTAAATAAAGAGCGTTGACATGAAACCAGTTACATGGATTACGCTTGTTATGAAGTTTAATTGCATACCGATTACCGTGAGAACATGATTATCCTATTTTTCTGTCCTCTTTATAAATATACATTATAAAGCAGGCGTGAAAAGTGTTTGGATTATTTTTAAACAAAGAGGGGATTGCTACATGATTAAACTTGTTGTAACTGACTTAGATGGAACGTTCCTCAACAGCAAGGGATTATTCGATATTGAAGTATTCAGCAAAGTGCATGCAGAAATGCAGAAGCTGGGAATGACCTTTGCGGCATGCACAGGAAAACAGTGTGAACGGGTGGAGAAGTTGTTTGGAGAACATGGCAAGGGGATATGGGTCCTTGGAGATAGTGCAGCCAGAATCAAGAAAGATGGGGAAGTCGTAAAAGAATTCAGCATTCAGCGAGAACTTGCTTTACAAAGCATTGAATCCATACAACGTTTTGCTCCAGACATGACCCTCATTGTATGTGCAAGCGATGCAGCATATGTTCTTTCTTCCATCCCAGAAGAGATGTACAACGTGGTTAAAAGCTCTTATGAACAGGTTAAGAAGATTGACTCTTTCCACGAGATCGACAGCCGCTTAATTAAAATAACAGTATACGATACCAGAGAACGGAGTAGTGCCTTAAGGAAACATGTAGAAAAGACACTTGGCGGCCAAATCTATATTGTGGATTCAGAACCCAAGTGGCTTGATATTACAGCACTGCATACGCATAAAGGAGAGACGGTTAAAAAATTGCAGGAGCTGCTCGGCGTCACTTATGAACAAACGATGTCCTTTGGGGACGGAGAGAATGATGTAGAGCTTATGGGTATTGCCAAATACAGCTTTGCGGTCAGCAATGCTTGTGAGAATACCAAAAAAGCAGCGCGTTTTATTACAAAATCCAACGAAGAAAACGGTGTTCTCCTGACTATACAAGACTGTATGGACCTTCAAAAAAACGTGAATTGAAAAGGGAGTTGATAACATGACTGAGGAAGAACGGATTTTAAACGGGATTTTGTTCAGTCCCAGCCATCCGGAACTAAAGGCCATCAAACTTCGTTCGCACAACTTAAGCCAGCAATACAGCCAGATGTTCGAGGATCAGGCAGAGGAACGTGAAGCGATTCTGACGCAGATCCTTGGTCACAAAGGCGAATCCTGCTTCATTCAAGGGCCTGTATTCTTTCATTATGGTGTTCACACAGAGATCGGCAATCATTTCTTTGCCAACTACAATCTAACGGTTCAGGACGATGCCAAGGTTACCATTGGAGACCATACCAGTTTTGGACCTAATGTAACGATTGTTACTCCCATTCACCCGTTTATCGCATCTGAACGCCGGCAAATGCTTGATCAGAACGGTGATCCGAAGTCTTTGTGTTACGCCAAACCCGTAACGATCGGAAACGATGTATGGCTATCTGCTAATGTAACGGTATGCGGAGGAGTTACCATCGGAGACCGTTGTGTAATAGGTGCCGGAAGTGTAGTGACCCAGGACATTCCAGCAGACTCCTTCGCAGCAGGTGTCCCCTGTAAAGTCATTCGCAAAATTACAGAGGCAGACAGCATGCGTTATAAACCGGAAGTCATGGCGGATTGCCGTGTTATCAAATAGCAACCATTCTAAAGGGAGCAAGTGCTTGTCCAGACCCGGATAAGAAACTGGCTCCCTTTGCTGCGCAAGGATCCTTCTGGGAGCGCCGCACCATCATCCTTGACCCACGAATCCCATCCATGTTAAGTTTTCTGTATCTGAAAGTTGAAACCATACGATTTTAAAGGGGGATAGAGTTATGACTGAATTAGAGGTTGTAGATGTTTATGTGAACCTGTCACTGGATATGAACATTGGCATGGTTCACCAAATCATGAATCGGAATTCGGAGCTTTATCTATCCACGCATCGTTTTACCTGGCTTTGAGTTTCTTTTTTGCTTGGATTCATCCGAGAGTGGATACAATAAGGGAATCATGTCATGATCATAACCTCATTTATTTAGCATCGGAATATAAATGAAAAGGATGATCCCTTATGTCAATGATAAACGTATCAAACCTGACCTTTGCCTATGACGGCAGTTACGATAATATTTTCGAAAATGTGAGTTTTCAATTGGACTCCGACTGGAAATTAGGCTTTACCGGAAGAAACGGGAGAGGGAAAACGACCTTCCTTAACCTTTTGCTTGGTAAATATGAATATAGTGGCACCATCTCAGCCCATGTTGATTTTGAGTACTTTCCTTTTCCTGTTGAGAATAAAGACTCGATGACACTTGATGTGATAAGTGATGTTTATCCAGACTATCAGCATTGGGAACTGGTACGGGAGCTTAACCTTCTGAAGGTTTCCGAAGATGTTTTGTACCGACCATTCGATTCCCTATCCAATGGAGAACAAACGAAAGTCATGCTGGCTGCCTTGTTCATGAAGGAAAATCAATTTTTGCTTATTGATGAGCCAACCAATCATCTCGACATGCATGCCAGAAAGCTCGTCAGCAGTTATCTAAGCAGAAAAAGTGGCTTTATTCTCGTATCACACGATAGATCCTTCCTGGATCACAGTGTAGACCATATCCTTTCGATCAATAAAACGAACATCGAGATTCAAAAAGGCAATTTTTCCGCCTGGTGGGAGAATAAGAAGAGACAGGATCAATATGAGCTTGCAAGCAACGAAAAGTTACAGAAAGACATTAAACGCTTATCCGACTCCGCCAAACGAACTGGCGGTTGGTCACATGAAGTTGAAAAGTCCAAAAACGGGACTAGGAACTCCGGTTCGAAAGTGGATAAAGGCTACATTGGACACAAGGCTGCCAAAATGATGAAACGGTCCAAAAACATCGAACAACGGCAGCAATCTGCCATTCAAGAAAAATCCAAACTTCTCAAAAATATCGAAAGTGCTGAACGGCTGCAGATTCATCAATTGGACTTTCACAAAAATGAAATTGTCCAATTGGAAAATGTGTCGATTGCATATGGCTCCAATATTGTTTGTAAGGATATTTATTTAACGGTTGAAAAAGGAGACCGAATCGCTCTTTACGGTAAGAATGGTTCGGGTAAATCAAGCATTCTTAAATTGATTTGCGGCGAGGATATTGCCTACACAGGTCAACTTCGCAAGGATCCTCAGGTCAAAATATCGTATGTATCACAGGATACCTCGGGTCTCGCGGGAAGCTTATCCGAGTATGCGATGACTCAGGGCATTGATGAAAGTCTCTTCAAATCAATATTACGCAAACTGGATTTCTCCAGGCTGCAGCTGGATAAGGATATTTCAACGTTTAGTGCTGGACAAAAAAAGAAAGTACTGATTGCCAAAAGCCTTAGTGAGGAAGCACATTTGCACGTTTGGGATGAACCACTTAATTTTGTTGATGTCATTTCCCGCATGCAAATTGAAGACTTGCTGCTTGAGCACTCGCCAACACTTCTTTTTGTGGAACATGACAGCGAATTTTGCTCGAATATTGCCACGAGTATCATTGAGTTATGAATAGAGCAGATGTGACTCTTTAAAAGCCTATACGAAATGGAAAATATTTAGGTTTCACTCTCGCTGCAGAATTCACAATAAGAAAAGACGCTGCCGACACGAACGTCGGAGCGTCTTTTTTTATTTTTGAAACCTGTGACCCACTCCGTCCGTTTATACCTTACACAAAATCAAATATGACATTGGAGGAGGAATACATATGTTGAAAATGAGTCTGTCGTCCATTCTGAAAATTACCCTTGCTGCTGCATTATCGGTGCCTGCAATTCTATCCATTCCTGTTGGCAGCACTGCCGCAGCTAGTCCTGACATTGTATCTGGTGCACTCACTGCACCACCACCGCCGGAGGAGCAAACTGTTCACTCACTGGCAGCTCTCAAGTATATATATCAGGCAGCAGGGAACGTTTCTCCGGGAGGAGGGCTGACAGCGAACGTTACTACATCAACAACAACTTACAAGGAAATGAAATCACTTCAGGTGGATTACCGGCTGGAACGCTGGACGGGCTCAAATTGGGTGACGTATCGGTCTGGCACCAAAAGTAAAACACAAACACAATCCCTGACGGCACAGTCGAGCTGGACGGTGATCACAGGTTATTACTACCGGGTCGTTAGCACACATACGGCGAATGACGGAACCAATTCTGAAAATACAACCGATATTTCGAATAATGTATTATTTTGATTCATTGTCTCGTGCTGCCAGGGAATTTTTGTTCCTGCAGGTCATTGGCAATGGCAATCATTTCTTCCTTCGTGACCGTTCCAAACAAGCTCATGTTGACCGAACCCATCATCCACTGAAAAGTATTATATGGCGGGCCGATGGATACAAAAGCATCACTACCGTCAGCTAATTTGACTACACTGGTTTCACGAAGCATGGTCCCTTGGATGACCTGCCCTGGCTTAACATAGTAATAATCAAATTGAATAATTTGTTCTTCACCATTCACGCTATCACCCGTGTAGCGGACTCTCATACGATCGGATTTATAATACTCATCTGAATCGACCGGAATTTCAGGATTCACGGTAAGTTCAAATTTTATCTCTTTAAAACGCTCGGGTATTGCTCTTGACAACAAAAAGTCACCATTGAATCCCGAGCGGGCTATTTCTTCCGTTACGACGATATCATCAAATAAAATGTCTTTCTCCACGGTTTGTTTTGGCAACTCCTCGGCCTCCTCGCCAGTAGCAATTGTAGGAGCTTCGTTAAGTCCGGGTTCAGGCGGTGGGAGTGTTTTGGCAGTAGAAGGATCTGCGCCAAGCTGTGCGGTGCGATCTTCAATAATGATGGATTTCATACCATTGCCCCAATCCTTGATTGACTGAACAAAAGGGGAAACGGCCTGCGTTCCGGATGGCAGACTGAAAATGACGCCACCGATCGTTAGGGAGGCAGCTACCACAACGGACAATTTCAAGGTACGCATTCTTTTCTTTCTGACAGCAATCCGGGTAATTTCCTTTTGAACACGGAGCCAGGATTGATGCATCTGCTGGGAGTCAGGGGCAGGGGGAGCAGAGAGAGCCTGATTGAAAGCCTCATCAAAGGCCAGATCAAAGACGGCATCAAAATACTCTTCTTCTTGCTCTGTATGATAATGCTCAATATGTCTATCTGACTTGCCTTTGCTCAATGGTCCCACCCCATTCCTTATGTAATTGCTTCTTGATACTACCTCGGGCCCTGAACAAACGTTGTTTCACAATTTCTTCCGAAGTGTCCAGCAGCTCAGCCATTTCCCGATAGGACAGACCTTCTTTCCAGCGCAGCTCTATTAATACCCGGTATTCGGGTTTAAGTTGCTCCAGATAGAACTCAATAGATTCCTGCATCATTTGCGTCTCCACGGTACTCTCTACGGAAGCTGCTGTCTGATTGATCGTCTCCATATCTATAAAAACACTATCCGTATCCAGTTGGTTACGGTTATTTTTATTTTTTCTAAGATAATTAATGGCGGTATTCCGGGTGACGACCTTAAGCCAGGCTTTCAGTTTAACTTCGTTCTCGAAAGAGGGTTTGTTTTTAATAATTTTAATGAATGCTTCCTGAATAATGTCTTCTGCTGCAGCACGTTCCTTGATGATATAAACGATGAGTCCATGAACCATATTATAGTATTCGTAATACACTTCTTCCTGAAGTGAAGGGCTCAAATTATGGAAATCTGAGGCCAAGAGTAATTGGAGCCGATTGGCCATGATGTTCTCCTTTCTGGTGAACAATCCACAAACATTGGTATCATTTCATTTTACAACATTATATGGAAACGATACAATGGGAGGTTGCTAAGACAACCTTAGAAAGGTACTCGCCGAAACCAAAATAGGCTGCCTGCCAAACCAGTCATTCTGGTCTGCAAGACAGCCTTAAGATATCGATACAACGTGATTATTCATTGGAAAAGCTTAAAATGCCCAATCTCCATTCAGGAAGACCGCTTCCCGTTCTCCGCTTGCGGTAATGCCATAAATGTTGGTTTCCGGAGAACCCATCATGAAGTCTACATGCGTGATGCTGGAATTCATGCCACGAGAAGCAAGTTCTTCGGAGGACATGGTTTTTCCGCCTTCCATATTGAAGGCATAGGAACTGCCGATCGCGAGGTGGCATGAGGCGTTCTCATCATACAGCGTCGTGTAATATAGAATGCCGCTCTCTGAGATCGGAGAATGGAAGGGTACAAGTGCAACCTCGCCAAGATAGTGAGATCCTTCATCCATGTTGATTAATCTTTCCAGCGTATCCTGACCTTCTTCCGCATGAAAATCAACGATTCGGCCACTCTCAAAAGTGAGAGAGAAGCGATCGATAATACTTCCGCCATAACTCAGCGGTTTGGTGCTGGACACTGTACCGTTGACACCATATTTGCTAGGAGCAGTGAATACTTCCTCTGTCGGAATATTAGCTACGAATCGAGTCCCTTGTTCATTTACACTGCCCGCTTGTGCCCAGATATGACCTTCAGGTAGTTCAACCGTCAGATCCGTTCCAGGGGAGACAAAATGGAGTGCTTTATACTTTTTGCTGTTTAGGGCAACTGCTTTATGTTCCAATCGATCGATATGCTGTTCCCAAGCTTCAACTGGATGATCCAAATCTGCTCTGACAGCGGCAAAAATAGCTTCCCAAAGCTGCTTCATCTGCTCAGCGGCTGGCAGGTCGGGGAACACTTTTGCAGCCCAGTCCGGTGAAGGGCAGGCAACACCTGTCCAGCTCATTTTGTCAGCCTGCTGATACTGTCGGTATTTGGCCATGGCTTGTCCATATGTACGCTGATGGGTCGAAATTCGTTCAGGATCAATCCCTTTGAGCAGATCTGGACTTGAAGAGAGTACGGTCAGAAAGGCAGCGTTGTTCGCTGCAAGCTCTTCAAGTTCCGCAGCATGCCACTTGGGCGGCTCTTGGAATGATTCCAGCGGAGCCATCTCGAATCTTAGGCGATTGACAGTTTCATCTCCATATTTTACGATGACTTGCTTGGCTCCGGCTTCGTATGCTTTACGAACGAGCAGGCGTACAAATTCAGCGGTATCGATCATGGCGCTGATGACCAGAATTTGACCGGGTTGTACGTTGGCCCCCACCTTAACTGCCAGCTCGGCATAACGATCCAATTTTTGTTCAAAAGTTAACATGGTAGTGACCTCCGTATCTATAATTTTGCCTGCTTACGCAGGAAAAGAGAGGAGTACTCTCCTCTCTTCATGTAGCGTAAAAATTAGAATGCCCAGTTACCTTGCAGGAAGATCGGTTCTTCTTTTCCTTCGGAAGTAACACCGTGAATGTTCATGTCAGCCGATCCAACCATGAAATCCACATGGGTAAGGCTGGAGTTCAAACCATTATCGATCAGTTCTTGCTTCGACATCGTTTTGCCGCCTTCCAAGCAGAATGCATAGGCATTACCGATGGCCAAGTGGTTGGATGCATTTTCATCGAACAGGGTGTTATAGAACAGGATGTTCGTATCGGAAATCGGTGATTTATGGGGAACAAGAGCGACCTCACCCAGATAGTGCGCACCTTCATCCATTTCGATGAGGTTTTGCAGGGCATCATGTCCTTGTTCTGCAGTAAAATCAACAATACGGCCATTCTCGAAAGTAAGAGAGAAGCCATCGATCAGATTCCCACCATAGCTCAGTGGCTTGGTGCTGCGAACGGTGCCATTGACACCCGTTTTCAGCGGAGCCGTAAATACTTCCTCCGTTGGCATGTTGGCGATGAAGACATGACCCTGTTCATTCACACTACCACCGGATACCCAGATGTGTCCTTCTGGAAGTTCGATGGTCAGATCTGTTCCAGGGGCAGTATAGTGAAGTTTTTTATATTTTTTCGTATTGAGCAGATCAGCACGGGAATCGAGGTTTTGCAGATGTGTTTTCCATTCGGAAACGGCATCCTGCTCGCCAATACGAACGGTTTTGAAAATAACATCCCATAGCTTATCCACTTGCTGCTCCGCAGGCAGATCCGGGAATACTTTGGCAGCCCATTCCGGGGAAGGGACTGCAACGATGGACCAGCTGAATTTATCAGCCATCTGGTAGGCACGATATTTCTCCAGTGCTTTTCCGCGCACTTTTTGACTGGTAACAATACGTTCTTGAGCCACACCATTCAAGAGGTCAGGGTTTTCCGCGATGACATGCAGGATGGCAGCCCCTTCTTCTACGAGTTCTGTCATTTCACCCGCAAACCATTTCGGTTCGATAGAGAATGCCTCATCCGGTGCGAGATCATAATGAAGACGTGTTACGGTTTCATCACTCCAGTTTACTTTGACCAGCTTGGCACCTGTTTCATAGGCAGCCTTCACGATCTTGCGTACAAAGTGTGCTGCAGTGATTGGTGCATTTACAACGAGTGTTTGTCCAGGATGGACGTTTACTCCCACTTTGACAGCTAGTTCCGCGTACTGCTGTAGATGAAGCTCAAAATTATTATTCATGCTATATTCTCCTCCTGTTATATAAGGTTTCCGTAGCTCGTTCACTGGAACATGAAGCCCTCAAATCATGTATGTATGGATACCCCCGAGGACCTTCATTTGAATAAGGTATACGTTGCTACGATATATATTGTACAATTAACCAATAATAATTACCAAACTAGGTTTACCATAATTGTTGTAGACCTGTTACAGATGAGAGATTAAAGGAGTGTATGTTGGTGAATATCGAAATTATTCGTGCCGAGATGCGTCGGGAAGACGAGAAATCCTATATTGGAACAACCGTTTTTCGTGCAGAAGGGGAAAAGTCCATTTATGAGGTAACGTTCATGAGCAAGAACGGCAAAGATTGGGATTATAGTCTCCATTTCACGGAGCAATCCGGTGATGAAGAAGAACTTCTGCGGATGGACGAGCTGCTCGAAAACGACGACGATGTATACGACAAGCTGCTTGACGCGGCATTGGATGCCTTTCCTGCGTAATCAGAGCATAGGAAGTTGTTCTATTATGTGAATGAACAGACTATACTAGACGGTGTGTGCCCGAACGGGTATGCATCGTCTATTTTTAATTAGATGAGGGGAATAGATATCCCAAAAAGGGGCAGTCTATGGATGGCAAACAGAGGGACAATCGCCTGAATGGGAGGTAACCGTGGATGACATCTGACAATCTGATCACAGCAGGAATGACGGGGCTTGAAGAAGTCGCGCATGATATCCTCAGTCTGCGTACATTATTTGTTAATGTAGTATTCATCGGTGAACCGGGAAGCAGGAACTGGATTCTAGTGGATACCGGGATGGCGGGATTTACGGATCATATTGTGCGGATCGCAGCAGAACGGTTTCAGGGACCGCCGTCCGCCATCATATTGACACATGGTCACTTCGACCATGTAGGTACTGTAATAGAGCTTGAACAGTTCTGGGGTGTTCCCGTCTTTGCCCATTCAATGGAATTACCTTATTTAACGGGCCTTAAAGATTATCCACCAGCCGACCCTTCCGTAGGTGGGGGACTGATGGCAAGATTGTCATTTGCCTATCCGAACGAAGCAATTAACCTGGATGATCGCATCTTCAGCCTGCCGGAGGACCATTCGGTACCTGGTATGCCAGGATGGCGTTGGATCCATACTCCAGGACATACACCTGGTCATGTGTCGCTCTTTCGCGAGGAGGACCGTTTCCTGATTGCGGGAGACGCCATTATTTCGGTAAAACAGGAATCGCTATGGAGTGTACTGCTGCAGGATGAACAGATGCATGGTCCACCTGCATACTTTACGACGGACTGGGACGAGGCTCATCGATCCGTTCATATGATCAGGAACTTGGAGCCACGCGTCGTGGTCACGGGGCATGGACATTCGCTGACAGGTGATTTCTTGCGTGATTCGCTTGAGCAGCTTGATCAGGATTTTGAACAGGATGCTGTGCCGGAGCACGGCAAATATGTCGATTAAACGATATGAAATGAACATTTGGAGGACAGCCGCGAACAGTGCAGCTGTCTTTTTTGTCGCCTGATGATGAAAATGTTCTATATCACAGATTGGTATTTTGTGCCCAGTCATGATATATTCGAGCCGTATAATATAACCCTAGTATGCAGGAGGTACATATAACAATGACACAGAATTCAGCGTATGAGGAGCAATTTGGCGGAATTCCGGCGGTATGGCTTCGATTCAATCAATTTGAGGCGGCCGTAATTCCAAGCGTGGGTGCGAACCTGGTTGCGTTTCGTGATACAGAACGCGGTCATCGCTATCTTCGTGAACCTGATTTGAATAATATGGATGCATTCAAGGCTGCTCCGGCCGTGTACGGCATTCCCGTTCTTTCTCCGCCGAATCGCTATGAAGATGGCCGCTTTCCTTGGAATGGCGAAATCTATCAATTACCTGTAAATGAACCTGCTACGGGCAATCATTTGCACGGATTTTTACACGAGGCAGATTGGAAGGTAGAAGGATATGGAACGACTGAACTGGAGAGTTATATCCTGCTGAGCCAAGAGATAAAAGAAGGACACCTTTTCCATCAATATTTGCCGTTCACGTTCACGGTAACGCTTCGTTACTCTCTTGACAGCACAGGGCTCCAGCAGCAGCTGAAGGTTCGTAATAACGGCAAAGAGCGCATGCCCAATTTGTTCGCGTTCCATACAGCCATTAATGTCGCCTTTGTACCCGACAGTGATTTGTCGGACTATACCGCCAAAATCACCATCGGTCAGCGCCGTGAACTGAATGAACGTTCTTTGCCTACCGGGCAATTTCAACCGCTTTCACCGAATGAGGAGAAGTTGAAGACAGAAGGGGTTAGCCCATTCTTCGAATCCATGGATAATCACTATACAGCGGAACCCCAGAATGGTCGAAATTATATGGAGCTCACGAACCAACGTACAGGGGACAAATTTGTTTATGATGTTGGAGCTTCATACAAACACTGGATGATCTGGAACAACAACACGGAAGGTGGATTCTTCTGTCCTGAACCTCAGATGAACCTGGTTAATGCACCGAATGTACAAGGACTACCTGCCGAAGAAATCGGATTAGTTGGACTTGAACCTGGTGAGATCTTCGAACAAGCCAGTCGTTTGTATCCAATCTATTCGTAATTTCATGAGTCAATAAACGATTGCGTGTTTTGACGTACGCTTACAATTTTGTCGAAAAGGTGAAAATCTGAACGACAATCATGTATAATATGACGAGATGATTAAATTTTCGAGAAATAGAATTCATCTTTTTGGAGGAGGAAAATCAAGTGGAATACCGCATTGAAAGAGATACGCTCGGAGAGATGAAGGTACCAGCGGACAGACTATGGGGGGCTCAGACACAGCGCAGTAAGGAAAACTTCCCGATTGGTCGTGAGCATATGCCGATGGAAGTTATTCGTGCACTTGCCATTTTGAAAAAGAGTGCTGCAGCGAGCAACCATAAGCTCGGCAAGCTGTCTGCCGCCAAATCGGATGCGATTGCCTATGCAGCGGACGAGATCATTGCCGGTCGGATTGACGATCATTTCCCGCTTGTTGTATGGCAGACTGGTAGCGGCACGCAGTCCAATATGAATGTGAACGAAGTCATCGCCAATCTGGGTAATCAGCTTCTTGAACAGAAGGGCAAGGAAGAGCGTTTGCATCCGAATGACGATGTGAACATGTCCCAGAGCTCCAACGATACGTTCCCGACAGCTCTGCATGTTGCAGGTGTACTTGCTGTCGAAGACCAGCTCTTGCCAGCCATTGCTGTACTCAAATCTACCTTTGCAGACAAATCCGAAGCTTTCAAGGATATTATCAAGATCGGACGTACCCATTTGCAGGATGCTACTCCTATCACACTCGGACAGGAGATCAGCGGCTGGGAAGCGATGCTGGACAAGAGTGAGCGCATGATTCGTGATAGTGTTCAATATATGAAGGAACTGGCCATTGGTGGTACCGCAGTGGGAACAGGCATCAATGCTCATCCTGACTTTGGCGATTATACCGCCAAGGAGATCGGCAAACATACAGGTAAGGATTTTGTATCCGCACCAAACAAATTCCACGCACTTACAAGTCATGATGAAGTCGTTTACGCCCACGGCGCTGTTAAAGCGCTTGCAGCTGATCTGATGAAGATTGCCAATGACGTGCGCTGGCTTGCAAGTGGTCCGCGCAGTGGACTCGGAGAGATCCGCATTCCGGAGAATGAACCGGGCAGCTCCATCATGCCAGGCAAAGTGAATCCAACCCAGAGCGAAGCACTGACAATGGTTGTAACGCAAGTGATGGGGAACGATGCTGCCATCGGATTCGCGGCAAGTCAGGGTAACTTTGAGTTGAATGTGTTCAAACCGGTCATTATTTATAACTTCCTGCAATCCGTACAACTGCTTGCGGACTCCATTATTGCTTTTAACGATAAATGTGCAGTGGGTATTGAACCTAATCTGGGTCAAATCGAACATAACCTGAACAACTCGCTTATGTTGGTTACTGCTCTTAATCCGCATATTGGATATGAGAACGCAGCCAAGATTGCGAAGCTGGCTCATAAAGAAGGCTTGTCTCTGAAAGTGGCTGCTCTGCAGACCGGGTTGCTTACCGAAGAGCAGTTCGATCAGTATGTGGACCCAGCGAAAATGATTGCTCCGAAAGCTTAAGTTTTTTTATAGTGCAAAAACACTAGAGGAAGAAACGACCCGCATATGCAGGTCGTTTTTTCTTGTTAAGAATATATCCAAACCTTCTTGACTATGTCTGAATTTGTCAGAGCTTACAACCCCAGAATAGTCAGACTGCACCCACATGACCGAAATGCGTTTAACCCCAGAATGATAACCTTGTACTATGTCAATGACGATATAAGCCTAGATTGGATATAATGCTTGTCAGACTTCATGTATCCATATAAACTACATATGCAGATCTAAATTGTTGTGCGTGAATTGATTGATTTCATTGGAGGTTTCCGCGTTGTCGAAGAAGAGAAGGTTTACGATACGCTCCAAAATTTTGTTGGGCTATCTAGTGGTTGTATTGTTATTTGGAGCTGCCTTGCTGGTTCTATCGGCTCAAATTAACGAATTGCAAAAAGAAAACGATTTTATAAGCCATCATGACCTCGAAGTACATAACCTGACCAATGCCATTGAGAAGGATGTACTCGATATGGAGACTGGACAGCGAGGATTCATGCTAACAGGAAAAGACAGCTACCTGGAGCCCTACAATCAAGCACTCTCGGAGTGGAATTCGAACTATGACCAGTTATACGGACTCATTAGTGATAACCCATCCCAACAGCAGAGATTGCAAACGATCAAAACGCATATTCTACGCTGGATTGAGGTTGCAGCAGAACCTTCCATTGCATTGAAAAATCAGGGTGATCAGGAGCAAGTGATTACGTTTTTCCAATCCGATCCGGGTAAAAACGAAATCGATTTGCTTCGTTCACAACTTGCAGGCTTTCGTAATACAGAAATTGCTTTGACGGAAGCACGAGTAACCAGTCTTGCCGAACGCAGTTCCACCCTGCTTACGATCATGTATACCCTGTGGGCTGCCATTGCTGCATTTTCAATCGGAGCAGCGATCATGATTTCTGGTAATATTGTCAAAACGCTGCGTGACGTAAGACAAACTATTCGTAATATTTCCCAAGGCGGCAATTTGGCAGAACGGATTCATGTGCGAACCGAAGATGAAGTGGGTGACCTTGGACGGGAGACTAACAAGCTGCTCGATAAAGTGCAGGAGCAGAATCGCGTGAAGGATCAGCTTACGAGTATCGCTACACTCCTGCAGAACCCGACTAATCTGGAGGGTTTGTCACGTCTTTTCCTGAACGAGCTTGCCATTCTGCTGGAGGTTCCCTACAGTGTACTGTACTACTGGAAGGATAATCGGCTCTTGCGCGTAGCTGCTTATGCAGCAGATGGAGACAAAGAGCACTCCATCGGCAAAGTGTCACTTGCACCAGGCGAAGGGCTCGTGGGTCAAAGTGCGGTGGAGAAACGGATACTGCGTATGAATGACTTGCCACAGAACTATATTCGAATCTCTTCGGGACTAGGCCATGCTTCTGCAACATCTCTTACAGTCGTGCCTGTGATCTTCGAAGGACGAACGATCGCGGTCATAGAGTTGGCTTCATTAAAGCCATTGCAGGAGAACGAACTCGAACAGCTCCATGAATTAGTTGAAATATTCAGTGTATCTCTACACTCCACAGCGACACGCATGGAACTGCAGCAGTTATATGATGAATCCCAGGTACTGAACGAGGAGCTCCAAGCTCAATCGGAGAAGCTTCAGCTGCAAACCGAGGAAATGCTGTCACAAACAGAAGAACTGCAGATGCAAACCGAAGAGCTGCATATGCTGAACGAGCGTCTGGAATTGCAAAAACATGCAGCAGAAACGTCAGCGAGCGAGCTTGCGAGTGTAGCAGACCAGCTGCGGACAAGTTCGGGATATAAATCTGAATTTTTGGCTAATATGTCACATGAATTACGTACTCCCCTGAATAGTATGCTCATCCTGTCCGAGATTTTGGCTGAAAACAAACATGAGAACTTGAGTAGCGAAGAACAAAAATACGCATCGGTAATTCATACTTCAGGCAAAGATTTGCTTAATCTGATCAATGACATTTTGGATCTGTCCAAAGTGGAGGCAGGGGAGATGGACATTGATCTTGGCGAAGTTTATCTCGGTGTCCTGCCGGAGACGATGAATCAGTATTTCTTAAAAACCGCTGAGCAGAAAGGAATCGACTTCCGGATTCAGATGCAAAGCCATTTACCGGAAACGATAGTCACGGATGAGATGCGCTTGCATCAGATTCTAAGAAACCTGCTCTCTAACGCTTTTAAGTTTACAGACGAAGGCGAAGTTGCTCTGACGATCTCCCGAATGAATCTGGCAAGCCCTGAACCAGGTGGTTCAGAGGCGGATGTTATTGCATTTTCGGTCAGTGATACGGGGATCGGCATCGCAGACGATAAGCTGCTGCAGATCTTTGATGCATTCAAACAAGCGGATGGCGCGACTGCAAGGAAATACGGTGGAACCGGACTCGGCTTGTCCATTTCCCAATCTCTTGCGACTTTGCTCGGGGGTTCCATATCGGCGACCAGTCGTGAAGGACAGGGCAGTGTATTTACTCTTTTCTTGCCATTGAGACCAGAGGAGCCTGAGACAAGGAATAACTCACGACTATTCTTGAACGAAGCAGCTACAACGATTCCCATCGTGGGATCTCTATCTAATACATCAAAAGATGAGATTCTGCTGACACCTCTGGAAGAATCGTTATTAAGGGGGCGCCAAGTTTTTGTCGTAGATGACGATATTCGTAACGTATATGCTCTTGCGAATGCACTTGAACAGTATGGCATGCATATCATTACCGCGCAGAACGGGTATGAATGTCTGGAGATGCTGGAACGCGGGGAAGCCAATCCCGATATTATTTTGATGGATATCATGATGCCGGAACTGGACGGTTACGATACGACACGTCAGATTCGGGAGCGATTGAAGCTTACCCAGCTGCCGATCATTGCATTAACGGCTAAAGCCATGAAAGAAGATCGTGATAAATGCATTGCAGCAGGTGCCTCGGACTATATTAGCAAGCCGCTGAATATCAAAGAGGTAATCTCCCGAATGAAATTGTGGCTTAGTCCGGAAACGCTAGAGATTTAAGAACTTATTTACCGCAAATCAATCATTTCATACACATTATAAAACCAATGATAAATTGCCAAGCTCACGCTGCAATGATGTCATTGGTTTTATTTTTGTCATGTAAGCTCTGAAATCAAATTTGATGTTATAATACTTAACAAATAGTTTGATTCCGATGAAGTGAATGGGTTGTTAACCCTGGAGAAGAGCTTTTCATTTCCATTATAAGAGAAAAATATAACTTAATAAGTTATATATGTGGGAGGTCGTGTCTATGCAGCTTACGGTTAAAGAGGCTTTGCAAGTATATCCGTTGTCTGAGGCCAGACTCGTTGCCGGCGGGGAGGGGACTTCACGGATGATGAAATCCGTTAACGTCATGGATGCCCCAGATATCGCGGATTGGATTAAATCCGGAGAGTTGTTATTCACAACCGCTTTTATCATGAAAGACAATGAAACAGATGCCCTTCGATTAATGCGCAGACTAAATGACCGCGGATGTGCAGGACTCGGCATTAAACTCGGACGTTTCTGGCAGTCCATTCCCCAAGGGATCATAGAAGAGGCGGACCGTTTACGTTTGCCGCTGCTGGAATTGCCATTCCAGTTCACGTTTTCGGACCAAATGAATGCTCTGTTCAAGGCGGAACACGAGCGAAGTCACCGGCTGCTGCATGAAGTTGTACAGAAACAGAAGAAGCTAATGCATTTTGCATTACAACAACAGCAGCAGCATCGAAATGTGTTTGCCGAGCTTGCGACTGTATTAAACTACCCGCTTGCAGTTATAGGCTCCAGGGGGCATGTACTCTATGGTAGTGAGACGATTGCCGGAGATGCATTGGTACAGGGGTGGCCATGGAAATCCGTTATGCATCGCGTGAAATGGAATCAGGGCAGTTGTCATCGGGTTCCCATCAAACAAAATGATGAAGAGTATGGGTTTCTGCTCGTGTTTACAGATTCAGCCCTCTCCCTGAGGGCAGAGGAAGAATTATTTCAGCAGGCTGCGGACGTACTGGCATTTTATATGGATATGACCTATCGTGAACACATTAATCCGACTGTGCAGGATGAGATGCGTACATTGTTAACCCAATACCTCGATAATAAAATGACGGTGGAGGAGCTGACCAGACTCAGTGAGAACAAAGGCGTTCATCTGTTTCAGGGTACTTATCAATGCGTGCTCATTACGCTGGAACCTTCGGTTTTCGCCGAGGGGAAGCTGCTGAAGCAAATTCATCGTGAACTGCAATATAATCCATTGATGCAATTTACGGCGTCGCAGCATTTTCAGATGGAAGATGGCATTCTGTCGATATATACATGCCCGACAGGGCGCGACTATGGGGAGGAACTTTCGAGTTTTCTACTCAGTCGCTTCGCGGATGTATTATCTGCTCAGGAGGCAAAAGGAGCATCTGTGCCGAGATTCTGGATTAGCAAAATGAAACATGAGCCCAAATCATTACGTGAAGCTTATCAGGAATGCCTGGATACCCGGCAGCTGGCACGCCGCTTCGGAATGAAGGATCGCGCACTCCAGTTCGAGATGTTGGAGTTTGCCTATGTGTTCCAACATGTCCCGGATAACATTATGGAGAATTACTGTAATAAAGTACTGGAACCTCTGCTGGCTAGAGATGGGGACCCTAATCACATATTGATGAACACACTCGAATCTTTCATTGAGAACGATGGACTGATCAACGAAGCTGCGAAGCAGCTGTTTGTTCACCGCAACACCATTACGTACCGCATGGAGAAAATCGGAAGTCTTCTGCAGATGGACTTTAAAAAAACGAATGACTTGCTAAAGTTAAAACTGGTATTTACGTTCCGTAAATTTGGCCGGGATAAAAGAACCGAAAGACCATAAGGATGCATTAGACAGAGAGTGAACAGATCGCAGATAGAAATACACAACTCGAACAAATCCAGAGTTGCCGACTTTTGTGCTTCATAACTATCATCATAATTTAGATCAAAAACCGTACGCCCCTTATCTGGCGTACGGTTTTTTAGATTATGTGACATGAAGACCCTTAATCCCTGTGCACAGATAACAGTTCGTGAATATGATGTTATGTTATATTACAAAATTGCGTAGATATTATTGCTGCATCCTGCCCTGGACCTTAAAATGAAGAACAACAATTCACAGTAGACCGGAGGTTCTGACATGAGCGATTTTATGAAACTCGTTAACAGCTGGTCTGTCACACAGTTCGTGCATACCTTTGGTGGCTTATTTGAGGAATCACCTTGGGTGGCTGAACGTTCCTGGACTTTGCGACCCTTTAATTCATTAGAACACATGATGAATATCATGAAACATGTTGTTGAAACGTCTGACGACGATGTCATCCTGCAGCTGCTGCGCAACCATCCCGATCTCGGCGCAAGAATCAGCATGAGCAGCAATTCTGTGAAGGAACAAGCTGGTGCTGGACTGGATTCTCTCTCCCCTGAAATGTATGACGAATTGAATCAATTAAACAAGGAATATACAAGCCGATTCGGCTTTCCATTCATATTGGCGGTAAAAGGTCATACCGCTCAGTCCATTCTCGAATCGATGCGTCAGCGTCGCTCGCGAAATAGGGATGAAGAATTTCAAACGGCTTTAAATGAAGTATTCAAAATTGCATTTATCCGGCTGGAGAAGTGGCTGGTTCAAATTGGGCATGAACATGAAATTGAACCGAAGCCTGCTGTGGTGCCGAAACGAACCATGTATTACGGCAAAGGTGACGTGTGGTTGTATCGCTCCTATGCCAAACCTCTAACCGGGATCGGATCAATACCGGAATCCCCTTTTACCGGAAGAAGCAATGTTCTCTTCGGCATGAACATTAAGATAGCTGTGCAAGGGGATGCATTCTTGCCTTCGTTTACGGAAGGGGATAATTCCAGCATCGTGGCCACGGATTCCATGAAGAATTTTATTCTCAAGCACGCTGCGAGTTATACCGGTGCTACCGTTGAGGGATTTCTTGCGTATGTGAGTCAGCTCTTTCTTGAGAAATACCCTCAAATGATGAAAGTTCAGATGACCGCGGATCAGATCCCTTTTGAAGATGTACCCATTGGAGCCGATGGAAGTTATCGATCAAGCACGATGGTATTCCGGTATTCGCAAAATGATCGGGGTACGGCAGCAATAGAGGCAGAACGAAACGGTAATCAAATTGAATGGAGTAACCATTTCAGTGGTCTAGCTGATCTGCGACTGATCAAGGTTAAGGGTAGTGAATTTGCGGGATTTATCAAGGATGAATATACCTCGCTGCCTGAGACAAGAGATCGTCCCTTGTTCATTTTTCTGGATATCAACTGGCGGTACCACGACCCAAGAGATGGAATGGATGATACGCGCGGACGTTATGTGGCTGCTGAACAAGTAAGTGATATTGCTGCTGCGGTGTTCCACGAATGCCGATCTGCATCCATTCAACATTTGTTGTATCAGATCGGACTCCGTATATTGAAGCGATTCGGGCAATTAACTGAAGTATCGTTTGAATCCAACAATCGGACATGGGATACGGTACTGGAAGAAGTGGCCGAAGGAGAAGGCAAGGTGTATACCGAGCCCAGACCACCATACGGGTTTCAAGGTTTTTCAATGACTAGGGAAGACCTTGAAGCAGAGTACAATGATTCGAAGAGAGTAGGTAGATCGTAATGACAGAGGCTGGAGGACGCATAACAACACACGTACTGGATACATCCAAAGGAGTACCAGCCGAGGGAGTTCGGATCGCACTGCATCTGGTCCAAACGGATGGAGAATCGGAGTCCAGGATAAAAGTTACCGAATCGGTGACCAACGGTGATGGCCGTCTGGATGCACCCTTACTGGACGGGGGCCGGCTGGAGCAAGGCATTTATGAGCTTCATTTTGACGTCGAAAAGTACTATGCAACTCGTTCACCTGAACAATCGGTGCAAGCATTATGGACGGTTGTACCCATCCGTTTTGCCGTATCCGATACTGAAAGTCATTATCATATTCCTTTACTAATCGCTCCAGGAGGTTACAGTACATACCGCGGAAGCTGAATAATTTTGAACACTGGTTCTGACACAGGGAGGGCATCCAAATGGCAAATTTTGATTCGATCATCCGGGGAGCCCGGGTCGTGTTAAAAGATCGTGTACAGCAGCTGGACATTGGTATCCAAGATGGGAAAATCACAGCTTTATCCGCTCAACTGAAGGTTGAGGAAGGAACTGAGGTAGTCGAAGCAGCTGGTTTCACCGTTATGCCTGGCGTAGTGGATATCCATGTTCATTTTAATGAACCGGGGCTGGCCAGTTGGGAAGGATTCAGTTCGGGATCGGCTGCGCTTGCTGCAGGAGGAATTACCACTTATGTTGATATGCCGCTTAATGGAGTCCCACCAACGACAAGTCCGGAAGCTTGGAATATGAAAAAGCAAGCTGCCCAAGATCGCTCCTATGTCGATTATGCATTCTGGGGAGGGTTAGTTCCGGGTAATCGGCAGCAGCTAATGAACTTAGCTGAGTCCGGCGCAGCCGGATTCAAGGCATTTATGTCGGAGCCGGGCGGAGAAGGAGAGGACATCTTTGCAAGAGCCGATGAGCAAACGCTTTTGGACGGAATGCACGAGATAGCGAGGCTCAATCGTGTACTCGCCCTTCATGCCGAAGATGAAGAAATGGTTGCACAGCTTGGCGCGAGAAGCATTGCCGAAGGAAAGACAGGGCCAATGGATTATGTGAAATCCCGTCCTGCAGAAGCAGAAGTCTTAGCCGTCACCAGGGCGCTTCAATATGGAGAACAAACCGGGTGTCCGCTGCATTTCGTGCACATCAGTACGAGAGAAGCGTTAGAACGAATTGCGGAAGCCAAGGGGCGCGGTCAGGACGTCACCTCTGAAACTTGTCCTCATTACCTGACGCTCACAGAACAGGATGTAGTTCGGTTGGGCGCTGTGGCGAAGTGTGCTCCACCTCTCCGCAGCAGCGCCGAACAAGAGACATTATGGGATGCGCTGGCATCCGGGCTTATTGACGTCATCGCATCCGATCATTCACCGTGCCCACCATCCATGAAACAGTCGGACAATTTTTTTGAAATATGGGGCGGGATTTCCGGTGCGCAGAGCACGCTGCTGATCATGCTGGATGAAGGTCATCTTCGCCGCCGTTTAAGCTTGCCTTTACTCGGAAGGGTTCTTGCTTTGCAGCCGGCCAGAAGGCTCGGGCTTGAGAGTAAAGGAGAAATTGCGATCGGTAAAGACGCGGACCTCGTGCTTATTGATTGGAATACGAGTACCACATTAAACGTGGACGATTTGCTATATACCCATAAACAGAGTCCATATATCGGACGTACATTTGCATGTGCCGTAGCTGAAGTGTACTGCCGAGGGATCAAAGTATATAGCGAAAAGGGAGGGCTATCATCTAATCCTGCAGGTCAGTTTATTGCTGCTGGCTCGTATGGGAAAAATGGCACACGCGGAACGGAGGAGTATCATGACAGAGTTTGAAACGTTCATGGGTTCCGAGACGGAAGAGCCGATTCTTCCCTTGCCGCAGCTGGAAGAAGTGAAGCTTCAAGGCATGCTGGATTGGCTGTCCACATTCGGAGCTGATGCCAAAGGCGGCGTAACTCGCCTGTTGTATGACAAAGCCTGGTGCGAGGCACAGCATGCCCTGGCTGCACGGATGGAGCATATGGGACTGCTTCCCGAATTCGACCAGTCCGGCAATCTATATGGCACGTTACGAGCTGCAGATTCTGCAGCAGGAGCTGAGCAGCTCCCAATTGTGACCGGATCACACATTGATTCTGTCGTTTACGGTGGAAGGTATGACGGCGCCTACGGTGTAGCAGCAGGAGTACTCGCTCTGGAGTACTTACGACGACATTTCGGGGCGCCGAAGCGTACGCTTCAAGTAGTTTCGCTATGCGAAGAGGAAGGAAGCCGATTTCCATTTGCCTATTGGGGATCACGAAGCATTACGGGGATCACCTCTCTTGAAGACATTCAACATTTGACGGATAAGGATGGAATACCTTTTTCACAAGCGATTCGCGAAGCCGGATTCGGGTCAGACAGTTGCTACAGACCGGCTGCTCAAAAGTATGGTGCCTTTATCGAACTTCACATCGAACAAGGTCAGGTGCTTGAACGACTTGGTCATTCGATTGGAATTGTATCCGATATCGTTGGTCAGAAGCGATTGAGTATTTCGATTAGTGGCGAAGCGAATCATGCGGGTACAACGCCTATGTCATGGCGGAAGGATGCACTGGCAGGTGCAGCCGAGATGATTACGGCGGTTAGGACGATTGCTATGGCAGCAGGTGAACCCCTTGTGGCAACTGTTGGCCGGATCACTGCTGTGCCTGGTGTAGGTAACGTGGTCGCGGCACATGCCGAATTCTCGCTTGATATCCGACATATCCGGCAGGAGAGTATTGATCGGTGCTGGCATGACATGCTTCAGGCATTTCTTCAGATTGCATCGAAACTGCAGCTTGAATTGAACTGGGAAGAACACTTGTCGGTTGCTCCGATTCCAATGAACGAACAGATCACAGCGGATATTCAGAATATTTGCAAACAGGAGCAGCTGTCCTATATGCATATGCCCAGCGGAGCTGGCCATGATTCACAGATTTTTCAGCCAGCCTGCCCGACAGCGATGATCTTTGTACCAAGTCAGGGCGGGATCAGTCACAGTCCCCTTGAATTCACAGCTGAGGAGGACCTGATGCGAGGATTTCGGGTTCTTGTTCAGCTACTTTATAAATACGGTTACGGGAGTTGATTGACCATGTCCAGCTATAGAGAATTATCTCCGTCCTTGCGAACCATCATGACCCCGGGACCAGTAGAAGTCGACCCCCGAGTTCTAAGGGCTTTGTCCTTCCCGATCCTCGGACAGTTTGATCCGGAGTTTACGTCCCTGATGAATGAAACGATGGTCATGCTGCGTGAATTATACATGACAAACAATGAGTGGTGTTATCCGGTAGATGGCACCTCACGTTCCGGTATTGAAGCCGTGTTGGTTAGTTTGATCCAGCCGGGGGATAAGGTATTGGTCCCTATATACGGACGGTTTGGACATTTGCTTGTAGAAATATCGGAGCGCTGCGGTGCGGAAGTTGTATGTATTGAAACGACTTGGGGATCGGTCTTTGATCCAGAAGAAGTGATCAAGGCCATTCACACTCATAAGCCGGATATTGTGGCCATGGTTCATGGAGAGACATCCACCGGCCAGATGCAGCCCCTCGCCGAGATCGGCAAAGTATGCCGTGAATTGGATCTTCTTCTCGTCGTTGATGCGGTTGCGACCATAGGTGGTACGCCCGTTAAGACCGATACCTGGTATCTGGATGCGGTAATGGGCGGAACGCAGAAGTGTTTATCCGTTCCTTCCGGCATGGCCCCATTGACATATAACAGCCGCGTAGAGAAAAAATTGATGAGTCGCAAAACGGTCGAACGCGGACTCCGTGACACGACAAGCGCGAGGGCAGAGGGACGAACCATTGCAAGCAACTATTTTGACCTGAGTCAGCTGCAGGATTATTGGAGTTCTGCCCGGCTGAATCATCATACAGAAGCTACATCGATGCTCTATGGTTTACATGAAGGTTTGCGAATTTTGCTTCAGGAAGGACTGGAAGCGCGTTTCGAGCGGCATCGGATTAACGAAAGCGCGCTCGTCGCCGGAATTCAGGGTATGGGGCTTCAAATTTATGGAGACATGTCCAGCAAACTTCCGGTAGTTACGTGTATCCATATTCCGGAAGGGATCGATGGCGAATCAGTACGAAGCATGCTTTTACATGATTTCGGCATCGAAATTGCGAGTTCATTTGGTCCTCTTAAGGGGAAAATCTGGCGAATTGGAACCATGGGCTTCAGCTGTCAGCGCAAAAACGTACTGCATGTGCTTGGTGCACTGGAGGCGGTTCTGCTCCGTCATCGCCACGGGCTACCTGCGGGGGAGGCAGTGCAGGCAGCACTCGACGTGTACGCTGGAAAGGAGGAAGCCTTATGTTAAATCAGATGCCCGTGTCCAGAGAGGTGATGGTCACCTCACCACATTATCTGGCGAGCGCGGTTGGAAGCTCAATTCTCCAAAAGGGTGGTAACGCTTATGATGCGGCTGTTGCGGTGAGCGCAGCACTGGGCGTAGTTTATCCGCACATGACTGGACTTGGGGGAGATGCCTTTTTCCTCATTCACGATGGAGCAAGCGGTGAGATTACCGCTTATAACGGAAGCGGCCGCTCGGCAGCAGGTATTCATGCCGATACGTTCAAAGCAATGGGCATGAATGCCATTCCCCAGCGCGGTGTGCTCAGTGCGATAACGGTTCCGGGAATGGTGGATGCATGGTGGGAAGTGTGGTCCCGCTACGGGCGATTACCATGGGAGCAGCTGCTTGAACCAGCCGTGCAGTATGCGGAGAAGGGATGTCCGGTATCGCGCAATCTGCGCCTGTGGCTGGAACGGGATGAAGATTTCATTATGGGCCATTCCCCGCTGCGAGCGGTATTTGCCCCTTACGGCACACTGCTTCAGGAAGGTGAGCTGCTCGTCCAGACCGAGCTGGCTGCTTCCATTCGCCTGATTCAGGCGGGAGGACGGGATTCTTTTTATACAGGAGAGCTTGCAGATCGTCTGACTTCAGCGATTCGAGAAGATGGCGGCATGCTGGCACCTCAGGACTTTGCAGCACACAAGGGAGAATGGGTAAAGCCTGTTAGCACGGAATACCGGGGTTATCAAGTGCATCAAATGCCGCCCAACTCGCAGGGATTCTCCATATTGATGATGTTAAATATGCTCGAACACATAGATCTTTCTTCCGTAGGTCGGACTTCGCCGGAGTTCTACCATCTGATGGCCGAAGTGGTGAAAAAGGCATTTCGTGATCGTGACCGGTACCTCACTGATCCTGACTTTCGCGAAATTCCCTTGAATCAATTGTTATCGAAGACTTACGGGGATGAGTTATGGAATGAGATCCAATCTGCACCTCCAGTAGCACAGCCCTTCTTGTCCAAAACGATCGGGCAGGATACTGCCTACGCTGCTGTGGTCGATCAGGAAGGCAACGCCGTCTCGTTTATTCAAAGTCTGTACTTTGATTTTGGCGCAGCCTACGTTCCGGGAGATACTGGCGTAATTATGCAAAATAGAGGGTCCTTTTTCTCTCTCGATTCGACAGATGCGAATGTGCTTGAACCGAATAAACGCTCTTTTCATACGCTCATGCCTGGTCTTGTCACCCGCAATGGGAAGCCTTATATGCTTCTGGGTACACAAGGCGGAGAAGGGCAGCCTCAGACGCAGTTATCCGTACTTACGGGCGTTCTCGACTATGGTCTGACCATTCAGGAAGCAATCGGTCTACCACGCTGGGTCTACGGACGGACGTGGGGTGAAGAAGGCGACACGATGCGGGTGGAGAATCGCTATCATGAAGACGTATGCGAGACGCTGGCTCGCTGGGGACATAATGTGGAGATCAGAGCGCCATGGGATGACATTATGGGTCAGTCGCAAGGGATTGTCATCCGTGAGGATGGCATGATTAGCGGAGCTGCCGATCCCAGAGGAGATGGCATGGCCATCGGATGGTAACCACGCTTGGTTGCTGCTTGGATTGGTTTAGGTTTCTCATGAAAACAGCGTAAAAAAGACATAGATACGATAGGGGAGATTATCATGGGAACGATCCTGCTGAAAGGTGCACAGCTTGTCACGATGAATGCGGAAGAAGATATATTTACAGGCGATCTGCTGATCGAGGATAACAAAATCAAAGAGATTGCCGAGCATATCGACGTTCAGGCTGATCAGGTTATTGATGCCCGTGGCAAAGTTCTGCTGCCAGGCTTTATTCAGACACATATTCATTTGTGCCAGACGCTCTTCCGCGGGCGTGCGGACGACCTGGAGCTCATGGATTGGCTTCGTCAGCGAATCTGGCCACTGGAGGCAGCGCATGATGAGGAATCCGTCTATTATTCGGCGATGCTTGGGCTGGGCGAACTGATTTCGAGTGGAACCACGACCATCTTGGATATGGAGACCGTGCATCACACGGATTCGGCTTTTCAGGCGATGGCACAGAGCGGCATTCGGGTGATATCTGGCAAGGTCATGATGGACCATGGCGACGAAGTGCCTGAACCGCTGCGTGAAAATACGGCAACCTCGCTGCAGCAAAGTGTTGATTTGCTGGAGAAATGGAATGGTTTCGGTGGCGGACGCATTCAGTATGCGTTTTGCCCTCGATTCGTTGTTTCCTGTACAGAGGAGCTGCTTGTTGAAGTACGTGATCTATCGAACAAGTATCATGTGAAGGTGCATACGCATGCATCGGAGAATCGTGGCGAGATTGAACTGGTCGAACATGAACGCGGAATGCGTAACATTGTCTATCTGGACCATATCGGTCTGGCAACCCCACGTCTCGTCCTTGCACATTGTGTCTGGCTTAGTGAAGAGGAGAAGGAAATCATTCGCAAGCGAGGGGTAAAAGTTACCCACTGCCCCGGCTCGAATATGAAATTGTCATCGGGTATAGCGGAAATTCCTGACCTGCTTAACCGCCAGATCGCGGTGGGAATCGGTGCGGACGGCGCACCATGCAACAATAACCTGGATATGTTTCAGGAAATGCGTCTGACAGCATTAATTCAAAAGGTTCCTCATGGGCCTACGATCATGGATGCACGTACGGTTCTGCGCATGGCAACGATGGGTGGTGCCGAAGTGCTTGGCCTCTCGAAGGAAATTGGAAGTCTGGAAGTGGGTAAAAAGGCAGACATGGTGTTGTTGGATCTGGATGATTTCCATACGTATCCTTCGTATGAGACAGATGTTTATTCCCGCGTGGTGTACTCCGCGACTCGGAGCTGTGTGGACACGGTCATTATTGATGGAAGCATCGTGCTCAAAAACCGCAAGATCCAGACCATTGACCGTGGCATCGTGCTTCGCGAATCGGATAAGAGCATTGCACGTTTGATGAAGAGAATTTGAGTTAGGTTATTTTCAGAGGGAAATGTTGTATAACTGCTGCTCGCAGAAGACTTTTCGGAAAGGTGGAGACGAATATGGAAATGCATGATCTGTGTGCAATTGCAGCAGGTGAGGCCCGCTGTGTACTTGCAACGGCGGTCAAGGTGGAAGGTCATGCTTACCGTAAGCAGGGAGTCTCTATGCTCTTGACCGAAGATGGCAGAATGTATGGCAGCATAAGCCCGGGATGTCTCGAGAGTGACCTGCAAGCACGTGTTAAACATGTGCTGGACACGGGACACCTGGCATTTGCCGAATACGACATGCGCCCTGAAGATGATCTCTCTTGGGGAGAAACGATTGGCTGCGGAGGATTGGTCGTCGTCCTGCTGGAACCTGTCTGCGGCGAACTGAGAAGTGCATTAACTGAGATGCACGCTTGTTTCAAATCCGGTTCAGCGGTGGAGTTTACCCGTTACTTTCAACATAATTATTCCCTTGTTCAGTATGAATGGCATCGAGTTGATTCAATCGATAGGAAACTTGTTCCTTCCATAGACGTAACTCGTATGTCTTTCGATTCATACAGGACAGAAATCGATCAGGACGTAAAATCAACTGAGGCAGAGTACTGGAACCTGCCTTTGCAGATAACGACCCTATACACTGCTAAACCGCGTCTTATTATAATCGGGGCGGGAAATGATGCCATACCTGTTGCCAGGCTTGCGAGGGTATCTGGATTTCATGTCATCATTGCGGATTGGAGAGAGGGTCTGTGTACGTCCGACCGGTTTCCGGATGCAGATCTCGTTCCTGGTTTTCCGGCTGAAATCATGTCTGTGCTGAATATACGACGTGGGGATTTCCTCATATTGATGAGTCATCAGTTCCCGCGTGAACGTGAATTCTTGGAGCTGCTGTCGGGAAGCGAGTATGCTTATCTCGGTATTATGGGTTCCAAAACACGGACAGCACGACTATTGAATGATTTACCACCGCCACCGAATCTCCATTCTCCCGTAGGTCTCAGTATCGGGGCAGATGGACCAGAAGAAATCGCCATTAGCATTGCTGCTGAACTGATTGCGTGCAAGCGCGCTGCTGGAACTGAAAACTGCTCTGCTCAAAGGGGGAGTACGCATGCGATTGACGGGCATTCTGCTCGCCGCAGGTAAGAGTACCCGTCTTGGCCGAGATAAACTAGCAGTGACTATGCCGGATGGGAGAGCTTTGGCGGCCTGGTCGCTTCAAGCGGCACTCGATTCTGAATTGGAACAGGTCATCTGTGTGGTGAAACCGGAGGATTCCTTGGAATGGCTCCCCGAAAATGTACTCCACGCATCAGTATCCTCAGCTAACTATAGGAGCGAGACTAAGCTCCAAATTGCTCTCAGTACAGAATACTCTTCTGGTATGGCCGCATCTCTTCAATGTGGTCTCAAGGAAGCCAAGGAATACGGGGCAGAAGGTGTAATGATTCTTTTGGCGGACCAGCCCTTAATAAGGGCGCAGGATATTAATCAGGTTTTGGCAGCACTTGCATTGAACAAACAGTCTGATTATGCAGCTGCTGCGGACGGCGAGGGGCGGAAGCCTCCTGTTGCCTTTCGCTCTCATATGTTTGATCACCTCCTTGCTCTTGTCGGAGATGAGGGTGCGAGGAAGATTATGCGTAATGACACCTTCTCTGGAACTGAGGTAAACTTGCCTGACTTTTGTTTCTGGGACGCTGATACGGAGGCTGAACTGAAACGCATCATGGATTATGTAAATGAATCAGCTCAAATGAAGTAACTTCGACCCAATAACATGCCCCCTCAATTGAATACAACGTAGTCGTAGGTTATCTACTTATCTCTGCTCTCTTAACATAAACAGGTCATCCAGTTCGTTTGGTTGGCCTTTTTGTGTCGTTTATATCATTCCAAGCGAAGAGCAGTGTTAGGTATGGTTACTCCTATCATGCATGAAGCACAAAACGCGGATCGTATTTATACATTTATCCAAATCGATGTGAAGCTAATTGACGCTAACCCTTTAGTCTCATATGATTTGAAGAATTATCTGGATCCTGTAGGATGAATTATCTTTAACAGTCAGCGCCTATACGGATTGAATCCAGCGTCCTATATCGTGCTTATAAGAGAGAGGGGATGGAACGATGGTAATACCAGCATATGGGTCAGGAGCGATGCCATCGGTATGGCAGCCGGAAGATCTGGAAGAACTCCGGATGTTGAGGAACAGGTTGAACGGAAGCTTCTGCTACGCTGCAGGCGCAACATTGCTGCGGACCCAGTGGGAAGGCGGTCTTGTACCTTCACCGGAGCATATGATCAGTCTGGCACGTATTCCAGGAACAAGTGACGTATATATAGATGGAGATCGAATTGTGATCGGAGCCCTGACCCGATTGAATAGATGTATTACGGACGAATTACTTCATCATCTATCGTTATTACAAGAGGCTGTGAAAACGATAGCTGCGCCATCCATTCGCAATGTAGCGACAATTGGCGGCAACATTGTATCAGGAGTCGGAGATACGTTACCCGCATTGCTCGCATACAACGCAGAACTGCAGTGGATGACGGACGCAGGGTTGGAAATCCGTACACTAGACTCCTGGTTGAAAGGGGGACGTGACGGCAGTCGCAATCCAAGTGACGTGTTAATCTCGATCCAGATCCCGCTGGATAAGCTGCCTGTCTCCAATCTCAAGAACCAAGCAACTGACGCGAGAGAGATTGCATTTTACCGCAAGGTGGGCAGGCGAGAGACGTTTAGCGCATCTCTGGTAACCATTGCTTTTCGTGGAGAGATTGATCCAGATGGTCGTTGGAAAAAGGTTGCGATAGCAGCAGGCGGAGGGACAGGTGTGGCCATGCGGTTACCTGCCTCGGAACAGCTGCTGCTTCGCGAAGAAGCTTCGCTTATGCAAGCAGAGCCGCTAGGAAGGACTGCCTCTGAGGAATTTGTGACCTATGGCGATGTCTTTGCAACTGAACAATACCGCAAGCAGACTGCTGGTAATTTGCTGGGGGCTGGACTGTGGGAAGCACTATACCGTTGATTCAAATCTTGATCAAGAAAAGGGGAGAGAGACCATGCTGCTGAATCGGAAACATAGCGGAAAACGGTGGCACTTGAGACCGGACGGAATTCCGAAGGTAACAGGACAACTCCAGTATCTGACGGATATGACTCTACCCGGAATGCTTCATGGAAGAGTTCTGCGCAGCACCTATCCGTATGCTCGCATTCTATCTATAGATACTACAGAAGCAGTGGCCATGGAGGGAGTGTATGCTGTCCTTACCTCCAAAGACGTACCCGGCCTGAATCGTTTTGGAATTGCAACGCCTGACCAGCCTGTATTTTGCGAGGATGTTGTACGTTATGTCGGTGATGCCCTTGCGGCAGTAGCTGCGGATTCCCCGGAACGGGCAGCGCTGGCACTCAGTGCAATCCAAGTGGAGTATGAGGAGCTTACCCCGCTGGACAGCACGGATGCAGCTCTCGCTCCGGACGCACCGGAGCTGCATCCACATGGACCGGGCAATGTACTGCATCGCACCGAAATTAAACGCGGGAATGTGGAGCAGGCTTTTGCGGCATGTGAACATATTGTCACGGAAACGTATTATACACCTCGTCAGATGCATGCTTATATGGAGACAGAAGGCGGTCTGTTTGTTCCGGATGACGAAGGAAGGCTTAATGTCTACGCAGCCACGCAGCACGGGTACAAGGACCGGATGCAGCTGGCACGGATTATCGGTTGTCCCGAGGATGACATCCGTGTCGTGTCGTCTCCCATTGGCGGTTCTTTTGGAGGGAAGGACGAACTAAACGTGCAGCCTTATGGTGCTCTTCTTGCATTGACCTGCGGACGTCCCGTGAAAATGCACAATTCCCGCAAAGAATCCGTTCGTGCAGGTCTGAAGCGGCATCCGATGAAAATTGAGATGCAGACGGGAATCAGCCGCGAAGGCATCATTCAAGCTCACCGGGTTCGCATTACGGCAGATACAGGAGCGTACGCCACACTTGGAGCGCCTGTGCTGAACTTCTGCACGGAGCATTGTCTAGGCCCTTACTCCATCCCCAATGTGGACGTAGAAGGCTTGTCCGTGTATACCAACAATGGGTTATCAGGTGAATTTCGCGGATTTGGTGGGAATCAGGCTATCTTTGCTGTGGAAGGCCAAATGGATCGACTCGCTGAGATCATGAATATGGACCCATGGGAGTTTCGCAGACGGAACATGAGGGAAAAGGCTGACCCTGGTCCGTTAAATCAGAGAATTCTGACTACAGACGGACTGTCGCAAGTGTGGGAAGCCATGGATCGTTCTGAATTATGGCAAAGGCATCAGCATCCACAGGCAGATCCTTCTCTGCCTCCATGGATTAAGCGAGGCGTAGGTGCTGCTATTGCCATGCATGGTGCCGGATTGGGTTACGGGATTCCCGACCCGGCAGGAGGCCGCTTATCCCTTAATTCGGAAGGGAAAATAGAAGTGGCTTTCAGTTACGAAGAATTTGGTCAGGGATTGATCGCTACATTGGAGATCATGCTCTGCGAGCTGTTTCAATGCAGTACTTCGGATTTAAATATCATCATTGGCGATACGGATCGGGTTCCTCACAGTGGCTCGAGCACCGCTTCACGTTCCACAACGATGGCCTGGATGGCTTTGCAGCGATTGCAGACCCCTTTCCGTTCCAGAGTCCTATCGGCAGCTTCGGCCTTGTCGGGTATTCCGACTGATGAACTGGTGACAGGACCTGGCGGTGTATGGCGTAAAGGCCAACTGCCTAGTACTGATGTAGAGACGAAATCATTGGGCTTTGTTACTGCCTACTCAGATTTGGCGGGCCAGGGCACAGCGGAAGAATGGGTATTTGATACTCATTTCGATTATCCAACCACGCCAGACCATGTCGTGGGCGGACACTATCTATATACGTATGCGGCGGTTGCCGCAGAGGTAGAAGTGAACACGTTAACCGGAGAAGCCAAATTGCTCGATACACGTCATGTGGTAGCCGCAGGCCCCGTCATTAATCCGATGGGCTTCATTGGACAGATCGAAGGTGGGAGTGTGATGGCACTCGGGTTTACATTAACGGAGGATGCTGTCATGCAGGATAGTCGATATCTTACTACCAATCTGGATACGTACTTGATTCCAACGATTCGGGATATACATACCAATCTCGAGGTTGAGGCTATTGAAGACCTTCCCGAAGGGGATCCTTTTGGACCGAGAGGGATTGGCGAGATTGGTTCTGTGGCACTCGCGCCGGCAATCACTGCAGCAATTCATCAGGCAACCGGGGTGTGGGTGAATCGTTTGCCCGTTCCGCGCGAACAACTGGTTCAATCTCTACATGTACCTTTACAGGAAGGGGTGAGTCCCTCATGAGCAAGCCGCTTGGTAACATCTGGTCAGCAGTAGTGAATGGGGAAGAGAAGCGACTTAACATTGCTCAAACGACCCGGCTGGTGGATGTGCTTCGGACTCATTTGAACCTGACCGGAACCAAGGTGTCCTGTGAAGTTGGACGCTGCGGTGCATGCATGGTGCTTATGGATGGAGAACCGGTCAATTCCTGCCTGATTATGGCTTATCAATGTGAAGGAAGTGAAATTACGACCATTGAAGGGCTTCACGGTAAGCGGGAAGGGAGTCTGCATCCAATACAGCAGGCCTTTGTAGAAGAGGGCGGGTTTCAATGCGGTTATTGTACACCAGGGATGGTCATTGCCACCAAGGCACTGCTTGATCATCATCCCCAGCCTACACAGGAACAGATCGAAACGGGATTATGCGGCAATCTGTGCCGCTGCACCGGATATGGAGGAATTATAAGAGCAGTATGTAAAGCAAGTGAGAGTTGTGAGGAAACGAAGGCTACTTAGCCATGAGGTACAGGTGAGTGATCAGCTCATAATATTTTAATATCAAACGAATAAAAAACCGGGCGTGAAGGGAGTTCTCAACTCCATTTCGTCCGGTCTTTATTTTATGAATAAACGTAATAAATATTATGTAAACTTATTATTTTCGATAACCTCCATAAGCCTCATCTATATTGAAGAATAAAATAGTTGAACCAACATCTACCAACATATTTAAAATTCAACTCAAAATTATGAAATAAATATAACCTACTCTCATGGATTTTCCGCTACTTTATTTACTGAATAGGGTAGAATTATAATCGTTTTCGAATTTTGATGAAAAAGTAAGACCACTATAAACAAACATCTCGAATTTATCGATTGTATGTTGTTTGAAGAAGTTTAGAATGCGTAAACAAATTCCTTTTAATATTCATTATTCTCGTGTTCTTAATAGCTAAAAGGCACGCTGCACGAAATCAAAGTTGGAATTACCCTGCAGGTTATCTTTTAAAGAACCAACTCAATATCGTTGGAAAATGATAAGAATTAGCTCCTTAAAAGAGAAAGGGGTTAATTCCAAAAAATGATCCTTAGCTGATTTTAGATCATTTTCATATGGATTTGCGATGGATTTGGGAGTACTTTCCATGTATGCTGTTGAAAACTGGAAAGGAAGTGGGAAAAATGGAACGCGAACTGGCGTTGGAAATTGTCCGAGTAACAGAATTGGCTGCGTTAGCTTCAGCCCCCTGGATGGGACGAGGTGACAAGAACAGTGCAGATGAAGCGGCTACTTTGGCCATGCGCGCCATGTTCGATTCCGTGTCCATTCGCGGCACGGTGGTAATCGGTGAAGGAGAAATGGACGAAGCGCCCATGTTGTACATCGGCGAGGAAGTGGGTAACGCTGAAGGACCTGAAGTAGACGTTGCTGTAGATCCTCTTGAAGGTACAGAAATTGTGGCCAAGGGACTGAACAACGCTTTATCGGTTATTGCAGTGGCGGGAAAAGGAAACCTGCTCCATGCACCGGATATGTATATGGAGAAACTGGCTGTAGGTCCGGCACTGGTCGGCAAGGTCAGCATCGAAGACCCGGTTGAGGTTACGCTAGAGAAAGCAGCTGCCGCACTGAACAAAAACATTTCGGATCTGACTGTCATGATCCTGGACCGTACACGGCATGAGAGCACGATTAAAACGCTTCGCAAGGTTGGCGTACGGATCAAGTTCCTCAGTGACGGCGATGTAGCGGGTGCCATGGCGCCTGCATTCCCTGAGGCAGGCATTGACTTATACGTTGGTTCTGGCGGAGCTCCTGAAGGCGTGCTGGCTGCAGCAGCACTCTCTTGCCTGGGAGGCGAAATACAAGGCCGCTTAATGCCTGCCAATGCAGACGAGTTCCAGCGATGCCTGCAGATGGGCATTGATAATCCTTACAAAGTCTTAACGATGCAGGACATGATCGGTACCGAAGATGTCATTTTCGCTGCAACCGGTGTAACGCCAGGAGAGATATTGGGCGGTGTGCGTTATCTTGCAGATGACCGTGCCGAGACAGATTCCATTGTCATGCGTGCCAAAACCAAAACGATCCGTTACATTCGCTCCGTGCATTTCCTGCCCAACAAGGAAGTGCTTCACAAGGTACGGAAACTGCAAGCTACGCCGGAACCCTCAGACCGTATCCAAAGCCCGGCTAAAATAGTAGAACAGGCAGAGTTTAGCCAATCATCGGTGAATCAGAGTGTGTTGACTTAGACAAAACTGCGCTTTAAAGGTCTAAAAGTCGCTGCCAAACCATAGGTTATCTATTAGAATCATCCATCATTCTTAGGACAAGATTTGTGCTCGTAGATTAATCAAACAGGAAGGGAATCTGCTAATAGAGATCCTCTTCCTGTTTTATGTTAAAAGCATTGACAACGGTTACAACACATGAGAAAATGTACGCGCGTACATAAAATAATCTTCTACAAATAGTATCGTATTTAAAGGACGTAAGGGGGTGAAATTCGTGGCATCCCGCAAAGAGGTCGCTGACTTGGCAGGAGTCTCCGAAGCTACGGTCTCTCGGGTTCTTAACGGGGTTGGTCCGATCAAAGAGGAGACAAGGCGCAAAGTGTTGGAAGCTTCCCAGAAGCTGGGGTATGTGCCGAGTGCCCTTGCACGCAGCTTCGCCAGAAGCAAAAGCGGCAACCTCGGGGTTGTTTTGCCTTATGTTCCGAAGGCGCATTTGTTTTCTGCTTATTTTTTCTCGGAAATGCTAAGTGGTATTGGTAATAAGGCCAGAGACAGCGGTATGGATCTGCTGGTCATGTTCAGATCACCAGGTGAAGTCATGAATTATGCCGACCTGTTCCGACGTCAAAAAGTGGACGCCTGCATTATTCTTGGGGCCAGAGACGACCTTGGGGAACTGGCAGCAATGCAGCAGCTGCAAGAGGAAGGTCATCCTTTTTGCGTCATGAATCAACACTTTGCAGGAGAGGCCTTTCTGGAAGTGGATGCTGATCATGTGGAAGGCAGTCGGCTCGCCATTCGTCATCTTACCGATCAGGATTACCGAAATATTGCTTTTCTCAACGGTCCGGACAGTTATTCCAACAGTCAGGAGCGGCTGCAAGGTGTTCGCGTTGGTTTGCAGGAAGCCGGAATGGAGCTGGATCCCAGCCTGCTGCTTGAAGGGAATTACAGCAGAAGAAGCGGTGTGGAGGCTGCAGCCACGATTGCGGCAAGGCTTGACGAGATCGACGCCGTATTTGCTGCCAACGACCGTATGGCTATTGGTGTTATGCACGGTTTGCGTGAGCGCGGGATTAGGGTGGAGGATTTCCCGGCTTTTGTCGGGTATGACGACTCCGATGCTGCAGAGATGGCCGTGCCTCCGCTAACCAGCGTCAGGGTACCTTTTTATGAAATGGGTGAACTGGCAGCATCAAAACTCATACATGGTTCTCTGGATGGAAGCGCTTCAACTAAGGATTCAGATTTTTCATCGGAGTGGCACAGAGAGTTATTGCCTGCAGAGTTAATCGTCAGGGCTTCATCGATTCGTAAGTAGCATAGAGCATGATTTTAGATTCCAAAGGAGGAAAAGAACATGTCACAACGTCTACGTGTCGGAATGGTAGGATACAAGTTTATGGGGAAGGCCCATAGCAATGCTTATCGCAGTTTGCCCATGTTTTTCCCGTCAGCACCGCTACAGCCTGAAATGGCGGTCATCTGCGGCCGGAATGAAAAAGGTGTCCAGGAAGCAGCGAACCAGTTCGGCTGGTCCGAAAGTGTAACCGACTGGCGTGAATTGGTACAGCGGGATGATATTGATCTGATTGATATTAACGCTCCGAGTGATGCACATAAGGAGATTGCACTGGAAGCAGCCCGTCAGGGTAAACACTTGTTCTGTGAGAAACCGCTGGCCTTGTCGCTTGCCGATTCGAGAGAGATGCTTCAAGCAGCAGAAGATGCTGGTGTTGCCCACATGGTTGGATTCAACTATCGCTTCTCCCCGGCTGTGCAGCTTGCCAAGGAATTGGTTCAGAGCGGACGCCTGGGTAAGATCTATCACTTCCGCGCATTTTTCCTGCAGGACTGGATCATGGATCCATCATTCCCGCTTGTCTGGCGCTTGCAAAAGGAAGTGGCTGGCTCGGGATCGCACGGCGATCTGGGTGCACACTTAATTGATCTCGCACGCTTCCTTGTTGGGGAGTTCCAAGAAGTCATCGGAATGAGTGAGACGTTCATTAAGGAACGGCCGCTTGCTTCCGAAATGACTGGACTCAGTGCCAAAGGAAGCTCGAATGCGGACGCACCGAAGGGCGAAGTGACAGTGGATGATGCGACATTGTTCCTGGCCAGGTTTGCAGGCGGTGCACTTGGCAGCTTCGAGGCTACACGCTTTGCGGCAGGTCACCGCAGCACAAATTCATTCGAGATCAACGGCAGCCTGGGCAGTGTCCGGTTTGACTTTGAACGAATGAATGAACTGGAAGTGTATTTTACGAAAGATGAAGAGGACGTTCAGGGATTCCGGCGTGTTCTGGCTACAGATCCGGCGCATAAGTATGCCGAGGCCTGGTGGCCAGCAGGACATACCATCGGATTCGAGCATACCTTTACACACGAGATGCTGGAGCTGGTTACAGCCATCTCGGAAGGCCGTCAGCCTTCACCAAGTTTCCATGATGGTGTTGCCTGCCAGGCTGTGCTCGAAGCCGTAGAACGTTCTGTAACAGAACGGCGCTGGGTTTCCCTTGATGAGATGTGAGTAACGTTTAGCTGTTGATGCAAACTGGAGCATTTGAAATGAAGAGAAGTCAAACGATTAGCGTGGCAGCGATACACAGGCAGGATCTATAAAAACTATCCGAAAGCGAGTGATAAAGCGATGAGTAAGGCACTTATTGTATGGGGCGGCTGGGATGGACATGAACCGGAACAGGTAGCAGCGATTTTTGAGCGCATTTTGAAGGAAGAACAGTTTGAGGTCGAGGTCTCGAATACATTGGAAGCCTATGCAGATGCCGACAAACTGCTGGGACTCGATCTGATCGTCCCTCTGTGGACGATGGGACAGATTGAACAGGAACTGGTCAACAATGTATCGGCTGCCGTTCAGAGCGGCGTTGGGCTCGCAGGTATTCACGGCGGGATGTGTGATGCGTTCCGGAACAATGTCGATTGGCAGTTCATGACTGGCGGTCAATGGGTTGCACACCCGGGCAATGATGGCGTCGAGTATACGGTAAACATCAAACGCGGTTCAAGTCCGCTGCTGGACCACATTGAAGATTTTCAGGTGAAAAGCGAGCAATACTACCTGCACGTTGACCCTGCGGTTGAAGTACTGGCAACAACTCGTTTCCCGGTCGTGGAAGGTCCCCATTCAGCGAATGGGCCAGTGGATATGCCGGTTGTATGGACGAAGCGTTGGGGTGCTGGCCGTGTGTACTACAACTCGCTTGGTCATCATGCGGATATTGTAGAGATGCAGCAAGTCACCGAAATGATGCGCAGTGGCTTCAAATGGGCTGCAGCAGGCAAAGCGGTTGCCAATAATACAACAGGCCAAAAAGCTGAAGTGTACACAGGCATGGCCGATAACCAAACTTAATTTCCGTTACTTTTTGTGATAAACCAAGGGACATACGTACATGAGCAAATCTTGACCAGCATTCCACAATTCCGATCCGTTTGAAGGGAGCCCACCTGCATGAAAACAATGAAAGTAGGCATTATTGGCTGTGGTAAAATCAGCAGTATTTATATGGAAAACTGTCACCGATTCGAAATCTTAGATCTGGTTGCCGTGGCGGATATTGACCGCAAGAGGGCTGAAGAGCAGGCAGCAGCCTATAACGTTCCGAATGTATACACGGTTGATGAGATGTTGGCCAATCCAGAGATTGAACTGATCATCAATTTAACGATTCCTGCTGTCCACGCAGATGTATGTTTACGCTCTCTTGAAGCGGGAAAACACGTCTACGTCGAAAAACCACTCGCCGTTACACGCGAGGAAGGGCAGGCTGTTCTGGAAACAGCCAAGCGCAAAGGATTGCTGGTAGGCTGCGCACCTGAAACTTTCTTCGGATCAGGCATTCAGACCTCACTCAAACTGGTTGAAGATGGCGTTATTGGCAAACCTGTAGCTGCTACGGCTTTCATGATGAGCCGAGGGCATGAACACTGGCATCCTGATCCGGAATTCTACTACGCTTCAGGCGGCGGACCGATGTTCGATATGGGGCCTTACTATCTGACAGCATTAGTGCAGCTGCTGGGTCCGATCAGCTCCATTGCTGGCATGACAGGCAAAGCGATGGAAGAGCGTACAATCACAAGTGAGAAAAAGAGAGGGCAGACCATCCCCGTTGATATTCCAACGCATGTGGCAGGACTATTGCAGTTCGAGCAAGGTGCCATTGGCACGCTGATTACGAGCTTTGATGTTTTTGGGGGAAGCACACTGCCACCGATTGAGATCTATGGCACGCACGGCACGCTGCAGGTACCCGATCCTAACACATTTGGCGGCCCTGTACGTTACCGTTTGCTGGGTGAACAGGAGTGGACGGAGGTACCTCTTCTTCCGGGCTATCAGGAAAATACACGCGGGATTGGTGTAGCTGATATGGCGTATGCTGCTAACAGCGGCCGCGCTCACCGAGCGAGCGGAGAGCTTGCCTACCATGTTCTTGAAGCGATGTGGGCATTCCATGACTCTTCCGATGAGCAGACTTTCTATAAAATGAGAAGCACCTGTCAGCGTCCTTCTGCTCTGCCAGAAGGTTTGGCACTATATAGCCTTGATCAATAATTTTTATATGCAGCATGCTAATACAAATACAAGCAGCCCTGTCTTCCGCTTAAGGAAGCAGGGCTCTTCGTTTGTTTTGATCTTACAAATTGATCGTATAAACCACATTTAAGGCTCAAATCCTGCCTGACTGATCCAGATCTCATGTTCCGCAAAATGCTCTCTCATCCGTTCCTCGACGATCTGATAGGCCTCAGGTTGATACCAGTCTTCTACGCCTAACTCCTGATAGAGCGACTCCATGCCCAATCTGCGCGTGCGTTTCCCTTGACTGCCATCGCCCATGAAGTAATCATCGATACATACACGCTGAACCAGAGGCCGAAGGAGGGAAGGAAAGTTATCGCTGCTCGGAAGTACAGGGGCAATCGCAACCTGAGTAGCTATACCTGCATCCCTTAGTTTTTCCATTGCATGTAATCTACCGGGAATGGGTGGTGCAGCCGGACTAAAGTGTTTGCGAATATCATCCCGATACGTCTCAATCGTCATGCTGACACGCACACGGTCACCTAATTGCTGCAGCAGGTCCATATCCCGTGTAACGAGAGGACTGCGGGTTTGAACCAGAATGAAATCCGGAGGATGCTGTATCATCACTTCGAGCAGTGAACGGGTAATTTGCTCCTTATATTCGACAGGCTGATATGGATCGGTACTGGATGACATAAAGATGGTGACTTTACCTTTGGAGCGTGCACGTTTCAACTCTTTGGCAAGTACGCTGGCAGCTTCCTGCTTCACATCAACCCAGCTTCCCCAATCCTGCTTGCGGAATAAAGAAACGGGCATTTGCCTGACGTAACAGTAAGAGCATCCAAAGGCACATCCTGTATAGGGATTTAGCGTGTGAGTATATCCGTTAAGGAAACCGGTCCCTTTGTTCAACAGAGTCTTTGGTGATTTATATAAATATTGGGTCTTCTTCATTGGTGTTGCTCCTGTTCCCGGTAATGAGCAGGTGTCTGCCCTGTAAGCTTGCGAAACACGGCACTGAAATAGGCAGGATTAGTTATGCCTACTTGGCGACCGATATCTGAAATCGAGAGTGAAGTACTCACAAGCAATTTTTTCGCTTCGGTCATCCGTGTGTTCTGAATATATTGCACCGGAGTTATGCCCGTAATCCGCTTGAAGACACGATGCAGATGATACGGGCTACCATGGCTGATCTGGGCAAGAATATCCAGAGTAAGAGATTCTGAATAATGATGGTTAATGTAATTCGTTACAACGGAAATCCATTCCTGATCAGGAACACGCTGTCCTGTAGGTTTGCAGCGTTTGCATGGTCTGAATCCTTGTGCCAGTGCATCTTCAGGATGATGGAAACCCAGTACATTTTCGTATTTCGGATCTTTGGATTTGCATGAAGGTCGGCAAAAAATACCTGTCGTCCTGACACCATAATAAAATTTCCCGTCATAGGAGGCATCATTGCTGATAATGGCAGTCCATTGCGTTTCATCTAATGAAAAAGAAGGAAACTCTTGTTTATCCCGAAGCTTCATAGGGATCACCTCACGACACATTATACCCTTGTACGAAAGATGTTCAACCAACTCTCGCATGAAATAGCAAGATCTCAATGGCAAGCAGACGACTATCCTTTCCGTACAAGGGAATGAAATATGCTACAATGAGCAGGATGATGTACATGCGAAATTCATTCACGAAAGAGGTAGGTAATAATGGTTCGTTTCGGAGTTGTAGGTACTAACTGGATTACAGAACGGCTTCTTGAAGCTGCAGCACATGTGAAGGGATTCGAATTAACAGCTGTCTACTCACGGACAGAGGACAAGGCGAATGCATTTGCAGATCAATATAACGCCAAGCATCGATTCACTGACCTGGAGGAGATGGCAGCGAGTGACACGATTGATGCGGTCTATATTGCTACACCCAATACATACCATGCTGATCAGACGGCGCTGTTTCTGAGAAACGGCAAGCATGTATTATGCGAAAAGCCACTTGCAGCCAATGCTGCAGAGGTTTCTCATGTGATTAACACAGCTCGCGATAACAACGTTTTGCTAATGGAAGCGATGAAGTCAACGCTGGCTCCCACCTTCAAAATGGTACAGGCCCACCTGCACAAAATTGGACCTGTGCGCAAATATATCGCGGGGTACTGTCAGTATTCATCCCGTTACGACAAGTACAAAGAGGGAGTTGTGCTCAATGCATTCAAGCCAGAATTTGCAAACGGCGCATTAATGGATCTTGGGGTGTACTGTCTGTACCCGCTAATCACCTTGTTTGGTGCACCAAATCAGGTTCAAGCTCAGGCCATCATGCTGGATTCAGGTGTCGACGGACAGGGCAGTGTACTTCTTGGCTACGATGGGATGGAAGCCGTGGTGACTTACTCCAAGATCTCCAACTCTCATGTGCCAAGTGAAATTATGGGAGAGCGCGGCAGCATTATCATTGATAAAATCGGATCCCCCGAACATGCGGAAATACGATACAATGACGGTACGGTTGAACTGTTGACAGCCGAGCAGACCTATCCAGCCATGTATTACGAGGTGGAGGAATTCGTTAACCTCGTTCAGCAGGGGAAACAGGAATCCGAGCAGAACAGCTATGAACGTTCCTATGAAACGATGCAGGTCATGGATCAAATCCGCAAGCAGATTGGTCTGGTTTTCCCGAACGATTAATGGAATAACAGGAAAGTGAGCTGAGACGAGATGAGTAGAGAAGAGCAGCAACAGAACAAGAGTCTAGGTCTTGAACTGGAGAAGATTATTTTTATTGGACGAACGTATGAGGAATATATGTCAATGTTCAACCTTTCAGCAGAAGATCTCCGTGGCAGATCCATTCTGGATTGTCCGGGTGGGGCTTGTTCATTCAGCAGCCTTGCCCGCAGGCATGGCGTAAATTCCATGGCAGCAGATATTGCATACGAACACGAAATCGACAAATTGGAACTGAAAGGGCAGCAAGACGTCGAACATACCATCGAGCAATTGGAACAGGTGCGTGACAGATACAAATGGGACTATTTCGGTTCAATGGATGGCTTGAAGCAAGCAAGAATGAGTGCACTTCGGGATTGTACGGCAGATATGAGGAGCTTTCCCTTGCAGTATGTCTATGCAGAGCTTCCCGTGCTGCCTTTCACTGACGAACAATTCGATATGACGTTATCTGCGCATTTTCTGTTTACGTATGCAGATCGATTAGACTTCAGCTTCCATGAGCGAACCATTCTTGAATTGCTGCGCGTAACAAGACAGGAGCTGCGGATTTTCCCTATAGTCGATCTGTCTGGTAAACGTTATGAACATATGGACGAGATCCAGTCCTTTCTGAAGAACCTTGGATTCAGTGTTACAGAAGTCAGCACGACGTATGAATTTCAGCAAGGAGCCCATACGATACTCAAAATTACAAAACCTGAATCCTGAGTGATGTGATAACAGCCCTTTCCATCCTTGAAACACAGGTTAACTGTTGCGTTACGGGGTATATTTGTTGTAATACTGCAAACCTCGCTATAATATACGAAACACCAGAAGAGGGTAGGAGGTCTATCGGATGAAAAAGGTACTCATTCTTGGCGGGACGCGCTTTTTCGGCAAACGTCTGGTCGATCATTTGCTGTGGGAAGGAAAATCGCAAATTACCGTTGCGACGCGCGGCAAAACGAACGTGGACTTCGGGCCGGAAGTGAACCGGATCAAGATGGATCGGGAGGATCCGCAATCTCTAGCTGAAGTGGCACAGATTGACCAGTGGGATGTGGTGTATGATAACATCTGTTACTCACCGAATGCGGCGAAGTCGGCGTGTGAGGCTTTTGCGGGACGTACCCAAAGATATGTACTTACATCAACGCTATCCGTTTACGGCGATCCCAAACCGGGATTCACGGAAGAGGATTTTGATCCGTACACGTATCCCGTGCAATACGGTAGCCACGAGGACTTCTCCTATGGAGAGGGCAAGCGGCTAGCGGAGGCTGTGTTTTTTCAGGAAGCGAGTTTCCCGGTCGTGGCGATGAGAATTCCAATTGTACTTGGAATAGACGACTACACGAGAAGACTGCATTTTCATATTGAACATGTGCAAAAAGGAAAGCCGATCGGCATGCCGAATCCGGACGCCGAGATTGGATTTATCAATTCCACGGAAGCAGCCAGATTTCTCGCCTGGTTAGGGCATTCGTCGATTACCGGACCTGTGAACGCCGCTTCGAAAGGCTCGATTACGCTGTCTGCCATGATGAATCTGATTGAGACAGTCACAGGCATGCAGTCCCAAGTGTTACGCGAAACCGTTCAGGAGGATATGTCGCCCTTCGGTATCTCGGAATCATGGACGATGGATACAACCAAGGCAGAGCAGGCCGGATATACCTTTGAAGCACTGATGGACTGGTTTCCGGGTCTCGTACGTGAAGTGGCACTGGCGCTGCAATCCGAAGGTTAAATTTGGTAAATAAGCATAAAGGTAAAACAGGACGCTGGGAGTGAGTAACTCCTTGGCGTCCTGTATTTTTTATACTACTTTAAATCCAGACATACGAATCCTATCATTATCCCAATGGTTTCGATTGCCCTAATGGTACGGAAGCTGAAGCACGGATACGCAGTTCGGATGGGAGAATGACCGTTTGCGGATCAGTCGGTGCGGTTCCTTCAATTCTGTCGATTAGCATATGCATGCCTTTGGCTCCAAAATCATAGGCAGGCTGCGCTGCTACAGTGAGGAAAGGATCAAAAGCGGAAGCCAGATCCAGATCGTCAAAACAAACGACGGAGATATCTTCCGGTACACGCAGCCCTCTTTTACGCAGCAGACGAATGACCCCAATTGCGAGCATATTATTCGCTGCAAAAATAGCCGTTGGCTTATCCGGCTGCATAAGTAACTGTTCCATTCCAGCCTCATCACTGAAATCACGATAGCCCGTCCGAAGGACAAGCTTCGGATCAACCTTAACTCCTGCTTCACGTAACCCCTCAGCAAAGCCCTCTTCACGTAATCTTGCCGTAGAAACCTCGGAAGAGCCGTTAACGAGTGCAATGCGGCGGTGACCCAGTTCCGTCAGATATCGGATCAATAGAAGTGCACCTTGCCGACTGTCCCCCGCAATGACATCCGATGTGATCCCTGGTACTGTCCTATCCAAGATCACAAACGGGATGTTCCTCTCATGTAACTGCTGCAGATGATCGAGGGAACGGTCGCCCGCAGGGGCAAACAGGACTCCGTCTACACGCGTTGACAGAATCGTCTCCACATAGTTCTTCTCCTTGTTGTAATCTTCATCACTATTCCCGAACAACAGACGATATCCACGAGCGTTAGCTGCATCCTCGGCTCCGCGTGCGAGTGTCGTATAAAATGGATTGGTGATATCGGTAATCAGCAGAGATAACATCTGTGTTCGCTGAAGTACAAGGCTGCGTGCATTCGAATTGGGGATATACCCGAGTTCATCAATAACCTGCTGTACGCGTTCCCTGGTGGCCGTGCTGATGCGACCTGTTTGATTAATCACTTTGGAGACCGTCATGGCAGAAACATTGGCTTTCTTGGCAATATCATAAATCGTGATCAATAGAATCTAACCTCTCATAACATAGTCTTACCATTCTATAGGATAATGCCGATTGACAGCAATATGGGCGCGTGCTATGTTAGGGTTACCGATAACCCAAAGTGAAAAACGAACCATTTTTCAGCAAATCCTTTCACAGTATTCATTCTTTTTTTGCTTTATACATCCGTTCCTGCAGAGAGACAGGACTGCATCATGGTGATCCATACATAAAGTGGACTCTTGTTCAATTTTAATTTGTAAACGCATTCATTCAATAAGTTTCTCTCTTGTCCAGGACAGGCGCACCAATGGGTATCGGGATTATATCGTCATGGTCTGACCGCTTTAACTGCATCCTGAAAGACAAACGTGAAATCAATTCGTACCTATCCAGAAACCACTTGAAGGAGGACGTTTTAGTATGACACATCAGGATTACCGTTATAAACAGGCTTTTCCCAAGATTGGTATTCGTCCCACCATTGATGGCAGACGCAAGGGAGTACGTGAATCCCTGGAGGAACAAACGATGCGAATGGCAACATCAGTAGCTGAGCTGCTTACGGCAGAACTTCGTTATCCGGACGGCTCCCCGGTCGAATGCGTCGTTGCCGAATCCTGCATTGGCGGTGTAGCCGAAGCAGCTGCGGCGGCAGAGCTGTTCAATCGTTCGAATGTTGGTGTCACCATTACGGTTACTCCATGCTGGTGTTATGGTACGGAAACGATGGATATGTCTCCATCCATACCTACGGCCATCTGGGGTTTTAACGGTACGGAACGGCCTGGCGCAGTCTATCTGGCAGCCGTACTCTCTGCCCATGCTCAGAAGGGGATTCCGGCGTTCGGAATCTATGGGGAGGATGTTCAGGATGGCGGGGATACGACCATTCCAGATGACGTCCGTGAGAAATTGCTTCGCTTCAGCCGGGCGGGTCTTGCAGCCGCTACGATGAAGGGGCGGGCTTATCTGTCCATTGGCTCGGTATCCATGGGGATTGCCGGATCCATTGTGAACGATTCCTTTTTTCAGGAATATCTCGGCATGAGAAACGAATATGTGGACATGAGCGAGCTGACCCGGCGGATTGAGGAAGAAATCTATGATCCGGAAGAGTATAAGTTGGCACTGGCTTGGGTGAAAGAAAATTGCATAGAAGGGCCGGATAACAACCCACCTCATCTGCAAACAGATCGCAAGCGGAAAGAGTATGAATGGGAAACTGTTGTGAAAATGACTCAGATTGTACGTGATCTGATGGCAGGCAATCCGAGATTGGCAGAACTCGGTTTTACAGAAGAATCGATGGGTCATCACGCGATTGTATCCGGCTTCCAGGGTCAGCGGCAGTGGACGGATCATTCGCCTAATGGCGATTTCCTGGAGTCGATCCTGAATTCATCCTTTGACTGGAATGGCAAACGCTCCCCTTATCTGGTGGCCACAGAAAATGACAGCCTGAATGGTGTGTCCATGCTGTTCGGCTCACTGCTCACTCATACAGCCCAGATTTTTGCAGATGTACGTACGTATTGGAGTCCGGACTCGGTAGCACGTGTAACAGGACATCAATTGGAGGGAAAAGCGAAAGACGGAATTCTCCACTTGATCAATTCAGGTTCCGCGGCACTTGACGGTACTGGACAGCAATCCAGAGACGGTAATCCTGCTCTGAAGCCTTTCTGGGAAATTACAGATGAAGAAGTTCAGACCTGCCTGCAGTCGACATCATGGAGACCTGCCTCAGTCGAATATTTCAGGGGGGGCGGTTACTCCGCTGACTTCCTGACCAAAGGCGGGATGCCCGTCACGATGACACGTCTCAATCTGGTTAAGGGTCTTGGTCCTGTACTGCAGCTCGCGCAAGGTTACACCGTGGATCTGCCTGATGAAGTGCATAATACGCTGGACCAGCGGACGGATCCGACTTGGCCATCAACATGGTTCGCTCCGATTTTAACAGGAACAGGCGCATTTACCTCCGTTTATGAAGTCATGAACCAATGGGGCGCCAACCACGGCTCGATCTCATACGGGCACATCGGAGCAGATCTCCTAACCCTGGCTTCAATCTTGCGGATTCCGGTGAGTATGCACAATGTTCCGGATTCCGAGATATTCCGTCCACGGGCATGGGGGTTATTCGGGACAAGTGAACCGGAGAGTGCAGATTATCGTGCTTGCAGTGTGTTTGGACCTTTATACCGTTAGACGATCCTGTCAGACGCCATATTCTGCCTAATCAGAATATGGCGTTCTTCCAAAGGAGGAGGCAAGAGAGATGGGAAATAAGGCAAACCATGTGCTTGCTTCTGACTATGGTGCCGGAAGCGGCCGGGTGGTCAGGGGAAGTTTTGACGGTGAGATGCTTGCGTTACAGGAAGTACATCGATTCAGTAACGATCCCGTTCAGCTTGCGGACGGATTGTACTGGGATTTCTTAAGACTGTTCCATGAACTGAAACAGGGCATTGTAAAGGGCACTCAAGGATTAAATCACCCGGTGCGTTCCATTGCCGTGGACACATGGGGTGTTGATTATGGCTTGGTGGATGGAGCAGGAAGATTGTGCGGGAACCCACGTCATTACCGGGAATCACGTAATGCCAATTGGATGAAAGAGACGCTGCGTATGGTTAATGAAGAAGATCTGTATACCATGTCCGGCGTCCTGCCTCAGCAGATTAATACGGTGTTCCAATTGGTTGGAAGCTTACGGGAAAATGCTGAATTACCTCCGGATATACGGATGTTATTCATGCCGGATCTGTTTCACTTTTATCTCTCGGGACAGCAGGCCTGTGAATATACCATTGCTAGCACAAGCGGACTTTTGCATGCCGGAGAGGACCGCTGGAATGAATCCTTGTTTGGCCGCCTCGGTTTACCTGAAACACTTTTCCCACCCATTGTTCGGCCAGGCACTGTGCTGGGACGATTAACAGATGATCTGTGCGCAGAGTTAAGAATCGAACCCATGCAAGTCATATCGGTGGGCTCTCATGATACAGCCTCAGCACTTGCAGCCATTCCTGCGTCAGATCCGAATTTTGCTTTTATTAGCTGTGGAACATGGTCATTAATGGGCATGGAACGCGACTCACCAGTATTGGATGAACGCAGCCGAGGACTGGGATTCACCAATGAAGGGACGGTCAGTGGCAAGACAAGAATTTTGAAGAATCGGTCAGGTCTATGGCTTCTGCAGGAGTGCAAAAGGCAGTGGGAACGGGAAAATCATATTTTCAGTCATCAGGAACTGGTTCACCTCGCATCATCGGCTCCAGCGCTACAAAGCTTTATCCTGCCGGGGGATGCGATTTATCTAACACCGGGTGATATGCCTGAACGAATACGCAAGCAGTGCAATGCCACCATGCAAGTTACTCCGGAAACAATTGGAGCGATTGTACGCTGCATTTTGGAAAGCCTGGCTCTGGAATTCAGGCAGACTCTGGATGAACTTGAACTTGTCACGGGGAGCCGACCCAACGTTATTCACATGGTAGGCGGAGGTGTTCAGAATCGTTTACTGTGTCAGTTTACAGCGAATTCCACCGGTATTCCTGTTGTAGCAGGGCCAGTGGAGGCAACTGCCGCCGGGAATTGCATGGTGCAATTCCTGGCCCATGGCGAAGTAGGCAGTTTGTCTGAAATCCGGAAGATTGCCGCCGCTTCCTTCACTCTGGAAACCTATGAGCCAGAGGATAACCTGCTATGGCAGGAAGCCTATGAAATCTATCAAAAACTGAATGGGCGGTTAACGAAGGGATTGAAATAAAAAGAAGTTAAGGGAGTGGAGAAACACATGACTGAACAGCTGGTAAGAGAAGAACTGACCAAATATGCCCGCAGATCGGTAGCGCAGGGTCTCGTGGTTGGGCCTGGAGGCAACCTGAGTGCCCGTTCGGAAGGGACGATGCTGCTCTCTCCGAGTGGTTATGCACTTGAGGATATTGAACCGGAGGAGTGGATTGCGGTTGATATCGGGACAGGTGAGACCCGGGCGGGATCAACACGTCCTTCCTCAGAAGTGTTAATGCATCTGTACAGCTATCGCGTGAATCCCGATATTCAAGCGATTGTTCATACGCATCCTGCATATACGATCGCTCTGAGCCTCGTGTACGATGAACTGCCTCACCTTTTTCCGGACCAGTCTGCACTTGTAGGGGACGTCGGTTTCATTCCTTACGTTCTACCCACGACCAAACTGCTGGCCGATGCAGTCGCTGCTAAGGTTGACTCCCATTCGGCCCTCATTCTTGTCAATCATGGACTGGTCACGACAGGAAAAAATTTGCGCGAAGCCTATTATCGAACTCAAGTGGTGGAGGAAAGTGCGAAAGTGTACATGATTGCCAAGGCAGCTGGAGAACCAAGGGTTCTTACGGCTGAACAATATAAAGAGATCCAATCTCTGGAGAGTGAAGCGTATCGTATCCAGTTGTTGCAACAGCTCAAGTCGTAATACCAAGAGTAACCATATAGAGTGTATTCGAACTATTTCGTCATAATTCGACATAAACAGCAAAAAGCTGAACCTTATTCCGACACCTATTGCAAATCCTGAAAAACCGAGTATAATACTTGGTAAATAGACGAAAAGGGGATGCAATAAACGATGAAAACACATGCTGAATTGAACTCACTTCTTGTTGACGATTATCTGGATCTCCTGAACATAGCGACACAGTTAGGTGACGATGAGTGGAAGAACTCCATTCTGCAAGCACTTAAAGAAGAAGTGGACGCTAATCGTCACTTGGATTCTCAAGAAGTACGCCAGGATCTCTGGACCCAGTTTGAAGGGATTAATGAACAGATGCATGATCTCTTAATGCAGCTCAAACATGCGGATTCCGCTGAAGAGAAAGAGCAAATCATTGAAATGATCTGGGGGTTGAAAGTGGACCGTAATGCCATTACCCGCAAACTTGAAACCATAAGCCGTGCCAGTGCCGGTCAACAATAATCAGATATCATTCTCTATTATATAAAAGCCCGCTATGTCACCCTTATACTTATAGGGGAGCATAGCGGGCTTTACTTTTTTTATTTCATGATTAAAACTGCTTCGCTGCAGTTCGAGCCTGTTCAATCGCATCCTGTTTTATCTGATCCGCCCGTTCTCTGAATTGGTTGTGACCTTCAATGAAGATCCCATCCAGCTTGGGTACACCCAGGAATGACATGATGATGCTCAGATATCGATGCCCGGATTCCGTTTGAGCTGCAGGACCTTCGGAATAAATGCCGCCACGGGCCTGAATATGCAGTGCCTTTTTATTCGTCAAAAGTCCGATCGGACCTTGCTCTGTATAGCGGAACGTTTTGCCAGCCACACATATGGAGTCAATGTACGCCTTCATGATTGGAGGAAATGAGAAGTTCCACATCGGAGTAACAAAAACATACTTGTCAGCTGATGCAAACTGATCCGATAGCTCATTCAGACGGCTTACCTTGGATTGCTCTTCCGCAGTGAGTTCACTGCCGGATTGGAGTTTACCCCAACCACTGAACACATCGGCATCAATATGCGGGATGTTGGAGCGATACAGATCGAGATGGACAACCTCATCCGATGGATTGCTTTCCCGGTATGCATCTATAAAAGCTTGACCAGTGGCCATACTGAAGGAGATCTCATGATCATGTGGATGGGCAGTAATATACAGTAGGGTTGGCATAGAATACTTCCTCTCAGTCATGTATTTTGGTGAATTCATAATTCCTCAAACGATAAAGTGACCGCTGTAGTATTCACCCAAGAGTTCTTTTTATGCTTGGATTTCACAAATCTTCTCATATGTCATTAGCTACAGAAGGAATAGTGACCTGGTACTTCATGATGTATAATAAACTGGACTAGCAGTGAATTAAAATATGAATCAGTATGGAACAAGAATTGCAAACGATACCATGGATGAGTGAGATGATTGCAAATGGGAATGGATCTGGAGAAACAACGATTAAGCATTGAAGCAGCCAAATTGTATTATCAGTCGGATTACAGCCAGCAGGATATCGCCGTTAGGCTGGGGGTGTCTCGTCCAACCGTATCTAGGTTGCTCCAGTATGCCAAGGACCGAGGTTATGTCCGTATTGAAATTATGGACCCGCTGGAGGACATTGATATCATTGCCGGAGAACTTAAAGCCAAATATAATCTGGATACCGCACTCGTCTGTTTTGCACCATTGAAGAGTGATGTAGAGATACAGAGGCATATCAGCAAAAGAGCTGCGGACTATCTGCAGGACACCGTACAGGATGCAGATATTATTGGCGTGACATGGGGAACAACGATGTACGCGGTGGCCAAACAGCTTCGGGCCAAACAGGTTAAAGGTGTTGAAGTCGTTCAGTTAAAGGGAGGCGTAAGTCATTCCCACGTCAACACGTATGCAGCGGAGATCGTGCATTTGTTCGCGGAAGCGTTCCATACCGTTCCGCGGTACTTGCCCCTGCCTGTTATTTTTGACAATATTGAAGTCAAGAAAATGGTGGAAGCTGACCGGCACATCGGACGCATCGTAGAGCTCGGCAGGCAGGCCAACATCGCCATCTTCACTGTGGGTACGGTGAAGGAGGATGCCCTCCTGTTCAAGCTGGGTTATTTCAACGAAGAGGAACAGCAATTGCTGATGAATTCGGGTGCGGGTGATATCTGTTCACGTTTCTTTGATGCTGAGGGTCAATTGATTAGTGAAGAGATCAACAGCAGAACTGTAGGGATTGACCTGGCCGAATTACGGAACAAAGAGAAATCGATCCTTGTTGCCGGTGGTCAACGCAAAATTGAAGCCATCCACGCTGCGCTCAAAGGGCACTATGCTAACATTCTGGTAACAGACCAGTACACGGCGCAGGCTCTGCTTCGATTCTAAATCTGAGGATGACAACATCTGCCACGGAAGAATGGTGGATGTTTTGCTTTTTTAGGGCAGAAGCTATAAGCATTGTTTCGCTCATAATAGTGGGTGAACAAGAGTGAACAAAGGTTCATATTGATTTTTACATATGTTCATGTTAGTGTAAGGCTATAAATAAACAGTTCAGATAAGGGAGAGATTCAATTGACTACAGCTCAATTAGCCAAAATGATCGATCATACCTTGCTTCGTGCGGACGCAACGCAAAGCGAAATCAACCAATTGACGGAAGAAGCGAAACAGTACCAATTTGCTTCCGTATGCGTGAATCCGGGATGGGTTTCTTATGCTGCAGAGCAGCTTCAAGGCAGTGGCGTGGATATCTGTACAGTAATCGGATTCCCTCTAGGAGCTTCCACTTCCGAGACCAAAGCGTTCGAAACGACAGATGCAATCGCTAAAGGTGCTACAGAAGTAGACATGGTTATCAACATCAGTGCTTTAAAAGATGGAAAAGATGACTATGTGGAGCAGGATATTCGTGCAGTTGTTGAAGCAGCAGCGGGTAAAGCATTGGTAAAAGTCATCATCGAAACGTGTCTGCTTACAGACGAAGAAAAAGTACGTGCATGCCAAGCAGCTGTTAGAGCAGGCGCTGATTTTGTCAAAACATCCACAGGTTTCTCTACAGGTGGGGCAACGCCAGAAGACATCGCCCTGATGCGTCGCACAGTTGGACCAGATATGGGTGTAAAAGCATCTGGCGGGGTACGCAGCCTGGAAGACATGCAAAAAATGATTGAAGCAGGAGCAACTCGTATTGGTGCAAGCTCCGGCGTGAAAATCATGCAAGGCGGACAATCTACATCCTCTTACTAATAACCAGGTCGTTGATCTGTTCTCCAGAAACCGGTATGTACACCGATGATGGGGAACAGGTTCTCAACCTCTATCAAATGAACAGTTTGTAAGCGCTTCATAATTTTTCTGAAAGCTTGATTTTACTGTATGCCCTTTGAGCTGAATTCAACATCTGGCTTAACTACCTTCAAAGGAGAGATTATATGAAATTTCTGATTGCCATTCTTGGTTTACTTGTTGTTTTTGGACTGGCTTACATTGCAAGTAACGGCAAGAAGCAAATTCGCTACCGGCCGCTGGCCGTCATGATTGTTTTACAGATCATCCTCGCTTATGCTTTGCTGAACACCAATGTGGGAACATGGCTGATTGGCGGATTTTCCACGATATTTAAAAACCTTTTGGACTATGCAAACGAAGGAATTACCTTTGTCTTCGGCGGTTTAGTAAACGTTGGAGCAGAAGGCGGGAGTGGCCCGTTTTTCCTGACGGTGTTGATGCCGATTGTCGTCATCTCTGCCCTGATTGGTATATTGCAGTATATCCGAATCTTACCTTTTGTTATAAAATATATTGGTCTGGTATTAAGCAAAATCAACGGAATGGGCAAACTGGAATCATATAACGCGGTTGCTTCCGCCATTCTGGGGCAATCTGAAGTGTTCATCTCCGTAAAAAAACAAATCGGTTTGCTGCCGAAGCATCGGCTGTACACACTATGTGCATCAGCCATGTCCACGGTATCGATGTCCATTGTCGGTGCCTATATGTCCATGATTGATCCGAAATATGTGGTTACAGCGCTTGTGCTGAACCTGTTTGGCGGTTTTATCATCGCTTCCATCGTGAATCCTTATAAGGTAACCGAGGAAGAAGATATATTGGAAGTGCAGGAAGAGGAAAAACAATCGTTCTTCGAGATGCTGGGTGAGTACATTCTGGACGGTTTCAAAGTGGCGATCGTTGTTGCAGCAATGCTCATCGGTTTCGTTGCCCTGATTGCGCTCATTAACGGCATATTTAGTGCTGTTCTCGGCATTTCGTTCCAGGAACTGCTTGGTTATGTGTTTGCACCCTTTGCGTTTATTATGGGCGTTCCCTGGAAAGAAGCGATTCAGGCGGGAAGTATTATGGCAACCAAAATGGTGTCGAACGAATTCGTCGCCATGCTGGATCTGACCAAACAAACCGCACTGTCTGCCCGTACGACAGGCATCGTGTCGGTCTTCCTTGTATCGTTCGCCAACTTCTCCTCCATCGGTATCATTGCCGGTGCGGTCAAGGGACTTCATGAGAAACAGGGCAATGTGGTGGCCCGCTTCGGTCTGAAGCTGCTTTACGGTGCATCGCTTGTCAGCGTGCTGTCTGCGATCATCGCCGGACTGTTCTTGTAAGCCGGATAATTGGAAGGAGTGCGTAAGTTATGTCAACATTCAAAAGAGTACATCTGATCGTTATGGATTCTGTAGGTATCGGTGAAGCACCGGATGCGGCAGAATTCGATGACTACGATGTGGATACGTTTGGTCACATTGCACGTGAACGCGGAGGTTTGAACATGCCGAATATGGCAAGTCTCGGACTGTCCAACATTAAAGAAATTGAGGGCATTCCTGTCTCGGATGCACCCAAAGCGTATTATACCAAAATGCAGGAAGCGTCCCGAGGCAAAGACACAATGACAGGCCATTGGGAGATCATGGGACTCTATATTGACACGCCGTTCCGTGTATTCGAGAATGGCTTCCCGGATGAGCTGATTCAGCGCATCGAAGAGAAGACAGGCCGTAAAGTCATCGGGAACAAACCCGCAAGCGGTACGGAAATCATTGATGAGCTTGGTGAAGAGCATGTGAAAACAGGAGCGCTCATCATCTATACATCTGCTGATTCGGTTCTGCAGATTGCAGCACATGAAGATGTGGTGCCATTGAAAGAGCTGTACGAAATTTGTGAATTCTGCCGGGAGATCACGCTTGATGACCCATACATGCTGGGCCGTATCATTGCTCGTCCGTTCGTTGGTGAAGTAGGTAACTTCAAACGTACAGCGAACCGTCACGATTATGCGCTCAAACCATTCGGCCGTACGGTGATGAATGAGCTTAAGGACGGGGGATTTGATGTCATTGCCCTTGGTAAAATCGCAGACATCTATGATGGTGAAGGGGTGACCAAATCTGTCCGTACAGTGTCCAACATGGATGGCATGGACAAATTGTCCGAGACGATGGATGAAGAATTCACCGGGCTTAGCTTCCTGAACCTGGTAGACTTCGACGCATTGTTCGGTCATCGCCGTGATCCACAAGGGTATGCTCAAGCACTTGAGGATTACGATGCGCGTCTGCCAGAGATTTTTGGGAAAATGACCAACGATGACCTGCTGATCATTACAGCTGATCATGGTAACGACCCAACGTATCGTGGTACGGACCACACACGTGAGTATGTGCCACTGCTTGTGTATTCCCCACGCTTCACTGAAGGTAAGCAGCTTGAACTGCGCAGTACATTTGCCGATCTTGGTGCTACGGTAGCCGATAACTTCGGTGTTCAATTGCCGGAGTATGGTACAAGCTTCCTGAAAGATTTGAAATAGGTTACCGTTGTTTACCGAAATCAGGTACAGTATTTGATTTTAAAATAAATTGGACAGGTTCACCGGAGCAGCTTAGGCTGCCCGGGACCTGGCATCACTATATTAATGGATAAACTGGAGGAGATTTAACCATGAGTACACATATTGGAGCCAAACCCGGAGATATCGCAGAAACGATCCTTTTGCCAGGAGATCCATTGCGCGCTAAATATATTGCGGATACGTATTTCGAAGATGTCGTTTGTTATAACGAAGTTCGCGGAATGCTGGGCTTTACGGGTACATATCAAGGAAAACGCATTTCGGTGCAGGGTTCAGGCATGGGAATTCCATCGTTCGCCATCTATGCCAATGAGTTGATTAGCGAATATGGCGTCAAAAACCTCATTCGCGTGGGAACATGTGGAGGTATGCAGGAGCACGTGCGTGTTCGTGACGTCGTTTTAGCTCAAGCGTCCTGTACAGACTCCAGCATGAACAAGCTTGTGTTTGGCGGGTATGATTTCTCCCCAATCGCAACGTTCTCCTTGCTGAAAGAAGCGTATGACCGCGCGACAGCAAAAGGCATGAAAATCCATGTGGGTAACGTATTCAGTTCCGATTCGTTCTACCGTGATGACCGTTCTGTTACTGAAAAATTGATGCAGCACGGCGTATTGGGCGTGGAAATGGAAACGACAGCACTGTACACGATCGCAGCGAAGTTTGGCGTTAATGCATTGACTATTCTGACAGTAAGCGACCACTTGCTAACAGGTGAAGAAACCTCTGCGGAGGAGCGTCAAAAAACATTCAATGACATGATGGTCGTTGCACTAGAAACAGCAATCACGCTGTAGGTTTTATTATTAACCAAGCAATTGATTTGAATTGAAACTTTGTTATTAGCACGTAGTGAAGGACACGGATCAATTCTGAAGAAGCGAAGCGTTCGCCTTTGTCTCCGAGTTTTTTACCACCACAATAACATACAAATTTACACGATAACGGAGAGGGCAGAATAAACCTGAAGAAGCGAAGCGTCCGCCTTTATCACCGGATTTCCCCCATTAAAGGAGGGAATCAAGAAATCTGGGGATAACAGCGGTCGGAAGGTTGTTCTGCCATCGGAGTGACCGTGTAAACACTCACCACAACAAAGGAGAGATCATCATGAGAATGGTAGACATTATTGCCAAAAAACGTGACGGAAAAGAACTGACAACAGCTGAAATTGATTTTGTTGTTCAAGGTTATACCCAAGGAGAAATTCCGGATTATCAAGTCAGCGCTTGGGCGATGGCCGTTTTCTTCAAGGATATGACGGACAAGGAACGTGCGGATCTAACGATGTCGATGGTTAATTCAGGGGAAACAATCGATCTATCCGCCATTGAAGGCATCAAAGTAGACAAGCACTCCACCGGAGGCGTCGGTGATACAACGACATTGGTACTAGCACCGCTCGTTGCCGCACTGGATGTTCCTGTAGCGAAAATGTCCGGACGCGGCCTGGGTCATACCGGCGGAACGACAGACAAACTGGAGTCCGTTGCCGGTTTCCACGTTGAGCTGGAAAAGGAAGAATTTATTAGACTCGTAAATGAACATAAGGTAGCAGTTATCGGTCAGAGTGGTAACCTTACCCCAGCTGACAAGAAGCTCTATGCACTCCGTGACGTAACAGCAACAGTTAACTCCATTCCGCTCATCGCCAGCTCCATCATGAGCAAGAAAATTGCTGCAGGTGCTGATGCCATCGTACTGGATGTAAAAACGGGTGCGGGTGCATTTATGAAAACGACGGAAGATGCAAAAGAACTGGCACATGCCATGGTCAGCATCGGTAACAATGTAGGGCGCAAAACGATGGCTGTCATCTCCGACATGTCTCAACCACTGGGCTTTGCGATCGGTAACGCGCTTGAAGTGAAAGAAGCGATTCTGACGCTGCAGGGCAAAGGACCAAAAGATCTGGAAGAACTGTGTCTTGCACTCGGACGTCAAATGGTGTTCCTTGCTGGCAAAGCAGACTCCTTGGAACAAGCGGAAGAGAAATTGAAAGAAGTGATCCAGAACGGGAAGGCACTGGAGAAATTCAAGCATTTCCTGGCCAACCAAGGTGGCGATGCGTCTGTCGTCGACCATCCGGATCGTTTGCCACAGGCGAAATATCTGATCGAAGTTGAAGCTGATCAGGACGGTTATGTCGCTGGAATCGTTGCGGATGAGATCGGAACCGCTGCGATGCTGCTTGGTGCAGGTCGTGCTACCAAAGAATCCGAGATTGATCTTGCTGTAGGCTTGATGCTGAACAAAAAAGTTGGCGACAAGGTCAAAGCTGGTGAATCGCTGGTAACGATCCATGCCAATCGTGAGGATGTGGCAGACGTGATCGCGAAGATCAAAGAGAACATTACCATCGCAGATCACGCCGATGCCCCTGTGCTCGTTCATGATATTGTAACAGAATAATCAATCAGAGCCCCCGAGTACAATATATCTTGGACTTGAATTGCAAAACCCGAAGCCGTGGATTCATGGCTTCGGGTTTTTCTCGTTCAATGAATCTGAGAATTTCATTTCCCTTGGAGTTTATCATAAGCCATTACGGAATCTGCATTGGTATAAATATAAGGCGTGGATGGCTCGGAAACAGCAGTAATTTTTGCTGCCCGTATCTCAATGGTATCTTTGCCATTCACCTGCGCAGAACCGATGCTGCCATCAATCTGTACCCAGCTGTCGGTAGGGAAGCTGTCGGCTTCAGGGATGTGGATCATTACGCCAAATGGCGCTGCATCTGCTGGACAGCACATGACGAGGAACCGCCCAAGTGCAAAATGTGATTCATGATCCATACTTTCATCCCGATAGACAAAGCCCGTAAGGGAGATCGGCTTCCCAGCAAATTGTCGTTGAAACATGTCAATGGTTCCGAGCGTTTCCGAAAAAATCTCAGGATAAACCTTGATGACCGGTTCTGCAATCAATTTTTCCGCTAGCTCAGCAAATTCACGGCTGTATTCATCAGGAGGTATGAATTGGACTTTACTCGCTGACCCAGATGCAGCAGATGATTGGTTCTGGGCAAAATCTTGAATATTCAGGCTGGCAGCTTCCTCAGGTGCAGGTTCTTTACGCCGGATTTCGGGAGGAGCGTAAGACAGCGACATGCCTTTCTGACTGGCCATGGAACTGCCGAGTGCCTGATCCGGCAGCAAAAAGCCGAGTAGCAGTGGAAACAGGATTAAGCCGTACGTCACCAAGCTTCGAAGCCCTCCAGACGGAGGTGGATGTTCACAATCGCAATGGACATGGCCATGACCGAACAGTCCATGCCAAGCCATAATGACCGCGATGAACAGGAGTGGTATGGGACAGCATAACAGCAAACGCTGCATCGTAGGTGCTAGATAATAATGTAAAGAATCAATCTCCTTCAAATGGATGATGTATGCGGCAAGACCACCAATCCATACCGAACGGATTAATGAATGCCACTGGATGGAGTGCCTCCTTGGAGTATGACGATAGGCGTGAACGGATGCAGGCTGAATCATCTAATCACCTCTTTACAATCTTCAATGAAATGAGCATATACGCTACACCAGAAGGTTAATCAGCCAAGATCCAGTGAAGACGAGAACAATAATGGCTATGCTTAACCCAATGACAAACCTTGTGCGGAAAGTGGACAGCAGCATCAGTGTGCTTTTGAAATCGAGCATAGGACCAAGAACAAGAAATGATATGAGTGGACCAAGAGCGAAGGTATGCGAGAATGCAGAGGCTACAAATGCATCGGAAGTCGAACAAAGAGACAATACATAAGCAAATCCCATCATAAACACATAGGAGGCAACCGGTCCGTTCCCCAGCGCAATCAAGTCATTTCGACTAATAAACGTCTGTATGCAGGCTGTAATCAATGCACCAATGACCAAATACTTGCTCATATCAACAAATTCATCTCCGGCATGGATAAAGAAGCTGCGCCAGTTTTTCTCATGGTTATGGTCGTGGTCGTCGTGCTTAGGTGGATGTGCCATTTTGAATGCGGAGTGAGTCTTGACCTCTGTCACGGCAACCTTGGCTTTGCGCAGAGGATTCTGCCGTACAAACAAATATACCAACAAGCCAATCGAAGCCGCGACGGCAAAGGCCAGTCCCATGCGGGCAATCGTGATTTCGGGATGAGATGGAAAAGCGAGCAATGTTGCGGTAAACACGATCGGATTGACTACTGGGCCGCTAAGAATAAATGTAACTGCAATGTATGCAGGCATGCCTTTATGCATCAAACGGCGAACAACCGGTATCATGCCACATTCACAGATGGGAAATATGATGCCGAGTAAACCAGCCACTAATACTCCACCAACAGGGTTCTTTGGTGTAAGCTTGCGTACCATTTCTTCCGACACGAACCACTGCATGAGTGAAGAGAGCAGTACACCGATAAGTAGAAAAGGGGCAGCTTCAAGGAAGATACCGATGAATACGGTTTTTATATTCTGCAAAGCTTCGCTGTTCCACGCCTGTTTCAGATCAGAGGACATCGTGATGAGCACGGGAACAAGAAAGGCGCAGGGAACCAGGATGGACAGGAGCTTCATATTGGCTGCAAGCTTCATACAACAGACCTCCACAACCGGACTTTTAGTAATCTATATGCTTGTACCTTAAGCAACATACGCAGTTTGGTCTTTTAATCATAAATTTTACGATTTATTCATTGGTATTGAATCGAGAAGTTGACAAGCGAAAGTTAAGTCAAGTATAGTGTTGATTGTTAATCGTAATATTTACGATTAACAATCAACCAAAAAACATATTGGTTCTTCCTTTTTATCAAAGAACCTTGGAGTGGAGGAATAGACATGTCTGAAAAACAAGAGAATCATCGGGTACCCGTAACCGTATTAAGCGGATATCTGGGCGCAGGCAAAACAACCCTATTGAATCACGTGCTACATAATCGGGAAGGTATGAGAGTCGCCGTCATCGTAAACGACCTGAGTGAAGTAAACATCGATGCCGGGTTAATTCGAGATGGAGGAGGGTTATCACGTATTGACGAGAAGCTCGTGGAGATGTCCAACGGCTGTATCTGCTGCACGCTTCGGGAAGATCTCCTGAAAGAAGTGGAACGTCTCGCTCTGGATGGTTCTTTTGACTATATCCTGATTGAATCGACGGGTATTGGAGAGCCTGTTCCCGTTGCACAGACGTTTACCTATATCGATGAAGAACTTGGAATTGATTTAACGAAATTCACTAGGCTCGACACCATGGTAACCGTTGTGGATGCGGCGCAGTTCTGGCGGGACTTTTATTCAAAAGAAACATTAATGGATCGGGGTCAGGAAGCAGGAGAGGGCGATGTCCGGGGAATCGTGCATCTATTGACCGATCAGGTTGAATTCTGTGATGTGCTGATTCTTAACAAGTGTGATCTCGTCTCTGAGGAGGAATTGCTCAAGCTGGAAAAGGCTCTGCATGCGATGCAACCCGAAGCCAAGCTGATTCGAACGACACACGGACAGATTGATCCGAAGGAGATATTGAACACGGGACGGTTTGATTTTGAGAAAGCCAGTCAGTCTGCAGGCTGGATCCGCGAATTAATGAAGGAAGAACACACCCCGGAAACGGAAGAGTATGGCATTCACTCGTTTGTATACCATCGGAAACGTCCGTTTCATCCGGAACGATTGCTGCGCTGGATTGCCAAGTGGCCGGAGAGTATTGTCAGATCCAAGGGGTTGATGTGGCTGGCTACACGGAACCATATGGCTATTTCCTTCAGTCACGCAGGCACCTCCAAGCAACTTGGACCAGCTGGCTTATGGGTGGGTGCGATGAGCGAAGAGGAACGGCAGATGCATTTTGGAGATACGTTGCCAGCCATTCCGGATTGGGATGATACATGGGGAGACCGGGTAACGAAATTGGTATTTATCGGAATTGATATGGACAGGGCAGAGATTGAGCGAACATTGGACAATACTTTGCTTACCGAAGAAGAGATGCAGCTTAACTGGCGTGAACTGAAAGATCCCTTTCCATCATGGGGTTGACAATAGAAAAAGGATAGGATAGTATCATTAAACAGTAATATTTACGATTAAACAAAAGGAGGTCACAACCATGAGAGTCATTGTAACTTTAGCTTGTACAGAGTGCGGGGATCGCAACTATACCACGACGAAGAACAAACGTAACCACCCGGAGCGTCTTGAAATGAAAAAATATTCACCACGATTGAAGAAAATGACGATTCACCGGGAAACGAGATAATTTTTTTTGTCGTTTTTAAATCGTAATATTTACGAAAAGAGGAACTACCATGATTCTATCTTCCATGCGCGACGTGGTTTTTGGATATGGCAAAGAGCCCGTCATTGATCAATTATCGCTGGATATTCATGTGGGCGAGTTTGTAGGCATTACCGGACCTAATGGTTCGGCGAAGACAACCATGCTGAAATTGCTGCTGGGGCTGTTACAGCCCTGGAGCGGCACGGTACATATGAATATTCAGAACAACAATGGCAACAAACTGGAGATCGGATATGTGCCCCAGCAGGTGGCATCATTCAACAGTGGGTTTCCCAGTACAGTCATTGAACTGGTACGATCGGGATGTTATCGCAAGCTTGGTCTATTCCGAAAATTCTCACCCGAACAGGAAGCCATAGTCGAACGCAGTCTTCGAGAAGTCGGCATGTGGGAATATCGCAATACACGGGTAGGCGAACTGTCGGGTGGACAGAAGCAGCGCATCTGCATCGCCAGAGCTCTGGCAGGACAGCCCCAAGTTCTAGTTCTGGATGAGCCGACAACGGGCATGGACCGCCGCAGCCGGGAAGGTTTCTATGATCTGATGCGACACTATGCAGATGTCCATGGATTGACCATTATTATGGTGACTCATGGCCTCGAAGAGATGGCCAACCGATTGGACCGGACGATCACCCTGGAGCGTCAAGAAAGTGAGGAATGGCAGTGTTTGAGTACGAATTCATGCAGCGAGCCTTTTGGGCAGGCGGACTGATTGGCATTATTGCTCCGATTCTTGGGGTCTACCTGATGCTTCGGAGGCAGGTGCTGATGGCCGATACGCTGTCCCATGTTTCTCTGGCGGGAGTGGCCCTTGGTTCAGTCATGAATCTCAACCCGGTAATCTGCGGGTTTGCAATTGCTGTCATTGGTGCGTTACTGGTCGAACAACTGCGGAGAAGCTATCGTACATATAGTGAAGTGCCAGTGGCGATTATCATGACCTCAGGCCTGGCACTGGCTGTGGTGCTTATGAGTCTGAAAACAAATTTGTCCAAGACCTTCAGTTCCTATCTGTTCGGTTCCATCGTTGCAGTCAGCAATGTTCAGTTATGGATGATGGCAGCTGTATGCGTCATTGGGTTGGTTTTTTTCATTGTACTACGGAGACCGTTATATAATTTGACATTTGACGAAGAGACAGCCTCTATTGGGGGCGTTCAGGTCAGAGGTTTATCGTTTGCCTTCGCCGTAATGATAGGTCTGACGGTTGCTTCGGCCATGCCGATCGTTGGAGTACTGCTTGTATCCGCATTGATTGTGCTGCCAGCTGCGCTGGCACTTCGAATCTCTCGCAGCTTCGCTGCTGCATTGGTCATTGCCGTCATTACCGGGTTAATCGGCATTTTTGGCGGATTAACCACATCTTACCATTTGAATACACCGCCAGGCGGGACGATCGCACTCATTTTGCTGGCCTTTCTATTGACTGGAATATCAGCGCAAAAGCTGATTCAACTATACAATCGTAAACAGCACCGCAAGGAAGTAAAACAGCAGCGCGCAAGGATATTAATACAATCAAGGGAGAATACACCACATGAAATTCAGTAAAAAATCAGCAATGGGGCTGCTTTTCAGTCTCACACTTATTGTAGCAGGTTGCGGACAAACCAAACCCGCATCCGATTCGGATGCAGCTTCAACAAGTACTCCTGCGGCAACTGAGAAAAAATTGAACGTACAGGTTAGCTTTTATCCGATGTATGAGTTCACCAAAAATGTAGCAGGAGATCTGGCTGATGTACATACACTCGTTCCTGCTGGTATGGAGCCTCATGACTGGGAGCCAACACCTCAGGATATAGCAAGCATCGAGACAGCAGATGTACTTGTCTATAATGGTGCTGGCATGGAATCATGGATTGATCAAGTTAAGGATAGTTTGAGTAATGACAAGCTGGTACAAGTTGAAGCAAGCCAAGGCATTGATCTGCTTGAAGGCGTAGAAGACGGTCATCATCATGGGGACTCTAGTGCAGATGAACACGACCATGATCATGCAGATGAAGCAACGACAGAAGAGCATGATCACAAGCATGGGGAAGAAGCTGCTGCAGAAGAGCATGACCATGACCATGCAGATGAAGCGACGACGGAAGAGCATGACCATGAACATGATGCCGGCAAAGAAGAAGGGCATTCACATGATCATGGCGGACTTGATCCGCACGTTTGGTTATCACCTGTGCTGGCTGTTCAGGAAGTGCGGAACATCGAAGCCGGACTGGCACAAGCTGCACCGAAACATGCCGAACAATTCAAGAAAAATGCGGATGCGTACATCGCTAAGCTGGAGACACTTGATCAAGAATTTAAAGCGGCTGTAACCGACAGCAAACGGAAAGATTTCATTACACAGCATGCAGCGTTCGGCTATCTTGCACAGCAGTATGGACTGCAGCAAGTACCTATCGCCGGGTTGTCTCCCGAGCAAGAGCCATCTGCAGCACAGATGGCATCTGTAATCGATTTTGCCAAGGAACATCAGGTCAAAACGATTTTCTTCGAAACACTGGTATCTTCCAAAGTATCCGAGACCATCGCCAGTGAAGTGGGTGCCAAAACAGCAGTATTGAATCCGATTGAAGGATTAACTGAAGAGGAGATTGCTGCGGGTCTGGACTACATTGGTGTAATGGAGCAGAACCTGGAGGCCCTCAAACTGGCTCTGAATGAATAATGAAAACCCATTTGATACCAGTCATCGAAAAAGGTACAATGGTACAACATGCTGAGGAATGGCCGTGCCATTCCTTTGCCTTTTGCCACGCAGAGAGCACAGCGATGTGCTCTTTTCGTTGTGTAAGATGCTATCGGAGGACCAATGGGGTAGGAGGAGAAGCTTATGGGTCCAAGTGAAGAACAGGAAGTATTGCTAAGTCAGCAGCCGCCTCATCTATGGAGAAGACGCAAGCAGGAGCTGCTGCACTGGACGGAACGCGATAAATATACCGTGTCTGCGAAGAAAACGGTATTGTGGAACGGTGTAGAAATAGATGCGGAGCTGCACGAAGCCTTATCCTTGCTTCAGCAAGCTGGCGTTGCGACCGAGTTTTCATGTGCCGGAGTGAGTCCGCTAGATGAACCGGTAGACCATTCGTTATATGCTTATGTTACACTAGTGCAAAGTGAAGCCGCTGATCAATTCGTCCAATATGCACTGAAGCATATGCGAAATCGGCTGCTCGTTACGCTCGAGGTTGAGAAGGGACGTTATGATTTGTCTTCTTTCTTCATTGGGCATAATCGCAGCTTCTGCTGGTGGATGGAATATTGTGCAGCCCACTTTTCCATGAGAAACGAGAAGAGGGTTGATACGTAGTATAACGATGGGCATGTTTAGTCGGTGATGGGGAGGGAACACGGAATTGAATAAATGGCTCAAAACCATATTGTTTTTGGTGGCTTCAGTTTTTCTAACACGTTTTATTCCGTTTTCTTCGTTGTTCCGGAATCTGGACACAATGATTCATGAATTCGGCCATGCTTTAATGACCCTGCTGTTATCCGGAAAAGTATTACGAATCGAATTATACGCTGATCACAGCGGTGTCACATACTCATCTATGTTAACACCAGGCAGATCAATTCTGGTGTCATTGGCAGGATATATCACGGCCTCCCTTTTTGCATGGTTGTTATTTTATCTATACCGCAAAGGGCTGCATATGTGGGGGCTGGGTATCATGACCGCTGTAGCACTGGTTTCTCTTTTGTTATATGTACGAGGAGAATTCGGCATGTTATGGCTTACAGGCTTCATTGCTCTGAATGTCGTGATTATGATCTTTGGCGCCAAAATCGTGAAGTACTACTATCTGTTACTTGCTTTCTTGACCCTGGAAGAGTCTGTGGTTAGTGCCATGTATGTCGGTTTCATGTCCTGGACACAGCCTTCACGGGCAGGGGATGCAGCAAATCTGGCTCAACAGACGTTCCTGCCAGCCCTGTTCTGGGGTACACTCTTTGCCTTGTTTGCGCTGTGGTGTGCAAAGGGGGCGCTGAGTCTGTTTTTCCGCAAAGAAGGTACATCTCGCAGTCAACGTTCACGTGGTGTACGTTCGCGAAACGCCTAAATGCGTTCAAAAAGGCACTTCCTTTTGCGATAAAGGAGGTGCCTTTCTGCATCATTTGTTATTTTGTATACCACTAATCTCCGAGATTCTCCCATAGGACGTAGAAATAATAAATCTCCTCCATAATCGCCTGATCATCTTCAGCGGCAACGCCTCCCCTAATTCGTGCAAGGGTACCCAGAATGTCGTAAATGGTCTCACGTTCCACACTAAACTGAATACGATTGACGATACGGTCCCAGGCTTGCAATGCATATTCAATTTGAGACTTGGCCTCAGTCCACTGTTTTTTCTCCACTTGCTTTTCCAAGGTTTGTACGGATTCAAGCAAGCGATCCTGTGTACCAAATGGTTTTTTGAGAAATGACCCTGTGGCCATGATGGCTACAAACAGAACAAGCAATAATATGGGTAGTACATACAGCAACCAGAAACGTGTTTTCATTCAACCGCCTCCATGCAGATAGTAAAAGAAAATTAGAAGGGTCCCTTATAATCACCCATATCCGTTTTTTCTGAGAATTGGTCTTCAAAAAGATCGACATACAATTTATCGTTAGGCAAGATTGCCGCAAAAGCAATGTCCTGGATCGTAATGTTTTTCTTTTTTAACTGTTCAGTTAGCCAATTCATGTCCTTGTTTCTCTCTTTCAGGTTTTGCTTGATCAAGACACCATCAATAATGAGCTCGGTCATCAGTTTGCTTTTTGGAGGATGCATATGCATGTCCTTGGCTGTAACTGGCTGATTCTCGGGTTTCAAAACGACGGAGAGACTGCCGTCCGGTTCAAGAATTGCATAATCCAGTGTCGTGATGTCAAATACGTCTTTTTGACGCAGCATCATGGTCAATTCATCGAATTTCACTCGCATTTTATGCAGGTTCTGTTCAAGGATTTTACCGTTCTGTATGACAACGGTAGGATCAGAATCCATCAGCTTGGAGATCGTTCGATTTTTAAGTGTTATGTACTGAAAGATAATCGTAATGATTGTAAAAATGGTTAGCGCGACGAAATGAATCCAAGCCTTGGAAGACAAATCAGTAGCGAAGGTTCCCGCAATGGAACCAATGGTAATACCGTTAATATAATCGAAATACGTAAGGTTACCCATTTGTTGTTTGCCGAGCACTCTTGTATAGATGATCAGGGTCAAAAAAGCAATTATGGAGCGTACAGCCACAACCCATGTTTCTTCCATCATGTATGTATCACCTTCCTACACTTGGCGTACTTCAACATCATTTCAAGCTGCCAATGGTTATTGTTGACTAGTACAAGCTTTTCCTCGGCTGGATGATCTTATTCGGAAAATGAAAAAACCCGAAACCAGGATACACACTCCTGATTACGGGTCGTTATTACATGTTAATAATTAATTTTAGCGCTTTATTATTAAGGTAGCCTATATAGAAGGATCAATCAGGCCATTAGACGCCAGCATAAGCCATAAATCCTCCGTCAACGGGGATAACTGTGCCGGTGACGAATGCAGACTGCTTCTCATCCGCAAGCCACATGAGCGTGCCCAGCAGGTCTTCAGGCTTCCCAAACCGGCGCATTGGCGTATGTGCAATGATTTTGCTGGAACGTTCAGTAGGAGAGCCATCTGGATGAAGCAGCAAATTCCGGTTTTGTTCCGTAAGGAAAAATCCTGGTGCAATGGCATTAACCCGGATTCCCGATTCGGCAAGATGGACTGCCAGCCATTGCGTGAAATTGTTAATTGCAGCCTTGGCTGCACTGTACGCAGGCACTTTGGTCATCGGCGAAGGTGCACTCATCGACGAGATATTAATGACTGTTGCAGGCACATCACGATCAATCATTTGTCTTGCAAAGATCTGGGTAGGAATAAGGGAGCCCACAAAATTCAGATCCATGACCTGACGAAACCCATCCACACTGACGTCAAAGAACGTGGTGACATCAGGCTGCTCGAGATCTTCTAATCTGAAAATTTCATTCGTGGTATTGGCACTGGCGTGATTACCGCCTGCGCCATTGATCAGGATATCGCATGGACCCAGCTTTTCCTGTACCGTTGCCGCCGCGGCCTTCACACTGTCCACTTGGGTTACGTCACAAGCAACGGCAATGGCGGTTCCGCCAGCTGCTTCAATTGCTGCAACAACTTCTTCTCCTTTGGAAACCGTACGATTGAGAATGGCCACACGGGCCCCGTGACGAGCAAGTTCTTCGGCCATGGATCGGCAGAGGACGCCAGCACCACCTGTAATTACCGCTGTTTTGCCTTCCAGACGTGAAGATGTTTCAAATACATAGTCACTCATGCTTTTGTCCTCCTTTGTAGCGAATCCCAGACACCCCAGAGATACATGATACCCAAAGCACGATCGTATAGTCCATAACCAGGTCTGCATTGTTCGCCCCAAAGGTGACGCCCGTGATCGGGTCTTGCATAACCTTCAAATCCAATGTCGTGGTAAGCTTCAACTACACCTGCAATATCCACGTTCCCATCCTGGCTGCGATGTGAAGTCTCAATGAAGTCACCGTTATCATACACTTTAACATTACGAATATGGGCAAACGGAATCCGGTCACGGAATTCATGAATCATACCAATAATATCGTTATCCGGGTTAGCTCCAAGAGATCCGCTGCACAGGGTTACAGAGTTGTAAGGGCTATCATAAAGATTCAGATATCTACGCAGGTTATCCTGGCTGATAATGATCTTTGGTAAACCGAAAATAGGCCATGGCGGATCATCCGGGTGGATCGCCATTCGAATGCCAAGCCGCTCAGCCGTAGGAATGATCTCCTGTAGAAAATATCGGGCATGCTCCCACATATCTTCCTCGGTCACATCCTTATAAGCTTCGAACAGACCAGTCAGGTACTGCAATCGTTCCGGTTCCCAGCCTGGCATCGTTAAAGCGGAATTTTCCGTTATGCGCCGCACAAGTTCCAGTGGTTCAATATCTGAGAGCTTGCTGCTTTCATAGAAGAGGGCAGTAGATCCGTCTTCCATTTCCTTATGAAGATCCGTACGCAGCCAGTCGAAGATGGGCATAAAGTTGTAACAGATTACTTTTACGCCGACCTGAGCGAGTTTTTCCATCGTTTTTTTGTAATTGTCGATGTATTTGTCCCGAGTAGGCAGGCCCAGCTTGATATCTTCATGAATATTGACACTTTCTACTACATCCAAATGCAATCCTGCACGATCGGCTGCCGCTTTGACAGCCAGAATTTTGTCCATGGGCCATTCTTCGCCTGCCGGAACATCATGCAGTGCCCACACAATGCCCTCCACTCCCGGAATCTGCCGAATATGATCCAGCGTTACCGTATCATTGCCTTCGCCAAACCAGCGAAAAACCATTTTCATCACGTTCACCTCATCAAGTGTAATTAGAAAAAGCCAGTCATGTCATTGTTGAAAATAGGAAGGATATGTATCCTGAAGGATGGCCAGATCTGTGACGGTCAGGTGAAGATGTTCCTGCATAATTCGTTCTGCCGTCTGGGCATCATGCTGCTGAATGGCCTCCACCATGGACCGGTGCTGCTCGATCAGATGATTCCACTGATGATCCGAAGACAAACGAAGCATCCGGCTTCGATTGAGGTGTACATTCATCTGCTGAATCACGGTCCATGTTTTGCTTTTGTTGCATCCTGCAAAAAGGGTGCTATGGAATTCCTCATCCAGTTGAAACATTCGTTCATCGTCCGGTTGCAGCAAACACGCTTGCTGCTGAGCAAGGTTTTGCTCCAATAAAATCATCTCCTGATCCGGAAAATGCTCGCATGCAAGCCGGATCACGGCCCGTTCCAGCTGCTCACGCATGAAGCGTGCTTCTTCAACGAGGTCTACCTGTATAAGAGAAACATATGTACCGCGCTGCGGATACACTTCAAGCAAACCTTCCTGTGCAAGTCTTACAAAACTCTCTCGAACAGGAGTACGGCTTACCTGAAACTCCAGCGATATTTCCTTCTCGGAGATAGCCGTACCGGGAGGCAATTTTAAACTTAGAATCAATTGCTTCAATGTAGCATAGACGATATCCCGGGTTGAGGAGGCTTGCTTATTCTTGGACGAAAGACCGTTTATGGAAGACGACAAACCGGCTTTGGACGAAAACTTTGGGATATATTCCACAACTTCAACTCCTTCAATGACATACTACCATACTTGTATGGTAGTATGGAAGCGCTTTTATTACATTTCAAATGGAATAATGAATGAATAATTGAGTTTTATCTGAAGTAGATGTAAAATAGAGGTCGATAGGTTTAAACTCTTAAACCAATGCATATGAATGTATACAATGATTGAGCAGATTGAGGTGAACATATGGGTCAACAAGCGATAAGTATTTTCCAGTCCTGCATTCCATTATTCCAGGTGCTAAGCGATAACCACCGTCAAAATATTTTGTTAATCCTAACCGAGCGAGGTCAGATGACCGTAAACGAGATTACAGAGAAATCCAGTCTGTCGAGACCAGCCATCTCTCACCATCTCAAGTTACTGCTTGAGAAAGGGCTTATATCCGTGGAACAGAAGGGTACCCAGCGGTATTATTCCGCTTCCCTGAAGCCATCCGTTGAACTGTTGAAAGAACTGGTTGCTGCGTTGGAGAAAGAGTGTCTGTAGACAACTAATGAATCACAACGATGAAGCCCAAAGTCTTCCGTTCAATACGTTGGTTTGTTTAAACGTTTCATCAATATAAGTAGAGGAGATATACGATATGAGCACCTTGCAGGAATTAGATCGTCATGCGGTTAAGCTGATTTTAGAGCAGCAGCACCAGTTTTTCCGTTCCGGGGCCACACGTTCAGCGGAGACTAGAATTGAGCGTTTAACCCAGCTGAAGCAGGCTATTCAGAACTATGAGTCCAAACTCACCGAAGCGCTGCATCAGGACTTGGGTAAAAGTGAGTTTGAATCCTACACGACCGAAATCGGTTTTATGATGGACAGCATCAAACACACGATACGAAAAATAAAAAATTGGGTCAAACCCGTTAAAGTAAAAACGCAGATGGCTCTGATCGGCTCCAAAAGTTACATTATCCCTGAGCCATATGGATCCGTGCTCATTATCGGACCTTTCAACTATCCGTTTCAGCTCCTGATGGAACCTCTGGTTGGTGCGATTGCCGCTGGGAACACCGCGGTGCTCAAAGCCTCGGAAAACACACCTGCCGTTTCGGCCGTTATTCGTGAAATAATCGCCTCGGTATTCGAGCCGGGTTATGTGCAAGTCGTAGAAGGAGCCAAGGACACAACGACAGCACTGATTAATGCTCCGTTTGACTACATTTTTTTTACGGGCAGTGTGCCGGTTGGTAAAATCGTCATGGAGGCCGCTGCCAAAAACCTCGTTCCTGTTACCCTGGAGCTTGGTGGGAAAAGTCCTGTCATTGTCGACGAGAAAGCAGATATTAAAGTTGCTGCTGAACGCATTATATGGGGTAAACTGCTCAATACGGGACAGACCTGTATCGCTCCGGATTATTTGCTTGTGCATGAACGAGTGAAGGAGCAGCTGATCTCGGAGATGAAAGCAGCTGTGGAGTCCTTCTTCGGTACAGACATTCAGCATAATCCCGATTATGGGCGCATCGTCAATCAGGCTCATTACAGAAGATTAACGAAGCTTATTGAACGGGACCAGGACAAAGTGATCTATGGCGGTCACTCTGATGAAGCGGATCGCTACATTGCACCGACACTGATTGACGCTGAATCCTGGGACGCAGCCACCATGGAAGATGAGATCTTCGGACCGATATTGCCTATAATCAGTTACCGCAGCATTGATGAAGCCATTGAGGCGATCTTGAAGCGTCCGAAGCCGCTGGCACTTTATTTGTTCACATCAGACATACAGCTTCAGGATAAAGTGCTCAGCGAGGTTTCTTTTGGAGGAGGCTGTATTAATGATACGATCACTCACGTAGCGAATCCACGGCTACCATTTGGCGGTGTAGGACATTCCGGTATGGGCTCTTATCATGGGCGGTACAGCCTCGAAACCTTCTCACATATGAAAAGCGTGCTCAAAAAGAGCACCAAACTGAATTTGTCCATTTTGTACCCGCCGTACGATGGCAAGCTGAAGACAATCAAGCGTTTGTTGAAATAGCTTGTTGCAATAAGTACTGCTGCATCAGCAGAGGGAGTTCATGTTCATCTATTTTGCTCTACATTCTGACAGACTCACTGTAGAGCAGGCTGTTCCTGTCGGAATCGAGACGGTGACATGCCTGACCAACGCTTGAATTGACGGCTAAAGTGAGCGATATCCTTGTAACCGAGCATTGCAGCGATACTTTGAACGGACAGTTTCGGATTACCAAGCAGAACCTTCGCTTCATGTAAAACCATCTCGGAGAGCGCCACGCGCGGAGACTGACCAAATACCTGCTTGAACACACGGTTACAATGAGAGGAGCTAATCCCCAGTTCAGCAGCAATGTCATCAATTCCATAGTGGCTGTCGGTTTCATTGCCTTGCTTAAATTGCTGGTTTACCAGCCCTTGCAGTCGATTCCGGATCTGATGAGCAAGCTCAATCCGTTCATATCCTTCGGAGAACAGATGCGCTGCCTCCTGAGAGACGGCTTCCCACAAGTGCCCGAATAATTCGAATACTGCGGATTGCAGCTGCATGCGCTGAACCATTGTATTCGGTGTCGATTCTTCATTTGCAGAATTCATTAATTTGCTCAGAACCGGCTCAATTTTTAATGTAACCGGATTGTCTGCATGGAAGAGGGTCTGCTTGATTCGGGCAAGCAGGGATAGGAACAACTGATCATCGATATCAAAGTGCATGCAGAAATAGGTAAATCCCTGACCGTCCTGGCTCTGGCTGGAATGAACGCTTCCTGGAGGAATGAGGAGCAGTTCGCCAGCCTTTTGTGTGTACATTTGTCCGTTCACCGACATGAGCTGTACACCTTCTGTTACATAGTTCAGCTCATACTGCGGGTGTTCATGTGCCGGATAATGCCAGTCCGCACCAACACTCCGCAGATGAATGGCAAAGAGATTGACGGTGGTCTGTACATCCGGGTAGAAGACCTCATGTACACTTTCACCCAGAGCGGGAGGCAAATAAGTAGAAGACATCGGAGACCTCCTTTATAATAGAAACTATTAATATGGGCAGTCAGCCTTATATGGCTGGCTTGTTCAAATTTAATTGTAATCGCTTTAATCCATTATAAACGCTCAGCTTGATTTGGGTAAATATCCGATTGATTTGTCCATGGTCTAGGGCGGAATGAGCATGTTAGGATGAGGCTATGAAAACGTATGCAAACCATATTGAGAGGGGTCATCGTTCATGAGCACATCCAAATCAATCTTTTATAACGCCCACCACTCACCGATCGGAGCTTTTGCAAGTTTTACACTTGGATACAAAGGTGCCAAGGGTGGACTCGGCCTGGAGCTGGGAAAACCTGCAGACCAAAATATATATATAGGATTACAATCTCGCGATGGCGAACATTATGAGGCACTGCCCTTTTTTGCAGCGACCGAGGATGAGAGTGTTCGCTACGATGTAGAGAAACTGGACAATGCAGAAAGCGGAATAGAAGAGGGAGCCGAACCAGAGGCGCAGTCCCAGTCACATACTTCAACCCGATCGAAGCGTCCGTTCATTGCAGCATTTCGTGATGAAGAAATTACACGTGAATTCAAGTCCGGTACAGACACCTGGACAGCGGGAGATCTGACTTTCCGGATCTATTCGCCAGTTCGCCCTGTACCTGAACCGAAGCATGGTGATATTGAACAATTAAAAGATGCCTTGGTTCCAGCGGTTCTCGTGGAGATGACGATTGATAACACGCAAGGACAGCAGTCACGAAGAGCATATTTCGGATACCAGGGTAATGATCCGTATTCGGCAATGCGCATGATCGGCGGACCCGAGGGCGGAAAGCTCACAGGTGTCGGACAGGGAAGGCTTACAGCGATTATGTCTGCAGATGATGGACTGTACCCTGCACTTGGGTTCACGCTGGATAAGATCCTGCAGGAAAAACATGTGGAGAATCTGGCTTTTGGATTAGGTCGCACAGCCGCATTGCTAATGGAAGTCCCTGCTGGAGAGAAACGTACATATCACTTCGCAGTTTGTTTTTACCGCGGTGGCATCGTCACTTCCGGTTTGGATACGACGTACTGGTATACCCGATATTTCGCGGATATCCAGGAAGCTGGCCAGTATGCCCTCGACCGTTTCGACGCATTGACATCATCTTGCGTGGAAGCAGAACAGCGTCTGGGTACCAGCTCACTGACGGATGATCAGGCATTTATGCTCGCTCATTCCATTCATAGTTATTATGCAAGCACGCAGCTGCTGGACGCAGATGGAGAACCGTTCTGGATCGTCAATGAAGGCGAGTATCGGATGATGAACACCCTTGATCTGACAGCAGATCAGTTATATTTTGAACTTGCCCTGAACCCTTGGACCGTACGCAACGAGCTCGAGTGGTTTGTGAAACGTTACAGCTATACCGATCAGGTTCACTTCCCCGGGGAAGATCAATTGTACCCAGGTGGCTTGACCTTCACCCATGATATTGGTGTGGCGAATGTGTTCTCCCGTCCAGGACATTCTGCCTATGAGTTAGTGGGAATAGATGATTGCTTTTCCCAGATGAGTCATGAAGAGCTTGTGAACTGGCTGTGCTGTGCAACCGTCTACATTGAACAAACCAAGGATCATGAATTTGTGAAGCAGATGCTACCTGTAATTCAGGATTGCTTCGAAAGCATGCTGAACCGGGATCACCCGGATGAAGATCAGCGTAACGGTCTCATGGGACTGGATAGCAGCCGCACGAAGGGCGGAGCAGAAATTACGACTTATGACAGCCTTGATGTGTCACTCGGTCAATCCCGCAACAATATTTATCTGGCAGGGAAATGCTGGGCTGTATATGTGGCCCTTGAAAAGCTGTTTGCCGCAGAGAAACTCTCGGATTTATCCCTTCAGGCCGGACGTCAGGCTGATCGCTGTGCCGCGAGTGTTGCAGCCCAGTTGACGGAAGGAGGCTACATCCCGGCTGTTATTGCAGAGAATAACGATTCCCGTATCATCCCGGCTATAGAGGGGTTGGTATTCCCTTACTTTACAGGCTGTGAAGGTGCACTGGATGAACACGGCCGGTTTGGTTCTTACCTGCAGGCACTCCGAACCCATTTGAAGACCGTTCTAGTACCAGGTACTTGTCTATTCGAAGATGGGGGATGGAAGCTGTCCTCGACAAGTAATAACTCGTGGTTAAGCAAAATCTATCTGTCCCAGTTTATCACTAGAGAAATACTGGGCATGGAATGGGATGAATCAGGGCAGGCATCCGATGCCGCGCATGTGAACTGGCTGCTGCATCCCGAAGAGTCTTACTGGTGCTGGAGTGACCAGATCCTGTCGGGCGTTGCCGTAGGCAGCAAATATTACCCGCGCGGAGTAACATCCATCCTTTGGCTGCTGGAAGGCAAAGGTACTCGTTTGGAACAGATCTATGCTAGCAAGGAGGCGTTACGATGAATCGTTCAATCGTTCAACAAAACTTAGCTGGCCCGCAGTATGATGCGTGGCTTGGATATCTCTCTGGTGAATACAGTCGTAAGGGTACTACAAGTCAGACTGTTCCTGCTTGGGTGAAACGTATAAATACAATAGAGAAGCATGAGGTCATTGCTACAGCTCTGGAGGAGCTTACACTAGGATTGGAGAGATTGTTCGGTGATAAACCAATAACAGTCTTATCCGGTACCGACCTTACGGATAAACAGGCTTCCCATGATCCTGGTATCTGGATTGGTACGTGGGCAGGCAATTCACTTCTTGCAGAGGCGTTCAGCGAGAGTGAACGTGCCGCTGTTCAAGGTGAAGGCTTCGTCATCCGTGAAGACGAGGAACTAGCCAGACTCTTCATTGGTGCTGAGACACCTCAAGGTGTACTGTATGGTACATTCCATTTGCTCAGAGAGCTGGTACTGGCACAGGGGAGTTCAAGTGAGGCGGATACATCCCCGAATAAATGGAGTCATGTGATTGAGCAGCCGCGGAATGCGCTGCGGATGATTAATCAATGGGATAACGTGGATGGAAGCATTGAACGCGGATATGCCGGTAAATCCATCTTTTATGAAAATGGAGAATTCACGCAAGATATCGTACGCATTCGGGATTATGCACGATTGCTCGCTTCGACTGGCATCAATGCCATCTCCATCAACAATGTCAACGTGCATCAGCGCGAAACATTGTTTCTGACAGAACGCTTTCTGAGTGATGTAGCTCGTGTGGCCTCTGCATTCAGAGTGTACGGCATCCGACTTTACTTAAGCGCCAACTACGCAAGCCCAATGGAGATCGGCGGATTGCTTACCGCAGATCCCCTGGATGAGCAAGTACGAGAATGGTGGAAGATTCAGACTGCCAAAGTGTATGCGGCCATCCCTGACTTTGGTGGTTACCTGATCAAAGCGGATTCCGAAAATCGACCAGGTCCATTTACGTACAATCGGGATCACGCAGACGGGGCGAACATGCTAGCTGAAGCACTTCGTCCATTTGGTGGATTGGTTATTTGGCGCTGTTTCGTCTACAACTGCAAGCAGGACTGGCGTGATCGCTCCACAGACCGTGCGCGTGCTGCTTATGACCACTTTAAGCCTTTGGATGGCCGGTTTGCAGATAACGTCATTTTGCAGATCAAAAATGGTCCGATGGATTTTCAGGTCAGGGAAGCTGTATCTCCGCTGTTCGGAGCGATGGATAAGACCAATCAGGTACTCGAATTTCAGATCACACAGGAATATACAGGTCAGCAGCGGCATTTGTGTTATCTGATTCCACAGTGGAAAGAAGTATTGGATTTCGACACCTATGCGAAGGGACAAGGATCGGAAGTTAAACGTATTGCGGATGGTTCCCTGTACAACAGACCTCATAGCGGTTTTGCCGCTGTTTCGAATATTGGTGCAGATGCATCCTGGACAGGACATCCACTTGCTCAGGCCAATTTGTACGGTTATGGTAGACTCGCCTGGAATCCCGAACTGTCTTCGGAAGAGATTGCTGACGAATGGGTTAGACTCACGTTTGGGCACGACGAAGAGGTTGTTCGTCTGATCTCTGGCATGCTTCTGGACTCTCTGGACATCTATGAAAATTATACGGCACCGCTCGGAGTAGGCTGGATGGTTAATCCGGATCATCATTATGGCCCCAATGTGGACGGTTATGAATATTCCAAGTGGGGAACGTATCACTTCGCAGATTGTAAGGGCATTGGAGTAGATCGGACCGTACAGAGCGGTACAGGTTATACATCGCAGTATCATACTGAAAATGCGGAACGATATGAAAATGTCACGACCTGTCCGGATGAGCTGCTGTTATTCTTCCACCATGTTCCTTATACGCATGTGCTGCATTCTGGCAAGGCCGTCATTCAGCACATTTATGATACACACTTCAAGGGTGCGGAACAGGCGCAGGCTTTAGCGGAAACCTGGAGAAAGCTCGAAGGTAAAGTGGACCCGGAAATTTTCGAAACCGTAGCTTTGCGTCAGGACAATCAGGCCGAGCATGCCAAGGAATGGCGGGACATGATTAATACGTACTTCTATCGCAAGAGTGGTATTGAGGATGAGCAGGGACGAACTATTTATTAATAGAGAACTCTGCTACACACACCTTGTTTTATTGAATGAAAGAGCAGCATTGACAACCAAGAGGAGGCGAAAACCCAATGGGACAGCATCAATTACCCCAGACTATGAAAGCAGCTGTAATGACTGAACCAGGACGTATCATCATCGAAGAACAGGCTGTACCGAAGCCTGCCGAGGACGAAGTTCTGATTCAGGTCATGGCAGTGGGCGTGTGCGGGTCGGATGTGCATTATTTTGAACACGGAAGAATCGGCAGATTTGTAGTGGAAAAGCCCATTATTCTGGGGCATGAATGTGCAGGTATTGTAGCTGCTGTGGGCTCGAACGTATCGCGCTTGAAAGCGGGTGACCGGGTTGCCATCGAACCAGGCGTTACTTGTGGACGCTGCGTGGCATGTAAGGAAGGACGCTATAATCTGTGTCCAGATGTACAATTCCTTGCTACGCCGCCTGTGGATGGTGCATTTGTACAATACATGACCATTCGTGAGGATATGGTTTTTCCAATCCCGGATCATCTGTCCTTTGAGGAAGCTGCCATGAACGAGCCTTTTTCGGTAGGTATTCACGCTGCGCGTCGAAGTAAACTTGCTCCAGGAACCACGCTGGCGATCATGGGCATGGGACCTGTAGGACTGATGGCTGTCGCTGCTGCAAAATCTTTTGGAGTCGACAAAATTATCGTTACGGACCTGGAGGAAGTTCGACTTGAAGCTGCTCGGCGTATGGGAGCCACGCATACGATCAATGTGAGAAACGAGGATGCACAGACGGTCATTCGAGAGTTAACGAATGGAATCGGTGTGGATACGGCTTGGGAAACTGCAGGGAATCCCAAAGCGCTCCAATCTGCATTGTATTCACTGCGGCGGGGAGGCAAACTTGCCATTGTGGGCCTGCCGGCACAGGATGAGATTGCACTGAATGTTCCTTTTATCGCCGATAATGAGGTTGATATATATGGAATATTCCGCTATGCCAACACCTATCCAGCGGGAATTGAGTTCCTGAGCTCCGGTCAGCACGATGTATTGTCCTTGATCACTGATCGTTATTCATTGGAAGAAACTCAACAAGCGATGGAACGGGCGCTTCACAATAAGAGCGGCAGTCTGAAAGTGATGGTCTATCCCAACGGCATGTAATTCTCTACTCAGGAAGTCCCGATTCAGGGACTTCTTTTTTTCATTTTTACTAAATAAATGATTATACAAGCTCCCATAACATGGTATAATTCATGAAGATTTTAATATATAAATGGATACAAACCACTCTGGTTGGTAAGCTACTTAGCGAAAGGAACTGAAGGTTGTGAGAACACATGAATTTACGATTCACTCTGATTTTCACCGGGATGATCTGATGTCTATATCTTCTCAAGCGTCACGTTTTGCCTCGGATATTTCATTGTCGTTTGTTGAGTCTGAGCATGAGCATCGTGTAGATGTCAAAAGCCTGCTTGGTATGGCGCTTCTTCCGATTCGTCATGGGAGTATAGTCAGATTGCAGACGCGAGGAAGAGATGAATTGGAGGCTCTGGAGTACATGCTGGATGTACTGGAGAAGGGAATAACTTAGAACGAGATCAGGTGCAGATTGTGGCGAATAGGTAAATATTTATCGTTTCTTCAAATCCTGCTGGTACTTTGTCCAAAAAAAGAGTATAATAAAATTTAGTTCTATTCAAGGAAGTACCCATTTAAAGGAGTGTAAATAGATTATGCCAAAAGCTGATATCCATCCAAAGACACAAACGGTTATTTTTTACGATGCAAGTGCTGATTACAAATTCCTGAGCTCTTCGACTAAATTCTCGAACGAGACAATGGAATGGGAAGATGGTAACACTTACCCTGTAATCCGTGTGGACACTAGCTCCGCATCCCACCCTTTCTTCACTGGTAAACAAAGAAACGTGGACATCGGTGGTCGTGTTGACAAGTTCAACCGTAAATACAACCTCAAAAACTAGTTTGTCCATAGATGACAAGATCAACCTCGGGAATTCGTTTCCGGGGTTTTTCTATGTCTTAAACATCATATTTGCAGCTCTACCAAGGCTCCAAACGCTGACAAATTTGATTAAGGATTGCGCTTACATATCATTCAGAGGTAAACTAGGACATGAGTGAAATCATATTGGAGGAGGAAATAGAGATGAGTAGTATTACACATATGGTTACGTTTACACTTTACGCTGGCAAGGATACAGCAGAGGCAGAAGCTTTTCTGAAGGAAAGTGCGGATGCACTTGCAGTCATTCCGGGCGTGGAGAACTTTCAGGTACTGCGTCAGGTAAGCGCCAAAAATGAGTTTGACTACAGTTTCTCAATGGTTTTCGCCGATCAAGCAGCTTATGATGCTTACAATGAGCACCCGGTTCACCGCAAATACGTGGAGGAACGTTGGGAGAAGGAAGTTAGTCGTTTTCAGGAAATTGATCTGATTAATCACGGAATATGATATAAGCCTTTAATTACTAGGTCAGGGAATGACACGTTTCGAAACCGTTTTAGTTCATCATGCTGCATTTGCAGTGTTTTCATTCATTGATATAGAACCAGAGAGGTGCTGTCGCCATGCAATTGGATCTTACAGGCAAGACCGCGCTGGTCACTGGCTCCACTGGACAACTCGGGAGAGTCATCGCCCGTACGCTGGCTCGTTGTGGTGCCAATCTTGCGCTGCATTACATAAACAATGAAACGAAAGCTCTCGAACTTAAGCAAGAGATTGAGGCTGGTGGTAGACAGGCAGTTATCGTGCAGGGAGATATCACGAAACAGGAAACGGCTACGCAAATGCGGGATCAGATTCAGGCTGGTCTTGGCGTCGCTGGAGTTGACATTGTGGTGGCTAATGCAGTTATTCAATATGAATGGACCACGGTGCTCGAACAATCTCCCGAAGACTACATCAGCCAGTTCGAATCTTGTGTGCTGCAAAGTGTGTATCTCGCCAAGGCATTCATTCCGTACATGAAGGAAGCTAGAGGTGGTCGTTTTATCGGCATTAACACGGAATGTGCCATGCAGAACTTTGAGACACAATCGGCATATACCGCTGGGAAACGTGGGATGGATGGACTGTATCGGGTTCTTGCCAAGGAAGTGGGAGAGTATCAAATTACCGTCAACCAAGTCGCTCCAGGCTGGACGATAAGCGATCGTGATCGTAACAGCGAGCCTGGACATGATGAGGGTTACACGCGTACAGTTCCTTTGAAACGCAGGGGTGAAGATCAGGAGATTGCCAATGCGGTAGCCTTTTTGGCATCGGATCTGTCCTCTTTTATTACAGGTGCCTATATCCCGGTCAATGGCGGCAACGTGATGCCAGCTATTTAATTTGAAGATGTGTTAAAGATGTGTTAATTGAAACACTTATATATTTATATCTTGTTTGAAAAGAATGATTGAAACACCCCTATCTAGCTCCGTGTAGACGGAATGGCATAGGGGTGTTTTGTTTTATATATCCAAAAATACATATGATTTTGATTCGGTTTTCGAAAGATTGGGGTATTAGAATAGGTATATTAACCGGGTGGAAACATAACTCAAAATAAGCGATTAAAGGAGACCAGCTATGAAAAAAACAATCGCAGATGTACTGGTAGAAGCATTATTAAATGCAGGAATTAAACGAATATATGGCATCGTGGGTGATTCTCTGAATGCCGTACTGGATTCCATCCGGCGGTCGGGTAAAATCGAATGGATTCATGTTCGTCATGAAGAGGTAGCTGCATTTGCCGCTGGAGCTGATTCGCAGGTCAGTGGAAGTATCGCAGTCTGTGCTGGCAGCAGCGGGCCAGGAAACATGCATCTGATTAACGGCTTGTACGATTGTCACCGAAACCGTGTGCCTGTACTTGCTCTTGCTGCTCATATTCCTAGTGATGAGATCGGAAGCGATTATTTTCAATCGACTCACCCGGAATATCTCTTCCAGGAATGCAGTCATTATTGCGAGGTCATTACGACTGCCAAGCAAATGCCTCGATCGGTTACGATGGCGCTACAAACTGCGGTCTCGCGTTCAGGCGTATCCGTCATTGTTCTTCCAGGCGACGTGGCAGGTCTTGAGGCAGCGAATCTGCCTGTCCCCGAGCATGTTTACCATGTGACACAGCCTGTTGTTCACCCTTCTGAGCAGGAATTGCGGAAATTGGCCGATTACCTGAATCAGGACAAAAAAATCACATTGCTCTGTGGTGCCGGATGTGCTGGTGCGCGGGAATCTCTCATGCAGCTGTGTGATCGTCTGAAATCCCCAATGGTTATCGCTTTGCGTGGTAAGGAGTATCTGGAGTACGACAATCCCTATTCAGTCGGCTTGACCGGCTTGATCGGATACTCATCCGGTTATCATGCCATGATGGACTGTGATGTTTTGTTAATGCTTGGAACAGATTTCCCCTATCGTCAATTCTATCCGGAGGATGCAATCGTGCTTCAGGTCGATATACAGTCATCCCATCTTGGTCGGCGTACGAAGCTGGACTATGGGTTGTGCGGAGATGTCAAATCGACCATTGAGGCTTTGATGCCTTTACTGACGCACGAGCATCATGACAAACATCTGCGTAAAAGTGTGGACCACTATCTGAAGGTACGTAAGGAGCTGGATGAACTTGCTGTCGGTAAACCTGGAAAGAAACCGATTCATCCGCAGTATCTAACCAAAGTAATCAGCGATGCTGCTGGGGAGAATGCCATTTTCACCTGTGATGTAGGTACACCTACGGTATGGGCTGCACGCTACCTGGAGATGAGCAGTAACCGAAGATTACTGGGTTCATTCAATCACGGTACCATGGCAAATGCACTTCCACAGGCGATAGGTGCACAGGTAGCGAATCCGGGAAGACAAGTGATCTCACTGTCCGGAGATGGCGGGCTTGCGATGTTAATGGGGGACCTGCTGACGCTCAAACAGCATAATCTTCCGGTCAAAGTGGTCGTGTTCAACAACGGTGCGCTGAGCTTTGTGGAGCTGGAGATGAAAGCGGCAGGATTCCTAGAATCTGGTACCGAACTCGTGAATCCCAATTTCGCCATGGTTGCACAAGCGATGGGCATGGAAGGTATTCGTGTGGAAGACCCCGCAGAACTGGAGGGAGCGGTGGAACGTGCACTTCAACATGATGGGCCTGTCCTGATCGATGCTGTTGTGAATCGTCAGGAGCTGTCTTTACCTCCTAAGATTAATATAAAACAGGCAGAAGGGTTCACGTTGTGGATGATGAAGGCGGTGCTCAACGGGCGTGGCGATGAATTGATCGAGCTTGCCAAAACCAACTTGCTCAGATAATGTGCGTGTAATGCGTAATCTACTTGCTCTATAGTACATCTCACATGAATGGAGAGCGAAAATTCACCGAATGGTGAATCCTCTCCTTCCCGAGATGGCAAGGTTGTGATCCAAATCATGGTATGTACTCATATGATATGGTTTGTTTTTATGTCGTAAGTCCATTAAAATAGATAAAGTCAGGCAGGATTTATGTCAGATTTAACCTACATATGTCGCAAATTGTTGAATTACATTTTATCGCAATGAGCCGATCCGATGACAAGATGACTAACACAACTGGAGGAGATCAGAATGAGTCACACAGGTAAAGTAGCCATTATTACCGGAGCAGGAAGTGGATTGGGTCAAGCAGCTGCACTGAAGCTGGCAGAAAAGGGCGCATCCATTGTGGTTGTTGATCTCGTCGAGGAGACTGGTCTAGCAACAGTGAAGCAGATTGAGAAGCTTGGTGCCAAAGCCATTTTCGTACAGGCCGATGTTAGCAAGGCGAGTGACGTTGAGAATTATGTCAAAAAAACCGTTGAAGAGTTCGGACGAATCGATATGTTCTTCAACAACGCAGGGATCGCAGGGCCTGGTATTAAGCTCATCGAACACACAATTGAGCAGTTCGACCAGATTATCGATATTAACCTTAGAAGCGTATTTTATGGACTGAAATATGTCATCACTGAAATGCTGAAAACGGGTGGCGGTGCCATTCTGAACACGGCTTCAACGGCAGGTATTGTCGGTGTTCCGGCAGTTGCTCCTTACGCGGCTACCAAGCACGGCGTAGTTGGTCTGACTCGTACAGCTGCCATTGAGTACGGCAAAGACAATATTCGTGTCAATGCGATTGCACCAGGAACAATCGAGACGCCAATGGTCATTCAATTCGGCAAGGACAACCCGGAAGTATTCAAAGCAACCGTGGACAGCATTCCATCCGGACGTCTTGGTAAGCCGGAAGAGATCGCGAATCTCGTTGCCTTCCTGCTTGGTGATGAAGCTCCATATATCAATGGTGCTGTGTATCCGATTGACGGCGCAGTAACTGCACAATAATATCGCATAAAGAGAAAGAGGCCAGTCGTACACAGGGCCTCTTTTTTTGTCTTTGCTCTCCAATTTTATATTTGTCACCACGTTGCGGATGCTATGTTAGCAGCATCGGCTTCAAGAGTTAACAAGCAAGCAGATCAGGATGAAGTACGATCTAATGCGTCTACATAATCTTTGGCTTCTTTAAGAGAAAGGTTTCTGGCTTCACGAAGCTTTTTGATGGCCTTGATCTTATTGCCTTGTTGAATCATTAGGGTCAATTCCTGATCCAGCTCTGACAACTCCGTTGGATGTTCGGACGAAGATGACTGGGTGGATGATGAAACAGGATAATCCACTGAGGAACGTGACGTTCGTTGCGTTATGCCAGCACCATTCTCAATGCGTTCCACATCCCGTTTAAGTTCATTCAGTTGGCTTTGCAGACTAATTACTCTGGTGAGTAGTATTACAATTAGAAGTAATACAACAATTAAAAAAATGGTGTTGATTTCCATGATGTAGAGTGCCTCTCTTTCATTACGTGTGAATCATTTTATTATTTAAGTTGAACCGGGAGTTCCTTCAGTCCCCGAACAATCATGCCGGGTCTCCACTCCAGTTCAGTAACATCCGTCTGAAGCTGTATCTTAGGATAACGGGCTAGCAATGTACTGATGGCGATTTCGCCTTCCAGACGTGCCAGAGGCGCTCCAAGACAGAGATGAATGCCTTTACCAAAAGCGAGATGCTGGCTTTTCTCCCTTGTTATGTCGAAGATATCGGCATCCTTGAATTTTTCAGTATCCCGATTGGCAGAATCAAGCGCCACAATCACAAGCTCACCTTTGGCAATGTTCTGTCCACGGAATTCAACATCCTCCAGCGCCCATCGTGACGTACTGAATTCAACAGGGCCATTGTACCGCAGCATCTCTTCAACTGCATTATGGATAAGCTCCGGCTTCTGAATCAGCAGATCACGCTGCTCAGGGTGTTCAAGAAGGGCCAATACACCATTGCCAATCAAATTAACCGTGGTTTCATGGCCAGCAATAATAAGCAGGGAGATAACACCAAGTAATTCATTTTCAGTGAGTTGTTGTCCGGATTCCTCTGCGATCACAAGCTGGCTTATCAGGTCTTTACCTGGATTCTCGCGCACTTTGGCAAACCAGTCGGTCAGGTACTCGGTAAACTCTTTCGCATGCTGTTCAAACATCTCCGCGTGATCCGAACTCGACGCATCAATGATAGAATTGGACCATACGCGGAACTTGTCCTGATCCTCAACAGGTACACCCAGAATCTCACTAATGACAATAATCGGAAGTGGAAAGGCATACTCATCAATCAAATTCATTTTATCTCTGGAGCCTACTTTGTTCAGCAGATCATCGGCGATGTCCTGAATGTGGCTTCTCATATCCGCAACCAATTTGGGCGTGAACGCTTTCTGTACAAGTCCTCTCAGGCGGCGGTGATCCGGCGGGTCGGAAAATAGCATGTTATTCACAAAAACCGTTTGATTTTCGGGTCCATATCGTTTGGCTACATCCTTACTGAAGCGTTGATCCTTGAGTACTTCGACCGCATCCTCATACCGGGTTATAATCCATCCGAACTCGCCATGAGGAAACATGACCTTGAAAACAGGGTCTGTCTCTCTCAACTTTTCGTACACGGGGTAGGGGTTTTGAGTGAATTCCTTGGTAAAGAATGCCGTTTGTGACGTTTCATTCGTATTCAATTCAATTCTCTCCTCTCATCCAAGAGCTCAAATATGAAGTCCTTTGCTAAAAGGATCATATGTATGCTTCTGCGGCTTGATACCTAAAGCCTGCACCCTCTATATATTCAATATGAAGAGCGTAGAAACCTTGTTTTCATTGAAATCGGTTTTCCTGAAGAGGAGCCGAGAAGAAGACATATCCATGGAGAGGAAGATTTTATTGGAAGGAGAAGGAAAATTCAGACTGAAGAGAGAAGCAGTAGTGAATCAATACTAGTGAAAATTTCTAAGTAAGGAGCAATCTATCATGAATGAAACACGGCTTCCTCTGAACCGTCACCGGATTCCAGCAAGTCCGCTTGTATTAGGTTGTATGCGATTTGGAGGCGAGTGGGACGGACTTCCCATCACCGATGATCTAGTACACGAAGGTCACCAGGCCGTTGAGGCAGCTCTTGAGATCGGCATTAATCATTATGATCTGGCTGATATCTATACACGTGGCAAAGCAGAGAATGTATTTGGACGAATTCTGTCAGAGAAAAAGGGATTGCGAGATCAAATCATCATTCAATCCAAATGCGGCATACGTCTTGCTCTGGAAGACGAGGGTCCGCAGCGCTACGATACATCCGGTGCACATATTCAAGCGAGTGTTGACGGTATTTTATCTCGGCTTGGCGTGGAGTACCTTGACATTCTGTTACTTCATCGTCCTGACCCTCTCGCACACCCTCAGGAGATTGGTGAAGCACTGGCGAAACTCCATCAATCCGGAAAAGTCAGACATTTTGGTGTATCCAACATGGGTTCGGAACAGATTCGTCTGCTGCAGCTCAATAGTTCGGTGCCTCTTATCGTGAACCAGCTCGAGATGAGTTTGGACAAAATCGGATTTGTGGAAGCGGGGGTTACCGTGAACCGTCCACAAGCCAAGGAGCAAGTCTTCCCTTATGGTACGATGGAGTATTGTCAGGCCGAGAATATCCAGCTGCAGGCTTGGGGGCCACTTGCGCAAGGTAGATTTACGGGCAGGGTAGTCGAAGGTCAGAGACCCGAGATAGAACATACCGTCCAGGTCGTGAATAAGATTGCCAGGGAACGGGGCGTAACGGCTGAATCCATTGTACTCGCTTGGTTAATGAAACATCCCGCGGGCATTCAACCTGTGATTGGTTCAATTCGGCCGGAACGTATCCGAGCCTGCCGTGATGCTACCCGGATTGAACTAACACGACATGAATGGTATGAGCTATATTCAGCGTCCTGTGGAAGAAGAATGTAGGCAGGAGACATATGGATTGCCTATTAGCGGAACATTTTTTCTTAAACGAGAACGTAACACAGGCCGGCGGTCTGTGTTTTTTTATTTGTCTATTTATTGATAGATTCAATACGGGTATTAGTCGTCTAATGAATACATAAATGCGCTATATTCCATGTCCATAGACTTAGTTCAGAGTTCTGATAAGAGGGACGTTTCAACCATTTTTCCCGGTTTCTAAGGTGGTTCAAGAACCACTGTGATAAAATAAGAGGAATAAGAACATACGATCTGTTTTGTGGAAGGAGATTAAGGATAACGATGGAAATACTTAAGCCGCCGGCTGAAACATTATATGAAACTGAATTACGCGCACTTCGGGAGGAAGACAAGGGAAAACGGCCCCCCAACTGGCTATTATCTCCAGCATATGTCCGAGATTTTATTATTGGCAGGGACAAACCCGCCATGTTGGATGGAGAAGAAATTCCGATTACTCGTAAATTTTATGGGAATGACGTCTTAATTGAACGTGCGGTGGTAACGCTGGCGGGCAATCGCGGCTTAATGCTGGTGGGAGAACCGGGAACAGCGAAGACGATGCTCAGTGAGCTGCTGACAGCTGCGATCTCGGGAACCAGTCTGAACACCATTCAAGGTACGGCAGGCACAACGGAGGACATGATCAAGTATTCTTGGAACTATGCGATGCTGCTTGATAAAGGTCCATCGGAAGAGGCTCTTGTTCCAGCCCCGTTATACAGCGGCATGAAGAAAGGCATCATCACCCGTTTCGAAGAGATTACACGTTGTCCCGCTGAAGCACAGGATAGTCTGATCAGTATTCTAAGCGACAAAGTCATGAGTATTCCTGAGCTCGATGGTGGCGTGCTGTTTGCCAAGCCGGGGTTTAACGTTATTGCTACAGCGAATATTCGTGATAAGGGTGTTAACGAGATGAGTGGTGCGCTGAAACGCCGTTTCAACTTCGAAACGATCAAGCCGATCAGCAGTGTGAAGATGGAAGCGAAAATTATTGAATCCCAGGCACGAAGCCTTTTATTACATAGCGATATTGATATTGAAATTAATCCGGATGTGGTCGAGCTTCTTGCCACGACATTCATGGAGCTGCGTACAGGCATGAGCCGCGAGGGATACAAGCTGGACACGCCCCAAGCTTCGATGAGTACTGCAGAAGCCGTTTCCGTATACGTACAGAGTGCAATGACTTCATATTATTACGAGGATAAGGGAATTGCATTGGATCGCCTGGTTCAGAACATGCTTGGAACCATTGCCAAGGAAAATGACAAGGATCTGTCCGTTCTCAAAGCCTACTTCTCCAAGGTTGTTAAGGAGCGCTCCAAAGAAGAGGGAATTTGGAAGGACTATTACGAGGAGAAAAAATGGATCGGGTAGCGCCACAAGTGGAGCCGGATGTTACCCAGTTACAACCCCTCTTTGAGTCTCAGGTGTATAACCTGAATAATGGTACGGTTTATTTTCCTATAAGGCACCATAGCCCGGTTTGCTCTTATCATTTGTTGCAATTGATTGAGGAATACAAGCCGGACAGTATTCTGATCGAAGGACCCGAGAGCGGGAATCCATTTCTCTCCGTGTTGGCTGATGAAGCAACGATCCCTCCAGTCAGTTTGTATTATACCTATGAGAGCGAGGATGACCGCGCGGCGTGTTATTATCCGATGCTGCGTTATTCCCCAGAATATGTAGCGTTACGGGAGGCATCGAGGCTTGGCATTCCTGCACAGTTCATTGATCTCGATTACTATCATTTCGCCAACAAGGAGAAAGCGGAACAGCATGAAATATCTGTTCAGGATGAAACGCTGCTGGCCAGTTCGGATTTTATCAACCGTTTGTGTCAAAAAATGAACTGCCGCAGCTTCGACGAGCTATGGGAGAAAGTGTTTGAGATCGGTGGCTTGGAGAAATCCACACAGGAATTTGTAAAGGATGTGTTCACTTATTGTACGTTATCTCGTATGTGTTACACAGCTGATCGGTTACACCGTTCCGGTGACCTTGCGAGAGAAGAACACATGCGAAGCTGCATACGTGAGGCTTCCTTGAAATATGATCGCGTGCTCGTCATTACAGGTGGATTCCATACGTACGGGCTACTGGGCTTGGAAACAGACTTGGCTTCGCAGAAGTCTTCAGAGAAGCCTGGGAAGAAGAATATAAGCTCTGAAACCAGGAATTCGGTGCATCAGCAGATGTATCCCATGGTGTACACCTTTGCAGAAGCGGACCGTCTGAATGGTTACGCGAGTGGAATGCCATATGTGAATTACTACGACATGATATGGAGCGAGCTGCTCCGCAAGAAAAGTACCGCATACAACGTAACGGCAGTAAATCTGCTGTCCAAGCTTACACGTGCACTCCGTAAGGGCCATGAGCACGTATCGACCAGTGACGCGATTGAGGCATACAGCATGGTTCAGGGGCTTGCAGCGCTTCGGGATAAAAAAGAAGGCGGAGTCTATGAACTGATGGACGCGGCAACATCTTCCTTTGTCAAAGGTGAGCTTACACTGGCTACAGAAAAACCGCTGCAAGAGCTCCAGCTTCTTCTGACCGGAGATGCCATAGGAAGTGTGGCCCCCAATTCATTCAACATTCCGATTGTTGAGGATTTCAAAGCCCGCTGTGCGGTATCGAAGCTGCAGATTCGTACGACTGGTCAGCACAAGAAGGTCCTTGATCTATATGCCAAACCAGGGCATCGGCAGCTTAGTCAATTGTTCCAATGCATTACCTATCTGGTTCCCGAATTCGCGAAACGTCAATCCGGACCAGACTGGATTGCCCAGCGAGATATGAATTTGGTCAGGGAAACCTGGGTCTATACCTATTCATCAAGGATTGAAGCAAGATTAATCGAAAATTCACTCTATGGTGGTACCATTCAGGAAGCGGCAACCCGAAAAATGGCAGAACACATGCAGGATATTCCGGATCATCATAGCGGTGAGCTTGCTAGATCCATGCTCCAGGCTCTGCTTATGGGTTTACAGGATACAGCAGCGCAATTGTATGATCAGGTCCGCTTAGCACTGAGGAAAGATGGAAATTTCCTATCCCTATGCGGGAGTCTGCACATTCTGGACCGAATTCACCAGCACCGAAGATTACTTGGATTGTCGGATGACAGCCATCTTCCCGAGCTGGTTGCCGAAGCCTACAATAACGCAGTGGACAAATTGCTTCAGCTCGCGAGAACGAATCCTGATGAGCATCAGCCTGTTATACAGGGGCTGAAGCTGCTCGCGATGCTGGCGGAATCTTCCGAAGAACGTTACCGCGATGAAACCTTCAGAGCTCATCTGAATGAGCTGCTGGCAGATCACAACCTTCCGGCTCAACTCGAAGGTGTATGCCTGGCCATTTCCTCGGGACTTGGTGATCGGTCAAGGGAAGAGATCGTTGATCGTGCTCGGGGATACATTCGCGGAACGCCGGATCAAATGCGGCAGACAGCGCTGTATTTACAGGGCGTGTTTTCCGTGGCACGAGACGCATTTTTATATGAAGATCAGCTGTTATCCGAGCTGAATTACATGATAGAGCAGCTGGATCATGATGAATTTATGTTGATGATCCCGGAACTAAGGCTTGCATTCACCTACTTTACACCTATGGAGACAACACTGATTGCGGATCGGGTTGCGAAGCTGCATCAGGTTCAACCTGAAGAGATGGCGATACCGGGGATCGACGAACACACACTGATTCAGGTGAAATCCTGGGATGAAGCCATCCGGAAGGAGTTTGAGACATGGAAGCTGATCTGAACAGAGGGGAGAGAACTCCTGATCCCCTGAAGTCCCTTCCTGATTCCAATCAGGCTGAAACGCTGAACCGATGGCGATTGATCTTGGGAGAATCTGCTGAAGAAGGGTTATCGAATACGGATGCATACGACGCGGAGCATTTCAAGTATACCGAAATCGATGAAATTCTGGGTTACCTCTACAATCGGGAATATGGCGAAGAACAGGGATACCGAAAAGAAGGAGGACGAGGCACCTCTAATCTTACGGTTCCAAACTGGTTGCATAAGGTCAGGGAATTATTCCCCAAGCCAACCGTGGAGCTGCTGGAGAAACAGGCACTGGATCGTTATGGTCTAACGGAGCTGTTAACTGACAAAAAACTGCTTGAGTCTCTCGAACCCAACATGAACCTGCTGAAAAACATCATGCAATTCAAAGGACGAATGAAAGGGGACGTCCTGCGGAGTGCGAAGGAGATCGTACGGACTGTAGTTGAGGACCTTCAGCGTAAACTGGAGTCCCAGACCAGAGCCAGCATCATGGGAAAACGCAGCCGTTACACACCAAGTTCCGTAAAGTCCCTGCGTAATCTTAATTTCAAACGAACCATTACCAAGAATCTGAAAAATGTTGATCGAACTAACCGCAGGTTGGTGATTGATCGTCTTTATTTCGACGGTAATATCCAGCCGCATAATAAATGGAACGTCATCATTGCTGTTGACGAGAGCGGCAGCATGATGGACTCGGTCATTTACAGCTCAGTAATGGCTAGTATCTTCTATCGGTTGAATGCGCTGCGCACCCACTTGTTTATATTTGATACCCAGGTTGTTGATCTAAGTGACAGGTTGGATGATCCGGTTGACGTGCTCATGAGTGTACAGCTCGGCGGAGGCACTCATATTACCAAGGCTCTGCGTTATGGTGAGACCTTGATTGATAATCCTGGCAAAACGATCTACATCCTTGTAAGTGATCTGGAAGAGGGATATCCGATCCAACAAATGTATAAAGCGTGTAAGGATATTATAGATGCCGGTTGTAAACTGCTTGTGCTCACTGCACTCGATTTTAATGGGGATACCGTCTATAACAAACATGCCGCACAAACCTTAACCAATATGGGAGCGCATGTCGCCGCAATTACCCCTAACGAGCTCGCAGACTGGATCGGCGAGATTATCACGTAATGAGTTAATAACAAGGTTTTTCACTCAAAATTTAAGGAGGAATGTGTAATGCTTACTACAGATCGCGCTGTTGAGGCGTTAGTTGAGAAGTTTGCTGAGATGTGCTCGAAGGATTACTCCCTAAAAACAGATCGGAGTCAGGAAATCATTGATTATGTGCTGGGAAACACGGACAAGTTTCCCGAAATGATAGGGAATTCCAGCCATTATGTCTACTATACAATTGATGCGCTCATGAAGCTTGCCAAGAAAGATGATGGAGATATATTTTTCCGGGCAGGGGCTATTGTCATTCACCTGGAATCCCACTACTCCAGACGCAATTCGTGGGCTACTGATGGCTTCACCATATGTCTCGGCAATGACTCTGAAGCCTACGGCTTGAGTGGAAAGAGCAAAAGCCCAGATCGGATCGGTGGTCTGCTGTCCCGATTGGAGAAAATACGTCAGTTTGCCGGAGAAAAAGAAATTGTAGATGAGCTCAAAAGCAGGCTAAGCCGTGTACAGGTATTTGTTGAGTCCAAAAAAGGCAACGGATATGGTAACCATGAGCGGGAAATTATCGACGCCTTGCTTCTCCTGAAACTGTATTCCAAGCTGAACGGAGTTCCTTCACAGGCAGCACAGTTGCAATTACTAAGCAATCACCTGCCTGAGTTACTTCAACTGGTCGTTGCTGATGATGCAGGGCAGCTCCGCCCGGCGTTACATAAGCTTATTGAGCCACTGGTTGTGTGCTCCATGCAGAGCCGATCTAATCGGTCAGTGCATGATCTGAAACCGGAATTTCTTCAGCAAAAACGAAATCTCCTGATGGAAGAGCTCTATCCGGACACTTCATTGAATAAAAAAGAACAATTGTCTCAGAATGTGTTCCATCAGACCATGATCTTGATAAGCAGCTCGTTGTTGTATCTGATCAATGTCCATGGCGGGAAGGACCGGTTCCTCGAGAACAAAGGCGAAACAGGTCAAGCTCTATTGGAGGCAATTACTCAGCTGCATGAAATCTATCCGTTTGAGACGCGCATGTATCTGATGAGCATGGATTCCAGAGCCAAAAATGCCGACGGGCTGCTCGCTGGGCTGCTTCCTCTGGATGAACCATACCAACTGATCGAGCTTATGAATAACGAATTGAATATGTATACGATATCATGGCAGTCAATTCAGTCGGCCATTATGAGTGATCCGGAACAATCCATACGAGCTTATCATATACTCAAAACCCCTTACCTCAAGTTGGTTATCCAAAAGATTTTGGAAGATCACGGTAGAGAAATCCCTGATGCGGACGGTACGCTTGAACAAGCCGTCTATGCAGTACTCCGGGAGCCATTAGATGGTGGTCGCAGTGGTCTTGCCATCGCACGGTATCTCGAAGGTCAGACATCATTTGAAGATTACTGGAAAGACTCCAACAGCCGCAGTCTGTTTAACAATCTGAATCGTGACAAAAAACGTATTCAGACTCTGATTGCCATCAGCTTCCTGCCAGTGGATTCAGAGGCAATGCGCCGGTTTGTAATTCTGGCTACCTATCCGGACTGGACGCTGGATATCGTCTCAGATATGTATCGCTCCTACGCTTTCAGCGGAGAGAAGCTTCTGCAGCATTATGGGCAAGATCCGGAGGTACAGCAGGATAAGCTGTTGACCAGTCTGATCTCGCTAAACGGTATGACGGATTACAGGTACAAACCAATGCCTCAGGATGAGTACCGCCGGATTATTCAGCAAAATCTCGACTATGCTCTGGGACAGTATAAAAAGCTCCCAACGGACACACGTATTTTAATTTTGGAGATTACCTTCGAGCAACGAAGTGAACTCAAGACGGAGAAACTGGCCGAGGCGATTCGCGCGGGACTGCAGGATTCATCCAAAAAAGCCAACAGTCTCGCATTATCCGAATTCAATCGTGTACCTGATCCGGAACTGTTTACATCGATCTATCGTTCAGAGAAAAAAGCAAGCGTGAAAGAAATGGCGCTTAGCGCCATTCGCAGCCTGGATCATAATAAAGAGCTATATCGTGAGCTTCTGGAGGGTGAGAAGTCGGCGGAATGGAAGAACTTGATTCAAATTCTGCTGGATACCGCAGATGAAAGCCCGGAATATGCGCATGCTGCACTTGCTGATCAGGCAGATGCCAAAAAGCTGGCTAGATTTAGTTGGTTATCCCTGAAGGACTTGCCTTCTCTTATACGATTGGAAGACAATCAACCTTTGGATGATCGAATCAAGCAATATATTCTGGTCCAATCGGTAGATCATACATCTGCACCGAACGAAAGGCTGAATGAACTGCGGGAGTATGTGGACGAAGAATCGTTATCTCGATTCGCGACTGAGCTGCTCCAGTTATGGATTCAGGACGGTGCACCTGCGAAGGAGAAATGGGTGATGTATATCTCTGCGCTCTTTGGCAGTGTGCAAATCGTTCACATTCTGACGCCTCAGATTAAGGAATGGACCGAAAACAGCCGTGGAGCTATTGCGGCAGATGCTGTGAAAGTACTCGCTTACCTGAAAGAGCCATCTGCTCTCATGGCCATTGATAAAATTAAACGCAGCGTCAAGAACCGTCAGGTGAAAGGCGCGGCAGAAGAAGCGCTGCAGCTTGCGGCCGACAACTTGGGACTTACACCGGAACAGTTAGAAGACCGGCTTGTAACTACGCTTGGTTTTGACGAGTCAGGAACGATGAGGCTGAGTTACGGTGAGCGTTCATTCCTCATTAAAGTGAATGGGGATTTGCAGGTCGTCGTTCTGAACGAAGAAACGGGTAAAACAGTGAAAAGCTTGCCCGCACCAGCACAGAAGGATGATGCAGAGCTCGCTGCGCAATCCAAAGCACGTTTTACGCAGCTGAAGAAAGATCTCAAAACAATGGTGGGCATTCAGGCACAGCGCCTGGAGGAATCATTGTCCAAGCAGCGTCTGTGGTCCGCTGAAGAGTGGAAAGCACTCTTTGTTGAAAATGTGATCATGCAAAAATTCGCTGTAGGTTTGATCTGGGGCACATATGAAGATGGTCAGCTGAATAGCACATTCCGCTACATGGAAGATGGCACCTTTAATACTGTGGATGAGGATGAATATGAGCTGCCTCTGAATATACAGGTAGGACTCATACACCCTCTTGAACTTGAAGCATCCACCCTGGACGGCTGGAAAACACAGCTCGAAGACTACGAAGTGAAGCAGCCTTTCGAGCAGCTTAACCGAGAAATTCACCTGCCTGAGGAAGAAGACACCAAGCTTGAGGAGTACTCCCGACTTCCGGAATCGGAATTTTCACCGACCGCTTTCCCAAAAGCACTGGAGAAATTCGGTTGGATCAAAGGGCCGGCAATGGACGGCGGCTGGTATCATGAATTTTACAAGGAGTACGATGAATACGTAGCTGAACTGCGTTTCAGCGGTACCAGTATTACCTATTATGAGGGGATGGACGATATTACGCTTGAATCTCTCCATTTCTTCAGACCGGAGAACAAGAGAAATTATTACTACAGCAATAACAAAAGCATTGCTCTGGGTCAGATTCCGGGACGCGTCTTCAGTGAAACGCTCTACGATATCCTAAGAGCGTCGGGGCGTTGATTGCGTGAGTGAATTCGAACATAAATTCAGGACATTTTCCAAATTGTGCACGGAAGACTACCTCATAAGGCATGCGAATAAGGGATTGTACAAGAGGTCTTTGAAAGACATAGATAACGGTGTGAGTGTGAAATACTCGTGGAATGAATCTTCAGTCAGCTGTCAGTTGAGTGATGGAACTCTCTGTACGCTGGAAAGTACGCTCGATCACTGGGATTGCTCCTGTCCGTCAGATCACATCTGCAAACATGTTCTGATCTCGATTCTGTATTATCAGCGTGAATATCAGACGGATGAAAATGCTGCGGGGCAAGATATTCAGGCCGAGACAGTTCCATTAACTGAAGCGACTGACAATAACTCGAATTCCAGTTCGATTGCTATGGATGCAAAGGAGTTAACAACGGGTGATGAATCCCGTTTCCGCTGGATGACAGAGTCTGACCTGTCTACGTTAATCCAATCGTATAGCTCCTCGATGATCGAAGAGGTTTGGTTCCGGTTGAAGTATCCCGAGCAGATCGAAGTTCTGGAGGATTCTCTTCTTACCGTGCGACTTGTAAGACAAAACATCGAGGTTTCATTCACTCAGGAACCCAGTCTCGCAAAGGCGCTGTGTAAGGTTAAACAAACGGCTGGAAATATGGCGAAGCTGGAAGCCTTGCTTCGATATCGCAGACAACAACATGTGGACGATGAGAATGTCTTGAGTGGACGAGTATATGATACCAAGTTCTCCATTCAAACCGTCCGTGAATGCCGGAGCATGCTTGCCGATCTGTTAAAAACGGGGCTTGCCAGGCTGCCACAGTCCTATATGGCCCAGCTGGAGACACTCGCTGTAGCTGCGCATAGTGGTAACCTCCCTGATGTTGAACGAAGTTTACGGGGAATTCAGGGTGAATTACAGCTATTTTTCAATCGACATATTCGTTTCTCCATGCATACCATGCTTGATCGGGTGTCCAAGTTGTATCTCGCATTGCAGGTCTTGGAGCTAGAGCGTACTTCAGCTTATATGCAGAGCCAGCTTATTGGCAGTTTTCGCAGTAAGTATTACACAGTTCCGCAGCTACATCTGTATGGTTTAGGAGCAGATGCATGGGAAACCAGGTCCGGTTACCGGGGCATTACGTATTATTTCTACTGTTTTGAAGACGAAGAAATATACACGTACAGTGATGTGCGAGCTGTTTACTATGACGACAATTCATTTTCCTACGCAGAGCATTATGGGGCGTTTACGCCTTGGCACACCAACGTGACCTTCCGTCAATTTGCCGGGGAGGAGCTGCAGTTCCAAACGGTAAAAGTGAACAACGAACGCAGGCTCTCTTCAGGGGAGGGTGCGAAGCTGGAACTTATGACGCGAACGAAAGTGGAAGATGTGAATCTGGGTAAATACTTGCAGAATGTTCCTTCTCTACTTCTTGAGGATTCAAGGACATTTGAGCTATTTACCAATCCGAAGGAGCGTTTTGCCATTCTTCGGGTTGCCCGGATCGTAGATCACAGCTTTGACAAACGAACTCAACAACTTATCCTTACCATTGAAACGGAAGAAGGGGAACTGCTTCCTCTGACGCTTCCTTACTCCATGGACTGGCACATGATGATCCAGCGTCTCGAGTCAGGATACGGAGCCGCCTCGCTCGAACACTTTTATGCTTTTGTTCGAGTTGAACAGAGCAAATTTTACCCGATCAGCTTTTTGAAGGGTCAACGGGTAATCAGCCTGAAATTGGATATAGGCTATGGAAGGACGGGTAGACTTGGAAGACTATAGTCAGTTCATGCAGCAGATCGGCGGCTGGGCAGAAGAATTGCTACTGCGCGGAATATCCCAATTTACCATGAAGGATGTAGGCGTGTTAGAACAGTTTCTAGTGGAGATCAAACGGTTTCAACTGACATTCCTTGAGGAAATTGTAGGGCTATTGATTGCGGAAGGACGCAGCCTGGCTCTTGGTAATGGCAACGAGGAGCTTCTGCTGAACCATTATTGCCGCCTAACCCAGTATGTACAACTAAGCATTCAGGAATCATCCTGAAGCATTGCGAAAGATTTGCAGAAGCGAGTGCCTCTGCAAATCTTTTTTTATGGAGAGAGCATTACTTGGTTTACTTCACTGGATTTATATAACTCCGTATACCATACACCTTGTTGCTCACGATTCAGTAGTAATATTCGCTTAGATGTCATATCCCGGTTTATGACGCATACCATTAGGCGAATGCGGTCATAAGGGAGGAAACAGACATGTCGATGAGCGAGCCACTGTTAACTCAAATCGTAAAACAACAACTTCCGGCCGGCGCTAATGTCGTCACTATACTTAAACCTGTCGAACATCCAGCCATCTACGCGGCAGATCTGACCGGAGACGGAATGCCGGAGATCGCTGCGGTATATAAACTGGATGGAGAATTAACCTTGTTGATTTTGAAATTTGTGCAAGGACAATGGACGAAGATGTCGGTCACCAAAGGATTGGGGTATAATGCAACCTTGCTGACAGCTGCACCTGTAACATCCACGGCAAGAAACAATCTTATTGTCGGCTGGCAGCTCGGTTCCATCTGGTCCAAACTTGCTGTATATGAATGGACAGAAGCAGGGTTAACGGACGTAGCACCAGCTGATCTATATTTCAGTCATGCCGAGATTATTGATATGCCCGGTCAGCATGGAAGAGATGGGAAAGTGGAGATAGCCCTTTGGACGCATGATACCGGGGAGGCTTATCAGGTTGATATTATCCGGTGGCAAAATGGGAAATGGGTACCTGCCACAGACGTATACATGTATTACTTTCCCAAGGTTGTGCAGTACTACGAACAATTAACTCAGTATTATCCAGACTACACCTTTTACTGGTATTATCTTGCCGACGCGCAGTATCGCGCCGGGTTATTACCGGCTGCTCTGATTTCAGTTCAAAAAGCGCTAAGTTTCAACGAGCCTTACCCATCGCGGGAAGCGCTGCTTGAATTGGAGAAGCAAATTAAACAAAGTATGGGAGGTAGTCATGTACGTGAAATCACCTGGTTATTCCCCATTTCGGTAAGAACGATCCAGGGAACCCGGTGGGGCTATATGGATGCACAAGGTCGGATCCGGCTGGAACCCGTACTTGATGACGCTCGTGATTTTCAGCCGAATGGCCTGGCTGTAGTTGTGAAGGATGGCAAGGCTGGTGTGATTAATTTGAATGGCCAGTATGTTGTTCAGCCTGTATATGATTCCATTAATTCATTCGAAGAAGATCGGGCAATTGTGATTGACGCTCAAGGCTTTAAAATGATCGATGAACAAGGTCATGTGCTCACGAAACGGGCTTATCCCTTTATCGCGAATATGAAGGATGGGCGAGCGCTTTTCTATGATACTTCCGGAGGTCAGGCAGGTGGAGATGTCAGTCGTTACGGCTACCTGGACGCTGCTGGCAATGAGGTGATCCGAGCACAATTCGTATCAGCCTATGATTTCAGCAATGGAAAAGCCGTTGTTCAGATCAAAGATAATGAGTTCGCACTCATAGATCGTAATGGAAACCGACTGGCGACATACCCTTACGCGTATGTAGGACCGCTAGGAGACGGTTTACTTGCTTTCCAGAAGGAGACACCTGGAAAATACGGATATATCGATGAACGAGGTCAGGTCCGAATTGAACCTAAATTTACTGCAGCACTTCCTTTCAGTGGTGGGCACGCGATTGTGAATACAGCAGAGGACTATAAATCCACTTATGGTGTCATTAACACGCAAGGGGCTTTTGTCATTCAACCGGCCTACAATGATATCCGAGATTTAGGGGAGCAGCGTTTTGCGTTGGGGCAGGCAATCGATCCGGAGCAACCTTTCATTGGCTCATTGTATGCGATTGCAGATCCTAATGGCAGGAGACTTACAGAGTTTATTTACCGGGATGTAGGCGACTACAAAGGGGGGCTCGCTTCTGCATCGGATGGAAGACAGACGGTTCTGCTTGACCTGAGCGGACGCCCAGCACCAGGATATCCCCGTGTAGAAGGTTCCGGTACACTTGAAGTCGTAGCGCCCGATTTGATCAAAGCAAACGTTGATCAGCGTCTTTTGTATGTCAATCGAGCCGGACAGATCATCTGGCGGCAAAATACGATCGTTCCCCTTCAGCCACCTTACCGTGTTCGTGAAGAGAAGTATAAACCCAATATCGATTATCTGGTTTATTATCCGCAGGTGGAAGGTTTAACTGACCAGGCCGCACAACTGGCACTTAATTTGAAGTTGAGGAACTTGTCTCAAGTCAAACCGATTCCTCCAGACCAAAAGCTGGATTACAGCTACACAGGGGATTTTGATATTACATTTTATCAGCAACAGCTGCTTCAGCTGCAGCTTACGGGATATAACTATCCATTTGGTGCTGCACACGGTATGCCTACGATGATCTATGCCATTATTAATCTAAGCAGCGGGCAGCTGTATGAATTAAAGGACTTGTTTAAGCCGAATAGTGACTACGTGAAAGTATTAAGCCAGATCGTAGGAGATCAGATCAAAAATGATCCTCAGTATTCATATGTATTTCCGGATACCTATGAAGGAATTAGTCCGGATCAGCCATTTTTTGTGACGGCAGACGCGCTGCATCTGTATTTCAATCCTTATGAGATCGCTCCCTACGCAGCTGGATTTCCGACGTTTACAATTCCTTTTGTGCAGATTAGGGATATCATTAATACCGAGGGTTCGTTCTGGAAAGCGTTCCATATGTAATTTTAAATTCATAGCGTATATATGTGAGGCCATATGCTAATTATGGCTTCTTTTTATTTAATGATTTTTAAAGTGTGCAAAATGATTTTTTATCCGTCTATGCAATATGTATCTTGAAGTAGATGGCTGTCTGTTAAGTGCTTAAGTACAATCCCAACCAACTGATAATTACTGGACACTTGTTTTGGCAACATTACCTCAGCCTTAATGATTTAATGGAGCGTTTATTTATACTATCTGAAGATTTACGCACATAAATTGAATTAATGTCTTGGTAAAGGAGTTTTTTCAATTTAACCAGTTTGGAGGTAACATCTTGTATAAAGCCGGTTTTTGGATAAGGCTCGGTGCAAGTATTTTGGACGGTATTATTATTGCGCTGCCTTTGATGGTTATCGCAGGGCTCATTACAGGAAACTTTGACAACGATGAACCTATAGCGAAAATATTAAGTGCATTATATTCCATTTTATTACCCGCTTTCTGGTATGGGAGAACCTTAGGAAAACGCATCTGCGGAATTCGAATTCAAAGATACGATACACATGAGCCCCCTGGAATTGGAACCATGCTGATGAGAGTAATTGTTGCAGGACTTGTATATGGAATAACTTTTGGCATTGGTTTTATTGCAAGTGTCATCATGGTTGCTGTACGTGAAGACAAACGTGCCTTACATGATTTTATCGCAGGTACCGAAGTTGTCTGGGACTAAAAAATGAGAAAGCGAGCCCTGGCGTAATATATTCGTTATATTCCAATCCACTCATATTCACCCACGTTACAGACGATGAACCTTGTTCATCGTCTGTTTTTTTGTGCTGTCATAAGTACAGTCACAAACCCGCGCCAACACTGCAAATTCAAGGCATTGCAGAAGATTATATAGAGAATTCGTCTATCGTTTTGGCTAAATGATCATTTGGTTCTGACGAAATCAAAATGTCATTTCATCTTTTGCGAATATCGCTACAATGCGCTCTCCCTTACTCTGAGGTAGAGCACAGACATTCCCAAAAGGTGGAGGATAAGGTCCATGAGAAGAAAAGTGTTATCTACGAGTTTGATGATTCTGTTATTAGGTACAACGATCCTGGGGTGTTCGTCCGGAGACAGTAATACGGGCGATGCTGATAAAGGGACACCAAGCGGATCAACGGAAGCAACAACCTATCCAATTCAAACGGATAAGACGCTTACGTACTGGGGTGAAATTAACGGAAACTTGATCGGGGTCAAAAATTCGCACAGCGATATTCCATTCTTTCAAAAATGGCAGGAAAAAACCGGCGTGCCACTCAAATTCACGGCACCACCGACCGGTCAGGTCAGAGAATCCTTTAACGTGATGCTGGCTTCCGGGGATTTGCCAGACATGCTGGAGTACAATTTTATCGGAGATTTCCCTGGTGGACCGGAAAAAGCCATCAATGATGGTTATATCCTCAAGCTGAACGATCTGATTGACCAGTATGCTCCGAATCTGAAGAAATACCTGCAGGACAATCCGGACATCGACAAGATGGTCAAAACGGACAGTGGCAGCTATTATGTATTCCCGTTCATTCGGGGAGATGAGTACCTTCGTGTCTTCCAGGGTCCAATCATTCGTAAGGATTGGCTGGATGAGCTGGGACTACCGGTTCCGGAAACGATTGATGAGTGGACAACAACCCTGAGAGCTTTTAAAGAGAAAAAAGGAGCATCCGCCCCGTTCTCTGTAGTAAGTAAGCCACGATTCTTTAACGATTCTGGTAATGGTGCTTTCCTTGGCGCCTTCGGTGTAAACCGCGGATTCTATCAGGAAGACGGACAGATCAAATTTGGTCCTGCGGAAGAAGGCTTCAAAGAATACTTGAAGTTATTCCAGGAATGGTACAAAGAAGGTTTGATTGATAAAAACATCTCGACAGCGGATACCAAATCCGTTGACGGCAACCTCGCTTCGGGTGCTACGGGCGCTAGTGTTGGTAACGCAGGCGGAGGTATCGGCAAATGGCAGCCACTCGTAGAAGCAAATGATCCGGATGCCGTTCTGGTCGCCGCACCATATCCGGTGCTTAAAAAAGGGGATATTCCTAAATTCGGCCAGCTTAACCAGGGATATGCCTCAGAAGGTACGGTTGCCATCACAACAGCAGCCAAGGACCCGGAACTTGCCGTTCGCATGCTGGATTACGGTTACAGTGAGGAAGGGCACATGTTCTTCAACTTTGGTGAAGAGGGTGTCAGCTATAACTTGGAAGGAGATTATCCGAAATTCACGGATTTGCTGCTGAAGAATCCGGATAAACTCGCTCCTGCACAAGCGATTTCACTATATGCCCGCAGCAGCTATAACGGTCCATTCGTTCAAGACAAACGTTATGCCGAGCAGTTCTTTGCATTACAGACTCAGCGTGATGCCATTGATTTATGGAAGAATACACAGGCCGCCAAATATAATCTGCCTTCAATCACACCTACACCTGAAGAAAGCTCCGAATACGCGACCATCATGAACGATATCAACACCCTCGTTGATGAGATGACCATCAAGATCATTCTGGGTAACGAACCAGTGGATCAATTCGAGAGCTATGTCGCGAAAATGAAATCGTTACATCTGGATCGAGCGATTGAAATCCAGACAGCAGCACTTGAACGCTACAACAACCGGTAATTGTAAAAGGGGAGGGCACTAGCCCTCCCGATTGAAAAGAGGTGAAAAGGTACATCATGAGCAATCGTCAATCCTTTAGAAGCCGGTTCGTGCGGGACTTCATGATGAACAAATATTTATACATCATGATGATTCCCGTTATTGGATATTATTTAATATTTCATTACGGTCCGATGTACGGCGCAATTATTGCCTTTAAAGATTATTCTCCGATGAAGGGCATTTTGGGGAGTGATTGGGTTGGGCTGAAGCACTTTGAAGAGTTTTTCAACAGTTATTATTTCTTGCGTGTTCTCAAGAACACCCTTCTTATCAGTTTGTACACACTGGTCTTTGAATTCCCCGCACCGATTATTCTCGCGCTGCTAATTAACGAAGTACGCAAGCGCACGTTCAAGCGGGTCGTTCAGACGATAACGTATATGCCTTATTTCATCTCTCTCGTCGTCATATGCGGTATTATTACAGACTTCACGAACGCGGATGGTCTAATCAACCGCCTGATCATGATGCTTGGATATGACGGTCAGGCGATGCTGCAAAAGCCGGAGCTGTTCCGTCCGATCTATGTTCTGTCTGAAATATGGCAGCGGATCGGTTGGGAATCCATTATCTATATTGCTGCGTTGATGAGCATCGACCTGGAGCAATATGAAGCGGCGAAGATAGATGGAGCGAGCCGTCTCAAGCAAATGTTTCACATTACGCTACCCGGATTGCTGCCTATTATTACGATCATGTTCATTCTCCGGATGGGTAATATGCTGAATGTCGGGTTCGAGAAAATCATTCTCCTTTATAATCCGGTGACCTATGAAACGGCTGACGTAATCTCCTCCTTCGTATATCGAAAGGGATTGTTGGAGTTCGGATGGAGTTACAGCTCGGCAGTTGGTCTATTTAACTCGGTGATCAATCTCGTTCTTCTGATTTCGGCGAACTATATCAGCCGCAGAGTGAGTCAAAACAGCTTATGGTGAGGTGGTAACTTTGATAAAGGAAAGCGGTTGGTTTGACCGAATCTTTACAATCTTCAATTATACGTTTCTAATCCTGCTCGTCATCGTCACATTGTATCCGCTGCTCTACGTGTTATTCGCATCCTTAAGTGACTCGGCGCAGCTGTTAGCAAACAAAGGTCTCCTGTGGAAGCCGGTCGGCTTTAGTCTGGAAGCGTACAAGAGTGTACTTGCCAATCCAGGTATAGCCACAGGTTTCCGTAATACATTGTTTATTCTTGTGTTCGGCGTTATCGTCAACCTGTTCATGACTGCGCTTGGTGCATATGTGCTATCCCGTAAAAACGTGATGTGGAACAAGGTGTTCATGTTCTTTATCGTGTTCACGATGTTCTTTGGCGGCGGGTTGATTCCACTGTACCTGGTCGTAAAAGGCGTTGGCCTGTTAGATACATTGTGGTCGACCATTTTGCCTTTTGCCATCAGCACGTTTAACCTGATTATCATGCGAACGTCATTTATGGGCATACCGGACAGCCTGGAAGAGTCGGCCAAGATTGATGGAGCCAATCACTTCACCATTTTGTTCCGTATTGTTATTCCGTTGTCCATGCCAGTAATTGCCGTGATGATTCTGTATTACGCGATCGATAAGTGGAACGGGTGGTTCTATGCATCTGTATTTATCAAAAGCCGAGAACTGTTCCCATTGCAATTGGTGCTGCGTGAGATTCTGATCGCCAATTCTACAGAGAGCATGTCAGCCGGTGCATCGGCTGGGGATCGTTTCCAGATCGGGGAAACCATCAAGTATGCAACGATTATGGTAGCGACGATACCAATCCTGTGCATCTATCCGTTTTTGCAGCGCTTTTTCGTGAAAGGTGTCATGGTTGGTTCATTGAAAGGTTAGATTAGAGAATTAAAGAACGGTAAGGAGGTATGAGGTTACATGAGCGTATTAAATGAAGTGAACAAGGAAGTATGGGATCAGATTAAAAGTAAAGCCGATCAGATGCTTGCTGCCATAGGTGAAAAGTCTCCGCATGTGGCAGGAGCAAATGGCATCTATGACGACATGAGAATCGATTGGTGGACCTCGGGATTCTGGCCGGGCATATTATGGATTGTGTACGATATGACAGGTGATGAGAAATATAAAGAGGCTGCATGGAATTGGGATGAGAGACTATCGGAACGTTTTCTAGAAAACAACTACTTTGATCACGACGTGGGCTTTCATTTCCTGCCTACGGCTGTCATCAAATACAAGCTCACCGGAGATGCCGATGCCGCAAGGCGTGCCTTATTTGCCGCCAACTTCCTGGCTGGCCGCTTCAATACCAAAGGCAGCTTCATCCGGGCTTGGAATGGAGATATGCTGGGCTGGTCGATCATCGATACCATGATGAACCTGTCCTTGCTTTTCTGGGCATCTGAGGAAAGTGGAGATCCTCGTTTCAGTCATATCGCCAAAGCTCATGCAGATATGGTCATGAAGCAATTTGTGCGGGAAGATGGTTCTGTGCATCACATCATTCGATTCGATCCCGAGACAGGTGAACGGGCAGAGGCGATAGGGGGTCAGGGAGCGGCGCCGGATTCGGCATGGAGTCGGGGAGCGGCGTGGGCTTTATATGGATTAACGAATACGTATCGGTATACAGAGGACCCGGCATATCTGGATGCTGCACAGCGTGTGGCGAACTTCTTCATTTCCAGCCTGCCTCAGGATAGCGTTCCGCATTGGGATTTCCGTGCTGAGCCCGAAGAAGGGGAGCAGATCCCACGAGACAGCTCCGCTGGTGCCATTGCTGCTTCCGGATTGCTTGAGCTTGTAGATGTACTTCCTGATCCGGAAGGCAGACTCTATGCTACCGTTGCCAAACGTATCCTGAGTTCCCTGCGGGATCATTATGGAACATGGGATCTTCCTGAGCACGAAGGTATGCTTCTCGAGGGAACCGGTCATAAACCGGCAGGTCAGAACGTAAACGTCTCCCTCATTTACGGTGACTATTTCTACGTCGAGGCGAGTGCCAAATTAAACGGTTGGAAGCATCGTATTTTCTAAAAAATGTATAAGAATATTTAAAAACATTTTCCACTTGATACCGAATGCCCGATAGACGAAAGTAGTCTATTCGGGCTATTTGTGCTTGATTTGACGGGGGAAATCGATGGTTGCTATCCTTTTTGTCAATCGAATTGAACTTTTTATCTATATCCCAATCGCGCTCTGACCGTTATAATAAATTCCTGATCCAAACATCGATAATCTACGAAGAGTTGGGTGATGAGTTGTTGCTAAACATTCGATATTTGTGGCAAAAACGAGAAAGCATAATTGTGACCTGGCTTGTCTCTTACAGTGCTGTTTTGATTGTGCCGATTCTGATCAGTTTGGTTATTTACATGCAGGCAAATGAGACATTGAAGAGTGAAATACATCGGGCCAACGATTCTTTATTGAAGCAGATGCGATATACGATCGATACACAAGTTGATCTGATGAAGCGGTTAAACATGGAGATGACGTGGAGCCCAAATCTGCAAACGTTGATGTATTCCAATCAGCCGGCCAAAGAGGCGCCGTATACGGCATACCAACTGGTAAAGGAACTCCGTCTCTATAAAACATCCTACGCATCCATCGATGAATTCTACGTCGTGTGGAAAAAAGATCAATCCATTCTCCGTTCAGGTAATATTCGGGATATGCGAACGGCATTTCATACCATACATAACACAGGTGCAATGTCTTTCGAAGCGTGGCGGGATCAGATTCTGGGTACAGAGACGAATCAATTCGTCATACTGCCACATCAGAATGCAGCTCCGGCGGAGTCTTCCATTGCGTACATTACACGTCTGCCTGATGATTTGAATGGTCAGGAGACCGGTACGGTTGTCGTCATGGCGGATACGCGAAGATTCCAGGAAGCAATTGAGAGCATTTCAGGTTTTAGTGATGCCACGCTGTTGATTCTGAATCAGTATAACGAGATTCTGATGAGCAATCATCCGGGGTCAGAGGAATTGAAGCCATTCATGAATGGTAATCAGGTTCAATTGGATAACGCCAAGGTAGGCAAGTCGGAGATGTTCTACATGGACTCTGCGGTATCCGATCTCAAGTACGCATTGATTATACCCAGCAGCCTATATTGGGAAAAGGCAGTGTATGTCCGCAATTTTACGTATATCAGCATCGTAGTGAGTCTCATTAGCGCGGGTGTACTGACCTGGTTCTTCATGCGCCGGAATTACTCCCCAATCCAACAGCTCGTGGAATCACTAAAAGACAAAAATAGTCAGAACGAACCTGCTGATCGGAACGAACTTCGGTTTATTCAGAAGGTCATCATGAACACACGTTCAGAAAAGAATGAGATTGCCCAGCAGTTGCAGAAACATCAGCAGGTGCTGCGCTCCAATATGATTAATCGGCTTCTCAAAGGCAAACAGGATACGCTTGTGCCTTATGAAGATGCATTCCGTTCATTCCATATGCCGCTGTATTCAAGTGAATTTGCTGTTATCCTATTTGTTATCGAGAATGAAGAGAATCTCTATGGAAAGCTGCCAGGTATTGATATCAATGAACGAAACAAGTTAATCCATCTCATTATTTCCAATGTGGTTGAAGAACTGGCTTCAGAGTGTCAGCACGTCGGATATGTGGCAGAAGTCGATGATATGATGGTCTGCCTTGTAAATATGAAAGCGGATTCTTCGGATTGGAACCAGGATCTTCATCACATTGCGGCAGATGCGCAGCGATTCCTGGAACGTTATGATATGGAATTGACGATCTCCATCAGTGGACGCCATACGTCGTGGATTGGCATCGCCGAAGCATACCAGGAAGCAGTAGACGCGATGGAATACAAAATGGTGCTTGGCAAGAAAGGCATCATTACCTATGGTGATGTCCGCAGTGATGCAATGGCAGATGACCCATTTGGCTACTACTATCCGCTTCAGGTGGAACAGCAGCTTCTTAATTTCATCAAAGCGGGAGATACCGACCAAGCCAGCGCTTATATGAACGAGATTACAGAGCGAAATTTTGATAAACCGATTATGTCGCTCACACTTGCACGTTGCCTGATTTTTAACCTGGTAGGTACAATGATCAAGGCCATCAATGATCTGGGGGATAGGGATAATCATACGCTAACTCAATACCCGCATCGGATTGAGGACATTATTGCCGGGGATACTATCCAGGAGATGCAGGAGGCTTTGCAGAATTTGCTTGAGGAGGTATGTTCCTATGCCGCTGACAAGCGCGCAACGAATGTATCACAAGAACGTGAGGATTCCCTGCGTCATCTCAGTACCCAAGTCACACAGTATATTGAGAGTAACTATACAGACGTGAATTTGAACGTCAACGCGATTGGTGAGCATTTTGAGCTTAAGGGCAGTTACTTGTCCAAACTCTTCAAGAATCAGACTGGTGAGGGTCTGCTGGACTGTATTCATAAGTGTCGTATCCGACAGGCTAAAGAAATGATGGAGCATAAACAGGAATCCATTACCGAAATATCCCGATTGGTCGGGTATAACGATGCAGCAACTTTCATCCGGGTATTCAAGAAATATGAAGGCATTACCCCCGGTAAATATAAAGAAATCAATTGATTGATTTGAAAGGAGACCGGAACATGAACGTAAAAAGGAAGTTGGCATTCATAGCAAAGTTGACAGGATTCATCCTATTGCTTGGCGTACTGACTGCTTGCGATCAGAACGGGACAGATTCGGATGCCAAGCTGGATGAACGTTCCGGCTCATCAGATTACCAGACCGTCTCAATTGCTTCACCCAATGACGATGGGAAATTAACCTACTGGGCAGAATTGAATGGCAATGCAGCGAGCATTAAGTCCAGCTTCAATGAAGTTCCTTTTTTTCAGGAGTGGCAGCGGAGAACCGGAGTCAACCTTCAATTCATCCGGCCTCCCGCCAATCAGGCCAAAGAAGCGATTAATGTGCTGCTTACGTCCGGAGAACTGCCGGATATGATTGAATACGAGTGGAGCAATTATCCCGGTGGGCCGGAGAAAGCGATCAAAGATGGATATATTCTGCGATTAAACGATGTTATTGATCAATACGCACCTCATCTGAAACAGTACCTGACCGAGCATCCAGACATTGATATGCAGATTCGCACAGCGAACGGAAGTTATTACGCGTTTCCTTTTATTCAAGGAGATGATAAGCTGCGAACCTATCAAGGCCCGATTATCCGGAAGGACTGGCTGGATGAACTTGGACTTGATGTGCCAACCACGATTGACGAATGGCATACGATGCTTCAGGCATTTAAGGACAAAAAGGGAGCTGACGCCCCGCTTACTTTCCTTGGTGTTCCGAATCCGTTGTTTGGTATCGAAGGCGGCGGTTTTATTGGTGCTTTTGGCATTAAAAAGGGGTTCTACGTGGAAGATGGCCAAATTAAGTTTGGGGCACAAGAACCTGAATATAAGGCCTTTCTATCCTTATTTCGCGAATGGTATGCGGAGGGACTCATTGACAAGAATCTAGCTGCCGTCGATTCGGAGACTCAGGATACAAACATGACCACAGGACGCAGCGGCGCGAGTATCTGGAATGCAGGGGCGGGGATTGGTACATGGCTACCCATCTTGCAAGAGACGGATCCCCATGCAAAGCTTGTGCCAGCGCCATATCCTGTCATGAACAAAGGAGATCGCCCGAAATTTGGTCAACTTGCTCCCGCGATCGGTTCCAGTGGAGTCGCCATATCCAGCAACAGTCATCATGTAGAAGAAGCAGCACGGATGTTGGACTACGGGTATGGGCCTGAGGGACATTTGCTGTTCAACTTTGGTATTGAAGGTGTTAGTTTTAAGATGAAAGACGGGTACCCGACGTATACGGAAACTATTTTGAAAAACCCTGATAAGTGGTCCCCGGCGCAAGCGCTTGCGATGTACACCAGAGCGAGTTACTTTGGTCCATTTGTGCAGGATACGCGATATATGGAACAATATTATATTTTACCGGAACAGAAAGAGGCGGTGCAGTTATGGTCCAGTACGGATGCTGTTCTCCATCAGGTACCAACTCTGCCCAAAACCGAGAAAGAAAGCACGGAGATGTCGGTCATCATGCAAGAAGTGAACAAAGTGGTCGATGAGATGTCGCTTAAAATCATTTTTGGTATTGAGCCGGTGGATGCTTTTGATACGTATGTTGAGCAAATTAAGTCATTACAGATTGATCGTGCGATTGAGATTCAGCAGCAGGCGTTAGAGCGATATAATCGCGCTGTATCCTTCAAATAAAACCTTATATTGTATAAAATGGGTATTGAAGTGTCGTTTTTGTTCATGTAATTTCGTTCCCTCGTGCTCTACAATCGGTTATGACATGCTGAGTTAGCATGCACATGATTCTTGTTTGAGCAGGATCGGAGGTGACTGTAGGGTTTCTTGAAACCGCTAACATACTCTGAAATCTAAAAGGAGGAGAACGAAAGTATGCGTAGAAAGTGGCCTTTTTTATTGTTGGCATTTACGTTGACTGTTGGATTGTCTGTACCTGGAACCCAGAAGGTTCGAGCGTCAGAGGGTGACTCACAGCCATCTATTGATCGTATTAGTGAGAATCTGTCTCTGGGTACGGATGGCAGAAGCAGACTCTATCCAAACGATTGGTATCCAGGATATAAAGATGAACAGGGAAGGTTTCTGCATGACTTTTCGTATGCCGGTTATCAGCGCGGGGAAACAGAACTACCTAAAACGCCTAAAAACAAACGTATTGACGTTACCAAATCACCGTATTTTGCCGATCCTTCAGGGAATCGAGATGCAACACAGGCTATTCAAAAGGCAATTGATGCCGCTGTTGCGTTAGGTGGGGGTGTCGTGTATCTTCCCAAGGGTACATATCAGGTTAACCCTCAGGATGGCAAGGATTATTCACTAAACATTCCTGCAAGTCGTGTGGTCCTGAAAGGTGACGGGATGAACAAGACTCATATCTATAATGCACAGCAAAATATGAAAAACAAGGATATTATCCGGATCGGTAACGGAGATTGGAAGAAAACCGGAATTTCTACGAAACTTCGAAAATCCGTTACTGATCCAACCGTCCTGCTACCCGTTGAGGACACAAGTGGATTTGCGGTGAATGATTACGTGGTCATTTCATTCGAAACGACGCCAGGTTTCTTACGTGAACTTGGCATGCAAAACAAGTGGTCGTCACGTCTTGGTAAAGTAGAACCGTTATTCTTTCGCCAAATTGTAGGCGTAGATCCGGAGAACAAAACGATCACACTAGACATCCCGACGCGTTATCCAATGAAGCTGCGCGATGATATTACGATTAGTCAGACCGCAGATCCGATTGTTGAGGTAGGTTTGGAAGATTTCTCGATTGCAAATATTCAAAATGCGAAATCGGGGCTTGGTGAAGATGACTTCAAAGTCGTTGGGACTGCTGGGTATGAAGCCGATAATGCCAAAGCGGTTAATGTGATTGCAGTGGCGAACAGCTGGATTCGAAATATTAACACCTATAAACCAGCTGGCAATGCAGATTATCACCTGTTGTCCAAAGGGATTATTCTGGATCGTACGAAGAATGTAACTGTGGATCATGTAACTATGCAGTACCCGCAGTATCGTGGGGCGAATGGAAACGGTTATTTATATCAATTTATTGGCAATGATAATCTCATTAAGAATAGTAAGGCAATAGGAGCTAGACATAGCTTCACATATGCCAACTTCTCTGCGAACGGGAATGTCCTGCAAAGTTCGTATTCTGAGAAGCCTTCATTATTGACTGATTTTCATATGTATTTAAGCATGGCGAACCTGATCGATAACCTGGTCGTTAACGGGGACGGGATCTCTGCCATTACACGGGATTATGGATCATCCGAAACGAATCGTCATGGGGTGGTAACCACTGAAAGTGTGTTCTGGAATACGACCGGTCAGGCGGCACACCCTAGTAAATCCGGCGTTATTGTAGAATCAGAACAATTCGGGAATGGATATGTCATTGGAACCAAAGGAAAGGACACCGGCGTGAACGTCAACATTGTCGGTTCCATTCCGGATGCGAATACGCAGCCATTTGATATGGCAGAAGGCATTGGTGAGGGCGATCGTTTGTCCCCGCAAAGTTTATATCAGGATCAGAGCAAGAAGCGAATCAAAGATATTCATCTGGGGCTTCAATCCCTGTTGGTGAATGGCGAAGCTATAGGGGGTATGCAGTTCTTAAGAACGGATTACGTTCATACTTTGCCTTATGGCACAACCGAAACGCCGATCATCTCTGCAAAAGCTTATGCCAAGGATGCAAAGGTTAAAATTAAGCAACCGCAAGGAACTAATGGAACTGGAGAGATTACTGTATCTTATCGGGGTCGCACTCAGAAAGTGCGAGTGAAGTTTAAGGTAGCTGATACACCCGTACTTCCAGAGAATATCTCCATCAGCCCTAATAAAGCAGTACCCGGCTGGAGAGTCACAGGGAATGCGATCAGCGCAGGCGGAAGCGGAGAGTTATCCTCGTTTCTAACATTAGATAATGGTGAGATCGTAAACATTGCAGAATTGAATGTTCCTGCGACGTACACATCAACTGATGATACGATCGGATATATGGAAGGAACTACATTCCATGCGGTAAAAGCGGGAAAGGTCCACATCATCGTGAGCTGCGTCTTTAATGGCGTAACGGTCGAGGCACAGGAGAAATTTGAAGTCAAAGAGCCTATGTCTGAACCGGAAGGACAATTCGCTGTCGTAACTAAGGTTATGGCAAGTGCAGATGATGGCAATCTGCCGATCCATACGATCGATCGTGATCCAGACTCCAGATGGTCTGCAGATGGAAAGGGACAATACCTGCAGTTGGAGCTTGAGCAACAGACTCAAGTAGGGCAGGTAAGCATTCAATTCTATAATGGGCATACGCGATCCAATTATTTCGATTTGGAGATATCAACTGATGGGGTTAATTACCAAAAAGTATTGAGTAATGTGGCCAGTCAAAAACAGGCGGCTTATGAAACATTTGAATTTGAACCGGTTCAGACCAAATTTATTCGATATGTTGGGCAAGGAAATGAATCCAATACCTGGAACAGCATTATTGAATTTTGGGTACACGAGAATTAAAAATGATGTAGGATCAGATTAATAGAATTCGATTCAGATTTCGAATATAATATGTGCTTATTTTAAAACTAAAATGGGTGCATATTATATTTGGATAGATTGGATAGCTGAATTGTGAAGAAGTCAGATCACATATTTATCCATATGAAATTGAAAAGATCTCGGGGGTTATAAATCAAAAAAGCCACATTGATCCATGTGGTAAAACTAAAACTATGATACTGTTTCACAAAACTCGTATTTTGTACATATGTATAAGTAACCACTTTTATGCTGATTCCTAATATCATTCCGATTGATGTGATGATGTTTGTTGAAAACATTGTTCCTACTATCTGTTCCCCTCTCCTGTCCTTTACGTTAAATCTAATGAATGCCCGAAAATATTTGATTTACGTGCTTTCTTAAGACCTGGTTTTTTACGCTCATAAAGAAGCACAGGCCATTATCAGCCTGTGCTCTATATTATTGCTATTAAGATAATCGTTTATCTACACCATATTGATAGGGCACACCAAGATTTTCTCTTAATGTCTCTCCATCATAATCTTCATGGAATACACCACGTTCCTGTAAGATAGGGACCACTTCTTCTACAAAACGTTTTAAGTCGGTTTCATAAGCATCTGGTAGTATCCAAAAGCCATCTGCTGCGCCACTTTCAAACCATTCAGTTAGGTGATCCGCAGTTTCTTTTGCATCACCTAATGTTGCAGGATGGTAATCAATCACAGAATGATAAATGATATCGCGTAATGTCCAACCTTCACGCGCCACCTTTAAAACATTCTCAGCACGAGGATCAGAGTAACGTTCGATTTTTACCTTGTCTAAAAGTTCTGGTGCGATCGGGCGTTCTAAATCTTCAGGAGTGAAGCTGATTCCTAATATCATTCCGATATGAAATGCACGTTGTTGTACTATATTTTCATCCATAAAACTTGCGTGACGATCTATTGCTTCACGTTTAGAATTTGCAATAACAGGCATGAGTCCTGCGATAAATTTAATCTCATCTGGATTTCGACCCGCGTCTATCGCAACCTGGCGTAGTGCATTTCTTGTAGCAATACCTTGTTCTATCGTCCACACTTCACCAATCATTGCACTCGCATAGCGTCCTGCAAACGCAATACTATTTGGAGATCCACCAGAGTGAAAGATGACCGGTTGTCCTTGTGGTGAAGGTGGAATTGGCAAGGCTCCATTTGCCTGTATATGTTTACCAGATATATGAACAGGTTTTACTTCGCTATAATCCGCAAATACACCGGTTTCTTTATCAGCTTTTAGAGCATCTTTTCCCCATGTTGCCCATAAGTGCTGTACAGTTTCTACGAACTCATAATGACTTTCATAACGTGATCTACTATCCATTAGTTTTACACCAAAGTTTTCTGCTACCTTTGGACTTGATCCCGTAACAGCATTCCAAGCAATACGTCCACCACTCATTAAATCTATCCCTTTAAATTGACGTGCTAAAGTAAAAGGATTATTCCACTGAGTATGTACAGTTGACGCCACACCAATGTGTTTTGTTTGTTGTAATATTGCAGTGGCAGTAATGATAGGTTCAAGCGTCATCGATGGCACCTCCCTGTTATCATCGGGTATTGCTCCAGGGAAATCACCTACAAATATAAATTGAAATTTACCTTTTTCAGCAAGTTGAGCATAGCGAATATCTGCATTAATATCTGGATAAGTAGTCACATTGACACCCTCACTTTTCCAAGCTTTAGCATTTGCACCGTATGCCCCTGTAAATCCTAAACCAAGCAACATTTGTTTTTTTTCAGACATAAATAAATCCCCCTAATTTATTTTCATATGGTATCTACTTGCTAACATGACTCAAAAATAAATAGACAATAACGAGTCAAACGTTCTATAAATATCTACAATCTTTAATCTTATATTTCCTAATCATTTAATCTGATCTGATTCATTTAAAATACGTGGGTCAACGCCTAGCTGATAATCTAGATTTTGGCATGTTTAACGAGACAGCTTTAAACATAGCATTGACTAATTTAATGAATTTCAGTAGATCGATCAAAACGAAAATAATACTTAGCCTGCTAACTTATTTTTCGGTGGTTACCAAGGTTCCCCGCTTCAAGAGAGGAGTTCCTTGCTAAAGAAGGTTATAATTTATTTAGCATGCTAAATATCAACATGGAGAAAACTTAAAACAAGTTCCTCTCCATTCGCTTCATAAGTTCCCTTAAGATTAAGCGTTCTTCCGGTAAAATTGAATGGAGTAATTTTTCTTGCTGCTCTCTCCATTTGGATTCAACCGGTTTCTCTAATTCTCTGCCTTTGTCTGTTAGAAAAATCCGCATAACCCTTGCATCATGTTCATCACGTTTACGATAAATAAATCCGTTTTGCTCCAATGATTTAACCATATTAGTTACCGTAGGTGGTTCGCATTTTAAATGTTCACAGAGTTGCATTTGTGTTACCCCATCGCCTAACCACAAACGAGAAAGCAAATTATCTTGACCTACATAAAGGTTAAGTTCCCTCAATGATTCGCTATAATCTCGACGCATTTGGGAAGAAACTCTATCTAACGACTGACGAATATCACAGTCCACTGTATCTGTCATTAATACATCTCCTCAGCCAGTCAACCAGCAATAGTTAGCCCGCTAAATATATCACGGTGATATCTTTGTGTCAACAGGGGGCAATTACCTTAATTCAACAAGGGATCTGATGCCATCATCGTGATATTATAATTATCTGTTGCATCGTAGGCAGATATTCACATGGCTACAACGTTCCCCCTTCTTTTTCACCACCCACGTTATCCTGCCCTTTAGCTTAATAAAAAATGGAGCAGTTGCCGTAGTGACAAATTGCTCCTGGAACTATCGTGCCATTAGAGCCAAACCGTTAGTTTGACTCCAACCATCACGGTGCATCACAGAATGTCGCACTCAATACGGGTAGCACTTATGGGAGAGTAATCCATTTTGACTGGTTGCAGCCTTACTTTTGTTTTTAGAAGAGAGTCACCTACTACCAACTTCATATGATCAATCAGAGGCTCAGCCTTTTTTAAAAGTGTTTTTCTGGGTCTTCTTTTTCATGCTCTTTTACTGGTTTTGAGCTAATTTAATTTTCATGGGGGTTCAACAAGATAGTTTTGGATCGTCGGTTTAGTCCCGGTTCTTGATCGACTGATTGAATTTTTTGAGCAGTTCACCAAACTGCCGACGTTCTTCAGCAGACCACTCTTGCAGCAGATTAGCTACACGTTCTATCGTGATCTGCTTGTAAAGGTCTAGCTCCCGGGAGCCCGTTTTCGTAATCCGATAAAAATAAGCCCTCCCATCATGCTCGTCGGGCACTTTCTCGACGTAGCCTTTCTGCTCTAGAGCCGCAGCTTGTCGACTGACCGTCGAGACGTCAAGTAACAGTACAGCACTAATGGTCTTGACCCCTGCCGGGCCCTGGTTGGAAAGTTGCTGTAGCAGCAGATAAGCAGATCGATCCAGATTGCCTATCCGTTTGTTCGTTACGAACGTCAGGTACCGGACAAGCACGGCCATTTCTTTTTCAATATCGAACAATGTATCGTCGTTCACGAAGGTTCACCTCGCCCAATTTTATCATTTCCTTATACTATACTATACGTCGATTGACAGATCACGCGGAAATGAATTATATTACTAATTGTAATTGTATGGTACAACCAACTATATTTCAAGGGGAGAAACAGTATGTCGTCAAATTCAGATTCGGTTACGGTGAATTTAGCATCCGAAATGGAGAGGTCTAAGGGAGGAGCGCTACGCCAGCCAGCCGCTGTATGGGCTGTCTTCTTCGCCAGCATTGCCGCTTTTATGGGCATGGGGCTTGTCAATCCGATCCTACGTGAACTTTCCGTGAAACTACACGCATCGCCAAGTGAAGTGAGCTTGTTGTTCACAAGCTACAACGCCATCATGGCGATTGCCATGCTCATAACTGCCGTAGTGTCTACCCGGCTCGGCATCAAACGCACACTACTAACAGGCGTCTGCATCATTGCTGCCATGTCCGTGCTCGGCGGCTTTGCGGACAACATCTGGACGCTTGTCGGGCTTCGCGCTGGCTGGGGGCTAGGCAACGCCCTATTTGTCGCCACGGCGCTGACGGCGCTCGTCTCTCTGTCAAGCAGAGGGACTGCAAAGGCAATCATTCTGTACGAAGCCGCGGCAGGCATAGGCATGTCCGTTGGCCCGTTGCTCGGTGGTACTCTAGGGTCTGTGTCCTGGCGGTGGCCGTTCTTCGGGGTTTCGATAATGATGGTGGTTGCGTGCGTCATTTTGTTATTGACCATGCCTGCATCAAGGAAAAGCGTCGTTTCAGCAAAGCCGACGTCGATTCTAGCACCGTTCCGCGCGATGAAGCACCGCTCCTTGCTCACTCTCGGCATTGTCGCTGCGCTCTACAATATCGGCTTCTTCACAATCATGGCGTACGCGCCTTTCGTCATGGGGCTCAAACCGCAAGGAATGGGTTTTGTCTTCCTCGGGTGGGGCGTGCTGCTGGGTTTAACATCAATCTTTATGGCGCCGAAACTTCAGATACGTTTTGGCACACTGAAGGCGATGAGCGCTATGCTTGTCTTCTTCGCACTCGACCTTGCAATTATGGGCATCTTCACATCCGTACAATGGGTCGTCATAGCGGCGGTTATTTTCGCAGGTGCCATCCTAGGGAACAGCAATACGCTTATTACTGCAGCTGTGATGGATTCAGCGCCCGTCGAACGGTCGACGGCATCGGCCGCGTATAGCTTCCTACGGTTCATTGGTGCAGCGATCTCACCGTACATGGCGAGCAAACTCGGCGAGCATTTCAATTCACATGTTCCGTTTTTTGTCGGCTCGGCTTTCGTCCTTTTGTCCGTGCTAATCGTTTTGTTCAATCACAAACATATCCGGCACGTCGACAAAACCAATTCAGCACATGCCTAAAGCAATTATAAGCTTCTTGGCCGTTCCGATAAGGGGCGGCCATTTTCCATTTATTATTTCGTAGCCAGTTCCTCTAACTGGCTTTTAGTTCAAAAAAAAAGCAACCCAACGTAATACGCCGGCTCCTGTCGTGTTGTTTAACTCCCTCGGTACGATTCATTTTTCTCACATATGCTCGCTTATTCGCAGGATTTCACGCTTGCCAGAATTACAGAATGGAAGTAAGAGAGCCATTGTAGTTTTCTTCCAGCCAAAAACGATTAGGTTAAACACAAAAAAACGTTTCATAAATTCTCTATAACGATTATGTGGTTGGTGCAACTCCATCTTTCCATAAGCTGCATATATTTATTATTGAATCCCTTATTTCTGTTGCTTTTTTTATTCTAGGTTGTAAATAATCCTCTCTTTTTTTTGCTGCATTCTGAATCGCATCCATTCGTGCCTTCTTGAATTCCGGTTCTTTTATATCAGAACTTGGAGATAAAACCGTCCCATTCCAATATTTTGAAATGTGATAATACGGATCTCCTCTTCTTTCTAGAGACATTCCACTTGCCCATGTATCGTAAAACTCAAATTGAAAACGATAACACGCTTTAGTTTTATCAATGGGACATTCTTTCTCATATGCATAATAATCATCAAGAGCAAATGGAGTTTTGTAATACGGATGTACTCCTATTGGAACGCTATCTTGAGCAATTTGTACTATCATTTCCGCTTTTGGGATTGCCCACTCTGCATATATTCAGCAGCTTTCTGTAAACAAAAAATAAGAATAGTTGTCTCCACCGTAGGGCTCCTCTCAGATGTTTTTATGCACTTGTAGCATCCCCATGTTTGCTAAAAATATAATTTTTTGTTAGGTACTTTTATAACTTTTTTTGATCAAAGCTAATATTCTAATCGACATTGGCACCATGTCTTTAATCAATTCCACTTGGAATTTTGTTCTTGTTGGCCAAAGGTATGCCGAAACTGTGACAGTTCAAATGTTTAATCCCTGTAAATCTGCGGTACTTCTTCTCAATCATTTCACGCTGTATATGTTCCTCTCCTAAAACACCTATTCCATGAAGAAAGGCCATAATTTCAATCCAGAGTTCTGTGTCCATTTATTAAGCCATAACGTAACTACAAAACTTAGAACAAGGCCAAAAACAAATAAAATAGTTCTTCTTACAACCAATAAAAAAAGGGGATAGACAATTTCCATCCCCAACCGAACAGCTTTAATACAAAAAAGAAGCATCTAAAACGCAAGTAAGGCTATTCCCTTAATTAGTAATTTCAGTCAACCTCATCACTTTAAATATCATGCAGCAGTTTCATGCTAAAAGGGCACCATATTCTCTAATGACGCTCATGGTACTTTTATATAGAGATATATTTAGTACTACTAAAAGATTGATTTTGAAAAAACTATCGATACACATTATAAAATGCAGATAAATAGCTTACTTTGGTTTGGTAGCTCAAATCCTCTCGAATCGGCAAATCAATAATTAACTCATCAATTGGTAAGCCATCTTGATTAATTACCTTGGAAGTTGGGATTGTAAAGTAACCTTCAAGATCAAACGTCACCAAATATTCTTGGATTATTCTTGGTTTTGGTAAGAGAGAACTTATAGTAACTTTTGTTGTCTGATTAGCGTATTCTTGAAATCTGCCGCTAACGTTAAGTGTTGTATCTTCATTGTATTTGGCTTTGATAAAACGGTCTTGCTTAATAAATGGGCTAACTTTTTCTGGTCTACCTTGAATACTATTCATACCTTCTTGGACCAAATTGCGAAGAAACTGGACTGCTTCCGCTCGAGTCAAAGAGTCATTACCTTGATACCCATTTATGGTTGAAGCTGTTTTCCCTGTCGAGTATCCCATATCCAAGAGAAAACGTACGGCATCCTGAGCATTGCTATAATTCTTACCATTCAGACCTGCAATAATTGATGCAACTTCATATCTTGTTAATGGCTTTTGACGAACTGCTTTCTTTAATGCGCTTTTATCTAAATCAAGATTATATGAAAGAGCATAGTTATAGTATGGATCACTCCATGACCCTATGGACCATTTTGTTTTAGTTATAGCTCGATTGCGAATTTCCATGGGAATTTCTTTCTCATACAGCTTAAATAACATCTTCAGAAATTCCTCTTCACTAACTAGCCTATTGGGCTTGAAGGTATTGTCTGCATAGCCTCCCATAATCTCCAGCTTTTTACCCCAATTCACAGCATCATTAGCCCAATGTGACGTCATGTCGCTAAATGTATTTTTGACTGTTGGTAATACATCAACGGTGAAGCTTACTATTTTACCCTCATAACTAACTACAACTTTTGCAATTCCGGCAGAGTCACCTACCAAATTACCGTTTTGAATGATAACATGACTTGAATCAGACTTATATTGAGATTCTGAACTTACGTCCCTAATAGTTCCTTGTTCTGTTGTTAAGAAGACCTTAGGTAGATTGATCGATTGACCCTCATTAAGAGATAAGTTCGATTTATTTAATGTCAAGCTGTGCGCTGTTTCATTACGAGTAGTAAAACTCCACGTTTTAGTGACCTCGTGTGGAGGTATACCATAAACTTCGCTAGACTGCTTGGTTTGGCCGAAATCAATCTGGACAGTATATTTTTCATTTGGTTTCATTGGCTGCTTAGGAATAAGCAGTATAGCCTCTTCTACTCCACCATGCTCACTATCTACAAGGTAAAAGTCAACTGATTGACCTTTGGAATCTGTAAGTGTTGCTGAGTTGTATTTCATTTTATTTGAATAACTCGTACTAATGGAAATTGGATAACCAACTTGCTCGCCTTCTTTTTGATAGTAATCCAGAGGATTGGGGGATTCTATGGCTACCCATGATAAAGGAACATTTTGCTGACCTTCAGCTGGAAACAAAACGACACTACGATCGATTAGTTTCTCACCTGTCCTCTTTGTTCCTGGTGTAATAACCAAATGATTTGTGCTCAATCCTATACCCGTTTCGTCAGATCCTGGTCCTAGTAAAATAATTCGGTGTAACGGAGCTGCAATTAAACTATTCAGAGATTCAATCGGATCAGATTTCATCGGACTGACTACCTCACTTACATTGATGTTGGGATAACCAAAAGACTGTACTCTCATAGAAGGAAAAGTACCTGAGAACAAAGGATGTGCCGGATTCTCAATATGGCCGGTTGTTCCTGTTGCTTTTAGATAATTTGCATGAGCTTGTGCACCTTTATTCAGATTTTCATTGATAGTAAGAGGCTGCAACTTTGCAAAGGAACGGTATTGATTGAGTTCCTTCAGCACTTCTTCTCTTTGTTTTGAGATACTCGATAGATCTAAGCCTGCATAAACATCTAGATTGGACTGCTCTACATTTGGTGTATCTGTTATAATTCTATACTTTTCTATGACAGTCACTGGGATGTTTAGAGTCAGCCCTTGATATTCTATATGTAGTGAAGTGCTTCCAAGTGAAACGGAATAAACTTGGCAGTCGTTGACTACAACAGCTACACTACTGTCTTCAATTGTACAACTGGCAAGAGAATTAATTGACTTGTCGACTCCAAAATCTCCGAGTGCTGAAAGATAAGTGCTATATTCGGTATTGAGTCCAATAGTAATTTCTTGAGTTCCTGCAGTTAATCGAGTATATGTTCCTTCTGTGGCAGATATAGGATTAGAAGAAAAAAGGAATAAACTTGCAATTCCCAAGCAGAGTAATCCCATTAAGGTCTTGCTAACTAGTTTCCTAAACAAATAGATCATTATTAATACAACCTTTCTAAGTTTCATGATTAGATTTAATTATTTACTTCCAAACTATAAGTTTTCAAATTTCGGTATCCAACTACCAAGTTTGTCCATTCGCTGACATACACTTCTAATACAACATAAAGAAAATGAAGAGCGATTTCCCCCACAAAATGAGTTTGATTTCCTATACTTAATGTGTGTTTTCAATTTCAAGGCTACAGCTAACTCTATAAATGATATTAATGAAATGCACGTAATCTGTTTATCGACTTTTAGCAGTAGACGAATATTAAACCTCTTTATCATAGATTATTGCTAACAGTTGTGATTAAATGTTACCTTCCTCTTAATCTTGCTTTGGTCAAGCATTCCACGCTCAAAATTGTATGTATATTAAGCACTTAGAATCTTTTGAATTACATCTAGTGAGACCAAAATACTTTCTAATACATTAGTTGTTTTTTCATAAAATCTAATTCGTTTTTATAATAAATTTTTAACCTCCTCTATTTTTGCAGTTGGTTCAACGCCGCACTTTTTATATTACTTATTATACGGAAAAGCAATACCAAAGAACTAACAAACATGTTTATTGTTTACTATCCAAACGTAAACACTGGTGCTTTTTTCCTAAGAATCATAGCATACAATATCTGAAAATTATAGATACCATTTTCAAGTATTAATTTATCAATTCGATGTCTGATTTTTTAGCAATTGAAGTAATCTCTAGATTTTCAAGCAAAACTCACATGAATCTGTCCATTATAGGGTTAAAACTTTTGAACTCATATAAGCGCTTGTACGTTTCACTTTACCGAATAATCTACCGTTAAACTCAGCTCAGATCTCTTCTCATCTATAATTTTGAATGAGGTTCAAATATTTTAGAATATTTTTTCATTGATCTAACAAAAGCCACAATAATAAATGGGACGTGTGGCTTTCCAGATCTAATACTTAGAAGGAGAACATTTTTCTCATAAACATGTAGGTCGGTAATACATGTGGAAGATTTATGTTGTAACGCCAAAAATGTTCGTATATAATAAAACAAAATTAAGTTCTATAAATATAGAACAAAATGGAGTTGATTTATTATGGAATACAGCATAGAAGTTGATTTTGCTCCAATCTATGAATGTGTGAGCAGCTTGACGGCTTTTATGAATAAGCAAAATCACAACGCACTAGAAGCTGGAAAGCTATGGGTTCGTGAAGTGCAGGATCGTTTTGCACCGGCTAGGATTCTGCAGATGAGTGACACCATGAAGGCTACTGACGGTTTCAGCCTTGCTCCGTATATCTGGACTTGCCCGGGAGAGCGATCGGTGGACGGATTCTTTAATTGGCTTGAAGATCTGTCCACTGGCCAGTTATATGATATTGCTGCAGGTTTGAAGTTATCTGTACCCCCTAACCTTCCGGAGCTTCGCAATCGGACAGCCGAAGCGCTGAGGGAATGGGATTCCGCGTACTTCCAGCACATTGATCCATCAATATTAAAGGGTCTTGCACAGGAAGCGGAAACCAGACGCTCACATTTAAACGGAACCAATAACCAGGAGATCTATGAGCAGGTTACAGAGGGCATGCGTTTATATCCCAATTCACATCTTAAAAAAGTGATACTCATCCCTCAGTATCACGCTCGGCCCTTTGTCACCTCCGCCATTTTTGACGAAGTGATTTTTACTCACTACTCTTGCGACATTCTTCCGCCAGCACCGGGTCGCCCAGCGCATGGCTTGATGCGCCTAACAAGAGCATTATCGGATGAAACTAGGCTCTATATCCTTCGCTTGCTGGCAGATAGACAATTAACCTTTACCGAGATTGTCCGTGAGGTTAACCTGTCCAAAAGCACGATACATTACCACCTCATTGCCTTACGGGCAGCTGGTTTAGTGATCGTGCATGTGGATCATAAAAGTACTTCTTACAGCCTGCGTCGTGAGGCTCTGAATAAACTTTCAGGTGAGATTGCTACGTATATCGAAGACTGAAACAGAGAAGTATCGCTTTAACTCATACATACGGAGGAACTCTCATGTTTAAGCGAAGTTATTACGGTTTACTAGCTACGGTTTCCCTTAGTTCTTTCGGTGATGTATTCGGCCTCCTAGCTATGGAATGGCTCGTCTATGAAATAACAGCTTCAAAGCTAGCCATGGGGGCGATGGCGCTGTGTTATACCATTCCTGAAGTTAGTCTTAGGTTGCTTGGTTCCCCACTATCTGACCGGCTGCATCGGGGCCGGTTTATGGCTATGCTTGCTGCTGTGCGATTACTTGCTCTCTTGTTGCCACTGAGTCTGGGGCTCGCAGGTCAGCTACAACTGTGGCATCTATTTATAGCTGCAGTACTCAGCGGTGCATGTTCTGCTTTGTTTTTGCCGACCGCGATGGCTGTTGTACCTGAGGTAGCAAATGAACAAAAACTGATGCGTGCATTTGCTGTAATAGATGGCAGCCGTAATGCTGCTGCGCTTTTAGGGCCAGCTTTAGCTGGGGCTCTGACCTCTGCCACTGGAGCGTTACCGACGCTTGGAATCAACGCCGTGTGTTACACTGCGGCAATCATTACACTGCTCTATCTGCCAGCAATGCAGAAGCCTGTATCACCAGAAGAGTCCTTCTCACTCCAAGTTTATATTAAAGATATTCGACAGGGTTTTTCTTTTTATCGGAAGTTTCCAGCGATGCTTTTGATTATGGGTATGGTATCCATTAGTAATATGTCCTCGGTCGCTATCTGGACCATGATGATTCCTTTTGTCCGTGAGGTATTACATCGAGATGCAGCGGCAATGGGTACACTGACTACGGCTTCTGCATTTGGCACACTGGCCGGACTAGCAGTTATTTCATGGATAGGTGAGATAAAAAAACGACGAACTTTCATGTTGTGCAGCCTGGCTGCTACTGGTCTGTTTAATGCCTTACTGGGACTATTCCCGAGCTACCCTTTTGCGCTTTTCGCCTTATGTGCTGCTGGAGCAGCTGGACCCTTCTTTGGTTCTCTCAGTTCGTCCTTGCACGGTACACTTGTGCCTAGCTCCATACAAGGCAGAGTCAACTCCATCCGATTCCTCATTGGTGGAGGTTTACAGCCTATCGGTGCTTTTGCAGGTGCAGCGATTGCAGAAGTGTATGGTTTGCCTTTTCTATTCTTGGCATTAGGACTTTTGCCAATTCTATGTTCTGCAGCAGCAGCATTCCTCCCAAACCTGAAGAATTTAGATGGAGACTTATCTAATCTGCACACTAAGTTGCAGCCTGATTCGTATAACAAAGGGTTAATAATCAAATAAACTAAGGGAAGTGCATCATAAGGACAGTATTCTGGTTATCGATTAAACAAAAAAAGATCTCTTCATTGAAGGGATCTTTTGGTTTTAAATCTTTGACTTGTTTTCGTCGGCAGCTTACTCAATCTCAGCACTCTTGCCGCTGTCTACCCAAGCGTCAACTACTGAAACCTTGAACTTGAACTGTTTACCAATTCGTCGGTAGAGAATGGCGTCTTTCTTAATCCAATTCCGGATGCTGTCCTTGCTAACGCCCAAATGTTCGGCAATTTCTTCAAGGCTGGACCACTTTTCAGGTACGTGAGTCACTTTGTTTTCCCTCCCAGTATCGCCTTTCGAATAAGACTTAATCATTATAACATTTAAAATGTTCTATTTATATCTAGTATGAATTGGTATGAATTGGTATGAATTGTTTCCCATTCCGGGTTGGCTTCCTGTCAGCCCCTTGCCCTGAAGTAACTAGGCATAACGAATTTCTGCATAGGATGTGCAGCCGAGAATTTCGGTTTTAATACATTCTATTTTATAATGATTTATTTATCTGCAAGAAAGTCACCAGTGTAGGTATCTCTAGATACAGATCATTTTGGCATTGGGAGAGTTCATCTCTAGTTTCATAGTCAATTCGATCTTTTGGTCTCTCGTATCCTCACTAGTTTTAGAGTCCAGCAAATCACGTAACTCAATGTGAAGGTAGTGCTTCGTTGATCTACTCCATTTATAATGATTTCTGTATTCACTTAGCACAGGAATCAAGTATAGACTTAGCCATCGAAGTTAGATCAACTAATTAAATTGTTGGATGAACTCTGTAAAGTCTGATGCGATATAAATACCCTGAGGATCGGCAGAACGTATTGTTTCTACATAAATAATACTAGGATGAGGCAAGTTGCTGAAATTAAAGCAAAACAGGTTACCCTCCTCATCTATGGCAAGAGGAAACTGATTAAGAGGAAGACGGTTCTTTTGCTCATTATATACATCCAATATATCAAAATCATCAAATGCGATGAAAGTTAAGAAGGAAGAAAACATAACTTTCTTTCTATTGACACTCGACGTCCGTTGTACAGGCTCTGCACCGTGATATTTTTGAATAAAATTAATGTACTTCGAAGGAAACTGTATACCCCATTTTTTTTCTACTAATTTTACTACACGCATATCAACAGGAGAATACCCCGTGCTCCAGGTATTATTATCGACCATATGATCTACTCCCTATTTATATTTTAAATTAAACAATCGAATCACTTTTCATGGAGGAAAGAAATACAAGAACTTATCGTTGTTTAAAGAAGTGTGGGATTCATGCTTAAGTCTTATTATTCTACGATAAACTTAATTCCATTAGAAAGCTTGGAGAGGGATTACAAAATAAGCTTTATACGATCTTAAAAACGAAGTATTCACTCTAGCTCTGCCTTTCCCAATCAGGCCGATCTAGTATTACCACAAAATTGCTAGATGTCCTTTGGCTCATTCATTCTGTTCATACATAATAAGCCGCATACTCCGAATGAGAGCAGCGGCTTTGCTTATGTACGGGCTTCATTGTTGGTAGTTGAAAGTGAATGAAAAAACAAACTGAATCTACATTGATTTTATAATTCAAAGGCTTCGCCAGTGCTATACGTCACTTGGCGATGTACTGGAGGAATTACGCATGTTTGGAAGAACGATTCATGGAATTTATCTCGTTCTGAGCTATTTCAGTATGTATTTGGTCAAGGTGTTATCGAAGAACTCGTTCGTGAGATAAAGCTCACCGTTACCGGCATAAATATACATGTGCCCGGCCTTTTGATCGAGCCACAGCGTTGAGAGATGGTACTTAATCTGCAAATTTCCCGGGTCAAGCACGTAGAAATCTTCCCTAGCCCAATCTCCCTCAAACAGGTTCTCATCAATTATAGATGGACGCTCCTGCCACTGATACTGCTTCTCTACGGTAATCTCGCCTGAAGGCGTCATATGGTAAATCCAATTCTTATCGCCAATCTCGCCAATCTGCTGCTTACCGAGGAGCTGATTGTCCTTGCTATATAGCCTATATACGTTTTCGTTCCGAACCAAATAGTTGTTGCCCGTAATATCGATCTGATCATTCACATTTAGAGTACGCACCCACTTCTTCTTGCCTTTCATATCGTAGCCAATGACCAGCTTACTGTTCTTACTGCTCAAATAAACAATAAAGGATCCACCTTTGAATGACTTCACCTCGAAATAAGGATTTTTCATCGATTTGGGAACTGTATAGGTGACTAACGGTGTTTTTAGCGCACTCAGACTCCGGTAAACACTTATGCTGCCTTGCTCTGGCAATTCATGCGTCACATAGCCGTTTGGAAGTACCTCTAATATCCCTGAAGTCCATTTGTTGGTTAAGTTTAGCTTTCGTATCTGTTTCCCGCCCTGGTTGTATTCGGTAAAGGTAATGGAAGTCGGCTTGTGGGGGACGTAGGAACGAATGACAATGTTACCGCTGTCGAGCACTAATGGCGTGTACGAATCTGTTATATATTTTGTCCATTTTAATTTTCCCTTCGGATCGACAACGGAGAAATCATAGGCAATTGCGCCTTTCATTTTGTAAAAATAGCTATATCCATTACTAGCTGAATAAAACTTTGAGGGGGTAGAAGGTTTGTCGTTGGCAATGTCAGAGAAATCGTACACCCAACTCGTAGAACCATTTTTGCGATCGATGGACGCGTAAACCTTATCGCTGTATTTGGTTTGGGAGGCCGAAAGCTTTACTTTCTTGCTCAGTTGAATAAACATCCGTTCCTTGTTTTGCAAGCTATCGAGCGTGTTCCAAAAAGTATAACCGTCTGGTAGCGTATAGCTCCATTCCGGCTCCGGTAGTTGTTCGATGACTTTACCTGCTGCTGCCGAGCGACCTGGAGCAAGCACCTGTGTTACAAGTAGAAGCGTTAGCGCGGCGATGATAAATTTGAAACGTTTTGAATCCATGCGTATATCCCTCTTTTTATATGTAATGGTGTTGCAATTTACCCCTATTATATTTTCGCCGAGAGAAGGAAGGCAAGGGAATTAGTGGGAAAAACCCCATCGCCATGTGGCGAAAAACGGCGGACGTTAACCAATCAGGTTACTGATTCTCTATCGACTGTGAAGAGATCCTTCGGAATGTAGAAGGAATTTTATCTCAGTGTTCCCCATATTCTTTTTACAGACTGCATATTATCATCCTATCTGAGTTCTTCTAAAAATCATTAAAGAAAAATATATAATAAACGCAATAACTGCTACAATTGCTAATCCTTTATTACCTATCTTCACTAGTTACACTCTCTCCTTATCCAATTAACAGCCCTATTTAAATGCGTATAACAACAAAAAAATGAATGCAGTGTATACATATTAACTTTCATCTTTAAAATGAAAATGTTCATGAAAAATCGCTTCCATTCCAACTAATGTACCGCTCTTTTCATGGATATATCCAAAGTTATGATTTAGTGGCAGTCGAAGCAACTGATAATTGTGATCTTTGGGTAAAGCATTGATTTCATTCACAGCTACATCACGAGTAGTGTAGATACCTATTGGAAAGAAATTAGGGAACTTAATTGTTTCATCAACAACGAAAATTCCCCAAACATAATCATTTTGCACATCATTCACCTTTATTCTTAAATTCTTTAATCAGAGTTGGCCATGGATTATTAGATAAAGTAAACAATTCTTACCGCTTCTCTTATGTATCAAACCTCGTTAATCGTTTTAGGTTGGTTTGGAAATCTCTACATGTTTATTAATGTCTACAGCAATGGTTCCATGCTTGATGTGTTAAGACTACACTAACGCCGCTTAACATTTCTTAAATCCGTTGAACAGGCTCTTTATCTCTGAAGTAAATACTTCCAACTTGGACACTTTTCATGTTAATAATGATGATGATCCATGAAGATTGACTAAGAAAAGAAAAAATTGATTGATAGTGAAATACATAGAACAGCCAAAATTAAGAAAGCTATTGCTAAGAGACGCTCATTGCGCCAACTCCGTATCGCTTGGGCGATATTCAAAATTGAAATCGAAAGCATGGAAACACCCATATTCATTTTAAAGAGATTGATAACAAGAGCAACCATTACCAAAAACCAGATAACTAAAAACCATTTTGGATGATCTCGCCAAATCTTTTTGATTAAGATACACCCCTTTCAGTTTAATTTGGTGGGTACATATCAATCTAAATAACAACTATTTAATAAACGTAACTTTTATCCACTATGTCGTCCAACTAGTACTATTGGAGAATAAGGATTTTGAAAGCAGTCATCTTATCGACTATTCTCTCCAAAATACCTTCTTCATGGCTATCTTGAAATCTTTGGGATAGTACTTTATCATCGTTGCAAAGTTAAAAGCTAAAGATGCTCCTAATAGCAAAGTGGCAACACTGTCTCCATAGAAAATAAGATTAAGAACGAGCATTACAAGTGATCCCACCCCTACAGAGAAAGACACCATAAAATGCCTATCCATAGTAGCGCTTCCTCCTTTAAACCGTGTACAAACAATTGTTATGATAGTGAATACAAAATTTTTGTAAAAACAGGATTATGTAATTTCATTAGATCTTAGTTGTCATTTAAGTCACGGTCATAGGCCCCAGCCAAAGTAACTCCTACAATTTGTACTTGTTCACAACCCTTAAATTCCGCTTGTGAGTCAATAAGTCCCGAAACGACATGAACTGCTCTTTCTGTGAGTTCATCCTTACTTAATATCTCATTTGAACCAATACGAACATTTCTATTGATATAATCATCGTGATCATCCTGGCGAGTATATATGTTCACCACAACATGATACGAAAACCTCTGATTATTACTGTATTATACTGATGAGACAAAAAAATGACCATACATATAAAAAAAACAACCGTTTTCCAATTTTCCAACTTAACAAAGGTTGCTGTAAAGATAATTGTTGTAATCTTGTCTGTCCTGTTAATGAATCAATAATAATGTTATACCTATCTTCCTATAGAGAGTTATATTATATTCCTCTCCATTTGTTGCATTAGCTTTCTTAATATCAGACGTTCTTCCTCAGAAATGGAGTGAAGCAATTTCTCTTGTTGCTCCCTCCATTTTTTGTCAACTGGCTTTTCTAATTCTTTTCCTTTTTCGGTCAGATAAATACGCATGACTCGTGCATCTTGCACATCACGTTTACGATATATAAATCCGTTATGCTCCAGTGATTTAACCATATTTGATACTGTTGGAGGCTCGCATTTTAAGTGTTCACATAGCTGCATCTGTGTTACCCCGTCACCCAACCACAGACGATACAGCAAATTATCTTGCCCTACATAAAGATTAAGTTCCCTCAGTGATTCACTATAATTTCGACGCATTTGGGAGGAAATCCGATCTAAAGACTGTCGAATGTCACAGTCTACCGCGTCTGTCATGTATTATCCCGCCCTTTAAGCTGATTAATATTTAGTAAACTAAATGTATCACGACGTTATTTTAGGAGTCAATTCACTTTCAAGTTAAACTTATCCTTATCCTGGTGTTAAAGACATCATTTTTAGCAAATATCTCTTCTGGAAATCGAACTGTGTGTGACCAAAATTTAAAAAAACGACAGATAGACAATATTGCGTGTCCTCATCTGCCGCTTTTCTCTAAATTAGTATGAGAGTCATTGAGTTAGGAATTATACACTTCTCTATTTAGATTGACAATTTCTTTATGCGAATATCTATCAGAAGCCGCGATCAGCTTCTCCGAAACTTTATCACGTAGAATTGGGGCTTGTTCTTTATTTGCCTTTGGAAGTGCTTCAATTAATTCTTCTTTGGTTAGTTCTGTGCAATATGCTGGTGTTCCTGGCTGCTGTCTCCATGAATCATTTAAATTTCCGCTATCCACTGTATCGAAACCTAATTCGCTGACTATTCTCATAATTGTTTGCTTTTGCTGAAGATCATCACCGGCAATAGCTGCCGCAATGCGACGACTGCTACCTTCCGGTGTGCCCTCATGTTCTAAAGTATAGGCTAACAAATTGTTAAAAGCTTTGATAATTGATCTGCCTAATTGTTTTGTAACCCAGACACTTTCAACCATCCCGTTCTCGATCTCATCAATTTTCACTCCCATTTGAGGATAATAATTAGAAGTGTCGACGACAATAACTTCATCCGCCGCTTTTTCAACTACACTGCGAATATGAGGTAGTGCATGAAGAGGAATAGATACGATAAGAACATCAATATTTGAAATTACATCCTCTACCATTACAGGAGTTGCGTCAATCGGTTTCCCTTTCAAGCGTTCTATATCACGAGCATCTGCAATTTTCACATCATGGTTATTATTTACCAACTTTTTTGAAATAGTTAAAGCAATGGGGCCAGCCCCGATTATTCCGAATCTCATTTTTTTCGCTCCTTTTTAATATTTTATTCTGTGAGTCATTTTACCTCAAACAAGTAATTTTAATACACTTGCTTATTTAAGTAGTTCCTTATTTGAGGCAGAACACTCCTTTGGAGAAGGTCCGAAATGTGGTCACTCCATCCTTTTACTTTTTTCACGGTGAAAGGGGCTCTGATCGGACGATATTCATAATACTTAATATGGTTTATCGTAGATAGCCAATTTATCTTGACCAAGTGTTTGATATTGATTTTCAATTAACTAAAATCTTGCATTAAGTCATCAATCACTGCTTTTACAGTTCTAATCTCTTTAATTGGAGTAATTCCAGTACCAATAGAAATATAGCCATCGTCTGTATTGCCTTCTAGCATTCCCATACGCATTCCAATTGATCCAAGCATCAATTTTGCTGTTTCTTCACGACTGGCACCTTGTTTATCCATTTCGACTAGTTTATTCGCCAATTTAGTAGGTAAAGAACGATAGTATGCTGGTAAAGTACGGAACATTAGTAAATCTTCTGCTGTAGCATCTACAATCATTTGTTTCACCTTTTCTGCTGCTGGATTTTCATTTGTTGGAATAAAGACACTGCCAGCAAACACACCTTCAGCGCCTAAAGCAAATGCGGCACGAACTCCTCTAACGTCTCCAATACCACCAGCTGCCATCACAGGAATACTTATAGCATCTACAATCATTGGAACAATCGAAAATGTTCCAATAACTCGTTCTGGAACCGTACCACCTTCGTCAAATCCAGTCGCTACATAAACATCTATTCCAAATTTTTCTGCAGCTTTTGCATTTTCAATAGTAGGCGTAAGGGGTCTATAAACAATTTTAATATTGTTTTCTTTTAATGGTTTAAAGATTCTTTCATCCAGTGTATCATTCACCAGAACAACAGGAACTTTCTCGTCAATAACTGTTTCTATAAGTGGCCATGTGTAAGCTAAATCACGATTCACGATCAATGGAATTCCAAATGGCTTATTCGTTAAAGATTTTGTTTTTTGTATTTCAGTTCTCATTCTTTCCGCACTTATCTCGGGTGAGCGAGTTATATCAACCTGACCGGCATTTGGACCTAGAAATCCTAATCCACCCGCATTGCTTACTGCTGCAACAAATTCAGCATTAGTAACCCAAGACATGGGTCCTTGTATAATTGGCTTTTTAATATTTAATATTTCAGATACTCTGTTACTCATTCTATCAATTCTCCTCTAATGAATTTTGTGTGTGTTAAATGTATCTCGATAAACATCATTGTGATAATTTAGCTTGTTAAATAAATATAGATGATGGAGGACTCATGATAAATTCTTCTCCAATTTCTGAAGTAATTGTCGGAGGAACAAACGATCTTCTATAGAAAAGGCCTGCAGCAATTTTTCCTGTTGTGCTTTCCATTTGTTCTCAACCGGAACCTCTAATGCTTTTCCTTTGTCGGTGAGATAAATTCGCATAATTCTTGCGTCTTGTTCATCACGTTTCCGGGTTATAAACCCATTTTGCTCTAGTGATTTAACCATATTAGTTACCGTAGGAGGTTCACATTTTAGATGTTCACTGAGTTGCATTTGTGTGATCCCATCTTCTAACCACAAGTGATATAGTAATTTATCTTGACCCACGTACAGATTAAGTTCTCTAAGAGATTCGCTATAATGTCGACGCATTTGGAAGGAAACACGATCTAACGATTGACGAATATCACAATCCACTTGATCTGTCATTCATCATCCTCCTCCCTCTCTTTTATTCCGTAGGCTAGCTATATCGGGGGAAATGGGTGTGAAATTAACGAATGATAAACATCTATTGATATTTTATTATCATAAATAACAATGTGTTAGTATGTGAGGCCTTATTGGTAGTTGGCCTCATATACTAACTCAATACCGAGGTTACTTCACAGACAATCCTCCATCAATGACATGATCAGCACCTGTTATATAAGAAGCTTCATCACTCGCAAGGAACAAGGCCAGATTTGCAACCTCTAGAGATTGTCCTAATCTTTTAATGGGTACTTCTTGCGCACGTTCTGTCATTTGTTCTTCGCTCAGAGCACTGGATACAATATTCGTTTGAATGGGTCCAGGTTTTATTAGATTGATCCGAATTTGGTCAGGGGCAAACTCTACCGCAGCAGATCGGGTTAAAGCTTGGATAGCACCTTTGCTGGCCGTATAAGCATTAAAGCCTCCAGCTGAATGAAGCTTACTTGCCAACGAACCCACGTTGACTATTGATCCGCCCCCATTTTCCTTCATGAATGGCACAATCGTTTTTATGCCTACAAATTGACTCCATGCATTGATGTCTAAAGCTAAGTTCCAATATTCAACGGTTGTATCTTTGAAGGGCTTCGTAGCCGCAATTCCAGCATTGTTGACTAAAATATCCACTTTTCCATAAACTTCAATGCTTTTTCTGACTACTTCAATCCAATCGTTCTCTGAAGATACATCATGCTTCACGGCTATAGCACGATCAGGGAAATCTTTATTTATACGGTTCACAACAGCTTGTACACTTTCATATTGAATATCCGAAGCAATGACGTTTGCTCCTTCTTTGGCAAATAAGTACGCTTCAGCTTCCCCTTGACCAGCACCAGCTCCAGTAATAATAGCTACCTTATTCGAAAGTCTTCCCATCTAATACCCCTCCTGCATCAATTTTGTTGTGATCTTTATCCAATGGACTTAACAATTTCATCAACCACTTCTTGACACGTTAGAATGTGCTGAATGCCACCGGCTGCTTCAGATACACTAATAGTACCGTTGATCAAATCGCCATCTAACATTCCGATTTTGAATCCTTCTCCATAATATTTGTAGGCTTCGGCAGGCTTTCCTTGATTAATGAGTTCTAATGCTTTTTTGCCCGCTTCTGTAGGAATGGTTCTCAAATGTCCCATACCTGATTTAAATTCAATGAACTCTTCACTTTTCACATTAACGATGGCTTTCTTCGTTTCAATGCTAGCCGGGTTTTCCTTCGTGACAATGAACCTTGTCCCCATATAAACCCCCTCTGCCCCCATTGAAATTGCTGCTTTTGCTCCCTGACCATCTATAATCCCACCAGCAGCAATTACAGGTATTTTCACAATAGAAGTGACCTGTGGAACAAGCGAAAGCGTACTGATTTTATAATCACTCATATGACCACCAGCCTCATAACCTGTAACGATAAGTGCATCCACTCCTGTTTTCTCAGCTTCTACAAGCTTTTCTACCGTTGGGCTCAAGTCTCTGTAGACGACCTTAATATCATGTTCTTTCAGTCGTTTCAGTTCACGATCAACCACATGTTGTCCAATGGCAATCACGTTTTTTACATTCTCTTGAACCAAGACATCAAAAACAACATTCGTAAATGGATCTTCTGTGGCCCCTCCCATTGGGAAAATGTAGTTTACTGCGAAAGGTTTATTCGTTAATGCTTTTACCTTACGAATTTCTTTGGTCAGTCGAACTGCCATATCTTCTGCACTCGTTGCTTTTTCCGACTGGCCAGCATTAGGTCCGAGCACACCCATTCCCCCTGCATTTGATACGGCAGCAACAAACTCTGCCGAAGTGACCCATGTCATCGCAGCTGAAATAATAGGATATTCAATTCCCAGTAGTTCTGTAATTCGGTTTTTCATCATAAACTTCTCCTCTTGTTAAACGAATTTATATTATTACTTCGTGTATTTATTTACTGGGTAAGGTAGACCTAAATTTCCCCGAAGTGTGTCGTCCTCATATTCCTTGCGGAATATGTCTTTATCTTGCAAGATGGGAATAACTAATCGGATAAAATCCTCAAATCCCGCAGGATGATCTTGTCTAATCAGCAAGATATCCATGACGCCTTCTCGATACCAATGTTCGATTTGTTCGGCAACCTGCTCTGCCGATCCTATCAACCCAGGTTTCGGCATTCGATAACCTCGAGGCATCCATGATTCGATTTCCTTTAGCTTTTCGAGAGCCTCTTTCTCCGTTCTACCAACGATCGGGTTGTGAGAAGGCATCAACAACAGGTCATGTGGTGAACGCCCTTGATTTTGAACTTTACGTTTCAGTTCAGCAGTGAATGCCTTGAGATATTCCAAATCATGTCCAGGTGCCATGATGACTTCAGCATGCTGTGCAGCAATATCCATGAACTCCGGGGAAGTGCCAGCTTGAAAGACCACCGGTCTACCTTGACTCGATCGACTGATATTTAAAGGACCCTCCACGGAGAAGTAATTCCCGTTATAATGTAGAGGATGCATCTTACGCGGATCATAGAATACCCCACGTTCCTTATCACGTATAAAAGCATCATCTTCATACGAATCCCAGAGGCCTTCAACAATCTCCAAAAATTCTTTTTTCATAGGATAAAGATCTGCTTTCGTTAAATGGGACCGACTGTAATTTGCTAATCCGCCAGGATTCGAAGTGATCGCATTCCAACCTGCTCTACCCTTACTAATTTTATCGAGTGAGGCGATTTGTCTCGCAACCGTAAAGGGATCAGCATAAGAAGTCGCTATGGTAGCGGCCAAGCCAATAGAGTGAGTTACCATACTTAGTGCCGACAAAATGGATATGCCCTCAAACATGCTTAGATAGTGTGGGATCATGCCAGGTCCAATATGACTTACGTCTGCCAAAAAGATGAGATCGAACTTTCCCTGTTCAAGTTGTATGGCTTTCTGTACGTAATACTCAATATTTTCACTGGCATCTGCTGGAATAGAAGGGTGTCTCCAACCCGTGTGATTCCAACCCACGCCATCAATAATTCCTCCTAATTTAAGCTTTCTTTCTTCCATGGTTGAATGATCTCCTTTTCACGAGCTCACTTATTTCCTTGTGATAAACCTAATTCTTTTGCCAATAATTCATGCCCTTTCTTGCGGCTCTCTTGATTCGGATAAAAGTCCGCAATCATGATTTCATCCACTAAACTTGCCTTCGCAAGCTGCGTAAGCTGATCCGCAACTTGTCCAACACTTCCAATTACAAAACGATCTTTATTACGCTCCCTAGCCAGCTCTTCATGAGGTGTGTAATTGTGATTTTTGGCTTCTTCTGGTGTAGGGAAAGTAAGATTTCTCGTCCCTGTGCTCATCTGTGCCCACATTAACTCCGCCGGCCCTGCAATATATTTAGCCTCTTCTTCCGTCTCAGCTGTAATAACCATCGTCGCTAACATACTTTGGGGTTCAGTCAAATAAGATGAAGGATTGAAATTCGCATGATAAGATCTCAACACAGGAATAGCCAGTTGTGGTGCCAAATGTGCAGCAAATACAAACCCTAATCCTTTTTCCAAGGCAAAATGCAATCCACCCTCGCTAGATCCCAACATAAACATATCTGGAACCATTGACTGATCTCCCGGAGGGTGGATGGAACTAAACGGGTGGTTTTCTTTAAAGTCACGGGCGAAGAAGGAAAGCAGGTTATCTAATTGCTCTGGAAAATCATTCACTTTCATTAATTCGTGAGATCTCAACAATGCCCACATCGTTCTGCCGTCCGTGCCTGAAGCTCGTCCAATCCCGAGGTCAACCCGCCCTGGATATAATCCTTCGAGGAGCGTAAAGTTTTCCATCACTTTCAAGGCACTGTGATTCGGCAACATGATGCCACCTGAACCTACCCGAATGTTTTTCGTGTGAGCTGCCGCATGCAGGCTCAGTAAATCTGGTGAAGTACTCATTAAGGTTGTTGTGTTATGGTGTTCTGTAAACCAATACCTGTTGAAGCCCCACTGCTCTGCTAGTTGAACCATTTCCGTAACATTCTGAAGACTTTTCGAAGCCTCGGTTCCGTTATAGATATGAACAAACTCCAAAATCGAAAGCCTTAGTTCGTTAACTGTATTCACATCAGTTACCCCCTTTCTATGTTATCTTTATTGGTTAGCTTGCTAACTATAGGATTAAAAAATATAATGATTACTTAGGATGCTAACTATAGAACCAAAACAAGTTTTTATTCTTTTATATTTTAGTAAATAAAATGATTTTGTTTTGGTTGTTGAGCCAATCATAAGTGTATTCAATTCGTTTGCAAAGAGGGCAATTCAAATGAACATAGTACATCTTTTTGTACCTATAGATTAGGAGTGGTATGAATGAGGGTTTGCAATGAAGGTTTTGAACAAGAGTTTATCGATGAAAAAAGTGATATGTACGCGATAGCTTTTACACAGAATGTTCTTTCCGGACGTTGGAAGTATTTTATATTATGGTTTTTAAAAGATGAAACACGTCGTTATTCGGATATCAAAAAATTCCTTCGAGGTTTATCTCAAGGCTCTCTTACCAAGCAGTTGAAGGAATTAGAGAATGATGGCGTTATTCAACGTGATGTTTATCCAGAGGTTCCTCCACGAGTCGAGTATTCGTTAACAGACAAAGGAATGAAGTTACTACCGATCCTTGAAAAGATGGAGGATTTCGGTACAGAATACGGCGTGAAACCTGAAATCAATGAAGTTTAGAATAAGAAGAGATCGTTTCATATGCAGATTCTCTGCAGATGGGACAGTCTCTTTTACAGTTTCAATCTTGCTCCAGTTCCCATCCCTAAACAATGAAAGGCTCAGCAAAAAGTACGATGTCAACGATGTTTTCACCCCTTGATAAAATGTACATTTACCCTCTTCTCCATTACTTGCTAAAGTGATTATTGACAGGCTTGTTTTAACCATTTCAAATGAGGTCACACTTCTAGATTGTAATACTGCCGAACATTGAAGGGGGTCTCTTTGACAAAATCCAACCTTCAGCGTTCTAAAAAAGACCCTCCACTCCTACTTAGACATTTGTCTAATCGGAAATCGGACTATGTTCTTGTCCATTCCGGTAATCGGTACAAGTTCTTGTCCTTAGCTTGGGACAAGAACTTGTACCGATAAAATAAAAAAGCCGCTAAAATAGCGACTTCAATGGGACCATGTTCTTGTCCCTCGACAATGACACAATGTTCTTGTCCATTTCGGCAATGGTACAATGTTCTTGTCTTCAGCTTGGGACAAGAACTTGGTTCCTTAAAACAAAAAAGCCGCTATAATAGCGACTTTGAATGGAACAATGTTCTTGTCCCGCGACACTTTTACCGTTCTCTATGCAACGATCCTATTTCAGACCGTAAGCCAAGATTTCTAGGGTTGATTTTTTACTCCCCACTCACAAAACCCTTCTAAAACCGGTAATAGTGTTTCCGCTTTATCTGTAAGGCTGTACTCGACTTTAGGAGGAACTTGAGGATACTCTTTCCGTATTACCATACCGTCCGCTTCCAATTCTTTAAGTTGTGAACTCAGTGTTTTGAAAGTAATCGCTCCGACCTGTCTTTTTAGATCATTAAAGCGAACCGGTTGATTTTCTGCCAAAAGATACATAATAACCATTTTCCATTTCCCACCAATAACTGACAATGTATACCCAAAAGGTGTATCCTGAATATTTTTTACTTTCCCCTGATATTCAGCCATGCTCATATTTCCACTATCCTTTCTGATAGTACCTATCATTAAAGTGCGTACTATTTTTTTATAAGTACTCATTTTATACTAGCCTTACTTTGAAATAAAGGAGAGAAAAAAATGACTACTGTCAAAACTTATAATCACAATCTATGGGATCACGGCATATCTCAAGGCTACAGCGTCAACGGAACCATCTACATTTCGGGACAATTTTCCCACAATTCGGAGGGCACCTTCGTTGGTGAGGGCGATATTGAAGCACAAACCCTGCAGACGCTGGAAAATCTCGATCGCGTGTTGACGGAATTTGATATTACAAAATCGAACCTCTCTTATGTGGAGATTTATTTGACAAACGCACAAGAGCATATAGAGCCATGTATCAAGTTGTTTAGGGAATACATGGGAAAACACCGGCCCGCGGGCAGCTGTATCGGTGTGACCTATTTGGCTTCACCTGAGCAGCTGATCGAAATTAGCGCTGTTGCACACACAAACTAAGTCTATTACGTTTTGTATGTTTCACTAAAAATAGAATTATATTGCTGTTAACTTAAAGAAACTGCAGTCGATCCATTGCTCGGCTGCAGTTTTATCATATTAAGCTATCGTTTCCATATAGGAACAAGAAAGGACCATTACTATGTGATATTTTTTGGATGCTTAATAAGAATCATCTCACTAATTGCTAGTTCTAATGGCTGTTCAATGCAAAAGGCAACGTCACCAGCCATACTTACGAAAAGAAAAAGCTCCTGTACCTGTGGTTAGAAAACCTTAATTATCTGTTGAAGTAGTAGGGGCTGGTCTAGGTCAGGAATCATTGCAGGTTCCATAGGCTGCCTACCCAGGATTTCCTAAGATGCACTGCTTGATCTTGGGATATCGAGCGTTGCAAGTGTGTTTTCCTGCCTTAGACTATTATAGATTTTGATCTAGCCTTTTTCCAAAACAAGTCTTTTGAGGTAAATCCATATTGTTGTATGATTCGAAAAATTCGGATGTTTTAATAGTGAGTATATATCCATTTATCATGTTGGCAATCATTTCAATTTCAGATAATTAAGCGCCCCATAGATCTAAAATTATAAAATTAAATTTGTTCATCTCTACTATACATACTCTGATCTTTGAGACGAACTAACACTTTACCAAATCTTCCGCCCTCTTGTATTGTCACTTGATCACCAGGATACTTTTGCTCCAAGTAAGCCATAACCGTTTCACGAATATGACGATTCACTGTTAGACCATGCATACCTAACCAATTGATAGTATTTTCAAATGCTTTATCTTTGGAAAGTGTAACAGTCTTCATTTCACGAGTGACCAAAGACTGAAACGCGTAACCTTTAACCATTAACAAATGGGTGAGGTAGATCATCTCCATGAACTCCGGCTTTCTTGGCTGATCAGTTACAAGTGGCCACACCTCATCAACCAAGCTATGTTCCCTATAACCGATGGGCAGACTCATATAGCAGAATTCTCTAGCACAGTTTAATACCCGTTCTACACTTGCCCAGTGAACCAAGACTGGACACATAGAAACAAAGACCAGATCAAAGGCCCCCTCCCACTTTCTGATATCGATATTCTCAAACGGTTCATGGACTACACTAACCGTCCCGAATTTCAAGTCAGAAATATTTAGGTCAAGTAATTCAACCAAAGCCGGGGATGTTTCAACTGCTGTGACATCAGCGCCCAGCTGTGCAAATGGTACTGAGAAACCACCAGATGCGGCTCCGATATCGAGTACAGTTGCATTCGAAAAGCGTACACCTTGGTCCTGAAGCCAACCGATTATTCTCTTTGCTCTTTTTCGCCCCTCTTCACTAAAGACATCTTCATTGAAAGCTTTAGCCTTATCATCGAAGGTGTGTGCAGGATCGATTCCTGCTTGAATCATCTTTTTTACCCCTGTATACGGATCGTTCTCCCAAGCATGTTCCCAGGTCTTTTCATCAAGCAATTTAGTGTTCATAAGTGTTCTTCTCCTTTATGGTTTATAATTTGAGTTCATTCCGCAACCCCAAACCTAACTGTATACTTTGTAATTTATTATGGAAATGTTATCTCTATATTCATTTGACGAACTAAATCCGCCATCTTCTGGTTTCTTAAATGCTCTTCCATCGTAACCTCTGCAGCTAACACCACTTGTTGTATTGGACATTCCGGACCATGATCAAAGCTGCAGTCAAGATTGTTTTGACTCCATTACTACACCATTTCTAACCATTTTCTTTCCAAACAACTTCAGTAGAATACCAATACAAATCAAAGCAGTTACAAAATCAGTAATAGGCTGTGCTAACCATAAACCGCTCATCCCTATCCACATTGGCAATAAAGTAACACATGTATACAAAATAATTGTTTGTCTGAGTACATTAATGATGGCAGCAAATTTAGGGAAGCCCGTTAACGAGAGAAAACCTATGATGCCGGTTGAAATTGCTACCATGGGTAACAAAGAAACGTATTTTTTTAATCCTTCCGTTGTAATTTGAACAAGATATGCCTCTTTCGTAAACAAATTAACAATTGGTCCTGAACAGATTCAAATGAAAACTGTGCCTAATGTCAAAAAAATTAATCCATATCCCACGGAATGATACAAAGTTTGAAATACCCGTTTGTATGACTTTTGAGCAAATTTATATCCTAGGATCGGCATAATCCCTTGATTCAGACCGAAAATTCGCATCATTATAAGAGAAATTATCGAAACGATTGTAGCCAGTGCACCGACATATATCTCACCTCCATTATGACTTAAAGAGAAATTCATAATAATCTGTGCAATTCCAATCGATAGATTATTTGTTAATGGAACCAGACCAATGAGACTTATTGAATGTATAATATTAAAATTCAAAGCGAAGTTATTTTTCTCTAATTTTATGATTGAATTTCCTTGAACAAAGTGAAAAATGCTTAAAATGACTGTGACAGCATGAGAAATTATAGTCGCAATCGCAGCACCACCTATTCCCAAATGAAAAACGAAGAGGAATAGCCAATCTAACAATATGTTCAACAAACAACCAGCTAAAATAACCATGGAAGAGTATAAAGGCCCGCCATTTGCGCGTACTAGGATTGGTAGAACGAAACCCAAAATAGAAACGAACGCACCACCCATTAATATGAATAAGAACTGGTCAATATATGGGTAAATCCCGTTACTTACACTGAGAAAGTGAAATATCTGTGGTTTGAAAATAAAAAATATTATTGTAAAAGCCAGACCAATAACTATAGATAGACTAATGGCATTACCAACAAATCTGCTCGCTTTGTGGGGCTCGTGTTTTCCAAGACTCTGTGAAATATTCGCCAGAGAACCAAACGCAATATAAGCTGATATGGCCGTGATGACGCTAATCATTGGCATTGATAATCCGATAGCAATAAGCGCTGATGGTCCTTCTCCAGGGATATGCCCTACAAATGCTCTATCGATCAATGTATATATGCATTGATGAGTAAACTAAGCGCGGCGGGAATTGAGTATATAAAGATAAGTCTTGTTATCGACTTTGTTCCCAATTCGTTAATCTTATTCAACAATATCTCCTCCAGCTCATTTCTAATTATAGATAAAAGAGATATTGAATTAATGTAATATCCCTTTTGTAATGAACCCCCCTTCTTACATACATTCCATAAGATACAATATAGATAATATAGATAATGCAGATAACATATATCTATAATTTCTATATTTAATTATCTGTCAACTCTAATTTTTCAGTCAGTTAGTATACTATGTTAATTCACTGGTTAAAACTCAACTTAATGTAAACGATAGAGTTTCTCCGACAACAAAAAAACGTTGATTGAAATACCAATCAACGTTTTTATCACATGTTAAAAGTTGCTTTCCTTAATATGAAACTTTTTCTGGTGGTACGATTTCAAATTCACCTTCTGGATACTCTTGCTCCGCATAATGGACTCCCCATTGACAGAGCTCCTGCAAGATAGGTTTAAGAGATTCTCCAAGTTCAGTGGGTGAATATTCAACCATCGGAGGTACTTGATTATACATCTTTCTGCTCACAAGTCCACTGGCTTCAAGCTCTCTAAGCGTTTGAATCAGCATTTTCTGAGTTATATTTGGGATAATACGCTTTAATTCACTCGTTCTCTTTGGTCCATTCATTAAAAAAAATAATACAAGCCCTTTCCATTTCCCACCAATAACGTCCATTGTCGCTTCGAAACCAATAATTTTTTTCATGTCTAAACCTCACCATTCTACATTTATTACTTTTTAGTTACTATATCACAAAAAAGTGGGTACTTCCAAAAATGTCATCACTGACGGATACTATTTCTTGTAAGGTGTTTTTCAAGTACTTAAAGACACTTGACATAAAAAAAAATTAACTCTAAAGGAGTGTTCAGTATGGGTAAATTTGAAGGTAAAATAGCGCTTGTAACGGGCGGAACAAGTGGGATTGGTCTTGCTACAGCACAAATGTTTGTAAACGAAGGTGCTTATGTTTATATCACAGGACGAAAACAAAATCAACTTGATACAGCTGTTAACCAAATTGGCAAGAACGTAACCGGTGTTCAAGGTGATATTTCTAAGCTTGAAGACTTAGACAAACTATATGACATTATAAAGCGGGAAAAAGGTAAGTTGGACATTCTTTTTGCTAATGCAGGCACCGGCGACTTCCTTGCATTAGGTGAAATTACTGAAGAGCAGGTTGATAGAACGTTCGACATTAACGTTAAAGGAACCATCTTTACTATTCAAAAAGCTCTATCTCTATTTCCGAACAAAGTAGGTTCTATTATTCTAACGGGCTCTACTGCTGGATCAATTGGCAACCCAGCATTTAGTGTATATGGAGCATCTAAAGCAGCATTAAGAGCACTAGTTCGTAACTGGATTCTTGACCTAAAAGGAACTGAAATTCGTGTAAATGTGGTTAGTCCAGGAGTTATTCTTACACCTGTCTACGATGAGCTTTTTGGTGAAGCACTTGAAGGAGTAATGGAACATAACAGAAATACTATTCCAACTGGAAAAGTTGGGACACCTGAAGAAGTAGCAAACGTTGTATCTTTCCTTGCTTCAGACGAGAGCAGTTACTTGACGGGTGCTGAATTGTTCGTAGATGGCGGGCTAGCACAGGTTTAATTTAACTGCGCTGAGATTACAAATAGTTCCGAAAAGTGGCTAATGGGATTTACTTGAAGAAATCAAATAAAAAAGTCGTTTTCCTTAAAGGAGAGGGAATTCGACTTTTTTTCTTTGTATTGCTTAACGTTGAGACCATCGAAATAATCACTTGTTTATCAAGGACTTTCGATAAAGAAGAGGTAATTTGTTTCTTTACATCGTCACATAGACTTTCAAACTGGATTACAAGGTTTTCAAGGTCATCCATTCTACCTTTCATCAAACTGTGGGATTGTAACGCAATATGTTCTGGAGATGAAGACTTGATAGCATAGATCTCCATGATGTCATCCATTTTAAATGTAAAGTTTATACCTTCTTCTGTTTCAACAAATAGGTAGCCCTCCTTTAATTCTTTAGAAACACCGCGGAAAAATTCATCTTGTTTATTAACTTTAAATACTACAGAACGTTGTTCTTTAACTGTCATCTCAATAAATTGTCTCTTGTTCATCATATCATGCAATGTGATCCCCTCCCTGTTAGAAATAAAGTATTCTATATGGGGGATCTTATTCCCTTGTCATTAAACTAACCTGCCCGTTAGTTTAATGAATTGACGTGCAAAATACCGATTAGATACACGCCTAATCGGCAATAGGAACATGTTCTTGTACCGATACAAATAAGCCGCTAAATTAGCGACTTTCAATGGGACCATGTTCTTGTACCTCGACAGCATCTATCGTTTCCCGTTAGCTTAATATTCCTTACCCATGTTGTAGCTATTTAGCGTTGATCTTTCGGCACGCATTGTTTATTTTTAATGTCAAACCCTCTCTCGATGTTGACAACTTGTGTATGACGTTGGTCAATCAAACGTGAGGGGGTTAAATATCACTTTTTAAACGTATAAAAATTAACGAGATGATTTTGAGTAAAATCTTCATCTTTCATGGTTATTGAAGGGATAATTCCTTTAGGGTACTCCTCTTCCCATACTAGTTTTTCAACATAAGTATGATACTACATTTCTGCAATCACATTAGGATCATTGACCTTTCCTGAGCCAGCTGATTTAATTAATACATCTATAGAACGGCAACTGAGCCCACTAGTTGTAAACCGCGCGTGTCTTATCCCTGCCTGCTCGCATGTGTTGCCGCTGATTCAAGGACCTCCCTCGCATTCGGATGAAACTTCATTATAAACGTATAACGAGTGATGATGCCTCATTAAGCGAACCGGCAGGTTAGTTCAATCATGTCGACAGTAATCCTGATGAAGCACATCATCTTGCATCTCCTGTAATATTAATTTGCTCTCATTTCAGTATCTCTTTTGACAGTCGGCATCGTATACGCATCCGTCCATTAAATAAAGATGCTTATTGCTGAGTAAATGAGCAATAAAACCATAATGATTCGAAATGGCTTATCATGTTTTGAGAAGACTTCTTTAAACAGGGAGCCGAATCCTGACCATAATAGTAACGCCAACCACCCTAGAAGAATCGCTATGGCCAAATATAGAGCGACAGACTTATAGTTGTGATTAAATGGTAGAATAAACGCACTCATAACTGTTAAAAAGAATAAGATGCTCTTTACATTTAAAATTTGGACCAGAAAACCTGTTAATAGTGAAGATTGTGTTGAATTTGAGCTTTTAGATGGATTTTTATTCTGAAATCCTATCTGCCATGCTATATAAAGCAGATATGCTGCACCAGCTAATTTTAAGTATGGTTCTGCTATGGGAATCCAATCGTATAAGATAGTTGTAAATAACCCGCTTATTAAACCCAGTACTGCAAACCCCAATAAAATGCCACTGTTAAACTTCCATGAACCAACAAAGCCAAATCTACGTGATTCGTTCATCATTAGAATATTACTTGGCCCAGGTGTTATAGATGTAATAATCACATAGGATAGAAACGCCAATATACTCATAAAACTCACCTTCATTTTTTATTAATTTACTATCAGACGAATTTCATTGTAATATGTAATTATCCATTAATAAAATTGAAATATCAAAATGATCTATCATTATTATCGATACTACTTAAAGGTAGGGAGCAATCAGGATGGAAATTAGGCACCTTATTTCATTTCAAACAATTATCGAAAGCGGAAGCTACACTGAGGCTGCATCTAAGTTGGGTTATACTCAGTCTACAATTACTTCTCATATACAATCTCTTGAAAAAGAACTTAACGGGGAACTGTTTACTTATGAGAAAAGACGTTTAATACTCACTTATTTAGGCAAAGAATTATTGCCTTTAGCTGAAGACTTGTTATCAACACATGATCAAATAAAAAACATTAGAACTAGCCAAGAGGTCAAGGGTACACTAAAAGTCGCTGCACCAGAGTCATTAACGATTTCGAGATTAAGTCCTATAATTAGGGAATATTCTATACGATATCCTCAAGTCAAAATCATACTCAGCAACGGAACATGTGGACAAAACCAAACGGACTTAATCAGCGGACGGGTCGATATTGCTTTAATGGTATATCCAAAATTAAATCCAGAAAATTGTATTAGCTACTCATTAACTGAGGAGAAAATTGTTCTTGTAAGTAGCAATGACAGCCCAGACCATTTTGACGGTTACAAAAACAACAGTCATTTTTTTATTACCAATGAAGAAGGATGTAGCTATAGAACAATGTTCGAAAATTATTTGCTCAAAAACAAGAATCACGATTTTCAAACTATGGAATTATGGAGTATCGAGGCGATCAAGCAAACTGTTATGAGCGGACTTGGCTTTTCCGTACTTCCTTATATAACCGTCAAAGAGGATGTAGAAAGGGGGAAATTAAAAATCATTAACCACTCAGAAGAATTTGAACCTCTTTACTCTCACTTGCTGATTAAAAAGAAAAGATGGTTGACTCCAGCAGTACAAGCATTTACTGATCTTGTTTTACGTTCATTCAAAGATAGTGAAGGATAATTTTTTTCAGTGATTTTATAACCAAGAATATTGACCACAACCCCTTACCTTCAATAATAAATGGTTTAAGAAAAACGGCCGAATGTTAGCTCAAGCTGGGATAAGATGAAATTAGTGGACCTCTGTTTTTCGATCACCATTTATAAAGAAAAGCTTTTGCTAGGCATTAAACAACCTGCCCGTTAATTGAAGAAAAGCAGCCAGTCAATTTTGAACTGCACCCCAATTGTTGGACACCATCTAACAATTTGGAGTGCAGTTTTTTTGTCAGAATTTTATCTAGGCTTGAAGATAGAGGCTATTCATCAATACTAATCAGGAAATAATGGATTAAAAGTATTGCGAAATCCTTCCCTTACTTGTAAGGACAAATATGCCTGATCTACTGAAAAACACAACTGATTTCTGCTTGTATTTTTCAGTGGTTCAGGTTTTGCGCCTCACTTGCAACCTGAGAAGCGTGATTAAAATCGAAATAACATAGTTAAATAATCAAAGATCAATTTTCCGTGCCCATTCACTCGATGGAAAATTGATATGCTTCGATTCCATTTCTGAACAGTCTATATTCTTATTCCTTAATTTCCTTAAGTTTATTCTCTCTGCATACGTGATGAAGAAGCATTTCCGCAAGTTCTTCTGTCATTTCTTTGTCTAAATGCAGATTAACCGAACGTCCTTTAACCATTTTCTGAAGCATACTCATTATTACGGTAAATATAAATTGAGCAAGCCGAAGCGGTGAAGATGTATTTTTAATGCTTCCATCAGCAATTCCTGTTGTTAATGCATCCAAGAGAAAGTGCTTTACCTTCCCGTTCTGCCTGAACAGATCGTATTGTTCTCTCAAATTTGGGTGAAAGTTATGCATTTCGTAGTTCACCTCTCATCTAATGATTAGGGTCATTCACTCAATCATTGCCCCGTAGAATTAAAAAATGTCTTATACCCTGTAAATATATTCAAATTTATCTTATCAAACCTTCACGCTAACTTGCCCGTTAGTTTTATGAAACAGATAAAGATTCTTATCAACCATTGGTACCACTTCCTTTACAGTTTCAATGATAACCTAGTCCTTACCTTCGATCAGAGAAAAACTAATTCATGTTGCAAAAAAAAGGATATTTATGCAAATCCTTAAATTCATGCGCTTTTATCTCGCCACATAATCTCCATCATGATACTATTTAGATAATGACCTAATCCGAAATGGCACATTGTTCTTGTCCTTTTCGGCAATGGTACAATGTTCTTGTCCTCAACTCGGGACAAGAACTTGGTTCCTTAAAACAAAAAAGCCGCTATAATAGCGACTTTGAATGGAACAATGTTCTTGTCCCGCGACATTCAGGCCAATTACTACCTGAAAAAAATAAATAAAATAAGAAACGACTAGCATCTTTAGAGCTAGTCATTTCTTTTGCTTTATACTATTCACTCAGATCTTATGGGGTATTCATATAAAAATTACTCAACCAATCCTGTTCGAATAGCTATCACTACAGCAAGGAACAAATTGACTAGTTATATGCCTAATCGGTAATTGGACTATGTTCTTGTCTCTCAACAATGACGGGATCAGCACAAAGTACGATGTCAACGATGTGTCCCCCCTGATAAAAATGCACATGCACCCTCCTCTCCATTAATGCTTAGGCTTATTGACAGGGTTGTTTTATCCATTTCGAATGGGATCACAGTTCCAGTGGAAATACCTCCTAGCGTTGAAGCTGGTATCTTGATCATAATTCATTCTGTAGTCTGTTAATCGCTCAAAAGAGACTCACTTCTACAATTAGATATTTATCTAATCGGAAATGGGAACATGTTCTTGGCCATTTCGGCAATCGGTACAAGTTCTTGTCCTCAACAGCAAGTTTCAGTCTGATATTTCTCTTTTTCAATACCTAGCCGCTCGTGTTTAACCTCGCATCGTGTAAGTTGTTTTAAACAAATGTGAACATTTTCATGTATTATGGTACTTAATAAAGCTTTGGGGCATGTTATCAATGATTAGATATTAATCTAATCGGTAATCGGACTATGTTCTTGTCCATTCCGGCAATCGGTACAAGTTCTTGTCCCTCGACAGCTATCATTACCCACGGAAGCATAATAGAAATTCAAGAAGGCCTCTTTCCCGCGTAAGGTCTGACAAGAGATCTTTAAATGAATCACTGTACCCGCTTCTCCATTTTTGGCTCACGCAGTTTAATAGAAGGATTGCAGATAGATAGGTTTCTTCATATGCAAAACGAAATAAGGAACGTACAAAACGGATACGGTGCCATAGGCTGCTTGGTTTTAGACGATCCGATTGCTTTGCTAAGTATTCCTTCAGGAGATTTAAAGTTACTTCCGAAATATCTACGTCTCCTAGATCAAGAACCAACATCTTGAGTTGTAAAGCATACGCACGCAATGTATTCGGGCTAAACCCTTGAATTCGTTTATATCTGCCTCATATTGATTCCAAAGTTCACTTAAAATCATAATAAAACCTCCTATAAGAGCAATTAGTTCTAGTTTGCTTCAAATATGAGGTTTTAGACTGGGGCTATTTAGGTTCGTATATCAATTACGTTCTTATTATGTTGCATTGAGAATGAATTGTCCTTCTTCAGCTTTAATTTAAAAGAAATACTTTGTATCTTTAATCAGACCATCTAAATGCTTGCTGGTCCCAGGAGATACTAGGAATTCCTCAATGACAATATCCCCTTTTGCATCTTTAACTCTTAATAACACGTCTTGGTCACTATTCGCACTATTAATGATGGCCTTGTCCCAGAAAATAGTAACGTATTCAATTGAGTCTTAACCATCAAATATTATAGGGTTCCATTCGTCTGTGGTGTCTTCACTATCAATAACGGAAGTTAATTTCGGCGAAAAAAAATTATGAACATATCCTAATTGAGATAAATCTGATATGAACAAACAAAAACTATTGTTACTATTAGCACTAAACCAATAAGGCCAATTATCTTAGATTTACCATTAACCATTTCTTGATTCCTCCTTGTTCATTGTGTTGTTAAACGTAAAAGGAGTGCAATTGCTCAAGAAGTTAAATTTACTTTATTTTACTTTCTATAAAAATTTGATAAAACCTTTTTTCAACGAAACTAAACTTGCCGTTAGTTGAACAAAAGCAGCTGATCACTTTGACCGGCTGCTTTTTTAGTTCTATTACGCTATCGTTTCCCGTTAGTTCAATCTAGATTGATGTGAATCTTGTTCATTGCAAGCCAATCAAGAGTTTTAAACCGAAGATTTTCCCCAAAACGGTTGATGTGCTCAAAATATGTCTCACGCCTTCCGAACAGAGGGCGAGTAAAATACGTCAGCATGCATATGCTGAATTTTGTCCCAGTTACCGGGTTTGGTCGTGGCGATGATGGACCAAATAATAAATAATAACAGAAAACAATGTAATCAAACCCGCGATAAGATACATCGTGCGAAAGCTTGATACAGATACAATGACTCCCATAAAATAAGAGCCTAATCCATAACCCAAATCAAATAATACAAAAAAGGTTCCAATCGCTGAGCCTCTGCGATGTTCTGGAGCCAATTGCATGGCAAGTGTCTGGAAACAAGGTAGAAGTGCCCCATAACCTGTGCCCATAATGATTGCTGCAAGAATAATTACCGTTCCTGAATGTGCTTGGCTTAGCAAAAGCATTCCTGCTGAAAACAATAAAATTCCTGGGTAATACAAATAATGTTCTTTATACTTGTCGAACACTTTCCCAATAATCGGTCGTGTCACGATAATTAACATTCCAAAGACCATAAAAAAATATCCAGTTACACGCGTATGATGGATTTCCTCCATATAAGAAGCGATAAAACCTGCTAGTGAACTATAAGAAAAAGAAAGCACAAAAGCTACAAGCGAGATGGGAAGTGCCTTAGGTTCGATAATGTCACTCCACCGCAACCTATGCTTTTCTTTTGCGATCTCCGTATTCTTGTCTGGTTCCTTTTCCCGTTTCACACGGATTAACATTGTGAAAATGAATGAGACGGCTGCAATGGCAGTGACGGTCATTAACAACGTATTTTCATTTTTATCTTTCCATAAAAAAAGGCCTAGAGCAGGGCCAATGACCATTGCGACACTCATAAACAAACTAAAGTACCCCATCCCTTCGCCTTGGCGGGAGTTTGGTATGAGCGAAGAAGCTATTGTGGTGGTCGCAGTAGAAGCGAGGGCATAACTCATACCGTGAAACAATCGGATGAATAAAAAAATAAATAGTCCACTTGTTCCAAAATAACTAATACATGAAATCAGAAAAATGAGCATGCCCACGATGGCCATTTTCCTCTTTCCCAATCGGTCCACCCATAGACCTGAAATAGGGCGGAGAATCACCCCTCCAATTACGTAAATCGTAATGGCTAACCCCATTTGCTGCTGATTACCATGAAAAATATCTTTAACATATAATGGAAATGCAGTTGCCAAGACATAAAATGTTGTAAACATAAAAAAGCTGCTCATACAGGTAACAATGAAATCTACTGTCCATATTTGTTCCTTTCTCTCTTTTGACAATATCCTTTCTCTCCTATCGTTATTATGTAAACCAGATACCTGATTAATTATATATAATTATATTCATTAAAAATAATACTAATAATTTGATATAATCATAGAATAGAAACTATATAGAGGTGGAAATGATACATGGAATTATTACAACTTCGATATTTTCAGGTTGTCGCTCATATGGAACATATAACCAAGGCATCTCAAGTTTTGAACATATCTCAACCTTCACTTAGTAGTTCGATTCATCGTCTGGAGAAACAACTAGGTGTCCCCCTATTTTTTAGAAATGGAAGAAATATTAAACTTAATCATTTTGGTAGAACGTTTCTCCAGCGTGTTGAAAAGGCTTTTCGTGAATTGGAGGAAGGTGCTCGTGAGGTTACGGATATGGCAGGGCTAGATCAAGGAATTATTACGATTTCTGTGACGCTCCCTTATGTATTGCCCACCCTACTTAAAGAATTTCTTAAACTACATCCTCATGTGCGAGTCATACAGCGGCAGCCAGGCTCTTCATATGACATCAAAAGTGAGCTGGAAAACGGAGATATCGATTTTTGCATTTCGGCAACCCCTCTCTCTGGTCCAGAAATTGAATGGATGAAGTTAATACAAGAAGAATTGTACTTGACTGTTCCTCAGGGACATCGTTTTGCTTCAAGGGAATCAATTGACCTCATCGAAGCAGCCAATGAGCCGTTTATTTCGTTGTCTCACAAATCTAATTTAAGGCAAACTACCGATGAATATTGCCGTCTGGCTGGCTTTGAACCCATGATTGCGTTTGAATTAGAAGAAGCAAGCGCAGTCCATGATTTAGTCGAAATGGGACTGGGCATTACTTTCTCCACCCCATTCTCTTTGGGTAAGCGATGGTCCAACGCACAAACTGTACAAATAAGAATATCCAACCCTCGATGTTCAAGAACGTTTGGCATTGCATGGAGCAAAAATCACTATTTATCACAGGCATCCCTTCATTTCCGTAATTTTGTAGTACAGTATTTTGAGAATATCAACGAAAATGCATCCAACAATGGTTAGAAATTCTATCCAGAATTTCGTTTGATCACAAGAGTGAACTTCATCATAAAGTGATGTCATATTGTAAAGAGAATATTATTTTCATAACCAGGATTGATTTCAAAAAAAACTAACAACCGTTCCAAAAAGTAACTGGGAACGGTTGTTATTACTCTCAAATATATAGGGTTGAATTTACCTCCTTAAGTAAATCCGACAAGCCCAACTTCCTTTTTACCAAGGTAAAAGCAAAGCTTATCAAGAAGATCGGAAAAATCCTGTTTCAAATTTATTCTTTGCATATTGGTAAGTCTAACAAGGCAATTAATTAAAATCTTGCATTAAGTTATCAATCACTTCTTTTACAGTTCTTATCTCTTTAATAGGAGTAATTCATGTGTCGTGCAGTAATATAGCCATCCACTTTCTTACCCTCTGCATTCCGTTACGCAGCCCACTTGCACCGCCCATTGCTTTTGCTATATCTTCACGTCCAGACCCATTCTCATCCATTTCTACCATCCTATTCGTTGATTTTGTAGGTGAAGAACGGTAGTAAACTGGTAATGTACGAAACATTTGTAAGTCTTCTGCTGTGGCATCGACAATTATTTGCTTTACATTTTCAGCTGCCGGATTTTCTTTTGTCGGGATAAAGACACTACCAGCAAATACACCTTTAGCGCCTAAAGCAAGTGCTGCACGTACGCCTCTTGGAGGTCTATCTCAAGGCTCTCTTAACAAGCAGCTGAAGGAATTAGAGAAAGATGGCGTTATTCCACGTGACGTCTATCCAGAGTTTTCTCCAAGAGTCGAGTATTCGTTAACAGACAAGGGAATGAAGTTACTCCCGATCCTTGAAAAGATGAAGGATTTCGGTAAAGAATACGGCATGAAACCAGAAATCGATGAAGTTTAGAATAAGAAGAGATCGTCTCATATGCAGATTCTCTGCAGATGGGCCAGCTCTCTTTCAATCATGCTCCAACTAACTGGTCTCTTGACCATAATCCAGCCTTCAGAGTTTTAGTCACTCAAAAAAGACCCACCACTCCCACTTAGATATTCACCTAATCGGCAATCGGACTATGTTCTTGTCCTTGGCTCGGGACAAGAACTTGTACCGATAAAATAAAAAAGCCGCTAAAATAGCGACTTCAATGGGACAATGTTCTTGTCCCTCGACATGTCTGAATGGTTAACGGTTCATATAACTTATGAATTATAAAGTCCCTCTAGTGTATTCCGCTGAATTCGATCTTGTTTTGGAACTCCGCGGGTACCACTAG
>NZ_BIME01000012.1 GCF_004000925.1 Paenibacillus illinoisensis NBRC 15959 | reverse complement strand
GTTGTTTGTGATTCTTCTTTTTGCCAACCGCGTTTTCGGCGGCGACTTAAATAATGTATCACATTCAGTGTCTTTTCGTCAAGAACTTTTTTTGATTCTTTTTTTTCAAATCATTAAGTTCTCAACTTGTCCCTCATAAGTCTTTTTTCAAAAAGCCCGTTTGGGGAACGAAATATAATGTATCACAATCCATAAGTACGAGTCAACCTGTTTTAATTAATTTTTATTACAAACAAAAAAGGAAGGTTTCCCCTCCTTTTGCCAAACCAAATCATTGAACTATACGGCTTTGTTCAGGCTTCAATCCAATACCGTATCTCCCGCCCTTCGCCTCCTATTAAGGATGGCCAGCCGGCCGATTCCTTTACAATAGAACGAAGAACTAGTTTGCGTAGAATTAAAGGGAGATCTTCTCCTACAAATCTTAATTGAGGATGATGGACCAGTTCGTCCACGCTCCATGCTTCTTTTCGGCTTCTAATTACCCGCAGAAGCAATTCCGAGCAATCACCCATTTTGGACATGACCGAAAATTCACAGGCAAGAAGAACAAGTTCCACCCGCTGTTCCAACGTCTCCGAGCTTACGGTAAGCTCCTGATAGAGCTTCCAAAGTGCCCGATCCATACTCTGCACATGTGTCCAAACAGCATGGTCAGGGTATACTCCATGTTCTATCAATACAATCCTGGCCCAGTTACCCAAAGCCTCCAAAACACTGTAATAAGCATCAACTACGTGTCCTTCCTGAATGTGCCGCTTGGCCTCCACATACATTCTCAGAAAGCTTGCGAATTCATGCAGCAGCTTTTGTTCCCGCATCTCCAATCCAAAGGCGGATAGCTCTTCCCTCAGGGCACTCAAGGCGCCTTCTGATTCCCATATGATCTCGCCCTCAATCAAGCATTGCATGAGATTGTTATTATCACCCGTAATTACACTGCTCTGCAGTTGATTACGCCCCGCATAGATGATTTGATAGCGCAAGTCCCCATAACGGTAATGACCAACGTCCGACATACTTTGATCCGTATCACAGACAATGAGAACAAGCAATTCGAAATCCTGAATCAGGGAGCCGTGGAATCGCTCACCCGGATGGGAATAAGCGATAGCCCCAACTGCCCCCGACTCTTCCGACTGTCCGGATAAAAAAGCTAGGTTCATTAATTCCACGATTCCCTCCATACATTTCATGGCAGTTAAACGCCAAGTCAGTTATAATGTAATTCTACATGCAGACTAAAGTTTCCTTCTTTTCCAGGTCCAATACTACTCATACGATAGGAGCATTTTTCATGATTTTTAAATCAGCTAAAATTAATGCTTTTCGCACTTGGGGATTGTTACTCACCATGCTAGGCATGGGGCTAATGGTACTGGGAACTGCCGGAATCGTGTTTTGGGGACATGCAGGCAAAGTGTTTGCAGCCGTGGGACTTGTCATCGGACTCGTTGCCATGATGGCTAGTCTGGCCATCTACTTCTGGGCTGGAATGTTGTCTACAAGCGCTGTTCAAGTGGATTGCCCTGAATGCGGTAAAATGACCAAAATGCTCGGCAAAACGGATCGTTGTATGTTCTGCCATACCATCCTCACTCTGGATCCTAATCAAGCGAACACAAACCGTCCTCATCTGAAAGCGCCTTCTCCATCTATTTCTGATACGGATCAGCGTATTAGTCCAAAAGGCTAGTATCGCTCATTCACTTCACATCTAAGATCAACGAGTAAACAACAAAAAAGGCCCGGTATCTAGACCGAGCCTTTTTTGCGTTTTTTTCAAACAATGAATGAATTCGAATCATATAAAAAAGATAAGTTCAGTAACCGTTTATCTCTAACGACTTACCTGTTGCAACGTCTTCCATGCTGATGCGTTAGCAAAACTGCGATTCCAGGCAGCTACACCACCCAGTTTGAGTGATTCAATGAGTTCTACACGGGCCTGTAAAGAAACGGCATCTTCTATCCAGATTTTCTTGGTCGCCCCATCCTCAGTAAATTCCACATAATTCTGTCCACTTTGAGAGTCCAACACTGGTTTGAGTTTCTTCTCTTTGATCAAATCAGCAACAGTATCCATTCCGACCGCTTTGGAAGATACTTTAATCTCTCCCTGTTCGTCTGCTTCCTCTGTCCAGATTCGCGTATACAGCGGAACAGACATAATCAATTTGTTAGAAGGCACTTCATCTTCTTCAAGAATTTTTCTCATAGAGGCCTCTGTCCAAGGCAGCGAAGCAACGGAACCGGCCTTTGGACTGGCAGCCCAGTGCTCGTCGTACGCCATAACCATCATGTAATCGACAAAGGAACCGAGTGAACGTCGATCCAGAAAAGCAGACCACATTTCACTATTGGATTTTGGAGTTACATCAATGGAGAGCATGAGTCCGTGGATGCGTGCCATCGCTTTAATCTCACGAACAAATTGAGTAATATTGGGTCCATCATCGGTATATACGTTCTCGAAATCAATATTGATGCCATCCAATTGGTAGGTCTGCGCGTATTCCAGCATCTGTTCGATGATATGCGTACGGGTCTCGTATGAGGCTACGGCCTCTTTTGTAATATCCGGGTCGAAACTGTTATCCATCAGTCCCCATACTTCCATACCGGAACGGTGAGCCCAGTTAACATACGCTTTATCGGCTTTGCTCTTCACATTGCCCTGGCCGTCCGTAATATGGAACCACGTTGGACTGACCACATTCACACCCGGCATCTTACCTATGGAACTGACGTCAGGCTGACGGTTGTATACCGCCTCCCACACTAGATTTACCGTTTTATTCTGCCACTTCTTCTCGGCAGCCGTCAGAGTGAATTCAGGCTTGTCCAGCTCCTTTTTCTCTGTAAGGGAAACATACTTATTATCCACATAACCGGCATAGCCGTTATCGAGCTGAACAAAACTCTGCTCATCACCTGTCTGCCATACCCGTACCCGGGCGTTCTGTTCCATATCCGCAATAATCGGGGAAGACTCTCCTCCACGTTTGTACAAAGGAATGGTCTTATCCGCTTTGGATGACAAGGTATCAATCTCCGCATATTGAATGCTGTCTCCTCCACGCATCAATATAACTGCACCCGTAGATGTATCTTCCTGTACGGCAATCCCGTAAACTTCCTTTAAGGGTTTAAGAGGGATGTATGCCTCTCCTCCGATGACCTCAGGCTCAACTGACATTGGGTAGTCCTTATGATTGAGCTCGGCCTTGGTGCTGCCTTCCTTCATATGAAGCACACGCTGCGGAGTCGCAATAATGATATCGCCTGTGTCGGCTTCGTAACGTATGCCAGGATCAATCGCCTCCTGTAGCACGTTCACCGGCAGTTTAAGCTCCTCCCCAGTTCCAGAAGCTTCACCATCCATCAATTGACCATCCACAAAAACAGGCTGATTCATTCCGATCCAATCGGGGTCCTCGTGAACCTGGTTCAGCCAGACATTCGTTATAAACCAGTAAGCACCGCCTGCAATAAGACAAGCTCCCAAAAAGCCAGGCCAGAACGAACGCCTCTTCTTCTGCCTTGTATATCTGCTTTTTCTACTCAAACGCCTACCTCCGTTAATCATGCTGAATCATGAAGATATCATTGCCGCGTGAAAATCATGCATGTAATCTTTGACTAAAAAAACAAAAAACGTGTAGAATCCAAACTGAATTCTGCACGTTAATATTGTAATTCATCTCTCTTAATCCCTGCAACTTTTACAAACACCATAAACTTCCAATCGGTGTCCGTGGACTTCAAATCCGGTACTTGATTCCGCCTGGAGCTCAACGCTTTTGAGCGAAGGATAACTGAAGTCTTCAATTTTACCGCATTTATCACAAATGACATGGTAATGATCCGTCACATTGGCATCGAAGCGGCTGGAGTTATCTCCGTATGTCAATTCCCGAACCATGCCGGCCTCCAGAAACATCTTCAGATTGTTATATACAGTCGCCACGCTCATACTGGGAAATTGGGGTTCAAGCGCACGGTAAATTTCATCGGCAGTCGGATGCCCCATGGATTCCATCAGATAATTCAATATGGCATGGCGCTGGGGTGTAATACGGACACCGGTCGTCTTCAGATGCTCCAACGCATGTTGGACACGTGTTGCCATAAAACCCACCGCCTTACCTTTCATTCTCCTGAAAAAACAAGATCCATTATCATCTTATCCATCAGAGTTGATTCTTGACAAAGAACAGGACGTTTAATCTTTCCTTCCATGTTACCTTGCCTTTTATTATTTTATTGTACGGCGATTGTAAGTTTATTGTCAACGCGGCAGTTACGGAACTTCAGAGGTACTATCCTGGGAATTCTCCCCGTTATCTTCGCTCTGCTCCAAATCGCCATCCAAGTCTTCCAAATTTGAACTATTCGTATCAGCCGAAGGCACATCCGGGTTGCGATTAATGGTAAGGTCGCTGTTCCCTTCAATTTTAACCGTGTATTCCCCTTCACCAAGCTGGCCTTCAATGGTTTTATTTTGCACTGTAAATGGCAGGTCAGTCTTCAGATCACCGTAACTGCTGGAACCGCTCAAACTGTAATCTCCTTGATGAGGCAATAAAATGCTTATTGCACCAACGGCACTGTATACATCCCAATCTCCGCCTATTTTGGAAGAAACGATGCTGATGCTTCCATTCAGAGACTGAGCCCTGATAGCGAGATTTGCGCCATCCAGCGTAATATTTCCGTTCCGTGTTTCAGCGGTAAATTCACCAATTGAATCCGTGATGCTAATGCTCCCCACCTGTGTGGTCAGATCTATATCTCCTGAAACTCCGCGGGCCTTCATATCTCCACGGTTGCTATCCAGATCAACATTCCCCATCGCATTGGCCACAATCACATCGCCATTTAACGTTTTGCCCGTAATGTCACCTACCGCATTCGTAATCCGGATACGTCCGTTCCCCGTTTCAGCCACAATAGTACTAATTGCCTCCGGCCGATTTAATAATATGGCTCCATTGGATGTGCGAATATCCAGATTGAAACGCCGGTCATCCGGGATCGTAATCGTCATATTCATGCGAGGCTGTGTTTTATCGTTATCTCCATAAGTTTTGCCCGTTGCGGTAATATGAATAACCTTGGTGCCGTCCGTTTCAACAAACGATGCATCTGCAACAGCTTTTGCCTCTACCTCGGATGTCTTATCTACCCATACTACAGTGCGCACCTCTATCTCTTCCGTATCTCCGCGCTGTACCGAGATATCTCCATTAACCCCCTGCACGACAAGATCGGAAGTATCCATACCAACAGGCACGCGGATCGTACCCTTGTCCTGCATGTACCCTGCTGCCTGACTATAGTCCATGGAGGCTGCTCCCAGATTAAGGCTTACCCTGTTCCACAAGTGCATATAGTGGTCCTGTTCTGTCACAATAAATACCGCAGCCGTTAGCACAAGGGAAGCCAAGATGCCCTTGGCATCCGGTCTGAAGCGCATCTTCACTTTCTCATCCTGCAGCTCATCAGCTGATGACCTTTTCTTGCTGCGCGTCCACAGGAACAACAGTATGTATTCCACACCCAATGCGATAACCAGCAGTGGCCACCAGTCGACCATTTCATATACGTAGTCAGTTCCCCACCGTTTATCCAAAATCAACAGCACACCGACCGCTACGATTAAGGCGGCAGCCGTATAGCGACCGACCCGGACTTTACGGTTCATTATTTTCCCTCCTCAATTCTCTTAATCTAACCTTTTTTCTTGCGCAGCATGACCCAAATCTCACGGCCGAACAGGATCAGCCCTATAATAATGAGTACACCGGCAAAAACATATCCACCATACAGAGCGAGCATTTCCTGAAACCAGCGAGGTTTGCGGAAGAAGAGCACCATCAACCCGCCACCAACAATAAGCAGCAATCCAAACGAAATGCCTCGCTCCCATGCCATAAAGGCCTCACCAACAGCCCGCTCGTTCATTAGAGGCTTGTCCGTATTTCCATGAGTTGCAGCTCTGCGCCTCCGCATCATGACCCAATCCGCAGATTGCAGTACATCGAATACATTGTAAAAGTAGATCACCGGAATGAACAAAGCGAGCAAAATTAAAAGGGGCACATTAATCTGTATGCCAATAGATGAAAAATACAAAAGCGCTGACAGGTCGAGTAATACAAGCAGCATAAACGTCAGACCTCTCATATACAGCCGCAAATAAATATGACCCAGGCCAGGAATGATCGCACTGAGCAATCCAGCAATAAATTTATGTGTCCGATTTCGGAGCGGCCTGGTTTTGGCCGTTTGTCTCCTTTTTCCGGACGGATGATTTCTTTTCATGACATGCTCCTTTCTTATGAAATAGCATACCCGCTCTTCATGCATTTGGTTAGATAGTACCCTAAAGAGCACAGAGAGTAACTGGAAGAAATATGGATATGATTAAAAACCCTCCGGCACAACAGGCCTAGGGAGGGTTTCACGATTTATTCTATGGATACTTTGGTCACATGCTCCCACTGCCTTAGCTTAGTTACCAGCTGCACTGTATTAAGTTCATGTGGTACATGTACGTGGAGTACAATCTCAATCTTTCGTTCAACCGAAATGACCTCGGCAAAAGCCAGATCCTGCTCATTGACTGTAATTTTGCGTATTTTAATCTTCTCCTGCTCCATGAATGAAGACACCTGCTCCAGGAAGCCGGGTTCAGACAACGTATGCAGGGTGACGACATGCAGCTTGTTTCCTCGTATATACCTTAGCTCCAGCTTGTTGAACACCCACAGATTGAGCAGCACCAGAACCGTAGATACGATGGAGGCAAAAAAGAATCCCGCGCCTGCTGCCAGTCCAATGGCGGCTACAACCCAGATCGAAGCCGCGGTGGTAAGTCCTGTAATGGACTTCCCGGTAAACAGGATCGTACCCGCTCCCAGGAAGCCGACACCCGTAATAACCGCTGTTGCCAGACGAGCCGGATCAATCCGCACATTTAATTCATTGGCAAAATCCTTAAAACCATAAACAGACAACATCATGATCAGTGCAGACCCGAGACAGACCAGAATGTGGGTACGCAGACCAGCAGCATGATTGGAACGTTCACGCTCCAGACCTACAAGTCCTCCAAGCAGCATGGCTAGTAATAATCGCAATAAAATGTGCCACTCATCGATAAACCAAGGATTGCCCAAAACTGGTATTCCTCCTTCAAAAAATTCACATAATTAATGTTTATTCTTATGAAATGTCGTTAATTCCACACCTGGTGCAATCGGCGTAACCTCTACCGGTATAAAACCGAATTTGGTATATAAATTGACAGCCGGTTGGTTCAATGTACCTGTTGATACGATATACCGCGGAAGATCTGGGTACTGCTCGAATACATGCCTCATTAATGCGGCTGCAATTCCTTTGCGAAAATGCTCAGGGTGCACCATCATACGTGTGATCGTCAATGTGTCCTTCTCTTCCTCCGCCACTGCAACAGCACCCAGGAGTTCTTCTTCATCATCCAGGCAGCCGTAAAAGGTCTCCCCGCAGCTTTGCAGAGATTCGATCGTATCCATCAAAGGCGGAATTTCCTGAAAACCAATCATCTCCGCTTCCAATCGATAGGCTACATGCTGAAGCCGCCATAGCTGTCCTGTGGTCTCCAGATCATTCAGTGACAGTAATTGAATCTTCATTCTCGCCCTCCTCTCCTTCGTACGCAACTGAATTCGATTACACCTGTACATGATTATTTACCACATTTGTTTGCCTTATAAAAATAAGAAAAGAGGCTGTCACAGGGACGAGCCTCTTTCTGTCCGGCCTTACCGGATGGATTAGCGGTTCAGTACATCTGCAAGCAGTTGATTAACCAGACCCGGATTAGCCTTGCCTTTACTTTCTTTCATAACCTGTCCTACCAGGAAGCCGATCGCTTTCTGTTTGCCTGCCTTGTAATCTTCCACGGATTGAGGGTTGTTCGCGACAACCTGCTCTACAATGGCAAGAATGGCACCTTCGTCACTGATTTGCACAAGACCTTTTTCCTCAACGATCTGCTGTGGAAGCTTGCCGCTCTCCAGCATTTCCTTAAAGACGGTTTTGGCGATTTTGCTGCTAATCGTGCCTTTCTCCAGCAATCCGATCATCTCACCCAGTCCCTGACCCGTCAGAGGCACCTGAGACAATTCCAGGTTGCTGTTGTTCAGATAACCAAGCAGGTCGCCCATAATCCAGTTGGATACGGCTTTGGCATCCTGCGTATATTTCAGGCTGTCTTCAAAAAGATCAGCAACCGCTTTGGATGAGGTAATCACCTCAGCATCATAATTAGGCAATCCGTAATCAGCAGTATAACGTGCTTTGCGCTCGTCAGGGAGCTCCGGAATCGAAGCTTTGATTCGCTCCTTCCAGGCTGCATCGATTTGCAGCTTCACCAGATCCGGATCCGGGAAGTAGCGATAGTCGTGCGCTTGCTCTTTGCCACGCATGGTCAGCGTTTTCCCTTGCGCTTCATCCCAGCGACGCGTCTCCTGAACCACTTCGCCGCCGTCATCCAAAATTTCAGCCTGACGGAACTGTTCATATTCCAAACCGCGCTGAACGCCACGGAAAGAGTTCATGTTTTTCAGTTCTGCTCTTGTTCCCAGCTTCTCCTGCCCATGCGGACGCAAACTGATGTTGGCGTCACAACGCAGGGAACCTTCTTCCATTTTCACATCCGACACATCGCAGTACTGCATGATCGCACGCAATTTTTCCAGATAAGCACGGGCTTCCTCCGGCGAAGAAATTTCCGGTTCGGATACAATCTCCACGAGAGGTGTACCCACCCGGTTGAAGTCAACCAATGAAGCATAGCCGCCATCAACGTGAGTAAGCTTACCTGCATCTTCTTCCAGATGAAGACGGGTAATCCCGATTCGTTTCGTTTCTCCGTTTACTTCAATATCAATCCACCCATTCTCACCAATCGGTTGATCGAATTGTGAGATCTGGTAGGCTTTTGGTGAATCCGGATAAAAATAGTTTTTACGATCGAATTTGCTGACATCAGCAATGGTACAGTTGAGGGCCATCGCTGCTTTCATGGCATAATCCACAGCCTGACGGTTCAGTACAGGCAATACGCCCGGATGTCCGAGACAGACGGGACAAGTATGGGTGTTTGGTGGTGCTCCAAAGGCCGTAGAACAGCCGCAAAAGATTTTGGAGTTGGTATGCAACTCCACATGGACCTCAAGTCCAATGACCGTTTCATATTTAGATGCAGACATTTCAATATTCCTCCGTTCCGGGCAGTCTACAGCTGCGGACGCTGCTTGTGGAATTCTGTATTTTGTTCAAACGCATGCGCAACGCGCAGTACAGTCGTTTCATCAAAGGCTTTACCAATAATCTGCATGCCAACAGGCAATCCATCCGAGAAGCCGCATGGGATGCTCACTGCAGGTACGCCTGCCAGACTGACCGGAATGGTCAGGATGTCATTGAGATACATGGTGAGTGGATCATCCACCTGGGAACCCAGTTTAAATGCGGTTGTAGGCGCAGTTGGTCCAATAATGACATCATATTTGGCAAATACGTCATCGAAATCCTGTTTGATCAATGTACGTACTTTTTGAGCTTTCAGGTAGTAGGCATCATAGTAACCCGAGCTCAGCGCATACGTCCCAAGCATGATACGACGCTTCACTTCCGGACCAAAGCCTTGGCTGCGGGATTGGTGATACAGATCAAGCAGGTTGTCCGGGTTATCTGCACGTACGCCATAACGCACGCCGTCAAACCGGGCCAGATTGGAAGAAGCCTCAGAAGAAGCGAGCAAATAATACGTAGCCACCGCATATTCGGTATGCGGAAGGGATACCTCTTCCCAAGTGGCACCGAGTCCCTCAAGCACTTTCAAGGCAGAGAGAATGGTCTCTTTAACTTGCGGATCAACACCTTCTCCAATGTACTCCTTCGGTACGGCAATGCGCAGACCTTTGACATCACCTGTCAGTCCGCTCAAGTAGTCCGGGATCTCCACTTTTGCAGATGTCGAATCTTTGGCATCATAACCGGCGATTGCTTGCAGCACATAAGCAGAATCTTCAACATTTTTCGTCAGAGGTCCAATCTGATCCAAAGAGGATGCAAATGCAACCAATCCAAAACGCGAAACGAGTCCATAAGTCGGCTTCATGCCGACAACGCCGCAATACGAAGCAGGCTGTCTAATGGAACCACCCGTGTCTGATCCGAGCGTGAAGTACGCTTCGCCTGCAGCTACTGCGGCCGCAGAACCACCACTGGAGCCACCTGGAACACGATCCAGCGCCCATGGGTTGCGCACAGGATAGAAACTTGAATTTTCATTCGAACCGCCCATGGCGAATTCATCCATGTTCAGTTTACCGATCGTCACCGTATCTGCAGCTCTCAGCTTTTCGACAACCGTTGCATCATACACCGGGTCGAAGTTGCGCAAAAACTGGCTGCCGCATGTCGTGCGCAGTCCGTTCGTAACGATATTATCCTTAATACCTACCGGTAATCCAAAGAGCAAACCTTTCTCCTCGCCACTGACGAGCCGGTCATCCAGCTGACGCGCACGGGAACGAGCCTGTTCCTCATCCAGCGCAAGATATGCCTTAACTTTGTCTTCACGTGCACTAATGTTCTGATATGCTTGGTCCACCAGGTCGCTGACCGACAATTCCTTGGCGTGCAGCTTGTTATGTAACTCAGGCAACGATTGTTCAAATAAACTCACGGTATTTCGTCCTCCTTCCGGTTATCCGTTATTCCATTACAGCAGGCACTTTAAACTGCCCGTCTTCTTCTTCCGGTGCATTGCGCATTACCTGCTCGATTGGCAGGCTTTCCTTCGTTTCATCCTCACGCATCACATTGCTGACATGCAGAACGTGAGTCGTTGGCTCAATGTTCTCTGTATCCAGCTCATTCAGCTTCTCTGCATATTTTAAAATTGCGTTCAGCTGTCCTGTAAGTGTCTGTTCTTCTTCAGAAGTCAAATTGAGCCGGGCCAGCTTGGCCACATGCTGAACGTCATTATTCGAAATACTCATTTCCGGATGCCTCCTTCATTTCGTTCAACTTCCCGAAACTGCCTGAAACGAATCGCTCGTTTAACGGGCTAAAGTCCCAAGATAACTTTTTTCATTATAGGGGAGATGGTTCGACAATTCAATGCAAATGACCTGACTTGTCTAATAAGCAAAATAACCCCAATCCACGGAGCTCATGCAAATATCAAAAAAGAGCCGGCATCAGCCGACTCTCTAGATCTTAAATCCATGCACGCAGATTAACCTGCTTTATAAAATCCGCCTGTGACATAACATCGTTCGCGGTTTCCTCTTCCTCTTCCACAGCTTGAATATCTCCGTTCATCAGATGATGAAACAGTTTCTCGTTGTGTGTCGCAAGGGCGTAATCTATCAACGCTTCTCGCTCGACCCGCTCAGCTTCCTGCTTCAGCAGAACCTCTTCCAGATCGACGTCGCCGGATGGAACAAAAAAGTTCCGGTTCACCTGCGGCACTCGAAGCACGTAATCGAACGCATTGTCCGGATTCCGGTCATAAGCGATGATGTAACCATATTCCCCCACAGGAAGATTCTGCTCAAACGCATCCGCGACGATGACAACCTTTTCTCCTAATCGCAGCATCGTCTAACCTCCTGGTAGTCTATCTTTCATATTTATTTGTATAGTCTACTAGAAAAGAATAACGATGTCTACGATTACTAGAATTAAGCAACATATTTGTGCAAAATCTTTTTTAATCACCAAATTATCATTCGTCCATTATATAGGCTAGGACCGTCTGCGACCTGATCGAATAACTACGAACCAATATACAATGAGTGGTGTCGGGAATCCGGTGATCCCCCATAATCCCCATAACCAGGGGAAACGCCCACGTTTACGAGCATCCTGAAAAATCCATGTCCCTTGCACGAACAATAGGATTGCGATCAATATCATCCAGATGGGAGAAATCTCATTTAACGAATAATGCATATTATTCATGAGAAGCCTCCTCCTTCCGATGTTTGCCCGCCCATATGATTGCTGCTGTCACTGCTGCTGCTACACCAACAGCCTGGATACCCACATAAAGAGCTGGAGCAGACAGGAACAGCAGCGCCCCAGAAGCAATGACCATCAGCCCGATCACCCAGAACAAAATCATCTCGATCAGATTCTTACGGCGTTTGATTCGTCTTCGTTCTCTGACCTGCACTTCCAGCGAGGCCAATGAAGGTACACTCACTGGCTCATACGCGTCATCCAGCACTTTCATCTGCTGCTGCAGTCGTTCAAGGAGCTCTTGCTCATCTTGTTCATCCGTCCTGCTCATGCTTATCCCAACTCCTTTCTCAATTGACGAAGGCCATAGGCCGTTCGTGATTTCGCCGTTCCGGCTGGAATACCGAGCATTTCTCCAATCTCATCATAACCATAGCCATAATAGTGCTTCAACAGTACAGCAACACGGTGTTCCGGCGTTAATCTGGTCATGGCATCCATAACGTCCGTCCATTCTTCATTCCGGCTCTCAAACTGCCATCGGAATCGTCTGACGGCTTCACTACGGATCATATCCAACCAGCCATTTTCTCTTTTCTTACGCCTTGTCTTGTCAATATAGATGCGTGTAGCAATGGTAATCATCCAGGATGAAAAGGCAGACGAACCGTCATAACGATCAATGTTTTCCATACATCGAATCATCGTATCCTGAACGGTTTCTTCAGCAGCGTTTGGATCCATCGTAACCTTGACCAAGTATTTGTACACGAAAGCATAATGACGTTGAAGCAGCGCCGCCAGCGCAGCATCATCTCCTGCTGCTGCCCTGCGGACCTCTTCCAGTTCGGCTGCTTCCATCTGGTTCTTCACCTCTGCTTCCCATTCATTCTTGTGTTAATACGACAGTCTCTGCATAAACGTTCAAATGAATTACAAAAAAATCTGAAGCCGACAATTTCCCGGGCAATCAGACTTCATTCCGGTATTCCTGCAGCTTGTCGAACCACGGCTGGTTGCGGGCTCCGCTGCTCAAAACTCGACTTCTCCATATATTTTGCTGCTGTTCCAAAGGTTCATGCATTGCCTTGCTTCTGTAGCTATGTAGTTGAGGACGATTCGTTGCTAATTCAAGCTTGCCCGTATCCATCATCACCCGGCGAGTCTCTTCCATTGCTGAATACTTGGCACGGCGTTCAAAAGGTATAACGCGCTTTTTCTCCACTTCTTCTCCCCGCTCTCTTGTTCCTCATGCTTCACCAATTAAATACTACGTTCTAAGGTCCCGTTCCAATTACTTGCTATTCAAATCCAAAACTGTCTGCATTACAATGACTTTTCTTATGTAAGTTGTATCTGGATGACTCGTCCCTTGCCAATATTGCTGAAAATAAAAAAAGAACGCAAACCGGGTATAGACCACAGTCTGCGTGCTTCGCAAGTTAGGGTACTGCTATTTAAAGCTTTAGTTAGATGATGCCTTAACGCTTGTAACAACTAATTGCTATTCTAATGAAAAAATTGTCACTTGTCCAGACTTTCTTCACTTAAATGTCGATCATCTTGCAGAAACGTAAGGATTATTCTGCTTCTCATAACCGATGGTTGTCTTAGGACCATGACCTGGGTATACCTTCACTTCATCAGCAAAGGTATACAGCTTGTTTTGAATCGAATCGATCAAGTCTCGTTCCCGTCCACCCGTCAGATCCGTTCTCCCTACGCCCATACGGAACAGAACGTCTCCTGCAAACAAATCATTACCACACAGCAGGCTTACGCTGCCTGGGGAATGTCCAGGTGTATGATATACCTTAAAAGTATGCCCAACAAACTGGAGGGTCTGTCCTTCATCCATCGCATATTCTGCAGGATCTGTCGAAAGAGGCGGTGAAGCCTGCGGCCAGTTCAACGATCCATTCAGTTTGGGAGAGGTGAGCCAGTCACTCTCCAGATCATGCAAATAGACTGGACAGCCCTTCAATTTGCGAATTTCGTCCACACCGCCCATATGATCAAAATGAGCATGTGTCAGTAAAATCGCTTCAATTTCCAGGTCTTGAATGGCTTTGAGCAGCGGACCCGGGTTCATGCCCGGATCAATGATAACGGCTTTCCCCGGATCTTCCCCTTGCAGCAGATATGCATTCGTCTGGAGCGGACCGAGTGTAAATGTACGAATGTTAAGCATCTTGGATTAGTAACCCGAAATCAGTTCACGCAGCTCACGAATAATGACTGCATGCGACTCCGTTCCTTCCCCATAGCGTTTACCGATTTCCTGACGTACTACAGCCATCTTCTCCTGATAATCAGCTGCATCACGATCTGGGTTCTCGCGTTTAAATTCAACCATGACTTCCTGTACATGCTGAGGGCGTGGTCCCCATTGGCCCAGCACATGCCCGCCTGTATCGGCAAAAATAACGATAGGTACGGAACGGCCGCCCATCGTAAGGAATTCATCCATCACTTCAGGATGATTTTCCATAATCAAAACTTCGGTTGGAATGCCCGAGATCTCCAGCGCCTGGAATACCACAGGTATGTTGCGAACAACATCCCCACACCAGTCAGCAGCCAAAATCAAAACACGCAGATCATCGCGGTGGTTCAAGCTCTCGAAAAACTCGCGATCCTCTTCGCTTGGCCATGTGAAGCTGTCATAGTTCTTTTGAAATTCGCTTTGGTTTTTGGTCATGCTCTCAATGAATTCCTTCGGCGGCAGACCCTTACCGAATTTGTGAGACAAGTTTGGTTTACCCATAACTAGACACTTCCTCTCTTTTTTCGAACATTCATCCATTTAATAAGTACATAAATAATCATAAGTGCGAGTGCAACGAGCAGAATCGGCATAATGTAAGGTGCTGCTTTTTCGTTAATATGTTCCCATTGGTCTCCGAGTACCATCCCTAAATATATAAACAATGCAGTCCAAGGTATAACAGCAAGTGTTGTCAGCAGAATGAATCTTCCTGTATGCATTTTAGATATGCCTGCAGGAATCGAGATGGCATGACGCACAACCGGAACAAAACGCGCCGTGAAAATGACACCTGTTCCATACTTGCGAAACCACTCCTCGGAATGGTCGATGTGTTTTTTCTGGATCAGTATGTATTTCCCGTAACGTTCCAGCACAGGTCTGCCGCCATAACGGCCAATCCAGTAAATAAAGAGCTGGGCTGCTACACCGCCCACGGTACCGAATATCATAGCACCAAAGAAATTGATATTGCCCTGTGAAACGAGAAATCCTCCATATGCCAGTACAATTTCACTGGGGATGACCTCGAGCATTAATCCCAGCATAATTCCAAAGTATCCAAGGCTCTGAATCCAGTCGAACAATTGACCGACAATGTTATGAATAACGTCCATCTCGACCCTCTTTCTTCATCCTGATTGGCGGTGCTCCGCAGCACCATGGATGTTCGTCCCTATTTTAGCACAGGGCTGCAGTTTGTTGCTACTTGATCGACCCGGGTTAGTGTCCTGCAAGTCATCCTTCGCATATGGTATCGGGAGAGGAGCGTGAGAAGATGTCACCCAAATCAACACCCGGTACTCCCCCGGTCAAACATAGCAACCCTAGCCAGAAGTTACCTTCCGCGAGAGGGATTCGCAGAGCTTGCAGTAAGGAGCTGTACCGGACAGCAAAACGGCTGAAAGTCTACATTTCTCCCGATCAGATGAAACAGGCGGAAGAACTCTATTATGGAAAAGTAATTGCCAATCTGCTCTGGATCGGTGAAAACCGAGACAATCGAAAGAAATTATGCGAGTGGTGGAACAATGACGTCAGTGCAGATATAGCCTCTCTATGGAATGTGGACATTGAACCCCTTCAGGCTGCATTTCAGCAGGCATTTGGCGGATATCGTCTGTAGATACAGAGGATTCAGAGCATTTCCTACAGGAAGAAGCATGCACAGAACAAGGAAATGTTCCTTGAGCAGACCCGCCATAATTCATGTTTAAGAGAAGCAAGAAGCAGGCGTTACCCAGGTGGTTTGTTGGTCTGTCTGGTCCATTCCTGAGGAACGGCAGTTGATGCAAGAATACGTAAATGAGTGATGTAAATGGCAGCATCGTCATCTAAGGTAAACTGGCGATCATTACGTGCCTTTCCTGCAGCCACTGTGGCACTCAACTGTTCGTAATGCTCATACATTCGCACCCCTGCAGCGGCAGTCTGCCTGGCTCGGTTCGTGTAACCGGCAGCCCATTCCTGACGTGATGCATGAATCATCCAGTACAAAGCTGCGGACTGAAAATGGGTATCATACCGATTCAATGCAACTGCTTGTTCAAAGTACTTGCCAGCCTGCACTCCCTGCCCTGCTTGGGCTGCTAGTTTCCCCAGCTCCTGGTAGAGCCGCGGCTCTGCCGGGGAGTGGGACAAGCTGCTCCTCAGCAGTTTCTCTGCATCATTGGCTGTAAGAGTACGTGAAAGAGAGATGGCAATCTCCGGTCGGTATGGATTTGCGTGAAATGCAGCCGTCAATTCTGCCCTATGCTGAATTAATTCTTGCGGCGCAGATTCAGCCAAACGATACTCTACTTCCGCCACGGCATTACGCCCCGCCAGCCAGACGGTCCCCCCAAGCCAAATCAGGATGGCCAGGGCAGGCAACCATGGTATTGTCCGCATTGTTGGCATAACCTGATATGAAAGCCCTTTGGACAGAAGCGATGGTTGTACTGAGCGTTCGTTCGTAAAAACGGCTGGTACCTCTCTCGCCTGGATTACAGCATGCTCGTCCGTAGTGGCTATACGCTGTTCATTTTTATATGCGTATGACCAAGCTCCCAGCCAGATAAACAGCATCCAGACCAATGTGAAGCTCCAGTCAAAATCCATAATCCCATGCAAAACAAAAACAAGCACGGAGGGCATTAAGTGTGCTGCGTATTTCACGGTATTACGAATGGTAAAAGCAAACCAGGCACCGATCATTATTAGGCCGATCAGGCCTGTATCAAGGGCAATGTCGATCAGGCCGTTGTGGACCTCGCCTCCGACATACGGCGAGGATTGGATGGCGCGAAACATGCTGCGCCATGTATCTCCCCCGTGGCCAAGCCATGCGGCCCCGGACCAGAGCTCCAGGGCGTCCCGCCACATACGGAGGCGGGACAGCCCGGTGCCGACACCTGCCGCGAGTCGTTCGGCGGTGGAGGCCACGGCCAGCATGGCGGCGGTGGTAACCGCCAGTGCCATGGCCGTCAAGGCAGCGGCGCGCGCCCTGGCGCCGCTGTGCCACAGGCGGCACAGCAGCAGCGTGCCGAGCAGCGCAGCTGCCCATGCCCCGGCCAGGGCCAGCAGGCCGGGCACAGGTGCAGGCGCCAGCTGGGCAGCAGCCAGCTGGCGGTACAGCCAGGCCGCGCTAGCCAGGGGCGCGGCCATGGCCAGCAGCAGCAGCAGGCGGTCTCCGCGCCGCTGCCAGGCGAAGGCGCTGGCGGCGGCGATGCCTGTCGCCAGCCAGGCGCCGCGCGACTCGCTCAGCAGGAGCGCGGCTTGCGCGGGCATAAGCGGCAGCGCGGCAGCGATAAGGCGCCAGGCCGTCACGGGACGGGCCATGGCACGCGCGACTGCAGCCAGCCGCTCCAATGCGTACATGCCTACAACGGCGCCGTACGCATTGGGGTACTGCAGCAGTCCGCCGAGCCTCGCACCGGCGGAGCTGATCTCGGGGTCGGCGGTTCGCATGACCGCGAAAGGCAGCGGCAGCACGCCGCACACCGCAAGCAGGCCGCTGAACACAAGCAGGCTCCCTACAGCCTGCCATCCAACGGCGAACCATCGCACACCGTGAGCACACGAGGCCAGCATCCCTGCGAGCAGGGCAAAGATAGCCAGCAAACTCCACCGCAGCATTTCATCCATGCTGCCCTGTGTGCTTACAGAACCCAAACAGGCATGCAGGCCATAACAAACCATCATAATGATGGGCCAGATGATCCAGCCATTAAGATTCATATGCCAATATCTTATTTTCATTTCTTCATTACTGTGTATATCGTAACTTAAGCGATTTTTCAGTACGTTATTTTTCTTACTCCGCAATATACGTAAAAGAAGGAGCATGATCGCTCCCGTGAGAAGGCTCGCCGAAGAGAACAAAATGACCCCGTACACATCGAAAGGAAAATATAGCCCCCGACCCAGACATGCAGCCAACAACATGATCGTACCCATCACGCCCAATATTATCGTTAATGCCGATGTATCCAACCCAAATGTCTTCGTCTTCGCTTGTTTAAACTCGCAACTCAAGTTCAGGTCTCCTGCATCCGTAACGGATATTGGCACAGCGCTACATACATTCGTCTTTATTTCCGCTCGATTCTTACCCTTCTGATGCTCAACCATGTGATCGCTGTTTCCCTGCTGCAATTGCCTACCTCCTTCCCAACTTCTTTTATGGAACAAACAGTGCAAATCTCCCATGCTGCATTTCATTCGCAATCAGCACGCATGACATACAAAAAAAGACAGAAGACCCTCATAGGGTCTCCTGTCTTATGTCTCGCCGTCATCCTTTTCATTCATATAAAGCACAATCGTTTATTCGTTTCCATAACGGGACCCTCATACCAGTATGTCCATTCCTGGACATGGCAGACCATCAGCCAACTATGGTTAGCGCTTTGCGAAATTTAGCAGTGGTCACAAGAGTCTGGGCTGGTTGTCGATTTCCCGTTTGAACGATCTGTATTATTTTCCGTTACATCGCCTTCTGCTGTTTCAATCGGATTGGCGCCACCTGGCAGCAGGTCTGCACAAGCCCGTTCCAAGTACGGATCCGCATGTATGAAATCACGGAACTCTGTGTATTCCTTCCACATATCAGCCGTTTGACCCGCCTGTCCACGCACAGCACGAATCAGAATATTTTTGGGTGTATGCTCCATATCAATGAATTCCAGCAGTTGCGTTTTGTAACCCATCAGATCCAGAAGCTTCGCACGAATGGCATCTGTTGCCAGTGCGGAGAAGCGTTCCTTCAGAATACCATGGGACAATAACGGATTCATTACCGGAGATTCAATCTGGTCAAACAGCTCATGCTGACAGCACGGTACGGACAGTATGACTGAAGCGCCCCAGCGAACAGCTTTCTCTAGTGCCGCATCTGTAGCGGTATCACAGGCATGCAGTGTCACGACCATATCCACTTCATTCAGCTCGTCGTAATCAGCAATATCACCAACCAGGAACTTCAGATCACCATAGTGAAGCCTCTGTGCAAGAGCGTTGCAATGTTCAATGACATCCGCTTTCAGGTCAAGACCGATGATCTTCAGCGATCTGCGCTGTTGTACCGACAAGTAGTGATACAAGGCAAAGGTCAGATAGGACTTGCCGCAGCCAAAATCAACGATGGTAAGCGGACGTCCCTCAGGCAGATACGGAATGACATCCTGTACCATTTCAAGAAATCGATTGATCTGTCTGAATTTATCGTACTTACGGGCCAATACCCGCCCCTCTTCATTCATAATGCCCAGTTCAACCAGGAACGAGACAGGGACTCCCTCTTCCAGCACGTATTGCTTCTTACGGTTATGCGAGAGATCCACTGACGTCTTGGATGGAGATTTGGTCAGAATGGATACTTTATATTTTTTGCTGATCAAAATTTGATAATCTGCCTCTGTCGTACAGAGGAGCCCTTGACGAAACGTCTCTTCGCACAGCAAAGTCATGCGTTCTATCGCTTCAGCCGGAGTCAAATTCTCGTGCAGCACTTTGTTGTTATAATGAAATGCGAATTGATAATGCAGCTGATTCTTCAGCGTTACCGGCTTGACTTGCACTTTGGTATACGAGACATTGTCCCGTCTGCGCAGCTGGCTCCAGGTCGCTGTAATCAGCGAATTCTGCTCAAAGATGTCTTGTATAAGCTTTCGCAATGAATCCACGGGGTACATCTCACTTTCGATTTGGTTTGGTCAACCGTAACCATACCACAATTCCGGTGCCGCTCCAAGTGAAGACACCTAACAAGCCTTATTCATTTGTGTCCTGTTTTGTTCTCCGCTTAGCGGATGAGTTCAGCGAGACCTTCCTCCACTTCCTGACGTGGCAGGCCGCCCTGTTCCAGTTGCCCATCTTCAAGCTTGCTCAATCGTTCATAAAAGGCCTTCACATCTTCGCGATAATTCACGAGCTGCCCCTCGCCTACCCGCAGAACGCGGTACCAGCTGTTCTCGGCCAGATCATATCGCCCATGTTGTTCTTGATACAGCGCAAGCTGTTTCTCCGTACGGGCAGGAAGTTCGTATTCTTTCGTTTGTTCCAATATCGATTGCACGCGTTCCGGTGCATCCAGCAGCTTCGGGTTGGCACCATGATTCAGGGCATACAGATAAAAGTGCAATGATTTCATTAACCGGATAAGTCCTTCATCCTCTGAATCCTGTTTCTCTTGATCATCGATGCCTTCCACTCTGGCCTTCTCTCCATAAATATAACCTTCCTCTTCGATCAGCCGCGCGGCTTGCTGCAGATTGTCCACTTCAATGACTCCGCGAAAACGAAACATTTCAATGACATCCTCTGCGGGGAGAGAATTCAGCAAAGACAAATTCATGCCAAACTGCCTGCGAAGCAGCTCGTCCAATTCTGAAAGTGCCTCCGTATGTTTCCGCTGTTGTCTGAGTGTAAATGCTTTGCCAATCGCCTCGGTCATTTCCTCCATCATGCGGAGCAGATAGTCTTTTCTGAACATCAAATATGCCCCCTCATTCGCTCATTCGGATCATCATCCATTATTGCTAGTTTAATTCATGCCCTATCAAAAAGCCAAAAAGGACATCCTCTTGGATTCCAGGATGCAAAAAGAAACCCCCGTGTCTTTATAGAGACGCTCAGGGGTTTCTTAGGATAACGATATATGCTGAATGATCAACTTTGCTGAGAATAAAGACTTCAGAGATTTACGCCTTCGGTAAACCGTTCATAAATTGACTAATGACCTGAATCAACTGTTCCGGTGCTTCATACATGCTCATGTGGCCCGCTCCGGCAATGACCGCTTGTACAATATGCGGTTTATCGCTCGTAAACGTGCGTTCCGGCGGGATCACAGGGTCTTTTTCACCTGCAACCAGCAAAACCGGTAACGGTGTAGCCGATAAAACATCACGGCGATCCGGACGTTCCCGCATAGCCAGTGCGGCTCCAACTGCACCCTGAGGTGCGGTCTGGTACCCGATTTCCTTGACACGTGATACTTTTGCCGATAACCGCTCCACATGTTCAGGAGCAAACAATCCCGGAACCAATCCATCCACAAAGCTTACAATACCATCCGTCTGAATAGCCGATACTGCACGAAGACGCTTTTCCTTGCCCTCTTCGCTATCCGGATATGCGGTAGAATGGATCAAACCAAAGGCTTTTAGTCGTTCCGGATGGCGCTGAGCGATGGAAAGGGCGATATATCCTCCCATGGAGTGTCCAAGCAGGACAGCCTTGTCCACATTCAGCTCATCCATTAATTGCAGAACATCATTGCCCATTTGATCTATTGTGTATGTTCCCATAGGGGCGTCCGTCTTACCGTGTCCACGCAGATCGGGTACGATGCAGCGATAATGACGTGCAAGCTCCGGCACAACTTCATCCCAATAGGATGAACTGCCGCAGTATCCGTGAAGCAAAATAAGTGCTTCTCCCTTGCCTTGTTCGGCATAACATATCGTCGTTCCATCACATATCACTTTTTCCATATGAATCCCTCTCTCTGCGCGAATTGAATTGATTATATTCATTGTATATAACCAACTTCTTGTCATTCAAGTTGTATATTATTAAGCTTTCATCACATGAATGAAACGTTTATCTCATTTTCCTCGCCGCAAACGCTGCGTCAGCGATCGTTCGGGACATGTTCATGACGAGATGAAGCGAAGTCATCTGCAGGATGGAATAGGGCCTGGGACCATTGACGTTTACTACAGCTGCCACACTATAATGCCCAACAGGCTGCAGCTTCCCCCCTACGGATTGTGCCGGATTCAACGCATGATGGGAAAGATAATATGTACCTGTGGCATGTTTTGGACCCAGACAGGCATCAATAGCAACAATGGTATGATGTGCCGGGATTTGAGACATCCGTTTCTCCAGTGTATCTGCATCGCAAGGTGCTGCTAGCGTTCCTACAACATGACCCACTCCGTGCTCCTCCAGCAGACTTCCTGTCAAAGGCCCGAGTGCATCTCCCGATGAACGATCCGTTCCAATGCAGACAAATGTTATTTCATCAGGTGAATGCTGCTCATAAATGTGTTTGAAAAATAAAACCAGGTCTTCTCCAGGTACACCTTTTGGCGTTTCTCGACTCTGGTGGCGCACCATCTCACGCTTGTATACTGCCAATCTTTTTCCCTCCTTTACACACACAGAAGCAATGTGAATGAGTATTGTTTTTTTACATTTTATCCGATACAGGGGGATTCCCGCAAAACATTGGCCTGTGCCTGTCCAATCATGATACAATGACAACAGTTTCCGATACGGAAGGGATGGACATAACGATGGATTTGACACAACCGAACGCGGCCAACATGGAATATATGATTGAAGCGATCAAAACCAAGCTGCGTATGGCCAGCGGTGCGGCTATGCAGGCTTCGGCATTCCCCCTCGATAAATACGAGGATTTGCATGATCTGTATGAGATGGTGATGAGCAAGGAGCATCTCAGTATTTCAGAAGTGGAAGCTGTTGCTTCCGAACTGGGGAACCTGCGTAAAGCTTAAAAGCAGCCCATCTTCGTTCACACAAATAAAAAGGGCCTGCCTCCACCAAATGGAGGGCAGGTCCTTTTTATCTTTTAGCTTACTTGATATCCTCATTTGCTAGTATGACTTGTCATTTAAGCAAGTTAAGGCAAATCTACCAGTACGAATTCCGCTACTTCGCTTCCTGTGCTCGTAATCTGCAGATCACAGCTTTTTCGAATACGGGCAGCATCCCCTGGCTTCAGATTGAAATTCCCATCCGCACAGGCGATATCCACATGACCACTGATCAGAAAAAGATGAGTGCGTCTGTCTTCATGCTGTGGATACATGATTTTTTTACCGGACTCCAATTGGGTCAGATAACAGGTCACATCCTGTGCAATTGGAAGCGCGCCTTCGGCACCTTCCCCTCCCTGTCCGGATACAACGGGACACAGTCGGTTCAGCTGTTCCTGCGGGTCAAATTGCCGATTCGTATACGATGGTTTCAGCATGCGCTGGGATGGCAGGAACCACATTTGCAGGAAACGTACCGGTTCATCCTCGGACGGATTGGTCTCGGAATGTTCCACACCGGTGCCTGCACTCATCACCTGTACCGTTCCCGGCTCAAGTACCTGTTCAGTTCCCATACTGTCTGTATGCTTGAGCCTACCGGATATTACGTAACTTACAATTTCCAGGTCATGATGTGGATGTCGTTTAAAGCCTTCCTGCGGCATCAGCGTGTTGTCATTATGAGCCAGCAGGCAACCAAAATGCGCATTGCTTGGATCGTCATAATCTGCAAAAGAAAAGCTGAACTCACTGTGTATCCAACCTCGATCCGACGTGTGCCTTTCTTCCGATGTCACTACTTTAATCATGTTCATCCACCTCCAAGGGTTTAGAGCTGCTATCTACATCTGACAGCAGGTCTTGCGTGTATATGAATGCTTAGATGAATACCTGTTGGTATCTCATCTTTACCCGGGGTCCGGGGATTCTAATCACGCCCCTAGCTTATGGTTATACGCTTTCCTCAGGTGAGTGAAGCACGAATTCACAATCCGCATGTCCCACAATATTTCCGGCATCATTACGGATTTCAGGAGGGAACACTTGAGCCAGTCGTTCAATAGTTGTCCGATTGGAATATCCAATCTGTACAAGGATTGATTTAGCAATCCATGCCCATTCATCTTCAGATCCGTCGAGCACTTTAAATGTTATCCCGAGCCTTTCCTTTTTCAGTGCAAAACCGAATACTCCCTTGAAGCCGCCTTTAGCAACAATATTGCTGTCTTCCAGAAGCACCGAATCAACCCGTCCGGTTCCGCCAACCATAAGAGGCTGATCATTCATGGCAGACGTAATGGTTTCCACTGCCAAGCGAGTCGGTTCATCTTCAATTAAATCCGGGCAAGCCAGCTTCAGATACGCATTCGACAACGCCGATAAAGGCAACGAAAATACCGGAAAGCCGCAGCCATCCGTCCCGAGTTCAATTTCCTTCTGCTCAATTCCAGCCATATCAGCCATCGTTTTCAGAATTTCACGCTGCACCGGATGCTCCCGCTCCGCGTAACTGTCCAGATCGAAGTTTTTCATCTGACTGTAACCCAGGATGCCAAGGTGTTTCCCCGAACAATTATGCAGTATTCTTCGCTTCTCTCCTTGATTGCGCAGCCATTGATTTCGGCTATCATCATTCAATGGATAACTTGCCGCGCAAATCAGGCATTCTTCTCCCAATCCAAGTTTGGCCGATAATTTCTCCAGCACTTTAATATGCTCTGGCTCCGAACGATGGGAAGATGCCATGATCGCGATTTCTTGGGAGGTTAACCCATAGTGGGCTGCAATTCCTGCTCGAATGCCTGGAATAGCCTGAAAAGGCTTGGCAGATGAGCGGGTAAACGCTCTGAAATGTGGATTGCCTGCCGAATAAACGACATCTCCGTTTTCATTCGTGATGCTTATGTGTCCAAAGTGGGCGCATTCCATCACGCCTGCACGGTATTCTTTAACTAACAACGCACTCTCCATGCGAGTTCTCTCCTTTATGCTCCCAGTCTCATCTCTGCTTTGCGTCATTACGCCGCATGGGATATCTTTAAATTATAGTACAAATGCAATGTTTTTTCAGTTTTTTCGACATGATTTTCGGGTAAGCCTATAGCAATCTGGAATGTTTAACCAATCCTATCTTGAAGGAGATATCATTTATGCTGCGTGAAAGCAATTCCTCTTTGTTCAGAAATTCTCCGCGTTTACCTTGGCGCTCCCTTTTTGTCTGGAGTGGAATAGGCGTTCTGTTCAGTTCTGCTCTAGTCATTGTTTTGGCCATGTTAGGTGCCTGGCTGGGGACTCATTTTATTATTCAATTAGATGATCGAATTCAACATTGGTTTTATCTCCATTCTGAATCTCGCCTTGCCCTTCTGCCTGTCATTACCTTCATTACTGCCATTGGTTCTTTCAAGATCTCGGCATTAGCCGCAGTCTGTGCAGCGGCCCTCTTCTTTATACACCGTAATTCACGATACTCCATCTATGGCTATGTAGTTCTGGGCAGCTTTGCAGTCATGTGGCTGCTTAACGTTGGATTGAAGGAAATTTTCCGTCGAAGCCGGCCTGAACTTGATCATTTAATGGTGGTTCATGGATATAGCTTCCCCAGCGGTCACGCCATGATTTCCATGGGGTTTTACGGCATGTTTTTTGTCATCTGGGCCATTGAACGACAGACGCAATCTGCCTCCATTATGCTGCCTATTGTGTGCGGTATAGGGTTTATCGGTCTCATCGGAATCAGCCGGATTATGCTCGGCGTGCACTATCCTACAGACGTATTTGCCGGATTCGTTGCCGGACTAGCCTGGCTTGTGTGCATGATTGGTGCAATCAAACGAATGATCTGAAATTCCTTCAAATTCCAGGATGCCCATATCTGCTTCAGTTGTTTCAGCTTGATGCACGACGTTTATATACGAAGTAAGCAAACGCGAACAGACAACATCCTGCATCAAGTGTAAAGGAGGCGGTTGTTATGTGGGGCATTATTCTCAGCATCATCTTGGCAGTTATCATCGGCCTCATCGGAGATGCACTTGCCGGTCACAATATGCCTGGAGGCATCATTGGAGCCATGGTTGCCGGTTTTGTGGGAGCCTGGCTGGGTGCACTGTTGCTTGGTAATTGGGGACCCGTTATCGGTAATTTCGCCGTGATCCCTGCCATTATTGGTACAGCACTCTTTGTCTTTTTGCTGGGGCTTGTGTCCAGGTTGTTCAGACAGGCTGCCTGATCGGTCAACAAGGTGTTCGTTGTTTCGTAAACGTTTTTTAATTTAAAGAAGGAGTGATTAGACATGAATAAAGCAGAAGATCAATATCCTGTACAAAGCGGTTCGACTTTCGCAAAAGGCATTTTCATCGGTGGCTTGCTGGGAGCAGCAGCAGCATTGCTCTTCGCCCCTAAACCAGGACGCGAACTTCGCGGCGACCTTTCCGAGAAGGTTGGTATGGTTACAGACCGCACCAAGGAAGTTGCAGCCGTTGTCAGTGACAAGGCTACCGAACTCGCTAAAACTGTTTCTACCAAAACTTCCGATATCGCAAAAACGGTGAACCAAGGCCGTAACGACGTCATGGAATCGGTAAGGAAAGCGTCCGCGGATGTAGCGGATGAAGCAACTAAAGCGACCAGCGAGGTTGCTTCCGCTTCCGAGGAAGCAAAGGAAGATGCACGAAAAGAGCTGAATTCGACCAGCCTGTAAAGGCTTGAGCGAATGGTCAATAGCCAGCTGAGTTTCAGCTGGCTATTTTTCATCCATTGTAATAGGAGGAGGACTCACATGAGCAAAGTCACATTAAACGGAAATACCCCCGTTACTGGAAGCAAACCATCGCAGCAGTATGATACGGCAGAGCATCCTTTTGAATTGCGCCATGAAGTCAAAAAACTGAACACACGCCTGGATCAGCTTGCGGACAGTTTGGAAAAGGCACAGATCAAGGATATTATCGAGAATTACACCAGTCCCAAAAAACGGATCATCACCAATTTTACTGCGGGTATGGCGAGAGGACTTGGACTTACCCTCGGAACATTTGTTGTCCTTGGTCTCTTAGGTCTTATACTCAGTCAATTTGTAAACATGCCGATTGTGGGACAATACATTGCAGATCTGCTTGGATATATTGACGATTACAAGAGCTAGGCTAAGAGCCATCATCCCTTCCGCACGGAATTGCCCCGTTTCCCGGGGTCATCAGCCGGTCGCTGCGTGGGCTTCAACTTCAACAGATCTCCGGTCCAGCCTTTCATCATCATCCATACATACATGCTAGCCATGCTGGCGAGGATGAGTGCGATGACCAATACAACCCCCCATGTCTTGTCTATCAAAGGCAGGTTCTCGAAGTTCATCCCCCAGATTGCACCGGCAGCCGTTGCGGGCGTACATACCGAAGTAACGATGGTTAGTGTCTTCATAATCTCGTTACCACGTACACCGGAAGTCGCATTATCTATAGAAATGAGTGTGTCGATTTCTTTTTCATAGTGCTGAAAGAGACGCTCCATCCGCTCGATCCGGTGCTGCAGCTGCTTGAAGAAACGACTGTCCTCAATATCATCCAGATAGGCCTCCCGCGCTGCAGCCATTAATTCAGAATAAGGGATAAACAGATTGCTCCAATACAAAAGCTCAAACCGCGCTTCAAGAATTTGGTCCATCAATGTTCGAGCATTACGCGATTCCATCTTCCGTTCCAGTTCACGCAAATGCATTTCAAACTGATCCATGCCCACATGATAGTAGTGCAATATGGCCCGGAACAGAACAAACATCCCATCACGAGCTGTGTTACACTGCTGCAGCATGGCAGAGCGTTCTCCCGTATTCATAATTCCTCTGGTGTTATCATCCAAATTAATCGTTACCAAACTTTTTTGGTCGACATAGAAAAACATCTGATTATCTTTGCGTGAACTATCTTTCTCATTTTTGACTGCATATAAAAGTGAACCAAATATAACCGGATCTGTCCCGTTTAAATATCGTACAGACAGGTAATTGGAATGCACCTCTGGGATCTTACGAAGGAAGTATTGCATCTCTGGGAACTCTTCAATAAGCCCCTCTATAACTTCGGCCATCTCCTTATCTTCTGGTGCGACCCAGTCCCACCAATCCCACTGCTCCGAAAATGATAATTTGTCACGCCTGGCTGCCAGCTTGACCCGATCCACCGTCACAACATCACTCCTGGATTTCATAATATACAGCACATCCAAAACAAATTTCAAAAAAGGACACGTATGTATTCCAGTGGAATCACGTGTCCTTCTTATGCCGTACTTAACAACATCAGGGATTCACATCTCATAACATTGAAGCATTAGACATGATCTGTTTCAGTTTTTCAGTAGCTCTCTTCTGAATTCGGGAAACACTCATCTGGGATACACCCAATTTCTGAGCTATCGCCCGTTGAGACTGACCATCCTGGAAGGCCAAAATCAGCACCTTCTGCTCCTGTTCCTTCAACTGTCCCAATGCCTGCTGCAAGTCCATCCGCTTCTCCACCGAATCAAAATCATTTACGTCTGCACTGATGAGTTCACCAAGCGTTGCTGCACTTTCATCCTGAGACAGTGGAGAATCAAGTGAGACGTAGTGGTAACATTCCCGACCAGCTAACACTTCGATGGTTTCCTCTGGGGTCAGGTCAAGGTATTCAGCAATCTCATCCACACTTGGTGAGCGTTCAAACTTCACCGTCAATTCATCAATAGCATGTTGAACAAGTGCACCTTTTTCCTTGATTCGTCGAGGTACCTGAATATACCAGGATTTGTCCCGGAGATAGTTTTTCATATGACCGATCATGCTTTTCATGGCGTAAGGTTCGAACGGAATACCTAGATTAATATCGTACTGCTGCAGAAGGCGAATCAGAGCCATTTGGCCAGTCTGATACAGATCTTCGTACAGATCCGGGCGATTCCGGGCAATCTTGCCTGCTGCCATCTTCACCATCGGTTCATATTTGCGGATAAGCACTGTTGCAATTTCATTATCCTTGGTTTGCTGGTATTCCCAAATCAAACCCACGGATTCAGACATGGACTCTGGGGGAGTCACTTTTTCGTTCATACTTTCTCCTCACTTCTTGCAAGACGTTTTACGAGTACAACTTTCGTACCTTTGCCCGTCTCACTTTCCACACTGACATCATCCATCAGGGCTTGCATCAGATAGAATCCAAGTCCACCAATTTGGGCATCTGTCAGCTCAGTGTCATGAAGGCCTGCGCGTGATACTGCCGGGTTGACGTTTTCGAAGCTTGCACCCTCGTCCTTGACTGTAATAGCCAATGTTTCGTTGTCCACTTCAAAAACAACCTCAACCATACCGCCTTCGTGTGAGTAGGCATATAATACAGAGTTGTTACAAGCCTCGGATACAGCAACTTTCATGTCCTCAATGTCCTCATATGAAAATCCCATTTTGGACGCTACACCATAAAGATTCAGTCTTACAATATCCACGTAATCAGCTGTCGCCGGTAAGTTAAGGGTGACTCTTTGAACTTCTGCATTCATTCCTTTTTCGATCCTTTCCTATTGGGAATTCTTCTGTGAGACAAAGAATTTGGCAATACCCGTCATATCAAAAAGCTTCTGAATCTGCGCAGGAACTTCTTGTACTTCAAAGCGTGCTTCCATTCCATGTCGTGCCTTCAGAACAGATAACAGGATTCCAATCCCTGTGCTATCGATATACTTCAGGTCCTTCATGTTAATAATCAAATCCTGCTCCTTGTTGTCCACAAGTGGCTCCATGACCAAACGAAATTCAGGAGCTACCGACAAATCCAGTTCGCCGGTAAGATATACCGTGCACACGCCGTTTTGTGTTTCGGTCTTTGCATTGAATTTTTCATTTTTATTTGTATTCATTAGACATCTCTCTCCTGATCAATGGTTTCCTTACCTAATAACCCAACTTGTGCCCAGGTGAAACAAAATCATAATTAGCAATTATTTCAATTTGCTCGATTCATGGGTGAGGAGGCTGATTTAAAGCCCTTGCGGTCTTCCTGAAATCGTGACAATTTTTGTTTCACACTGCCCATCTTGACGGGTTTACTGATGTAATCATCCATTCCGACAGCAAGGCAGCGCTGCTGGATGCCCTCCATTACATTAGCAGTCATGGCCAGTACAACAGGCTGCTTTTCCTTCGGAAGACTTTCCCGAATTTTACGTGTGCATTCCAATCCGTCCATAACCGGCATTTGCAAATCCATAAATATATAATCATAGCCTGGATTCTCTAGAACCATATCCAGCGCCTTCTGTCCATCTTCTGCGGTATCTGATGTGAAGCCCAGCTTGCTCAGCATAATCGACATCAACTTTTGGTTAATGGGGTGATCATCGACAATTAATACGGAAGGCTGCATTTCATAACGTTCCATATTCTCCGGTTGCTCTTCCCCATTACCGATGATCAGTTCCGTCTCCACATAGCGCTGTACCTGAATGGTGAAGACAAAGGTAGCCCCACGCTTCTCGCTCGTATCCAGATGAATGCTGCCACCCATCATTTCCACTAACGTCCGGCAAATGGCAAGTCCCAAGCCAGTTCCACCATACTTGCGTGTCATCGATGTATCCAACTGAGAAAATGGCTGGAACAGGCGATCCACCTTGTCTGAGGATATCCCTATACCTGTATCCTTTACTGCAAATTCCAAGGTCATTCTACCGTCTTTTTCTTCGTTAACAGAAACTATCAGGTAGACTCCACCCTGGTCCGTAAACTTGATGGCATTGGCAATCAGATTCATCAGGACCTGACGCAGTCTAGCCATATCGCCGTACACCAAGGCAGGAACGGAATCCTCGAGGAAATAGTCCAGCTCCAGATTCTTTTTACCTGCTTCCATAGCGAACAGGCCCAATACTTCTTTGATACATGTAACGAGATCAAACGGATGCTCCTCCAGCTCCATTTTCCCGGATTCCATCTTGGTGAAATCAAGAATATCGTTAATAACCGTTACAAGTGCATCTGCGCTCTTTCGCACGATATCGATATATTCCTTCTGCTCATCCTTCAATTCCGTCTCCATCAGCAAATCGACCATCCCGATAACACCGTTCATCGGTGTACGGATCTCATGACTCATCATTGCTAGAAATTCGGTTTTGGCTTTGGCTGCGATTTCCGCTTCCTCTTTTGCCTGAATCAGCTGCTGATTCATTTTCTCGAGTTCCTGCGTTTTCTGATGAAGCAGCATGGTTTGGGTTTTCAGTCGTTTGTTCGTGATGAACATCTCGACAAAACCCTCAATTTTGGATTTGAGAATCTGGGGGATAAACGGTTTCACCATGTAATCGATGGCACCTGCCGAATACCCGGCAAATAAATGTTCTGCTTCCCTGCTGTTGGCAGAGATAAAGATAATGGGTACATCCTTTGATTTATCACGCGCTTTAATTAACTTCGCTGTCTCAATTCCGTCCATTCCAGGCATCTGCACATCAAGCACAATGACCGCAAATTCGTCTTTAAGCAAGCATCGAAGTGCCTCTTCTCCAGAAGTTGCCTTGACGAGTTTATACTGTTCCGATTCCAAAACTGCTTCTAGAGCAAGCAGATTCTCGGGGCGGTCATCTACCAATAATATGTGGATTGGTTCATTGAGCCCCATGGCTAACCCTAACCCCCTATTTGATCTTCCGGTATATTTTTTCCGTCCGGTCTAACGGCTCGTAAGCATCGCTAAATTCTGTGAAATGGATCGATTCCTTGGATCCCAGAACAAGAATGCCAAAATGGCTCAAGCTCTCATGAAATAGCCCATGCACATGGTTCCTTAGTTCATCATTGAAATAAATCATGACGTTGCGGCAAAAGATAACGTTAAATTCGTTAAATGACCGGTCTGTTGCCAAATTATGCTCTGCAAAAATAATGTTTTTTCGCAGATAAGGATGAAACATAACGGAGTTGTACTTCGCTGTATAGTATTCGGAGAAGGCTCTGGTACCCCCTGCCTCCAAATAGTTTGTTGTGTATAATTTCATCTTTTCAATACCATATACGCCTTCCTTGGCCTGCTGCAGTGAGCGGTCATTCATATCGGTGGCATAGATCCGTGCCTTGTCATACAAACCTTCCTCATGCAACATAATCGCCATGGAATACACCTCTTCACCCGTAGAGCAGCCTGCGTGCCAAATCCGAATATAAGGATATGTCCTTAACACAGGTATGATCTTTTCACGGAATGTCCGGAAGAGCGCAGGATCACGAAACATTTCGGTCACCGGAATGGACAGATTCTGTACAAAACGTTCGAATGCTGAACGTTCATGCAGAACCTTTTCCTGAAGCCCGGATATCGTTTTAAGACCTTCCGAATGTGCGTAGTGCCAGATTCTTCGTCTCAAAGATGGCAATGCGTAATTTCTAAAGTCATATCCATATAGACGGTGCATACCTTCCAATAACAACTCAATCTCAATCAATTCGCGTTCTTCATCTTGCGGCATGCGGACCGATTGTTCATCAGCCTCGGTAGGTTCCCACGGTGTCATAGATTCTCTCCACTTCTTCATTTGTTACTTGCGTAATAGCTGTATTGTTGTTCATTACCCAAACTATTGGGTTACGAATACAGCCACACGCGCATTAATGATAACAGTTGATCTGTTTGAATCGGTTTCTTCACATAATCGGATGCACCAGCTTCAATACACTTGCCCCGATCATCTTTCATGGCTTTGGCCGTCAGTGCAATAATTGGTAATTTTTCGAATCTCGGAATCTGCCGAATACGTGTCATTGCTTCGTATCCATCCATTTCCGGCATCATCATATCCATTAACACCAGGTCAATATCCGGGTTCTTATCCAAAATCTCAAGAGCTTCGCGCCCGTTCTCAGCAAACGTAACATCCATTCGATAGCCTTCAAGCACACTCGAAAGGGCAAATACATTTCGAATATCATCATCCACGAGCAGTATTTTTTTACCTTCAAACAAGGTTTCCTTGTTATGCAGCTTCTGCAGAATTCGGCGCTTGTCTTCCGGCAGATTGGCTTCTACCCGGTGAAGGAACAAGGTTGTCTCATCCAGCAGACGTTCAGGTGATTTCACGTCTTTGATAATGATGGACTCCGCATATTTGCGCAGCTTCATTTCTTCCTTGCTATCCAGCTCTTTGCCTGTGTAAATGATAATCGGCAGATCATTCAGATATTCATCATCCCTGATCTGGTCAAGCAACTCGAATCCGGTCATGTCCGTCAACATCAGATCCAGCACCATACAATCGTATCGCTGGCTATGGAGTTCGGTTAAAGCCTCGCTGCCTGTAGACACAGCCGTTATGGCAACATCATCATGCCCGATAAGTTCAATGATTGCTTTGCGCTGTACTTCGTCATCTTCCACAATTAGCAAACGTTTCAACTGGTTCTCTGTATAGGATTCGATATGCGAGAAGGCTTTATCCAGCGAATCTTTACTGGATGGTTTTTTCAGGTAGGCAATGGCCCCCATCATCAATCCTTGCTTCATATCATCAATCACGGATATAACATGAACCGGTATATGGCGTGTTGCCGAGCTGCTCTTCAGTTCGCCCAGAATCGCCCAACCATCCATGACCGGAAGCTGAATGTCGAGAATAATCGCATCCGGCAAATATTGACGGGCCATTTCGAGCCCTTTGTCTCCTTGAGTGGCCACAATTGCCTTAAATCCTCTTCCTCTCGCCATATCCATCAAAATGTGAGCAAAATTCACGTCATCCTCAATAATGAGCAGAATTTTGTCACCATCCGCTAGATTGTCCTGATCATCATCCATCTGGACGGATACAGCCGTGTCGTTTGCTGGCATGTTCATTAGGGAAATACTGTCAGGTTCTGGTGCAATGACCGTTTGCCTGCTTGAACGTATTGTCCCGGATCGGCTTGCAGACGAATCATACTCGGCAGATGCGGCCGCCAGGGAAGCACCTTCCTCTTCCGGAGCTTCTTCTTCATGATTGTCCGGAAGGTATAACGTAAACGAACTGCCCACACCTTCAGAGGACTCGACCTGAATCGCTCCGCCAAGCAGACGAGCAAGTTCACGGCTGATGGATAGGCCTAGTCCGGTTCCGCCGTATTTGCGACTGGTAGTTCCATCGACTTGCTGGAAGGCTTCAAAGATCAGATCTGTTTTGTCTGAAGGTATTCCAATTCCTGTATCCTTCACGGTAAATCCGATATATTCCTGATTGGTGTTCAGATACCCCGGAAGTTCTTCCGGTTTCATCTTCCGTCCAATAATGCTAACAGATCCCCGGTTGGTAAATTTGAAGGCATTCGACAACAAGTTGCGTAAAATTTGCTTCACACGATGCCCGTCAGTGTACACCCATTCCGGTAGATTACTTTCAAATTCAATATTGAGATCCAATTCTTTTTTATTGGCCATGGGGCCAAAGTTTTGTTTCACAAAAGCGGTCAACTCATCCATTCGAACTGTCTCATAATTGATATCCATTTTTCCTGCGTCTACCTTGGACAGGTCCAAAATTTCATCAATCATTTTAAGCAGATCCGCACCGGACATATAAATCGTTTGAGCATATTCCTGCTGTTTGCTGCTCAGATTGCCTTCCTTGTTTTCAGACAGTAATTGAGACAGGATCAGCAGACTGTTCAGCGGTGTCCGAAGCTCATGCGACATATTTGCCAGGAATTCGGACTTGTATTTGCTTGTCATCGACAGCTGCATGGCTTGCTGTTCCAACTGCGTTTTCGTTTTCTCAATTTCGTCATTTTTCTCTTCGACTTCACGAACCTGCTCTTCAAGTGCACGCGTCTTGGCAATCAATTCGGTATTAAAATGTTCGAGCTCTTCCTGCTGACGCTGCAGCAGTTCCTCAGAACGTTTGAGGGCATCTGTCTGTTCTTCCAGATTTTCATTGGAACGACGCAGTTCTTCCTGCTGTGTCTGCAGTTCCTCGGACTGTACCTGAAGTTCCTCTGTAAGAGCCTGTGATTCACGCAGCAGCTCCTCCACACGCAGACGGCGACGCACATTATTAAGAATGACACCCAGATTCATAATGAGCTGAGAGAACAACTGTTTATGCAGATCATTAAAACCTTCAAAAGAAGCCAATTCCACAACACCAATGAGTTCATCTTCAAAAACGACAGGGAAGATCATAATGCTGGTCGCGCGGGTAGAACCCGATGCTGAACCAATCTGAATGTAATCTTCAGGCGTATTTTCAAGAATAATCGGTTTCATATCCAAAGCTGCTTGACCAATTAAACCTTCGCCAACCCGATATACTTCCTTGCCAATGTCCTTGTTCTCCTCGAAGGCGTATGCCCCGTATCGTCTCAACTCATCGGGATGCTTCTCTTCATCAATCAGATAAACCACGCCGAGCTGTGCTCCAAGGACCGGAGTAAACTCACTGATAAACATTTGCGAGATCTGACGAATGGAACCAACACCTCGCAGCAATTCGGGCACTCTGGCTATGTTGGAGCTCATCCAGTTTTGATCCTGCTGTGCCTGCATGTAAGCCTTCTCGACTTCCTGTTTTTCTTCCAGGTCTGCCGATACCTCTTTGAATACATTCGCAATCTGCCCAATTTCGTCCGTAGACTTGACCTGAATCCGTCTGATGGTACGATACCGACCTTTTCCAAAACTTGTAATCATCATCGAGACTGTATTCAGCCCTCGTGTAATACTTGGGAGTACCCACAAAATCACACCAAGTGCAAGCAGCAAGCCACCAACCATAATGCCTACTGTAATCTGAACGGCACGGTTATACTCCTCGTTCGCTTGCCTGATTTCCGTATCAATCTCTTGGTCCTGAAAACGGGAGAGCGCGTTTAGACTATCTACAGCTTCCTTCTGCACAGCAAGGCCTGTTGAATTGCGGTAGTTGTTTCCATCTTCCACACGTCCCTGGGACATCAAGCTGATCTGTCTATTCGCATATGAATTATATGATTCCCAGGCAGCATCTACACGGTCGACCAGCTGATGCTCGCCTGCACTATCCGCCCGTTCACGAACTTCCTTGAGGAAACCTTCTCCTCGCTCCTGCATTTCCTTAAGGTCATTTTCTGCAGCATTCGTTGAGTTATTTGGGTTAAGCAGCAAGTTAGCCAGTACTTTCGCTATATCATTAACTTCTCCGCGTACAGACGAAGTATATCTAACCTTTAAGTACCGCTCCTGATACATCTGATCAACCTGTTGATTGCTGCTATTCAGCCGTTCATAGCTTACAAATGTAAGTACAATCAAGATGGCCATGAGAGCGGTAAAACCAATCAGCAGCTTATTTCTGATCTTCATTCATTTTCCGCCCCTTTATTTAACGTAATCCACACCAGGCATTTATCATCATCTCGCTCTTGGGGAATCTCGTCATCAAAGAACACAGCCTGCATGTGAGCTTCATTCCATTGATGTGAGCCCTTCAGCTGCTCTTTCAGGAATTCCAGTTGCTCCTCCTGATCCCCTTGAACGGCCTCCAGCAGTCCATCGGTATAAAGCGCAATATGTCCGTCACCCTCGTAGTGGATGGTCTGTGGTTCAATATCCATCTTATCGAACAAACCTACCGGACAGCATACGGCATCAAAAGTCGCTACACTACCATCTTCCTGGAAAAACAATGCCGGCGGATGCCCCGCGTTGACATAGTCAATACGCTTCATTCGGGTATCTACAACCAGATATATAGCTGTAAAGTAGTACTGTACCAACTGCTTTTCCAGATGCAGCTGATTAAAGCGACGATTCAACTCCTGAATTACCTTCTCGGGGTCTACGTAGGTCGTAACCGTATCCTTCAATACCGAAGCGATAAACATGGTAAACAACGAAGATGAAATACCATGTCCCATCATATCCAGCAGCAATACCCCATATCGTCCTTCACCAAGCGGGTACCAGGAGTACAGATCTCCTGCCAGTTCAAAAGAAGGTTTATAGATGGCATTCACATGGAACAACGGATCCTCAATCGCCGGGCTTAACACCGCATTCTGCACCATGGCAGCCAGCTTAAGCTCATCCTGAATGCGCTGATCGCGTTCCTTATGCCAATCCTTCTCCTGCTTTAAACGGAGAGCAAGCCGAATTCGGGCCATTAACTCCACCTTGTTAATTGGTTTGGTTACATAATCTGACGCTCCTGCATCCAATGCTTCGGCAAGTTTCTTGGAGTCGCCGATTGCTGTAACCATAATAATAGGAATATCCTTAAGATTTTCGAATTTTTGTACGACACCGCAAGCTTCAATTCCATCCATTTCAGGCATCATCATATCTAGCAGAATCAGGTCAATATCCGACGGTCTGGGACGCAGTTCGTTGTTTTCCTCCCCGATTCCCAAAACTTCAAACATTTCCATGGCCGAACTCGCGGTTATAATGTCACGATAGTTCTCTTTTTTCAGAATCTCTCGAATAATAATGACATTCGTCGGATTGTCGTCAACAATAAGTATTTTCATTTCTATCTCCCTTATCTGTGGCGTTCCGTTCCGGGTTTGTCGATTTTTATCAAGTCGTGTAACAACCCAAAATATACATTTTTCGCAATCAATACAGCGGTAGACATAACATTTCCTACTATAACTATAATCGTAAAAGCAAAAAACTTCTATCAGTAAATGGCACCACCACAGGAAAAAACACCTGCTCGCTGCCCTGTTTTTGCCGCGTTCTGATCCCGCTTCCAAACTCGCAAAAACATAGATAAGGAATGGGGATATCCCCATTCCTTATCTATGTTTTTGAATCTGAAGCTCGTCTAGTTCAGGATGCTTCAGTTACCATTTGAACCAATTAATCCTTCTTCTTGGCAATAACAAGCACTTTGCCTTTATCAAGTTCACTCTCGTAAAAGTCTGCCTCAGCTTCTGTAAAGCCCATGGATACTATTTTGGCCCGGAGTTCATCACCACGTGATCGGAACAAATTCGCCATGGAGTCAAATACGCCTTCTTCCTTGATACCTATTTCCTTGGCATCCGCTGTATCGGCAATTCGGTCCGTACGATCCTTCTCGTGGGCTAGAACGAAGATATGATCAGCAAGGTAACCAGTATTCTGCAGCTCTTTCACCGCTTCTACCGCTTGAACTCCGTTTTCCACCACTTTTGCATAAGCTTGCGCATTGGTTGAATTCATCGTCTCCACTCTCCTCTGATAATCTTCTTTTCGAGCTACTTTTAATATATAACCTTGCTCTCTTGGTTTGAAACGCTTCTTTAATAAGAAACCATTTCTCCTCTACTGGAGATGATCTTCAAACAGATCGACTCCGTCAATCTGCTCGGTGCCGGGCTTGATATAAACCTTAATGGCTTGATTACCCCGCAGATACACTTCTCCATCTTCAGCTACCACATACGGCTCACCCAAAACCTGGCGAATGGATTCGACATTCATGTCTATCCACTGCTGGTTGAGTTTCAACCGCTCCTCGGTTCCATCAATGTGGATATACTGGATCTCTCCGGTATCCTCACAGAGTCCAACCTTGACATCAGCAAACTCATATTCGGGACAACCCAGATATGGATCTGCCTTTTTGTGAAGGGGCTGACCCTTCTCAGATATAATATGACCTTTGCTGTCATCCAGGGAAATGCCATTCAGAGTCTGAAAATGCCGAACCGGTCCGGATCGATCAGCAGCCAGAGTAACCTCTGGCACTTCTTCTTCCACTACCGTCCATTGCATATCTTGAGCAGCAGGTACCGCTGCCGGTTGAACGGAAAAGGGAGAAATTACGCTAAACATAACAAGCAGTAGTTTCATCATGATTCTCACCCTTTCATCAAGTTCAGTTCATCACCGCTCTGAAAGACATTCAGGATTACACAGCGGTCATGTTATTTACGCATACGTTGCCACACATTAGCCGCCAGATCGATGTACTTCACCCAATTTTTCCCGCCCTTTGCCGTATCATTATATGTAGCCTGATAACTTTGAAGGGTCCGATCCGTAGGTGTTGCAGGCGTTGTCTGTACTTTAGCTACCTCTGCACGTTTGTTTTGCGGCTCTTGATTGTTGCGTTTGGTTTGAAATTTGGCGATCATCGTCGTGGATACCTGTTTGGCCGCCTCGGTCACCTCATTCAAAACCTCTCCCAAATTTTGAACCGATTCCATTACCGGATCAATTTGTTTCATCTTGTGCTGCACATCAACCGTAATATCATTGGCATGCCTTACCGTCTGCTTCACTTCATAACTCAGTTCATCAATCGTTTTCTGAACTTCCTGAAGTGTCTTGGACACGTTGTCCAGTGAGCCCTGAGCCGATTTCAATGTACGAATCAAAAAGAAAACCAATACTGCAAAAGCCACCGCAATCAAGGCCACACTAATTTGATAGATCATAGAAGAACCTCGCTTTCTCATATACATCGTTTTGTTATTGCTATAGTTACCCGACCATTTCAGGCTCGAAACAAAATTAGAACGGACTTCAACCTTCCCTGTTTTTGGAAAATCCATAGATGTTTCATTACAAAACCCCCAGGTTAAAGAACAACTACACACGGCAGCGGATTGAACATCGCTGACCCCATATTCCCAAACGAAAGGATGAATACTCATGTTGAAATGGTCTGTACTATTTCTAGTTATTGCTCTTGTAGCAGGGATTTTCGGCTTTTTCGGTATTGTTGAGGCAGCTGCTTCCATTGCCAAAGTCCTCTTCTTCATCTTTGTTGTATTGTTCGTAATCTCCCTGATTACCGGACGCAGCCGAATGCGATGAATCAGGTTGCTTTGGATAATCTCTTCATCAGATTACATACAAAAGCCTAGCGTGCTTGCAAAAGCCGCTAGGCTTTTGTTATGTGTCTGTCATTTTTGAATCGATTGTCCCAGGGCATAAGGTCCCCCCATCTAATTATTATGTATTACGCTCCTTTCTTCCCTATTCCATCCGCACTTCTCTTTAAACCGGATTTTTATCCACAAACAGGACTTTTTTTACATAGCCAGCCCGGTTTTCTCCCACTGTGGTCTGATATTTACAAGCTTCCCATATACCCACAATTGCTCCAGTTGACTCTGGAGAATAAAAGAAAATATTGTTAAAATGTTGATTCACAAGTGAGGTCGCTTGGTTACTTTTAACACAGAACAACAAATTACATACCTAATCCGAGGAGGAAAAAACAATGAAAAAAATCGTAAGTTTTGCCGCTGCTTTGACTTTGATGGGTTCAATGGCTGCTGCTGCCGGTGCTGAGGAAGCGGTTACTGGAACAGTAACTCCGGAGACAGGAACCCAGGCAACAAATCCTGTGGAAACAACACCTGCTGTTGAAGTAAACAAACCGGTTGTTGAAACCGTTGAAGGTACAACAGAAACGGTTACTGGCGCAACATATGGCACGGATGATGACAAAATCTTCGACGAGCCTGTTGTAAAACCAGGTGATGAGGTTCTTGTACCTACCATGCTGCTTAATCTTCTGGAGCGCACTTGGTTCTACGATGCACCCAACGGTAAACCAATCGGTGCATTGAGTGCCCAAGTAATCGATACAACTGGTGAAGTTGTAGACGGTTTCGATGGTGGCGAATGGGTTCAAGTGTACACTTGGAAAGGCAAAGCGTGGATCCACGTTGCCATTAAATAGTATCGTATAATCGTTCTGAACATAAGTAAAGAGGACAGCGCTCATAGCGACTGTCCTCTTTTTTTTAACAAAACATTTAGCTCAGATCACTCATGTAGGTTCTGCTAAGTCTTCCATTCTCGGCTCAACATGCACGTGAACATGCATTATATTGTGTGAACGCTTCAGCCGTTCCTCCACTTCATCACAGATCCGATGACCTTCAATTAAACTAAGCCCGCCATCCACTTCAATGACTACATCCACAAGCACATGACTCCCATGTACGCGTGCCTTGACGTCCTTAATCATCTCTACTCCAGGAACTCGCGCTACAGATGACCTAAGATCCGTTAACTGATCTTGATCGAATCCATCCGTTAAGCGATGCGTGGAATCCCGGAAGATTTCCCAGGCGGTTTTGCAAATCAGAAGTCCTACAGCAATTGCAGCTACCTTGTCCAACCACGGTAAACCAAATTGGGCTCCTACAATGCCGACTGCCGCTCCGATACTCACCCAGGCATCTGACCGATTATCCTTGGCCGCGGCCATAAGCGCCTGATTGTTAATCTGCAGTGCCAAGCGATGATTATATCGGTATACGCCCAGCATAACCACCGCACAGATTCCAGCGACGGCAGCAGACCATAAGTTAGGTGCTGCAAAGTCCCCTTCATACCATGAACGTACGGCTTCAACCAAAACCTGTAGTCCAACCATGGCCATGATAAAGGATGCAATTAAAGCAGCAACGGTCTCTGCTCTGAAATGCCCATAAGCATGATCTGAGTCGGGCGGTTTCTGGGAAATCCGTAGTCCAATCAATACGGCAACCGAAGCAACAATATCCGTGAGGTTATTAAAACCATCTGCCAGCAATGCGCTGGATGCGAATAAATATCCACAGATTAGCTTGAAGGCGGACAAGATCAGATAAGCTGCGATGCTGACCCAAGCCCCCCGCTCCCCTTTACGTATTTCTTCATAAGCGTTCAAACCGGGCGACACTCCTTTTACGTTTCGTATTACGGTTTTTACATGGTACCAAATGCCACCCTTGTGGGTCTATAGAAACAGTGTTGCCAAGTTGCATGGCTGTAGGGAAGCCGAAACAAAGTTGCCAAACCGCATGGCTGTAGGCTTTGAGAAAAAGTGTTGGCCTAGTCAAAAAGTGAAGGATCCCCGCTTATTATCAGGTTGCCCTTGTGGGGCTTTTGCAAAACGTATAAAATAGGTACATCCCGTCCAATTCGGACGGCTTACTGTAAGACCGGGAGGGAAACAATGATGAGCGAAAACACTGAACCGAAAAAAATCAGTTTGCAGGATGCGATACGCCAGAAACTGGCGCAGAAGAAACAACAGGCGAACTCTGGTAACCAATCCAGCGCCTACTTTGAAGGCGGACCAAAAGCGATGAAGAGCCAAAACAATAAAAAGCCTAACAATCAGCGCCGCCGTACAGGTGGATCCTAGAGAAATCTCGGATTTGCTTATGCAAGAAAAAGAACCGCAAGCTCCTTTCAACAGGGCTTACGGTTCTTTTTTATTACATTGGGATTCTGAACCCCAACATTTTATTTTGAATTAAGCTTCAACCGGGTACATTTTTTTACGCAGTTCTTTAATTTCTTCACTTTCCAGATATTCATCATAGCTCATTTGGCGATCAATAATGCCATTTGGCGTAATTTCGATAATCCGGTTAGCAATGGTTTGGATGAACTGATGGTCATGGGACGTGAACAGCATCGTGCCGTCAAAATCAATCATACCATTGTTCAGGGCAGTAATAGATTCGAGATCCAAGTGGTTCGTTGGCTCATCTAGAATCAGTGCATTAGCACCCGTTTGCATCATTTTTGCCAGCATACAGCGAACTTTCTCTCCTCCGGAGAGTACGCTTGCCTTTTTCAAGGATTCCTCGCCTGAAAAGAGCATACGACCCAAGAATCCGCGAAGATACGTTTCATCCTGATCTTTGGAATACTGACGCAACCAATCCACCAGAGTCATGTCTACACCATCGAAATATTTGGAGTTGTCTTTCGGGAAATACGCCTGTGATGTTGTTACACCCCAAGTATACTCACCGCTATCCGCTTCCACTTCACCCATAAGGATGTCAAACAGCAGCGATTTGGCATTACCATTCGGGCCAACAAATGCGATTTTATCCCCTTTGTTCACCACGAAGCTAATATCATTCAGCATGTTCACACCATCAATTGACTTGCTAATACGATCGACAGTCAACAATTGCTTGCCTGCTTCACGCTCAGGTTTGAAGTTGATGAACGGATATTTACGGTTTGATGGACGAAGGTCATCCAGCGTGATTTTGTCGAGCTGTTTCTTACGCGAAGTTGCTTGCTTCGACTTGGACGCATTCGCCGAGAAGCGTTGAATAAAGGCTTGCAGCTCTTTGATCTTCTCTTCTTTTTTCTTGTTCGCATCACGCTGCAACGCGAGCGCCAGTTGGCTGGATTCGTACCAGAAGTCATAGTTACCTACGTACAGCTGGATTTTACCGAAATCGATATCCGCAATGTGCGTACATACCTTGTTCAAGAAGTGACGGTCATGGGATACAACAATAACTGTACCTTCATAATCCATCAGGAAGTTCTCGAGCCATTGAATGGATTCAAGATCCAAGTGGTTGGTAGGCTCATCGAGCAGCAGATTGTTTGGAGTACCAAACAATGCCTGTGCCAGCAAGACCCGTACCTTCTCGTTACCACTCAGCTCTGTCATCTTCTTCTCGTGCATGTCACGATCGATACCCAGACCGATCAGGAGTGCCGCTGCATCCGGCTCAGCATCCCAGCCATTCAGCTCGGCGAATTCACCTTCAAGCTCACCGGCACGCAGACCATCTTCTTCAGTAAAGTCCGCTTTGGCATACAGTGCATCCTTCTCCTTCATGATCGAGTAAAGACGGCTGTGGCCCATAATTACGGTTTCGAGAACCGGGTACTCATCATATTCGAAGTGGTTTTGCTTCAAAACGGCCATACGTTCGCCCGGGGTGATGTGCACCTCTCCCGAGTTTGCTTCAATTTCACCGGACAAAATTTTCAGAAATGTTGATTTGCCGGCTCCGTTGGCGCCGATCAGGCCGTAACAGTTGCCTGGCGTGAATTTGATATTCACATCTTCAAAAAGTGCACGTTTTCCGTAGCGGAGCGTGATGCCGCTTGTACTAATCATTAAGCATACCATCCTTTATTTTAATAATCTGCTACTGCATAAATAGCAATCATGGATTCAATATCCCGTAGCCTATTCTGGCACCATATTATAACACAAAAAAACGGCAAATTCGAAAATTAGCCGCTTTTTACTCGTTAAAGTTTTGGTAATTGTGCAATTGCTGCGGATATATCCTTACCTTAGCATATATAGCCCGCTTTTGTTAGCTCTTTCTATGATCCTCATGACGAATACGCAGGGTCTCACCGTGTCCAAGCACCCGGATTCGTTCTTTGTGGATTCCGAGTCGTTCACGTTCAACTTCCAGCCGATCCAGCGCTTCCCTAGGCGTATCATCCGCGAGTTTAAACGTACCATAATGCATCGGAACCATAAGCTGTGAACCGGACTCCACGAATCCTTGCAGCGCTTCTTCCGGCGTGACGTGCTGGGACGTCATAAACCATTCGGGTTCATAGGCACCAATCGGCATTAACGTAACACCGATGTCAAAGCGTTCTCCAATCGTTTTGAAACCCTGAAAATATCCTGTATCCCCAACAAAATACAAAACAGGCGGTCCCTCTGATTGCTGCAATGTCTGCGTTGTTGAATCTAAGGACGACTCGTTATGCTCACTTGCAGCCGCACTCTCCTCGGACGAAGTTGTCAGCGCATGATGATGCTCCAGTACGTAGCCGCCCCAGTGGGAGGTATTCGTATCAAATAACGTCCGGCGGGTCCAGTGCTGTGCCGGGACAAAGGTGATTTTGACGCCTCCGAGCACGATATGCTCCCACCACTTCATCTCATGGCAACGGTGGAAGCCCTTGCGCACCATTTTTCGTTTAAGCCCATCCGGTACAATCAGCAAGGTTTTGGCGGTAACCAATTTCCGCAGTGAAGCGAGATGCAAATGATCATAGTGAGAATGGGATATCAGGATGACATCCAAGGGTGGAATATCTTGAATCGGAATACCGGGGGGACCCAGTCTCCGTTGAAATCCCATTTTTTCGGCCCACACGGGGTCAGTTACGATGTTCAGTCCATAATATTGAATAAAAAAAGTGGAGTGACCGATCCAGGTGATGGTTGTCTCATCCCGGTTGGCATGCAGGTAATCCAGCTCAGGCGGGTGTTTGGGCACGGTATATGAATAATCCTTCACCTTGCTCCGCCGCTGCTCCCTCCACTGCTTGAATTCCTTTAACGTTTTGTCCGTACTTACATTATCAATGTTGTTATAACGGATTTTCGGCATGAAAGGGCCCTCCTCCCTTCCTAATATCTTAACCCAACCTAAGCCTTTTTGAAAAAAGAGAGGCGGATTAATCTTTTGGGTTTTTGCTTACTGCCAGATACACGAACAGAAACGCAATCGCAGCAACAATAATGAGCGGCGGTGCATACATGATCGTGAATTCCTCAAAGAAGCTCAAACCCGTTATGCCCGGAATGCCTGTTGCCCCTTCCAGATTCATGAGGTTCATCCTTTCTTTTTACCCGATTGGCCACGGACGTAATTCGCATCAAACAGGAACAGCTTCATGATGAGGATTAGCGACGGAATCAGCACCAGCAGACCAAGACTGAATGCCGTGATGAGCGCAATCCCCATCGTCCGGTTGGTAAAGCTGTCATAGATGTTAATGTACGGATACAGGATATAGGGCAGATGCGACCTGCCGTATCCATACCAGGCGAAGGCGAATTGAAGCATTACGGCGATGAAGCACCAACCGAGGTACTTTCGCTTCCATACAAGAGAGACCGCAATAACAAAACAAATAAATGATGCGATAAACATCCACGAAATATTGACCATTTGCTCAAAGTGCACGGGATTCTGTTTGTTAATCTGCAGGAATGCCAGGAAGCTGGCAAAAATCGTGGGCAAGCTCCACAGCAGTGCGTATTCCCTCAGCACTTCAAATGCCATCTCATCTTCAGCTCTCTTGGCATAATAGGACAGAAACATCGCCGAAATATAAAGCACACTGACGAGCGCAAGCAGTACAACCGACCAGGTATATGGGTTCGTCAGGAATTCACCCCAGCGAAAAAACACCTGCTCACCAACCTGCTCAATAATTCCTCCCTCTGAAATGGCCAAAATCGTGGAAAAGACAGCCGGGATCAATAATCCCGTCGCACCATATAAAGCCATGTAGATGCGACTGTTTTTACCATGATTGCCATAGGTGTTGTACGCGTAGTAGACCCCCCGAATAGCTAGCAGCACAATAGCCAGGGAGCCGGGGACCAGAAGAGCTGTTCCATAATAAAAGGCACTATCCGGATAGAACCCTACCAATCCAACCACGAAAAAGATCAGAAACACATTCGTCACTTCCCACACCGGTGACAGGTAGCGCTGAATAATGTTATGGATTTTGTTCTCATGCCCTGTGAGCAAGCTATAAAAACTGAAAAATCCCGCTCCAAAATCAATGGAAGCCACAATCAAATAACCAAACAAAAATGTCCATAATATCGCAATGCCAGCAATTTCGAAGCTCAATGGACAATCCCTCCCTCAAGTCCAAGCGACTCCAGCTCTTTCTCAGCTTCCTTATTCCGGAACAGCTTGCTGAGTACCCGAATAGCAGAAAAACACAGGACCAGATATAACAGGATGAACAGAACGAGCATCCACCCTACAGAGGTAGAGGTAGTAGCTGCTTCCGACACTTTCATGTATCCCCGCAGAATCCATGGCTGCCTGCCTACCTCGGCAAACATCCAACCCAGCTCAATGGCGATCATCGCCAGCGGACCGAGAAAAACGATACCGAGCAGGAGCCATTTCGGATATGGTTTTCGTCCAGGAAGCCAGCGGCGGAACACATACAGAACAGGAATCAGCAGGATGATCACACCTGTCGTTACCTTCAAATCAAACATGTAGTGAATGGACAACGGCGGCCGCAGATCAGCAGGGTACTCTTCCAGTCCCTTCACTTCGGTGTCTAGACGATTTCCCGCGAGAATACTGAGCGCATACGGAATTTCAATCGCATATTTCACCTCATTATTCTCGTCGAGTATTCCGCCATAGACCAGCGGGGCCTCCTTCATGGTCTTGAAGTGCCATTCTGCCGCTGCCAGCTTCTCCGGCTGGTATTTGGCCAAAAACTTGCCGGAGGAGTCGCCAATCATGACGGTACTAACCGCAAATACGAGGGCACATACCGTAGTGAGCTTAAGTGCCTTTTTGTAATAGACATGGTCCCGGCCACGAAGCAGACTGAAAGCAGCAATACCTGCAAGAATACCGGCGCTGAGCGTATATGAAGATCCCAGCACGTGAGAAACCTTGGTAGGTGTAGCCGGGTTCAGCATGGCTGCAATCGGATGGATGTCCTTCATGATGCCATTAATCAAGGTAAAGCCTTGCGGCTGGTTCATAAAGGAATTCACGGTTGTAATGAATATGGCCGAAGCGGAAGATCCCAGTGCTACCGGAATAAGCAGAAGCATGTGTGTGTATTTCTTCTTGAACCGATCCCATGTGTACAGGTAGATTCCCAGAAAGATTGCTTCCACGAAAAAAGCGAACGTCTCCATAAATAGTGGCAGCGCAATCGCCTGACCCGCGACCCGCATAAACATCGGCCACAGCAGGCTAAGCTGCAGACCGATGGAGGTTCCGGTGACGACACCTACAGCTACGGTGATGACAAATCCCCGTGCCCATCTGCGTGCCAGCAAGGTGTAATGGATATCGTTCGTTCGCAGCCCACGCCATTCGGCCAGCGCAATCATTAGCGGAACGCCTACGCCGATGGAGGCAAATATAATATGTACAGCCAGGGTCAGACCGGTTAATATCCGGCTGAGCAGAACAGGGTCCAGCGATGACATGGGTGACACTCCTCTTTATCATGATGTACAGCTCATATATCTGCTTGTCCAAATAGCTCAATAACTCATGATACGCATGATACTTTTCACAACGGCATACAGTACGACCACTGCTGCGACCAGGCAGACAATAATGAGTGTTTTCTCCTGCTTGCGAAACATATACCTGCCATCCTCCTTTTGATCCGATGCAAATTATGGCGCTATAGACAGTTTGCAAAAGTTCATGGTTTTTTATCCTGAAAATTTGAAAAACAAAAAAAGCCTTTACCTTTCAGTGTAGAGTTCACTGAAAAATAAAGACTTAGTGATGTGTATCCCGTCAGCAACATGGCATCTCTGAACAACTCCCCTGCCTAGAGGAGATCCTCCTGCTTGGGCAAACGTACTTTGAAGGTACTTCCTTTGCCAATTGCGGATATAAACGTAATCGTTCCATGATGATCTTCGACAATTTTGCGTGAGATATACAGTCCGAGTCCGGTTCCACCGATCTGCCGGTGGTCTGAGTTATCCACACGATAAAACTTCGTAAACAGCTGGTCCTGCACATTCTCCGGAATACCGATTCCGTAGTCGCGTACATCAATGCATATCCACTCATTTTCTTCCCACATGGTAATGTCAATCCGTTCGGTTCCTGGCGAGTATTTCACTGCATTGCCAATCAGATTGTGAAGCACCTGGGTCATCCGATTCTGGTCTGCATAAGCAAAGAAATCGCCGTTAAAGGCATGCACATAGATACGCTGGATGGATTTGATATTCCATTGCTCGGCAACACCCTCCACTAATTCCAGCAGCGGTACATAGGTCATATGATAAGTCATACTGTCGTTGTCCAGACGCTGGATGTCCAGTACATCCTCAAGCAGGCTGCTAAGCCGGCTGCCCTCCGACGAGATCGTTTCCATAAACTCCTGTCGCTGTGAAGCAGGTAAATCATACATCATCATTAATTCTACATAACCCATGATGGTTGCGACTGGGGTCCTCAGCTCATGGGATACCACGCTTATCAACTCGTTTTTCATTCGATTCAGGCGTTCTTCTTCCGTACGGTCGCGGAACACAAGCAGGAACCCATGGTTTTTGCCAGGCACATCCACTTGTTTAATATAGAGGGAAAATACGCTTTTTTCCTTGTTATTAAAACTGAATTCGGTCTCCACAAAAGCACGTTCCCCGTGCAAAAAAGCCTTCGTTTGCTCCACCAGATTGAAGTCATCCGTCAGGACAACCTTATCCATGGCTTGAGCAAATTCTTCAATGGATCTGCCCAGGAAGTTACCAAGGCCGAACATTTCCTCGACCCTTCGGTTAACGATGGTAATCATGCCAGAGCGATCGGACATGACCAGCCCTTCCCGAACGGATTCAATAAAGTGTTCACTGATATCGCGCTGTTCCTGAATTGCAATTTTTTCATTAAACAATTCTGCATTCAGTTTCTCGAGCGCGAGTGCATGACGCACACGTTCTTCTTCTGCTCGTGTTTTATCCGTAATATCTTTGATAAACAAGTTATATAGCTTCTCATTGTTGCCGAGCTGAATCTCCACAATTTTGTATTCTATCGGGAAAACCGAACCATCTCTGCGAATGCCTGATATCTCCTCGACATTGGCATGCCGCTTGCCCCGGATATATTCGTATCGCTCCAGCATTCCTTTGATTTCCACGCAACTCGCCCCCTGAAAAAGGGACGGAGCATCGGTCTCAAGAACGACCTCTTCCCGTTTTAGCCCAAACATTCTTTCGGCTTCGGGATTGAACTCAATGATCAGTCCGTTGGAATCCACAGCAATAATGGCATCAATGGATGAATCGATAATAGCGCGTTTGATTTCCTCACTATTTTTCAGTTCCTTGGTCCGTGCACGAACCCTGTCCTCCAGTGTTAATTTATCCTGGCGGATCTGTTCGAATTGTTCAAGCAGAACATCTGCCATTTTGCGCAGATTGCCAATCAAAATTTGAACTTCCATGACATGGCTTGTTGGCCAATCCATTTTGCCTTTACGAAATAATAATCTTGGGAGTAAGCCAGTCATCCGAGTAAGCCTGATCAGAGGACTCACCACCTTTCGGCTTAATGGGGCAGCCACAACCATCGAGGTTACAAAAATGAGAAACAGACTCTGCAGGGTAGTCAGATAGATCCTTTCAATCCGTGAATAATAATTGGCTGAACTTGTCTCCACATACACACGGTACGAAGTATCTGACTCAACATCTGCTTTATAGATAAATGAAGCATGCTTCCAGTAGGTGAGCGCATCGCTGTAATAAGCGTCTCCTGAACGGAAGATAATGGAGGACTCCCCCTCTTTCAGATAACGATAATTGCTTGTATTTAAATATTCGCCAACGATTACGGTATCCAGCCCGGATGCAATCACGCGATCATTCTTATCCAGAATAATGACGTTTACATCCAATAGATGATGATAACGCTCCATGCCCCGCTGCATATTTTGAACCGTCAAGAATCGTTCATCCAGATCCTGCGTCACTGCATTGGCTGCGTGTTTCATATTTAATATAATCGTTTCATGAATTTGACTTAACTGTCTGCGGCTATCAGCTGATAAAAGAAATAGGGAGACCACAACAACAAACACGACCACATATTTAAAAGCAATTCGGCTAAGCGGGATGGTGCCTGTCCTTTTCGATGGATGCTCGCCGTTGGTGATCCAGAAGTCTATTATGATTCCGGCAATTAGCGCGTTAACCATACTGACCACGGCAATATGCATGTATGCATACTTTACTTCATCCAGATTCATGTTCAGGATATAATGCCCATACCCCAAGACAGGTAATAACATCACAACCCAAAACACGGCATTCGCCTTCATAATGCTTCCGTTCTTCCAACGCATCTGCCAGCCCAGCATCCAGAGCAATTCAATAAAATGACCAAAGACCATGTAGAGACAATGTGAAGTTGGCCCATTATAAAGCAGATGTATTCCACTAATTGCAGCAAAGGTGATAAAACCATACATTCCGCCATGTAAGCGTAGGGCAACAAGGACTGCTGCACTGCCGAACATTAACTGGACGCCATAAAACAACGTAAGTGGGTATATGCTTCCCAAGGCTCCAAGCACGATGAGAATCACAGTACCTATCCAAGCGATTCGCAATTTCTCTACAATCCATACCAGCATTTTTGCGGCCATTATTCGAAGCATGGACTACAATCCTCTTGGCCTAGTTCTATATCCGTATTCAACAACAACGTTGGTACCTCCTATAAACGAGAGCGGTTCTATCTACTTTTCTTTCCTCAAATCCCCCTGATACATTATACTGTATATATTAAAAGGTTTTTCTATTGGAAAAATTTGATTTGTCGGCAAAATAGCCACAGCTATGGTAAAATACTGAAGCTCTTCTCAAGTTTGTACTCCCCTACATATACATCCTATATATTGGAATATAAACATTAAAAAATTTGTGGTATTTCTACACTAAACTCAGCTTTTTTTTAGTAATTTCTTAACAAATTCTTTTCATCAGGAGTGTGACCTCTATGTCTATCAAAGTACTTCTTATAGAAGATGAGAAAAATCTGGCTGACATGATTGCTTTCTTTCTTGAGGAGGAAGGATACATAACAGAACGGGTTCATCATGCCCGTGAGGCACTTCAACTTTTCCCGCAGTTCGGGCCGGATATTGTTGTGACTGATCTGATGCTGCCGGAAATGGATGGAAATGATCTGGTAGATGCGTTTCGCCAGCATTCCACTGTACCGATTCTCATGATTTCAGCAAGTACAATGCTGAATGACCGGCTCCGAGCATTACATAACGGTGCTGATGATTTTCTTTGTAAGCCTTTTAGTCTGAAGGAGCTGGACGCAAGGATCAAGGCACTGCTGCGCAGATCCGCCATTTCGTATCCTGATAAACCAGCAAAAGAGGATAAACCATCAGAACATACGGGACATGTAACTGTGAATGAATATAGACGGACACTGTTCGTCAACGGAGTAGAAATCGAAGTCACTCATATTGAATTTGAGATCATGAAAGAATTGTACAAATATCCGGGTAAAGTATTTACCCGTAATGAGCTTATGGACCGAATTAAAGGATCGGAACGAGCCTACCTGGACCGTACCATTGATGTACATATCTCCAGCTTGCGTAAGAAAATCGAACCCGACCCCAAAAATCCACGCTATATCAAGACCGTTTGGGGAACAGGTTATAAGTATGTGACTTAATACAATATTCCTTAACTAGTGGCTATGCCCTCTCCGTGTGTATTTCTGTATCGACATGGCAGAGGGCATGGCTTTTTCTTGATCCTGCAGTGTGGAGTACAACCATTTCTGAATGTCCAAATAAAGCTGATGTGGCTCGCTCGGATTCCACAGCATCATCTTAATGAGGCCATTACCGGTAATCTGCTGCACATGCTGTCTGCGAATCAACGATTGGAAATCGGTAATGACCAGCAGTGGCAGCTGTGGCAAAAAGGCACGAATGGCATTGGATGCCGATATGGCCTGGCTTGCATCCATGTAATCGACAATGCAATAACGGGATCGGCCCCAAGTAGACCTTGAAACCATCTTCTGGTTTTGTTCCTCGCCTCGGATGCATTCTTCCTGCTCTTCCTCCATCCACTCGTTAAACAATTCGATAATATGCTCATAAGCAATACCGCGGCTTCCGTCCGAAAGTACTGTTATACGTTCCATAGTTGTAACCTCCAGTTGTTTCATTCTACTTATTGTGCCGATCTTCATTTAAAAATGTTTGTGAGTGAACATGAAAGAAGTGTTAACTATCTTAGTACTTCTCACACAACTATGTAAGGTTTGTCATCCATTTCGCAGTTTGCCTCCATTCATGTAAAATAGGGATATACCCGTTGCTATCACGGGAACTTAAATGATGAATCCGGTACAGGAGGTTATGAACCGATGAATATTGTTTCCATTGAACCAACACCCAGTCCCAATACGATGATGCTTCACCTTGATGAGCGTCTCGAAGACGGGATCCGCAGAACCTACACGCTGGATAATGAACGTTCTGCTCCAGCGTTTATCCGCCAAATGCTCCATATTCCTGGCGTTAAAAGTGTATTTCATACCACGGACTTCGTTGCGCTGGATCGCAAGGGGAATGCCGACTGGTCCGTCATTCTGGGGGAAGTCCAGAACCGTCTGGGCCAACAAGGCATTGACCTCGACTGGATTGAATCCGAGGATGCATCAGGTGAGCACTTTGGCGAAGCACAAGTATTTGTACAGTTTTTCCGCGGTGTTCCGATGCAGATTCGGGTTAAGGCCGGTGCAAAAGAAGAACGAATTTCTCTCTCCGATCGATTCGTTAAGGCCGTTACCGAAGTGGCCAGTGCAACGCTGATCAAAGAACGTAAATTAAGTGATTACGGCGTACGGTACGGTGAATTGCCGGATATTGCCCGTGAGGTTGAGCAGGAGCTGGAGGCAGCCTATCCTCCGGAGCGTCTGAAGCAGGTCATTGAACAGGCCATTGCGCACGGAACCAATACAGAAGAGTTTGTGGAACGCCGCCGCAAGCTCGAAGGTGCCGAGCTGGAAGAAGCACTGAGCAGTGAGGATTGGAATGTACGCTATGCAGCTTTTGACGGTATGGAACCTACAGAAGAGAGATTGCCGCTTATTGCCCGCGCCCTGCATGACAGTAAAATGCAGATCCGCCGGTTGGCAGTAGTCTATCTTGGGGACATCAAAACGCCGGAAGCCATGGAATTGCTGTATGAAGCACTCAAAGACAGCTCCCCTGCCGTACGTCGTACCGCTGGAGACACCTTGTCCGATATCGGCGACCCGGCTGCAACCGCTGCGATGACAGCTACGCTCACCGACAGCAGCAAACTGGTGCGCTGGCGGGCGGCCCGTTTCTTATATGAAGTGGGAACCGAAGAAGCAGAACAAGCTCTGCGGAAGGCAGCGGACGATCCCGAATTTGAGGTTAGCCTGCAGGCCAAGATGGCACTGGAGCGAATTGAATCCGGTGAACAGGCTGCAGGTACCGTATGGCAGCAAATGGCCGGACGCAACAAAAAGACGGAATAGTCCTTGTTAAAAGAACATCCAACTTTTGTTATTGCATGATGAAACAAGGAAAGGTATACTGAATGTCTGTTTGAGCAACAGAACATGGCATGTAACGTTCTGCTATTCAATAATTTCATAGACAATAGATACACCTCATCCACGATGATGAGGTAGAGGTCGCGGGTGCGATCAGTAAGCTGAAGGAGGCGCTAAGGAGCCGCTCATGAGATCAGCCGAAAGGTGCACCCGCCGAAGCCTGCTGGACGGTTCCTTACATTTGTCCAGTATGGTTGGGGCTGCTGCCGAAAGGTACAGAACTGTCACAGAGATACACACCAGCCCGCATGGGTGGTATGAATTCTTCTGTGTTGAGCTATCTTATAACATCTGGGACAGGTGCGGACAATGGATAATAAGACCGCAGGCTGAAGCCTGCGGTCTTTTGTGTGTATAGTGCCATTGATCCATATCATCAGTACGCTGAGTGAAGGAGTGTTTTCATTGCAAGACCGCAACAAGCAAACAACAGCAGGAAACGGTTCGCTGAAAAAAGGATTGCGTGCACGGCATATGACGATGATTGCCCTCGGTGGCTCCATCGGTACAGGGCTGTTCCTCGCAAGTGGTACCGCCATCTCCACAGCCGGACCGGGTGGTGCATTGATTGCATATGCCGCCGTCGGTATCATGGTTTACTTTCTGATGACAAGCCTTGGAGAACTGGCTACATTTATGCCTGACTCCGGTTCATTTAATACGTATGCCGCTCGTTTCGTCGATCCCGCACTTGGCTTCGCCATGGGCTGGAATTTCTGGTACAACTGGGCCGTCACCATTGCGGCCGAACTGGCTGCAGCTACGGTACTCATCAAGTATTGGTTCCCTGACAGCTCGTCCATGTTATGGAGCCTGCTCTTTCTCGTTTTAATCTTTGCTCTGAATGTGCTGTCTGTTAAAGGTTATGGCGAATCGGAATATTGGTTTGCCATCATCAAAGTGGCTACCGTCATTATCTTTTTGACCGTGGGTGTGCTGATGATCTTCGGTATTATGGGCGGAGAAGCAGTTGGTTTCAGCAACTTTACAGTGGGTGATGCGCCCATCCATGGCGGATTCTTCGCCGTACTTGGTGTGTTCATGGCTGCAGGGTTCTCTTTCCAGGGAACCGAGCTCATTGGTGTAGCTGCGGGTGAGAGTGAAAATCCGCGTGAGAATGTGCCTCGTGCCATTCGGCAGGTATTCTGGCGGATTTTGATCTTCTATATTTTGGCCATCACGGTAATCAGTTTGATCATCCCGTATACGCATCCGAACCTGCTCAAAGGTGATCTGAACAACATCGGTGTCAGTCCATTTACGCTAGTATTTGAAAAAGCCGGGCTTGCCATTGCAGCTTCGGTAATGAATGCGGTCATTCTGACCTCTGTGCTGTCTGCCGGCAACTCTGGCATGTATGCTTCAAGCCGGGTACTCTATGCTCTTGCCCGTGATGGCAAGGCGCCGCGTTTCCTTGCACGACTGAACAAAAAAGGCATTCCAATGAATGCCCTGCTTGTAACTACAGCTGTCGGTATGCTGGCGTTTCTCGCTTCCCTGTTCGGTGATGGTATTGTGTATACCTGGCTGCTGAATGCCTCCGGCATGTGCGGATTTATCACCTGGCTAGGCATCGCAATCAGCCATTATCGCTTCCGCCGGGCTTATGTTGCCCAGGGCAGGGACTTGAAAGACTTGCCTTATCGGGCACGCTGGTTCCCGTTCGGACCGATATTCGCTTTTGTACTCTGTATCATCGTCATTATCGGTCAGAACTATCAGGCCTTTACGGGCGACCAGATCGACTGGAGCGGAGCGCTTGTTGCTTACCTGAGTGTACCGCTGTTCCTGATTCTATGGCTTGGTTACAAGTGGATCAAGAAAACCAAAGTGGTGCCGCTGCAGGAATGTGACTTCTCCCCTACGGATTCCTCTGCGCAGTAAACGTATAGAAAATCCCCCTGCTTCTGACCGTTCTCAACGGTTTAGAAGCAGGGGGATTTGTTTGTATACCATTAAGGCGTTATTACATCCGCCTTGATTCATAACGTCCAATTGATCTTCACACGCAGATCAGTTGTATCTTCCATTTTGGACACATAATACGATATCGATTTCATCCCGAGCTGATACAAATTCTGCAAATCTTCAACCAGACTGGTCTCGGTACCTTTGTATCTGAAAGTCAGTGTGGTTCCACCTTCCTTCAGCACATTCTTCACCTTGGTTTCCAGTGCGGAATGTCCACTAACCGCATCTTTCTCGTCATAGAGCGAATATTCCAGCGTATGGTACAGCTTCTGATACGCAGCTGCCTTGCTGCCGCCGCTTTGTATCAAGGTTTGCAGGGCCTCCCGGTAGGGAGCTGGTGCAGTCGGATATTTGCCTTTTCCTGTCCAGATATGGTCACGTGCCATCTCGTCGTCGCTGAGCAAATAGTAGTTATGGCTAACTTTTCCTTTGCGGTCAGGTGTCGGATCATCCCAGGTCGTGTCCATGTGGTACCATTTGCCGTCCAGCTTCACGATATTCCACGCATGCAGCTGATCACCTGCCGTACCTTCCACAATCCGGTTCTCAATACCTACCTGTTCCAGCATACGGTAAGCAAGCAGGGAATATCCCTGACATACGGTGCTGCCCGTGACAAGTCCATCATAGGCCGTGTATTTCTGTAGAGAAGTATCATAGGCAAGATGGAGAACTATCCAGTCATGGATCGCTTTCACCTTTTCATGATTCGTCATGCCAGGTGTGATAATCTCTTTTAACACATGGGTCACTTTGCGGTTAACGTAATCGGTCTGTTCCTTGGTCTCCCGGTAGGACAAATTCACATGGACCTCGGCCGAAACGTTGGAGCCTTTATAATTAAAAGCATAACTTTTGACGGTATATTGGATATAGGGATCACTGGTCATTGCTTCATCAATGGAGCTCTGGAGCTGCTTTTTGAGTCCTTTCACATCGCCCTTGTATGTAAATACAAGCTCCTCCGTTCGCTGTGACATGGCTGTAAGCAACGTCTGACGTAAATCCTTGGTTGTTGAAATATCGGACGTGTCCGATGCAGCATACAGTTGATCAAGGTCAACCGCACGAGGTAAAGCCACCGCAATCAGACAGCCTGCCAGCAATATGGTGATCACTCGTTTTCCGTTTTTGCCCATGAAAGGATCCCACCTCTCTTTGCAACATTCTCATGCTCATTGTATCACAAAAGGATCTGACGTCAGGCTTCTAGTTTTGTCGAAAAGCATCAAAAGAGACCTTCCGCAGAAGGTCTCCCTTGTCTTCAGCAAAATAACACATACCCGCTAGATCCAGCCTATGACTTACCAGAGCGGGTTATGCAAGAATACCTCTTAATACAGACGACTGCCTGTCATAAATGAATCTGTCTTGCCCTGCAGCTTGGCCAATCGCTCCAGTACCTGTGACGCTTCAGCTACAGTCACTTTGCGTGCCGGCATGAAACGCCCTTCAATGGAAGGAAGCAATCCCAGCTTCATGCTAAGAGATACAGCACCTTTATTGGTAATCGAATTCGCATCTACAAGGTTCGGCAGATCCGATGGCATGGTGTAGAACCCAGCCAGCTTCTCGTAACGAAGTATACGGACAAGTAATACAGCCAGTTCTTCCCGAGTCATCTCATCCTGTGGATTCAGACTGACCTCTGGATCAGCGCCAGCGAGCCAGCGCTGGTCAATTAATGTACGCACTGCCTGATAGTAAGGGCTATCTGGGGTAATGTCCGCATACAGCTTGTCATCCCCGTTCACAGTGTAATAGATGTCCAGATTCGGATTAACTGCTCTCGCGAGATAGTTAAACCAATCTCCTCGGGTAATCACCCGATCCGGGAAAACACGTCCCTGCTCGTCAGGAATCAGGACGCTATGCTGGGTCATATTAAGGATGGCCTCTTCAGCCACATGACCAGCAATATCACTAGGTGCAGCTTGAGCTGCCGTGCTGGAAGTGTTGTACAAAGACGTCCATTCGCCTGTATTGGCATCAAGTACTTCATAGCTGCCGTAGATCGATTTATCATCCCGTGTAGGCATATACGCAAGATTGATCCCCGACGGAGTGACTTGGCCGCTGCTCGTACCATGTCCACCATAACGGGAGTATGCCAGAACCAGCTTGAATTCTTCGAGGTAGGCCGCTTTTGCCTCTTCGTAGCTGATCGCCGGCTCCTTACTTGCAGGCAGCTGCTCAGGCGTTGCAGCAAGATTGGCGTAAAATTCGCTAATCGTCCCATCGTTCAGGACCTGTACCTGTACCTGATCATCCTTAACCGCGATTCCATTCAAGTAACGCTGAAAAATGAACGTGCGGGCATCCTCTACCTCAAGCACGCTGGACAGCTTGAACTGTTCCGTCGCATCCGGTACAAGTGCAATAACCGAATTAATCGCAAGTTTCTCGGCTTGTGTACGGGTTACGGACTTGCCTTCATTTTTCTCATCCGGTTTCTCTTGTGCGGCATCCGGACTCATTCGCTGATACAGGCTATAGCTGTATATTTGCCCGGTGGTGGCATCCACTTGTGCTGAAATGTCCCGCATGAACATATAGGACATATTCGCGTTTCGGTTGCTCCAGCTCAGACTCCAAACCTGATTGTTTGGACTCCAGTAGCTACCTTTATTTAACTGGCTGTAATCCAGCTTGTATCCTTCCGGAATGCCAAAGCTCTTTTTCACCAGGCTCTCCGCCTGCTGGGCATTCAGTCTCTGTCCTTTCGCTGGAACAAAAGCAGCCACACTGCCTTTCAGCGGTTTGTCCTGCTGTACGGTATCCTCGGTAATGACTTTTCCAGTCATAGCGTTGAACCGTTCCAACGTATTCGCCTCAAGTGGAACCATGCTGGAATCCTTCGGCGTATATCCAAGATAATACGCCTGACCTTGCTTTGAAGACAGGCGGTTTTTCGAAATGTAGGCGAGTTCTACATCGAACTGGTCTTCGAATTGCTCCCTTGCCTTCTCTGCAGACATAGCTGGTTTCGATGAAGGATATTCTGCCGCGGTCGTCATTCGTGAATATCCTGTTACCAGGCCACTTTGATCCACACTTATGTAAACCGTCTCCGCATCAGATAACAAACCGTCATGCTTCAGTTGGTATGCAAATTGATATTCGGTTCTGCCAAACAACGATTGCTGTCCCGCCGTTTGGTACAGGTCTCCCAATGATGCGTATGCGCCTTCCTTCAAACCAGGGATGGCCTTGTACAGAAAGGCCACAGCCTGCTCTTCCACTTCATCCTTGGTCAGTTTGGCTTCTGACCCAGATAACTGCTTATCCAATAAATCAGATGGCAAATGTACACTCAGGACTTCCCCTGTCCCTGCATGTACAGATGCGCTGAACCCCATGGAATGATTCCCCTCGGTAATCTGAAACCCGATATCCCATGTTTTGTACTCCAGCGGAGGAAATTGGTTGTTCGGATCAAATTGCGACGAGGTGATGGTCGCCTTTTTCAACATCGGAAACAGTTTCAATATATTCTCACTGGCTTGCTTGGAGGAGATTTTAGCCCCCTCAGGCACGTCATTGCTAGTCACGTCTAGTTGTTCATTTTCCCCCGGTGCAGCTTCTGTTACCTGCTCTGCTTGCGCTGCTGACACGCTGCCTGCAAACCCTGGAGTCTGCGATGCCAGAAGCAATGCCGCCATGGCTGCTGAAGCAGCTCTGGCTGTCATCATTTTGAATCGAATCTGAAAACTCAAATCTGGACCTCTCCCTTCAATTTCATACATGGATGCATGCGAAATAACCCTGCATGAATATTGCCAGTCTATTCTATGATACCATAAGCTTCCTTTTTAATCGTCATTTTCCCAACAATTTTACAAATGAGAATTTTTGCATAATGGTTTGAACAGACCAAAAAACGCCAACCTGGTTGGCGTTTTCACTGTTAGCCCGATTGTCATGCAGGCTAACGGTTATTAAGATTCATTAGAGGTTATGTCCGAATTGTGCGGTTGAGCCTGAACCTGAACATGTTTTTTCAAGAACGGAATGACGGTCTCCCAGAAGGCAGGGTCTTCCTCTGAGCAGCTGTGTCCGCCGCTATTCACCCACAGATGCTCTACAGGCGGATCAGCCTTGGACATGAAGTATTCCAGCTCACTTGGCGGGATAAAATTATCTCCCTTGGAATGCACCATAAGCATTGGCAGCTGCATGCCTTTACGCCGTTCATTCAGCAGCAGGACCGGATCGCGCTGGCGGTACGTTTTCAGTGATTCACCGAGCCTCCAGAACCAGATTCGCGGAATCAACTGCGCCAGTGGGAACAGCGGCAATCGCCGACGTTTCAGCTCCGAGCTGACGATTACTTCAAACTGGGATGGCATCGAATCCGTGATGACTGCCGACACCGGAATATGTTCCGTTACCGCCATGATCGTTCCCAGACCTCCAAGGGAATGGCCGAGCACACCGATGGCACCCGGATCGATCTCCGGCCGAGAGGTGGTGTAGCGTAGTGCAGAGAGCAGATCGTCACGGAACAGATAGGCAGACGCTGCTTTTACCGGATCACTGGCCCCATGACTCCGAACATCATACATAAAGAGAGCATATCCGGCTTCCCAGATGGGACGTGCGTAACGGAGCACACGTGATCGGTTGGAACCCCAGCCATGGGCGATAATGATTAACGGCCAAGGTTTGGGAACATGGGCGCCAGCCGGAATAAACCATCCATGAACCCGTCCTCCGCCACTCTCGAAGGTGACATCTTCGAATGGCATGGGCGGAGTAATCGTGATGGGGATCTTTTTGGGTGTCTGACTCTTCACCGCTGCCTTCCATAAGCCACCTGCCGTTACGGCAGCAACAGCAATAACTCCACCAATCATCGTTCTGGCTTTCACTGTGCATTTCTCCTCTCCGGCCTCTGTCATACACCTATTCTACGCCAACACCATTAACGCCCTGTTAAACAGCTGCATCTTTTATATATACCCAAATATACATATTGTAGATTGAGTTTTTTACTTTTTGACTCTTGCTGCTTCCACAAATGCATGTGTACATGCTGCAATCTGTTCATGATTCCCTGCATCCAGTGCCTCTCTCGGCAAAAGTGCACTGCCAAGTCCTACAGCTGCTGCACCAGCAGCAAAGTAGTCTGTAATATTGTTTAGATTAGCTCCGCCCGTTGCAAGCAGCGGGATATGATTAAGTGGCGCCTTGATCTCCCGTAAATACGGCAATCCCAGACTCGCCATCGGAAATAACTTCACTACACGTGCGCCTGCTTCATAGGCAGCTACAATCTCGGTTGGTGTCATGGCTCCTGGCCAAATTTCCACCCCATGTTCTACAGCATATTCAATAACGGACAGATCGACATTGGGCGATACCAGAAATTGAGCACCTGCAGCAACGGCTTCCTTGGCCATCTGCACATTAAGAACCGTTCCTGCTCCCACATAAGCCTGTCCTTCATGCCGGGTCCGCCAGTCTCCGATAATCTCGTGCGCCCCAGGTGTATTAAGTGTTACTTCCATCAGACGGATTCCTCCATCTGTCATGCCTTTTCCTGCTGTTATTGCTGCTTCCCGGCTAATGCCGCGAACAATGGCAACCAGCCTCGACTCCAGTAGTACTTCGGTCAAATTCATGCGAGCTTCCCCTTGCTTCATAGATTCGGCAGCCGAAGACAGTATTATTATCACCGCTTTTCCGTTAATTCATATTGTAAAACGAATTTATCCTTGATGAAATACACAACCCAAAAAAACCTCTCTTATCAACATGGACGAATGTCGGTGGATAACACCCATTCACCCCATGACCATAAGAGAGATTTTGCCGGAATCAAGCCTCTTCCAGTACACTTTCCTTTTCCAGATCCTTGAAATATTGATCATTGTACAGCATGCTGGGATGTGTAGGATGATATGCCAGAGCAATATCATTGTGCTTCTTCGCCTTGGCACGATTGCCCAGCCGGTCATAACATACGCATAGCTGTAAGTGGGGCATCCATGTCCAGGCTGCTTCGTTCAGCACGACCATCGGATCGGCAGGACGAACAGCTTGGGTCGCCTGTTCATACCAGAATACCGCCTTGCGATAATCTCCTCGGTCCGCGAAATAACCACCCAGGCGGCAGCAGATCTCTGCTCTCGGCAAATCATAGGCAAACGACCTCAGAAGCGCTGAAACTTCCTGTTCTGAGCGCCCCAATGCCGCTTCGCAATCTGCAATTTTCTGGCAGGCGGCAATCTGATCTTCCACCCAACCAAGACCCGTATTCAAAAACTTCCCGTAGTATGTAATCGCATCTTCATGCTGTCCATGGTCTTTCAGTTCATTACCGAAGTAATAGAGATCCCGGGGAGTAAAATGTTCTCCTGCTTCCTCACGCTTGCGGTAAATCCTCAGGTTGCGGTCAGTGTACTCCTTGTCTTTCTTATGGGTCACCGCAATATCGCTATGCAGCAAATTTCCTCCAACTTCCAGATATTCATGCACTGCACCAATCCAGCGGAAATTCCGATCCCGTCGCACCAGTCGATTCCTTCTCAAACTGTAGGCAACCTTCCCATCTGGAGTGAATGACAGATTATAGTCCATGGTAACGCTGTCTACCGAAGGATCAAGAGAGTGTTTCAAACCAATAAGCTTCTCCTGGTCATTTGGTTCGAACACATCATCAGCATCCAGCCAAAGTATATATTCCGTGGTTGCCTGATCGAAGGCAAAATTGCGTGCAGCTGCAAAATCATCGATCCATTCAAAATCAACGATTCGTTCTGTATATTTGGCCGCAATTTGACGTGTGCGATCCGTTGATCCGGTGTCCACGATGACGATCTCGTCGGCAATGCCCTTCACCGAATCCAGGCATCTGGCCAGGGAAGCCTCTTCATTTTTCACAATCATACACAGCGTTATACTGATTGACTCTTCTCCTCGTCTGACCCTGCGATTATACGCAGCAGCACCGGGAAGTTCTGATAATCGATAGATATGATAGGCCGGAAGATGGGTATCCACGTATAAACGAAAACCAAGTGCTTGGGCTCGAATGCAAAAATGACGATCCTCACCCCAGAACGAGACATTCGGAATCTGGTCGAAGGAAACCCCACCCACCAGAGCATTCTTGCGAATGAGCGTACATGCACCAAGCCCACCAACTTCGTAACAGCCTGGCACTCGCAATTGGTTTAGAAAGGCATCGGTTTGCGTGTTCTCATCCAAAATTTCCTTACTCGCTTCGGATTTCCCGCCTTTTCGGTACAAAGCATACTCATCCTGCAGCCATACCTGCGGCATTTCCCTTGTACCCGGCTGCCAGCGCGTCCAGAAAATATTCGATACAATATCCTTCTGCGTGGAGACAAGCTGTTCCAGCGTGCGGGGATGCAGCACAAGATCGGAATCAATCAGGAAAACAGCATCGTAATGCTGTTCGCGGGCGTATTGCAAGATGCGGTTTTTTAATCTGGCTACCCGCCAAATCTGTTCGTCGCGCCAATAATGACCTCCCTCATCCCTGCTGTATGTCCCTTTTCCCTGAGCAGTTCCATCATCGTTATCTGATTCAAATACAGTTCCTTCATGCTGTGATGCAAATTCACGAAGGATATTGGAAGACGCCTCCTCTTCATTATCGTCTATAAACAAATAGTCCGTCTCCACCGTCGTTCGCTCCAAGAAGGTCAGAGATTCCAAAAATTCACGGAGCACTGCTGCGGTTTGACGAACCGGACTGGCAATCAGCACCTTCTCCTTCGGTTTTACCTTATTCAAGTACAGGCCCCCTTTCTTATTCCATCCAGGGCAGCAGCCTTGGATCTGTATCCAGAATGGATTCATACTGTTCTCTCCAGCCGTACCTTGCCTCCGGGTCCAGTGCCTGATAACGCTCGAATTTGCGGATGCGATCCTCCTCGCGAGCCCAGCCGTAATGCTTCACACGAGGCGTATGACATCCATAGGCAAAATGCTGGATCGTAAGAGGGAAACGTCCGCAGTGCTGCGGGGTTTCCTTCCACTCATAAGTCAATCCGGGACGATAACGGACAAGAAATGGACGGTAATATGCATGTGCCTGCCAATATTGATCCTCCCGGTAGTGCGTATCGTTCCACATATCAAACAATCTGAAGTAGATCGCATCCTCGCTACTTCCCAGAAGCTGATTGCGCTGCATGCCAAAGTCTGCCGTCAAAATCTCATCGGCATCCAGATTCAGAATCCATTCGGGTCCAGTAGCTATCGTTGCCTTCCATTGCTGCTTGCGCAGACTCACTTCATCGGCGAACCGGGACGCCCGATTTTCCACCATGACCAGGGGAATCCCTTCAAGCAGCTGTTTACATAGAGCAACCGTATTATCGGTGCTCCCATCATCTATGATGACCGCACGATCAATCCAAGGCCGGTGCGTTTGCAGCGCCTGTCTAAGATATCGCTGTTCTTCATTGCGTACGATCATGGACAGCGTAATATGTGGTCTTTCGTCTTCCTCACGGTCATTCAAAGCCTCACCTCCACGTCTGAAGCTGACTTTTATTATCTCTCAAGGTTTTGCTATCCGATTGCAGCTAAGTAAGGTATATAGGACTGGATTGGAGCATATTTACAGGCTTAAGTATTTATCAGATAAACTTTCATCTTGACCCATCATCGGCCTCACTTTGACGTCTGGCTTGTTGGCTTATGCCCATCCTCTATATTCAATCTATGCATATCCGGGATGGGGTTATGTCTGAGAACTCCGCTCTCGGAACTCACCACTTACTGTGCTCCAGTGCTTTTAGTTCCTGTCTATATTCAACAAAAAAAGCACCCGCTTCCGCGAGTGCTTCGGTTAACCTTTGTTACATATATTGAATGATTCACGTTATGAATTAACGGTACTCTGCCAGACGATCATTCAGGCTGCGTGTCTGACCATATACTTCCTGATACAGTGCAAAGAGTCCATCATATACGGCTACCGTTTCCGGGTTCGGTACATAGGATTTGGCAGGGCGAATGAACGCTGACGCACAATCCTGCAGGGAAGGGAACCAGCCGCAGCCATATGCTGCAAGCATTGCCGCGCCCATTGCCGGGCCCTGCTCACTCTCAAGCTTCACAATCGTGGCGTCAAAGATATCCGCCTGCATTTGCAGCCAGGCTTCATTTTTGGCACCACCTCCGATGGAGATGACCTCATTGACCGTTTTGCCTGCACCACGCAGAATATCGATCGATTCCCGCAGGGAGAACGTAATTCCTTCCATGACTGCACGCCCAAAGTGCTCCAGCTTATGTCCGGCATCCATGCCAATAAAGCTGCCGCGAATGTTCGCATCTGGATGAGGCGTCCGCTCTCCGACGATATAAGGGGTGAACAGCAATCCGTTGCTGCCAGCCGGAACCTGATCAATGCCCTGCAAGAGCACATCAAACGATTTGTCCGCTGCAAACGTATCCTTAAACCAGGACAGGCTGTATCCAGCTGCAAGCGTTACCCCCATAATATAGAAGGCATCCTTCTCCCCATGGTTAAAGAAGTGGACTTTGCCTTCGAAATCGAGGTCTTTGCGTTCTTCATAAGAAAGCACAACCCCAGACGTACCGATGCTGCACATCGTTTGTCCTTCACTCAGAATGCCTGCGCCGATTGCCCCGCACGCATTGTCGGCTCCACCTGCAAATACTTTGGTCGCAGCCGCAAGGCCCGTTTGATCTGCGATCTCTGGAAGCAATGTGCCCACTTCTTCAAACGATTCCACGAGACGCGGACAAAGTGAGATCGGCAGTTCAAAAGCTTCCGCAATCTCCTTGCTCCACTCCTTGCCAGCAACGTCCAGCAGCAATGTACCTGCTGCATCCGAATAATCCATGGCATAATCGCCAGTCAGGCGATAACGAACATAGTCCTTCGGCAGCAGGAACAAGGATGCTTGCTGCAGCAGCTCCGGCTCGTTTTCCTGTACCCACAGGATTTTCGGCAGCGTGAAGCCTTCTAGTGCACGGTTCCGGGCGATGCTTAATAGTTTATTGTCCAATACTTTCTCAATGCGGCGGCACTGAGCCGTAGTACGTGTATCGTTCCACAGAATGGCATTGCGCAGTGGTTTCCCCTCTGCATCTACCAGAACAAGTCCATGCATTTGCCCAGAGAAACTAAGCCCCTCAATTTCAGAAGGCTGTACGCCGGATACTTCCAGCAATTTGCGCAGGGAGACAATCGTCTGTTCTACCCAATCTTCCGGATTCTGCTCACTGTAGCCAGCCTTGGGCTGGTGCAGCGGGTAAGCCTCGGATGCTTCAAATGCCACTTTTCCTTCGCGGTTAACCAGCACCGTTTTGACTGCGCTGGTTCCCAGATCGACACCAATTACGTAACTCATGGGTTAACTCCTTTCGTTTATCACAGGTTATATCCACGAAAAATCCATGTATACATGAAAGTCACTCCGTGATCAGAAAACCCTCGGATCGCCGTTATCCCCGGATTTCCTTTATTCCCTTTGAAAAAGGGAGAAATCCAGGGATAAGCCTATGCTTCCGAAGCCAGTTTTCTTTCAGAAAACTCTGAGCGAACGCTCCGCTTCCTCGGCCCTTTCTGCTCACTCCGTTCTGCATGCATTATCATGGACACACATGGATATGAAAACGAGTAAAGCGTACTCGTTTCTGTAGCTGAAAATCGCGCCAACGACATATATCCGTCATTAGTAATGCATGCAAACCTTGATGCGCATGAAATTTACTCCGTTCGGGTATCAAAAAACCGCCCCCGCCTTCCCAGGGGAAAGTCGGGGACGGTCCGAATGTCATGCCTGTTCAACGTCCATGGTACAAGCTCGTTCATATATGGACGGTGTCCCTAGCCAAGCTTATACAAGTTGATTCCAGTTATTAGTCAGCCAAGATGTATTGGTTGAGTTTTGCTCTGAGCAATTCTTGACGACCGGATTGGTTTTTGCGTGGGCTCTCGTTGTTCAGTGCGTATTCTGCAAGGGAAGCCAGAGTCGCTTTGCCTGCAACAACCTCAGCACCGATACCTTCTTTGAAGCTGCTGTAACGTTTTTCGATGAAGTCATCGAATACGCGGTCTTCGATCAATTTGGCAGCTACTTTCAGACCTTTAGCATACGTATCCATACCTGCGATGTGAGCCAGGAACAGATCGTCTGCTTCGAAGGATCCACGGCGTACTTTGGCGTCAAAGTTTACACCACCACGGCCGATACCGCCGTTTTTCAATACTTCGTACATTGTCAATGTTGCATCGTACATATCCACTGGGAACTCATCCGTATCCCAACCGATCAGCATATCGCCTTGGTTGGCATCGAGGGAACCGAGCATGCCGTTAGTACGGGCAACACGGATTTCGTGATCGAATGTGTGACCAGCCAGAGTTGCATGGTTTGCTTCCAGGTTCAGTTTGAAGTGTTTGTCCAAACCGTATTTTTGCAGGAAGGCAATGGAAGTCGCTGCATCATAGTCATATTGGTGTTTCGTTGGCTCTTTCGGTTTAGGCTCGATCAGGAATTGTGCGTCAAAGCCAATTTCCTTCGCGTAGTCTACAGCCATGTGGAACATGCGGGCAATGTTGTCCTGCTCCAGCTGCATGTCTGTGTTCAGCAATGTGTCGTAACCTTCACGGCCGCCCCAGAATACATAGTTTTCAGCGCCCAGACGTTTACCCACTTCCAGACCTTTCTTGATTTGCGCTGCTGCATGTGCGTACACGTCAGCATTGCATGTGGAAGCTGCACCAAACATGAAGCGCGGGTTGGAGAACATGTTCGCCGTGTTCCAGAGCAGTTTTTTGCCGCTGGATTTCATGTGGTCTTCAATCAGGTCAACGATCGTGTCGATGTTGCTGTAGAACTCACGCAGGCTGTTGCCTTCTGGTGCGATGTCCACATCGTGGAAACAGAAGAACGGGAGATTCATTTTTTCCAAAAATTCAAAAGCCGCTTCCACGCGTACTTTCGCGAGGTCCAGACCCGAGTATTTATCCCAAGAACGAACAGCTGTCTCTGCACCGAACGGGTCACTGCCGCCTGCAGTTAATGTATGCCAGTAAGCCATGCCGAAACGGAAGTGCTCTTCCATCGTTTTGCCGGCAACAACTTCTTCCGGATTATAATGTTTGAATGAAAAAGGATTGGTGGAGTCTTTGCCTTCAAATGCGATTTTATTAACGGATTCAAAATAGGCCATGTAAAATGCCTCCTCAATAGTTTTAAAGAAATCGTTTACACCGTTATCCTATCACATCGGTTATACTTTGTCTATTGGTTAAACAAAGTAAAATAAAATTGTTTTTTCCGGGTTTGTTTACGCTATAATAGTCGAATAGCTTGAGAACGGGATGAATGATTGAACCCTTTTATATACAGAATAGGAGTGCCTGATTGTTATGAAAATTACCGGAGACCAGATGCTGGTTAAAAAAATAAACAAGTCCATCGTCCTCGATACGATTCGTCGTCATGCCCCTCTTTCCCGCGCAAGAGTATCCGAAGTTACGGGACTTAACAAAGCAACCGTGTCCAACCTTGTTGCCGATCTCATCAGCGATGAGCTTGTCCAGGAGATTGGTCCGGGTGAATCCAGCGGTGGCCGCAAGCCGCTCATGCTGCTGTTTCGAGGTACGGCTGGATATGCAGTTGGTCTGGAGCTGAGCGTAACTCACCTGAAGGGTGTGCTTACCGATCTGGAGGGCCATATCATAACGGAGTATGCCATCAAACTGGAACAGCATGATGTGCCTTCCGTATTGGAACAGCTGAAACGTGCAGCGGAACATCTGATGCAGTCAGCTCCCCCCTCCCCGCATGGTGTAATTGGTATTGGCATTGGGGTACCTGGGATGGTAGATGAGGCTGGAACAGTGCTGTTTGCACCCAACCTGGGTTGGGAGAAGGTCGAGCTTCGCTCCATGCTGGAGGAGATGTTTGAGCTTCCTGTAACGATTGACAACGAGGCCAATGCAGGGGCTCATGGGGAATTGAATTTTGGCAGCGGCATTGGTGTACGTCATCTCATCTATATCAGTGCAGGGATGGGTATCGGATCGGGAATTATGGTAGACGGTGAATTGTACAAAGGTGCCTGGGGCTACGCCGGGGAGACAGGCCACATGTCAATCGAAGCCGAAGGCAGACCCTGCTCCTGCGGCAATCACGGCTGCTGGGAGCTATATGCTTCCGAAAAAGCCTATGAGCACCCCGACCATCAGCTTCATTTGCCGGCTCACACCACCCGCGAGCTCGTAGAATATGCACAGCAAGGTCATGAGGCAGTATTGAACTTATACGAGAACATCGGCCGCAAACTGGGCGTGGGCATCACGAATATCGTTAACAGCTTCAATCCCGAACGCATCATCATTGGCGGACCACTCTCCGAAGCAGGTCCATGGATTGAAACTGCTCTCAAACAGGTCGTCGAAGAACGTACACTGCCCTATCACCGTCGCAGTTTGCAAATCGAATGGGCAGCACTGGGCAGCCGTTCTACCCGTATTGGTGCCGCTTACTCTGCCATTTCCCAGTTTCTAGGTAAAATAAGAGTGTCGGTCTAATAACCGCTGAAAATTGACATCATTTCGCCCCATTTCCTCCCTTTTTGTTAAAGAAATCCAGAGTTATAATGAGGATATGTGATTTTTGTCATGGCGGGATGATTGCCGCTGTGTTAATTCCTATAACGAAACGGAGTGAAAACCCGTGACCTACGTGGATACTTCAGATATCTCGGCGCAAATGTTTGTCACCGTACTCCTGTTCTTGATCGTGCTTGCGCCGCTGTTCAGCCTCGGCATACTTCGATTGTTTCAGAGCAAAAAGAAGGCTGGGTTCATGTATATGCTGTCAGGCGTATTGGTGTATGTTGTTTTTCAGACGTTTATGAGCATCTTTTTTTAGATGAATACCTGGTTTAAATGACGAAATCCCCTTTCGCAGTGTATCTTGAGTTCATGTTACCATGTGCTCCTGATTACTGACGCAAGGGGATTTTCCATATCAATTATTTTAAATGAGTCATGCTCACTTTTGGGAATTTTCTTGGGCACGTTCTACCATCATGTCCACGATATCCTGGATCTGGCCCATGACAGAGATAGGATCGGAGAAGTAAAATTTGTAACCATCAATTTCGTATAACTCATTGTTTTTGACTGCGTCTAACGTGCCCCACACCGGATCGCTCGCATAGTCGTACGATTCTGCTTTGGCATTCACGGCCATAAACACGCGATCACCGGCATATGATTCGGCAAGCTCGCTTGAGATGGTAGCCCAGCCCACTTTCGGATCAATGGTGCTTGCCACATTCTCATTCATAGGCAAGTCCAATTCGCCGTGAATTGTTCTGCCCGTATGCGCGTTACCGTAAAGCGTGATATCTTTACTTAATCCTCCGTCAAAGACCGTGACGGTTTCTCCCTCCTTAAATATGCTGCTCAAACGCTCTTTGGCTGCAGTCACCTTTTGTTCAAAATCGGTAAGCCATGCCGATGCTTCAGCCTCTTTCCCTAATATCACGCCAAGTTCCTGAACCTGATCACGGACCGGAGCCGAGTTATCCAGAAAAACGGTTGGTGCAATTTTGGAATATGATTCATAACTTTTAGCATCGCCTGTAACGATCAGGTCGGGACTCAGTCCAGTTATGGCCTCAAGGTTGTCCGAAATATCCTGGATACCCTCAACCCTGCCCTCCAGATAAGGGTTCTGCATAAATACGCCATTACTTCCGACAGGCTTCACATCCAGAGCCAGAATATGCCCCAAGAAGAAGTCGGTTACAACACGCTGTGGATTCGCAGGTACTTCCACCTCACCCATGGAGGTATTCACTTTACGTGTGGTCCCTTGGCTATTTTCATTTGTATTATTTTCGCCTGAACCGTTCGCCTGGTTAGCTGGTGCTTCCGATTGAGCGGTACTTCCATCTCCTGCTGCAGCTCCTGTGTTTCCTGAGGAACCGCCACTGCATGCACTTAACAACAACCCAAAAGCCATCAGTAAGGCTATCGGTACTCTCTTTATATTTCTTAGCATTTCATCAGACCCTCCATCCAAGTATTGATAATAATTATCATTATCATATGAAGGAATATAACATGGGTCCGAAGTGCCAACAATATGATTTCTTCCTGCTGAGGATATAACATCTTCCTCCAACATTTGCTTGCGATACTTTTGTGGGGAAATTCCAATATACTTTTTAAAAGCGTTGCTGAAATAATAAGCATCCTGATAACCAATGGAAGACGCAATAACTCGCAAGGGAAGCTTGGTCTCGGCCAATAAATTGCACCCTTTTTGCATGCGCAAACGGATCAGACAGTCAATCGGTCCACGATTGAGCACTTGTTTGAAACAATTCGAAAGATGCCCTGCACTCCGCCCCATCACTGCAGCCAAAGATTCCAACGTGTGAGGCTTCGCATAGTTTTTCAACATGTACTCCAGAGTCAGTGTAACCAGCTCGACAGGACTGGCTATTTTTACAACTGGAGGCTGCAGATAAAATTGCTCCACCATGTGATACAGCCATTGATAGAACAAAGCTTTGAGTTGAAGTGGTACGGAATGCTCTTCCTGCTGCTGCACTTCCAGCATTCGATCTGCCATTTCATATAACATCATCGGCTGAGTTGGTGTCACACGATATGTAATGTGAGTTGGATTCATTCGTTCCTTTATACACTGCGGCTCCTCGCTGTTTGCTGATCCCCATGCTGCTTTGTACGAAATTCGTATAAACTCCGCTCCCTCTGAACCAGCATTACACTCGATAAAACTTTTGGACGGAGCATGAATCATCTCAAAATGATTGATGGAATATGTCTTCTGATTAAGCAGTACAAGCACATTGCCTCTTCTCACACAGAAAAAACTGCTGGACTGGGTCGTGAATAGCTTTCTTTCACCCTTTGCGAGAAGAGTCCGTTCAACCTCGATATCTCGTATACTTGCCTGTTCCCAGAAGCGAAAATGCTCCTGTTGATCGATCATCATGCTGCCTTTTCACCTCACTGCCTGCGACTTAAGAAAAGGATATCGTACTTTTGTACATTGGACAATTCTGAATGATTGATGAAACTGGTTTAATTCAAGCAAAAGAAGCCCCAGTCCTATTCAGGACTAAGGCTCCCTTTATATTATATATTCAAACGGCTCGCGCGAACCGGAATAGCTTAATGCAGCTTGATTGAATCCCTGTACCGGGATAATTAAGCATCCAGTGCTTTTGCGAATTGCGTTTTGTTCATACCCAGGATGCGGTGTTCACCAATAACAGTCAGAGGTACTGCACGTACGCCCATATCCCATACTTGTTGTGCAAACTCGTCACTTGTCTCGATATTGCGCTCTTCATAAGAAATTCCTTTGTCAGCCAGGAACGTCTTCACTGCTTTGCAGTTTGGGCAGTTGGTCGATGTGTATACAATTACGTTTTCCATTATTCATTCACCTCATATAGTTTATATATAGTTACAACGTTAATTTACCCATTTAAACGAGATACCTTACAGTGCTACTGCGCTATGCTCCAGGCTTTCAATGAATTTCTCTGCATCCATTGCAGCCATACATCCGCTGCCTGCCGCTGTAATCGCTTGTTTGTAGCGTGTATCTTGAACGTCTCCACAAGCGAATACGCCTGGAATGTTCGTTTCAGAAGTACCTGGTGTGGTCATAATATACCCATGTTCATCTGTTGTAATCTGTCCACCAAGGAACCCAGTGTTAGGTGTGTGACCGATCGCTACAAATACGCCGCTTGCCGGAAGAATTTCTTCTTCGCCCGTTGCGTTGTTCAACACTTTCAGTCCAGTTACCCCATGATCACCAGCAATGACTTCGATCGGCGTACGGTTCAGAGCCATTTCCACTTTTTCGTTGCTGCGTGCACGGTCTTGCATGATTTTGGATCCGCGCAGCTCCTCACGACGGTGTACCAAGGTTACTTTGGAACCGAAACGGGACAGGAAACTTGCTTCTTCCAGTGCAGAGTCGCCTCCACCGATAACGATGATTTCTTTATTGCGGAAGAAGAATCCGTCACATGTTGCGCAAGTGCTGACACCGCGGCCCACGTTTGTTTCTTCTCCAGGAATACCAAGGTATTTAGCAGATGCACCAGTAGACAGGATTAAGGTTTCCGATACCAGTTCACCCATGCCCTCAACCTGAATTTTGAAAGGACGTTCGCTCATATCGACGTTGTTTACCCAGCCTGTGCGGAATTCAGCGCCAAAACGTTCTGCTTGTTTACGCATGTTATCCATCAGTTCAGGGCCCATAATGCCATCAGGGAAACCTGGGAAGTTCTCCACTTCCGTTGTTGTTGTCAGTTGGCCACCAGGTTGTGGTCCTTCGATAACCAGTGGGTTAAGGTTGGCACGAGCCAGATAGATTGCTGCTGTCAGCCCTGCTGGGCCTGTTCCGATAATAATGGATTTATACATGTATAGTTCCTCCCCCGAGTTCTGCAAAAAGGTTGGGCTCACTAGCATCAAAAGCAAATGCCCTTGCATACACTAGATCGATATAAGCCTAAATCATGTCCACAAGACCTGCCCAATATGACAATTGCCCTATGCAGAAATGGAATTCTAATTTATAATCATTCTAATCTGTTGTTCATTATGATCTCTTTTAACTACGGTGTCAATGCTCGGCAGCGATTATGAAGAAGTCTTCATCAGGAGGGAAAATGGAAGCATGAACGATGCACTCATTGGCAGCTTTATCTCAGCCATGTCTACCGGCCTTGGGGCCGTACCTATTCTATTTATGCGAAAAGTAACGCACCGTCTGCGTGATATCTTGCTTGCTTACGCAGCAGGTATTATGACCTCAGCCTCGGTGTACAATCTCATTCCCGAAGCGCTGGGGCAGTCGAACCTTTTCGTACTTGCTCTCGGTATTATGCTCGGCAGCATGGTTTTGCTGGTACTCGAAATGAAGATCCCTCATGTGGATCTTGAGAATCCGGAGAAGATGCCATTTAAAATTGAAGCCAAAGCCTTCATGATTATTGCAGCCATCACCATGCATAACCTGCCTGAAGGCTTATCTGTAGGTGTCAGTTATGCCAGTACCGATGCCAGTCTTGGCAATCTCATTGCCTTTTCGATCGGATTACAGAATGCTCCCGAAGGGTTTCTGGTCGCTCTCTTTCTCGTGAACCAGAACATCGGCCGATTCAAGGCACTTGGGATCGCTACCCTGACAGGAGCCGTCGAAATTATCACGGCCATGATTGGCTACACACTCAGCAGTCTCGTGGCAGGACTCGTGCCATATGGTCTTGCATTTGCGGCAGGTGCGATGATGTTCATCGTATACAAGGAGCTGATTCCCGAAAGTCACGGCGACGGCAATGCACGTGTGGCTACCGTTTCATTTTTGCTAGGACTCATTACGATGATTGGTTTGACTGAACTATTCTAAGCAAGACTTTTCCGTAAATAAACGTACATCCCAAAGAACCTAAGGACAGATCATTCTGCCCTGCAGGTTCTTTTTTTGGTCACAAATGAAGATTACATGAATTTACTGGGAGCCTCTGTAAGGTTAACTGAATACGTCCTATCAGGATGCGTAGGACGGTTCCTACGGGTTTATTCTCCAAATCATCAGCGCAGCAGTCTTAGACCATTGAGTATAACCAGAATCGTGCTGCCCTCATGCCCAACAACCCCCAGCGGCAATGCAACACCTTGCAGAAAATTCCCCGCAATCAGTGCCAGAATAACCGTAATGGCAAAAAACATATTCTGCTTCACCGTCCGTTGTGCTCTTCGTGCCTGCTCAATCACCCAGGCAATTCCCTCAATGTTATCATTCATGAGCACCACATCAGCTACCTCCAGCGCTGTCCCGCTCCCCGACATTCCCATGCCCATACCCACAGTAGCTGCTGCAAGTGCAGGCGCGTCATTAACACCATCACCAACCATGAGCACCTGTCCGTACTCTTGACGTAATGCCTGTACCTGTTTCACTTTATCTTCGGGAAGCAGATCGGCATAGACGAGACTTACTTCTGTTTCCCGTGCAATCACAGCTGCAGATTTGGCCCGGTCACCTGTCAGCATGGCCACCTTCACGCCCATATCCTCCAGCTTCTTCACTGCTGCTGCGGCTTGTGGACGAACGGTATCCCGCATGGCGATCAGGCCAGCAAAATGGTTATCCGCCATCACGATGGATACCGTTTTGCCTTCACGCTCAAGTCGGGCACGTTCGTCGTGCCAGTGTGGATGGGTATCCAAGTGTATTTCATTCGTTTTCCCAATCTTCCAGAGAACACCGTGTACGTACCCTTCAATCCCCCAACCTGTCAGCGTTTGTACCCGTTCGGCTTCTTGCGTCACAATACCTTCACGCACTGCCTGATCTACAATGGCTCGAGCCAGCGGGTGCATGGACAAGTTCTCAATGGCAGCAGCTGCAGACAGCAGTTCGGCGCGATTCACACCCTCGGCTGTTAATATATCTGTGACTTGGGGATTACCCATGGTCAATGTCCCTGTTTTATCAAAAGCCACGACCCGGGTCTGAGCCATATTCTCCACATGGGCCCCTCCCTTGAACAGAATACCGCGACGTGCACTGCTGGACATCGCAGACAGCATGACTGGCATGATGGAGGAGACCAGTGCACATGGTGAAGCTACAACGAGAAAAACCATCGCTTTATAAAAAGCCTCATTCCAGGTCCAGCCCAGCAGCAGTGGAGCTCCTGCGATAACCATCAGAGTTACACCCACAACCACTCGTGCGTAAATGCCTTCGAATCGCTCAATGAAACGCTGTGAATCCGGTACTTCGGCTTGTGCCTCTTCGACCAGCTTAATGATTTTGCCAAACAGCGAACCTGCAGCTGACTTCGTTACCTCTACATACAAAGCACCTTCTCCATTGACCGTTCCTGCATAAACCTCGTCACCCTCAGCTTTATCCACCGGCATGGATTCTCCTGTAATGGAGGCCTGATTGATAAATGAGCTCCCGCGGTACACGATGCCATCAGCCGGTATCAACTCGCCCGGTTTGACCAGCAGCAGATCGCCCGGTACGAGTTCATCAATGGCGACAAGGTTCATCTGTCCATTCTCGATGCGCAGTGCTGTCTCCGGCTTAAGTGCCATCAGCGATGAAATATCCTTATGACTCCGTTCCGTCGCATAACTTTCCAGAGCACCACTTAACGCAAAAATGAAGATCAGCATCGCGCCTTCATTCCAGTATCCAATAGCTGCTGCACCCAGTGATGCAGCAATCATGAGCAGATTGACATCCAGATCACGGTCCTTGACCAGTGTCTCCATGCCTTCCTTGGCCTTGGTCCATCCTCCGATTGCATAAGAGACGATGTACAGCATGATGGATATTTCATTGAAATAGGGTGAAGTTCCCCATGCAACAAGCATTAATAACCCGCTGCCGAGAGCCGCCTGCATCTCCTTATTCCGGAGCATGGCGCGAAAATTAGGTTTACGTCCACGGTTCGGGTTAGGTGACTGCGCGGAGTTCTGTTCTGCTTGTGTCTGGGTGTGTATAGGTTGATGTATCGCTTGCATGTGAATCACAATCCTTTCTTGTTTCGTTGATTTAAGTTGCGTCGTATTGAGAATGAGAGCCATTGTTAATGCCCTAAAAATGACACATGCTGCTGCGGGAATCCCGCAGCAGCATGGTTTTCGAATGAGAATGATAATCATTTTTGTACTTATGCAATTATGTTTACCCAATACAACTTTGAGTATATTATAGGCCTCGATTTGACGTTTGTAAATGGGCAGTTTCCTGATTACCTGCTGCTGGAACGCAAAAAAGCCGCCTGTCCTAAAGGACAGCGGCTTTCGTATGATCCCCTTTGGTTACGCTCCAACACTTGCTCCCTGACTCGCCTTAATGGCCTGTTCCAGGTCATACAGGATATCCTGAATATTCTCCGTACCGATCGAGAGACGGATAAGTTCAGGGTTAACGCCTGCTGCGGTCTGCTCATCTTCTGTCAGCTGCTGATGGGTTGTGCTTGCGGGGTGAATGATCAATGACTTGGAATCACCCACGTTCGCAAGGTGTGAGAAAAGCTTCACACTTTCGATGAGCTTACGTCCTGCATCTACACCGCCTTTTATACCAAATGTCAGGATGGCACCCTGCCCTCTTGGCAGATACTTCTGTGCCAGTTCATATGAGGCATGACTTGGCAGACCCGCGTAGCTCACCCACAGCACGTCCTCGTGCTTCTCCAGATATTCTGCAACAGCCAGTGCATTGCTGCTATGGCGCTCCACACGCAGATGCAATGTTTCCAGTCCTTGCAGAAGCAGCCATGAATTAAATGGCGAAATGGTTGCGCCCAGGTCGCGCAGCAGCTGCACCCTTGCTTTGATAATGTAGGCAATCGGTCCAACCGCTTCGGTGTATACCACACCATGGTAACTGGCATCCGGCTCTGTCAGACCCGGGAATTTGCCGCTCGCTTTCCAGTCAAATTTTCCGCTATCGACAATCACGCCACCAATGGATGTACCATGACCGCCAATAAACTTCGTCGCCGAGTGAACCACAATATCCGCTCCATGTTCAATCGGACGAAGCAAGTATGGGCTGGGGAACGTGTTATCCACGATCAAAGGAATACCATGCTCATGGGCAATCGCCGCAACCGCTTCAATGTCCAGCACGTTTCCTTGAGGATTACCGATCGTTTCCGCATATAATGCTTTCGTTTTCTCTGTAATGGCCGCCCTGAAATTCTCGGGATCACTGGAATCAACGAACTTCACATCAAGACCCAGCTTCGGCAATGTAGTTGAGAACAAATTATACGTACCACCATACAAGCTCGCCGAGGATACAATTTCATCCCCTGCACCTGCGATATTCAAGAGAGAAAACGTAATGGCTGCCTGCCCGGAAGCTGTAGCCAGTGCCCCGGCTCCTCCCTCCAATGCCGCAATCCGCTGCTCGAACACATCGGTTGTCGGGTTCATTAGACGGGTATAGATGTTGCCAAACTCTTTCAGACCAAACAGATTGGCAGCATGTTCCGTGTCCCTGAAACCATAAGAAGTGGTCTGATACAAAGGCACAGCACGTGCATGAGTCGTTGGATCAATCTCCTGGCCTGCATGAATTGCCAATGTTTCAAATGAAAGCTCACGTTCGTTTGACATAAATCTGAATCCTCCCTTGGCTTATACGTTTCAAGATCCTGATGTCCTCACATGGTGGCGTATGTTTTCCATATTCTCTCACAAGATGTCGTGTTTGAAAAGAGTTATTTCCGATTTATCCGATAAGAAATATTTTATATGTATTGTCGATAAGGCTATACCAAAAAACCTTTGCGAGGGCAAAGGTTTCCTGGCTATTTTAATATCGCAGAATGAGCTTATCTTCAGCCCATCTCTACACTCTCACACCATTCCATACTTCACGCAAATACTTGGCTGCAGGAGCTGCCTCCTCGGCAGTTACACCCTCCAGTGAGATATCGATATGTGGCTTATACGTTTTTAACAGCTCGAAAAACAGCGGATAATCCAATATGCCTGCACCGGGGACTGGATTAATCTTCTCGCCCTGTGCATTGAAGGCCACATCCTTCGCATGAATGACAATGATTCGCTGGTATAGCGTCTCCATTACATCACGCAGGAAAGCACCCTGGTCTGTAACATGCGGCTGTTTGATCAGATTGCATGGATCAAACAACATGCCCAGATTGGAGGACGGGATCTCTTCAAACAAACGAGTCATATGTTCACGTGTATGAAGCGTGTGGGTAGACACAGGCTCAATGGCCGCATGTACGCCCCACTTTTCCGCTTCCTCCGTGATTTCCTCCAGCGTTTCCCGCAGCACGCTCCATGCTTTTTCTTCATACCCATCTGGATGGGTGGCTTGGTAGGTGTCCAATCCTCCCGTTTCTGTTGCAACCATGCTGCAGCCAAAATCACGGGCATACCGCAGATGTTCCTTGAAACGCTCGATGTCTGCCCGTCTGCGTTCAGCATTCGGATCGATCGGATTAATGTAGCAGCCCAGAACAGCGATCTTGACCCCGCGGCTTGCAAATTGGTCCCCAATTTCATTCGCCAGTCCCGGACTGAGTTTGCCGTTAGACGAGTCAACATCCGATAGGGCTTTTGCAAGTGCCAGCTGAACCGAGTTGAATCCATGATCTGCGATCGTCTGTGCCAGCTGGGCTGTAGGCTGCTGGCCAAACGTATGTGCCAGAATACCAAGTTTCATGTCACTGCCTCCTTCAATCATTGATAGCAGAGCAGATTAACGAGCCATCCAGCCGCCATCTACATTCAGTACATGACCATTCAAATAATCTGAAGCAGACGATGCAAGAAACACGACTGGCCCTTTCAGATCTTCTGGAGTTCCCCACCGTCCTGCCGGAATACGTGCTGTGATATCCCGATACCGGTTTTCATCCGCACGAATTTGAGTGGTATTATCCGTCTCCATGTAACCTGGTGCAATACCGTTAATTTGTATACCTTTGCCTGCCCACTCATTGGCGAGAGCTTTGGTCAAGCCCGCAACCCCATGCTTACTTGCTGTATAACCCGGGACGTTAATACCGCCCTGATAGGACAACATGGATGCGATATTGATGATTTTACCGCTACCGCGTTCAATCATGTGTCTGCCCGCCAGTTGGCTCAAGAAAAATACCGTGTTCAGGTTAAGCCCGATGACATCGTGCCAGTCCTTCTGTCCGTGGTCAGCCGCAGGTGTACGGCGAATAATACCCGCATTGTTAACGAGAATATCAATTTTACCTTGAAAAGCTACTGCTTTCTCAAATACTGCCGGCAATTCATCTTCACGGCTTAAATCGGCTTCAATGATATATGCTTTGCGCCCGAGCGCTTCGATTGCACCTGCTGTCTCGGATGGTTTTGAATAGGAAACGAGTACCACATCTGCTCCGGCTTCCGCCAGACCAATCGCCATTCCCTGTCCCAAACCACCGGATGTACCGGTTACAAGTGCAACTTGTCCGCTTAGATCAAATGGATTCATGAATGATTCCTCCGCATGTTATGAGATGCAAACCTATAAGTGATGCCAATCAACTTTTTGCATATGCTTACGATTCAGATATGAAGTGCTTCTGTGCGTTTAACTTTGATAATCGACTTTGACACCGATTTGGTTATAGAGTGCAGCGGTCTCTTCACCCAGATGACTGTCACTGATAATACAGTCCAGCTCCGAACAATGCGCGAAGGTCCGCAGCGCAAATTGCCCGAATTTATAGTGGTCCACCACGCCAAAGACCTGCTGGGAGGCGGAGATCATCGCTTTTTTCAGAGGAACCAGATCACCTGTATAGATGGAGAGTCCGAACTCCGGATGTAGTGCAGTGGTAGAGATAAATGCTTTGTGGATATTAAGACTGGAGATAAAAGCCGCCGTGTCGTCTCCCACCAGCATATTACGGACTCTTGCCCCACCAGGCACGACCAGCCGAACCTGCTCCTTCTTGGTTAGCTCGGCAATAATGAAGAGATCATTGGTTACGACAGTGAGCGGCTGATTGTCCAACCGCTTCGCCATCTCGAGTGTTGTGCTCCCTCCGTCCAGCGCAATAATTTCATTGGGACGTATATAAGCGAGCGCACGCTCGGCGATTTCCGTCTTCTCCGAATGATGCTTCTCTGTGGCTCCTCGGCTCGTGAGGATACCATACTGGTCATTCTGAGCCAGCATGGCCCCTCCGTGGACACGTACAAGCAGTCCCATCGCTTCCAGCTTGTCGAGATCCTCCCGAACCGTCTTGCCTGTCACCTGCAGGAGTTCGCTCAGATCATTAACGGTAACTTCCTGGCGCTCCAGCAGAGCCTCCATAATTTTCTCATGTCTTTTTAATGGATTCATACAATCAACTTCCTGTTTCTTTGGAATTTACACGTTTATTTCAGGTCTTTCATCGCTACGCCGTCCATATCCTCGAACGTTTGGTTCTCACCAGCCATGGCCCAACAGAAGGTATAACTGCTTGTGCCAACGCCGCTGTGAATGGACCAGCTTGGAGAGATGATCGCCTGACGGTCACGTACAACCAGATGCCGGGTCTCGTTCGGCTCGCCCATCATGTGGAACACTACTCCGTCTTCGGGAAGATTCCAATACAAATATACTTCGGAGCGGCGGTTATGGGTATGTGCAGGCATCGTGTTCCACATGTTGCCCTTGTCGAGCTCCGTGATTCCCATCACCAGCTGACAGCTCTGAATTCCGCCCTCACCCTGGTGAATGTAACGATAGATGGTCCGTTCATTCGAACTTTCAATACTGCCCAGATGATTCGGCTGAGCTTGTTCCTGGGTTGCCTTTTGCGTAGGATAAGCGTGATGTGCCGGTGTGGATACAAAGTAGAACTGAGCCGGCTGCTCATTGCCATTACTTTTAAATACGACTTCTTTTACACCTTTTCCGATATAAAGGCATTCTTTGGCACCAATCTCGTAACCCTGTCCATCTGCAGTGACCGTTCCATGTCCTCCAACATTAATGATACCGATTTCACGACGCTCCAGGAAAAAGTCCGTTCCAATGTCCTTCAGGTTCACTTCAAGCGCAATGTCCTTGCTCTGAGGTACCGCAGTTCCTACAATATAACGGTCCACATGAGAATATACAGTAACCAGCTCGTCTGTTGCGAACAATTGCTCCATCAAAAATTCCTCACGCAGGCGAGACGTATCATAATTTTTCACTTCATTGGGGTGTGCAGCATAACGATTTTCCATCATTAATCCATTCCCTTCGTCAATTGAGTGATGTTTGAGATGATTTGATTACAAGGTTCATATAAGTTCATTTTAGTTCATTATGTATCATTTGTGTACCTTTTTTTGAAAATAAACTGATTTTAATTAAGCTATATTATGACTTTCCACTTTTGTGAAAACAAAAAAAGAGGATCTCCAACGTCTACAGTGCAGACCGGGAGATCCTCTCTTATTCAAATCTTAATGTGCAACGGCATTGTTCAGCATGATCCAGATTGAACCAAGAACGATGGTCAACATGATCAGCAGGCCGAAAATCAAAGCCATGACATTCCAGCGTGGTTTTCCTGTTTCACGAATATGCATGAAGAAGAAGAGTTGAACCACAAACTGAAGTGCGGCCGTTACGAGAATAACAACCATTGTTCCTGTTCTGCCCATCATATCATTCAGTACAACCACCAATGGGATGATTGTAAGGACGATGGACAGAATGAAGCCGATGACATAGGACTTCATGGAGCCATGCTGTTCATGAGCATGGGAATCATGTGAGTTATGCTCTGCCATCTACATCACCCCCATCAGATAAACGATCGACAGGAGGAAGATCCAGACGACGTCCAAGAAGTGCCAGTACAAGCTGATTACGTTGATTTTACCGCGAGTAACATCGGTAATACCACGTTTTTTCAATTGGAACATCAATCCGATCATCCAGATCAAACCTAACGATACGTGAAGTCCGTGAGTTCCCACGAGGGTGAAGAATGCGCCGGAAGCAGCACTCGTCGTGTAGCTGAATCCTTCGTGAATCATCTCAACAAACTCGGTTACTTCAAGTGCGATAAAGGCTGCACCGAGAACGGCTGTAACTGCCAGCCAGCTAATCAGCTGCTTCACTTTACCTTGGTTCATCGCAAGAACGGCAAGTCCGCTCGTAAATGAACTTGTGAGCAAGATGAATGTCTCGGCGATAACGCCCGGCATTTTGATCAGCTCAGACAATATTGGTCCGCCCGCCGTATTGTCACGCAACACAATAAAGGTTGCGAACAATACGGAGAACAGGATAACGTCGGATATCAGGAAGAACCAGAAACCGAGCAATTTCAATTCTTGTGGATCATGGTGACCATGGTCGTGACCGTGATCGTGACCATGCTTAGCGGCTGCTTGAGCCATTATACCGACCCCCTTAACGACGCTTCGGTACGCTTAATTTCGTCGACCGGAATGTAATAATCCGTATCGTATGAGAATGAACGAGCGATCATGCAGATCCCTACGCCAGCGAGTCCGAGAATCGCCATCCACAGCCATCCGAATACAAAGCCGAAGCCGGCGATGAACCAGAAGACAGACATGATAAACGGAATTGCGGAGTTCTTAGGCATATGAATCGGTTCGAGCGGCTGCTCTGGTGGGTAGATGCCTTTGGCACGACGTTCTTTCTCTTCCCACCACTCATCAATATCATCACCGCGCGGTGTAATGGCAAAGTTGTACTCAGGAGCTGGTGAAGGAATCGACCACTCGAGTGTACGACCATCCCATGGATCGCCGGATGCTTTGAGTGTTTTGTATTTGCGAATACCGTCTGCAATTTGTGCAACTTGGAACAAGAAACCTACACCCATCAGGAATGCCCCGATTGTGGATACGAAGTTCAGTTCCCACCAGCCGGTATCCCAGCCGTAGGTACTCAGACGACGTGTCATACCCATCAAACCTACAGCGTACTGCGGCATGAAGCAGACATAGAAACCAATATTCCAAGTCCAGAACGCCCATTTGCCCAGTTTCTCTTCAAGTTGGAAACCGAACATTTTTGGCCACCAGTAGTACAGACCTGCGAAGTATCCGAATACTACACCACCGATCAATACTTGGTGGAAGTGGGCAATCAGGAAGTAACTGTTGTGGAACTGGAAGTCAGCTGGTGCTACGGAAAGCAGAACCCCCGTCATACCACCGACGATAAAGCATGGAATAAATGCGATTGTCCATAACATCGGGGTGGCCATGCGGATCCGTCCGCGATACATCGTGAACAGCCAGTTGAAGATTTTAACCCCTGTCGGAATGGCAATCAACATCGTTGTAACAGCGAAGAATGCATTAACGTCTGCTCCCGAACCCATCGTGAAGAAGTGATGCGCCCATGTGAAGAAGGACAGGAAGCTAATGATCAACATCGCAAATACCATTGATTTGTAACCAAACAGTTTTTTCTTCGAGAACGTACTTACAATCTCGGAGAACACACCGAATGCCGGCAAGACGACAATGTATACCTCAGGGTGACCCCACATCCAGATCAAGTTGATATACATCATTGGGTTACCGCCCATATCAAGCGTGAAGAAATGCGCCCCGCCGAATCGATCCAGGAAGAGCAATGCAAGTGTCACAGTCAGGATTGGGAATGCAAACAAGATGATGATACAAGTGGAGAATACCGACCATGTGAACATCGGCATTTTCATCCATTTCATGCCTGGCGCACGCATTTTAATGATGGTAACCAGGAAGTTGATACCGGTAGCCAGGGAACCGATACCCGAGATCTGTATACCCCATATATAGAAGTTCTGTCCTACCCCCGGACTGTGTGACAGCTCCGATAGAGGCGGATAACTCAGCCATCCTGCATCAGGTGATCCACCGATAACGAAGGATAGGTTGAACAGCATTGCTCCCAGGAAGAATAACCAGAAGCTCAAAGCATTCAGGAACGGAAATGCGACGTCCCTTGCCCCTATTTGTAGAGGCACAATTACGTTAAACAAACCGAACATAAATGGCATCGCCATGAACAAGATCATGATGGTACCGTGAGTCGTAAAGACTTGGTTATAATGTTCTGGATGCAAGAAATCCATGTTAGGCATAGCTAGCTGAAGACGCATCATCAGCGCATCGACACCACCACGGAACAACATGATGATGGAAGCAATGATATACATAATACCGATCTTTTTATGATCGACGGTTGTTAACCAGTTACGCCAGAGCCAGCCCCATTTTTTGAAATAAGTCAGCACCGCTACGATGGTAATCATCGTAATCCCGATGGCCACGTCCGCACCATAAATCAGCGGGTCACCGGTAACGAAAAACTCCGATGCAAACTCCTTAAGTCTCTCTAACATTGGGGGCCTCCTTTCGAATCTTTAGTTAGAACTCTTGTCCACTTTCGTGGACGTATTTTCTTGGGCGCCTGAAGCTTCTTCCGAAGTTCCATGGTTATGAGCGCCTGTACCTTCAATGACATACTTCGTCACGATATCTTGGAACAATCCTTCAGGGAAGGAAGAATAATAAGCAACATTGCTTGTTCCCGGTTCCGCCAGAGTGTTATACGTCTCTTGCGTCAGCGGTTGGGATTGACCTTTCACTTCTCTTACCCATTGATCGAATTCTTCATCTGATGTTGCGTTGACGTCGAATCGCATTTGGGCAAAATGTTCGCCAGTAAAGTTGGCACCAGAACCGAAGTAAGTTCCTTCGTGATCTGCTTGCAAATACAAGGTCATCGCCATACCCGACATCGTATAAATTTGTCCACCAAGCTGCGGAATCCAGAACGAGTTCATCGGTGAATCCGCGGTAAGCTCAAATTTCACGGGCCGGTCTGCCGGAATATTCAACGTATTGACCGTTGCAATGCCTTGCTCAGGATACATAAACAACCATTTCCAGTCCAGTGAAGATACTTGAATGGTAATGGGTTCTTTCTCGGAAGCCAGTGGCTTCGAAGGCTCCAAATCATAGGTGTAGCGAACAGTTACGATCGCAAGCAATCCAATGATAACAATTGGAACCGTCCACCAGATAGCCTCAGCTTTGGTACTATGAGCCCAGTTCGGCTCATAAGCAGCTTTATTGTCCGGCTTGTCGCGGTAACGCCAAACGATTACAGCAGACAAAATCAACACAGGCACGATAACGACCGCACAAAGAATTGTCGAAATGACAATCAAATCTCTCTGCGAAGCGCCAATAGGTCCCTTCGGATCCAGAACAACGTACTGCCCGCCTGCCAGCATTGGCCAGACAATCAATGCAATTGTAACCAACGTCAGGACAACCGGAATGATAATCCGGGTAAGCGACCTAGGTTTCTTGTTCATCTTGATCCCCTCTCCTTAAATTCGCTCATACTGAAAAATCAGTATACTACTCTCTTCCTTCTAAAGATATCAGAAATGAGCAACTTTTTTGGTCTTGTTAACAAATTTGTCGATTTTACACCTTAAATGTGTGAATTTTTTCTCACAAATCACTTGCACACTTGATATTTTTCCATTGTAATCATTACACTTCGAGTCACAAAATAAAACCCTTTGCAGTCCCGTTGAACAGTCTCAACGAATCCGCAAAGGGCTTTATTGACTGGATTCCGGGTACTTATCCAGTCTTATTATGAACGAAAGATCGCCAGATTATAATTAATCCGCTCCTTCATCTTCCCGGCGTGTATGAACAAGACCAATTGATTTGGCGATTACATAAATAAACACACTACCTACCAGAAAACCGATACCGACCATCAAGCCAAGATTACGGTCATTAAATTCATTCAGGTTAATCAAACACATGACCACTCCAGTAATGAGGGCGATCCAAGCCAAAACTGTCATCGTCAACACTGCGCGCCGCATATTCTTATCTTTACGCTCCAATTGGCTTACCATTGCTGTCTTCGATGCCATAGTAAACACTTCCTTTTCCCTTTTTGTAAGTGCTTTCCTTTTACCAATATACCACATCAGTATGATTTTTAGTCAACAAATGTTCAAATTTATTTCGAAATTTGGACACTTTATTTTGATTTAGACTGTTGACAAACACTTAATTTATCCTCTTGTTATGTATAACCCAAAAACGACCTCTTCATAACAGCAATAGGATTTAACCTTTTGAACGCTTTATGAACATGTCTCCTTTCCCTGAAAATCCTCACAAAAAAACGGCGGTTCGGATAAACCGAACCCACCGTCTTGTTTCGAATCTATATTGTGCATGGATAGCTCCAACTAATTACGTGTCTCCAGCCAGTTGTTTTTAATGACATTCTGGTACCAATAAAAGCTTTCCTTCGGCGTTCTTACCAGTGAACGATAGTCCACATGAACAAGACCGAAACGCATCCGGTACCCTTCTGCCCATTCAAAGTTATCCATCAGAGACCATGCCATGTATCCCTTCAGGTTAATGCCATCGTTAATGATCCGGTGAATTTGGGCTAAATGCTGTTCGTAATAGGAAATTCGGCGATCATCATTAATTTTCCCATTCTCCAGATCATCATTGATACAAGCACCATTCTCGGTGATATAGACATCAACGTTGCCATACTTTTGCAAATAATGCATGAACTCATACAGCCCACGGGATTCAATCGGCCAGCCAATGTCCGTCTTCGTCAAGCCCATATCTACTTCTTCAGACTGCAGTACGCCTGCCTCCGGATTGAAGCGATTAATGCCCATCGTGTAATAGTTGATCCCCAGCAGGTCAATCGGTTGCGAGATGATCTCCATATCACCTTCCTGGATTGGCACTGTGGCACCCGCTTGGGCAAACCAATCCACCATGAATTGCGGGTAGGAGCCTTTGTAGATCGGGTCCAGGAACCAGTCTGTGTTGAGTGCGATAGAGCGGTCGCATGCCGCCTGATCTTCCGGTGACTTGCTGTATGGCTCAGCCCAGCATACGTTAGGTGCAATACCGATCTGTCCCGTTGTGCCAAGGCGCCGGAAGGACTGTACCGCTTTACCATGAGCTACAAGCAGTCCATGAGCCACATTAAGGGAGGTCTGAAGGTCTTTGTTCCCCGGTGCATGGATTCCCAGCAGGTTGGACAGGAACGCAATACACCATGGTTCGTTAAACGTTAGCCAGAACTTGATTTTACCCGTGAATTCCTTGAAGATGACCTCTGCATATTTAACAAAGGCATCGACGGTTCTCCGGTTTCCCCAACCTCCGTCATCCTCCAACACTTGAGGCAGATCCCAGTGATAGAGCGTGCAAAAAGGTTCAATACCTGCCTCAAGCAGCTTGTCCACGAATCGGTGGTAAAAGTCCAGACCTTCACGATTGATCTCGCCATCCCCGTCCGGGATAATGCGTGGCCAGGCAATGGAGAATCGATATGTGTTGATACCCAGCTTCTTCATCAGCTCAATATCTTCCTCATAACGGTGGTAGCTATCACAAGCTACATCTCCATTATCCCCGTTGAAAACTTTGCCTGGTGTCCGGGCAAATGTATCCCAAATGGATACACCGCGTCCACCTTCCTGTGCTGCTCCTTCTATTTGATAGGAAGCTGTTGCTGTACCCCAGCGAAAATCCTGCGGAAATTGAAAAATGGTCATTGGTTTCTCCCCCGTCTCCTCATGATACGCGGACAGTCTGTCCTGCGGTCATGGATAAAGTAATTACATAATCCCCTTGTGGTGTCAGCTCAGCCTGATGCCCCTCCCCATTTTCACCCTGCAGCGCTTGTGCACTTCGAATGGTTACCGAACCATCCCGCTCAGCCTTGATTACGGCAGATACCAATTGGCTGTCCTTCCACTCCATGGATAGGGTATAGCCTCCCCGTGCACGCAAACCAGTTACGCTGCCTTGTGTCCATTCATCTGGCAAAGCCGGCAGCAAATGTAGTTCATTCAGATGGCTCTGCAGCAGCATCTCTGCAATGCCGGCCGTGCCCCCGAAGTTGCCATCAATCTGGAATGGAGGATGATCATCGAATAAATTAGGGTGAGTGGACCGGGCAAGCAGTGTACGTACAAACTGATGTGCCTGGCCACCGTCAAGCAGACGCGCATACAGATTGATTAACCATGCACAGCTCCAACCGGTATGCCCGCCCCCTTGCGATATGCGCCGTTCAAGCGTTACACGTGAAGCTTCCACCAGGTCCGGTGTATCCATTCGATTGATCTGTTCCCCCGGATACAGGCCATACAGATGGGAAACATGGCGATGTCCTGGCTCCGATTCGGCGAAATCCTTGAACCATTCCTGCAATTGACCTTCACTGCCAATCCGGAACGGATATAATCTGCTCAGGCTGTCTTCCCATTCCGCAACCAGTGCCTGATCGACCTCAAGAGTCCCCGCTGCCTCAATACATCTGGTGAACAATTCACGAATCAGCGTCATATCCATCGTGGACGCCATCGAAATGCTCCTGGCTTCTCCTTCACCCGTCAGGAACTTGTTCTCCGGTGAGGTTGAAGGAGCAGTAACCAGATAGCCATCCGGTCCTTCAATCAGCCAATCCAGACAGAAAAGTGCTGCCTCCTTCATGACCGGATATGCACGCTCTTGGAGGAAGCGCTGATCTCCGGTAAAGAGGTAATGTTCCCACAGATGCGAAGTCAGCCAGACACCACCCATCGGCCAAAATGCCCAACTGGCATCACCGCCCGTAGGTGTTGTCGTTCTCCAAATATCCACGTTGTGATGGGCTGTCCACCCGCGAGCACCATACAATATGCGAGCTGTTCTGCGCCCGGTCTGACTGAGGTCCTCCAACAAATCGAAAAGTGGTTCATGGCATTCGCTCAGATTACACACCTCAGCTGGCCAATAATTCATTTCCGTATTGATGTTTATCGTATAATCACTGTGCCAGGGCGGCTCAACCTGATGATTCCATATACCCTGCAGATTGGCTGGCTGTGTACCTGGACGCGAGCTGGCCATTAATAGATATCTGCCATATTGAAAATAAAGAGCTTCGAGCCCGGGATCTTGAACTCCACTCTGGTAGGATTGAAGCCGCTCATCGGTAGGCAGCTCTGCGTTAGAAGTAGATCCGAGATCAAGACGGACCCGAGAAAATAAAGAAACGTGATCAGCCTCATGTCGGATACGCAGGCTTTCATGCCCTAATGTCATGGCTTTGGCGATGACATCTCTGCACTCTTGCTCAAGCAATGGTCCATCCTTTACGGGAACAATCTCATAGCTCTCATAAGCAGTAGCTGCAGCCAAGTAAAATACAACCTGTTTGGCTCCCTGAACATGAAGCTTGCCATCCACCGTCGATATCTTCGCCTCATTTCCGGTCACCGTCACCGCTAAACGAACTGCATACGAGGTCCCCCGGTCTTCTTCATAGATGACCGATTCGGGATGGTCCCGGAAGTAGTTCGACTCCACATGACTCGGACAACGGCTGAACATGGTCACGCCATCTTCAGAAAGCTGGGTTGTATACGGATGCGGGCTATCCAAATAAGCAGTGATGTTAACTGCCCCGTCCCTGTCAGCCGTGAGCGTACATATCATCAGATCATCCGGTGTACTGGTGTACACTTCACGAACATAACGAACACCTTCGTAGACATAGCTTGTTTTCGCTATACCAGATTCCAGATCAAGTTCACGTTCAAACTCTTCATAATTCAGCCCAAGAAGTCCTTCCTGCCGCAGGATGAAGTGCCCCATCGGCTGGTAAGCTTCCACATCACGGCCCAACATTTCACGATTGAGCAGTTCTTCAGCTTCACTATATTGTCCCGCCATGATTAGTTCACGGGTGCGCTTCAAGTACCTCTGGCTGCTGTACTGAATGGTGTCGCGTGGATAACCTGACCACAGGGTGTCTTCGTTTAACTGAATACGCTCTTCCGCTGCACCACCATACACCATACCGCCGAGACGACCGTTCCCAATAGGCAGCGCCTCTTCCCATCGAGTAGCGGGCTGACGGTACCATAGACGATTGAACTTTGCTTCCTCATTGAATAGGGACATATAATAACTCCTCTTCATTAATCATCTATTATTATAACGGAATCACTAAAACGTTTTCGAATACAACAAAACAGGTGCAATTGTTATGTATTCACTGGATCTCCGTGCACCTCAATTTAGTGCTTTAGCAACATTAAGGTGAAAGTGCTTTCAGTAAGAAAAGTATATTGGATTTAACATTCTTCGTCAACGTAAAACATCACAAGACAAACAAGAAGAGACCCTTCTTCAGGGCCTCTTCTATACTATGGATGAACCTCCACCCACGCTTGATTATTTTACATCTTTGCCAGTCCAGAGAGATACACGGTCTTTAACCCAAACCGTATATTGTTTCTCCATTTCCACTGCACCTGCTTTATCCAGCTCAGCGAGCATGTCATCATACACTTTATCGAAATTCGCAGGCGTCGTCAGAACCGCTTCCGGAATCCGTTTACGTACGATATCCTGAGTTTTTCTGAACGTTACGTCATAGTCTGTACCTGAAGGTACAGGCATGTTATATGCCGCTCCCCATTCTTTGAGAGGAAGATCCTCTTCAGACGGATAGAACTCTTTCCAGGTTGTAATGCCATAGGCTTTGAGCGTTTCTTTCTCAGCCGCTGTATAACCAGCTACAATCTGTTCAGGGAAGTTGGTTGTGTAATAGTTATCTGTAGAATCCTTCACACCATCACCATATCTTGCGCTGAAGATATTGTACAGACCAATACCTGTTTCTTTACTGAATGCAGAGTTGTCATTGGTTTTACGATCCTGAACTTCGTCAGGGATAACACGTTTACCATTCTCTACATTATAGTGTTGACCTTCAATTCCCCAGTTTCTCAGCACTTGACCTTCGTCCGAAGCGAGCCAGTCCATGAATTTAATGATACGCACTGGGTCTTCCGCTGCAGTGGTGATTCCAATTCCGTAGCCGTCGAATCCAGTTGGCTGGAATGTGTGGTCCACGATATCCTCGTTCAGGGATACAGAGAAGTGGGCGTACGTGCTGTCATCCTTGCCTGCACCTTTCAGTGCATTTTCAGCTTCTTGATAGTTCCATTCCTGGTCAATCAAGCCGAGTACACGGCCGCTGGCAATTTTGGATTTGTATTGGTCGTCTTTTTGAACAAATGTATCTTTGTCGAGCAGTCCTTCATTATACATTTTGTTCAACCAACGGAAATATTCTTTTTCTTCCGGACGTTTGTAGTGCAGCATCGCTTCATACGTTTCCGGGTTGATGTAATATTCACCGTCATCCGGAGCACCTGTTGCTTGGAATGCCGGGTTGGTTACCGTAATCATGATCTTCCAGTCATCCGCATTCAATGTCAACGGAATCGTTGGCTGTCCATCAATGGTTGGATGTTTCTCATAGTAGGCTTTGAGCACATTCTCGTAATCCTCAAGTGTTTTCACTTCAGGGTAGCCGAGCTCCTTCAACACCTTTTGTTGAATTTCAAAACCGCCTGTTGCGTCAAACGTCATATTATCTACACCCATATTGGTTGGGATCGTGTAGATGGCTGGGTCTTCCGTGCTGTATTTCAAACGATTCATCTGATCGCCATAAATCTTCTTCAGGTTTGGTGCATGCTCCTCAATCAGATCCGTGAGGTCAATCATCGCACCGGCATCTACAAGCTTAGACAAGTTACCTTTTGGGAAAATGATATCAGGATAATCACCGCTGGCAGCCATGAGACCAATTTTTTGATCGCCACCATTGTTTACATCGTATTCTGCTTCAATTGTAACGCCAGTTTGCTTGGTAATTTCCTTACCAACTGCATCTTGCATCTTGTTCCAAGTTGGACTTGCATCAGCACCAAAAAACGTAAATGTAACCGGATCGGTACCGTTTGAATCTTCAGAAGCGCTTTTGCTTCCCGAATTTCCGCAACCAGCAGTAACCAACAGCGCACTTGCGAGCATCAACATTGCAAAAGTCTTAGGTGTATTGCCTTTCATTTTGCCTCTCATTGTCTAGTTCCCCCTATTATTATGAAGGTTTTATCTGTATAACAGGCTAAGCCTGCGAATACCACTCTTGGAGCGCATTTCTGTATGCGCTTACCATAAGACCAATCCATACTTTTTGTAAGCCTAAAATATATTGTATGGACACATCACTTTAATGCTTCTAACAATGGTAAAACGTTTTCGAAACCTTCTTTAAAACGCTTACTGAAAGTGCTTACATCAATGATTATATGCTATCCTACCCGTCCCGTCAACAACAAAAAAAGGCCTTTTTACAAGGCCTCTTTCTGCAGAACAAAAGCTTTAAATTATAGTTCATTTTCTGAAATTTTCAGTTATTTCACATCTTTACCCGTCCACAGGGCTACACGTTCCTTCACCCATACGGTGTACTGTTTCTCCATCTCTACTGCCCCTGCTTTGTCGAGTTCAGCCAGGAGGCCGTCGTAAACTTGATCGAAGTTTTCAGGCTTCGCCAGAATAGCTTCAGGAATCCGTTTGCGGATGATATCCTGTGTTTTCTGGAATGTTACGTTGTAGTCTGTATCCGATGGAACCGGCATATTGTATGCAGCGCCCCAGTCTTTCAACTTCAGCTCATCTTCAGAAGGGAAGAAATCCTTCCATGTTGTAATACCATATGCTTTCAGCGTTTCCTTCTCAGCTGGAGTGTAACCCGCTTGGATCTGTTCAGGGAAATTGGTTGTGTAGTAATTGTCCGTAGAATCTTTTACCCCGTCGCCATATCTTGCGCTGAAGATGTTGTACAGACCAATACCTGTTTCTTTGGTAAATGCCGAGTTATCGTTGACTTTGCGATCCTGAACTTCGTCAGGAATGACACGTTTTCCGTTTTCAACATTATAGTGTTGACCTTCAATTCCCCAGTTTCTCAGCACTTGACCTTCATCTGAAGCAAGCCAATCCATGAATTTGATGATTCGTACCGGATCTTTGGCCGTTGTTGAAATCCCGATTCCGTACCCGTCGAATCCAGTTGGCTGGAATGTGTGATCCACGATATCCTCGTTCAGGGATACAGAGAAGTGAGCATACGTGCTGTCATCTTTGCCCGCTGCTTTGAGGGCATTTTCGGCTTCACCATAGTTCCAATCCTGGTCAATCAGACCGAGTACGCGGCCGCTGGCAATTTTGGATTTGTATTGGTCATCTTTTTGAACAAATGTATCTTTGTCGAGCAGTCCTTCATTATACATTTTGTTCAACCAACGGAAATATTCTTTTTCTTCCGGACGTTTGTAGTGCAGCATCGCTTCATACGTTTCCGGGTTGATATAATATTCACCGTCATCCGGAGCACCTGTTGCCTGGAATGCCGGGTTCGTTACGGTAATCATGATCTTCCAGTCATCCGCGTTCAATGTGAGTGGAATGGTTGGTTGACCGTCAATCGTTGGATGTTTCTCATAGTAGGTTCTTAATACGTTTTCGTAATCCTCAAGCGTTTTTACTTCTGGATATCCAAGCTCTTTCAAAACCTTTTGTTGAATCTCAAATCCGCCACCAGCATCAAATGAAACGTTATCTACACCCATGTTCGTCGGAATCGCATAAATGGCCTGATCTTCGAGACTGTATTTCAAACGATTCATCTGATCCCCATAGATTTTTTTCAGGTTTGGTGCATGTTCTTCGATCAAATCGGTAAGGTCAAGCATAGCACCTGCGTCAACAAGCTTCGATAAGTTCCCTTTAGGAAAGATAATATCAGGGTAATCACCGCTGGCAGCCATCAAAGGTATTTTCTGATCCCCGCCATTATTCACATCGTACTCTGCCTCAATCGTAACACCTGTTCGTTTGGTAATCTCTTGGCCGACTGCATCCTTCATATTGTTCCAGTTTGGACTTGCATCTGCACCAAAGAATGTAAACGTGATTGGACTGGTTGTATCCCCTGTATCCTCTGGTGTTTCTGAAGCAGTAGTACCTCCTCCACAGCCTGCCGTAATGGCAAGTGCACTAGCAAGTAGAAGCATAGCGAATGTTTTTGGTGTTTTGCCCTTCATGTGTAATCCCCCTTATGGATAAAATGAAGCTATCTATTGTATAACAGGCTGGCCTGCTCATACCGGAAAGTGAATAATCTTAATGTTAATCTTTAGCTTTTATTACTTTAAAAGCGCTTACTAATTGAGTTGATAATTACCTTTTTAAATTAATAAACCTGATATATTCCTTTATTTCAGACTTGAAGGGAAAGCCGTTAAGGTCTGTCATACCAGTGATGTAAGTGCTTTCATACTTGAATAATAATCGCTCCGAAAGTCCTTGTCAATAGTGAATTTGTAAATTTGAAAACGTTTTTTAGAAAACGTTTTAGCACAAAAAAAGGAACCCAGGTTTCTGGGTTCCTCTCTTCAAAAAATGAATGATACACTATAGAACAATTATTGAGCTTCACCACTCCACAATTTAACGCGATTTTGGACAAGCTCGGTATATTGTTGTTCCATTTCCTCTGCTCCGGCTTTGTTCACTTCAGCAATCATTCCATCATAGATGGCGTCAAACTGATCCGGGGAACTGAGAATAGCCTCCGGAATTCGTTTACGGATAATATCCTGTGTTTTCTGGAAGATGACATTGTAATTGGAGTCACCTGGCGTTGGCAAATTGTATGCCGCTCCCCATGGCTTAACCGGGAACTCATCTCCACTTGGGTACAAGTCCTTCCAGGTTGTAACACCATATGCTTGCAGTGTTTCTTTCTCTGGCTCTGAATACGCTGCTACGATCTGTTCAGGGAAATTCGTGGTGTAATAGTTATCCGTCGAATCTTTAACCCCATCTCCATAGTGACCCGACATATTCGTGTAGAGACCAATCCCCGTCTCTTTTTGGAATACGGCAGCATTGTTTGTCTTTTGGTCCAGAACATCGGCAGGAATGACACGCTTGCCATCCTTCACTTCGTAGTGCTGGCCTTCAATTCCCCAGTTCATCAGCACTTGACCTTCTTCAGAAGCCAGGTAATCGAAGAATTTAATCGTACGAACCGGATCCGGATTCGTAGTTGTAATACCTACACCCCAGCCGGATACGAATCCCGTGTCCTGATAGGAATGATCCTTGATGTCCTCAGACAGGGTTACCGGGAAGTGTGAATATGTTGCTTCAGGTTTGCCTGCTGCTTTCAATGCGTTTTCAGCATCGGAGTAGCCCCAATCCTGGTCAATTACACCAAGCACACGTCCACTTGCGATTTTGGATTTATACTGATCCGTTTTTTGTACGAAGCTGTCCTGATCAAGCAATCCCTCGTTGTACATTTTGTTTAACCAACGGAAGTACTCTTTTTCTTCCGGACGCTTGTAGTGAAGCATTGCTTCGTACGTTTCTGGATTGATGTAATATTCACCGTCATCCGGTGCACCTGTTGCGAGGAAAGCCGGATTCGTTACCGTGATCATGATTCTCCAGTCATCCGCGTCAAGTGTTAGAGGGATCGTTGGTTGTCCATCAATCGTCGGATGTTTCTCTTTATATGCCTTCAGCACATTTTCGAAATCCTCGAGTGTGCGCACCTCAGGGTAGCCAAGCTCTTTCAATACACGGTGCTGAATACCGAACCCGCCGCCTGCATCAAAGTACTTTTGGTCTACCGCGTAATACGTTGGCAGCACATAAATGGCCTGATCCTCATTACTGTATTTCAACCGGTCCATGTAATTACCATACAGCTTCTTCAGATTGGGAGCATACTGGTCAATCAGATCGGTCAGATCCAACATTGCTCCTGCATCCACCAGCTTGCTAAGCTCTCCTTTGGGTGACACGATATCGGGATAATCGCCGCTCGCTGCCATTAAGGATATTTTGTCCTGACCACCGCTGACGGCAAATTCACCGTTAAGTGTTACTCCTGTTTTCTCCGTAATAACCTGGCCAACCTCATCCTTCATGCCATTCCAGTTTGGACTGGGATCGACGCTAAAAAAGCTGAATGTGAGCGGAGTCGTTTCACCACTTGTGTCTTTAAACGACGTATCGCCGCCAGTTCCTCCACCGCCACAACCTGCGAGCAAAGACATCGCAAGTACAGGAGCCAGTGCCCCTTTCATTTTAAAACTTGCCATAATGGTAATCCTCCCTGTTTCATATGTCTGTCTTATCCGGGACTTTTTTGTCCCTGTCTATAGCTTCATGAATGCCGCTCCGCAGCCCTATACGGTGAGGCGCAAACCAATTGGTTACGCCTCGGGCACCTGATGCTTTTTTTAGTTTACGGCTGCTCTTTTTGCAGCTCTATATTGTTGATTATTATGCTTTTACTGCACCCAGTGTCATACCGCCTACAAAGTACTTTTGCAGGAATGGATATACAACCAGGATTGGAACGGTAACAACGATCGTAATGGCCATCTTGATGGACTCTGGTGAAATCTGCGTCATCTGCTGTGCCATGTCATTGGCATTCCGTCCAGCACCAGAACCTTGTTGTGTACTTTGCAGTACTTTCATCAACTCATACTGGAGTGTTGTGAGATGTGCCTTGGAACCGTTGTACAGATACGTATCAAACCATGCGTTCCATTGGCCTACTGCCAGGAACAATGCAATCGTTGCAAGAACCGGTTTACAGAGTGGCAGGATGATTTTGTAATAAATCTTAAAGTCATTTGCACCGTCCAGTTTCGCCGATTCTTGAAGCGCATACGGCAGTCCGTCAATAAAGGAACGAATAACGAATACGTTGAACGCACTGATCATGCCTGGCAATACATACACCCAGAACGTACCGATCAGGTTCAGGTCACGCATCAGGATGTAGACCGGAATCAGACCCCCGGAGAAATACATCGTAAGTGCAAGTGCAGTGGATACGAATTTTCTCAATTTGAAGTCCGGACGAGCCAGTGTAAAGGCAATCATCGAGGAACTGATCAGACCGAGCAGTGTACCTACAATCGTACGCATAATGGAAACCTGTAGACCTTGCAGCAGCCCGTCATACTGGAAGATCGTTTTGTAGTTTTCCAGTGTAAATTCCCGCGGCCACAAGTAAATTCCACCACGTACCGTATCTGTTGAGTTATTCAATGAGATCGCAAGCACGTTCAGGAATGGATACAGCGTCACGATCAGTACCAGCGCCATAGCAATGATATTGAATATATCGAACAGTTTATCGCCCCGTGTAGCATTGAATGATTTGTTCGCCATAGTGTTCCCCCCTCCCTACATGATGCTTTCTTTGGTGAATTTCTTGAACAACCCGTTCGCTGTAAACAGAAGGATGATACTGACAACGGAGTTGAATATACCTATCGCTGTTCCGTATGAGAATCGTCCCATGTTCAAACCATAATTGAGTGCGTAGAGATCGAGAACTTCTGAGTAGTCTAGTACCAGACTGTTTTGCAGCAAGAACTGCTTTTCAAAACCGATACTGATCAAGTGTCCGATGGACATGATGAACAGTACGGAGATTGTCGTCCGAATACCTGGCAGTGTAATGTGCCACATCTGTCTCCAACGGTTCGCACCGTCCACTCGGGAGGCTTCGTAAAGTTCCTGGTCAATACCGGTAATGGCCGCCAGATAGATGATGGCATTCCAGCCCGTTTCTTTCCACATATCTGAAGCGGTTACAATGTACCAGAACAGGTTCCCCTTCGCCATGAACTGGATTGGCTGATCGATAATGTTCAGACCTACCAAAATGTCATTGACAATCCCTCCATCGGTGGAGAGCATCTTGGTAATAATCCCTGCAACCACGACCCAAGATACAAAGTGAGGCAGATATGATACCGTTTGCACCGCACGTTTGAAGAACATGCCTTTGAGCTCATTCAAGAGAATTGCAAAGAAAATCGGCACGACAAAACCGACAACCAGCCCCATTAAGCTCATTGCAAGTGTATTTCGAAGTACCAGATAGAACCGCTCATCGCTAAACAGCTCTACAAAGTGTTTAAAACCAACCCATTCTTGGTCGCTGAACGATCTGGCTGGTTTGAAATTTTGGAAAGCCATTGTCCATCCCCATAGCGGCAGATAGTTAAATACAAAAACCCAAACTACGAATGGCAGTGACATGAGATAGAGATACTTCTGCTGCTTGATGCTATCCCAAATTCCGTTCCGCCGTTTGTTCGTTGGCGGCTTGGGGTTACTGCTTCTTTTCGCGGAAGCGGATTTTTTTGTTAGCGTTTCCATCTCCGTTCCCCCTCCTCTGTTTTATAGATCCATCATAACTGATAGAGCGTTTTCAAAATACCATCTGGATTTTAGAGAAAATCATATAAAAATTAGATATCCCCCCACAGAATTCGACATTATCTGCTCAAAATCAGGTATTTTAAAGCCTTTCATCTACAATTTACGCCATAAAAAGGTAGAGATAATCTAAAATGCTAATTTTCGAAAACGTTTTATAGAAATCGTTTACCTTCACTTTTAGAGATTAGAAAAAGGACCTGGTTCAGGTCCTCGTAATCATAATGTGAACTGAATGGTCTGCAGCTTGACGATGCCCAGCAATTCAGCCGCCGATATCGTGGCAACAGGATCGAATTGATCTCCCAACAAGTACGCGACCATCTCCTGAAACAGGAAGGCAGCTTCAGGACGCTTCATCATGGAAACATTGGCAAACGGCAAAGACGATACTAGCAGTTTCCCCCGCCCCACTCTGGCCTCAAAAGCATATGCCAATCGTTTCGCTCTGTGAAAATGATCAATTACTTCAAGAGATGGACGTACTCCATGTAACGAATCAAGGCATATCGCAGGAGTACCATTCACCAGGTGGTACCAATGCCAATCCGAAGCCTGATCATGCGGGAAACGGCCCAGCAAAGGTACCTTTTCCTGCAAATTCATTCCCATTGTTGCTCCAGACTGTGTTGCAAACATGAGATAATTCCAGAATACAGGCAGATACTTGGTCTCTACAGCATCATATAGTTCATTCGGTTTAACCTGAAGCCAGACATTGCCACCATTCATCAGATAATCAAGTACATTAGGCGTAAGTGAAGAGATGATCACCAAGTCCATTTGACCTTGGCTAATCAAGTCTTTCCCGTCCAGAGGGTCCGCCTGGCGATGATAGGAATCCGGTAAAAATGGTTGCAGCTCACCCACGCAATTCCAGATCCGATGAGATCGGTTGTGAGGATGATAGTGAGGAAACGACCAACCGTACCAGACATTGGCCGCAACAATTTCCGAATGGCCTGATCTGATCTCAGCTTCAATGACAAAGGCAGCAGCCCCATGCTTAGGTGCCTGTATGGTTAGACGCCCAAGCGAAACAACAGAGCCGCAGCTAATATCTCCATGTGCCCACTCACCCTCATCCTCAATGATATTATTACGGATTAGCTTCCAATGGATTGAGGCATCGGCAATCGGCTTCTCTCCATAATGAGATATGCTGGCTTCAATATGGACAGGTTCCCCAGCATAGTAGGTCCGCTGTCTACTACCCAGCAAGAGCACAATGCTTTCGTTAAACTGCTTGAATACTGCTGGTTCCACTATCCCCTTGCTCTCCCAGAACACGTCCAGAACTCCCGTGGTCGCATGTCCCTGTCCAGGAAAGTCACGGATATCAAGCAGTTGTATTCCCGCTGCATCTGGTGTGCGGCGAACTCGCTCCATTGCTTCCTTTAACGACCGCAGCAGATGTATGCCACTTGCGTGCTGAAAATCTTCCACATCATCTGCCAGGCTTCTGCGTGCAATGGACTCTTCAATGGACTCCAACCAGCTTGGGCGCAGGACGCCTGTGTACTTCTCTCGCTCCTGAGGGCGTACATACATGGTAAACTGTGCATGTTCATGCCCAACGACCGGATTATTCGTAAGCCGGGTGACATCATGGTAATCCAGCGTGGTGTCCGGTACAGCAGACAGCTCGGATTCCAGTGGAGGATGCCAGTTCAATGACTGAATATAAAAGTCTGCATTTCGGCCTTGAGCCGGCAGCTGACCAAAGCCCGTATTATCCGTATATAACCGTGTGGGGTCAAGCGAACGAGCGAGTTCTACCAAATCATTCAATTCAGGATGTCCGTTAGGACCAATCAGTTCATTACCCAACGAAAACATGACAAAGGAAGGATGTGTGTGCAAGGAATGTAATAATCCTTTTAATTCCCGGGTTAAAAATAGCATGATCTCTGCCGGTGCCTTCACGTCACGATTCTCAAACCACCGTGACCAATGCGGAAGTTCAGCCTGAACAAGCATGCCTTCTTCATCTGCAGCCTCCCAGAACGGCCGAGGTGCACTCCAGCCATGCAGACGTACATGATTGAATCCGTAAGACTTTGCCGTACGGAACTGCTGTACATAATGCTGCTTGTCCCAGACCGGATAACCCGTTAACGGAAAAATGCAACAATCCACGTATCCGCGCAAAAATACTGGCACACTGTTTAACTCAAGCCTTTTTCCATTCGCTCTGAAGGAACGCATGCCGAATATCCGTTCCACTCGATCCAGCTCTCGTCCCTCATCTTGCAAGGAGACAACGACCTGATATAACCTCGGAGATCTATCCGACCACAGAGCAATGTCCTTCTCCTGGCCCAGGTCCAGATCCCACTGCTCCGTGCCATAGCTTCCTTCGAATTGTTGGTCCTCATTCGGAAGAGACATCGAAGCGATGGTGCGGCTCTGCCTCGAAAGCCAGCTTCCATCAGGGTGCCTAATATCCACATGAAGTTGACATGTGCTGGATTTGGTAGACTCGCTAGCGCTTACATCATACCGGATCGTTACGATCCCGTTCTTGGCGCCAGGCTCGACATACAATTGCTTGATCCGGGAAGACGGTAGCCGATCCAGATAGGCACCGCCTGTAATTCCGCCCCACGCTGTAGCCGTGTGGATGGAATGAATATGACTTCCGGCCAAAGGCAGCTTCATCGTATTATCCACACGAAATTTCAGCTGGTTTTGCTCTCCCGAATGGAGTAGGGATGTAATGTCCCATTCCTGCGCCACAAGCAGACTGTCACGCTGCCCGGCATGATGTCCATTTACCCAGAGATCTGTTGTCCATCTGACTCCCTCAAGTCTCAATACATATTCGCAGTCTGGCTCTGACACTGGAAGATCGACTATCGTCGAGTACCAGGCAGCACCCTCGTATTCACGTATTTTGGTCCATGTATCCATCCTGAGATAATCCGGCTCATTTCCATACCCCTGCTCTTCCCAGGAACCTGGAACCTGAATCGTTCCCCATATGGATTCATCAGAAAGTGGCGGTCTCCCGCCATTGGCAGGGTCTGTTTCGAGACAGAACTTCCAGGTCCCCTTCAGGTCAAACGTATGGCGAACAGCTTGTATATCCGATGGTTTCATCTGATGGTCTCCTTGTCTGGAATTAGATACATCCAGTTTAAGACGTACATATGGAAGACTCCATTGCTTATATAAGGAAGACGATGGACTAAATCATGATGCAAATGAAGACATGAGCATTTTCGAAAACGTTTTATATCTTAAGAAAAGAAAATTAACATATAAAAAGCAAAGCTATTTTGCCTGCACTATACGCCGTCAGGCTCTTCAGGCTGATCTTTAGATTGGGATCTGGCATGTTTGTACGCCGAAGGAGACTCTCCCACATACTTCTTGAATTTACCGTGAAAATAATCCACATTGGCATACCCGACTCTTGCGGCAACCTGATGTACCTTTAACCCTTCATCAAGCAGTTCTTTCGCTTTTTCCATACGAACCTTGTCCAGGAATGCGTTGAAATACTCTCCTGTGTGGTTCTTGAACAGCTTACCCAGATAACTGCTGTTATAGTTGAACACCTCGGCAAGAACCTCCAGCTTGAGATTCTCTCCAGGATTACGCCGAATAAAATCGATCATTTGTTTTAGCGCCGTATCTTTACTGCCACCGCCCATACGTTGAATAAGACGGCTTAGATGGCCTTCTGCCATCGCCTTCAGATCAGATACCGTTAATTGATGATATACTTCGTTGATCAGGACAGAATGTTCCTGCATGATTGACTGCATATGCTGGTTCGAGGCAGCCAGCTTGTTGATAGCCATGGAGAATACCTGAGAGAACGCTGTTTTGATGGCCTGCTCTGTCCGGTGGTAAGGAACAATTCGCTCCTCGATCTCACCCAGCACCCGAATTACAGATTCCATGCTGCGTATGTCGAGCGCATAATACAGCTTGTCTGCCAGTTCCGATTCTTCAGGCTCAGCGCTTTCATCTTCGCCGATCATGGAAGCAGCCGTTCCTTCAGCAGCAAGCTCTTCATTCCACAACATAATCCGTTGTTCGGTGAATAGAAAACGTTCTGCCAGCAGTCCGTTAGCCTGTTTATAGGATCTGACAATCTCGGAAGTGGTATTGGCCGGTTCGCCTGCTGCTCCGTACATCGTAATGTTCCATTCTCCGAGCAGCCGCTTCAGCTCATCATATAGATGCTCGGCAGATGAAGCCGATGTGATTGGATCCTTGCACAGCAAGGCAAGACCCGAATGATAAGAGAAGACGATTCCCCGATCCTTTTGATCAAAGGCCTCTGCCAGTTTGCGTTTAACTACACCTCCACGCTGCACATCAGGTGCGGTATGCATCTCTAACAGGACAACCTGATATTGCGGCCACTTCAATCCAAGGGCATCCTCTTCGATGGGACCGACGCCTTCCAGATTATCAAATAGAAGGGCCTCGATCTGATGCTCCCGATATGCCGTATCTTCACCAGCATGACGTGCCAGTGCCTCCTGCTCACGTGTAAGCACTGCAGCAATACGCTGAAGCTCACCAATGATCTCCTCTTCATCCACAGGCTTGAGCAAGTACCCATCCACACCGAAGCTGATTGCTTTCTTGGCATAATCAAAATCGGCATACCCACTCAGAATGAGAAAATGTGATCCAGGATGCTGTTTCCGCACCTCTTCGATTACGTCCAGTCCAGTCATGCCCGGCATACGGATATCGATAATGGTCAGATCAGGTTTAAGCTCATCAAATCGAGTAATGGCCTCCCGTCCACTGGCTGCGGTAGCAATCACCTCAAATCCATACTCTGCCCAATCTATGATCGTTGTCAGTCCCTCGCGTATGCTCGGTTCATCATCCACCAAAAATACTTTATACATGCTGTTCCCCTCCTGAAGGTAAGTCAAAAGCAATCTCTGTTCCTTCTCCGTACACACTCGTAATCTGTAATCCGTACGGTTCACCGTATGTCAGCGTTAACCGTTGATGCACGTTGCGCAGCCCAATCCGGCTCTTCTCTTGCTCCTCCGGTCCACGGATAAATTGCATCACCTCTGCAAGACGCTCCGGTGTAATACCGGCCCCATCATCATTGACGCGAACCTGTACCACATCATTGACCAGACGAATATCTACATTGACATGGACCGTTCCCTCTTTATTCTCCAATCCATGCACAATGGCGTTCTCCACCAGAGGTTGAACGATCAAAGGCGGAATGTATATTTTCTCTGCTCCGGGATCGATATGAATCTGAAAGGCAAGCCGATCCCCGTAGCGGAATTTCTGTATCTCTAGGTAGGAGCTTACCATCTCAAGCTCAGCCTGGAAGGTCGTTTTGCCACTCCCGATTTCAAGACTCTTGCGCATCAGTTTGCCGAGCAGTCTGACGATATTCGCAATCTCGGCCTCCCCTTTGATATGAGCTTTCATGCGAATGGACTCCAGCGCGTTAAACAAAAAGTGAGGATTAATCTGACTTGCCATCATTTTCAGTTTAATCTCTTTCTGTGCGATTTCCAATTGGTTGTTCTGCTCGGTCGTTTCAACGACCTGAGTCATTAGTTCGTTTATGCTTTTGACCATGTAATTGAATTGTCTCGATAATTGTCCAATTTCATCGTCCCCGTCGATTCTCGACGTCACATTTAGATCCCCAAGGGCCAGCTTGTTCAGATGCTTGCTAAGACGAAGCAGCCTGTTCGAAGTAAGGAATGAAATAATATATACAAGTAAGAGTGCAATGATTAAGACAAGGGAAATAAAGAGCATGCCGATCAGACTGATCGTATTGGCATCCTTGACGATATCTTTGGTCTCGAAGACGGAGATCACCTTCAAGCTGTTCATACTCGACACAGGGCGCAGCTCATCGATAACAATATTGGACGGCTCTCCCTGAAAATCAGCTTCCAGTGTTCCCTTGGCCTGATTCTGTAAATCGACGCCAAAATCCAGCTCGTCCAGCGTTTTGCCCACCAGATCCGTATTTTTGGCAGCCACAACATAACCCTGCTCATCCGCAATCAGCGTTTCAAAGGGTTCTTGTCGAAGCAACTCGTTGAGCTCATCCTGATTGATTTCAATCAGCAGTACTCCCTCGGTGCGATATTCAGGAAAAGGCACTTTGCGCACCAGGCTGAGTTTGTGAACTGGATTATCTTCCTTGTCCGGAATGTAGAACCATCCCGTGTTCGTCGATAAAAGCGCTTTTTGATACCAATAGCTTTGCTTTGTCTGCTCGTTCAACGGGATAAACTCCAGATTATTGATCAGGGTGGGGTTATCGGAATAAAAACGAATGCCTGCCACCTCACGGTATTGTCGCTTGTATTCCTGAAAATCCTTATAGGCCAAATAAGCAGAAGTCAATTCCATTACGCTGGAATAGCGCTTGTTCACAATCTCCTTCAGTTCGTTGTTGAACATCAGAATATCGGAAATATCCGTCGGCACACGCAGCAATGTGGCTGTCTGGCTCTTGATCTTGTCCACGTTGTTGATTGTCTGCCCGATCGCATTATCCAGTGCCTGCTGCCGGAAATATCCGGTCACGGCAAGACCAATGATCAGAACCGGAATCATGACGACAAGTACATAGGAAATCAGCAGTTTATGCTTCAATTTGAGATTGTTCGATACACGTATAAACCTTCTTAACATATCTGCACCTTCCATTGTCCATATAAGCGCTTACATATAAATAGCAAGATCCATTGGTTCCTGCATTTCCACTTATCATACCATACAAGCCGTATAAGCTCTTAAATTTCCAGGTTTGTGATCTCGGCAATTATTCCTTAGATTAGCATACATTCCTGCTCAATTGCAGTGACCAAATGATGTATTTGCCATACAAAAACAATAAAAAGGCCGCCATGGGTATGGCGGCCGGGCTTGCAGATATGCTGAATCGCAAACAGATGGCGATATAAACGCAAGACCCTTTTGCTGAAGCAATTGATCAATTAAGGACGGGGTGTCTCTACCCCATTCAGAATCAGTTTAGGATGAATATCCGCGCTCAATGAAGCCGATACAGCGCAGTATTTTTCTTCAGCCATTTGGATGGCTTTCCAGATACGATAATCCGGGATATCTCCGTCAACTTTGAAGATCAGATCAATGGATGTAAAACCTTTGGGCATTCCTTCACTGCGTGTACCCTGAGCTTCAATCTCAATTCCGGTGATTTTGTCCAGGAAGGCATCCAAAATCATCGTAATATCGATTCCCATGCATCCTCCAAGACCTGCAAGCAACAGTTCCATCGGTGTAGCACCCTTGCTGTCGCCACCATAAGCAGCCGTGGCATCCATGCCTACAGCATAGCCAGAGGGTCCTTCGGAAGTAAACGCGCGTTTGCCTTTCCATACGGTTGTTACATTCATGATGTTATCCTTCTTTCTTAGAATAGTTTACGTTCTGCAGATATCCGTTCCAGGTACGGCTCGTTCTTCCGATCGCTGTTGTCTCCAGATGTTTTTGATTTATACTCACAAAGGATAACATTCGGTGACAAAGGCGAACGCTACGCTTCTTCAGAATCGATTCCGTCCCTTTCACTCAGTCTGCTTATCTCTGAGAATTCTCAGAATTCAGTAATTTGCTGTAAAAATCTTCGTGTTCGTTCCTGTTCCGGATGTTCAAAAAATGCCTGTGGACTGGCTTCTTCCACAATCGAACCGTCTGCCATAAATACGATCTTATTGGCCACATTCCGGGCAAACTTCAATTCATGCGTGACCACCAGCATCGTCATGCCTTCCTGTGCCAGCTCCTTCATGACCGACAGAACCTCGCCTACAAGTTCGGGGTCCAGGGCCGAAGTCGGCTCATCGAACAGCATCACTTTCGGTTCCATGGCAAGTGCACGAGCAATCGCAACCCGCTGCTGTTGTCCACCTGACAAGCGGGATGGATAAGCATCCTGCTTGTCCGACAGTCCTACACGATCCAGCAGAATGCGGCCGCGTTCAGCCGCTTCGTCGCGCTTGATTTTCTTCACTGTCACGAGGCCTTCCATCACATTTCCCAGTACTGTTTTGTGAGGGTACAGGTTGAATTGCTGAAACACCATACCAGTCTGACGGCGGATCTCAAGCACTCGTGAGCGCTGAACTCGCAGCGGATCATTGCTGTCTACGATAATGCCGTTCACTTCGATCTTTCCGCCGGACAGTTCTTCTAGTCCATTCAGACAGCGAAGCAGCGTGCTTTTACCGGAACCACTCGGTCCCAGCAAGACTACGATATCTTTTTCATTCACGTGCAGGTCAATATTCGTAAGTACTTCATGATTTCCAAAATGTTTCTTCAGTCCAGTTGTTGTAATCATCGGTTCTCTCCCTCCATCAGTAAGCCCGGGCCAACCGGCGCTCCACTTGTTCCAGAATGGCCGAGAAGCCGATACTCATAATCCAGTACATCACACCGATGGCCAGATAAAACGGCATATTAACATAATACTGTGCCACCAGCAGCTGTGCTGATCGAAGCAGCTCCGTTACTCCGATGGTTGCCACAAGTGACGTTTCTTTCAGCATACCAATAAAGGTATTCCCCATCGGTGGGATGGCAATGCGGACAGCCTGAGGAAACACGATCCGCTTCATGGTTTGGAAAGGTGTCATTCCCGTTGCGTAGGCCGCCTCTGTCTGGCCTTTCGGTACGGACTGAATGGCACCCCGGAATGTCTCAGACAGGAATGCACCTGCATTCAAGCTCAACCCCAGACATGCAGCTGTGAGAGACCCCAAGGTTACGCCGTAATCGACCAATCCGAAATAAATAACGAATAATTGCACCAGCAGCGGAGTCCCTCGCATGATCGATACGTAGAATCTAGCGATTAACCGGAGCCACATTGGACCCTTAAGACGAGCAATGGCAACGAGCACTCCGATGATAAACGCAAAAAACATGGATATTACAGTTAAATACAGTGTGTAGTATGCCCCCTTCAAAAAGAAGGGGATATTCTGATATACCAGTTCCATGGTTTAAACTTCCCTTCGCCTTGCAGTTTCATTATTGCGCAGGCTCTTCACCAAACCATTTTTTGAAAATGGTATTGTACGTGCCATCATCCTTCATGCCTTGGAGAGCATCATTAAGTGCAGCAACAAGTTCCGGATTGTTTTTACGAACGGCGATGCCGGCTTGGTCACTCTTAATCGCTTCACCTACGGCTTTGATATCAAATCCATTGGCATCCACAATAGGTTTCAGTGCATACAGGTTGTTGATTGTAGCATCAATCCGTCCAGCATTCAGATCTTTCAGCGAAGAAATGACATCGTCATAGGTCTTAATAGTGAAGTCTCCCACTTTCGGCAGCACTTCATTACGCAGATATGTTTCATCATTCGTGCCCAAACCTACACCAATCGTTTTTCCTTTGAAATCTTCGAGTTTGGTAATATCGTTATTATCACTTTTCACAATGATTTTGACTTGGTTTGTGATATATCCTCCACTGAAATCGAGCGCCTGTTTCCGTTCATCAGTGATCGTCATTTGGCTGACAATAGCATCAATTTTTTTGGATTGTAGACTTGGAATCAGGCCAGAGAACTCCTGGGATACAAATTCAACTTCAACCCCAAGGCGCTTGGCGACCTCACGTGCAATATCTGCATCAAAGCCGTCCATTTCCTTCTTATCATTCAAGAAGTTATAGGGTGCATAGGTACCCATCATACCCACTTTCATGGTGCCCGCTGACTTGATCTGTTCCAGTTCATTACTTGCTTGTGCTCCATTACTGCTGCCATTGTCGGTTGTTTTGCTTCCGCATGCACTGACAACCAGTACTACCATAAGTAGAATTGCCGTCAGCATCCAACCTTTGCGCATCTTTCTGCCGTTACTTGGTGTTCCATTATTCATCATGTTAACTTCCTCTCATTCATGTGGTTAATAGTTGTATCCATTATTCCCTGCTTCTGTCTCAATCATGTAAAAAAAGCCCTCGGTACAGGCACATCATCACGTGCCCAGCAAACCGTAAAATTCAAAGCTGGATGCTTCCGCAGCGAGCGATTCAGCTGTCTTAGCCGATATGCCCTCATGCAGCTCCGCAGAGCCAAACAGCCAGCGGGAGATCATGCCTTCGATCATGCTCACCAGTAGAGCAGCCCGTACAGGCACATCCATCGAAGGTGGCAGCATGCCAAGTTCAATGGCACGTTCCATGTTATGGCGGAATGCTGACTCCACAGCACCGCGTGTCTCCTCAACCAGACGACGTACCGATTCTTCGGTCACGATACCTTTCAGCAGCAGCTCCATAAAGTAACGGTTATCTGCGGCAAAAGAGAACAAGCTGATAAACAATCGCTCTGACGCTTTAACCATATCCTCAACCGATCCTGCATCCTTGCGATAACCCTGACCGATAGCTTCAAGCAGTTTCTCTCTGCCTGTTAACACAATCTCTTCAGCGATGGCTTCCTTACTCTTGAAATGCCAATAAAACGTCCCTTGAGCTACACCAGCTTCACGAACAATATCCGATATCTTGGTCTGGTGATACCCATGAGTCGCAAATCGCTGCATCGCAATACGTATAATCTGATCCCGGCGTTCTTCTCCGGGTTCCTTATCATTTACTTTGGACATTTCAATACCCTCCCGATTGATCAGTCAGTCAGTTAACTATATCCTATGGGATAACTAGGTTTTTGTCAATATGGTTTTAAACAATCAATTCAATGCATAAGTTGAAGTTGGACACGTTTCTGATCATAATAGATGATAGCCTTGTTCTGCTGAACAAGCATTGTCAGTCAAGCAGAGCAGACCACCTTCTGCATCTGCATTTCAAGGAGGAAGAGCATTGGACATTTTATCATCCATTATTATGGGCATCATCGAAGGTTTGACTGAGTTTTTGCCCGTGTCCTCAACCGGACACATGATTCTGACCGCCCACTTGCTGGGATTATCGGAGGACAACGAGTCAGTCAAAACGTTTGAAGTGGTTGTTCAGCTCGGTGCTGTACTTGCTGTCGTTGTACTCTACTGGAACAAATTCATTGATATGTTCCGCTTCACCGGAGGCAAAAGGAGCTACTCCCAACGTCTGAACCTTGTACATATCTTTCTCGCGATGGTACCGGCTGTAGTCATTGGACTTGTTTTCCGCGACTGGATCAAGGCACATCTATTTGGGCCAGAGACCGTATTGTACAGTTTGGTCATCGGTGGGATCTTGATGATTGTAGCTGAGCGCTGGAGCCACCGCAGTCAGCGTATCACAACACATGATGTGGACGATATTACGTATACACAGGCATTTGTCGTGGGACTTTTTCAGATTTTGGCATTGTGGCCAGGTTTCTCACGTTCCGGTTCAACGATCTCTGGTGGATTGTTCGCAGGGGTAAGCCGCGTTGCTGCTGCTGAATTTACCTTCCTGGTGTCCGTTCCCATCATGATTGGAGCCACAGGATACGACCTCTACAAAAGCATCGATCACCTGAACGGTAGCGACTTCCCTATCTTTGCGATTGGATTCATCGCTGCATTTATCGTAGCCATGCTTGCCATTAAGACATTCTTGTCCATTTTGAAAAAACTCAGCCTGACCGTCTTTGCGATCTATCGCTTTGTGCTGGCAGCTGTATTCTTTTTCATTTTGATGATGTAGTTACAGTTAAAAATAATTTTAAAAAGGCGACACGCGTTCCTACCGGAACCGGTGTCGCCTTTTTCATATCCTTATACTTTGGATTCCAGCGTCTCCAGGTACTCGGAGATTTGTGTAGGCGTTTTTGCCCATTTACTGTGCAGGTGGGCAATCTTCTTGCCGTTCTGGAACACGAGCAAACTTGGAATGCCGCGTACCGCATTTTCTTCAGCGAGCGGTTGGAATTCCTCCGCATCCATTGCATAGAAGGTTTTGTCCGAGTGCTGATCGATGACTGCACCAATAAAACGGTCGAGGTTTTTGCAGTCCGGGCACCAGTTTGTATCGAATTTGATGACGGTCAGCCCGTCTGAATTAATGGTATCACGGTATTGCTGTTCACTTTGAATTCTTTCCATATGTCTTCTCTCCCTTGTACAATTCTTAATGGTTGACCTCTATTGTACCTCTAATAGTTACAATTGCAATAGGCTGACTGGATATTCAACGGTGCTGCTTGTACTGATTGGCCGGATAATGCTCCCTTATTTCTTGAATTTCCGCATCCGTAAGGGGTGCAGATGCCGAAGCCTCAATATTGTGGAGCAGCTGTGTTCGGGAGCTTGCTCCCGGGACGACGGCAGCTACCGCCGGATGGGACAAGGCGTATCGAATGGCAGTTTGCGCCATGCTCCGTTCGTCAGTAACGAGGCGGCTCAAGCCTTCACGAATGGCAAGCAGCTGATCCGGCGTATAATCCAGATAACCCTTCTCTACCTTGGAAGCACCGGAATCCGCGAGTACTCCGCTGGCAACAGGTCCGCGGGCAATGACGCTAATCCCTTTTTGTTCAAGCAAAGGCAGTACTTCCTCTTCTGCACGGCGATCCACGACGCTATATTGATTCATAACACTGGCAATGGATGATCTTCTTACATACTCCCGAATGACATTAGGGCGTATGGACGATATGCCATAATACCGAATCAGCCCTTCCTGCTTCAGCTCCTCGAAGGCTTCAATCGTTTCTTCAATTGGATCATCCAATGTACCGCCATGCAGCTGATACAGGTCAATGTAATCTGTTTGGAGTCGTCTGAGGCTGTCATGGACAGCTTGCTTGATATACGCTTTGGACGGATCCCATGACCAGCCCTCTTTCCCTGGCAATCGGCGGTTGCCCACCTTCGTTGCCAAGATTACCTGCTCACGGCGACCCTGAATTGCTTTTCCCACAATTTCCTCATTACGTCCTGCATCATACAGGTCAGCTGTATCGAGCAGATTGACGCCGCGGTCCAGTGCCTCATGAATCAGATTTACAGCGGGCTCCACTTCGGTTCCGAGTGACATGCAGCCCAGTCCAATTTCACCGACGTACAGTTCAGATGAGCCCAGTCGATTTTTCTTCATGCCTACATCCCCTTTCATACGTTCTGCAAGTATCCATTGTATCATTCTTCCTGGCAAAAATCGCATCCGAAGATGCGATGGGATTAAACAAAGAAAAGCCCGGAACCTGAAGGGCTCCGGGCCTCGCTAGTATATTCACATCGGTGAGTCTAATTGATGTCTACTCGCTGTACTTTTTTGCTTCCATTTGAAGAATTTGAGCCTTTCATCATGCCGGAAACCGTTGAAAACAGTTTATCTCTGGCCTGCTTGTTCCTCATCAGATAGGTTACGCCTGCACCAATAGCCGTCATTATAATTCCGCTTTTTTTAGACATGTGTTTCTCCTCCTTAAGGGATTGATGTACATCGTGTCTTGCTTGAAATTTACCCTATGTGAGGAAAACGAAACGGCTATGTCACGCCAGTCATATCTCCTGGAGACGATGCAGAAAAGCTCCTGAGTCAGCAGCCAAATTGACATCATAAAAAAATGACCCCTAAACATTAGGAGTCACCTTGATTAGCTCTTTGACTTTGAGATCAATCCGACGGCGGTGCAACATGGGTCATTTCTTCATGTTTGTACGTCGAACCATCTGCAGTCAGGTAGAAGTGTCCGATGGGATGCAAATTCTCATCCAGCTCGTAAACAAGGGGGACGCCGGTAGGAATGTTGAGAGCCATGACATCAGCTTCCGACATCTCATCCAAATGCATCACCAGTGAACGAAGAGTATTCCCGTGCGCAGAGATCAATACCCTTTTCCCGGCTGACACCATGGGTTTGATCTCGCTGTTCCAGTACTCCAGCACCCGCTTGGACGTATCCATCAAGTTCTCGGTACGGGGGATGGTACAACCCAGACGCTTGTACTTGTCCACATCCTGCACATAACGATCATCCGTCTCATCCAGCGGCGGCGGAGATACGTTAACAGAACGTCTCCACTCCATAACCTGGTCTTCTCCGTATTTGACTGCAGTCTGCTGTTTATTCAAACCCTGCAGAGCACCGTAATGACGTTCATTAAGCTTCCATGTCTTCGTGATCGGAATCCACATCCGGTCCATCTCATCAAGCGCAATGTCCAGCGTTCGAATGGAACGTTTAAGTACCGAAGCATAAGCATAGTCAAAATCAAAACCCTGTTCCTTTAAGATTTTGCCAGCTTTGCGGGCTTCACCATATCCGTCCTTGGTCAGGTCTACATCAGTCCAGCCTGTAAATCGGTTCTCTACATTCCACATACTCTGTCCATGACGAATTAATACCACTCTGTACATTGCCGTACCTCCTTCCTCGAAATCATTACCCGCATGTGCTGCGAGATATGCCTCAGAAAATGAACTACATTAATAGTATGGAGCCATCATCAGGTAAACGACTACCCCTGTGGAACTAACATACAGCCAGATCGGCATCGTCCAGCGTGCAATTTTGCGGTGTTTCTTCAATTGGTTTGTCCAGCCCCACACGAGAGTGAACAAAGCCAGCGGCACAATAATGGCTGCAAGAACACTGTGAGTAATCAGAATAAAGAAATAGATGGAGCGAACAATGCCTTCCCCGCCGTATTTGGACGTTTCCGGAGAGAGATAGTGGAACGACAAATACGTGACAAGAAACAGCAATGTTGTTGTGAACGCAGCAAGAATAAATCGTTTATGGAGCTTCACGTTCTTTTTGATGATAGCAATCAGCGCGGCAAGCAGGAAAATGAAAGTGAAACTGTTAAATACGGCGTTGAACCGCGGCAGCACCGTGATATCAAAGGCCACATCCCCCTTGTATCCGATCGAAGGTGCGAAGAACAACAATAAAATAATGACATTGGCAAGAATGGAAATGGTAATAATGATACCTGCAAAATTTTTATTACTTGTCGGGGTGGCCGGATTGGATTGAATATTCGAATCCCCTTTGTTATGTTTGCCCAAAGCAAAATCCTCCTCATATGCTAACTTCTATGTTCTATGTCATTATATCTCGCGGCCTGCCCCCTGTTAAGTGACAACACTCTGAACAAAAAGCGTACCATACCCACATAAAATGCCCTTAACAGTTTGTTTTCATCCGAATATCGGCAGTCACCGGTTTACCCAAAACAGAGTTTATGGTATAATTAATGCAATTAATCACATACGCGTTCAAAACCGGAGGAGCCTGTCACCAAGGGCCCCTCTTTGTCTTTTTCAGGCATGCAGAGGCAGTTTTCCAAGCCTTATCTGCATGCCTTTTTGTATGCTGGGCTTGGAATGAAACGCCTCTGGACAGGTAACCTTATTAACGCGAATAAGAGAGGAGCTCACTATGGAATTTGTTTTGGTTCTTGCCATCATTCTGATCTTCACCAAAATAGCCGGAGACCTATCCGTTAGATTAGGACAGCCTTCTGTACTGGGTAAACTGATCGTAGGCGTAATTCTTGGACCTGCGCTGTTAGGTTGGGTTCAGCCTACGGATTTCATTCATCACATGTCTGAAATTGGTGTACTGTTACTGATGTTTATTGCAGGCTTGGAAACGGATTTGGAGCAATTGAAGAAAAATTGGAAGTCGGCCTTCGCCGTAGCGGTTGGGGGCGTGATCTTGCCTTTTATCGGCGGATATGGATCGGCTATTGCCTTTGGCATGACTCAGGCACATGCGTTGTTCTTCGGACTTCTGTTCTGTGCAACATCTGTCAGTATCTCCGTACAAACGTTAAAAGATATGAATCAACTCAGTTCACGTGAGGGGACTACCATCTTGGGTGCAGCCGTTGTGGACGACGTGCTGGTCGTTGTTCTGCTGGCAGTAATGATGAGCTTGCTCGGAGCTGGTGCAGGTGATGTCTCGATCGGCCTGCTTATCGGTAAGAAGGTACTCTTCTTCGTTATCATCGCCTTTGCCGGCTGGTGGCTTGTTCCACGGATTATGAAATGGATGGCCCCTTTACGGGTAACAGAAACCGTCATTACTGCCGGACTGATCATCTGCTTTGGCTTTTCCTATTTCGCCGAATGGATGGGCGTGGCAGGAATCATCGGGGCCTTCGCCGCAGGGATTGCGATTTCTCAGACCAACTTCAAACATGAAGTCGAGACGAAACTTGAGCCCATCGCATACAGTATTTTCGTGCCTGTGTTCTTCGTGAGCATCGGACTAAATGTTACCTTTGACGGGGTTGGTTCACAGATCCTGCTCATCGTAGTCATTAGTCTGATTGCGATTATAACCAAATGGATTGGTGGGGGAGTCGGGGCACGGCTTACAGGCTTTGATCGCTCATCATCCATGGCCATCGGTGCAGGGATGATATCCAGAGGCGAGGTTGCACTGATTATTGCTTCAACCGGACTCACTTCTGGCTTGCTCGACCCCGAGTATTTCACCAGCGTGGTCATCATGGTTATCGTAACTACACTTGTTACCCCACCTTTGCTCAAATTAACTTTTGCTCGCAAAAAGGGTGAAACTCGTGTTGAACAAGGGATTGAGGACGCTCATTTAAATGGTTAGTCCCTTTAACGAATGAATCGGAGCACAGTAGAACTTTGGAATGACTATCTTTTACAATATTGAATATTGAAAAAGTCCGGTTCCTGACGTTATACTTGTCCTTAGTTAAGAAATTTAGGCCGTGAAGCACACGCCGCTTTGACACATTTCCAACCTTTGATTCAAAAAGGTTGAAAATGTTCAGAGCGGCTTTTTGCATTTCTTTCAAACTTCTAGAAAAACAAAAAAAGACCGCTCCATATACAAGAGGTCTTCATCCTCAACCCGAACAGGTTGTCCCATTTAAGTTAACACACCAACGTAGAAACCGATCGATATAAACACAACGCACCATATAAATGCCCCGATCCCGGAGATCACTACATATTTTCCGATGGCCATGCGGCTGATGCCGGAGAAGCAGCACATCAGATGGCGAATGCCAGGAATAAAGTAGCCGAGGATAATGGACCAGTACCCGTACTTCAGGAACCAGCCCTCCACCCTCCCCAGCCGTTTGGGGTTAACCCCTATCCACTTGCCATACTTCACGACGAGGGGTCTGCCCGCCTTCTTGCCAATTGCGTAGCTGAGCAGCCCGCCTGTAAAAGCACCGCCAAAGCTGACAATGATCGAAACGGAATAGTTCAGGACCGAGATGGAGGCGAGATAACCGACAAAGGTCATCATCACCTCATCCGGGATGGGCATACCGAATACGCCCAGAGCGAGCAATCCATAGATTGCGAAATACCCATATTGACTAATAAATTCTTTAGCAATTTCCATGACTGACTCGCTCCTTATTTCGGTTCCACGATGTCCTTCTCATGAGGCGCCAACACCTGTTTCAGAGATGGGAATCGAATTTGGCTGACCATTAGACCGGATAATACAACGATAACAAGATAGGCTACACCGTGGGTGAAATAAGGACTCCAGAGCGCGAAAAAGGACATCAGTCCGCCTGCAAACGTAATTGGCATTCCAACGAAACCTACACTTGCTGTCTTCTGACAGTTGTAACGAGCGAGGCGCAAGGCGCCGCATACCGGGAACAATGCCGTTAATGCCATGCCAAGCACACTTACTTCGTTCATGGAGTTCAGATACAAAATCAGCACCGGGGCTGTTCCGAAGGAAACGACATCAGCCAGGGAATCCAGGGCTTTGCCGAACTCCCCTTCACAATGCAATTTACGGGCGGCAAAGCCGTCAAACAGATCAAAGAACATGGCAACCCAAATCATTGTCACAGCCAGTGCGAACTCGCCATGAATGGCCATGATGACGGCGAGCATGCCAGAAGTTAAATTGCCCAATGTTAAAATGGACGGTAAAGATTTCATAAGACTTGACTCCCTTTCGTACTAAGCATTAGGAAAAATAATATAAAAGCGGACTCCGTCCGGCGTGTTCTCCACTCCATAACTGCATCCGTGCAGATCAAGAATCTGCTTCGCGATGGCCAGGCCCAGGCCTGTTCCTCCCATTTTGCGATTACGTGATCGTTCTACCCGATAAAATCTCTCCCAGATATACTGGCGTTCAGCTTCCGAGATCCCCTCGCCTTTATTCTCGATGGAGATTCTTACCTGCCCTTCCAGCCTGCTGATCTCTATCATTATATCGGTCTGCGGCAGCGCATGACGTATAGCATTCATCATCATGTTATAGATCACTTGCTCCAGCTTGCTTCGATCTCCTTCTACGGTCTGCTCTGTAGTGGAGACAAGCACGATTTCGAGCCCTTTTTCCTTCAGCTGCGGGCCGAGACGCCCGGCAATCTCCTCGATCATGTCTCCAAGGACAACTGCACCAATATTCAGCTTGATCGCCTGAGATTCCAACCTAACGAGATCCAGCATTTCTTCAACCATCGTCTCCATTTTGACCGCTTCATCCGCAATGATCTCAATGTAACGCTCCCGCTTGTTCTCGCTGACTCCATCCTTCAGCCCTTCGGAATATCCCTTGATGATACTGATAGGCGTTTTGAGTTCATGCGATGCATCGGCAAAAAATTCACGCTGCCGCTGTTCAATCCGCTGCTTCATCTCCATATCAGTCCGCATTTGACGATTCGCCTGTCTGAGTTCCTCCAGCGTCTGCCCCAATGTGGTGGACAGAGCGTTCAGGCTATCGGACAAACTGCCAATTTCATCATTGCGTTTGATTGGTGATTTCACGGAGAAATCAAGCGTCGACATTTTTTTGGCCACATGGTTCAAGGCCAGTAAGGGTTTTGTGACAATTCTGGACAATAACAAGGAAAGAAACAGAATCAGCACAAAAGCACCCATACCAAAATATGCATAGAACAAACGTGTTGCTTCGTTCGCTTCCCTCATCTCCTGCAGAGAAGTCAGGGAAAAAATAAGCTGCTGCTGTGGCCCGTTTTTGTGAACCGGAGCAATGGTAATCACATTCCGAACACCACTCCAGCTATCCGTCCATTCTTCATTAAGCATCTTGCCATTCGCCAAACTGAGTTGATCCTCCGTCGAGAGCGGAAAGCGGCTGTTCAGTGCCTGCACAAGCAATCCCTGTCGCTGACTCCATGTTCCCAAATTCGGAAGCACCACTTCGGTCAATACGCCAGACCATTCCTGAACCGGTTCAGAGAGCTCCTGAAAGTCCTCCGTCCCTCGCGCGGCAGAATTGTTGTCCTGGATTTTTAACGGATAGACCATCGGTTCGTTCAACCCGCTGGCCGGACCTGTGACGGTCAATTCCTGGCCATATTTCAGATGAGTGGCAATCCAGCCCGCGTTCTCACTATTGATGAACAAGGATAGGGAGACCTTCACCTGACTACCATCCTCGCGGAGCAGGGTAATGTGAAACGGATCGTTGACCAGTTTGCCCGTACTTGTCAAAATCACCAGATGCGACTGATTTTGACGCATGAACTTCCCGGTTTCCTTAGCCAGTTGTATACTATCCCAATGCCCTCTGGAATACTGCTGTTCAAATTTCGCCAGTTTTTTCTTCATGCTGCTGATCTTCTGATGCTGGTAAAAGTCCGGGAACCAGACCAACTGTGCGGTCACTGATGTTCCATATAAGAGGAGCAGAAAACCAGCCATAACCAGAAATAGCTTCATCGTTACACCATTACGTCTCATGCCTCAGCCTCGAATCGATATCCCGTGCCAATAACTGTCCGGATACACTTGGCTTCATCCCCTAGTTTGCTGCGCAGCTTCTTGATGTGCGTATCCACAACGCGGGAATCACCATCAAAATCGTATCCCCAGACCCGATTAAGGATCGCATCCCGGGATAGAACGATTCCCTGATTGCGTGCCAGGTAGAGCAGCAGCTCATACTCTTTGGGAGCAAGCTCTACCTCCAGTCCATTCATCTCCAGTCGTCTCGCCCAAGGATCAAGCAATGCGTGACCAAACCGGATCACACCCTGTTCCCTGCTGATCGCACCTTCGACTCGCTTCATTAATGTCTCTGCACGCGCAACCAGCACACGAGGGCTGAACGGCTTCGTTACATAGTCATCGACACCAAGGTTAAATCCGTGGATCTTATCATCATCTTCAGACCTTGCGGTCAGCATTATAATAGGTACGGTGGATTGTGACCGAATATGCTCACAGAGCGTCCATCCATCCATTTCAGGCATCAGCACATCCAGAATGACCAGATCCACTTCATGCAGATCCAGCAGTTGGAGTGCTTCAATTCCATGCTCCGCCTCGATTACATTCCATTGTTCCTTTATAAAATAATCGGCCACAATTTCACGAATGCGGCTTTCGTCTTCCACGAGAAGCACTGTTCTCACCATGGCCGACTCTCCTTTTATCTTTCTTCTGTTAACATACTGATTCCATGTGTCGTTCGTGTGTCCATCCATGTTCTGGAATGAACTCCATGTTATATACGATTAATACCCCATATAAGTTACCGAATTCGCAGCAACCCACACAAAAAGGCGGTTGCCAACGAGCCACCTTCGCCCATTGACAACCACCCTTCAGCTGAATCCAAGTTCTCTTTCCCGGTATCGCTTACCGCATCCGCTATTAGCGTTGTTGCTCCAAGCGGTGTGCCGCGTGCAACGTCGGGCCAACAAAACGATTGAGCGGGAATCCGCCAGCAATCGCTTGAGTAATGAAGGCTTTGCCTTCACGTACAGCCTCTTTTACGGACAAACCGCGCGCCAAACCAGCGGTAATCGCTGCAGAGGTTGTACAACCCGCCCCATGCGTATAACCGGAACCAACAACATCGGCTTCATACCATTCGTAGTTTTTGCCATCATAGAGAAGATCCATCGCTTTGCCTGGGGTGATGACGCCTCTGTCCTTGATCAGGACATGCTTCGCCCCATGGTTGTGAATTACAGCTGCTGCTGCTTCCATCTGTTCCTTGGAACGGATCGGTCCGCTCTTGGCCAGTTGGGAAGCTTCAAACAGGTTTGGAGTAACCAGGTCAGCACCCGGCAGCAAAAATTCAATCATTGCTTCCGTATTCTCAGGCTGCAGCACCTCATCTGTACCTTTGCAGACCATTACCGGATCGATTACGATCTGTGGCAGACCGCTGCGGCGAACATGCTTCGCTACCAGTTCAATAATATCTACGGAACCCAGCATTCCCGTCTTCATCGCATCAAAACCAATTCCGTCCAGAACGGTACGGAGCTGTGCTTCCACTACATCCAGAGCCACGGGGAAAACCTGGTGGTCCCATGTTTCAGGCTCCATCGCCACAACCGTCGTCAGAACGGTCATACCGTACACACCAAGCTCCTGGAATGTTTTCAAATCAGCTTGAATTCCTGCGCCGCCGCTTGTATCTGAGCCGGCTATTGTCAATGTTTTTGGAATCGTCATGGTAGTCGCATTCTCCTTCATGTTTCAGTTGACATTATCCTATCCCTTGTACGAGCGGATGTCAATGGCATCTGAAGCCATACGAAGCATGGTTTTTCGAGCATTTCAATTCACGTCTTTTGTCTCCAGCCGAACCATGGAAAGTGAAGCAATCCAAAGTCCGATGGCGCCTAGGGTTAAAGGAATCACGATAATGGAATTGATGGAAACGCTCGGTCCATTTACGCCGGAACACACTACGAGAACCAGGAAAATGGATGACACCATGGTTGCCGTGACCGAGTGCTTTCGCATGCCGAACAACAAGGGGATCAATGCCATTGCAGCAGCAGACAGCGAACTAATCGTATATTTGATCAGCAATTGAAGTGCTTGTTTACCCGTCAGCTCATCAGTAATAAAGGGATAAAAGTGATCTGTTGTCAGCAGGATCGCTCCCATTAGCAAGTTGGTAAACATAATCATGAAAAAGGTAAACGCAAATACAATAATCAGCTTGGCTGCAATAATTTTGTGACGTTTAATTGGATAGGTAAACATCACATTCATCGTTTTGTTGCTATATTCGCTAATAATCAGCTTCGATATCAATGCCCCTCCAAAAATAATAAAGGTTGCCCGGGCAAATGTATCAATCAGCATAAAGGAGAGAGGATACGTGGTAAAAGCATAATCTTCTGCTCCCCAGTCCACCACACCAATCATGATCAGAAACAACAGAATCCCCACATTGGCGATAGCTGCGTATCCGAAATTACGAGCAAACCGGTGTTTTCGCATTTCCAGAAAAATAAGTTTAAGCAACGTCCTCATCCCCCTTCACCAGGTTTAGAAAGTGTTCCTCCAGCGAATGGGACCGCTTGATAATCGACTCAATCTCAACACCATGCTGAACCAGACTGCCTGTTAATTGGGATGGAGATACACCAGGGTCATAAATGCGAACTGTACGATCATCAACCAATTTATAATTTTTCAACTCAAGCTGATGCTCAATAACATAAATCGCCTTGCGTCCATCCATCACCTGCAGCTCGATATAATCGCTCTGAGTCCCACGAATGCTCTCCATGGACACTTCCTCGACCAGACGACCGCCACGAATCACCCCTACCGTATCGGCAATTTGCTCAATTTCGCCCAGGATATGACTGGAGATCAGGAGAGTAATTCTATATTCCGTACTGAGGCGTTTGAACAGATCACGCATTTCTTTAATTCCAACCGGATCGAGCCCGTTGATCGGTTCATCCAGAATGAGGAGCTCCGGCGTTGTAATCAGTGCACGCGCTATACCAAGCCTTTGCTTCATTCCCAGAGAGAAGTCACGCACCGGTTTCTTGCCGGTATCCTTCAGACCTACACTTTCCATCATATCGCCGATAACCTTCTTGTTATGAAACCCCATATATTCGCAGTGAAGCTCCAAGTTATCTCTGGCGGACAGTTTATCGTAGAAAAAAGGATATTCAATAATGCTGCCTATTGGCTTAAGCACTTCATAAGAGTCAGGGGTAAGTTTCTCCCCGAACATTTCAATCTCCCCTACGGTGGGCTTAACCAGATTGGTCAACATTTTCATGATTGTCGTTTTCCCTGCTCCGTTCGGCCCTAAAAATCCGTATATTTCACCTTGCTTAATATTCATATTGACGTTGGATACGACCTCCGTGCCTGCATACGTTTTGGTCACACCGATGGTGCGTGCAATATATGTCATCTCTTCTGTTCTCCTTTACGATCCCTGACGGGTTCTTATATCTGTATTGTAAAGAGAAAAGTCTGCTTTTTTATTAATCAAATCTTACAAAAAACTTAAGTTCCTCCATCCACACAAAAAGGCAACTAACGAGATTTAAGAGAGATTTTAAATGAAGTCCGCTCATAGGGTACACTGCGCAGCTCAATGCGTCCTCCCATCCGTTCGACAAGTCGCTTCGTGATGGTGAGACCAAGCCCGCTTCCATGGTAGAGACGGTTACGGGAATCCTCCAGGGTGTACATGCGTTCAAAAACACGGTCTTGTTCTTTTTCCGGAATGCCTTTACCCTTGTCCCAAATCTGCAGCATGACCTCTCCATGATTCGTTGGTTCAAGCAGCAGACCCAATACCTTACCATCCGCCCCATATCGCATTGCATTAGTAATCAGATTATCCAGTACCCGGTCGAGTGCATCCTCATTGCCGGTCACGAAGAGATCACTCTCAGGAATGGACAGCTCCACCTGCAGACCCTGATTCGTTAACATTTCATAAAAGGAGAGCATCTTCACCCTGCATAATTCACTAAGATTTATTCGAGTCAAGGCAAGCTCGGTATCCCCTGACTCCAGTTTCGCCAGATCAAAGAAGGAATGGATCAGACGCAGCACCTCCTGCGCTTTATCCTGAATCTTGCTGATCATCCCTTCCCGTTCCTGATCGGTTAATGAAGAGCTATGGAGCAGCGTTTCACTATAACCCATCACGACCGTGAGAGGGGTTTTCAAGTCGTGGGAGATGTTGGAGAGCATATTGCGGATCTCCTTCTCCTGATTGGCATAACGGGCACCGGTTCGGTGTGCGTAATCCAGCAATTCGTTGATATCCCCCAACAGAAGTCGAATCTGTGCATCGCTGCTAAAGACCAGCAAACGCTCATATGTCCCCTCTTCCAGAATGCCTCCGAGCTTCTGATGAATATATGCCAATTGCCGGCTGCGCTTATTCAGCTTCACAGCGAGTAAAATGACAACCATGAGGAGAGCAACCGTTAAGATGGCCAATAGGATGATCACTTGGGCTCCACCTCCAGCTTATAACCGATCCCCCACAACGTTTTGATATAATGCGGATTCGATGGATCTGTCTCGATCTTTTCGCGCAGCCTCCGCATATGTACGTTAATGATATTTTCGTCTCCATAATACGGATCGTTCCAGACAGAGGCGTAAATCTGTGCCTTCGTAAACACTCTGCCAGGATGCGTAACAAACAGCTTAAGAATGCCAAATTCCTTGGATGTCAGTCTTACAGGGACGCCTTCCCGCTCCACTTCATAGGTTTCCACATCCAACACCAGCCCTCCAATTTCAATCCGTTGATCCTTGGCTGGTGTCGAGGTAACCGCCGGTACCGTATAGTTGGCGCGGCGAATTGCCGCCTTGATTCGCGCGGTCAATTCGATGAGGGAGAACGGCTTGCTCAAATAGTCGTCTGCACCGAAACCAAGCCCCAGTGCCTTGTCCACTTCCCCATCCTTTGCAGATAATATTAATACCGGGACAAGACTGGCAGCTCTGATGGTCTGCAGTACGTCCATGCCGCTTCGCTGCGGCAGCATGAGATCCAGAATGACCAGATCAAACGCAGGCTCCGCTTGTTGAAACTTGTGCTCTGCCTCTAATCCGTCATATGCGTACGTGACGCTGTAGCCCTCTTTCTCCAGATATGGTCCAACCATCTCGCTAATTGAACGATCGTCTTCCACAAGCAGCAAACGGTGAATCGACACGTGATTTCCCCCAACTTCTTTGTTTTCTTTTATTACCTCACAGTTCACCTGAATTGGCAATGCGTGGAATAGCACTCTTTCTAATCTCATCTCAAAAAACAAAAAAGACAGGGAAGCCACCTATATTCAAGGCGGCTCCCCTGCCATATCGATCATTAATCCATCTATGTCGTCTCGCTGCGTATCCAACACAGACCAATCGTACCTGCGCCTGCATGAATACCTACTACAGGGATAAAAGGCATGATTTCCGTCTTCAATCGGGGCAGCAGATCGGCAATTTGCTGCTTGATCGTGATGGCTTCTTCCTGATTATCGGCATGCATGATACACACATGTTTTACTTTCTCCATGTCTACCTTAAGCACCTCTAACATGCGCTGTTTGGCTCGTTTGAAGGTACGAATCTTCTCGTTAACGACGACCTTGCCCTCTTCAAATCGCAAGAGCAGGTGAATTTTCAACAATTGGCTGAGTACTAGCTGTGTGCCTGACACGCGCCCACTGCGGTGAAGATGCTGAAGACTGGCCGGAATGAGGTAAAAGGACATATTATCCATCATCTGTTCAATATGAAGCTTGATTTCAGATACGGAACATCCCTGTTTCTGCATTTCCATACCTTGCAAAATCATCTCCCGCAGCGGGTAGGCTCCCGCTCTGGAATCAATTGCCGTTATCGATACTCCAGCAATCTCTGCCGCCTGCATTGAAGTATGCAGCGTTCCGCTAAGTGCAGTTGAGCAGTGAATGGTAATAATCTCATCATACTGACCTTTTAGCGATTCATATAGTTCGATAAACTCACCTATAGGCGGCTGAGAGCTGCTTGCCCTTGAAGCCTCTGCAAGCTTCTCATAGAACTGTTCGGATGAGATGTCCTCGGTCTCCCGATAGCATTCCTCTCCAAATACAACGCGCAGCGGTACAATGTATACGTGATTTTGCTCTGCAAACAGCGGATCGAGTGTGCTGGTACTGTCGGTAACCCATGCAATTTTTTTCATTCCAACCTTCTCTCTTGCCGGATTGTTGAAGCTGTATCCTCCATCGTCAGGCACATGCCCGGCGGATTATTTTAAATTTAAATAACACAGATTGTAAACGTTTACGTCATTACTCCTTAATTATAAAGGACCTGGCGAACCGATGTCTTGTGGCGCATTATTGAACAGCCCTGTTTCTTCCGGGATATCCCAAAAAAATGTCTTGCCTGTGAAGGAATAAATTGGTATGCTGTTGTCCTTCTCTCTTTTTCGCCTTGACTGAAGTGAACGGGACCGCCGTTCAATCCACTTATCGGAGGTGTCAAATGCTTTATCTCACTCTGGCTTCCAAAGCCTACGCCCGGAATCTGCAATATCGCGGGGCACACATGGTACATAACCTGGCAAGCGCCATGTTCGGTTACATGTATGCCTGTCTCTGGATCGGCATCGGGGCCGATCACGCACTCGGGGAATACGGGACACAGGGGATGGTCAGTTACATTGCGTTTACGCAATCCTCTCTCTGGATCTCGGGTTTTCTCACCAATGGACTCGGAATTCCCCTTACGGTCAGGACAGGGCAGATCGCGCTGGATCTGATGAGGCCGGTGCATCTGTTTACTCACCTTATGGCACGCGAATGGGGACAGATTGCCTACCAGTTCGTGTACAAGAGCATTCCAATCTACCTGCTATTCTCTATCGTTTTTTCCCTGCAATGGCCTACGAAGGTCTCAACCCTGTTATTTGCAGCGCTTGGTCTTGCCGGCGCATCCTACTTATCCATCTGCATGAATTACATCATTGGGGTTACTGCCATCTGGACGACCGAATCATCCTGGCTCCACTGGGGCAATCATGCCCTGATGAATCTGCTGGCTGGTTTCTTCATTCCGCTCGAATGGCTTCCTGACTGGCTCGAACGTCTGGCCTGGTTATCACCCTATCCCTTTCTACTCTATGTTCCTACCCGAATCTATCTCGGTTTTGAAGATGGCTCCTTGCTCTGGGGAACCTTGCTTTGGTGTGTGCTCATGACCCTGATCTGTCTGGTCATCACCCGTGTGATGCGCCGCAAAGTGGAGGTGCAGGGCGGATGAAGCGAACTTCCTGGTACCATCTATATAAAATACTGATTCGAACGAGCATCCGCAGCCGGATGCAGTACAAGTTCAATTTTATATTGGCTTCCGTTCTGGCCGCACTGATTCAGATTTCAGAGTTTCTCATGGTTGCGCTGGTGCTGCATCAGTTTGGTGCGATTAAGGGCTGGTCTCTCCATGAGATCGGTTATCTGTTCGCGATTATGACGTTATCCAAAACACTTTACCGCACCTTCGGCAATGAGGTTCATCATCTGGAGAAGTATTTAGTCGGCGGCGAACTGGATCAACTGTTAACGAGGCCCATGCCCGTATTACTTGCACTGCTACCGCAAAATTTCCGCATCATGGTCGGCGAAGTGCTTCAGGGAGGATTCATTCTATGCTGGTCTCTGGCAGGCATGATGCACAGTGGGCAGATCGGATGGACGGTCATTCCCCTCTCTCTGCTGATTATTGTGACTGGGGCCATCATCCTCTTCTCTATTGGACTGGCTACAGCGACGCTGGGATTCTGGACCACACGCATTGAGGAGCTGCAGACAATCACCGAAGATGCAGCCCGTACGGCTGCCCAATATCCGCTAACGTTATATCCCAAATGGATGTCCGGCATTCTGCTGACGGTCATTCCGGTTGGATTCGTCAACTACATCCCCTCCCTGTATCTACTGCGGGGTCAAGGCGGAGCTTGGGTGCTTGCAGGGATTGCGGCTGTAGCTGCTTTGTGTCTGGCTGCCAGTCTGCGCTTCTGGAAATACGGTATCACCAAATATCAAAGCACGGGAAGCTAAGGAGGGTTCTTACCATGAACATGATTACAGCGAGGCAGCTGCAAAAAGAATTCAAAACGCCGGTCGTTCGGGAAGGCCGGTTCTCTGGACTTCGGACGCTATTTTCACGCGAATACGTGTCCAAAGAGGCTGTACGTGACATCAGTTTTGACATTCCACAAGGGGAGTTCGTTGGATACATCGGGCCGAATGGTGCCGGCAAGTCGACCACTATTAAAATGTTGACCGGCATCCTCCACCCGACCTCGGGGGAAGTCCTGCTAGCCGGCATGAACCCGCATCAGGAAAGGCTGCAAACGGTAAGACGACTGGGAGTAGTGTTTGGTCAACGCAGCCAGCTCTGGTGGGATCTGCCCGTGAAGGATTCGTATGATATTCTGGCTGAAATGTACGGTGTACCTGCTGAACTCAAAAGGAAACGGTTGTCCCAGTTCGCTGAACTGCTGGACCTTGAATCCTTCTGGTCCACGCCAGTCCGTAAACTCTCACTTGGACAACGGATGCGTGCAGATCTGGCAGCTTCCATGCTGCATGATCCGGAACTGCTTTTTCTCGATGAACCCACCATTGGGCTGGATGTGAACGCCAAACGGAATATACGTCAGTTTCTGCGGACTTTAAATGAAGAGTTTGGCAAAACGATTTTGCTGACGACCCATGATATGGATGATATCGAGCAGTTATGCAGCCGGGTGATGGTTATCAATCACGGCCGGCTCACATATGACGGTACGATCTCCTCTCTGCGGGACACGATTGGTCTGCCCACAATTATCCGGGTAACATACAGAGGGGAGTTTCATATCCCAGACGCCATACCTCCTGCCATACAGATTACAGGTGTGGACGGACTGGTCGTTACTGTACAAGTGAACCGGAAAGAATGGAGTACTATGGATATTTTGAAGCTGCTGGAGCAATGGGGCGAAATTATCGATGTGGAGATGCAGGAACCCGATTTCGAAGATATTATCCACCAGGTATACTGATTGGCCCAATTTGGACAGATCTGGATGAGGGCCTGTTCGGATGCCGTTACATGCAAGAAGGACATGACGTACTGTAGTAACGGAGGTGAGGTTCATGCTTGTCACTAAACATGTACTAGCAGCGTCCAGCACATATTCTACTCCCTACTACATGGTGCGTGGTGCAGCGTCTGGCCCCGTGATGGTTGTCACTTCCGGCGTTCATGGAAACGAAACCGCAAGCATGGCTGCTGCGCAAAAACTCGCCGACGATTGCGCAGCAGGACGACTATCCATTCAGCGCGGTCTTCTCATTATTATTCCAAGAGTGAACCAGAAGGCTTATGACAAAAAAATCAGGGGCAATCCCGATCTGAACAGAACATTTCCCCGCCGCTTATCTGCTAAATCCAGGCATCCACTTGCTTCTGCCGTCTTTCGTCTGGCTCGTGAACATGGGCCAGAATGGTGGATTGACCTGCACGAAGCCAACGGATTGTCCCAGCTCAGCTCCCGTGTATTAGGGCAAACTCTGATCACCAATCCCGGAAGCCGTGCCGTTCCGGCATGCAGAAGAATTATTGAGCACATGAATCGTTCCATCGCCATTCGTGATCGGCATTTCAATTTGAAGAAGCATGAGCTTCCCGGATCTGCCCGGACAGCTGCCGCCAGACTGCTGCAGGCCCGTTCCGTCACCGTTGAAACCTGCTGGAGCCTGAAGCGATCAGTACGGATCAAGTACCAGACGAGAATTGTACACCACTTTTTGCGGGAAGCAGGCTTCATATGAAATGAGTAACCTCCCAATTCCATCGTGATGTGGAAGGGAGGTCACTCACTTATTCTTCTTTATTGTTACGGAAGGATTGAATATAGTTATGGATATCCTTTTCCGGTGTCATGAGCAGGGCTTCAAGGAACGTCTGCATACGCTGCAGATTCTCGATGTGACTCTCGATATCTGTGATTCGTGTACGTACAAGCATCTTCAGCTGCTCACTTTCCATATCCTCCTGGCTAAGCAGCTGCAAGTTTTCCTTAATCTCTTTCAGCGAATATCCAAGCGCTTGTGTGTCTTGAATGAATTTGATTTTAACCAAATAATCCTCTGTATATATTCGATATCCGTTAGATGCCCGGCGAGGAGCAGGCAGTATGCCCATGTTCTCATAGTAACGGATGGCTGCCATGCTTATTCCTGTCCGTTTTGCCAATTCACCTCTCGTCATGGTATCCATAAAGCCTGTCCCACCTTTTTCTTAACGTTGTTTTCCCTGGTCATTGTCTATGTTTGTATACTTGGTATCGTATGCTGCCTCCGGGAAACGGTCTGATGGTCCTTTCAACAACACCTGCTGCTCTCCTTTAAGATAGCGGTCGAAGAATGCCAGCGTGTATGATCTCGTGATATCCACATTATGCTCGGGCGTCATCCCTCTGGCAAACATTTCGGGCGAGATCAACGAAATATCCGTGAAGCTCTGGTGGAAAAAGCCATCTACTGTCAGGTAATACGTATCGTTCAAGCTCTGTGTCATGACATGATTCAAATCCGGTTCAAATTCAGGATAAAACACGTTATCTTTTTCGGTAGCGTCCGGTTCTAAACTTTTGGCTGTCTCACCTGACATGATATACATAAACGGCTGTTTCAGAGATACCTTGGACACTTCACCCCAGAAGCCGCCTTCCAGACTAAGCCCTGCGCTAAAACGATCATCCTGAGCCAGAGTTTCCACTGTGGTTGCCCCGCCGTAAGAGTGTCCAAAAATGCCTACACGATCCAGATTCAGCTTGCCTTCGAGCAGCCCGTTCGGATCATGACTATTCCATAATGTAAGTGTATCCAGTACAAAGCTTGCGTCTGCAGCACGAATGCCTACGTCTTTGACATTATACTGGTACAGTTCCTCTGACGTCCCGAATTCAGGACCTGCTTCATAAGCCACGACATGCCCGTCCGGAAACGTAACTAGTGCTGATGTGTACGGATGGTCTATCCCCACAACAATGTATCCATGGCTAACCAGTTCTTCAATAGCGGTCATACTTTGGAAACGGGCAGAACGAACCCCTGGCGAGAACAGCAGCACAGGATAATTGCTCTCTGCAGCCGATACCTTTGCACCAGTGACCACATGTGTGGGAATCGTGTCCAGATAGCTAAACACCTGTGGTGGAATGCCGAACACGAGGCTGATGGCTTCACCCATCTCTGCGGGATAATGCTCCAGCGGAAGTCCCTTGGCAGCTTCGTGATCCACTGGATACCAGACATTGATCATAAGTTCTCGCTTGTCTCCTGGCTCAGGCGATTTCGTCTCTTCGCGGGATTCATCCACGAGATGCTGTTGAAATGTTCCTATGGCATAAGGACCCGTCGGCTCAGGCATTGTAAAAGCCGGAAGTAACCAGGTTAGTGCCACTGAACTTGCACTAAGTACCAATACCATGATAGAAGCCACCGTGGCTTTGATCCATGATCTGTGATTCTTTTGTCGAACAACGATCATAACCAAAAGAACCAGGACCAGAAGATATGTAGGCAGCATTTGCACTCGAAATTGCTCTATTACACCGTGCAGCGCAGTAAACAAAACCAAAGCAGATATCATAACCATCCTCATCCCCCGCCTCGGACGAACCAGCATCAATATGGCGACCACAACGGTTACAAGTACTAAAATCCATTCCAATATTCTCATCGTTCAACCTCCAACATCTCTGTAATACAACAAGGATAAACCTTGAAGCACACTTCAAGGTCAAGGTTAAACTTTCGAATTATATCATAAAGGGGCTCATATGATCTCTTCCAGCTCGGGAACGTCCTGAAGGTCTTAAACGCAAGCGGTATTTAGAATATTTAAGCAGAACATATCAGTAGTCATGAAGTAGCTAATAACAGTCATCCATTAGAAAACCCGTCATACGTGGTACAGCGGCCCTGATTGGCTCGTACCTCCGTCTGACGGGTTTTAACGTTCAACTAAGCATTCTTTTTTTAATTTCCCGAAGCGCTCTCTACAGTCACCTTGGTTCTTGGCATCGCATGCATGGCCCCAGCGGTTACATGGACCTGTACGACATATACGCCCGTTTCCTCGAACGCATAGTTGGCCTCGTAAATTCCATCCCCTGCGGATTGGGCAGTAATCGCTCCCTGAGCTTCAAGATCCTCCGGATTCATCATTCCTTGATCTACAGCAGGTGCTGCTGGCTCATTCTTTTCATTCCATACCTGAAATTGCACATGGTCTGCATCATCCACGGGCTGACCTCCCTGCGTTAGTTTAATCTGCAGGGCAACATCATCCTGGATGGACACCTTATCCGGTACCATGAGCTGCACCTTAATCATCTCCAGCGTATCCGTACTCTGGGATTGCTCATCGTTGGAGCAGCCCACAGTCGTAAGGAGCAGAATGATCATTAACGGCATGAACCAACGGACTTGTCCACTCATCCATCATCTGTCCTTTCTTATGAAGAAGATTTTGGTGTTTTGCCAATTCCCCACAACATTACAATAATGATGATAAACGCAATCAGGGCAAGCAATGGAATCGTGATGAAACCAAACCAGTTCAAATAGTCGGTATAGCAAGGAATTTGCCCACAAGCGACGGAATTGCCAGTAGCCGAATAGATTCGTTGAATCGTAACGTGGTATAACGAGATTCCACCGCCAATGAAACTAAGCGGAAGCACATATTTGGTGATCCCTACATCATCCTTGAAATAGGCGATCCCAAGCACTATGGTCAGTGGATACATAAAAATTCGCTGGAACCAGCATAGATCACAAGGGATATATCCCTTAATCTCGCTGAAATATAAACTTCCTCCCGTCGCGATGACGGATACGGCCCAAGCAATAAACAGCCGGGTATCCACGTGTCTCGCCGAACGCTCGGGTTTTGATGATGCACTCATTCATCTGGCCTCCTCTGCATTTTGAAATATCATAATACCTCATTCATGACGCAAGGGCTATTCAAGCCGTTATGTAGGGTGTTACATGATGATCATTATACCAAATATTTGAATAAATTGGTGAAACACAAAAGAGCTGCCTTGCGGGCAGCCCTCCTGCTTCTTTCTGGTTATTCGTTAGTCGATTTCCTACGATTACATGGATTTGGTCAATGTGATGGAACCGTCCTTTTGAGCCCATTTTACGTCCCAGTTCAACAGCTCAGCAATGAAACGCAGTGGTACTTGGGTACGTCCGTCTTTGTTAACAAACACTGTGGAGCCTACGTTCTTCTTCATACCGTTCACTTCCATGACTTTGTTGTTCACCCAGAATACGAGGGTATCCTCACCAGCCATAACCGTAACTTCCTGGGCTTTTTTGTCCCATTTCACCGTTGCACCAATTCCTTCACTCAGGAAGCGAAGTGGAATGTACGTCGTGTTTTTCCAGAGCACCGGTGTAGTATCCATGTTGGTCGTTTTATCGTTAATTTTCAGCATTTTGCTGTTCAGCTTCATCCAAACAGTGGTCATATCCGGAGCTGGCGTTGGTGTTGGGGCAGGTGTCATCGGCTCCTGAAACTTGTCATTGTTCTGAGTCACGATCGCATTACCCAGGGCTTGACCTACACCAAACATCACTTTGAAACCTTCACGATTCGTGGTATACGAAGCATCATAATTACCGGCTGCATATTGGTCGAGAACTTTCTGTACTTGTTCTTCGTGTGTAGTCAGTGCTTCTTGTCCGGCTGCCTTAGGAAGATTGCCTGCTGTTGCCGAATCCAGAAATGCAGCGAATTCTGTGGTGAAACCATCAATACGCTTCTCTACCGCTGCACGAGCTGCTGCGTCATTGTTTTTAACGGCCTTTACATAGTCACTCTGTGCATTAACATGATTGGTTACCCAAATTTTCTCGAAAGCGTTGGCCCCGTCATTACCGTAGATGGAAGCAATGGCTGCTTTGAAATCAGCTGTGTTCCCGGCTTCAGCTGTAACCAGAGCATTCGAGGCTGCTGTGCGTCCGTCGTATTCCTCTTGCATTTGCAGGGCAGACAGCGCAAAGTGCTCGGAGGCCAGGTGATTCAGAGCGGATCTTAGATCTGCTGCCTTTGTATCGGCTTTGGTGTTCTCGAACTTTTCAGGCATTTGTGTCGTGATTGCCGTGGAGAGCGCCTTACTTACGTCGAACATCTCCTTGAAACCTTCACGGTACGCCTTGTATGCATCGCTGTAATCTCCGGCTACATATTCATCGAATACCTTTTGCACGAGATCCTCATGTACCTTCAGTGCTTCTTTTGCTGCCGCTTTGGGCAATTTGCCTTCCGTTGCGGTGTTCAGGAATGTGGAGAACTCATCGACAAATCCATTGATATTATCCTGTGCTTGTTTGATGCCAGCCTGGTTGCCCATTTTGGTTGCTTTCACCAGATCGTCGGTGTATTTGTTGTGAGCGCGGAAGATGCGTTCGAATTCCTTCGCACCTGCATCACCGTACAGGGAGGCGATGGCCGGCTGCATATCCAGGGCATTTTGGTCGAGTGCTTTGTAAGCTGCGTCTGCATCTTTTGCTCCGTCATATGCTTTAGCCATAGCTGTTACCGCCAGTGCAAAATGTTCCGACAATAGGTGATCCAAGTTTGCTCTAAGGTCAGCAGCAGGTGTGTTCACCGTTGCCTTCATCGTAGTCATTGGCGTCTGTGGCGCGGAAGCAGCCCCTGCGATTCCCGGCATCAAGAGCGTCAAGCTTAGCATGGGTGTGATAAACTTCTTCATTTTCATTTTCATTACGTATTCACTCCTCAATATCATTTTGTATGCTTTGTTTCCTCGTCGTCGTTTTCAAAGGGTGTAACGCAGGGATCTCCAATCTGGATCACCCCATAGGCAAAAAAAATTCACGGCCTCCGTTCGGGAGAGCCGCGAATCCGCATCATTATTGGTTTTTTTCATGCTCAAAATGATTTAATTTATTGTGATCTATTGTTGAAATTGAGTTATATCCACTGTAATTCAGCTGCTTTATTTTCCTTAATCTCACAAATAAAACCTTACATCCCAGGTTATCCTGGGGTACAATAAAGGAGATGAATTATACGCCTTTTGAAGGAGGTTCACTCATGAGTTGGCTGCCTTATATTTTAATTATTGGTATTGCCTTGTTTGGCGGCATTGCAACCCTGATCATCGGAAATTCCAAAGCCAATCAGACCAGTAACCCCGAATACGACCGCCGAACCAAACAGAATTTGAGCCGGTTAACCTATGTATACATTGGTGCAATCGTGCTTGGCATGGGCGGACTGATCCTTTATCTTGTAAACTAAACGACCTACCGAGTTCAATGAAGTATGACTTTAAATCTGTTCAACATCTCAATCGTTCGTTCTACATATAAGATGGTTGGGGAATCCATTCCCCTTTCCCTGATCACCGCCAAACACCCCCGCAGCATCCATATATGGATCTGTTGATACAGACTCTTCCTGTTCAAAACTGCATTCCCGTTCCTGTATCCGCACTCGAAATCTGCCACGATCATATCTAGTTCTCTTTCATTTACCGATGAAGGTATGGTGGAAGTCAGCGCGGCCGCCAGATCAAAATGATGATTCCCCCTCCTCACCTCACCCATATCAATAATGTAGATGTTCTCCTTCGTAAATAACATGTTCCATGCGCCAAGATCACCATGAATCATGGTATTATTCTTCGGTTTATATTCCATGCACTGCTCTGTATGTTCTGCTAAAGCCCGGATTCCTACAAGTGATGAATTCTTCACTTCATTGGACACAGCACTCCATAATTGGCGTAACGGATAGCGATCCTTCTGCTCTGGAATATCCAGGTGAGAGATCAGTTGATGAAAAAGGGAAATCACGTTACCCAACTGCACAAAATCAGTGCTCACTTGATGATACGGAGTTGTATTGTCTATGTAGGTTTGCAAATTATAAATCTCATGATTGTAGATGATATAGGATAGACCATCTCTGGCTTTGAGCATCTTTGGAGAAATGTTTACAGATCCCAGCACTTGATAAAGTTTATGTTCAGCCTGAGCCTGCTGTTCATTTTTGAGTTTACGCAGAACATATTTTCCAGATGCTGTATGAATCAGTATCGCCTTAGAACTGTTACCTTGCTGCAAGGCAGTGCTGGTTAGCACTTGGCCAATATCATAATGTTCCCTCACAAAATCGATGTCAGTCATAACTCCTCTCTCCTTTTCTTTGGTTTGGTATCACATAAATACATTTGCAATGTTTACAAGTTGGAGATAATTCAGAATTATTATGGATAACTTCCGGGTTTAATATAAAGCCATAAGGGACGGCGAGCCCTACAAATGACAATCATAAGTTGATCCTAACATTTTACACAGTAACGTAGAGTGCAGAACCAATCTGAAGAAGCGAAGCGGTCACCTTTATCACCGGATTTACCCTTTTAAAATAAGTCAACAAATCTGGGGATAAGAGGGATCGGAGGATGGTACTGCAATCGAAGTGGTAAAGTGTAAATTCGATCAGATCAACTTATACACTGAGCCTAAAGGAGAGATATATATGATGAAAAAAAACCTGAAGAAATCCGCTGCAACGGTGATGGTACTTGGCATGACATTAACAGGAGCAGCTGGTGTATTCGCCGGTACTCAACTGGAGAAAATATCCGCTTATCTTAATCACGGCATCAGCTTCAATGTAGATGGGGCAGCTTATACACCAACGGATGGCAATGGGAATAAACTTGCACCGATCACTTACAACAATTCAACTTACCTGCCTGTACGTGCCATTGCGGATGCACTGCATGTTCCTGTATCGTACGACGGCAAAAAAGGTCAGGTTACCATCGGCGAAGCAACGAGCAATCCTTCTGCCCTATCCAATGTAACCTATAGTGCGGCGCAAAAAGAAGCGATTCAAAAAGCATTTGCACAGTTCGATGGTTTTGAAACAGCCTATGCACCTCAGCAAAGTATCCAAGGTGATACATTTAAAAGTGTAGGCGCCGGGGGCGATGGTGTAAGCTTTATCTTCACCCATATGAAAGTAAGTGTATCACCACGTGATTACTCGGATGGCTATGACAGCAAAGATGTGAAATTGTCCAATGGCGTTAATGCCAAATGGTACACTCCGGATCAAACGGGCATGCTGACATTCCCATTGGATGATCGCTATGTTACGCTCAGCTCCCCTGACCATAAGTTGACTCAGGCACAGCTGGCTCAGGTGGCCGTATCTGTCCAAAAGGTAAATAACAACGATCAAGGCATTACCGGGTTTGCCAATGTAAATTACACCAAGGAACAAACAGCTACAATTCGTAAAGCATTTGCGACATTCGATGGCTTTGAGACGGCTTACGCGCCTCAGCATATGATGGCCGGAGATGCATTCAAAAGTGTGGGTGCCGGTGGTGATGGCGTAAACTTTGTATTCAAAAATATGAATGTGACAGTATCCCCAAAAGACTACTCGTTCAGCTATGATGGCAAGGAAGTCAAACTGTCTAACGGTGTAAATGCCAAGTGGTATACACCGGACAAAACGGATATGCTGACATTCCAACTGGATGATCGCTATGTTACGCTCAGCTCACCAAATAACGCACTGACACACATGCAGCTGGAACAAATGGCTGTGTCTGTGCAAAAACTGAAATAAAACGAATCATACCAAAACACACATCATGCTGTCCCCTTCTAATGGGGCAGATTGGATGTGTGTTTTGTCCTATTCCAAACATATGACTGTTATGAAAATATGGCTTTCGTCCAGCTTCAATTCGCTCAAGATGCGGTTATAATGAATGGTATATGCACATTTAATAGAGACATGAACAGATAGGGAGGGAAAAACAATGAACCAGCGAATAGATCTTTCGCCTGAGGAGCTGCAGCAGCTGGCAGGTGAATTCAGCAAGGCTTCCCAGAATGGTAATGATATTTTGGCACAGCTGAGAACGATGGTGGATCAAGCCGAAGGCCAGTGGGAAGGTGAACGGCAGCGTGAATTCATGCAGCGGATCAACGACAGTATGACATCAATCAGCAATTATCTGCTTGGTTTGCAGGAGACCAGCACCAGCCTGCAGCAGACAGCAACCCGCTTCCGTGAAACGGATCAGTCACGCTAGGACTGATCCGTTATTCGTTAAGGTTGTATTTTACCTTTGCACATTTCTGCAAAGTTCATATTTATTTTTTTTCAAATCAAGCCCATCATTTATTCATTCAAATTCCCTGCAAATGCTTCTTCTTCCTCATCCACATACCCTCTAAAAATGATCTCTTCGATATCTTCATGATTGAATACATACGTATAATCCGGATTAATATATCCTTCCGGGTACAAACATCCAATGTAATCGAACTGACGAGGCGGTTCTGTCATTAACATCTGCTTGCGTCCATAAATGACGAGCTTTTTGGTGCCTTCCTTCAGCCGGATTACGGAGCCGTTGGGCAGTAAAGTCTCTGTTTCCTTTTCCATATGGTATGTAACCTCCTTCAACTATTCTACGCTTTATGGGCGGTGGTTTCCTTCGGGGCATGCAGTACCCGGCGCAGCCAGTAATACCGATGCAAATCCATGATAAAGTGAAATACAACAAAAGCCAGCATAATATAGACACACATCAGGACCACCGCAACCGTCTGCTGCGTGACAAAGACCAACGATAGATTGGCCACCAGATAACCGGCTCCAGTCAGCATGGTCAGCGTCGCGACAGGCATACGTGAGCCTGCACCCGCTTTTGGGCGATGTGGAGACTGCTGCAGCTTACGCAGATGGAACCTGGCATACTGATATAAGGCGAAGCCGTACACTGCAAATGACCCGATCGCATACCAAGGGGTTGTCAGCCCAAGCATGCCATAAGCAAACTTTTGCACGATGATCATGAATCCCAGGGAACAGACGATTCCAAATACGCCGCGGAACAAAACATAATTCAGCTGCAGTCTGCGCGGTGCCACAATCAGGGCTACTGCCCACACATTCATGACTGCCAGAGGAGGCAGCAGAATATAAGCATATAAGGACTGGAACGGAATACTAAAAACCGGGATCAGCAGGAATACATTCAGAAAAAAGAGCACCAGCGTACCTGCACTGAAACGAATCCCATCCGCTGCATATACCGCAAGATAATTCTCAAACGCGTCCGGGTGGTATGAGGTTCCTTCTACGCTTTTGGCAGCAGAATGGTTCGTCGATGATGTGGAACGTTTCTGACGTGCCATCTATTTAAACCATCCTGATACGGTAGACCAGGCCTTCTTCGCTCCGTGTTTCACCACGTCTTTCACGGAATCATCCTGCCCGTCGCCATCCAGATCCATATTCATGGTTACCCCTTCTGCGAGATACGTCAGACCTACGGATACGCCCAAACCAACCGCACCAACGGCCAGGACGGGTGCTGCCGCAGGCAGAATCGCAGCGGTCAGCAGGGTTGCACCTACTGTCGTTGCCCCACCAACAACAACGTTTCCGATGATATCCCCGGCAATTTTGTCAGTGGATGCGTTCTGGCTGATGTTCTCCTGTGTGTCTGTAAACACATCAATGCCGACACTGGCCCAGCCCAGTTTATCCGTTAATGCTGACCTGACCGCATAACCCGGTTTGATCATTGAGGCGATTTCCTTAATCTGAGGCGTAGCTGTTCCGTTGGCTATTTTGGCTTCAATGTCACGAACATAATGAATTTTATAGTCCCGGGGTCTGCCATTGACTACTGGATTATTTTTGACGGAATCATAGCTTTCACGAACCAGAATTCGCGGGGTATTCCGATCGAGCTGCTGCTTCACCATATAGCCATTTCTAACCCGATACCCCAGCTTGGCAACAGCCGCTGCCGCCGTCAGTGTACCCACCGTGCTGCCAGGACCATCGAATGGTGCGAGTAAATTAATGCCCGTTAGCCCAAATGTACCCCCGGATTGATCTTCCTGTTCCATTCGCTCACGAGTCGTTTTCACATATGCAGCCAGCTGCTGCATGCTCTGTCCGGCAGTCTGAAAACGCTGCTGGTGCGACTGGTACAGACCGATTATGGTCTGCCGATTCCCCGACTGCCAGGCCGCTCCCTGGATGGAGCGCTGGAGAACACCATCTACCTGCTGCAGCTGTGCAGTGACCTGTTCAATCTGCTGTGCCAACGAGTTCAGGTACTCGGATTTCATAATAATCTTGGTCAACTGGATCTCCCCCTTTAGCTTACCTACGTTCTATGGGATTAAACTGCAGGCAAAATGGATAACGAACGCGTCGTTAGCAGAAAAAGACTCTGGATCAGCTCTTCTTCTGTTATCTTGAATGCTGTAAATAGTTCTTTTCTTTCATTTTCCTTGTCTTCGATGAACAGCCAATTGCCTGCACAACTACCGATAAAATAAATCGTCTGAGGCTTGTTCTGCATCCCGCGGGTGGATACCTCAAACTGCCCTTGTTTCTCAACGTTAACAAACGCTTGGGTCAGTTCGTGAATTGCCGCCGAATATATATGCAGGTCCTGGCGCAAGGCGTAGGTTACCCTTTCAATCCCGGATTCGTTATCCAGTGTCAGCAACTGCTGCAGTGTGTGCTTCTGAATAGGGGTATGGATGGATTCCTCGGCAGAGTCAGGCAATTCAATCCGATTGCCCATAATACGAAGCATGTCCTGCAAGCTTTCGAATGAAGTCAGGGTCACCTGATCCCGTTCAGGATTCCAGAGCCATTCAACGATGGTTGTTCCGGAAATGAAGCCATAGGTCAGAGATGATTCACGCTGTTCTGAGCTTGATGTCTTCAGATGAAGTTTCATCACTGCGCTGCTGAGCTTGCAGCTCTGGAGCAGCTGATGGACTTGCGGATGTATGGTAATGTCGTTATCTTCAGATTCAATAACGCCATCCTTGATCAGATCGGTTTTTATTTTTTCAAATGTACGTCTGGCCTGCTCACCCTGTAATGCAGCATCGTTCAGATGTGCGAAGAGCACTTCAGCTTCCGGGATATTCATGATCTGAAACAGAAACAGCGCCTCCCGGCCAGAGCAGGTAAACGAAGTATATGTAGGCAAAGTCATTCCTCTTTTCCATGATTTATGCATCAAACTCCAAGGGAAGAGCCTATCTTTTTATTGTAAAAGGATAGGCATTCAGGCTCAATGCGCCCCCACTCCTGTTCTTGGGACGTTCAACCTGATTATATTTACCCACTAAGCCGTGTAACGGCACAGGGTTAAAATCACTTCTGAATCTTGAAATTTAAATGAGAAGCAAAAAATAAAAAGCAGCAAGGACCGAATATTCCCAGCTGCTTCTTATCGTCTTCAGGTCAGATCGGTTAAACGAATAACTCTTCTATAATACATGGAATCCATCCAATCCTCCCACTCCAGTTCATTGGCATTGCTGTCACGATAATATACAGCAGCGGCAGGGAGATAACCAACCAAAGGACCCATGCCGCCACAGATCATCCCGCCGCCATCGCCGCCTTTGGGCAGCACTTCTCCAGACGGATTCATCGTCAATTCAACTTTGTACGGATCTCCGGCAAACTGGAGGCCAAAAAAATTCGGCAGCTCCAAATCATACGGTATTTCATCCTCTTCAACGAGCGACAGGTCCGTCTCGATCGATTCACCTACGATCTCAGTCAGCCCTTCCAAGCGTCCAAAATGCTTCAACTTCATCGTATAATCGAAACTGTCGCCCCAGGGAAATAACGTACGACAGCCACCCCCGTACAAATACTCCCATTCATCTTCGGTGAGCAAACTAAAACCCGCGTTAGCTTGTTCCTCCAGCAAGGCTTCAAGCGTAAGCTCCTCATTGTATAGTTGTATCCGGACTTTCTCACCCTGACGCTCCAGGCGAAACGCCTGATACTGCTCCAATCCCTTAAGATCAGAATGCTTGAATTTCTCCAGCTCTGCCGCAAACTCAGATCCATGTACTGCGAGTGCTTCTTCTTCGGTAACTTCAATCCAACCAAGTGATTGTATCTGGCATTCCACCAGCATTGGAGCGATAGCTGCTTCTCTCACAGGTGACATCTGGCTCGTCAGAAAAGAATCCACATCCTCTACGCCATACTCACTTACCGTCTCAGATAGATCTGCCGAAGTCTCTTCATTCATGCCATCCTGCCACTGATTCCACCCTAAGGTCACACGGTCTCCAGGTACAAACACAAACTCTCGCCCTGCGTGCAAAAATAACCCCGTTTCAGTTCGCTGACCGAACCGTTCAAACGTTCTTACACCGATATATTCCATCCCCGCCGGACATAAGGCAATCATCCCGTGCAGCAGCTTTTCTTTTTCTTGAACAGATAACCCAGTCCACATACCACGAGTCAATGCTTCCATGGCTCTCCGCCTTTCCGGATGCTCTTCCATTCCTTGATGGCTAAGCCCCTATTTACCTGCAGCCTGCAGGAGGTCGAGCAGCAGCTCTTTCCGTTTCCCTTCTGCCTTACGGGCCAGACCTGCAAGCTTCTCCACTTTGCCCCAGATTGGATATATCACACGCTCCACTTCATAGGTTTCCAGACTGCTGATCTGCTGCACCATAAGCGCAAGCTTCTCTTCACTTTCCAGTTCCGGCTGGAGCTTCAGCTTCAAGCCATCCGTCGAACGTCGTAGGCAGGCAACCAATGCAGGTGCAGAGCTAGCGGTTATACCATGCTTTTCGGCAAAGGTAGCAGTGAATTTATCCTGCACCAATTGGTGTTCGTCGTCCACTTCTCCCATATAAAATTCAACCAAAGGGAAATACGTCTCGTCTGCAAGCCCCAGTCCAAACGTGGCATAGCTGCCTGGCATACAGTTCTTCTCCCCCTCCGTGTCACCGTACCATTCAAATTCTTCAATGGCTTCCCGAGCGTACTCTTCAAGAAGTGGATGCAAGTTCGAATACGCCAGTGCACTCGCGAAGAACCGATGAGTATCCGACTTGGCGAGTCCCTTCACCAGCAAATATTGTTTTGCCTTGGATTTGAGCTTGATCTTATAGCTCTTAGGGAAGCCTTGCTTCAATAAGCGAATAATGAATGCCAGTGCCTGTTCGTAGGCAGCTGCTTCCTCCTTGCGGATAACGATTGTAATGGTAGAGAACACATCATTGGCTGTGCATTCCACCAGTTCACTTTTCAAATGAATATCTTCCTTCGCATAAGCCCCGCTGCCTTCCGTCATCATTCGAACTGCACGGTCGCTCCCCAGCTGTTTCGCCAGTTCCAGGAAGGTAAGGCCTGTCGGTTTGCTGTAGCTGGGCTCAAAACGCAGAATCATGACCGCTGCGTACAGCAGCAGATCGATAGGCTGGGCCTCTTGCTGCCCATGGTTCTTAACTTCTCCATGAGACTCATTCTGTTCCAGAACGGCGCCTGGCTTGAGTGCATATTCATTAGACCTATACTCCGATAACTGAATATCATAATACTGTGGCAAAAATTGATTCTCTGCCCAATCCTTCAATGCACGAATGATATTGCCGCGATGCTCCGCCAGGGCATCCTGACGCCCTTTATTCAATTCCTGAATGCGGTCATATTGAGCTATAATCCATGCAATATTGGGACTCGGAAACAGCTCTCGATCAAGCAAATGACGCGTCAAAAAAAAGGACTCCAGCGGTTTCGTTGGATATGTACCGTTCTCCAGCTTTTGTTCCACATAGGTATGAATGCGTTCCAGCAGCTGCTCTTTCTTCTCTTCATTGATATATTCAAATAGCGTCAATTGCAGCTTCCCTTCGGTCGTTGGAAATTTCCCGCGAAAGGTGAAACGATAGTCGATCAGTGGTGTATCTCCCAGCTCATCCAATCTTCTCTGGATCACTTCTACAAGCTGAGGCTGAATTTCGCTTCGCACCTGCTCTTCCGTAAATGAACCTGCGTTCCTTGATTTCAAGCCATCATCCAACCCGAGATCCAGGCTGTCAACCGTTGTGCGTCCAGGTCTGTAATCCAGTAAAACATCACCCAGGATCCCCATCTGCAGCGTGGTTCGCTTCACTACCTTGTCCAAGTCGCTTCGCTTCTCCTGTTCATCAAACCATTCATGAATGGCGCCTATCATCTCTTCCATGGCCTGATCATATAGTGTACTCATCTAATTTCCTGCCTTTCGTAATTAAACTCTATCGAATAACAGCTCATGTTCTATTTCTTCAGGATCGCTCCATAGATCTCGCAAGTGAAAATACGTATTGACGTTCGCATAACACCTATTATTTTACTCTCTCATGCACACCTGGAACAATAAGACTTATGCACGGTTGTTGGCTAAGAAAATAGATGATCTCTCCTTCTGCACCTGTCTTTGCATCCTGTCCTCATACCAAAAAAACACCGGAGTCAGGCGACTTTCCGCCTAAATCCGGTGTATTCACGAAACCCTCACTCTTCTTTTAATACTTTAGTACGACTCCAACCTTATAGTTGAAATAGATTGTACATATCAGCCACTGCGAGTACAGAAAACCTTCCGATTGCTGTTATCCCCAGATTCCTTTGATCCGATGAATAGAGGAAGAAATCCGGTGATAAAGGCAACCGCTTCGCTTCTCCAGGTCTTTTCTGTCCTCTCCGTTCTCATGTCAATTTGACAGTTCAATTCATACCGTAAACCGTTTACCGTATTAATTCACGGTCTTAAACCATTCGTTTACTTCGGCGGTAATATCGTCGCCACCCATCGACTTCCACTTCGTTACAAACGCATCGAATTCCTCAATGCCAACCTGCCCATAGATGATTTTGCTGAACGTATCCTTCTCCAGCTTGTCGAGCGCATCCTTCTTCATCTTCATTGTATCGGTTGGCGCACCTGTGAACTTGTTCTTAATCGCATCATCCTTATGTGCAACGACAACTTGAGCTGCAGCAAATACTTCCGGTTTGTTGGCAATGCTCGTATTTTTCTCAAAAGGTGTTTCAGGCTCCTTGCCTGTCGCGAGTTCTGCGAGCGTATCCATCATCAGGTTCGGAATCCGCGCCCCGTCATAGGTAATCGTGTATTTCAGCGGCGATACGCCATCTTTCACTTCAGCTTCGCCCACGACTTTGCCGTCCACGATGTCATAATCATATCCTTGGGCAAACCCATGCTCGAACTCGCTGCCCACCTCCGGATTGGCAAAGTTATCGAACAGATAATTCTGATAGGTGAAGAACACTTCCGGGTTAGCCATATCCTTGTTGATCAACACAACCCCGTTGCTGGCCCCGGAACCATGATGATGACTCTCACCCGTCGGGCCGGTTGGCAGAGCGATGGCTTTATAGGTGGCACCGTCCACATTTTTCTTCACGTCATCAATTGGCCAGTTAGGCATCCAGTGCGGACCCACGATGATCCCGGCCTTGCCTGCCGTAAACAGTTCAGCTGCCTTGATCTCATCATATACGCCAGCTTCCTTGGGCAGATAACCTTTGGAGAGCCAGTCTTTCATTGTAGCAAGACCTTCCTTCACTCCGGGCTGCACCGAGCCGTATTGCAGTGTTCCGTCTTCAGCCTCGTTCCATTGTCCTGGCATCGTGTTATACATGCCGAAGATCCAGCCGGATTCCGTCATCCATGTATTCAGCGCATTCTTCATGCCGACGGTCAAACCATACGTATCCTTCTTGCCATTACCATCCGGGTCCTGATTCGTAAATGCATCCATGACCGCAACCAGCTCATCGATCGTTTTCGGTTCTTCCAGTCCCAGCTTCTTCAGCCAGTCTTCCCGGATAAACATCACCGGATCGGCATAGTCGAAGATCGGAATGCCATAACGCTGGCCCTCATACATGTAAGGATACCATTCCTCCGGTGCCGATTCGGATGCCTGTTTCCACGTGTCAGATGCATATTTATCAAACAGTGCACCCGCATCAGCAAACTTGCCGGACTCAATCAATTCACGCACCAGGTTGTAGTCCCCACGGATGGAGACGATATCCGGCAGCTCCTCGTTGGCAGACAGAGACAGGCGGAGCTTCGTATAAAAGGCGTCATTAGTCACGGACACAGCCCATGGTGTGGTCAGCTCTATGCCGAGACGCTCCTTGGCCCATTTGGTATGCACATTGCTCTGTGCCGTTTCCCCGTTCTTAAACTTCGTGTCATCGTTCCAAGCCCGCAAGTAGCTCATCTGAACCGCTGGTTCGTACTTCCCGTTCTGCATCGCAAGCGGCGCAGCCGCTTCCTTCGCAGGCTCCTCTTTGGCCCCCGAACTGCATGCTGTTACAGCAACCATGGTTAATGCAAGCACTGCCGTCATCATCTTTTTATACATGAACTAACCCCTCCTCAGGTAACTTTGGATACCCTTTGTGCATCTCGCATCATCCATCCATGCTTCATGCACCTTACATGAAAAGGATAGTGCAGCCGGGGAGGCAAACATATATCACAATTTCAATGTTCATATTGATTTGTTAACCGTTCCGAAAATCCTGTGGTGTCAGGCCATAATGCTTGCGAAACACTTGAATGAAGTAAGGGGTATTGTTATAGCCCACTTCCTGGCCGACTTCATAGATCTTCATCCCGGTATGCTTCAGCAGGTGCACGGCACGTTCCATTCTGGAGCGAATAATGTAATCACTGATGCCTTCGCCAGTGGACTGCTTGTACATTTTGGACAAATACACCGGATGCAGATGCACCTCTCCCGCAATGACCTGCAGGGACAGATCTTCTCCCAGATGATGGTCAATCCAGTGCTGTACCTGCCGAATCAAGGTGGACCCGCTCTCTTGACCCGAGTCTTGGGTACGCTCTGTCCATTGCTGCATGACGTTCCGGGTCCATGCCTCCAGGCTCCGCAGCGATACACCATAACCATCCTTCAGCAGCTGCTGATATTGTTCTCCAAGCACATCGGATAACTGTTTGCCTTCCCGGTGAGCCATATAAGAGAAAGCGGCCGCCAGATAATGAAAGGCAACGTAGACATGCTCCGGAAATACACTGCCTGATAGCTCGGCAAAGATCTGATCGATCTTGCGATGTGCATCCTCCATTCTCCCGGCTTCCAGCAGCGTTGTCAGACCAGGTGGTTCATAGAGCGCAGTAAGTGATTTCAAGGAGGCTCCGTGCGAGCTGGTTGCTGCATTCAGATGCAATCCTTTCCCTGCTTCACTCTGCTTCCGCAAGGCACTTACAGCCTGGTGATATAGCTGCGGTACCTGCTGCGGAAAACGGCCTGTTTTGCTGACCGATAGCGAGATTGTTGCATTCAAATACTGCTTCACACTGTGTATCAATCGATCGCCCAGACGTCCCATCAGCAGTTCCGGTTCAGACTGTGCCTGTTTCGGACTGGCCATGAACACCAGGTCATCATACGCATCATCGGTATGGCAGAGATGGTAGCTGCTGCTGAAGATTTCTTCCACCACATTGGATATGGCGTATTTCATTAATCGAAATGCCTTGTGCGTTGGCTGTGGGTCATCATAACGGATCAGCAGCAGCTGCATTTTATCCTGGGGCAGGAAGCCGATCTCCAATTGTTTCAGCTTGCTCACGAGCTCATCTTCGGCAAACTTGCGCCCGAGCAGCACATCCTTCATTAACTCGGCCCTTTTCTCCGGCAAATGCTCCCTTACTGAATACATGGCACGCTGATGCAGCTGCTGTTTCTCTCCTTCCAACCGGATCTGCACGGAGGCCTGCTGCACAGCTTCGATCAATTCTTCATCGCGCACCGGCTTAAGCAGATAACTTACCGTTCCATGTTTAAGGGCTTGTTTTGCGTAATCAAAAGAGGCATGACCCGATAAAATAATGCATTTGGTCTGCTCCCACTTTTGCCGAATATGACTCACGAGATCCAGTCCCGACAGGCCCGGCATACGGATATCTGTAATGATGATATGAACTTGATGGGCAGCCATCTGCTGCAACGCTTCCTTGACCGAATATGCCTTATATACCTGACCGATGCCATATTCCCTCCATGCGATAGAGGAAGCGATGGATTCCACCGCTGAGTGTTCGTCATCCACGACCATTAGATTCATCATGAGATTGTTCCTCCTCCTCAAACCATCGTATTTCCACACTAAGTCCCCCGTAAGGAATCGCTGCAAAATGAAGCCCGGATGAATGCCCATATCGTGTAACCAGACGCTGGTGCACGTTCCAGGTGCCGGTACCGATCTCCTCACCCATCGGCTCGTTCACTTCCCGTTCCAACTCTTCAATCTCTTCGGATGTCAACGTAACCCCATCGTTATCCACGAACAAACTGTAGCGGTTGAAGGATTTCCCTTGGATTTGCTCTTTGGCCGACATTCCGGTCACCACGATATGGCCACTGCCTTCGCTTGGTTCAATGCCATGAATAACAGCATTCTCCACTATCGGCTGAATGAGCAGCCTTGGAATCTGCTGCTGCATCAGCTCCTGCGGTACAGCAATTTCGTAGGATAAACGATTGGTCCGCATCTGCTGTATGGATAGATAATTATCCAGCAGACGAATTTCCTCCTCTACCGTTGTCATGTCATTCTCATCCCGGGTGATGTACCGGTAGTAATCCCCCAGACTCAGCGACATCGCAATAACGGCTTCCGAATGACCGAGCTGGGTCATATTTTTAATATAGAACAGGCAGTTGTACAGGAAGTGCGGATTGATCTGTGACTGCAAATGCTTGAGTGTAGCTTCTCTTGAACGAATGCGTTCCTCGTACACCTTTTCGATCAATTCCTGAATTTGTTCCGCCATATGATTGAAGCTCTGGGTCAGGTAAGCAAATTCATCGCGTGAATGATCCACCGGAATTCGGGTCGAGAGCTGGCCTTTGCGAATCTGCTGCAGCCCCTGCATCAGGCGATAGATGGGAATCTGTACCTTGCGGTAGAGCAATAATGCCGCCCCGATGCTTAAGGCCAGCAGGAGGAGTATGGATGTAACAAACATGTTCCGGCTCTTATCCATTGGAGTGAGCAGATCATCCAGTACAACGGGATTCACATAGACGCCATGAAGCTGTTTGGAAGGAACATAACTCACCAGATACTGCTTGCCACCGGCCTCCAGCTGGTGATTCCCCTCGCTGTCGAGCCCGTTCAACGGCATATTTTCCATAATGGCCTGGACCAGATCAGGGTCAGCACTGCGATTTAATAAGGGATCATTGCCTGGCACGTACAGAAAAGGGTCTCCTCCCTGCGCCTCCTTGAAGTCGTCCAGCATGGCAACAATATTCATCGGATCAAAATTAATCTCCATCACGGTCCGAACCCCTGTCGTCGCTGGCTTGGCATTCCACTCGTAATTGTCCGTGAAAAAAAACGTGAATCCTCCCTCATCCAATTGCCACTGGCCAGGCTGGGGATACTCCAGCATGTTCTCATTGAAGACGGTTCGGCTTGCCTTGGTGGATAACACCAGTTCTGCCTGCGGAAGCAGGATTGTTATGTCGTTTTTCCAGCGGCTGGTGGACTGGTATAACGATAATTTGTCGAGAATGTCGAGATAGATGCTGTTCTTCTCATACTGGCTGGTCGTTTCCGTCATGTAACGGTAATGCAGTATGCTGGGGTCCCTCAGAAGGGTAAGCCCATAGAGCGAGAGCTGCTCAATATTTTTATCTACCTGGGAGCTGAAATAATTGAATTGGTTCAAGCTCGATTGCTGTTTCTCGTCCACGACCATGTCCACGTTCGCCTGGTTGGCATAGGTATAGAGCAGCAAGATGGGCACCAGCAGGCAGATCAGCAGAATGACCGTTTTTGCAAATACTGTGAATTTCATCGTTTCACCCTGTCTCGAGATATAATCGAACGTGTTCGAAGTCCTATTTTATATTGAAAACCCTTTCATATCTATATTGATTTTGAAAGTGTGGATGGCCTCAACAGGTTAACAAATCAACATTCGCCTTGAAATGTTGGTCTATAGCGCACCCTTTTCCATTGCTATAATTCAGTTGCTCCACTTTTTGCAAGAGGCCGAAATGCCTCACCATGCGGAGGCTGGACGATACATAAGGAGGGACACTGATGGCTATGGAACAACCATTAACAACCAACACACCGGTACGGCAGGCGATACGCAATCCACGCAAACGTACCCGCTGGAACTTCAAACGCACATGGCCGCTGCACCTGATGCTGCTGCCTGCTGTACTGCTCACATTGCTGTTCGCCTATGTACCCATGGGCGGCATTATTATTGCTTTTCAGGATTTCAAACCGTGGCTGGGATTCACGGGCTCCAAATGGGTGGGATGGGATAACTTCCGGTTCATGTTCGAGTATCCGGACAGTGTACAGGTGATCTGGAACACCGTGCTGATTGCTTCCATGAAAATTGTGGCTGGCCTGGTGGCCCCGGTGGTATTCGCCATTTTGCTGAATGAGGTACGAAACTCCACCTTCAAACGGTTCTCACAGACACTCGTGTACCTGCCCCACTTCCTGTCCTGGGTTGTACTAGGCGGTATTCTGCTCGACATGCTGTCCCCAGAGGGTGGACTAGTGAATCAGGTGCTGGCAGCTGCAGGGATTGAACCAATTTTCTTTCTCGGAGATGGTGACTGGTTTCGGGTAACGGTTGTCATCAGTGATGTATGGAAGGAATTCGGATTTGGCACGATCGTATTTCTGGCTGCGCTTGCGGGGATTAATCCGGCTCTCTATGAGGCTTCCGAGGTGGACGGGGCAACACGGCTCAAGCAGACGCTGCACATTACGCTGCCTGCCCTGGTGCCGATGATTATCGTGGTGGGAACGCTGTCCCTTGGCAATATTCTGAATGCAGGATTTGACCAGATTTTCAATCTGTACAACCCGCTCGTGTATGAGAAAGGTGACATTATCGACACGTTTGTGTACCGGATGGGTATCCTGAATGGCAAAATGAGCTTCGCAACAGCGGTCGGACTATTCAAGTCTTTTGTCGCGATGTTCCTGGTCATTACCGCCTATCGGATGGCTTACAAAATCGCCAATTACCGCATTTTCTAAGGGGTTTAGCATACTGCATTAAGGGGGAATCAAGGTGTATCACAAAACGACCGGATACCGGATATTCAATGGCTTCAACCTGTTCTTCATTGCGGCCGTTTCACTGCTGTGTGTGCTGCCGCTCGTTCATATTCTGGCGGTCTCTTTCAGCGGCAAGGCGGCAGCCTCCGCCAATCTGGTCACACTCTGGCCGATTGATTTTACCGTAGACGCCTATACCAAAACGTTTGGTAACAGCAACTTTCTCAGTGCGCTCTGGATCTCGGTTCAGCGTACCGTTCTTGGAACACTGCTCAGTATGGTGCTGGTCATTCTGACGGCATATCCATTATCAAAAGAAAGTCTTCATTTCAAAGGACGCTCTATGTATGCTTGGTTTTTCATCTTCACGATGCTGTTCAGCGGTGGGCTGATCCCGTCTTACATTTTGATTCAAAAGCTGGGGCTAATCAACACGCTGTGGGCACTGATTTTGCCAGGAGCAGTTGCGGTCTGGAACCTGATTCTGATGATGAACTTCTTCCGTAATGTTCCGAAAGAGCTGGAAGAGGCGGCTTTCATTGATGGGGCTAACCATATTACAACCTTGTTCCGGATCTATCTGCCGGTGTCCATGCCCGCGATTGCGACGATCTCGCTATTCACCATGGTGGGCCAATGGAACTCCTGGTTTGACGGGCTCATCTATATGAATGATGCTTCCAAATATCCGCTGGCTACGTTGATGCAGACCATTATCGTACAGCAGGATTTCTCCAACATGAATGTGGATGCCACGCAGCTTCAGAACATGTCTCAACGTACGGTCAATGCTGCTCAGATCTTCATTGGCGCGCTGCCGATCCTGCTCGTGTATCCGTTCCTGCAGCGTTTCTTCGTCAAGGGGATTGTGCTTGGGGCGGTAAAAGAATAGAACGAACGCGAATTATTGTCGCATCATCACATCCCGGGGCTTTTGTCTCGGGGTGTTTTTCCGTTTAGACGAATGGATTTGTTATATTCATTAATTAACTCATCCAGAATCATCGATTGACGAATGACCTCCGGATGCATTAATTCCGCATGTGAATTTGCGATCTGGTAGAGTCTTTGCCGTGCCTTTTCGATACATTCCTGAATGGTTTCCGGATTATGCACCATACTCCCGCCCCCTGTTGTCCTTCAATATCCATCACCCAAAAAAGACCATCTATTATAATATTCGGAACATGGAGGGCTGCGGATTACCCCAAAATTAAAATTTGTATATTTTTTCTTGTACAGGCTGAAATAAGTAGGTGTATTAAAGGGGCTTCCCCCAAGTAGGCATAAAAAAATGCCCCCTCTTCAGCTTGAAGAAAGGACAAGTTTTAGGACTGACGGGTGGACGCCTGGGCAGCGGCCTGCAACAAAGGCTGCATAAGGCCCGGGAATCGTGTTTCCAGATCTTCCAACCTCAATGTAAGAAAATGCTGGGTACCCTGCACCCTCACCCGAATGACGCCAGCTTCCCGCAGCGTGCGAATATGATGGGACATCGTGGACTTCACAACAGGTGCATTAAAATGACTGCAGGGCTGCTCTCCACTCTTGGCTGCTTCCGCAACAATACCAAGACGGATCGGATCACTTAAGGCATACAACACGGAAGAAAGTTCAATGTCCTCCAATTGAGGATGATGTAAAATTTTCATGATGTAGTCTCCTTTTTTCAGACTATCCATTGTATTTTAGCACAATTCCATGATATATTTCTAATGTTCGATACCAATCGAACTTTAATTTTTAATTTCGTCAATGGTTCCCCTGCTGTCAGGCACGGGATTCGCTGTATATCTCATTTTGCAAATGTTACATACCGTTTCTGAAATGTTGCGAAATTACACATTAGATCAAGGAGGTTTTCATGAATAACACCGCTACCGCATCATCCGGGGAACGAACGACCGGATTACAGGAAGGGTTAATTGTAAGTTTGCTCGGTTTCACGGTCGTTCTCGTCGTCATGAATACGATGATGTTCAACCTGGCCCTGCCCAAAATTGCAGCCGAATTCCAGCTCTCATCTGTTGCTTCTTCGTGGATTGTAACAGGTTATTCCATCGTTTTTGCCATATCGTCGATTACTTTTTCACGCCTGTCGGACTTTGTACCGATTCGGACGCTGTTTACAACCGGTCTCACTTTACTTGGTGCAGCATCGGTTCTGGGATTCTTCAGCAATCACTTCATTCTCCTGCTCTGTGCACGCCTGATTCAGGCAGCAGGCGCCGCATCCGTGCCGGGACTTGCCATCGTGCTCATCACGCGTTACGTTCCGAGTGACCGCCGGGGTAAATCCATGGCTGTGATTATGTCTGCCAGTTCCCTTGGTCTTGGACTTGGTCCTGTCATCGGCGGCAGCATTACTCAATTTCTTGGATGGCATGATCTCTTTATCGTTACGGGGTTAACGTTATTCCTGATCCCTGTGTTCTTCAAACTGCTTCCAAGTGAAATGCCGCAAAAGGGTTCGTTCGACTTGCTGGGTGCATTGCTTCTCGCGATCGGAACAACTGGCGTTCTTCTGTTCCTCACTTCACGTGAGTGGGTCACTCTTGTCGTGGGTGTCGTAGCACTTCTATTGTTCTGGTTACGGATTCGCCGTGCGGCTGATCCATTTGTTCAGCCAGCCCTGTTCAAAAACAAAAAATATATGATGCTCAGCTCGCTAGGGATCGTATCCTACATTAACAACTTTGCGACCCTGTTTCTTTTGCCGCAAATTCTGGCCCATCTGTACGCCCTGACACCAGCCCAATCCGGACTGGTTATCTTCCCTGGTGCAGTTGTCTCCATGCTGCTGTCCAACCGGATTGGCCGAATGATTGACAGACATGGCAATACACAGCTGCTTAGGTTTGCACCATGGCTGCTGCTCGCTGCCGCGGGATTGTTCGCTCTGTTTGCAGATAACAGCATCTATGCCATTATGGTCATTTATATCCTGCTGAGTGTAGGTTTCTCCGCTCTCACAACGAGCGTTTCCAACGAACTGTCCAATAACCTGACCATGGATCAGGTGGGTGCAGGCATGGGCCTGTTCCAACTTAGCCAGTTCTTCAGCGGTGCATTCAGTGTTGCCGTAACCGGCGTGGCTCTCACTGCGATGCAGCAGCTGTCCTTGTCGTCAGCCTACACGAATATTTTCTGGGGCATGACCGTGGTTGCTCTGGCATCCGTGATGTTCTCTTGGGTATACCTGTCCATGCAGTCCCGCAAAAAAGCTTCTTCCGCTTCGTCCTAAGCCAAGCTCTTAAGGAGTGACAGACTAGGTTAAGCTAGGATTCTCAATATAAAATAAGCCCCAAGGACATGGAACATGTTCTTGGGGCTTTTTGCTATTCTGATTTACTTTATATCTCCCATGATTACTATTCAAACAGATCCAAACGCAAACGCTTCAGGCTTGTATGCTTGATATACCATTGACCGTCGATCTGAACAAACGTCTCATGGTAGTGTCCAAATCCGTGGAAGGATTTGTTCTCATTGCCTTCGGGGAATGTCACCCAATCCTCCATCGGAGAAATAACCTTGGCTTCGTTCTCGGATACAAATTCAACCTCGGCGCTGTGTACGTGATGCACGGTTACAGCAACATCCACCAGGTCACGGAATACCTGCACGATGGTGTCACGGCCCGTTAATACCGGAATGGGGTTACCTTCCGTACTGAAATCAGCTACTGCATCCGGAGCAAACACATCGCCCAGTGCGTCCCACTGCTTCGTATCAATAAAGCGGCAATAGCGTGCCTTCGTGTTACGGATATTTTCGAGTGCAAGCAATTGTTCCAGTCCTGTGATGGTTGATTGGCTCATCTGTTGTCCCTCCAGAGATGTAATAGGTTTAAAAGATATGTATCTATTAATCTTCCTTATTGTACCATTGCGCTTGTATTAGGCACAACGGCATATTGCATGCTTGGCTTTCACTACGAAAAAAGTCCGAGGAGAGGCATGTTGCTCCATGCCTCTCCTCGGACTTTTGGATCTATTCGTACCTATATACAAAAGTAAAATGGTAAGCCGCACTCAGCTAGAAGCTGCTTCGCTCTTCACCCCAAAGTCACCTCTGATGCGCCTTCATTTCGGCAGCCAGCTCGGACATTTTCTTATTGCTTAGATAGTTCTCCATCTGTTCCTCGGCATGAATCATGACCTGCTGAATCAAACAGCCCTCGTTATGGTTCTGAGAGCATTCGAACAGGGAAGCCTGCCCTTCAATGGCGTGAATAATCTCCAGAAACGAAGGGTCCGGATTTTTGCGACTCAGACGATAGCCACCGTTGGCTCCGGAAGTCGATTCAATCATGCCCGCCTTAACAAGCTTGGTCAATATTTTGGACAGATAGGTTGGGGATACTTTCTGCAAATCAGCCAGTTGATGAACACTAACCAGCTGCTCCGGTTCTGTAATCACAAGGTGAAGCATGGTATGCAAGGCATAGTTGGTTGCTTTTGAATATTTCATGAGGGCACCTCATTGTATGCGGATTTAATTTATCCATAATAGACTTGATTGAGCTTGCTGTCAAACCCCAGAGGATCTGCGATTTCGCGGTTACTTGGAACCTCTATATATAGTAGTTATTAATTGTGATAAAGTCCTCGGTACTCCGTAGGTGTCATGCCTTCGTGCGCCATGAACTGGCGGTTGAAATAACTGGCGTTCGGGTATCCCGCCTCCTCGGCAATCTGTCCAATGTTGGCTGTTGGACGTTCGAGCAGCCACTGCTTCGCCATCTGCAGCCGGGAACGGGTTACGAATTCCATCGGAGTCATCTCGACAGCACTCTTGAACAATTTGCAAAAGTAATACGAGCTGACACCCGCCAGATCCGCCCAATCCTGAAGCAAAAACGGCTGACATGCCTCCTGCTGCATCTGCGGGAGCAATCCGAGAATGCGGTTCTCTGCTTGGCTTGTACGTGTATTTTTTAGTGGCACTGCATGCTGTACGAACTCGGCCAGGACCGCATACGTCAGAGTGGATAACTGAGCCGGGCGCAGCATCCGGTTCTGCTCAGCTTCGTCAAGCAAGGCCAGATGCGCTTCTTCCCAAGGGGCCTGCTGCCGCAGGGTCCACAGCAGATTGCGGTGCAGCCCCCGTTCGATCATATAGTCATGGAGACGTTCGCCATAAAAATGGACCCAGCGCACATCCCACGGATCATCCTCACTGCTGTAATAATGCTGACGCTGCTGCGGGAAATAGAGTACCGCCTGACCCGCCCGAAGCTCATGGATAATCCCGTCCACTTCCACATACCCCTTACCTGAAGCTACATAGTGAATATTGAAGTTATTAAGTGCACCGGCCTCCCGCAATACGGAATGCTCGGGGTGATCCACATAATGGCCAACGGACTCGGGATAACAAAAATATGGAATATCCTGAAGGGTTAGCAATACAGTCTGTCTCATCATGAATATTTCTCCTTGGCAAGCAATATTGTGTTAATAGATCTCAATATATTATCATTTTCATTCATCGATCTATTCCTTATAATCACAATATACATTCATCCACAGGAGGAAACAACTCATGAATTCAGATCGAAAATTACGCTGGGGCATTCTTGGTAGCGCTAGCATTGCCAAAGGTTCTGTCATTCCTGGTTTGCAGCAATCGGAGTTGAATGAAGTGGCGGCGATCGCAAGCCGGGACGAGGAAAAGGCGAAACAAACCGCTGATCAGCTTGGAATCCCCCAGGCTTACGGCAGCTATGAAGCACTGCTGGAGGACGACTCCATTGACGCTGTATATATTCCCCTTCCCAACCATCTTCACCGGGAGTGGACGATCCGCGCAGCTGAGGCGGGCAAACATATTCTGTGCGAGAAACCACTCGCATTAACCGAGCAGGAGGCACGCGAAATGGCGCAAGCCTGTGATGATGCCGGAGTACTGCTCGCCGAAGCGTTTATGTATCGGCATCATCCCCGTTACGACCAGATCAGAGATGTCATTGCCAGCGGTGAAATTGGGGAAATTCGCGGTATTCATAGTACATTTTCGTTCAACAATTCCGGTTCCGCAGGCAATGTCCGGTTCAAACGTGAATGGGGCGGCGGTGCTCTTTATGATATTGGCTGTTATTCCATCAGTGCAGCACGGCTGCTGCTTGGCCAGGAACCATCAGCGGTAACGGTCATTGGCATGTTCTCCCCTGAACACGACTATGTCGACATGATGGCCTCGGGATTACTTGAATTCAATGATCACGTCGGCGTCACGTTTGACAGCAGCATGTGGGCAGCATTCCGCAATACGCTGGAGGTGCTTGGATCGGATGGCATAATCGAGGTTCCATCCGCATTTATCAGCAATCCGGACCGCAGCTCGAACTTCTACGTTACAGCGGGCGGTGAACGCAGGGAAGTTGAGGTCCCTCAGGTCAACCACTATTCCCTGCAGGGGGATGATATGGCACGTGCCGTGCTTCAAGGTAAAAATATGCGTTTTGCTTCATCCGATGCGGTGGCCAATATGAAAGTACTTGAAGCTTGCCTTCGTTCTGCAGAGGAACGTACACGAATTACACTATAAGCGAGGATGGTGTGTACAATGGAATTCATTACAATTAATGGTGCAGGAAAACCGATTTCCCGGTTGATCAAAGGTACGGATTATTTTGTGCATGATGCTTACGAAAAAGCTGCAACGAACATGGATGCTTTTCTGGCAATTGGCGGAAATACCGTGGATACGGCTCACATCTATTGCGGCGGACAGAGTGAAGAAGTGCTCGGACGCTACATGCAAGAGCGCGGTAATCGCGATCAGGTCGTCATTCTGACAAAGGGTGCCCACCATGATATGAACGGTCCCCGTGTCAATGCCGACGCCATTCGCAGCGATCTGCTCACCAGCCTGGAACGTCTGCAGACTGATCATGTCGAATTGTATGCATTACACCGGGACGATCCAAACATTCCTGTTGGCATCATTCTTGAAGCACTGAATGAGCACATTGAGTCTGGTAAAATTGGTGCGATCGGTGCCTCCAACTGGACTTGGCAGCGTTTGGAGGAAGCCAACACGTATGCGGCTGCACATGGTCTGAAGGGCTTCACATTCAGCAGCCCGAATCTCAGCCTGGCCAAGGCGAACGAGCCGTTCTGGGCTGGCTGTGTATCAGCAGATGCAGAGACGCTGGCATGGCATGAACGGACACAGCTTCCGCTGCTGTCCTGGTCCTCGCAGGCACGCGGCTTCTTCACCGGTCGTTTCACACCTGAGGTACGTGACAATGCTGATCTGGTTCGTGTCTTCTACAGTGACGGCAATTGGGAAAGACTGCGCCGTGCCGGGGAATTGGCCGAAACGAAGAATACGACGGCCATTCAGATTGCATTAGCTTATGTATTGAATCAGTCCTTCCCAACCTGCGCATTGATCGGAGCTCAGAATCGCGATGAGCTGTTATCCTGTGACGAAGGCTCACGCCTGACTCTGACTGGTGACGAGATTGCCTGGCTTGATCTTGCGAGCGACGTCAAACCAGTTGTGTAACCGCAAGAACTGATTAAAAGCGGAAACGCTTCAAACGCAGTACAGTTTAAGAGACGGCCTCCCCACTTTCGATGCGGGAGGCCGTCTCTTTTCCTTACTAAAGTAAATAAAAAGAGGGCACCAACCAGAGAAACGCTGGAGGTACCCTCACATGAACATATATAATGACCTTGAACGGATCCGTCTTACAGTTTAACGATCTGACCTGTCTTCTCGGATTCGAAGGCTGCCAGAATGACCTGCAGGGAACGAAGACCTTCTTCACCGGAGATGCTTGGAGGCGTTTGAGTCACAATGGATTCCACAAATGCGTCAATAACGCCGCTTGGTACCTGCTTCTCATTTGTTGCCATCGCACCAACTTTGTACGTTTCAACCGTACCGTTCGTCAGCTCGACGATTACTTCGTCGCCTTCGACCGTACCGATTTTCATAACGCCATTCTCGCACCACAGAACCGTACTGTTGTCTCCTGCTCTGTATTGAGTCCAGCTGGCAACGAGTGTACCAATGGCACCACTCTTCATGCGAAGCAAGCATGTCGCATTGTCATCCACTTCCGTGCCTTCTTTGTGCAGGGTGCTGATGAACCCAGCCACTTCGGACACTTCATCGTTCAGCAAATAGCGGATGAAGTCAGACTTGTGCACGCCGAGATCACCCATGGCGCCCATAATTGCTTCTTCCTTACGGAAGAACCAGCTCTCTGCTCCGTCCACACTCCATGCTTCCGGTCCTGGATGACCAAAGGAAGTACGGAAGTTCAGCACTTTACCCAGTTTGCCGGAATCCAGAATTTCTTTTGCTTTGACGTGTGGAGGCATCAGGCGTTGGTTGTGTCCAACCATCAGATACACACCGTTTTTCTTGGCAGCTTCAATCATTTGCTCGCCTTCTTCGGTAGTAACAGCCATCGGCTTCTCAACCAGCACGTGCTTGCCTGCATTCGCAGCAGCAATGGCCATGGAGGCATGCAGATAGTTAGGTGTGCATACGCTAACAGCATCAACTGTTTCATTTGCAAGCAGTTCTTCGTAGCTGGAGTATGCTTTGCCGCCGTAAGTTTCGGCCATTTTCTCTGCACGCTCCACAATTGGATCGGCAAAAGCGACAAGCTCTACGTTTTCATTAGCAGCGTATTCTGGAATATGTCTGCGTTCAGCAATGGCTCCACAGCCGAATACAGCAACTTTAATTTTACTCATGGATTAATGTCCCCTTTGACAAATAGATTCAGCATTTGCTTCATTTAATGATTGGAATTGCTAGATTAAAATTGGTTCAGGTAGTTCTGTTTGAGCCAGTTGTAACTGTTGGCTACGCTTTCAAGTGGAGGATTCTGACATACATCCTGTTCCACGATCAGCCATTCCACGCCTGCGCTCGTTGATGCTTCAATAACTGCTGGCAGGTCAACCGAACCTTGTCCCAGTTCCAAGGTTTTCATCTGACCCTGTTCGTCTTTGCTGAAGTCCTTCAGATGGAGAAGCGGCAGACGGCCTGCATATTGATTAATATACTCGATCGGATTTTGTCCCGCAAATTGGACCCAACATACGTCCATTTCCACTTGTACAGCCTCAGGCGTCGTTTCAGCGAACATGGCATCGAAGGCATTTTTGTCGCCAACTTGGCCATGGAATTCGAAGTCATGGTTGTGATAACCAAAGATCAAACCTTGTTTCGCTGCTTCCGCACCATATTGCTGCAGTTCAGCGAACAACTTGGTCCAGCCTTCAGCATTGTCAGGGCGATCTTCAGGCATGAGGTAAGGACAGATCATATATTGAGCCCCAATCGTTTTGAGGTAATCAATTTGTTTTTGCAAATCTTCGCGCATCGCGTGCAGGGAAACGTGGCTGCTGAATCCTTTGAGGCCCAGCTCATCCAGCAATGCTTTCATCTCTTCGGCAGGAATGTCACCATAACCAGCGAATTCCACACCTTCATAACCAAGCTCTGCTACCTTGCGCAATGTGCCACGAAAATCTGCTGCAGTTTCATCACGGAGGGTGAACAATTGCAAACCAATATTAAGTTTTTTCATGAATGATACACCTCTGCTCTCAAATTTGCTTTCATTGCTCTATCTGGTATCATCCTACCGCAAAACAGGCTAGAATGAACATATACAATATCGTCAGAACATGAACTATTTGACTGATTTTTTATTCCAGTATTTTGCATCACGATGATTTCACCTATAAAAGTGCATGCAGGATACCATATTGGAGGATTGCATCTTTGGAACCGTTGAAGACTTCAGTACTGATCTGTGACTACTCTTATCACTACAAGGCATTTAACCACAACATGAAGGGCGAGCTTCAGACCTACCTGTTCCGTCTGCAAACCGAAGGCTCCTGCAAGGTATATGTGCAGGATGAAGAATTTACGATGACGAGCGGGGATTTGCTGCTGTTGAAACCAGGAGATGACTATCATCTCGTGGTCGCAGAACCGCATAAGGAAGGACGATTGTCCAGCGGGGATTATTATTTGTTCTGTGAAGGTTCCTGGATTGATCAGTGGTGGAAGCGAATTCAGCGCCCTACCGTAAACCGAATTGGACTGGATGACAAGCTGGTCAGCCTGTGGCGCAATATTTTGCTGGAGCAGCGCCGAGGACCTCTTGAAGAAAATGAGGAGTTAAAAGACGCCCTATTACGCGGACTCTGTCTGTACATCGACCGTGCGATTAGCGAAAGTCTCCAGACGGATCGAAGCGTGTCCTCCACCCTGAAGCTAAAGCGTTTCATTGAGGAACATGCTACCGTTACATTCAAACTTGAGGAGGCTGCCCGTTACGCTGGTCTTAGTCTGTCACGCGCAGTACGGCTGTTCAAGGAACACTACGGCAAAACCATGATCCAGTACGCTATTGAAATTCGCCTGAATGTCGCACTGGAACGCATGAAGTACAGTGAGATGACACTGGAGCATATCGCCGAGACGTGTGGATTCGCCAGCTATTCCTATTTCCACCGGGTATTTCGCGCTCACTTCGGAATGTCCCCTTTGGAATATTTGAAATCCCAGTCCCACCCATCTTTCGATATGGAGCATGTGTAACACATCTGAATCTCGAACCCATGACGACCTCTAAACAGGTCACGTTTATGGGTTCTTTGAACTTTTTACTACTCCAAATTTATTCATGACTCCTCTCACATAACCCTGTATAGTTAAAATCATAGTCATTTACAGATTCAACCATCATTAACGAAATTTCCATTACCCTTTATTGGAGCGATACCTATGCCTCATTCACGTAGAATACTCATTATTGAAGACGAGCAAGACATTTCACGTATTGTAAGAGACTATCTGAACAAAAACCAATATGACGCGGCAGTCGCAGCCACTGGACAAGATGGATTGCAACTGATGGACATGCTGCAGCCGGACTATATTATCCTGGATATCATGCTTCCGGATATGGATGGTATTGAGGTATGCCGTGAAATAAGACGAAGAAACAATATTCCAATCCTCATTCTAAGTGCAAGAGGAAGTGATACCGACAAGGTGCTTGGTTTGGGCTTTGGGGCAGATGATTATATGACCAAACCCTTCTCCCTGAGTGAGCTGCTTGCGCGAATCAATGCCCATTTCAGGCGGTATGACAGTCTTGCATCCGAGCGTGAGGAGGAACATCTTCTTCGTCTGTCCAACCTGGTAATCGACAAGAAAGCGTACAAGGTCACGGTAAGTGGAGATGAAGTTTCACTTTCTGCGAAGGAATTCGAACTGCTGTACTACCTGGCGAGCCACAAGAATCAGGTGTTCTCTAAGTCACAACTGCTGGACGCTGTTTGGGGATACGATGCTTACGGGGATGAAAATACGGTCACTGTATATATCCGAAGATTGAGAGAGAAAATTGAAGCTACCCCCTCCGAGCCCGTTGTTCTGAAGACAGTCTGGGGAGTCGGCTACAAATTCAACCACTAAGATAGATGGGAGACCACAATCTCGATGTCGTTACTCCAATGGTCCAAACGCTGGCTGATCGCCGTACTCATTCTGCTTATTTCTCTCCTTGGATGCAGCCTGACACTTGCTGTGGATCGGTCAGGTCATCATACAGAGGAGTCCAACTTGTCCATTCATCTGGTCCGGCTCATCATCAATCCGGTGATGCTTGCTTTGGAGCAGAATCATCATCAACTCATCAGCCCGGAGGTTCAGGAAAACGTTCGTGCCCTCGCCAAAGAGCAAGGCATCCAGTTATCCTATGTCGGCCTGGACGGTACGATCCTATTCTCTTCCGATCCATCCTCTCAAGGAGAACATATCCATCTGGCATCCGCCTTGCATTATGATCTGAACCATGCCGGACATGCCAACCATGGAGAGGATGTGGTGGACATGGCTTTCCCTGTCCTCCATGCTGCGGATGGAATTCAGATCGGAAACGCCATCTTTACCATCCCTAAAGCCATGGTTACTGTCCAGCCTTCATCCATCCTGCCTTATCTGGTTGCAGGCATATCCATCATAATCGCACTTATTCTCGGCATTCTTCTGTTAACCATGCATCGCAAAATACATAAACGATTACTGTCACCGGTACATATGCTTCAGCATCATGCTGAATCTATTCTCAAGGGACAGTATGATAAGCCAATTCATTATAAACATGCAGACGAAGTAGGCAAATTATATGCCATGTTCGATCTGATGCGCACCGAAATCAAGTATTTGAGTGAACAACGTACGAAGCAAGAACAGGCGCAGAAGGAACTCATCACCAATATTTCGCATGATATCAAAACACCCATTACCACGGTTAAAGCGTATATTGAGGCCATTATGGAAGGAATGTGCGCAGATGAGGAAACCCTGATGGAGTATATGCGAATCATGCAGACCCACACGGACAAAACCGCCCAATTGGTTGAAGATCTGCTACTTCATGCGCTGCAGGAACTGGGTCAGATATCCGTAGAGCCGCGTGAAGTTTATAGTGGTCCCACTTTCGAAGCCATGCTTGGATCATTCAGACATGCTGTGCGCATGAAAGGTCTAACATATGAAACGCCCGAATCCGTTCCGAATGTGTTAATCCGCATGGACACCACAAGGATCGAACAAGTGCTGGCCAATCTCATATCCAATGCACTGAAGCACACCCATCGCGGGGATGCCATTCGTGTTCATACAGAGCTGAGAGCCGATCAGTTCATTGTGACAATCACTGACACGGGTCCGGGAATACGGGCACAAGATATGCCTTTTGTATTTGAACGTTATTTCCGGGGGCAAGCGTCTCCTGTATCCAGACACGTGCATGAAGGTACAGGCCTTGGCTTGTCCATTTGCAAAAATATCGTTGAAGCACACGGGGGACGCATATCCTTTTCAAGCAAAGAGGGGCAAGGAACCAGCTTTCAATTTAGCCTGCCGGTCTGCTGACTCGTCCCAATCCATTCAGGCTGGCATTCAGCCTGTAAGACTTTATTCATAATTTGATAAGACTTCCTCAACATCCCCCATCTAAAATAAAACGTATACCGCTTTGGGGAGTGATTTTCTTGAGTAAAACACCGATTATTCGTGCGCATAACCTATGCAAAACATACAGCGCAGGCCCGGAACAATACCATGCCATACGCAATATTGATCTGGATATATATCAAGGGGATTTTACCGTCATCATGGGCAACTCGGGTTCGGGCAAATCCACCCTGCTCTATTTGCTGAGTGGTCTGGATCATGTAACTGCTGGTGAAGTCTATTTTCAGGAACAACGCATCGATGATTACAGCGAGCGGGAAATGTCTGATTTTCGCACTCGCCGGATTGGTTATATCTATCAAAGTATTAATCTCGTACCGGATCTCTCTATTCGAGAGAATATTGCACTGCCGGGTTACATCGCCGGAACCAAAAAGAATAAAATTCAGCTGCGGGCAGCCCAATTGATGAAATCCTTGGATATTGACAGTCTGAGCAGCCGTCTTCCCTCCCAGACTTCAGGAGGCCAGCAGCAGCGAGCCGCCATTGCACGGGCTTTGATCAATACTCCTGACGTCCTTTTCGCCGATGAACCGACTGGAAGTCTGAATGTGGAGCATGGTAAGGCTGTTCTCGACATCCTGACAGACATTCATCAAAAAGGGCAATCCGTTGTCATGGTCACTCACGATATCAAGGCAGCCTGCCGTGCCGATCGTCTGATATTAATCCGGGACGGCAAGGTTGGTGGCATTCTCGAATTCGAACCCTATAACGAGCATCAGGTTCATGACCGTGAGGACATGATATTTGCCTTTGTATCGGGGAAGGAATAACGATGGCTGTCATGTTGAAACTTAGCCTCTCCTATCTGGGCAGAAGCAAAATACAAAACTCGTTTATCGCTCTGCTCATTCTTCTATCCACGCTGCTGTTGTCTACAGCTGTCATGATTCTGGCCAACACAGGTAATCAGTTTAGAGAAATGCATACCCACACCAATGGATCTCATCAGATTTTGACTTTTGATAAAGGCCTGAATGATCCAAAGGCTGTTCACTCTTGGTGGGCTTCCCAGGAAGGCGTTGAAGTGTCTGAACTGCTAACGTACCGAACGTTATCGGGCATCTCGTTTCATGGCACGGATATCCCTAATATTTACCTTTACATGATGAATACCCCTTCAACGCCGCGGGTTGTGGATAAGCTTATATTTTCTAGTGGAACACCAGGAGCGGTTCCCGAGCCAGGTTCGGTCTGGATTCCCACTTCCATGGCCAATGCGTACGGTGTCTCGGCCGGAGATACTATCGGCTTCAAAACGGGGAGCACTACCATCAAATTGAACGTATCCGGCAGTGTAGTCGATGTCCCCTATGGGGCACCCTTCACCAATACAGCACGAGTCTGGATGAACCCTTCCGATTATTCGAAGCATGTTCAGTCTCTTCCGGGAAACGATAATTATATGCTGGGTATCCATTTCGACGATTATAGTGCCAATTCAAGTTATTGGGAACGGTACTCGCTTGAGGCAGGCAGTCCGTTTCTGGAAACCAAGATGGAGTTTGAGGGGATCTCTTCTTTCTATCTGATCATTAATCAAATCATCGGATTCATCATGATTTTCCTAGGAGTTGTCATGCTTGCCATCGCTCTGATTACGATAGGATTTACGATTTCGGATGCCATCCTGGCCAACTATAAAACGATCGGCATTCTGAAATCACTCGGTCTGACCTCGGCAAAAACCATCGGCACTTATGTCATGCAGTATTCCATGCTTTCCTGTATAGCCATCCTTCCGGGACTTGGGCTCAGTATATGGATATCCAAATTCATCATCAATATCTCCGTGTCTTCTCTTCGCGTGGGAAATCGTGACATCTCGGTCGAGGGGATAGGCTCAGCTATGCTTGTGGGCGTATTCCTGTTCGCCATGATCCTTTTGTTCGGTGTGATGTATGCCAAAAAAGCAAGGAGTATTCAGCCAGTGCAGGCCATCCGTTATGGAATGTCGGAGCTGGACAATACCCGGATGGCGCGGAAAATGAACTCTCCGCTAACCATTCTCTTCGGGTTCACGCGCCTGCCTGTAGGTGCAGTTATCGGAGTTCGCCATGTCACCAAAAACATCAAAAGTTCTATTCTAATGCTCTTGCTGACAACAACAGCCTCTTCCGTACTGGTTTTGGGATTTGTTCTGTTAACCAGTATCACCGGAATTGCTCAAACTGCTGCCCAGTGGGGTTATGACAATGCAAACATCGCCGCTGTCGTTGTTAATAAAAGTACATTTCCCGAAGAAGAATTCAAGCAATGGTTACAAGACGATCCGAGAATCAAAAATGCAGGCTGGCAAGGAAATATGACTGGTGTAATCAGCGGAGACTATTCAGCAGATGGAGAGGGGCAATCCACCAGTCTGGCTCTGAGTGTACTGGAAGGAAGCTATCAGGACCTTGGATTTGAGACACTGATGGGGAAAAATCCTGTGCAGGAGAATGAAATTGCCATTGGTGTGGGAGTAGCTGAGTCTTTAGACAAAGATCCGGGTGACTTCCTGGATCTTTATATTGAGGGAGAAAAGCGCACATTCCTCATCACAGGAATTTATCAAGCTATTGCCAATATGTCCATCTCGGGACGAATTACGATGGAGGCCATGAATACGATTCGCCCGAATTACAGTGATTTTGATGCCATATTCATTAATTTGAATGATCCGCTGGAAGCAGAACAGGTAGCAGAGGAACTAAACAATGAATTTAAAGATTCCGCTTCTGTTGTCACCCAAAAGACTTTACTTGATTCAGTCTATGCTGAAGCGGCTGACATTTTAATTTATCCCATGAGCCTGATCGGGCTGCTCTTCATCCTGGTTACATTTATTATTATTTTCAGCACCTGCCGGATTAGTATCCGCAAAGAAAGCAGAACGTATGGTATCTACAAATCGCTTGGATTAACCTCGCATCGCATTCGGCTGTCTATTGCCATGGGAATATCGCTCCTATCCGCTATGGGCGCCCTGCTGGGAATCCTGGTTGGCGTGTATATGCTGCCTGTTCTCCTTGAGATGATCCTTGCTGACTATGGTATAGTACATCTTCCTCTTATTCTAAATGGGGTTGGAATTGTTCTATTCGCTTGCATCGGCATGATTGCAGCAGCTCTCGGCTCCTGGTTCTCCTCCCGTGTCATTCAGGACACATCGCCACGTATGTTGGTAATTGAATAACTTTGACAAGGGCATGTGAAACAGCCTTCTCAGATCCTTCACGGGTTTGAAAAGGCTGTATGGCTTGTCCAGGTTACTCCTTCAGATATTACTCCGTCGATGATCCCTGATTTTTGATTTTGATTTTAATATCGTAGGTAATCGGGATTTGACTGAATGTGTTGTCCCAATCCGGTTTAACCTTTTTCCATACTTTTGGATATTTGATGCGCAGTTTCTCGCCAAACCCGCCAACATCAACCTTGTACTTATGCTGTATTTTATCTAAAGCCTGTTTTACCTGCTGTTCAGCGATTTTTTTGAACTCCTCCTCCAGTTTATGAATGTAAGCTTCGTCCCCCGATGCTTCAGGAACCGTCCAATCTTCCATGAACCATCCTTCCGATTCCACCTTGACATGAAATGAGATATCGTCCCCATGAACGGTAGGAATAATTTTGCCTTTAGTATGTTTAATTTCATATACGATCGTACTCCCGGTTCGGGCCTCATAGGTTTTTAATACACCTCCCTTTGGTCTTTCCTGAATCCACGACAATCCTTCGAGATCGACTTGGCTTAAAGTTCCAATAAGGCGTTTTGTCTTCGAGTGATAGATCCCTGCGCCTGAAAATTTATGTTCGCCTTTATATGAGATGACGTTCTGTAAGAGAAAGCTTTGGCCCGACTGCATGGTTGCATCCAGCTTGGCCAGTGACACGGCAGGCATGATTTTGTTGGACAAGTATGAATTTTCCACCAGACCTGTCAGGTAAAATGCCGGAATTTCACTAGGATCATTGGAGTACAGTGCATCTATGGCTTTTTCATCACTCACCACGACCAGGCAGCTAGGACGGATATCGTTATCCCGCAGTACAAAGTCAAGTAATTGTTCCAAGCTGTATTTCCGTGAAATTTCTTGAGAAACGACGATAACTTTCAAATGATGCCCGATAAGGGGACGATCTCTTCTAAGTGCAAACTGACGGAAAATTTCTAATAGCGAATCCCCCGTTAATTGTTCATTAAAGTAGGATTTACCCGCTGCGGGAGAGCCTTGCTGGCTATTGGGTTTCGAAGAATCCTTGGGGACAATCTGCACTGTAGCAGTTAGGTTATTCTCTTTTGGATAATGACCACCGTGGGCGTTTACATCCTTTTCGAATTCAGTTTGCTCGGGGGCATCAATCCCCAGAGCCACGTAGACGCCCAGATCCTCGATCTCTTTGCTGCTCCAACATCCGGTTTGGGTAAACAACAGACATAAGGCTGCAGAAAACCCTATTATTTTCTTCCAGGGAAAAATCATTTCTGTCTGCCTCCTTTCTTGCGGATAAAGCTCAACAGCAGCAAAAGGGATGGTAGGATTGCAAATAGATAGACAGATGCTTCTCCCACAAAATCCCCTAATGCAAATGTCTGGTTGACGTCGTTCGGAAGAGAGCCAACAAAATAAATAATGGAAACTAATATAAACATGGCTCCCAATATTTCCTTTCGTTTGAACAATTGAGCGCATCCTATGGATGCTGCATACAAGGTGACGGTAAATGTCGAAAAAATTTGCATAATCCAGATGACCAGCAGTAACGATTCAAACCGTTCAAATATCAATCCCTGAATCTCAAAACTTCTCATCAAATCGAGTGTAGGCCAGGTTCGGGTCTTCATGCCATTAATGGACAAGCTGCCCACCACCATAACAACCGTTACCAGATAGATTAATGTAGGAATTGCCGTTCCCCAGACAATTGCCTTATTTCCCTTTTCAGGGTTCTTCATATAAGCCATGACGACAAACATGATCTCATAGCCTGTATATGACAAAAGGGAAGGCTTCAACCCTTTGATAACCGGCATAAATCCTTCACCGAGCACAGGTCTCAGATTGTTAATCTCAAATACTTTGCTGCTGAGAAGGATCGCTATGACAAAGATAACAATTGTGATCGGCAAAATAATCTCGAACAACCGAACGATTGCATTCAGTCCTCCCGATATCAGGTAGATCCCGATCCACATAAAGCCCATCACAATCGCCCAAGTTGGCGTACGCTCAAGCAGATATAAATTGGTCACTTCCGCCAAAACCCTGACTTCAAATGCAGAGATAATGATGAAATATAGGATAATAGCCATACTGATTAGCATGGCTATCCACTTGCCGGTAATCTCCGGAACAAACTGAAACACGGTTTTCCCTGGAAATCTTCGGCACAGCATGATCATGATGAAACCAATGAGCATAATGATTACACCCGAGATGATAATGGAAATCCAGACATCAGGTGTATCCACGGCTTCCACCGTTGTCCGCGGCAAGGTCAGGATGCCTGCTCCCAGCATATAGTTAATGATCATTATTGCAGCCTGGGTTGTTGTTATGGGAGTGTAGGAAGGCTTCATTGGTTTCACCTCTTCCTCATCAGTATCATAGCCTTATCCTCATTTCTTGCGATCCTGATCTTCGGGTTTCATCATGTATGGGCGTTTCCTCATCATGCTGAGCGGTGCCCTGATCAGAAAGTCTTTCCAGTCCGATAATCTATAAGGAACACTTGGGCTGACATATGGAACGCCAAAGCTCTGTAATCGTGCAAGATGACTGCAGAGTAGCAGGATAAACAAAACAACGCCGTACAAGCCGAGTATAGCCGCACTAAACATGCCGATGAAACGCAGAATCCGCAGCGTAATCCCTGCACTGTAGGTTGGAATGGAGAAGGACGAAATTGCCGTAACGGCGACGACAATAACGAGAAACGGACTGACAATCCCTGCCTGTACAGCCGCATCCCCAATAATGAGACCACCGACGATTCCCATGGCAGGTCCAATCGGTTTCGGCAGACGTATGCCGGCTTCACGCAATATCTCAATGGCCGTCTCCATAATGAGGGCTTCAATAATGGAGGGAAACGGCACTCCCTTTCGCGTCTCAATAATGGTCAAAGCCAGTTTGGTCGGAATCAGACCGGGATGAAAAGAAATAAACGAAATATATAAGGCAGGCGCAAGAAGTGCAATCATCGCTGCCAGAAAACGAAGCATGCGGAGAAATGTACCTGGAATCCATCGCTCATAGTAGTCTTCAGGGGATTGCAGCAGCATGCTGAATGTTGTCGGCACAATCAATGCGAAGGGTGTACCATCCAGCAATATGGCAACACGTCCTTCAAGCAAGGCACTGATCACCCGGTCCGGTCTCTCGGTATTTTGCACTTGTTGAAAAGGACTCAGTTGATCATCCTCAATAAGCTGCTCTATATAACCGGATTCCAGCATGGCGTCCACGTCCAGCTTCTCGATGCGCTTTTTTACTTCAGCTACAATATCCGCGTTCGCAATGTCCTCAATATACGCAATTACCAAATCCTTTTTGATCCGTGTACCTACTTCATATTTCTGTAAGAACAGGCTCTGGTTACTGCCATATCGCCGGAGTACCCCCGTATTATCACTGAGACTTTCCGTAAAACCAATTCGCGGACCACGGAGCAGGGCTTCAGACAACGGCTCCTCAACGCTGCGTGTTTTTCCTTTCGCTGACCCAATCAGGAGAGCTCCAGGCATCCCTTCCATAATCAGAGCATTTTTCCCGGAGAGCACAGCCAGAGCAAGTTCCTGAAGTGATTCGGTTTCCTCTACCTGACTGACAGGCAGCAAATGATTTTTCAGATATCCCTTAAGTAGATGAGCATTATCCGGATGTAAGAAAGCATCCTGTTTCAGCTCAGGTACACCTCTCAACATAAGGGGAGTAATCAAGTGTTCGTCGACCATATTCTGGTCAACCAAACCATCAACATACATGACAGCTGCAGGCGTATCTGTACCATAGATGAAAAATTCCCGGATATGTACGTCTGCATTCTGGCCAAACGTTTCTCTTGAACTGATCAAATCTGTGGCGTAGTGTCCCGTAAGCTTGATGTTCGCATACGCGCCGGTTTCACTTCCCTGTGCCTGGTCAGCACCATTCGATGAGGAATCAACAGAGTCTTGCTTTTGCTGTGAATCGGCTTTGGTGAATGCTCCCTTTCTGATGGAAGAACTCAGCCATCGGGCTGCTTTTAATATGACAAGCGGAATAGCCACGACCAAAAAAGCCTGCAGCCATATTCCCCAACCGGGGACAAACGATAAAATTGTAGACCACATCGCCCTCACCCCAACATTTCTCTATGCTGCAAACCTGAACCTACATGTATTTCTGAGTATTCTTTCCCTGAAGGCTCACAATAATTCCCGTTTTTTTGGCATCATAAAAAGCAGGCCCCTTGTTTCGGGAACCTGCTTCGTTATTTCATTGTTTAAGTTATTTTATAGAAGAGAGTTACATCTTAAACGATCTTGGTAACATGCTGCGCCTTGGCATCAAGTAACTGAGCTGACTCCGCAATCGTTGTAAAATCTTTCAAAGCCACTTCAATCTGCTGCTGACTTTGCTGCGCATACCCTTCGACTTTTTGTGCACAGCTGGATATGTTCTTAATCTCCTTTGTTATGCCTTTCACACTATCGCGGATTTCATTAATGGAATCGGTCACCATTGCAGACAACTTTCTGACTTCCTTCGCCACAACATCGAAGCCGCGCCCGTACTCACCTGCATGTGCAGCTTCGATGGCAGCATTCAGTGCGAGCAGCTGTGTCTGCGATGCAATCTTCTGAATGGTTTTGACAACACCTTGGATCGAGCCTGCTTGCTCCTGCAAATCAGCCAAAGTAGCCCGGTTATGAGCCGAAACCTCTGAAATTTCTGTGATGCTGGACAGCAGCTCACGACTGCGTTCAATCCCAATATCCGCATGCTCGTTCATCTCATGTGACATCGTTTTCAATTCATGGACTACGGCCGAGATGTTTTTCTGACGGTTTGTAATGTTAGTGGCAATTTTAGAGACGCCCAGAATTCTCTCATTATTCTCATCGTAGACGGGCATATATGTTGCTTCAAGCCATACGGAGTTGCCACTAGCATCCTTACGCTCGATCTTGTCCTGAAAGCTTACGCCGTTAAAGATACTGTTCCAGAACAACTCATAATCCAGGCTGTTTGCGAAATCAGCAAAGCATAATTGCCGATGATGCATCCCATACATTTCATCTACACGATATCCCATCGTACGAGCAAATGTCTCATTGACATAAGTCACCCGCCGATCCAGATCAAAACGAATGATCGCCAGACTTTTTTCCATGGCCTTAATGACCAGCGCATCTGTGACAACGTCTTTTTTCTTGTCCAACTCTACTATAGGCACTTCATTTCCCCCATAATCTCATGCTTATCGCTTATTTTTTCGTAGTTTATCCCTGTGCAGAATTCAAAAATGGAAATCAGTCTTCTCCAATTTTTATGTATTCACGTGATCGTACTGAACGCTTCTACTATTGATACCCCAATTGAGGACATTTGGATCACTTATCTTTGATTTACCCAAAAAAAATTTTGCATAATCTTATTTTGGTAAACTTAATGGACTAAGCCTTATTTTATTATCAACATATCAACACGTAAATGGACAAATACGCACAAAAAAGGACCGTTTCATCCGAAACAGTCCTCACAAGGAGCACGCCCAGCACATGAACATGAATTGGCCTTCCCAGTCTCTAATCAGTCCTTCCTGCCTTAGGTGTCCACCGTTGATCCTCACTATCCTGGGGATAATCGATGCCGGCCGGGTAGGAGATCAGCTCAATCAACATGCCCCACGGTGCACGTCCATATACAAATTGATTTCCTTCCCCGCCTTCGATTGGGCCGGACAAGGTACTGGGCTCGGAGAGAAGCTCTCCTCCTGCCTCTGTGAATCGTTTCACCGCGTTCTCCATCTGATCCACATATAAGGCTACATGCTGCACACCGAAGTCTGATGCCCTGGCAGGATCATTCTGCTCGGTATTTGCAAACTGAAATAATTCAATACTGGCGCTCTCCCCGACAGATAACATTCGAATATGAGTGGCCTTGGCTCCAGGTCGAAGCCCCAGCTTCCGTTCTGCTTCGGGACCTTCCTGCGGGGGATCCTGAGGCGTAATGTTGTCATATACAAGTCTGGCGCCAAATACCTGCTGAAGAAAAACAGTCGCTTGTTCCACATCCGGCACAGTAATCCCTATATGGTCGATTCCTCTTGTTATCATACGATCTCCTCATTCCATATGTAATTCAACATGCTCGTGAGCAGCAGCAATTGCTCTTATCTATGTTTTTACACCAAATGAGGAGAAGCATAACCATGCCAGATGATTCGCAATATCCTTAATTATCCGCGAGGCAGCTTATCCGCATACTTGCTGCGCAGTTCAGCAAGCCTCTCCAGCTTGGATAACGCCAGCTCCTTCTGCAATAACCCAACAGCGAGCACCAGCTGTTCCATAAGAAGTAGTGGAGTAACCATGGAGTGGAATTCCCCCAGCTCACCGCGACTTACATAGAAAGACAATTCCGTTGCCAGTCCGTATAACAGATCCTCCCGGTCTGTCACAAGTACGGCCTTGCTGTTTACTTCCTTGGCATAATCCAGAATAACCTCTGCTTCAGGCAGCAGACGGGTAAAGCTCATCAGTAAGACCATATCCTCCTGCTGCATGTGCATCAGGGATTCCAGCAATTCATGTCCGCTTCCGGCCAGTTGAATGACCGTTAATCCAAATCTCGATAACCGGAATGACAGCAGCTCTGCCAAACCGGCTGAGGGCCCAGGCGCATAGATATATACTCTTCTGGCTTCAGCAAGAATGGAAGCGGCATGCTCCAGATCTCCCTGCTTCATATGTGATAACGTCTCCTGCAGATGGGATACCGAGGCTTCCAGCAATTGCACAGGCAGGCTGCTCGTGTCCATGCGGGAGATCGTTTTATTTAATTTGAGTGCAGGTGTCGTGTCCTCGGAGGTGCGCAGCCGGATTTTGAATGCTTTGGCATTGTCATATCCAACAGCACGCCAGAAGCGGGAAACGGTGGCTATACTTACTCCGAGCTTGTCGGCAATTTCCTGCTCCGTCATGAATAATATCTCCTCCGGGTTGCGCTCAACAAAATCGGCAATTTTCAGATGACCAGGTGATAGCTGTTCTTTTTGGGCAAATAAATTCATTCCGGATCACTCCTTTTCTCGCTCTGCCATCAGTATACCAGCTGGCCTGTGATCAAGTGGTTTATCTATGTAATAAATTTTTCATTAATTTTTATATCTGTAATAAATATTACAATCGATTTACAAATCTCTCCTTTTGCGTTAATACTCTGCCCCTAGACTGTGGCTATGATCAACCACATTCAGGGAGGTATGTATCGATGAAGAAGATGACTGAGCGTTATACGCTGACGTCTTCACAGAAAATGATGGTGTTTGTGCTTTCCATGTCACTGTACGGCTTATCCAACATGTTTACAGAGCTCATTCCCAAGCTGCAGCTTGGACCGATTGAATTGTCGGTTGAATATTTTGCTTTTATTCCACTGACGCTCTGCATCCTGTTCCATCCCATGATTGCGGCTCTCGGTGCTGCTCTTGGTGAAGTCATCTTCGGTGAACTGATGCTGGGCCAATTTGGCGGACTCGGTGAACTGGAGAAATTCATTACCTTTTCCTTCGCGATGTATGTCGCAGGCCGTATGGTCAGTGATCCCCGCAATCGCAGGCAAGTCGGCGTCGCAGCCATGACTGGGGTCATCATTCATCAATTTCTCAGTTCCATGGTCGATATCGGCAAAGTATGGATTGGCGTGGAAGAACTCGAAGCTGTTCCCGGACTTGCCGAGAGTGTTGTGCTGATTGAAGGCGTTGGATTCCTGAACGACGTATTATTCTCGGGTATCCTGTTCGCTCTGCTGCCTACGTTGTACCTTGTTCCCCTTCTCTATGGCAAAATCGAACCACTGCTCGGTATTAAACCTCGTAATCCTGGCATGAAATATGAAGGTGTCGGCTTCTTCCGTCCGAAGCTGTTCCTGATCGGTCTGCTGCTGCTCGCACTGGCTTTTGGCGCGGAATCCCTGTCCGAGATGGACATCAACTTCGCCGTGTGGGAAACGGACTATGCCGATCAATACGGCTCAGCCTCGATTTGGATCAGTATCAGTGCTGCTGCATTCATCGCGGTCGTAACACTTTGGATCATGCGAGTGAAACGAAGCAAAAGCAAAGGCATTTCAAATACGGAGAATCGCCCTTATGCCTAATATACATTCTTCCCACCCTGCTTCTTCACCCGATACTGTTATTGCCATTCATGATGTTACGTTTACCTATCCCGGTTCGGAAGAACCTGTTCTGAATGGAGCCTCACTTGAGCTCTTCCGCGGAAGCTTCACTGCGATTATCGGAGGCAACGGATGTGGCAAGTCAACGATGTGCAAATTGTTTAACGGCCTGATTCCCCAGTTCTATACGGGTGACTTTGCGGGTGAAGTCCATGTACTGGGAGTCTCAGCGGCTGGGCAAAGTGTTGCAGATCTGTCCAGAAAAATTGGATATGTCTATCAGGATTTTGATAATCAGCTGGTACGCCCAACCGTGCTTGATGAAGCTTGCTTTGCTCCACTGAATTACGGACTGGCCAACTATAAGGAGCTAGGTGAACGTGCGCTGACGATGTGCGGTCTGGACTCCATCCACAATCGGTACATCTGGGAATTGAGCGGCGGACAGAAGCACCTGCTTGCACTTGCCGGGGCACTGTCGATGGACCCTGACATACTTATCGTGGATGAACCCGTTTCCCAGCTGGATCCACAGCATGCCAGACTCATCTACGAATGCTTGTCCCGTTTGAATAAGGAGCACGGGAAGACCATTATTGTCATCGAGCATCATACCGAATTTATCGCTGACTTCTGTGCGGATGTGGTCCTGATGGACAAAGGTCGCGTTCTGTGGAATCTGCCCGTTAAAGAAGGTTTGAATCGGATTGCAGATCTGGAGCGGCTTGGTATTCAGCCTCCTGAAGTGACCCGTGCAGCCATTCAGGCTGTTCCATTATTGAAACAAAATCAGGCAACCCAACCCGAGCAGCTGCATCATCAGCTCTTTCCAATCACGGTGGAGGAAGCCGCGGTTTATTTTCATAAAAAGCACACTGCTGCGATATCCGCACTACTGGCCAATCAGGGCAGACAGCCCCATCCTGCGGAGAGCAAGGTACAGTCCTGTTCTGAAGAACATGCACATGCTGCTTCTCTGCCGATTGTTCAATTCAAGGATACACGTCTGCGATATAGAGGGCTTGGCAAAAAAGAACACGAGATTATTCGTGGTGTTAACTTTTCACTCCATGAAGGAGAACGGATTGCCCTGGTGGGCAACAACGGTGCAGGCAAGTCTTCACTACTCCGGCTCATGGCCGGCATCAGTCTGCCTCAGGAAGGCAGTGTCCGCGTGCTTGGGGATATCACCCATCGTTCATCTTTGGAACAGCTGGCTGGCCGAGTCGCTTATATTTTTCAACAATCTGCCGAGATGTTCATCGAAGACAGTGTGCGCAAAGAGGTTTCATATTTCTTGAGAACCCGCCGCATCCAGGGAGCCGATGAACAAATCGCACATGTACTCAATCGCTTTCGGCTTACCCCGTTACAGGAGCGGGATGCGCGTCTCCTTAGCGGCGGACAACAGCGACGCGTTACCCTTGCGATCGGCGCAGCCATGAAACCTTCTCTTATGCTGCTTGATGAGCCTACCGCTAACCTGGATCTGGCTACGCGAGAGGAACTGATCGGCGTATTGGATGAACTGGATCAGCATGTGCGGACAACGGTGATTGCAACGCATGATATGCAGCTGGTTACCCAATGGGCCAGTCGTGTCATCGTGCTGCATGATGGACGTGTTGAAGCAGATGGGACACCTGCGGAGGTGTTTGCCGACGAGCCGCTTCTGCGCCGCTCTGGACTTGCCCTAACTCAGATGATGGAACTATCTCATCGGTTGGGTCTATCCGAACTCTGTCCGACTCCCGAGACATTTGTGGAGAATCTTTTGAATCATTCGAATCATTCGTTTACCAAGGAGGAAGACATTGATGCAGCTTGTCCGCAACTGGTTTGACAAAATATCCATTGAACGCATTCAGCTGGAGCTAATGAATACCGTATATGGCAGCGGTCATGCAAGTCTGTCCCGAATTGATCCGCGTGTCATGCTCATCTGGTATCTCTTCTTTGCCATCGTTCCCTGGTTCGTTCATAACGGCACGGTGCTGCTCGGCATGTTTATGCTCATGGTCACCACGACCATTCTGTCCCGCGCCGCTCCCTTCATCATCATTATTCTATGTCTGGGGCTGATCGGTCAGGTGGGCTGGATGTTTATTATCTCGCTGTTCTTCGGGGGGAACCTGGAATCCGCATTTCCGTTATTACTCCTAACCCTGAAGCTGTCGATCGTATCCCTGGCAAGCATCACTGTCTTTTCGGGTATGGACCCGGAACGAATCGGGGATGGCTTGCTGGCACTCGGAATGCCCGCAGCATTCTCGTTCAGCCTATCGTATGCGTATCGCATTTTGCCCGTGTTATTTGGTGAATTCCGCAACATTATGCTGTCGTACAGATTGCGGGGTCAGGTCCCTTCCAGCCATGGCTGGTTCTACTGGCGGCTTGTTGTCTACTACATGAAACTGTTTGTTGTATCCTTTTTCCCGTTAATGCTCGCAACCGCCAAACGTTCCCGTACCACTGTGGAAGCACTCGAAACCCGTGGTTTCTCTTACGGAATGAAGAATCCGGATTCGAAACGGCTGAAGCTGGCCCACCTGAAGCTTACCCCACGCGATATCGGTTTTCTTGTCGGGTCAGCCATCTATGTTGTCCTCCTGTTCTGGCTCGGCGCACATTACGAAATTTTGTAATTCATATACTTAACCATTCATGGAATAAAAGGAGTGTCTTTACATGCGTATTGATCTTCATACTCACGGCAAATTATCCAAAAACTCTGATTTCTCTGTCGACTACTTCACTGAAATGGTCGCCGAAGCCAAGGCCAGCGGACTGGATGCCCTCGCGCTTACCGAACATTTCAACACTCGCCACTTCTACGATGTTTATGAGACGCTGGATCGCCTCTACCCCTACAACGGAGAATATTATGACGCGAACGGACTGCGCATTTTCCCAGGGATGGAAGTAGACATTCAAGAGACCGGACATATTTTGCTCATTGGTCAAAAAAAGCATATCCTTGCCGTTCGTGCCGGGCTGGAAAATTATACTGCCAAGGGGTCATTTATTCCCTTTGCCGACCTGCTGGGTCTGGCCGAAGCCTGGCCCCTGTTCAAAATTGGTGCACATCCTTTCCGGGAATCGACCCCTCTGTATGAGCTGGACCCAGGTCTGCTTGGACGTCTGGATGCCTTCGACTTGAATGCCAAAGATATGTACAAAACCGGTATCCAGACCTGCCGCAGTCAGGTTGAAACGTTCGCCCAGTCCCTGGGCAAACCGGTAACGGCCGGAAGTGATACGCACCAATGTCTGCAATACGGCAGTGTATTTAATGTATTGGACCGTCCTTGTGCCTCTGTTGCCGAACTGAAAGAGCTTATCGCTACCGGGCAGTACACCCTTGAAATTTCTCCTGATCTTCCTCTTCGCGTCAAAGCCTCGGTGATGCTGAAGAAAGTCATGAAACGTCTTGCCAAGCTGGAAGCCGCCAGCTTGCAGGGGGTTTAATCGCTTGGACTATACATTGGGTCTGCAGGAAACATTCCTGCAGACCTTTTTATCCACCGTCCCTTGAGACCATCTGCCCTCGTCCCTCTAATTCATCTAGGATTAGTGCGGCAAGCAACACTGACTGGTGTACACTTTCATAGACATTGTACGCGTTCTTGTGATTTTTTTCACTTTTAATATCATGCAAAAGGATTACCATGAGCTTATCCATTATATTACTCACCAGTAACCTACTTCAGTTAAATTTCTTGAATTCATTTATTGATCAAGTCCACCAACCAGAACAACAGGAGGTATATGAACATGAGTCATCCTTATGAAAAGCTATTCACCCCCTTCCACATCGGAAGCATGGAAGTGAAAAATCGAATAGTCATGTCTCCCATGGGGACCAACTCTGCCGGTCCCGATGGCCGAATCTCACTCGAAGAGATTGATTACTATGAAGAACGTGCCAAAGGCGGCGCAGGCATGATCATCCTAGGTGCACAATTTCTGACCGAAGATTTGGCGCAGGGTGTATTGGAAGGCATCGTTGAAAAAGATTATGTCGTGCCAATGCTTACCGATCTTGTGGATGCGGTGCAGCGTTACGGTACCCGGATTATCGCTCAGTTAAGCTGCGGAACCGGGCGTAATGCACTGCCAGATCGTTCAGGCAAGCCCCCGGTATCCGCCTCGGCCATCCCTGCGATCTATAATCCGGAGGTTCTATGTCATCCACTCACCGTGGAGGAAATTCAAACGATCATGGATCAATTTGCAGATTCAGCTGCCAGACTGAAACGGGCAGGATTCGATGGGATCGAGATTCATGCCCATGCCGGTTATCTGATAGACCAGTTCATGTCCCCCATCTGGAACAAACGCGAAGATGAATATGGAGGCAGTACCGAGAAGCGCATGCGATTTGCGGTTGAGATTGTTCAGGCGATTCGCAAGGCAGTAGGTCCTAACATGCCTATCTTGTTCCGAATCGCGCTGGATCATCGCTTTGAAGGCGGCCGTACAGTTGAGGATAGTCTGGAGATGCTTCAGATTCTGGAACGTGCCGGCGTGGATGCTATTGATATCGATGCAGGCTCCTACGAGAGAATCGATTACATTTTCCCGCCAGCCTATCTGGGTGATGCATGTATGGACTACATGTGTGCACCTGCCCGGCAAGCAGTGAATATTCCCATCCTGAATTCGGGCAGCCATACTCCCGAGAGTGCAGTACGGTTAATAGCTTCCGGCGATGCCGATTTTGTCATGTTCGGCCGTGCGCTCATCGCCGATGCCGAGCTTCCGAACAAGCTGCGCAATAATATGCGCGAAGATATCCGTCCGTGTATTCGTTGTAACGAGGAGTGCATCGGTCGCATTATTGAACGCAATACCAAGATCAGCTGTGCGGTTAATATTCAGGCAGCAAATGAGAAGCGATTTACCATCCAGCCTGCAGAGACATCGAAGAAAATTGTCGTTGTAGGTGGAGGGCCATCCGGACTTGAAGCAGCCCGTGTAGCTGCACTCAAAGGTCATGAGGTTACTTTGTATGAGAAAGAGGCAGCAATTGGCGGACAGGTAACCAGTGCGGCTACGCCGGAATTCAAAGGTCAGCTGCGTGCCTTGATTGGCTGGTATGAACGGCAGTTAAAGCAGCTTCATGTGCAATTGCGTCTGAATCATGAGGTTAAACCGGATGATCCAGCACTCCAATCGGCCGATCACATTTTCATTGGAGCAGGAGCAGTCCCTCTCATCCCGCCTATCCCAGGAATTGATAATGATCATGTCGTTGGGGCCATTGAGGCTCATTTGCAGAAGGAGCTTGTTCGCGGCGAACAGATCGTCATTACAGGTGGTGGCTTAACAGGTTGTGATCTGGGACTTGAGCTGGCCATGGAAGGCAAAAAAGTGACCATTGTGGAGATGCGTCCGGAAGCGGGACAAGATGTCATGTACATTAATCGTGCAGCTCTGATGCCCATGCTGGAAAGTCACGGGGTGACCATACTCGGAGGGCACAAAGTCCTTTCCTTTGAAGCCAATGGTTTATATGCGGAAAATGCGGAGGGTTCCAAGGTGTTTATTGAGGCAGATACGATGATTAATGCTTTTGGTATGAGAAAAAATACAACCGTAGCGGAGCAGATTCGAGCCAAGTTCGAATCCAAAACCAGCCTTATCGGCGATTGCGTCAAAATTGGTAAAGTTGGTACTGCTGTGCGCTCTGGTTTTTATGCTGCGAGCGCAGTCTAACCGTAACTCGAATAGAGCCAGACTTCGATAAATACGGAGTCTGGCTCTTACTGTTATCGTATTAGGTTATCATTCAAATGCAAAACCATAACGAAATTAAAAGCCTGGTTCAACTGCATATCTCATTCAATAGAATTTTATTCCCGATGCTTCGTGTCCAAAATTCCGTAGAAAAACAGATCCTGCGTGATCCGCGCAAGCTTGGATGGCGTTTCGTGCCCTGGCAGCAGCTTGATCAGTGTTAACCGCTCCACGATGGCCAGCAAAGCTTCGGCGAAGAATACCGTATCCAGATCATGCCTGTAATATCCGGCTTGTTGTTCTGCAATCAAATTTTGTTCCATCAGACCCGCAATTTCGGCTTTGATTCTCACCGACTCCGCGGACTGATACAGCCCGATCCGGGTCAGCGCCGGATTCTCTCCGAGATAACGGTAAATCTGCCCCAATGATTCCACGACGGCTTCCTTGAGATCGTCCCTGTTCTTCCCTGCCTCGATATGACTATCCCGGACGACCTGGATTAGTCCATTTCGAAAACCATCGATCAGCTCTGCAAAAGCTGCTTCCTTGCTCTCAAAATAAAGATAAAATGCAGGCTGCGTTACTCCTGCACGGGCAACGATGGAGCTTATTTTCGCTTGATAGAATCCATTTAACGCGAATTCCTGTGTCGCAGCTTCCAGTAGTCGCCGTCTGCTCTCTTTCCCGATAACCCCTTGTTTTCGCAATCCAGTCCTCTGCCCCCTCACTATTTACACTTGCCTGCCTCTGACGTTAGGCCTTCCTCTAATTATACATAACATCACCATGATGAGTTAATGAAGTAGAGCAAGGTATTCACTCTCCCTATGCTTACAGCGTTAAGTTTACGTTTCTGTTAGATCGACACGTTCTGAACGCTCATTTTTCTTGTATTGGGTAGGAGATTCGCCCATAGTCTTGGTGAACAGAATGGTGAAATAATTTGCATTTTGATAGCCCAAAACATGTGCGATCTCACTCACCTTCATGTCTGTCGTGGTCAGCAGGCACTTCGCTTCTCCCATTCTTCTATAGACAATGTAACGGATTGGGGAATCATCATACTTGTGCTTAAATACATGGGATAAGTAGTACGGATTCATATGAAAATGCGCAGCGATATCCTTCAGTTTCAAGTGCTGCAGGTAGTTCTCATCAAGATATTCCTTGATCCGCACAGCCAGATGATCCGAATCCTGCTTCCGTGAAACATTCGGTTGAACCAACCGCTGTACTAAGCCAAGCAGCGCACCCAGCAATCCTTCACAGATTTTCTCATAACCTGCCTGTTGATTGGACGATTCCTCATACATGAAGTCGAGCAGCTCGCCGATTCTGCCAGCGTACGCTTCCGTTTTGATATACGGAGAGGCGTTATCGGAAATGATATGTTCTCCCCTTGACCCGTCTGAATAGATATTGGCTATTCCACAATAATAAAGGCTGAGTGGACAGACCGGGGAGGTACATTGCTCATGAATGACACCCTGGTTGTAGATTAACAGATCGCCTTTTTGCACGGCATAGGGATGTTCGTTAATTTTAATAATGCCTTCCCCATCAGACACATAGACGATTTCACTGATATCCTCATGCATGTGACTTGGGAAATTCCAATTGGGATTACCGTTGACTCTGCCTATGTACAGCAATCGGGAGGATGTTTCTTTTCTTGTCTCGTTCATTGCTGTCTCCTCCTATATCCATACTTAATCACTCTATAGCTGTAATACTATACCCTGTTTGCCACAGCAAGATCTATAATTTTCCAGAAAAACAAAGCAAGATCTTTCATTGTCTTCGCCTCTCCAATTTCTTATGATGGGTCATGCAACTGCAAATTAATCACATTTCAAGGAGTCGAAATCAATTGAAAAAGCTGATTTTTTATATTATCGCCATTGCGACAGGAGCTCTTCTAAGTTTTGAGGGAGCACTGTACGGCAAACTTGGGGAACAAGTCGGCACACTGGAAGCTGATTTTTATAATTTCTTCATGGGTGCGATCATCTCACTGATTTTGTTGATTTTTTTCGGCAAAGGAAATCTCTCTGCCATCACCAAGTTTCCAAAATGGAACCTCCTTGGTGGTTTGCTCGGGGTGATCTACCTGCTGACCTTGGTCATTGGTGTTCCAATTGTGGGCGTAGGGATCTCCATGATTGCCATTGTTGTCGGACAGATGGTGACCAGCATTCTGATTGATCATTACGGATGGCTGGGGAGCAACCGCAAACCGGTTGGGAGCAAACGAATTGCCGCCTTGGTATTGATGCTGGGCGCGCTGGCGCTAACTTTATTCTAAGGAGGATCACCATGGGCATAGGTTTATTAATTGTTATCGTTACTTTGATCGGTGGAGCAGTGCTTAGTGCACAGTCCTCCATTAATGGCACCATTAGCCGTAATATCGGCCTGCTGGAGACCGTGTTTTTCACTTTTGCATCAGGTACACTGATTCTCGCCGTGCTGATTAACTTTTTTGGCAGTGGGCACCTGCTCGACTTGCTTCATGCACCCAAATTGCAGCTCTCTGCCGTGTTCATGGGCTTTGGATATCTGTTCCTATCAACTTTTGCTGTGAATACACTCGGGGTAACACCTGCCAACCTTACGGCAATCGTAGGTCAGATTGTTGCTGGTTTTATTATCGATGCAACGGGGCTGTTCGGCAGTGAGCTCATTGAGTTTTCCTGGCAGCGGGCTGTCTCTCTCGTTTTGATGCTCGCTGCACTAGCTTTGATTTTCAGTGAAAAAAATGATGAAGCTCAGGGCGTCACAGTTACAAAGTAAATGAGTAAAAAGAAGGATAGGCTCTTGTATTCCGCGATGATCAGGCCATCTTTAGATTGCCGGAACATTCCTCTTCGGGAAAACAAAGAAAGAAGAACACACTGGTATGGTTGCCAATGGTTCTTCTTTTTTTGTTGCTTTTGATGATACTCTATCGAACTCGGCGAGCACCCCCGTCCTTGATTTTATGTTAGAAATCGTGCACGGTCACACAGAGCTGAATCGCAATGCCGAACGGATCACGCACAATCCCATAACCTGGGCTAAATTCATTTTGTTCGTAAGGCACGAGCACTTTCACGTCCTCATGTTGTACAAGAGAGGTATACAGATGATCCATCGTACTTTTATCCTTGGATTGAATACATAGCGATGTACTGTTTCCGAGCTGCCAAGGTCTCTCCGGATCCATTGCCTCCTCTGCAATCATGATCTTGTTTACCCCAATCTCCAGCACCGAATGTGTAATATACTCATCTTGGCCAGCAGGGTAATCGAAGCCCGGGTTCATTTCCTTCATCTCTTTATAACTTTTCTTAAAAAGCACTTTGGCCCCCAAAACCTTCTCATAAAATGCTATGGCTGCTGCCGCATCCCCGTTCATCGACAAAAATGGGATCACTTCAAAATTCATTATCGTTTGCCTCCTTGGTTCGATTGGATTACACTTATCATCATAACAACAAAAGGTGCCAATACATGGCACCATTGAAAGGTTTCTTTATGATGAAAAAATCAGAACGCATGAACCAGATGCTGCGCTTTATCAATCAAAAACAGCAGTTTACCCTGCAGGATCTCATGCAGGAGTTTCAGATCTCCAAACGAACCGCGTTAAGAGATATCGCCTCATTGGAAGAACTCGGTGCACCCATCTATGCCGAGTACGGGAGGTACGGCGGGTATCGTCTGCTTCAACAGATGCAGCTGCCCCCCATATCGTTTAACACGGGAGAGCTTCATGCCCTTTATTTTGCCATACAGGCCCTTCGGAGTTTCTCTAACCTGCCCTTTCAGGCTACCTTCCGTTCGATTCATGAGAAATTCATAAACGCGTTATCCGATAAGCAGCGTCTGGAAATCCAGAACATACAGCATCGGGTTTCGTTCAAACATACGGAGCAAATTAAGGATAGTGAGAACCTGGAGTTTCTATTGATGTCCGCCGTACAGAATACAGTGATACAGATTGTTTATCAAAATGTTCGCACGAGCAGACATACCAAGAGCTCGTCTTCAAACGTAACCAGCTCCAATGTCCGCACCATCCAGCCCATTGCCCTCTATGCGATGAGAGGCTATTGGTATTGCCAGGCATATGACCTGCACAAGCAAGCCTACCGCGTATTCCGATGTGACCGAATATCATCACCCCAACTAACGGATATCGAGCCCTTGGATCATATCAAGGAGCTTTCGCTCCAGGATGCCCATTCGCTCTGGAAGCCATCAGAACAAGCCATCCCCTTTCAATGCCGCATCAATGATGCGGGAATGGAGCTATTTCAGCAGGAACACTTTCCATCCATGAAACTCGAAGTGTATGCGGAACAGACCTATCTTGTTGGTTCGTATGAACCTCATGAGCTTGAATTTATCATTCGTTATCTTTCGGGCTATGGCAAAACCATTCAGATCATGAAGCCAGCCAGCTTGAAGGAAGCGCTGAGACAATATTATCTGGATTTACTGGAGCATGTTTGATTTGAAGTGATCTAATGCTTTCCGAATCCATCCTCACAAGTAATATCCGTCTCAAGGATGTCGTACAGATTTTGTTTAGCGTGTTCCAGCTTCATCTGTACTTCTTCAATTTCGGATATCTTATCCTGAAGAATGCTTCTCTGTTCATTTCGTGAAAATCCAGCTTTGGAGATCATGGATTGAATATCCTGAATCGTAAAGCCAACAGCCAAGCTTTGCTTAACCACATCCAGATGCTGTACGATGCCTGAATCATATACCCGGTAGTTATTCTGGTCTCTCAGAACATGCTCATCCGTGATAATACCTATCTTTTCATAGTAACGGATCGTTGATATAGGAAGGTTTACTTGTTTTGCTACTTCACTAATTTTCAATATGGATCCCCCTCTTCGTGCTCTTGCTATAAAGTATACTTCATAGTTTACACTCCTCATAGTGAGTCGGATGAAAGCCTGAATCCAATCACGCAAATATGATCGAGGAGAGATAACGACATGGATACAACCACTGGCCAATCTAACAGAACAAATGATTTTGATAGCATCGTCCTGGAACGTCGTTCCGTTAAAGTCTACAACCCCGAGGTGAAAATCAGCCGTGAGGAATTGAGTGAGATATTGGCGAAGGCTTCCCGGGCCCCCTCTGCCATTAACATGCAACCCTGGCGTTTCCTTGTTATCGACAGTGCTGAAGGAAAAGAGAAGCTTGCTCCACTGGCCTCTTTCAACCAAACACAGGTTCTTACCTCATCAGCAGTTATTGCTGTATTTTACGATGCCGAGAACATAGCGTATATGGACGAGATTTTCAGTAAATCAGTGGAATTGGGATACATGCCGCAGGACATCAAGGAAATGCAGATGCAGCAGGCAAAGCCTTATTATGCCAACATGAGTCCATCCGAGCTGCGTGACATGAATCTCATTGACTCAGGCCTTATTAGTATGCAGCTCATGCTCGTTGCCCGTGCCCACGGATATGATACCAATCCCATGGCCGGTTATGATAAAGACCGAATTGCCGAAGTCTTTGGCCTGGACAAAGAACGTTTCCAACCCGTGATGCTGATTTCCATAGGCAAAGCTGTCAAAAATGGACATCCTTCCTATCGCCTCCCGGTTGATACGATTACCACTTGGGCATAATCAAAAGCTGTTCAGGAGTGACAGCAGGATGGCCTCCGTAAGATAGTACGTTTGTCTCTAAGCTATATTAGGAGCTTTAACTGACCTGCCAAACCTTAAAGACTTAAACAGCATGCACTGATATTCAAACAGAGAAAAACGGCTTATTGTTGGATAACAAAAAGGGTCCTATGACAGTATTGATTGCCATCAGGACCCTTTACTACATTACAATTACTTAGATTAATGTCATTAACGAATACAGATCTTTTAAACTCGGCTGATCAATGCTCACGTAGTGATTATATATGGGGCGTTTTTCTATGATTCTCAAATTGACATCTACAATTCATCATCTATCCAATTCAAAAATCTATCTCCCCATATGTGTTCATAAAAGGAAATGGTCTCTTTTGCAGACATCCATCGATTATCTAAAGTAGAGGTTGCATTACGTATCATGTAGTTTTCGTATCCCAGCCCATGAGCGAATTTAATCGTTGCATCCATACAATATTCGGTTTGCGCTCCGCAAAACTCGATACGGTTTACAGTGAATTGGTCAAGAAGGCTTTTCAGGTTTGTGTTATAAAATGAATTCGCATGTATTTTCCGCACAAAAACGTCTTGCTCTTGAACATCCAGATCGGAATGAATAGCCCATGGTTCCTCTCCAGGCACTAATTCTTCATCACCGTGCTGAACAAAAATGATAGGTTTATCTAATTCTCTATAAATAGCAATTCTCCGATTGACTCTATCGAGTAAATTCGGCAACTCATATAAATAATTCTCACCACTGTAACATACGCCATTTTGTAGATCGATCACAATCAACACATCTGCACAAGTCGCCATCATTTTACCTCTTTCATCTTGGAATATGTTTATTTAAATTGATCGGATGATGAAAAAACTTATGTTCAGTATACTGGATAACAAAAAAAGATGATATGACCAAGTCATATCATCTTTTTTACTAACTATTACATTAGTTTAGGATTTCATGAATACCATTCACTACTCTTATCCATTATCGAAACGAACGATTTACCTCTTACTCAACCGTTACGCTTTTCGCCAGGTTACGTGGTTTATCCACATCGTGACCCAGTGCCAGGGAAGCGTAGTATGCCAGCAGTTGCAATGCAACTACGGACAACGCCGGGCTGAGCAGTGGCAGTGTCTTAGGAATCGCAAACGCTTGGTCTACGGATTTCAGCAAGCTTGCTACGTGCTCTTCGTACGTAATTGCCAGTACATCCGCGCCACGTGCTTTTACTTCCTTGATGTTGCTCACTGTTTTCTCGAGTACGTTCTCTTGTGTTGCCAAGGCAATAACAGGAATACCGTCTTCGATCAATGCCAGTGTACCGTGTTTCAACTCACCTGCAGCGTATGCCTCAGAGTGGATGTAAGAGATCTCTTTCAGTTTCAACGATCCTTCTTGAGCTACCGCATAATCGAGACCGCGGCCGATGAAGAAGAGATGTTGATGTTTGGAGATTTGCTCTGCGTATCCTTTGATCGCATCCGCTTGCTCCAGCATGGACTCCACTTGCTCTGGCAATGCCTGCATTGCTGCCAGGGTATGTGCAATCTCTTCGGCTGTTTGTGTACCGCGCACTTGTGCAAGGTACAGACCAAGCAAGTTAAAAGCGATCAACTGTGATGTATATGCTTTGGTGGAAGCAACCGCGATTTCCGGTCCTGCCAGTGTTGCAATCACATCGTCTGCATCACGTGCAATGGAGCTGCCCACTACGTTAGTAATGGCCAGTACATGTGCACCATTGGATTGTGCTTCGCGCAGTGCAGCAAGCGTATCCGCAGTTTCACCAGATTGGCTTACAACGATAACGAGTGTATCTTTGCCCACGATTGGGGAACGATAGCGGTACTCGGAAGCAACATCCGTTTCAACCGGAATACGTACCAATTGCTCAATTACTGTACGTCCAACGAGACCTGCATGGTACGCAGTACCACATGCAATGATTTGAACGTTACGAATATTTTTAATTTGTTCTTCAGTCATTTTCAACTCAGGAAGCTGAACCTTTTTGCTTTCATTATCGATGCGACCCAGCATGGTATCACGGTATGCTTTTGGTTGCTCATGAATTTCTTTCAACATGAAGTGCTCGAATCCGCCTTTTTCTGCAGTTACAGCATCCCAATCGACACGAATCATTTCCCGAGAAATAAAGTTGCCTTCAATCGTCATCAATTCGACAGCATCATGTGTCAATACAGCCATTTCACCATCATTCAGAATGTACACGTTACGTGTATGTTCCAGAATTGCCGGGATGTCGGAACCAATGAAGTTCTCGCCTTCACCAATACCAATAATCAATGGACTTGCTTGACGCACAGCTACGAGTTTCTCCGGCTCATGCTCTGTCAATACACCCAGTGCGAATGCACCACGCAACAACGTGATCACTTTTTGCACTGTTTTAACGATATCACCATTGTATTCACGTGCAATCAGGTGAGAGATAACTTCAGTATCTGTCTCGGAAGTGAACGTATGACCTTGAGCGATCAGTTCATCCTTCAGTTCGAGATAGTTCTCAATGATACCGTTGTGAACCACAGAGAATTTCTGGCTTCCATCAGTGTGTGGATGGGAGTTCTCATCCGATGGTTTACCATGAGTTGCCCAACGTGTGTGTCCGATTCCGGCATTACCTACCAGTGGAGCACCATCCAGCTTGGCTTCAAGGTTCGCAAGACGACCGAGAGCTTTCGTGATTTGCAGACCTTCCGGTGTGAATACCGCGATACCTGCAGAATCATAACCACGATACTCGAGCTTTTTCAATCCTTCGACCAATACCGATTGAGTGTTCTTATTACCAATATATCCAACAATACCGCACATAGTTTAGTTCCTCCGTTTGTATATGAATACTGTGTCACGAAGAGAAACAGGCTGTCGCGGCATATCGAAAAAATGAATGATTGCCTAAATGTATCATGAATACCTGTTACCTATTCAATTATCAATGATCAGACCGGCCTCTTGCCGCTCTTCAGTCATCATAAGATGTTATGAATGCAATCATGAATGTACATCATTTTTCCGTCCGCGCACCTATTTTGCTCTTCGCGCACATTCATTTGAATTTTAGTTTACTATTGCACCTACCGGCGCGTTGTGTGGACAGTCACCCATCCATTTTCCGCAATCCGGTTTACGGCTATGGTGCATCACCGGGAGGTCCCCGCCGAACAATCCGAACACCTCCACCTCGTCAGCTTGATTGCCGTCGATCCTGATCAGTGAATCTCGAGTTCCAAGATCCATACCGCTTCAGAATCCTTCCCGCGCAACTTCAAGCTCTGGCGCTTGTGTAACTAATACCTTACGATCCTCACTTTCTGTGTCTGAATGACGACTCCACTCATTATATGCACGTCAGGTTCATTTTGCAATGGAGCAAAGTACCTGTGACCAAATCAGCATATTTACCCACAATCCCGACCGGATTATCAGACCTTAGGCCTTGCCAGTCGGGACGCGGGATTTTTGTTCTTGCTTCAAGCATATACCCTTTATTATACCATTCTATGATGGCAATCCCACAGTGGGAATGTGTACACAAAATGTATATCTAAGGTGTTAAACCAGTTCCTTTTGCACCACGTCTGCGATCTGTGATACAAACTGCTCCAGTTCACCTTTATCTGGTCCTTCCGCCATAACACGAATCAGAGATTCTGTACCAGACGCACGAACAAGAACACGTCCATTATCACCAAGCTGTTGTTCTACAGTAGCAATAGCCTGCTCGATTGCAGCATTACCTTCGTATTTGCTCTTGTCTTCCACACGGACGTTGACCAGAACCTGTGGGTACTGAGTCATTAGTGATTTCAGATCACTCAGCTTCTTGCCCGATGCCTTGAGGGTATCCACGAGTTGAATAGCTGTCAGCATGCCATCCCCGGTTGTATTGTAATCCAGGAAAATAACATGGCCGGACTGCTCACCACCCAGATTATACCCACCGCGGCGCATCTCCTCCATCACATAGCGGTCGCCCACAGCCGTTTTAGCTGTTTTCAGTGCAAGCTTCTCCGTCGCTTTATAAAATCCGATATTACTCATGACGGTGGATACCACTGTGCTGTCTTTTAGCTTGCCCGCACGATTCATCGCATCACCACAGATGCACAGGATGAAGTCTCCATCGACCTCTGCGCCCGTTTCATCAATAGCAATCAGACGATCCGCATCTCCATCAAAAGCAAGACCCAGATCCGCTTTATGTTTAAGCACTTCTTGTTTCAGATGCTCCGGGTGTGTGGAACCACATTGCTCATTGATATTCAGGCCATTGGGCTCAGCACCAATCGCAATGACTTCCGCCCCAAGCTCTGTAAACAGTTTAGGTGCCAGCTCATAAGCTGCTCCATTGGCACAATCGAGTACAATTTTAAGTCCAGAGAACGACTCGGTTACGGTTGTTTTCAGGTATTCGAGATAACTGTAACGCGATTGCTCATCTACCGTTACGGTACCCAATCCGCCGCCAACAGGACGTGGCAATTGATCCGTTTCAGCATCCATCAGTTCTTCGATCCGGTTCTCCGTCTCGTCAGACAATTTGAAACCGTCCCCGCCAAAAAACTTGATTCCGTTATCTTCTACCGGATTATGGGAAGCCGAAATCATGACTCCTGCGTCGGCTTTAAGCAAACGAGTAATATAGGCCACTCCCGGAGTGGATACAACGCCCAGACGGATGACATCTGCACCAATGGACAATAGACCTGCAACCAGCGCAGATTCCAGCATCAGTCCCGAGATCCGGGTATCCATCCCGATAACCACTTTGGGTCTCTCTACACCGCCAGCAAGCACGTAACCGCCACATCGACCGATGCTGTAAGCCAGCTCCGCCGTTAGTTCTTTATTGGCAACACCTCTTACACCGTCTGTACCAAAATATTTCCCCATGATCTAACTCCTTTTATTCGCATCATATAAGAGCATCAAATATTTATTTTATCAAATCAATCTGAACCATTACGGATTTGAGCCATTGGTGCCGCCGCTACCACTGCTGTTACCCGAGTTCCCTTTATTCGTTGCATTACCTTGCTGGGTTTGCTGCTCCTGATTATCCGTATTCGATTCTGTCGTTTCCCCTTCATCAGGCGCAGGATCCGTTTCTCCGTTCTCCACTTCTGCAGGCGAAGGCTCCGGTCCGGCATTGCCTTCATCCGTGGGCTCTTCACTTGGGGGAACCGTCGTATCCTCTGCTTTTTCACTGATCTTGACTGTAGCGCTCAATGGAGTAAAGGTACCATCCAGCTCAGCAAATCGGGGCAATTCAGCATCCAGCTTCACTTCATGTGTCCCGGCGGCAAGTCCCTGAAGATCTGCCGTCAGCTTGATATCCTCGCCGCTCAGACCTTCAAGCATACTCGGAGAACCCTTCAGTGTAAGATTTACACCGCCGCTCTTTGGCGTGACCAGTGCAGCTTCCAAACCGTTCCCCACACCCGTAAGGGTTATGGGAACATTGGGAAAGACCTTCGTTGTCTCCTCTGTCTCGTCATAAGGTGACACAGTAACCTTGATCTGAATCGAACTAGGCTCGATTTTCTCAAAACCCGGAGGCCGCGTCAAGTCCACGTTAACTGTCGATGTACCTGCCTCTTCAAATTGTGTGAGATCCAAGGTAACTTGGTCGTAGGCCTGTATACCCGCAAGCGCCTCATCCGTACCGTAAACCGAGACTTCTTTCACGTTTGGTTCCACACTGGACAGTACCAATCCCTCCGGCAGCTGTCCTGAATATTTGATTCTTAAGGGTACTGATTTATAGGGCTGATTAACCGGAATGCGAACTTCAACGGTCTGTGGCGTAATGACTGCATTCTCAAGTACTTTGCCTTCTGCATCATATGCCTGCAGTTTCACCCTTTTCTGCGTTACATCATCCTTTGCATCCTTCACACTCACACTGCCCTGTACCTTCGCTACAGCGTCCAACTGCCCTTCCGGCAGAGTCACCTTAACCGGGCCTGTTGGCTCAACGACAGGCGTCCCAAGGCTGTAACCAGCGGATGGATCTCCTTCGGGTACAATATTCACATTGAAGGATTTGGTGCCCAATTTTTCAACATTGACTGTAACCATGGAAGGCTCCATGCTAACCACCTCGACGCCAGAAGGCAGATCGGGAACAAGCGGCAGCGTATTGGAGCCATCTTTGACCTGGCTCAGGTCAACGAGTACCTTATAATCATCATTTGTAAATATGGAAGTTAACATGGAACGCTGTCCTTTGATCTCCAGCCGTACCTCATCCGTACTTAATGAAGTGAGCACGTACGAGTTGCTGTCAAGGCCATAAGGCTGAACAGGTACGGTACGCTCTACCACCTTGTTGGTTGTTCCGGTAGCAATCGTTGGCGTGGTAGGTACTTCATCCAGATGAATCATAAACCAGAGCAGCAAACTGACTGCAAGCGCAAGGACCTTGGCAAAGTTATTATTGTTGAACCATTTATCCATTACTTCGTTCCCCCCTTCCGTTTCCAGAAAGAAGTCCAGTTATTCTTTTTGTTTAGATTGGATGTTGGACGAAGCTCTTCATATAACTTGGCAATCAGCGACTCTTCCTTAATGTCACGAACGACCTGTCCATTCATCGCCAGCGATACTTGTCCAGTCTCCTCCGAGACAACCAGACAGATCGCATCGGCTACCTCCGTAATACCAATTGCGGCACGGTGCCGTGTTCCAAGTTCCTTGCTAATAAACGGATTCTCGGATAAAGGCAAATAACATGCCGCTGCAGAGATCTGTTTGCCTTGGATAATAACAGCCCCGTCGTGGAGCGGTGTATTTGGAATAAAGATATTGATCATCAGCTCCGAGCTAACCAACGATTGCATCTGAATCCCAGATTCCGTGTAATCGTTCAAACCCGTTTCCCGTTCGAAGACAACAAGCGCACCAATTTTACGACGAGACAAATAATTCACAGACTTAATAATCTCGCCAATTAACACCGTTAATTCTTCATCGCTGGCTGCTGTGGAGCGTCCAAACAATTTACCACGTCCCAGTTGCTCCAGACCACGGCGCAGTTCCGGTTGAAATATAATAAAGACGGCAACCACACCAAATGTAAACATCTGGTTCATGAGCCATTTGAGCGTATACAGGTTTAGCCACGTGCTTAGTGCCCAGATCACCACAAGGAACAGAATACCCTTAAGCAGCTGCACAGCACGTGTACCCCGTACAAGCAAAATCAGTTTGTACATAATATAGGTAACAATCAATATATCGATAACGTCCTTAATGGACTCTTTCCACGTTAAGTCAGCAAAATAGTTCATAAGCTAGCCCCCGCTATCCCCATTGATGAGTAAACCCTGATCTCATATTAACCCATTAGGATTTTATATAATCCCTGGTCTTAGCTTTTGCACATCCGACACAGACAAGCTTCCGGCCGTATAAGTTGGAGGGGAAGAGTGTTCCCCCGTACAACAATGTATAGACGAATATAACCATTTCATTCTATATCTTGCCGCTTGAAAGACGGTCTTTGGATAGATGCAAAATGCTTATCTATATGTAGTAGTATGTTCTCTTTAGTATCTAGGTTATAACGATAACGTTCAGGTTGCAAGTTACGGCAGTCACAAACTGCGCAGAAACAACACAAATACCATAAATTACAATGTCGCCAATAAAAAAAGAGTACCCCATGCAAACTGGAGGTACCCTGCTTGGTATATACCATTGAAGAATTCACCCTGTGCTAGCGGTAAGCCACTTCATTCACCATATTGGTTATTTTGTACCAGAACCAGTCCAGCGCCTGATCAATGCTTTTCACCTGACCGGAAATATGCGCCGTCGAAGCTTGATACAGTTGTCCGTCGATCACCGTCAGATTGCCATCTACATCACCATATACCTGGGCGGTACCATTCTCTATCGTAAGATCGCCCGCAATTGACTTGCCTTGAGGAACAATTACCGTGTTTCCTTCAATGACGATCTGGTCCAGATTATTCCCCTTAACGACCATTTCGTTATTCTGATCCCAGAAGCTCCAAGCGCTAAAGAGCATCACGACCAAAAAGAAGGCTGCCGCCGTCAGCGCGGGATGTCCTTTGACCCATTTGAGCCATACCTGTTGTCTCTTGGGCTGGGGCAGAGCATTCATAATACGATTGGTCAGCTCATCCGAGGCAGACGGTGAATAATGTTTCATGGCAAAGAGCAGCATTTCCGTCTGTTCCAACTCTTTAAAGCGCATGCGACACTCCGGACAGGTAACAAGGTGACCTTTCAGTTCTACCTTCTGGGCCGGGGACAACGACTCATCCAAACATTCATGCATTAAAGAGACGGCCGAGTTGCAATCCATATGAGAGCCAATCCTTTCTTAGATCACTTAGTCCATGCATCTTCAAATACCACGCATAAGACTTGCATACATTACATACGCATCCGTTTCAGATATGTTTCAAATAATTTTGCCTAAAAAAATTGAAATCGATTTACAGCTTATATTCCAGTTTTTTACGCAAAAAGTCACGGCCCCTGTGCACACGTGTTTTGATCGTTGTTACGGGCATGCCTGTGACATCACTGATTTCCTGCAGCGACAAGTCCTGTAAATATCTCAAAATCATGACGGACTTATACTTGGCCGGCAGACTGTCAATAGCCTCACGAATGAGCGTCTGTGTTTCTGACAATAGTGCTTCGCTCTCTGGTGTACGATCATCACTCGGAAGCATGGCATAACCATCGGATCCTTCCTGATCATTCAACTCGGCATCCAAAGAGTAAGATGGTTTCTTCCTCCGTAAACGGTCGATACACAAGTTGGTTGCAATCCGGTAAATCCAGGTTGAAAACTTCTGGTTCGGATCATATTTCTCCATGTTGCGAAACACACGCAAAAACGTCTCCTGTACAACGTCTTCAGCTTCATGACGATTGTTCAGCATCCGGTATGCCAAATGAAATAACTTGTCCTTGTATAGTTCTACGATTTCTGCAAAGGCCCGCTGATCACCCTTTAGGACCAGCTTAACCAGCCTGTTCTCCAAATTGTCCACCTTTATTCCCCCAGACATGCTGATGGGTCTTCCGCCTTCTGATACCCGTCCACACTTGTAATTCACCAATCAAATCGTAAATCAACTTTGGTCAAAAATCAAGACTGTGCCGGAAAATATCCACCAAAAACAGTAAAAACGGGAACTCCTACTGGAGTCCCGTTTCATCCCTCACTCAAGACTGAGGAGAGAACCGTTCATTTTATTATTTAACTTCATTAAATGTTCACTACATTAATCATTTAGGTCAGCTTTTGCATCAGCCTGTATTGCGGAGTCCTGCAGCAATACCGTTAATGGTCAGCAGCACTTCACGCAGCAACTCGGTATCATCTTCCCCACGCTCACGCATGTCTCTAAGCTCGCTAAGCAGCTGCACCTGCATATAGGACAATGGATCAACGTAAGGATTACGCAAACGAATAGATTCCTGGATTACCGGTACATCATCCAAAATTTCTGCTTCTCCGGTAATTTTCAGAATCAGCTCTTTTGTCAGCTTGAATTCAGACTCAATCTGACCATAGATACGATCACGCGCTTCCTTGTTGGAGGCCATCGCAGAATATTCTTTGGCAATTACAAGATCTGCCTTAGCAATAGCCATCTGTACCGTATCAATAAGTGTACGGAAGAATGGGAAGTTGGCATACATGTTTTTGAGAACAGCCAAATTTTCCTCTTTATTCTGATAATAGCTTTGCAATCCTGTTCCAGCTGCATACCATGCAGGGAGAAGATAGCGGCTTTGAGTCCAGGCAAATACCCATGGGATTGCTCTCAGGTCTTCAAATTTATCACTGTTTTTCCGTTTGGATGGTCTTGAACCAATGTTGAGCTCTCCGACCTCAGGCAGCGGTGTTGATTCCTTGAAGAAGTTGAAGAAGTCCGGATCACGGAAGATCAAGTCTTGATACTTCGTGAGAGATACCTCGGAAATATCCTTAATGATGCTATCCCAGTGTTGTTCAGAGACTGATTCTTGCGGCTCCATTCCGTTCAGTGCAGCCGTGAGCAATGCCGATGTCGCTTGTTCCAGACTGCGGTAAGCAATACCTTGAAGGGAATAGCGGGATGAGATGACTTCGCCCTGCTCCGTAATCTTGATTCCCCCACCAATGGTATGAGGTGGTTGTGCAAGAATACTGCGGTTAAGCGGCATGCCTCCACGTCCCAATGCACCGCCACGACCATGGAAGAACTTCAGCTTGACGCCATGCTTATTACCTACAGCGGTAATGGCGTTCATGGCTACCCTAAGCTCCCAGTTAGCCGTTACCACTCCGCCATCCTTGTTGCTGTCTGAATAACCAAGCATGATTTCATGCAGCTCATTCCGGGCAGCTACGCTTGCGCGATATACCGGAAGATTGAAGAGCTTTTGCATGATGTCAGAAGCTGCATGAAGGTCATCGATAGTTTCAAACAGCGGCACAGCCTGAAGTGTCGAAATAATCTCTCCACCCTGCCCTTTACGGAACAATCCTACTTCCTTGGCAAATACCATGACTTCCAGCAGATCACTTGCTCCCTGCGTCATACTGATCAGGTAACTTGTAATACATCCTGTACCAAACTCGCTCTGTGCACGTTTGATTGTACGGAATACATCAAGACATTCTTTTGTTCCCTCACTGTACTGGTGATATGGAGAAGTCAATGGACGTGGATCCTCGAGCAGGCGAGCCAGCAAATCAATTTTACCGTCCTCCGTCAGACGGGCATAATCTTCAACAATGTTCATCTTGGCCAAAATTTCGGCCATCGCATTCTCATGTTCCTGACTATGCTGACGTACATCCAGCGCAGCGGTGTGGAATCCGAAAAGCTCCACTTGGCGAATCATTTTGCGAACCGTCGTATCCGCTACATAATCTGCAAAATGATGGCGCAGGCTGCGGTCAATAACCATCAGATCATCGATCAATTCCTGAGCACTGTCATAACGGTCCGGCTGTCCGACTTTATTTTCATCAAGTACATTATTCATTTTGGCAATCATGTATGCCAGTTTGATCCGATAAGGTTCTTTCTCATTGCGCCAAATGTCTACTTTTTTCAAAGTGACACAGCTGCGGTCTTGCTCAATGGATTGAGCCAGTTCATCCGACACGTGGATGATGTTCGTACTGAAGCTGAGATGCCCCATGAGCTCAATCATAATCCGCTGATATTCACGCAAAGCGAGCTTGCGCTGCATTAACAGCGTCTGCCACGTTACATCTGAAGTTACCGAAGGATTTCCGTCCCGGTCTCCACCGATCCAGGAACCGAAGCGCAAATACGTCGGCACATGCCAGTCGTGGTCAGGATAAAATTTATTCAGACAGCGTTCAAGCTCCTGATATACATCCGGAAGTACGTGGAACAACGTTTCGTGAAAATAATACATCCCGTTCCGTACTTCATCGAGTACAGTCGGTTTGCGGTCGCGAAGTTCATCTGTTTGCCAGAGTGTAATAACTTCGTTCAGCAGCTTTTCCCGCAATTGTTCACGTTCACGCAACGTCAGCGTAGGATTATCAAGCAGCATGACATCTTCAGATATCCGTTTGTGGATATCCAGAATAACCCGGCGCATAGCCTCGGTTGGGTGAGCTGTCATAACCAGTTCCAGCGACAATTCGTCCAGAATCTGCTCTACTTTGGTATGAGACAATCCGCGTTCCTTCAGATCCTGTACGGCCTTCTCGATCGAACCAGGCTGTACTGCATCCCCTGCAGATCGTTCATAATCCCGTTTACGCCGAATCCGATGGTTTTGTTCAGCAATATTAACTAATTGAAAATAAATTGCAAAAGCTCGAATGACCTGGTGACGATTTTCAGAATCTAATTCCTGGATCATCGTTTTGAACTCTGTATACAGTTCAGGCAAAAATTCTGCACGCAACGATTTGCTCGTTTCCCGAATTTTCTCAACGATATCGAGAAGCTCCGTGCCCCCTTGATGGACAAGAACTTCTCCGAGTATATTGCCCAGGAACCGCACGTCTCGCCGGAGCAGGTTGTTAGATTGGCTTTTGCTGGCGGTTACCATAGTTTCAGTCATGCTTATCCTCCCATCTGATCGTTCACATTCGTACACGTAAATTTGACACCTTCATAACATCATACAATAAAATGGTACGAAAATCTTTATTTTTCTATTAGTAAAAAAGGGGATTATCCCCGATTTTCCGCACAAAAACGCACTTTATTATTCATTTTCTTAATTTGCTTCATTTAATGAGCAAAAGCTTGTCGCATGATACCTTTTTCACATGCTATATATAAACAAATATCTTATACATATTCGTTTTAATTTATAAATATACAGCAGCGTTAAATTTACTCAAACAGAAGAGTACAATATCATTTCCATGATTTTAGCAGTTCAATCTCCAGGCAAAAACATGACCGGCAAAGCAAGCTTTTGTATACTTTACCACAGTGATGTAATAAATTAAAGTATCAATTTAAAAATTATTATCATTTGCTACCTCCCCTTATGGAAACGACAAGTTAGAGGCTTTAAGCGAAGATGATTTGTGATGTAACCAAGCCAGAATTGATGCCAGATTATGTGCTTCAATGCGTTTCAATGATCAAAATAGTTTCTTTAAGCTGTTTTAAATGATTCTTCATTAAAGTTCATTCAGGTTTCCAAAGGTTTGAGGGTAAATCGAATTCATGGCTAACTAATATGAGTGGCTTTTTTATGTAGCATGAACACTTATGCCAGAGGGATATTTTAACGTAAGAACAATTACATAATTTCATTTAGTAAAAGGCAGATTAGATATAGTTCAAACAAAAAGGAGGCGACATCTGATGAAGAAAAAGGTATCTACACTTATTGCTTCTACACTTCTAGTGGCAGCATTGGCTGGTCCTGCCGCGGCGAATGGTTCTGCAACCCAAGGTATGGATCAAAACCGTGGTACACAAATGAACAGCACAAACTACAACACGGGTGACTACCGTACGAACAATGTTCGTGCAAATGCTGCAACTGACCGAGACAATGATATGGACTGGGGCTGGCTTGGTTTGCTCGGACTTCTTGGCTTAGCAGGTATGCGTAGAAAAGTTTCTGACCGTCACGAACGTTAATAGCTATCCGAAGGTCCCTAAACGCAACTAAAGTGTTTAGAAGCCCTTTAAGGCTGTCTCGTTGGATGTATTAAGTAATGCACAGAGCATAGTACAAGAAGTCAAGACCTCCTACACATGGAGGCCTTGGCTTCTTTTTACGTTTTTTTATATATTTCCCTAAACGTTGCTGTATAGAAAAAAACAGCCTCTACATCATGTAGAGACTGCTCTTAAAATCATATAAGCGGGTGATGGGAATCGAACCCACGCTATTAGCTTGGAAGGCTAAAGTTCTACCATTGAACTACACCCGCGTAATCATAAAA
>NZ_BIME01000011.1 GCF_004000925.1 Paenibacillus illinoisensis NBRC 15959 | reverse complement strand
CACCGGTACGTCCCATTTTAAAGAAGAAACCGATCACCGAAGTGGGACTGTTCAATATGTACTACACGTTCGACGAAGCGGAAAACAATGCTTACCAAGCGAACCACGGTAACGGCAAAGCCATCGAGGCGCTGTACTTCGGAAGCGAAAAGGATCCCGTACTCGTGTGGAAAAAAGGAATGGAACTGCCGCCTGCGAGCGCAGAGGTCGAAGCACATTTCGCGCAGGACACCTATTGAACTAACGGGAAATGATAGCGCAAATTGCATGGAGCAGTTGCCGTTTGGCGGCTGCTCCTTTTTCGTTAAGCTAACGGGCAGGTTAGCTCAAGAAAGCACGAAGGTAGCCAATCAATTGATTGGCTTTTTTGTTCACGTAACAGGTAATTTTTAATATACACAAAAAAATTCGCCTCAATATAGTGAAAATCAAATTATACCGAACCAAATCCTACTTGAGTGTGTATATAAGATGAAAAACATCAAAAAGGGGGGATGAAATAATGGCACTCGAAATCACACGTGATGAAGCAGGGCAGCTATTTACGGATTATTCCAAATATATTTTATCGAACCGCATTACTGTTAACGAGATCAGAGACACTCGCTGATGACATCACACAAGAGACTTTTATTCAGGTTTTTAAAAAGTTTAATACTTTTGATTCGACTAAGCCAATAAAGCCTTGGATTTACAAAATATCTATAAATACGATGCGTAACATGCTTCGCAAGCAAAAATGGTTAACATTTGTTGGGTATACACCTGAAACAGCTGATAAGGAATTGATTGAGGATATGATCATACAAAATGAAGAATCTATGCAGCTATGGAAAGAAATTGACCAGTTATCATTAAAGAGCAGAGAAATCTTAATACTCCATTATTATGCTGAATTAAAGCTAATTGAAGTATCTGAAATATTAGGTGTATCTATAGGTACCTGCAAATCAAGACTGCATACAGCATTGACTACACTTCGCAGACAGATCCTGAAAAGCGAAACCATAGAATCTCGAAAAAGGAGAGCTTCCTATGAGCGAAATTAATCAAACGGATATCAAACATGCTATACATAACCATATCAAATCTTCCAGCCATTCATCTGTTCTATTCGAAAATGTATGGGAACAATACTCAAATAAAAAAATTAGACATAAACGTAAAAGGATCTATAGAAAAGGTGTAATTGCAGCATGTATTTTGGGGTTACTCTTCTTTTTTGTAGTATTTCAAACACCGGTGCGAGCATTCATAGAACAGTATTTAGAAGTCAAACTAATTAAGAACGGGAAAAATGCCGAAATCGGATTTTCCTGGGCAGATACTGCTGGCGATACTCGGTTTAAAGTTTCAAATAAAAAAGAGGCAGAGAAGTCGCTTGGGATTTCCATTCCATGGCCGCATCAATTGGAAAAAAAGTCTGGTGAAAAAGAAGTTTGGATTAGAAAAGAAAATGATAAACCACTGGGGTACGATTATTCTATCCGTACGCAGCATCGTTACTACCAAGTCATTGCAAATTATAACATCAACAGACAGCCTGAATTTTTTGCAAAAACTACTGATAAGGTGGTCGTTAAAGAATTATCAATTCAAGGCGGGACCGCTAAATTCATAACTAGTACAGAATTCAATCATATCCCATACATTTATTTAGAAAAGGATAATAATTGGAAAATTGTTATCATTGTGAGTAACCATGCGAAGGAAAATATAATTAATGAACAAGAGATTCAGGACTTAGCTTCATCCATTAAATAAATAAGAGCAAGGCAAATTAATCATTATGCTAACGGGAAACGATAGCGTTATAAAACAAAGAAAAGCAGCTGATCAATATGATCGGCTGCTTTTGTTCTACTAACGGGCAGGTTACTTCCAATATGTGTTAATATATAACTGTATGTATTGAGCGGTGAAATGGGGGAACGAAATGAAGTTTTATATAGCGTCGAGTCTAAAAAACCTTGAAAATGTGCGGCAAGTCACTGAGGGTTTGAAAGCACGGGGGTTTCAACATACGTACGACTGGACAAAACATTCAAATATAGACTCAATCACCAAACTCCATCAAATTGGCCAAGAAGAAATTTCTGGGGTATTGGCTGCAGATATAGTAATTGTTATGATTCCAGCTGGGAAAGGGAGTCATGTAGAGTTAGGAATTGCGCTGGGAACAGGAAAGAGAATTTATTTATATTCCTCAACAAACGAACTGAATGAAATCGGAAGCACATGTACGTTTTATCATGTAGATTCAGTAGAACAGCGGATCGGTTCCTTAGATGATTTAATAAATTCAATCTGTCTTGAAAATCAGCTCCGTTAAGCTAACGGACAGGTTAGCGCAATAGATCAACCTTTTTTGATTGGCTGTAAAAAAAAGGAATATTATGATTGCTACGGAATAGAAAAATCTGAAAGTGGGGCTTTCGCATGTCCCTAGGCATTCACTTTATTAGTTTTAGGCAACAGCAGTGAGTAGGCCATAATTTAAACTTTTATTACTAAGGAGAACTAATGGACCCAAAAATAAAATTATTGTTCTTGGACGAACATGCCGCTAAAGGCGCCGCGCGTTATGGGATCAGCCAAAAGGAACTCACTTTCATTGGAGGCTTTCAAAATTTTATTTATTCCTATAATCGCGATGAATTGAAGTATATTCTCCGTTTCACTCCGAGCACTCTTCGCACGTCGGAAGGACTTGTAGCAGAAATAGATTGGATTCGTTATCTTTCAGAGAGCGGTATATCAGTGTCAGAACCGATTTCTTCGATTAATGGAAAGTATTTTGAACTAATTCAAGGAAATAAAATAGATTTTTACGTAACCTCCTTTAAACATGCACCAGGCCGTAAAATCGGATATCCAGAATGTCTAGGCAATTCTATACTTTATGAAGAATGTGGACGTATAACGGGCCGACTTCATGAATTAGCGAAGCTTTACAACCCTACGATTGCCAAAAGGCACACTTGGAAGTCAAATGAATACCTCTTACGAGCCAAGGATTATTTACCGTCAGAACTTCAACCAATCCTTATTGCCCTTAATGAACTTAAAGTACAATTGGCGAGTCTGCCTGTTAATGCAGATAATTATGGTTTGATCCACGGAGATATTAATGTGGGAAACTTCACAATCGATGAATCTGGGGGATTAACTCTCTTTGACTTCGACGAGTGCCAGTACAGTTGGTATGTCGAGGATATTGCTATACAGCTGTATTACTTGCTATATGTATTCGGTGAAGATTCGAAATTCGAACGAAAGGTCCAGTATGATCTTTTTATAAAGCACTTCGAGCTAGGCTATATAGAGGATGGCCGACGAATGCCAGACAACTGGAAGGATGTGTTGAAACTTTTCCTTAGACTTCGTGAAATCATTGTGGTTGTCGGTATGCATCGAAGCTGGGATTTAAGCAAACCAGATGACTGGACTCGCGATTTCTTGAAAGATAGTAAAATGAGGATTACTAACGGTATCTCGTTGATCGATGAGCTTTGAACCACTAAGATGAAAGATACTCATTGAGCTAACGGGAAACGATAGCATAATCATATTATGAAAGCAGCTGATTAATGGAATCAGCTGCTTTTGTTCACTAAAGATTAGGATGATAATCCATTTCTTCATTTAGCGAAAAATACCCTTAACTACTTTTAAGCGTGAATTTTAATGTTTTTAAGCGTGCCTATATTCTTAAAACTCGAATTATGAAATGAAAATATGTCGGATTTGTTGTATATAATTATGAAAGCGCTTCCTTTAAAATAAAATCAAATATATATAAGGCAGAGAGGCAATGATAACAGTCTGCATTGACCGAACGGAAAAGGAATGTGGTTGTTTAAATAATATGAATGTGAGGAGAATGTGCAATGGCAATGATTCGATGCAATTATTTCTCGGAAACGTTAGGACTCAGCACGTCAATGACCGTTATTGTACCTCAGGCAACCAAGGGGCAAATCGGGATGAAAGGCGTCGCTATCCGGGAACGGCATCCCGTCCTCTGGCTGCTCCATGGCGGCTCTGACGACGATACGATTTGGATGAGACGTACATCGATCGAACGCTATGTTTCCGAGCTGGGCCTTGCTGTCGTGATGCCTCAAGTCCAATTAAGCTTTTACACGGATATGGCGTATGGAGGAAAGTACGGCACCTTCCTGATGGAAGAACTACCCCAAATTGCCCGGTCCTTGTTTCCGCTATCAGACGCTCGCGAGGAAAATTTCGTCGCTGGGTTATCGATGGGAGGTTATGGCGCATTCAAATGGGCGCTAAGCAAACCTGATATGTTCGCCGCTGCAGCTGGACTATCGACGGGTAATTTCCCGTTTTGGAGCCCGGGGCCGGACGGCGAGTTTCCTCCGTTTCTGCGTCTCGCATTCGGAGACGGACCACATGCAGGAACGGATAACGATCTTTATCATCTGATTCAATCCAATGATCGCACAGCTGGACCAAAACCCGCGTTTTACCAAGCTTGCGGTACGAATGATTTCCTGTACGATCTAAATATTGAACTGAAGGAAGCGTTTGAGCGATCTTCCCTGGATTACACTTACGCTGAAGAGCCAGGTGTACACGATTGGGCATTCTGGGATAAAACGATTCAAGACGTGTTGAAATGGCTTCCTTTAGATCGTGTATGACATGTACTGTGACCTATCCAAAGTAGAAATGATGATCATTGAACTAACGGGAAACGTTAACGCTATACAATTAAGAAAGCAGCTGATTCATTGTGATCGGCTGCTTTTTGTTTACCTAACGGGCAGGATGCTGTATACTCCAGTCATCTCAATAACATCTGAGAAATAAAAATAGTTGCAAATAAAGGTAACTACTTTTCCTTTAAAGATAACTATGTTATAATCCAAACAAACCTAAAACCAATTCACTTTTTGAGAGGGGATGGGAATGCTAAAACGATCAATTATGAAAGCGATTTTTTTTAATGGTAATTGGTAGCGCATTCATTGTATGAACAGAAAGGGAGAATTTCCATGAAAACAGATCTTGCTACTTCAGGTCAGACGGTAACAAGTGCGCCGATCGAGACAAAGCCGAAGAAATTAACACTCAAGGAAAAGATCGCATACGGTATGGGGGATGTCGGTAACAACTTCATGTTCGATTTAGGACAGATTTATCTTCTTAAATTCTATACTGATGCCCTGGGTCTACCGTCTGCAACAGCTGGACTTATCTTCTTGATTACCAAGATCTGGGACGCTTTCGCGGATATCACGGTCGGAACATGGGTGGATAATCGGAAAAAAATCGGACCTAGAGGTAAATTCAGACCCTTTATTCTGTACACTGCGATTCCGCTTGCTCTAGTCACTGTCGTAAGCTTCATGAATCCGGACTTCACCTTAACGGGGAAAATGATTTGGGCCTACGCGACTTATATGTTATTTGGTACGGTATATAGTATATCTAACATACCATACGGTTCAATGGTACCCGCAATGACCAAAGATCCGGTGGAGAGAGCGCAGCTGGCTTCCTTCCGCCAAGCAGGTTCGAATCTGGGTCTCTTAATTACTACGGTTGGTTTTATGCCGATTGTCCTGATGTTTGATAGCCAGTCCACAGGATATCTGGTTGGAGTTGTTATCTTTTCCATTATCGGAGTACTGTTCCAACTGTACTGTTATGCTAATGTTAAAGAACGATTTGTTTATGAGAAGCCTAACCAAGAGAAAAAGATTAATTTGATCGATAGCTACAAAGGATTATTTAAAAACGCACCGCTTTTGATTCTTTGCCTGGTGAATCTATTTACGTTTTCTGCTTTTAACGTGAAGCTCGCTGTTCAAATCTATTATGCACAGTACGTTCTTCAAGATGTTTCTATTATTCCGTATATGGGCTTTTTCAGTATCGGATGTGTATTTATCGGTGTTGCCCTTGTACCAAGTCTCGTTAAAAAAATCGGTAAAAAAAATACTTATATTCTAGGCTGTGCAATTTGGGCAGCTGGAGATGGACTCGCCTTTTTCTTTGCGAATAATGCGACGATCTTTATCATTATGGCTTGCTTTGCTTTCTTTGGAAGCTCTTTCGTGAACAGCCTTAACTGGGCGCTCGTATCCGATGCTGTTGAGTACGGAGAGTGGAAGACAGGTACTCGTTCGGAGGGTGTTGTGTATTCGTTCTTTACATTTTGCCGTAAACTCTCGCAAGCGCTTGCAGGATTTATTCCCGGGGTAGTCCTTGGAATCGTAGGTTATGTGCCTAACGTGGTACAGAGCAGTGAAGCCATTGCGGGTATTCGTGGACTGATGTTTATTTACCCAGGTGTGCTGGCTCTTGCTACGATTATCGTTATGGCCTGGTTCTATAAACTGTCTGAAGATAAGTATAAACAGATTGTGTCGGATCTGAATGAGCGGAGAAATGAGGCGTCGATCTAAAGGTCAGAACGAATATTAATGATCAAGATATCTATTTTTAACACACCCCTTGAAAAATGAGTGGCATTTCCTTATGATGATATAAAGGTTACTATCTATTAAGAAAGATAACTATGTATGCGACATTAATTTTAGGAGGAATTGGATATGAAATATTTTTTGGACAGTGCTATTCTGGATGAGATCCGTTATGCATATGAGAATTGGGCTATTGATGGGGTGACAACCAACCCCCGCCACGTAATGAATAGCGGCAAACCTTTAACTACATTGCTGGATGAATTCGCTTCGGAATTCAGAGGAGTTAATAACTTCCCGATTTCGGTGGAAATCAATCCTCACCTCGATGATGCAAAAACCATGGTAGAGGAAGGCAGAAAACTTGCCAAAATGTCCGACAACTTTGTTGTTAAAATCCCATGTATTGAATCCGGTCTCATTGCGGCAAAAGAACTTGAAAAAGAGGGGATTAACACGAATGTAACCCTTGTATTCTCAGCCTCGCAAGCGCTTCAACCTGCAAGAGTCGGAGCAAGTTTCGTATCACCATTTGTTGGTTGGAAGGAAAATAGCGGTGATGACACTACACAATACATCCAAGATATCGCGGCCATCTACAAGACTTATAAGTTTGATACCGAAATCATTGTGGCAGCTCTTCGTAACGGTAAGCAAATTGTCGATGCAGCCAAAGCCGGTGCAGATATCGTAACTTGTGGCTTCGACGTATTCAGAGAAAGCTTCCATCATGCGTTCACAACCTATGGATTGGATAAATTCCGTAATGCTTGGGATCAAACCAAGACTGAAGAATAAGTGCTTTAACATAGCTATAGACAGACGTTCCTTTATAAGTGCCTCCTGGTCCAAGTCATGTATGTGCGGCGCTGGAGGCAGCTTTTACCACCATCGTAAAGGGGAGAGAGTGATCTTGACTGTATATGAACGGCTTCGGCAAAAGAACAAACATCTTTCTTTTTATCATGTTCAGGATACAGCTTTCCTGGAATACGGCAATATCATTGAAGGTTATTCGTTTGATGAATTACTGCCATATATGAACAGCCTGCAGATTCCTCAAGATCAGAATGAGTACGTGGCGTCAGTTCCCGAGATGGAGCTTTCAACAATCAAAACACAGCTTGAAGCCTCCTTCTACGGAGAAATATCTATCCAAATCGGTTATTGTAATGGCGCGAATTCGACGCTGAATGGGCTGGAATATCACAAAAGCAGTGAGATCAATGTTGCTGTAACCGATATGGTCCTTTTACTCGGGAAGGTTCAAGATATCAAAAACAACACCTATGATTCAGCTCAAGCTGTTGCATTTTATGTCCCTCAAGGTACGGCTATTGAATTATATGGTACTACGCTGCACTTTGGTCCTTGTAAGGTCGAAGAGGAAGGGTTCAAAACCGTTGTCATTTTACCGTCGGGTACGAATGAGCCCTTAAAGCATACGTGCGAAAAGCATCGAGATGAAGATCAACTCCTGTTTATGAAAAATAAATGGCTGCTAGTCCATCCTGAGCGGGAAGTGCTCGTTCGCCGAGGGGCTCATGTGGGCATTGAAGGCGAGAACATTCGTATATATACCTAAATTCGTAAACGTTTTCAAACGGGAAGGAGAGAGTGTGATGTCAAGTATCAGCATGTCAAAAGGGTTGGAAGTTTCCGTGCTCAATCAAGGCTTTGAAGTTCATTTTAACGGAGTTCTGCTCCTGCAGCATACGATCGAGCAGCCTGCATTTTATGTAGGGTACGGAGAAGAAAGCATTGATATGTATCGGGGAAATTTTAACATCAAGGACTATGTCTCCGAGCGTGTGGCTCTGCGTCATACCCAAGTTCAGGAACAGAATGGGGAATATCGTATCGATTTTCGTGGACATGAACAGGGTGAGCGCGTTCTTTCCCTTCAGGTCAAGGTCGAGAATGATCGATTGAAGCTTGAGTATACGAAGCATGACACCAAAACCAATCGCTTCTGGGTTCGTATAGCTGCAGATCCGACGGAGAAAGTGTATGGTTGCGGAGAACAATTATCTCACTTCAATATGAGAGGCAAAAATTTCCCGCTGTGGACGTCCGAGCCTGGAGTAGGCCGGAATAAAAATAGTTATATCACCTGGCAAGCGGATGTTAAAGACAAGGCAGGCGGGGACTATTACAATACGAATTTCCCTCAGCCTACGTACGTTTCTACTCAGAAGTACTACTGTCACACGGAAACCACAGCTTACGCTGATTTTGACTTCCGTAATGATTCTTTTCATGAGCTCCAGGTATGGGAAGTGCCGCAATACATGCTGTTTGAAACTGCCGAGACTTATCTTGGTTTGGTCGAGAAGATCACAGCGCTATTTGGTAGACAGCCCGAACTGCCAGACTGGGTGTATAACGGAGTTATTCTTGGAATCCAAGGCGGTACCCAGGTTGTAGAAGAGAAACTGGCTAAAGCCGAAGAAAAAGGGATTAAAGTAGCAGGCGTATGGTGCCAGGACTGGCAAGGCAAGCGAATTACTTCTTTCGGTAAACGATTAATGTGGAATTGGGCATGGAATCCACAGGAATATCCAGAGCTCGATACGAAAATTCCGGAGTGGAAAAGCAAGGGAGTCCGTTTCCTCGGATATATCAATCCTTATGTTGCTGTTGAGGGTGAATTATACAAAGAAGCGGAACAAAAGGGGTATCTTGCACGGAATCAGGAAGGCGGAACGTACCTCGTTGATTTTGGAGAGTTTTATTGTGGGGTTGTAGACTTCACAAACGAACAGGCAACCGAATGGTACAAGCAAGTGATCAAAGACAATATGATTGATTTTGGACTTGACGGATGGATGGCTGACTTCGGAGAGTATTTGCCGACAGATGTGGTGCTCAGTGACGGTAGTGATCCGAAACTCATGCATAATGCCTGGCCAACGATGTGGGCGAAAACCAATTACGATGCCGTATCTGAAGCGGGTAAACTCGGTGAAATTGTTTATTTCATGCGCGCAGGCTATACCGGCGTTCAGAAATATTCCACGATGCTGTGGGGTGGAGATCAGAGTGTGGATTGGTCGCTTGACGATGGTCTTGCTTCGGTCATTCCGGCTGCATTGTCCTCAGGCATGATTGGATGTGGACTGCATCACAGTGATATTGGGGGATACACCAGTCTGCATGGCAATAAACGTTCCAAGGAATTACTGATGAGATGGGCGGATATGGGTGCTTTTACACCGATGATGCGTACGCATGAAGCCAATCGCCCCGATGATTGTTTCCAATATGACGGAGATGAAGAAACGCTTGAGCACTTTGCAAGAATGTCGAATATTTTTGTAACCCTTGCTCCGTATACGAAGTCTCTTGTCAAAGAAAATGCAGAACGCGGGATACCCGTGCAACGCCCGTTATTCATGCATTATGAGAACGATCCGAAGACGTATGATATCCAATATCAATATTTGTTCGGTAAGGATATGCTTGTCGCTCCAGTTCATCAAGAAGCACAGACCGAATGGGAACTTTATCTTCCAGAAGATGAGTGGATTCATCTATGGACTGGGAAAGAATACAGAGGTGGGTCGGTAACTGTTGCCGCTCCTATAGGACAACCTCCTGTTTTCTATCGCAAGGATTCCATGTGGAAGGATCTCTTTCAAACAGTAGGACAATTATAATCTAACTTTTTTTTACTTCGACAAGTAATGACCTCGTGCAAAGGTAACGATGTATGATATTATGATAGTTACCAATGCTCGAGGTGGTTATATTAGGGAGGCATAGGTAATTCCATGACACAAACCACTATTTTATATGTACCTATTGGACGATTAACATTCGATATGGAAATAGCGGAAACTTACTATAGAGAAAGTTTAGATTGGCTGACGAAGGTATATGGTGACGGGGTAATCGCCCCGAAGCAGATCCTGACCTCGCCAGAATATTTGAAGGACTTTTTAGAATCGGTGAAAGATCAGGAGATCGATACCATCCTTTATCAGAGTGTCACGTTTGCCGATGGAGAATTCATGGTCCAAATCTTGGATTATTTCCGTGAACCTGTGATTGTATGGTCGGTCCGTGAACCGAGTGTAGGAGGCCGCTTGCGCTTAAACTCACTCACGGGAGGAAATAGCACAAGTAACGTGCTGCGTAATCATAACCATCCTTTTGCGTTTGTGCTTGGAAATCCGGATGAGGAAGCTCTTCAGACCCGTTTGGTCAAAGAAATAAACGTCATGAAGGTCATAAAAGCCTTGAGCAAAATGAAAATAGGCGTTGTTGGTGACTATCCCCCAGGTTTCTTTTTCTCGGATGCGAGTGAACCTGAACTTAAAAAGACGCTTGGCGTATCTTTGCAAAAGTTCGATCTGCAGCAGGCATTTAATGAATGCGTGCATCTTCCTGAAGAAGAATGGACTCCTGAAATTGATCGAGCACAACAGCAAGTGATTGGACTCAACCGCAAGGATGAGACGGTCAAGAAGTTTGCACAGTTCTCCACGTATATCAAAAAGCAAATTGAACATGAGGAAATTAGTGCCCTTGCGATGCGCTGTTGGCCTGATTTCTTTAATGAACTAGGAGCAGCACCTTGCTCCACACTCTCTCAATTTACGGAGGATGGGTTGGTAACCTCATGTGAGTCGGATATTCACGGTTCCATATCCATGTTTATTTTAAGAGAGCTTTCTGGAGGGAAAGCGCCGTATTTGGGTGATCTTGTTCATGTGAATGAAGATTCCAATTCGGTTGTGTTCTGGCACTGTGGTGCTGGTGCCTATTCTCTCGCTAACCCGGCTACAGGGGCTACAGCTGGTGTACATCCGAATCGAAAAATAGGTTTTGCCATGGATTTTGGATTAAAAGCAGGAGAAGTGACTATCTTTAGAGTAAGTCATACTCCAGAAGGATATCGCCTTTTAGTTCTTAGAGGAGAGGCACTAGATGTGGAGCAGCCCTTTTCAGGTACTTCAGTTGAAGTCGCTCTACAAACAGATGTAACGGACACGCTCTATGAGATGATGCATGCGGGTTATGAACCTCACTTCGCTCTCGTATATGGAGATGTTGCAGATGAACTGGTTGAATTAGGTCGCATGCTGCGTATTGAGACCAAACTATACGCTGCACCGCGAACTAGAGAGAAAAGGGCCTCTTATTTGCTAACTGGTGTTGGATCCGGGAATTAAAAGATCCCAAGAAAGCAAAAGGAGTTTGATATTGTTGAAGAACGTTCCTAATAAGCAGGCTGCTCTGTACTTACAAGTAAAAGAAGTTCTTATCCAAAGAATTCAGGATAAGATCTGGACCCCAGGTAATCTGATACCGACAGAGCAGGAGTTAATGCAAGAGTTTGATGTGAGCCGTACAACACTTCGCCAGGCGATCAATATGCTTGTACAAGATGGTTTGCTGGAGAAAACGCAAGGTAGAGGAACCGTTGTCAAAGCACAGCCTCTTTTCGGAGGAAGTTTGGGCAGATTAAAAGGTCTGGCTGAAGAAGCGACCGAACGAGGATTGACATCCAATTCCAGATTGTTACGTGTCGGTTTTATGAGTCATCTATATTATGAAACTTCGATGCTTGAGCTGGAGGAAGGGGAAGAGATCCTCGTTATTGAACGGATTCGTTTTACGGATGAGACTCCGATCGCCCTTGAGCGTTCGTGCTGGCCAGCGTCCATAGGAAAGATCTTGGAGAAAGTTGATTTAAATGATGCCAAATTTTATGAGATTCTTGAAAATAACGGAGTTAATCTAAAACGAGCTAAGGATAAGGTATCCGCCATTAATGCGACCTTATATGAAGCCGACTTACTGGGTATTCGTGGTGGTGAAGCTTTGCTGGAAATGCAAAGACTGAGTTTTGGTTACGACGATAAGCCACTTGAGTTTACAACGACGAAATTCCGGAGCGACAAATATCATTACGATATTGAGCTTACACGATAATGCTCGGAGGAGTGATCTGAATGGTGAACGAAGTAGAAGTGAAAACATACGGACTATACATGAACAGCGAGTGGGTAACCACTGCAGAAACGATGACGGTGCAAAATAAATATACCCAAGAACCTGCTGCTGAAGTCGCTGTAGCGACACAGGCTCATGTTGATCAGGCAGTGAAATTTGCCAAAGAAGCTTTAAAAGAGCCGTTTGCTCCCTATGAGCGCTATAAAGTACTGATGAAAGCCGCTGAATTGCTGCTCGCAAAAAAAGAGCAATTTGCTCAGGTTTTAGCCGCAGAAGTTGGCAAGCCCATTCGAGAATCCCGCGGTGAAGTTGAGCGTGCAGCACAAACGCTGCAGGTATCTGCTGAAGAAGCGAAGCGAATTCAGGGTGAAGGTGTTCCGGTAGAAGCAGCCCCTGGTTCTGAGAATCGAATGGCTTTTACCGTCAAAGTCCCTGTGGGTGTGATCGCAGCCATTACTCCATTTAATGTACCGATGAATCTCGTATGCCATAAGATTGGCCCTGCGCTTGCAGCGGGTAACAGCGTGGTATTAAAACCAGCAGAAGTAACCCCGATATGTGCCCTGATGCTGGCAGAATTATTGCAAGAAGCGGGTCTACCCGATGGACGTTTGCATGTACTGACAGGCGATGGAGCACAAATAGGCGATTGGTTGCTGCAAAATGAAGATGTCAACATGTTTACTTTTACAGGAAGCCCTCGTGTCGGAGAATTAATACGATCCAAGGCAGGACTCCGCAAAGTGGCACTTGAACTAGGGAATAACTCCGCCACTGTCGTTCATCAAGATGCTGATCTGGACAAAGCTGCAGCGCTGATCTCACAGAAGAGTTTTAATAATGCAGGTCAGGTCTGTATCTCAGTACAGCGGATCTACGTGCATGAACATATCTATGAATCTTTTATTGCCAAATTGATTGAGAATACGAAGAACATCGTGGTAGGTAACCCGGTAGATGAAAAAACGGATGTTGGCCCGATGATTCGTCTCAGTGAAGCGGAACGGGTAGAAGCTTGGGTGAAGGAAGCCGTAGAACAAGGAGCACATATTGAGATTGGTGGCAAACGTGAAGGTGCCGTTTATTATCCTACCATTCTGAGCAACGTTGTCGATGATATGAAAGTGTGCAGACAAGAAGTCTTTGGACCCGTTGTTGCTGTGGCTACTTACTCTAGTGAAGACGAAGTCATTGCACGTGTGAATGATTCCGATTATGGTCTGCAGGCAGGTTTGTTCACCAATGACCTGAACTTCGCCATGAAGGCAGCGCGTGAAATTGAAGTAGGCGGTCTTATTGTGAATGATGCTTCAGCATACCGTGTAGATCATATGCCATATGGCGGAGTCAAAAAAAGTGGTACGGGTAAAGAAGGCCCTAAATATGCAATCGAAGAAATGACAGAGGAACGGATCATCGTCTTCAATCTGTAATTGATAGATACCCAGCCTAGAGGCAACTTTTGTTTCTAGGTTTTTTTTCTATGCAATTAACTTAAATGTAGGTGAATGAAATGCAATTTCTATCGATACTCCTGCCTATATTCGGAATCTTTGCGATCGGTTATGTAGGACAGAAGAAAATAGGATTCGAAACGAAAAATATATCAAAAATGGCGTTATATCTAATGTCTCCAATACTGGTATTCCGCACGTTCTATACGACAGATTTTAATATGGATTATTTGTATCTTACGATTTATACGTTTGCCTTGTGCTTTTTCTTAATCCTGGTTGTGTATCTGCTCGCATATGTTCAAAAGTATTCGATGAAAGAAACGTGCGGCCTTATTCTGGCTTCTTCCTTCATGAACAACGGGAATTATGGAACTCCTGTTGTGCTGTTGTTATTCGGAGCGGCCGGGCTGGATGCAGCTATCGTTTTGATGGTCATTCAGCAGATAGTGATGTGTACAGTAGGTGTATATTATGCTGCCAAAGGAAGTCCGGAAGGAGATGGGATCGGCTCTGCATTACGAGCAGTTAAGCGGATGCCCATTGTATACGGAGGGATTATGGGGGCCTTGTTTCAATTGTTACACATTCCGCTGAGCAGTGCTGTGTTAGAGGCGGTGAGCTTGGTCGCGGATGCCGCTATTCCTACGATTATGATTGTGCTGGGCATGCAGCTTGCGAATATATCTCTCAAGAACATGAAGGAAGCAAGACTGGGCTATTCTTTACTGGTTAAGCTTATGATCTCCCCGTTTATTGCATATCTCTTCACCTTAGTACTTCCAGTGGATCCAATGGTCAAACAGATCATGATTATTATGGCGGCCATGCCGACTGCAGCGAATACGACCATGTATGCCCTTCAATATGGCACGGAACCTGAATTTGTCTCGGGTGCCACGTTGATAAGTACACTTGCAAGCCTTGTTACACTTCCAATCATTTTTACACTTGTTTTGTGATGTTTCAGAAGAAGGGAAGGGGATTAGGCAACGCAATAAAACCAACAAAGCAGCTGACCAAAGTGATCAGCTGCTTTTGTTCAACTAACGGGCAGGTTAGCGTTATGTTTATCATGATAATGAAATTCGTCAATAATGACTTATATAAGATATTGACTAACTACCTCATATGTAATATCTTAAAGCCAACTTTAACAAAAAAGGGGTTTCCTCCAATGTATAGTATCAACGAGCTTGTAAAAATAACCGGAATACCAGCATCTACGCTTCGCTATTATGAACAAGTGGGGATTCTTCCCGAAGTGAAAAGAAACGTGAATGGACGAAGAGAATATAATGAGAAAGTACTCGAGTGGCTTGAACTCGTGGTGGCATTAAAAGACACAGGAATGACGATAGAAGAAATAAAATCGTATACAGAGCTTATCCTACAAGGGGATGACACGTTGGATGTCAGAAGAGATTTTTTAACTGAACACAAAAAAAATGTAGAGATCAGCTTGGCTAAAAAACAGTATCATCTTGAAAAAATTATTCGTAAGATAGCTGTTTATGACGTGTTGCTATATAAGAAAAGAGAAAGCTCCGGTGATTTGCTTATTTGACTTAAAGTATACTTGAAGATGTAAGGTAGAGATATCATCTAAAAGGAGTGATTAGAATGTCTCTAGAAAAAAAAGTTTGGTTTATTACGGGCTGCTCTACTGGATTTGGCCGCCAAATAGCGGTACAAGCAATTGAAGCTGGTTATAAGGTTGTCGTGACTGCACGTAGAGTCGAGCAGATTCAAGATATAGTATCAGGACATGGAGAGAATACGCTTGCGTTGCCATTGGATGTAACTAACGATGATCAAATTAAAGATGCAGTTCAGCAGACCATTGACAAGTTCGGGCGTATCGATGTTCTAGTGAACAATGCTGGGATTGGATACTTTAGTTCAGTGGAAGAAAGCCTAGAAGAAGAGACACGCCGAATGTTCGAAATTAACTTCTGGGGGCTTATGCATATGACCAATGTTGTTCTCCCGCATATGAGAGCTCAGAAGTCCGGTCATATCATTAATTTCTCCTCTATCGGTGGTTTAACTTCATTTCCAACACTCGGTTACTATCATGCAACCAAATATGCAGTTGAAGGGATATCAGAAAGCTTGGCGAAAGAACTGACGCCTTTTAACATTGCAGTAACATTAATTGAACCAAGCGGCTTCCGTACGGATTGGGGCGGCAGATCGTCCGTTAAGACGGATACTCAAATCCCTGAATTGAAGGATTCGTTTGTAGGACAGATGCTGCAAGGTGTGCAGCAAAATGGTGGACAAGAGTCTGGCGATCCAGTAAAAGCAGCAGCAGCTGTAATCAAGGTAGTTGAGACACCAAGCCCACCACTTCGTTTACTTCTTGGTAAAGCTGCATATCAAGCAGCAACACATAAATTCACAGGTTTGCTGTCAGACATAGAAGAATGGAAAGAAATCACGCTCAACGCTGATTTTGAATAACAATCAAAAACCGTCTCTTAAAGAGAAGATTCAACCAATCATAATTATTCTTTAAGCTAACGGGAAACTATAGCTTACTGATGACCCGAAGGCAGCCGACGACTAAGATCGGCTGCCTTCGCTGCGCTAACGGGGGCAGGGTAATTCAATAGTCGTCGTTTTTAGAATGAACAGTATGAAATTATAGGAGAGTCCTAAAATGAAAAAGAAAATGAACTATTTAATCTTAATTTCAACGATCATCTTTATGGTTGGTTGTACCAACGTAGAAGATACATCCAATACAGATGTAGAAACAGATTCACAAGAAATAAACACAGATACAACAAATAAGAATAGTGAAAAAAAAGCAGCTGTCAAAGCGGTTATTGAAGAACCAGTAGGAGAGGAAACATCAACTAACGAATTGTTTTAGGATAAGTCGATGGTGGTGATTTGTCTGGGCATCGTGAACCTAATGTTGTTGTTGACATTGGATACGGAGACCGTGAATATTGGGCATTTACTAATGAATATGGGCAATTAGTGCGTGTCCATGCTGATGAAATTATTCTACAAGACGACCATAACGAACCTGTACTATCGTCTGGCAGATACTATACTGATGAGGCAAAGGTTCCTGGTGTCGAAAGTGACGTTTTAGATGAAGGACATATCATTGCTGATTCTCTCAGAGGGGTATCGAATGCTTATAATATTACCCCACAAGATAGCACACTCAACCGACATGGTGATCAGGCTTATATGGAAGATGCGATACGCAAAGCAGGTGGAGTCACTAATTTTGAAGCGATTGTCACATATCCGAATACAGAAACCCAAATCCCTTCAAGTAACCAGTATACCTACAGGTTAAAGGGTAACAAGATCGTTGATACATTTGACAATGTGAACCCTGATGAAGTAAATGCATCACTCGGATTAACAGGCAGTGAGCCTTCTGACTCAACTAGTTCAAATAAAAACGCTAACATTTCTAGTGTTGATACAAACGGTAATGGACAGGTGACGATTAAAGAAGCTAAAGAAGCAGGTTATAGTATGCAATAACGAGTGATCATTGGTTATATCCATATATGCACGATGCTGATATGGACGGTATGATAGGTGAGTAAGACTAAATAAGAGCAGTTTGCCGTCGCGGCAACTGCTTCTTCTCATTCAGCTATCGGGCAGGTTTGTTTCGTATTCCCACCCTCAGACAAAGGAAGTTGTTCTACTTTATAGATCAGACTCTGCAACAGATTTTCCAAGTTATTCAGTCCTTTTATAAAGATTTTCACCAACAGCTTTGTACGAATGCTTTAAACCCAAATTAATGGTGTTGTCCAGTCACAAGAATTAGTTATCAAATTTCCCTAAAGGAAACAAATTAACTTTTGTAAGCCATAAACTCATTTCCATTACTGTTTCCTGCATACCATTTTCTAACCAATAAAGAATAATTCCAACTGCCCCATTTGCCATATAGATTGCTTCCCAAATACTGACCCTAAAATGAAGTATCTCAGTAATAATCTCTTTCACAAAACGCCCACGAAATTCACTTTCAGTTAACAATTTTTTGTAAAGAGAAGATTGTTTTTGTATATGTTCAAACATGACGACATGTGATTTAATTGGCTTATTTAATTTTATGAATTCATTTATAGCTGATTCATAGGAATATTTCGGCTGTTTCAATGATTCTTTCAGCTCATTCAATTTATCATTTTGGAATTGAGTGAACATATCCTGTTTATCAAGAAAATGAAGGTAAAACGTTGAACGGTTGACCTCCGCTTTCCGTACAATTTCACGAACCGTAATAGCTTCATGCCCCTCCAAAATAATTAAATTCGCCAATGCGTCCATAAGTAACCTTCTGGTACGAGTCACACGAGGATCAACTACACTGTTCAACTGACTTTCCTCCATAAATTATCATTATTTTTCCGACACTTATATCATAAATGTATGTTATCCGACATTCCTTCTAAGTTTGATGATTGAGGAAACCGTTTTCATATAATAGGATAATTTAAAGACACACTGTTGTCTACTTTAATAAATAAATGTTATTACTGAGGAGGAAATAGATATGGGATTATTAGATGGTAAAGTAGCTATTATTACTGGCGCTGCTAAAGGGATGGGGGCATCTCACGTTCGTCGATTTGTTGATGAAGGTGCAAAAGTTATCTTTACAGATATTTTAGAAAACGAAGGTCAAGCACTTGCACAGGAATTAGGTGATTCTGTACGTTTTATTAAGCATGATGTGACAAATGAGGATGACTGGAAAGATGTTGTGAAAGCTTCGATTGAAGCTTTTGGTAATATAAATATATTGGTAAACAATGCTGGTATTGATGTACCTGAGGTTAATCTTGAGGGAGCAGATTTTACTACTTATCAAAAAGTTATTGCTGTGAATCAACATTCTGTATTTTTAGGAATGCGCGCAGTCGTTGAATCTATGAAAAAAGCTGGGGGCGGCTCCATTATAAACATTTCTTCACTAGCAGGTATGGTTGGAGCTTATAAAAAAGTGGCTTATACAGCTTCAAAATTTGCAGTTCGTGGAATGACTAAAGCTGCCGCATTAGAACTTGGTGATTATAATATCCGAGTAAATTCTGTGCATCCTGGTTTTATCGTAACTGATATGACTAGAGATTTAGTTTCACCTGAGTTGGAGCAAACTTTACCAATTCGTAGAGCAGGTAAACCTGAAGAGGTAACAAATCTCGTTACCTATTTAGCTTCCGACCAATCGTCCTACTCAAGTGGTTCAGAATTCATAATTGATGGTGGCCTAGGCGCACAATGATGAATAGAAAAACACTGTCGACAACTGACAGTGTTTTTTTACGGATTTATTTATATTCTTAAGCAATAAGTAAAATAAGATCCCTCCATTGAATATAAACTCCGTACATTTCTTTCATTTGGTTAACGACATACGCTCCGGGTTTTTGTGCGTGAGTAAGACCTGGATACACATGGAGCTCTGTTGGAATACCTGCAGTTATAAGTGTCGGTGGTAGACCAGTCATATCTTCGATTCTAGCTACCCTGGCTTCTCAACAGCTGCCTTTAAATAATGCTACTAACGACTGATTTTTAACTGTTTTTATCCTTTCTTGTACGGACAATCAATTCTATAAGGGATGCACCAAAATCTCAAACTTGAAACATCATGAATCTTTTTGATCCAAATGACAAGTTAATTATTTGTTCAACTAACGGGAAACGTTAGCTGAATTATACCAAGAAAGCAGCTGATCAATGCGATCAGCTACTTTAGTTTAGCTCAGGAGAAGTTTTTTTAATTAGATCTTAAATAAGAAAAATCAAATTGAAAAGTTTCTCTTTTTTAAAGTGAAAATCACCTTTATCATTTGATAAAACATTAGAGAGAGGTGTAAAAGTTTGACCAAAATAAATGCAACAGAAAGGGTTCTTCGAACAACTATTTCAGTTATTGGTTTCCCACTAGCATTCGTTCAAACTCTTCTTTCAAAATATGCAATACATAAATACAAGCGAATGGGGAAATTGATTAATATCGGTAGCCATAGCTTACATGCTATTGTAGCTGGACAAGATAAAGATGGACCTACTGTTATATTAGAATCAGGAATGGGGGGCTGTGCATTAGATTGGTCGCTAGTACAACCTGAACTATCCAAACATACAAAGGTTATTTCATACGACCGCGCGGGATTTGGGTGGAGTACACAAACGATTGATAAACCCACATGTGAAAATTATGTCCTTGATCTTAGAGAGTTATTAAGTAGATTAGAGCTAAAACCGCCGTATTTACTTGTTGGGCATTCGTATGGTGGAATGATAATACGATTGTTTGCATCCGAGTTTCCTGATGAAGTAATGGGTATTATTCTTGTCGATTCAACTCATGAAAAGAGATATTTAGAATCCACTTCAAGTGAAAAAAGAAGAATAGAACGACTAAATAATCAAAAACGTCTTAGGCTTGGTTATCTATTATCACCAATTGCGGTTCCTCGAATGATAAAACAGCATATTGGTTCTAAAAGACTGCCTCTCGATATTCAGAAAAAAGCAGCTGCATTAGGATATAGAAATAATGCATATAAGGCAGCATATTTAGAATTCCTCTGTACCATTAAAAGTGCTGAACAGTTACATCAATCACAGCCACTGAGATCGGATATCCCTATACTAGTATTAACTGCAGGCAAACAAAGTGAAGAATGGAAACATGGACAAAAGGAGCTTTTAATTCTGTCTAAAAAACTCAACATATTATCGTGGAAGACAGCTGGCATTCTATACAAATTCACAATCCTCAAGTTGTGATTAATTCGGTAATTAGTTTATTACGCTAACGGGAAACGATAGCTCAATAAATCAAGAAGGCAGCCGGCCATGGTGATCGGCTGCCTTTGTTCAACTAACGGGCAGGATAGGATAGCCATTTTATCGAACAATAGACAATAGGGGAATTTATGAAGGTCAAATGACTAGGAGTGAGGGTATGAAATTATTACTGACATCTGCAGGCGTTAATAACCAAAGTATACACGATGCGTTAGCTCGCATGTTGGACAAGCCGATTGCTGACTCCAATGCCCTGTGCATTCCCACGGCGATGTACGGACATCCCTGGGTTGGCCCTGGCGTGAAAACCTGGGAGTTTATCAGCGGGAAATCCGAGAACCCCATGGTTGACCTCGGCTGGAAGTCAGTAGGTGTGCTGGAGCTCACCGCACTGCCAAGCATCAGTAGAGACCACTGGGAGCCCCTGGTCCGGGAAACAGACGTCTTGCTGGTGTCGGGTGGCGATGCTCTCTTCCTATACCATTGGATGCGGCAATCCGGACTGGCAGAACTCTTGCCTTCACTGAAGGCCGTTTATGTGGGAATGAGCGCCGGTAGTATGGTGATGGCACCTAAGATCGGGGAATACTTTGTGGGGTGGACTTCACCTACCGGTGGCGATGAAACGTTGGGACTGGTTGATTTTGCAATTTTTCCGCATCTTGATCACGTCATGCTGCCAGATAACACCATGGCTGCTGCTGAGAGCTGGGCCGCAGAGATTCAAGGGCCGGCATATGCAATCGATGATCAGACCGCCATCAAGGTGATCGATGGAGCAGTAGAAGTGGTTTCCGAAGGGAATTGGAGGCATTTTATGCTCTAAGATTCCTCACCGCTGAGGTAACGGGATACGATAAGTTAATATAACCAAGAAAGCAGCTGATCTACGTGATCGGCTGCTTTTGTTCTGAAACGAGCATTTTAGTTGAGGTCGATCCTTTTTGAAAGCTTGACAAGGTAAAAACATTTATATATAACTAAATTAGTTATAACCATTATGGTTATATATAAAAATAAAAACTGGAGGTTAACATGAAAATCATAAATCATTTTATACCCGTTTTTACCGAACAACTGGAATTAACTGTTACATATTATGAGTCTATTGCTAACCGATCTATGGATCGCACGTGGAATATTCCCGAGGCTGGCTTATCTTTAGCCACAGTATATCCTTACGTCATTGTATCTGGAAGTCCAGAGGCCTTGGAGCCTGCTAGATCACTCCGTGCAGTGGTGTATGTTGATTCCATGAGCGAATTGAAGGCAGAATTAAAAAAACAAAATACCCTTATCGTAAGAGATCAGCATGGTCCCATTGGTCCAAGCGTTTTTGTTCAACATCCTGATGGTAGTTTTATTGAATATGTTGAGCCTGCGCACGCTTCTGTTTGACTTGGTGCAAAATCAAAAAAATGCAAAATAAAGCTACTCCATCAGAGGAGTAGCTTTATTTTGCATTTGCCTTTATCCGTAGCTGCTCTACAATCTGAGCTAGGGTAACAGAAGCTAGTTCTTGCTCCATAGCCTTCTGTGCATTAGAGAATTGGGGTAATAGAATGGATTCAATGTTCATTCCTACAGAACAATTGGGGTCCGTATCCTTGTGAATTTTGAAAAGCTGATTTCCATCCACAGATTCGACGGCTTGGAAGATATTCAGTAGGGTTAATTTTTCAGGAGAGATCAGAAGAGAGGCCCCCGCAACTCCTGGTTTTGTATCAATATAACCTGCTTTTTTGAGCTGGGCCATAATCCTTCGAATTACGACAGGGTTACTATTGATGCTACGGGCAATTCGATCGCCTGTACTATATAGGGGGTCCAGCGAGATCATGGAAAGAATATGGACTGCCATCGAAAAACGACTACTTATTTGTTTCAATCTACTCACCTTCTTTGCTAAATAGTATAGTTTCATTTAAAGAACAGGTCAATCGACAGCATCATCAGCAGGTAAACAGGTGGGTCAAAGATCAACTCCAGAAACATTTCCATTCTCATCATTGCAATTTACATTCACGTAATGTAAAATCACTTGATGGAAAAAATATGAAGGGGTGGGAGTATGAGATGGAAACGGAAGGCTTACAGTCAGTGGACTTGCGTAATTTCATATTTCCATTCCATTAGAACACTAAAGCATTTATTGCTTTAGTGTTTTTTATTTTATGGGGGTGTAATCATTGTCAAGGTACAAAAGGGTTCTCGTTAAGCTAAGTGGTGGAGCAGTAGCAGGAAACTCCGAATTTGGTTTTGAGCCAGAAAGGTTAGATCATATTGCGGATGAAATTATGTCAGTGGTAAACTTAGGCGTTGAAGTATCGTTAGTTATAGGTGGGGGTAACATTTTCAGAGGGAATATGGCGGAAAGCTGGGGGATCGAAAGGGCAGAAGCTGATAACATTGGGACACTTGCGACTGTAGTAAATAGTTTAATGCTTCGTGGAGTTCTTAAAGCCAAGACCAAAAAGGAAGTACGAGTAATGACGGCAATACCTATTACTTCAGTTGCAGAACCATACATCCGTCTAAGAGCAATCCACCATCTAGAAAAAGGCTATCTTGTAATTTTTGCAGGGGGGAACGGTCAACCTTACGTTACAACAGACTATCCTTCAGTACAAAGAGCCATCGAGGTTCATTGTGACGCTTTATTTGTTGCAAAGCAAGGTGTTGATGGTGTTCTTAATGCAGACCCTAAATTGGATAAGGATGCAAGGAAATTCCGCTCGCTTCATTACAACGATGTCTTAAAACACAACTTAAAGGTAATGGACCAATCCGCTTTCATTTTAGCAAGAGACTACAATCTGCCCATGCATGTGTTTAATTTTGACAAGCCAGGCACAATGAAAGAGATTTGTGAAGGAAATAATAAGGGTACTATTATTAGCGGTGAATCAATTTTGGAATTGGAATAACAGAACTTCTGTCCGAGGGAGCACATTGTGCTCCCTAGATTTCGTAATAAACTTGCTGTTACAGACAGCGGGGTGAACCGTATCATAAGCGAGGCAAGTTTTGGAGTAAATAAAAGAAGCCCGTTTCTTTCAGAGCTCTTGAAAAATATATAAGAGGAGGCCACTCATTTGAAAGCACTTGTATTTAATAAATTCGGAGGACCGGAAGTACTAGAATATCTTGAAATTTCGGATCCAGTTATCGGGCCTGACGAAATATTAGTAAGGATGAAAGCCATCGGATTGAATTTTGCAGATATTTATAGAAGGAAAGGGAACTATCATCTTACTGGGAATTCCCCGTTTATTTTAGGTTATGAAGGGGCAGGAGTCGTTGAAAAAACGGGAGCTAATGTCCAAGGAATCAGCGTTGGCGACCCTGTTGCATTTGCAGATGTCCCCCATGCTAACGCAGAAAAAGTGGCTGTTCCTATAGAAAAGGCAATTCCTCTTCCAGAGACCATTTCATTTGAAAAGGCGGCTTCTGTTTTACTGCAAGGGTTGACTGCCCACTATTTAACAAAAGATAGTTATGCGGTTAAGGAGAATGATGTAATTCTAGTTCATGCCGCAGCAGGGGGCGTTGGACAGTTGCTTGTTCAAATGGCAAAGCTCTTCGGTGGGAGGGTCATTGGTTTAACCTCCTCGATGGAGAAGGCGTCGGCAGTTAAGAGCTCTGGAGGGAATCAGGTTTTTTTGTACTCGGATGATTGGAAGAGAAAAGTCATGGAGGAGACAAACGGAAAAGGTGTGGATGTTGTCTATGACTCAGTCGGCTCCACGCTTGAGGATAGTTTTGCAGTCACTCGCATTGGGGGGACGGTTGTATTTTATGGAATGGCAGGGGGAGACCCGGCTCCAGTTGACCCAAGGATGTTGATGGATACGTCAAAAACTTTGACTGGTGGCGATCTTTGGAATTTCCTTACTTCCCACGAGGAACGGGCAACCCGTTCAGCCGAGTTGTTCCGCTGGATCGAAGAGGGGAAAATAACGGTATCCGAGCCTACGGTATTTGCACTACGAGATGGAAGAAAAGCGCATCAATTTCTGGAGAGCCGCAAAAGCACGGGGAAAATTTTATTAAGACCGTAAAAATCGTATGAATCTAACCAAGACTCAAGTTATTGGAATGGTGGATTATCCGTTCGATGCCATATCCGCCGCCCGTCATGGATGAACAATTTTGGAATTTGCTTAACCGAGGTGTCGAAGGACACGAATACTATTCCATGGGGAGCCGCTAATTTCGCGGCTTTTTTTGTTTGGATAAGAGACCTGCAAATGTATGAAGAATTTTCCCAGATAATGGGAAATATAATCTCTTGCCAAGGGACATAAGGTATGGTACTTTTGTATCATTATTAACCATGTGTTAACCGTTAGCTTTTTGTAAATGATATACATTATCTGGAGTGAAGTGGGGTGTTGATGGTACACAGTCCAACCCAATTTTATATCTTGCTTCGGGGGGGAAAAGACCAGAGACAAAGCCTTTTTTTAAAAAAAATGGAAGCGCTAACAATTTCCCTCCTGGCGGGTTGTGACTTTCCTACATAGTTTGGTACATGTCGGGTGTCCGTGCCGAGTTTGGAGTAGAGAAGCAAACGACTTGGAGTCTTGAAGTTTAGGTAAGCTGCTGTAGTCGAATTTTCTTCGTCAAGCAGTTCCCTTTAAAAATCACATTAGATTAAAAATGAGTGGGTTGAATTTAATTAAGACCTGGATGACATGGGCAAACCAGCAGAAACAGGTTAAATTATAGCGCTTAATTGATTAAATATAAAAAAGTCATTCAGCAGACAGTATCTTATAATGAAAGCGGAATCATTACTGAAGTGAAAAAAAGAGAATGAAGCAAGGGAGTCGTGAAACGGAAGGAACACTGTTTTTTTACCCATTCTGGAAGTGATTAAAATAAGGGAGAGTTATCCATGCAAACTACGAACATAACAAACGAAATGCCTCTGGTAGGGTCGATAATCAAGCAAAAGAATGGCAAATTAAGCTTTAAAGAAAAAATCAGCTACGGGCTTGGAGATTTAGGTTCTAATCTCATGTGGGGGATCGTCGGAAGCTTTCTTCTCTACTTTTATACGGATGTCGCTCTGATACCGGTTGCTGCAACAGGAACGTTACTTCTGGTAGCGCGAATATTGGATTCGATTATTGACCCGGTTATTGGAGGATTTGTGGACCGAACCAATACCAAATTCGGACGGACACGTCCGTACATTTTATTCGGTATTGTTCCGTTTGCGATCATGCTCATTTTGACCTTTACCAGTCCTGACATTTCAACAACGGGTAAAATCATCTACGCTTCGGTTACTTATATTATTGCAGGTTTGTTGTACTCGCTTATCAATATCCCTTATGGCTCACTTATGTCGTTAATGACGCGCAGTGGGGAAGAGAAAGACCAGCTGTCCAGCTTTCGAATGGTGGGTATGGCGGTCGGCAGCATTATTGTAACCGCTCTAACGACTCCCATGGTGAGCTACTTTGGCGGTGGTAATGAACACAAGGGATATCTGTATACAACCATTATTTTTGCTGTCCTTAGTGCAATCATGTTTCTTATTGTTTATAGAAATTGCAAAGAGCGTTATGTCGATCCTGTATCATCGGTTAAGGAAAAAGGGTCCATTATTCAGACTTATAAGAGCGCTTTCAGAAATACCCCTTGGGTATCAACGATCATATTCTCACTTTTGTTGTTTATTAGAACCGGTGCTACGGTATCCATTACGATCTATTTTTCGCTTCATGTTCTGCATAATCCAGCTATGATCTCTATTTTGCTGCCAGCACTATACGTTTCGTTATTGTGTTCTGCTGCGATTACACCGACATTTCTGAAGAAATTCAAGCAAAGAAAAGGAAACATTATCGCACAGATTATATTTTTGATTGGATTGGCCTTTATGCCATTTTTTGAACACAATATGGTCGTGTTTGTCGCTCTATGGTTTCTTGCCAATGTATTCGGCGGTGTTAGCTCAGGTGCCGTATTCAGTATGATTGCTAACTCTGTTGATTACAATGAATGGAAATTTAATAAAAAAGCTGAGGGTACGCTGTATGCAGGTTACAGTTTCGCTACAAAAGTCGGTATGGCTCTGGGAAGTGCAGTCGTTGGATATACACTAGCGCTGACCGGTTATAGTGCGACAAATGTGACGCCGGAAGCGTCATCAGCCATTAACATGTTATTTTTCGTTATTCCGCTTGTCTGCACCATCCTGCAAATCATTGCAGTTAGTTTCTATAAATTGGATGCTATTCATCCGAAAGTTGTAAGTGAGCTTGAAGCGAGAAGAAGTGCTCTTTAAATCTCATCAGCTGTTGTGTTGCAGTTTTACCCAAAGGCAATGCTGTAAGAGTTTTAAACTTATGGCATTGTCTTTTTATATGAAAAATGATTAACTAAATGTAAATGATTAAATAAAAGTAAATATCAAAGGGGAGAAACAGTGATGAACTTAGAACGTAAGTTTTACATCGGAATTGATCTTGGAGGAACCTCGGTAAAAGTGGGGATCTGTGGCGAGGACGGTAGTTTGCTTGCCGTATATGAAGGACCGACAGAAGCAGAGAAACGCGCAGAGGGTGTTCTTCAGAACATTGAACTTTACGTGAGGGAGTTAGTCTCCAGGGAGGGCTACAGCTGGAATCAGATCGCCGGTATTGGCGCGGGAATTCCGGGGTTTCTCGATTTTCAAGCAGGACTTGTGAAAGCTTCACCTAATTTGGGATGGAGGAATGTGCCCGTAAAAGAGATTTTGGAAGCTCGTTTAGGTAAAGAAGTCAAGATTGATAATGACGCCAATGCAGCTGCGCTAGGGGAAGTCTGGAGTGGAGCTGGTGCAGGAATTTCAAACGTGGTTTGTTATACGCTTGGTACTGGTGTAGGCGGCGGGATTATCGTTAAGAACAACCTGTGTCAGGGATTTAACGGAATGGGTGGCGAAATCGGACATATGAACGTAGTCGCTGAGAACGAGGCAATTGCATGTGGCTGTGGCAAAACAGGGTGCCTAGAGACGGTTGCTTCCGCTACCGGCATGATATACATGGCCAAAGAGGCTGTAATTCGTGGCGAAAAGACCTCTCTGGCTTTAATCCGTGAAATATCTGCAAAAGATGTGCTGGATGAGGCTAAAGCAGGCGATCCAGTATCTGTCCAGATTGTAGATCGGGCTGCAAAATATTTGGGCAAATCCATGGCGCTGCTGTCCATCATCGTTAATCCTCAACGCTTTGTAGTAGGTGGGGGTGTTGCGAAAGCCGGAAGCTATCTGCTGGACCGAATTGAGGGATACTACTGTGAATATGCGCTTGAAAATGCTAGAGAGAACGTAGATATTGTACCTGCCATCCTCGGGAATAATGCGGGTGTGGTCGGTGCGGCAGGACTCCATCTATATGAGTGAAGCTAAGTTACCGCATCCATTCATTAGCTGGCTGGACAAGCTTGTTTAAAGATGGATCATCCACGGCGATGCCCCTAGGAACCGCTTGATTTTTACAGAAGCCTATATTATCCTAAGTAATGATTAACCTTAGATAAATGGTTAACTCTGGCATATGAGGGAGGGGGTGTTTATGGTGACTACATGGCACCAGGATGTACGGAACCGTAACCGCGAAGAATTCATAATTGCCGGACAACATGCGCTTATCGAGCGTAATTTTACGAATGTGGGACTAAAAGATATCTGTGAGCGGGCGAATTTAAGTAAAGTTACCTTCTATAAATGCTTTAACTCCATGGACGAACTGATCTTTGCGGTACAGCAAAAAATACTCGGTGAACTTACTGAGTTTATTGAAAGTCATTCTATTGCAAAAAGGAACGGGCTGGAGAGCGTTGAGGGATATCTGGACGCTTGGATTCTGTTTTTGGAGGCTCACCCTGACCACCTGAAATATATTGGTTTCTTTGATCATACCTACCGTGATCATTATCCGAATGAAGAACTGCAGGCCACTTACCGTGAATTGGTCAGCGACGGCGCTATGGGTCGAGTACTGCATAATTACATAGAGCAGGGCGTCCGGGATGGGTCGATAAGATCTGACATTAAGCTGGAGGAAACCAGTCTCTTTGTTGTTGAGATGATCATCAGTTTAATGCAGCGCTTGGCCTTCAGAGGAAAGCTGTTAAAAGAGGAACATCAGGTTGGTTATGAAGAAATTGCGAAAACGTCAAAATTGATTGTTCTGTACTATTTAAAGAAGTAATTTTACGCAATATAAAAGATGGATTCTTACCGGGATCCATCTTTTTTTATTGCGCTTGCAAAAAAAATAGAAGTCTGGTACATTACAATTAAAGAGTTACTCTTAGTTAACCATTTATTATAAATAAACCATTCGAAGTAGACGTAGGTAGGAAAGGAAGTTAATTGGTATGAAGCTAGGGATAATTGCTCCTGTACAGGAAGAAAGTTTTGCTAATGCTCGGCGCAGAGGTCTGCATTTTCTGGAATTCTGTATTAACGAAGGTGACAGTGTCGAAGAATTTTGTGAACAACTGGAGAGTATTTCCCAATGGAAGACACAATACGGTGTAAAGGTGGGCTCTATCGGACGGTGGAAATCTCTTCGCATTAATGAGAAAGGAGAGATTTTGCAGGACGAACTGGAGCGATGCTTCAAACTGATTGATGCAGCAAGCGCGCTTGGGTGTCCAAGCTTTGTCTCTGGCTGCAACTATGTAGAGGAATTATCCTTCTACGAGAACTGCACAGCCGCGATTGCCTTCTTCAAGGAACTGCTTGAGTATGCTAGACCTAGAAATGTCCAGATTTCCGCGTATAACTGCCGAAAAGTCAATTTCGTTAATACACCTGAAGTTTGGCGGATTATCCATGGACACCTGCCAGAACTGGGCATTAAATTTGATCCGTCACATGCACGCTTTTTCGGCGGAGATTATTTGCAAGAGGCGCTCGATTGGGGACATCGGTTCTACCATGTACACTTGAAGGGTTCCCTGCTCGTTAACGGTCAAAAAGTGGATGAACCACCTGCTGGTATGGATCAGACAGATTGGCCATCTTTCATTGCCACGCTGCGTGCTGCCGGATATAATGCCGGGCTAAGTATTGAGCCGCGAAAATCAGCTCTTCCAGATGAACTGGCGGATAAAGGTATTGATTACTCAGCGACTTATTTCAAGAAGCTTCTGCTTGAAGAGGTTGAGCTATAACATAGAGAGGTGAATAGAATGGAAAACAAATTGAAGTACGCACTGATTGGAGCAGGCGGTAACGCCGAAAAGAAACATATTCACGGATATCTGGCTTTGGAAGATGTAGAAGTGGCAGCGATCTGCGACATTGACTTGAGTAAGGCTTCAAAGATGGCTGAAAAATATAATGTACCTAATGTGTACAGCGACTATAAGGAAATGTTTGCTAAGGAGCGTCCGGATATTGTCAGCATCGTGACACCGAACTTTCTTCACGCAGAAATTACGGAATATGCGCTGTCTCAAGGAGCACATGTTCATTGTGAGAAGCCGCTCAGCATCAGCAGTGAGGAAGCACGTCGCATCCTTGATGCTCGAAACCGGACAGGGAAACGAGTGATGATTGGCTTAAATAACCGATTTACCAATGAAGCTGTCTTTCTGAAAAAATGGATTGATCAGGGTAATCTTGGTGATATTTATAGCGCTAAAGCAGGCTGGATCCGTCGTTCCGGCATTCCGGGCAGAGGTACATGGTTTACCGACAAAGCCCGTTCTGGCGGTGGGGTGATGATTGACCTTGGAGCCCATTATTTGGACCTGGCTCTTTATCTCATGGGGAGCCCGAAGGTATCGTATGTAGCCGGAAGCACCTATCAAAATTTCGTTCATACGACGGCGCGGAACCGGAATGGGTACAAGGGAATTGAAGGCGGGACCTTTAATGTGGAGGATGCGGCTATTGGATTTGTGGCACTGCAAAACAGGGGGAGTCTTTCCTTTGAATTCAGCTGGGCCTCCAACATCGAAGAGGACCGCTTTTATGTGGAGCTGCTCGGAACAAAAGGGGGAGCCAGTCTGGTCAATGGTACGTTGAAGCTGTTCGGAGAAAGCTCCGATATTTGCCTGGATATTACACCCAAACTGAAGCTGAATCCCAATCTGCAGCTTGAGAATGAGTTCAGGCATTTCGTGAACTCTATCAAAGATGAACGGCAGCAGCTGATTGCCCCGGCGGATGACGGCCTATATTTTGCTGAAATCGTCGATGCCTTTTATGAAAGCGCTGCGTCTGGCGCTCCTGTCAACGTGCAGACTGCACAGTCTCTGGTCTCATCTTGAACCTGATCTGTTAACAGTATAGTCAGCGGCAAAACTGGTCATTCCAGGATTGTCGCTTTTTTATGTTGTAAATGAGTGCGCTTACAAAAAATAAAAATATATTCTTGCCAAACCGAAAAAGGAGTGTTATATATAGAATATAAGTTTACCACTAGTTAATGATTAAGTAATAGTAATGGATTAACAATGGTAAATGAATATGATCTTTATTCGTAGGAGGAAATTACATTGAACAAGAAAAAATTAAGATTCGGATTTATCGGTTGCGGTGGAATTGCCAATCAAAAACATTTTCCGGCATTGTCAGCTCTGAGCGACGAAGTTGAACTGGTAGCGTTCTGTGACATCGTTGAAGAGCGCGCAGCAAAAGCGGCGAAGCAATACGGGGTTGAAAATGCAAGCGTATACACTGATTACAAAGAGCTTCTTAAAGACGAATCGCTGGATGTCGTTCATGTACTGACTCCGAACGTTTCCCATTCTTATATTACCGTTGATGCGCTGGAAGCTGGAAAACACGTTCTGTGTGAGAAACCAATGGCCATCAATACGGAAGAAGCGCAAAAAATGCTGGATGCAGCCAAACGTACCGGTAAGAAGCTGACGATCGGTTACCAAAACCGCTGCCGTGTCGATTCCCTGGCGCTGCATGAAGCGTGTGAAAACGATGAGCTGGGTGAAATCTACTTTGCCAAAGCACACGCCGTGCGCCGCAAAGCGGTTCCAACATGGGGCGTATTCCCGGATAAATCGAAGCAGGGGGGCGGCCCGTTGATTGATATCGGTACACATGCGCTGGATCTGACTCTGTGGAACATGAACAATTACAAACCGAAGATGGTGGTCGGCTCCTCTTATCAAAAGCTCAAAGACAATCCGATGGGCAATATGTTCGGGCCTTGGGATCCGGAAACATTTGAAGTAGAGGACTCCGCATTCGGTTTTATCAAAATGGAAAACGGCGCAACGATTTACCTCGAAGCGGCTTGGGCACTCAATGTGCTGGATGGTAAGGAAGCTCAAGTTACGCTCTGCGGAACTAAAGCTGGCGCGGAAATGCGCGGTAAGGCATTTTTGGATGAAGGTTATGTAGTGTTTAATACCGCTCAGCACGGACAGTTGGTCGAGACAGCTCCTTCCGATGGCGGCGGCGTAGCTTACTTTAGCGGAGAAAGCCGGAAAGCCAACGATGTAGAAGCACGCATGTGGGTCGATGCTCTTCTAAATGACAAAGAGCCGCTGGTGAAACCGGAGCAGGCACTGGTTGTTACCCAGATTCTCGAAGCGATCTACAAGTCCGCAGAAACAGGAGAACCGGTATTCTTTTAATCCAAAAGTAAAGGAGGTGTAGCGGCTATGAAACTCGGAGTTTTTTCCGTCCTTCTGCAGCAGCTGCCTCTGGAAGAGGCGCTGGACATTATCGCTTCCAAAGGACTGGATGCTGTTGAGCTGGGTACTGGCGGCTTTCCCGGTAATCATCACTGTAACCCCGATGAGTTGCTGGAGGATGCCGGTAAGCTAAAAGCGTACAAGCGAGCGTTTGAATCCAGAGGTTTGATGATCAGTGCGCTAAGTTGCCATGGCAACCCACTGCATCCCCAGAAAGAGGTCGCCCGGGAGTACCACGAGTCATTCTTGAAGACACTCGATCTGGCTGAACGGCTGGAAGTTCCCGTTGTGGTTGGATTCTCCGGATGTCCTGGAGACTCTGATGATGCCAAATACCCTAACTGGCCGGTAGCACCCTGGCCCAATGAGTATGGTGAGCTGCTGACTTGGCAGTGGGAGAACAAAGTCATTCCTTATTGGAAGGAAACAGGGCGGATCGCTCAAGATAAAGGATTAAAAATCGCCTTAGAAATGCATGGAGGTTTTTCCGTCCATACGCCGGCCACATTATTGAGGCTTCGTGAAGCCGCTGGGGAAGTGATCGGAGCCAACCTGGATCCAAGCCATATGTGGTGGCAGGGGATTGACCCGATCCAGGCAGTGAAAATGTTGGGAAGTGAAGGAGCTCTCCATTATTTCCATGCGAAAGACACAGCCATTGATCCCGTCAATGTGAACCGCTATGGAGTCACTGACATGCAGCCGTATACGGCTCTGATGGACCGGGCATGGAACTTCCGTTCTGTAGGTTTTGGACATGACGCCAAGACTTGGGCGGATCTCATTAGTACACTTCGACTGGTTGGATATGACTATGTCGTAAGCATTGAACATGAAGACGGACTGATGTCGGTTAACGAAGGATTCTCAAAAGCGGTGGATACGCTGAAGCCCCTTTTGATACGTGAATCAGCAGCAGAGATGTGGTGGGTCTAACCGTTTCGCCATGAGAGGAGGCTAAGCAATGGAGAACGGTCATCACCTTATATCACGAGTGTTACCTGAGCTTTCGTTACAAATCTCGATGATTTCAGAGAGGGATTCGGACTCCATTGCTAGCCAGGGCATTCATATTGTGTTTCTTTTGCAGGGGAAACTGACGGTCCATTGTCAGGACGAACGGATGAAGCTCGAAGAGGATGATTTTATACTATTTCATCCGGGCGAGGAGTACCGTTTGGAATCTTCGGGGAAAATTCTGGCTGCCCGATTTCAGGTGCCGCAAGAATTGTTGAAGCTGTTCAGCACTTCTGATGATTCCCGGTTTGCCTGTTGTTCCGCTAGAAACAAACGAGAGGCGGACGAGGGGTTAAGAAAGATCTTAACTGAGATGCTGAACGATCAAGTCAAACCGGTCAAATTCAAATCCGTTAAGCTAATCCAATCCACTTTTGAACTACTGTACTTCTTGTTAAGCGAGTATTTGGTCGAGGATCACAAGCTGGAGTTGCTGTATAGTCCAAGCAAGCCGAATCAACGCCTCCTGGAGATATGCTCTTATGTACATGCGAATTATAAACAGCCGCTGACTTTAAATGAAGTCGCCGAGCTGCATTATTTATCCGTACCGTATCTCTCCAAATCTTTTAAAAAGATGATGGGCATGACGTTTTCCGAGTATTTGAATAAAACCCGTCTGGATCATGCACTTGCTTACTTGCTGTATACGGATCAGCCGATCACGCGAATTGCAATGGACAGCGGATTTCCCAGTTTGGCCGCGTTTAACCGGGTATTCAGGGAAACGTACCTCGTGAGTCCTTCCCAGTACCGCAAAAATGAGCAGGTGTCCCAGCAGGGTCCTGTTCAGAAAGGTACTGAGAATCTCGGATCATTGGAAGTTTCATACGAGCTTGAGACTTTGCTGGACAGCCGGCTGCAGCACAGCTCGGATGTTACTGTCATCCGGGCTGTACCGGAAAGTGAACCACAGAAGCGGAGCTGGAAAGAGCTTATCAATATAGGATATGCAAGGGATTTATTAAACTCTGATCTGCAGGAGCAGCTTCCGCTTATCCATGGAGAGCTTGGTTTCTCCTATGCACGCATCTGGGGGATCTTCAGTGAAGATATGATGATTCGAGATCCATCCGATCCGGACGCCAGCTACAATTTTAACAATGTGGATAAAGTCATAGATGCCTTAATACGCAACCATCTTAAACCTTATATTGACCTTGGCGACAAGCCAAAGTTAATTCAAAAGAATCTGAACCAGAAAATGGTCACAGCTCCTGCCCTTTTACATTCAAGAGGAGCTGAGGAGTGGAAACGTCTGATCCGTGCTTTCCTTATTCACTGTATCAATCGATATGGCAGTGAAGAGGTGGAAAGTTGGTACTTTGAGTTATGGCATGCCAGCAAACATGCTTTTCTCACGGACGAGACTGACCAGATGGTCAACTATGTTTACCGTCCTGAAGAGATGGAGCAATGGTTTGACGAATACTTTGTTCGTTTCGAAATGACCTGGAAGGGAATAAAGGAATTGCTTCCAGCTGCTAAGCTGGGGGGCTGCGGCCTTAGTATGGATATGGAAGGGCGCTACCTGCCGATGCTGTTGGACCGCTGGGGGAGAAGAGAGGTCCAGCCTGACTTCCTGTCTGTGTACTTATATCCATACGAATTCACTCCGGGTGACGAGGGAGAAGCTCCAGCATTTGTGCATGCCTCCGATGAACAATGGATGCTGCACACCCTTCAATCCATTCGGACGGCCATGGCAGAACGTAACCTAGGGCATCTGCCACTTCATGTATCTGAATGGAGTTTCAGTGTCTCCAACCGGGATTCCTTGAACGACAGTCTCTTCAAGGCCTCCTATATCCTCAAAAATATGTCGGAGGTTATAACCGAGAATTGCATGATGGGTTACTGGATTTATTCCGATATCTTTAGTGAATTCACCGACTCCAAGCGGCTGCTATATGGGGGAGCAGGGCTTATTTCCAAGGACGGAATAAAAAAGCCCGCCTACTATGCATTTGAATTTTTGAACCGCATGGGAAGGCAAATGGTCGGTAGAGGCAATGACTTTCTTTTGACAAAACGAAGTGGAGACCGCTATCAACTGCTTTGCTATCATTACCGGCATTTCGCGCAGGGAGTTCACGAAGCTGAGAGAGTAGATATGTCTAAAACCGAGTCCGTTGAACGTAGATTCTCCAATACCCATGCACGCAAGTTTCGAGTGGAAGGGCTCAGAGATGGAATTTATCGTCTTAAGCGGACGATCTTGAGTAATGAACGTGGAAGCATCCTCAAAGAATGGACGAAATTCGGATCTGTCAATGATATAAGGCCAGACGAGATTCTGTTCTTGAAGCAGACCTGTGTTCCTTGTATCTCTGTCGAGCATGTGGAGGTAAGAGAAGGATGGATCGAAATCAACAATGCATTGCGTCCCTGTGAAGGGAGTCTGATTGAATTGGAACTGAGAGTGGATACAAATTTAAGCTATTAATGAAGAGAAGAGGGATGAAACATGTCCAGTATTAAACGGTCCGTAAGTTTATATAGTTATCAGGATGAATATGCTCGGGGAAAAATGACGCTTGAAGATTGCATCAAAGAACTTGCTTCGATCGGTGTAGAAGGAGTCGAAATTATCAGCGACCAGATGCTCTGGAATGCGCCCGATGTTTCGGAGGAGGACATTGCAAATTGGCACCGGATCATTCGTGAGAACGGCATTACTCCCATTTGCAACGATATTTACATCAACACCGTGCTATACAAGAACCGCCGCTTGACGCAAAAAGAGAATCTGGCTCTGCTCAAGAAAGAGCTGCACCTTGCTCATAAGCTCGGTATTCCGCTTGTTCGTCTTGTATCCTTGACCCCTACCGACATCATTGAAGACGCTCTCCCGTTGGCTGAGGAATTGAATGTAGTCATGGCTCTAGAGGTTCATGGCGGTATGGCTTTCGACAATCCGGAGACCAAGAAATTTACTGACCTGATGTTCAAACTGAATTCCCCTTATGTGGGTCTGGTCGTAGATACAGGAATCTTCTGCCGCAAACATCCGCGTGTTTCCACGGCATTTTTCCTGAATCAGGGACTTAACCCTGCTGTAGCCGAGTACATTGACAATGAATTTGCAAAGGGAAGAGATGTGGAAGCCATCAGTCACCAGCGTGTGCTTCCTGATGAACTGGAAAGCCAAATCCGTTCCTGGGTCGATCGGGAATATGTTCTGTTTGCCGGCGGTTATGAGAACCACGACTTCTCCGTACTTGACCCTTATCTTCCATTCATTAAGCATTTCCACGGGAAATTCTATGAAATGACGGAAGAAGGCGTGGAATACTCCATTCCTTATAAGGAACTCATTGATTATCTGAAAGAAAAGGAATATGACGGTTATATTGCCAGTGAATACGAGGGCGGCCGCTTTGCTCTACCTGGGGCAGAGATTGATGCGGTAACACAGGTCAGAAAGCATCAGGAGATGCTTCGTAAATATATTTAGTAAGCAGGAGGGTAAAAACATGTTTGATAACTATGTATTGACCGACAACAGTCTTAAAAATGTAAAGAAAGACGGAAAAACGGTAGGTTATGAGATGCGCACAAGAATTACCTATTATCGGGGAATTCCGTTGTCCATGGTTCACGATATCCAAGTTGAAGTGAACGACAACCCTGTTCCGCGTGAGCAAATCCGGTTTTCACTCGATGGCGAGCAGTACTTTACCCTGGACGAAATGGCGACCGTTACTTCTTACAAATGGGAATATGGCCAGGAGGGCATCATTTTTGTAGAGCAAGAGGGAGGACTTTCCGAGGGTGAACACAAAGTGAAGCTGACGCAGGTTACCCGGGTGGCCTACATCCCTGTACCGTTCTCAGGAACACAAACGAAGACCATGGCAGTGTAAGCCAGCTGCTACGAAAGCCCGAAAATGCTTCAATCCATGCGAAAAAAGAAAGACGGAATGTTCAAGCCAACATTCGGTCTTTCTTTTTTTGTCAGTTTACTTCGTCAGCTTTCCTCCGATGTTCTCTCACCATAGACATATTGGAGAAGCATACTGACAAACTGTTCCGGCATCTGCGTATCCGATGCATTGAGGATGTTTGAACAGCTGGAAACACTTTTCTGAAGCATACCCATCATCGCTGTAAAGATAAACTGGGCTAGATGAAGAGGGGGTAAATTACTCCTTATGCTTCCATCAACAGTTCCCCTTGATAATGCGCCAAGAAGAAAATGTCGTTCTTTTCCGTTTTGGGTGAACAGATGATACCGCTCTTTCAGCTCCTGATTAAAATCATATGACTCATAGTTAATGTCAAATAATTGAATAAACCGGATATGGTCCGGATAATTCCGGGCAAAAGTAATCCAAGCGTTCAACATGGCAGCAAGTTGTTCATAGCCATTCATGAATTCCATTTCAGCTGCAGCACGACTAACATGATTCGTTAAATGCTCTATTAACTCCATATGAATAGACAGAAGAAGATCATCCATAGACTGGAAATGTTTGTAGAAGGTTACTCTGCTAAGTTTGGCTTTAGCACAAACATCTTTGATCTTCATTTGGAATAGTCCATCATTCAAAAAAAGCTCTTTACCAGCTGAAATCAGATCATCACGATGTTTATTTTTTAATTGCTGATGCCAATTTTCATTCACTTGTAGATAACTTTCCTTTCTTGGAGCGAAATACATTCATGGTAAGCGGCAGAGAAGCCAGCAGCATCACTGCCCCAAAAATATAAGGAAGGTTAATGTTTGAATCAAATAAAGAACCTGCAATAAGCGGGCCAAATATGGTTCCAAGACTGGAATATGTGGTATTCAGACCAGATGCATACCCTTGTCGATCTCCTGCGTTTTTGGATATTAGCGTGCTGACCGAAGGCCGCAAAAAAGAATTAAATGCAAAGAATAATGCAGAAGCGAATAAAAGAAAAGCAAGGTTAACTTTAATCAGCATTAACATTAAAGCAATAGGCGCAATAATCAAAGATAGTCTAATTAACTTGATCTCACCCATCCTTTTCACAAACCAATCAAGCAACCAAACTTGAATAACTATACCGATTATGGCCCCTAGGGTAATAATGATAGAGATTGTAGCAGCATCAAACCCGTATTTTTTCTCTACGAAAAGGGCAAATACCGTCTCATAACTCATGAGACCGAAGGTCATAACGAGAAGCAGAAGTAAATACTTGAAATAGGGAACTTTAAAGGAACTCAAAACTTTTTTTCCAAAGTGATTTCCATCCGGATTGCGTAAAGAGCGCGTTCTTTTTTCAGGTGCAAGTGTCTCGGGCAATAGGAGTGTTAGCAGCGTAGCGACCAATCCAAGACCAGCTGCACAGAAATAAGGCATACGAATGCCCATTTCGGCAATGAGACCACCAAGACCGGGTCCAAGTACCATTCCCAAATTCATGGCTGCTCCAAAATACCCCATACCCTTAGCTCGCGTTTCGTGGGTTGTAATATCGGCCACATAGGCCAAGTTCGATGGGATCATTAAACCTAAGCTGATTCCACCAATAAAGCGAGCAACGTAAAGCAGAGGCAATGAAGTCGAAAGCGCAAACATGACATCAGCAACGACAGAAAGAAACATGCCGGCCATGATTAACTTTTTGCGTCCAAATCGATCAGATAATTGTCCTCCCAGAGGTGAAAATAAGAATTGAGCTGCACCAAATGCAGCGACCAGAAAACCAGCGACAGTTCCGCCTGCATGGAATAGCTTCAAATAATCAGGCAATATTGGAATAAGCATTCCTTGACCCAATAAAGCTATAAATAGATTTAACATTAAAATGAAGAGTGGGAAGCGAACCGACTTTGGTAACATAAAATGAGCTCCTTTGTTTACATTGTGTCAACCTTTACATGATGTAAACAATTTTAATACGCATGTGGAGGATTTGTAAATCGCATTTTATAAAAATATCTCAACCTCCATCTAACAGTGCCTCGCGCCTGAACACCCAAATCAAATGATTTTGTTTTTATGTTATTGACATTATAAGAATGATCGAATATATTCTTTACATACCAACTGAATGTATGAAAGGAGAAAGCGAGTGGCAAGGAATAAATATCCCGAAGAAACAATCAACCAGATTCTAACCGTTGCTCTTAACCTGTTCATACAAAAAGGATACGAGCAAACCTCCATTCAGGATATCATTAATGAGCTGGGTGGGCTGACAAAAGGGGCAATTTATCATCACTACAAGTCAAAGGAAGAAATCTTCCAGGCTGTCACCGACCATATGTTCAAAGGCGCTGACGAGATGCTGTCCGGTATCAGGGACGACAAGGAGCTGAACGGCCTGGAGAAGCTCCGGAAGATTTCCCGTGTATCTCTAGATAATCCAGCCCAGAACGAAATGGCATCGGCGGCGCCTAGCCTCCTGCGCAATCCAAAGCTGCTGGCGGCACAATTCGAGAACATATTCGTAAAAGGCGTACCCCTCTATATCCAGCCCATCATCGAACAGGGTATGCGAGACGGTTCGATCCGAACCGACTATCCAAGAGAGCTAAGCGAAGCGTTGATGATTCTCACCAACTTTTGGCTAAACCCGGCGGTCATACAAACTTCACCCGAGATGATGTTGCGTAAGGTAAGGCTTTTCGATGAAATATTGAAGGGTCTGGGGCTTGACCTGTTCGATGAGCAAATGATTCAGCGTTACGAGGAATTGTACCGTTTGTCAGCTCGAGAAGTCAGCAACGAAAACTAAACTGCCGAAAGGCAGCTTATTTTTAAACTATACATACCATCGGTCGGTATGTATAGATGATCAAGGCTCAAATGTGTGTTAGAAACTAAACTTATTATAAGGAGATGTGAATATGATGAATCAGTTTAATTCGTCAGAAAATATGAAGGAAAAAAGATTCGCTGCGGGGCAGGATCGTCCGGAGCTACAGAAGGCCATCCAGGAGATAGTCGATTCCGGTTTCCTAGGGGTGCAGCTGCGCGTGCACGATGAGCAGGGCGAGTGGGTTGGTAGTGCGGGGGTTAGCAAGCTGGGCGACGCCGCGAAGCCATCTACAAATGGGCACTTCCGAATCGGAAGCAATACCAAGACCTTCACCGCGACCGTGGTGCTGCAATTGGTTGCCGAGGGTAGGATCGGGCTGGAGGACCCAGTGGTAGACTACCTGCCTGAGTTTGGGCTTGACCGGAGGATCACGGTGCGGATGCTGCTGCAGCATACCAGCGGGGTGTTCAACTTCACCGGCGAGTACTACGAAGACGGGACGGTCGCGCCGGGCATCCCTTGGCAGGGGCAGGAGTGGGTAGATAATCGGTTCAAGACCTATCGGCCAGAGGAGCTGGTACTGCTGGCATTGACCAAGCCGATGCGATTTGAGCCAGGAACGGGATGGAGCTACTCCAACACCAACTACGTGCTTGCCAGGCTGCTGATCGAGAAAGTCACCGGCAGCTCGCTCGCCGAGGAGATGCAGCGACTGATTCTGGGGCCGCTCGGGCTGTCGGGTACCGTCGTACCAGACACCCAGCCCATGATCCCTGAACCGCACGTCCACGCCTACTACCGGTACGAGAACGCCGGCGAGCAGAAGACAGTCGACATCACCAGCCAGAACCCCTCCTGGATTTCCACCGGAGGTGACATGATCTCGACCACCCAGGATCTCCACACGTTTATCTCGGCGCTGATGGGCGGCAAGCTCCTTCCGGCCCCTCTGCTGGCCGAGATGTGCAAGCCTTACCCCAAAATCGGCTATGGCTTGGGGGTGTTCGTACAGGACGCCGGATCGAACAGCGGTGGTACCATCATCACCCACAACGGTGGTATATCGGGCTACGCGGCACTAATGTACAGCACGCCTGACGGCAGCAAGACCCTGACTGCCTCCATCAACTATGTGGACGACGCCGCAATGTCCCTGGCAGGGCCGTTCCAGAAGGCGTCGCAGAGGCTCGTCGAGGAGGTGTTCGGCGGGGGTAACCAAGTTGAGTAAAAAACTGCTAATCTAGTGAATGACTCGGATCGGGCGGTACGGAAATATAAAATTTTATAAGAGATGTTACGCAAAGGAGAAGATCATTCAATAATGAACATAAAGCCAGCCGATTATTTTGACCGGCTGGCTTTATTCAACTAACGGGCAGGTTGTTAAATGTATTATGCTTGAGTAATTCGTATGCAGCACAACTTAATAATGCAATCTTAAAACAATGACACGTAGAGGTATATGAGCATAATGACTTATTAGATCAAGGTGGAGTCATTGAATATCAAACGAAAGATATAATTAAGATGAAAGACGGTCATTATTTTATAAAGTCAAAATGTGAATTTTTAGTTCGAGAGCAAGGTCGGTCATTTATATTGCCGACTTTTTTTGGAGTACTAGATCTCTTTATATTCGTCATTGCTTATATAAGTGACTTATTATATGCTTTTATCATTAAAGAAACCGACGAGAATAATTACAGGGGGTGTACATATGGAACAAAACATTCAGGAGATGGCTGAGGCGTATAAGTTATTAGCTGATAAGACACGTTTGACAATTATTGCCCTACTTCAGGAACAAGAACTTTGTGTATGTGATATCACAGACATTATTGGCATGTCACAACCAAACGCCAGTCAGCATCTTCGAAAACTAAAGGCAGCCGGTCTCCTTAATGAAAAGAAAAAAGGGCAGTGGGTGTACTACTCTCTTAATCCAGATGCAGAAGCATATGTTCAGTGTGTGTATCCCTATCTGCCATCCATGAAAGATAAAATAGCAGGATTGAAAAACTGCTGCGGTCCTCAGGAGGAAGCATGACCATTATCGCGATTTTAATCTTTTTGCTTACATTGACTTTTGTGATTTGGCAGCCTAAGGGGCTTAATATTGGATGGTCAGCGTCAGCTGGAGCTGTCCTTGTTCTCCTTTTTGGGGTCGTCAGTCTATCCGATGTAGGTACGGTCACAGGAATCATATGGAACGCCACGCTTGCTTTCGTAGCCATTATCTTAATTTCTCTGATTTTAGATGAAGTCGGATTTTTTGAATGGGCTGCACTGCACATGGCAAGGCTCGCAAGAGGTAATGGCAAGCTGATGTTCGTTTATGTTGTGCTGCTTGGAGCAGGTGTGGCAGCGTTCTTTGCAAATGACGGTGCCGCACTGATCTTAACGCCCATTGTACTTGCTATGGTCCGAGCGCTCAAATTTGATCAAAAGATGATTTTACCTTTTATCATCGCAAGTGGTTTTATTGCAGATACAACTTCACTTCCGCTCGTCGTTAGCAACCTCGTCAATATCGTTTCTGCTGATTACTTTGGCATTGGCTTTGTGGAGTATGCAAGTCGTATGATTGTTCCGAATTTCTTTTCAATATTAGCGAGTATTCTGGTCCTGTTCTTGTTCTTTAGAAAGAGCATTCCAGGGAACTACGAAGTCAGTCAGCTCAAAAAGCCAGCTGAAGCGATCAAGGACAAGAAACTGTTCAACATATCTTGGGTGATCTTAGCCGTGCTACTGGTGGCATACTTGATGAGCGAGTTCATTCAAGTTCCGGTGTCTGTTATCGCTGGGGTTATTGCCATCTTGTTTATATTAGCTGCAAGGCGGAGTCACGCTATTCAAACGTGGAAGCTCATTAAAGGGGCTCCATGGGCAGTTGTGATTTTCTCCATTGGTATGTACGTCGTCGTTTATGGACTGCGAAATGTGGGGTTGACGGATGAACTTGGTAAGGTCATTCAAGCTATTGCTCACCAGGGGCTCTACATCTCCACACTGGGTATGGGCTTTCTGGCTGCAATATTATCTTCGGTAATGAACAATATGCCCACAGTGATGATTGATGCGCTTGCTATTGATGGAACGAGTACGCAAGGTGTCATCCGGGAATCGCTGATTTATGCCAATATTATCGGTAGTGACCTGGGTCCAAAAATTACACCGATCGGATCGCTCGCCACACTTTTGTGGCTAAATGTACTGTCCCGTAAGGATGTAAGAATCACGTGGGGGAGTTATTTCAAAATCGGGATTGTGCTCACCATCCCAACGCTCTTTATCACGTTAACTGGACTGTATTTGTGGCTACACTTGATTCATTCAACAAACATAAATGTTTGGTTAATGATTGCCGTAATCACAGTAGCATTGGTTGTTATCGCTATGATCATAAAAACGTTAATTAACTCAAAAATGGGCGAAGCGAAAGTACAAGTAAGCCAAGCCAAAGATAAAGGAGATCAATAATCATGAACAACAAACCACTTGTTTACTTTTTGTGTACAGGAAACTCTTGCAGAAGCCAAATCGCTGATGGATTTTTGAAGGCACTTGGTAGTGATAAATATGAGGTGAGAAGTGCAGGATTAGAAGCCCATGGCTTAAATCCTCGTGCTGTTCAAACAATGAAAGAAGCTGGAATCGATATTTCAAGTCATACATCAGATGTGATTGATCCTGAGATTTTAAAACAAGCAGACTACATCATCACGCTTTGTGGTCATGCCAAAGATAATTGTCCAGTTGTACGTAATGATAAAGCTGAAAGATGGCACTGGGGCTTCGATGATCCAGCCAAGGCGACAGGTACAGAGGAAGAAATCACAGATACATTCGCTGAGGTCCGCGATTCAATTAAAGCTCGGATCGAGCAGTTCTTGAAAGAAGGTAAGTAAAATGGATCACGCTGAAAAGAAATACCATGCACTTATAACTGATAAAGTTGAACCTTACAAGTGTGTAAGGTAATTGTCATTTAAATCAATGGTAGTCACATAGCTCCTCCTTTAGACTAATCCACATAAAGGATTATTTTTAAGGGGGAGTTGGCGTGAGGCTTTTAGAAATGCTGCTTTTCTTTTTAAGTGTTTGCTTGTTGGTGCTCCTGTTCGTCAATAATCAACGTATTCGAAAATCAATCCTGCTCGTGACAAGCGGAGCGAGTTTCATTTTTGTAGTGGTACATTTGCTTGTCGAAGGATACAGGATTCAGCTTTTATTTCTGTACGGATTCATAATCTTGATGTTTTTCATTTCGCTTATAGGCATGTTCATCAAGCCGAAAGTCGTTCAGAATGTCTCTCAAATGCGAAGGGTACTCGGTAGAATTTTTATCGGGATAGGGCTAATTACAACAGGGTGCCTCCTCTACGTGTTTCCCGTCTTCAACCTTCCGGTGCCAACCGGTGAGTGGAAAGTTGGCACGCAAGCTTTCCATTTTATTGATTCAAGCCGCGAGGAAACGTTTGGGAAAACCGCGAAAGGTAAAAGGGAATTGATGGTTCAGGTATGGTATCCGGCTCAGGCTGGCACTGGCCATTACGCTCCCTTTATTCCTGATACGGAGATTTTACATTATATGGCTGGGAATTATGGCCTTCCCGGGTTTACGTTTCAGCACCTTCAGTATGTATCCAATCATGCTTATTTGGAGGCCAAAGTCTCTTCGAAACAGAAAGCATACCCATTGATCATTGCAAGTCCCGGTTTTGGCTCTTCCAGATTCCTCCACACGACGCAAGCGGAACATCTCGCGAGTCACGGATATATCGTGGCAGTGATCGACCACACCTACAATACATTTGCAACCGAGTTTCCAGACGGCCGAATCACAACCGACACAACCAACGACTTATTTTCGCCGGATCAGGATTACAGGGAGAGTAGAAGCATTCGCGACAAGTTGGGAGAAGTGTTAACTAACGATGTAATCTTTACGCTGGACCAGTTCGAGCTTATCCAATCGGGACAGATCCCAAGTAATCTAAAGGGAAGGTTGGATCTCGGTCATATTGGGGTGTTCGGTCATTCTATCGGCGGAGCGACAGCTTATGACGCTTCATACGATCCGCGAATCGCGATCGGAATAGATCTTGATGGAGGGCTTTATCGTTTGAGTGACAGAGAGGGTCTGCAAAAGCCGTTTTTGTTTATCAACTCGGAAAGCTATTTCGAAAAATTAAAAATGGTGATGGAAAACCGGGTATACACGGATGAAGAGCTTAAACGTATGGGTTTAACAAGAGAGTGGGAGGATCAAGTAACGGAAGACAAAAAGTTAGAACTTGACCGGATGCGACTAGCGGCCGACGAAGGGGGGCAAATCCTTTATATCGAAAATACGGAACACTTGAATTTTACCGATGTACAGTTCATTTCACCGATTTTCAACCTGCTAGGCATTACAGGAAAGATTGCGCCCGCAAGAGCTAACTTCGCTATCAATGCCTACATGCTGGATTTCTTCGATTTGTATCTAAAACATCAAAATGGAACCTTAATGAAAGGACCGAATAGCTACTTTCCAGAGGTAACTTTCGTAAAAATAGACGACATGTGAGGTATAAAAAACAGCCGCTCCTATGTTGGAGAGACTGTATTGTATTCTCTAAAGCCCCGTTACTTGAATAACTTATACCAGTATAGAGTGGTCTCAATATTAGGAGTATATGACTGCTTTAGTGTGTCTACACCACCTAGTATGAATCCTTGTTTCACATAAAATCGGCATGCACCAAGATTATCATCTTGTGCTTCCAAGGACATTCCGATCAGTTTTCTTTGTTTGGCCCACGCTTCTGCTTTATGCAAGAGCAGCTTTCCGACGCCACTGCCTCTATAATCCTTTTTAGTAGCAATATTTTCAATATAACAGAAGCGATTCCAATCCTTAATGATTCTAATTTGTCCTATGCAAGTATTATTCATATAAGCTAAAAACAAAGCTTTATCCTCTCGGTTTATATAATGGCTCCAATCAAGTTGGTCATCTGGAAAACGTGTTTCTCTCATTTCATCATAAAGTTCTTCTGTATAAGACCATCTTCCTGATTGAAAACTGGGGACAACTCTACCATATATGTTAAACGAATCATTTGTCTTATTGATATCCTCTATTAAGTCATAAGTTAATGGAGAAATAATGATTGTACTCTCACTGCTCAATATTACACACTCCTTTTAGGATGTTTTGATGTATATAATACCATAAAAAGTAAATTGCTTATTGTTATAATTGAAAACAACAATTTTTACGAAAAGAGCCATTTCAAGAAGCGAAGCCAACCCGTCCTTATGACGGGTTGGCTTCTTTTAACAGGTGGAATGCATGAATTTCCTGTAGGCAGGCAACAACACTCAAATTGCAATACACCACTGACCATCCACTATTAAGAAAGATGAAAAAAACCAAAAATTTAAACTTAACTTAAAATGGGTCCGTACTTCACCTTTAACCTGGAGGGTTATGATCGTTCCCAAGGTAAAACATCAATAACAAATGGAGGAATGAAAAAGGCATTTTGACGACGAAAAAAATATGGAGGGGAGCCGAGTATCAAGTGAGTGTCAAAAAGAAAAGTAAGATTCTAACCCTCTTCAAGAGAATGCTTGTATTCATGTTGTCGGTTGTACTCATCTGGATTTGCTTTCATCACATCATGAAGCTGGTAGAAAGAGATCAATACCCGGCAATAGGAAAGTATATCCAAGTGGAGAATGGACGGATGCATGTCTACACAAAAGGGAACGGACCAAACACCATTGTGTTATTAAGCGGCCTGGGAACTGCCTCGCCTGTACTGGATTTTGAGCCTTTAATGAATGAAATGTCCACACATAACAAAGTTGTCGTGGTAGAGCCGTTCGGATATGGCTGGAGTGATATGACCGATGAGAAAAGAACGGTGGAACACATCGTTGGGGAACTGAGAAGTGCACTGCAGCAATTGAATATCCCTGGGCCATATGTGTTAATGCCGCATTCTGTTTCCGGAATGTATAGCATGTACTATGCTCGTGAATATCCTGAAGAGGTTAAGGCGGTTGTAGGCATAGACGCAACGTGGCCAGCAGCTCTCGATTACTTCAATGAAACTCCTCCATCCATGCCAGGTTATATGAGATATGTGGCACCCGCTGGATTGGCTAGACTCGCCATCTCCCTGGATGCTCGTAATTATCTTCCCCTTGCGAGTGAGGGTACTTATTCGGACAAGAATCTAGCAATGACCAAAGCCATTACAGCATGGAATGCTTACAACGAAAATGTCGTTCAAGAGACCAATGAATTGGGTGATAATGTGAAAAAAACAGCTCATATATCATTTCCATCAGATATGCCTGTGTTGTTTTTTAGCAGAGAAGATGACAGGGTGAGGGAGGATGGTAAATCGCTATTTACTTTTTTACAAACCCAACTTACGGATCATCCTGCGAGTACAATCATCCCTTTGCAAGGTCATCATTACCTTCATTGGACCCAATCCAAGGAGATGAATGAAGCTGTCTTGAAATTCATGAAGGATATTGAGGATAGGGAATAAGGAAGCTCAACGAGAAATTTTAAAAAAGGCAGCCGATCCATGATCGACTGCTTTTGTTCATTTAACAGGTGAAAGGGGACAACTCATTGAAGATTTACTTCTTGGCCTTTGTACAAGTTCTCCTTTACAATTAGGGCACACATACTTCATTTCCACAGTACACTCATGGCAAAAAGTACATTCATGCGTACAAATATACGCTAAAGAATCCGTATGGAGCCTGCTTTCGCAGGTTTGACATGTATTTCTCATTTCTAAAGACAAGGTAAAGACCTCCTGTATTTTTATTTTTTGAAACGTTCTATTAATCTAATTTTAATAAAACCATTGCTCCCCTTACATAATAATCTGATTGTAATTTTATAGAATGACTTTCTTTTTAGTTGAAAAAATAGTGTTTCTCTTAAAATTCTTAATGAGGAGTTATAACCATGGATGAGATTGATCGAGACATACTATTACACTTGCAGGAAAATGCCCGGTGTTCCTTTACGGAACTAGGGAAAAAAGTAGGGTTATCCACCCCTGCAGTGAATGAGAGGGTTAAGAAGCTTGAAGAGAAAGGAATTATCGCTGGCTATAAAGCAATCATTAATCCGGACAAAATAGACAAACCTATCACAGCATTTATCCTCTATAACAATACAAAGTGTGAACAGTTCACAGCGTTTTGCAAAGATCATACGAGTGTGATTGAGTGTCATCGGCTGGCTGGATCGTACAATTATTTAATCAAGGTTTTGACAGATTCTGTTCAATCTCTAGAGAGCTTTATAGATGCTTCCATGGCATTTGGACAGCCATCGACCTTGATTAGACTTTCTTCACCTGTGGAGAGTAAAGCAATCAACTAAATGCAATGGAGTAAACCGTTCATGGTATGGTATTCCCTCGCCTTTTCATAGGAATGTTTGGGGGATGACGTCTGCTTGCCTTCTCCGTTATAATATTCGTCATACTAGAGTTCGATCTGGAATGATGGAGGAGTAGACATGAAGCTGGATAGTGTGCAGATTGAATATGCGCGTCTTGAGGATTTGCCGAGAATTGTGGAGATTTATAATTCCACAATCGAGAGCCGGATGGTGACAGCAGACCTGGAGCCTGTTACGGTTGAGCAGCGCGTACCTTGGTTTGAGGAGCATTCACCGGACCGTCGTCCGCTCTGGGTGATGAGACTTGAAGGACAAGTTATGGCCTGGGCCAGTCTGAGTTCATTTTACGGGCGGCCAGCTTACAACGGTACGGTGGAAGTCAGTGTGTACGTTGATGAGCAATGCCGGGGAATCGGGGCCGGTGGACGTTTGTTAAATACAATTTTTGCTGCTTGTCCTGCGCTGGGCATTACAACGATTCTGGGCTTTGTCTTTGGACATAATGAACCAAGTCTTGGTTTGCTGCGCAAGCATGGTTTTGAGCAATGGGGCTACTATCCGGAAGTGGCTGTACTGGACGGTGTGAACCGGGATCTGGCGATTTTGGGCAAAAAAATAATGTGAATGATCTGCTGTCAGGCCATGAGCCATGATCCATGATCAGTATTTTAATTAATAATGACTACTTCGAACTAAAAAAACCTCCAATTCACGCTGACGTGCATTGGAGGTTTTTTACGTTTTTATTTTGGATGAGGAGAGCTCTTAAAATCCAAGCGCCTGCTTGATATCCTTGATCTGCCCGAGATGGCGTTCTTCATGATAGCTTGCAAAATCAACCCACTGGGCAAGGTCCATCTCTCCAAATACAGGATGAGGGAAAGACCTGCTCCGCAGCAGGGAGGAGTCATTGTTTTGGACGAAATCAGTCAATGCCTGATGGGATTGTTCCAGATCCCGGCGAACGTCAGCTAGGGATTCCGGCTCTGCTGGAGGCTGCAGATGGGGTGGAGCATCAAGGGAACGGCTGCGGTCCAGTGAAAGCTCGTAAGGTTTTTTATCGACGGTCACATTTTGTTCCTTCTGCAGAGCAAGCTCAGCCTGCTTCACGATGATGCGCTCCATTAGGTTCAAGTGACGGAGTACTTGCATAACACTCCATTGCTCCGGTGCAGGTTTTCGGTTCAATTGTTCTTCGTCCAGCTCCGAGACGGTCTGCCAGATCTCATGCCGAATATCGTCATTGCGAGTTAACATGTGCATTCCTCTCCTTATACATGGGTTCATGCCGAATTAATGTTGTTATGTGTAATTATACAAACAAAAATAAAGCCGTCTGCGAAGAACAACTTCTCATCCAAATAATTGGACTCCAAAAAAAGATTGACGAGCAGACCACGGCAAACTATAATCGGTAACAAGTAACTTGATATGTAAGGAGTCCTGACATGATATGTTAGTAATCGACGAGGTGTACCACCATACAGCATTGCAAATATCATCGTCCGATTTATTGTACCTTATCGAGCAGCTGAAGGTCAAAAAAGAAAATGAGATTGGAACCCTCAAACATAAAATTGAACAATTTGAACAAAAGAAGCGTGCGGAGGAAGTCGCCTATCAATCCATGTCGCCCGTGCGGAAGTGGTTCGCAGGCCGTCCTGCCTCCCATCATCAGGCCGTGGAATATATGGTGCAGGTGAAGGAGCGCTTTCGCAAGATGGAACAGATCCGCCGTCATATTCGTGAACTGGATCGGATTATGGAGCAAATCGAGCATCCTCACATCAAGGAGAAAGGCGAGATTGAGCTTCCGCCCGATATGATCCGCGAGATCAGACAGCTTAGTGAAACGGAGGATGTACAAGCATGACTTTGGAGACGTTAAGCTCCGGGATCGATACGGTCTGGGTGGTACTGAGTGCGGCCATGATTTTATTGATGGAGGGTGGGTTTGCCCTCCTGGAGGCCGGGTTTGTCCGTTATAAAAATAGTGTGAACATTATTATGAAGGTTTTTGCCGACATTACGATAGGCACATTACTGTTTTATGCTGTTGGATTCGGATTGATGTACGGCTCTGATGCCGGAGGGTTTGTTGGAGTTACGGGATTCTTCCTGAATGGTGATCTGTCTCATATCGACGTGCCTGTATCGCTTGAAACGTTCTGGCTGTTCCAGGCGGCGTTCACCATCGCCGTTATTTCCATCGTATCAGGTGCGGTAGCAGAACGGATCAACTTCCGGGCCTACCTCCTGTATATCATTTTGATGACGGCTATAATATACCCGGTTGGCGGTCACTGGGCATGGGGCGGCGGTTGGCTCAGCGAGCTGGGCATGCAGGATTTTGCCGGATCGGCTGTCATTCATGCCCTGGGAGGATTCTCGGCCTTGGCTGCAGCGATCATTATTGGTCCGCGCAAAGGCAAATACACGCCTCATGGCGTGAGTGCAATTGCTCTTCCCAGCAATCTTCCGCTTGCTTCCGTAGGTGCATTTCTGTTGTGGTTTGGCTGGTTCGGCTTCAACGCCGGGAGCACACTGAGCGCCACGGATGCAAGAATCGGCCATATCGCGATTGTCACCATGCTATCAGCTGCCTCGGGTGGAGCGGTTACGATGTTATACACGCTGTTCCGCTTCAAACGTTCAGATGCTCCGTCCGTCATTAATGGATCCCTTGCCGGTCTGGTGGGGATTACGGCAGGCTGTGCATTTGTTGGCGATGCAGCAGCGATCTTTATCGGTGCGGTATCCGGCCTGCTCATGATGGCAGCAACCAATTGGCTTGAACGTCGCCGGATCGATGATCCGGTTGGTGCTTTCCCTGTTCATGCGGCATCCGGGATGTGGGGGACGATTGCTGTAGGGCTGTTCGCCACAGACGGCGGGTTATTCATGGGCGGTGGCTGGAAGCTGCTCGGTGTTCAGGCACTGGGACTCGCGGCGCTTGTCATTTGGGGCTTTGTCATGACCTGGTTCGGTCTGAAGCTCATTGGCAAAATGGTACCTGTTCGCTCCACGGAAGAAGAGGAAGATCTGGGACTGGATATTAGCTACCATGGCGTAATGGCTGCGCATCAGGCTCATGAGTTTCTCGATGGAGAAGAGCACATTCGGGCTTTACAGCGTGATTCGTCCGAGCAGATTCGTTAACAAGGTTGTATATGTAAGGAGACCTGCGGATGGTTCTGCGGGTCTCTTTTTTTAACCACAAGCAGGGAAAGAACTCGTGCCGGAAGAATATACAGGTGTGAACGTGAATATGTCTCACCATAGATGTATTGGCTGAAGGAGAGGATCTGAATGATTAAACCCGAACAATGTGAACGTCTGACTAGAAAAGCTCGCAAAACGCTGGAGGAGTACGGATTGGGCACTGCCGCTGATCTATTGGTATCCTCAAGTCGCTGGGGAATCCGGCTGGATGTATCGACACTCGATGAATATCGCCGAACGGGCAATTCACGTGTGGGCGGCAATCCGGACCTCCCTGAGCATATCCAGTGGCCGCTGACACAGGATGGTGTGCCGATGACTTTTCTTGCCCAGCTGAATCTTGTGGACTTGCTTCCATATACCCCGAATGATGGGCGCGTGAGCTTGCCTGAACGGGGAATGCTCTACTTTTTTATTGGAGTCGATGAGCCCGCCTACAATATTGAACATTATGTGATCTATGAGCCGGATTCGCATAACTTGACTAGGCGTGAGCCTGAAGGCGTTACCGCGCTGGAGACCGAATTTGCTGCACATGCCGTTACGGTACTGCCTAATTTGGAGTTTCCTACATATGCTTATGTTGATGCCCAGGCGCTGAATGCACTATCCGTACAGCAGACGGGCGAGAATGAAGTGGCAGACCCGGAAGGGGGGCTGTATGAGCGGTATCTTGAATTCGAATCGGACTGGAATCATCCGAGTACCCAGAATTGGGGCGGAATGTTCGGTTACCCTGACGGCCAGCACCCGGATGCAGAGCATCAAGCCCTGTTACAGATCGTACTTGGTGAAGAATACGAGTATGATGAAGAGAAATGCGAGAACAAGCTGACCGCCCATTATGGCGGTGATCCGGACCGCACACGGCAGGAACTGGAGGATACGCTGCTGCTTCTTAAGATAGATACCCATGACGCGATTGGTTTCCAGTGGTGGGACTGCGGAGAACTGCAATTTTTCATTCGTAAATCGGATCTGTTTGCCGGAAGATTTGATCAAACCTATTGTTCGTTATACTCAAGTTAAAATCCAGATTGAAAGTATAGAAGCAACAAAACGTCCCTGATTCCGTCTATATGATGGAGGAGGGACTTTTTTGTTCGTGAATGTTGGTTTTGCTAGGTAGCTTGTTTATATATATAGGGGGTGTAATACTGATTGAAATACGATCATACGTTCTGTATAATGGGATGAAAAGGAAGTGATATCGGTGATTCAATCTGCATTCAAACATATTGATGTGGCAGTCGCATCATTGATTGATATCTGTGATGAGCTGTCCGAACAGGATTTGACTTTGACTCCGATTGAGGGGAAACCACCGGTTGGTGAGCTGCTCTCGCATTTGTCGATGATCTGTCGTGCAGGCGTGTACATATCAGAAGGTGCCTCGGAAGAGGAGATGGCTGCGTTTTATGAAGAGAATCAACCCCGTACGTTAAGCGAGATCAAGCAGGCTCTTATTGAGAATCAGATGTATTTGTATCAACGGTACAGGCAATTTAACACGGAGGAACTGCTGAAGGTAACCGATTCCTATTGGGGGGCGTCCTATAGTCGTCTGGAATGGCTGCTCGAGATTATGGGGCACGTTTATCATCATAGAGGGCAGCTATATACAATGCTGACCCTGACGGGGAGAGAGTCCAAGGCGTATTGTTTGACTAATTGAATACATAGGTTTTTTGGTACTGCCTGAATCAGATCGTTCTAATACAATACATAGAAGCTTGCGAGTCCGGTACTGCAATAGGTTAAAGGATCAATAGACGGACGATACTATCTATACAATAAGAGCGGAGGACCATGAGTTGAAACGGAATCTCACATATCAGGCGTTACAAGGCTTGCTCCAGAACATTCCTCAACTGCATCAGGTAACAGAGGTGGAGCCCTTGTTGAGGGGTTATTCATCGGATCTGAAATGTAAGGTCTTTGTCCCGGATCAGGGGCATTTTTTGCTGCGTACATATCACCTGTCTCAGGAATCTTTGAAAAGGACTGAATATCAATGCATGACTGCCATGCGGGAATTGGGGGTCCGCTGTCCATTACCGATAAGCATGGGACGGCTGGATGAAGAGAATGGTTATATGCTGCTTGGCTATATCGAGGGTGAAGAAGCATCGGAGGCTCTTCCCCACATGAGCCAACAAAGTCAATGGGATGTAGGCATGGAAGCAGGTACAGAACTGCGAAAGATCCATCGCTTCAAGGTAGAGGACCAAGCAGAATCGTGGTACGTTCGCAAGAGCAAGAAGCATAAGCGTTATGTGGAGAAGTATAGACAGTGTTCTGTCAAAATGGAACATGATCAGCATGTTCTGGCATTTATCGAGGAGAATCTGGACTGGATGAAACATCGGCCCGATGGATTCCAGCATGATGATTTTCATCCGGGCAATCTTGTCATCAAGGATGATAAGCTTGCAGGAGTCATAGATTTCAACCGCTTTGACCAGGGTGATCCGGTTCATGAATTTCTGAAGCTGGGCCTGTTTGCATCCGAGACGAGCATTCCCTATTCCATTGGACAGATCCAGGGTTACTTTGGCGGTAATGAGCCTGACGAGCAGTTCTGGAGATTGTATTCCTTATACACAGCAATGGCGCTTGTATCTTCTGTGGTATGGATCCAGCAGGTGAAACCGGAAGAGACAAATGACATGATGGACAAGATTGAGCGTGTTCGGGAAGATCATGATGATTTTCGCAGATTCGTTCCCCGGTGGTATAATTTGAAGAATCAATGATTCATGGAATCGAAAGGAATAATGCCGTGGCACAGCCAGCTACCATTCTGCTTGTGGATGACGAGCAGGAAATTATTAAACTGATGGAGATTTATTTCGGCAATGAAGGTTACAGGGTTTTGACGGCAAGTGACGGACTCGAAGCACTGGAACAACTGAAGAAAGAACAGATCGATCTGATTATTCTGGATGTCATGATGCCGAATATGGACGGAATCGAAGCGTGCATGAAGATCAGGGAAGAGCAGAAGATGCCCATCATCATGCTGTCCGCCAAGAGCATGGATATCGACAAGATAACGGGACTAAGCATTGGTGCGGACGATTATGTGACCAAGCCGTTTAATCCCCTCGAACTTGTTGCCCGGGCCAAATCCCAGCTTCGCAGGTACTATACGTTCAATGAAGGACGGGAACACAAGGAGCATGAATGGGTCATCGATGATCTGGTCATCAATACGGATACACATGAGGTCTGGGTAGACGAGCAGCCTGTTCGGCTGACTCCGCGAGAATTTGCCGTCCTGGAACTGCTTGCACGTCATCAAGGCTCTGTATTAAGCATGGAGCAAATTTATAGACAGGTATGGAAAGAAGAATTTATGGAATCAAATAATACGGTGATGGTACATATCCGGAAGATTCGCGAGAAAATTGAAGTCGACAGCAAACATCCGAAGTTTATTCAAACTGTGTGGGGTGTCGGCTACAAAATGATTAAACCGTAACACGAATGCTCGATTATATCGCTACGTTGCATGGCAGTTGAAGCACATGAGCAGGGAGTCTTGTAAATGAATTCAAAATTGATTAATACGGTTCGGTGGAAGTTTATCTATGCCTTTATGCTGAGCGGGATTTTGACGGCAGCTATTCTGTATGGAGGCAGCAAGGTTGTGCAATCGATTCTGGCAGCTCAGGTATATCCCGATTACTCCATTCCAGCCAGAGGAATCCGCTGGCTGATTAACCATGTTGGTTCTGTTCCGCTGATGATTATGATCGGCGTGCTAGCTTTTGTACTGTTCTTTTTCCTGTTCACGCGCAGGGTGATGCTGGTTCTGGATGAAATTACTGACGGCATCCAGGAGGTGGCCAAAGGGGAGCTGTCACACCGGATCGAGGTGAAGACATCGGACGAATTCGGCGTGGTTGCTGCCAGCATCAATCAGATGGCCGAGCAATTGCAGCAATCGCTGCAGGAAGAGCGAAGTGCGGTAGCTGCTAAGAATGACCTGATTACGGGTATCTCTCATGATCTTAGAACGCCGCTGACCTCCATTCTTGGTTTCCTGGAGTACATCGAGAAGGATCGGTACCAGGACGAGATTGAAATGCGTTATTATGTCAGCATTGCATATGAGAAATCCTTAACCTTAAGGAAATTGATTGATGATTTATTCGAGTATACACGTGTTAGCGGTGGAAGCCTTCCCTTGTCTCTGACACCGCTTAATCTGAATCCGTTCCTGATGCAGCTGGCTGAGGAGTTTGCTCCCATGCTGGAAGAGGCAGGCATGACGTACAAGATCACTGGCGGTCAGGAGCCGCTGTGGATTATGGCAGCTCCGGGAGAGCTTGTCCGGGCCTACGAGAATTTGTTCAGCAATGCAATCCGGTATGGAGCACAAGGGAAAGTTGTTGAAATTGCATTATCCCTTGATGAGGGAGAAGCAGTGGTCCGTATCAGTAATTATGGAGAATCTATCCCGGCTCAGGATCTGCCTCATTTATTCGAAAGGTTCTACCGGGTCGACAAATCCCGCTCGCGCGAAACGGGAGGCACGGGGCTTGGCCTCGCTATTGCCAAAGCCATGATTGAGCTGCATCATGGCCATATCGCCGCATTCAGTGAGAATGGCAGAACCGATTTTGTGACCCGCTTCCCGCTGGCTCCTGCCTCTGTTCATCATGATTCAGAGGAACAGGGAAGGTAACAGAAGCAGCCTATCTTAAGAAAATGATAAGAAGTTAACCACTTCCTTATTAAGAAGTATTCGGTAAGCTTAACCTCAATCCACAGGGATCAGCTTAAATGGAGGAGGAGACTGAATATGAGAGGTTCATTACGTACAGTCAGATTAAGATACATATACATCTGTGGAGCAAGTGCGCTGCTTAGCGCCGTGCTCCTGTTTGTCGTTTATCACATGTCACGTTTCGCTTATCATCACATCTTGTCTGAGGCGACAGGGTTCACTCGTATGGTCCACTGGGGAATCAATCATGTCGGAACAAGGCCCTTCTTGATATTCATCGGAGGAGCCTTATTTGCTCTGTTCTTTTGGATTCGATCCCAGAAAATTTCAGACGATATGAACCGGATTACCTTGGGAACACAGGAGATGGCTGCAGGGCAGATCCCTGCCCCGATTGAGGTGTTGAATAGAGGTGAGCTCCGGCAGATCGCAGCCAACCTGAATGAGATCGCGCTCCGCATGCACAAGGGGAAGTTGAGTGGACGTGAAGGTTTCGCTTCAATGACTGAATATACTCCAGGTCTCGATAATCATGCTTATGAAAGGATGAAAAGAGATGAAGTGCAGCGAGGTTCGGCGCAATCCGATTTGCCGATTAAACTGACGCTGTATGGTGTTCGTTCTGCTCTGGAGGAAATAATGAAAGGACACTGCCGAGACGAAGCCGAGATAGAGCATTGGGTTAGGCTTGCCTATGAACAGACATTACTGTTACAGCATGCGCTTGAGTCCGTTCACCTGGATGCGCGTGAACATGCCTTCCCGGAAGAACAGGAAGGCAAGGAGCAGGGATATTGAGAAAGAAGATAAAGAAGGGAATTTATTATATTTTTGATGCAGCAGTAGTCGTTGTTGTTTTGTTACTAATGGGTTGTCTCTATATGGCTCTATACGGTGAGGCTATGGTGCGTAATCATCCGGAGGCCACAGCCAAAGCCTCTTCGACCGTTATTACTGACTCGACTGGAGCTGTAATTGCCAGATTCCGTACGCAGTCGAGCGGATTTGCAGAATATGCGGATCTCGAAGAAATGCCGGAGCTGTTAATACAGGCATTTTTGGCTACGGAAGACCGCCGTTTTTATCAGCATGAAGGGATCGATTATATCGGTATAAGCCGGGCTATTGTACAGGATGTCGTACACATGGATTGGAGTCAGGGAGGCAGCTCCATTACGCAGCAGTTGGCCAGAAATCTGTACTTGAACGGAGAGAAAACGCTCGTGCGGAAAGTGAACGAAATGTCGATAGCCATTTCGCTGGAGAAGAGATTTAACAAGGATGAACTGCTGGAAATGTATCTGAATCATATTTATATGGGGCGCCAGCAGTATGGAGTAAAGGCCGCCGCAAGGCGTTACTTCGGCCATGAAGACCTGCATCAGCTTGAGCTATGGCAGATCGCTACGCTGGCGGGTATTCCCAAGGGGCCTTCCATCTATAATCCGGTGGATGATGATGAGCGATCCAAGCACAGACGTTCCGTTATCCTTACTCTCATGTACGAACAGGGGCTGATTACCCAAGAACAAATGCAGGAAGCGCGCCGCGTGGACTATACACCGCCCGAAGCAGCATCTGTGTCAGCTGCAGCAGATCAACCTATGCCGGATTATATATCTGCGGTGGATACAGTGATGCAGGAAGCTGCTCGTCTCACGGGCAGGCGAGAAACAGATATTCAATCTGAAGGATGGACCATTCACACCGGACTCGACAGCCAGGCGCAGCTTGCCATGGAGGAAGCATTCCGTGACCCCTCACATTTTAACGATGATCGGGAAGATGAACAGGTACAGGCAAGTATGGTTATAGTTGATCAGCATAATGGTGAAGTGAAAGCGATGATGGGTGGACGAAATCCGGTGACAGGTGGCATGAACCGGGCAATCACCGACGCAAGGCAGCCTGGTTCGGCATTTAAGCCGATTATTGCGTACGGTCCAGCTCTGGAATCGGGTCATTTTAAGCCGGAGAGCATGCTGCCTGACAAACACACATCGTATGGCAGTTATCGGCCAAGCAATCTGGGAGGACAGTATAGAGGTTCTGTCACGATGTCATTTGCACTCCAGAAATCCATTAATGCACCAGCGGTATGGCTTCTGAATCAGACGGGGCTGAAGCAGGCACATGAGTTTGCAAGCCGACTGGGGATTGAACTGGATCAGGAAGATTTGAACCTCTCCATTGCGCTGGGAGGTGTACATAAAGGAGTATCGCCGCTGAAAATGGCCCAGGCCTATTCCGTGTTTGCGAATGATGGCAGATTCAATACAGCACATCTAATTCGAGAGATTAGGGACACGAATGGACGAATCATTTACGCGTATCGACCCGAGAACAAGCAGGTGATCACGTCCACTACGGCTAATACAATGACCATGATGCTGCAAAATGTGGTTAGCCAGGGAACCGGCAGCCGGGCCCAGCTGAGCCGGTATAAGGTGGCGGGGAAGACGGGAACGACACAGGCAGCAGTTCCTGGAATCGGCAGGGAGGGTAATCGGGATCTGTGGTTCGTCGGTTACACGAGCAAGTGGACTGCAGCTGTCTGGATGGGATTTGACCACACCGATGCAAAACATTACATGCGTTCGGGAAGTGGTGCAGCGGCAGATTTGTTTGCATCAGTAATGAACCGTGCAGGACGGTAGAGCTGAATGGATCCAACCTGTTGGATTTTATTTCCTGATTTACAACACAAAATATGGATCATGAGGTATAATGTACGTTTTAACAGTTTGGAGGGAGGATGAGATGGGAGATCAAGAACGTATCACCGAGGTTGACACAAGATCGTTATTTTCTGAACCCGGGACAAGGGTGGAGCTGCCTGGAATATCCGGATTGGGTGGCTGGCTTATTCTAATCCAAATTAGTTTAATTGCTTCGCTGCTGTTACTGGTTGTGGATCTGTCCCAGGTTTCTGTTATCATGAATCCAGCCAGTCGGGGAATGTTCAGTGAAGCGGATCTGGACCTGTACTATCGTGTCATGAACCCGTTATTATGGTACGGAGCGATAAGTAACGTCATTCTTCTGATTATCGTTATTGTGAATTTGGTTCTGTTGTATATGAAAAAAAGGCAGTTTCCACGCATGATGATCATGCTGTACTTGGCTAACGTGCTAGCTGCCATTGGGACATGGATCATGATTGGTCAGACTGAGATTCCAGGAGCGCTGAACGCGTTCGATACAACTCCCGCACGGAATTTAACCATCAGATCGATACTGACATGCTGTATCTTCATTCCATATTTTCTGAAGTCGGTCCGGGTGAAAAACACATTCGTAAAGTAATCTATTCTTACCAAGCGATCCCCCCAAAAAAAAATTACATGTTAAAAAAGGCCCGTTACAATCAGGTTGAATCCTGATGCAGCGGGCCTTTTCTATGACCATTAGATGTATAAGTCGATATGTTATTCCAGAACCGATTAGGACTTGGCCCTTAGAACGCCAGGCAGCCGGCGTATCATCTGGTTGAGAACTTCAGAGAGGACAAGTCCTACAGCGATGGCTCCGGATAACATTAGTGCTTTGGCAGCCATCTCGATGGCCGCACTGTAGTCATTCTGTACAAAACTGCGCATGGCGTTATACGCGAGACCACCAGGGACGAGTGGAATGATACCCGCGACGCTGAAGATAATGACCGGCGCCCGGAACAGACGGGAGAACATTTGGCTGATCACACCAACTGCGATGGTTGCTGCAAGTGTGGCAGGAACGGCATCTGCTGCATATTCCAGCACGACATAGATAATCCAGCCGATCATGCCGACGAAGCCGCCATGAAGCAGCATGCGGCGTGGAGCATTGAATATGATGCCAAACGCAGCCGAAGCGACAAAGCTGGTCAGGGCTTGTTCTATAAAATGAAGCATAACCTGCATACCTCCGTCTTACGTAAAAAGTGAAAATACAACCGCAATGCCTGTACCAATGGCAAACGCCGTCAGGAACGCCTCAGCTCCCTTGGATAACCCGGACACCAGATGTCCAGCCATCAAATCACGCACCGCATTGGTAATCAGGAGTCCGGGTACGAGCGGCATGACCGATCCAATAATGATTTTGTCGCGTTCATGTCCAGTTCCGATAGCAACAAGTAAGAAGGCGAGCAAGCCGATAACAAAAGAAGCGCTGAGCTCTGCGAAAAACTTGACCAGCACCAGCCGGTGAAAAACAATAACTGCGGCATAACCGATTCCTCCGCAGATCACGGCAGGCAGGAAGTCATCCCAGCCTCCGCCGAACATGATGGTAAAACAACCGCTCGATAGTGCCGCGGCAAGCAGTTTGACCCGTGCAGAATAGGAAGATGGTTTACCTTCAATCTGCAGCAGCAGATCATGGGCTTCCTGAACGGAGAGTTCCCCTTGGCCTATGCGGCGGGAGACGGCGTTCACTTCGGACACCTTATCCAGATCTGTGGTTCGCTCGGAGATCCGAATCAGCTTGGCTGGTTCGGTAGCATCCACCGAGAAAAAGATACCTGTCGGTACAACATAGCTATGTGAATGAGGGAGTCCCAGGGCGGCAGCCATCCGTTTCATCGTATCTTCCACACGGTAGGTTTCGCCCCCGCTTTGCAGCATGATTTTGCCTGCCAACAAGCAGATGGCAATCACGCGGGACTGTTCAGTCGTATTCTTTTCCGGAATCTCCTTCTCGGTCTGGACCGTGGGAAGGGGATCAAGAGAGTTGTATTCCAAGCGGGATCATGCTCCGTTTCTTATGAGATAAGGCCTGGGGCCGACACCATTGTATCATATTTCACACGTTAACACGGAAACATACCGCACGAGCGATAAAGTCATACACACATTTTTAATATATCCGCTCAATAGTCTGCAGCAGCACCAAAAAGGCTGCGTCCCTGATCCCCGGAGGTTACAGGAGCGAAGCCTTTTGAATATTGCGTTATTGCACATTGTTGGGACTACATTAACAGGGTGATAACCAGCAGCTCATACAGCACGAGTGGCAGGATGGTTGGTCCAAACAGTGCGCGCGGCTCCGGGTATCCATGCATTGGTGTAACCTGGAGATACAGAATTCCCCGATCAGCACTGATGATGACGCCTTCCCATACCTGACCATCGATATTTTGGACCTGTACTTTCTGGCCCACATACTGCCGGGCTGTATGATGAAGCATATTCCGCACACTTTGCACGGATTGGAGCATCGGTTGTTTAGCCTGGTAGACGACGCGTGCGGATGGCGTGGATGTGGATTCAGACATGGTGCACAACCCTTCCTCGAAATAAGTTCTCACTTCAAGGTATGCATCCGCCTACAAAAGGTGATCACACAAATGACATCTGAAGTGCTCCGCGTCCAGCCCGATAATCGACGGTGCCCAGTGCTCCGTTCACAAAAGTAATCTGCGGAGGAATGTGACCGAGGTCCACATCGTAAAGTACAGGCACATTCAGATCCCCGAGTGCAGAGGACAAGGCATCGGTAAAATTGAAATCTCCGGTATCCGAATATCCCGCTGGTCTGCCGAACAAAAAGCCCTTTACGCCAGCAAACCAGCCGGCCTGTCTCATCTGCCACAGATGGCGATAAATATCCCCTGCGTTCATCTCGCAGCTCTCCAAATACCAGATGGTGCCTTCATCTGCGCAATACTGGTCCAGATACGATGCAACCGGCGCGTAAGGAGTGCCGATTAGGCAGGTGATGGTATCCATACAGCCGCCCAGGAGTCGTCCCGAGAACGTAACAGCGGCGTTCGCGTCATCAGGTTGACCGAGAAGTTTCCAGCGAGAAGGGGTGTCCAGATTGAAACCGGGTGACTCCCGTATCCAGACTGATTGATAATGAGTGGAGGAAGATTGCGTAATCTGTCCTCCCTGACCCGTCTGTAATACATCAATCCAGCGGGCAGTCACCGGATCAAGTTTGTTCGATCTGAGGTCCACATAGTTGGTACCATGTGCTGTAGCCGTTCCCGTGAGCAGGGTATAGGCGAATAAAAAGGTGCTGATATCCGAGTAGCCCAGAACCCATTTCGGCGGTAGTGACCGCAGAGCTTCCCAATCCAGCAATGGCAGGATATCCATCAGAAACTCTCCGCCCCACGGTGGAATGATGGCCTTGATAGCTGGATCATGGAAAAAGGTGTTTATCTCTTCTGCACGGTTCTCTTTGGATGAGCTTACACATTTGATATTTTGCCGCAGCCAGAGACTCTCCTGAACGTGAAAACCAAGTCGCTCCATATTGTGTTTGCTCTCATTCAGATAATGATGCAGGGATTCATCCACACCACTGGAAGGTGCGGCCACACCAATGGTGTCTCCTGTAGCAAGCGGCTGGGGGTAACGGATGGAAAAAGGGGGATTCATAGTGTAAGCCTCCGTTTCTGTTCATCATTGTTTTTTGATAGATGATTTCCATTATATAGAATATCCCTATTAATTCCAGCCGTTATTTTAAAATTAGTTATCCAAGGGAATTTCGAGAGAGAACGGTGAGCGAATTTGCACAGGGTAAGAGTATATCTCCATAGTTAATTTACCTTTGGCAGAGTTACCGTTCTCGACGGTAATCCATGCTTCGCCGTCTCCATGCTCACCTGAAGGGCTCCAGCCTGCTTCTTTAATATCAAAAGTTTTCCCTGTACTATCCTCAATATTAGTAAATGAGAGTCCATAAGACGATTCCTTAGAGTTCATAATAGAAAAATGCATCACTACATCTTTTTCTTTCACCTTGTTATGACCAAGGAGTTTTAAGTTATTTGGTCCTCCTTCTATTTTGTTTGTAGTCAGATCAACGCTTATTTCAAGTTCTTCTTTATCAAGAGCTGCTAAGCCAGCCCCTTGTAAAGTCAGCTTTTTTGGAATGGAGAAATACATGCTCTCAAAGTAAATGGAACGTTCGTCATCGCCACCCATTGTTGTGTCCGTTCTCCATGCACGCCCTTGCTCATCAACCAGTTGAAGATCGCTGAGCCCGAACACCTTCTTCGTATTTTTCGGATCGAATGTCACATCAAGCACGAGACGAGTCGGATACAGGGTAGCTTGTTTAACATCAATACGCTGCCCATCTACCGTTAATGTTTGATTCACCGGCAGAACTCTCTTCATGCCTTTGGTTAAATTTTTGTCTACAGGTAAGGTGACCTTCCATTCTCCAGGATTCGCTTTACCTCTGGTTTTGAACACCACACTCAGCTCGTCGGGAGGGGTGGCCTCGTCGGTAAAGACAACATCAATCATATTCTCGTACACATTTTCGTCTGAAGTGGGTTTGGGTGAAGAATAGCCAAAAGCGACAGGAAGATTGTCACCATTCCCATCAAGCAAGTCGATATCATACTCACCCTTCTCCGGATCTTTCATGCCTTTCATCGTATAAAAAATAACCATGCGTGACTCGTCGGTAATAATCCCGTCAATGGTCACGGAAGCGCCGTCATGCTCGTCGGTGATACCAACCTTCTGCAGCAGAGATTGATCAATCGCCATCTGCAGGCCTTTGTCCTGGCGAATCATGCTGACGATGCCTTCCATGCCAGGCCATTGCTCCACGAAGGAGGCAAAGGCGGGGGAGACTCGGATGCATCCGGTAAACAGCAGGATGATGGCCGCTGCCGAAATCGAGCTCATGTACCAGCGTACCCGCGATTTGCGCCTGCGTGCAGCCTGACGTATTCCGGTCTGTACGGACTGCTGCACCGCAGCATCCGGGACGGCGATCGTATCGTATTCCGTTTTACGTCCATGCAGACGTTGTTCCAAATCTTCAAACTGCTTCTGTTCATCGGTCATAATTATGCGTCTCCTTTCATTTCTAGCTGAGCACGAAGCTGTCCAAGTGTCCGGTGAAGTCGGGATTTGACCGTACCAACCGGAATGTCGAGGATCTCTGCGGTTTCGGTCAGGGAGAATCCTTCGAAATAACTCAGGATAATAATCTGCTTGCAATCCGGGTCCAAAGCAGATACTGCTGCGGCGAGATCCGGGTCTTCGGGCCGATCCCAGCTGCTCGGTTCGTGCATCTCCGTGACGGGGCTGTAACGGTTCTTCCGTTTGCGCTCGTCTGCACAGTAATTGAGCAGGATACGAATGAGCCAGGTGCCGAAGTATGAAGGCTCTTTTAGTTTTTTTAGTTTGCGGTATGCTCGGTATGTAGACTCCTGTATCGCTTCCAGGGCATCACCCTCGTTGTGCAGGTAAGCATAAGCGATCCGATACAGGCGACTCTGATGTATTGCCATCAAGGCTGCAAAAGCCTCAGCATCCCCTTTTTGTGCGGCAACGGTAAGCTCTGTAAGGGTCACATGGCGCCTCCTTTCATGGCTTTGTTTCGTATTAGACCGTGTGAAGGGCCAATCGGTTCTTGCTTTTAGAAAAATATGTAGATCATTGCTCAAATTCTCGTTCATTACATTGAAGCAGACAGCAAACAACCGCCAGGCCGTCTCTTTGTAGTGCAACAAGAGTCCTGACGGTTATTCATGTTGTGTTTCACTTTGCATGCGGTTGATTACTATTTGGTTGCAGCTGCTTCTCGCAGATAGGAAGCGGTAGAAGTGTTGCCACGCTCGAGCGCAATGTCTAATGCAATTTGACCCGCTGCATTCAGAGCATTCGGGTCCGCACCATGCTGAAGCAGCAGTTGAATCAGTTCAGCCTGATTCGTATGGAATGCTGCAGAATGAAGAGCATTCTGTCCATCACTGTCAAGGATGCTGCAAGATGCTCCATGTTCCAGCAACAAACGGATGACCTCTGAAGAACGCTCTCCTGCAAGCGCTGCATGCAGTGCCGTATTGGAAGGAATGAATGAGATCCTGGAATGAGAAATGGCATTTACATCTGCTCCATGATCCAGGAGAGTACGAACTGCCTTTGCTTGTCCATAATGCGAGGCATATCCCAGTGGGGTAAGCCCATCCTCATTCTCGATGTTTGCCAGCTCAGGGAAGGCAGCAAGAACCGATTGCAGGTTCGCCACATCACCGTGCTGTGCTGCCTGAAATAAAGCGTGAATTGCTTCGGATTGATTCAATTGAATGACCTCCTTCTTTTGGATCACTCACTTCAATTGGCTATTCGTGAGATAGTTCAATTATAGGGAACACTCCCTAGAGGTTCTTCTTGATAATCACCTTTTTGCCCGAAGCTGGGAAGGAGATGTGTGAAATCTTTTGGAAAATAGAGTACTGAACGAGCCAAGGCTCTCAAATCCAACTTCATAACACACATCGGTGACTGGTTTATCTGTATCCAGCAGAAGCCGCTTGGCTGCCTGAAGTCTGAGCTCAGTCAGATACTGATGAGGCGTGATGCCGAACAGCTTCTTGTAATTTCGGAGAAAATGATTAACAGATAAATGCGCAATGGATGCCGTCTCCGTCAACGTTATGGGCCGATTGTAGTAGGCGCATATGTATTCATGACCAATATATATTCTGCGATATAATTCTTCTCGCGTAGAAGGCTTGGCCATATCAAGTCCTTCAATCTCAAACCGGACTTCACGATGTGAATCCAGCATATGAATGGCAAGCTGATGAAATTGTTCTTCAAGTCCCCAGCCATTAAACGTACCCATAATGTATGATGATCTGAATTGGTTCAGGGCTGTACCAAGCCTATTAGCCATAGGATATGTACGCTCTATCCATTCAATTGAGCCAGAATAAGAAGCGGCATGGGGTTCGTTCAGCAGCTGCTGGTCAGTGCTTAGAGCGTTACGGCAGATCTCTTCCATAAAGCCAGGAGGAAAAAAGACACAGAATGATTCGACGGGTACAGGCGAATCAATATGCAGACTGTATTCCTGTCCCTCGTTAAGAAGCAAGTAACGTTCGTCGTCGACCGAGAAGTGCCCGTGCCCTGCTTCATAGAGTGTTTTTCCGTAACGGAACGTTTTTAGCGACAGAGATCCACTGCCTTTCCAGTCGAATTGGGGCCTGGATTCATACAAAATAAATGGAGGGAGAGCAGACTGGGCTTCAGAGATCTCAGGCATAAGATGAGATCTCCATTCTAATCCATATAAAGTCGCTTAGCTGCCTCTAGGGCAGGTACGGCAAAACAGGCGAGTGGGGAAGGCAGGTCATGGAGCGGGAACCAGCCGATCTCGCCAATTGCGCCGCCTTCTTCCAGGTTCCGGGCGATGCCGCGGATTTTCCGGGCTGAGTAGAGGACCGATATCCAATGTTCTTCTCGTTCCGGACGAATCGTCTCAGCGGTGCAGAGCAATTGATCGATGGTAATATCCAGATCCACTTCTTCCTTGATCTCCCGAATGACAGCCGTTTCCAGTGATTCGTAAGGGTCGACTTTGCCCCCGGGAATACTCCATGTGTACTGTTCAGGCTGGCGGTTGCGCCACACCAGAAGCACTTCATTGCGTTCGTTCAGGATGACGGCCCCGACACCAATGCGAGGTTGGTCGGAGGCAGCTGCAGCAGGCAGCGTTGATGCTGCGTATTCGGATTTCTGTTTCGCTGAAGTTGATGTGGATTGAAACGACAGCGGAAGTCCAGTCCGGGCTGCCCACTCCTCAGCCAGAATGCTCATGGAGATCAGGTCATACTGGGTTCCATCCCGCAAGACAGCGGAGCGCTGCCGACCTTCCTCCCGGAATCCGGCTTTTAAGTACGCGCGTCTGGCGGCTTCATTGTATTCAATCACTTCCAGCGCAATCCGGTTCAGATTCAGTTCATGAAATCCATACCGAATAATCAGGGCTAGTGCATCACTCCCGTATCCCTGACCGCGATCCTTATCCTCACCAATGCCAATGGCAAGGCGAGCCGAGCGATTGTTCCATTCAATTCGGTAGAGGGCGGTAAATCCGATAAATCGATTGTCCTCCAGTGTTCGCAGGGCAAATTCAAAACCGTTGTCTCTTCGAACAGCAGATGAACCCGTCTCGTCCGGGGTTAGCGGAACGGCAATGTCTGTATCCAGGTTGCGCAAATATTCGTAATTGTCCGTGTAACGTGCCAGACGCATGCAATCTTCCGGGCATGGGGCGGCGAGCCGGACTTTGGAGCCGTGAAAAGCATTCAAGTTACGTGGAGCCATGCTGCGTACACCTCTTTTGATTTATAATCTGCTTAGGTTTTAGGTCGTGTAAGCTGAAAAATATCTCGTATGGTTATTATACTATGGATGCCAGACAATTACCGAAAGACAGCAAAAAGGCTCTGCCGACCCGGTTGTCAGCAAAGCCCTGTTAGTGGGGCGCATAGCCCGATGATGGATTATAACGAATCGGAATTCTGTACAGAAGGACGGTTTATATTTTTGCCATAATAAATCTCATCCATCTCCAGCTTGAGCCACTCCGTAATTTCATGCTGTTCCGCCTGGCTCAGCTTGTCCTTGGTATAACCAAAGAGGTAGTTATCGAGGTCAAACGCCTTCAGCTTGCATTTCGTGTGGAAAATATTTTCCTGATACACGTTAACGTCAATCATGTCGAAGCCTTTTTTGATCTCGTCCGGAATATAGTTCTGAATTGAACCGATCTCGTGGTCAATAAACAGCTTGCGGCCGCTCGTATCCCGCGTGAATCCACGAACCCGATAATCCATGATCATGATGTCCGTGTCAAAGGAATGGATCAGATAATTTAGAGCCTTCAGCGGCGAGATTTCCCCACAGGTGGAGACGTCGATGTCGGCACGGAAGGTACTGATTCCTTCACTCGGGTGAAATTCAGGATACGTATGAACGGTGATATGGCTCTTGTCGAGCTGCATGACCACATTATCCGGGAGCGGACCTGGGGATTCTTCAAATGATTCCTCCGGAACCTCCACGATCGGTCCTTCCGAGACAAGCATCGTCACACTGGCCCCTTGGGGGACATAATCCTGCTGCGCGATATTGAGTACATGTGCACCAATGATGTCTGCGACATTTTTCAGAATTTTGCTCAGCCGATCCGCGTTGTACTGTTCATCGATATATTCAATATAAGCTTCGCGTTCTTCTTTGGTTTTCGTGTAGCAGATGTCGTACATGTTGAAGCTCAGCGACTTGGTCAGGTTGTTGAACCCATGCAGTTGAATGCGCTGCTCAGGCGTTAATGTCATGGCTGCAGTTCCCCTTTATCCATACGACATGGTAATCGCAGTTTTAATACTACTTATACCCAACCTTCCGCCAAAAAAAACATAAGTACGAATTCCGGCTTATCCAGCCGAATTAAAATGAGGAGTCCTCATATTCGCTTACACTGTTCATCCGCTCGTCTTCGGCGATGGACTGAATATCCTCGGAAGTGACACTGATGATCGTGTAATCCTCATTCTGCTGCTTCTTCACGGCTTTTTCCTTTACAAAACGGGGGCTGCCCTCTGCGGCATCCTCATCATAAACCAGCAGGATGCCATCGCTCTTGCGCAGCAGCAAGTCATCGCGTGCTGTGAATTGCCATGGGCCGATGTAAGGCTGCTTGCTCACTGCTCCGTAGTAATCCACGCCCTGAAGGATGGTGCGGTAGTATTCCTGCTTGTCTTCCTTCCATTGTTCCTCCGGGTTCTGAAACGCAGTGATGATGGACAGCTTCAAGTGGGGATAGGTCTTTTTTAGCTCAAGTACCACCTCGCAGGCCCACAGGTCCACACCATATTGTCCAGGCGTCAGCACCCACTCCAGACCATCCTCCACAAGTGGCATGAGACGGGAGGAGATAGCCTTTTTGATGAAGGGAATTCCTTCATGCTTCTGTCCGAAAATTTGCAGTTCATGTGCCCGGTATCCGGTAATTAACAGGTTTTTCAGCTTAACTTCCTCCTTCTCAGCACAACTTGTCCTCTAAACGCCCAACCATCAAGATTACTTCGAAGCTGGCGCATCTGTACGGAAAGGATAGAGGAATTGCTTCGGAATATCCGTCTCGAAGGTCATGAGTTCGTCCGTCGTAGGATGAATGAAGGATAACACGCGCGCATGGAGTCCAAGACGTCCGAGTGTTTTGGTGCGAGAACCATATTTCTTGTCACCGGCAATGGGATGGCCGAGATCTTCCATATGCACGCGGATCTGGTTTTTGCGACCGGTCTCCAGCCGAACTTCGAGCAGGGAGAATTCACGGTTCGATTGCAGTCTTTTATAGTGTGTAACCGCATGCTGTCCATCATTGGGACGAGGACTGGAGTACATCTTCAGCGTTTTGCTCTCCTTCAGCCACGAGGAGATGGTGCCCACCGGTTTGGCTACCTGACCTTCGACAAGCGCCACGTATACGCGTTCCTGCACCTTGTCCTTCCAGTTGTCCTGCAGATTCTGCTTCACTTCTTCACTCTTCGCAAACATCATGACACCTGATGTATCCCGATCAAGCCGGTGCACGACAAATATGCGGTTCCGCGAATCGGTGCGGCGTACGTGCTCAGTCAGTTGACGATACGCGGTGATCTCATCGCTCCGATCTGCTGCAATAGACAACAGTCCGGCATCCTTGCGAATTACGATAATGTCATCGTCTTCATGCAAAATCGTGAGTCCTGACATGGTTGGTGCGGCTACGGCGCCTTCCTTGCTGATGGATACCATCTGTCCAGGCGTCAGCGGATAGTTAAACTTGGTGACTACGGTCTGATCTACGGATACTTGTCCCCGTCCCAGGATGGACTTGACTGCATTCCGGCCTGATTTTAGATGTTGGAGCAGGAAGTTCAGCAGCTCATCCGGTTCAGTTACTTTATATTGGCGAGGTGGTTCCTGCTTACGATAATGGGCATTGCCCGCGCGTTTAGGAGCACCTGAATGTTTGGGCTTGGAAGCTGCCGGGGACTTCGAGATTAAGGGCTTCTTCGATGCTCCGCTATTACGGGATGTGGAAGCCCCAGAAGACGAAGTCGAAGAGTTTGCTTTCGGGGAACGTGCTGCCGAGGCACTCGCCGGTCCTTTACCTTTGGCTGATGGACGGCCTGTTGATCGATTGCGTTTATTCATGAATACTAATCTCCTTCTGAACAGCCTGTACCGCTTGTGTGCATACGATCCGTTCATTTCGTTTATGCAGTTCAATATACCATTAACCGGGTGCAAATAAAAATAGGTGGATCGAATCTGTTATCCATCCAAGCGAGCGAGAATCGAGATTCATAGAATAATGTATCCCACAGCATTGGAGGTGTTACTCATGGGTGTGTTCCTCGATATGAGAACTTCGATGAACTCGGGAACCGTAGGACAGCCCGGTTTATCTCTGGGTCCATCCCCGGAAGCGTTCGGATCGATTGGCCTTCAGACCCTTGGTGTTGAGAATCCCATTATCACCTTGAATGGCACGGTTGGTGTAACCGGAGAGCTTGGAGATACGTTCGTTGTCGAAATCGTCCGCGGCAGCTTGTATGATCCGTTCTTTTTAATCTATCGGGCTGAAGGTACGATAGGACAGAACGGCGGGGCTGAATTCCATTCGTTTACGGCACAGGACCTGTCAGCACCACCTGCTCTCGAGAGTGTGTATACTTCGTTTATTTCCGGGGTATCTACGGCAGTGCGTACCGGACCGGAAATGTTCTATGGCATTGCTGCAACGACCTAGCCTATATGTATCTTTGATCCGAAGGTAGAGCATCAAAAATTCTGATTCGCTAGACCAGCAGAGTTTGCCATACACCCGGAACAAACTAGTGATGCTGGTGTAACATGGTTCCGCGCTCAGTATCCTTGGATTAAGATCTACCAGAGAAGCAAAAATCCCGGCTCCAGGAGTCCGGGATTTTTTGCTGTACAGCGTGCGCGTGTGACGGTTTACTCCGTCAGGTTCCATAAATGCAGATCAGTTGGCACGGCCTTTGAGAATGATGTTATTGGCTTTTCCAAAGTCAATTGCCACTTTACCCGCTAGTGCAGCTGTGCGTTCGGCAAGGACGACCGCATTAACTCCGCAGCAGAAGAGGGCAACGTCAAATGCATCCGGGTTGGTTTGAATCCACTGTAGTGTTTCTCCCATCTGTTCCCAACGATCAAAGGGCAATGCAGCTGCAATATTCAGATGATAGGGTTCCCGCTCCAGCATGTTATGCAGTGCCTCAAGCTCGCGGGTAACCAGCAGAATACGCTTGCCAGCGAGCATCTCCCAGAAGCGTGGCGTCTGGGCCAATTCCCTGTTCACGCAGGCATGGCAAGTGAGCGCAGGGGAGATGCCGAAATGAGCGAACAGCATGTCGGTCAGCGGCCGTTTGAGATGATCGGGGGCTTTGATTGAGCTGTCTCCGTAGGGAAGCACACCGACGAGATCGGCCCGCTGCAGAGAGGCAGTCACTTCATCCCGGAGCTGCAGATTGGGAAGGGTAAGCCCTTTTTGCCCCAGATTGGCCTTAATGGCCCAGCGCTCCTGAAGAACCTGTTCCGTCGTCCATACCGTTTCCTGGGACATAACAATATTCTCGCCATCCCCAACGCGAACAAGAGAGAATGGACGCTGTTCTCTGATCGCCTCTTCCAGCTGATCCAGCACACCATCCATTTCAAGATATTTTGAATTCATAGCAGCTTTCGGGCCTCCTTTGAAAATGGAACTGCTCTATTCTATGTTCGCGCTCCCTTAACGTTTTGTACGTTCAACCCGCAGGGCCAATCTTGGGGGAGTATATCAATCTATTTATATAGGAACTAGTGCAAGTGTCCGTACCGGTTCTATCTTCCTTTCATACGCTATAGAGTCGACTGTCAAAAACTATGAAATGAATCTGATCTCCGCGCAGGAGATTGGCAGATTCGAAGGAGGAGGAATGTTATGTCCAGGAAAGTTGTGATTGAGATTAATTTCAATAACTACGGGATGGACCCGCAGCGGCTTACTAGAGAATGGTTGGAGCGGAGAATGAGCATTTTTCGCACCTTTACCTTGCACTCCCTTAAGGCGCAGACGAATCAGGATTTTCTGACGGTTGTGAAGCTAGCCAAGGAGTCGGGAGATTTGATGCAGGAGATTCTTGCCCATCAGGAGCCACTTCCCAGCAACATTCGTTTTGGGACCAATATCGAGAGTGTGCGGGCAATTCTGGCCTTTGCAGAAGGTGCCGAGCACATCTATATTGCCCGTTTGGATTCAGATGACCTGTATCACCGAACTTTCGTTCAGCAGCTCTATGACGTGCAGCCACAGCCGCAGACGATGGCACTGATCAATCAGAACGGTTACCTGTGGGACAGCGTGAATAACGAGATGGCACCGGCATTTCACCGTTCACCGCAATTCTATGTCTACTTATACAAAACAGCCGAGTATGCAGCAGGATACCGGGTGAAGCTCCCGGGCAGAGGTACGCATGGCAATGTCATCGATCTGCCGCACGAGCTGCTCGCTCCGCGCAATTATGTCAATATCGTTCATTCGAACAACACGTCGGTTAAAAAGGTACCGCCAAAAGACCGGTTAAGCCGGGACGAGATGGCTCAGGTATTACGTGAATTCATGATCTGACCAGGGAGGGATTCATCCATGATTAAAGGACAAACGATTCTGATCACTGGAGGAACAGGCTCCTGGGGTCAAAAGCTGACTGAGGTCCTGCTGGAACAGGACCCTGCCGAGATTCGCATTCTGTCGCGTAACGAATATGCCCAGATTGCCATGCAGCGGGAATTCAGCCATGATGCCCGTCTGCGTTTCCTCATCGGGGATATCCGGGATTACCGCGCAGTGGAGGATGCGTGCAAGGGTGTGGATGTCCTTTTTCATCTGGCTGCATTAAAACATGTTCCGGTGTGCGAGGACCAGCCCGACGAAGCGTTTAAAACGAATGTCATCGGTACGCAGAATATTATCCGCGCCGCGATCCATATGCAGATTCCCAAAGTCATCGATGTCTCAACCGACAAAGCGGTAGATCCGATTAACGTATACGGCATGACGAAGGCTCTTGGCGAAAAAATGATGATCCGCGCCAATTGGCTAAGTGAACACACCCGGTTTGTCTGCATCCGCGGCGGCAATGTGCTGGGTACAAGCGGCAGTGTGGTGCCGCTATTCCGTCGCCAGATTGATGAGGGCAAAAGTCTGACCATTACGGACAAGGGCATGACCCGCTTTTTCCTGACTCGTACGGAAGCCATCTATCTGCTGCTCAAGGCGGCTGAGGCTGCGGTAGGCGGAGAGACATTTGTGATGAAAATGAAAGCCTGTAAGATGACGGATCTGGCGTCAGTCATGCTGGAACAGGCCGGACGTCCGGCGAGCGACTACAAGGTTACCGGCATACGCCCAGGCGAGAAATTGCATGAAGTGCTGATTTCGCCTTATGAGGCGCCGCGTACCTATCAATACGATGAGCAATATTACGTAATCCTGCCGCAGGAACCGGACAAGCGCCTGATCGATGCATATCGTACACTGCCCCACGTGACCTTTTCCGAGTACCGTTCGGACAGTGACATGATGAAGCGGCAGGCCATTGCCGAATTTTTGCGTGCAGGTGGCTATATCGACTAACAAGGGAGGCGGAGCGTTTGGAAGTGGATCATATGCAAGACAGAATAAACAGCCGCTCCCTGAAAGCCGTCGTGATTGGTCTTGGTTATGTTGGACTTCCCATGGCGGTGGAGATGGCACAGGCCGGTTATCGCGTTCACGGGATCGATATAGATGCTTTCAAGGTGGCAAGACTTCGTGCGGGTGATTCCTATGTCATTGGAATTGAAGACGAGATCATACAATCACTAACCCAAGCCGGGTTGTTTACAGCCGGTACGGATTATGCCGCAGTAACGCAGGCAGATGTCATTGTTATCTGTGTGCCTACGCCGCTGACGGCTGATCATCAGCCGGATATTTCATATATTGCTGCAGCGGTGGATGGCATGACTCCTTATTTGAAGGAGGGGAGCCTGGTAATATTGGAAAGCACGACGTACCCTGGTACAACGGAGGAGCATGTGAAGCAGCCGCTCGAAGCAGCTACAGGCTGGAGAACAGGCGAACAATTGTATGTCTGTTATTCTCCCGAACGGGTGGACCCAGGCAGTGTGAACTATGGTGTAAAAAACACCCCGAAGATTATCGGTGGTTCGACACCTGCGTGCCTGTCCTATGGTAAAGAATTCTATGGCTCATTCCTCAATGAGATTGTTCCCGTCAGTTCAACGACTGTGGCCGAAACGGCGAAGCTGTTTGAAAATACATTTCGCAGCGTCAATATTGCGCTGGTGAACGAGCTCACGCCTGCCTGTGAACAAATGGGCGTGAACATCTGGGAAGTGCTGAATGCTGCAGCAACCAAGCCGTTTGGCTATATGCCGTTCTATCCGGGTCCAGGCATCGGTGGACACTGTATCCCCATTGACCCTATCTATCTGTCCTGGGCGGCTAATCGGCAGGGATCAGATCTGCAATTCATCACACTCGCAGACGCGACCAATCGACAGATGCCGGAACGTGTGGTTCAGCGTGCAGCAGCACTGCTGGAACAGGCGGGTACGCGGGTTCAGGGAGCACGCGTTGTACTGGCAGGCATGGCTTACAAGAAGGATATCGACGACTTGCGTGAATCGCCGGCGCTGGACGTCTTCCGCCTGCTGAGCGCAGCGGGAGCAGAGGTTGTTTTCACAGATCCCATGGTGCCGGTCTTCCGCAAGGATGATGGCTCCGTGCTTCAGTCTCAGCCCGCTGTGCCGGGCTTGTGGGCTTGGGCCGACCTGGTGATCATCACGACCGACCATTCGGGCTTCAATTATCAGGAAATGGCGGATCATGCAAAGCTCATTTTCGATACTCGGAATGCAACAGCCGGGTGCCGTGGAGGCCATATTGTGGTGCTGGGACAGCCCCATCGGCCTGAGGAAACATCGGTGCAAAGTGTCCGGGTAATGAATGAAATGCCAGAGACAGAAGATGAACAAAAGGAACATGTGCTGCCGAACACAGCGGAAGTTCAGGGTGGAGTCAAGGAAGAACCTGCACATCTTCAAGAGAAATCGGGGGATACCCATGGCGAATCATGATCGGGTAAGTGAACGATATTATGGCGAGATCAACTCGGAAGATTCCCATGAAGCTACCCGGACCCGTATCCACTGGATGTGCCGGGAAGCAACCGGTAAACGAATTCTGGACGTTGGATGCAGTCAGGGGATTACCTCTATTTTACTGGCGCGTGAGGGGTTTCGTGTAACAGGGGTCGATCTGGAAGAAGAGAGTATCCGGTATGCGCAGGCAGAGCTCGCCAAAGAGTCCAAACCTGTTCGGAACAATGTGGATTTTCGCATGCTGGACATTACGCAGTGGAAAGTAAAGACCACCTTCGATACCGTGCTGCTCGGAGAAGTGCTGGAGCATTTTGCCCATCCGGAGACATTGTTGCTTCAGGTTCACCGGCTGCTGCAGGAGGAAGGGACGCTGATTGTAACTGTGCCGTATGGTTATCATCCGTTCTATGACCACAAGCAGACGTTCTATGCAGGTAACCTGGCGATGTGCCTGATGCCGTATTTTGAAGTCTTGAAACTGGAGGTTCATCATAAATATTTATGTTGCGTGGCCCGCAAGCGGCGGAAAACGCAGCTGCATATGTCGCCAACCCTGAAACAAGTAACGGAGTGGATGCAGCTGGATCATGTGCACTTTGCCGAGGTGGAGCAGAACCATCTTCGCCTGATGAAACTCCGCAAGAAGGCGCTGGATCAAGCGGTTGAGCAGGTGAAGCGGCTTCGTCGTCAGGATAATGCGGAAGGGTAACGGGTAAAGGAAGATGTGCATGGCAGGCAAGCAAGCAAGGAAGGATAGTAATAGATTGCAGGTCGTAGGTTGTACAGGGAGTCGGGTGGAGATAGGGTCATATGCACTGAGTAAGGAAAAATAGCATGGCGTTTAGAACGAAATACGCGTACGACAGGAAGGGGCACGGGAACGTGATCACCATCAGTCTGTGCATGATTGTGAAGAACGAGGAACGCACGCTTGCGCGCTGTCTGGATTCGGTAGCCGGAATCACGGACGAGATCGTCATTGTGGATACCGGTTCATCCGACCGTACGATGGATATCGCTGCGCAGTATACCGACCGGATCTTCAAGTATGAGTGGGCGGATGATTTTGCCACGGCGCGAAACTACTCCTTCGACCAGGCCACGCAGGAATATATCCTGTGGCTGGATGCGGATGATGTGCTGCTGCCAGCGGAACGGGCGAAGCTGGAGAAGCTGAAGCAGCAGCTGCCGTCCGAGGGGGAGACGGTAGCTGTGATCTTGAACTATACGCTGGCCGAGGGGCCGGAGGGGAGTCCGCTCGTGACGGACCGCAGGCTTCGCCTGGTCAAGCGGGATGCCGGGTGCCGCTGGCATGGCCGGCTGCACGAGCAGCTCAGCTTCCCGGCGAGTGGGGTCATTACGGCAGACATTGCCGTCACACACCGCCGCGAAGCGGGCCATCATTCGGCGCGTAACGTGCGCATTCTGCGCAAATGGATCGCCGAAGAGGGCGCAGCCCAGGGTCGCCTGCTGTTCTACTATGCAGGCGAATGTTATGACCGCCAGCGTTATGCGGCGGCGGCTCGGGGGTACGCGAAGCTGCTGGAGCAGCCCAGCGGCTATCGCGAGGATCGGCTCATTGCCTGTGCGCGGCTCGCAGAGTGCTATGAGCGGCTGGGTCAGCCGGGACGCAAGCTGGGTGCACTGCTGCAGTCGTTCCAGTACGATCTGCCGCATGCGGATTTCTGCTGTGCAATCGCGGCCTGCTTTCATGAACGGCAGGAGCTGGTCTCAGCCATCTACTGGTATATGCAGGCTGTAGATGTGAGCAGCCGCGACACGGGTCTGCGCCCGGTACCGGCAGCCTGCCGTACCTGGCTGCCGCATGCACGTTTATCCCTCTGTTATGCCCATCTGGGCAATTGGGAGCAGGCACTTATGCATAACACGAAAGCCCGGGAGTATCTGCCGAGCGATCCTGGCCTGCTGGATAATCGTCAGAAGCTGGAAGTCATTTTACGCAAAGAGATTCGTAATCGGGAAGAGCAGGACGAAGGGCAGTCCCGGAAGTAGAAGGAACAGACATTTCAGTAGTTTGGAGTAGAGTTCTTTAGTAGGAAGTATAACGAGTTAGTGTAGAGGCAGCGTTGCAATGCGTTGTGCGCTTAACGATGAACAGTCTTGTGGTTAAAATCTGTATGGATAATGAAGCTAGACAGTCGTGAAGGCAAGGATAGGTTAATAGAAGTGAAATAAGCAGCTCTCTTGCCTAGAAATTTGGCGAGCAGAGCTGCTTTTGTGTTGGATTTATTTTTCAGGGGATAAACACCGAACATACTGGTCCTTCATGCGCAGGCTTTTGCAGGCCCAGCCTCGGCCATCATAGATTTCGTCGTCGATGTTGAGCGTCATGGTCTCATCCGAGTATTCACTCCAGTTTTCGATCCGAAGTGTATTTTCACTCTCCCATTCCAGATGGTTATTCCCGTGATGCGCGGCACGATAGATGGTTTTCACACGGGAGTCATCCGAATCATTCGTTTTCCTCACATCCACCCAGATGGTTACTCCACCGGCTGCACCGCCGTAAGGTACACCGTAAATCTCAGCCGTATATTCTCCATTCCGTGAAGGTATAGAATAGCTTAGTTCTCCCTGTTCGGAACGGTCAAATGTCGAGAAGTAAGGACGGAGGTTGAAATAGGCGACGAGCATGAATAAGGGTGTGAAGACCAATAAGGTGAATGTCGTGAGGATGGGATGTCTGCGTATCCAGAGCTTGCCGGACTTGGTTGTGGATGAACTCGAATTAGCCTGATGGTGTCGTTCCATTTTCATTTGCCTCCTTTGGAGTCAAATGAAAATGGATATGTAGGTGGTTTTATTCATGAATCAGTTAAAGCTGCATTAAAAAATGATATCACAGGGATTGTTTTAATGATTACAATGAAGTTAAAAATATCCTAATATGCAGTGCATATTGTATTTGTGCAAATCCTGCAAATAGTCTTATAGGGCATGGTATAATAGGAAGAAACGGAGTTGATGGTCAGATGTCTGATTTGCTCGATCCTCGGAACGATTTTGTTTTCAAACGTATTTTTGGCAGTGAAGAAAATAAAGATGTCCTGCTGGTGTTCTTGAACCGTACGTTTGCAGAGTCGGGTGAACAGCCGCTGACGGAGATAGTACTTCTCAATCCGTATACCGATAAAGATGCTCCACTAGACAAACAGTCTATATTTGATATCTGGGCGAAAACAGCGGAAGGAAAGTTAATTAATATTGAAATGCAGTTATTTAATAAATACGATATTGAAAAGCGTACACTATACTACTGGAGCAAGCGTTACTCAAGCCAGCTGCAGGAGGGTCAAACCTATAAGGAACTTAAGAAGTGCGTCACCATCAATATTCTAAATTACTCGTTTATTGCGAACGAGCGCTATCATAATGTGTTTCACCTTAGAGATGACCATACCGGACTTGAGCTGAGTGATGATCTTGAAGTGCATTTTATGGAACTGTCCAAACTGGACGATCAATCCGTCCCGATGGAAGGTGGGCTGATCAACTGGCTCTTGTTCCTGAAAGGTGCTGACAAATCCAATTGGGAGGTGCTGCAAATGAATGAACCTACGCTGAAGAAAGCGATGGATACGCTGGAGTTTTTAAGTCAGGATCGAGAGGCGCGTCGTTTGTATGAAGAGCGGCAAAAGTATTTGCATGACGAAGCCTCAATGATTGAGTGGGCTACTGAAAAGGGACTAGTGGAAGGTGAAAAAAGAAAGGCGATTGAGATTGCAAAAAATATGCTCTCGTTAGGAATTGAAGTTTCTGTTATCGCGAAAGCCAGTGGCCTGTCGGAGTCTGAAATTGAGTCGCTGAAAGATTAGCATTGGATTACAATGAGCACACGAGCTGATCGGTACGATTGATTATACCTCCTTTATATGAGTGTGGTTCGTTCATAACGAAAAAGCAATCGTTTGTCCAAACAGGATAAACGGTTGTTTTTATTTTGGCGATGCAACTTCAAACGTTTTACAGTAAAACGCGGTTGCTCATTCGGGGCTGGCCCGTTAAACTAAAGAGAGCGGCGTTTTGCTTGACGGACAAGTCATGAGAACGCCATTTTGTTGTCAAGGATGCGGCAATGGTGCCGTGTTCGGATGTCAGAATCGGATGGGACCAAGCTGGTGGATGAACACCAGTGACAAGTAAGGAGTCTTTACATGAGTGTGCAAGCACCAACTTTAGAAGAAGCGCAGGGTCTCCTGCAAAAATATTATGGCTATCCCGACTTTCGCGAGGGTCAAAAAAAGATCGTTTCCAGCCTGCTTGAATACGAAGATACGCTGGGCATAATGCCTACCGGGGGAGGGAAGTCGATCTGTTATCAGATTCCCGCTCTGTTATACCCTGGGCTGACGCTGGTCGTTTCCCCGCTCATTTCATTGATGAAGGACCAGGTCGATGCGCTGACGACCGCCGGTATTGCTGCCGCTTATATTAATAGTACGTTAAGCGGCAAAGAAGTGAATGATCGCATCCGCGCGGCGCAGCGTGGTGAGCTCAAGCTGCTCTATGTCGCGCCGGAGCGACTGGAGCTGGACTGGTTCCGCGACGAGATGGGGCAGCTGCCCATCTCCTGCGTGGCTGTGGATGAGGCCCACTGTGTATCACAGTGGGGCCATGATTTTCGGACAAGCTACCTGGCGGTAGCGCCGTTTGTGGACAGTTTGCCGGAGCGGCCGGTGGTTGCGGCTTTCACGGCGACGGCAACGCCCGAGGTCATGGGCGATATTCTGCGGCTGCTGTGTTTGCAGGACCCGCAGACATATGTGACCGGACTTGGGCGGGATAATCTGGCGTTTAGCGTACTGCGCGGCGAGAGCAAGAAGGATTTTGTGTTGAACTACGCGCGCGAGCATGCCAGCGAGCCGGGGATTGTTTACGCCGCGACCCGTAAGGACGTGGACGATCTGCATCAGCGTTTGCTCCAGGCAGGCTTGCCGGCAGGGCGCTACCATGCAGGGATGACGGACGATGAACGGGCCCAGAGCCAGGAGCAGTTTTTGTACGATGATATCCGGGTAATGGTCGCGACAAATGCATTCGGGATGGGAATTGATAAGTCCAACGTGCGTTACGTGCTGCATTACAGCATGCCGAAGAACATGGAGGCATATGTACAGGAAGCCGGACGTGCGGGACGGGACGGAGAGCCGAGTCAATGTATTCTGCTGTTCGGAGCGCAGGACATTATTACCCAGAAGTTTCTGATCGAGCAGAACCCGATGGAGGGCGACCGCAAACAGAACGATTACCGGAAGCTGCAGCAGATGGTGGACTATTGTTACACGACACGTTGTTTGCGCAGTGCGCAGCTGGATTATTTCGGTGAGATCCATGAGGACAAGCCGTGCGGCATCTGCAGTTCCTGTACGGACGACCGCGAGCTGGTGGATATGACAATTGATGCACAGAAAATCTTCAGCTGTATTCACCGCATGCGCGAACGATACGGTGTATCTCTGGTGGCGTCGGTGCTCAAAGGCTCGCGTGCCAAGAAAGTACTGGAGTACGGCTTCGATTCCTTGCCGACCTATGGCGTGATGGGTAACCGCACGGAACGTGAAATTGCCGAAATTATCAACGTCATGGTATCGGAAGGATATCTGATGCTGTCCGAGGGACAGTATCCGGTCGTGCGTTTACAGCCACTGGCCGTGGAAGTGCTGAAAGGTCAGCGTGAAGTGATGCAGCGTGTGGTGCGCAAGACAGCGGCTACGGCTTCGGGTACGAATTATGGCGGACGTCGCGGACGCGATGCGATGCCATCGGCGGTCAACGAGACGGTATTCGAGCAGCTGCGCCTGATCCGGCGCGATCTGGCAGCGAAAGAGCATGTGCCATCGTATATTATTTTCAATGATGCAACGCTTCGCGAGATGAGTGTGGTATGTCCGCAGACGGAACGTGACATGCTGATGATTAAAGGGGTCGGTGAGGTCAAGTACCGCAAGTACGGTCTGCCATTCCTCGAGTTCTTCCAGAAGCAAACGGGCGAAGAACTGGATACGGATGATGATGCTTTTTACGAGTATGAGTAAGTAAAAGGGCAAGGTTTCAATTCCAGAACGGTGCTTATGAAATGATGGATGTTGATTTTTGATTGCGAATCATGGATTGTGGATCGTGAACAGAACTTGAATCCAGTTATTGGCGAGGCTATATGGGGTTGAAGTTTTTCGAGTGTCTCTATATGGTGGACGAAATGAGATAGATTGTCTTTCATAAGGTGGACATTGCTTTTGAAGAAAGCGATGGTTGGCTTACACAGGATATGGTTTCGATGAGTGTCTATGGGTCTATATGTAGTAGATTGGAGGGACCCGGGGAGTAGACATCTTTTTGAAAAGGGTGTCCACCCTTTGAAAGACAAAATTGGAATATGTCCATGATACGTAGAATGGCTATTTATAGAGATTTAACACGAACAGCATCCAATTCTGGGTGTCGATATAGGTTTACATGAACAGCATCCGGGGCTGGATGGCTGTGGCGTTTTACTTTTACCAAAAAAATATGGTCTGGGTGTCCAGGCAAAGGTTGTGAACCATGAAGGTTATTCTCTCTACATTAAATGCAAAGTACATCCATACCTCGCTGGCTTTGCGGTGTCTGAAGGCGTACAGTGAGAAGGATTTTGATATTGAGCTGGCGGAGTATACGATCAAGGATCCAGTCATGAATATTGTGTCTGACCTGTACCAGCGCGGCGCGGACGTGATTGGATTCTCGTGTTACATCTGGAACATTGAAGAGACAATCAAGGTCATTGATAACCTGAAAAAGGTTATGCCTGACGTGAAAATTTTGCTGGGCGGTCCGGAAGTGTCCTACGACACGGAATATTGGATGAACCGGATTCCCAATGTTGATTTCATCGTCATGGGTGAAGGGGAAGAGACGCTGCATCAGCTCCTGACGGAGCTGGAGGGAAGCAAGAAGTTCCACTTTGTGTATGGACTCGCGTATCGCAAAGGGGAAGAGGTCATTCTCATGCCAGGACGGCCGAAGGCGGATCTGAACGATCTGCCGTCACCGCACCGTTTTGAAGAGGATATCCCGGATCTCGGGAAACGGGTTGTTTATTTTGAGACCAGCCGGGGCTGTCCGTTCAGCTGTCAGTTCTGTCTGTCGAGTATTGAGGTCGGCGTGCGGTATTACGATATTGAGCGGACGAAGTCGGACATTCTGTATCTGATTGAGAAGGGTGCGAAGCTGATCAAGTTCGTGGACCGAACATTCAACATTAAGCGGGATTATGCGATGGAGATGTTCAAATTCCTGATCGAGAATCATCAGGGGACGGTGTTCCAGTTTGAAATTACAGCTGATATCATGCGTCCTGAGGTACTTGATTATCTGGCAGAGAATGCGCCACCGGGCACGTTCCGGTTCGAAATTGGAGTGCAGTCCACGAATGATCCGACGAATGAACTGGTGAAACGCCGCCAGAACTTTGCCAAGCTGAGCCGTACGGTGAACAAGGTAAAAGCCAGCGGGAAAATCGACCAGCACTTGGATCTCATCGCAGGACTGCCGGAGGAAGATTACAATACGTTCCGTAAGACGTTTAACGATGTATTTGCACTGGGGCCGGAAGAGCTTCAGCTTGGGTTCCTTAAAATGCTTCGTGGTACGGGTCTGCGTTTGGATGCGGAAAAGTACAATTACACGTATATGGATCATGCGCCGTATGAGATTTTGGGCAGTGACGTGCTGCCATTCAGCGACATCGTGCGTTTGAAGCGGCTCGAGGATGTACTGGAGAAATACTGGAACGCACACCGGATGGACCATACGCTGAAGTATCTGATGGAGCAGGAATTTGACTCGCCATTTGATTTCTTCCAGGCGTTCGGGGATTACTGGGAGGGTCAGGGCTGGCAGAAGATAGGTCACCAGCTCGAAGATCTGTTCACCCGTCTGCACAGCTTCCTGGAGTCGCGGAACACACCGCACATGGATATCGTGCTCGGCCTGATGAAGCTGGATTATTTCCTCGGCCACAAGTACAAACCACGCAAAATCTGGTGGGACGATGCGCTGGAGAAGGATCAGTGGGCGATGTATATGAAAACGCTGGCTGAACGTCCCGAAGACGTTCGCCTGCCGCGCGTTGCCGGTGCCGCTGGCACGGCATGGCTGGAAAGCAGCGGCACAGGTGCAGGTGTCGCTGCGGGAAGTTCGGCTGCTGCCGGGGAAGACTCTGCCGCAGATGCGGCGGGTGTGATCGGCAGCGAAGCCGCTCAGTCCGCCGCGGATGGAGCGGCGGACGGTGGGGACGGCAGCGCTTCGCGTGCGCTGCCGATGACCTCGGCCATGACCGCACAGACGGTCATGGGTGCCCGAGCTTTCGCCGACCTTCGTCTCGGCGAAAAGGAATTGCAGAAGCACGCCGTCCTGGACGTGCTTCCGTTCCGGCTTGAGCGTGTGCTAGCTGGCGCCAGCCCGCTTGCCGCGAAAGGCCGGACGCTGCTGGTCGTTGTATACCAGCAGCATGAAGACCAGCAGGCGCAGTATTACACGCTGCCGCTGGGAGAAGAAGCCGCTGCCATGTAACTGCAGCGGCAAGAATACAGCTGCATGAGCCGATTGGCGGCATGCAGCAGGCAGGCGCCACGGCTTTGCGGTCGTGGCGCTTCTCCATGAGGTGCTGCTTGAATAAGCGCAGCACCTCATCCTTACGCGGCTCGCCATTGCATAAGCCGCGTGATGCTTTCCTTTTCACAACATCTATATCCATATCGTTCACTATTATCAGAAGGTCATCTACATCCCATCGGGGACGAAGAAGGCCTTCTTCCTTTGTTTTGGCAATGCCTCAGTAACAATTCCACTTCCTCATCTAACAGGTTCTGATCTGGATCATACGTACCTCGCTCCTTAGTTCGTGTAACCTCGTCTTCCTTATATCTGTTGGTCTGTTTATAGCTCGCTTTCCTCCTAGTACGAAGTAACTTGTGAATTCCATTTAACTTATAGCGATACTCCGAAGCAGTCTGTTTTCTCCTCTGTTTCATGCTCGAAATTTGTCATGGTTTAGAGGATTTTGTGGTAAAAAATTGACTTTTTGATTTAAATTTAAAATTATGCAAAAAGCGCTTTTCAAGAGTAACGTCTTAGTGTAACATAGTGGAAAATAAAACCTTATTTTGGATATTCGACTAGAATTGAGTCTAAAAGACGGAGATTATGGAATTAAACAAAAAATATCATTTTTTTGTGGAATCATCTTTAAATACCGTGACAGGATGATCTAAAGTCAGAATAAGAGGGGGATAGGATAGACCCAATAAGTCTATCAATTAAACATGAAATATATCTGTATAAACTGTGAGACCGAGTATAGCGAATTCCGTTATACATGTACATGCAATGGAATGCTCGATATTCAACAAGACTTTAGTAAGGTCGATTCGGACGAACTCAAGCATCTTTTTCATCAACGTTTGTCTGACCGCCGGTCCATCTATGCCAGTGGCGTTTGGAGATACAAAGAACTTATTTTTCCGGACGTGGAAGAAGAGTTGGTGATTTCAAAGTATGAAGGGAATACAGGGCTGTATAATTCGGCAGTCGTGGAGAGATATGTGGGGGCAAGATCAGTGTGGTTGAAGGCGCAAAGTGAAAACCCAAGCGGTTCCTTCAAAGATAATGGAATGACCGTTGCGGTCACACATGGGAAATCCATGGGATACAGCAGATTCACATGCACCTCCACAGGAAATACATCCTCTTCACTCGCTATGTATGCCGCAATCGCACAAACCAATTCCTATGTTTTTGTGCCTAACAAGAATATTTCTTTAAACAAGGTACTTCAGACCTTGGCGTATGGTGCGAATATTTTCTCCTTCGAAGGTACATACGATAATGGCATTAAATTTCTAGAGGAAAATAGTGAATCACTGGGCCTCTATATTTGCAACTCGATTAACCCCTTTCGGATTGAAGGTCAGAAAAGCATTGTGTATGAACTTGCGCAAGACTTGAAGTGGGAACTGCCAGATTGGATTGTGGTACCTGGTGGGGCGCTGAGTAATGTATCAGCTTTAGGAAAAGGCCTTTCCGACCTGTTCGCATTGGGTTTTATTGATAAATTGCCTAAAGTGGCTGTTATTCAGGCAGAAGGAGCCAGCCCATTCTATAGGATGATTGCTGAACAAAAACAAGTGCTAGAACCTGAGCCAAATCCATACACCCTGGCTTCAGCCCTGAATATTGGTGATCCACCAAGTTGGCGCAAAGCGAAGCGTACGCTCGAGGAGACCAACGGTGTAGCCATGTTTGTGACAGATGAGGAAATTTTAAATGCTAAGGCTGTGGTAGATGCTTCCGGAATCGGTTGTGAACCTGCATCCGCTGCAACGGTAGCCGGTGTCAAAAAGTTAATACAAGAAAAGGTAATCGATAGGGACGAAACGGTGGCATGCATCTTGACAGGTCATATCTTGAAGGATACCGATGCCCTTCGTATGTATCACATTGAGAAGGAGCACCCCTATTCCAATAAGATCATTTCTTCTTCACTTTCTTTGGATAGCATTATGGAGAAAGTGAGATAACGGTTTAGACAAACTAACGTAGAGATGGAGATATTGTGAATGAGTAACGAAGCACTAAGCATTACAAATGAATTATTTGAACAAGGCTACAATGCATATACGGGAGTGCCATGCTCCTTATTAAAGGGATTATTCAGAATTCTGGAAGATAGGGAGTATGTTGAAAAGAAAGAGATTATCTATATGCCCGCAATTCGGGAAGATTCCGCATTAGGGGTTGCAGTAGGTATGCATCTAGGTGGCAGAAAGTGTGCAATTCTGATGCAAAATTCAGGTCTCGGCTATTCCATGAATGTCCTGACATCCTTATATTCAATCTATCAACTTCCGGCTTTGTTAATCATCAGCTGGAGAGGGGCTTATGAGAATGATGCAGTCGAACATGATCTGATTGGCGAGAGGCTTCTTCATATACTGGATGCTATCAAAATACCTTATGTGGAATTTGACAAAGAACATGGTGCAGCTTCTGTTAAAGCATGCACGGAGCTTATTGAAAAGAACAGCATGCCGGTAGCTTTGCTGATCAAAGAGGCGATTTAAGGAGGCAATATGAGGAAAATAGCAGTCATTGAAAAATTGCTTACAGTTTATCCAGATGCCCATATTATATCAACTTGCGGATACATCACGCGAGATTTGTATAATGCCAGTGATAGGCCGGAACATTTTTATATGGTAGGTTCCATGGGGATGGCTGCACCTATTGCCTTAGGATTGGCCATAACGAATCCTCATAACACGTTTATCGTTCTGGATGGGGATGGGTCGTTCGCAATGAATTTTGGGTTTACGCTTATGATTGCCCAGCACCAACCCTCCAATCTCATCCATGTCGTTCTGGATAACGAAATGCATGAGAGCACAGGGGGACAACACACCGTTCCCTTCTCAAATTCAAAAGAAACCCTGGAGAATATAGGGTATAACAAGGTGCATGTTATTGAATCACTGGATCAATTCCCGGAAAAAGTGGAAGAAGGTCCTGTAATGTTCCATTGCAAGGTAGAAGCTAATGCAGGGAAAATTGGAAAACGTGTAGAGTGGACACCACAAGAAATTGTACAACGCTTTATGTCTACTTTGGCTGTAAGTGTCTCTTGATTTGCAGCTGTGAAACGGAGGTTTGAACCATTAGCCCAATATCTTTGTTGGATTGTACATTGAGAGATGGCGGAAATCTGAACCAATGGATGTTTACATCTGAAGAGATTAATCTGCTGATCCATCAATTGGATCATGCGGGCGTTGAGATTATTGAGATTGGATATCGCGGAGGTTCGGGCAGCAATCGTTCCACTCAGGTTGGAAGCGTTGCTAAATGTGATGCTGAATTTATTCTTTCCCTTCCGCAAGAACTCAGGTATTCACAATACGCTGTCATGGTAATTCCTGAAGTTTGTACCCTTCGTCAGCTTGAAGACTTGCGAGACTCATGTGTGGCTTGGATTCGTGTTGCCGCATACCCCCAACATGTGCAAAAAGCATTAACTTATGTCTCTGTTCTGAAAGACTGGGGTTTCAAGGTTTGTTTTAATTTGATGTCAGCGAGTTACATTGAAGCCGGTAAATTAGCCATGATTGCCCAAGAGGCTGAACATGCAGGTGCTGACGTCTTTTATTTTGCAGATTCTTATGGTGCTTTTCATCCTGACGATATTACAGCCATTGTCAATGCATTGAAGAATAAGACCGAACTCCCCCTTGGGTTTCATGGACATAACAATCTTGGGCTGTCATTTGCTAATGCGCTGAGAGCTTTGGACTTGGGCGTATCTTACATTGACACATCCATATGTGGGATGGCTAGAGGAGCAGGTAATTTGGCGACGGAACAATTCGCAGCGGTTATGAATAAGTGGAAGCGGTATGAAGGGGAATATGAATTAGCGCCCATATTACAGCTTTCAGCGTATTTCCTTGAAAAGGTACTAACGGTGCCAATGACCATTGCCCAGCCGGAAATAATCTGTGGACTCAATAACCTGCATTATTATTATTATCAGCACATTGAACGGGTCAGTAAAACGAAGGGCCTTGACCCCATGTACCTTGGCTACCGAATTGGTCAGCTGATGCCGCTTGAAGTCGACGCGGATTTCGTGGAAAAGATAGGTGACATCATTCAGACCGAACAAGGAAGTCCCATTCCCAAAAAGTGAGGAGATTTAATGTGAAAGCACAAAAACTCAGAAGTTTGTTTGCTGATGATAGAATTATCCAAATCGTAGGGGCACATGACGGATTAAGTGCAAAGCTGGTAGAAGAAGCGGGCTTTGACGGCATATGGGCAAGTGGTCTGGAAATCTCGGCAGTAAATGCTGTGCCGGATGCGAATATTCTCACCATGACACAATATTTGCAAGCGGCTGCTTCAATGGATGCTGTAACCAACATTCCGGTGATCGCCGATTGTGATTCGGGGTATGGAAATGTGAATAATGTGATGCATTTGGTACGTGAATATGAACGAAATGGTATAGCTGCTATCTGCATGGAAGATAAACTGTTTCCTAAGTTAAATAGTTTTGCTGGCGGAGAACAAAAGCTCGCTACTATTGAAGAGTTCTCCGGAAAAATCAGAGCTGCTAAGGATACACAGCGTAACCCGGATTTTATGGTTATTGCCCGAATTGAAGCGCTCATTGCGGGTGCTGGAATGGATGAGGCTGTAGCAAGAGCAGAAGCTTATGAAGAGTCAGGAGCAGACGCTATATTAATTCATTCCAAGAAAAATGATCCGTCCGAAATTATACATTTTTTAAGTCTCTATTCCAATCGATTACCCATCATCCTGGTACCCACAACCTATCCTCAGATTAGTGCCTCAGAATTGCAAGACTATGGAGTGAAAATGGTGATTTATGCAAATCATGGACTAAGAACTTCAATCCACGCTATCAGACAGACATTTCAGCAAATCAAATTAGCAGGGAATACCTTACAGATTGAAGATAAAATCGCATCGGTTCAAGATGTTTTTAAACTGCAGGGGCTTCAAGAAATGCTTGATGCCGAAAACTACTATACAGAGCAACGATATAAAAAAGTGGAAGTGCCAGCTATAAGTAAATAACGATAAAGGAGCTGTTTGCCTTGTTAACCATCGATCAGCTGCAATCCTATCATACGGATGGATTCATTTTATTGAAGAATGTAATATCAGCCGAGGAGTTGGAAAGGTTAAGATCGGCTATAGAATTGGTCTATCAAAAAGTTAACAGTGATCCTTTACAGTTCAAGACCCGTTATACCCAAAAGGATGAGGGCTACGATACATGGGGTGTGGCGGACATCTTATCTCCGGAACTCCGTCATCCTTCTTTTGACGAGTTGTTAGCTAATCCAAAGATCATGTCTCCTATATCCCAAATCATCGGTAATCAACTTCGATTTTGGACAATGCACTCCTTCTGGGCTCCTCAAAGAGTGGATTACAATCTGGTTTGGCACCGTGATCAGCAGGATCCCTATGATTTTGATCAACCGGGGCAAACGACGTTTTTGCTAGCCAATCTTTCCTTATATGAAGATGAAGCTTTTAAAGCGGTTCCTGGTACGCATATCAGGGCATTGAATGAACAAGAACTGCAAGCAATTTTAGACAGGGAATCGTCTCCACTCCCTAATGAAGTCACACTGTATTGCGAACCTGGTGATCTTGTATTGTTTAATGCTTTAATACTTCACCGTGGGTCTGCAGAGGCAGGTAGTGAAAGACGAACGGTCCATTTTAGCTTGCAAGCCAAGGATGAAGCGAAGGGCGGATATACATCACGTCCATGGATGAAGGATAAAGCTTATAGAGAAAGTCTTCACCCTGTAACCCAGGAACTCATTACCTCCTTAATTGAGTGGGAGGATGCGCATCCTATTAAGAAATCGTTAGCCGGGATGCGAAGAGCCTATAGGGATCACAATCATATTACGAAGTAATTCTAAACGAATAGAGGTGTCTGACATCAGAACGATTACACTTCATTTTCTGAACACAAATATGGTTATGTTGGTTGAAGATGGAGTTCATATAGACCGGGTGATTGACTTCTTCAGCACACATTTTGTCATCCGTGAACCAGAGGGTGATACTTCTTCGTGTATCGCGACCATTCGTATACAGAAGGGACAAGCAGATCTTGCGAATTATGCTGGACATCATGATTGGGAACCTCTCTATATTCGTAAAAGTGCTTCTCCATTTTTTACGATACCAGCTGTCCGTCAACACGTTGGAGAAAAGGAACAATTATTCTGCAAGCACACCAATACGCTCTTAACTTTTGATGCTTCTGCTAAATTCATTGATGTTACAAGTGAAGACGTCACCTCTGAAGCATTTAATTTAATTTTAATAGAGCTGATTAGAGATGTTGTAATTAAGAATGAAGAAAATGAAGGAACCGTGATTCTGCATGCTTCTTGTGCTTTCCGTAATGGCTCGGCCTATTTGATTACAGGTCCAAAAGGCTCGGGAAAAACAACGACGATCATGGAATTAGTACACCGGTTCGGCTATCAAATCATGAGTGGAGACAAAACGTTTTTATTTGAAAAAAATGGTGTTCTGATGGCCAGTGGTTGGCCGGATTACCCTCATATCGGCATAGGAACACTAACCAAATACCCTGAAGTGATCAATAAGGTAAACATGAACATTAACGCCGAAGAAATTAAGGATATTTGGTCACCTAAACATAAGGTAGCCGTTGATCCTCAATTATTCAGGGAACTAATGCCATCATCTGAGCCAGGATTACAGTGCCCGGTGGCCTTTATTTTTTATCCAACCGTTTCATCTTCTCCGGATTGCTTCATCGAACCGTTATCCAATCATCAAGAGAGAATAGGAGAAAATATTGAAACGATACCAGAGAACAGCGACATTTCCTGGAATCATTATATAAAAGTCAATCATGAAAAGCTTCAACTCTCTGTTAAAAAAATTACAGAAATGTTAGAGCAAGTACAAGCGCTCCGAATCATCGGATCAGGGGTGCTGCCGGAACATGAGAGTATATCATTATCACTTCATTCAGGAGGATAAAATGAACGAAAAATTACAGCTTCATGATCATGAAAGGCTCTTATTACTCTGCTCACGTATTGAGATGACCGTAGAGAACGAAGAAGAAGCCAAAGAAATTATAGATAACGGATTCGATATCGATAAGTTGGTTTCGTTGGCAAATCGTCATAAGGTGCTCCAGCTCATCGGAGGTCACTTACTTCGACTAGATCAAACAGGGAAAATCAAAAACATGTATAAGCGATTGTTCAATTCCTATTATCTTAGCAACAAACATCGTAATGAACTGATGTTTGCGGAAGGGCTGCAGGTCTTACGGGCATTTGACCAAGAATCGATCAAAGCCATCCCTCTCAAAGGCTTTGTACTTCTTCCAAATGTCTACAAAGATATGGGGCTTCGAATTTGTAATGATTTGGACTTCTTGATTGATTTGTCGGATCGGAACAAGGTCTCTCAGGTACTTAAATCGCTTGGGTATGTGATTGGTGACTACGATTGGTCAAGCAAGACGATCAACCAGGTATCGAGGCAAGAGGAAATGCTATGGAAAATGCATATCGGGAACATTTATCCACATGTAAAACTCTCTGATGACCCGTTCCTAAGGCATATCGATATCGATTTTTCCTACGATGTTGATCTGAAGAAAAATTATCAAGCCTCAAAAGCATTACTAGAAAATGCAGTAAAAACGAATTTGGAAGATACCCCTGTTTTTTTACTTGAAGAAATGGATTTTTTGATTCATATTGCGATCCACTTATATAAAGAGGCAACCAACGTTCAATGGGTATTACTGCATGCCGATTTGAATTTGATTAAGTTTTGTGATTTGCGCGAATGTACGCTGAACTTGTTGGAAAGAGGTCAATTGGATTGGGATTTACTCGCGAAACGAGCTAATGAATTGCTGGCAACCGAAGCGTTATTCTACTCGTTCTACTATTTGGACTATTTGTATGATGAACATTATTCAGATGTACTCCAACCCATTCTAAATATTAGAGATGAAACATTCCTGGAAAAGTACGGAGAGCTGGATTATGGCAGCGCCGTGAAATGGAAGAAATCATTTGTTGAGCGCTTCTTCTCCCTTTCTAATGAGGATGAAATAGAAGGAACCTCAAGACTGGAACAATTCAAAGAAAAAATGACATGAAGGTAGGTGGAATGATGCATAACGAGTTGAAGCAAAAAGTAACCGAAATCGTCATGACCATTACAAAGCTCGAAAAAACACCTGCAGAGCAAGAAATTTTGCCGATTGATTCCTTTGCATCCGTAGCCATTATCGTTAAATTGGAGGATGATTTCAGCATTATGTTTGAAGACAAGGATCTAGTTCTCGATAACTTTTTATCCATTGGTTCCATTGTCAACATGGTGGCTGAAAAGAAATCATTAGTTAGCTAAATTTTCGAATGTGGGAGTGCGCCATGTTAAAAGAAATAAAATTGGCTTCAAAAGGCTTTGATCATGCCTATGATATTACAGAACAGATTGAAGGCTGCCTTGGAGAAATGGAAAGAGGTAGTGGGATCGCACATGTTTGTGCAGTGGGAAGTACGATCGGTTTGACCGTCATGCGTTATGAGCCAGGGGCGGTTCAAGATCTGTTGCAGATATTAAACGAAATCGCCCCTCATGAAAAAAAGGTTGAATATCAACATTTTCGAACGACTGGTGATATGAATGGGAGTTCTCACATCAAGAGTTCCATTCTAGGAACAAGTCTTTCGCTTCCTGTCAGCAATTATAAATTGGCAATGTCCTCCACCCATCGAGTAGTCTTATTTGATTTTGATTTGCAGGAAGCAACTCGCACCCTTTTTATTGATCTATAGAGAGGAAAAGATGACTATGAAACTTCGTATGGCAACTCCGGGACCAACGCAGGTTCCCAATGAAATTTTAATGGCTGGTGCAAAGGAAGTCATTCATCACCGCTCACCACAAATGCAGACATTGATTGAGGAAATTAATCAGGAGCTCCCCAAATGGTTTCGCACACAAAACGATGTTTACATTTTACTCTCATCAGGAACCGGAGCTATGGAAGCAGCCATTTCAAATAGCTTGAATATCGGTGACAAGGCAATTGTAGTGTCAAATGGGTATTTCGGTGAGCGATTTGTAGATATTTGCCGCATACAGGGTGTCGAGGTAGTTGAGATCCGCTCTCCCTGGGGAACATCAGCTTCCATGGAATCCATCCAGGAAACGTACGAACTGCACCAGGATGCCAAGGCCATCTTAGTCGTCTATAGCGAGACTTCTACAGGCGTTAAGAACGATATCCAAAGTATTGGACAGTTTTTCAAGGATAAGGAACAGATCGTTATTGTGGATGCGATCAGCGGTTTGTTATCTCATGCCTTAGAGATGGACGAGTGGGGTCTGGATATCGTACTTGCTGCATCACATAAAGGATTCATGATGCCTCCTGGTCTCGCGTTTGTTAGTGTGTCGGCTAAAGCATGGAATGTTATTGGCCTGGTGAAGACACGCAGTTATTATTTTTCTTTTGAACGTTATCGTAAATTCTACCCTATGGCTCCTTCCAGCCCTGGTGTATCTCTGATTCAAGCTCTGCAGGTATCTTTACAATTGTTGAATGAAGAAGGCTACGATGCTTGTGTACGTAGACATCAAGGAATTGCTAAGGCAACAGGAGCTGCACTTGAAGCGTTGGGGTTTGAATTGTTCGTTCAGGATCCAAAAGTAAGAAGTAATACGGTTACCGTTGCCAAGGCACCTGGTGCTGTATCCGCAAAAAAGTTACTTCAAATCCTCAATAACCAATTTGGGCTTACCGTAACAGGCGGACAAGGTGAAATAAAAGATACCGGTATTCGCATTGGTCATGTGGGTGCTGTCGATGTAATCGATATCATGGGCATTTTCGGTGCTATTGAAATGAGTTTAAGCGAAATGGGCCATACCTTTGAACGAGGAAGCAGTCTGCAAGCCATTCAACATTCATTAGCGGAGGAATCAGTCTATGTTTAAGTTATACCAAAGAGAAAGATGTCCCTATTGTAAACCTGTGCGGGAGCTATTAACCGACTTGGGTGTTTCTTATATCAATATCAATGTTACGAAGGAAAGATCTGAAAGGAAAGAACTGATTGAGCTTACGGGTGTGCCTTTTGTTCCGGCTCTGCATGACGGAGATCATATTCTAGCAGGCCGCTTAGAAGATAACCAGCATATTCTGGAGTACATTCAACAGCATTTTTCCAACGTAAAACAGGACATTAGTGCGAAATGAAGATTGCTTTGATTGGCGATATTCATAGTCGGTTTGCTCAAGCGGAACAAGTGGTAACCCAAGTACGTAAAGATCATGCTGAAGCAGAAATCATATGTATGGGTGATGTTTTTGAAGTGGAGAAAAAAAGCGTATCTTCAGCGGATGAAAGTGCAGTGGAGCCGGAACAATTACCCGACTATGTTATGAATTCAACACATTCATTTATCGATACACTTCGTACGTTTCAAGGCGTTATCGGTAATCAGGAAGAAAAGCTGAAGAAGCTGATGCCTTCAACACAAATACCCGAAAATATCGCTATATTTCTAGATTATCCGAGGGAAATTGCCCAAGGTAATCTGCTCTTTATCCATGGTCATCAGCTGCCATGGGTAGAGAGCGGTCCTGATGTGTTTCATCCGTTAATTGAAAATAAAATGTTAACGTATCGGCTTTTTTTTTATGGGCACAACCATGATCAAAGATTATTCGGTGTGCATCAGGTGGATGGTGAGATGCTTTACAATGAAATTCCGATTCAGTTGGGGAGATCCATCCCTTTGGATCAGTATGAAAAATACCTGATTAATGTTGGAGATATAAAGAGCACACCTTCTAAATGGGCGATCTATTGTAGTGATGCAGATACCATAACCTTCTATGAGTTGTCCCCTGCGAAAGTATAGAGAGGAGTATTCCATTGTGGCTATTTTAATCATTAATCGAAGAAATCATACCATTACACCCTATGAAAGCTGGTTAAACTCAACAAAACAAAAATTAGTGATGCTGTCTTCCTCCGAATATCAGTCAAGCTATAATCACGTTGTAAATCACTATGAACACATGGAATGGTTCGATCAATTCTCGGTCAATGGTAATGTAGAGAAAAGAGCCATTGCTCTACATAAAACATATCAGTTTACGGCCATCATTGCTATTTCTGAATCTGATCTGATTCGGGCAGCGGAATTACGTGACTATTTGGGTATTCCAGGCCAAACGATGGAGAGTGCTCTAGCATTCCGCAATAAAGTGATGATGAAAGATAAACTGAAACATACAGACATAAAACTGTCGCCTTACTGCAAGGTAACTTCAAGTTTGGACTTATTAAAGTTTGTTGAGTCTCATTCCTATCCCATTGTAGTGAAGAAAATAGACGGGACAGGTTCCAAAGAAGTAGCGGTCATCCATTCGGAATCAGAACTGGCGAACAGGTTGGAAGAAGGCTTCAAGGGAGAGTGGATCGCGGAGGAGTTTGTATCGGGACGAATTTATCATATTGATGGTCTTGCCAAGAAGGGTGAACTTTTATTTTGCTGGCCTTCTGTCTACATTAATTCTTGTCTGGCTTACATGGATGCTAAACCATCTGGAAGTTACATTCTGGAAGCTGATAATCCGCTGGTAACGCGGTTAAATGAGATGGTAAACCAGATTTTATCCCATTTACCCTGCCCGGAGGTTATGGCTTTCCACGCGGAGATATTTCACACAGAGGAAGATGAGCTAATATTGTGTGAAATTGCCAGTCGTGTGGGTGGTTCCAAGATTGGTATAACATTAAAAACGGCCTTTAACATTGATTTAATGAAAACATGGGTCCAAATGCAGTGTGGTATCCCGATATCCTGGGAATCTATTGAGAGAGAGCCGCGGACGATCAGTGGCAATGTGCTGGTTCATCCAGGAAAAGGCACATTTTTGGGGCCACCGGAAACGGAGTACCCGGATGAGATAATCGATTTTGAGCTTCTTGCTTCCGCTGACCAACACTTTAACTATGGCCGTAATTGTAATGATTGTCTGGCTTCCTTCGTATTGATGGCTAGTAGTGAACAGGATATCGAGGAACGATTACTAGCGGCAGTGGATTGGTTTCAAACGTCAATGAAATGGGACAATGGAGAAGTGATTCAACATGGAGAAGTCATTCAACATGGATAATCATTCGGTCACACTTCATTCATTACGATCGAAAGATCAGCTGCGCTTTTTTGTTAAAGATCAGATGGAAGCCGTTGGTTCAGGTAAGAGGATTGTGCCTGTTTTTGAAGAGCACCAACAAAGCATTTTTGCTTTTCTGGAAAAGGAAAATGGTACACATCTATTGCTGAATACCCAATATGCTTCTGAGTTCCATTGTACAGACTCCATTGAAGAATTGATTGCACAGCATAATGCAGCGATGTCCTCCGCCTGCCGCGAAGCTTGTCTGTGGGTGGAGAGTTCAACGTGGGGGTTGGAAGAATCCCTTTTTGCGTTACTATATGCGATTTATTTTAGAAAGATTGTGGTAAGGCTGAATAGCCTGGATGAGTTTATCCAAAATAAAGGGCTAAGTGTCAGAGACGACTATGACTCTTGGTTTTTTATTATGCCGTATTCATGCCTGGATGGCGAAATTAACCTCAAGCTGGCACATTTTGCAAAGCCCATGGGATTTCTACCATTTACCGATTACACGACTTTACGTTTGTATTTGTTGAAGCGTATCGTACTCGAGGATAAGCTGAATAGCAGCCTTCGGTTGAATTCTGTACTGGCCAATCGGATTAAACTCCGAGAGGATGAAGCCAGACAAGGCATCGCAGGTCAGATGGTAACTCATTATTTACCTCGAGATTATTGTTCCCTGGAAAGCACATCAGACCTAATTTTCCAACAAAGCAGGCTGCTTGAGTTTAGCTATATGTCACATTGCCGGGAATGTGCAATCGTCATGAATGATTATTTGTTTTGTAGTGTGCAGGCAGATGAGACCGATAAAGACAACACAACGGGAGAATGTAACCAATTTTCGCCACGTTGTCTGACACACACAGACCAATGCTGCATTGAGAACCGTAAAAGGCTTTCCATCAACGATCTGTATGCGAAATTCCTGTTTTTGAATGGGTGTAACCTTGGTGATGGAGCTCAAAGCTTTATTCCATACCGTCATACAATACTTAGGAACCTTATTGAAGGGCATGCATTGAGTATCATAACAACACCGAGTATTAAAATTGGTGATATTACTGAGAATATTCTGGCTCATAACTTATCGAAATATGGATATTCCGAAGGGATCAAAACACAGTATATCAATGAATTTCTTAGGTATAGCGGTATTGAAAACAACTATTTCTCACAAATTGGTGATCCGGGTTTAAAGTATGGGGGGCTTAACGTAAAGAAGACTCGTGTGTCCATGAATGATGTTTCAGAGGTCACAGCCATCCTGTCAGATCTAGCTGATGAAACTTATGCTGAGGTCGAAATTCAGGTGGAAGAGTCGAGTTTGCAGGAGTTGGATATCGCGAAAATATCCTTTTTGGACTCCGATCATAAACAAATATCCATTAATCAGAAGAAAATATACGTCGGCTTTATTAAAAGTGATCCTTGCAGCGTGAAATTAATGCTGTTCTCCAACGAACCGTTTGAACATGATGAGATGCATGTGGTTCTAACCGCAAGAAATCATGTAGAAGAAGCCATGAAGCGTGTTGATGTTTATCAAGATAGCTTGGACTTTTTCAGAGAATGTGTTTCTATTGGCAGCCAATTAAAAGGGAAAATAGAGGATGTCTATAACTACTGGAAGTCCATCCCTAATTTATATCGTAGATATCGTTACTGCTTCCAATCGAGGAGCAAGCTGGAAAGTACACTTCGCAAGTTGGAACAGAAATATTTGAATTTGAATCAGGAAATTTTCACTCAGATGGTTTCCTATACGAACAGCAAGAGAGATATATTTTTTGAAAAGATAAGTGAAAAGCGTACGCACATTACTGAACTTGCCTTTACTTCTACTTGTTATGATTGTGGTTATTCAAGTGCTAGATTCGAGTCTTCGATTCTGACAGGACCAGGAAAGTCAGTGAAACGCATAAGTTATAAATGTTTTCATTGTGGATGCATTTCTGATTTTCCTGAGACTGCATTGTCGATTACAGGGAATCCATATCTCCGTTTTGGAAACGAAGGTTTGGACGCAAAATTGTATGAAATAAACAATCAGCAAAATGAGCCTCTCCAAATAAACATTGCCGGAATTAGCATTGATAGTGAACTTATTGACGTGGAGTTTCATCAAGTCAAGCTGGAAATTCAACCAGGTGAACGTTCATCCGTTTTTATCAAGTTAAAGCCGAGTCCGGAGTTAAAGCAAGGTGTCTACTTGTTCTCTTTTTATATCCTGGTGAACAGCCAATTCTATTATTTATCCAAAACATTTGGATATGAAGAAAACTAATATCTGACTGCACTTATTATGGAAATGGAGTGGAGCTTGTGCGAACGGTTATATTAAATAGGTTTTCTCCGAATACAGTCAATTACGAAGAATGGCTCAGTGGTATTGACAGTGAATTCATCATCTTTTCGAAGCATAAACATATCGAGCATTTTGGTGATTTCTTTGATGAGAAAATTGGATATGAAAATATGGATACTGACGAAAGAGTTTATTCTGCTATTGTGGAGCTCCATCAAGCTAAGAAAATTGATTGGATCATTGCTGCTCACGAATTTGATTTATTGAAAGCTGGACAGCTTAGAGAATATCTGAATATTAAAGGGCAAACTGCGGAAAGTGCACTTGCTTTCAGGGATAAAGTGGTTATGAAAGAGAAGGTTTCCGAAGTAGCTAACGTACCTGCGTTCGTAAGAATAAATCATGTATTTGATTTGCTGGAATTCAAGAGCAAGCACGGTCTTCCTATCGTGGTCAAGCCGGTAGATAGCGCCGCTTCTGTAGGTGTACAAATCGTTCGTGATGAAACGGATTTTGAGCTTCTTTTAGCTAACGGTCTCGATAAGAATCTGGAGGCTGAATGTTTCGTTGATGGAGATATGTATCATATCGATGGATTATACGAGAAAAACAACATGTTATTATACAGCCCGTCCCGTTATATCAATGGATGCCTGGCTTTTCAGGAAAATAACTATTTAGGCTCTGTAATGTTAGATACAGAAGACTTGCTGTATGAAAGACTTCAGCAAACACTGCTAACCGTGTTAAATGCTCTTCCTGTACCCGACCATCCTATTGCATTTCATGCAGAGTTTTTTCATACGACTAATGATCAAATCCTATTATGTGAAATCGCCTGTCGTGTAGGTGGAGGGGAAATTAATGATGGTGTAAAGTTTGCAACAGGAATTGATATATTACAAGAATCTATACGAGCCCAATGCGGTCAAACCATAAACATAACTCCGACTTCAAATAAACTGACGGGTTGGATGCTAGTACCTCCTCAAAAGGGGAAGCTGTTATCGGTTAATTCTAATCTGCCCTTTGAATGGGTTCTGAAATGCACCATAAAAGAAGAAAACATCGGAAAATCATTTAACGGTGCCGAATCAAGTGTAGACGCTATTGCTTCATTATTGATCTATGGAGATAGTCAGACAGAGATAGAAAGCCGACTGCATACATTATATTTGTGGTTTCAGGAAAATACAGTGTGGGAATACCACTCTGAACCAGTAAGCATAGGATATACGTATGAGTGATTTTTTTCAATTGCATCGAAATGTAAGGCTGAGAGTTATCATTATTTTTTTTAGTACCCTCACCTCCAACATGATTTTTCCGTTTATGTCTATCTATTTCGCCAGATATATCGGAATTAGTGCAACAAGCATCATTCTTTCCATAGCGATTTTGTGTAATATTGCTGCAGGCATGTTGGGAGGATATTTTTCGGATCGAATAGGGCGCAAAAAATTGATGATTTTATCAGAGGGTTTACGCGTAATTACCTATCTGATGCTGCTGGTATCGAACTTACCCGGCAGCACTTTTCCTTATATAACCATAGTCTTTTTTGTGATGAATAGTATATGTTCCGGTTTATACGGTCCCGCCTCCGAAGCAATGCTTCTTGATGTAACGAATTCATCTCAGAGGAAATTAATGTACAGTATATTATATTGGGCTACTAACCTGTCTATAGCCTTGGGGGGAACGCTTGGAGCGTTACTGTTCAACAACCACTTATTCATTTTATTCATGTTGCTGCTTTTATCCTCCATATGCTCGTTCATCATTACGTACAAATTTATTGTAGAAACCAACATGCCTCAAGAGGAACAAAACAAAAAGAGAAATGTATTTAAGGATCTATTTCTCAATTACAGAACCGTAATGAAAGATTCTCTGTTTATCCTTTTCATCCTGTCGAGTATGTTATTATTTTCGATTGAAAGCCACTTGGCCAATTTTATAGCGATCCGCTTAGAAAATAATATCCACAATGTTGACCTGTGGAATTGGACGTTAGATGGAATACAGGTTTACGGTTATTTGAGAACAGAGAATACGATTCTTGTCATTGCTCTTTCAATTATTTTCACGCAGTTCATTAAAAAGTGGCCCGAAAAAAGAACCATGTTCATAGGATTTTCCATGTATATTTTGGGCTATGTGATTTTATCATACAGTAATCAAGTGTGGATCTTATTCGGGATCATGGTCATAGCGGTTTTAGGCGAAGTGCTTTTTGTGCCCATTTACGAATCTCTTTTAGGAGATCTTGCACCTGAAAATTTGCGGGGTTCTTATATGGCACTGAACAAAATTGCGACCAAGGGTGCTAGTTTGATTGGTGCAATAGGGGTTTACCTCGCACATGTTTTGTCGCCCATAGGTATTACCGTTTTTGTTGGTTTATCTGGCTTGATAGCGATCCTATTGTTATACATGATTATGCCGGCCATTTATGAGCGTCGCAAACAAAACAATGAATATAGCCACTAATCAGATCAGCAGCAGGACTTTCCTAGAGCATATCGAAAGTCCTGCTTGATTTTAATTTGAATAGTTATGTTCCGCTTTTCCGAGTCTAATCTCGTTTCAATTCAAAGGAGGTCATCCATCATGTCTATCCGGGTTCCTGTTACAGGGGTACTGAATGATAAACAAGCACATGCACTCACTTTAAAATTGGCTTATAGTATGGAGGGAATATTCGGATGTACATACGACGAAATCAACAGAGAGATCTTGATTGAAAGTGAAAACGAAGCGAATACGGAATATTTGCTTGATATTGTCCACAAAATGATCCTTGAAGAAAAAGAAATAAGAGCAATGGGATCTCGTTTGATTAGAACGCAAGATCAACCAAAGCAAACCTATCCTAAAATAGATCAAATGGAAATGGCAAATGACTTCGTTTTGAATGGAACAATGAAAAAAGAACTTGCAGCAGAACTGTATTCCATATTTGATTTGCTTTTTCATAGCATCAGCCAGAAGTACAATGCAAAAAACAGAAAGTATTCCTCTCTTATACCGCGTGAAGTAATGGATATTTGTAAATATGTAAATTACTTTCCTCAAAATGCATACTTTGTAGCTGAACTGCCTCATGACTATTACGCACTCAAACAAGTTCAAAATGAACAAGATATTGAAAATCTCGTTAGGATAAATGAATTTATGCTTTCGCCTGCTGTATGTTTTCATTGTTACCAAGAGCTGAAAAATCAAGAAATCAAGGATCCAATTGTTTTCACGGCTGAAGGAAGCTGCTTTAGACACGAAGCAGCATGGAGAATTGGGCAACATCGAATGAATGAATTTTCAATGAGAGAGATCATATATTTCGGACAACCTGAATTTGTTACTCAAATACGAAATGATATTTTAGAGGAGATCTGGGATCTTTTCAATGAATTAGGTTTTTGCGGTAGAATAGAAACTGCACACGACCCGTTTTATTTTCCTCAGGATTCCTCACGAGCCCAACATCAAATGCTTGCAGATATGAAGTATGAATTAGTTGTGGAGATCCCCAATTCAGATATTTCCTTTTCCATTGCCTCATTTAATAATGTCAAAGATACACTATGCAGGGAGTTTGATATCACATCCGCAATGGATAAAAAATATCTGCATTCTGGTTGTGTAGCATTTGGTATCGATCGCTGGGTCTACGCCGTAATGTCCACTTTTGGGTTGGATATTCAAGGTTACCCTGAAAAAATTCGTGAATATTACAAGAGATCAATCATGTGAAGTTACGTAGAGTTCTACGTCACTAACTTTCAAGGAGGGCATATGAAGACTATCATTTATATGGTTAGGCATGCGGAATCACCGTATACGGAAGGAACGGAAAGAACGAGAGGACTTACCTTGAAGGGCCAAGGGAATGCAGCCCAAATAACAGAAATATTAAAGGACGAAGGAATACATACCATCTTTTCAAGTCCGTATGCCCGGGCTGTCTTAACCTTGGAGGGGCTGGCAACAGCATTGGGAATAGACATTCATATTATGGAGGACCTGCGGGAAAGGCATTTTTCAGATGATAATATTAGGAATGAAGAATTTATGCCTGCTTCGAAGCGAATGTTTGAAGACCTTGATTATGCTTTACCAGGAGGAGAGTCTAATACGGTTTGCCAGAATAGAGCTGTAAATGTGTTCAAGCAAATTCTAGAAGAATACCAGGGGAAAAAGGTAGCTATTGGCACGCACGGACATGTCATGACGTTGATGATGAATTACTTTGATGCAAGCTACGGCTTTGATTTTTCTAATCAAACCAGCAAACCCGATATCTATAAGCTTCAATTTGAAGGGATGGAATTAGAGCAAGTGACAAGGTTATGGGAAGCATAGGGTAAAAGTAATTGATAGAGAGAGTAGTAATTGGGTTGAACTGAGAGAGGGATGGTATGGATGGAACAACAGGAATACGGCCGCTATTTACTAGCGATGGGCGGAGACGAATGTGAGCCAGAAGATGATGAAGAGGTTGAAGCAGACCATTTCTATGGATTATTTCAGTGGTTTATGCCAACGGGAGCAGGCGTTGAACGGGTGTTTGAGCCGATTCCAGAAGGCCAGCGTTTCCTGGATAGGATTCGTCCGATCTATGAGATGTTGAATCCAGAGGATTTCGCCGGCGAATATGTGCCAGGTTATTTCAATGGCGGGAATGAGGATGCTTCCGAGGACACATTGCGTAGTCTGGGGGAGGAGTTAATCCAAAGATTGAAGCTCCTGTTCTCCAAGGTACCGGAGGATGACGAAGCGGCGGATGCAGCTAAGGAAGCATTTAGAGCTTTATCATGTGTAAAGGAAGTTGTTGTATTACAGCCAGGCGAAATTGGCAGGTTAGAGCAAAGGTTGCTTCAAGGTACGGATGAAGAGGATAGCGAGGTCGTTTACGAAGCGCTTGGAGACCTTCTTCGCTCACGTAGCGATTACAACGAAAATATCGAGCTATTAAGTGAAGCATACTATTCCATTGCTTGCGATTATTGGGTAGCCTATTACTTGCAGTGGCCCCGCTATCAAGGTTTGCAGGAGGCAGAAAACTGCCTGTATCCATACTTTGAGCTATATCGCTATGGCTATAATCTTCATTGGACTCAGAGTAAGCTATTTATCGGTAGACGCTCATGAGTACAGAAGAATATATCCAACACATGCTACAGGCGATCATTGAAAAAATACAAATCATAGTTAACGATAGAAGTAAGCAATCCTTCGGCTCTCTGGAGTATCTCTTGAACCATATGATAGAGTATCGGAATCGTAAACAATATAGGTCAAAAGAGTGGCATATCAACACACCCCGTTGGCTAGGGGAATATGGAAATACACCTGAGGAAGAAGAGGTTTGTTCAGACATCCACAGATTGCAGTTATACATTGCTGAGAAGTTAAAGGGTGGGTGGGGAAAATAAAATTACACATTATGTTTTACACACTTAGATGTTCATGAACCCTTTGATATGAAGACATTAACTAAAGGAGAATCATTCATGTTCTATGTTAATGCTAGAGCTTTTATAGAACGCCATGATAGGGATAGAACAGAAATCATAATTCAGACTCGAAATAAAAAGAATGAGGAGTCACTGGAATTACCGGGCGGCAGATTGGAACTTTACGAATCCATCATAGATGCATTGAGAAGAGAAGTATATGAAGAGACAGGTTTGACCGTTGTGGCCGTAGAAGATAGTCACAAGCGAATAGATACATGTGGGATCAATCCGAATTTTGAAGTTGAATGTTTGGAGCCGTATTGTGTATATCAAACCATGAAAGGGCCTGTGGATTCTATCGGCATGTATTTTATATGTCAGGTGGAGGGGGAACTCTTACAAGAGGGTGACGAAACGACAAATATCGGATGGAGAACGATTGATGAGGTCTATGAGCGTATGGTCAATGATCCAAGACAATTCTCAGATGTTGATCGCGCAGGAATAATATATTATTTGAAGCACAGGTTTGGAAAAGAACTTGAAGGAGACTGAAGATGTAAGGAGTAATTAAGATGTATATAAAAGAAAAGAAGTATATTATCGCTATTACTGTTCTTCTTGTAATTGTATTGGTGACGATATGGTATTTTAGAGTGGGGTATTTATTAAGAAAACCAGAGATGCCCAACGCAAATATTGAGATTCAGACCCAAATGGTTGATGGTGGTACGATTAATTTAAGAAATGCTTATTACACCGAAAATGAAATCAAGGTTGGATATGAAGTAAAAGGGTTCAGTTTGAAGGAGAATAATATTTCTTGTAAGCTTTATAATGACGGGAATTTAATTTCAACTTCTGGCTCGACAGGTGGAGGTCTGATAGAGCTGGACGAAAAGCATTATTACTTGGTTGGTATTGAGAATATAAATGAAAACGAACTGCCTGATTCTCTAAATCTAACGGTTGAAATTATTGTGATACCCAATGATTCTGGACAAAAACCTATACCAGCTTCGTTTAATGTAAGCCTCGATAAAGAAAGTGGAGCTTAATGTCGCTGCATTCTTATCATTGAGCAAGAATATGTAAATCTGCTTCATAAGAGCAGATGACTACACATAACATCATATTCAAGCTGCAGGCATAGGGCCTTGATTTGACAGGTGCTGGCTACCCAGCACAAGGATACGGGAACATGTTTCTGAAAGATACGCCAATCTTATACGTGAGGGTGATTCATGTGGAACGAGGACTGATTATCTTTTTGAACGGAACGTCAAGTTCGGGAAAGACAAGTATCGCGATGGAATTGAAAAAGCAGGGAAACATTCCGTTACATCATTTGTCTGTAGATCAATTTTTCCAGAATTATGACCAGTTTATCGACAATACATACCCAGATATGCAACCTACAAGAGAATTGGAACCTCATGTGATGACAGATATCCTTTTTGACCCGATTGTCTCATTGTTCTATTCAACCATTAAACTGTTTTCGGAGATGGGTTTGAATGTCATTGTGGATACGGTCATTACCAATGACAAGTGGTTTAACGGTTTTTATGATTTGCTTTCAGACTATCCGATATTGTTTGTGGGCGTGCACTGCTCCAAGGAAGAACTCACCAGAAGAGAGCAAAGCAGGGGAGATCGCGCAATTGGACTTGCCCATTCCCAGTTTGACTACATATATGCCTATGATGAATATGATCTTGAAGTGAATACGGAAGAACTCAGATCAGCTGACAGTGCGGCAAAGATATTAGATTATATCAATTCCAAGCAGGAATTCTCGGCGTTTAAGAAGTTGAGTAGAAGAGAGGTTATACTATCGTAAAAGAACGGAATTCAAGACCAAGGTTGATCAAGTGGCATTTTGATGATGAAGTGAGATCGGATCATCCAGAAGAATGGAATTGGATAGAGATCACAATGTATTTCACGGACGGCTCCAGAAGGTGGAGCATCTTATATACACCAGAACGTTTACTAAATAACTTGTCACGACCGGACATAGACCCACCAGGTCTTCATATGCAACAGCTTATTGTTGTTAGAAGCTATGAAGTGAGTGATATTGAGAGAGTTCTGAACGTTTTTGATGAAGAAGATGAATTGATCGAGGCCTCAAGGGAGTATCCAGAGTAGCTTGGAAATGGTGAGTTCTATATCAAACGTGTTAATGCAGTTTCGAAAAGAAGATTGGAAGGTCGTCTCAGTCTCTATGGAATAGAGAAGGGCCTTCCTTTTTTGTTTTTATTATTGTCGGCAAGGTGAATATGGAAATACGCCGGAGGAGGAAGAGCTTTTTCAGACATTTACCAACTGCAAGCGTAGTTTGCTGAAACATTAAAAGGCGGGTAAGGGCTCGTTGATGTCGCATTAGTCCGGCTGAAATGTCGCAAAAGTACATGGTAACGCGATGTGTAGATCGTTTATACTCTCCTTATGTTTCGATAATGAAAATCATTATCAGTATTATACAAAAGGGGGATTCATCATGAAACAAGGAACGAAGGGGCAAGCGGCTGGAAGCAATACCTACACTGCCCGCCAATCACGATTGTTAATGGGCCTGATGCTGGCCCTGATTCTTGTCCTGACGGCTTGCGGTGCCGGAACAGGTACAGATAGCGGTAAGCAATCTGCGGCAACACCAGCGGAGACACCTGCCACTGAAGAAGTTCAGACTGCAGGAGCTTTCCCTGTAACGATCACACACATGAAGGGTGAGCTGACACTCAACGAAAAACCAAATAAAATTGCTGTACTTGATGTTAAGTTTCTGGATCAAATGTTAGCCGTTGGCGAGAAGCCCGCAGGCAGTGTTATCGCTGGAGGTAACACCGATTTTCCAGAATACCTAGGTGATCAGCCAAGTGACGTACAGGTTCTGGGTACACGGGACGAGCCCAATCTGGAAGCAATTGTAGCCTTGGACCCCGATTTGATTATCATGACCGACTTCCAGGAGAAACAGTATGAGAATGTAAGCAAAATTGCACCGACCCTCGTACTCGACTTCTACGAAGATTGGCGCGATACGTTAGCCACGGTCGCTAAGATTACAGACAAGCAGGACGAGGCAGAGAAGGTGCGTCAGGCGTATGAGGACAAAGTCGCTGGACTGAAGGCGAAGCTGTCAGAGAAAATGGGAGATGAAACGGTAGCCCTGATCCGTCCGAGAAAAGAAGGTATTCGTGTCCATGGTATTGAGCATCGTACAGGCGGTATTCTGTATCAGGATCTGGGCTTGAAGATGCCTGCACTCGTTGAGGGAATCAAGGATGATACCTCTGTTGAAATCTCAATGGAGAAGGTTCCGGAGATTGGCGCGGATCGTTATTTCGTACTGTCGGATGAGCTGTTTGCCGCAGAAGCAGAGGCTATGATTAACAATCCAGTATGGAAGTCTCTTGATGCCGTGAAAAATAACCGTGCGTATGATGTGAATTCAACACTTTGGATCGCATACTACGGACCGCTTGCCATTAATCTGATTGTAGATCAGGCTTCGGAAGCCCTGCTGGGATCGAATTAACATGAACCAATATCTCTCGACAGACTTATGGCAACAAACGGTGGAGGATCATTCGATATGGCTTGGTATGCCGCCTGAACCTAATGTCCGTATCATTGCTTTGAGCGAGCTGCATGAAGAAGCTGCATGCCGAGAGTATATAAGCTGGTTTCAGGAGTATATTGCTGCGCCTGACATGAAGGTTGCCGCTTCGATGCTAGCCAAGCGAATTGGCTATTTGTGGACCGCTCCGCTGGTGACGGCGATGACTTTTCATCATCAGCATGTTTCCTTTGAGCTGGAGAACAGTTTCCTCTATCATCCGAAGCTCTCCGCTCATGAGGGGGGGACACGTTTTCCTTATCTGGCGGTGAATCGGCTTCAGGCAGATGCAGTGACAGGAGACAGGGAAGTGTGGCGGGAAAAGGTGGTAGAAGAGATGTTTGCAGTACAGCTTACACCACTGTTAAAGACGCTTGCTGCAATTGCATCTCTATCCATGAGTATTCTCTGGGAGAATATCATGGTACGTATTGGCCGGTTGTATACAACTGATGCAGATGATGGGCTGGAAAGCCAGCACGTTCAGAATGATTTTACTTACCTGACACAAGGCGCGCCAGGGCAGGTGTTCGGTGTAAAGCGTAATCCGTTTACCCGATATACAGAAATCCAAAACAACGTTCCTGTTGCGAAGAGCAAGCGCATTACCTGCTGCTTTTACTATCAGATGTCAGAGGAGTATTGCAACAAATGTCCGAAAATTGACAATGAGAATGAATCTCAATTAAAATGACAGCAGCAACAACCTTACCTTTGCTATTGTCAGGAGATGAGAGAAATGCCGCTTCAAGAACAGACAAGTCTATGGAGTGATACGACGATCAAGATGGTTGACGTACATAGCGGTACGTTGCAGCCAGGCAGTAGTCTTAGCGAAGCCGAATTAACATCAAATCTGTTGCTGCTGGCTAGCGGCGGAGAAGGGGAGCTTGCAATGAATGGTGAGGTTTGCCACATTGGAGCTTCTTTTGCTGCTCATGTGATAGAGGGATCCTCCTTTACACTGACTGCCACCTCAGACAACATGGATTATATCTTGATCATGTATAAGGCAGTCTCCATGGAAGGAGTCTCCCTTGTTTTGCCCTCGCACCGCAATCACCCGCTGCGTACTTCGTTTGTTGAGCACCCGGGAACTCAGGCGGAATGGGTTGAGATGGCGGAAAAAATTGCAGCGAAATGGAATAGGGGCGAAGGGCTGGAACGTTTTCACGCCAATGCACTGCTGCAGGGGATGCTCTACGAACTTATTATGGAGTATGAACGTGGTCAGGGCGGGACTGCATCAGACATGGTGGATGTTGTCGCTGCGTATATAGCGGGGCATTATCGCCAGAATCTGGAGCTGAAAGAGCTGGCGGCAATTGCGGGATGCAGCGTAAGACAGCTGCAGCGACGGTTCAAACAGGAGAAGCAAATTGGACCGATGGAGTACGTCATCCAGCTGCGGATGGAGAGTGCATCGCGGATGCTCCGTCATACGGATGCTCCTATTGGGGAAATTGCAGAGAGAATGGGCTATCGCGATATGTATTATTTCAGCAGGGCGTTTAAGAAATACCATGGAGTTCCTCCTCAGTTCTATAGGCAAACTGCTGCTTCGAGAGCAAGTGCTCTCTCTATGTATCCCTTGCCGCAGAACCGCATGGCTTCTTGGTATGAGTCGTCAAAAGGCACCGTGATTTGCCATCTGCGAGGTCAATATGATGTCACCATATCTCCACAGCGTATTGCTGTACTCGATGTACAATATGCGGATCATCTGCTTGCACTTGGGTTGTCCCCGGCAGGTAGTGTAGGATCGGGAAGTGCGGCGTTCCATTTCCCTCAATATATCAGGGCAAGGCTTCAGGGTACCGAATTACTCGGGACGTATGAGTTTCCCGATCTGCCAGCGGTGGAACGACTGTATCCGGATCTGATTATATGTACCGAGGTGCATGAACCGCACTATGAACGGTTAAGCAGGATCGCTCCGGTTCTCATGTTTAAACGCAATGAGAGCTGGCAGACCATTCTCAGTCTGTTCGGTGAGCTGACAGGCAAGCGAGCAGAGGCCAAGCGGATCGTTGCAGATTATCATCGACGAACTGCATTGCTGTCAGAAGAACTTGCTCCTGTACTGGCAGGTAAGAGCGTGGCACTAATTCGCCCGTTCGAGTCTATGGTCCGGGTGCATACAGCCTCACATCGTACAGGCGCTGTGCTCTATCGAGACCTGGGTATGCCTGCCCCGTTATTTGTAGCCGATCCCTCCGACACGGCTTATCATATTTCGGTTGACAGACTGCCGGCCGTACATGCCAGCCACTACTTTTTGCTTAGCAGCGAGATCATGCAGGAGGGAATGTCTGCTACAGAGCAGAGTGTCTGGGGCATGCTGGATACAAATGAGCAACAACATATATACTCGGTTGATGCCGCGACATGGATCGGCTGTTATGGACCAACTGGCATCAATGGCATGATCGATCAGATTGCTCAGGCTTTGTTGGCTTGAGCGCCCCATCCTGAAAATGATAAACCCAAAGAAACCGTTCCTTGTAAAATGGAAGTGTGCGCAATCACATACCAAAGGGACGGTTTCTTTTTACATTTAACATACCTAGGCGAGTCATCTTAGTGATATATCGCTCTTTACGGAATGCCAAGAACAACGGAATGTCTGGTCGGGCCTGGTCGACTCTTCTTTCGGAAATTGGCCTATTTAGGATGTCTTCGGCCCCTTTCCCTGAGTTAACCGTTGGTCTGCCGCGTGTTGGTGCCGAAATTGTCCCGGGGTAAGTCCTGTTCTGGCTTTGAATATTTTGTTGAAATAGCTGACGTTTGCATACCCAATCTCCCGGCAAACCTCCTCAACGGAAGCATCTGTCTGCTTCAACAGCTCCATGGCGCGCTTGATGCGCAGCTGGATGAGATAGTCATTAACCGTCATGCCTGTAGACTCCTTGAAGATGCGCCCCAAGTAGGACGAGCTGCGTTTTACATGTTCCGCCACGTTATCCACAGATATATTCTTATTGTAATGGTTGTCCATGAATTCCGTTGCCAGCTGAAGAGTTACATCCGTCATTTTGGAGCGCTTTACCCGGTGGTAGTCGATAATCTTATTGCATATCGTTAAGACACATTCCTCCATATCTTGAATAGTTTCGGCGCGTGCCAGAGCATCGGTATAGGACGATCCTTCACCGATAACAGCGGTCACCTCGCCGCCAGTCTGAACGAGTGTTTTAACCAGCTCCCCGCTTAACTGAACATATAGCTGATGAATATTGGCTTTACCTAGCCTTTGCTTTAGCACCTCCCGGGTGATGGCCCGGATCACGGCAGTACATTCCTCTTTATCCGTCTTCAGCAGGGATTGCTGCAGCTTCGTTTCGAGTTCATACGGATAATAGTAGGTATCTTCTTCCGATTTCCATTCATCAAGGATCGAATAGGGCAGAATTTCGCCCTTCCCAATGTAGATTTTCATATTTAGTGCCTCTTGAGTCTCGTTGTAAGCTGCACGCACGGCTTGTTCGCCGGAGTGAATACGGCTGACAGCGATGGTCACAGAGATACCATAACGACTGAGAAAATATGATTTGAGGCTTCTGGCTTGTTCCACAGGAAAGGTATCATCGGCATCCGGATGTAAGGAGAGAAGGATGACCGTGTGCCTGCTGTCTTTGACAAAAATTTCTCCGTCGATATCCTTTCCCACCTCTTCCATCAGACCGTATTGGAGCAGATGGGAATGGAATATATCCTCCGATCCGCTCATCGGCTGATGCTCCTCGAGTTCAAGGGTCAGGACGGCGAAACGATTGAAATTAACCTGTAATCTAAGCAGCTCTGCCGCATGGTCCGGTCTGTTTGGTGCTTCCTCCTGTACGTTTCCCTGGATTAAATCGTTCAAATACTTTTCCTTAATAGCCGTGCGATTTCCGGTGAGGAGTTCATCCACTTTTAGCTTTTCTTTGATTAACATATCGCGGTTACGTGTCATCTGCTCAAATGAATGACGGATAAAGCCTGCTTCATCCGTGCTGCTGGGGGCGCTGGATCTGTCGCGCCGTTCGGATCCTTCAGAGCTCACAATATAGGAAATCACACTTTGCAGCGGGCGATATAGTCTTCTCGATAAAAAATAGGAAATAGCAACAGCAGCCGTTATATATAGGATGGCGACTGTCCAAATGAGGACTTTAATTCGGTTCATGCCTTGCAGAAGGACGGATCGTTCGGTGATATCGACGAATCGCCAGCCTGTCATATTTGATGAAGTGTAGGATACGATCTGATCAGAATCGCCAATATAGTAGCCGCTGTCTGATGTGATCTGTTCGGCATCCCATTCCTGAAGGAGTGCTTCTCTGTCATGAGCATCGGAATAGAGAAGTTCACCCTGTGGGCCAATGACCATGATGGTGCCTTTCTTGCTATTGTAATGACTTAAGTAGTCAGCGAAGAGTCGATCCAGATTCAAATTAATGACGATCGCGCCCTCCACTTGGCCAATCAGTGGCATCTTCTGAATGAGGGAGGTCGCAGAACGATCCGGAGAAAATCCATTCGTTCTTCCCGTTAACCAGACGGTACGAGATGCTGAGTCTTGATTTAAGGTATCCATCCAGGATTGGTCAGCAAAGTCGGCTATAGGAGATGTCTTTACCTCCGGACGTGATGTCAGGACAAGTTCGAGCGGGGCATAGTACAGATAAATGGAATCGATGTAGGGACTGAGCTTTTTTTGCTCTTCTACAAGAGTGGATAGATCAATTAATGAACTTACAGAGAGCTTGCCTCCGATGGTATGGTACACATAGGATTGAGCCATCAGCAGACTATTGGCCGCATTTCCGATGGTGGTCAGCTCCTTATGAATCAGCTCCTTCTGCTGAGTCAAGACAGATTCATTATAACCGATGGCGTTACGGACACTGTTATCAGCCGAAATCATGTAAGTGACCGAAGAAATGAGAATAACAGTGATCAAAGCTATGGCAGTCATCGATAGGAGCAGTTTCACGAACATGGAGTTATTTTTCATGGCAAAAAGTCCCCTCATGGCAATCCCCTCCTCATCTTAGCTGTGGTAGCGCTTACAATAAAATTTGATGATCTCAACAGTTGTGCAGTCCATTATATATCACACCAGCGGACTTAGAACAGATCGAAATTGAAAAACATACAAAAAACGGAATAACGTCAGTGGCTCTACGCGGCTTCTGAAGCCAAAAACATAAAAAAAATGGAATGAGAGGATTGTGCGCCGGAAGGTATAAAGCTTAAATTTTAAGTATGTAAAAACCGTTTCCAATACCCGGCCGGGTCGTGATGCAGGATGCGGGATTCTCGAATCCAAAACCAATCCAACAACAGGGGGTAGGTTCTTTTGAGTAAAAGAATCAAATTTGTAAGCGTTATCTTACTGGCTGTAAGTTTAACGGCAAGCTTGCTTACCGGATGCACTTCCGAGACGAATACCTCAAGCCCGAGTTCAAATGCAGGAGAAACGCCGGGAGCAAACTCCGATCCGATCGAAATTTCCTGGGGCATTCATTTTGCCGCGGATGGAGTTGTCAATGACTCGGAGGTCCAGAAGTGGCTGGAGCAAAAGTTTAATGTAAAGATCAAACCCGTGAAGGTAACGGACGCCAGTATCGCTTCCGGGGATATACCAGACATATTCATGCTCGGTGATCCTTCTAATGTAATCGCTTACCAAAATCAGGGCGTGTTAATGAGCATTGATCAGAACATGTTGAAGGAGAAAATGCCTGAGTATTACGCGGATATAGAGAAAAAGAAAGAGCTTTTCCAGACCGTTACCGTTAATAACGAGCTGTGGGCTATCCCGATGTTTATCGATTTGAAGCCTTACGATCTGGGGATGTTGTGGCGTAAAGACTGGCTGGATCAGGTCGGCATTCAGAAAGTCCCGGAGACGTTGGATGAATTCGAGGAAGCCGTTTATGCCTTTGCACAAAAGGATCCGGACGGTAACGGGGTGAAGGATACGTACGGGTTGACAGGAACAGCTACGTCCACGTGGTCATCCGGGTTCTATTCCATCTTCGGTGCATTCGGTGTCGAGCCGACCATGTGGATGGAGAGGGATGGTCAGATTGTAAATGGATCGATCATGCCTGAGACCAAGGAAGCCTTGGCGAAGCTGCGCAAATGGTATGCGGATGGGGTCATCGATCCTGAATTTATTACAGATACACAGGATTCCTATCGTAAGAAACTGTATAACAATCGGATCGGTGTCATTGAAGAGCAGATCAGCAAAGGCGCCCTGCCGGAATCTGCCACAGTCAAGGAAATGCTGGCATTGAATCCGGATGCCAAGATGGCATTCTCCAAAAATCCGAAGGGCCCTGGCGGTGACGGCTCATGGGATTGGGGAATCAAGAGCAATTTCCTGGTTATCGGCAGCAAAGTCAAGGATCAGCCTGAGAAGCTTGAGAAGCTGTTCGAAATTTTACAGGCACAGAGCAATGATGAAGAGACCATCAATATGACCAGCCTTGGTGTAAAGGGGGAGCAATGGGATTTTGCTGAGAGTGGTGCTACCTCGGGGGCGACTACATTTTTGCCTGGATTCGATAAGCAGGAGCAGCGTGATCAACTGGGAATCCGTCTGTTCTCTTTTGGTAACATTACCACCCAGGCTTATCGGGACAAATATTCCGATCCGAAGCTGAATGAGGCGGTCAAAACGTATTCATCTGCTCCAAGATGGACTGATGCGCTGCTATTCTCTGTACTGCCTTCGGACGGAAAATACAAACAGGAATTGACGTCACTCATGCAAAAATATTTCGCACAAATCATCAGCGGCGAAATTCCTCTGACTGATTTTGATACATTCGTAACGGAATGGAAGGCAAAAGGCGGCGATGAATTAACGAAGGAAGCCAATGAAATGTACCAAGCACAATTCAAAAAATAACCCGGACTTGGTCTGGACACCCGTGAGGGATTAATGATCCCTTGCGGGAGGTCTTCCAGGTTCGGTTTAACAAGGAAGTGCGCCATGAAAACGATAAAAAAACACGGAGAGCTGCTTTTACTATTTCTATTCGCCTTCGCATTCTTCGTCGTATTTAAATACGGCCCTTTATATGGAGTCGTCATTGCCTTCAAGGATTTCCGGGTCGTCGACGGGATATGGGGAAGTCCGTGGGTGGGATTCCGCCATTTCCAAGAATTGTTTCAGAATGGGGATTTTTATCGATTACTTAAAAATACCCTGCTCCTGAATTTGTATCAGATGATCTTTGCTTTTCCCGCACCAATCGTACTGGCGATTTTGCTTAACGAGGTGAGGTCAAGGTATTTCCAGCGGTTCATCCAAACGACCATGTACTTGCCTCATTTCGTATCGTGGGTCGTCATGTCCGGCCTGATTATTTATTTTCTCTCTCCAACGTCCGGCGTTGTAGGGGAAATTGTGAAGTGGTTTGGAGGGGAACCTGTCTTTTATATGGGAAAGAAGGAATATTTCCGTCCGATTGTGGTCATTTCTTCAATCCTTAAGGATATCGGCTGGGGCTCGATCATCTACTTTGCTGCTTTGGCGGCGATCAACCCGGAGCTGCATGAATCGGCCGTCATTGACGGAGCCAATCGTTGGCAGCGAATCATTCGAATTAATATCCCGTCCATTATGCCCACGGTCGCTATTATGTTTATTCTGAGTCTTGGTGGTTTCCTGAGCGCAAATTTTGAACAAATCATCAATCTGTTAAATCCGGTCAATTACGAAACAGGTGACGTCATCGATACTTATGTCTACCGGGTAGGTCTGCAGCAGTTTCAGTACAGTTACACCGCGGCCATAGGTTTGTTTAAATCGCTGGTGGGGCTCCTGTTGATTCTGGGGGCTAATCTGACCGTGCGAAAATTGAGCCGCGGCGAGAGCGGTCTATGGTAAAGGCAGGAGGAAGACAGTCATGAAAATAAAAAGATGGCAAGAGCTCATTGCACCAGCCATGATCTACCTTATATTGTCCATCCTGGCACTCATCGTTGTGTACCCGTTCATTCATGTCCTGTCCGTCTCCTTCAGCGGTAGGGGAGAAGCTCTTCGAAGCGGATTTCATTTTTATCCTCGGGATTTCGAGTGGGAAGCATACCGCGGGCTTCTGGACTATCCGCTAATCTGGTCAGGATATGCGAATACGCTGTTTCGAATGGTCGTAGGGACGGCCTTAACACTTCTGGTTACCATCTGCGCCGCTTATCCGCTCTCCCGTCCCGATCTGCCCATGAAGCGGCTGCTGATCATGCTGCTGTTGTTCACGATGATCTTCGATGGCGGGATTGTCCCGCAATATCTATTAATCAAAGAACTGCATCTGCTTAACACGCACTGGGTCTATGTGCTGCCATCCGCTGCCAATGCTTTTCATGTGCTTGTAATGATCTCATTTTTTCGCTCCGTTCCGGATGCGCTGATCGAAGCAGCTCGTATCGACGGGGCAAGGGACTTGCGAATTCTGTTCCGTATCCTGCTCCCGCTGTCCATTCCGTCACTTGTGACGATCGGGCTCTGGAATCTGGTTTACCACATTAATGCGTTTATGGATAACCTGCTTTACGTCACCGATTCATCCAAATTCGTGCTGCAGCAGGTTGTCCGCCAGATCCTCATCGAGAGCAAACTGGACCCGTTTACTACGGCGACGCTTGCAACACCGCCTGCGCCGGAGAGCTTGAAAATGGCGGCTGTCATTGTCAGCTCCTTGCCGGTGATTGTCATGTATCCTTTCCTGCTTCGATATTTCGAAAAAGGAACCATGATTGGGTCTGTAAAAGGGTAGTGATCGTGCGCATAATATCTGATTGATCTTATAAGGGAGGTATTTCCAAAGATGATGAGGAGACCAATCATTATTGCATTAATCCTGGTCTTGTTGGTGGGGGGTCTGCCGGTTACGGGAGCGAATGCGGAAGATGCGGTTAACCCTGGTGCTGTCTTTTATATTTCAAATGATGGTGACGATTCGAATCCGGGAACGGAAGCCGCTCCATTCCGTACACTTGAAAAGGCCAGGGATGCAATCCGGCAATTGAAGAAGGGTTCCGGGCTGCGTGAAGGTGGTGTGACGGTCTATTTAAGGGGCGGTACCTATAATCGAAGCGAAAGTTTTCTTCTGGAGGAGCAGGACTCCGGTACGGAGAATAAGCGGATAACCTACAAGGCTTATCCCGGAGAAAGCGTACGGTTAAACGGCGGTCTGGAACTTCAAAAAAACTGGTTTTCTCCGGTAACGGACACGAATGTCCTGGACCGAATCATCAGTGCGGATGCCAGAACGAAAGTCCTGCAGGCAGACCTGAAAGCGCAAGGCATCACCGATTACGGTGTAATGAGCCGGCATGGTTATTACAAAGCCAATGACGTCAGTCAGGTTCCTCCGATGGAGCTGTATGTCGAAGGTCAAGGCATGACCCTTGCCCGCTGGCCAAACAATGGAACGGTCCAGATGGGCACCATCACCGATCCCGGACCTACCCGCAGTGACCCGGATTTGCAGACACGCGGCGGGACCTTTACCTACAATTACGAAAGACCGGATCTCTGGGAAGAGGCGGATGACATCTGGTTGGATGGCATATTCGGTTACAGCTGGGAATGGTCGTACAACCAAGTTGCATCCATCGATACAAGCAACAAGACGATTACCTTGGCATACGGAGAGATGAGCGGTCTGTTTACCAACTGGTACCCGGACTTCCATTTTGCCCAGAACCTGCTTGAGGAGATCGATATGCCAGGTGAATATTACATCGACCGGAAGCAAGGCAAACTCTACTTTATGCCTACGGCTGCCTTTGAAAGTGATCATCCTGAGATCATGGTTACAATGCTTAAAACACCGATGATTAACGCGAACAATTTGTCGCATGTGACCTTTGAGGACCTGATCCTGGAGAATGGCCGGGAGTCCGCAGCAGTCATTATGGGAGGGGACAGCGTCCGATTGGAGCACTGCGAAATACGGAATTTCTCCAATGGGGGCGTATTGATTAATACGCAGAGCCGCTGGTTGTATAACGACTTTGCCAAAGTGGACGGAGTGAATCATGCGGTGATCAGCTCCCATATTCATCACATCGGAGGGACCGGGGTGATTCTGAATGGTGGAGATAAGAAGACGCTTGAGCCAGGCAACAATATCGTGGAGAACAGCCATATCCATGATTTTGCTTATTACCATAAAGCCTATAATCCGAGCATCTTCCTGACCGGTGCGGGGAACAAGGTTTCACACAACGAAATTCATGACGCTCCTCATCCGGGAATGCTGATCTTTGGCAATGACCATCTCGTGGAATACAACAATATTTATGACGTCTGCAAAACCTTCTCGGATCTCGGTGCCATCTATATGAATCTGGGCGAGTCGCCTCAGGAACGGGGATCGGTAATCCGCCGGAATTATTTCCACAATATCGGGGAAGGCAAGGCAGGGGTTCAAGGGGTATATCCGGATAACTTTACAATGGGCATTACCATTGAAGAGAACATATTTAACGGCATGGGTAACGATGCCATTCTTAATAACGGCGGTGCCCATATCAAGACCCGGAACAATCTTTTTATTGATGCAAAGGTACCTTATGAATATTCGGACATGTATCTAGGCGATCAACCGGATCAGCAAATATCCAAAAATTATATGCCTAAATGGAAGGCATTGTTTGAAAAGAACAACAATTTTGAAGGCACACCGCATATCGAGAAATATCCGGAACTGGCGGATTTCTTCACGGAGAACCGGTATTATCCGGATACTAACACGTTTCAGAACAATGTGATCTATAACCCGACGAGGAAATTAAGCGGCACGAATAATCAGGGAGCAAGTGACAAGCGCAACCTGCTCCAGTATGCGAACAACTGGATTACGGATCATGATCCCGGCTTCGTTAATCTGGCGAATGGGGATTTGAATTTGAAGGCGGATGCGGAAGTGTTCCAAAAGATCCCTGGCTTTCCGGCCATCCCTTTCAGCGAGATAGGGGTCCAGGGAAAAGCCGGTCCATATCTGGCTCCGGATCACATTGCTGTGGATCGGATCCAATTGTATGACGAGAGCGTAACCATCGGTATCGGGAAGTCATACGCTCTGTATTCCGCAGTAATTCCCTGGAACGCAACGAACCCCGCTATTCAGTACACGTCGAGCGATCCTTCGATTGTTAAGGTGGATACAAGCGGCAAGCTGAAGGGTGTTAGCATAGGGAATGCAACGATTACAGCCGTTTCTGCCGACAACCCGGCCTTAACGGATGAGGTTCAGGTTACCGTTGAAGTTGGGGATGGCATTATCGATTATACCGATTTCGAAAACGGGAGAAACAGCTGGCCGACAGACCCGAACCGGAGCATTGTTGAGGTTGAAGGCGGTAACCATATGTATAAGCTCGTTAAAGGAGCAACAACGTTAAATGAGAACGAGTTCAACCATTATGAGCTGACTTTTAAGATGAAGACGCCGAAAATCATTGCAGATGATGCCACATTCTATGTGTTTGACCGGTTGAACCCTGGCGGAAGCGGCGGCAGGATTGGTTACCGGAAGTATGCAAATGGAACATCTGCCTGGCTCTTGTATAATGCGGCCTGGGCAGCAGTGAAGCAGAATACTCTGGCTGCTCCTGATCTGCAGCCGGATACGGTCTATAACATGAAAGTCATCGTTAAGGGTCCGGAGATTAGTGTTTATGTGGATAACAAACTGAAGCTAAAAGCAAGTGATTCGACATTCAATGCGTCCGGCCAGGTAGGGTTTTATGCCGGCGGTTTCAGTGAGCTCCTGTTTGATGACATCAAATTTACCGTTCCAAGCAGGGAAGTATCCGGTTTGCTGCTTGGTGAGAGCCATACCAACATGGTCAAGGGGGAACAAAAGCAGCTGCAAGTTCAATTTGATCCGCTTGATGCCGAGAATAAGGAGGTTATCTTTCATACCTCCCAACCGGGAATTGCCGCTGTGGATGAACATGGATTGGTAACTGCTTTGGCGGAAGGCGAGGCTGAACTCACCGTAACATCAGTCGCCAACCCGGAAGCATCAGCATCCGTACGCATTCAGGTATCTGATGTAATGCACTTTACGGATTTTGATTCGGGAGCGAACGGATGGCCGGTGGACCCGAACCGCAGTATTGTAACTGTGGATGGCAATAAAAAGTATAAAATTCTCAAAGGTGCCTCGGCCCTTCATCCGAAGACATATACCGACTATGACCTTACCTTCACGCTGAAGACGCCGGCTGTCATGCCGGATACGGGAACTCTATATGTATATGATCGTTCCGTCTCCAGCACATCCGGGAAAATTGCATACAAGAAGCTGGCGGTTGGCACTTCACAATGGATTCTTTATAATGGAGCATGGACAGCTCTGAAAACGACGAATCTACCTGATGAGGACCTGAAGCCTGATACGGAGTATAGCATCCGCATCCGGGTCGAAGGTGCCGACATCCGCGTGTACGTTAACGGGGAACTTCGACTTGAAGGGTCGGATACCAAGCACAATCCATCTGGAACGGTAGGTTTCTATGTTGGCGGGTTCAACGAAATGTGGTTCGATGACATCCAATTTTCCCTGATCGATACGGATCGAACTGCTCCTGAGACCACGGCGTTGATGAGTCCGGCAGAACCGGACGGCATGAATGGATGGTATACACAGCTTGTAACCCTTGCCTTGCATTCTTCTGAAGGCTCTGAATCTGCATCATCAGAATATAGTCTGGATGGAGGGGATACCTGGCTGGCCTATCAGGACTCTCTGACCTTCAGTCAGGATGGCCGTTATACCATTCTATACCGTTCACTGGATTCGTCCGGAAACGCGGAGGAAGCGAAATCGCTGGAGTTTAATCTGGATGCCTCGGCACCCATCATTTCGGTGGCAGAGCCGCTTGCTGGATATTACACAAGCGCAGAGTCCCTGAATCTGTCATGGACTGCTGTCGATGAGGTGTCGGGGGTTGATGAATTGAAGAGTACAGCAAGGCTCGATGATCAGCAGATTGAGCAGGGAGCGGCGGTGCTTCTCTATACGCTGCCCCTGGGAGCTCACACCTTCAAAGTAACCGCCACAGACGAAGCGGGGAATGAACAGGAAGCGGTTGTGACGTTCTCCACTTATGCAGATGTCAGCTCACTCAAAGCGCTGGTAGCACTCTTTCGGGAGAAGTCCTGGATTGATAATGGAGGGATCGCTAATAGCCTGCTCAAGAAGCTGGATAATGGGAATACGGAAGCGTTTCTCCATGAGGTTCAAGCCCAGAGTGGCAAACATATTACGGAGGAAGCAGCAGCCTACCTGCTTCGGGATGGGCAGGCTATAACAACAGAATAGACCACAGAAAGAAGCCTTTCCGATCATATCCGGAAAGGCTTTTTCTTATAGCTAAAGTTGAAATTGCAGCTCGGGATAGATCCAGGCATAAGAATGATAAAGGCCGCTGTTGATATTGATATTGCCCGTGATCGGACGGTAAGGGGCGACAAAACGTTCAAAGTCCGGATTCTGATAGATGTTCGCCATCGCCTCAACCAGATCAAGGGGCCATGTCCCTGCAGAGAGCTGTGCCGGGAAGATTGGATTATCGTCATAGGGCCATTCCTTCAGATGCCCGTTAACATAATGAAAGAATTGTTCGACAGCATACTGGAGGCTTTTACCGCCCGGTGAGACCCAGCGGAACAAATCTTCTCCCGTCGTGTCGAGGGCGAGCTTGGCGGCGGCCGTTACCGGAGCGAGAGCGAAATAATGATACCACACGGAATGCTTGCCTCTGGAAGCTTCTTCCGGAATGAACCCTTCGATGGAGAGGGAGTGGTCGAGATGTTCTTTGAGAGCAGTTACCTCTTCTGCCAAACGAAGCTTATCATCCATAAAACGATACAGCGCTAATTGGGCATACAAACTCCAGCTCCACCAGTTGTTGCGGAGAGGGATTCGATCCCACTCCGGCAGACACACCTGGGTCATCCATTGGGTGAAGATACTCTGCTCTTCTTTGCTCCAGTCCACGCATTCTTTGATTTCATTCGCCGCAAGTATGAGTCCAACCCCCAGATAGGCGGATACCAATGGTCCGTCCGCACCTGTAATCTCCCGATTGACCACTGCCCAGCCCATGATGATTTCCTTCGCTTTGTCTGCATAAGCAGCTGTTCCTGTCAGCCGGTAGGCCAGTGCAGTCGTATAGGCCGTCTGGGCGTCCTTCTCCATCCGCTGCTTCGCGAGCGTGTGCCCCTCCGTATCCTGGTAAAAGCCGGGAATATCCCAAGTGGCAATCGCATGACTGTTCGCAGATAGACTCTCGTTTGCTTGATCAAGAAGAACTTCAAGTGCAGTTGGATGTTTCATATGCATGCAACCTACCTCTTCTGAAATGGAATGATTCTTCAATATCTTTATCGCAGTATCAGATACGAAAAGTAAACCTATTTGGGCTCTACATCATCCAAGGTCAGACGATATTGAAGATGCCTCATGTATGAACCGTCTGCGTTCCTAAATACCATACCGAACCGGATGTCCTCCCCGGATCCTTGCACGATGGCGATCAGACGATTAATACCGGCACGCAGTTCAATATGCTTCTCCGGATCGGGAACACGGCTTCCGTTCAGATAAATCTCATATTCGCAGTTCGTGTTAACTTGAAGCTTACCTCGAAGGATACCATCGACCGGATTGCATGAAGGGTCCAAACCATGAACGAAACAGCTGAGGAACCAGCGCTCATCCCCAGGATCCTGGATAAGAAAGGCACCGTCCGAAGAGCTTCGTTCTTTCTTGAGCATCCAGCCGTAGAGCCCCTCGCCCAGATTGTTCAGCGAGAATTCCGGGTCCGTATAATAGGCCTTCATCGCCTCGTAATTGACCCAAGGCTTGCAAGGCAGGGCCATGACCTTTTCAACGGACCAGTGCGCGTCTGTTTTGGATCTGTGAAGAAGACCGTCGTCTATGGCAGCCCCCAGATTGGCCAAGAGTCGGCTATATAAGCGTATGGACTTGGCGGAATCCGGTTCTAGGAGAAGTTGAGATAAAATGATACATCCTTGTTCCTGTTCCACTTGCAGTACGAAACTCCCGGCAGGACGCTGATGATCCCGGTTTAGCTCCACCAATGCCAGCCTGCTGTATTCCGACGTATGCCCATGCACAAAATAATCCTTCCACGCAGTCCCTTCTACGCTTGCACATAGTACTGCTGTATCGGTCGTATCCAGACGGTAAGAGGCCAAGGGACGATTAACGACTTCTCTGGGTGAGAGAAAAACCTTGTCGAAACCGAACAGGTCAACCGGACTTAATCCTTGGACCGCAGGCCTATCGTAATTCGCCTCCAAGTGGTATGTTTCATGCTTCAGGATCGAGACAGGGCGCTTCAACAGAGCAGAAAGGGAGGCTTCATGACCTGGAGCAGCGGGAAGGATGACGAGTTTACCCCCCTGCCAAACATATTCATTCAACAGGGCTATGGAATTCGAATCTAACAGGAGGTTTGGCTCCACGACAATAAGTTGATATGTCCCGAGAAGGCTGCTCGTGATATTTCCGAGCACGTCGAAGGAAAGGCCAAGGGACCGCAGGAAATGCTCTGCTTTTTCTCCCGGTTCAACCCATGCACCCGTTCGGATCGATATCGTGTCGACGTTTCCTGCATAAGCGAGCATGTTGCGAAGCAAGCAGCAGGCCGCTGGGACTGTATCGAAGTGCTCCATGAGCTGCAGTTGATTAGCGATGAAGAGACCGCTGCCATCCCGGTATTCCAGAAGAGGGGACCACAGATCCCCGCCATCTCCAAAATCCCCTGCGCTGCATTCCAGGATCATATTGAAGCTGCCCTTGATCGGTTTCTCGAAAGCGGCGTGGATGATCGGAGGAGGGCCATCCTCACGGATCTTTTCGTGCCAATACATCAAATCATCATTGTCCAAGCCCTGAAGGATGGGATGGTCATAACTGCCCGCTTGGGCTCGGATGAAATCCTGCCGCGAAATCGTCAAATGACCCAGAGACAGATGCAGCTGCTCCAATAGGAGAAGACGCCCGCCCCTCCGTACATAATCCTGGAGCGCGATCTCCAGTTGTCCGTCCTCATCCTCCAGTCCGCTGCCTGCAACGACGAGGTGAGTGGGGGAAAGCTCACCAAGCTGTTCAAGCCGGATTTGGCTGCATTCCGGGACAAGGCTGTTCATCAAATCGAAATCCTCGCTCCGGCCTATGTAGACCACAGGTCGGCCTATAGAGACAGGGGTGGTCTTATAGTGTGAGGGATACAGTTTGTACTTCAAATTCAGCTCATGAACGAGCTTTTCGCCGTGAAACATTGAAGCATGAACGTGTATAGCTGTTACATCCTTAACAGGCTCAGGTTTCCAGGTTACGGTCACGATCTCATGAATCGCCGGTTCTTGGTTGAACAGGAAGAGTTCCTGGTGAAGGAGTCTGCCTTCCTGACGTACTTCGCATTCAATCCGAGTCTTACTTGAATGGAACGTATCGTTATAGACATCGAAGCTTCTCGAAATCGGCTTATCATCGAAGAAGGAACGATTGTATTCTGCCGGTATCATGGTAGCTGGCTTGAAAGAGGCCTCCATGATCGGGAAGGACGGGTTCTTCATATAAAGCGGATATTCCTTCGGAAGAAGACCGTTATTGAGCGTTAGCGCGTATTTGGGAATGACTTTTGGTTTCGGCCCCGGCGTATCTGGAGCGGATGGAGGAAGCACAACATCGCGCTCCGGCATGGCCCGCATGAAATAATGGGCGAAGTTGAAGGTAGAGATTCCGGAAACGCCTTGTCGCCTCGCATATTCCACGAACAGCCGCTCCTTCTCGGCCAGACCTTTGATACATTCATCCGTGTTTCGATACGCGGTCAAACCTACGTACATGCTGCTGTTCTGGGGGCAGACATACCACCAGCCGCCATGCTCTCCGAACACGAGAGGCACCTTCCGATCCCACGCGTCGATGGTGCCGTCTATGTTATAGTGCCTGCTCTCCACCTCCGTGAGTTCTTTGGGAAGCAGACGGTTATCGCCTTCTGCAATGATCGGGCGGGTTGGATCTAACTCACGAATGAGGTTCATCATGGAAGGCATATGCTGCTTGAATATATCGCGGCCGTCCACCCAGCGCATCTCGTTCTGCAAGCTCCACAGGATGATGGATGGATGATTACGGTCACGCTCTACCAGTCTGCGGACATGGGCTGTGCAGTTCGCGATATAATCGGGATGATCTGCAGGCATGGATTTGCTCGAACCGTAAATGGCCGTTTCATCCACAATCAGCATGCCCATCTCATCGGCGATATCCAGATAATAGGTCGGATGAGGCGCGGCATGCAGACGAACACAGTTAACTCCTGCCTCCTTGCACATCCCATACCAGGTGCGTACGTACTCCTGCGTTTGTTGAATGGCACCCTGGAAATGCCAGGAGTCACTGCGCAAGTTCATGGGCGTACCGTTAAGGATAAACTGCGAACCCTCTGTCCAGATCTCACGGAAGCCGAATGGCTGTACCACCCGGTCGATAACCCGTTCACCGTCCAGGAGCACAAGCTCCAAGCTGTACAAGAAAGGCTGCTCCGGATTCCAGTACTTGGCGTCCTCCCAATCCAGGCGGAACGTCAGCCGGCTCGAAACCCCTTGGCCGCTTACGGCTAACACGTCAGTTTCAGCTTGAAGGATAGGGGAGGATGTCGAATCACTGTTCTCGCGCACATGAAGAATAGCCTTGTGGGATGTCTTCAAGGAGGAAGCCAAGGGATGGATTACTTCAGCATCTACGTCCAGCCGATTCTCCCGTACCGACGTTCGGATCGTTACATCGGCAAGCGAGATCTCCGGCCGACTTTCCAGATATACGTCCTGCCATGTCCCTCTGGCAATCGAACCGAACCACGAGCCTGCAAGGCCCGTGATTTTTTGTTGACCTGAAGGAATCTCGACCTTGTCAAAGCTGCCGCAGACCACATGAAGATCGTGCTCTGTATCCTTTTTGACCCATTCGGTGATGTCCACGAGAAGCGGCAGGTAACCATCTTCCCATATAGCCACGAGCTGATGGTCCAAATATACGGCAGCCTTTTGCATGATTCCGTCCATACGGAGGAAGATACGTGTTCCTGGTTCATTCATGGATGGAGGCACCCGGAATGACCGGTGAAGAACTCCCGCTTCCGCTTGGGACCATTCTTTCGGATACTGAAATACATCATAAGGAGCATATTCGTAATCAGGAATGATCCCGAAGTTCTTTCCCGGCAGCCTTTCGTAGGAGCTTCTCCAGCTGGAGGGAACTTGAACCTTCTGCTCTTCGTAAACTAGCTCTCCAGGAAGCCCGAAGCCAGTGCCCTGCTCATACAAAGGCATGAAATTCCACTCACCGTTTAAGCAATATTGAGTTCGCATGGTAGGAATACTCCTTTCGTTTGACATTCGTTATGCCCGTATAACGAGCGGAATTTCCAGCCAGATCCGGGAGCTCCCATCGGACGAATCCCAGGGTATGAAGTGAGGCTCCATCGTTCCCGCCCAATCAGGCGGCGTATGGGATGTGGAGAGCTTGCCTGAATAGGACGGCTTCTCGATGGTTGCTGGATCTTCCGAGTAGAAGAACATCAGATTCTCATGCAGGGCAATCAAACCGTACTTATCGCCATCCCCCGGCTTCTCCTCCTGGTATTGGTAATGGTAAAAGACATAACTGGCGACCTGATCCGGCTTGAGATGGGCGATTCTGGCATAAGGCCGGGCCGAAGCGTTTTGTCTTAACCATTGTTTCTCGCTGACCGGCTTGTGATAGTGAAAAATATCGATCATCGGTACCCACCTTCTAGCACTGCTCATTCCGGGCCAAATTTCCAAAGCGTCTTCACAGTGAGCGAACAGTTCATGAGGATCAACCGATTGGACCGGACTTTCATAATAAAGAAACAGCTGTGTCCCGAAATGGAACAGACTAAGTTGACAGGCCTCGAGTTCCTTCATCCGGGTTTGAAGTTGGAGTACGGGTAATGCTTCGCGGAACAATTGCTTCGGGTCCATATTCTCGCGGCACTGCGCACGGAAATGATAGCGGTACATAAGCCACCTCAGTTTCATGTCTTTTATCCCCATGTTACTGTAATTGGCTTCAGGATTCCTTGACGATAGTGACCTTCTTTAGCATAATAGCGACATGAATAGAAAAAGCCATTATCTGGACCTGGGGCTGGAAACGGATTTTATTTTTCGCATCGAGAAATGCCCTCTAACTCATGACTTTGATGTCCACCAGCATGACTATTCCGAGCTCGTTGTTATTCTTGGAGGTACCGCAACGCACATTATCGAAGGAAGGGAGTATCCGATCTCCGCCGGGCAGGTGTTCTTCATCCATGGCAATGTGTCTCACGGCTATAAAGACGTGGATCATATCGAGTACGTCAACGTCATGTTTCATCCTGACCAGATGACTCAGCTGCAGGAACTGAAGCTGATGGCTGGCTTCCAGGCATTATTTTATTTCGAGCCGTTCTACCGGAAGGAAATGAACTTCAAAGGAATGCTTACCCTGAATGATGAACAGCTGCGGCAGGTCACCGGTCTGCTTGACGTCATCCTGGATGAGCATGATCAGAAGCCAGAAGGTTACCGAATGATGATCCGCTCCTACTTTACGGCACTCATGGGTGTGCTCTCCCGTTATTATGTGGCGAACAACGGGTGGCCTCAGAATAAAGCGCTGCGAATCGCCGAGTCCATTACGTACTTGGAGGAACACTTTCAGGAGCCGCTCAATCTGGATATGCTAGCGGAAAGGGCGTATTTGTCCAAAAGGCAGTTTCTTCGCGAGTTCGCAAGGAACTTCCAAACAACGCCCATGGACTATGTGATCCGGCGGAGGCTGGATTATTCCTGTACGCTTCTGCGTAATCCCAATTTGTCCATTTTGCAAGTGGCTCAAGAGAGCGGCTTCCGGGACCAGAATTATTACGCCCGCCAGTTCAAGAAGGTTTACCTGTGTACGCCTACGGAATATCGGGAGAAACACGTCTAAACGTCTTGATAAGAAAACAACAGAGACTCATAGGAAAACAATAGGAACTCATAACAAAACAATATGAGCTCATAAGAAAACAGCAGGGACGATTACGTTCCTGCTGTTTTTGTCATGTGCGGCCCAAGCGGGTGCTGCGATATTGACCGGGTGTCATTCCCAGCTTTTTTCGGAATAAGCGAATAAAATAATTGGCATTCTCGATCCCGATCAGCACACCGATCTCGGATACGGGAAGGCTCGTATTTTCCAAAAGAGATTTAGCTTTATTCATCTGCAGCTCGTGCAGGTATTGAAGTGGACTCAGCCCTGTGTATTTCTTCAGGCAGCGGGAGAGATAGTCTACATGGAAATGGAGCGTTTCTTCCATATGCTTCGCATCAAAGGGACGGGTAATATGCTCTTCGAGATAGCTTATCGTTTGATCACACAGTATTCTCGAACGGGGAGCATATTGCAGACGCATAGCCGACTGCAGTTCGGTCAACAAGCCAGCGAGCTGCCCCTGCAGCGGCAAGGACGTTGCGGGCGACAAGCTTAGGTGAAGCTCCATCATTCGCTGCAGGTAGGGAAGAATGCTTGGGGTGTGCAGGCTTGTGAATTTGGGAATGTACATGACCTGCCGGTGCGGAGTGACATCCAGGTTGGAGCCTTTCGCGAAGGGGGTCGACCATGGAATATGTCCGCTGTCCATCGTTCGGACAGGCTCAGGGTGGGCCAAGTGGAGCCAGTATATTTCCGTTTCTTCTTCGCAAGGGCGGTGCCCGACATGCAGACGGTTTGGCTCAAGCACAAGCAAGGAGCCTGCTGTGATTTCGAATGGCACATCATCTTCCGTCATGTACAAGGTACCCTTCATTACAAAGAGCATGTCATACAAGTTAAACGAACGGCTCAGGTGCTGCTGTCCCGGATTCCAGATGGAGTGACCAATCGTCACTAATTGCGGAAGTGGGGGGATGGTTAGCTCCAGACAATTCATACGGCCAGCCCTTTCCATTACTTCATGATGCACCTATTGTATCATGCACTGAATTGCGAATGGTCGGAATTGTGCTATAAAAAGTCGTCTTTACACCTATTCGTTCAATGCTGGAAGGCCTATATTAGGGATATATGAACGAGAAAGGAAGCGAAATCATGCGATTCCGTCAAGTCCATCTGGATTTCCATACCTCGGAAGCCATTGTTTCTATTGGGGACCGTTTTGACAAAAGGCAGTTTCAAGACATGTTGAAGCTGGGGCATGTTGACTCCATTACCGTGTTCTCCAAGTGCCACCATGGCTGGGCGTATCATTCTTCGGAGGCCAACGAGATTCATCCGGGTTTAAGCTTCGATTTGCTTGCGGCTCAGATCGAGGCAGCTCATGAAATCAACGTAAAAACACCAGTGTATCTTTCGGCAGGTTTGGATGAAAAGCTAGCCCGGCGTCATCCCGAGTGGCTGATCCGTGACATGAATGATCGAACGAATTGGGCTGAAGGCTTCATGCAGCCAGGCTATCATCAGTTTTGCATGAACTCTCCTTATCTCGATATCCTGATCGAACAGATTCGGGAGGTTATGCTCCGGTATGATGTAGACGGATTGTTTCTCGATATTGTGGGTATACGCAAATGTTACTGTCATAACTGTGTGGATACCATACGACGTAAGGGGGATGACCCTCGCAACGAGGAAGCGATGAAGAGCCTATGGGAGAGCACATATGCCAATTACACAGCCAGGGTGAAGGAAACGGTGGAATCGATAAAACCAGGTCTGCCCATTTTCCATAATGGCGGACATATCAAGCGTGGTCGTCGCGATTTGGCTGCAATGAATACCCATTTGGAACTGGAGTCGCTGCCTACAGGTGGATGGGGTTATGACCATTTTCCTCTTTCGGCCAGGTACGTACAAACGCTCGGATTCGAATTTCTTGGCATGACCGGGAAATTTCATACCGCGTGGGGAGAATTCGGCGGATATAAACATCCAAATGCACTTCGGTATGAAACCGCTCTCAGTCTTGCAAATGGTGCAAAATGTTCAATTGGGGATCAGCTTCAGCCTGACGGCCTTATGGATCCGGCAACCTATGAATTGATCGGTGTGGCCTACCGTGAAGTCGAAAGTAAGGAAGCATGGTGTGTGAATGCCGCGAACGTTGCGGATGTAGCGTTGTTGTCCTTGGAAGCAGCGGGCGTGCACCCTAAAGCCAAGGAAGACGCAAGTCGGAACGATTCGGATGCAGGGGCTGTACGCATGCTGCTGGAGGGCAATATCCTATTTGATGTGATTGATACGGAGTATGATTTTTCGAATTATCAGGTGCTTATTTTACCGGATTATGTGGCGGTGAATGACGAGCTGAAGGATAAGCTGGATTTCTTTTTGCAGCAGGGAGGTAAGGTTCTCGCCACAGGCTGGTCGGGTCTGGACCAAGACGGCACGTCCTTTGCCATTGATTTTGGAGTGAGATATGCAGGAGTGAATCCATACCGTCCGGACTTTTTTCATCCGTTGTTCAAGCCTGCGAGCCTGGGGGAAGCTTCCTTTGTCATGTATACGGAGGGCCAGAAGCTCGAACTTGCCGGCGGAACGGAGCTAGGAAGCAGGAAAGACCCGTATTTTAACCGCGATGTCTTTACCTTCTGCTCGCACCAGCATACGCCAAGCAGCGATGTCTATGGCGGACCGGGCATGGTAGAGAGCGCCAGCGGCATCTATCTGGCCTGGAATGTGTTCGAGGATTATGCGAACCAAGGAAGTCTGATCCTGAAAGAGACGATCCTGTATGCGCTGAACCGCCTCTTGCCTAATAAAACGCTAAACACCGATCTGCCTGCCCAGGGCGTAACCACCCTGCAGGATCAAAAGCAAGAGAAAAGGCTGGTCCACCATTTGCTGTATGCGTCCCCGGTCCGCCGTGGCAAACAGATCGAAGTGATTGAGGATATCATCCCCCTATATAATGTTGAGGTGTCCATCCGGACTCCCCATCAAGTGAAGAATGTGTATTTGGCGCCGCAGGTTCAGTCCATTCCCTTTAAGTGGGAGAAAGGTTCGGTTAGCTACACCGTTCCAAAGCTTGAATGCCATCAGATGGTAGTTATCGATTACGAGTGAATGAAGACAGGAAGGAAGCAAAGCGATGGACTTCAAACCGCTATCAGTATTTATCGACCGCCTAACAGATTGGCGTATTCCATGGGCAGAGGTTTTGGTTTTGCACCGTAATCAAGAGGTCTTCCGCTACAGCAGCGGTTATGCTGACTTGGAAGAACGTATTCCCATCCACGATACGCAGATCATTCGGCTGTATTCACTGACCAAAATTCTGACCTGTACGGCAGCCCTTCAGCTGGTAGAAAAGGGAATGCTCCTGTTAAATGACCCGTTGTCGGACTATCTTCCCGAATATGGCGAGATGGCCGTGAAAGTGACCTTGCCGAGCGGTGAAATGGTATTGGAGAAAGCCAAGAGAGCGATCCGGGTACGTGATCTCTTTACCATGTCGGCCGGGCTCTCTTATGATATCCGTTCCCCTTCGATCCTGGAAGTCGTAAGACGCACAGGCGGCAGAGCGCCAACCCGCGAAGTTGCGGCGGCCATCGCCGAAGAACCGCTGTTGTTCGAACCGGGTGCGAGGTGGAGCTACAGTTTAAGCCATGACGTTCTTGCCGCTGTGGTCGAAGCCGTGGACGGAAGACGGTTCGGCGCCTATGTTCGGGATGAAATTACCGGCCCGCTCGGGATGCGTGATACCGGCTTCGATGTATCGGAAGAGAACCAATGCCGCTTGGCTCCACAGTATGAATATAGCGAGTCTTTAAGCACACCTATTCGCAAGGAGGGGAACGATTACCGGATCGGTTCGGAATATGAGAGCGGCGGTGCCGGGTTATACTCCACAGTGAATGATTACGCCGTCTTTCTGAATGCACTTACCCATCAAGGAACAAGTCCCGAAGGCGTTCGAATCCTGGCACCCGAGACGGTGAATCTCATGAGAACGGATCATTTGACAGAGGCAACCCGAAGTCATTTCACGTGGTCGCAGCTTGCGGGGTATGGTTACGGGCTCGGTGTTCGCACCCATTGCTCCAAACAGACCAGCGGGTCGCTCAGTCCGCTTGGTGAATTTGGCTGGAGCGGCGCAGCCGGTGCTCTGGCGATCATAGACCCGTCCTCTCAGCTGACCGTCATGTATGCGCAGCATATGTTGAACAATCAAGAGCCCTATGTGCATCCACGCTTGAGAAATCTCGTATACGCTTGCTTGAACCAACGTTAGGAGGAATTGGCATGAGAATTCGATATGATCGCTTTCCGGGTGGGGTGCATAAGGCCATCACTCTGAGTTTTGATGATGGGAAGATTCATGACAGGAGACTGGTCGGGAAGTTTAATGAATATGGCCTCAAAGGCACGTTTCACCTAAACAGCGGTACGCTCGGAAAAGAAGGATTTCTTACAAGGGAGGAGATACGTCCCCTGTTCACAGGGCATGAAGTATCTGCACATACCGTCAGCCATCCTTTTCTCGATCAGTCCCCGGTCGAACAAATGGTTCAGGAAATTACGGAGGACCGAAAGGGATTGGAGGCTCTGGTTGGTTATCCTGTGCGGGGGATGAGCTACCCTTTTGGTACATATAACGACCAGCTTGTCTCGCTGCTGCCTTCGCTGGGAATAGAGTATGCCCGGACAGCAGCAAACGAGTTCGGATTCAATATGCCTTCAGACTTCCTGAGATGGCATCCGACCTGCCATTATCGGCAAATGGTGGAGTACGCGCAGCAGTTACTTGCTTTAAAGCAGAGGCATACCAAGATGGCATTGCTGTATGTGTGGGGGCACAGCTATGAATTTGAGAACGACAACAACTGGGAGCTGATCGATCGATTTGGAGAACTCGTTGCCGGAAACGAAAACATCTGGTTTGCTACGAATGCTGAAATTGTTTCGTATATGCATGCATTGCGGCAGCTCCGATTCTCGGCAGATTACCGGATCGTCCATAATCCATCTGCACAAAGTGTATGGGTAAGCGTGGAAACGGACGTCGTAGAGCTTGCGGCAGGCCAATTGACCGAGCTCGGTTGATGATCCTTTTTTGCTGTCATTCTCTGGATCATTTCTCCTAATAGATGAAGAGAGGACTGAAGTGCGATGTCTACCGAGGGCATGCAAACAACGAAATTACAAGGAAAACAACGTTATATACAAGCCATTGAGGACATTCTATCGAAAACGCTAAACAATATGGATAAGTTCGGGTCCCGGTTTCCCCATGTCAGTCTGAATGGAACTTATATTTTGAATGATAACGACGACTGGACAGATGGCTTCTGGCCGGGGATATTGTGGTTGTGCTATGAATATTCAAACGATGAACGCTACCGGAAGGCAGCAGAAGGGGCCGTAGCAAGTTTACGTCAGCGGCTTGAGCAGCATGTCTCCCTGGATCACCATGATATCGGATTCTTATACAGCTTATCGGCCAAAGCCCAGTGGATTGTAGCTGGAGATGAGCGTGCTCGGGAGCTGGCTCTGGCTGCAGCTGATGTATTAGTGAAACGTTGGCGGACTACGAGTGACGGCAGCGGTTATATTCAAGCGTGGGGAGCAACAGATAACGAGCAAGAAGCAGGGAGGATTATTATTGATTGCCTGCTTAATCTGCCGTTATTATACTGGGCAAGTGAGCAGACGGGTGATTCAACGTACGCTGAAATAGCACAGATCCAAGCGGAGAAAACACGGCGTTATATCGTTAGAGGGGATGATAGTTCGTATCATACGTTTTTCTTCGATGCGAAGTCGGGTGTTCCCATCGGCGGTGCGACACATCAGGGCTACAACAATGGTTCGACCTGGACGCGGGGGCAAGCATGGGGTGTATATGGGTTTGCGCTATCCTATCGTTATACTGGAAATAAGGTGTTTCTGGAGACTTCCAAACGTATGGCCCGCTACTTCCTTGAACATTTGCCCGAGGACAGTGTTGCTTATTGGGACTTCAATGCTCCTGTAGCTGCGGATACTTACCGGGACAGTTCAGCCTCAGCAATCGTCGCTGCCGGACTGGCGGAACTCATCTCACATTTGCCTGCTGCTGATTCAGATCGTCTGTATTTCGAGCAGATGCTGGCAACAAGCATGGAATCGCTGATCAACAACTATGCTACAATCGGTGACGATGAGGAAGAGGGCTTTCTTGAGCATGGCTCATATCATATCCATGGAGGCTTATCCCCCGATGATTATATGATCTGGGGCGACTACTTTTACCTGGAAGCGTTAATGCGTCTTGCACATGATATTCCTGGTTATTGGTATGAGCGTAGCGGGAAATAAAACTGGAATAATGGGTTATATAAAGCATTGGGAAACATGGATAAGAGGCTTGGAAAAAACACCGTACTGACACATTGGGATGATGACCCTCGTTCAAACTTGGTTCTTTTGATAGGGCCGTGGGAGAGGGCATTGTCCCATACTTTTTTATAGAGATCATAATGCCTATATACCTATCATATCTCGGTTGAGAGATTATCGGCTGTACAAGCGAGTCATTTTCCTGCAGAGTACTCAGCTTATGCAGGATGGGATATTGACCATAGAGCAACGGGTCTTGGGAATGGTTGGAGGGGCTGAGGGTGAATCCTGTTGCACCCATAGAGAGTCTAGTGAATTATCTAACAAGACGTATAGACAGGTCATCTTTTGTCTCTGGAGGGGGAAAAGTGGCCTGTTTTATTAGTTTTTAGCGAGGACAGATAAAAAAAGAGTAAGCTTCGTCATCGGAACATTATATTCCATACGATTTAATATAGTCCAAATTCACAATGCAGACGTTATAAAAGCTAGATCAATACTACACTAAAGAAAAATCGAAAAAACATGCTTAAAGTCCTAAAAATAGTTCGTAAAGCACAGGAATTCTCTACGAGAATGTCGCAAAATGGGTTTTATCTAAGTAAAAAAGGAGATATAGTATCCATCGAATATGAGAACACATTGTCTAGATATAGTCTGATGCTTACCTTACAGCAATGGTTACAAATTCAGGATTAACTCTAAATGACGGGGGAAATAGTCAATGAAGAACGTAATACGCAAATTGATGGTCCTGCTTACCATTGCATTAACCTTCCAGACGGGACTCGGTAATTATATTACACCGACCACTTTTGCAGCCACGGGTCCTGTGTTGTCTGTATCTGGAGGTTCGGCTTCATTCGTGGCTGGAGATAATTCGTCCTCAACTCCGGTTGCTATCGACTCTGGCATAACGGTAACCGCGGATAGCAGCACTACCCTTGAAAGCGCAACAGTGGCGATTACAGGCAATCTTCATGTTGGAGAAGATGTGTTGATTTTCATTAATGACGGGCGGACCATGGGGAATATTACAGCTAGTTATAATGTATCCACTGGCGTGCTGACGTTGACATCCGCGGGCGGAACCGCAGCGTTGGAGCAGTGGCAAGCCGCTTTGAGGTCAATTACTTATACAAATACGGCGGTCACGCCAATTACGGCGACACGTACGGTTAGCATGACGGTGACGGACGGCGTTAATACAAGCAGTGCGGCTACGCGAACGGTGACGGTGACGGATACCGACCAGACACCAATGGTGACCACGAGTGGTGGTTCGACCCATTACATCTCTGGAACTTCGACTTCGGTTGCTATTGACGGCGGTCTGACGGTATCAGACCTGGACAATGCAACCTTGAGTAGCGCAACGGTTAGCATCACGAGCCACTTCGACGCGGGAAAAGATGTACTGGCTTACATTAATGATGGGGCGACCATGGGAAACATTACGGCGACTTATAATGCATCTACAGGCGTGATGACGCTGATATCATCAGGCGCAACCGCATCGTTGGCACAGTGGCAGAGTGCGTTGCGAGGAATTACGTTTTCAAGCACGAGTGCCACGCCAGGGCAGCGCAACATCAGCTACGCTGTAAGCGACGGAACGAAGACCAGCGCTGCTGCTACACATACTATGGATGTAACAGTGATCGTGCCTCTCAGTCTGACTACAAGCAGCGGTTCGGCTTCATTCGTGGCTGGGGATAATGCGCCCTCAACTCCGGTCGTTATCGACTCCGGCATAATGTTAACCGGAGATAGCGGTATTACGCTTCCAAGCGCAACAGTGGCGATCACAGGCAATTTTCATGCTGGAGAGGATGTACTGAATTTCATCAATGACGGGCTGACCATGGGGAATATAACAGCTAGTTATAATGCATCTACTGGTGTGCTAACGCTGACATCAGCAGGCGCCATTACAACGTTGGCGGAGTGGCAAGCTGCTTTGAGATCAATTACTTATACAGATACGGCGGTCACGCCAAATACGGCGACACGTACGGTTAGCATCACGGTGACGGACGGCGTCAATAAAAGTAGTACGGCGACAAGAACTGTAACGGTGACGGAAACCGACCAGACACCAATCGTGAACACGAGTGGTGGTTCGACTAATTACATTTCTGGAGTTTCGACTCCGGTGACTATGGACAACGGTTTGACGATAGCAGACCTGGACAATACGACATTGAGCAGCGCAACGGTTAGCATTACGAGCCATTTCGACGCGGGAAAAGATGTACTGGCTTACACCAATGATGGGGCGACGATGGGAAATATTACAGCGAGTTATGATGCTTTCACTGGCGTGCTGACGCTGACATCATCAGGCGCAACCGCAACGCTGGCGCAGTGGCAGAGTGCGTTGCGAGGAATTACGTTCTCGAGTACGAGCGCCACGCCAGGGCAACGCAACATTAACTACACTGTAAACGACGGAACGAAGAACAGCGCTGCTGTTACACATACAGTACAAGTAGCTGTGATGACGCCTCCGAGTCTGACCACAAGTAGCGGTTCGGCTTCATTCGTGGCTGGGGATAATGCGCCCTCAACTCCAGTCGTTATCGACTCTGGCATAACGGTAACAGCAGATAGCAGTACTACTCTTGCAAGCGCAACAGTGGCCATTACAGGTAATCTTCATGTTGGAGAAGATGTGCTGGGATTCACCAATGACAGGCAAACTATGGGTAACATTACGGCCAGTTATAATGCAGTTACGGGTGTGTTGACGCTGACATCAGCGGGCGGAACTGCAACGTCGGCGGAGTGGCAAGCTGCCTTGAGATCAATTACTTATACAGATACGGCGATCACGCCAAATACGGCGACACGTATGGTTAGCTTCACGTTTACGAACGGCGTCAATTCAAGCAATACAGCGACACGAACTGTAACGGTCACAGCTATCAATCAGACACCAATTGTGACCACAAGTGGTGGTTCGACTAATTACATCTCTGGAGCTTCGACTCCAACAGCTATTGACAGCGGTGTAACGGTAGCCGACCTGGATAATACAACCTTAGCTAGCGCAACGGTTAGCATTACGAGTCGTTTCGACGCGGAAAAAGATGTGCTTGCTTTCATGAATGATGGAGCGAGCATGGGTAATATTGCGGCGAATTATGATGCACTTAATGGCGTGCTGACGCTGACGTCCGCAGGTGGAACCGCAACGTTGGTGCAGTGGCAGAACACATTGCGAGCAGTTACTTACAAAAACACACAAGTTTCTACGAATATGACGACGCGCACGATCAGCTTTACCGTAAGCGATGGTGACAAAATGAGCAGCATCGCAACAAAGAGCATTACCTTGCAGGCATTAAGCAGTTTAAGGGCTACTCCAAATACGTTAAACGTACTGAGCGGAGAGACTGCATCCGTGGCCATTACAGCTGTTTTTTCAGATCAGTCGGAAAGAGATGTGACCTCATTGGTAACCTGGACTGTTCGCAATCCGTCAATTGCTAATGTTACCAGCGGCAGGGTTACAGGTAAGACAGCGGGCAGTACTGTCGTCAGTGCTGTGTATGGAATCCAATCGGTTGATATAAACGTAACAGTAACCGGTACGCCAGTTTCGGGGTCAGGATCCTCTCCGAGCAGTCCAAACAATACAAGCACTTCAATCGATACGAGCACTCCGGCTGAAACAGACTCTTCAACGCCCCCAGTTCAGGAGACCAAGTATTTTCACGCTCTTGTTGAAACTGATCGGCTCGTAGCTTTTATACAAGAAGCATTGGCCGGTAACGCTGTGACATTCCAGGACGCGGCGTCCCATTGGGCTTCCAAAGATATTTTAACCGCTGCCAAGATAGGCATAATTAAGGGCTACCCAGATGGCAGATTTAAACCGGATGCTTCTATTACAAGAGCAGAGTTCAGCACACTTCTTGTTAAAGCATTTGCCCTGCGTTCAGGAAGCGGAACGTTTGAGTTACGAGATATTCAGAACTCCTGGGCGCGAGACTCTATAGAAATTCTTGCTTCCAATGGAGTTATCAACGGGTACTCTGATGGAACCTTCCACGCTGATTACAAGATTACACGAGCCGAGATGGCTGCTATGATCTCGAAAATCCTGATTTTTCAGAATACTCCATCTGGCGATGCTGCCACATTCGTTGATGTAGCACCCAAGCATTGGGCGAAGGAGATCATTGAAGCGGCTGCAAAGGCGGGGTTGCTCGAGGGCAAGAGCCAGAACCGGTTTGAACCGGACGCCAATCTCACGAGGGCGGAAGCCTTAACGGTTATCATGCGCATGCTGAGAAAGAATCCAACGATAGATCAATTGCTGGGTTAACCACAAAATAGCTCATAGCTTCTAAACTGAGCAGATGTAAGACTAAGATTTGTCCCTCTCATTGTTAACAGGTGTATAGCTAAACCTGCTACAGTGTGGGGGCATTTTTATGTGTACAGTTATACAATATGAGTTGTGATTTTAATGAAATAGACCATCCTGAGCCTTTTCGGTGAACTGACCGAGGCTAAGCAGACTATTACGAATTATCACCGACGAACGGCTTGCTGTCCGAAGAACTGGCTTCGATACTGGCAGGCAAAGTTGTGGCCCTGATCCGTCCATTAGATTCTCGCGTGCGCGTGCACTCTGCTGCTCATCGTACAGGTGCTGTGTTGTACCATGATCTAGGTTTACCTAAAAGGTTAAATTCTTTGCGCTCTCTCCTGAATGGAGTTTAATTGCATTTGAGAATAACTTAAATTAGTGGGAACTCATTTGAAAACGTATACGTAAAAAATAGAGTATGTGACATACATTTATATATTAGGAGAGTTGCTGATGCAGAAAAATCGCCCAAAAGATCGTAGTTTTCACACGGTAAACAAAGTAATCGCTTGTGTTTTGACACTCGTACTCGTCATTATCGCATGTGCGGTACCTGTCAACGCGGAAGAAGAACAGATTCAGACAACACCATCCAGGATTCCTTTAACAGAGTTAGAGAAAACCATTGATTCTTATGTTGAGTCGTATGAGAAGTATACCGCTGCCGTTTCTGTTGTGGCGATCAAAGATGGCGAATTCATAGTAAATAAGGCATATGGCTTTGCGAATATTGAGAATCAGCGAAAGGCAGATACCTCCACTGTTTTTGAATGGGCTTCTATCTCTAAACTGTTGGTCTATACGAGTCTGATGCAGCTTGTTGAACAAGGAAAGCTTGATCTGGATACGGATATCATAGAATATCTGCCAGAGGGATTTTTCAAAAAACTGAAATACGATGAACCGATTACCCTGATGAACCTGATGCATCATAATGCGGGTTGGGAAGATCAAACAGCGACCGAAGTGTATTATTACAACGACAATGAAGATTATGATTTAGGAGAAACGCTGCGTAAAAACGAGCCGAAACAGATATACAAACCGAATAGCGTCGTCGGTTATTCGAACTATGGCGTTGGTCTAGGCGGTTACATCGTGGAATTGGTAAGTGGCCAACCTTATTATGAATATGTTAATCAACATATTTTTGAACCGCTTCATATGAACGACACTACGGTTCATCCAACGGGGCAGGATCGTCCAGACCTCGTGCAGAGAAGGAATGAGATTGAAGGGTACACGAAAGATTTGAAACTGATCCCTGAGAACAGAGTGTACGTAACGTTCTATCCTACAGGGGCAGCCATGGGGACAGCTGAAGATTTAGGGAAATTCCTTGCAGCGCTGATGCCTGTTGATGATAACAGTGTATTATTTGCCAAGAGAGATACGTTAGACGAAATGTTGTCAACCAGTTTGTATTATGACGGGACTTCGATTCCAGATTTGCGCATGGGTTCGCTGAGATGGAATATTGGGTACCTACACTGCTTCACGAGGGGAATTTAAAAGGATTTTCAAGCAAAGTTGTCTTTGATCCAGAATCCAAATTTGGGATGGTGGTCATGACAAACATTGCGTTTGAGGAAGTCTATTATTATGGACTTATTAGCAAGATTTTCGGTAACAGCACATACGTTAATTCGGTTACTTCTGAGGGAGGGGGATATTTTCAATCTGCAAGACGGCCCGCCTCTAGATTTACCGATTTATTTAGGCTGCTTGATATAAGCAAATTTTCAAAAGCGGAGTTAAGTAGTGTTTATAATGTGGTCGAGCATCATGGCGTTGTTGAGAAAATTTCCTATACTCCTTACATGGATTACTTACCTGTATCGAATCTAAAGGTGAATTTGATTACAATATCGCTTATTCCTGTTGCGCTAGCCATCATTTTCAGCTTAGGTGCTCTGATCGGTTACATAATCCGGATGCTTCTTTACAAACTTAAAAAACGAGGAAATCTTTCAACCCATTTCGATAAATATTATTTTGCCATTAATTTCACAGGTGGGTTGCTCCTACTCAATCTTTTTATCATCCTTACCAGACTTCCAAGTTATCCTGCTTATTCTTCATTACGCATCAATTTAGGGTTTAATCTGCTATATGTAGTCCTGGCAGTGGCGTATCTTGGTTTGCTCATTTACAAACTGCGGAAGAGTAGTTACGCCAAAAAGCAAAAGGTGATGTACATTATGTCTGGCATCTCGGCATTTATCTTGGCTGCTTTTGTTGTGGGTTGGAATTTGTATGTTTAGAAAAAGCGGGAAGAGATAAAAGGATGACTTAAGCATAATTGAGAGATGCCAAGGTTAGACTTCGTAATGCCACCCTCAGAGTGTGAGATTTCAAAGGTGAGTTATTCATAGATCAGGGATAAGGTGGTCAAAGAATGGAAGCAAAAATGTTGTTTGGCGTTGGTTTAGTCTTTGAAACACCTGAATTCGGAACCATCGTTATGGGGGCCAATGAAGAGTTGGATGAAAAACTTCCGTCAAAAATCAAAGAGATGATCGGTGACCAGATTATCATCAAAAAAATGGACGGGGAAGAGCAAGTGTATGGAGTCGTTTCTATTCAAATTAATCATTCTGTAGCCGGCAAAAAGAATATCGGTATATGTTTGGGGAAAGAAATTTCCCCAGAAGAAGTACCAGCCGGTTCAATCGTCTACTGTTATCCATGATTGATCAGTAGTGTGTGCTTTGGTAAAGCTATATGGAGTGGCAATTTCTTATTGAACTGGCTGTGCTCATCTTTACTTTTATTCGGTTCGAGGAAACAAAACAACTGGTGGCGTATGCAGGATCTGTAGTATCAAAAACCCGACATAAATTGCGGGTTTTTGATACTTTATTGTTGGGAGATGAAAGGCGCTATCCAGTAAATTCCTGGACCCATGTGTTGTTATAATAAGCAATACCGATATGAGTATAACTATTATTCAGTATATTTGCTTTGTGGCCAGGGCTATTCATCCACTCCTTCATAACCTGGGTAGGGGTGGTTTGCCCTTTTGCGATGTTTTCTCCAGCGGTATTATATGTGATCCCGAATTCCTTCATCATATCGAAGGGGGATCCATGTGTTGGCGAATTATGATCAAAGTAACTGTGGTTGTACATGTCCTGTGCCTTGACCATAGCCACATTTGACAATTCTTCATTCCTACTCAAGGAACTTAATCCCGTCTTGGCCCTTTCTTGATTGACCAGATCCAGAACCTGCTGCTCAAAATCTGTTTTATCCGTAGTATTTTTTTTACCTTCCTGTACTTGTCCTGTTGGCTCCTTATTTTCAAGATTTCCTGCAGGTGCCTGGTTTACTGTATTTCCATCCGGTGTTCGAATCAGATCCAACAAATCCAATGGAATTCCATTTTGGGCTTCTTTTGTTGTAATAGATCCCTCTTGCCTAGATGTAGCTGTTGATGATGCCTGTGTGAGGACAGAGTTTGGTGCAGCAGCATGATCATGAATTGAAATTTGTTTTTGCTCAGGAGTCACTTGTTTTTGCATCATATTGTTATGGGACGAACAGCCTGCCACCAATAATAATATTGTTAAAATGAAAAACTTTGCCATTTGCCAACCTCCTAGATCCGTTAGTTAATGAAGTTCCGGGATTTATGTTTTCCTGTATGCCATTTACTTATTCCTAATATGGTTCTCTCCTTATCCAGTACTTTTTTATGATCAATACCATTTAGATCGCCTTGTCTTTTTTTGTGTCTCGAGGAAAGCAAAGCGTGTTGCGAATGGTTATGGATAAAGAAGGCCATATCGGGTCATAAATGCATCACGGGATGAATGTTATCTATTTCATTGGCATTCCTGATGAAAGGAGTATTTCGATGGATAATTGGGAGAATCTATTCAAACTAATTTTACTCATTTATTATTGCCGCGAGATACAGTGTACTTTTCGAAGTCCTGCTTAACTAAACGCCTCCGTTGGTGGGATAGACAATTTTATAGAGTATAAACCATATGCTGCATCATATAAAACAAACTGAAAGCTAGTATTTGATAATTCGATTAAGTCAGAAACTGCGTTTAACACAGTATTCAAGCTGCGGGGCTATCGCCCCTTGATTGACAGATGTATAATCATGGAAGAAATCTCAGTCAACAAACGCCCCAGCCTAAGATAAGAGCGGAATCAGGCGACAACCACTGAGAGGCAAGTCCTGACGGACCAGTCGCTACGCTCCTTTAACCCTCTCGGATTCGTGAATACAACAACGTTATCTGAAATCAGGACAAATATGTAATATCAAAATCTAGGAGTGTGATTCGACTTGGAGAACTCAAATTTAAAAGATCTTATTGAAAAATACCTGAGCGCATATAACACGTTTAACATTGATGGAATGATAGGAGTTTTGAATGAAAATATTCATTTTCGAAACGTTTCTAAAGGTGAAGTGAATTCGGACACAAAGGGGATTCAGGAATTTCGCACATTAGCAGAGCAGTCAATTCAGGTGTTTTCTCAAAGGCGTCAAGTAATAAAGAACATTATTTTCTCAGGAGATAAAGCAGAGGCTGCCGGACATACTTGGCATACGCCAAGCGTCGTGAATGCGGGAACGTTAGCCCGAAAAAGTTCTTAGTTTAGGAGGAGTCAATATGATACTAGAAAAAGTTATAAATAAAATTGAAATACAAAGTGAATATAAGGATTTGGTTGATAAGTATATAGATCAGATCCTTACCGAATTTAAAGGTAAGATTCATAGCGTTTATATGTGTGGCTCAATTCCCAAAGGAACTGCTACACCTTTTAAATCAGATGCGGACTTTACTATAGTCTGTGCAAATCCCAAAGATATTGATTACGAAAGATTGACAAATATTAAAGACAGGCTTTTGAAAGAATATCCAATAGTTACTAAGATTGATACGATCATTTGCTCAATTGACGATGTATTAAATAAACCGAATGAGTGGGGTTTTTGGGTTAAGATCATCTGTGTTTGCGTATATGGTGATGACATTGGTGAAAAAGTACCACCGATCATTATTTCTCCAGAGTTCATTCTAGACTTAAATACAGAGACCAAGGAAGAAGTAGACCGTGTACGTCGTTCACTTTCTACTGCTAGTGATGACACGATGAAAACTAGATATATTAAAGGGTATTCGAAGAGATTAATTCGTGCATTATACTCTTTGGTTATAGTAGATACAGGTGTATGGCAAGATGACATTATTGAGATGAAGAATGCCATAATAAAGTATTGCGAGATTGACTCCGCTTTAGTTGAGTATCTGTATGCTTGTTACTTGGATAGTAATGTACTTGTTGAAGAGTTTCTGGGAATTGCAGATGAAGTATATAGCTATTTTGAGATTGCTCTAAATGCAATGAGAAAATCATAAAGCGGTTTACGAATTGCGATATCGGTACGGCTCGATACCCGACTTAGCATCTTAGTGGACTGTGCAATATATTTCACAGTTGGCCAAGAAACTTACTTGGTTACTTATCATAACGAGGGTTATACTATTATATAATGAAAGCTATCTTAGGCTGCTTCGTTATGCCGAGCATCATAGTCTGGTTTTAACAAGCTTTTACGAAGAGAAACTCTTGCTGGATGAAATGATCTATTATAGATACAGATTACGTACAGATTGAAACATAGCAGCATGAATTGAACAAAAAAGTGGTGGTTGAATTGGGGTAACCGTTAAAGATTTACTGCAGCTTCCTTCATTTAGAGGAGCACAGGTGATCACTGGAACAAGTAGGCTTCATCAGACCGTGTCCTCTTTATCTGTGTTGGAAGTGGCGGATGTCAATTTCTTCTCACAAATTATTCAAACCGTTCAAGAAGAATGGTACGCTGAAGAGCTGGTCATCAGCTCTTTTTATTCCATTAAGGACAGCGTGGAGCAGCAATGTCAGACGGTTCAATACTTGCATGACCTTGGTGAAATGGGATTGATTTTGTATTATGTTGGCATTGTATTGCCGGATATCGCCGATGAAGTGCTTGAGCTGGCAGAATCGCTGAATTTTATTATCATTTGCATGCCGAGAAACGATTACTCGCTTAGGTATAATGAAGTCATTTATGAAGCCATGGAGGCAATCGTAAGCAATCAGAAGGTGAATGAGCATTTCGTGAATGAATCACTGGAAAAGGTCTCGCTGCTGCCGGAACATTTGCGGAGCGTGGAAATTACCCTTAAACTGCTGTCGGACCGGATGAAAGCGAACATCGTTCTGACAAACAGCAACCTGGATATCATCAATCGTGTCATGTGGCCGCGCAATTCATCGCTTGATGTGACGAGTCTGATCCGGTCCATGGCGCCTTCCATTTTGAACGGCAGAATGGGAGGAGATGAGCTGGATTCGTCCTGCTTTGTTGAATACAAACGTGTTCATCAAAAAAACGGAGAGGTCCTTTACCTGTTTCTCATTAAAGAGAATTCGAAGCTGCCTCCGAAGACGATGGATCAAATCAGCGAAGTGGTGCAGGTGGCCATCAATTTGTGGGGAGACAAGCATAATGAGGTCAGCGAGTACGCTTTGGTTAAAGCCATCGTGAATGATGAAAGCGAAAAAATGCGCCGATTGGCCAGTTTGCTCCATATTGACGTTTCCGGGATTCAAATGATGTGGCTCGTGTACGTTCAGGATTTGTCGGAGGAAAGAAGGGTAAGGGAAGATTTAAAAGCGCATCTCTTGCAATATTATAAAACCGCGGTCATTCAAACGATCGATCACTGCGTTGTCGTGTTGCTAGGGAATTGTTCATCTAAATACAATGAGTTTGAAATCGCAGCGGAATATATCGAAACGACGGGTCTCATCGCTGACATATCAAGCATCGTTTATTCTCCGAGAATGCGTAACACACAGGACGTACGCCGAATGTATCAGCTCGTTAACGGAGTCTCTAAAGAGGTTCACCGCATTTATCATCACCGCAAACTATACACCGCAGCTGAAGTTCGTTCTATGAAACGAGCCATAGACCTCAGTAAGCAAGGGGAAGAAATCACTGAAGAATGCCTGTCCGTGATGGAGCCAATTATGGACGACCCTGACGCGTTGAAAACCCTGATGACTTTTCTGCTGGATGCGAAGGGGAATATGGATGATTGCAGCAAGCTGTTGTTCGTCCACAAAAATACGGTGAAATATCGCATTAAAAAAATTTGCGAGCTCATAGGGTATGATGTGACCATCAATTCCGAATCGTACGATGTTTATATCGCCTGCATGGTCTACCGTCTCATTCATGACTAAAAAGTTCCGATGTTTTGTCCAATAAGACAAAAACATCGGATTTTTTTTTGTTTTCTGAAAAAGACGCTGACCTCCTTCATCTTTTACAATAAGAAAACAATATTCGAACGAACAGGATTGGGGGAGATCATATGAAGGCCATTAAAGAGCATCAATCCTGGTTCAGTCTCGGGATCATCTGGGCTGGCGCAGTCATCAGCATCCCGAGTTTGTTGGTAGGGAATGCGCTGATTGCTGGCATGGGAGTATCGAAGGTATTGCTTGTCACGTTAGTAGGTTACTCCATTATTGTGCTGCTCATGATTTTGCAGGGGATTCAAAGCACGGATTTGGGAAAGCCGACGGTTCAGGTCGCAGGTCAGGTTTTTGGCAAAACAGGGTCTCGTACGATTTTGTCCATTATCCTCGCTATTGCGTGTCTTGGCTGGTTCGGGATTCAGGCGAATGTATGCGGGGAAGCTTTGGCCAATCTGCTAGCCGAGATCGGTATAACTATTCCTGTACCGCTGGCATCACTCATCTGCGGTCTCGTGATGGTCGTTTCGGCCATGTACGGCGTTAAAGTGCTGCGGGTAATCAGTTATATTGCCGTCCCTTTATTGATCGGAATCAGCGTGTACGGTCTGGTCGAAGCATTGACTGGGGAATCTCTGCAGATCATCCAAAATTATAAGCCAGCGGCCGTTATGAATTTTACCGACGGACTGGCCGTAACCCTGGGTTCATTTGCGCTGGGAGCAGTCATCGCAGGAGATTATTCGCAATTTTCGAGAAAACGGTCTGATGTTCTGAAAGCCGCTCTATTCGGGATTGTTCCCGCAGGCTTGCTGATGATTGGTGCAGGAGCTGTCCTGACGATTGCTTACCAAGCCAGCGATATCACAGCCACCTTTTTGAGCATCATGACGCCGTTTGTTGGCGGTATGATTTTGATCTTGGCTACATGGAAAACGAATCTTGTGAATGTGATTTCAGGTGGTTTTGCCTTAATTAACGTGTTCAACGTTTCGAAGGAGAAAGAGAAGTGGGCTGTCGCCATTGCGGGAACCCTTGGGACCGTACTCGCTGTCGTTGGCATACTTAACTATTTCACTCCGATCATGTCCATTCTGTCGGCTATGATTCCGCCAGTGGCAGGCGTGATGATTGCTTCGTATTGGGTGCTTGGCAAAGGGGATAAGAGACGCTGGCAAGAGGTTGAGGGCGTGAACGTGCTGGGCGTTGTCTCATGGCTTGTGGGTGCGATCATAGCCTGTACGCCTGTCGTGTTATCCTTGTTCCCAAGCCTGCCGCAGGTACCAAATCAGCCGTTGACCGGAATTGTCATTTCTTTTGTCATATATTATATCGGCTATCGTTTATTTGCTCGGAAGACTGTTATATTGGAGGAATCATAAATGAGATATTTAGATGAAACAGCTGTTGAACATATTGCCGTTGGAGCAGCCTTTCTGGGAACGGGTGGAGGGGGAGACCCTTATATCGGAAAATTGATGGCTCTCTCGGCCATTAAGAAGTTTGGACCTGTCAAACTATATTCCGTGGACGAGATTGGGGATGAGGACTTTTTCATTCCAGCCGCGATGATGGGGGCGCCTTCCGTATTAGTGGAGAAATTCCCTCGCGGGGACGAGTTTGTGAAGGTTTTTCAGAAATTAGCGAATTATTTAGGAAAAGACAAGATTGCGGGTACGTTTCCGATGGAAGCGGGGGGCGTCAATTCCATGATTCCTATTGTTGTTGCGGCACAGCTGGGACTGCCTCTGATCGACTGTGACGGTATGGGCCGGGCGTTCCCGGAGCTTCAGATGGTGACGTTTAACCTGGACGGCATTCCAGCGACGCCGATGGCCATAACGGATGAGAAAGGGAATATTGGCATCTTTGAGACCATTGACAACAAATGGACAGAACGGCTCGCCAGGGTAGCTACAGTCGAAATGGGGGCCAGTTCTTTAGTCAGCCTGTATCCGGCAACGGGTGCACAAATGAAGCAAAGTGGCGTTCATCATATCGTAACTCTGTCCGAACAGATCGGAGCAATCATTACATCGAAGAACCGAGATGCCAAGGACAAGCTTGAGGAATTGTTGAAACGGGTATCCGGCTATGAGCTATTCCAAGGAAAAATTGTAGATGTCATCCGTGAAACCAAGGGCGGATTTAATCTCGGCTGCATGCATCTTGAAGGCATTGAGGCGTTTAAAGCCGGGGAGATGAAGGTTCATTTTCAAAATGAAAACCTGATTGCTGAAAAGAACGGTCAGGTGGTAACGATGACGCCCGATTTGATCTGTCTGGTTGATTACGAAACCTTGTTGCCTGTGACCACAGAGAGCCTGAAATACGGTAAACGCGTACGGGTTATTGGATTGCCCGCTCATGAAAAGTGGAGAACGGATAAGGGAATCCAGACGGCAGGTCCAAGATACTTCGGCTATGATTACGATTATGTACCACTTGAGGAAATGGTGAAAAAGGCGGTGGCTGAGAATGTATAGAATCGGGATCGATGTAGGCGGCACCAACACAGATGCCATCATTTTGAACGAGAATCATCAGTTGATCCATGCGGTGAAATCCCCAACCAGCCTGGATATTCGCACAGGGATTGAAACCTCGCTCCGGCAGCTGCTGCAGGGGGCGAATATTGATAAAAATCAAATCACACATGCCATGTTAGGCACAACCCAATGCACCAATGCCATTGTTGAACGAAAAAAGCTGGCCCAAGTCGGTGTCATTCGTCTGGGGTACCCGGCAACGGCTTCCGTTGCTCCGTACACGTCCTGGCCTGAGGATATGGTTCAGAAGCTGTCGGGTAAATATGCTCTCGTACAGGGTGGATACGAATATGATGGCCAATTGCTTGGAGAAGTCGATGAAGGCGAAATCACAGCTCTTCTGGAAGAGTGGCGCGGTAGTGTTGAATCCATAGCGGTCATCGGCGTATTTTCATCCCTTAAAAATGACCAGGAGTTCCACGTTCGCGATCTCATCCATCAAATGTACGGACCTGAATTTCCTGTTTCCTGTTCTTCATTGATTGGTTCGGTTGGTTTAATCGAACGGGAAAATGCGACCATCCTCAATGCGGCATTGTGCAAGGTCATTGAAACGACAACCGAGGGGTTTGTGCAGGCATTAGAAGAAGAAGGTATATCGGATGCAGCGGTGTTTTTATGCCAAAATGACGGTACCTTAATGTCAGTAGATTACGCTAAACAGTTTCCGATCCTGACCATTGCCTGTGGACCTACGAACAGCATACGTGGTGCCTCTTACTTGGCAAAAATCAAAGATACGATGGTTCTCGACGTGGGCGGTACGACATCGGACATCGGTGTTTTGCAGGACGGCTTCCCGAGGGAATCGTCGGTTGCAGTCGAGGTTGGCGATATCCGCACGAATTTCCGCATGCCGGATATTATCTCAGTGGGACTGGGCGGCGGAAGCATCGTGCGCTCGGAGAATGGCAAAATTACAGTTGGTCCGGACAGCGTAGGATACAGGATCGGACAAGAGGCGCTTGTCTTTGGCGGGAATACACTTACGACAACGGACATTGCCGTTCGTCTGGGTCTTGCAGATGTCGGGGATCAGAGTCTGGTAGCGCATCTGGATGAAGACTTTGCTAAACAGGTGCAGGATGAAATTGCAGCCATCATTGAACAGACCATTGATAAAATGAAGACATCTTCAGGTGATGTTGAGCTTGTGCTGGTAGGCGGAGGCAGTGTCGTGATTCCGGACACCATTCGCGGGGTATCCCATATGATTAAACCTGAGAACGGGGGCGTGGCTAATGCCATTGGTGCGTGTATTGCCCAAATCAGCGGACAATATGAGCAGATTTACATCTATTCTACAGAGCCCCGTGAGGCAGCATTAAGAGATGCTCGGGAAAAAGCCGTGAAACAGGCGGAACTTGCTGGCGCCGATCCGGCGACGGTTGAGCTCGTGGAAGTGGAAGAAACCCCGCTCGCTTATCATCCGGGAAATGCGACGAGGCTTCGAGTGAAAGTCGTAGGAAACATGAAGTAGAAGAGGGGCTTCACATGAGTTGATATAACTTGTGTGGGGCTCTTTTTTGTTATCGATGAGGTGCAAGTTGATGAGCGGAAAAGCCTGAGCAGCGAAGCAAATGAAGAGACGATTTGATTGCTTGGTTTATGAGCTAAAGCTAGACAACGCGCAGGAATTGTGAAGAAGGTTAGTATTCATTTATTAAGGCATTCATTTGCCACTCATTTGCTAGAAAACGGGACAGACCTTCGCTACATTAAGGAGCTACTTGGTCATACGACTGCGCGAACAACTTGGTAGTACGAAAAATATCCAGCGTAATCAAAGTCCCTGGATCGGTTGGCTTCGGGTAAGGCTACTCGAACTCCCCCTTTATTCTTGAACCTTTTCTTCGTAAATGTAATAATATGGGGATATCATATACGTAGTTCAGATTATGGAAGGAATTTGTTGTATCTACGAAGTACATAAATTAGATGTTATGTGAAATCCCCGCATGATAAATAATTGAAGGTGAATCTGAATGTCTGATCTCAGTACTATAATTAAAACGATTGATATGGCTGCAGTTCAAAAGAAATATAAAGAAATTGAAAAGCTAATTAACTTAATGGACATCAGCGACCAACATGAAATACATAGCTTATTGCATGAATCAACTATTGAAGCAATTACTGAAAATAAGGATGAAATCAATATCGCCTCAAGTGTAAAGGAGCATATCATTTGGTTTCATTTTTATAACTTAACTTGGTCAGATGGAATGATGGATCAACTAATTAAAATTTATAAAGAGGAACGTTACCTGGCATTAGAAAGTAGAGTAATAAGTGCAATAAAATCAGATGAAATAATTGATAGTCAAATTCAAAAACTAGAAAGTATATTTAGTTCAAAGGAGTTTCAAAAGCAAATTGAAAGATGGAAAAAGAGAAATGGTATAGCTTAAGCTTCGAAGGCGGGGCCATCTTATAACATCATATCCACGCATCGGAGCCTTTCAACTCCTCGGTCCGCCCGAAGGGGATGGCAGAGAAGTGGAATCAGGCGGACACTTCCGCACCGACTAACCGCATCGCGGCCGGCTCCTGACGGAGCCTTAAGTCGGTAGGACGTCGTGGACACAGAAACGTTATGTGAAACCAGCGAAAACTCTGATAAAGGAGTCATTATAATGATTGAATACAACCTTATTACAACAAAGAATAGTGTTAAGCCGAATTATGATATTAGCAATAAAGATTTTTATTTTGAGATATATGTTAGCCCTGGTGAAGAAGTATGCCTATTGGGAAAAATAGATAATAACTATATTTGCTGGTGTTCGATAACCAAGGTCACACAATTAAATACTAATGAAAAAATAATCAATTACTTGCTATCACAATCCACTGAGCGACTGTATTCAAGCCACTATCAAGTGTTGGGATCTCGTTATGAAGAAGTTCGAAAGTGGCACTCTTTTATTGTTACAAAGCATTGGCACAAAGGTCAGTACTGGTACAGGTCTCCTGTAAGTAATTGCTTTTTCGGTACTCCTCCCTATAATAATGGTTCGTTTTTGGCGAGAGAAATACAGAAATTCTTCCTGATGGAGCTCAGTAAGTGTCAATATCGACTTATTGATAATGTTTATGTAAAGGTACTTAGTAGATATAAAGATATCTTAATGAAGGAGAATAGCCCGGAATATTATCTTGAGATGTTACCCATCAAAGAGATCATAAATTCAGAAAGGTATCTAAAGTTATGCTCTAATGATGAAATCAGAATTTTATATCTGGAATGTTTTGACCAGTGTACTAATTTATATAATTTGTATATGACTGCTTCACGTTAAACCCATAAGTAATTCGAGGAAGTCGTTGGAATCACATAACACCATGTTCACGCATCGGGGCATTCGCCCCTTGGTTCGGCGTCGTGAATACGAGAACGTTATACGACAGACCGAAGTGTGTAACACATGAAGAGAAAATCATGAAGTGCTACGAGGTGAAAGAAACGTGACTCTTAGATTACAAAGTGCAAGGAACGAGGATCTTCAAATTTTAGCTGAGATGAATAAGCAGTTAATCGAAGATGAGAAGAGTTCAAACCCAATGGGAATAATTGACCTGGAGAAACGTATGTCTGAATTTCTCGAAAACGCTTGGGAAATCGATTTAATCATGAAAGAAGAGAAAATAATTGGCTACACACTATACCAATATCAAAAGGATTCAATCAACAGGACAGAAAAACGAGTGTATATAAGACAATATTTTATAAGACGAGAATATCGAAAAATGGGATATGGAACGGCAGGAATAGAATTATTGAAGAAGACACGTTTTAGAGAAGTAAAGAAAATTGAAATAGATGTACTAGAAACGAACCCCGAAGGGAAACAATTTTGGGACAGGGCAGGATTTAAACCCTATTATACAAACATGAGAATAGAGAATTAAAGAGAATTGTGAGTAACTCAAGAGGCCCGTCGTATAACATAATATTCACGCTGCGGCTCCGATGGAGCCAAGGTCTACGGGAAGGAATTCGGAGAAGCATTTCAGCAGACAACCCCTTCGGGGTTCATGAATACAGGAACGTTATTAGAAATTGCGCAAGATATTAAGAATAGGGGGGATTACTATTAAATTCATACTGATATTTGGCCCACAGGCCGTTGGGAAGATGACGGTTGGTCACGAATTAACGAAAATAACGGAATTAAAATTATTTCACAATCATATGTCGATCGAGCTGTTTCATCCCTTTTTTGGTTTTGGTAGTGAAACTTGGAGGTTATCAAGTATCGTAAGAAGAGAGCTTTTTGAATCATTCGCAAATAGCAACCAGTATGGACTTATTTTTACTTACGTTTGGGGGTTTGATCTTCAGGAGGACTGGGAATTCGTCAAGCAAACATGTAACATTTTTGAAACGAAAGGAGCAGAAATTTATTTTGTTGAATTAGAGTCAAATATAGAAGAAAGATTAAAACGAAATACAACGGCGTTTAGACTTGATCAAAAACCAACAAAAAGAAATATTGAACATTCTGAAATGGACTTAATTAAAACGATGGAAAAACATAGACTCAATTCTAAAGAGGGAGAAATTACTAGAGAGAACTATTTGAGAATCAATAATACAAATTTAAGTGCAGATGAAGTTGCGAGATTAATTAAAGATGAATTTAATTTATAGAACTTGTGAGTAATTCAAGAAGGCGCAATATCTTATAACAATATATTCAAGCTGCAGCAACACCTTGGTCACAATGATGCTTTGGCAGAGTAGTTGATTCGTGTGACAACTTGCTACGCAAGTTCTTGAATACAAAAACGTTTGATTAGATTTGGCGAAGCGCGAAAGTGAAATTTAAACAGGAGTAATTTATGATAATAGAAACTGAAATGACAATCAAAACATTAAAAGAGCTTGTTAGTTCAGGTGAAAAGCATTTTAAACGAGTCGAAATAACGGAGTACGGAAAAATTCGAAATTTTAATTTTAGTGAAGTGATATTTGAAGAATGCATATTGTCATTAGATTTTACTGGTTCTTCATTTAGAAGTGCCAAGTTTATTAATTCAAACATTAAAGCTTCAATTTTTAGTGAAACAGATCTATCTAATTCGGAATTTATTAATAATAGTATTGATGCTTGTTTGTTTAGGAATGCAAATATAGAAGGAATTATTTTTTTGAAAAACACTCAATACTCAAGTGAAAATACAATGGCAGATTTAAAAGAAATGGTAAAAAAATAAGAGAGATTAAGGTGATATTAATTCAAGAAGGCCCAACATCATCTATGAGAAATCTCTTTATATAGTATAAATCAGTGATTGCATTTTATAACAAATTAGTTTTACTAAAAATATTAGGGGATGATTATGCTGCATATCAGAGAAGCTACGATTAATGATGCCGAAGGAATTGCCAAAGTTCATGTGGATAGTTGGAGAACTACATACAAGGGTATTATTCCAGAAGAATTTTTAACCAATCTATCATATAAACAAAGAACTGAATTATGGATTAAAAATATCGGAAGAACAGACAATTTTGTGATAATTGCAGAAAATAAAGAAGGGGAAATCATTGGATTTGCAGATTGTTGGAAGAGAGAAACAAATACGGTATCCAACTCAAGCGATTTGACCTCAATATACATACTCAAAGAATATCAAGGGATTGGGTTAGGGAAGGAATTACTTAAAAGTATATTTTTTCGATCCAATGTATTGGGGTATCAGAAGATATTTGTTAATGTTCTAGAGGATAACAAGGCACGCTATTTTTATGAGTATTATGGTGCTCACTTATGTAAATCAGTTCAAATTAAAATTGGAGGAAAAGTCCTTAATGAATTGATTTATGAATGGGATAATATAGACGGAGTACTAGCAAGATTAACTAAAACGAATTAAGAAAAGTGATTGTATTTCCGTGGGGGCCATGACATCTCATGACAACAAGTTTATAGATTCGGGGCATTGGCACCTCGCCCGGCCGAAGTTAGAAGTGGACTCTAGGTTGAGCGTTTCAGCAGCAAGGAAGGAATTCAGCCGGACACACCCACACCGAATAGGTGCATTGCATCCGAGGCTTGGCCCATTTTAGTAATTGAGATTTTGAATGAAGTTCAATGATGCGAATTGTTTCGTAAAACATAATGTTTACGCAGCTGACGTTCGTTCTTGATCTGGCATACGCCGGATACTCAGCATTGGCTGAATCGTTAATACAGAACGTTATGCGCCATTACCTGAAAATATTAAAGATAATATTTAAGGAGATAACTTATGAAAGGTAAGATACTCTTATTATTTTTTATGACGATAATGTGTTCATCTTGTCAAAATAGTAGTCAACCAACTACTTTGAACAGCGAAACTAATTCAATAAAGAATTCTGAACTGCCTCCTGATGTAGTGGGTACAGGTAATGGAACAGAATCAAAAGTAAAAACGGAAGGTCGATCAGGTCCTGCTAACAATAAAATATTACCCATGAGCATTGGGAACCTTGATTCGAAAGGAGAATTTTATGATGAAATGCTTCGTAACCCTATAGATCATGATTATGAAGTGGAATTTAATGAATTTCAAAATTCTAAAGAGATTATTACAACATTGGAATGGGGGGCATTTGAAAGCAAATATACAGAGATCTGGGATAAAGAGTTGAATCAAATATATAAAACGCTTCTTTCTAAGTTGGATAGAGAGCCAAGAGAATCACTAATTGAATCGCAGAAAGAATGGTTACAGTATCACTTAAGGGAAACAAAATTTGTAGAGGAGACATTTATTTATAATGGTTATCTTGGATCAAGAGGATCAGTAAGCCTAACAACGGCTATTAGAGAGAGAATTAGAGAAAGAACAATGCAATTATTTGAATATCGATATTTGCTAGATGGTGAAATTGAGTTTGTTTACCAAATAAAGTTGAAATCTTGATCAAAGGTTTTTAGGTAATACTTCGAAGGCAGTAACGGCGTATATCTCTGTATTCAAGCTGCTGGATACCACCCTTTGGTTTTTAGATGTATAATCATGGAAGAACAGTCAGACAACATACGACCCAGCCGAAGATAAGAGTATCTATAGCTGGGTCGTTTCGTGAATACAAGAAAACTATCAGAAATCTTCGTAAATAATAATTACGCAAGGAGCATCCAATGAAGATTCAAAAACCAGTAATTATTGAAGAATACAATAATGAATGGCCAAGATCGTTCAATATAATAGAATCGGTAATTTCCAGCAAATTAAATAGTCTGGCATTACGAATTGAACACGTTGGAAGTACATCAATCCCAAGTCTTTCAGCCAAACCAATTATTGATATAGATGTAGTAATTGAATCTATGGACTGCCTGCCGCAGGTAATCAAAAAGCTAGAAGAATTGGGATATATTCATGAAGGTGATATGGGGATTAAAAACAGAGAAGCCTTTGCAAGAAAGGACGTTTATGTACCGTACACTAGTGAAGGCAATGAGAAGCACGAACATCATCTATACGTATGCAATAGGGAAAGTGAAGAATTGAAAAGACATATAATGTTCAGAGATATACTAAAAAAACATCCCTTATTAGCAACTGAGTATGCGAATTTAAAGTTCCAACTAGCTAATCAATACAGAAACAATCGCCAAGCCTATACTGCTGGAAAAACGGAATTTATTACGAACATAATGAACGAATACCAAGATATTTAAGTGTATTTCAGGAAGACGAAGCCATCTGATAACAAAGTTTCTACGCTACGTGGCATTCGGCCCTTGATTTGTAACCAGAGAAGCGGATTCAGCTCATAACCCTACGAGGCTAAGTCCGTCGCACTCAGTTAATGACGCTTCTTTAAGCCTCTTTGGTTCGTAGATACAGTGAACTTCTAGAGAGGCTTGGGGACGAAAAGGTAATACTAGAAATTGCCTATAAATACATGGGTAAGGAAACAAGAATAGCGTCGGACAATATTGAACGAACATGGGAGAGATTATGAGGATTTTTAAATATATCTTCGAAGCCACTGACATCCTTGAATAAAATATTCACTAATATAAACTGGAGTTGATTTACATGGAATTTGTAATTATCGAATATGATCCTTCCTATTCTTTACAAACTGTGAAAATGTGGAGAGAAAGCAAGGAAAAAGCGATAGGGCAAAAAGAGATACATTCTTTTGAAGATCATGTATTTTATCTGAATAACATTTTAGTTCAAGATAATAAAATATATATTGCAATTGATACTTCAGAGGAGCAAGTAGTAGGCATTCTAGCATGTAACGAGAACTGGGTAAATCAGCTATACATTCATACTCAATTTCAAGGGAAAGGAATAGGGAAAAAACTCCTGGATTACGCCAAACAGTGTTCGGAAGGCAGGCTATTTTTATATACATTTGAAGTCAACAAAAAAGCGCAGCAATTTTATGAGAGAAACGGATTTAGAATTATTGGCAGAGGAAATGATAATGAAGAGAAGCTTGATGATATAAAGTACGAATGGACAAAGTTTTGAAGGTGGCTTCTAGGAAGTGAGTTACGTTACATAACACGGTACTTACGCATCGGGCATTCGTCCTCGGTCCGGCAGGAGTTTGACGGTGCCTTAAATCGGTGAGACGTCGTGAATACAGGAACGTTATACGAAATTAGCGTAAAGTCCAATACCTTGGGAGCGATTTCATAAAAATAAATCAAATCGTCAACGGAGTTAAAGGAGTTCATGCTTGTTTACCTCATGGGATTCTTAAGTAACTCAAAGAGGAGGAGCCTCTATGAAGCGAACAATTATGCTTAGCGATATTCATGGATGTATTGATCAATTAAATCAAATGTTGGATCTTATCAAATATAATTCGAAAGATGATCAGTTGATTTTGCTCGGGGATTATGTAGATAGAGGGCCTAATAGTAAAGCAGTAGTTGATAAAGTAATCGAATTAGTAACTATGCATCATGCCATTGCTTTACGAGGTAATCATGACCAACGATTGGTTGATTTAATAAATAACGATAGCGAATTGATTAGATCTAAATTTATTGAACATGGAGGAATACCAACCCTTCAAAGTTATTGGGATATGAATAACATAAATAGCGAAAAGTCTAATGAGATATTGAATCAAGTGAAAGATACAATGAAGACTTCTTATGGTCACCACATCGATTTTTTAAGTAAATTACCTTTATATTACGAAGACCATAATCACATTTATGTTCATGCGGGATTGAATCCCAGTGTTATGGACTGGAAGAACCAGTCAGAGCATGATTTTATGTATATTAAAGATGAATTCATTCGACACACTTTTGAGGATCTAAACAAAAAAGTTATCTTTGGACATACACGAACCATGGATATCCATGGCACATCTGATATTTGGTTTAGTGATGACAAGATAGGAATTGATGGCGGGTGTGCATACGGAATGCAGTTGAATTGTTTGATTTTCCAAGAAGGATTGTATATAACGGAACAGGTAAAGAACTGTTGAAAGCTAATCTAGATTGCAGGAGACATATACTAAAATCATATCCACACATCGGAGCCTAACGGATCCTCGGTCCACGGGAAACGATTGGCAGGGAAGCAGCTCATCGGGCACATCCGCATCGCCTGAGCATCGTGTTCGCTCCCTATGTCGCATAAGTCGCTTGAGCGTCGTCAGTACAAGAACGTTGTATGAGATCTTCGAGAAGGTGCGAAATGAATAAATGGATCGTAATCTTAATTTGTTTCCTTCTATTTGCAACAGGTTGCAGTACTACATACAATATCAACACGGATACAACCAAAGAATTAACTAAAAACTTGAAAGAACTTTCTCCGTCAATCGAAAGAGTCCAATTTACATTTACTCGTCCAAACCTTTCTTGCAGAATAGATATGAATGAGGAGCCGAGTAAAGAGGAACTGGAGTCCATTCTTACGGAACTGGATGAATTTTCAACTGTAGATAACATCAACGAAATTGCTCGTAGTGTCAAATGGGGCTTGGAAATATCCAATATCTATTTGGATATTAATACGGATAAAAATAAAAAGACAATTGAACATGCGTATTACGCTAGGTATTTCAAGACATCCGACGCCAGTGACCACTCAGATACAAACATTGAGGGGTACGAGACTTGGTATGAGTTGACCGAACAATATTAATAAAATTCATTCTACAATCCACTCACAGATCATAAAACAAAGGGTAGCTATCCTAATCTTGAACGAATAAAACAAGCCAAAGCGGCAGAATTACACGCTTCGGCTTGTTTTTGTTTGTTTACTTTTTAACTAAACTCTAACCCAATCTTACTTCGCGCTCACCGACTTAAACCAATCATTCACTTCTTGCGTGATCTGATCTCCGCCGTTGGATTTCCAGTTGGCGACGAATTGGTCAAAGGCATCGATCGGCAGTTTGCCGTAGATGATTTTGTTGAAGGTTTCCATTTCGGACTGGCGGAGCAGGTTCCATTTGGAGACCATGGTTGGTGTGGCTGCACCGGTGAAGTAGTTTTGTTTGCGAATGTCGATTTGCGACATTACGACTTTGGCAGCGGCCCAGTTTTCAGGTTTGCGGAACTCGGCCATTTGTTTCTCGTATGGGGTTTCGGGTTTCTCACCGTCAGCCAACTTCACGAGAGTTTTCATATACAGATCTGGAATACGGGCCGGACCAGTCAGGAACGGGAACTCGTTGGAGAAGTCTTTGATCTTCTCTTTGTCACTGGTCGGTTGACCGTCTACGATATCCCAGTCGTATCCTTTGGCAAAGCCGTACTCATATGGACTGCCCGCTGCCGGGTTGGCCAGGTTATCGAGCAGGTAGTTGTAGTATAGGAAAATGGCTTCCGGATGCTTGGCATCCTTGTTGATCATGATACTGGCGTTGACGCCAGAGTTCTGCCACTTCGTACCGATCTTGCCGTCTGGACCAGCCGGAATAGGGTAGGCTTTGTATTTCGCGCCAGGTACGTTTTTGAGCAGGTCTGGTGCAGGCCAGTCGGGAACCCAGTTCGCGCCAGGTAGGATGCCAGCCGTGCCAGCAGTCCAGCTTTCAGCAGACTTGCCTTCATCCCACAGCGCGGAGTCGGTATGGATATACCCTTTGTTCATCCATTCATTCAGCTTCGCAAGGGCTTGTTTGGCACCGGGATTAATGGAGCCGTACTCCAGATTGCCGTTTGCATCTTTGTTCCATTGTTCCTGGATCGTGCCGTAAGCGCCGAACAACCAGTCGAGCGAGCCCATCCAGGTGTTGGTGTTATTTTTCAGCGAGATCGCCAGTGGGAATACTTTATCCGGAGACAGGCCGTCCGGGTTCTCGTTTTTGAATTTGTCCATGATATTCTCAAGATCCGCGATGGTCTTAGGTGCTTCCAGGTTCAGCTTCTCCATCCAGTCTTCTCTGAGCCAGAGCAGGGTATCGTCGTTATCGGTGTACTCCAGGATCGGCATGTTGTATCTCTTGCCATCCTTGGTGAACGGGTACCACAGCTCGGGATGCGCTGCAGCGTGATCCTTCAGGATTTTGTTGGCGTATTTGTCGAACAGTTCATCGATGGCGATGAATTGACCGGAGTCGATCAGCTGATTGGTGAGTACCGCGTTCGTCGGAACGGATACGAAATCAGGCAATTTCTCGCCAGAAGCGATGGCCAGCTGCAGCTTTTGTCTGTATTGATCGTCATTGGCCGGATACCATGAATCCTTATGCTTCATGCCCAGCGTTTCGAGCATCCAGCGGTCGTGTACGTTATTTTCTTTGGTATCGCCCTGAACGTATTTCTTCGGCATACGAACCGAACTAAACTCAATGGGCGGATCATATTTTCCTTTGGCAAAAGCAGCTTCTGCTTCGGCTGACCCGACTGTCGCCGGCGTATCGTCCGTACCATTCTCACTGGCTGAATCGCCACTGCCGCACGCAGTGATGGTGATGAGTGCGATGACCATGAGCAAGGACCACCATGTTTTGAATTTGATCATTGTTCAATCCCCCTACGATGTATGATCTTTACAAGTGTAACTGTACCAAGTTGGGCGGGAGGGCATCTATATGAGTTTGTTAGTTTCGATAGGAGTCTATTATGCTGTTTAATGCTGGTCTCGATATTCCTGGGGCGTAACACCGAACTGACGCTTGAACACTTTGATAAAATACGCCGGGTCCATATAGCCAATCTCCATGCTGATTTCATATACTTTTTTGGTAGTCGTGACCAGCTTGTGGCAGGCCCGATCCATGCGCAGGCGCGAGATATATTCACTGATACCTTCGCCCGTTTCGATCTTGTAAATCTTGGACAGATGGGTCGGATGCAGATTGACATGATCGGCGAGCACACGCAGAGACACATCCAGATGCAGATTTTTATCCGTAAACTCCTGAATCTTCTTCACATATTCGGACCGGGTATCCTTGACCTCATTGGACGTGCCTTCCTTGAGTTTGGCGAGTACACCAAGTGACCATTTCCGCAATTTGCCGATGGTGGAGAAGGCTTCGCCGCTTTGAAGGTACTCGATATTGCTGCCCATGAGGTTCGTCAGGGTCAGCTTGTTCCGGTGGGCGAGGTTAGTGAACGAAGCGGTAATGAGAAAACCAGCCTCCATGCAATGCTCCCACGATTCAGACCATTTCTCGTCCAGTTCCGCGCAGACGGCGAGTATTTTCTCCTCAGCGGCATCCCATTGTCCATTCTCCAGCAGATGGATGAAGGTGGGCGGGGTGTACAGCACGTCCAGTGGACCTTGGGCCGCAGCCGTCTCCACATCGCTGACCCGCATCACGAATTCGCGCTCGTCTCCAACGATCTGCCGGAAATACGCGGAGGCCTGACGGAAGCGATCGTAGAGCTGATCCGGAAAGGTGAACCACTCGGTCATGACAATGGAGAGGGAGCCTTTGAGAAACTGTTTTACTTTGGATTGAAGCTGAATGGACAGCTTCTCCAGAATGGTCTCTTTTCCAATATCGTCATTCCGTTCCTTCAGCTGCAGTAAAAACACTACATACCCGTGCTCCTCCTTCACACCCCACACGTGCATAAACTCACCCATAATTTCCTCCGCCATATTGATAATGGCATATTCGATCAGGGTCTGATCATGGCTGTCATAGTGTCCGAATTCTTCATCCAACCGAACGAGCATGAGTGCGGCATCCCCGGCGTGAAAGGGCAGATCATAATTGGTGAGTTTTCGCTCCCATTCGCCGGATGAAAACCGATGTCCCTGCAATGCCTCCAAAAGTAGTCGTCCGCGCAAGTGTGGCAGGTTCTCTCGTAAAGTAAACTGGGTTCGACTTAGTGAACTGACGAGTTCCCATTCATTATTCAATTGATCGATGGCCTTCTGCACGGCGCCCATTAATTCATCGTCTGTCGGTGGTTTGAGCAGGTAGTCCACGGCCTCGTACTGGATGGCTTTTTTGGCATAATCGAATTCGGAATAACCCGATAACAGAATACATTTTATTTTTTTGTCCCGGATCCGGATACGTTCGATTAGTTCAATGCCCGTCATTTCCGGCATCTGAATGTCCGAAATCACGATATCGATGGGGTGGGTATCAATCAGTTGCAAGGCTTCATGCGCGGAGTACGCTCTATGTACCTGTTCGATCCCCAACGTGTGCCAGGGCTTGGTCATGGACAGGTTATCGACCCAGTGTGCTTCGTCGTCTACGATCATCATTTGCATAATTTTTAGGCTCCCTTTTTGGTTGTACTAAGGAATATTTACACTTGCCACTCCGATGACAGAACAACCTTCCGATCGCTGTTACCCCCAGATTTTTTAATTAAACTTACAAAGGTGAAAATCTGGGTGTAAAGGCGAACGCTCCGCTTCTCCAGGTTTTTTCTGTCCTCTACGTTAACGTGTAAATGTTACGTTCAACTTAATCGTTCCAACTTGTATTTAATATTTATGGTCTGTATCGTCCTTCGGCAACTCCCAGACGATCTCGGTGCGGAATCCGCCAAGTGGGGATGGGCAGAATCGAAGGTGGGATTGGCTGCCGAACAGATGCATGATTCGCTGGTTCGTATTCCAGAGACCGCAGCCCATTTCCTCCTGGAGTGGCTCCTTCATTTTCAGGTTCAGCGCTTCGTACTGTTCCGAGCTTAAACCCGGACCGTCGTCGTCGATATAGATTTTGCCGTAACCATCCACGCTCTCGCCGGTAATGCGAATCTCCCCGGATGAATAGGACTTCGCCACGCCGTGTATAACGGAATTCTCGACCATCGGCTGAAGCATTAAGCGCGGTACAGACTGGGCGAGCATGTCCTCAGGGATATCGATATGATACTCAATTCGTCCATTGCGCAGCTTCTGGATATCCAGATAATTGATAAGCAGCTTGATCTCGTCCCGAAGCGAGGACGTCTCCCGTTCCATGCGGGTAGTGTACCGATAATATGCACTCAGATTATGCGCCATGGAAACAACGGCCTGCTCGTCCTTCATCTGGGCCATGTTGATGATGTAGCCAAGACAGTTATATAAAAAATGGGGATTGATCTGAGCCTGCAGCTGCTTCAGCGTTGCTTCTTTGGCTCTAATTTTCTCATGGAATACATTCTCGATCAGGTCTTGAATCTGATGGGACATATCATTGAATCGATGAAACAGGAATGAGAACTCGTTCTGATCCTTGCTGTGCAGCCGTACGGAATAGTCACCGCGCTGCACGCGGCGCAGGCCCTGGATCAGCTTTTTGATTGGAGATTGAATGTTTCTGTACAGCAGAATCGAAGCAGAAATGCCCACGACAAACAGCAGCGTCATAAAGAGATAGAACAAATTTCGGCTGAGCGAAATCGGCTGTAGGATCTGATACAGCGGGACCACGTCAACCAAATGCCAATCCAGATAAGATGATTTGACTGCGCTAACCAGATACTTTTTCCCGTTCAGCTTCACAACGTCCTGTGTAGTATCTTCCGGGGAGTGTGTATCCAGATAATGAATAAGTTCCTCCGATAACTGCTTGTCTGCACTGCGATTCATAATGGGGTCATTGCCCTTGTGATAAAGGAAGGGATCTCCCTGCCCACCTGCCTTGTACGTATCGAGCATGTTCTGAATATTCTCATAACTGAAGCTGGCTTCAATGACAAGATTGCTGCCGGTCAACATGCCCGGTTGGGCCAAGGAATCGGTGTAAAACCAGTAAAAGGACTGCATACCCTCCTGCGATTCTGCCCCTTGATCCCCATATGTCCATTGCCCGCTCATATTCCGTTTCAAGTAATCCTCGTCATACCCGGAAGAGCGGTTGTAGTTGGCGATAACATCCTGATTTTGCTGTGAGTATACGGCATACCGGGTGTTCCATATATCCGTGACGCCGGATTGGAGCACCATCTTCTCCTGAATGGCATAGCGGGTCTGCATCTGATCATACCGATCATCCCATATGTTCAGACCGTTAAATGCGCGGACATTGGGATCTCTTGAAAGGATCAGACTGAAATCCATCATCTGATTAATGCGGGAATCAATCTGACTGGCTAGAAACGTGAGCTGTTTCGTATTCGAAATCTGCAGTTCTTTGCTGACCACGTTATAGGTGACATTGTTCGAGTAGGTGTACATGATAATAATGGGGATGAATAACAACACGATTAAGCAGTTGATTTTGGCAAACAAGCTGAAGCGGGAGCGGGTCCTTCTTTCAAATAATATAAAGCGCTTCCATATATGCATAAAAAGTCTCCTTCATACTCGTGTTTAACAAGGCTGGTTTTCACCAGATTCCTAACAAAACCCTATCCGGCCTAACAATGTTATATAGTCAGAGCTCAGAATGGCCTGATACTATTTATAGCAGAGAACCCCATTACACACAAAAACTTTTTTTGGGAACAGGAGAAGGCACTATGGAGGCTAAATTGGAGGGTCAACGGGTCCCGCAGGCGAATGAGGGGAACAAGCTGGAACAGAAGAGAAAGAAACGTTACAAACAGCCGTGGGTTCTGCACTTCATGGTGCTGCCGGCGGCCATTATGGTTTTTATTTTTTCGTATATTCCGATGTCCGGGATTTTGATGGCATTTCAGGATTACAAGCCTGCGCTTGGGTTCGCGGGTTCGGAATGGGTGGGACTGAAGCACTTCAGGTACATGTGGGAAAATGATTATTTCCTGCAGATTACGTGGAACACGCTGTTTTTTGCCTGCTCCAAAATCATCATGAATCTGATCATACCGTTTGTCTTCGCGCTATTGCTCAATGAGGTACGGAAGATGGCGCTCAAAAGAACCATTCAGACACTCGTGTATCTGCCACACTTCTTGTCCTGGGTAACGCTGTCCGGTATCCTGATCGACATTCTGGCACAGACGGGTATTCTTAATCAGTTCCTTGTCTCGGTGTTTGGCATCAAGCCGATTTTCTTCCTGGGGGATGGCAACTGGTTCCGGTTTACGATTATCGCGAGTGATGTCTGGAAAGAGTTTGGTTTCAACACGATTATCTTCCTTGCGGCATTGTCCGGCATTAACCCGTCACTGTACGAAGCGGCTGAAGTGGATGGGGCGGGACGCTGGAAGCAGACGATCTATATCACCATCCCGGCGCTGATTCCCATCGGAATCGTAATTGCCACACTGGCACTGGGAAATGTGCTTAACGCCAACTTCGACCAAATCTTCAACTTATATAGTCCATTAATCTACCAGCAAGCGGATATTATCGATACGTTCGTGTATCGTGAAGGTCTGCTGAGTGGGCAGTTCAGTTTCGCTACCGCGGTGAATCTGTTCAAATCGGTCATCAGTCTGATCCTCATCGTGATCTCTTACCGACTGGCCTATCGATTCGCCGGATACCGAATTTTCTAGAAAGGATGATGACGAGCCATGTATCATAAAACGTTACCCTATCGCATTTTCAGCATCTTCAACAATGTGTTCCTGACCATCCTTTCGGTGCTCTGCCTGCTGCCTCTTTATCACTTGCTGATGGTATCGCTTAGCGCGTCCGCACCTGCGAATGCCGGTCTGGTGACGTTCTGGCCGATTGGATTTACGCTCGAAGCATATGCCAAGACGTTCGATAACGCCAATTTCCTGTCCTCCCTGTGGGTGTCCGTGGAGCGGACGGTGCTGGGAACAGGGCTTGCACTCATCGTGAATACGATTGCTGCCTATGCGCTCTCCAAGGAGACACGTGTGTTCCGCGCACGTAACATCTATCTATGGTATTTTGTTGTCACGATGCTGTTCAGCGGAGGCCTCATTCCGGGCTATATCCTGATTCTGAAGCTCGGGCTGATGAACACATTGTGGGCACTCATTTTGCCGGGCTTAGTGGCGGTGTTCAATATCATCCTGCTGCTGAATTTCTTCCGCACGGTGCCGAAGGATCTGGAGGAGGCTGCATTTATCGATGGAGCAGGACACTTTCAGTCGTTTATCAAAATCTACCTGCCTGTCTCTGTCCCCGTCATTGCCACCGTTTCCTTGTTTATGATGGTTGGTCATTGGAACGCATATTTTGACGGGATTATCTATATCCGTGATTCGGAAAAGCTGCCACTGGCGACATTCATGCAGACGATCATCGTGCAGGCCGATATGACGAAGCTTGATCCGGAAGCGATTGCGAACCTGTCGCAGCGGACGATTCGGGCGTCCCAGATCTTTATCAGCGCGCTGCCGATCCTGCTCGTGTATCCGTTCTTACAACGGTACTTTGTAACGGGGATTGTGGTGGGGGCTGTGAAGGAGTAGCCGCGTGGAGCGGATGGAATAGGGTTGTGAAAAGGGAGCTGCTGAACTGGCCTGAGGCCAGGGAGGGGGCTCTTTTTGTTGTGAAAAAAGAAGTATATTACCTTTATTTGAATAAAATGGTACTATGGGAAATGATTCTGAGCGTGAGTCATTCGTTAATAGGGAGATGGAGACAAAGTGAAGAAAATGATGGTTGTTACCCTTGCTTTGACGTTATTAAGTGCATCCATTGCTTTTACAGCTACAAGTGCACCAAAAAAGATCGACATATTATTTAATGAAAAAGAGCTAAAGACTCAAGCAGATGCAGAAGCCAGAATTATTGATGGTCGTGTGTACATCCCGGCCAACATTCTTCGAGGTGCGAGATTTTCAGTAGAGTATAAAAACTCAACACTCCATCTGGTGAATAGTTATTTTCTCTACACGAGAAATTTAATGGAGATGCATGTGTTCAATCATGTATTTACAACTAGATTCAACAAGATCGACCAAGAAGTAGTTAATATTATGGGCAAAGTGATATTAGAAGAGCCAGCAGACTTCTCAAAATTACATGAGTTCATTGAGGAAGCTGAATCGAATGCCGGAATTAATCCGGGTAATTTTACTCCTGTATTGGACTATAGTTCTTTTGATTTTTCTCTCGCTTGGAAAAGTGTAGAAGCATACAAAAAAGCAGTGCATGAGTTGATAGCTTATGTCGATACTGGAGACAAGGAAAAGTTGAAGTCTTTCTATCAAGAGAGAAAACAGGCACTTGAGTATTACGATTTGTATACAAATGTGTATGATCAAATTTTTAAAGCGAGTTTTACTAGTGCAGTGAGATAGTAACATAACAAGGAATACCCGGCACGAAAGGATTTGGGGAAGCAGAAGGAGGCAGACTTACCTGACATATTGAGCATCGTGAATACGTGAAGATTATGGAAGTCAGGGAAACTTAACTAAATGTGAGGAGATTATAGAATGAAAAAATCAATATTAATCATCATTGCGATTTTTCTTTTTATCACTAGTGCTAATTCAATAAGTGCCGAAGCTCATCAAAACTCGATTGAAGTAAAGATTGACGAACAGGCATTCCAGTTAGTAGAGGGGACTGATTATATCATCTCTGCAGGTCATATACTGGTTTCGCCAGTCTATATCAGTAGTGTGCTAGATTTCGCTGTGCCTGGTAAAGGGATATGGTGGGATAACAAAGCTAAAAGTGTAATTTTTGCATATGTAGACATAGATGATTACCCAAAGCCAAGGTTAACCTTCAAGGTGGGAGAAAGCCATTTTACCGAGTTCGACAAGGAAATTGAACTAAAGATTAAAACCGTAATGGTGGAGGGGAGAGTATATTTACCGCTAAGAGCCATCAGTGAAGCATATGGCAAAGAGATCCATTGGGAATCCAATAACGGCCAGAACATGGTCCTAATAACCACGCAGAATCAGCAGTGAGCGATACAAATTGCGATGAATTGGAACAAATTCCGTTGCCCATACAATCCCAATCCTGTTATAATTCAGGTACATCTATCGCATTGGGGGTTATACCGTGGCAATATTGGCAGTGCCGGATTGCTCGTTCGCTAGAACGGCCTTACGCAAAGCCTGATTAGGGGCGGACTTTGTGTAGGGCGCGACGAGAAGAACATCGATCGCCCTGAAAGCAACATAATGTTTCATCCCGCAGGCTTTGCACCTTATTTGTTTTACCAATAAAAATAAGGGGCTGAAAGCCATGCAAACACCATTTATTCAAAATTATCAATTCAATGTGATTACAAAACAAGCCAATTTCCTGCTCAAAGCGCTGCGTACAGTCGCGGATCGCAAAGTCCTGGAAACCGTCCGTTATACGGCCGTAACGAATGCTATAGAAGTCTTCGATGAGCTGACTGCCGAACAGAAGCAGCTGTTGGAGCAGTTATCTACCTACGAGGCTGCACATGAGCTGCAGGATTATCTGGACCGGTTGGAAGGATTCCTGATTCCATTCCCGCAAGTGTCGGCGAAGCAGATTCAGAAGCTGTTTCCGAAGGCGAAGAAGCTCAAGCTGCCTGATCTGGAAACGGTCGATTTCGCACGTACGACCTATCTGAGATGGACGGATATTGCGACCAATCGCCTGTTCATTGTGTACCCGTACGAAGAGAAGTTTCTCGGCATCGAGGGACGGATTACGGCTACGAACAAAAAAGGGTACTGTATGTTCTGCAATCGCCATCAGGAGCTCGGATTCTTCAACGTGAAGACGAAGGGGCATTCGCCGGATAACTTGGCTTCCATTGGCCAGTACGTATGCATGGATAGCACGGCTTGCAACCATAGCATCACTGACGTCACCATGCTGGAGAAGTTTCTTCTTTCGACAGTAAAATAATGCTTAGAACAGACAGGGTCGCTCTTTGGAGCGACCTTTTTTGGGTTGATTATGCGTGTGCGTCTCGTCTCGATTACCCGACTTGCGTATGGTTAGCGTATGTCCTTATCATAATTCAGTCCCAACTGATGTGCCTGGTTAAGCAGGTTCTCATAATGCTCGGGATTGGCATCCAACGTCTCGTACAGAAATTCAACGCTGGAGTTAGGGACGCCGCAGTAATCTGCAATACCCACGTTGAGCAGGTTCGTGATCGATTCATCGTAGTTTCGTTTCTTCATCTGGTCTTCCGTCACGCCCGAAAGCGCAATCCACCAAATCTTATGATGGTGAAGCTTATTCGAACCGTAGGCAAACCCGTTGTTCATGACACGATCCACATACCCTTTCAGCATGGCTGGCAGATGCCACCACCAGAGAGGAAACACAAAAGCCACAGCATCATGCTTCTTCAATCGCTCCATCTCTGTTTTAACCTCAGGGGAAAACATTTGATTCGGTTGGGTGTAATCTGGTTCATCCATGCCTTGGAGAATAGGATCGAAGCCAATTTCATGTAAGTCCAATATCTCAACTTCGTGACCAGCCTCAGTAAGACCTTGCACAAAACGATTGGCGGCCTGAAATGTAAGGGAATCTTTCCGCGGATGCGATACAACAACTAATACGTTCATGTTATATTTCACTACCTTTCTACAAGCGCTTGTTTGGTAGCCACACTTCATGGCTGATGCTATTATAAACAGGGATGGATATATTCTGGAAGAACGCACTTTGAAGTTCTATAGGAAGATTAGAGTGCTATAGGAACATGAAAGTACCCTGAAATTGTGCCTTATTGAGGGCTCAAATAATACATGGAAAAGAAGGAAACAGCTATGTTTTCCTTGGATGTAGTCTTTGGATACAGTCTGATGAAGGAGAGATGTAAGTTGACAGAAGACCATAAAGCTGGCGCTCCCAAAAAGTATAAAGTAGGTGTCGAGGCGGCCTTGGAAGTAATGGGCGGAAAATGGAAGCCTCTTATTATTTACCATCTGATGACAGGGAGGAAACGTTCATCAGAGCTTAGGAAGCTGATACCTGAAATTACGCAAAAGATGCTGACGACTCAGCTAAGAGGCTTGGAAAAAGACGAGATTGTGCAAAGAAAAGTCTATTCGGAGGTTCCCCCTAGAGTGGAATATGAGTTAACAGACTACGGTTGGGGATTAAAACCGGCTCTGGACCATTTGTGTTACTGGGGGGAAGAGCATCTGGATAAGGTGTACGGGGATAAGTCCAAAGTGTTGGAGGAGTTTTGAATCTCCGGTGTGTTGAAGAGTTACGGCTGAACTCGTTCTGCTTAACCGATTAGCTGCACACTTATTTGAATCGAGAAGTTGCATTCGTTGTGCAGTTCCTGAAATTTGTAAGCGTAGTCATTACTATTTCTAATTTTATCTGTTTACTTCCAATGATTTGCTATGTTATGGACAAACTCGTGCACAACTAATAGTCAATGAACTACCAGGTATCATGATATTAGAGGAGGTCACTGGATTAACAAGCATAGTGTTTATGAGACAAACAGCTTGTATTGGAATACTCAAGGAAATGACTTTTTAGAAGCCATTGTACTTCCCTTGTATGGCGCATTCACCTCAGAAGATAAATGGCAACTATTTGGCGATGTTTCAGGAAAGAAGGTGTTAGAGATCGGGTGTGTAAATGGTCAATCCTTGAAATACCATGGGGATCGCAAGGCAGCTGAGTTATGGGGAATGGATATCTCAGAGAATCAGATTGAAAAGGCGAAGCAGCATTTGTCGGCAAACGGCCTTTCTGCAACATTAATCTGTTCCCCTATGGAAGAGGAGTGCGGCATACCTGTCCAATATTTTGATTTTATCTATTCGATTTATGCCATAGGCTGGACAACCGATCTTGAAGGCTCGTTCTCCCGAGTTGCTTCTTATTTAAAAAAAGACGGCATATTCATATTCAGTTGGTCTTACCCCATACATAAATGTATTGTTGAAGAAAATAATCGATTTATATTTAACAAGTCTTACTTCGATGAGTCCTGGTATTCGGTATCGCCAGATTTTGTTCAAGGTGATCTCACCTTATCGGATCGTAAATGTTCTACCTATACTAATGCATTGGCCAGAGCAAGATTTGTGATCGAGCAAATGATTGAAGAAACCGACAATGAGATATTGCAAAGGCATGATGGAAGTAAGAATCATCTCGCAAATAGAGCGAAGGTATTTCCCGTAACTTTTGTTATAAAAGCCAGAAAACTTTAAGAGTTGATTAAGTTAACGGAGTGAGAAAGAATGAGGCGCATAGATTATACGAAGACCCTTGACGAACTGGAAGAAAGGATTTGGGGGGAACCTGATTTCAAATCTGGATTAGTGATTCATGCACATGCATTAAGAAAGAAACCACTCTGTGAGTTCAATAATGAAGATTTGAGGCTTTTAATATTACAAGAAATCAGCTTGGATTGCCTTTTGCCTCTAGCCCTGGAGCGGTTAGCGGAAAATCCGTTGGAATCAGGAGATTTATATGTTGGTGATTTATTATGCTCCGTACTTAAAGTGGATAGAAAATATTGGGAAAGTAACATTGAATTAAAAATCGAATTAAGTGAAGTAATAGAGCATTATGAGAATGCCAGAGAAATCGTTGATAAACATATTAACAATTACAGAAAGAGTGGCTGGTAGTTGTATGTTGAAACATGCTAAATCTCATCACATTAATTTCACGCATCGGCACCGCACTTTAAATTGAAGGAGAAGCAATCATGTTCAAAATTAAAATAGATGATTTCTTATACTTATCGCTACTGGAGACCAAAGATGCAGCTGAATTATTTCATCTAATCGATAGAAACAGAGAGCATATTGGAAAGTGGTTGAAGTTTCCCAGTATGACTGTAGAGATGGAGGATTCAAAGGCCTTTATAGAAGGAACACGTATGAGATACGCCAAGGATGAAGGTTACTGGTTAGGGATATGGAGTGAGGATCGCCTAGTGGGTTCTATTGGCTATTTATATTTGGATCAAGAGAATAAGAAAACGGAGATTGGGTATTGGTTAGGTCAAGAATATGAGGGGAAAGGATTTATTACGAAGTCCATTAAACTACTTATTGATTACGCATTTGACGAACTTCAATTCAACAAAATTGAAATAGGAGCAGCCGCAGATAACGCCAAGAGCCGTGCAATTCCAGAAAAATTAGGATTTACTCGTGAAGGAGAACTAAGAGATTACGAGTATATCAATGGAAGGTTTCTGGATAGAGTAATTTATGGCCTAAAAGCAGCAGAATGGAGAGCGAAGTAGTTTTTTAATAGGATAAATAGCTGTTAATTGAATAATGATCTAATCATCTCGGAAGGAGATAGCTCAATGAGACGAGTTGACGTAGCCTATGTATTAATCCTGGATGATACCTCATCCAAGATTCTAATGGTCAAGAATAAAGGCAATTCCAGTTGGTCGCTGCCTGGTGGCGCGGTGGAAAAGGAAGAAACGTTGGATCAAGCAGCCATCAGAGAAGCCAAAGAAGAAACAGGACTTGATGTAAGAGTCCAAGGGATCATTGCCATCAATGAATGTATATTTGAGGAAAAGCAGGAGCATGCCATCTTCTTCACGTTTAGAGCTGAGGTTATTGGAGGAAGGTTAGAACTTATAAGGCCTTATGAAATATCTGAAATTGCCTGGATGGATATGGACAAGGCTGATGAACTAATGCCCTATTATAAGAATGGCATACGGAGTCTAGTCGAAGGAAACGAGATTCCTCATTATGATCAAGGGAGAAAATAAAGATCTAAACCATCTCGGAAAAGGAGTGATCATATGATCGTTATGATTAATGGAGCGTTCGGTTCCGGCAAAACGTCGGCAGCAAAGATGCTCCAACCCTTGATCAACAATAGTATGATATACGACCCAGAAGAAATAGGTTATATGATCAGAAAACTCATTCCGGAAGAATGCCGGGAAGAGAATGAGCGTACGGATGATTTTCAAGATATCGAACTATGGAGAGTTCTAACCGTGAAGACGGCTGTAGAAGTAAGGCGGAAATATAACAAACACTTAATCGTTCCCATGACCATTTATAAGGAAGAGAACTTTAACCACATCTATAACGGATTCAAAGCCATTGACGAAGAGTTATATCATTTTTCGCTTGTGGCTACTGAAGAAACGATATACAAGCGGTTAGCTAAACGCGGAGATGAATTTGGAGGCTGGCAGTATCAACAAGCGCCGAAGGTTGTTCATGCTCTGAAGGATGATAAGTTTGGAATACACCTGATAACGGATCATCTAGAGACTAGTGAGGTTGTAGATATCATATTGAGGAAGATAGACCAGCATCATAATCATACCTAGCTAACGGATAGATAAAAGTGAAGAATGGTGGTGTGAGTCTCCTTGCTCAACTTACAGAAAACGGAGAATACAACATTCAATGAACTGAATGATTATGTTTTACGGGTTAAAAATGAGCTATCTGCTACAGCAGCTGCAACCTGCATTATTCATCATGACCGAATCGTGAATGAATGGTACTCAGGAGTACATCGTAATTCCAGAGGCAGTCGATTAGTGGATGAGGAATCTCAATTTCATGTGGCATCGGTTCGAAAGACATATTTAGGACTTGCCATCAGTCTTGCCTTATATGAAGGGAAGATTTACAGCATAGATGATGATGTTGCCGACTATTTGGATGATGTGGATACAGTGGTAGTGGGAAACACAACGATAAGACATCTGCTAACGCACACCCATGGTTTAGGTGATCTCCATCATCGATTGTTTTTGCCAGGGACGGACTGGAAATACAATAATGTTGGAGTTAATCTGCTCATTAAGATCATCCAAAAATTATATCATATGCCATTATCTCAACTACTTGAAGAACGTGTATTTACGCCCATGGGTTTTAGTCATACCGGTTGGAGAAAGGAACCGAATGAAAAGTTAGTCTGGCTCAATGAACAATATAAAGATAATCAAGGCGATGAAGCCAACTTATTTGTGAGTACCAAGGAATTGGCATACTGGGGTTATTTGCATTTGAAAAGGGGCGCCATGCATGGGCAGCAAATACTGCCGAGAGAAGTCTTCGAACAAGCGACGACAATCATTAGTCCTCCGGATCTGGAACATCAATTACCAAGAAACGGTTTCTTTTGGTTTGTGCAGGATGAGCCGCGTGCTTCGACGGAACTCGGGGATGAGCTTCCATCCGGTTCTTTTCAAACCTTGGGGATCACCGGCTGTGCCTGTCTTGTCATTCCGAAGTATAGAACGGTAGCAGTAAGAATGTATAATCAAACCGGTCCCAATCCAGCAAGGTATGATTATTTAGAGGATATCAAAACATTTGGAAATATGGTTAGCAAATACGCTCAATATCTATAAACCCTGAAAGTTGATCTACAGAAGCATACAAGTACATAGCCAGTAATCGAAAGGAGGAGACAGATCTATTATGGAAAACGTATCAGAACGAATTCAATCGCAATCCATACAAGCCCTCGAATCAACCATCCGGAAATCCGAAAATGCCTTAACGCAGATGACTCAGAAAGGGGCAAATACAACTTTAATAGAAAAGAGACTTAAGGCTCTCCGTATTGGTTTATCTATGCTTGAACATGTGTGGCAACACAAACCTCATCCATATACCTCCGGAGATCTGATTGAAGCTCGCAGTGTTCTTACGGGTTTAATGCCATCCATTGACAACTCACTTGCTAAGGCTAAGGAAGGCAGTCCTCAGAGAACTCTTCTCATAAGAAGAATGCAAGCATTGGAACTGGCTGTTCAGGCGATGGATGAGCTAATGAAGGGAGGAACGCCAGTGAACAGTTATTATGGAGAACTTTGTACGAAGATATATGAAAGTGACAAATCGTTAGCGGAAGGCAGAGAGCTTGACTTTTACCTTTCGTTTGTTGACAGAACAGATATGCGTGTGCTTGAACCCATGTGTGGAAACGGAAGAATGCTGATCCCTTTTATGCAGCGTGGAATACAGATAGAGGGATTTGATATATCCGAAGATATGCTGAAGGTATGTAGAGAAAAAGGTGACCGATTTAATCTGAAGCCTCATGTATATTATCAAAAGATTGAAGATTTCGTAAGCTCCGAACAATTCGACTTGATTATGATTCCATTTGGATCATTCTCGCTGCTTCCCAGTGAATTAGTTAACCAAAGCCTTGCCAATCTGCAATCTGCGCTTAAGGCTGAAGGGAAACTTCTATTGACGATTATGTTAAAAGGGAACAACGTGGAAGAGATTCCAGAATGGAGAGAAACGGATCGCAAGGTTGTAAACGATGAATTAATTGTCTTATCCAAAAAAGTTCAGTATCGCAAAGAACAATCCATGCTCGTAACGGAGCTGAAATATGAGTTAGTCAAAGACGACAAAATCCAAAAGACCGAAGTGATGAATTTCCCTCTTCGTTTGTATGATATGAGGGAGTTTGAAGATATTCTTAGAGAAAATGGATTTCAACATATTCATTTGCATGAAGTGAAGGATGGGTATGGGGAAGGCACCTATTTTCATATATTTGAATGTTCCTTGTCTGATCTTAGCCAGGGAGCAACTTAATGGACATAAGCCCAAATGACCAATCTTATTAGTGATGAATGATAGTCCCAGTTCTATAACATGATCAGGAGGTATTTCATTGTCCATTCCTAATTTGCTCGTTCGTGAAGCCGTGAAGGATTTTTGATAGAATTGAATGATCAATTTAATGGAGTTCGTCGAAGCCGGGAAGAGGTGGAAACGGACCTTTTAAATGGAGGAGAAGTTATTGTAGTAGCTGTAATGGACGAGCGAGTCGTCGGATTCGCATGCGGACAGATCTATAAATCGTTTTGCTATGCAGAGCATCAGGCTGAGATCACTGAAATGTACATACAAGAATCTGCACGCAGGAATGGACTGGCTGGAATGATGATTGAACGACTGGAAGGGATTTTTAATCATTCAGGAGTGAAACACATCAAAATTTTGACAGGAAATAAGAATGCTAAGGCGATAAAAACATATGAAAAAGCAGGTTATGACCGGGAGGATGAATTCGTTTTTGCTAAGGAATTGAAATGAATTTTCAGAATTGTATTTAAATATTTACTAAAGGAAGGTGGGTTGAAAAGTGTCTCGTTACCGTTTTTACCCCATGACCAAGGATAGAGCCTTGCAGATTTCAAAGTGGCAGTACGAATATCCGTATTCAATGTATGACATGGATAGTAGTGAGGACAGCATTTTGGAGTTGATGAATGGAGAATATTATTACGCGTTAGATGAACACGATGATCTAATTGGTTTTATATGCGTAGGCGAATCAGGACGGGTCCCAGGCGGATATGCAGCTGGTATCTATAGAGATCTGAGGAAGTTAGACATTGGTTTAGGCTTGAAGCCTGATTTCACAGGAAAAGGTAGAGGTCAGGAGTTTCTAACAGCGGTTCTTTCCTTTTTGAACAATCAATTTATTAATCGTCACATTCAATTAGTCGTTGCAGCATTTAATGAGAGAGCTATCAAGGTGTATGAACGGATTGGGTTTGTGAAAGAAACACATTTTAGGAGCAAGTATGAAGAGAAGGAATTAGAGTTCATTTCGATGAGTTATGTTAAGAAAAATGTGTAAACAAATACTCAGGAATTATTCAAAACGAGAAAGGAGATGGAATTCATCTATTCCTATAGGTCTTTAATAAATGACGATTTAAAAGATATAAGCTCTTTCCCTCAGTCAGATGAAGAATTGTTTTATGTTAGTCCTCAATTTAAATATCCGCTAACACCAGATCAGATAGTGAAACTTCTTGAGAATCGATACGAACCTACAGTTATAGTTCATAAAGAGTCAAATCAAATTGTAGCCTATGCCAATTTGTATAATTATAAGGACGATGAATGTTGGCTAGGCAACGTTATTGTATCCAAGAGTTTCAGAGGGCAAGGTGCTTCTTCGTATTTGTTAGAGACGATGATAATGAAGGCAAAATCGATTTATAGAGTAAAGAATTTATTGTTATCATGTCATAGCACGAATTCCAGAGGACTAGCTTTTTATCATAAGCATGGATTTAAACCTATCAATATGAGAATAACCAAATTAGAAGATCAAAAAAGGATGATAACTATACAAATGAAGCTAGAGATTTGAACGGACATATTCGCACGGACTAACTGTATTGATACACTTGAGGTCGTATCTTTGTATGAAAACTAAAGTGGAAGTATCAACTATAATTATTTTGGGAGGTTACTTATGATAAACGTAAAACTATATACGGAGAAACCGATCTCACCATCCGAACTAATGCACCTTTATCACGATGCTGGTTGGTGGCCTGATCGGGACACTAATGGGATACAAAAACTCCTCTCTTTTGGTGGTATAACGGTAGGAGCTTGGGAGGATGACGTGTTAATTGGTTTCTGTAGATCTATTTCAGATGGAGTGTTTCGAGCTTATATAGAAGATGTTGTTGTATTAAGCAGTTACAGAAATAAAGGGATAGGTAAACTAATGATTGAAAGGCTTGTGATTGAATTGAAAGATATAGATGTTATTAGTTTATTTTGTACTGAAGATTTGGCGGGTTTCTACGATGGGACAGGATTTAAAAAGACAAAGCAAATTGTGATGCACCATTTAAAGGACTAGCAAGTGTTTTATGAAAAGGGGACAGGGAAATGCAAGGTTATAATGTGCTCATGGTTTACAACAAAGATATAGATAAGCTGCTTATGTGTAAGCGATTAAGAGATCCATATAAAGGTTTGAGTAATCTGGTCGGTGGGAAGATCGAACATGGAGAAACAGGCATTACGGCAGCATATAGAGAACTTCTTGAAGAGACCGGCATATCGAGCAGAGATATTATTCTGCATCATTTAATGGATTTTAAATACTATGTTCAAGAATGTTATGTTGAGGTTTACGTTGGTAGGCTGAATTATGATGTAGTGGTCTTTGGAGATGAAAATGAATTATATTGGTCCGATGTGAATGAGGATTTTTTTGATATGTCGGTCTTTGCTGGTGAAGGGAACATCGGGCACATGATTGAACAAGTTAAAATGGGTAGAGATCGAATTTTTGGAGATGTACAAAGAGAGGCTACCTAAATTCTGAATAATTTGAAGAGGAAAAAACTAACTACATTATTATCAAATCGCTGTTTTCACAAGGAGTTTATATGATAAACGATGCAAGGCTTGAGTTCATATTAAGTTCAAAAGAATATTTGCAATACCTCCCTGAATTGCTGGAAGAAATTCAAGATATCAATTGGCCTAATGCACATCGCATCGTTGAATTTTTGAACAAACATGATGGGGAAGTAGCTCCGTATGTGAAGACAGTTTTACTAACTGATGATATGGTTTGGAGATACTGGATGCTTACCGAACTGGTCTCAAAGTGGTCAAAGGATACCATTGAAACAGTCAAAAGTGAACTGTTAGTTATGGCAAAACTACTGGATCTTTATGAAGAGACCGATTTAGAGTCATTGGACATTCTTTTAACCAAGGGAATCGTGGATTGGGATGATGTCAGGTCATTGGTTTTAGCAAAAGAAGAAACAATACATAGTGGATTGTCAGGCTTCACGACAGAACAGATAGAAGAGTTTAAAGAGCTTGAAAAGCTTAGACAGGAAATAATACAAACAGATACTAGCTTAATCATACGATATGTCCAAGAAAATGAACAAGCATTGAAGATAAAAGATAAATATGCCACATTATCGAATTACTTTGTTTCTTTAGTGAAAATTAAAAATAAACATATAGGCACCAACTAATCATCAGACTCTTAAAATAATTCTTTTTATCCTCTGTGGAGAAGGATGTTATTTCTAACAAAGTATTCATACATTGGATTTTTTGTTTATATTTGCCAGATGTATAAAAATGGAATAAGATGAGGTTTGGAAATCAAACGCCCCACCTAGTTTAGAAATATCTCAGGTCGGGGCGTATATTTATTTAGTGGAGGGCAGAATGCTGATGGAAATAACATCCGAAGTAATTCAGAGTATGATAGTTAAGTTTAAATCCGAAAGGAAATGGACTCTTCAAGCGGTAGCCCAACTATCGGAAGAAGATATTAATTGGACACCAAATCCAGATAGTAATAGTATTGCGAACCTGATCTCTCATATTTGCGGATGCGTCCACTCACGAATCGAAACAATCTTCTTAGACATCGTAGATACAAGAGATAGAGACAAGGAGTTTGAACGAGGACTTAAATTGTCTAATGAACATGCTTATAACATGACCAAGGAAGCATTTGATATCGTCATTCAATATCTGGAACATCTCAGTTCTAACCCGCAATTGTTATTATTTCAACCCTTCATCAATCGCCCGCCCCTTACATACAGCCAAGTCAATAATGAGACAACAGTTCTGAACTTAATGATAGCGATGGTTAGAGAGATACACTATCACACAGGACAAATTATATATGCAGCAAAGATAAGAAAAGGAGAACTTAAATGGCAGTACGATTAAACCAAATATATAGGAGGATGGAAAATGAGCAGAAGAAAGAGGATTGCAGAGATAGCTGAAGAATTAGCTTCAAGGCCGTTGATCGGAGATGAAAAAAAGTTAGGTCCGGATTTGGAGCCAATGCTGAGATGTTTTCCCAGGGAAGACAAAAGTATAGGTTTCGATTGGTGCGCTGCATTCGTATACCATTGTTGTACTATGGCCGATGTGAACTTACCTGTTCGATATCCAGAACCCGTCACACGTAATTTTGCGTGGGTAGAAGCATGGTTAGAGTGGGGCCAGTTGTATGGCTTCTACCATCATATAAGTGACCGATCGTTCGTTCCAGAACAAGGGGACCTAATCATTTTTGACAACATTGTGGGGAATGGCCCGAATGATCATATCGGAGTGGTGCTAAGACCTGAACAGGATAAGGTTATAACGGCAGAAGGAAATTTTAATAATAAATCAGGAATATTTAACAGAAGGCCAGATCAAATAAATGGATATATAAGAATCGATGATAAGTATGAATATGTTTGAAAATATACTTAACGAATAGAAAACTTCGATTATCTTAATCTTTACGCTGCAGGTCATTGACCCTAGATTGATGTTGATGGAGGGATTAATTTGTTACCGTTTCAAGTGAATGAATCGATAGTTATCAATTTAATTCAACCGCAAGAAAGAGATGAACTGTACACATTAATTGATGAGAACAGAATGCATCTTCGAGAATGGTTGCTATGGGTGGATAAGAGACAATCCCCAGAAGACTTAGATCCAGTAATAGAGATGTGGAAACAAAATTATGAAGATCAGAACGGCTTTGATGCTGGTTTGTGGTTCAATGGTAAACTGGTTGGAATGAACGCATTACATTATATTGATTGGAAAAATAAAGTGACTAGTATTGGATATTTTTTAGGGGCGTCAGCGGAAGGTCAAGGGATTATTACAAAAAGCATCACAAGTCTACTTGATGTCTTATTCAATGAGATGAAATTAAATCGTGTAATTATACAATGTGCAGAAACTAACCTTAAAAGCAGATCGATACCAGAACGGATTGGTTTCATCAATGAGGGGATTTCTAGAGAAGCACAATGGCTTCACGATCATTATGAGAATATTGTTACATATAGTATGTTATCGAGTGATTGGAATCGGTAAATGTCACTAATCGTGTAGGGATGGACTGTTAGCTAAATTAACGTATAGGTGGTCAAAACATGAATCCAATTCTTAAGCCATATGTATTGAATGTGGAATTATCCAGTGATCTAAGTCAAAATATTCACTCATTCTTCGAAGCTCATAATGATCAAGAAACCCTGAAACACACATTAGACGTTGCCGCAGAAGCAAAACGAGTAGCCGGATTATTTGGAGCTGACCCTGAAAAGGCTGAACAAGCAGGATTATTGCACGATATTAGTAATGTGGTTCCAGTAAGTGAAATGTTAAATCTGGCCAAGGCATTATCAATTGAAATCATGGATGAAGAATATAAGTATGATAGAATCATTCACCAGAAGTTATCTAAAGCTATGGCAAAAGGAATATTTCATATCAACGATCTTGAAATATTAAGTGCAATCGAATGTCATACCACGCTTAAACCACAATCAAGTTTGCTGGATAAAGTACTTTTTATTTCAGACAAGATATCTTGGAATTTACCAGTGGAGCATGGTTACCTGCAAGAGATACGAGATAAAGTAAATGAATACAAACTCAATGATGGAATACTCATCTATCTGAACCATGTATGGGAGCAACGTTCCAAGCTTAAATTAGTACATCCCTGGCTTATAGCAGCGAGAGAAGAATTAATAGAAATGAATCGCTAACGAAAGGAGAAGAATATGCCTCAATTTCCTGTATTAGAGACAGAACGGTTCGTACTAAGAGAGATTAAACAAGAAGATTCAAGAGAGATATTTCGTTATTTTTCTTCAGATGAAGTGACGAAGTTTTATGATGTAGAGAGTTTTACGAGTGTTGAACAAGCGGAAGAACTCATTCAAAGATGGAATGATCGATTTAATCAAGAACAGGCCATTCGCTGGGGAATTACTTTGAAATCGGAAAACAAGGTGATTGGAACATGTGGATTTCATGGTTGGGTGAAAAATCATTATAAAGCTCACATAGGCTATGAATTAGCACCGGAGTATTGGGGCCATGGATATATGACCGAGGCGGTTCAACAAATCATTGAATTTGGATTTAGCCATCTTGCATTAAACCGAATGGAAGCCTATGTAGAACCAAAGAATACGGGATCAAGAAAGTTGCTTGAGAAAATTGGATTCAGAGAAGAAGGAATTTTAAAAGAACATTATTATTGGAAGAATCAGTTTGTGGATACGGTTATCTATGCACTACTGAAGAAGCAGTTTCTACTTAATTGATTTCTTCCGTTTTAATCCTTGGAAAATCAGCATGAACGCCATTAAGAAAAATAAGATATTGACTGAACGTATAGACTGATTTTCAGAAAAATCCTTGATTAGAAGATAAGATTGAATAACTAGAATAACAGAGGCATAAAGAAAATACATATTGGATTTGTCTTTAAATTTCCTTCCAAGCAGCTTAATTATCAGGGTAAATGCGATAGCATAAATGGTTATTATCCCAACAAAAAATAAAGCTAAAAATGATAAGTTCATACAATCACCTCTATTTATTTGTAAATACATTTTATAACATTTATTATAAAAATAACATGATTTTATTCGGTAGTTAACTGGTATAGATGATCGATTGGTATGCACTAAATATTTACACATCTCACGGAGAAAGGAATAAACCATGATCAAACCAAATTTGGACATACAAGCTGTTTTTATGGACAGAGATGGAACCATCGGTGGCACAGGTCACTTTATTCACCCTAGAGAATTTGAGTTATACCCTAATGCACAAGAAGCTATAGCGCTTCTGAAGAGAAATGGAATCAAGGTATTTGCTATAACGAATCAGTATCGGATATCGCGTGGAGAGGCAACGATCCAGGAGTTTGAAGAACAATTTAATGAATACGGATTCGATCAATCCTATATATGCCCACATGAACAAGAATGCGGCTGTCGAAAACCTAAACCGGGCATGTTGTTAGAGGCTTCACAGCAACACCATTTAGATTTATCAAGATGTATCGTTATTGGTGACGTAGGCGATACGGATATGCTTGCAGCTCACGCAATAGGAGCCATGAAGGTTCTTGTAAGAACAGGGTGGGGAGAATCGTCATTAACAACGTACAGAAACAAGTGGATGGAAACGGAACCTGATTACATAGCAGAAGATATTTTAGATGCAGTTCATTGGATCATCCAAGCCAACTGAAGAATTGAAATAGGAGAGGGTGCTCATGAAATATCTTACAAAAGAATGGTATGAACTGTGCCAACGCACACATCTTCACTTTGGTATGCGAGTACACAGCGGAGCTCAACAAATGGATGAAGAGCTTTATCATCGATTATACAAAAGAAAAGAAAAAGAGCATGTAAAGTTTCAACGCGATGTTTACAATGTTGATCCCCGTTTTATGCTGGAGCAGGATGGTGCGGTTCTTGTGCGTGCGGAGGAATTTATTAGTGGGGATGATGTATCGGAAGAGGATACGATGGTTTATCATATGCCGGCTGAGGAAAGAGAGCATATAGAGAAGTTAATTGCAGATTACGATGCGAGGCCACCTTTTGACGAGTTAGGCAGCAAACAAGAATTTAAAAGTAATCTGGAATGGAACTGCGAAAACAAGATTGCACAACTACCGAAAGAGATCTATGACCAAATTGCAGATATCCGTGTATTTTCCCTGGGTTATTGCACTAAAGAGGTCATGCAACAGTTGAAAAAACAGAGCAAATTAAATGATGCTCAAATGCAGCTGATCTCGAAGGAATATAGAGAGGCGCAGCTAGCTGAACCTATTCCTGAACATATTCGTAACCAGGTCCATTTTCATGATTGCACCGTGACGGAATTGGTCTCGGATTCGGACTTGGTCATTCGATTCGATACCCGTGGAGGGTTCACGAATTTAAATAAGATTACGTTTATTGCACCTGAGATCATCAAGCAAGAGGGGGACATTGTCGGTATGTACTGGCTCTATCATGAACTGTATTGTATCGAAAATGGATATGAAATACATATGCTTTTTGATGGTGAAGAAATGTCTGAACTGATTATTCAGTGCCAGGATATTGTTGTAGAAGAAGAGTGACGACATAACGAATGAAGATTGTCTGCAGTTGTAGCATTTTATTAACGGTGTCTAGAGGGAGGTACAGCATTTATGAGCATGTCTGATTACTATAAAAACCTTAGAGCTAAGATTGGGAATGATCTCATATTTATGCCAGGTGTGGCTGGTATTATACGAAATGAACATGGTGAGATCCTCTTTGGACGTAAACACAATGAATCAACATGGGGGTTAATTGCTGGAGCAATTGAGATTGGTGAAACACCGGCACAAGCGATGGTCAGAGAAGCATTGGAGGAGACAGGTCTTGTCGTTGAGCTCGAAAAGATCATTGGTGTCTACGGTGGAGAAGGTCAACGATTTACATATCATAACGGTCATCAAGTTGAATATTTAACCATTGTATTTGAATGCAGAATCCAATCGGGGCAATTAACATCAAATAATGAAGAGATGAAGGATTTGCAATTTTTCTCTGAGCATGAACGTCCACCTTTAGCCAATCATTACCCGGATTATATTTTTAGTTCCACTCAAGAAGAACGAGCGCATTTTGATAGATAATCCAATGAACTTATTTGCTAAGAAAATGGTTGGAATCGAAGTTGAATGGACGACCAGTATGTTTGGTTACTTATCCATTCCGGTGTTTATGACAGGCATTGTGGTTTATTTCTTTCCCGAATAGCGAATTTGAAGAAAACTTGCAGAGCATGGATATCCCTAAGACGATCGAAGTGATATTTAAAATATTAGGATGCATCATGGTGATTCTGGGTTTCATATGGTTCTGGTTTTCAGAAGAATTTTATCGATTGTGGTTTGAAGAATACTAACCGATTTGCACCAATAAAGTATAAGGAGAAGAAACTACATTTAGATGTGGGGATGTGAATTGGTGATATTGGTGTCTTCGATATTGTTTGCTGTCCTAATTCTGATTGTCATTCTCTTTCAAGTGGCACTCGCTGCAGGTATGCCGTGGGGAGAGGTAGCGATGGGTGGGAAGTTTCCCGGGAAATATCCTACAACCATGCGTTATTCCTGTTTGTTGCAGATCACTATTCTCGTATTCATTGGTTTAGTTGTACTGAGTAGAGCGGGTATGCTATTGCCTGAGTGGTCTACATTTGCAAATACAGCAATTTGGTTTATTGTTGGGTATCTGGTGCTGGGAACAATCCTAAATCTGATAACACGCAGCGTATGGGAACGAAGAATCTGGGCTCCGGTAACGATACTGCTCCTTATTACCAGTTTGATTATTGCCTTATCTTAAAAAGCATTTACATACGTCCTACCTAAATATGAAATCGGGGTGATTCCATTGGTAAATCGATAAAAACGAGAAAGATCCATGGTTAATATACATTAACATGCGATTTTTCTCTTACTCCAACAATACAATTAGAGGAGAATTGACATGTTAAATAAATTAAGTGAATCGATCTATTACTTATCTAACCAAAATGATAAAGATAGACCGACTTTAGGATTGGTATGTGGAGATCAATACAGCCTAGTAATCGATGGTGGGAATTCGGTTCAGCATGCCCAAGAGTTTTTACAGGAAATAAGCCGTTTAGATGTACCACCTATCAAATATGTGGTTATCACGCATGCGCATTGGGATCATTTTTTAGGAATGAATGAATTCAATGCGACGATTATTGTTAATCACCTCACTCAACAGAAGATAAATATCTGGAGAAACTTTTCTTTTGATGACCATTCACTCAATGAATATGTAGAGTCAAACAAGATGAGTTTACACTGCATGGAAATTATCAAGAGTGAAATACCAATGAGAGACTCCTTTCAATTAAATGATTCTGATATCATTTTTGAAGGTTCTCTTGAACTTGATTTGGGCAATAAGGTCTGTAGGGTTGAAACCATTCGGAGCACACATACAGATGATTCAACGATCGTATACATTCCGGATGATAAGACTATTTTCCTTGGAGACAGCCCTTATGGAACAACAACCAACTCATTGTTTCATTTTAAGCAGGCTATGTTGTTACCGATGATAGAGGATATTCAAAAGTATGATGCGGATCATTTCCTACTCGGGCATGAATCCATATGCGACCTGGATGAGATGAACGTGTTTTGGAGAGAACTGACTTCCTGTAATAGAGCAGTGACATCTACATCATTAGATAGCGCAATAACAAACTTCGAGAAAGAACATGAGCGGACTCCCAATGAAAACGAGATGTTCTTTTTACAAGCATTTGTTAACGATCAACGATTACAGTTACAGCATAAGTAGAAAGTTTAAACCTACGCTTGCAGCATTGATGCTGAGAGGACTGCGATTCTGATTATCGAAAGTTCATTGACATCGAAGGATCTATGATATTAAAGGGCCCTGGCTTGTATGCCTAAGGGCTCTTTAATAGTTTTGAATCGTCATTTATACTAATGGGAGTTTCACCCATACATAGAAAAGAACAACGGAGAGGAGAGGCGCTATTATGCCTATCTACTACTACATTGCAGCAGGATTACTGGTGGTTGCAGCCTTGGTGATTCGGCGCAGGATCAGGATTTTTCGTTCGAAAGGAAGACGCAGAAGGCACACGAGAGTTACGTATAGACGCAAAAAATTACCTTTGAATCTGGGACTGCGTGATGACATTTCCTACGATAAAACCGTTCAACAATTGGAGAAGAGCTTTAATAAGCATTTTTCGAATAAACTAAAGCTCCGTATAGAGCAGGAATATCCTCACATGAAAAAGCTGGAGTATCGATGGAAGCTGCTCGAGCTTAAAAGATACTTCGTTATGGCTTCTCTGCTGAAACAGGTCCCGATGTTTAGCGATGAGGTAGACGAGTTATGGCACGAAATGCTGATGTTTACCAAATCCTACGCTGATTTTTGTGCAGAATTTATGGGTTCCACGGTACATCATGAGCCGGCAGTTACCCGCCGTGAGAATCCGGGTGCACGTGCATGGTTTGACTGGGTGTACTGTCAATTATTCGAGTTCACTCCATATAGCTCCGCAATCTGGGGGGAGTTCTTCAGCTACCCGATATCCGGTGAACTGCAGAAACTGATCGCTCAGGGAGATCGAACTGAATTGGTGAATCAATTTTTCCACACGAGACGCATGCAGGAAGATCCTGAAGCTGCACAGGTCATTTCTTATTTGATGGATAGGCTGCAGAGGTCGGCAAGTCTAAACGAAAAAGAGCTATCCCTCGAATCCTCAGGTTCGGTTGATGTGGCTCTTATCATGGCCAGTGCCATGGTATATCACTCCATGTATCATGAGGCAACGTTCGGAGTGCACATGGGTCGTCTCGAACAGGAACTTATCCCACCGGAAAAGGCAGCCCAAGGAGCTTCGTCAAGCAGCAGTTGTTCAAGCAGTTCAAGCTGTTATGCCGATCATTGTAACGACAGCAGTGGTTCCTCTGGAGATTCTGGGTCATCATCTGGTTCGTCTTCCGATTCTTCCTGCAGCTCATCCAGCTGTTCATCTTGTGGCGGAGGCGGAGATTAATGAAGGAGGGATCGTATGACGGATAGATTTCATTTGGAACGTGTTGACATAGAAGACCCAGCAGATGAGAATCGGGTGTCTGGATACGGGATGCTTGAGCTGTTCCAATCCGAGGTGGAGTATCGATTTAATACGGAAGACATCAGTTTAGAAGAAGCAGAGTGGTATATCCAAAATGTGCTGAATCGCTTACCCGATGACACGGTTAACGACATATGCAACCGGGCTTATGAATGGAAAACAGAGAAAATGTCAAGTGATACGGTGGACTACCCTGCAGGCTTAGCCGAAGTGGAGGGCAGGGGGATACTCGCGTTTATGGCGGTTGGCGAAGTTGAACTTTATCGGAATCCGGCTGATCCGAAGGATAAGATCCTGGGAGCCATACTAGGTGGCAGCACAGATTGGGACACGGAGAATGGTATGGAGATTGTTATGCTTGGTCATCAGGTTCTTGAAGTACGTGAGTATTTGGGGTATGGCGAATTTGCCATCTGGACTGAATCGGATGAATAGTATTGGTTATAAGGGGTGAGCAGAATCGGAAATACCATTTCAATGCCTGAACATGTTGTACCAGTGATCGAATCTATCGGAATGTCCAATGGGTTAACATCAGTGTTTATAGAAGTGCTCTCCATCAGTGGCTCGATGCTAGCCAGGACGAACCGTGAGAGGGAAATGACCATCTGGTTGGCCCAGAGGGATCAGTCCATCGTAGGCATCGGAACGGTTGGCTTCGACATCGATGAGATGCCTTGGTCCATAGATACCTTTGAAGAGGAAAAGGATTTTATGCACCGCATGATTGCATATGCAATTGCTGAAAGGGGGTGGGAGAAGTTAAGTTATAAACCGCGAAAAGAGTCGCTCATACCCTGCTTGGAGCAATTTCAAACGATGATTCATGCGTTCTATAGAGACGACGTTAATCTGGACAATTATCTGGAGTGGTCCGAGATTGAAGAGGATGATGATCAACCAACAATCCCGCCAGGATACCCGAAATGTGCAAAACATGATGTGTTCTTGTCATGCCATGGCTCCATTTTATGTAACAATGGAAGTTGAAGTGCTTCTGCCAGCTGGTTAGAGCTATCACTTTTGTTATGGAGAGAGAACAAAATTAAAAAAGAGGTTCGACGTTAAGCTTGAGTAATGAGGACCCAGAAATTAAAAAACAAGCTTCTTCATCAACATCAGCTATCGTGTGTTATCCTTTTGTTCCAGTTTGGTTATGTCATGTTGTATTGGGATGAAGCTAATGTTTAGTCAAGGTTGTAAGATCGTGGTTAGTTAAACACACCTTCAATGATTATGCGCTGTAGTCTACTTATCTCTCTTAGTTCAAAATAGTTTAAAACCAGCAGCAGAGTTATTAGTACAAGGGTTACTGACAGTAATTTTTGAAATTTACTCATGATATGATTGACCCTCACTTTCATAATATTTCCATGTCAGGTGTATTCCCAGATACATTATGTTATTCGTCTCTAATACATAACAACCAATTGAAATGAAAGTTACACAAAACAAAAACAGGGCATTCTTGAGGGAATCAGCCCTGTTTATAATTTACTGCTATATGTTGCACCATTCTCAATGGTGATGATGTGCGTGCGCATCGGGTGCATCGCCCTTAACCGTACATAATACTGAACTGTCGTGAAGGTGCTTCTCGGACTCCACCTGCAAGGTGACATGCTTGATATCTTTGTGCTCCAGCATATGTTCAATCTTCTGCACAAGCGTTTCAGCTTCATAGATGGTCAATGTTCCATTGACCACAATATGAGCGGTCAGTGCATTCAGGTTACTTGTGATGGACCATACATGCACATCGTGAACGCCATGGACACCGTCAACTTTTTTAATCGTTTGCACAAGATCATTAACATCCACATTCGCCGGAGTGCCTTCCATCAAAATATGCAGGGAAGACTTCGTTACGAAGAATCCGCTTCGCAAAACCAGCACGGCCACGATTACACTTGCGAGTGGATCTGCCCAGCCCCAGCCGAAGAACATCATTAGCAGTGCTGCCGCTATGGCCCCGATGGACCCAAGCATATCGCTGATGACATGCAGGTAGGCACCCCGCATATTGAGGTTATTCTCCGTGTCGCTGCCGCGCATCATGATCCAAGCAACGAGAATGTTCACGAGCAATCCAACGATGCTGATGATCAGCATACCGAACGTGGCTACTTCCGGCGGATGGATGAAACGGCCGATCGCTTCGTAAAAGATGTATAGGGAGATGGCGATTAAGGTAATTCCGTTTAAGGTAGCAGCCAAAATCTCGAATCGTCTGTATCCGTAGGTTTTACCAGTATTCACTGCCTTTTCCCCAAAGGTAAACGCTAGTAAGGCAATTCCCAGAGCGACTGCATCTGACAGCATATGTCCTGCATCGGAGATGAGAGCCAGACTGTTGGTCACAAAGCCGCCTACAGCTTCAACGATCATATACAGCGTAATGATAATGAAGGAAAACAGGAGCACTTTCTTGTTATTGGGATGAGCATGTTGGTGTCCATGGTCGTGATTGTGGTGATGTCCGGACATACGAGATCCTCTCCTTTGGAGCATGGCTCCGTTATGTAATAATGTGATTGCTATTGTGGCTTAGGATATCCCTTGCATGAATCTAATTAATCAAATGAATATATGAGCGCTTATTCATATGTTATGGTTTTATTATAGATGTGCCTAATAGTAGTGTCAACCAGATTCAAGAAAATATAAACACGAAAGCATTGCTTCCTGTGGTGTGTGCTGGCGAACGCTTTGGCTTTTGTGCTACCATCTGTGCAGGATCCATGTGCGGAAGTACTCGTAACAAACTTCAAACCAATGGATATGATCATTATACATTCAACTTAGAAATAGAGGGGCGGACAACGATATGAAACACCTGCTTCTGGCGGATGATGACGCCAACATTAGAGCACTCCTTCGGCATGTCATGACCAAAGAGGGGTATCAGGTGCATGAAGCGCAGGATGGGATAGAAGCGGTCAAGCTAATCAAAGAAACACCGATTGATCTGGCGATCCTGGACGTGATGATGCCAGGCATGGACGGACTGGAGTTATGTGATTTCATCCGGCAGCAGTATGACATACCGATTGTGCTGCTAACGGCAAGGGACCAGCTATCCGACAAGAGGGAGGGCTATCTGAAAGGCACGGATGAATACGTGACGAAGCCTTTCGAACCCGAAGAGTTGATCTACAGGGTTAAGGCACTATTTCGCCGTTATCACCGCACGTCAAGTGATATCATTCGCATGAATCGCATAGTGATTGACCGGAATAACGTGGAGGTATCTGATGGTCAATCCATTCTGTTTTTGCCCATGAAGGAGTTCGAGCTGCTCTCCCAGCTGGCACAATATCCAGGTCGTTTATTCTCGCGGGATGAATTAATTAGACTGGTCTGGGGCGCAGATTACGAAGGTGATGACCGTACGGTGGATGTGCACATCAAGCGGTTACGCGATCGGTTTGCGGATTATACAGATGACTTTGTAATTCACACGGTTCGGGGGATCGGTTACAAGATGGAGGTGAAGACCCAGTGAGGACTTTGTATGTTCGAGTCTTCCTCATTACGATCGCTGTCATTGTGGTCAGCGGCATGCTGGGTTTTCTTTTATCCAATATCTATTATCATGCGAAGCTTAAGTCCTTCAATGACGAGAAGCTGGTAGGCATCGCCATGGAAATGAAGCAGTTTGTGGAGCGAGAGCCAGACATGATGCAGCCGTATCTGGACAATGCCGCAGCTCTCGGTTACGAGATCTATATGACAGATGGCAAGGGGAATGATGAATTCTACGGTAGCGAGTTCCGCGAGAAGGATCTGGACAAGCGAGCAGTAGATATGGTACTTGACGGTGAGGTCTACCATGGTGTTGCCCAGTTTCCAAGTAAACCCTTCATTACGGGTTTCTTTGACAATCAGTTAAGCAATACCGTTGGTGTTAAACTACAGATCGGAAATACAAGCTATGGCCTGTTTATGCGCCCGGACGTCATTTTGCAATTTGGCGAACTGCGTATCTTTTTTGCCCTGATTGGGGCGCTTACGGTAGGTATTAGCATCTTGATCTTTCTAATCAGTACGCGCTACTTGGTCAATCCAATTGAGCGCCTGTCGGAGGCGACCAAGCGAATTGTACAAGGGAATTATAATCTGAAATTACCCACGAAGAGACGTGATGAGATTGGACAGCTTGCTCAGCACTTTATGACTATGAGTCGTGAGCTGGAGCGGGTAGATCAGGCGCGTCAACAGTTTGTATCAAACGTCTCGCATGAGATTCAATCGCCACTGACCTCGATCCAGGGATTTGCCCAACTGCTCTCAAATCGGGATCTTCCTGAACAGGAGAGGGAGCACTATGCATCCATTATTGAGGAAGAGAGCCGTCATCTCTCGTTGCTCAGCAAACAGCTGCTTCTGCTGTCATCCCTCGAACAAGGCCAAGAGGATCTGACCAAAGAAGAATTCTCTCTGCGCGATCAATTTCGTCAAGCTGTTCAGGTGCTGCAATGGCAGTTGGAAGAAAAGGAATTGCTGCTCCGGATATCGGTACCCGAATCCATCCAGCTGGTCGGTAATGAAGTACTGCTCATGCAGGTATGGATGAATCTGCTGGGCAATGCAGTGAATCATCTTCCGCATGGACGAAGCATAGAGATCCGAGCAGAGCAGATCAATAATCTCTGTGTAATCCAAATTCGGGATACAGGAGACGGGATTGCGGCAGAGCATCTGCCATTCCTGTTCGATCGTTTCTATAGGGTGGACCGTGCGCGGGAGCGTTCTTCTGGTCGAACCGGGCTTGGGCTCGCCATTGTGCAGAAAATTGTCCGGATTCATGACGGTACGATTGAAGTCTCCAGTTCGTCCGAAGGTACCGTCTTCACTGTGACTCTTCCGCAGATGTAATCTGTTATTCATTTGCCGTTCATTTTCACCTCCTATACTTGGTTTATCAAGAGGAGGTCAGAGATATGTACTTGGCTATTAGAGAGATGAGGTTTGCCAAAGGGCGGTATGCGTTAATTGCTACCATTATGGTACTGGTTTCATTTTTGGTACTGTTTGTTACAGGTCTTGCGCAGGGGCTGGCGTATGACAACGCCGCGTCGATCAAAAATATGGCAGCAACCCATTTCGTTCTCGAACAGGATTCTAATCATCGTTTTACCCGTTCGCAGGTGAATCAGGATCAGCTCGAACAGTCGCGCTCGGTGGTAGGGCAAGAACATGCAGAGCCGCTGGGTGTGAAAATGACAACCGTTAGCCCGGCTGACGACACCAAGAAAATAGATGTCACTCTGTTTATGGTGAACCCAGGAAGCTGGCTTGCGCCAACCGTCACTGAAGGAGTTCTGATGACGGATCAGAAGGACGGACAAGTTGTAGTAGATCAAAAGCTGTCGGAGTCTGGCGTGACCATTGGGACGGTTCTGGTGGATCAAGCGTCGGGGACGGAGTGGACAGTCGGTGGATTTGTGCAAAATGAGTCCTTCAGCCACTCACCGGTCGTGTTCCTGAATGAACAGGAATGGCTTGCTTTGCAAGGAAGTTCGCGTATTAGCCCAGATACAACCGGCAATAATGCTTCGTCATACAATGCCATTGCCATTAAGGATGCAGGTGAGAAGGTGGATAGCCTGAGTGCTGCACTGCCGAATGCGGAAGTGATTACGAAGTCCGATGCGGTATCGGCCATTCCTGGCTATAAGGAAGAGCAGGGGTCGCTGCTCATGATGATCGCCTTTTTGTTTGTCATCTCGGCGTTTGTACTCGCGGTATTTTTCTATGTCATCACCATTCAGAAAACGAGTCAATTTGGCATCTTGAAGGCCATCGGAACGCGCAATGCGTATCTGGCTGGCAGTGTGTCATTACAAGTATTACTTTTGTCCGTCGGCAGTTTGGTGATCAGTGTTCTGCTGGTCCGACTGTTTGAGTCCATCCTGCCAGCTTCGATGCCGTTTCAATTAGGCTTGTCCACCCTGGCACTGACCTGCATGTTATTTGTAATTATGTCTATGGCAGGTTCGTTGTTCTCGGTCTGGAAGGTTACCAAAATTGATGCGCTTGATGCAATTGGGAGGACAGCAGCATGAGAAACCGATTGGTATTGCAGGGAATTACACAGACCTTTGAGGATGGCGGGGTCAAACGTACGATTTTGGAAAAGTTGGATCTTGAAGTTGCCGAGGGGGAACTTGTTGCGGTTATGGGTCCTTCCGGGTCAGGCAAAAGTACATTTCTGTCCATTGCAGGTGCACTCCTTGAAGCAACGGAGGGGCAGGTTCTGCTTGATGGTGTATCCATCATGGGCAAAAACAAGCAGGACATTTCCGATGTGCGGCTTCAGCAGCTCGGTTTTATTTTTCAAAGTGCCAACCTCATTCCTTATCTGAAAGTGGAAGAACAGCTGATGGTCGTTGCGAAGCTTGCCGGAACGGACAAAAACAAGGCTGGGAAGCGAGTGGATGAGCTGCTTCATACGGTAGGTTTATCTCACCGTCGTAAAGCATATGCCGAGAAGCTGTCTGGCGGGGAGCGTCAGCGGGTTGCCATTGCGCGGGCATTGATGAATGATCCGGCTGTGCTGCTGGCGGACGAACCGACAGCCAGTCTGGATGCAGCACGGGGGCTCGATATTGTTGGCATGATTGCGAAGCTGGTTGCAGAGCAGGGCAAGAGTGCGGTAATGGTTACGCATGATGAGCGGGTTCTTCCGCTGTGTAATCGGGTTCTCTTTTTGGAAAACGGGAAACTGGTGCACAAATAAGGCGCATACCCTGAGACGAAATTGTTCTCTGTATCTATTATGAGAAAGGTCACCTATTCCATGAGGGAAGGTGGCCTTTTTTCTATCCTTTCATCTATAATTGGAGAAAGAATGAAGTGGAAGATTTTACTTTATCTAGAGAAGGGCTGATGCGGATGCAAAGCTTAAATATTGAACATTTTCCGGCACTGAGTGCCTCCATTCATTGGGGGACGGTGACTGCGGAGTTCAGGTTGAACGATATCGTGGATGAAGTGCTGGTGAGCAACGTGAGCATTATCCCGTTCGTAGGGAAGCAGTGCGTCGTGTTTCAACTGGATAATGGCAAATGGGAGCTGCCAGGAGGAACATTAGAACCTGGAGAGAAATATTCGGATGCATTAAAGCGCGAAGTGATGGAAGAGTTGGGTGCGGAGCTGCAGTCCTATCAGATATTCGGTCAGTTCTATTGCACATCTGGTGCCACTGAACCGTATCGACCACATATTCCACATCCTCATTTTGTGAGAGTGATTGGATATGGAGATGTTGAACTTGTAGGCAATCCGCTGAATCCGGTGGATGGAGAGCAGGTTGTTGCCGTAGAGCTTGTAGAGATTGCAGAAGCCATTCGGAGATTCCAGGAGCAGAATAGATATGATATAGCGGAGATGTACCAGTTGGCTTATGTATTGCGAGAAGAAGCTAGACGGTAAGAAACAGGGATGTGGTTCAGGTCGAAGACACACCTAATTTCATTTCAAACGGAGGTCAACGTGATTCGAGAACAAATTAACAAGATGTTAGACGTTTTGCCTGAAAGTGAACTGAATGTGGCGTACTCGCGGATCGAGCTTGTATACCGTAGATATATGTTTGAGCAAAATCTGGCGAATAAGGGAGTTCAGGTGACGGAGCTGTGTGAGGAATCGGAGGGCATTGTTAAGCAGTGGGATGAGGTATTTGCCGGCAATCTGGATGACGAGGCAAAAGACGCGATCTACTACAGCGAATATAAATGGCATATGTTTAGTTATAAGAAACAAGCGTGTTTAACGGGCGATTCAGCACGAGATGCTTTTGATGCCGAGCTCAAAAATGACTTATATATCATGTATCAACATACGCCGTTTATCCAGGTCTATGAGAATGCGAAAGCAGTCGTTGCGGCGGACTTTAATTCTGAACAAGATATCTATATCTTTGACCAGGAGTTTACCTGGACCTACGTACATACGCACGAAGACATGTGTGGGCCTTATTTTTATAAAATCAGTCCATTAAAGTAACGTTACTCAGCAGAATTCCATTTCAACGAATCATTGTGCAAAAGGAGATATCGCAATGCGTAAGAAGCTCGTTAAAATATCCAAACGCTTCCTGATTCTCATTTTGCTTATGGCCATACTTTCACTTATATTTCCGACATGGACACCAGGAATCAGGGGAGAGAACAGCATTAGCACGATGGGGCAAATCGAGATCAACGGTGCAGGTCATGAGGTTATGATTCGGGGAACGGATCGGGACAATCCTATCCTAATCTTTGTACACGGTGGTCCGGGATGCTCCGAAATTCCTTATGTCAGAAAATATCAGGAGGCGCTAGAACAGCATTTTACCATTGTGCATTATGATCAACGCGGGAGCGGAAAGTCTTATCACTTTCTGGAGGATTATTCGGAGTTGACAACGGATGTGCTTGTAGAGGATTTATTGGCATTAACCGATTATGTGACCGCGGAGCTTGGACAGGATAAAGTCAGTTTGGTTGGTCATTCATTTGGTACATACATAGGAACGAAGGCTGCCGCCAAGGCACCAGACAAATTCCATGCTTACATCGGTATTGGACAAGTTGCTGATCACGTGCAGAGTGAGTTGGACAGTCTGAATTATACCCTCGCTCAGGCGAAGCAGGCTGGTAATGCAGAGGACGTGGCAAGTCTGGAACGTCTACGAGGGTCAATTGAGCGAGGGGAGAAATATACGCCAAGGAATATGGTGCGCAAATACGGCGGTGCAGCCAGACAGATCGATGAAAATAGGGATTATATACTCGGCTTTCTGTTCGGTCCTGAATACAATGCACTGGATGTCATTCGATATTTCATGGGCATTCAGGCTACCCAGGAACTGCTTTTGAAAGAGGAATCAGGCCAGCACTTACCCGACCTTGTAGAAGAGCTGGAGATTCCGACTTACTTTGTCATGGGAAAATACGATTATATGACATCGGTGAATGCGGCACAGAAGTATTTCAATGAACTGAACGCTCCGAGCAAAGAGTTCAAGGTGTTTGAACATTCGGCGCACTATCCTCAGTTTGAGGAAAAAGAGCAGTTCGCTGCGTGGTTGATAGAGTTGTATAAGTCTTACTAATGATTAAGAAATTAGGGGGCTAGTATGTGAAGAGAATTGACGATAACATATGGAAACTCATTCTAAAACTGAATACCAAAGATATGTTGCCCGTATATGGCCTTAGAAGAAATTCATCACATTATAATTTAATAACCGCGATAAATCATTCGATAGCTCTGTTTGTCAGTGGTTCGTATGACGGTATAGTTGTTATGCTAAACAGAGCTAACAAGGAACTGGAAGCTAGAGACTTTGAAGAGACGGACTATATTAGGACGTGCAAAGAATACCTAAAGTTACTGAAGGATTATTTAGTTGAGAACCAATTAGTAGACCACAATACACAAGAACAATAGAGGGGACAAAAATGATCATGTCAATTCTAGAAAAACACCAGAAGTAGTGAAAATATTAGATCTTAGCGTGGGAAAGTAATTCACGGCATGTTAACGATAAATTCATCCTAATAATTAAGTATGGCGAGGGATTATGAGAATAATAAATGAATGTACGATTGCTGGAGTGCCTTGCTTACAGATAGATCCATACTTACCGCCTGTAGGCACAATCATCCTATATCATGGTTGGGGGTCCACTATACGAGACTATCTGTTTTTTGGATCAATGATTTCGGATTGGGGATATAAAGTAATCATTCCTGAGCTGCCTCACCACGGTGAACGTGGTAATCTAGCGTACTTTGATACCGTTATTTTACAACAACACTTTTGGTCAGTCGTGATTCAAGCGGTTGAAGAGGCAAGCGCTATTGTTGCAGATATCCTGAATACAGACCGTCATGTAGGCATTATTGGAAATTCGGCAGGTGGATTTATAGCAGGTGGAGTTTGTGCGACAAATTCAAATGTAAAGTCTGCAGTAATCATGAATGCTTCTTGTGCCTGGTTAAGGTCTGAGGAGATTTTTCGTCAACATGACGGTAGAAGTCCGATGATTGCAATCGAAGCCGAAAATATCAGGAAATATGATCCTTTGTTTAATATTAACGATTCTAATGACCAAGCATTCCTCTTGCTGCATGGAAAAGAAGATACAACCATTCCCATCGAAAGCCAGCGATACTTTATGGAACGCATGTCTGTAAAAGATAATCAAACATCACTTAAATTAGTGGAGTATGCAGGCGTAAATCATCAAATAACGTTGGGGATGCTGCAAGAGGCAAAAGAGTGGTTGGAGAAATATGTTCATGTAGAACGGTAACGCTTTGTTCGTTGATTTTTAACAGATACTCATGTGAGACAACAATAATTAACGGAAGGTATGTAACGTTATGAGCGATATTCAGTATAATCTGAATTTTGAGAAAGTGTGCGATCAATTAAATCTTGGTGACTTGATAAGTACACCCAAACCAATATCGGGTGGACTCTTACATCGAATGTATGTCATAGAGACAAGAAGAAATAAATATGCAATTAAGGCATTGAATCCACAGATTATGAATAGGTCTGAAGCTATGCAAAATTATATATATTCAGAGAAAATAGCAAATATGGCGAATAAACATGTTCCTGTACAACCAGCAAAAAGAATTAATAACTCTTCGGTCCATAACATAGATAATCAATTCTATCTTATATTCGATTGGATTGATGGTCGAAGTCTAGAACATAATGAAGTTACTAACGAGCATTGTGATCAAATGGGTACGATTCTTGCGGATTTGCATAAGATCGATTTTTCACAACTTGATATGGCAAGGCCACCAAAGGATGTTTCGAAAGAAACAGACTGGGCGTTTTATCTGAACAAAGGAAAAAATGAGAGTCTGGAATGGAATGAGCTTCTAGATTCAACGATCCAACAGTTGTATGAGTGGAATGCTAGGGCAAAGAGATCATTGCAACTCCTATCTTCAGATACAGTGATTAGTCACAGGGATTTGGAGCCCAAGAATGTGATGTGGCAGCATAATAGCCCAATAATTATTGATTGGGAATCGGCAGGCTACATCAACCCCATGCATGATTTGATGGAAACAGCTATGTATTGGTCCGTAGACAACACTGGAAATGTTGATAAAGACAGATTTTTAACCTTTATTAATGGATATCGTAAACGTGTGAGCTGCTTAAGTGCCGACTGGCGTATGGTTTTGGAAAGTGGTTTTATTGGGAAGTTAGACTGGCTCGAATATAGCCTGAGACGTTCGTTGTGGATTGAATGTACAGATCAAGATGAACAGCGAATGGGAACAGCACAAGTTATAGGTACTATAGAGGACTTAAAACGATATGATCGTATAATCCCAGAGGTTGAGAATTGGATGAGTATGTAACTCGGTAAGGAGAGATCCCAAATGACAAACGACAAAGGAACACTAAGAACATGTGAACATGGACATTCATATTACAAAAAAAGTGACTGCCCAACTTGTCCGATCTGCGAATCTGAACGTAAACCGAAAGAAGGATTCCTGGCCTTATTGTCTGCACCTGCCAGACGTGCCTTAGAAAATGAGGGGATTACAACGTTGGCTATACTTTCGAGATATACCGAGAAAGAGATCCTGAAGCTTCATGGTATAGGCCCATCTGCGATACCCAAACTTAGACAAGCACTGGACGAAGAGGGTTTGTCCTTTCCGAAATAACCCTCTCCACTCCAATGACCACTAATCCAGACGGGAAACCAATTCATCGATCGTCAACTGGTACAATAAATTCCCTTCACTAAGGAGCAGTCGCTGCTCGCGAAAATCCTGCCGTGCCTGCTTCAATGGTTTATTGGCTTCGTTGACCAATTCAATCTTTGCCCCTTCGTCAGTCGTCCTGGGGGATCGGTCCATCCGTAATTGCCGAATATGCCTTCGTCAAAGTAACTAGTCCAGATCGTTCCATTCGCTGTCAGCTGGACACTCTGAACAGAACAGAAAATCCCGAATTGAATTTCTATTCAATCAAACACTTTGGTATTCAGGCCATACTGTTCATTCCCGTAGTAGGTACAGCGTTCTACATAGAATTATAGAAGAAGTATACAAGGGGACAAGAGTCTGAGTTGAAGGCGTAGAACTTGTAATGAACTTCAGGGAAGTCGCAGAGCTTGAACCAACAAGGAAAAGTAATCTGGCGTAATATTTTAACGTGAACAGGTTAAGGAGGAATAGCCTTGAAGATCTTTCTAGTAAGACACGGCGCGGATGACGAAGGGTATCGAGGTGGGTGGAGCCGGCGAGGGCTTACGGAACAAGGGATCATTCAATCCGAACAATTAGGTAATTATCTGCATCATCATGCCGAGCAGTATGATATCCATACGATTATTAGTAGTGATCTTCCTCGTGCAGTACAGACGGCAAGGGAGATTGAGCAGAAATTAAATATTCCGAGCAGCTTTGTGAAAGATTGGCGAGAGATGAATAATGGATATTTGGCGGGCATGCTCCATGAGGAGGCTGAAAAGAATTACCCAGGAGTTTATTTCAATGCTCTTGAAATGGAATCTCCTTTTCCAGGAGGAGAAAGTCCACGGAATTTTTATAACAGAATCTGTGCATCTTTCGATACACTCTGCAGAGACATGGAGGAACAAAAGATAAAGTCCAACGTTCTGTTGATTACGCACGGCGGAGTGATTAATATCCTCTATTATCTGCTTGATAAGCGGGAATGGAGCAATAAATCCAGCTTTCATCCGATCGATCATACCAGTATGCACACGATTGAGAAGAGTGTGAACGGTTGGAGATTGAGCAGCATGAATATGGTGAGCCATCTGTATTGAATTTGGTTCAGAGGAGTTTCCAGTAAACTACAATTGCGATACAATGGAATGAATTGGAAGGTGGGGGTGATCATATGAGCGGTGAAACGAATGAGTTGTTGCGGAGCTTGCATGCATTGTCTGGGCCTTTCCCTCCTTGGGACATCCATCATTTGCCGGATCGTCCTGGGGAGTTATTTTTGGATTGGTTGCAAGGGGCAATCAAGACCAATGTGAAGGAACCTCATGCCATGACAATTTCAACGGTAGATCAAGATGGCTATCCGGATGCGCGCGTATTGATTTTGAAAAATGTTATTGATGAGGCGTTTTACTTTGCATCAAGTTCCGAGAGTCGGAAAGGAATGCAGTTGGAGGAAAACCCGCACGTGGCACTGACATTTTATTGGCCTGCGCTCGGGAGGCAGGTTCGTATAAGGGGTACAGCTGCGGATATGGGAAATGAAGCAGGAGCAGATGATTTCCGGAAACGCTCGGCTGGAGCCAGAGCGGTTGCCATGACAGGGCGCCAGAGTCAGGAATTGGAGAGCGAGGAAGTATTGAATACTTCCATTGAAGCTCAGAAAGAACGGATTCAACGTGAACCGGATATGGTTACGCCCCATTGGCGGTTATATGCTGTGAATGCTCGAGAAATGGAGTTTTGGCAGGGGGATTCGGGGCGAAAACATACACGAATTCGGTACGAGCTGCAAGATGGGCAGTGGAAGCAGCACAGATTGTGGCCATGATTTTTATATTAAAAGAACGTACATTATCTAAACGAGTTCAGTATGTTTCTTTATTCTAATACTCTAGGGAGGGACGTGTATGAATACGATTGAAAGATATTTTGACCCATTTCCCGTATTGGAAACCGAACGAACCTTACTTCGCCCTCTCACCTACGATGATCTGGACGATATGTACAGCTATTGCTCGGTTCCTGCCGTTGCCGAATTCACCACGTGGGAAGCTCATCAGAGTAAGGAGGATACCAAGGGCTTTATCGATTTTGTCATGAACCGTTATGAGGCGGACAAGCTCGGGCCCTGGGGAATTGTGGATAAACAGTCCAAAAGGCTGATTGGCAGCTGCAATTATTTAGGCTGTGACAGCAACAGTATGAGAGTAGAATTGGGCTATGTGTTGTCCGACCAGTATTGGAATCAAGGCATCATGACTGAAGTAGTGAGCAAGATCATTCAGTTTGGATTCGAGGAAGTAGGATTGGAACGAATTCAAGCCAGATGCATGGTGGATAATACAGGTTCGGCCAAGGTGATGGAGAAGGTAGGCATGAAGTTCGAGGGAATTTTGCGAAATTATATGAAGGTAAAAAATGAGCTTCGGGATTTGAAGATGTACGCCATTCTAAAAGAAGATATCCATTCGGTATAGTACATGAGCGTGCTTGAGAGGGTTGTTATAGTTGAGCAAAGGAATTCTATATTTTGTTTTATTAATCACTTTACTGAGTAACACAAACACAGAAGTATCCAATGAAATTTCACTGGATTCAAATCAATCTCTTGCGTCAGGTGTTTTTACCGAATCAGAGTTTCAAATTCAAAACAAAACGAAGGATGTTACTGTGAAAATCGGTGATACCCGAGAAGAGGTTGAGCGAAAACTAGGAAATTACGTGGATTATTATGCTCATACCAACGTATATGAGTATCGTAATAATGTGAGCATCCACTATAAAACTGGTATTGTGGACGGGATTATGATCTATGATACAGCTATGAACCCCCGAAAATTCAAAACTCCAAGAGGAATAGGCTATGGCAGTACATATCAAGATGTAATCCATCAATATGGAAGAAAAGCTTTTATGGATTCCAAAAAAGGAAAGGTCACCAGTATCACATACGCTTTTGAGAAAAATAAACAAGGACAATACAACACGATAACATCATTCGATCACCTCGTTCTGGAAGGTGGATACGAAAATGTAAAGATCTTATCCATGGCTTTCGATCAGAAGGGACGCTTGTCATTTATGATGATTGCAGAGCATGAATTTGCATACCATCCTGAATGGAATCACATAGAGTAAGGAGGTAACAAGGATGGCAATCATCGGGCAGTATATGGCGGTTTCTCAGGAGGAGATCCTGGAACTCTCACAGGGAAAGCGGTCATTTGAGGAGTTGAATCGGAACGATTATGAAGGGCTGGATATCGATAGATCCTGGGAAGGAGTTCACTTCCTGTTATGCAACGAAATAGACAACGGTAGTCCTCCCGAAGGATACGTTGTGCCTTTATTGGATGACCAGTTTCTTGATTTCTTGGATTTTGGTGCGTTCTATCTCCATGATGAGCAAGTGAGAGAGGCTGTTACCTATCTTAATGCATTGACACCAGAGGAACTCAGAAAAAAATACACAAGCGAAACGTTCGTGAAAGAGAAGATTTACCCGCTTTTCTCAGAGGAGGACATAGAAGGATTCTGGGAGTATCTCAAAATGAATCTGGATAACATTGCAGCGTTCTACCGAAAGGCAGCTTCCCAAGGGCAAGGCATCATATTTTATATTATCTAATCTAAATGTTTGTACGAATCTGACCCACTCCCGAACATCGGAGAGATGGGTTTTATTTTATTTTTCATCGTACTTAGCGTACATAATGTCATATCCGAACCCTGCATGCTTCCGCTATAATCTCCAGGTTGTAATCACATGGGATGAAGGAACCAGGAGGTATATGGAATTGACCGCAAAAAACAGATATAAATCACTCGAGCTGGAAACGCCCGGGTTATACGAACTGGAAGGGCTGGAAGTCGGGGTGACTTCCAATTGCAATTTCAAGTGTGACTATTGCTGTGCCTATAACCGGGATGATGGACAATGTATTGATGCACAGGAAGTTATTCGGATCATCGGTGAGCTCCCAAGGTTGAAACGCGTGCGTTTGTCCGGGGGAGAAGTAACACTCAAGTATCAGGATTGTCTGGATATTGTTACGTATTGTGCAGCTCATGGAATCGATACGCAATTGAATACAAATGCTAGTTTACTGACGGAAGAGCGAATTCATGCGTTGCGTGATGCAGGGTTGTCCAATATTCATATTTCGTTCAACTATACCGATGCGAATGCCTATTCCACCTATTATCGTGTGCATCCCCGCATGTATGAGAGGCTGGAGCGGAATATCCGGTTGTGTACGGAAGCTGGGCTGGAGACAGTGCTGGAAACCCTGCTGTTTGAGGGAACACAGTCGAATATGCTGGCCATTAGCCAAAAGGTCTATGATCTTGGTGTACGGATTCACGAGATTCAGAACAGTATCATGATGTCCCACAGCGATTGGAGCAGCATTGTTTCCAGGGAATCGCTCGTTCGATCCGTAAATGAGCTGATTGAAACCAAGCAGGAAGACACCACCTTATACTTCACCTGTATGGATCGCTTTGCTGATTTGTTGGAGCTACACGAGCAGCCAGGCGTGTATTTCTCCAATTGTGTGGACGGAACGAAGCAGCTGCATTTGCATGGCAACGGAGATATTCTTATCTGTGAGCTGTGTCATCCGGTTGTGATCGGCAACATCTACCATGGAACACCATTGAACGGAATTTATGCCAAGCAGCCGCCCGCATTAGCAGATTTCCTGGAGAAGCGGCCATGTCCTGCGTACGATGCACTATTTGCAGGTGAGTAGGTGAAGACAGGAGGGAACCTATCGGGTCTCATGATTGAAAGGAGTCTGGTCCCATTCTTGTTTATGCCAATCTTATTTCGAAGTCTTTCATAAATGTATCCATTCGTGTGAAGGTTATCTGCCCCCTAAAAGGGAGGAGGTGACCTTCTTTTTTTGCCTTTGGATAGGTTTCAGATTCATTTAAGCTATCCCGCCTATCATGGCCTTAAGAACTTAGATGATGAAGAGGTGGCTTCAATGATGAGAATGTATGATAAACCCAATCCGAAAGATCCACATAGAAAAGCAATCCCGAATAAAAGGCGTAAATGGCTGATTGCCACGCTTGTCGTTATCCTTGGAATCGGCGGAATTGTCTACAGTCTGGCTGACCGTTATCTGATTCGGCATGTGGAAGTAGTCTTGGCGGATGATAACGCTTCGGCCACTAGCAGCAGTGCAAATGATGCGTCAAACGCAGCCGCAGAGGTCAATGCAACCTCAGATGACTGGAACTATTCCAGTGACGATATGCAGGTGAGCATCGAGAAGGTGCAGACCGGCTCCGGTGCAGATCAGATTACGTATTACGTTGCAGATGTGCAGATGACGGACGCAAGCAGTCTGAAATCGGCTTTGGCGGATAATAGCTTCGGCACCAACATTACGGAGAACACCTCAGAGATTGCTGCAGCGAACAACGCGATTTTCGCTATTAATGGTGATTACTATGGTTTTCGTAGTGATGGCGTAATTATTAGGAACGGTACGGTATACCGGGATGATCCGGTTCGTGATGCGATGGCACTGTTTGCTGACGGGACGATGAAGACGTATAACGAGACGGAGGTTTCCTCTTCGGAGCTGCTGGCCGAAGGTGCAACCAATACGCTGTCGTTTGGACCCATTTTGATTCAGGACGGGGAGATCGTAAGTGATTTTAGCAGTGTAAAAATCGATAACAACTTCGGTAATCGTTCCATTCAGGATGCGAATCCGAGAACGGCCATCGGCATGATTGCTCCGAATCATTATGTATTTGTTGTCGTGGACGGACGGCAGGATGACAGCCGGGGAATGACGCTGGCAGAGCTCGCGGATGTAATGAAGGGCCTGGGAGCAACAGAGGCCTATAACCTGGACGGCGGTGGTTCATCCACCATGTATTTCATGGGCAGAGTCGTGAATAATCCTCTGGGCAGAAATCAGGAACGCGGCGTAAGTGACATCCTTTACCTCAAGGAGGGACAATCATCATGACCATATTAATTCCATCCTACGAACCGGATGTGCGTTTATTAAATCTAATTTTGCAATTGCAGACGTTCCAACTGGGGCCGATTGTGATTGTGGATGATGGCAGCGGGCAGGAATTCCGAGGGATTTTTGAGACGGCTGAGGCGTATGGATGCACCGTGCTGACTCATCCGGTGAATCTCGGCAAGGGACGAGCACTGAAGACAGGATTCCAGTACATCAAAGAATTCGGACCACAAGGTGGGATCGTCTGTGCAGACAGTGACGGTCAGCATCTGCCGCATGATATCCGGCGTATCTTCGATGTACTGCTGGAGCAAACCGCACCAGGTATTGTACTCGGAAGCCGCCGCTTCAGCGGCACGATTCCTGCACGCAGTCGTTTCGGTAATACCGTCACACGAGCGGTCTTCTCTTTCACAACGGGGACCAAAGTATATGACACACAGACCGGTCTGCGTGGTTTTCCCTATTCGATGTTGGACTGGTTATGTGAGATCCCGGGTGATCGTTTTGAGTATGAGATGAACATGTTATTAACTGCACGTAAAGAGGGATACGAAATCACCGAGGAGTTTATTGACACGGTATATCTGGATCATAACCAATCCTCTCATTTTCGCCCGCTGGTAGACTCGTTCCGCATTTATATGCCGATTCTCATGTTCAGTACATCATCGGTACTGTCCGCGCTGATCGATTTTGGACTGCTGTTCGTTATTCAGTACTTCACCCATAATCTGTTTCTATCGGTCGTTACAGCGAGATTATGCAGCTCCATCTTCAACTATACGATCAATCGGAAATATGTATTTTCAGCCGGGAAAACGTCCAAGGTGCGCCAGTCATTACCGAAATACTTTTCATTGGTCATTCTGGTACTGCTATTAAATTACGGACTGCTATACTTCTATAACGAAAAACTGATTATCCCCCTCATCGCGGCCAAAGTGCTGACGGAGGTGTCCATCTTTTTGTTCAGTTATTGGGCACAGCGCAAATTTGTCTATTAACACAGAGAGAGTGAGCGTATAGCTTGCTCTCTTTTTTCAATCAAAACCGTTTCAAAAGAATATCCTGCGCTTCTTGGTAACAAAAAAAGGTCGAGAATAGGGCAGCATACCCTTGTTCTCGACCTTTTAAACTCAAAGGAGGACGAGCGTTACATCAGCCTCTTAATCTCATCCTTCAGGATTTCGGACTGGGTGCCGAAGATGACCTGCACAGCTCCGCCACCGAGCCTCATGACGCCGGAAGCGCCAAGCTGTTTGAGCGCCTGGTCGTTGACCGCTTTGTCGTCCCTAACAACTAGCCGGAGGCGAGTGATGCAGGCGTCGATGCTCTCGATATTGTCTGCGCCACCGATCTCCGCGAGCACTTTGCTAGCCTTGGTGTCGGCAGACGCCGCTGCCACGGCGGAAGCATTAGTGGGGGCATCGGCATCATTAGCGTCATCCTCGCGTCCCGGCGTTTTCAGGTTGAACTTGACAATCATGAACCGGAAAAGGAAATAATAGACGACCGCAAATGCGAGTCCGACCGGGATCATGAGCAGCGGATTGGTCGACAGCTTCATGTTCACGAGGTAATCGATCAGACCTGCTGAGAAGGCGAAGCCCAGCTTAACATTCAGCAGGTACATGATCAGGGCCGCTGCACCGGTAAGAATAGCGTGCACCACGTACAGCAGAGGCGCCGCAAACATGAAGGAGAACTCGAGCGGCTCGGTAATACCCGTTAAGAACGAAGCCACCGCTGCGCCGATAAAGATCGAAGCGACCATTTTGCGCTTTTCAGGCCGGGCTGTATGAATTAAGGCAAGCGCCGCCGCCGGAAGAGCGAACATCATAATCGGGAAGAAGCCAGACATGAACATGCCTGCCGTAGGGTCTCCGTTGAAGAAGCGGGTCAGGTCGCCGTGCACGACTTCCCCGGCTGCATTGGTATAATCTCCGATCTGGAACCAGGCGATGGAGTTGAGGACATGATGCAGACCGAGCGGGATGAGCAGGCGGTTGGCGATCATGAACACCATGGAACCAACGCCTTCAAAGCCTACAATCCAGGCGCCGAAAGCGCCAATGGCATCCTGAATCGGGCTCCAGATCATGCCGAACAGGATGGCCAACACCAGCATGGAGCCGGCGGTGACCATCGGCACAAAGCGTTTGCCGGAGAAGAAGCCGAGCCAGTCAGGAAGCTTGATATTATGGTATTTTTTATACATATAGGCTGCAAGCAGTCCGGCAAATATCCCGCCCAATACGCCCATATCCAGCTTGACATCGTCAGGAATATAGCCGAATACACCTGGAACGGCTCCCAGAATCCGCGTCAGCACCATATAAGCGATCAGGGCGGAAAGCGCTGCGACCGCATCCCCCGCCAGTCCGATTGCCACCCCAATGGCGAAGATGAGCGCAAGGTTGCCGAAGATCGCCCCCGCTCCCTCATTCAGGAATGGAACTACATAGTGATTAAGAAATCCCCCGATCACGGGACCGAGCGGAATGTCCTTTTCATAATTAAGAAGACCGAGGCCTTGAAGAATTCCTGCCGCAGGCAGGGTTGCTACAGGAAGCATCAAGGATCTTCCCAGCTTTTGCAGTGCTTTCAGCATATTGTTCTTCCTTTCTTTTTTTGATTTAGGTTATTTGGACAAGCTGACCTTCATGATCGTTTCCATGCCTGCTTCTACGCTGCCATACTCCGGGTGCGACTCCCACGGCTGTTCTGCCGCATTCGCAACGATGACAGGGGTGATGACCGGATAACCGGCCGAAGTGATCGCATTCAGGTCAAATTCAATCAGGGTCTGACCGACAGCGACCTGATCCCCGGTCTGCACTTGGGGGGTGAAGCCCTGTCCTTTCAGGCTCACAGTATTCATACCGATATGCAGCAGCAGCTGCAGCCCGGAAGCATGCTCAATCATTACGGCATGGTGCGATTTGATCAGGTGCACCACAGTGCCGTCGATAGGGGCGACCAGCCTGCCCTCCTGGGGAATCACTGCAACTCCCGGTCCCATAAGTCCTTGCGCGAACGCTTCGTCAGGCACTTCTTCCAAACTGACACAGGTTCCGGTGAGTGGGGAGGCGACGGATATCGTTTCAGATATTTTGGCAGATTTGTTGTTTTTCCATTTCCAGATCATTGTGTGTTGTCCTTTCTGTTGTTGGTTTTGGCATGGGTTTGAAAAAGCCGATATAAATGCATGGCGAGAAAGGCCGTTTCTTCCTCGGGTACCTCTTTACCCAAATCCTCGGCCATTACAGCGCTCAGTTTTCTGGCCAGCTGGTATTCGGACGGATATTCATTTTTCACATATTGTGCGAAGGTGGGGGCCGCCATCGGCTGCTGATACAGGCGTTCCATGGAGAAGCGCAGATGTATCATGAGTCTTGCCTGGCTAAGCCTGCCCTGGTCAAATCGAACGCCACCCTCCTCTTCAATAATGGACTGAAGCTTGCTGATCACATTGGATACCTTAACCAGCTGTCCGACAGGGACGTGATTTACGGAGGAGTACACATGGTATGTCAGGAACCCGGCCTCATCCTCCGGTACCTCTACGCCAAAGGCCTCTCCGATCATGGCCGCTGCTTTCGAGGCAAGTTCGAACTCTTTCGGAAAACTGAGCTTTGTCTCCGTAAGGAAAGGATTCAGAATCTCCATCCCGTTGCGGATACGATATAAGGTGAACTGAATATGACTCGGAAGAGCAAGGTAGATCTTGTCATTCAGCTTGCCGGGAAATTGATCAGCGATTAGACGGATAATCCGGTCAGAGATGTCGATGACATTGGGGTCCAAGTCCTTCATCAGCTCCTGCGCCTGCCCCCACTCCTCCCGGTCTTCCAGCCTGAACCTTTTCTCAATCCGCGGATCATCGGCCTGGACGGTGCTTTCCACCTTGAACGCAAATCCCAACCCTTTGCCAATCAGTACATACTCCTTGGTATTCTGGTGCGACCGGGCCAGAACAATATTACTGCCGACGACCCGCTCCACCTGCAGAATAATTCCTTTACTCACGGTTCACCGCCTCCTCGTTTTTAAAGTTAACGCTTTCATGCCTCCGGAACGCAAAAAGAGCCAAGAAGCGAGTATAGTCTCATGTTCGCTTCTTGGCTCATGCCCTCTGGGGGGGTAACACGCCAATTCATTTTATGTTTTATGCAGAACGTTCTTCCTACATAATATAGAACCAGATCTGCCACCGTCAACCATAATTTTGTCATCCGTCTGTTCGTCATTTAATATAGGAAATGTGTAAGTGAAAGGTACCTGCCGTATTTGATAAAAAAGAAGCCATGATCACCTTTTAAGGTGAAATGAGCCCAATCCGTTGTTGATCGAGTTCGGGTATATGGAGCAAATCTAACAAGAATAGGAGTATGCCTATGTATCTTCGAAGTGTGGAGTTACTGTCTGATAAAGTGGAAAATCTGGATCAATATCCGTTTCATATACCTGCAATAAAGTCCCTGCAGAGATTGGAATTCAGGAATAACATTACTTTTTTTGTCGGCGAAAATGGATCGGGCAAATCCACACTGCTGGAGGGAATCGCTCATCAATGTGGGTTTAATACAGCCGGGGGCGGCAGAAATAACGTTTTTGCGATGCATGCTTCGGAATCCTCATTAGGGGATTATCTGCGACTGGCCTGGCTGCCCAAAATTTCGAACGGTTTCTTCATGCGATCGGAATCCTTCTATCAATTTGCATCCCATGTTGATGAGGTGGGCTCTCTTGAATACTATGGCGGGCGTTCGCTGCATGAGCAATCCCATGGGGAGTCCTTTCTCAATCTGTTTGTGAACCGCTTCAGCTCCAAAGGCATCTACCTGCTGGATGAGCCCGAAGCCGCGTTATCTCCTGCCAGACAGCTATCCTTGCTGCGCATTCTCCATGACCTGTCTGGAACTTCTCAATTCATTATCGCAACACATTCTCCCATTTTGCTGGGTTATCCGGATGCAGACATATTGAATTTTGATGATAGCTGTATTCAAAAGATAGCTTATGAAGATACGGAACATTACCAGATCACGCGAAGCTTTTTGGAGAATCGGCATCGTATGCTGGACGAGCTGTTCAAGGATTAATGAAGGAAGTGATTCAGATGTATGCAATTAATCTGTCTGATCCATATATGACGGTTACCATTCAGCAACTAAAATCAAAAGAAGAGGCTAAGGAAATATTTCTGGCTATGAAAAAGTTTGCAGAAGAAGGTTTGAATTTTGTGGTATACACCCGCGATACTCGGAAGGAGATCATTATTGCTGGCAAGGGCGAGAAAGATCTCCATGAATTGATATCACGTCTTAGAGACGAACTCGATTTGGAAATAGACGCTTTAGAACCGCAAGTTCTCTACAAGACATCGATACAAGAAACAGTTCAATCCGAAGGAAGGTACATAAGACAGTCGGGAGGGATTCATCAATACGGTCATTGTTGGATTGAGCTTCAACCCAAATCCAGAGATGGCGGTTTTGATTTTACAAATGGTATTGTCCATGATCATGTAATTCCTCATGAGTATATTCCTTCTATCAGGAGCGGAATCGAAGAAATGACGGTTAGAGGTATACTTGGCCATTTTCCGGTGGTAGATGTAAAAGTAACACTTTTGGATGGATCGTTTCATTCATTCGACTCTAAAGGAATGTCGTTTAAAATTGCTGCGGCTTTGGCATTCCGTGATGGCTTTGAACGAGCAAACCCTATACTTCTCGAGCCTATAATGAGAGTGTCCATGACGACAATGAAATGTGAAATTTCGGATCACTTGCCAGTATTAACTTCACTTAGAGCACGTAATATTAATGTTAATTCAGAAAATGGAAAAAACGTAATTGAAGCAGAAATTCCTTTGAAATCTTGGTTGAGTTTCCGCAAACAAAGTCACGAATCTAATGTAGTAATGGATATTAATGTGATTGAGTTTGGGTATTACGACGAAGTTCCTGAGTATCTTTACAAATCAATAATCCAGGAATCGAATTTGGAAGGGGCCAATTATACGGATTTATTTAGCTGGGAGAAGTGGGGAAAGGATAACGAGAAAAGGTATTTGAACGATTTTGTAGATTCATTTTGGGAGGAGAGTTGATCATGAGTTTCAAATTAGTATTGCTGGACCAACTGGCTGCCTGTCATCATGATAAGAGCTGGTTTATACCGCTGGATGAGATGTTACGTGATGTAACCGCTGCTCAGGCTGCATGGACGAATGAGGAAGGTCAAACCATCTGGAGGCTGGTGCATCATCTGATATTCTGGAATGAGAGATGGCTGGATCGTTTTATCCAAGGTGAAGTAAGAATGGATCATCATATAAATAATGATGAAACGTTCTATGTGGACCCTTCCCGCGTTAGCGAAGAGGAGTGGCAGAAGAGTATTGAACGAGTCGGCTCTACTTTTCTTAAATGGATTCAGGCCGTACAAGAAAGTGATGATGCAAAATTGGCGCTGACCATCCCTTCCTATTTCAATGCTCCGTGGTGGAACGTCATATCGAATGTGTGCATTCACAATGCGTATCATATTGGGCAGATTATGATGCTGAAAAAGAAAGTCATGACCTCAGCATAACAATAAGTTGCAGCAGATTTAGAGGAGTCCCGCCTGAAAAATCGAATACATATATTGGGAGCGTTCTTCATTTAGAAGCACCAATAAGGCAGTAAATCAAAATTTCAAGGAGTGTTCGGATGAAAATAGGTTTTCTGATTGTGGATATGCAAGAGAGTGTTGTGCGAGGTCGAGTGGAACAGAAAGGTATAGACTACGCATGTGAGTATATCAACCATGTTACAGATGTGCTTCGTTCAAGTGATCATGTGGTGGTTCATGTGCAAGACGTCGAAGGGATGGAAGGATCATCTCCGGAGGAATATCGGATTATTTCCGAGGTGAATGTCGATGAGAAGGATCTCACCGTTACCAAAGAAAGCTCCAATGCATTCTGGCAGACAGAGCTGGAGTCCATACTGAAGAGTCATGGTGTTGAGCTCGTGATCATTTCCGGTTTTGCCGCAGAGGAATGTGTTCTATTCACTTATAATGGAGCGATGGAGCGAGGATTCAGACCCGTTATGCTGCAAAATGGGATTCTCAGCACACATCAGGAAGCGGTGACGTCGACCTACAGAGATCGGAATGTAATTTCATATCCTGTAGTAGACTATCTAATCAAATAAATGAGAATATCCATGGATGCGACGAGGTCGTATCCATTTTTGCTATACATGGCAGGTCCGTCAGACAGGACTACAAGCTTACGAACATAAGCATCTTCGCAATTTCCAAAACATGGGTTATGATGGGTGGATAGGAAGCAAAAAGTTAAATTCAATAGGCTGGGAGATACGCATATGCCGATGATTCATAACTTTGTTATTGAGAATAAATTAGATGTAAATGAGGATGTCCATACTTCTTATTCATGGGACAGAAATGGAAAATTACATAAAAACGGACTCACGCCAGACAACCAGGCCCACCTGGACGACAACTTCATTTCGTATATACATGATTCACTCCAATGGTTAGAGACCAGGAATCCATCCACTGGTGAGAGATTAAGGGGACTGAACAATTACGGCATTACAGTTATTGAAGAGGAACAAGTATTGCAGAGGTTTTATCAGATCTTGAATGGATGGATAGATTTATTCAATTCAGCACCTTATTCAATCATACTCAGAGGGGATTTCTGTATTGGTGATGGGGATGAAAAAGGTCACTACAAGAAATGGGTGTACAACAAATCTGACTTAATAACTGAATTAAAAAAACTTGCCAGGATGGCACTACATACTGTTGAACATGGAAAGTGTATTGTGCATTTTGGAATATAGGATTAGAGGGTTCATCTTTGTTTCAATTAACGAGAGAAGGAGCAACGGAGATGACGAGCCGAATTGTGGTTACAGGCGGGGCCATTATCAGAGATGATCATGGGAGAATTCTGCTGCAGCGTAGATCCGATTACGGAGACTGGGGATTGCCTGGTGGCGGTATGGAGCCAGGAGAGCGTATCGAAGAAACCATGATCAGAGAAGTGAAGGAAGAGACACCAGAATAACGAATCGTTGCGATTAACGTTTACAAGTTTGGATGAAATCGAGATCGAGATGATTAATAAGGTGCAGAAGCCTGTATTTATAGATTTGATACAAGAGAAGCAGGGTATTCTGCGTTAAGGAAAATTGAATGACGAAAATGGAGTGATATGCATGCCTTGGCCAATGGTACATTTTGCGATTGCATCTGAAGTCAGTTCTAATCCATCCCCCGAATTCTTGCTGGGAAGTCTCGCTCCTGATTCAATTCACGTGAGAAGTAATGTGCGCAGTGAGAAAGCTAAAACACATCTTATGATCGAAGAAGGCAGGTTCGCAACAGATGAGGAGCTTCGGGCTTTTTGGGAATCCCATAGGCAGCAGGCGGAACTTGATCCTGCATTCCGGCAGTATTTGAGCGGATACATTGCCCATATTTATACGGACCGTGTATGGACCTTTGATATCTACCCTGCATATGAAGCACATCCTGAAGGCAGAAAGCGATATACGCAGGAGGTAACGAAGCTGGAATTTATGATTTTGCGGAATCGATCCGGTGCTCATGAGCTGCTGAATAAACTGGATGCAGGAAAAGCCTATGATTTGGGTGGTTTGCTGGAGCAAGAGGTGGTTCAATACAGGAAAGTGAAAGTAGATTTCTTGAATAATCCTGCGCACGAGCCCGCGGAAGATTCGAGCATTTTATCCATGGAGGTTTTAGAAGATTTCATTCATACAACTGCTATAAGATTAAAACAATTGTATACGGAATGGAACGTGTTTGAAGATTTACAGACCAAAACCTCAAGCTAGGAGTAAAGTAGGGGAAAACATTGCTGCATATAAAAAATGAGGTGCTACATATGAACAATTTAATTCGCCTTACCGAATATCATGAGAGATATGATACAGCCTTGGCCAATTTTTCACTGACCGGAGAGCAGTTCTCCTTTACTGCATTGCCTGCAGAAGTGATCGAGGAGGCGATCTCCAACCCGGACAAGATTCCCATTGTGATTTTAAAAGAGGAGACACCGGTTGGCTTCTTTATTTTACATAAAAGATCGGAATACGCCGAAGGAAAAAAATACGCTAATGCTGTCTTAATAAGAGCGTTATCCATTTCACTGGAACATCAGGGGAGAGGATATGCTCTGGCTGCCATGAAGGCAATTGGTCCATTGCTTCAGCAGATTGAGCCAGGGATGAAGGACGTCATCCTCGCTGTAAATGAACAGAATGTTGCAGCGCAGAGCCTGTATTTGAAGGTGGGTTTTCGCGATACGGGGATTCGCAGGATTGGTGCACATGGTCTCCAGTTCGTTTTTCATAAACGAATAGATTAACCATACCAATGCAGGAAGTGTATTAACCAGTGGGTGAAAAGAGAGGAGAATGTGATGCGAGCCAAAATCAAACAGGCAGACTTGGGTTCATCGCAACTTAGCTGGTTATGTGTCCAGCCGATGCTCATTTCCGTTCGAGGTAAAGATGTTGCAGCGAAAACAGAGGTGTACCGTCAGTTAAATGAAGGCCAACAAGCACTATTCCTGTTCTACTCCTATCATAACCATACGAAAAGTCTGGCGGAGTTTTACTGGTTCTCGGCTTACAATATTATAGAGATGAAGAGTTGGAGCGGCATCCAAAATGGGATGCGTTATTTTAATCAAAATGAAATGGTAGCTCTGCTGGACAACATCGAGCGTGTGATTATAGATAAAAATAGAGTCGGAGACCAGTGGCGTGAGGTTACGCCAACAGATCTGGAGCAAGATCCCAAACTGTATCCATTAATTGAGAAACTGTTTATTCTATATCGGGCTCAAGCTCAGGAAGTGATCGTGAGTATAAATGAGGAGATTCTGCAACATCAGGAGATGTATTTTGAAATTGTGCCTGAGGGATAAGGAGACGGCAAATTGAAATTTGAATATCAACAATTTTCGTGCAATGTGGATGTGTTTCATAGAGATCTGGACGTTATCGTTAGGTTTTATGATGGATCAAGAGAACCTGCCGAAGAGAATATTGTTAACCTGGTGATCGCCGACCCGGGTTATGGCTACCTTATGCTGAAGTATAAAGGGGATGCCGCGTTATTGAGTGGTTTTCTGAATGAGTCGGTTTTTGCATCGGATGAGATGGTAGAAGCTGCAATTGATTATATTGAACGCTTGTCGCCACATTCTCAAAGTGTGTATATGCCTTATCACGTGTCTCGATTCAAGCCAACAAGTTATGTAGAATACAATGGGGAATACTGAGCGTTCCCCATACAGCATTCTTTAGAGTACATAAACAATGGATATGAATTCACATAACAACGTTTATTAGTGGTGGAAGAGTAGGGTGATTTGATTGAACTACATACATTAGTCAGCTATTGTGCAACAAACCTGCAACTTCTTGCAACAAAACGCAATTGAGTATGCTGGTTTTTGTTTTGACTGTAATATGAGTGATGAGAGGAGGGCAACACGTGAAAGTGACATTTGAAACAGATGCATCCATGGAACGAAGGCTCGCCAAGGTAGTGACCAACCCTGCCGAACAACAGCGTTGGGAGGAGATTGATAAGGCGTTTAGCCACTTGGAAAAACAGCTGGTCGTCATCAACCCGAAGAATAACCGGAATGTCCAGATTCAGCCAAGCTCCATCCTTGCTATTGAGTCCGAGGATCGAATGTGCAATGTACGTGTGATTTCGGGAGAGAGCTATCTGCTTGGCAAACGTCTTAAATATGTGGAAGAAGACTTGGATTCGTCCCATTTTCTGAAGATTAACAACTCAACGATGATCAATGTTAACCACATCCAGGCGTTCGCCGCCACAGATCATGCCAGAATTCAGGTTGAGCTTAAGGATGGATCCGGCTACTACGTCAGTAGGTACTATATCAAAAATTTCAGGGGGAAATTATTATGATCGCCAATCTCAAGCATTCGTTTTTTCAGGTATTTACATTAACTTCGCTATGGGTCACGCTGCTGATAACCTTGTTCTTCAAAGATCAGACGATCCAGATGGGGTATCTATGGAACCTCGCCGGAATTGCGTTCATCGCAGCCGTGGTATTTGGAGTCATGTATGATGCGCTGTGGAACTACTTTACGTTAAAACCCATTTGGAATATTGTGATCTCGTCTACCATTAACATTCTCGGAGGAACGGCGGGTGTGTGGTTGTTCTCAAAGGAGATGTTCCACTTTATCGCACCGTGGTTCCCTGGCATGTGGCTTTTGTCGATTGTGCTGCACACTATTGCCTTTTATTTTTATGCTAGAATGGATAGCAAGAAAAAAGCGGAAGAATTAAACAAGATCCTGAAGTAGACAAGGAGTAAGCATATGAATGAAGAAAAGGTTCTTCAGGAGTTCAGCTTGGAGCCGGGCTCCCGCGACAGGGAGCGTATTCGTACACTACTGCAACAAGAGATCGAGAATTCAAGTGCGAGGGACAATGATTACCTCAGAATCTTATGTGTCATTTTATTTGCAATCGGTCATGTAGAGGACACTCAGCTCATCTGGCAGGACAAAAGAAAGAACCAGGATACGGGAAGTTATGTGGATGTACAACTGCTGTGTGGTGCCGGGTTCGAGGAGACGACAATATACCTGGAGCAATTGGGTGAGCAGCAAGCAGAAGAGCAGCTGCAATATCTCAAACAGTGTGAGCCCTATGATTTTGTAGACTTTTCGAAAGAGGAATGGATTGCCCAGTACAAGCAATATTATGGCGTTATAGAGGGATGATTCTCATTATGACGACGCCTAAGGAGATTACTTCATGAATAACCCTACTATCGATATACAAGAGTACACTGCCGAGTATCAATCCCAGGTGATCCATTTGATTTTGCAGATACAGCAGCAGGAATACCAAATTTCCATTACCAGAGAGGATCAGCCGGATTTGCTTGAGATCGAAACCTTTTATCAAAAAGGAATCGGGAACTTCTGGATCGCAGTTGCCAATGAAGAAGTGGTGGGTACGATTGCTCTGCTGGATATCGGAGAGGAGCAAGCTGCGCTTAGGAAGATGTTTGTAGCCCAAATTTACAGAGGCAAGGAACTTCAAGTTTCGGGTCGTCTCCTGCATCAGGCATTTCAGTGGGCTAGAGAGAAGGCTGTGCATGATATTTACCTTGGAACGACACAGCAGTTTGTGGCAGCACATCGATTTTACGAGAAAAATGGATTTGTTTCGGTTACACGCGAGGAACTACCGGATGCTTTTCCGGTGATGAAAGTAGATAGCAAGTTTTATCACCATACCACGCCCTTTGCATGAGGCAAGCCATGCAGAGCGGCGTGTTTTTCTATTCAATAGAATGAATGAAAGATAGCATACTTGAAGCGTTCGCAAATTCCACATTATGGGTTATGATGTATCAAAGAGAAATTGTAACATACATAGGAAGTTTGAATCGGACGGTTTTGGAATCTTTGACACATGGGAGGGAACAGGATGAAGGGCATTTTTCTTGATTTCTATGGAACGGTTGTTCATGAAGACGACGATATACTTCCAGTGATTTACGAACGAGTACAAGCTGCGGCGCGTGTTGAATGTACAACAGCCGAAATAGGTGATTTTTGGTGGAAGGCATTTTCCGAAATGTTCTATGCAAGCCACGGTAGTCAGTTTACGACCCAACGAGTACTCAATGTACAGTCCCTGACAGCAACACTCCTACATTTTCAAGCAGATGGTATCGCGGAGCTGCTTAATCAGGAGCAATTGGCTCACTGGCGTGATCCGGGGATATTTGAGGATTCCATTCCCTTTTTGCAATCGGTAGACATCCCTGTGTATATCCTCTCGAATATCGATACAGATGATGTAAGAGCTGCAATGGAGAAGCATGGCATCGAGGCGGCAGGGGTGATCACCAGTGAAGATGTCCGTTCTTACAAACCAAGACCCGAGATGTTTAATGAAGCATTAGCCAGATATGATCTGTCCCGGCAAGATGTCATACATATCGGCGATTCGTTGACAAGTGACGTACAGGGAGCACAAAATGCTGGCATACAGGCTGTCTGGTTAAACCGCAAAGGCAAAACCAAGCCCCGGCATATCCATCCGGAATTTATGTGTAGGGATCTGACGGAAGTTCTGAAAATCCTGTAGAGTCTGGAAAGTTTGGGGGAAGTCATAACGGGGACGGTGTGATCCATGGATGAGTTAAAAAAGCAGTTGGCAACGTATCAGGCAGGTCAGATGTTGGAGGTTGGCACAGGCTCAGGAAAATATATGGCTACCCTACTTAAAATATTCAGCGGCATCGAACGGATCACGGGTATTGATACCGACACGGATTCTTTACGACAGGCAGAAGCCGCATATTCGAGCCATAAAAAGATCCAGTTTATGCAGATGAACGCAGCAAAGATGGATTTTGCGGATCAAACGTTTGATACCGTCTGCATCTCGAATGCACTGCACCATCTGCCCCCGGGCGTAAATGTCATCGAAGAAATGAAACGTGTAGTGAAAAGGAACGGATTATTTCTCATAAATGAGCTGGTCAGTGATGATCCGAATGAAGCCCAGCTATCGCACATCCTCTACCATCATTTTGGTGCAGATGTAGATCAGCGGTTGGGAATATATCATCGTCACACCTATACACGCCAAGAGGTTATGGATATCATCTCTACCAATGGTATTATCATCCGCTCAATCTATGAATTCAATGAGCCAAAAGAAGATGTCATGGCAGAACGGGACATTCGGTTGGTCTCGAAGGTCTGTAAGCAGCATATGGAACGGGCAAAAGCATTCGAAGATTATGAAGTGTTCGCAGAACGCGGCTATTCCATCATGGAACGTCTGAACAATGTTGGGATTCAGCGTCCAACGCAGATCGTGATTTTGGGAAGTTTAGGAGAATAGACAAAAGGATAATGAGAGGGCTGGATATGAGAAAGCTAACCGTTATGCTTGGATTATTTCTGTTCTTGGTCGCGTGTCAGAATAAAACTGGTATGGAAGACGCACAGAACCCAGCAGAACCTTCGCCGGAAGTTCTCACAGTAAAAGCTGGACAAAATGGAGAAGTAACGGCACCAACAGAGCCCCATGACATCCCGCCAGTTTACATTGATGAAGCGAATTATACAGGTGATGAACTGGAGATCGTTAAACTTATGAACGCCCGCCTGCATTATATATGGGAAGAGGATGAGAAGGGGTACATGAGCCTTATTGATCCGCAGTCGCCCGTATGGGGCATGACCAGAACCAAAGTTCGCAAGATTGTCTCCATGAGCGACATTACTATTCGTGAACAAAGGAAGCTTTACGAGGGAGTAGTAACGGTAACGGAATTAGATGAGAACGACAAAGAATCCAGCCGAACCATGGTTTTTTGGAAAAAGAAAGAAGAGGGGGATTCGGCACAATGGATTATTGCAGATATTGATTGAAGATTGAAGATTGAAGATAAATAAGGTCATGATACCGGAAGTCTATTAAATTAAAACGAAATTCAGGTGATGTAATTATGGCGAGACAATTAATTCTGGTTGAAGGGTTACCCGGTTCAGGAAAGTCTACCATTGCCAAAATGGTATCCGACATCTTGATTCAGCGAGGGCTGCGAGTACAGCTTTTCCAGGAAGGGGATCTGAATCACCCGGCTGATTATGAAGGTGTAGCCTTTTTCTCTGAAGATGAATTTGGAGATTTATTGGATGCTCATCATTCATGCAGAGATATATTGGAGAGCAGAGCCATAGTTTATCGTAATGGATATCTGATTCCTTATCGCAAAATAAAAGAGGAACTGGGAGAGGCGTTTCCTGACCATACGGTGCAAGAGATTTTCAGCCGGGATATTTATGAATTATCTTTTGAACAAAATAAAGATCTGATCACTTCAAAATGGCGAAGCTTCACCGAAAGCGTGTTAGCGGCTAATGATGATACCGTCACTATCTTTGAATGTTGTTTTATCCAGAACCCATTAACGATGGGTCTTGTAAAATGCAATCAATCCCGAGAAGATAATGTCAACTATGTGCTGGAGCTGGAACGCAAGGTTCAAGCACTGAATCCACTATTAATCTATATTGATCAGAAGGATATTGCTTATACCTTTGATAAAGCAGTGAAGGAAAGACCCAAGGAATGGTCTGACGGATTTATTCAGTATTACACGAACCAGGGGTGGGGAGCTTCAAGAGGATATCATGGGGTTCCAGGCACCGTGAAGGTGCTTCAGGCAAGAAAGGAGCTCGAAACCGAGATTTATCAGATACTGAAGATGGACAAATATTGGCTGGATAATTCGGAATATAACCGGTCTGATTGTCAGAACGAACTGGAGAACATTTTGAATGAGTCGTTTAAAGATGTGGAAGGAGAATGACGCAGGAAATGAAAAAGACGTTATTCGAGCTTGTCAACGAAGTTGAGAATGAAGCTCTGTATATGGGCAAGATCTACGAGTAGAGTGAGTAGGGATATATCAATACATAACGGAGGTTTGCTTGTGCAATGACGAATCCCAACAATAATAACATCTCATATGAGCGAAATAACAATAAGTTCTAGTGGAATGGAATTCAAAGGGCTGGAGGATAACGGAAAGTTAACGTTCCGTTGGTTTTACTTGGATGAGCTTGAGCACCTGGAGGTCTACCCGGTATTTTTGAAAAAGGAACTGCATAATCTGCATGATGTGAAGAGCATCCAACATTTCATTCAGAAATAGAGGGAGATATGGACATTACATTTATTCGTCATGGTCATGGTGAACATCTGATAGATTACCCGAACCGATTAAATGAGCTTCACCCGGGTCTCACCGAACTGGGAAAGAGTCAGGTGAAAACGCTGCGTAAACAGATGAAGCTTGATCCTAATGACGTTATCTTGGTGAGTCCAACGAAACGTACCATCGAAACAGCACTTCTTCTAACCGGAGAAGAACATCTTACGATATGTCCGCTTGTTGGCCCAAGAATGTTTCCTCAGAATCCGGACTCCGCTCCCTTCCTCTGTGATCAGATCTATTCCAAGGAGGAGCTGGATACTCAGTTCCCAGGGCTAAGCGTACTGGATTTTGGATTGGAGTGTTGGGAGGAAGGTGTTAACCGGATGGATGGACATCAATTTGAAGTACATGCTAAGGGGCTTCTCCAATGGTGCAGGGAACAGGGTAGCAACACCTATATCATTTCACATGACGGCACGATAACCAACTACAGGATTTTACTTGGAGAAAAAGGACTATCAAGAAGAGATTTTCTTGGTGAGGCGGGAAAGTACACCATTACGAACTTTTAAAGGTAAACAAATTCATAAGACAACCAATTTAAGGAGGAATCCCAAATGAGGCTATCCGATTATGAGTATTTAGTTTTGGCGCTGGAAGAGGCAGATCAGGCGTTTATTGAAGGGACATATCCGATCGGCGCAGTAATCGTGGATGAGGATGGGGATGTCGTGAGTAAAGGGAGGAACCGAGTTTTCTCCGAATGCGATCCTACCGCACATGCTGAGGTTGACGCCATTCGCCGAGCGGGAAAGCATTTGCTGGATTTAGACCGGAAGAGATTCACGAAAAACAACCTGACACTGTACACGACTTGTGAACCTTGTCCCATGTGTTCTTGCACCATACTAATGTCGGGAATCAAAAGAATTGTATGGGCAGCGGACGATGAAGAGTATGGCGGTCTTCGGCGTTTCAAGGAAGGTCCCCATTTCATCCATTTGTTTGACACCCTTTCCTGTGTTGCAGCCCCATATCTTGACCTGGAAAATAGACAAAGGGCGATGCTTGCCAAATGGAATATTAGTAGAGAATTACTTAATACAGAGTGGGAGACAGCTAAGCAATGAAATCTATTCCAGTTTCAATTCTGCTTGCTAGTGTCGTTTTAGGTATTTCATTTATAATTGGCTGCTTCTTCCTATCGAATCAAGAGAGCGTAAACGAGCCAACTCCAGTAGCACAGGAGGAAGTTGCTAAGGATAAGGCGTTAATGACGATTCAGGAAACAGCGGAGTATCTAAGTATGACTGAAGAACAGGTGATGAGCATTATTCATGCTGAACAAAGAAGTTTTGCGGCATCGGGCTCCTTTAACGGAGCAATGTTCCCCTTTATCAAGGTTCAGGATGAATTCTTTATAAGCAGGAACGAATTGCTGCTGTGGGCCCAGGATGCTTCTGTCTACCATAGAAGGTACGTTAACGGGCAGTTGCAATAGCTGTGTTGGTATTATAACTGTAGTCATGAGAAGGATAGAGAGACATTTGAATTGATAGGAAGTAAGGTTTGCCTAAGATCAGTTACAGAGCGGGATCTCGACTTTATATGCAGAGGAGGAAGAGCATGACCAAGTTGGTTTTATTAAGTGATTTATCTTTTCAACCAAATGAAGAATTGAATCAAAGGATATTGAATTTGCTCGGTTGCGACAAGCCTTCAATCGGTTATATCCCTTCTTGTTCCGACCCGGAGCGGAAATATTTTGAGCATACCGTACGTTACTATAATCAAATGGGTATCGAGAATATTCATTATTATGATCTGGACCAGGAATATGATCCAAGCTCGTTTGAGCGGATTTTTGAAGCTGATGCGATTCATTTATCCGGCGGAAATACATTTTATTTTCTACATTTATTACAGAGAAGAAACGTACAGGATTTATTGCGTTCCTATGTGCAGAAAGGCGGTATGCTGATCGGAGTCAGCGCAGGCAGTATTCTAACCACACCAACCATTGAAATAGCTGGATATGGCAAGGAGGCAGACGAGAATCATGTGAGTCTTCAGGACAAACGTGCTCTTGGACTCGTTGATTTCGAGTTTGCACCCCATTGGGACGGAGAGGAAGACAGTCTCGATTCGCTCAGAAGTTATGCAGATACAATCGGTACGGAAGTTTATGCCTGCCAAGACGGCGACGGGATCGTAATCGACGGAAATGTAATAGAGCTATATGGGGATGTGCGTCTCATTGATCCTAGGAGTAGGGGGATTTAAATATGGGTGAGGTTAAGGTCTACCTTTATGATGCATTTTCAGCAGTTCCGGGCAAAGGTAATCCGGCAGGAGTTGTCTTTCATGCTGATGATCTAAGTGAGATGGTCATGCAGCAGATTGCGCATAAGGTTGGTTTTAATGAAACGGTGTTTGTGCTTAACTCCAGGACAGCCGATGTGAGATTGCGTTATTTTACACCGGGCCATGAAATTAATCTGTGCGGTCATGCCACGATGGCATCGCTGTATGGTTTGAAGACACGTGGACTACTGGGGGACCAAGAGCCAATCACGATCGAGACCAATGTAGGCATATTGCCCATACGGTTTGAGCAGGATGGCGACACAATCAACATGGAGATGAAGCAGGATCAACCTCAGTTTGTACCGTTCAGAGGTGATATCGGTAAGCTGGCGAGCAGTATTAATCTAACCTCGGATGATCTGGATCTATCCATGCCTATCGTGTATGGGAGCACAGGAACCTGGACGTTGTTGATTCCCATTCGTAAACTGGATTCTTTCTCTATAATGGAACCGGATACTGCTGAGTTTCCTGAGATTTTGCTTGAAAACCCCAAGGCTTCCTTGCATCCTTTTAGCTTCGAAACGCGTGATTCCGAGGCGATGATGCATGCCAGACATTTTTCGTCCCCTTACTCAGGTACCACGGAAGATCCTGTAACAGGAACGGCCTCCGGAGTGATGGGTGCCTACTATTTAACCTATGTGAACCGTGAAGCAGATCAGGTCAAGTTCGTCGTGGAGCAGGGACATGAGATCGGAAGAGATGGAAAAGTTGAAGTGAGCGTGACCCGACAAGGACAGGGCATGGATGTGAGAATTAAAGGGACGGCTGTTTTTGTGCGTGAGATGAACATTGAATTGGATATTTAACAACGTACCTGAAAGGAGGCTTTTCCTTGGATGAACGAATTGTTTTGCAAGATGTTACTCATATTTTAAAAGAAGAATTATCGGATTCGCTCGTGGGAATCTATTTGCACGGTTCCATGGCTATGGGGTGCTTCCATCCGAACCAGAGCGATATCGATATCTTGGTGGTCAGCCAGGACAAACAATCTGCTGATCTATATCGAAGAACTGCACAGAAGCTAATGCATATCGAAGACGAGATGCACATGACTAAAGGCTTCGAGCTCAGTATTGTACTGGAATCCACAATCGCAAACCTGGCATATCCAACTCCGTTCGAATTCCATTACTCCGCTTATCACCGGGAAAGATATCGAACGGATGAGCACTATCTCTGCGGAGGGTATGATGATCCGGATCTCGTCGCACACATGGCGGTCATCTATGACAGGGGAATTGTTTTGCATGGCACACCTATTAAGGAACTCTTCCATCCTGTGAAACGTGAGTATATGCTCGCCTCCATTACGTCAGACGCCAGTGCAGCTTCGGAAGAAATCGTGGATAACCCTGTCTACTATGTATTGAACTTGTCGCGTGTTTTGCTGTATATGAGAGATTCAGTGATCTATTCCAAGCGAGAAGCCGGAGAGTGGGCATTGGAAGGACTTCCTACGAAGTATAAGAACGTTATCTCGCAATGTCTTGCAAAATATAATGGAGAGCTGGAGAACCTGAATCTCAGTGAGTCGTTGCTGTTGGAATATGCAGATTATATGTTGAGTGAAATCAACAGCTGTAAGAAATAAACGATTCAATAATTTACGAATTGCAATTACTGATTTGAACATTACAAGTATCAATAGTTTTTTTAAAAGGAGAAACATCATGACAATCACGACAGAAGATTTGGAATTAATCCATGAAGCCAAGAACATCATCAAGCATCTGTACTGCGAGGGTAAACATCACATTGGAGCCGCAGTGCGAACTCAATCCGGAAAGATATATACCGCGGTACATCTGGAAGCCTACATTGGTCGTGTCTCGGTGTGTGCGGAAGCCATTGCGATTGGCAAAGCCATTTCGGAAGGGGAGCACGAATTTGCGACAATCGTTGCTGTACGGCATCCGGAAATCAATCCGGATGATCCCACGGAAAATGCTGATCCACAATTGGACGTGGTTTCACCATGTGGTATCTGCCGAGAATTGATCAGTGATTATGGGCAGAGCACGCAGGTCATTTTGCAGGGAGAAGAAGGATACACCAAAACAACAATTGGGCAGCTTCTACCACAGAAATATTCAAGATCATAAGGAAAGAAAGATGGTGCAAAGATGTTTGAGATTATGGATATCCGGCAAAAGCCAGACATGCTTCAGGCAGCTGTTCAATACTTTTGGAAGCAGTGGGGTACAGAAACAAGTTATCATTTTTACCGGGATTGCATGGAGCGTTCAGTGGATACGAACAGTGATGTTCCAAGGTTTTATGTAATGTTGGATGGAGATAGCATTATCGGAGGATATGCTCTGCTAAGAAGCGACCTGAACAGCCGGCAGGATCTCTTTCCCTGGTTTGCATGTCTTCATGTCTCTCCGGAATACCGGGGAAGGAATTTGGGAGGCCAATTACAGAAGCACGCAGTAAATCAGGTGAAGTTGAAGGGATACGACAAACTCTATTTGTGCACGGATTTACAAGGTTATTATGAGAAAAATGATTGGACCTACATTGGCAAAGGATATTTGCTCGATGATGAAGAGACGAGAATCTATGAACTGCAAATTTGATGAAGTCATAAGGCACTACTTCCAATATGCGGAGTATACCTTGGAGGCCGTTCCGTTCGGTTTGACTAATACAACCAAAGTCATTGAAGTCAATGGAGAGAGGTTTATTATACGGATTTATAACAGCCACATCAAAACGATTGGTGGATTGGAACTTGAATCCCAAGTAACAGCATTTCTACATAAAGCACAGGCTTCATTCGAAGTCCCGATCTTTCTTCATACTTGTAATGGTAAGGATTATGTGGTTATGAGAGATGGTTCGCTTGCGGCAATGACTACTTTTTTGGAGGGGAAGCTTCCACAATTGTCTGACGTAGACAAAGCCGAGAAGTTCGGCAGGTTGGTAGGGGAGTTTTCGTTTCAAATGAGTGAGTTCCCGATGAAGAAGAATATGTATACGGGCATATCATTTTATAATATGTACAACATTCATCCGCTCGCTAATCGTGATTCGGTGAAGTCCTTTTTTGCAAATTTGCCTTTTGAATTAACAGCAGAGCGGTTTACGTTTTATCAAGCAATGATTACTGAGATCGACAATTCCCATCTTGATCTAGAAGTGCTGCCGCGACAGCTCGTTCATCATGATGTATTGATTTATAATCTACTGGGTGAATCGGGTGAAATTACAGGGGTATTAGATTTTGACTTTATAGGGATGGACGCTGCTTTCATGGAGCTTACGATTAGCCTGAATCATATTATTCAGGAGTCTAGCGGTTCCCTGGATTTGATTGCGGCCTTCCTTCAGGGATATGGAAATGTTCGCAAGCACTCCTCTTTTGAATTTGGCTATTTACGGCTGCTAACTCAAATCTATTTTGTCGCCGTGTTGCATTTCTATATTGGTCTGCATTATGCGGAAGCAGCAATTGAATCGCCTTTTACGTTTATGATAGATCAGTTTGAAAGGAATATAAGCTGGCTGGCAGAGCATGATGTACAGATTCAACAATTGCTTCATAAGTATGTAATGGAGACAAATGCAACTTGAACGTGTCGGGAGGGGCTGTAATGGATCAACATTTTCCTCATAAGAAAGTAAAAAACTATTCGTGCCTCTCACGAAAATGGGGAGATTAATCCATTCCATAGAAGGTTGTCTTGCCAGTGATCATTCGAAGTGACTTTGTCCCAAATCCAGAAAGACTGATCAAGTAACCGAGCGGAGGGACTTTTATGGAACAAACCATTCGTTTAGCACAAGAAGTCGCAGAGAGAGTCATACGTGAAGCGGGTCAGATCGTCAGAGTTCACTTTGACCAGATCACCTGTGCAGTGGAAAAGGACAAGTTCGGCGACGTTGTAACTGACGTAGATCATGAAACAGAGCGAATCATATGTGATGCAATCAGCCATACCTTTCCCGAGCATGAGATTCATAGTGAAGAGCGGGGACATAACGGACAGAAGAGCGAATGGTTATGGATGATCGATCCGTTAGATGGGACTAATAATTACGCCATAGGATTTCCCGTATTTTCCGTTTCCATTACATTGATGTACCGTTCAGAACCTGTTCTAGGGGTTATTTATGAACCGATGGTAGACCGTTTATTTGTGGCGTCACGGGGGAAAGGCGCAAGTTGTAACTTGAATCCGCTGACAGTTAAGAAGAAAGAGAATCTTCTAAAGGGAACGATTGGTTGGATACAGGGTCATCAGGTGCAGCATGAGGAGAATGCTGTCCGGCTGCGACAACATCTGGATATACGTTTTAAGAGAGTGATGAGATTATGGGCTCCGACCCTGCAGTGGTGTATGCTAGCCAAGGGAGATATCGATGGTATTGTGCTCTACAATTCAGAGGGGGACGATCTGTACTCAGGAATCCTGATGGTAAAAGAAGCGGGTGCCATGGTTATGGATTTTGATGGGAATTTATTCGAAGGTATGAGTTCAGAGCCTTATCTGATTGCCTGTCATCCGGAGTATCGCGACTATTTCCTGAGTGTAGTTCGGGAGGGAATGGGCGTATGATTACTGAGCTTAATCAACTTGAATTCGATAAGGTGAAGCATCCTACGGACTTGTAATGAATTGAGACTACATATGATAACGGTTGAAATTGGTGTGGCGAAGTTTACTGGTATGATCTTATAAAATAGAGTTGGTTTCGCATTTAAAGGAGGATATATCATGAGTGAATCTTTACAGGATCAGATTAAATTTCTAATTGAGATTGATAAACTGAAAACAATTGAACGGAGAACAAGAATTATCCATGGCGATAGACGTGAAAATGATGCGGAGCATTCATGGCATCTGGCCATGATGGCGTTGGTTTTACAGAGCCACGCGAATAAGGAGGTGGACATCCTGAAAGTCATTAAGATGCTTCTTATTCATGATCTGGTTGAAATCGATGCCGGAGACACCTTTGCTTACGATACAACTGGGTACACGGATAAATTCGATCGTGAGATCAAGGCAGCTCATCGGTTGTTTGGCATGCTGCCCAAGGAACAGGCTGAAGAAATGCATAATCTATGGCTAGAGTTTGAGGCAAAGGAAACGAATGAGGCACAATTTGCCTCGGCTCTGGATCGGTTACAGCCTCTGATTCACAATTATCAGAATGAAGGAGATACGTGGCTAAAATACAACGTTACAAGTGATCAAGTCATCAACAGAAATCGTGAAATGGCAGACGCTTCGGATACATTGTGGACGTACGTGCAGCAGTTAATTCAAAATTCCATAGATCAGGGAATCCTGACCAAATCATAGCAACACGGATGGACTGGGCATATTCATTGAGGGAGAAGAGGGAGCACTCATGGGCTACATTATGGAACTTCGAAAACTGGTTGGCTCGCGGCCGCTGATTATGGCAGGGTCTTGTGTATTGGTGTTCAACGAAGAAGGCCATCTGTTGCTGCAAAGACGTACAGACAGTCTCGACTGGGGGACGCTCGGTGGTTCGCTTGAACCGGGTGAGTCGCTGGAAGAGGCGGCAGCACGGGAATTGTATGAGGAGGCGGGTTTAAGGGCAGAGACGTACAAGCTCATTACCGTTTTCTCGGGTCAAGATATGTATTATAAGTATCCCCATGGAGACGAAGTATACAATGTGACGGCTGTTTATGAAGCTAAAGGAATCAAGGGTAATCCAATGGTTATGGACGATGAAGGGTTAGAACTCCGATACTTCGATCTGGACCAGCCGGTACCGGAGATTAATCCCTTTACAGAGTATGTACTAAAAAAGGCAGGCTATATTAAATCCGACTAAAGAAAGGATCGTTCCATTTGACACAAGATTTTTATTGTGAGGAAGTCCTCAGTGGCAAGACGGAAGTGGAAATTGTTATAGAGACGGATAACGTGTTAGCCTATCACCATACCCGGCCTTTCTATGAACATCATATTGTTGTAATTCCCAAGATCCACATACAATCCTTCATCTCAGAAGAAGAAACGAATGACGATGAGCTGATGCTTGAAATCATGCAGGTCATTAAAAAGATCGCTGCCGATATGGTGGAGCGTACGGGCGCTTCCAAAATTGTGACGAACCTCGGTAGTTTCCAGGATTCGAAGCATCTGCATTGGCATGTCATCAGTGGTGAACGAGTGACTTAACTCGTAGAAGGATCAGTTGTTTTATCCATAAGTTTGAGTAGCAAGCGTAGTATGGTGTGGTCATTCATCTCTAATTGCTGTGAACCCTAATAAAATAAGTTGACAGCCGGCTGACTAGTCGGTTGTTTGTTTTTTGTTTTTTCATTAAGCCATTGGGCAGTTATTTCAAAGCAGACGTTTCAAATATATAATTTGATCTCCAGATGTAGAAAGTCGAGAATACTCGAAAAAACACTTTACAAACAATTCTTCAACATGATATATTATTTTTCCGGCCGCAAGAGACATGGGAAACCTCGAAAAATATTTCGAGAAAAGACTTTACAAGTCATAATGAAATGTGATATATTCTAATTCCGGCCTTGGAAGAGCCGGAAACGAA
>NZ_BIME01000010.1 GCF_004000925.1 Paenibacillus illinoisensis NBRC 15959 | reverse complement strand
ACGGGGACTTGCCGCTTGGCATGTCTGAACAAACTTACTTATCCAAGAATGATGGGATTTCCCGACAGGCGGAGCGGAACAAAGAAATCATGTTCCACTTCACTTGCTGGCAGTGGACGGCTGAAGTAGTATCCCTGAATTTCCCGGCAGTCGTTCTGCATCAGGATATCCAGTTGTCCTTTGGTCTCAATGCCTTCAGCAATCACGTCCATCTTCAGATTCTGCGCCATGGTGATAATCGTCGCCACAATCGCCTGGTCACTCTGATTCTCGGTGATGTCTGTAACAAACGAACGGTCGATCTTCAGCTTATGAATCGGAAAATGCTTCAGGTAACTCAGTGAGCTGTACCCTGTACCGAAATCATCCAAGCTAATCTTGACTCCGAGTGAAGTAAGTTCATTCAGAATGCCTGTTGAGACTGAAGCATCCATCATCATGCTTTCCGTAATTTCAAGTTCCAGGTAACGGGCTTCCAGGCCTGTTTCCTCAAGGGCATGCTGAACCTGCTCGACGAGATTGGACTGATGAAATTGCTGACTGGACAGGTTTACCGACACCGGAATTAACGGACCGCCGCTGCCATGCCATTGTTTCATCTGTCTGCAGGCTTCCCGCAGCGTCCAGTTTCCAATGTCATAGATGATCCCCGTTTCCTCAGCAATAGGAATAAACACATTCGGTGCCAATATTCCCTTGTGGGGATGCTTCCAGCGAATCAGGGCCTCCACACCGATCATCCGGCTATCAGACGTGCGAATCTGTGGCTGGTAATACAGGAGCAGTTCATTGCGTTCGAGTGCTTTGCGCAGATAACCCTCCAGCTCAATACGTTCATACAACTCGGAATCCAGCTGTGTGGTATAGAACTGAAATCCGTTTTTGCCATTTTTCTTGACTTCATACATGGCGGTGTCCGCATGCTTCAACAGGGTATCGACTTCCGTTCCATGCTCCGGGTACATGGCAACACCGATACTGGCTGTAACATAAAAATCATTCTCTTTTAACCGGTACGGCAATTGGATAGCTTCAACAATTTGTTCCGCCAGGCTGGCCACACGCTCCTCTTTCCCCTGTTCATTCATGACGACCAGTGTGAATTCGTCACCACCCATTCGGGCCAGCATCACGTTATCCATGCCTTTAGGATCGGATGCACGGATTGCCTTAAGAATTCGGTCGCTGACCTCCCGCAGAAAAACATCTCCAATGGAATGGCCTAGCGAATCATTGATCATTTTGAAACGGTCAATATCCATCACCATCACGGCAAACGCATGATTGGATATTTCGGAAGCTGCAATCGTTTCAGCAAGCACCTCATCCAGTTTACGTCTGTTCGGCAGCCCGGTTAGTGGATCATGCGTGGCCTGATGGCGTATCATCTCCTGCGCCTGTTTCTCCTCGGTAATATCCTTGATCTGAATATGGCTGCCGACATCGGTTCCTTCAATCAAAACAGGCACTACGCTAATGCTTAAATCCAGATGCTGCCCATGGAATCCTTTCATACTCGCCGTATAATAACGTTGTTCAAGGCTTGCATTCGTCAAGACAGGGCTCTGAGGCTCGTTTGAACTCCAGTGGATCTCAATATGCTTCGATATTTCATCCAGGGAGCGATTAATCACCAGCCGCTCCGGATATCCTGTAATTCGCGTCACCGCTGCATTTATGCCCTTAACCCTTCCCTCATTGTTTACCGATATAATGGCGTCTGAATGGTTCTCATACAGAGCTTGATACCACTGCTCATTTTCACGAATCCGCTGATCTTTTATGGACATTCGTTGATTGATATAAATGCCAAAGAGCGTCAGTCCAAGGGTAAGGAACGTACCAGCAGCAACCAGGTATGCTAATAGCCCCGGTTCAATCTGCATCATGGAATTTACCATCTGGGCATGCGAATGCTGATGAAACTGCGCAGCAGACATCCCTGTATAATGCATACCTGTGATTCCCAGCCCCATAATGAGCCCACTGCCCAATTTGTAAACCCATGTGAACCGTGTCCGGTGCTGGCTCAAATAAAACATAAGCCATAGTGCTGCAAAGGAGGCACCTGCTGCGATGAGTACAGAAGCAAGCACGATATCTGCCTCATAACTGATTGGAACGGACATGGCAGCCATACCAACATAATGCATACTGGTGATACCTGCAGTCATGAGCAGACCGGCAGCAACAATCTGGCGCACATTGCCCGATTTCCGGCCTGCAATGTGTAACGCAATCCCTGATGCAGCAACTGCGAGCAGGACGGACAGAACAACTTTGTCCATGGAATAAGAGACATGCATGGGAAGAACAAAAGCCAGCATACCGACAAAATGCATGGACCAGATGCCAAGTCCCATGGACATGGCACCGCTGGCAAGCCATACCCTTCTGGATATTCCTTTCGCCAAGCTTACCCGGCCAGCAAGGTCAAGTGCAGCATATGATGCTAGAGCAGCAATAATGTAAGATAAAACAACCAGTTCCAAGTTATACGTTCCATGTAGATGTTCCACTCTGTCTTTCCTTTCAACCGGGAAGTATCTTGTATGTAGGCATAATGTAAAAAAGAAGGCAGTGCACTGTCCGGGTGACAGGCACTCCCTTCGTTTCATTTAGACTCGTGACCACCAGCTTCCACAGCACGGCAGCCATACATCAGAAACCCGTTAATAGTGATGTATATAGTCTAAACGTCCTAGTGACGAAAATCAACACTTATTTCCAGTATTAAGGAACATGAATATACGTTGTTAAACTTTAAAAAATGAAGCGATTTTACCATGAAGATTCCTTACGGCATTTATGTATTCTGCTCTCGTTTTACATACCCAATAAGCACAGCCATCAGCTGTGCTTAATTCGTGGAGTGTTACCCTTTGACAGGTGCAGTGGTCTGCCGGACAACCAGATTGGACGGCTCCGTAATAACCGGCGGAGAATAATCCGGATTTTCAATCATCGCAATCAGATACTCAATCGACTTGATGCCGATCGAATAGATGTTTTGATTAATCGTGGTCAACCCCGGCTTAAATACCTGAGCGTAATACGTATTGTCGAAGCCAACGACTGAAATGTCTTCAGGCACGCTTAGACCGTGTTTCTCAATCTCATGAATCGCGCCGAATGCGGCCATGTCTGAAGCGCAGACGATTCCTGTTGGTTGATCTTTCAATGCCAGCAATCGCCGTGCAGCCTTGCTTCCCTCTTCAAAGGAGTAGTCACATACCTCCAGATACACGGTTGAATACGGAATACCGCACTCGCGCAATCCTTCACGGTAGCCTTCCAACCGAAGATTGGCTACGGCGGGGCCGAGTGTACCCGAGATATAGGCAATCTTGCGATGACCCAACTCATGCAGATGCTTAACACTCATTGCAATCGCATTGGAATTATCCGTAGTAATATATCCGGCCCGTTTGCCAAACAAGTCTGTATCAATAAACATGGTCGGAATCTCAGCTTGAACCAATTCCTCAATACTTTTGTTGTCTCTTCCTTCTCCGAACACAACAACGCCATCCACATTCCGGCTGCGGCAATGTTTGATAAACGAGTATCCCGGATCGTCGAACCGTGTGGACAAACGCACAAGATCATAACCGCTATTCTCCAGTGCTGTCTTGATCCCTTCCAGCAATTCCGAAACAAACGGATTGGTAAAAGGAACTGTGAGCAGCACCCCTACCGTCCATGAACGGCGTTTTACAAGTCCGCGTGCCACCACATTCGGTTGATATTTCAATAGTTCAATGGCTATATTGACTTTTTTGCGAGTTTTGTCACTTACATCGGGATAATCGTTCAGCACTTTGGAAACGGTTGCAACAGATACGCCCGCTTCTTTGGCCACATCATGGATAGAAGCCACCTGATCACCTCAACCTCTTTCAAATCCCCTGTCTCCGGCTGCATTTACTATGACATTCGGCAGGTTTGTCTACCCATTATAGCTTAAAACAGCCAGAAACGGTATCGCAGGATCCTGGGATGCTAACAGCCTATATTTGCCTGTCCAGTTTTCTCAGATCCAGTGCGAGTTTCTCCATCGTGGTTGCAAATACCGCAAGTTCCTCCGAACGTGAAGCTTGGCGTCTCGCTCCTTGAGATGTGTGCTGTGACTCTTGTTGTACACTTCCAAGCTTCCTCATAATTTGTTCGAGATTCGTCTGAATTTTTCCCTGTGCCTCACGGGAACTTGCGGCAAGCTTCCGGACTTCACTTGCAACAACCTCGAACCCCCGCCCGAATTCGCCTGCATGTGCAGCTTCGATGGCGGCATTCAGGCCAACCAGATGACTTTGCTCCGAAATTTCACGAATGAGTTCTCCCATCTTGCCAATCTGATGGATCTCATCTGTTAACGCCTCCAGCAATTCATGGGCTTGATCCTGCGAGGCAGCGGTTTCTTTCGCGACGTCCGAAATAGCCTGGGCATTCTCGTTCAATTCACAGATCATTCCCGTCAGTTGCTGGGTAATCTGCGTAACGGCCGTCAGAGTATGCTCCTGTTCTGCAGCAAGCTGGTGCAGCTTTTCCTTTTCCTTCTTCTCATAAGCTTCAAGGACCAGCTGGGCGTCGAGATTAAACATTTTGCTCAGCGCCTGAATCACACGATGCCAGGAATCAGGGATGACTTGCTGAAATATGCTTGTGGCAATATCGAGATAAACCATATATGTCCCCAGGTAATAATCTTCAGATAATCCAATGCGTGAATGTACCAATCCAATCGCAATACGCTGTTCAATATAAGCCTCGTCCACTATGCCGTCCGTCATGGACAGCCAGTACATTTGCTGCGTTTCTTTCAACCGTTCAATGGAAGAAAACCGTGTAATCATCTCTGCGAGTTCAGGATACCCTCCGACATGATTATAAAAGTGATCCACCACGTCATGTACAACCTTTTGGAATACTGGCCTGTGGTCGGCAAGCAATTGCAGATCCGCTCTGGTGAGTCCAATATAATCGAGTTGCTTTTGTCTTGCTGCAGTAATACTCATAACTAGTTCCGTCAACTCCTTAATAACTACTAAAAAACACCAATTTGTAAAATTACTGTACCGATTATAGACTAAATGGCCTAAATTTACATATACCATTAGAACTAATTTGTCATGAATTTGACTTCTTGTGTCAGTTTTTCCGCGAGTTTCATCGATTGTTCATGCAAAAAGACTCCTTCACCTGCCGTGAAGGAGCCTCACAGCAGGCATCAGGAGCCTGATCCGGAATGGTTTTGAACCTGTTAGCGATTCAGCAGACTGCCCACATAACGCAGCAGTTCATTTGCGCTGGCTGCCGTATATCCATGTTCTTCGATTAGGCGTTTGATAACCTCGTTCATCCGTTTCAATTGTGTAGCATCCGGTGTTTTGGTTGAAGTTGTAATCTTGACGATGTCTTTCAGGTCTGCGAACAGCTTCTTCTCAATCGCTTCCCGCAGTCGGTCGTGGCTGCTGTATTCAAACTTGCGCTCTTTGCGGGAGTATGCTGAAATTCGGATTAGAATCTCTTCCCGGAATGCTTTTTTCGCATTTTCGGATATGCCGATCTGCTCCTCAATCGAACGCATTAAACGCTCATCCGGATCCATCTCCTCATCGGTTAACGGATCACGGATTTTGGACCAGTTGCAGAAGGCCTCGATGTTATCGAGGTAATTTTCGAACAGCGTTTTGGCAGACTCTTCAAACGAATACACAAATGCTTTTTGCACTTCCTTTTTGGCCAGTTCATCATATTCTTTACGCGCCAGGGCAATAAAGTTCAGATAACGCTCGCGTTCTTCTTTGGTAATGGAAGCATGCTGATCCAGACCGTCCTTGATTGCCCGCAAAATATCCAGCGCGTTAATGCACTGAAGGTTTTGCTTAATCAAAGCACTGGATATCCGGTTGATGACATAACGTGGATCGATGCCGGACATGCCTTCATCCAGATATTCATTTTGCATTTCACGCAGATCGGCTTCCTTGTAACCCTCCACTTCCTCACCGTCATACATCCGCATCTTTTTGACGAGATCCATGCCTTGTTTTTTCGTTTCCTTCAGGCGGGTAAGTATGGAGAAAATGGCTGCGGTCCGCAGCGCATGCGGCGCAATATGAACATGTTTCATGTCACTTTGCTGAATGAGCTTTCCATAAATCTTCTCTTCTTCGGAGACCTTCAGATTATATGGAATAGGCATCACAATCATCCGGGATTGCAGGGCTTCATTCTTTTTATTCGAAATAAACGATTTGTACTCAGACTCATTGGTATGAGCAACGATCATCTCATCGGCACTGATTAAGGCAAACCGGCCTGCTTTGAAATTGCCCTCCTGCGTTAGCGATAAGAGGTTCCACAGAAACTTTTCATCACATTTCAGCATCTCCTGGAACTCCATCAATCCACGATTCGCCTTGTTTAATTCCCCGTCAAAACGATACGCACGCGGGTCGGATTCGGAACCAAACTCGGTAATGGTCGAGAAGTCGATGCTGCCCGTGAGATCTGCGATATCCTGGGACTTCGGATCGGACGGACTGAATGTTCCGATCCCTATTCGGTTGTCCTCGGAGATGATAACCCGTTCTACCTTGACCCGGCTGATATCCCCGCCATATTCGGTACGAAGTCTCATCTGGCAGGATGGGCACAGGTTGCCCTCAATACGGACACCAATCTCTTTTTCCACTTCGGGACGAAGCTCCAGAGGGATTAAGTGCAGGGGTTCCTCATGCATCGGGCATCCCTCGATGGCGTATACGGCACCCTTTTCCGTCCGCGAGAACTGTTCAAGACCGCGCTTCAGCAAAGTGACGAGCGTCGACTTCCCTCCACTTACCGGACCCATAAGGAGCAAGATCCGTTTCCGTACATCCAGACGACGTGCTGCCGAATGGAAATATTCCTCGACCAGCTTCTCAATGGAGCGATCCAGTCCAAAAATCTCCTGTTCAAAAAACTTATACCGCTTATGCCCCCCGACTTCTTCCACGCCAAATGATTCGATCATCTGATACACTCGTGCGTGAGCCGTCATTGCCGGAGTCGGGTCCTCTCTCAGCAGAGCAATATAATCTTCAAATGTTCCATTCCAAGACAAACGGTCACTCTCTGCCCGATATTCCGCAACGCGTTCAAAAATATTCATGCTTGGTACCTCCCATGGCTCCTTTAGTGTGATTGTCAACCATTCCGAATGGTATGAAGAAATCAATAGAATTGCAGCTCCTGCTTGAATACCAATCTGCGGTCCGGATTAGTCCCGCCACCCTCTGTCCAAACGTCTTGTATTGTTGTGAAAAGTGTATTACATACCTATGCGGCAAATCGGATAAGTTGACCTCTTTTTTTCAATTCACGATTCAGAATTTCAGCTTTTCCCTGTTCTATCAGACATCTTGTGCCCTCAGAAAAAAAAGCACGGTTATGATATAATTAAGGTTCTAAATTCAGGGAACCGGACAACGTCCCGCCATGGACGACTTCTTGGGAAAGGAGGAGGAATGATGGCAGTAAAATACGAGACCGAGTTATATTCGCCACTAAAAGCCTTTTTTGAAAAGCAGGGATTCCTGATCAAGGCTGAAGTCAGACATTGCGACCTCGTCGGAGTCAGATCCGATCAAGACGAGCCCCTTATTGTGGAGATGAAAAAAACCTTCAATCTTTCGCTGTTGCTTCAGGGGATGCAGAGGCTAAAGCTTAGTCCATTCGTTTATCTGGCTGTAGAGCGCAATCGGAGCAAACGCGGGGCTGTTAACCAGCGCTGGAGCGAACTCACAGCACTGTGCCACCAGCTCGGGCTTGGCTTGATTACGGTGACGTTCTATAAGACCAAGTCACCATTCATTGATGTGCTGTGTGAACCTGCGGCATTGAACGGTACACACCGGATTCCTTCCCGTAAAGGTGGGGTAAGGCGTCAACGGCTGCTGAGGGAATTTGAAGAACGCAGCGGAGACTACAACACGGGCGGCAGTACCCGCAGGCAGCTGGTAACCGCATACCGGGAGAAGGCGCTGCGTGTTGCCTCTGCCCTGCGAAGCCAAGGTGAAGCTTCTCCTGCCATACTCGCAAGACAAACCGGAGTCGGATCGGCTGCAGCCATTTTGCAGAAAAATTACTATGGTTGGTTCGAACGATTGTCACGCGGTAAATACGTACTTACGATCAAAGGGGCACAAGCCCTAACAGAGCATTCTCATATGCTGGAAGACCATGATACGTTGGAACATGATCTAATGGTGCCAGGGAGTCTGAACTCCTCAGAGGATTTTATTGTGGAAGAGCTAGGAGAAATTGCGGAGGCAACGGAGCAGTATCGGGTACTCCAAAACGAAGCTTCTGGCCCATTGTCCAAAAATAAATAAACAGTTAAATAAATAAAGATAAATGTTTCAGCAATCATGATGCATACAAAAGAGCCTGTCATCTCGGAGGAGATCACAGGCTCTTGCTAAATGATTCTATATAATAGCGATTAGAAGCTTGCTGCTACTTCAGCTGCCAATTTCAGGCCAGCATCCACGATCTCTTGGGAACGATCAGGTGAAGCATTGTGACCTTCAACGATAACGAGTTCAGGGTTTTGGATACCCCAGAAGTTCAGTACGTTTGTTACATATTTTACGGACATTTCAGCAGATGCCATTGGCTCAACGGAGTAAACGCCGCCACGTGCATTCAGCAATGCCACTTTTTTGTCGCCAACCAAACCTACAGGGCCTTCAGCTGTGTATTTGAACATTTTTCCAGCTTGGCTCAGGTAGGAAATGTAGTTTACCAGTGGTGCAGGAACAGTGAAGTTCCACAGTGGGAATGCAAATACTACTTTGTCAGCTGCCAGGAATTGATCTTGCAATTGTGCTGCGAGTGCAGCAGCTTGCTGCTCTTCAGCAGTTGCTTCGATACCGTTAGCTGCTTTATATCCACCTGTAATTACAGTGTTACCGTAGTAAGGGATATCTGTATTGTAGAGATCCAGCTCAGTGATGGTGTCACCTGGGTGGGATTCTTTGTATGCGCTCAAAAATGCATCGTACAATTTTACGCTGACTGCTTGATCCGCAGGACGGTCGTTTGCTTTTACAAATAGAATATTGGACATGTTCGTTCCCCCGTTAATTAAAATATATGAGTGTTTCTCCTGAAATCGCGTTGAATACAACATATATAAAGAAAACAACAACTCATTAATACATATTATATATAAAAATGTTAGTGGATGCAATAACGTAATTACTTTGGGTAATGAACTCTTTTTATTTGTTCTTCAAAATTTCATATATTTACTTAGGAATCGCAGTTCTCACTTTCTTTTGAAGAAAGCCGCTTTGGCTCTCTTAATCATTCTGCTAATTGCGAGCGGTGAATTCTGAGATAGCTTCACTGATCAGGTTCATGCCCAGCAGCAGCTCGTCGCGTCCAGGATGACTAAAATTCAATCGAATGTGACGGTGATCCTGGACACCCGTGGAGCAGAGAGAACCTGGCAGAAAGGACACACCTTTGGAAAGTGCCACTTTGAGCAATGCTCCGCTATCCAACCCCTCGGGGAGTTGAACCCACAGGTACATGCCCCCTTTGGGGATGGTATATTGAACCCCTTTCCAGCCAGGCCTTTTGAGCAACTCAAGCATCAGCTTCAGTCTGATTTTGTACTCCCGGTTTAGCATGGAGAGATGGTCACTCCATTTAAATGGAGAATGGGCGAGCAGCTGATATAATAACCGCTGATTCATTGGACTGGATTGCCCGTCTGCAATCCGTTTGACTGAAGCCATGGCTTGTATCAAGGCAGGATGTCCTGCTGCCCAGCCCGTGCGCAGGGCAGGTGCAACCGTTTTGCTGAACGAACCAATATACAGTACATGCCCGCCTTGATCAGCAGTATCGAGCGCAAATAACGAAGGAAACCTGCGATAGAAGTCTGCCGTCTCCAGACCGTCGAAGTGAAGCTCTCCATACGAGTCATCCTCAACAAGCAAAACCCCGTAACGAGAGCACAGATCAAGCACAGCCTCTCTCCGCTCCATGGACCATAGCACGCCCGTCGGATTCGAGAAGCTTGGCGCAGCAAAAAGCAGCTTCGGTCTAAGCTGCTGCATGTGGTGCTCCAATAGATCTGGCAATATGCCGTCTGAATCGCCAAGGACAGGCACAATTTTGGCCCCTTGCATTTCCAGAACTTCAAGACAACCCGGAGAGGTAGGGTGTTCTACCAATACGGAATCCCCTGGCTCCAGCAGCAGACGCATCACCAAATCAATTGCCTGCTGGGTTCCTGTGGTTAATAAAATCTGCTCTGGCACTGTACGTATGTCTTTTCGGATATTCCAGTCCGTGTCCAGCCACTCTCTCAGAGGCCTGTAGCCTGCTGGCTCACCATACTGAAGAGCAGATGGCCCAGAACTGAATACAGATACGGCCGCTTCTTCCAGCAGCTTGAACGGAAATAATTCCTCTGCAGGTAGCTCTTCGGCCAGAGAAATGAAATAATCCCGGCCAGACATCTCACGAATATCCCGGAGTGGTGAAGACAACAGCCTGTTTGTACGGGAGGCGAAGAAATATTTCATCGGTCCGTTCCCCTTTCATCAATTCCGAACTGTGCTCGCAGTCCACAGCCACTTCAACCTATTCCTGCTGAGCGCCGAATATGACGATTGGACCTGCCTCCTGATTCAAATCCTGCACCTTTATAAATGAAGAACGGTTATCAGGATAGCGTCTTGGCCTGTCTCGCATATAAGGCATAGCGTTCAATAGCTTGCGCGCGGCTGCTTACATCCAGCTTCACATAAATTTTGCGCAGATAGTTATCAATGGAACGTCGGCTGACGTTAATCTCACTGGCTATTTTATCATAGGTTACGCCCTGAACAATTCTTTCCATGATAAAAGTTTCGGTTTCTGTCAGTTCCACCAGAAATTCTTCTCCCGGAGAGTCAGACGGCTGAGCCCATTCAGTGCTTGTAAGCCAGGAGATTGGAATGGATACGCATCCCTCCCGCAACCCGGAAATTAGGTGAATCAGCTGGCTAGGGGAAGCCTGTTTCGACAGCATGCCGCTTGCACCAAGACCCATAAGATGACGAAACAACTTCACATTGTCTTCATCTGTCAAAATAATAACATGACTATGCACGGATGCATTCTTCATCTGAGTAATATATGGATCTGCTTGCCCTTCAGGAAGCCGATAATCCATCAAAATGAGATCAGGTTGATGAATCTTCACCAATTCTAGTCCTTCTGTACCTGTTGAGGTCATTCCCCGTACAAGTAAATCCTGCTGCTCTTCCAATATCAATTTGGTACCCAGCATGCTGGTGGGGTGGATATCTACGATGACCACCTGCCATACTTTTTTCATGATTGTTCCCCCTGGTTATGTATTGGACAAATACTTTTCTACTTTTTTGCCTTGATTCTATCACCATACTTGCGACAGTCCGCGTATAGAAGAAGCAAAGTCGAATAATGTCGAAATATGATGAATAAATGGATGAACAGCCATACATCTGCTTTATTTCACCAAAACTGCATCATGACATTGCAATATATATGCCTCACTCATGCAAAATATAGTATAATTTTCCTGCATCTCTAGCTAAAAAGGTCGAAAATCCTGCCCAAAGTTCCTACTTATTGCATCTATAAGAAATTGTATCCTAGGACTTCCATCCGATGCAATCTCTTTTTATCCTATTAGTTAAAGAATTTCATTTTTGCGTAATCAATAGTGGCATGATAGAATGAGGATTGGAATTTTTTTTACCTATTAATAACCAGGAGTGATGATATGAAACCTTCTGCTCAACCTTCTGACATCCATCACACCCGGAGCGCCAAAGGCAAGGCCGGATCTTCAGTCAAGCTTTTTCTGGTCATGTGGATTGTTCTCATTGCACTGGGAGTTGTGGGAACCTACTACTATAGTAACCATCTTCAGAAGCAGATGCTAAGTCAGATTCAGGCCCATAATCAGCAGCAGATTGCCGCGCTAAAAGCGGACTACGAAAATCAGCTAACAACGATATCGAAGGAAGTAGCCGACCTGCAGGGACAAGTTCAATCCTTCAATGAGCTGCTGACGTTTACTAAGGATAATGCAAGCGACAAAACGGATAACAGCAATAAATTATACACCCAGCTGAGCGAAGTCAAAAAGCAACTGGAAACCCTCCAGAAAAAGATGGACCTGCTCAAATGATTACACCCGTAAAACAGGTTAATCGTTTTTTTATGCTTGCACTTGCTCCTTTTATTGGATTGATCATCTGTTTGCTGCTGCTTCGCCCCCCGCTTGAACCCGTGGATGTGATTCATTCCGGACTGTCAGAGGAAACGATTACTCCCCAGACCCAGGCTATACGCCAGGAGCTTACTGGGGCCAAGGAAGCTGCCGTTCAAACTTCTTCTTCTATTAAAAGAACGACAGAGCTGTATAATCGTACGACCAGTACGATGTCTACCATTGTACAATCCGCGTCGGTACAAGCCGCACGTCCGGAAACGATATACAACCAGCGTATTTCGTCCAAGCTTGGCGTTCCCATTGAGCGGGTTAACAGTGACCGGCTTACGATTGAACTCTATCGAGTGAACCCTGGCACGTACAAGGGTTACGCGATGAAAGTTAAACTGAAGGACCCTACGGCCATGAAAATGGCTATGAGCAGTGAACCAGGAAAAGCCGAGACAACCATGCAGGCCGTTAAGCGAAATGGTGCGATCGCCGGAATCAATGCAGGCGGATTCGCAGATAGCGGTGGCAAACGATACCCGCTCAGCACAACGGTCATGGACGGTAAATATGTGAACGGCTTCCAAGCCAGTTTCAAGGATCTGTTTTTTGTAGGACTTAACGATACGGGCAAACTGGTAGGCGGCAAATTTTTTGATAAAAACTCCCTGGACCGCCTTAAACCACAGTTCGGCGCAACTTTTGTACCTGTCCTGCTTCAGAACGGCAAGAAAACGGCCATTCCTGCCAAGTGGAAGGCATCGCCCAAGAGGGCTCCGCGTACCGTAATTGGCAATTACAAGGATGATCAGCTGCTTATTATCGTCGTGGATGGATATAACGAAAGCGGAAGCTCTGGTGCGACTCTTGAGGAGCTTCAGGGTCGATTATACAAACTGGGCGTAGTGGATGCCTACAATCTGGATGGCGGCGGCTCCTCCTCGCTAATCCTGAACAATCGGGTTGTGAACAATCCATCAGACGGCAATCTCAGACCTGTCCCTACTCACTTTTTATTTTACAAATGATCCTGTATAGGCATTCCTTTTCTTCCTTTATTGGTTATAATAGAAGAAAGTGCTAAATGTACAGGAGGTGGCAAGTATATGTCGTTCTCATTGACATTCTGGATTATTGCAATTGTACTTGCATTGTTCATGACAGGCATTTTCACTGCAGCCTACAACAACGACAAAACCAAGGGCCTTTAATGGCCAAGCCTCTCCTTGTGAGAGGCTTTTTTATTGTGTTCATATACCAAGAGACAAGGCTTAAAAGAATGCTGTAATTCTTCTAAGCCTTGTCTCTCGGGGTACAGCATCGACATTGTTGAAGCTATTGCTGATGATACAATTTACGGGCTCGTCCTCTCGCATCAAGAGTTAACCACCCGTTCATGACGAATAGGCAATGAGATTTCTTGTGGAACCTGTCTGCAAACTGAACCGCCTTCCACCAATGTAACGTAGATTCGTTCATGATCCACCGGTTCACCGGCAATAATTTTAATTAACTGCTCCGCTGCAAGGGAACCCCACTTCCTTTTGGAATAATCAATGGTGACCAGCCTTGGTTGAACATATTTGCTCAGTTCAATGTTGTCAAAACCGATTACATCAATATCCCGGCCAATCTGCAGCTCACTTTCAGCCAAGCGATTACACAGTCCAATGGCCATCTCATCATTAAGACAAAATACTGCAGCCGGTCTCGTATACTCTTGAATAATGAACTCAGCTGCCTGCTCTCCGCCACTTTTCTCAAAATCTCCCACAATCTCGATCCATTCCACATTTGCTTCCCGCTCGGTCACTTGTCTTACCGCTTTCATCCGCTGTGCCGAGTCAAATGAACCCTCCGGACCGGTTACGACATATATCTTCGTATGTCCTTGCTCAATCAGATGTTCCATAGCCAGTGTAGCTCCTGCCTTGTTATCCAGCAGTACCTGATTGATATTCGGATGATGAAGCTCCCGGTCAAGAACGACAATTTTATGTCCCCGATCGGCATATTGCAGCAGCTCTTCGCTGGCAAACGTATGATCGAGTATAACCGCCCCATCAATCATTCGCTCCGGAAGCATCCGGTGGGACTGCTTACCACTGCAGACAATCAAGTCATAGCCCTGAGCGTTGCAAACTGTCTTCATTCCACTAAGCAAATCCCCGTATACATCTCCGCTAAAGTCTGTCAGAAATACACCGAGAATTTTGGACTCCCTTTTCTTCAACGTACGAGCGGCAGCGTTCGGAACATAGTTCAGCTCTTTGGCAATGGCCAAAATTTTGGAGCTGGTCTCATCTGTCACTTTATTACTGCCATTCAGCGCATAAGACACGGTGGAGATTGAAACCCCCGCCTTTTTGGCGATATCCTTGATACTGACCACAATCTTCGCTCCCCTGTTATTTCATCAGGCCCTCCGGGCTGGAGGACCTGACTTCTTGAATAGTTGGTAAACGGACTAACCTCTTATCTGATGACACTCCGGTTACAGAATCTTCTTTCGATCGCTGTTACCCCAGAGTTCTTCTGCCATCTTTAGCTGTAAATCTCGATCACGTTACCTTCGGCCAGACCTTGTTCAAGGGTTGTACGCGAAATACGCAGTCCCCCCTGACGATAAGGCTGCTGCAGTCTCGTCGTCTCCAGTTCCTTGCCGTTCAGCAGCACACGTTGTACCGTTTCTCCACCAAGATGATAGACAAAGGTCACATTCTTTCCGTTATATTGGAAATCAAAGTGCAGGCCATCCAGACTTGCCGGAAGGATGGGATCAATGACGAGATCCTCTTCCTCTTGACGGATGCCCAGTGCGTTCGAGATCAGTTGGTTCATGTAAATCCCTGGTCCGCTGGAATAGATTCTCCAGCCGCCTTTTACCTGAACATCACCGGTGCGAAGCTTATCGAACTGCTCCTGCGCATCGTAGCGGTTGTTAAATTTACCATCAGAACTGCTGAAGTAAGCATTGCTCTGGCGGAGATCCGCATTAGCCACGACTTGCTGAATACCCACAGGATTGATGATGCCAAGGCCGTTCCATACTTCCTCGGGATTACCAAGTTTCGCCATGGCTTCAATGTAGCGAATATGTGCATGCACATATTGCAGACCAACTTCACGACCGAAGTTGGACGCCTGTTCAGCACGTTTGAAATGTGTGCTTACCCCTCCATCGTATTGAGCTGGGCGGTTCATAAGCCGCACACCGTCCGGGCAGAACAATTTTTCCTTAATCAAACGATAGTGGGACGCCGCCTGTTCGGGCTCCAGAAGCTCCGCAATCATGCTGCGTGTCATCGGCAGCAGACGGTACTGAATGCCAGTCTCGCTGTCATCCGGATGCAGCATCCGCTTGGCTTGCTCTGGATCTTCCATATATACGAAACCAGGAATAACGTCGGTATCCAGCATATATTTGTTGAAGTCCTTTTTAACTCCTGCAGCCATGCTGCTTAATTCTGCCGCTAGTTCCGGCTTCACAGGCTCAAGTGCTCTGGATAGTTGACTCAGTGTTTGATACGTAAGGGCAACGGTCCAGCTGCTGACCATATACTGTTTCAGTTGGGCATTTGCGGGTTGAAGTGTATCATCCCAGTCTCCATCACCATACGAGGAAAGGAATGTATCGTGCAGGAAGTGGCTGCGGATATATTCGAGCTCTTTCTGCGCATGCTCCAGCACTGATGCTTTCTCTTCACTAAAATGGAAACCATGTTTAACGGTGTAAGGAACCTCTTCATCCAGAATGGAGTAATCCTTGGTCGCAATCAGGTAGTCACTTAGTACTTTAAGCGGCCATACAATGATATCTCCATGACTCTCTTCCTGCTGAATTTTGAAATAACGGTCAAACATGAACCATTGCGGCCAGTTGCCGTCATCCTCATACTGGTGCGAATACACCATTTTCAAAATATCGCGGACCTGTTCATATTTCTGCGTAGCCATAAAGTATTCGACCGGCCCCTGACATACATCCCGTGTTCCCCAAGCTGCGCCGCCATATTGCTCCAAACCGTGCGGAACGGAGTAATGGACCAGCATATTATGGGTATACCACCATGCAAGCGCATTGACCTTAAACAACTCTTCTGGATTCGGCTTCCCAGGACGCGACAGATGGAAACCGTTCATGACTTCCGCATAAAATGCACGATAAGCATCCACTTCTTCCTCGAAGCTGCGTGTGGACAACTCCACACTTTCTCCTTCAAGCAGGCCTTGAATGGTCATTGTCCATTCAGCCGTACTCCCCAGCTGCAAGATGAAAATGGATCCGTCACCCGAATTTACACCACTCGCCAGACGGGTCTCGTCGCCAACTTTCACTCCCGCTCCGCTCACTGACATGCGATATTCCAGATTCGGGTATTCCTTGGCGCTGAGGCTGTCCGTATTCGCCTTAATGCGAAGTTCACCGTTCTGTTCGGTGACACGGGCAGGCAATTCGTATTCATTCACATTCATGGTGATCTGATTGGTGATCAGGTAGCGATAAGCGATTCCTTTTTCCGATTTCACATGCAAACGTATTTCAGGAGTATCCAGTGTTGTATAGTTCGTGACAATCAGCGTGTCCTGATCCGTTTTGTAATACCAACGCACATAGTTGAAGCCCATCTCGAAGAGAGATGGCATGGTGAGCATATGGAAGACTCCGCCCATTTCCACGTATATCCGCTGACCGGAGGATTTCGCGATATTCAGCGCACTGCGGGCATTGCTCATCATTTTGTTAAAGTTCGTATTGCCCACAACGATGTGTGAGTTAAAAATACCGTACATATAGGAAGTCGTCGTAATTACATTCTCGCCCAGTTTCACATTGTTTCCGCTCATCAGAATATGACCGTGCGGACGCTCCACGCGCATTTCCTTTTCCTTGAGGACGATATGCTCATAAGTGTCTGTGAAAAATGCCAACAGTTCGCCATCGGCACGTTCTTCCTGTTGTCTGGTTGAAGCCGGGAAACGGGCATTCACTTCGTCATCAGACATAGCCAAAGTACGAAGCGGCTCACCCAGAGTCGGGTTCAGGGAAACTTTAGGCAAAGCGTTGGCAGAGCTAGCTGCAACAGCTCCGTTCCCTGTACTTTTCGCTTCATATTCGTTCCAGGCCTGTTCCACAACATCCTTATATTCCAGTTCCTTAATGGCTGCCGCATGATTCGCCTGGAACAGGCCGTAGAATACAAAGCGGGCTTCGCCATTCAAAACCACAGTTTCTGACTGAAGGGCTGTATATGCAAATTCATATTGATACACTTCATTCGCCAGCGACGGTTTAAGCAGGCTTTCCGGAATGTTCGTTTCCTTGTAGCTTAAGCCAAAGAATTGGAATCCATCGGTTGAATACCCCGTAGCACGAGTTAGAGATCCCTGCTGCACATAAGGAAATACCCCACCCTGGGGTTGATTTTGCCTGGATGCTACGACATAGCCCCATTTGTCATCCTCGAAGACCGTATGATCGATATATTGCGAAAGATAGGCTTCATTGCTTCGTACCGCTCCGGGGTCAGCTATGCCAATGTCTTGGCCGTAGATGACATCCACTTTTTCCCCGTGGCCGTTAACCGTTACATCCCAGAACCAGACTCCCCGAGCTGTCGGTGCAAAAACAACCTGATAAGTCACACCTTCCGCATTTCCCGCCCACACCAAGCGGTCTCCGTCCTGTTGAACCTGGCTCTCGGAATGGATGCCGAGCATGGGAACATAACGAATACTGGATTCGTCATGAAAACGCAAATAGAGATTATTCATGGACCCGTCCACCGGGCTTGTCATTAATTGATTGATCATGGCCTGTCCACTTACAGCCTGGAAGAGATCACCGCTCTCCCAGAATGTGAAGTTCAGCTCGCCGGCTTGAATGTTGATTTGCGATCTAGTCATCGTATTCATGTATCTATTCATATCCTCCTATCCTGCCTTCTTCCCCTGCCAAGCAGCCTTGAAGAAGGCAGTGCATCTTCACTGCATTTTTATGCCAAATTCCAATAACTTGCGGTAACTTGCATTCATTACACCAACTTGAATGTGCTTTCCAGGGTATCGCGGCTGTTAGGCCCGACAAAAATCTGGAATGTCCCTTTGTCACTGCGGTAAGTCAGATCGGAATGATGATAGCGAAGTTGTTCCTCATTTAACGAAAATGTAGCCGTACCGCTCTCGCCTGGCTCGAGAGCAAGTTTCGTATAGCCCTTCAGCTCACGCATCGGACGTACGACCTCACCGGTTACATCACGCACATAGAGTTGAACTGTCTCCACACCTGCGCGCTGTCCGGTATTCGTTACACGAACCTGGATGCTGATTGGTTGATCGGCAGTCATCTCCTGGCTGGAGACTTCCAGATCAACGTATTCAAACGTGGTGTATGACAAGCCATAGCCAAACGGAAGCAGTGGATCGTTCGGGCTATCAATATACTTTGAAACATAACGTTCTTCTGTTTTCTCCGGGTTCAGAGGGCGTCCTGTGTTGAAGTGGTTATAATACACCGGGATCTGACCGACGGACTGCGGGAATGACATCGTCAAACGTGCCGATGGATTCACTACGCCTGTGAGAACATCAGCAATTGCTGCTCCGCCTTCACTACCAGGGAACCACGCTTCAAGAACGGCATCAGATTCTTCAAACACACCGTGCAGATCCAAAGGACGACCATTAAAAATCACGCTAGCTATCGGTTTACCTGTTGACTTCAACTGTTTGATGAGTTCAAGCTGAGCTGCTGGCAGACGAATATCGGTACGCGAACCACCTTCACCGCTCATTTCAGAATCTTCACCCAGAGCCAGAACAATAAGGTCTGCTTTGCTCGCCGTTTCCATGGCTTCAGCGATTTGTTCCGAGGTGATCGTATGAACTCCACTTCCTTGGGCCATGTGAACCTGTCCATGCTGCAGACGGTCCTGCAGTGCCGTTCCCAGCTTGACAGCATCCGCCTTCACGCCTTCACAAGACCACCAGCCGAGAATGTCTTCACTCTGGGCAAAAGGCCCAATCAATGCGACATTCGCTTCCGGCTGAAGCGGAAGTACGCTGTTATCATTTTTCAGCAAAACAGCCGATTTGGTTGCCAGCTCGTAGGATACCTGACGATGTTCCTTCGAGAATACAATCTCGCGCTCGCGTTCCGGGTCAGCGGCACGAAGTGGATTGTCGAACAATCCCAGTTTTTCTTTTAGCTGCAGAATACGGAATACAGCTTCATCGATAAGCTTCTCTTCCACTTCACCGCTCTGGATCAGCTCAGGCAGATGATTAACATAACAAGGGGTCATCATCTCGATATCCACGCCTGCGCGAATGGCACGGTATGCCGCTTCACGATCATCTTCAGCTGCACCATGCGCAATCATCTCGCGGATGGAAGCCCAATCCGAGATCAATACACCATCGAAGCCCCACTCGTCACGTAAAATGTCACGCATCAACTTTTCATTACCGCTTGCTGGGATGCCATCGACTGTATTGAACGAAGCCATCACCATTTCGACACCTGCATCCAGGGCAGCTTTGTATGCTGGCAAATAATACTCACGCAGATTGCGCTCGGACATATCTACCGTGTTATAGTCACGTCCGCCTTCAGCAGCACCATATGCTGCAAAGTGTTTGACACAAGCAGCGAGACGATCAGGCTCATCTTTCAAACTGTCCCCCTGATACCCACGTACAAAAGCAGCCGAGAACAGGCTGTTGAGATATGGATCTTCGCCTGTCGTCTCCATCACGCGGCCCCAGCGTGGGTCACGTACCAGATCCACCATTGGAGAAAATGTCACATGCAAACCGGATACTGCGGATTCGCGGGCTGCAATCTCTGCACTTTTCTCAGCCAAATCCGTATCCCATGAACACCCAATCGCCAGTGGAATCGGGAAAATCGTTTTAAAACCATGCACGACATCCGCCATAAATAACAGCGGAATACCGAGACGGCTTTTTTTCAGATAGGCTTGTTGTACATCAATAATAGCCTGTGCGCCTGACAAGCCCAGGATGGAGCCACTGGCAACGACAGATTGCTCTGTAATTCCCATTTCTTCCATCGGTCCAGTAATCTGGCCTTGGGCATCCGTCCCTTCGTAAAAATTGGCGGTCAATTGAAGAAGCTGAGCGGTTTTCTCCTCCAGCGTCATCTGTTTGACCAGGTCAAGCAACTGCTCATTATTCATATCCGTTATCCTCCACTGCATGTTGTTGAAATAAAGAACCCGGCTGCGTTCGGGGAGAGACCGCGCACCGGGTTCAGAATGGTGGGCTGACAGAATTGTCCTGTCATGTCCCATCTTGTTAACTACTGAATGATTACTTGAATTCGCTGTTCAGTTCATCCAGGTAAGGTTGAACCAGGGACATCTTGCTGTTCACCCATTCTTTCCAGTTAGCTTCCAGATCTCCACTTTTGAGGATCAGGTTAGCATATTCGTTCTGGTAATCGAATGAAGCTTGACTCTTAGCTTTGGAATCGTACAGGTTGACATCCCAGTCGTATGTTGCGAGCGATTGACCTTCTGTACCGAGTTTTGCTTTTTCCTCGAACAGTTTTACGGCTCTATCACGGTAATCCTTTTTAATAGCAGGGTTTACAACACTGAAGTCGTCACCCAGGAGATACAGACCTTCGAAGCGTGCTGGGTATTTGTCTTCCAGAACTGTTCCTTCTGGCAACAAGCTAACCAGTTCGTTGTTCTCATCATATTTCCAGTCCGTTCCTTCGAAGCCCATGTTAATAAGCAGCTGTCCTTCTTTTGTCGCGGAGTAGTCGATCAGATCCATAATTCGTTCAAATTTCTCGTCACTGATCTCAGGGTTGAAAATCAGCGCGGACCAGAAGTTTGCTTGCTCCAAGTTGCGATATTTCCCGTCATCTCCAAGAACGATTGCAGTGTGTACCAGCTCATCACTATCTACACCCAGGTTCTTTCTCATATCGGTGTCCAAACCTTGTCTGTATGAAGCCAATCCACCCAGACTTGTAACTGCAGCAGTACCTGTTACTTTAAAGTTGTTTTGACCTTCATTGTTTTTCCATGTGTAGAACTCTGGATTGAGCAGTCCATCCTTATAGGCTTTTTGCATCAATTTCAGTCCTGTCAGCGTCTCAGGATCCGCTGGTCCCCAGTGGAACTGACCATCTTCACCTTTATAGAACGGAGCATCCGTCATGGCATGCACACTGTTCGGCATAATCATGTTTGTCATAGCGTCTGCAGCATTGTAGGACAGAGGTACAAGTTTGCTGCCTACTTTGCCTGGATCTTTTTCTTTCACAAGCGCAGCATATTCATTAATTTCAGATGTTGTATATGCATCTTTCAACTCGAAACCAACCGCTTCAGCCCAGTCCTTACGGAGAGCAATAACCCCGATTTGGTTTGTCAGTGGATCAGCAGGTTTGTTCTCATAATAAATTGGTCTAGGCAAGAGATACGTTCCGCCAGTCAGTTCTTCCAATTTATCTCCGAGTCCTGTCAAGTTGTAAGCTGCTGCCACGTTCGGCCAGCGTTCCTTCCAGTCATCCGGGAATTTGTAGAAGAGTCCTTGATCAATATTGTTCAAGGCATCACCGTGAACATAGTTCCATACGGATACATCCGGCAAATCACCTGAGTTGATCCACAGGCGAAGTTTCTCGCCCCATGAATCCCAGTCAATATAGTTGTAGTCCCAAGTTACATTGAACTTGTCTGTCCAGAATTTATGGAACTCATTATCCATGTTCCCGTTTTTTACTTCCGTAAGGTTAGCTACAGAGATGGTCAGGTTATCTGTATAATTTCCCTCTGCATCCTTCTCGTTGCTACCTTCCGAACTACTACTGGAACAAGCTGTCACCACCAACATCAACATACAGAGCGTGATGGCAAAAATGGATCTAACAGACAACTTTTTGTTCGTCTTCATGCTTTTACCCCCATGTTTTTTAGTAGAATTTTAAGTCAAAATCCTATACGTATAATCAGGTCTTGATAGCCCCTGTTAATACCCCTTTGGCAAAGTGCTTTTGCAGCATTGGGAAGAAACACATAATTGGCACCATAGTGACAAATACCGCAGCCATTTTCATCCCCATTGAGAAATTGCTGACTTGCGTTGCATCCACGCTGGAAGCATTGGAGGCATTGGTTTGTGATGTAGATATAATCGTCCTAAGTACATTTTGCAGTGGTAACTGATCTGCCTTTCGCAGGAAGATCATCGCATCGTACCAACTGTTCCAGTAGGCCACCCCATAGAACAGCGTGATCGTAGCAATGATTGGTGTGGCCAGCGGAAGAACGACGTTGAACAGGATTCTCCACTCCCCTGCACCATCCAGTCGCGCAGATTCCATTAGCGATTCCGGCAAAGTGTAGAAGTAGTTCATCATCAGGATCATGTTAAATGCACTGAAGCTTCCCGCAAGAATAACGGACCATAGCGATCCCGTCAGATGAAGTGATTTCATGATCAGGTAGAGTGGTACGATACCACCATTGAAGATCATGGTGAACAGCACTAGGAAAAAGATAAATTTCTTAAATGGAAAGTTGCTGCGACTTAGTCCATACGCCATGCTTGTTGTCAGGAACATACTGAGAGGCAAGCCAATCACCAGCAGGATCAGTGTATTTTTGTACCCCGAAAGGATAGTCCCGTCCGCAAACAGTGCTTTATAGGAATCCAAAGTGAACTCTTTAGGAAACATCAATAATGGATTGTCGGCATATTCTTTCTGTGTTGCAAACGAGATCATGATGACATTCCAGAACGGAATCAGAATCATCAGGGCAAGCACAAGTAAGATGGCGAAGATAACGTAATCCAGAAGCGTCATTCGTTCTGTACCAATCTTCGACTTTTTGTTAGCTTTCTTGCTCATTTCATTTTTCCTCCTTTCTTATCGGAACAATCCATCTCCGCCAAGCAGCTTCGCAAATCTGTCAGCAAGAAGCAGCAAGATCATATTCACAAGGGAACGGAACAAGCTGACCGCTGTCGAGAACGAGAAGTCGGTTGATGATTGGAACGTAATCCGATAAATATATACATCGAGTACTTCCGATACATTTTTGGTTGCGGCATTTGCCAAGTTGAAGATCTGATCGAAACCGGATGACATCAAACCACCGACAGACAGGATAAACATAACGGTGATGGTCGGTAGGATGTTCGGCAGCGTAATGCGGAACATTTGCTGCAACCGTGATGCTCCGTCGATCTGTGCAGATTCATATTGATCCTGATCGATACCCGAGATCGCAGCGAGGAAGATGATGGCACTCCATCCGCTTGATTTCCAGATATCTGTTAATAGAAGCATCGGTACAAAGTTGGATTCGGAACCCAGGAAGTTAATCGTTGGCAATCCAAGCAATGCTAGCGTGCTATTCACCAATCCGTCATACGCCAATACGTTGATGACAACCCCGGATACGATAATCCATGAAAGGAAGTGAGGGAACGTAAGAATCGTTTGGAACCACTTTTTCCCTCTGCGCATACGCAGTTCGTTCAGTAACAGAGCCAATATAATCGGGAATGGGAATTGGATAATCAGTTTCAAAATATTGATATACAATGTCCGCCATACCGCGTCGATAAACGTTGGATCCCGGAAAACGTATTTGAAGTTCTCAAATCCGCTCCATGGGCTTCCCCAGATTCCCAGGTTCGCTTTGTAATCCTTAAATGCCAGAGACAGACCGCCCATTGGCATATAAGCAAACAGGATGAGCCAGACAAGCCCCGGAATTAGCAGGGTGTACGTCATTCTGTGCTTCCAGATTTCACTCCAGAGCGAATTCCCTTTCAAGTTTCCCTTCAGCTTTTTGCTAGGTCCTTCGGCTGCAGGTTTCAATTTGCATCTCCTCACTCTACTTTGGTCTTGTCGTTATACAGAAAATCAAACATGGTTCTCAGGTGATGCTCCCAAAATCTCCATTCATGAGCTCCCGGAGATTCAACGTACCGGAAATGATACGCAGTTCCCTGCATGTACTCGGCAAATCTGCGGTTCATTTCAATAAATGGATCACTTTCACCGCAGCAGCTAAGCACATCCGGTAAAGGCCTGCCCTCTTGCAGCAATTTTTCTGACAGTGCGTAGATGTCCTGGTCGGGCTTTACCTGTAACCGTTCTCCAAAAACCGCTTTCATTTCCTTGATCATACCGGGTGGCATATTGGGATCATGAAGCCTTGTCTGAATGTCGGTTACTCCGGATAAAGAAACCACCTTGCGATAACGTTCGGGATAAGTCAGTGCACATTTCAGAGCACCATATCCACCCATGGACAATCCCGCAATGTAAGTCTTATCGGGATCCGTGTTCAGGTTGAGCTGACGTCTGCAAAACTCAGGCAACTCCTGAGTAATGTAATGGAAGTAATTCAGGCCGTATTCCATATCGGTGTAGTAGCTTCGGTTTGCCTCCGGCATGATGATGGTACAGCCATATTGTGCAGCGTACATTTCAATTGTAGTCAATCGTTGCCATGTACTCGCATTATCGCCTGCCCCATGCAGCAGATATAGCGTACCGCCTGAAGTCTCTCCGGAGTCACTGGACACTACATGTATGCTTGTGTTCATGCATAATGTAGGCGATCCGGTTTCGATCGTGATGTGTGCCATATGCAACCCCTTTCATCATCAGCTGTCGCCTGTACTCTCTCTACTCTCGCTTTTCTGCTACGACTTTTTGCCGTTCCCCCATACCCTACTAGTTATCGAAACGATTTTCTCGAATCGTTTCAAAACATAGCTAACGTTGATTCACATGGACTTAAAAACAGCACTTTTTACTTGGAAGCGATTTCTTCGAATCGTTTCGAATAAATCATAATCCCGATGAGTAAATCCTGTCAATAACCTTTTTACAAATTTCGCGTTATTTTCTCAAAAAACTTCTTTTTCAAGTGTAAATTTGCGTCAAAAGGCACTTTATTTGTGAAAATTCACCCTTTTGGTAACCGTTTGCACATCTTTCGTTGACATCACCTTCGGATTGTACTAACATAATTTCTGATTTTGGTTCCAGATTACGGAAACGTTTCACCAGTCCTAAAATGTCGTCTTTTTTAATGAAAGGATGTTATTATGTCCAGCATTGTTAATCGCTTTGTTCAACATATTGAGGCTCAGCAATTAAACGTACTGTCGGTTCGTGTGCTGCAGCATGGAGAAACACGTGGAATGTGGGATCGGACTGAGGATAAGCGGCGCTTACAGCATTCGATCAGTAAGTCGTTTACCTGTATGGCTGTAGGATTGGCACTCGAAGAAGGCATATTCACACTCGAATCCAAACTGGGAGAATACTTCACATGGCCAACACCTGCTCCGAACCTAACAGCATTCTCTCCTGCGGATCTCACACTGTATGATCTGCTGCGGATGTCTTCAGGACATGATGTGCCTGTGCTCTGGGCGGAGGAACGGGCCACACTTGCGGAGAAAGATTGGGCTAAATATTACATGTCACTTCCAATTGACAGAGTCCCTGGCGAAGCATTTACATACAGCAGTGCCGATACTTTTATGATCTCGGCCATGTTTCAGGCAGCCTCGGGCCAGACCGTAAAAGATTATCTGATTCCCAGACTGTTTGAACCGCTGGAGATTTACAACGTCGAATGGGAAACCTCTCCACTGGGCATTACATTAGGCTGTGCGGGCTTGCAGCTTACGAATGAGGAATTAGGCCGGTTCGGACAGTTCTTGCTTCAGAAGGGCAATTGGAACGGCAGTCAGCTGGTTCCTGTGGAATGGATAGACCAAGCAACAACTCGCCAGATAACGACGCCGGGTGAAGGCGATTGGGGACAAGGATACGGATATCAATTTTGGTTATGTTCTCACAATGCATACCGGGCTGATGGCGCTTATGGTCAACTATGCGTGGTCCTGCCCGAACTGGACGCTGTGGTTGCCGTTAGTAGTGACGAATTGAACATGCAGGCCATTTTGGACCTGATCTGGTCCGATATCCTTCCCCATCTTGAAAGTGAACATTAAGCTACTCAATAGGATTATAAATTATTGTATTTTTTCAAAACATATTGAAAAAACAAAAGAAGTATCATGCCTTTATCGGTCATGATACTTCTTTATTTTACCCGTGCTGTGGAAGCTGGGTCATTTCATCTAGACATTGTGCGCATATGTAACGCTCTTTGAACTCATTGACTTCTTCCATTGATCCGCAGAAAATACATTTTGGACGGTATCTCTCCAGAATGATATGGTCCCCTTGTACTAAGATCTCTACAGGATCTCCCTCATTCATTTGATACCTTTTACGCAAAGATTTAGGCAATACGATCCTACCCAATTGGTCAACTTTGCGAACTACTCCAGCTGGCTTCATAGCTACGGCACACCTCTCCTATCTTACTCTAAATTTCTAGGTACAATTGTACTATGTTTAAAGATTCGCCAAGATTTTGTCGAATCCTGCTGGAAATAAACATTTTTTGTCCTTTTTTTTGAAAAATGTTTTTTTAGCGAATTCTAACAAACACTTGAAGGCGAATATGGATCAATCCAGGCCCGGAAAATTCAATTGTCGTAATGCTTCATATACGATAATTGCTGCCGAATTGGACAAGTTTAATGAACGTACATCACCTGTCATAGGCATTCTCATGCAAGTTTCCGGATTGGCAGCAATCAATTCAGGAGGTAGTCCTTTGGTCTCTTTGCCAAAAACCAAAAAATCTTCATCCTGGAATGTAAAATCGCTATAGTTGTTCTTCGCCTTCGTGGTTGCGTAGAAAAAGCGACCCTCCGGATACTTTTCCTGAACCTCTGCGAATGAATCATGATATTCAATGTGAACTGCATGCCAGTAATCCAGGCCAGCCCGCTTCAAGGTAGCATCATCCGTCCGAAACCCGAGTGGGCGAACCAGGTGCAGATGGGTTCCCGTAGCCGCGCAGGTGCGAGAAATATTGCCGGTATTCGCGGGAATCTCCGGTTCAACCAGAACGATATGCAAAGCCATATGTGTCCAATCTCCTTTAAGTTCATGTATCTGTTGCAATCCTCTAATTCTAAAGAAAAGCCCCCCACACGTCAATGTGGAAGGCTCTGGAAGGGCTAGATTGGAAGGCTAAGGCCTCTCATCCATTCCCCTATGATTTATCCATTTGTCTTCTGAAAGTGGCTCATAAAGTCAGTCAGTGCCTTAACACTCTCATAAGGCGCAGCATTGTAGATGGATGCACGAAGGCCTCCAACACTGCGGTGTCCTTTTAATCCAACGAACCCTTCCTGTTCGGAAGCCTTGATGAATTGTTTCTCCAATTCTTCCGAAGCAAGGCGGAATGTCACGTTCATCAGGGAACGATCTGCAGCATCAACACAGCCGCGATAGAAGTCGCCAGAGGAATCAATTGTATTATAGAGCAATTCCGCTTTCTTGATGTTCTTTTGTTCGATCCCTTTCAGTCCACCTTGTTCTTCAATCCATTTCAGAACTTCATTGACCATGTAAACAGAGAAAGAAGGAGGAGTATTATACAGGGAATTGTTTTCGGTATGTGTGCTGTAACGAAGCATCGTTGGAATCGTTTTTGGTGATTCGCTTACCAGCTCCTCCCGAGCAATTACCACAGTAATCCCGGATGGTCCAAGGTTTTTCTGTGCACCCGCATAAATCATGCCAAACTGATTAAGATCGAATGGTTTACAGAAAATATCACTCGACATGTCAGCAATTAGCGGTACAGATCCCGTGTCCGGAAAAGACTTGAACTGTGTACCCTCGATCGTTTCATTGGATGTCAGATGTACATAAGCTGTGCGGTCAGGCAAACTCAGGTTCGATACATCAGGCAATTTCATGTATTTATCAGCCTCGGAAGAAGCTGCAATGTGGGTTTCACCGATCAGCTTCGCTTCAGACAACGCTTTTTTCGCCCAGCTGCCTGTCATGACATAACTTGCAGTTTGGCCTGCCCCCAGAAGGTTCATCGGCAACATGGCGAACTGGGTGCTTGCTCCGCCCTGAAGAAATAGTACCTTGTATCCCTTCGGATTGCCTAAGAGCGACAGCAAACGCTCCTGAGCTTCATTATGTACGGACTCGTACACTGCCCCACGGTGAGACATCTCCATAATCGACATGCCTGTGTTACGAAAATCAACAAATTCTGCTTGCGCACGCTCCAAAACCTCCAGTGGCAGTGCCGCTGGTCCTGCATTAAAATTATACGCTCTCTTTGTCATTTTTCCCCCGCCCTTTCCATCCGTAGCTTACATATGAAGTAAATATTATCGCTATGATATCAGTATTCCCTATCCGCATCAAGGGCAATAAGCACTGAAGCTAGCAATTAGGGTCATCAAAATACTTTATCACCCTGCAAAGTTAACGTACTACATCGCTCATTCATGGAAAAGCCTCCGAGAGCGAGTCCCGGAGGCTTAAATTGTAGCTACCCTTGTTTCGATCGGATTAGCAATCGAAGTAAAGGCTGTACTCGTGTGGATGAATGCGAATAGCTACAGCTTTTGCTTCATCACGTTTGAGGTTGATGTAGTTCTCGATGAATTCTTTAGTGAATACGCCGCCTTCAGTCAAGAACTCGTTGTCTGCTGCCAGAGCATCAAGCGCCTCTTCCAGGGAAGCTGGAACGCTGCGGATGTTTTCTTTGTCAGCATCTGACAAGTCATAGATGTTTTTGTCGAGTGGACCGTAACCAAGCTCAGTTGGGTTAATTTTGCGTTTGATTCCGTCCAGACCCGCCATCAGCATTGCGGAGAATGCCAGGTAAGGGTTAGCAGTGGAGTCAGGCGTACGGAACTCGATACGACAGCCTTTAGGTGTCACAGCTGCAACTGGGATACGTACTGCTGCAGAGCGGTTACCTTTGGAGTAAACCAGGTTTACCGGTGCTTCGTAACCAGGTACAAGACGTTTGAATGAGTTTGTACTTGGGTTAGTCAACGCGATCAGAGCTGGTGCATGGTACAGAATTCCTCCGATGTAGTGCAGAGCCATTTCGCTCAGGTTTGCATATCCCGCTTTGTCGTAGAACAATGGGGAATCGCCATCGAAGATGGATTGGTGAACGTGCATTCCGCTACCATTATCACCGAACAATGGTTTCGGCATGAATGTAGCTACTTTGCCATATTGACGTGCAGTGTTATGCACGATGTATTTGTAAACAAGCAGGTTATCTGCTGTTTTCTTCAAGGTATCAAAACGGAAGTTGATTTCGGCTTGACCAGCTGTTGCCACTTCGTGGTGATGACGCTCGATCGACAGGCCAGCTTCTTCCAACAAACGACACATTTCACTACGGATATCTTGTTGAGTATCCACTGGTGCTACAGGTACATATCCGCCTTTAGTGCGAACTTTGAAGCCCAGGTTACCGCCTTCTTCCTTGCGGTTGGTGTTCCAAGATGCTTCTTCGGAATCAACGTAGTAGGAAGAGCTGTTCGTGCCGCTCTCATAACGTACATCGTCGAAGATGAAGAATTCGGACTCAGGTGCGAAGAATGCTGCTGTACCTACACCGCTCTCTTTCAGGAAAGCTTCAGCTTTAACAGCGATGCTGCGTGGGTCACGCTCATAGCGCTCACCATCTGGTGTAAAGATATCACACATAACATTCAATGTAGGGTGTGCAGTGAACGGATCGACATAAGTCGCTTCAGGATCTGGCATCATAACCATATCGGACTCTTCGATTCCACGGAAACCTTGGATAGAAGAACCGTCAAAAGCTACTCCATTTACGAATGTGTCTGCATCAACAGCCGAAGCTGGCAACGAGATGTGATGTGCACGACCAGCTAAATCTACAAAACGAAAATCTACCCACTCGATGTTGTTCTCTTGAATTGATTTCAATACGTTTTCAACCGACATGTATTCGTCCTCCCAAATATTCCGAACAATAAACAACCCCACGAAAGAAAATGTCCATATTCGAATTTTTTTCTGTCGTCATTATAAATTCTTAAACATGACATCGTCAATACTTATGTAAGGTATTTTTTGCGACTATGTTAGCTATACTCACATTTTATAAATCTGATAAATTCACTTAACAACGAATTGATTATACATTTAACCGAGTTAATGCGGTAAAGTAACCATAATAACATCCTAAAACATGGGAAAAACATTACATCATAAATGTTTCTTATCACTATTGATTAATAAATGTATTCAATCCCCTCTTGATATGAAAAACCGGACATCTCCCTGCTTCATTCTCAAGAATGAAACGAGGAAAATGTCCGGTTGTATCGTGACAAACTATAAGATTAGACGCCCACTCTTGCCGGGAAAAACTCGGCAGGTTGTTTGGCTGTATTAAACGTTTTGCCCACGATTGGAGCGAGTTTCTCCAGATCCTGCAGCAAGTTGGCGAATTGGTCAGGGAACAGGGATTGTACACCGTCGCCTGTCATGGAGTTGTCTGGATCTGTGTGCATCTCGATAATTAATCCATTGGCACCAGCAGCAACAGAAGCTTTTGTCATCGGTTCTACCAGTTCACGGCGTCCTGTACCATGGCTAGGATCGGAAATGACAGGCAGATGGCTAAGAGACTGCAGCACAGGAATCGCCGACAGATCGAGCGTATTGCGAGTATAGGACTCAAACGTACGAATGCCGCGCTCACAGAGCATTACATTAGGGTTACCGCCGGCGAGGATGTACTCAGCCGCGTTCAGAAGCTCATCGTATGTCGCACTGAAGCCGCGTTTCAGCAATACGGGTTTTCCGCATTCGCCCAGCTTACGCAGCAAATCGAAGTTTTGCATGTTCCGTGTACCGACCTGCAGAATATCCGCGTACTCCGCACAAATATCCACGTATTCCGGAGTCATGACTTCCGTGATGGTCAGCAGGTCATGTTTTTTGCCAGCTTCAGCCATCATGATGAGCCCTTCTACACCTGTTCCCTGGAAACTGTAAGGACCGGTACGAGGTTTAAATGCACCGCCGCGCAGTACCTGGCCACCAGCAGCTTTCACAAGACCGGCAATTTCATCAATTTGGGCAGCAGATTCAACCGCACAAGGTCCACCCATAACGACGAGTTCTTTTCCGCCGATATCCACTCCCTTAATGGAGATGACTGTATCTTCAGGGTGGAAGTCACGGCTGGCCAATTTGTAGGATTTCGAGATTCTTACGACATTCTCTACACCTTTCATTTGACGAAGATGTTCCTGCATTTTAGGTTCCACTTTGCCAATCAACCCGATAATGGTACGATCCTCTCCGCGGGAGATATGCACCTGAAGCCCTTCCTTTTCAATCACAGCGACGATATCCTGAATCTGTTCCTCCGGTGTTGCCTTACCTGCAATAACGATCATAATTAATTCCCATCCTTCCTTGTATGAGAGCACCAAACTGTTTCGATGTGCATCTGATTATAATTAAAAGTTCTGTCACGCTTAAACGCTTGTTCGCTTTTAAGCTTTTATCCGCTAAAGTAAATATATCATAGTCTGCCATTCTCGTCAAGGTGACTAAGGGTACTCCTCATGCAAAAAAATCCTGCGCCACAAACCCTAATTCGGGGCTGCAGCACAGGATTTCTTGTATTTGTTACGTTGTGCGGGTCTTCTCCCGCACTGGGGGCAGCAGTTTGCTCATGTTGACGGTACGCTTAATTTCCCACGTCTCCGGTTGATCATGCTCATATTGCTCCAGATAACTGATAACTTCCTTTGTAATCGGAGTCGGCGTCGAAGCACCTGAAGTTACGGCTACCTTGTTTACCCCTTTCAGCCATTCCTGCTTGATCTCGGACACATCCGATACCCGGTAGGCCGTTACACCCGCAATCTCTTCCGATACTTGTGCAAGCCGGTTCGAATTGTTACTTCGCGGGTCCCCAACAACGATAACCAGATCAGATTGACCTGCCTGCTCAGCTACAGCTTCCTGACGAACTTGTGTAGCCAGACATATCTCGTTATGAATTTCAGCACCAGGAAATTTCTCCAGAAGACGGCTCATGATGTGTTTGATATCCCATTGACTCATCGTCGTCTGATTGGTAATAAGAATCTTGCCAGCTGGCACATTCAGTGCATCAATCTCTTCTTCCTTCTCAATCAAATGCACCTGGTTAGGAGCAACTCCAATAGCCCCTTCGGGTTCAGGATGGTTCTTTTTGCCGATATAGATGATCTGATAACCTTCAGCCGTTTTCTCCCGGATCAGGTCATGCGTCTTGGTTACATCCGGACATGTGGCGTCTACTGTAGTGAGCCCTTTGTCCCGTGCCATCTTGCGCACCTCAGGAGATACACCATGGGCCGTAAAGATGACCGTACCGCTCTCTACCTGACTCAGGATTTCGATCCGGTTCGGACCATCCAGTGTAATGATCCCCTCATCTTCAAAGGAATCCGTCACATGTTTGTTATGCACAATCATACCCAATATATATATAGGCCGTGGTAAATCAAGATTACGTGCTGCCTGACGTGCCAATACCATGGCATCCACAACTCCGTAACAATACCCTCGCGGCGAAATTCGCAGTACTTCCACTTGGTTGCCACCCGCTTTCTTTTTCAGCATCACTGCCGATGTAATTGCAGTCCAGTCTATTATACCTTTATTCGATAGGTGGAGCAAAGACAACTGGCATCCAGATGATGAAAGTCGTTCCTTCACCGCGTCTGGTCACGACCTCAACGGAGCCCATATGCTCCTCAATAATCCATTTAGCGATGGATAACCCCAGTCCAATGCCCGGTGTAGCTCCGCGGGATTCGTCTGCACGATAGAAACGATCGAAGATAAACGGCACCTCATCCTTATCCATACCGATGCCTGTATCACTGATCCGGAGACCAACCTGGCCTTTGTATAGGATAGCATCAAGCGTTACCGATCCGTCCGGTGTGTATTTGAACGCATTTTCAATGAAAATAAAGAGCATCTGCTGAAGATAGTCTTTGCTGCCGTTCACATAAATTCCATTTAAAATCGATAAATCGCCAACCCGCCATTCTGCGTGGTGATCGAGGAAATGTGCTCTGCGAGCCACTTCTTGCACCAGAATTTGCAGCGGAATCGGATTCAATTCTATTTTCTGTCCTGTATCGGCCCTAGCCAGTGACAGCATGTCACTAATCAACCTGCTCATGCGTTTGCCTTCGTCCGCCATATCTTCAATCGCTTCAAGCGACATCTCCTTGACGGTCTCCTCATCCAGATTCGGTCGGTCATTTCCTTCCTGATCCCATAACTTTTTCAGGAAATCCACGTTTCCCCGGATCGTCGTCAGCGGTGTACGCAGCTCATGAGAGGCATCGGATACAAATCTGCGCTGAGCAGCATTGGTCTCCTCCAGGCCGCGGAAGGACAGTTCTGTCCGTTCGAGCATGTTATTCACCGTTTCAATCAGACGACCGATTTCATCCTTGGGACCCGTATATTGTATCCGGACACTCAGATCGTCACCGGATTGAATCTGATTGGCTGCATCAATGACATTGACGAGTGGGCGCATCGATTTGCGGGCAAGAATGAGACCTGAAGTAATGGCCAGTGCCATGGCCACAAGCCAGCCAAAGATTAGAATATTAAGCAGCGCCTCCAGCAATCGTTCCTGTGAACTTACATTGGCACCGACCTGAAGAAGCCCCCTAATTTCATTGGTTCCCGAAAGAGAAAGGGGCTGCTGATTGACCAGAAAAGGAGTGCCATTCACGTAAATCTTGGATATCCCGCGTTTTTCTACTATTTCATTCGTCTTCAAAACCGGAAATTGGATGCGAACCTTCTCCATGTTTCCTGAGATTTTGCCAGACTGACTTTGGTAATCCCAGAGTTGAATGTAAATTTGGGCTTCCTGCAGCTGACTCTCGGTAAATGGGTCCAGATCAAGCGTCTGAGATAACGGGTTAACTCCGATCTGGTCTGTAATACGCGCACTCTTCGACTTTAGCTGCTGTTCGACTTCCTGATACGTATTGAAATAAACAAAGGCATAGATTACGACACCCCAAAAAATAAGCACAGCTGCCAAGATGCCAGAATACCATGCGGTTAGTTTTAACCGAATGGACATGTCAGGAGTCACCTCTCAGAATATAACCCGCTCCACGAATCGTTTGGATTAAGCGTTTGCCTCCATACTCTTCCGTTTTTTGCCGGAGCATCGCAATATATACTTCCAGTACGTTTGACTCCCCGCTATAATCATAGCCCCAGATCTTATCCATGATCAGATCACGGGAGAGTACTCTTTTCGGATTTTGCATAAACAAGTTCAATAGTTCGAATTCCTTCGCTGTCAGCTCAAGACGTTTCCCGTCACGCAGTACTTCGCGTGAGTCATTATCCAATATAATATCTTCGTAGACGAGCCGGTTATCCGGCGTTTCTGCAATATCCGATTTACGACGCAGCAAGGCGCGAACACGGGCCAGTAACTCTTCCAGTGCGAATGGCTTCACCAGATAATCATCCGCTCCGGTATCCAGGCCGGTCACCCGGCTCTGAACCTCATCCTTCGCGGTTAACATGAGCACAGGTACTTTGCTTCCTGCTTCCCTTAAACGGCGACATACTTCGAAACCATCAATCTGAGGCATCATCACATCCAGCACCACTACATCCGGTTCCTTATCCATTAATTTACTGAGACCCTCAGCACCATTGGAAGCAGTCTGTACCTCATAGCCTTCAAACGCCAGCCCCCGGCGGAGCATGGACACGATTTTTTCATCATCATCCACAATCAAAATAGTTGAGCGCATGGTCTTTCTCCTTTATTCTCACATTTTAATCTCATTGTAACAGCCAGAAGCCTAGTCTGCATCTTGGCCGCATTTTTCGCTTCTCCAAGCCTTGCTTGGTATCTGTAATCATGCCTTCATTAGGACAAAAAAAGCGAAAGGGCCCTCAAACCCTTCCGCTCTTCTGAATCTCGAACCACCATTCAAATTATGGTTGTGTTTGTTGCTGTTGATCAGATGTTTGTGAAGTATCATAGTCATTTTTGTTGCCGATTTTAATTTTGATATCCATCTTCTTACCATCGCGTACCACATTCAGCGTAACTTCGCTGCCGATTTCCTGAGTTTTGATGAAATCAATCAGGTCTTGGCTTGTGCTGTACGGCGTTCCATTCGCACCCGTGATGATATCATAGGCACGCAGATCGGCTTGGTAAGCCGGAGACTGATAGATGGTGCTGGCTACGACAGAACCTTCAGTAATATCCGTTCCCATTTGTTTCGCTACTTCAGGCGTCAGCGCCATCAGGGACGCACCGATGAACGGTACCGGCTCTTTTGGAACTTCTTTATTTTCTTTCAGATATTTCACGGCATCCGAGATGACACTTGAAGGGATGGCAAATCCAATACCTTGCGCATCAGCGCTAACAGCTACGTTCATACCAATGACTTCACCGTTAAGGTTAAGCAGCGGACCACCTGAGTTACCTGGGTTAATCGACGCATCGGTTTGCAGCAGATGGCTGTATTCACGCGTTTTGCCCGTTTCTTCGTCCGGAATGCTGATTGTACGTTCTTTGGCACTCAGTACACCTGCAGTTACAGTATGCTCGAACCCTTCTGGGTTACCAATGGCAACAAGCCATTCACCAACTTGTGTGCTGTTTGAGTCGCCAAGCGGAGCAACAGGGAAATCATCGTCTCCGCTGTTTTTCTCGATTTTCAATACAGCAAGGTCAAGATCGAAGCTGCTTCCCAGCAGTTTGGCTTCGTAAGGTTTGCTGTTGTTCTCCAGTGTAACCTGAATGACATCTGCACCTTGAATAACGTGCTGGTTCGTTAGGATATATCCTTCTTTGTCAAAAATAAATCCGGAACCAATGCCGAGCGGAACAAGCTGATTGCTTCCCTGCTGCTGCTGCTCGCCTTGGTTGCTATCCGTGCCACCGCTTCCGTTACCTCCATTACCGAAGAAGTATTGATATAACGGATCACTCATCGTGGATCCACCTTGGCTTCCACTTCGCGTGGACTGCTTAGCTAATGTTTCAATCTTTACAACCGCAGGACTTGTGCTCGTCACTACAGAAGAGACATCCTCTTTACCTGTTGGCAGAAGTGATGCAGTCACATTATTGCTGCTGCCCGTATTCGTAGAAGTCGATTCCTGACTTGTGCTTTGATTCTCTGCACTTGTTAAGGCTTCTTGCGGAGTAAACATGTTCGTGCGGTCTGCCGTGTACATCAGTACTGTAATGACCAGCATCCCTGCTATAAAGGAAAACAATAATGATCTGACCGAGGAGCGAGGCTTACGGTTGTTGTAGTTCCAGTTTCCATTTCCGTTTTTGCCACCGCTGCCACCATCTCCACCGTTTCCGGAACCGCTGCCTCCGTTGCCGCGGCCCGCCTGTTCGGAAGATCCATTATTGTAATACATCGGAAGCGGCTTGACAGGATCGGGTCTTGTGATCTGTACATTGCCCTCTTCACGCTCGCTAGGGTTCACATGACTGCTTGCTGTATCTTCCTGATTCACGGACTGAAAAGGTCCATAAGAATAATAGTAAGAGGATTCGTCCGTTCCGGATGTATTGCGGTTATCCGCATGCTTTGTTTGGTCTTCCTCGTCTTGACGGTTCGGTCTATAATTACGTTCGTCCATGCTTTCTACCTCCCAATCTCTTTTTCACAAGAGATATTCTTTAACTGTCCTTATTTTGTACTTTAAACCTTAACCGTACCTTAAAAACAATTAAAAAGGAGATAAAAGCACGTAATAATAGCACATTTTTCCCGATAAATCAGCATTTTAGTCCTTGTTCTTCACCCAACCCTGACGATGAGCGTAAATGGCCAGTTGTGTCCGATCATCCATTTCGCACTTCATTAGCAGGTTGCTTACATGTGTTTTAACGGTTTTGATACTAATATGTAGTTCTTCCCCAATATCTTTGTTGGTTTTGCCTTCTGCAATGAGCAAAAGAACTTCCTTCTCCCGTTCGGTCAGACCGGATTCGTTCTCTCTCGCGGTGCGCTGCCTGATTCCCCGGGTTAACGCCTGGGACACATCTCCCGTCATGACAGGCATTCCCCGATAGGCTCCCTGAAGCGCATAGATTAATTCTTCAGCAGATACAGTCTTCAGGACATAGCTGACTGCTCCCGCCTCAATGGCCTGCACCACCAAATCATCCTCGAGAAAACTAGTAAGCATAACTATTTTGGAACCCGGAAATTCACTCATGATGGCTTGCGTTGCCTCGGCCCCGTTCATGACAGGCATCATCAGGTCCATCAATATAAGATCAGGCATCTCGCTCTGATCCAGCTTGCGGAGCTGGTTAAGCGCATCCTGTCCATTTCCCGCTTCTCCCATGACATGAAATGTTGGCTCAAGCATCAGGTACGTTTTCAAGCCCATTCTCACCATATCATGATCGTCTACAATCATTACATTCACTTTTCCGTTCATTCCGTTTCCCCCTCTGGTTCATCCGGGAATTTCGGGATAAGCACCCGTACTGTCGTTCCCGCTCCCGGTTTTGAAATAATCTGGACATCCCCGCCAAGCTTTTCTGCCCGTTCACGCATGGTGGACAATCCATAGGACCCTGGCCGCTCAACTTGCTGCAAGAAGCCCTGACCGTCATCGCTTATGCTCATGCTGATCTGATGCTCGCTCTCCCGTATGGACAGACTAACAAGCCCAGCCTCCGCATGCTTCACTACATTGGCGACGGCCTCCTGAATAACAAGAAACAGCTGGTGCTCGATGGCATCCGAGACGCCGCCATCCAGTTCCAGCTCTTTCACTCCCTTTAATCCATTCTGTCTGCAATAATCAGGAAACCATCGATCCAGTGCCTCAGCCAGGTCCCTTCCTTCAAGTTCTACCGGACGAAGCTGCGCAATAAGACCACGCATCTGACGTTGTGCAATATGCGACATTTGGATTAATTGGTCGAGTACTTTGTTTCCGTGCTCCGGATTCATCTCCAGCAGTTTGGGCAGGGAAGACGCTGACATATGAATGGCGAACAGCTGCTGGCTGACCGTATCATGCAGGTCCCTCGCCATCCGTCTGCGTTCTTCAAGAACCGCTCGTTCGGAAGCCTGTTCTTTCTCGATCACTTCCTGCTCGCCCAGACGCTGGAGCAATCTCATTTTTTTCTCAATCGAATCCATCATGACGTTAAACTCCTGGTATACCCGGCCGAAAGAGGCATCATCTGCCTCAGGCATGCGAACGGCCAAGTTCCCCTTGGATACTTTCAGCATATTCAGATCGAGCAGGTCGATTTTGCGCTGAAGCCGCAGTGCAGCAATATATCCGGTAACTACAGTCGCCAGCACAACGACAGCCACATACGTCCATGCGCGCTGTCGTCCTGTTCCCATTAACACCTCTCCGTACAGCAAGTAGAACCCGCCCAGCGTAATCAGCCCGGTCAGGACAAAATACATCATCAGTTCCCACTTGTTGGCCTTGAGAATCGTTCGAATCATACGTTAACCCACCTTATTTACTTTGACGTCTCCGATAAATACACTTACTACGATCCGAACCTTTTTTCCTGCTTCCCGGTAATGGGAAGTTTCCGCCTGGGCACTGCTGAGGAATCCACCCCGTTTTTGGTTCAACAGCGACATATCTCCTATAAAGGAGTTCGTGGTGACAGTGACTCCGAGATCCATGTCTTCCGGCACGAATACCTTTACATCCCCAATAAATGAGGAAATATTAATTTTGGTTTCGCCATAAGGGATTTGGGCTTTCGTCAAGTCAATAACCGTATCACCGATAAACGCCGAGATATTCATTGGTTTAAGGGAGAACACTTCCTGTCCCATGTAGAGGTCACCGATAAATGCTGATTTGTTAACGGTATTTCTGTTGCCGTAATCTTCATATTCACTACCGTATCCGCCTCCGCCATCACCATAGTGACTTCCATAGCCGTTACCATCTGGACCATGGGAATGAGTATGGCTATGGGAATGAGAATGATGCTTTTTCTTATGCTGCTGTCCCTGATGCAATTCATCTTCAGCCGCATTGGCGTATGGATCATAATGGTAGTTTTTAGGCTCCTGTTTGGGTTTGCCAAACGTCTTTTCGAATTGCTCATCAAAAGAAGAAGGCATTTCCAGGTCCTCGGAAGACAAGGGCTGATAAGGTTCAGGCGGCGGTGGTGGCTGCATTTTGTCCTGATGTTTGCGATCCCGGCGACGAGGCCCAATCAGAACAAACAGCCCTCCTCCAATTAACATGATTGGAATGAGATAACGAATGAACTCACCCATGGAATAATCAATCCAGCCGAGATTTCGTGACAGGAAGTATCCGCCTATAGCAAGTACAATGACAGGTCCAATCATGGCATAACCGCCATTGCGACGAATTTCAGTCACTCCTTTTACGCCCCACCAGATTAAAAACAGCGGCCAATATGTTCTAAATATATATCCTATATCAATGTCATAACCCAATTGCCGAAACAAAATGATTGCACCAACGGCAATCAACGGTATGCCAACCCACCAGCGGTCTCGCATAGATCGTTTCATCGCTCATGTCTCCTTCGTCTGTATTCTGTATCCAGTGTACCTCAGACAAGGATTCGATAACAGCGGCGGCAGATGGAATTCGTCTCGGTCTCCAGACTGAGGATTGAGGATATTTATGTAAAATTTATCAAAAACTAAAACACCCTGGAGCGTTTGCTCCAGGGTGCCTGAATCATTATTTATTTTTGAAATTTGCCTGCACGGCCTACTTGGCCTGTTTGTCCAGTGTTTTCTACACCGAACTCTGCATTGTATTTTTCATCAGGTGTTTGGAAATTTTCTTGTACTTTGTTTTGCTGGGATTGCTTCACTTTGCTTGCCGCAGTTTCTTGTCCAAACTCAGCATTGTACTTCTCGTTTGGCGTTTGGTACCCTTGTCCTTGTGTTCTTTTAGCCACAACGAATCACCTCTCTCTTCATATTTACGCTGCACTGCTGCTGCGCGGGGTTCGTCCCCAGTCAGTATTATGTGAAGAGAGCACTACAGTTATTCATCCTTAACATCCCAAATTAAACGGCCTTGTCTAACCATGAATCCGGCACGGATTTGTACACATCGATCGCTTCAGACAACTCGTCCAGCATCTTTTCCGTGCACTTTCCGTCACCTTGTTTAATCACCTGTACCTCGACGTCCTTTTTGCCCCATTCCTTATACACTTGCTTCGTGGTCGGAAAATAAAGGTCAATTTTATTACCCTTGATGGCAGAACCTGTGTCCGCCACGATACCGTAACCATACCCCGGAATATAGAGGATGGAACCTAACGGGAATAATTTGGGGTCAGCAGCAATGGTTGACACCGTTTCTTTGTCTCTACGTACCTTCACCCCAGAGTAAGTAATACCATACTGAGGATGTTTTGGTCCTTTACCGGTTGACTCTACACCTGCCGTGTAACCCGTCGCGGTCACCTTTTGCGTTCCCAGTACCTGTTCTGAGCGCGGCGCCATCACAGGCATGGATGGGTCGAGTACAAGCTGCTTGCCTGGGACATCCGGCTTAGGAATGACAATGGGCTGCGGAGACCACAATAAAGCCATATAAACCATCGTCGTGACCTGTACCTGATCACTGTATTCATAATCATGGATCGATAACTCGGACTGACTTTCAACTTGACGCGTTGCAGCTTGATCCTGCCGCTTGATTACATGCAGCACTTCATTTTCCTCTTCAAATGTATACGCCTCTGCCTGATTCCAGGACAATACCAACCCAATGGACATGACCATAATTGAAATCAGAACCCGTAATTGTTTTGTTTTCATTGCATTTTGCTTTTTCATTTTAAAACCTCCCCCTTACTGCAAAGGTTTTCCAAAAAGCAAAATGCTTATACATTTTCTACTCCACTAGGTTCCAGCACATGAGAAATAGAAAAAAACCGTCTAGAGCATGGATTAGGCCACGCCCTGACAGTCTTTCTCAAATGCATCTATTTATATTGATCTTGTGCTGATTTCTTCTTTCAGTTGAGCTACGATTTCATCCACAGGTTTCATGCCGAGATCGCCTTCTCCGCGTTTACGCACAGACACGGATTCGGCACTGCGCTCATTCTCACCAACAACAAACATATAAGGCATTTTCTCCAGTTGTGCCTCACGGATTTTGTATCCAAGCTTCTCGTTGCGCAAATCAGCCTCAGCAGAAATTCCCGCGCGTTTCAGTTTCGCTTCCACTTCACGTGCGTAATCATCGAAGTTTCCGGATACCGGAATGACTTTTGCTTGAACAGGAGACAGCCACAGTGGGAATGCTCCCGCAAAGTTCTCCAGCAAGAATGCAGTGAAACGTTCCATTGTACTGATTACGCCGCGGTGAATAACGACCGGCCGATGTTTTTGTCCGTCATCTCCGACATATTCCAGTTCGAATCGTTCTGGAAGCAGGAAGTCCAGTTGTACGGTGGACAATGTTTCTTCCTTGCCCAGTGCTGTTTTGATCTGCACGTCGAGTTTGGGACCATAGAATGCTGCTTCACCCTCTGCTTCATAGAAAGGCAAGTCGAGTTCTTCCACAACTTCACGCAGCATGCGTTGGGACATTTCCCACATTTCATCGTTTTGGAAATATTTCTCGGTATCCTGCGGATCACGGTAAGACAGACGGAAGCGATATTCATGAATACCAAAATCCTTGTAAACCGTTTGGATCAATTCAATAACACGAGCGAATTCTTCCTTGATCTGATCTGGACGACAGAAAATGTGTGAATCGTTCAAGGTCATTGCACGAACACGGTGCAAGCCAGTCAGAGCACCAGACATCTCGTATCGGTGCATCATGCCGAGCTCGGCAATCCGGATCGGCAGGTCACGGTAGCTGTGCATGCTGGACTTGTACACCATCATATGGTGCGGGCAGTTCATTGGACGGAGAACGAGTTCTTCGTTATCCATTACCATTTTAGGGAACATGTCCTCTTGGTAGTGCTCCCAGTGTCCAGACGTTTTGTACAATTCCACATTACCGAGAACCGGTGTATATACGTGCTGATATCCAAGACTTTCTTCCAAATCTACAATGTAACGCTCCAGCGTACGACGCAGTTTGGCACCGTTTGGCAGCCAGATTGGCAGACCTTGTCCAACCAGTTGGGAGAACGTGAACATTTCAAGCTCTTTACCCAGCTTGCGGTGATCGCGTTTACGTGCTTCCTCCAGGAAGTGCAGATGCTCATCCAGCTGAGCCTTTTTCACAAAAGCTGTACCGTAAATACGCTGCAGCATTTTGTTTTTGCTGTCACCACGCCAGTACGCACCAGCGACATTCATCAATTTGAACACTTTGATCTTGCCTGTGGAAGGTACATGAGGTCCACGGCACAGATCGAAGAACTCGCCCTGCTCATAAATGGTAATTACGCTGTCTTCCGGCAGATCACGAATCAATTCGAGTTTGTAAGGATCGCCCACTTCTTCAAACGTTTTGATTGCTTCAGCACGGCTGACTTCCTTGCGCACAATCGGCAGGTTTTCACTTACGATACGTTCCATTTCCTTCTCGATCTTTTGCAGATCTTCCGGGTTAAGCGGGTGTTCCAGGTCCATATCATAGTAAAATCCGTCTTCGATGACAGGTCCAACGCCAAGGTGAACCTCTTTGCTGCCATATAGGCGCTTCACAGCTTGAGCGAGCAAGTGAGCTGTACTATGACGCATCACTTCAAGTCCGTCTGGTGAATCAAAAGTTACGATCTCTACCAAAGCTCCCTCGTGAAGCTTGGTCGACAAGTCCACCACAATTCCATCCAGTTTCCCTGCTACGGCGTTTTTGCGCAATCCGCTGCTAATGGATACTGCTACGTCCTCAATACTGCTGCCATCGGCGTACTCACGTACTGAACCATCCGGTAGTTTAATGTTAACTGCCATTTGTCTCATTCCTCCTGTAAATGTAACCTTGTCCATCAACATCATGGACTGATGATCTATTGCTATCCCTGCTGATTGGCAAAGAACGCAAAAAACACCCGTCCCGGCAAAGGGACGAGTGTTGTATACTCGTGGTTCCACCCTAATTCAGCTGCTTCATTCTTCATTGAAAATACAGCCCTCATTGGCATGACGGTAACGGGCATGACCCGGCATATCCTTACTCACGGAACGATTACATTCATCTCCGTTTTCAAAACTGCAGCTACAAAGGGGTAAACCAAACGTGGCATCCGGAGGAAATTTCAGCCTGGTTCCCTCTCTCTGCACCGACCGTGCGTATGGTCCTTGTCTTTGTCAACGCTTTTGCTTATTGGTAAAAGTTCATCCATAAAAACATGTTCATTAATTCATGGATCAACAGTTATTATAATTGCCGAGATCACTTGCGTCAAGGCCTGACAGCAGGCCGGAACGAAGCACTTCACACTCCGGGCAATGATGGCATAATTGAACCTTGTCCTCGAAGATCTGACGAATCGTCGATATAATCGGCAGATCGGGTGTGTTTGTATGAAGCATCACTTTTTCGGGAGATATCGATATAAGTGTGCTTACAATCATGTCTTCAATATCCATTTCCAGTTCAAGACCAGGCATCTCCACGACGACTTGCTCATCTTTTTGTACAGGGAGCTGGTTAAGCCCTGCATCCAGAACCTGAAATTCATGCGAGCCTTTGTGCACCAGATGGACCAAAGGAACTTTGGCTTCCTGAAAGAACACAAAATATTTTAACAGTCCCATGAATTCTTCGTATTGACGATCCATCCAGAATTCATCCAGTGCATACTCCACCAGTTCGTGCAGTTCCTGTTTGTATTGCTTCATTCGAAAATGAAGAATGCCTTCCAGGTGAAAGAAATGAACCTCCTCCAGATCATGTCTAAGACCACCTGCGAGGGTTAAGCGCCGCTTCTCTCGAAGCCCTGGTTGATCCAGATCACCGTTGAATAACAAGGGCATGCAGATCCGGTGTACCTTCTCCACTTCATATTCATCCATAACGGAACAGGCCTTGGAAATCATGTTTTCTACAATGGAGCGTTCCCGGGTATCCATAATGAAATCGGCCAGTCCTTTGGCAAGCAAATCACTGATCTGGGGCAGCCACTGCTGAAAATCCGCGTGATTTTCATTCCCTCTGCAGACCCAGGCTGCTTTGCCGTCATTATGTTTGAAGGTGAGCCGGAAACCTCTTTTGCTTATATGTAAACCTTTGGTTTTTTCTTTGATGCAGCGGTAAAATTGATCTGCTTCCTCTTGCCCTGACACATCGGTCCATACGGCGAACAGCTCCACAAGAATCACTCCTTTCCTTCCTCTTCAAAGTATATGGCAAGGCCGATGGGGATATACGAAGCGGATTGATGGAAAGCGTGTCATCATTTCTCAGTATATTTGTAAAGAGGTTTGGAGTTCAGACAAAAATGTGTTATTATTTTGATAACAGTATGTTTCACGGAAAAGGGGGGAAGCCAAAATGAGACAACAACCTAGAATGCTTCGCAGTGCTTTTATCATCATTTTGTGTTTGTTCCAAGCGTTGTGCTTCCCTATTCCGATGCAGACAGAATCCGCTGTTGGCGTATCCGTTGATGCCACTTCCAATAAGGAAGTGTTATTACAAATACCCGAAACTCAGCAAAAACCTGCTATCCGCAAATACTCGCAAGTCATGGTTAAGCTGATTGCAGTGACGAATAACAAGCCTGTAACTTTGGTGCTTGCCTTATTGCTGATGCTGCGAATTCCTACTCCGCGTCTGCCCTTTAAACCGTTGATTTGTCTGTTTAAGCGCAGATTATTTCTGCTACCCATTAAATTCACCAGTATGTATTTGTCCCTCGCCCCTCATGCACCAAGATACGTAAACGCCCTTCACTAGGCGTTGCACCGTATGTTCGGTTGCCATGCATAGAGACATCTCTGTCCAACAGACGGTGTACTTGTGCATAACTTATAACCCTTTAAGCAAACGTTAGTTAACGACAAGGTTAACAGTGTGTCACGATGTTGTATTTGTCATATCCAATTTTGTTCAAAATTCAATGTATACGGCTGTGTGTCAGGAGTACCTGGCTCTGTTTGCCCGCATCATTTAATGTTTCTTCCAAATACAGATCATTCTATTTTCGGGAAATAAGCCTGTCTTCTGTGGCCAGCCCTCAATTTAAGGAGGCATATTATCCATGGATGTACGTGAAACTGATTTGCCGGGAATCGGCAAGAAGTTCCAGATTGAAACGAGCAGCGGAGATAAAATTGTGATCATTATTCATGATGACGGACGGCGTGAAATGTACCATTTTGAATACGACGATCCGGATCAAAGCATCTCCATGATTACGCTCGATGATTATGAAGCCAGACAAATTGCCGCTATCGTTGGCGGATTGACCTATAAGCCAAAACAGCTTGAAAATATTGAAGTTACTTTTGATGATCTGATCATCGAATGGTACAAAGTCGAATCCTCCTATGGATGCATCGGCAAGTCCATCGGTGAACTGGACGTACGTCAAAACTCTGGGGCAACGGTTATTGCCGTTGTAGAGAAAAACCACAAAAAACATATCAGCCCCGGTCCTGAGGTCGTGATTACTGCTGAGTCTACCGTTGTTGCCGTTGGCGAACGCAACCAACAGAAACTCTTCAAATCCCTCCTCCTGACCGGAAGGGGGTGAGTCGATGGATCATCTGATTTTTGAAGTAGGACTGGCGCTCGTTCTCATTGCTGCCGCTGGCCTCTTATCTGCCAAATTGCGTTTTTCGGTCGTCCCTTTTTACATTCTGATCGGGATGGCGGTTGGTCCACATGCCATGAAAATATGGCATCTGGACTTCCGTTTTATTGAAAGTCAGCCTTTCATCGAATTTATGGGCCGGATTGGTATCCTGTTCCTGCTCTTCTATCTCGGATTGGAATTCTCGGTAGGACGTCTGATCAAATCCGGTAAATCCATTGCCGTCGGCGGTTCGATTTATATCGGGATTAACTTTACGCTTGGATTAGTTTTCGGATTTGCTTCCGGCTTCCCACCTGCTGAGGCACTTGTTATTGCTGGGATTACCACCATATCCTCCAGTGCCATCGTGGCCAAGGTGTTAGTCGATCTGAAACGTACAGCCAATCCGGAAACGGAAATGATACTTGGAATTATCATGTTCGAAGATGTGTTCCTGGCTGTCTACATCTCCATCCTATCCGGATTGGTGCTCAGTGACTCATCCTCGATCGGAGGCGTCATCGTATCCGCGCTTATCGCGCTTGGATTCATGCTTATTGTCATCATACTGGGGCGCAAAGCGACTCCGCTGCTCAACAAACTGCTTAAAATACGCTCCAATGAATTGTTTTCACTTGTGATTTTTGGTGCATTGTTCCTGGTAGCCGGATTCTCCGAAACCATTCACGTGGCCGAGGCCATCGGTGCATTACTTGTTGGTCTGGTCCTTGCAGAGACAGAACATGCCAAACGGATTGAGCATCTAATCCTGCCGTTCCGTGACTTCTTCGGAGCCATCTTCTTCTTCAGCTTCGGATTGTCCATTGACCCTCTGTCCCTTGGCGGAGATGCCGTGTGGCTGGCTTTGATTGCTGTTGTTATTACGCTATTTGGTAACTTCCTGGCAGGTATGCTGGCCGGACGCAGTGCGGGACTGTCTCCGAAAGCTTCTGCTAATATTGGTTTAACCATTGTATCCCGCGGTGAATTTTCGATCATCATGGCCAACATGGGTAAAGCCGGTGGACTCTTGCCGCTTCTCCAGCCGTTTGCCGCACTGTACGTACTGATTCTGGCCATTCTTGGACCGTTATTAACCAAAGAGTCCAAACATGTGTTTAGAATTTTGGATAAAATATTCAAGTTCAAAGATCCTCGGAAGAAGAAAGAAGAACCGAAGGTTTTACAGAAAGAAGGATAAAAACCTGTGCCTGTTCAGAACAGGCACAGGATCGTAACTGCGGCTCCTCGCCGATCTTCTGTGATCAACCCAGGGAGAATGGCTCGCCAGCCGCACAAAGGAGGATGACGTATGAAAGCACCTCTGATATCGGCTAATCCGGTGCCACAAACCGCTAAGACCAGAATATCATCCACGCGACGCTTCCTGAATCTTTTGCTGGTGATCGCCGGTGGGATTCTGGCCTCCGTGGGACTTGAATTATTCCTGCATCCCAATAAGATTATTATTGGAGGCATTACAGGCATATCTTCTCTGTTCGCCCATTGGACTGAGATGAGGATTGGATTGTTCCTGTTCCTATTCAATGTTCCGTTTATATTTTTATCCTACAGGCTGGTGCAAAAGAAATTTGTACTCGTTACTGTACTGGGTCTGGTTGTCTTTTCGATTGGTGCCATCGTGCTTCATCCCATGCCGCCTCTGGTTGAACATCCGCTGGCTGCCGCCATGTTCGGCGGATTATGTCTGGGTGTTGGAATCGGACTTGTGGTGCGGTATGGCGGGACACTGGATACGCTGGAAATCGGTGATCCGTCCTCCCGGCCACCTGAACGGGTATTTAGCGGGAAACGGATGCTTATCGAAAAAATAATCATGCTGCTCAACCTGTTGATTCTGACAGCCGCTGGTGTTGTCTTTGGTTGGGATCAAGCGATGTACTCTGTTATTGCCTATCTTATTGCGTATGAAACGGTCTATATCGCATTTCGCGGATTTACGACCACTCGCAAACTGTACATTCTGACTACCCAAAGCTCGCAGGTTGAAAAAGCCGTTCGCAAGCGTCTGCGACGGGAACCCGGATCTCCTGTACCCTCTTCAGAATCTGCTTCCTTATTGCCTGCTGAAGGATGGATTCATCACATTCCGGGGGCATTGTACTATGAAGTTCATTTTCTGGAGATGATCTGGTTGAAATCCATTGTGCGCCATATTGATCCGCACGCTGGTATTATCACCCATCCGGAGAAATGACCCAACGACTTGAACCCCAAAAACCTCTCTCTAACCTAAAGTGATATTTTATCACAAGGTTAGAGAGAGGTTTTTTTATTCCTGCTTTTTATAACTGTTTCTTTATTTTCGATACCCTACACTTTTACAGTTCAACTATAGCTTTTACCACATGTGTATCTGGGAGCAACCACTTGTCCATGGCGGAAGGAAGCTCAGTTAAAGGCTCCCGATGCGTAATGTAGCCATCCATGCTAAGCTTTTTCTGCCGCAAAGTCGATATCACTTGCTCAAAATCCGCACGCGTTGCATTACGACTGCCCAGTATGCTCATCTCTCGCTTATGAAACTCAGGATCATGAAACGTAATATCGGCTTTGACCAATCCCACATAGATCAATTGTCCGCCATGAGCTACATACCGAATGGCCTCATTCATGGACTGCACATTGCCTGTTGCATCAAATACAGCGGCAGCGTAATCCCCTTCTGTCACTTCAGCTACCTGCTCTACCACTTGATCTGTTGCCTGTATTACAACATCTGCCCCAGCCCAGGTGCGGCTTAGTGCCAATCGGTCCAGGTTCCGATCAATGGCGATTACTCGGGCCCCGGCCTGTTTCGCAAAAGCCATGACCCCAAGTCCGATCGGTCCTGCCCCGATGACTATAATCTGCTCCCCTGGCTGCACACCTGCTCTTCTTACTGCATGAGCACCGATACTGAGCGGTTCAACCATCGCTGTTTCATCCAGGGTCAGTCCTTCCGCCTTAATCAAATGGGAAACAGGCACACTGATTCTTTCGCGCATCCCTCCGTCCACATGTACTCCCATGACCTGCATGGATGCACAGCAATTGGATTTCCCTGTTCGACAGGCAATACAGTGACCACAGTGCAGATAGGGAATAATGCTTACCTGATCTCCAACTTGAAGGCCAGCAGTATTCGGGCCAATGTCATCAATGATCCCTGACAGTTCATGTCCCAGAATACGAGGATAGGTAAAATAGGGCTGGTTGCCTTTATAAGCATGCAGATCCGTCCCGCAGATGCCAATCCGCTTGATGGATACAATAGCCTCATGTTCAGCTCGAATCGGTTCGTCGGTATCCTGTATTGTCAAACGATTGATCTCTTCGCACACAACAGCCTTCATCCCTGTTCCCCCTTCGCTGCTTTCTGTTGTGGTTCGTTATACTCGGGACGACCACTAGTCCACGTTATATTATGAACGGGTGCCAGAATGCGCAGTACCTCTGCCAAAAGCTCTTCATCGAGTGGTTCATCTACCCACTCGGCATTATGACGGATGTTATTTACACTTGCGCTGCTCACCAGTGTGGTTGGGATCTGTTCATTTGCCGTAGCAAACTGCACAGCCAGCTTGGCAATATTCGCACCTTGCTCTGCACAGAACTGCGCAGCTTCAAGACAGACTTGTTTGACTCGTTCATCTGCCGGATGCCAGGCAGGCGTCCCTCTTGTACCTAATAAGCCCATGGAGAGAGGCGAAGCATTAACGAGGCCAACTCCCTCTTTTTCCAATAAAGGCAGCAAGGACAATAATGAGGTATCATTCAATGCATAATGACAATAGGAGATGATGGCATCGGCATCAATCTGCGGCAGCACTTTCTCGAACAAGGGCAGGGGCAGACCACAGACTCCCGCATGACGAATTACACCCTGCTCTTTCAGTTCCAGCAAGGCTGGATAGGCTTCTTCAATAATGATCTCTGCTGGTGCAAACTCAATATCATGCAGGAACAGAATATCGATATAATCGGTGTGCAATCGGTCCAGACTTTCCTTGACACTATCCTGAATGCGCTTACGGGAAAAATCAAACTCATTCTCTCCGTATCGTCCCGCCTTGGTTGATAAAATATATGAACTGCGCGGCTGGCTTCGTATCGCTTCCCCCAGTACCGTCTCTGCCTTGGTTAGACCATAATAGGGTGACACATCTATATAGTTCATTCCTGCATCCAGAGCTGCATGTACCGTACGAATACCTTCCTCGCGGTCAATATCGCGAAATACCGAACCCAGGGAAGAAGCGCCAAAACTCAACACAGGTACATCGAGACCAGTCCTGCCAAGCATCCTTCTCTTCATTCACTTGCTCCTCTCCAGCATGTCTGTTGCTCCGTTTCTTTCATTTTAACAGTTCAATATCATTATAAAATATCGCCATATGCGTAATATGTACTCTTTCATGACCTAGGAATGGCCCCTTATGGCAAGCATCCAACAAAAAAACCACGGATTACCCTTCAATGGGCAGCCCGTGGTCTTCATTCTAATACCTAGATATAAATAAATCCTCTTATTAGTTCTGCATGACAAAATCTTGCTGCACGGAATTCTCTTCTTCATCAAACATGCGCAGAATATCGTATCTTGTATTACGCTGTGCCGGAATATAACCCGCCTCACGAATAAGCTGAAGAATCGAGCCAATATTGACTTTGTATGTAGCACCCGCTGCGGATACGACATTCTCTTCAATCATCGTGCTGCCGAAATCATTACAGCCAAATTCAAGCGATTTCTTACCGATTTCAGGACCCATGGTTACCCATGAAGATTGAATGTTTTTGATATTATCAAGTACAAGTCGGCTGATCGCTACCGTCTTCAGGTATTCTTCCGGAGTTTGGCGCTCCAGTTTCAGATTCGTATTATCCGGCTGGAATGTCCAAGGAATGAATGCCAGGAAGCCTTCTGAGTCATATTTGTTCGCAATACACTCATCCTGTGCTTCACGTACACGAAGCAGGTGAAGTGCACGCTCTTCCATCGATTCGCCCAAACCGATCACCATGGTTGCGGTTGTGTTCATCCCGATCCGGTGAGCTGTCTGCATAACGTCCATCCAGTCGCGCCATGAACCTTTCAGACGGCTGATTTTGCGGCGTGTACGGTCATCCAGAATCTCAGCGCCTCCACCTGGCAAGGAATCCAGTCCTGCTTCGTGAATGGCACGTACGACCTCTTCCAGCGTAAGACCATCCGAAACTTCTACCATTTTCATAATCTCCGCTGGTGAGAAGGAGTGCATGGTGATGTTCGGGAAACGTTCTTTGATTGCTTTTAACAGATCCGTGTAATAGCTGAAAGGCAGATTGGGATTCGTTCCGCCTTGCATCAGAATCTCAGTACCGTTCACATCTTGTGTTTCCTGAATTTTTTGGAAAATCACTTCATCCGGCAATACGTATCCTTCATCTGATCCAGGTCTGCGATAGAAAGCACAAAAACGGCAGTACACATCACACACGTTGGTGTAGTTGACGTTACGCCCAATGACAAATGTTCTGTATGGCTCCGGGTGCATACGCTTCATAATAACATTGGCAGCTGCCCCGATTTTGTCGACTTCATTCGATTCAAACAGCTGAATTGTGTCTTCCAGGTCTAATCGTTCGCCCCGAAGGGCTTTATCTAAGATACGGTCTACCGTACTCATCGTAAAAAGCCTCCCTCATGAAGAGAAAATATGTTCACGATCCGTCCCGACTTGTATATATGCCAGCCTTGTGCATGATTGGTTGGTTCCAAACGATTGCGTAGAAATAGAAATTCTAGGTGGATTGGAACCTTTCGATCCATTCTGGGTTAATAAAAAAACGGCTCATTGAATCTATGCATAAGACGCATCGCTTGCAAGTGCTGGTGGCAACATCGCATTTCTGTACTCTGTCTATCGTAACACAGGTTACATGTGAAAAAAAGCACCTTATGGAAAGGTGCCCTAAATTTAAGTAAAAATATTGACATATGCAATCTATTATAATTGAAGCTTTTTTAGACTGATTTATTGATTGTTCGGCTAGCCAAAAAAAATGATGATTATGATTCCTGAAGTGCCTGATCCAGATCAGCAATCAGATCGTCGATATCTTCGAGCCCGACTGAGAAGCGCAGCAGCCCATCGGTAATGCCACGTTCAAGGCGAACTTCAGCAGGCATCGCTGCATGGGACATCATCGCAGGATAGGACAGAATACTCTCCACTGCACCCAGACTGACTGCCACGATTGGCAGTTTCACCCGGTTAAGCACCGCTTTGGCACGGTCACCCGAGCCAACGTCAAATGAGACAACCGCTCCATAACCCGTGGATTGGCGCTCGTGAGCTTCACGACCCGGATGCTCCAGCAATCCAGGATAGTATACTGCGGTAATATCGCTGCGTCCGCTAAGCCAGGTAGCCAGCTTCGCCGTGCTTTGTTCACTGTGTGCCATACGAGCTCCAAGTGTTTTCATGCCGCGCATCAGAAGCCAGGATTCTTGAGCACCGAGTACGGTACCAAGCCCATTTTGAAGCTGTTTGAGTTGTCTCCCCAGCTCTTCGGTACGGGCAACGGCAAGTCCGGCAAGTACGTCGCTATGTCCACCAAGAAACTTGGTTGCACTATGTACAACAATGTCCACGCCGAGCTCAATCGGGCGCTGATAATATGGCGTCATAAATGTGTTATCGAGAATGGTGATCAGTTCATGTTCCTGTGCCCAGGATGTGACAGCAGCAATATCCGTGATCCGCAGGGTCGGGTTGGAAGGTGTCTCCATATAGACTGCCTTCGTATTCGGCTTGATGGCCGCCTTCACCTCTTCAATATTGGTCATATCCACAAACGTCGTCTCAATTTGCATTCTGCTAAGAATGGACGTGAGCAGGCGGTATGTTCCTCCATACACATCTTCTGTTACGATCATGTGGTCGCCTGCCGAGAACATCAGGAACACACTGGAGATTGCAGCCATTCCTGAAGAGTAAGCAAATCCTCGAGCTCCACCTTCAAGCAATGTGATGTAATCCTCCAACGCTTGACGTGTCGGATTACCCGAACGGCTGTAATCATGCTGTGGTGGATTAAAGATATCAAAATGATGGAATGTGGATGCCTGGTAGATAGGTACGCTGGAGGCTCCCGTTGTTTTATCCACTTCGTCACCAAAATGCAGCAGCTTGGTATCAAACTTCAATTCGGATTGCTTGTTGTTCTGCTCACTCATGATGTACGCCTCCTTCAACCTCACGCTGCGCAGCTTCCAGGGCATTTCCCAAATCCGCAATCAGATCGTCTGCATGCTCAATTCCTACGGAGAATCGCAGCAAGCGGTCATCGACACCTACGGCGTCGCGTATTTCGAGCGGGATATCTGCATGCGTCTGCACCGCAGGATACGTCATCAATGATTCAACGCCGCCAAGACTCTCGGCAAAAGCAATTAACTTGATATGGCGCAGCAACGGTTCAACTAAACGGGCATCTTTGACTTTGAAAGAGAAGATGCCTGTGTTTCCTCTAGATTGTTTCTTCTGCACTTCGTATCCCGGGTGATCTGACAAACCAGGGTGATATACTTCCCCCACGGATGGATGTTCCAGCAAATACTTGGCAATCGTAAGTGAATTATACTCATGACGCTCCATACGCAGCGCGAGTGTCTTCATGCCTTTCATCAACTGATAGGAATCACTTGGAGATAGTACCGCACCAATGGAGTTATGCAGGAATGCCATTTCGGCTGACAATTCCTCGCCCTTGGTGATAATCAATCCGGCAAGCACATCGTTGTGTCCACCCAGGTATTTGGTTGCACTATGAATAACGATATCTGCTCCGAGCTCGATAGGACGTTGGAAGAACGGCGTCAGCAGTGTATTGTCCACAATCGTCAACAGGTTATGGCTTTTCGCCCAGGAGCTGACCGCTTCAATATCCGTAATCATCATAAGTGGATTGGTTGGCGTCTCGATAAATACAGCTTTGGTGTTCGGCTGACGAATGTCTTCCATGGCCACCAGATCATTCGTGTCCACGTAGCTTGCCGTTACGCCAAAACGAGACAGGATACGCTCTAGAAGACGATACGTTCCCCCATACAGATCCAGCGAGACAATCAGATGATCCCCCTGTCCAAACATGGCGAAGATCGTTTGCAGCGCTGCCATGCCCGAGCTACAGGCAAAACCGGCATCACCTGATTCGAGTGCAGCTGCAGCTTCTTCCAGTACCTTACGCGTTGGATTGGTTGTACGAATGTAGTCAAAGCCTGTGCTCTGCCCGAGCTTCGGATGGCGGAACGCCGTCGATTGATAGATGGGGAAATTCACGGCACCAGTCACCGGCTCATTGACGGATCCGATTTGAGCCAAGCGGCTTTCGATTTTCAACTTATTGTCTTCCATTGCAGTATCCTCCTGTAATCTCGATTAGATTTGCGGGCCAATATCGTAAGGCGTCTCCTGATACACATAGTAATTGAGCCAATTAGAGAATAATAAGTTTGCATGTGCCCGCCAGGTTGCTGGAGGAACACGGGATGGATCGTCGTTTGGAAAATAGTTTCTTGGCAGTGCAATATCCAATCCTTTGGATGCATCGCGGTCATATTCCCATTTCAAGGACAATGGATCATACTCCGCATGCCCTGTCACAAAAATTTGTTTGCCGTCTTTGGTGGCAACCAGGAAAATGCCTGCTTCCTCCGATTCGGCCAAAATTTCGAGGTTATCGTTCTTCTCAATATCCTCGCGCCGAACTTCGGTATGACGGGAATGTGGGACATTGAACACTTCATCAAATCCGCGAAGCAGCTGTACGTGAGATTTGTTAATCGTATGTGGAAATACGCCAAAACACTTCTCTTCCAGCGCTACCTTAGGTACACCGAAATGATGGTACAGACCAGCCTGAGAAGCCCAACAGATGTGCATGGTCGATGTGACGTTGGTTTTGGTCCAATCGAAGATCTCCTGAATTTCCTTCCAATAATTCACGTCTTCGAAATCCATTTGCTCAACAGGGGCACCTGTAATGATCATCCCGTCAAAACGGCGGTGTTCAATCTCATCAAAGGTTTTATAGAAAAGATTCAGATACTCCTGTGACGTGTTCTTCGATATGTGGGACTTGGGATGAACCAGAACGATATCAACCTGTATAGGGGTATTCCCCACCAAACGAAGCAGCTGGGTTTCTGTTGTTTCCTTGGTAGGCATCAGGTTTAATATAGCAATGCGTAGTGGACGAATATCCTGCTGGTAAGCATGTGTCTCGTCCATTACGAAGATGTTCTCACCTGCGAGGACTTCCTTGGCAGGCAGTGCGTCTGGAATTTTAATTGGCATGATGTACAAACTCCTCCTTGTGCATAGATAGATGCAGCCATCACAGGCTTGATGTGTTTCACATCAAAATTGTTCTAGACTGCCATGAGCTTGTCTATAGGTGGAGGATTGCAAATAGCGCAACGCTCTAACCTGACAAACTCAAGTTCCATAGCGAAAATCAGTGCTGAGAAGTCGGTGCATATAACAAAGACCTTCCTCGGATTCCGAGAAAGGTCATATGTAAATAGATATGCGCCTCTCTCATCTCTCAGTTACAACAGTGCCTCAATGGACACTTAGTCGCTGCAAGAATTAGCACCGTGCGGTATACCGCCGGTTGCCGGGTTTCATCGGGCCAGTCCCTCCACCTACTCTTGATAAGATTTCGCCTTATTCAATTGTGTATTTAGTGTACTTCACCGTCTACTTTAAAACATTAATCCTCTCACGTCAAGCATGTAGTTTTATGTCTGTTCATGTAGGCCGGAACCGTTCGTCTATCGCTGTCATACACTGCTTCAGGGCGCGAAATAGACACATTTTTGCGCTTGAAAGCACCATGTACCAGCGGTATACTAAACAAGTGTTGCAAACCCTTATGTGAGAGGTGACATATTCAATGGATGGCGACCCGAGGCCTGACTGTCAGCCGTATTCCGACAAACTGCATAGAGAATTGACATCAGCATGCCGGCAGCGGGACGTTATTTCCGTTTGATTATAGAGCGAACGCAGTCCTGACTTCCAGGTTCCGCTGCCGACCGGCTGATCTGTTCTTTTTGCGCCCATATTGATGAAAATCCGCCTGTTTGGCGGGTGCAGAAGGAGTGGATGAACGATGAAAATCCGGTTGGTAAACAACGGTGTATTTATCCCGGTGGACGATATTGAGCAGGCGCTGACGCCACCAGCTGAGGGATTTTACTGGATCGATGCAGACGTTGATGATCTGGCGGTACTTCAGCCGCTGTTCATGATGCATGATCTGGCTGTAGAGGATTGTTTGAGTGATGAAGAACAGCGTCCGAAGATTGAAATTTATGAGAGCCATTATTTTATTGTCGTAAACAGCATTCGATTTGATGACGAAGAGATCTTTTTGCGTGCGGTTAACATGTTTCTAGGGAGACACTATATCATTAGTGTTACGAAGCAGAAGGTCAGCGAACTGCGGACCTTGAAGCCTATTCTGTGGGAACAGGAAGTCAGCACCCCGGATCGTCTCCTGTATCTGTTGGTCGATTTGATTGTGGATAACTACTTTACCGTCGGCGACCGGATCGAAGCACGCATTGAGAAATTGGAAGAAGATATTTTGATGCATACGAAAAAGTCCCATTTGAATGAAATTATCGGGCTGCGCAGTGAGATTCTGTGGCTCAAAAAAGTTCTGGGACCTCAAAAAGAGGTCATCAACACGCTGAATAAAAAAGACTTGCGTCTGATCGATGATCAACTGCAGAAGTATTTCAGTGACATCTATGAGAATGCTGTGAAAATATCCGAGACGTTTGAGACTTATCGAGACCTGATGGGAAACTTGCGAGAAGCTTACCAATCCAGTATCGCCAACCGGGCGAACGAAATCATGCGCGTGTTTACCGCCATTACAACGGTGTTCATGCCCCTGACGGTCATTACCGGCATCTATGGGATGAACTTCAACAACATGCCTGAGCTGGACTGGAAGTATGGATATTTTGTAGTCATTGGCCTGATGGTGACCCTCGGCCTGAGCATGTTCTTTATTTTTCGCAAAAAAGATTGGATCTGAACGTATTCATTCAAAAAGACGAAGCGCTCCATCCAGGGAGAAGCGGCTTCGTCTTTTTTTCTGTACTCAAAAACTTCTCTCGAAACGATATGGGGTGTCTACCCGACGTTCTGCTCTGTTTCTACATGTCTTCGGAATCGAATGCGGATCATGCGCAATCTCTCGTACACTTGCTCCAGATTGCCGCTAACCGGCTTATCTCCGCCGTATACTCTATGTAATACAGGTTTCAGGAAACTGTCTCCCAGCTCCTCGTATGCACTCCAGACCGCCTCCTGCTCCTGCTCAGGCATTATCGCAAGCTCTGCATCTAGGAGGCTATCTGTATCATAACCTTCCGTATCGAGTGTCTCCAGCAGTTCAATCAGCTCTCTGCGGGATAGTCCGGAGCGGTTCACAATCTCTTCAAGCGTATACCCTTCCTTCATACCCTCAAGCAACTGCTTGCGAGTGGTGAATTTGTCCAGCTCCTGCTTATATTTCTGTTCTTTTTGCTTGTACAACCAGCTCTCATATTCATCTTCGGACAAGACAGACTGTACCCAATCAAGTGGAAAAGCAGTCGAACGCTCTACTCCGCTTGTAAGCTCCATCCACTCCTGACCGTATTCACTTGCCTTACTCTCCCCAACACCTGGTAGCTGCATGAGTTCATCCATGGTTTGTGGTACGAATGCACTGATCATGCGCAGCAAACGATTCGTTGCAATAAAGTATGGGGCCTTCCGGTCAGACGCAGCCCTTCTTCTCCGCCAAGTGCATAGATCAGCATATAATTCTTCATTGCCGTAGCGTTCACTATAACAATGAAGACGCTGTCCACCATAACTGCGTAATTTCAGATCTTCCGTTTCATGAAACAGTCCCTGAATCAATGGCCGGTAACCTTCACTCATTCGAATCGCCAACTGGTGGCGATAAATATGGAGCAGTTCTTCCCAGGAGCTCCCCTCATACCAGATGCTGTCTTCGCGATCTCCTTCCTCATAATGGCTCCACCCGAGATGCCAGGCACCTTCCTCCTCACCAATCCACAGCTGAGCGTGTTCCTCATGTTGACCTGACAATTTGGACAATCTGTTCATGAAAATGACTTCCATCGATTTCCCCTCCTTAATATTGCAGCCTATTACCAGTTAGATGAGCCGCCTCCAGGCAACAAAAAAAGCACCTCTCCTGCAAATTCATTGCAAGAGAGGTGCTTCCTCATTAACCGTAGTATGCTGTTGCTCATATCTTACCACAATGGAAAAATTCGTCAACCACTTGTGATCAATTGAATTACTTGTTCAAAGCCAATTTGGCCAAGGCCAGCGATCCGCACAAACCGGCATTGTCACCAAGGCCTGGCGGAACGACATACTCTTCGATCCCCGAGTGAAGGGCAGGATGCTGAACATATCCATTTAACAGCTCCTGCAATTTGCTGCGCACCATAGGGAACAGATGCTCCTGCTTCATGACCCCACCACCCATCACAATTTTTTCCGGAGTGAGAATCAGTACATAATTCATGAGTGCGTGCGCCAGATAGTGTGCCTCAATCTCCCAGGCTTTGTGATCTGCTGGTAGCTCATATGCCGGCTGGTCCCAACGTTTATTGATAGCCGGTCCCGCTGCGAGCCCTTCCAGACAGTCCCCGTGGTATGGACAAAAACCTTCATATGTATCCTCAGGGTGTCTGCGTACAATAATATGTCCCATCTCTGGATGAGATAAACCGTGAACCATTTTGCCGCCTACGACTGCACCGGCACCAATACCTGTTCCGACAGTGATATACAGACAGCTCTCCAGTCCTTGTGCTGCTCCCCAGGTTGCTTCTCCAAGCGCAGCTCCGTTTACATCTGTATCAAACGTCATCGGCACATCAAAATGTTCCTTCAGTTTGCCAATGATATCATACTGACCCCAATGAGGCTTCGGTGTAGTTGTAATATATCCGTACGTAGGACTTCCTTCAATCGGATCAATTGGTCCAAAAGAACCCACGCCCAAAGCTTCAATCCCCTTGCCTTCAAAGAAAGCGATAACCTGCGCCATCGTTTCTTCCGGTGTCGTTGTAGGAAAACTTACCCGTTCAAGCACTTCACCATTCTCTGTTCCAATCCCACATACAAATTTGGTTCCCCCAGCTTCAATTGCGCCTAAAATCGTCAAGTTAGTCACACTCCCAAGTTAGTTTAAAGTGAAATTCATCTTTCGTTCTGGACGATGATATGTTGTGAATCTACTGCCCGCTCTCCAGCTTATCCAAACGTTTCAATAACGTTTGCCTCCAGCTATCTGACAGCGATGGAATAGCCAGTAATGCACGCATTCCGGCGGCATCCTTCTTCCCCTGATGCATGACCCGGTTGGCCTCTAGAACGGTCATGGATGCAGGGTCTGTGCGAATACGCATGAACGGAGAGTCAGGAGCGACTTCTCCCTCCTCCAGTACGCGAAAATAGAAACCGGTATAGCCGCTTTCCTGAAAATATACAGGCAGCTCTTTGAAATCATATCGGGCAGCGAGTTTGAAGCAGGGTTGTCTTGGCTGGCTAACCTGAACCAAAGCTCCGCCCAGTTCATATACATCACCAATCCGGACTTGATCCTCGGAGCAGCCTTCCACCGTTAAATTCTCACCACAAGCTCCCCAGTCCAGCTTGCGCTCCATCAGTTGTTCCAGTACGGAATACCGACTGTAATCGTATACACAAACAGCCTTATCCGGTCCGCCGTGATGCTCCAGGTCCGCCTGGCCATCTCCTGTCATTCCAGTGAATGACAGGAAAACCGGGCCGGATACGGGATGTTTGACAATGCCGCTCAGCACTTCGCGCTTCTGGCCAGGCAACGGCTGAGGCTGGCCCACATTAATGGCAAGTACAGCTGTATTACGTTCTGCTGACTGTTGATCATGTGCGAGTGTCATGTGCTTCATACCTCCCATACGATTAGTACTTTAACGGACTGAGCCGCCAAAAACGAGTGTATTACTTAACAACCGCCCTGGTGAAGTCAACATCTTGCCACCTGCATACAAGCCTGAGGAAGCTCCGCCATCCAGATTCATGGCCTGCTTGGCACCGAGCTTCTGCATGACTGCCGCCCACTCCTTAATGGTAGCTCCCGAGACAGTCGCGAGCATTACCGAACCGTCAGCCATGATGGCGATCCCGCTTCTGGCACCCGAGGCATTCAGAATCTTGGTATCCTTGAATCCTTCGCTGGTTGGGTTCACGGCGACTTTACCGTCTTTCACAAGACGAGGACCAGCACCAACAGCAGTTACCACGTCTTCCCAAGGAATCTCTTTGCCTGATGCATTGGTATATCTATAGTTCATTTCTACAGTCGAACCCACGGTGAAGCGATCTGCAGTAGATTTCTGATTGCCTGTAAAGACCAATACAGATCCATTTTTCGGAATCGCTACATTGTTATTCGCCACTTTCTTGGTGACAATTCCTTTCTCCATCACGACCGCAGTACCGCCTTTGAACCCAACTTTGGGGCCTCGCTCCGGAGTATAGAGCATTGAAATGCTCGCATTCGCAGAAGGTGTACGGTTAATGAAGGTTGCGTACCAGCTGCGTGACTTACCTGCTGAATCGGTAACTTTACCTGTAAGACTTACCTGAAGTGAATCCATAATTGCTGTTCCATCTTCCTTGAAACCTATCGTTGTTCCGTATCGTCCAATATGTATCACTTTTCCATTTGCTATCAACATGCCATAAGGATCTGGTGCTCCATTATACGCTTCAAAGAACGCCCCATTAATGGCTGCTTGAGCACCATATGATTTTACAATGGAAGGCAATGTTGCCGTTTGTCCTACCTGTTTCTTGGCTAATCCTACGGTCACCGGTGTTCCTTTGGGAATGCTTACCGTTTGCACGGTGAAATTTCGTCCTGCTGCTTTTACTTTCTGTACTTTGGTGCTAATTGCCGCTTTTGCATCGGCTGTTTGCGGAGCGCTTACTGCGCCTGATAGTAATACCGGCAAAGCTAGGACGAGGGCCATAGCCCCTGTCCACCACTTTCTACCGGCACGTTTTGTCTGCATGTTGATCACCCTATTGCCACTCCCATCCAAGAGCCCAGGCTCTTCATCTCAAGTTGTTCGAACTTGTCCATCACCGTATCCGGATCAAGACGCAATTCACATACATCCAGTGCGCAGGCTACCGGAACAGCGCAGTGAATCTCTGCCAGTTTACGGGACAGATGCAGCATGTCGAGATCATTCTCGATTTTTTTACGTACCGATGGCGTGAGTTTATCCAGATTATCCAGAATACCCTCAATAGTGCCATATTCCTGCACGAGTTTTAGAGCTGTTTTCTCACCGATTCCACGTACTCCAGGGTAATTGTCACTTGCATCCCCCATCAGACCTTTCATATCAATGACTTGACGAGGAGTCAACTGCTTCTCTGCCATGAGAGATTCAGGCGTATACACCATGTAGTTGCCGTGGCCTTTTTTCATAATAATAATGCTTGTCCGGTCATTGATCAGCTGCAGCATATCATGGTCGCCGGTCAGCACCATCACGTTCATATCCGTCTGCTCCGTATAATACTTGGCCAGTGTACCGATGCAGTCATCGGCTTCATACCCCTCTGCTCCAATATTCGGAACACCCAGGCTGTCCATGACTTCACGAATCAATGCAAACTGGGGAATTAGATCATTCGGTGCTTCGGGACGATTTCCTTTGTATGCCGCGTACTCTTCACCGCGAAACGTCTTGCCACCCATATCCCAGCAGCATACCACATGACTTGGTCCGAAAGTCTGAACCGCATCCCAGAAATAACGGATAAATCCGTATACCGCATTGGTTGGCAAGCCTGCCTTTGTACGTCTGATATATCCGCTTGCAGATGTCGCATAAAATGCACGGAACAACACCGCCATACCGTCTACCAGCAACAAAGTAGGTTCATTACGTTGATTCACTTGATTTTGTTCTCTCCTATCTGTATATAGCAAATAAAATATCGAAACTAATTCTATCATTATAGCATAGTTCCGCCAAGCATCGTTCAGCCAAAAAAGCCCTGAATGTTGAACATTTCAGGGCTGCTAATCGGCTTCATTTATGAATGGACAGACACGTCACTAAGCCTGTTGCTAAACGTTGTTCCATTCCTGTTCATACGTCTCTTCCTTGAATCCTACGGTCACCTGCTCCCCATCTGTCACGATGGGACGCTTAATCAGACGGCCATTGGAGGCAAGCAAACGAATCTGTTCTTCAGCAGGCATGCCAGGCAGCTTGTCCTTCAACTGCTGCTCCTTGTACACTTCTCCACTTGTATTGAAAAACTTCTTCACTTCAAGTCCGCTCTTCTGAATGAGCTCGGTTAATTCGGCCTCAGACGGTGGTGTGTCGAAAATGGGGATTAACTCCAGCTCATGGCCATGAGCTTCAAGCCATTTTACTGCTTTGCGGCAAGTTCCGCATTTTGCATACTGGTATACTTTCAGTTTACTCATTAAAATTTCCTCCTAAAATACTCCGGTATTGATATATCGCTTTCCTTGGTTTGCTTCGCAAATCCAAAAGTCGCTCTACATCAATACCATCGTCATACGTTTAAAACTATTTAAAACAAATGGTGATTTGAGCCCTCCTACAACTCTTCCCTTGGCTTCGCCTCGATATCTAAACGTTTCTCCAGCGCAGCCATATCTGAAGGAAGAGGTGCATGGAACGTCATGCGTTCCTGTGTAAGTGGATGAACAAACGACAGCTCGCAGGCATGCAATGCCTGGCGATCGATCCACAAGTCCCGTTCTTCCCGCATGGCAGCCGTCTGTTCGTCAATCTTATCCGCAGGTAATGTCTTGTACATTCGATCGCCGATTAGCGGACATCCGATCGATGTCATATGTACACGAATCTGATGCGTTCTGCCACTCTCCAGCTTCAAATTCACCGCACTTGCAGTCCCGCCGTCCCAGCGGGTGATCGAGGTGTACAGCGTTCTTGCCGGATAGCCATCAGGCGTGACAATGCGGCGATGAGGTTCCTCCGGATCACGGTCGATTGCACCATCAACAGACCCCTGTTCGAGAGCAGGATTTCCATGTACAAACGCAATATACTTTTTGTCCACAGTTCCTGCGATCATCTGTTCAGATACATGCTGATGCACATATGGATTTTTGGCAATAGCCAGCACCCCGGAAGTCTCCTGATCCAAACGATGAATGGGTCTAAACCGGAAAAGCTCTCCCTTGGACTTCCAGTAATGAACAACACCATTCGCCAACGTTCCTGTATAGTGTCCATGTGTCGGATGCACAATTACGCCGGCATCCTTGTTAACAATAAGCAAATGCTCATCTTCATACAAAATGGAAAAAGGAATGGATTCCGGCAAAATGTCATCCGATTCCTCCTGTTCCATCCGAATCTCCACGATATCTCCAGCCGATACCTTCACGCTGATATACACGCGTTCTCCATTCAACATAATTCCCTGCTCCGTGAGCTTCAGCCTGGACAAGAGCTTGCGCGATACCTGCAGCCGCCGCTGAAGCACGGTTTTCAGCAGCCAGCCATCTTCATGTTCGGGAACGGTGTAGATAATCGGCGAATAATAGCCGCTCATTCTTTGCGGCGGAACACTTTTTTGCTCCGTACATATTCAATATCCGACACCTGCTGTCTGGCATTGGCTGTCCGTGCTACAACGAAGAAATAATCAGACAGACGGTTCAAGTAACGGCGTACCGCAGGATTAATATCCGTATGCTGTCCCAATGTTACCGTGCGGCGCTCTGCACGCCGGCATACCGTACGGCACACATGAAGCGCTGAAGACAGCGGGCTGCCTCCCGGGATAATGAACCGTTCCACTTTCGGGTTCTCCGCATCATACTGATCAATCCATTGTTCAAGCCGGGTGACCATGTCATCCCGCACTTTGTATTTGGTTTCGCTGATTTTCACAAACGCCAGGTCGGACCCGCAATCAAACAATTCTTGCTGAACCTCCAGCAAATGTTCGCGCAAATCCTCAAATTTCCCCTCTGTATCATCGATCAGACTGATTGCCTGGCCGACAAAACAATTCAGTTCATCGATGGTACCGTAAGCTTCAACGCGGTCGTCATCTTTGATCACCCGTCCTCCGATGACCGAAGTTTGCCCTTCATCACCTGTTCGTGTATAGATGCCCATTTGCAATCCCTCCAAATGTTTAATTTCATTCACATGGCAAAACATCGGTTAATTCTTAATATGCCTGCCCTTCTAATCTCAACTTAACCAGTATACTTGACCTCTGCTTGATACGGAAATGCATTTTTTCAGAAACCGCTTCTACCCTTTGCACGTATATATGAATTGGCGTGCTCTGCCCGAGTATACGTCAAATTCAGGTAAATCAAAAGTAGAGGAGACGATTATGCAAAACTGGATAACCGATTTCATGGAACAATACGGCTACATAGGCATCGCACTCATTATTGCGCTCGAAAACGTATTTCCTCCCATTCCTTCGGAAATTATTTTGCCTTTTGGCGGATTTATGACAACGTACACCAGCCTCACTCTTCCAGGTGTTATCATTGCGGCTACCATCGGTTCTGTGCTGGGTGCAGTGGTTCTCTATGGTATTGGCCTGCTGATTGATGTGGAACGTCTGGAGAAAATTGTAGATCGCTGGGGACATATTCTGCGAATCAAAAAAGAAGATATCCACCGTGTTGATGCATGGTTTGACAAATATGGAATGTGGACTGTACTATTCTGCCGCATGGTGCCACTTGTTCGCAGTCTCATCTCCATTCCTGCAGGCATGTCCAATATGAAATTCGGTTTATTCGTCCTCTTCACCACAATCGGGACACTCGTCTGGAACATTATTTTGGTCTCGATTGGGGCCGCACTTGGCGCTTCTTGGGAAAATATTTTGCACTTTATGGACGTCTATTCACTGGTGGTGTATGCGCTGCTCGCCATTATCCTGGTTGGATGCGTAATATGGTGGATCAGACGTATGAAAAAACACAAATAAAAATCGCGTCTCATGCAACTGAATTGCAATCATACATTTCTCAATATAAATAAGCCTCCGTACCACAGTTTGTGGTTATGGAGGCTTTTGTTTACCTGACTTCTTGACCCATTATGCTCAGTTATCGTTGTATCGTACTTCTTGCTTCTTCAGATCAATGGCTAGTCCCGATACCACCATGTACATGCGTTCCGAGTGAGACTGCAGTGCACGATTCACCGAAGCCATTCTTGCGGCAAAAATACGCTCTTCTTCCGATGGATACAGGGAACCCTGCATTTCATTGGTAATGACCAGCAGCTTGCCCTGATAAGATAGCAAGGCATCAAGCAGCTGTTGTGTATGTACGCGTTGTTGATCAAGATCATCCGTTGCTCTAAATCCGGCAGCCATCCACGAAGTCAGACTGTCCACAATGACAATGCGCTGATCAGCCAGAAACAGATTCGATTCCCGATTGATCTGATGAATGACTTCCGTCAGGTGATGGCCATTTCCGGCTGAAATGGCTCGATAATGAGCGGATGGCAGTTCCGGAATCACCGGATCATGATCGCCTGTGGATAAATAGATTCCTTCCCGGCTGATTTGGGCTGCATAACCTAGGGCAAACCTGGTTTTACCACTCCCTATCCCGCCAGTGACCGTAATCAGCAATCCGCTCCCCTCCTTCAGTTACCATACTTATACGCTATTCTGTCAGCGCCTTCAGCACTTTTTTGGATTCTTCAACATTGGCAGCCGATAGCGGAATGGTAGCAAACAGATTTTGGGCGGCATATTCGACATCCTTGAACATTTGCATATCTTCGAGTGGGATGCCATAGAGATGGGTTTCTTGCTTCATATCGGTGCCATTGTCTCCCTGGCCATCCTCAACTAACACTCCGCCCTCAAATACACCACGCTTATACTTCTCAGGATCAAATGTATCATCCAGCGGAATATTGGAGCCATTGCTTCCGTATTGTTTCATATCTGCCTCTGGCAGAATAAAAATATCATGACTGCCTGCTGCGTATTCTACCATAATTTTCTGTACATCATACATGGCGCTTGTAATGACTTCCACTTTAGGTTCCTCACCCAGTTTTTGCTGCAGATTGGCCTGTAACTGTTCTCCGATTACGGATGGATTACCTTGATTATCAATGATAAAAATGGTAAATCCGTCTTTACCACCACATCCAGCGAGCAGAAAAATCAATGATACGAGTGCAGTTAGCCCCCAAAACCTCTTCATTCCAGTTCCCCCTTTAGTCTCCTTAGTACAATATATCACAATTGTTCCACGCAAAAAAATAGCCCTTACAAATAAGAGATTTCTTATTCCCATCAAAAAAGGAGACCCCTAGGGGTCTCCTTTAACATTCATATGGGTAACGTTTTCGTAAATATCAATTTATCTCCCTTTTATCGGGTTAGCTTTCATATATTCATTGATCTTCAGATCCAATAAACTGCTGATTTCAATCACAATCTCTGAAGTAAAGGATTTCTCCTCCATAAAAATCTGTTCCATCTTGCGACGAAGCATGTGGATCTCATCTTCCAAGGAAATGTCATGCAAAGATTCGTGATCTGGTCTCACCGACCATCGGTCGCCTTGATCGCCTTCAGCCACGTAATGCCCACGATTAGTCGGTAAATCATATTCAACACAAAACAATGCTAACCCCTCCTTGGAAAATTAGTTTCCAAATATATGAAAAACATATTTCAAATTGAAATTATATCACAATATTTTGTAAATGAAAGTTATTTTTTTCTAATTAGCAAAATGTCCACATTTCCGAAAACACCTTACTTCTTATTAACCCTCTTTTTGCAGTTTGTAAACAAAATTTCCGATTCGTTCCAAAGCTTCATTCAATTGGGTCACTGAAGTGGCATAAGAACAGCGCAAGAAACCCTCTCCCTGTGGGCCAAACACGTTACCAGGAACAGCAGCAACTTTATTTTCGGTCAGGAGACGTTCGGCAAAAAGATCAGAGTTCAGGCCCGTATTTTGAATACTCGGGAATGCATAGAAGGCTCCCTGAGGTTCATGGCAATCCAGGCCGATGTCACGGAATCCCTGTACGATAAGACGTCTGCGCTGATTGTAGGACTCGACCATGCGGTCTTTCTCTCCCAGTCCATTCGTTAGCGCCTCAAGTGCCGCGACCTGTCCCATTGCTGGAGCACACATTACGGTATACTGGTGAATTTTCAACATGGCTGCGATAAGTTCCGGATGACCGCACATGTAACCAATCCGCCAACCTGTCATGGCAAAAGCTTTGGAGAAGCCACTCACAAGAATCGTGCGCTCCTTCATATCCGGGATCGAAGCGAAGCTGACATGTTTTTGAGTATACGTCAGTTCTGCATAGATTTCGTCAGCAATGACGATCAAGTCATGCTTTTTAATGACTTCTGCGATGGGCAGCCAGTCTTCGTACGTCATAATGGCACCGGTCGGATTGCTTGGATAACACAAAATCACCACTTTGGACTTCGGTGTTATGGATGCTTCCAGTGATTCCGCAGTCAATTTGAATTGGTCTTTGGCATACGTTTCGACACCCACAGGAATTCCTCCGCCAATTGAAGCAATTGGTGAATAGGCTACATACGAAGGCTCCGGAATGAGAATCTCATCTCCTGGCACAATTAATGCACGCAGAGCAAGGTCAATCGCTTCACTTCCGCCTACCGTAACGATAATTTCATCCTTGGGATCGTACTTGGTATCAAATTGAGTATCCAGATAATGACTGATCGCTTCTCTCAATTTGGGCATCCCAGCGTTGGATGTATAACTTGTCATACCTCTCTCGAGGGAGTATACGCAAGCTTCACGCATATGCCAAGGCGTAACAAAGTCAGGTTCTCCGACACCGAGCGTAATTATATCTTTGTTGTCACCAACCAGGTCGAAAAATTTCCGAATCCCGGATGGCGGTATCTGCTGAACCAGAGGTGCCAGATACGAGGTCATCTTCTTGTTGTTTCCTGTTGTCTGTTCATTCACTATCATGACACATCTTCCTTTACGGCGAGATCATGAGACGGTTATCTTCCTGATGGTCTTCAAAAATGATCCCGTCCTGTTTATATTTTTTAAGAATAAAATTGGTTTTGGTTGAAAGCACAGAATCAATTGGAGACAGCTTCTCCGATACAAAGTTAGCGACTTCACGCAGGTTGCCACCTTCTACTTCTACGAGCAGATCGTATGCACCTGACATAAGATAGACGGATTTCACTTGTGGATATAAATAAATGCGTTCGGCGATACCCTCAAAACCACGACCACGTTCCGGTGTGATCTGTACTTCAATCAGGGCTGTCACTTTCTCATCGTCGATTTTGCTCCAGTTAACCACCGTAGCATACTTTACAATAACGTGGTCCTGTTCGAGCTGGGCCACAGCGTTCTTGATCTTGTCTTCAGACTCCCCAAGCAGTGTAGACAGCAGCGCCGGAGACCTTCTTGCGTCTTCCTTCAGCAGATCCAGAACTTTTAATTGCAGATCGTTCAAATCTTTCATGACTTTCCCTCCAGCGTCATCCAGGTTCCTGAAAATGAATTAATACTTATATTACATGAATTTAACGTCTGTGCAAAGCTAAAAACCGCCTGCCCTCAATTCAGGCAAGCGGTGGTATGGTCTGGACAATCTATGCTTCAATCCTTATTCTCGTTTATGCTTCAACCTGTTCGCAAAAAGGTTACATGTAATAAGGGTTACCGTAATTAGGTTGATGCTGAGGCACATTAGGAGCCTGGCTATATGGACTGGAAAGGGTACTCTTTTCCTGAATGAACTGATGACATTTCTGCTGCGTTTGATGTGCAGACTGAATCGTTTTGTCCAGCTCGCTCCGAGAAGCTTTGGAAGAAGCGGAATACATGTTATTCTGCTGCATCAGGTTAAACAGTTCCCCTTGCAATCTAAGGGTATCGTTCGTCAGATCTGTAAACATTCTGCGGGTAACAGGGCAGGAAGATTCAGTCGTTGCTGTAGTATATTCACGGGAAGTTCGTCTTAAATCCGCAAGAATCGACTTCAGCAGATCCTGCTCCTGCATAAAATTTCCACCAGATGACAAAGATTGAGAGTACACGCGGTTTCCTCCTATACATTTAATATCTTGGGACTACCTAAGACTGTGTTGGTGCAAGGGACTGATGCTGCTGAAGGACATTGACGAGTGTGTTCAGATGCTGTTCATGTGAGCGTACATACTGATTCAGCGCTTGCTGGATCTGCGGGTTATGTGTGATGGAAGCTGTTGCTGCACACTGTTTGATCAGCATTTCTTCATTGGAGATCGAATCCGCAATGTAGTTCAGTTCCTTGGGGCTAAGCGCCTGCATCTGCGTATTTTGCATGTGCTTTTTTCCTCCTTAACCTAAAGTTTATGCGAATTTATTGTTACCTTGTCCTGCAAAAGTATACTTATTTAACAATCCAAACCGAGGTGATTCATAATGGAACTTATTAATGGCAATACATTCTGGCCAAGTACATTCACATCCCCATACAGTTATCCTGTTCTAGAAGGCGAGATATCTTGTGACTGTCTCATTATCGGTGGTGGTATGGGAGGAGCACTGTCCGCCAAACTATTAACCAAGAGAGGTTTGCATACTGTTGTGATTGATAAAAGAGAAATCGGTCATGGCAGCAGTATGGCTAACACGGGACTACTGCAATACTCTAATGACAAAACGCTTACCTCCTGTATACATACCTTTGGCGAACAACGCGGGGTACGTTTTTATGAACTATGCCGTATGGCCATGCAGCAATTAGAAGAGACCGCTTCGAGTCTGGACATTGATCCATGGTATATCCCTCGTACAAGCTTGTATTGTGCAAGCCGTGAAGAGGATATGGCTCTTTTGGAAGAAGAATACCATACGCTCAAAACCCACGGCTTCGACGTTGAGCTGTGGAATCGGGACAAAATTAGTGCCCATTTCCCATTCAGCAAACCGATGGCGCTGTATACCCAAGGAGATGCCGAAGTTAACCCCTATAGGCTAGTACATGGCCTCCTTCAATCTGCTACTAAAAAGGGTGCTCAGGTGTACGAACGGACGGAGATGATCCATTGTGAATATGGTGAAGAAGGTGTCCTCTGTTACACTCCGAACGGAACAATTCGCGCCAAGCAGGTTATCTTCTCTACGGGTTATGAGACCCAGGAGATCAAAAATGACCGTGGTGCATATCTGAAGAGCACTTATGCGATTGCAACCAAGCCACTAAGAGATCTTAGCAGCTGGTACAATCACAGCATGATATGGGAAACGGCTCGTCCATATTTATACATGCGCACCACACCAGATGGCAGAATTATTGCCGGAGGTCTCGATGAGGAAATTCCGCGTGAAGATCAGCGTGCAATTCGGGCCGAGCATAGGGGCGAGGATTTACTTAAAAAGGTATCTAACTATTTCCCACTTCCGGATCTGGAAATAGACTATGCCTGGGAAGCAGTATTCGGCAGCACCCATGATGGATTTCCTCTGATAGGCCCTCACCCTGAATTCCCGAACTGTTATTTTATTGAAGGATATGGGGGCAACGGGACAGTATATAGCATGATTGCTGCATCCATTCTTACGGATGTGATTACTGGGAGCCATAACGAAGACATGGAACTGTTCTCTCTAACCAGAACCACTAAACCTTCCCCCGTGTAAAATAGAAAAAGGTGCAGATCAGGAATGGCTTTCCTGATTCTGCACCTTTTTCTGTTGTGACCAAACGAATTAGGACGCTGGCTTACCCTGCTCCGGCCCTACTAACATTTTACGCATAAAGACCCAGCCGATTAATGGGAAAGCTCCCAAAACCACGATGAGCCAGGTTAACGTACGAAGTGAAGGGCTATTCATTACAATAATGATAAACACGGCAAGACCAGCTAGGCGGCCTGTCATCAGACAGAGTTCCCTTAAAACGACAAGTTCAACCCTTTTCTCCACATTTTCGCCGCTCATGCCCATCAAGTCGAATCCTGCCGCAATCATGGGAAGCATGTATAACGGCATGGCCAGTGCTGAGCCAACCCCCATAATCAAAAGCGTGCCATAGCTTACCTTCCAGATGAGAGGCAGGAGAACGAGAAATAATATAATTGCCCCCGTCAACATACCTTTCGATCTATAATGCGGTTTGAACCACTTGCCCGCCATCCAATAACTGACCAAAGCTACGGCGGATGTAATTAATGAGAACTGACCCAGCTTGTACTCCTGTTCCGTGGCTACATAAACGAGCAATGCAATTAGAAAGGCGAATACGCCCTCCCTTACACCTTGGGCGGCCAATCCTAGCCCCAGCGGTCTCCACTCGCTGCCTGGTCTTGATAATTGCTGCCAGGGTTCCGACCAGCGGTAGGTGCCGCTCACTTTTCTCTTTTTCAAAAAAAAGCTGAAGACAACTGCAATCACGTATATCACAAGTGACACGGTAAAAATGAGCCGATAACCCGAATTATCCGCCATCTTCGAGATAATCAATCCCGAGAACCAGGGACCAATGATTCCTGTCATGGAGCCCAACAACCCGACCCATCCATTGAACAGGTCCCTGTTCTCCCGGTCTGTAACTTCAAAGTACACTACATTAAAAGCGATCCAGAACAGACCCAGAGCACATCCGAGCAATATGCCGAGTGGCCATATCCAATCCACCGCTCTTGGTCCAGCCCACAGTACAAGCATATAAAAAATGCCAGACAATGCTGTGCCTAGACGCAGCGCACTCATTTTATTATGTTCTTTGACCCATTTACCGGCTAACCAGAATGTCAATCCAAGTGCAAGCTGTTGACTTACTGTAAACCATCCCAGCATCGCATAGTCCGGACGACTCTTCCATAGATATACATTCAGAAACGTCCCCGACAAAGCTCCGGCTAACACAAACAATCCATTCACGCCCAGAAGCAGAATGGATTGTCGGCCCAGAGATATCTTCATCTGCTCCCTCCTTATTCCGCTTGAAGTCAGCGCTTCGCGGCAAGTCTCAGGGTTAACGTACCCCAAGCAGAGGAAAAACATGACGAATCTCAGGAATATTTCATTTTAATGGAGTGGAAATTACTTCTTGGCGCTCAGATTTTGAATCAGGCGCAGACGATCATCCTCAGACAAACTATATTGAACTTGGAAACAGCCGGAGCAGACATACATCTGTACTGTAAATGGTGCATCCAGCAGGGAATCTGTTCTTGAAACCGCGTTAGCTACAGGAGTGAATGTGTCCTTCGTGGACGTTTGTGTACCTGCGAGAATCATGAATTCACGGCAATGTGGACATTCCGGTACTTCTTCCTGCAGATCCAGCTGTTTCTCCACACCTTCTTCATATAGGATTAGATCATTTCCATCGTCCGCATATTTGGTTAGTGTTCGCAGTTCAGGCAATTTCAGTTCGACTTCATCTCCCCACAATGCCGTGAGGTCAGTGGTTTGATCGCTGTCCTGAGCATCATCAACATCGTAAATATCGCCGGCCTCATCTTCGTCCTCTTCTTCTCCAATGTTGATGTTCAGCGTACGATAACCCTTCAGTTCATTGTGACAATAGGGACACTCTTCTTCAGGGCCCAATTCCTCATCCCATACAATCTCGGTGTGACACCACGGACATACTGTTGTTTCCAATTGAATCAACCTTTCTTTTATACAGTCTTATTGTCAGGTGTTCATGACGTATATAACACCGATAGCAAAAAACACAATAGAAGCCGCAAACAAAATTCGGATCAATATCTTCATGCCAGGTCCCCCTACATGATGCTCGCGCCGATGACAAATGACAACGAGACAGAAATAATCATGGATATCAAGCCCACTGCCCGGTTATCTCGCTCAATTTCCTTGTCAATGGAGAATACCGGTGTCAGAAACTCAAACAGAAAATAAGCAATAAGCAGTAGAGCAAAGCCTACAAACGACCATGTCATGGCTTCATAGACAGAAGACTTGGCTTGTATGCAGAATCGAAGCACATTACAGATCCCGAAGATCTTGCCTCCCGTAGCCATGGCAACAGCTACATTGCCTTTCTTGATCTCATCCCAACATTTGTATTTGGTTACTAGTTCAAAACAAGCCAGAAATACAAGCAGCTCCATTATGGCTACTGAGAAAAAACCGAGTACCATCCCCAAGGGATGAGACAGCAATTGGTCAATCGTCCCTTTCACTCACTGTTCCCCTTCCCTGTTCCACTGCCCCTCTCACCACGCAGTGGAACACTGTTGTTTCAAGGTCCGGCTATTCCAATTCTGCAACAGTTACGCCGTTTCCGCCTTCTCCGTAATTGCCCAGCCGGTAACTTTTAATATGTTTATGCTTACGCAGATAATCCTGAATACCGGATCGCAAAATTCCAGTCCCTTTACCGTGAATAATATAAATCTGACCCAGATTCGCCAGGAAGGCTTCATCGATAAAACGGTCCGTCTCCATCAATGCTTCCTCCAGATTGGTTCCTCGCAGATCCAGTTCACTCTTCACGTTGTCATCACGTGTACGCTTCATGCCAGTGACCGGTTTCTGCTTAGGCTTGGCTTCTGGCGCAGATTGCTTCAGTTCCAGATCATCCAGGGATACTTTCATTTTCATAATCCCCAGCTGTACTACCGCTTCTTTGCTGCCCGATAATTCCACGACATGCCCTTTTTGGTTCAAGCTGTACACATGCACTTCATCCCCTGGGCCGATCGCCCGGGTTTTTGGTGCTGATCCAGTACGCTTCACTGTCTTTTTACGTCTCTCCGGTTCAGCTTCATCCAGCTGTTTGCGGGCAGCAATCAGCTTATGCTCTTTCACGGATGCGCCTTCCTCCATCGCAAGCTGACGCAGGTCCGCAATAATTTTCTCTGCTTCGGCTCTCGCCTTGTCCACGATGTTACGAGCATCTTCCTCTGCTTTTTCAATCCGGCGTTCACGCTGCTGTTCCAGCTTCTCGAGTTCGGACTGGTGACGGCTCCGCAATTTCTCCATATCCTGACGGAGACGCTCCGCATTCTCCCGTTCCTGCTCGGCTGTAAGCCGGTTTTCTTCCAGGGAAGCAATCATGTGTTCGACACGCTGATCTTCTTCCTTCACTTCCCCGCGAGCATAATCGAGAATGTATCCCGGCAAACCAAGGCGCTCAGCGATCGCAAATGCGTTGCTTCGTCCCGGAACACCGACCAGTAAACGGTAGGTCGGGCTTAGCGTATTCACATCGAACTCCATGCTGGCGTTAATGACACCTTTACGTTCATAAGCATAAGCTTTCAGCTCACTGTAGTGTGTTGTCGCTACCATGCGGCATCCTGTCTGATGCATATGTTCCAGAATGGAGATCGCCAGTGCCGATCCTTCGGCAGGATCCGTTCCTGCACCCAGCTCGTCAAGCAGCACCAAACTTTTGGTAGTCATATTTTTCAGAATTCGGATAATGTTTGTCATATGGCTGGAGAACGTACTCAGATTCTGCTCAATGCTCTGTTCGTCCCCAATATCGGCATAGATTGCGTCAAATACGCAGAGCTGACTGCCATCTTCGGCAGGAACGAACAAGCCGGACATCGCCATCAGGCTTAGTAATCCAATCGTTTTGAGTGTTACGGTTTTACCACCCGTATTCGGTCCCGTCACAATAATGGATGTATAATCATTGCCCAGCTCAATATCTGTCGGCACCACGTTTTCAATAGCAATCAGCGGGTGGCGACCTTTTTTGAGCTTAATAAACCCACGATCATTCATGCGCGGCAAGGTGGCTTTTAATTCACGGGCATGCCGTGCTTTGGCGAAGATAAAGTCCAGGGAACCCAGCAAATCGACATCATACAACAGCCACTCACCCTGCTCACTGACAAGTGCTGTCAATTTCTGCAAAATCACTTCAATTTCGCGTTCTTCCCGGATTCGGGTCTCACGCAATTTATTGTTCATCGCTACAATGGACTCTGGTTCGATAAACAGCGTGGCTCCTGAACCTGACTGATCGTGTACGATCCCGCCGAAGTAAGAACGATATTCCGCTTTTACCGGGATGACAAATCGGTCTCCACGAATGGTGATCAGCTGATCCTGAAGCATTTTGGATACGGTCGAGGAACGAATCATGGAATCCAGTTTCTCACGGATTCTGGCTTCTCCCCCGCGCAGCTCACGTCGGATCTGGGCCAAAGTTACACTGGCACTATCCGCTACTTCTGCATTGTCATCAATACAGACGCGAATCGCGTCTTCGAGTGCTTTTTGCTCCGACAGCTGATTGCTGATAAAGAACAGGGACTCAATCTTCTCATCTTCGTGAAGAGCGGCAATCTGACGTTTCAAACGGCGAGCAGCCAAGGTTGTATTGGAAATCCCGAGAAGTTCATGCGGATTCAGGGTTCCTCCAATTTCGGCCCGTTTCACGGATGCCGTGATGTCCACAATGCCTCCAAAAGAAGGCGACCCTTTCAGACGATCAAAAGTGAAGGCTTCATCGGTCTGCTGGAGCAGCCGTTTTACTTCTTCCAGTTCACTGATGGGTTCCAGTTGTTCCGCTTTCTTCTTACCCATGGTTGTTTGGGCATAGCTTTGCAATGTATTTAAAATTTTGCGGTATTCCAGTGTGTGTAAAATTTTCGTGTCCAAGTGTACAACTCCTTCCAAACTATATCTGTATTATAACGAAAGAAACTTTACTGCGCTATTTAACGAATCCTTCCACACATAAGTTCTGACATCATGCCGCAAACTACAGGTGTCAGGATTTTGCAACCTCTCCATGTGTGATGGTTCCAAATGCATAATCCGATCTGAACTTAAAGGAGGTAAACACGTTGAACTTCTTGGGACATGTCGTACGTTTTATCATCGCTGCAATCGTATTGATGGTTGTCAGCTGGATCGTTCCTGGATTTGCTGTCGGTGGTTTCTGGAGCGCTCTGCTGCTCGCTCTGGTTATTGCGCTGCTCGGCTGGATCATTGAAGGCGTCTTTGGCAAAAGAGTCACTCCTTTTGGCCGCGGAATCGTCGGCTTCATTGTCAGTGCATTGGTGATCTGGCTTGGTCAATATATTGTTGACCATGTCGAAGTTAGTTTGCTTGGCGCTATTCTTGCTGCGTTGGTGATTGGGATTATCGATTTGTTCATTCCGGTATCCACACCTTTTGAAGCAGGACGAAGCTCCAAGAATAACTAAGAAGCACCTAATAATGCAACTGCATGCAACACCTGCGATTCTTCCTTAAACCTCTGATGGCCATATGCCAGATGAGGTTTTTTCATTTCCATAACCTCTCGGCCATTCCTCAAGATTAGAGAGAAAACCTTACTAACTAATCTTCAAAAAAACGACATAGCCTTCATGTACAGGCCTTACCATTTTGCGGTATGATGACTTGAGAAATGATTAAAATTTCATCTATATCATGCTTAAGGAGGCTCATGATGAAAAAGACTATGGCTTGGCTTGCAGCCTGCATGTTAATTCTGGTTCTCGCCGCTTGCGGAGGAAGCAAACAATCAGCAGATTCGGGCAGCAGCGGTGAATCCGATCCAGGCGTAACCGCAAGTGAGGAACTCGTCATTAAAGCGAGCAACTATGAATTTGACCAACCGGAATACCATCTTAAAAAAGGGGTCCCCGTTAACATTGTTTACGAAAACGTCAATGGTAATCATGGCATTCTCGTTCCTGAGCTGAATCTTCAGCTGGACACCAGAAACAGCTCTAAAGTTATTACTCCTGACAAGGTTGGAGAATTCGAGATGTCCTGCTCCGTGTTCTGTGGAAGTGGACATAGCAGCATGATCTCCAAAATTATTGTCGAAGAATAAGTCCCAAGACAATGAGCCCCCGTAACGACGGGAGCTCTTTCTGTATTATAACAAATTGTACAATCGTTCGATGCCCATGATTTTAGTTATGATCTGATACCCTTAGGTCTGATCCTGTTCAATCAATTCGATCCATTCGTTATATTCCGTCTGCAATTTCGTATATTCATCCCGCAGCTGGCGATACTCCATGTTCAGCTGCTCTGCCTTCTCCTGCTCCATTTCGCGTTCAACCTGCAGCAGTCTAAGCTGATTCGCAGCGAGTTCGTAGCGCTCACCAATCTCCAGCAGTTCATTTTCCATCGTTTGTTTCTCTTCTATGGCTTCGTTACGGAGCTTATCGAGCTGCTCACGCTCCTGTTCTAGCGCCTCTACCTTTTCAACACTGGCGGCACTTTCCTTCTGCCAAGCATTCAATTCATTCTCAAGCAGGTTCCAGCGTTCCTGCCAGGATTGCTCCTGTACGGCCCATTCATCTGCACGACGCTGCCAGACCTGGTCCTGCTGCTCGGCTTGTTCCACACGAGAGAGTAACCCGGTTTCTCGCTCCTTTAACTCATCCAGTTGTAATATAAGCTCTGCCTGTTTTGCAGACAACTCTTCATGCTTAATCTGCCATTCAAGTGCTTCTTCCTCTGTCTGTGCAAGCAAGTTTCTTTGTTCTGCGATTTGCTCAGTTAGCTTGGCAGCATGCTCGCCGGATGTTGCAATTGCTTGTTCCAGTGCCTGCTTTTCTTGATCCAGTTCAGCCAGCTTGCGCGTGTGATTTTCCTCCCGCTGCAATGCATCCCCATAATCGTTGCGGATTTGTTTATAGGATTCCTGAAGTTGGTTTAGTTCTTCACGGATCCGGTTCAGCTCCTCTTCAAGCTGTTCGCGCTCCTGCTGCACACGACTTGCCTGCTCGTTATAGCGATTCGCTTCTTCTCTGTAACTACGAGCTTCTTCCTTAACCACGGTTAATTCATCATGAAGGGACTGTACACCAGACTCTAATGTTTCATTCTGTTCTGCTGCTTCAAGCACCTGAGTCTCCAGCTCTCCCATTTCGACAAGGCGCTGTTCGGCCAGGTCTTTCCAGGATTTTCCGCTTTCGGTAAGCGTGCTGATTTCATTTTGCAGTGTTCGTACGGCAGCATGAGCCTGCTCCAGAACTTTCTGCAATCTACGCTGCTCATTCTCGGACTTCTCTTCGGCTTCACGAAGCTTCTGAATTTCTTTTTCAAGCAATCCATGCTGCTCCTGAACTTTCCGAAGCTGTGCTGCAAGAGAAGTTTCTCTCTCCACTGTCTCGTTGTATTGTCGTTTCCATTCCTGCTCCGTTTCACGAGACTTTTGCAAAGCGATCTCCGTTTCACGCAGCTGCTCCTGGAGCTGGGTACTGTCTTCCTTCAGCTGCCCCAACTGCTGTTCAAGTTCCGTTATGCGCCGAGCCTGAACTTCCTGAGCCTGTTTGCGCTGCGCTTGTTCCTTGCGCAATGCATCCTGCTCAGCGCGTTCCTGCTGGAGCTGCTGTTCCTGATCAGCAGCCACTTCCTGGGCCTCTTCAAGCTGCCTGCGTATATCCTTAAGCTGGTTCTCAATTTCTGCTACACGACCCTCAGCTTGTGTGCGCTCGTTTTCCAGCTGCTGCAGCAGTTTCCCACGTTCTTCCTGCAGTTTGGCCTCAGCATTAGCTGCGGCTTCTGTGAACTGAGAAGCTGCCTCGGCTTTTACTTGTTGTAACTGCTCCTCGTAGGCTGCTTCTTTTTCCATCCATTCCAATTCGGCCTGCTCTGAAGATTCGTGGAAATCAGCTTTTAGCTTTTCGATCTCTGTTAAGTGTTCCTCTTTCGTTTGTTGTAGCTGTGATGTCTGCTCTTCCTGGACCTTGCCAAGCTGGAATCTTAATTGCTCTTCTGCCTGCTGCTTCGCCTCTTGCAAGCGCTGATCCGTTTGGGATTGAAGTTCACGGTATTGAAGCTCAGCCTCTTCCTGAACCTTCTTCAATTGACTCTCAGCCTGTTCCAATTCGGACAAAATCGCAGCCTCGGCTTCTTCTTTGGCTGCCTGCACCTGCTGTGCTGCCTTTGCCTCGATTTTCTGGCGTTCTGCGACAGCACGACTCTCCGCTTCCTTCATCTGGGCTGCTGTTTTATCCTGCAGTTCCTTGTACTGTCCTGCTGCCTTCGCCTGGCTCTGCTGTAACTCAGCAGCAGCCCGTGCTTGGACTTCTTTTAGTTGGGCTGCTGTCTTATCTTGCAGTTCCTTGTACTGTCCCGCTGCCTGTGCCTGAGCCTGCTTAAGCTGGTTGGCCGCCTTCTCTTCGGCTTCTTTCAAGCGCAATTTCATCTTCTCTTCGGCTTCCTTCAGCTGCGCAGCAGTCTGTGACTGCAACTTTTGTTCACGGGCTGCAGCCTGACTTCGTTCCTGTTCAAGCAATGATTGCAGCTTGTTTACTTCATCCTGCTTCTCGGATTGCAGCTTCGCCATGGCCTGCTCTGCCTCAGTCTTCTGCTTGGTCGCTTCAGCCAGCGCCTGGTCACGACGCTCCAGCTCCTTCTGATGTTCACTTTGAATGGCATTCAGCCTGTTCAATTCATTTCGAAGTTCTGTCCGTTCACCAGTCAGCATTTTCAGTTCATTACGGATCTCCTGGGTCTGAAGAGACTGTTCAGCCATATGTACAGCCGCCAGTACCGCAATACGCGGGGTATCCAGACGGGAATGGTTCTTGGAAATTGCGCTCATGCGCTCATCCACCAGATTAGCTACTTGTTTCATATAGTCGGCACTGCTGCCAACCAGTTTATAGGAAGTCCCGTAGATCTCTACGGTGACGCGTGTACGATCAGGTGTAGTCACAGTTGTGCCCTCCTTCAAGTCTGTATGTTGATTCTAAGCTGTAATGACAAAAAAGTCACATCGATCCTCTAATGCTAAGGATTCGATGTGACTTCAAGCAATTCCTGCTAATTGTTGTTCAAAAAATTGGCTTCTGTTCTATTTGCGCAATTCTGCTCCGAATTGCTCCTCCAGACGGGCAACCACACGAGCATGAACCTCTGTGATTTCCTCGTCCGTCAGTGTACGCTCGCGGTTGCGATACACAAGCGCCATGGCCACACTCTTCTTGTCTTCACCCAGTTTGCTGCCTGTGAACACATCGAATACCTGTACTGTTTGCAGCAGCTCTCCTGCAGCCTCACGAATCGAGCTGAGCATAGCTCCTGCTTCAATGTCTTTACTTACGACTACGGCAATATCGCGTTCAACAGCCGGGAAACGCGGAAGCTCACGGTAACGGATATCCACGTCTGCTTCACTATAGATTGCCTCAAGAGCAATCTCTGCGATATACACATCGTTCAGATCATATTGTTGTTGAAGTTCAGGATGCAATTGACCCATGGTACCGATCAATTTACCTTCACCGCCGTCCTTCCCTTCCAAATACACGGAGGCAGAACGTCCTGGATGGAACCCTTCCGGACTGTTTGCAACAAGACGAATGCGTTGTTCCAATCCAACATAGGAGAACAGGTTCTCAAGCGCACCTTTCAGATCGAAGAAGTCCACTTTTTCTACCCCTACATTCCACTGCTGAGCGGCACGGTTACCTGTAAGCAGTAAGCTCAGGACCGGAATTTCATACGGCTGCTTCGTCAGCTTTTCTTCTTCGGTGAAGAACACGCTGCCCACTTCGAATACAGCAAGTGAATCCTGCTTCCGGTTCATATTATACACTGCTGCATCCAGCATTTGCGGCAGAACGCTTGTGCGTAGCACGCTGCGATCCTCACTCATAGGCATAGCCAGCTTCACCGCCTTGCTTCCTGCAGTCAATGCCGGGAACAAGGATGCTTTATCCGGATGTACAAAGGAGTAGCTAATCATTTCCTGCCACCCGCTGCCTGCGAGCAGTCCACGAATGGTACGGCGCATTGCCTGTGAGCGTGTGTAGGCTCCTGGTGTTGTCGGTCCTTCAATTAATGTGGTTGGAATGTTGTCGTATCCATACAAACGGGCAATTTCTTCAAAGAGATCTACGTCGCGAGTAATATCACCTCTGCGCGTTGGTACTTCCACATCAAGCAATCCTTGTTCAGCATCGCCGCATGCAAAGTGCAGACGAGCAAAAATGGTTTTCACCTCAAGCAGTGAAAGGTCGGTTCCCAGATAACGGTTCAGTCTGTCGAGTGACAGCTGGATAACAACCTTCTCTGCCACCTCGGCTCCAGCTTCCACAATTCCCTGGTGTACTTGGCCTTCAGCATAGCGCTGAATCAATTCAGCCGCACGGTCCAGTGCCGTGATAACAGCCCCCGGATCAACTTCCTTCTCAAAACGCATGCTAGCTTCGGAACGCAGCCCCAATTGGCGCGATGTTTTTCGAACCGTTCCGCCGTCGAACTTGGCGGACTCGAGCAGCAGATTGACTGTGCCTTCCGATACCTCGGAATTCTCGCCACCCATAACACCCGCAATGGCTACCGGTTTCACGCCATCGGTAATCAGCAGCATATGCGGTTCCAGCTTACGCTCCTGACCATCCAGGGTCACGATCGTTTCGCCTTCCTTAGCCATGCGTACTTCAATATGACCTTTTTCCAGTTTATTTGCATCAAAGGCGTGCAGCGGTTGACCGTACTCCAGCATGACATAGTTCGTGATATCCACGATATTGTTAATTGGACGAACACCAGCCGCCATTAGACGGTTTTGCATCCAGAGCGGAGAAGCTCCCAGTTTGATACCCGTTACATAACGGGCAGCATAGTGACTGCATTGTTCCTGCGCCGTGATTTCCACCGAGATATGATCGGCAGCAGCATCACCGACTTCAACCAGCTGTTCTTTCGGATTAGGCAGCTTCACTTCACGACCCAGAATGGCGCCAACTTCATAAGCTGCACCGCGCATGCTCAGACAGTCGGAACGGTTTGGTGTCAGATCCAGTTCAAGCACATGATCGTCCAGACCAAGCACCTGGCTGATTGGTGTGCCGATTTCCGTTTGCTCCGGCAGGACAAGAATGCCTTCCTGCTGATCTTTAGGAAGCAACTTGTCGTTCATGCCGAGCTCTTTTGCAGAGCAGATCATGCCAAGTGAAACGACGCCGCGCAGCTTGGCTTTTTTGATATCCAAACCGCCAGGTAGCTTCGCTCCAACCAGGGCTACGGCTACCTTTTGACCCGCATCCACATTTTTCGCACCACATACGATCTGAAGATCCTCTTCCTGACCGGCGTCAATGATGCATACGTTCAGTTTGTCCGCATCCGGGTGCTTCTCCTTGCTCTTCACATACCCTACAACCACTTTGTTTACGCCCTGGTTGCGGTTCTCCACTACATCGATTTCGATCCCTGCACGTGTAATTTTCTCTGCCAGTTCCTGTGGCGTCACACCTTCAAGGGCAATATAATCAGACAGCCAATCTGTCGATACTCTCATGGACGTTCACTTCCTTAATCTATAAATTGGTTTAGCTAAATTTCCTTTAGCGCTTGCTTATCGTAAAGTTTACAGCCGTCCGAATTGCTTCAGGAATGCCATATCACTGTTATAGAAATGACGAATGTCATCGATACCGTACTTCAGCATGGCGATACGTTCTACCCCCATACCAAACGCGAAACCGCTGTACTTCTCGGGATCATATCCACCCATTTCCAGCACCTTCGGATGAACCATTCCGCCGCCCAGAATTTCAAGCCATCCGGTTTGTTTACATACTCGGCAGCCGCTGCCGCCGCATTGTACACAAGTTACATCCACTTCAGCACTTGGCTCGGTGAACGGGAAGAAGCTTGGACGCAGACGAATTTCAGTGTGAGCACCGAACATTTCACGCACAAATTGCAGCAGTGTACCCTTCAAGTCGCTCATGCGAATGTTTTCGCTGATGACCAAACCTTCAACCTGATTGAACTGGAAGGAATGCGTAGCATCGTCATCATCACGGCGGTATACTTTACCCGGGCAAATGACTTTGACAGGTACTTCCCCTTTCATGCTTTGCATGGTGCGTACTTGCACCGGAGACGTATGGGTTCGCATCAACAGGTCTTCGGTCACATAGAAGGAATCCTGCATATCGCGCGCCGGGTGATTCTTCGGCAGGTTAAGTGCTTCAAAGTTGTAGTAATCCATTTCCACCTCAGGACCTTCTGCTACGCGATATCCCATGCCGATGAAAATATCTTCGATTTCCTGTACCACTTTGGTCAGTGGATGCAGACCGCCTTGACGTCCACGACGTCCTGGCAAGGTGACATCAATGGTCTCGGACTGAAGACGCTTCGCCGTCTCTTCCTTCTGGAATTGCTCCTGCTTGCTGTCGATGACTTCCTCAATGGCGCCGCGAACGTCGTTGGCCACTTGCCCGATTACGGGACGTTCCTCTGCACTAAGTGCACCCATGCCACGCAAAATTTCAGTCAATGCACCCTTTTTCCCCAAATACTTCACACGCAGATCACCAAGCGTCTGCGGATCGTTCACGCCGGACAATTGTTCCAGCGCTTCAATCTTCAATGCTTCTAAACGTTCTTTCATGTGTAATTGCCCCCTTTATGTGGTGTTATTGCAACAAAAAAAGGCCTTTTCTCCCCAAAAGGGACGAAAAGACCGTGGTACCACCCTTGTTAGACATCCGGTGCTGACTGGCCCTTCCGGCCTGTAACACGTCTGTCTCACTCTGTACGGAATAACGACCGTTAACCGTTTGCCCCTACTGCTGAGCCTCAGCAATTGCTGCCAAGTCAAGTTCAGGGAACCGCTTCGGAGTGAATTTCGGCAGCCTGGTTCTACAGAAACGCTCTCAATCTACGGCGCTTCCTCCCTGTCCAGAGGCACTGCTTACTTGTCTCCATCATCACGTTTGTTAATGAATCAAACCTATATCGACGTATTTATCGATGATCGTTCATAATTATATGCAAATTCAATCGAAATAGCAAGCCAGTCAATCATCTATTTTTTGCTCGCATCCTTCCGCCGAAGCTGAATTAACCGCTCTTGAATGTCACGGATCTCAGCGGCTTCCGCAGCTCGTTCTTCAGCAGCTTCTGGATGGGCAAGGATATCTATGCCTGCATTGCTCATGGGAGATAGCAGTTCGGACAGTCGCATTTCCAGGCGTAATCGTTCATCATCCGATTCCCGCTGGCCAAGTGAAGAATCTCGGAGTTTTTTCGACTCTTCCCAATCCAGAACTCCTCCTTCAAATACCGTAACCTTCCCTCCAGGCTCCAGATCAAGCAAGCGATTTGCCAGCATTTTGGTCAGCATTCGGTCATGAGACACAAGGACCAGAGCACCCGAAGCCTGTTTTAATACATTCTCCATCACTTCCTGGGTATCAATATCCAGATAGTTTGTCGGCTCATCCAGAACCAGCAAGTTTGCACCGCCAAAGTATAATCTCAAAAACGCAACCCTGCATTTCTCTCCCATACTCAGGTTCCCGATGCGCTTGAATACATCCTCTCTGGTAAATAGAAAACATCCCAGAATGGTTCGGGCTGCACTCTGAGTCATGGATGGGAGACTGAGCAAGCTGTCCAGCAGCGTCTGATTCTCGGGAAGTCCCTCAAGCTCTTGAGAAAAGTAGCCGATCTTCAGCTGTGGATGCCTTCTCACCACCCCCTGCTCTGGTTCAAGTTCACCAATCATCAGCTTCAGCAGGGTCGTTTTCCCCGTACCATTCGGTCCACGTACGGCAAGCCGATCCCCTCGGCCGACGGCAATTCCCAGATTGTGAAATAACGGATGTCCCCCCGGATATGCGAAGCAGACGTCTCTCATTTCAAGCAGCTGGCGTGCCGCTAACGTGTCAACTTGCAATTCCATGTTTAGCTTGACTGCATCGCGAGGTTTCTCTACCCGTTCATTCTCCAGCCGTTCCAACTGTTTCTGTTTTGCATGGTAACGTGAAATGTTTTTGTTGGCTTTGGCTTTGTAAAAGCTCTGAGTGATCTTAACCTCCACGTCCGTTGCTGAATTGTGGGCCTTATGGAACCACTCCTGATAATTGCGAATGGTTTCTTCAAGCGCTTTGCGCTCCAGTTCCTGTTTGCGGTATAGGGTTTCCTGTTCTCGCCGTTCCCTCTCCTTATGAACTTTATAGTCAGAATATCCACCTTTATATTTGGTCAGCGTTTGCGGATTAAATTCAATGACACCTGTTGCTACCTGATCAATAAAGGTCCGGTCATGTGAAACAAAGAGCAGCGTTCCGGTGTAATTGGATAGCCACTCTTCGAGCCAGCGCATGCTATCTTCATCCAGATGATTCGTCGGTTCATCCAAAATAAGAAATTGGGGTTTGCTGACCAGCAGTCCTGCCAGCCTTGCCTTGGTTTTTTGTCCACCACTCAAGGAATGATAGGATCTGTTCCAGTGCTCCGAGCTTAAACCCAGACGGGTCAACACCTTTTCCACCTCGGTCTCCCACATGTAGCCGTTCAGCTGCTCATATTGCTCCATGACTACGGTATAGGCTTCAAGCAGCCGCTGCTCATCTTCACTCCCGCTCATGCCCATACGCCGTTCCAGTTCTTCCAACTCACATTTCACTTCATAGATCCGGCCACTTTCCTTCCGTACTGCATCCAGCACCTTCATATCGGGGTCAATTAGAGAGCGTTGACGCATGAATCCCCACTCCTTCTGCGGGACGTGGCGCTCAATATGTCCGCCTCCCTCCTCTTCCCCTAAAATGATGCGTAACAATGTGGTTTTCCCGCATCCATTGCGACCGAGAATCGCAAGCCGCTCACCTTCGTTAATTTCCAGATTTAATCCTGCAAACAATTCCATCCCGTTCCATTCTTTTGATACTTCATGTAGGCGTACCAATGTCATCATAAGACTTCATCCTTCCTGCGCTAAAAAATCAAATTCATCCCGAGCTTCTTCGAGATGATATCGTTAATCTCGATCACGCAGAGCTGCCTTGGCTCGCAGGAAACCTTAGACATCATTTCCTGAACAAAAAAAACCGCTGGCATCCGCCGGCGGTCTGGCAATTCAGGTTTGGATAAAGCGTCAAAAAACAAGCACAAGGTACACCCAGGTATGACAAATAAACACCCAAGAAGGGTACACAAGCCACATTACTCGGCTAGCACACACACCTGATCCCATAGCTGAATTTGGACACACGAATCCCCTCATTGCTCAGCCGCTTCGGCTGACTGCGTCATACATCTTCTGCAGTTACTGGGGTTCAATTCATGTGTCTTACTTCATGGGACGTGTGGTTACCTCTCATTCATGTATAGTATCAATTTCTCCGTTATTGTACCAGAAGTTGGGGGAATTGCAAAGCTTTGAATGAATGTAAGAAAGCAAATACTGCGCTTTCATCACTTTGAGTAAAAAAAGAAAACCCTCTTGTGATTAACAAGAGGATTCTCTAAGTTAAGCGGGTGATGGGAATCGAACCCACGCTACCAGCTTGGAAGGCTGATCTTTGGCCTAGTCAATAAGTGTCACACTTCTTCAAAAGCTTGATATATCAGGGTTTTTAAAATTTTACGGCAGTCATTGCTGGCTCATACAATTGTAGAATATACGGTTGTCTGCCCCATGTCTGCCCCTTTTTTTTCTGGTCTGATGTTTATGGACTTAAATAAAATAAAAACCGCCAAGGATTTACCTGGCGGAATAAATGTTGTTTAGAATGAAGCCGATGTAATTTCTGCAAGGTTTACGCGTTTAGGATTTCCGTCACTGGTGAGAAGTTCAATTTCCTTAGTCCCTGAATTTATGTAGACAACAATACCCTTAATTCGTTCGTCTTCAAAGGGACTGAATACAACCAACTCAACCGTCTTTCTTCTATTATATGATTCAACCAATGCCCATTCAATTTCTAACTGAGCTTGCTCGTCGAGGTCAGGTTTACCTCTCTTTTTTTGTTCCTCCAACAATGCGGTGTACGCTTCTCGGTGCTCAGGCAGGATCATCCTCGACCCTTCATACATTCCGTTGCCGCTTAATTTACTCGCCACACTATCGCCTCCTTTATTGGATTTATTATATACGAACATATGTTCTTTATTCAACAGAAAAATAATCCAATTAGACACTTGAATAATAGTACCATATATGGTACTATATAAATAGGAGGTGAGACATGGCTAGGATCGAAAAATTGGTCCAGAAAATGAAAGACCGCCCAAGCGGAATCCAATATGATGAAGTCGCCAAGGTACTCCGGCATCACGGATACGGATTAGTGAGAAGCAACGGCTCGCACTTCCATTTCCGAAACCAAGCAGGAGACTTGATAACCATCAAAAAGGAACAACCACTAAAGGCGGCATACGTCAAAGACGTACTGGACCGGATTGGGGAGTGACCGCTCCCCTTTCCTTAATCCTCATCATATCCTAGCCGCATATTAATGGCAAACCAAGATCAAAAGAAAGATTTAGCCTATTACATGGCTCTACCCTATACAATCCAGATCAGACCGATAAAGGATGAGAGCGGTGACTATTTCTTCGCAACTGTTGCTGAATTAGATGGATGTCAGAGCAACGGGGATACCTTTGCTGAAGCATATGAAAGTTTACGGGAAGCCATGGAAGGATACCTGGAAGTTAAGCTGGAGTATGGAGATGCCATTCCTGAGCCTATCGGTGAAGATGAATACAGTGGAAAGTTTAATCTTCGGGTACCTCGTAGCCTTCACCGGCAATTGGTTGAACGAGCAGCTGCGGAAAGTGTTTCATTAAATCAGTATTGTCTATACAAATTAAGTAAATGAACCAAAAAGCCCTGTTAACCTATATGGTCAACAGGGCTTGATTGCTTACCCGGCTATATCAGTGCGCATTGACTGTACCCCTGAATCTTCAGGTCGCATCATATGAACAGTTAGTTTGCTTAGGAATAAATAATACCCCAGTTTATTCAGTGAAGAGAATTTCTGAATTTTCCCAGCTTTCATTCCACCTTCAATAAGCTTTCTTGAATAGGAATTAACTAGACTTAGATCTATTATGTAGTCATCTAAATTAGCATCTGGAATATACAACAAGCGATAATTCAGGTTACTTTTCATCGCATGTGTATCACCCTTTATTTTAGAAATGGGAACCAGAGGAGCAAACATAATTGATTCATCATTCTCAGCATCACACGTGTTTGAAATCAACATCCCCATAGCAGTCATAGTTGATTGCTCACCTTTTTCATTAAATCTCACAAAGGGGATATTGGCAATAATATCCCCTTGAGAGAGGAATTCAAATGGCTGTGCCAAGCAAAACTTTGTATGACGCCCTAAGGTCTCAAACTGACGAATCGAGCGCTTTACTTCTTCCCTAGTGTACGGAGAGATTGAGGGAAATAGCTCTTCTACAAATTTAACAAAATCTGTTAGCATAAATCAAAGAAGTTCCTACCAGTTGGCACAAATAATTCATCCAGTGCTTTCTCGTAGTTTTCCGCTTCTTCTTTTGTGAAGTCTCTCATTTCAGGAAACAGCTCTTGGGCCTCCGTTACCCAATTTTTGTTCTTGAATGAAATCACATCAGGCGTCCCAGTTTGTTCTTCGAAGCTAAATTTACCAATGTTATTTTCCATAGGGCTAAATGATGAGCTTGTTGAAGCTATACCGGACATTGAAGTCAGAGTAGTCAGTATTACGGCAGCAGATTTGAGGGCGAGAGATGAACTGCTATTCATTACACTCATCATAATTCAATCACACCTTCCGTAATCATTTTTGGTAGCTTATCCTTTACAATACGTTCCATTATATTGTAAATCTCATTAAGTGTGTCCGCCTGAGTTCGATAAGCCGTATCTCTGTTAAAAAGATATCTATCGTTAATATCAATAGATACTCCCAGTAGGTTGGATTTTTCGACTATAGACACCATATCTTGCGGATTCATTCCGATTCCCTCAAAGAATCTGATATTCCTGAAAACTAGGTTAACGTAATACCGATCTTCTAATACAAAGGCCAATTTGTATTCAATATCAAAAGGCTCAGTGTTGGATCGGTAATTAAGAAATTTATCTTTAATTACATCAACCGCAAGCTCACTATCAATAGGAACAATGCCCTCAATAGTCAAACCAGAGAATAGTGCACCATCTATTAAATATGGTTGCATTGTATCGTTTAAAAGATCTGCTCTCTTCTTCAGATAATTCAAACACTTCTCAGGATCTGTGTTAAACAATTCATCGAATTGCACATTAACTTGAGCGTTGCTTAGTGATATTTCTATTTGCGAATGCCCATTAATAGAACTTGCGCTAAGCCTCGTTAACATTTCAGGAGCATTGTCAGGAAGAGCTATAACGTTTATTGCAGAGTAATAAGCTTGTAGACGCTCTTCAATATCGAAGGCTCTTTTCCTTAAATTATCAATCCTTGGAAAAATGGTATTGAATCTACCGGTTTGAATGATCATTTCAAGTTCTCCAGTCCTATTGTCTTTGACACAAGTATAAACAATGGAACTAGGGATTACAATTAAAACTATTCCTTTTTTATCCACTTTCCATCTTTTTAAACCACCTCTCTCCTGATTTCATAAATATTGTACAACCTTCTTTAATACGCTTCGTTTGTATAACGCTTGTATTTCGGCTGATTTTGGGCTGATTTTTGGAAGATCAGTGGCTGAAAATTATAAAAAAAAGGCTCCACCGGCGTTATGCCAGCAGAGCCTTTTTACCGATGCTTTCGGATTTGAAATTATATTACCATATTTAACCTATTTGGTCAACATACTTCAACAGCCGGCTGACGACAGCCCCCAGCTCCTCTCGAGTAACCAAAGCACCCGGACGCGTGCCGTCGAAGAATCCCTTCTCCGTTACCTCTTTCCATGTCGTTTCAGCCCACATACTCGGGACGTTAATATCTCTTTCCTGAGTCATTGTCTTGACCTCCTTTGCCTTGCTTTTCAACCCCAGATATGCCACAATCCCTTGGACATGCCCTTCAATGATTGCATCGATCACACTGGCTTGCTTTAGCCGATCCGCGTCAGCTGCCACATCAACAAATAAATTTTCGGTGAGTACTGCCGGCATTTTAGATTCACGGACCATGTGCAGGTTCTGAGCTTTCTGGCCCCGATCAGTGCCACCCAGTTTGGCCATGACCGCCTTGTGCAGCACGTCCTGCAGCTTAATGCTGTTTTGGGATGCAGATGTATACCGGAAAGACTCGAATCCACCTTTTCCCCCACCAGCGTTGCAATGAATGGAGACTAGGAGATCGGCGCCGGCTGCGTTCGCCTTGCTTGTCCGTTCACGAAGCTCCAGGAATACATCCGTGGATCTCGACAGCAAAACCTGCACATTTTCATAGGCTGCTTCCATGCGCTCCTTAATTCCGAGCGATACCTTCAGTGCAACATCCTTCTCCTGGAGCCCGTAAGCAACTGCTCCCGGATCCTTACCACCATGTCCTGCATCGATCCATACTTTAAACATCTGTACCAGCTCCTTTGCTTACTTCTGGCAAACCTGCCAAACTTGTTAACAGGCTGGTGATCATTGATAATACGACTGTCCCACCCACTACACGCCAATCAACTTCTGTGAATACAGTAGTTGCACCGATTACGCCAATAGCAACCTGCGCTCCCGTTTTAATCACCCGAACTCCTGCAGCTTTCCACCATTTCATTGTCATAATTACATTCCCCCTAGTTTAAGTCCGGCCCATACAGCCGTAACAATAGCCCCTGCAACTACGGCAATTACTGCTCCGTAGAAGGTGCGTTTAAACCACTTTTGATCCTCAGCTTGTGCTTTCTGTGTGGCCAAAGCCGATTCAGCTTTACGCAAAGCATCGTCCGCAATCTCTTTCGCGGATTGAAGCATGTCTACCCTGTGATGCGCCGACTTGGATGACTGGTCCGCATTACGAGCGATCTCACGGACCGTTTCTACGGCTGCCGCCAACGTTGGCACAACCTCCAGCGTTTTCTCTATGCGTGCAAGCTGGATCTGAATATCGACAAGCAACTTCGAATTTTCGTCAGCCATCTCTTTCACCCTCTCGTCCACGGCTTTCTCCCCCTTCTCTTTGTATATATGAAAAAGCCCCCTGACCACTCCAGAGGGCATAATAATAGCGTTCCGTTTCAGGAACGCCTGGCTACGCGATATTGCCGTTTTGGTCCATCCCTGCTGCCTCCAAAGCTTCCGCTACTTTCTCACGGCTTCCTGTAGGTACAGCTTCCAACTTAATAACACCCTTATGGATCAGGGCCACGTATACAGCCAACATAGTCTCACCCCCTTTCACGAGTAACAAAGCCCAACGGATCAGCAGCCTGGCAAGTTTAAGCCTCATTAGATTCGCCGCCTGAAGACAACCCTAAAATCATGGCATGCAGCTCCATCAGAGCAACTTGATTCAGTGTACTTTCCTCAGCCAGCTGCTCATTCCGTGCTTCTGCTTCAGCAAGTCGCTGTTTTAGCAGATCCAGCTCTGAAGGTTCTTCAGGCTGCGGCTTGGTCAGCTCGTCAATCTCTTCCTGGCTTAACCCTTCGATCCACAAATCCGGAAAATCGGGACCGACATATTGCGGCGCTTCTTCCTTTTCTTCTTCAGGTAATTGAAGCCAGGCATCATAAAGAGCTTGATACTCAGTTCGTGCTGTCTCTTCCTCTTCGAGATAGGCTTCCCATGCCTTCAGATCAAACTTCGGCCGAAACAGTCCTGCAGGAACCGGCACGCCTACAATGTAACCCTTAATCTCTGGTTCAACCTCTTCCACGTCTTCCGGTTCCTCAACCTCTTCTGATGCTTCCGGATCGAATACCGGAGGTTCTGGCTCGGCATAAAAAGGGACGACACCGGAAAAGGCATCGCCCACCAACTCGTCCTCCAAATAGAGGCCGTCTATATTTACTTTAGGTACGACTTTCATTTGAATCCTCCTTTATTGTTCAGCTAAAAATGAAATTCCCTCCAATGACATAAAGCCCGATTGGAAGTTAACAGCAGTAATAACTGTACCATCAGGAAATACATTTATGCTTGCTGGCAATGCTCCATCGCCTGCGGCATTCGCGGCAGAAATAGTTGATATAGCTAAAGCATGTGCAGGGCGATATCCTTTTGGAAGCATGAAAAATGCACCTCCAAATCCGGACTTGATTAACCCTCTTATATGCACATATCCCGATGAATCTTTATAATATCCTGCCGGACTAAACCCATTCGAGAAGTTAACCCAACCATTAAGCAACGTTGGCGTAATCCACGCCGGACTATCCTTTTCAGCCTTTTTCGACTCCACAACGCTAATACGTGCATTCGCTTGTTGAACGTCTTGTACCAAGTCCGTAAACAACGCCTTTTCGTTTTCGGCTACCGATCCGAAGATAGGAACAATTGGAGACTTGTCCAGCATCAAATACGTTACCGTGTACGTTACGGATGGATCGTATTTATCCGATGCAAGGCTTGCTTTTTTATTGCCGTATTGATTGTTCCCCGAATAAATAGTCCATTTGTAGTCCCTTTGATTGTTACGGAATATAGCAAGAATATCCAAGACTTTGTATTTCAAGGGTTTACCATAAACCGTATCGTTTAAATAGTAAGTATTTGAATATAAACCCGCTGTATTAGGTTCACGCAACACGATACCCGTTCCGACTTCAACTTGGTTATTGCCTTCGTTTAACGTCAATTGCCCTTCTGACGTGATCGGTTCGACAGTTGGCGTTGCAAGTTGATATACGAGTTGGTATGGCGTCCATTCCGAGTATGTGTCCGTCGGAATTGATGATACGCTGGAATCTGCTGGGCGATTAATTTTAAACCACTGTTTGGTTCCGCTCGTATACGGTGTTTCTCTGTTCCCTTCTTGGTACATTTTCCATCCCATGAAATACGCCTTAATCTCGTCGGCTGTCGGATTGTAAGAGTCTCCCCATCCGCTGTTTGCGTTGGAAATTGTCAAGAATAAACGAGTGGGATTTCCTACAACTATGCCATTTTGAATATCAGAAGCGGTTAATGATGCGTTTAAGTTGAGGACTTTACCATCAAATTTCGCAACAATTGCTGACCTTGAGACGGCATCATTATACACACCTTCAACGTAAACCGCTTTATATCCAGTGCTTGAATTACTCGAACTATACGCATAAACCAAACTTCCGTCTAATGTGCCCTTACGCCACTTCGCCAACTTGAAGTATTGCCCGTCCTTCTCGAACACTTCGTCAGCATTCGCCCCGGTTAATGGATCAGCGTATAAATCCGTTTGCAATGCGAGCATGGCATCTTCACGTGGTTTGAATGGTTTGGCTGTTGTGCCGATATTGAGCATTGGGTTATCCACAACCATAATTCCCGTTAAACTACCGGATATAAGCGTTAGTCGGAGATACTTCGTCCCTGATCCGCTTGGAACAGTGAAGGTAATCGCGTCCCTGACTACGCCCAAAGAGTTCATTGTAATCGTACTCTTATCATCAGCAAAACCGATTACTTGAAAGTTATCTCCGTTTACTAACCCCGGCGTCAATGTGTAAGTCTCCCCTTCGACCACCGGAACCCAATATCTTGCAACGTTTACACTCGATCCTGTTAACGAAAAGGATAGCGAGTATGGGGATGTTAAATTTACGCCAGTAGCAATCTCGGCTTCGTAAAACGGTGGCAACAAATTCTCGCCGTAGCGAATCGCGTACGGATTTCGCACGGGTTGAACGCTATCGACGTAAGGATACTTGGATGATATTTGTTCAAGCGTCATGCTGTCCAATGCAGCGTATTCAGTTGCGCTTAGTTCGTAAAGACGAATCGAATCAACATATCCATACGTTCCGGCTGCCCCTTCCACGGAAATATTAATATTTGCCGCATTATCGGTTGTGGGATTATATTTCACGTACTGTGGCCCGAATTTCGTATCCGTGTAATTTATAGCTGTAGGGCCTCCACTACTTATGTTGGTTCTCAACCCGATCGCATTCCCGTTCTTGACGTCTGCCATAAGCAAATAATATTTTCCGGCTTTGAACGGATACGAAGATTGGTAAATCGATCCCACAGTGAACCCTGCGGAAACAGTTATCTTGAATCCATTAACCCCACTTGTTTTATTAGAGGAATCCAATGCGTTAGAAGTTTGGAAGGTTTTCCAGTTACCGATTGCTTCACAACCTCCTTCACGTCCCAGCAAGTTAACCAACGTTCGGCCCTTGAGTCCACTCAAGGAAAACGGGGCTTCCTGCTCTGCTTGTAAAACTTGGACACCTGGCTGTAGTGTAACGGCTGATCGCTCCGAGATATCCAGTCTCCCGTCCACGTATGTCTTAACCTCATCGGCCTTCGCTTGAGCTCCTGCCTTTGTCTCCCCGTCTTCACGAACAAACTTGGCATCTGCACCGCTCATTAGGCCGCTGGCTCCACCTATCACAGCATCAGGAATAACGTCTGATCCACCTGTGATGTGGGAAGATGCATGCGCACCTGGAGTCGCTTCCCCTGTGGCAGTCACAGTTAATTTCTTACTTGCCGGATCCGTTGTCACTGTGATCCCAGTACCACCTGTAATCTGCAGAGCATCGGACGGGGCGGCTGCCTCTACGTCATTTACCTTGGCAAATGCGTTCTGATTGACCTCAGCTCCTTCAGCAATGCCATCTAGTTTGGCATGATCCTCAGCAGTAACGTGTATGTCCGTATCCGCTGCATGGCTGTCCAGATTAGCCTGTACTGCGTCTGTTTCTGTTTTACGGGCAATGTCATCCGCTGCAGCTGGAGCGGCCACCTTGGCCCGTCCCTCTGCGTCTCGCTGCATGAGCGTGTCAGGCGTTGCAGCGCTGGTGCTGGCATCTGATTTCTTCTTATCTGCAGCTGACATGAAACCTGCGGCGTTGCCGCTCGCTGCTGGGTGCTCGTCGGCTCCTCGTTGCTTATGGGCTGTCAGAGAAGCTGCAGCTGAAGCAATAGCAGCTGCTTTAGCTGCATCGGCTTTAGCTTGAGCATCGGCCGGCGTACCCTTGGTGTCCATTTCAGCCTGGACCCGATCAAAGCCAATATTGATATTATTGAAATCTTCACTGATCCGCTTGCTCCCGACCAGGTTCGCGTATCGGTTGGCCATTTGTCTCAGCTCCCTTCAAAAAATGATCCACATCCTGCTTAAGTAAAAGAAGCAGCCCAAGCTTATCATCCCGATTTGGCATCGTATCCAGCAAGGCCTTAAGCACCTGAGGCACTTCGTTAACAATGTCCTCTACATCGATGGACAACTCTAATACTTTCTTAATTCTCACAGCTAAACCCCTTTCCAGGCATCAAAAAAGAGCCCATGCACATGGACTCTCAATTGGATTATTTAATTGCAGCCAAGGCCTCGTCAATCAGTTTCACATCTTCTTCATATTTAGCGATCTCAGCATCCAGGTCAGCTATTTCTTTTTTTAGGTTGGCTATCACCTGAGGGGTAAAATCACCACCTTCTACCTTTTCCAAATCCGCTAGTTGAGCAACCTTACTTTCTCTGATTTCTTTTGTTGGGATAAGAATCTTTTCCTGAGTTATCTTTTTTGATTCTTCCAAACTAGACTTTGACTGGCCCAGGTATTTATTGGATTGGGGTGTCGGTGTAGTGATTGTAGAATCAACACTAGCATTATCTTCCGAATTCGAAGTAATAGTTATCGTCTTACCACTCACTTTTACATCAGCTCCTAAAGCATCGGACAAAGCGCGCGCCGGTACATTTGCTCTGGAGTCAATCACAGCGCCCTTGTCCGACAATTTTTTACCGTCCACGATAACTGTATATTCACCCGTTACCTTTTTACCAACCATGCTCTTTACAGTATCAGCAAATGCCCCGCCTGCTGTCGAAAGAACAACTCCAATCAGAATACCCCCTGCAATGTATGCTACCTTTTTCACTCTTATACCTCCGTATTGGTGCAATTTACCTATTATGATACATTACGGAGTAGATGTCGTAAAGGTTCCGCCCCAGTTCTGGTTAGCAGTGTTTCCGTGATTGTGCGTAGGTAAAGTAACCGTATGTGTATGGCTCGATGAAGCTTTACCAGCAATCGCTGCCCATAGCGCATTGATTTCGGATTGAAGTCCAGCTATTTTAGATATACCAAGACCCTGGACCGTGGCAAATGAATAATCTATTGTACCTTGCATCGAGAGTGTGCCATTCATTGCTCGAATCAACATATCTGACTGGCCTATTAACGAGAAACTACCGCTAGATGCGTATAGCTGACCCATTAGACTCTCAGACTCATTGAAGAATGTTAGCCCTGCCATACCAGCGGCATCGTTATAGCCAATGCTTACACGCTTACGGTTAGATGAGTCAATGGATCTCCAACCAGCTTGGTCGATTTCAATACGTCTCCCGCTCTCGGCAGTTTTTAGCACTGAACCGGTTATAGTAGACCCTTTAATATCTGTACCTATGATTGTTCCTGCTTGGATCGTTCCGCTGAATGTACCATCTACCCCGAGTAGCGTTCCTGAAAATGTACCTCCTGCTGCTTGCAGATCACCTGTAAATGTCCCACTTGCTGCTTGAAGCCTACCAGAGAATGTTCCATCAACACCCTGGAGTGTACCCGTGAACACGCCATCTGTGGCTTCCAGCGTCCCGTTAAACTTATACCGTCTGCTTGGGATGTCAAAATAAATAGCGTCCTCGCCACCCGCCTGGAAGGTCATCTGGTCACTGTTGAGGATCACCTTGCTGGCATGGTCCTCACGTTCAATGGTCAGCCCCTCAGTTCGGGTAATCGTTGCCCCGTAATAGGACTTACCTTCTTTAACCGCGATCTTGTTCAAATTGTTGACTGCTGTGGTCAGGCTGCCGTCCACCACAAATTCACTCTGTTGCTCAGATACCGAAGGTGCTTCCAGCGTCATGCGAAGTCCGCCAGCAAAGTTAAATACCTGGTGCAGGATCAGAGACTTATACCGGACAATACCGTCCCACGGAATATCGGTATCCTGCCAGGATGATACCGTCTCGTCCCAAGTCGTCCCCTCTTGCTGTTCAAACGAGATCACGTCTCCCTGCTCCAGCTGAGGATACCCCTGCGCCCTCATGGTGAGAGGTAGATAAGAAAACCCCTGCAGCGTCGCCTGTAGGTCATTCACCATAGCCTGGGTCATGAACGGGTTCTCCAGGTACAGGGTATGGTTGTCATCTCCGGTACCCGACTCATACTCCAGCTCATCTTCCGTGTTGTATGTGACGACTACCCGGGTGTATGTCTTCACTGGATTCGTTTGTTTCACGGAAGTATAGTCAAACGTCGTCATCTCAAAGACCGGCTCATCCGTGGCGGTGAATCGCTTGAACTTCACGGTACCCGCTTTGTCAATGTACAGGCTGGCACTATTGGCTGCAGCAATATAGGAAAGTACCTGCCTCATCGTGTAGCCAGCAGGCCCAGCTTGGATTCGGTAATTGGGGTTAATGACCACGCTGCTGTCATAGGTCCAACCCAAGCGCTTACAGATCTCGTCGAACACTGCACGCTGCGTAGCGGGGTAGGTTAGCGACGACACATAAGCTACATCCGAAAATACCAATTTGTCATAACAAACAAAGGTCCACACATCATTGATTCGCTCCCTGGAGTCCACATAAAACTCGCCCAAGGGTAGCCAATCTGTTCCAGTACCGGTCCATGAGATGTGCATATCTTGCCAAGGGTACTGAGCCTGCAGCCAGGTCATCCCTCGCATGGACAAAGAAAGGTATGGCATGATTCGAGCGTTTGCTGGGATGATTTCATTGGTCCGGAGCTTAATGGTCAGTTTGGACGGAATGGCCGTCCCGATCTGAAAGCCGTCCGTCAAGCTCAGGCTATTCTCTATACTAAAATCAACAATCTTAGTATCATCGTATTCTTCGGATCCCACAGAGGCCTTCACGATAAATTCTCGGTCAGGCCGCCGCAGATAATCCGCATAGATCGGTGATATAGGGAACAATCAAATCACCTCTCTGTCAGCGTCATTTTGAAGCCGCTCCAGTAGATAATGCCATCTTTCTCGAACGGAATATTCCCTGGCCGATCTCCGACATACACTTTTTTGGTCACGTACCCTCCGACCATGGGATCCGGATAAGTAAAATCAAAAAAGACATCACTCATTTGCTGAAGCAACGGCGATATCTCCCCCATTTCCAAGGTGTTAAATGTCAGTTCAATTTGACGCTTCACGGCTACCCGGTCCCGATGCAGCGTACCATCAGCGGTTCGCGTGGTACTCTCAGCATCGTCAAGATCCAGGACAGTCACTTGAATTGAGGAAGGCATGGCCGCAATCGCTGCACCGTTGATTTTAAGATCCACAGTCATCCCTCCTTAGATACGCAGCGGGTTTACACCCGTTCTGCGCTGAATATCATTTATGCCGGTGGCGGCCACTCGGCCGATCTCGGTTGTGCCTACCTGCAGGATCAGATCTCCTTTGCTACTCCGAAGAGCCGTAAGGATCTGGCCAAGTAGGTTTTCCATTCTGCTGTTATCGTTGCCTGAGTTAATGATCCCCTGCAACTTGGAAAGTGGTGCGACCACCTCAGGGTCAATGCCGGCGCCCTTGTTATCTCCGACCATAGCCAGCGTTGGCCCGTAAGCCAAACCACCTTTCGCCAGGCGCGGGATCTTCGGAATTCTCGGCAAGCCGATACTACCACCGCCGACTTTCTGGCCGAAAATCTCGACTTCCGGAATGCTGACGCTGATACTGTTTAACCCATCGATTACTTTGTTCACGCCATCGATGATCAGATTCAGCGGTGCTTTCACCAAGCCGTACAACGATTCGAAGATACCACCGAAGATATCTTTGACTCCCGTCCAGGCTTTCTTCCAATCTCCTGTGAACACGCCCGTAACAAATTTAATGAGACCGGTCAACGTCTTCCTCAGTCCCTCAATCACGGTCCCGATCCCGTCGAAGACTGTACTGAATGCCGGCTTCAGATTCTTCCATAGCACGTCTATAATCGGGTTGATCACGTTTTTCCATAGCTGCGTTAGTATGGTAATGACCTTATTGATGATCGGCATGACGGTCACCGTCAAGATCTGATACAGCCCTTTCCAGGCTTCAGCTAAAACAGATCCTATCGCCTGAGCCAAAGGAACAATGATCTTTTGCCACAACATGGTGAGTAATTCAGACAGCACCTTGAAGACAGGCTGCAAAACTGTTCCGATGAAGTTGGCCAGCGGTACCAGGACTTGCTGCCATAGCTGTTTGAAGATTGAAATGACGTTTGGTATCACCGTCTGTACGAAGAACATGATGGCAGGCTTTAGGATTTTGGTCCAAGCATCTGTCAGTACCGTCTTCACGAACTCAGCGACCGGTTTCAGAGCAGCCAGCCAGGTTTTACCCAACTCCTGAACCTGCTTCCGGAATTCCTCGCTCTCAGCATACAGATCCACGAAACTGATAATAAGCGCGGCAATGAGTCCCGTAATAAGTACAACCGGCGAAGAAACAGCACTCAATGCTGCTGTGATCCCTTCCAGGACACTGGCTACCAACCCACCGGAGGCAATCATTTCACCAAGCGTTGCGAGCATGGGCGCGATAGCAACCACAAACTCGGCAATCTTAAATGCAGCAAAGAAACCGGCAACGACAGCCGCACCTTTTAAGAAGGTTTCCTGGTTCCCATCAATCCAGGCAGACAGGCTGTTCAAGCCTCCAGCAAGTTGCTGCAAGGCCGAGACAATAATCCCGCCTGTCCAAGCCGCTACGGGCTGCAGGAAGTTGGTCCAGAGCCAATCCGCTACCGGTTTAAAGGCTTCGACAACGCTATTCAGTACGCGTATGGCTCCAGCCAATACATCAATGAATGCCGGCAAAGCCTTCTCCACCGTCCATTTGGCCAGCGGGACCAGAGCCTCTTTATACAGCCAAACCAAACCTTGGCCAACGTTCTTAGCAAATGGTTTCAGCGCACTCCATAGGCCAGCTAAGGATTTCTTCAGTGGCTCCAGGCTGATCTTCGAAAGAGGTTCCAAGGCTTTACGAACCGTATCAGCAAAAGCCCTAGCTTTCTCCGTGAGAGCATCCATTTCACCTGTTACACCGCTGAAGTCGGAAGCTGTGAATCCACCCATCCCGCCTCCTCCGATATCGGGGATAGAAGCTCCTCCTCCACCAGCTCCAGCACCTCCGTCATCCTCTGCGCCAGAAGCACCGCCGCCCTTATCACCGACCAGGTTGAGCTTGTCAAAGCCTGCAACGGCAGCCTTGGCTTCCTTCGCAGCAGCTTTGGCTTTCTTGCCGGCGTCCTTAATGGCACTACCCGCCCCGGAAGCTTGATCCCCTGCAGTTTGGTAAGCACCACCAAGGTCTCCTATGGCGCTCGCTTGGTCTTGTGCAGCTTGTACCTGCTGTCCAGCTCCGGAAGAACCGCCAAATAAAGCCGTGGTAAATGCGGCCAGCCATTTCATAGCTGTTGCAAGGGCTTTGGCCATCGCGATCAGCGCTGGCAGAACGGTATTGTAAATCGGCAAAAACGCCTGACCGAGATACAGCCGGGCGTTCTTCAGTTGAGCGATAAACATAGCCTGACGGGTCATGGTATTCGCCTGCAGCGTATTACCATACTTGCGGGCCGCTTGTTCCAGGATGGCATAATACAAGATCGTCTGCTGTGTCTGGAAGCTCAGCTGCTGCCAACTGCTGTCACCGGCAAACTGCCTGAACGCTTCTGTTGATTCGAGCATGGCCACATTGACGTTAATCCCCAGATCCTCGATGGCATCCGTCTCACCGAGCATACCGCTTCGGATCCGTTCCATGACGTCCGAGATTTCCCGACCCGTCGCACTGGCGATGATCGCGGATGTCTTCAGCAAGTCAATGGTCCGCTGCGTCGTCTGCGCCTGGTCTTGTGAGAAGCCGCTGATCAGGTTTGCATACGTGGCACCGTACTGCGTGGCCTCCGAGATCCCCATACCAAAGGCAGCGGCCTGAGACATGACCCATTCGCGGAATACCCCGACGCTTTGACCCATCATCCGGTTGACCTGACCCACGGCAGCCTCAAAGCGCATGGCATCCTTTGTCGCACTGGTAAACACTTGGCCAAGCTTCAAGACAGCCAGGGTGGCTGCCAAGGATTGGAATGCGGACTTGATCACTCCCGTCGACCGGCTAACCTCGCGCTCCGTATTACTCAGCTGCTTCCGGACGTTCGCCAGATCGCGGCGGAGCTGACTGGTCTCGCCCGTTATCAATACTCGTAGTTCCTCTACCGTCATGGCCATGCTTTTTCTCACCCCGCTTCCTGTGTCGAGCCCCGTAGGCTGCAACTCGTTCCTTCATTAAGCGCCAGTCTTGACGCTGATCAAACAGTTCTTCAGGGAATATCCCGGGAAAGGCCTCCTGCAGCTCAGGTGGTTTCTGTTTGTCCCCTAACGCCCGGGAGACAAGCTTTCCAATGAGCTGCGCCTGTCTATAACTAAGAACAGCCTCAAGCTGCAGGTCTGCTTTTCTCCGAGCTGTGTAAGCCTCGATGGACACCGTAATCTCTTGATACGTCATGTCCCAATACTGGATAGGATCCACACCTGCCTGAACGGCCGTCGGATAGAGCTTATCAAACAGCTCGGTCAGCGATTTTACTGATTCTCCGCCCCGGTCGCTTCCCCCGCCTCCGGAGCTTTCTTGAAAAAACCGCTGACCTGGAATACCTCAATCAAATGCGGCATTAAGTCCGTATACGTGTTGCCTTCATCCACATAGTCGTCATAGATATCCAGGATGTTTGCCCAGCTGATCCCGTGCTGAAACTTCTGCATTGCTGCGTGCAGAATCCGCAGTGTGCCCGTCAGTGGGGGCAGATTCCCGTTTTCCGCAGCCATCAGGATATCCATTGGATTCCGTCCGCCCAGGTGCTTCTCTAGCTCCGTGATATGGGCAGCTCCAAGGCGCAATTTATAATCCTTGCCGTTCATCGTAAGCGTCGTATATTTCATGTCGTTTCCTCCTCAAATTTAAAAGCGCCCCCAAGATAGGAGCGCCTTTGTGTATTAATAGCTGTTAAACGGGGTCTGTGATTTCAATCTCGGATTGTAAGTAAAACGCAGCGGTAAAGGTCAGGGCCGCGTTGACAGCAGCCGCATCCATCTTCACGCTCACTTGGGCCGAGAAGTCATGCGTTGTACCGTCCGGATATTCCACGCGGAAATCCTTGGTATCTCCCGATTCCATAATGCCTTTCAGGATCCGGAAGTTGGACGTCGGTCCAGAGTTGTCATACAAGAATGAGAACGTCAAATCACCGAGATCCTTGATCCCGGCAATATAACGACGGGTACTATCCTTCAGCGTAGTTACCTCTACTTGTTCCGGATCCCCACCCATTTCTGGTACTTCCATCAGCAAGCCAATTTCAGTGTATGTGCTTGATCCGCTTGTCTCCTTATACGACAGTGTCGTGTCTTTCGTTAATACTCCAGCCATGTTGGTCTCCTTTCTGCCTATTGCGTCACGCGGCCGCTGCGGGAATCCACAACGCCGCGATAACGCATGGTCTTGTGTTTAATACCTGACGGGTCCGGCACATCTGCCGAAAAGTCCCGACGCAGGCCAATACTGTTCATCCTTACATCTACTTCAGCAGCAAGCGTACCCGTAGACTTGTTATGCCAAATGTCCACCTGGATGGCTACCGCCGTCAGTGGACTATTTTTAATGCCGAGCGGGTCATTATTACTTGGCTCATAGAAACTGATATGGGGTAGCATGGAGAAGTCCTTTGGATATGCATCCGAAATGGTGACTCCCGCAATCTCCTTCAGCTGGGCAAAAACTTCGGGCTTGATGTCATACATCAGTGACCACCCAACTTTCTAATTTCCTTTTTCAGCTCATCAGCAATCATATCGCTGACAATCTGCTTATTCTGCTCTGCCGCAGGGTACAAGAACGGCTGCGCCGGCATCCCCTTCCAGTCTTGGCGATAACTCAGATCGCCGTCATACTTCGGAGGAGAAGGTGAATCCTTACCTCGCTGGCCCGTCCCAAACTCAACATACGGAGCGTAATCCAAGCCCGTTGACACTACTCCCACCGTCTTGCCGCGTTCTTCTGTTACCTCTGCCTTAATGCTGTTACGGAGCTGACCTGTTTCACCGGTAGGAGCAAGCGCCTTAGCGTCACCCTGAACCTTCAGAGTCGCTTTATGGATGCCACGCTTCAGAGCTTCTTTGTCTGCCCCTAAACGAGCTAACTTACGCATAAGACGATCCACGCCTTGCATGGCCATAATCAGATCGCCTCCATATCGATAACAAAGTGGCCGCTCCACGGCCTCACGGCTACCACCTTGTAATCCGGAAAGTCCAGGGTGTATAAACGAGCCCCTGCCGATTCAAGCTTCTCAGGAGGCTTTTGCTCCACGTACATGACTTGCATATACGCCAAACGTTCGCCATACATTTCAGCCATGACACGTCCACCTGCAGGCTGCACGTTACCGCGCAGCTCAAATGGATCGCCCCAGCCTTCAGACGTGGTTCCGTCACCCTCCTGGAGTGGGACCCTGGGCTGGAAGGTCACAAGCCGTTTATCACGTTCCCGTAGTCTCACGTCCGGCCCACCACCTTCAGCAACCGGTGATGACTGATGGTCCGCTGGAGATCCGCAGGCAGATCCACAAAAGCACGGCTCACGCCGCCCTCGCTGTGACTTGTCTGACCCTCGATCCCCACTTTGTTATACCGCATGATTACCAGCTGCCTAAGAGCTGATTCCAGTCCAGACGGAATGGTCTGACGGTTCGTCCAACTCAGCAGATCCGCTTCGGCGTCCTCGATCAAGACAGACAACAAAGGGCCCTGCTCTACAGAAGCGGGACCCAGCAATGCTTGTATCTTTTCCAAACGATTCATTGTAGCCATAACTTATCCCCTCGCTTACGCCTTGGGTTCACCGGCTGCTTTGATCTTCTCCAGAATGCCCTCTTTGCTCGTTGCCTTGCCGAGGTCGATATTGCGATCCGCTGCATAGACTCTCAGCTCGTCTGGCTCCATGGAATCCAGCGGATCCGCTGTCGGCGCAGAGTCGTTTCCAGCGCCAGCGTCATCATCGGATTCATCAATCACGTTTACATAGGGCTTGATCCTCTCATAGCCTTTCGAGGAGATCGAAAAGGACGCTCCTTTTTCATAGGGCGTCCCGTTGTGGCGAATCGGTATGCTTCTCACTTCAACTTTCACGTCTTATCCCTCCTTTGGTCCTTCGGTTTTTAGATGACTTGAGCTTGGAACACGTTATCCGCTTCCGGGAAGCTTGGCAGCGCTGTGGCAACGGCTTTTTTCCATGTGCTCACAGGGTCCAGGTTCTCTTCGTAGACCATGGCCAGGACGTTACCTACCATCTGGGATTCGATACTTGGATCCCGACGCAAACGCACTTCCTCCGCTGTCGGACCATAGATCGTTTCACCAAGCGGGTTATCACCAAACAAAGCAATCTTGTTCTGTGGGAAATAACGATGCGTTGTGAATGTTCCATTTGCATGCTGCTTACGATACTTCGCATCATAAGACGCCAATGCCGGTAATCCGTGCTGCACCAGGAAGGCGTTCAGATCGGCACGAGTTGGTACGCGCTGCGATCCGGATCCATAAATGGCTCCAATGATCTTCGAGTGACGAAGTAGGGAACCAATGACCTCTTTTGAAGTCAGGCCACGTGTCGGTACCTCATCCAAAGCGTCCGCAAAACGTTCCAGGTCTCCGATTGGATCGCTGTCCGGATCCGTCCAGAGGCTGGTACCGCTCAGTACTTCTTTATGTTCATCTGGTACGCCGTAGTCAATAGTCGCGGACAGGTTGTTCTCATCTAGCGTAACCGTACCGTTTGCTGTTGCCTCCATACGCATGGCCTCAGCCCGTGCACGTACCCCTGCCACCAGGACGTCGATATCGTTGTACACCACCTGCATGAGATATTGCAGCTCCTGCGAGTTACGCGGGCTCTCCAGTGCAATGATCTCTTTCTCAGTCAGCGGCAGTTTACGCTTAATCAGGGCAAGCTCCAGCGCTTGTTTAGCTGCTTCACGCGTGCCGATCTCCGCCTCCGTATCAAACGCATGAACAGAAGCGATAACTGGCGTGCGGCCCGCCCCCACGATCATGTCAAACTCCAGGGATTCCCGCTTCACCTCAGGGAACAAGGTCTCTCCAAGCAATGGCGGGAATTGTCTGTCTCGTAAATAGTTCAGAATCTCGCGTTGATTAAAAAGGTCCAAAATGTTTGCCATAACTGAACTTCTCCTCTCAGCCTGTTACAGGCTCTGTTTAAATTTAATATCTGACTTCTCAGTAAGCGCCGTCTGCGCCTCTGCTGAAGGGGTGACCGGTAGTCTTTCCTTGTAAAGCCAAGCATCGACCAGGACAGAACCCGGTTGTGGTCCTTCCGTGACATCCGTATCGGTGTAGGTGATACCAATCGCTGTGGCGTCATTGGCCGGGTATACCGTACCTGCAGGAACGATCTTTCTACCATTCGCATCTGCAGTCACACCTGCATCACTGATTTGATGGGTAAACGCAACAAACTTCGCACTCGCCAGAAAGTTAGGCTGAGACGCGCTTTCTCTTTTCACATATGGCATAATAATGCTCCTTTCTTAGCCCCAAGGATTAAGTGCAGCAGCGGGGGCTTTGCCGCTTTCATTTGCTGCCTTTGCAAAATTGGTGCCTGCGCTGGTCTGACCGCCTTTGCCGCCTCCACCTTTTGGCGGACCATCTTTCAGGCGCTCATTCACGCCAGCCTCAACCGCTTCACGGAATGCCTTCTCTACGGCTTCCAGGCTCTTGTTCGTAGCATCAGCATCCGTATAGACCAGAACCTCAGCCAGAGACAAAGGCAGTTTCTTTTCGCTGAGCTGTTCCAGGGCAGTTGCTCGAAGCTCCCGGCGGGTGATATCACTCTCCCGATCAGCAAGGGCCTTCTCTCGCTTCTGGCGTTCATGCTCCGCCTTCTGCTCGGCATTCATCTTGGCCAGCTTCTCCGCTTCGGTCTTGGCCTCGTCCAGCTTGGTCTGCATGTCTTTTTCCCATTTGGATTGTGCCTTACCAAGCCGCTCTCCCAGGATTCGGTCTACCTCGGCCTGTTGCTCAGCGGAAAAGGTTACTTTGCCTGCTCCGCCTTTATCACCTTCACCGGCCCCAGGATCACCTATTGCGCCTCCTCCAGTTCCTGCTGCTCCTGCACCCTCACCGCCACCATCGCCTTCAGCAAACAGCTGCAGGTTAAGAGGGAAACGCTTTTTCTTCATGTCCATAATTGAATCCTCCCGTTTACGCCCGTCGGCTATTTTCCATGACAGCTTTTATAGCGTCCTCCGCACGTTCTGGACAGGTTGTTACTTGGACGGCCCAACTCCAGCAAGCAAGGCTGCTTGGTAGCTGACCGTCAGCGTCAAAGCTTGCTCTACTGTAAAACCGGCCATAACCAGTTTCGTGTAATACTCCCACGCCATTAAAGCCAGATCACTCATGGCCTGTATAAGCTGGTCCTTCTGCCCGATATTCATCGTTTTCCCTCCCCGCTCTTCCCACCAATCAAGGATAAAATAATGACCGTCAAGCAAATGAGGAATGTAATCATAACGCCATTGGACAGGTTAACCACCGCCTTTCAGAGAACGCCAAATAGGCCACCATTAGGCAGCCAGAACATATTGCTTGTACCAATCGTTATAACTCAAATTCGCCGGCACTAGCATCGTCTTCCCGGTCTGTGGATCTCGGGCTCGTCGCTGCATGCCAGCGATGGCTTCCTCCCCAAACCAAGCGCGTGTTGTGCTCCGGCACCATGGATGGAGCGGGGGCATGTTCTTACCAGGTTGTGCATCTGCCACGTCATATACTTTGGCGTCATGCTCTCGGCACCGTTTCGACGTTCGACTATCCAGCGTGGCCATGAATTGATACTGATCCACCCCAGCCTCTCTGTATGCCGCCATTTCGCCCGCATTGGACATATAGGTGACTTCAGTCCGGATCACCCTGGAAGCGACGAATAGACCCACTTGCATCGCGTCTGCGAGCTGCTGGGCCATCTTGGCTGAACTTATATCACTCATAAAGCCTGAAGTGGCTACATCCGTCAACTGAGCAGCCAGGTACTCCGTATTGGTCCATACACGGCTGCTGAAATGGATACCACTCCAGGGATTCAACAGAATCTCCTCGATATCCCGAAGCGGCATCCTCGCAAAGTTGAACCCGAAGCCAATCCCCTTCTGCAGATCGAATATGGATCGATAGTAGCTCTTCCGGATCGTCTTCATATAGCCGCTACGGCTGGCCGTCAGCTCTACATCTGCAATCAGCTTGCTCTGAAGTGCGATTTGCTCCTTTAGAGCCTGCAGGCGGGAAATCCGTGCCCGATAAGCTGGAGCATTGATTCTGGCCAGCAGCCAGCGCTTGATTTGCTCATTCTCCACCAGGGGGTACCACTTCTGTGCTAGCTTCATAAGTGGATTCGGGATCTTCTGATTCAGGAATCGCTTTGCCCTCTTCGGATCCATATCCTTACTGAACGTCTTGAAGATCTGATCGATCTCAAACTGGATATCCTTCTGCGCTCGCTGGTATGCCCGAGTCACCGTTCGGATTGTTGTATCTGCATCCCGGTGGTATTCGGCCATTCGTTGCTGAGCCCGACGATCCCAATAGGCGTTACTCCTCGTCTTCATCGTCCGTCACCGGATCCTCATCATCGTCATTACCGCCCATCGGCATGCCAAACGCTGCTTGTTGGTCCTTTAGTGCTCGCGCCTTTTCAGCCATGACCTTCTCATTCTCAGCAACGGGATCCTTAACGAAGGAGAGCTGGCTAATCAGCGTTTCGTTACTCACATGGCCACTCAGCTGACTGATTAATTGAGCCGTTTCAGTGTCATTGCTCGGCAGACTGCGTGTCATGGTGATTTCCACGTCATTGATGGCTACCGCCTGAGCTTTAACCTGAAGGATATTGGCGAACAGCTTCAGCCGCTCACGTAAGCCCTGCACAAAATAGCGCTCTTTGGTTTCGGCCAGCTTCTCCAAGCCAAACAGCTTGTACTTCATGGCCTCCCCGCTGACATTCCCCGCGAACTTCTCATCCGTCAGGTTAGGAACCATGGAAAACTCATGAATGTCTGACTTCAGTGCATTTCGGAGTACTTCCGTATCCTGCTCATTCAGCGTTTTGGTTAACCAGCTCGCGTCAGCATCCACGCCGCCAGGCAGCTCCAGAACCTTGTACTTCTTCAGCATGCGGATTGCCCGGCCAGCTTCCTCTTCGGTATCCCCCAAGCTAGCGCCAATAAGCTTCAAAATGGCATCCACAAACTGCTCTTTATCGTTGACTCGGTCCGAAGCTAACGTGTTATAGGCGTTGATCAAGCTCAGCTGCTGCTCGAAGTCGCCTTGCTGCTCTTCATTGTTCCAGAACTCCACCACAGGCACGGTTTTGTAATAATGATCCGTAGAATCGATCTCTTTAAAATCTTCACCAGCGATGTCTTCGATCTCATATCGGACTCTCTTATTGGCCGTATAGACGTTCACGAACCATCCAACTGCCTTGTTTTCCATATCGCGCTTCTCGTAGTAGTGAACCGCAAAAAGGCTGCGATACTCCACGGAATCGTCAACCACCAGGAAGATCTGGCGTGGATCAATGCAGCTGACGCGGGGGATCGGCGGATCATCACTGCTCATGTAGTGCAGCTCCAGTGCAGTCCCATACATGGACAGGTCCTTGACCATCTCGGCGTCATGGCTGGCCACATCAGCAGCCTTGTACGCATTCGTGATTGGCTCGATCTGCGAACCAGAATATTTGACCGGATCGCCGCCAAAGTATCCGGAGGCAACGTCTGTGATGTACTTCGCGTGATTGGCCACAAGCTGGTTATTCGGCAGGCCCTTGTCATCACCGCCCAGATCACGCTTCAGGATCTCATGCTCGCCCTTATAGTAGTCCTCCAGCTTCTGAATCCGCTCAATACCGTCTCGATGTTCCTTGATACAGTACTGCAGGAGCTTGGCCGGGATCTCGTCCCAGTTATCCAGCAGCTCACGGCTTCGTATGATTGCCATCGTTATCTCACCCCAATTCTCGCTTTACTGCTTACTGTTGCCGCAAAACCTTTCATGTCGGCCACCTCATAATCATCCAAGGCATACCAAATAGCCGAAAACGTATGGGGGTCAATGTTGAACTGATCTTCAATGATCTCCCCGTTCTTGTCCACGGCGTAGGTTAAGTCCTGCAACTCAGATATGACATTCACGCAATTCGACGAACAGACAATCTTCTTGAACCGCTTGATCTTCTTCGTATACTGCAGTCTGGAGCCTTGGAACTTCTTGGCTCCCTGCATGTTAAAGCCCATCTGCCGGTAATAGGCAATGGTCTTCGGCTCGGCGCTATCTGCCCGGATCAGCTCCCTGGACTCCTTGAACTCCATGATCTCCAGAGCGGTTCGGTCATCCGTCATCTTGTTCTTGTAATACTCCCAGTGAATGTATAGGATCTTCTCCTTGTGATCCACCGTCAGACGAACCAGAGCATTGTATGAGTCCTCAAAACCAAAGTCCATGCCGGTACGCTTCACTGGTGATTTAGTCGCCTGGATCGCAGACATGACTTCCTCATGCGGTGCTACAACAAACTGTGGTAGGACCCGCTTACCGTTTACTCCAAAACGCCCACGCCGCGCAATACGATGCAGGTCCGGGTCATGTGTCTTCAGATCCTCCAACTGCTCGATGTAGCTCTCAGGCAGGAACAGGTTATCGTCTGCCACCGAATGATGATAGTACGTGTCCTTGACCACGATAACTCGATCCCGATATAGGTCCATGTCATCCAGGACGTGAATGTTATTCTTTGGATCCTTGAAGAAGTACTTATAACTCCAGTTCGATGTGCTGACAGGGTTGGTACTCAGGATCATATGCAGCTTCAGTGTCGGATGCCGCAAACGACCAATGAGCTCCTTGAAGCCGGTATATTTAACCTCGCTGCACTCCTCAATCCAAATGATCGACACGTTATGAATGGACTTCAACTTTTCCGGCTTGTCCATTCCCTTGAAGATGATTCGGCTGCCATTCGGAAAACGTATCTGCATTGGAGAGCTGACCAGTTTTACCTTGCCCTCCAATCCCAGATCCACGATGATCTCGGACAGCAAGGCATACGTGGAATCCCTGAGCGTGTCATACACTTCCCTTACCACCAGAGCTGTCCGTCGTTCCTCCAGCAGCTTCAGAACTAGCTTCAGTCCAACGTGGTAGCTCTTGGATGACCCGTAACCACCAACGAGGAACTGAAATTTCTGATTCCAGTCGAACAGGAAATCTTCGAAATGGGGGTTCACTTCCTTCTCGGTCATGAGCGCTCACCCTTTCGAACGATCCGGATCTCTATCGGCTTGTCATCATCCTTGGCCACCTTCTGCTCCAGTACCACCACTTCGCCCTTCAGCTTCTGGATCCGCAGCTGCTGTTCCTCGTCTGCATAACCTTGGCGGCACATTTCCTCATACTGCTTGATCATGTTCTGCAGCGTTGCCATAGCCCGGCTCTGTGCGTTGAGGAATGTCGCCTGCCGATCCCAGGCAAATTGGAATTCGTATTCCTGCTCAATTGGAATCTGCTTCATTTGCGGTGAATCATCTTTCCTTTCACCAGGAACCTGAACAAGCTCAAATTTCTCTTTCTTCAGCTCCTTGATCATCTCGCCCTTATCCGTCACATGCATGATTGGCTGTGCCCGGATAATGGCCGCGAACTGAATTGTGATCTGATCCCACAGCATATCAAGCGGTGACCTCGTTTCAATCAGCTCCATGATCTCCCTGGCTTCTGCCGGCAGATACTTCGCAAACAGACCGTGTGTCTTGGCGTTGCTGTTTCCCCGTGGGGCGCCGCCGCTATTCCCTATAGCGTTTTTATTTCCTGGCGGTGCACCTGAACGTTTTGTGTGCACACCTTTTGTAGAGGGTGCACCCTTTTCCCTAGTCCATCCGTGACGCTGCTTCCAGCTCTTCACCGTGTTGATGGAAACGTCGTATTTCTCAGCAATCTCTTTGTATTTCATTCCACGCTTATAATCGGCCTCTGCTTTTCTATGCATCGATCATCTTCACCACCTCCACGGTTGAGTTGTTTTGTATGTAAAGAAAAAGCACCCCGAAGGATGCTTTGTTCTACACGATTTTAATCGTACTTAGCTGTTCATTAATTCTTGCTTGTATACCACTATACTCCTCAGGTAGTTTTTTTATCACCTTCGAAACATCATGATGAACAAGTGTATGTATATGCTCAAGTTTTTGTAAGCTAGTCAGTAATTTTTCTAGCAAAAGTTCCGGAGCGGCGTTCAGTTCAACTTTTATTTCAATTGCCATAGCAAGGAATCTAAGTTGGTTCCCATAAACACCTTTAATCTCATAGATATCCGCAGTGTTTTTGTATCCACTACCTTCGATTCTCTTTAGTACTTTGCTTAAACTATCTTCAAGCTCTTTGGTGGCTTCTCTTTCTAGTTTAAGAGTTTGTTTTATAGATTTAGTAGTATGAATATATTCACTTTGAATATTCTTAAATCGATCATTTAAAATCTGCTCTCTTTGCTTTAAAAGTTCATTAAGTTCACTAGAACTCTGTTCGCGTAACTGGTCAAAACGTTCAACTAATCTAATATTATTTTGTTTGCTTTCTTCCTCATTAATTTTTAGAATTTCCTGTTTTATAGCCTCGACGCTAGCTTTATTAGACCGATTGCTATTGAAAACATTTAAACCGACAATGGAAATAATTGCTGTCCCCAATCCACCTAATGCCCAATAGATAGTATTGAGAATACGATCATTATAATCCTTCTGATCTTCGTACATTTGCTTGTAGTACTCTTGCAAGTCTGATCCAGCCTGGTTGTTAATTGATCCAGCGTTTGTTAATGAGCTTGAAGATAAACCAAATAGTAAGAATAGGATTAGAACTAGTGAGAATTTTAGAACTGAATTCATATGTGCCCCCAGATGTTTATTTTTCTGGAGAATTCGACATTAAGTTAGCTTTTCCCTTCTTTAGCTTGATTTTGTGACAATATAATCAAAAGAAAAAGCACCCCGAAGGATGCTTTAACGACTACGACAATTCTTTGATTATTTTCTGTACAAGAATACCTTCTATTGCTGATTTGATATCTGTCGGAAATTGTTTTTCCCAAACACCGATACTATTGTATTCTCCTTGTGAATTAGCAATGTCCTCAAAAGAGAATACAATATCGACCTCTCCTATTTTAGGTATGCTCACCTTCACACTCCATGCCATAGGAGAGATTAAATCTTGTTTCCAACTTGTTCCGTAATTAAATGGTGTTTGCTCTAACTCTTTCAAGCACTCTTCAAGAAAGTTTTCAATTTCATCCCTCTTAGAGATATATGTAGCAACTGTTTCCTGAATTTTCTCTTTCCAATTTTCCATATCGAATTTCTCTCCTAAACTCATATTTTCTTCAATGATTATTTCCTATAAATTTAAGGCATTGAATCCCTAATATTTTGTCTTTTTTCTTTTTCTTCATCAATACTGGAGATTACTATATCAATAATTTCTAAAATATTATTTATATCTACTTTTGTCTTTGTTATGCTTCCATTGCGAATCATCTGCTCTCGTTCCTCGGTCATTCTTTCAATTTGTTCAGCCATTGTCAGGGCTCGATGCATTTTCTCATAATCCTGAGGTGTTTTTTCAAGAATATCAATTAAAAGCTGTTCTTTCACTGAAGCTAGATAACCAAGGTCAGTGGAGAAGTTTTTATACAATGACTTGTACGAATTGCTTATCATAATTAACGATGTAGAAAGGTCTGTATCTTCGACACGATCAATATCAGTCCAAAACACTTGACTCATTTCATACATCTCAAAACGAAATTCTGTTGCAGTCTCACCACTACTGATCCTTCCTAGCTCCTTTAAAGAATCCTCCATAGCGATTAAATCATATTTAATCTTTAATAGCGCAGGCTTCTGATTCATGAAAGAAATCATTTCCTCGTTAGCAACTTGCTTTTGAAACTGAGTTGTTATTTGATACCTCGCGACTATAAAAGCTACAACCGCACCAGTTATGGCACCTATGTATCCTCCAAAAAAGCCCACCCATGAATTTTCATCACCAATCGTTAGAAAACCAAAAGGCAAACGAATTAACTGACTTAGAATAATTGGAGCCGCTACAAGAAGCCCACCCACTATAGCAATATTTTTTTTATTTAGTTTCACTAACTCTATCGCTCCTCCTAGGGTTCTACTAAGTAAGAAGAGCCCTCCGTAATGGAGAGCCCTATGATAGACAGACTTATGGTATACATATTGTACGACACGTTGTACGACAGTACGTACGACACGATCACAAAAATTCTTTTGAAATCTTGTCCTTAGCCCTTGTAACATACTCCTGCACTGACCGTTTTGATAGGTTTAGTTTAGACGAAATTTCCAAAAGCGTCAAGCCTTGCGCCATGTGAAGTAGAAAACACGTTCGTTCTCTGTCACTCAGCGCCAGCAGTGCATCTACCAGACGTAAACGCTCTGCATCGGTAATCTCCTGCCCAGATAGCTTAATGTAAATTTCCCGCTGCCGATATACGTCTGTGATCTCAACGCCACGGCGGCTGCCTGGCCGTCTCCCGCGTTTTAACCAGGTCAGGGCATATCTCATGTCTGAAAGCATTTCAGAGACCTTATCCGCCTCCTCAGCCTCCTGGGGATCATCCAGATCCAAAGTCTTTCGGTATTTATCTAGGACGTGGGCTTCTGTTGCATACTGACTGATCAATGTCTCAATCCAGGTTGCCTTAGTCGGTGTAATCATAGGCTATTCCCCCGAAGCAGTCAGGCGACCCAGGATCCAACGTGCACGAGTCAAATCCTGAATAGCTGACTCAAGGACATTCGTTTCACTGTTCGGCGCGGATATGTCCAGTTTCGTGATTAGGCGATCCCGTTCTTCTTCGAGACTTTTAATCAGTTTTTCCTGCTCTTTGATCGTCTGCAGGTGCTCTCCGATCTTCGCATTGGCGTTTGTAACTCGCTCATAGCTGCCTTCGAACATTTTTTTGTAGTCGTCGCGAGAAAGTTCTAAATCATCCTTCTGTTCACGCAGTCGTTCAACCTCCGCTGTCAGTCGTTCAATCTCCTTTTCTGCTTTATCAAGCAACTCTGTTTTTGGATCTGCCGGCGCACTGACATTTTTCTCACGCAGCAGTACAGCGGTATCGGGGTTCTTCGGTTTACGTCCTCTTGGCATATTGTTTTCCTCCCTGGGTTTGGTTTTTATCTCAATGGGCTTCTTGAAGTTCTTATCCCTTTTTGTCGCCGGGTATTTCCTACGGACCTCTTCCAGTTCTTCGGGTGTCAGCTGGCTCACAGTCACTGATGATGGTGGAGATCCGATCAACTCATTCTCCTTTCGGGGAATGGCATAGCGCCGGTTATTCAACGGGCTCACCCTCTCTATTTGATCCGCTCGATGCGGGCTTTCAGTGCGTCGAGAAGCTTGTCCTGTGTGGCTGCCTTACCCTCCAAGGCTTTCATGACATCCTCGTCAGCCCCACCTTGCACAACCAGGTGATGCAGAATGACCTTCTGCTTTTGGCCCTGCCGGTGCAAACGCCCATTTGCCTGCTGGTAAAGCTCCAGGCTCCAATTCAGTCCGAACCATACGACATGATTCCCCCCGTCCTGCAGGTTAAGGCCGTAGGCTGCGCTTGCTGGATGGGCAAGCAGGATATCTACCTTGCCGGCATTCCAGTCCAGTTGATCCTGTGGGGTCTTCAGCTCCCGGATCCGTAAGCTCGTTTTCTCCAGTGCCTTCTTGATCCGAGTCAGGTCATGCTGGTAGCTGTAGAACACCAAAGCCGATTTCCCGTTCAGCTGTTCCACCAGTTCCATGAACGCCTCCACCTTGTTGTCGTGGATCTCAAAGACTTGCCGGTTCTCATCGTACAAAGCGCCATTGCATAGTTGCAGCAGTTTACCGGATAATACCGCTGCACTCGTTGCCGTGATCTCTGTTCCGTCATCGATCTCCAGAAGCAGCTCCTTTTCTAGCTGGTTATACTGCTTCTGGGCTTTCGCATCTAAGACAATCGGGATTACGTTTGTGATACAGTCAGGTAGCTCCAGGTAATCCTCAGCCTTCATACTCACGCAGAGATCGGCAATCTGTCGTTGGATTACTTCATCCGCACCTGGCTTTGCTGTATAGCCGTGACCGTTATAGTTCTTCTCAAAATACTTCGTGCGGTACCCCGTGATGTTCTTCTCCAATCGCTTGCCCTGGTCCAACAGGAAGATCTGGGCCCACAGGTCAAGCAGCCCATTCGGTGCTGGTGTTCCTGTCAGCCCTACGATTCGATTGATATGCGGCCTTACCCACGTAAGCACCTTGAACCGTTTCGCCTGGTGATTCTTAAAACTGGATAACTCGTCCAAAACCACCATGTCGAATGGCCAGGCATTCCGGTAATACTCCACAAGCCAGGCCATGTTTTCCCTGTTGATCACCCAAACGTCACCAGGTGTGTTCAGCGCCTTGATTCGTTGCTGTACCGTACCAAGGACCGTTATGATCCGCAGGTGTTTCAGGTGTTCCCACTTGGCTGCCTCGTTCCCCCATGTGGCCTCCGCCACCTTTTTGGGTGCAACGACCAGGCAGCGCCTTACGGCGAACCGGTTATATTTCAAATCGTTTACGGCAGTTAACGTAATGACCGTTTTCCCTAATCCCAGATCCAGAAGCAATCCGATGGCCTCATCCGTCAGTAGCCGGTTAATGCAATACTTCTGGTAATCGTGTGGTACAAATCTATTTCTTAAAGCTCCTGTAGCCATGCATCCACCTGCTCCCTGCTGTCGATCACTCGCACCTCATGTCCCAAGGCTTGCATCCGTTTATGCTGAACCAGCTGCAGCTTGGTGGGCTTCTTTCCGGGTGCCTTCAGCTCCACGAACACGGATCTGCCTTCGGGAAGCAATACCAACCGGTCAGGCACACCAGAGTTACCGGGCGATACAAATTTATAAGCAATGCCGCCAAGGTCTTTCACCTTCTGCCGCAAATATGATTCGATTTGACTCTCTTTCAAAATGAACACCTCCATGACACTTCCAAAATTCCTATACTATATATTCAATCAGGCGTATTAGGCGTTATATATAATTCTCTATTTTCTATATTTATCTATTTATTTACCTTTAGTTATTTAAGTGTCAACAGTAACAACAAAGTAATATAAATATAGATTCTATAAGGTTTTAGCGCGTTGACAGTTGGTGTGACACTCGGGTTGACACTCTGAAAACTGTCACAAAGGAAAAATTGACACTTTACCAACTGTCACACCCGAAAAATCAATCTGTCACGCCCCAGTGTCAACAACCTTCCGTTTAAATCCTCGCTGGATTTCGTAAGGACCGAATCTCCCCCGATACTCTTCCCAACCTGGCATGCTGGACAAAATGCCGTTGATTTCCCTTGTATCCGTCTGCTTCATGTACTTGATATCTGATCGGAAACATTCGCACCATATCTCTGCAGCACATATCCGGTCTCGGGGGCCTCCCTCGCCTTCATGGGGCTTCCCGAATTCACCGGACCAATGAATCAGTCTCGTCGGCAAATCACGTTTCTGCCAATCTTCCGGAACTGGCCGATCTACGAAAGCCTGTATGATACCTTCCTTTGCGTTACTTTCCCTATGCGCCTCCTGGCGCTCTTTGGCCAACTCTTCGATATCACCTGACAGATACAGTGGCTCGTTCAGCTGCCATCGTACAAAAGCTTCGGCATAAATCTGATCAACTTCACCCTGCAGATCCCGAAAGACACTTTTCGTTGGTTTCAGGACACCTACATCAATGGGCCAGAACCGCCTGTTGCCTGTCCGATCCCGAAGAAACTCACTGTCATTCGTTGTTCCGAAAAACACGCAGCGCCGCGGATAGGGCATCGTCCGTTTTCCATAAGCTTCACGGTAAATATCCTCTGTCCGACTCAGGAACTGCTTAACGGCGTTACTTTCAGACTTACTCATACCCGTCAGCTCCCCAACCTCATTCAGCCATATGCCCTGGATCAGTTCCATAGCATCCTTGCCCTCGAATGTAGTCAAACTGTCCGAATACCAGTCCTTGCCCATGTACCGCAGAAACGTTGATTTCCCTAACCCCTGGGGCCCCGCCAGAATCGGCATATAGTCCCATTTGACACCTGGCTCCATGGCTCTAGCGACAGCAGCCGTGAAGGACTTCCGGGACACGGCTCTTGTGTACAAGCTGTCCTCTGCACCCAGGTAATCCGTAAACAGAGTATCCAATCGCGGAACACCGTCCCACGTCAGCCCTTCCAGGTACCTCCGCACATCGTTGAACCGCTTCTTGTGCGTAATCAGGGTTAATGCGTTATTGATCTTGGCATCCACAGCGATCCCATACACCTTTTCGATATAGTGATAAATACCGGCATCGTCAGAGCTGGCCCACGGCCGCCGATCCTCTCTGGGATCCCACGGAAGAGACCCGAGGACCAGTCCCCGATTCGCAAATTCATCAAACGCGATCTTATCCTTTAAAGCTGGATCATGCTCCAACACGATAAGCACATTGTCTACCGTCTTCAGGTACACACCGTTACTGTTGAACTCCAGCCGCCGCATCCAGTCCATGTCCTCAGGCTCTGCCGGCAACGCAGGAGAATCAGCAAATGCCGCAGTAGCTTTCTGGTGCCGTTCCTGCATGAGCAGCCCCGCCACGGGCTCCTGGCGCATAGCGAAGTCCATCATGGCCGTGTAAGACGGCAGCTTATTCGTCGGTGTTCCTGGCTTCGCCTCGTCGTCCTGGTCGCCGAACTTATGCAGACGTACCAGGTCAAAACTGTTTACCAGGCGACCACCTGTTGGATCCGTAGCATGATGTGAGAACAAGAACTGGCCATCGTCATAAATGATCGCACCGCCTGTCGTCGACCCACCCACATACGTTAACCGGCCGCTGCCGTCATCCGTATTCAGATAGACACCTGGCAGAAAGGCCTCAATGGCTGCCGGCACGTCGTAGACCTTACAGAAAGCTCCGACCATACCCTGCTTCTCGGTGGGATCTCCTTGCTTCGCTGCCAGACGCACATGAGCCTGACCGGTACCTGGCACTTGTGGCCACGAAGCCACATTGCGCCAATCTGCATAAATACCCAGCAGTCCATCTACCGAAAGGAAAGGCTTATCCCCGAAAGTGAATACATACTGACTGTCTACGCTGCAGCTCGGCCAATACATCAGCCGAGAAGCTTCGAACGTGGTCGGATCACAAAGCCCGATCCCGATGATCTCGCCCAGCTTCCTGGCAAGAGGTTCATATTCATCCGCTGTGGCCATCCGGTCCAGCGGAGCAACGACCCGAAGTCGCGGACGGTTCTCTTCATGCTTTCTCGTGCTGTACGCGGCATAGCCGCAGCCCAGGGCATCCAGGCGGCGAAGCACGTCCGCCGTCCCGCCTGCAGGGATATTATCAAGGTCAAGCGTAACCAGATCCCGGCCAATGACCGCGTTGGCTTTCCGGCGACCGCCTGACAGACTGCCACCGACAAAGCCGCCAACGTCCTTCAGGTCATCCTGTTTGCTCTTAGGCAGCTGCAAGTATTCCGCCAACGTTTCCGAACCCCGTACAGCAGTCCGTAAACGCTCGACGATCTCGGACCAATAGGCCGTTTGCGTCTGCCAGTTTGTGCTGTGTCTGGTCCCGGCGCTTGAAATAGTTAGTTGTCTGTCAAAATGCATGACGCCTGCCTCCTGGTTTAATCCGATTCTTCAATAACCCGATAGTCGTATACGTTCACGTCAGATCCCGTTATTAACTTTGGATCCCGATCTATAGTGCCAGGTGTCAAAACACCGTATTTTTTCAGCAAGAAGAACAAATCTTTCAAATCCTCTGAAGCCCTCTCAGCTTTATAAAGCTTGTTTCCAAATTCATCTTCAGCCATATCATCTGGTATCGAAACCTCGATTTCGTGTTTGCTTTTGACCGTTTCGTATACAATCAACTTTGCTTTACGCATAGAGCAGCCCTCCTAGTTTAATCAATCTCTATAACAGGTAAATCCGTAAGTGCACATTGTTGCCAAGGTGGTATCTCGTAAAGCTCAAGCTCGCCGCGATTACGACTATTGGTTGGGTCTTCATGCTGAATCGTCAACAGGCCACCTGGATCCAATCGGATATCCACACAACGATGCTTCAGCGAACGGGTTACTCTTCGTAATAGCTGATAATCGATGATCATCGAACGATCCTTGTCTTTGATGACAGCTGGATAACCTTTAACTGGAGAAAGAGCATCAAACTGCAGTAATAGTTCCTTTTTCCGTTGCATTTGGACTGGAGCAGTGCACGCCCGGATCTGCGCACCAAGCAGAATTCGTTTCTTGGATATCGCTGTATTTGCACGTTTCTTCACATCAGCAATTTGCTTCTTTTCCTGAGCTGTCAGAGGTCTCATGTCTCATCCCCCTCATACCTCCTAGTTGGGAATACATCGACATACTGCATGGCGTCATCCCAAATTTCCTTATAGATGATTTCATCCTGCTCCGCCTCAGACTTACCTTCTAATTCAACAGGATCGATTTCAACTGTCCCTTCACGCTCAGCTCCGGGAAATCCGATAGTCATTTTCCAGTCAACATTTACCACAATAATCACCGCTTTCCTTGAACCGATGTAGATAAAACAGCTATTTTGTTTTGCTTCTTCCTCGGCGGCGGATCCGGAAGAGGCTTGTACACCTCACCTACCACCTTGCCGCTATGATCTGTGACAATATCCCAAGGAATATCTAATACATATAGATCGACGAACATCGGCTTTATCCGACCTCCTGTTTGATTTATATAAAACTAATTCATACTGTTAACTAAAATCCTCAACTGGTATAATGTTCCTAGTAAAAAATTACTAGGAGGTTTCTATGACAGAAGAAACTAAATTCTTAAACATTGGACTAGTTATGCCTATTGCACCTATTGATGGGTGCTCAACTGATCACTGGCTAGACGTTAAACGAATCATTACCGAAGCTGTCTCTTCTATGCCTGGTTATAGTAGTAATCCTAAGATTGTTAGTGAAGGAGATAGTTCCGGGCTTATCCATAAGCGCATTGTTGAAGGGCTGTACACGTCTGACATCATCATCTGTGACGTAAGTTGTAAAAACCCCAATGTCATGTTTGAACTCGGAATGAGACTGGCTTTTGATAAACCAACCATTATCATTAAAGATGATAAAACCGACTATACATTTGATGCTGGGGTAATTGAACACCTTCAATACCCTAGAGATCTTAGATATAAATCTGTTGTTGAGTTCAAAGAGCTGCTTTCTGAAAAAGTAAGAGCAACACACGAAGAATCGATCCAGGATGGAAATAAATCCTCCTTTTTGAAAAGTTTCGGGACTATTAAGGTAGCTTCTATACAAGAAGATGAAGTTCCAGTAAATGAGTTTTTCATTCAAACGTTAAAGGAAATTCAGAATGATATCTCAGTCATTAAATCTTCACAAAGATCTGATTATCCGAAGAACCAACGCCCTGATTGGGCGAGTCTTACACGTTTAAACAAGATAATTTTCAAGTCCATGGAAAAGTACTCAAACCAAAAGAATTTAAAAATACATGAAATGGCAACTGTTGAAAGTCTGGAAGATTTAATAGATTATGTGACTAACGATCTGGAAGCAACAGGATTTGGGCCTGTCACACGTAGTAAAATTCGCTCAGGAATTTACACTTATTTTGATTTTATGCTTAAATCTAGCACCCCCTAATCCTTCATATAAAAATCTGTGGTAAATCCGGCTGCTTTAAGTGGCAGCCCGGGTGCCCACGGTATCGGTTCTGCCATCAGGTCCAAAACCTTATCCAGATCCTCCGGATGAGCCGATTCGATTCCAATTTCGTCATGCACATGCAGCACGGTGTCATAACCGGCTTGCTCCACACGAATAAGGGAAACGGCCAGACAATCCCGTGCAATGGCTTGGACAATGTTCTCGACAAGCTTCCCACCATACGTGCTAATCAGCGACCACTTACCTGTCCTCTGATCCGGACCCATGTAATGCAAAGCCTGTTTGCCAAAGTCGTTCTGGGCCAGACGAGGTTCCACATAATACAGCTTTCTTCCTGAAGGGAGCTGAACCGTAAAGAAGTCCAAACCATTACCGTGATGGCTCTCCCGAGCGAAGATGATCCCCCTTACACCCACAGGCTGACCGGTCTCCATAACGCTCAGTGCCGCTTTCTCAAATCCGAACCAAAGATCTACGATGCGCCGATTGGCGTTACGCCACCGCGTGACGATCTCAGGTAGCTCATCCTCTTCGAGACCCATATCTAGGGCGCCCATAGCGATCAATGCGCCTGAAGCGCCCTGGTAACCTAAAGCAAGTTCAGAAACCTTGCCCCGTTGTCGCAAATCCTTGTCCACCTGTTCGAGAGGGACCCCGAACATAGCAGAGGCTGAAGCTTCGTAAATCTTGCCATGGGTAGCAAATACATCCAGCCGCCACTGTTCTCCAGCAAGCCAGGCAATTACTCGGGCCTCAATGGCTGAAAAGTCAGCTATATTAAGCTTCTTCCCATCTGGAGCCACAAACGCTGTCCGAATGAGCTGACTGAGCGTATCCGGCACGTTTCCGAACATCAGTTTTAGTAAGTTCACTTGTTTGTTCTGCACGAGCTGCCGAGCATACTGCAGTAGATCCAGCTCCATCTTGTTCTTGGTCAGGTTGTGGACCTGGACCAATCGGCCCGCCCATCTCCCAGTACGGTTGGCTCCGTAGAACTGCAAGAGTCCTCGGACCCGTCCATCCTCACAGGCGACTGTCTCCATGGCCACATACTTCTTGGTACTGGTCTTGGACAGTTCTCTGCGGATCTCCAGCACGCGCTTGGCCCGGCCTTCTTCCACGTTGTCGATCAGTCCGGATACGGTGTCCTTTTTCAGGTCCTCGACCTCTTCGCCAATTTCCTTGGAAATCCACTTCTTGAGCTGCTGCACTGACTTTGGGTTATCCAAACCACTGAGTTGTACCGCTTCCTGCGTCAACTCGGCTGTGATCTGTTGATCGACCGCCAATGCTCCTTCCACCAGCTGCAGGTCGCAGGCGATTCCTCGGGCATTAATGCGCTGGTCCAAGAACCAAAGCTCCCATTCCTGATCAGGTACCGGGAATACCGATAACCGCCGAAGAATTTCGACCTCAGCTACAACGTCACCCACGCAGTATTGCTTGAACAGCTCCCACTTCTCAGGTTCATGATGCGGAAGGGTACGCTTCCGGAATCCGGTTGACTTGGCAGGCTTCTTGATCGGTACACAGAACGTCCGGATCAGTGCACCACCGACGCCCATCTTCTTCTTATCCTGGGGAAGTCCAAGCGCCTCACCTACCTTGCCGAGACCTGCAGGATATCCGCAGTACAAACTGTGGATTTGAGTGCAGCGCCATTGCTCTACAGCTGAAGGCCAAAATTTATTCAGACAGTACCATTCAAAAGCCGCATTATACGCGTGTTTGATGACTTCTGGATCATTTAATGCCTGGATAACTTCATTCGGTATTCTTTCGCCTTTGGCCAGATCGATGATCTGAACCTGGCCTCCATTCCAGGAATAAGCGAACAATAGAATTTCAAAATCTGGACTCTGAACGTATCGGTACAGGCCTGCTTTCTTAATGTCAATGCTGCTGTAGGTCTCGATATCAATAGAAAGATGCCATGTCATTGGTCTGGCTGCCTCCTCTCTGGTAAAGTTAAGGGGCTCCGAAGAACCCCTCTGCTGAATGTCTATGAATTAGATCCCGTAAATGCCCCCACCAAGAGGTTTGCCTGTGATTGGATCAATCTGCTGTTGCGGTGGTTGCTGACCATACCCTTGTTGTGGCGGTTGACTATACTGCTGAGGCGCTTGACCGTAGCCAGGCTGTGCTGGTGGCTGCTGGCCGTATTGAGGTTGCTGAGGTGCTTGTCCATATCCACCTTGCACCGGAGGCTGTTGGCCATACTGTGGCTGTTGCGGCGGTTGTTGACCGTACTGTTGCGGCGGGATTTGATCATAACCTTGCGGCGCTGGGGCCGGTGCAAAACCTACACTGCCTCCATTGCCCCCGAAAGCTTGTTCAGCGGAGATCCGGCCGCCCAAGGCTTCACCGTCGCGCAGGATCTGCACTGGACCAAGGCCTGCGCCAATACCTTTATTACCACTGTTGCTGTAGGGGAAGAAATTAATGTTCACACGGCCATATACTCCGGAGTAGACTTTAGTCTGATCGATGATCGGTCCCATGTCTGGGCCCACCACGGCCTGCTGTTGCTTGCTGCTTGCAGTCAGGACCCAGTGGCCTTTGCACTCTGGACCAAACGCCTCTCCGTTCGGACGAACACCGTCACCGTCATGAATCGGTGTACGTGGTTGAGCAGGACGAGCCCCAGCCCATACTCCGGATACGCCTTTTTGCGTCGCTGCTTCAATGGCTGCGTTAATTCGTTGCATCGTGGCAAAATCATTTTTCGGAATCAGAATAGTCGTGCTGTACTTCGGCTCTTGTCCTGGTTGGTTGGCACGCGGTGTGAACAAGTTTACAAAGCTCAGTCTTACTTCACCTGTTGTAATTGCTGTTTCAGTTGTCATATGGATTTGTCCCCTTATCTTGTATTAGTTTTTGGTTGTTCTGGTGGTGCTCCGAATACGTCTTCTGGTTTAACCTGATTTGTGATACCTGGCCGCTTGTCGTCGTCAGGGACTAATGTCGGTGCACCTGAGCGGCTAACGACATGGCCGGATTCCTCCAGCAACTCGCGGTATTCCTTCTTGCCCAGTGCCTTCTCAAGCTGTGGGGGTGTTAACGGTTTACGATCATACAGGATCGCTTCCTCGATGCCTTTTTCCTGTAGGTGCTTAAATGCAGCATCCAGATCCGCATAATCACGACTGCCCCGACCCTCGACGGCTTTCCAGCCGGGAACGATCCCCCCTTTCAGAGATTCAGCCAGGGCAAGCTTCTTCAGATCGGAATACCAACTCACAATCCCCTCAGCTCTTTTCAGCACGTCTGCAGCTTCTTCCCAGGTGAGCAGCGGCGGCTTCATCGGTGCTTTGGCTCCGGCCTCCATGATCTGCGTAACACGGGCACGGCAAGTTGCTTTGGCACGGCAGAATCCACAATGTGCACCCGGAACGTACTCACCCAGCCCATTGAACGCTTGCTGAGCAATCGGCTTGATCGACTCGCCCCAGGACAACAGATCACCTACAGGCAACGACCACTCAGAAGGCTGATCCCATACCTTTGGTTGAACGATGGCCACATGAACGGTTTCGATTGGAAATAGCAGGCTGAATGCCTTATACGCACCCAATGCATACAGCTTCATCTGTGAATTGTTTTCAGCGGACACCGGAACGCCTTGGCCATTCTTGTAATCAGTCACATATAGCTGGCCGCTGCCGATAATAATGCAGTCCGACGTTCCGAAGCTTTCCGGTACAAAGTCGGTCAGATCAACGCGGCGCTCAATGCCCACAAAAGGCGGCGAAGGAAACTGGTGAACAATGGACTGAATGTAATCCACATAAGCGTTTGTATGCTCCTCCATGATTGGCTCATACAGCTCATCCGCTTTGTACTTCTTCAGGGCAGCGTTGTATTTTCGAGTCGTCAGACCGGAGAACAACTTCTGCAGCTTCAGCTCTGCGATCTCATGAGCCAGTGTGCCGCGCTTGGCGGCTTCACTCTCGGAATCAGGTAGCGTGGCTTCGAGCCTGGCACTCGGCGTGCACTGCAGCCAGCGGGATGCCCCACTGGCCGACAGCAAAGCATGTGCCCGCTCTGCATGTGCAATTTCCGCCATTAGATCCGGCCCCCAAGACTGCGCAGGAAGGTGGCAAACTCGCCATACTTACTAGGATCAAGCTGCGTCAATCCGCCAACCCCTTGTTGCTGCAACCATGCAATCAATTCAGGACCTTTACCTGCGTCCATAACCGGCTGAGCAGCTACACCAAGTTGATCAATCGTATAAGCTGGCGCTGTCGTTGGAACGCCCCCTTGCTCCTGTGCTGGAGGCTGTTGGCCATACTGCGGCTGATCCTGCGGACCAGGTTGGCCTTGCACCGTCGGCTGCTGTCCGTATTGCTGTTGCTCTGGTTGTTGGCCATACTGCGGCTGTTGCTGACTGTAGCCAGGCTGTTGACCGTATTGAGGCTGCTGCCCATACTGCGGCTGTTGTCCGTAATTTTGTTGTTGCGTTGGAGCTTGTTGCACTGATGCCTGGGCAGGCTGTAGAGTCGGTACTGGTTGTGTAGGAACCGTGGATACCGTTGTCTCTGTAGGCAGTGAGTCATTAGGCATACCGCCCAGTGTACCGGCCAGATCGTGCACTAGGTTTTTAATGTCAGTAGCGTTTACAGCTTGAAATGTGATTTGAATCGGAACGATATTTTGCATATATAAGTCCTCCTAATAGGTTTTAGTTTTTAGTAAGCTCTACTGCCTTTGTAATACATGGTGTACAGATCTGTTTACCATGAAATAAGTGCAGACTTTCGTCGTTTCCACAAAAGAAGCACCCAGGTTGATACCTGCGAAGGATGATCTTGTCTCCATCCACGAAGAACTCCAGCGGATCTCCTTCCTCAATGCCGTGTATCCGGCGAAGTTCTTTAGGGACAACGACTCGACCAAGATCATCGATACGGCGAACAATACCTGTAGCTTTCATACTCATTGCAATTTCCTTTCTGCCAGTGTAGACTGGCGGTAGAGTGTTTTACATTTGAGCAGCTGATTCGGGGTAGGATCCGATCGGCTGCTTTTTGCTTTCCAGACGACTACGATAAGTGCGATACTGCTTGTCCGCATGGGTGGCGACTTTGATATGTCCACTGCGGCGCATCTGGCTTGCAAGGGCCAGATAAAAGGCGCAGGCTGCTGTAAAGTGTTGTTCAGTCATTAATGGCAAGTTGTTCACCTCCTTTCAGTCACTGTTTCATTCGAATCACCAGCCGTGATCGTCACAGCGCCGATGGACTTGGCCATGCAGCCCATACTACAAAAAAGTTCATGTCCATGCCTAACAGCTATCTGGCCGTGTACAATTTCAGATCCACACTCCTGATGAGCACAATAATCCATCACATCCGATGCACTTAAATCAAGAACTTTGCTCATTAACAGTTTCCTTCCTCTCTAGCCACCGATCTAACGATATTTGTCTGAAATGAATTAGAGATCGATTTCGAATAAACGGGATCTCACCCTGTTTCACCATTCGGCGAAGAGTAGAGTCTGAGACCTTTAGATATCTGCAAGCTTCAGCAAATTCGAACACATTAGCGTATAACCTCCGATTAATCTCAGGTTGTAACTCAGCCAAAATCTCATTTCTAAGCTCCAACTTGATCTCTGTCCGGAGAGTTTCAATAAACTCAGTTGTTGACAGCATCATCAGACACCCCCAATACCAACTCGTCCAGTGAGACGCCCAATGCACTTGACAATTTAACAAGTGTTTCAGCATGTGGGCCTTGTTTTTTGGACCCCATGTTGTACAATACTGTTAATGAAACTCCGCTTTCTTTTGAAAGGCGGTAAATTGTCCAATCCTTTTTATCAATCAGCCTTTTCATATTAGCCTCAATATCTAGCCCCATGTGCTCACCTCCTGAACACATAATATCTCCGTTTTAGGTTACAGTAAAATCTGATTATATCCGTTTTGGGTTACATAATAATGTTTTTTCTCCTGCTTGCTTTAGTTATCTTGACATATCTCCGTTTTGTGTTTTATTATAACTTCATTAGGTTATAACCGAATTAGGTTATAGTGATGGAGGTAATGACTTTGCAACTGTCCGAAAAGATAACCAAAATTATGGAAGAAAAGGACCTGACAGCTTACAGAGTGTCTAAAGACACAGGCATCCCGTATACAACACTTACAAAAATATTAAATGGAACAACCAAAAGTCCGAAAATAGATCTGATCCAAATAATTGCTAAGTATTTAGATGTAACTGTCGATTCCCTAACTACTCCTGAGAGCAACAACGTTCAAGCAGCCCCAGATTGGGCAACTGCCAAAGATATGAGAGATTTCAAAAAGATGCTCGAGGAAGATGAACCTATCATGTTTGACGGAGTGCCTATAAGCGAAGAAGATAAAGAAAAGGTTAAGCGTGTCATGGAAGCCATGTTCTGGGATGCTAAGAAAGAGAATAAAAAAACTTACGGTCGTAAAAAGAAAGAGGAGTAGCCTATGGACGAAATTGTTCGAGGGCTTATAAAGCGATTCAAGACAAATGACCCCTTTGCTATTGCTGAAGGATTGAATATAAAAATCTGGTACTGTGATTTAGGAAATAACACACGGGGCCTCTATTACCGTAAACTTAGGCGCCGTTTCATCGTAATTAATTCCGACCTTAGTGACCCTTGGAAGAAGTTTGTCTGTGCTCATGAACTTGCTCATGATCGACTTCACCCCGGCATTAGCCGATTTTTTTTAGATGAACAATCTTTCTTTAATGCAGGTAAATATGAACGCCAGGCTAATCAATTTGCAGTTAAACTACTTACGGCAGATTCCGAGAGTGAGCCTGGAGAAACCCGAGAACAGTTGTTACGCCGATGCTCGATTCCAGCTGAATTACATAAGTATTTGTAAACTTGCGCCTTCTTCGGTACGAGGCGATTCAACATATATAAAAACAGAACATACGTTTCATTTAAGGGGGTGATCAACTTGTAGAGGGAATATATTCAATCAATAAAGAAATTAGAAAAGGAGATTGAACAATGGCCTGGAGTGAACATTTAGGAGGTAACAAGTACAAAATCGTAGAGCGAGATCCGTCTAAAGCTAAAAATCCTAAACGATCGATTACTGTGTACATGCCAGAAGATATAGCAAAATCTCGCTCTGATAAAAAGAAGTATGCATGGCTCGCTACAGAAGAAGAAAAATGGAGTGAGCAAGTTATTTCCGGTAACCTCGAAGGTAAACGATCTAAATCAAAGAAAATGACTTTCGCCGAATTCATTCCCACATGGTTAAAGATTTATGCTGAGCCGAATATGAGTGGCGAGACAGTTCTGAATTCGGTAAACATTATTAATTCCAGGTTAATCCCCTCTTTTGGAGATACGTGGATTGACCAGATTACAACACTTCAATTAGCAGAATGGTTTTCCGAACTCAAAAATTTGAGAACGGGGACTGAGCTGGCCACAAACAGCAAGTTAAACATTTATAAGGCCGCCAAGTCCATTTTTGCCAAGGCTTACGAATGGAAGATAATTAGCAGAGATCCAATGGAAGGCGTTGAGCGCCCAACAGCTAATAAGAAAGAAAAAAAGAAAATGAAGGATGTTAAGCAAAGCTACTCAACTTCCGAGGTCGCAGAGCTTCTACTAGCCTTATACAAGCTTCCTGATCGTTGGAGGCTGTATTTCACCGGGGTGATGCTTGGAGGCTTTAGAAGGGGCGAATTTTTGGCCGTAGAGCTCACTGATTTGGATTACGACTCATCCATGATCTTCATTGAGAAGCAAATCACGGTTGATAAGGATGGGAATAAGGTTGAAAGTGAAGTCAAAACAATCGAATCAGAGGGTTGGGTTCCAATGCCCAAGTGGTACATGGACGAACTGAAGCTTTATGAACGTCAATGGAAGAAAGAAAAGATGAAATGTACAGAATGGCTTGGTGAGGGAAAGCAATACGTTTTTCATAGCGGAAACGGAGTCATGTATTATCCAAGCACCCCTACTCGAACCTGGGCAGAGTTTTTGAGAAAGAATGACTTTCCACATGTAAAACTTCATGGTCTTAGGCATACAGCTGCCACGCTGCTACGAGATCACGGAGCAGACCAAAGGAGTATACAGAAATTTCTACGGCACGCAAAGCTGGAGACGACAAATAGATATACACATGAGTCAGAGACGGTCAATCGTGCAGCAATTGCCCCTTTAGAATCCCTAAATCCAAAAAGGATGCAATTTGCCCCATGATCTGCCCCATGACTCAATTGTCGCATGTCGAGCAACATATTTTAAAAAAAGAAAAAACCCTTGTGGGCCAAGGGTTTCGGGTGTTACAACTTATAAAGCGGGTGATGGGAATCGAACCCACGCTACCAGCTTGGAAGGCTGGAGTTCTACCATTGAACTACACCCGCACGATTGACGATCGGGACGACACGATTTGAACATGCGACCCCCTGGTCCCAAACCAGGTGCTCTACCAAGCTGAGCTACGTCCCGTTAAGTTCCTAAGAATCTTAACACGGTTTTTACAAAGACTAATATAACATGTTCATCCGGTCCTTGCAACTTTTAATTCCCATTTTTTCCTTTTGGGTGACAAACAAAAAAGACAGAAGCGATTCCCGCTCCTGTCTGATGGCTATCCTGTAGGTTTATCCACATCTCGTAAAAACCGCTTTTCAAAATCAGCCGCCACAATGGGTTTACTGAAAAAGTATCCCTGTGCTTCATGGCAATGCTGATCCCGAAGGAACACCAGCTGCGACTCGTTTTCCACTCCTTCGGCTGTCACCTTCAATTGCAGATGATGAGCCATGGATGTAATGGTGGAGACGATTGCTGCATTATTGCGATCCTCCATGACTTCGTTCACGAATGAACGGTCAATTTTGAGCCGATCAATCGGCAGATCCTTCAGGTAATGCAGCGAACTGTATCCTGTTCCAAAATCATCAATACTGATTTGCACACCAATCTCTTTAATTTTGCGAAGTTGTTCAAACGCACGATCTTTGTCAAATGTCATACTTTCGGTAATCTCCAGTTCCAGCCAGTCCGGCTCCAATCCTGTTTCCCTCAGTATGCCGTTGATGTTATCCAGCAGATGGGAATGTCTGAATTGTCTCATCGAGAGATTAACAGACACACACAGTTTGCGGTATCCAGCTTCCTGCCATTGCTTGTTCTGCGCACACGCCTCCCGAAGCACCCACTCGCCCAGCGGTACAATTAGTCCGCTCTCTTCCGCCAGTGGGATAAACTCTGCAGGAGAAATTGCGCCGCGCTGTGGATGCTGCCAGCGTACCAGAGCCTCCATACCAACGATTAAACCACTTGCGATATTGATCTGTGGTTGGTATACAAGATAAAACTGACCTCGATCCAACGCTTTCCGCAGATCATTCTCCAGCTGCAGTCGTTCCTGTGCCTTCATCTGCATTGCATGAGCATACCGGTTCAATTCGATCCCCTGTTCCTTGGCGTTATGAAGCGCAGTATCCGCATTTTGAATGATTTCCTCTGGTGATCCCCCGTCATGGGGATATATGGCCATGCCAATTCCAAGCGTTATATGATAGTCGTTGCCATCAACCATGACTGGCTTTTCAAACAGCTGCAAAATCGATCTTGTTCGGCGCAGAGCATTTTCTGTATTCCAGAGGTCCGTCATCGTGACCACAAACTCGTCCCGACCAAGACCATACACTTCTTCGCCCGGCAGAGACGATTGCTTCAGACGCTGCCCCACTTGACGAAGAACACGGTTAGCAGCCTGCTGACCGAGGGAGTCGTTAATCGTTTTGAACCGGTTGATATTCAAAACGAGTACACCGACGAGCTCGTCCTGTTTCACTGCTTCATCCATCAATCTTTTGAGTCTCTGGGAAAGGCGGCGGCGATTTGGCAGACCCGTTACATCGTCATGATGAGCAATATAGTTCATTTTGGCTTCAGCAGCCTGCTGCTTCAGAAACGGGGTATCCACTACCGTTGTATATAGTCCTTTTTGTACAAAGAAATATCCCAGACAATTCATCCACAATGCAAATAACAGATTCAAGTCGCTGATCTGCGTTGCAGAAATCAAGTAGCACTCTCCGTAGAAGAAGCACAGGGCTCCACACAGAATAGAAGGCAAATCTCCCTCTTTACCCTTCTTCCACTTCAAATACAACACAAATGCGGTGATCCCGTAAAGAAGACCGACCAAGAAGTGAATTTTCATAAACGTTTCGCTTAGCACTTCTTGCTGAGTTAATTTGGGCAGCCAGCTCCATTCCTGAACACCCGCTGTGTACAACAGGACAAACGTACCCAGCGTTCCGCTAAATAGTAAAAATTTACGCGGTAACGCAATCTCTTTTTCTCTCACTGCATAAATAAGCAATAAACCCACTGCACAGATCACAGAGCCCAGCGTCATCATTTTGAGGGAAAATTCTGATTCCAACATCGCGCCACTCGGCATCTCTTCCGCATATGAAACGATATGAATTAATTCAAACAGGCCGATCAACAAAAAAAGCGTTGTAATCATGATTCTGCGCAGGGTTAACTTTTGGGTCTGGAACAACCAGCTTTGGTTGTAAATACCGATACAGGCTGCAGCAGCAACGAATCCGCCAAGTAGCGTCAGCACTGGGTATCCGGATATGATTAGATCAGAGCTTGCAGAGGAACGATACCATTGACTTACGAGGAAACATAATAAGCCGCCTAGTGCGACCCATATCACTTTTCTCTGATCTTGCGAATTTGCCTTCATGCCTTGTTTTTCCTTCCCGGGATCACCTATCCTGAATAACCTTTAGCCCTCGTCTATGACGTTCAGGTTTGAAAACTTTCATTATTACACCATTCGACAATAAATATTTACCAACGTTCAATTCACATGCCAATACATGCTATCTGGTACATAATAACATTTAATTCTGCGGACGTGAACTAAAAAATAGTTGAAAATAGGAATATGTATTCATATCCACGTAGAAAAACAAGGCACTAAGAACTAAAAAAACATGAATCTCCAATTGGAGTCCATGTCCCTTTAGTTTGCAACAGCATTTCAGACTATTTTCCATACAAAATGCATTGCGGAGAATCTGATACATGACCGTTGCTTCTATGATGTTTACCGAAAAAATTATTTATCAAAATTCACTTCAGGCGTTGTCAATTTATCATAGAAATCCACGACGTTATCCTTCTCGGATGACGAACGCAGGGCCATTGCCGAACGCGGATGCTCGTCAAGTGCTCCTGTGATCATGTATGGCAGGATGTAGCCCCATTCTTCTTTTTCACGAAGAGGAACCATCAATTGTTCCAATACGCCAAGTACCGGACGCAAGTTATATTTCGTTCCCTTCAGATGCGCCACAAGAAGTTCAGTTGGGCAGTTACCTGCTGCACGGCCCATACCATATACGGAAGCATCCAGTAGTTCGACGCCAAGCTCTGCAGCGACAAGCGTATTGGAGAATGCAAGCTGCATGTTATTGTGAGTGTGAACACCGAGACGTTTGTTTGGCAGATGGGTTTTGAACTTTTCAACGAGGTACTTCACGTCGTTATGGTCGAGGCTGCCATAAGAGTCAACGATGTACACAACGTCTACAGAGCTCTCTTTGATCAATTCAAAGGCTTCGAGCAATTCGTTCTCCATGACATTGGACAAAGCCATGATGTTCAGGGTTGTTTCATATCCACGATCATGGAACGTTTGAACAAGGGCCAAAGCCTTGTCCACATCTTTGCTGTAGCAGGCTACACGGATCAGATCCAGCATGCTCTCGCTGCGCGGCAAAATGTCATTCTCGTCCACACGTCCGACGTCAACCAGAGCAGACAATTTGGTATTTCCTTTTTGCGGGATCACTTTGCGCAGGAAGTCATCATTCAGGAAACGCCATGGTCCTGCTTCTTCGGCACCTTTCAGCAGTTTCGGCGAGTTTTTATAACCGATTTCCATATAATCAACGCCTGCCTCATTCAATCCAGCATATAGCTGTTGAACGAAGTCCACGCTAAAGTCCCAATTATTTACCAATCCGCCATCACGAATGGTGCAATCTACAATTTTGCAATGATTTGTCTTCATTTGTCTGCTCCTTTTCTGACCAACTTGTGTATTCCTCTCATGATACTTGAACGTAACAAGAAAAGTAAAGGGATAAACACGTTATTGGGTCTAATGGTTCTATCAAGACTTCCAGTTCTGATCAATCTCGGACATCTCGGAAGGATTCGGAGCTTTTTTTCCGTAACGAACCGCGTTATAGGTACTTGTTAAAATGTCTGAAAATCTCTGCGTATCTTGCTTGCCTGAAGATGGCTTGTGATGCCGGATCTTCTCTGCTGCTTCCAGCGGAGTCTGTGCAGCTTCAATTTCGACCCCTCGCTGTCTGGCTTGATCTATCCATTTTCTGTAGTAGTAACGAACGCGCTCGGCCTCCTGAGATGGGGGTGTTTCTTTTTTCCGGAACCAGGGTTTGCGTGGTCTCACGGGTGTTTCCAGGGTTTCACTAATATCGATGTATTCGGTCCGCGGCTCGGCCCTCCGCTCCCTGGGTTCCATCATCCCCCTCAATCGGTCCATAAGACGGTTTATAGTCTTACGCCCCAATCTGAAGATAAGCCATAGAATCAGTGCAGCAGAAGCACCTAGAACGAACCATCCCAGCATGTCCCAGAAAACAGATGGTTCTGACTGCTCTGTCACTCTCCCTGGAAGCTTTGATGGGTCAATACCAGAGTCTGGTGTCATGGGCAACTGCGGATCGGAAGACGGACCTATTAATCCCCTGATCCATGCGAGCAGACGATCCCGCAGTGGAGCGAGCCAGGCGGCTAGACTGGGAAATGCTCCGATACCTGCAATGATTAACAACATCCATATCAACCGCTGATGATTCGCTCTGTTGAATTCCCGAAGCACAATCTTTCTCTTGCCATCATTTAATACGGCTCTATCCAGCTGTGAACTGTAGACATTAAGGAGACAAGCAACAAAACTGATGAAGCCTGTTGCATATAATGTTCCTCCATAGGTCTGCAATGGGAATAAGGGCTCGAACCAACGCGAGAAAATACCTCCTATAATAGACCCGACAACGCCGAAGATCTGCCATCTCCACATCAAGGTGGAGCGAAGTGATGGTTCTGGCGCCAATCCTACAAAGGCTGATAGAGCCCCCCACAGAAGAGTTGTGATTAATTCCGGTCCCGTATGTCCAGCTATCCAAACCACAATAAGGGATACAGCCACCCCTAGGAGCAGAGCTCCAACTAACCGAAGCCACATACGGGTTCCTAATCCTTGAAACCTATGGCCAAGCAGCACGCCGATGCCGCTTGCCAAAGCATAGATGATCAGCAGAATATAAGGAAAATGACCGTTTGCATAGAATGAAGTAAGGGTCAACAAAGGAAACACATAAACGCCAATTAGCAGCGTCGCGAGCAGAGACATCCCTAGTCTTGATTTGCTTTCCCAAGTCGGATCACTCATGCACTCACCGCCTTGTTGCTCTTCGTACCGATGTGATCTGGCTCCACAGGCAGAATGGTTACTCGGTGTCCCTGTTCATGCAGGCGAGCAATCTCATGCTCCATGGCAGTAGAAACGTAAGACGTAATTAAAAGATAGCTTCGTGCCTGATGAGCTTCCTCATTGCGCTTCACTTCATCATTCAGGAACTGTTCCATGGGAACCATGCATTTCAACTCGGTTTCAGCCATTGCCTCCAAAAGCAGCTCCAGATGCGGGTTGCCATAATCAGGTTCAATTCGAAGCGGATCACGCCCGCCATTTACCCGATAGCCGTTGTGAGCGAATCCTGCAGGGAGTCCTCTGCCAATCGCATCGGCTGCAGCCGTTGCCGCATAGCTCAGTGCACGCTCAATCGGCTCAGGTCGGGTTACTACACTCCACATATCCTCCGACTCCTGAATATTTACAATAATCCAGGACTGTGGATCAGCTGTCCAGCCTTGCTTGTATACCTGCAGCTCACCTGTACGTGCGCTTGCTTTCCAATGAATTCGGTTCATGGGATCGCCTGCTCCGTAAGGACGTACGCCAAGAATAAGAAATGGATCCTCCACGATCCAGCGTGATACCTCTACCTCCCCCTGCCACACCTGGTAAATGGCAGGCAGATCTTCAGCAGCGACCAGCGATGGATATACGATCATGGACAGATGGACAGGGATCGGTTGGGTATTACGCCAGACGCCAAACAGATCTCCACCTGTCATGGTCACCGTATTCAACGTGTAGATACCACGTTTACTGCACATAATCGGATGCTTGCGTGTAATTCTCGTAAATGGTTTCAAAGTAAATATACTTTTGTGATTCTGGTAGATATCACCTTGACTGATATCCATGCCTGAACCACTGCGAAAGACAAAGGATCCGGGCATCATCGCCTCAAGTCTCAGCCAGGGTACTGTGACCCGCTTCTCATTCGCTATCGTCTCCACCATCTCAAGCTCATCGCCTGCGTAACAGCGCAGTTTGCTGAATTCACGTGTATACTTCAGCCTTCGTAATGCCGGGCGTCCAAACCATACACCTTGTAGGCCAATGATAATACCCCCTACAATGACAAGCCATAATAGTGCCATAATTACCGTCCACTGCCGGTGCCAATGCTCTCCGTTGGCACCTCTGCCTGGGTCAGAATCCCATGAATGATCCGCTCCGCAGCGCCTTCCTGTTGCCTCACCCTGTTACGGAATACAAGTCGGTGAGCCAGTACAGGTTCAGCCAGAATCTTGATGTCATCTGGTAGAACGTAATCCCTGCCATGCAATGCGGCCCATGCCTGACACGCCTTCAGTAAGGCTTGCGCTCCCCTTGGACTAACACCAAGCGAAAGCTCAGGGTGTCTGCGTGTCTCTTCTGTAAGACGAATCATGTATTTAAGCAGGTCTTCTTCGACCTGGACGGACTGGTATGTACGCTGCGCCTCAAGAAGCTGCTCACGACTTAATATGGATGTAAGATCGTTAACCGAACGACCGGCTATAGTCCTTCTCAGAATCTCTACACTTTCATCACTGCTTGGATAACCCATGCGAATTTTCATCATGAATCGATCCATTTGTGCCTCAGGCAGCGGAAAGGTCCCCTGATTATCAATCGGGTTCTGGGTTGCTATTACGATGAATGGACGTTCCAGCTGTCTCGTTGAACCATCAATACTGATCTGACGCTCTTCCATGCATTCCAGCAAGCTCGATTGGGTTCGCGGTGTAGCACGATTGATCTCGTCGGCCAGCACAAGGTTCGCAAACAACGGACCGGCTCTGAATTCGAAATCACCAGACTTTTGATTGTAGAAATGAATCCCCGTCAGATCAGACGGCAGCAAGTCCGGGGTGAATTGTATGCGTTGAAACGTACAATCCAAAGATGAAGCTACCGATTTGGCCAGCAGTGTTTTTCCTGTACCTGGTACGTCCTCAAGCAATACATGTCCTGAAGCGATAACTGCGGTCATGATCAGTTCTATGGTTTGCTCCTTGCCTACAATAACCTGTCCCACATGATTCGTCAGATTTTTATTCATCTGTTCCATTTCCTGAATATTCATCATGCACCTTCCTTTCGCAAGCTATGAGTATGTATCCGCATTCATTCTAACTATAACCCATAATGCTTCCAAAAAAAAACAAAAGGAATCGGCCAACATGCCGATTCCTTCTCATTTTGCCGTATTACACTAATGGGAGCATAATTATAAACCGGGTTCCTTCACCCTTTTTACTATCAACCGAGATTGTGCCCCCGTGGTTTTTGATGATGCGATAACTTACCGAAAGACCCAGTCCTGTCCCGCTCTCTTTAGTCGTGAAAAATGGATCAAACAGACGTACAAGCGTGTTGTGGTCCATACCCTGACCGTTATCCGTAATGGAAATCTGCACATACCTGTTCTCGGTTTCAGTGGAGATCCGTATGCGACCTGTATGCTCCTCGCCTACGCCCTCGATGGCATCCATTGCATTTTTCACCATATTCAGAATAACCTGCTTAATCTGTTTAACATCAATGGAGACGTTCATCGGCGAGTCTGCTTCATCTAGGGTAATCTCGCACCCTTTCATCAAGCCTTCGCTTTCCGTCAGTAAGACGACCTCTTTGAGTAAGGAATCCACCGATATAATGGTCTTCTGCGGTGCTGACGGTTTGGAGGAATTCAGGAATTCATAAATAATATCGTTCGCCCTGTCAATCTCCGTCAATATGATCCTGGCGTATTCATCTTTCCCCAATTGCAGCAAATGTGGGCGCAGCAGCTGTATAAACCCGCGGATCGCTGTCAAAGGATTGCGAATTTCATGCGCGATGGATGCTGAAATGCGTCCCAGCATGGCAAGCTTGTCATTCTGATAAGCAGTCTGTTCTATTTGTTTATAATCCGATACGTCCTTGACACTGAACAAAAAATCTCCATCCATCTGATCTCCGTAGGTTACTGTGACCAGCCAGTGTCTGCCATACTCATCAATCAGTTCATGATAGCGCTTACGGTGGAAGATGGTCTCCCGGTAGATACGTAAAATTTTCTTTTTCTTAAATCGGCTCATCTGTGGATGATGCAGCATTTGCATCAGGGTGCAGCCGCTCAACAGACTTCGGGGAAGCTCCAACAATTTTGCCATTTGAACGTTAATAAACGTCAATACACCGTTGCTGTCAAACAACATAATACCACTATCCAAATGCTCCAGAACATTTTCATATTTGTTGTAATCCAGATGTACAGGCGGGAAACTGTTCGTTGGGTGAGGCACTGTATCCTGAAATTCACTAATCATGACAGGTTCCTCCTTTTCACGTAAATGATAAACTTGCCATTCGGACATCATATCATCACAGAAACAGGAAGGGCCGATTTATTTTTCATTACCGGTGCCCTTTCGTTGGGGGGCTGAGCCGAAAATATGGATGGCACGTCCGGAACCTTAGCTGGTCTATTCCCGGTAACCAACAATTGATCCGGAAAATAATATATGTGGTTTGTTCCATTCAAAACCTTCTCCTATTCCCAAACACGAACATTTCATTTGCTCCGCCTCTTTTGCAAGTCTGTTTTTATCATAGACAAGTTTATAGAAGAGAGTCAATCAGAGAAAGTGTCGAATGGAAATTATTTTAAGAAAAACCTCGAAATACCCGATTTTCAAAACACAAAAACGAAGCCTTTTCGCATATATCGCGAATCAGCTTCGTTCATATCCAAATGGTTACATAACAATTTATAGCATAGCATTCAAATTAATCTATAGTCCGCTTTTATTGTGCTGAATTTTAAGTCTGCGCTGGCTCATTACGGCTAATCGGCGTTTGAGTTCGCTCTCCCACTTCTCATCCTTCATTTCCTTGGCTAGTCTCAGGAGATCAAGTGACATGTCAATTTGTCGCTGAACAATGACCATCGCATCCTCGCTCTCGCGGTTGACGCAATTTTCGAAGATTGCATCCTCATCCTCCGTCACGTAATCCTGAAAATCAATCTCGGAAGCTCCGTCGCCATGCGCATATTCAGCCAAAATTTCATATTCATTTTCCACTTTGTAATGCACTTCCACCCGGTGGCATACCGGACAAAACAGCAGGGGAACATTATGAACCTGGGTGCGGTAATGCTTCAGCGTGCCCTTTGTTCCCACCATACTTGCCCCACAACAGTAACTCATTTTTGTTCACCCTCCTTATTACGTGCCGGGACCTTATATTTAGATATGGTCTCCCTAGCACCTGCAGCTTTTCTGAAAAAGAAGTTGTTCCATCAGTGTATCTCATTCATTACCATATTATCATGGTGATGGCCCGAAAATATTTACGGGGTTTCCATACCCTATTCGCCTCAAAGGCCTTCAATTCCTCTTTCGGGAGATGTAAAAACCTCTCATTCCTATAATACTTCATTAACACGTTTCTTGCCCTGTCTAAACACCCTAATCCAACTTCCAAATAATATTTGGGAAAAAGGGTGCAAAAAGCCCTCAATCCCGAATGGGATGAGGGCTTGAACCACAAACGTTCAAGTTAATCAGACTTACAGGTTGCTGTCGCCTGGTTTCCAGTTCATTGCACACAATCCGCCGGATTGCAGTGCTTGCAGTACGCGAAGTGTTTCTTCAACACTGCGGCCTACATCGTTGTGGTTAACCACTTGGTATTTCAATTCGCCTTCTGGATCGATGATGAACAGACCGCGCAATGCAACGCCTTCTTCTTCGATCAGAACGCCGTAATCTTTAGCCACTTGCTTCGTGATGTCGGAAGCCAGTGGGAAGTTCAATTGACCCAAGCCATTGCTGTCTTTAGGTGTATTGATCCAAGCTTTGTGGCTGTGTACGGAGTCAACGCTCACGCCAAGAATTTCAGTATCCAAAGCTTTGAATTGCTCGGAAGCATCGCTCAAAGCTGTAATTTCAGTTGGGCACACAAATGTGAAGTCCAAAGGATAAAAGAAGAATACGAGCCATTTGCCACGGTAATCGGACAATTTAACGGAACCAAAATCTTGTCCGTCTCCCGATACTGTTTCCATTGCGAAATCCGGTGCTGGTCTACCAACCAAACGTTCTGCCATAACTAAAAATTCCTCCTTTGGGATTATGTAAGCATCCATATGGATTGCTCATCATCAAGAAAAGCGCGAAAGCTTTTCCTGTTATTAAAATGGTTTGATACTTGATAACAAGTACAAGTAAAATGTTATCATCCGGACTTCTCAAAGTCAAGATTATAAACGTTATTTTTTTATAATAATTATAAATAAGAAATTTTCGTGCCAAAATCTAAAGCCCAACATATAAAGGAACAGCCCTCAATCTCTCCTATTGGAAAGCTAAGGGCTGCCCGATCATGATGTCTGAACTATGCCTGTTTACGGATCGCTGCAACGATCAGATCGCCCATTTCCGTAGTACTGATGGCTTTGCTCTTATCTACAGCAATATCACTTGTACGGTGTCCTGCATTCAGCACTTCAGCTACAGCAGCTTCAATGGCATCCGCACCTTCAGCGTAACCAAAGGTTGTACGGAACATAAGTGCAACAGATAGAATCGTGGCAATTGGATTGGCCAATCCTTGACCAGCGATATCCGGTGCCGAACCATGTACCGGCTCATACAGACCGAAGCTGCCTTCGCCCAGTGATGCAGAGGCCAGCATACCGATTGAACCTGTCAGCATTGCTGCTTCATCACTCAAGATATCTCCGAACATATTTTCCGTTACGATGACGTCGAAGCTGGCTGGACGACGCAGCAGCTGCATCGCACAGTTGTCAACAAGAACGTGCTCCACTTCAACATCCGGATATTCCGGGGCTACCCGGTTAACCACTTCACGCCAGAGTCTGGATGTCTCCAGTACATTGGCTTTATCCACAGAAGCGAGTTTTTTGCGGCGTCCTTGAGCAATTTCGAATGCTTGACGAACTATCCGCTCCACTTCAGTTACATTATATACACAGGTATCCACAGCTTCTTGCCCCTGTGAGCCTTCACGTCTGAATTTTTCACCAAAGTAAATGCCTCCGGTCAGCTCCCGAACCACCATTAGGTCCGTGCCTTCCAGTACTTCAGGTTTCAATGTGGATGCATCCTTCAGGCAGTCAAACACAACGGCCGGGCGCAAGTTGGAGAACAATCCGAGCGCTTTACGAATTCCCAGCAAGCCCGTTTCCGGACGGAGTTCCTTGCTGTTGTTGTCCCATTTCGGACCGCCAACGGCTCCGAGCAATACGGCATCCGCACTTTTGCATACGGTGAGTGTTTCCTCTGGAAGAGGCGTGCCTTTTTCATCGATCGCAATTCCGCCAAACAGTGCGTGCTCGGTTTCAAAACGATAACCGAATACTTCCTCCGTGCGTTTAAGTACTCTCTCTGCTTCCGCTACAACTTCCGGACCGATACCGTCACCTGCGATGACTGCAATTTTTTTTACGTCTGTCATGGGTTGTCCAACTCCTTCATTCATTCTCAATCGAACGTGTCATACTTAACTCTCTCTTTTGTATCATATTCAGTGGTCATTTGACCAAGATATACAATCTATGACTTTAATAGATTTTACCTATAAGAGGTTTGGAGGGCTGTTGTTCTGCTCGTCAGACTGGAGTAAAATAATACGTGAAGTCAAATTCAGGTAACTCAGGAGGGATTGCAAACCATGCAATACACGTACTTGGGAAAATCAGGTCTTAAAGTAAGCCGGATTTGTCTCGGCACCATGAATTTTGGACCTGCTACAGATGAAAAAGAAGCATTCCGTATCATGGATGCGGCACTCGATGCTGGCGTTAACTTTTTTGATACCGCTAACATTTATGGTTGGGGTGAAAATTCCGGCCTTACCGAAGAAATAATCGGTCGCTGGTTCAGCCAGGGTGGAGGCAGACGTGAAAAAGTGGTGCTTGCGACCAAGGTGTATGGTTCCATGCATGATGAAACGGATGGTCCCAACAACGATGCCGGTCTCTCTGCCTATAAAATCAGACGTCATCTGGAAGGCTCCCTTCGCCGCTTGCAGACAGACCATGTAGAGCTGTATCAAATGCACCACGTGGACCCGGCGGTTTCCTGGGACGAGCTATGGGGGGCATTCGAAAATGCTGTCCATCAAGGCAAAATTGGTTATGTCGGATCAAGCAACTTCGCTGCATGGCAGATTGCCATTGCTCAAAGCGAAGCCAAAAAACGCCATTTCCTCGGTTTGGTGTCCGAGCAGCATAAATACAGTCTTAACTGTCGTTTGCCTGAACTCGAAGTGCTGCCTGCAGCCAAAGAGCTGGGCCTTGGCGTGATTCCATGGAGCCCACTTGATGGTGGCTTGCTGGGTCGCAATGCACTTCAGAAGCTGGAAGGCACACGCAGCGGCGGCATCGCGGAACGCATTGAACATCATAAAACCCAGCTTGAAGAATTTGCAGCACTGTGCCGCGATCTTGGTGAACCACAGGATACGATTGCTTTGGCTTGGGTTGCAGCCAATCCGGCAGTGACCGCACCAATCATCGGTCCCCGTACGCTGGAGCAGTTCGAAACTGCACTTAAATGTCTTGAAGTCACATTGGATGAAGCGGTGCTTAAACGTCTTGATGAGATATTCCCGGGTCCGGGTGGACATGCCCCCAACGCGTATGCCTGGTAATCTGCTCTAGTTGCAATTTTCTAGATCCGTCCTAATTGATAAACATATCATTCAAGCTATAGCAAAAAGTCTGACCTTAGGTCCATTCCTAGGGTCAGACTTTTTTAGCTTGCTCAACAAACTGCAGTGCAGTTCGAGTGCATTGGATGCTTGCTGCGTCTGTTTACAGATTCACGTTGACACGGTTGGTGTATGTTTTACGTTTCTCAATCAGTTGGTTCAGGCCATCCACATAAGCACGTGCACTTGCACCCAAAATATCGGTGCTTACACCGCGTCCCTGAACGGAAACCTGGTTCTGTGTCAATACAACATGCACTTCACCGAGTGCATCTTTACCATGTGTAACCGACTTGATGGAGTAATCAGACAGCGTAACTTCTTCCCCGCTCACCTTGTCAATCGCATTGTAAATGGCATCAACGGAACCATTACCTTCCGCTTGCTGTTCAACGGTGTTACCGTCAAGCGTGGCGATACGGACTTTGGCTGTCGGAGTCGATTCATCCCCATACGTCACGAAGATGGATTCCAGTTTGTACACCTCAGGTGCATCCTGCAATTTCTCTTCGATTACCGCGAGCAAATCTTCATCAGTGACTTCTTTTTTCTTATCCGCCAGATCTTTGAATTGGGCAAAAGCTCGATTCAGTGCTTCTTCATCCAGTTCATAACCCAGCTCAATCAAGCGCTCACGGAACGCGTGGCGTCCAGAGTGTTTACCCAGTACGAGCTTGCTTTCCTTCAGACCAATGGTCTCTGGCGTCATGATCTCGTACGTTGTTTTTTCTTTCAGCATGCCATCCTGATGAATACCGGATTCATGTGCGAAGGCGTTCGCACCAACAATGGCTTTGTTTCCTGGAACAACCATTCCTGTCAAACGGCTAACGAGCCGGCTGGTACGTGCAATTTCCGAAAGCTGCAGAGAAGTTTTTGCCTGGAAGAATTCCTGACGTGTCTCCAGTGCCATGGCAATTTCTTCGATCGCCGTATTTCCTGCACGCTCACCGATTCCGTTAATCGTACCTTCGATCTGATCTGCACCATTCAGAATGGCAGCCAGTGTATTGGCAGTTGCCATACCCAGGTCATTGTGACAATGTGCACTCAGCTGCACTTTTTCAATACCATGAACATTCTCTTTGAGATGCTTGAAAATGTTACCGTACTCATAAGGACTCAGATATCCTACTGTATCCGGAATGTTAACTACCGAAGCACCTTCCTCTACGGCCATGTTCACCATTTCAACGAGAAAATCATATTCGGTACGGCCTGCATCTTCAAGAGAGAACTCAATTTTGGAAAATGACTTCTTCGCATAACGAATGGCAGAACGAGCCGTATCCAGCACTTGCGCTTTGTCCATGCGCAATTTATGTTGGCGGTGAATCGGTGAAGTTGCCAAAAATACGTGAATGCATGGGTCCTGTGCACCTTTCAGCGCTTCTCTAACCGCATCAATATCCTGCTCTCTGGAGCGGGACAAGCCGATAACCGTAATATTTTTAACCGCTTTCGCTACTGCATTTACCGCTGCCAGATCGCCTGGAGATGCTGCCGGAAAACCGGCTTCCATCCGGTCAATCCCAAGCCGCTCGAGCTGATGGGCAATTTCCACCTTTTCACGAGTGTTCAAATTGACTCCCGGGGATTGTTCTCCATCACGCAGCGTTGTGTCGAATACATAGATTTTACGCACGCCTCGCACCTCCTAGACTGTAATGTATGTTTGCCTCTAAACCAGCAATAGCGGCACACGCATAAGCACGGCCGCTATTTCCGGTTAAAGCTGTAAAATTGCTTATCTTATAAGTGCATGTTCAAAAAGTCAACGATTCAGCACCGAGAAGGTTACGAGAACCTGAAGGAGGAGGAGCGGAGTGTAGGCAAACCTACATGAGCACCGGACTCCGAAGGTGAACGCAAGATTCGATGTCGAGTTCGCTTCGTGGGCTACTTCGTGATCAATTGAGGACTTTTTGAACAACCTCTAAGTGCAAATGCTTACTTCTTGATCCAGTGCATCATTTCACGCAATTGTCCGCCAACCACTTCGATTGGGTGTTCAGCTTCGTTGCGACGAGTTGCTGTCAGGAACGCACGACCGGATTGGTTTTCCAGGATGAAGTCACGTGCGAATTTACCTTGTTGGATATCAGAAAGGACTTCTTTCATCGCTTTCTTCGTATCTTCAGTTACAACGCGAGGTCCAGTCACATAGTCACCGTACTCTGCTGTGTTACTGATGGAATCACGCATGCTTGCAAGTCCGCCTTCATACATCAGGTCAACGATCAGTTTCAATTCGTGCAGACACTCGAAGTACGCCATTTCAGGAGCATAACCAGCTTCTGTCAACGTTTCGAAACCAGCTTTTACCAGGGCACTTACACCGCCACACAGAACAGCTTGCTCACCGAACAGATCTGTTTCTGTTTCTTCGCGGAAGGATGTTTCGATAACGCCTGCACGTGTGCAGCCGATACCTTTTGCATATGCAAGACCGATGTCTTTTGCTTTACCTGTTGCATCTTGCTCGATCGCGATCAGGCCCGGTACACCGAATCCTTCCACGTAGGTACGACGTACCATGTGGCCAGGGGACTTAGGAGCTACCAGCAGAACATCGCTGTCTTTTGGAGCAACGATTTGACCGAAATGAACGTTGAAACCGTGGGAGAAGAGCAATGCTGCCCCTTTTTTCAGGTTAGGTTCGATTTCGTTTTTGTATACAGAAGCTTGCGTTTCGTCAGGGAGCAAGATTTGAACCACATCTGCACGGCTAGTTGCTTCAGCCGGAGACAATACTTCAAATCCATCATTTTTTGCAGTGTCAAACGATTTACCTTCACGAAGTCCGATGACTACATTCAAACCGCTATCACGCAAGTTTTGTGCTTGGGCGTGGCCCTGGCTACCGTAACCAATTACGGCAATCGTTTTTCCTTTCAATACGCTAAGCTCTGCATCCTGTTCATAATAAGTAGTTACTGGCATGTTTATAAGTCCTCCTTTGTATTGTAAAGAACCCTTCATTAATGAGCGGGTGTCTCAAGGGACCGGCATGCTGGCTGTTCCAGCACATCAGGTCTGATCCGATCCGTTCAGACACCCGCCCTTTAATGCGGGTGTGTAGCTCTCTTTTCAAGCGTTACATCACTAAAATGTTGAATTGCAGCAGATGCAGGATCACGATGTCATTCAAGGATCACCTGCAGTCTGTTGTACTGCTTCTTCTCGTATCCTTCGTTGCTTATCCGATATGCATATTAGACCATAGATTTAGATCTATTGGCAATTATACGTTTCCACGTACCAGTGCAGTTACACCAGTCCGCGAGAGTTCGCGAATGCCATACGGCTTAAGCAGCTCGATCATGGCGTCGATTTTGTCCGTATCTCCAACAACCTGAACCATCAGACTACTTGGACCAATATCCACAACCGATGCACGGAACGTTTCAACCACTCCCATGATTTCAGGGCGTTCGGAAGGTTCTGCTTTTACTTTAATCAAAGCGAGTTCACGGGCAACCATCGGCTTGAGGCTGAAATCCACCACTTTGATTACGTCAATGATTTTATAGAGCTGTTTCTCAATCTGCTCCAGCGTTTTGTCGTCACCAATAGTGACAATGACCATACGGGACAAGCCTGCTTCTTCCGACTGACCTACCGTAATGCTCTCAATGTTGAACCCACGTCGACCGAACAACCCCGATACCCGCTGCAGGACGCCAGGCTGATCGTTGACCAAAATCGAAATCGTATGTCTAATCATTCCTCAGCATCCCCCATCAGCATTTGATCAATTGTTGCTCCTTGCGGAACCATTGGATATACATTTTCTTCTTTGCGAACAACAAATTCTACAACGACCGGTCCAGGTGTATCCAGTGCTTCCTGCCATGCCCGTTCAGCTTCTTCCTTGTTCGTGGCACGCAGTCCTTTTACACCATATGCCTCAGCCAGTTTTACAAAATCCGGGCTTCCTGCCAGATCGATGTGACTGTAACGGTTCTCGTAGATGATCTCCTGCCACTGGCGAACCATTCCAAGCACCTGGTTGTTAATGATGACAATCTTGACCGGGATATTGTTGATTGCGCAGATTGCCAGTTCTTGTGAACACATCTGCATTCCGCCATCGCCATTAATGGAGATGACCAGTCTGTCCGGATTCGCCATCTGTGCACCAATTGCCGAAGGGAATCCAAAGCCCATTGTTCCGAGTCCGCCGGAGGTTACCCATGAGCGAGGTTGATTGAACTTGTAGTACTGCGCCGCCCACATCTGATGCTGACCAACGTCAGTAGTCACGATCGCCTCACCTTTAGTTGTATCATTCAACAACTCAACTACCCATTGTGGTTTCAACTCGTCTTCGGAATCCGTGTAGCTGTATGGTTTCTCTTGCTTCCACTGCTTGATCTGGTCTCTCCAGGCATCCGCACGCTCGGCACGCTGCACTTCCTTGTTGGCTATTTCGAGTACCGTCTTCACATCCCCAACGATCGGGATATCCGTCGCAATGTTTTTGCCAATTTCAGCCGGATCAATATCGATGTGCACGATTTTGGCATGTGGTGCAAAACCGTCCAGTTTACCTGTAACCCGATCATCAAAGCGAGCTCCGATGTTGATCAACAGATCCGATTGTTGAATCGCCTGGTTAGACGTGTATGTTCCGTGCATACCCGGCATTCCGGTCCAAAGTTCATGTCCGCTTGGGAAAGCACCAAGTCCAAGAAGTGTCGTTGTGATTGGAATGCCTGTTTTCTCAACAAATTCGAACAGTGCTTCGTGTCCACCGGAGTAAACGACTCCGCCACCTGCAAGGATCATCGGACGCTCTGCTTCCTGAATGGCTTGAGCCAGTCGATCAACCTGAAGTTTGTTTGGCACTGTCCGAGGGTTGTAGCCTCTCAGCGTCACTGGTTCAGTAATCGGTTCAAACAAGGTTTTGTTGGCAGAAACATCCTTCGGAATGTCGATTAACACCGGACCTTTACGTCCTGTATTAGCAATATGGAATGCTTCATGAATGACACGCGGCAAATCTTTAACGTCTTTTACCAGATAGCTGTGTTTGGTAATTGGCATTGTAATACCGGTGATATCCGCTTCCTGGAAAGCATCCGAACCAATCAGGCTGGAAATAACGTTCCCCGTAATGACAACGAGCGGTACGGAATCCATATATGCCGTTGCAATTCCGGTTACAAGATTCGTTGCTCCCGGACCGGAGGTTGCGATACAAACACCAACTTTGCCGCTCGCACGTGCATATCCGTCTGCTGCGTGAATCGCACCTTGTTCATGCCGAGTCAGTACATGCTTGAAGTCCTCGAAACCGTACATCGCGTCGTAAATGTACAACACCGCTCCGCCCGGATAACCGAATACGCACTCGACACCTTCCAGCAACAAGCTTCTTAGCAGAATCTCAGAACCGCTAATGACCTCCGGCTTCATCCATTTTTCACGTAATTCATCTGTTGATCGTACTTCTGGAATTTGAGCTCCCATCAGTCATCCTCCTCTCGGAATTTACATCATTCTGACATTTGAAGTTACAAAAAAAACCTTTCATCCCTGCAAACAAGTTAATGCTTGCGAGGGACGAAAGGTTGTTGCTTCCGTGGTACCACCCAACTTTGTCCGAAATTTCGCAATAACGGACCTTACCAGGTACAAAAAACGATAGGTCAAACGGACATAGCCGTCTTCCATACCTGTTGTCTGTAACGCAGACATACGATTTTCCCTAATACGCGAGTGGAGTGACATCCAATGCTTTTCAGGAAAACAGCTCCGAGGTGAGCTCGTATATAAGGGATTATGGTGGTGGTTTCAGCAGATCCAGCCACTCTCTGAGCAAAAGAGCCCTTAAAACTTCGTCCTCTTCATAGCCGATTAAATATTCTCGTTAAATGTTAGGAACATTATATGATTCCTCCAACCGATAAGTCAATACCTGATTTGGATAAAATTTTTAAACGCCCTTTATCTCGCTACTACGCTACTTAACGTTACCCTATTCCCTCCACTTCATTCAGTCACCTTTTATCTTGCTCCAGGCATAGGATATACGAGCAGCACGACTAGTCTTGAAAGGAGGATCAGCATGGTGATTCGGCAACGCAATTCGAGGCTGGATGATGGCGCCATCATGAGTTTAATTGACTCGCAACTTGTTCCTCTATCCCATATGAGTACCAATGAAATCAACAAAATACGCAAAGACATACCCCTGCGTATGAACAGGGGCATGACCTTTGTTGTCTCACCGGACCCGAACAAAGAAGCTGTAGCATTTATACATTTTCTTATGCACGGCGAGTTGTTATATGTCGATATGATGGCAGTTGCTACAAAGGAACAGCGTAAAAGGTACGGTCAGACTTTGCTTCAAAAAGCCGAAAACTTCGCCGCATCACGAGGCTGTAAAAGATCCAAAGTAATGGTCGACGAAGGCAATACAAAAGGGCTGCAGTTCTATCAAAAAAATGGATATAGTACCGTTCGTTATATTATGATAAGCCGCTGTTACGAAATGGAAAAGAGTATTTAGGTTCTCCTAGAAAAATCCTGGTGGACGTGGCCCATACGGTCCGAACCCGGGTCCCGGACCATAGCCTGGACCATATCCGGGGCCGGGTTTTGGTCCAGGTCCGTAGCCTGGTCCATATCCAGGACCTCCATATCCAGGACCCCCATAGCCCGGTCCCGGGCCGTAAGCGTAAGGCAATGTGGCGATTGCAAGCAAATCAAACAAAACCAGTGGAAGAATGGCTTTTGTGCGCACTTTTTTGCCATTCACACGCTTTAGCACTAATTTATTGCCGGATACTTTCAACAGCTTCCCCGTAACCCGAGTGCCGTCTTTTTTCACCGCAACGATATTCTTGCCCACGAATTTCAACGCTTCACGACGCGTAACATGTTGTTTCATACTTTCCCCTCCTCCTCGGATCATTCAAAACAGTGTATTCGTCCATCACTTGCTTCGCCTGTTTCTTTGTCCCTACTTGAAAATATGGGTCTCTACCCTGACACAGTGAAAACGTATGAATTGCTATTTGCATAACAAAAAAGAGCCCGCACAAAAGCGGGCCCTTTCTCTGATAAAACTTATTATATCGTTTAATGAATTGCTTACGTCTACCTTTTCCCCGGATCATACGGTTCACCGAGTGCAGACGGAGCTGACGAACGTCCGACTGCCGCGATAAGAACAATAATCGTGAGCAGGTATGGCAGCATATAAATAATTTCCTGGGGAATACTTTGAGACCATTCGAACAGCTGCACATAGTTTCGAATTGCTTGTGAGAACCCGAAAAATACAGCAGCACCAAATGCTCCGATTGGATTCCATTTACCAAAAATCATCGCTGCGATCGCAATGTATCCTTGACCAGAAACCGTATTATGCGAGAAGGTGCCTGTTGTAGTCAGTGTAATCGCGGCACCACCAACAGCCGCAAGGGCACCACTGATCATTACGCCAACATAACGATAGCGACGTACTTTAACACCTACAGTATCAGCCGCACTCGGGTGTTCACCCACAGAGCGCAGGCGGAGTCCAAATGGTGTTTTGAACAGAACGTAATACGTCAGGAATACTAGAATAATCGCCAGGTATGTTGTCGGATAAACGTTCTTGAACAACGCTTCTCCAATCAAAGGAATATCCTTCAAAAGTGGAACATCAAATTTATTGAAGCCCTGCACCAAAGGTGAGTCCCCGGATCCTTCAAACAACAACTTAACCAAGTATAGCGTACTTCCTGCTGCCAGGAAGTTAATGACGATACCACTGATAATCTGGTCAGCTTTAAACGTAATTGACGCAACAGCGTGAATCAGGGATACGAGTACACCCAATGCAACGGCAACCAATACACCCATCCAGGCAGACGTTGTTCCACCCATTCCTGCTTCTTGGGCATAGTGCGCCCCAATCCCGGCTGCAAACGCGCCAAAGACCATAAAACCTTCAAGTCCCAGGTTGGTTACACCGGATTTTTCAGAGAATATCCCTCCAAGGGAAGCAAAAATCAATGCCGTAGCAAAGACAAGCGTCGTATTGATAATTTGCCCAATTGTCAACAAGTCCATCTACAACACCTTCTCTTTCTTGCGCTTGGAATAGAACGGTTTAAGTACCCAGCGCACGATGCCTTGTGCCGCAATGAAGAAGATAATCGAACCGATTACAATCCGAATAATCTCTGGCGGTACATCTGCAGCAAAGCTCATACCCGCAGATCCATAGGTAAGCGTACCGAACAACAACGCTCCCAGAAGCACACCAAACGGATGGTTCAAACCAATCAAGGCAACGGCAATCCCGTCAAAACCTGTCCCTGGAGATCCCGACATGACTGTTTGATACTGGAATACGCCCAGTACCTGGAAAGCTCCACCAAGACCCGCAAGCATACCACTGATGAACATGGCTTTTACGATGTTGCGATTAACATGCATCCCTGCATATTCAGCCGCATTCGGGTTATAACCTACAGCACGAATTTCATACCCTTGTTTTGTTTTCCACATATAGATATAAAAGAGCACAGCCATAACCAGGGCAATCAATGTACCCAGGTGGACACGGGAGTTGCCCATGAGTTCGGATAACCAGGTCAAACTGATCGAAGCAGACTCACTGATATCTACCGAACGGTTTTCCCCTTGAAGCAGCAAAAACTGTCGTACAATCAAATTGGCCAGATAGAGACCGATCCAGTTCAGCATGATACTGCTGATAACTTCATTTACGCCTCGAGCGGCCTTCAGATAACCGGCAATCGCTGCCCACAGACCACCGAATACCGCGCCGGCAATCAGTGCTAGTGGAGCATGAATGTAGATCGGAAGACCCGCAAATTTAACCCCGACAAATGTAGCTGCAGTCATACCAACGAGAAATTGTCCTTCCCCGCCGATATTAAACAGTCCTGCACGGGACGCAAATGCAAACGCGAGACCCGTCATAATGAGCGGAGTCATCTCACGTACTGCTTCTCCGAAGTTGTACATGTCACCAAAGACTTTCTTAAATAAAGCGCCATATGCCTCAATTGGGTTGTATCCCCCAATAAGCATAACGATACCGCCAAGAATCAATCCCATAAGGATCGCAACGATAGGCAGAATAAAGGAATCACGGGTAAACCATTTCAATACTTTACTCATGTACAGTACCTCTCTTTTGGGTGCTACCCGCCATCATCAAGCCGAGCTCCCTGTCATTCGTTTCTTCCGGCAACACTTCACCGACGATCTGGCCTTCATAAATGACAGCAATGCGGTCCGAAACGTTAATAATTTCATCGAGCTCGAAGGAAATGAGCAATACCGCTTTTCCTTGATCACGCTGAGCAATCAACTGTTTCTGGACAAACTCAATAGCACCTACGTCCAAACCACGCGTTGGCTGAGCCGCAATAAGCAGTTCTGGATTTTTATCGACTTCCCGTGCAATGATCGCCTTTTGCTGGTTCCCCCCTGAAAGGGAACGTGCTTTGGTTTCAATGCTAGGAGTCCGGACGTCAAATGCCTCAACCAGACGCTTCGCCTGCTTTTTGATTGCATCGAAATTCAGGAAGCCTCTGCGCGTATACGGAGATTTATAGTAAGATTCCAGAACGATATTTTCACTGACAGAGAAATCCAAAACCAATCCGTGCTTATGTCGGTCTTCCGGAATATGACCTACTCCCGATTCCGAAATATGACGCGGTGAATGGTTGGACAATTCTTTTCCTTGCAAACGGATCGAACCGCTATCCACCTTGCGCAATCCAGTCAAGGCTTCAATAAGTTCACTCTGTCCGTTACCATCAACACCTGCGATGCCCAGAATTTCGCCTGCACGAACGTTCAGATTCAGTTCATTCAGAACAGAAATTCCCTCTTTGTTTTTGGCAGTTAATTTGCTGACTTCAAGGACGTTTGCACCAGGCGTTGCCGGCTTTTTATCCACTTTAAACGTGACATTACGACCAACCATCTTTTCGGCAAGCTCATTAGGATTGGTTTCCGATGTCTTTACAGAATCGATGACTTTCCCTCGGCGAATAATCGTGACCGTATCCGAGATCTCCATGATTTCTTTCAGCTTATGCGTAATCAAAATGATGGATTTGCCCTCGGCGACGAGCTTTTTCATGATGACCATCAGTTCCTTGATTTCCTGAGGAGTCAGAACTGCCGTTGGTTCATCAAAGATCAGGATATCAGCGCCGCGGTACAATGTTTTAACGATTTCAACGCGCTGCTGCATACCGACTGAAATGTCATGAATTTTGGCATGCGGATTCACTTTGAGTCCATATTGCTCGGATAAACGCTGCACTTCAGCAGCCGCTTTTTTATAGTTAATATTGAGACCTTTTGTTGGTTCAGATCCCAAAATAATGTTCTCTGTTACCGTGAACGGCTGAACAAGCTTAAAGTGCTGATGCACCATGCCAATCCCAAGCTCGATGGCTTTGTTCGGGCTATCGATCATGACAGGCTTGCCATTCACTTCAATGGAACCTTCATCTGGCTGATAGAGACCAAATACAATATTCATCAACGTTGACTTACCAGCGCCGTTTTCGCCCAGTAGAGCATGGATCTCGCCTTTACGAAGCTGAAGGCTGATAGCGTCGTTGGCAACAATGCCTGGAAAACGCTTCGTGATTTGTTTTAACTCAACGACGGGGGTTGCTGCACCCATGTAATCACCCTTATAACTGATATAGTTTGGTTCCGCAAACGTAAGAAAAACGTCTATCGACGTATGTTCAAGGGAAAAAACCGCTTTTGTTGCGGTCACTTTCCTTCTCTTGAGATTATCGAATCCATCCAGCACAGCTGAAATGTATACATTCCATAATCTTAAGAAAAGCTCCTTCCGGAGCGTTATTGCTAAAACATTGATTCTGCATTTGGAAGGATTCCAGCAGCATCTTGTTAACTAGGTACAAATGTTATGATGCCTTGAGCAAATTTTCCTGTCTTGACAATCATAAGGCCGGTCAAGACCGGCCTTATGATTATTCAATTAAAGGGCGAAGCAATTACTCTGTAGGTACTTTGATTTCGCCGCTGATGATTTTTTCTTTGTATTCGTCAACTTTAGCAAGGATGTCAGCAGAAACATTTTTTGTAGAAGTATCAGCAATACCTACACCGTTCTCTTTCAGAGTCAGGTTTTCAGAACCGCCAGCAAATGTGCCGTCGATAACTTCTTGGTTTACTTTCTTAACTGCTTCGTCAACTTTTTTGATCATGGAAGTCAGTGTAACATCATCACCGAACTCCAGAGATTGGTCTTTATCCACACCGATTACCCAAACATCTTGTCCTTGTTTTTTGCGGGCAATTGCTTCGTTGAACACACCGTTACCTGTAGCACCGGATGAGTGGAAAATGATGTCTGCGCCTTGGTTGTAGATTGTAGCTGCAGCTGCTTTACCAAGGTCTGGTTTGTCAAATGCGCCTGTATAGTTGGAGATCAATTCAGCATCAGGGTTAACTGCTTTAACGCCTTCTCTGAAACCAACTTCAAATTTCTTGATCAGTGGGCTGTCCATACCGCCAACAAAACCGATTTTGTTCGTTTTTGTAGTCAGACCGGCAACAACGCCAACCAGGAAGGAACCTTGCTCTTCAGCAAATGTAACGGATTTAACGTTAGGAGAATCTACAACACTGTCGATGATCGCCAGTTTGGATTCAGGGTTTTGGTCAGCAACCGTTTTGATTGCGTCAGCCAATTGGAATCCGATACCCCAAGTCAGGTCATATCCACCTTTAACGAATTCGTTCAGGTTAGGAATGTACTCTTCATCGGATTTACTTTGCAGGTATTTAACTGCTGTACCTGTTTCAGTTTCAGTTGCTTGCAGTGCTTCCCAAGCGGATTGGTTAAAGGATTTGTCGTTAACGCCACCTACGTCAGTAACCATACCGATCTGCAAATCGGATTTCGCTTCAGTGGATTCGCCACCTGTTGTTCCACCAGCATTTGTTTCTTCCTTCGGTTTGCTTCCGCAACCTGCGAGCATTACCGATACTGCCAGCAACATGACCAAAGACAAGCTGAGCATCTTTTTCATTTCTCTTGTTCCCCCTTAATGATATATACCTAATTCCTACCCAGGTCGATATTGAACGATGAACAGATGTCTGATATGACTTTTATGCGGAATGTATGGTTTCTTCGACATAAAGAGCACATTCACACCTTATCTTTACCGGATCATCTGCCGAAAAACCGAACATTATGACTAGGAGAGAAAAGTTTAGGACTAGCCTACTAGAGGTGATTATACATTTAACCAGTGTTAAAATCCAGATGTTTCATGACTAAAAATCACATATTTTTAGACTTTTATTGTTGAAAACGCTTAAAATTTTAGCAGTTTAACACGCTAACGTTATAACGATGTGATGTTATATAACAAAAATATACCATCATTATCACCATTAGCCAGTAACTCCTAGTTTTCATTTGCATTATATGAACGTTCGGTTTTTATGTATCTGCCAGAGGCCTGATAGCTGTAAACCGCATCCAATCTAAGTTTGTCCTTCCGGACCCCGGTGTATTCGTCCACACTTTCTGGCGTAAAAAAAGCCGCCATAAGGTACGGCGGCTTGCATGTTACAATTTAAGCGTTGATTTTGCCTTTAGCTACAGTAGCCAAAGAGTTGAACGCATTGATGTCGTTAACGGCCAGATCAGCCAACATTTTGCGGTTCATGTCCACTCCAGCAAGTTTCAATCCATGGATCAGTTTGTTGTAAGACAAACCGTTTTGACGTGCTGCTGCATTAATACGAACGATCCACAGTCTGCGGAAGTTACGTTTCGTGTTGCGACGGTCACGGTATGCGTAAACCAGGGATTTCATTACTTGCTCGTTAGCTGTTTTAAAAATGCGGTGTTTGGAACCGAAATAACCTCTAGCCAGTTTCAAAACCTTTTTATGACGACGACGTACTACAAAACCGCCTTTTACTCTTGCCATATTAAAGAACCTCCCAAATAAATATAAGTGTATCCGTGGTATGTGTACGGCCGAAGCCGATCCCCCATACGGAATTTACTAATTTTAAATTTAGCCTTTCAAGTTAGCCAAACCTTGTTTCAAACGTCTTACGTCCCCTGCTGCCATTACTGGGTTGCCGTTCAGAACGCGCTTAGCACGTTTGGATTTGTGGGAAAGCAAGTGGTTTTTGTGTGCTTTGTAACGAAGGACTTTACCGGAACCGGTAATTTTGAAGCGTCCTTTCAAACTGCTGTGTGTTTTCATTTTAGGCATTTTGTGTTTCCTCCTTCAATGTTATCAGGCTTTAGGAGCCAGAATCATGATCATACTGCGGCCTTCCAGTTTCGGTTGACGTTCGATGGTGCAGAGTTCTGCAACCTCCACCTTAACGCGCTCCAGAATCCGTTGACCAATGGCGGCATGCGCAATTTCACGTCCGCGATAACGAACAGAACATTTAACCTTGTCGCCTTCTTTCAAAAACTTAACTACATTACGAAGCTTCGTTTGATAATCGTGCTCCTCAATATTGGAACGGAACCATACTTCTTTAATGTCAACAATTTTCTGGTTCTTACGGGCTTCTTTGTCTTTCTTTTGCTGCTCATAGCGGAACTTGCCATAGTCCATGATGCGGCATACCGGCGGTTTAGCCTGTGGTGCCACATTGACCAGATCCAAGTTCAGATCAATCGCCATTTGCAGTGCTTCCCGAATGGGCTTGATCCCAATTTGTTCTCCTTCAGCTCCGACAAGGCGTACTTCCTTCGCCCGAATCTCATCATTAATCATGTGATCTTTACTAATAACCGTCCACCTCCAGGTCATTTTGAATACTGTTAAACAAAAATAAAAGGGATGCCGGTCAAGCTACCGACATCCCTGTAATCAACACAATTCTTCATGAGTATACACTTCATAAATTATTGGGATCGTTGACCAGCCAACGTCAAAGTTGGTCAGGTGAGAAGTCGGACTTCTGCTTGTGATTCCATCGCTATTCATTTAACGCACTTGAATACTATAACATCCCCATCAACTATAGTCAATATGTTTTAGAAAATTTTCTATAATCTTTGGTGTAAAGCTGTTTATCATTACCCTTGCTTGCTCTGCACCTCATCCAAACGTACAACACGTGTATGCTGGGTATGGCTCCATTGTTTGTTGTTCTGCGTGAAGAACGCGTAGAACGTAATCGGATACCACGATAGCAGATAGATCGGGAATACAATAAGATACAGATACACTTTTGCAAAAGTGACCTTCTCCAGTGCCATCGACAAGAGGAATGTCAAAATGTTCAAACCAATGGCTACAAAGCCTACCCATAATGGGAAGTATCCGTAGATGTTGGCAATATGCGGTCCGCTGAATACGGCAGTATCCACCCACATCACAGCGGTCATCAGGAATGTCAGTAATACAACGTATACGTTGGCACCATATACGGCAAGGTCAAACTTGACCAAACTTCTTTCCTTAATACTTTGCCACAACAGCGGGAAGAAATATCTCCGTGCTACCGTAAAGTGACCTTGCATCCAGCGTAGACGTTGTCTTGCTGATGCTTTGAATGTCAAAGGCTTCTCATCAAATACTTTTGCATCATAGTTAAACACGGGATACACATTACGCTGCACACTGCGCATCGTAAACTCCAAGTCCTCGACCAGACTCGTCGCTCCCCAGCCGATTTCCTTCAGCAAATTCGTTTCAAAGCACATTCCTGTACCGCCAAGGAAGTTGGCCATGTTCAGGTTATGACGGGACAACTGCCACAACCGGTTAATGTACCAGTACGATACCCCGTAAGCTGCAGTAATCCAGGAATCTTCCGGATTTTTCGTATCGATATAACCTTGAATAACACGCGAACCGTTACACAAGTCGTTATTCATCTCAAGCAAGAAATTGCGATCAACCAGGTTGTCAGCATCAAACATCACAACGGCGTCATACTGACGCGGCAATTTCCACAGATATTTGAGCATCCACTCAATGGCGTAACCTTTACCTCTGAGATCGGCATTTGTACGCACACATGCATTCAAGCCATGATCTCTGACGATTTGAGCTGTACCATCCGTACAGTTATCACAGATAACGAACACATCGTACAGATCTTCCGGATAATCGAGTTGTTTCAGGTTCTCCATCAACGCTCCGATGACCTGCTCTTCATTGTGTGCTGCAACGAGTACAGCGAAAGACTTTGTGGCAGGATAGTGTTTCTTTTTCTTTTTCTTATACAGACCGAACAGCGAAAACGTGAATTGGTACACGGCTAGCAGTGCCAGTATGACCTGCATCGTGACGAATATAGCGTCCAACATCGTTCTCTGTTACCCCCTTTTTTTCAAACCCTGTTTACTTTAGCGTTTCTCTACCTGATTCTGCATCTTTGTTTTTTTGTAATGTGCAGAATATGACCCTGGTCTTTTGTTTACTACGCAAGTATTTCAAGCATGGTTGCTTCCAATTTGGCTGCTTTATCGATTTTGGATGCTTTTCAGCTATTTGTCAAAACCGCAATTTCACTTCCTAAAGCAGAAATGTGAACATTAAACGCTGAATTGGCAGTTCGTGATACTGCGCCCTCGCATTCATGCCTGTTATATCTTATTTTCAGCCGTTTGCTTGATTTTTATTTCTAAAGTCCCTGCTTTTTTCATTACCCAGTACTGTCCAACCAGAGGCTATACAAAAAATAACGCAAACGAGCACCAAAAAGTTCAATATAAAACTCACATTTTTTTAACCTCATTTCAGCCATGTTGAATCATTGTATCTTTTTTAGCTCGTCCGAGTCAAAAAGTTAAGTTGGATGATTAACCACTCTTTAACATGAATTTTACGTTGTTCACATGTCTTCTTCTTGAAAAGGACAACATTTAAAAATATGATAAACATATACCTGAAATAACCTGAACTTCACGAAAAACGGTTATATAGTAATCAGGACAACACCGGACACAGGAAACATACCGGAAATACTGCCGCCAATTCGGGCGGCCTGACTGGCAGGAGGCCAATATGAGCCGTTTATTCGTTAAGTTTCAAGCGTACGATCGCAATGTATTTATGTGGATTAATGGTCGACTTCATAATCGATTTATGAATTTTTGGCTGTACTATCTCACCCATCTGGGCGGAGCAACATTTTCTATTGCCGTATCCTTATTGATATGGCTGCTCGCTCCAGCCCCTTGGAATACGACAGGCCTACAGGCATGTATCGCTCTGGCTGTGAGCCATATTCCCGTAGCCATCGCCAAAAGGTTGTATCCACGCATCCGGCCATATCTGGCCATGCCGGAGACGATCACATTCCGCAATCCCCTGACGGACCACTCATTTCCTTCAGGGCATACCACCGCTGTCTTCTCGGTCACCGTTCCGTTTATGACTATGGAACCTATTTTGCTGGTGACGCTGCTGCCGGTTGCACTGATTGTCGGATTCTCTCGAATTTACTTGGGTTTGCACTATCCTTCGGATGTGCTTGCAGGTGCCACAATCGGTACTTTAGTCGCACTTGCGACAGTTGCATTATGGTCCTAAAGCAGATATGTTAGACTAAGGAAAACCTAGCAGGAACAGGTGAAGCAAGCGTGGAGAAAAAACGAGTATTACTACTTTCCGAAGGCTTTGGAGCCGGTCATACACAAGCCGCTTATGCACTGTCCAGCAGTTTGAGAAAGCTCTCTCCGGAAGTACAGACCAAAGTGCTCGAACTGGGTAGTTTCCTTAACCCCAGGGTCGCACCACTTATTATTACGGCATACAAAAAAACGGTAACCAACCAGCCCAAACTTGTCGGATACGTATACAGGCATCAATATAAAAAGTCTTTAAACCGATTGACTACACTCGCATTGCACAAGCTGTTTTACACACATACACGTAGTGTCGTACGGCAGCTTCGTCCAAATGCCATTGTATGTACGCACCCCATTCCAAGTGCTGTCATATCAAGATTAAAGCGCCTCGGTGTACAAGTGCCACTCTGCACAGTCATTACCGATTACGATGCGCATGGCACGTGGATCAGTCCCGAAGTGGACTTGTATCTGGTATCTACTGAAGAGGTCAAGTCCAAATTGATGCTGCGCGGAGTTGCCGTGGACAAAATACGAGTTACCGGCATTCCGGTACACCCCAACTTTTGGGAGCATCCTGGCCGGGATGAGATTCGTGCCAAGTTTAATCTGAAAGATATGCCCACCGTTCTTGTCATGGGCGGCGGCTGGGGAATGCTCAGCGATGAAGTAGTCAATAAGCTTCTGACTCGCTGGCATAACGACATTCAGATCATCTTCTGTCTCGGACGCAATGACAAAATCCGAATCAGCATGGAACAGAACCCAGAGTACCGGAAAGAAAATATTCACATTATCGGATACACAAAAGAAGTGGATAAACTAATGGAAGTTTCCGATCTGCTAATAACCAAGCCTGGTGGAATGACATGCACGGAAGGACTCGCCAAAGGTATTCCGATGTTGTTCCATAATCCCATTCCGGGTCAGGAGGAAGAGAACGTTCAATATTTTACCGCTAGAGGACTGGGCGAACCGATCACTTCGCTTGATGTCGTGGTTAAATGGATGAATAAATTGTTACATAAATATCCCGACATCGTCCGTAAACGCAAACGTCATTTGGCACAGATTGCCAAATATCGTCCGATGGAAAGTGCACAAAGCATCATTGATCTTCTTGACCTGCGGCCGTTCCAGACTGATCAGGCCAGATTATGATCAAAAGTTCGATAAACAAGCCGCATACACTTATGCAGAGAAAAAAGGTACCTTCAATCTGAAGGTACCTTTTTTCATGTCTACTATAAAATGAAATATATACAAACTACTGAATGCCTGCCGATTTCAAATATTCCTGCCATTGTTTGGTGTACTCCGCTTGTATTTTCTCCAGCCCTGCCTGCTTAGCCTTTTCCATAAAAGTATTCAAGCCTGCTTCAACGTCTGCAACCAAACCAACGTTCAGTGGGTACAGATACTGTTTCTCCACTTGCTCAAGCGCAGCCTTCTCCGCCTGAAACGGCGTCCAATCCTCCGCAAATCCGGTAAAGATATCCGGCTTCTTAATTTTGTCCAGCTCCTCGAACATGGCGAGTACGTCGTCGAACGTTTTATCATAGAGCATGAAGTCCGGATTCCGCCAAGCCCAGCCATTCATGCCCTCACGCGGGAATCCATTGGTCTGAGCATCGCCCACCATTTTGTAGTAGCCATCCTGCACTTCAAAGTTCTTGCCTTCTACACCGTATTCCGTAAGCCAGTTGTAACGTTTGTCTGTTACCAGCTTCTCATAAAAAGCGAGTGCCTTTTCCGGATTTTTGCTGCTTCGCGGTATGGCGAATCCATTGTGAATCGGATGAACCGGCTGTGCAAAACCTTTGGCATTCGGATAAGCGAAGTATCCCAGCTTCCAATCGGGATGCGTAGATTGGACTTTGATCACATCCGCATTAAACTTGTTCGGGTTCTCGCCTGATAGCACAACAGCCGCCTTGCCATTTTGCAGCAGTGAATTCGATGTGTCCTTTACGTTCAGCACGTTTTTCGGGAAAAATCCTTTATCCATCCAGCGTTTGTACGTTTTCAGGTCCTCCAGGTGCTGGGCTGAGCCCCAATAGGACGTGATGGTTGACGGCAAATCATACATAATATCAAGTCCGTAAGGGAGCTGACCAGCCGTATTCACCAGTTTGGAGGTTAACTGGCGAATCCCGTGGGTATGATTGGAATTGTTATCCGCGATCGGGATCATGTTCGGTTCATTCGCTTTGATCCCTTCAAGATAAGCTTCGAGTGTCTCCAGGGATTCCGGTTTTGGCAAATTATACTTTTCACGCAGGTCCTCTCGGTAAGCAATCCCTTCTGTCACATACTCGATCCAGGTCGAGGGAACTGTATAAATTTTTTCATTGATTTTAACAGCATTCCACATGTCCTCGGGCACGTGGGACTGCAGTGTTGGTGCCGCCTTCGGCAGCAGCTCGTCGAGTGGCAGGAACGCTCCTTTTTTGGCATAGGATTGATAGAATGTCCAGTCCGCTGTGAAAATCAGATCAATTGGCTGACCGGAGGACAGCAGCAGCTTGTATTTTTGATCCCAGTCCGTCCAGGAAGTATAGTTGAATTTCACGTTGACGTTCAGATCGGCTTCAGCGAGTTTATTGATCTCGGATTCAATGACAGGCAGATCTTTGGGCGCGTCCCCCAGCATGTAAAATTGCAGGGTTACCTTCTCGCCTTTGTCTGTCGAAGACGCCCCTTCCTCACTTCCTTGCGCCGATCCCCCAGATCCGTTATTACATGCGGCTAATACCCCGGCAAACAACATTAGGGCCAGCACCAGAGACAGGTGCCGAATTATTTTGTTGCGCATACGCATCCTCCCTTTTGTAGGAAACCTTATATGTTAGCGTAAACTGCCAGGACGCGAGCAGAAGTAAACGAATAACTGGCTTGCGCCCCGAGCATTTTTACGTTCTAACCTTTTACCGCACCAATCGTAAGACCTTTGACAAAATAGCGCTGTACAAACGGATAGAGGAACAAAATCGGACCCGTCACCACAATCGCCATGGCCATCTTGGTTGATTCCGTAGGCACATCCTGGCTGAGCGTAATTCCTGTGCCAATGGCCATCTGATCAATAAAAGTAATCGTATTCATTGTGTTATACAGGTAAAACTGCAGCTGATACATATCCGGGTTGTTAATGAACAGAGACGAAGTAAACCAGTCATTCCAGTATCCCAGAGCCAAAAACAAACCTACGGTTGCGATCCCGGGCATCGCCAGTTTCAATACAATGCTGAAGTAAATGCGGAAGTCATTCGCGCCATCCATTTTGGCGGATTCAACCAGCTCATCCGGAACAGCAGAACGGATAAAGTTTTTCATCAAAATGATAAGAAATGGCGTCATCAATCCAGGGAAAATCAGTACGGTATACGTATCCGTCAGATTGAAATAATTAGCCAGCATAATGTACCAAGGCACCAACCCACCGCCAAAGAGCGTGGTGAAGTAAATGAAGAAAGAGAAGGTATTACGGTATTTAAAATCTTTGCGCTGTAGTACGAAGCCTGCCATCGTAATGAGGAACAGTCCGAGCGCGGTCCCCACAACGGTTGTAAAGACAGTCACTCCGTATGCTTTCAGCACTTGAGTAGGGAATTTGAACACCATTTGATAACCTTCCAGGGAAAAGTCTGTTGGAAAGAGATGATAGCCATCTCTTACAATCGACTCATTGCTGCTGAACGAGCCGGATAGGATTAGAAGAAAAGGCAGCAGACACATGATGGACAAAATCAGAATGACGCCATAGGCGATGATCTGAAACAGCAAGGTAAATTCCGAATCTCTGGCACGGGTAGTATGCATGATGGTTCTCCCTTCTGCCCGTTGGGCGGTTTAGAACAAGGCGTAATCCTCATTCACTTTTCGGATGATGTAGTTCACGGTCATGATCAAAATGAACCCGAATAGAGACTGGTACAAGCCTGCTGCGGTAGCCATCCCGATATCAAAGGTCACTTTCAGGGAGCGATACACGTACGTATCAATAATGTCTGTGGCGTTATACAGCACACCGTTATTGCCAATAAGCTGATAAAAGAGATCAAATTGTCCCTTCATAATGCTCCCCAGAGAAAACAGAAGCAGAATGACAAAGGTCGGTTTCAGCATGGGAACAGTGATATACCAGATACGCTGAAAAATATTCGCTCCATCAATACGGGCAGCTTCATAATATTCGTCACTGATCCCGGTAATCGCCGCCAGATAGATCACCATACTGTAGCCAAGATTCTTCCATAGATAAAAGATAATGATCAGGAACACCCATATCCAGGGCGTGTTATAAATATCAATTGGGCCGGCTTCAAAGCGTTTGAGTACTGTGTTCACAAAACCGGATTCATAGTTGAACATGTTGTAAGCGATTACACTTAGTAGTACGAATGAGATGAAATACGGTAAGAACATCACGGATTGCGTAATTTTCTTAAAGAGCTTGCCACGGACTTCACTTAACATAATGGCACAGAAAATGGCGAGTCCATTTCCCAGTATAATGAAAGCCAGGTTATAACCCACTGTGTTGGTCGTAAGCTTCAGCAGCATGCCGGACTGCCAGAGAAACTTGAAGTTTTCCAGCCCTACGAATGGACTGCCGAATAATCTGCCTTCAAAGTCGTACCGGGTAAACGCATAGTAGATACCCACCATCGGAAAATACGAGTTAATAAGAAAAAAGATCAGTGTAGGCAGCAGCATCAGAAACATGATTTTGTTTTTGTTCAATTCTTTGAGCATGGCTCGATCCCTCCCGAATTTCTTGCAGCGCGGTTGCGCCGTGGAGCTCTGTTTTTAGTGTAGATGCCCTTCCCGCTCCCGGATACTGAAGCTTCCCGCCGGAAAATGAACGATATTGCCAAACCGGATATGAACAATGTGAACCAACACTGAAAAGAACTCCAGTGCGTTCACAAATGTTGATATCGTGCATAACCTGAGCATCGTGAACAATTCAGCGAAAGTTGAACGATATATACTGAAACAACCTTTTAAACCTTGTACAATATTGATGTAAACGCATACATAATATATAATTTAAAGGGCTATCCTCATCCAAAGCGACCTGCTGTGAAACAGAGCGTAACGCTGTGAAATGAAGTTTTTTCACCAAAATGCAGATGTTCAGGGGGAACTGATTGATGCGCAAACGTTCGGAGGACAGTCAAAACGTATTTTCTCGGATACTGATTGGCATCATTGTCAGTACCGTTGCTACCCTGCTCGTAGCTTCTGCCATTCTCTACGTCAACTACAATCGCATCGCTCTCCGTCAGGTCTATCGCACCGATATGAACAGTCTCACACAGACCAGCCGGGAAGTGTCCAAAATGACCGAAACGGCCAAATCATTGTCTTATCAGATTTATCAGGACTACAGCATCTCTGCACTTCTCCTGTACTCTAAACCAAGCATTTATGAAGTCACTCCAGCCATGGAGCAGCTCGATAACTACCGAATGTCCCTTCCCTTTATCGAATCCATCTATGTATACAACTCCAAAAGCAACGAATTCTTTATTAGTTCAGAAACACGTAATGGTCAGCAAACCCTTGCCGAATTAGACGATCAGGGCATTAAGGATATCCTCCAGCGATTTCATGAATACAAACCCTTTGTTCCGATTCCACGTACTTACCAGGTTGGTTCTACGGAAGAAGTTGAAGTGAATAGTTACACCTATCTCTGCTATGACACCATCAATGACAATGCCGAATTAAACTACGCAGTCGTAGTCAATATCAAGGACGATTGGTTAAGTCCCAACATCAATGCAGCGGATCAGCCGGGCAAAACATTTATTATTAACGAAAACGGACAGCTGCTGTCCGATTTTGGAGATCGCACGTTAATGCAGGATCTCTCCAAGGAAGCCTTTATGCACCCCATTCTGCAAAATACGGAGCAATCTGCCTACTTTACCGCTGACGTTGACGGGGAAAAATCACTTATCACCTATACCACACCTGATAATTTGGGATGGCGTTATGTACGAATTACACCTGATCATCTGATCACTGCTGATATTCGCAGCATGCGCACGCACACCGTCCTGTTTTGTCTGGGCTTGCTTATTGCTGGACTGCTGCTCTCATACCTGGTTTCTCGGAAATTATATCACCCCATCGATAAAGTCATTGTTCGCATGCGAGTTATGGAAGCCGAGCGTCGGGGAAGTCTGCACATCTTGCGTCAGGATTTTTTGCGTGGTGCTCTACAGGGGCGAGAGACGGTCTCCGGGGGGATTTTGGAAGAGCGCATGAAGTTTTATAGTTCGTCTGTCCAGGTTCATCGTCCGTCCAGGCTGGTATTGCTGCGTATTGACCGTTTTGCCGATTTTTGCGAAACCTACCGGGACGATATCAAGCTGGTAAAATATGCGATGATGAACATTTGCATGGAATCGGCGGAATTTCGCTATCACACGGAAACCGTCGATATGGGCGGGGACATGATCAGCCTTCTTTTCAATCACAAAAATTCGGATCAGCAGAACGTACAGGATGCAGAGGAAGATATGGAGGAACTACTGCGTATGCTGCAGGATGCGGTAATGCTGCATCTGAAATGCTCTGTTTCGTTCACCGTCGGGCCTGAGGAAGACTCTTTCGAGGATGCGATCTCCGGCTATCCCCATTCAGCGGAGGCCTCCCTGCACCGATTATTCAGCGGTCCGGGCTGCCTGCTGTACACAACCGACATCATGGCGTATCAGGCCAAGGAATATGCATTTCCGGCAAGTAAAGAGCGGCAGCTCATTGATTGCCTCATGACAGGCAAAACGGGCGAAGCCAAACAGATCTATACGGATATCGTGGATGAAACGTCAGCATACCCTTTTACCGTATTCCAATTGGCTCTGTCCCATCTGACGATGACACTGAACCATGTACGCAATACGCTTAAAAAAAATAACCAGCTTACACTGAATACGATCTCGGACACTGCAATGCTTCCTCTACATGAAGCGGAGGAACTCCGTGAAGTTCATGCCCACTTCTATCGTCTATTTGATGAATTAGGATTGAAAGTGGAAGAGAAACGAACGCTGAGGCATGAAGAGCTCCTACGCCGAATTAACAGCATTATCGAACGGGATTATGCGGACACCAATCTTTGCCTCACCTCCATTGCTGAGGAACTCACCATGTCGCCCATCTATATCAGCAGGCTGTATAAACAACTCACGTTAAAAGGACTAACGGATGTGATTAACGAGACACGAATCATCAAAGCCCAGCATCTGCTGATTGAGACTGAGAATTCCGTTGCAGATATTGCAGAGAAAACGGGATTCACCAACAGCTCCTACTTTTATCGCATGTTCAAAAAGTTCAATGGGGTGACCCCAAATGATTATCGTCGCAAGGAACTGCGCTCCGAGCAAATGTAACGATATCGATATCTTCTAATGATCATGAAGAAGAAAACTCAAAAAAAGCGGCACACGAGGTGATGAGTCTCTCCTCCATGTGCCGCTTATTCATTTTACTCTTGGTCTTCTCCGGAATCATCCGAAGCTTCACGTACTTTATACTTGTCCAGACGCATCGCGTTATACTCACGCAGCGCCTCTTCACCCACAATGACTTCCACACGGTGAATGTTCATGCCTTTGCCCATGAATTTCTGCTCGTATTCCGTCATGACATGCTCTTCATTCAATCCATCACGGTGAAGGTTCAGGGACAGATTAGTCATCTGCAGACCGTAGTCGGCAATCGCGTTGAGCGAGAACTCGAACAAGGTCTCCGAATCGGTTTTAAAATGAATTTGGCCCTTGGCGTTAAGTAGCTCCGTGTATTTCTTCAAAAACCGTGGATGAGTCAAACGACGGCGTGCATGCTTGGCTTTTGGCCATGGGTCACTGAAGTTCAGATAGATCCGTTCCAGTTCAGCCACTTCGAACACTTCCTCAATCTGTTCAATGTTCGCCAGGACAAGCTTCACATTGGGCGGAGTTTCTACATCAGCCTCACTCCACGCATTACGGGCCTTCTCACTGGCCCGGCGCACCAATTCATCATACATATCGATACCGATAAAATTGTATTGGGGATATTTATAACTCATTTGGCTGATAAATTGACCTTTACCCATACCAAATTCAACAAAGATCGGATGGTCGTTGCCAAACAGTTCAGACCATTTCCCCTTGTACTGTTTGGGTTCCAGAACAACAAGATCCACCTGCTCCTCCAGATTTTCCCGAATCCCTTTTCTGCCACGTAAACGCATTTTATTCCTCCGTTTGTCCATACTTGTCTCAGACTCATTTTGCCGAAGAACCGGCCAATTGTAAAGAGCAATGAAAAAGGAATCTTCGGATCTGCCACTTGGGGCAAATCTCAAAGATTCCCTCTTCGATTTATTTGGAATTGGGGTCCAACTACTTTAATAGTTCATAGTCTACCTTATCTTGGTGTGAAAAATCAAATGTCTTTTCGAAAGCCGTGCGAACTTTTTGTCTTGCAGCCGCTTCCACTTTCGGATTTCCATTAAATCGAACACCTGTCAAAGCCAGTGCTTCTTCTGCCGTCAGTTCTACTGAAACATGATGAAGGTTATTGTTTTTAACTTGGGAATTCATTCATATCACCTCACGGTTTAGTATGGTCCATGACGTCAATTTTGATTCAAATGCTATGATGAATAGTACCCATTGGATGCTGTCTGACGTTAAGTTAAATATAACACAAGGTGTAAACTATAGCAAGCGAAAAACCTTGATAATACAGTCTATTTTTGAGTTCGAATTCCCCTTTTTTTGCGTTTTTTGATACAATGGTTAAAGTCCATGGAGACACGGATTATCACAATCCGTTCTATCACGTGAATAGATAAACATCTGTCTCTCCCGAGAGGGAATACGGCAGCCAAAGGAGCACCCTGAAGATGAATGCACCTGCAATACAACCTCCTCTTTCCTGGGGAGATAAACGATTCCACACCTGGAATTACGAAATGCGAAACGAGTTCAACAATAAAGTGTTCAAAGTTATGCTTGACGCAGGATTCACCTGCCCAAACCGTGACGGTTCAATTGCCAAAGGCGGATGTACCTTCTGCAGTGCCCGGGGATCAGGAGATTTTGCCGGCAGCCGACGGGATGATCTAGTTACCCAATTTAATACGATTCGGGACAAACAGCACCTCAAATGGCCTACGGCCCAGTACATCGGCTATTTCCAGGCATATACGAACACGTATGCTCCTGTTGAGCAGCTCCGTGAGTATTTTGAAGTGATTTTACAACAGCCCGGTGTAGTTGGTCTGTCCATTGCCACTCGCCCCGATTGTTTGCCTGATGATGTTGTGGATTACCTGGCCGAACTGAATGAACGTACCTACCTGTGGGTTGAAATGGGACTTCAAACCATCCACGAGTCGACCTCAACGCTCATCAACCGCGCGCATGATACGAAATGTTATGAAGAGGCCGTAGAGAAGCTGCGGAAACGGAATATACGTGTGTGCACACATATCATCTATGGCTTGCCTCAGGAAACGCATGAAATGATGCTGGATACCGGACGCGCAGTAGCCAATATGGATGTGCAAGGCATTAAGATCCATCTGCTGCACCTCATGCGCAAGACGCCAATGGTCAAACAGTATGAAGCCGGGCTTCTTCGATTCCTGGAACAGGACGAGTACATCAAACTGATTGTCGATACACTCGAGATGCTTCCACCGGAAATGATTGTGCACCGCCTCACCGGTGATGCTCCGCGTGATCTGTTGATTGGACCGATGTGGTCCATGAAAAAGTGGGAAGTGCTGAATTCCATTGACCGCGAATTACGTTTACGTGATTCATGGCAGGGTAAATATTGGAGGGGAGCATAAGATGGGCTTTCTCTCGGTTCTTAGCTGCGCCCATCAATGGGTTTCCTCCCGTTTGCAGCCCGGGGATTTTGCAATTGATGCTACAGTAGGCACAGGTGCGGATACCCTGTTTCTCGCACAGCAGGTTGGGAAACGCGGGCAAGTCATCGGTTTCGATATCCAAAATGAAGCGCTGACTCTTGCACAAGCCCGAATTCGTAAACAGGAAGACGGCTCAAAGCTCGGTTCCATCTCCCTAATGGAGTTAAGCCATGACCGCATGGCTGAAGCTGTTCCCGAGCAATGGCAGGGCCAAGTGGGCGCAGTCATGTTCAACTTGGGATACCTGCCCGCCGAAGGTGCGGATGCTTCTGTTATTACTCTAACGGACAGCACGATTGGGGCATTGGAAGCAGCACTGGGCTTACTAAGACCACGCGGCATAATTACAGCTGTATTGTATCCGGGCCATGAGGGTGGTGCACAGGAGGCAGATGCAGTACTGTCCTGGTGTTCGGCTTTGCCTGTAGACCAGGCACAAGTTGTAATGTACCGCCAGCTGCAGCGCGCAGCCTCTCCATTTCTGATTGGTATTGAGAAAAAGTAATTTCCTTTACTCTTCAAATGCCATAAAATAAACACATTAAATAGCACGACATCGCTGTGCATGAATATGGGCCAAGCTCTAACCTTGGCTCGTTTACTATGACGAGGCGTGCTTTACATATTTGGCTGCTGCAACCGTATACAATCCGGAATGCACAGGCATGGATTTGATTAAAGCGATTCACCACTTCATATACTAGAGGAGAGATTACGATGTCTAAGCCATACCCACTACAATTTCAACCCGAGTTTAAGGAACGTGTATGGGGAGGTCGGGCGCTTGAGCAATTCGGTCTGACACCACCTGAAGGACATATTGGAGAAGGATGGATGATTGCAGATCATCCTAACGGTACAACCAAAGTCATTAATGGCGAACTTGCTGGTAAAGGTCTGGATGAAGTGCGGGAACAGCTAGGCACTTCGTGGCTCGGAACAAAAGGTGTATCTGAAAAAGGCGGACGCTTCCCCCTCTTGATCAAACTGCTGGACTGCAATGATGATCTATCCGTACAGGTTCATCCGACAGATGATTATGAAGCCCTTCCTCCAGGCGAACTTGGCAAAACGGAAATGTGGTATGTGCTGGACGCGAAACCGGGAGCGCACATCATCTATGGTTTAAACGAAGGAGTCGATCGTGCGGTGCTGAAGGAAGCATTGGAGAATGGCACCGTGATGGATACGCTCCGTCAAGTACCGGTTGAAGCGGGAGATACGTTCTTCATCCCTGCCGGAACGGTACATGCTCTGTGTGCAGGAGTGGTCGTTGCCGAGATCCAGCAAAATTCGGATACAACTTATCGGATCTACGATTATAATCGCCCAGGACTGGATGGAAAACCACGCGAGCTGCATGTTGAAGATTCCTTGAATGTGACTGCCTATGAGGGCGCTGGTGCTACCACAATGAAAACCAATAACGCGACACCTGGAGAATGGCTGAAGCTGGCGGAATGCCCTTATTTTGTCGTAGAAAAAGGAATTGTTACGGATCGGTGGGAACTCTCTACTCATGCTGACAGTTTCACCATTCTCGTCGTTTGTGAAGGGAACGGAACCTTGGAATGGGACAATGATACGCAGGAAAAAATTGAATTGAGCGCTGGACAATGCTACCTGCTGCCTGCCAATCTTGGAGCTTATACACTGGATGGCAATACGACAGTTCTTCGTTCTTATCTACCTTAATCAAACCAGTGAAGGAGGGGTTACACGATGCAGGAATCTACGTTTGCCCTTGTGGGTAATGAAGGTACCCGCATTCATGTCTACCGCTGGCTTCCCGATCCGGAATGCGATATCAGAGGCGTTGTACAAATTGCACACGGCATGGCCGAGACCGCAGCACGATACGCAGAATTCGCCGAGTGTCTTACCAGTCACGGGTATGCTGTCTACGCCAATGACCACCGAGGACATGGGAAATCTGTCGAGAATCCGAAACTGCTCGGCAATGCCGGAGCAGACGCCTTTCGCTGGATGGCAAGTGATATGATCAATTTAGGTGAGGTCGCATCCAAGGAACATCCGGGAGTTCCCTTGTTTCTGATGGGACATAGTATGGGGTCGTTCCTGGTGCAGCATCTGATGTATGCTGGACATGAACGTTACCATGCATTTATTTTGTCCGGAACCAATGGGAAGCGTGGTCTTCTCCGATTTGGCGAAAAACTCGCACTCATGCAATGTGGTATCCAGGGTGCGGCACATCCAAGCATGCTGCTCAACGCCATTGTGTTTGGCGGCTTTAACCGTTCCTTCCGTCCGGCTAACACACCTTTTGATTGGCTATCACGTGATGCGGATGAAGTTAAACGATTTATCGACGATCCATTGTGCGGGGCCATCTGTACCGCCGGATTCTTTCGTGATTTTTTCAAACTGTTGTTGGAAATCCATATGCCTGAACACATGAAGCGGATTCCAAAAGATAAAGCAGTGTATCTGTTCTCCGGAGAACTGGACCCTGTTGGACTGAATGGTAAAGGTGTGTATAACCTGGTCTCCCAGTACAGACAGCTTCAGATTCAGGATGTGGAGTATCGCCTGTATCCCGAAGGACGGCACGAGATGCTGCACGAGACCAATCGTGAAGAAGTATGCTTGCATGTGGTCAACTGGTTAGAGCGTCACACGCCGGGCTCCGAGCAAGACAGCACGAATGAGATTCGTGATACACTCGCTGATACGGTCTGACTTTCCTTACAAAGCTATAGCAATACGAAAGCCCCTACCGAGGGACACAGTTTGCACTGTGCTCCAGGTAGGGGCTTTCTGCTAGGTGAATCTATAATGATTGCTAATGTTGTTTCGGTCCGTGTTACCCTTCGATCAGCAAGGATTCTGGATCTTCCAGCAGTTCCTTCACCGTAACGAGGAAGCGTACTGCCTCGCTACCATCGATAATACGGTGATCGTAAGACAATGCGATATACATCATTGGACGATTTTCCATACGCTCTGCGTCGATCGCCACCGGACGAAGCTGGATCTTATGCATACCGAGAATACCCACTTGAGGTGTATTCAGGATCGGTGTAGACAACAAGGAACCAAAGGTTCCGCCATTGGTAATCGTAAACGTACCGCCTTGCAGGTCGGAGAGCGCAAGAGAGTTGGAGCGAGCTTTGGAAGCGAGGTCCGCAATACTCTTCTCAATCTCAGCGAAGCCCAGTCGATCTGCATCGCGAACAACAGGAACAACAAGACCTTCCTTGGCAGACACTGCGATTCCGATGTCGTAATATTTTTTGAGTACAACATCTTCCCCATCAATCTCAGCATTGATAGTTGGGAATTTTTTGAGTGCGCCAACCACGGCTTTGGTAAAGAAAGACATGAATCCCAGACCGATATCGTGCTTCTCTTTGAACTTGTCCTTACGACGTTTACGAACATCCATGATTGCAGTCATGTCTACTTCGTTAAAGGTTGTCAGCATTGCCGCCGTTTGCTGTGCTTCTACCAGACGCTTCGCAATGGTAGCCCGGCGACGGGACATGCGTTGGCGTTCAACCGGTTTAGCATAAGTAGAACCTCCAGCTGCCGGAGCACTTGCTGGTGCTGCCGGAGCTTTGCTTGCAGGAGCTGGCGTTGAAGCCGGTGCCTGCGTGTTATGACTTTTTACGTCTTCCTGATACACACGTCCAATCGGATCTTTGCTCTGAACCTGATCCAGCTCAATGCCGCGCTCGCGAGCAAGCTTGCGTGCAGCTGGTGAAGCCGTTTTGGTTCCATTCTCGGAAGATTCCGGAGCTGCAGCTGCAGGTGGAGTTGCTACCGCTACTGCCACTGCTTCTGGAGCTGGGGCCGCAGCCTGTTGCTGTTCTGCAGCCGGCTGGGAAGCGGGTGCTCCGCTTCCTCCTCCAGTTCCTGCTCCCAGCGTACCAATCGTTTCTCCGATTTCAACCGTCTCGCCTTCCTGACGAATAATTTTCTCGAGTACTCCGCTCTCTTCGGCACTGATTTCGATATTTACCTTATCTGTTTCCAGCTCCAGAAGAACGTCACCCTGATTTACAGTTTCGCCTTCTTTGACAAGCCATCTGGAAACCGTTCCTTCAGTAATCGATTCACCCATTGCAGGTACTTTAATTTCACTCACAGCTGTTACCTCCCCAGTGGAATATTATTCTTCGTCGTTTGCTTCAACGCGGATGTAATAATCTGTTGCTGTTCCATGCTATGCACACTTTGATAACCGCTGGAAGGACTCGCGTGTTCCGGACGGCCTTCGTATCTCACGGTTGTTCCTTCCGGTGCAATAGCGCGCAAGCGAGGTTCCATGTATGTCCAGGCTCCCATGTTTTTGTTCTCTTCCTGAACCCAAACCAGTTCTTTCAGCTTGCTGAAACGTGCAAGTACGCGCTTGATTTCTTCCGCCGGGAACGGATACAGCTGCTCAACACGAATAATGTGAAGCCAGGACCAGTCGGCTTTGTCTTTCTCAAAAGCGTCCTCGAGATCGATGGCGATCTTACCACTGCACAGAATGATGCGTTCTACGCGATCCGGTTTGGTTCCAAGCCCTGCTTGTTCAAGTACAGGCTCAAACTTGCCTTCACTGAACGCTGCAGCGGGAGATGCAACACGCGGATTACGAATAAGACTCTTCGGCGACATCAAGACCAGAGGACGTGCATCTTCTGTTTCAGTCAACGAAGCCTGACGGCGCAGCAGATGGAAATACTGGGATGCACTCGTCAAGTTGGCAACCGTCATATTATCTTCTGCACAGAGCTGCAGGAAACGTTCGAGACGGGCACTTGTATGCTCAGGTCCCTGCCCTTCATTGGCGTGAGGAAGCAGCATGACCAGACTCGATTTTTGAGACCATTTGGCACGGCCAGCAGATACGAATTGGTCAAAAATAACCTGTGCACAGTTGGCGAAGTCACCAAATTGAGCTTCCCAGATAACAAGCGTATCCGGGGAATACACGTTATATCCATACTCGAATCCAAGCACAGACTCTTCCGACAGCGGGCTGTTGTAAATGGCAAACGCTGCACGTGCTTGTGGCAGATGATGCAGCGGGCAAAATGTTGTCCCGTTCTCCGAATCATGCAATACCAGATTCCGGTGAGCGAAGGTTGCACGTTCTGCGTCCTGTCCGCTGATGCGAATTGGCTTGCCGTCAGCCAGAATCGTGGCAAATGCCAGTGTCTCGGCAAGACTCCAGTCCACTTTTTCGCCCTCGTTCAGGGAAGTGCTGCGACGCTGCAGAATACGCTGCAACTTCGGATATACATTGAAGTTCTCTGGCCATTTCAACAGATCGGCATTAATGCTGCGCAGATTCTCCAGCGGCACAGCTGTTGGAATAAGCGACACCGCCTCAGGTTGAGTGGCTTTCAATTGTGACTGCTCATGAACTTCATTTTTCTTCATTTGTTCATAAGCTTCTTTCAGACGATTAGTCACCGCATCGCGAATGCTGCCAATGGAGGCATCATCAATAACGGCTTCCTGCTTGAGCTGGTCCTGATACAGATGACTCACTGTAGGGTGATTCTTCACTTTTTCATAGACCTTCGGTTGGGTTGTCTCCGGATCGTCCGTTTCATTGTGACCATAGCGGCGGTAACCGATCAGATCAATCAGGAAATCCTTTTTGAACTTGTTGCGATATTCTGCTGCCATGCGAATCGCCGCGATACATGCTTCCGGATTGTCTGCATTCACATGCACAATCGGAATCTCGTAACCTTTGGCAAGGTCACTCGCGTAATAAGTAGAACGGGAATCGCTGCTATCGGTTGTAAACCCGAGACGGTTGTTCACGATAATATGAATCGTTCCGCCGTTTTGATAGCCCGGGAGTGCTTTGAAATTGAGCGTTTCCGCCACAATGCCTTCACCAGGGAAGGCTGCATCGCCATGCATCAGAATTGTCGCTGCTTTTGTAACGTCCTGTTTCGGATATCCCGGATCACGCCGATCATCCTGCGCCGCACGTGCAAAGCCTTGAACGACAGGGTTAACGTACTCCAGGTGACTCGGATTGTTAGCCAAAGTCAGACGAGCCTGTACTGCTTCGCCATCTTTTACAAAGCGGTTCGCACCAAGGTGGTATTTGACATCCCCTGTCCAGCCGTAATTGATTCCTGTCGATCCTTCAGACGGAACCAGATCCTTGTTCGGGGAATGATGGAATTCAGAGAAAATTTTGCTGTATGGTTTACCCAGGACATGAGCGAGCACGTTCAGACGACCCCGGTGAGCCATCCCCATCAAAATGTGGCTTGAGCCCGAGTGTGCCATAATGCGTACTGCTTCATCCAGCATCGGTACGAGCACGTCGTTTCCTTCAATCGAGAAACGTTTTTGTCCCACAAACGTTTTGTGAAGGAAATCCTCGAACTGCTCTACCTCAACCAGACGTTCCAGCAGTGCCTTCCGTTCATCCTGATTCAGTGGTGCCGGGGAAGTCCGTGATTCAGCACGGCGGTTCAGCCACTCGCGTTCATGAACTTCATGAACATGGCTGAATTCATAAGCGATCGGACCTGTATAGATCTGGCGCAGACGCTGAATGGCATCCCAGCCGTTGCTCGTCTGTCCATCTGCACCTTCCCAGATCAGGGATGCGGGCAGTGCTTTCAAATCTTCTTCATTCAATTCAAAATGCTTCGGTTCCAATAAAGATGTATCTGAATCTTCACTTATGCCAAGTGGATCAATATCCGCGGCAAGGTGACCATAAGTTCGAATATTCCAAACCAGTTTCCCGGCTGTAACCGCTTTCTGTAATAATTGAATATCCACGCTCCCGGAAGCTGTTTGGGCGTTGCCGGAATAAGTGGCTGTATGTGCATCTCTGCCAGGCATCGGCGGAGCACCCCATTGTTCAAACAATTCCCGATATGCGGGTGTAACCGATTCAGGATCTTGAGAGAATAATTCATATTGTTCTTGTACGTATCCCAAATTGGGTCCATAGTAACTTTCCCAGGGCTTCTTGTTGCCTTCCTCGATCGTCATCGACGTTCCCTCCGTCTTGATTTAGTCGTGTTTTTTGACGGAAATCATTGACTAAGCCGTAATTTGCGTTCGTTCAACATTTTAAGCGAAATTTTTCATGAAGTCCAATCATCGTGATGTTGGGGGTAAATAACGTTGTTCCGACGCTCCCGTCAAGGTTTGTCTGCGTTTTCAAAAACATAATAAACAATAATTGGATATGCCGCCGACACAGATGTCGAATAGTGTCCCGATCTGCTCGAGGGTTCCATCTAGCTCAATGTAAATCGAATTCGTTTTCTAATGTCTATTCTATAAACTTTTACGCTCAGGAGCATTTCCTATTTTTAGTTCAATTGATGCATAAATTAGATGAATCAGATAAATGAAGCATAAACTCTGCATATCGCAGATAAATCTGTTCCCATGTTTCCGCATTAACCCCCTTTAATATGAATTGTAGTCCATAACAAGCCAAAACAAACCGTCCAGTTAAACATTAACCATTTGAGAACAGATTCAACAAAAAAAGACCGTGAATCGACAGATTCACAGCCTTCACTTCGGTGTACAGTTTCGAATCGGAGTAGCGGGATTTGAACCCACGACCTCACCCACCCCAAGGGTGCGCGCTACCAGGCTGCGCTATACCCCGAAAAATCGCAAATGAATTCGCAAATAATAACGTGTGGTCTTTTCATACCACAAGGTCGCTGAATCCTATTGCGGGATCCCAATCAACATATATCCAAATTATACCGTACGCTCGCTTCACCTGGCAATATATAACATTGCGTCTACCGATGTGTTTCTATAAAAAACTCTATCGTACCAAATCCATGGATCCCGATATACAACCCTGGCTCTTAACTACGTCCATAGATCATATGTAATGCAAATGGGGTTAAGGAGAGCTGTTGAATCTGCTCCATTGTGAACCAAGCCGCACCCAATGAATCTTCCCCATCCGGTCCTTTCCTAATCTCACTTGCCTGCTTGTCAGACCCCAACTGCACATCATACAAAATGCCGATATGATAAAGCTCCTCAGGCATTCCCTGATACACCCAATGCACAACATTGGATTCCGCGGTCCGAATGGTCACCTGCACATCTGTAAGACCCGTTTCTTCTTCAATCTCGCGGTGCAGAGCGGTCTCCGGCTGTTCTCCGAATTCCAGCCTGCCACCAGGCAGATCCCAATGACCTTTATACGCCCCACGTGCTTTATGAATTAACAATATCTTGTGACCCCATCGAATGAGACCATATACCCCCAGATGTGTATGTTGATTCATGGATGACTCCTTCTTTCATCTGTGAGGTATCTGACTTGTTCCTCCAATTTTCGTATCCGCTTATTCATCTGATAAAACGATGGAGTGAAGATTAACCCCGTTATAATGACAACCACCCAGAGCATACTCAAAGGCTTCAGCTCCCTTTTCAGATTCATTTAGCATGCAATGACAAACGAATATCCAGCTCACTTCCTTCGATCAACATGGCCGTTAACCCATGCTCCGAACCGGACCGATGGTTTTCACCGTCCATCTAAAACGCAGCTTCTCCAGCTTGGATAACTACACGTTCCCCCGTTTCACCTTCAACCCAGCCTTCACCTTCAAGTACCAGAAACACCTGCTCCCCTACAGCTGGATGCAGACCCAATTCTCCACCACCAGTGAGTTTGAGATAAGACACATGGCAACCCGAGGTGTTTCGAAATATTGGCGTAATTTCTGCTCCGCTACTTCCAAAAGCGGTAACCGTTCGCGCATTTCCAGGTGCTACATGATAAATTCTCACTTGTCGTTTTCCTCCGCTAGGGTATCCACGTCCACCGCCAGGCGGATCATATCCACGCAGCGAATACCGTCCTCGATAATCTCTTCATCGTAATGTCTTACAAAATAGTCGCGATCAACTCCTATAATGCGAAAACCGCAGCGCTGATACAGCTTCAACTGATGAAAGCTTGAATTGCCTGTTCCGATCTCGACCGTTCGACAGCCCAGCCTGCCTGCTGCTTCAATTGCTTCCTTAATCATGTGCTTGCCGACGCCTTGCCCCTGTAATTCTTCCTGAACAGCAATATTAACAATCTCAACAGTCTCGGGCCGGGTCTTAAGCAAAACAAACTCGCCTACCATCTCGCCTTCATATTCGGCGATAAAACATAGACCACGACTTAAATATTCGTCTACTTTGGCTTTGGAGGGATCAGCCATTAGCAAAAGTTCATAGGGCTTTTCCTCTTCCCAATCCAGTATTCGGAACGTTAGTCTCATACGGATCTCCACCTTTTCATCGTAAAATATTCTTTTACGGCCCGTTTGCTGAAGCCTATGTATCAGCTTAAACGCTAAACTCGGATGATTCTCGTCACACGTTGGCACTAGGACTAATAGCGAAATATATCTTGAACTCACTTCTAATCTGGTCATAGTGAAACATCTTATATTTCTATTTACTATAAATACGTTGCTCCATTCTGATTGGAATAATGGCGAACCATCATGCCGCTGGCTCTGCGCATTCCCTGCCTCTCATAAAAAGGCTGCGTTTCGGTATCACATAACAGATCGATCATGTACAAACCCTGGAGCCTCTTCAGCATCCTCTCTGTTAGCGTTGTCCCAATCCCCTTACCTTGGAACTCCGGCACCACTTCCAGCAATGGAATGTATGCACTAAGCACCCCATCCGAAATAGCTTGAATAAAGCCTATGACCTTCCCTGTCTCATCATCCACTGCAAGCTCAACTGCATACGATTGCTCCAACAGTCTCAAAAAAATCGCCTTCGACGGTGGATTGGGCCAGCCATCAAAAAAATGTTCGCTCAGTTGTTCCGCGCCTATTCCGTCCAGATTTGATCGGTATGACACCTTCATTGTTCACATCTCCCATCAAAAAAAGCAAACCTCATTATATCACAATATATGGATACGTATACATAGAAATGGATGATACATTCTGTTCAAGTCCCTAGTACGTTCATAACCCTACCGTATACATGATTTCTCTTATTAAGTTTCACCGTTTTTCCCCTGCGCTTAGATGCTCATGAATTAACTTCCATTCCCCATCAGGCCCGGTAGCAAACACATTCGTCGCTCGACCGTTCCCTGAAGCCGGTTTCCCTTCGTAGATACCTTCCCAATGATAGGTGTAAATGCAGACAGCCTGAGTCTCACTTACCGTAATCCAGGTGAGGTCTTTTGCTGCATATACTTCTTCTTTTACCATGTCCCAAGCCTGTTCAAAATAGGAACGAATGGCTTCCGTTGTGGTGCAGGAGGTGCCTGTAAACCAATAGACCGCATCTGCCGAAATCCATTTGCTCACCTCATCGAAATCGTGTGTATTCGTTGCTGCGATGTATCCCTCAAAAGCTTCTTGGTATCCCATTATGTCATCTCCCTATGCCAGTCATTATCATTTTTTCTGCTCCCTATCTCAATACCGCATCGGTATACATCATAAACGTTTCTTGTAGTGTACGGTTTGTCGACTTTTCCCAGATCACGCTACGTTCAAATGTACCTTCTTGGAAGAAGCGCGGGAATCGTTCTGCAAACCAATCCTGCATAGGCAGTTCAAGCGCCTGTTCCACCGGGATCCACAGCAATTCGCCTTCAGGCGGATCCTGCAATAATTCACCTTCAAATGAAGTGGCCAGATAATTAAAAACCATATACCGCAGTCCCTGCTCGGGATCACAAAACTCATCCAACCCCTTGTATGTAATCTCACGGACCACAAGTCCCGTTTCTTCCTCAACTTCCCTCATAGCCCCGTCCACGATGCTTTCCGGAAAATCCACCTTACCTCCAGGTGCAATGTATCCCGGGAATCCTTTGCGATCAGGTCTGTTCATCAATAAAACCTTGCCATTGTGCTTGTCCCACACCATACACATCGTAAATATGTCAATTCTGGTACTCATCGTTATCCTCCTGCGCTGATCTCACATGGTTGTACATTAACATTTCTGGTCATCCCTTGAATTTTCCTGCCTCTTCGCAAGGATAAAAAAACAAAAGCAAACAGACCTCGAATTTATGTTCGAGGCCTGCTATTAATCCTTTACGATTCAGTCCATAATTGTAATCAACACTCTGCGTTCTTTCCACTCGGCACGACGATAAGCCTGAAGCAGGCCAAATTTGCGAATGCTGGCTTTGGGTACCGATTTGTAAGGCAGACCGACTGTGAATTCCTGAGTAAATGGAAAGTAGGAGAGTCCTACCTTTTCACCCGAGATCCATTCGGCCCGAATCGGTTGTCTTCCACAAGCATCAAAGGTGCAGCTGAGTCCCTCTGCAAAAAAATCATAGCGCGATGCGGGGGTTCCCGGCTCCTCCATACAGAGAAAAAGACTTAGCTGATCACAGAATAACATGATCTCCAGGTCGCTTTGCAATCTGCGCTTGAGTTCATCTCCTCCGCCGAGCTGCTGCTGCCAATCCTCCTGAAAACGTTGTTCTTTCTTCAAATATTCCCTGATATCGTCATCATCGTTAGCGTTAGCACCCAGGGTATTCTGAAATAGCTCCGTGTACATCATGCTGCACAATAGCCCGGCATACAGACTTTTTTCACGGACTTCGTCAATCCCTTTTTGGTAAAATACAAAACGCGGACGCAACGGAAAATCCCGAAACGAATACGGGGACTGACTGTAATCATTCCAAAAAGGTGCGGAATCCAGCTCAATCCAGCCACGGTCGTGTTCTCTTGCTGCAAGTATAAGCTCCTCCCGGTGACGGGAATCAGCGAGCAATTCATCTTTCCAGTGGGAAGCCATCACGCCGGCTACTTGTCCATGCTCATGCTGTGCGGTCAAAACAAAATCATGCTCTCTCTCATATACGATCATTTGCTGTCACCCTTCCGCATGGTATACTTCGACTTTTACATATACTGGTCTAAATTGTCCCATTATCTCTTCACTTTTTCTTCTTCACCCGGACGGCATAACAAATTTGCAAATGTAAAGGTGTTGTCAGTTGCCTGAAATTTGGTACACTAAAGATTGTGTCACTGATTACATTACATACAGAAAGCGGGATCTCATGAATTTATACTCTCCTTACATCGAGTTTAACCGCAAGGAATGGGCTGAACTGAAAGAACATCAGACCACCCTTCCACTGACGGAAGCCGAATTGGAACAACTAAAGGGATTGAACGAAGAAGTATCCATTCAGGAAGTGGAGGATATTTATTTACCACTTACCCACTTTATTGACTTATATGCAAGAGTTTCACGTGAATTGAATCGATTAACGGCTTCTTTTTTGAAAAAGGAACAATCTCCCGCTCCCTACATCATCGGAATTGGAGGCAGTGTTGCCGTGGGCAAAAGCACGACAGCCCGTTTGCTCCAGGCCATGCTCGCCAGAGGTAAAAACAAACCCAAGGTTGACCTCGTTACGACCGACGGTTTTCTATATCCCAATGCCATTCTGGAAGAGAAAGGCATCATGAACCGGAAGGGATTCCCCGAAAGCTACGATATCAAGTCTCTTATTCAGTTCATGGGCGATGTAAAATCGGGTAAACCTGAAGTAAAAGCGCCAGTGTATTCCCACCTTGCGTATGATGTCATTCAAGGAGAAGAGCAAACGATCTGTCAACCGGACATCCTGATTATTGAAGGCATTAACGTTCTGCAGGTGAAAAAGGAAACACCGCTGCTTGTCAGCGATTTTTTTGACTTTTCCATCTATATTGATGCAGAAGAGGAGCACATCCGTCATTGGTACATTGAACGTTTCAAGCTGCTGCGCAGCACAGCATTCCAGAATGCAGATTCCTTCTTCCATGACCGCTTTGCCAACATTGGTGAAGAGGAAGCTGTACTGACGGCCAGTCAGATCTGGCAGGACATTAACGCCAAGAATCTGCACGAGAACATTTTGCCAACCAAGGGACGAGCCAGACTGATCCTAAGAAAAGAAGCCGACCACTCGATTCAGCACATTAAACTGCGCAAACTCTAAATTGCTATCAGCAAGCTGTACCGAAGATTAAACTACCCCTCTACTAAAGGAGACAATAGCCTATGCAAACCTTGGTTGTACTCGGTAGTATCATGATGTTTCTCGCCGTAGCTCTCGGAGCGTTCGGTGCTCACGCGCTCAAGCGAAAATTATCTGCAGACATGATCAAAATATACGAAACCGGAGTTCAGTATCACATTGCCCACGGTCTCGGATTGATCCTTCTTGGCCTGATCGCCGATCGCCTGGAACAGTCTTCGCTCATTATGGCAGCCGGATGGCTGCTGTTCGCAGGCATCCTTCTATTTTCGGGCAGTCTCTATGCACTTAGCATAACGGGTGTCCGCAAACTTGGTGCGATTACTCCGCTTGGCGGAGTCGCATTCCTTGCCGGATGGGTCATGGTCATGATTGCCGTTTTGTAATACAGAACAGATTGTAAACGAAAAAGAGTGTTCTAGCCGATGTAGATGATCGCTGGAGCACTCTTTGTTGTTTAATCTGTCCATATTCTGCGAATGGTAGGTGGCCCCTGTTCTCCCGGCTGCCGTTCCAGCACATACACATCGGGATTGGTTAGCAACCTCCACTCTTCGTACCCAAAGGACCTTTGATAATGGCGAAGGAGCAGAGATAGTATGTTGCCATGAGTTATTACAGCCGCAGATTGCTCCGGACGACTCCAGCATTCCTCCAGCACTTCCATCCCACGTGCGGTCGCGATGCGTGACGACTCTCCTCCTTCTTCTGCGAAGTTCTCATCCGTATATGTCCGTTCCAGCACTTCCATCCAATTCTCCAGATGGCGAGTGCTGAGCACTCTTTCCTGAAGACGCTCATCGGTATGTAAATGTTGAGATGCAGCTCTGGCGAGCGGGGCTGCCGTCTGGAGCGCTCTTTTCCACGGACTGGAGACAATATAAGCTATCGAATGAACAGCAAGTTTCTCCGCCAAACGCTCTGCCTGACGAAGACCATCATCTGTAAGTTCTGCATTCGGCTCCTGTCCTGTTGCCTTGGCGTGTCGAATGAGATAGATCGATTGCAGGATTCTCTCCTCCTCTGGTACAGCTCATCTGGACATCGTGTCAAGATACCGAAGAGCAGCCTTCATTTTCTCCTGATCTTCCAATTGTCCTCCTGAACTCAAAAATGTAACCTGCTCCTCCGGTCTCTTCCCATGCTGTTCCGTCAACTCAAGCAAATGCTTCAGACGGTTGACCGTGCCTGCACTGCCATCAATAATCTGTACATGTTCCGGAAGTACTGTCCGGAGGATATGTGAATAGAACGGATAATGTGTACAACCAAGTACAACCGTACCGTATGAATCCAGATCCAGATCAGCCAATTTCCGGCGAAAATACGCAGCACTTTTTTCCGGATTAAAATCCAGCCGTTCACACCATTCCACGAGTTCAGGCAGTGGCATGGAATCCACACTGTGATGGTCATCCACGCGGGATACGAGTTCGTTATATTTGCTCTGACTCAAGGTCAGTGCCGTTGCAAATACGAGAACTCTCCTCCCGCTTTCACGGTTCATCTCTACAGCCGGCTTCACCGCAGGCTCCATCCCGATGACGGGGATATCATACCTGGCACGTAAATCTTTTACCGCCAGACTTGTCGCCGTATTGCAAGCAACCACGATTGCTTTTACATGTTCCCGCACGATCGCTTCCGCGCAATCAAAGACATGCCCTCTTACTTCATCGGCCGATTTGGTTCCGTAGGGGACATGAAGCGTATCTGCATAATACAAAAATTGTTCTTCAGGCAGCTGCTGTAAAGCTTCATGTAGGACGGTTAAACCGCCGATGCCCGAGTCAAAAAATGCAATTTTCTTATTCAAGGGTTTCACCTCTATAACGTATTCTTTTGGGTACCAGGTCCAGGAACCTGTATTTCCTGCTCATGATGACTGGAGGTGAGGATTGTTCTAGAGAACTATTATTCTTCATTCATTTTATACTGTCTAAGCCAGTCTTTGCCACTGTTCCACTCGTTCACGGAATTCCGCTCCCCGAGCAGCTCCGTACTTGCCTGAGCCATAATCCATTCCCTTAGACCGTTATCGGAGCTGGACTCAAGTTTCTGTAAAAGAACATGCAGCCCTTCCTCACCCGTATTCAGGATCAGTCCATACGCCTCCGGGCTGCCTGTAATATAATCGTTAGGATTACTGCTGCTCATGATTACAGATTCATTAACCATTTCCTGCAGGCTGTGCTCAATCACCCCTGATATACTCTGTTCTTCGGTCTGGACCGAGCACGCTCCCACCATAATTACAATACTCAGGGATACCAGGCTGCGTACCAAATGTTTACGTATCATCGGACCACGCCTTTCAACAAAAGTTTAACGAAATAGGGACCTGCCATTCATTTCCCAGTACCGCTGCTCCTCAGGCACCCGATCCAGGAAATCCACATAGGATATAACCCAGCCCTGAGGCATGTAATGTTCGAAAGACGCCGGCTCGGGAAACATGGAGCAAAACTGTCTTTGGTCAAAATCCACAAGGAATGACGGTACAAACTTCAACCACTCGTCACCTTCTGGATGCTGCTTCCTAAATTGATAGAGACGGTCTCGCAGCTCTGCGGCGGTTACTCGCTCATCCTGAATAGTCTGCAAGAATGCTGCAGCGGTTTCCTCGTTCAGTATTTCAATGCCGAACCGTTCCTCCATCTCCACATTCAAAAACCAGTACTCCCGCTCAGTTACATACCAGCAAAACGTCCCGCGAAACAAGACTCCCGCAATGGTATTCTGCGCATATTCAGGCTCTGTCTTCATAATTATACTCCTCCCGGTAAATACGGATATGAGCTTCAATGACATGTTGCAGATCCTTTTGTACATATATCCGAATCACCGGGTTCACCCTCTATGACGAAGTCGTAATGCTGAAATCCATGCCGTATTGGTACAGTCCCAGTTTGCGGGCCACCTGCTGCGAGGAAAGATTGTCCCAGGATGTACTGTAGAGAGGAATACGTCCGCTCTCTTGCACGTGGTACTGCCAGCATTTGACCGCCTCCACCCCATATCCATGTCCTCTGTACGCAGGAATTGTATGCAGGCTCGCTTCTGCGCCCAGCTCCGAAGTTCGGGCAGAGCAGCATACGGCTACGGCGGAAGCTCCAATAACATAAGCGACTACAGGTGCTTTCGCATGCAAGCGTCCGATGAGATCGTGAAAATGCTCTTCCAGCAAAAACGTATGATGGCGGTCAATAAGCTGCACACGTGAATGCCACTTATCCCATTTCTCCCGGAAAACAAAGGCAGGCCCCATCCATAGATTCTTGACGGGCTTATAAGCCTCTATCGTCCCTAGAAGCTTTGGAATGTCAAGCGGAAGCTTCGCTTCAGTCGCCAGCTGATCCGTAAGGTTTGGCGGCAGGTCCTCATGATAATAAGGTAGAAGGCCCGCGGAAGTCATGCCAATAAACAAGGCAGGCGCATGCCCGCCTTCCGGTTCGTTAATGCGAGTCAGACGCTGCTGCGTGTTCATCGTATATAGTGTTTGTACCTGTATTTTCATCAAGTCAGGCGGTTCAATATTGAATAGGGAATCCATATTATTCAACCAGCCTTAGTAATAACCGTTCGCCTTCACTTCGTTTATGAACGGACTTTTCCAGAAACTCGGCCAGTTCCCGCAATTCAGCCGGACGATATCCGGGCCCGCAGCCACAACTATGGTAGGTGAATCCGTGGCGATAAAGCGTTGCTACCTTCTTCCATTGCTTCAGATCACTTTGCTTCGGTGCTCTAAAATCTTTTCCCATGCTAACCATGGGTGCCGCACACTGCGGGCATTTACATTCAAGCCTTTCATACACTTCAGGAGCGAGATCATGTCTCGATGTTTGCTTAAATGATTTGCGGCAGTCGAAACAGGCATACGTGTCTTTGTATGGCCCTGACATGGCATATCTGCACAAAGAACTGCACCTCCCTCATTAATTTCCATTATACGGTATATTCTAGGGAGATACGAATGCAAACTGGTAATTCCTAATGGAGAAAATACTGAACTGAATTTTTTGGATCCATCATTCACCAGCAATACATTCATCCTGTCTTACCGCCAGCTTCCAGGCTTCACCGAGTTCCTTCACGGATGCATAGCGACGGGCCCGATCAGGATCCACTGCTCGAATTACAACCTGATATAAGGCTTCTCCAGCCTTCCACTTGGCATATGAACGGTCCTTCTCTCCACCAAGCATTACGAACGCCGTTGCACCCATGTTGAATACATTGGTTACACCATCCATGGGAGCACCGAATTCAAACTCCTCGGGAGACATGAAGCGGGATGAGCCCCACATGCGTCCCATGGTATTGGTAAACGAACCCTTCTGATACAGATCGATATCACAAATCTTGATCGTATCCTGTTCAAAATCATAGATCAGACTGCCATCGTAAAAATCAACAGCCACATACCCTTTTCGTTCCACCTCAATATGAAAATTCAAAATCTGCTCCATCGCCTGAATCTGTATCTTAATAGGGAGCTGCCTGAAACGATAATACGGTGAACGCGGATCTTCATATTTCGCTGGAGCCGGAAAATACCACTGGGAATGCAGACATTCTCCATCCACCCAATCAAATACACAGACATAACCCTGTTCCGTTGCAAAATGATCTCTTAGTCGAATCAAAGCGTCATGCTTCAAATCCTCGTAGACTGAAACAGAAGATCTCAAACTACTGATGGCTTCCGGCGGACTATTAAGTGTACTCGCATGAATGGTACGTGCTCCCGCATATTTAACAAAGAGCCTTGTACCGTCCTCCTGTATCATACCAAAGGACAGATTGCCGGAATCCTGCTGATCAAATACGCGAAATACCTTGCCCAAGGGCCGTAACCATTCGAAAGAATGGGGCTCTTGTAATACAAAGGCATTACCGTCCACTTCAAGATGAACCGTATCTGTCATATGGACCTCACAGATGGATAAACATATGTCATATGGGCTTCATCATACCCTTGTCCCTCAACTTCAAGAGCATAATTCTCTATGCCATACGTTTCGAATCCGTATTTTTCGTATAACCGTCTGGCTGATTCATTCGTTGTAACCACACTCAGGTTAATTTGCCTGATGCCCTCCAGTGTCTCTCCCCGCTTCAATACTTCTCGGAGCAACCTTGAAGCAAGCCCATGCCCTCGATATTGCGGAGCCACGTACACTCCCCAGATGAATCCCTTGTGCCTGAGTTTGAGGCCGTATTCTCTCTTGAAACCCATCATTCCAACCAGTGTTCCTTCTGCTGTATAGGCTCCAAGGATGTAATCATCGGGCTCGTTATGTATGCGATCCTGCACTTCACTCATGGGAAGCTGAACAGACAACTCGTATGATGCTCCGAAGGACTCCGGATGATTTTTCAACGCCTCCAGACGCAAAGACCAGTATTGATCCGCTTCATCGCGCCGAATATTGCGGATATTGAACCTGCTCTGCTTGATATCTTCACTCATTCTTCGATCACTCCTTGCATCTCGTAAGGATAGTCGATCTGCCGCTTCACATTCTCGGCTGCCTCCCGTCCGGCAAGCAATCCAAGTACGTAAATTCCGAGATCAATCGACGTGGCGACACCGCCGGCTGTAATGACATTTCCGTCCTTGACAATCCGGGTCTGGATGACCTCGTCTGTGTACGGCTGCAGTAGATCATACACATTAGGATGAGTCGTAGCCTTCTTACCAGAGAGAAAACCTGCCGCACCCAGCAACAATGAGCCCGTACATACCGACACCTTCATCGGAACCTTCTCTGCCTGTTTCAGCCATCCCACGAATGCTTCATCAAACCGAAGCTTGCGCGTACCCATGCCACCAGGAACAAAAACCATATCGTACTCGCCCAAGTCCGGCTTCACTCGATCCACTTGGAGCGTTAATCCGGATTCGTCCGTGACCTGATCGGTCATCGCGCAAGTTTCCCATGTACTGCCGTTGGTTGGTTCAAAGAAATTCAGCCGGTTGATCACATCATAAAATCCTGCAAAATCAAGAAAGGTTAAACCATCAAACAAAACAAAAGCAATTTTCAACGTGAAAACCTCCCATGTTTTTATTTCGACGCGTCTCGTTCCATCGCTTCCTTCACCCAATCACGTTCAGGAAGCTTGCTGTTGATCCGGAATAACAGTCCTACAACGGCTAAAAGCAATACAATCACGATGACTTCGAACAAGCTCAGGGCCCCTCCTGACTTAAATTTATTAAGTCTGCCCTATTTCAGACCACGCGCAATAATCCACTCCAACCACTTCCACGGAAGCAGCGTTTTGCCAACAATGAGCACACGAGATCCTTTGCCGAGTGCATAGCGGAGCCGGGGTGCACGCATCCGTGCAATGCGGGCGATCAGGTCAGCCACTTCCTGCGGATCGGGCGCAGTCTGGCCCGCATGTGCAGAGTAACGAAGCACCGCATCCAGCTTTTCTTTATAAGGGGAGTCATCATTGCGGTGAATTTCACCGAGCCCTTTATTCCAAATGGGTGTGCGATACGCTCCCGGCTCAACCAAGACTACCTTTACGCCAAACGAAGCCATCTCATGCCGAAGACTTTCGGTGAAACCTTCCACGGCAAATTTGGAAGCAGCATAGGGCGCATAGCCCGGGAATCCCGACAAACCGCTGACACTGGAGAGATTGATGATGAGTCCCCGCTTCTGTTCACGCATGACCGGAAGCACCGCACGCGTCATTGCAATGAGACCGAAGAAATTCGTCTCCATTTGCCGCCGCCAATCGTCCATCGTTACTTCCTCAATGAAACCACCAACCGCAAACCCTGCATTGTTCACCAACATGTCAATTCGCCCATACATCTGAAGCACAGCCGCAACAGCCGCCTGTACCGAATCCGAATCCGTCACATCCAGACGTATATAATGCAATCGATCTGCAATGCCTGCTTGTTCTGCCAGCTGGACTAATTGTTCATTCCTGCTCAGATCGCGCATGGTTGCGGCAACCCGGTATCCCTGCTTGGCAAGTGTAATCGCAGTAAGCATGCCGAACCCACTCGAGGTGCCTGTAATTAACGCTACAGGTGCAGTCTCTCCCTTAATGTTCTGTACCATCTCCCCGTCCACCTTCCTCCATTGAATCGATTAGCTTCTCCCTTTCTATCATCACACGACTGAACATAGCTGAATATCCGCTTCGCTTAAGTCCAAGTTCAACCACGTTGTCTCTCCACTCTGCGCAGCTTGGTCATTCCCGGTTCGAATGTATAGGGAACGTAATCCGTCTGTGGCACAGCACACTCAAGCCGCTCCCCCAGTTTCAGCAGTTGACGCTGCACCTCGCCTTTCACCCACGCGAGATCATCACCACCTCCGCCAAGGCGAAGAGCGATTTCCAGTGATCCGTCCCTGCGCTGAACAACACGGTAGTGTTCCAGATCCGGGGAGGCAGCAATGACCGCACGGGTGATGAAGTCCGGAAATACAGGTACCTCCTCACCGGTATGACGATGTGAAAAATAAAGCGTATCATCACAGCGACCTTCGATCCGCTCAATGGCGGTAAAGGGTGAGCCGCAGTCACATGGGAATGCCGCCTCGGTTAGAATGTCATTCAGCCGATACCGGATTATCGGCTGTGATGTTCTGGAGAAGTCCGTAATAATGGGGACAAATCGCCGGGAAGCGGAATCAATAAACTCCTTTTCAATATGGACAATATCTTCATTCAAATGCAATGTGCCAAGACGGCAGGTCGCACCCAGAAATCCCTCTGTACATTGGTAGACTTGATGAATCGTTTGACCAAAGACGCGCTCCAGCACCTTGCGATCGAGCGGATCCAACACTTCGGCGACAGAGATGATTTTCTCCGGTATCACGGTCAACGAACCCGCTTGATAAGCATCGGCCAGCATTCTCAGCATGGATGGAGGAGCTACCCACACGGTGGGACGATACTCTTCCATACGCTCGACCAAGGTATGCACGGGTTTCAGCAGATCAAAATATTGAAATTGCAGCTTGCCCCGCTGCACCGTTTCATACAGATTACTGTTAGCCCGCAGGAAAAAAGCAATCTTGGCAGGCTTCCACAGCCCACCAGGCAGCAGTTTGGCCAGCACAGTCCCCGTCCAGGCATCCTGCTCCCGCTCACTCACAAGAAATACTCCCCGGTTCCCAGATGTCCCAGAGGAAAGACCAACCGTAATGCCTTGAACAGAGGGTTTAAAATCACGTGTGTCCTCACTTTCTCCGGCAAGGGTCATGGCTTCGTTCTTCGAAATCCCGACCGTGTTGAGCTGGTCGAAATGCTGCATCATGATCTTTTTATCGATTATCGGAAAGCTCCTCCAGGCGGATGCTTCAGCATCTCCCCACCACTCTCGGTAAAACGGAGACTGTACACGAATTCGCCCGATATGCCGAAGGATCTGACGTTCCTGCCAGTGTTCAAGCTCCTTACGTGATTTCCATTTTCGCAGTCCACGTGCCAATGCATAATGATAAACAATTCGCATGGTACTCATATGTAATTCCCTCCCGTCCCCCACGCATTCAGCGCTTCCAGACAGTGGCTGGGTACAATCCGAATCTCGGGAAACTGCTGATGCAGCCGCACGAGTTTGTCAAAATTCATTCTGTATTCGGATCGATCCGACATGATGATGCCTGCGAGCACATGCGGTCTGCGTTGTTCACGGAAGGCCCGGCTGGACCACACCGCATCCGCGCACAGGAAGTATTCCTGTTCCCCCGTGCTGAGCAGGATGCCCATCATGCCTTCTGCGTGACCGGATACCTCTACACCAAGCAGGCTGCCATCACCGAAAAGATCGTATACCTCAGAAAAAGGGAAGTCGTCTCCCGCCTTCGTCCATCGCTCTGATTGTCTCATCACGGGCAAAGAACGGTCTGCAAAATCTCCCGGCAAAAGTCCGGATAAGAACCCGGATTTCACTGCAGCAACCGGGCCGAGTGATCGCACGGCCTCATACGCTTGGGGCAGATAGATGAACTGTGCCTCCGGGAAATCACGCACCCCTGCGATATGATCGCCGTGAAAATGAGAGAGAATAATGTAACGAATATCCGACGCTTTTAACCCTAACCGAGCAAGGAATTGTACCGCACTGTCCTCTTCACGATACACCACAGGCGTAATATGGCGATACAGCGCATTGGGCAGATGTGCCGTCTCCTTGAAGAAACGGGAGCTGTATCCCGTGTCCAGCAGCATCGGACCATGCATGGGATGAATAATACAGGCAAAGCCTGCAGGAAAGGGCACTGGCCGTAAGCTTCCACCCCGAATTGTCAGAAACTCCGGATGGGTACAGAAGCCTGCAGCCCCCAGATGAAGTTCTACCTTCGTTGTTGTCAGCATGATTCTACCCTCCACCAATCTGCAAACTGCTGCAGGCCTGCTTCAATGGTTACTCGCGGTGTATATCCTATCCGCTCTCGGGCGTCATGAATATTCAGCGTTTGCGGAATGGCTAACGAACCCACGGTGTATCTGGTTAGCTGCGGTTCGCCTAGCATAGGCAGGAGACGATGCACACTCTCCAGCAGCGATGCTGCTCCATAAGCTGCCCTGTAGGGAATATTTCGGGGATGCAGCGGCATACCCAGTAATTCAAACAGATGACTCACCAGTTCGTGGAACGGCCTTGGGTCGCCATTGGAAATATTGTATGCCCTCCCCAGCGCCTCAGATGGCGCACTCCAGCATAACAGCAGCGCATCCACGACATTATCCACACAGGTGAGATCAATGACAGCCTGACCGCCCCCAATCATGGGCACACCTGATTTTCGGTTAGCTGCGACGATTCTGGGGAAAAGCGTCTGATCATACGGACCGAAGATGGCTCTCGGGCGAATCATGATGGAAGGAAGTCCGTTTGCATGGGCCCGAAGCACCACTTGCTCCGCCATTCTTTTGGTCGCTGCATAATGATTCGCTGGTTTGGCTGGCATGGGATCATCCTCATGAATGTCATATCGGGGTATATAATTAAAATACACGCTGGGCGTTGAGACGTGAATGAATCGCTGTACACCCGCTCGCCTGCAACCATCGACCAAATGCTGCGTCGCTTCCACATTGCTACCGTAAAAGTCCTGGTATTTGCCCCAAGGCGATGATAGTGCCGCACAGTGAAAGACGGCATCCTGATTGGTACATGCCTCAGCTGCTACTGACTTGTCACGCAGGTCACCTTGATAAAATTGGATCCCTTCGGCTTCCAGCTGAATACCGTATTCTTTTTTTCGGCCCATGCCCGTCACTATCCAGCCCTGTTCTGCGAGCCTTAGCGCCAGATGTCTGCCCAAACAACCTGTTGCTCCTGTAACCAATGCTCTATTCATGGTTGTTCACCGTTCCATTCTATGTCGTGAGTCAATGCTTCAGTCAGAGATAGCTTGTACTTGCGTGCAAGACGCCAGGCGGACAGCACCACGGCCGCTTGTTCCAGCATGGGGCGTCTATCATTCTGCAGGTGTACGACATCTCTTGTACCTCGCCATGCTGCCATCCATGCTCGCCACTGATCCGGTCGTCCAATCTGCTGCAATCCGCTGCCCAGCATCGGCAGCATGAGCATGGCCCTGCTGTGCTGCTTGGGCGTCATCAGGATACCTTCCTTCACCAGCGACTCAGGCGTAGTGATGGCACGCACCAATTCATCCCCCGGGTAGAAGAGATGGATTCCACTTGTAGCCCTGGGATTACACTCAATTGCAACCACCCGCCCCTCGGGTCCTTCAATAAAATCAAACCCAATCTGACCGCTAAATCCGGTAGCCTCTACAAATTGCTGAACCCACTCATATGTACCCTCGTGTTCCACGTGTTCGAAATAGACACTGGCCCCCACGCTGCCTGTGCGATAGCGGCTGTCATACGTGGTATGGGCCACCATGTTCCCTTCATGCACAACACTGTATGTGCACAATGCTCGCCCAGAAACGTAAGCCTGTGCTACCCAAGGGAGGGCTGATGATATTTCTGCCTTACTCGGTGGCACGTTTCGTGAGCCCGGCATGCGAACTCTGGCGGCAAATCGGGAATATACCGGCTTCCATACCCACTTCCCCTCCGTTTCCAGAACAGATTGGGTTTGAATCCATTCTTCCCGGCTGCGAACCAGACGCGTATCCGGTACAGCAAGGCCCATGGATTGCGCAAGCTGGATGAAATGAAACTTGTGATGCAGCTTATGCAGCTGCTCCAGTGGAGAAACAAGAACATGGCAATAAGGACGCAATCTCTCTGCTCCCTGCGCAATGTAGAACACTTCTTCACACATCGGAAGTAGCAGGTCGATCTGCGATGCTCGAATGATCTGTTCGAGCTCAGACAGATATGCCGCTGTTTCATGACGCGGGGATGGTACAACAAAGCATTGCTCCACTGCACTGGACAATCTGCACAGATGACGTTGTGCACTCTCCGCAACATACACACGGTAACCTGCGCGCCGGAACATGCGTGCCAGATCAAGTGTAACGGGAGCACGCCCTCCAGTGAGTAATACACTTCGGATTGCCGCAGCATCATCGGGTTCTCTGAATCTAGTAATCAAAAATAAGTCCTCCCAATGACAATCCAGCGGCCGTTCCAATGAAGAGCACCCGATCACCTCGCCGGATACGCTGCTGCTTGATCGCCTCATGCAGTCCCATGGGAATGGATGCGGCAATGGTATTCCCATGGTTTCGTGTAATGTCCATAAAGCGGTCTTCGGGAATATTTAATTTTTTGCGAATCAATCTCATGGCCATGGCACTGCCTTGATGCGGAATGACCAGCTTAAAATCTTCCATCCGGTTTCCGGAGGTCTTCAGCATATCGTCCATGAATCCGGGAAGAAGCCTGGAAGCCATCCGGAAGATCGCCTGCCCATCCATATGAAAAAGGTAAGGCTCCGGCTGATCGGCCATATAATTCGAGGCATGCAGCCGTGTTCCCCCACCCGCTATTTCCGAGAATCTCGCCCCTCGGCTGTACGTCTTCAGGGAAGCATGCACAATCCGGGAAGATTGCCCTTCTTCGGAACGTTCGATAATGACCGCAGCGGCTCCATCGCCAAAGAGGGCCGCACTCTCCTTATCCGACCAATTCAAACCTGCAGAAGCGATCTCCGTTGCTACGAGCAGTACCCGGCGATAACGACCCGCATCCACCATATAGGACATAACGTCCAGACCGTTTAGAAAACTTAGACAGGTTGCATCCATATCAAATGCCGGTATACCTGATTCCTGCTCTCCCATGGCCAGTTGAATGAATACTGCAGTGCTTGGCAAAGGCTGCTCCTTCGTACCGCTGGTGCACACCAGACAGTCGATATCGGCAAATTGCAGTCCTGCGTCGGCAAGCGCAGCTTCTGCAGCTCTCGCCCCCATGAACGAAGATGTTTCCTGACCTGAAGCATAATGGCGAACACCTACGCCTGTGGCTTTGGAGACCCAGCCTGCCGGCACATTCAAGCGGATATCCAGCTGCTCGTCCGTTACTTTCCGCTCCGGCAGATACTTGCCCGTTCCGGCAATTCTCACTCTTCTAAGTTGCATTTCCCCAACCTCTTTCTGTTTCATCTGACTGATCAAATGACTTTTACACTGCACCAGAGATCCCGAAACGTCAGCGGACCCGAATCTCCAGAACATACAGCAGAAGGGCAGATCATCTGCCCTTCCGAATGAAACATTGTATTCAATATGGTTATTCAGTAATTCAAACTATTTCAGGATCTCATCAAGTGCGGTATCGAGTGTATCATATATAAACGTGAACCCTTCCTGCTCCATCCGCTCTGGGATAACCCAGCGGCTTTTGAGGACCAGCTCCGTTTCGGTCCGAATGAATCGCGCTCCCACTTCAAGCATCCAGCGAGAGGAAGGAAGACCCATGCGGACGCCCATATGACGTCTCAGGCTCTCCATCAGTTGGCGATTGGTAACCGGATGCGGAGACGAAGCATTAAACACCCCTTCAAGTGCTGGGTGCTGCTGAAGATAAAGAACCATGCGAAACAAATCTTCAATATGAATCCAGCTGAACTGCTGTGTTCCGGGTCCCTGTGACCCGCCCAAGCCAAAACGCACCAGATTCGTGAGCGGCTCCATGACGCCGCCTTTGCCCAGCACAATCGCAATTCGCAAGGCAATCTGGCGGGTAGAAGGCAGACTGAATGCGAAGAAGGCCTGCTCCCACGCCTTGGCAACATCCACCGAGAATCCGGAGCCAATCTCACCTTCTTTTTCTGTCATGGGGCGGTCCTCTGCATGTCTGTAGATCGTGGCCGTACTTGAATTGATCCATAGTTCAGGCGGATGGGCACATTCAAGGATAGACTCGCCAAGAATACGTGTCGTGCTGGTCCTGGATTCTAGGATAATCCTGCGATTCTCGTCGGTGTAACGACAGTTTACAGATTTTCCGGCCAGATTAATCAACATTTCGGCACCTTCGAGTGCTTGCCTGATACCATCGGAGTCCTCCCAGGCAATATGACCTGGCTGACGTGAGATGATGAGCACCTCATATCCAAGTTTCTTGAACCTTTGTGCAAAATCCTGACCGACAAATCCCGTACCTCCGGCCAATATAACCTTTTTCACGTGATCCCCTCATTTCCATAAGCGATAAGACAATCCCTCATATATGGATAAACACGGTTACTGCACGTTTCGTTCGATGTTATCTGGCACCCATGGCTGCATACAGCCGATCCCGCTCTTGAATAGCCCAGGTGTTTGACGGATTCTGCTCCAGCTGATAACGGAGTTCATCATAGAAATCATGAATCATGAATCCTTCAGGCAGTGTGCCAAGCATGCTTGCAAAATCATACTCCGGCAGGGCCCTCTGTCCTTCCCCAACCTGCTTCAGCCAGGTCATCCACGAGACAAGATCAAGCACTTCTTCCTGCCACAGTTCTGCCTGTAATCCCAGGGCATCCTGAAGCTGCTCATAGGCAGCCGGATCAGGGAACTGGCGACAGGCCTTAACAGCCAGATCATACAGTTCCATTAGAGCAGGCCGAACTTCATGCTCGACTTCCATGTCCAAGCCTTCCGTGAAATCCTCAACCCGGATGCTTGAGCCGTCATCATATAATAATGGTGCTTGTGCAAGCAGACGTACAATTTCTTCCATGTCGTTCGTTGAAATCTTCTTTTGCTCATAGAGAGCTGGTAACATATAAGTGGTAATCGTCATTCACTCCTACATCGTTCTTCTATTAATGACGTATATTATAACATGATTTGGCTGAGTATCCTTGAATTCACTTGAACAACGACAAAAAGCAGTCAAGTCAGAATCCATTCTGCTCAACTGCTTTTTGCACATGTTCTGAGATTCAGAACCTCGTGAAACTTTTAAATGTGAATAGAGAAGATTAACTCTACATAAAAGCCTTGACCACCGCAAAATACTCACGGATCATGTTGATCGGTTTCAGGTATCCCGGAGACGGGGCCGAAATGCCATATTCGGCAGCGTAGCCATTTTTGGCAGCCAAGTACTTGGAACGGAACATATGGTAGTCACTGGTGACAATCATGATCTCGGGGTGCTCCAGCCCCGCTTCGTCAATAATTCTTTTGGAAAAGGCCATATTCTCCTGCGTGCTGGTTGACTTGTCTTCCATAATAACCTGGGCTGGCGTGATCCCCTGTTCCACAAGATGGTTTTTCATGGCGAGTGCTTCTGGGATCGACTCCCCTGGCCCCTGTCCTCCGGATACAATGACCGGCGTCTGCGGATGGTTGCGGATATAGTCCAGACTGGCATCCAGCCGCTGCTTCAGCGTCAGTGATAACTCTGTGCCTTTGATGCCTGACCCCAGAATAATGACATAATCCGCCTGCTCCGGATCATTCGCATTCAGCTGTGTAAATACCAGTGCTTCAATAATGACAAAGGAAACCGCGCCAATACCGAATACCGTTAACAAAATGCGCTTAAGCACCACGTGCTTCTGGTAGTCAATCCGTCGAAGTACGATAAAAGCCACCGTAAGCAGTCCAAACAACATCACCGCGAAATTTCGGCCCCAGAATATCAGAAAAACGATAAAACAGGCTACCAGAACAAGATCAATGATCAGGCCTTTATCTTGAATAAACTTTTTCATTAACCGGGTAACACTCCTTCTTAAACCTGCACCGCTCGCTATCTACGGATCCCATAACCAGGCTGTTGTATGCCAAATAAACAAATGATATGAATGTTCGTTACGACCCAAATCTGCTACCAAGCTCCATGGATTGTATGTTAGCAGTTTCGCTGAAAGGTCCATTACGACCTCTGAAACTCATCCCTTCACAATTGTTAGCTTCGGCCATTGCTCCTGCCAGCGCTTCTTCTCTACACGCCGATTGAACTCCATGACATTCTCGTATAATGGACTGCGGCGAACAGTTAACGCATACAGGTCATCTAATCCATGCGGGGCACAGAACCCAATCTGGTCCTGTTCATCCAGCTGAACGCCTATGGCGGTTACGATCTCAGGCCAGTATCGCAGGGCATCTTCTGTAGACTGATAGGGCACTGTGCCATTGCGCAGATGCATTCTCGCCTGGTTTTTCACGGACCACTTGGGATTGCCTGTCGCCTCCCGCAGCTGCAGCTCCAGTTGTACATCGCGCCCTTCATTCAGGTCTTCGGGATCGAAGTATACTACATCAATATCGCTGTGCAGTTCGCGCCGAGTATATCCATGGAGAAGATCCCAAATGTAATTACGAATATACCCCGCACCGATGTAACACTGAGGCAGCTCCAGGCTCCGAACCTGCCGCAAATCATGCATTAATTTCTCATGTGCCTTAATGGACTGGATGAATCTCTCCTCAAGCAGCACCTGATCCCCCCTACTTCTTTGCTCTTTAGGTCCTATTCTATGACTCTACCTCTTTGAACTCGTCTGACTCCAATATACCATGCTTAAGTACCTTCGATAAAATAGACAAATCCCCTCAGTCCATACCTGGAAGATCATCTTGGACAGATGCTCCTTAAGGTATGTCTCCACTGAGGGGATTTGAAAGATTTATTTGGAAGCTTCAGAAGCGCGGAACAGCAGCAAGGACATACACCATGTATCCATGATCTGGAATTGGATCATCCCCACATGCCGATCAGCAGGATTCCACCGAAAATGACGATGGAGCAGAGAATCCGCTTTTTCCCCTGCTGCTCTTTTAACAATAAAATGCCGAGGAACGCCGCAAATACCGTTCCCACTTCACGCAAAGGGCCCAATCTCGCCATGGGAGCCTGCTCTAGAGCAAACAGGAATAACAGGTACGAACCTGGGTTCAATAGTGCCCCAAGCATAATGGTGGATCGGTTCACTTTCCATTCCTGGCGTAATTGCCGGGAAGCCAGAAGAGCCGGTGTCAGTCCCGCAACAAATCCGATGTTCGTCACCTCAAGCAGCGACAAGGGCGAGATATGCTGCAGGTTCAATTTGTCCACAAATACATAACTGGTCGTGCATAGTCCCACACATAAAGCCATCAGTACCGGCTTCAACCCCTGTTTCCGTGAGCCCTGCTTGGCATCTTTGCCTCCTACCCCGCTAAGTACCAGAAATCCACCGAGCATGCAGGCAATCCCGATCCATCCGAATGAAGACAGGGTTTCTCCCAGGAAAAAGACACCGATCAGAGGCACCAGCAAGGTACTCGTTCCCCGCATAATCGGATAAATCTGAGACAAGTCTCCAAGCTCGTAGGTTTGAGATAACAGCCAGGAATATAAGGCCTGCAGAGCCATCGACAAAACCAACAGGGCATAAGCCGGCATGGTTAAGGGTTCACGTAGCAATTCCACAATGAGTACAGGCAGCAGGATGACGGTAGGAATCATCATAATGGACCACAGAAACACACTTTTATTCAAACTTCGTTTGGTGAACATGCTCCAGACGGCATGAGCCATTCCGGATGCGAGCACCAGAAATATTGGTAAAATCATACGTTATTAATTCCTCTCTAATCGCCTTGCTCTATTGAACTCTATTTCGCTGAAGTGCTCTCAGGTTGATGTTCCGGCTGTTCCATGACGAGTGATCCGTCTTCGAGACGAATCCAGGTATCGAAGCTGCGCTGACCTGCCCGCAGCTGAATGACCCTTCCTCCGCGCAGCATACCTTCTCTTCCATAGGTATTGTGCCCGCTCGAGCGCCCGTAACAGAGACGAATGCCGTGAAGTTCGCCGTGAAAATCATTCACGTGATCATGTCCGCAGAACGTGCCCATCACATCTCCCATCTCCAGCAGCGCCGAGAACAGACCGGAGTTGACTTGTGCAGCACAGACCGGTTCGTGCTTGCTGCCGTAACATGTCTGAGTGTCCCACATCACTTGATATTCCGGAATCGGGATATGGAAAAACGCCAAGGCTGGAAGCTTCTCCCCGCGGCTGCGGCCGGGATTCACGCGTGTGGATTCAGACATCAGCCACTGGATCTGATTGGGCTGAACCCAGCCATAACCGGGGATCTCCGGGAACGACGAATAGCTTCCCGAATCAAGAAAATACAACACGGCTGCCGGAGTGCCATCCGCTCCTGCAATCTCGAGTGTGTAATTGCCAAGCCCTGCAATTTCGCCGGGACCCGGTTCCGTTACCGTATGGTGATGTTCCTGAATGACATCCATCAGACCTGCCGGTGTAATCCGATTTTCGGTATCATGATTACCGTACACAAATGCCCACGGAATCCCACATTCCTCCACAACAGATACGGCTTCGCGGAAGGCCTGTTCTGGATGCTCGCACGCCTTTTTCCCTGGATCAACGGGGCCTGTGTAGATTACATCTCCTGTAAATACGACCAGGTTCGGCTGCTCTGTTTCGATGACCGTTTTCATCAATTGACGGGTACGCAAGTCTTGAGGCCGACCATCTTTCCAATGCAGATCCGTAAACTGAACAATTTTGAACGTTTCATCCGCTTGAAATGCAAGCTGACGTCTCATATTGATTCCCCCTAATAGTTCGTTATGTACATACATCACACTGTTGTGGTTTTATGTGGTTTTGTGTTGTTTGTTTGATCCGATCTTATCTCCACCGCTTCATCCTGTCAATACATTATTCCTGTCATCCAGCATGCACACTATAGCTAGAAGTATAAAAATTAACGTAGAATAGAAAAAAGTACGAAATGGAATACGGGAGGGCAAGTTATGTCGTTAACCTATGAAGAACGCAGACAGACCATTCTAGCTCAATTGGCTACCCAGGGAAAAGTTCAGGTGCAGCTGCTGGCTGACCACTTTCAGGTATCAACGGAGACCATCCGGCGCGATTTGGACCGGCTTGAAAAGGAAGGTGAATTGCGTAAAGTCTATGGCGGTGCAGTTCGTGTGCGATCAGGAATGATTGAAGCCTCTTTTCAGAAGCGTTCATTACTGCAATTGACCGAAAAACAACGTATCGGCGCTGCTGCAGCATCCCTGATTGAGGATGGGGAAACCGTAATGCTGGACAACGGGACAACCACGCTGGAAATCATGCGCCAACTGAAAAATCGATCGCAGATCACGGTTATTACCAACTCTGTGCCCATTCTTGCCTGTGCTCTGGAGAATTTCGCAGGTAAGATCATTTTTGCCGGAGGCGATATCAATCCAGCGGTACAGGCCTCGACAGGTCATCTTGCTCATGAATTGTTGAATCAATTCAAAGTCAATAAAGCCTTCATCTCTGCCGGGGGGATATCGTTAACGGACGGCATCACAGATTATATGCTGGAGGAAGCCCAGATCTCCCGTAAAATGATGGAACGTGCGGAGGAATCCATTCTTGTAGCGGACAACACCAAATTTGGACGCTCCACCTTTGCGCAGATTGCACCCCTGGATCAGATCTCTATGGTTATCACCGACGATGGATGTCCCCCAGAGTGGGTAGACGCGCTGCACGGAATGGAGATTGAAATGGTTCACAGAATTTGACAACCGAATTGGATTGTTATAATTTGGGGTATAATGATCGTTCTATCTGATCCTAAAGGGAGAGATTGCAGCTATGAGCAGCAAAAAGGAAATGCTGTTGAACGTGGCAGAAGATTTATTCTATCAACATGGATTTCACTCCATTGGCCTGAAGCGGATTATCACGGATGCAGATATTGCCATCATGACCTTATATAATCACTTTGATTCCAAGGATGACCTCATCGTGGAAGTTCTTCTTCGGAGAGAACAGCGATATCTGGAACAGCTGAGACAGTATGCAGATAACAAGGCACAGCCCCTGTTTCTGAATCTAGCCGAAGGGCATGCTCGCTGGCTGATGGAGCACGAGTCCCGGGGTTGTATGTTCTTGCGTGCCAAGGAAGAGTTTGGCGGCGATCCAGAACATGTGATTGTTCAAGCCGTGCATGCGCACAAAAAACATGTGATGACCCTGATAAAAAAATTGGATGCGTCCATTACGGATCGGGATATGATCCGATTTTCCCTACTCTTGGAGGGCTCCACCGCGCTCGCTGAGACTCAAGATGTAAGTATTGTCTGCCGGGAACTGCTTGACATGACTCAAAACAGTTTCAAGTTGTCCCACACCGGGTGAGTTATAGTTCAACTCACTTTTTTTATTTCAGCAGAATTATAATGATCGTTCTATCTAAAAAGGCGGTGGATATGTTGAAAAGAATTATTTTTCCCGGGATCGCACTTATTTCGGTATGTTATGCGTTCGGGAGATTCAGTTATGGTCTGTTTATGCCGGAAATTTCGCAATCGCTGCAGTTGGATGATACCCAGTCGGGTGCAATCAATTCAGGTACTTACATTGCCTATTGTCTCTCTTTGATCATTGCACCTTTGATTATTAATCGCATCGGACATTACCAGGTTATTCATATGGCCGGCATAAGCGCCATAATTGGTTTACTTGGCATCGCCCTTTCTCCAAATGCCTTGGTCCTGACCATAGCCGTATTTCTCGCCGGACTGAGTACAGGCCTGGCTTCTCCTGCCTTGGGTAACACTGTCTATGCAGAACTTCAGCCTGAGCAGCAGGCACGTGGTAACAGCTGGATTAACACGGGAACAGGCTTCGGCATTATTGTTTCCGGCCCAATTTATCTATTGTTCAGTGAATACTGGCGCTGGTCCTATATTTTTTTCGCCGTTCTTGGTGTTTTCGTTTTGCTGTGGAACAGACGTGTTCTTTCGCCACGCAAAACCGAACCTTGCACCAAATCACTCTGGGCATGCATGAAACCTACCAGACCTGGTGTAGCTCTGCTTATGGCTTCCCTATTGACAGGCTTTAGTTCTGCGATTTATTGGACGTTCGCGCGAAGCTTCCTGACGGACGAAAAAGGGGCCTCCGATTCGGAAGCCGTATTGTTCTGGATTGTGATGGGGATTTTGGGGATTTTGGGTGGATGTGCCGGCCGAATTATCGAACGAATCGGAATCGGGCGTTCCTATCATGTCGGTATCCTGCTGCTCGCCATTTCCCTTGGTGTTATTATCCTGCCATCCATGACTGCCAGTCTGACGTCTGCCGTCTTGTTCGGAAGCACCTACATCTTCCTGACCAGCGTGTTTATCGTGTGGGCGACCAGACTATTTCGTCCAAATACGTCGATCGGGATCAGCCTTGCCTTTCTTGCACTGGGTGCGGGACAGTTCTTTGGCTCTTCCATTGCGGGTTACACGATTGATGCATTCTCCAATACGACAGCATTTATCGCGTTTGCCATCTTGGGGCTGTTTGGATTGCTGATTCGGGTAAAAGTAGCAGATTGACGTCTATGCAGCTATACGGTCAACACATCCACTGGGCACATCGGAAACCGATGTGTCCAGTGGATGTATCTGTTGTATTGGCATAGGTAGGAACCATCTGTTAATACGTGAACGCCGTATCCATCACACACTGTGATGTGATGTATTCTGATTGAATCTGATTGTGATGATGGATCAGCGGATGGCGCATCAAGCTCACTGAAAGCTTTATTGTTCATTCCAGCTGATGATGTCATTTTCCCTTCTATTGATCATCTCGGCTTGCAGCACAGCAGTGGGATGATGTGCTTTGGCCATGCTGATCCTGCATCTGAAACATCTCCCTCCGCAGGATTATGGCCTAGTCCTTATTGTACACGGCAGGGCGAATATTCGGATACAGAGGTGTGGATATTCCGTCACCCAGATAATAATCCGTCAACAGAGATTGCATATACCCTTTTACAGCCAGGCCATTGCGATATGCCGGGTTATGCGGGAGCGTGTAGAGGCGAACATCCGACGGTATCGTTGTTGTATATAGGCGCAGTTCTTTGAAGTCGCTTGTTTCATAGAGAATCTCCTCTCTCCAGTCTCCAAGCAGATCGCCGTACAGTACAGGCGCATTTCTGGAATTCACGCGAGCATCATCGGCTGTAAACAGGCGTGTCGTCCTGTTCTGCTCCCAGTCCCACTTTTCCACAAAGTTCTTATCCAGCAGTTCACCCAGCACATCACCATCCCACCAAATTCTGAAATTGGTCGAAGGCTGAACCGAACTGATCTCTTCGCCGTCCACATTGTAGATATTGCCCGAGCTGGACCACATCTCAAGCCCGCTGTGCCGCGGATCAATATCCGCCAGCGTTCCCCGTGCGACGTCCTGTGGGACTTCTCCAGTGCGAATAATCTCGCCCGTCGCGGCATCGGCATAGAACCAGGGGAATTGATTAACGTTACCGTTCTCGGCCTGCTGGATACCGAATTGTTCCAATCCCGGCCGATTCGGATCGATATCCGTGATATGGAACCGATCACCATGGACTACACCAGGCAGACTGTATAACGTTTCCCCGTTATCATCCAGTGCCCAGCCGCCAAATGAAACCTCGTCCCTCCCATCCTCATCGAGATCCAATATGCGAATCTGATGGAAAAATTCGCCGTCCGCTCCAGTGTGTCTCCAACGCTCGTTCAATGCTCCACCTGCATAGTCGTAAGCTGACGTCACATACTGAAAATTGCGGCTGAGCGCACGATTCTTGAGGGCTGTAATCAGGCTGGGATGCTCCCCGTCCAGATAGGCAATGCCGAAGTGGCCGCTGAGCGGACCATCGGCAGCATAATCATCGGCGATGGTTGTGCGGGCTGCCTCTATACCGGTCAGTCCATCCACAACAGACACATATTGCGCACGCTCGGCTGAAGCAGGGATGATCCTGCCATCCGCAAAGGTCACACCTTCAAAGGTACGCAGCAGCACTTCGGCCTTCCCGTCACTATCGAGGTCAAACACGGTAATATTGTCGTTATCCCGCCAACCCCCAAGTCCTGCAACCCCGAATTCGCTGACAGAAGCAGGCGGTGCGTTATAGGTATCAATGGTTGTAACACTGTAGGGACCGAGATCAATCCGCCAGAGGAAGCCTTCTGTCAGGCTGTATGCCTCCACATATTTGTTGCCCCCGTTGACAGGGATCCGGGTCACCACAACTTCGTATTCTCCATCGCCATCCAGATCACCTGGCCAGCCATGCTGCACAAAATAATCTGATGGATTGGACGTTATGTCTTGCAACGGAATGCGGAAGTAATTTCGAATCTCAGGGTCGGCTGCGAGCTCCACTTCGGCAATTTTCCCCTGCAACGTCCCATTCACGTAAGATTTCACAACATACGTATGACTCTGGGTTACATCTACATCCTCATCTGTGTAGTTCGTTCCTTGGGCAAGTGGGTGATCATTCAGCTTGATCTCTTCGGACCCTGTACGGCGATAAATATCAAATGTAACCTGCTGTGGTTCGGTACCTAGCAGACGCCAGCTAAGATATACTTTGTTCTCACCCAGATATACGGCAGTAAGACCTCTTCCCAGATCTTCAACCAGGCGCGGCGCAGACCCTCCTGCAGCATGTGCCCGAGGTATACTGCCTTCCGGTGAAGTTATACCAGACAACACTATCAATCCGCCCAAAAGCCAGGTTAACCATACTCTATTTTTTCTTACTGCAGTCGTTATAGATTTCATCAACGGTTCCCCTCCATGATTTGGATTAACCTAACACTATGCATATCAAAAAAGGCAAAGCCTGCTATCTCCGCCCCATGTCTCAGTCGAGTGAGATCGACTGATCTGGTTTAGTGATAATTGCTTTGCCTCCGGCTGCCCGGTCAACAGCTATTTCTATCCAACCTGTTTTTACGTGTACAATGATATGAGTTTTCATTAGGAAATGTCAGTGAGTATTAGAGCAACGATTGCTCTCACGACTCTAACGGCTTGGTTCCTCCACGATCGTAGAAAAAAGGGCCCTTCGCCCAGCTAACCGCCAGATGCATCAGCAGCTCCGTCTTCAACTGCTCCCTGATGCTGGCATGCTGCTGTTCTTCATACAGATTCGTCCATTCATGCGGATCAGCAGTCAGATGATATAATTCGCCTCTGGTTTCATGCACTCTGGAGGCAGACTCCGCAACAGAACCTTCAATGTACAGAATAAGTTTCCACTCCGCTGTCCGCCACATATAGGCTGGCGCTGAATGGGGCGCCGTTACACCTTTGCCATGAAATTCGCAAAATGTTCCGCGGTGCCGGAGATTGCCCAGCAAATCCACTCCGGGTAACATCGGGTTCGCGTCAAGTCCGGCTGCACGCGTTAACGTCGGTACCAGATCCACCAGCTCCGCGGGCCTCCGGTCCATTGTTCCCCGCTTGTCAGTCGGGATATAGGTACCCGCCAGGATGAGCGGCACTCTTACGCTACTGTCATACAGATTATATTTGGTGAAGCGGTACTGCCTCTCCCCCAGCATTTCTCCATGATCCGATACAAATACAATCAGTGCATGGTCCAGCCTTCCCCGTTTCTCCAGCTTCTCAAGAGCCTGTCCAAAATAATGGTCCAGCCAGGAGCAATTCGCCCAATACCTCAGCGTGGTCCTCCGCCGCTCTTCCGGACTTCGTTTCTCCCATACTCTCTTCTTGTCGAGATACGCCTCACGACTATTCTCGTTCAGATCATCCGAAGCTGCCAGATGCGTAGAAGCTTCATCTTCCCATGGCGGCTGAGGAATGTCCGGAATATCTTCCAGATTGTAAAGTTCTTCAAACTCCCCAGGTACATTAAATCCGGCATGCGGTTTCAGGAAGGACAGATAAAAAAACAACGGCCTCTCCGGGTCTATACCCTCTTCCAAAAACTGCAGTGCCTGCTCGGCTACCCATCCGTCACGATGCTGATTCATGGGAATCTGGCTCGTAAGACCTGTGTAACCGTTGACGTTTTCCTCCCCGCCGCCAAAGTCCTTCGTCTCCTGATGGTATGCTTCAAGCGCCTCAGGATGAGAATCCCCCATCATCGTAGCCCCTTGCTCGTAATGACCACTCTGCCGGGAGAGGCCGATGGCTCTCACTTCGAACCCTCGCGTAGAGGGTTCATCCACGCCTTCGCCATGATTCCAATGGGTTTTCCCGAATCCGGCGGTTTGATACCCTGCACGCTGCATTAATGCTGGCAGCGGCTCGGACGGCAGTTTGTCTTCCTCAAAGAGACCACCGTAATTCGTGCGAACTCCAAGCTGTGATGGATAATATCCCATCATCATCGAACTACGGCTTGGTGCACACATGGGGGATTGGCATACCGCTTCACGGAACGTAATCCCTTCGGAAGCAAGTCGGTCCAGATTCGGCGTATGAATATGTTCGTTAAATGTTCCAATGCAGTCCCATCGCTGTTGATCCGTCATCAGAAAAATAATGTCGGGCTTGGCCTGTGACACGTTACATTCCACTCTCCTTCGTCCGGAAGATTAAACGGAGCAGTTGCCCCGAGTATGCTCACTCTGCTTACGAACGTCCTCCCGATATCGACTGGGCGTCGTTCCCTCGCTTTTCTTGAACAATCGGTTAAAATAACTGGGCTGATAACCAACCTGCTCTGCAACTTCATTGATTTTGACGTCTGTGGATTCGAGCAGTACCTTTGCCCGACCTAGTCTCACCTCTGTCAGATAGTCCACAAAGTTCTGTCCGAATGCCTGTTTGAATGCCCGGCTTAACGTGTAGGAGTGAATTCCGTGAATGTCTGCGAGTTCATCCAGCGATAACGCTTCTGCATACTGTTGTTCGGCATGCTCCTTGATCTGATGCACAGCCATCTGTATCTGCTTCTCCTCCTTGCCGGTGAATTCCTCCACGCATACATGCACGATTCGTTCCTTGAACCATGAGAATAACTCATCCAGGTCACGCAGCTGCAGCACCTCTTCATACAACGCCAAACCGAATAGTTGAACCGGATCTTCGCCTAACTGCAAAAGGGTGTGTTGGATCCGGGCGAGCAGTTGAAGAACTGCCTGTCTGGCCTGATTCTCTGTCGCTTCTACATGGGCGTAGCTGCCAATGAACAATCGGAAGCGCTCCATGGCTGTTCCCTGATCGCCGTTACGTAAGGCCGAGATGATGTCCTGTTCCAATTCAAGCGGATACGTTCCCTGTTCCTTCCGATCCTGTTCTTCCTTTTCATTCATATTGATGATGCCTGCACCTGAAGAAAACTGCCTTTGCCTCAAAACAGCTCTCGATTCTCTGACAAGCTGCGGTATATGAGAGGCATCGGACGTGATCTTGCTGATGGAGATCGTCATACGTGCATCCAATTCAGACTGCACGATCTCCAACCATCGCTGCCCTACTGCAATGAATTGTTCCCGGAATGCAAGAGCCTCCGGTTGGTCATCAGGAGAAATGGCGAGCAGCAGAGCGATCGACATGTCGTGATAATTGAGTATTTCTGTGGGGTAGGGGAAATCTTCGAGCTGCGTTCCCAAAATCTCGGCTGCAGCCAAGCTAATCCATTCTGGTGATTCATTCCGATTGAGGTAGCTGCCCTCTTGAAGGGTAACAGCACTCGGACGTATATGAGCCAGCATAATCATGAACTGCTCGTCGTGGAGATTCCATCCCACTTGGGACAGACGTTCCCGCCATTCACGGTCACTGGGTAACAGCAGATGACCTAGCGTCAGCTGGATCAGCAGACTCTCTCTCGCGAGTGGCAGATGTTCCTCCAGCCGCCGCTGGAGGGATTCACGTTCCCGATTCACGCCAATCCAGTGCTGTTCGATATGCTTGATTTCATCCAGCTGCACGGACGAGCTAGACGCTGCCACCTCATTTGGCCATGAAGTCCGAGCAGGAACAGCAGCTTCTTCAGCCTCACCGTTTGCAGTAAATATTCGCAGCAATCTCGTGAATGGCTTGTAGAGCTGAAGCGAACCAATCCATGATAGGAGCAGGGCCAGTAACAACCCACCTCCGTTAATGAGCAGGACGATTCGGGGTACTGACACAATCGGAGCTACAATTTCATTCAACGGAGCCGCAGATACGTAAGTCCAATCTGTACCCAATCTGCGAAAAGTGCCGGACTGAATCGAATAGGTCATACCCTCGTATTCCATCAAGAAGGAGCTGGGCTTCTCTTCAAGCTTGAGCACATGTTCACGGACAGCTTGCTGTAATCCACCCAGATTTTGGTCCTGTGGAAGCAAGGGTACTCCCTGTTCATTCAGCAAAAAGGTCGTCCCGCCCTCATATGGAGACAAGGTCTGCAGCATGCTGCCAAGCTGTTTGTTATCCAAAGTAATGGTTAACGCACCCAGAGCATCATCACTTCCACTCGGAAGCCGGTTCACCATCATCATGGAGGAGCCATCCATGGAACGTGACCAATAGGTGGCCCGCGGCTGTTCAGTCAGGCTGTTGTACGTTTGAATTTCCTTAGGGTCGCTCATAAAATCATACCGCTCCGAATCCATCTTTACCGCTCTGGGTTCTTCAAGATACAGTTGAACCTTGCCAATCAGCGTATTGGAATTCTGAATCATCAGCAGCAATCGATAGAGCTCATGAACCTGCTTGTACTTGTAGACAAAATCAAGCTCCTTCAGACGGTTATCGAACACCGGATCGAAGGCCCACTGTGAGAAAGTCAGTTCAAGCGCATCCAATTGTTCGCCGACCCATGCGGTGCGTTGTTCAAATTGCCGCAAATGCGTTTGCTGCAAAATATGTTCCATTTTGATAGTAATCCATCCATACAGCAGCACTCCCGTAATGACCCCCGGAATGCAAGCGATCAGCAGAATCATCATCAGGCTGCGCCTGAAATATCGCCCTTTGGGCAGAGGATCTCGTGTACGCTTGAATAACACTCTCTGTACCTCCTTTCCGGGAATACCCGCCTTGAATGCAGATTTATCCTTTCACTGAGCCAACCATGGCTCCTTTCGCAAAATGCTTCTGAATAAATGGGTACACCACCAGCACCGGCATAATGGCTACAATGATGGCGGCCATCTTCAACATCTCTGTCGGTGGTGTCTCTACCTGCTGTCCAGGTGCGACCAGATCAATATTGGACGCGTTCAACAGCATGTTTTGCAGCAGCACCTGTATAGGCCACTTCGCAGAATCATTCAAATACAATAGTGCCGCGAAAAATTGGTTCCAATATCCTACTGCAAAGAATAAGCCAAATGCCGCAAGTGCAGGCATCGACAAGGGGAGCACAATGGTGTACCAGGTCCGGATCGCACTGCAACCATCGATGGAGGCCGCTTCACTGATCTCCGCAGGCAGGCTGTCGAAGAAATTTTTCATGAGCAGCACCGTCCAGCCATTGGCAAGCGCAGGCAGTATCAATGCCCAGATGTTATTGATTAGCCCGAGCTCCCGGACCAGCAAGTAATTCGGAATAATTCCCGGGCTGAACAAAATGGTCAGTACGATCAGGAACATCAGTACTTTTCGGAAATAAAACCTCTTCTGGGACAAGGCATAGGCCAGGGAAGAGGATACGGCCAGACTGCACACTGTACCTACAGTTGCTAGAAAGGCACTGTTCCCCAGCGAGCGTGCGAAGGCAGGCGTAGACAGCAGATAAGCATAAGCTTCCGCAGACCAGCGCTGCGGGAAGAGTACAATTTTCTTTTGCAGATACTCTCCCGGATCGGTGAACGAAACGACAAAAACATAATACAGCGGAAAAAACATCGCCACCGCCAGCAGCCCAAGAACGATTGCATTCAGAGACTGACCGATCCTCTCACTCCATTTCAAACGATGCATCCAAAACCTCCTCCCTCCCACTAGTTTTTATTGACACGGACCGGAATCACAGGCACTAATAGACCCCTTCTTGACCCATGCGCTTCACCAAACGGTTTGCAATCACTACGAGCACTAGGCCGACCACTGACTTGAAAAGTCCAACCGCTGTACTATAGCTGAAATCTCCCTGTTCAATCCCCGTACGGTATACATAAGTGTCAAACACTTCAGCCACTTCAGATACAGCGCCGTTGTACATCAGGAAGATTTGCTCAAATCCTACCTCCATGATGTCCCCCAGTCTTAAAATGAGAAGCACGACGATGACACTCCGGATGGCAGGGAGCGTAATGTGCCAGATCTGACGCAGCCGTCCCGCCCCATCCATTCGTGCTGCCTCATACAGCTGGGTATCCACACTTGCCATGGCAGCGAGAAACACGATCGTACCCCAGCCGGCTTCCTTCCACATCGCCTGCAACGTGACCATGATCCAGAAGCTGTCCGGGTTCGTCAGAAAGTCCACCCTCGGCCAGCCCCATAAGGTAAATAGCTCGTTGACCAGTCCCGTCCCCTTGGCGAACAGAAGGAGTGTTAGTCCCGCAATAATGACCCAGGAGAGGAAATGCGGCATATAGATCACCGTCTGAATCAATCGCTTGTACGTCACGTTACGCAGCTCATTGAGCCCCAGCGAGATCAGAATCGGAAATGGAAAGAACAAGATCAGATTCAGCAGGCTGATTGCCAGTGTATTTCGAAACAGCAAGGCAAAGTCTGGATTGGCAAACAAGGTGGTAAAGTGCTGTAACCCAACCCACTCACTGCCCAGAATTCCCCGGAAGGGGGAATAGTCCTGGAACGCAATGACGATGCCCCACATCGGGATATACTTAAAAACGAGAAAGAACAGGATGCCCGGTAGAGCAAGCAAATATAACGATCGATCACGCCGCAGCGCGGAGAGCCATTTCGTCCGTCTGTTTCTTTTGGATGAAGTCTGCTTTCCCTTGTGTGTGCTAAGGTGCTGCTCGGTTACGCTCATGGGCTGCAGCTCCTCCTCTCAGATTCATTGTCCGTTTCTTTTCTTGTAAGCCTCCGTCATCTCATCACTCATGGCCTGGACATTTGGATCACTCCGCAAAGATTCCACAAAGGTATCCCAAGCTTCGATGGGCTCGCGGCCCAAAATGATTTTAGCCTTGAGATCCTGTATCTTCTTGTTTAATTCGGGCAGAATCTTCTGTCCAGTTTCCGATTGAAGTCCGGCGGATAGATCGGCTACACTCGTTTTGTCCCGTTCGGCCTCCACTTTTTTGAATAGTTCATTCGCCTGGGTCTCTTCTTCTGTTTCACCCGTGGTATCCCAGGGCAGATCAATAACGTTAACGATATGATTAAAATCCGAGGCGTTGTCCGCCGTTAATTTCTCGGTACTTGCTACTTTTTTGCCATCGACCATTTCATAATGGGTACCTTCAATCCCAAACTGCTGAATTTCAAACACTTCCGGGTTCATCCAGGTATCGACGAGTTGGAGAATCCGTTTCATCTTCTCTTCCGGTACGCTTGCAGGAATCGCCAGAATGCCGTTGTAACCCGAGCCTTTTGGGTTGTAGCCATTCAGATTGGTCAGAGGGTAGAAGTCCGTATACTTGAAGGAAGGATCGACTTTCTTCAGATCATCGGCATAGATTTTGCGCATCGTGCCTGTCTTGTCCACAATAATGCCTGCCTGGTTGCGCTTGAACAATTCCCTTGCCTGCGTCAGCTTGAGCGACAGAAGATCCTCGGGCATCATGCCGCTGCTGTAGGCTTTCGTCAGATATTGAAGGGATTCCCTGACCTCGGGCAGCAGCTCCCTGTATACCAGTTTCCCCTCTGTTTCATCCCACTTCCAACTGCTGTTGCTTCCGATAAAAGAATTCTCAATGGCGCCCAGCACCGGGCCGAGATTGCCACCCCAACCGAGATCATCCGGACTGACATAAGCGGCAAGTGCTGTGGTATCTGCTTGTCCGTTGCCATCAGGATCCTGTTCCACGAATGCCTTCATCACATCGAATAATTCATCTGTTGTCTCCGGCACCTGAAGGTTTAATTTGTCGAGCCAGTCCTTCCGGATAATGAAAAAGGAATCTCCCGTCACCGGCCTAGGGCGCGGTATGCCATAATTGTTGCCGTCTGCTGCCTTGGTTGTTTCCCAGGCAATATCGGGAATGCCCTTGCTCAGGTTCGGATATTCCTGGATATATGGCGTGATATCCCAGAACGCTCCTTGCTTGACCATCTTGGTAAAGGTGCTTCCAAACGGATCGTTAATCATGATGAGATCAGGAATATCGCCAGAAGCGAGCGTCAAGTTCAGCTTGTCGCTATAAATATTGTTCGAAACCCACTGAATGTTCATCTTGGAGTTTGTTGCTTTTTCGATCGCCCGTTTGATTACATTGTCATCCGCCGCTGGAACCGCACTGGGTGTGATCGTCATGATGCTAACTTCCAGTGGATCATTCCCATTGCCGCTGCTGCCACTTTTACTCGTTTGCCCCGCTTCTTGACTTCCGCATGCACTAAGCAAGACAGACATGACCAATACAACGGATATAATCCAGTTCAAATTACGGGTGCTACGGTTCCCCACATTTAACATAGGCTTCCCCATCCTCCTTAGTCTCTTAAACCTATCGTATTAATCGGATTAACGATTAAAAAAAGGGCTTTGACTGACCCTGGAATGAGGTTATTCCCAGTCACCTCAAAGCTTTCACTCACTATAACGAACACCCGTATTTCCTGCAATTGCACTTTTTTGCACTGGTAATCCTGGCAGTAAATAGACCTTAAATACCTTGGTACGGTTGGATGATCAGCTCATCCCACACCTGGACTTCAATATAACGTTCCGGGCCCATTTCACCATTCCGGTTCCATTCCTGAGGCCATCCATAGAACTGAATGACCTGCAGAATTTCATCTTTGGTGTACACCTGCTTACGATACGGCTTATCATCCGAATAACGCATGGTTGGGAAGAGGGCTGATATGCGTTCAGGTCTGTCATACAGATCACGCCTTCGTCAGCGATATAAGTACACACTCTTTATCAAGATACTAGCGTCGTCTATCCTCGTACAGCATGGCCTTCTGAATGATAGATTGAATAAAAGCAGCCTTAGCTGCGGTGTATCCCACACGATCATGTCTGAATTGCTGTTCCAACATTTTCTTCAACGCGTAATACTCTTGCATAACTTCCGAGTCTCTCCTGAGAGCATTGCGAAACAGCAAGTTATCCTTCCATTCCACGCTCTTGTACTTGTAGACATGAAGATGATGCGTACCTGCTCTCCATTGTCCTTTTCGGAAAAACAGACGCTCCGGAAAATCCGGCTTGGGCACATACTCGTACCCCAGTTCTCCCAATGCTTCCATATGTACTGCCTTCACATCGTTCAACTCATGTACTGCTGCCATCATATCGATTAGTGGTTTCGCGCCCAACCCCGGCACAGACGTACTCCCAATATGTTCAAAATCCACGCAGATCTCTGTCAGCACCTTCATGATTTTATTGCGTTCTACGTGATAATCCTCAACCCATCTTGGGTCATATTCCGATACGACCACTTCTTCTCTCATAGCGATTCAGGCCTTCCTGTCCCTTACATTTATTAGTCATAGTGTACATCATGTGAACAATGATGGAAATAACTGTTGTAAATTAATTCGGTCTAGCCTTAAATGGTTTATTTAACATCATTCGTTATTAACAAGGAAATATTAACCATTTAATGATAAACTAATAAAAAGGCGGTTCGATTTAACTTATGACTGATCAGGAGGACATATACAATGTTAGGTGTGCAAGTAGAGAAAGAAAGAGATCAACTGATTATTCGCTGGCAGTTTTCTAAAATTAGAATTCCGATCACAGATATCCAATCTGTTACCCTTGATGAAACTTATGGTGGAAGTGAGCCTTCAGCCATTCGAATCGGTGCAGCGTATGGCGCTTCTGAAACCATCCTAATCCGCACAACCCATCAATCTTACGTCCTGTTCACTTCCAATGAGACTTTATTTCCGAAGATCAATGCTCTGATATCCAGCTCAGCGAGTAATCCTTACATTTGATTCTTATCCAGCACCCATAAAAATCACGATAAAAAAGCGCTGGCATCCGCATAATTTCTTATGCCATGCTAACGCTTTTTAGGTTCACGATACGCTGAACGCCTTGAACGACTATTTCCAACTCCACTCAGGCAACTGATCCAGAGTTATGACATAGTCGCTGTTGTACACTTCTTTTAAGAAATCCACAGTATTATGCTGGCCACCCCTCAGGAATTCACCTGTCCAGGTACAGAACCAGCTCCAATGAATGCCCTGCTCCTCCATCTGCTGTGGATCAGGAATGGAGCCGTTCTCCGCGAGTGCTATCAATTTGCTGTCACTCACCAAATTTCGCAAGTTCTCGTAGCGTTCTGCAAGTGGATCATGGTCCCCTGCCTTCGGATATACATCCACGCTCACAATATCCACGACATCATCGCCCGGATACCATTCCGGTTGTTCCGAGTTCCACACCCAGATGAGATTGCCCAGCTCATGTTGGTTGACCAATCGATCATACAGCAGACGATACAACTGTTTGGCAGGCTCAGGCCCTTTCGCTCCCCACCAGAACCACCCTCCTTCAGCTTCATGAAGTGGGCGGAATAACACGGGTACGCCTGCATCCTTAAGCTCTTGCAGATGCCCGGCGATCACATCGATATCCCGGATCAACAAGGCATACTCATCCGATTCGGGGTGAGCCAGCGCGGAGGCGAGATCGAACGTTGTGGCCTCCGTATAAAATCCCCGCCACCACTCTTTGCCGGGTTCATCAATCAGCTGGGACGGTGCATTCCAGTGCCAACACAAGGTCACGATCCCGCCTTGCTGATGCCATGCAATCATATCTCGTATTTCCTCGGAGGTCGCCCCGCGCTCTGTTCTTGAAGGTGAGTATTCCATCAGATCAAACCCAATCACAGCTGGTTTCCTTCCCGTATTCTCATTAATCCAGTTCAGGTTGCTGTATTCCTGCTGTCCCGAAAGTACTGCCGACCCGTAACTCTTGACCAAGTACCTCATCAATTCCCTGGCCTCGGAAGTCGCATCTTGATTTACCAAGGTACTGCTTATCTTTTGTTCCGTCATTGAACATCCTCCATTCCAAGGCAGGGTACATAGCGACCCAAATATCAAAATCAACCGAATTACGTATCCTATATGACTACGCCAAACCCTCTTAACCAACAACGCCAGAACGCTCAATACTTTCCACGAAATAACGCTGTACAAACAGATACAAAATAATCAGCGGCGCAATCGCCAGCAAAATGCCGGTATCCACGATCATGGCGACATAGTTCGGATCAGCCTTCATGCCGGAACTCGAACCAAAACCCATCAGTTGAGGAATCAACTGATTCGCCTGAGCCGGTAAGGAAGCGACCTTGAGTGAGATTAATGGACTTTCACTCATGAACAACGCGGAATAGAACGTATCATTGTACTGCCACACAAAAGAAAACAGGATGACCGTGATCAGTGGTGAAATGGCGTTGGGCAGCATGATTCGGGCAAATGTACGAAATCCGCCCGCACCATCAATTAGCGCAGCTTCTTCGATCTCTTTGGGCATACCCTTGAAGAACTGCCGAAAAATATAAATGAACAGCCCTGCCTTCAGCCCTCCAGCCGTCGCAGCAGTAATCATGGAAGGCCAATAGGTGTTTAACAGATTGACTCCCTCCCTGCCCGTAAACAGCTGTATGATGCCCAGAAAGTCGAAGCTGCGGAAATGCAGATACATCGGCACCATCAGCGTGCTTGTCGGCACTAGAATGGTGAGAATCACCAGCACAAAGAGGACATTGCTGCCTGGAAAAGTAAAGCGGGCAAATCCATATCCGGCAAGCGCACAGGATATTGCCGTCAACAGCGTTGTTATGGTAACAAACAGCAAGGTGTTCGCGAGCAAGGGCAGGTAATCCATTACCTGTGCCGCCAGCCTGATATTGTCCAGCGTAAAATGCTGGGGAATCATATAAATGGTTGGATTATAGATGTCTTGTTTATCCTTGAACGCAACCGAGATCTTAAGAAATAACGGATACAGAATAATAAATGAAATGCCGATGATCAATGCATATCTGAATATGGAATACAGGAGGTCCGATGTTTTATTTCGAACTCGCTGCAGTTGATAATTCTGCTTCGGAACCACCACCATGCGATCCGTTCCCGACACAGCCATAGTCTGTAGCCCTCCTTTTACATGATCCGTCAGTTGTAATGAACCCGCCGTGACAATACCCAGCCGACAACGAGCAGCACAAGGCCGATCACCAGCGTATACAGCCAGGACATCGCCGAGCTCAGGCCAAAATTCTGGGTCTTAAATGCCGTTTGGTAGATGGCTTGTGTAACCGGACTTCCGGCAAATGAATCAATAATCGTATAAATGACATTCGTCAATATCAGCGGACTGACCATTGGAAATGTAATTTTCCAGAATGATTCATAGGCCGTTGCCCCTTCGATTTTGGCTACTTCATACATGGAACCGGGTACGGACTGCAGGGCGGCGAGAAAGATCAGAATCTGAACGCCTGAGCGGCTAATGATCTCGTAAATTCGCATGATGGCTTCTACGATGTAATCCACATAGGCCATCGGCAGTCCAACATCAGCCAGCATCCGCACGATGGAAACCACGTTAAACGAAGCTCCTCCATCAGCCGTCGATTCAACGGCGCTGGCGTCGCCCATCAGATTGATCAGACCTGCAGATTCGGCTGCCGCTACCGCACTGGAGGCCAGAATAACGGGCAGGAAGAAGATCGCCCGAGCCATGGTTCTGCCCTTGAACTTCTGATTGAGCAGGGTCGCCGTAAACAGACTGAAAAACAATATCATGGGCACATTCAGCAGCATCGCCCCAACCGAATCAATCAGGATTCGATTAAAGGTGGCATCTACGAGAAGTGCATCCTTAAAATTTTTCAGACCAACAAAGTCAAGGACGTATCCTCCTGGAGCCACTGACAAATTGCTGAAGCTGAACCGAATCGATTGCAGGAGCGGCGTGGCAAAAAGGAAGATGAAACCAATGAGCCACGGCGAGATAAACGCAATACCGAGCAGCGCTCTCCGTGATTTCAACGATAAACGCAGGGTTCTCATCGGCCCACTCCTTCCACGGCATAGTCGGCTTCCCCAACCGACACTCCGTCTACAGTTACCCGATCGTCAGTGTAGTTTATAAGGATAGACGTACCGCCGCTGTACGTGACCCGGACCACGCCTTCCTGAATTCGTTCATGCCCGGTAATCTGCTGATTCCCCAACCCTTTCAACACCTCATCTGCTTCCTTGTACAGATCAACCGCATCATCTATCCAGTCTTCGTACGCGGTAGCATAAGCCGAATCATAATTCGTCAACTTCAGCCTGGATGATGGTTCATGCGTCCATTGGAAATGGGGGGCTGCACCAAGTTCAAGACTTCGCAGCAGCTGCTTGCGCAGGTCCTGATCTCCTGATGTATTCATGGGAGATGCTGCGTAGTTCATATAACCATGAATGACCATTTCATAAAAAGGAACTTCCTCATCGGTAATGTTGAACCAACTGGAGCCTTGAGGCACATCCACTACATGCTCCGCATATCCCCATGCATAGGCATTAGCCGATGATAACATCATGCTCGGATACGCCTGCTGCAGCTTGCCAAGCTGCTCCTTCACAATGTTCTTGGCCGTCTCGCGGTGAATTACACGGCTATCCCGATAATCGGAAGTAAGGACCTGCCCGAGATCACGGAGTGACAATCCGCCGAGCGCAAGTTTTGTAATTTTCCCGGCAAATTCGCTGATTACATAAGGAAGCTTGGCAGCGGAGAGCAGATAATAGCTGTCCTTGCTCTGATCCATTCGGTTGAGAGCAGGACTGTAAGGATACAATTCTGCGGTCTCCTTGGTTACAAACCGGGCCGCATCAGAAGACGGCGCAAAACGCGAGTCATCATGATAGATCCGCTGGAATGCCACATCAGGGAATAGCGCTCCACCAGACTGCTGCAATTGGGCAGACAATTCCTGCAGCTCAGAACGACTGCCTACCTCACGATCCAGCTTCACTTGGGTCGGTGTATGGTGGCTGAACCCGCCACCGAACCAACCCTGATACCGCATCTGTATGCGGCTTACACCTTCCTGCTGTAACGTTGCTGCCATGTGAGCTGCCTGTTCATACGTCGTCATGGCTAGTGTGGTCCGATAAGGCACACCCAGAAAAGAGGCCTTTTGGTCGACTGCACCGAGTACACTCACATAGAACGGCAGCTCCGTCTGTTCTTCCAGCGGTTTCAGCACACCCCCATCCACCAACTGCTGCTGATAAAGGCGAGCCATACCGGAATAACTGGCATCTTCTCCATGCAGGAAATGATATCGGACCTGGATATCTCCGCGAAAAGGATCTTCACTCAGCAGTTGAATCTCCTGCATGTTCTGCGAGGTATACATCTCCAGTTCATCCTCCCCACGCAGGGAGAAGGTCGCATATACATGGTTGTAACTGTTCTGCCTGCCTCCGATATCGGCAGAGATGCTGGCCATTGCGTCTCCTTTTTCAATCACGGCAAACCAGGCATGCTCCCCATTCTTGAGGCCAAATACAGGCATATGTGCTGATTCGCTGACCTGGGGCCGACTGAGCGAATTGTCGTTAGGGTCTGCACCGTATACACGCTGTACATACTGCTCTTCCTTGACCTTTCCGTTATTCAGATGGATTAAACTGCCTGACCCGTCCGGCACGAACATATACCCTTCGCCTTTGGTATCCGCGGCACCAAAGTATGCGAGCAAATCCATGTTACGAATACGATATTGACCACTCTCTTCCACTTGACTCAGAGGTACGGTCACTACCAGCGAGCCTTGATCCAGCCGATATTCCACCGGGATGACGAAGCTGGGCTTATCCGAAGCACCACCGCCTTCAACCCCATTTTCCTGATTGTCATAAGCAAGATCGTCTGCGGTGTAACCCGCTGTTTCAAAGGCATCCAGCATCTTGTTCAGGACAAGCTGCTTCGAGATCTGTCCATCCAGCCTTTCCAGAACATCCGGATTGTCCTTGGTTGGATAGTAACGGGCAGAAGCATACCTTGCGGCGGTGGCATCCAGTTTCGAAAGAACCTTCTCCTCCAGGCGCTGTTTGCTAATCAATCTGGGCAATGCATCGATACCGAGCGAGGTATCTCCAAGTGTGTAAGTAATCCGGATTCCCCCATCCACATTGGCAGCAACAAATTGTTTGTTGGTAATACTGGTGCTGAAATTCGGAAAGTTCTCCAGTGTACCTATCGCATCCCGGAAGGAGATGTTTAGTTGGGACGACAGGACTTCTTTCTCATAAGCCGAAGCCAGACCATCTTGCGTGCGTCCTTTCGGATTGCTGTACCAGATCTCTCCGCTAGCCCCGTCACGCACGGCGATCTCGGTTGTCTCCTCGTTATAATAAAGCGCCAATTCCTGGTCCTCAGCGACCAATTGCATGCCTGGCACACCCTGCGAGGTATCCGCTAGATACTTCAGTGTCTCTGCTTCGGCTGGCATCGTCTCTGTTGTTGCTTCCAGATAAGCTGCTACTTCTATAGCGGGTACTCCCCTGTTGTTGATATACAGCAGTCCGGCTGTCATCAGAATCACAGCTGTGCCACTGGCCAGCACCGTATATAATCGTTGCCTTTTGATCACGGATGCCGCCTCCTTTAGGTCCGAAAAATCAACTCGCGGTATATGTTATAACCGAATTCATATAATTGCTGCAGCATACTGAACACGAGTGCTCCGAGGAAAACGATAATCCCCATCACAATGAGCGTCAGCAGCATCGTAATGATCGTTTTGAACACCGTATATTGGTGCACCGTCATCGTGCCAATGAACAGGAGCAGCAGAAACCAGAAGAATGCAATGCTGTTAAACAGGTAATAAAAAGCAGTTTCCTCCTGCACCATGAACCGGCTGATGACGATCATTGGGGCATAGATCAGAATAACCGGTATGAGCGAGTATCCTGTCGCGAGAAAGATTTCCCTGAACTTGCCTTCCCCTTCCATCAGCGTCGTCACCGACCAATTGGCAATGCACCATAGGAAGAACGGCACCGCAACCGTCGCGATCTCCACAATACTGTTGATGGTGCGAGGATCCGTAAAATTGACGAGAAATCCCGCGTATTGCTTTTGCAAAGTCATCATGATGATGGTGAGCGCGAGTGCCAAAAAGGCAACAAGCATCCGTCCCCGGTTATCCGACTTGAGGTCCCAGTATGCATCGATAGGGTGAAAAATGAGATGCAGCGGAAACTTAATGTAATCCTGCTTCACGGTCAATCTGCCTCCTCCGTTTCCATTTAACCGCCACCCGGGCCAGGATCAGAATGAAAATCAGTACCATACCTGCGGTCAGGAACGTGCCGAAATGTTCCTTCATCATCTCCCGCCGGTACCTTTTGAACGCCACCGAATAACTCTTGCGGTCCATCCCAAGCTCGAAGTAGCCGAGAGCCTCCTTATTTTTCTTCTCCATGAGCAAGGATTTGCCGATACCGATATAGGCAATATCATAATTGGCGTTCAGCTTCAGTACTTCTTGCCAAATATGCACAGCTTCCGTATCCTCACCCTGATAATGAAGGGCAACCGCCTCATTCACGTTGGTTCCAAACCGAGTCGGCTCATAGACCACCAGGTTGCTCTTCCCCCGGTCAAGAACCAGCTGGTGATCGCCGGATTGCTCAATGGCAACGGGTGTTTTGAGCGTGCCTACCTGATTTCCTTTGCCACCATAGATGTAGAGCAGATGACCCTCATCGTCGTAAGTGAACACCCGATTCTGTGTCGCGTCCAGCACACTGTACATGCCGTTGCCCAGCACTTTCACATCAATAAGCTTGGATGGCCCCGTATTGTTGCGGAACCGGATATCCCCCTTGACGTCAAAATAACCAAACCGCTTCAGCACATCTTCTCCGGACGGATTGAGTCGTTTGATCGGCTCATTCGAACCAGGATCGATATTGGTTGCGTAGACAAACCCTTTATGGTCGATATCCGCGTTAGAAAACTCCGTCGGTACAAACAGGACCATCTGTGCCCGCTGGGCCTTGGTGGAGAACATGCGCCAGATATATTCGCCGTAGTCCCGCTCCACCTTATTGGTGCCGACGTATCCGATAAACTTCCCCGTCTCGTCAAACTGCATAATTCCTTCGTAAACGCCTTGAGCTACTACATAAACCCGGCCCACATGGTCAACCGTCAACTTCAGCGGCTGGAATTGAAAATTCGTCGCCAGAACATCCGACTCGGGCGCCTTGATTATATGATCCAATTGCCCCTCTGCATCCAGGATCACGACCCGATTGTTCCCTGTATCTGCGATATAGATTCGCTCCTCTTCATCCACAAACAGTCCACCAGGAGCATTAAATGTTTCCTTGCTGCCTTCTCCCGTGAACCCGTCCATGACCCGAAGAAGCTTATACTCTGCATCCAATATAACAATCCGGCTGTTGCCGCTATCCAAAATATAGATCTGACCGGATGGAGATACATTCACATCACCGGGATCCTTGAACTCCCCGATGCCCAAATCGCTGCCCGAGATGGTTCGCTTGGGCAGATAGGCGTCCGGGGAAGGAACGGCTTCTCTCCAGGAGTTGTAGTTATAACTCTCATACGGCGCCGAAGAAGCTGCCGCAGGCACCGCATTCGCCAGGAGCAGAGATACTGCCGCCAGGAGAACAAGCCATCTTTTCACTGTGCGTGCCATATCGCTCCCCCTCAATCCTTCATGCCCGAGCTCGCCATCGTCTCAATAATGCGGCTCTGCGAGAAAATAAACAGTGTGATCGGCACACTCATCAGAATAAGTGCCACCGCAGCACCTGCTCCTGCCCGGGATATTCCGCCTTGAATAATCTGTCCTGCTGCGTAATGCAGTGTCTTGAGCTGCTCGCTGTATATGTAGCCGTTGCCGTCACTACCCCATAACATCTGGAACAGCAGGATGATCAAGGTCAGCCAGGCGGGCTTCACATTTGGCATCACAATCGACCAGAAGATCCGGTATTCACTCGCACCATCAATCTTCGCCGCTTCCAGCAGGGCATCCGGAATCTGCTCCATGAACTGTTTCATCAGATACAGACCAAGTGAATAGGCGAATGCCGGAATGATAACGGCCCAATACGTGTCTATCCAGCCGAGCCAGGACATGATCATATAATTGGGAATTGCTGTTACGGCAGGGGTGAACATGAGCGATAGCACAACCACCTGGAACATGAACACTTTGCCCGGAAATTTATGCTTGGCAAGCGGATAGGCCGCTGCTGAAGCCAAGAGCACATGGCCTACAATGCCAATGCCCGTAATAAAAACGGTATTGAATATATATCGTGAGAAGGGCACCCACGAGTCGCTCAGCAAATTCAGCAAATCCGTAAAGTTGCTGAACGTTGGATTTTTGACAAACAAGGTCGGCGGAAAGGTAAAAATCTCATCCAGCGGTTTGAATGCATTGTTGATCGCATAGATCAGCGGCAGTACCATGAAGGCACCAAATACGAGCAGAAGGGCAAACAGGGAGAGACTGCCTGATAACGAGCGATTCACCCGCTTTTTGCCTGTCGCAATTGCAGCCATAGCTATTCTCCCACCCTTCGCAGCAATTTCTGTACCAACAGGTTAGTGCCTACCATAATCATGAAGAGTACGGTTGCAATCGCCGAAGCATAACCCATCTCAAACCGTGTTGTACCAAAGTCGATCAGGTGAGTGACCACCGTCTCTGCCGCATAGTTCACGCTCGGAAATCCAGCTAGTGCGATGGAAACGTCCGCCACGGCAAACGAGGTCGTGAGTTGAATGACCGCACCGAACATCAGCTGCGGCCGCATCGAAGGCAATGTAATATACCAGAGCTCCTGCCAGCGATTTTTGATCCCGTCCACCGCGCCTGCTTCATACAGCGTCCGGTCAACCGTCTGCAAACCAGCGATGAACGCCAGAAACCCTGTGCCCAGGCTCAGCCACAGCTGTACCAGAATGAGGATGGGCATGATGTACGCCTCCGACTTCAGCCACTGGATCGGCTCCAGCAGGAAGCCCCATCGGATCAATAACCCATTGGCAATACCGTAGCGATCGCCCGAGAAAATCATCAGCCAGATAAAGTAAACATTCCCCGAAATGGATGGCGCGTAGAAGATCAGCGTCATGAACGCTCTCCATTTGGGAGTTAATTCGTTAATAATCCATGCAAACACAAAACAGGCAATGTAACTGATCGGTCCGGTAATAATGGCAAACAGCAGCGTATTCTTGATGGCAATCAGGAATACGTCATCCTCCAAAAACAGCCGAGTATAATTCTGCCAGCCAATAAATCGCGGAAACTCCAGCATGTTGAAATAGGTGAAGCTGAGTATGATAGAGATAACAACCGGGATCACGGTAAACATGGTGAACAGAATCATGTAGGGAGCCAGCAGGACATAGGAATGCTTGCTGGCTTTCATCTCCTGGAGCTTCCAGCTCCACCATGATTTCATGCCCATCCTTGAAGCCTTCTCAGGAGGACTATGTTGACCGTCTCGGAGTGATATTTGTGACACTGTTAACCCTCCCTCTGCTTACGGAAGACCAAATTCATTACGTTTGATCCGAATCTCGTCCTGAATATACTGGGTGTAGTCCATGATGGATTCTCTGGCTTCTACTTGACCAACCACCGTTTTGTAAAAGGCATTGAACAGATGGCGTCCGGTAAAATAACCGCCTGGCACTTCGGGAATTCCCTTCACCGTTTCAAATTGTGCCTTAAGATTGGCATAATCCTCAGCTGGCCACGGCAATGAATCAAGCGCTTTGATGTTGGCCGTTGGATAACGCGCAGCAGCGCCCATCAGTCCTTCCATCTCGCGGCCGAATTCAGCCTGTACCGGTGTGCTGGTCCACCATTTCATGAACTCCCACGCGGCTTCCTTATCCTTGGCGCTCTCCAGCATCATGACTGCGCTGCCTCCGCCTGGCACATCGCGATTCAATGTTCCATCCGCCTGTACCGTACCCGGGACAGGAACGAAGCCCCATAGTCCGCGAATCTCCGGTGCAAATACGGATAGCTGGTTATACATCGTGTAATCCGTCAAGCCGATCGGCATCTGCCCTGTTCTGAAGCGGTTCGCAAAATCATATTCCCGCTCCAGCTTGTAATCGGTATAGAACTCTGTCCACTGCTTGAATGTCTCTATCCCGATGCGGGAGTCCAGATCGGATTCCTTGCCATCGTTGCGGTAGAAGGATCCTCCATTCTGTAGAAGCATCGTTGCGTACTGCGAGTTGGGCGGAATGTTGACACCCTGCATATTGGCCTGAGTCACAACCGGCATGCCGAATTCCATATGGTTTTTGCTCAGAATAGCCAGCAGGCTCTCGACGTCTTCCCACGTTTGAGGGACTTCAAGTCCCAGTTCTGCGAGCACGTCTTTCCGGTAAAAGAGCATATTAAAAGTCTGTGTCTCGGGTAGGGCATACACACCTGAATCATAGACGTAGGGGATGATGGCACTTTCCCTGAACTCCTGTTCTACCGAGGTATAGTCAGCGAACTTGGTCAGATCCACTGCCGAGTTCCGCATGGCAAAGTTTACCGGTAGATCATTGCCGATCTGCATCGCTACATCCGGTCCTTCACCAGACAAGGTAGCCGGCAATAACGTCCCCATGTTGACCAGCTTCAGATTGACGTTAATGCCGCTCTCCGGCGTAAAGGTCTCATCAATCATTGCCTTCATCGTATTGGCCTGGTCACGTCCACTGCCGATCCAAACCGTCACCGTACGCTGGTCTTCCGAAGTGGCAACATTGCCGATTTGGTTATAGTCAATGAAGAACGAATGATAGAATGTCTTCGCTTCATGACTGACCTTCGCCAGCGCTCCCATCCCTTTATGAGGGATACTGCTGTCGATGGACGCGACATACAGGGCATCAATTTCAAGCGGCTGCTCCCGTGCCTGCTGCACCCATGTTCCGAGCCCACCCGTATTCGTTTTGTAAGCTGCAAGCCTTCTTGGGATGGTATCCGGCTTGTCAATCATCTCGTCCAGCTGCTGCGCCATCGTCTTGATCAACGCTTCCTGATCACTCGACTGGCCGGATAGAAGGCGAAGCTGCGCTGCCACGTCCTTGAGTCGTTTACTCTCCCCGGCAAATACCTCCAGCAGGTTCGGAATTTGCTTCTCCACCCGGTAATCCCGGAATTCATCCGGCTTGGTGCCTGTGATCATCAGAATTCGCCGGTACATGGAGTTCAGGTTATACAGACTATCCTCTACATTGCGGATCAACGGTGCGAAGTCACCCAGGCTGTTCTCCAGCCGTATGACATGTTTGCCTTTTTCCAGCTGAAATTTGTAGGGTTCCTTCCCGCCCATCACATCCACGCGATAGTCGCTTTGGTAACGGAAAGGTGCTTTCGCCATCTCGGCAAATGGGACCTCACCATCGATGGTCAGCTTGCGCGTGGAATAGATGCCTTTGACGAAATTCTGCTGTGCAGTAAAGCCGATATGATAAAGTCCACTCTCCGGCACATCGACCTCCCACTCAATCCACTGTCCCGGCAGACGCCAGTTGTAACCACCAATCGTATTGACGCGCACCTGGGAAGCACTATACGGGAATACCGCTGAACTGGATCTCTCGCTGGTCGGGTACAACGTTGGTGAGGATTTGGCAATCGCCGCTTCTCCTTCAATCCGAATGAGTACATCTTTTGGCTGTCCGGAAGAATCCGTCTGCTGTGCCCCTGCGGTTTCCGCATAAGGAAGGACATTCTTCTCGTTGAAGAGCCGCAAGGATCGTAAGACCATCGGTTCACGCGTAGATTTCAGCGTTAGGGTGTGTTCCCCTTTTTCCAGAAAAAACTTGAATGGTGCCTGCTCGTATCCATCTGAATCCTGGAACGTCTCTTCCATCCAGCGTGGTTTCTCCACCTGTTTCGGACGAAGATCATTTCCCTGATTATCCTGCTCAGCGGTTTCTTTCTCACTGCCCCATACGCGGTCAAATTGCAAATAGGCTGCTTCCGCAAATGGAAGTTGACCGTCAATATAGAGTGCACGCTCAATCGCGGAACTTTTGCCTTCTACAGGAAAATAAACTGCCGAGAGATTATACATTCCGGTTTCCGGCACATCGACAACCCAATCAACCTCTCCTGTCTCACCGGTATACAAGGAAACCCCTTCCTTGCCTTCATAATCGATCAGTTTGCGGACCTCTTCACCCTCAGCTCGTATGTAGTCCCCTACTTCAATGGTGATATCCACCTCTGGCCGCAATGCTTCACCTGCTTGGATTACATATTGTTCGTATCCCTTCTTCTGCCTCGTCTGCTGCAAGATTGCATCCACCTCAATAGCTGGCAGACTGCCAGGCGGGACATCTGCACTCTCCACATCCGTACCGGAGGCGAAATACAGCAAAATGCCAGCTGCAGCCGCTACGAGTACAGTAGGCAGGATCCATCGGTTTCGTTGTAGAATTCCAGCCATTCTACGAGTCCTCCTCATTTAGGCTGATGCCAGCAACACCCTGATTGGAATTCAGAGAAACGGGGTTTCGTGCATAATTACAGGCACCGGAAACCCCTCTCTGAATCACTTGCTGGTGTTATTGCTTGCCAAGTTTATCAACTGCAGCCTGTGCCTGAGCCTTATATTTCTCGGCTGTCGCTGTAACGGACGCGTTGTTTTTAATGATGTCGTTCACATAATCTCCGATGGGATACCCTGCGTAGGCATCATCGAGCAGGATACGTCCCGTTCCGGCAATATGCTCACGAATCATGGCAATGTCCTTCTCGTCGGTATAACGGCTCTCCAGGTAATCCTGACCCGGATACTCTTCAATCTGCGGTATGTCATAGGTCTCTTCATAAATCTGGTAGACAATCTTCGGATCTTCCACACCTTTCGGGATGAATTTCGCTGAGGCTGCATTGTTGGCGTACGTTACATCCTTGCTGCCCTGAGGTCCGTTCGGAATGGGAACTACACCAGCGGCAAAGGTGATATCGCCCAGCTGCCATTCAGCGGCTGTGAATAAGGCAACGTCTCCATCCTTGAATGTATTGCTTTCCTCCCAGTTGGTTTTGTCGCCCGTTTTGACCTTCACGACATTCTCCACGTTATAGAGGCGTTTAACGAATTCGGCAGCCTCAATGGTTTTGGGATCGGACAATCCTTCTTTTGCATTTTCGTCATCTACGATCGTGCCGCCATTGGCAGCGGTAAAGTGACGAAGCACGTCAATCGGCCAGCCGGAGAATCCGTATACGTCAATTTTGCCGTCGTTATCCGTATCTTTTGTTGCCTGTTTGGCCAGTTCCATGAATTTGTCCCAATTCCACTCACCCTGGTTATAGAGCTCCTGTGGATCAGGCAGCGACATTTTTTTGAACAGGTCGCGGTTATAGTGAAGTCCCAGACCAATGCTGATTGGATTATCGAATGAGTAGTAATCACCGGCGATAGCTGGATATTTAGTAATCAAATTGGCTTCTTGATTGATGTTGTTCTCGGCTGTGGTGAATTCGGAGATCGGCAGCAGCTGCCCTTTGAGGATGGCGGGAAGAGCGGACTTGTATTCCATCTGGACGATGTCTGCGAATGGCTCGCCAGCCAGCGCAGTCGTGGTGAATTTATTCATGTATTCTTCGAATGGGACATTGACAAACTCGATTTTCACGTTATATTTTTTTTCGACTTCAGCAATCTTATCGAGACGGGCCTTATCCGATGCTGTCTCCCCCGCTGGCGTCAGATCCCACCAGGCAGCAACCTTGATGACACGTCCACCGAGATCCGGTACATTTGCTGCCACCTCTTCTGTCCCGCCTTCTGTCTCTGTTCCGGCGGTTTCGGTTGTCGTGCCCGAATTGGCGGTCCCCTCTGGCTCTGTGCCATTTTGCACTGTCCCACCTCCACTGCAAGCGGATACAAAAAGGATCACAGCCAGTAACATCAACGGCAGAACGTTCCATTTTCTAATCATGTTTTTTACAACCTCCCCGAATGTGTATGCCTGAAATGGTCATGTCAAATCGCTAGCACTCACTCACCTAATGAAATCAGCACACCACCACCATTTGTTATTTTAACGTTTGGTTTGAACAAACAAAATTTAACATAGCAAAATGTAAGCGTCAACATTTTATTGTTAACATTTTCTAATTTATCTGATATTATGCTGATATAACCCATAATAACGCTGATAACAAGCATGGTTGAAAGTTTTTTCCTGTCCTAATCTTCGCTTCACGATTTCCACTTCGTTAAAATTTGTTATTATATAAAAATAACAAATAGATAATAACGAATGACATATTATGATCTTTTCTCTCACCAAACTTCATCATTCCAGTTTCATCTCCAACTCAAAACGATAGAAACACTAACATTTTTCATTCTGCATCCGTTATTAGATTAGAGGAAATATATCATGATATACTGGAATCAGTTTCATGCTACATGGTCAAGAAGACGGCAGAACTAAGAAATGTAAGGATGGTATGATGAAGACGAAGGTAACAATTCAGGAAATTGCACATTTTACGGGTCTGTCAAAATTTGCGGTCTCACGTGCGCTCTCGGGTAAATCCGGTGTGAGTGATCAGACACGGGACATTATCCTTAAGGCCGCTGGCAAACTTGGATATTTCAAAGATAACAGCCTGTTATCTGGCGATATGAACAACAGCAATGAACTTCACGATCCACAACACATGCGTTGGAGCGGAACGATCCTCATTTTGTTTCCAAATGTTCGTTACCAAAACCAGGATTCTGTTTACTGGGGACCCGTCTTTAATGGGATATCATCCAGACTGAACCAGAAAGGGATCAATATTCTTACCCTGACGGAGCCTTCTGCAGACCAATTATTTACACTGCTAAATCCCGATGCCATTCGGGGCATTATTACGGTGGGTTCGATTACCACCCCCATTTTGCTTGAAATTAAGCGCCTGGGGATTCCCGTCGTTATGGTTGATCATCTCGATCCGGTCTTCCACAGTGACAGCATTTTTACGGACAACTTTACTTCGATGCGTGAAATCATGCTATATCTGCTTCGCAAGGGTTTCAAGAGCTTTCAATTTGTCGGAAATATCAGCGATGCTCACAGCTTCTATGAGCGATGGATCGCGTACACTTCTGTGCTCATGGGCAACGGTATAGACCTGAATCAGATACCGGAGTTGTGCAGTCCAGCCGTCGATGATTTCCGCCAAACGTTTACGTCGGTGGTTCATGAGGCCAACTTGCCAGAGGTGTTTGTATGTGCCAATGACTTTTCCGCGCTCTACACGATAGAAGCACTGGAGAGCATGGGAATAACCGTACCTGATCAATGTGTTGTCACCGGTTTTGATAATTTGTACGACAATATTCCAGTGCTTGCTACGGTCAATGTAAACAAGGAATTGCTTGGTGCGCGTGCAGTGGACCAGATGTTGTGGCGCATTGTAAACCCCGAGAGTAATGTGGAGAAAAAATTGATCTTGGCAGACGTCATCATTCGGGAGCAATATAACCGGCATAGCGGGTAACACCCAAACGACAAAAAAATCCCCCACGCAGTGTTTAACTGGTTGGGGGATTTTGGAATTATGCCTACATATCAAAGTCCGCTATGCGTATTACGTATCCGTCCGTACCTCGTCCCATTCCTGATCCATATAACAAATGAGCCAATTCAGTGCACGGTGACGCTCATAGGCTACTCCACCATTCAAGCCTGCAGGAGGGGTCTGCTCATTAATCCGACTGTTCACACATACCCAGTTGTAACGGTAGATCAGGTCGGCCGCATCGAGAATTTCACTTTTGCTCCGCAGGGATGCACCCGCGAGGAAGTCCTCGAAGCTGTCCTTTTGCTGCAAATAACCTACGGCCTGTCCAACGTTACATAGATCTACTGGAGCTCCCAATTCATCGACATAACCAAGCGCCCACAGCATGACATGGTAAGCTTCGTATCCCCACGAAAAGGTGATGACTTCCTGCTGCTTCGCTCCATGCTGCTCGATAAATCTTTTCTCCGCTGGGGAGAAAAATGAGGCTGCATCGTACTTGTCGATGACCTCCTGAACGAGTGCTGCCGTGTCCTCTGCACTCTCTCCTGCACCGAGGCATTCACCCTTGAGTGCTGCGATACATAAGGCTACCGCTCGTTGTGCCACTTCTTCAACGCTTCGGATCGTTGTATGCTCATCTCCAGCCCTTGCGGGTAAATGCACATTGAATGGAATCCCCTGCGCTGCCATAATGGACTCGGAATTTTCCTTGCGGCGAGTGCCTGACTCGGACGGTGGTCTGACATCATCCAAAAGACTGGTGTGTGCTGTCACGTGGTAATCCTCTACCTCGGATTCCCCATTCACGTCCAGCAGCAGCTGTCCTTGTGCGTTCAGCAAGGAGCCGCCTCCCCAAAAAATAACCGCATCCAGCCCTTGAGCAAGCTTCAATAATTCCTGGAAAAACTCCTCCGATATGTCCTCTTCGGTCTCAATGCCAACGACCATGTTCAGGGTCGAGCATTTGATCAACACTTTTTCCTGCACTGCCGGATTACGTCCTTCAATCTGACTCAGAAACCCCATCATACCTTGAATCATCGAGGTGAATTCTTCGGGGTGTGTCTGACTTGTCATGATATTGAAGCCCTTGGTTTTCTTGCTGAGCCACTTTTTGCGGATAACCTGAATATGCGTCTTGTCTTCCTTACGTACGATCTGATCCTGTGGATAGATGGATTGAATAATTTCAAACAGCTGATCCAGGTCAAACTGGGAGCTGTATAATGCGCAGTTTCTCATGGTGCTCACCTTCTTCTATTAAGTTCAAGTAATTCATAATTAAACAAGTACTCCGGGAAAAGAACCTATTTCACTAGTCCTTATATGGATCGAATTCATTGCCACCAGCCATGGCAACACCGACAGGGCGCAGAATATGATTGATTTTCAGAGTGTCTGCATGAGCATTCAGGACATCCTGCAGCTTTTTATACACAAACGGGCTTTCGTCTGTGCCTGCACCCCTCAGCTCGACACCATATGCACGAATGGCCGCATGCATCTGTTCTTCACTGATCTCTCCGCCCATGCGAGTGCGCAGCTTGTAGTTCATTTTCCCGGCAGCCTGGGTACGACTCATGATCCGTCCAGCCCCATGCACCGTGCTGCGGTAGGATTCCGTGTTCTCCTCGCTGTGGATGCCCTCCACAATCACTGAGATATCTCCCATGCTGCCTCCGACAAAACCTAGCTGTGCGGGTGCCAACGGGGTTGCTCCCTTACGGACGACGACCACGTCTTCGCCCATATGCTGTTCTTTCCAGGCAAAGTTATGATGGTTATGCACCGAGTACTCCGCACTCGCTCCAAGAATACCAAGGACCTGTTCTATAACATAATCTCGTCCTGCATAGGCATACCGGCCTGCGAGTGTCATTCCGTCCCAATACATTTCGCCCATTTCGCTGTTCAAGTCAAACAACGTTGGTGGCTGATCCATGGATTCTCCAGGTGCTTTACCGCTGAACTCACGACCTGCAGCCAGATTGAGGAAACCGCTCGCGACTTTATGACCAAACCCCCGACTGCCGAAATGATTGGCAACCCATACTTTACCCGTTGATTCCTCTACGAAAATATCCACAAAGTGATTGCCGCTGCCCACCGTACCAAGCTGGTTCCGTGCGAGCGTTTTTAATTTGTGCTGCAGCCCAGGCTCAATCGAATCGAACAGCTTCCAACTCGCATCATCAAACAGCTCGTGATCAACCGGGGTTGGATTATTGCGACCCACCCCGAACGATACGTTAGCATTGATATCATCCATAATAACGGCAATATGGTCCTTGATATCCTCCCACATGAGATTCGTACGTACCGCCTTGTTTCCGCAGGCAATATCGTATCCAACGCCCGAAGGACTAATCATGTTACGGTAGGCGACAACACCTCCGATCGGTTGCGAATACCCTTTGTGATGGTCAGCCATCAGTGCAACGCCAAGCACATCTCCATGCAGCGAACACGTCACCGCCTGACTCACTGCATTCTCCAGCGGCTCCCCCCATACTTTGATGTTATCCACGATTCTCATGTTAGGTATGACCTCCTCATCTAACTTATATCAACTCAACTGATACACGTTCGGTTTCCAAAGCTTTCTTCATTTTACCAAAGTGAGTATCCTGCCGATACTATCAATTCCTTCAGTACCGCCCTGCAAATATAAATAAAAAAGGGAGCTTAAGCTCCCTTTTCTTCTGAATAATTCCAATTCGAATTACTTTTTGCTGATTTTGAATTTGAACTCCCATGTTGCCGTGTTACCCGAATAACGGCCTCTGTTCTCTTTTACAACAACGGAAAGAGTCTTATTCGTTGATTTGGAGAATGAAGATACCTTGACATTCGCACTCTTGCTTCCGATATCCGGAATCTTATCCTGTTCTTCGGCTTCCGCTTTTAATTTCAGCGTATCGGTTGATTTCAGATTTAATGTAACCGATGAACCTTCCTTCAGGTTTTTGCCGTTCACGCTTGCGCCTATCGCCCAATCGTTGCCGACGGAGTTGTTCTCTACCAGCTCCGCGCTCACCAGCGTCACCGTTACCTTAAGCGTTTTGGCAGCGGCGTAGGATGTAGGGGAACATACGGCGAAGATCAAACTCACAATCATCAAGACATTAGCCCATTTTTTGAACACGAGAGTGCCTCCCTCAGATCCATGGTTTTATTTTGACTATGCCTTATTCGCCTTGCTCCTTAAGTAATCCTCCTGGTCAGTTAAAATGCTTCCGGTACCCTTGAACTTTCTCATCCTTGAATCCAAGCTTTTCATAGAAAAGATGTGCTTCCTTGCGCTGATCTCCAGATACCAGAATCATGTACTCGCACCCGAGGTCTCTCGCAATCCGTTCAATCTGGAGCATCAGCTTCTGACCGATTCCCTGTCTCCGCACATGATCAGATACGATCACATTCTCCACAACCATGAAAGGCTTGCATTGTCCCACGAGGTCCATGCATTCGATCCCCATAACAGATCCGGCCAGCTCGCCATTGTAAAATGCACCAAGCACATGATAATGACCATTTTGCTGTATGTACTTAAACATTTTCTGCATCTGCTCCTCATTGGTGGGGGCCCCCATCAACTCATTGTACAATTGGCTTAAGGCAGGCAAATCCTGAAGTTCAATGGCTTTGATTGTAACCATAGATCGCTCCTCCTAAATTCCTATCATGTTGTTCCGTACTCTATATCTTACCCTACGTTAGATCCTTCTTAAAGTAATAATGACGATGCCCTGTTGGCGCGTTCTCAAGGGTTGTCATCAATTGGTATCCATGCTTCTTGTAGAAGCCCGGTGCCTGGAACGAAAATGTATTCAGCATAATAAAATCACAGCTTTTCTCACGCGCAATACGTTCAATCTCGAGCAGCAATTGGGAACCAAAGCCCTGGTGCCGCTGCTTCTCATCTACCCATAAGATATCGAGTTCCAACCAGTTCCAGCACAGCGTGCTGAGGACGCCGGCAACGATATTCCCTGCCTCATTTTTGATATTAAAATTCAATTCCTCATACCGATGCTTCAGATCCTCGCTCAGATGAGCCGCATTAAATGCAATCAGTTGATTACGCACATAGGCTGATTCTTCCGCATTACTTGGATTCAACGTACCTTCGGACATTTTTCATTCTCCTCCCTGTCACTCTCGCCGTTATAAACGGAATCATTCGTATACATTCCTTGAATATTCTAACATTATTGGACTGCATGCAGCATAAAAAACGCACCTCCAGAGGAGATGCGCAGCACCTGGTATTATTTGATTGCTTGAATTTAAAAGCGACTAATTTTAGAGCAATTCTTCTCTCGTTTTAAGCATGACCTCTACGTATCCTGTGTCCATTTTGCCCAGCACGTCTCTAGCCTGCACGTGGATTTGAATCGGGATTTCACTTGATGCAAGAGCTCTGACGTACAGCTTCTGTCCATCCATTCTGACCTCAGCTAGCTGCGGGTCCGGTGACTCTGCTGTAAGAATCAGTGTTGAACGGTCATCATCTTCATCTTCAAACATGTATTCCAGATCAATCTCGGTCTCTTCTTCACCGACATAAACCATATTCCCAGCGGGGGCCTCCACCAAAACTGGTGAAGCATCATCGAAATCGTACATCGGTAAATGTTCAATCAGACCCATATGCAAAGTAAAGTCAGGCTCGTCTCTGAGCATAATGGAATTGTAACGGATATTTAAGTTTTGCAGTAAAGACAGGTCAGCAACTCCGGTAGGGAAATGATTCAGTTGGTTATCGCCAACGTCCAACACTTGAAGGGAACTCAGGCCACTTACATCAAGTGATGTCAACTGATTGTAGGACAATACCAGTTCCTCAAGATTTGAAAGTCCTGACACATGGACCTCTGTAAGTTGATTGCTGAATAAATTCAGCTTCTTCAATTGCGTAAATCCTTCAGCATTCACAAGGCTGATGTTGTTCCCGGATAGGTCAATTTCCGTAACGTTCATGCCTTTGAAAATTTCGTATCCTGTCAGGTCAGAGATGCCCGCATCTCGCGCATACAGTCCTCCGTCCGTCTGTACCAGTGCTTCCACCAGTTCCTGCTTGGTTAACGGATCATTCACATCCTTCTCAAGCCAATAGGCAACAGCTCGCGCTAAGTTAGGATCAGGGAATTGCCTGCTGATCGTATTCGCAAGGACCGTGATCTTGAGCTGTGCAGTAACACTGGCACCCTGGTTATCGACAGCCTTGACTGTCAGTACAGCTTCTCCTTCTGCCACTGCTGTGAGCTTGATTGTCTGACCATCTACCGCAGTAGAAACAACCGCTTCATCTCCATCTATAATACTAAATTGCAGGACTTCTCCATCCGGATCGCTGAAGTATGAGGAGGCCTGGAACTCCAGAGACGCATGATCCAGAATAAGTTCCTGATCGGGTAACCCATCGTTGATCACCACTGGGACTTGATTCTCAGGTTCAGGGTTGGAAGGAGTCTCTGGATTGGTTGGGTTGGTTGGGTTGGGTTGGTTGGGTTGGTTGGGTTGGTTGGCGTTGATCCGCTGCCTCCTCCTGCATTTCCACTTCCACTGCCGGAATTGTTTCCACTCCCATTCGTTGTGTTTCCACCAGAATTCCCTGTAACTCCATTACCTGTAGTCGTCCCCTCAACTTCCGTCACTTGATCTGGCTTATCCGAATCAGAATCTGATGCAGCGTCATCCAGTTCCGATGATTCTTCAAGCGTCTTGATCACGTCGCTTCCGCGCAAAGCAATCACAGCCATTTCTTGTCTAGTCGTAGGACGTTTCGGAGCAAACTGGCCATTCTCGCCCTTTAACAAACCCAGTCTAACTGCCTGCTTCACGCTCTCTGCAGCCCATGGACTGATGCTGGAAGCATCCTTGAAAGATAGCATGGAATTCGTACCACCTGCTTCAGTAAATCCTCTAAAATGAATCAAACGCATCAGAGTCACTGCGAGTTGTTCTCGGGTGACCAATTCGTCCGGACGAAATGTGCCATCAGGAAACCCCTTCATGATTCCTGCAGAGCTTATCAATTTAATAAAAGCAATGTTATCCGTGCCTGAATTCAGATCCTTGAAAGCTTCGGATGAATTCTGAACTTCAGAGTCCTGATTCAAACCCGCAATGCGAACCAAGGTATACGCCAGATCACCGCGTGTAAGACTCCCTCTCGGATGAAACAATCCATCCTGCTTACCTGGGAACATCTGTTGTTCTGTTACGATCTCAATGGCCTGTCTCGCCCAAGGCGAGGCTTGCTGTAAGTCATTTGCGCTCCCGGTTCCCGCAGCCGCCCCGACGGTACCAGGAACAGTAAGTGATGAGACGGACAATAGAACTGCCAGATAAGGTAGAATTCTGTTATTTTTGTTTCGTGTTTTCCCTTTGGATAGACGTGTTGACATTGTTAAGCTTTACCTCCCACATGACTCTAACCGTGCTTTTTCTTAAACAGCAAAGTTATTAATTGTCTTTATTGTAGGAGAGACTTCCATGAGAAAATAGTCTACAAAACGATAGACAGCTTGCTGCACATTCACAGCCAGCCCTGCTGTTCAGCAATCTGTACGGCATGCGCACGACTACTCGCGCCTAGCTTCGCAAACACCCGCCTGATATGCGTATTAACCGTTCCTGCTGAAATTCCAAACTCAGCTGCGATTTGTTTGCTGGTTAACCCCTCAGCAATGTAGCCAAATACTCTTTGCTCCATGGGACTAAGCCGCACGGAGGGAATACCATCCCGGTTTTCTTTTGCAAATGCAGATAGCAGTTCCTTTACATAGGCCAGTTTAATGCCCAAATCTGGTATGGAATGCGTACGACGCAAATGCAGATAGTGCTGCAAAAGGCTCTTGACGGGTTGGCCTTCGTTTATAAAAGAACGAATGTAGCCCTCGGAACTGCCAATCGCTATAGCGCGCAGCAGCGGAGCCATACACTCCTCCTGACGCCCTTGGCGTTGAAGAATCTGAGCCTCAAGCAGTCCACATTCGACTTGTTCCGTTAACCAGTTCCGTTCTTCAGCAAGTGTACGTATGCGTTTCAGCTCATTTAAGGACTCTTCATCATCCCCTAACAAGAGTTTAGCCCGCACACGTACAAGCGAGCTGAATACCTGATCACAGCTAATCTCAGGGTTCACCATTTCGATAATGGAGTCATCAACCACGAGCTGTGCTGTTGCTGTAGGTTGAATCTCGAGTTGCAACCGGTATTGATGTGCCTGAATGATCGGCTGCCAGTATTCCAGATCCTTGACAGATAACAGAACGCAGAGCTGCTGCAGCAGCTTCACCCCTTCATTCGGTCTACCTTGAGCCATTTCTATTCTTGCTTTGAGAACGTAGGCTGGTACTAGAAGTGCAGCGACTTTGATCTGGAGTGCAATTTCAAGAGCACGATCCGCATAATGAATCGCTTCGGACAAGCGATTTTGCTCCAGCTTTATTTCAGCGTAGCCAGTACCATAATAGGAGGTCGCATAAGAACTCTCTGCAAACCAGCGATTCGTGATTGCACCGAAGCATTGTTCGCCTCGTTGCAGGGAACCGTTCACACCGTGGAAGCTGCGAAGACGCATGCTTTCCCTCCGGTCATAATCCATATACTGAAACGCAATATCATCCGGATAACCTTGATCGATATAGAATATCAGATGGTCAGACAGCCCTTGTAAATCCCTGTTTAGATAAGCCATATAAGCCCTCATCACACAAACGACCTGCAGCAAGTAACTGCTTATCTCGGGTGGCAATTGGTCCTGTAAATGGACCTGAATCATATGCTCCAGTCCATCAAGCTCTTTCATCATCTCACCATATGGCCGTTCACGAGCAATAAGAAATAAATAGGACATATACAATTTGGGACGAGCCTTCACTACCTCCTGTGGCAGAACATCGAAGTACCTTCGAAGTGTCCACCATTCACCCATAATAAAATGTGCAAATAACTCCTCCAGCAGCCGGGCCGCATCCTGCACATGCTGTCCGTGAATATAATGATCCAGTGCTTCAGCTGCATATCCTTGCTGTTCGTACCACCGTGCAGCCTTCGCATGAAGTGCGTTCACCTGTTCCGTTCCGGAACGAGCAAGCTCACGCCGCAAAAAGGATGAGAACATATGATGATAACGGAACCAGTACGCTCCCCGATCCATTGTAATTAGAAACAGATGCTCCTTCTCCAGATGTCTGAGCAATTGCGGAGCTTCACTTATATCGGTCAGTGCTCTGCATAGATCTCCATTCATCCGCTGTACGACAGAGGTGCTGAGCAAGAAATGCTGCATTTCCGGGGATTGCCGCTGAAACACTTCCTCCAGCAAATATTCGGAAACTGACCGATCGCCGTAGTGATGCTGATCATCCTGAGAAGTTGGAGCCCGTCGATTGGCACTGCGCGATCTTACTTGTTCTGTGCTATCGGTATAGGACAGAGCCAGCAGCTTAAGCCCGGCCACCCACCCTTCCGTCTGCTGCACCCAGTCATGGACATCGGAACTGGTAACGTTGAGCTTCAGGGCATCCTGACAGAACTTTACTCCTTCTTCGGCGGTGAACGCCAGATCCTGAAGCATAACCTGCCTGAGTTCCCCGCGAAGCTTCAGCTTCTCCAGCTTGAGCGGCGGAGATGTCCGACTCGATAATACGAGATGAACGGACGGAGGCATATTCTCAACAAAATACTCCATTTGGTCATGAATCTCTGCTTGGGTTACAGCATGGTAATCATCCAAAATAAGTAATACCGGACTCTCTGCCAAGGCAAGGTGATTCATTAACAACACCAGTGCTGATCGCGGATCCATGCTGTATCCTCGCAAAAAATGCGCTAAGATTTCACGGCAGAAATCCGGCTTAACCCGATCAAGCGCGTGAATAACATACAACCAAAATTGAAGCGGGTCCTGATCTTTGTCATCCAGACAAACACAGGCTGCTTGCTCGTGCTGCACCCAGCTGCCTAACAATGTGGATTTCCCAGAGCCCGCCGGAGCAGTAAGCAGCGTGACTTTAAAGTTGTATAATTGTTCTCTGGTTGAACTGAGCCTTGGACGATCCAACGTATTTGGAGGCAAGGGAGGCAGTTCCAGTTTGGTCTTTAATATCATGAATTGAATCCAGTTTTCCTCTAGACCCACGGTATGCTCTTGGTGCATTAAAATCCTCCTGAATCAGCACACTTGTGCCATTTTCCGATATGTATCATGTGGTTTCAGCTACTACTACAAGTATACTCGGGAACGCTGCTAAGGCCCTATATTTTTTTGATTGCTGCTTTGTTATAGAAAAACGGAACCTGCATTTTTTCATCAAGGTTCCGTTTCTTGCAGTATACTATTCGGGTAACTCTGATACCCATTTACGCAATGCCTTAATTTCTATAAATAGCTCTTCACCGTCATCTTCCGGTCTGGATATATCGAGCCCACTTGGTGGATGGTACTCATGCAACATCTTGCTCCATAGGAATTCAATAGATCTCAAAATTTCCAGCAGAAACGTGCGGGCATGTATGGTGAACTGTGTGAGTATATGCTGGGGAACTAGCTCCAAACGTATAGCAAACCTTATTTGTCCGTTTGCATACTGCTCCATTTCAAGCAAGAGCGGATCAATGCCGTAACTCACACAGACTTTGCCCTTCTCCATCAACATACGAATCGCTTTCAGATAATCGTGCCAAATATTCAAGCCACTTGGGACTTCATATCCAATTAAAGGTTGTCCGCTAGCATCGAATACGTGAATAGCCATCTGAAGAGCGTCAAGTCCAAACTTTCTACTCCTCATCAATCGATTTATCTGATTACGATCATTTACATCGGCATACTGAACTTCCGGCTGTTGTGTCACAGCCATCAGCCAGTTATCCGTCCCCGTTTCCTCTTCTATTAACGAACCTGGTTTGACAAGCAAAATTTTAGCTTTAATCAGTGCTATTAACCTCCTTCATCTGAACAGGTAAACCGTATTCCCCTAATCTATTTTCCTAATTGAAGCATCTTATAGTTCATCCGTATGTAATTCATCCCGGAGAAAAGCCATCCTAGCGAGCGTGATTCGATTAGCCCAATTCAACATATCTACCCCTTTCATGATAACTCATCCGAAAGTTCTCTTACTTCTAATGATTTCGTCCATCATCCATTTATCACCTGTTTTTCCAAGAGGTATTTTTTGAACGTGATATCTAAACCTACACAAAAAGACTAGCCAGCAGGCGATTTGAACCTGCAAAACATGTTTATATTGTCAGGTTCAGAACAGAGTCGGATTTTCATGGTTGATGGAGTGGAGCAACTGCTGGATAAAGGCGGAATCAATTCCTTGATCGTGATAACAAAAAGGCCAGGGCTGCAGAGAGACAGCCTGACCTTTTTACGTGATATTTTTCCATATCATTCATTACGATCTACAACGCTTCCTTGATAACCCGCTTGTAATACCACACCGATAACAGTCCAAAGATAGAATATAGCAGTGTGTACAGAATCATGACAATGATTGTTGGTGTCACCAGTTCCGTACCGAAGAAGAACCACCCGGATTTCACCGCAAAATAACTATGACTCAATCCCACCACCAGCGGAATTCCGAAATTGAAGACCTGCTTGAGTTGAATGCCGTGCAGCAGATTGCCCTGTGTGAATCCAAGTTTACGCAGGATGGTATAGCTCGGTTTTTCTTCTTCACTTTCATTCATTTGTTTAAAGTAAAGGATACATCCAGAAGTAATCAGGAAGGTCAGACCAAGGAAACCCACAATAAACATGATCAGCCCCATACTAGTGCGTTGGTTATTTCTGAACTCGATCTGCGAGAAGCTTGGGGCGGTAAGCTGTTCTTCTTGGAAAACGCCATAAGCCTCTTCTGCTTGCTTATCGTTCACAATGCGCACACCATAATAGTCCGTCGGCTCGTCTTCCTGAAGCTTGGGATCGAGATCCTTCTGAAGCTGCTGATAAACTGTTTCATCTACAACAGCTACGGGCGTACCCCCGGTGTAGTATACAGGAAGAACTCCCTGTTTGGTTGTACCGACCAACTGTTGATCGATGGTTTGCTTCAAGCCATGCAGAACGACTGAACCCTTTTCCTGAATGGAAATCATCTGCTTAACAACATTGCCATAACCCATAAAGATCACTTCACCAGGCTTCAGATCCATATCATCGACCATGCTGTCACTGACCACGCTGCTGAATAGAAGCTCTCCTTTCAATGAATCGTCCATTACTTCGCTTGCATCGATTTCAATATAAATGGGCTGTCTGTGCTTCACCTCATATGGAATCTGTTTCTCTTCAAGCTCCGCTACAAACCGATTTTTTACACTCGCCTGAGCAAAAGAGAAATCTTCCGGCAAGCTTTCTTTCGCTTGGGCTTCAGCCGAATAGTATGAAATGTAACTCAGTGACAGCATGCCGATGGCAAGCGCGGACACCGTCGTAATAATCGTAAGCAGCAGGGCATTCGACTTCATACGGAACATGATGGAGGATAGCGACAAGACTTCATGGATGGAAAGGTAGCCGTTTTTGCTTTTGCGAATCAGATTAAATATAAAACTAACTGAACCCTTGTAGAACAGATACGTGCCCAGGATGACCGAAAATAGGATCAGGAGCATCATATACATCAGCTGCTGCATATCCAGTGCATGGCCGCTGAACATCCTTGCGGATAATACGTATCCGAACACAATCAGGACAATACCCAGGATGCCGATGATGATCTGTGCGATAGACATCTTCTGCACCTGCTGCTCAGCCTTAGCCGTTACCCGAAAAAGCGAGAGAATACTCTGTGCCTTGATAAAGGTATAATTCATCAGCATGATGAGCAAGTACAGCACCGCAAACACAATCAGGGTCTGGACCAAAGCCATCGGAGAGAAATACAGTTTCGTCATCGCATCAACGCCAAGGATCTTGAACAAAATCATCAGCACCAGCTTGGAACCAAGGAAACCGATCAGAACACCTACCGCCATGGAGCCAAAATAGAGAACGAAATTTTCCGTACTCAGAATGCCAAAAATTTTCCCTTTCGTCAGCCCAATTGACTGAAATAAACCAATCTCCTTGCTGCGTCTCTTAATAAAGATGGTGTTGGCGTAGAGCAGGAAAATGCCCACAATGACGATCAATAATACGGAAGACGTACCGATCGCCGCCGCTCCTTTGGTTGAGGCCGCCACTTCATCCATGGAAGGATCATACTGCAGCGTCACAAATGAAAAATATAAGGCCACGCTAAAAATAAGCGCAAATACATATAAATAATAGCTTTTCAGGTTCTTTCTCAGATTGCGGAAGATGATGTAACGCAAGCTCATTGCTGCACACCACCCAACACGCCTTGGGTTTTGATAATGTCGTTGAAGAAGGACTGACGGGACTCGTCTCCTTTATTCAATTGAGTATAGATCTGCCCGTCCCGGATGAAAATCACCCTGCTGCAATAACTCGCGGCAACCGGATCGTGAGTGACCATTACAATGGTAGCCTGATGCTTGACATTCATTTCGCTTAATTTGCCAAGTAGATCCGAAGCTGATTTGGAGTCCAGTGCGCCTGTCGGCTCATCGGCAAATATGATGCTCGGATCATGAACAAAGGCTCGCGCAGCCGAGGTCCGCTGTTTCTGACCACCCGAAATTTCGGATGGGTATTTGTCTTTTAGTTCATAAATGCCCAGTTCACGGGCAATTTGTTCGAACTTCCGATGTGCTTCCTGCTTCGGCACGCTCGTGATGGAAAGCGGCAGCAGCACATTTTCCTTCACGGTAAGCGTATCAAGCAAGTTATATTCCTGAAAAATAAAACCAAGATGATGTTTGCGAAATTCAGCAAGCTGCTTCTCCTTCATCCCGGTGAACTCCTTGCCTTCGATCTCAATGGTACCCTGACTTACCCGGTCTATCGAAGAGAGCACATTAAGTAATGTTGTTTTTCCTGAACCCGACGGTCCCATGATGCCTACAAATTCTCCTCTGCCAACCCCGAGATCTATCCCTTTCAGAACTTCCTGCTTATTCAGTTTATTGCCATATACTTTGCTAATTTTTTTGGCTTCCAGTATCCACATATCCCACACACTCTCCTTTGGTATGTCTCTATCATAGGCGGGATCTGCCAACTTATCGTGCGATTCACCGAACAAAACGAAAAAGCATGTGACATTGTTGTCACACGCCCGCAAGATGCACCATGTCGTTTTTCCGGGGGAAGGTTAGTTTGACGGTTGTGCCTTCGCCGGGAGCAGACTCGACGTGAATGTCCATATGAAGCGTCTGTGCCACCTGCCGGGTCAGGTACAGCCCCATTCCGGTTGCCGCACCTTCCAGCCTGCCTCGAGTTGACGTGAAGCCTTTATCGAAGATACGGGGTAAATCCTGCGCTTCAATTCCTCGCCCGTGATCCTGAATTGAGAGAACGTGATGTCCTTCCTGCTCCCAGCTTCCAATGATAATATCCGAGGATTCACTGTATTTCACCGCATTGCTCAGCAGCTGCCGGATCATAAAACTCAGCCATTTGCTGTCGGTCAGAACACGTGTAACACTGAGAGACACATCGAAACCGATGCCTTTGGAAATGCACCAGGATTTCAAGGCTCGAATCTCCGCATTCAAAATCGGTTCAAGCTCCGTCTCTTCGATAAACAGATCGTTATGCATAAATGGAATTCGCTTCTGATGCAGCTGCTGATCGAGCAGTTGATGAATTCGCAGCCACTCGTACGTCATCTGATTCCGCAGCTTCTCATCTGGGGTACGTTCGATCATTAACTGTAGCGCCGTGAGCGGTGTCTTCACCTCATGGATCCAAGATAACATCTGGTCCTTCTCCTGCTCGAGCAGAATCAGACTAGATGAGGATTCCTTCCGATAGCGCTCGGTCTGAGAGGTTACGGCATCCTGCACGATAAGCTCGTAGGGACTTTCGGCTGTATCCAGATCTGCCAGATCATAGGTATGGTCCCAGGTCGTTAGTTTTTTATAAAAACGGGTTTCCCTCGGATATCTCGCCCAGATAAACACCATGCAAATCATCACATTCAGGATAACAACGTATGCCAAGGATTGAAGGGGTATGGAAGAGTCCATATAGGCAACAAACAAAATGATGAGCTGCATGGCTACCAGCAGCAAGATCCAGCTGAGCTTTTCTCTGATGTATTTGCCGATCATGCTTCGGCCTCTTCCGTTGCCATATATCCCTGTCCCACTTTGGTTTCGATATACGCATCCAGTCCAAGTGGCTCGAGCTTCTTGCGAAGCCGATTGACGTTGACCGTCAGCGTGTTATCACTCACAAAGTGTTCATGATCCCACAAGCTTCGAATCATTTCCTCACGGGTGACAATCTGATTTTTGTGCTCTACCAGCACTTTGAGAATATACATCTCGTTTTTGGTCAAAAGAACCGCTTCTGAACCCAGCGTCAGTGTATTTTTCACATACTCTATCGCAGCCCCGCGCCAGGTTCGAAGTTCGATGCGTTCCGTGTTGTAGTTGTATACTCTACGCAAAGTGGCCTGGATTTTGGCGATCAAGACGTCGAAATGAAAGGGCTTCTGGATAAAATCATCCGCGCCCAGGTGCATGGACATGACCATATCCGTAGGATGATCCCGTGAGGACAAAAAGATAATGGGCACGTTCGAGTGAGCTCGAATCATGCGGCACCAGTGAAAACCGTCATATTTGGGCAATTGTATATCAATGATGACCAGCTGCGGCTGAACGTCACTATACTCCTGCATGACTTTGCCGAAATCCTGTATGCCATATATGTCATAAGACCATTGGGACAGCCTTTCCTTGATCTCGCTGAATAAGGATTCATCGTCTTCAATGAGCATAATTTTAAACAAGGTCCTTCACCACATTTCCGTTCTTCTAAGGCTGGAATACGTTAAATTACAAATGAACTAATCCCATCTCAGTATGTTGTCAGTTTACAGCGAAGTTGAAGTTAGATCAAAGGGAACTTAACATGGAGCAGTAAAATCGAGAAAACGTACTGAATATTGCTAGCTCTCCATGGTATGTATGACTTTGTTTGTATCACTGATCTCTTCGATCCGTTCAATGAGCTGCTTGGCTACCTCCCGTGGCGATCTTAATTGCTTGGCTTCATATACTTGATTAAATAGACCAGATAGCACAAATTCATCTGCACTCTTGCCTCTTGCCACAGCCTGTAATTCTGTATCTACCATGCCAGGATCGAACGCCATGACCTCTACAGGGTTCATCCTCTGAGACTGTTCCATCGCCACACTCGCCGAAAACATGTTAATTCCAGCTTTTGAAGAACAGTATGCAGACATGGAGGGCGCCGGATAACTACCTGAACCCGAGGTCAGATTCACAATTTTCCGCCGTGCAGCAAGATGATTAGTTTGCCGTATAAAAGAAGAACTCAACATCATCGGGGCTCCCAAACTAATATTCAAATTTGTGCTTATCTCTTCTGTGCTGCACTGATCTATCGGCTTCAAGGGTTCCAGCATTGCTGCATTATTAATAAGTCCTATGAACTCGGTTTCCTGCAAAGGAATATGCTCCAGTATTCGTGTCACCAACATTTCTATACCCATCAGATCACTCAGATCATACTTAAAATGCTTATACAAGTCATAGCCATGCAGAAGCTCAGCAGTCTCCCGTGAAACTCCATAGACCCGATCTCCCTGTTCCAGTAACAACTGAGCCAGTTGCAGGCCAATCCCCTTGGACGTACCAGTAACAATAAAACCCCTGTTTCCCATACCTAGTCCCCCCTTTTTTCCACAGACAGTGGTTTTCTCCATAAGGTCACCCACAGGATCGGCAGGCCGAAACGATGATCTTCCTTACCCATCGCCTGCATCGGGCGCAGCTCCACGCATTCAAACGGATCTTCCAGCAAATAACGAAGCTTCTCCTCTGTAAAAGCCAGTCCACCCTTCATTGATCTCTCTTGATACACTTCCCAGTCATTCATCACGGTCTCAGGTCCGCCCAACCCTCCAAAACCGGGAGCAAAACACGTCATGCCAAAATAACCCCCAGGCTTGAGTGCATCGGTAATCATCTGAATATACGGGATACGCTGATGTGGCAGCAAGTGGTGCAAGCAGCCGGAATCATAGACAAGGTCATACTCCTGCTGCGGTTCTAGTTCAAATACGGATCGGCATTCAAAGTTCACATCCAACTGCACTTCTGCAGCTCGTTCCTTTGCCCATGCAATCGCTGTTTCGGAAAGGTCGTACGCATCCACGCTGTACCCTACCTTTGTCAAATAGAGTGCATTCCGCCCGGGTCCACAGCCAAGCTCCATCGCTTTCCCTCCGGTAAGCAAGCCCGAATTCACTTGGTCAACCAGATTCTCATCAGGCTTGTTAGGGAAAAAGGGAATTGGACGATCCCGATCTTCATAGAATGGCTCCCAGAATTGCTTCGCTGACCTAAACTTTGCATCCAGCATATCATACAGATCCTGTACATTTTTAATTGTCTTCTCCAACGCAATACCCCTCCTTAATTTCCTCCAAAAAGGTGCTCCTGCCTGATCTCTCTTATGTATGAAACTAATCGTTAGTTATCCATGCAAAACCCCTTGATATCTAGCCGTTTCAGCTTGTCATATTGCTTCAAAACTTCACACTATATTATACCATTTTTGCCGAATATATCTCTATTTTCTTGTACGTTTCCATAGATAAAACCTAGTTAATAAGGATCAAAAAAACAGGACTTATCGCAGGAGATTAACCTCTGCTTAAGCCCTGTTTTTACTGCAACGCTCAAATGCATATTATTAATTTTAAACCGTCCTCAATTTCTTCGTTAAATAAAGTACGACGTCATCATCAATGATGGTTTCATCCCCTGGCATAAGGTAGCGATCATGCTTGTGAATTCCCTTGCCATCCGGGATATATCCGCGTCGGACATATAGAATCTGGGCTTTGCCATAATCGGTGAATACGCCAACCCCAATCCCTGCAGTATCCGTGCGTTCTTGAATCAATTCCTCCGCGCGATCCATTAATCGTGAACCTACGCCTTGACGCTGATATTGGATCAGCACATTGAAATCATTAATTTCAGGGATTCCCTGCTCCTTGAACGACGGGTATGGTGAATTCCATAGGACATTGACGTATCCCGCAAATGCTCCGTCCAGCTCGGCGATCAATGTGACGCGTTCACCCTTTTCCTGTTCTGCCAGGTAGTGAAGGTACTGTTCCACAGGTTTGACCCAGCCTTGTTCCTGAAATGCCCGAGAGATTAAGGCTGGATCATGCTCATTCAACGTTCGAATATGTATGTTCATGTTCCACCCTCCTTAGATCCCCAGCCTTTTTCTGAGCGAAGTGATATGGGCAACATGGTGTCTGCCATGCCAGGAGTAAACCCCCAGGTTGTAATCCAGTCTCGTCGTTTCCTGCGAACCCGGATGATAGAATTGTTTAGCATAATCCTCATCGGATAATGTATGCAGCAGTGCAACCCAGCGTCGATGGAGCGCATCCAGTATTTGTAGGGAGAACTCAATATCCAAATCCCTTGAATCGTTTAGCTCTGCCCATCGCTCTTCATAATAAGGTCTTATCGTTGGTGTATCCTCGGTGAGAGCCAATTTGAAACGGATCATGCTGTTCATGTGACTGTCTGCCATATGGTGTATAACCTGCTTGAGCATCCATCCACCTTCCCGATAGGGCAGACTTAATTGCTCGTCACTTAATCCTTTTACAGCTTCTCTCGCACGTTCTGGAAGCTCGGCAATATCCTGAATCCACTGCTCCCTCTGTGCGGCTGTAATTTCGCCGGTATGTTCAAATGTGCCTATCGGGTAACGCAAATCCATTCTCCAATCCTCCTTGTCATATTCCATCAACCAGCAGTCTCTCATCTGGCCCTCGTGCAGCTCATGTTCCCTCAACAGCCTGATTTTTCTGAACCCACATTTCTCATAACAAGCGATGGCCCGTACGTTCCATGTCTGGGGATCCATGACCACTTTCTGAGCCTGCTTCTCATCTGTTAAATAGGCTACCATAGATTGCACAAGTTTTGTGCCCATACCTTTATTCCAGTACGCTACATCGCCTATGAATTGATCTGTTCCATAGATCGTCTCATCCGTATCTCCATAGCCATATTCATTTCGTTCATCTTCCTCAAGCTCATAGAATTGAATATAGCCTATAGGCTTACCTTCCACCTCAATCAGGCAACGACTCGTGGCATCCTTCTGTCTGTAAAAATGTTCTCTTACCCGCTCCAGATCATGCGGCTGATCACGACCCTCGTAATATTGCAGTACTGCCGGGTCAGACAGCCACTGAACCAGATGAACTTCGTCTGCTTTTTCCAACAATCGCACAGTAATCTCATTGGATCGGTATATTGACTTCACTCCATATTCTCCTTAATCATCACCATGTGCTCTTTCTTGACCCAATTTAGATTTTTTCCGAGTACCTTCTCTTGATGCACATAATAAATCTTGGGATCATTTAGTGAATGAACATTTTCACTCAAAGGAGAGATCGTGAAGCGCACTCTGTAAGTACCTGCTTCATCAGGTATGGAGAATCCCGCAACATTCCCATTTTCGTTACTCGTATTAATCCCCTCATCCTGCAATGCTTGATGAACGAGCTGTTCCAATTCGCCTGATGTACCCACGGAAGAAGGCCTGAAATATGAATCGTCCAGTTCCTCATTGAAAGACAGATTACCCCAACCGAAAATCACGGGGTATACCATGTGATTATCATTGTCTTCTTTGATACGAGTGATCTGCATATCCACCTCATACTTATGCGTATCGACCTGACGAATGGTGCCTTTCATGCGGACATCCTGCTCCTTCAGACTGGGGAGCAAGTTATTGTAGGTAAGCAGGACCACAACAACTACAATAGCAATCCCCGTGATCCAAAATATGGTTTGTTTTCGCATTCGTCCAACCCCCTGACTGCTTAGCTGCCTCTTTGCAAAATTTCATACTCCGATAAGGACTGTGTCAACCGATCCAATTCGGGAGATGCCGTCCAGTCACTTCGGGTGTTTATCCCGTATTTGATGGTATGTATTACACTGCCCGCAGACATGTACAGGTTGTGATGAACCCCCGGTTGAACAACAATGTGTTGTCCTTCTGTAACAATCCGAAGGTGTAAAATGGATTGGCCTTCATATGATGCGTAAGCAATCCAGCCAGCTTGAACGAGATAATGCTCGGTCACATGCAGATGAAGATGGCTGTTCTGCCAGGCTCCTTCGCGAGAGGCAACCGTTCTACAATAATAGCTCCCGTCATCTGCTATCATCTTATATTTACATTCTCCATTGTCCATCTGCTCATAAAGTGCTCTAACATCGTCCCCAAGCAGCAGTTCCTTCGTTTTGTTTCGATTCATATCGTTGCACCTCAAACTGATAAATTGTTGTTATATGGCGGTTTTTACCGCCTTCCAGATGTACTTGTGCTCTCGCACAGCAATTCTTCCGTTCATGTGATGCTCATGGATTTTCACCTGTAATTGTTCCCGATACTCGGGCAGTGTGTAATCTGGATTGCCTGGAACATCGGAGAGAAAAAGTGCAAATTCTTGTTCATTCGGGAAAATCATGAACGCCTCATTGAACTCTTCAATCTCGATCTGCTCGTATCGGTTGCGCAGCAATCGTTCCTTCACCTTGTTTACGTCAGTATGTATGCCGAAGATGATGCCGCCACTTCGCAGCACTCTTCCATGTTCAATGATGGAAGTAGGCCCTCTGCGGTCATAGATCAGATCAAACTGTTCATTTTCAAAAGAGACTTCGGTCTTCGTTGTGGCGTACACAAACTCAACATTGTTCACTTCGCTTGCCGCTTCAAGCGCAGCTTGTGCGATATGCAGCAGCTCCTTAGAGTTATCAAAACCCGTAATATGACGGGTATGTGCAGACATTCTCAGTGTAAAATCACCATCACCACAGCCCGCATCGAGCACGGATTGATGCTGAGAGAGCAACCGGATCAACCGCTCTTCAAAAATGTCCTCCGCCGATTGACCTTCCCAGTTATATATAGATCTCCCCTTATATCCTCCGTTTCGCAGGGCGATCATATCGTACCAATCCATTCCCATCGTTACATCTCCTTCCAGAAGGAAATCCCTAATTAAACATTATTCGACAACTGGAGTTCATTTCTCCTGTCTTTTCACTATCTTATTTTTTGACTAAGCAAGTGCTTTGTTCGTTCTCAACAACCATTCACAACAAATTTGAAACGACTATCTCATCGATTCCGTATTAAGGTCGAAGTCGAATTATTTTCCATGTATAAACCATTATGATCTGGAGGTTGAACGGATGTCTTTTTTTAAGAAAATGTTAGCTAGTGTAGGTGTTGGAGCAGCGAAGGTCAACACGGAACTCGATACACCAGAGGTCGAGCCAGGAGGAGTCCTTTCGGGAACCGTCTATATTCAAGCTGGAGATGTGGAACAAAACGTGGACCGGATCTATCTGACCATCAACACGCATTACATAAGGGAACGTGATGATCGCAAAGTAAAGGAAACAGCCGTGGTGGCCAAATACTTGCTAACCGAAGGATTTACACTTCAACCTGGGACGAAGCTTGAAAAGAAGTTCTCTTTCGACCTGCCAGAAAACCTTCCAATCACGCTCCATAGCGCAGAGGTTTGGGTAGAGACGGGCCTGGATATCTCAAGTGCTGTTGACCCTTCAGATCGGGACAGACTTCGCGTTGTACCCACTCAAAATATGCGTACTGTGCTAGATGCCATCGACATCCTTGGTTTCCGGCTGCGCGAAGTGACCAATGATTATGCTCCAAAACTTGGCGGCAATCTGCCCTTTGTACAGGAGTTTGAGTTTGTGCCAACGAACAAGTTCCGTGGATATCTAGATGAACTGGAAGTGCTGTTCTATCCGATGGGCGATTCCATGGAATTGCTGCTGCAGATCGACCGAAGAGCACGTGGTCTTGGCGGCATTTTTGCAGAAGCCATGGGTACGGACGAAAGCTTCGTTCGTCTGCATCTGTATGACAGACATTTGGAGCGAGGAGCACACTCTGTGGCCCAAGGTCTTGAAGAAGTCATTTCCAAGCATCTATAAAATTCAATTCTTGTCGTAAATCAACAGCTCTCAGGCTGCATTTTCATGCGGTCAGAGGGCTGTTTTTTCATTTGTTGATTAATTAATAGCCTCTTACGGGATCTTCTTAACCAGCTTGCCTGCTGGAAATAATGGGTATATTAAATAAAACAGAGGAGGCGAATTTCACTTGAGTGCACAACGTGAGAATCAGGAAAAGAACGAAGATTCAACGATTATCATTGGCGCAGGCCTGGCTGGTTTAAGCTGTGCCTTTGAACTTGTGGACCACGGAAAGCCCGTACTGATCCTCGAAGCAGCCCCATATGTTGGGGGACGCACAGGCAATTGGGAAGAGCGCGGGATGGAAGTGGAATCGGGATTTCATAAATTCATTGGATATTATAAAGAATTGCCAAAATTACTTGAACGGGCAGGCATAGATCTGGATCAGATGCTGGCGTGGGAAACAACCATGCAAGTCCGCCATCCTGATGCAGAGGAGTACGGTGATTTTGGACTGGACATTATCCATGCTCCACTTAAAACATTATCAGGCGTACTAGGCAACAATGATTTTATTACACCTGGCGATAAGGCTTCCCTTGTCCCGTTTCTGGCTGCAGGGTTCAAGGACTGTGTCTCTATGCCTGAGGAACTGGATGAGATATCGCTACTTGATTATGCTAAGCAGCACGGAGTAAATGAGCAGGCTCTGGAGCGCATCGTTGAACCGTTATCTTCCGGCATTTTCTTCATGCCTCTTGAGCAATATTCGGCATACGCCTTCTTCGGCCTCTTTCTTCCGGGCATCCCGCGTATTCATAAAATGCGGATTGGTGCCTTCACCGGGGGCATGACGGATGTGATGTGCGCCCCTCTTGCAGCAGCAATCGAGCAAAAAGGAGGACACATTCGTACCAACGCCCCTGTAACGCGATTGTTAGTCGGAGCGAATGGTTTGGAAGGTGTGGAATTAAAAGATGGAGAACGAATTAAAGCGAATCGTATCGTTGTTGCGGCCAATATTCGTCGTTCCCAGCAATTACTTGAGGAGCATTTCAGTGAGCATGAATGGTTCCAACCTTTCCTGACCCTGGATGCGATGCCGCATGTTACCGTACAATTCGAATCGGCACTTCCTCTTCTACCGGAAGATCGGACAACATTTGGACCGGGTACTGATGTTGGTTCGTTCGGAGAACAATCCCGCACTACGTTTCGTGGACGACCTGGCAGAGCTTCTATCATTATGGTAAACCCGGATGAGCTAATTGATCTCCCAGATGAGGAAGTCTGGCATCGGGCTCGGAGAGGCCTTGCTGCCATCGGACTTCATGAAGGGGTTTCATCCGTAACCGAGTATCGTATTGTCCGAGGGAATGAAAACTTTTATCGAATCGCCCCAGGCAATGAACGCAAGCGTCCCGAACAGGTGACTCCAATCCGTGGACTTTATCTTGCTGGTGATTATACCAAACAGCCCATGTTTACCACGATGGAAGGTGCCGTGTTATCCGGGCAGAAGGCAGCAGCCGGCATTCTTGAGGAAGCGACTGAATAGTCATCTGACCTCGCTAATGCCGGTGTAGCAAAATGGGCAGCCTGCGCCGTCATGACCTGACGAGCAGAGCTGCCCTTTGGTGTACAAAAAATATGAGGTAACATGATTTCTAAGAACGTTGCTTTCTCTTCATGAGACCTGACCGGATTCCATAATAAGCGGCGGCAAACAGGATAAAACCAACTCCATAGAGAAAAATCAACCCGGCATCCCATCGAACGACAGCTCCAAATGTAACTTGGGATTGCAAATTAGCAACAGATGAATAGCTATGTGACATTTCAGGTACGTAAGTCGCTGTCATCCACATTCCTCGAGCTACCTTCCAACCGATTATACCCAAAGTCATGAACAGTGTAACCAGTAATGATTCAACGCACAAACGCCTATTGATCCTCATCAGTTGGCCCCCTTATACACGGTGTTTTCATTAATCAGTCTGGATAATATATGATCCACCACATCACCTGTGGTCAAGCTGTCTGTCATCACATATTCTTCAAATCGAGATCCGTGAAAAGCTTCAGCACACTTCTCCCCTTGTCTGAATGTCCAACCGCCGGGCGAATCCCCGCGTTTTAGCAATCTCTCGTGTAACGTGTCCATTGAAGTCATCAGTGTAAAGTGAAGCAGCTCGGAATCGATCTCTCGCAGGCCACGATGGATGTACTCGAATGGTTCGGTTTTATAGATTGTCATTGGCACGATCAGGTGTTTGCCATACTTCTGCTTGATTTCACGGGCGACTTGCACGGTAAGGACTTTCCATAGCTCTAGATCCTGAAAATCGTCCGTTTTCTCATGTTCCAGCTTCACATCGTCCACTATCACGTTTCTCAGCATATAACCGACCTCTTCCGGATCGAAAATCATACTGCCCGGCAAGAATGATTGCAGCTTGTGCGCAGCCGATGTTTTACCTGATCCAAACGCTCCGTTAATCATCACAATCATGGTAGCTCTCCCCGTGAACTGAATTTAATCCATCAAGATGTGCTCGATTTCCTGTCTTAAGCTGTCTTTGTTATTATCCACATATTGATACAAGAGATCGAATACCTCTTCATTATCTTCCTGCATGCTCAAGCTTCCGGCTTGCAATTCTACCCGCTGCAGGACTTCATGAATGCGCGGCCCATGTGTTTTCAGCGATGTGGCTACGTCGTGCTCAGACAATGCATTCACATTCTGCCTCAGTTGCTCGGAAGTTACGCCACTTCCGGATAACTCGTGCTGGATACTCTTCAGGATCTCGGCATCAGCCTCATTCCCGATCCGCTGCATCGCGGTTATGGTTTCCTGCAGGAATCCTCTGCTTGCATTTTCCAAAAATCCGGTCATGCCGTTCATGGACAGCTCGGTATCCAGATCAATAATTAGGATCACGTCACGCAGAACCTGCGGAAGTTCAGGCCCACATTCACGAATGGTTGCAAACTCCGCACGGTATAAATCCATGGCCACACTCCCCACCACTTCTTCCCCAGACATGGCTTCTAGCTGATCCAAAGGCAATAATTGTTGTAATTCTTCCTGTAAGGTATTCATCCATTTCCTCCTATATACACTAGACCCATTTGCGGTCAAAACAACCTCTCAGTCGCTTGAACTTTTATATCATAGCAGAATAACCTATTTTAATTGAATACATTCATCATTTCTCCTGGACAGGCTATCTTCAAATTTACTTAGAGCGTCTTGAAGTTAACCTTCATTTGACCTGCGGAAAACGATCCATTGTTATGATCTTCACATCAAGAGTCATGGGAGGGGTAATGATGCGCCTGGCCTTGTTTACTGACACCTACATTCCCGAAACCAATGGTGTTGCCGGTACACTGCACCGCCTGAGTAACCACATGAACCGCAGAGGTATCGAACATCTGCTGTTTACTCCGATGTCTGTCATTGATGGCAGTGACTCCGCTTCGGTACGAGCGGTCGCGAATATCCCCTTTTTTCTGTATCCGGAATGTCGGATCGCCTTACCTAACCGGAACTCCATCCATCAACAGCTGCAAGCCTTTGAGCCAGATCTGCTGCACATCGCCACACCTTTCAATATGGGACTTCTCGGTCTCAAGTATGCACTCAAGCATCGACTGCCGCATGTGGTCTCCTACCATACCCACTTTGATCGCTACCTCGAATATTACCGATTAAAAAGCATGATTCCTCTCTATTGGAAGTACATCAAATGGTTCCATCGATCCGCCGATGCCACTCTGACCCCGTCCGTGGAAACACTTAACACACTTCAGTCGCAAGGTATTCCGCGTCTTAAGCTCTGGTCACGCGGAATTGACTGCGATCTGTATTCACCATATAAGCGAAGAGATGCGATTCGTACTCGCTACAATATAACAGCCCCTCTTATTTTACTCTACGTTGGACGAATTGCCCCAGAAAAGGATATCGCTACGCTGACGTCTGCCATGCAGAACCTGCCTGAACACATGCAATTCCGTGTACATTGGCTCATTGTAGGGGACGGACCCCTGCTTCCCAAAATGCGTTCGCAATGCCCACCGAATGTGACCTTTACTGGTTATGTGCATGGCGAAGAGCTTGCTGCTATGTATGCTTCGTCGGATTGGTTTGTGTTTCCTTCCTGCACAGAGACCTTCGGAAATGTGGTGCTGGAAGCTATGGCTTCCGGACTGCCTGTTCTTGCTGCAAATGCTGGAGGTGTGAAGGATTTGGTAGCACATCACCGCAGTGGTGTTTTGTTTGAGCCGGGCAATCCCGAAGCCTTGATTCGTGAGATATGTTTCTGGGGCGATCACGTGGATCAGCTTCAGATGATGGGTCTGGAAGGCAGGAAGCTGGCTCTCCAGCGATCCTGGGAACATATATTTGACGGATTGATCAAGGACTATGAAGAAGCCATTGAAAACCGCAACAGACGCTCGAAGTCTCGAATGATAACTGCCTGAACCGTGTTAGAAAGACAAATGCTTGAGTTAAGCTAGGTAATACTACAAAAAAGTGGGGATGCAGCCAACATCCTCACTCTTTCAACTATTCCTCCCTTATAGCAAGGGCAGCAATTCACGCAGATGCGTGATGGAATGCAGAGGACGGGCCGTGATGCTATCCTGCCAAGGCTGGTTGACTTTCATCCAGATGGTGTTCATGCCTACATTGGCAGCTCCCTCAACATCGTTCGTCGGATGATCTCCTATGTAAATGCACTGCTCGGGAGACAGACCGAAATGATCGAGTGCCAGTCGAAATATCTGCGGATCGGGCTTTTTCACCCCTGCTTCTTCCGAAACAATAATCAGGTCAAAATCATCCCGAATTCCAAGCTGATCGATTTTGCCATACTGTATATCTGTTTTTCCATTGGTAATTAATCCTGTTTGGTATTTGCTTCGGAGTTGCTGCACCACTTCCCGTGCCTCCTCCATCAGCACCGCGCTTCTTACATACTCCTTGCCATAGAACTCCATCAGCTCTGCATGCGGCGGGTACACGGACCAAGGCAGTTCCTGCAGCAATTCATTGAATAGAAGCGGTTTATCCTTATAACCATCCTGATCAAGTTCAATAATTCGTTGGCTAATATCGTCGGTAGTCTCCAAATGACTGAAGTATGTCTTCAACAGACTTTGGGTAAATCCCTCGAAAGTTCGTGTCCTGTTCAAAATGGTATTATCCAAGTCAAAAATAATGGCTTTAATCTGGTCCATTTTACTTATGCCCCCTTAACTTTATCTTAAATTACGTGGATCTGTTCCTCGTTAGGAGTCTTTCTCCAGAAATTGCTCCAGCTTCTGATTTATTCGGGCTTGCTCCTGCATTATTTTTTTGGTTTTCACTTCGATGCTAAGTAATGTGACTGTCATCATCAAGATACACACCAAAAAAATCAATTCTTCGATCTCCCTCACCTCTTTATCTACCATTTTATATTAAAATCCATATTAAGGATATATTTTACATTAAATCCTTCTTGCTCATATCAACTTAAATTTCTTCAATGCATGGGTAACCCCCTCCTCACTCGCTTTTAGAGTAACGTAATCTGCGCTTTGTTTAAGACGTTCTCCCCCGTTTCCCATTGCGATCCCGAGGCCCACAAACTCTAGCAGATCAATATCATTCTCCCCATCACCGAAGGCCATGGCTTCCTCTCTGGTCAGATGGAGATAGTCAAGGACTCTCGCAGCAGCTGCAGATTTGGATACTTCGTTTTCTTCCAGCACATTGGACACATACGGATGAAATCTCACAAAGCGCAATGAAGAAAATCTGGCTTGAAATTTCTCTGCCTCAGTCTCATCCGCATATAAGCAAATGCAAACCACTTCCTGCTCCAAAGAATCCATTTTCTGCGGAGAATGCGTTACGCCAAGTGTTTCCTGCAAGGCGCCTAAGACTCGGACATCCGTGGCACGTGCACCATTCATCGCAAACGACTCTGTAAAATAGGAAATGCTGTGATTGTTCAGCTCGGCAAATTCACTTAATTCCCGGACCGTCTGTCCAGAGAGCACGGACTTATGTATAATCTCTTCCCCGATTTTAATCAATGCCCCGTTGGCTGAAATAATGGTATCGATCCCCAAATCAATGAATTCCTCACACAAACTGTAGGGCCTACCTGTAACAAGCACCACCCGTATGCCTTTATGTATTAATTCGCGAATGGAATCCGCCGTAGCTGATGATAAACCACGGTCTGTTTCGCTCAACAATGTACCGTCTACATCGAAGAATACAATTCGAATCAAACGTTCTTCCCCCTCTTCTGCGTAATTTGGATTGAATCACTGAGAAAGACAATACCTTAGCAAAATAACCCCTCAATATGAAATGTCCCACTTCGTAAAAGAGATGACCCCTGTGCAGTTCAGGTTGTCATCTCTTTTGGGCTTCTAATTTGCTGCAAAATCCTTTACATTGCATAACCACACTATATGGTCCGTTCCCTCGCCCCAGTAATTGCGTGCCACGGTGTAGGGTTCTCCAAACTTTCGCTTCCACTTCTTCTGCGCGGTCCGGTAGCCGCTATCCAGGCAAAATTGCTTAACCCCTCGCTTCTGAAGTTCAGTTGCGAGCGCCCGAATGAGCATCGAGCCCAGTCCTTGACCTTGAACTTCCGGCAGTATGTATAAGCTACCCAATTCTCCGACATCATTAAGTCGATTCTCACTGAGAATTCGGATCTCCTCACCGCAGGGTGCATACGAAATCGTTCCAACTACTCTATTTCCGCGTTTAGCCAGCAGAAAAAAAGACTCGGTATCAGTAGACTCACTAGACTTGTCCGGAAGCAATGTTGATTGAAGCAGGGACTTTTTGTGTTCAATTTCATCTTTAATATCATCTTGAAGCGAACCCAGTCCCTCTTGAGTAAACGCCTGCGTGATGGAACGTTCAAAAACCAGGTAGGCACCCTCCACATCAGTTAAATTTAAGGGTTGAATAATAGTCGGTTGATCCATATATAACGGTCTCTCCATTTCATGATGTCTGATTAATCGGTATGCTTCTGCATTAATGATCTTAGTTGATTTGAATCCTCTAGCGATATGCTATATCCCGTGGTGGTGTCTATCCCGTCTACCAACAGGGCCTTCATTTCAGGATCAGTTCCTATAGAAAAATCATATTTGGTCACGGACCGATCCGTATTTGTTATACTCATCTTGTATTGCGCTGCATAATTAAGATTTCCAGGTAAAAGTTCTGCATTTTCTATCGCATTCATGATCATCCGAACTTCGGTTGGCTCATCGAACTGAATATCTTGGCAAGGTTCAAATGTGTAATCGGGGTTACAGGTTAAAGTGATGAGCGAAGGAAGATTTTCATCTGAACCAGAAGTATCGGTATGTGTGCAGCTCGCAAGGAAAACAGCGAACAAGCATAAGAGGATTGCTCCTTTTTTCATTAGATACTACCCTCCCTAGCTTCCCATGTTCACATTCAGATGCTGCAGCTCAGGGTCCCAAGATTGGAATAACAAGCTCAACCGCTGCACCGTATCTGTCACAAACGCCTGTACTAAATCATCAGTCAAGTATGTGGGCACGATTCCGGGCTCATTGGCCTGCTCGTTAAAAAATGAAATTGTACGATCCCTCCAGCGCCGAATCTCTTCTGCGGTTAAACGACCCTCGACATCATAACTCTGCGTGCTCTTAAGCATATGCCACACGTCCCCACTCCAACTGGCATGATGGTAGAGGTTAAAATCAATCTGATCCGTCTCCTGGTAGTACAAACGGCCAAATTCATCCTTGGTTCGCTTCACATCGTTGGTTTCATCCGTGCTGGTGACTCGCTCCACGAATTCAGGATACAAACTCCGAAACCAGTAATAATCCGTCATGACATGCATGAAATAACCGCGTATAAACCACTTCCAGCCTTCATCTGAACGTTGTTGAATATAGACGGAGTATAGCTCTTGTAAACGTGCGATATATTTCTCATCATCCTTAGGGTTGAAGTGAGTGTATTCCTTGTCCTCCCTCGTTGTACCCTCACGCATATGAATGGAATCCGGTGCGATATTCCCAAGATAGAATGAACCTCGTTCAACACGTTCTGGACTGACATCAGCAAATAGCACAGCGACATGTAAGTGAACCATAGGCAGTGGCATGGAATATTCTCCTTTACACAAGAGTCTGCTGCTCATAGAACCGATAAGAAACATTACTTAACAGCATTTAGCCGAGGAGTTCATCGTTGAACTCGTTCCACCAGAACTGTATTAAACAACTGTTCCAAATCTGTATGAAGAGCCGGCTGTTCGCGAACCAACAGACTTATGTACTCCGATCCGCACTCATAGAAAACCAGACGATTATAAGGGGCAGCATCTCCAAAATGATTCAGTTCCAGCCCAAATTTTTCTCGTATCCGATTCTCGATATATCGCGCATAGCCTTCGTTCCACTCCAGCCAGTTCCAGTACTCCCCTTGTTCCTCTGTTATCGAGCTGAATAACGCTTTTCTTGCTGATTGTACCTGGACTACATCTCCGCTCTTTAAGGCAATCAACAGTGAATTGATCCGCTGGACCACATTCTCATCCTCATAAGGGAATTCGTAATCCAGCTCCCATGTCACACGTTTAATCTTCTCCATCCTATGTTTAATTTGTAGACGATTCCCGATCTCCTCATATTTCTCATAGACATAACAATGAACATACTCGTGAAACAGGTATACTTTCTGCTCAAAATTTTGGAAGGCTGAGTCTGTCACAATTGCACACATTCGTTCGTCCATATGGTGCACTGGCATGGCTGCCAGACACTCGTCAGGGATGTTAAGATCATCCGGAACCGTTTTCACCCATTCATATTGCCCTTTCTCTGTCGAGTAATCATACATATATAATAGGGCATCAAATGCAACAACCACAGGATAATGCTCTGCAAATAAAGGATGTATGCTGACCAAATCTTTTTGAAGCTCGTTCAACTCATTAATTTGTTCTAAAAAAGTATCCACCATGTCATTTGCCCTCTCTTTATTTAATTGATGTATTAATCATACTAAACCAGTAGAAATAAAACACTGAGAGAAAAATGATAATCTTGTGGTTGATTGATTCATGAGAGACTCAGAAGCGTTCCCCACGTTTTTCACTTAGATAGATATCCAGTGCTTGGATTCCACGTTGAGCAAGTTTTATAAACAGGATAAGAGCGTATACGCCCAACCCGTATAATACCAAGTTAAATATAATTGCAAAGGATGACACTATTGAAAACAATACTTTTCCCTCCTAATCAACCTGATCAAAGCAGAAATGTCTAAGCTACAGGTACGTTATTTTTTAGTTATCATTCCTATTCTAGCATATTTTTCCTGAAATCATTTGAGTAGACCAATGAGTAACACTATCAGTTACGGGTTCTGACCAAACAAAAAATCTCCCATTTAAATAATAGTAGAAGGGAGATTTATAGCACTTATTTAATATTTAAGATCTGTTCTTCACCCAAAGTATTCCAAGTATTGGACTTAGGATTCAATACATCACCATGTTGCATTGTTCTAAACAGTACGATATTGCCCACAGCTCCCATGAAAAAAAGCTCAGTACAAGCCCGCCTGCAACCGTCCCATGTATAGCAAACTAACATGGCCTTTCCCCATAGTTCAATAATCACAGTTGTTCAGGCAGTCCGTATAAATACATATTTATGCAGTCAGTATTATTTTTCAAAGCCTCGATAGTCTTAATATTTGGGGACTTAAATATGGTCCTATAATCAGCTTCGTCGTATTCTTTTCGGATAGTAAAAGCAAGTTTTTCTTCTTCCAATGAAAACTCTGCTTGGATTCCAGGCTTGTTCCCTCGTGCATCTAAACGGATCCATGAATTTAAATGTTGAATATAAACAGCATTTAGTGCATGGATACAATAGCCCGTATCTGGAGTATCCCCAATCGTAAGTCGTTGATAACAGAAGCCAGATGGTATTCCCTCTCTACGTAATATTGCACATAGAAGGTTTGCTTTGGCATAGCAAATACCTTCTTTATGAATCAATGTTTCTGAAGCGGAACATGTGACTCTAGAACTCTTGATATCCCAGGAATGGGCTATTCGATCTCGGACATACATATATGACTGTTTGATATACTCTATTTGATCTTTTGATGAAGCTGCTATTTCCGAAGCAAGTCCAGCAACCAGCGGGTGATCATAATTGACTTCCCTAGTCACGGTCAAATAATCCGTAACGACTTGAGTTTCACAGATTAGATTCATTTTATCAACCTTTCAATAATTGTACTTAATATGCAAACCTTCAATTTAGTTTAATAGCATAATTATACACAGTAAAGAATAAAGAATAATAACTCCTGGAATCTTTGTTCTGTTGTACTGCTCGTTAGCTTAATAAACTAATCGGAAGTGAATTATTGTTTAATGCTTAGATAATCCGCAATCGGGTCTTGACCTTGCACCGATAAACTAAAAAAGCCGCTTAAAATAGAGTTTTTCTAAGGATTGTGTTTTCCCCTCGAAACCGCCCTTGTTAACTTTAAAATCCTGATATCTAACCTCATGTCCTTCCTCTTTCTCTTCCTTCTCAACATATTCTATATTTAATGATTTATATACGTTCTTCCAGAATTGAATTGCAGCGGTATTCGTTTTTTTTTATTTAACCATTATCGTACCTGCCAGGACGTTGTTTAACAACAGTCTACAATATAAACGAAAACGAGGAAGCCTTGCTCTATACCAAGGCCTTTTTATGGAACAGTAAATTGTTATAGTTACATGCCATAGAGTTTGAGAAAACACGAAAAAACCCTTGAGTATTCCTCAAGGGTTTCTTATATTGAGTAGACACCGTCGTTAGTGTAGTTTACTCTCAGCTAAACTAACCATGCTCCATTTTGATACTTTTAGAAGTTACACGCCGGATGAATACTCCCCCAACACGTACAAAAACAATGAGCCATGAAGGGCTCGAACCTTCGACACCCTGATTAAAAGTCAGGTGCTCTACCAACTGAGCTAATGGCTCATAATAAAATGGCAGGGGCAGCAGGAATTGAACCCACACCAACGGTTTTGGAGACCGTTGTTCTACCTTTAAACTATGCCCCTAAAATGGTGGAGG
>NZ_BIME01000009.1 GCF_004000925.1 Paenibacillus illinoisensis NBRC 15959 | reverse complement strand
CAACTCTTATATATTATCATGTTCCATCCAATTTAGCAAGCACTTTTTTGAAGTTTCTTTCGAAGCTTTTCAGTTTGCTTACCGCACCATGTTTCTCGTGTTTTCTTGGCCGGAAAATTAATATATCATGTATCACAATATCTTGTAAAGTGTTTTATAAAAATAATTTGTACATCGGTTATCATGATGTTTTTCAAACTTCCACATTTTCTAACAACTTGGACACGAGTATAAATCAGCCCTCCATATATCTTGTCTTTCTTCTATATAAACATAACAACCCTCCCGCTTCTCCTCAGAAGTGAGAGGGTTGTATCTAGTAATGATATAATGTTATTTACGTTCTACAGTATAACCCTTATCTTCAAGCAGCTTCACGATGCCGTGCTCACCCAGGTAGTGGGCAGCACCTACAACGATAAAGTACTCCTCTTTCCTATCACTCTTCAGGTATCCATCAATCTTGTCAGCCATGCCAATGTTACGGTCGATCAGCATTGCTTTGTTGTACTCCTCGTTATCAGAGAAGTTATTGGTCAGATCAAGCAGCTGCTCATCATTACCCGTTTTCCACATCTCAGCCATTTGGTTCACACTATCATCAAGAACATCGAAGTTGTCTAATGTTGCTTTCAATGTTTCCTCTTGCAGCTCTTTGGAGAAGTCGTTAAACATGCCCAGTTGGGACTCGTACGATTCTAGCTCGATAATAGGGAGTTTGCTCTCAATGGCCTTTTGAATGAAATACAAATCCACGCCCGCCGAAGCTTCATATCCAGCCGTCGCCGACTTCAGGCTAGCAAGCGTACTCTCTGCAACCCAAGGCTTGAATGCATCCAGGGCATTAGGCTCCAATCCGTTTTTCTTCAGGATATCCCCGAGCTTGGTATAAGTCTCGCTTGAAACATGATCCTTGAGCGTTGTTCCATCCTGGTAAGATCCCAGATCCAGAATCAACTTCTGTTGTGCCTCATCAGCCGCTTTGCTGATGTCGATCTCCACGCCCAGGTAATCCGCTTCAGCAAAAGCTTCTTCAAATTCCTCGCGCAATGGGTAGAAGCTATCATCTGCAATATGCATGGAGCCTACCAGATATACCGTGTTTCCGTTGTTCTCCACTTCCCACATGAAGCCGCGGCCACCCGTTTGTGCAGCTGTTTCCGTTCCTTTGGAGACGAGTAGAACTGTACGTGTCTTCGCATCCCAGTTTACTTCGTAACCTGTAGCATCTCCAACGATACGGATCGGTGCATACGTTACGCCATTAATGCGTGTAAGCTTGCTTTTAAGTGTAATCGTTTTGCCGTCCACCACAGCCGTAATTGTATCATCTGTCGCAGTCGTCAGCTTCACGTCCATTGCTTCAAGCGTGGAGCGAAGCGGAACCAATGTTGTTCCCTTGTTATTCATTGGTGCCCCTACAGTGTACTCTACTGCATGGTCATTGACTTTAACGGAAGTTTCTTGAGGTGCTGCCATGGCCGGTACAGCTGAAGCGAGCAAACCAACCGAGATGGTGAGAGACAAGAGCATGCGTTTCCAGTTTTTCATATTATGTATCTCCTTTAGATATATAGTAGGGTAAATCTATTTATTCAAAGAATGAATATACATCTTTTTTTACGATAATAGACTGAGAGGGTTCCACCTTTTTCCTGAGATGGCCCCCTTCTCCCTTTATATAGTTACTTCTTAATTCCAGCCACCCAAAGCCCAGCAACAGCAATATCAGTAGCCTTAAAGTTTAATCAATTTAAATTTTGTAAGCTTTCATTGCCTTAAACAATTCCTTGAAGGTTGGACGCTTACCATACATCAACACACCCGTGCGATAGATTTTGGCAGCCAGCCAGCCGAAGATAAAGATCGATACGACCAGAATGGCCAAAGACACTAGTATCTCCCATGTTGGAGCAACTCCTGCCCCGATTCGCACCAAGATAGCCGTTGGCGAGGTAAACGGTATGAAACTGGCCACTTTTAATAGCAGAATGTTCGGTGTTGCGATACTGAAGATGGCAATATAGAAGGAAACCAATGAAAGCATCGTAATCGGCAGCACCGCTTGACCCAGTTCTTCTGTACGGCTAACCATCGAACCAATTGCAGCAAACATCACTGCATATAGGAAGTAACCCAGGATATAGAAGATTAGTCCGTATACAATAACGGCGATGTTTACATCACTCAGGTTCAAACTGAAATCACTCAGGACGTCACGGTTGTGAGGAAGCAGCACATTTCCTGCAACCACTGCACCGAAGATACCGATCTGAAGCATACCTACCATAAATATCCCGATGATTTTACCAAACATCTGACTCAATGGAGACACGCTGGTAATCAAAATCTCCATAATGCGGGAACTCTTCTCCGCCGTGATTTCGGATGCGATCATATTACCTGTCATCATAGTAGATGTGAACAGAAGGATGATCAGCAGGTATACTACAATATAGTTGATCGGGCTCATGCCATTCTCTGACCCTGCATCAGCTCCTGCTTCTTCAGCGCTCAAGCTCTGCTCACTTACCTTAACTGGTGTATTAATCAATTCCTTTTGCTCAGCTGTGAGTACGTCCTTCACGACGACATCCAGCTTCACACTTTGCAGCGCAGCTTCTATAGAAGCAATAATCTGAGGGGACACCTCTTCTGTTGAATACAGGATCGGCTGTGGGAACTCCTGTCCTTGGGCGGCTTCAAATTTCAGATACCCATCAGTAAGTCCGGATTCCGCATCTGCTTTCAGCGCAGCTTCATCTTTAGTACCATCAGCAATGAATCGGTACGCCTGATCTCCTTGTGCGGACGAGAACTTCTCCAGCTTCTCCGATACTTCCGGCTGTCCCGCACTTAGAAGCCCAATATTTACAGGATGGTCTCCTGCAGCTCCACCACCGATAGATCCACCGTTAAACAGAGTAATGAAATAAGGTACATTAAGTCCGATTGAAATTAAAAGTGCAAGCACAATGGTCGTAACTACAAACGATTTCGTTTTGACTTTGTTTTTGAACGTAAATCCGATGATCGTTCCCATTTTATTCATTCGACTCACCCACCTCACGAATAAAGATTTGGTTAAGCGTTGGTTCTTTGATCTCAAAATGCTCTACAGTCGTCTGATTCATTGCGTGCTTCAATATCTCCTGGGCAGCCTCAACCTGTGCAATATGAATAAGATATCCACGCTCGTTCCGCTCCACCTTATTCACACCAGCCAATTGATCCAAACGTTCCACATTGCCAGTGGTATTCAGGGAAACCTGTTCACGCGGATAGCGGCTCTTGATCTCCTTGATCTCTCCCTGAACCACGGTATTGGAGCGATGTAGAATTGTTATCTGACGACAAAGTTCTTCAACATGCTCCATGCGATGTGTCGAGAACAGGATAGCCGTTCCTTCATCACGCAACTCCTTAACAGTGGATTTGAGCAATTCTACGTTTACTGGATCTAAGCCGCTAAACGCCTCGTCAAGAATAAGAATCTGAGGACGGTGCACCACCGCAGCGATAAAGCCCATCTTTTGCTGGTTACCCTTTGATAACTCCTCAATCTTTTTGTCGTAATACTCAGGGACCTCGAATCGATCAAGCCAGTATCTTAGGCTTTTGTCTGCATCCTTACCATTCATGCCGCGAAGACGAGCCAAATAATTGATCTGGTCACTGACCTTCACCTTGGGATACAGTCCGCGTTCTTCCGGAAGATAACCCATGATCTGCTGCAGCTCGGTACTATAAGGCTTGCCGTTATATCGAATCTCTCCACCATCGGGATGAATCAGGCCAAGTACCATGCGCATCGTTGTTGTTTTACCGGCACCATTGGCACCCAGCAATCCATAGATTTCCCCTTCTTCCACATTAAGCGTAACACCGTTAACAGCCGTCTTATCTGCATATTGCTTCACAACCTGCTTCAGTTCCAATCTGTTCATCATCTATCATCCTCCTTCGTTTATCTCCACAGTGTCGGAGCGTACCCTGCAATCCAGTATTGCAGCACTTCGTCCAGCTCCAGGTTCCGGATTTTCATGATGCGGTTACCCGCAAGCTCCAGCCTCTCCTGCGCTTCAACTACCCGGGTCGTAATCACCCGCATGGCTCCAGCCTCCTGCTTCGACTCAACAGCCCCCGGTATACTCTCAGGTCTTAGATCGCCTTCGTACCAGATTTCTCTCCATTGATCGAGCACGACATCCTTTTCCGCCATTCCAAGTGACTGGCCCCGGTGCATCAGTACGATGTAATCCGCCAGACGCTTCACTTCATCTGCTATATGTGTTGCTATTAAAATGGTGGTATCCCCATCCGCCATGAAATTGCGGAACTGCTCAACCATGACCTTCCAGGCAAATGGATCAAGCCCAGAAGAAGGCTCATCCAGCAGGAGCAGTCTCGGCCGTGCAGCAAGCGCAGCCGCTATTTCGAATTTGCGACGCTCTCCTTTGGACAATTTTTTCAGTTTTACGTCATAGGGAACATCCATATCATCCATTAGCTTGTTGAACAACTTAGGATCCCAACGGGTATACCAATGTGCCCGGAATCTGGCAGCTTCAACAGCGGTTATATTGTCTTCTTCCGAACCTCCACCGTCTGCAACAAAACCAATATGCTCTCTCAGCTCTGTAGGAAGTTCACCTTCGTAATGCTGTCCGAACCACATGATCTGACCGGAATCCGGTAGTACTACCCGCTGAAGCATATTCAGAAGCGTGCTTTTCCCCGAACCGTTATGTCCCAATATGGCGACCACGTATCCCTCGGGAATGACGAGATCAATAGGGCCAATGATTCTACGCTTGCGCATTTTGGATACACCGTTTAGCTGAACCGCAATTGGTTCCATGTTTGGTCACCCCTTACTCGGATAGTAGATCGACTGCAAAATCTCTTGAAACAATCCTGCCATTTCCTCTTCACTGCATCCAACGGATTTACCAGACTGCACGGCTGCCTGCAACGCTTCTCTTGCTGCTGTCAATTTGTAGTTCTCCCGATCTCCTGCATCAACCTTGGCTACAAACGTCCCCGTACCCTGCTTTGTTCGAAGTAAACCTTCATTCTCCAGATCCTGGTAAACCCGGCGAACAGTAATTACGCTGCAATTCAACGAACCTGCAAATTCGCGAATGGATGGCAAATGCGTTCCCTCCCCCAATTGACCCGTTATAATTAAAGATCTTAGCTGGTTTTCAATTTGGTGATATAAAGGTTCAGCACTGTTTTCATTAATTTGAATCGGTATATTCAAGTCCTGCACCTCACCCTCCCGTACACTTCAGTTCACTTGCACGATAGTGCCGGTCATCCTCGATGTCGTTCTATATTTGACTTACCTTTAACTTAAATCCCGCTTCGATAACTTCCTTAGTGTTAAGCGACTAAGCAACCATAACACCGCAAATCCCAATATTAGCGAGCCCCACATAAATGGTGATAACAACCCCCAGGTTTTGCTGATTTCTACGGCATATCGCAATCCGTTCCCGCCCATCATTCGAATAAAAATTGCGATAAGGACAATCACGGGTATAAACAGCATGCTGATTAACAAATACTTTTTGCCAGTGTGCAAAAACTCTCCAAAGATATAGAACCCTGTGATCAGAACCCCATATCCTGTACATGTTAGGGCAAAGGCCAAATATTGATCCCATCGGAACCCTTCCAGATGCATCACGGAGACATACAATGCGCCATAGTAGAATATGCCATTAAAGATAAAGGCCAGCAATGCCTGCTGAATGCGTCCCCACATGACGGTTTCTGCCGAGATGGGAAGTCTGCGATAATAGGTCAGCATCTGTGTATACGAATCTTCTTGTATGTAGCGGAAAGAGCGTCTGGAGAAGATAAATCCCTGAAATGGAATCATAAGCATGAAGTAGGAATCGGAAATCGTGTTGAGTAGATTTTCCTCTCTCTGTCCATATAACATGACACCACCCATAGCTCCAACGTAGACCATAAACATCGCAGACCATAACCATTGAAGACGATCCTTATTCCATTCACTCCGGGTTAGCCACCAAGCTTGCTTCCAATCATTCATAACATTGCCTGCCTTTCCATCTCACGCTTTACTGTGCAAGCCGTGTCCACTGTGTTTACTGTATATATCAATATACACAGTATACAGACCTTCAATTCGTACCGTCAACCTTTTTTTTCCTGAATCAGGAATTTAAAAGGAATTTATCCCCTTGTGCGGGCTGATATGAATAATGCAATATAAAAGGCAGGCGTAAGGCAGTTACCACGATATTCATTCAACAACTGCTTCGAACTAAAGGTGTTCATGCAAAAAAAAGAGAGCTGACTCCGATATTGTGCGAACACAAATCGGAAGCAGCTCTTTCATTTTTCCGGCACCTGTATGCAGAAGAGGTCTACCTTTTAAACCAGATCGTAGCCGCTTGGCAAACTGCGACTGCTGCGGATGGCACGAATTTGAGCCAGTGTGAGACGTTGATTGGTGGAAATCAGAGATTCCACGTCATTTCCCCGGATCAGATCATCCAGATCTCTCAGATTCGTATTACCTCGAAAGACTCGGAATCCGCCTTGGAAATTTGGTCTCGTAAACACTACCAGCGTTGCATTCGAACTTGTTGAGAAAAAGCGCAGGCTCTCTACCCCACCCAGAATGTTGTCCAGGTTGCGGAGACCCGTGTTGCCACGGTAAATCCGGCTTCTCCCTCTGTAATTCTCCTCTGAATACACCGTGAGACGTGGATACGTTTGACTGACTTGGACTGTTTTTTTCATGTTTTGTTCCCCCCTCTCGATCTCATTCTATGAACGGATGTGAGAGAAGGTATGGACGAATCCACCGATAGATTCATCCATTTTTCATATTTTCATAGGAAACGATCTTTAATCTACACCCCAAGAATGACTTCCCATACAGGACGTGTGTGCCCGCCAGGATAAAGGAGGTATAATAAAACGTACACAATGACGCCAGTCAGTGCACTGCTGAACCAGATCATCGATGTAAACCGTCCCCAGCGACGATGTGTAGCAAATTTCTTCTTGAATCCCAGCACCAGGGTAGAGATACCGAAGACCGCAGCTGCTGTGGCGAGAATAATATGAAAGATCAGAAAGATTCGATAGAAGATCTCCATCTCCGGATCACCGCCCCAAGCGGTATTTCCTACAAATATCGTTCGGGACATGTAGATGATAAAGAATAGCAGAGCCGCGACAGCTCCCGCTATCATCATGGACTGATGAGCCTCCTTTTTGCCCCGAACAATTAACACCCAACCGATCCCAACCAGTACAGCGCTAATCACAATGAAAGAAGTACTGATCGTAGGTAGCAAAAAATGCATATCCATCGTGTGTTCCCCCTCTTGTCTGAACATAACTAAGGTTTATTTCGCAGGATTAAGCGGTCCACCTGAACGTTCTACAGGATACGGATCATCATCATCTTCGCGTTTTTCCTTGCGGTACCATTGAAAGAAAACATATGCCAACATGGATACGAAGATACCCTCCTGAATAAACTTCATCACAATACCACCCACCTGCTGATCCTCTTTGGCAGAAGACAGGAAGTTAAAGAAACCTGGACCTCCGAATGTACGCAATAATGCCGAGGAGTCCCCTGACACACAATATCTCATTGCTTCCGCCCATACGGCCGGATTGCTATACGTTGCATATAATGGCTCGGACGCAAAAATAATCAGGCCGCAGGCTGGTGTTAACAGCACCATATTAAGAAAGATAAATCCAATCTTCGACAGTCCTGACGCCTGTCTTGCCTCCGGCAGCGGATTAAGAAGTGTCCACCACATGAGCATAGAGGTAATAAAGAGAACCAAGTAATACAGACGGTGAACCGTAAAATTCAGCATGACATAGTCATGGACAACGGGCAGATGATACAGCGAAAATAACCCATTAAAGAGTAATGCCGCGACAATCGGATGAGCTAAAAAGGATAACTGCCGCGCTGGCAGCCACTGAATGATCTTTCGCCACACCCAGAGAGGCAGCCCTTTCATCAATAAAGGTGGAGCAACCAGATAAGACAGAGCCATGCTTACCATGTGAAAACTGAACATGACGTGCCCCAGCAAATTAAATGGTCCAGCCTGGGCAAGATAGAACACGGCCAGACCTGTAATAAACATGATTTTCTGTGCAGCGTTAGCAGGTTCTGCATCAGTAACCCTTTCACTTAACGGACCAACGACAAACAGATACACAGCTGCAATGAGCAAAAATAACGCAAGAATGAAGGGACTCCATAAATCGTTGAAACTGAAGTATTGCAACCCGAGCATACGGGAAACCTCCCGGTGACCTGATTTGGTTGTAGCCTTAAACCATCTTTCCATTCCATCGCCTAAAAGGGGAAAAGACGGCGGCACTGCGCCGCCGCCATCTCATTTACCACCAAACCCAATAGAGTGCCATAATGATGCACGTGAATGCTACGAAGAATCCGAAAGCCATAAACAGGATTGGCATCAGATGGCCTTTATCCTTCATGTGCATCCAGTATCCCAGCTGGACAAACACCTGAAGAATGGCCATAACCACCAAAAGAATGATGGTAAAGGATGTATTGACGCCCCCTGCCTTAACAGCTGCAAACGCAATGAGTGTCAAGATGATGGAGAATATAAACACAACGACATGTTTCTGCGGTCCTTCTGTCCGGTGACGATGTTTCACAGGTTGTTGATCACTCTTATCCTGTACCGACATGTGTTAACCCACCTTTCCGAGCAGGTAGACGACCGTAAAGATAAACACCCAGACCACGTCAATAAAGTGCCAGTACATTGCGGAGACGTATACCTTTGGTGCAGTTACGACCGTTAATCCTTTTCTGAACAGCTGCCCGATAATAAGTCCGATCCACAGAATACCGAATGCAACGTGGGCTCCATGGAATCCAACCAGCGTGTAAAAAGCGGAGCTGAATGCACTGGTGGTCATCCCGAACTCTTTGTGCACCACATATTCATAGAACTCATAAATTTCAATACCAAGGAATCCAAGGCCCAGCACTACCGTAATTCCTAGCCAAAGTGCCAATGCACTTCGGTTGCCCCGATGCATGGCCTGGATCGCAAATACACTTGTCAGACTGCTGACGAGGAGTATGAAGGTCGCTGCTGCCACAAGCGGCAGATGGAACAGTTCGTTCGCCGATGGCCCTTCATTCGTCTGGCCACGAAGCGCCAGGAAGGTTGCGAAGAGTGTACCGAACAATACCGTCTCGCCGCCAAGGAACAACCAGAAGCCAATGAGCTTGTTGCGTCCCTCCAGCGTTGCTTTCTCCGGTTCATGCGGCAATTGGCCACTTACCGGTTCGGCATGTGAAGTTGTCATGTTCTAACCCCCTTCTCATCCTGATCCTCGGGCTCGATATGCCAGCCATGGTCATCATAAAGTGAACGCATTGCCATCGCTCCGAATGTAATCAGAAGGCCGATAATAACCACAATATAATTATTGAAAAGTCCGTTCATAAAGGCATTGCCAAAATCGTCTTTGCTGAACATCAGGCCCAGTCCGGCAATGAAAATACCGACAGACATGATAAACGGCAGCGGTGTTGCAGATGGCATATGAATCGACCCTACAGGTTCAGCAGGAGTCATCTCCGTATGTCCTGCCATCTTTTCCTTCCAATATGCATCGATTCCGCGAACAAGCGGAGTCTGCTTGAAGTTATATTCTGGCGGCGGAGATGGAATGGACCATTCCAACGTGCGGCCATCTTCCCACGGGTCATTCGGTGCATCCACCGGTTTTCTCGTTGTGATTACGATGTTCACGAGGAACATGATCACCCCAACACCCATCAGGAATGCTCCAACGGAGCTGACCAGGTTAAGCAGGTCAAAGTCCTGATTCGGCAAGTATGTAACGATCCGGCGCTGCATCCCCATGAGGCCGAGGAAATGCTGCACGAAGAACGTTAATTGGAAACCGATCATGAATGTCCAGAATGTCCATTTACCAAGTGTTTCGCTCAAAACGCGACCGAACATCTTCGGCCACCAGTAATGCAGGCCCGAGAACAATCCAAGAACCAAGCCACCAACGATTACGTAGTGGAAGTGGGCTACGACAAAGTACGTATCATGGAACTGGAAATCAGCTGGTGCAGATGCGAGCATGACACCGGTGACACCACCCATGACGAAGGTCGGAACGAATCCGACAGCAAACAGGTTCGCAGCCGTAAAGCGGATCTGTCCACCCCACATCGTAAAGAGCCAGTTAAAGATTTTGATCCCTGTCGGTACGGCAATCAGCATGGTTGAGATCGAAAAGAGTGCGTTGGCCACATTGCCGAGACCCGTTGTGAACATGTGGTGTGCCCATACCATGAATCCCAGGAAGGCAATCAGGATGGTTGCAAACACCATGGAGCTGTAACCAAACAATCTTTTACGTGCAAAGGTCGGAATAACTTCCGAGATAATTCCAAACGCCGGCAAGATGAGTATGTACACTTCCGGGTGTCCGAAGATCCAGAAAATGTGCTGCCAGAGTACAGGGTTACCACCATTTGCGACATCGAAAAAGTTGGCTCCCAAAATACGGTCAAACGTCAACAGTACTAATCCCACCGTGATGGCAGGGAATGCAAAAAGGATAATGGCTGAAGTAATAAATGTTGTCCATGTAAACATCGGCATCCGCATATAGGACATGCCGGGTGCACGCATCGTAATGATCGTGGCGAGAAAGTTAATACCGCCGATGAGTGTTCCTAGACCAGCTATCTGTAGACCAATCGTATAGAAGTCCACACCATGGGTTCCGCTGTACTCACTACTGGAGAGCGGCGTGTATGACGTCCAGCCTGCATCAGGCGCCCCGCCCATGATCCAGCTCAGGTTCAGCAGCAGTCCACCAAACAGGAACGTCCAGAATCCTAGTGCATTAATAAATGGAAAGGCGACGTCCCGGGCACCAATCTGCAAAGGAACAACAGCATTCATAATGGCAAATATGATTGGCATGACACCAAGGAAGATCATCGTTGTTCCGTGCATCGTAATCAATTCGTTGAAGACCTGAGCCGATACAAAACTATTCATCGGCTTCATCAGCTGAATCCGGATTAGAATGGCTTCAATACCGCCAATCCCGAAGAAAAATCCACCTGCAATTAAATAAAGAATAGCAATCTTTTTGTGATCGACGGTGGTGATCCAATCCATCAAGCCCCTGTACCGCTTGACGCTATGAGCATGAGCCAAGGTAGTGTACCCCCTTCTTCGTCCTTGCTGTTCTATTCATAGTCCAATTTGTAGTTGGCTAGATATTCGGCAATTCCGTCGATTTCTTCATCCGTAAGTCCAAGATCTTTTGGATTCGGCATCGTATTGCCTGGCTTCACGGATTGTGGATCATGGAGCCATTGTTTCATGTTATCCAGCACCGGATTACCTTCTTCCTGTCCCTCACGCTGGTTCAGCAAAATACCTGCGACAGCTTCCTTGCCGCCGATTCCTGTGAGATTCGGGGCAACAGGTCCGCCCTGATCGCCAACTGCGTGGCAAGAGAGGCAGTTCGTTTTGAACTTTTCAGCAAGCTGTGTATCTTCCGGCAGCACTGCCGGTGCCTTCATCTCATTGACCCATCTGTCAAAGGATTCCTGGCTAACTGCTTTTACCTTGAATTCCATAAAGGCATGCGACCTTCCGCATAGCTCCGCACATTTCCCGCGGTAAACGCCTTCATTAGGTGCTGAGAAACTAAATCTGTTTACTGTTCCATCCGGGTTTGTGTCCATTTTGCCCGCAAGTGACGGCACCCAGAAGGAGTGAAGCACGTCCGCGGTTTTTAATTCGAATGCGATTTTTTTGCCGGTCGGGATGATAAGATCTTGAGAGGTGGTAACATCATATTGAGGATAAGTGAATTCCCACCAATACTGATGCGAGGTAACTTTGACCTGAATTGCATTTTTGTCCTTGGACAAATCTTCGCCTTGGGCAAAGATCGTCTGAACTGTCGGTACGGCCAGTACAATAACCAGCAATAACGGAATGGCTGTCCAAATCACTTCCAACTTGAAATTGCCTTCAACCTGTTCGGGAACCTCATTCTGCCCGGCACGTCTGCGAAACCGGATCAGCACATACGCAGCAATGGCAAATACAATGATGAGCACTACGATCATAATCGCAATGGACAGCTTCATCAGATCATATTGGCCTTGTGCCACAGGACCCTGAGGTTTCATTACCGACAAGTCTTCCCGCCCGCATGCGGATAGCAGCAAAGAGAACACCGCCAGCAAGGGGAGAATTCGCTTTGCAACCTGCCACTGTTTCATCATTGATCTACCCCACTTTTTTAACATTTTCGTAGATTACCGTTATCGTTCGAAGTTTAGCCTGATTAGGTCACTTCAGCCCGATCCGCATAATCCTGTCCGTCATACAGAACGCTTCCAAAAATAACGCTTCCAGAACCCACATCATTTCCTCCAAAGGGCATGTCTGCGCATTCTTCCAATTCATTCTATATGGTTCAATCACTTATTAAATATAAGTTGAGGGTATGATTTTGTCAATCTTTGGACACATGTTCACAAATTGTTCACTTATGTATAAAAACCGCACCACAACTTAGTTTGCAAACGATTTCAGTTATAAATGTAAACCTCTTAATTTGAAAATATTTGCCATATTTCGGCGATTTATCGTGAATTCTCAGTGACTTTTCTCACGTGAAAAACATGCAGTATTATGCAAAAGAATACGAGCTTTTCTCAGCTTCCTTTTTTCCCAGCTTCTACAGGGCCAAATCCTACACTCTGTTCTTATTCTCATCGATGAACTAGCTTTGGCGTCTGACCCTGCATGTTGGTTTCACTCCTAAACGATCATTTGAACAAACCTTACCAGCCTGTCAAAGGACTTACGTTCCATCGGTTAGTATAAGCGGTCCATCTCGGGTTATCGCAATTGTATGTTCATACTGGACTCCCCATGTTCCGTCGACCGTCCGGACAGTCCATCCATCTTCATCCCAGAAGACAGCTCCTGAACTGCCTCTCGTAAATATGGGCTCAATTGTAATAACCATGCCTTCCGTAAGCATCATGCCGGTCCTGCGTTTACCATAAGGCAGTACGTTGGGTGGTTCATGAATATACTGCCCAATCCCATGACCAATGAGCGGCTTAACAATGCCATAGCGGTACAATCTCGCAGTTCGTTCAATCGCGTTGCCGATATCCCCCAGCGTATTTCCTGGTACAGCCTGTGCTATAGCCCGGTGGAGGGCCCTTTCTGTGCGTTTCATCAGCTTGCGAATGGATCTGCGTTGTTCGCCAATTCCGTAAGTCCATGCCGAGTCAGCAAGCCAGCCATCCTTGTTTACCACCATATCAATGGTCACAACATCCCCTGCAACCAATTCCCGTTCATCCGGGAAGCCGTGACAGACAACTTCATTCACTGAAGCACAAGTCGCATACGGATAGCCCTTATATCCCTTTTGCTCCGGAGTGGCCCCTCGTTCGGCCAGAAATGCCTCTACCCGTCTGTCGATCTCACCTGTGGTTATGCCAGGGGTAAGCCATTGTTCAATATGCTCGTGGCAGCTTCGCAGAATCCGGCCTGCTTCCCGCATGTAGCCAATCTCTTCTCTCGTTTTCAAAATAGGGTCCACATGCATTCATCCTTCCTGCCTATGTGTACTTCCATGTATATGCAGAAGAAATGCCACACAGCCCAAAAGTGACGCAATGCTTCATGTCCTTTCATTCCAGGAGTAAATCCCAGGACAGCAAAAAAAACCGTCTGCCGGAGCATATCGCCCGGGAGACGGTTCTATTCATATCGGAACAGTATAATTCAATGATGTGTTTCAGGACACGGAAGAATCCATCTTGACAAGCTCGTGCTCGACCACAGAAGTCAATTCTTCCTCATATCCACCCGTAATCCGGTATTTTCTCACGTACTCCTTCACGAATTTTTTTGGATCCTTAGGACGGAAAATCCGAGTCATTTCCCTCAAACTTTCTTTGACCTCATTGTGACCTTTCGTTGCCATTGTAATTCCCTCCCAAAACGTTGAAAGTGAATGCTCCGTTTAGAGAACGCCGAATAAGTCTTAAATGCCATCCATGAAGTTGTGTGCGCGGCTTAAAGCAAGCTTTAGGTCGGGAACCTCGCTGAAAGCAAGTACCTGACACTATAAATACCCGATATGATTCAGTTTGAATCATAATCTTATTGTAGCATATTCGGGAGTATGTTACGACTTGACGATTTTGCTTATTATTTATAACGGTTTTTACGCCCAAAAAGTTTAATCCCGAATCATATTTTATGAATATGTCCCTTCTGTACGGAATTAATTCTATCCAGCATAACACGGAACTATTCGGGGGATATTATCACGGACAACCCATACAGTTAAATTACTGGTATCAAAGGAGGCGCTGTTTCATGGACCGCGAAGAACAGGATATGCTGCCCCTTTCGCATGAAAAGGTGGAAGTCGACGGAGTTTACATCAATGAAGCGGGTCGCGAGGAACATCTGCACCGTGGTCAACATTTCCCGGCTGATCCGGTTCTGGGCAAATCGGAATGGAAGCTGACGGAGTTCATGTTTGAGAATCATCACGAAGGCCGCACGGACGAACGTCTGGTACCCAAAGAGAACGATACCGATAAAATCGGCAAAGTTACTTCTCCACGCAGAAACTTTCAACGAAAAGATCTTTAAATTCATTAAAGCTTAATGATTCTCTCGCAAACATGACTGGGGCACATCCAAGCCATACCTATGGCTGGTGCGCCCTTGTTTTTTTATATAGCTCCCTTACACCGAAGTAAACTTGCTAGCCTGCGCCTCTCAGATCATTTAACAGAATTCTCTGAGAACGTTGTTCCAGATCACGACACTCTTCGTTAAACCTGCGTTCTCTGGCCGGATCAGGTCTGTATGCAGGAACTATCGCCCAATGCTCTCGAATCAAATCAATTCGATTTTTCATCGGAGGATGGTAAGAACGCTTTTCAGCATAGCGCATTTCTTGAAGACGCTGAAGCCGAAGGATCTCCTGACCAGGAACAGCAGCCATCCGATTTCTGAACTCGTCATACAGTTCCTTGTTATATTGATATTCCGCAACCTGTTCAGCAGTAAGGAAAAAAAGTCCTTCCATTTCAAACTTTAGAAACAGGGACAACACCGCTTCACTCCCAGCTGTCTCTGAAGCCTCATGATCTGCAATATAGAATAATCGGTGCATCTCTTGCCGCATGCTTTTGATCAGTAATGCATAAATACTGCTGATTATAGCAAATAACAGGAGACGAAGTATGATGAGCGGAAACACAACCCAGTATAAAAGTCCGCTTCCTTGAGGATCTACAGTGTCATACCATGAATCCAGCACATGCTTGGCTCGCTCAACCAATGAGCTGTTTGAGATGTTCGGGTGAGCAAAATGGCTCATTTGTTGACTGATCACCGCTATTTTCTCCTGCATTGTTAATGCTGCAAGAAAGGGAACACCGAGCACAATGGCTCTCTTGTTTCTTTTCAGATGCAGTATGTATGCATCGTATTCTTCATTAAGGATAATCATATCCACAGGCGGTACATTCATACGATCTCCAATTTCATCAACCATGCCATATAGTTCGGGAAACTCGTCTCTTCGAATTGCCCTGCCTGGCAGACGCTTGCGATAAGGTAAGATAATCGTGATCCATAGTAGCACCATAACATTTGCTAATATAAATAACCATGAGGAATGGGTTGAATAGAAAAAGATGGCCATACCCAGAATCGCAAAAGTTGATCCATGAACGATGATTGCCAACAAATAGGTATATATCCTCTGTTTGCTGAAGGGAAGCCTTCGATCAACGCTATATTTGAATTCTTCGAATAATCGGTCAGTGGACTTTTTCTTTAGTCCTTTATGTATAAGTTCCTCAATCGGCTTCCCTTCTTCCTCGTCAATATTCCAGTTACACTTCTCACACCAGGTGACATACCCTGGATTTACTTTCATCTGGTGTCCACATTCCAGACACTTCTCATATTCGGTTTGATCCAAAACCACTTCCACTCCTCGGCTTCGCTATGTACGGCTAATATCTTGTTCATTTGGTGCTGTCATCTCTAGTTTCCTACTCTTGTCTCCTATGAACGTTAACCTCCTCCCCTGAGTATTCCGTTATGAGACTCATTCAGCCTAATCCCATAAAGGTCTAGGGTAGCTTGTAAGTCTACTATATAATTCGGGATATTATGGAATATTTTGAATATGAAAAAAGTATCAAACTGCAATGTGCAACTATGCACATTACCTCAATTAGAATCTTACTTCCTACGCCACCTCTAAGTTTCCTTGTCTTGTGTTTACTGGTAACATTCGTTGCTAAACCCGGTTCAGTTCTGTCCACTTTCTTCATACCTTAGAGAAAAAGGACAAAGGAGGCTGGACCGGATGTCCCCCATGAAATCCTCAAGCGGTCTGGATGAGAATATCGCCGGCATGCTCTGTTATCTGTTTACCTTTGTAGGTGGAATCGTCTTCCTGGCCGTGGAGAAACGCAGCCGGTTTGTACTGTTTCACGCTCTTCAATCCGTCACGGTCTTTGGCATTATTATGATCGGCCATGTTTTGTCGGCATTTCTGCCTCTATTCGGACCTCTGGTCGCATCCTTGTTATCACTGCTGGGAGTCGTCGTATGGATTATCATGGTCGTCACCAGCTTGCAGGGAAAATGGCTGAAACTGCCTTGGGTAGGGGATTTTGCTGAAAAACAGATGAGACATCTGTAGATTTATTCTTAAAATAAAACAAAAACATCCGAATCACTGCTCTCGTGCAGCGATCCGGATGTTAAGGTGGTATATCATTTATTCCGTGAATGAATCATGCCATTAACTTCATTCATTCATCACGTAACTTATTTATCTTGTGAGTTAACATAGCATCCTTTCCGGATACCACCTAACCACATCTACATATTTATGCTAATTTCTCTGTCTCTCCAAGAATCACATCTGCCTGCTTCTCAGCCATTTTCGCAGCTGTCGCCTTCGTACCGAGGCCATTAAACAGCAAATTCATAAAGATGGCGGTAAAGCTGCCGGCAATGATTCCGTTACCCAGCATAATTTGTGCCCAGTCCGGTGCACCCGCGAACAGCTCAGGCACAACCGTGACACCCAAGCCCATGCCTACGGAACAAGCGATAATAAACAGGTTCTCATGCCGATTCAGATCGACCTGGCTGCCAATGATGCGAATACCGGATGAAACAACCATCCCGAACAGCGCAACCATCGCTCCGCCCAATACAGAACCGGGTACAAGCTGTGCAAGTGCTGCAATTTTCGGTACGAATCCGATCACGACCAGCAAGCCGCCTGCTACCACGATGACATCCCGAGTTTTAACACGGGTCATCTGTACAAGCCCTACATTTTGTGAATAGGTGGTATATGGGAACGAGTTAAAAATCCCTCCAAGTACGATTGCGAGCCCTTCCGCTCGATAACCCCGGGCCAAATCCTTGGAGGACAGATCCTTATCCAATATTTTGCCAAGAGCCATAAACACACCTGTCGATTCAGCAACGCTCACAATTGCCACCAGGATCATCGTCAGAATGGGAACAATCTCAAACGTTGGCGTACCAAAATAAAATGGCTTCACCACGTGGAACCAGCTTGCTTCACGAATCGGGGCAAAATTAACCTCGCCCATAAACCCGGCTGCTACCGTACCGGCAAGAAGACCGACCAGAACGGCGATTGAACGGATAAATCCTTTCGTGAAACGAGTCATAAGAATAATAAACACCAATACGCCGAAGCCGAGTAATAGATTCGTCCCGCTCCCAAAGTCTTCCGATCCCTGACCGCCTCCCAGATCTCTGAATGCTACAGGAATCAGTGTCAGACCAATAATGGTCACGACTGAACCTGTCACAACCGGCGGAAACAGGCGAATCAGTTTGCCGAACAGCCCCGAGAATAACACTACAAAAATCCCTGACGCAATGACCGCCCCGTAAATGGCAGACACACCGCTGTTCAGACCAATCAAGATCATTGGAGATACCGCTTGGAACGCACAGCCGAGCATAACTGGTAGCCCAACTCCAAAATAACGATTCCCCCATACTTGGAGGAGTGTTGCTACACCACAGGCAAGCAGGTCAATCGCAATAAGATACGTCAGCTGTTCCTGAGTGAAGCCGAGTGCATTACTAACGATAAGTGGTACAACTACCGCACCAGCGTACATCGCAAGGACATGCTGCAGACCAAGCGAGAACGTTTTGATAGGATGCCGGTGCCGCTGGAAAATTCGCTCGCGTGCCATATTAGTTCGAGCCCTCCTCATCCGCAAATGTGACCTGTCCATCCGACAGGGCCCCAATGCGAACCAGCGATTCCACACGGTATCCAGCTTCTTGCAGCAAGCGGCCTCCCGGCTGGAATGCCTTCTCTATGACAATACCGATACCGACCACTTCAGCTCCGACCTGCTCAACGATGCGCGCCAGACCAAAGGCCGCCTCACCATTCGCCAGAAAATCATCAATGATCAGCACACGATCGCCAGGCTGCATGAACTTCTTGGCTACCGTAATTTCATTCGTTTCCTGCTTGGTGAATGAGTACACCTTCTCAACCAGAATGTCTTCTGTGAGTGTGAGCGACTTCTGCTTCCGTGCAAAAATCAGCGGCACATTCAGTTCCAGTGCAGTCATGATGCCCGGTGCAATCCCGGACGATTCAATGGTAAGTACACGCGTAATGTTCTCTCCGTCGAACCGGCGGATGAATTCCTTGCCCACTTCCTTCATGAGAACCGGGTCCATCTGGTGATTCAGGAATGAATCCACTTTGAGTACTTGCTCAGACAGGACGATTCCTTCCTGTCTTACTTTGTCTTTTAACAATTGCATCGTGATTCTTCCCCCTGTGTGCCCTCTATACAGGCAGCCAGCATGTCCATCTCCGACGGTAAAAAAGCAAAAAGCCCGCCTTTTCACACGCTGCGGAAAAACCGGAGACGGGAAAAGACGGGCTTGTACTTATCAGGACAAGCCGTATCGAATACTGCATATACGCATGGATATAATGGACATCCATATATGGGGAACCCCATAGGCTTACATCTTCAGTCATTATCTGAAATGGTAGCCCAACCATAGCGATCATGCAGATCTTTCCCGTAGTCCGATCATTCCGGTGATCGGGTAGAGACATGCAGGCCTATTCCTGCACATATACGAGTAACGGCATATTTAATTCATTTTTGACTCCAAGATTCGTTACAATATATGATCGCGAACCTGAATATAAAAGTGTAAACGTAACTGACAATGTTAGAAGTATACCGAATCGGCGGCGTGAAATAAAGAAGTATTTTCATGGAAATTGTGAAAACATGTCTTAATCTGTAGACAGGGGGTGATTGGAGCGTGATTTTTTTGTACAATATGATAACGGATGCGCGGCCTACACTATGAATTTATTGGTTAAAGGAGATTGCAGAGATGAAAGGCATACTTAAGGAGTTTAAGGAATTCGCCGTACGCGGCAACGTGATTGACCTGGCAGTCGGTGTCATCATCGGGGCTGCTTTTGGTAAAATCGTCACGTCCCTAGTGAATGATATCATCATGCCCCCTGTCGGGAAGCTGCTTGGAGGCATTGATTTCAGTCAGAAAATCATTAATCTGGATGGGGATATGAGAACCGCCAGCGGGGAGGAAATCACAACATTGGCTCAAGCCAATGAGGCAGGCGCTACAGTCATCGCCTACGGTCAATTTATCAACATACTCATTGATTTCCTCATTGTTGCATTTTGCATTTTCATGCTCGTCAAGGGCGTCAATTATATTAAAAGCAAAGAGCACAAAAAGCCCGAGCCGAAAAAAACAACCAAGGCCTGCAAGTACTGTCTATCCGAAATACCGGCTGCAGCTACCCGCTGTTCACACTGTACTTCAGAGCTGGAGGCGGAAGGCAGCGGCGCTCCCGCTTAGTCAACAGTTTAACTCCTGTTTCACCCTTTTTATGTAAGGAAATCGCTCGACATGAAAGGTCTCACCCTGGATGGAGGTGGGGCCTTTTTTTCATGATAACCATGAGCAATGAAAGCTGCTGAAACCTATACTCTCTTATTACATTCCTTATGGACTAGAATCGGCGCGGCAGCAGATGCTCCAGAATCGACTTCAGATCCTTATCTTCCTTGTATACTTCTTCCCCGGTATCGAGTTCGGTTACCCGAATATATTCAAAGTTTGCCGAAGCATCAACTGGTTTAAACAGCAATTGCGCTTCATCTTCGAGACGTACATTGAATCCCATATCCTTAAACATGGTCGTCAGCTGGTTGTTGGCCGGTTCCTGACCTTGCCCGACAAAAATAAGTCCTCTTAGACTTTTACGTTCCTGTGGTTGCGGATAGATAACCTGAAAGTGTACAATGCATTCCATACGTTCGTTCCCCTTTCATTTAAAAAAATACTTTGTGAAATTTTGAACTTTAAAACTTGCTATATAAGGAGATACGTATCATGACCCCAGAACGTTTCGACATTTATGATGATCAGCAAAATTGGATTGGCACAGAGCTTCGCAGTGTGGTGCATGCCAAAGGATATTGGCACCGATCATTCCACTGCTGGATCGTGCGTGACGATAGTCATCAGCGTATGGTTCTTTTTCAGCGTCGCCGTGATATCAAGGATACCTTCCCGGGTTGTTACGACATTACAGCAGCGGGACATCTCACTGCGGGTGAGCAGCTTGAGGAGGCAAGTCGTGAACTGGAGGAAGAACTGGGCGTACTTGCTCCTTTTGAATCCCTGTCTTACCTGCTCACTGCCAAGCAGCAGCTGCAAGGCGAGGTTCGAGGTGTACCATTTATGGACCGGGAATTCAGCTCGGTATACGGCCTATGTCTCAACCAGCCACTCGAGGCTTACACCCTGCAGGCCAGTGAAGTGCACAGCCTATATGAAGCACCACTGCATGATCTGCTCGCCTTGTTTCGTGGGGAAACGGATACGATTCAGGCCACTGGAGTACATGCGGAACAGACTTCTACCCTGGATTCTTCGTCTCCCGCTCCGGAACGTCATACTCGCACAATCCATGCTTCGGAGTTCGTGCCCCATGGGACAGAGTATTATATTGGTGTACTCGAAGCTCTATATGACGTGCCCAAAGGCTGATTCATCATTTACTCAAAATCGAGTCTTGTACTTATAACTCCAGTTTCTCAAAATTGGTATGACTTCATACCTTAACTCTAACTCAACAGGACAGCGGTGCCGTGATGAACATCACTGATTTACTTCAAAACACAAAACAGGCGTCTGCCTTCATGGCAGCGCCTGCTCTGTTATAGTCTTCGATTATCCGGATATTTGCTCTGTTCCAGCGAACCAGGTGAGATCCTCAGCATCCTATGCTCAGCCCTGATCTCCTGCCGCAGGAACAGACCAATAACGTGCGGACAGCTGTTCAAAACGGCGTCCATAGCGGGACTCCAGCTCCTCACCCATATCCTGTTCCAGCTCGTATAGTACCAATTCCTGTGCAAAATGATTGAGCAGCAATCCTGTCATGACGGGATGTTCTGTTACAACAGCTTGAGTTGCACAGGATTCCCCACGCATCCCCAGCATGCACCAGCGCCGATCAACGACAATAGAGAACTTTCTCCCGTTTCCTTTACCGTACAGAGGATGCCCAGGCCACGGTGCAGGCTGATCCAAGATCCCCTCGCCACCATCACATGACCATAACAGCCTAACACCCCGATCCTCTGCCTTTTTCAGGAGATCATGCAGCAATTCGGCTTCCTCACGCCAAATGTCCACGACAATCTCATGCTTGGCCTCGGCCAGTTCTCGGCTAAGGTTATCGAATACGTTTTTGTCCCCTTCGATATTGTAAAAGACCGGTTTCTCAGGTTCATGCTGTGGCATGCTGCTCTGTACATAATCAAGAGAAGCACGCATCTGCCCGGAGATCATTTGAGTCATCTCCTCGGGCTTCAGCACACTGTACTTCGCAGGTTCTCCGGCACTGCAGCGCAGAAATCCGCGCTGAGAGAGCCGCTGCAAGGTGGAATACACATTGGAACGGGACACGCCCAGGCGCTTCGCAACCTCATAGCCGGAGGCTGAACCTTGGCGCGCGAGTTCCACCATAATTTTGGATTCCATCTCGGTAAACCCAAGATGATTCAGATGATGCAGCAGTTGGTCCATATTCCCGTCCCCCCATGCTGTCAGCAACCACACTGCCCTACCTTACTGCGGCAGTGGTCCTACTGCATCAGATCTGTTCCGCACCACAGCGCGGGCACCATTTGGAGCCTTTGGGCAGCTCGGATGCACAAATCTGGCATTTCACCATCTCCCGTGGTACTTCAGTCTGTACGTCAACCGTGTTTACGATCGGATTATTCTCTTTCCAGTAACGGATACGTTCATCGAGTTCCTGCTGCCTTTCCCGTTCACGCAGCATCTCTTCTTCCCGGCGGCGTTCCCATTCTGCATCAAACGCCTCCTTCTCCTCCTGCGTGAATTCGGTACTGTTATATTCGGATTCGGTCTCCAGATCTGCGATGGACGGAATTACCGTATGATAAGGTTCAGTTTCATCCACTTCATCTTGAATTGTTGTCGTTTCCTCATAGAAAGGGCGTTCCGCACTTTGAGCCACTGCCGCTTCTTGTCGCACAGATGCCGGACCTGCAGTTGATGCTGCAGACTTGAATTCACCCAGTTTACGTCCGCATTTCGGACAGAAGTTCGCATCCAGTGAAGCAACGTGCCCGCATTCGCACAACCGCTCATTTTTGAGTTCGGCAATTTTGCTGCGCAAACCATCAATCTCATCCTGCAGTTCATCGCATAGGTGTGACAGATCAACCATTTCCTTTTCGGCGCGCGTCATATCCTGTGCACGGTAACCCTCATAGAAGATGCGACCCATATCTGTAAAATGGACTTCCTGTTCCTGCTGCAAGCCCACGATTTGATTGTTTATTTTCCCAATCTCAACAGCATGCTGCGCACGCTCCGTTGCTTTGTTCGCTCCGTTCTTGATTCGTTGAAGCAATTTCATGACATCTCCTCCTCTGTCCCGTCAGACGTTGAACCCTTCGGGTTCAACTGCAATTTGTTCTTTAATTTTTAATTTTCATAGTATATAACTTATACGATATCATGCCAAAAAGTTGCGCATACGCGCGTGAGTGCCCGTTTTCTGCCGATGTTGGATGAATTCGGGGGCTTTCGTCAGGACCATACGTTCGGGTATAATGAAGCTTTGGCCCGACATAACCGCCGATGTAGGCGACTAACTCTATCATACCAATTTACATTGTGATTGTGAAAAGGGCAAATGGTTTACTTTTAAGCGGGATAGTCCTATCCCTGAATGCATACAGAGGTGGATGAAACATGTTAAGTCCGAACTCAACGTTCTACGCCCGTCCGCTCGGTGTCACTCCGGCGGCATCCCTGCCCCAGTCCCCGTCTGCTCCACTGGAGACCAGTCGGCAGCTCGTGGGCGATGATCATCAGGATGCGCCTTATTTCCGCTCACTGGAAGAGGCAGGCATCCGTCTGAACGGGCCACAAATATCAGCCGTCCGTCACGGCAAAGGTCCCCTGCTGACTCTCGCCGGAGCCGGGTGCGGCAAAACGACCGTACTGGCAGCCAGAGCCGGTTATCTCATGGAAGTCAGCGGCGTTCATGCAGGCAGTATCCTGCTCGTGACATTTACCAACAAGGCCGCTGCCGAGATGAAAGACCGGATCGCATCACTGCCAGGTATTCGTCCTGCAGCCGCACGAGCGGTACAGGCTCGCACGTTCCATTCCTTCGCCCTGACACTGCTGCGTCATTACGGCGTGCAGGAAGAAATTTTTGGGGAACCACGTGCCCAGCATACCGTTATCAAAATGCTTCTGCGGCAGTACGGCATGAGTGAGGCCTTCCAACCCGAAAGTCTGCTGTCCATGCTGTCTGCATGGAAGATGCAGGGCTCCGAAACGACCGACCTTCCTGATAAATCGCAGGAAGAACGTGATGCCAAACGGGTCCTCCTCGGTTACGAGAACTGGAAACGAGAGCGTAACAAGATGGATTTTGACGATATCTTGCTGCGGGCTGCTGCCCTGCTTCGTGATCCCGCCGTGCTGAAGCCGCTTCAGCAGCGTTTTCAGTACATCATGGTCGATGAGTTCCAGGATACGAATAAACTGCAATATGAAATTGTGCAAAAGCTCGCTTCGGCCCATCGCAACCTGATGGTTGTGGGTGACGACGACCAGACGATCTATACGTTCAATGGAGCGCGCCAGGAATCTATTCTTGAATTCGATAAAGTTTACCCCGGGGCACGCATCGTGACGCTGGATATTAATTACCGCAGTGATGCACGCATCCTCGGACTTGGCAGTGAACTGGTGGCCCGCAACAAGCGAAGACGGGATAAGCGGCTGCGTGCAGCCGGTCACCGCGGAGACGCACCACGCTTCGCCACGCCTTCGAACGCAGAGGAGGAAGCAGCCTGGGTGGTGAACCAGATCTGTCAGCAGGTTGAGGAAGGGATGCACACCTATCGAGATATTGCGATCCTGCACCGAACAGCCAGCAGCAGCCGGGCCGTATTTGAGCAGCTGGTATTGAAAGATGTGCCGTTTGTTCAGCATGGGGCTTCCCCGGTATTCTACGACCAGTCCCTCATCAGGCCCCTGATGGATCATATGCGCCTTTCCCTCAATCCACGCGCTGTAGATGCTCTCCCAAGTGCACTTGGACCACTGTACGTATCCCGTGATGCCGGGCTCGAGTGGATTCAGCGCAGCGAACAGCAGCAAGCCAAAAAGTATCCGCTGATCCATCTGGCCAAATGGGACAAGCTCAAGCCCTTCCAGCAGGAACAGGTCAAGGAACGCATCAAGCTGATCAAGTCGCTGCACAAAATGAAACCGGTCATCGCCATCCAGGAAATGCGTCGCCAGTTTTACGACAAATATATGGAAAGCGGCGATCCCAGCATCTTCACCCACTACAAGGAAACGATGCTGGAGACACTGGACGAATTCGAAGCTGCAGCCAAAAAGTTCGAAACGGTAGAAGAGTTTATAGCGTTTGCCGACGAGCTCTCCCGCAGACACCGTGAAATGGAATCACTGCGCCGCTCCCAAGACAGCGATGCAGTGCAGCTGATGACCATACACCGGGCCAAGGGACTTGAATTCCCATGCGTATACTGGATCGGTGCCAGCGAGGGCATTGTACCTCACAGTACAGCCCTGCGGCAGGATATCCCTGAAGATCAAAAGGCAGCTCTTGCAGTTCAACAGACCGATACGGAGCTGGATATGGCTCTGGAAGAAGAACGACGGCTCGCTTATGTAGCGATTACAAGGGCGAAAAAGTACTTATACGTCACTTCTCCGGCCAGTCATCACGGGAAACCGGCAGACGTATCCCGCTTTTTGCTCGAAGCCTTCGGGCTGGAGGTACCAGACAAACGCAAAGAACGCGACGATAGCCGAACAGGCCATTCAGCTTCATATGGCAAAGGCAATGGACAATCTGCCCGCTCTGGTACTCGTTCCGAGGGCCGGGATGTGGTACATCGTCGTGCAATCAGTTATAGTGATCGTGACCATGACGTGCACAACGAACGTGACGAGGATCGCCTCAGTGAACGTCGTGGCAGTGGACAAATTCGCAATCATAAGGCGTTCAGCACGACAGGTATTCATCAGGGAAGTCAGATTGCCCCAGCTTCATCCGGTTCAGGATCATCGTCCTCAGGACGTTCTGAACGCACAGAGACGGTAGCGATCTGGAAATGCAGTTCATCTACCTGTAAGGCATGGCTTCGTCAGAAACCCGCCGTACCTTCTGCAAAAGCAGCTAAACGGGCAGCAGCCGGACCGCCGCCATGCCCCCTGTGTTCAGGATCCATGGAAGCTGGAACACGCGAGGTGCCTGTAACTGGACGGGCAGGACGATAAGCAGCACTAGAAGGCATGAAATCGATATTAAATGCCAGATTGGCGGCAAAGCCTATCCACAATGGTTTATTGGTGGATAGGTTTTTTCATGTCATGCCGTTTGCATTACTGTAGACGGGATTGATTTTTTCGAACAGGGTCGGTTGGAAGGCAAAGGGAATGGATGGGGGATTGTAATCGAGCAGTCTCATGAATAGGCACGGGTGAACGGTGTGCTCGTTTCAGGGCGCTTACTGCTGTTTATTAACAGTAGAAGCGTCTTTTTTCCATTTTAGAATGGAGGTTGGATTATGCAGGACCGTAAAACGCATTATTTTGTATCCGTAACTCATAACCTCATTGAACAGACTCAGAATGAATCAACACCATTTGAAGTTGTGGTGGATGATGAACAGTTAAATCGGCTGAAAGACTTGATGAAAGTGCTGGAGGACGACGATGCCTATACGCTGCAGCGCGCACCTGTACCCTACAAATCAGCAGATCACGATGAAGCAACCGAACAGTTTTCGGATGGTATGACATTGCTGTACAGTTTCCTGTACGACCACGGAACTCCTGATACCCGGCAAGCGATTGAGAGCATGAATGTGCTGCCAAGGCTGCAGGATACGGACTACGATGACCCCGGGTATGAGAACTCTCCAATGAACAAATGACAAAGTCAAAAGCATGCGATGCCGCACGATGCGGACCCGCATGCTTTTGTGTGATCGGAACACTCCATCAAACGCTGCGATAAAATTAATCCAGACGAATCTCCTGCCCTTTCTCAGCAGACTCATAGATTCCGCATAACATCCTGGTAGAAGCTACCCCGTCCGCAATCGGGCTGATCGGTCCGGTCCCGTTTAAGCAGCAGTCCACAAAGTGATCAATCTGATTCTGGAATGCACTATGAATATGCAGCCCTGTATGATCTGTTTGCGGCTCGATATTCAGGATGGTGTTGTGTTTTTCCGTAACAATCAGTGTCTCAGGTTCAAGTTCAAAGCCTCCGCGTTCACCGTACAATTTGACATAGGATTCCTCCCCGCGAGCATGCAAGGTAAAGCTCACATCCACTGCGAGCGAAGCTCCATTCTCGAAGCGAATCAGTGCGTTTGCCATATCTTCTACGTTATTCACGGCGGAGCTGTAATCTGCTGCCTTGTAGAAAGAAAGGTCTTCGATATGAGCGCGATTGCCCAGCTTCCGATAGGTGTTCCCACTTACCGAAACAGGTTTCGGCCGGCCCATGAGGTACCAGCATTGGTCGATGATATGTACGCCCAGATCAATAAGAGGACCTCCACCAGAGCGGTTCTTGTCCGCGAACCAGCCTCCGGGATTGCCCAGACGGCGAAGTATGGATGCCTTGGCATAGTACAATTGACCAAACTCCCCTGCATCTATAAATTTCCGCAGCATCTGCATATTGTTGTCGTAGCGCCGCACAAATCCAACGATGAAGGTACAGCCGCTTTTCTTCACGGCCTCCTCGATTCGTAAGGCATCTTCCACATTCGTTGCCACAGGCTTCTCCAGCAGCACATGCTTGCCCGCCTCCAGTGCCGCGATGGCAAATTCGGCATGTGTATTGTTCCATGTACAGATGCTGACTGCATCCACGTGCGGGTCCTTTAGCATTTCCCTATAATCGGTGTAGACGGACTGTGCATCATATTTCTGAGCCGCAGCTGTTGCGCGCTGTTCGTTCAGATCACAGATGGCATAGATGACAGCATTCTCGTTTTTGGCATAGCACCTCATATGCAGATCCGAGATGGATCCGGTGCCGATCATTCCGATGTGCAGCATTTTGCTTGTACTCATCTTCGTCCTCCCTTCCCTTTTTCCGGAAGCTTCATGATCTCTCTAGTCTGCCCGCAGCATGCCTCTGTAAATACCCGGTGTAGAATTTTCGATCTTCACGGCACCCAGTGTCCGGGCATAAAAATCCACCGGCCCTGCCGATCCAATGATCGCATAGCCATATCCATCTGCCTTCATGGCGTGCATGCAAGCGAGCAGCAACGCTGTACCCACACCTTTGCCACGAGCATCCTGATTCACCCCTGTTGGGCCGAAAAAGTTGCGGCATGTCGCTTCGTAACAGGCGAAGCCAATCATTTTTCCATGTTCGAGGGCAATATAACAGGATACGGGCTGGCGTGCAAAGGATACATCACACTCATCTACCCAAGGCTGGCTAAAATGCAATCCAACCCAATCCAGCACGAGCTGCTTCTCCGGGGCGATGGCTCTTCGGATGACGATGGAGGATTGCTCCAGTTTTTTCAAACCACTCTCCTGCTCCGGTAAATCGTAGAGTGCTACCAACATATCGCTCATTTAATCCATTCCTCTCCTCATTGAATGTGATGCTGCTCTTTTTCAAACAACGAAGCGAACAGGAAGCGGACCACAGGTTGTACCACTCACCTGAAATTTAACCGTATCCCGCTGCCTGTAACCTGCAAATTGCCACATGTTGCAAATAATGAGCTGACACGCCACTCACATGACCGAGCATTCAGGTGCAACAATTTACCAAGTTGTCCCGTCTATAAGAATAAGCGCGGCCCTAATTAGGAGTTTACCGCGATATAACCAAGATTAGAAGGGATGAACAACAATGAACAACAACATGAAAAAAGTAAGTGCCCTAATGGTCCTCTCCTTGGCCCTAAGCGGAGGTGCAGCATACGCAGCAACACTGGACACTACACCGTCCGGGAATCAAACTTCCGTAACTGTAGATCATTCCTTGTCTGAAGCTGTAAAAGTGTCCGTGAACGGCACAGCGATAGCTGATGGCTATTGGAATAAGGATGGCAAGGAAGCCATGATCGCACTGCGTGATCTCACGGATGCACTGGGGATTGAGTTGAAGTGGAACAAAGAGAACAAGTCGGCTGAGCTGACAAAAGGTAACCTTTGGACACTGGTCATGGCAGACAAGGACCAGTATTCCATCAATAAAATGCTGCTTACACTGGGAACTGCCCCTCAAATCACCGATGGTAAAATGTTTGTACCCGCCTCTTTTGCAGAAAAGGTACTACATACCCAAGTAAATACAACGGGTAACCAAGTCACAATTACAAATGAAGAGGACGTGAAAGAAGTTACGGAGCGTGGTGTCATTACTGGCATGAACCCGGATACGAAGTATCCATCCATTCATATCGGTGGTACAGGTACCGAGGGTCTGGTACTTAATCTGGGCGAGGATACAGTCATCAAGTCAGCAGATGGCAAGGAGATCGAACTTACTGATCTGACCATTGGCATGACCGTAGAAGCTGTGCACGCACCAATCATGACCATGAGTCTTCCACCGCAAACACCGACCTACGAAGTGACTGTTGTGGATACCGTTGCTAAGGAATCCGTTACGAAATCGGAAGATGTTCTGGGTACTTCGGGTACTATTGAAAATGTAAGAACTACGAAAGAACAAGGGACTCAAATCGAGATTTCGGGCATTCGCTTGACCGAAACATCGCCTGACCATGTCATCCTCAACATTTCGGAAGATACCAAGCTGGTCAACCAAAAAGGTGAGGCCATCAAAGCAGAGGAACTGACGAAAGACGCGAAAGTCATTGGATTCTATAGTCCGATGCTGACTCGCAGCCTGCCTCCGATCGGAAATGCCTGGAAAGTGGTCGTTGATACTTCGGGTGCAGAGATTGTGCCGTTTCAATAAGCAGGAGTTGTCACAGGTTTATTAAATTAGACCGATTAAACCTATAACGTTCCCATTGCAAAAAATAACCTTACCCGATCTGTTCTTTTACAGACATGGGATAAGGTTATTTTCCGTTCTTGCTATGTAGCCTTTGTTTATTCGGCTTCTGGATCACTTTCAATAATGGCTTCAACTTCAATCTCAACCATTAACAGGGGATCAATGAGTGCACTCACCTCAACCATAGTGGCTACAGGCTGGATCTGCCCAAAGAATTCGCCATGGGCCTTGCCTACTTCCTCCCAGCGGGAGATATCCGTCACAAACATGCGGGTTCTTATCACATGCGACAAGTCTGCTCCCAGTTCATTGAGCGCCTTCTCAATCGTTCGCAAAACAAATCTGGTCTGGGCGTAAGGATCACCCGCTCCCACGACAACGCCATCCTGCATGGCTGTCGTTCCTGCCACCTCAATCCGATTCCCTACTCGGATAGCCCGGCAATAGCCCACAAGCGGTTCCCATGGGGAACCGGTAAAAATCTGCTGTTTACTCATTGGGTCCTCCCTCGCTCTGCTTGTCATATTCCTGAATAATCTCTGCATTATAACAGTCCGGGCTCAATCTGGGTACCAGAAATTAGGTAATCGGAAGTTATAGAGGCACGAAAAAAAGTCCCGTGTACGTAACCAGCTGCTATGCAACCAGCCACGTTTACAGGACTTTTGTTTTATTTAGGCATTCAAGCACAAATCTAAATATGCTGCATATTCGGCTTACAGTTTAATATTGGCCTCATCAAAGTATTCTTCAAGGGTCAACCCGCTCTTCACAATGTCCGGAGCCAGATCGGTTCCGACATACCGGATGTGCCAAGGCTCGTAGACGTAACCCGTGATATCTTCCTCACCCTTAAGATAGCGAATAACGAAGCCATAGTCTGCAGCATGTTCTGCCAGCCACTCGCCTTCTTTGGAGGTACCAAACACTTCTTCCAGGGCATTACCTACACTCGGGCTGGATACGTCGATCGCAAGACCCGTCTGATGTTCACTTCTGCCTGGCTTAGAGCTCACACGATCTGTATATTCTTGTCCTTTGGTCTGCACATTGTTGTTATAGATGGAAACCTGGCGTTCATATGAACGGTATCCAGAGACCGCGCGCAGCTCGATGCCGTCCGCCTCAGCTCCTGCAAACAGCTTCTCCAGCGCTTCTGCGGCTTCTTTCCGCAAGTGGCGCTTCTCGTGAGGGCCATCGAAGGAAAATGGCACATTCGGCTCTACCAGATCGTTTGGCTCATAGCCTTCGGGCAGGCTGCGCTGCTTGTTCACAATGACCGTCATGGACTCCGCATTGGTAACAACGGATTGGCTGTCAATCGTATTTTGCATCGCACTGATGCTTCGCTTCTCCATCAGAGGGTCATCCGCAGCTGTCCCATTGCCAGCATCTGAAGAGTCTTGCTCTTCACCCGCAGAAGCATTGCCGGAATCCCCGTTCTCACCAGAGGATGACTGATCTGTCTCACTGCCGTCTGTCTTGTCGCCGTCATCCCCTGTGTCCTCGGTTAAATGAACAGTAGTTCCGTCCGTTTCCTGCTGTGTATTGCCTGCTGCGTTCAGATTCTGACTTTCCTCTGATCCCGAGCCATCCTGGCAGGCGGACAGCAATGCTCCGCATATCATAAGCGAGGACAGCAATACCGCCATATGGCGCTGTCTTCCTGTTCGTGATTTCATCTAAAAAACTCCTATCGCAATATAATCATTAAAAAAAATAAAATACGCTTCGGGGCATTTCATCCCCTGCGACAGTATACATCAAATTGCAGTGGAGCTCCACCGCTCCAAGCTTACTGGCAGGGAATAGCCTTCATGTGAAAAGGGTCGCACGGCATATACGGCCATTTTTCGGACTTTTAGGGCATCATCCCAACGTTTAATCAGCAGATCCAGATTAAAGTCAGGATTGATATCCTTTCCAACCATGCTCGCCATAAGGCCATCTCACACAGACAAATAAGCGAGGGTGATCCAAGATCTCCCCCGCTTCATGCCTGTTATGATTTGGTTGCCGGGCTGTCCTTCTTCTTCTGGACAGCCTGCCAGATCCGCGCAGCTACACGCTCGCGGATCATGGTCAGACCTGCTGCCACGGGTACTCCCGGCAGCAGCGCGGCCAGTTCCGGCGTTGCCGGGGGCTTGCCCGGCTGCGCAAGCCGCACCTGTACCGCGCCGAAGCCGGGGCCTGGCTGGTGCATGGCACCGTCTGCGGCAGCCTCGGCGATCCACTCGCCGACGGCTGCGCCGCCTTCGCCGCCCCGTGCCTGCGGGCGGCCAGCCGTTTCCGCTGCGCGGCCCGCGCCGCTTGGATCATGGGCCAGTTCCTCTGCCCATGATCCAAGCACGCCGGCAAGCAGCGCTTCGCGCGGCAGGCCGGCGTGCGCCAGCTGCAGCAGCGGCTCGGCCGCGAAGCGCGCAGCGATGGCGTGCTCCGCAGCCGCAGCATGCGCGCAGTCTGCGCGGCCGCAGGTGCATGCCGCAGCGGCCGGCGCAGCAGGCAGCAGCCCCGCGAGCTCCGCCGGGGCAGGGCCGCCGCGAAGCAGCGCGTACAGGGCCAGCGGCCGATTGCGCAGCTGGGCCAGCACGGCCTCGCGAGCCTCTTCGCTGAGCTGCGGCAGCGTACCTGTTACCGTGAACAGGCTGGCATCTGTTCCAGCCTGCTCCGCGGCTGCTGATGCGTTCTGACGCGCCTCAGCAGCTTGACTTACCCCCGCTGTCCATCCACCGGGGGACATATGCAGCTCCACATTCCACTTTTCGCTCATAACCTTCCCCCTTCTCATATGATCGCCCACCAATATACTTGTCAAGCTTATAACCACGTCTCACCCTGTAGCGAGATCAGTCCACGCAATTCATCATCCGACATTTCGGTCAGCCAGTTCTCCCCGGAGCCAACCACCTGTTCGGAAAGTGCCTTCTTGCTTTCGATTAACTCATCTATGCGTTCCTCCAGCGTACCCTGGCAGATCAACTTGTGAACCTGCACATTGCGGTTCTGCCCAATTCGGAACACCCGGTCCGTTGCCTGATTCTCCACCGCGGGATTCCACCAGCGATCATAGTGGATGACATGGCTGGCACGCGTTAGATTCAGACCTACCCCACCAGCCCGGAGGGATAGAACGAATAGTGATGGACCCTCGCCCTTTTGGAATGTCTCCACCATCTCGTCTCTCTGTGCCTTGGACACGCCGCCGTGCAGGAAATACGGTTCTTCCTCATAACGCTGCGTAAGGCGCGATACCAACAGCTCGCCCATTGCCACATATTGAGTGAAAATGAGTGCCGATTCCCCGTTGTCACGGATCGCATCAACCAATTCCAGCAAGCGTTCCATTTTGCCGGATGCCTCCACTTTTGCATGATCCTTGCGGCTGCTGTCTGCCAGTACCGGATGGTCGCAGATTTGCTTCAGTTTGGTGAGTGACGACAATACTATCCCTTTGCGGGCAATGCCGTTTCTGCCATCCAGTCCACCCATCAGGTCATCCACCACACGTTGATACAGAATCGTCTGCTCCGGTGTAAGTGAGCAGTATGATTTCAGCTCCAGCTTCTCCGGCAGATCCTTGCGGATGTCCGGATCGCTTTTGAGCCTACGCAGCATGAACGGCGAAACAAGCCGGTGAAGCTCCCGCAGGGACGTGCTGTTTTCTTCGGATGTCCCCATTCCGGTGTATCGCTGGCGGAACGATGAAGCCGTTCCAAGATATCCAGGATTGAGGAATTGGAAAATGGACCACAGCTCACTCAAACGGTTTTCGACCGGTGTACCGGTCATCGCAATTCGGTGAGGCGCCGATAAGCGCATCACACTTTGTGCCTGCTTGGTACGATAGTTTTTGATATACTGCGCTTCATCAAGGACCACGGTTGACCAGTGCAATGATGCAAGGTCAGGTCCGTCCCGGCCAGCCAAATGATAGGTCGTCAGCACGATATCATGTGCCTGTGCCTCGGCCTGAAACGCACTGCCATGAAGCCGCTGTCCCCCATGATGGATGTACAGAGACAGATTTGGCGCGAATCGTTTGAGCTCACGCTGCCAGTTGCCAAGCAGAGAGGTGGGACAGACGATGAGTGCTGGCAAGTTGGCGGCCTCTGCAGGTACAATCTCGCCAGACTCCGATGGATCACCTGAACCATACATTTCATTTTCACGTGCTTCTTCCACCGCTGCCTGCTGTTCCTCATGTTTCAAGTCGAGCAGGCACGTGATCACCTGAATCGTCTTCCCGAGACCCATATCATCCGCGAGGCAAACTCCGAAGCCAAGCTCACGCATCGCAGACAACCATTGATAGCCGCGCTCCTGATATGGCCGGAGTTCCCCATGCAGCTCCGCGGGCACTTGACGCGGTTCGATACTGCGAAGCACCTGTCCGTCCAGCAGGAAGGAGAGCAGACCTTCGGATTCCGCACCAAAGACGGATAATCCCTTCCAGGCTGCATCCTCGCCTTCCTCTGCAGCCAGATGAAGCCATTCGGATAAAGGCATGTATTGTTCTTCTTCTTTTTTCATATAACGCAGAACCTGGCGAATCTCCTTCGTGTCGACTTCGATCCATTCGCCGCGGAACATCACATAAGGTACCGAAGCTTCTGCTAACGCAGCAAGCTCCTCCGCTGTAACAGGTTTGCCGTCCAGCATCGGTTCCGCCTTGAAGGCAACCAGTTGTTCCATCCCCAGTGCATTCGGAGCGCCAGGCGCCCGTTCCGTGCCACGATTGAGCATCTGTAAACGCAGCCCGGCTCTACGCCGACCCGCACGACTCCAGCGGGATGGCATAAGTACGGTTATTCCTGCCTTCTGTAGACGTGGTACCGCATGAGTTAAAAACTCAAAAAAGGACTGCTGCTCCAATTTTATCCCTTCCGGACGGGGTTGAAGCAGGGCTATTTCCAGTTCAGGTGCCAGCTCACTGGCATAACCGAGGGCCATGAGTAGCTGCTCTGCTGCAGATACGTAGCGCACCTTTCCCCGATCCAGGTCCCGGTCCGGATGAGCCCAAATGGTTCGTGCAGGCAATCTCAGCCCAGCCTCCTGTGCACTATCTGCCCAAAAGGTGATGCCCCACAACGTTTCATGCTCGCCAATAGGCGGTTCAAGCCGAAGCACCAGCTTCAGTTCCCCTTCAGCAGGGGCAGTTTCCTCACTGCCGATTACCGGCATCCCTGTGCCCCCTGCTTCTCGCAATGTCTCGATCAGCTCTGCCATTTCCTCCGTTGGCCCCTGTACAGTCACGGGACGGAACATCGAGATCAGGCTGTTCCACCACAGTTCGGCTGCAGGAGAAGATCCGCGCCGAAACGGGGTGCGGTATCTTGACAAGTCACTGTCCATCCCTTCCAGTTCTCCTGTCACGACAGCATGAATCATGCCGCTCATGAATGAAAACAGGACAGCAGCACCTGCCTCCTCCCGGGATTCCGGCTCGGAGGAAGCATATGCACCAGGTGCAGACAAACCGATTGGCGGCATGGCTTCCGCCAGTTCGCGGAAACGTTCCACATCTGCTTCCTGAGACAGACGAGGTCGCCATACCCCTGTCAGCGTTTCTTGTCCCGTCCGTCGCCGCGCCCCAGTCTTGGCAGCAAATTCGGCAGAAGGAGCAATCTCTCCGCGCAGCAGCAGCTCCTGTGTGAACTGTGCTGCTTTTATCCAGTAGCGAATCTCCTCACCTGCCTGAATCCCTGCGGCCTTCAATATGCTGTCATCCCAATGAAGCAGCAGTTTAAATGTATCTTTGGGCGAGATCGCAAGCCCTTCCAGCGTCCGTCCAAGCAATTGGCGCCGCTTCGTACTCTTGGCTTCCGCAGCATTACGCATCGGATTGGGCCAGCGCAGCTCCGCAAGGCGAAGAGCGGCAGGCTGAAACAGACGACCTCCGTCGCCAAAATTCAGCCTCCTTACCACGTGAGTCCACGCATCCACACGCGGCTCCGATGTTTCACCGGAAAAACAAAAAAATACGTCACCAAGCCATACTCCATACAGCGATTGCATCATTACAGTCTCCCGTCATCCCTTCGCATTGTTACTCTCCATCATATACGAAAATGCCCGGATTTAAAAACCTTTACGCACAAAAATTGCTTTATTCATCTCCTGATACGCTCCTGATCACTTCAATTCGCATAAAAAAATGTTCCTTCTCCCCTGCATGGGATTAGGAACATTAAGATTTTGTGCAGGTCTTCACCTGCTACTTAAATGACACCAAACGATTTATTCACCTAAACTTGTCAGCATACCCAACAATACTTCCAGGTTCAAAATTCCCGCTGTATGATCCGGGGCATGTCCAATCTCTTTGAATACACCTGTCATGAAACGCTTATGCTCTTCTGCAGGTTCTTCAAACCGATCGTAGGTCACCACAGAATCCACCGTGTCCACAATTAGAGGCACATATCCTCCTTTATACGGCACGACAATAATACGCGTAGAAGCATCGTCTTCTTTATCCGGCATGCCCAGCAGAACCCGCAGACTAACGACGGAAACCACCTTGCCGTACAGAGAGCCAAAGCCTCTGATCTCCGGACTGCCGAACGGAACCGTTGTCACGGGAATCATTCTGATAATCTCATGTACTTCCTCAATGCGAAGCGCGAAAAACTGATCTCCAACTGTAAAATTAATGTATTGAACTTGAGCTTCCTCATTCATAGTTGTCCCCATACCCTCTCACTTTTAAAGGTTACTTGGTGTATCGGCTATTTTCCACGAAATATTTAGAGCTTCACTGATTTTGGCGGCTCTCGCCTATTTCTTTGCTCTTTAAACCATCAAGCCCCTGCTTGCCATGAAAAATAGTGCCCAGTCAGTCGTTTTAATACGGAAGATAAATAAGATCGATATAAAGTAAACTAACGAATGTAAACTACATCAAAAAGACCAGAGATTGGCTATATGCCAAATCTCTGGTCTTTTTTGCACGTGACACTGTGGATAACTATCCATATTGGCTGAAGAGAGTGAAATTCACGCCAAAATGATCAAGTTATACCCTATATGTGGATAAGTTGTGCACATATTGCACACAGTTTGTGGATAAATGAGCATAAGTATGTGGATATACAACAATTTGATGTGGACATGTTGTGTACTTGTTTGTAAATCTCACGTAAAACCTTAAACATCTACTTCATTTATCCCTCATTGTGGACACACTGTGGATTGCAGCTGTCTTTATCTGATTAATTAACCAGTTCGCCTCGTCTCATAATCAACTTGTCATCAATATAGACATCAGGCTTCTGCACTACTGCATCGATATGCACTCCTGCCGCAATCGTCCCTCCGAATGTGTTGTTACTGCCAAAGGCAACGTGGATCGTTCCATACACCTTCTCATCTTCCAGAACGACTCCCGTAATTCGCGCCTTATTGTTGGTGCCAATACCAAATTCGCCGAGATAACGGCCATCCCCTTCGCCCAGCATCGTCAGCAGCTGTTGTCCATCCGGACCCTCCGCCGAAACCAGCCGGCCTTCTTCTACCTTCAAAGTCATCGGTTCACGGACTGCTCCAATTCCCGCAACAGATCCATCTACGACAATGCTGCCTTCACCTATTCCTTCAACCGGTGCAATGTAGGCCTCCCCTGAAGGCAAATTGCCCGATTCACCTGGGTTCAAATACATCCCTGTGCTGGGTACTCCGCTTCGATCCTTGATGGAGAATGACAGACTATGCCCTTCCTTTTCAATCCGGACCTGGCTGCCCTCAGTTAATAAAGCCGTAACCTTCTCGGTCAGTGCCTTCACCTGTGGATATTCGGCTGTAATGGCACCATTCATGAACATATCCTCTGTCATGCCTGGCATGGTGGCGACACGTGTACCTGATGCAGCGGCCTGTTTCCGGGCCTGTGTATGGGTTAAGGAGTATCTTGTTACGCATACGGCTACATCGGCTTGGATCATAGCTTGTGCAATTGGTGCTGGCGGTTCTTCCCCAGATCTGCTGCGTTCCGCCATAATCATCAGCACGGATTCCGCTCCAAGTGCTTTCCCCGCTTCATAAATGGATTCTGCAAGTTCCCTTTTGGCATCGTCTGCCACAACCACGAGATTCTCTCCCTCACGCAGTCCCAAGCATTCGATTAATACATTTTTACTGATCTCCACACGCTGCTGATTCATTTCACTAATCTCTCCTGTCATTGGTAAAACCCTTTATAGTTCTAGACGCTTGAATGAAGCCTTTGGCAATCTGTAGGGGAATCCTGCACATTCCCACCTCGTACTGAAAGTTGAAATCAATGTTTCGGATCCGCCCATTTGACGAGAATTGCTGCCGTTTCCTGGTATTGAAAGACCGGAAAGTAGTGTCCATAAGGGACGTCGATTCGTTTACACTGTGGATTCAACTCCTCAGGGTAGTGATAGTCCGTATCTTCGCCAGCCCATACCACCAATGTACTATTGGCAATGTCTGCCCGATTCCACGTGCTTCCCCCAGAAGTGAAGGTGCTGCCTTTTATTTTGCCGGAGTAAATCCATCGTAGCAAGTCGGCATGTGCTCCCGCTATTCGGGGGGACTGCAGACTGGACCTGATTCTTCCTGCCAGTGCAGATACCGTAATGCTTCCTTCAGCTTGAGTGCTGTTTGGATTTAACATGTGCCGCCAGCTTTTTTCCGACCTTCGGCTGAGGAGGGTACGCATCATTCCTCTGGGCAAACGGGAGATCCACCGCAGCATGTTTGGATTCGTATTGTGAGCGACAGGCTGAAGCAAACCAAGACGGATATCCATTCGTCCGCTGCGCTGCATCGCCGCAGATGCAATCGCCGCACCTATGGAATGGCCTACCAGCTTCATCGGACCTTCAAACTTGCCAATGGCCGTAACCAGTTCATCCACCTGGCCGTCAAAGGCCTCCTCCCCTTGATGTACAGCCGAACGTCCGAACCCTGCCAGGTCGACAAGCCAAACCGGATTTCCAGTCAGCTGATGGAGCTCTTCTCCCAAAGGAAGCATTTCATCTGCACAATTCAGCATTCCATGCACGATCAGCCACGGCTCACCTTCGCCCTCCCAGCCAAGCGCTGCCAGGTTCCCTATCCGGGTTCGAGTCCAACCGGAAGAGAGATTTTCGTAAGGTTGAAGGCTCAGGCGATAATCCAGATCCGCCGTAACCGATGGAAGCTGCTCCCGGATATCGGGCCATGTTTGACCCATGCGTTTAAATAAATCTTCCGTCTCTTCCACATGCCATATTCTCTCTGTAATAAAGGAAACCGATTCTGCAGGGACACCGCTGATCCGTGCCCCTCCTGATCTCATTGCGAATTGCATCCAGGATAAGGGCACAGCCCATCTGGGCTTCGGCACGTCCAGCTGCTTCGCAAGAAGATGAAGAAGTTCCTTCATATTGGGACTGGTTTCCTTGCGTGCCAGAAGCGGATAGGTCCCGCCTGTTGGGAACGCCTCATTGGCCAGGAAGACCAGAGTCCGACCAACCACATCATTTTCCACTAACGGTAACCAATAAGACGAACCTCCAGGTACAACCGGCATAAGTCTTTTTTGCATCGCCTGAATGAGCAGCCCGATACCGCCTGTTTGCTCAGTCTCACCTGTGGGGCGCGGTCCAACGACTGTGCTTGGGTTAACAACAGAAAGTGGATATTGATTTTTTACAGCATGCTCACGGAGGTACAGATCGGCGTGGAACTTCATTTCTTCATATGCACTTTCATTCGGGGCCACCTTGCCAGTGGGGATGTCTTCACCTTTCTCATTACGCAGGCCATAGGGACTCATGAATCCAACGACGTGAATGAAATGCCTCAGACCTTTAATCTGCTGAATCTCTTCAGCCAGCCCGGCAACCTCTCGTGCTCCATTCATGAATATCTGTTCCGCCACTTTGCGCCCCAGGGTGACATCCATCGTTCCTCCAGCATGAATAATGACGTCTGCTTCCAGCACGCGCCTATGATCCGCTGCACTAAGACCGAGTCCCTTCACCGATAAGTCTCCTTGTACAAACGTAATTCTGCTGAAATCCGATATTCCGTATGAAGTCAGGCCTTGTCTGGCTTTGGATTCTGAACGGACAAGCAGTAGCAAATGCAGATTTTCATCGACCAGCTGCTTCACTGCCTCCTTGCCAATAAATCCGGTGCTACCTGTCATAAAAATAATGGATGCAGCCCTTGAGTCCACCTTATGGGTATGTACCTGGTCAGTTGTTTTTAAGTATGTAGAATTCACGTTCATTATTCTCTCCTCCTAATTAGAACTACTTAGTACTAATCAAATCCAAAAAAAGAGCTTCGCTTAACGAAGCATCTGACAAAATGTACGTGCCGTTTGTTCTATAATCCCGGTATCCCGCGCGGTCTCAGCCAGAACCAGAGATCCTTCCAGTGCGGCGACAAACAGCGAAGAAACCGCCCCTGCATCCATGCCTTCACGGAATTCTCCACTGTCCACCCCCTGCTGAAACAGCTTCTCGATCATGGGCTGCAATTCCCGGAAGAATCGGGAGATACTGGCCTTCACGTCGGGGGCACTAGCGGGTGTCTGCATATAGAGCGTTATAAAAGGACAGCTGCCTTCGAAATTGCGCCCTTTAATGCCTGCCGATAACGTGGCTATAAACGAGTTAACGCGCTCTTCGACGCTTCTTTCCCGCTGACTGAGCAATATATAGACTTGTGACTCATACTGGGCGATCCAGTACTGTACCACTGCCTGAAGCAGTTCCTCCTTATTTTTAAAATGATAATAAATATTGGACTTGGACACCCCGCTCGCTCGCACAACTTCATCCATGCTGACATAGCTGTATCCCTGACGCAAAAATAACTGCGCTGCCACTTCGACCGCCTTGGTCCGGTTGACCGGATTGGCATTTCTCGGTTTGGCAGAACCTGAGCTTGATGTTTGATTTGTCATATTTAGAACTATATAGTACTAAATACTTCATTGCAAGTTTTCTTTTTGCAGAATAGGACACGAGCCATGACTTATACACAGCTCTCATCCATATGTAGACACTTATGCACAAAGGATATCCACATATAGTATCAAGTACTAGGCTAAAGTTTTAGCTTACCTATTTATATTCATTGTTGTTATCCACAATCGAAATACAGATAGCCATTTTATCCTTTCCGGATGGTTCTCAAAATAAAAAAATAGGCCAACCAGAACGATATTCTGGCTGACCTATTGAATGAGTCATGGTAGTGGATTGTCGAACGGAATTAGATGGCCTGTGGATATTGTTTTCTGTGGATAACATTTAGTGATACTGGTCCATCTCCTATCTCCACTTACGTATAAACGTCATTCTGAAATTTTTACTTTTTCAGACTGTCCCAGTTTTGCTGCAAGGCATCAAGCAATCCGGCTTTATCCGATTTGCCTGCCACATATGCCTGGATGGTGCTGCCGTACTCCTGTGGAACACCTTCCGGGAAGCGGTTGAAGTTCCAGCTTAACGTTTTGTTTTCCTGACTGTACTTCATGATCTCTGTCGCCAGATCGCCCAAATCCTCTTCCGAGGCCTGAATGGAGCTAAACGCCGGGATAAATTTGAACTCTTTGGTCATGTACTGTTTCCCGATATCGGATGTTACGAGCCATTCCAGGAATTCCTTCGCTTCTGGCTTCACTTGCGAGTTTTTGTTTACAACCCAATAGTTAGGTACGCCGACAAACAATTTATCATTCGGTTCATTCGTAATTGGCATCGGCAGAATACCGAGATTCAGGTCGGGGTTGATTCCATCAATCTGCACTTGAGTCCAGTTCCCTTGCTGCATCATCGCTGCTTCTCCGCTTGCAAACAGGGTTACCTGTGTATTGTAGTCGGTAGTAAGCGGGTTTTTGTTGCTGTATTTCAGCGTTAAATCAAGCAGGTTCATCCAGTCTGTGAACACTTGGTTGCCCGGAATTTTCTCTGTACCTTCATTTAGGCCTTGAATGAATTTTACCGGATCTGCCTGATTTGCAAATGCAACGTTTACGTTATGATTGCCAAGCACCCACCACTCCTGATATCCGTTCGAAAACGGTGTAATGCCGGCTGCCTGAAGTTTTTGAGCGGCCTGATCCAACTGTTCCAATGTTGTTGGAATTTCAGTAATGCTTGCCTTTTCAAAAAGGTCTTTGTTATAAATGAATCCGTAGCCTTCCAGTGCCAGCGGCTGTCCATAGAGCTTACCATCTTTGGTCATTGGCTCTTTGGCCACTTCAAGCACATCCTTGGCCCAAGCTTCACCTGACAGGTCTTCCAGATATTCAAGCCAAGTGTCCAGTTCGCGGTATCCGCCAACGTTGAAAATGTCCGGCTGTTCGCCTGCGGCAAACTTGGCTTTCAGTGCTGCACCGTAGTCACTGCCGCCTCCAACCGTCTGAATGTCCAGCTTGATGCCTGGATGCGAGGATTCATACTCTGCCTTAAGGCGGTTAAGCGCTTCCGCAATTTCGACTTTGAATTGAAAGATTTTGATGGTTTTGTCCCCTGCAGCAGCCTCTCCTCCGCCCGTTTGAGCATCCGTATTGACCGGACTGCCGCTCTTGTCCCCGTTGCCACAACCTGCGAGCATTACCGAAAAAGCAATCAGCATGAGCAACGTCAACTTTGTCATTCTTTTCATACATACACTCTCCCTATAGTAGTTTCTGTTTGGCAGCTTCCTTACTCTTCATTTCATAATCTTCTCTTCTCGACCCTTGTCTTTCTAGCTTTTCTTACTTACGCTTGCCTCCGAGAAGGTGCCCAAGCCATGGGGCGCCTTCTCCTCCTACACCTCCATGCGAGGTGGAGCGGAGGGAGCATGATGCGATGGAGAAGCGAAGCGTTCGCCTTTGATACCCGGTGGCTTCCTTACCTCAATTCATTCTGGCCACCGGGGAGCAACAGCGATCGAAAGCGCAACATGATCCCGGAGCACCTCACCTTCGCTCCTACCCCTTAACTGATCCAGCGGTAATGCCCTGAATAATGTACTTCTGCATCAGCAAGAAGAAGATAATGATTGGCATGATGCCCAGCACCAAGGCAGGCAGTGCCAGATCCCATTGCTTCGTATATTGACCGAACAGCGCAAAGGTCGCAATCGGGATCGTACGCAGGTTGGAACTCTGCAAGATCAGGGATGGCAGCAGATAGTCATTCCAGATCCAGAGGGTGTTTAGGATAATGACCGTGACATACATCGGCTTCATGAGCGGGAAGACAATTCGGAAGAATACCCCGTATACGGAGCTGCCATCCACCCGAGCCGCTTCTTCAATCTCAACCGGGACCGATTTAACGAACCCATGGAACAGGAACACCGACATGGGTGCACCAAATCCGAGATAACAGATAATTAATCCGCCCAGACTGTCGATCAGGCCAAGATTACTGGTTACCGTAACGAGTGGAATCATGATAGACTGGAACGGAATCACCATGGCGGCAATGAACATGCCAAACAGAATTCGGTTGAACCGGGTATCACTGCGAACCATCCGGTATGCAGCCATGGAGCTGATCAATACAAGCAGCAGGTTGCTGACCACTGTAACGATAAGCGAGTTCATCAGTGCCGAAGGGAATTTGATTTTCTCCCAGGCGTTTGCATAGTTCCCCCATTGGAAGACTTCCGGCCATGCTGCCGAATTGGTAAGCAGGTCACCAAATGTTTTGACCGAATTGACAAACAGGAAGTAGAACGGAACTAGGAACAGAAGTCCAATCAGTACCATGATGATCTCGGTTATGATCGTACTGAAGCGGTAGTTTTTCGTCGTTTCCATCTATGCCTCTACCTCCTTGCTCTTCGTCAGACGGACCTGAATCATCGTAATGATCGCAACGATCACGAAGAAAATGAGTGCTTTTGCCGTACCAATGCCGTAACGGTTGTTCACGAATGCCTCGTTGTAAATGTTGAGTGCAACGGACTCCGTTGATCCAAACGGTCCACCTTTGGTCAGTGACAGATTGAGATCAAACATTTTGAATGACCAGGAGATCGCCAGGAACAGACAGATCGTTACCCCAGGCATAATGAGCGGTAGAATGATGCTCCGCAGTACCTGCCAGCGGCTTGCTCCATCAATTTCAGCGGCTTCCAGCAGATCCGGCGACACATTGGTCAGGGACGAGATGTAGATGACCATCAGATAGCCTGCGGTCTGCCAGACAAATACAATGACGATTCCCCAGAAGGCGGTCGGCTCGTCTCCCAGCCAAGGGAGGTTGAAGAAGGACCAGCCGGTCACGTCGCCAACTGCTGAAAACCCTTTCACAAATATGAACTGCCAGATAAAGCCGAGCAACAGTCCACCAATCACGTTAGGCATAAAAAAGATCGTGCGCAGAATGTTTCTCGTCTTAAGCGGTTTGGTCAGGAAGTAAGCCAGGAAAAAACCGATGATATTGGTTAATACTACACCGACCACCGTAAAACGTACCGTGAACCAGAACGCTGTTTGGAACTTGGGATCATTCGCAAAAATATGAAGAAAGTTGTCGAACCCTACCCAATTGATATTCTCTGACACCCCGTTCCAATCTGTAAAGGAGTAATACATTCCCAGCAGGAAAGGGACCACGATAATGAGAATAAAGAACACGATGGAGGGACCCACGAACACCAGCTGCTGTAACAGCTGCGAAGATTTGCGATGCTTCATATCGTTCTCCCCTTCTATAGATGGATGGAATTGGTCTCTTTTTCTATTAAACCCCAATATTCCGGTTGGAAACACTGACCCTCGTGAACAGTTGGGTGTAAAATATTGTCCTCTCTTATCCTGCAACCAGAAGGGGTGTCCCAATGTCAAAATACTACAGCATTCGCACCAAGTTAATCGCTTTCATGCTCATAGCCACCACACTTCCCCTGCTGGCTTCCATCAGCATGACATTCATCCAGACCAAAACAGCCCTGCGCGAGCAGGCCGTTGCCGAGAACAAACGTCTCATCTATCAGGCATCCACCAACCTCAACAACTATGTGGATAATGTGGCGCGAGCATCACTTGCCGTATATAGTGACCCTAATTTCCTACGTAATCTGGCAAAAATCCCTGGGGATTATCGCGCTGTAGCAGAGGTGTATACAACGCTGCAGACCATTCGCTCGGCTGTACCGGATGTGTTCCAGCTCTATTTGCACTCGTTTGCAGCCAATCAATCTACCTTAATTATGAGCCCTTTTCCAAAGCGGGAGGAACGCAAACAGGCCTATTCCGACGCCCTCCATGGAAAAACAGGTGGTGAGAGCCCGGATATATGGGTAGAATCAGCACATATGAGTCATACTTACGGCTTCAAGGCAGCTTCCGCCGATGATCCTGCACGAACAGTAATTACATTACATCGTGTAATCAAGGATGTTCCGTCAACCGAGCGCCTGGGGGTGCTCGCCATAGACTTGAACATGGATACCATAGCGGCCATCTGCAGCAGGCTGTACGATCCGGAGAAGGAACAAATCTATGTCGTGGATGGTCAGAATCAGATCATATACCAAGGTCGTTCTGAGATCAGTGGAACAGATCAATTAAGGCAGGAAGCATCCAGGGAGCTTGATGCAGCACGGACCGGAACGGGAACAAGCAGCACCGCTGCAGGACATTTTGAACAAGAGCATTCCATGTATGTCTATCAACAAATGGGCAGCACCTTTGCCGACTGGACGATCATCAAACAAATTCCGAATGAGACGCTATATGCCAGGGCTACCACACTGACATGGAATAATGCCATGATTGCCATTGCTGCGCTTCTGCTCGTTATCGTGGCTACCTTGTTTATCTCGATCCGCATAACCGGACCACTCAAGCAATTAATGCGATATATGAATCAGATTCAGGCAGGACGTCTGCATGTAGACATTCGGCTTAAGAGCCAGGATGAGATTGGAGTACTTGCGCGTCATTTCCGGGATATGATGGATACGGTAAATAACCTGATTTTGCGAGAATACCGACTGGAGATTGCCAACAAAACCAACCAGCTCAAAGCATTACAGGCGCAGATCCATCCACATTTTCTATACAATACATTGCAATCCATAGGCACACTTGCCCTCCAGCATCAAGGGCAGCGGGTGTACGTGCTCCTCTCTTCCCTCTCCAAAATGCTGCGTTACAGCATGCGGGACCAAACTCGTGTCACCTTGCGAGAGGAAGCCGAGCATGCAAGGTTGTATCTGGAGCTTCAACAGGAGCGGTTTGGCGACCGCCTTGAGGTACAGCTTGATTTTGCCGAAGATACGTTACGCACCGAACTGCCGAGAATGACCCTGCAGCCATTGATTGAAAATTATTTCAAGCATGGGGCGGATGTCCAGCCAGGTAAAGGATTCATTCGTATAAGCAGTCGCAGGACATCTGACCACTGGATTGAAATTCAACTGGAGAATAACGGACCTCCCATACCAGAGGAGAAGTTGTCCGAGATTCAGGGATGGCTAAGTCTGATTCACACCTCTTCCGGACTTGCCGCTCAGGATTCCGACCCATCGGAATCCATCGGCCTACGGAATGTGATGCGCAGGCTCCAACTGAACTCTCCGCCGGAGCATACGGCTATGCTGGAGATCAGCAACCTGGAACCAAACGGTGTCATAATTAAGCTCAACATTTACGCGGGGGAGTGAACAACATGAAAGCACTTATTGTTGATGATGAAAAGCACGTCCGCGACGCAATCAGACTGCTTGGGCATTGGGATGACCTGGGGATAGATACCCTCCTTGAAGCCGCAGACGGTCATGAAGCCGCAGCAGCCATCTCTTCCCACCAGCCGGAGATTGTCCTCAGTGACATGCGCATGCCCGGTCAGGATGGCATGGCCCTGCTGGAATGGATATCAGTTCACGCTCCGCAGAGCAAGGTACTGGTTATCAGTGGGTATGACGATTTTGAGCTTGTCCGGCATGCGATTCGCTACGGGGGCATGGATTATCTGCTCAAGCCCGTAGAAGCGGATGAGTTGAATGCCTCCCTATCCAAGGCCGTGAGTGCTTGGCAGGAAGAAGAATCCGCCCGTTTGCAGGCAGCACGCCAGTCCATTGTGGTCAACCGCATGCGTCCCCATTATCATGACAGGCTGCTGACAGAACTTGTCGCCGGACGCGGCAATGGGCATGCTCAGATTCAGCGGCTGCGGGATGAGCTGAATCTCCCGGTTAAGGCTGGAAATTGCAATATTGCTGTCACCAGCCTGTCCCATCTGGATGCAGAATGTCTGGCCAAATACCGCAGCCATCCCGATCTGCTTGTATTCTCCGTTCTGAATATTTGCGCCGAGATGTTATCCACACCTGAGGAAGGCGTAGCATTCCGCCACTTGGATCAGCCTGATGAGATCGTATTATTGCATTGGGGAAGTTCTACCGCTCTTGGCCCCTTGCTTGAGAAGATAAACGCTGGATTGCAGCAAACCATCCAGCGCCGGCTTCACTTTGGTGTCTCCGCGTGCGAATCCTATCCTTCCGGAATCGCGGCTGCCTATCAGGAAGCCAGCCTCCGGTTATGGAGGCGCAATACGCTCCAGAACGGTCAAAGATTCCACGATTCTCTAGAGACTTCCTCAGGGAATACAAAAGGGTTACGTTTAAATGCTTATGAAGAATCCATGCGGCTTGCCTCGATTAGTGGGCGTGCTTCCAGTGTAGCCCATGCTGTGGCAGAGTGGATCGAGCCCATAACGCAGCTTCAGATCATCTCCGCCGAACAGGTTCATCAGTGGATGGAAGAAATGGAATGGATCCTTGGGCGGTGGCTTGATGATGCGGCAGACTCTCCGCCAGCAAGCGATGAGGATGCAGTAGAGGAACAGTCTATCCCCTTTGCCGAATTACCACTGGACTCCGAAGGGCTGCTGTCCTTGCCTCTGCTTCGGTCTCTGCTGGAACAGCGACTGCTGGCAGCGGGGAAAGCTCTTACTTTTCACCCTAATACCCATTCTGATCCGATGACCGATATTGCGCGCTACACTGATGCCCATTATCAAGAGGATCTGTCCCTGCAGCAGATCGCTGCACGGTTCTATCTCAGCCGAGAGTATATATCTCGCAAATTCAAACAGCAGTTCGGTTTGAACTGGTCCGAATATCTGGGGAAACTGCGAATCAACAATGCCAAACTGCTCCTGCAGAATCCTTCACTACGAATCGTTAAAATTTCGGAAATGGTTGGATACCAGGACGAGAAGTACTTCAGCAAAGTGTTTAAAAAAATGGAGGGCATCTCACCTGGTGAATACCGTAAAACCTTAACGGAGGCGAATTCCTAGCCATATGAGAAGAGTAATTTTGATTACAGGAATGTCGGGTACCGGTAAGTCAACAGCCTTGGCCGAACTGGCCCGGAAAGGACATCGTGTAGTGGATACCGATTACGGGGAGTGGAGCGAGAACGCAGACGGCACTGGTTGGTTATGGAACGAAGAACGGATCATGGCACTTCTTACGGGGCATACCGAAGGAGCTCTGTTTATTTCGGGTACAGTCTCCAATCAGGGGAAGTTTTATCCCATGTTTGATGCAATTGTCTTATTAAGTGCACCACTTGATGTTATTTTGGAACGAGTATCTTCCCGTCACAACAATCCTTACGGAAAGACTCAGGCTGAACGGGAAGAGATTATTCATTATGTGCATACGGTAGAGCCGCTGCTGCGTGCCGGATCGACGTTTGAGATCGACACGCGCAAATCCATCGAGGAAGTGGCTCGCGAACTTGAAGAGATAGCCACCTCTCCATATTAACGGAGGATATCCTGAATCATACCTCATTTATCTCTTATGAAAAATGAAGGCACCAAACGGATGTAGATTAACTCTCCCGCTAATTCGACAATGGTTTGGGTTACGATGGCTGCTGCAGCTATTGTAGCCCATTCTTCCGGGAGTGCAAGCGCCAGCGGCAGCACAACGAGTGAATTCCGGGTCGCCGAGCTGAAGATCAGCGCACGTCCAGCACCGATGTCCAATCGGAACAGAATTGCCACCAAGCGGGACAGAAATGGCATCAATATCAAAAAAGACACATAAACAGGTATGGCATTCAAGACAATATCAAAGTCTGAGTACACCTTGCCAATCTGCGAGGCAACCACCACAATTAACGCCAGTGCCATCATCGGAACTGGCAGCCAGGCTGCTGTATCCATCAGCTTTTCCCCAACCGCTCTCCCCTTCGACCACACTTGAGTAAGGATTGCCAGGACTAATGGTATAACAATGAGAACCAGGAATGCTTCTGCAAACGGCCCCACTTTCATCAGCTGGGCTGCCTCTTCCCCGGTCAGTAACCACAAATACAAAGGCAGCAATACCATTTGCACCACGAACAAGATTGGCGTTACAGCCAGCATAAGCTTTTCATTCCCGCGTCCTAGCTGGGTAAAAACAATGACATAATCGATGCATGGGGTTAGCAGCACCAGGTACACGCCGATGAGAACCGCAGGCGACTGCGGGAATATCCACGTTAGCAGCGATACGATTACAGGTACAACGACAAAATTGGCCGTTAGAACAGCACCGATAAACCTGAGATTGGATAACGATTGTTTCAACTGCAAAAAAGGAATCTGTGTAAACATACTGTATAGCAAAATGGCCAGCACGGGTGAAACAGTGTCATGCAAAGCCGATCCCCATTCAGCGTTTCCCAAGCCAATGGCTGCACCAATAAGCAGTGCAACGATATAGAACCAGGTTTGTTGCTTCTCCATGGTCTCTCTTGTAAGCACACTTTATCCTCCTTATTTGGGGCATATTCTTCTTTCATTACGCGTACATTGGACAGAGCATGGATCAAGGCGCAGTAAATACGGGTCATCCATCATGCATCCTGTGAATTTTTTGCGGCTCCTTATTAGAATGTGGAAGAATTGGGTATATTCATTGTAGACTGACCCGTGGTTCATTTATTCTTTTATAAACCAAGGAGGATGTACAATGTCTCGTAACAATCCGTACAAATGGTTAAATGCGATTGGCTTTATCGCAGTTATCGTTGTGAATTACCTGTCGAATTCTCTACCCATCGGCGGGAGAACCAACAAGGAAGTATCCGATATGTATCCCGTGCTGCTTACACCTTCAGGGTACGCCTTCTCCATCTGGGGATTGATCTATCTGCTGCTTGCAGGCTTCGTGATCTATCAGTTTCTTCCTTCATCGTGGAAAAGAGATTCCATCACCCGTCTAGGTTACTGGTTTCTGGCAAGCTGCGTCTTTAACGTAGCTTGGATCTTCGCTTTTCAAAATCTTCAGACAGGCCTCGCCCTGCTTATTATTGTATTGCTTCTGCTGTGCCTGATCATGCTGTATCTCAAAACGCGTGCCATCACCCTCCCGACAACGGCGGAGATTTGGCTGGTTAAGCTGCCGTTCAGCATCTATCTCGGATGGGTCAGCGTGGCAACCATTATTAACGCGGCTGTTCTACTATACAAAATCGGCTGGGATGGTTTCGGTATCAGCGAACCTACCTGGACAATTATTATGCTGATTGTAGGTCTTGTGCTGGCTGTATTCGTGAGCTTCCCTTATCGGGACAGCATCTACCCGCTTGTGTTTACCTGGGCATATATTGCCATCGCACTTAAGCAGAAAGACGTTTCCTCCGTTTATTATACGGCAATTATCCTTGCAATCGTGCTTGCGATCTATGCCGTATATCTCTTCTTTGCCCGTAACCAAGACCGTGATTAAGCGGAAAGAGTCCATTGTAAATGTCGTTGAAAAAAGCCGATTCCGGTCAACTCATTCGGAATCGGCTTTTTATGTATTGTAACCAGAAAAGGGTGCTCCCGTTCTATTTCAGGGCGATAACTTCGATCTCCACAAGCGCATCCTTCGGCAAACGAGCTACTTCAACCGCACTGCGTGCCGGGTAAGGCTGTTCGAAAAATGTGCTGTATACTTCATTCACAGGAACAAAATCATTCATGTCTTTCAGGAATACCGTCGTTTTTACGACTTTATCCATGCTTGTGCCTGCCGCTTCCAATATTGCTTTTACGTTACTTAAGGACAAGCGGGTCTGTTCCTGAACATTTGCGCCGAACTCTCCCGTTTGGGGATTCAGGCCAAGCTGACCGGATGTGTAGACGAAATCACCTGCAGCAACAGCCTGGCTGTATGGACCGATAGCACCTGGAGCCTGATCTGTAGAAATTGGTTTTTTCATGGGCTGGTTCTCCTTCATGTTCTCAAGTTTTGAAGCTTATTATACCATGATCCTCTCCTGCCAAGAAACATCTCAGGAATTCTCTGTTCCAAGTGCATGAATCACTTCATTGGAGTAGACATGGTTGCCTTTGGCCCTGACAAGCGCAATATTAATCATAGCCCTGGCGATGGTTGAACCATGTATTGCACGGTACTTGGCAGCTTTCCCCTTCATCCAGCGATCCATGAACTTCATCAGGCGGGCGGCAAGCTGTTCTCCAACACGCTTTTCTCCGCGGTCACCCAAAATCAGAGAGGGTCTAAATATATGCAAAGAGCGGAAACCAACCGAGGATAGAGCTTCCTCCATCTCCCCTTTGGTTCGACTGTAAAACACTCCCGAGCCAGCATTCGCCCCCATGGAGGAAATCACCAGCATCTGGGACACCCCTTGCTCATTCGCAAGTTTGGCTGCCTCTATCGGATAGTGAAGATCGACCTTGCGGAAATTTTCCTGACTGCCTGCTTTTTTGATCGTCGTGCCCAGACAGCAGTATAAGTCATCCATGGGGTAAAACAAATTCTTGGCGTCTCCCAGTTGATCCCAATCCACCACGTACTGTTCAAGCTTGGGATGATCGAGGTCCAGTCGCTTCCTGACCAAAATACGAACTAATCCATATTCGGGTTGCTGAAGCAAACTATGGACGAGCAGGCTGCCCACCAGACCCGTGGCCCCGATTACAAGGGCCTTTCGCCCGCTAATTTCCATACTCATCCCTCCATTTCATCTGTGATTACGATCTTAGAAGTACCCGGCGTCCCAGCGTAAAAGCAAGAATCAGCATGGTAACACCAATACCTACCTGAAACCCATAGGTAGCCATCCAGGTTAGCGTCTCCGGCCACTCTTCCATTTTCTCATACAACCAACCGCCAATCAGCGGTCCGAGGAACGACGTTACGCCCGTTAAGGCTGAGTAAACAGCGACGAACATCGGTCTCTCACTTTTCGGTGTATCTCCGATCGTAAAGTTGAAGGCCAGCTGGTTAAATCCTCCGACACCGATACCAAGAAAGATATGAGACAAAAAGAGCGCGATCAAAACAGGCATAAACGACATCAAACCCCAGGACAGACAAGAGAGTGCAATGATTGGCAATGTCCAAAATAATAAGGTTTTGTTGCTGAATCGTGCGTTCAGATTACCCCAAATATAGAATCCGGCCATCATGACGATGGTCTGTACCACCGTAATGAGAGAAACCATCTGATAATTAATGTTAAGCAAGTCAAGCATTACATATGAATACAGCGGAACGATCAGAGTCTGAATCCATAACCAAACCGCCAGAAATAGGGTAGCCTTCAGAAAAGACCGATCCTGAAACGGCTTCTTCAGCATCCGCCAGAAAACCGTCTCGGTCGAACGTTCAAAGGGGACATCCGGATAAAAGAAATAGATCACGATATTCGCTATCGCACAGATCCATACCGGAATAAATAGAATCAGGAAGCCCATCTCGCCCGGAAAACGGTCCAAAACGATACCTCCCACAAACAAGCATACGCTTCCAAGTGCATTCAGGATCGTATTCCGAATGCCGAAATAACGTCCCCTCACTTTGGCATGTACGATGTCCCCAATGAGAGAGGTCCAGATCATGCCCCCGATGGTATTGGATATGAACGCAACCGTGTACATTCCAATATAAACGCCTACCCACCACTCTTTCGGGAAGAGAAAGGGAATTAATCCAGTGGCGCTCCACAAGATGCGATGTACTCCAACGAATAACAGCAGCATGCGTTTCCGGCTGCGAATACGCTGCATCCAGAAGGCTGCTCCAATCTGGGCGATATTCACAAACGTGGTTATGGCGAGTACAAAACCGATGTGTCTTGACCCGGCCCCAAGGTACAGCAGAAATCCCGTTAAGAATGGTCCACCCAGCAATGTTTGCAATATAATTGCCGGTACACCCTCCCATGTTGCGATCGATAAGTTGATACGTTGTGTCGAACCCTTGCGACGTTTGCCTGCAAACGAGGGAGGGTTAACCTTGACCATCTTCTGTATGGGGATACACTCCTTAGACCGGGCTGTGACTACCGGTCGATGCTAGTTATCACCACAAATTCTACTCCCAGCAAGAGGGTTGTCAACTCATTTTTTCATGGCTTAAGGGAAGGTAAAGCCGGAAGGTACTTCCCTCGCCTTCAACACTTTCAAGCCGAATTGATCCGTCCAGCAAACGCGCCAAATCCCGGCTGATGGACAGGCCAAGTCCTGTGCCGCCAAATTTGCGGCTGATCGATCCATCGGCTTGTTGGAAAGCTTCGAAAATGGAGTGGTGCTTATCTGCAGGAATGCCGATTCCCGTGTCTTTGACCGAGAAAACCAGCCATTTCCCCGAACGTTCAGGCTCGTCCACTTGTTCGGTGCTTACCGTCAATTGTACGGCTCCCTTATGCGTAAATTTGATGGCATTGGACATCAGATTACGCAGAATTTGCTGCACACGCTGTGGGTCAGACCACATGGTCTCCGGTACGTCAGGCGATTTCTCCATCAGCAGCTGAATTCCTTTTTTCTCAGCCACCAACTGGAAGTGACTCATTACATCTTCAACGAGCTGCGATACACTAAAATCCTCATAAACGATATCAAGCCGCCCAGCCTCGACTTTTGACAAATCCAGAATATCGTTAATCAACGTAAGCAGTTCTTGGCCGGAATGGTCTATCATCGCTGCAAACCGAGCAATATCCTCCTGGTCCATCGTATCGCTGTTTTCACTAATCATCTGGGCAAAGTTAATCACACTGTTGAGCGGTGTTCGCAGCTCATGCGACATGTTGGCGAGAAATTCGGACTTGTACTGCGAAGCCAGCATCAACTGCTTGGCTCGCTCTTCCAGTACAATTTTGGCCCTCTGCAGCTCTTCCTTCTGCTCAGACAATAAGCGGTTGGTACTTTGGATCAGCAGAATCCGATTCTGTTCATTCTGGAAGTCCCGCAGGATAAAAGCAAAAATAAGACTAAGTAAAATACCGGTAGGAAGCGTGTAGGGCATAATATGGGAGAAAAAATACGTTGGAGGAACGACGCCAAGCAGGGCAATATTGATGCTGTTGACGACATTGACGATCACAATAACCAGCACACCCTTGATAATGAGTCTGTAGTCACTACGTCTCATCCATATATTTAACCCAGCACATACCACACCAAGGATGGTCATGATACCCAGCGCCGCGAGCGTAGCTTCATTAATACCAAAGGTCAATCGGGTCAAGCCGATCCCGACACCAATAATAATTAAACTATAGGACTGCCTGAAAGTCAGAACTGCAATGATTAATGGAACAAACCGGAGGTCAAAAATCACTTCATCGGTTAATTGAAAGCCAAATACCGTACTAATCCAACCTGCGAAAATAAGAACCAGTACAGAGCTCCATTGTTTAAATCTGGAGGATGCACGTATCACAATGTATTTATAGAACACACTAGCCAGATAGGCTATGGTGATGAGCATCCCCATATTTAATACGAACATCTTAGAAAATTGCATTCACTCACTCCTGTTGTCCCGATTTTGTTCGTAGACACACCATTGTCCGTATGTACTTCTATCATATCATGCCCATACAGCCTTCGACATTCTTGGCACATCAAAAAAATACACAAAAATACACAAATCCGGATTCAATTTGTGCTCGAAACATAGTAGAATATAGTGTTGTTTAATTTATCGCTGTGATCCACTTCCTTGACGGATTTGGATTGAAAGGAGAAACGTTGTAGTGCAAACGTTAAAAAGCAAATCCTACTGGCTGTCATTAAGCTTGATGCTTTCTCTGGCTGTCATGGGACTGTTATATGATGTTCTTAACAACCCTGAGCGCGGATTCGCCGTGCTCAACTCACCGATCGATCGGCTCATTCCTTTCGTACCCGGAATGTCCCTTCCTTATTTGGGCTGGTACCCATTTGTGTTCGGTGTATTGGCATACCTCTGTGCCAAAGACAGACTTACCTATTATCGCGTACTGCTGTCCATGAACATCTGTGTCTGGATCTGTTATCTGATTTATTTCAACTTTCAGACCAGTGTTCCTAGACCAGAAATTACAGGTACAGGTCTAGGCGCATCCGTCCTGGGATGGCTCTATAGCCAGGATCGCCCTTATAATTGCTTTCCAAGCATTCATGCACTACATTCCTATCTCGTTATGCGAGCGGTTCTTTCGGTACAGAGTATTCGCCGTTATGTCAAATGGCTGGTAGCCGCTGGCGCAACGCTGATTGTGCTGTCCACCCTGCTGATTAAGCAGCATGTGATCTATGATGCTCTGGGTGCAATCGTCCTTGGTGAGTGCATCTTCACCATTATTACCGGACTGTCCTTACACCGGCGGCGCCGGAAAGGGTCAAAGTGGACCGAGGGGATCAACTGACCCCTCGCTCCGACGAACCGTGGAGATGCTCTTTCCTTCTCCACTCTTCTATAAACAAGCCTGCAAAATAAGGGTCCCATTGGGTCCCTTTTCCTTGTTCCAGGATAGATAGCGCTTTCTCATGACTCATGCCGTTTCGATATGGACGATCCGAGGTCATGGCATCAAAGGCATCCGCAACGGCAATAATCCGCCCGAAGAGTGGAATTTCGAGGCCCGCTTTGCCATCCGGATACCCTTTTCCATCGTAACGTTCATGATGAGACCGCACACCCGGCAAAAAATCAGCCATTGCATCCATCGGCTCAATCTGTAATAAAATGCTCTCGCCCAGTACCGGGTGGGTCTGAATGATTGCGAATTCTTCCTCACTCAGTTTCCCGTCCTTGAGCAAAACCTCATCTGGCACTCCGATTTTACCAATATCATGAAGAAGCGCGGATTTGTACAGCAAATCGGCTTGCTCCTCACTCATACCACTCAGTTTGCCGATCATGAGTGAATACTCGGCCACCCGCATGGAATGTCCGGCCGTATACTTATCCCTCGCATCAAGTGCAGCAGCCAGCGTGGAAAAATAGCTCTGCAGCAGCTGCCGATTACGTTCCTGCCTCATCTCCAGCCGATTAATCATCATATTAAACCCGGAAATAAGAGCCGAAAATTCATCTGCATACAGATCAGGCGCTCTTCTGCCCAGATCCCCTTCCTGAATTCGGTTCATCTCTTTTGTTAATTCTGCAACTGGATCACGCACATCCCGGATCAGCAGCCAGCTGCCTACCAAGGCAAAGCCAGCCCCCAGCACAACAACGATGATCCCCCACAGGATATACTCTTTCGCAAACTCCTGATCCATATACTGAAGCCTGATAAATGTAGCCAGGAAAAACAGAAATAGCGGAAATAATCCAATGAGGGCCGTGCTCAGCTGAAATTTCCGCTGAATGGATACGAGTACACGTCCTCCCAATGACGGCTCGGTGCCATATTGCTGTTTACCTCGCCGGCGGGCCTCCATCAGAAGCGGTCTAATCGCCCGAACCGTCAGGAAATATTCAATTAACGCATGCATGATGGCAATCAAAATGGCACAAGCCGCTGCCACGGCAACATAGTTTGTCGGAAAGTCCAACCAACCCACTGTAAGCATCCATAGAGTTAACCCTGCAGCTGGCAATGAAAATCCCAGCAGATGGGGCCCCATGACCCTGTAGATGGTCCGCCCCGGAAAACGGTGTATCACCTCATACATTCGGCTCAATTCTGCCCGCTCGTAACGCTCCTGAGCAAAAAACTGCCTGATTGGTCTAAGCTGAATTCGTAAAGCTATACCTTCTGCAACGAACATAAACAGAAGGGAAATAAACACAATCATAATCAAATATACAAGCTCAGTAGTTGGTATTTGCAAGGTAGAGACCATCACCACAGTACCAACAACAAATACGGCTGCGAGTGAGCCTACCAGATAATTGCGCACCAGACGAAAGATAAATGAACGGTATATCTCCACCCAAACCCCTCACTCTCTATGTGCAACCAGTTCTCCCGATTAATGTAAGGGGAGATTCAGGGTATTGCCTTTATTTTTTATCGGTCAAGCCGCGTCAAAAAATTAATGATCTTCACAATCATTCATCTCTGGCATATTACACTATGTGCATATCTCCATTTGTAGTCATGCTCCAAGCTAAAAAAAGACTGTTTCCCGCAGGAAACAGCCTCGTATCATCACTTATTCTACTTATCCTTCAATCTTGGCAGCCAGAATCATCGTCCCCCGAGGCTGGTCACCCATCGCATCCGGTTCCAGAGTAATGGCAACTGTGTCATAGTCATTGACTGAATCCAATGTGTAGTACACCGCACCCGTGCCATCATGGCTAAGGAACGTTCCGGCATTCTGAGGTGTATCCCCCTTGATCAGCCATACCTGGAATGCTTCGTTCCCTTCCAAATCAGGCAAATTCTCTGCCTGCACAACCAGATGTGTACCCTTATCGTCAATGACGATGGTCGCCAGTCCATTCGCCACGATGTCCTGTGCTGCAGGGCTAAGCTTCACGGCTTCGCCCATGCGCACGGAGCGCGATGGCTCCTGCACAGCCGCAAGCTGCTGCTGCAGCTCTTCATTCTGCGCCTGTACCTGTGCGAGCTGCTCCTGTGCAGCTGATGAGCCGGCCGCTTGCTGCGTGAGTGCATCGATTCGGCTCTGCAGCTGCGCAGCGTAGATGCCGAGCACCAGCGCCGCCGCAGCAAGGCCGGCGCTGGCTGCACGCCAGGCGCGGCTGCTGCGTGCACGTGCGCGCCCTTGCGGCTGCCACGGCTGTGCCTGTGCAGCCTCTTCTGCCCGGGCTGCATCTGCGTGCTGCGGCCCCGGGGTTGCCTGAAGCACTTCGGGTGCTTCAGGCTCCGCAGGAGCAGCCGCCGGCTTCGCCTCGGCGCTCTCCTGCGCGCTGCCGAGCACGTTGCCCAGCACACGTGCCCGCATACCCGGCGGCGGCGCAACTGGTTCCGCCGCGAGTGGCAGGGAGCCGGTGACTTCCTGCAATTCCTTCACTTCCTGACGGCATGCTTCACACGTAGCCATATGTGCCTCAAATGCTTCCACTTCCTTGGCTTCCAGTCCGCCCAGCACATACATCGGTGCCAGATCAGACCACTCTTCATGTCGCTCTATCATGGATGTATGCCCTCCCTTCCCGCGTCTGGCTGCAATTCAGCATCGGCTAGCAGCTTCTGAAGCTGCTTCATTGCTAGCCTGACCCGGCTCTTGACCGTACCCAGCGGTATCCCGTATCGGCTGGATACTTCCTGCTGCGTTAATCCCCCGTAATATATGGATTCAATAACCTGCTGCTGATCGCTATTCAATTGAGATAAGGCTTCCCTGATTCGGGTTCCTTCCCACTTACGCTCCACTTCTTGTTCCGTATTGGTTTGTTCGTCGGCATACGCTGCCAGAGATTCATTCTCTACCGCCGTTGTGGCGGCACCTTTCGATTTGCGCCTCAGCATATCCACTGCAATGTTTCGCGTTATGGCAAACATCCATGTGGTTAGCTTCCCCTGGGAGGCCTCGTATCGTTCTGCGTTATTCCAGACTCGCAGGAACAGTTCCTGTACCGTTTCTTCTGCCGTCATTGGATCACCTACGATCCGGTAAGCAAACGAATACACTGCCCGCTCATAGCGGTCATATAAAAGCTCCAGTGCAGATGCATCCCTCTCTGCGATCTGTTGCATTAACCTGCTGTCCTCCATTGATTCAGTCATGCGAGGGCCCCTTTCTTGATCTCCCTCAACATTATAACCTACGAAAAAACATTTGAAGAGGATTACCTTATGGAAGAAAAAATCTGAAAACCTTTCATGAATTTTCCTCGCAACACACTTCACCCTTCCTTTATCTTGCAAAAAATTACAGACTGTGGTATACTCTTAAAGTTGGTATTAAACCTCAACTGATTTTCTATCTTCTTTTAACCCCGGAATATTTTCTTCATGCTGCGACCGCAGCGAATATGTACAACCAACCTATGGAGATTGAAGAACCTGAATCACATTAACCCGGTATAACAGAGTTTCACAAGATTTTCCCATTCACACTGGCGCGGTCATCGGAGCCGCAAGGACAAAAGAGAGGTAGGGCTTTTGTTGTTTTGGAAGTCACTTATTCTTGAGAAGATTGAAAACATACACAAACCAAGCACCCGGAATTGGGTTCCGGGTGCTTTTCCATGTCTGATTACATATTTTTAAATTTAATTATCCGATCTTTGTCGACAAGTTCTTACTTAGATGAACATGGTTTTGGAGATAATGACGAGCAGGATGAACAGCACCAGAATGGTACCCATGGATCCCCAGCTTCCCCCACCGTGACCATAAGAAGTTCCACAGCCTTTGCTGTAACCATAACCGTGCACCATTGGAGCCTGGTTCGCATGGTGTCCGTACCCGTATCCGTATCCGTATCCAAGCGGCATTGTTCCGCAGCCGTAACCGTACATTTCGTGACCTGTGTATGGGTAACCCTGCATGTGTTCATGACCTCCCATATGTCCGTATACGTGTCCCTGTCCGTTCGGTGAATTCGGTTTAACTTCGCTCATTGTTCATTCCTCCTTAGCATTTGCCTACACCCCTAAGCTATGTATTTTGCCTACGGCTGGACCGGGCTATGGCCCTCATTTGGATAAAATGGGCACTTTTCGCCTTGGACTGGCGTGGATATTTACCTGTGTTTTTTAATCTGATTTCTGTATGCTTCTCCTATCCCAGCCACCCGTCCAGCTTGTCCACAGCCTAAAAAAACCCTGCCGGTTAACCGGCAGAGTTCGCTATATTACACCCAGAAAGATTTAGTGATGATGACGAGGAGAATGAACAGAACCAAGATGGCTCCAGTCGATGTCCAGCCGCCGTATCCTACGCCTCCGACTTCGCTCATGGAGAACCCCCCTTTACCAGAGAATTCGTGTTTGGGGCTAATAAATGCTATTATACCCAGAAAGATTTAGTGATGATGACCAACAGGATGAAGAGAACCAAAATGGCACCAGTCGATGTCCATGCTCCGCCGTATCCACCTACAACTCCACTCATGTAAAACCCTCCTTTGATTTGAGGTACAGTTCACTATATGCAGAAGTCCTTTCCCAGACCGGGCTCTAGACAAAAATGGGCTGGTGTCCACGACCGTATAAGCATCCTAATTTATTTAACAACTACTTAGATACGGATTCCTGTTCTCTATATTGCATATTTCAACAACCAATAGTTCTTTGGATAGATGCACATGTTTGAGCTTAATTGTTTATATAGTGGCGCTAACTGCATAACTCCATTAAAAATGGATGCACAAATATTACCATAATGGTATTATTTATAGGTTGATCTGTTGATTAATTGTTCCAAAATTACCTTTTTGGTAATTTTATATTCTCTTTTATTTAGTAATGTTATTATTTTACTATTCAAGTGGAAAGGAGTCTTTATGCCTACTTTGGGTGAGCGCATTAAATATCTAAGAGAAATGAAGGGTTATTCACAGAAGGTATTGTCAGAAAAAACGGATCTCACCATAGTCCAATTGTCCCGGTATGAAACCAATCACAGAAAACCTGATCCTGAAGCTTTATGTCGTTTAGTAAAGACTTTGGACACCAGTGCAGATTATCTTATCGGTCTAAGTCCCGAGTCGTCATTAGCACCCCCGATTAGGAATCTAGATCAAGAATTCACTTCATATCTGGATCATCCTGTACATGGGACCTTCTTAAAGAGTTTTCTTAATGCACCTGATCAGCTTAAAAACGAAACCCTGCAATTTTTCAACTTTATTATGAGTAACTACGAGAACTCAACTCTGGAGCACCGTAAACACACGATGACTTAAGAAAAAATCTCATCCGATGAGAAGCACATTAGGGGATATTAGAGATCATGAAAAAACTTATTACGATTCTGGCATTAACTGCATTGCTTAGTGCTTGCGGTAATTCAGAAACAACCAAAACAGCAGACACACCAACTACAGAAACAACAAGTGCAACGGAAACTGTCTCAGCCGAGGCTAAGACTACCAAATACACTACATACAGTGGGGAAAGCTTCTCATTTTCTTATCCAGATCACTGGAAAAGCGTAGATACAAGTCAAATGAATGCAGCAGTCAAAGCAGCATTTTCAGACCAGTCAACATCATCACAATTTGCAGATAACATTAATTTCACCATCGAATCCAGCCCATCGGGTTCAATTAACCCTGAAGAGTTCGCCAATAATGTTGTAGACTATTACACACAAAATGGTGAATCCATTGGCATTTCCAATTATAAGAAGGTTAGTTATACCAATAAGCCCTACAAGGAATATAACGCAGGTGTTTTGGAAGGGAACTATACACACACTTCCGGCACCGATATAGTTCTCGTCCAGTACATGATCCCGACTAATAGTGAACTCTACACCATGACGATAACCTCTTCCAAAGATTCTTATAATCAGGATACCGTTAACGAAATCATTAATTCCCTAAGTATCTCTGCTCCTTTGGAACAGACTGCTGGGAGCACGGTTGCTGAAAGCACAGCTGCAAATTTCTTCAATGATCTAACACCTTTTATCACAGATAACACAGCTGTATTAGATCAGGCTTCTTACGATTTCATTGCCGGCAATAGCGACTTGTTCCCTGCAAGTACAGCGGATCTTCGCAAAAAGGCAAAAGGTCTTGTTGACTCCAAAGTTACAACCAGACATCTGAATAAAAACGTGGCTAACTATTATGAGGATTTCGTCAGTGTGAGCGGACAAGTCATTCAGGTTGAAGAGGATAACTCTCTCGGATCAACTTTTTCCATTGTTCTTGTTATGGATGATAACGGTAACTATGTTACAGCACTATACCCAGCAACAACTGGAGATTTACTTGATGGAGATTACGCTACCGTAATCGGTGCACCTATTGCCAACTACTCATTCCAAAATGTCGGAGGCGGTTTTACCAATTCCACGTTGATTGGAGCTTCACTGGTAATCGCTGAATAATTCCTTGCACAAATAAGAACTCAACCTAGAAGGTTGAGTTCTTTCCGTTCAAAAAGTATCAAGTCACTCTAATCCCATCCTAACCCCTAATTCGGACGTACCTCACGGGATGCCAGCTTGTCCTGAACAGATTGCAGCTTCTGTATGCTGGAGGCATCCGGTTTATCCCGCCGATCGTCAATCTTGACGGATGTAGAGACCCGTTGGGCCCCCGATAGAAACGGAGCTTCATGCAGAGCCGCTATGGCTGTGAAGACCTCGTTCAGCGGTCCTTCGATAATAGTGCTCATTGAAGTCAGCTGATATGTAATGCCACGCTGGTTTTCCAATACGGCCTGCATATCGGCCACATAACTGCTTAGACTGGTCGTTCCTGTTCCAATTGGAATTACGGTCACTTCTGCTATTGCCATCCTGCCCCGCCTCCCTTTTAGCTTCGTAGATTACCGTTGTCGCTATATTTAGCGCAATTTTGACTATTTTTATTTTAACAGTTGAAGGCATCACAATTCAAACTGACGTGAAGACGTCATTCCATTTGGACAAAATTTTTTTTTGAATAATCTTCAAATCTTCCAGTCCTTTTCCTTTGCGGATTCATGCCGAAAATGGTATACTCGGAATTACGTTTTAGTGTGCTGAACCTGTTTACAAACACAAGATGTTGGGTTAGAGTAGGATAACAGCAACAAAATGTAGTGACAAAGCGTTTCCCCACTTCTGAAAGTCATCTTCTGCAATCTCGCGAAAAACAGGATGGAATCACCTTCAAAGGCACGTCCCTGTAGGTGAAAATCGATTTCTCGAAACAGAACTGACGCCGAGGTTAACGGGGCTGTTTGGACTGCACCCGGTTGCCTCTATGACAGTCGCAACTAGATATGGACATAACCTTACATAATAGCACCTTGCGGTCGACATACCATTTGCGACTGTCAGGAAGCCAGTGCATTCATGGGCATTTTCAGGCCGTCAGGCGGGGAGTGCTTTTTATATGATCATGTTCTGAAGCTGCTCCTATGTTACGGGGTCTTTGCATGCGCAAACTGTCACCACCGCAGTCCACCCTGATGTATCTATTTTTTCTCACCGTAAGAAGACACTCAATTCTTTATATAAGAATTTCTCCAATTTATCTCTTAATCATGCGAAAGCGAGGAATATTCATGCCACAAGTTGTGATCAAGCCGAACAACCGCCAGCTTGCCTTTGACGATATGCGTATCTCGGTATATGCCGACCGTATCCTGGAAGGACTGGACATGCTGGACAAGGAACGTTTGGTACGCGGGGTTAACAGCAAACTTCGTCGTGACGAAGTAACCGGAGACGAGATCAGTAACGCTTTTATGATGAGCGCACTGGAACTGGTAACCAAAGAGGAGCCGAACTGGAAATTCGCTGCGGCACGCTCGCTGCTTACTTCCCTTTACAAAAAAGCGGCTACCAACCGTAGATATAAATCTTATCCGGACGAGCCCTACGGTGCATTCCATCCTCTCCTTGTAGACCTTGTAAAAAAAGGCATCTACCGTGAAGAACTATTGGAATGCTACACCAAAGAACAAATTGACGAATTGGCGGAATGCATTGATTACCGCAACGATTTGCTCTTTGACTACATTGGCTTGCTCACACTGGCAGAACGCTATCTCGCACACGACTTTGACGGCAAAGTAATGGAGCTGCCTCAAGAGCGCTACATGGTTATCGCCATGTACCTGATGCACCAGGAGCCTGCAGAGAACCGCATGCATCTGGTTAAGGAAGCTTATTGGGCGATGAGCAACATGTATATGACGGCTGCCACGCCGACCATGTCCAATGCAGGTAAAAAAGTGGCCGGACAACTCTCCAGCTGCTTCATCGATACAGTCGACGACTCCCTTGAAGGCATCTTCGATTCCAATACGGATGTAGCTAGACTTAGCAAAATGGGCGGCGGTATCGGTGTGTACCTCGGTAAAGTCAGAGCCCGTGGTTCGGACATCCGTGGTCACAAAAACACAAGCTCTGGCGTAATCCCTTGGATTCGCCAATTGAATAATACAGCAGTTAGCGTAGATCAGCTGGGAACACGCAAAGGTGCAATTGCCGTTTACCTGGACGTCTTCCATAAAGACATTCTGGCGTTCCTGGATCTGAAGCTGAACAACGGTGACGAGCGGATGCGTGCACATGACGTATTCCATGGCGTATGTCTGCCTGACCTGTTCATGGAACGTGTAGCCAGCCGCGGTGAGTGGAGCCTGTTCTGCCCACATGAAACGAAAAAGATCATGGGCTGGAAAGACGAAAACGGCCGCGCACTCGGCTTAGAAGATTTCTATGACGAGTCCTTCGGCGAAGGCACATTCCGCGAAAAGTATGAAGAAGCGGTAAACCACCCGCTGTTGTCCCGTATTACGGTACAAGCCATCGATATTATGAAACGCGTGATGAAGTCACAGCTTGAAACAGGTACACCTTATATGTTCTATCGCGATACGGTTAACCGTTCCAACCCGAACAGTGCCCATGGCATGGTATACTCTTCCAACCTCTGTACCGAAATCATGCAGAACCAGTCTGCAACGGTAGTAGAAAAAGAAGAGCTTGTAACCAAGGATGGTCAGACACGCATCGTGATTTCCAAAGTGCCTGGCGACTTCGTGGTCTGCAACCTGAACTCCATTCACTTGGCACGTGCCGTGCCTCATAACGTACTGGAGCGTCTGGTACCGATTCAGGTTCGCATGCTGGATAACGTCATTGACATTAACAACATTGAAGTACTGCAAGCCCAATATACTAACAGCCAATACCGTGCCGTAGGTTTGGGTACATTCGGACTTCACCACCTGCTTGCTCTTGAGGGCATCCGTTGGGAATCCGATGAGGCTGTAACCTACAACGATAACCTGTACGAAAAAATCAACTACCTGCTCGTCAAAGCCAGCATGGAACTGTCCAAGGAAAAAGGACACTATCCGAAATTCAAAGGTTCCGACTGGGAGAGCGGCAAATACTTCGAGCAGCGTGATTACACAACGGGTGAGCGCGTAGGCGAATTCGTAACGACCGAACAATGGAAAGAGCTGCAGGCTGAAGTTCAGCAAAACGGTGTACGTAACGCATGGTTGTTCGCGATCGCACCTAATGGTTCAACATCCATCATTGCCGGATCTACTGCCAGTATCGACCCGCTCTATGAGCTGTTGTCCTATGAAGAGAAAACAACGTACAAGATTGCCAACCCGGCACCAGACCTGTCCGACAAAACCATCTGGTACTATAAAACGGCCTTCCTGGTGGATCAGCATGCTTCCATCAACATGGCTTCTGCCCGTCAACGTCACGTCGATCAGGGACAAAGCTTCAACCTGTATGTCCGCCCTGATATCAAAGCAACGGAGTTCCTTGAACTGCACCTGCATGCCTGGAGAGCGGGTCTGAAATCGACCTATTATGTTCGCAGCCGTGCATTGACGATTGAAGAATGTGACTCCTGCGCAAGCTGATCGATAGATTATTAGATTCACGATGACCACCAGGGCATCCTGTTTTGATTGCAAAATGGCGCTGCCCTGGTACTTTTTTGCCCAAATTACGATCACAGCATCCCAGCGATGTTGATATAGATGCCACATATAGAACCCTGATGTATAAATGAACTAAATATTACACCATAACGAAGAGGACAGAACAAAGCTGGAGAAGCGAAGCGCTCGCCTAAAAGCTTTCTGAAAGAAAGCTACTTCGGAAGCATACGCTATCGCGGGATTTTACCCTTTGAAAGAGGGAATCAGAAAATCAGGGGATAACAGCGATCGGAAGGTTGTTCTGTCATTGTAGTTATACAGTGTAAATTCATTCAAGGAGTGAACGGATTATGCAAGTACAGAAAATTTTCAATACAGAAGCACCTAACCAATCCACGCGAATTATTGAAGGTGAATGCTCCGGGATTCTGAACTGGAACGACATTCGTATGCCTCATATGTACAAGCTGTACAAAGTGCTGCTGCTCAACCACTGGATCGCTGACGAAATTCCAATGTCCAAGGATGCATCCCAATTCGCCCAACTGGATCCGGAAGAACAGCGTACATTCAAAATCAACATTTCCCTGCTGGCTGTTCTCGATTCCATGCAAACGATGTTTGTAGGTGACGTTAAACGCTACTTCACTGATTCTTCGCTCGAAGCGATCTCGGCCATTATCGGACAACAGGAAGTCGTTCACAACCAATCGTATTCTTACGTGCTGTCCTCCATCGTGTCTGATCGGGAGCAAAAAGAGATTTTTGAATATTGGAAACATGATCCTGTACTGCTCGACCGCAACCGGTTTATCGCCGATATCTATCAGAGCTTCCGAGACGAGCCGTCTCCACAGACATTCTTCCAAGCCATGGTAGCTGACTTAGTACTTGAAGGTATTTTCTTCTACAGTACTTTCGCCTTCTTCTACAACCTGGCTCGTGACCAGAAGATGATGGCAACCAGCCAGATGATCTCTTACATTCAGCGTGATGAGAATCAGCACTGCTACTTCTTCGCTGAAGTGTTCAAGCAGCTGCTTGTTGATTTCCCTGAACTGAACACGCCTGAGAACATGGACTATGTCTATAAAACAATCAACCGTGCTGTCGAGCTGGAAACCAACTGGGCACACTACACGCTCAGCAATGTTCGTGGAATTGACCTGAACGAGTTGGAAGATTACATCAAATATATCGCCAACAAACGTCTGCGTCTCATGGGCATGGATAAAGCTTACGAAGGCGTGGATGTAAACTGCATGCCTTGGATCAAGCCGTTCTCTGATGAAGCACTCAATGCCACAAAAACAGACTTCTTCGAGGCGAAATCCCGTAACTATGGTAAAGTCGGCGACGACAACGGATTCGACGATTTGTAAGTTCAGATATAACATACAGAAGACACAATATATCCATAAAACACTCCCTCTATGGGAGTGTTTTTGTTACGATTTGTACCCTTCTCCCCATGGATGAAAATTCTGGGATATAATGGAGAAGGTTTGAATCTCCTATTTGAAATGAGGCTAAAGGATGGAACGAGAACTGCTTGATCAATTGAATACCTGGCACGAACAGGACCTGTTTGGTCTCATTATCAAACGCATTGAACAGATCCCTGTACCCGATCGGAATTATGACCTAACAGGTCATCTAGCGAGAGCATATAACAATAGCGCACAATACCGTGAAGCCATTCATCAGCTTAAGTCCGTTGAAGAGCAAGGCAAATGGGATCCACTCTGGCAATTCCGTCTGGGTTATGCCTATTACCATATGGCCTTATATGATCAGGCATTGCAAGCATTTGAACAGGCTGACCGGCTTCAGCCCTATGATGATTCGACACTCGAATTCCTGAATTCAACCCGTTCCAAAGTTGTAAAAATGCAGCGGGACCGGCAGCATCATCAAGAGAAGCTGGCTGAATGGGAACAAAGCGGGATCCAGAACCATCTTAGAGCGGCCTCAGGCTCCTATGATCCCTCCACGTTTTGGGAGCAGAGCGACTATGCACAGAGCAGCTATGTTTCTTCTCCTTTTGATGAAAGCCAAATCATCTCTACCGAGCAGGAACTGGGCTACAAACTGCCTGCTTCCTATATTCAATTAATGAACACTCAAAACGGCGGAGTTCCTGCACGTACTGTTTTCCCTACAGAAGAAGCCACATCCTGGGCGGAAGATCATATCGCCATTTCCAGCATCATGGGCATTGGGCATACCAAGTCCTATTCCCTTACCGGAGAATTGGGAAGTCGCTTCATGATTGAGGACTGGGGATACCCTGATCTGGGCATTGTGATCTGCGACTGTCCATCTGCCGGTCATGATGTCGTGATGCTGGATTATCGTTTCTGCGGTCCGCAAGGTGAGCCCTGCGTTGTACATGTAGACCAGGAAGATGACTATGAAATCACTTACCTGGCACCGAGCTTTGAAGCATTTGTTCGTGGACTGGTGGATGAGGAAACGTTCGATCTGGTCGAAGAGGACGAGGACTAAACCGGCAGGAGGCCCTTATGACAACCCGAATTTATTTTGCTACCCACAAAATTGGCGATGTTGCATTCTCTTCACTTCAAGAAGCACTCCATGAATTCAACCTGGGAATCCTTGAAGAATACAAACAAACCGAAAAGGGAGTCATGGGCCAGACACTGCTCGTCCGTACCTCTCAAGGGGAGTATATTTTGAAAGGCAACCCGTTGTATGTTGGACAGCTGCAAGAAGAACAGTTTTTCGCCCAGCAGTTAGCTGAGCACACGGCCATTCCTGTGCCCGTCCCCTACCTGCTGCAAAAAAACACGGACTTACTGGGCTGGAGTTACGCGATCATGCCTCGTTTACCGGGAAAACACCTGTATGATTCTTCACTCCAGGCCGCACTCGGACAGGATGAGCAAGAAGAGATTGCCTCCATGCTCGCACATAGCCTGATCGAACTGCATCGATGGAAAGTACCGGATGCAGGCGAGTATGACCCCATAGCCGAACGAATCGTTCCCTTTGCGGGGACTTATCTCGACTGGCTGTATGGAACCATCCGTCACTGGCTGCTGGATGCGCAGAAGTACTCTGTCATTACGGATGCAGATATAGCTTGGGTGGACGAACAGCTTAGGCTTGCAGAGGCTGCATTTGAGGCCATGTCCGTTCCGGGATTTGTCATGGGCGATTTCAAGGTGGAGAACTTTGTCATCCAGAAGATTGGCGACCATGCTTCCGACTGGCGCATTAGTGGCCTGTTTGATTTTACCACCTCCTATTTCGGGGACGGTACGGCAGATCTGACCAAAATGACAGCCATGTATATACATAAAAATCAGCCCGAGCTTGCCAAGCGCTTTCTGTACACTTACCGGGAATTTGTCTGCGCTGATGACGAAGAGCGATGCAAACACTTTGCCGTTCGCTTAGGGATTCATCTGCTGTATCAGCGTATTCTCGTATGGGGAGAAGCCAAAGCAACCAATCGGGTCACATGGGATGCAGATCTGCCTTTTGCAGTCTGGGCGCAGCACTATATCGATTCTGTGCTTAGATTGATTGATTAGAGCAACCGATCTGATGCAACGAATAAGAATAAACCAAAAAAACGGCCGAAATCAGGGACTGCCCCTGCTTCGGTCGTTTTTTATCCTGTCTTGCTAACTAAATTGTTAAACGATAAGTTAAGCTTGGGCCTGCGTTACAGGCGCTTCCTGATGCTTCTGCAGAAACTCCAGCATCCGTCGATACACAAGGATCTCATTCGTCTTTCGGGAGAAGCCATGACCCTCATCGTCCAATACGATATACTCCACGTCTACGCCCTTATCCTGGAGAGCCGCCACGATCTGATCCGATTCGGCCTTCACAACCCTTGGATCATTCGCGCCTTGAATGACCAGCATCGGGTTTACCATCTGGTCAAGGTAAGTGATAGGCGAGTCCTTCGTTAACCGCTCACGGTCGCGAACGGGGTCACCGAGCCAGTTATCCATCATCGGTTTCCAATCCTCAGGGACGGATTCCAGGAACGTAAACAGGTTGCTTGGTCCAAAGATATCGACTGCTGCCCGGAACAGCTCGGGATGGCGACCCGCAAGCAGCAGCGTCATGTACCCGCCATAACTGCCTCCAACCACAAACAGGCGATCCGGTGAGGAGATGCCTTGGTCAAACAGCCAATTTATGCCGGCAACACAGTCAAGCCTTGGCCCCTCGCCCCAGTCCCTCTCTACCATCTTCACAAACTCGGCACCATACCCGGTGCTTCCACGGAAGTTTGGCGCAAAAATATGATAGCCCTGTGCCAGCATCAGCTGGAACATCGGCCGAAAAAACTTGGCTTCCGAGGCCTGTGGTCCACCATGCGGCCAGAACACCGAATAACCGTTGGCCTGCTCCGGCTTGGCTTTAAAGAAAAGTGCCTCAATCTCCAGCCCATCATAGGAGTTGTACCGAACCAGATCAGGATAGACCAGATCATCCGGATCAAGTCCTGTCACCCGGTTGGCCGTTAGTGATTCCCAAGAATCACTCCCCGCAGGCAAACGGTAGATATTATGCGGCTGAATCGCACCCCGGCCAAGAATGTACACATTGCCCGCTTTGGTTACGCGCGTCTGTTCTACCGTATCCAAAGGCATGTCGAGGCGACGCGGCTGCTCAGCATCTTTGCCCAGGATGTACATTCGGTTTTCTGTACCTGTAAGCGTCCAGAAGTACAATGTCTCCGATGCCTTATGCCAGCGAATCATCTCCACGTCCTCCCCTTCAATTTTGCACAAAGGTCGGAACTCGCGGGTATCCAGTCTAAATTCAGCCACATAAGAATATTCTTCCTTATCATTGGTGACGAGCAAAAGGCGATGGTCATCTGCAAATAGAATTTCGGATACCTGGCTCTGTCTCTCCGAATCGGGCAGAATGGATATAATCTCCCCTTCCAAGTGCAGGTGCGCTGTCTGATACGTATTGGAATACATTTTCACAATGACGAAGCTCTTCTCGTCGGGACTTATCGCAACCAAATAGCTCGTCGCCTCTTCCCCGCTGTACAACAGCACATCCTCGCCTGTCTCCAGGTCGCGTCGACGTGAATTGAGATAATTCGGGTTTCCCGCACTCGTCACGTAATACAGTCGCTGTCCATCCTCGGACAACTCCGAGAAATAACAGCGGTCATTCGGCTCTGCAGGCACAATGGGCAGCGGCACGCCACCCTCCGGTTTAAGCGCATATAGATGGTAGTTCTCATCGCCGTCCCGATCAAACCCCGTGAGAATATGGCGTCCAAGCGGATCAGGCTTGATAAACTGACTGCTCTGGTTCAAATACGTCAAGGGATACGGGTAACCACCCGGCAGATCCATCGCCCAAATATTCGGCTCACCGTTTAGATTGCTGTCAAAAAACAAACGTTTCTCGTCAGCCGATACGGCAAAGTGCGAAATGCGATACGTCTGGAAATACTGCTCTACATCCGGTTTGGGAAACTGAAGCATGACAAACCTCCTTGGGAATGAACAAAAGTATTTAACGGTGGTAAATTAAGGTATATTTGTCCATATTACAGGAAATTCCATTGTTTACACAATACTCATGTAAGTTATTCCTCTTCATGGATTCTCTGATCCATTTTTACGTATAAAAAGTCATATGTGGTTTATCTTCACGATAATAATCCAGTCTTTGTTTCATGGTGCCTGTGTGCAGTTCGAACAGATGACCATCGGGATCGGTAAAATAAACAGACCTTGCATCTCTGGGATCGCGCGCTCTGCCAGGAAGAATATCAGCCCCTGCTGCCTTTAGCTCTTGCACAGACTTATCAAACTCCTCTTCTTTCACAGTGAAGGCAATATGTGTATAGGTTCGTTCCGTATAATTGCGAATAACATCCTCCTGATTCAAAGCGATCCAGAGACCAGCCAGGTCAAAATAGGCCAGCTTGTTGCCCTTCACTTGAATTCGGGCACCGAGAGCCTGCTCATAAAAGGTAATGGATCGTTCCAGATTGGATACGGAAAAGCACAGATGATTAATTCCCTGTATATTCACTCGCTCCTGACACCTCCACTATTTTGATTACTACATCCTTATTATGGTATATTTCTCCTTCAAAAAACAAATGACTTCTTCTCTCACCGCACCTTCTTCTGGGCGAACGCATAGCTTAGGCATATCAATGAAAGCTCGAGGAGGATGCAAAGCGAATGAATCCTGTCTACCCTTTTTATGGTGAGAAGACGGTCTGCAAAGAGCAAAAATTGGCATTTCCACCCCAGCACCAAGACCGGCAGCCAGGTCTGGAAACACTCATGGTACCTGAGCCCATTAGCGAGGATCCGGCATATATCGGCAGCTGCAAACTGGATGGCAAAGTGGCCATCATTACGGGTGGGGACAGTGGAATCGGCAGAGCCGCAGCCATTGCTTATGCCAAGGAAGGTGCAGATATTGTCATTGTTTACCTGTATGAACGGACGGATGCCGAGTGGACTCGGGATCGTATTGTAGAGCTGGGCCAGCGCTGTCTGCTCATTGAGATCGACCTTCGGCTGAAGAAAAACTGTGATGCTGTCATTCGTTCTACAATGGAAACCTTCGGGAAAATAGACATTCTGGTCAACAATCACGCGGTGCAGTATGTGCAGCCGAGCATTGTCGACATTACGGAAGAACAGCTCTACCACACATTTCAAACCAATGTGTTCTCCTATTTTTTTCTGATTCAGGCCGCCCTCCCGCACATGTGCAAAGGGGCTTCCATCATCAACACCGCTTCCATTACAGCCTATAAAGGCAATGTGCAGCTGATTGATTACTCCTCCACCAAAGGGGCTGTTGTCTCTCTGACACGCGTACTCGCCAAATCGCTGGCTTCTCAGGGAATTCGGGTCAATTGTGTGGCTCCAGGTCCAATCTGGACCCCTCTCATTCCCTCCAGCTTCTCTGCTGAAGATGTGCAGGTATTTGGAACTGAAACGCCGATGGGTCGTGCTGGCCAGCCATATGAACTGGCAGCGGCCTATGTCTATCTCGCATCGCGTGATTCTTCGTACGTAACCGGTGAGTGCATCCATATCAACGGCGGCGATATGGTGACCACCTAAGGTCAAGTGTTAGTGAAAACCAATAGGTATTAAGCAAAAATATGGTGTACTTACTTAACCGATTTATCGTCCATGTCAGGTTGAATTTGGCAATTCAGCAGGAGAATCATGAGCTTGTTCCGAAGTGGGTTAGGAGTTAAGCATCCGGTATACCGGAACCTGACATCTTGGGACAAGGAGCTGAACCGTCTGATGAACTATGATCCACTCTATCAACCGTACCCCTCTTTTCGTGTGCCCGTCTATGCCAACAAAGGCATCGTCGCCACTTCGCAGCCTCTTGCAGCACAAGCAGGTCTGGATGTGTTAAAAAAAGGCGGCAACGCCATTGATGCCGCAATCGCAACGGCTGCTGCGCTCACCGTGCTGGAGCCAACGTCCAATGGCATTGGGGGCGATGCTTTTGCCCTCGTCTGGACCGAGGGCAAGCTGCACGGCCTGAATGCCAGCGGTCCTGCGCCTCAGGGCATATCCATTGAGGCGCTCAAGGCGGCAGGCCATTCGGAGATGCCGAAGCTTGGGGTCATCCCGGTGACGGTGCCTGGCGCACCGGCAGGCTGGGCTGAGCTGAGCCGCCGCTTCGGGCGGCTTACGCTAGCGGAAGCGCTGGAACCGGCTATCCGCTACGCGGAAGAAGGTTACCCGCTTGCGCCTGGGCTGGCCCGTCACTGGGCACGGGCAGCGGACATTTATGCACGCCAGGGCGATGCGGCAGCCGGGCGTGCTTGGTTTGAGACATTCGCTCCAGGCGGGCGTGTTCCGGCCGCGGGCGAGATGTGGCGTTCGCCGGATCACGCGGCTACACTTCGCCGAATCGGCGAGAGCAACGCACGTGACTTTTACGAAGGAGAACTGGCGGAGCGCATTCATTCGTTTATGGCAGAGCATGGCGGCTACCTGACCAAAGACGACCTGGCGGCCTTTCAGCCTGAATGGGTCGATCCCATCTCGGTTTCCTATCGTGGCTACGATGTCTGGGAGATCCCGCCAAACGGTCAGGGACTGATTGCCCTCTCAGCGCTCAATCTGCTCAAAGGGTTCGATTTTGAAGAAAAAGAATCCGTGCTCGGGTACCACAGACAGCTAGAAGCGATGAAACTCGCATTCGCCGATGGAGAGAAATATATTACCGAGGAGCGGAAGATGGGCGTGACGGTGAAGGAGCTCCTATCCGAAGCGTATGCGGAAGAGCGGCGCAAACTCATTGGGGACGTGGCACGCATGCCTGAAGCAGGCGATCCAAAAGGAAGCGGTACGGTATACCTCGCTGCGGCTGATGGGGAAGGCAACATGGTTTCCTTCATTCAGAGCAATTATATGGGCTTCGGCTCCGGGCTGGTCGTACCGGGAACAGGTATCGCCCTGCAGAATCGGGGTCATAACTTCTCACTCGATCCGGATCATGCCAACGCACTGGAGCCAGGCAAACGTACGTATCATACGATCATTCCAGGGTTCCTTACGCGCGGCGATGAAGCAGTTGGCCCATTCGGGGTCATGGGCGGTTTCATGCAGCCTCAGGGCCACGTGCAGGTTGTCATGAACACAGTAGACTTCCACTTGAATCCGCAGGCAGCCCTGGATTCTCCAAGGTGGCAGTGGACAAAAGGCAAAACGATACTGGTGGAGACCGGCTTTCCGCAGCATATTGCACAAGCACTTGCCCGTAAAGGGCATGATATTCAGATTGCTCTCGACCCTACCATGTTTGGACGCGGCCAGATTATATGGCGTGACCCAGGCAGCGGGGTACTATGCGCTGGCACCGAAAGCCGGACAGACGGATCGGTGGCTGCATGGTAATACAGCTCAGCTTAAAACAGAATTTTTGGTGAGCAGTATCGTAGGCAGAAGCAACCGTAAGCTGACCATTTGCTTCGGCGGCAGGAGAAACCGTTGATATATAGAGGATGGCTGATCATCTATAAACGCTATCATCCTTACTGCACAAGATAACCAGATAAAAAGGCAAAGAAGAGATCATCTCACTGATCTTTTCTTTGCCTTTTCGGGTTAGTCTATTGCACAGATGAATTTCGAGTATATTATTCAGTTCACGCAGGTTAAGGCTCTCTCAGCGAAGAGTATCACAGGGCGTCAATGATGTCTCCTGCCAGCAGAGACGCCGGGTCGCCGCGCCGCTGAGCAGCCTGCTCGGCGGCCTGGCCGTGCAGGTATACACCAAAAGCGGCTGCCTGCTCCGCGCTGAGTCCTTGAGCGAGCAGACCGGCGATGATGCCGGTCAATACGTCCCCGGCGCCGCCCGTTGCCATACCGGCGTGCCCGGTGGTGTTAATGTACGCCTCGCCGGAAGGCGTTGCGATGACCGTTCGTGCTCCTTTGAGCACCAGGGTCACGCCCTGCTCGCGGGCGTACCGTGCAGCGTGACCAATTCGGTCACGCTGCACTTCGAGGGTCGGCATGCCCAGCAGGCGGCCCATCTCTCCGGGGTGCGGCGTCAGAATGGTCGCCGCACTTCGCTGGCCCCAGTCGCGAGGCCCGGATGGGCCCGCGTCTGCAAGCATGTTGAGGGCGTCCGCGTCGATGACGAGCGGGCGATCCGTCTGCTGCCACAGGCGGCGCAGCCAGCCGGTGTCGCCCTCGAAGCGGCCGAGGCCTGGCCCGGCTGCAATCACGTCGCTGCTCTCCGCAAGACGAAGCACGGCTTCGGCGGAAGCCGCGTTCCACTCGCCGCTGTCGCCATCTGCGGCGGCTGCGAGCATGAGCTCAGGCACACTGCCGATGACATGCGGCAGCAGTGCCGCCGGTAGCGCCCATGTGGCGAGTCCGCAGCCAGCGCGCAGCGCAGCCTTGGCCGAGAGCAGACCTGCGCCGCTCATCGGCAGACTGCCTGCGGCCAGCAGTACGTGGCCGTAGGTACCCTTGTGCCCGTCAGGTGCCCGCAGACGATCCGTATCCACCTTCAGGGCACCGCGCATCACTTCCTTCGTCAACAGACGAACGGAAGGACCGTGCTCCGGCGCAAGCAGTGCCGGAATGCCGATGGCGCGCACCACGATGCGCCCTGCGGCCGTCGCGCCCGGATACTGTACAAGTCCGCGCTTCAGCAGCGCGAGGCATACAGTCACCCGGGCTTGAATGCAAGGCTCGTATACCTCCCCGGTGTCGGCATTCAGCCCGCTTGGCACATCGGCGGACACGACCGGCTTGCCGCTGTCGTTCGCCGCCTCAATCAGCGCCGCGTAAGCTCCCCGCGGCGCCCCTTGCGAGCCGGTGCCCAGCAGTGCATCCACGATGCCTGTGCACCGGCTGAAGTCCACGGCTTCACGGCCGTGGACAAGGGCAGGGATGCCGAGCTGCGCAGCGGCATCCCGCTGCACGGCGGCTTCGCCCCGCAGTGACTCGGGCGCATCGGCGTAGATCAAGGTCACGCCGAGCCCCGCTTCAAGCAGATGGCGGGCCGCAACCAGCCCGTCCCCGCCATTATTGCCCTTACCGATCAGCATGTACCAATGCTGATCAGCGGGGTGCGCCATCACCAGCGCCGGATCGGCGATGATGTCGCCCCCGGAACCTTGGCGATCACCGGGCCCGGTGTGTGCCCGCTGTGCCTCTCCCTGCTCCCGGCGCCTTTTGTGCTCAACAACCCTACTGCCCGCAACCTCTTCCCGGCACAAGGTGATAACTTCCTCCGCTATGGCTCTGCCCGCGTTCTCCATTAGACTCGCAGCAGGAATGCCCAGCTTATGGATGGTGTGCTCATCTACAGCTCGCATCTGTTCAGCGGTGACGATAAACAAGGTTCATCCCTCCCGGTGAGTAACTTCTCATTCTGCGTTTGGCATCATTCGATTCTACTAGCTCCCGGCACACTTTCCCTTAATAAGCTACCGTAAAACGGGAACCAATAAACTGCGGATCATCAAGCTCATCCACCAATGCCGCAGCAAAGTCGCCAACCGAGATCGTGCTCTCTCCCAGATCATCGGTGACCAAACGATTCATCCCGATCCGGAAATGGCCTGTCCGCGGTCCGGATGTGATTGTTGCCGCTGGGCTCATATACGTCCAGTGGATATCCGATTCCTCGATTAAGCCATAAGCATCCACATGTGCCTTAGCCAGGGTTCTAACTTCCTCCGGAAATCCAGGGGTATCCATCAGCATCTCACCGGAATCGGTCAGCAAGCTGCCAGCTCCGCCAACGACAACCAGACGGCTGGCTTTGCCGCGGCGAACACCCTCAATCAGTGAACGTGTAACTTCCAGCAGCTCCTCTTCTTCTCCGAATTTCGGACCATAGGCACTTACGACAGCTTCCTGGCCTGCTGTATAATCGGCTACCTGATCCGGGTTCAACAAATCTCCCTTTTCCACACGCAGACGTTCATGAACCATTTCCACTTTGGACGGATCACGCACAATCGCAGTCACTTCATGACCACGGTCCATAAGCTCCCACAGTATTGTCTTTCCAATCGTTCCAGTCGCTCCAAAAATCGCAACTTTCATATCTTATCCCTCTTTTCATTAGATATCATCTAGTCAACATACCGTTATATTGTAATACTTAATCCTATTGTTATATACCTTAAACGGCTCACGCCATCTTAAACCGTCTGTACTCACTTGTAAACCACGAGTCTGGCTCAACAGCCCATTCCCCTGTACATGCTGTATTCAAATAAGTAATCACAACTCCTTTTCCGTTCAGTAAAAGAAACGCGAACCACCCAAAAAACCGCATACGCAGCTTTAGCAGCTTACTTCTTTTTTTGACTTGACCCACCTTGGCAAAGGTCATAAATCGACCGCTTTCTGTGTCCTGCTATGTGTACCCTGCTCCTCTCGAAAAGGATGTATGAACAGGCTGGTTAAGCCCATAATCACTACAAATACACCGATCCCCATGTACACCCAGGATGGATTATACGTTTCAATGAACCACCCTCCAAGCAATAAACCGAGTGGATTGCTGAGTCCGCTCATTAAGACCCCCATGCTGTTCATGACACGCCCTCTCTTTTCCTCCGGTGTGGATAGAAGAATCGAGGTAACCAAAGGTACATTAACGAGGGTAAGCCCCAGCATTAACAGGAACGAACAGGCAATAGCGATGTACAGATTAGGAAACATGGGCATAAGTAACAAGCTTGCTCCCGAGATCAGATAACTGATCAGAAACCATTGGGCGAGCGAAAGCCGTTTGGCATACTTCCCACTGAGCAGAGAGCCTGCAATACCGCCGGCAGCAAAAGCGGATTGGAGAAGACCGTACCCTTGGGGTCCGGCATGAAGCACCATGTTGGCAAAGATCGGAGTAAAGATGTGCAGAGGCGCGCCAGCGAAGTTGATAATAGCACCAAAAATGATGCAGCAGGCCAGAATTTTACGCGAAAACAAAAAGATAATCCCTTGCATGCTGTCCCTCATAAAGCCAGAGATTCCTTTTTGCTTCACTACTTTGGTCACCGGGATATGAATAAAGACAATGGAGAGAGAAGAGACCAGAAAGGTGAGCGCGTAGATGAACAGGATCGACTGAACAGAGATGAACGCTACGAGTATGCCACCTATAGCATATCCAAGCAATTCAATCGTTTTGGAAGATGAGTTAAGGAGTGCATTGGCTGGTGCCAGCTGTTTCGATGGGTTGGGCAGAATGGCGGGGATGACGGTCTGGGTTGCCGGATTGAACAAAAATCCAAGAATGGCAATGAGCAAATTGGCAGCATAGATATGCCACGGTACCATCTGACCACTCATGAATAAAAGCGCCAATATGCAAGCCACGCAGGCTCTCAGTATATCTGTCCAGATCAAGAGCTGCTTCTTGGGCAGCCGATCACTGATCGTTGCTAGAGGTATACCCAGGAAAGCATAGATAAAGTAAGGTAACATAGGAATCAGCGCTGCTGCGAGTGCAGACTCGGTCAGCTGAAGAATATACCACATCGTAGCCATAGAAAATAAAATCTGGCCTGCACCGGATAGCAGTCTGCCTACAAGAAGTACACAAAAGGATGGAATGCGCAGAATGGATCCGTAACTGTCGTTATGGATTTCATTTTTCGTTTGTTTCATCCGTTCCCTCTCTTTTCCCCTTCATCTCGCTTCCCGTTTCACTTTGCAGACGTGTCAACAACCCTGAATTACGAATGGACTGTTGAATTTTGGCCTTTACCCGCTCAAGCTCTGCGGTATACTCTTGAATCTCGCTCAATAACGATTGATGTGCCCGAATTCCTTCCCTGATTAACATCGCCGTTGCATCTGAACGGTTTTTGGCCAGTTCAAGGAAGACAAGCTGATCAATAATATCAATTTCTTCCTGACTTAATCTCACGGAGACAACCCCTTTAGTTCCCGAAAGATTCTTGCTTGCTTGATCCATGGATCGTTCTACCATTCGATTCAATTGAGTCCGCTGGTCTTTGTCCAACTTCATCTCCTCCATTCTGTTGCTTGTATTGAGATTTTGTAAATCGTAAATTGTAAATTGTATTTGAATTACATTATACCTGTAAATTAATGGATGTAAAGCAAAAAAACAACCTTTGAGAGACCAAAGGTTGAAGAGTTAAATAGTAGATGGAGTTTGGTGAGGTTATTTCACATACCCAAGACTTGCTCTATTTAAATAGGTTTGACCCAGATTTCTTACCTTCTATTCTCCCTGCCTCCACCACATGCCTTCCGATTTCGGGCTGGTATAGGTGAAACCAAATTGGGAGTACAGGCGATCTGCAGGTACATCCGCAAGAAGACTCACCAAGCCTCGAGCAGGCACATGTTCACGCAAGTATTTCATGATCTCGCTCATAATCAACTTGCCATATCCCCTGCCTTGAACATCCGGGTGAACCGCAATATCCACCACCTGAAAGAAACAACCGCCATCCCCAATAACCCTGCCCATGCCTACGAGTGCATCTCCATCGCGTAAACATACGGCAAAAAGACTGTTCGGCAGTCCAATTTCTGCTCCCTCCTTGCTCATCGCACTGAGACCCGCAATTTGTCGCAAGGCAAGATACTCTGCTGCTGTGGGTGGAATTTGTTCCATGTTGATCTGGTCCATGAATTGTGCCCCTTTCTGCTTGAATTCATCTACTTCCTGTGTAATAGTGAGAGAAAGCTTACGTGAAGCGTGTTTCAAGATACGTCAAGTTTATGCAAAGGAGGAAAACGTGTGTTTCAACCCTGGATCGAAGAGCTACTATCGCGCCCCGGCGCTGAGGCTGTGCTGTTTGGAGTCATAGCTCTGCTGCTCTGGATATATATATGGTCTGCCACTGAAGTTCGCCGCAGCCACGAAAGGCGAATGCGAAGGATACAAGATACATTATACATAAGCACAAACCTATTGGGAAAACTCACCATTCTGGAACATAAAAAGTATTCATTCTCAGAAAATGAACAACAGGATCTGTTCATGGCCATGCTGGCCTGCAAATCGGCATCTGACCTCTCCTCTACGTTACAGGATCAGATCCGCGATTGCATCAAGGAGCATGATCCTGCCAGACTCGCGCTGATGCACAGAGCATTGGAACGAGAATGCACCGCATTATCAGATGAACTCGGTCAAGATAACCGAACAGATCATTGGGGCGAGGCCATCTGGACAATTTTTCGGCCTCTGGCCGAACCAGCTGCACTGGCAGCTACCCTGTTTCTGGTTGCTGATCTTGTGTTCCGCCAGCGACTGTTGGACGTTTCCGTAGATTCATGGGAGAGCGTCCTCCCGTGGTTGCGTGCAGTTTCCTTAATGATTGCCATAATGTATGGTTATCTGCTCTGGGCCAGCCTGCGCCGTGAACCATCAGGTACAGTGAACAAAATACTCTTCTTGCTGATCGTGCTATGCTCGCTGCTCCATCTGATTGGGCCTGCTGCTGCTCCTTATGCCTTGGGATTACAGCTGGTCCTGTTCACTTCAGGTTTCGGGTTTACTGGAACTCGCCCACGGAGTGATCGCCCTTATGTAGGTCATACCGAGCTGGAGCCAACGAATGAGCCACCTACTGAAATCGAAGTGAGTGCAGCACGTAAAGCTGGTGCCTACACGGGCGAATAGTGAGGACCATTCCCTTTTTTTCATGTAATCTATGATAATCAAATGGGTAAAGCAGAACTCTCACTACTGAATCCTGCGTGTTGCTCAAGATGGAAAAAGGACTGAACTACAACGTAGTTCAGTCCTTTTCCATATAAGAATAGTATTGCTTTGATAAAATGCGTTAGCTTATTTCGCTACAACATGTGCAATGATGCGATCCTTTTCGTAAGTAACCTGAACGTCATAACCATCCGCTGTGACTTGGTCGAATTCACCTTTAATTACGCCAGCCGTCATTAAAGTAATATCCTTGGAACCTTCGATCTTATAGTTGGACAAGTCCAGATTGAGGTTTCCTCCATCCAGATACAGCTTTTTACCAACATTAACCTGACTGTTATCATCGTCCATAACCAATTCCAACGTTCCATTGTCCATGGTAAAGTTTCTGTTTAATTTTAATGCTCCATCCGCATGAACGATGACTTTTCCATTCTCCACATACAGATCACCGAGACCAAAGGAAGTTGCAGATTCAGCCACCAGCGTTCCTGCCTGCAGCAGCGTTCCGCCTGTGTAACTGTTATTGCCTGTCATGGTAAGTGTACCTGTTCCCTTTTTCGTCAGCATCCCACTGCCGGAGATATCATTTCTCCACCAATCCTCTGCATTGAAACGCCCTTTGGAAGCATCCATATCCACGGTTACGTTGTTCAAGAATGCACCGTAGCCATCCGCAGCTGTCACCAAATCCAATCTGCCCCAACCCTTTGATTCGTCCAGTACCGGATAACCGGAATCAATGGATGTCGTATACAATACTTCTCTACGCTGCTCATCCGTCAAATAAGGCTGACGTGTCTTTAATAGAGCTTCTGCACCTTGCGGCACTTCGGGAGCCAAACCTTTGATTCCTGTTTGTGGCAGACCATACGTGAGTTTTTCTCTGTAGAAGGCTTTGTTAGCGTCATGATCTTCCCATTTCTTTTCATCATAAGCACTTTTGAAGGTATAGTCCTCTGTTACCGTGTGTGCATATTCGTACAAACTCATATTTTCTTTTTCTGCCAATGCTCCAAATACTTCTCCTGTATTGTTATATGCCTTTTCCATCAATTCCTGGTTCTCTTCCTTGTTGAATGCATATGCTGCCATGGCTGTCGCTTGAATCCTTGCACCAATAACATCAAGCGGCGAGTGCATCCCGGTCACAATGCGGTTTTCACCCATTTGAGCAGCTCTTGTTAAAAATTCAGAGAATCGTTCTGGCGTGGCGTAGGCAAAAGGAAGAACAGACAGATACGAAGCACTGGTATGACCGCTCGGGAATGCTCCATCCTTACCTCGTCCATCTTCCGCTATTCTTCTTACATAGCTCAATGCAGGAATGATTTCCACGTTGCTTTCGTATTGTTGGAAATGCTTTTCTCCCGTTGTTTTGGTTCCTCCTGAAGCCAAAGGTTCTTCTGTCACTTCACCTTTACCCAAGGTTTCCCACACGGCCAAACCATTCTCATCGACAACCTCTTTCACTTCTCCGTTCGAATTCATTCTCCATGGTCTTGGGGAAGAGTAGAAGTATTTCGAAGGGTTGGAGGATGAAGGAGTCTTGAATCGAACCAGATCCACCAGGGCTACCATGTCTGCAAGCTCCGTCTTAGCCCATTCACTTCCCATTCCCTGGCTTTGGTCTTCTGCCGTTTCTTCTGTCAAGACAACATCCATGTCGCTGATCTCTCTTTCGACGCTTGTCGTTGGCTTAACGATGTCTACATACGTGTTAGCCAGTGGCCCAAAAGCTTCCATCATACTGTAGATCTTATCTCTCTGGTCATCGTAATAGGCGGCTAACGCCTCTTCATCGGTACGATTTTGCGTCACATCTTCTACATATTTGATGTTAGCAACCCAAGTCGCTTGATTTCGAATTTCTTCGTTCGCAAATGTTTTTTGGTCTGCGACTGCTGTCTTTTGATCATTTTTAAAGCCATCATAATATGGGGTCGGTCCATCGCCATACTTTGCAACCTCTCCCTTCACTCCCGGTTTGGTCGCTGCTGTTCCATCTCTCCAATCCGATTGGTTCATGGACCAGACTTGTTCGAAACCGTCCAAAATATCAATAAATGGATTCGTTGCCGCAATATTTTTCAACGTGCCGTCGTCCGCATTGGCTCCATGTTCGACTGCAGACAGACGAGCTTCTTCGGCAGGGGGTTCCACATTCAGCACATTAGCCGTGCCCTTTGGCTTGAATGGTTTAGCATCTGCGCTCGAGTCTATTTCCAAAGCATTAAAAAGTGCAATTACCGCTTCTGCCCGAGTGATCGATTGCAGTGGTTTGAAGCTTCCATCTGAATATCCGGATATAATTTTGGCTGCTGCAGTTCCACCTACAGCTCCTTTGCTCCAATCCGCTATGGACGAAGCATCGCTAAATGCATTCGCTACTCCCTCATTCAGGTCCAGATTCAGAATGCCAGCGATGATTTTGGCCGCTTCCTGACGTGTGATCGGATGTTGAGGTTTCATCGTTTGATCCGCATAACCATCCATATATCCAGCCGCACTAGCTGTAGAAACGGCCTGATAATACCATGCATCTTCAGAAACATCATTAAAGTTAATGGCAGCTTGTCCTGCATATCCAAAAGCACCATTCACCAGATTCATAAATTCTGCTCTCGTAATCTCGTTGTTTGGTTTGAATGAACGATCCAAATAGCCCCGAATCAGTCCTTCATCACCCCATGCTTGAATGTTCGCTTCCGCCCAGTGTCCCTTAATATCAGAGAACTGAATCTTCTGGTCGGCTGCAAAGCTCCGATCTGCAAACGTTGGGCTTACCATAGACAACATTAGAAGAAATGCCAGTGATTTTTTAAGTGGTTTTTTCATGGCCTGCAAATACACGCTCCCATAATCGTAATTTTTCGATTTCATCAGCGAATGTGTAGGATCGTCTCCATTCATTCCGTGTCTGATCTGGGGTTACTTTAGCACTTGAGGGAGCCTGGCATCTATAGAACAAATTCCGTTTTATATCAAATTCGTACGTTTTGGCCGGTGTATTCTCCAAAAAATAGAGTGAATAATAGAATCGTCATCTAGCGTGCAGTTGTTTGTAAATTTAGATTAACGGAACGTAAATTGTTCTGGGGGTGTTTGTTAAATTTCGATCAACATGATTTCTAGTGCCGGGGCTATTATATAATGATGAAGTTGTCTAGAAACCCGTTATGAAGGAGGAAAAAGAATGCGCAAGCTCTTCCAATCGGTGAGATCCAGGATGATTTTTTCCTATCTTGCTGTCGTCCTTGTTATTGCGCTTCTTTTCGGATCTATCTTATATCTCTTCTTCTCCCATCAATACAGCAAAGAGATTCGGATCAACAAACAATTGCAGCTGCAAAGTACCGTCAATTATATTGAGACCTCCGTTATCGAAAAGGTGAACCAAGTCTATCTTTCGCTTGCCCTGGGCAGCCCCGTCAGCATTCAGCTCGACAGCCTGCAAGGAAACCACAGCAAAATTCTGGACATTGAGCAACTGCTCAAAAGTCAGGTGCAGAATTATTCCGACCTGATTCAGGCCATTCATGTGTACGATACAGAGAATCATTTCATGATCTCTTCTGTATATGGGCTGCAGCTCCATGAAGTCACTCCTTCGAGCGTAGATACTGCCTACGATTGGATTGAAGCGATGAAAAAGAGTGACAAAAGCTCCTTATGGATGCAGACTCGTATGGTTCCTGAGGATACTTATATCGAATTACCCGAACAGAGCAGCACGATGCCTCTAATCTCCTATGTTCACAGTTATCCATTTCAGTCCTCTGGACAAGACAGTAAGGTCATGGTTGCGATTGATATCAAAGAATCGACGATCAGTCAGCTGATTCGTAATATGATCCCTGCCGACTATGAAAATACATACATCGTGGATCAGCACGGAATCGTCATATCTGCCGCTGATAAATCAATGTTAGGCAGCTCCACGAACGAGAATCTGCTTCAGTCGCTGCTCTCTTTTCCTTCTTCCGGCGAGAGCTTCACGCAAAACTTTAATCATGATGCTTATGTTGTTTCCCAGGAGCAATTCGAAGAAAATGGATGGAGAATTTACACAACCACCCCGAATAAAAGCTTCTATTATAAGCTGGATAGCTTAAAGGAGGTCTCTGCGCTTCTTGGTTTGCTCGCTGTAGCGGTTGGGATAGCCATGTCGTTCGGCTTCACCGTAGCCAATTACAGTCCTCTTAAGCGGATCCTGAATAATATCAAGGCCAGGGTAGATAGCCCCAGCAGCCTGAAGCAGAATGAATATCGATTCATCGATTCGGCTATCAGCAGCCTTTCCATCAAAGTCGATAGTCTGGAAGAAACGCTGCAGGCCAATCACAAAATGATTAGGCACAGTATCATGCTGAATATGTTAAATAACCGATTTACGCCCGAGGAACTTACGGAACAGCTGCAGTCTGTTCAGGTGTCGGTGGCCTATTCCCGCTATCGCTGTATCGTCATTGACCCCGTCAGCGAGAAGTGGAAGGAGTTGCAGCCACGACAGCTGCAGCATACGTTGTACACAATGATTCAGCAGCTGGAGACAGCAGAAATGGCTGAAACCAAGCTGCTTGCGGAGGAATTGCAGGATCACAAAATAGCCGTGATCATCTGTACGAACCAACGCGAAGAGCCTGTTTCGGATCACATTGTTAACTTTATTCATTCTGAGGCGAGAAGCCGGTTCGATCTTGATTTTGCAGTGTCCTTAGGCGGCTGGGTAGAGCATTTCACGGAGATTCACACAAGCTATCATGAGGCGAAAGCCTTGATTCAATACAGCTATTTCTTCCCCGCTCTGTCTGCCATTCAAGACCTTGATCTTCTGCAAAGGGAAACCAGCAGTTTGGAGCTTCCGGACGCTTACCTCATGAGTTTTGAGAAGAAATTGCAATCCCGTGATATGGACAGTACGGTAGAGGCCATTCAGGATGTGGTATTGACCATCAAGGAAGGCCTCTATTCAGCCGAATACAGCCGCATTATTTTATTAAAAATGGTTTCCATATACGCTGACTGCATCAGTCAAGTGCGCTGGCAGCCCGCCGAGGTGAGCTCCATGAATTTGTACAAGCAGTATTCCTCTTTCTACAATATCAACCGGTATTCGGAATGGATGACTCATCTGGTAACCGAATTTATCACACATATGGAGAAACGAAGCGAGGTCAGGAGCCCGGATACCATTTCAGCTGTCAAAGCCTACGTTCGCGAGCATATTTCGGGCGATCTCACGCTGGATCATGTCGCGGAACAAGTGTATATCAGTCCCAAGTATCTTAGTAAGATTTTTAAGGAAGAGACCGGCATGGCCTATTCGGAGTATGTCACGAATCAGAGAATGGAACGCGCACGCGAACTCATCGCACAACAGGAATTTACTATTGAGCAGGTTGCGAGCACGGTCGGATACCGTACCTCTGCCTACTTCATTAAAAAGTTCAAAGAAATTCACGGCTGTACACCGAAAAACTTCATGCGCAGTCTGATGAATTGATTGGCCGAAGGGTTGCCCCTAACCTTGGACATTAATCCAGATATCAAATCATGAGAAGGAGCTGCTATGAACCTCAACCTTTCAAGAGCTCTGTGTCTATTGATCACAACCGTTATCCTTATCATATGTATGAGTGGCTGCACCGTTTTGGGGGAACAACGCGCTCAAATGCAGCAGCACAATCCTGCTGATGAGTCTGAGAAGGATACAGAGCCGCCATATACGATTTCCTGGACCATGCATCAGAATACCCCTGTTCCTGAGGATGCCGAGATGATTACCTATATCGAGGATCTTTTTGATGTGAATCTGGAGGTGTGGAACCTGGAGAACAGACGCTATGAGGACCTGCTGGACTTGAAGCTCGCTCAAGGGAACATACCGGATCTTCTTCGGATCAGGCAGCCACATGATCTGCTTAAATATCAGATGCAGGGGGTGTTAGCAGAAATTCCCGAGGACGTATTAGAAAAACATGCGCCTCATATTGTGAAGCGAATCCGTGATTATGATTCACGTTACTTGGAGTACGGAAAAATAAATGGCGCCTTATATGGAATCCCGGTCATCAATCAGACTAACATCTACCGGACCCCTGTCGTATATCGGGAAGACTGGCTGGAGAAACTCGGTCTCGATGTTCCGCGGACATTAGAGGAGTTTGAGAAGGTTATGTATGCATTCGCCAAAGGTGACCCTGACGGAAATGGAAAAAAAGATACATACGGGTTATCCAAAGAGGGCATGAATGTCGTTTTTGGTGCTTTTGGGCAATCCGTTTTTACCGAGCAGCTGTACTTTAACCAAAAAAATGACCGACTCGTGATCGGCGCATTGGAACCTGAGATGAAGAAAGCCTTGGCTTATCTGCAGAAGTGGTATCAGGATGGGATTATCGATCCTGAATTCATAACTGGAGAAAATAAAGGTGGCTATAAGCATTTGTCGCATGCGTTTATTAATAGCAGAATTGGGATGACCTCCATGGGCAATTATTATCATTGGACTCAAGACGGAGATTATAGCATTCTTAATGAAAAGGACGAGGAAATTCCCGTAGGAGCCATGTTCAATGTCCGTGAACTCCTGCAGAAGAATGCATCCGCAGGCGTCAAATTCGGTCCTCCTGTTACAGGTCCTGATGGACTTAGTGGCTCCAAAGGCTACAATCTGCTGATGAGTTTCATTACAATCGGGGCCGATACAGTCAACGAGCCTGGTAAACTGGAAAAAATCCTTGAAATCCTCGATTATGTCAGTGCAAACTCCGATCCGGCAGAGCAGATCAAAATGGAATATGGCCTTCCAGGAAAGCACTGGAACTGGAGCTCTTCATCTTCAGGGGAATTTCACATTCTGCCCCCATATAACCGTATGGAGAATTACACCAATATGATCGGCTCCAGCATTGGCATGACCGTTCCAGGTGCAACCTCTGGCAAACGGGAGCAGTGGGCTGCATCTGAGGGATTGACGGAGAACGGTATTTATAATCATCTGGAGGTGGCTACCCCTGCCCTGATTCAATATTCATCTGAGTTGATCCATATGAGGGACAGAGCATACATCTCCATCATCACCGGGGATCAGCCTGTTGAAAGTTTTGATACCTTCGTGGAGGAATTTATGGAAGCAGGCGGGCAGCAGGTACTGACTGAAGCTAATGAATGGTATAACGGGCAAATGGGTTCCAAGAAATAGTTTGGCCACATTATCCCTTTAAAAACATGAATTACCCACGAGTTTCCGAAAGAATACGTGTTCTTTGGAAAACTTATGGGTAACTCACACTAAGCCTATGCTTCAATTAGTACTCCCTGATGCCGCCTCAGTCTCTACCCCTTCGCACTTGCGTTCGATCCGCGCAATGAGCGGGGGGAGCTGCTTCGTGCAGTGCTGCCGGATTTGGAGGTGCTGCCTGAGGGCGTGTTCTCAAATCGTTTGCGTTCAGTCCGCTCCATCTGCACAATCTGGCCTTCATGTACAACGATGTGAAGCGAGCCAAACTCCATGTCATTCAGCTGTCCGGCAATTCGATCCATCCATACCTCATCCACTTTTAACGGCTTAGCCATAGAGCCGCCTCCTCTTCCCGGGCTGCTGCCCGCTATATGATTGAAACGTGATCATCCGTCCGACTTATAATTCATTCTTATCCAACCCATATACTTGGTTTATACATTATCAGGGCTTCCATTAGCTGTCAATCTGTATTTTCAAGAAACATAAATGAATTATATTGAACTCGCGAGAACTTCCAAAAAGGCTGGAAAGAGGGCCGAAATTCGGACCCTCAACTACTTCTCTGAAACGGTTCTGTGTCCCAGCCAGCTCTTGATCAGCAGCGTTGCCAGAGCCAGGATCAGTAATAAGGAAGCGACAGCGAACGATGCCGAGAACTGGTACTCGTTGTACAAAATCTCGACATGCAGCGGCAGTGTATTCGTCTCTCCGCGAATATGTCCCGACACCACGGATACAGCTCCGAACTCGCCCATCGCGCGGGCATTACACAGAATGATGCCGTACAGCAGCCCCCACTTAATGTTGGGCAGCGTAACATTCCAGAAGATTCGCCATCCGGAAGCGCCAAGCGTGACTGCCGCCTCTTCTTCCCGCGTACCTTGGTCCTCCATTAACGGAATGAGCTCTCTCGCCACAAAAGGAAAGGTAATAAACAAAGTTGCGATTACGATACCAGGCAAGGCAAAAATAATTTTGATATCATGCTCTGCCAGCCACGGACCAAACCAGCCATTGGAGCCAAATACCAGTACAAAGATCAACCCGCCCACAACTGGCGAGATGGAGAAGGGGAGATCAATTAACGTGATCATGACTCCCTTTCCCTTGAACTGGAACTTGGTGATGACCCAGGCTGCAGCTACACCAAATATCGTATTCAGCGGTACGGTAATCGCTGCAACCAGCAGTGTCAGCTTCAGGGCTGACATGGCATCCGGTTCGGTAAGAGCTGCAATATAGACACCCCACCCTTGCTTCAGTGCTTCCATCATCACAATGATTAATGGCAAAATGAGAAGCCAGAGCAGTACCAGACTCGCCAGACCGATCAATAGCCATTTGACCCATGGAGCTTCCGTAGTTGCACGGTTTGGCCCCGGACCGGTTCGCACTTGGGGAGCAGGCGTTATTGGAACGGAACCCGCCATACATATGTACCTCCTTTTGGTTTATATAAGTTGGACTAATAATTTTTCCACTGGACCACTGCAAGGTCAGAACATCTTCCGATCGCTGTTATCCCCAGATTTTTTATGAACCACTCCTAAAAGGGAGAAATCCGGGGATAAAGGCGAACGCTCCGCTTCTCCAGATTTTTCTGTCCTCTCCGTTATGGTGTAAATGACAAGTTCAACTTATATAAGTTAGCCTACGTAACCTAAGCCCGGCCTGCCTTCCTGCTCCAGCGCTGAAGGGAGTTGATCACCAGCAGCAGGACAAAAGAAACCAGCAGCAGCAGCAAGGCTACAGCCGTAGCTCCTGCGTAATCGAACTGCTCCAGCTTCGCCATGATCAGCAGAGGTGCAATTTCCGTTTTCATCGGCATGTTGCCTGAGATAAATACGACTGATCCATATTCCCCAATGCCTCTGGCAAAAGCAAGTGCAAACCCGGTCAGCAGCGGAGGGATCAGGTCCGGAAGCAATATCGTCCGAAAAATGCGCCATCTTCCTGCTCCCAGCGTGGCGGCAGCCTCTTCCACTTCGGCCTCCAGCTCTTCCAAAACTGGCTGTACCGTACGTACAACAAACGGAATACCGATAAACATCAGCGCCAGGGTAATACCTGCCTGCGAATACGCCAGCTTGATACCCAAAGGCTCCACCAGCTGCCCTATCCATCCATTTCCGGCATACAGGGCCGTAAGGGCAACACCTGCCACTGCAGTAGGCAGGGCGAATGGCAGGTCAATGACCGCATCAAACAGGCGCTTGCCTGGGAATTCATATCGGACCAGTACCCAAGCCAGGAGCAGCCCAAGAACCAGATTAATCAAGGCAGCCACTCCTGCAGTCAGGAAGCTAACCTTGAAAGAAGCAAGTACCCGAGGGTTACTTGCTGTCTCAATCAACGTGGACCAGGTCAGGCCCGTGGAGTTAAAGATCAACGCTGCCAGTGGAATAAGGACAACCAGGCTCAGGTAGAACACGCTGTACCCCATTGTCAATCCGAAGCCCGGCAGTGTGCGTCTCCGGGCCACCATCACCTTGCTCATGGACGTTCATCCTCTCTGCCTTCAGCCGGTAGGGCTGGTTGGCCGCTTGGCCGCTTACATGGTGGTGAGCTCTTTTTGTGTTCAACATTAACTGCCTGGAACGTAGATCTGGTCAAAGATCCCGCCGTCATTGAAATGTTTGGCCTGCGTATCCCGCCAATTGCCAAATACATCATTCAGGGTAAACAATTCAACATCCGGGAACTGGTCTTTGAATTTCTCCTTCACGCTATCCAGCGTCGGGCGATAGTAATTTTCCGCGGCAATGGTCTGCCCCTCTTCGCTATACAGATATTTAAGATAAGCGTCTGCGACCTCGCGGCTGCCTTTTTTGTCTGCATTTTTATCCACGATCGCTACAGGTGGTTCAGCCAAGATACTAACGGAAGGAACAACGATATCGAATTTGTCCGGACCCAGCTCTTTTACCGATAAGAACGCTTCGTTCTCCCAGGCCAGCAGCACATCACCGATACCACGTTCAACAAATGTTGTCGTAGAGCCACGAGCCCCGGAATCAAGTACAGGTGCATGCTTGAAGAGTTCACCTACGAATTCCTTCGCCTTCTCTTCATCATTGTTGTTCTTTTTCAGCGCATATCCCCATGCTGCTAAATAGTTCCAACGCGCTCCGCCGGAGGTTTTGGGGTTCGGGGTAATCACCTGGGTATCCCCTTTGATCAAATCATCCCAGTCCTTGATGCCTTTCGGATTGCCTTTACGTACCAAAAATACAATGGTTGAGGTATATGGGGAGCTGTTGTGCTCGTATTTATCCTGCCAGCCCGCATTAATCAGCCCTTTATCCTCGATCGCATCGATATCATATCCCAATGCCAGTGTAACGATATCTGCGTCCAAGCCATCGATCACGGAACGACTCTGTTTGCCGGAACCGCCGTGTGATTGCTTGATCGTCACTTCCTGGCCTTTCTCTTTTTGCCAATAAGCCGCAAACGCCTTGTTATATTGCTCATACAGTTCCCGCGTCGGATCATAGGATACATTCAGCAGCTCGATGGCTTTGGCAGCTTCCTTGCCGCTATCCTGCTCTCCCGATGTTCCTGCTGCACTGGAACCGCTGCTCTCCGCGCCGCACGCTGCCAGTACCCCTGTTAATACCAATGCCAGACCAACCAGAATACCCTTATGAATTCTCTTTTTCATAAACAACACTCCCCCCAGAATGGTTCTGCAATGACTACCTCAGGCAGGCTGAACAGTATGGAACGCACCGAAAAAAGAACAAAAGACGGAGGAACCACCCGCACACTTCTCCCTCACAAAGTCATGCCGACCCAAGGCCGTGTATGCTTCATCCAGAAATGATGTGCTGCAGTGTTCCTCCGTCGATACGGTTAGAACGTTATTCTGTTCAAGTTACTCTTCTCTGACTGTCATGACTGCTGCCGCAATAGTTAAAGCAATCATTTTTATTATTCCTACCTGTTTAGTAAGTTATATGCATATCATAAGGGCAGCCCTCTGGCCTGTCAAACGTTTTTTCCGATTTCTTCGGGATTTCAATCCGATTGACATGGAATGAAAAACGGACAACAGGATTACCTGTTGTCCTTCGATCAGGCAAAATAACAGATTAACATTGCATCTTGCTCTGGTTGCTGCAACTCATGCTTATCTCTTATTTCCCGGCGTAATGAATATTGGGTACCGGTGGCGTGCTCATGCCTTCACCCAAATAAAAACCCGTGTGGGGTGGTTGATTATAGGCAACATTTTGCCATGCGATACCAAGACGATACACCGGATCATGCATCAGGGTATAGATCCGCTTGTCCGTGACCGCAGTTGTGGTGTAGATCCGCAGCGCAGAGCTATCGCTTGTCCGCCATACCACCTCTTCCCTCCAATCCCCGAACAGGTCAGCCTGCAGATTCGGTGTGGATTTCGTTCCGTTATTGGAGGAAACACCTGAAGCTGTTAGCAGATTAACCGTTTTACTGTTGGCATAGTCCCACTTATCGATTCGGTTGCTGTCCAGCAGCTCCCGCAGCAGATCTCCATCCCACCAGATACCAAAATTCGTGGATGAAGGCAAGGTTGTTCCAATTTTCTGTCCTTTGGCTGTATACAGACCACCGTCCGCCCAAACTTCAGCCCCCTTATATCTCGGGTCGATATCCGCTGCCATGCCGCGTCCGATATCCTTTGTTGTAGGTATGCCCCAGATCAGCTGCCCTGTACGTGCATCACGGAATTCAACTCCCGCATTGGACGGGGTCTCATGAACCTGAAATACCTCAAGCCCGGCACGGTCGGGGTCCAGGTCACTTAGATGCATGGCATCGCCATGATGAAGCCCTGTTGTGTACAATCCTTTTCCGTTGTCATTTACCGCCATGGCACCGTAGATAATCTCATCCTTGCCGTCTCCATCCACGTCCGCTACGCTCAGATTATGATTCCCCTGCCCGGCATACCCCGAATTGCCGGATGTATTCGAATCGAATGTCCACTGCTTCGTCAGCTGCCCATTCCGCCAGTTGTAGGCTACAAGCACCGTACGCGTGTAGTATCCACGTGCCATCACCAGACTTGGGCGTTCTCCATCCAGGTAGGCAATCGCTGCAAGGAAACGATCAACCCGGTTGCCATAATTATCTCCCCAATCGGATACGTTGCCCCGTACTGGTTCGTAGTTCACTGTGGAGAGCGCTTTGCCAGTCTGCCCATTGAAGATGGTCAGGAATTCAGGTCCGGATAGAACGTATCCGCTGGAATTGCGGTAATCCTTGCTGGCATCGCCAATGACTGTACCGGTGCCATCCTTGCTGCCATCAGCCGTTTTCATCGCTACCTCCGCTTTGCCGTCGCCATCCAGGTCATACACCATGAACTGGGTATAATGAGCACCTGCGCGGATATTTTTGCCGAGACTAATTCGCCATAAGCGTGTCCCGTTCAATTTATAGGCATCGATAAATACTTCACCGGTATATCCACTCTGAGAGTTATCCTTGGAGTTGGACGGGTCCCACTTCACGATTAGTTCATACTCCCCGTCGCCATCAAGATCACCTGCACTGGCATCATTGGCACTATACGTGTAAGCCACCCCATCCGGTGTTGTCCCGCCCGCCGGTATGCTGAGGGGCACAGACAGGTAGGTGTTTCCCCATACACTCGCAGCAGCCGAAGCCGACTGCTCGGTTCCGCCCACTACAGCCCGAACCGTATATTTGGAGCTGCTTGTCCCGCTGGCGTCCTGAAAGTTCGTGCTATTGGTTATGGGGGATGCGTTCACTTTGGTTCCATCCCGATATACATTGAACGAGACATTGGATCCTTCCGTACCCAAAAGACGCCAGCTGACAAATACACCCGTACCTGTCTTTACCGCAACCACCCCACGGTCCAGAAACTCCATCTGACGCGTACCCGCCGCCTCGGTTACCGTTGTGTTCCCCAGTCCTAACGCAGTCGTCAGCATGGCTGAACTTAGCAGGGCTATTCCGGCAATTCGCAGCGTCCTTCTCCAAGACAATCGATTCAACATAGAATAATAGCCTCCCCAAATGGAATTGGTAAGCCCGTTGTCTTCTTAGCGTCATCTTTATGTAAGCGCTTTAATATTTCCATTCTAAATTAAACATTTAATTCCATCTATAGGTCTAAATTAGTAATTTCGTGTCGTAAGCACTTTGATTTTGTATTCTTCGGAATACCTTGAACTCCCGGGATACGTTGAATAATAAAAAATAAAAAGACCATGCTGGATCAGGTCCATGCATGGTCTTGAGTTAATCAGATTTGAATCTGCTCATTGCAGCACTGCAGCTTATACCACAGGCGTAATGCATACCGGACGGGACACTTCGAGCTTAAATCCATTGTGCGTCAGACGACCATCTTCCCCATCCATTTGAAATGCAACAATATTGTTGCTATCCTGATTGGCCACGAGCAGAATCCCGCCTGGCAGCAAATTGAAGTTACGAGGGGTCTGACCGATGGTCGACGTCCATTCCACGGCTTCCAATTTTCCGGATTCCTGATCAATATGATACAGCACGATGCTGTCATCGCCGCGGTTGGAAGCATACAGGAAACGGCCGCAAGGGGATACACGGATATCTGCAGCTGTTCCTTCTCCCGAATGCCCTTCAGGTAGCGTGGAGATATGCTGCAGCGTATTGAACTCACCTCTCCGCTCATCATACATGAATGCGGTAACCGTGTTGTTCAGCTCATTAATGACATACGCCCATTTCCCACTCGGATGGAAAACCAAATGTCTTGGACCTGAACCAGGAGGCTGATTCGTCTCGCGGTGTGTGACCAGCCTTCCTTCTTCCATACGGTAAACAATAATCTGGTCGAGCCCAAGGTCACATACGACCGCATACTGTCCAGACGGGTCCGGCTGTATGGAATGAGCATGAGGTCCTTCCTGACGATCATCGTTCTTCCCTCTGCCCGTATGTTCAACCAGTGCACTCATCTCTTCAAGCGTCCCTTGATCCCCTACCGGGAATACATTCACACTACCGCTGCTGTAGTTCGAAGTTAACACCCATTTGCCATCCTTGGTGACCGACACATAGCAAGGAGAAGCCCCTTTGGTCAGCTTGCGATCCATCAGATGCAGTTCACTCGTTGCCGCATCCCTGCGATATACCAGTAACTCTCCCTCATCGGTTTCACTCGCAACGTACAGACAGTTAGCATCTGGGCATAATGCAAGATAGGATGGGTTGTCCACACCCTCTGTGTGACTGACGATTCTCATCTCACCTGTATCTGCATCCAGTGCGCACAGCACAATCCCTGGTTGATCTGCTGATGCATAAGTTCCTGTATAGAAAAATGTTTCATTCGCTGCTGCTCTTTCCATATTTATCATCTCTCCTTCTCTTTTCCAATTCCATGTCTATCTCTCTTCATGAGTCGGTTCATGCTCTAGATTGATTGATGGTTCCACTATAATGTACTTACCCAATTCACCGGCTTCTGCTTCATCGGAACAGACGCAACGTTCTCAAGATCATGATATTTCTGTGAACGCTTGCATATTCGACATTGACTCCCCCATCCTCCCTCACCATAATACAAGTATGAGACCTTACAACCATACAACCACACTGCGCAAATCTGCTGGATTCCCTATGCAAAAACTCGTTGTACTGCCTGATCCACTGCTCGAAGAAGCAGCACGATACCCCGTTACTTCAGGGCTGTACGTTACTGATATCGGATATTTCCATGAAGCGGAGCATCATTACCGGGATCGGCCTCAAGGATGTGACTCCCATATTCTCATGTATTGCGTACAAGGAACAGGATGGTACGAATTAGATGGCAGCAAACCACAAGTTGTACATGCAGGTGACCTGGTCATTTTGCCTGCATATATGGCCCACGTTTACGGGGCTAATGCGGCCGAACCCTGGAGCATCTACTGGATTCATCTGCGCGGCGAACATGCTTCTACCTATATTGAACTGCTCCTGGCCAATAAAATCTCTGCCATCGCTCCTTCCAAAGCCCCCAAATGGCTGGAACTGTTCCATGAATGCTATGATGCACTGGAAACCGGGTACTCCCTGCAAGCCATGATATACGCTTCGCAGATTACAGGCTATATGCTCGGTATGCTGGCCTATGGTCAGGGAACAGGTGCCAGCATGATCAGCAGCAAACGAGCGGCAGAGCAATCGATCCAGTATATGCTGGAACACCTGGAGCGCGGATTGACGTTAAAGGAGCTCGCCGCACAGGCCCAGTTATCGGCACCCCATTATTCACAACTGTTCAAGCAGGCAACCGGACATTCACCCATAGATTATTTCCTGCGACTCAAAATCCAGCATTCCTGCCGTTATCTTGATTTTACGGACTGGACCGTCAAACAGATCAGCTCTGAGCTGGGGTTCAAGGACCCTTATTATTTCTCACGACTGTTCAGCAAAATGATGGGACGTTCGCCCACGGAGTATCGCAACAAATCCAAGGGCTAGTTATGGATTCCCTTGTTACTTGAAATAATACGAATCATCTGTTGGAAAAATGCAGCAACCTTTTTTAGACAAGGGTCGTCTATAGGGGCAAATAGCTTTTATACAAAGGGACTCCCTAGAAAAGTGAGGCGATTTCAACATGAAAAAAAATATACTAGCCACTATTACTGCCGGAGCACTGCTCACACTCTCCCTGAGTGCTGGCCCGATTAACGCTGCTCAAGCCCATTTTACTGACCTTCAAGGTATTGCAGGTGCTGACAAAATTGAAGCTCTGCATCAGGATGGATTGATCAAGGGAGTGAGCGACAGCTTGTTCAAACCGGAACAGCAATTAAATACTGCACAAGGAGTGCAGCTGATTACCGATGGTCTCGATCTGAACCTGGATGCCATTCGTTTTATCAAACAACCGCTCCCAAGTGACACCTTCAGCAACGTCAAAGACGGTGTATGGTACAGCGATGCCTTCGTTCGTGCCCAGTATAATGGAATTCAGATGCCCAAGGACATCGATCCGGCTACAGAAATGACACGTGAACAATTCACTCTGTTCCTGATGAAGGGAATCGAAGCCAAAGGCGGCCTGCCGATGATTAATATCAAACCGGTAGAAATTACAGATGAACAGGAGCTTACTCCAGAGTATCAGGGTGCCGTTCAGCGCTCGCTGGTTCTTAAAATCAATACGCTTGATGCGGATGGCAACTTCAATCCGAAGGAAACCATTACTCGCGCAGAAGCGGCAGTTATGATGTACAATGCCATCGAATACATGGAAAGCTTCCATGCTCCGCAAATCCCGGAAACACCTGAGAAATAAGAATTGCAATGAAGAGATGGAAAGGATGGGCGGCTGAGCTACCCAATCCTTCCTGCCTCTTACAGCAAATAGCCGCATGCTCCCTGAGAGGGCATGCGGCTATTTTTAATATGAATATATCTTAGAACGAACCTCTAACTACGACATCAGACAATGGTAAACGACCTGCCGGACGAGCCGGTTGTGCCGCTTTACCTACTGTGATCAGCATGATAGGAATGTAACGAGGAGGAATGTTAAATGTTTCAATCAGTTGCTGCGGGTTGTAACCACCCATTGGGCATGTATCATAGCCAAGGGAACGCGCAGCCAGCATAATGTTTTGCGAAGCCAAAGAAGCATTGCGGATCGCTTCGTCGCGAGCCGTTTGCTGGCTTTGATAAGCACCGTTGATTTGACCAACCAACGCGTCGCGAATTTCAGGCTTCAAGTAGCCCGCTTCAACAGCCTGATCATAGATGACTGCATTGCGATTGGCTTCGAGGTCTCCGAGTACAGCGATCGTAACGGAGCTTTCTGTGATTTGACTTTGGCCATAAGCGATCGGCAGCAATTTAGCCTTATCCGCTTCGGATTCAATCACAAGGAATTTCCAGTGCTGCAGGTTCCATGCAGACGGAGCTTCAGAAGCTGCAGTCAGGATGGCAGTGAGATCCTCCTCTGGCATAACAAATCCGGCTTCATATTTCTTGACTGAATGACGTTCGTTAATGACGCGCAGTGTTTCATTGTTTTCAATGCTGGACATTCATTCCACTCCCCAAAATTGTTTTTTTATTATATCTTATCATTTCTGTTGTTTCATTTATGTTCGCAAGGCCATATCAAGTGATCTCTACGAGATACCCACCTTCCGAAAATAACATCAGCGCAGAGGATCGCACCCATCTGTGTTCACGTTATGCCCGGACTCTCCTGAAACATCCATGAATCTCATTTCCCCGGGACAACGTCCATGCCAATTAACTGTTCGACGACAATTCATTCTTGGACGAAGAGCATGCTTCCCCATTTCCGATACGATGCTTCACATCCTCAATTGATATGCTGTCGAAATAGGAAGTTAGCGCATCCTCACCGCCATCATAGATGCTCCCCATGACATCCTGCATGTTAGAGGAGACGATGCAATTGGAACCGGACTCTCCGGAACACCAATTGGGCCCAAGTGAGCCGCCGGCAACCAGACGGTACAACTCCCCAAGCTTGATCTCCTCGCTCGGACGACTGAGCAGGTATCCGCCGTGAGCACCTTCCTTGGTGGTCAGATAACCATTCTTCCGCAACACACTAAGAACCTTGCGTACTCTCGCCGGGTGCGTACCGACGCTATGGGACAGGTCTTCACTGTTCGCCATGCACTCATCCTTCATGGACAGAAAAACCAGACAATGGACGGCAATGGTAAATTCACTGTTCATCACTTACTCCCTTCCCGGCAGCAATCACCGATGTGGTAAAACACAAGGTAAGTTCAACTGTTATTATAGGAATAACAGTTATGTTTGTCAACTTCTGCTCCCCCGTTCAACCAGGCCTAGGATTCCCTGTTATAGCAGCATTTATGGTCCTCAAACAGAACAAGGTCATTTTACTAAAGTAACCGCTTTTCTATACAAAATGAACAAAAAAGTGAGCCAATCGCATCGCGAATGGCTCCAAAAAGATAGACATATGAAAGGGCTTACGTCATCATTATAATCGGTATTTCTCAATTTGAAAACGCTTTTTTTGTAAAGAGGAAATTTTCCTCAAAATTTTTTATTTTACAGGGCATCTTGCAAAAACTAATGCCATTAGTTATATTACTAATACCATTAGTTTTAGGAGGCCAATTGCATGAGATTAACTCGTGAACATGACGTTATTCAAATTTCCTTTCTCCCCCGTCTTTTCCCTGTGAACGTCTATCTTGTAGAAGAAGAAGATGGTGTAACCGTCATTGATGCGGGGATGCCATTTAGTCTGAAGGGGATTCTTGCAACCGCCGAGTCCCTTGGTAAACCGATCACCCGGATTATTCTGACCCATGCCCATGGCGACCATGTCGGTGCTCTGGATGGCCTCAAGGAGGCAGTTCCTTCAGCGGAAGTCTCTATCTCCAGCCGGGATGCCAGGCTGCTGGCCGGAGACGCTGCCCTGCTCCCCGGAGAACCCCAGACCCCGGTACGCGGCAGTGTGCCGAAAGGCATCCGCACCCGTCCGGACCGGCTGCTGGAAGACGGCGATCGCATTGGCTCCCTGATCGCGATAGCTTCACCAGGCCATACGCCAGGGCATATGGCCTTCATGGACACGCGCAGCCGCGTGCTCATTGCCGGCGACGCGTATCAGCTGCATGGCGGCCTCGCCGTCTCCGGCCGTGTGCGCCCGCTCTTCCCGTTCCCCGCGCTTGCGACGTGGAACCGGGAACTGGCTCTGGCCAGCGCGAAGCACCTGGCCGAGCTGGAACCGTCCGTGCTGGCGGTGGGCCACGGACGGATGTTGCGCCAGCCAGCGGCCGCCATGCGTGCGGCTGCGGCTGATGCGGAGCAGCGGCTGCGCCCTGCCGGGGGGCACCTGTGAGCCCGCGGCAGGGGCTGGATCGCGGCACACTGCTAAGTGCCGCGGCCCAGCTTGCCGACAGCGACGGCTTCCAGGCGCTGACGCTGGCCGCACTGGCCCAGCGGCTGGACGTGCGCTCCCCGTCGCTGTACAACCACATCAGCGGACTTCCCGGGCTTCGCCAGGAACTGGCGCTGATGTCTGTACTACAGCTCAGCCAGGCACTTGCCGCGGCTGCCGCTGAACGCACGGGCGACGAGGCCATTCAGGCCATCGCCGCAGCTTATATCGGCTTTGTCCGCCAGCATCCAGGGCTGTACGAAGCCTCGTTCCACGCTCCGGATATCCATGAACCGGAGCTTGCCGAAGCCAGTGCAGCTACGCTGGACATTCTGCTGCATGCATTGCAGCCCTACCCGCTCACCGAAGCCGAAGCGCTGCATGCGGTGCGCGGATTAAGGAGCCTGTGCCATGGCTTCGCATCCATTGAAGCCCAGGGCGGGTTTAACATGGATTTCGATTCCAATGAGAGCCTGCACCTGACTGTCCAGGCCTTCCTTAACGGGCTGCAGCATTTGCATCAGAACTGACTCTACACCGTAAATATCTGAAAAGGGATGCAGCACTACACTGCATCCCTTTTTACCTTCGGCTTTTCTCTCCGAACGGTCTTTCCCTATGGCCACACACGCTCTTCGGCTTGAACTTCCTTCAGAATCTGTTTCATGACAGGCACGTACACCTTCCAGTAAAACATATCCGGTATTTCTTTTCGATTCGGTGTAAGCCAGTCTCTGATGACATCCCATCCCTTGATCCTGCGCCAGAATGAGTAATGCTCCATCTCTCCGAATGAACCTGTCATATAATACGACTGATAATCTCCATCATTACGAAGGATTGCCGGAAAATCACCCGGAATACCGGCATTAACCAGCTTCTGTCGTCCTTCTTGAGTCAGGCTCGTTTTATATCTTGCCAGTATCGATTCTGGCGAATCCGGCACGACAACATCGAACCAGCTGGTATATTGGAACTCCTGCTGAATGCCGCTCCACTGCCTGCCTTTCTCCGTAAAGGACAGCTTGATCTCCGCTGCCCCGACATCCTTGCCGCCACGCAGCACGATGACCCGGCCATCTTCATGCACCAGGAGAATACCCTTTCCGGAGTATGGCCAAGCCTGCCCAGCAATACGCTCATAATCCATACGTACCTGTTCAGGCACTTGAATTCGGCTCTGCAGATTGGATATATATTTTCCCCGCCACCCGCTGCTCTTCAAGCCCAAAATGGGTTGCAGCTGCTCCCTGACGTTATCCGACGTCCATAAGGATTGTGTATTATACTCTGCAACGACTGCGACCCCTCTGCTGGCTGCTTCGCGAATTTTAAGGACATCATAAACCGTTAATCCTGCGTCCTCTTCGGCTTTCTTCGTTCTGAAACTAACAGGAGGCGCAGCGTTTGTTTTCGATAAAGCCAGATAGATCAGATCGGTTTCAGTGACTTCGTCCGGAAGTTTTTTCGTTATTGGAGAAGCATGCTCTAGGAGGTTAACCTCATCCTCGTTTTCGTCATAAACGTATCGTTCTCCAGTCTTCTGTACAATCTTTTGTTGATTTAACAGCCAAACCAGGCCCTTATATCCCGGAGAAGGTGCATTAGCATTTGTTTTGTCTATTATCATGATGTTCAGCAGCACTGGTGCTTGAGATTGCCACCAGATCCAGGGGACAACCAGACCGACCGATATCACTGTCAGACAAGCCAGCAACCATAAGGTTAGCGGCCTGTGGTTTCTTTTCATGCTGTGTCTTCCTCCCAGGGTGTCTTGCTTGCTCACTTTGTGCATCGATATCGTGCTTGATTACCTGTTTTGCCCTTGTTCGCATAAATGCACCTGCATTGGACAAAATAATACAAATTTTCAATGCCAAACTGTGTTAATCTCGTTATACCGTATTCGGGCAAATGATGCACTAAGCATTCTATCGGCTTTCTTGGTTTGTGATATAATAGAATCTATATATAGAAACATTAAATTCTATGATTTGTTTGATGATCCGGATGTACGGAACATATATTATTCCAGAAAGAGGGATATTTTCGTGGCTCAAATCAGTCCGTCTTACCTTCAGATCGGTGCAACCCTGGGTATGCTCATCATGGCATTGCTTGCCATTTTCATTCGGTTGAAAGCCAGTCACAGGCCGGTGACCATACGCAAAATTCTGATTCCCCCGCTGGGCATGAGTACCGGATTTTTGATGTTTGTTGTCCCGGAAACGCATATTCCACTATGGTGGGCTGTCATTGCATTTTTGGTTGGCTGGTTCATCTTCTCCTATCCTCTCATTCGCAGTACCCGGTTTGAAAAGGTAAACGAGGAGATATTCGCGACCCGTTCCCGCAGCTTTGCCTTCATTCTGCTTGCTTTGCTGGCGGTACGTCTGATCCTGCATGAAGTCATTCAGCAGTACGTTACCATTCCGCAAACAGGCGGATTATTCTTCCTTCTGGCCTTCGGCATGATTGTGCGCTGGCGGGTATATATGTACAAACACTACAAAGAAGTTGTCGCTGCATCGGCTTGAGCCTAATTAGCGACGACGTCAAAAAAGACACGTTCTCGGCATGTAGGCATGCGGAACGTGTCTTTTTGTTGTTTATCTGGCCTTGATTCCATGGCACATAGAGTAGCGCACGATCTTACTCGGGATCTGCAACTTTCACCAGCTGTTTACCCAGATTATCTCCCGAGAACAGCCCCATGAAGGCTTCAGGTGTTTGTTCAAATCCCTCTACAATGTTCTCCTCATACTGAATGAGACCTTCCTTCATCCATTTTGCCAATTTGGCGCGTCCTTCTTTGAAGGATTTGGCATAGTCCCCGAGCAGAAATCCTTTCATCAGCGCCGTGTTGGTCAATAGCAGCGTCTGCGGTCTCATGCCGATGTCCGGCTTCTCCAAATTGTATGACGAAATCTGCCCACACAGCGGAATACGTGCATTTCGGTTGATATGTCTGAGTACCGCATCCGAAATGTCACCGCCAACATTGTCGAAGTAGACGTCTACCCCATCTGGACATACCCGTTCGATCGCTGCGGACATGTCATTCTCCCGCTTGTAGTTGAGGACCACATCAAACCCGAGCTTTTCTTTCAGATATGCGCATTTTTCGTCAGAACCTGCGATTCCAACCACTCTTGCTCCGACAATCTTGCCGATCTGACCGGCGATCATACCGACGGCTCCCGCTGCGCCGGATACCACCACCGTTTCGCCATCCTTCGGTTTGCCGATATCCTCCATGCCAAAATAAGCCGTCAGGCCCGTAAGGCCGAGGGCACCAAGATAGGCTGTAAGCGGCGCTTCCTCCGTATCGATCAGCGAGAGATCTCCCGTGTTGACAGCTGCATACCGCTGCCAGCCCCACATGCCGGAGACGAAGTCACCTTTGCGCAAATTGGGTTCTGACGAGTCCACCACTTGTCCGATGGCCCCACCTTTGATCACTTCATTCAGCGCGTATGGAGGTGCGTAAGACTTCGTATCCTTCATACGGCCCCGCATATAAGGGTCAACCGACAAATATAATGTACGCACCAGAACCTGTCCTGCTTCCGGTTCAGGGAGCGGCGTATGAATGAATTTGAAATTATCCCTGGATGGTGCACCTTCCGGACGGGATGCTAGTACGATCTGTTCATTTTGAGACAACTTCATGACCTCCTTGTTGCCAGTGGCCTGCGTATAACCCTTATCATCGTATATGTTATACCACCAGCACTATATGTTATCTTTTCGAGCATTTGGACATAGCTGATCTGGAAGCCACCGTTAGCAATTCAGAATCCCCATGATGCTTTCTGTATCCCATATGCCAAATACTGACTCTTAATAGTTTAAACCGAAACAGGCGGATCACAAACGTGGGCCGCCTTGAAAACATCAAATCTAATTCTATTGCCATAATTGATTCACTATTCCTGCGCAGTCAAAATTACAGGACCATCTGCTGTGATGGCAATGGTGTGCTCGTATTGAGCAGACAGGCTTCCGTCCTGCGTACGGGCTGTCCAGCCATCCGCATCCAGCTTGCTGCGGTACGTTCCGATGTTCAGCATGGGCTCAATGGTAATGACCATGCCTTCTTTGAGGCGGGGACCACGATGCGGTGGACCATAGTGAGGCACCTGTGGTTCTTCATGCATTTTCTCGCCAATACCATGACCGATAAACTCACGTACGACAGACAAGCCCTCCCCTTCAGCATACGTCTGAATGGCATGGGAGATATCACCGATCCGGTTGCCAACTACGGCAAGCTCAATGCCTTTGTAGAGGGACGTTTTGGTGACATCCAGCAGATGCTGGGCTTCCGGTGTCACTTGACCCACTGCATAAGACCACGCAGAATCGGCCAGCCAGCCATTCAGATTCACGACCATATCAATCGTAACGATATCGCCTTCTTGCAGTACGTATTTTCCCGGAAAGCCATGACAAATCACGTCATTTACAGACGCGCATGTCGCATATTGGTACCCGTTGTACCCTTTTTGCTCCGGTGTTGCGCCATTTTTCTTCATAAAAGCTTCTGCGAACTGGTCAATCTCCTGGGTGGTGATCCCTGGACGAATCATTTTCGCGATTTCTTTATGGCACGCGGCGAGAATTTCGCCCGCCTTTTTCATATTCTGTATTTGCTCTTTGCTTTTTAACGTAATCATTACAACTTCTCCTGTCCGTTAAGATCTTATCCTGTCTTCTATTGTAACGCGAAACGCACAAAATAAAAAATTCGTACAATCTGTAAAGCACCAACATCCTATTATACGCCAACCTCGTGTGCAATGAATACCACATTCCATAAAAAACACGAAACCCTCCCCCCAAAGGCTGCGTATATGCTTAAAACGGAAGACGAAAGGATGATCTTGCATGTTCAAAAAAATTATTGGCAAACTCCTTGATTCGAAATCTTCATCACACCGAAGGCGCTATAGCTCCTCGGACAGACGCTCCTATAAACGCTACAGCAGCTCCTCAGGCAAACGAAGCTATAAACGATATTCATCGTCGGATATGAAATACAGGGATAACCGCCATGGCTCCGGTTATTACAAAAGCAGAAAGTACAGCTCCAGCTAATATGGTGCTGCAATGATGATATACGCCAATAGGGGATGTTCAGCCAGCCGTATCTCACGGTAGCAGAACATCCCCTATTGGCGTTTCCGATTCACTTTTAATAAGAATCCAGCAGGCGTTCTATCTCGGCCTGTAATTCAGGTGCTCCTTCTGTGTATCCCGGGCGAAGCCCCAGCAGTCTCTCCAGCATGTGGTGCAAACCAGGCGTAAGCTTCAGCTCTTCCTGCCAGCTTGCAGGTGCCTTGCCCTTCTCCGGCTCATATGCCGAGTACAGCATAAACAGAAGAAAGTGTCCCAGATCCTGCAGATCCTGATCAGGTGCAGCCTGCTCATCCTCCGGCATGGGCAGTTCCCGCATTCTTCGCTTCAGCTCAGGCAGCAACGGCTCCCCCATACGCCGTGCCAGACCGAAGTCAATCAAATGTACGCGCTCATCACGCAAAATAACGTTGGGTATCCGCACATCCCCATGGATATATCCCCGCTCGTGAACATGGATCACAGGCTCCAGCAGTTGGAAAGCCAGTGCCAAGCATTCCTGCTCTGTATACTTTCGGCCCTGTTCAAATATACACTGTTCCAGTGTCTCTCCCCGGATATACTCTGTGGAAATGTAGCTTCTCCTCTTATATATAAATGCATGCAGCAGCCTCGGGATGGCCGGGTGATCCATCCGGCTCATCACGTCCGCTTCCCGTTCCAGCAACCGGGCAGAAAGTCTGCCTTTGCTGGGCTTCGATTCCTTTAACGCCACTTCCTTGCCATTCAGTTCGTCGATACACAAATAGGTGAGTCCATAACTCCCCATACCAAGCAGCTCCTGAATTCGGTAACGTCCCGAGATCAGAGAACCTTCTCGCCGAGGACGGTCTGTCCACAGACCCACAAATCTTTGCCAGCTTCGTTGCAGCTCCACTTGTCCTCCCACACTGGCGACTTCTGAACTTCACGCGACCCTTCACAGGCACATTCGAGCAGTCGTAACAGCCAGTTTTCCTGTTGTACTATGGAGCCTATTATATCAGGCTGCCTGCACGAAATCACGGCAGCCCCTCTGCCGTCACGCTTCCTTGTGTTTCTTGGGCAGCAAGCCAAAGAGCATACGCAGCGAAGTTCCTTTCGGTTTGCGTTTACGGCCCTGGAAGCTGCGCAGATTGGTGACCAGTTCACGATCCCGTTCTTCTTCCAGCTTCTCATTCATCCATAGACGCTGCTTCTCCATCTGATCCTGGAGAGCCGTATGCGTATCAGCAAGCTGCTTCAGCGTTAACTCCAGCTCATCCACCCGCTGCTGGAGCATTTGCACACGATCATCCTGTGGCTCGATCATCCCGAAGGTCACTTCATTCACAAGCTGACCCAGACCTTCATAGGACCGGAGATGGCCATTCGGCTCCGTTTCTTCAGAGAATACAGCAGGCAGCACGGCTGCTGCACATTCCTTCTCAGAAGTCATCTCTACTGTGCTCTCTGGCACATTCGGAGACAGGACCGTCACCACGGCATCTGCAAGCGGCAGGTTATGTTCCCTCAGCTCCGTCATTAATCGTTCAATGCACTGAATATCGTCCGATCTGAACAATCTGGACTTGTTGGCGGAACGCTCGAATCGATATCCCTGTTCCTCAAGTGCTGCCGCATATTTACGAAGAGTACTGGCTCCTATGCCCAGGCTCTTGGCCGTTTCCGTCGTTGCTCCTGCTTCTTCAATCATCATTATTCCCTCCCGGAATGAAGTCTTTTGAATTCGAAATGGTGGCTTCAGCGTTCCCTTCTGGAACTGTCATCGGATCGGGTCAACCTGTCTCATGAACAAATGGCTTTTGTTTAGCTTGCCATAGGTATTCGTCAACGTCTGGCTCGATCCCTTTGGCGGTTTTGTTCTGTTTCTGGGGATTCATAAGAAGTTTTGTCACGTCTGTTATTCGTAAAAATCTCTCTTATTCCGACATGGAGGAGGAATGCTGTCACAATCGAATTATGCTGGTGCAGACGCCGTCGGTTTATGAAAACAGGATATTCATGTCAATTTTGTTAACCCCACTACTCCAATACGCTCCCGCGACAGAGGATATCATTGCTGCACTGCTTTTCCATGTGTTATCTTATGTAACGTAGAAACGGATTTCGGCATAAATTAAAGGACTATACTTAACATATGGCTTAAAGTCAGGACAATTACATGATTAGGATATGGGGGTTGAACGGCAGTGTTAGGCAAATCAGGTAAAGTGGCGGTTATCGGGGCGGGTCTTGTAGGCTCAAGTTGTGCATATTCCATGATTAATCAGTCGATATGCAGGGAAATCATGATGGTGGATCGGACGTATGACCGTGCTGTTGCCCAGGCGCTGGATTTCTCGCATTGTATGGATTTTACACATAATCGTACCAAAGTATATGCCGGGACATATGCAGATTGTGGAAACATGGATGTCATTGTTCTGACTGCAGGAGCCAATCCAAAAGCAGGCCAGACACGTCTGGATATTCTGGAGGAGGCCGAATCGATTGCAAAAGACATCGTCCTCCCCATCATGGATAGCGGATTCAACGGTATCTTTGTCGTCGCAGCCAATCCGGTTGACATAGTAACTTATATGGTATGGAAATTGTCCGGCCTTCCACGTGAGCATGTCATTGGTACAGGGACTTCCATTGATTCCTCCCGGCTCAAAACGCTGCTATCCGAAGTGTTTTCAATCGATCCGCGCAGTGTGCACGGATATGCTCTCGGAGAGCACGGGGAGTCCCAATTCGTAGCCTGGTCCCACGTGACGATTGGAGGCAAACCGATCATGCACATCATGGAACAGCATAAGGAACGCTTCAAACACCTGGATCTCGATGATATTGCCCGCAAAACCAAAGATGCCGGTTGGGAAATCTTCACCCGCAAAGGTTCCACCCAATTCGGGATTGGCAATGCACTGGCTCATATTACACGTTCCATCCTTAATGATGAACACAAAATCATTGCCGTATCGGCCATTCTGGAGGGAGAATATGGTCAGAAGGGCGTCTGTGCAGGCGTTCCGGCCATTATTGGAGGAAACGGGATTCAGGAAGTCATCGAATTGAATCTGGACCCATCCGAGCGTGAAAAATTCGAGCGTTCCTGTGAGATTTTAGCGGGCAATATTAATCGCCTGACCTTGGCCTAATTGTTCCATCAGCCTTACAGACTCATTCCAGAATTGAAAAGCAGGAACAATCAAACAGGCCAGCGACCTCCTGCTAGGAGAAATCGCTGGCCTGTTTGGATTAACATCTCAGGGTTATATTCAATTCGGTGCCAGCTGAGGCTGATCTGTCGGGCCCCATTGCTGAAGCACCCGTTTCAGTTCACTGAGCATGACCGGTTTACTGATGAAATCCCGCATGCCAATCTCGAGACACGCTTCCTTGTCTTCCCGTTTCGCATTGCCTGTTACGGCAATAATCGCAGGGATACGATCCTGTGGAATCAACCGGTGTACAAGATCGGTTGCCTTGAGCCCGTCCATGACAGGCATGTGAATATCCATCAGCACAATATCATACGAATTCTGCGAGATGGCCTCAATGGCTTCGACTCCATTGGTACATACATCCGTTTCATAGCCAAGCTTTTCAAGATACTCGGTCAAAATTTTCCGGTTCACCGGGTGATCCTCAGCCACCAGGATACGCATCGCTACCTTGTCACCTTGACGTGTACGATCATGACTGAATTGACGTGCTGTGTCTTCTGACGCATAATCTACACTTGTGGCAGGTACCGCAAAACGGAAGGTCGATCCTTTTCCTTCCTCACTCTCCACACCGATACTGCCGCCCATAATCTCCACAAGTCGTTTCGAGATGACAAGGCCTAGGCCTGTACCTCCATACTTGCGATTAATGACCGGATGCAGCTGGGAGAAAGACTGGAACAGCTGATCCAGCTTGTCCGCAGGAATACCAATTCCGGTATCTTTCACTGCAAAATCAAGTACACTATCTTCAGGCTTTCTGCCCTTTACAATATCCACGTTGACATCAATACTGCCCTTGTCCGTGAATTTCAGTGCGTTACTGACCAGATTGACCAGAATTTGACGGATACGCATGGCATCACCCACCATGAATTCTGGAATGCTTGGATTCAGACGATACCTGAGCTGCAGCTGTTTTTCGTCTGCCCGAATTTTAAACAGCTCTGCCACCTGCTCCAGCATTTTGCGTAGAGAGAATGGTTCATATGCAAGAGCCATCTTACCCGACTCCAGTTTGCTGAAATCCAGAATATCATTCAGAATATTCAGCAGCGCATCCCCGCTCTCTTGAATGATCTGTGCATATTCCCGCTGCTCTTCCGATAAATCGGTTCCAATCAGCAGTTCGGTCATGCCGACGATTCCGTTCATGGGCGTACGAATCTCATGACTTACCATCGACAGGAACTCTGACTTGGCCTGCGCTGCAAGCTCAGCCGTCTCCTTGGCGCGCACAATTTCACGCTCTCCGGTTACATCATTGAACACAATGACTACGCCCTGGATCTGTTCCTGATCAATAATCGGTGTAACCTGGTATTCCACCAGGAAGCTGCTGCCATCCTTGCGCCAGAATACATCTTCCTTGACCGAGCGTCTTTGTCCATCCATGACGGTCATGTGAATTGGACATTCTTCTTTTGGAAAATAACTTCCATCCGCACGGGAGTGATGGATGATCGGATGGGCGCTTTTGCCGATAAACTCTTCCACTTCATACCCAAACATGGAAGCCGCCGCCGGGTTCATAAACATGGTGGTTCCTTCTGCATCCAGACCATATATGCCTTCTGTAACGGAATTCAGAATCAGCGCATGCTGTTTGCTGAGTTCCTGAATACGATCTATATACTCCTTGCGTTCGGTAATATCAGACAATATTCCGTACACTCCAACCAGTTCCTGATCGACGATAATGGGCACATTGATAATGGATGCATCGAACGTCTTCCCCGTGGAATTCACAATACGCGTTTCATAATGCTGCGGTTTGCCCTGCTTCACCAGCTCAAAGTAGGATTTGCCGCGCCCTACCTCACATGGATCGAGATTGGACAGAAACGATTGTCCGATCAGCTTGCTGCGAGGAATATTGAGCATTTTGACCAGATTACGATTCACCGCACTATACTTACCTTCAAGATTCAATGAATACACCGCAGCCGGATTGTGCTCGAACAAGGATTTATACCGCTGACGACTCTCTCTCAGACGTCTATCCGCATCCTTGTGCTGGGTAATATCACGGCTTATGCTTACGATCTGAATGCCTCTTCCCTTCTCTCCAGCTACTGGCTTAGCGAGAGTTTCCATCCAGATATAGTGCCCTTTCTTGTGCCGCACACGCATTTTGCAGCCGTTGCCAATCTCAGACAACTCCATCGGATCCGGGAAATCTCCGGGATAGCAATAATCCTTGAAGGACTTGCCAGTCACTTCTTCCGGTCGATATCCTAGCAGAGAAAATACGGATGGGGAAACGTAAAGCAGTTTGCCATCCAGCGCACTTGTCGTAATCAGATCCTGGGCGTGCTCAGCAAGCACCTGATACTTTTCTTGTGTCTCCTGGAGTTTCCGTTCCACTTCAACAATGTCCGTCACATCTTTGGCAATACCGTAGATGCCTACAACCTCTTCTCCCGCTGTTATGGGCACGTAGGTAATTTCAGCTTGTCTTACAGATCCATTTTTATGATAAAACGTTATGCTGTTACTGACTGAACGGCCAGTAATGACCTCGTTAATATATTCCTGCCTCGACTGTTCACTGTCTGGTGGACAGACCTGACCTGGATTCATACGCATCAGCTCGTCAAGAGTATAGCCTGATATTCGCTCTACTGATGGATTGGCATCGATATAATTTCCATGGATGTCCATCACATATATGGCATCCGGGTGATTAAAAAACAATGATTGGTAAGAACTTCCCTCAGAAATAATCCGCTTCAGGGTTTCCGTTTTATTAGTATCCAAGGCTTACCCCTCTTTTCTCAGCCTGTATCTTTTTCTAAACATTCTAAAAAGCCATTTTTAGTAATAAGTGTCTACCCTCGAATAACCATGTAAAGCTGCCTAGAAACAGCTTTTTTTATTTTACCAGATTCCAGTCTGATTTTGCTTGCAATCTCGTTTAAATTTGTAATATCCCAACTTGAAAAAGATGGAACCTTCCATTCTTTATTTCAAAATCAAAATCAAATGATTGTTCCGGAAGTCCAAAATCGGCTTTGAAAATCTGGATATTAGTTACAATGTCTTAGATACATTATGTATCATTTCAGCTATAATCGATACACATAGAGCATGCCTGTCCTGTATCAACATTACTTAATTCATGATCGACGCAACAGGACGCGGCTAGTTTTTGGAGAGGATGGAGATTATGCTGCCCAATCGAGTTAAAGTTGCTTATGGGAAGGTAAGAGGAATGGCCTTATTTGGAAGAATTCAGCCGTCACTTAAGCTGCTGCCACGAATAAGAGGCAAGGTATATCTGAATAAGTTTGGTGATCTCCATGTGGGCAAACGACTCAATATCATTGGAAAGCCTTGGGGGACACAGCTGACTGTTGTCAAAGGGGCAAGGTTAACCATCGGGGATGACGTCATGATTAACGCCGGAGTGGGGATTGCTGCCAATATCGAGATCTCCATTGGCAATAATGTCATGATTGGACCAAGGACAAGCATATTCGATAGTGCCTACCACCGAATTGACTCTCTTGATGACGGGAGCAGCATGGCCAAAAAAATCATCATTAAAGACAACGCCTGGATCGGAACCGGCGCATTGGTCCTTCCCGGAGTAACTATAGGAAAAAATGCTGTCGTTGCCGCGGGGAGTACGGTCACCAAGGATGTACCCGACAATACATTGGTTGCCGGAACACCGGCAAAGGTGGTTCGTGAACTTACCATACACGAAGGTTGGTTGAGATAAAGAAAAGATCCCCCATGTCCGCGCATCATCCTTGCTCAGTGGACGGTCTTGGGGGATCTTGTTTTAATGAAGATCTGTTTTTAACATCGTGCAATCCTAGATTTCTTTTTTTCTAAAATACAAAACTCCGATCAAAATAAACAGCACTGCACTCCCTCCAACTACTGCAAGGAGCGTACCCAGCGGTACATTGTAGGCTCCGAATCCTCCGCCTTCCGCCTCTGTCATCAGCAGCATCGGCTGAGCCCAAGGATAGAATGGACCGAATGTCGCCGAGTTCACAATCAAGATGTTCGGTACAGTCAAGGCGAAATTCAGAGCGAGTGGTGCTGCGAAGCTGCTCCAGATCAGGGAAACCAACATTTGCAAACCGGCAAGGGGCAGGCAGGCGAACAGGCCCAGCAGCAATTTGCCCCCAATCCATGCCCAGGGTATGGGCTCGGTTAGACCCTGAATAAATCCGGCCAGCAGAATGGATCCCAGCAGTAACACTTGGGTGCAAAGCAGCAGTAAAATGACGATCGTCAGCTTGCCTGCATAAACGCCTGTCCGGGTAAGCGGCAGCACCAGCATTTGCTTCCATCCCCCGCCAGCATGTTCAAAGCGGCAGACAAACGAGGTGAATACCCCTGTCAGGATCGGCATGAGCAGCATTCCGTGCAAAAAGACCATCGTGCTCATAAGGGTTTCCCACTGACCGGATGGCTCGCTGAGCAGCCCGATAAGCAGAGCTATCAATGGACTCAGCAGAATCAGAAGCCATATGGGAGACTTGCCCATCTTCAGCCGCTCGGCGGACAGAATCCGGAAATAGGTCGTAGCAAAGTTCATCCTAGGCCACATCCTTCCTGCTGAAATGCATCATGCCAAGCAGCATAATCAGGAGTCCCACAGCCAATCCCATCCCTGCGTACATGAATGGATTCGGTCCATTCCATGCCATCTGCGCCCATGCAAGCGGGAAGCTTGGTGAGATACTAAGGGAGAACATGCCTGTGATGGCAAGCACAATACCAAGGGTAACCGGAAGCGCCTGATTTTTGGCGATCATGGTGAGCCACAGCTCAATTGACAACACGGGAAGTGCCCCAGCCAGTGGAAGCAGTCCCAGCTTGATTGCCTGCCCCCACGGGATTTCTCCCGCGCCAAAGCCGAACACCAGACCCAGAATGACGATTCCGGCTGTTAGGAGCAGACAAGAGATGATAAGCAGCACACACGCCAAAAGGAATTTGGCCAGATACACCGCCGGCCTCGGAATCGGCATGGCCAGAAGCTGCTTCCAGGAACCTTGCTCATGCTCAACATTGGCGATCATGGAGCTCAGGATTGTTGCACCCAGCATCAATGCAAGCGGCACAAAAACAACCACATTTTCCAAAAGCCCGTTCCACATGTCATCGCCAAATACTCCTTTTAGATAATCCAGACGCAATCCGAAATTCAGCGCCTGCATTAACGTAAGTCCAATGGGTGCAAGAAAAACAAGAAACCAGATCCCTTTGCCACGAATTTTGAGCCAGTCTGACGATAGTGCACGTCCCGTCATACCATTGCCCCCTCACCAATGACCCGCATGAAAAGGTCTTCGAGCGACTGACGGTGCTCCTCCACCCGGTAAATGGCGTGATCTTGCTCAACCAGTCTGCGCACCAGCAGCGCAATCGCACTGTTGTCCATGTATGGGAATGTAAGCTCAGACCCTTGACGCTGACCGAATTGACCTTGTTCTCTCGCCAGCTTCATCGCTTCCTCCGGCTCGGAGACGGTCAATCGGATGGAGCTGCCTGTCTGGCTGTGCAAATTCGCAATGGTATCCTGAAGGACCATTTTGCCTTCGCGAATAATCCCAACCCGGCTGGCCATCTGCTCCACTTCACTGAGCAAGTGACTTGATACCAATACCGTAATCCCGTGTTCCAGCGGCATGCGCTTAATTAACTCCCGGATCTCCTGAATACCGGCCGGATCCAGCCCATTCGTAGGTTCATCCAATATCAGCAGTTCCGGCTGGCCCAGCAAGGCACTTGCTATTCCGAGCCTCTGCTTCATTCCAAGCGAATATCCTTTAACCGAGCGTTTCGCATCCCTCGTCAGGTCGACAATGGACAGGACCTCGGCAATTCTCGATTTGGGCACGTTCAGGATCCGGCGCAATGCCTCCAGATTCTCCACCGCATTCAGATGGCCGTAGTAGGATGGGTACTCCACGAGCGACCCTACACGGCTCAGGATATCCATGCGATCCTTCCGAATGTCTTTGTCGAAGACACGAATGACGCCTTTTGTCGGTTTGATCAAGCCCAGCAGCATGCGGATGGTTGTTGTTTTACCCGCACCGTTAGGCCCCAGGAAACCGTAGATATCCCCTTTCTTAATATGCAGATCCAATTCGCGAACCGCCGCACGATTGCGATATGTTTTCCATAAGTTAGCCGTTTGAATAATGTTATCACTCACTGTTTGATCACCTCGGATATCATCGTAACCGCCCAAGGTTAAATCTAAAGTGATCTGAAGTTTAAGATTAGTTTAAATCGGGGTTCTACCCCACCAATTCAAGTCAGTAGATAAATATTCTTACGCCCTCCGGCGAGCTGTCCACCTTCTTGCGCAGACCCATCTCGCGAACGAGCAGATCCACAATGGACAGCCCGAGACCTGTACCTTTTGCTCCTATTTCATGCTGCATCCCAGGCCCCTTATCCCGAATAACCAGAGCTGTTCTGTCGTGAATTCGTTCAGTGGATATGCCAATGTATTTTCCGTCTCCTGCATACCGAACCACGTTCTGAAACAGGTTATCCAGAATACGTCGCATGCCCTGTTCATCTACGAGCCAGATCAGCGGCTCATCCGGCAGGTCAATATCGATGTCGAACTGCTCTTTCTCCCATACAGGATACCATGCGGCAGCCGTTTCCCTGACGATCCGGAAAACATCTTTCTCTTCGAGCTTCAGCGTGTACTTACCACTCGCAAGCAGATTGTACGATAACATGTTATCAATAAGTCCACTTAGATCATCCATCTTGGACTCCATGCGTGACAATGAACTGATGCCCTTATCGCTGAGTGCTTCCTTGTGAAGAGTATGCATATGCCCACGAATGACCGTTAGTGGCGTCCGCAAATCATGAGAGAGTCCTGCAATGAGACGTTTGCGGAATTGTTCCTCCTCACGTTCCCTGTGACGGCTTTCGGTCAACTGATACACCATCTGATTGAAGGAGTCTTCCAGCTGACCGATCTCGTCCGATCTGCGAATATCAACTGGAAGCGGTATGCCTTCCTTACCTGGCGTAATCATGGCTGTCTGCAGACGGATCAACCGTTTACGAATCCGCGCGAAGAACAGAATCGACATCACAATGAAGAACAGAAAAATAATCGTCATCAGCAAACCAAGATACAGGAGCTCCATCGGCCAGTTGCTCTGGGATTTTTGCAGCAGATATCTCGGCACTTCAATGACCATGAAGCCTTTTCCCTTGTCCTCATTGCCTCCACCTATAAATGAAACGACGGTTAACGGGTCACGATAGACGGCTTCCTTCATGAATGCCAGCGTGTAGGATGCATCCCATACTGCGGGAATGCGGGTTTCGACCTTTTTCTGATCATCCAGCGGCCATTTCAGAGTAGTCAGGGTTGAGCCATTTGCCGGAGTTTCAACTACTTCTACGCCTTCACCTCCAAGTATAAAAGCAGTTTTCCCATTCTCATCCACTCTGTACACTGAAGATTTGGGATACCGCGCATGCAACTGCTTCATGCGATTGTCTATCATAGCAGGCGTTGCCTGACCCAGCTTCTTCGATTCATTGGACCAGAGATTGCTTATGTGCGTAACGTCACCATAAGGAGCAGTATTACTGCTCTTACCCATGTTATTCACAATCACCACATATACGATGGAGGTGATGGGAAGTACGACGGGAACAAATAAAACGGCACACAAGATCAGAATCATATAACGGGACATGAGTGATTGGCCAAATCGAAACTTACGTTTCCCGGTATTTTCCCCTTCGCTCTGATCTTTCGGTTTCTCTTGCTTTCTGAACCGTCTGATCATGGTTTCTTCACACGGTATCCAACCCCGCGTACGGTTTGAATGACCGACGGATTGGCCGGATCCCGTTCAAGCTTCTCGCGCAGATGGCGAATATGTACCATTAATGTCTTATCCCCGTCCAGATAAGGCTCATTCCAGACAGCCTCATAAATCTGTTCTTTCGTACGGATCATGCCCATATGCCTGAGCAGGTACGCGAAGATGTGAAATTGTTTTCCCGATAAAATAATCTCCTCCCCCGTCTCCTCATTGACGATCCGATTGTCCTTCTCATAGATGGACAGGTGATCCAGCTTCAAGGCAGCATCGGAGGAAACGGTGGTCCCTGCCTTGCGCAGCTGTACTTCAATACGTGCAGCGAGCTCATCGGGGTGAAACGGCTTGGTTACATAATCATCGGCAAAATCAAGCCCATGCAGCTTGTCATCGATGGATGTTCTGGCCGAGAGCATGACGATGGGCACAGAAGGATGTTCCTTTTTCAGCCGCTGTCCTACCGTAAATCCATCCAGTCCCGGCAGCATGACATCCAAAATAATCAGCGAGCAGCCCCCGGCAGCTTCAGCTGCACCCTCTCCGCTTCCCAGCCATATGACCTCATAGCCACGCTCCTCCAGATCCGCTCTGACCCATGTCGCGATTTCTGTATCGTCCTCAATGTATAGCAGTTTTGTTTTCATGCGTAAATTCGTTTCCTTTCTGCACCCTTTGGGTTAATTATATATCTGAACATATTGGAGTAAGCTGTATGTATGAACGAAGCACCATCTAAAGGGACTACTCCGTTACTTTCATTAGTTATTATACCTTAATCTTCAGCTACAGAAATGCCATGCCTGATGTCCATGAAGTACATATGAAGTGAATAGACGGGAGGAGTTTTAACATGCTGCTGGAAGCCATCTATCATCAACCCAAACGGAACTGGGCATATGCCTACGATAAGGATACTGTTCGCCTGCGCCTGCGTGCCAAAAAGAATGATCTCACCGAGGTATACGCCATGACTGGCGACAAATACGCATGGGAAAATACCAAAAAGCAGATCTCTTTAACCAAGTTCACCTCAGACTCCATGTTCGACTACTATGAGGGTGAAATAAAGCCTCCGTACCATCGTCTGAAATACTCCTTTTTGCTCAAAAGCGGAGACGAGCAGATCTGGATGTCGGAAACGGGTTTCCATGAAGACGAACCGGACGATCCGGGGCAGATGTTTCAGTTCCCCTATATTCATTCGGGTGCGGTCTTTACGCCGCCTGAGTGGGTCAAGGATGCAGTTTTCTATCAGATCTTCCCCGAGCGGTTTGCCAACGGCAATCCGGATCTGAATCCAGAGAATGTTGAGCCATGGGGCGGTGAGCCTACACCGTCCAACTTCTTTGGAGGCGACCTCCAGGGTGTAATGGATCATCTGGACTACCTCAGTGAGCTAGGCATTAATGCCATTTATTTTACCCCCATCTTCGAAGCAACCACCAATCATAAATATGATACCGAGGATTACCTCCGGGTAGATCGGCATTTCGGTGATGCAGACACCGTGAAACGATTGGTCAAACTGTGTCATGAACGCGGTATTCGGGTGCTTCTCGATGCGGTGTTCAATCATTCCGGGAAGACGTTTGCCCCATTTGTAGACGTACAGGAAAACGGGGAGAAGTCCAAATACAAGGATTGGTTCCATGTTCATGAATTCCCGCTGGATGTGAAGGATGGCATACCTACGTATGAGACCTTTGGATTTGAGCCTCACATGCCGAAGCTGAACACGGAAAATCCGGAGGTGAAGGACTACCTGCTGAAGGTAGCCGAGTATTGGATCAAGGAAGTGGGCATGGACGGCTGGCGGCTGGACGTTGCGGACGAAGTGGATGATGCGTTCTGGCGCGATTTCCGCCGGGTGGTCAAGGCTGCGAATCCAGAGGCGTATATTCTCGGAGAAATCTGGAACGAATCCTCGGCCTGGCTGCAAGGTGATCAGTTCGATGCTTCCATGAACTATCCGTTTACCGATGCCGTGAATAGTTTCTTTGTCAAAAATAAAATGAATGCCGAGACATTCGCGAATTCCATTGGACGGCAGCTGTCACGTTATCCGCTGCAAGCCAGCGAAGTGGCATTCAACCTGCTGGATAGCCATGATACGCCAAGGCTGCTGACACTGTGTGAAGGCGATCAGCGCAAGATGAAACTGGCAGCATTGTTCCAGTTCACCTATCTGGGCACGCCGTGCATCTATTACGGAGACGAGATCGGGCTGGATGGCGACCATGATCCGGGCTGCCGGAAATGCATGGAATGGGACGAGGCGAAGCAGGACCGTGAGTTGTTCACCTTTTATCAGCAGCTTATCGCCCTTCGCCATGCCCATCCCGCTCTACGTGCAGAAGGTCATGTTCGATTCCTGCAAGCCCGTCCTGAAGGCAGCCAGCTCGTTCTCGAACGGCAGAGTGAGGATGAACGCATTCTCGTTCTGTTCAATCGTTCGGAGGAAACGGCGATCATTGAATTCGAGGGTGGCGCGGGCGAATGGACCGAATTGTTGGACGGTAACCACCGCACAGCTAAGGACGGCGATGTTCTCGCTGTTGAACTGCCAGCATACGGTTATGCTGTGTTAAGTACAGATATCAGTCAGGGATAAACGGTAAATATTTATTTCTCATCGTCGTAGATTACAAGAGCTTTCTCCTGTAAAGCCCGGAGTTAGGCTGAGGCTCTTTCTCATCAAATAAAAAAAAGGCGTCCAGCATGACCTGTAAAGGCCAGTGGACGCTTTTCTCCATTTTGTCTCCTGTATAATTAATCCTGTCCTATGGGCTTCGTTCTATGCCTGCTCTTTCGAAATATCGGTTGTGCTCTGTGGTTCGGACTCAGCTTCAGGTTCCGCACGCTTCGCTTTGGGTTTCGCCAGCTTCTCCATCATTTTCCGGCCCGTTGGCGTCTGGGCCAACCCGCCCTGCGCTGTCTCGCGGTGTCTGCTCGGCATCGCACTTCCCACTTCCAGCATGACATCAATGACTTCATCCGATGGAATAGCACTTCTTACCCCGGCCAGCGCCATATCGGCTGCAGCCAGTGCCGTTACCGCACCGAGTCCGTTGCGGACGATGCATGGAATTTCAACAAGCCCTGCGACCGGATCGCAGATGAGGCCCAGTGTATTTTTTAACGCGAGACCTACGGCATGAACGACCTGCTCCGGCGTCCCCCCACGCAGCTCCACCATTGCACCGGCAGCCATGCCGATCGCCGAACCGACTTCTGCCTGACAGCCACCCTCTGCACCAGAAATAAACGAGTTATTGGCGATGACATATCCAATTGCACCTGCACAGAATAAGCCGTTCACCAGATGCTCATCACTCCATCCGAATCGCTCCTGGGAGCTGATGAATACACCGGGGATAATCCCGCAAGAACCCGCTGTCGGCGTAGCCACAATCCGGCCCATGGATGCGTTGACTTCAGATACACACAGCGCATAGGCCATTGCCAGTGCGGAAGCGTCCCCCGAGCAGGTTTCGCCCTGGCGAATATATTCGGCCATCTTTTTGCCGTCTCCGCCGGTCAAGCCACTGCGCGAAGTGGTGTCCTCCGTCAGTCCTTTGCGTACAGCCTCTTTCATCACCTGATAATATTCCGACATCTGCCGCACAACGTCCGCTTCCGGCGTATTGGTCTCCTGGACCTGCTCCTCGATCATTAGCCGGGCAATGGTTTTGGATTCAGCCGTACAGATCGTATTCAGCTCATGCAAGTGCTTAAACCGCATCCGGATCAACCCCTCTCTTCAAATCAATGACGCGAATATCTAGCACATGATCCAGTGACCGCAACCGTTCCAACATCTCGGCACTTGGTGCTCCGTCCATTTCCATCGCTGTTAGTGCTTCGCCATCCCGGGCTTTTCGGTCTACCTGCATATAACCGATGTTAACCCCTGAGGAGCTGATCGTAGACGTCACGGAAGCAAGCACCCCTGCCTTGTCCGCATGGCGCAGAACGAGTGTAGGGAATTCCCCGCTGATCTGTACCCGGAAATCATTGAGCGCATGCACCGACACACTGCCGCCGCCAATCGAAGCACCAACGAGTGAACATTGACGCTCACCGTGCCACAGCTCGATCTTGACCGTATTCGGATGCGGAGCAGGCAGTCCACTTGTATAGAACTCAACCTCCATACCCGCTTGTTCGGCATACGCCTCGGCGTCCGGTATCCGCGGATCATCCGTGACATAGTCAAGCAAACCACCAATTAACGCCAGATCTGTACCGTGACCTTGATACGTATCGGCAAATGAGCCGTACAGTGTCAGCCTGGCACGTTCAGGCGTACACCCCAGCCACTGCCTTGCAATTCTTCCCAATCTCGCTGCCCCAGCTGTATGTGAACTTGAAGGGCCCGTCATCGACGGACCAATAATTGAAAAAACATCTTTAAATCGCATCCTGCACCCCTCCATATCGTCATATCCATCCAGACACGCACCATAATGTTCCTTCATTACTGAATGATGACATCAAAAAAGGACAGTAGAAGGCCTTAGGCCCTCTCTCTGTCCTCGTTACCTGAGAGTTTCATGATCAGAGGCCGCCCCATGGGGTACCCTTCTCATCATATACCCCTTGGGTGGCGCATTCGCGCACTCTCCAGAGTTGCGTCCAACGATGGTACATTTACCTGAGAGATTAACCACCTGCGCCGGGTGCGCAGCGGCTTGCTCCTTCGGTGCCTGGCAGCCTACTGAAACCAATGGCCTGCCCAGGTCTCTCCCGCTCGTTCTCATCCGCTGTATCGTATATATTCGCATGAACACATATCAAACGTTGTCCTTGTGAGATTGATCATTCATATAACAGATTAATATGCAACACACGTAATGTCAACAAAAGTAACGCATCATTATCATCTTGGCAAAATTCCTCTAATATTATATGCAGCTTTCCACGGAATCGTTCAGTTTTCAATAGGATATAGACTAGCTATGTAGAGATTTTGAGGAAGAGCTGTGATCCTTATAATATGACTGTCTTGAAGGAAGCCAGCTCGTAAGCCATAACAGAAGGGAACCCAGCATCAGAACTGCCGAAACGACCGTATATACCGTTCGAAGAGAGATCACTTCGGCAACTACACCCATGACCAAAATCGAAATGACCTGCAATGCACTCAGCATGAGTCCAAGTACGCTGCTCATTCGCCCCATCAAGTCTACCGGTATATTATTCTGATAAAAGGTGACCAGTCCCGTGTTTGCCGGCGCCGAACACAACCCAAGCAGAATAAAGGCGAATGCGGCAAGTTCGAACGAAAACGAACGAGCGAACAAGAAATAACCAAGCGCAACCAAGAGCACGCCTCCGCCCATCATGTGACGGATGGACAAGTGTTTGGCGAACAACCAAACCAGCAGAGAACCCGCCATGTATCCAGCTCCAGTAACACTCATCAACGCACCATACTGTGACTCGGACAGGTTCATGACTTGACGGATAAACACCACTTCCTGTGCATCCAGCGACATGCCAATAACAAGAATAATCTGGAACAAGGCATAGATGCCCACCACATATCCTGCTTGGCGACTGAATAGCATTACGGCTCGCCAATCCTGGGCAATCAGGCGAGGGGTTAGCCTTGTCCTACCGCTGCTCTGCTCTCCAGTGCCCAGCCTTGGCAGTAACATCAGGATGAGCGCCGACACCACAAAGGAAGCTGCATTGGCATAGATCGCCGCTGCAGGTGACAGATAAATCAACATGACTCCGGCTATGGCTGGGCCTGTAATAAAAGCACCAGAACTGATCATTGCCTGCAGGGAATTGAATCGCTTGCGCCGCTCAGCAGGAACCAGCCGGGTGATGTACACCTGCGAAGAAGGTACGAATATGGATGAGGACATGCTGACAAGAAAAATGATGCCGTACATCATCCATAGACTGGGCATCAGCGGAAGCAATGCCACGAGCACAGCTCTCACCACATCCGCCCCAATCATCAGCTGCCGCTGGTCGTAGCGGTCAATCAGACTGCCTGACCAGAACTTGGTGCATACCGAGGCAATCGGCGAGATAATCCACAAGCCTGCAACTGCCGCCGGGGACTGTGTCATGTTAAGCACCATCAAATTAATGGCTACAATGTAGATGAAATCCCCCAGGTTGGATATGCCTACTCCGCCCAGGAGCAAACCAGCATGTTTCCATCCCCCTGACTGGGTGCCCTTCCCTTTCTCCTGATCTCGATCATTGCTCATCCATCAGATCCCTCCCAGGTTCATTCATGAATTTTAAGAAGCACTGAATTAAAACCCAATAATTGTATTATCTCCTATTTGATCCTTTTTCGCAGTAAAAAAATGGACGATGCCCGGCGTCGATCATCATGTTTCGCAAGGCTTCCCGTACCAAAAAGACTGCCGTTAATCGGGCAGTCTCAAGTCGGTTTAATCCAAGTTGCTTTTCTATATCATTTTTGGGTCAAATTCGAAGCCTGCCGAAACCATTCCTTTACGGCATTAGCCTGGCCATATTCCATGAATATGGCTTTGAAGCCGCCCCGATTCACCATCAGCCTCGCCCGAACGGATAACAAGGACTTGCTTCGCTGTCTTCGGGTAGCCACAGTATCCACTGTGACCACATGAGGCCGGCGCATCAGCGCTGTTCTGCGGGAGATGGCCCGGTGGCGAAGGGTTAACAGCTTGCCCTGAATGCTCAGCCCTTCATCCTTGAAGCACCCGTATCCCCAAACGGCACATAAGGGAATAAGGAGAAATAGAAATGCACCCATCGGGCCCAGAAACACCGTCCCCGCTGTTCCCAGCAGGGCTGCACCAAGCAGTTTCCAGCGCAGGAATAACCAGCGAGCTCGGTCCGGGGGTCTGTTAGCAGGTGGCTGCATGACGAATTGCGGTACAATTCGGGCAAGCAGCTCATTGACATCGCGGAGCGGCAGCAGCGGATGAAGCATCATTTTTTTCTCCGTCTCTGAAGTCAAAACGAAAATCTCCACCTCGGCATAACCAAACGGCTGTCGCAGCAGTCCCTCCCTGATCTCCACCGCCTGGACCTTCCCTGGTGAGAACACATGCTTCTTTCGGTCGAGCAATCCGGAAACAATCGTAATATTACCGCCTTCCTGCTCCACCGTGAATCCGGCATACTTTATCGTGAACAGGACAGCAGACAAGATCCAAGCCAGCAAAAACATGACAGGAACCAGTCCGAGCCACCAGATCGCTGGCAGCTGTCCAGCCCGCTCAACCAAGCTGCTGTAGAAGTGCGCAGGGAGCAGGTCATCCGCGAAGGAATAAACCCCAGTACCGAATACGACAACGAGCGGCAGATTCATCGTGGTCAGCGCTCCGGCAAACAGTCTTCCGGCTGACAGCCGCAGCAGAACCTCCCGTTCCGGCTGAATAAGCGGAGCCGATGCCTTGATGTGTTTCTCCTTTTGCTCAGGAGATTCTCCCTCTTCATCTGAGTTAAGATCTTCAGCATGTTCAGCTGAGAGAGGTGCTTCCGCTTTCTTCACAGCCTCATTCCGCTTCTGATATAACCACTGCTCTACCCGCTCGGCCTCCGCAACGGCAAGAGCGGGTAATACACCATCGGCCTCTTTACTGCCGCCTGGCGTCTCAATCTTGAGCTGTGCCAGCCGGAGCAAGCGCTGAATCAGAGGCTGCTGTGTCTGGATGGAGTGAATACGGCTGAAATAGATCGATTTCTCCTCCCTGACAAATATGCCCTGACGCAGCACAATCCGATCATCCTGAAGCGTGTAGCTGAATTTACGCCATTTAAACCACCCGTACAAAATAAAAGGAAGCGTAAATAGAACAATGGCAGCAGCATAACCATACCAGGGAAACTTGCTCCAGTTCACGCCTTTGATGACGAGTAGAACGAGGATGGGAATGATGGACTTCATTACGCTAAAAAAGGGAAATAACATGTACAGCTTATGTAGATGCTTTGGTTCATTCATCGGGATCTTCCACCTTCGCCAGATGTCCGATATTACGCTTCAATTGCTCTGCTTCCTCTCTTTCCAGTCCGGCGATATGGAGTGTGGCTGCCGCAGTAACGATGCTGACCTTGGCAAGTCCATACTTTCGCAGCAGCGGACCGCTCTCCAGTTCCACCTGCTGTACACGCGTCATCGGCACAATCGTATCCGTATGCCATAACCAGCCGGAATGGATCTCCACTTCATCCTCAGCCACCCGAAAACTAAAGTGTCGGTGTCGCAATCCCGGCAGAATCCAGGTGTACCAGATCAGTGAAATGATAAAAAGCCCTAATCCAATCCAGCCCGGCCACAGCACCCAGTCTCTAACCCATGCGATCATCAGATATCCAGCAGCCAAAAGAGTCAACAGCCCATTGACCATAAGGGCCGTCAGGGCTGTAGCTTGTTTGGCTTTGGGGTGGAGACGTCGCAGTTCTCCGTTGTTAACCTCTGTGTAATCCATTGCGTGACTCACACTCTCCTACCATTCAAAATTAAGGCTGATTAGGAAGCTTCAGATTCTTCGCCCAAGCCTGAAGCTTCTCCTTCGTCCATTCCTCGTTCTCACCCATGATGGAGTAACGCAGCCCATTTTCAGTCCATGATATGTTCCGTATGCTCTTCATATACGAACCCTCGGTATCCCGAACCTCCACCTTGGACTCATCAGGCAGCAGTGTATCATCCACATTTTCATCCGGCGCCTTGAATATGGACAGACTCACTTCAACCTTGTCGTTGTTGACGTAATACAAGGTCACTTCATCCCTGCCGAACTCTCCGCTTGATGAAAACATCTCCATTCGAGACAGCTCAAGCTCACCGCTCATATCCTGTAAAAAGGGTTGGCCCAACGCTTGTTCGGCTTCTTCCAGACTCACTTCCGAACTCTGGCTCAGATCGTTCAGATCTTTCACTTCCACTTCTTCGGGAATGTCGATTACGAACGTATCCTCCGAAAATTCAGGATCATATTGAATCGGATCATAGATCATTTCTGACTTTTCATCACCATATGTGCTAATGACTTTAACAATCATCCACGTTTTGGGGTCAACCCAATATTCGGAAGAAAGGGATAAGGTACCATCCTCTTTCGGCATCAGCTTGATGTGAATGACTTCCTGTCCGTGAAGCTCTTCCTGTCCCATCATATCCACATCATGGGAATCCCGCAACCGTTCCAGCTGATCCACCAGCATCTGTTTTTGAGTCTGTTCTGGCTGTTGTCCCGTGTCAGATACGTTCATCGAATAGGCCGTTCCGGTCTCTTTTTCGTAAATGGTGATGTCTGTTCCGTTATTGACCGCGTAGCTGATATTGCCATTCTCCTCGGTTTCGGTGCGCTTACGCCCGGTCTCTCCGTCGACCCATTCCTTAATGTGCATGGTGTGACTCAATTTGTCATCCGACCACACTTTCATTACACCTTCAGCATAGTACGAAGCGGGTTTCGTTTCTGCAGTGACAACCTTCTCGATCATCTCATCTCCTGACAGGCCAACCAGATCCTTCTCAGCGCAGCCTCCGAGCAGTGACCCCGCAAGTAGCGCTGTACCGAGCATCATCCATCCTTTTTTCATCATTATCGTTCATCCTCTCTCATTCGTTTAAGGGCATTACAACTCGGGCAATCGACATACAGCCAGCGTGCCGTATCCTTCAGCCGACCACATGCGCATCTCACCTCCATGCTTGATGGCAATCCGTTTGGCTATGCTTAATCCGAGACCTGAACTGCCCGCATATGCCTTCTCTTCCTGATTCTGATGTTGAACATAGGGTTCGAAAATACGATCCAGCTGTTCTTCGGGAATAGCAGTCCCTTCATTTTGCACCAGAATTAATGTTGATCCCGTTCTGTACTTATCCAGCTCCAACGCCAGTGTTGGAATAACCCATTCCGGCAGCGGCTGATCTGAAGCAATAACACCCAGACCCATCAAACCGTTCTTGCTTGTATGACGCAGTGCATTGTTGATCAAATTATCTGTCAGACGCATCAGTTGTTCGGGATGAAGCCGGTAAAGGCGGTCTGTGCGGACAACCGTTCTTACCTCAACCTGTCCACGCTCAGTTAGTCCCCCGTAACTTCCAAGCAGCATATCGAAAAACTCTTCTCCTTCCACCTCAACCATGGCCATCTCCAATTCACTGGAACCCAGCGCCGAATACATTTCAAGTTCACCAATCATGTGTTTCATCCGTTCCACATTACCAAGCAACACATTCCGGTAGTCCCGTCTCTCTGACGGTTCCAGCGGAGCATCAACACTGAGTGCCTCTGCGTAGGCACTGATGGACATTAATGGCGTCTTCAGATCATGAGACAGCGAAGCAACCATGAGCTCTTTCTCTTTTTGCTCCTTCTCCACCTCTGCCTGAGTCTGCTTGACTTTCTCCTGCATTGCATCAAATTGCTCCAGCAGCATGCCCATTTCATCCCGACGTACCGGTACGTTATCCACGGGAACCTGCCCCCGTGCAAATGCATGCATTCTGCCCATCAGATGTCTCATCGGACGGAAGAGCTTTCTGGATAGAAGCCAGAGCACGGTGCCATATAACAGGATAAAGAAAACACCAGCGAACCCAACGACCCAGGCTGTCCGAACCGAGATGCCCTCCAGCCACTCTCCGCGAAGCATGGTAATCTCGTAAATGCCAATCAGTTCACCCTTTTCCCATACCGGCTTTTTCAGCGTAAACGTGCGATGACGAATCTGCATGTCGTACAGATCACGATATAGCTCCGAACCCCTGACTGTATAAGCTCCGGCAGCCCAGGTATCCCCGCCGGATGTATACACCCGGATCCCTGAAGGCAGATAGAGGTCAACGTTCACTTGATCACTAGCCAGCCCGGAGAGCGAAGCATAGGCATCCGAAGATTGCAGACGGTACAAGTCCGGATCGGACAACCTCTTTTCAATAGGAGCCAGCCGTCCGGCTAACTCTACATATTCCGCTACGGAGCGCTGGTCGTTATAGTAGTTGTACAGGGAGAAAAGTGCCCAACCTGCAGCGACAGGAAGCAGCATCACAATGAGAAAAGCAACCATCAGCCAGTACTTCAGCTTCATTCTGCTATATCTCCTATAAATCGGTATCCGCTGCCCCACACGGTCTGAATCCAGCGTGGTTGATGTGGTTCGTCGCCCAGCTTGGCCCGCAGGCTTTTTACATGCACGGTAACCGTACCTGAGCTTCCTGCTACTGGCTGGTTCCACACATGTTCATACAGCTCCGCTTTGGTGAATGCACGGCCCGGATGAGAGGCGAGCAGCGTGAGCAGGGCCCATTCCTTGTTCGTCAGCATGACATCTTCCCCGTGAACCTGCACCTGTTGTTTCAATGGGTTGATTGACAAGCCGTCGTTGTACGCTTGATGGGTCGCTTCCGGCTTGATGCCCTGATATCTGCGATATCTGCTCAGGTGGGCTTCAATGCGTGCTGTAAGCTCCGCCAGGCTGAACGGCTTGGTAATATAATCGTCAGCGCCCAGACCAAGACCTCTCACCTTGCTCTCCTCTTCGATGCGTGCACTCATCATGAGCAGCGGAACGTCGCTGATCAGCCGAATATTTTTACATACCGTGAACCCATCCATCTCCGGCAGCATCAGGTCGAGCAGGACCAGCTGATAGGTCCCCTTCCTGAAATCTTCCCAGCTCTCCAGGCCGCTCGAAGCCCAGGTCACCCCATATCCCTCACGCCGAAGATGGTCCATCAAAATGCGGGCAATTTCCGGATCATCCTCCACCAGCAATATGTTCACGTTGTCTCTCATCGCTGCTCATCCTCCCATGACTGTATTGTAACGAAATACAACTTTTTCTCCGCAGAGTTTATACTTTCTTCATAAATGGTTCTTGAAGCAAAAAAGCTAAGAGTATACAAAAAGAGCCCCCTGAGTTCAGGACGCCCCAATTATATTGGCTCAAGCATGTGGTCGTAATGTCGTGCTTACTATATTAAATAACGATCTTATAATTCATAGAAAATACTGTGGTTCTCGACGTAGGGTCTGCAATATTTGCTGCAGAGCTTCGGCATCCGATCCTTCATCCATTCATGTCTGGACTCGTTGGCCATCTGGAAGGCATAGTAACCGAACGTAAAAATAAGCATGAATCCTTCCATCAGCCTGATCTCTTGTTTGGTGAGCGGAGCTGTTTGTTTGGTATAACCCGATAGGAAGATATCCCGTTCTTCCCCATTGAAGATCAAGGCTGCACCTGCAGCATCGAAAAGATAATAGCCATAACCATATAAGCAAAAGTCGATCATGGAGATTCCCTGTTCCGTCACCAGCAGATTCCCCCGGGTAATGTCACCATGAATCACTCCCCATGTCTCTGGGCCAATAGGATATGCTTCCAGCTGGTTGTTGATATTCCCAAACGTCTCACGTATCAAGGCAAAATCCTCAGGTGTAAATATGTCCAATCTGACGCCTTCCTCAAGCTGCCCAAGCATGTTCAGATTTTCCTTGATACTGCCATATGATGGACGGACTTCAGTCTGGCCTATCCAGCCATCCTTCGCTTCTGGTCCGGTGCTGGTTGTATCAGGTCTATCCTTCATGCGACCATAGTGGTGAAGTGTCTGCATCTGTATCCCCAAGTCATGAATCTGCTCTCTTGTCAGCTGCTCCCCTTGCTGAATGTCCCTGCCTTCAATCCATTCCAGCATGGTGCAGCAGATTTCCTCCCCACTTTCCAGGAAGCAGACAGTAACCCAATCTCCCGACAGATTACGAACAGGATTCTGCACGCGTAATCCGGTAGATGATTTTATTTCATGAAGGAGATTCATCTCCGCTTCCAGTGCCGGACGTGTATGTTGAATACCGGTCATGCTTGCATAAGCAGCTTTATGTATACGCAGCAGATACTTCTGTCCACTTGCTTCGTCCATAATATGATAGGTCAGATTCTCATTGTGACGGATAAAGCAGGCCGAGGGCCTCCTTAAGGGATAGCGTGTTATCGCATCCGCTACCAAGCTGTCCATGAATCGTTCGCGGTCCGTTGTTATCATCAACATCTCCTTCAGAGTCCTAGATATCCAACTTGTCATCATCTCTACCTTCAGAAACATAGATCTGTGCACTAACTATCTTGTAACTCTGGTTATCGTAGCATGATTGTTTTTGTTATGGCAAACTCTACCATTACTAAAATATAAAAAGCATAACCCCCAAACTTTGTTGTTCGGGAGTTATGCTTTCTTCTCTGTTTATTGCTTTATATTATACTCCATCCAATGTCATGCAATTTCCTTAACCGAAACGTCCCATAATGTACTCTTGTGTCAAACGGTTATCGGGGTTGGTGAAGATATGTTCTGTATCCCCGTGCTCAATCATGCTTCCCAGATAAAAATACGCTGTATAATCCGAGATGCGTGCTGCCTGCTGCATATTATGGGTTACGATTACGATTCGGAGATCCTTCTTAAGCTCGGAAATGAGTTCCTCTACTTTACCCGTCGATACCGGGTCCAGCGCTGATGCCGGCTCATCGAGCAGCAAAATCTGAGGATCAACCGACAAGGCACGTGCAATACACAGACGCTGTTGTTGTCCACCAGAGAGAGACAGGGCCGATTCATTCAGTCGGTCCTTCACTTCATCCCATAGCGCGGCGCGGCGCAAGCTTTTCTCCACGATTTCATCCAGTGCCTTCTTGCCTTTGATACCGCGGTAGCGGGGGCCAAACGCGATATTGTTATAGATGGACTTATGAAATGGGTTTGGCTTCTGCCACACCATGCCGATTTTCTGGCGCAATTTGATCACGTCGGTGCCTGGCTCGTTCAGGTCTTTACCATCCATCCAGATGTGCCCCTCTGTGCGGGAACCGGAAATCTCATCGTTCATGCGGTTGAGGGACCGCAAAAACGTGGATTTACCGCAACCGGAAGGTCCGATCAGCGCTGTAACGCTGGCTTCAGGAAACGCGAGGCTGATCTGCTTGACTGCCTGGAAATGTCCATAATATATGCTTAACTGTTCCGTACCAAAAGGTATGGCCATGTTGGTTCCTCCTTATTTCGAAGCTGTCATGCGGCGGTATACAACCCGGCCGATCCAGCGCGCACTCAGATTGAACGCCAGTACAAGGATAACAAGCACCGCAGATGCTCCGGCTGCTACTTCCTTGGAATCTGGCCCAATGCCTTCACTGTTGACTTTCCAGATATGAACGGCAAGTGTCTCTGCCGGACGGAATGGGTTAAGCGGCGATCTTGGGCTTGTCGGATTCCAATCCGTGAAGTCCAGCGGCGGACTGCTCATCCCTGCAGTAAACATCAGGGCTGCCGCTTCACCGAAGATCCGGCCGGAAGCCAGGATTGTACCTGTAATCAAGCTTGGCAGCGCCACAGGCAGCAAGATGGACGTGATGATTTTCCATTTGGACAGACCCAGTGCCAGGCCCGCTTCCTTCTGTTCCTTCGGAACGGCCCGGAACGCCTGCTCCGTTGTACGTACCATGAGCGGCAGGTTGAATATCGCGAGCGCCATGGCACCCGAGATCAGGGAGAAGCCGAGGCCGAACGTATTTACAATCAACAAGAGACCAAACAAACCGATAACGATCGACGGGAAGGAGGACAATACCTCAACAACCAATCGGATAAAACTTGTAATCTTGCCTGGCTTCGCATACTCCGCCATATAGATTCCTCCGCCCCAACCGAGCGGAATGGTGATAATGAGCGTTAAGATCAACAGGAAGATGGAGTTAAAGAGCTGCGGTCCAATCCCGCCGCCCCCTTTGAGCAGCTGCGGCGCACTCGTCAGGAAGTGCCAGTTGATTTGCCCTACTCCCCGGAACAGGATGAATCCCAGCAAACCGAGCAGCAATACCACGATGAACAAGGCTAAAACAACTATGACGGATGTAGCAATTTTATCGACCGTTTTCGCCTTCATTTTCATACCCGGTTTCTCCTTTCGAGCAAACGAACCAGAATGACGAATACAAACGTCATCACAAGCAGGACAAGCGCCATACTCCAGAGTGCATTATTATGAACCGAACCCATTGTGGTGTTACCCATACTCAGGGTGATTACACTTGTTAATGTAGAAGCTGATTCAAGCAAGGATGTCGGTACATGCGGTGCATTACCGATAACCATTTGTACAGCGAGTGCTTCACCGAAGGCACGAGCCATACCCAGAACGATCCCTGTCAGCAAGGCTGGCAGAACCGTTGGAATAATCACGCGATAGATCGTCTGCCAGCGCGTAGCGCCCAGAGCATAGGACGATTCACGCAAGCCTTTGGGCAGAGCAGACAGAGCATCCGCCATAATGCTTGTTACGGTAGGCAGAATCATTACGGATAGAACCAGACATCCGGCTGCAATCCCGATGCCGGCTCCGCCGAAAATGCTGCGCAATAGAGGCACTATAACACTCAGACCGATAAAACCGTAAACGACAGACGGAATACCGGACAACAATTCAATGGCAGGCTGCAATATCTTTTTCCCTTTACCCGGCACGATCTCCGTCATAAAGAGTGCTGCACACAAACTGAGCGGGCTTGCAATCAAAGCGGCCAGCAGGGTGGTTGTGAAGGAACCGGTGATGAACGGTAATGCTCCATAGGCTGCTGGTTCTGATGATGGACTCCACGTTTTGCCGAACAGGAATTCACTCAGGCTCACACCATCCTTAAAAAAGGTGGAGAGACCCTTGGACGCCACAAAATAAACGATGGAAAACATGACAACGATCAACAATACGACACAAATCGACGTATAGATCCGTCCAGTCCATTCTTCCCAGAAATGTTTCTCTCTCAAGGGTCGGCGTGACTTGATCTTGCTGTTCATTACCGTTCCCCCTTCGGTCTGTTCCATAACAACCATCCTTCTATAATAGAGTAATGTAAAATATGGGATTATTTCAGTTCAAACCGCGCAAAGAGGCAGGACCTTAGTCCGCCTCTCTCGCTGTATGAGCAAGTTCAAAGATTATTGAGTCAAGTTACCTGCTGCATCGCGTTTTACTTTCATGCCGGATACCGGAATGTAACCCAGTTCCGTTACGTCTGTTTGTTGAATTTCGTCACTCAGCATGTAGTCGAGGAATGCTTTTGTAGCTGCATCCGGCTCACCTTTTGTGTACATGTGCTGGTAAGCCCATACTGGATATGTTCCAGCTTCTACGTTCTCAACTGTTGCTTCAACGCCTTCGTACTTCAGTACTTGCAAGCTGTCATCCAGGTAAGACAAGGCCAGGTAACCAATTGCTCCTGGAGTCTCGGATACGAGCTTCTTCACTGTACCGGAGGAATCTTCTTGGATGGATCCTTGAATATCTTCAACTTTCGTTCCCAGAGCGAAGTTCTCGAATGTTGCACGAGTACCGGAGCTGCTAGGACGGTTAACGATAACGATGGCTTGATCTGCACCGCCAACATCTTTCCAGTTCGTGATTTTACCGGAGAAGATATCGATCAGTTGTTGCTTCGTCAGGTCTTCAACACCTGCATCTTTGTTGCTTACTGGTGCAATAGCTACTACTGCTACTTGGTGATCAACCAGTTCTTTTGCTTTTGCTTCGTCTTCCAGCTTCTCTTCTGCAAATACGTCGGAGTTACCGATTGTGGCTTGTCCGTCGGATACTTGTGTCAAACCCGTACCACTACCGCCGCCTTGCACTTGCACTGTTACATTTTTATATTCATCAACTGCCATAAATTTTTGTCCAGCTTGCTCTACCAGAGGTTGCAGTGCTGTTGAACCAACAGCCAGGATGTTTCCGCTAAGCTCAGCAGCTTCGCCTGATCCTGAACCATTGCTTGCGGCGCCCTCTGTACCAGCATCATTTTTGGATCCGCATGCTGCGAGTACCAGTACGAACGTTAAGGTCATCAAAATAAACGGCAACTTTTTAAACATGTTTTGTTTTCCTCCCCCAATGTAGTGATGGCGTTTTGTGAATTTGTTTGTTCACCATCAACTCTTTTATCATTGTAGTTTCGGTATGTCATCTCAAAATCAATGTTTTGTAAACGCAATGTTAAAATTATGGGCGGTGTTTTGAAATAAATGGAAGGCAAAACAACACCGTAAGCGACCGTTCCGGTTCCGGATCGTTCTTCCGAACGCTGTATTGGCTCGGCCTCACGGAAATTACATAGTGCCACTACGCTGACAGAACAATCTTCCGATCGCTGTTATCCCCGGATTTCATTAATTTTTCCCTTTGGTAAAAATCCGGTGATAAAGGCGAGCGCTTCGCTTCTACAGATTATTGCTGTCCTCTCCGTTCCAATGTAATAGCAGGCGAATGCTTCGCTTCTTCAGAATCGATTCCGTCCCCTCCACTGCTTCGGTGTTGTTTGGTCGCTTCCAGACGTTTCAATCCATCGCCTGGGAGAGGTGAGAAAATAAAAAGGACCAGCCAATAAAAGGCTGGTCTAATGTAAATACTTTTTGTTAATAATATTTAAACTTCATATATAGAAAGAAAATAAAAACTGCCTCCTCTCAAGTGCATGGCACCAGAGCAAAAGCAGCCTTTCTACTAATTCAAAATCCACAGCCACAGGGCCAGTCCAGCCAAGGTAATCAACAATGTCGGGATCGTCAGGATAACACCTGCTTTGAAATAATATCCCCACGTAATCTTTACACCCTTTCGCGACAACACATGCAGCCACAACAATGTGGCCAGTGAACCGATCGGCGTCATTTTGGGACCCAGATCAGATCCAATCACGTTGGCATAGATCAACGCTTCTCGAACAATGCCTTCTGTATGCGCATCCTGGATCGCCAGTGCGTTAATCAACACGGTTGGCAGATTGTTCATCACCGATGATAATACTGCTGCGATCAATCCCATGCCCACCGATGCAGCCAGCAGGCCATGCTCTGCTATGGTATCCAGCCAGCGGCTCAGATAATCTGTTAACCCGGCATTACGCAGTCCGTATACAACGATGTACATGCCTACCGAGAAGACCACAATGGACCAAGGCGCTTCCTTGACAACACGTTTCAGGTCAACCGCTTCACTCTTGCGTGCCAATATGGCGAATAGCAGAGCGACGGCGCCCACGATAACCGATACCGGGATCGGCAGAAACTCACTGGAGATGTAAGCTATCAGAAGCAGCGCAAGCATATACCAGGCAATACGGAACATCCGCGGATCGCGAATGGCTTCCTTGGGATCGCGAGCGGCGGAGATGTCGTAGCGATGAGGGATACTTTTACGATAAAACAGATACAGCATTCCTGTACTCGCTACCATGGAAAAGATATTGGGAACAATCATCCGCACAGCATACTCGACAAACGTAATTCCAAAATAATCGGCTGACACAATATTCACCAGGTTGCTGACAATCAGCGGCAGTGACGTGGTATCGGCAATAAACCCGCTTGCCATGACAAATGCAAGTACCATGCGTTCATCGAATTTCAGCGCACGCACCATGGCGAGAACAATCGGAGTCAGAATAAGCGCCGCACCATCGTTGGCAAATAAAGCAGACACTGCTGCTCCGAGCAATATGGAATAGATGAATAGTCTGCGTCCATTCCCTCCAGCGAGTCTCGCCATATGAAGTGCAGCCCATTCGAAGAACCCGGTCTCATCCAGAATCAGTGAAATCATAATGATGCCGACAAATGCCAGTGTTGCATTCCATACGATGGATGCCACATCGGAGGCATCATTCAGACTGACGACACCACATAGCAAGGCGAGCACGGCTCCACCTGAAGCAGACCAGCCAATACCCAGTCCACGAGGCTGCCAGATCACCAGCGCAACGGTTAATACAAAGATTAGTATAGCTACGTATGTCATAAATCCTCCTGTACCTTCACCCTATTACTACTATTATAAATACACCGCAATCTAAGAGAAAAACCAACGATATAGTTATACAGGGCAACAGGAGGATTGTCTATCTTTATTTTATTCTATGAACAAGTATTATCACCAGGTTATGCCTGGTCCTTGTTCTTCGGCGTATCTTCCACCATTTTAAACATGCCCAGCAGGCCTTGTAATTGTTCCGCCATACTATTCAGATGTGCTGATGACGACGCAATCTCTTCTACAGATGCCAGCTGTTCCTCAGAGGAAGCCGATACGGATTCCGTATTCGCAGCACTCTCCTGGGTTACGACAGAAATATCATTCATGGCTTGGGCAACACGAGCCGCTCCTTCTTCCAGCTGCTTCGTTGTTTGAGACAGATCATCGAGCGTATGGGCTGCATCTTCAACGGCCACACGAATCTGTGCGAATGACTGTCCTGAAGTATTTACGGCCTGAATGCCATCCTCTACCCGGGTCTGGGCAGCCGTCATGGCATCCATGGCGGCATCCATATCCAGACGGATATTATGAACAAGTTCACCGATTTGTGCCGCAGAGCTGCCGGATTCTTCCGCCAGTTTCCGAACCTCACCTGCTACCACTGCAAATCCTCGACCAGCATCCCCCGCTCTCGCCGCTTCAATAGATGCGTTCAGTGCAAGCAGGTTGGTCTGTTTGGAAATGGTGGCGATGACATTAACCATGTTTCCAATTTCTGTGGACCGCGCATTCAAGGACTGAACCACCACTGCCAGCTGTTCCACCGTCTCCTGAATGCTGCTCATCTGATCCATGGCCTGTCCCGCAGCTTCATTACCGGAATAAGCTGCTCCGGATGTATTCCGCATGTTCTGCGTAATGGATTGCACACGTTCAGACATCATGCGGACATCTTCGGCCATACGACTCATCTGCCCCGATCCGTCGGTCACGCTCTTCACCTGCTGCTCTGCACCTTCCGCAAGTTCCTGAATGGAAAGTGTCGAGTGCTCAATGGCTTTGGTCGTTTGCTCCGCACTCGCCGACAATTCCTGAGAGGAAGCCGATACCTGCTCCGTCGTCTCCTGTACACCCAGAATCATCATTCGAAGGTTATCTACCATCCGCTCAAAATACTTGGCGAGATCACCGACTTCATCTTTTCGTCCGGTTTCCATCTTGACCGTCAGATCCCCTTTGCTTACCGCACGAGCAGACTCCTGGAGACGCCGGATTGGGCGCAGCATGGAGCGTGTAAACCAGATAATGAATATTAGCGTGAGGAAGGTCGCAGCCAGAATGACGATTAAGGTTGCCATACGAATGTCTTTACTGGCATGGGACAATTCACTTTGGAACATCGTTCCGCCAATCTTCCAGCCCGTAGCTTCATTAGTGGAGAAGATCATCATTCTGGAATCACCATTGTAGGTGTAATCGAACGACCCCTCTTGTTCTGCAAACATGGGCTCCAAAGCCTCTGACGTTTCGTGCGTGCCAGATTCCACCACAGGTGAGGAGATATAATTTCTCTCCGGATCCATGATAATAACGTACCCTTCCTTGCCCACCTTAATGGAAGCCTGTTCGCTAAGTTCCGTTAGATCCAAAGACAGACCTACTACACCAGATTGATCTTCCAGTGTTTTGGAGATAAACACAACCGTTACTCCATCCGTATTCTTGGACACGGCTGACACAGCGGGATTGCCCGGGTTGGCCATCGCCAGCTTGTACCATTCCCGCTCCCTTGGATCATAGTTGGACCCTTGTGCACTGCCGGTTTTTTCTTTCCCCCTAACCATGGTCCCATCTTCAGTTCCTACAAATATATTCAACGCATCAGGATGCAATCCGACATACTGCTGTAATTTCACTTCCAATTCAGAAAGGCCACTATCCCCGCTAAGCATGTCCGTCCGAATGGAATCGGCAAAATAATTGATATCGTGAATCTTCGCATTGATATGGGTTTCAATAATTGAATTCGTCGTGCTTACACTTTGTTTGGCACTATCCATCAGTTGACCTTCCACCGTGCGATCGGCAATCAACAATGTGATCATTCCAATGATCAAACTGGGCACCAGCAATACGGCCAGAAAAGATACCAGCAATTTATTTCGTATACTCCAGACAAAGCCCTTTTTCTTGTTCTTCTTTTTTGCTTTATTTTCTTTCTGTTTGACTGGTTTGGCAGCTTTTTTCGCATGCCCTTGGTCCAGATTCTCCCCCATCTGCTATTCCCCCTCTAGAAAGTTCAATCCTTCTTTGTTTGTATGTAGGACCCTCTCCATGTCTACCTCAACCCTTCTCTTCACACCAAATCCTATCGATAGGGCTATCTTATATATCGGCTTAAGTCCAAATTTATTTGATTACAAAAATTTACATGGCATGTCAAACAAGCCACTCCGCTAATTGGAAGTGACTTGTTTATATGTACACATTAAAAAGGCATTTATCTAGGCAGATGTTTGCCGGTATGGACCCTGTGGCGGCTTGGCCGACGGTTTGCCAAAGTAATATCCCTGAGCCAGCTCGATCCCTATGGAACGGCAAAAATCAAATTCCTCCATGCGTTCGATGCCTTCAGCAAGCACACGTCCCCCGAATCGGCGTGACATCTCCACAATATCGATAATTTGCTGTTGTTTCACCGGGTCACGATCACACTGATCAATCAGACTACGATCAATTTTGACAAAATCAGGCTCCAGCCGATTCATCAATTCAATGGTCGAATACCCTGCCCCGACATCATCCAGTGCAACCGACATTCCATGGGAACGATACACCGAAAAAATATGCTGGAGAGTGGACATATGCTGGATCTGTTCCGTTTCCACAACTTCAAACACAAAATCCTTGGGGTCCAGTTCCAAGCGCTCAATCGCTTCAAACGTATGGATCAGGCAAAACTCAGGATTGTATATAGAGGAGGGCAGGAAATTCACAAAGCGCTTAACACCATGAGGCAAAAAGGCTGCACTTGTTTCGATTGCTGTGATTCTTGCGGTCCGATCCAAAAAGGAATGTAAACCCGTGTCCCGGGCAACCTCAAACAAGTTATACGGGCTAAATGGCGTGCCATTTTCGGAAGGTCGAAGCAAAAACTCGAATCCGACAATCTGTTCATTTGCATCAACAATAGGCTGCATATGACTGCTGAATTGGTTGTTCAAAATAATCGATACCAGATCAGCATGCTTGAATCGAGATTTCATCATCTGAAGACTAATCCAGCCTGCTTGATCCGCCTGTTCATGCATTGAAGTTACCTGTACTGTAATCGATTCCGGGCGGATGGCTTCGAGCTTCTGTATCGCTTCCAGCCAGTTTTGTACAGATTCAGCATTCGTATAGGTCATCCATATCGCTTCATCCGAATGTTCAACATGCACACCCAACGTTCTCAGCAATTCCAGCAAAACGGGGAAAACGGGACGCAGATACAGAGTACCTTGATCCTCAATTGGATAGATTGGACTGCAGCCACTGCAATTCATGTAGAACCCCCTTGCCGGTTTATGTTTCTATTTCAATTAATGTTAAATGGTATATACCCAAAGTTTGTAAATATTATAGCATGGGTCATAAAATTAATCTCTAGTGTTTTGATGACTTCCGGTATGAACGTTTTTGCTACAGTCTTAAACATTTTTGCAGAAAAAAAGACCGCCAGTCTGTTGACTGTCGGCCTTCATCATCCGCTTTATATTAAGAAGCGGGAATTACGATTTTCTGTCCAACTTTCAATTGATGTACATTTGAAATTTTGTTGGCTGTGGCAAGCTTGCGCCAGTCCACACCATATTTCAAGCCGATGCGGTACAGGTTGTCCCCTTTTTTCACCACATATACCACTTTGCCGCTTGCTGGTTTCTCAGGTTGCGGTTCTGGTTTTGGTGTTGGTGCTGGAGCAGGTGTTGGTGCTGGAGCAGGCTTCGTTCCCGGTTCGGGAGTCACCGCGGCTTCTCCAGTCAATTTCAAGCCATACTCGGCAAAACCTTCGTCATCCGTACCAATGAACGACATTGCCGGGTTAGCTTCAACCAGCGCTTTGGCATCCGGAGAAGACGCAAACACCACTTCAAGATCGTTCAGCGCTGCTGCAGTTACACTTGCAGAAGGCTTAATTGGTGCCAGTGACCAGTTGCCATCCGCTGCCGGATTGATTGTTTTGTTATCACGGATGTAGTCAATGATGACTTGACGGTTCTCATCCGGAGCTGCCAAAACGATACGTTTACCATCCGGATTGGCCAGTTTGGACGAAGAAGCACGATAGTTATTCGTTGCCACGATAAACTTTTGCTCCGGATCAATCGGTTTGCCATTGAAGCTCAGGTCCTTGATCCGGCTTGCCGATGCATTCACCACGGTTGCTTTGGAATCGTATTTGGCAGGCTGAGTCACATCGATTTGATACGTTACACCATCGATAACATCAAAGTTGTACGTCGGGAAATCCATATTGATCAGCTGCTGCTGTCCACCCTTAGCCGGGTCGATCTGATTGAACTGGCCCGCAGACCATTCCAGCCATTCCTTGATTTCAGCACCGTTAACCAGAACGGCATGTACCGTATTCGGATATACGTACAGATCAGCTACGTTTTTGATCGCGATGGTGCCTGCAGGGATATTCGTATAGTACGAAGCACCTGAACGACCGCCCGCTTTAAATGGAGCTCCTGCAGACAATACCGGGATATCTTCATACTCGGTTCCTTGCATGTGTTTCTCCACGTACCATTTCTGAGCATTCGTCACGATCTGAATGGATGGATCGTCCTGTACCAAAGCGAAGAAGCTGTTGATTGGAGCCGTTGTCTCTCCGACCGGACCACGTACATACTCAAGCGTACCTTCGTGCTCTTCATGAACCGCATCGATGATCTCCTGATCTGCATCAACCAATGGCTTTTTGTTCGCAGTGTCATAGATTGGACGTGCTTCTGTCGCGGAATCTACCACTTTCCACTTGCCATCCACCAGCTCCAGATCAAGATCAATGATTCCGAGATGATCACCCCAGAAGCCTGGCTCCACCGCTGGAACGCCATTGATGGTGCCTTTTTCAAGATCTACTCCCTTTTTGCCTTCAAAATCAGCACTTGGAAATACCTTGTGGGCATGTCCAAACAGAATCGCATTAATCCCCTCTACCTGGCTCAGGTACAGCACCGAGTTTTCCATCAGATCCGTTTGAGGGATATCTTCAAAACCGGAGTGAGGAATGGCAACGATAATGTCTGCACCTTCAGCCTTCATTTGTGGAATGAATTTCTTGGCTGTAGCAATAATATCCTTGGCAATGACTTTGCCTTCCAGATTAGCACTGTCCCACTGCATAATTTGTGGCGGTACGAATCCAATAACACCCACTTTGATCGTGTGCTCTTTACCGCTCTCATCCGTTACTTTTTTGTCCAGAATTTCATAGGGAGTGAAGTAATTCTTGTCGTTCGTTTCATCGTCATCGCCGTCATCTACATAGACATTCGCATTAATATAAGGGAAGTTGGCGCCCTCCAGCGTCATGTCCAGGAAATCCAGACCATAGTTAAACTCGTGGTTTCCGATGTTACCGGCATCATAATCGAGCAGGTTCATTGCTTTATATACAGGGTGAGTCTCACCCTTTTGAAGTGGATCGATTTTGGCTACATAGTCTCCGAGCGGGTTACCCTGAATCAGGTCACCATTGTCGAACAACAGGCTGTTTTTCGCTTCTTCACGGGCTTTTTTGATCAGCGTAGCTGTTTTGGCGAGTCCATATTGATCGGTCTCTTTATCGGAGTAGTAGTCGTAGTTAAGCAGATTGTCATGAATGTCCGTTGTTTCCATGATCCGCAATTTTACTTTGGCAGCATCTGCAGCCGATACAGGTACCGGAAATACTGCAAGCACGTTTAATGCAACTAAAGCGGCAGTCAGGCTTGATAATACTTTTTTGTTCTTTTTCAAAATAACCCCTCCCGGTTATGTACATTGAATCATGCCATAGTGTGCAAACGAATAGGCGCAGAAATAGCATAGATTTCATGGGTTGTGCGTGCTGAAATCATGGTCTTCACCAGCTGAATTCAGGTTAGTTTATCTCACATGAACATCTATTCATATCTGTGCGTATCGTTTACATTCCAAATCATAACGCAATGAGGCGTGGTTGAAAAGCATTATTTTTTACATTATCCGCACATAAGAATCCAACTTTACATAATCATGCGGGATTTCGACATTATTCTCTCTTTTTTTGTTAATATATAGTTTACTAACCGTGTTAAATACGTATATTACATAGGACTTACATATGTATCCATTTCAGCCTGCTCATCAGCCAGCAAAAAACCGCGAAGCTCTGCGGCCTCACGGTTTATATGTCCATCAAGATATATCCGATTATTCAGCGCTCCCAAAGAGCACTTCATTCGGTTGCTTTATTGTTCCCACACCTGATGCTCATGGTCCTTGCCTGTATATTCAATGCGTACTGGTGTAATATCCAAAATGACATAATTCGGATCGTTCGGTCCGTCAAACCATGCTTTCAGTTCATCATTCCACACTTCTTCACGCAGGTTTTCATTTTTGGTTACTTCACAGGTTCCTTCGATCTCAACCACTTCTTTGGAGCCACCCGCCTCATAGCCGAGCAAAAGACTAACATTAGGGTTGTTCTCAAGCTCCTCTACCTTATGTGTGCGGCGGTTCGTCGCCAAGTGAATATTCATACCATCATTGAAAAGCGCCATATAGCGGGATTTCGGTTTACCATTTTCCACGGTTGAGAAGCTGCAAAAAGGGTTGTTTTCCAATGCCTTTACAATGTTTTGTTCTAGTTCCGTCTTATTCATGGGACATGCTCCTTCCGGTTTGGGGATATATAAGCAGAACTTACTGTGATTACACGTAAGCACTCCACTGACAGAACAACCTTCCGATCGCTGTTATCCCCAGATTTTTTTTATTCCCTTTTCGCAAAGGAAAAATCCAGTGATAAAGGCGACCGCTTCGCTTCTTCAGGTTTCTTCTGTCCGTTCCGTTATCGTGTAATTCTATGTTCCACTTCTATTAAGTTTGTTGTGACATAAAAGCCTGTACTTATAGTGTACCCACCCCACCTATGGTGAATCCATGAATCCGTTCGTAAACGTGACAATATTGGAAAGGTTATTAGTTGATATCCCCAAGATAAATCCGTAATGGTTCACGTTTCAGCAGCAATTCGCCAATCGTTTGGGGATACAAACGGACGGAAGGCAGATCTTCAAGCGCAATCCATTCCACCGCAACCTGATGGTCATCCGGGTTGGAGCCTTCAAATACTGTGGCATCCGTATCCTTCAGGCTGCATTCGAAATAAAATTCAACCTGGTGGATGTCTGCATCCCATTCGGCAAACTCATGATTCTTCCCGATGTATTCCCGGATATGAAGCAATTCGCCTACGTTCACGGCCTGTCCAATCTCTTCCAGACATTCGCGGGCAACCGCATCCTTCAATTCTTCGCCCTTCTCCTGGCCTCCACCCGGGAAAACATAAGCTGTACCATATTGATCCTCCAAACGGATGACGAGCAGCCTTCCATTCTGTACAATGACCGCCTTTGCGGAATTTCGTATCGGTTTCATTTGTTCATCGACTCCAATTCATTCATATGTATCTATCTCGGAGGGTTCCGGTACCGACCCATTCTCAAGCATGACCTGCAGCCGATAGAATTACCCCTTCAGCTTCAAGTACTCTGCGGATTTCTCTTACAAAAGAGAGGGCATGCTCCCCATCACCATGTATGCATATGGTCTCCGCTTTGAGGGGAACCGCTATGCCTTCCGTGGACACTACGATACCTTCATTCACCATGCGCAGCACTTGAGCCAGTGCTTGTTCTGGCTGTCCAATGACTGCTCCTGCATGACTGCGGGGCGTCAATTTACCGTCCGCACCGTAAGTCCGATCTGCAAACACTTCACTTACGCTGCGCAGACCGGTACGATCCGCCGCCTCAATGAGCGCGCTGCCCGCAAGACCATAGAGGTATAGTTCTGGCCTTACGTTGTAAACTGCCTGAGCAATAGCTTCAGCAAGCATCATATTCTCCGCAGCCATATTGTATAATGCGCCGTGCGGTTTCACATGATGCATGCATCCACCGGATGCTCTTACGAAGGCATCCAGTGCCCCGATTTGGTAAACGACCATGTCATAGGCTTCTTGCGGAGTTATATCCATGCTTCTCCTGCCAAAACCCTGCATATCCGGCAATCCCGGATGTGCTCCAATCGCAATCTGATGCTCCATCGCCTTTTCCACCGTGGATCGCATCGTGGCCGGATCCCCTGCATGAAATCCGCAAGCAATGTTGGCCGAAGTGATCAGCGGCAAAACCGCTTCATCCCACGGCATTCGGTATATACCATAACTTTCGCCCAGATCACAATTGATATCTACCGTCTTCATTGGCGATCCCCCGTTTCGGTCAATCTTCTGCGGATGAATGCAGCGCACAGCTGTAATCCCCGTTCCTGCTCCAGGAACAACTGCTGCGCTTCTTCATGTGTAATTGGCTGAAAAGCAACCCGTGTCCCGGGCCTTGCCTGTGCCAATACCGGTAAATCCACCCTGGCTACCTGTGCAATCACTGGGTATCCTCCAATGGTCTGATGATCTGCCATCAGGATGATGGGCTGACCATCTGCTGGGACCTGAACTGTGCCATAGGTTACGGCTTCTGATAACCGGCTCATGGGTTGTTCAAGCTCCAGCCTTGAACCCTCCAATCGATATCCCATCCGATCCGACTGAGGAGCAATCACATATTGTTCATTATACAATCGTTCCAGGCTTTCCCTGGTAAACTTGGAGGTATCTGTTCCCGCCATCACACGGATTACTGGATCCCTCTGATAGAAAGGCCATTCTCTGCTGGATAGGTGCCATATCGGCCCCTTCATTTGTGTTTTCTCCAACTTCGCTTGTTCCAGCAATTGATGGAGCATGGCTCGTGCTTCCCAAGATGCCTCCGCAGCAGATAAAATATCTCCTGCCCGCAAAGCTCTGCCTTCCAAGCCACCAATGCCTGTTTTCAGATCCGTACTTCGGCTCCCCATGACCTCATTTACCTCTATCCCACCAGCAATGGACAGATATGCTCTCAATCCGGATCGACATCGCCCAAATTTCAATACACTTCCCGCCATTAACGCGACCGGACGCCACAGGGGAACGGGCTGATCATCCACGGTTGCCGACAGATCTGCACCACATAGAGCGATGAAGCTATTTTCATGAAATCGAAGCTCAGGGCCCGTCATGGTTATTTCCATCACAGCTGCATTACGGCGATTATGCACCAGCATATTGGCTGTTCCTGCTGCAAATGTATCCATGACTCCACCCGGATGTACCCCATGCCGTCGATATCCGTACCTTCCCTCATCCTGAACTGTGGACAACAGGCCTGGGCGAATGACCTCCATTCTCATCCTTCGCCCTCCTTCCACTCTATGTATTCCTGCTCGGTTATCGCTTCAAACCGGACCCGATCCCCTGCCTGAAGTAGGCTCGGCAGATCATGTTCAGGACGAAACAGCTTCAGAGGTGTTCGTCCGATGCAGTGCCAACCACCAGGAGTGGCTACCGGGTATATTCCGGTTTGCTCGCCGCCGATTCCGACGGTCCCGGCTTCCACTCTCAGCCTCGGAGTTGCTCTTCGGGGTGTAGCAATCCGCTTGGGTAATCCGCCAAGGTAGGGGAATCCCGGTGCAAATCCAATCATATGGACCAGGTATTCCCCGGATGTATGAATCGCAACAACCTCATCTGGGGTCAGTTCGTTTTCACTCGCGACATACTCCAGATCAGGCCCGAATGGACCTCCGTAGCACACTGGAATCACAATGGTTCTGAATTGATTATGTACGGATTCTTCAAGCATCTCTAACCGGGACAATAACATCCTGCACACCTGTTGATATGGAGAAGATTCACTTGCTCCTTTCCCTGAAGCCGATCGAGCGGATTCTGCAACATCCATTGGATCATAAAACAGTGCAATCGACGCGAATGATGGAACCAACTCCACCATGCCCCGAAAGGAATTTCCCTCCAGCCAAGCACAGACCGAGATCACTCTGCGGTGAACTTCATCCGATATTACATCTCCGCAACGAATCATCACTCCAGCCTCACCCAGTGGAGACAGCATCTCTTCTGTCCATACATACTTGATTTTGCTCACGCCATCTCCCCCTGTTGGTAAGTTTAGGATTGATCATGTTCTATTTCGGATTCAGATGGACACTGCAATTGTATAATTCGCACGCCCAGGATCCAGCTTTCTTTTCAAGCCGGGTAATCGAGGTATTGGACAACTTCGTGCTGACATCAAGCGCAGGCACCAATCCTCGGAGGGTATTACGCAGAATGGCCCCATGACTGACCACAATCACTTTCCCATCAGGATGCTCTTTGCATATATCCTCAATTGCAGCGCTGCCACGCATCGTCCCGGATTCTGCAGCTTCCCGTCCCAGCTCCAGAGTGCTCCAGTCCGGGCCCCATTTGGCTATACGTTCCGCCTCCGTTGTTCCTTCCACCTGACCGCCGCCCATCTCACGCAGCCTTGGGTCCAGATGAATCTCACGAATACCCAGCCGTTCACTGATAATCTTCGCCGTCTCATGTGCACGCCCCAGATCGCTGGCATAGATGGCATCCCACGATTCCGAACTCAGCCTTTCCGCAAGCAAAACCGCCTGTTCTCTCCCTTCCTGATCCAGCGGATTATCCGTCTGTCCCTGAGACCGTTTCTCCTTATTCCAAGCTGTGCTTCCGTGACGTATTAATGCAAACTGTGTCATAGTGTCCCTCTCTTTGTTCTATAGTAAGGTTAATCATGCCGCTGATCATCCGTGTCTAACTCATCCGCGGTAAAATGTCTGCGTTCTTTTGGTTTGGCAAACTTGCTGCCGTTGTATACTGCTGACCCATTTCTTGGTATGGAAAGGCTGGTCCATGGTGTTTCTTTCAGCATTTTGGCTGCGTAAATAATTTGTCCCACATGATACGGATAATGCGCCAATTGCCGTGTAATAGCCTCCATGACGGTATGACCTTCATTGCGAATGTATATGATCTGTGAGAGTTGTTCCGGTGCAAAGGAACGAATGGCACTCAGCAAGCAGTTCCAGCCTTCTTCCCACTTGCCCAGCAGTTCATCTCGTGTGGAAATGTCATTGACGAATTCCGCATCCCGTTCTCGCCAAGGCTTTTCTCCATCGCTTGTGAGCACATCCGTCCAGCGGGATAACATATTGCCCCACAGATGCTTCACAATGACGGCAATGCTGTTGGTTTCCTCATGCCATGCCTGAAATAATTGCTCGGTCTCCAGCTGCTCCATGGCCTTCTCTCCAAGCTGCTTATAATACAGAAATTGCTTCTCGGCTGTCTCCAGAAATGTCTGATTCATATTCATATCCACAATAGGCCAACACCTTTCTATATCCATAGTGAGTGCAAGGTTTGCTTTATTCGGGAAATACCAGTACGCCTTCTTCATTCGGCGGAAAAGGAATCACTTTCTTCACCGCATCCAGATTAAGCTCTCCATAAATATGAGGAAAAAGTTCATTTAACTCATACAGGTCTTCATATACGAGTTCTGGCTTCAACGTTTTTTCATCAATACCCAGCAGCAGCAGATCCGTCCGCCCTGCGTAATATTGTGCAGCTACCCATGGAATCTGCTCTTTGGTAGAACAGTGAATGAATCCATCCGTTTCCAGACTATCCGGTGCGTACACGCTCTCCTTGGATACCTGTTCCCATACTGATTGAGAAATAATGCTGTAGATCATTGCTCCGCCTCCTTATTATTTCTTCTATGTATCCTGTGTATCATTGCAAGTATTATAGATCATCCCGGATACGGGAGTACAATTTTTGATCCGTGAACACGCCTTTGATCTTCAATTGCTTGCGAAGCAGGCCTTCATACGACATGCCCAGTTTCTCCATGACCCGTGCCGAACCGATGTTGCCAGCATTGCATCTGCCCTCCAGCCGGTTGCAGTCCAGTTCTTGAAAGCAGTAATGAACGATGGGCTGCATCGCTTCAGCAGCAAGCCCTTTATTCCACTCCTTGCTTGCAATGGCATATCCCAAAGAAGCACTCTGCATAAGTTCATTGAAATGAAAGATCCCCCCGCGGCCAATCAGGCGCCCCGTGTCTTTGCGAACAAATCCCCATAGATACACCAATTTATTCTCATAATTGTCCAAGGCCCGTTGAATGTATTGAACGGAGTCATCCACCATCTCATGGCAGTTCCACAGACTCTGCTCGCTCACTCTTGGGTCGGAGGCAAATGCATAGTAATCCTCCGTATCGTCTAATGTAAGACGTCTAAGCAGCAGCCGTTCTGTTTCAAATTCTGGCGACTCCGCGAATAACTTTTCAACGTTCATACAAACTCCTCCTATTGCTTAGGAAATAATGGTCTATCACGAACGCAAACAGGATCCCAGCCGTATATCTGATGAGATCTATGACAAGAAAACCGTGTCCCAAAATCAGTGCACCCAACATGGTTGAACGCACCTCATTGAGCCATGGCATCTGAATCATTTGCGAGAATTCTATTACCCAGCTAAACACGAAGCTCAAAAGGAAAGCCCAAGCCTTACTTCGCCTGATCCAAACCATACGAAATCCGAAATAGATCATGCCTGCCCACAAGGCATCTCCAGCATGGTCATGTAAGAAAACAGGCAGCATATCCCCGTAACGACGGGATGCCAGCCCGGCTGCCATGGTAATGACTACCGCAATAAAATAAATTCGTCTTTCTCTGATCAACATCACCTTCTCCAATGCTTACGATCCATCGGCCCTAAACCGCAGTTGCCTTTTTGTACAGCAATTCTCTGCCTAAAGTAAGTTCAATCTTTCAGATCCCCATTTGAACTTATAATTGTAGCTTTCATGCGGGTCACGTCCTCTCCGTTTTTGTTTCTGGACCCGGGCGGGTAAGCCTCTTATTGCGGTGACTTTGTATTTTTGTATCTAAAAAGGGACGTATATTCTACGCCCCTCTGCTGCCTGTCTCTATGATGTAAAAAGCTATGGTCACACGCTGGATTGAAATAAGCTTTATTTTACCGTTACCGGTATCGTCACTTTCTTGTTGTTCCACTTGGCGGTTATGCTCGTTTTGCCTTTACTTACAGCCACCACTTTGCCATTGGTTACGGTAGCTACGCTCGGTTTCGTACTGCTCCAGACTGCATTGTTGGTAACCACCGTTGTCTTGCCTGTATCATACTGCGCCATAACGGTTAGCGTTGTGCTTCCCTGCGGGGATAACACCAGCTTCTTCTGACCTGTAAGCAACTTTTTGAGCAATGGAACAACTGTAACTTCTGTCTTTATTGTCTGATCTTGGTAGGTTCCTGTCAAGGTTGCATTTCCTTCGGTTAGCGTTTTGACCGTCCCATTTTTAACGGTTGCCACTGCATTATTCGACGAAGTCCAGGTCACCTGTTTCGACAGATTAATTGTTTTTCCGTTGGCATATGTACCAATGACCTTCAGTGCTTTGGATTTCTTGATGTTCAACTGCATTGCAGTAGGGGTAACTTCCACTTTGGTAATAATGTCAGTAATGGCTACAGGCACTTTAACTGTTTCCGAGCCGTATTTGCCTTGCAAAAGCACCCGGCCAGGGGTATTGCCCTTGATCTTGCCGTTTTCCACGACAGCTGCTGCATTCGAAACGCTCCACACGATCTCGGAGGTGACATCTTCTTCCTTGCCGCTCGCACGTACAATGCTGACTTTTGGCAGTGCACTTTCACTGCCTTTGACAAAACTATAGGATTTGGGCGAAGCCTTGATGCTTTTGATTTTCTCGGAAACCTGGACAACGAGCTGCGCCTTTGCCCCATCGACCTCAGCATGAATCGTTGCCTCACCCGCTGCTACTGCCTTTACTTTACCTTTCACAATGGTTGCAACTGCTGCATTACTCGTAGACCACGTAACCCCTGCAGTCACATCCTGCTTGTTATCAAACCCTTCAACTTCTGCCATCACCTTCAGCGCAACCGTCTGTGACACACTTAACTTCTGCGGGCTGCTGTTGGTAATTTCAATGGAGGTCACGTCACCTGTAGCCGCCAGAATGTGTGATGGAGCCAAGATGGCACATACCATGATCAGTGCAAGCATTCCTCGAAGTGTTCGTTTTACTCTTTTCATTGCTATCTCCCATCTCCCATAACCCAATATTTTACTTCTATTATATTATATCGGAGATTGAATGCATAATAATGAATTTTGCAGTGCTAGGATGGTCTAAAGAAGTGGGATTCGACAATTTTCCAATCAACCTTTCTACGAATTAAAGCTCTACGCCGTTTACATTCAAGAAAATAAAAAACAGAACCCATAAAGGGCTCCGTTTCTGTCTTGCTGCCAACTTAACTTATAGTTCAGGCGGTTACTCTTCATCTGGAAGCGGCAAAGTCAAATATTCAACACCACCCATATAAGGCTGGAGAGCTGCCGGAATACGAATGCTTCCATCCTCCTGTTGATGATTCTCCAATAGTGGAATGAGGATCCGCGGCGATGCCACGGCCGTATTGTTGAGCGTATGGCAGTACGCTAGCTGACCTTCGGCATTGCGGCAGCGAATGTTCGAACGGCGAGCCTGAAAATCTTGCAGGTTTGACGACGAATGGGTTTCCCCGTAAGCGCCCCGGCTCGGCATCCATGTCTCAATATCGTATTGTTTATACGTTTTCTGCGACATGTCTCCAGTACACACCGCCACCACACGATAAGGCAGTTCCAGCAACTGCAGCAGCTCTTCAGCATGTCCGGTAATTTCCTGCAGCATACGCTCTGATTCCTCTGCATCCGGTGCACAGAGAATGACCTGTTCGACTTTGGCAAACTGATGCACTCTGTACAGTCCTCGCACATCACGGCCGCCTGACCCGACCTCACTGCGGAAACACGTCGATATACCAGCCAGCTTGATCGGCTTCTGTACATCCACAATCTCATCGGCATAATACGATACGAGTGGTACCTCCGAGGTTCCGACCAGCCACTTGTCCTCCCCTGCCAGCTCATAGACCTGATCACGTCCTGTTGGGAAAAATCCCGTGTTCACAAGTGCATCCTCCCTGACCATGAGAGGCACTTCCATAGGGGTGAACCCATGCCCCAGCAGCAAATCAAGTGCAAGCTGCTGAACAGCCCGGTGCAGAAGCAGCCCTGCCCCTTTCAGCACATAGCTTCGTGTTCCGCCAATCTTCACCCCGCGCGGAATATCAATCAGATCGTGGAGCTCCCCGAGTTCCACATGGTCCTTGGCTGTGTAAGCGAATGTTGGTGCTTCTCCTACACGTCGCAGCTCCACATTATCCTCGTCCGATGCTCCAAACGGCGTATCTGGTGAAACGACATTAGGCACCAGCCATTGCAGCCGGGTCACTTCCTCCTGCACGTCCGCCAGCTTCGCTTCGACCTGTTCCAGCTTCTCATTCAGCTGTTTCACCTGAGTTCTTAATCCTTCGGCCTGTTCACGGTCCCCGGATTGCATCAATTTTCCGATATCCGCTGATAAGGTGTTCCGCATTCTGCGTCCTTCTTCTGTTTCCTGCAAAAGCGCTCTGCGCTCCTCATCCCGCTCCAGCAATGCACGAATGCTAATATTGATTTTCTTCCCGTCTGCCGCCGCCTGCACTTCATCTGCATGGGCCCGAATCCACTTCATGTCCAACATGGTCACCGTCTCCTTTGGCTAAAAAAATGCAAAGAGCGCCCTCATCCCTTGGGACGAGGAGCGCTCTGCTCGCGGTGCCACCCAACTTGCCGAATCAGGATAACCTGTTCCAGCCTCTTGGTCCGCGATAACGGGCGGTTCCGGTTAACTTGGGGATGGATTCGCTCCCCTGGCGATAACGCCTCCGAGTTGGATGCTCTTCAACGGCATGGTTCCGATCTGTAATTGTTGTGTCTCAGTATATACGAACCATGAACCACTTTGCAAGTCCTACCAAATCCTTACACATGCTGTTATGATAGACTTGTTTGCACTCGGACGTATGAGCCAAAGTAAGCTGACCTTAAATTGTACATAGGTATAGAAGGAGTTCTCCATGAAAAAATTGTTATGGATCGGCTGCCTGTCCTATTTTCTTATCGGACTTGCACACGTGGTCCTCGGTTCCATTCTGCCTGTCGCACTAGAACATTATGGCAAAGATTACAGTCAGGGAGGAACACTGATCTTTGCCCAATTTGCCGGATTCCTGGGCGGTGTACTGTTATCCCCTCCGTTAAATCGTCGCTTTGGCAAACGCGGCGGGTTACTTATCGCTGCAGCTCTGCTATGCATTGCAGAGTTATCCTATATGCTGCTGCCTCCATGGGGTCTCATGTTCATCATTGCACCCGCAGCCGGTTTCGGATTCGGCATGATTGAAGCCGTAATCGGTACGATCATCATTGCCGCCATCAAAGAAAATACCGCAGTTGCGATGAGCAAGCTTGAAGTATTATTCGGAATCGGAGCCATGGTCATGCCGCTGATCGCCAGCGGTCTGATCTCGGCAGGGTACTGGCGCATGTCCTTCCTCGTCGTTGCCGTCTGTTCAGCACTGACATTCCTCTTCTGGGCCAGAATGTCATTCGGGGAGCTGGATCATGCACTCAGCAGGCGCCAGCCAGATGCCGCTGCTGGACACATCCATGCGGTGGAAGCTTCTGATGGTGTGTCTCCTTCAGACCGTGACACTACCAGTTCAATCTATCGAGGCCGTAATCTGGCCCTGATGATCTTATTCGTTGTATTTTTCTTTCTCTATGTCGGCACGGAGATGAGTCTTGCCAACTTCATGCCTGCCATTCTGATTGAAAAAATGAACATGAAGGAAGCTGGAGCAGCACTTAGTGTTACCTGCTTTTGGATCGCGATGTCTGTTGGAAGACTCTTCGCCGGATATATCGCTGAAAAGTTCCAGTATCGCGTGTACATTTTGTACAGCTGTCTGGCAGCTGTGCTGCTAATGGCCATTTTTCCGTTTACCAACCAGATCTGGTCTGCTTTTCTAATTATTCTCCTGCTTGGGCTGGCGTTTTCAGGGGTTTTCTCCATTGCTCTCGTTTTTGCCAGCAAAATGCTGCCAGGAACAGAAGAGTCTACACCCAGTATCCTGATTGCATCTGGCGGAGTCGGCGGCGCCATTCTGCCTCTGCTTACCGGTTGGAGTCTGGATCATCTGGACGTTAATCAATCCACATGGATGCTTGCGCTATTTTCTGCAGGTCTGCTTGTAATCAGCTTGGTTGCTTATCAGTGGCAGAGCAGACAACATGCAGCTTCCCTTTGATTACCGTCTTGCGAATCGTATTAAATTCACCAGTTAAGCTATAATGTAAAGAGGTTCCGCAGCGCATGCTTCGGAGCCCTTTTTGCTTCAATTATCGCACTGTAGAGTGAAACTCGTGCCATTCAATGGTCTACATCATGATTGCCCAGGAAATAGTATGCGGCAGGTTATTTCATTTCTGTAGTAAAAAAATATTAGCATTAATTTATGAATTACATTCAGCAGGTTTACTAAGCTTCATTGTTGATCAAGGGAGCTACCACTTCTTTCCCTTTAATAAATGTACGGAATACATATCGAACAAGGGGCCCAATAATGAGAAGCTGCAGCGGAAGGGCCAGGCTAAAGTTACGAGCGATGGTGTGAAGATAGGTTTCGAGGAGCGGTTTACCCACCAACTGATTCGCAAAATAAGACGTGACCATACCATACAAGGACATGATCAAAACCATGCCAACAACCATGCAGCAAGACATGGCCACAATACCGAGAAGCTTGTTGGACTTGTCAAACGGCAGTGAAAAAGCAACTTTCTGGGCTACCGGACCGACAACAAAGGATTCCACCAGGAAAGCAATAGCAAAACACAAAACAAACTGAAACAGTAATTCAAGTGGGGATAATCTACCGATTAATCCGTTGTAAATCAGGTTGAAGGACATCATCACGATGACCATTCCTGTACACATCATCAAGCCAAAATAAATATGTTCTTTCTTCGTGGTTGGCAACTATCTCTCATCCTCTCTGTTTACTCTGCCAATTATAAAGATCGCGAATATCTCCACATAAGTGAACATTCTGTGAATTTAAATAAAATCACATTTGACAACTCGGAATTGGGAATCTATCATATCCCTTAATATGTAAGAAACGATTTTCTGAACTTGGGAGGTTTTCATGATGGGTTTTCAAAAACGTATTGACCACATCGGCATTGCTGTACGTGATCTGGAGACAACACTGCGTTTCTATACGGAGATTGTAGGACTGGAATTGAAAGATCGGGTAACCCACACGAATGGTGTTATTCAGCTCGCTTTCCTTGGCTTCCATGGTAGTGATGAAACGGAGATTGAATTGATTCAGGGATACAGCGATAAACTGCCTTCCGAAGGAACGGTGCACCATTTCGCTATCCACGTGGAGGACCTTGATGCGGAATATAAGCGTATCCAGGCGACGGAGGCCGAGTTTATCGACGGGGAGATCATTACGCTGCCCAACGGCTATCGATATTTCTTCATCTATGGACCAGAAAAGGAATGGATTGAGTTTTTCCAGCGCTAAACATATATTGCTTAAGGAATATTCCATACCAGAAATAACATGTACCCGTCTGCCTTCAAACAAAGATCGATTCCGATCCGCATATCCTTCCGGATATTCGATACATTCCCCAAAGCAATCCCCCTTGGCTATTCCACCAGTTCTTGACTGGACACATCCCGGCCTCTGGCCTATAATTACACCTAGTAATGCCCGTAACTTCATAGTTTCCCAGGGGAGTCGGAATTGGCCGGCTGAGAGTGTATCCCATCAAGATACTAACCCTTAGACCTGATCTGGATCATGCCAGCGTAGGAATCGGAGTATATCGAATTGGCCCAGCCATGTGCTGCAGCCACCTCTCTAACGCCTGCACGCGTCCCGGATTACGGGGCGCTTTTTTTGATGGTATCTTTTTGACACAAAAAGTACGTCATCCGGATCATAGCTGGTATAAATCAAAGGATTTATGCACCATGCTTGGATATGAAGCCAAGGAGTACCCCGCGCCACTGGCCGGACCATATGAAGGAGAGAAAAACAAGATGAGATGGCGTAAAATGATCGGACTCCTGCTCTTGTGTGTGACACTGGTCACCGTCGCTGCATGCGGCAGCAAGGAAGCAGCGCCTGCAGGACAGAACGGCAGCAGCACCACTGAAAACAGCAGCGAAGGTGACAGCGCAGCATTGAAGGATGTTAAGGTCGTGCTCGACTGGACACCCAATACGAATCATACCGGGCTTTATGCCGCCGTGGATCAAGGGTTTTACCAAGCAGAAGGCTTGAATGTCGAGATTGTGCAGCCGGGAGCCGGCGGTGCGGATACGATGGTAGCCTCAAACGAAGTTCCTTTTGGGGTAAGTTATCAGGAGAGCGTAACGCAGGCCCGTACACAGGACGTTCCGCTCGTCTCCATTGCAGCTGTCATTCAGCATAATACATCTGGATTCGCCGCTCCGGTGGATCGAAACATTAAATCACCCAAGGATTTCGAAGGCAAATCCTATGGCGGCTGGGGATCACCCGTTGAAGAAGCGGTTATGCAATCCATTATGGAAGGCGAAGGCGCCGATGTGTCCAAAGTAAAAAATATCAATATGGGCGACGCTGACTTTTTTACCGCAGTGAAACGGGACATTGATTTTGCATGGATTTTCTATGCATGGACCGGCATTGAAGCCGAACTGCGCGGTGAACCCCTCGACATGCTGTATGTGAAGGATTATTCCGATGCGCTGGACTATTACACGCCTGTACTCGTGACGAACGAGCAGACCATTCAGAATGACCCGGAGCTGGTAAAGTCGTTTATGAAGGCTACTTCCGAAGGGTATCAATATGCGATTGATCATCCCGAAGAAGCGGCAGACATTTTAATCAAGGCTGTACCTGATCTCGATAAGGACCTTGTGGTGGCAAGTCAGAAATGGCTGAGCCCGAAATACAAGGATGATGCTCCACGCTGGGGTGAGCAAAAACAGGAAGTGTGGCAGAACTACACGGACTGGATGTTCAGCAAAAAACTGCTTGATGAGCAGATCGATGTATCCGAAGCCTATACGAACGAATTTCTACCCCAATAAAGTTGAATCGAAAGGAGCCGTGATCTCTCATGGCAAGTACACTGCTTAGCATTCAAGTGATTCCCAAAACGCCGAATGGCGAAAATTCGTATCCTTATGTAGATCGGGCCATCGAAGTGATTCAGCAATCCGGCTTGAAATATCAGGTCAATCCGCTCGACACTACAATGGAGGGTGAGCTGGAGGAACTGCTGGAAGTTGTCCGTAAAATGCATGAGGTGCTCGTGGAGGCTGGCAGTCCAAGCATCATCTCCCAGATCAAAATCGCCCACAGCCCGAACGGCTTCAGCATGGATACCCTGACGGAGAAATATCGCTAATGCATACGTACTTCAAAAGTGTATGGCCGCCCATTGTGGCGGTTATTCTCTTTATAGCCATATGGCAGGGCGCCGTGTCCCTGTTTCATATTGAGAAATGGATGCTGCCCGCACCTTCGGACATCGCGCACGAAGCCGCTTCCCAAGCAGAACGCCTGGGCATGCATGCCTGGGCGACCATTCAACTTACATTAGTTGGCTTCGCCGCCGGCACGCTGGTTGGGCTGCTGATCGCGATGGTGCTGCATCTGATTCCTTTTCTGAAATCTGCCCTGTATCCTTTACTTATTCTTAGTCAAAATATACCGACGATTGCGCTCGCTCCGCTCCTGCTGATCTGGTTCGGATTCGGACTGCTGCCCAAACTGATTACCATCATCCTGGTCTGCTTCTTCCCCGTTGCCGTCGCTGCCATGGACGGCCTGACACGTACGGATGCTGCCATGATGAATTACATGCGCATGGCGGGAGCAAGACGCGGCCCAATTTTCTGGAAGCTGGAGCTCCCGCACGCACTGCCTTCCATCTTCTCCGGCGTCAAGATTGCCGCGACTTACAGCGTCATGGGTGCCATTATTGCCGAATGGATCGGAGCCGACAAAGGGATCGGATATTACATGATGCTTCAGAAGTCCGCTTACCGGACAGATCGTTTATTCGTTGCAATCATGATTATTGTCGCGCTCAGCCTGCTGCTCTTCCTGTTCATTGCCCTGCTGGAGAAGCTGCTCGTTCGCTGGCGACCACAGAAGCGCTGAAATCGCGGCAGAAGCACTATACAAGGTTAGGAAGTGAATGTGAGATGACACTCAAATATAACGAACAGGCACCACCTGCACCAGGCGGAAGCGCCGGAATTTCAACTCGAGAAGAATCACTCCGCACTGCTGCTTCTACCGCTACCTCCGATTCGGGTAAGCAGAGCCTGCCTGCACTGGAAGTACAGGACGTCCATGCTTCCTTCCGGGAACGACGGAACAAGCTGTCAGTCCTGAACGGATTATCCCTGACCGTAGAGCAGGGCGAATTCGTAGCGATCGTTGGGCCTTCCGGATGCGGCAAGAGTACGTTGTTCCATATCATTGGCGGGTTGTTGAAACCCCAAACAGGCCAGGTTCTCATGAACGGACAGAATGTTACCGGGCAGCGGGGCAAAATCAGCTATATGCCGCAGCAGCCCGCTCTCTTTCCTTGGCGTACCATTGAAGACAACGTGCTGCTTGCCGGGGAAGTGTCAGCACATACGCCACCCAAGGCAGAAGCGCTTGCGGAAGCACGGAAGTGGCTTTCCAGCGTCGGTTTGGGCGGGTTTGAACAGGCGTATCCGCACATGTTATCGGGCGGTATGCAGCAGCGGGTAGCCTTTTTACGTGCCCTGCTCAGTCCGCAGGAACTGATGCTGCTGGATGAGCCCTTCAGCGCCCTCGATGCGTTGACACGCAGTGACATGCAGCGATGGCTGCTCGATATATGGGAACAAAACCGCCGATCCGTACTGTTTATCACCCACAATATCGAAGAGGCACTGCTGCTTGCGGATCGAATCTATGTGTTATCCAACCGACCTGCGACCGTGCTGCATGAGGTACATGTCCCTTTTGATCGTCCAAGACGTGAAGAAATAACGGAAGAGAAGGCTTTCCTCGAACGTAAACGGCAGATTTCGGAGTGGATGAAAGAAGAACAGAAAAAAGCCCGGCTAACTCCATAGCACGGGTTTTTCGTTATATTTTTCCAAAACAGTGATCCGCATTCATCATATTCACGTATCAACCTTCAAAAGATAATAGATGACTAGGAGGGCCTACTTCATGCATTCCCAAGCTTTTGCACCACTGATTGATGCTCATATCCATTTTGACAAATATACCGTGGAGGAACAGCAGCATATGCTGCAATCTTTCCCGGATCAACAGGTTGAGGCTGTCATCGCCGTTTCCATGAATATCACCTCGGCACAGGATAATCTGGAGCTGGCGAGACAGAATCCCCGATTCATCTATCCGGCTTTTGGCTTCCATCCGGAACAGCCCTTGCCATCAGCGCAGGATCAGAACCTGTTCTTCGACTGGATTGAAAAGCATATCGAACAAGCTGTAGCCATCGGGGAAGTTGGACTGCCCTACTACAATCGCCAGGAAGCAGAACAGGCAGGACTTGCTTTTGAGCAGAGTGGATATATTGAGCTGCTCGAACGCTTTATTCAACTCGCCAAGCGGCATAACAAACCCATCGTGCTTCATGCCGTTTACGAAGATGCCGACATCGTATGCGACTTGCTGGAACAATATCAGGTCAGACGCGCCCATTTCCACTGGTTCAAGGGTTCCCGTCAAACCGTGCGGCGGATGGCGGATAACGGGTACTTCATCTCCTTTACGCCAGACATTCAGTATGAAGAGGAGATTCGTGAGCTGGCAAGACAATATCCATCTGAACAGGTTATGGCAGAGACGGACGGGCCCTGGCCTTTCGAAGGGCCGTTTCAGGGAAGAATGACACATCCCGCCATGACGAGACAGGTGATTCAGGCCTGGAGCGAGATCACGGGCATGGGAACCGAGCGGGCAGCACGCCTCTTTTACCAGAACTCGAAGCGGTTCTACCGTTTACCTTAATGTACAGCACAGATAGACGACAAAAGGGTCAGCCGGACTTCCCGGATGACCCTTTTCGTTGACCTTAATTAACGTTTCATAAACCCTCTGCCTTCGAGATACGATTTCATCTGCAGACGTGCAGGCTCGGTAAGGCGTTTGGCCATCAATTCGGACCACGGCGTCGTACGTTCACCATTCGTGCGGGCTCTCATATAGGCTGTAGTGGTTTCGTCATAACTTTCCACGCCTCGGAGCGTCTCTTCGGCATCATAGCGATTACGATGAAGAACAGCATTCAGCGGCAGACGCGGACGGATGCCGGTTTCCTGGTCGGCTATACCGACACACATGCCGAATACAGGGTATACGCCTTCCGGCAGTCCCAGCAGTTCAGTCACTTCTTCAATCTTGTTACGCAGACCGCCGATATATACAATCCCGAAACCGAGCGACTCAGCCGCCAGAGCGGCATTCTGGGAGGCAAGAGCCACATCGATCGTTGCTACCATAAAATTCTCTGTGGAATCGGCATACGACTCCTTCTCCGGCTGGTGGCGCTTCGCCGCATCACTCAGACGATACAGGTCTGCACACCACACGAGGAAAACAGGGCATTCTTCCACATAAGCCTGGTTGCCTGCGAGTGCAGCGAGCTTCGATTTTAGTTCTGGTTCCGTCACGGCAACGACGCTATATGCCTGTACACTGCTGGAAGAGGAAGCCATCTGCCCGGCAGCCACGATTGTCGCAAGCTGCTCCTCGCTTACCGGATCCGGCTTGAATTTCCGCACTGAGCGGTGTTTCATCATCAATTCAATGGTTTCATTCATGTCTGTTCACTCCCAATCCTCGTAGTACGAACTCAATCGTCTGTTCAGCCAGCTTATCTGTATCCATATCCTCATAGTTAAACGTAAACCGTGAGTTTTTGGCACGTTTGTGTGCCAGAGCCACACCCATCACCTGAAGCATTGCATAAGATACGGAGTCGATTTGGAATACACCCTGGTCTTTACCTTCCTGCAGCAAATCATTCACTTTAGTCCAGACAGGGTCCAGGAACCGAAATACGGTGGCCGTGCGATGAGTGTTCAGTGTAATTTCAAGCTGTACAATGTCGCTCATCTCCCAGTCCGTCATCGTGAACTTCACGACTTCACCTACAATTTTGCTGATACCCTCCACAGGGGACATGGACTCCGCAGCCAAATCAGTCAGCATGTGATCAGGAAAGAAGTGCTCAAATATCGCTTCAAACACCTTTTCTTTGCCGCCAAAATGGTACGAGACCAGTGACACATTGGCACCCGCCTCATCACAGATTTGACGAACGCTTGTCCCGTCATACCCCTGCTGCGCAAAAAGTTTTTTGGCTGCGAGCAAAATCCTCGTTTTGATATCCAATTCCGGTTCCGTCATTCCGTTCGCTCCTCTTGTCCGTTCTTATCTTGCTCCAGCTTCCGGGGCTGCAGCCAGCTGTTTCATCTATTTATTATGAAAGTTTAACTTTCAAAGCGCAAGGTATGACCATATCATGTCAGAGCTCTAACTGGTCCTTGATACACAGCAGGCACCCCGGTTGAGATCCACCGGGGTGCCTGCTCCAATACTATAGATTCATTTACATCTGTAATATTAGCTGTTCACTTGAGCCGGGCTTGGTGCACCTGCCGGCATGCGCCGTTTTTTGAGCAAGGTCACTACCAGGGAGAGGGCAACCGCGATGACCAGAACAATCGCAACAGATCCGGCTGCCGACTGAACGCCCGGTCCACCAAGCTGAACGCTCAGAATACCTTGAACTGCGTACGTTGCAGGCAAGTACTGTCCGATACCGCTGTAGAAACCGTTAAGCAGCTCACGGGGTACCATTGCACCGGAAGATACCAATTGCAGGGACAGTGAGATGATGTTGAACAGGCTTCCTGCAGGTCCGAAGCAGATCAGGAAGAACTGCGAGAAGAACATGAACGTGCAGAGGAACAGAGCCTGGAACAACCAGAACGCGATGAATCCTTGAGCAATCTGTCCTCCGAGCGCAACAATCAGCGATGAGCCAAGAAGCGATACGACCAGAGCAGATGCGATATTAATCACTATTCTCGCACCAAACAGGGTCAAGCGGGAGTGGGTTGCTGACAGCATTCCCATAGCCGTTTGCAGATTCATACCCATGATCATGGCGCCGACATAAGAAGCCAGTACCATCATCATCGGTACCATTTGATTATTCATGCCGTTCACCGGATTAATCGAAGTTGTTGTGCCTTCAACCCGGGTAGCCAGATTGGCAGCAGCATCGGCCGCCTGATCCGCAGATGCCCCTGCAGCTGTCAGTACGGTCTGCACGCCTTGCGCAGTCGCTTGCTTATTGATTGTGTTCGTCACACTTTGGGAGACGCCCTGCATCATGCTTTTGATCGTCACCGGGTTAGCTTCGTTAATGGTGTACTTGATCTCAGCTGTGGAACCTGCAGTCTGAAGAAGCTCGTTAAAGCCAGCCGGAATGTTCAGCACCATGTGAACTTGGTGGTGATTCAGCTGATCCAATGCCTCAGCGGAACTGAGATCCGATACCGTATGGAAAGGCAGCGTCTTAGTCAAACTATCCGCAATACCTTGGGACATCTCGCCATCTTCGTTCACAATGGCTACTGTCAATTCAGTCGTGCGGTCGTTCACGCCGGAGTATGCAGTCATCCAGATGACACTGAAGATCACTTGGAACATAAGTGCTGTTACGATCCCCACAATCACTGGCGGTTTTTTCAATAAAATGCGTAATGCCTGTAGCATAGAATAAGGTCCTCCAATATAGATTAGTTCACATTTGATTTAAACGATCGTTTGAATCAAACAATTGTTTAAATTTTAATGGCATATGTCATTATTGTCAACTTATTTCTGAAATGTTCAGAAACATCATTCTCGTTTCATAAAGTCCATTTCCTTTTTTCATAAAAAGACAAGAAAAAGCACGGTTCACCGCAGCGAACCGCGCTCCATTTCAGGCTAGGCTGAAGGTAATAGCACGCCTATATCGCCTGCAATCTACTTTGGATTGCGTTCCAGCTTCAAACGTTGCAAACGCAGCGAATTCAATACCACCGATACGGAACTGAATGCCATGGCCGCACCAGCCAGCCAAGGGGCCAGGAAACCTACTGCAGCGATTGGAATACCAATGACGTTATAGCCAAGCGCCCAGAACAAGTTTTGCTTGATATTGCCCATGGTGCGCCGGCTCATCTCGATCGCATCCGCTATACTGTTCAGATCACCACGCATCAGCGTGATATCTGCCGCTTCCATCGCTACGTCTGTTCCAGTCCCGATGGCCATACCGATATCTGCTGTAGCCAGGGCAGGTGCGTCATTGATGCCGTCACCAACCATTGCTACTTTCAGCCCGCTATCCTGCAGCTTCTTCACTTCGGCTGCTTTACCCTCAGGCAGGACTTCTGCCAGGACATGATGGATACCTGCTTGCTCCGCCACGGCACGTGCCGTACGCTCATTGTCTCCCGTAATCATGATGACATCAATGTTCATCGCCTGCAGCCGTTGAATGGCTTCGCGTGATGTATCCTTAATTGTATCTGCCACAGCAACAATACCTGCCCAGCGGCCATCGACTGCTATCAGCATCGCTGTGCGGCCGAGCTCCTCCAGTTCATTCATCTGGCGAGCGGTTGCCTCCGATATCTCCACATGAGCATCTGCAAGCAGCCGCCGTGTTCCAACCAGAATTTCCTGTCCTTGTACTCTGGCCCGAACGCCATATCCTGGTATGTTCTCAAACTGCTCTGATTGGGACAATACTATCCCTTTGTCGCGGATTCCTGCTACGATAGCTTCCGCTAGCGGATGTTCAGAGCTTTGTTCTGCAGCTCCAACCCATTTCAACAGTTCTGCTTCTGTCCAATCTTGTGCTATGATCACATCCGTCAGCACCGGTTTACCTTGAGTGACTGTCCCTGTTTTGTCCAGAACAACCGTCTGAATCTGCTGTGCCGATTCCAGATGTTCTCCGCCTTTGAACAGGATGCCATACTCAGCCGCCCGTCCTGATCCAGCCATGACAGATGTTGGTGTTGCTAAACCCAAGGCGCATGGGCAGGCAATGACCAGTACGGCAATCGCTTTTTCCAAAGATCCTGCGAAGTCACCGGGACTGGCAAACAGATACCAGATCAAGAATGTCAGTGCAGCAATGCCAACCACAATTGGGACAAAGATCCCCGAAATAACATCCGCAATCCGCTGAATGGGTGCTTTGGACCCCTGTGCCTGTTCAACTACTTTAATGATCTGAGATAATGCGGTATCCGAGCCGACTCGTGTTGCGCGCAGCCTTAATGCACCGTTTTTATTCAGTGTAGCACCCGTAACGGCATCCCCCGGCCTTTTATCGACAGGCAAGCTTTCGCCGCTGAGCATGGATTCATCGACCGAGGATTGCCCTTCTTCCACAACACCATCCACTGGGATACTGTCCCCCGGTCGCACCAACACAATGTCACCTACGGCTACATACGCTGCAGGCACAACCACCTCCTGGCCATCCCGGATGACCCGGGCTTCACGAGGGGCCAGTTCGATCAGGCTTTTGATCGCCTGGGACGAGCGACCTTTCGCTACGGCTTCAAACCATTTTCCAAGCAAAATCAACGTAATCAAAACCGCACTAGTCTCGTAATACAGTTCAACCGAAGGCATCGTGGCACCCGCACTCGTGCCCATCCCGCCATGATCCATAGCAGCCGTTGAAGGTACCATTCCACTCGTGAGTGTCAGATACAGACTGTAGAAGAATGCCGCGCTTGTACCCAGAGCGACCAGTACGTCCATATTGGCACTTCCGTTACGCAGCGCCTTGTAAGCCCCGACATAAAATTGCCACCCAATAACGAACTGCACCGGTGCTGCCAGTACCAGCTGGAACCATGGATCCATGAACAGATCCGGCACCCAAATCCATGATGTAAATGAGAAGTGGCCTACCATGGCCCACAGCAGCGGTATGGATAATAAGGCGGAGATCATCCATTTCCATTTTTTGCGCTGCAGCTCACGTTCGCGTACGGATGAGGTTTCTTCCTGCGTCTGCTGCAGCTCGGCACCATATCCCAGCTGTTTGATTTTGGCTGTAATATCGGAAGGTTTCAGTGCTCCCGCTGCAAATTCAACGTGTCCCGTCTCCAGTGCCAGGTTTACATTCGCTCGCGATACACCCGGCAGGCGGGAAAGCCCCTTCTCAATCCGGGCAGAGCACGCAGCACACGTCATGCCTGTAATATCCAAATCAACCGACTCCGTTACTGTACCGTATCCGAGTGCCTCCACCTTATCCCGTAACGCGTTGACACTTACCGTCTTCGGATCATAGGTTACACTCGCTTGTTCTATGGCCAGATTAACGCTGGCCTGCTGAACGCCCTCCATACGGGATAGCCCCTTCTCGATTCGTGTGGAGCAGGCAGCGCACGTCATTCCCGTTATCTGCAGCGTGGTCTGGGTTCCATCCGGTTGCGATCCGGCTGCAGGTACATGATCCCTTGATGATGCTTTATCCATGATGGCGTCTCCTTTCATATGAACTTTCTATTCACATACCCCTATAGGGTATAATTTAGGCAAAAAATCAGGCTTAAACGACGATCCCTCTTGTCTGATGTATATCGGCATCTTGGTTCAGCGCATAGACAATAAGAAATCCGTTTAAGCCAACATGGATTAGACTACATCGTACCCTTGATCTTCAATGGCAGCCTTGATCTGCTCCACATTGACCTGCTGCTCATCATATTCCACCGCAACGGTTCCCGCTGCCAGATCAACCTGACCCTTAGCACCGACGTTTTTCACCGCTTCTTCAACCGATTTTACACAGTGGTTGCACGACATTCCAGTAACATTAAGCGTAACGTTAGACATGATTCAATTCCTCCTTGGGATATATAAATGATTGCTTTATTCTTTTAACAATTACTTCATCAACTTTCTTACCGTTACGAGCAGTTCATCCACTACCTCATGTTCCCCTGCCTGAATCCGTTCAACAATACAACTCTTCATGTGGCCTTCAAGCAGCAGCTTGCCCACTGAATTTAGTGCAGACTGCGCAGCTGCAATCTGGGTAAGCACATCATCACAATACGTGTCCTTCTCGATCAATCCCTTGATCCCGCGAATCTGGCCTTCGACCCGGTTCAAACGAGATATCAGGTTGCTCTTCATCTCCTGCGAGTGATGGCTCTTGCGCACATGCTTCCCGTCACTGCCTTCGGTATGGCATGCCGCTGCTTGTTGACCGGTTGCATTGTCATCGGACGGCGTTACAGATGGTTCCAAGGGTTCCTTGGGATGGCTCTGATGATCCATCATGAACACCTCTTTTCTTCGTTCTTTTCACAGTGTAACATACCCCATGGGGGTATTCAAGAATAAAATTAATGTCTTCTTTATAGCCATACAGATCTCTTTAAAATTCTGCATATTATAAATTGCGCAAGTCATCATTACAGTATGTATTCCATCCTGCTGCTTCGGACAGACAGACCCATTTGTTCATAAAAGGCCTGCGCACCCGTGTTAAATGTGGATACTGTTAATTCTACGCTATCTGCCTGAAGCTCCCTGCCCAGTTCAATTAGAGCATGCATCAATTTCTTACCCGTTCCTTGACCCCGCCCATCACTTCCGACGATCAATTCATTAATATACAGCATCTTGCGATCCAACAGCAGTTCAACTCCCTGAATCAAACTGAGCTGCGCACTACCGTACCCCAGAATATCCCCCGTGCCTACCGATTCAGCAACATACAGATAACGCTTATCCGTCTCCAGCAATGATACAAACTCCTGCTTCTCCATTCTGGGTTGCAATGCTCGATACACATCAGGCCGAGCCTCAACATGCATTTGATGCAGCTCATCCATCAGGAGGGAAACACCGGGATAGTCGGGGGCCGCTGCCTTTCTAATCTGGATTCGATCCACTTGAATCACACCTTCCTTTTCTTTAATTTACATTATTATACAACAAAATATAATAAAAGCAGATACCTCAGCGGTATCTGCTTCGTCAGAAACGACTCATTCGTTTCGTCTTATTCTTTGGAGGATTTGCTCTCATTAAATGCAACCGGTGATGGCTTGGCTGCCCAATCGTCCGCTTGTGGCTCGATATCTACACCGTTCATGATTTTCTTTTTCTCCATCAAGGAATCCCCGTCTTCGTCCAGCTTGTTGCGAATTTCCGCCTCATCTTGAGGTTGATTATTCTGTGTCATCTTAGAGTCCTCCTTTATATTTCATCATCATAATGATGTTCCTTTATATAACTTACCCAATTATTTCATTCCCATTCGCGATGTAGCTATACGAAATCCACCTGTTTATCCAAAATAACTTCTTCCATCTTATGTTCCAGTTCCGGAATTGAAGGAACCAGTGAAAATTGAACCTGTTCGAGAGAGGAAGGCAGCGCGGGCACAACCCGAAAACTTATGTGTGTTTCGCCGCCTCCTCCACGACTGCTATGTCTCATCGACATATGGTTCTGTTCACTAATCACTTCTAACGCCAAATGAGGCACCACGTGTACACGGTCCGTTTCACTTCCTTTATAATGAATCTCCAAATGAATAATACTTTCCGTCTCATATTGCATCGAATGCGTGATGAGATATTCGCAGGAATCCTGGATCGTTCTCTTCATAATCGGAACGACACCCATCAATGGGAGCTCTTCAGGCGGGAAAAACTGCCTCTGAGGCAATGGTTGTACACTGCGCAGGACATAACGGATGTCTTCCTCCTTCAAATCCAGAGACGCTGTCCATTCATCTATTACTTCCTGAGGTGGATGGTACTGAACCGCTCCTGTTATTTGCTTCCTCTCAGCGACCAGTCGAAGCAGCTGTTCATCAATCTGCCGTACCTGATCATTGTACTCAAAAGGGATGGCACGAAATTCACTCCAACCTGAACTCATATTTTAATCTCCTCCCCATTTCGAAGTTCACCACTGACTTAGGTATCCATTGGCTAAGTAATCTAATAGAAACTATTCGCTACTCTACGTTCGCTCCCTCTCCATAGATTGCAATTAACTCTATTGTAAAACAAAAAAATGACGAGCCTCTCGTCCGGCTAAGATAGCCGGGTACGAAGAGGTTCGCCACATGGTTTTATATTTTAGCCACTTTGCTGCCCTTCATCTTCATGTTTACGAGCAGAATGCTGGCGATAATCATAACCAAGCCGGCAATCAGATTAACCGTCACGGACTCCCCAAGGAACAATACACTGCAGAACAGTGCAATCAGCGGAATCAGAAATGTGAAGGACCCCACTTTACTCGCTTCTCCTGAGCTGACCAGTTTGAAGAATGCGAGCCATCCGAGCGCAATGACGAAGACCGAAATGAACAGCATATCCAATATAAATGGAAGTACCCATTGCACTTCAGCCCAGCTCTCTGTCGCTGTACCCGTCAATGTCAAGACAACCCCGCCAATCAGAATAGGAATGGCCGTCATCCAGATTCCATCCACCTTCGTCGATGTTTTCTTCATATATACGGTTCCGATTGCCCAACTGATGGCACTAAACAGTCCGAGCATAACCCCTTCAGGTGATACTTTGCCAGTCATGCCGCCGATACTGATCGTTGCCACCCCTGCAAAACCGAGGACCAGTCCGGCAATTTTCAGCCCATACATCGACTCGCCCAGCCACAGCCAAGCCCCAATACCGAGCAGCACAGGCTGCAGGAATACGATGGAGGAAAATAAACCTGCGGGTACTTCCGTCAGACCTACAGTCTGAAATCCGTAGAAGAAAATGATATTCAGCACCGCCGAGATCGCATAGATATGCCAGGTTTCCCGAAGCCGCAGCGTTTTGTACCTTGGAAAAGCATAGATACCGAGCACCAGTCCGCCAATCAACAGGCGCATGCCTGCAAATAAAAGCGGCGGTGCATAGTTTAAAGCGTATTTGGTCAGGGGCCAATTTACTCCCCACATGAGTACTAGAAAAGCCAGGACCCAGCCTGCTTTTGCACGTGATAAAGCCATAAATTAACCTCTCCTATCTTGCACAGCTTCAGAGCCGATCCACAATCAGGCACCAGATTCATGCCACTGTCTCAGCCCATCTATATTCAGATTCGAACAGGCCCATGTCCTTCCGTTGATCGTTCTGTTTCTCCATGATACAATAACGAGCGTAATAATTGAAATGCATGTTAATCATAAGGAGCATAGCATATTTGTTATGAACAATTCACAATTACAGTTATTCGTCAAAATTGCCGAGACCGGAAGCTTCACTCGTGCCGGACAGGAACTGAACATGACGCAGCCCGCAGTTAGCCGGGCTATCTCATCGCTGGAAAACGAATTGGACGTTACCCTGATCATACGGGACCGGCGGAACGGCATTGTGCTTACCGATGTAGGACAACGAATACTTGTCATTTTCCGCCGGATTCTACAGCAATATGATAAAGTGCAGCAGGTCGTTGCAGCCGAGAAGGGACTTGAAATCGGTACGATTCGCATCGGTTCTTTTCCCATGTCATCAGCTCATCTGCTGCCCAAGATTATCCGATCCATTCGTGATCGCTACCCTAACATCGAATTTGAACTGCATGAGGGAAACATTCATGAAATTCAGGAATGGCTTAACTCACGCGCGATTGATGTTGCTCTCATTATTGTGACGGAGCAGGAGCCGGTAGAGAAGGCTTATGAAACAATGCCGCTCTACAACGAAGAAATGCTGGCTGTATTCCGGGAGGATGAACCGTTTGCCAATCAGGAGATCCTGCCCGTGAAGATGCTGAATCAACATCCCATGATTGTATGCAACGGTGGATATGAAGTGCCGATCGTGGATCTGTTTAAACGTGCGGAAACGGAACTCAACTTTGGGTTTATCGTCCATAACATTAATACATGCCTTAACATGATTGAACAGGGACTCGGAACCGCCTTGCTGCCTGCCATTTCTCTCTCTTGGCTCCCTCCTGGTGTAAAAGCACTTCCTACCGAACCGAAGGCTTATCGCCATATTGAAATTGCGGTCCCTTCCCTGGCAGAAGCTTCCCCGGCCTCCCGTTTGTTCATCGAGACGGCGCAGCAATTGTTCGGGCAGCAGAACTAAACGAAAAAAAGACGTTCACTAGTCACATTTACCGTGACCAAGTGAACGTCTTTTTATATCATTTCAGGTTATTGCCCTATTGTTGCACTCCAGTATATGCTGCTTACGCCTGATCCTGCCGAGCGAGCGCAGCAAGTGCACGCAGAGCCGCGTTAATCTCGCGCTCAACCGCATGTGCTACCGCATCTGTATGCGGATCGTATTCGGCAGCCAGATCGCTGTCGGCGAAGCCGTCGATGGCCACAATCGCACCGGCACGCGCACCTCGCAGCGTGCTGACGATGTACAGTGCTGCAATTTCCATCTCGGCCGCTAGTGCGCCGGCCTGTTTATACTTGCGGTGAGGGATCTCCTCCACCCCTGTGAAGAATGCATCCAGTGTAACGGTAATGCCTACACCGACTTTACCTGCATTCATTGCCTGGTCAGCAGTGTTCCCTTTCTCCTGTGCAGCTTCAATGAGTGCCTGGGTGACTCCAATGTCCGCAACTGCAGGGAAACCATCCGGCACGAGCTGACGGGTCAATCCGTCCGAACGGACTGCTGCCGTGCTGACAATGATACTGCCCGCAGGATAATCTGCCGTATAGGAGCCGGCTGTTCCGACTCGAATCAGGGTTGTCACACCTGCCCGAATCAGTTCCTCGAAGCAGACGGCCGCTCCGGGAGAACCTACACCATGGCTGACAACAGCCATCTGCACCCCTTCATACAGCCCAACGAATGTACGATATTCCCGGCTGAACGCCAGTTCTCTCGCCTGCTCCAGCTTCCGGGAGATCTTCTCCGCACGAGCGGGATCACCACAGACAATCGCATAAGCAGGCATATCCTCTGAATGAATCTGCAAAATAGGCATTAACATCGTCAATCAAACTCCTTCTTCGTCCATTCATCTTCGGGGATCGGCAGATCTTCGCCCGAGAAGCGCTGTTCCTTGAACGGATCGGCAAAGTGATGAAACCCGTTGCTCTCCCAGAATCCGTTGCGATCTTCGGTCATAAACTCCAGACCGCGTATCCACTTTGCACTTTTCCAGAAGTACAGCTGCGGCACCACCAGGCGCAGCGGATAGCCATGCTTCGCTGTAAGCGGCTCGCCGTTATATTTGAAGGCAAGCAAGACGTCGTCATGCATCAATTCCTCGAGCGGAACATTCGTCTCATAATCATGATCAGCATGGATCATGACATATTTGGCTTCAGGTTTAACGCCCAAAAGCTTAATAAAATCCGAGAAGCGAATGCCTTCCCATGGGGTATCGAACTTGGACCAGCGGGTCACGCAGTGAATATCGCTCACCGTATTGACCTGCGGCATGGCCTGAAGCTCGGCAAAGGAGAACACTTTCTCTTCCTCTACTTCCCCGAACACTTTCAGATCCCATGTGGACAGGTCGTATTCAGGCACTTCTCCTTCATGCAAAATCGGGAATTTCTCGGTTAGCATCTGTCCCGGCGGCAGCCGATCTCCATGCTCAGCACCCACTTTGGGCGCAGGAGTTTTGGTTTTCTTCAGACGTTCAGCCTTGTTATGCAATGATAACCCTCCTTCTTTTTACATTAGCGCGAGCTTCCGCCCGCTTTCAGTGCATCTTGTGCATACGTGCGGTCTTTGAAAAAGAACATGGCCACCAGCGTCACAATATATGGAAGCATCAGGGTGAAGTGCGTTGGCAGGGAGAAGCCCTGCAGTCGAATGCTGAGTGCTTCCATGAAGCCGAACAGTACACTGGAACCCATGACGCCCAGCGGATTCGCTTGGCCCAGCATGGTTGCTACCAAGGCGATGAAGCCGCGACCTGCGGTCATGCCCTCCGTAAACATCGTCACCTGACCGAGTGACAACTGAGCGCCAGCCAGAGCACACAGGATACCACACATCAGAACCGCGCCATACTGAATGCCGCGTACCTTAATCCCGATGCTTTGCGCTGCAATGGGATTCTCGCCGACGGAACGCAGACGGAAACCTGATACACTTTTGAACAAATAAAATTGTAATGCAATAACGAGTATGATTCCGAGGTACACGAGCGGGCTGTGCCCGGAAAATACGCTGCCAACCCAAGGAATGTCCTTAATCAGTGGAATATCCCATTTGGGAAGTCCCACCATGTCCTTGTCGTAGTATGCACCTTTTACATCAAAAATCGCCCGTAGTGCAAATGTCGTCAGACCTGTCGCCAGGAAATTGAGTGATATCCCGACCACGATGGCATTCGCCTTGAGATTGATACTAATAAAGGCAAACAGTGCCGAGAACAACATCACAATAATAATAGAGAAGATAACGGCCAGAAGTACGTTGCCAAACAAATAGTTTCCAACAATCGCGGAGAAAGCACCGATCAGCACGAGTCCCTCGAGACCCACGTTGAAAAGGCCAACACGGGAGCACAATGCCCCGCCGAGCGCTGCAAGCAGGATTGGAGTCATAATCCGCAAGGTCGAGCCGAACATGGCTGCATCAAACAGTTGCTGCATTGGATTTTTTCTCCTTTCTCCGCTTCAGGAATGAATACCCGATCTGGGCTGATACAAATAACGTAAGCACGGCCTGGATTACACTGCCGACTTCAAGCGGCACATCCGTATTTCGTTCCATCCCCATTGCACCTGTCTGCAGGGCAGCAAGCAAAATGGCCGCTACAGCCGTACCGAGTGGGTGCGAGCGGGCGAGTAGTGTCGCCATGATACCGCTCCATGCGTAACTTGCAGATGACAGCGAGCCATCCAAAAAACGGTACTGTGTTCCCAGCACTTCGCCTGCCCCCGCCAGACCTGCCAGTCCACCGCTAATTACCATGGACAGCATCATCATCCGAATCCGGCGTACCCCGCCATATGTCGCGAACGACGGATTGCTTCCGAGCATGCGAATCTCATAACCGGTTACCGTTTTGTGCGTAAACCAGTAGATCAGGATTGCAGCTACAATGGCAATGATGAAACCGGCATGCAGTCCCATGCCCTGAAAAAGCTTCGGCAGCCAGACTCCCTGATCAATCATCGGCGTCTGCGCCATCGCTGCGGACCCGGTGCGATCCTTGAACGGATAAGATACCATGTACCCGCCAAAATAGATGGCAATATAGTTGAGAAGCAGTGTTGTAATCAACAGGTTCATACCAAACCTGGCATCCAGCCAGCCGGCAAATACGGACCAGATTCCTCCGGCCAGGATTCCTGCCACAATGGCCGCAATACAGACAAGCCAGCCCGGGCCTGGCAGATAGAGCGCCGTGAGCGCAGCACTGAGCCCCCCGAGAATCATCTGTCCTTCGGCTCCCATGTTGAAGAATCCCGCACGGAACGCGAGTGCTACACCCAGTCCAGCTAGGATAATGGGTGTCGAACGAGCCAGTGTGTTCGTGAAGAAGTAGAAGTTCCCGAAGGCTCCCTTCCACATCTCTGCATATGTTTCGAAGACATTCCCGCCAACAACCAGAATTGCCACAGCTCCTGCAAGCAAACCGATTACTATGGCAAGCAGCGGCTGTACGAGTCCGCGAAGTGTTTCTTTTACCCGATTCATACCCGCTCTTTCCCTCCTGCCATCAATAAGCTAATCTGTTCTTCCGTGGCTTCATCTGCCTTCAGTTCCCCGGCAATCTCGCCTTCATACATCACAATAATTCGATCGGATAATTGCAAAATCTCGGACAGCTCGGAAGAAACGAGCAGCACCCCAGCACCTTCGTTGCGTTTGCGAAGCAGCTCGGCATGAATCGTCTCCATGGCTCCGATATCGACGCCACGTGTCGGTTCAGCTGCAATCAGGAACGGAGCATCCTGCGCAAATTCACGTGCAGCAATCAGCTTCTGCAGATTACCTCCTGACAGAAACTGTGCCTTCGTCTCTGCCGAACCGGTCTTGATGCTGAACTGTTTGATCCAGCCCTCCACCATAGCCCGTGCAGCTTTGGATTTAATAACGCCTCGTGTCTGAAGCCGGTGATGATGTCCCATGAGTCCATTCTCACGCACACTTGCATCCTTGGCTGCTCCCCACATATACCGATCCTCGGGAATGTGAGCAAGTCCATGCTCCCGAATGCGGCGAACAGGCCAATTCGTTGTGTCCTGCCCCGATAGCAGGACACGGCCGCTGTCTGCAGTGCGCAGTCCGGCAATAACCTGGATCAGTTCGGACTGACCGTTACCCGAGATGCCTGCGATGCCAACGACTTCTCCTTTTCGAACTTCCATATGGATATCCTTCAGCGCCGAGCGATCCTTCGCTCCGGACAAGCTCACGCCCTCCACCTGGAGTACGGCTTCTGCAGGCACGGATGGCTGCTTGTCGAGACGTACCAATTCACGCCCAACCATTAACCGGGATAATTCCTCCACATTGGTGTCCTTTGCCTCCAATGTGCCCGTCACCTGACCATCGCGAAGAACTGTAATCCGGTCAGCCACGTCCATGACTTCCTGCAGTTTGTGGGTAATCAATACGAAGGTCTTGCCCAGCGCCGCAAGAGATTTCATATTCGCCAGCAATTCCTTGACTTCCAGTGGTGTCAGTACCGCTGAAGGCTCGTCCAGGATGATAATATCCGCCCCCTGATGCAGCACTTTGAGGATCTCTACACGCTGCTGCATGCCGAGAGGACATTCGGATACTTTTTTCCAAGGGTCAACAGGCATGCCGTATTTTTGGCCCAGGTCATTCACTTGAGCGGCTGCCTGCTTGCGGTCAAATACCCCAGCTGCAGCCGGCTCGCGGCCAATGACAATGTTCTCGGCCACCGTAAAGGAAGGAAACAGCATAAAATGCTGATGCACCATGCCAATACCGCTTGCCATGGCTTGAGACGGAGTGGCGAAGCTTACCTCGCGCCCCCGGACTTTGATCGTACCTGACGTGGGCTGCTCCATTCCGTACAGCATGCGCATCAGGGTTGTTTTGCCCGCTCCATTCTCACCAACGAGGGCGTGGATCTCTCCCTCACGCAAATTAAAACGGATATCCCGATTGGCGGTGAAGCCGCCGTATTTCTTCGTAATCTGATCCATCTCCAACAGCATATCTCGCGTTCGCTCCTTTCGGTCTCGGGCATTTAATAGCAGCAAAACCGGCTGCCTGATCGGGCAGCCGGCTGATCAATACAATTCCATCAAACAATCAAAACTATTGCTGCAATGGATCCTTCACAACGATTTTGCCGGATACGATATCTTCATTAATTGCTTTTACCTTGTCGATAACTTCCTGTCCAACAAAATCACTCAGTGCGGATTCGCTATCACGTGTAACGAAAGTCAGACCGACACCGTCCTCTTTCAGGCCATAGTTTACAGCACCTGCTTTGAAGTTTCCTTCTACGAAATCCTTCACCGTCTCATAAGCAACCGTATCTGTGGATTTCAATTGGGACAATACGATGTGCTCTGGATCTTCAACCGTGCGATCGGTATCCTGACCGGATGTATAGAAGCCTTTTTCCTTCGCTGCTTCGAATACGCCAAGGTCACCTACTGCAGATGCACCAGCAATGAAGTCAGCGCCTTTGCCGAATTGTACCAATGCCAGTTCTTTTGCCTTGGCCGGGTCATTGAAGCCACCAACGTAGTTCACGAGGAATTCCGCATCCGGGTTAACGGATTCCAGACCCGCTTTGAAACCTTCGGTATATTTCTTGATCAATGGAACGTCCACTGCTGCGATCATGCCGACTTTATCCGTTTTGGTGGATAGTCCGGCAGCTGCACCAAGCAGATATGCTCCTTCGTATTCACGGAAACCAACGCTACGTACGTTAGGCAGATCAACCGTTGTATCCACAATGGCAAACGACTTGTCCGGATTCTCGGCAGCCACCTTTTTCAGTGCATCTTCTGCCTGGAATGTCGCCGTAATAATCAGATCATAGTTCTCCGCAACCGCAGCACGCAGATTTTGCTCGAATGCTGCTGGGTCTGTGGATTCGATCGTTTTGGTATCCACTTTAAACTCTTCGCCTGCTTTTTTGAAACCTTCATCCATTTGTACAAAGAACGGGTTTACCCCGATTTTTTCAGGAAGTACGAGTGCCATGCGCAGTGATTTCTCACTGTCGCCACCTTGGGCCGATTGTTCGTCTTTGGAAGCCGAAGTTCCACAAGCCGCGAGCAAAACTGCCAACATGATGATCGATAAGACGAACGATAAGCCTCTTTTCATTTTGAAGATTCCCCTTTTCCACATTCTTTTTTTAATAATCCTAGCGGATACTGTCGATCCTTGTCAATAAATCTTTGTGCATAAACATTCAAATTAAATATAATTATTTCATCACCTAAGAAGATACTTTGGGAAGCGCTCCAGAATGGCTTTTTTCCGTTGACATGGGTGGCTTCGCCGTGCTAAAGTCAATCCAATTATTAAATTCACATCGGTTTTGTCAGAATTATAGCGCAAACTGTTTCATTTTCCAACCATATCTTAAGGAGGCTATTCATATGAAAAAAATCACCCAGTTCACACTGGCGGCTCTGCTCGCCGCGCCAGTCACGATCGGCAGCCTCAGCTTGCCCGCTTCGGTTTCCGCTGCATCTGCTTCGCCCGTCGCGCCATCCGCATCGCAAACCGCAAAAGCAACCCCATCCCAGACTCCATCCGTGTATACGGAGAGTGCAGCCGATTATGCTCAGTTCCTGCAGGCCAAATACGGCATCCAGCTGCCACAGCAGCTGACCAAGGGTGAATTCATTCAGGCCATAGCAGCTATTATTGGAGCAGATTCAGCAGCGGACTCTACGGAAGAAGCCAACGGAAGTCAGACCCAGACTCCTGCTTTTACCGATCTGAGCTCGGGAGATTCATCTTATGATGCAGCCATCACCCTACATAATAATGGCATCCTGTCTGGTACAGAAGTTCGTGCCGGTGACACCCTTAGCACTTATGCTGCGGTATTCATTGCCGTCAAGGCAGCTGGATTCAAGGAACTTGCGTATACATATCCGGAAGAGAAAACAAAACAAGCGCTCACCAAGCTTGGCATCAGCCCGAATCGCGTTCAGGGTCAGGCGGCTCAGGAGCTCGCCGCTGCCATCGATACCGGTCTGGTTCCGGAAAGCCTCTATCCTGCTCTGCGTAAGGGCGGAGCGGCGAGTACTGATTTTGCCAACATCTTGCTTGGCCGGGTATTGACCAGTCAGGGAAAATACAAGCATGAGATCGGACGCTCTGGCGATGCCGACATCTACTCCAAACTGTATGCCGCGTATCGCACAGCGGATCTGATTGAAGCACCCGAATTAAGAGAGATTGTGGATCAGGCATTACGGGATGACCTCGTTACAGGCTACAACCTGAAGGATAGCCGCTTCGATTCCAATTTTATCGATGAACTGACGTTGACTTATGGACATGACGATATCAAACATGCCGTGCAGCTGATTGGCCTGCTTCGCAGCGAGGGCATTGATGCCGATGTGCAATTCCAGCCGAAAACCTCTGCCTTCATCTATTTGAAGGAATGGGGCGAGCCCAAGGAAACGCCGGATTACAAAGTGACCCAAATTGAAAATGGTAATTATATTGCATATGCCAAGGAATATGATATTCAGTTCGAATTCAACAACACGGCGGACAAGGCCCGCTTCAATGACATTATTCTGGAATATGCCAAAAAGAACAGCGATGATGACTCTGCCCTCATTTATGCTTCCTGGTGGCAACCACTGTATTATTCACCGACAGCTGTTCAGGACTATCCTGTCATTGCCAACAACAAGATTTCACTCGGCAATTACTACGCTCAATCCTTCTCATTGAAGGAGAATGCGAGAGGTATTCAGGAAGGATTCCGGAAGCTTGCTCCAGATGCGGACATTACAAGCTACAACTTCTGGGTAGATCAGCCTTTCTTCAATTATCTGAACGGGGAATCGGAGTAAACAAATATTCGTTACCTGTTAGAATTAATCTCGTAATTTGTCACACAAACAGCCGTTTTTCGCGAACCGTGCGATGGATTGAATCCATGGTTCCGTAAAGACGGCTTTTCATTTATTTTTTTGCAAAATTCTTCTTCAAAATCATTTCTCCTTTGAAGGATTTACCAGTAAAAGGTCGAATAACATATGTACACAAAAAGAAACCGCAATGACACATATCTGAATGACAGGAGTTAATCATGGTATATGACGGCATTCTGCTCGGTTTGATCGTTGGACTGTTCCGGGGCGGGTACCGGTATGGTCTCCACCAGTTTGCAACACTTCAACTTCGCGGCGGGTGGATATTCCCACTGTTGCTGCTTGCCCAGTTCCTTATCTTTTTCTTACAGGGAAGACTGGATTGGGTTGCATCCATTAATGGGTACCTCTTTGCGGCGGTTTACGTCACAGGCCTTGCATTTCTGTGGCTGAACCGGCATCACCGGGGATTTACGCTGATCTGGATTGGCGTGTTCCTCAATTTCATCGTTATGGCGGTGAATGGTGGACGCATGCCTGTCTCGGTGGAGGCTTCCGCTGTACTCGGACCTTACTATGTGGATATGCTTCGTGAAGGTGGAGCGGTCTCGAAACACTATATGATGGATGCATCTACCCACCTTTCCTTCCTGGGTGATATCATCCCGCTCTCCAGTCCTTATCCGCGGACCCAGGTGATCAGCATCGGCGATGTGGTCATGAACATTGGTATATTCCTGTTTATCCAGTACATGATGGTGAATCGTTCCGGCAAGGCTGCAACGCCAGCGACATCCATCCGGCCTGAAGAGATTAGGACAGACTCCAAGGAAGGGAGGTCTTTTCCATGAAAAAATTCGAAGGCATTAAATATTCCCGCATCGTTATCAATGCAATCATCGTAGCTTCTGTCGTTGTCGCGTTGACTTCGGGATACAAGCTGGGCGGCTAGTACTTACTCGCCAACCAAGACAAACAGGCTGCCAGCGGCCTGTTTTTTCTTTCTGGATTTTTACCAGGTAACTTGTTATGTTATACATCTATATCGTATGAACCGATTTCTATACATCAAGAGCCGACTAAACCAAGCAGGAGAATTTGTATGAACTTTATTCGTAATCTTATCCATAAAGCAGACCGAAGCAGCATGTATGTTGTTTTGCTGTGCTGTGCAGGCATCGGTATTTTTCTGTATATGAACAAGTTGTCTTATCTGCACCTCTCCACTGAGGAATGGGTTATGGTCTATACCATGCTGGGTGCCGCGCTGATTCTGGATTACTTCACCTTTCAGATCCCACCCAAGGGTAATCAGCAATCCATGGACTCTTCCGTGTATCTTGCCTGTATCTTCATGTTCGGCGGTGCGTTCAGCCTGTCTGTGCTCCTGCCCGTTTCCCTCATTTTATTAATCAAGGATCGCAAGCTTGCCTGGTGGAAACACATTGTTAATTTCAGCATTTACAGCCTTATGATTGCGGGAGCAGCTTCCATATTTACATGGACAGGCGGTGTTCCAGGAACGCTGGACGGGTATAATCTGTTTCCTTACTTTGCAGCACTTGCCGCATACTTTATCATTAATACGATCACGCTGGGCTTATTCTTTCATTTCTCCACCAAAGATGCTCTGCAGCAGATGAAACGTGCGTTCGTGACCGAGTCGCTGCTCGTCTATCTATGTACACTGATTCTGGCGCTCGTGCTCACCATACTGGTCATTCATAATGGCATTTTGGGCTTGCTGCTCTACTTGAGTCTCAGCATTCTGTTATCTCACGCGTTCAAACAGCTGTTCCTGATGTACCAGAACATTGAAGAAAAGGCAAATACCGATCAACGAACCGGTCTCTTTAACCACAGCCACTTCGAAAACATGCTGGAAAATGAGCTGGCATCTGCCCGTGCGGCAGGAACCCCGCTCTCCTTGGGGCTAATCGATATTGATGACTTCAAAAAGTATAATGATCGCTTCGGTCACTTGCAGGGTGACAGTCTACTTGCTTTGCTAGGAGATTTTCTAAACCGCAAGACGGAGGGTACCGAGGTCACTGCTTTTCGGTACGGCGGGGAAGAATTCACGCTGCTCATGCCAGGCATGGAGCTGGACGAGGCTTATACCTTTATGAACAAACTGCGCAAGCAGCTGAATGATACTCCTTTTGAAGGAGTCGAGGTGTTTCCGCACGGCTGTCTCTCCTTCTCCGCCGGGGTCGCACGATACCAGGTAGATATGTACAATAAATCACAGCTTGTGGACCAAGCTGACAAGGCGCTCTACTATGCCAAAAAACAGGGCAAAAACAATGTCCATCGTTATGGCAGCAATGACGGCATGGAACATGAAATTGACCTGGTACAGGATGTGCGGGATATCGAGCAGCAGCTGAACCTGTTCAGGTACAAGGATATCGACACATTCAAACACTCCAAAAGAGTATATAAATACGCCCTGGATCTCAGTGAGCTGCTGGAACTCGACAATGCGGAGAAACGGCAGTTTGTACTGGGTGCTTTGATTCATGATATCGGTAAACTGGAGATTCCGTGGTCCATCCTGAACAAAAAGGAAAAGCTTACCGCAGAGGAATGGGAGACGATTAAAGGACATGTCACCTGGGGCAAAAAAATGGTGATGACCAACGAACGTTTCAACGATCTGATCCCGTATATTGAATTGCATCATGAGCGGTTTGACGGCAAAGGATATCCCTACGGTTTAAGAGACCGTGAAATTCCCCGCTTGTGCCGAATGCTGACTGTCATTGATTCATTCGACGCGATGACCACCGAACGACCGTATCAGAAAACCAAAACGGTGGATGAAGCGATCAACGAACTGCGGGCGTGTGCGGGCTCCCAATTCGATCCTGAGTTGGCGGAGCTTTTCATCCGTTACATTCAGAAGAAGACAGCACAGCAGCTGTTATCCTAACGCACGCTAACGTACAGCTGTCCACAAAATCCCTATATAATGCCAAAGCGCTACCCCCGGTCCATTGGGGATAGCGCCATTTTCATTTTCATCAATGAGTCAATCTTGGAATTCAGGACAGCTCTTAACGAACCAATTCCAATTAACGGGTGGTGCTCAGCTCATGTGAAGTTTGATGCAGCTCTTTGATCATCTGCTGCAAAAACATGTTATCCTGGCGACTGATTCCGTGCTGATTGTCTTGAAGAAGCATCTGATGAATATTCTTCTTGAGCAACTCACTACGACGTTCCAATACCTCTTGATTCATGTTGTTGCGTCACTCCTTAACATGGTTTGTCATGAATTCACGTTCTATATAAGTATAAAGAACCTTCCGCCTCAGGGAAAACAGGCACAGCTCCCCTCTCCCGTATACATCCAGCCTCACACTCCATGACATTCTGTCACGACATGTCGTTCTTAGATATCCTTCTATATACTCCCGTATCCACCTATACATCCTCCGAGACCAACAGACTAGGTGCCAGAGACAGGTTGGGTTATAATGGGGCATAGATTCGTACAAAGAGTCGATATTAAAGGAGTTCTGGATGCATGTCCTACAAACAAATCAAGTGGATGATCCTGCTGATTCCCACATTAACCGTTGGTCTCTGGGAATACATACGTCATCAATTTTTAATGCCCTACCTCTCCATGGATGCTGGGAATTGGCTCACTCCCGTTATCGTATACCTTGTCAGCGTAACTTTGCTGAGCCGTCTGTTCAAGATGCTGGAAGGCGCAAGAGCGGCGCTGGAACAGGAACGTGCCTCCAAGGCCGCCCTTGAGGCCAGGGACCAGCTGGCCCGCGAACTTCATGACGGGATCGCGCAATCCCTTTTTCTCTTGTCTGTCAAAACTGACAAAGCCGAGCGTGGTATGGCCGGCACTGGTCACGAACATGAAATTCAGGAAATCCGCAAGACCGTACACGAAGTAAATGCCTATGTCCGGCAAGCCATCGCCCAGCTGCGATATGTGCCTGGCACTACAGCTGTGCCTACAGGAGTTTCACTTCAGGGACAGGTCGAATCCCTAACGCAGGAAACGATACCTGGAGCCCAGGTTCATTGGGAACTGGACAGTCATTTCTTTACGCCAAAAGAACAAGTTGAGCTCCTCGCCTGCATTCGGGAAGCTCTGATTAACGTACGCAAACACGCTCAGGCCTCCGATGTACAGGTGGAAGCAAAGGGAAATCCCCTGTCCTGGTCTGTTCGCATTCAGGATGACGGCGTAGGTGTCAGCGGCGATCCACTGCACCTCAAGGACCGATATGGACTGCGGATTACGAAGGAACGTGCCATTCAGATGGGCTGGTCCTTTTCCCTGGATTCCAAACCGGGCCTAACACGAATGACGATAGGTAAGGGGGATACTTAATATGGAACATGTACGTGTACTGATTGTGGATGACCACGCCCATGCACGCGAAGCGATATGCAGTATTTTATCGGAAGACAGCCTATTTGAAGTCATTGGTACGGCATCAAATGGACAGGAAGCACTGGAACTTACCGAACAGTGGATGCCAGATCTTATTCTGATGGACGTACAGATGCCTGATATGGATGGTCTCGAAGCCACCCGGCTGATCAAGCTCCGCTATCCTTACGTGATCATCGTTATGGTGACGGTCTCCGACGATGTAACGTATCTGTTCGAAGCACTGAAACAGGGTGCCCAGGGTTACTTGCTCAAAAACCTGGCCCCCTCCACCTGGCTGGAATATCTGCGAGCGATCGTATCGGACGATGCACCGCTCAGCAAGGAGCTGGCGTACCGGATTTTGCAGGAGTTCCCTGCGCCCCGAAGTGAAGATGTGCCGGACAACCCGCTTACCACACGGGAGCTCGAGATTCTGCAGTGGGTATCCGCCGGGTATACGAACCGCGAAATAGCAGACCAGCTCGGCATTTCCGATCAAACGGTGAAGAATCATCTCAAAAATATTTTGCAGAAGCTGCAGCTCGAAAACCGTGTTCAACTGACCCGCTACGCACTTGAAAGCGGCCTTGCCGGACGAAAACTGCGCAAGTAGCTAGCATTCATGTTTTTGTCACAATTCTTGGAATATAATCGTTTTTTTATAGCCCGATGTAGTCATACGCCGTTATTTTGGACAAAGTTATAATGGTATAGATTGTTATCGGCATCCGAAGAATAACTACAATTCTATAACCTGAGGGTGATGTTTTTTTGAGTTTAGGACGTTTTACGATGAGATGGGATAAACGGCACTGGGCCGTAATGCTTTCCCTGCTGCTCATGTGTTGTCTGGTTATGCCGCAATGGGCTTCAGCCCATGCTTATATTGTTCAGGCCTCGCCAGGGGAGGACGAGCTGGTAGCCACTGCTCCAGAGCGCTTGACACTGGAATTCAATGAATCGCTGCAAACGGCCTTCTATGCTATTAAAATTACCGCACCTGACGGTACACAAGCGGATGACGGCAACGTGCAGATAGACGCCGAGCGTCCTCACGTGCTTGAAACGGGGCTGCGCAGCGGACTTGGCAACGGTACATATGCCGTCAGCTGGAAAGCCGTGTCGGCTGATGGCCATCCCATTCAGGGAGCCTATGTATTCCATATCGGGGAACCGTCAGGTGCCCCTGCGGGTCTGGCGGATCTGACCTCAGGAACTGGTCAAACGGGCGGTCCAATCAAATGGATACTGTCGCTGACCGATTGGATTCAATATCTTGCATTGTCTGTCATCCTGGGCACGCTCGCCTTCCTGCTCTTCCGGATTGCTCCGTCATCCATGGCAAGAGAGCCCATGGAGGTGCCAGGCAGCTATAAGCTGTTATGGATCAGCTATGCGGCAGCTTCTGTAGCCGCAATCATCAGTTTGCCGCTGAATACGATTTACGAGTCAGGGGTAGCTATCCATGAATTCAGCTGGGCACTGATGGGCAGTGCCTTGAAGCTAACGTCGTTTGGCCTCATTTGGATGGCACAAATGCTCATTCTGATGCTGCTTGCAGTCACAATTCTGTCAGGATATGACCGGGATCGCTCTTTGAAAATCCGCATCTGGTCATCTTACGGTTCACTGGTACTTGTACTGGGATGGCTGCTCACGCATGCTATGACAGGTCATCCTGCCGCAGCCGAGCAGCGTGGACTTGCCATAACCATGGACTATGTCCACCTGATTGCAGCAGCATTCTGGATTGGTGCCCTGACGGCCATGGCGGTTTGTCTGCCTCCACTGGCAGACAAGCTTCCTCCGAAGGTACGAGGAGAGGTATATTGGGGAGCTATCCGCCGTTTTGCAGCTTGGGGCATTGGTGCTGTAGCCGCTCTGGTTGCTACAGGGATCTATAGCAGTTTGGTCATTTTACCCGAACCTGTACTGACATCCCTATTCACCACCACTTATGGTTACGTGCTGCTCGCGAAGATCGTTTTGCTGCTGGTGATGATCGCATTCGCATGGCGTCATGCCCGAACGGCCAGACAGGGCAAGGGTAACCGACTGGCAGGCAGTCTTAAAGCAGAGCTCGCTATAGGTGCCGTTGTGCTGGCTCTGGCTGCTGTACTCACCCATCTGTCCCCCGGCCAGCCTGAAGCCGCTGGTCCATTCAAGGGAGTACAAACCACAGAGGATGGCTCAGCGATCACACTTCAGGTCAGCCCCAATGTTACCGGTGAGAATCAGTTCGAGGTTGGTGTAAAAGCACCTGACGGCAGCGTAGTAAATGATCTGGAGCAGATCACCTTAACGCTGACCCACCTGGATATGGATATGGGAATTTATGAAATCACCATTCCAAAAAATGATACAGGCGTGTACCAAGCGGAAGAATACATCTCCATGCCTGGACGATGGAGCATCAAGGTTCACCTGTTGACTCGATCCCTCGATTCACTGGATACCGAGTTCGAGATCGACACAGCGAATCCATAATTTTTCTAGAAAAAGAGAGGGGTAATTTATTTTGAAAAGAACATCCTGGACTTCCAAACTTACATCCACTATAGCGGCAGGTGCTGCAGCGCTCATGCTGTTCGCCGGCTTTGCGAGTGCTCACGTTACTGTCAGCCCGGCGGCTGCACAGACCGGAGCATGGCAGACGTACACGATCAAAATCCCTTCCGAGAAGGATCTGCCAACAACCAAGATCACGATGAAGGTTCCGGAAGGTGTAGCCTTCAAGCAATATCAGCCACTGGCTGGATGGAAAATCACCACGGAGAAAAACAGCTCGAACGAAGTCACATCGATTACCTGGGAAGTGGATGGAGATAACGAGGGGATCCTCGCCGGACAATTCCAGCAATTTAACTTTGTCGCACAAAATCCGGATACAGCAACAGAAGTAGCATGGGACGCGTTCCAATACTATAGCGATGGCAGTATCGTAGAATGGACAGGACAACCTAGTGACAGCACACCTCACAGTATTACGGCTATTAGCGAAGATCCCGCAACTGCAGGCAATCAAGCCGCAACAGGTGGCCATGACAGCGCAGGTACAACTGGCAATGCAAGCGATGACGAAGCAGCCGCTGGAGATAACAATGCTGCAGACGATACCAAGGCTGACGATGATACCACGCTCGGCGATGCATTGAACGACACGGTTACAGGTGAGCCGAATAATACGGATTCAGATCCGGGTACATTGAAGCTGCAGCAGGCAACACTGATCGTATCGATTCTGGCATTGATTATGTCCTTCCTGGGCATTGCACTCGCAACACGCCGCAAAAAGAGATAACACGCAGTCTTCAAAATACCGGTTAAACGTAACAAAAGAGCCTTGGCAGATGCCAAGGCTCTTTCTTGTTAGATGAGATTTCCCATCCGTAGTTTCAGCATTTACGATTAGCGCTCCTGATCCGTCTGAATCATGATCTCAATATATTGCAGCAAGCTCCGCTTCTGCTGTTCAATTGAATGGATTCGACTGGACAGCCCGGCGAAGAATCCTTCAATCTGCTGCCTGGTGTAGTCAGCCGACTGACCCTTCCAGTCATTCAGCCGTGCATACAGGGCTCTGGCTTCCTGCTCATCTGCCTGCAGGCGGGCCAGCAGCCGTGTAAGCTCCTTCTCCGCAATTCGAAGGTCATTCAGTTCCACCAGCAATTGTCCGCTCATGCCTATCCCCTCCCCTTATGTACATATCGCTATCGATCTCCTGGCAGCTCCGGTGTTTAATTAAAATGAACCGGACTCTCATCAGCCTGGCGGAAGGCATCTGCCTTCTGATCAATGAAGTCGAGGAATTGACTCGTATGCTTCATATGCCATGTACTTAATTCGTTAATGGACGCATCAAGCTGGGTTACAATGGGCTCCAGTCTGCGACTGCGGCTGGTATGCAGATATTGAGCCATACGGCTGCGCACCTGATTGAGCTCAGCGTTGCACTGCTGTGCATTTTGCTTCCAGCGGGAAGCGACGCTCTTCAGTTCTTCCGGCGTTACCTGAATCAGACCGGAAGCGGCCCCCATTGCAGCCATGTTTCTTGCCAAGTTACTTGCTTGCGCCCCCATATTTCGCATGAAGGCAGCGAGATCCAACAAAGCATTCGACGGCTGACGGGGAGAATATCCTATCTTCTCACCTGTGACCGGGTCGTACAAATCATTGGAGATATAACCATTTTCGAACTGATATTGTTTCAGGTCATGGTACTCTTTTCCACCAAATGTATTGTTGATCTTATCCATCATACTCATGCTGTCATTCATGTCTTTATAGTTGGAATTGATGTAATACATGGACCCAACATGACGATCATACCCTCCGAAAAAACCACTCGCTACAAAATCTCCTGGATGCCCATAGTTAATAATCTGATTATCAAATCCACCTTCTTCCGCCTTTCGTTTCATCTCTGGCGTGAGGCTTGAGATCACGGAAGGTGCACTGAAAGTAACTGCCGGAAGCCCCGTATATGCAGCAGCATATTGTGCATTTCCTCCTCCGAGTGAATGTCCCGTCAATGTGAAATCCAAATTTTTATATTTATTCTGCATGTCTTTGGCATAGTCTTCGGCTTCATACATTTGGTTGGGACCTATGCTGAATGTCTTATCCAGCTTCTTATCCAGTTCCCCCACAGCATTCTCCACGGTGGTTATACCTGTCACATCCCTGACTTTCTGGATTCCACTAGATAACCAGTCGGGTGTGAAGTCCGTGCTCTGCTCAATCTTTCTTCCCAGCTCAGGAATGGCAATCTGTCCATCGGCGTAAAAGTCACGGCCTTTTCGATCCCATCCGGCACTTCCCTCTGTGCCCCGATAGGCAATAACCGCCTGTTCGGTTTCCGGGTTATAAAAGGTCACGGCATCGAAACCGGAATAAGAATTGCCATGCGTATCTTCGAGAACCTGCCAGCCAGGCAGATTCGCATACTCCGTGCCCGCTTTTGCATTTTCATAAGCCAATTCGGACATTAAACGGTATGTTTCATCATCAATTCTTTGCGCGTCCCCCACGCTGCTTCACCTCCAAAAAGAATCATTGGACTTCTATTTTTCAAAAGGATCATAGCCTTTAGCTATAATTGCTTCCTTGATGGCAGGACTCATGCCAAAATTTTTCATCTTTTTCTCGTTATAGTCATATGAAATTGTAAATTCCTGATCCTCATGCTCGGCCACATGTCCCTCCAGCGCGATGGAATCCAGCGCCATCTCAGGTAGCAGTTCCTTATTTGTAATAACGACGTTCAACTCAAACTTATCTTTAAAATACTTTATTGCTTCCGTCTCCGCCTCAGTAAAATAGGCTTGTTTTTCACTTTCCTTCATATTCTGACACCCTCCCAAAATAAAAGCAGATAATATGGTTAATAAGCATAACCATGATAATTGGCGTATCCACCGCACGATGATCACCTTCTCTTTGATTTTCAATAATTCAATTTATTGTTGTTAAGTGCATCATAGTACAAAATCAACATGACTACATCGGCTCACCGCATCGTTTTTATGTAACTTTCCTCCTAAATGGTTCCATTAAAGTATTCGGGTTACATTACCCAACTTCCTGATTTTTGCAACAAATTTGCAGCATTTGCGCAGACACGCAAAAGAGAGCCTGCTCATGAAAGAGCGGCCCTCCAACTTGCTACGTATATGATCTTTTTATTCCAGCACCATCCTTAAGGCAGTAAGCGCAATACCAATAACGAATCCGGTCACGGCACCGTTGATCCGAATCCATTGAAGATCCTGACCAACCTTGTCCTCGATCAACGAGATCAATGAAGCATTATCCATTTTATCAACATTTTCACGGACCAGATTACCGATCTTGGAATGGTTCTTTTCCAGCAGTGTTGTCACGCCTTCGATAATCTTGGCATTCATGCCATCCAGCAATGCACTGTCTGAGCGCAGATCGGACAATACCCGCTCAATGGCAGGGAGCGCATACGTCTCCACATACTTTCCATCTTCCATAGCGGCGAGTGCTCTGTCCCTCAGTTCGGTAAGCTTGTTCAGCACGGTTTCTTCCGCGTTCCAGCTGTCCAGCAGGCTGTCTTTCCAGCCGTTCAATCCGCCACGCACACTCTCGTTCAAGGCAAGACGCACCGCTTGAGTTCGAACCAGACCTAACACCTTATACCGGAGGGCACTTCCCTCACGCTTCATATCCTCTACCTGGTCAAACAAATATCCCTGCAGGATGCTGCCAAGCTTCTCCTCATTCATATAGCCAAGGAAGGCATTCATGGCAAATTGCATAAGGCCATTCATCTGAATGCCACTAATCGCCTTCATGCCGCTCTCACCCAGAAACGTGATGGTCTCCGGCTTCACCAACCACTCTTCCGCCTGCTTCAACCCGTAGTCCAATGCCTTCGTGTCATATCCACGTTCACTCAATTGAATAGAAGCCCGTTCCAGGATCGGTCCAAGGTCGAAAGCCCCGGCTTGTGATTTGATCTCGCTTGCAACCAGCGGCGCAATCTGCTCCAGCGGCAGGCCAGCCAGAATACGTTTGCACAGCGTGTCGATCATCGTTTTGACGCCATCATTGTGAAGTTCACGTGACATGATGTCGAGTACCGTTTCCGCTGCCTTGAAACCGGCAATCTTCTCGGTAATGCTGTCTTTGTTCAGCAGATTGTTCTCCACCGCAGAAACAAGGCCCTCCGTCATCTTATCCCGGTTCTTTGGCAGCAAGGCCGTATGCGGAATCGGAATGCCGAGCGGATGGCGGAACAATGCCGTTACAGCGAACCAGTCAGCAAGCCCACCTACCAATCCCGCTTCAAATGAACCCACCAGCAGCTTGCCTACAACACTGCCCTGAAACGGCAATGAAGCGGCAAAGCCTGCCCCCATTACGACAAGTGACCAGGCTGCTGCCTTTTTAGTTTGTTTAGGTTTTGCCATCATTCTTGCTCCTTTATCATTAATCGCACGTCTGATCGCAACTAGGACCCATCCGTGCATATTCCGTTCTTCTTCGAATGTGAGTATTCCAAGGCCGTAACCAGCACTTTTCATTATTCTCGCTTCCACATCGCGTATACTTCATCTTATCACCCGCAAGCACCAAAACCAAACCTCCAGCTGCCAAAAAAGAGTAAAAGAGATTGATTTTCCGTAAAATTGCTGCCTACCTTTTTCCATTCCCCAAGAGCTTTTAGTATAATCAGGAAAGATAGCCTATCATATACGATTGGCTGCCTTACAGCAGGGTAATTACATATTGGGATAATTGAAGGAACAGGGGAGGAAATTCGGATCATGAAAAACGTGCAGGACACAACGACACTCTATAACGGAGTCAAAATGCCTTGGCTGGGTTTTGGCGTATTCAAAGTGAAAGATGGAGAAGAAGTGGTTGAAGCCGTCAAAACGGCCATTCAGGCAGGTTATCGCAGCATCGATACAGCCAAAGCCTACAATAACGAGACCGGTGTAGCCCAAGGTATTCGTGAATCCGGAGTTGCCCGCGAGGATCTGTTCATTACCACCAAAGTATGGAACAGCGACCAAGGTTATGAATCGACATTGGCCGCTTTCGAAGCCAGCATGGAACGACTCGAACTTGAATATCTTGATCTCTATTTGATTCACTGGCCAGTCAAGGGCAAATACAAGGATACATGGAGAGCACTGGAGAAACTGCACCGGGAAGGACGCATCCGCGCTATAGGCGTAAGCAACTTCCAGATTCACCATCTGGAGGATCTGATGACGGATGCCACCATCAAACCTGCTGTGAATCAGGTCGAGCTTCACCCGCTGCTGATTCAATCGGAGCTCCGGGACTACTGCAATAAACACCAGATCCAGATTGAGGCCTGGTCTCCACTCGGCCAAGGCAATCTGCTGGAGCACCCGCTTCTTCAGGATATTGCAGCGAAGTACGGCAAATCCCCCGCACAGGTCATTTTGCGCTGGGATCTTCAAAACGGCATCGTGACCATACCCAAATCCGTTACGCCACAGCGTATTCGAGAGAATGCTGATCTATATGATTTTGAACTGACTGGGGATGAGGTTGAACAGATTAATGGACTGAACGAAAATAAACGCTTCGGTTCGGATCCGGATAACTTTAACTTTTAAGCTCAGTCAGTTAGACAAGCTTCATGAAATAGAGGAAAACCAAAAAATCCCGATTCGAATGCAACTGCATCCGAATCGGGATTTTGCCGTTCAAACGTTTTAACCGATCAGCCTTTGGAAACCAGCTTGAAATCATCATAGTGGAAACCTGGCGCAACCACACACGTTACGAGCACAGGCTCATCTCCCAGGGGACGTGCCGTTTGCCATACCCCAGCTGGAACAAGCACCTGCGGCGATTGCCCTGCAGCAAGATCCATGCCAAGCACAAGCACTTCCTCATTCTCAGGGTTTTCCCCTTTGCCGCCCAGTTTCAATTCAATTGGACTTCCGCTGTGCCACAACCACAGCTCATCGGACAGTACGGTGTGCCACTCGGAAATTTCATGCGGGTGCAGCAGGAAGTATGTCGAGCTTGCAGAGAATCTTGGGCCCGAATAAGCTTCCGGCAGAACGGATTGCGGGATTTGATAAGAAGCCTTCCATACTTCTTTATACCAACCGCCTTCAACGTGGGGCTGCATATCCAGTGCAGCAACCAGAGGCGATAATTCATGTGTTGTCATAACCTGTTTCCTTCCTTCCAAATCATATTGGAGACCCTCTTCCAGAGTTTGGCCTCACTCTCCCTACTGTAAAACATCGCTGTTCGTTTGTCACCCTTAGAACCCGTCCATTCCATTTAAACGAAACTTTTGATAGCGTTTACAACAAACTGGATTTTCCGTTATGATATGGATACAAACGTAAATCAGACGAAGTAGAAGGGAGCCTGATCATGAGTATGATTGAGGATCGAATTGGACCCAAATATCGCATTGGGGAAAATTCATTCACCATTGAATACATGCGCAGACATGAAGGCAATGCCATGCCGCAGCCTCACGCTCATTCATTTTACGAGCTGTATTACCTGCTTGAAGGAGAACGGGTGTATTCCATGAACGGCCAGCTCCTGACCGCGAGAAAAGGTGATCTGATCCTCATTAATCCGCATGATGTGCATACAACGTCCAGAGGAAACAGGCCCGGATTCGAACGAATTCTTATCGGTTTCTCTCCTTCGTTTGCCACCGGGATGGAACTCGGTGTGTGCGGTCTGCTCCCTTTCGAACGATCAAGGCTTCTTCACCTCCCAGAATCAGAGCAGCAGGAGATGGAACGCATGCTATGGCAGATGCTGCGCGAATGCAAGGAGCGCCGCCCTCACTATGAGATGGTTGTCAGAAGCCTGCTCGCTCAGCTTCTGATCCATATCTATCGGGTAGAAGAAAATAGCCGCCTGATGTCACCCGGCCCAATTCACCCGATGCAGGATAAAATCGGCGAGATTGCCGCTTACGTGAACAGACATTACAACGAACCGCTTACCTTGGAGGATGCGGCAGCCCGTTTCTATATCAGCCCATCCTATCTGAGCCGGATGTTCAGTCGGTTTACCGGTTTTCGCTTCAGTGAGTACTTACGGGTCGTGCGGGTGCGGGAAGCGCAGCGGCGCCTATTGTCCACCCAGGAGCGGGTGCAGTTGATCGCGGAGAAGGTCGGGTTTGAGCACACGGCTCATTTCAACAAAACATTCAAACAGGTGACCGGAACCACCCCTTTGCGCTATCGAAAAGAGCATCGCTAGTATGGGGAATCTTGGGAAGTTGAAGATAGAAGCCGAGTGGGTAGCCCTACCCGGATGAATGTGTCTCTATATCACAAAAATCAGGATGATATCTGGAGACACACGCTACACCACTGCGGCTGAAGGTGAATTAACGAACGACTTGCTATTCTTTCGTATCAAGGACTCTTATCTGCGGATGAGCACACCGCTTCTTACCTCAGGACCCATGGAAATCTGGCGTCCTTCCTCATCTGCATCGTCCTCCCGGCACACAATTCCGGCAGACTCGTGTCCTGTTACAATCAGAAGCCGGCCGTCAGGCCCTTTTCCCTGAATTCCCTCTATTTCAGCTCCCTTGCACTGGTGTAAATGGATCAATGATCCTTCGGAAATCCGGGCTCTCAGATTGGCAATTCTCAAATGCTTCGCATGAGCACAATGTATACCGTTCCGAGCAGTGACGTCATATCCTTCAACCACTACACCGTCCAGAGGCATTTCGGGCAGCCCGCTTACGAATAAAGCCATCTCTGCACCTGCACAGATAACATCCGATATGCGAATATCGCGGAACACCGGGGTCTCTTCACTAATGTCCTGAAACAGATCGCTTCCGCGGGCTGATCCCTCCATATTCGCATAGAAAAAGGAAAACGAGATGGCTTCCATGATGATATCTTTCATATAGATACGCTGAATTTCAATATCTTCAACGACTCCACCGCGCCCGCGGGCGCTTTTGAACCTTAGTCCAATATCCGTCCCAATAAACGTACAATCCGATACCCGCACATGCCGTACACCACCTGACATCTCACTGCCAATAACGAATCCGCCATGACCATGATATACGGTACAGTCCCGAATTGTAATATATTCAGATGGCAAACCGAGCTCTCGGCCTTCCGCGTCCTTGCCGGATTTCAGGCAGATGGCATCATCCCCCACATCGAACACACTGTGCTCCACGACAACATGACGGCATGATTCAATATCCAGCCCATCGCCATTCTGAGAAAACCACGGGTTTCGTACACTCACGTTACGTATGGTAACATGCTCCGATGCCCACGGATGCAGGTTCCATGCAGGTGAGTTCTGGAATGTTGGACCATCCAGCAGCACCCGCTTGCACCGACGCAAACTGACCATGTTCGGACGTAAAAAGTCTCTGGCATCCTCATAAGCGGACAATTCACGCTCCTGCTCCATATGAAGCCGGTTGGCGATGGCGCCACCTTCGAGGGCCGAGGCCGAAGGCCACCAGATTTCTTCATTTTCACCCGAATGCTCTACAACACCACCGGAAGCAACCAATCGACTCCATTGTGAAGCGGTCATCTTGGACCGTTTGACTGGACGCCACGCTTCTCCGCTGCCATCCCATATTCCCTCACCTGTAATCGCGATATCCTCCAACGATTCTCCGTCAATTGGAGATTGGCATCTCACCACCTGCCACCCCTCGAAGCTCGAAGCAATCAGAGGATAATGATCAAACTCACGACTGAACGTAACCAAAGCTCCCGCCTCTGTGTGCAGCTCAATGCGACTGCGAAGCACAATCGGACCTGTCAGCCAGACTCCTGCCGGAATAACGATTCGTCCGCCACCTGCTTCAGCACACGCCGCTATAGCAAGCCTGAACACCTCCGTATTGTCCGTCACGCCGTCTCCTTTTGCTCCGTAGTCCGTGATGCAGAAATCCCGAGCGGGAATGTCAGGTAGAGCAGCCTCATAGGCTTTCGTATTCGCTTGGATACCTTCTCTTGCACTTAATGGGGAGTAGTATGTATTCATCGTTCAGAACATCCTCTCTTCTCTGTATTGGGATTGGACTGTGATCGACATAGCATAGCTTTCAGGAATGAGTATTATCACCCATCATATCAACGGGATCTGGACCAAGGTTGTGTTTTTTTGCCATGTAGCGTTAGAATTTGAGGTTATTTGTTCCGTTACCCTGGACATAGGATAGGTATCAACACCAGTATACTCTATACATCTATTCCAAAGGTTGTAAAAACTCTAGGAGATTCGATTCATTTTTCTGTCAGGATTCGTCACAAAGAACTCACCAACTTAACAAATATATAACGTATTTTTGGCCTACAGCCCTATTAAACCTCATACTTATGTCATGTTTTATTACAAACCAATTGCCAGAAGAAGGATGACTATGTATGATTAAATAACTAGTTTCAATTTATTCCTTATTATTCCTTTTTCAAACCAACGTTGCAGAAAGGATGGGTTACTCTTGATTGAATTTAGGGGTGTGCAGAAGCACTTTGGTCATTTTCATGTCCTCAAAGATATCCATCTCCACATTGAAGAAGGAGAGGTCGTTGTCATTATTGGCCCTTCCGGCTCCGGCAAAAGTACACTGCTCCGCTGCATCAACCGTCTGGAGACCATTACGGAAGGCGAACTCGTCGTCAGCGGTGTCCCTTTACATCAGAAAAAGGTGGACATCAACCTCTTCCGTCGCGACATTGGCATGGTATTTCAACACTTCAATCTCTATCCTCACAAAAAAGTCATCGATAACATTACACTTGCCCCAGTAAAGGTACGTAAACAGCCCAAAGCTGAGGCAGCTGCTACGGCAATGAAATATTTAACCCGTGTTGGCATTGCCGACAAGGCTGACAGCTATCCCTCCCAGTTGTCGGGTGGACAGCAGCAGCGGGTCGCTATTGCGCGGGGACTCGCCATGGAGCCCAAAATCATGCTCTTTGACGAGCCCACCTCTGCGCTCGACCCTGAAATGATCGGGGAAGTACTGGATGTCATGCGCTCTCTCGCACATAACGGCATGACCATGGTTGTCGTTACCCACGAAATGGGCTTTGCTCGTGAAGTGGCAGACCGTGTCATCTTCATGGACGAAGGCCGGATCGTGGAAGAGGCTTCTGCCACAGAATTTTTCGATAACCCGCGGGAAGAGCGGGCACAGCAGTTCCTAAGTCGTCTAATTCATCATTGAGAATTATAGAATATTACATTTTGAAAGGGGTCTTTACTCATGAAGAATTTGCTGAAGTGGCCGTCGTTCGTCCTTGTTTTGGTTCTCTCGCTGGCATTGGCCGGCTGTAGTACGGGAGAGGAAGCTACCAACAGCAGCGGTGGTGGTGGCGGTGATGAGAATACTGCAGCCAAAGGAACCATTGAACAGATTAAGGAGCGCGGCAAGCTGATTGCCGGGGTCAAATATGATACGAAGCTCTTTGGCTTGAAGGACCCGGCAAGCGGTGAGGTCGAAGGATTCGATATCGATATCGCCAAGGCACTTGCCAAACAGATCCTTGGAGACGAAACCAAGGTTGAGTTGAAAGAGGTCACATCCAAAACCCGGATTCCCATGCTCCAGAACGGTGACATCGATATCATCATCGCTACTATGACGATCACGGACGAGCGGAAGGAGCAGGTGGATTTCAGTGACGTTTACTTCGAGGCAGGGCAGTCCCTTCTTGTAAAAAATGATAGTGCCATCACTGGACTGGAGAGCCTTGGAGGCGTGAAGGTGCTCGCAGTTAAAGGTTCAACCTCTGCGCAGAATATTCGTGAAAAAGCTCCGGATGCTGAAGTACTGGAATTCGACAACTATCAGGATGCCTTCACTGCGCTCAAAGCGGGCAAAGGTGAGGCACTGACGACGGACAATATCATCCTCATCGGCATGCAGCAAACGGACAACAACTACAAGCTGGTTGGTGGCAACTTCACAAGTGAGCCATATGGAATGGCCATCCGCAAAGGCGACTCTGCTTTTGTAGAAGAAGTAAACAGCCTGCTCAAGAGCATGAAAGACAGTGGTGAATACGATACGTTACATGAAAAATGGCTGGGCAGCAAGCCCGAGTAACCTCGATTAACGATGAACGAGCGGCGGTTTTCATCTGTAGGGACTAAATCACCCGTACAGCATGAGTCGCCGCTTCACATCTGGAGAACGGAGGCTTCGCCTACATGGGCAAATTGGATTTTGATGTATTGTTCAAGCATTCCGATCGTTTCCTGGAGGGATTCCTCAATACGATTCAAGTAAGCATCATGGCTTTGATCGGCAGTTTTATCCTTGGAGCAATCATGGCAATCTTCCGGATATCCCCCATCAAGCCACTCAATTGGATCGGTACGGCTTTTGTGGAATTCATTCGAAATATTCCGCTTCTGCTGGTCGTGTTCTTCTTTTACCTTGGACTGCCCTCCCTTGGCATTTCACTGGACGGGTTTGTCTCCGGTACGCTAGGTCTTACCATCTACACAGCAGCTTTTATTGCAGAAGCCATCCGGGCAGGCATTCAGACCGTCCCCCGGGGACAGCTGGAGGCCGCTAGATCTTCAGGTTTGTCCTACGTACAGGCCATGAACCTGATCATTTTGCCGCAGGCAATCAAGATCGTGCTTCCATCCATCGGCAATCAATTTATCAACCTGGTCAAAAACTCCTCCATTCTTGCAGTTGTTGCCGGCATGGACCTAATGTATTTTGCCGATCTGGTCAATTCGGATACGTTCCAGCCGCTGAGCGTGTATACCATTGTTGCACTCTTCTACCTCGTACTAACGCTGCCGCTCAGTTTTCTGGTTCATTATATGGAGCGCAGGTTTGGACAGAGCGACGCCGAAGCACGAGGCCTCAAGGGCAAGCCGAAGAAAAACAAGCCGGCCGGTCAGGTTACCATGTGATTTAGCCATACCACTACTCAGCCTAAGCTCCACTCACAGAAGGAGGTCGATGTACAATGGACTTTAGCGGGGCTTATGCCTGGCCCAACCTTCGTTTCCTGCTGCATGGATTCTTGATTACCCTGCAGGTTGCAGGACTGTCAATCGTCTTCAGCTTTGTTCTCGGCACCGTGCTGGGTACCATCCGGTATACCCGTATTCCGGTCCTGTCACAGATTATCGCCGTTATTGTGGATACGATTCGAAACCTGCCGCTGCTGCTGATCATCTTCTTCATTCATATTGTCCTGCCCCAGCTGGGGATTAAGATGTCCGTCTTCTGGTCCACCGTCGTTGGGCTTAGCCTGTTTGAAGGCGCCATGATCGCCGAAATCGTTCGTAGCGGTCTCAAATCGGTTGAGCGCGGACAGGTGGAAGCCGCCCGTTCCTCCGGTCTCAGCTATATGCAGACCCTGGGCAGCATCATTATGCCTCAGGCACTGCGCCGCATGTCGCCGCCGATGGTCAGTCAGTTCATCTCCCTGCTAAAGGATACGTCCTTGGCCATTATCATCTCCTTGCCGGAGCTCATGCACAACGTGCAGATTCTGGGTGGTCAGAGCTTCGATTACGTTATCCCGGCGCTTCTGCTCGCAGCGGTATTGTATTTTGTCATCAACTACGCCCTTTCCATCGTGGCCCGGCGCCTTGAGGCAAGAATGAATTGATTCGGTTAGATCTATCGAGAGGCATTGTGTATGCACATAAGAGTCCAGCTAAACACATATCTGTGTCTAACTGGACTCTTTATTATTTGCGTATTGATTCCGATTTCATATCGCCACTCCATTTTGCCGTAATTCTTTCTGCAGCAACGCAACCGGGAGTGACAGCGGATCAAGCTGCAGCTGCACTGCCAATGCAGCGGATGTTCCGGCAGCCTCCCCCGTAGCCATGCAGCTGGGAGTCAACCTGGTTGTAGCATGGGCCTCATGTGTGGTGGAGATGCAGCGTCCTGCTGCCAGCAGGTTTCGGATATTGCTGGAGATCAGGCAGCGATATGGAATGTCGTATGCCCCATCTCCTTCAATAAATGCCGCCACTACGCCTTGACCTGAAGGATCATGTATATCAATGGGATAACCACTTCGGGCAATGACATCGTCAAACTTTCGCCCCGTAATTACGTCTTCCCTCGTCAAAGAATAATGTCCAATAATCCGTCTGGATTCACGTATGCCAATCTGGGGAGCAACTGCGGATATTGAAGCCCGCTCGAAACCAGGCACATCGCGCTGCAAAAATTCGGCAATCATGAGTACCTGCTTTCTGCCTTCCTGCTCAGCAGTGGTGAGATCCTCTGCATTGGTAGCATCCAGTCCCTGGACCCGGGTACAGTTAATCAGTACTTCATCTTCGGCCGGCCCGGTAAAAAACAACACCTGATCGCGGTTAATCGGAATGCCCGACTTCTGCCATTGCGAATAAAAACCACTCACTCCGGTGAGCGGAATACGATCCAGCTCTGCGAAAGGTGTCTTGGCATAGAAATCTTCCGGATGCTCCAGAATATACTGCTTAACTCGCTCAAGGTTTACGCCGCGCATCCGAAATTTCATGGTCATGGGCTGGGACTGATGATCTTCATCCCGTCCCTTCGCGACAGCAGCACCGGCAAGATAAGCTGCATCCGCATCCCCACTGGTATCGACAAAAATCTTGGCCTTAAGCTCCAATCGGCCCGACTTGTTTGTCAATCGAACCGCCTCTACTCGATTATCCTGAACAATCACTTCATCCACGAAGCTGTGCAACAGCAGCCGAACACCTGCCTCCTGCAGCATATCGGCCGCTATCACTTGATAAATGGCCGGATGGTATGGTGTAACGGTATGCACGAAACCAACTGTATCCCGGAGATGCCCTGGAGAGCCCCCTCGCGCTTTCAGTCGGTCAACGATCTCCTGAGCAATGCCCCTGATCACCTGTTCACCGCTCTCCGTGTGAAAAGTCATCCAAGGATAAACCATAGCGGCAGTCGACATGCCGCCAACGAACCCATATCGCTCAACCAGCACAGTACGAACGCCCTGTCGTCCGGCAGCAATGGCCGCCGCTATGCCCGCAGGGCCACCCCCTACAATAACAACATCGGCTTGTTCTGTCTTCATGCTCATCCGTTCACTCATTTTTCACTCCTCCTTTCATTGATTAGCCGACTATTCTTTCAGTCCTGTCATCGCAACACCCTCAATGAATCGCCGTTGAGCCATGAAAAAGACAATCAGCAGTGGTACGGTTGCCATGACTGTGGCGCTCATCAGATATTGCCAGGCCGTACCCACTTCATCCGTGAACAGGGACAGCCCTAGCGGCAATGTCATTAGCTCGCGCGAGTTAATGAAAATCAGCGGATCAAAAAACTCATTCCAGATGGTCACAAAGGTGAAGATCGTCAGCGTCGCCATGCCGGGTTTGGCAATGGGCAGCATAATCCGCGCATATATCCGGAACCTGTTGCAGCCATCAATCATCGCCGCTTCCTCCAGCTCGGTAGGGACCGTGATGAAGAACTGCCGCATGACAAAGATGCCGAATACACCGCCTGCCCCAAAGATCGGAAGCAAAATCAGCGGGAGATGTGTATCAATCCAGCCCAGCTGCCGCATGAACAGGAACATCGGAATTGCCGTCACCTCGTGGGGAATCATCATGGCACTCAGGAGGGTGAGAAATACCACATTGCGGCCCTTGAATGGTATTTTTGCAAATGCATATCCGGCAAGGGATGCAAAGAACACCGTACCCAGCACGACCACAACAGCAATATACACACTATTCAAATAGAACCGATGAAACGGAATCAATCGAAAAACATCGACATAATTCTGAAATCGGAACGTTTCCGGTATCCACTGCGGTGGATACGTGAATATGCTCTGGGGCTCCTTGAAAGACGTGGATATCATCCAGATAAACGGTACAATCATAATCAGCGAAATCAGGGTCAGCAACAAATACGTACCGATTGCACCCCCTGCTGTACGAACAGACGGTTTAGGCATCGCCTTCATTGAATACCCACCTCTTTCGAAGCTGCCATTGCAGCAGCGTCAGGATCAGTACGATAGCAAAGAGCACGTATGCCAGTGCGGAGGCATAGCCAAACTGAAACAGCTTGAACGCTTTTTCCCATATATAGTAGACCAGCACCTTGGTGCTATTGCTCGGCCCCCCCTGTGTCATGACATAAATCTGTCCGAACACTTTGAGCGAGCCGATGACCGTCATCACCACGGTCAAAAAAACAGTAGGCGTAATCATGGGAAGCGTCACGTGAAAAAAAGTCTTCTGCCTGCCTGCACCGTCCAGTTTGGCTGCTTCGTACAGTGATCTCGGTACCTGCTGAATTGCGGCTATGAATAGTACCATATTAAGGCCAACATTTTTCAGCACACTGGTGACAATTACCGCAGGCATCGCCAAATCCTGATTGTAGAGCCAGGCTGGTCCTTTGATGCCCATCATCAACAGAAGCTGATTAATCAATCCCGACTCTGTCGCATACATAAGCTTCCATACAATTGCCCACACAATAAGTGAAGTCATGACCGGAACGAAGATGGCTGTACGGAATATTCCGATCCCACGCAGACTTTTGGATAACAGTAAAGCGAGTAGCAGCGCCAGCACAATATTCAGCGGAACAAGTCCGGCTGTGAAATATACCGTGTTTCCCAGTACTGTCCAGAACATCTTGTCTATCATGATCTCGCGGTAGTTATCCAGCCCAATAAAGTGATGATCTCCAAGCAATGGCCAATCGGTCAAACTCATGTATAATGCGAGGCCCATTGGAAAGAGCAGCAGCAGAGTAAAACCAAGAACCATTGGAGATACGAAAAGCCATCCTGCAATCTGGGCCTCTCTTGCGAGCGGTCCTCTTCCTGAACGCTTGCGTGAATGGGTCAACTCTGGCCCTCCTCTCCTCACCCGTCTTCCTTCTACTTCAGTTTGTCCATGGCATTGCGAAACCCGTTTACGGCTTTTCGCAGCTGTTCCTCCGTTTTACCTGTTACGACTGCTCCGAGCATAATCGCCTTAACCCCGGTATCGTGCAGCACTTGCACATCTTCCTGCACCAGTCTCCTCTGGGAAGGGACCAACACCGGAAGCTCTGCTTGCATAACTAACCGGCGATACCTGAGGACATCCGAGAAGCTTAGCGATGTCCCATACTCTTCTCCAGGGACAATCGATGCCTCCAACGCGGTAAAACCATAATGTTTGGCCTCCTTAACCAGGGAAGGGTCGTAGTGTTCATTGATGGCAAATGTTTTATCCAGACCGAGCTCACCCAGCATGAAGGATGGTAAATGGTGAGCATATATGGAATAGAAATCAAAACCCAATCCGGAAAGCCTCGCCACATCCTCCTGTTGCGTCCCATCAAGGGTACCCGACGGGACCACTCCAAGCGGACCGTTAAATTGGGATCGGATTTCACGGAAGTTTTCAATGTATTCATCCAGCGGACCAAAATGATTTCCACTGGCGCGGTGTCCGACATTGTAATGTACTTTTAGCGCGTCAGCCCCTTCTTCAATTGCTGCCCGGGCCAGTACTGCATCATTAGCGGGCAGGCTGACCACAAGCAGCATGTGTTGTCCATTCAGCGCTTCCTCCAATTTGCCCATACCCCTGCCTCCTGTCGATATGCCGTTATTTATTATTGCAGCAGGCCTTGAATCTCTTCCTGCATCTGCTTCAGATTATCCTGAGGTGTGGCTGAGCGGGCGAATAAACGATCGAAGCCCTGCAGCACTGCATTGTCGATATCCTGCCAGCGAATATGGCCCGGTATCAAGCGTGCTTTAGGCATTTCATCAATCACTGCCTGAACAATATGTTCCTTGCTAGGATTATTCGGCTGATTAATGAAAACATCCGAATTCAGTACAGAGGTCCGCGGAGGGACAAAATAAGTTGCCGTGGCCTGAATTCCCTGCTCACTAGCAAAAAACTTCAGCAGTTTCTTTGCTACTTCGGGATGTTTGCTGTCATTAAACATGGCATATCCAGCCTGACCCAGCATGGGCACACTGCCCTGAGATCCTGAAGGCATCGGGGCAATACTCCATTCGAAGTCCATAATCTCTCTTGCTTTGGACACATAGCTGTAGTTGTCGAAGAACATCCCCACATTCCCGGCATCGAAGCTCACCTGCTCACCCGCCTTCGGGTGGGACTCATCGGTAAACATCATCCGTTCAAGCAATTCCAAGGTTTGCACACCATAAGGATCATTCCAGGTGAACTGTGTCATGCCCTCATCGAATGGCCCGCTGCCATTAGACCAGGAATAGGAGGAAAGAACAGCCCACGTCTTCCAATCGCGAAAAAAGTTGGCACCGTAGATTCGGTTTGTCGCATCCTTGCTGGCAATCGTTTTGGCTGTCTCTTCAAATCGTTCCCACGTCCATTGCCCGTGAGCGGCGAGCGTGTTAGGGTCTGTAAGTCCAGCCTTGTCGAATAGCGATTTGTTGTAGAACATGACGACTGGAGGGGTTGAGAACGGCAAGCCAAGCAGTTGATCACCATCCCGAAACAGATCCAGCGTACTTGGAATATAATCATCCAATTTGAACTCTGCATCATCCTTGAATTCGGATACGTCTGCGAGAATGTGATTGGATTTGAATTGTGGAATCATCCGCTCGGAGACCCAGGCGATATCCGGTAGCGAGCCGCCAGCTGCAAGTACAGAGATTTTTTGCTGATATTCCGCAAAGGGTACGGATTCCATTGTCACCTTGATGCCCGGATTTTCCTGTGTGAAGCTATCAATCAACTTGTTATACACGTCCATGTGCGCCTGATTTCCCCACATCATGAACTTCAGTTCAATCTCTTCATCTCCTGCGGATGCATTTTCAGGATCACTGCTGGAATTGGAGCCTGCACAGCCAATTAATGCAACAATGATGAATACGAGCATAAACATCAGTCCTGCTTTTTTCATGGAAATCCCCCTCGTCGCTTAGTGATGTTCACGTGCAACCAAAGTATAGCGAAGGAATCAATGGTTCATAAATCACGCCAGCTATAGAAATGGTACGGTTTTTCAAGGACTTAGATGAAGGTCACCTGCTACAGCTGCTCATCCGTACCGAATCGGTTCCGATATTCCCCTGCCGTCCAACCCACCTGCTGTTTGAATACCAGCATGAAGTGTTTGGGACTCTGATGACCGGACAACCTCGCTACATCATAGATTTTCAGTTGGGTGTTAACCAATAGCCATTTGGCCCGCTCCATGCGCGCCTCAGCGATGTATTCCGAATAGGTTGTCCCCGTTTCATTTTTGAAGAGCTGGCTTAGATAGGTCGGGTTCAGATGGACAAGTGCCGCTATGGTCTGCAGGCGCAGATCTCCATCAGGGTGAAGCCTGATATATTCCTTTACATCCCGAATGATCTTTCGCGTATCTCCACTGCTGCACTCGGGTTCCCCCGTTGTATCCAGTGTTTGGCTTGACGAAACGCCGTATCTTCGGTCCAGCAGCAGCTGAATTTTCTGAATGGCGGTCACCCACTCTTGGAGTTCCACCGGCTTCAGCAGGTAGTTCTGTACACCATACTCCATTGCTCTGCGTGCATACTCAAACTCGCCATAGCCGCTAATGATGATCATCAGCAGTTCGGGATACATTTCCCTTGCTTTGGATATCAGAGTCAATCCATCCATTTCCCGCATGCGAATATCTGTAATTAGCACATCAGGCACATCACTTCTCAAAAATTCAAGAGCCTCTCTTCCTCCAGAAGCTTCACCCATAACGCGAAACTCGGGAGCTGTCCGAATAATTAACTCCCGCAGCCCTTCGAGGATGACCCTCTCATCTTCCACAAGCAAAACTTTATACATGCACGTTATCCCCTTTCCCCTGCAGCGGTATAGTAATCGTGGCGGCTAGTCCCTGCCCGGGGCTTCCGTCAACGGTCAGACTGGCGCCTTGACCATAAATAAGGTGGAGTCGCTGTGCTATATTGGTAAGCCCTAATTGACCATCAGCGTTACAGCGCAGGAATTCACTTGAGGGAAGCTGGGAGAATGACTCGTTCCAATCGTCAATCTCTTCTTGGCGTAGACCTTTACCATTATCGCGAACGGTAAGCAGTAACTCTTGATCGAACTTCAAGGCCGATATCCAAATCATTCCCCCGTCCTCCTGCCCTTCCAATCCATGGTATACTGCGTTCTCCACGAGCGGTTGCAAAATCAGCTTGGGAATCAAACACTCCTGAACCTCTTCTTCAACTTCAAAAATCACCTGCAGCCTTCCGTTATAACGCACCTGTTGAATGCGTACATAAGATTCTACAAAAGCCAACTCCTCCTGAAGGAGTACGATCCGATCCACCTTATCAATTGTGTAACGCAGCAGCTTGCCCAGCGCCGTCACCATGTTGGACACTTCTGTATGCTTCCTGCGGATAGCCATCATATTAATGGACTCCAGCGTATTGTATATAAAATGAGGATGGATCTGACTTTGCAGCGCTGACAGCTCTGCTTCCCGCTCTCGAATACCGAGTAGAAACACTTCGTTAAACAAGCGGTGAATCTCATCCATCATCCGGTTAAACCCCCGGCTGATCTGCCCGAATTCATCACTGCCGAAGCTTGCCACACGCTGGGTAAAGTCACCCTGCTCCACGCGAATCATATTTTGCTTCAGGCTGATTAAAGGCCTTGTTACACGATAGGATATAAGAGCCGCCAGAATGGCTACACCCGCCATGCACAGAACAGCGAACCCAAACGTGAACGTAAGCATCTCACCTGATTCCTTTTGAATGACAGAAATGGGTGTAAGACTAATGACCGATAGCCCGGAATAATTCGAGTGGTGCCGTACATACAGATAGGGACTCCCGTCCATTACCACCTTTTGATTTCCGGCATAGCCTTGAAGCTGCTCATGCTGTAACAGTTGATTGTACGCGGATCGTCCACCAAGTGAAGTTCGCTCAAACACAAGACGCTGCTTGCTGTCCACAATCATGAGACTCGCATTTTCCTCAAAATTCAGATTGGATAACAGCTGGCGGAAGGCATCCAGCCGGATATCAATCAGAATATATCCAAGCCGTTTGAGGGTGCCTGGATCACGAATCTCTCGGGCAACGGAGATATAGGCTTCTTCATTCTTGCCTGTGTAATAACTTGGATGATGCGGAGGGAGCAGTCGCCACTCCCCCTCTGAGCCGCCAAGCTCTGCAAACCAATCATCCTGCCTACTGTCCCATACCGGCTTCACCGCCAATGAATCCAGATTGGAGAACAGGATGCCACTGTTCGAGATCAGGTGGATGCCGCGAATCTCCGGGCGATCATAGGCTTGACCCGATGTATAGAGCTTCATCTTCAAGTAATCGTCGGATCTTGCCCAGGTGGCTGTTCCCATTGGCGCGTTGTATTTCCCCAGAATACCCAGCACGGTCTGATCATAGAGCGGCAGGAGCGATATACGCTCGAAGTCCTTCAACAGCCGATTCAGATTCGTGTTAATCTGGCGGATGATATCAATGGTGAACTGCTCCGTTTTGCGGTCAATTGTCTGTGAGAAATGGTAATAGTTGACCAACCCCTGCAAACTCAGCGGAAGCAAAGTGAGAACCAAAAACAATACCAGCAGCTTGGTGCGCAGGTTCAAGTTTCTTTTTAAACAACCTTGTACTTTGACCATTCACGGATCCCTCCCACTCCTGTCATTTGAGAATCATCTTCGAAATTGCTAGATATAATTGGCGTTTATCATATCCAGTTTCAACGATGGCTGACTATCCTGCCAACATCGGGATTGGTATGGAATTTCAAGATGAAATCCTCACTTTAAAGAAAACAAAAAAAGCCGACTGTATTGCTCTACAGTCGACTATTTCTATGAATGAATCCACTCAATAAGACGGGCAGTCAGTTTCCATTAAATGTCCAGTGGATGGTATAGCCTTTCGTCTTTTTTTCAGACTAAAAAACCGACTGCATTATGCAATCGGCTGTCTGTTCATATATTGTTGTTTTCTATATTTGAAACGGTTATATTCATTGATCAGTTCGTCCAGTACCATGGATTGTTGAAGGACTTTGTTGTCTTGCATGCCATGATGCTCCGCCAAACGACTTAATTCTTGCCTGTTCCGTTCAATCTGGTCTACAACCTGACTTGGTCCTTTCATAGCATGCACCCCCTTCTTTATAGACCATTTTAGGATAGTTTGCCAAAAAATTCATATTTTATTCCTTTGCAAATCAAAAAGTTTATTTGCAGAGGGTATTCATTCATTACCAAGCATTTTGCAACAATTCAAGATATAGACTAAAGACTAACCAACATTAGGTGTTTAACCGCATTCACATTCCACATCTTGTATAGAATTAAACGATTATTTTCACTTATGGATTTCTATTAACGGACTCTTACCGGAAGATAACTATTAACATCTCTCAATTCCTATATTGATTCATATTAGAATACATTCACAAAAGAGCGTCCATTTCCTAAATTCGGAAAGAACGCTCGTCCACATTTAACAACATCTATACACGAACCAAAGGCTTTTTAATATCCACCTGTACCGTGACTGGATACAGAACTTCTCATGGAATCCATAGGGTTAATCATACCCGTAATCAAAAGGATTGAACTAAACAGCATTAATACTAACGTGGCTTTTTTTAGCATATCGACCATAAACCTCCTTGATAAGATTTGAATAATTTAGCTTCACAGATTCAATCGCTTGATGCCTGTATTCTTCGAATAAACCTACACAGTAAATGATTGTAGAGTCATCTTTGATTTTATGAGCTGATGCCAAACAAGTCATTAGACTCCTAAATCCTTCTTCATATCTTTCCTTAGATAGCTGATAGAACGCTAATTCTGCCCAAAATTTGGTGTACCTATCATCTTTGACTTGAACAACATAGCTCGTTTCGTGATTGCCTTCCTCAAATAAAAGATGAATATATAGATCAAACCTCCTGAGGGCGTGGTCTACATTCAAATTGTATAGATTTGCAGCTTCCATAACCTTAACCAACCCAAGAAGTGTTTCATTTTCGTCTTCATCGATAAAATCCAAATAGGAATTTAAGGCTTCGTAATCACCCAACATCAGTTTATAAAGGTAGGAATTAACTTCCGCCCAATCCTTAAATCTTTTAATAAATATAAGATCCTCTGCTGTAGGGTCATCAACAACAACATTGGAGTACAGCGTTGTAAGATTCAAAGCCTTTTCGTAATTTCCCCGCTCGCCCCACACATTAGACATCAATAAGTGCGCATAAGATCTATAGGTGAATAGAGGGTGCTTGGAAACTCTATGGTTATCTAAACCTTTTTTCTTCGTTTGATATTGTTCCATAAATCCAACTCGCTGCTCTAGTTCACCAGCTAATTGAAATACCTTATCCCAGTGGCGCAATCCACTATATGTATTAGCCAATTCCCTGATTGCGTCCAGCTGTCGCTCTTCATCCAGCCGGTTAATATACGGCTCGAAGTGAACTGCGGCCCTGAGATTCTCATGCTGGTCCTGGCCAAGAGACAAGGTGAAGATGCGATAATGGCATAGTGCCAGACGTTCGGAGTGCTGGTACTTCTCACACTCGGCGACACATTCGTACAGCATTCGCGCAGCCTTCTTCTGATCACGTTCAAGCATATACTCGGCCAGCTCGAACAATTCGGACACATAGGAGCGGTCATCCGTCACTTGCTGAATTACCCTCTGTATGCAGTCCAGCTTGTCCAACTCAGCGCAGCGTTGCAGGAACGGCTCCAGCCTTCTCCAGTGCGGTGCGGACTCCACAAAACATTCAGCACCATATATTTCGTAGAAGTGTCCCTCTTCCAGCTTCATGCCCTGGGTGATGAGGTCCAATTGAGCCATGGCGATCGGCCGTGTACCTTTGATAATTGCACTTAACGTCCCGGCGTTAACCCCCGATATATCAGCAAAGTATTGAAGGGTATACCCCTGTTTCCTGATGTAATCCTCAATATTTGAGCGTATCGTAGTTGTAGGTTCCATGTCTCCCACCTCCACAATGAAAATCCAGAAATTTGAATTTCTATGATAAGTACAATTTTAATCCTAAATTTTACAGCGGTCAATAAAAATCGTGGCAATTTCCTGCACATTTAGACATTTATATTGAATATATTTCGTCTTATAGAAAAAATCCATTAGAAGAATCGAAACGGACATGTTACAGTAAGTTCAATTCATAATATCCTACTATTTCCATAGGATTAAACAACACAGACTGGCCAATCCAGTTCAAGGAGAAGTTCAGATGAAATTTGCCTTGTTTAGCCTCATGATGAACCTGCCTAATGCGGTCACTGGCGAAGCACTCACGACACAGCAGAAATTCCACAACATTCTGGAGCAATCCAGACTGGCCGAGCGTTTGGGTTTCGATGCGTACGGGATTGGTGAGCGGCACGGGGCACCTTTTCTGTCCTCTTCACCTCCAGTTGTATTGACTGCTATAGCTGCAGCTACCTCACGTATCCGGTTGCTAACCACAGTCACTGTTCTAAGCGTACTGGATCCGGTGCGGGTTGCAGAGGATTATGCAACACTGGATCAGTTATCTGGTGGACGGCTGGAGATGATCATCGGGAAAGGCAATGACCCCCGGCACTATCCGCTGTTTGGCATTCGTGAAGAGGAACAGTGGGTTTCCCTTGCTGAACGTTATGAATTGCTGAAGCGCCTGTGGACGGAGGAGAACGTATCCTGGCAGGGAACGTATCGGCCTCCCCTTCATGAGGTTACCACTTGGCCGAGACCACTTCAGCAATCCATACCAATCTGGCATGGCAGCGCGTCGAGTACACTCTCTACTGAACTGGCAGCGAAATATGGTGAGCCGCTCTTCACTTCGAATTCTTTTCATCCCCAGGCAAAATACAAAGCATTGATTGACCATTATCGGGAACGCCTCGATTATTATGGTCATGATGCAAGCCGCGCGGTGATCGGATCGGGAGCAGGCAGCCTATATCTGGCAGATACTCGTGAGGAAGCGATTCGTCGCTACACACCTTACTATAATGCTTTTCATGCTACCGCCGCCGCACAGCATAACCAGTCACCCTTCACAGATCTGGAAGATAACATTGCACGTGGCCCCGTACTTATTGGTAGTCCGGAACAGGTCATTGAGAAAATTATGAATTACCATGCCGCGTTTGGACATCAGGTGCTGAGCATTAGTGTGGATGGACTCAGTCATAGTGAGCAGCTAGAGCAAGTGGAGCGCTTTGCCCAAGACGTAGCACCTGTATTGCGACGAGAATTGCCGAGTGTGGTATGGAACGATCCCCCCGTTTTAAGCCAGCAATCTCCTTCCTCTGCCTCCGACACTTCTGCTTCTTGGCCCTCAGCCATCTCTCCCCTATTTCAGGTATGACGCAGCCTCGCTAGATACGCCTTCATACAGGGTGATTCATGAGAATCGCCCTTCTCCCCTTTAGCTTTCGTTCTTTCTCTCCGCTTAATCGGACTTCATCCCTGCAAATAGTGAATCCAATAGTCGCTGTACAAACTCAGGATCCATTGGTTCCCCCGTCACTAACATGCGATAGAACACCGGCCCGTAGATCATGTCGATACACAAACCGATATCCAGGTCACTCTTTAATTCGCCCCGCGTTACTCCCTTTTCAATAATTCCCCAAGCTTCACGCCGACGAGGCTGAATATATCTGGTCCGGTATTCTACCGCAAGACCTGGATCTGACTGCCCTTCTCCGATAATCTCTGTAATGGCCTTTCCGTCCTGGCTGGTCAAAAATTGAATCATATTACTCGCATGAATACGTACATCCTCAAATACCGATCCTGTATCCGGGACAGGCAATCTTGCTGTCATGGCTGACATGTATCCATCCATGATGACAGCCCCCTTATTGGGCCACCATTTATATATGGTTGCTTTGCTCACTTGCGCTCGCTCAGCTATCTTTTCAACCGTAATCGCGGCAAAGCCGTGTTCCAGCAATAACTCATAGGCAGCTGCCAGAATGGCATTCTGTGTTTCCATGTTGCGGGGACGCCCTCTTTTGGCTGTCATTTAAACCAACCCCTCCTTGTTTCTGACCATACATTTCATTTCTATTTTCTTAAAAACGATACGTTCATTATACTAAATTGCCATCCATATAAACAATTTGACCCTTCGACAATGCTGATTATCTCAAATAATTTGTTTGCGCCTATTTACAATACTAAACGTTTAGTTTATTATATGTTTGTAATTAGTGAACGAACTGTTTAGAAAATGATGATTCCAGCTGTATTGACTCATACTGAGTAGTCATTTAATACCATGTGGAGGATGATAATCATGAACATGAAAAACGATGTGCAAGCAAGACAGGTTCCCCGTTGGCTGGTTTTCCTTTTGGCTGCGGCATGCGGACTCATTGTGGCTAATCTGTACTACGCACAGACCGTAATCGGGCCGATCAGTGATTCGACAGGATTGTCGTCAGCTGCGGCAGGATTAATCGTAACGTTAACACAAATTGGATATGTCATCGGACTGCTGTTTATCGTACCGCTCAGTGACATTATGGAGAATCGGCGGCTCGTAACTTCCTTTCTGGTATTACTGGTCGTTGCCTTGGCTGCAGCAGCGCTCTCCACTCATGCTGTATTATTTCTAACATCCTCTCTGGTTATCGGTGTAGGTTCCGTGGTTGCCCAGATTCTCGTACCCTACGCGACTTACCTTACTTCGGAAGAACAGCGCGGGCAGGTCGTAGGCAATGTCATGAGCGGCCTTCTTCTTGGCATCATGCTGGCTCGCCCGGTGGCAAGCTTCATTACGGATGCTTTTGGTTGGCAGGCTGTCTTTATCTTCTCCGCTATCGTTATTACACTGCTCGCTCTGCTATTATCACGCGCACTTCCTGTACGCAAGCCTCAACCTGCAATGAAATATGGTCAGCTCATTGTTTCACTGGGTACCCTGTTTAAAACTCTGCCCATGCTGCGCCGCCGGGCACTTTATCAGGCCAGCTTGTTTGGTGCCTTCAGTCTCTTCTGGACCACTGTACCCCTGCGGCTGGCGAATGATTTTGGCATGACCCAGCAAGGCATTGCCTGGTTTGCCCTAGCCGGGGTGGGCGGGGCCATTGCGGCTCCTATCGCGGGCAGATGGGCAGACAAAGGCCTGACCCGGATATTGACCGGTCTCGCCATGGTGATTGCTGTTCTATCCTTCGGCCTTGCGTACGTGTTTCAGGGACATTCGACTGCTGAGCTGGTTCTGCTGGTCATTGTTGCCATTACGCTCGACATGGCAGTCTCGGGCAATCTTGTTCTGGGACAGCGCGTCATCTACTCCCTTGCTGGTGAAGCGAGAGGACGGGTGAACGGAATCTTCATGTCGATCTTCTTTATTGGAGGTGCCATTGGTTCCTCTATTGGAAGCTGGTCTTACGCATCAGGTGGCTGGAGTCTGACGACACTGATCGGCCTGATCATGCCGCTGCTGGCCCTCGGTTACTATTTCACTGAAAAGAAACCCGGCATTGTCAACAACTCATAACTGCATCCCGTGACAACAGGAAAGAGGGCAGCCTAATCTCCGGATTAGAGCTGCCCCCTTTTTTTCAGACCAAAATAGGCAAATGCTTGGTCACATCGTACTCGACTAACGGCTCACCTGTGCGCAATCTGTGCACAAGATCGGGATTAGCAATATAAGGCCGACCGAAGGCAGCAAGATTAATGACCCCATCATTCAAACCTTCTTCTGCCATGTGAATATCGAGATCTCCCACTCCAATAATGGTGTGCTCCCACTGTTCCCTGATCATCTCATGAAAGGTCATCTCTCCCGCCCAGACTCTTGTATATTGATCTGTTGAAGGATGAAGAATCGTAATACCGGTCTCACGGAACAGGTTAAGATAAGCATTAATCATGCCAGCCTTATCTGTCCACACATAGGAAGGGTCATCATCCTTCTTCTCGGAAAATCGGATTGATATGCGATCCACGCTGATTTCTTTTTCTACTGCCAGGATGATTTCTCTCAAAAAACGTAATCTCCCCTGAATCCCGCCTCCATATTCGTCGGTTCTTTGATTCGTTTTCTCATTGATGAACTGATCAATTAAATACCCATGAGCTGCATGCAGCTCAATTCCATCGAATCCGGCCAACACTGCATGACGGGCAGCGATCTGAAAATGATGAATTGTACTCTGAATATCCTGTGTGCGCATCGTTTCAGGAATCTGATATGGCTTGTGCAACTTATGCACCTTCCCCTCAGCCTGAATACTTGAAGGCGCCTGCGGTGTTCTTCCAATGAGGTCAGAGTGGGACAATCTACCGACATGCCAGAGTTGGGCAATGATCGTCCCGCCCTGTCTGTGAACAGCCTCAGTTACCTTTTGCCATGAGATTGCTTGCTCTTCCGTATACAAACCGGGTATGCCATACGTTCCTTTTCCAGCCAGACTGGGATTAATCCCTTCCGTAATAATCAGACCTGCACCATCTCGTGCACGTTGCTCATAATAGGCCACCATCTCCTCTGTCACCGTACCATCCGCATCATTCGCAAATCCTCTTGTTAACGGCGCCATCACAATACGATTTTTTAGCTCCCACTGATTGATCTTAACCGGATTGAGTAAATTAAAAAGATTATTCATGCCATCCCTTCTCTCATCGTGATTAAGGATATTGTAGGCCGGCTCAGACATATCGTAAAATGATTAAAATATATAGAAGTATCACTACGAGAGATATCTCATGTCCATTTATTTATATTTGAAGAGATTCCACAATCAGGAGGCAAACCCATGGAATTATCCGATATCGATATTATTCTAGCCGTCGGACGGTCAGGTAAAATCTCGCAAGCCGCCAAAGAACTGAACTATGCCCAGTCTAATGTCACTACACGCATCAAAAAGCTGGAGCAGGAGTATGAGGTACAACTATTCAACCGATTCCACAAGGGTGTGGTGCCCACAGCCAAAGGAGAACAGTTTATTAAATATGCTGAACGTATTCACAATCTGCTGCACGACCTGGAAGAGGATATGAAGGATATTGGGCAACCATCCGGTACATTAAAAATAGGAATCGTGGAGACGGCTGCTTCAAGCCGCTTCATGGAAATTCTGAACGAATACCAAATTGCACATCCAAAGGTATCCATCTCGCTAGTGAACGCGACCGCTCCAAAAGTGCTTCGCCACAAAATACAGACTAATGAAATTGATGGCGCGTTTATCAGTGGTGCCTGTGTTAAAGAAGGGTTAAGAGTGGAATATGAAATGCAAGACACTGTGCACATTATTTCTAAACGAACGGAGACACCCATTGAGAGCCTGTGCCAGGTCTCATGGGTAGTGTTCCCTCAGGGCTGCCCCTACCGTGAAATTACGGAAATGTTCTTAGAGGAAGAAGGGTTATCTGCCCGCAATATGATTGAAGTCAGTACGATGGAGAACTTGCTCAGCTGTGTAGAATCCGGCATTGCATATACGATTATGCCTTGCAGCGTGATCCATAAGAAACCGGATGCGTACGCTGTACATGATCTAGCCGAGCAGTTTTCCCATACCACAACTACCTTTGTACGTGGGGAGGGACGGTATGTCAGTACCGCATTGGATGAATTCATTAAGCTGCTGAATCAGAAATGCATTACATTCTAAGATCCGCGTTATACTTTCTTTAGAATTAACCAGTATCCTTGGGTTATGGATTTCAACACATCATTCATACGGAGGATACACATTATGAACCTGAAACATCGTTTTATTCAAAAAACAGCCGTACTCGGGATGGCTATTGCCATGATTGCTGGCTCCGCTTCGGCAGGAGCCTCACCTATAACTAAGGAGCAATGGGTGCAGGAGCATGCCCATGAGATCACATCCCTGACCTCGGACAACTACAGTGACCTTGCCTTTCTGAAGCCATTGCTGCAGGACAAGAAAGTAGTTAGCCTGGGAGAGAACTTTCACCGGGTTGCCGAATACAGTGCAATCAAAACGCGTATGATCAAATTTTTGCATGAAGAACTCGGCTATGATGTCATTGCCTTCGAATCCGGCATGGGGGATGCAGCCGTTGCCTATGAACAAGGAGCAAATCTGACGCCTGCCCAGATGATGGAGCTGTCCATTTTTCCGATCTGGCACTCGCAGGAGACACTTGGCCTCTACGAATACATTCAGGAGCAGAGCACGACGGATCATCCACTGATTTTGGCAGGATATGATATGCAGTTTACAACCGGGTACTTAACCCAATTTATCAGTGACTGGATTGGCAGTCTGGATCCCGCCAGAGGCAAGCAGTTCTATGCGTTTGAGATGCAGGGCATCACGGATTTGTATGCCGTCCTCAACAAATATGGTATCGACAGCGACAATAATCCCGAATTCAAGGCGGCCATCCATCAAGTGAAGGATGCTTATGCCCCGCAGTACGAGGAATTGGTTCAATGGATCACCGAGCATAAGCAGGAGCTCGTAAAGTCATTCCCGGACAACCCGAAACTGGCTGACATGATGATCCGTGTGCTGAAGGACCGGAGCAAATTTATCGAGATGGCTGCCTACGACACTCGAGAGAGTTACGAATTCCGCGACCGTGCCATGGCCGATAATCTGGAGTGGCTGATGGACGTCATGTATCCAGGTAAAAAATTCATTCTTTGGGCTCACAATGACCATCTCGCCAAGAGCACATCGTCCATTCTCAATCCTCCAATCGGAGAAAGTAACGGAAACTCCGGGTTGTGGCAATCCAGCTTCAAAAGCATGGGCGAAATGATGCATGAGAAGCTGCAGGATGACATGTATGTGATCGGGCTTTATATGAATGAAGGACAAGCGAGCGAGATTTCCACAGGCCAAACGTTTGATATCTCTCCGATGCCTCGCGGCAGTCTGGAGTATACCTTAATGAAATCCGGCTACCGTAATACATACATTGATCTCTCCGAAGCCAAAGATGCTACAGGTGCTGCAGCCTGGTTGTCCCGCCCGGTCTTTGCAGCAGAGGATGGCATGGTGGATGAAGTCATTCATCCGATGTCGATGAACTTCATTCCGACTGAACAATATGATGGCATTCTGTTAATCGACAAAGTCAAAGCACCGACGACCACCTACAAAGGCGGCTTCAAGGATCAAATGCAGCAGCAAAAGTAAACCTATACGCTGTAACAGGGTAACATATCAAAAAAAGAGGCAGATATTCCTTTCGGGAATACCTGCCTCCTTGGCTATCTTTTCAACTCATTCCGCCTGTATGAATCTCATAGGTTCCTTCTGGACTTACCCACGTAGTCGGCGGGCACTCAGTGCGTGATGACCTTGCTGCAGGAAGGTGCTGCGTGTATTCTTCATCAGCTCAATTCGGCGTTCAGCCAAACGGTCTGCAGCAATATACGTTGCAATGCCTTCGGTACGGGAGGTTTCAAAAATTTTCTCCAAACTGGTGTAAATTTCTCCAATTTTGCTCCACGCACGCTCCGAGTTATAACCATTCAATTCGTCCGCGATGTTGATGACTCCGCCTGCATTAATAACATAATCCGGAGCATAAACGATACCTCTCTCATGCAAAATGTCACCATGACGTGGTTCCAGCAGCTGGTTGTTGGCGCAGCCTGCAACCACCTTGGCTTTGAGCGTTTTGAGTGTATCGTCATTAATCGTTCCGCCCAGTGCACATGGTGCATAGATGTCACATTCTACCCCGGTAATTTCCCCCGGATCAACAGCCGTTGCCCCGAAGCGATCCACTGCTTGCTTCACGGAATCCTTGTGAATATCCGTCACAATCAGGCGGGCACCTTCTTCGTACAAATACTTGCACAGACTCATGGCTACGTTGCCGACACCTTGAACGGCAACGGTTTTGCCTTCCAGCAGATCCGTGCCAAAGGCCTCTTTTGCCGCTGCCTTCATCCCCCGGTACACTCCCCAGGCCGTAGCAGGAGATGGGTTCCCGGACGACCCGTAGCTTGGCGATATGCCTGTTACATAATCCGTTTCCTGATAAATCAGGTTCATGTCTTCCTCCGAAGTCCCCACGTCTTCTGCAGTTACATAACGCCCATTCAGACCTTGAATGTACCTGCCGAATGCACGGAACATCGCTTCGTTCTTGTCGCGGCGCGGGTCGCCGATAATCACAGCTTTACCGCCGCCAAGATTCAAGCCGGATACGGCATTTTTATATGTCATCCCCCGTGAAAGGCGCAGTGCGTCCTCAATAGCAGCCTCTTCAGAAGCATACGTCCACATCCGAGTACCGCCGAGTGCAGGGCCGAGTGTTGTATCGTGAATGGCGATGATCGCCTTTAACCCGGAAGCTTTGTCCTGACACAGGACCAGTTCCTCATAATCATGCTGCTCCATAACTTTAAACCAACTCATGTTTAACCGTCTCCTCCAACCATTTTTGCGAGTAATTCACAAGGCTTCTGTATCTTTGCCATCCTCTATTGTACCTAGATAAGCTCAGAATGTGCAAAATCACATCACTATGTAAGACGAAAACGAAGCTAGGAAGCCTCCTATCGCCTATCGTTAATGAATGGTCTCAACGACATTAATGGGATGCAAATCCCCGTCTACGGCAAAAGATGCTTGTCCCGTTTCTTCGGAAACAACCAGTACAACGGCATCTGTCAGTTCACTTAGCCCCAGTGCAGCACGGTGACGTGTTCCCATTTTACGTTCCCCGGCTGCAGCCTGGGACAGTGGGAGCACATTGCCTGCGGAGACGATCTGGTTGCCGCGGATCAGAACTGCCCCGTCATGCAGTGGTGCACCGGGGATAAACAAGGATTCAAGCAGCGCATGGGTCACTCGTGCATCCACAGCAATACCCGAATGAATGATAGGTTCCAGAGGGATTTCACGTTCAATGACGATAAGAGCACCATATCTGCGATCGGACAGATGCTGTACGCTTGCCGTAAGCTCAGCAAATTTTTCGGTGAAGGGAGAAAGGTAACAATCCAGATAAAAGGAAGAGGCGAGCACCTCAATCTGCTTGATCTCGGTACGAATCTCAGCGAATTGTGCGAGCAGACAGACACTGTCATTGTCAAAACGAGATAACGTCCGATTCATTCGATCCGCTACACGATGCAAATCTTCCTTTAGCCTCTGTCTCATGGACGAACTGTCACAGTCTGCTTGCCGTGTCATTATTTACCGCCTCTCCTTCTGGATTGATGCCAACATAGTTAACCTATACGTTTCCCGCGGTACGATTCATTTATACAAGTCGCATCCTTGCCCTGTTTCAGCAATCAGGAAAAGCCTGTTTGCAACGTTAACGTCACAAACAGGCTTCAGTACAGGTAAGCAGCTACTAAGATTCTACCTTAAGGTGTAACGGCGCCATAAGAACCATTCTTGAACGTCGTTGGATCGTACCATTTATATCCTGCAGCCGGAGCAGCCCATGGCTCAAGCTGAGGTTCTGTGGAGTTAGCCGGAGTCTCTATGGCAAGCAGGCTCGTCGGTGTGTCCAATGTCAGGCCAGATACCTGCGACAGACTCGTATAGCTTTCTTTTACCGCAAGCCATTTTACGGTGTTGACCAGAAACGTGCCATCGTTCACTTCCTTGAATCCGTCATAGGTTTTCTTAGAGGCTCCCGTTTCTTCTCGCAAATATTTCGGAGTCGCATCTTCCACCGGTGAGGAATCGCCGATAAATGCTGCTTTGCCTGCACCTACCTTGGCAATGGCTGCATATGCGCCTTCGGCACGCCCGCCGCCATTGTACACGCCCTGATCCACGGCGCTGCCCCATTTGGATACACCGCTTGGCACATAAACCAATCCCTTGGCTTTGTTCGGATCAATGATGGCCAAGGTAGATCCGGCATGCATCGCCACCGCATTTACACCACTTGTAATTCCAAATGACTGTGATGGAGCCACAATATCGGTGGCATTGACGTCACCCAGTGCATTGTAGCGGAAACGGATGCCGAAGTTGCTTGCCAGCCAGTCAGAGCTCGTAACTCCCTGCATCGCTGGAGACTCGGCTTCTGCCGAGGACATGCCTTTGGCCGGGTTCAGGAACGCTCCACGGCGGTATCCATTAAACACCTCGGAGGAATCCCAGCGGTTTTTGTTTCGGTCTGCATTATAGTGATCGGAGATGAAAAAGACGCTGCCACCGTTCTGTACGTATTGCAGCAGGGCAGCCTGCTCCGTTGCTTTAAACGGCACGTTGGCTTCGCCAATGACGAAGACATCATAATCTTTTAATGCATTGTAGGTGATGGCCTGCTCACCAAAAGTATACGGGATGCTGCGCTCAAGCTGATCTACGGCAAAGCCTGCGTTTCTAAGCCCGTTCGCGAAGTCTGAAAATGCCCCATCAATGATCCAGTCCGCTGCCCCAGCTGTTTGGGCATGGGTATTATCGAACAAAACCTTCTTGCCTGTACCATCAGGCAGTGTCGTCCCTGGGCCCGGTTCTGGGTCAGGATTGGTTGTTCCGTTAGAGAGAGTAATTGAGGTTGGGTTTTTGAGTCCTGCATAGCTGTTGTATGCACCAAGTGTTCCGGTTACGATGACCTTTTTGCCTACAAGGCTCGGATTGGAAGCAAGTCCATACTGTGAGCGGAATGAAGAGGAAACTTGTACGTCCAGCAATTTTGCGTTGGCCTTCTCTGACGGAGAATCCGCAATCAGGAAGTTAAAATCATTGGCGTAAGGAGATGTAAACTTGGCTGTAAGTGAGCCGGTAGCATGTCCAACAATATAACCCTCTACTGTCGCCGTTCCTCCACCACTCTGAGCAGCTATAGCCTGCGATACAGTAAGCGGTGCTGCCGCAGCCTGTGCCGGACCCTGTGAACCTGGCCCCAGCAGTGCTGTTGCCGTCAGAATGAAAATTAGGAATGCTCCGATCCAGTGCTGCCATAACGCCTTCTTCATGTTCTCCTTCTCCTCCTCGGATTTACCTTTTAATGGGTTGTCCACTTTAATTTAGTCCTTCACATGATGAATTCCTCTTTGTTTATGTAAAATTTTTGAAAAAAGTTTGCTCCGTTGCGCAACTGCCCATACTGTTTACCAAAAGCATGATAAAGGAGAACATGTACCATGAGATTTCTATTTTTGCTGCTTCTAATCATTGTCCCACTCGTGATGGTCTTTCTAGCTCTTCGTTCCCGAACGTTCATAAAGTTATTTCATGCCCTGGCTCTTATATGTTTCTATAGTGCTGCCACGGTCATCGCCGGAGATGTGTATGCCACAAATGCACATATGACTACATTTACAACCGAAATTCATCATTTTCTGCTGAATGGCTGGTTCCTCTATCCGTCGGCTTATTTGGGCGCATACATTCCGTTTCTGTTATGGATAAGTCTTTTTTCGAAAAAAAATAATGGTTAATCTGTTTCTCAACGTTGCATTTTCGCTGTGTTCGTAGCATAATACATGTATACGTGATAATGATTATCATTCTTGAGGTTGTCTCTTACTCACAATTGAACTTTACATGAATTATCGATCATATAGCTAAAGGGGAACGAACATCAAATGAATACAACACTGCAAAAGACTTCACTGCAGCTTGACGATTATCTGGATCTTCTGAACCTGGCCATCACCTTGGGTGATACGAAGTGGCAGAAGGAAATCGTCCGCAAATTGGCTTATACTTATCCATCGGTTCCATGCAAACAACCACAATAACACCTTTTCGATAACTCATGAGGGATTCAGATCTGAATCTGCTTCATGAGTTATTTTTTGTTTTAATAATCCACTCGATACAGGTAAAATGAACTTAATTATCGCCCAAGGGAGTGAACGACATGTTAGCAGAGACAGAACGACTGATTTTACGAGAGATTGGCGTAGACGACTGGGAAAGTATACATACGTACACCATTTCACCTGAAGTAACCCAGTACACAGCATGGGGACCCAACACGGAACAGGATACAACTGCGTACATCGAACAGGTTCTGCAAGCGCAACAGGAACAGCCTAGATCCCAATTCGATCTTGCTGTCTGCCTGAAAACAGATGGAACACTGGTTGGCAGCGTTGGCATATACACGGAGGGCACCAATGCGGAGATGGGTTATGTGATGAATCCACAGTATCAGGGAAGAGGCTATGCCGCTGAGGCAAGCCAGGCGCTGCTGGGTTTGGGCTTCAACACCCTCGGTGTACATCGGATCTACGCCAAATGCCGGCCGAATAACAAGGCTTCGGAGCGAGTCATGCAGAAGATCGGCATGGAGTACGAAGGCCTGATGCGGGAGCATTGGTTTTACAAGGGAGCATTTCACGATTCGTTGGTCTATTCGATCCTCGCCAGGGAATATGCTCAACTCGAAAAAGCTGATATCGGTTAATACCGATATCAGCTTTTTTCATCTCCGTAACGACCCCAATCGCCAGTGAAGATTGATCTGTGATCCATGACTATGGTGAGACTAAAGGCGACATAACTCTGCTGGACAGCTCGGGAACGTAGGACACCCACACATGCAGCGCAATGCGGCTAGATCGCGAATCATCAGTTTGCCATCCAGTGTGTCCAGTGTTCCTTGTTCTTTCCAGGCCCCCAGCATCCGTGTAACACTCTCCCGAGTAGCTCCAATCATCTCCGCAAGCTCCGTATGGTTCAGCTTCATCTCAAGTACGATCCCCTCAGGAGTGATTTTGCCATACGAGTTGCTGGCACGGATCAGTGTCGAAGCCAAAGCCCCAGCCTTGCCATAGAGCAGCAGATCCCGGAAACGCGATTGGGTAATCCGCTGTGAAAGTGCCATCCATTGCAGGAATTTCAAGGCAAGGTCCCCATGTTTGCTAAGCACGCTTTCCAGATCACTGAGCGAGATGATCGCGAGTTCGCCTTTCTCCGTCATCTCTGCACTGTAGCTGTGATTCTGGCCGCCAATGCCACCAAATTCCCCGATTAGGTCCCCTTTTTGCTGAATCGACAAAATGATTTCCTTGCCATCTTCCGTCGATTTGGTCATTTTCACGCGTCCCGAACGAATGTAGTACAGATATCCGGCTTCATCGCCTTCCAGAAAGAGACTATACCCCGACTTCACCCGTTTGGGCTGCATTTTTTCCTCAATCCAGGCCCACTGTTCAGCTGTTACGAACGAAAGTATTCCACCTGTCTCTCGTGTCATTTTGCTTCCCTCCGTTTTACGTTCTGTCGCTTGGGTTGTTCTTTCTGTAAATATCGTACCCATCACTTTCGTCCCCCTCGTGTTTCCTTATGAATCTATCTTATCGCGAAACCGGCGTGAACGTTATCGGGGGATTACCTGAACCTGGCTGAGAAATTCCCTGAATTTGCTGTGAGAAAAGTCACATCCTATGAAGTCATACGCATGTTGTTATATGGTAAAGTTCTTGCTATATACGGATTGAGGCCTTACGTTAACCAAGATCAGTATTTTGCAGAACCGAAATAGGGGGATTCCCTGAATTACAACTCAGACGAATGGGACTACAATAGAACTACCGTATAAACTTATATTTCAGGACACCTTGGTCAAAGGTTAAACATATCTATGTCACCAGGTCTAATCTAATGGTGTAATTCCAAAAAGGAAGTGTCTCTCATGCACGATGAACTCCCTTCCGGCATTCAGGAGATGATCAATAATCTGCGCCTGAACACATCCACCGATTTTTGCGGACTGGCCTATCTCTCGGGGTCCATGCTGCGCTGGAAGTACACTTCCGGCGCAACCAATGATCGCGTTACACGGATGGAGATGCGTCCCGGACAAGATCTTGTGGGCACTGCTCTACGGACAGGCCGCACGTCCCTGTCGGATGAAAGTACCACAAATGCCAGTACACCTGGCCGTTGTCCGTTGATGATCGCAGAGCGGCTGTTATGCGCCATCGCCGTCCCTGTTTTCCTGGAGAGCAGCATCCCCGGTGCCGTGCTGCTTGTTGGCAGCAGGCAGCCATGTACGTTCTCACCGAACACGGTCAGGGAAGCAGAGCTGGCGGCCAGAGCAGCTGCAGCGAGCCATTCACAGATAAGCAGGCCCCGCGTAAGCCATGAAGAAAAGCTATTCAGAGATTAAAGCTCTGGGTGGCTTTTTTTGGTATCATGAAGACAGGACCAAGAAGCGGACAGGGGGAATATATAGTGATTCAACTATTGGTTGTGGATGATCATGTTGTTGTGCGTTCCGGGCTGATCGCCCTGCTCGATGGCAAGAATGATATCCGGATCGTGGGGGATGCAGCAGATGGTGAAGAGGCCATTGCCAAGGCACAGGAATTGAAACCGGATGTGGTATTGATGGATTTCAGCATGCCGCCAGGCAAGGACGGGCTAACCGCCACTGCAGAATTGAAAAAGTTGATGCCTGACGTGGCCATTTTAATTTTGACCATGCATGATGATGAAGAGTATCTATTCCGTGCAATCCATGCCGGAGCTTCAGGGTATATTCTCAAAAGCACGCCGCATGAGGAACTGCTGGCAGCCATTCGCTCTGTAGCAGAGGGCAGTGCGTATCTGTATCCCAGTGCCACCAAACGGCTGATGAGTGAATACCTGGACAAATCCAAACAGGAAAACGCCGGGCCGTATGACACACTTTCCGAACGGGAGAAAGAGATATTGTCCTGGATTGCCAAGGGTTATGCCAACAAGGAAATTGCCGAGCACCTGGTCATCAGCGTCAAAACGGTCGAATCCCATAAAAGCAATCTCATGGATAAGCTGGGCCTGCGGACCAGACCTGAACTCGTCAAGTTTGCCATGAAAAAGGGGTTGCTAAACTTTGAGTAGCGCACGTGAGAACAGACTTAGCGGACTGGCGGAGCAGCCTGTACTGCAGCTGCTGGATGAACTGGACAATCATATCACCGATGATGAATTCCGCAGCAGGCTGAAAGGTTCACTGCATCAGCTAAGCGATCTGAAGTTTGCATTGGATGAATCCTCCATCGTTGCCCTCACGGATCGTAAAGGGAAGATACAGTATGTGAACGATAAATTCTGCGAAATTTCACAATATGACCGCGAAGAATTGATTGGTCAGGACCACCGGATTATCAATTCGGGATACCACGGTAAAACGTTCATGAAGACCCTTTGGGAAACCATCTCTTCAGGGCGAGTATGGAACGGAGAGATTCGTAACCGTGCGAAGGATGGCAGCCACTACTGGGTGAATACAACGATTGTACCTTTTCTCGACAATGACGGAGAACCATATCAATACCTGGCAGTACGCAGCGAAGTGACGAAGCTGAAACGGGTCGAAGCTGAATTGCAGACGATGATGACCCAGGTCATGAACATTCAGGAGGAGGAGCGCCGCCGGATTTCGCGTGAGCTGCATGACGGAATCGGACAGAGTCTCTTCTCGCTCGTGATTCAGATAGATCAGCTGCAGGCTGACAAGCCTCATTCCGGTGTGGAAGCGCTGCGTAAGCAAGTCACGGGTATTATGGAAGAAGTCCGTGGCATGGCCTGGGAACTCAGACCTTCTGTACTGGATGATCTGGGTGTCGTTCCGGCCATTCGGACTTACATTGAAAACTATACCCGCCACTACGGTATCGAAGTCGATCTGGAATGCAACCTGCGCAGACGGCTGGAGATGAATCGGGAGATCGCCATGTACCGGATTATCCAGGAGGCACTTACCAATGTCGCCAAGTATGCCGATGTAGCCGAAGCACAGGTAAGGGTGGAAGATTCCCAGGAGGGCACAGTCGTAACTATTTCAGACCAAGGTGCCGGATTCAATGTACAAACGGCAGGTCAGGGCGTGGGACTGTTCAGTATGGAAGAACGTGCTCGTGGAGCAGGAGGAACGCTGACGTTATCATCTGAGCCGGGTGAGGGTACAAGCATTACGTTTCACCTTCCAAGAGTTATATAGAACCGAACGAATGTGTGGATAGGCTATAAGCACATCTACAATAGAAAGAAAGAGAGCTGCTCACGGTTTTATTCCAAGAGCGGCCTCTTTGCGTTCCAATTTTGGTACCAATGACAAAATGAAAGCCTAAAATCGGATAAATTCAATATAATGTATAAATAGGTTGACTCCAATTACGATTCGTCATTAAAATATGAATGCTGCATGCAAAATGCATTTTTGAAGTTTTACATTTCATATTCCATATAGAGAAGGAAAAGGATGATCAATCATGTCAGATAAACGCTCCTCCAAAGGAGGAGAAATCCCTCAAATGTACAACCTGGACGCGATCGATCGGAAAATCATAGCCGCCCTGCATCAGAACAGCCGTATATCCTATACGGATCTGGGCGCACAGATTGGACTGTCACGTGTAGCAGTTCAGGCTCGCATCAATGCTTTATCCGAAAAAGGCATTATTGAACGTTTCACGGTTGTTATTAACCCGGGTAAGGTTGGGCTTCAGGTCTCTGCCTTTTTTAATGTAGATGTGGAGCCGCCCTTCCTTGATGAAGTGGCCGAGAAACTGGACGAGGAACCGGCGGTTACCAGCCTCTATCATATGACGGGCCCAAGCACACTGCACATGCACGGCATTTTTGCGGACATGGAAGAGATGGAGCAATTTTTGCTGGAGAAGCTCTATAAGATGCCTGGCATTGTGAAGGTCGAATCACAGTTGTTATTGAAACGATATAAAAGCCGAATGGGCATGAGACTGTAGGAGGAAAACAGCATGAGTTGGAAAGATTACACCGGTCTCGTTACAGGTATGGTACGAACCGGGATATTGGGTTATGGCGGTGGTCCTTCGGTTATTCCGTTGATTCGTTATGAAGCAGTCACCCGTTATCAATGGGTTAGTGATGAGGAATTCGGCGAAATTTTGGCCATAGCCAATGCCCTGCCTGGTCCGATTGCAACCAAGATGGCTGCTTACCTCGGTTACAAAACCAAAGGCGTGCTCGGCGCCATCGTTTCCGTGCTGGCACACATTTTGCCCACGAGCATTGCCATCATCGCCCTGCTTGGCTCCATGTACGCACTGCGTGAGTCGAAGATCGTCGCAGGTATGGTAGCGGCTGTGCGCCCCGTGATTTTTGTGATGCTGGGCATGATGGCTTATGAATTTGCCAAAAAAGCATGGTCCGGACTCGGTAAAACCTTTGCCGTCCTGTTTGGTGTCATTGCGTTTGTGTTTTTGCAGCTGCTGAATATTCATCCAGGCATTGTTATTGCAGTCTTCCTGGGTTATGGCGTATTCCACCTGGACCTGGTTCAGCGCTACAAGTCCAAACGCAGCTCCGACAAGGAGGTGTCCTAAACGATGCTTCAGACATGGTGGGAATTGTTTTGGGGATTTTTCGTAGCAAATATTTTGGGATACGGGGGCGGTCCAGCTTCCATCCCGCTCATGCAGGAAGAAGTGGTGAACCATTATCAGTGGATGACCACAGAACAATTCGGCGATGTGCTCGCCATCGGGAATGCGCTCCCTGGTCCAATCGCTACCAAGATTGCCGCATTTGTCGGTTATCAGGTGGCCGGCTGGTTCGGAGCGTTTATCGCCAGTTTTGCCACAATTGTACCTTCTGCAGCCGCGCTGATCCTGCTGCTTCGTTTACTTAACAAGCATCGTACATCGCCCAAAGTCAAAGGAATGACGCTGCTTGTGCAGCCAGTTATTGCAGTACTTATGATTCTGCTCACGTGGGAATTCGGCCAAGTATCCACCGATTCCATCGGGATCTGGCAGACACTGATCATTGCAGGGATCTCCTTATGGGTCATGACCAAGACCAAACTGCATCCAGCTATTTTAATTGTTATCGCTTTTGCTTATGGTGCCTTGGTTCTGTCTCATACGATGTAATCCGTTGATCGAAAAAATATAATTGTTTATACCAAAAAAAACGGTGGTGTCAGCATCTAAGCTGGCATCACCGTTTTCCCGTTTACCTCTCACCTTCAAGGCAAGTTTTATTTCGCTTCAACAACGATGGTCACTTTTGTTTTCACGCCAGCATAACTCACCGTGATTGTCGCTTTACCTTTACCGTTAGCCTGAATAATACCATCCTTCACCGTTGCTGTTGCAATACGGGAGGACTTCCAGAGTGCCGGTTTGGAGACATTCTCTTCACTGCCATCTGCATATGTTGCCGTTGCTACCACGGTAACCTTATCCCCTGGTTTCATGGTCAGGGTAACTTTATCGGTTTGCAGATATTTCAGTGTATCTACATCGATAGCCACGGTTACAGATTTGCTGCCGTATTTGGCTGTAACTTTCGCTTTACCTGAACCAACCGCTTTTACTTTACCTTTGGTTACCTGAGCTACTTTGTAGCTGTTGGTTTTCCATTCGGCTTTGTCGGTTACATCGCGTTCGCTACCGTCATTAAAATACGCCACAACAGTAATATCAGCAGTCTCGCCAGATTTCAGCGATACGGCTGGCTCTGATGCTTCAATGCGGGCAATGACATCAACTTCAATTGCAATCGTAACCTTTTGGGAGCCATACTCTGCAGTAATGTTCACTTTACCGCTACCGTTTGCTGTTACCAAACCTTTTTTAACATCAGCTACCCGAGCATTGCTCGTTTTCCAAGTTGCTTCTGAAGTTACATCCAGCGTATTACCGTCTTCATCTGTACCCGTCAGGGTAATCTGCTGTGTTTCTTTGGATGCCAGTGCGATAAAGTTTACATCCGCTTCGAGACCGCTGGCCATACCAACCTCAACAGACATGGTCAGTGTTTTTCCATCCACTTTAGCGGTAATGGTTGCTTTGCCGACAGCGATACCCTTTACTTCGCCATCCTTGGACACTTCGGCAACTTTATCACTGCTGCTGCTCCATTCCACATCTTCAGTAACGACTTTGGATGTGTTACCATATACAGCTAGAACCTCTGCAGTAAAGGTATCGCCCACACCGATTGATTTTTTCTTGTTTTGCATTTCGTATTTGTCTGGGACATCTACACTTACAGTGATTTTGACCGTTTTGCCGCCATAAGCTACTGTAATAGTTGCCTGTCCCGATTTGTAAGCAGTAAGTTTACCAGCAGATACATAGACGATATCTTCATCGCTTGAAGTCCACGTTGCTTTGGATGTCACGTTCTCCGTGCTTCCATCTACATACTCCGCGTTGACTGTAAGTTCTTTTTCTTTTGTTCCGGTCAAACTCATAGCCAGTTTATCTTCAACGTCTACAACGTCCAAATAACGAGCTGTGTCTACATCTACCGTAATTTCAACGGTTTTACCACTGTAGCTGGCTTTAACTGTAGTTGTACCTTGGCCAATAGCCGTAATTTGCCCTTTATATACAGTAGCAACCTTTTCGTTACTTGATGTCCACACTGCCGTATTGGTTACATCTGCATCTGAACTATCCGGATAGATTGCCGTCAACGTCAGTTGTTTGGAGCGATCGGTATTGCTTAACTTGAAGAATAGCTTTTGCTCGTCGACCTTCAGATTGCTTGTCCGGTCCACGTCTACATCAATCGAAACGGTTTTTGTACCGTATTTAGCTGTGATTACAGCAGATCCCGCGGCATAACCTGTGATGGTGCCCTTCAGCACATCAGCAACTTTCTCATCACTGGAACTCCAATCTGCAAGAGAAGTTACATCCATGGTCGTCCCATCCGGATATGTTGCTGTCAAAACGACTTTGTCGCTTTTGTTCAACAGCAGGTTCACTTGCTTTTTATCTGTATCGATTCGCTTCACGACTTCGACGTTTACCTCAACGGTAACAGATTGTTTTCCTACCTTACCTGTAATTAGTGCCGTACCCGCGCTTTGGCCGGTAACTTTACCGTTCACTACAGTCGCTATCTGATCGTCATCAGAAGACCACTCTGCGATATCGGATACGGATTCAGAACTGTTATCACTGTAAGTTGCAGTCAGTGTGATCTGATCGGATTCACCTTTACGAATATCAATGGTTTGCTTGTCCTTCGTCAATGCCTTAACCTTTTTGGTCACGTTCACCTGAATGGATTGTGGCTTATTTTCATAGGATACGATGACCGTTGCCTGTCCCTCACCTTTGGCTGTAATTGTTCCGTTATATACCGTAGCCACTGCAGTGTCATCACTGCTCCAGCTTGCATTCACTGTAATATTACTTGTCGAAGCATCCGTGTAGACTCCTGTAGCTGTTACAGAACTGGATTCTCCCACTTCAAGCGCAACTTCATTTTTGGAAACCACTATTTTGGACAGTTCCTTATCTGCCGCAGCGGCCAAGCCTACGTTGGAAATACTCAGCACGAATACCAGCATCATCACCATGTACTTGGTCAATCTTGGCTTTAACATCATTTCCCCCCGATTATCATCATTTTTTTCCTTAATTTTAATGTCGGCAAGTTCTTTCCAGATGTTTAGGCTTTCAGCGATTTTTCAGAAAAATGATGGAAAAATAATTCGGAAGTCTCATCCTTCTCCGGGGAATCATACCCGCCAGCATTCCGCATAACCTATCTATATTGCTACTTAACAAGCGCCAAGCAACTGATTGTACATGATAGGAGGAGAAACATGCGGCAGCCCTTTGATTACATTGGATATTGGGAGCAGACATACCGTTCCGGAGAAACTTCTGGACGTGGATCATACGGGGTTCTGGCTGAATTCAAGGCCGAGATTGTGAACGGATTGATCCAGCAGGAGGGTATTACCAGCGTAATTGAGTTTGGATGTGGCGATGGCAACCAGCTGCAATTTATGAATTATAAAGAATACCTCGGTGTCGATGTCGCTGCCTCTTCGGTGCGCCTATGTGCTTCGAAATTTGCCACGGACTCCTCCAAAAGCTTCATGCTGTATACACCTGGCCTGTGGATCAACCGGGGTTTTCTGACGGCAGACCTTACGGTGTGTCTGGATGTGCTGTACCACATCACGGATGAGACCGATTTCCGCAATACCTTATATGATATTTTGCATTCATCAAAGGAATGGGTTGTACTTTACACCCGGTTGAAGGAAAACGGCAACCCAGGCGTGGACACGATTCAGGATCGCAACCTGTTCCATTATTTATTCGACTATCCCGACTTCAAGGTTCAAGAGATCATCCCGCAGCGATATCCCGATCAATCTTCAGCAGACTTTGTGATCCTCAGGCGCGTGCCATCGAAGAAAAACAAATAAATCATCTAACTCATATCACGAAAAACCACCCAAAACAGCCCAGTGGAAGATAGGCTGCCTCAGGTGGTTTTGTATTTCAATGATTTAATTCTCCGACATGTTGAGGTTAAAATAGACCCGGACGTCCGCGCAGCTTCGCCAGCGCTTCCATATAGAAATAATCGCCGTAAATGATCGGCACATTCAATCCCCTTCCTTCCGGGTAATGCACGGTTCCCTGCATGATCAGCCCCTCTTCCGCAGCTGACTCGCCTGAGCTGTAGCGCTCATGCAGGCCGCGAACGATGCGCTCGCCCGCTGCGGCATACTCTTCTCCGCGTGGCGACAGCTTCGCCAGCTCAAGCAGACCGCTCGCCGCAATCGCAGCGGCGGACGAATCCCACGCCATCTGATGCTCCGCCGGTGCGCGAAAATCCCAGAACGGCACGATATCTTCACCAAGCATGGCGAGGAAGAAATCGGCCGCGCGTTCCGCTGTCTCCAGATAGCGGGCTTCGCCCGTATACCGGTAAGACAGCGCAAAACCATGCAGCGCCCAGGCGGTGCCCCGCGCCCAGGCGGAACCCGGAGCATGGCCCTGTCCGCCATGCTCTCGCAGCTTCTGCCCCGTGTGTGGGTCGAACTCCACCACGTGGCAGATGGACCCGTCTGCACGAACGAACTCGCGCGCAACCGTGTCCGCATGCGCTTCCGCCAGCAAGCGGAAGCGGGGATCGCCGCTCTGCTCGGATGCCCAGTAGAGCAGTGGCAGGTTCATCATGCTGTCGATGATGGCTACGCCGCGCGTGTCCATTGCAGGCGAGTTGAAGTTCCAGGCACGAATGAACTGACCACGTACATTGAAACGAGCAGCAAATAGATTGGCAGCAAGCATCCCCCGCCGCCGGCTGTCCATGCTGCCAGTCTGCCGGTAAGATGCTACGCCGCTAAGCAGCCAGATGAAACCCAGATCGTGATCCACCGAATCCGGATTGCGGAGGCACCCCTCCAGCTGCCGTTCACAGCTATCTGCAAAACGGGACAATGGAGCAGCATCCACATTTTCCGGGGACTCACCATACACGAGCCATAACAATCCTGGCCAGAATCCGGCTGTCCACCATTCCGGATCATTCTGGTCATACGTTCCCTGCGGAGAGATGTGTGGAAAGGTATCCTTGATTCGCTGTGCGTTGCGAATTGTTTTGTCCGCGCCCTGCCGCCATGCTTCTTCAACCCATGTTACCGATGTCGATGTACTCACGAGCTTTGCCTCCTCTTTTCGCATTCTAATTTATTTACTCATACACATAAGCAACTTTGATGGACTATATCAGCACGCTTGTCTTCAGTGGTTTCCTTGCAACAGTTCAGTCCGGGTTGTCCTCAATTATTTTTCGAATTGAATTACCTCGGATAAATGGTGAATTTGAATCTGCACCTTGTCTCCTGTACAGAATGATCCCGAGAATCTCCGCTTTCATCTGCGTTTTGCCGCATGATTAATGCGGTGCGGTAAAACTTCTGTGGCAGGTGATCATGATCCACGGTCTCGATCACTTCGATCTGTGCATTCCAGCATTCTGCGTCATACTCCATAAACACCACAGCTCTGCTTCCTTCCCATCGTACTCCTGTTTCTTGCAAGACAGGTTCGATTCGACTGATAAAATGCTGGGCGACTCGCGGTTCTCCATTCAGGCGCTCCTCTATTTGAATACTAGAAGCTTGACGCCATTGATAGTGGTCTTCAAGGAGAAGCTCTGCTTCGGAAGTTCCAGCTGAACCATGCCATCGTAACCGCCGGATATATCTTGCCAGTGTAGGAGCCTCCGAATAAGCTGACGTCAGGTCCAATTCAGCCTCTATCCCCTGTGAAGGCAAGTGCTTGATATGTAGTATTTTGGCCTCGGCTTGTCGTCCGGATTGCTGACTCGTTCCTTCAATGACAGGAACGCTATGCCCACGAGAGCCAATTTGCAGAATGCTCTCTCGCCCAGGTGCGAAGTAGGCTTGAGTATACTCGCCTGAACCTGGATCACAGAGAATGTTTTCACCGCCGCCATGAAGGATGAAGTGTCCCAGATCATTATGATTATGGGGCTCTGCGTTATGACCCCCTTTTACCGAAAAGGCCACCTTCACTTCCTTCTGTTCACCTGTTGTCAGCATCCCTCGTGCTATCACCCACGATAAGTTCTCCAAGTAAATCGGAGCCTCAGGCTCACCCGATTCAGTCTCAGTCTCGAACTTAGCTGGATTAGTCCAGAGTACATTGCGGACAGCATGAGCCCACCTGCGGCAGGGATCCTGGGAGAGAAGCGGGATGTGAAGCCCTGAGTTGATTGGAATCTGCTGCCGTTCGGACAAAAGGGACAGCAAACCGGACGGAATCGTCTCCCGCTCACGACTGTCCGAATAGTTAATATACACCCCGCCCGATAAATGAATATTTCCCGGGAAAGCAGCAATTGCTCCCGTCTTGGGTTCTGACAACATATCCAGTTCATCTGCACTGAACAATCTCAGCATCTCTGCGTAATAGGTATAGAATCCGAATCCGTACACCCAGTAGCCCACACCTTCAGCACATCCTCCATCCGTCCCGTAACCACTCAAAAAGGCATTCATGCATCGAATGGTGTGCTGCACAGCCATGGTTCTAAGACGCTCATCCTCCAATAAAAGGAGAGCAGCAATTCCGCATCCTCCACTGCAAACGGCTGACCAGTTGTGATTTGCCTCTTCCCAACCATAAGTCCGCTGCTCTCGGTACAATGGAGTAAATATCCTGTCTTCTATCTCTGCCTTGACCATCCGGATCACACGTTCATCCAGCATGTCATCCAGCATAACGACTAGCTCTGCCAGCATCTGTGCGGTCTCTGCAGCGAATAGATCAATATGTGTTCTTGCGCCAGCTTCTTCCCCTTCCGGTATATGGGCAGACAGACACCAGGTTTGTTCGGTACAAACACTCCAGATCAGATCCTCCACCAGATGCAAACGAGAGGAAGACGGCGATACTGCCATCAGCAACCCCAGCGATACAAGCCTTCCGCGCCTTTCAAAATAGGCCTGCTCATACGCTTGACGCTCACCCGTATCCCTGAATTGACGAAATAGGGAAAAAGATAGTTCAGGCAGGTTCTCCGTGAGTGCCTTCTGTTCATATCCTTCTAAATCCGACCAAAAGCCGGCGTAAATGGGGTCATTCCACGTGTCCGTGAGCCTGTCTTTCCAGTGATGGATAAGCTCCAAACCATCGGACTTTCCATGTTGCATAGCCGCAGCGATGTGATCTGCCGTCCAACGTAATCCAGGGTGAACTGTCATCAGAATTCCTCCCCATTTTTGTAACCGATTTCATTTTAGCCTATCAAGTAGTAAAAATGAAGGGAATTCGGCTAATCTTATGTAAAAAAACAAATAAAATGAAAATAACTGAAACTTTTCAGACGTTTTTCTCGTAATAAAGTTGTCGGTACTCATTGTATATGTACGTTAATCCATTATGAGGACAGGTGAACGATACTGAAGACTGAATTATTTAATCAGGCTGTAATTGAACTGCTGCATCGCTCGGATAGCCATGCACTTGTCCAGGTGGAGACTCATTTTCCGGATAACCGCCTCGTTGGCGGCAAATATCACATGGGAACTCACACCGTGTATCTATATCAAAAAGAAATTATGGAGCAATGCCGGATGTTGTTCGGATCGCTGGCTCCATTAGAAGCCTATATTTATGTTATTTTGGCCCATGAACTGGGTCATGCCGAGGATGTAGAGTTAGTGGAACTATCAAACCGCCTTGATGGTCCTCTTACAGCTCTTGAGCAGGCGGAGATTCGGCTGCGCATTGAAGAAAATGCCTGGCGTTATGCAGAATCCCTGCTATCGGATATGGATCCCGTGTTTCTGCGTACCATCATTGATGAATCCCTGCTTAGCTATCGTCAAGCGATTGAACCACATATTGCCTGAATGTTCTAGCACAGCTGTAGCAAACAAGGCCAGACTCACCCTTTTCCACAGGTGAGATCTGGCCTTATTTGCTTGGACTACATTTATACATTTTATTCATGCATGCTTGCTTCTATATCAATGATTAATTTTTCCGATTACGCGACCGGGCTTGTCCGCCCTTGCGCCCTGCTTCTTCACGGCTCATTTTTCCATCCTGATCATCATTTCCGTCACTGTTGCCCCGGGCTTGTCCGCCCTCACGTCCAATCTCCTGATAGAAATCCTTGTCATGGTTCTTCGAGGTTGCTTCTCCACCCTTACGTCCTGCTTCTTCACGGCTCATTTTTCCGTTTTGGTTATTCTGTGCCATTTTGAATTCACTCCTTATCGGGTATTGAGTATAGTGTGCTACGCTTTTTATTTACCCTCTATAATGTCAATAAAACATGTTATTTCTAAATTTGTAATTTTTCTTTATTTTATTTTAGTGATATTTCATTATGTAAAAAGAGCAGAGAATCTGCAAAGATCCTCTGCTCGATTTTTATTGAATTTTAAGCTGACTGTCCTGTACAACAGACAACCATTGACGTGCAATCAGTTCGTGACCCGCTGCCGTTGGATGCACACCATCCCACAACCAATAGGATGCCTCTGCCTTTTCAGTCGCTTGATTGAGCACATCCTGCAATGGAACGAACACAGCACCGAACTCATCCGCGAGCTCCCGGACAAGGCGTTGATATTGGCCTATTTTCTCCTGCCATGCATCCCATTTTTCCACCGTAGCACCGGTTTTCAGAATGAAGGGTTCCATCAACACGAGCCCTGTATTCGGAAGCACTTCCCGCGTCTCTTCCAGCAGATGATGATATGCCCGTCCGAGACGATCCCTTACCCCGCTGGGCTCATTATTGATTATACGCCAGGCGTCATTCACACCGATCAGAATGCTGATCAGATCCGGCTTCAAACTAAAGGTATCTTCATTCCAGCGTGCATACAGATCGGATGCGCGATCCCCACTGACCGCCCTGTTGTAAAAGGTGAGCTGCTTCTCTGCCAGCTCCGCCCCCAATCTGCTTGAGATCAGATAAGCGTAGCCATGTCCCAAAAAGTGATTCGGATCATCGTTCCGCGATCTTCCTCCGTCTGTAATGGAGTCTCCCTGAAACAATATTACGGATGGACTTGTACTCATGATTTGAACCGTTCCTTCCTCTTATGCAAAATGGAAACCTTGATTCTACAGTCTCCATTTTATCCCTTTCCGGTTCAATAGAAAATAGCGTTTTCAAAAGTTCAACTAAACGCCCTTCTGGTCTTTTGCTACATATCCTCCGCCCTGATATTTCGTCTCATCCTGCTTATCCGGCGCACCTCTGCGCTTCGCTTCTTCCCACAGCGCGGCAGCATCGTCTTCCGGGCGGTATCCAATTTTTTCAGCCAAATAACCGATATCATAATAATTGTCGCTATTCGCGGAGGTTCCGTATAGATTAAGATACTTCATCCCGGAATCGGCTTCAATACAGCACACAGCAAGCTGCACCATATCCCTCGGGGAAATCCAGATATGAGCAGAGCGCTCGGAATGCGGATAATCATCCCCGGAGAAGTTGCCGATCCGAATATTGAATGAAGACAGGTCATACTTGTCGACATAATAACGGCCAAGCAGTTCAATATAACATTTGCTGAGGCCATAGAAGCTGTCAGGGCGATAGGGGTCGTCGACCTCAATCTCTTCACCTGTACGGTAAAAGCCAGTTGCATGGTTAGAGCTTGCAAAAATGACACGCTGAACACCATTCATTCGTGCTGCTTCATATACATGGTAAGCACCCGTTACGTTGATCGGGAGAACTTTGCCCAAGAAGTCCTCTCCATCCTTGGCCCAGGCAATGTGCAGCACGGTATGCACTCCTCGCATCAGCTCTTGCAGCCTTTCCGCGTCCGTAACATCCATTGGGACAATACCTGCTCCAGAATCCTCCTGAAGATCAGCCGCAACAATATCATACTTGTCCATTTCCCTCAGACCATCCAGCAGACTGCGACCGATTACGCCAGCAGCACCTGTGATCAGTACCTTTTTCCTCGTATTACCCATTTGCCTTCGCTCCCTTCATTCTTTACGGATACCTCAGTTCTACTATATAGGTCTATAGAACATTATTAACCGTTAGTCTGAAGGAATTACCTGTACCTCTTGCGTCCTCTACCCGAGCACATAACGCAAAAGCATCATGGCTACAATGCCCACAAGAACCGTACCGAGAAGGCTTCGAGTCCAGATCGCTACCACAAAGGTAGGCAGGGCGGCCCACAGTGCAGCATTTTGGGTGAGCGGTACCAGCTGGTTGCCAGACATCAACAGTTCCTGGCCAATTAGTGATGCCATCACGGCCACAGGCACATATTCCAGCCAGCGAAGCAGCCATACCGGAATCTGTATTTTGCTAAACAGCATTAGGGGCAGCACCCGGGGAATAAAGGTCAACAAGGCGGACCCGATAATAATCCAAAATACATCCCATCTTACTTCCATCGTTCCATGACAACTCCCATCGTTGCTGCAACGACTGCAGCCACTATAATGCTCATACTGCCTAAGGAAGCCATACTCGCGAGTACCACACACACCACGGCGATAATGGCTACATTGATGTGCAGCTTTCTGTTTTTCCGATGGATTAACTGGAGCACGATTAGGCCGATAAACATGGCCGGGAGGGCAAAATCCAGTCCAAACTGCTCCGGATTCGTGATCCAGCGCCCGAAATAGGCTCCTGCCATATTGGCTGCGAACCAATTCAGATAAGCTGTAATATTCAATCCATGCATCCAACGTTCACTTAATGTTTTGCGGCCAATTGCGCGAGTCATCGCCACTCCGAACGATTCATCCGTGAGCAGGGAGCCAATCCACATGTTTTTGAGTGGGGTCAGATGTCTGAAATACGGGGAAACTGCAGCACTGAGCAACAGATGACGCAGATTCACAAAGAAAATGGTGAATATGATTGCTGCTGCCGATCCGTTCGATGCGAGCATGCCTGCGGCAATAAACTGGGCCGAACCTGCATATAAGATCAGACTCAGCAGGGCGATTTCTGCCATACTGAGTCCTGCTGTCATTTCGATGACGCCTGCTGCAAACCCAATACTCAGATAGCCAAGCAGAGTTGGAATGCAATCCTTTACCCCCTGCATAAACGTGGCATGATCCCGAGTCTCTAAGATGTCTTCTGATTTTGTGACCATGGGCATTGATTTATCCAATTCTGCTGCAACTCCTTCTCATCCCTTCAGAGATATAAATACGTTTCCTTTATAATAATCTAGAAATATACCACAAGTTGAATTAATGAGGGAGAGACAGATTTCTCCTTTACAGAACAGATGCAATAAATCTCTCATGCAAAAAGCCCATAACCTGTTAAGGTCATGGACTCGGTAAGCCAGAATTGAATGTGCTGCGGAATTACTCACTACTACCTTTTTTGTCCCCGTGATATCCTTGTTCGCCGTATGGCTCAAGCTGATCCATCCAACGATTCAAACATTTGGCGAGTGCATCCTTGGTGTCAAAATAGGGGTTATCCTCTTTTTTCAATACTTCCAGCACTTCAATCGTAAACGCATCATCACCGTATTCATTCCATTCCGCCTGCAGCTGCTTGTTCAGATGGCTGCCCATTTGCAGCATGAATTTCTGTCCATTGATCGTCTTCAGATTCAACGTGCTGTCCACAAAAACTTTGCCGTTACGCTCATTGCGGATCTGGTATATACCCGCCTCCGTTTTGACTTCCTTGGCCTGCTCCTGAAGCTCTTTGCGCCGATTCATCTCTTCATTTTCTCCTTTCGCACGTCCCGTTTCGGTTTGCTTCCTATTCTTCTCTTCATGCTCTGCCGGAAGGTTCAGCCAGTACTGACTGCCGTCCTCTTCACGACTCAGGAAACCGTAGTCGATCAGATATCTCCTCAGTTCCACGTAGTCCTCATAGATTTGTTTTAAGACTTCGTTAACCTGTTTCTCGGTATAGTCGCGTTTTGGCTCGAACCGTTTGGCAATTTCAGTGAGAACGATATATTTATGCTTCTGCTGCATGTGAAAACTCGACAGTGGACCATCTGTTCCTTCTGGAAAATACTTGGTCAGTACTTTTTCGCGGTCCTGTTCCGAAATATCAAACTGTTTATAGTTGATCGTATGCACATGTCTTGTGACAGGCAATACGAGCTCGGCAGGAGCATAGTCATCCTTGCTTTTTAGCAGTTCCATCAATGCCAAAAAGATTTTGGCCTGCCGTTCTTTCTCCTTCAGCACAAACCGATGATTCCGAATGGTGGACGCACTACCGATCCCAAGTGCCTTCTGCACTTCGGTATCCTTCTTCCCTTCATAAAACTGGCCAAGTAACCCCCGCTGCACGTCGGACAGGCCTGTTACACTTTTATCCAGCTCCAGCAAATATTCAAAAACAGATCCATGGGCCTTCTCAATATGAACACGCATATATCTCTCTGCCTCATAGAGAACACCTTCCTCGGGATAGACAATTCCCGCTTCCGTTTTATAGCCACAGCAGATACATGTAAAGGTTGGCCCTTCCGCGAGATATCCCCGCTTGATCTCTTCGAGCGTGGCCGTCTGCAATAATGGTTCCGATGATTTCATTGGACAAACTCCTTTTTATGCTTTTATTTAGATATCCCAATCGACAATCGATATTACTCAATAATTTAATTTAAGTTTGTTTATTTATAGATATAATATAATTTTGTTTGTTTAAAGTCAACAATCATCTCCTGTATGCTCTCTTCTCAATGAGTTAAACCCTCAGTGAAGTTACCAGGGCATACTTTTTCCAATAAAAAAAAGACTACAGGAATTGACCCTGCAGTCTGGTTATCATCGTCATGCTGACGCTGGCACTCTACGGTTTATCCCCTTTCTAACACAGAGGCACCGCTTTATTCATTTTAATCGGTTATAGCTTGAAACGTTCAATCATGCTCTGCAGATCTTCAGCCATTCGAGACAATGCGGCAGAGGAAGCTGCCACTTCTTCCATCGTGGCAAGCTGCTCCTGCGCTGCAGCAGAGCCATCTTCCGTACCGGATGCGATCTGATCAGACAAGACAATGGTGTCATTGACCGCTTTGGTTACATGATTCATTCCTCCATCAATCTGACGGGATGCCGCAGATACTTCTCCGGCTTGAGCAGCAACGAGCTGCACCGCATCTCGAATGGTACGGAACGCATCGCCCGCTTCGGTAATCAGCTCAGAACCTTTCACCATACCTTCACCTGTACGTGCAAAGGTGGACTGCACCGCGTATGTTTTCTCCTGCATTTCACGCATCAACTCATTAATCCGCTCAGCCGAGCTGCCTGAATTGTGAGCCAGAGCCTTGACCTCATTTGCTACTACAGCAAAGCCGCGTCCTTGCTCTCCAGCTCTGGCAGCCTCAATGCTCGCATTCAACGCGAGAATATTGGTCTGTTTCGCAATGGAGGTAATTTCGGTAACGATCTGAATAATCTCTTCATTTTTTGCCCGGAGATCCTCAATGACTGCCGCCATGGCTTCACTCTCTTCGTTGACCTGCTGAATATGAGCGACTGCCTCTTCTACGGTTACCATTCCGGCTTCGGACTTGTTCGAAGCTTCCCCTGCAATGCGGGCCGTTTCTTCAGCGCTGGAAGATATTTCTTTGACCCCAATGGACATCTCTCCGACAAGCTGACCCGTTGCCGCAAGACTGTCATTTTGTTTGGTCGTTCCTTCTGCTGCATTCTGCATCAGCTCGGCCACCTGTTCTGTGGCTTTGGACGTCTGTTCCGAACTGGCCATTAATTCCTCGGAAGATGCTGCGAGCTGGCTCGACGTATCATGCACCTCTCCAAGAACATTGCGCAGCGATGAAGTCATGGAGTCGAAGCTGTCTCCAAGCTGTCCAAATTCATCCCGCCGCTTCAGCCCTACACGAACCGTAAGGTCCCCGGCGCTGACCTTGGATGCGGCCTGGGTGAGCTGCTGCAGTGGACGAATAATTCCCCGGATGATGAATATAAGCAGGATCATTCCGATGATGAGTGAACTTCCCACAAGCGTGTAAGTTCGAATCATAATCGGTCTAACCGCTTCATCGGCTTCAGAAGGCAGCATCTCACCGACAATTTTCCATCCCGTCGCCGGGTTGGTGAAGTATACAGCTTCCACTTCTTGCCCTTCATACGTATACTTCACGGTCCCTGTGTCGCTGGTGTACATTTTGTTAATATAGTCTTGGTCTGACTGCACACCCGATTCGATATTGTAATGGAACAGGAATTTCCCACCATTGTCCAGCATGTACAGCTTTCCTTTTTCACCAATATGGATCTGATCCACGTTTTCTTTCAAATGGTTAAGGCTTACATTGGCTCCAAATACACCTTTACCGTCAGCCAGCTTGGCAGAAGCGGTCACAACCCACTCTCCCGTTGTTGCCGACTGGAATGTGTCCGAAATAATAGCTTCATTCGCCGCCATACCCATCGTATACCAGCTTCGTTCCCGCGGATCATAGATTTGTTGTCCAGGATCAGGAGACTTCATCCAGCTTCCATCCTCGGCACCGATCGTCAGAACGCCAAGTTCTTTATGATTTTCAGACATATGGTCCATTTGTTTTTGTAGTGCAGGCGATTTATTAATAACATCCTCGGAAGTAAAACCCGCAGCAAGCTGTGCAGCGTTATCCTTCTCCATGTTGAGCATCTGATCAATCTGTAAACTGAGCATCTCTGTTTTGGCTTGTGCAGAATGCAGGAGTTCCTCCCTGACCCGTTCTGCGGCTTTATCGTAAGATAACCAACCAACGGTGATACTTGGCACAATCAAAAATAGAAGCAGCGCCGCGACCAGACGTTTTTTTACGGTTGGCGCAAACCATTGTTGAAACCTTTTCTTCATATTAACTATCCCCCATCATCATCTTCACCTTTCTTTTTATCGGACGAACATCATGAAAACATTATGTATGAATACTAAATATCATCGAAATTCTATTATTTTTGTTAGGCACTTCTATTCTCTTGTTCTCCATCCATTTTGACCCTCTTCGCGAGATCGTTTACAATATTTTAAGCTGGTTATTCATGAAAAGTTTGGAAGGAGAGGATTCAAATCACACGCAGATCGCCTCACGAGCCTCAATCGGTTTCCAAGGCCTATTTATCCCTGTTTCGTATTCTGCTCGCGTTCATTCTGGTTGCAGGGCCGGTGCTGGGACAATTCAGCACATCCATATCGGCTGCACAGAACACGCAAGCAGTTCTTATTGAAGTGAATGGCGAACCACAATCCTGGAAGAATACACCTCAGATCTATAACGGATCAACATACGTACCCCTTAGGGATGTCGTCCAGTCGGTGAAGGGTTCCTTGAAATGGGATAATCGTACCAAAACGGCTACCATCACCGTCGGAAGTGATACTTTGGTTCACCAGGCCGGCAGCAACTCGATTAAGGTCAACCATGTTCGCCTGGATGCAGGCGTGAAATCCCGTACGGTTAACGGAACGCTTAGGGTACCTGTCCGTCCTATGGCGAATGCCCTGAAAGCCGATATTAAAGTCGGCCGCACCTCATCGGGTCAGATGAGCGTGAACATCCAAACGGACAAAGTCAGTTTGCTGGACAAGGAAGTGACCAGCGTGGATGCTTATTTACGTGAGGTCCAATTCCCTGGCATGGCCCTAATTGCCCGCAATGGTGAAGTATTGCTTCGTCAAGGATATGGACTGGCCGATGAGAAAACGCTGAACCGCCCGGACCAGAAGACAAGAATCGCTTCACTGAGCAAATCCTTCACAGCAGCTTCCATTCTCAGCCTCGCGGAAGATGGCAAGCTGAATGTAGAAGATCCCATCTCCAAATACATCTCTGGTATTCCGAAAGGTGACGAGATGACTCTGCACATGCTGTTATCTCAAACTTCCGGGCTTCCGTCTGCATTTGGCCGGGGTGAGGGAACCTCACTGGAAGAAACGGTAGAGGAGATCCGGCACAAAACGCTGAAGTTCGAACCGGGCACTGCCTATCTCTACAGCAATAGCGGCTATGTGCTGCTAGCCTATGTCATTGAACAGGTATCCGGCATGAGTTATGCCGACTATGTTCAACAAACGATTCTGAAGCCGCTCGGCATGAAAAACTCGGGTGAGGCATCACGTAAGGTCAAAACCATTAGTGGTTTCGTCGCAGAAAATAACAAGTGGGTGCCTGCTCCTTATTACGTGTCACAATCGGGATCAGGGACGATCTATTCGACGGTTGACGATATGCTCAAATGGGACCGCGCACTGTACACCGATCAGATCCTGAGTCAAGAGACAATTGAACAGATGTACAAGCCCTATTCGGACAAAAATTACGGCTACGCCTGGATTCTCAAGGAGAACGGCGATAATCGTACCGTCTTCCACAATGGCAGCGGTGGCGGTTTTGCCACAGCCTTCTCTCGTAATCTATCTGACGACGTAACAATTATTCTGCTTGGTAATCATGCGGGTATGGATATGACCTCTTTGATGGATGAAGTAGAAGTGCGCACAGCCAAAGCATTGAAATTGCAATAATTGGTTTATACGCATTAAAAGAGACGGCCCCTTAGGGTCGTCTCTTTCGTTTAGGTAATGCCATGTTACCGTTGGGAGATTAACTCCTCTACTGTATGAAGTGCATTTGATGAACAACTGATTAGATGTTATATCAGATTTACGGGAAGCTTTCCGGCAAAAGGGATATGCCCCATCATTGCTCTGGCGGCACTATCCATGGCAAGCGGACGGCTTTCGTAAGCCGCTACATAGACTTTCACGTCCGGAAGAGCCTGCAGATCATAGGGGCTCCGCAGCGCTACAACAGCCAGCGGTTTACCCAACTGCTGAAGCCAGCCGATTAGCCGGCATTGCGGGTCACCTGAAGGACTGCTCGCATTATAGGTACCCACCACGATCTGCCTGATGCTCTCCTCTTCCGCAGCCTGAAGCAGGCGGGCAGATGAAAGCGCAACGTCCTCCGGGGTTACGGTTAAGTCGATAACATCAAGTCCATGTCTCGCCAAAGCAGAACCAAGCGTATCAGCTTGGCTAAGCTGCTCGTCGGCGATGGTTGTCACCGATGCAGCAATAGTAATCACCAGTGTTCGTTCCGGCTTCAGCGGAAGCATATCCAGCTGGTCTTGCACCAGCGTGATGCTCCTCTCACTAATGTGCCTCGCAACCTCTTGATGCTGCAGACTGTTGCGCTCCAGCTGCTCATTTGATGATGTCTGATCATTCCCTACCTTGGATAATGAACGTTCAGACCCGCCACTAGCCACTTCATCATCTGTGTGCATTTTTATCTCCAACAGTCCATGCTTCTCCTTGTACATCAGCAGGCGGGCAACCGATTCATCAATGCGTTTTTCGCTGATCCGTCCATTCTTCACTCCTGCTTCCAATGCTTCGAAGGCTTCCGCCTGAAGCTTAGCTGTGTGGCTGATAAGTACAAGATCGGCTCCTGCTTCAACAGCCATCACCGCAGCTTCAACCGTACCATAATGAACAGCGATGGCATTCATCTCCATGCAATCTGTTACAATGATCCCCTCATATCCAAGCTCCTGCCGCAGCAGCCCGCTCAGTACGGTATGCGACAGCGTCACCGGAAGCCTCTCTGGTTCCAGGGCCGGAAAATAAATATGGGCGGACATTATGGCGTCCACTCCTTCTGCTATCGCAGCCTGGAAGGGAACGAGCTCCACCCGTTCCACCCGCTCTCTGTCGTGCATGATTACGGGAAGATCCAGATGAGAGTCCGTATCTGTATCTCCATGACCGGGGAAGTGTTTCGCCGTCGCGGCAATACCTGCCCCCTGAAGCCCCGCGATGGTCTTCACACCGTAGTCTGCGACGGATTGAGGTGATTCACCAAACGATCGGACTCCTATAACCGGATTTGCCGCATTATTGTTGATATCGAGGACCGGAGCAAAATTCATGTTAATTCCCATCGATTTCAACTCCAGCCCACTAATATATGCTGCTTCATACGCCTTTTCGTTGGAACCCGCCGCGGCAATGGCCATCTGTCCCGGCATCAGAGTAATCCCGTTCGTGATCCGCGCTACCATGCCCCCCTCTTGATCGATGGATATCCAGAGTGGGAGTTGACCGCTTTTAGCTGCAATCCCCTGTAACCCGGCAGATAACCGTTCTACCTGCTCTGGCGACTCGATGTTACGCGCAAAATAAATTACGCCTCCAATCGGATACGTACGAAGCAGGCATTCTACATCTCCAGCTGCTTCGGTACCATGAAAACCGCACAGCAGCATCTGTCCAATTTTTTCACGCAAAGTCATTCTTGCCAGCTTATGTTGGTACTGCTCCAGTAGCCCCGTCATTCCGCGCCTCCTCACGACGAATATCATCCCTCATTAGGCATCGCATCAATGCACCTCTCATGGATACAACAAAAACGGCTTGCGCCGCTCTCCCCATTCCTTCGCCTGCGCATTCCATGTTTCAACCAAATCGAATAATTTCTCTTGGATATGTATCCCTTCCCTGACTTCCTTGCCTCCTGTCAACAAATCAATAAAATACCTCGAACCAGGCCGCGGCGGCTCCAACCAGTGGAATTCCTCGGAATAGAGCGAAGCAAGCTCATGCAGTAGAACGAGTCCTGTTTCCACAGCCTGGAATTCGCTGCTATCCGTAATAAAAAGTCGAATGCCGCCGCATAACTCACCTGCATGCTTGGAGAACGTCGGAGACATGTACACAGGATGCACATGTACCCCCTTCAACCCATAACTCCGAAATCGTGCAGCCAGCTGATGCCCATCGATCCACGGTGCTCCAATCCACTCGAACGGGATGGTCGTTCCCCTCCCCTCCGACACATTGGTACCTTCAAACAGGCAAGTACCCGGATATACCTGTACCGTATTTAAGGTAGGTACATTTGGCGAGGGGAGCATCCAGGGCAGTCCCGTATCCGTAAAAAGAAATTCTCTCTTCCATCCGTCCATCGTGATGACGTCAAGTTCACATGGAACATCGGCCTGGCTGTTCACCATTAGGGCCAGCTCACCGACTGTTAATCCAGTGCGGATCGGAATACGCCAGGCACCGACAAGTGATTCGTATCCCGCACTCAGCACCCCGCCTTCCACTGCCTCCCCGCCAAGCGGATTGGGACGATCCAGCACCAACATGCGTTTGCCTGCTTCAGCACAGGCTTCCATCATTTGAAATAAGGTTGAGGCATATGTGTAGTAGCGAACGCCTATATCCTGAATGTCGAACAGCACGGTATCCACTCCGGCGAGCATGGATGGGGTCACTTTCTTGTGTTCTCCATAGAGACTGAACACAGGGATCCCCAGACGCGGATGCACCGTATCCCCGAATCGGACTCCTGCCTGAAGCTCACCGTCCAATCCATGTTCACAGGCATACAATGCCGCCAGCTCCGCATCTGACAATCCGGCACACACCTCCACTGAAGAGACAAAATCAGACGTAATGCCGGTTGGATTCGTTATCAGACCAATGCGGGAACCCCCCAGCAACCACGGGTGAGACTCCCCCTCGAACAATCGGTCAAGTCCTGTTCTTACAATAGCCCCTCTGCTCATCCCGCATTCTCCTGACTCATCCACCCCGCATGTTGATGATCATTGCCAGCAGACATGTTGGGTTCCTCTTGAGGCTCAAGTACATTTTGCGCAACCTTATGCTGATAGATGGCGAACATGCCTGCGAATAACGCTCCGAAACCAACCACAGTTAGACCGAGTAATGCTGTCAGACATATAGCTTGAAAACAAGCTCCCATCGTATACCCTGGATGGCGAAAGAACAGCTTCACGCTTTCCCCCATTGCCTGGATGATACCCATGTCCTTTTGCAGCACAAGCTGCCAGGTATAGAACTGTGACATCAGGGCCATGAGTACGAAGAACGTTTGGAATACACTCACAGCCGTCCCCAGCATGCCGCCCTGTTCGCCGTAATACCACCAGGTTGACCACAGGATGAAGCCCAGCACAGCAATGAGGATACCTACTGCACCACCAGGTACAATCCCCTTCAAGGTGCCTGCCCACAAATCCCGAGGTCCATTACGACGTTCCTTCCGTTCCAGCCTGTGATGTACGGTGTAACAAACACCGAACACAATGGGCATATAGATTACAGCGAGCAGCATGATCGCGATCGGCAGCGGAGCAAGCATCAAAATGGGAACCAGAACCAACGAGCTGGCTACACTGAACAAGGCCACAGGAATAATGTCGCGGTAGATCTCCACCCCGGATCTGACCAGCACCTCACTTAATTTGCGCATCCCGCATCTCCCCTTTCTTACCGTTCCTTCGAATCGTTCTTACTTGGCTACTCCCGGCCGATGGCCAGCTCTGTCTCCGGATCGAAAAAATGCGCTTTTCGCAAGTCCAGCACGAAGTTTTTATCCATGCCGACGTACGCATGCGTCTCTGGATGTACTTTGGCCGTTACGGTACGAGCACCAAGGTGAAAGTACACCAGATTTTCCGAGCCCAGATGCTCCACAACCTGAACACGAGCCTGCAGCATATGGTCTGTTGGAATATTAGGTGCGACATCATCTCCAAAGATATGCTCTGGGCGCAGACCAAGAATCACTCGTCTACCCTGATGGCTTTGCAGTCGGACAAGCATATCCTCCGGTAAGGTGAAGGATGCTCCGTCCACCACAACCTGCGTTCCCTCAATTTGAGCATCAATGAAGTTCATGGCAGGAGAACCAATGAATCCGGCAACAAACATGTTGCGAGGACTCGCATACAGCTCTTTCGGCGAGGCTACCTGCTGAATGTCGCCATGATTCATGACCACGATTCGTTCTCCGAGTGTCATGGCTTCCACCTGATCATGCGTGACATAAACAATGGTAGCACCAAGCCGCTTGTGAAGCTCACCCAGTTCTACACGCATTTGCACACGCAGCTTCGCATCCAGATTGGACAGAGGTTCATCGAACAAGAATACCTGCGGATCACGGACAATCGCCCGTCCCACCGCTACCCGCTGGCGTTGACCACCAGACAGTTCACGCGGCTTGCGCTCCAGCATAGCCTCAAGCCCAAGAATGGAAGCAGCATTCTGCACCTGCTCATCAATATAGGATTTTGGCTTTTTGAGATTTTTCAGGCCAAAGGACAGATTTTCCCGAATGGTCATGTGCGGGTAGAGTGCATAATCCTGAAATACCATTGCAATATCCCGGTCCTTCGGATGCAGGTCGTTGACGACCCGATCACCAATTACAATATCCCCGCTCGTTTGCTTCTCCAGACCGGCGATCATTCGCAGTGATGTTGTTTTTCCACAGCCCGAAGGACCAACAAACACGACGAATTCCTTATCTTCTATAACAAAGTCCGAGCCGGCCACAGCCGTGAACGTTCCTTTATGATCGTCTTTGAATTCTTTGCGCACTTGGCGAAACTCCACGCGTGCCATAGGTAGATCCCCCTTTACGTTGTCGCTTGTCCTCAACATGCGAGTTAACCTTAGCCTTTAACCGCACCGATCGTAATCCCCTGCAGGAAGTAGCGCTGCAATGAGAAGAACAGAATAATCATGGGCAGAGCTCCAATCGTCGCCCCCGCCATCATGGCACCAAAATCGGTCGATTCGGCAAATACAAACGAAGCCAGCCCCACCTGAATGGTTCTCATTTCATTGGAGTTGGTAATCAGGAACGGCCAAAAAAATTCATTCCATGAAGCCACAAAGGTGAAAATGGCAAGCACGGCAATCCCCGGCTTCGCCATGGGCAGAATTACCTTCCAGAAGATGCCGAACTCGCTGCATGCGTCAATGCGAGCTGCATGAATCAGCGATGTCGGCAGTGTCGACATGAACTGTTTCATTAAGAAGATGTTGCCCACGCTAACAGCAGCAGGCAGAATGATTGCCGTATACGTATCCCCCAGGTCAAAAACGTTGACCATCAGGATGTACAGAGGAATCAGCGTCACCTGAGCCGGAATCATCATCGTGCCAAGCAAAACCCAGAATACGGCCTGACTTCCCGGAAATTTCAGTTTGGCAAACGCGTATCCCGCGAGGGAGGCAAAAAACACATTTGTCACGGTCAGAATGACCGAGATCAGCAGCGAGTTGTACAGCCAGCGCCACGCATCGGTTTTTGCAAAAAAACGTTCATATGGTGACAGCGACAGCTGCTCTGGAATCATCTGCGGTTTGAAAGAGGCAGACATCGTGGTGTCCTGCACCGAACCGACGAGCATCCAGTACATCGGAATAATGGTCACCAGTGCCCAACCGACCAACAGAATGGAGGCTACGACAAGCAGCGTCCTTTTCTGAGTTGATTTCATAGATTTGTTCACCCCCGGATGCTAGATCCAAAATATCAAAATCCCTAATATTCAATATCACTTGAAAAATACTTGAACTGGATAACGGAGATGACAATAATAATAATCGCTAGTACGAAGGACTGCGCCGATGCCAATCCGAACTCATAGAACTTAAACGCCGTTTCGTAGATCAGATAGGCGATTGTTGTTGTCGCGAAGTTGGGTCCGCCCTGTGTCATCAAGTATACGGAGATAAATACCTGAAACGATGTAATCACACCCGTAACCAGCAGATACAACGTGGTTGGCTTAAGGAGCGGCCAGGTTATTTTGCTAAACTGGGTCCATCCGCTGGCATGATCGATGTCCGCTGCTTCATACAGCGATTTCGGAATGCCTCCCATGGCTGCGAGATACAGAATAATGCCTGCACCATGCGATCCGAGCCAGTTCATCAGGATGAGTGAAAAGAGTGCCGTTCCCGACTGGCCCAGCCAGATCACCGGATCAAGTCCGAAAAGGCCGAGGAAGCGATTCAAAAGCCCGGAGTCGGTCGGATCAAAGATGGCCAGCCATACAATGGAAATCGTTACTCCGGATGCCACCGCAGGCAGATACAAGGTAGCTTTGAAAAAGGTCTGCCACTTGCTTTTCATCTGGAAGATGAAATAGGACAGCACAAAGGTAATAAGAATATTGACGGGTACCGTACCCACGGTGAAGATGATTGTATTTTTAATCGACTTCCAGAATGTCTCATCCTTCACCAGACGCTCGTAATTATCCAATCCAACCCAGGTTGAATTCATAATGTTATATTTCTGGAAGCTCATCACAAGAGCGGTCAGGACCGGATAGAGGGTGAAGATGAGAAACAGCAGGACAGGCGCCAGGATAAATAAATACGCCCACCCATAGTCTCGCCAAAGCCGGGCAATCCGGGAAGTCCGGGGTACGGACGACTTTGGCGCAAGGGCGGTCTGCATGGCAAATCCTCCTCTCCTAATCATTGTGGTCTTACATGTGCGCTATGTTTTTCTTTTTATTGTCCAAACATCTGCTGGCCTTTGCTCTTGAAGTCTTCTGCAATCTGCTCCGGCGTTTTCTCTCCCGAGAAAAGGGCCTGAATATTCGGTTTTACAACCTGCTCCTTGAATTGCTTTTGCTGTGAAGCCTTATCAATGTCCAGCTCCAGCACAACAGGCATGGCAATGTTCTCAGCCATCACTTTGGCAGCCTCCAGATTATCCGGCTCCCCCAATTCTTTCCCTGCAAACAGATCAACTTGAGATTGTCTCACAAAAGGGAGTGCGAGTTCGTTGGCAGAGTTCCCGGCTTTTGCACCGCTTAGCGCCTCCATAACCAGGAACGTATTCTTGGCATGCTGTTCACCTTTGTCCTTCTTCTGCTTGAAGGCTACGTACCCTTCACCGCCCATCGTGGTTGCCGCTTGCTGATTGTCATTATGCGGCACAGGCAGCAGGACAAAATCGATTTTCTCTCCCTGCACTTTGCCATCATCAATGTCCTTGTTGCGGTTCTGGATCATCACGTCGTAATAAGGAATGGCCTTGGAGATCATGGCCGTCTCTCCTGCATAGAACATATCCGTCCGTTTCGCCGGGGCAATTGCTGCTGTCTCCTTCGGCATGTAACCTTGGTCCATCAGATTTTGGATGAAAGAGAGTGTATCCAGAATCCGCCCATCATTCCATTGGAACGCACCCTCTTGGTCCAGAACGTCGATCATGCCGTTATTCCGGGAGAGCATTTCAATGAAATCAAGGGAAGTACCGTCGGTAACGAGCGCATACTGCTTAGCTCCGCTATCCAGCGTTTTGGTGAGCTTGGAGGCTGCTTCATTGAATTCCGACCAGGTCCAGCCATTTTGCTGAATGGACTTCCAATCGATGCCGGCCTCCTCCAAAATACGTTTGTTGCCGCCCCAAGCCCACTGGAATTGATATAGTGGCAGGCCGTACTGTTTACCTTGAATTTGCCCTAACTCCAGCGTACCTGGCAGATAGTCGTCCTTGATCTCGGGAGTCAGATAGCTATCCAGTTCAAGCGCAAGTCCCGTATTTACATACGTTCCATCCACACTGTGAAAGTACAGATCCGGGGGATTTCCCGCATTTAGCGCCACATCAAACTTTTTGGGTCCTTCCGCCCAGGAGAGCATCTCCGTCTTCACGGTAATGTTCGGGTGTTCTTTATTGAAGTCGGCAATCAGTTCTTTCAATTCGTCTTCATAAGTTCCATGCACCGGATAGGTCCATACGGTCACTGTATCGTCTGCATTAGGGTCTTCCGAAGCAGCCCCACCGCTATTTCCGCAGGCTGTAATCCAGACCATCATAAGTACCATTGCCAAAACCAGACCCTTTTTCTTCATCCCTTCATCTCCTTCGCGAGTCGTTTCCCAATCATTCCTTTGCCAAACTCGATGCCCCTTTGAAATCTTCGAACATAAAAATGATGAACCACCCCGTAAGTGTGGCAGTAAGGAACAGCACCTCCCCGTCCATTGACCTGCTAGTATGCAGAGTTCAACTAAATGCAATATTAACGTCAACTTACATGACATAAACAGTATTAATTCCTTCCAAAATTGTAGATTGAGTTCATTATATGAGCTATGAAATAAAAATTCAATATTATTTTTAAACATAAAATTTAATTTTACTTTTTCGTTTTATGCTCTTATACTATGTAAAAAGAAAACCTATGCAAGCGAGGTGAGCCATGTTGCGAGTATATGCAGGCATTGATGGAGGCGGTACCAATACTGATGCAGCAATCATTTCTGAATCTGGTAAACTTCTTGCCCGGTTCAGCGGCGGACCTACCAATCCTCACAGCGTACCGCCCGATCAGGCCATTTCAGAACTGCGGCGGGTACTGGATGGGCTGTTTAATCTAAGAACTGATTTGTCGACAAATTGTGAAGGTATATGTCTTGGAATGTCAGGTGTAGACAGCATACAGGAGAGACAGATGATTGCTGAAGCCGTAACAGACTATACCAAGAACAGTCTTCATCAGCGTGTGAAGGCTTGTCCCGTTTGGATTGTATCTGAGGGAGAGATCGCCCTTATGGCCGTGCTTGGGCATACTCAGGGAGTCTTATGCATATCAGGTACAGGATCTATTGTTTACGGATTTACACCGGAAGGTGAACGATACCGTGCTGGGGGTTGGGGCCACCTGCTTGGGGATGAAGGCAGCGGCTATCGCATCGGGCAACGGGCGCTTCAGGCTGTTATGCAGAGCCATGATGGCATTCTCCCCCCAACCAAACTAACCCCACTCATTTTACAAGAGCTGAGCCTGCATTCTCCCATTGAACTGAAGATGAAGGTATATCAATCCGATTGGGGTAAGTCCGATACAGCATCTCTAGCCCGTCTTGCCGTTAAAGCTGGGGAACATGGCGATGACGTTGCCAGGGCATTCATTACTGAAGAAGCAGGGCAGCTGGCGAATACAGCCAAGGCTCTGATTGCCCGTCATTTCACATTTAAATCTGCTCAGGTCGTCCTGTCAGGGTCTCTGTTCCGTCACTCTGCCTTATTCCGAAGCGAATTTATACACAAACTATCGGCAACCTACGGTGAGCTCGGCTTTGTCCAGCAGGATAATGCCCCGCCTCCGGCGGTTGGTGCGGCACAGCTGGCCAAAATGCGATGTTCCCTTCATGGATCACTATGAAAGAGATAAGGAGGCCATACTGATGAACCATATGCTTAACTCATTGCTAACGGAACAGCCTAATCCGCAGACGGATCATATAGATGAGCTGCCCTCGGCAGAGATTATGGAATTGATAAATAGGGAAGATCAACGTATTGCCGAATTGATCCAACCGCTCATCCCTGTGATTGCACGGGCGGCAGATCGAATTGTGGAAGCCTTTCAGTCGGGAGGAAGACTGTTCTATGTCGGTGCAGGAACCAGTGGCAGATTGGGGATACTTGACGCATCGGAATGTCCACCGACTTACGGAACACCACCTTCCATGGTACAGGGCATTATCGCTGGGGGCTTTCGGGCCGTGAAGGATCCTGTGGAAGGAGCTGAGGACAGTGAATCCCAAGGCGCCTCTGATCTGAGCGAGCATGGTTTGAATAAGAATGATGTTGTGGTAGGCATTGCTGCCAGCGGGCGAACTCCCTATGTCATTGGAGCAATGAGGTATGCAAGGGAAAAAGGAGCTGGTGTCATCAGCCTGAGCAATAATGCCGGGACACCAATGACCCTCCTGGCTGATGTGAGTATTGAAGCGGTCATGGGCCCCGAGGTTGTGATGGGGTCGACTCGGATGAAGGCAGGCAGTGCACAGAAAATGATCCTGAATATGCTGACGACTACAGCAATGATCAGACTGGGCAAAGTTTACCGGAACTTCATGGTCGATTTGAACCCCTCCAACGAGAAGCTTGTCCATCGGGCCAAGCGAATGATACAGCTTGCCACCGGTGCGAGTGAATCCGATATTGAACAGACCTTCACTGCCGCAGGCGGACATGTTAAAACAGCAATCGTCATGCTGATGGCAGACGTGAATGTGCTCGAAGCAAGGCGCAGACTGGATCAGGCTGACGGCTTCGTTCGCACTGCTATTGCAGGGCCGTCCTGATCGAATGCAAAGAGTATGCGTTAGCTCATATTTTTTTACAGGAGCCTGATACTGATCTTGGCTCCTTTTCACTTATTTTTCAAACCCAATCAGCATCAGCATTAGTCCCAAGAAAAAAATCCCTTCTGTTATATACAGTAAGGGATTTTTCCACTTCATCATTTATGTTCCAAAATAGCCTGACGGCTCTTCTCCAGATACTCAACAGACTGGTTATAATCCCGGCTGGCAATTGCCAGGTAGAGAATATCAATTACATTCAGCTGCGCAATTCGCGAAGATGTTGCTCCACTTCGGATATCGCTTTCAGTGGACGTAATCTTTAAGGGTACATCCGCCAGACTACTGAGCGTGTTACTACCCCATTTGGTAATGCTGATTGTTGCTGCTCCGCCTTCGAGAGCATGCTTCAGACACGAAATGACATTTGAGGTTTCCCCCGAGTAGGAGATACATACAACGGCATCATCTTCACGAAGGGTAGTGGAAGAGGAAATTTGCATGTGCGGATCCGCAAACGAAAAGCTTGTGCGATTGATTCGCATGAACTTGTAATGTGCATCCAGCGCAATCAGGTTCGAGGCCCCAACGCCATAGAAAAAAATTCGCTTTGCCCGGTGCAGTGCATCAACTGCCTGCTCAACCAGTCGTGGGTCCAATATATGGACCGTGTCCTTCACCGATTGGATATTGTTTGCGGATACATGCTGAATGATGCTCTCCATCGAGTCCTGAGGACGAATCTCCGTATAGTGATATTGCTCACCCGTTTGCAAATCGCCCGCAATCTTCAGCTTCAGCTCCTGAAATCCGGATACCCCCAATGATTTGCACAAACGAATAATGGCAGCCGGGCTGCCACCACTCCGTTCGGACAGCTGTGCCACGGAAGACTGGACCGTCTCTTGAGGATGATCGAGAATGTAGGCCCCGATCTTCCGTTCCGACGGGGTCAGGTCATCCATTAATGCGCGTAAACGTACGAGTCCACCTTTCATGCCTTCCATTCGTTCCACCTTTCCGTACTGTGTTCATGTACAAGCATTTTATCCTATAATTTCACTCGAGTCTAATCAGTAAACTCTCTTCAGCCATTCTGCTGCCGGACCGTAACCACGTATCTACAGTGTAAGTGTACCTGAGATGACAGCATGCCTGGCCCCAGTAACCTCAGGAAGCGCATTTGTTCTACCCATTAATGCTTCATGACCCAGGAGGGCAAAACCAATAGCTTCGCGGGCATCGTCTGGTATGCCATAATCTGTGGTCTGCTCCAATCGAATACCTTTCGGAAGTCTCCCTTGAATCATTTTCATTAATGTGGCATTCGAAGTCCCCCCGCCGCAAGCCAGCATGGCCGAGATCGGTACATTCGGCAGCACAAAGTCCTCTACAGCCCGCACAATGGTCTCTGCTGTCAAACAAGTGGCCGTAGCCAAAGTATCTTCCAGGGATAAGGAACGTGCAGCTGACAGGTCCATCAAACGCTCTGCATAAGCAGCACCGTAAACCTCCCGCCCGGTGCTTTTGGGAGGCATTCTTCTGAAATAATCGTCGTCCAGACACAGCTTCACCAGGTCCTGATCAGGTGTCCCCTTGGCGGCAATGCTTCCATTGGGGTCATAATGCTGTCTGCCGTTCGTTTCCTGTCGCACAATGGCATCTATCACCATGTTTCCCGGTCCTGTATCAAATGCAGAGATGCCTACTAGAGATGAAACAGCTGGAAGCACGGTCACATTGCCAATACCGCCGATATTCTGTACCAGTCGCCCCTCTGTCGTGCTGCGAAACATAAGAGCATCCGCATATGGTGTGAGCGGTGCTCCCTCCCCGCCAGCAGCTACATCTCTTGCACGCAGGTTACTGATCACCGGCAGTCCGGTCCGTTCCCGCACGACGGCACCTTCACCGATCTGCAATGTGGATGCCACTTGAAGACTCCCCTCCGGTCCGGGAAACGCTGACGGGACTGGCGAGTGCCACACGGTTTGTCCGTGCATACTGATCGCATCCACTTGTCCAGGCGAGAGGCCTGCCGAATGAATCAGCTTCATGACACTGTGTGCGTACCACTCTGAAACGCCGAAGTGTGCCGTCGTCAGGTCATCCACCCTCGCTGTTTCTGGAGAACACAATCGAATCAATACGTTCCTCAGCTCATTTGAATATGGAACACAGATGAAATCCATCAGGCGGATATTGGCTAATGCCCCGCTGGCATCCGTCTGAATGTGTACCAGAGCTGCATCTGTCCCATCAAGGGATGTTCCGGACATCAGCCCTATGACGTAATGATCTTGCTTCAAGCGATACTGTTCCCACATCGGATAGCTGCCTGTATCCATGTTCTCCTACCTCCTGCCAAACTTCATGTCCACGAATCCTGCCATAATTTCACCCAGTATATGATATAAAATTTCACAAGTCAATTATATCATGAAATTTAATTACACTCATCCATTTAACATACGTAATTCCTTTTAAATACAGTGTAAATCAGTACAATTTCTCTATACATAAATTAAATAAATCAATAAAAGAAACATTTTTACAATTTTGTTGTTTATATATTGTAGTAAAATTATGGGAGATGAATTGTTTTTTACCGATGGGAAATCTGAATTTCCATGTCGGTGAGTTACAAGCTCTAAAAATGTTGAGGTGTAATCATGAAGAAAATCATTGTACTTATGTTTCTGAGCCTGTTCTTCCTTTTTCTGTTTCCTATTCAGGGAAATGCCGCTGCAAACACGTCTAAAATCTTCTTGAATGGAGAGCAATTGTCTCTTCCGAATGACGTTCAGGTGACCATCGTCAATAAAAATGTCATGATCCCGATCCGAGTCGTTGCGGAAAATTTGAAGTTTGATGTCGACTGGAATCAACAAGCCCGTCAGGTGAAGATACAGCAAAATGAAAAAGTGATATCTCTCACCGTTGATCAGAAGCAAGCCATGGTTGCTGACAAACAGGTTACCCTGAATACGGCTCCACAAATTTTAAACAAAACGCTGGTGGTACCCATTCGTTTTGTCAGTGAACAGATGGGGCTTAGCGTAAAGTGGAACAACCAGGAGAAGATCGTATACTTAACTGGCAGCAATAATGAGCCCACCGAAGCATCTGGAGATGATTCAGGTAGCGACACCACGTCGTTAACCCATGTAACAGATATTGTTTTTGCCGATAATCAGCTTGTCGTGTCCATGGATGGGGAACAAGTGCAGCCTGTCATATCCACCTTGAAGAACCCGGATCGACTGGTTGTGGATTTGCCTGGAACGGTCTTTGGTGACCTGGCACAGCCACTTGATCAGGGGCTTAATGGAAAGCTGGATGTAACCGGATATCCCAATGTATCGGAAGTGAGATATTCCCTATTTAAACGAGATCCCGGACAAGTTCGGATTGTGGTTGAATTGAACAATGTGAAGGACTTGCAGTTCGATCAAAACGTGATTGCCGACAAGCTGCTTATCGATCTCAACGTTTCGGGGGACAGCGTAACTCCCGTGCCAGTGACTCCCGGCATCGATACAGGACGCAAAGTCGTCGTGATTGATCCAGGTCACGGAGGCAGTGACCCAGGGACCATAAGTATCACCAATAAACCGGAGAAGGAATACGTTCTGGCATTGGGTCTAAAAGTACAAGCTCTTCTGCTCAATGAGCCGGATATTGAGCTGGTCATGACACGTGACAGCGATATCTATCCCACACGTTCCGAGCGCGTTCAACTGGCGAATGAGTTAAATGCGGATGTCTTTGTCTCTATACACGGCAACAGTGCAACATCCTCACCTCAGGCATCGGGTACAGAAACCTTTTATTATCAGCGCAGCAGCAGCAAGGACTTGGCCAATATCATTCATGAACGCTTGGTGAAGGCTCTGGGATTCAAGGATAGGCGTGTCAAGAATGGCAACTTGCAGGTGATACGGGAAACCACCATGCCTGCTGTGCTCCTGGAAATTGGTTTCCTGAGCAATGCTGCTGAAGAGAAGGCCATGTCATCCGAAGAAGTTCAGGCGAAAGCTGCACAAGCAATAGTTGATGGAATCAAGGAATATCTAGGGATATAAAATATAACGTTATACCAAACGAAGGATGTGATTTGTTGAAACGAAAGATGGGATACGGACTACTACTCTTGTTCATTCTTATCATGGCCGCAGGGTGTGCCCAGAAGCCAGTCAGTGAATCCGGAACGAATGAACCCAACCATTCCGGAAGCGTACAGCCTTCCAACAATGGCGGGACTCAGATTGAGCCGAACAAGGAAGAGAAGCAGACAGTTGAAGTATACTTCGCCGATACACAGGTGCTGGAACTGGAAAAAAGAGAAGTTGAGCTGGAGTTTGTCGAGGACGACGAAAAATACAAAAAAACATTTGAAGCCTTGCAAAACAATGACGATACTGAGCTGGTCTCTCTATGGGAAAAGGTTGAACTGCTCTCCGTCCAATCTGCCGAGGATACATTGACTTTGGATGTGCATATCCCCGATGAAGCCAAGCTTGGCACCAGTGGAGAATTGCTGGCCTTGGAAGCTTTAACCACAACGATGTTTCAGTTTGATGAAATAAATCAATTGGAAGTGCTTGTAGATGGAGAAGCACTGGATAGCCTGATGGGTCACTCGGAACTTGAGCACCCCATTCAACGTGAACCCTAGTCCTTAAATAATAAAATGCAAAGAACGTCCCCAAGGACGCTCTCAACTGATGCTTTATGGCATTATAATGCATGGATCTCATTCTAATTTCATGTTTAGACATATAGCTCATCCCCGGGAGACAATGAATGTAACTCTGCTTCCGGTGATGGGCTATTTTTGAGCAAGCCCTCTCTCAATCTGTCCGTCTCGGCCTTATCTGCATGCACAAGCAAGGTATGCCGAGCAGGCAGCCGCTGCAGCATTCTCTCGACATCCAGCCAGCCTTGATGCACTTTATAACGGATCTTCTGCACCTCACAGACCCCATGCTCCGCCGGATTCTGTGCTAGCTTCTGTGCAAAAGTGCCAACAGCCGCATGCCCGGTGAGCAGGATCAGGTTCTCACCACTCTCCGCCAGCTGGCTATAGTACCAACGGGCAAGCGAAGATTGCATCATGCCGTCGGGAATAAACCATAGGGAAGCACCATATTGATTCAGCAGTCGCTCCCGATCCTCCTGACTTTTGGGCAGATACCAGGATTGTCCCTTTAAAAATCGTTCAATTGCACCCCTTAACGGACCCTTGAGATGTGTTCCTTGTTCTCTCAGCCAGTATGGGGCACGCAGCAGCTGCTTCATGCCATCTAGTAGCCCCTGCTCGGCGATCATCGGAACGCCAGGAAACTGCTCATGTGCCCACAGTATGATCTCTTGACCACGACCTACCGAAGGCATTGGGAGCAGCACCTTACCACCCCGAGCAATCGTCTGGCGTATGGCACGGTCCAATTGTTCCAGCTTGTCTGCCTGCGTATCCCGGTCCGTTCCATATGCAGCATCCACAATCGCCAGATCCATCGGCTGATTCAAGCTGCTCTTTATTAACGAAGGAGTCAAGGATACCTCGGAAATTCCAGAATTCTCATTTGCTATCGCTAGTTCCACCCGAGGTTCTCCAGCAAATGGTATGCCATCACCAACAGCCATGCCCTGAGACAATCGCAAATTATTTATACGGCTGCTTTTCTCCTTGCCCCTGAACAGGCTTGCCAATCTCAGCGCCTCTGCCGCACAATCTTCCTGTAAAAGCATGGACTCGGACGTGTAATCTCCGGAATAGAAGATCCGTTTACCCTCCATCTCAAGGACAAACCATACTGATCCTGCAAGGTGACCACTGCGTCCCCATAACACGTGCAGACCCGGAATCATCTCGAACCAGATCCCAGGCTTCGCCTGATCCTCCAGATACCTGTAACGTATGGACTCCACGTCTGTTTCCTCATACGGAAGTTCATATCCTGCACGCTCCAGATTGCTGCGCCACGCCCTGAAATAGGTGTTCAGCTGCTCCCTTGTCTCACGTGTCGTCCATACTTCACCCTGATAGCCCATTTTATACAATAAGGGAATAGCAACGGAATGATCCTCATGCGCGTGGGACAGCAGAACAGCATCCAGCGTTGATACAAGTTCAGGCTGGATAAGCGGGTATGCTCCCGCTCCTTCTTTTTTCACGCCACAATCCATTAAAATGTGAGTCCTGTCTCCGCTCAAGAGATAGGCAGAGCGGCCATGCTCGCCTGCCCCGCCCCATACGTTCAGTTTGATCATGATGCATTCCACTTTCTCTTTGAATTCAGTAGTTCAATGCCGAGCAGCATCAGTACGGTCATGCCGACCGTTACAACCGCCATGGCCATTCCGAGCGACACCTGGCCTTGTTCAAACTGCGCAAAAATATACGTTGCCGATGTCTGCATGGAAGGCGGGAGAATCAACAATGAGCCTACGAGCTCGCGTGTAGCAATGGTGAATGTCATCATCCAACCGGCCAGCATGCCGGGAATGATGAGCGGCACAAGAATGCGCCGAAGGATATACAGCGGCTTTCCGCCAAACACCTGCCCTGCCTGAAACAAAGTACCATCGATCTGGGTAAAGCTTGATTTCACATACTGCACCGTATATGGCAGGAAAAGTACGACATACGTCAGGACCACCATCCCGTACGTGTTGTACAGGGTGACAGGCATCCATGGCGAATTCCAGAACAGGATTAGACCCACGACCATAACAATGCCCGGTACGGTATTCGGCAGGAGACTGAACAGGTCGATGACACGCTGCATAAATGAGGATGATTTCCCAATCGCCAGCGCAAAACCTGTACCAATCACAACCGCAACGGTGGAAGCGGCGAGGGATAATCCCAGGCTATTTCCGATGGCTTTCATGCTAACCGAGCCCCAGGAGAGCAGATCCCGATAGTGATCCAGTGTTACATTGTCCAGAGACAATCCGACCCCCCGCAGCTTCATCGTCGACGCCGCAATAATGGAGAAGTACGGAATCCCCACGGAGAGAATGAGAAGTACCGCAAGATACAGACCGCATAGCCAGCCAGCTCCTCCGCGAAGGGAATAGCGTTTGGACCGCTGTCCTTTGCCCCCCACTAGACGGTACGTGAATTTACGACTCATGGCAGACTGCATGTACCACATCACGAGACATACGGACAACAGCACCGATGCTAGCGAGGTGGCCTTACCGAAGTCAATCGGCCAACTGGAGATATATTTGTGGATCTCCGAGGTCATGACATAGTATCCGATACGGCGGCCGAAGGTGGCCGGAGTTCCGAATTCCGCTATCGTTTTGACAAAAACAAGCATGATCCCCATCCCATAGGAAGATAGCAGTAAGGGTAATATAATGCGTCTGAAACGGTATCCTGCCGGTGCCCCGTGCACCGATCCTGCCTCTTCCAGATTGCCGCCGATGCGAATCAACGCATCCCGCAGCAGCAAGTACAGAAACGGGAATAGATGCAGGCTCATAATCAGCACCATGCCCCAGAAACTGAAGAAAAGCTCACTCCATCTCTCAGCTGATGGCACCCACTGCTGCAGGTATCCCCCTTTTTGCATAAACAATATCCAGCCCATGGAGCCGATATACGGTGGTGTCATGAACGGAATCATCAGGATCACGTCCACCCAGCGGTGCTGTCCCATTCGGGTCTTGGCCATCATCCAGGCCAGCGGCAGAGCCAGAAAGGTGGTGACGGCAACAACACAGATGCCGAGCCAGACAGAATTGAGCAGCACACCCGACAAATGATGACCAGTAATCGTCCGGATCGGAGCCATCCAGTCCCATTGTCCATCCGGATACACGCTCTGCCAGAAAATCAGCAGCAAGGGTACGCCAATACTTATAGTCAGCAGAAAGAGGGCCAGAATCACGCCCACTCTCCGAAAAATACGGTTGTTGTCCAGTACAACAGGTTTCACTGATTTCACCTCACATGACTTCCACCAAGACACTCGTTACACGTGTTGCCGAATGTTCTTCAGTTTGTTTCAGCCGTCTTATTTGAAAATCTCGGAGAAACGAGCCGCTGTTTCATCACCGTGTTCACTCATCCAGTTCCAGTCCACTTTCAGCTGCGGGATATCTTTCAGATTGGCCCGGTTGGTCGCTTCAATATCTTCACGGCCCGGAATCAGGTACGCATCGGCAACCAGCTTCTGCGCTTCATCGGACAACAGATAGTCGATAAACGCCTTGGCGTTTTCTACATTCGGGCTTGATTTCAGGATGGCAGCCGGTCGTGGGCTGATTACAGTCCCTTCTGCTGGATATACGATATCCAGTGGTTCGCCTTTATCCTTGGAGGAATAGGCCATGTAATCAACACCTGCCGCTACGATGCTTTTGGCTCCCGTAATTACCGGATCAAGAGCTTCCTGGTTCGCACCCGCCATGGCCACACCGTTCGCTTTGTAGCTGTCCAGCAGATCCCACCCTTGGTCACCGTTCACACTCAGGTACCCTGTAATGAAGTCCAGTGCAGAGCCAGACAATGTTGGATCGGGGATATTTACAGCGTCTTTCCATGCTGGTGTTGCGAGTTCAGCCCAACTTGTCGGTGGCGTAGACACCAGCTTGGTGTTGTACACAATTCCGAGTGCTGAAGCACTTGAACTGAAATAGTTGCCTTCTGCATCTGACCAGTCCTTGTTCAGCTTGTCGGCATTGGCTGCTTCAGGGTATGGGAGCGTCAAACCGTCAGCCTTGAGCGCCTGTGCTGAAGGCAAAGAGGCAAGTATCACTACATCGGCTACAGGATTGGATTTCTCTGCCTCCATACGGGCGAGGATTTTACCGGTTGTTCCCTGGAACATCTCTACTTCAATCCCTGTTTTGGCTGTAAACCCGCTCACAATATTATCTGCCAGCTTTTGCGGCCCTGCACTATAGAGCACCAGTTTGCCGCCTGCTGTTTCGGTTGGTTGTGCTGCTGCAGCGCTTCCTTCTCCCGCAGATTGTCCTGCGTTTCCAGCGGTTGAGTTCGTACTGCATCCGAATAAGCTAATGCTCATCACCGCTGTTAACAGCAGCAATGCACTTTTTTTCCGTGTTTTCATTCCCAACATCACATTCCATCTCCCTTGGTTATATGTTTTTTCGAGTAAACTTAAACTTCTTCTCATTTCCTAATTCAAGCATCTAGTTCGCTGCAGCTATAACTTCCCGCTTCGCATCCATGCTATCCTGCCCGTTCATACGGCAGATACGCTCCGGCGAGATATATAGCTGAACCTGCTCGCCTACGCGGACCCTTCGATCCAGGTAAGCGGTCCATATGCCTAGCCCTTCCATTTGAACCCGGATTTCATAACGCTCCCCTACATAGCTGACACTCAGTACCGTGGCCTGGTAACGCAGATCGTCATGACTTGTCCTATTCCAGGTCACATGCTCCGGTCGTACCATGGACTGATTCGGTGTCAACCAGTTGGATTTGCCGATAAACGAAGCAACAAACGGATCGCTTGGCGATGAGTAGATCGTCTCGGGACTACCTTTTTGCAATATCCGCCCCTTCTCCATGACCACAATCTCATCCGACATCGACATCGCCTCAACCTGATCGTGAGTGACATATAGTGCGGTTAGCCCCATATCCCGAACGAGGGACATCATCTCAATCCGCATTTCTTCCCGCAGTACTGCATCGAGTGCACTAAGCGGTTCATCGAACAGAATTACGCCAGGTCTTACGGCTACCGCTCTGGCAAAAGCAACCCGCTGCTGCTGTCCACCTGACAGCTGATGAGGATAACGATCTTCCATGCCTTGCAGGCGAACCATGCCAAGTGCTTCGGTTACTTTTTGCCGTAAATTTGCTTTCTGCTTTCCGGCCCTCAAGCCAAATGCCACATTTTCATATACCGTCATATGCGGCCATAATGCAAAATCCTGAAACACCATGCCCAGATTACGCTTATGGGTGGGTACATCAATCCGCTTGGCAGCTGAGAAGATGCACTGATCACCCGCAACAATCTCTCCTGCATCCGGCTGTTCCAGTCCAGCAAGCATCCGCAGCAATGTGGTTTTGCCGCAGCCTGATGGACCAAGCAGCGTTGTAAACTGACCATGCTGAAGCGTTAGATCCGTGGGCAATAGTGCAGGCGTGCGATTGAATGATTTTTGAACTCCTGAAATCTCCATTTTCATAAGCATCCCTGCCTGTCTTCTTGTACTGTACTCAGTCTAACTCCCGCTCTCGCGAGTTGTATGTTAGGAATGTAAAAATGAAATTAACTTTTTAGATGAATTCTGTTGATGTTCATAGATTAAATCTATATAAGGTGATTCAAATCCATTTTTCATTTGGTTACTTCGATAACAGCACCATCTTCCGATCGCTGTTTGCTGTTATCTCCGGATTTCCTTGATTCCCTTTTCAAAGGGAGACATCAGGGGATCAAGGCGAAGCGTATGCTTCCGAATAGCTTTCTTTCAGAAAGCTTTTAGCTTCGCTTTTTAGATTGGTCCTGTACTCTCCGTGTTTATGAAAACAAGCATTAAATCATCTTCTATTATGGAGACCCTGTATAAGGGAGAGGAGTGTGAGTTCGTTGAACCTCATTAAACTGCAAATTGTAGAGCTGATTGACAAGCATCATCACATGACCAGCGTCGCAGAGATTCTGGGCATCAAGCAGCCCACGGTTACGTTTCATATGAAATCACTGGAGGAAGAGATGGGAGTGCGATTATTCGAATCGCGCAGCGGAAAGACGTTCCTAACGGAGGCTGGACAGGCCCTGCTTCATTATTCCGTTAAGATCAATGCCCTGACCCAGGAGGCCCGCCGGGTAGTCAAAGAATACGACAGCCTCTACCGGGGCACGCTTCACATTGGGGCAAGTTATGTACCTGCAACCTATCTGCTACCTCCGATGCTGAATACCTTTTCGAAGGAATTTCCCGGCATTCGCATTGTGTTATCGGTCAAGCCGTCCCCTGTCATCCGCGAGATGTTAATGCGGCACCAGATTGATCTAGGGGTGATCTCTTCCGAGCCATTTGTCGGTCCGATCCTTCAAGCCGATCCGCTATGCGCAGATGATCTGGTATTAATCTGTGCTCCTCAGCATGCTCTGGCTAATAGAGAAGTGCTGGAGCCTGACCACATTTCTCAGATTCCCTTCGCCCTGCATGGGAACGAATCAAGCACTCGCCGTTTGACCAACCAATGGCTGGAACAACATGCCGTGCGGCTCCGAAGTACGGTAGAGATGGACTCACTCGAGGCAATCAAGCAGCTGGTTCTGCTCGGAGGCCATATTTCATTCATGTCGCGCATGGCCGTACAATGGGAGGAGCAGCATGGTTTGATTCAAGTCCTGCCCATTCCCGGGGAACAGGCCCCAAGGCATATATATACGGTACATAATAAGGATCGGCATCCTTCCGTCCAGATGAATCGGTTCAAGGAGGTTCTTCAGGAAGGAGTCCCTGACTCCCCTCCATTTCTGGGCTTGATCCCATAAAAACTCTCGTTCGCCATTCATCAAATCTATGCAGGGTTAACGCAATGCTCGTCCAACGTTAATCACTTTCATATACTCGGGCGCTAAAGTGGGTCTGTACATTAATCCAGCCTAGGGAGTGATTGGTTTTGAAAAAGTGGAAAAAGGTAACAACCTCATTGATGCTGAGTATCGTCACATTAGGGAGTAGTCTGGCGTTCCAGGCACCTCAGACATCAGCGGCGGCCAATGCCGTACCTGCCTACGAAGTGAAGTTTCTGGCTAAACCGGAGCTGGTATTGAACTCGGATGGAACGCCTCGCAGTGAAGTTATTCAGACGTTGTCCCTCGATTCAAAACCGAGAAACATCAGCGCTGAGTACTTTGACACCAATGCGCTGAATCTGAACCAAGCGGGATGGGATGTCCGTTTCCGGAAGAAGGATGACAAAAACAACTATGAATTGACCTACAAAAAGCGCTATCCCGTAATTAACGGTGACATTAACGCTGCACTGACCTTGGCTAATCAAGAGGGATTTGATGCATCAGATGATAACTATGAGGCTGAGATCGATTGGGGTTATGGCAAACAAACGCTGAGCTTCTCCAACACCAAAAAGGTGGATACCAAAGCTACAGGCGTGCAGCTCCCTTCCGAGAAGGATGCGCTCGATATGCTGCTGGACAAGCTGCCAGGCAAACTGAAAAACTGGTCTTCTTCCAACTGGGGTAAACAAACGCTCTCACAATCCCGTGCTCATGGCCCTGTAACGTTCCAACGCTATGAAGGCACATGGAATGGACAAGAGCTGTCGTTTGAAGTATGGCCTATTCGTAACGCAGATGGTACAGGTTTCGAGAATCTTGTAGAGGTTTCTTTCAAAACCGAAGATGCTGCAGCCGTATCCGGCCTGCGTACCGAGCTGCTGCAAGTGTTGGAAAGCAACAACTGGCTTATACCTGCCGATGGCTTAAAGACTCAAACGATTTTGGAAAGATACTAATCGTCTGGAATGACAAAGCATAGATATAACCAAAAGGACATTAGCAGGTTTATCCTGTTAATGTCCTTTGTGATTTTTAATTTGGGCGTATCCTAAGTTATATCATCCTATTTTAGCAAGCTTAGTTTTATGGAGATCAACTACATGCTGCCCGCAGTAACTTTCTGACGATTCAATGATTAATTGATCATCCTATTCTGAATATTTAGTATACTTTAAAGGTTTGTGCCGTTTCGATGCCCAGCGCACTTTGAATAAACGTATTAGCCACTCGTTCCACAGGTACCGGGTTAAAACCAATGAAAAAGTCTCTATATTTCTCAGCCGACTCTTCAAACAAATTAGGGCTGACCGAATTCAAACGAATACCTCTTGGCATTTCGTAGGCTGCCGCTTTAGCAAACGCATCGATTGCCCCGTTGGCCATAGCACTTGAAGCACCTTGTGCAATAGGATGATCCTTGATAATACCACTAACCAGCGTGAAACTCCCATTGTCATTAACATAGTGTTGTCCAATCAACACGATGTTGACCTGTCCCAGCAATTTGCTCTGTACACTGATCATGTTGTTCTCAGGGGTCAGCTCTTCCAGTTTGGCATAATGTGTCTGCCCAGCCGCGACAACGACGTAATCAATGTTTTGCACAGTTTCAAAAAGAGCCTTAATGCTATCCGTTGAAGTCATATCGACCTGATAATCACCTGAGCTTCTACCTGCTGTAACCACTTCTACAGACAGCTCATTCAACTTGGCAACAATCGCCTTTCCTAACGTTCCATGTCCTCCAATAACAAGAGCTCTTTTCACACGATTCCTCCCCTTTAGATCCGAACCATTTTTAACCAAGATAATCCTGTTTCTACCTAATTTAAACAAAATCATTCGGCAAGAGCAAGTTACTAAAGTCTGAGCTGTTCATATAAGATGAAGTGCACATGAGATTATAAATAAATAAAAAAACCTCTCGCACAAGGCAAGAGGCTTACTGTAAGCGGGTGATGGGAATCGAACCCACGCTATTAGCTTGGAAGGCTAAAGTTCTACCATTGAACTACACCCGCATAATCATAAAAA
>NZ_BIME01000008.1 GCF_004000925.1 Paenibacillus illinoisensis NBRC 15959 | reverse complement strand
CCATTCTGGGACGTATTAAGAAAAGCTTCCTTTGGGAAGCTTTTTTTGCGTTCTGGGGATATGTTCATCCCACTTCGTTGCCCAATGTTGACACCGAATGTTATGCTTGTTGGTATACGTATGTATCAAAGTATACATATTAGAAAAAATAAATAACAGGAGATTTACCTATGCCATTCTCTTCACATCAACATTCGCCTGATCATGCAGTTGCGGATAACTCTACAGCGTCCGTGAAACTCGGACTTCTCCTTACAGGCATCATCCTGATTGCAGCCACGATGCGATCGCCCATTACAGCGGCAGGGCCTATCGTTGATTTAATTCGTGCCGATACAGGGATAAGTCATACCATGGCGGGATTGCTCACTTCACTGCCACTGCTTGCTTTTGCGGCAATTTCCCCCTTTGCTCCGCAGCTGGCAAAAAGATTCGGTTTGGAGGCCGCACTGCTGACCGCAATCATTATTGTAACGTGTGGTATTGCACTGCGTTTTTTGCCGTCTGTCCCTGCACTTTTTGCAGGCACAGCCATCCTGGGATGTGGAATCGCACTAAGTAACGTGTTACTCCCCAGTTTGATTAAACGGGATTTTCCATTACGAGTGGGACTGGTTACTGGCCTATATTCCGTATCCATGAACATATGGGGTGCCATCGCCTCGGGAATTAGCGTTCCGGCAGCAGGATTCACCTCTATGGGTTGGCATGCTTCACTTGGAATGTGGGCTGTGCTCTCCATCCTGGCTCTTATCTTGTGGCTGCCTCACGTTCGTAACGGACGCCGCGGAGAAGTCTATGTAGCATCTCGGAATGCAGAGAAACCGGTACGACTCATCTCATCTTCACTCGCTTGGTATATCACGCTTTTTATGGGATTACAGTCGTTAATTTTTTACTCGACCATTACCTGGCTGCCCGAAATTTTGTCTACGCAGGGTTTTAACCCATCTTCTGCAGGATTGATGTTGTCCATGATGCAGATGGTCAGCGTTCCAGTGACGTTCGTTATCCCCATCCTGGCTGGGCGAATGAAGGATCAACGCGTTCTGACAGCCATCACCTGTACTTGCCTCATCTTGGGCTATGCGTTCCTATTAAGCGGGATCTCCTCACTGGTTACTATCGGAGTGGTTCTCGCTGGTATTGGTGGCGGGGCTTCATTCGGTCTGGTTACGATGTTCTTTGTACTTCGGACTGCGGACGCAAGACAAGCGGCAGGATTATCGGGAATGGCTCAATCGTTCGGGTATATGCTGGCAGCGGGAGGCCCCTTGTTGTTCGGACTAATACATGATTGGACGCATGGCTGGACCATTCCATTGCTTTTGCAGGTTGCACTCGCCATCGTATTGCTGATTACAGGTATCATGGCCAGTAAAAATCGATTGATTGGTGATTCATGAGATAGATAAATTCCAAACGATAAAAAGGGACCTTCCGTGACGGAAGGTCCCTTTTCTTTAACTATGCGAATGCCCTATGCTCATTTAGATTTTGCCCAGATGTTCAAGTAGGCGGTACAGAATAACCGATACCTGTGCGCGGGTTGATGTGGCTTTGGGAGCAAATTGATTACCGTTCATCCCTTTAACCAGACCATTCTCTACCGCAAAAGCTACAGCGGATTTCGCTTCATCCGAGATCTGATCTCCGTCTTTGAAATCAACAGATGCCGGTCCTTGTTCCAGTTCCAGAGCATCTGCGATCATTAGAACCATTTCTTCACGAGTCAATTGTTCCCGTGCACCAGCCTCTTTGCTGCGTACTTCCCATTCGATACCCGTTCCAAAGATTCGGTCGAGCAGCGTTGCAAATTCTGCATGAGTAATGGTTCTATTAGGTGAAAATGTATTTGCATTAATACCTTTAGTGATTTGTTGAGATGCAATTACTTCGATTTCATCTTTAGCCCAGTGATTAATAATATCCCCGAAGGTTACGTCATTTTCCACCGCAGCATATGCTCCTGGCTCTGTAACATTGAACTTCAATTGCCCTTGTTGAGACACATCCGACAAAGATGCAGGCTGCCATACTTTTTCTGTTGTTTGGTGGTAAGCAATGACTTTGCGCGGATCTTTCACAGACTTCGCATCATATTTCAAAGTAAGCGTAATGTTGTGCTTAAATGTGTCTTTTTCCTGATCTATGGACACGATTGAAGAAACATGCTTCTCATTCTGATTGTCCGCTTGCTCTTTTAATACATGCAGTTTCAAACTGAAGCCGCTTGAAGAGATGTAGTCCGTTAGTGAAATTGCAGGAATAGACACATTAAACGCTAGGCCTTCAATAACCAAGCTTTTGCCAGCTGCTTGAATCTTATCAGCTATAGATTTATTTAATGTTAGTTCCACTTGACTATACTTCTCAAATTCTATAGCGGATAGATCCAGCTTCACTTCTTTTCCATCACCTGATAATTGTGTATTGATAGCCGTTTCGGAAAGTGCAGCTGTAGCTTGGATTGTTCCGTCCGTATTTTTCTTCTCGGTTACGGATGCATCACCCTTTACAGTTGGCGATGGCGTTGGTGTTGGCGAAGGTGCTGAGCTTGATCCACCTGAAGAACCAGAGCCTGGAGATGGTGTGCCAGGATTAGGCACTTGCGGATCAGGATCTTTTTTTACAGTTAAAGCGGTAGAAGACGTTCCCACCAATCCTTGAAGATCTTCAATAGTGATTTCCACACTATATTCTCCTGGAAGCAATCCCTCAAGAGTAACAGTAAATGAAGCGTCTGATTCTACTTCAAAGTTCCCCTCTTTGATCTTCTTATCAGTAGAGTCTTTGACGATATAGCCGGACTTCAAGGATTTTGTTAAGTCAAGATCATAATTCCATCCACTTTTAAGTGCAGGAGCAACAGTGAAGTACAGGTCTTCAACCGTACCTGCAAGAGAGTTCGTACCTGTTTGCTGTATTTCTAGTTTTTCAGGCACTTTTACCACTGGTGCTTCTGTTTTCACCAAGAATGGAGGGGTATCTTCTACATACGTTTTGCCGTCTGTACCTATAGTTGTAATATCAACCGTGTACAAGCCATCTGGAATAACTGTATCTTCCTCGGTTGTGTAGTCTAAATACGTCCCATCCCAAGGAAGTTTATATCTAGTGTTGGCATCGAAGTCATTGTAACCCCCAGCAATATATCCAATGTATCCATCCTGATAAAAACCACCATCCGGGTTCAGACCATCAAAAATCTCTATTAGTGCGAAGTTCATTGGATTATGGAATTCCATAAAAATATCAAGTGTATCTAGCTTGCCATCTTCCTTCAATGGATAATGGAATGGATTTGTCTCATTACCATACTTCGTTTCAATGTATTTCACACCGGCCTCTGTAACATTGAAGTGAGCCACGTACGGTAAGCTGTACGTTTTCGCTCCATGATTGAACTGAAGATACCCCTGAGCTTCACCAACAGTCGTCACGCCTTTTGGAACCGTAATCGTCACCGTTACCTCTTCTTCTCCGTTCAATTCAAAGGACGTCTTATCAACGGAAACCGAGACTCCATTAATGGTGCGAGTAGGATTAACGGATACAGAATATTCCCCACCTGTCCCTTTTAGTGACTGAACCTTGAGCGTTTTGCTGACCGTTTTTTCGTCCGTACTCAGGAAGTTGCCGAAATTAACACTACCTGTAACGTTTTCCTTTTCTACCGCCTCGCCGTTTTCAGTATATTTCGTGACATCCATGACTTTAACGAAAGTCTCAGGATCAATCGTCTCTGTAGCCTGTATACGTCCAGCACCTTGATCGAACACATCATAGTTCTCTGTATTCAGTACTTTGGCATTGTTCATAAGTGCAACTTTGATATCAAAAGGTGTCCAATCCGGATGTTTTTCGATCAGCAATGCAATCAGCCCGGCTACATGCGGAGTTGCCATGCTTGTTCCTGATTTACGTCCATACGCTTGATCGTAATCCGCTCCAGGCTCATCCTTGCCATACGCAGGAATGGTTGACAGGATACTAGTTCCTGGTGCAACAATGTCAGGTTTAATGTCCAGTGTTACCTTGGCTGGTCCTCGGGAACTTGAGGAGTTCATCTCATCTCCCTCTGTCATGTCTTTGACGAAATCACTGAAGCTGACTTCAACGCCTTGACCAGCATCGAGCTGAGCTTTGATCGCTTCTCCATCTTCCTTGCTCATGCTCAGTGTAGGGATAAATTCAAAATCATCCCCCAAACTAACGCCAATTGGCCCAGGAATATTATTGTAAACAATAACGGCAATCGCCCCAGCCGCTTTGGCATTGGCAATCTTGTCAACGAATGCCAGCTCACCGCGCTGGATGAAAGCAACCTTGTCTTTCATATCTTTTCCTTCAAAATCAGTTGGTTTGCCCAGGCCGGCGTACACCAAATCGTATTGTCCATTCAATACCGTTTCTGGATCCTCCGCTAGATTCCAGCCCATCACATCCAGGCGATAGACTGATTCTGTAACGGTTAGTGGAGTGGCGTCCGTTTCAGTTGGAGCTGCGACTTCCTCCTCTTCCGCAGGTACCGCTTCTTCCGTACTAGGAGTAGTTGTATTTTGTTCTGTTTCCAATGTAGTCTCTGCTTGCTCTCCTTGTGGCAGCGTATCCTCGCCTGCCGATTCAGGCTTTTTAACGGTTGGCTCATCTTCATCTGGTGTGCTAGCAGGAATGTCTTGCTCCGGAATTTCTGGAGCTTCAGCCCCTGGTGCTACTCCCAGTTCAGGTGATTGCTCAACCTCAGGTACAGGCAATTCTTCAGGTAGTGTACCTTCACCTTCCTCACCGATCCAAAAATGTGTGTCGGCTGTAATCATCTGACTAGGACCCGTAGAGTTACCGACCGTAATTGCCATAGCCGATGCTCCCGGAGAACCTAGGGTGTAACGGTTCGGGCCTTCATTACCACTTGCGACCACTGCAGTTACACCTGACAGCATGGCATTATTGAGGGCAACTGAAGTAATGTAGCTCGGATCATTTGCTGTATTCCCCAGTGAGAGGTTGATGACATCCATCCCATCTTTCACCGAGCGATCAATTCCGCCCAGTACCCAAGCGGTCTGTCCGCTTCCATATGGCCCTAATACGCGGTAAGCATAGATTTCGGCTTCAGGAGCAATACCAATAACTCCATAATCTCCAGCTTCACGAGCGGCAATCGTTCCTGCTACGTGAGTACCGTGGGATGTATAGTAGGAACTGCCTCTTTCGTTAAACTCGGGCTGTCCAGACCCCTTCCACTCTTCTCTTGTTGCTTCATAAGGATCTTCATCGTTATCCACAAAATCCCATCCACCCTTATAACCTTCTGTCAGATTAGGGTGCTCGTAATCGATCCCTGTATCAATAACGCCGACCTTGATACCATTTCCTTTGTATCCCAAATCCCATACTTCCGGGGCACCGATAAACGGAGCTGTATCCTTCATATAAGGATTAACTTCATCGTTCTCTGGCGTTAACGCGATTTCAAGGTCAGGATACACACTGACCACACCTGGTATGCGAAGCAACTGTCCCATTTGGCTACCATTCACTTCAATGGCTACACCATTCAAGGCGTATGCGTACTTTTCCAATACTTTGTGATTGATTTTGTTCTGAGTGAGGCTATGTACAAATGACTGTTGTTGTTGTTCGACCTTCGTCACAGCATTTGTTTCCATAGAGGAGGTAAATGACTTTCCTGAGAGGGTTGATTCGCCTTGCGCTACAGCTACGGGTTTGTTTGAGAGTTCAACGATCACTCTTGTCTTCTCTCCACCTAGACCTTCCAGCCTCTGATCCAAAAAAGGCTCTGCAGCAAGTTTCTCTTCCCGCTGGTCGAGAATCTCTCTCCACTGCTCGGCTTCAGCCTTGGTAGGCAAATTCCTGTCAAGCTGTACTTCTGCTGGAGCGGCTCCAGCCGCAGGCATGATGATGGAAAAAATCATAAGGACACTTAATAATATGGATATCAATCGTTTATTCAAGGCGATGCCCCTCCTTCTTAATATGAATACCTCACCAATCACTGGGGTCTTGTCCGAACAAGTACTGCAATACTTGTATAATGTCACCATCCCTTCCACAAGAGGTTTGACCCATGGTAAATTATTCTACTAAATCATCACTTTTCCCTTCTAAATAATTACAGATATGATATAAAAATTACTTATATGGTTCTTGAGTAAGAGAAAAATAAGAAGTTTGTATTTATTTGTCGATGAAGATATTGAATTTTGAACGAGTTCATAGGAAAAAAGACCACAATCCTCATTGAAGCATGAGAATCATGATCCCTGCAAGATACAGGCTTTAAAGAGTGATGACCCTTTAAATTCATTTAACAGAGAAAATAATACATTCATTTTACTTATCAGGTTTTACAGCCTCCACTCGCAAACGCTTATAATCCGCATAGACGGCATCTTCTTTCCAGAGCTTTGGTACTACTATTTTACTCGTTCCAAGGCAAATTCCCTCAATTTGTTCCTTGCATAGACCAGCAAAATAGTCCCCTCCAAAATGAGCTAACCACCCCTCAATACCCTTCTCCCCATCTTGAAGCTGGGTAGGACGATCGTAATGATAGGCCTGCCGAACCAGGAATCCCTTCTCTTCCAGGAGGGAGCTGTACTCACCGATTGTTGGAAAGTACCAGGGATTGCGATCTGCAGCATGAATTCCTGTTTTTTGTTCGAGCACTGTCTCCAGTGCAGTTACTATGGTCTGAACGTTACCCTTTCCACCAAACTCCACGACCAGGCGTCCGCCAGGATTTAGTGCATTCCATATGCTTTCTACAACAAGTTCAGGGGACTTCATCCAGTGCAATGCCGCGTTGGAGAAGATTGCATCATAAGGTTTGCTCGCCTCGAATCGGTGTCCGTCCCCTTCCACGAATGTGATTTCTGGGAACTTCTCTCTCGCCCGTTGAATCATCTCCGGAGAGGCATCCATGCCAACCACCTCTGCTTGTGACATGGCGATTTCGTGTGTCAAATCACCCGTCCCACAGCCTAAATCCAGAATCCGTTCTCCTTTTTGAGGTTGAAGCCATGAAATTAAACTTTTTCCGTATCCCGATACAAAGGCCAATTTGTGATCATACTCCTCTGCCTGCCATTGATTAATTGATTTCATTGATACCACCGTCGCTTTCGTAATGATAAGTTTATTGTGGCATACCCAGACTTATTATTAAAATATATAGTTTCTATTTCATTAATAGGTAAAACCTATATATCTCAGTCCAGGAGAGATACTCTCCTTGCAGTCGAGACTGCGAAGTAATCCTTTCGATGCTTATGCTCCGACGAACCATCGGGGTTCTCATCCCCTGAACGTAAAAAAAGCTTCCCAAAGGAAGCTTTCTTGAACGTCCCAGGAGGGATTCGAACCCCCGACCGACGGCTTAGAAGGCCGTTGCTCTATCCTGCTGAGCTACTGAGACAAGTATGTATAAATAAAATTTTTGGCGCGATTTCTATTATACTCGGTTTTCTATATTTTTCAATACTTTTATAAAAAAATTAATAAGTTGCATCCAGTTACATTCATTTACGTATAATTTCATACGTTGCTCAACCGATCGAATACGTTCTGGATTCGCAGGCAATATTGTTGATGGCAGGGTATATTCCCCATATGGAACATAGACTATTCATTGTCAGCGTGGCTGGGTAATCTTTTGCATACATACCTTTACACCTGAATTCATTCGAAGAAGGAGAGAATTGTTATGAGACAGCTTTTGTCCGCCTTATCCTATTTCAGTATTTTCTTCGCTCCTTTTCTGTTCCCGATTATCATTTGGATTGTTGCGCGGGATAATTATATTGAGGGACATGCCAAACGGGCCTTGTTTTCACACGTTTTCCCGTTTCTCGCGGCCATCCCCCTCTTTTATTTCTTCGTTACCTCCCAGAGCATCGGTGGTGCCATCGGGTATGTCATTCTGTTCTTTGTGATTTATGGATTAAGCTTTATTTACAATATCGTCAAAGGAATTCAAGTCCTTCGTGAGTATGCCTGACCTCCCACCGTCTTCACCATCAGATTACATGCAGAAACCCGCCGTTTCCAAAAGAAAAGGCGGGTTCTTCATTCCGGTTACTTGTTTCCCTTACGCCATGGATTTCTAAGCGTAGGACGCTTGCTGTTAACGGCGAGCACTTCCCCGGCAAACTCGGTATGATGCGCGTAAAGGTTTCCTTTGTTTTTCTTGAACTTGGAAGCCATTGCTATCACCTCCCCGGAACTTGGTTGTAGTATTGCTCCGGGTTAGCTCCATTATCCATGCTGGAAGATGATTACGCCTGACCAACTAAGTAACGCTTAAGGGTTGGACCGAGCAGCCCAAATGCTAACAATTCACTTTGGAATCGTTCTTTATCTTCTCCTGCGGTCACACCCTCACTGTTCTGAAACGCTGTCTCCGTTGCATCCTCAAAAGCAGTGTGCATATTGTTGTTGTACCAATCCAGAACAGCATCCGAATGGTTGCGTACAATCCTTACCACTTCCAATGTGCTTCCAGGCTGAGTTGCTGCTACATATACTAATAAAGAAGGATCTCCCGCGTTCGCTGGTTGTACCTCCACTTCTGCACAAGACAATCCATCCACCTCGGTTAATCTACGGATCTTGGCATCCTGAATTGCATACATTGTTATCGCTCCTTATCATTTCATGTACTTTGTTCGATCTCTCGTCTTGTCTCCGGTGTTCCCAAACGATAAATCTCTTGATAAACCTGCTGTATAGCAGCTTCATATGCCCGATTCACCGATTCTTCAGGTGTATCCGGCCACGGGAATACCATTCCTGGAAAGGCCTCTTCCTCTTTTTCCTGCATCAGGTTAAGGAGTCCCATTAAATGGTCTACTTCCTGAGGTGTCGCCTGAATAACCCATTCATAAGCAGCTGCGTGCTGATCCTGCAAAACGGAACGTCCACCCACAGAAACATAATAGGTTGTTTTGTCCACAGTCCATTCTCTCCTTCACAGGCATGCTGAGGCCGTTGTTCCTAGATATAGTTTCCGAAGAGGACAGACATTTTATGCCTGCTTTCGGCATATATTTGTTACGACTTCTGACGAAAAAGACAACATTCGCTGGCTACATGCCATGCAACACTCTACAGGACCAACGAATCGACTAAGAAAGGATGAACAACCATGTGCGGTATAACCGGCTTCATACAGTGGAATCGGGATTTGACCCAGGAATCGGAACTGCTGCTCCGAATGACAGACAGTTTGTCGAACCGGGGGCCCGACGCTTCAGGTACATGGATCTCCAATCCTTGTGCATTTGGACATCGCCGGCTCAGCGTAATGGACCCGGAGAACGGGGCTCAGCCCATGCATGCGTTACAGGGAGACACCTCCTATACCGTCGTGTATAACGGAGAACTATACAATGCACCCGAATTGAAAAAAGAGCTGCTTCAACGGGGGCACCATTTCCGTACGCAATGTGATACGGAAGTTTTGCTCGCCTCTTATATCGAATGGGGACCGGCATGTGTAGACCGTTTTAATGGCATTTTTGCTTTTGCCATCTGGGATGGAGGACGCGAACAGGTCTTCATGGCACGTGACCGCCTTGGCGTCAAACCATTGTTTTACAGCAATGCAAAAGACGCTCTCGTATTCGGCTCCGAACCCAAATCCCTTTTGCTTCACCCGGATGTTGAAGCTGCTGTTGGCCCCGAGGGCCTGGCAGAAGTATTTATCGTAGGTCCGGCCAGGACGCCTGGACACGGTGTCTATTCCTCGTTGAATGAACTCAAACCAGCACATGCGCTCATCTTCAACCGGAATGGAATCCGAACCTACGCATATTGGAAGCTGGAAAGCCAGCCTCACGAGCATGATCTGGATGAGACTGCTGCCGAGGTACGGCGTCTGCTGCAGGATACGCTTGAGCGTCAGCTCGCTTCCGATGTTCCAGTCTGCTCCCTTCTGTCAGGGGGCCTTGACTCGAGTGCCCTGTCTGCACTGGCAGTAGACTATTACAACCGCACGGGTCAAGGTCAAGTCAGTACGTATTCTGTCGACTACGTGGATAATGCCAAGCACTTTCAGGCGCACTCCTTCCAGCCTGGTGCAGATGGCCCCTGGATCCAGCGTATGGTGGATGAACTGAAGACAGATCATCACTGGATTGAGATTGAGAATGGAGAGTTGGTTCATGCCTTGAATCAGGCCATGTTAGTTCGGGATTTGCCCGGGATGGCCGATGTGGATTCTTCTCTCTATTTGTTCTGTAAGGAAATCAAGAAAGGGGCAACCGTCGCCATCTCGGGAGAGGCAGCCGATGAGGTGTTTGGAGGGTACCCCTGGTTCCATCGGGACGAGATGCTGAATTCGGGAACGTTCCCTTGGTCGGTAGCACCTGACATGCGTGCAGGTTTGTTATCTGCAGACATTCGGGAGTGGATCAGACCACTGGACTATCTTGCAGACCGATATTCGGATGCTGTGGCTGAGGTTCCTTTGCTGGATGGGGAGACCGGAAAGGCAGCACAAATGCGTGTCATGTCCTATTTGAACATCACCCGCTTCATGCCTACCCTACTTGATCGGAAGGACCGGATGAGTATGGGGGCAGGGCTCGAAGTTCGAGTTCCTTACTGTGATCATCGCCTGATTCAATATGTATTTAACATTCCCTGGGAAATGAAAATAACGGGCGGCCGCGAGAAGGGAATCCTGAGAAAAGCGTTAGAGGGTGTATTGCCTGACGATGTTTTATATCGTAAAAAGAGTCCTTATCCCAAAACACATAATCCAGAATATTTGGCGGCCGTTAAGCAGCAGGTGCTGGATATCCTTGATGATGCATCTTCGCCGATTCTGCCTTTAATTGACAAGGCCCAGATTCGCAAGCTCGCATCTTCACCTGATGCTTCGTCTAATCTGCCCTGGTTTGGGCAGCTCATGTCCGGTCCACAGCTGTTTGCTTACTTGACACAGATTAATTCCTGGTTGCGCACATATAAGGTTGCCATTCGTTAACAGAATGTAGTTTAAAAAGAGGGGTGCCAGGTGAACAGCATTTATGCATTCACCTGGGCACCCCTCTATATTTATTGTCGCGTCTTAGTTTAGCCATAAGCATTAATCAGAAGCATTCATAATCTCCATCTTACTTTAAGGAAATCATCGAGTCATCACAACGGATTCCGGGTTTCGTTCAAGCAAGCCACGGCCATAAATCTCCCTGAATGGAGAGTCCGTCATATGAACGTATCCAATATAACAGCCGCACTTTTTCATCCTGCAAGGCCGATCCGCAGACAGCTTTTCCAACCCGTCACGGTACAAATGGCCAATAATCCGGCGATCCTTATAACACCTTTTTACATGTCCCGAACCCTGCACATAAAATACCTCCGAGCCGGCCGCACAGCCTTTGCCATAACTATCATAATCCCGTAAGTTCCCCTCAAACAGCGGATCGATCGACCGCAAATAGGCAACCTCTTCCGGTTCGTAATAATTAGGCTTATCCTTAAAGGCATTGATCCACATGTAGATATCGTCCGGCAGCGCCTCTCTCATGGACTGAATGGCAGGAAATGCACTGCGGAGTCCCACCGTGCCCACGCTGAATTCGAGACCCATTTCACGCAAAGTAAGGCATTGTTTAATAAAAGAAGATTCCTTGGTCTCACGAGGATGATAGGTTGCCCAGAACGCAGCTGTTCCGGAATTCAGTTCACGAGCCCAATCCAGCTTCGCGGAAAGGTTGGTCTGCACTGCAATCTTATGGACATGCCGCATATGCGACAGTTCAACCATCGCATCCCTGTACCAGTGCCGCACCAGAGCCTCACCATAGGGATTGAAGAAAATGGAAAACTGGTGTCCGGCCTCTTCCTGAGCCTTCACCCAATCCACGAACTGACGCAATTGTTGTTTGTCTGTTTCCAGCGTCTCCTTGGAATCCACAGTTTTGCTAAACGGACAATAGGGACAATCATAATTACAGGAGGACAGCCTCCCCCGATAATACAAGGTTGCTCTCATGAGAACACAAACCCTTCCATTTGCTCGCGAATCTCGGCAGATATTAACCAATCTCCAATAGCATCGGAATATCCCAGACCTTCTTCGGTTAAACGCAGGACCTGTTGTCCATTCTCCTGCTCAATCACAGCCATTCCCTCTGTCAGCAGTTCGGAGAGCCAGGCGTAATCCGTCATAACTTTACTTCCGAACCGCTGGAGATAATCATCCAAAGTCAGACCTTCCCGATGCAGCAGTGCTTTTAAAATAAATCTGCGTTTCTGCTCTTCCCTGCTCAGCACAATGCCATAATCCGCTACATCATATCGCTCGGTAGCTACATAATCGGCGATGATGCTCTGGGTAGCCTTATAGCTCACTCCATATTTTGATGCATAATGTACTTCGCTGGTATAGGAACGAGCACCGCATCCAAGGCCAACCATGCCTTCCTCCTGGCAGCTGTACGGCAGCAGCTCTTTGCTTGCAAGAGAGGATGACTCTTTTGCAAACCTGCGCATGGAATACTGAACATATCCCCTGCTTTTTAATGTTTCTCTTGCCGCAGTGTACAGCTCCATGCGAATATCCGGCCCTTGACGCTGAATATCCTCCGGCTTCACGATTGTATTCTCGCGGGTATACAGCGGATAAATGAAAATCTCTCCCGGCTCATAAGACAGGACACGTTCAAGCGAATACAGCCATGACTCCACCGTTTGGCCGGGAAGACCATAGATCAAATCCAGGTTCAGCAAAGGAAAGTCGTACCGCGTAAGCTTCTCCAGTGCGCGCTCTACTTCCTGTGGTTTCTGCGGGCGATAAATTGCTGCAGCCTCCGCTTCAATAAAGCTCTGAATCCCCATACTGACACGGTCCACGCTGCGTTCCTTCAGTAACGCAAGCTTCCCTTCAGTCACGGTGTCAGGCGAGGTTTCTATTGAGATGGAAGCATGGGCGGGATTAAGTCCCATCACATTTTCCGCAATGTCAAACAAACGGTTTAACTGAACCTCATTCAATAAGGTTGGCGTTCCGCCACCAATGGCAAACCTCGAATACGGTCTGCGTGAGGTCAGGGGAGCCCATTGCTTCGCCTGGCGTTCCAGTGCATCCACATAACGTTCATGTGTATCGTCACGCCGGTCTGGCAAAGTGAACAGATTGCAGAATCCGCAGCGGGCAGCGCAGAACGGTATATGCATATATAAAAAATACGTGTCTGTATTTTCACGTTCCCAGAGCGGCCCCAAGGGCAGCGGCGGGTCCAATTCCCGGTATGCCGTCTTATGCGGATAAGAGTATAGATAAGAGCGATAAGGTAAAGTCAGTACTTCCCTAAGACCTGTGGTCGTATTGGATCCGGACGCTGCGGAATGACCTGTTGTTGTAAACTCAGACGGATTATCCATCGGTTGCCTCCTGTCTCCGGTTGTTTTCACTTACAATAAAATGGTTGCAATGCACGCTATAAAACAAATTCACGATAAGGTACATTCCAGACAACCTCATGCGCCAATCTGTGTCCCTGATACCCATCTTCGCCATAAGCTGTTCCATGATCCGAAAATGCAAGACAGAACGTTGGCCGCGAACGCTCTCGCATGGCATCAAACAACGGCCCCAGCGCCTGATCCACATACCGAAGGGCAGCCCGTTGAGTCTCAACAGAGTCCTCCCTTGCCCCTTCCACAAAATAGCGATTGGGACCATGAATGGCCGACACATTCAAAAATAGAAATACTTTCTCATCCTGTGGTATCTGTTCAAGCAGCTTCAATGCGTGCTGGACCTGATGCTCTGTCGAGCGAGGATTGGTAACCCCAAAGGTCATTCGCCAATAACTCTGCTGAAAGTAACCAGGCAGTACTTTGGCCAGCGGATTTTTTTTCGTAAAAAATATGACTCCACCTATACAGATTGTGCGATATCCTTCCTCCGCCAAACCGGATACGATATCCGGTGTATCAAACAGCCAGGTATGCGGATGAGTCTTCAATCCGGTATTACGGGAATGAAACAGCCGGACATGCGAGGCCTTGTCCGTATTGGCGGGCGTAGGCATGAAACCACCAAAAAAGGCATGATGTGCTGCATATGTAAAACTTCCCGGGGTATGCCGTTTCTCCCAGGAACCCGATCCGCATAGATTGGGACAATTCACTTCCTCCTGCTTCGCTACGTCATATCTTAACGTATCCAGGGTAATCATTAACAGATCATGGGAGCCAACAATGGTGTTCATATCAGGCATGTTCGTAAGGCTCCTTTCGCAGAATATCCATCTCCCATTCATATGTTCCAAGTCCGTTGTGCTGTACGTGGTACAGCAGATCACCGAACGGATTCACATCCAGAACATAGGCACGAGGATTGCCCCCTCCACTGAGCATGACATCAATGCCGGCAGACCATGATTTCGGAAATGCTGCCATCGCTGTTTGAGCAGCGGTTTGGACCAGACCCAGCCTGTAGTCGTCCACCCCTGCTTCCTCTGGCAGCATCCGCTCGTTGCGTAAATGCAAATTTGTTATAGGCGTCTGGCTCAGCCTCACGATCGCATGACCTGCATGACCGCCAGCTACAAGCTGACGAATATCAAATACACGCGAGCCATATGAAGCCTTGGCCATCCACCGTTCAATTTGAGCCCCTTCTGCACATAACCAGTCCAGCAGAGTCTTAATTTCCTCACTGCGGGTGTACCTCTGCAGGCGGCCTTCGTTGTAGAAAACCGGCCTACCCTTAACCACTGCCATCCCCACAGTGGTAACAGCTATCTCTGCACCCGTTCGCGGGTTGATCTGATAAGCAACAACACCTGATGCCGCCGAGCCACAGGCAAGCTTAACAAATACCCGGTACATGCCTGAGGCCTGCATGGCTGGGCGCAGTTCCGAATAACTCAAAATTCGCTCCGGAGACTGGAGAACGGGAGGAACATCAACTCTGTGAGCCGATAAATGCTGTTGGCACTTCCTTTTGTCAAACATGGTAGCAATGTCTTCTGGATCGTTCAGAAATCTGGCAGAAGGCCACAATTCACCCACTTCACTTCCGATCCGTTTCAGACTGCTTTTCCAGCCATTAAACCATTGGGCAGGTGCATAGATGCGGCCCCAATCCTGCTGTAAACCTAGCGCCTCCTCTGCCGTAAACGACTCCCTGCTGAATGGTTCAGCGTTGGGTTCGCCATCCTTCGCCCCAAGAGATAACAATTCACGCTCCACATCCCATTGCTCTCCTGGTGCATCAATTCGAATCAGGGGTGCCACTTCCGGTGTAAGTTTGCGTTGTAAACCTGGATTGACCACGTCAGCCAAGGATCCACCCTGTCTCCAGGTCTTGAGCAAGTCGGCATAGGGGATCACTTCAGCAGGGCTCATGCCACATTGCAGCCTTGCCTGCTGCAGGCCTTTGGTTCTGCGATTATCCGGATTTCCGATCAACCAAAACGGCCGTTCTATGTGCATCTCATTACTTTGGGATTGTAGTCTCTGAATTGTTTGGTTCGTCGTAACGCCTGACATCCCTTATTCCGTTAATGACGGATAACGCCAGTCATCTTCATCACTCTGCTGCTGATCGCTGACATCAACGGATAAGCCTGAACGTTTCCAGCGAATGAGCATTTCGTCTGTCATGTAGTGGTAGCTGAGATCGAGATGCTTCAACTTCTTAATCTTGTCGCTGGCAAGCAGAGCCTCAGCCCCTTCATCCGACAATGTGCCTTGGGAAAGGTCCAGTACTTCCAGTTGATCTACAATGGGAGCCTGTGCCACGGCTTTGGCGATGTCATCTTGAATATCACTGTCTTTTAGGCCAAGGTACACTAGATTGGGGAATCGTCCCTGTTCCAGCAGCGGAAGCACATCTTCAAGTGAACCGTCGAAGCCATAATCATCTACACCCAGGTATAATTCGAGCTTGCGCAGTTCAGGCAATTGAGCATTGGTAATGGAAGCGAGCACCTCCTGAGGCAGTCCACCACAGATAATGACCAGCTCTTCAAGCTTGGCATGCTGCAAGGGTTCAAGGCTTAATCCGCTACTGCCTTTCACCGTAAAGGACTTCAGTTCTGGAAAAGCCTTCAAAAGCGGGGTCAGATTGGTCTGAATAATCCAGGAAACCTCACACTCTTCAAAGCCCATATCTCCAATGAACAGCTTTTTTAATGACGGAAAACTTGGCGCCAATTCAATAAGAACATTCATGAATTCGTCCGGAGAACTCTCGTAAGCTTGTCCCCAGTCTCCAATAACCAGACTTTCCAGTGAACCCGCTTCGGGTTTGGCAGCCAATTCCCTGATCAAATTCTCCATACGGATACCGTTCTCATAGTCATCAAAAGATACCGTAAGCTTCACTTCCTGCATTGGTTAATCCCTCCGATTGAGTTCATTCTTGATTTGTTAATTTGAATGTTACCCCATCCTGTACGGGGCTTGCAACTTCTTCCAACTCCGGTCCCACCAGGATTCTCAAACGTGTAATTGCTGTACTTCACCAACTAGGAAAGAGAACACACGTTCTTTTCCGAATGGTATCGAAAAGGAGATTCCTGCTAGGTATATGGAAGGATATAAATAAAAATTATCAATGTATACCTTGGCTCTATACACTTCGAATCTGTGCAATTCTTGTGATACGAAAAAAAGCGTTAATAGCCGGAGTCCATTCCACAATCCTCAGGAATGATACTCCTTCTATTAACGCCTTCATATTTGTTCAGGTTGTTATATCTGATTCATAAGGCTCCTGTTAACCAGGATTCAGCCTTCAAGCCGGGATACAAGTGCTCGCAGCGCATGACCACGATGACTGATAGCCTGCTTTTGTTCCAGCGTAAGCTCGGCCATCGTCATCTCGTATTCAGGTACATAGAACAGAGGATCGTAACCGAAGCCACCGCCACCGGCAGCCTCGCTCGTAATCCAGCCTTCTGCTGTACCCTCCGCTTCAAACTTGTCCCCTGTTGCCGGGTCATACAGAACCAGGGCACATACAAAGCGTGCCGGACTGAGCAGCGGCTGCTGCGTATCCTCACCGGATTTGATGGATTCCAGCGCTGCAAGCAGCTTGGCATTATTCAGGGCATCCGTTGCCCCTTCGCCAGCATATCTTGCCGAATACACACCCGGCTCCCCATCCAGCAGGTCCACACAAAGTCCTGAATCATCGGCCAGCACAGGAAGACCAAGTGCATCTCCTACCGCTTTTGCTTTCTTCCATGCATTCTCGGCAAAGGTTACCCCGTCCTCCACGACATCCGGAAGTTCGGGGTAATCGAACATGCTTTTGACCTCTTTGCCAAGGGGTGCAAATGCATGGGCAAACTCTCTTACTTTACCCTGATTCCGGGTTGCAACAATGATGATTGGGCTGTCCAGATGCATCTTAGGCTTCTCCTAATCCACTAGCACCGATCTTGAGCGCAATCGGTCCAAGCACTTCTTTTTGTCGCTCAATCATCTCCAGAATTCCCTGCTCACCCAGTTCCAGCATGGCATTCAGCTCACGGCGGTCAAATGGGGCTTCTTCACCTGTTCCTTGCAGCTCTACATATTTTCCGCCACCTGTCATGACGAGGTTCATGTCTACTTTTGCCTTGGAATCCTCATCATAATTCAGATCCAGAACGGGCTGTTCTCCGACTACACCTACACTCACAGCTGCAATGAAATCCGTGATGGGGAATGTTTGCAGGCGGTGCTGCTGGGCAATTTTGTTCACAGCCAGTGCCAGCGCAACAAACGAGCCGGTAATGGACGTTGTACGAGTCCCTCCGTCCGCTTGAATGACGTCACAGTCCAGGGTAATGGTCCGCTCGCCAAGCGCCTGCAGGTTCACCACAGAGCGAAGTGCACGGCCGATCAGACGCTGGATTTCCATCGTACGTCCAGTCAGCTTCCCGCGGTTCGCTTCACGCTGGTTCCGAGTATGTGTTGCACGAGGAAGCATGGAATATTCTGCGGTAACCCATCCCTTGCCTTGTCCTTTCATGAAAGGAGGAACGCGTTCCTCCACCGTTGCGGTACAGATAACCTTGGTATCCCCGACTTCAATCAGTACAGAACCTTCGGCGTATTTATTTGTGTTAATTGTTAAATTCATCGGCCGCAGCTGTTCGCTGGTTCGTCCGTTAGATCTCATCATTTCTGCCTCCTACGACTTAAGCATCCTGTAATTGTTGAACTGAGTCACGCTTTACTAATCCTTTTTATTTTACCAAAGAGTTCTGTTAAAAGCATCTATCCGCCAAAGACTCTGTTACCCGTCCCAGATTTTGTCCCAATCCTAGATCGGAATTTCATTGATATACTCGGGCTTGGAGACCGGCGAACTATAATCCCGGTTATCGTCACCCATGACTGTTTTTTGGCCGTTCCACTCGATTTGAACCTTGGCATCCTTGCTCGCTGTATTTTCTGTCGTTGTCAATACGACCGATTGCAGCAGCTCGCTTGGCACGGCGTCTCCTTCGACGAACATATCGTCTTTGAGTGCGACCGTAACGGTTCCATCCTCTGCCGTTTTGACGGATTGCAATTCCGTGCCGCCTGTCATGACCTCTTCCAGCTCCCCACCCTTGGCTGGCCCCTTAATCAGCTCATTGAGTGCGGCTTGCACCCGGTCCGTACCTGGTGTGACCAGGCGCGTAACCGGAACATAATATTGAATGCCCGCAGGCGAAGCAGCTGAGAAATACACAGTGACTGGACTGCTGTTGGTGGTGAACGTGTCTCCCAAATCAAGATTGATACCTACCGCCCGATTCAACGGTTCAGGAAGCGGAGTACTGTTTACCGGCATTTGCGTCAGCTTTTTGCCATCCACCCAGATCTGCACGTTCTCCACATCCGGTGTACCTGTTAGCGTCCACGTGACGGCTTCCAGCATTTTGCGCTCATCCTTGGCGTCGTATTTGGCAAAGTTACCTGAGAACTCCACGACTGCAAGCTTGTCGTCCGGATGAACCGTTACATTCTGCACTACCGTGCCCTGTGGAAGAACACCTTGGAATCCTTCAGGCAGCATACCTGCATAAGCACCACCTGTTACTAGTGTATCCAGGGCAGTCTTCGGACTACTAACGTCCGAACCTGCCGGAAGCGTCAGGGATACCGGAGCGAGCAATCCTTGCTGATCCTGCAAATAGACTGTTGTGAGCGGAAGGGTTGCGAGTGTCCCATTGCCCTCGGCTGCCTGAATCATGGCTGCCTCCTGGATGGGCGGCGGTGGATCGATAGCCTCGGATGACTGTGCATTAAACATGCCGCAGCCGGACAACACCATCGGAATGCTCAGCAGTGCTGCTGCTGATGCCGTACGCATATATCGGATCTTACTCATGATCACGTTCCCCCTCATCATTTTTACAGTTTGTACTATCATGTATACGAGCCTTCGTCCAAAAAATAACTACTTTTTAAACAAGCCCTGATGCACCAAGCAAAAACAATATTGAAAGAAAGAAACACAAAACGGGTTAATACGTATTAGGAATCAAGTGTAGGGACATTGCTAACTTCAGAGGAGGAATCGCCCATGGAACATCCAGAACAAGAAAAAATCCCTTACAGCCTGAACAGCCGCAAAGTCGCGGACGCTACAAGGGAATGGCTGCACAAGCGGGGCGTCACGATCCCAGAGATCGCAGAACTGGTCATGCTATTGCAGAAAAAGTACTATCCGGATCTTACGATGGAAGAATGCATCGATAACGTGGAGAAGGTTCTTCGCAAGCGCGAAGTGCAGAACGCCGTTCTGACAGGCATTCAGCTGGATCTGCTCGCAGAGAAGGGTCAACTCATTTCGCCTCTGCAGGAGATGATCGAGAATGATGAAGGGCTGTACGGCGTGGATGAGATTCTTGCCTTTTCCATCGTCAATGTATATGGCAGCATCGGGTTCACGAATTACGGTTATGTAGACAAGCTTAAGCCTGGTGTACTTGAACGGCTGAACGATAAAAGCCTGGGACCTGTACATACGTTTCTGGATGATATTGTCGGGGCCATAGCCTCGGCAGCAAGCAGCCGAATCGCTCACCGCAAACAGTCGGAGCTGGAAGAAGCGTTAGGTCAGAAACCGGTCAGTGATGATGTCGTTTAACCCCCATTTGTCATATGGAAATGAGACATGTCCATAAAGGACGAGCTCATGGAAAAAAGCGGCCCTTGGGCCGCTTCTTTTTCGTATATACATCAGGTGTTATCACGCCTATTTTAACCGTTCCTGTCTCCCCGCACCAACGAGTCCGTATGCTTCACCCCATGTGCGTTCCATGGCTGGCTGTGACTGTGAACGATTGGGTCCAATCGTGATTTGCGGTCCCTTGCGTTCACGCAGAAGCCCCCGCAGCACCGTAATGCCAAGGATGGACAAGCCGGTAAAGACGTACATTAAACGCATCAGTACATTCCCCGAATCGGAACCTGTAATCATGCCATGGACCAGCAAACCGATAAATGCAGGATAAGACAGCATGTGGAACATAAACCACCATTTGCGGCCCAGTTTATTACGCAGATCACTGGAGAGCAGCACGATCAGCAAGGCGTAAAAGGATAACGTCCCAAGCCCGCTGCCAACCGGATGTACTGAGGCACTAAACGGAATAAGCAGTTCACTCCAGGTAAATGGACTGTAATGGTCGATATACAGGGTTAGTGCATGCAGGATACCAAGTCCAAAGGCAAGCCAGGTCGTCCGGGTATGCCACTGGTACATAGTGGCTTTGGGTTTGCCTTTGGCGGTAGGCATCCCTTGGGCAATTCCCAGAAAGACACCTGCAAAGAGCAGCAGATAAGCGGCTATCCCGCTAATACGAATGATATTCCACGTCGGTACATAATCAACAATCCATTGTGCCATAGCCGGCTCCCCCATATCTGATAGACTTATCGTTTCATCACTATGCGTCAATATAACTGCATGCAAAATATTTATCTTTAAATAAGGCTGAAGCAGTGGTCCGGTTCAAAGCCTGGCCACCGCTCTTCGAGTGCATCCATATCCCCTCTGAACCAGAATTTACCTTCCCGGGTCATCCATAAAACATCATGCCGGTCATAATGCCTGTTCAGCCAGCCCATCGCTTCAGCACTTCCCAGGATACAGACGGTCTTCGCGATAATCTCGCATTGCGAGACATGCTGGCCTACAACGGTGCATTGTACCACATCCGTATCAGCCGGCTTCATTGTCCGCGGGTCAATCAAATGATGGGACAGACTTCCATCCGCCTGCTGCCACTGTCTTCGTGCAATTCCTGAAGTCGCAACCGCACCGGAGTGTAACTGAATGCTTCCTGTCAGATTGCGTTTATCCAGCATAGGATCCTTGATATAAACAGTCCATGCAGAAGAGGCAGGTGTACCCCACATCTGAATATCTCCTCCCGCATTAATCATGCCTGCAGGAATGTGAAGCGTGCGCTGCAGCCAATCGGCAATACGTTCCGTTGCCCAGCCTTTCACAATGCCGCCCAGGTCCAGTTCAATCCCAGGATCCAGATGCACCATCCGGCTGCCCTCTCTGTGCATCCATCCTGGGAAGGTATAATCGTACTCCTCCTCCGGAATTAGTGCGGCAACCGTTGTTAAGGTATGCTGCAGCGACTGCGTTATGCCTCGCTCTTGCTGCCCGATCTGATCGAAGCTGACATCATATCCCTGTTGCCGAAGAGCTTTTGAAATGCCCGGTTGAAAAATCCCTTCCGTCTGACCTATATATCCGTATGCCAAACTCAATACCTCATCCATGGCAGCAGAAACAGGCATCCATCCCACAGAACGATTCAGACGATTCAATTCACTATTGGATATAAACCGACTGAAGCGCTGCTCTTGTGTTTCAAACCAGTTTTTTACGAGCGCTGCGGCATGCTCAGCTTCCTCATGTCCGGCAGCTACCAGCTGAACCTCCACATCCGTATTCATGGAACGAAATCTGAACTTCAACGGACACGTGGTCTCGTAAGCGGGACTCATGATGCACCTGTGCGTGACTGGTAACTGCCACTGCCAGTTCCGAAGTCAGACTCACCATCAGACTGACCGAAGTTCCGGCCATAGGATCTGCTCCGGTCTCCATGTTCCTCTTCCTGATTCGGAACAAAGCTGCCTGTCCATTCATCCATCACATCGTCTCGGGTATTCGACTGACTTGCAGGTAAGCTATCGGTATCTGTTCCATTGGCTGCTGCATGTGCAACATCAAAGGCATCAGAGGATCTCACATATTGAAAGAGTGCAGCCACCGCTAATGTGGCCATCGCTGTGGCTTGCCATTTTCTCCATTGATTTCGTTTCTTTCTGTTCATCGCTCTTCCCTACTTTCTCTGGCGAAGTTCATGCACTTATCTTATGGGCCCTGGATTAAAAGCAGATGAATGAACCGTTAAGAAAGGTTAAAGCTTTCCATTTCCTCCGATTTCATATACACAAAATAGGCCCTGAACGGGAGACGTTCTCCCACTGCAGAGCCTTAGCCTTATGAATAATTGCTTTTGCTTTTCCTATTTTTGAACTAACTCCGTTATGCTTTTTTGAAAAAAAATGATCCATCCGCTCTCTGTTCCTGCGTAATTTGCCCCCGCCGGATCAACTCCTGAAGATGAGCGAGCGTTTCGCTCATGGCAAAGCGCAGCTGATGTGTGCCCAATCGATCACCAAACAAGGAAACACAAACGTCATACCCGTTCGACGGGTGCTGAGCAATATGTTCATCCATCTTCTGAAGCCGCTCCTCATGGTGGGCTAGCAGATGAGAGGTTCGGTCCGTGAAATGGCTGAATGGATTTCGATGCCCCGGATATGCCTTCTCGACAGCCAAACTCCCTAGACGATGCAGCCCCTGAAGATAAGATAACAATGGCTGGGCATCACTTCCCGGCTGCAAGCTGATATTGGGCGAAATCTGTGGCAGTACGGCATCACCGCACAATATTTCACTGGATTCTGGTGCATAAAAGGATAGATGCCCTGGGGCATGTCCACCTGTCTCGATCGCTACCCACCTTTTGCCGCCCATATCCAGCCACTCCCCATCTTCAATGAACGTCACATCCGGCAAGGGGGTGATCTGAGAGATAAATCCCTTCATATGTTCACGGATCTGTATGGTCTTCTCATCCGGCATTCCATGTTGGCGATAATATTCAGGCAGTACCACATCAATGGTTGCACTCGGGCACCACATGTAATCTGCCTCTTGACGTGCCCTGGCAGACATGCGTACAGGCGCGCCCGACTTCTGCTGCATCCAGCCTGACAAGCCAAGATGATCTGGATGATGGTGGGTCAATACTATTTGGCTAATGTCCTGAAAAGACAATCCCAGATTGGTTAGAGCTTCCTGCCATTCCTGTTCTGTTCCCTGGTTACGTGGGCCTGGATCAACCACGGTTATCCTTCCATCAGCATCATAGAGCACATAACTGTTCACCCATCGCAGCGGGAAAGACATCGTGATCTGGAGCCGATGCATGCCCTCTGGCATGCTGATTGCTTCCGTTCGTTTCATTTTCTTCTCCTCCCTGCTGCTCTTACTCCACAGGCCGATGACCAACAAAAATCATGCGCGGGGAATCCTGCTCATCATATTCCTCTTCGTCATAACCTCCATGAACCTGATCTACCACAAGCCCCGCCTCCTGCAGCATATCACTCAATTGTTCACGGGTGTATAGCTTGACACGTTCCTCATGAATCCGGGGTTTCTGACTGGACCCGGAATCGGTAATGTGAATTTCCTTCTGCACAAATCCGTCCTTGATCTGGCGAAACTCCTCAATACGATGTCCTTCCGTCTCTCGTTTGGAGTGCGGAACCAAATGACGGGTTACGTAAGCCGTGTTCATAAAATCAATAATGTAGCTGCCGCCAGGCTTCAGCATATGACGGATGCCCTGAAGCACTTTGAGCTGCTCACCATCCTCACGAAAATAACCGAACGATGTAAACAGGTTGACTACCGCATCAAATCCACCTTGGAGCGGCAGATTACGCATGTCGGCATGAATCCATTCCACCCGATTCTCGGTGTCCATCTGGCGCGCTTCACGCAGAAGCACATCCGACAGGTCAATTCCGGTGACCCGGAAGCCTGCGTCTGCCAGAGCCAAGGAATGCCGTCCCATACCGCAGCATAGATCCAGGACCCGTGCCTGCGGCTCCAGTTTTAACCAATTAATCATTTTATGTACTTCTTCATATGCTCCCTGCACATCCCTGTGCTTGTATACGAGAAGGTAGTCTTCTCCAAAGCTATCTTCATACCATTCCGTCATTCGTATCGCCCTCCACATGGTCAATGGCCCTGTTCTCTCTGTAACGTACTTGATATAGGGCTGATCATACCTAAGCTTGTAGTAATTGTATCTTCTTTATTCTTCAAACTCAAAGATTTCCAGCGGCTTCCGTTCATTGAACGACCTGAATTCGCCCTATATAATGTTAAACATAGTCACGTGCCCGCAAACCGGTTAACTATATATAAGCTTTAGAGACAGAACAGCAGGAGGTGTTATTTATGATTCATATTGGACTCACAGGATGGGGAGATCATGATGATCTGTATCCCGATCGTTCCAAAGCCAAGGACAAGCTTCGTTTATATGGACAGTACTTTTCAACCGTAGAGGTCGACAGTTCCTTCTATGCTGTACAGCCTCGGGACCGGATGGCACGCTGGGCAGCTGAGACACCGGATGACTTTTCGTTTATCGTCAAAGCATATCAGGGGATGACCGGGCATCTAAGGGGCAAACCTTATTTCACCAGTACCTCAGACATGTACAAGGCTTTTCGGGAGTCGTTGGAGCCGGTAATGGAAGCCGGCAAAATGCAGGCGGCCCTGTTCCAATATCCGCCGTGGTTTGACTGCAATCGTGATAATGTTAACGAGCTGCGTGAGGTGAGACTACGAATGGAAGGCATTCCGTGTGCACTCGAGTTTCGCCATCGAAGCTGGTACGAGGATGGCATGCGCGAACGAACACTCACCTTTTTGCGGGAACAGGGCTGGATTCACAGTGTCTGTGACGAGCCGCAAGCGGGCTCAGGCTCCATTCCGATTGTACCGCAGGCGACGGATTCGGAGATGACGCTCGTGCGGATGCACGGACGCAATGTGTCTGGTTGGCACCAGAACGGTGCACCCAATTGGCGGGAGACCCGTTACTTGTACCGGTACAACAAGGAAGAGTTGATGGAATGGAAAGGATATCTGGAACAGCTGCACGAGCAGAGTAAGGATGTCTATGTGATTTTCAATAACAATTCGGGTGGCGATGCAGCAGCCAATGCGCAAATGATGATGGAGCTGCTGGAAATGCCTATCCGACCATTCCCTGATCGCACACCTGACGAGGAAGAGGATGGGCCTGAGCAGCTGGAGCTATTTTAAAAAATCTGGGCACGACCATTATATACAGTGACATATCGATTGGAGGTGAAATTATTTTAGATTACCGAGATCGCTCTGTTCTAAAATATAGGTTTTAACTACTGTATTTCCATCAAAAACATAAATCCTTTCACAACTATTACATCTCCACACATCATACCGAGGGAATGGTATATATATAGGATCAATGAAGTCACCTTGATTAATAATATCGTCCCATTCCTTATCTGTGTATACTGTCAACTCAACATCATTTGGGGCTTTTGAGTTGGAGAGCGTTACGCCACATTTACACTGAAATCTAGCCATATTTTGATCCCCCTGATCTCTAAACATGTTCTTCGTAAGAAATGGACTCAAGTAATGGACCAAATACAGGTACTAGTTTAGTCATATACCAGTTTATATCCGTGATTTTGTTGCAACTCTCTACATTAAGGATTCTTCGATTGATATGAGGACTCATAATTATGGTACCATTCTCTCTAACTAAAAATGTCCCCCCTATATTTGTATCTCTCCAAGTCATAACCACTCCAATTAACTCTTTTTGATTATCCTTTTCGGCTAATATCTTAAACAGTTCTTCTAAAGGAATACATTCATGCTGCCAATCAAAGTCATCTACGTCCCCAACCGGCAGAAAGGTTACTTTTCCATGATCGTTATATGACCAGCCGAATTCTTCGAGTTTTTGGAGAATAATCATTCTCGCGACTGGCTTTGATAAAGCTATCTCTATAGAGGATGAAATAGACATACGGATCCCCTCCAAATTAATGATATGTGCTCTCTGGAACCATTCTCTTTATATTGAGCCCCAGCCGCTTTGGAACTTTCACAAAATATAATTACGCAGTAAACTACATGTTTATATAATATTTTAATAAATCATGACGTAACTCATTGATTAGTTGATCTTCACCTAATGAAATAGGATAGACGTCACCATCCTCAAACATATTCTTTATCGCCTCATCGTAACTAGTTGCGAATTCCAGGACATAAGAGTTCAGTCCTTTAACGAGGGTTATTTTGTAATAGATACCAGAGTGAAATAACAATGTGCTGCCATTTACAATAACCTTTTCAAAGTTCAACTCTTGAATTAAAGCACTCATCTTCTTCTGTAGTTCTATAAAAATCCCTCCTTCTACCCTTCAAGCCCCTAAGTCCAGGGTACTGTAGTATTTCTACATATATTCTGTGAGCTTATAATCAAATCCCCTCTTTCGTTTCAAAAATTCACATAGCTGAATGTTTAATAAATGAGAAAGAAAAAGACTATTTTAGGAAATCCCTAAAATAGCCTCCATCCACTCTGAAGCTTATGTTAACTCCTCAAGCCTTCTGCATCGTGCCCTCTTCTTCAGTAACGTCCATCTCGCTGAGCTGCCGGTTCATTTTATGCACTTCAATCCCTGCCAGGAGTACAATGCCGATCCCGTGAGTATCGTTCAGAATCCAGCCCAGATCGTCCCGATAATAGAGCGCGGTAAAGGAATAACCCGACCCACGGCATACACCATATATATTGCCTTTGTAGTCAATGGACAGCCTTGCCATGCCTTCCCATCCTTTGCGGACAGCTTCCAGATATGGCGCAGGTGTCTCAAGCCATCCCTCGCGAATTCCACGGGCATAAGCGTAGATGAACATCGACGTGCATGAGGTTTCCTCATAGGTGTCCGGACGGTTCAGCACCTGATGCCACAGGCCATTTTCCCCTTGCAGCGCCAAATATCCCTGACACAGATCACGGTAGAAACTCAGCAATTCCGAACGCCTTGCATGATCCTGAGGCAGAATGCTTAATAGCTCGGTCAGGGAGAAGAGAACCCACCCGTTTCCACGCCCCCACGGGATGCCTGTTGCCCGTCCACGTACAAAATCATACACATGCGACATGATCTGCTGCTCAGGAATATAGAGATATTGACGGAACAACAGGAACTGGTTAATGGCATCATCCCAATACGCCGTATCGCCCGTCAGTTGTCCATAACGCATCAGGAATGGTGTGCTCATGTACAGATCATCACACCACATCGTTTCGTGACGCATCTCTCCGCTTCCGCGAACACGATAAAAGGCTCCAGCCTCCAGCCGTTCCTGCTCATCCGTAATGTAGCGGGCAATCCGATCTGCCGTATCTCGGCCCCCGCGAATGTCACCCAGTTCCATCGCAGCCAGCAGCGTTGATCCGAACGAACCACAATCGTCCAGACTGTCGATCGCAGACAACTGGTTGTTAATTCCCGCTGCACCGTAGGTTTCCCGATCCCATAGACCATAACGGTCGAACGAAGTACTCAGGCCGATATGATCACGAACATACTGGATGTAATCGTCACGATTCAGCTCCTGTCCGATACGCAGAAGTCCAAGCAGCGTAACCCCTAATGGATAGTTCCATTTTCCGTAATGTGTATTTTCGAGATATGGGCGAACACTCGTATTCGGCTGATCCACATGCCAATAGACTCCTTTCGATCCATCATCAAACACAGTATCGGTCACGACAATATCTGTGGGTGAAGGTGCAGAACCCGGAGTAAATTTCCCGGTATACAGCCATACGTCAGAACTGCCGGCAACCGAATGCGGAGAGCTTAATCTCCAGCCAGCTGAACCCGAGACCCCGGGCGATTCCAGCGTGAACCCCCAATGACCCTCCCCGGCCTTGGTTTCCCCTCGTGCCACCAGATCGGATAATCCATAGCGGCGCGGCAGTTCCACGCGATAAGGTCCACTTTTGTCTGAGGTATATACTTCCTTACCGTCCAGGTACAAATGAAGGGCACCTTCATGCTGACCTTGCAATACTACAGAAGATGATTCCGGCAATGTTACATCCAGCTTGGTCCACGCGTAGGCAACGCCCGGTTGTTCTGTACCAAAGATCCTCGCGAAAGAGCCGGCCTCCCGTTCTACTTCTGTCCATTCTCTTCGTGGGTACCAGGAAAGCCCTGTTTCTTCTTCCGTCATTCCGTTATGGGGAATCGAAGTTACGGGTTCATCAAGAGGCTCGGAATACAACCAGCCCTCCTGACCTTGCCGATTCACTCCCGGAGTGAGGAAATGAAGCGGGAAATTCTTGAAGGAAGCGGTACCATAAATACCGCCGAATCCAACCTCGGTTTTGACAAAACAAAGCAAGACGTCATTCCAGCCAACCTTTACGTGAATTGGAATCTGGGTTCTTCGCTCGGGGAATAACTCCTGCAGCAGCTCGGATTTGAAAGCCTCTTCCCCGTTGACATAGATCGTTACCGGACTGTAGCAGTTCAGGCCAGTGTTCAGCGTAGTCTCCTGCTGGCTCCATAATTTTCCCCATACGTATACGTACTGCCCTGCACACGCTTCCGGCCACTTGTCGTCCAGGTTCAGATCGTAACGGTAATCCCCCAGTCTGCGGAAACCTCCACGGTGGTAGGCTCGGAACAGAAAAGAATGTTTGGGATGATCGCCGATATAACGCTGGGCCACCGTCGTCAGAATATCCGGAATTGAATGATGCACCTTACCTGCAATCGACTCGTTTGCATGAAAATAACGAATGATCATCAGCCCCTTCCCTATACCTTAATTCGTTCGGTTAAACGCAATGTCTCCCCTGCACGCGCTTCAATGACCTGCTGATCTGCCGTGAACCAGACGGATATGGCCGATGGATTATGGATAATGGATCGGTCTGCTGAACATTCCAGTCGTTTGACCGCTTTCCAATAGGCAATGATCTCGAAATTCGTCGCGTACCAAATATCGTCCCTTCCGCCGATCTGCTCGCCAAACTGCTCAATGATCTCCCAATTGTCGTTATCATTGAATTCGTAACTGTGTCCCCAAACATAGAGCAGGAGCGGTGTACCCGTTTTGGAATGCTGGATAAAACGCTCGGCATGCGCTGCCAGGTCATTTTTATGATGACAGGTCGGGTGCCATTCTAGCGGGCGTTCAGGCAGCGTATATCTGCCGTGGGATTCAACCGTCCGGGCATAGTCCAAGCCTAACCACTCCAGTTTGGTACTCAGTGCACGATCAAACCCTCCATTGGGATAGGCCATTCCCCTCACCGGATAACCAACAAGCTGCTCCAGTGCTCGGCGATCCTCCATAATTTCTTCGTTCAACAGCTCATCCGGTACATAAGGCAATGTAGGATGAGTAACCGTATGCACAGCCACTTCATGCCCGGCATACAGTTCAGCGACTTCCTCCGGCTCAATTCGCCCCGGTTTCCCGAGCGTCCCTGAGTTCAGATTGAATGTTCCTCGCAGCCCATAGCGATTAAAAATCTCCACCAGCCTGCGGTCGTGAACCACACCGTCGTCATAACTGAGCGTCAATGCCTTCATCACACCGCCAGGATACCGATCAAACTGAATGCGATGTCCCATCTTGGACCTCCTCCTTACCCTGTTCTTCCACCGTTTCTTTCACCTCAAAATATCGAAAAATGCCTTGGCCACCACGATTTGCAGATTGCGTGTTTAGAGCAAATACCCCCATCTTCGCACCAACCCAAAGTGCAGTTGTCGCCGTAAACGGTGCACCAATGGGCTGAAATTCTTCTCCGTTCTTACTCCAGCTAAACTGGCAGCGAGCAGGTTCCTCCAGCGAAAAGCGGAGATGAATGGTCCAACCGGTTTCCAGTGAACCATGCTCACTCCAATCCAGTCCGGCTTCTTCCGATTCATCCGCATGCAAATGGTTGTCTGGCTGTTTGGCTCCGCGGAGCAGGGACAACCTGACCGCTCCAGTGTCAGTCTGATAGAGACTCAGGCAAGCATAATCATCACCAAAAACAATGAGCCCCGCTCGGTCACCCTCCTGCTTTGGCAAAAAGGTCAGCTTGGTTGTCGCTTCGAAGGCGGAGGCAGGTAGCTTCTGCATAAGCAGCTGCGGAACGCCGAATAAGGATTGTATGCCTTCCGGGTAAGGATGCATATGTAATACAAGTCCCTTGTCCGGAACAACCTCTGCCCATTCGGGACGGGAGTTGGCCTGCCACTGCCACTGAACTCCTATGCGTTCATTTTGGAAATCATCTGAAACATCAGGCACAACAATCGGATAGGCAGCACCCACATCGGGTTTGTTGTACACATCCACAGGCTCACCTGTTCCATTTCCTTCACGATCTACGCCAATGACAGGCCATCCGTCTTCGTTCCACTTCATGGGCTGAAGATGAACGATTCGGCCATATGCATCCCGATCCTGAAAATGAATGAACCATGACTCTCCTGATTCCAGTTCCACGTATCCCCCCTGATGAGGACCATTAACATTGGAAGCTCCCTGATGCATCACGATCCGATCCTCATAGGGACCAAACACCTGCTTGGAACGCAAAACGGTTTGCCATCCAGGCTTCACACCCCCGGCGGGAGCAAAGATGTAGTAGTACCCGTCCCGCTTATAAAACTTCGGCCCCTCAATCGTAGGGTGATGAGCTGTACCGTCAAAAACAATCTGCCCTTCATCCAGGAGCCTGCTTCCATCCGGTGCCATGCGGCACACCTTAATCTTGCTTTTTATGCCAGCGCGGCTCTTAGCAAAGGCGTGAACCAAATAAGCTTGACCATCTTCATCCCATAACGGGCAAGGATCAATCCAGCCCTTCACCTCATGGACCAGATGAAGAGGCGACCATTCGCCCTCGGGGTGATCGGCTGTTGTCATGAAGATGCCTTCATCCGGCGTGCTGAAGAAAATCCAGTACTTCCCGTCATGATACCGGATGCTTGGTGCCCATACGCCCTTGCCATGAAGCGGTACATCATACCCTTCCAGATCCAGCCGCTGAATGGCGTACTGCACCAGCTTCCAGTTCACCAGATCCTTCGAATGCAAAATGGGCAGCCCGGGTATGTGCGAGAAACTTGAAGCAGTCATATAAAAATCATCGCCGACACGAATGACGTCAGGGTCAGAATAATCGGCATGCAATATGGGGTTGCGATACGTCCCGTCTCCCTGATCCGCGACCCAGACGGCAGCCATTTTTTCCTGTTCTGAATGGGTTGTACTCATATGCGTCTCCTCCACATTTCCAAATTTATTCTTCAACTAATCCAATACCAGCCTCTTGCAAACTATGGCTATCCGAATCAAAATAGGTACCTTCGAGCAGACCAATCAACGTATTGGTGATGCGTACTTCAATCTCGTTGTCTCCTGAACGGAGCAAGGACGTTTCTCCACTCCAGCGATACGGAGACCAGCAGCGCACGCCAAGGCTATGACCGTTGACCAAAACCTCCGCCACATCCTGCACAAGCCATTCACTGAATTCAAGTTCAAAGGACTCTGCATCGGCGTCAGGCTGATCCAGCCAGAAGCTGCGTTTATAGCTCATCTCTCCTGCATAATATGGATACAGGGGCTGTGGTTCAGGTGTGATACGAATCGCCGTATCCGGCTCACGGACCAAAGAGACCATCCCTTCGTGATGAAACTCCACGCCAAACCGTCCCTGCAAATAAAGTGGATCAAGGATTCCTTCCTCATCCTTCGTGACCTGTACCGTAATCGTTATTTCATTCAAGCCCGTGTGCAGCCACTCATTGATATCACATGCAATGTTGGTATAATCTGTGATCTCAACAAACTCGAATTGATCAGGCCCAATCGTATGGCCGTTGATCTCCATGATCCAAGCGCCTGCAATGGCTGCCCGATCCATAAATAGGCTGCACTCCGGCAAAGCCGTTCCCAGTTCAAAAGCTGTAGTGTACCGGCATTGTATCGGATAGGCAATTTCCGCTTTCTTCGGCGTGCCAAATACCTGATTAAACTGAACAGGCAAGTGATGATGTCCCGACAATTCAGCCGCTTGATCGATAAAAGGCTTAACGCCTGCATGCTTGGTATCCAAGATCACGCCATTGTCATTCGTTGCCGTAAGACGGAACTGTCCAATCCGAAGAATATTGGGCTGAATGGTCTCCAGTCGCCATGGCCCTTCTACAGGTAAAATAAGGGGCGCAGATGGCATATGTGCAGCATCAGGCTTGAAGGGTGCAGCCACTTCGGTCTGACCGAGGTTACCCCGTATATCCTCAGAAGATTTAGCTTGCAGAGTCAGCCGCACAGCGTGTGCTTCATACCCGGCAACCCCGAGTGAAATACACCATTCTCCCCCGCTGCTGGTCAGCGGCAAGACTTCCCGTTCTCCTGTCTCCAGATTAAGCCGCTCTGCCAGCACACGTTTATACGATGAGACATCCGTACTGCTCCATAACTGCTTGGCAACAACCTTCAATTGTCCCTTTAATTGCCGACCCTCTTGGTTAGACAGGAACACCATATATTCACCATCCGATAATTGACGGGTCTGCATTAACAAGGAGGCACTCTCTTCCTCCATAATCCAACAGATAGGCTCTGGCAGCACCTGGTCCAGCAATAGCGAGATTAATTCAAGCGTTGAATCATTCCCCTGACCTGCACCAACCGGAAGGAAGTAGGCTTCTCCCTTCCCTTGCTGCCACATTAATTCACTGCTGCCTTGCCTGGTTTCCCCGGCATGACCCCAATACTCTTCCTCGGGTTGATCCCCTGCACCGAAGAAGTTTGCTGCTTCATTGCCTGCTGGGCTTCCTTCCTGAATTGCAATGTACGGAGGCAGTCCGACGGATATGACGGTTCCTCCTTGCTCAGCAAATCGTCTCACCTGCTTCCAGGCATTCGCCTCCAGGTTCAGCATCGGCGGAAGGATAAGTACTTCGTATCTGGCAGCACCAATCTGAATCGTTCCACCCGCAAGTTCGGCTTCAGCCAGCAGCTCAGGGTCCAGATGGTCATAGTCACGTCTGTTCTCTAGCAGATGTACACCAATTCGCATCCAATCATTTGTAAGCCGCTCCAGTCTCGCCCGTTCGGATTCATCCTCACCGCTGTATTCAAACCCATGCAGCGGATTGCCCATCAGGCTCCAGAATGTGGTCGTCGGATCAAGAACGGCAATCCGAATATCGGCTGTCCCCGTGCTCATGAGATAACTTATTCGTCCCGTGTAATCTCCAAGCTGACGGAAATGCTTCCAGTATGGATTCTGCAGAAACTGGGATGGCGGTGCATCATGCTTCGTTAACCCGCCAATCGTATAGAAAAAGGCGTGGAAATTATAGAAATTCGTGCCCATGGCAGCCATCCGGTCAATCATCCATTTCGCATCCTGCAGCGTCATCGACCAGCCCACACTATGAAAGCACTCGATCAAATTGCGGCTGCGTCCCAGCTGTCTGGCCAGGGAGCTGACCATCTTCGGATTGTCACGCATTCTTTTGCCGTACCGTTCCAGAATCCAGGATAAGGGGCGCCCAATCTTCTCATGTGCGGAGTCTCCCCCGGGCATATGGCTGAACAACTGAGTCGTCATCCGTACCCCGGGAACTTCTGCGGCATACTGGATTCCCGCATCTTCGCACCAGTCATGCACCTGCTGATGGTATGACTCCCTGAGAAGCAGATGAAGCGATTGATAATAGTCATACCGGATACGGGCCGACTCCGGAACATCACCGTATAACAGGGCAGGAAGCGAATCAATCAGACTGTATCCACAGCGTTCGCGGAAATATGCAGGTAGCTGAGGAGACCAGGGAATACGTCCGAGCGGTGCAATTTCGTCAGAGAACATGCCTTTGATAACGCTGTCAAAATGTGTTCCAACAGCCGCCGCATATCGGTCATGGGTAAGTTCAATAAAACGGCTCATCGCTTCCCTATGGCACGGGTCAACAAAATTGCCGTAATATTTGAAATCATCCATCTCCACTTCCTGAAACAGGATTACATCCCAATTCCCTGCCGGGGGGTCCCAAACCAGGCGGAAAGCCGTCCGATATGTAAAAAATCGCTTGCGATTATACGACGTGAGACCCGTCTCCTGATATACCTGATCGGTCTGGATATTACCGATGTGGTGCCGCAGATCGATAGACTTATCCCATAATCGGTTACCCTCTGCGTCTTTTGGTATGGCTTTGGCGACCAAAATTCGCCCCCACGGTAACTCATGGTTCACAGCTTCTCCGCCCTGCACATGTAACCGCTGATGCACGAGCTGGCGCTGCTTGGCTTCAGGGAAATCCAGGGTGACCTCACCGCCTGCCATGCCGCTAGGATAAGGGTATTCGTCATACAGCCATACTTGCATGCCACAGGTCTCGGCTGCTTCCACCGCAATCCGGACCTTGTCAAACCAAGCATCCGACAGATAGGGGATCTGAAGCCCCTGACGCGGACAAATGAAAAAACCGCCCACACCTTGTGCTGACATTTCATTCACTTGCCGTTGGATCTGCTCTTCCTCCATATCCCCATTCCAAAACCAGAACGGATGAATCCGGTACTGCGCGGCGGGATTCGCAAATGCCTCCCCGTTCCACATGTCGCTTTCCTCCCTGTTAAAAAGAGTCTTTTCTTCTTCCATTACGGTTCATTTATGTTCATGTACGTTTGTTTGGCTATGATTATACCTTAAAAAATGCGGTTAGGGAGCCTGTAAATACAAAATGTTTTAAAAAATTGATATAGATGGAAATACCCGACAGCTTCTGTTGTACTTACGTACGGCTGCCGGGCTCTGGTATCCTTCTACTTCAATGCAGCGTACAGTTCGTTGACTTCCTTCACGTACTCATCACCGCCACTGCTCTTCCACAGTGCGATTGCATCCTGGAATCCCTTCTCATCAATCTGTCCCACGATGAATTTGATACGGGCATCGTTGATGATGTTATCCAGCTGGGGCCCTTTCTGTGCATAAACATCAGAGATCAACGGCTCACCCGGATTGGGAACAACGATCTCCTCGTTGGCCTTTTGTACCTCTGCCACCTTCTCACGCACCGGCGTCGGTTCAACCCGGAAGGCGCGGTCTTCCGGAAGGAACATCAAAATTTGGTTCAGACCCTGCAGATCTCGCAGTGCAAGCTTGTCGGTGGTCGGAACAACATATTCCCCTTTTTTCTCATATTGCTTGCCTTCCAGACCATTAGACAGCAAAGCCTGGAGCTCCGGCTCGTTCAATTGATCCAGAAATGCGAGCACCTTTTTCAGGTCTTCTTCCGTTTTCACACCACTTTTGGAGACGGCGATCATACCGGAGTAGCCTGAGGTTGGCATGTCACGCAGCCCTTTGGGTCCTTCCACCGCCTGAAGCACATCCACCCGCCCTGTGGCCGATGGGTCCTTCTCCAGAATTTTCTGCTCTATCCGCTGTGCGTTATCCGCCACATCAATCATGACACCCGCCTGCCCGTTGACAAACGGATCAGGCAGCTTGGTCGCATCCATCACGGCAAAGTCCTTGTTCACCAAACCTTCACTGTAGATCTGACGGAAAAACTTCAGTGCTTCCATATACTCGGGTGTTTCGTGTGCCGGAATCAAATTACCGCTGCCATCATCGCCCCATTTGTTGGGCGCACCAAACCAGATCTGCATATTGTCCCATGGCCCGTTAAATTTGCTCGCTACCAAACCATACGTATCATCCTTGCCGTTGCCATCCGGATCATCTGTAGTGAATGCTTTTAGCACATTATAAAGATCGTCCAGATTTTTGGGTGCTTCCAGACCCAGATTTTCCAGCCAATCCTTCCGGATCGTTATTCCGTTACGTCCCAGCGGCCTTCCCCGGTAGATGCCGTAGGTTTTGCCGTCAATGGAGGCATTGTTCGTAATAATTTCGTTCATCTGGCTCAAGTTCGGGTAGTCTTTCAGATAAGGCCCCAGCTCCCAGAAAGCCCCGGTACGTGCAGCGTTAATGAAGCTTGGGGATTTGCCGAGCACGACCATCACGTCGGGCAGCTTGCCCGAGGCCAGAGTAATGTTGAATTTGTCCTCATAAGAGCTGCTCGGTACCCATTGCAGATTCACATCCACTTTGGTTAATTCCTCAAGTTTCTGGATTACCGGACTGTTTTCAGGCGGATTTTCGGCTTCAAAGTTCGGAAGCATGATCGTGATCTGATCGGTTCCACCTGCAGCCGCTTCGCCCGTATCGTTGGTTTTGTCCGTGGAGCAAGCTCCCAGAACCGTGCTCAGTAACAATGCTGCCGAAAGTACAAGTGCTGTTTTTTTGATTCCCGCTTTTTGTCCCATACGTTCTCCCCCTTGGCTTTAGCCTTTGATTGAGCCTAACATGACACCTTTGGCAAAATGCTTTTGCAAAAACGGATACACGAGCAAAATCGGAATGGTACCTACCACAATGACAGCCATTTTAATGGACTGTTCCGGTGGCTGTACGAAATTGGGATCCATATTGGCCATATCCCCAACGCTTGCCTGCGAGAGCAGAACAATCTGCCTCAGCATCACCTGCAACGGCCATTTGTCACTGTCGGAAATGTACAGGAGTGCCGAGAAGAAGTTATTCCAATGCCCTACGGCATAAAATAACGCAAACGTGGCAATCACCGGTTTGGATAATGGCAGGACAATTCGCCAGAGTACCCCGAGATCCGAGCAGCCGTCGATACGGGCCGCTTCCTCCAGCCCGGGCGGCATTTGCTGAAAAAAGTTTTTGACAACGATTAAATTAAAAGCGCTGATTGCGCCAGGAAGCATAAGGGCCCAGTAAGAATCGAGCAATCCCAGTCCACGGATGACGAGATACGTCGGGATCATTCCTCCGCCGAACAGCATGGAGAAGATCACCATGTTCATCATGACGTTGCGTCCCCAGAAGTCGCTTCTGGATAGCGGATAAGCCATCGTCAGCGTGAAGAACAGATTGACCAGCGTGCCTGCTACCGTCACAAATACGGAGACGCCAATGCTGCGGAAGATGGTAGACGAAGAAAAAATATACTCATACGCGCTGAAGGAGAAGACTTTCGGAATGAGAAAGAAACTTCGTTCCGTAATCTCGGCTTCGGTCGCGAACGAATTCCCTATAATATACAGGAAAGGAAGGACAGTCAGTATGCCCAGAATACCCAGCATGACGTAGTTGAAAATATCAAATACTTTGCCGGCAGGGCTGTTGTATAGACGGCTGTTCATGGGCTTTCCTCCTTATGAATTCATGCAGAATGCCTGCTTAATAAATCCCCGGATGGCCAAATCTTTTGGCAAGTTTATTGCTGCCGAGCACCAGGATGATACCCACGACCGATTTGAATAATCCTACTGCGGTACTGTAGCTGAATGCCCCTTGCGTAATCCCTACCGTATAGACATAGGTATCAAATACATCGGCCACGTCGCGGTTAAGCGAATTGGTCATCAGATAAATCTGTTCGAATCCCGTATCCAAAAAGTTTCCCAGTCTTAGAATGAGCAGAATCACAATGGTTGTGCGGATCGCCGGCAGCGTAATGTGCCACATGCGTCGCAACCGTCCCGCACCATCCACAATGGAAGCCTCATACTGCTCGGTATCCACGCCTGCGAGTGCGGCCAGGAAGATTATCGTTCCCCAGCCCATCTCCTTCCACATCATCTGAATGATAATGAGTGGACGAAACGAACCCGGACTGGACAATACATCTATTGGCTTTCCCGTTATCCAGGCAATCAGGTCGTACAGCACCCCGCCTTGAGGGGTCAGGAATACGTAAGTAATACTGGCGATAATCACCATGGACACGAAATGGGGTACATACACCAGCGTTTGAATCGTTCTTTTGAAGAACGCGATCCTAATTTCATTTAATAAAAGGGCAATAATGATCGGTGCCGGGAAAAAGAATATGAGATCATATATGGCAAGGACCAGCGTGTTACGCAATAACCGGAAAAAGTCTGGATTGGAGAAAAAGGTCGTAAAGTTCTCCATGCCCACCCATTCACTGTTCTTGATACCGAGAAAAGGCTGATAGTCCTGAAAGGCAATGACGATTCCCCACATGGGCAAATATTTAAAGATAACAAAGTACAGAAATCCGGGAAGCACAAGCACGTACAGCCATTTGTTGCGCTTGATCTGCCTCTTCCAGTTGGACTCCCGCTTCATCGGCATGGTGGCCATTTCCGCCTGGGTTGCCGCTGTGGTATTTCCATTCCATTTGGTCTTCCCGTTCATAATCTCTCCCCTCCCTCATTTATGTAAGCGTTATCAATCGAGCTTGTAATTCAGACTATACAGAGCCCCCTTTTCCGGCAACCTTCATTTTTTGCTTACATACTGGGCGAGGCCACAAAGCCCGCTATGACGCCACTTTCGCTTCTATTTGGACATTTTGCATTGTACTCCCTTGCACATTTTTGCAGCCTTATCCTTCTTTGTTTGCATCCTTCTCAACAAGAAAAACCGGAATCCGATGGTTCGGATCCCGGTGAGACAGCAAGGTGGTACACAGATCATTTGCCAAACCACTGATCCCGATACTGGCTTGGCGTTACACCCTCCTGTTTTTTGAAGATGCGATTAAAATAACTGTGCTGATAACCAACAGCAGCCGCGATGTCATTAATTTTCATCGTTGTCTCACGCAGCAGCTGTTTGGCCGCCTCCATTCGGACCTTTGTCAAATAATCAATAAAGTTCATGCCCGATACTTGCTTAAAGGCTTTGCTAAGCGCATAGGGAGTCATCTGTTCTGCATCTGCGCAGCCTTCCAGTGAGATTTCGTTACGATAATGCTCATCCATATACAGCATCGTCCGTTCCACCACCTGTTTCAGCGGCTCCTGCGATCTCATCTCGATTTCCTGTATATATGGCACCAGTACCTTGCTCATCATCCACTGCTTCATCTGTGCAGGTTCGCGGATTGCTGACAATCGTTCGTACATATTGCATCCTCCGAACAGCTTATACGGTGTTACCCCCGTCTGCAGCATCATATGCTGAACACTTCCTAGCAGCTGCAGCATCATCTGCTGTACCTGAAACTCGGTACTACCCGTCCGGGCGATTTCGCCCATAAATTGTTCCAGCACCCGATCCGCTTCCTCCTGCTTACCGAGCCTGATCGCCTGAATCATCTCGCGTTCCAAGCCCAGCGGATAAGCTGCTTCTTCCGCTCTGCGGAAACACTGCTCATCTTCCAGATCGAGTATCTGACTCCCTTCCTCTATGCTGCGATAAGCAACCGCCTGTTCCATCTCAACAAAGATGCCGGGCAGCTCATGCAAGGAATCAGCGGAGTGACTAATCATGACCGTGACATTCATTTTTAGCGTCTTCCCGATAACCTCTACCAGCTCCTGACCCCAGAGCAATGCCTGCGGCTTGAGCTGTACATTCTTCGGTGCAATGACAAGCATGGCTGAAGAGAGGTCATGAAAGTTCATCATACTGACTTGGTTAAAATAGCTTTTGGCCACCTCTTCAATGATGTTTACAGCTGCAAAGGTCACCAGGCCGGTATCCTGGCTTCCAAATCGTCCCTGCAGCCGGGCATAACCCGTAAAATACATTTGCAGCAGCAAAAATTGCTGACCTTCCACTTCGAATCCGAGATTCTTCATGCGCTTCTGGAGGTCTTCCTCGTTGTAGGCATATAAGTGTCCTTGAACCAGCTGCAGTACAAAGCTGTCACGCAAATGCGGCAGCTGCTCCTGCAATTGACGATGTGCGGTAAGGCTCCGGGAAGTCAGCTCATTCCACTGCTGTTCCAGCAGCTGGAATTCGTCCAGCCTCGGATTGGCATGAGCCTCATGTTTGCCTGGTGTCAGAAGATGAAGCATTCTCGCCACAGGGGAGTAAATCCGCCGGGAAGCAAGCCAGGATAACATGAGCCCCAGCAGCAGGCTGCCTGCGCTCGCAATGACAATTATTTTGGATACCAGCTTCACCGGTGATGTCACAGATGTCAGCGGTGCAGCGGAGACATAGGTCCAGTCGGAATCAATTCGGCTTAAGGAGCCGTAGGATACGGAGTAGGTCTGATCTTCATATTTGAACAAAAAAGACGTGCTGTCAGCATGCTGTGCGACCTCTTCCTTAAGCTGCTGTTCAAAGGTGGAATTCTGCTGACCCCCTCCCGGATTACCGGTGACCAGCGTATTTCCTTCCTGATCCATAAGAAAGGTTAGGCCTTCGTCATATGGAGTAAGCGTTTTCAATAAACTGGCGACTTTCTCGTTGTCCAGAGTAATGATGAGTGCACCGAACGGGTTATTATGTTCGCCCGGGATTTTATGTACCAGAACCAGCGCGTTGCCTGCATCGGTATGCAGCAGGCTGCTATTCATGGCAGCTGCTGGTTCAATGCTTGCATTTGATACCCAGTCTGTCCAGTACACATGATTGCCCATGGCTAGGTAGCGGTCATAGGCTTTTATTTTCGCATCATCTAATAATTCGTTATACTCCCGGTTAAACAGGATCGGCTTCGGTTCCTGCAAATACAGCTGTGCAGACTTAATCAGAGGATGCGACCCTTCCAGTACATATAAAGTGGTGACGATCTCCTGCGTTTCATTAAAATAATAGACAAAGTCCAGGGTTCGCAGTGCATTGCCAAACCTTGGTTCAAAGGCCCAATGCGAAAGGGTCATCTCCAGGTAGGCCAGCTGGTCGTCCACATTGCGTGCCCGATTCTCGATCTGGTTTTGATGCATGCGATTGAATTCATTTTCCATTCTGCCAACAACCAGCTGGTACATCACGATACCTGTAATCAAACCGGGGATGCTGGCAATGAGCAAAATAATCATCAGGCTATTCCGGTAAAAACGTCCTTTGTGGCGTCGAGGCGTGAACCCTTGGAAACGCGCCAATCGACCTGGCAGTCTCTCTCTTTTAGTCGTTTCCATCATCATTCACCTGCCTGCTTGCATGTGGTCTGACTATCATGGGAACTTCCCCAACTCCCCTGCTGAGAAAATATGGATGAAATCCGTTTCCTGTATTATACTCACAATTTTCGGCGGAATGGAACGGTACACAGCCGATCATTTTTTAACCAATGTTTTATTAAGATGCCAAAATGGATTACAATAGGATAAAGCAAAACATGAAGGAGGCTTTTTTAATGAAAGAACAGGCTTATTTTCAAGAGAATAGAGAAAAACATCTGGCAGAACTGAATGAATGGCTGTCCATTCCCAGCATTTCCGCCATTTCGGCTCATAAAGAGGATATTAACCGTGCTGCACAATGGGCGGCAGATGCACTGACACGTGCAGGCATGGAAAATGTAGAGGTTATTCAAACCGCTGGACATCCGATTGTTTATGCAGACCACCTGCATGCTCCTGGCAAACCAACAGCACTGATCTATGGACACTATGATGTACAACCTGTCGATCCGCTTAACCTGTGGGAAACGCCTCCCTTCGAACCTACTGTTCGGGACGGAAAACTGTTCGCACGTGGGGCGACAGATGACAAAGGACAGATCTTCTTACATATCAAAGCAGTAGAAGCCCTGCTGGCTGAAAACAAGGAACTCCCGATTAACGTGAAGTTCTGCATCGAAGGCGAAGAGGAAATCTCCAGCCCGAACCTGCCGATCTACCTGAATGACAATACGGACAAGCTTCGTGCAGACATGGTATTGATCTCCGATACTTCCCTGCTCGAAAAAGGAAAACCGGCGATCTCCACAGGTCTGCGCGGCCTTTGCTCACTTGAAGTGGATCTGAACACAGCTAACACTGACCTGCACTCCGGCTCCTTCGGCGGTGGTGTACCAAACGCACTGCATGCGCTTGTATCCCTGCTCGCTTCGCTGCATGATGAGCAAGGCCGCGTGAGCGTGGATGGTTTCTATGATGGCGTCCTCCCCCTCTCTCCGGAAATGAGAGAAGAGTTCGTGAAGCAAGGCTTTAATGAAGAGCAGCTTCGCCAAGATCTTGGACTGGAGCAACTGTACGGTGAAGAAGGCTACTCGTTCGTGGAACGTGTTGGCGCACGTCCGACACTGGAGCTGAACGGTGTATGGGGCGGCTTCCAGGGTGAAGGTACCAAAACGGTCATTCCAAAAGAGGCTCATGCCAAAATCACATGCCGCCTTGTTGCCGACCAAGACCCGCAACAAGTGCTGGACCGCATTGAAGCACACCTGCGTGCACACGTACAGCCAGGTGCCACGCTGCATGTGAAACAAATCGAGAAAGCCTTTGCGTTCAATACCGATCCGACCGATCCGATCCTGCAAAAAGCGGCTGACGCTTACGAGCAGGTGTATGGTGTTCGTGCCCTGTTTACCAAAGATGGCGGTTCTATCCCTATCGTTGAGAAGCTCTCCCGTGTCCTCGGCGTACCTGCCGTGATGATGGGCTTTGGTTTGCCGGATGAGAATCTGCACGCACCAAATGAACACTTCAACCTGGAGAACTTTGATAAAGGGTTGTTGACGATCGTACAGTTCTTGAAGAGCTTGTAGAGTTTGAAAACTCATGTGAAAAATAAGTGCGGGGCAGTGTGCTGACGTGGCCGTTTCGGTTCCGAATCGTTCTTTCGATCGCTGTTATCCCCTGATTTCTTTGATCCCCTTTATCAAAGGGAGAAATCCAGGTGATAAACGCGAACGCTCCGCTTCTACAGAATCGATTTCATTCCCTTCACTACTTTTGCAGCAATTGCCCAAACTGATTTTACGATTGAGGCTACCTTTACATGTGGATAGAGGTTAAGTGCAATTTAAAAAGAAGAGTGTCCCGTTTGTTTTATGACGGGACACTCTTTTTGTCGTTAGAATTAGTAGCGATAGAATAGAAATGAATGTTTAATCAGGCACCTAGCCCATTTTAACGAACTGAGCGAGTGTTATTAGATTGATTACAATGAGATCGGTGGTTTAACGAATCAGTGACGTGTTATTCCATGCTGTGGACATATCTGGAATAGGTAAACGTTGCATTAACGTGACTGGAGTTCGTTATCTTTGGCATTCTGTACGAATCCTTGTGATAAGGTGGTATGGATTCGTTAGAACTGTTGAAAATTCAAAAGAGTGACTCCCCTTGGGGTAAGTCTCTCTTGGTTGATATTACTATGTTCTAAATGTCGTAAATCTTAGCATGTGCACCATCTGCGTCAGATGGGTAATCTCCTGCTGGACATTGGACGTATCCGTGCCCGCCATCGCCTGATTGGCCCGCAGTGTTCTACGGGTATTCAGCATGCCATCGATCAATTTCATGACGGTGTTTCGTCCACGATGATCGACAATCATATATTTTTTGCGTGCATCCAGCTCTACCCATACGATATTGCGGAATGAGTTAAACAGGTGTCTGCGGTACTGCTCCATATCGGCTTCATTGTAATGCTCACCATAAAAGGCATAATATCCGTGCACGTGCAGTTTTTCCGCCAGCTCTGTGAGGAATGGATCGAACTCGAGCATAGCGTTACGTTCCATGTTTCACGCCTCCGTTATGCGTGATCCGCAGATCCCGTCTTTTTTTGAGACTATTTTAACACATTACTCACCCGATTGCCTCTCCAGCGGAAAACCGTCATGCTTCTGATCTTACTCCTGATGATAAAGTTCTGCTCCCTCTGCATTATAAAAGCTCAGCTGAAATTGCGGAGAAGGATTCCATATGCGTTCATCAGCGATGACCAGATACTTCTCACCACCATAATTATACTTGCGGGTCGTCCCGTCTATCGTAAGTGTATACAAGTTGGCCTGCTTCATAATCTCCGGATCGTTAATTACAAGTCCCATGGCCCCCTTGGTTAGCCCACCAAACACCACGTCATCCTTGTGATCATATCCCGATTTGGAAAAGTGCTGTTTGTCTTTGAACGCATAAATGACATCCTCACCGAAGATATAGTATAGGGACTTATCGACCTGATGTATGAGGACCTGATCCAGATTTTGATCCTGAATAAATGCCTCTACATCTGCTTTATTAATCGATTGGTTAGCTTTGATCCAGTACCCGATGCTAACTATTAATGCAGCAACAACGGCAACAATTAGCACGATATCCATCTTTCTAAATTTTCGAATCATTCATTGACCAAAACCTTTCACCTTGCTGCCTAACCGCCAATCATTCTGCCTTTAATCCATACACCCTCAATACCCAATTTCTGGTTAAGCAAAACGATATCTGCCTGTTTCCCTGCAGCCAGGGAACCGGTGCGATGGTCGATTCCGAGCAGGCGTGCCGGGGTGAGACTGGCTGCGCGAGATGTAGCGCTCAGGCTCATGCCCACGTCTTGTACCAGATAGCGGAAGCCACGAATCATCGTCAGTGTACTTCCAGCTAGGGCACCGCCGTCCTTCAATCTGGCTACGCCCTCCTTCACGATCACGGGCAGGTCGCCGATTTTGTATTCCCCGTCTTCCAGCCCGGCAGCGGACATGGCATCTGTGATCAGCACGAGCTGATCGGCAGACTGCTTCAGCTGGGCAAGGATGGAGATCGCCGCAGGGTGCACATGAATGCCATCAGCAATCACTTCAGCGCTGATTCTTGAATCACTCAGTACGGCTCCCGCAGCTCCGGGATTACGATGATGCAGCGGAGTCATTGCATTGTACGTATGTACGGCGTGATGCAGCCCGGCTTCAATCGCTCGCTCCACCTCTTCATAGGTCGCATCCGTGTGACCTAGCGCTGCTGTAATCCGCTGCTGACGCAGCCATGCAATGACTTCAAGCGCCCCTTCCCGTTCCGGCGCCAGCGTGACCTGGCGAATCAGGCCGGGATACTCTTTTTCCCATTCTGCGAGCCATGATACATTGGGCAGTACAATATGCTCCGGATTCTGCGCGCCAGGCCATTTTGGACTGAAGAACGGTCCTTCCAGATGCACTCCCTCAAGCTGGGCGTATGGCATGAGCTTGGAACGATAACGGTCCACTTCAGCGAGCACCCGATCCAGTCTGTCCTTCGGAGCAGTCATGGATGTTGCAAGCATGGCAGTCGTACCCTGCGTACTGTGAAATGAAGTAATCTTGTCCAACACTTCTTGGCTCGCATCCATGAAATCCTCTCCATAGCCACCGTGGACATGGATATCAATAAACCCGGGGACGATAACGCCCCCATCGGGTACAGGCACGGAGACCGCCTGATTACGAATAGATGACGGCAGACCTTCCGGTGACCCGGCATATATGATTTTCCCTTCGGTCCAGGCGAGCAGGCCATCCTGCGCCAGACCTTCAGGCAGTACCATTTTACCGCGAAGAAGATAAATGGGGCTGCCGCTCTCTTTTTCCAAATGGGCTATGCCTTTATCGTTCATTTGACCAACCTCCCGGCAGCACGATCCAGCAGTACAACCACATTCGGATGGCATTGCAGCAAGGACGCAGGACACTGGGTTGTAATCGGCCCCATGAAGGCTTCGCGAATGATTTCGGCCTTTTCCTCACCGCGAGCGATCAGCAAAATTTGTTTGGCTTTCAGAATCGTACCTACACCCATCGTTATGGCCTGAGCAGGGACTTCATCAATACTTGCAAAAAAACGGGCATTGGCCTTGCGGGTCTCTTCTTTCAGATCCACCACATGCGTGCGTCCGGTCAGTTCATTCCCCGGTTCGTTGAAACCAATGTGTCCATTATGTCCGATACCCAGCAGCTGCAGGTCTACAGGTCCCAGGTCATCCAGCCGCTGTTCATACATGGCACATTCCTGGTCCAGGTCGGTTGCCTGCCCGTTCGGTACATGCGTTTTTGCCAGATCGATATCAATATGATGAAAGAGCTGCTCATTCATGAAGCTGCGATAGCTCTCCTGATGCTCCACCGGAAGCCCGACGTACTCATCCAAATTGAAGGAAGAAGCCTGCGCGAAGCTCACCAGACCCTTCTGATACAAGCTAATGAGCTGTTTATAAATGCCCACCGGAGAACTTCCCGTTGCGAGTCCGAGCACAGCTCGTGGTTTCGTTTGCAGCAAGCTGGCAATCAGGCCAGCACCTGTTGCATTCAGATCTTCTTCATTTTCAAAAATACGAATGTTCATCTCACGCACCTCCATGTTTTTGAACTCGATAGGACTGTACATTGTGATACGATTGTTCCAGTTTGGGGATAAAACGGTCGAAATCGGCACTCATCATGCCTGTGAACAAAATATCAATGACATGCAGCAGCGCAATCCGGGAAGCCATATCTCCCCGTCTCATCCCCTCTTCCAGTGAAGACGTAAATAGCGGAATATCGGATACGCCGGCGAGCTTGTTGTTACCGTAGGAAGTAAGTGAGATCGTTGCAGCTCCCGCCTGTTTGGCGCAATGCAGGGCATCGATGGTCTCTGGCGTTTCCCCCGAGTAGGACACGGCCATGGCCACATCTCCTTCACTTAGCGAGGAAGCTGACGTAATCTGCATATGTGAATCCGAAAAGGCTGTACAGCTTTTGCCAATTCGCACAAGTTTCTGATAGAAATCCTGTGTCACGATGGATGAGGTCGCAACACCGTACAGGTCAATGCGACGGGCATGGCATAATAGCTGAACCGCATGCTCCAATCTGCCCAAATCCAGCAGCCGAGTGGTATCCGCAATGGAGGCAAGGTGGTTGGCTTCGATGGCCTCCACAATTTTGGACAACGGATTGCCTGCCACGATATCCTGGTAAGCCGTTTTGTCCGTCGAATGAGACAGCTCTGCGGCCAGCTTCATTTTGAAATCCGGGAAACCCTTGAAGTGAAAGGACTTACAGAAGCGGGTGACCGTTGCCGGACTGGTTCCGCTTTGTTCAGCAAGATAATTAATCGTCCAGCCGGGGATATCCGACGGAGATTGCAAAATAACCTCTGCAATCCGCCGTTCCTGCGATGGAAGTCCATCCAGCTCTTGCTGTAACGCATGTATGATGGCTGCCATAAGTCTTCTCCTCTGAAAATAATTTTTATATTTTTAAAAGAAATAAAGAAAATAATTTTTATAACTTCATTTTAATCAAGCTCCATCTGCAAATCAAGGGAATTTACGGAATTACTCCATGTTCAAAATGAAAGTTTACATCAACGCTTCTTGAAGCAGACAAGACATAAGGCTTATAGTAAAGATGAATGCAGTCTATGGATCAACGAAGGAGCTCCCTCAAGTGAATCAACGACAACAACAAAAGATCATCCCTTCCTCCTGGGTTATTGCTGTCAAGCAAAGCGGTGGTCGGGACTATTATGCCCTGTATGCAATCGACTGGAAACGTGGCGGAAGAATGAGCTGGGAAGGCTGGGACCGCCTGGAGGATTTGTTGCAGTTTCATATTCCGGTCAGGCGAAAAGCGGGAGGTCGGAAATCTGCTTCGCAACCAGCCGCCAAAATCGCCAAAAAGGCGCTCTATCTGCATCTAGATGAGGCCCGGTACGAGGCGTTGGAGCAGCTCTTTTATCAGCCTTTTTCGAAGAAAACATGGAGATTGTTTATTCGAGAAAACAGCCTTATGTAGGGAGTTCATTTCTTTTCAGGATATACCAAAAAAAGCCTCTCCCTAATCCGATTAAGAACGGGGAAAGACTTTGAAATGAACTCAAATATACTTCATTCCATTCCGTTAACTCATCTTATACATTGTGGTATCTTGTCAAATCAATAAACTACTCCAGACCATCATACCGTTTCAAAAATTCACTGGCCAGGCCGCTTTCTGTCATCAATACGACGGATTGATTTTCGAGTTCTTCAGCCTCATCATCATCGGTCATGGACATGAAAAACGTAATGTCTGCTTTGGATTGACCGTACCGGGCAAAAACTTCATTCGGTGTTTCACTCACAACCTTGGCAATAATATTAATCATCTCATCCTTATAATGCTGAACATCTTCCGTTGCATACAACAATCGGCTAATATGATTAAATTGTTTATCTTCGCCATACTGATATTCGGAGCAGCCCCATCGATAGTAGATTTCGTCCTGCTCACTGTCACACAGTCCTTCTTCTTTCATCCTGGCAATATGCCTCGCTAGCGATTCCTCCGTATTTGCCGCCAAAAACAGAGTAATCCAGTCACTGTCTGTTCCAAACGCGCAAGCATATACCTTTTCATGCTGCATCTCTTGCAGCGTTTGCTCCAGATCGGGAAGAAAGCCGGCTCTAAACTTGTCCTCAAATTCCTTTAAGAAGTGATCCATTTTCTTTCCTCTCATTTCTTATGTAATCATGATCTATAAGCTTATTATGGTTGATTTTAACAATTGGAACAAGTCGCTATTTCGTGACCTTGTTTGTCACTTATGCTTGCTTCCCCCGTCTAAAAAGCAAAAAAGCCTTGCCCCATTCTTCATCATTTAAAGAATAGAGAAAGGCTTTCATGCTGCTTCAACTTCCTAACTGTTATTCGCGTCAGATCTTCAGTTCTCCGAGCTTAATCAGCTCTACAACTGCTTGCGAACGACCCTTAACATTGAGTTTCTGCATCACATTCGAAATATGGTTACGCACCGTTTTCTCGCTGATGAATAACTGCCCTGCGATGTCACGCGTCGTTTTGTCCTGAACCAGCAATTCGAATACTTCGCGTTCACGGTGGGTCAACAAAAATTTGCTTTTATGATCGATACCCTTCAATGTTCACCCCTCCTTGCTCGGGTTGTGTTGGTGTAACAAGGTTAAGGGGATACAGTCAACTCATCTTATGTCAGGTCAAGGGCGATGGTTCAATTTTATGAAAAAAATGGGCTGTCATTTGTTGATCCTTCGTAATGGAAGATACACACCGTTATGTAGTTCTGCTTTTTCTTAGATGTTGTGATAAAAAATATGCCTTTGCCACTGATGTACCCATCCGCGCAAAGGCATATTTGTTTAGCTGTTTCTACCGATGATTAGGATGCATAATGCCATCATTATTGTTATTATTGCGGTTTAACACGCCATCATCGAGAATACCATCACGGCGTTGATTCATGGCATTGGTCGGGAAGATGCGTTCAACCATCGACTGGAACGTATCAATCATGCCGCTAACGGGCTTGCCGTTACGAATGTCCTTGGCATAGGACTCCACATGCTCAACAAAATCCGGATTGGCCGATACATAGACATTCTCCACATTCGGTGCAAATTGCTTGATTTTTGCTGCAACTTTGCCTTTGATCTCTTCAGACGTGTTGTCATCCGAGCTGTCCTGACGTTGTCCTACGCCTTGTCCTTCGCTTTGCATTCCGTAATGACCATCACTCATCGTACGTTCTCTACCCGTGTTCGTGAGCCAGCGCATCATGCCGAAAGATCCGGTACCCATCGTTCCGTAAATGCTGCGGTCATTCCCCATATGGCTGCGGTCTGTAGCCGAACCAGTGTTCAATCCTGGAGCAATACCACTGGTCGTGTACGGTGACATCGTTCCGTCGCCCGCATGCACGCGCATACCACCCAGATCCTGATTCATGCTCTCAGTTCGCATGGTTCCACTCGCACGGTTCCGCAAAGTACCGTTCATCGTGCTGTTATGGTTACCGTTACGATTCGATTGACTGTCCATCTTGCCAGCATGACCGTCTGTTAAACGGACAGCAACATAAGCGTTACGGTCAGTTAACAGTACATTGGCCGACTTGATCTCTTTCATTTCGGTAATGCGTTTTGCCAGTTCGTCACTGGATTTCAGGTCAGTGACATTGTGCATGCGATAACTCTTGGCACGAATGCCATCCATTCCATTGGTCTCCACACCATAACGGTTGAGCCCTCGAACTTCCTGACCCGCATTATTGGTTTGCATATTGTTGTTATCCCGGCCATCACCACACCCTGTCAGTCCGGCCATTACAAAAATTGCAGTAGACAATGATAAGCTGATTGCTTTCGCCTTTTTGGCTGCTGGCATGTCTCATCCTCCAATGTGTATGGTTTAGGTCACAAGGATAGGATGCGCTTCTGGTGGACCCGATATGCTGAAAGGATATGGAACCTGTCCTGCACAACAAAAGAGCGGCGCCAGCACGTTATGTGCGACACCGCTTCTTTCCAAAAATAGCATATGGGTTTGGTTTACCTAAACCGGTTATATTCACATTTCCAAGACTACTCAGCGGATGAGGTTGAATCTTCACTTCCAATTCCTGCATCTGTCGATACGTTAGCTGCTTTCACCGTATCAGGAAATTTCTCCGCATCCTGCAAGGCATCTGCCTGAAGGGAATATGCCCACTGACCATCGGGTGTAATCACGTAGATGATACCGGGTTCCGATGCAACGGTAAGCCCCCGGTAGACGTCGGTTACATTCTCTCCATTTACCTTCTGCTCAACAGAAAGTGTGAATCGTGGCACAGCATCCTTGAGCTCGGAAGCTTTGCGAACGTCGTCCGCAGTGGAGAGATTTTTAATTTTGCCGATGAGGGATACGGCTTCCGTGGATTCAACCGTCTCACCATTTAGCGTCCATGTCCGCTCGGCCGCACCGTCTTCCGATGCCGACTTCAATACCCAGGTCGCTGCTTCTCCTTCCCAGTCCAGAGAAGCCACATTCGTATCATCGAGATTAAACGGTGTCGTATCGAGCAGATCATGCCTTGTCAGCTCCATATTGCCGATCGACTCAGACTGCACAGCAACAACGGGCCCGGAATTCACCTGAACATAACGGGCGTCATCTGCCGGAAGCTGTCCGCCGATCTTTAATGTGATGTCACGGCTGTCCTTGGTTTTGATATCCAGACGGGAAGCAGTCGAACCCAATCCATACTTCTCCAGATCCGTCGGCGTCTCTTCCACAACCAAATCCTGTTCTGCTCCACTTAGCGCGTCAAGCCAGCTGCTGATCGTGTAACCGTTAAGCGGATACCCTTTGGGTTCCACCATGCTCCATACGCCGTCTTTCAGCTCCAATTGGGCAGATGCAGAGGAAGAAGCCTCGCCTTCCGTCTTATCTGTACTCGGGTCATGAATGGTGATTGACTGGATATCATCAGACTGAATGCCAAGCAGCTGGACCTTCACCGCTTCTTCTTCGCGAAAATAATTCTGATTGGCCGCATAAATCCAGCCCACAATCAGTACCAACACGACCAGAATCGTCGGAATCCATTTCTTCATACACGTCTGCGCCTCCACCATAAGAATACACCTATGATAACAAAGATAAGCGGGAAACCAACAATCGCAACGAAGAAAATCGTTCTGGCCTGCTCACCATTCAGGTAAGCCACTTCATAACCAGCCTGCACCCGCGGGCGAATGGTTAACCCGTCCTCTTTTTCACTTAAATAATTGATGGTATTCAAAATGAAGTCACGGTTGCCGCCATTCCCGATTTCCGAATCCTGCATGAAGATGGAAGATCCAAGGATCACGGCTTTCGGTTTGCCTTCGGTTGTATCTGCTGCATATCCTAGCTCGACAGGTCCCTGGATATCCTGATCCGGATCATTCGCTGTTTCGTTTTGCAGCAAGCCTTCAATATTCGTCTCGCCGTAACTATCATCCGAAGATTGAATGAGAGGCGACAGTGTATATTTCTCCTGTTCCTTGCTTGTCAGGGCAATGGACAGGGATAACATCGGATACAACTGACTTGCGGACAGTTTATCTGTAATGGCATGTGTACCGTATTCGGGTACAACCCATAGTGGTCCCATCGTGCTGGCCTGCTTGTTGTCCACCATTACGGCATGCTCATCAACCACTCCATAATCGGCCATGAGCTTGTCGATATTTTTCCAGCTGGATTTCATATCCTCCACAAAACCGAGGGACAACATCAGCTTGCCACCACTGCTCAGATAGGTTCGAATGGCTTTTAATTCAGTGTCGCTGAGATCACGCTGCGGGCCAATGATCGCGAGTACGTCCGCATCTTCGGGAACCACTCCGGCCTGATTGAGCTGCAGTTCTTCTGTTGTAATGTTGTTTTGCTCCAGGGACGAACGAAGCGTGGTCAACTGATCCAGACCAAGCTCCTCATGCCCTGTCAGGAATACCATTTTCTTCATTTCGGTGGAAGACAGATTCATCAGAGCCTGCGTTAATTTTTCCTCCCCCGTAAACTGGTATGACCCATCACTGCCATCCCCTACTGCTGTAAAGAGACTGGCAATATCAATAACTTTATATTGATCCCCCTGCTCCAGGACGATGGAACTGCCTGTGATGCCGTATTTCGAGGCCAGCGTCGGTTCCTGTGTCAGATTATACTGTTCCATCTTCAGCTTGCTGTTTCGTTTGGTATACTCCTGGACCATGTCCGTCACTTCGCGATTCAAGACGGTATTGTTGGCGTTCTCCACCGTTAATACCTTAATGCTCACGTCATCCTTTACATTTTTGATCGCGGTCAGTGACTGGTCCGATAGGGTGTATTGTTTGTTTGCCGTCAGATCCAGCTGGAATCCGCCAAGTGAATTCAGAAACAGCGTAAGCAAAATAAAAATGCCGATGACCGCTACAGACAGCACCGTACTATTCGTGTGACTCAACCATTTTTTCATATTCTCACCTCCACCGCTTCCGTTCCACGATTTGAATGCTCAGTAGCAGAAATACGCCCGATAGCGTCACATAATACAAGATATCCGGTCCACTGAGTACACCCTTCGTGAAGCTGTCAAAACGGTTCGTCAGCGCAAATGGATCAAGCCATTTCTGCAGCGCAGAACCGGTATTGCCTGCGAATGAATCAAGCATCCACAATACGAGCAAAATAATAAAACCGGCCACCGCAGACACCATCTGATGCTGAGATAATGTAGAAGCAAACAATCCGATCGCCATCATGCTGCCGCCCAAGAAGAAGAGTCCCAGCGCCGACAGCCAAACCGAGGTCAGATCCAACGTTCCAAAGAACGACATAATGAAAGGATAGACCAGACTGCACAGAACTAGCACGATCAGAATGGCCAGAGAGGCCAGATACTTTCCAAATATGACTTCCGTTACCCGAGCCGGGGAGGTCAGCAGCAGCTCATCTGTACCCTGCCTGAATTCCTCAGCAACCAGTCTCATGGTCAATAAAGGCACCACAAACAGCAGCATGGATAAGGTATCACCGAGCACTAGGCGATAATCCACTATACTGGGCTGGTAATACACGAAGCTGGAGTAAAACAATAAACTTGTCATCAGCACATAGACCGCAAAGGCGAAATAGGATGTGGGTGACAAAAAATACGCCTGAAGTTCCTTATTGCAAATAGCCATCATTCGTCTCATTTGGATTCCTCCTCTGTTGGCGAATCCGCAGAGTCTTCACTAACCAGGTCAGGTGTACCTTTATCAGATGACTCATTGTCTAGTTCCGTTGTAGTCAGCTTCAGGAAGATCTGCTCCAGACTGAGATTTTCCTTCTTCATTTCCAGGATCGGCAGTCCCGCTCCGGATAAAAGATAAAACAGCTCTTCCCGGAAATCTTCGGATGATTGTCCGGTAAGCAGCATTTTAACCGTGTCCTGCTGCTCCGTACCGCGATTTCCGTCCGTTGGTTGTATGACTTCACTCCGCACCTTCTCCCAAGGTGTGAACAAGTTATGTAGCTGCTGCTCGGTTGCCTTAACTTCAATGGACACCTTAAACTGATCACCCATCGAAGAACCAAAGTGCTGTGGTGAACCGTCGAGTACGAGCTGTCCCTGGTTAATAATCAACATCCGGTTACATAGCGTGCTCACTTCTGGCAAAATATGCGTACTGAGCAGCACCGTATGATTTTCGCCGAGTTCCCGGATCAGATCACGAATCTCCATAATCTGATTCGGGTCCAGCCCCGATGTAGGCTCATCAAGGACGAGCAGATCAGGCTTGTGGATAATGGCTCCCGCCAGTCCCAGACGCTGTTTATAACCTTTGGATAGTCCACGCACCAGTTGTTTTTCCCGTTCCTGAAGCCCCAGCCTGCTGACCATCTCACTGACCCGCAGTTTAATCTCGCGTGCCGGAACATCCCTCAGGTTCGCGACGAATTTCAAATAGGACTGGACCGTCATGTCCGGATATAGCGGCGGTGTTTCCGGAAGATAACCGATTTTGGAACGAACAGCCCTGCCCTGATCATGCACAGATTGTCCATCAACCACAATCGAACCGGTGGTGGGTTGCAGGTAACCGGTGATCATGCGCATCGTTGTCGTTTTGCCAGCACCATTGGGTCCCAGAAAACCAACAATCTCACCGCGCTCCATTGTGAAATCCAGTTGATGCACGCCGCGCCGTCCATCATACACTTTGCTGACCTGTTTCACTTCGAGCACATCATTCATCCTTTCCCGTTAAAATACCCGTGTGCCATCAAGCAATCCAGATGGTCTACACGGGAAGTTCCTTGTATCTTACGGGGTCTATCCTAAATCCAGCTTAATGACACTTAAAAGAAAGATTAAAAATATATGTCCAAAATGTGAACAACTTGGGTTTCACCCACACCCTGTGCATTGGGGAAACGTACCATACAATACAGGAGTCAGCATTTTGCATAATTCGATTCCACTCGCTCCAAGGGACAATATTATAGACGAATAGGACCATTTCGATCTATATATTGAGGATTGGAAGTCGCTTACTGGATTTATGCAAAATGCTCAAGAGTATGAGTTCCTGCACAAAAGTCAGAGGGTGAACCGTGTGAAAGTATTATTCACGTTTTTTGTACCAAGCGGTGGCGTGGATACCTTGAACCGATTGCGGACAGCCGTTCTGCAACGTCATGGCATTGAAGCGCATCTATTGTACCTTTATACAGGATCGGGTTTGCAGAACAACACCGGCACTCCGGTCTTCACCGCGTCCAATGATGAAGAAATACGTTTTTTGATTCACAGCCAGCGTTATGACGCCATTATTGTGACTTCGGATATTTCCATGCCTGGTAGATTGAGAGGACTCGGCTATACAGGACGAATTATATTTGAAGCCCAGGGTCTCGGAACGAGAGATCAGGCACTGGAAACGATCCAGATGGCAATTCCTTACCTCCAGGCACATTGTGACGCTGCTGTTCTGCCTCCTACCGATCACTTGCTGGATATGTTTATTCATATCTGCCCTTGGCTGCACCGGTTTGTTATCCCCAATATGCTGGACACCGATACGTTTGCTCCAGTTCCCGTAGACACTCCACCTTACCCCGTTCTGGCTTGGGTCGGGCGGCTGGAACACAACAAAAACTGGAGAGAATACTTGAGCATATCCAGCAAAATCATCAAAAAAATTCCCAAAGCCAGACTATGGCTGTTTCATGATCCCAGCTTGGCCAATCCTGAAGACGAAGTGATGTTCCGTCATATGCTGGCTGAATATGGTTTGGAGGACCGCATCGGCATCTTTGTCAATGTTCCTCACTCCCAGATGCCCACGTTCTATTCCATGATTGCAGCTTCTGGAGGAATCATGCTCTCTACGTCCCTTCTTGAAGGCTTTGGTTATGCGGTTGCCGAAGCCATCAGCTGCGGCTGCCCGGTACTCAGCACCGATTCGGATGGTGTACGTTCGTTCATTACTCATAACAAGACAGGCAAATTCTATCCTCTGGGCAATGTAAATGCAGCAGTAGATGAAGCGGTCGAACTCATGCGTAACAAAAAGTTGCGTAAATATGTCCGTGAACAGGGCAGAGAGCATATGACAGCCTCTTTCTCACCGGATCGGTACGCTATTTCCTTCCGGGAAATGATGACCGCCCTGAGCATCTTCTCATGAGCAAAGCAAAAAGGCAGTTCAGAACATATCTGAACTGCCTCGGATTAAAGAGAATAAGCACCTATTCATAAAATAGGATGATCCATCAGTGCCCCATCATCATGGCCGGATCCGGTTCATCCCCGGTCTGGAGCGTTTCTTCCTGCATTCGTTTTGGTTTACGGAGGATAAGACTTAGTAAACAACCGAACAATGCAATACACGCGGCCAGGAAAAACGTGTCATTGAAACCAGACACGAGACCCTTAATGACAGATGCAACGTCCGTACCACTTGTATTGGTCGCAATTCGGGAAGTCAGGAACCCGGTCAAACCAGCAACCGCAAAAGATACAACGACTTGTTGCGCAGCAGCGGTAAGCGGTGTGACCCGACCAACCAATTTGCGCGGAGCAGCGTTTAGCACATGTGTATTCAGTGGCATCATGGATAGACCCATACCGAGTCCCATCATCACGAGACTAAGAATAATTAAACCCAGACCCGTCTCGGATGTAATGGAAGACAGGATAAAGAGTGCCCCCGAGATGATACCCAGACCCACGAATGCAAGGGGTCTCGCCCCGATTTTATCAAACAAACGGCCACCAAGCGGCATGCCTATACCGGATGCCAAGGCTTGTGGTAGTAGGATTAACCCTGTTTCTAAAGCTGTGTAGCCTTTGATCTGCTGCAGGTAGAGCGGAATCAAAATCATGGCCCCAAACAAAGCGATTTGTGAAACCCATGCAAGGATAATACCACGTGTAAAATCGGAGGATTTGAAGACCCGCAGTTCCAGCAATGGATTTTGGTGACGCAGCTCCACAATGATGAACAGGATCAACGCTACTCCTCCAACGATTACACCTGTCAGTGTTGAAGTGGAGGTCCAACTTGTGCCTCCCTCACTTACACCATAGGCGAGCATAGAGAATGCGATCGGCGCGAGAATCATGCCAAGCAGGTCCAGCGCGGGTGTTCTTCCACGGTCCGTATCAGGCAGAAATTTGATACATAGAATAAAAGCAGCAATACCTATTGGCAGATTGATCAGAAAGATCCAGTGCCAGCTGAGGGACTGAATGAACCAGCCAGACAATACCGGTCCCAGCGCAGGAGCCAGCAGCATTGGAATCCCGAGCATGCCCATGATGGAGCCCCTTCTTTCGGGTGGAGCCAGACGAAAAACCATAGCCATCCCAATAGGAGCCACCATTCCTCCGCCAAGTCCCTGGATAATCCGATACACAATCAATTGCTCGGGAGACTGTGCAATCGAGCATAATACCGATCCGAGGGTAAACATGGCTATTGTGAACAGAAAGACTCTTTTGGCACCGAAACGATCCGTGAGCCATCCGGCTAATGGGATAACTGCAGATAAAGCCAAGGTATAACCCGTTACGGTCCATTGGATTGTCTTCAGATCCGTCTCGAAGTACTGTACCAGATTCGGAATGGCGACGTTCACGACCGTACTGTCCAGAATGACCATAATCATACCAACGATGATGGCTAAGAGCGGAAGAATAATCGTTTTGATCGAGAACTCCTCCGGATTCTGGTTAACTGCTGTTTGTTGTTTCATTGACCACTCTCTTTTCCGGCTTGGAGGAATTTCTCCTCGCGTACAGCCTTATAATCATGACTGATTCAAACGATTCAAACATTTGTTTTAAACCGTCGTTTTAAACTTTTGTTTTAACCATGGTTTTATTTTAATGAAAATACCTTTGCTGTCAAGCTATTTTCTTATGTAAAATTCAGTATAAGCAAACACAAAAAAGGGAACAGGCTCTCCCCTGCTCCACCGATTTGGCTAGTTTTCCATCATACGTTTTGCCTAACTAATCTGCCAGCTTAATCATCTGGTGTTCAGAGAGCACACCCAGCGTCTGTCCACAAGCGCTTCTGCAATACAGCCGAACCGCAAGATGATAGGGTCTGCTCTTGTTGCTGATGATTCGGAGTTGCCACATATGAGGTGAAACGTTCAGGTCATGAATGATGTGGTTACGGCTGCTACCGGTCGACTCGGCTCCAATATGAAAGATATGCCGATATAATTCTCCATTGGTTGGGCTGATCCCGCCCACATATACATCCGCCCCGTCGTCCCCTACAAATGCGACCTCCACATCTACGTACTTAATCGGAACAGCAGTTTGAAGCATGCCCTCATGAACTTCCATTACATATGCACCCACAGCTAGCGCCTCCTTCTGCTTTGTACACCTGTATGTAGTTTATGCTTTCTCCTATCCTATGCCAGTTGTATTCACCCATTTTTGACAGATGTACCTTCCTGCCCGGCCTTTGGCACAGCTTCTCTCATAGAATAGAAGGATAGCAGAACCGCCTGTGCAGGCCGTGAGAAGGAGGTACTTATGAAAGTTCTGCTCGTTACCTACTGGGAGCTTACACAAATGGGAGGCATCTGGACCTATGTAAAACAGCTTGCCGACAGGTTGATGGCACTTGGCGTTGAAGTCGATATCATGGGAACGAACGGCGCGAAAAATGAAGTTTATATACGTAACCTGAATCGGACCTTTTCCAAAGAAAACGTATGGCCTATGCTGCAATCCAAGCTCAATCCGACCGATCTTCCGCAATTTACAGCCGACCCTCTCCTCGCGTATTACGAACTGAACCGGTATGCATTTGAAATGGCTGCTGCCTGTCTGGGTGTAGAACACTATGACATGATTCATGCACAGGATCCTGTGGCCGCCGTGGCGATGAAACGTATTCTGAAGAACAACACCCCCATGGTAACCAGTTATCACGGGGCACTTGCACGCGAAGCCTTTTATGATGAGCAGAATTCCAATCCGCAGCTCACTCTTCCAGCGTATTTGCAGTCCAGACGCGGACGTTATTTCCTCTCATTGGAGCAGCGGAGCGCCGCACAATCCGAGCTGATTCTGGTCTCCAGCCGCTGGATCAAGAGTACGCTGACATCACTGCAGGTTCCTGAAGAGAAGTTCCGCCTTATTCCTTATGCAGTCGACCTTCCTGCCTACCGCGCTCAGGCGGCGGTCAAGTTCCGTCAGCGCCCACCGTCAGGCAAAAAAGTCATTGCCTTCACAGGCAGACTGGAATTTATCAAAGGCGTTCATGTACTGATCAAGGCTCTGGCCAGCCTAAAGCAACTTCGCTCTGATTGGGTCTGCTGGATTGCGGGAGAAGGGAATTTGATGGAAGACCTACGTTCCCAGGCTAATGATCTTGGTGTCGGAGGAGATATCGTATTTTGGGGCAAATTGGACAACATCCCTTCGTTCCTGCGCCGTGCCGATATTTATGTACAGCCCAGCCTGCAGGACACGCAGCCCTTCTCGGTTACAGAAGCCCAGCTTGCCGGACTTCCTGTTATTGTAAGTGGCACAGCAGGCATGCCTGAGATGGTGGAGCCTGCTCATACCGGTTGGGTCGTTCCTCCGCAGGATGTGGACTCCCTGAGCGCACTATTGAACGCCCTGTTGCAGGATGACGCCACTCGTCTGCGGGTTGGTGCACAGGCTAGGGCTTGGGCAGAGAAGCACCGCTCCCTGGAGGAAATGGGTATGCGCACACTACAGGTGTATCAGGAAGCAATTCAAAAAGGAGGGCACCCGATATGACCCTGCTCGTACCGAGTGATTTATATAATGGCTGGTTTTCCGTCCCTGTCTCTACCCCCCACATTGAAGTGAGTTACGAGATTATGAATGCCTTGGTAGAAACACTCCCCAAGGAGTATACCCTGCCTGATCCGGAAGCAATGGCTATTATGTGCTCTAATGATTAATTATATTGGGGATGCTGACCCTCTTGCTGCAAGAGGGTTATTTCCATTGAAAGACGATCTAAATCATGCAAAAAGCAAAAAGAGAGCATCCCCACTGGTCCACAACTCAGGAGAACCAGAAGAATTGCCCTCTCTTTACGTGCTTTTTATCTTTCTTATGTCGGATTGTACCCATGATTACTGCCAATAACCGCCGATCTGAAGCAGATTCAGTAAAATTGGCCGATGTTTGGCCTGAACCATTTCCATCTCGGCTTTTAAGGCTTCAAAGTGTTTTTTGGTTCCCATTGAATCATGAACCCGGTAACACATCAAAGGCTCATTGAAATAAAAAAGCTCATAGACCGGAAATAATCTCAGCCACATCTCATAGTCATGGGTATAGCGGAACTCGGTGTCAAACATGCCGAACTTCCGAAATGCATCCATCTCCAGCATCACGGTACAGCCGTTAATGGGACAGCCTTCGAGCAGCACCTGCAGCATTTCGAGACGGCTGCCTACTTCCGGCTGCACCGTATCCATCCATTCACTGTTTTCATTGACATAATGATAGGCTCCATGGCAGAAGGAGGCTTTTACCTCAAGCATGAATTCCAGTTGTTTCTCCACACGATCCAGCAGCATTACGTCATCCGAGCTGAGCCAGACGAAATAGTCCCCCGACGCACGCTTGATCCCTTCATTCAACGCTGTAGCCGTCCCCCCATTCTCCTTTCGAACATAGGTGATACGATCCATAAATGGTTTCAGCTTCTCCACGTGCTTCGTAGAGCCGTCATCCACCACGATAACCTCGATATGAGGATATGTCTGGTTCAGAGCACTGTGAACAGCCTGCTCAATATAAGCACAGTTGTAAAACGGGATGACAATTGAAACTTTGGGTTCCATTCGGGCCTCCCCTTTCCTCGCCTGTCTCTATAAAACATCTACTCTTATCATATGATGGAACTGTCTCCGGTTCGCGGGCATCTGTGAGGGAAAGATCAAGAATTACGCATGAGCGGATACATAGAAAAGAGGGTATTATGGTATCTCGCTCCCATAACCCCTCAATCCCTTCATACGGTTCAACCACCCATAGCTGCAATTCGCTGCAGCAAAGGTTCACGATATCTGGACCAGACCATGGAGGCTTCCTTGCCAATCGTCTCCGCATGACGCACCGACCCCATCCCGCCGTGCCAGCGATATGCCGTAAGGGGTTCATTCAGGTATGGAAAACGATATCCATTCAGCAGGATACGCAGCCAGAGATCCAGATCATGCGTATATGGAAGCAGCTCATCGAAGAGGCCTACAGCTCCGAACAGATCCTTGCGAATCATGACGGTACAACCATTGACAGGATTGCCACCCACGAAACGGCGCAGCCAGTCAACGTCGGCCATCGGTTCTGCTCCGCCATGCAGCTTGGTAACCGCCGAATATTCATTGATGTAATGAAAGTTGGTATGTGAGGCAAGCACATTTTCCCGCTGCATGAACTCGACCTGATAACGTATTTTATCCGGATAGAGAAGATCATCCGAGCTTAGCCAGACCACATAATCACCCGAAGCATGACGAATGCCGTGATTAAGAGCCGAGGCTGTGCCGCCGTTGCTTTTGCCAAGCACATAGATATGAGACAGATAGGGCTGGAGAAGCTCCGCATGCCTTGTAGAGCCGTCGTCCACCACAATGATCTCCACGTTGGTATACGTCTGGTTTATCGCACTTTGAATCGCCTGCTGCACATAAGGGCAATTGTAGAATGGAATGACAACGGATACTTTTGGATTCATCTGGCCCCTCCCCCTTGCTTCCGAACATCGCTCAGAATATCCTGAAGGGATTGGGCAAATGGAATCTGAGGCTGCCATCCCAGTTTACGCAGCAGCGACAACTCCTCCTCCTTGCCAGCCCCATCCGGTCCTGAAGAGGCTCCGTCCCACCGGACAGGCACTTCTGCTTCTGACATGGAGAGCAAGGTATCCGCGATTTCGCCCAGACTGCGCTCCGTCCCGGAAACCACAGGATAGACAGTTCCCGTAGTTCCATGCACAAGAAGTGTGGCATAGGCTCTGACCGCATCCCGTACATCCAGGAAATCCCGTGTATTATCCCGCCCGGATAGACGGAAAGCTTCACGCTTGCCCTCTTGCTCACAGGCAACCACATGCCGTGCGAGCAGCGAACAGATACCTGTAGAAGGACCGGCACCGATCAAATTCCCCGGCTCAGCCAGCATGATCTGCTGCCCAAACAGGGACATCCATGACAATGACACCATTTCTTCCAGCGCTTTGCTGAGACTGTAAGGATGAGGAGGCTCTGGTTTTCGGCCTGGTTCGACGGTGTATTTCAACCGGGATCCCACGATGACCGTCCGTGCTGATGGACAGCATCGAAGAGCATCCAGTAAATACAGGACAGCCATCACATTCGTTTCCAGTACAAGCAGCGGGTCCGACCATGAGTCAGGGACTGAGTTTTTCCCTGCGAGATGCAGCGCGTAATCCGGCTGCACCTCATCAATCAGATGACGCACCTGCTGTTTATCATTAAGATCACACACATGTACAGTCACGCCTTCGCCAAACGAATGCACGCCTGCTCGCCGCACCACGGCGGCAACCTTAGCACCGACGCTTTTAAAATATGCTACAGCATGCCGTCCGGTAAAACCGGAGGCACCTGTAATCAACACCTTCTTGCCCGTTAGCTCTGCTCCATCCATAATGCCAGCTCCTTCAGCATCGTAGAATAATCCGGAAGGTCTGTCTTCACATCCTCGCGTGTGGAAACGAGGGTACGATCCTGCACAAGACTGTCATCAGGCACAATATTCACATCTTGCTTATTCCAGGTCTGCTGGAAAAGAAGCAGCAGATCGTGCTTGCTAACAGGTTCAGGATGCGCCAGATGAATCAGGCCACTGACAGGTGACGCCAGATAATGATCCACCCATTTTGCCAGCTCCAGTGTAGTTACACCGTTCCAGAACACACGCGTATATCCACCCACTTCACCTGTACGGGACATAAACCATTGCATCAGGCCGATGCCGCCCTTCCGGATTTCCGGCCCAATTATGGAGGTGCGGATCGTGAGGTGCCCTGGATCGTGAACCTCACCCAGTGCCTTGGTAATCGCGTAGGATGATGTCCCATCCGTAACATCATTCTCCGTATAGGAACCACGGTCCCCGCTGAAGACACAGTCCGTGCTGATATGAATTAGTCGGGCACCAATGGTGTCGGCCACCCTCCGCAAACGATGCGGAAGGAAGCCGTTAATGTGATAAGCGGTAATTTTATCTTCATCTGCGAAGCTGTTCAGCACACCAACAGCATTAACGATAACGTCCGGGTGCACAGCCTCCACCAGACGATCCACCATATAGCTGTCATTTACATCCAGCAGCAGACCGTTCGGGTCAGACACATCCCGCGTGGTGTAGAAGACACTGTGCAGACCTTGACGGCGGAAATAGTCGACCATAACATGGCCGGCCATTCCGTTTCCCCCAAGTATCAGGAGCTTCATGACAGGAATCCTCCGCGTTTCAGAATGTCGCGAATCTCCTCTTTCGTCATCAACTGATGTTCTGAACTGAAGCTGCTAAAGGAAACCGGAGGGCAGTTCGTGTAGTGCTCACGCAATCCCGGTATGCCGAGTGTAGGGAGAATGACCAGATATTGTTCGTCGTAAACAACCGTTGTCATGCTCTCGAATTCACTCATCAGAATTTCATGAATTTTCTCACCAGGCCGGGTACCACGTTCCACAATGGCCACGTTCTCTACGCCGGAATCCTCTATCAGCACTTCTGCAAGGTCCACAATTTTGCACGTAGGCATCGTCATGACAAAAATCTCACCGCCTACACTCTCCACGGAAGCCTTGAACAGCAATGTGATGGCATCCTTCAGTGTGAGGAAGAAACGAGTCATATTCATATCCGTGATGGATACTTGACCTTTCTGACGAATCTGGTTCTTGAAGAGATGCACAACGCTGCCGTTGGTGCCAAGTACATTGCCGCCCCGTACAGTCACAAATCGGGTATTGCTGTGCAGCAAATTCGCATATACGATTAATTTCTCGCCGATCGCCTTGGTCATGCCATAGAAATTGGATGGGTTGGCCGCCTTGTCAGTCGAGATATAAATGACCTTTTCAACATGGTTTTCGATGGCAGCCTCAATCACGTTCTGGGTACCAATCACGTTGGTTTTAAGTGCTTCATAAGGCTGATCTTCACATACCGGCACATGTTTGAGCGCCGCCAGATGGAATACATAGTCCACTTGCTGGCAAGCCGCCGTTAATGCTTCCTTGTCACGAATATCCCCAATTCGGAAGTGAAGACGAGGATCCTCGAACTCGCGGCTCATGGCCACCTGGCTTGATTCATTACGGGAGTAAACGATAATTTCCTTTGGATTTTGGGGCAGCAGTTGGGCCACGAGTTCATACCCCCATGATCCAGTACCGCCTGTCACGAGTATACGTTTATTTTCAAACATGTATTTTCCCTCCAAGCAGAAATTTGACCACTTTACCGGATACATCTGTTGCCTTGTAACCTTGCGGGCATTCCCAGTCACTTGCCATCTCCGTCATGACCTTCACACATCCCGCAATGCGGGCTGCATCCAGACCGGAGACTACGTTGCTGCCGCAGTCCACCGTCTCCGGACGTTCGGTTGTGCGTCGCATGGTGACTGTGGGTACACCCATGATGCAGCATTCTTCCTGAACGGTACCGCTGTCCGTCAGTGCACAGCGTGCATGACGTTCCAACATGACGAAGTCAAAAAATCCGAACGGTTCGTGGAATTCCACAAGCGGATTCATCTCCAGCTGCAAATGTTCTGCGATACGGATGGCCGTTCGGGGATGGATGCTGCAGATCACCCGCAGGCCGTGTTCTTCCGCTACCTGGTTCAGTCCTTTCATGATCTCCAGCAGATGAGGCGGATGATCTACATTTTCTGCCCGGTGGGCGGTTACCAAAAAGTACTGTCCGGACTTCAGCTTGAGCTTTTTCAGTATTTTGCTGGCGTTCACCTGGGCGTCATAATGACGCATGACTTCATAGATCGGATTGCCCGTGAGCACAATTCGCCGACTGGGCACACCTTCATTAACCAGGTGCTTCTTGCTTTGTTCGGTATAAGGCATATTAATGGTCGATATGGCATCAATGACTTTTCGATTTTTCTCTTCAGGTACATCCAGATCGAAGCATCGATTGCCTGCCTCCATATGGACGACCGGAATCCCCATGCGTTCAGCCAGCACGGCACAGAGTGCACTGTTGGTATCACCCAGCAGCAGCACTTTGTCCGGCTTTTCCTGAAGCAGCAGATCTTCCATTTGAGTAAACATGGAGGATAGCTGACGGCCCAGCGAGGCAGCTTCGTCCTGAAGCACGTAGTCTGGCGCCCGCAGGCCCATTTCCTTGAAAAACTGACCGCTGAGACTTTCCGTGAAGTTCTGTCCCGTGTGCACAAGAATATGCTTGGACGCGTACTGGTCCAGCTTGGAAATGATCAGGCTGAGCCGGATAATCTCTGGTCTCGTGCCCAGCACCGTCATGATCTTCATCGTAATCCCGCCTTCATCGTGTATTGGAACCTTTCCGGCGCGCCCGGCGCCTTGACTTGGCAGGCGTACGCTTGCGTGCCGTTGGTTTCGCCCTGTACAGATGCTTTCTCTTTTTATGGGTTACCTTCCGGATTCGCTTTTTTGCTCTTGTTTTCCGTTTGCCAATTCGGCTGGCTGTAAGCTTTTGAACCACATCAGCGGGGACAGGATTGCCTATAGCAATCGGCGGAAGTGGAGAGATTGGCAATGCCTGGATAACCGACAGCGGGAACAGAAGTGCTCTGACTGCCCCGGGGTCTAGAGCGAGTACGGTACGCAATCCGCCTTCTCCCCAGGTATACACCGGGCCATTCGGTGCCTGAATGTAAGGGAACCAACCAGGGTACCGCAGCAACCACTGTGTCACCATCGTATGCATGCCAGCTCTGTAGGTTTCAATTCCGTACAATCGTTCCGCTTCTGCCCGGCCTCGCCAGGCAATATCGGACGCCATCTCCGTGTCGTTCAGAAGGGTCGTGGCCAAAACGGCAAGTGCATTGCTGTCTCCCGGAGGAGCTAGAAATTGGCCGCTGCCCACCCCTTCCAGCAGCTCCGACAGGCCGCCCTGGGCAAAAGCAATAACCGGTTTAGCAAAATACACACCCTCCAGCGCAGTCATGCCAAAGCCTTCCTTGACCATGCTCGGAATAACCACCATATCCATTGCCGTATAGGCAAGAGAGACATTTTCCTCAAATGTCGTAAAGGTAAATCTGCGGGCATATCCTGACTTTTTCACCCGTGCTACGCATTCGTCATAGTACTTTTTGTCTGCTGGCGCACCAATGATCCAGTACCTGGCTTTCGAGTGGGTTTCGCAGAGCTGCAGAGCCATGTCAATAAAAGGTCTCAGCCCTTTGGCATCATATATAAAAGAAGAGATATAGCCGATACAGACATGCGAGTTCCTGAAACCGAGCTCCTTGCGCTTGCGCTCACGCAAATGAAGCCAGCGGTCCGGGGCAGGCAGTGCCGGGTCCCAGGTTGGTGGAAGAACCGACAGCTTCCCGCTCATGCCCGCATGTTTAAACGGGGCCGCAGCCGTCTCAGATATGCCGATAATCCAGTCCGAATACCGGTCTATCATCTGCACGGCCTCGTCTGTATGAGCATTGATCTGAATAATCTCCGTGATCTTCCAAATAACCGGAATCTGCAGCGATTTGGCTGCAACGGCAGGCAGCACATTCACACAGGTATTCGTCAATACCAGCGCAGGAGAAGTTTCCCTGATGAGGGAAACCACGTCCTGATAAGCTGGTGTGTAGCGAAGCTGTTCTGCATCATTGGCAATGCCCTGGTAGGGTGTGTACACACCGTGAAGCAGCGGCAGAGAGCATATTTTGACCTGGATGCCGAATCTCCGCGCAAGTCCGGCGAGCTTGCCTTCCTGCGGGGCAACAAGCACACAGTCGAAGATGGAGCCCATTTCCCGCATAAAATGGAGCAGCAGCTTCTCCGCCCCTGTAATACTCCGGGTATTGCATACATGGGAAAACAACATGAGTTTCGGTTTAGTCGCCATGGCTGCACGGACCACTGCATGAAATGTCATGCAGGTCTGTGCACACCTCCTCCCGACCGGAAATTAAGGGAATATGATCGTCAGCAATTCGTTAATCCTTCTGCCATACGTGTGATCCTTGAGGGTCCGCTCCAATCCGCGAAGGGCGATTTCACGACGCTCCTTCTCGTGAGTAAGATAGTATTCAACCTTATCGAGCAGCTCTTGGGGAGAAGAATACGTTTCGATCTCCACGCCCGGTTTATAGAACCGTGCCAGGTCGTCACGCGCATCTGTCAGCTGCAGTGTTGCGGAAGCCGAGATTTCAAATGTTCTTGGATTCGGTGATGCTGGCGGTATTTTGAGATGGTTGTTATTGACGGAATCGTCTTCGTGGGAACGGTGCAGGTTAATGACGATTTTGGTGCCGTTATATACATCATTGGTTTCCTGTGGACTCATCCAGCGTCCGTGCTCAATCTTCTCGCCATAGGCTTCATAGTCCGGCAGACGGTCCCACCAGATGCCATTAAACACGGTATTGTGTGACATGATCTGTGCCATGATTGGATTGAAGAAGTAGACCCGGTTCCAGTAGGCAGATCCGATAAAACTGACGTCCCGGTGCAGAGGGGATGGCGTTGTAATCGGGAAGTAATGATTGGTGAATGCCGCAAACGGCAAGTAGTGCACAGACGCGCATCCGCTCTGGCGGTACAGTTCTACACAGTTTAACTCCAGTGTGAAGATATGATCGAAATGGTGGACACGCTCCATCGTCATATCCGTGTAGTACGGATCATCCGTCAGCCAGATTGCGGTCGGAATGCCAGCCTGCCGAATCGCATCGACATGCTCAAGCGGAATATCCATGCCATCCAGGACAAGCACCAGATCGGGGCGATTTTGCAGCGCAATCTCGGAAACCGGCTGCCGTGGATCAGTCAGAGTCACCTGAGCAACCATGCCTTGCAGGGTGGCCATAATCGCCTCATCCAGCGGTGAATAGGGGAAGCCTTTACCCGAAGAGACGTACAGGACGTGGATCTGCCGGAAAGGCAGCGGTTCCTGTGCACAATTGACAATATAGTTGGCCCGCCCGCGCAGGTATCCTTCTTCCTTGCCTGCATCGTATCCGGCATGCTGCCCGTTTTTGCGGGCCTGCTCAGCCAGGCTGAGCACTGGCGTATGATAATTCCTCTTCTTACGGTGTTTGATAGACATACCGCCACTCCTTCTGTTTGAAATAACATTCGCTGTATTGCTGGCTTGCTGTTCTACACATGTTCCAGCAGCTGGGCGATTCGGCGGGCAAACGTATGCTGGTTCAACGTGGTCAACAGCCCCCGCCAAGCCATGGCCTGCCGTTCTTGCTCATGCTTCAGGTAATATTTGATTTTGCTCTCCAGTTCGGCTGCTGTCGTAAACGTCTCAATGTCATAACCCGGCTGGTAAAAGCGGGGCAAGTCACCTCGTGCATCCGTAATCTGCATTGTGCCGCAGGCACTGATCTCATACGTTCTTGGATTAATGGATCGGCCTTCCAGATGATGCGTATTGCGATTGTCCTCGCCATTCTCGCAGGTCCGGTGAACATTAATGACAATCTTGGCGCCGTTGTAATAATTAACAGTTGAGCTTGGATCGATCCATCCCTCATGGATAAAAGGGCCGAGTACATCCGACCGTGTCAGCCGGTGCCACTGGCCGCCGGCAATGAATACTTTTTTGTTTGCCAGAAAAGGGGCCAGTTCATCGAACAGAGCGATCCGGTTCCAGAAGCCAGTGCCGATAAAACAAATATCGTATTGGTGCTGAGGCTCGATGCGACGAGGCTGGAACATGCCGGGATTAACCGCGAGTGGCATATAGATGACTCTACTCGCTCCGTTCCCTCCGTAAAATGGAACCGCAGCTTCTTCATGCGTGAACACCACATCGTAGTGCCTGCAGATGGTCGCCGTATCTTCGGTAAAATAGGGATCATCCACAAACCACACTGCTGTCCGAATACCGAGGGCCCGTATCCCGTCTACCTGCTCCAGGTGATCCGCAGGAAATACGTGCAATCCGTTCATGACCAACACGACATCCGGCCTGTGCTGACTTGCATCCTGCAGCATGGTTGCCGGCGACCCGACAACACATTCACGTACAGACTGCTGCAGAGCTAAGATGACACCTTCATCGATGGCATCAAATCCTTGCGGAATGTACAGTACTTTCATATCCAGCATGGTCGGCTCAAACATCTGAACTCGCCCCATCATGGCCTGACAGCCGCCGAATCTGCGGCCTTCAGCATATCCGCTGCGGTAAGCTATCTTCGCTTCCGGGAGCGATCGGTGTCGTTTTTTTGCCACATCCTTCACCCTGTCTTCCTTTCAGGAGATTCCGTATCCGTTTCTCCTCGAGATTGGTCTTCCCTCTAAAGGATATGCCCCGGGGTCAGATGCATCATGGACGGGTGTCCTGCAAGGCGCAAAATTGGCGTCTGCCCTCCACATTGGCCTGTACGGGCATGTCCGCTTCTGCGGCCATGCAAATCACCCGGAGGGAACTATCCCCCCGGGTGATCATAAGTGCTGGACCTGCAGCAATCCGACTGCCGCTAATCAGGCCTATTCGGTTATTGTGCCTTGTACGCCAGCTGATGTCCGTCCTCGAAACCCTTGGCGAAACCCGCGTTGAATCCCTCGTTGTACGCCTCGTTGTAGCCCTGACTGTACGCGTTGTCCGGGTTCGGATCGGTAGGGGTAGCCGGGACGACTGGTTGTACCGGCTTCGGACTCCGGTGCCGCCGTACCGAACGTTTCTTTTTTTTGAGCCACGCACTACGTCCTTTAAGCGTGCGTTTGTGCAGTACACGTTTGCCTTTGATGGCACGCAGCTTACGGATTTTGCGCAGACGGGCACCACGTGCAAGCAAAGCTCTTTTCGTTCTAAGCTTCAACTTTTTCTTTCTCAACATATCAACATTCCTCCTGTATGTCCCGAACGATACGTACCGCATATTCAGGTTCTTTGAGCCACGGCAAGCCGGGCTCCCCTTGCTGAATTCGTGCCAGCCTGATCCCCGTAACCATACGGGACATTTCTTCCTGATACCTGCTCAGCAGACGAATGTTCTCGGCAAGATTGCGGGCAGATACTTCCGAATGAGCGGTTACGCTGGCTACACTGTCCAGAATGCGAGCCAGGGCCTGCTGGCTGTGTGCAATGGATTCAATAAGAGCCAGTTTAACTTCCTGCTCACGCTGCAGCAGACTCATTTTCCCATGTCTCCAAGATCCATGCCGCCAAACATGCCTCCGTCCATCCCGCCTTCTTCAGCACTGTTATCGACCATGACAGCTTTCAAGTTGTTGCAGAGCCCTGTTTCCATCCGGGTTAATCCTTCCAGCATTTCAACCAGTTGATCATGCATTTTCAGCGGTTCTGCCACCTGATCACCGTGGGTTAGAAATGCTTCACCGTTCAGGTGATTCAGCGCCCAATTCCGAACTTTCTCAGCTTCAATCGCCTTGGCTTCCAAAATCAGTGCAATGTTCCATTGCATCTTGGCTGCAGCATCCAGCATCAGAATGAGACTTTGTTCTCTGCTCATGTTCTCTCACCCGCCTTCCGGGCTTATTCTTCCTCTTGACCTGCCATCTCCCGCATGACCTGGGTCAGCGTTTCGGCAACAGCTTCTTCCAGATCCGCAAGGCCCCCCAAATAGGAGATGATGCTTTTGTTGATTTGTCCAGAGCTATCCAGCAGACCCTCGACGCCATCTAGCTCCGGTTCGATATCCGGCAAATGATTAATAATTTCAGACATCCGCACAGCGACTTGACGTTTGGCATCCAATACTCGTGCAAGCTGCTGGTGTGAGTGTGCAATATGTGTGAGTATTTCATCAACTTTGCTCTGCATGGTCCTCCTCCTTACCGTCACGGCCTGCTTCACCCATAGAAAAACCCGGCCTATCAGCATTTGCCTGCTACAGCATATGCCGGGCCGGGATCGTCAGTTACTCCAGCTTGCGCCTATATCGTCAAATGACATAACTCCAATCAGAGGAGTATCGGCTCAGGAATTGGCGGGTTCGTTCCTGCTTGGGCCGTAAAAAGATTTCCTCAGGTGTTCCTTGCTCCACGACATGCCCCCCATCCATGAAGATAACCCGATTCGCCACTTCACGGGCAAAACCCATTTCATGGGTAACAACGATCATGGTGATGCCCTCCTGGGCAATCGAACGAATGACCGATAATACCTCTCCGACCAGCTCTGGATCCAGGGCAGAAGTCGGTTCATCGAACAGGATGACCTCCGGATTCAGTGCCAGAGCACGGGCAATGCCGACCCGCTGCTGCTGTCCGCCAGACAGCATGCTTGGATACTCATTGATTTTGGCAGAAAGCCCTACTTGTTCAAGAACACGCAGGGCACGTGCACGGGCATCCGCCTTAGACATCTTCTGTGCCACTATTAGCCCTTCCGTGACGTTATCCAGCACCGTTTTGTGTTTGAACAAATTGTAATGCTGAAAAACCATGGCCGTTTTCCGTCTGATCTGCACGATATCGTGTTTGCGCGCATGTTTGCAGTCCACGCCCAATCCGCTGATCTGGACCTTTCCTTCATCCGCACGTTCCAGGAAGTTCACACAGCGCAGCAATGTTGTTTTGCCTGACCCGCTGGGTCCAAGAATGGCGACCACGTCCCCCTGTTCTACCGTCAGATCAATGCCTTTCAGCACTTCCTGCTTGCCAAAAGACTTGTAGATATTGCTTAGTGTAATCATGAAACCCCTCCTTTGCTATACAAGGCAACCCGACGTTCCAACAGAGCCGTAATCCGTTCGGCGATGATTGTCAGGCCCCAATAGATCACTGCCGCTGCAATGAAAGCCTCCAGAAATTTCAAACTGACGGATGCAACGACATCTGCCTTTCCGAGAATATCCATCTGTGAAACCGTGAAGGCCAGGGTCGATCCATGGAGAAATCCGACAAACATGCTGCACAGATTGGGCAATACAGCACCGATGGCCTGAGGGAGAATGATGCGCCGCAAGGCCTGTGAGGTACTCATGCCTACGGCATGCGCAGCCTCCATCTGTCCACGGTCCACAGCCAGAATACCCGAACGGATAATCTCGGACATATATGCTCCGGCAGTCAGGGAGAAGGCAATCAACACAAACACCAGAATAGGTATGGAAGCCGATTGAAAAGCCCATCCGTACCGTTCCGAGAGTTTATCAATTATCATCGGTATACCGTAATAGATCAGAAATAGATGCATTAGCATCGGCGTACCGCGCAGAAAGGAAACGTAGAAGGCGGCCAACCGGTGAATCCATGGCACCTGATAGATTCGAATCAGCGCAGTGGCAAGACCAATCCCGAAACCTGCTATCAGCGGCACAATCGTGATCACGAGTGTCAGTGGCAATGCCGTTAGAATTTTGAAAAAAGACGTATAAATAAACTGGAGATCAATGGACATATGCTCACCCCGCTATTCGTTTCAGTCGTTCAGCTCTGACCGCTGGCTTAGGCATGGTGCTTTTGCGTTCATGACGCTGCAGTCTGCGTTCAGCAAGAGCAAACCCTTTTTCAAGGACAATAACAATGACATAATAAACAACCGACAAGCTGATATACACTTCAAGCGCATGTGACGTTGCCGAGATCAGCGTCTGCCCTCTGCCCACCATATCCATGACACCGATGGAAAAAGCAAGGGACGTGTCCTTAAGCGAACCGATCAGCGTATTCGCCATATTGGGGAAAGCCACAATAAGTGCTTGGGGAACAACAATCCGCCGAAAGGACTGAAACGTAGTCATCCCTGCTGCATAAGCCGCTTCGGTCTGGCCCTTGTCAACACTGCGAACGGCTCCGCGGAAGATCTCCGCAAAGGATGCAGCATCGCTAAGTGCATAGGTCACGATGACAAATACCAGCGGATCGGTTCTGGACAGGTCAATGCCAATTGGCTTAAGCAATTCGGGCAGGCCGTAATAGACCAGAAACAGCTTGATGAGAATCGGTGTGCCGCGCATGAAAGATACATACAGGGTGGCGAGCTGACTCAGTACCGGAATTCGGTAGAGTCTAGGAACTGCCAGCAGCACACCGCCTACCAGACCAAGCACAATGGACCCGCCCAGCACGATCAGAGTTATATGCAGATACCTTAGCAGTTCCGGGATGAAATCCAGAACCAAGGATATATCGAATGCTTTTCCCATTACGGCTTGCACACCTTTCTCACGCTACTCTTCAACCGTATAATCCGCGCCAAGCCACTCTGTGCTCAGCTTGCTTAATGTTCCGTCTTCCTTGATTGATTTGAGAGCTTCATCCACTTTGGCTTTGAGTTCCTGCTCGTCCTTGTTGAGGATGAAATATACTTTGGAATTCGATAAAGCTTCTCCCACCGTTTTTAATTGGGCATCCACAGCCTTATTCTGATAGTCAATGGCGAATTGCGTACTAATTGTTGCATCCACCCGACCTGATTTGATCTGGGTAATCGTGTCTTCACCGGCTCCCGAGTATACGATATCAATGCTGTTGCCATTGTCCGCATTCCACTTCTCAGCCAGCACAGCCGCATTGCTCGTTGCACCCACAATCAGTTTTTTCCCTTTCAGATCGTCAATGGAATTCACATCCTGGTTTTTCTGACTCACGACCACTTTGTTGGGGAAAATATTATAAGCTTCATCATTAAACAGGAACTTCGCCTGTCTCTCTTCATTCACTTCCATCTGGTGAGCGATCAGATCAATCTTTTTCGTCTCCAGGCTGAGCAGCAGGTTTTTGAACTCCATGGTGCTGAACTCAAACTCATACTCGGGCAGCCGTTTATCAATCTCACGAATCAATTCCACATCGTATCCAGTCAATTTGCCATTCTCATCAATGAAGCATACATTCGGAAATTGCGTACCTGTACCTACGATAATCTTCTTCACTGTATCTTGACCGGACGCAGATGTGGTCTCCGCTTCATTTGAAGCATTGCCTGTGCTGCATCCTGCCAGCACCGCGAGCATAGTTACGAACAGCAGCGCTGTCCGAAATTGATGAATCCCCCATTTTTTAGCCATTCCCGATCTCCTCCACAGACTGTGTTACACAGCCAATATAATGTAAACTCCCATTTCTCCAAATTCTTAACTAACCATTCTTACTTGTATAGTCGGAATTAGGTTGATCAAAGAATATCACCCTGGGTTATCCTGAGGCAATACGAAGGCTAATAGGACATCCTGATAATGTTATAGAACTTCTCTATCCGGACATTGCCTATGAAATCCATATATCAAAAAAAGCCCCTCCCCGATCGGTCTGGCGGAGAAAAGGCTTCTTCGATTCGTGATGTTATCTATCTGCGACTGGCCCATTTAATTTTACGTGCGACTTCCAGCCGCTGGGATTGCAGGAGGCCAATTCGTTCTTTGCATTTGTCGCGTTCATCCTGGGTGTGTGCTGCATGCAACTGGTTGCACAGCCCCGTCAGCTTACTGTTGATATAATCCAGCCGTGTCCATAATTCCTCTTCTGGTGTCCGCTGCTGCTCCGCTGCCGGCTGAAATATTTTGAGCTGGTGGATAAGGGACTGCTGCCATTCCTGATCCTGAATTTGGATGGCAAAATGCAAAAGATCCAGATAATCGTCGATTTGCAACGATACGCCGCAATCAGGTTTAGTATTCATTGTCGTCTCTCTCCTTATTTCAGTGCTTGGCTGGAATCAGTTACTTCTATTTTACAGGAAAAGGGCTGCTTTAGGCGAGGGTTGAAAGTACGAAATTTGGAAATTTTTTCGGTTTTTTTGTGCATAAAAGTTTTCTATTTAACATATAGATCGTTCGGATTGGAGCATACAGCATAAAACCCGCTCCAAGGAGCATTCCTTGTGCGGGTCTTCATCATTTAATCCCTACTGTATCTGCCTTGCGTCGTTCAAGCCTTTTCCTGGTTTGGCTGCCTCGTTAGAAGCAGCATGACAAATGAGATGATAATGATGGAAACGGTCCATGCCCATGCCATGGTCTGATTACCGGAATCCACTGCAACATAGATAGCTGTAGGTACGGTTTGGGTTTTGCCAGGAATATTTCCAGCGATCATCAGTGTTGCCCCGAATTCCCCCAGTGCACGAGCGAATCCTAATATAAAAGCAGTCATCAATGCACGTCCTGCAAGCGGCAGCGAAATGTAGCGAAACACCTGCCACTCATTCGCCCCGATCGACCTGCCCGCATCCTCCAGATCCTTATCAATACCGCTGAAACCGGACTTCATGGTCTGATAAATGAGCGGGAAGGCTACAACCACCGAGGCAATCACCGCCGCCCACCAGGAGAAGATGACCGGTGCCGAGAAGATAGCTTCAATCCATTGTCCCAGCAGACTTTTGCGGCCCAGCAAAACGAGCAGCAGAAAGCCAACGACGGTCGGTGGAAGCACCAGCGGCAGCATGAACACGGTTTCCAGCACAATTTTGCCGCGAAAAGAGCGGTGTGACATCTGCCAGGCTACCGCAATGCCAAGCACGCCTGCAATGATGCTGGACAACAGAGCAACCTGAAGAGATAGGCGCACAGGTGACCAGAACGCTGACCAGTCGATCTCCGTACCAATCATTTCGGAACAGAGAATCCGTATTTCGCAAAAACATCCAGCACTTCAGGGGTTTGCAAATACGCGTAAAATTGTTCTGCTTCTGTCCGGTGTTTCGTGCCCTCAATAATGCCTACAGGATAATTGGCCGGTGTATATCTGTTCTTGTCCACCTCAAATGCAATTTTCACCTGATCCGAGGTCAGTGCATCCGTTTTGTACACAAATCCCGCGTCTGCGTTCCCAGTCTCTACATACTGCAGAACCTGTCTGACATCCTTGCCCTGCACAAGCTTGCTTTCGAGCTGATCCCACAGCTTGGCATTCGTCAGTGCTTCCTTCGCATACGTTCCTGCGGGGACACTTTCCGGAATTCCGATAGCTACGGTTTTAACAGTATCAGCTGTCAGATCCTGCTCGCTCGATACCGCATTTTCACTACCTGCTGGAACGATGGCAACAAGGGAGTTTTGCAGCAAATTTTTCTGATCAGAGGGTGCAATCAGGTTCTCGTCCACCAAAGCGTTCATGTTCTTCGTTGCCGCCGATACAAAGATATCAGCAGGTGCACCCTGTTCAATCTGCTGCTGCAGTGCCCCCGATGCCCCGAAGTTAAAGTTGAGTTCAACAGAAGGGTGGGCAAGCTCATAGCCTGTTTCGATTTCTTTCATCGCATCGGTCAGACTGGCTGCTGCGGAGATGGTTAATTCTACGGTTTCCTGCGGCTCTGTATTCTCTGCTGAATTGACATCTCCTGATGTCGCAGGTGCCGAGGACACCGGCTCAACTGCTGTCGATGAATCCGCACTGTCCGCACCAGCACCACAACCCGCCAATACAAGTGCCATCCCTAGAGACATGCTCCCCAGTATGTATCCTATTCTTTTTCTCAATTCTTCTCCCCCTGATCCTTCTACACGTTATGTTTAGTTATATCTAGTTATAATTAATTATATTTCATTATACATAAGATCGGTCAAATGGAAAGGTCTTGTTTCTGCACTCCAGCAGTTAATGGTATAGTACAAGAGACTGTTTCAAACCTTTCAGCAAACTACACATGATGTTGATGAACTTAACCATATATGCTTTTGCCATCCTGAAGGAGGATCTTCACACATGACAGAGGAGCAATCCTATACGACCGAAGAAATATCCAAACTGCTCAAAATATCCAAACTAACCGTGTATGACCTGATTAAAAAAGGAGACCTTGTCGCTTATCGCGTCGGCAAACAAATGAGGATTGATGCCACCGACCTGGAAGCATATAAGCGGCGTGCCAAGCAGCTGCAGTCCTCAGCCGGGCCGCTATCCGCTTCGAGTCAATCCTCGGGAACAGCGCCAGTAATGGATAGTGCTGATGCAAGCAAATCTCTGGCTGCACCTGTTGATGACTATTCCAATGCCCCAGCCAGACCTCCGGTATCCGAAGCATCCCGCATCGTACGTGGGGAGTCTCCTGCCCCCCATGCAGCGCGGCATGTCGTCATTACCGGGCAGGATGTGAGCCTGGATATTCTCATGCGCCATATGGAGAAACAAACGCGGGACATTCGTCCATTGCGTTCTTTCATGGGCAGCCTGGACGGGCTCATCTCCATGTACCGCGGTGAGTCTGACCTGGTCAGCACTCATCTGCTCGATGGAGATACGGGCGAATATAATTTACCCTACATCCGAAAAATTCTGATTGGCTGGTCCTACGTCGTTGTAAACCTGCTCTCAAGACCAGCAGGATTGTATGTACAGCGCGGTAACCCGCGCGGCTTACAAGGCTGGGTAGACCTGGATCAGCCTGATCTGCGACTCGCCAACCGCGAGAAAGGTTCCGGGGCGCGTGTCCTGCTCGATGAGCAGCTGCGTTTGCACGGGATTCCTTCCTCCCGCCTGATTGGTTATAACCTGGAAGAAACCAGTCATATGGGTGTTGCCGCCAAAGTCAGTTCCGGTGAAGCGGATGTGGGCATTGGCATTGAAAAGGCTGCACGTCTTGTCGGTCAGGTTGATTTCATTCCACTGACTCAGGAGCGCTATGATCTGGTTATGTTAAAGAAACCGGGCAATGAGATGTGGACCGATTCGGTCCTGCGCATTCTTCAATCTTCGGAGTTCAGACAGGAACTGCAATCCTTCGAAGGCTATGATGTTTCCCGTACAGGTGAGATTTTGTACGAAATATAATGTGACTTCATGTACAAGTTTGCCAAAACCCACACTTATGCTCCCATACGTCAACACTGTACAGCCCGTTAGTTAAAGAAAGCAGCTGATCACATGATCAGCTGCTTTCTTAGATTTATTGAGCTATCGTTTCCCGTTAGCCTGAACACCCTAATTAGAGCGTCTCAACCAATTTCTGAATCTTTAAATATACAGGACCCAATATTTCTATTTTGCCGTCCTTTACACGTATAGCGCTTTCCTGTTCTGCCGCATACACATCAATCTCTTCAGACAAAAGGAACAGGTAGAGATTCATAGGCAAATTGATCAAAGTCAATACCATCATAAATCGTAGTTGTTTCAACATCATTGCCAATATTTGTGCAAGCTTAACCATTGGGCAGCCATGTTTAACGAGCCAGCACTAGCATCCAGTATAACGGCACTGCTATTCTAAATCACATCCGATAATTCATAGTCCATTAAAAAGTCTTTTTGCAAAACCGGATAGCCGCCGCATTGAAAAATGACTGAAGCGTTGTAAATGAATCGCTGGGTATCTTCCTTCTGCATGCGTCTGGTTCATTCATATTTTGCCCGCGTTCTAAAATCTTTGCTTATCTCGATTAACTTTCATAAACATTTAGTATCGAATCTATTAAGCCAGGGAAGCGTTCATTCAGGTCTTCTGTTCGAAGTGACAACAAACGTTTGGTTCCTTCAAAACGAGTATAAATAATTCCAGATTCCCGAAGTGTCCGGATGTGTTGTGACCTTGTAGAATTCGCAATGGGAACATCAAAATTCTTACAAGCCTGCTCTCCACTCCTATGCATTTGTGCCACCATGTGAAGACGAATTGGATCACTGAGTGCATGCAGAACTGCTGGTAACATGAAGTCTTTACGATCAGGATGATGTAGTGATTTCATAGAATTTCCCCCATTATATTCCTATATCTTATTTATTATTAGCTGATGTGAGCCTACACTTTAAGCTTATCTCCAAAAACAAATTCATGTTGTATTTTACAATACTGCGTTATATACTTCAATTGTTCGCTATTTTACGAACAATAAAATAATATGTATACATATTTAATACAATCAGAAGGAGAGATCGTATGAGTTCAGAAAAAAATTCCTCGGTAGTTCAATCCGAGCAGCCACTTTTAGCCCGAGAAGGCTTTACCATTGTTGCCATATGTATTGCTATTGTATTGGCACTTATGAATACATCCATGTTTAATTTGGCGCTGCCTAATATTATCTCGGATTTCAATATTTCCTCGTCCACAGCTTCCTGGATTGTGTCTGGATATTCCATAATGTTTGCTGTTTCTTCGATCACATTCAGTCGTTTATCTGATTTCATACCACTCAGACGGCTGCTGAATATTGGAGTCGTCGCTTTAGGACTGGCTAGCTTAATCGGATTCTTTAGTGATAGCTTTGTTGTATTGCTTCTATGTCGGATTGTGCAGGCAGCAGGTGCGGGCGGTATTATTTCCCTGTCTATGGTGCTATATACGCGTTATATTCCTATAGAACGTCGTGGTGCTGCTATGGCCATCAATATGTCTGCTGTATCACTAGGACTTGGTGCAGGACCAGTTGTCGGCGGAGCAATTGTCGAAAATTTGGGATGGCACTGGTTGTTTATTCTAACTTCATTCGTCTTGCTGCTGCTTCCATTATTTCTTACGTTGCTTCCAAAAGAGTTACCACAGGCAGGTTCCTTTGATCTGATCGGTGGGATATTGCTCGCTTTAGGTACGACTTCATTACTTCTGTTCACGACTAACCAGAAGGGGATTATGCTGATTGCTGGACTCGTTGCTTTGACACTCTTTGTTGTGCGAATTCGTAAAACCCCGGAGCCATTTGTACTCCCGTCGCTGTTTGCAAACCGCCCATTTTTAATACTCGTTTTACTAGGAATGACAGGTTATATATGTAATTTTTCTACTTTGTTTCTCTTGCCTCAGATCTTAACTCAGAATTTCAACTTTACACCCGGAAATGCGGGATTAATCATTTTTCCTGGTTCGTTACTTGCTATCCTCGCTTCACGCCAAGTGGGTCGAGTAATTGACCGTTACGGAAATCGTACCTTTTTGAAGTATGGACCTATATTGTTGTTAATTTCTACGATTCTCTTCGCTTTATTGATTGGACACTCTTGGATAGGAGCAATGATTACCTATATGATTCTTAGTCTGGCATTTACAGCACTCTCTAGCTGTTTATCCAACGAAATCTCACGTGTACTAGACAGGAAGTATATAGGTTCAGGAATGGGTTTATATCAACTTCTTCAGTTTTTCAGTGGAGCCTTTGGGGTCGCCATAGTTGCCATTGCTTTAGAAAAACAGCAACAACTCACCTTGGCCACAGCATATACGAATATTTACTGGGGCTTATGTGTGTTAGCAGTCGTTGGTGTTGTTTCTGCTTTCATCTATAGAAAAAGCGGAAGTTTTACACAACCAAACTGAGGCCGCCACATACAATTTCATTGAATATCGTTGTATAAAAAAAGGAGCCGATCATATTGATCGGCTCCTTTTCCTCCCATTTTTCAACTAACGTTTCCCGTTAGCGCAACGACTTACTCTGTTGAATTTCGTGTTTCTCAACATAAAGCGGCATCAGAGAAGGCGGATCGTACCTTATCCCGGCCTTTAAACGACAAAATGGTGCCGATAGCCATAGCCCCGTAGCCGCAACGAAATAATGAGCCTAATCCGACAGTGCCCGCATGATGTTGGATTTCGCCTCTGCCGCAATCGCTTCATTCCCGTCATCGACCGCTTGCATTAAGATCAGTATGGGGATGTATACCGCGATCAGCCGCGCCAGCAGCTTCGTTTCCTCGTCCGCTCCTCCGTACGTTTCGAAAAACACGCCGCGAGCGTAAGGTGGTAAAAAGCTATAAGCAACGCTCAAATCGCAAGCCGGATGACCTACGCTCAGATCGCCCCAATCAATGATGCCGGAAACGATCCCGTTCTCATTCACAAGCATATTTTTAAAATGAAGATCGCCATGTATGAGTGCATTCACCGCCTCGACACGGTCCTTTTGCAGCCTGCTAATATACGCTTCGATCACACTGGACTCCTCCGGCGACAAGTGTTCAACCACCTTCGATAGAAAGCCCTCCAATTTTTCTTTGCGCGATGCTATGTCCGTCAAGTTTCGATGATCTTGCTGAACTCCGCACTTCAGCGCCGCCTGCACCGGAAACTCATGCAATCTCCGCAAAAATTTCGCCAACGTCTCTGCAGATAAAGCCCGTCGTTCTTCCGTCAAACCGATTGGGAAATCTCCTGGCACGTAGGCATAGCCAAGAAATGGTGCCGGGTATTCGTCACTTGCTTCGCCATAAAACAACGGTTTCGGATAGGGGATGGTCATATATGCCTCCAGCTTCGGCAGCAGCTTCCCTTCCATACGAATCGAGCCAACTGCAATCGTTCTTCTTGGAAACCGGAACACGTACTCGTCACCGATGAGAAAAACCGTATTGTCCCAGCCCCAGCCCAATCGCTTTACTTGCTTCGATGACAGCTGAGGGAATTGTCTGCCGATCAGCGTCCGCGCCTGCTCTTCGTTAACCTCCCACTCCGCATCCCATACATTCGTTCCTCCCATGAATTGTCTGCCTCCTCGTTCCTTACATTAGTTAGATGTTTACAATCCCTGGAAGTTACGCATAACTGCCCGTTAGTTGAACAATAGCAGCCGATCAATTTGGCCTTCATGGAATTAGGTTTTAAAAAAAGCTATCAAGTAACAAAGATACAGCTTCCTACAAGAGGAGCCGCCTTGATTCTTTAATTACCGTCCATAGTAGCAAAGAGACATGTTCCGCTTTTCTTATCCTCCAATAACGAATAGGTCATAACTCCTTGCTCAATTTGTTCATCTTTTATATTTCTATAGAAGGTAACAATCACTTGAATACGTTTGGCGTCTTCATCATAAGTTATTTCATTTAGCTCGTAAATTCATATTTCATACCTTCTTTATAGTTGTCATTAAACCAAGGCATATTAAATTTAATGGAATCCTCATTAAGCATATTTTCTTTGAACTTTGTTTCATCATGCTGAACAATAGCATTCATATTCAGTTGAACTTTGTCGGCTATGTCCTGCGTGAAGAAGTCTTTCACATACTCTGATAAGTCAATGGAAACACCTTCTTTGAAATTTGAATGATCAGATTTTTCTTGACTGAACTCTTTTTTGAATAAAAAGGTTTTGCTCCCTATTTTATTGATAGATGTAATTTTTGTATCTGTTGCCTCTTGAGTAGTTCCTGATCCATTACTAACCTCTTTTTGATTTTCATTATTACTCATCGTTTCTTACCCGCATCCGGATGTAACAGCAATAGCTAGAACAGCAATAATACTAATCACCCCTTTTTGAAATCTCATTTCAAATCACCTCCATAAAAGAATGTGTATTTTATATTCAATAATGAAGAGTAATGATTCAAGTAGCCCTCAGACAATTTCCCTGCGTGAATTAACATAAGACAAGGGCCTTCCGGTGTTGAGTAGTGTTATAAATAAACTATATTCATTCTCTAATGCCCCATAGTTAGCCAGTTTTTCCCTGAATTGAACTTCACACCTTCTTTAACCGACTTACTAATTATTATCTTCTGGAGTGTCAACAATAATATAGTTTTCCTTCAGATCAGTGTGAGGCACTTCAGTTTCTTTAAAAACAACATCATTCCAATTCTCCTTATTGATTAAACCATATCCAGTAGAAGTAATATGAGGCATCCAACGAAAGTTGGCGAATGTCGTATCTTTGAAATTTGGTAAGGAACCGTTCTCTTTTGTAAAGGAGCGGTTTATGAAATAAAGATTATCCTGCGTAGCTGCCTTTTCGCTAATGAAAGCTTGCCACTTAAGGTAAGCTGTGTTCTTCGTAATTTGATAATAGCGGATTACATTATTATTGACCTCAATGAATCGGTCTTTTGTATTTTTCGGAAAATAATATTGAAGACTGGCTGCTTCCATAGATGGTTCAAAGTACTCCGTGAGCTTTGAAACTCTAGGAAGATTAATCGCAGCATTTCTAGCCGTGCTCAATTCACTGCTCTTAACATCAGTAAGCAGTTTCGTGCTGGGTTTCGAAACAAATGCAGTTTGGGTCTTTTGATTCCAAGTTACTGAACCGTCCAGCGCTTCTGCAACAAAACGTAAGGGAATCATTGTTTTACCGTTATGAATAAATGGACCAGTACTTAATGAAACTAAAGTTCTATTTTTATGAGCTACTTTTTTATTCATTGTCAACTTCAAGTTTGTGTCACTCCCCTTCACTGTCACTTGCTTAGTAGTATTATTCCAGGCAAACGTTAAGCCACCTAAACTTTTGAGTGAAGTCAGGCTGAAAAATACCTGGTTGTTCTTGTTGAGAATGTCATTTGAATCTAAGTAGTTATTATTCACTACAACTTGTGTTCCTTTTGGACTTTGTGCTTCTGCAGCTACCTCATTGGTTGGAAGGTTCAAAAGCGTAGAACATAGAACAGCAAAAGAAAATAATACTAATTTCATCATTAGAATCCTCCTAAATTTTACATCCTTATATAATTAGACTCAAAAAAAATCGTAAGGTTACCTACAAATAGAGTAGATTCTTGAGGATTTCTTTACTCTTACTAAAATAACCTGCCCGTTAGCTTAACGAAAAAAAAGCAGCTACCAACCGGCAACTGCTCCTTTCCTTTTTGGACTAACGTTTCCCGTTAGATTGAAGTTTAAAGTTACAGTATGACGATTAAATAGAAAAGAACTGCTAATACAAAACGATATAGAGCAAACCACTCCAATCGAAGTCGCTTGATCAATCTAATAAACGTTACTACCGCAATCATAGCCACAAGGAAAGATGTCATAAATCCAATTAACATCAGATACAAATCGTCTAAACGAAGTAGATCGATGCTATCGTATAAGTCCAACAAGGTAGCACCAAACATAACAGGTACAGAAATAATGAATGTAAAATCTGCGGCAGCTTTTTGGCTAGTACCGAGCAAAAGGCCACCTGAAATCGTCGAACCTGATCTCGAAAAACCCGGCCACAGGGCCAGACATTGGAATAAGCCAATCCCAAAAGCTTGTTTGTAACTAATCCTATCCATTGTGTCAACCCTGGTAGTTCTCTTACTCCGTGCTGCGATGATCATTAACAAACCACCAGCAATTAAACCAAATAAGACAGGTGTAGGGCCGAATAATTGACTTTTTATAGTGTCTTTTAGTAGAAGATAGACGATTAATGCTGGTAACATAGCCAAAATCATATGTATTACGTTTAATCCTTTACTTGCTGAAAAATCCATTTTAATTAAGTTTGTCCCAATCTCCATATACCTTTTCCAATAAAGAATTAGAACTGCCATCACCGCACCCAACTGTATAACAATTTTAAAGGTTATTGCCGCGTCTCCCTCAAAGTCAAGTAGATTGCCTGCTAAAATAAGATGTCCAGTAGACGAAACTGGTAAGAATTCAGTTAACCCTTCTATTATCCCAAGTATGATTGCTTTTATTGGATCAGTCATAGAAGATATCCCCTTTACGAAATAAACTCGCTTAGCAAGTTCAAGTATAAGGGTGAATGACTATATATTCCCATCGATTAGCATAACATTATTCATTTCAGTGTGACATTATCGTCACATCATTTAATGGATATACAGATCATATTGATGAATCTTGTTCAACTATCCTGCCAAGTCACATATCACCTTATTCATGCAATACCCAAGCAAAAGACGCCGCTGCATCTGCACGGCGCCTTTTCTATTACTACAACTATAATAGAGCCTGCTTCTCCATCATCAATCCAGAGTCACTTCGTAGAACCAGAGACAGATTATTTCAGCTCTGCATTGGTTGGACTCAGCGCCAGAATATGCCCGTCTCATCCCGTTCAACTTGTTCGAGCAAATCCTCAAAGTCGGGACAAGGCTCAATAACGTCTACAGCATTCCAGCTGCTATATTCATCCTGGGCGTATACCTTCCATTGTTTACCTTCCCAATGAAACCGGGCTATCGGCAGCATATCCCATTGATACCTTTCACCCGCTGGCCTTTCCTCCGTAAGAATGAGCTCGTCGTTATTCATCACATAGGTCAGCTTCACCATCGTGCGGAGTGGTGCAGGCACCTTCTCGTGGATGTACCCATTCATGAGTGACTGAATCCTTCGAATGGTAAACGAGTCCAGCATATAAGTTCACAGCCTTTCATTGCCAAAATGAATATCCTCTGCGTTACCAGCTGGACTTGGTCACACCCGGAATCTGTCCCTGATGGGCCAGTTCGCGGAAGACAATTCGTGAAACCTTGAATTTGCGTAAATATCCTCTTGGACGTCCTGTCAGTTCGCAGCGATTTTTCAGTCTCGTTGGAGAGGCGTTACGTGGCAGCTTCTGCAACGCTTCATAATCTCCTTTTTCCTTCAGCTCCCGGCGCAGCTCTGCGTACTTGGCTACCGTTGCCTGACGCTGTTTTTCACGAACGACTTTTGATTTTTTGGCCATCATTTACAGCTCCTCTACGATTTTTTTGAACATGTTACACCTTACAATTCCAATTACAGAACCTTCTTTCGATCAGACGGGTTCAATGGGCCACGGCAGCGGATTATCAAACCCTCCCCAGTCGGCTTGCATCTCCTCATCACTGAGCAGGCACTGGTCCAGCTCATCCTCAATCATGTGACGCTCCATCTCGATCCCGATCATCACCAGCTCGGTCTGGCGGTCTCCCCACTGAGCATCCCATTTGTCCAGGACATCCGGCTCGGTGCGAAAAATCAATTCCTTGTCCGCTTCCGGCAAGGCCGCGACCCAATGTCCGGCAGGTCCAAACTGAATGGAAGGCCCCGCCTGGCTCAGGCTTGCTGCTACATCTCCTTCAGCCGCCAGCCAAACCAGGCCTTTGGCACGAACGACCTCTTCCGGCCAGTAGCTCATGAACTCAGCCAGACGTGCGGGATGGAATGGCTTTCTGCGACGGTACACGAAGGAGCCAATTCCGTACTCTTCCGTCTCGGGGGTGTGTGATTCTTTTTCAAGCTCCTGAATCCATCCGGCCGACATGCTCGCTTTTTCAAAATCAAAGAGACCGGTATTCAAAATCTCAGCAGGATTCACCTGTCCCTTCACGGTCCGAATAATTTTGGCATGGGGCTGAAGTTTACGGATAATGCCTTCAAGCTTGTTCAGCTCCACGTCATCGACCAGATCACATTTGTTCAGCAGCAGGACATCACACGTCTCAATCTGGTCAATCAGCAAATCCACCACGTCTCGGGTATCTTCCTCTCCTGCTGCCTGACTCCGATCCAGAAGACTCTGTCCTGAGGCAAAATCATGCCAGAACCGGTTCGCATCCACCACCGTTACCAGGCAATCCAGCTTCGCCAGACGGGTCAGATCAATCCCCGACTCTTCATCGGCGTATGTAAAGGTCTGTGCAACCGGAACAGGTTCACTGATGCCCGTGGATTCAATCAGGATATAATCGAACCGGCCTTCGTTCACCAGTTTCTCGATCTCCTGCATCAGATCATCCCGCAGCGTGCAGCAGATGCAGCCATTGGATAGCTCAACCAGCTTCTCTTCGGTTCGGGACAACGTGGCTTCTCCCTTGACCAGCGCTGCATCAATGTTCACCTCACTCATGTCATTCACAATGACGGCTACCTTAAGACCCTCGCGATTGTGCAGTACATGATTAAGCACCGTCGTTTTACCTGAACCAAGGTAACCGCTGAGGACCGTTACCGGAACTTGCTTTTGTGTCATTTCGATCTGCTCCTTATAGTGACAGCCAATAGGTTATCGACCTTATTAGTAATTATTACGATTAACAACAATGACTATAATCCTGTTGGCTTCTCTTGTCAAATCATTTCTGTAAAAAAAAGACCTACAGTCTGGTTCCGGCAGCTCGCATCAACATGATGCGTCCCGAAAAATCCAGTCTGTAAGCCTTTAACTTTTGCATCCAAATAGAAGTCTATGGTCAGGCAGCACGACTCGTTAAAACCAGCACACCACAACGTATTGCCTGTATAGTGAGCTTCCTCAGTTTGCAGTAGAGAACCTTTCTCTATTCCCTGATTCCATCCGTTTTCTAAATATAACGACCAGCATCATGGCCGCCACGGAAAGTAACGTACAGATCGTAAACATCGTGGAATAGGAGCTGTTCTGAACAATCAGACCCATGGCGAGTCCGCCTAAGGAGAAACCCAGATCGTAGGAGGACATGAACATGCCCATTAGCACATACCTGGAATCAGCAGGGAGTACGAAGGACAGATACGTCGTTAATGTGGGATACATGAGTGCCAGGGCAAAACCACTAAACACCGCGGACAAGTACACCAAAGGACCAATGAGCTCCAGCAGCGCGAGCATCTGGGTTCCCAGAGCTGCACACAGCAGTAATCCTGCGATTAGCCAGGTATTCCAGCTCCCGTCGGAAGGTATTTTTTTGCGCAGCATAAATCGGCATAGAATAACAACCAGTCCCTGGATCGTTAAAAACACCCCAGCACTCGCAAGTCCCGTCGATACCATATACAGCGGAAGAAACGTCGCCGTTGCTCCAAATACGCAGGAAGCAAACAGCATGACTGCACTGCTGATCAACAGCGGTGTACTGCGCCAAATACCACGAAAGGAGCGGATCATGTCCCTAAGGGTATAAGACTGATTTTGCACCGTACGCCTGGGCAGATCTACACGGTATCCGATCAGAAGTGGCAATACAGCCAAACCAATCATGAGGACCGTAAACCATATCTCGCGGGCACTTTCCCAGATTTGTATTGCCAGAATCGGAACGATAAGAGAGGGAACCATCGTAAAGAGCGTATACATGGATAGCCCCTGTGCGCGGTCCTTGTCTTCGAGCTTTTCCACAATGCCAGCCTGCATGGTCATGGAGAAGAACGCAGTCGCCACACCTTGCAATGCCCGCAGCCAGAGGTAAGCTTCCACATCACCGATCATGAAGAGCACCAGCGTTACGGCATGCAGAAGAAGCAGCCATTGCATGACCCGGAGGGGACCATGTTTCCCCAGAAGCTGTGCAGCCAGCGGCCTCAGAAGCATACACGTGAACATGTAAGCTCCCATCATGAGTCCAATTTCGGCCTGACTCAATCCTGCTGCCTCACTTCTCAGTGGAAGAATAATCGTTAAGGCCGAATTTGCGGCGAAAAATAAAAAAGCCAGCATATAAAACCGGATAAAGGAAAAAGAGACCGGATTTAATTTGCCATGATTGTTTGCAGAAGCATCCAAAAGTTTGTCCCCACTTTCTCACAAATGCCAGAACAGACAAGTCGAATAATCGTAATTATTATGATTAAAAAGACAATTTATCGTATACCGCTTGTCTTGTCAATGAAATTGTATGCGTACTTCGTATGCTTATAATGAAACAACAGAAAAAAACCGACGCTTCCGCATCAGCCTTCCTGCTATCTCATCGCTGACAATAGTCCCCTACGGTCATACGCAAAAATAATCATCAGCGCTCCAAGTACTGCACATATCAAATACATCCAGGAAAAAGAAAACAGATCAGCAACCGGTCCCATAACGACACCCCCAAGCGAAACGCCCAAGTCCGCCGTTGCAATGAATAGACCAATGAGCACGTTGCGGTTCGTCTGTGGCAGGACAAAAGACAGATAGGTCGTCAGCGTTGGATACACGATGGCCTGTGCAATGCCCATGAGTCCCGCGCCCAGATAAAATAGGATTGCACCTGCCTGAATGGACAGTCCTACGCACGCAGCAGCGAGTGTCAGCAGCAGCATCGTTCCCATCATAAATGAAGAGTGCCATGTTCCGTCCGACGGGATTTTTTTTCTAAGCGCAATACGGGCAACCACGACCACCGCAGCCTGAATCATCAGAAACACGCCGGCATTTCCGTGATTCAATTGTGGAGCGTACAGCGGAATAAACGCAGTTATGGCACCGAACACAATCGACGAGATGAGCATAATGACACTGCATTTGAACAAAAACGGATTTCGGATCAGCTCCCCGAAGGAAGCCAGCATACCGAACTTCTGTCCAGTCTTATCCTGTGTTGTGTCAATCTCTGATTCCTTCGTCTTTTCCATCCGGATACTGTAACCAAACAGCCCCGTTATCATAGCAATCCCAATCATGAAGATGGAGAAATAATCCATTCCGCCCGCATTCCACAGTCCCAGAGCAAGCACCGGCCCGGCAATGCCCGGAATATAGGAAAAGAGGGAATAGTATGAGATCCCCTGGGAACGATCCTTCTCGGGCAAGGCATCAATGATGCCGATCTGGAGCGCCATGGAGAAAAAGGCGGTAGACACCCCTTGCAGGGCACGGGCTGCGAAATAGCCCCCCAATCCTGTAAAGGTATACAGGATCAGCGCAAGTCCATTCAGAATCAGAATGATTCGAAGGATCCTGATCGGGCCATGCTTTTGGATAATCTGACCTGCCCATGGCCTGAAAAACATCGTTGTGAACATGTACGCTCCCATGACGAGACCAATGACAGTGCTGCTTGCCCCCAATGATTCACCTCTTAAAGGGATGATGACATTGAGGATGGCGTTAGCGCTAAAGTATAAGAGCGTCAATAGATATAAACGCAGAAAAGGCCATGACAATGCTCCACTCACGGTGTGTACTCCTTTAGAAAGTAATTAAATGATCCAGCAGCTTTCTCGCATACTCGGACTTCACGGTTTTCAGCTGTTCGATAGGCACCATTTCTTCTATGCGACCCTCTCTGAAAATAACCACTCTGTCACAAATATAAGCCGCTGCCTGGATATCGTGGGTAATGAATATATAGGTCAGCTGATAAATCTCCTTCAGCTCTTTCAGCAAATGGAGCACCTGAGTCTGAACCGATACATCCAGCGAACTGATTGCTTCGTCCAGCACAATGCACTGAGGCTCTGTTGAGATGGCCCTAGCGATACAAACCCGCTGCACTTCTCCCCCTGACAATTCATGTGGATACCTGGATCGGTATGAGTTATCCAGCCCAACCTGGCTAAGCAGCACATCGATTTTGAGCGAATGGGCATGGCCTTCCGGGTTCTTTTTTTGTAGGCGCAATGGTTCCATAATGGCTTCCTCGACCGTAAAAAACGGATTGATCGACGACTTGTAATCCTGAAAAACGGCACTGATGCTGCCCCTTCTCGCCTTTCTGTCCAGCACAGATCTGCCTTCGAGCGAAATCTTTCCTTGCTCCGGGCGTTCCATCCCCAAAATCAGTCTGCCCAAGGTGGACTTTCCACTCCCGCTCTCCCCGATGATACCCAGGCATTCTCCGCGCGAGCATTCAAAACTGACATCATGCAGAACGGATTTTCGGCCTCCGGAAAACAAGCCGCCTAGTGGATAGGATTTATGAACATGGTCAACGTTTAGCAATATGCTGTTCCTCCTGCATCAATTGCCTGAAATGATTGCTCAGCTCCCGGCGGGTGGACACCAAGAACTGTGTATACGGGTGCTGCGGTTTCGAAAAGACGGAGTGAATGCTGCCCGACTCCACAATATGTCCATCCTTCATGATCAAAACCTCATCCGCGATTTTCCGTACGACTCCCAAATCATGCGAAACAAAGATCATGGCGCATCCCATTCGTTCCCGCAATTGGATCAGCTGCTCAACCACTTCGTATTGGGAAATCGTATCCAGAGCCGTAGTAGGTTCATCTGCTATGATCACATCCGGTTCCAGCACGAGTGCCAGCGCAATCATGATGCGCTGCAGCATGCCTCCTGACAGCTGGTGAGGATATTGATTCATGATGTGCACCGGATTTCTCAGCATGACCCGTTCCATGGCGGATTTCATGTTCTGCTCGACTTCCTTGGCATTCCATCCGTAATGCGCTTGAAGGGTCTCTCTCAGATGAACGCCGATCACACAGGAGGGGTCAAATGCACTCATTCCGTTCTGGAGAATCATGCACAGATTCCGGCCCCTTTTTTTGCGCATTTCCTGCTCCGTGAGCTGGTTCAAATCTACCCCTTGGAACAGAATCCGGCCGGACTGCCGGATGGCTGGTTTATTCAGGCGCATGATGGACCTGCATGTCATCGACTTGCCGCTCCCACTTTCCCCTACAATGGCCAGGCACTCACCTTGCTTCAACTGGAATGAACTATTGGGCACGATGACTTCTTCCGTAAGTGCATCCCATATTCGCAGCTGCTCAACTTCCAATATATTCATAAGAGACCTGTTCACCTCTCTTCCTTCCGCGTAGCTTGCCACCCGGTTTGGACGTCATCAATTTGGGGTCAAGCGCCACCTGCAGCGCATCGGACAGAAAATTGAATGCCGATACGACCAAAACAATCGCCAGACCTGGCGCAAGCATCAGCTCTGGCCTGGAGAACATGACTTCTCTGGCCTCATTCAGCATCATGCCCCACTCGGCTTGCGGTGCCTGAACGCCCAATCCGAGAAATGACAGCCCGGAAATTTGCAGGATCATGGAGCAGATGGAACTGCTCGAAATGACAGCAATGTCGGAAAAGGTAACGGGCAAAATGTGCTTGTGTATGATGCGCAGGTGGCTGATTCCCGAAGCTCTGGCAAATCTCACATAATCCATTTCGGAATATTGCATGACTGATGTACGAATAACCCGGGCAAACCATGCCCATTTCATGACCACAAAGGCGATCAGAATATTTTCAAGACCAGCACCCAAAATGCCAACTACCGCAAGCGTCATCACGTATCCCGGAAAAGAAAGCATAATATCACAGATCCTCATGAGGATAGCGTCAGTTTTTCCTTTGAAGTAACCAGAGATGAACCCCACGAGGGCCCCCAGAAGAACAGAGGCCAGCAGAGCAACCAAAACCCACAGTACACTTGGCCGAATGCCATAGATCAGCCGCGACAACACACATCTGCCCAGATGATCATTGCCAAGGAGATACGACCACGATGCTGATGCGTACCTGAGCTTCATGTTCACTTCTTCGGGATCATGCGGTGCAAACAAGGGAGCAAGAACGCCAGCAACGATCAGCACCACGATAAAAGCAAGAGACGCCATGGCGAGCTTATCCTGGCTTAAATTGCGAAGGTTTCTCATTCGAATTCCTTTCTGAGTTTGGGATTCAGTGCCGCGTTCACGATATCGGAAAGTGTATTAAATAGTACAAACGTGACAGCCAGAATAAGCACGTACGCCTGGATAATCGGAAAATCCCGGCTCAGGATGGATCTGACGCTTAAACGGCCCAGACCTGGCCAGGCGAACACATTTTCAATCACAACCGTGCTTCCAAGTACAATAGGGATGGCCATACAAAAGATGGAAACGGACACCTGCAGCGAATTCCGCAAGATATGCATTGTTACCTTTCTCTCGGGGATTCCGCTGGCTCGGGCGTATAGAACATAGTCTTCATTTAAATTGTTAAGCATGGAGCTTCTAACGCTCCTGAAGTAGATCCCTACATAACTTACCGTAATGACGATGACCGGCAGAATATAGCTCTGCGCCGAATCCATTCCGCTGGTGGGCAGCAGATCAAGCTTGACGGAGAAGTACCAGATCAGCATAGCTGCAAGCCAGTAGGAAGGTATCGCCGTGAGCAGGAAGGAGAAACCTCGTACGGACTTATCCATCATTTTCCCTTCCTTCATCGCACAGATTACACCTAACAGGATTGAGAAAAAGATAATGAAGACAGAGGAAATCAGCGTTAATTTGAGCGTGTTCACAAATGCCGGGCCAATCATGGACCAGACGGAATTTCCGGTCACATAGGACTGGCCAAAGTCCAGCTGAAGACAGGCCAGCAGCCAGTTTCCATATTGAATCATAAACGGCCGATCCATGCCGAGCTCTGCCTTGGTTTGGGCAATCAACTCATCCGTAATCTGCGGAACTTCCTGCGCCTGCAGCACAACAACGGCAGGATCCAGCGGGGACAGATTGATCAGAACAAAGGTTAGAAACGAAATAATCAGCAGCAGGGGTATTGCAAGCAGAATCCGTTTGACGATAAAACTCCCCATATCCATCTCCTTTTTCACATAAAATCCAATGGACCCTATTGAAATTTCATTCGCTCAAATGGCAGCTCAAATTGGGTCTGCTTAAACGCAATGCCATCCAGGTTTTTTGGTGCCACGATCGTCATGCTTCCGTTGGTAAGAGGGATAAACACGGCCTCCTCATGAACCATCTTCATGATGTCAGCATACAGCGCTTTCCTTGTATTTTCATCGGTGGACACCATCACGTCTTCAATCTTGGCGTACATTTCCTTGGCACCAGCCATCCCGCTTGTTGTATGCAGATAGGCTGAGCTGGAGGCAAAAGCCGAAATGGTGCTCTGAGGATCATAAGCCAGTCCCCACGTTTGATTGAACAGCAGATCATACTCGCCCGTAGATCTTCGGTTAGCGATGGATGAGGATTCTTCGCCGATGATCGATAGCTGGATACCGATGCTTTTCAATTCATTTTGAATGTATTCAGCCTGTGTTTTCTGCGTAGAGGAATTGCTGTCATAATACAAATCCATCTTCAGCTCTTTCCCTTCTTTGGTTCGTACAGCATCACTACTACCTAAACGCCAGCCCGCCTCATCCAGCAGCTTCTCTGCAGTCCTTACATCATAAGGTCGTGTCTTCAATTCCACGTCGGCGTAATTCACATTGGAAGAGAATAGGGTCTGGGCAGGTGTCTGTGTTCCCTCAAAGATGTCGTTGCTGATGGTGTCCCGATCAATGGCATGCCAAATGGCTTCCCGAACGGCTGTTTCACTGACCGGGTTATCCTTTTTGCTGCTGTTGGCCGCAATGATGCTCGTGTTCATCGGTTCACTTCGTATCACCTGATACTCCCCTGATTCAGCCAGTTGATTCATCGCATGAACATCAATACTGTCGGCACCCCGGTCATCGGTGAACACGAAGTCAATTTCGCCTTTTTGCAAAGCCAGAAACGTTGTCTCTCCTGCCGGGAGAACTTTGGCTACAATTTTTTGAATTTCAGGTTTGCCTCCCCAGTAACTTTCGTTCGCCACAAACGTCGCATTCTCGTCTACATTATGCTCCGTAAGCATGTATGGCCCTGTTCCATGGTAACCATTCACACCATCTTTGGTCCCGCCATTGATCATGTCTTTGGGAGAAATGAACACATAGGGTCTGGTCATGGACAATTCCACCAATGTCGGATAATAGGTACTGGACAGCACCAATTCCACGGTATGTTCATCAATGACATTTGTACTCACAATTTTGGTAGACAGCTTAATCCACGCATGTTTCTCACTATTGGCCTGGACCGCATCAAAGTTAGCCTTGACCGCCTCGGCATTGAACGGTTCTCCGTCCTGGAATTTTACGTCTTTTCGCAAATGAAAGGTATAGACCTTACCGTCCTCGGAAATATCCCATGATTCCGCAAGCAAGGGCTGAATGCCATCTGCCGTGTTCTCTACCAATGACTCATATACCATACCTTGAGCAGGCATGGAGCCTGTATACAAATGAGGATTCATATCATTAATATCCTTGGCGGAAGCATAGATCAGATCCGTCTTCTTCTCTCCTTCAGCTGCCCCCGTCTGTGCAGTTCCCTTCTCGCCGCAACCGGCCAATACGACCAACACCAGCGCAAATATAATACTTAAGCCCATACCGGATCTTCCCTTTTTCACAACGTTTCCTCCTGATGATAAATTTCAAGTCCTTCACAGATCATGTTCAGATCACCAGCAAACGTCCGGATCTGAAATGCGCTGGATAACGGCAGCTCTCTCTGTTCCTGTGCCACTTGCACCAGTTTGTTCTCATAGGTTGCGATGAATTTGTCTATGGTGGGGCAGTCCACCCGGAGATGCCTTGCAATGCCCTGAATGATTTTGATGCGGTAATAATCTTCCTGGGGCATCCTTGGGATCTCAAGCTGTCCTTCGTGATTAATGAACATTTTCCGGAATGGCACGGCCGAAAAGTCAAAATATTTCCCTTGTTCGTTCGGCTGCGAGAATGGGTCAATCAGTAACGAGGTATACCGTATGTACAGCAAATACTCCTGATATATGTCCTGCAAGCCGACAAATTCTTCGATATCAGAGCGCGATAAACTCTGCAAATGAACCGGGTAGTTATCGTCCGTCATGAATTGAAGCAGGTTGAGCGGCCGTATGTGCAGCCGGTCTGTAATCCTCATGATTTCTTTCCATCCTGCGAGCATATCCCGAATGAGATATTGGTTGATAGGCCCTTCCGGGTAGAGCTTGTAGACATACGTCTGGACGTCAGCGTTTCCAAAGATCGCGTTTAAAGAAAAGTCATTCATGAATAACGCCGGATGCACATACAGCGAGATGTTTCGCGTCTCCGCCTCAAACGGGGAGGCCATCACTTCCATCACCACTCCGAGCTGATCAACCATTTTGCATAATTCGTTCACTGCTTCTGAAGGGGTTCGTGTGGAACCGATATACAGTTTTTTCTTCACTCCGGTTGTCACGACATGATTGGAGGGCTGACGATCTGCCCATCGCGTATCCCCGCAATAGGTGGAAAAACTGATTACTTCAGACGTGTAGCCTAGCTCACTTAAATACTGATGAACCAGGCGGTTCGATCCAAATGTGGGAGATACCAGCACGATGCACCGGACTTGCTTCAGGACGTCCAGATTCATCTGACTTAATACCTGAACATAAGCATCTGTCGTGACAGCAAGAATCAGCGTATCCCAGCTGCCTTCAATCCGGCTGTACTCTGTAAAAACCTCATCCACCCTACACTCGCCTTCCACGATCCGGTGCTTCTCATTCTGAACACTTACACGAATCTGCTGGTCATTTTGTTTCAATGACCCGAAGAATTCATTGGATCTAATCGATTCCCTTCCTGCCATACTAATGGTGGACCCTCGTTGTTTCTTGAACAGTACAGCTAATTGAACGGATGCAGGTCCGGTTCCCATGATTAAGACTCGTTCAAAATCCACCCTATCCGCCTCCTTCATCCGACCTGCGATGCTTTCTGGTACAGTGCAATATCAAACACATCGTGTGGACGCAAAATGTTATCCACCATTCGCCATTTCAGCGGATCCGTCTCCTGCTGGGGATAATTGAACAAGGACTTCAATCCATTGCCATATCTCATCGCAACAACAACGTGTTCATTGGTGAGCGAATGAAGCTGATCCAGGATGTCATACTTCATGGCGACTGTGGAACTGAAAATGATATGCGTGGCTTCTTTCGTAACATCGAGTTCCTGAACAGATGCCTTCTGCAGATGGATGCGGAGACCGGCCCCCAATGTATTCACAACCGTCTGGCCTAACCCGATCGCCTCTTCATCAATATCAATGCCTATCACCTGTGCCCCCGTCCTTCTGGCGATAAGCAGGGGAGTCATTGGAAATGCTCCCGATCCGATCAGAAGCACCTTGGAGTCTGAAGTCACATGGAAACTGCCGAATTCCTTCTCAATGCATTCCTCAATATTTTTGAAATAATCCGCAATCTCCACTTCTCCGTGCTGCAGCTTCAATGCCCGATATTTCTCCATGATCGCTACGCAGCGGGAAGATTGATGCCTTAGATTCAGTACAAGCTGTGTGAACCCGGTGCCCTCCTCATGCTCCTTCTCTGCCCAGAACGACTCATGGCGCTTATCGGTGATCCACTGGGAATAGGCATTGATGGCCAGCTCCATCTGTTCCGCATGATGAATGGAATGATCGTATTTCCGGGCAAGTTGTTCAAAGGTATTCAGAAAATCATTCAACTGTCTGGTAAAATCCACGACCGTATTCATGTGTTTCCCCCTTATTCATGTCCATCTGTTGTACATCAATAAAAGCTTTCCCCTGTGCCACAATGCCGACAGAACCTTCAATGTGAATACTCCCCAGCCCATGTTCAGCAAACCGGGCCACGACGTTGATCGAACCTCCGGGCTGTTTAATTCGGGCGGTAATCTCTCTTCCTGTCTTCCATGCAAGGTAAGCGCCAAGCGAAGCTGTACCTGAACCGCATCCTCTCTCCCATATCAGGCTATCCAGTCCGGGAACATAAATCAGTGGAGCCAACTCTTCGGAACGTGGATTGAACAACAAAATGCCAATCAGTTTGTCTCCCAGGGTTAGTCCAAGCAGACGCGCGAGGTTTTGTGCTCTTTTTCGGATCCCATCATCGAACCCGTCCACCTCCACCACGATATGAATGAACTCCTCATACCGGACAATAATCATATCCAGATCGATGCCTTCGTACGGTATGGTCTGCCGTTCAATCTGTCTGGGAATCGGCATGGTCACCTGACAAAAGTATTCATTCAGCTGCTTCCTCACTTGGCAGGTGATCAACTGCTCTGTACCAGAGACCTCAAGCAGCAATTCAGTATAATCTTGAGAACCCATCTCCTGTTCAGATGCAAGGTAGGCAGCTAGAGCCATACAGGCATTACCACAAAACTCCCCTCCGGCCATATGCAACCGTGCTGCAGCTCCGCGCTGAAGGGTTGGCACAATAAATCCGACCTGCTCCGCATATACATGATCGTAGGACATGATGCTTGAAGCGATATGTTGGTACTCCTCTGCTGGATGACTTGTTTTCACCAAAACCGTCATATTCTGTGTTGGATTAAACTTGATAAATTCGATCTCCTGTTTCATCCCAGCTACCTCTATTCCTGTTCATTCAGATTCGGATGAGTTTCACCTTGCGCTACCCTGCTGCCTTAATAGTAATTTTTACGATTAATAATCGAGAAAAATATAGCATACAAAATTGAGGCCGTCAACAATATTTTTCCATTTCAAGAAGCTTCTTTGTTTTGCATTCATCTCTTTGTTTTGCATTCATTTCTCTGCCTGCCAGACAAAAAAACGGTCACCCCATGAGGGTAACCGTCCTTTCAAAGCACACAGTTTGGTTCTTGCGTTTATCTCATCACTCACTCTGCAGCTGCAGGTTTTGCAGCGCTTGCTCCGCCAAAGCAGCGAGCAGATGCGCTCCCAGAGGTAGCGCACGTTCATCCAGATCGAATGCAGGATGATGCCACTCATGTGGTCCGGATGTACCCAGGAAAAGGAACAAGCCCGGAACCTCCTTCTGATAAAAGGAGAAATCTTCACCTGCCGGAGAGGGCAGCGGTCTGACACTGTTCAATCCCACTTGAACCGCCACCTGTTCCGCCGCGGAAGCCAGCGAAGCATCGTTAACCACAGCAGGTGGTCCCTGAATCCAGCGAACCGTCGCCCGTGTACCGTATGCAGCCGCCACACCAGCCACGACCTGGTTGAATCGTTCCCGAATCCGTGCACGGACTTTCTCGTCAAAGGTTCGCACAGTGCCATCCAATATAGCCTGATCGGGAATGACATTCCAGGCTGTTCCGCTGTGAATCTTGGTCACGCTAATCACGGCGCTCTCCTGTGCACCCACATTGCGGCTCACTATTGCCTGCAAAGCCGTTACAATATGCGAGGCAACAACAATCGGATCGATTCCTGCTTCCGGTACCGCAGCATGTGTGCCCACCCCTTCGACGTTTACTACAAAACCATCCGCCGCTGCCAGGAGTGCTCCTTCCCGGATACCGACTGTACCGACCTGAAGATCCGGTTTGTTATGCAGACCAAACACGGCACGGACGTCAGACAGCGCTCCGCTCTGAATAACCTGCCGTGCGCCCGTTGCTTTTTCCTCCGAAGGCTGGAACAGGAGCCTTACTTTGCCCAGCAGCTGGGACTCCCCCTGTTTCAACAATCGTGCAGCACCAATCAAAATAGCCGTGTGTGCGTCATGCCCGCAAGCATGCATTTTGCCTGCGGCCTGGGAAGCAAACTCAAGCTTCGTCTCTTCCTGAATCGGCAGAGCATCAATGTCTGCTCTGAGGGCAACGACAGGGCCGTCCCCTTGTCCGATTTCGGCAATAAGACCCGTACGCAGTGAATATTCATCTGCTATACGTACCCCTTCCTCCTCCAGCCAGCCGCGGATGGCGGCCGTTGTTTCCCTTTCCTCGCCCGACAATTCCGGATGGCGATGCAGATGCCGCCGAATCGCGATTAGCCGCTCCGCAAATGCTTCATCGGTCTCAGAAGGGATGCGCTGCGTGCCTCTTTCTTCTTGCCCTGCCTGCTGCTTGGGCTGTTCCAGCTCACTCTTCATAACGCTGCCTCCTTCATCGTCATCTATGTGCTGCAAAAAAAGCGGGTTCTGAATTCCGATCTAACCAATAGCCGCTTGCGCAGGTTCGGATTCACTCCAGAATTCACCCAGTCCCTGTTCATCCAATGCCTCGCGCAGCAATTCAAAAGAGCGAATGCGTTTCGCGAAATCACGTGTGGCTGTTGTGACAATCAACTCATCCACGGCAAACTCATCCTGAAACTTTTGCAGAGCCTGGCCCACCGTTTCCTTCGTGCCGCGGGTTACACTCGGCTCCAGAACCTCAATGCGATATTTCTCGTTTGATTGCCGTCCGAATTCTTCTGCCTGCTCCACCGAACCAACCGTCAGTACTTTGCCATTCTCCAGGTGGATCTTGACCAGCATATGCTCACTTGCCAGCTCTTCAGCCTCTTCCTTACTCTCTGCCACAATTAAGGAGATAGCAAGAACAGCATAAGGCTCCCGGCCTTCTGAACGGTTGAATTGCTCGCGGTAGACACGAAGGGCTTCTTGTGCCACTTCAATATTGCTATTAATAAACAAGGAGAACACATAAGGGAGTCCTAGTTCCGCCGCCATGCCAGCGCTATCGACACTTGCTCCAAGCACATACAGCTCGGCAGGTACTTCGGACACAGGTGCAGCACTTAAACCGGCAAGTGGATGGGATTCATCTGCATGCGGTTCATTATGAATATACTGCTTCACTTGACGTATTTTCTCCTTCAGTGACGCTGCCTCCTGAATACCCTGCTGCAGAGCCTGCGTAGAACGGGGCAGTCCTCCTGGCGCACGTCCTATGCCCAGATCGATCCTTCCCGGTCCAAGCGCTGCGAGCACATTAAAATTCTCGGCAACCTTGTAAGGACTGTAATGCTGGAGCATCACCCCGCCGGAACCCAAACGAATTCGCTCTGTATGTGCCAGCAAATGCGAAATCAGCACTTCTGGCGAAGAACCTGCCACATGTCCTGAATCGTGATGCTCCGATACCCAGAACCGGTGAAATCCAAGCTGCTCTGCACGCTGTACCAGCTCAATCGTATGCCGGAATGCATCCACCGGTGTCTCCCCTTCATAGATTGGGGTCTGATCCAATATGCCAAGACGAATCCCCATACGTTTCTCCTCCTCCAATTGTGCTGCCGTATTCGGCTGCCAAGCTCGTTCTTGCTTCTATAACTGCCGCAGCAGCTCCCCAAAGGGCTCTGCAAACGGTGAATGTTCTTCTTTTAACGTCACGACACTAATTTGCAGCGATACACCAGCAACTTCATGAACCTGAATGGGAAACAGCTCCTTGTCCTGCACTTCCTTCTGCACCGTCAGTCCCGGCAGGAAGGCAATACCCGCTCCCTGAAGAACCAGTTTCTTCGCCGTTTCCGAATGGTCCACATGATATGTAATATCCGGCGGATGGTCTAGGGAGTCGAACGCACGGTGAATACGCAGCCAGTCCAGGGAACCGCATTCGAAGAACACCAGCCGCTCATTGCGAATCGCCTCCATGCTGACGTGTCCGCGTTCAATAAATGGATGTCCTTTGTAAACATACAGCTGGATCGGGTCCTCATAAAAAGCAATGGTACGTATGGCTGGGTGCATGACCTTGCGTACAAATGCCAGATCAATCTCCTGATTCAGCAGCTTTGCGATCAATTGATCGGTTGTAGCCGTTGTGAGCTTGATGTTGACCTCAGGATAGGCTTCCTTGATCTTGGGCAGGAAGTCTGGAATGACATAGTTGGATACCGATACGGTACTGCCGAGACGCAGCGCGTCTGGTGTGGTCCGGCGCTGCTGAATCTTCTGCCTGCCCTTTTGGATAACTTGAAGCACCTGCTGCGCGTACGGTAGGAATTTTCTGCCCTCATCCGTGAGCACGATTTGTTTACCAAGCCGATCAAACAGCTTGCAGCCAAGCTCACGTTCCAGGGATTGAATACGAGCCGTTACAGATGGTTGGGACAAAAAGAGTACTTCGGCAGCCTTATTGAAGCTTCCGTAATGATTGATATATACAAATGCTTCAATGTTCTCAATATTCATAAGCGCCTCCGCATCCAGGTCCACAGACGTTTGACCTTATATCAATTTAACCAATCAACTTACTTGGTTTTAAGTAATCGTAATACCATCCTTTTCCAGTGTCAATATCAATTCATCCAGCGAACGGTCCAAACGGGTTGTAATGTCGGCCGAAAGTGCATATTTTCCGTCATCCAGACGCTCTACGCCTTGATCAACCGCGTAAACCCCACCTAAAATATGTCTTCCCCCAAGTGCGGCCAGTACAGGCTTCAATGCATAATCGATAGCCAGCAGATGCGCAATGGAGCCGCCAATAACAAGCGGAAGTGACACTTTACCGCGAAGCCCCTCCTGTGGGATCAGATCCAGGAACAGCTTCAGTACACCGGAGTAAGATGCTTTATACACAGGTGTAGCCACAATGACCGCATCTGCTGCTTCAACTACGGCTAGCGCATCTCGCACATGCGAACTGTCGAACCGGGCCTGCACAAGGTCTTCAGCCGGCAGATCCGCTACATGTATCACCTCAACAGTAATACCTGCTTCGGTTAATTTATTGCTGCTATAATCGGTTAGGCCGGTCAAACGTGAACGTTTGGAAGGTGTTCCGGCAATAATAACGACATGAGACATCATGAATCTCCTCCTTGGAATAGCGGTCAAGCCGCTCCTTTTACTCTTGGATCAAGCCGGTCACGGATATCGTCTCCAATCAGGTTCACTGCGAGTACAAACATGGTAATGGCGAGTCCAGGGAAGGTACAGATCCACCAGGCTACGGTCAGGTAACCGCGTCCCTGAGAGAGCAGTGCTCCCCAATCCGGAATTTCCTTCAATACCCCAAGTCCAAGAAAACTGAGACCGGAACCCGTCAGGATGGAAGTACCCACTCCCAATGTTGCCATCACAAGCAGAGGAGACAGGGAATGCGGCAGGACATGCCGCCAGAAAATACGTCCGTTCGAGCCGCCAAGCGATCGTGTCGCTGTGATAAACGGCAGGCTTTTGACAGACATCACCTGTCCGCGCATGACCCGTGCATATCCCGGAATGGAGGCTACCGCAACAGCCAGTGCAATGTTAAGCAGTCCAGGACCCAGTGCCGCAGCTACGGACAAGGCCAGCAGTACTCCCGGCACAGCCATCAGAATATCGACAGTACGCATAATCGCCGTATCCACCATTCCACCAGCATACCCGGAGATAATCCCCAGGGCACTTCCCACCAGGCCTCCGACAAGCACCGATGCGAATCCGATTAGCAGTGAATCCCTGCTGCCGTGCACGACGACGCTGAAGATATCCCTTCCGAAATAATCAGTTCCAAACCAATGCGCAGCAGAAGGTGCCTGCAGGATCGCATCCGTCATCATCTGAGTTGGATCATAAGGAGCAATCCAGCCCGGAACAATGGCACAGGTAACGGTGAATAACACGACCAGCAGCGCTGCATAAAAGAATAACCGGGAAACCGCGAACGAGAAGCGGTGACGTCCCAAACGGCGATTCCATAGGCGTACACGCCCTTTGCTGCCGGTCCATGCCTTTTTGTCACCCACCAATGGTTTCATGCTCATAAGAGTCCTCCTTCCTCATCCCTCAAAGTACAGATGGTCCTCGCCGATCATGTGCGGACTGCACGTCTGACCCTTGGATCGATGTACGCATACGAGATATCCACCAGCAGATTCAGCACCACATAGATGATTGCCGTAAAAAAGACAACGCCCTGTACAACAGGCAGGTCTTTCGCCATCAAGGCATCGGCAATAATCCGTCCGATTCCCTGTCTGGAGAATACCGTTTCGACCACGACGGTTCCCGCGAGTAGATCCCCAATCAACATGCCAATGACCGTTACGGCCGGAATCAGTGCATTGCGCAGTGCATGAACGTACATGATCGTTCGCTCCGTAAGCCCTTTGGCACGCAAGGCGACGATAAACGGTTCATTAATGATTTCAAGCATACTGTTACGTACCATCCGTACGATGAAACCTGCACCAACCAGACCCAGTGTGGCTGCAGGAAGAACCAATGAGCCAAAGCCCTCCGAACCCATGGCCGGGAACCAGCCGAGCTGAACCGAGAACAGCAGGATCAACAGAATGCCGGTCCAGAACGTTGGCATGGAAATACCAAACAGTCCAACAAGACGGGCAATAAAATCAATCACGCCATTTCGGTGGATGGCGGACAGCACGCCAAGCGTGATGCCGATGGTAATCGCAATGATGGAGCTCAGTGCCGTCAGTGCCAGGGTGGCCGGGAAATGTTCCAGAATTTTGGGAAGCACTGGATCCGAGTTAATCATGGACTTGCCAAAATCGCCCCGCAGCATGTCTCCGAAATAGTTCGCAAATTGAATGTAAAATGGCTGATCCAGGCCAAGCTGCGCCCGCAAATTCTCGATCATCTCCGGCGTAGCCGAGGATGGATCCAGCATGAGCAGGACCGGATCACCCGGCAGAAGATACATGATGCAGTACACCAGCACCGAAGCTCCGAATATTACAAATAGTGATGTTGCAAGCCGAGTCAGTATCGTTTGAACCATACCGGGTCGTCTCCTTCCTGAATGCGTGATGGGCTGCTCATGTTATGGCTGAATTCGCACGTCGTTGAACAATGGGTACCCAAGCGAATCAAACTTCACTCCCTGAACGGATTTGGATGCTGCTACCGTATAAGGGAATACATAGATCGGTAGAATGACCGCCTGATCAATCAGAAATTGCTGAATCTCGTTATAGATCTTCACACGTTTTTCGGGATCCGTTTCCACCGCTCCCTGTTCCAGCAGCTCGTCGATCTTCGGATCAGACAACCCGGACAGCGTCGGACGCTCCCCTTCTGCGCTCGTATGATAGAAGGCGTATAGGGCATTCGGATCGGAATTGACCTGGCTGTTGCCATACAGATCATAGTCCCAGTTCTGATAAATGACAGTGGCAATGTCTTTTGTAATCTCAACTTCAACGGCGATGCCAACCTGTTTCAGCTGCTGCTGAATGATGGCGGCGATATCATTGCGCTTCTCCCGGTTTGGGGAACCATCCACATAACGCAGCGTCAGTTTCTGACCATCCTTTTCACGTATGCCATCCGCACCCTTCACCCAGCCCTGCTCATCCAGCAGCTGATTGGCTTTGTTGATGTCCGGGCTGATGCTTCCTTCCAGCGAGGCATCGTAACCCAAAATGCCAGGCGACAATGCAGACCAGGCTCGTTCGTAGTTGCCCAGATACAACGTTTTGACGATAGATTCCACATCTACGGCGGATTGTACCGCCTGTCTGACCTTCACATCATCCCAAGGGGCTTTGCGCAGATTGAAGAAGAGAGTATACGGCAGTCCCACCGTATTGGCCTGCAGCAATTGCTGGTTCGGGTCATTCTTCAGAGCCGCAACATTTTGCGGTGGAACGGTCTCTGCAGCGAGTACCTGACCGCTCTGTACGCTTCCGATCCGTGTCGCTTCCTCTGGTACAATTTTGAACGTGATCGTATCCAGATGAGGTGCGGCTTTGTTTTCAACCGTCTCTGGGCCCCAGTTGTAATCCTTGTTTTTGGCAACGACGATATCCGCATTTTCATCCCATTTCACGAAGGTATACGGTCCGGTGCCCACTGGGTTTTTGCCCAGTTGATCGCCATATTTCTTGGCAGCTGTAGGTGACACGATACCCAGCAGGGCCTGGCTTAAGTTGCCCAGGAAGGCCTGTGAAGGTGTTTCCAGATTCACCTTGATGGTGTATTCATCAATGACCTCGGAAGATTGATAGGGTCTGATCAGCGCAAGGGAATTGGCAGCTTTGGTGGCAGGATCGATGATGCGATCCAGGTTGTACTTCACGGCTTCTGCGTTAAACGGCGTGCCATCGTGGAACTTCACGTCTTCACGCAGCTTGAACGTGTAACTCTTGCCATCCTCAGATACGCTCCATTCCGTGGCAAGCCATGGTTTGATGGAACCGTCAGGCAGCTGCACCACCAGATTGTCGTAAATGGTCCGGATGGCACGTACCGTAACGGCAAGCCCGCTCCGGTGAGGGTCCAGCGTATCCGGTGAAGTTGCGAGAGCGAAAGTCAGATTCCCTCCCTCCGCTTGACTCGTCTGTTCTCCACCAGATGCCTGAGCCGCACCGCTAGAGCTGCTGCCCGCTCCGCAGCCAGACAATACCATTACTAATACTGCTGCCAGTGCCATAAATTTCATCCATGCGATAGACCTGTTCATATCGTTTCCCCCTCTGTGTATACAGGTGTCATTTTTATTTTATATATAACCTATGAGATAAGTCGGTTTTAAAACACGGAAATATTGCAATTAAGGATTCATATGGCTCTAGTGCTCATCTCACGGGCAGTTCATCTTATGCCTGCTGCACTTGCTCCCGGGCAGCCGTATAACGATTAACCGGAATCTGCACACCGAGATTGCCACGGAGTGTATCGTGCTCGTACTCCGTACGATAAATGCCGCGCTCCTGCAGAATCGGAACGACCAGTTCCACAAAATCAGACAGACCACTTGGCAATTCCGAATGGATAATGAACCCGTCAGCGGCCTCTGCTTCAAACCACTCCTGTATTTTGTCAGCTACCTGTTCCGGTGTACCCAGGAATTTGCTCTTCGGCGTAGCCGCACGCAATGCCACTTCGCGCAGCGTCAATCCCTGCTCTTTGGCATCCTTCTTGATTTTATCCGTGCCGCTGCGGAAGCTGTTGCTGCCAATGCCGTTCAGTTCAGGGAACGGTTCATCCAGCGGATATTGGGAGAAGTCATGGTGCTCGAAGAAACGTCCCAGATAATCCAGCGCTTTGTCGATCGTAACGAGGCTGGCAACCTCCTCGTATTTACGTTCGGCTTCTTCTTCTGTCCGTCCTACAATCGGGCTGATGCCTGGCAGAATGACGATATCCTGAGAGGAACGTCCATAGGAAGCAGCACGCGTTTTGACATCCTTGTAAAAAGCCTGTGCATCCTCGATCGTATCATGTCCAGTAAACACCGCATCCGCTTCTTTCGCTGCAAGGGTCTTGCCATCATCAGAGGAGCCTGCCTGGAAGATCACCGGCTGACCTTGGCGTGAACGGGCAATGTTCAGTGGTCCCTGTACGGAGAAGAACTCCCCTTCGTGATTGAGTGTATGCAGTTTGGATGGATCGAAGAAAACACCGCTCTCCTTGTCTCGGACAAACGCATCATCTTCCCATGAATCCCACAGGCCTTTGGTTACCTGCAAATATTCTGTTGCAATTCGGTATCGTTCTGGATGGGTAGGGTGATTGCTTTTACTATAGTTTTTGGCTGATCCTTCAAGCGGGGAGGTAACTACGTTCCAGCCTGCGCGGCCGTCACTGATCAGATCAAGCGAACCAAACTGTCTGGCAACCGTAAACGGATCGCTGTAGGACGTGGAGAGAGTTCCCACCAGACCAATCCGCGAAGTGACGGCGGCCAAGGCAGATAACAGACTGATCGGTTCAAACCGATTCAGGAAGTGGGGAATGGATTTTTCGGTGATGTACAGACCATCGGCAATAAAAACGAGATCAAACTTACCTTCTTCCGCTTTCAGCGTCTGGCGCTTATAGAACTCAAAATTCACACTCGCATCCGGTTGAACCTCCGGGTGTCTCCATGTGGTCATGCTGCCTCCGACACCGTGAACAATGGCTCCAAATTTTAAACTGCGTTTTGCCGTCATATACATTCCGCCTTCCCTCATATTGGATTTAGGATGATGCATCAGGATCCAAGACACGACATTTACATTTTCGAAACTCAAAAGTAACTATTCCTATGAGTTTGGTCAGTTTTATAATTTCACAAATCTTATCACTGCCCTGTGAAAGGGTCAACGGGGTGACTAATAGAACTTTTCTATATATAAATCAGAGATCTGTATAAGACAGGTCATTCGTACGCTCCCGGCTACGTTCCACTGTCCCAGCAGCTTTCCATAGCCGGAAACGACGAATTCAATCCGATCGTGCAAAGGACGATCAGACCGCTGCTGCCTCATCCGGATGGGCCAAAAGCGCGGCAAGCTTCTCCAGATCCGGTTCCAGCAAAGCCTCAAACTTCCCTTCTCCTCCCACTTCAATCACAGGAACATGCCGAATGCCGTATTTCACTTCTAGCACATCTCTCAGCACATCATTGCCTTCCACTTCAATGTTCTCAAAAGGCTGATTCCGGGACGTCAAAAACGCTTTTACCTCTCCACAGAAATGACAGCCTGTTTTGCTCCATAGCACTACTTTTTTGGGTGATGTAGACATCGATAACCCTCCTGATTGTATTCAAGGATAAGATCGAGGTACGCCTCAGACCTTTAATTCCTACCTGTTAAATAAGAATTATGGCTATAAATGTACTCTTCGTACCATCAAGCGTCAATGGAGCTCCTAATAGAATAAACCTATAGCAGCATAGAAAGATTAAATTTAATTTTTTTGAAAAAGCGATTACATCCATCCGTCTCTGCTTGCTGCTTTGACCAAAGTAAGGACTTTCCGGGCCACCCCGGCGTAAAAATCAACCTCATCCGGACTTTGATCGATAGCCCATCGAAGCGTATCAAAGGTCTTCAAGACCATCACAAGTCTCATCTGATCCAGCTCATACTCATTCAGCCCGTAACTCTCTATAAAGGCTTCCAATTCTGCACTGTTTGGCCCTTCTCCATGGATCTGGCATCGTATCATATGTATGATATCGCCATACGGCACCACAGTGACTTCTGCATTTCCCCAATCCAATAGTGTAATTTGACCTGCCAAATCAACCATCGTGTTCTTCAATGAGAGATCACCATGACACAGGCCAAAACGGAACGTTTCCATTTTCAAACGCTCGAACCACTGTCTTACCCTTTTCGATTCTGCTTTAGTTAGTACACCCAGCTCAATTAAGGGATCATGCTCCGTCAAACTATTGATATTGTACTGGACGTATCCCTGCCAGCTGCCATCTGATCCCGCATGCGGCGGGGAATAAAATGTACCCGAGACAGGGTCCATCCGTTCTCCGAAACCTGCCGCCGGAATGGAATGAATTCGTTTTGCGTACTCGCCGAGCTTTCTCCAGATATCAATGGAGTCTATTGTTGCTTCGAGTCCGTTATCCCCTTGGACTACCGTTTGAATCATATATGCTGTTTCATCCGTGATTCCAACGGATAACGTCTCTGGACCAGGAATCCCAGCGGCGGCGGCTTGCTCAATGCACCATTTTTCTTTCAAGAAGATGGGATACTCGTCTTTGTCGTTCATGCGCACAACCACTTGATGACCTTCCGTCTCAACTACGCAAACCTGATTGACGAAACCCTTCCCAACAATCTGATGTGCTGCCTTTACTTTTTCCTGCAAAAAATGACTGGCTATTCGTTCGGCCAGTACAATGCTTTCATTCTTCATCATGCACCATCCCCATACCGCTGCTTAAGTTAGCTCTGCGATGATTCAATTGGTCATAGTGTAAAATGAAATCGCTTACTTTTCAACCATCTATAAACATAAGATTGCCTTGTATGTAACCTATGGAAAGCCTGGATGCGAAATGAAATGGAGCCGAATGCTGCACATTACATCTCGCATCATGCCGAACCGGTTCACAGCGAGCCTCATCTTTACAGATCTTCGTTTAAGAGCTGCGGCGGTGCGATGATGGGCAGGCCTTCCTGAATTGCATGCAGCTGTTCCGGAGACACGCTCAATACATGACCCGAATGTACGCCCCATCGTTCTGCTGCATACACCGTTGCGAACTTTCTCCGTCTGCCCTCGCTGATCTGATAGCGAACCTCCGGCGCATCAGCTGCCGCAAGAATACAGCCTTCCGTCCAACCCGTGTCCGAGTCATGAATCGATGAAACATGCACATGCCTCACTTCAAGCGGCCAGCCCCGAATTTCACTTGCAGACATTACAGGATCTCCAGCAGGGACCCCCAGCAGATCCGGCTTGGCTACCTGAACAGGGGATATGCCGCGCGGTACCGGAATATTCAGCTTACGGCGCAGTCCTCCCGCCAGACGGTATACATCGCCTTTCGTATCAGACACGAAGCAGCCTTCCGGATAAAAGTCGCTGCTGCGTCTTGTCTTCGGTACCCCGTCCTGACTGCCCTTCGTGGACAATTGCTGGCGCGGGTTGGCTTTGCCCAAATGGGCGGAATCCGGCGCTGCCGATGAATTTTCCTGTGCCATATGATGTGCCAGCTGCAATGTTTTCGCGACCAGAGCGTGAGGATCCCCCCACTTTGTGGAATGAAATTGTTCGTTCCCCTTGTTCACAGCTGCAAAATCTGGTTCGCCCAGCGCCTTCATGCTGACGCTGCCAAAATGATGAATGAAGGCATCTCCTGCGACCGCAAGCTTATACCCTGCCAGCTTCACCCGAATCATCCAGTCATCATCTTCGAAGTTGCCCACCGCATATCCTTCATCCAGATATCCTACCCGCTCCAGCAGCTCTCGTGAGAACAGCCAGCAAAAGCCGACAAGCCGATCGGTCACCCGGTGTTTACCAGGGTCAGGCCGGTTGTGTCTGGCGGCAAAGGACCACATATCCTGCACCTCGGAATACGGAACATCGATCTGCTGATCGCCTCCTATATAGTTGGTAACTGGGCCGACCAGGCCAATATCCGGATCACTGTCCAGGCAGGCCATCATGTTATCAAGCCAGCCTGGCGTGACCAGCGTATCGTTATTCAGCACCACGATATGACGGCCTCTCGCCATCATTAGACCCTGATTGACACCTCCGGCAAATCCGCGATTGACATCCAGTGCAGCCACTCTCACCATGCCGCCTTTACGCAGCATCGCTTCTGCCGTCCCGTCCTTCGAACCATTATCCACCACAATGATTTCGTAGGGAGCAGGCGTATGTTTCTCGATACTGGATACACATTTAAGGGCATACTCCCGCTGATTATAGGTCGGAATAATGATGCTGACCCCTTCAAATAACAATCCAAATGAACTCTGACCCTGTCTTACCCCTTCATCGTATCCCCTACTGTACCCTTGTTTGTACAGTTTGACAGCTCGGGCCCCCCGCTTGCCTTTCCCTCTGTGTCCCGATTTCCACACTGTGCTCTTTCCAGCGGAATGCAGAACAACTTTGGCGGGTCCGGAGCCCCGATGCTTGGATATGATACCTGGTTTGCTCATGTTGCTTCCCCCATTTCCCCTCGTCCGGATGGTCGCGTCAACCATCCGCCAGACTCCATTAGAGATGAAGCTCTCCTGTAACCAATTTATCAGCCAAATGCCCAAAATCCAGAGCAACCCTGCCTAGTTCGCCGGCAATGCGCCGACACAGGATTACGGCCGGAACTCCTGCAGCAACCAGCGCAATATCGAAGGAATGCGCTGCCGTTTCCTGCACCACCCTGGGCACATCCATAACCCCGGCAACGGACCCAATCATGCCCGTCACATGGATTCCGTGACTGAGAAGCAATGCACCGAGCCCGCTTGCCTGACTGCCGATCACCAGCACGCGGCGGCCTTGCAGGATAGGCAGCAGCAGCCCCGTCTGATGCAGGCTATAGTTGATTGTGGAACTGGTCAGCTTCAACCGGGACCAGTCAATCCCGAAGTGGCGCATCACCGGGAATAACAAGCCTTGAAACGTGGGCGCCCGCGAGATCGGAACGCCTACCCAATCCGCCCCCTGTATCGCTTCGGCAAGCGCAGCCCGAATCTCGGGAACGGAGCGCGGCACCCCTGCGTAAGGCAGGAACGGTGCCAGCTCCTGCACCTGCTCGCCGGGCAGCACCGTATCGGCTGCCAGCGTCAGCAGTTCGCCATCTCCGAGGCGAACGACCGACAGGGGGCGCTGTGCATCCAGCGCCCCCCGGATCTGGTCAGCCACCTCGTGGGGGCTGGCCAGACGGGTGAGGCTGGGCGCATATTGGCGAAAACCCGCCGCGATCAGATCTGCCGCCGCTACGGCAGGCAGAATGTGGTCCGGCGGGATATGCTGCGCCACCAGTGCCTCTCCGCCCGCGAATACGCCGTCGCGGTAGCCCTCGGCGTAGCCGCCGGGTGCGCCTGCCGGCTCTGCAGGCGGCAGGGCCTTGGCGCTGCCCGCATGTGCAGCAGCAGCGCCAGCTTGCCCCGCGGGGGCGACACCACCGTTCGGGTGGTGTGTCGCCCCTAGCGGGGCCGTGCCCGCACCGCGGGCAGGCACTGCCTTCGGCGTGCTGGCTTGCGGTGCGGGCACAGGCGCACGTCGCGCAGCCGGGCGCAACGCCCGCCGGGGTACTACGCGGCGGCGGCCGTGAGCCGCGGCATGCCCGCGCCTGCCAGCGGAGCGTCGGCGTGCAGCGGCCTTCCTGCCAGCAGGCTTACGCGCCACAGCAGTACGTGCGCCCGCCGGGGCCCGCGCAGTGCGATGCCCGGGCTTGACGGCAGCCCGCCGGGTTCCAGCCTCTGGGGTTCCTGTCACCATTAGAACGCCTTGCCCTTGAAATGCTGCCGGGCGAGTACCTCGCGGCTTACCTGTCGCCTTGGCTTCCGTGTGCCCGGTCCGTTTCGCTACTCTCATGGCATTCCCTCCCTTGACATGCACGGGAGCGCCGCTGCACAAAGCGCCGGAGCCTCCTTCCAGCTCCGGCGCAGGTTACTCGGGTCCCATGGGGCACCGCACAGCGGCAGCATCAGGCGCATGATGTTATGGCAGTTGTCCCTTCATGCGAACTGCAGCTTCCTGCAGCGATTCGAAGGTACCTGCATCGCTCCAGTATTTTTGCAGGATGTCATACTCCAGGCCTCCAGCAGAGGCATAGTGGTTATTGACATCCGTAATTTCAAGCTCCCCGCGTGCAGAAGGCGTAATGCCGTCAATCAGATGGAATACATGATCATCGTACATGTAAATCCCCGTTACGCAGTAAGAGGTTTTCGGCTGGCTTGGTTTCTCCTCAATGTACGATATGCGCTCCGGATGGTTCGCGTCAAAGACAGGTACACCGTAACGTCTGGCATCATCCACCTCTTTCAGCAGCACACGTGCTGTTCCCGCAGGCTGCTGCACATAACGATCAACATAAGGTTTCAGATCATCACTGAACAGATTGTCACCCAGCAGTACGACAAACTTTTCACCAGGAAGAATAAAGGACTTTGCCAGATCAAGTGCTTCAGCAATGCCTCCCGCCTGCTCCTGAATCCGGTAGGTCAACCGAACTCCAAACTCGGCTCCGCCGCCCAGATACTCCGTGTACAGTCCCGCCGAATGTTTGCCCATTACAATCAAAATATCCTCAATACCCGCCTGACGGAGTCTGTCGATGCCATACACAATCATCGGATGTTTACCGACCGGAAGCAGATGTTTGTTAATCAGCCGCGTCAGAGGATACAGCCGTGTTCCCGTTCCTCCAGCAAGAATTACTCCTTTCATTCCACATTCCCTCCCTCATCGGATGTCTCAATATATTCAAGTGGATCGACATGCCATTTATGGATAAATATCGAGCGATTACGTTCCAGCAATTGCTTCCATGCAGCCGGGTCCGTCTTCTGAAAACTTGCGCTGCCGCGATGATGCACAAGTACATCTCTGCATACAAGCAGTCGATACCCTTGCATGCGAGCCCGGTAACAATAATCATCATCCTCATAATGTCCAGGCGAATAGGCTTCGTCAAGCAAGCCGATGGACGCCATGACCTCTCTCCGAAACAACATGCACAGTCCTACGATGCGACTGACTTCCTTCCACCTGGTTGGGTCGGAGACATTGTTGGCTGCCGCTAATTGCTGGAACTGTTCCATGCTCCCAAAGTCCAGGTCAACCTGCTGAATCCCGCTTGCATAATTGGTTACCGGACCGGTGATTCCGATGTTTGCTTCACTGTAGAGTCCGAACCGAAGATTTTCGAGCCACCGCGGGGTCACCGTGACATCGTTGTTGAGCAGCAGCAGCTCATCACCGCAAGCCGCACGCAGCCCGGCATTACAGGCTGCTGGGAAACCCCGGTTCTCCGGTAATCGAACAAATCGGACTCGTTCACGGGCACAATAGGCTGCCGTACCATCGACGGAACCGTTATCTACAACCACAATCTCGTAAGGCGTGCCTGCTCCAGTATACTCCCGAATGGCATCAATACACGGCTTCAACAGGTCCAGTCCGTTATACGTTGGAATCACGATACTCGTCAGTGTCATCGGGCGTTCCTCCTGTAAGCCACTTCAGCTCGGGATAACATCCGCGAATCCGGCCCATGGTCTGCTGACGCCATCCAGGCTGCAATCGCCTCCAGGTGGTCCCCAATGATCAATCCCGCGACTTCGTTACCACTGCCTGTATTTGTTGTACGCAGACGATTGGAGCGAATCACGTCCACCTGGCAAGGCGCCGTGACGCTTAGACCATGCCGAATCGCCATGGCTTGCGCCTTCGGCGGGACTGCCAGGGACTCAGGCTTAACAGTCATAACCATTTTGCGGGAAAGAGCATGCGGGACGGCAGTCAAGGAATTGGACCCCAGATCAGGTCTTCCGAGAGTACGGTTGAGATACGCCTTGATCCGGCTCACATCATCCTGCCGGGCAAACGGTGGCAGCAATGAATTCAGATCATTCAGGGCCACATCGCTTCCCCGGTCTACTGCATACAGAAAAGGAGCCAGCTGTTCTGCCGGAAGCACCATGTCCCCATCCACAAAAAGAATCACTTCCGCTTCGGTCATTTTCGCTCCAAGTGCGCGGCCTACATCATGTCCTGCCCGATCCGGTTCATACACAAGCGTTATACCGGACTCGGCCAGCACCAGATCCAGACTGTCGTCCGTTGTTCCATTCAACACAACAATGATGTCCTTCAGCGGCAGCCGCTTTAACTGTGCCATTACTTTTCCGAGTGTCCGTTCTTCATTGCACGCACAGACAACAGCGGCAGCAGAATGATGGAGGGGGAGCGGAACGATATCCACTGGATATCCTGCACCCTGCACGTATCCTTGCATATATGCTTTCCCTGCCTGCATGGCAGCTTCATAGCTTCCGAAATTCCCCGAGATGGACTGCCAGTGCTCACGCCAGGCAAGACGTACATGTTGGGCAGCCAACGCTCTATCTTCAGGTGCACTGCGTCCTGCCTGATGCCCCGACTTCCATACTGCATTCAAACTGGGTTCTGGAGCTTTGGCTGCTCTACCCTTCGGCCGCCTTCTCCCGGGAATGTTCCGTCTGGACGCCAGTTGTCTTTTCATCGTCCGACGATGGCGGACAACTCTCGAACGTTCTTTCATCTTCTCACCTCGTCAGACAGCGAACACGCTGCAGGTCGGAATACCCTCCGCGTGGACCGAGTTCGTCGGTGATCCACCTGATCGCTGCCAGATGATCATTCAGCACCACTTGGCTCAGCGGATCAGGCCCGCTTCGCCGTTTCACCCGAACCGCATTCATTTTACCTACAGGTACATGATGAACGGCGCGTACCTCTAATCCACTCGATACGGCTTTGGCTAATGCAAGCGGAGGAACCTCCAGCGAAGGAACGCCTATGACATCAAGTGCCCTGCGGCTTAACGCATGCGGAATGGCTGTCATTGAAGCTCCCTGCAGGTCCGGCCTGGCCAGGATGCTGTTCAGGACATGCTTGGCCTCCACCACTGGATGTACAGGATTCCGTTTAACCGGACCGTCATAATCGTTAAGCGCTACATCTGTCCCATCCAATATGGCCTGCACATAGGGAGCGAGCTGCTCTGCAGGTATGGGGATATCTGCATCGGTAAAAAGGAGGATTCTTCCGCGGGCAGCCGCTGCCCCCATTCGTCTTCCTGCATCGTGACCCAGAGCCTCTGTATACAAAAGCACTCTTGCACCTGCTGCCTGTGCCGCTGCTGCCGTGCCGTCCGTTGAGCCGTTGACAACGGCAATTACTTCGGAATCCCTGCAGATGCGAAGCGCCTGCCTAACAACTCTGCCAATCGTCTTTTCTTCATTCATTGCCGGTATAATCACCGAAAGCATGGGGATGTTTGGATGGATTTCCTCCCGTATTGGGGGGATGACGTATCTGGGGGTTCCCGCACCCTTCTTGCTCACGGGTTTTACACGTCTTCTGTGCAACTGCTTCCTCTTTCGGCTCACTACTTTGGCGGCTGAATGAACAGTACGACGACGCTGCTGCAATACTGTCACCTCCCACCCTCAAAAATACTCAACATGCCAAGGGAGTACACGTTATTCTATGTAATTAGGGAATAGTGGAAACGGCGTTTGTCCTTGATTTCCATAAGCTTCTGGCAGGAAAAGAGTTATTCAGCCTCACCCTTCAGTGCATATTCGTCAAAATAAAAATCGTACACCTCCTCCTTCACTTTTTTAGAGGACCTTCTAATATAGGAACAAAAGCGGTGTCCCGGACAATTCCAGGAACCGCTTTTGTGCATGAACTTCGTGAATTGACGTATTTTTTTAATTTGCAGGACCCGCTGCAATCCAGGACAACAAACCATAGGTGTGCTTGCATCCAGGTGTACGGAACACTTCCAATACCGCTTCATCCTCACTCTGGGACAGCAATGATACCTGGAATCCGCGATCATTACTCATTCCTACAATCACATAATGTTCTGATGCGAATGATTGCTCGAATGCTACCGTTACCTCAACACATGCTTCATCTTCAGGCAGTATAAAAGCTTCCATGCCAAACTGCTGAACGACCGGCTGACGACTGACACTGCGAACCGGCTGGAATGACAGGTGTTCAGGACTAACTGCTCCATGCTGCAGCTGGCTGCTTCCAACAGCACCTTCACTCAGATGCTCCTGTTTAACCGCCTGCTCACTCAGCTCAAACTCCGTAATTTTATCGATCTCCTGCGGAAGTTCAGGTTCTGGCTGCAGTACCTGTGGCTGAACTACATCAGCTGTCGTCAAGGAATCCGCCAATGTTTCTCCAACATTATTGGTTAGTGATTGCTGTTCCTGTACTTGTTGGTCCTGTACTTGTTGGTCCTGTACTTGTTGTTCCTGTACTTGTTGTTCCTGTACTTGTTGTTCCTGTACTTGTTGTTCCTGTACTTGTTGGTCCAGCTCTTGAACCGGAGTCTGGAACGTTGGGGTTTCCCCCAGATCAGCACTCGGCAGTTCCGTGAGGATGGCAGGCTGTGATGGCTGTACAGCCTCATCTTCTCCCTGAAGCAGCGCTTCCTGACGTTTAATCGCAGCCAGCTTCTCCAGCGTTTCTCCACTGAACTGTCGAATCGCATTCCAGATCTCTTCACTCAAGTGCGCCGGGCCTACAATGCCCGCGTTCAAGTGATTGGAAGTGATACTTTGTTCAGCCAGTTTGCTGGCGTTTACGCTGCCGTCTGCCAATTTAGCACTCGTGACGGATCCATTTTGCAGGTGAATTCCACTGACCAATTCTTCTTCCAAATGAGCTGTGCGAATACTGCGTTCTTGTATGTGGTCACCCAGGATGGCTCCATCCTGAATATGCCGGGATTGCACACTTTTATCTGTCAGGTGGATAGCGGATACTGCACCTTCAAGCAATTTATTGCTATTTACACTGCCATCGGCAAGTTTCGCACTTGTGATGGAACCATTATGCAGATGAATCGCACTCACCGATTCCGCCTTCAGATGGGAGATTCCTATGCTGCGTTCCTGAATATGGTCGGCATGAATGGCTTTCTCCTGAATATGCCGGGATTGCACACTTCCATTCGCAATATGGACATCGGATACGGCATCTTCAAGCAATTTGCTGCTGCTTACGCTGCCATCAGCCAGTTTGGCACTCGTTACCGACCCATCTTGCAGATGGTCCGCACTTACGGCTTCCTCTTCCAAGTGAACCGTGCCGATGCTGTTCTCCTGGATATGGTCAGCCAGGATGGCTCCTTCCTGAATGTGGCGGGATTGCACGCTTTCCGATGCAAGATGAACTCCCGTTACCGTATCTTCAAGTATTTTGCTGCTGCTCACACTGCCGTCGGCCAGTTTGGCACTCGTGACGGATCCATTTTGCAGGTGAACCGCACTTACGGCTTCCTCTTCCAAATGGTTTGTGCCGATGCTACGCTCCTGGATGTGATTGGCATGGATGGCACCTGCCTCAATATGCCCGGATTGCACACTTTCCGCTGCGATATGAATTCCGGATATCGTTCCATCCAGCAGCTTGCTGCCGCTCACACTGCTGTCGGCCAGTTTGGCACTGGTTACAGATCCATTTTGCAAATGGATTGCACTCACCGACTCCTCTTCCAGATGAGTTGTGCCGATGCTGCACTCTTGAATATGGCCAGCAAGGATCGCCCCTTCTTGGATATGCCGGGATTGCACACTATCATCTGCAATGTGAATATCGGATACGGCTCCCTCAAGCAGCTTGCTTCCGTTTACACTGCCGTCGGCCAGTTTGGCGCTGATTACAGATCCATTTTGCAAATGAATCGCACTTACCGCTTCCTCTTCCAGATGGGTTGTGCCAATGCTGCGCTCCTGAATATGGTCAGCAAGGATTGCTCCTTCCTGAATATGACGGGATTGCACACTTTCGGAGGTGATATGAATACCGGATACCGCACCTTCGAGCAGCTTACTTCCACTCACACTGCCGTCGGCCAGTTTGGTACTCGTGACAGATCCATTTTGCAGGTGAATTGCACTTACCGCATCTTCTTCCAGATGAACTGTACCGATGCTCCGCTCCTGAATATGATCGGCATGGATCGCATCTGCCTGTATATGCTCTGATTGCACACTTTCCGCTGCGATATGAGCTGCGGATATCGTTCCTTCGAGCAATTTGCTGCCGCTGATGCTGCCTTCCGCCAGCTTCGCACTCGTTACCGACCCATCTTGCAAATGAACCTCACTTACCGACTCCTCTTCCAGATGAGCTTCGCCAATACTGCCCTCTTGAATATGATTCGCGAGGATGGCTCCCTCCTGGATATGACGAGACTGCACACTTTCGTCTCCAATATGGGCGGCCTCAATCGTTCCTGCGGCCAATTTGCTGCCATCCACACTGCCACTTGCCAGCTTGGAGCCTGTTACTGCTCCATCCTGCAGTATAATTGTACTTACTGCTTCTTCCTCCAGGTGAGCCGTTCCGATGCTGCGTTCATGGATATGATGCGGAAGTATTTCACCATCTTGAATATGGCGGGAATGCACTGCGCCCTGCTGCAGGTGAACCGCACTTGTCGACTCTGCCTGAAGGTGCAGCCCACTGATCAAGCCGGGCTGAAGGTGAGCCGCTGTGATGGATAAAGGTGCCAGATGGTCTGTTTCAACAGACCCCGGAGCCAGGTGATGGGAGGTGATGACCTGTTCAGCAATATGCTCAGCATGAATAATGTCTGGCTTCAGATGCTGTGAGTTTACGACATGATGATCCAGATGGTCCGACTTCACACTACCGTCTGCCAGATGTTCCGTTTGCACGACGGAAGCCTGCAGATGTTTACTGCTTATGGCACCCTCTTGTAATTCTGTCCCCGATACCGAGTCTGCTGTTAAGTGGTCTACAGTTACGGACCCATGGCGTAGTTTGTTGCCTGTGATGCTGCCATCGGCGAATAATTCCGGTGAACGTATTTCCTCCGATAAATGTTCCAGAGAGACAGCATGCTGCTTCAGATGATAACCACGTATGGTTCCGGCAGGGATATGCTTGGCGTTAATGCTTTCTGCCATGATCTTGGAAGAAGTCACGCTGCCGTCGGCCAGTTTGGCTGATGTGACAGCAAAATCCGCCAGTTTATCCGTAGCAACACTCTCTGGTGAGAGCTTGGGGGAGGTAACCGAATGATCTGTCAGATGCGGCGGAAAAATGGACCCTCCCGCCAGCTGAGCCGAAGTTATGCTGCCAGGAGCCAATTTGTCCGTTGTAACTGCCGCACGTGCAATGGCATCCGTTTCAACACTACCCGGCTGAAGGTGAGGGACACCTACGGCGTGTTCCGTCAGATGCTCCGATTTCACGGCATATGGTCTCAGGGCCTCGGATCCCACGCTTCCTGGAGCCAGATGTGTACCCGTAACACCACCGCTTGCAAGATGCGAGGATGCGACACTTCCCGGAGCGAGCGCTCTGCTGCTAACCGATGCTGTTCCCAGTTTTTCGGATGTCACACTTCCATCCGCAAGCTTCACGTCTGTCACTGCAGCATCCTGTAATTCATACGTACCCACCGCAGCCTCAGCCAGATGCCGCTCGGATACTACGCCATCTGCAAGCGCTTCTCCGGACACACTTCCGGTAGACAGATGAGGTGCCTCAATGCTTCCATTTGCAATGTGGATCGAGTGAATCGCAGCATTATCCACATGTACCGGTGTAATTCCCCGATTGACGATATGTTCCGCTCGAATGGAGCCTTTGGCAAGATGTTTGCCCTGTATCGCTTCATCTGCAATTTTGGAAGCAATGACACTTTGGTCCGAGATCTTGGAAGCCGTAATCGACTGTTCCAACAATTTTGCCGTTCCAACCGACTGGTCTGCGAGTTTACTGCTGGTTACGGCTCCCTCCGCCAAATGCTCATTGCCCACTTCACCTTTGCCAAGCTGCTCTTTCCCCACGGCCTGAGCGCGAATCTGTTTCGAACCAATAGATCCATCCAGCAAGTGTTTTCCACTGAGTGAACCCTCAGCTAAATGTCTGGTCTGTATGGATCCGTCCTCAATCTGATCACTGCCAATACTGCCCAAAGACAGTTGTGAACGACCGACAGCCCCCTCTGCCAGATGCTCCTGTTGAACTGCACCTGCCTGAATATGATGGGACTCAATGGATTGTTCATGGATTTTGCTGCCCGTGACAGCACCTTCACGAATTTTGGACGTAGTCACCGCATCATCAGCCAATTTGGACGTATGCACGGCGCCTCCCGTGAGATGCCGGGTATCCACACCGCTAATGGCGATCTTATCTCCGGTTACCGCATGATTCTTGATCAAATCTTCCGTAACCAGCATGCGGCTGAGATGTCTTGTGCCGATGGAGCCATCGGCAATTTTGGCCGAATCGATGACCTGATTGCCGAGCTTCTGTGACGTAATGCTGCCGTCTTTGATTTTCTCGCCGGCAATTGACGCATTGCGTATTTTGTGACCGGACACAGAGCCATCAATCAGGTGTTCCTCGGATACCGAAGCCTCTGCAAGTTTGGCAGAGACAATCGCTCCATCTGCAATGTGAATGCTAGTCACCGCATAATCCTGCAATGCTTCACTGCCGACTGCACCCGGTTTCAGCTTGGAGTCATCCACAGAGAATGGAGCCAGCTTGCTCTCCGTAACTGCAAAATCACTCAGATCATCCGTGTAGATATAGTGTCCGGTATGGCCCGGCATCTGGTTCTGGTTCAGAATCTCCAACCGGTCTCTACCTGCGGTCTCCTGCTGGATGATGTTTTGCTCTTCCAGAGCAAGCGAAGCCACACTGCTCACCTGAATCTGCTTTTCTGGGTTATCTTGTGTCTGGGCATCCTCGCTATCCGATGCGGCAGGTTCCGGATCATTCGTTTCGCCTGCGATAACCAGGTCCTCCAGCTCGTTCATAGAGGCAGGGAGTTCCGTTGATTCGTACAAGAATTCTTCGGGTGCCTGATTCGCTCTCGAATCCGGTTTATTTGTATTCAAGCGCTCTTCCCTATTCTGGGTTAGACCTGAATTCATGGTGCCTGCACGGCGTTCGGTCAGTTCCAGTTCCTTAAATTTGGGGCTCACATGCCGCAGTTTCGGTGTAGGAACCTTCTTATTGCCTTTTTTACTCATGCAGCTTGCTCCTTCCTCTAACGTTCATCTCCGGCATCATATGCTCTGGTATGGGCATCTGCCACTTCATATCACGACTTTTGAAGGCAAGATTAGATGGATGAGCAGGTCAAACTGCAAAAAATGAACCTGTCCATAGTGAAATAGGCTGTGCCTGGCTATAGATGTAAGGCGGCTGTCCACGCCCCTGCTGGAAAAATGTCATACGATACTTCATAAGCCTTCCGTATACATCCGTAAAACGGCTTACAATGCAATGTGCTTTATTCATTTCACCCTTACCTGGGTTCTCAATTGGATGTGTGGAGCTATTAATAACACGCCGGTGCATGAAGGTGCATCATCATTCCGGTCTGCGTGATTGTGATGTCCCATCATGCGTTGACAGACCGGCATCCCATATATGGACGATCCATGTCGCAATAATATTGAAGGAGGAACGGTCATGCCCCCAGAAACGATCGGCATCATGTTCGATTCACGCATGTATCGGGGGATACCGGCCGGAAGGACCGGTCAGGAATCGCTCGCGAATTATGAGCAGGCAGCGGCCTGTTATGGATTAACGCCTTGCTTTTTGCGGCTTGAAGATGTGGATTCGGAGACGAAGACCTGTCTGGCATATGTCAAAAAGGATGGCGTTTACGTTCGTCAAAAAATGCCTCTACCTACCGTTATCCATAATCGGGCTCTCCAACTTCGCCGGGCAGATCAGCATGAGGTGACCAAGCTGCTGCTGCAGGGCATACAGGTATTTAACGTTCGGAATCGGTATCGCAAGGATCATATTCATGACATGCTGCACCAGGATCCTGCACTGAAGAAACATCTCCCTTATGCCGCCAAAGCTACGCCGGAGTCTCTGGCTTATATGATGGAACATTATAATGATCTGATCATCAAACCGTGCAGCGGCAGTATCGGACACGGTATCATGCGTTTGTATAAACGAGACGGGGACTGGAAATTGACGTGCCAGACCAGGGCTTCACGCAAAGGATGGGCAACCTTCCGACTCAGCAGGGGACAACTGCCCTCCGCCACCTTAAGACGAATTTTTCGCCATGCATATCTCATTGAGGAACGGATTCCACTGGTTCGTTACGAAGGAAGACCCGTAGATCTGCGTGTATCTGTACAGCGGGGGATTGACGGTCTATGGGGCATCACGGGCATGTTCGCCAAGGCAGCACCAACCCACACCTTTGTCACCAATATTGCTCAAGGGGGCAAGGTGATGACCTTGGCAGAAGCATTGGATGAAGAAGAACTGGGAATCAGCATTCCAGAGCTCGAAGCCCGCATCAGTTCAGTTGGACTCCGAATTGCACGCACACTGGCTTCCAGCCTGCCGCATCTGGCCGACCTGGGCCTTGATCTGGGGATTGCCAGAAACGGACAGATTTACTTCATCGAATGTAATGGACGGGACCAGCGTTACGGTTTTCGCAAGGCGGGAATGCCCGAACACTGGAAGGCCAGCTACCGTGAGCCCATGGCATATGGACGTCTGCTGATGGAGCAAAATTCGCAGATTCCACGTCAACCGCAAACCTACCGTAAGTACCCATATTGATTTCACTGGCATTCTGTGTCAATATTATGCAGAACGGCCGGTCCTGCCGGCCTTGAAGTTCGCACTAACCCTAAGGGGGATATTCATGGCAAAAACGCTGTTGCGGTTAATGACCGAGCTTTCTTCTCGCAAGTGGATCTCCCGGACCGTGGGAGCCTTCTCCAAGAGCAGGGGAAGCAAGGCATTTATCCCTTATTTTGTCCGGACCTACAACATCCCTGTTCAGGAAGCCGAGAAAGACTGGAAGGAATATCGTTCACTGAATGATTTCTTCACCCGCAAATTAAAGCCGGGCATGCGCCCGCTGGATCTTTCGGAACATGCACTCATCAGCCCCGTCGATGCCAAAATCACGGCAGCAGGGCCGGTATCTGCAGGCACACTCCTGAATGTTAAGGGACAAAATTATACACTTGCTGAATTATTAAACCACTCTCCACATCTGGAGAAGTACAAGCACGGTTATGCATTCGTCCTGTACCTCAGCCCTCGTGACTACCACCGGATTCATTCACCCGTTAGCGGGCACAGAATCGAAAGTGAGCATATCAAGGGGAAGGTTTACCCTGTAAATGATTTTGGTCTGACTCATATGAAGTCGGTGCTAAGTCGAAACGAACGTCTGATTACGTATATCGGTCACGCTTATGGAGAAGTCGCTGTCGTCAAAGTCGGCGCCATGAACGTAAGCAGCATTCAGTACGCGGATACGGCTGCAAGTAGTTGGGCACAAGGGGATGACCTGGCTTATTTTGAATTCGGTTCCACTGTGGTACTGCTGACGCAGAGCGGCACATTTGAACCTGAGCCCAGTCTCCAGCCGGGTGATTCCGTCAAAATGGGTACACTGCTTGGCCGCCTGAAGCCAAATCGCTGAATACTCCAGGACCAAATAAAGAGGATGGCGCAAGACCTGATTTCAGGTGCTTGCGCCATCCTCTTTAGGATTGAAACATGATCGCTCCACGGTAGTCACTGGAGATTCCTTATATACATTCAATACGAAACATCGCTCCGTATGTATAGGCCCTCTGACTTTTCTTCAAAACCACACGTCCTGCAGTTCCTCCGCCGGTTTGAAGCGACGCAGACGGTTCCGGAAAATATTGCATCCCTTCATAGAGCATCCCCGGTTGCGGATCCGCCGTTTTCCGTTCATCACAAGTTCCCCCTTTCGTTTCGTCTGGAATGCTACTTACTTACCCCTAGCCTCCAGACTTGAAACGTTACCCTGATCTCAGGCGTCGTACCTAACGAATCTCGGAAGGACTTTTGCCGGTGTATTGCTTGAACTGACGACTGAAGAAAAAGATATCCCGATACCCGAGGGCATCGGCGACCTCGGTTACATTCATGCCCGTATGCACCAGCAAATGTTCTGCGCGCTCAATGCGCATGCGAATGATATACGACTGAACAGAAGAGCCGATTAATTCCTTGAATTTGATAGAGAAGTATCGGGGCGACAAGCCCGCACGTGCAGCCAGATCCTCCACCCGGTGGGTAATCCCCGGATGCTGGCGTACATAATTCGCCACTTCCTGAATGACATCCGACAATTGATTGCTGACCCTTTTCTCCACAGGTGATTCCGTATCCGCACGCAGCAAATGAATCATCAGCTGTTTCAAAATAAGCCGACTCTCCTCGTCCCGCCCATATACATCGGATAAGAACAGTCTTACATACCGGGCCAGCAAATGTTCGAATTCCACGGTTTCCTGTACCTCACGATAAGACTGAGGCACATCATTCACAGGTATATCTACATCAAAATGAATATACGTAAGTACCAACGGTTTTTGCTTATTATGTGTTGCAGTAGGATGATCGCCTGGTCTAAATAGGAAACAGCTGCCTTTGCCGACCTCATACGACCGGTCATTTAGCACAACGGTCCCTTCCCCACTCCATACATAAAATAAGTCATAGTTCTGCATCGGTTTTTCCCGCTTCTGCCACTTCCATCCCGGTTCGCAGACAATTTTGGCGACGGCGGGCAAAATAACAAAAGATGACGGCGATGCCTGCAGCATGTCGCCACTCCCCCTTGAAAGTTAATCTCTCCGCATGTTGCATCATCATTGAATTCCAATCGCTTATAGATCGCTTACGGTTAACAGGCCTTAGAATTAGAACACAATCCTTTCGGTTCAGCCTGTCCCTAAACTCAGTACGCTTCCTGGAATCTGATGCAAAGTGCTTGTATGTGATTTCTGCTCCTCCCGGAGCGAAATGTCTTCATCCATTATACAGCGAATTTCAGTGAAACGAAAATGTACTCTTCTCCCATGCCAGCCGCAGTCTTCTGATGCCTTCCGTGATCTCCTCTTTCTCCAGATGCGCAAAGCCAAAACAAACAGCAGGAGGACCGGGGATCAGCTGATAACGCTCGGCATCCCGAAATATCACGCCTTCTTCCTTCGCTATCGTTTTGAATTTCAGAAAGCTGTCCGGACTGCCATTCCAGGTCGCGTAGATGTGAAGTCCTGCATCTCCTGGCTGCATGGTGAAAGCCTCTGGTAACTGATGTACCATCTCCTGGACAAAAAAAGCATGCCGTTCCCCGTATAGCCGGGTTAACCGTCTCAAATGCCGCAGATATCCGCCCCTGCTCATGAATTTGGCCAAGGCTCGCTGATCCAATAACGCAGGGGGTACCGGCTCATATAGGGCTTTCGCTGCAAGGAGTGGCTGCACCAGACTTGAAGGCAGGACCGCATAGCCCAGCCGGAAGGAAGCAATCATTGTCTGTGAGAATGATCCGACATAGATCACCCGCTGCTCGCGATCCAATACTTTAAGCGGTTCAATCGGTCTGCCTCCCCAGCGAAATTCACTGTCGTAGTCATCTTCAATGATGACGGCGTTGCGCCTCGAGGCCCAGGCTAGCAGCGTTTTGCGTCTATCCAGTCCTAACACCGCCCCAGTCGGGAACTGCCGGGTTGGGGTAACGAACAGCGTCTGGGCGTTCCAATCTTCAGGGATGATGCCCTGCGAATCAACAGCTGTCGGTACAGCTCTGCCCCCACAGGCGTTCACCGCATGTGCGATTCCCTGGTACCCCGGATTTTCCAATATGACCTGCGCCCCTTCCGGGATCAGCAGCTGTGCCAGCAATGTAATACCTTGCATCGAACCACTGAACAGTACAATCTGGGATGCATCCGCCTGAATCCCCCGTGTCCATCTCAGATGTGAAGCGATGGCCTCACGCAGTTCAGGGTCTCCTGCTGCACCGCTTTGCTCCCGCCAATCGCTTCGGTGTACGGCGGCGAGTGCGCTTTTCCATTCCGATGTGGGGAAGTGGCCAGCCGGCATGCGATGGACATGAAAATCGATGATATGCCGATCCTGAACAGAGACAGATTCCGTTCCTTTTTGGGTATCCAGTCTGCTTACGCGTTCTCCCCATGGGGAGAGCTGAATGACTGCTTCCTGTTCCCCTTGTGCCTCTGTCCTAAATGTGCCTTTAACGAACGTACCTCTGCCCCGATGTGCCTCTACGTAACCATCCGCGAGCAGCATGTCGTATACCTGTGCCACAGAACCGCGTGACATGTCATACTGGCTTGCGAGTTCTCGCGTAGAAGGAAGACGTGCCCCTTCCACGAGTGTTCCCGCATGAATGGCGTCGCGCAAGGCATGATACAGTGCCGTGTATTTATAACGATGCTGATGCTCATAGGAATCCAAGGGCAGCCACAGTTCCATGACTCTCGCTCTCCTTTCTTTAATATTTTCAAACCATATGGCGGTGCTTCTTACTCCAAGTTCATTGTAGTCTCCAACTTCCACCTCAGTAATTGGCCTATAAAAATGAATGTAAATTGGATCTATTTTTATGTCAATGCATGTTTTATCGTTAGAGCAACATTTCAATTGCCATTCAAGTTCAGATGAATCACAACCAAGGGGGAAAACCATATGAGACGCAAAGAATTTACAGTGAATGAAGAGAAAGAAATTACAGCATTTCTGGATCAGTGCTCCTTCGGATTTCTGGGAACTGTCAGTCCGGATGGACAACCACGGGTTACACCACTCAATTTCGTCTATATGGACGGATGCTTCTACTTCCATGGCAGTCTTGCCGGGGAGAAAATGAAACAAATCAAGCATGATTCCTCGGTCAGCTTTACGGTGGCTGAAGAATTTTCACTGATCCCCTCCTATTTCAGTGATCCCGAACTGGCTTGTCCCGCAACCTCCTTTTTCAAAAGTGTCATGGCATCCGGTCAGGCAGAGCCTGTTCAGGATCTGGAAATCAAGGGCAAGGTGCTGCAGCGCTTCATGGAGAAGCTTCAGCCGCAGGGTGGATATGTTCCCATTGATGCTGCCGATTCCCGGTATAAGGGTAATCTCAAAGCTGTTGCTGTGGTTCGGATTGTACCGGAGCACATCACTGCCAAGTTCAAATTTGGTCAGAATCTCTCCACCGAGCGATTCGAGCATATCAGCGGGCAGCTGGAACTGCGCAATGAGGGAAGAGATACAGAAACAGCCGAAATGATGCGGAAATATTGTCCTTTTCACCAGCAATAAACGGTATTTTCTTGCTACACCATAGGGAACAACGTGCCTAAATTCCGCCTTCCGACCTCCTGCAACAACGCGGTGAAGTGATATAACTGTCATATTGCGTAATTTCCGTGACGGGGGGATGTCAAGGTGATATAATGTTAGGCAGTTGAATCCCAAAGACTTGGAAGGATGAAAAGAATGAATCCACTGGCTGAACAGTTGAACGAAAGTATTCAGGCAGGCAGCAGTCACGTCTACTCCATGCTGTCGCAGCTCGGCAAAGAGATCTATTTCCCAAAAGAAGGTATCCTGAGTCAGTCTGCTGAAGCAGCAAGCCTGGCCAAGACCTATAATGCTACGATTGGTATTGCTCTGGAGGGCGGTGTGCCGATGCATCTTCCGGTTATTCAGGAGAAGCTGTCTGCATTCCAACCGAAGGACCTCTATCCTTACGCTCCGCCTGCGGGTAAGCCTGAACTGCGGACGGTATGGAGAGACAAAATGCTGAAGGAGACCCCTTCACTTGAAGGCAAAACATTTGGCAACCCTATTGTTACCAATGCATTGACTCACGGACTTAGTATTGTAGCCGATCTCTTCGTTGAAGAAGGAGACGCTGTTATATATCCGGATAAAAACTGGGAAAATTACGAGCTGACTTTCGGAATTCGTCGTCATGGCCAGCTGGTTCATTATCCCCTGTTCGATGACCAATTGAACTTTAACAGTCAGGGACTGCTTGAAGCACTGCTTGCACAGAAGGGCAAAGGCAAAGCCATCGTGCTGCTCAACTTCCCGAACAATCCAACAGGCTACACACCTGGAGGCCAAGAAGCCGATGCGATTGTGGACACCATCCGTCAGGCTGCGGAAGCAGGCGTAGATGTGATTGCCGTGACAGACGATGCCTACTTTGGTCTGTTCTTCGAGGATTCCATTCACGAATCGTTGTTTGGCAAATTGGCTAACATTCATCCACGCGTGCTCACTGTCAAAGTGGATGGTGCAACGAAGGAAGAGTTCGTATGGGGCTTCCGCGTTGGCTTCATCACTTATGGACATGAAAATGCTGCGGTTCTGCATGCGCTGGAGCAAAAAACGCTTGGCATTATCCGGGCAACCATCTCCAGTGGTCCGCATCCTTCACAGACCTTTGTCCTGGATGCACTGAAAGCACCGGAGTTTGAAGCACAGAAACAGGAGAAGTTTGAGATCATGAAAGGCCGTGCGAACAAGGTGAAAGCCATTCTCGATAGCGGCAAATACGGCGAGGTCTGGGATTACTATCCGTTCAACTCCGGTTACTTCATGTGTCTGAAGCTAAAAGACGTTGATGCAGAAACACTTCGTTCCCACTTGCTGCACAAGTACGGTGTAGGTACCATTGCACTGGGTGAGGCTGATCTGCGCATCGCCTTCTCCTGTATTGAAGAGTCCGGATTGGAAGATCTGTTTGACACCATCTACCGTGGAATTACGGATCTGAAGAACAACTGATTCCAAGCAGCGGCTTCGCTCTTGTAAAAATGAATAACTCAGGACGTTCCCAGGCTTCTGGGCATGTCCTGCAATATAAACAGCCCTCTATACGGTGATGTGCACACCACGTCTCCAGAGAGGGCTGTTTGGCATGTTTTATTTTCATCAGCAGAAGCTGTGCTTCACCTGAAATATATTTATTTCTAAATGATTCCGGGCAGTGGCCCAATCAGCAAAAACCCAAGGCACATAGTATACGTTGTACGCAAGGGCGTGCCAAACACCACTCGAAAGGGGAATGACCCATGTCTGGAGTTGAAGAAACAAGAGGCGGTTATGGATACGGTTATGGATGCGGCGGTTTCGGAGGATTTACAAATACAGGTGCGATTCTTGTTCTGTTCATCTTGCTCGTTATCATCACGAAATCGTTCCTCTGCTAGTTCAATCGCTCTGGTCAAGCGGCAGCGCCACGTGATCTGACCGCAACAAAAAAAGACGGTTATTTGGGGACTCAGCCTCAACATAACCGTCTTTTTTTCGATATTGTTTGTTTATATCAACAGTACCCTCGTTGCTGTAGTTTACCTTCACCAGTCCAGGTCTGCATCAACAAGGTCAAGTTTCATTCGTCTTCTTCTTCCTTCAACCATTTGTTGCCCTGCGAACGCCTCATGAGGTAGATCACCAGCGCGCCGAGCACCAGCGCTATTCCGGTAACACTCAATCCACTTATTCCGGCAGCCCACATCGGAAGCCACATCAATAGAGCAGCAATAGCATGCAGATTGAAGATGAATCCGAGCACCTGGGAACGGCGGCTCTCTGCAGAGATGGGATAGATCATGATCCAGAAGGATTCACCATGACTGCGGCGTAATGCGCCAAGCTGAACACCAACCAGCAGAAGGAAGAACAGATATACCCCTACGCCAAAGTAACTTCCCGCTGTCCACCAGCTGAGCAGCATGCCCAGTACGATCAATCGCAACACAATGGTGAACACTTCGGTTCGAATGAATGTTTTGGTAATGAGATAGCGATAGGCTTTCCCTGCATTCCAGGGTAGTCTGCTTCCCCACTTACTGAGCCAGCGGCGAGCACTTACTTTCTGGCCGGATGATGGTACATCCACGAACCAGCCCAGTGTCTGCATGACCCGACCGGCCTGGCCCTGCTCCACCTGAATCAGACGTTCCCATGCTATCCGGTGCTTCACCGGAATTCGCAGTGCGACCACATAGAGGGCCGCCAGCAGCAACAGGAACCAGACACTACGCAGTGGAGGCTGCCACAACCATGCGGCAATCGCAAGTATAGACAGTGCCCAGCGCAGCAAACGATAGCCTCTGGCCGCCCCGGTCTGAACCATCCGCAGCTCCTGCCAGGCGCCATAGCTAGCCAGTCCCTTCCAGAGGAGCAAAAGAACGATAAACCAGCCAAATGGCCTTGCATCCTGGTCCGCCCGAACATAGAGAGGCCACAGCGTAACAAATACGAGCAGCATGCCCAGACTTTTGTAGATGATTCCCCGGGCAAAACTGTTCTTCAGGTACTCCTGCATCCGGTACTCCTGAGGTCTCAGAAATACGATATCGGCAGGATGCAGATATGTACGATAACTGCTGAACAGGACTAGCGGTGCCAGCAGCAGCAATGCAATCCAGCGAATTGGAAATCCAGCAGGAATGTTTTGTACAAACGAGGTATACCAGGCAGAGAATGCAATGACGAGAAAGAGAAAGACCATGGCCACGCCACTCTGTATGACATAGCCCAGATAAGGAAGAATTCCGTTCCAGAATCCCGTGCGTCTTTGCTTCCATAACAGCTTGAGGTCCATGCCTAATCCCTGCCCTGCACAAGAGAATAGAACATGTGCTCCAGCGCCGCATCCGAATCTCCGAACTGGGTGCGCAGCTCATTCAATGTTCCATGAGCGATAACCTGACCCCGATGCAATACAACAAAGCGATCGCAGTAGTTTTCAATCGTGGACAGAATGTGCGAACTCAACAAAATGGATGATCCGGATGCCTTCATTTCCAACATGAAATCCAGCAAAGAACGAATTCCGAGCGGGTCGAGCCCAAGGAACGGTTCATCAATAATGTAGAGCGGGGGCCCTGCAACAAAAGCACACATGATCATCACCTTCTGCCGCATTCCTTTGGACAGATGGGTCGACAGGCTTGTGCTTTTCTCCCTCATGCGGAACAGGTCCAGCAATTTCTCCGTACGGTGTTTGAAATCCGCTTCGGATACGCCATATGCTCTGGCTGTGAACTCCAGATGCTCCATTACGGTCATCTCGTCATACAATTCGGGGGACTCCGGTACAAATGCCATCGCCGATTGATAGATCTGCGCGTCCTCGTCCCGCTTCTTGCCCATGACCCGAACCTCCCCTTGCTGGGGAGTCATCAAGCCTAAAATATGTTTCATTGTGGTACTTTTTCCGGCACCGTTTAATCCGATCAGTCCGACCATCTCTCCGCGTCCAACTTCGAGATCGATACCGTGGAGAACCGGCCGTTTGGCACTGTATCCTCCGCTTAACCCGCTGATTTTAAGTACGGGCGTTTGTCCGTTATCCATCAATCCCTGCACCTCTTTCGTCAGGTTTTATTCTTCGGAACGCGGTGTGTTTCCCTTGCTCCATTTGGGTGCACCCTTATTTTTACGATCCTGATCCCGCTCTGTTCTTCCAGCATTGCGAGCAGGCTTGCTGTCTGCTGTACGCTGATTCGACACAGCAGCTCTTGCTCCGCCGTTACGGCCTGCCTGGCCTGGCTTGCGGTCTCGGGACGGTCCCGGTTTTCTCGAGAAAGAATGACCTTCAGGCCGGGTGTCGGGACGTGGATCAGCTTCAAGTACTTTGCCGCCGAACAGAACGCGTTCTGGCAATTCAATGCCAAGTTCACGTGCAAATTTGCGCATGATGAAGATTTGCGTTTCATCCACGATGGACAGCACAATTCCGCTACGTCCCATTCGTCCCGTGCGTCCCGCACGGTGAACATAGTGCTCCGAGTCAAAAGCAGGGTCATAGTTGATGACCATTGGCAAGCCTTCAATATCCAATCCTCTTGCCGCGACTTCGCTGGCAATCAGCAATTTGATTTTGCCATTGCGAAACGCAGAAAGGACGTTGCTCCGGGTGACCTTGTCCGCATCACCATACAATGCGGCTGCGGAAAGTCCCAGATGATTCATTTTGGCCTCTACCTCGCCGATGTCTTCTGTAGCGTTCACAAACACAATGGCACGATCAGGGTTATACTGCCTAACCAGACGACGCAGCATATCGATTTTGTTACGGGTCTCTTCCACAAAATAATAATGCTCCAGTCCCGCAGCAGTTGCCCGGTCCGGTTCAATTCCGATCTGGACAGGTTCCTTCATCTCACGCTTGGCAAGTCCAGCAGTGTGCTCATCAATGGTCGCAGACAGGAAAATCAGCTGACGGTCCCGCAGTGCACTGCGAAGCACAAACTCCACATCACTCACGCCACCGAGCTGGAATACCTGGTCAGCCTCATCAATGACAATCGTGGAAACGTTGTGCATTTTCAGCTTTTTCAGCGTGATCAGTTCTTTCAGTCGTCCCGGCGTGCCGACAACCAGTTCGGGATGCTCACGCAATTTCTCGATCTGGCGCTTGACAGCAGCGCCCCCAATGAGGCCAAGTACGCCGATGCTGCGTCCCTCTCCATATCGCTGTGCTTCGCGCACGATCTGCATTGCCAGTTCTTGGGTAGGCGCTATAATAAGCTTTTGTGTACCTTTGACATCACTTTTGATGGATTGCAGCAATGGCAGAAGATAAGCAAGCGTTTTGCCTGTACCCGTTTGGGATTTCGCAACCACATCGCGGCCTTCCAAAATAACGGGTATGGTCTGGGCCTGTACCGGAGAAGGTTCGTTAATCCCGTGCGACGCGAGTATCGCCTCCAGATCCTGTGCCACGCCTATTGAAGCAAATGTTTCATTCGTCATGTATGTCCATCCTTTAATTTTATTCTTACGATGCTACTTCCTGCTTGTACTTCTGGAGCATAAGCCTGTCATCACATTATCTTTCATTATATGCGAAAAAAGGCTGTGGACCAAATCTTATTCGGTAACACTCCGCTTGGGCGCAAAAAAAGAAAAGCCCCTCGGCGGAGCTTTTCTCTTATTCCCTATATGATGCTCAGGTTGCTGCATTTCTACTTCTGGTTCATGACCCCATGCGACAGCCGGTCAGCGAGTCGAGGAAACAGCTGATACAGCCATATGCCAGCCGAAGCGAGTCTTGGCAGATTCACTTCTTCCTTGCGTTTCTTCATCGCCCGGATCATATGCCCTGCAACCTCTTCCGGTTTGAGCATCATCCAGCGCACGTTGTTAACGTAATTACCGGATGGATCTGCACGATGAAAAAACGGCGTATCAATGGGACCCGGATTAATGGTCGTAACCGTCACTCCGGTCTTACGCAGCTCCTGACGCAAAGCATTGCTGAATCCAAGTACGGCATGTTTGGTTGCTGTATAGGATGCCGATTTTGCAGTTCCAATTTTGCCAGCCATGGAGGCCACATTCACGATCTGTCCCTTGCCACGTTCCAGCATGTGCGGCAGAACTGCCTTCGTACAGCGGACAATTCCCATGTAATTGACGTCCATCATATCTTCGAATTCCTGCACCGTCATTTCCGTCATTGCGGCAAACTTTCCGTAACCTGCATTGTTCAGCAAAATATCGATTCGTCCATACTTCTCCAGCATCATGTTAAACGCTGTCTGTACTTGCTCATCATTGGTTACATCCAGCGTAAGCAGCTCATGCGGCCCTTTTAATGAAGCACCAATCTGTTCAAGCTTGTCCCGAGATCGGGCAGCAAGAATGGGAATAGCTCCTTCTTCAATCAACATCTGTGCACAGAGCGCACCAATTCCGCTCGACGCACCTGTGATGAATACTACCTGATCTTTCAGCATACCCCGAAGTCCTCCCGTATTGAACACATTTGCCTGTTCAGGCTATGGTTCTATTCTACGAGATCATGACCTGAATATCCATCTCGCCAATGCCGTCCATCAGCAGTGGAATGCTCAGTGCCTTCGTTGCATTAAATTCAGTCAAATGTTCGGACTTCAACACTTGCGGAGGCGTGATGTCCACTACGACACCCTGATTGGACAGAATCGTGCTCGCATTGCCGCTAATCATGTTGCCCAGTTCCGAGATGGCGCTTTTACTCATTTCATCCATTTCGGTAATTACAAAACCGCCCATCATGGCGGAGACAATTCGCAGTGCAACTTGTTCCTGAATTCCGAAAACAATGTTTCCGCTCAGCTGGCCGGTCATTCCGATCACGATCCAAACATGGTCTGCTATGTACTCTACGTTCTTCACGCCAAGACTCCCGGTGGAAGGCGAAACCTGGATGAGTTGTTCGAATACGTTGCGTGCGGATTCCAGGAAAGGATTAATTACTTCCGCTTTCACTGTCTAATGTCCCCCTTACACTGGGTTATTGGTCACATACCAAAAGTCCCATATTCAATAATTTTATTATACTTTATCACGTACAAGAATTCACTATGAATTCGGTAAGTCATGTGTACTATAATTTATCGTCATGCGCGGGGCAATAGTTTATAGCTGTTTTTGACGAAATAACAGAACTCTGCACCCCTTTTGTAGGAAGACTTTTGATTCAATTCAATGCGCATTAAGATTTAGGACTTTTTTACTGTGTTTTAACAAATGTAATTTTTTTAAAATTCTTGATATTAAGTTTAATTGACGCTCATGTATTCTTCTTAAACTCCACGTGTCTCCTTCATTGCCCTGCCGTCTCGAATCACCTATAATTTAAGATAACAAATCAAAAAAAAGTTACGGGATTCCATTCCTCACAGGAACACTCCATGACACGACATCTTACCCGCAAGGAGGCCATACATGAATATCAGCCAACTGGAGACGCTGATTACGATCTCAAAAACGATGAGTTTCCGCAAAGCGGGAGAACTTCTGAACCTAACCCAGCCTGCCGTCTCGGCCCAGATTAAAAGTCTGGAGGATGAATTCAACACCGTTCTTGTAGATCGCAACCAACCTGTCACTTTAACCGATCGCGGACAAGTGTTTTTGGAGCATGCCGAGCGCATGCTAGATATTGTAGACGAACTGAAGCAGAAGCTGTCCGATCTCGATGAAACGCCTCAAGGCCATATCGTACTGGGTACAACAACCTCCATTGCGATTCAGATTCTCCCCCGGGTGCTATCCTACTTCCAGGATCAGTTCCCATTGATCAAAACCAGTATTCAGTCCCTGCCTTCCTCACAGATCTATACGCAGGTCGAAAATGGGTTGATTGACGTTGGTATCGGTTATCTAACCGAGCGCAATCCCAATCTGAACACCTCTGTTCTCTATTACGACACGTTCGAACTTGTTGTGTCTCCTGCTCATCCCCTTGCGAAGCAGAAGCATGCTGCGGTGGATGTGCTGCGCAGCACCCCTCTGATTATGCTGTCGCCAGATACGGTCGGCAGACGGTTTACGGAAGGCATTTTTAAAAAACATGGCATTGAGCCCAATATTGTGATGGAATTGTCGAGCAGTGAGGAAGTCAAACGGATGGTCGAGATCAACCTTGGAGCGGCCGTGATATCCAAGCAATCCGTCGCACATGAACTGCGTCAGGGTACACTTCGGATGATTCCGCTAAGTGAGCTTGAGGTTAGTCATCCTGTAGGCGTCATTTACAAATCCAGTCGTTATCTTAATTCGGCCATGCATCAATTCCTGAGCGACCTGAAAGGCATGCCGGAAACCCAATTTATCAGTTCGGAATGACAAACAAGGCAGGAGAAAGGAAGGATCATTCATGAAATTCGATCTTCATACGCATCATTTCCGCTGTGGGCATGCGGATGGCAACATTCGGGAATACATCGAAGCTGGCATTCAGGCTGGTCTTCAAGCCATTGGAATCTCCGATCACACGCCCTATTTCGCCAGTAAGGAAGAGCAAGCATTCCCCCGCATTGCGATGGCCAAGTCCGAATTGCGCCATTATGTGGAAGAGGTGCTTGCACTGAAAGAGGAATACGCAGGGAAAATTGACGTGCTGCTTGGCATCGAATCCGATTATTTCCCTCTCCATGCCGAGTTGTATCGCAGTACGCTGGGACAGCATCCTTTTGACTATATTATTGGTTCGGTTCACCACACGGAGGATGTCAGCATTTTCAATAAAACCCGGTGGAAGGGACTCAGTGATGCACGGAAAATCGAAGTGAAGGAACGCTACTATTCATTGATTTCACAGTCTGCCCGGAGTGGCATGTTCCAGATCCTTGGACATATTGATGCCATGAAAGGCAATTACCCTGCATTCTCCGAGATTGTGGCTGATCATGCCATTGATGAAACCTTGCAGGTTATTGCGGAGGCGGGTGTGGCGATTGAGATCAACACCTCCGGCAAAACGAAGCTAAGCGGCGGCTGGTATCCCTCTGATGCCATTTTGGAGAGAGCGAATCATTACGGCGTAAAAGTCACCTTCGGATCCGATGCGCACAAGCCTTCTCGCGTAGCAGACGAGTTGGAAGATGTTCAGACTCGCCTGAAAGAGATCGGCTTTACGGAATGGGTTTATTTTAAACAGAAACAGATGCAGATTGTTCCTTTGTAACGACTGTAACGACAACAGAATAACAAGCTTGAAACCCTACGGTCTAAGGGACGATCCCTATCGTAGGGTTTTTCTTTTGGACAAAAAAAATGAACCCGCTCGCGGCGGGTCCCAACAGCATATCTATTTATCAAAAAGGGGGTCATGAGATAAGTTTACCCGCTGTCTGTTAGAGTTCAATTGCAGCTATATTTCAATTGTGTAACAAATGATTGAAGTTCGATTCAACTGATTTTGCTATTTTATTCTATGTTATTTTTGTTTGTTGGATACCTAGGTTTGCAGGCTTTTATCCTTTTGTAATCGCACATGCTCTTCCCGATATAAAGCATAGACTTTGACGTCGAGCAGAGTGTCTTGTGTCTGACCATCCTCTTGACTCCATCCAAATGAAGGAAGAGTGCGTTCGTACGACATCCCGCTTTTGCGAAGCACCCGTTCGGATGATACATTGGCTTCGTAGCAGCGCGCTTCCACTTTTTGAAGGTTCAGCTCCGTAAAACCAAAGTGCAGCAGTCGCTGTACCGCTTCGGTTGCTACGCCCATGCCCCAGCAGGATCTGTTTAAAATATAGCCAATCTGGGCTGTGCCGCTATGCTCATTCCAGTGCTGAAAAGACGTGATGCCAATGATCTGCTCCCTGCCTTTCCAGCAGATGCCGTAATGCAGCGAATCCAGCTTCGAACTGCTGCTCCGGATCTGATTCAGGAGTCGCCGGGCACGAATTGGCGTTGGTTGGCCTCCCCTATTCACATATTGAATGACTTGCGGATCGGAAAACAGTTCCGATAATGTGCTGAAATCACTCTGACGCAAAGATCGAAGCAGCAGTCGGTCTGTCCATAACACAGGAAGTCCTTGACCCAGCATTTTTCGGGTAAGCATGGCAATCGCTCCTTTTGTCTATCGGGTTCTGGTCCGGTAAGACAAGCAAGCTCTGGGATGATCCGGCTCATGTAAAAATGGTGGATAACACGCCGTCTTGGTTTTCAAACGTTAGTATGTCGATTCATTGCCATTATTTATTCCTCTGCCGAGTTCTGTTCCTGCAGTCCCCGATAGATCCCCGTACGAATCTCCCGGATGTAAAAGTCCAATGAAGGTACATTGGCTTGTTGTGCAGCCAGCACTTCACGCTCAATATCATAGGGAACCCGGACAAATTGAAGGTTGAAGGCCTTGTTTCGATCACGGCCACTCTCTCCTTCAAGGATGCAGTAAGAGGCTTGGGTCATATCGAGAGGATTACCTACGCTTCCGGCATTAAACAACATTTTCCCATTAAAATGCTGCAAGTAAGCGTTATGCACATCTCCATATCCCACGATATCTGCTTCACCAAGATCCGGATGATCTGCCGGAGCATCAAACATGGCTATCCTTTTCTCCATTTCGTCCCATGGCTGCACCCGGTGATACACACTCTGCGGCGAGGCGTGCACCAGACGAATGGTGCGCCCACTGAGTTCAAATTGGTGGCTGAAGGGAAGGCTCTTCAAGTATGCAAGCCGTTCTGCTCCCAATCGTGCAGCCTGCCAAGTAAAATTCTCATTATCCTGGTTCACCGCAACCAGCTCATCCCAATTGCCCCGGATCACGTATTCACACGTCTCTCTCACCGAATCAACCACCTGCACCGGATCCGGACCTTTGCCCACGAGGTCGCCCAGACAAAAGATACGCTCCATCCCGCGACTCCGGATATCTCTGAGTACAGCTTCCCAAGCTGTCATGTTGCCATGAATATCGGATACAATCGCAATTCGTTCCATCTGGCCAACCTCCTCGTCGAATACTTTGAAGACTTAGAAAAACTCAAAAATTAAATTCATTTTGTATAAACGCTATGTTCGTGTTCCCCTTAATTCAAAAACAGTCAATTCCGGTCTGCACAAAAAACGAATCGGCAGCTGGGTCATGCCAAAACCGCGATTCACATATACAGGCATACGTGCCTTGCCTGCATAATATAACCCTTGAATATACTTGCGTGAACCTCGAGGCGTGGTAACGGCTCCAATCCAAGGGAAACGAACCTGCCCGCCATGGCTATGACCAGATAACTGAAGTCCAAATCCGAACGGCTCCGCCATATCGGCATAATCCGGCTCGTGCATCAGCAATAGTTTCCACGTATCGTTGTCCAAACCTTCGATTGCTTCCAAAGGATTCGGCTGGCTTGTAAGAGCATCATCCAGACCTGTCACCGCGATTTGCTCGTTCCCTTGTTTAATGACAGCATGACTGTTGCGAAGCAACGTGAAGCCGGCTTCCTTGAACATCGCTTCCACTTGTTTCTGCTGTCTGCCCCGGTAATCATGATTCCCCAATACGGCGAATTTGCCATACTTGGCCTGCATGGATGCCAGCACGGGTATACACTCCCGCATCGGTTCAGCTTCCCGTTCCACCATATCTCCGGTAAAACAGATCAGATCCGGCGTTTGCTCCTGTATGGTCTCAGCCAGCTTCTCCATTTCCTTCAAACCGGTATGAAAGCCAAGATGTGCATCGCTAAACTGTACAATACGCAGCCCCTCGAATGACTGAGGGAATCCTGGCAGTTCCAAGGGTACTTGCTTCACTTCCAGACGGCGCGGCTCCCAGAGCCATGCATATCCCCCTGTGAATAAGGCTGCACCTGCCGTCATCACAATCATCCGTAACAGGAAACTGCGCCGGGAGGGATCGTGATCCTTCTCCTCACCGGGAAAAATGGACCCTTGCTCGGATCCAGCGTCTGAGCGCCGGGGCGGTGGCCATGAGCTGCCCTTACGCGGTGTCTCTGCCATGTCTTCCCCTCCTTCTCCGCTCTACATGCATCTCTACAGTATACCATATTCTGCATGACGAGCCCGGTTCCTTCGCAATTGTAGAAAAAGAAGCCGTGATCTTCAGCAGCAAGCTGCCGAAGGTCACGACTTCTCCTAATGTTGCAGATTCCACATCTGCAAGGGATTTTCACGATACTATACGCCCAACCAGCGTTTGAACATATGCTTGGTTGTTTGTTTGTTCATTTCCGCAATGGAAGTTGTCAGCGGAATGCCTTTTGGACAAGAGCGCACACAGTTCTGCGAGTTACCGCAGCCCTCAATTCCCCCATCTTCCATCAGGGCTTCCAAACGATCCTCGGCGTTCATCTCTCCTGTTGGGTGAGCATTGAACAGGCGGACTTGGGAAAGTGCTGCCGGGCCGATAAAGTCTGTTTTTTCATTCACGTTAGGACAAGCTTCCAGACACACACCACATGTCATACACTTGGAGAGCTCATAAGCCCATTGGCGCTTCTTCTCCGGCATCCGCGGACCTGGACCGAGGTCGTAGGTACCATCAATTGGAATCCAGGCTTTAACCCGTTTCAGGGCATTAAACATCCGGGTGCGGTCAATGACCAAGTCACGAACAACCGGGAAGGTTTTCATCGGTTCGATACGAACCGGCTGTTCCAACTTATCGATCAGGGCAGCACACGCTTGACGTGGCTTACCGTTGATCACCATGGAGCATGCTCCACAGACTTCTTCGAGACAGTTCGATTCCCAGCAGACAGGGGCAATGGACTTGCCGTCTTTGTTAACCGGGTTCCGCTGAATCTCCATCAGGGCACTAATAACGTTCATGCCGGGACGGTACGGAAGTTCAAATTCTTCGTTGTACGAAGACGACTCCGGGCTGTCCTGACGGGTGATGATAAACTTGACGGTTTTGTTCGCTGTAGCTTGTTCCGCCATATCGTTGTCCCCTCCTTTGGTGACGATGATTGATTGCTGATGCGTAAAGAGACGTTGTATGCACGGTAGACGCTCCGTCAGCGGAATGTCCTTCCGACCGCTGTTGCTCCTCCATTTTACTGAATGACTAATTTATCGGATAAAATGGAGTATCAAAGGCGGACGCTTCGCTTCTTCAGGTCATTTCCGCTTCCTCCGCTGCGTCGTGCTGCTGAGTCTCTTTACTGAAAGTAGCAATAATTCATTCTGGATTGCCTTGTTAACCTCAGAAGCTTCGCGAATGCTTCGCTTCTTCAGTATCTTTCGGGCTATCCTTATAGACGTTTAACTTTAAACTTATAAATTGAAATCTATCCGGCTTTACTTAATCTTTCGAATAGTCTCGGATCCGTGGTGGAATCAGGGATACATCTACAGGCTCGTACGAGATTTGCGGGCCTTCCTTCGACCAGCTGGCGATGGTCGTTTTCAGGAACTCCTCATCGTTACGCTCCGTGAATTCTGGTTTGTAGTGTGCCCCGCGGCTTTCGTTACGCAGCAGTGCGCCGAGTGTCATCGCTTCAGCAAGTTCAAGCATGTTCCACAGCTGACGTGTGAATGCTGCACCCGGGTTATTCCAACCGGATGTATCGTACATGTTGATTTTGCCGTAACGCTCTTTCAATTCCTTGATTTTGCCGATAGTGGCTTCCAGTTTATCGTTGTAGCGTACAACGGTCATATTCGCCGTCATCCACTCGCCAAGCTCCTTATGAATGACATAGGCATTTTCGTTACCCTGCATTTTTAGGATGCCTTCATATTTATCCGTTTGACGTTTGGTGTAGCCGTCAAATACAGAAGAATTTACATCAGCGGACGATTTTTTGAGTCCCTTGATATATTCAACTGCTTTCGGGCCAGCTACCATACCACCATAAATGGCCGATACGAGCGAGTTTGCACCCAGACGGTTTGCGCCATGGTATTGATATTCACATTCACCAGCGGCGAACAGCCCCGGAATGTTCGTCATTTGATTGTAGTCCACCCACATGCCGCCCATGGAATAGTGAACTGCCGGGAAGATTTTCATCGGGATTTTACGTGGGTCATCACCCATGAACTTCTCGTAAATTTCAATGATACCGCCGAGTTTAACATCCAGCTCCTTCGGATCCTTGTGAGACAGGTCAAGGTAGACCATGTTCTCACCGTTAACTCCAAGTCCCATATCCACACAAACGCTGAAGATTTCACGCGTTGCGATATCACGAGGAACGAGGTTACCGTAGGAAGGATACTTCTCTTCAAGGAAGTACCATGGCTTACCGTCTTTGTACGTCCAGATCCGGCCACCTTCACCACGCGCCGATTCGGACATCAGACGAAGCTTGTCATCTCCTGGAATGGCTGTTGGGTGAATCTGAATGAATTCCCCGTTGGCGTAGTTCACGCCTTGCTGGTACACCGCACTTGCTGCTGTACCTGTATTGATAACGGAGTTCGTTGTTTTACCGAAAATAATACCAGGGCCGCCGCTTGCGAGAATAACCGCTTCTGCAGGGAACGTCTGCACCTTCATTGTTTTCAGGTCCTGTGCCACAATTCCGCGACAGATCCCCTCGTCATCAATAACTGCCTGCAGGAACTCCCAGTTCTCATATTTGGTAACGAGACCTGCTGCTTCCCAGCGACGAACCTGCTCATCCAATGCATAGAGCAGTTGTTGTCCTGTCGTGGCTCCGGCAAATGCCGTACGGTGATGCTTCGTACCCCCGAAACGGCGGAAATCAAGCAAACCTTCCGGTGTCCGGTTGAACATAACGCCCATCCGGTCCATCAGGTGGATAATACCAGGTGCTGCTTCACACATCGCTTTAACTGGTGGCTGGTTCGCAAGGAAGTCGCCGCCATACACGGTATCGTCAAAGTGAACCCATGGGGAGTCGCCCTCACCCTTGGTGTTTACCGCCCCGTTAATGCCACCCTGTGCGCATACGGAGTGGGATCTTTTTACGGGAACCAATGAAAATAAATGAACATGGACTCCGGCCTCAGCCGATTTGATCGCCGCCATCAACCCCGCGAGACCTCCGCCCACAATAATTACATTAGATGATGCCATTGCTGTTCACTCCCTTATAAGTCAGCATTTATCACAAATGCTTAAATCAGAACTGTCTTAATCGTATCAAGCATCGTTGTTGCCGTTTGGAAATCAATGCTCCGGAAAGCAAACAACGAAGCGATAAACATAATAGCCACAATACCGAACAGACTCATGCACACATAAGAAGATACACGCTGCGCACGCGGTCCAACGGTAATCCCCCAGCTAACCAGGAACGACCATAAGCCGTTAGCAAAGTGGTAGGAGGCTGCAACCACACTGATCAGATATAAAATAAACGTTACCGGGTTCATCACGACGTCATGAATGACACCGCCAAGTTGTTCGTGCGTTACATTACCCAATGCAACCTGCACACGAGTCTCCCAAACGTGCCAGATTACGAAAACAAACGTAATGACACCACTGATCCGCTGCAATGTGTAGCGCCAGTTGCGTTCATTGCCGTAACGTCCGACATTAGGCTTGGCCTGGTAAGCAATGTACAGACCGTATACACCGTGATAGAACAACGGCAACCAGATGAGAACCGTTTCCAAAACAATAACGAGAGGCAGACTGTTCAGGAAGGCAACAGCACCGTCGAAACCTTCTTTGCCGCCTTCAACTGCCGAGAAGTTCGTCACCAGGTGCTCAAGAAAAAACAAACTGAGCGGGATGACGCCAAGCAAGGAGTGCAGCTTTCTGGAGTAAAACCCTTTCATAAAATGTCGTTCCCCTTTCGCTAAATACAACGTTTTCATAAAATATTTCGCTTATCATGACACAAACCTTTCCCATGGAAAGGTTCGACAAATTGTTCCGTTTTCATCAGGTGTGAACAACTTGTGTCACAATTCATGTTACTCCTTTTTTTCTTATAATGGAATTGCAATATAATTATTAAATGTTATAACCTATAGGTATAAGAGCTGAAACATCGGACAGGCAGGCATATCGCATTGAAAACGATTTATCAAGGACAACAATCACACCCCATGGAAAAGAGGTTAGTGTTTATGTTCGAGGATTTAAATGCATTTGCGGCAGTCGTGGAGCAATCGAGTCTGAATCGTGCATCCAAATTGCTGAATCTGTCTCAGCCTGCCCTCTCGCGCAAAATTGCGAAACTGGAGGATGAACTGGGGGTATCGCTTTTTCACCGCCGAGGCAAACGCCTTGAATTGACCAGTGTCGGCCAACTTGCCTACACCTTCGCTGTGGAACAAAAGCAGCAGCAGCAGAAGTTTCTGACCATGCTTGCCCAGTATAAGGACGAGGAGCAGAGCGCCATTACGCTTGGAGCGTCCCTGACTACACTTCAGACCACACTCCCCCCTTTGGTCAATACTTTCATGGAGAAGCATCCCAATGCGGAGATCAAGCTCGTGACTGGGAAAACACATGAGATCGTTTCCTTCGTCCGGGACAAAAAAGCAGACGTTGGCATTGTTGCCTCTTCCATTAATGAAGCCGGGTTGAACTGTGTACCTCTCTTCGATGATCACCTGGAGCTGGTTGTACCGCTTACGCACCCTTTGTCCGGCAAAGAGGCCGGGATGGAGCACTTGCAGGATCTGCCCATGATTACCTTTTCCAAAGGCACTTGGTATCGCAAGCTGACAGATGATCTGTTTCAGCGCTGTGCCGTCATGCCGGATATTCGCATGGAGATTGATTCGTTTGAAGCCATCGTACGCCTCCTGCCCACCTGCAAGGCTGCTGCGCTGCTGCCCAAGTCCTATCTCCGTCCCCAGCTGCTTGCTGACAATGATCTGGTCTCCGTGTATCTGCCCCAGCTGCAGCAGACTCGACGGACCACCTGCATGATCTACGGGGAAAAGGAAGACCTCAGCGAGACATCCAGACAGTGGGTCAAAGAAACCGCAGCGCTCTTTACAGCAAAGGCGCCGCTGCCCTCCAGGAGGACTACGACGCCTTAATAGATCGATATCAACTTTATCTGCACCTGCTCATGCCTGAACGCCAGGATCGGCTCAACCCTCCTGGCTGATTATCTCTTGTTCGAACCGGTCGATATCATCGTTCATTCCGATAATGACCATGATGTCTCCCATCTGGAGAGAGTCCAGTGCAGTCGGTGCGATAATGACTCCTGTCTCCTTCTGCAGGGCAACAATACTGCAGCCGTAGCGTACACGCGCATTCAGGCTGGACAGTGTGGTATTGTGCAGACATGCCGGAACTTTCATTTCCACAATACTATAATCATTGGAAAGTTCAATGTAGTCCAGCAGATTCGGGGTGACGAGCTGATGGGCTACCCGAATGCCCATGTCCCGTTCCGGATAAACGACGCGATCAATGCCCAGCTTATCCAGAGCTCGCCCATGCAAGACGGATATTGCCTTGGCAACGACCGTTTTCACTCCCAGTTCCTTCAACAGGATTGCGGTAAGAATGCTGGTCTGAATATCGTCACCGATGGCTACAATGCCGCAGTCGAAATTACGGATTCCCAGTGAGCGCAGCACTTCCTCATCCGTAGCATCCGCCACAACCGCGTGAGTGACCAGTTCGCTCATGTCTTCAACGACCTCTTCATTTTTATCGATGCCAAGCACCTCGTAGCCAAGTTCCATTAATTCCTGTGCCAGACTCGAGCCGAAGCGCCCCAGCCCAATTACCGCAAACTGCTGTCTTTTCATTGTTCTTCACGAACCCCTATCCAATAATCATTTTTCCTTCAGGATACTTATACAGTTCCTTACCCTTTTTCTGTCCAAGTGCATACGCCAGCGTAATCGGTCCAAGTCGGCCTGCGAACATCATAAAACAGATCATGAGCTTTCCGAATGTGGTCAGCTTCAGCGTCAATCCCATTGATAATCCGACGGTAGAAAAGGCCGATGTCGTTTCAAATAAAATCATGAGAAAACCGCTATCTTCCGTCATGGTGAGCAGCATGGTAACGGCAATGATGAGCAGCAGCGCAAGAAGCGTAACTGTCAGTGCCTTGAAAATACGTTCCTGTTGCAGCCGATATCTGAAAAAAACAATATCCTCTCTGCCGCGCATCATCGCGATGACAGCACCAATCATGATCATAAAAGTTGTCGTTTTGATCCCGCCTCCGGTGGAACCTGGAGAAGCCCCGATAAACATTAAAATAATAATGAAAAACTGCGTTGCCTGTCTGAGACCGGCAATATCCAGCGTATTAGCTCCAGCCGTTCGCGGGGTTACCGATTGAAAAAACGAACCGAGAATTTTGCCACCCCAGTTCAAGCTGCCCAATGTCTGTGGATTGCTGTATTCAAACACAAAAATGACCAGTGCACCGAATCCAATCAGCAAACCTGTGGTTAGCAGCACCACCTTGGAATGAAGCGAAAGTTTGCGCGTTTTACGATAATCCACCAGATCGGATAAAACGACAAAGCCAATGCCTCCAGCCACAATCAAAAACATCGCCGTAAAATTCACAAGTGGATCATAAACATACCCGGTCAGACTGCGGAAGTCGCCAAACATATCAAACCCTGCATTATTGAACATCGAGATGGCATGCCAGTATCCGTAATAAATCGCCTTTCCGACAGGCATGTCGAATGACCAGCGGATTGCAAATAGCGTGCCGCATACGGCTTCCAAAATGAGCGAGTAGACCACGACCTTGCGGATAAGCCGCACAATGCCTTCCATCGTGCTCTGGTTCATCGCTTCCTGCAAGATCAATCGCTCCCGCAGTGAAATCCGCCGCTTAAACGCAATGGCCACCAGCGTGGACATGGTCATGAAGCCAAGACCACCGATTTGAATCAGAACAGCAATAATCACCTGACCCAGTACAGTAAAGTGAGTACCCGTGTCCACAACAACCAAACCGGTAACACAGACCGCCGATGTAGCCGTGAATAATGCATCAATAAAGGGAAGACTATCCCCGCTGCGACTGGAAACCGGAAGCATGAGAAGCAATGTTCCGAGCAGGATAATTCCCGCAAATCCCAAGACAAGAATACGTGGGGGCGATAGCCGCACCCATTGATTATTCAGTTTCACTTGTGTATCATCCACCTCTGCCAAAAAGAAAATGACCCCACATTGTGGAGCCTTTCTCCGAATCACTTATCCTTGGCACAGGGCCAACACACTAAATCTTGGATAAGCTCCGATCGGAGCATATAAACATGTATGATTGTAGTCATAACCACATATGCATTAAGGTTGGAATCCTCTTATTCGTTCCCTTGCAAGGCTAAAGACATGCAAATATTGCACATTTGTTTCAAAATTATAAGCGCTGCGGCTGTTGCAGACAAAACGATTTTTGTGTAAATAGGATCGAATTCCGGCAAAAAGGGAAAAACTCAGATATATCAATGAATAGATCAGATTCATTCGATCATTTTCATTCATTTTCAGGGATTTGCACGTCTTTTCGTTTCATCATTGGCATTCAGGGTTCGGCCTGTGCTATCTTTACTTTAATATCCAAATTAATAAAGGAGGAACACCATTACATGAACCCCTTAGGGCAGCCTTTGGTACTCAAAGCTAACTTCAAGCGTTTAGGGTTGCTGGCGGCGATTGGCCTGATTTTGTTTTTTGTCTTTCAGATCTTCCCTGCTACTTCATCACAAACCACGGATATTCCGTCTACATCTTTTATAAGCAAGGAACAGGCAACCCAATCCGCACGATCATTTGCAGCCTCCATAGCCAATTACACCCTTCCTTCGGATAACGGCAAGACACTGGTCACCTATCAGACCCATTCCGATATCTATGGATACATGGCCAAAACCAAACAGCTTGATTCGTATAATCAAAAATGGGAAGCAACCTATCCCTACGATGTGTTTCGCGTTCGTTTGCCTGATGAGGACAACGGCGGTTATTTGAATGTGGACGTACATATGAGAACTGGCAAAGTTGTTGGTTTCAAACGAGAACTACCTTCTTCCCTGTATGCATCCGCTGAGGTTGAGCAGGACAAGAACAAACGCAATGCCACGATTCAGCTCGCCGAGGGCAATATCCCATTGGACGAAAAGGAGCAGCTAGCTTCCGGAATTCTTGCCGAATTCGGCTATGACGCCCCAAAACTTCAGCTGGATACCCGAGAAGGTGAAGGTGGATTAACCTACACGGATGTGGATAAGCAGATCGGTGATTCCAAGCTGGAACTGAATTTTACCTTTGAAAACGGAGCGGTCCGCTCCTTCGAATCGGTCTTCTCGGTTCCAGACGAGCATATCAATTATGTACAGGATCAAACTCGTCAGGCCAACTGGATGACTTATGGAGGCTATGCATTCCTAACCTTCGTGCTTGGTGTGCTGGCAATTATCTACAGCATTCTCACCCGGGCGCATACGTCATTTAAACGCGGGATTATTCTGTCCCTGGTGTACTTCACCGCATCCGTTATTGGTACACTAAACATGATTCCACTGTTTCAGGCACAGGGCCTGTCCAGCTTCATGCTGGCCTTCCTGATGCTCATGCAGACGGGGATCACTCTGGTCATGAGTGCCACGATCTACCTCTCACTCGTTGCTGGAGACGGCATGTGGCGCAAAATCGGACTAAATCCTTGGCCGCGTGCAAAAGAGCCCGGATACGGCAAATATGTCCTTCACAGCATGTATGCAGGGTACCTGTGGGCGTTTATCTTGCTTGGCGTTCAATCCATCCTGTTCTTCATTCTGGAACGAAGCATAGGAAGCTGGTCTACCACCTCGGCAGACCAATCGACTTACAACATGTCATATGCATGGATCTTTCCCATCATGGCTTGGATGGCCGGCATTGGAGAGGAAACGGTGTACCGGCTGTTCGGGATTCGCATGATGCAGAAAATCGTGCGCAATACCTTCATCGCCTGTCTGATTCCAACGTTGATCTGGGCACTTGGACATACACTTTATCCAATCTACCCGGTTATCACACGCCCCATTGAGCTTATGGTCATCGGTTTGCTGTTCAGCCTGGTCATGCTTCGCCACGGCTTTATCGCGGTTGTGTTCAGCCATGTCATCTTCGACAGCCTGCTGATGGGACTCAGCCTGATCTTTATGGGTGACGCAATGAATATCTCCGCAGGAATCTTCTGGATTGTGCTTCCAGCCATCGTTGGTTATGTGATTTACAAATGGAATCCACAAAAAAAAGAGAAGCCGTATGTTACGACTCCTCATCCCGAAGTGCTGCAATAATTTGATTAGCTAGTTTATCACCGATAGATAGAGGCCGGAAGTCTTCGACGCTGGCCTCTTTTATTTTGCGCAAAGAACCAAAATGCTTGAGCAGCAGTTTACGACGCTTCTCGCCGATGCCAGGAATCGAATCCAGACGAGAAGTGACCATGGACTTGCCGCGCTGCTCCCGGTGGAACGAGATGGCAAAGCGGTGAACCTCTTCCTGAATACGTTGAAGCAGATAAAACTCCTGGCTGTCCCGCGGCAGTGAAATAACTTCCGGCGGATTGCCAATCATGAGCTGAGAAGTTTTGTGCTTGGCGTCTTTCACCAGACCACACACGGGAATAAACAAACCCAGTTCATTCTCCAATATATCCACAGCAGCCGAAATCTGCCCTTTTCCGCCATCCACAACGATCAGGTCAGGCTGGGGCAGGTTTTCCTTCAATACCCGCTCATAGCGTCTGCGGATGACTTCACGCATCGTTTCGTAATCATCGGGTCCTTCTACTGAACGAACCTTATATTTACGGTATTCTTTCTTGTCCGGCTTGCCATCGGTAAATACAATCATCGCCGACACCGGATTGGTTCCCTGAATGTTGGAGTTATCAAACGCCTCGATCCGGCGCAGTTGATCCAGACCGATCCAGCGCCCAAGACCCTCGGATGCTTTGGACGTACGTTCTTCGTTACGCTCAATCAGACGGAATTTCTCTTCCAAGGCCACACGTGCGTTATCCACAGCCATGGTGATCATTTGGCGTTTCAACCCGCGCTGCGGGATGTGCACCTTGATCTCCAGCCATTCCTGCAGAGCCGCCGCAGCCTGGAACGGGTCTTCCAATCCAGGGCGGTTAGAATCCGCAGCCGTATCCTCCTGTTGATCGGATACTTCCTGAGCCATTGCCGTTTCTGCTTCAGACTCTTCAGAAGCATGGTTTTCCCCATAAGCTGCACGGGATTCCGCAACTTGTGGTTCAGCAGAAACATCATCTAATACTAACGACAATGGATCCGATTCCGACGCCACAGCTGCCGGCACATCCGCAGCCATAACTTCAGCGTTGTCCGCCTGTTCTCCAGCGACCAGTTCTTTCGGAACTTCAGGCAGCAAGATCTCCTGCGGCAGTGCCGGATTATCGCTATAATACTGTGTCACGTAGGACATAAAGTCACTGTACGCTTCGCCATAAAACGGAAACGTCGATACATGGCGCTCAATCATTTTACCCTGACGCATATATAGAATCTGGACGCACATCCAGCCCTTATCAATGGCGAACCCAAACACATCGCGGTCTCTGGCATCTGCCATCGTAATTTTCTGTTTTTCCATCATGGCATCAATCGCTATGACCTGGTCCCGCAGTTCCTTAGCACGTTCGAAATACAGATCCTCTGCGGCTTCCTGCATTTTGCGCTGCAGATCCTTCTTGATTTCTTCGTGACCTCCGCTCAGGAATGAACCGATTTCTTGGGAAATCTGGTCATATTGCTCCTTGCCTACTTCCTTCACACAGGGAGCTAGACATTGTCCCATGTGGTAATACAGGCAGACTTCCTTCGGCATTACGCCGCATTTGCGCAGCGGATACATGCGGTCGAGTAGCTTTTTCGTTTGGTGTGCCGCGTACGAGTTCGGATAGGGTCCAAAGTACTTGGCTTTATCTTTCAGCACACGCCGGGTCACTTCGAGCCGGGGATGCTTTTCATTCGTAATTTTAAGATAAGGAAAGGTTTTGTCATCCTTGAGCAAAACGTTATAACGCGGCATGTGTTTTTTGATGAGGTTACACTCCAGGATGAGTGCTTCCATATTGCTGCCGGTTACAATGTATTCGAAATCGCGGATTTCGGATACCAGACGCTGCGTCTTTCCGTTATGACTGCCAATAAAATAAGAGCGTACACGGTTTTTCAGCACTTTGGCCTTACCTACATAGATAATGGTACCTTCACTGTTTTTCATCAAATAACAGCCAGGCATATCAGGCAGCAGCGCCAGCTTGTGCCGTATCTGCTCCAGGGCCTGCTCCTGTTCTTGCAGAACATTGATGAATTCATCCATAATTCGGTGGGTCCTCCCTTCCGAAAAAAGTATAATCAACGGTTACACTAGACCATTCCGATTACAGTACCGTTCTCCGATCGCCGTTATCCCCAGATTTCTTTGATCCCACTTGCATGGGGAAATCCGGTGATAAATGCGAGCGCTCCGCTTCTTCGAATCGGTTCTGTACTCTACATTATAAGTGTAAAATAATGATTACTTTTATATTGTCCTATAAAAAGATATTCGACGCAAAACGCCCCCGGCGCATAAACCGGAGGCGTATCTGTTAGCCTAGTGAATTATTGGTGTTTCTCGATGATTCCTTTGAGTGCTTCTTTCGAGTTCAATCCAACCACTTTATCAACCGGTTGGCCGTCTTTGAAGAAGATCAATGTCGGAATGCTCATTACGCCGAAGCGGGAAGCGGATTCCGGATTTTCGTCAACGTTGACTTTGGCAATTTTCACTGCATCGCCAACTTCGGTGGACAGCTCTTCCAGGATTGGAGCGAGCATTTTGCAAGGACCGCACCAAGGCGCCCAGAAATCAACAAGAACCGTTCCTTCTCCTTCGACTTCAGCGTTAAAGGATTGATCGGATACGTTAACAATAGCCATGAAATTGTCCTCCTTATATATACTTACGGTTTATTTTAACCTGTAACGTCGTGAACGACACTTCCAGTATAACACAGGTCATCTAAACTTGTGAAATGAACGTGCAATGTTCATCTCTCCACCATCAAATCTTCACAATTGGTCATCTTGACACGATTGCTGCTAAATCTTTACAAACGCTTTCTTTTCCAAGTATACTAAAATTACTCCGGGCTTCAGCTCCCTGGAAGGGCAAGCTGTTGATCCACATAAGGAGGCAATACCATGGACGCAAATGTGCGGATCAGCGACCCGCGTGAACATGTGAATGAGGAGCCCCGTAACGATCTATTCGATCTGATTGCGGGTGTTGCCGGCATGGGTGGCCTGATGACAGTCATCTTCTTCGGCATGGTCATCTTCAAATTCCTGACCGAATAGGATGTCAGGCCCGCGCAGGACCAAAAAAGCCCGGTTTCCGCGACTACCGCGAAAAACCAGGCTTTTTTGTGGACTACTTACCGTATGAATATAAAAATTATCGCTTGCCTCGCTGATTCTCTCCACGAACAGAAACGACGTCAACAAACGGACGAATGCGATCCATCAGACGCTGCCCCTTGTTCATTTCCTCGCCATCCCTGCTCGTAAAGCTAAGATGCTTCTCCAGCCCATCCAGATTGTAGTTGGACGTGTAGAACGTCGGTTTCCGATTCATGCGGTAGTTCAAAATGGAACCCATCACATGATCCCGAACCCAAGGATTCAGATTCTCTGCGCCTATATCATCGAAGATGAGCAGATCACAGCTTTTGAGTATATCTGTCGTTTCCTTCAGCTTCTGCCCATCCGTGATCATGGATTTCAGATCCTCCACAAAGTCAGGCATGTAGATAATGACCCCTGTGTATCCCGCAACGGCTAATTCGTGTAACAAATAGCACATCAGAAACGTCTTGCCTGTTCCAAATGATCCCTCAAGAAACAGTCCTTGCGGAGATAATCCGTTCTCCTTCGTGTCATTGATATAACGCAGAACCTGGTTTACCGCCGGAGCCCGCATCCGATCCTTGCCCATAATTTCCACATCGTTATATCCTGCACTAAGCGCACGCTCGTCCACATAGAAGCTGCGGATTCTCTTCTTGATCACATGCTCATTTTGCCTGGCAATATGTTTGGAACACGGAGCTTTTTTATCTATAATTTCGGGTTTACCGTTAAAATGCTCTACTTCCAGTTTGCAAAAGTGACCCTGGAAATCGTTAGGACAGTTATCCAGCCCCGGACAATTCGCACAGTTTTTCGAATCTCGGGCATACTGATACAGCTTGCTCAGATCGGTCATGAGCTGCGCATCTTTCAGTTCCGGGTGACCTGCTCGGAATTCGCGTACGTACGGATCATCCATCAGCTCCGCCGCAATTCGCCGCGACTGCTCACGAAAGGAAGGATTAAGCTGCTGAAGCAGTCCTCCCAAGGATTCCATGGCTTCAAGCCCCCTTAATGTATTCAATATAGAATGAACCACCTGAATTTTACCAATAACCATGATGACGGCAAAGGTTCCTTCGATCGATTGCAATTCTATTGTTCATTCTATAGAAACTCGGGGCATAACTCAACATGTTCCGTCTGGAAAAAACGATCTCCTTCGTGACACATCGTATCGCGAATGGTGTGGATGACAGTACCTGCCTGCTCTCAGGGTGATTCCTTTAACGAGGAAGCCCTACCGTAACAATCTCGCAAGGTCCTGCCGGGATGGACCATTCTTTGCCGCTGAATAGTTTAGTAGAAACATTTGAAGAGGATACGAGTTTCTCGCCCTTCTCCTCCAAAATATTGCTCTTGTATGCTACTTCATTCGTATTCCATTCGGTCGCAGCCAAACTCAGCAGAGATGTGTCCGGCTTCATATTATACCAGCGCATCATCAGATCACCTGATTCCTCATTCACTTTCAGTGAGGAGAATGCCAAGCCTTCTCCTTGCCATGCAAATGGGGTATGCGTTGATGACAGCGTTCCTGAGTGAACATCCGTTTGAACCAGCGTCCATGGAACCTGGAACTGGTAAGCCTCGATGTATGCATCTGATGATGCACCGCTTCCATCATGCGGAATGATCTCCATCTGGAACGAATGCTCCCCCAGACATTGTGCTTCCGGTGTCGGGAACAATCCCCAGTCCCCGAGCTCCCCTACGGCACGGAGCAGCGTTACGGCGATCGTATTGCGCCCATCCTGAAGAACTTCATATTCATTCAGTCCCAGATTGGCTACGACCAGTCCAGCCTGTTCTTCACTCACATCCACAAAGCTTTGCTGATGCTGTGTATTGCTTGGATTTTGCCACTCCGGTGCGGGTACATTATCACGAGTAGCAATCTCAAACATGGAATCCACATGGTGAACCGCAGTCGCCAGATCGGTTGGGAACAGGGCACGTACACGGTGATCCTTCGCCTGATTGTTGAACGTGGTTTGCACATGAACTCCTTTTCCGCTGCGACTTAACGACAATACTGTGCGAATACGCAGTGTGACCGTTTGTTTGGAACGCTGTGCCTTGCGATACGGGTAATAGATGAGCTCACGTTGTTCACGATCCAGCACCTCATCCGCCGAAGCCGGAATTTCCCAATCATGTATGATTTCGTAGGAGACACGGTACGGCGTATCTTCTATGATCTGTATGCCGGCAGTTAATTCTTTCGTCGTCAAGGCAACTTCATTCTCCGGCTGCTTGAACATATACTCGTTACCGATATCCCCAACATTTTCGTACACGCCAAGGTCTTGGTACGTACGTCCTGTGCGTTTATCCTTCAGTGTAAAGGAGCCATTGTCTGCGATTGTAACGGCAACATATTGATTCTCCAGGCTACGTTCACCACTGCGCAGTGCAGTGCCATTCGAAACAGAATCATCCTGAGCTTCACTGCGAACCCAAGCATATGCCTTCAATCCAAGCGCTGGCACGTTCTCAGCTTCAAATGTAATTCTGACCCGGCGGCAGCTGTACGGCTGACGGAATCGGTCATCCGGCAGATCATAACCGAACTGCAGGCCCAGATCTTCTACTGTACACGGAATGTGCGCTCCTTTTTCGTCAACGAGGACACGACCGGACAGGTCTACGTTGTTCATTTGGGCAGCCATACCCTCTAATGAAATTCCATCACGGAAGTAGATACGAGCCGCATCCAGTTCGATCTGAACAATGCCGCTGCGCTCCCAGCCTGTCGTATTAAACGTGATCAGCGGCCGCGCATCCTCACCGTAACTGGCAAAGATTGAGGTATCCACCGAAGCAGCAATCTGACTTGTGCTCTCTTCAATCATGGCTTCAGCGACGTGACGGCTCTTCTCGAATCGAGTGACCATCTCGCGGTGAACCTCATCCACACTGCAGCCGCAGATGCTGTCATGCGGATGGTTCTGCATCAGCGTTTTCCAGGCATATGTCAGCTGATCATGCGGATAAGCATGCCCAAGAAGATGGGCGTAGGATGTCAGTGGCTCAGCCACCTTTTCCAGCATGGCTTGACCAAGCTGGTTCATCTGTTTCAGATAAACCCGTGCCGAGGCGGTGTTCACCAATGTACCCCAGCCATCGGTACGCTGGCTGCGCAGCTCTCCTTTTACCGTGGACAGCTCATGTTCCGATGATTCTTTCAGGGCCGTCAGATAATCCGGAAAGTTGGAGTGAACGAATTCAATATCGGGATGTAATTGCTCGGCCATTCGGATCGCCTCAGGCAGATCCCGCTGAATAGGCTGGTGATCACAACCGTTCATATACAGCAGCTCATTGGTGGAGGCATATTTCTCGGCATCTGCCAGTTTGGTTTCCCAGAACTTGCGAGCTGAAGCCTCATCTACCGGAATTTCATTACCATTGGAGTACCAGTTGGCAAACAGCACACCAAGCACTTTCGATCCATCCGGCCCTTCCCACATCAGCTCGGAGAAGCTGGATTCGTATCCTGCATCCGATACGGTATTATTGAAGCCTGTAGGCTTCACGCCTCTTCCAAAAAAGACGTTATCGATGCCAGATTGCAGCATAAGCTGCGGCGTCTGTCCAACCAGCCCGAACGTATCGGGAAAATAACCGATCTTGGAGGGCGTGCCGTAACGCTTCGCATCCCGATGCCCAACCTGCATATTGCGTACATTGGCTTCACCACTGGTAAGGAACGCATCCTGCAAAATATACCATGGCCCAATCACGATCCGGCCATTACGGATATGCTTCTCCAGTCGCTCCTTCTGCTCCGGACGGACCTGAAGATAATCGTCGATAATGATCGTTTGTCCATCCAGATAAAAGCTTTTGTAGTCTGCTCCCTCATCGAGCTCATCCAGCAGTGAATCCACCAGTTGAACGAGCCGCATATGGTGCTTCTCATAGGGCAGGTACCATTCCCGATCCCAGTGAGTGTGCGAAATGATATGGGCTCTTTTGGTTTTTGGTTTATCCTTTTGTTCCGTCATGCGTTAGCCCACCTCTCCATTTTGTTGTACAATCTCAACTTCTTCCGGGCGATACACCGTATGCAGCTTTCCTGCAGCATCTGTGGCAAACAGCACGGACCGATTTTTCTCCAATTTGAATTCATAGGATACGCCAGTGCGAGTATCTCTGACTTGAACCTTGTGATGGAGTGAAGACTCTGACACAAATACATATAGATTTCCTTTTGGAAAACTGAGCTTCCGGCCATAGATTCCTGCGATTTCTCCTCCAGATACCCATTCCAACTCCTTATGGATGCCAGCCGTTTCGGCCGCATAACGATACAGGTCCGCCAGCGGCTCATCCCGTCCGTTAAGCTCGAGCGGCAGCGGGGTCCACATAATTTTTCCTTTCCCCCATGGCAGAACAGTCACTCCATCTGGAGTGTCATGATCTTGATGAAGCAGCGTCTCTTTAGCCACCTCAGCAATACGACGCCGGCCATATGTTACCCGGTGATTCACCCCATTGATATTCAGCAGTTCTTCACGCTGCACATTACCCAAACTGCGTTTACCCACAATGTGATCGGCCCGGTCACTGGCCTTCCAGTACGCGTCCAGTCCCAGTGGTCCAGTGATCAGCAGACATACGCCTTCCTTCTCCGTGAATGCAAGCAACTGAAGCAATGCATCATTATCCATATTGTGTGGACTCGGCACGATAATCAGCTTGGGCGGCTGCTGCTCCAGTGCTTCCAAATGATATTCGGATACGGCACGGAATGGCAGTTTCAGATCATAGGACATCACACGCGTAAGCTTGGTTGTTGCATCATACGCAAGGGAACGGTTGGAGAAGTCATTGGAATACGGGAACACGACCGCAATCTCCTCCAGCTCACGATCCTCGAAGAGATCACGCACCTTCTGCATGAAGCGGCCAAAGTCATAGGATACATCCGCTTCAGGCTTCTCTGTACCATCTGCACGGAGGGCTCCAATATGAGATTCATTGGCATTATCCATATAGAAGTTGGTATTCCAGATCCATTGCACTGCTCCGGCACCACCTGTGGAGAATGCATAGGCATACTTCCGTTCAAGAATGCTGCGAAGCTCTTCTTCCGTGCGCTTGGCACGTCCATCCGGGGTCTCCACATACATGATGCCCGTCTCTTGAATTAGATTCGGTTTATGCGGAGTTTTGGTGAAAATGCCGTCCCAGATCAGATCATCGTTCAACCACCAGGAATGCACGGTGGTATAATCCACTTCACGTTCATAGAAAAACGGTGAAGGACGCTGTGCACCCAGAGCTTCGTCCTGCCCTACGGTAACGAGATGATTCGGCACGAGATCCTTGATCGTACCTACGAGCTCTCTTGCCCAAACATTGTGCATCTCCATGGAGAAGAGACAATAATCGAGCCAGCGGGTTCCTTTTTTCGCCTTATGCATGTCCTGTACATCAAAGTTAATCTCTTCCGGTTCCGGAATGACTGCTGCTGCAAAGTTCGGAAGCTGCTTCGGTGACATGTTCCATGCTTCCTGCAGCGCTTCAATGGTTTCATGACGCTGCTCAAGCCATTTCACAAAAGCCTGCTGTTCGTGTGAATCCCTGGCTGAGCGCGGGCCAGCCGAGAAGATGCGCACCGGATCAAACATCGATGGCTCGTTAATCAGATCCCAATCCACATGGGTGGTGTGTGTATGCCGGCTGACGATGCTGCGGATGAAACGCTTCTGTGCCTCGACACTTTGCGGATCCAGATACGGATTCGTTCCTTCCCACGTTTCAGGCGTAAAGGAAAAGAATGTGAACGTGACCTGCAGGCCGTGGCGCTTCGCCGTTAACAGGAAGGCATCAATCGCGCGAAGCACATCCTCTGCCATGTGTCCGTCCACCTGCATCATATTGCGATATGCCGTCCATATTCCGGTCCGAATCCAGTTAATGCCCGCTTTCGCCATCTGTGCCATGTCCCGATCCCAAACGTCGGCATTCGGCAGAAACAGAAATTTCCGGGCTACGTCCGAGGTCATGTACGTCATGCCCACAACAGGGAGAGGTCGTCCTTCTTTTACAAAGTAGTCTCTGCTGCGAGTGATGACTTCACCTTCTGCAAGCAATGCGTCATCCTGGCCCCAGAAGCCTTGGCGCAAGACCCGAACTTCACCGTCAGGTGCTTGCGCAAGACATACGATTCGGTACAGCCCGCTTTCTACTGAAACCGGAAGAGGGAGGCGTACAAACTGCTGTTCTACGGTAAGCTCCATCTGCAGCTTATGGCTCCATACCTTCTCAGCTGTGCCTGCCCGATCCTCCCGTTCAACAGTCAGATCAAACGTCCACAACTCGGAAGCTGTACGTCTGTCACCCGCGCGCTGTAAAATCTGTCCTTGAAGGGTAAGTACAGCCCGTTCACCTGGTTCGTACGTGGCATAGTTAGGCTTGAGCGACAATTCAGTAACCCCTTTGGCACAGAATTGTGCCCACTTCACAACCTCATTAGCACCGTCCTGCTCCCAGAATGAAGCGGCCAGCGGCAGATTCACAAACATCCAGCGTGAACCAGCAAATGTACTGCGGGAGTTCTCCCACAGGACAACCGGAGCGGCAATGCTGCGTTCATCCTTACTCACTCCGCAAAGTAACGGATAGATCTGCGTGCTCATCGGCCCTGCCGAACCCATCTGGTGAGGCAGATCACTAGACTTGGTGGTATGCGGGACCAGATTCCACGTGTCTGCAATCTCAAACAAGCCCTCTTTGCCAGCAAGCAATGAAATGGGTTCAGAGGAAGCGTACGTTTGGATATTCGCTGAAGATACGTTCAGCGCCTCGTGAATATAAAGCTCCTGGTGATACGCCGTCTGCTCTGACTCCACAACCCATGCTCCATCCTGATCCCGGACAGGGCGCTTAAACGGTGCTCCACCCACACTGATCAGGCTTCCTCCCTGATGCAGATAGGCTGCAATTTCCATCCAGGCCGATTTGGGAAAATAGGGTGCATGCAGGTTTACCAGACAGCCCTCGCCTGCTGCTGCCTTCAACACCTCAGCCAGTTCGCACGCGCTAACAACGATGACCTCATGAGACCCTTGCCAAGTATCCAGAGCTTCGCGGGATGGCCGCTGGCCTTCTGCCGGAAAATCAGGATCAGCGAAGATAATCAGCTTTTTGTCCTTCACATGTGTACTCATAACAGGCCATCCTTCATCGATTTATAGACCAACTGGGAGAACAGGCTGTTGGACCATGCAAACCATTTTCTCGTAAATATTGTTGGATCATCCGCATGGAAACCTTCATGCATATAACCTGTATCCGCATCTGTCGCTTCCAGCATACGAATGATCTCCAGCTTCTCCTCGGCAGATTGTGCCGTCAGTCCCTGCATGGATAGACCCATATGCCAGATGTAATCCGGTGGTGTGTGCGGGCTGCCGATCCCTTTGGCAACCTTGCCCTCATAATAGAACGGGTTCTCTTTGCTCAGGGCGAATCGGCGGGTATTTTGATAGATCGGATCATCCGCTGTGACGTAACCGAGATACGGAATGGACATCAGTCCCGGTGTACCGGCATCATCCATGAGACAGTAATTGCCGTAGCCATCCGTCTCGTACGCGTAGATGGGACCAAATTCCGGATGACGATAAATGCCGTACAGCTGAATGCCGTGATCCACGTCCTGTTCCAGATCCTTAAGTTCCTGCAGCAGCGCCATATCCCGGAACACCCACTCGGCAAACTCCTGCATCTGGCGCAAAGCTACGACTGCAAACATGTTGCCCGGAATATTGTAGTGAAAATCGCACGCATCGTCGCTGGAACGGAAGCCAGACCAGATCATGCCTGTATAATTGACCGGCATGCCCTTCCCATGATTACGCAGAGAATCTGTTGGAATGCCGTTATTGCGCGTAAAGCGATATGGAGATTGCTCCATGTGATGCTGTTCCACCTTGAACAGGTCCACGATTTTGCGCATGGCTGCTTTGAAGCTGGAATCGAAAATGTCGGTTAGCTCCGTTTCCTTCCAATATAGATAGGCCAGTCTCACAACAAAGCACAGCGAATCAATCTCGAATTTTCGTTCCCATACCCATGGCGACATGTCGGTCTCGTCCGTCGTGTTCCAGTGCCAGTCATTGGCCGTCTCATTGAAGGCATTGGCATACGGGTCAATATGAACATACTGGATGTGGCGCTTGATCAGGCCGCCAATGATCCGCTGCAGGTCCTCATCTTCCTTCGCAAACGGAATGTAGTGCACCACCTGCTCCACGGAATCACGCAGCCACGAGGCTGGGATGTCTCCGGTGATGACAAAAGTCGTGCCATCGTCCATCAATTTTGTAGTCGTTTCTATTGTATTAGGGAAACAATTTTTGAATAATTGAAGCAGCTTCGGTCGATGAGCCAGCTTCTGTTCCGCCTCTTCGAGCACTGCCTGAATGGATTGCGGCACAGCAACGGGAGGCATTGGTATTTTGGGTAATCTGAATTGTTCCATGGATGAGTGCAACTCCTTAAACGTATTGAATGGTGTAGCTATATAAGATGAACCCATAAACTTTTACACATGGCCACTACGATTGCAGAACCATCTTCCGATCGCTGTTATCCCCGGATGTTTTGATTCCCTTCTTCAAAGGGTAAATCCGGGGATAGCGTATGCTTCCGATGTAGCTTTCCTTCAGAAAGCTTTTAGGCGAACGCTTTGCTTCTTCGGATACTTTCTGCACTCTGCGTTATCGTGTAAATGTTTAAGTTCATCTTGCATAGCTCTGAGATCTTTCAAAAAGGTTTACCGCAGCAGCACGGTTTTAATTTCGTAAGGGGCGAAGGTCAATGTAATCTGACCATTCGTCATATCCAAAGGCTCACCCGGTTCTTCCAATGCGTTGGAGAGATAGGCCTGCTCGAAGGCATGTGGCCATTGCAAGGTTACACGTTCACGTTTGCCTGAAGATTCATAGAAACGAAGTATCGCGCCGTGTCCATCCTCTGCCATTTTAACCGTATCCAAAATGACATGTTCGCTATCCAAATCAATCCATGCTCCGGTTGCCTGGCGTGCAGGTGAGGCAGTTGCAGTTGAATCAACTTCAGTCCCTGTGCTCTGCAGCACCTGCTGTACCGTCACCTCGTGATTCAGCTCTGCAGCATGACGTACCGTATGCGCAGTACGCCAATCCCCTTCGTGCGGATACAGGGCATACGTGAATTCATGCTCTCCCAGATCAGCGGTTCGGTCCGGCCATTTCGGTGCACGAAGCAGGGATAAACGAATGGTGCTTCCCTGTACGTCGTATCCGTATTTGCAGTCATTAAGCAAACTCACGCCGTATCCATATTCGGATACATCCGCAAACCGGTGGCCACAAACTTCATATTGGGCTTGTTCCCAGCTGGTGTTACGGTGCGTTGGCCGCTCCAATGCGCCGAAAGGAATTTCGTATGTTGCCTTTGAGGTTACGACATCGATTGGAAAACCGACTTTCAGGAGCTTGTGACTTTCGTTCCAGCTCACCTGTGTCTGGAAGTCAATCCGACGTGAATCATGGTAGAAGACGATATCTTGTGTAATCTCCGATTGATGGAGTTTCCAGCGGAAACGCAGGACGTCCTTCGTTGTACCAGCCAGCACCAGCTTTTTCTCCAATAGCTCAACTTCCCCGGCAACCTGTTCTTCATAACGGCTGTCAATATCCCACGCATCCCAGAGCGTCGGACGGTCGTGGAAAAAGTGGAATTGATTGCCCCGTTCACCCGGCTTCAGCATTTCCCGCTCTGCTGCCTTATCCCACAGACGAGTAATCTCGCCTCGGTTGTTAAACTCCACATGATAAAACGCCGTATCCCATGTATCGTTAAAAACCGGTTGACCGGCAAGGCTTGTCACTTCTTGTGCATTCGTTTCCCTAGTATTTTCAGGCACCAGCCAAATCGTCTTATACCCGAACGCAGGAATGTCATCCACAAGAATCGAAATCGCGTTATCTTCCCGATCCATTGGCAGGTGCTGACCTTCTACATCTACCGCATAACGATCCAAGCCATCGTGCACGGGGAGCTGAATGACTGCATTACGCTTCCAGCCAAGGCTGTTGAACACCACATAGGCCGCTGAACCTTCTGGACCCTTTGTGTTAATACCTGCCGTTAATGCCGCAGCACCTTGATTCAGCCCTGCTCTACCTAACTCAAAAACTCGTACATATTCCTCATCCGAAGTCACGTATGACTCTGTAATCGCTGAGCCTGGAATAATATCGTGGAATTGATTCAGCAAAATCAGCTTCCAGCCCTCGTGCAGTGCCGAACGGACTTCAGCTTCTGTCTGCGCCTCCATGTCCGGCAGAGCAAGTGTGTTCCACAGCTCAGCTTCACGGTACAGGACCTCTGCTTTGCGATTGTTGCGCTTGTTGCGTGCATGTGTCGTGTACGTGCCTCGATGCAGTTCCAGGTACAGATCACCGTGCCATTCCGAAAGTGTAGGCTGCCCTGCTTCAATACCTGCAAAAAAGGCTCCCGCTGTACTGTAGCGACTGGCAGGCTGCCCTACCATCAAGTCTGCACGATCCACGTACTCCAGCATTTCGCGGGTTACTCCGCCGCCACCATCACCATGCCCATATAGAAGCATGTGCTCGGGATGTGCTGCTTTCTCACGGTAGGACTGCCAGTGATCATGAATATCCTTCGGTAAAGTGTGTTCATTGACACCATGGTTGAGATAAGACAGGATCGGTGTACCGTCAATGCCAACCCAGTGAAAGAGATCGTACGGGAATACATTGGTATCGTTCCATCCCAGCTTCGTCGTCATGAAATAGTCCACATTGCCATGCTTCAATATCTGAGGCAGGGAGGCACAGTACCCGAATGTATCCGGCAGCCATTCAATCTGTGACGTCTTGCCGAACTCCTCCATGTAAAAACGCTGGCCATATAACATTTGGCGAATCAGCGACTCCCCGCTCGGAATGTTCAGATCCGGTTCAACCCACATGCCGCCAACCAGTTCCCAGCGTCCTTCTGCAATGCGCTGCTTCACCCGTGCATACAATTCGGGATCATGTTCCTTCAGAAAGGCGTACAACAAAGGTTGGCTCTGGGAGTACACATAATCGGGATACTCATTCATTAGTGCATCCACGGTTGAGAATGTACGACTTGTCTTGCGTACGGTCTCCCGTACAGGCCACAGCCAGGCAATGTCGATATGGGACTGTCCCACCATATGTTCAAGACCTTCGGCGTTACCACCAATCTCTCGCACATGATTCGCTAAACTCTCTTCAATCTGGCGAATGCCTTCCCCCCGCTTGATCTCTTCATCTGTCATGCCGACAAATTGATCCATCGCACGATAGATGGCTTCCAGCAGACGTACACGCCGGAAGTCGCTTTCGGGCAGCAGTATGGCCGAATCGCGTACAATAATGACCGTATACATCAGGCTGCGAACCGCCTCGTTCGGTCTCACCAGCAGACTGGTGATTGATGTGATCGGCGGCTGAATAACGGCCTGCTGGTTCAACGGATCAACAGGTTCAGGTACAGGATCGAACAGTTCGATTTCAAGCTCCGGATGAACTCCAATCTTGGACGGGTCCAGCGTAACGTACGTATGATTGCGATCCAGACCCTGATAAGAACGACCATTCACCCGCAGCAAGCCTTCTCCTCCCGATTGAAACAACAGTCCGAATGGGGCATGCTGCCAGGAAGCAGGGACTTCTAAACGGGTTCGAAAAAAGTAGGTGGTCCCCTGTGTGCTTGGAAAACGATCCAGGCCTTCTCCCTCCGGATAAGGCCCTTGATTCTCATATTTTCCCGGCACGTCATAATAAGCACGGGTGATGTTCCAGCTGCGTAGATCCACCTGCTCCAGCCACTGATGTTCAGACAGTTCACGAATAAATCGTCTAATACGTTCCATGTTTTACGCCTCCCTTACCGTAAGCTCGGCCATTTGTGTGTCGTTTACGCTGCTGCCGATATGAATACGGAATAGTCCCGGTTCAACCACGGGTTTCAAATGCCGTCCGATATATTGCAGCTGCTCCGCACCAACACGGAATTCAATCGTTTGCGTCTCACCAGGTGCCAGATTCACTTTTGTGAATCCTTTCAGCTCTTTGGCCGGGCGAGTCATCTGGCTGACCACGTCGGTGATGTACATCTGTACCACTTCTGCGCCACTACGCTGGCCTGTATTGGTCACATCCACCGATACCATAACTGATTCTCCAGCTGTCATGGATGCCCTGCTGACTTTCGGCTCGCTGTATTCAAAAGTGGTATAGCTAAGTCCATATCCAAATGAATAACGAGGCTCCAGATCCTCTTCGAGATAACGCTTGCCACGGGAACGTTTGCCGTTGTAATAGATAGGTAACTGACCGACATGCTTCGGAATGGAAATCGTCAATTTGCCCGATGGATTCACATCGCCAAATAGAATGTCTGCAATGGCATGCCCGCCTTCTTGCCCCGGATACCAGGCCTCCAGAATGGCATCGGCATGTTCATCCACCCAAGGTTCAGTGATAGGACGGCCATTGATGTAGACAACAATCAGCTTTTTGCCGAGCTTGTGAATTTCCTGAATGAGTTCCAGCTGAACTCCCGCAAGCCCTAACGTCATACGGTCGATACCCTCGCCGCACTCCATGTCATTCCATGAATGATCGGACACATTGGATGCCCCTGTCTTCAGGTCGATCGTTCCTTCGCCGAAATCACGGGCACTTGAACCGCCAACCACCATGATGACGGTATCTGCCTTGCCGGCGATCTCAATGGCATGCTCGAAGCCTTCTCTGGAATCGCCTTTGATTCGGCAACCTGGCGCATAAAGCACCTCACGTACAGCTTCATTCCCCGCGAGCTTGGAGCGAATACCATCCAGTACGGTTGCCACTTTAGATTTGGGCTGCGGTGACGTGTAATCACCCAGCTGATTGTAGGCATGATCCGCATTCGGACCAATGACAGCAATCTGCCCAGCTCCTGTTATCGTTAGCGGGAGAGCGGATTGCTCATTTTTGAGCAGAACCACTCCTTCTGCTGCCAATTGCCGTGCCAGCTGGATATGCTGCTCACTGCCAATTACTTCTGCGGCCCGGTCAGCGTCCACATAAGGCTGCTCGAACAAGCCCAGTTTGAATTTCAATGCCAGTACGCGGCTGACAGCCCGGTCCAAAACCTGCACATCAAGCTTGCCCTCCGAAACAGCCTGCACCAGATACTGTCCAAACATCTCACCGGACATTTCCATATCGATGCCTGCCTGAATGGCCTGAACAGATGCATCGAGCCCATCCGCTGCAACATCATGCCCGCCTGCCAGCATGTTGATTGCGCCGCAGTCCGTAATGACCAGTCCCCCAAAGCCCCAGTCTTCACGTAAAACACGATCCAACAATTCCGTATTTACCGTACAAGGCGTGCCATCAATTTCGTTATAAGCAGGCATAATGGATGCTGCCCCAGCTTCCACCGCTTTTCGGAATGGATACAGATCCACTTCCATCAATTCACGCCAGCCCATGTGTACAGGTCCTGCATTGCGTCCGCCTTCCGAGCTGCCGTAACCGACAAAATGCTTCAGCGTTGCAGCAACTGCATCATCCCGGTCAAGACTTTCCCCCTGAAGTCCTTCGACAGAAGCTACCGCCAGTTCCCCAATGAGATACGGATCTTCGCCAAAGCATTCCTCGGTACGTCCCCAGCGAGGATCACGCACGACATCGAGTACCGGAGAATACGTAACCGCTCCACCCTGGGCACGCGTTTCCCTGGCTACGGCCTGGCACATCTCTCGGTACAGGTCCACATTCCAAGTGCTGCCGAGCAGAAGCGGTACGGGATATACCGTTCCATCAATGGCCATATGGCCGTGAGAGCACTCCTCCCCAATCAGGATCGGAATTCCCAGTCGGGAATGCTCCACAGCATGACGCTGAATCAGGTTGACGGCTTCTGCGCCTTCTCTCGCGGATAGGCCATTTTCAAGTGTAACGCCAGTCCAGGGATCGGCCCGAAGGGCACCATAGAGAGAGCCGACGCCACCGTTTTCCACCTGCTCTTTGAAGGAACCATTCAGCGTGATATTTCCCTTGTCATTCCTATAGGTCTGCCAGCCAAAAGGCTGAATGAGCTGGCCTACCTTCTCTTCCGTAGTCATCAGGCCAAGCAGGTGCTGCACCCGTTCTTCGACGGGCTTGCTTTTGTCCTTATATGTCATCATCCTGAAAGTCTCCAATCCTATAGAGTGATCCGGTTATTCCTTCACCGCTCCAACCGTCAGACCTTGTACGAAATAGCGCTGGAAGAACGGATAGGCAAATATAATCGGCAGCGTTGCAAGCACGACCATCGCCATCCGGGAAGTATCCTGCGGAATGGACTGCATGGCTGCCAGACTCATGGAGCTGTTGGCGGAGTTCTGCTGAATAAACTGAATGCTGGACTCGATCCGCATCAGCATGGATTGCAGCGGTACCAGGTTGGGATTATCAATGTATAAGAGTGCGTTGAACCAGTCATTCCAGTAACCCAGTGTACTGAACAACCCGATCGTTGCCAGCCCCGGCAGGGACAATGGAATTACGATTTTCATAAAGGTATAAAACTCTCCGGCACCATCAATTCTTGCGGATTCAATAACCGCATCCGGCACACTGGTGGAGTAGAACGTACGCAGAATCATAATATAGAAGGCATTCATCGCCAGCGGCAGAATCAATGCCCACACGGTATCTTTCAATCCAAGCAGTTGGGATACGACCATATAGGTCGGGATCATCCCGCCGTTGAACAACATGGTCAAAATGGCAAACACGGAGAAAAATCTCCGATATCTGAAGCTCTTGCGGGAAATGGCATAGGCATACAGGGACATGAGGATCAAACTGATGATTGTCCCGAGTACCGTGACCAGAATGGTAACCCCATACGCACGCAGCAGTGTATCACCGCTCTGCCAGACAAATTGATATGCCGCGAGACTCCATTCCGCCGGAATCAGGCGGTACCCATCACGGGCCAATGCCTTTTCGTCCGTAAACGAGATGATGACGACAAATATAAAAGGAAACACACAGATCAGAGCGAAAAGTCCGGCCATGATATTCATGATGATGTTCCAGCCGCTGGATACATGATGGAAATCGCGTTTTTTTACGAGTTGAGCCACAGTGGTTCACTCCTTTCCCTTGTCCTAGAATAAGCTGCTATCTTTATCGATCTTGCGTACCACATAGTTGGAGATGATAACCAGTACAAAGCCCACAACCGATTGATACAATCCGGCAGCGGTACTCATGCCAATCTCACCGCTCGTTTTCAAACCGCGATATACATACGTGTCAATGACGTTCGTAACGGAATAGAGCGTACCCGAATCCCTCGGCACTTGATAGAAGAGACCAAAGTCAGCGTAGAAGATCCGGCCCACAGCCAGAAGTGTCATAATCGTGATGATTGGGGATAGCAGTGGGATCGTAATGTTGCGAATTTGCTGCCATTTGCTCGCACCGTCAATCATTGCGGCTTCATAGAGCGAACGGTCAATGCCCAGTATAGATGCCAGATAGACGATACTGTTGTAGCCGATCGTTTTCCAAAGTGCGACGAAAATCAGAATGTACGGCCAATACTTGGCTTCCGAATACCACTGGATGGGTTCCATCCCGAACCAGCCGATGATCTGATTCAACATTCCCCGGTCCATGCTTAGGAAACTGAACACAAAGTAACCTACAATGACCCAGGAGAGGAAATATGGGAGGAACATTCCTGTTTGATATATTTTGGCGAGCCGTTTATTAATAAGTTCCGAGAGTAGAATTGCCAAACCTACGGCGAACACTAACCCCAAGAATATGATGGCGATGTTATACAGAAGTGTATTTCGGGTAATCAGCAGCGCGTCATTGTTGCTGAACAGGAATTTGAAGTTGTCCCAGCCCACCCATTCGCTCTTCGCAAGGCTGGCCCAGAATCCCTCACGACTAAAGCGATATTCCTTGAATGCCGCTACAGTACCCACCAGGGGCAGATAAGAGAAGAAGAAGAACCAGATGGCGCCAGGCAGCACCATGAACAGCATGACTCGGTTTCTTATCAGGTTTTTCAAAAATGCAGTCATTGGGATATCCTCCTTCAAGCTTTAATGAAAAAAAGGATCGGACGCTACATGCAGCCGCCCGATCCTACGAATGTAACCTTACTTATTTTCCGCTCTCCAGGCATCAAGCTGGCTTTGGGCTTCAGCCATTACCTTCTCAAGACCGGCTTGATTGAACTTCTCAATGACCTGATCCAAGTTGGTCGCCGGGTCCAGCGTACCAGTCATCAATGCGGCCCAGTATTGTTCTTTCACGTTTTGTACAGCTGTCAATTCAGTAGAAACGTTGCTTGCATCAAAGTTGAAGCTGAGAATTGGGGAGTTCACGCCTTCAGCATTAAATTTCTTGAACTCATCCCATTTGTTATCCGGATCGTTGTTGTTCAGATAGAGCAGCATGTTGTTACCAAGGGAATACGAAGGCATGTCATAGTTCTTCGATTCAGCCAGGTTTTCCATGTGTGTATCGTCCACTTTTTTGTAGTGAGTGCCCTCGATACCGGAGTCCACCATGTTGCGCAGCACTGGATCCGTATTGAGCAGGTTCAGGAATTCCATTGCTTTTTCCGGATACTCGGAGTTGGCGGAGATCGCCATGATGGATCCTTGTACAGAAGTGTTTGTGATGATTGCATCACTTGCCGGTGTGGAAACGACAGGATATCCATAACTTGCAGACCATTGATTGTCGGCCAGCGGTTGAGTCTGTGCGCGATCCAGGAACCAGTTGCCCGATGTAGTCAGGTCGTTGGTTGATCCTGTTGTTGCTGCCTCTGCAGATACATAGCCAGCTTTGTAATATTTGTTCATCGTTGTGAGCGCTTCCTTCATTTCAGGAGTCTCCAGGATGTTCACGAGCTTGTAATCCGTCGTGTCTAGTTTGATTGCCATAGGCAAATTTTGAATGACATAGTCATAAGGAACGTAAGGGACATAGTTTTTATCCATCGCAAACGGCGTCACACTTGGCTCATTTTCCTTGATTGTTTTGAGCAAAGGTTCAAGACTGTCCAAGGTGCGGATATTGGAGATGTCCAGGTTGTATTTATCGAGCAGTGTTTTGTTGAAACGCCATACCTCTTGCTGCGGCAGTTCTTTGTTGGCTGGAATACCGTAGTTATGACCATCCACTTTGGAACCGCTGAGGAATGCCGGGTCAATCGTGTCCATCAGATCCTTGCCATATTTGGGGAGCAGTTCATCCAATTCCAAGAACGCGCCTTTTCTCGCATTTTGAACATAGTCGAATCCCCCCGAAGAGGTGAACAGAATGTCCATAGGCTCACCGGAAGCCACATTCACCTGCATCTTTTGAGGATAGTCACCCCAATCGACCATTTTCATGGTTACGGTAGCATTGATTTTTTCCTTGGTATACTTGCTGACTTCTTCCATGACCTTGTTCACATCTTTTTGCGGGGTACCGATGGTGTACCAGATTAGTTCGACTGAATCATCTCCAGCCCCGCCGGATTCCGAAGCACTCTCGCTTCCACCGCAGGCACTAAGTACAAGTGTAACGGCCATTAATAATGCCAGGACGAGAGAAAAACTTTTTCTTTTTTTAAGCATTGTTTAGATCCTCCCTTTTCGTTTTCCCTTAAGCACTAACAAACTAACTGCTATAACCTTATCGAATGAAAGCATTTTCAAAAAGAAGATAAACTTAAGTTTTCGGGGTACAAATTAAAGAGATATTCTCCCTGACTCTTGTTTTTGTCCCTGATTTAATAAATCGCTTACATGAAAGAGACATGACGGGTAACATATGGCATTGATCTCTACACATGCCACTGCTGTTCCCGAAATGTCTCTTATACGTTGAGTCCGCAGATCGAATCTTCTCGTCACCGAATTAATTAAAAACCTTGAAATCGGTCGGTGAAATGCCTACATATTTGCGGAATTGCTTATAAAAATATCCTGTCTCCCAATATCCAACGTTTCTTGCGATCTCATGCACCTTCAGATTGGAACTGCGCAGCTGTTCCTTGGCACGCTCGATCCGGTATTTATTGATGTACTCGGCAAAGGTCTCTCCTGTTTCCTTGTGAAACAGCTGTCCAAGATACACGGGATGCAGATGATAATGAGCCCCTAGCAGCTTAAGGGAAAGCTCTTCTGCGTAATGCTTCTCGATATGCTGAAGCACCTGGCTCACAATCGGGTTTTTCAGATCCTGCAGCAGAGATTCGATCGTCTCGCTCCCCACTTGCTGAAGGGCCTGCACCAGTTCGGCAAAGGTACTGCTGTCCAGCACCCGTCTTAACCCCTTTTGGTAAATGACAGACTCATCCGTATGCTTAATGCTCTCCAGCTCCATTTTGAAACGAATAACCAATTCGAGCGCCGTATGCTGCAGTTCCACAGGAGTCATCCCGTCGCGATACTGTTCAAAATCCGTTTGAATTCGTTCTGAAAGCTGTTCGGTATTTCGGGATAACATCAGCTTGGCATATTCCTTCCAGTCGAAGGAGAAACGACTGCCAGCACTGCTTCCCGTTTCAAGAATCGCATGATCGATCACTTTAAGATCCGGGTAGATCATCACATACTGCAGAGCGCGCTTGGCTTCTTTGTAACTCGCGGGTGCCTGATGTATGCCCTTGGCCATGCTCCCCATACCAATATAAACAGACGGGTGTGCTTCAGAGATCTGCCTGGATAAACAGGTGACGCAATCCATAAACATCTGTCTATCGACCTGCTGCTCGTCCACACTCGCGATCATGACGATATCGCCATCCAAATCATGAAAAGTACTCACATAAGGCTTGTCTGCAAGTAGACGCTGCACTTGATCAAATATGCCCGGCTCTTCTCCCTTCGTACGGAGAATGGCAATGCCATAGCATGGACCATCAAGTGTAAGATTCATGAACAGAGAACGCTCTTCGAATTCCGCCGTTGCGATCTGCCCCGTCAACCATCGATGAAGAATGTTGTCCTTCAAAATTTGAATGCCGTAGGCATCATAACTTGTTTTTGCTGGCGCTTGATCCAGCTTGGAGGCCGTGTTTCGCAGCGTTGATTCCAGCTCCTCCACATTGATCGGCTTGAGCAGATAATTTTCGATCCCCAGCTGCATCGCTTCCTTCAAGTATTCGAACTCATTGAACCCGCTGAGAATAATCACTTTAAGGTCAGGCTGGACACGCCTTGCTTCCCGAATCAGATCCAGTCCATTCATGATGGGCATCGAAATATCCGTGATCAGAATGTCGACAGGCTGGGCAGACAGCGCTTGGAGCGCCGCCTGGCCATTGCCGGCATGGTTCACAATTTCCATTCCAAATGAAGACCAATCCACAATCTCGTATAATCCTTCAATGATGAACGGCTCATCGTCCACAATAAACACGTTGTACATGCTAAACACCTGTCCCTTCCGTATGAGGATAACGCACCCTGATCAGGGTCCCTTCTCCAAGCGAACTCTCTATCGTCATTCCAAACTCCGGTCCATACAGGTAGCGCAGACGACTGTGCACACTGCGCAGCCCAAACATTTGTCCTGATTCCTCTGGACGATCGAGCTCTTCACGAATTTCTGCCAATCGGGCAGGATCAATGCCTTTGCCATTATCTCTGACTTCCACCTGCAGCACATCGCCAATCTCCTCCACCACAATGGACAATTTGTTATCCGAGCGTTCCGTCTGGATTCCGTGCACGACATAGTTTTCAATGATCGGCTGCAGGGACAGCTTGACCACAGGATGTTGATTATGCACAGGATCCAATTGAATCGTATAGGTGAAGATATCCTTATAACGGATTCGAAAGAGTTCCAGATATAGACGGCAAGCCTCCATCTCATCCTTCAATGTATAGTTTTTCTTCTGCTGAACAAGGCTCTTGAAGAGCACCGATAAGCTGTAGATCATCTCCCCAACATCCCTTGCCCCCTGGGAAATGGCTCTCATACGAATCACTTCAAGCGTGTTATAGAGAAAATGAGGATTAATTCTGGCCTGCAGAGCAACCAGCTCCGTCTCCTTTTGTTTGATCTCGGCCTTGTACACCCGCTCAATATACAAATTAAGTTCATCCAGCATATCGTTAAAGCTGTGCGAGATCTGCCCCAGCTCATCGTCACGGGTATCGTCAATTCGTGCGCTCAGATTGCCATACTTCACCTTCTGCGTAAATCGGATAATTCTCCGGGTCCGCTTCGCAAAGTTAATGATAAAAAACGCCGGAACGAGCACAGCAAACAGGGTACTTATGATGCTAATTGAAATAATGGTATTCCGAATACCTGCATAGGCCTCAGCCATCTCTTCCACAGGAACCGTGGCTACAATCACATAGCCCTGGTCTGCGGAGACAAACTTGTTTACATACATGTTTTTTTCCTTTTTCATCGAATCCATCTCGGTCTGATCGAATAGCGAATCCGCTACTTCAACATAAGGATACTTCTTGCCGTAATAGTTGCTGCTGGAGTCAAATAACACGTTACCTTTGGCCGACAGTACCACGATTTCTCCCTTAAAGTTGCTCTCATAACTATCAAGCGCATTTCCAATGCCTGCTGAGTCAAAAAAAACGAGGAACTGCCCCAGATTCCGCAGCGTCTGTGTATTGTTGATGGGAACACGAATCGCGTACAGGTCCGGGCTCCATTCATTGATCTCTTTGCGAATCCAGTAGTTGGGTGCACTGATATTAGGCGTCTCCATGGCCATCACGTCTGGAATATAGGAATGGGCAGCACTCGTGTCCAGCTTCTTGAACTGCTTATTGGGGCTGAACATGGACATGTCCTGGCGCTCTGCACTATATAACATCAACTGATGAATGTCCGCATTTCGATCCATAATATTCTGGAAATGTTTCAGTACATCTGCGGAATAGTCATCCTGATTGGCGTAATATCCATTGGTGAGATGCTGGACATAATCTGCATAGGTGTGGCTCATCAGATAGGAGATATTGGCTGACAGCGCCTCGTTCTGATGCATGTCTCTCACCATATTTTGTACGGACTCATACTGCTGATGAATATATCGGTCCACACTTTCCATAGCCGCCTTTTGGATAGCCAGTTCACGACGGATCGTGGAGTCGGACACCGATAGAAAAATGATATACGACAGCGTAATAATCGTCACAATCGAAATCATTGAGAAAATAAGCAGCATTTTCATAAACATATTATTTTTGAAGAAATTATTGTAAACGCTAACAATTTTCAAATCGCAAGTTCCCCCCGATGCGGCTGTCCTGTCTGAATTATATCATTTGCCTTCTGACATTAACTTCTCACCTTGAACTTTTCTTTAGTTTATACCTGCCTTTCTTTAATTTCGCCCTATTTGAAAATGCTTTCATGCTCTATCGTTAACCATAAGTTTATATTTGTGTAAACGAATACCTTACATTCAGTCCACTTGAAGGAGGAACAGCATGACACGCAAACTCAAACCGAAAGGCATCATTCCCAAGGTAACTGCACTGGCCATCACATCAGCTCTGATCGGACAGTTGGTCGCCTCATCTGTATATGCAGGGGATACACTTCCCTACACAGGTGACAGTGCCAAAGGCGCCAATCAGCCCTATCAGCATGGCTACACCTCTGCACAGATTCTGAATTGGACACCCGAGAGTGACATCTATGGAGAACTGCTCCGTGCACATGTACCTTTACAGCCGCGAAATGATGCTTTTGCCGCCACACAGGCCTACCCCGAACTTAGCCCGGATACCCAGCTCTTTACGATGAGTGGTGACTACGGCAATGCGTTCTTCGACAGTACCCCTTATACGAACGAATTCAGCCAGTATCTGTTTAATTATTGGCAATATACAGACTATTACAGCTACTGGCATGGCATGGCTTCTGCCGGAGTGCCGGAAGAGCTGTATGACCCGAACAAGGAGTGGACAGAGCGATATTTCGAGTTCGGTATTCTGAACATTCCGAACCCGGCTTACACCAATGCCGCGCATAAAAACGGCGTTCGTTCCATTGCCAACATTTTCTTCTCTGACAATGACCGTGGTCCTCAAACATACAAGCAGATGCTCGTACAGGATGAAGACGGCAATTTCCCGGTCGCTGTTAAATTGGCCGAGATGGCCAAGTACTACAATTATGATGGATACTTCTTCAATCAGGAAGAGGTAGCGAGGGGCGTTGCCCCTGAAGACATTCCATCCTACAAGAAATTCATGCAATATTTAAGAGATCAGGGTCTCTATGTTCAGTGGTATGACTCAACCATTAATACGACGGGAGAGATTCAATACCAGAATGAGTTTAACGAACTCAACAGCCCATTTGTACAGGATACGGCTCTCGGCAGGGTTTCGGATTCCATTTTCCTGAACTATGTCTGGAACCATGAGATGCTGCAGGATTCACGTGATCATGCCTTCAGCCTTGGCCTGGATCCACTGGAAACCGTCTTTGCCGGCGTTGAAGGCGGCCATGACCGGTTTGGACGGTGGAAACAGCTCTATGACCTACGCAACAATTTGGATGAGAACGGTCAGCCGATGAACAGCATAGCAACGCTGGGTGCAGATTTTACCCACAATGCCCTTGATGAAGAGATGGGCGATGGAAGCACCAATCACAGGGCTGAAGACGAGTATCAGTGGATGACCTTTGTGCGCGATCGTGCCTGGTGGTCTGGACCGAATCAGGACCCTACCGAAGCCCGCCGCAATGCATCGGTTGATCTGTCGGATGTCTACGCTTCCGGCGCCAATTGGGACGGCATAGCCGCCTACCTTACGGAACGTTCCGTCGTTAATGGTTCAAACTTTGCTACGAACTTCAATACCGGACATGGTCTGCAATATTATGAAAACGGAAAGGTATCCAATGATACCGAATGGTCCAACATCAACATCCAGGACATCCCTGTCACCTGGCAGTGGTGGATGGATAGTGAAGGGGATAAGCTGAGTGTTGATTTTGACTATGGCCCAACCTATGAAAAAGGTGCCCGTTACCAGTACGATTCCATTGGGGCCTTCAATGGCGGCAGCTCTCTTGTCGTTAACGGTGAGCTGAACGCGGAGAACTTCCTGCGTCTGTATAAAACGGATCTGTCGGTTAATGCGAAGTCTACATTGGAACTCACTTATAACAAACCATCGAAGAGCGATAAGTCCACCCTGCAAGTCGGTTTAATTCTCGAAGATGATCCATCCCATGTGGTCAAAGTCAATGTTCCGAATTCAGGCAAACAAACGAAAGGCTGGACAACAGCTTCCCTGGATTTGAGTGCCTATGCGGGCCAAAACATTGCGGCTTTCGGACTGGTATTTGACCCAAATGGAAACACAATTGAAGATTATCAGATGAACATCGGTGAAATCCGTATCTTCGATGGATCTGCGGCCAAACCAGATACTCCTACAGGTTTCCACATCGCCAAGTCTCTGACCAATACAGATGAACTCGTTGTGGCATGGGATATGGAAGACTATTCGAAGGTTAAGCAATACAATTTATATGAAAATGGATCTTATGTTGGCGGAATATATGATTCCACCTATTACATCAAATCTTTGAAGAATCGTTCCGGTAAGCTATCTATTCGTGCCGTAGGCGCAGATGGCCGTGAGAGTGAGCCTGCAACCCTGTCCTATAATTTGGATGCAGCCGTTCAGGATATCCAAGTGAAATTTAACAAACAGGGCGACGCCACTGTCAGCTGGAAATACCCTAAGAAAACCAAAGGCAAGGAAGCGATCGAGCTCACCCTGCAAACCGAATATACGAATGAACCTTTCACAAAGACCGTTCAGCTCAAGAAAGGAAAACCTTCAGCTGTCCTGACGGGATTGCCAACGAATGGTGAACAATACGTGCTCAACATTGCCATAGGCAAGCAACAACCGGTCACAGTTACTGGACAACTGGCTGATCATCAGATTACACCATACGCGAAGGAAAAGGTTACGGTAAATGATGGAAAATACACCCTCGCCCTGCCTGATCTGGAGGACTGGTACAAGATCTATGTTTACGAAAATGAAGTACCTCGCGAATTCGGGGTGACTTACGTTACGCAAAAATTTCCGTATATTATCCGGGGAAGAACCAAGCTGAGTGAGATGACCTTCACACCAGCTTCCAGCAGCAGCTCACTGAAGGTCGTTATTGAAGATTATGCGGGTAATAAGGCAACCACCATTTTGAGATAGACGATTTCAGCAAATGAAAGATTAATGCTGTAAGAAAATTAAACCCTAATTAGCAGCAGCCCTTTCCGCTTTCAACAGAAGGCGGAGAGGGCTTAATTCATAGGATGAGATATGTACATGGCGCTATAAGAAACTATTCATACCACCAAATATCAGGCTCAAGACATTAAAATAAATCATCATAAAAGACAAGATAAGAGCGATGGGGAGAATGACTAAGATTCGCATTTTAATTCTTGGAATGAAAATCAGGAGAAGAGTGATCATTATGAAATAGACTCCCATCAGTAATGGGATTAAATAATAATGCGTGTGGATGGGTAAATAGGCATTTCGTAATTCAAAACCTTCTACGAGCAATACGGTAATTGGAAGAGACGCAATTAAATATGAAAATCCTCCAACTCCTCGCGCGTACCAAATCAGATATGCACATATGGGAGATATCACTGCACATAGCCCCCAAAATAAAATAGCTCTTGCTGGGAAGAAGTGCAGAAACAACACGGTATATACATAGTACACGGTAAGCATGGATGCAAAGAAGACAAAAGCTTTGACGGCAGCTAGCTTGGGAGAATAACTGAAAACGGATAATAAAGTTGCAGCGAATACCCAGATTCCGAGACGTCCGCCAATATCGTCAAATAGGGGATTAATCCCCGGAGTATCTACAAGCTTGGCTGCTAATCCTAAAACAACTCCAATAATTGCTGCAGTTGTGACGGAAATGACGGTTTGTTTTGTTGTTGGTCTACTCGCAATTCTTATCCCATCTAACTTGTCCTGTATCCTCATGACTCCCCCCAGTGTTTCAATCTTCTTAATTCAGATGACGACGAAGCATCAATAAAAAACAAGATTAGGTGCATAAGCTTTTACTTAAAATATAATAGTAGAATATTGCAATAAATTCTTCCAGTGTATTTGTAGATAGGCGCAAGCTTGCAAAAAGGCGAGCCTCCTTTAATTAGGGGACTCGCCTTGGGTCTCTTTATAAACAAGAAATTTTATGAAGTTCCTTTTTGCTTGCTCGCCTGCATCTGCTGGGCAAATCGCATCATCTCTTCGAACTCTTCCTCGGATACTCCATCGCTTTCAGCGGCAACATCCTGAACAATCGGGATTTCGGGTTTGGCTTTGGCTCCTTTGCCGTATGTACGGGAACGGGTTCCGGCTGCACCAGCAGCCTGCTTGCCTTTTACCTTGGCCTGGTCACGAATATATTGGACTGCCTTCTCATATGAATTGACCTGCTTCAGCAGCATATTGGAAGCGATCGCTTCAACGAAATTACGGTTAATCCGCTGTTCTCCACCTGACACAAGGAGCTGCATCAAATAATGGATAAGAACATTAATGACTTCACCAGGCAGCTTATAGCTCAGATCAATTTTCTCAAAGATATCGACCAGATTATCCGGTACGGCTCCTGGGAAAAACGTCTGTAAAAGCCGTGTATATGGTTCGTTACGAAGCATCATATTGTATTGGTGAATATCGCATTTGGTTGCAAACTGCGGTGGAACCTCCACATAGTATTCCATCTGCACCACATGTTCCACTGGCGGTTCCCCGGAATCGCTCTGCTGCTCAGGCTCGTCCAGATGCTGCCTCAGGGCGACCACTTTGGCTGCCTGTACGGTTTGCTGTTCCTGACGTTTCTTCGTCTGACGGAACTGCAAGCTTGCCTTATGCTGAAGATCATCCAACATCAGCTGTCCTTGCGGACTGAAGATATCATCCTCATCCAGTAAACGGCACACGTCCTGCACACTCAGATTGAACTTGTTCACCACGTAATTCACAATGCCCAGCTGCTCATGATCAAACCGGAGTTTTTCCACATGACGACGGTTCACCGACTCGCGCGGAAAACGCAAAATAATGTCGGCGTAATTTAACGTAAGCTCTTCCGCCGCGACACTTGTCCCACTCCGCTGTGCGGATGTGGATACTTCCGAGAGCGCCTGCTCCAGCTCGTAATCTATTACATGCGTATTCAGTTCGAATATATCGTAAAAAGGAACCGAGATATTTTCTTTACTCGCTGCAGGATAAGGTGCGTCCCCATTCTCTACTGCCGAAAATCCCGAACGCAGGGAGAGAACAGCAAACTTGCCAATCTTGTCACGAAGCAGCAGTGTCAAATGCTGTGTACGGAAGAATTCTGCCGGTGACAGCGGTGGCTGCAGCTCATATTCATAGATGTAATCATCATTCTCCGGAATGTAAAGGCGTGACGTCTGAAGCAATCCGACCGCTTCCAGCTTGGAAGCCTGCTCCACCAGATACTTGCGGCCCTTCTCACTGGGCTCGAGTCCAAGTGTCATGAACAATTTTCGTTGCTGTTCAAGGGGTGAGTAACCGACCTGTTCACCGGGAAGATGCTGAAACAACAGCCGATACAAGCCAATTGCGAAAGCACCTACCATGGGCTGATATGCCCCGGTAAGCATACGGTCGTCCAGAGCACTAAGTCCAAACTCCCTGTATACGCAGTAGCGATGATGTTCAGTGTAATGCAGCAAATTCTTCATGCGCATGGCTTGATCTCCTTCTCCCCAAAAGTGTGTTTATCTATTCTATCATAAATGCCTGATCTTCAAATGTTCAAAAACAGGTAAAAAGATGGCCTGTTCTCGCTCCGTTTCGTCCTAGGTCGACAGCATTCACGTTTTCGCAGAGTTGCTAGAATACTATAAAAGCTCCAGCCATATAAAACAAGTGAAACTATTTAGAAATGGTTATCCACATGTGTATGCAGCTCAGCGGTTCGTTTATGTCTATTTTCATAACATATGACAAAAAGCCCTCCCTTTGCTCGCGTAAGCGGTTACGAGAAAGGCAGGACTCTTTGTTTCCATTAGCCATGGCAGTCAGGGCAAGATATGAAGCTCATCCGGTTAAAACATTTTATACCCACCCAGTCGAAGTTTGCGAATGGTCCAACCACTGATGATTGCGCCTGCGAGCCCAGCCACACCGGTCAGATAATCGACGATCTGGAACGAGCCCAGATGGGTCATCAGTGAAGCCGTGTGATCCCACAAGGAATACACCACGACAGGCAGGATCACAATGATGAACAGGTAAGAAGGAAACCAGGTAGTCTTCATCAACATATTCAGAATGAAACCGATCCCAAACATCATCACGAAAAATAACACCATTAATACCAGCACAGGTATAAACTGCATCGGGTGACGTTCACCTCTTCTTATGAACTAAGGGCTTATTTTGCATAACTTACTGTATTTTCTTCTCTGGCTAGTAGATAGTGTACCGCAAAAAATGTGGCGAAGCAACGAACTTTCTGGATAAATCCTCCTATATTCATGTTCTCTTCATTTGCCCTTGTGCTCGGTGTTGGGATACAATGTAAACGATATAGTTTTTCTTAACCGTCCCTCATGGGATTTGGAAATATAAACTGCAGGAGGAACAGAACCAATGAACGAAGCTGCATCAACACTGGAGGGCTGGTATGCCCTGCATGACTTCCGCTCAATTAACTGGGCCGCTTGGAAAGCAGCCGATGACGAGGAACGTGCCGTAGCACTGGACGAGCTTCAAGAGTTTTGGAAAGAATGGAAGGATGTCGAAGATTCCTCAAAAGGAAGCACTGTGGTCTATACTGTAGTCGGCCAAAAGGCTGACCTTGTCATGATGCACCTGCGTGAAACACTTGAGGACCTCAAGGCCGTCGAGAACGCGTTCAACAAAACGATGTTTGCACAATACACTACCAAATCGTATTCCTACGTCAGCGTCGTGGAACTGAGCAACTATCTTGGCAAAGAAGGCGAAGATCCGATGCAAAACCCGGAAATCATTGCACGTCTCAAGCCAGTTTTGCCACAGCGTCAGTACATCTGCTTCTACCCAATGAACAAAAAACGCGACTTGGCCGACAACTGGTACATGCTGTCCATGGACGAACGCCGCAGCATGATGCGCAGCCATGGCATGATTGGTCGCAGCTATGCGGGTAAAGTTAAACAGATCATTACCGGATCCGTTGGTTTCGACGATTGGGAGTGGGGCGTTACCCTGTTTGCAGACGATGCACTCCAGTTCAAAAAACTGGTTTACGAAATGCGGTTTGATGAAGTTAGCGCACGTTATGGCGAATTCGGTTCGTTCTATGTGGGAAGCCTGCTGGGCGAAGGTTCGCTGGAAGACATGTTGAAACTGTAAGTAAAACGCAAAGCACCGATGACACTCCCCAAGGGGAGAGTCACCGGTGCTTTTTTTATGGTATTCATTTTATCCAGAAATGTTCAAACTCCGAATTAATCCCGGTCCTCTTCTTCTTCCATTGCCTTAAGCGATTCCAGAAACTCGGCCGTGGCCCGGTCACGATCCCGTCCCTTTTCCTTCAACCGCTCAATTGCAGGCAGGATGAGAATGTCCACTTCCTTTTGCACAATATAAGCCAGGTCATACTGGTTCTGCTCCTCCAGATAACCACCTACCTGCATCAGGGCGTTATAACGATCCAGCTCATCACGCGTAAGCAGGCCGCGAACTTGAACACTGCAATGTCTCATCCAAAAAACCGCCCCTTCTTCAGCACAAGCGGGATTCCACCGATGATGAACAAATACCGGAGATCCACCAGTTTCTTCAGCTGGGCAGCTTTCCAGCCCTTGTATTTTTTACCCCCAACCACAGCAATGGCCTCCCCTTTACCGAGCGAAGCAACCGTTCCCTTGCTGGTAAACACAAAGGGCTGTGGCTGTTTTTTGCGAATGGCAGCGACAACGTTTTTGGCGCAGTTCACACCTTGCTGCATGGCAATCTGGGCTGTTGGTGGATATGGACGTCCTTCCCCGTTAAATACGAGTGAATTGTCACCAATAACATAGACATGCTCATGTCCCGGAGCTCGCAAATATTCGTCCACTTTTACCCGACCGCGCATCACTTCGAGGCCAGCCTGTTCAAGCAGCGCGTTACCGCGGATTCCACCGGTCCATACCACCGTGGCAGCATCAATTTTTTCACCTTCACCCACAATGACACCATCCGGCAAGCATTGCTTGATCGGAACACCGATTTTGAAGGTTACGCCTTTCTTCTTGAGCACATTCATTGCATGCTCTACCAGCTCCGGATCGAAGCCAGGCAGGGCTGAAGGCGCTGCCTCTACATTGTAAATATGCACATTTTTTGGATTAACGTCGAATTCCTTGCACAACTGCGGAATGCGGTCAGCAAGCTCCGCCACAAACTCAACTCCGCTGAAACCTGCTCCGCCCACTACAAAACGAATGCGGTTACGTTTGTTATCGTTTTTGTACATGGCAAACTGATATTCGATATGCTCACGAATGAGTCGTACCGAGTTGATGCTGCGAATGGTCATGGCATGATCCAGCATGCCCGGAATACCGAAGGTCTCCGGTTCACCGCCGAGTCCAATAATCAGATAGTCATAGGATAACGTTCCATCTTCCAAAATGACCTTGCGATCCTGCAGTCGTATCTCCTTCACCGACGACTTGACCAAATCAATCTTGAATTCATCAATCAGCTTGGAAATCGGCACCCTCGCATGCTCAATCGAATCCGTACCGGCTGCTGGCATATGTAGGTGTGTTGTAATATAGTGATAATCATGCCGATTCACCAATGTGACGTCGGCTTCATTATAATTTAATTCCTTCTGCAGCCGCTGGGCTGTTAAAATCCCGCCATAGCCCGCGCCGAGAATGACGATTTTGGGAATGCTGCTCATGTCTTAACCCCTTCCGGTTTCACTCACATCATCTACTTTTACAACATTTTGTATCTTCATTCGGGTATCATACCTTCAGCTGTACTTACTACAAAATATGGATGAGGTCTTATCCATATGACGACAAATGTTAACTTCACGAATTTATTTGAATATTTTGTATGTACATGTCCAATTAAAGTTGTGAAATTATACACAAGAATCAACAAATTACAGGTAATGTCTTCGTTTTACAAATTGGCTTTTATTTAGACAAAAAAACACATAGTACAGGTCAAGAATATCTGTATTTCTGGTAAATATCAAGGTTTTTTTTGTTATCTTTCATAACCTTTCATTTCCAATTTCATCCTATTCTCACCTGATCTTCATCAATTGTTCCCATGTTAGTCCCGTTACCAACTTTGCAACCCAGTTTACACCGTTTATAATGAGAAAGACAGTTCAGCAACAAACGCTGGCTACATGAGGTATCCGGCTACATTATTTCTGTTAACTACCTATTAAAATAAGAAAGGTGTTGTTGATTCTTGACTGCACAAACTGCCGGTCATGACATGACCGATTTACTTATTATTGGTGGCGGCCCTGCAGGTCTGTTCGCCGCATTTTACGGAGGGATGCGTCAGGCATCCGTTACTCTGGTCGAAAGCATGCCACAACTTGGTGGACAATTGGCTGCGCTGTATCCCGAAAAATACATTTATGACGTTGCAGGGTTCCCCAAAGTGACGGCTCAGGAACTGGTAAACAATCTGATTGAGCAGATGAGTCACTTTAACCCGAATATTCGTCTTGAGGAAAAAGTAGTATCCGTTGAAAAACTGGACGAGCGTCATTTCATCGTCAAAACCGATGTGAACGAATATCATGCCAAAGCAGTAATCATCACTGCCGGTGTTGGTGCTTTCGAACCACGTCGCCTGGAACTTGAAGGTGCAGCCAAGTTCGAAAAATCAAACCTGCATTACTTCATCAGTGATCTGAACGCTTTTGCCGGCAAAAAAGTACTGATCAGTGGTGGCGGTGACTCTGCCGTAGACTGGGCACTTATGCTGGAGCCAATCGCAGAACAAGTAACCCTGATCCACCGTCGTGACAAATTCCGTGCACATGAGCACAGTGTGGAGAACCTGATGAACTCCAAAGTCAACGTGGTTACACCTACGGAGATTACAGAACTGCACGGGGATGAAGCTATTACCAAAGTCACGCTGTCACACGTCAAAACCAAAGAAACACAAGAAATTGACGTTGATGCCGTGATCGTCAACTTTGGATTTGTATCATCGCTCGGGCCCATTGCCGAGTGGGGGATCGAAATTGATAGCAACTCCATCGTTGTTGACTCCCGTATGGAAACATCCATTCCAGGCATTTTTGCCGCCGGGGATATTACAACATACCCAGGCAAGCTGAAGCTGATCGCTGTTGGGTTTGGTGAAGCACCAACCGCTGTTAACAACGCGAAGGTTTACTTCGATCCGGATGCAAAGTTGTCCCCAGGACACAGCAGCAACATGAAACGATAGTTTTACGCGAATCACATAAAAGGTACAAAAAAGGGTATCTTACTCCTGAACATTCAATATCAGGAGGGATACCCTTGTCTTATATATGCCCGCTGTGTAACGGTCTGGTTGTACCGGAGCAGGCTTGTCCCCACTGCCTTCAGGGACTGTCAGAATGCGGCAAATTGGACGATTACACCGGACCGTACAGCCCCTATTCGTTACAGACTTCCATGATAGAGGAAGACGGAAACGAAAACGGTTGCATGCATATGTTGTACTGTCACCATTGTCATACCAGCACCCTCTGGTCTGTAGCACAATGGGACATGTCCGGAAACCTGTAACATTGCCTGCAATGAGGATCTCTAGTGAAGAATGGCAGATACGTCGGTACCCAGTTTGCGCTTATGGATTTCTGCCAATAGCAGCGCGATGAAATCTCTCTCGAGATTAAGCTCAATCGCCTTATGGTAGGAATCCAATAACATCTCATCGGATAACATAGCCATTTCCCGCCACAACCTTTCCTTTTTTTTCCTCAAAACTATCATATCAGAGATTTATAAAGAGAACAAGCGTTCTGTTATCCACAAGGTTTTGTGGAAATCCTGTGCATAGGTTGTTGATAAATGGTAAAAATGTTGATTAAGCAACGTGGATAATGTGGATATTACTTATGCACAGGATCGTAACGTTTCTATTAGAACGAATGTGAGAGAATTTTTTTTAGCTTCAACTCATAGTTTTAAGACTTATTCCGTGTAAATTACCCAATTTGTTTTTATTTCAAACGTTTTCCAAAATATTTTCTCTATATGTTTATCGGTGTAATCTTGGTTTTTTTTATATTTTTTCACTTTTTTATTGAGGTCTGGTGTTCACTTCTAGAATCCATATCTTCCCGGAGTGATCGAGCCCATAATCGAAACCGAGTTGACCTACACCTGGAAATTGCCTTTCCATAATCTGAGTGCATGTCAACGTCAATGAACGCATTTCCCGGCGTTTGTGTCTGGTGGATATATGAGGGAGTGATAAACTAAGGGCCCTTCTGCCTTGCAGCATCGTCCCGCCTTTGCTCAGATTGGTTACGCACAATCCGGGACGAGCCAAACGCCCTACCATGGAACGGAAAACCCAGCCTCGCTCGGTTTTGACGACTTTTACCCTGTAATCCACAGGTCTGCCCTGTATCATTGCCAAATGAATTCCCTGCTGGATCAGATATCTCCGTCTAACTTTAATCCGTACCAGCGAGCGATACATCTGGCCGTAGTTGGTAAATGTACGTGTAACTTTCATATGCGTATAGCGGTAGTTCCCTCCGCTTGTGGATACCCTGATAACACCATAACCTCCGCCACCGACTATAGGTTTGATATACACCATTCCATAACGGCTGAGCATGTGCAGCAGATTTCTCGAATTAAATGCCATCGTCTGCGGGATATGGACAGCTGCTACCGGATATTTCATCAGTGCTGCAGTCTTCAGCCATTTGCTTGCAAGCTGTCTTGACATGGGTTGATCTCCTTTCCTGAACAATGGTCCTTCCATATACATACTCAACAGAAGCCGTCCCCTCTTGGATGTCTGTCCAAGGCAGTTGCCCCTTTTCCGTAAGAAGTGTCTATAGGCTTGTTTATAGAAAGGCACACACGCCTGGTTTACTTTTCAAACGCATCAATCTGTCGTATGCTACTAAGGAATGTAATGGAAAGGCTTAAATAAGAGGATCTAAGGAGCGTTCAGAAAATATGGAAGCATTTTTCAAATCACTGTATGGCGTAGCCTATGTCGCAATGTCTATCGTGCTGGTCGCCGTCACAGTACTTCTTTTCGTTACAGGTATTCGGCTGTTTATGAAGAAACGCAATCGCGGTTTTGCCGTAAGCTGCATACTGTTTGCCTGTTTCATCGTCTTCATTATTGTGGTAATGCTGACCACGCCCTTCTCCTCCACCCCTCCAGGTTCACCGGAAGCCATGGCTGCCCTGCTGCAACTTGGGTAGAATACCTGTCTAGAAGGAGATGCATATGAACTCAAAAGGAACTCTCGGCATTATCGATATTGGCTCCAACTCCATTCGTCTCGTCATTTACGAACTGGATCATGAAGGAGCCTACCGGATCATTCATGAAGATAAATATGCTGCGCGCCTCAGCAACGTGGTTGAAGAGGATGGCCAGATCCTGCGCCATTCGCTGGAACAGGCCATCACCGTCTTGCAACAATTCAAGGCTACTTGTGACGCATTCCAAACGAAAGTCATTCGTGCTGCGGCTACAGCTGCCATTCGCAATGCACGCAACGCTGCTCAGATCATTGGCTGGCTTGAAGAGGAGACCGGACTTGAGATTGAATGTGCATCCGGAGATCAGGAAGCGTATTACGGCTTTCTTGGGGTTATTCAGTCCATTGATCTGCAGGATGGCTATGTCGTGGATATCGGTGGCGGCAGTACGGAAGTAACCGTATTCCGGGATCGCAAAAGACTCCACAGTATCTCACTGCCCATTGGTGCCGTAAACTCGCATGCCAGGTATGGCGGGGAGGATTCCTGGTCTGAAGCAAATGTTGCTGCGCTGTGCAATGATGTCATTCAGGCATTGAAAGATCAGGATTGGGTCCGTCAGCATCCAGGTCTTCCGCTCATCGGTCTTGGAGGTACCATGCGTACTCTGGCCAAAATTGAGCAAAAAAGAACACAATACTCGTTACCTGTAACCCACCACTACGAGATCAGTGCTTCAGCCATGGAGAACCTGGCCAAATCACTGCCTTATCTGACATCAGGTCAGCGCAAAAAGGTGCCTGGCCTGGCGAAGGATCGTGCTGACATCATTGTGCCCGGTGTTCTGATTCTCAGAACGGTCTTCGACATTCTTCAGGGAGATCGTTATGTCGTAAGCGGAGCGGGATTGCGTGACGGGATTTTGCGTGATCTGATGGCCCCGCACCGGCCAGCCTCTCCTACTGCACTGGAGGACAGCATCCGCAACTTCATTCATTTTGGCCCGCCAGTTCCCGAGAAGAAGCTGAAACGAATCCATCAGGATGCAACCGTGCTCTATGAGGCATTGGATGGGGACGCACCCAAACCAGCAGATGCACGAATCCTGTATACCGCCTGCATGCTTCATGGGGCAGGAAAACAGATCAATTATTTCCGTTATCCCCAGCACTCGGCGTATTGGATTATGAATGCGGGCATATATGGACTTTCCCACCGGGAGACCGTGCTGACAGCTATCGCAGCCGATTATCATCCCAAAAAAAGAACGCCCCAGCTGCTGAATAAGCACCGGGACATTCTGAAGGATTCGGATGAACGGCACGCTCACCGATTGGGCTCCATCTTGCGCATAGCCGAGGCCATTCATCGTTCGGAGCGAATCTCTGCGATACGTGTAACCAAAGAAAACGGCTCGCTGCAGATCAAACTCATCTGCTCAGCCGAGCCGTTACTGGAAATGCATGGCCTGGAAGAGGCCGCCAAGGATCTGGAAGAAGCTTGGGACGTTAAGTTGACATACTCCACTCTGCAGGCTTCCAAGGAATAATGCCCATTGCCTCCGTCTGACTTCTCAGCGGGGGCTTTTCGTTTTCCACAAAGACATAATTGCCGCTAGGCATCAATTCCCTTGCCTTCACATTGTCATTCAGGGACAGATTCAGGATGTCGACAAGCATCTTTTTGAGTGACGGATCAAATACCGGGCACATCAGCTCAATTCTCCGTTTCAGATTCCGGGTCATCCAGTCTGCACTGGAGATATATACATCCGGGTTCCCGCTATTCTCAAAGTAAAACAGGCGAGAGTGCTCCAAAAATCGATCCACGATACTGATCACCCGAATATTTTCGCTGAGTCCCTCAACACCTGGGCGAAGGCAGCACACCCCGCGGACAATTAAATCGATCTGTACACCTGCCTGGGATGCAACATATAATTCATCAATCATATCCTGGTGAGATAACGAGTTGATTTTGGCAATAATGCGGGCCCGTTTCCCCTTAAGCGCATGCTCTGTCTCCCTCCGTATGAGTGAAAACAGTTCATCCTTCATGCCATCCGGAGCAACGCGGAAAGCCTGCATGGCCTTCGGTCCCGAATAACCGGTTATTTCATTAAAGAGCTCCGATGCATCTTCACCAATGATCGGATTGGAGGTGAACAGTCCTACGTCTGTGTACACCTTCGCCGTACTCTCGTTATAGTTACCTGTTCCAACGTGCACATAACGTCTTAAGCCATTCTGTTCCCTGCGCACAACAAGAATAATTTTTGCATGGGTCTTCAAACCAACCAAACCATATACAACGTGGCAGCCTGCCTTTTCCAGCTTGCGCGCCCACGCAATGTTGCGTTCTTCATCAAAGCGTGCCTTCAACTCCACCACAACGGTCACTTGTTTGCCACTCTCTGCTGCATGAGCCAAGGCCGGGATGAGACGTGAATCCCCGTTTACCCGGTACAATGTCATTTTAATAGCCATGACTCGAGGATCTTCCGATGCCTCAAGGACAAAATCAGTGACTGGTTCGAATGATTCATAAGGATGATGAACAAGTACGTCCCGTTTGCGCAGCAGTTCAAAATGGCTCTCCCGCGGTAAAAATTCCGGTGGATACACCGGCTGAACCGGACTATATTTCAAATGAGAAAAGCCTTCGATACTCTCTACAAATCCAGCCAGGAAACTCAGATCGAGCGGACCATCGATCTCATATACTGGATCCTGGATCTCGAATTCTTCCTGCAGCTCGAGCAGAGCATCCGAACGAAAGTCCTTGCATACTTCAAGCCGCACTGGAGCTCCCCGGCGTCGGCGCCGCAGTTCCTTCTCAATCGCTTCCAGCAAATCTTCCGCTTCCTCTTCATTAATGAAAAGGTCCGCGTTACGGGTTAGCCTGAATTCCTGGACAGCCAGCGGAATATATCCGCTAAACAGGGTATGTGTATGATGTTTAATCAAATCTTCTATTAATATGAATGTTTTCTTTTTGCTGTTTGCACGCAGAGGTACCGGAACGACACGCGGCAGATTCGAGGGGACCTGAACAATCGCAAAAAACGGGTCATCCTCCTGTTCTTCTTCCTTCTGAAGCATCACGGCGAGATAGACCGATTTATTATGCACCAGTGGAAATGGTCGGCTCTGATCCACGGCCATGGGTGTCAATACAGGGAAAATAATATCATGAAAATATTGATCCATTGCCCGTTGCTGTGTTCCATTAAGCTCGTTATACTCTTGTAGAACAACTCCCTTTTTGGCGAGCAGGCGAATCAATTCCCGATAGGTTTTATATTGCTCAGCCACCATGGCACCTGTTCGTTTGATCAATCTCCGATATAAACCGGACGGGGTGTATCCTGTGAAATCCTTTTGGGTAAATCCTGCTTTAATTTTCTCTTTTGTCTCTGCTACCCTTACACTCATGAACTCGTCCAGATTACTGGCTACAATTCCGAGAAATCTCAACCGTTCCAATAGAGGTGTGGTAGAATCCTGCGCCTCCTGAAGCACACGACGATTAAATTCAACCCAGCTTAAGTCACGGTTAACATAGTTGCCTGTTTTAATATCTCTATGCATGTATGGCCTCCGAATGTGTTGCATATCAATCCTTGTTTAGTTGGTTCTACTATAATTGTACTATCCGTGATTGGATACAAGCGTCATCGCAGTGTAAAAGCAGTGTAAAATTTATGTAAATGATACCTCATGACGATAACTTTTTCCATCCCTTTACAAAGTGCAGTAGACAGAGTAAAGTGAGGTACAGTGCGATTTGGTCCGGTTGCTGTTCTTCTTCCAAATACGTCGTTATTAAAGGAGTATATAATGAAATCAAATAAACCTAGAACGTTACAAAAAAATATAGAGTTTTTCACCGCCGCCCTGTCCCAATGCGTCGTAACGGCATGGCAAGAAGACCCGGCTGGTGTATATTGCGAAGTGGGTCGCGGGATTGTCGAGCGGATCAGCGAAGACAGCGTGCGTATCCGTAACGAGAACGGAACGAAGAGTCATTATGCACGAGATATGACGATGTTCCAGACCGAAAAATAATTTGCGTTAATACGAAAAAAACACTAGCTTTCCGAAACCAGGTGTTGTATACTCTTGCCACAAGGAAAGGAGGTGCGTCAACATTTCTAATCACATGTTGAACGTGTCCCTTACCCGATCCACTAGCTCAAATTAAATGAGACTGGTGGAGGCGCGGGATACGGATCAAGGTTTTAATAAGCGCCACGGGTAGAAAAGCCGTCTTCGGACGGCTTTTTTTATTTGTCCTTTTTTGTGTAGGAGCGAATAGAATGAAAAGAAAATGAAATTTTCAAATTTTTCTTAACTTATTGTCAATTAATTTATCAAGTGTTATGATTCAAATAACACAATGATACATTTTGTATCATAAATCGGAACACACTGGCTGTTAACCCTTGGTTTTATTTCAAAGGCTGTAACGAAAGGTGGGTTGTGAATACATACACGATACGCTTGCCTCAATAGACAAATAATCATTTTATAAATTGGAGATGGTGTTGACGTGAGTAAGAACCATACAATTCACGGACTGCGTGGATTATGTGCACTAATGGTTTTTGTCGGACATGTTATATCCATGTCGATTAACGGCGGTTACCTTACCATGAACGAGCACGCTACCTTGGTCTTGGCAGAAATCGGTGTTGATGTTTTCTTCATGATTAGTGGCTATCTTATTGTGCAAAGTTTAGTGAAACACGGGAAGATTGGACAGTTTGTCTATAATCGCATCATACGAATCTATCCGGTATATCTCCCCTTGCTTGTCATTATGTTTGTGGCAGGACCTGTAATTCAATTTGATTGGTTGGCCAATTTGACGGCTTCGGAATACATTCTGAATTTCATTTATGGATTGTTCATGCTTCCAGGTGTTTTTCCACTTGAAGAAGCTGTTCGTAATGCAAGAACACTCAGTTATGAATTTGCTTTTTACCTGGTCAGCGTCATTTTCTTCGTATCACTCAAACCCTTAAACAATAAATACATGAAGTGGTTTTTAATCATACTGGGTCTTGCCATCACTTTGGCTGTCGTCATTCGCATGCCGCGGGCACTGTTCTTTCTAACAGGAGTTCTGGCCTATTACGCTAGTGAGAAGTTTAATTTTCTCCCCTCCAAGCTGCACTCGCTCTTAGCCTTAATCATCATTTATCTGGCTACATACTTCGGGGATATTTATTTTTCGATCATCTTCGGCGTGTATTTCTTCTATCTGATCATCAAGGAACATGGAGTTTTATCAAATGTGTTGAGTACTCGCTTTTTCCAGTACTTCGGAACGATAAGCTACAGCTTTTATCTCCTGCATCCCTTTGCCCTATTTCCCTTCCAGCGAGTAATGGCGCGCTTCAATTTGCCTGATTATGTATCGGTATCCATCACATTTGTGGCCGGTCTGATTATTGCAACCTTAATCTCTCATATTTCTTATGAAGTCATAGAAAATCGCTTCACCAATCGTTATCTCAAACGCAAAAAACGTCCTATTACACCTCATGTACCCACTCCAGCACCACAGACAACACCGGTTAGCTGAAGCAGAAACTGCTGTGTATGAACAACCGTGCTCACTCAGGTTCGTACAGAACATCTCAAGAGGCTGTCCCAATGCGGGGCAGCTTCCTTGCATATTACTGATAAATCCATCAGTAGAGTGGTTTAAAAAACAACCAAAATATTGGAAATGAACCCTGTAGTGGTACAGTTCTCCCGCCTATAATTAGATTGCAACTCATTCTAATATTCAGGGAGGAATATTTTAATGGTCAGATTTGTAAGGGGTTACAAAACTTCAATTGTCCTTGTTCTCATTTTGTTGTTCACTTCGATTATGCTGCCTGCAGGTCAGCATGCCAGCGCAGCTCCCAGCTTCGCCAAAGGGGCAGATATCAGTTGGGTACCGGGCATGGAAGCGCAAGGTTACAAGTGGAAAGACAAAAATGGTGTACAGCGTGACATTATTGATATTTTGAAAAATGATTATCAGATCAATTCGGTTCGTATTCGGGTGTTCGTTAATCCATCCAATGATTATGGCAACGGATATATGAATAAGGATCGCGCAGCAGCTTTGGCACAGCGGGCCAAGAATGCGGGCATGAGCGTCATGTTGACTTTACACTATAGTGATTCTTGGGCTGACCCTGGTCAACAAACCAAACCGGCTGCCTGGAAAAATTACACCTTTCAACAGCTGATGGATGCGGTATGGAACCATACACGTGACGTGATGACGGCCATGCAGAGCAAAGGGGTAACGCCTGACTGGGTGCAGATCGGTAACGAAACCAGCAACGGCATGTTATGGGAGGATGGCAAAGCATCCACGAACATGAAAAATTACGCTTGGCTGGTGAACACGGGCCATAATGCCGTCAAGTCCATGAGCACTGGAACCAAAACAATCGTGCATCTGGCAGGCGGAGACGATAACGCACTGTATGTATGGAATATTGGTGGATTAATCAATAATGGGGCTAACTTTGATATGATTGCCATGTCCCTCTATCCTTCGGCTTCCGGCTGGAACACAGCGGTGACGAACACGGTGAACAATGCGAAAGACCTGATCAATCGCTACGGCAAAGAAATCATCATCTCCGAGATCGGCATGGACAATAACCAGGCTGCTGCAGGCAAAAGCTTCGTCGCCGCTATGAAAAATCAAATCCGCAATCTGCCAAACGGCAAAGGAAAAGGCATATTTTACTGGGAGCCGCAAGCTACTCCAGGGTATAACGGTGGTTACGGCAAAGGCGCTTGGCAGTCGAATATGATGCCGACAGTGGTCATGGAAGGATTTATCGACTAGGAATTGTCGAGTATGCGAAAAGGCGCTGCCCCCGGTGGGGCAGTGTCTTTTTTTCCGATGCCTGGGCTGTCACCGTTGGTTTTTTGGCATGCATACGAATATAATAAGCTATAAGAGAACTTATCGTTTCTAGAGGAGGTTTAGGGATGAGCTTTTTAAAAGGATTAGGGCAGTTCGCAGGGGAAGTTACCGGCAAAGTACTTGGCGGCAGCGTAAGGGTTGTCGGTGAGATCGCAGGCAGCCCCTTTATCAAGGAGGTTGGCAACGGCGTAGAGAAAGCTACGATTAACACGGGGAAAACGGTAGGACAATTAGCAAGTGGTACATATGATCTGGCCAGCGGCGCCATTCGAAAAGATGATGCAGCGGTTGAGGCAGGACTTGCCGATTTGGGAGATGCCGTGACCAACACGGCAAAGGGCGTTGCCGTTTCAGCCAAATATGTATATAACGGTGGCAAGGATGTTGTCGTAGGCATCAAAGAAGAAGATATGGACCGAGTGAAGCTTGGTGCCAAGCATCTTCTTGCGGCGGCCGCAGTGACTACTCTTGCTGTAGGTGTCATCGATGCCGTTGATGGTGCTGATGGTATGGATACAGCGAGCATTGCGGAGCCTACAGATATCACCTAATCCGCCGAAAATTCGGTAAAACGAACACTTAATTCTTTTGCAGCATTAGCTACATCCATAACTCTATTATAAATGAAACGGACGCTGATCTATTGAAATGATCGACGTCCGTTTTAGTTATATGGCTAAACAGGGTTACTTCGCTTCGCCTACGACAGTAAAGCGTTCGTTTTTGTGTTTTGCATTTTCAATTTCATCCACTAAGGCAATGGCATAGTCTGCATAGCTGATATAACTTTTGCCTTCACTGTTCAGAATGATGTGATCTTTACCCGTTTGATATTTTCCAGTGCGTGCACCTTCTGGATTGAAGAAGCTTGCCGGGCTAAGGAATGTCCATTGAATGCCGGAGGATGCTTGCAGGTCCTGCAGGTTTTTCCCTTGGTTTGTCGCTGTTGGTTTGTATGCATCAGGGAACCCTGGCGCATCAACGACACGCAGGGAGTGCGTCTCATCGGTGAACAGACTGCCAGCCCCGCCTATTACGATCAGGCGAGTTTGAGGAGCCTCTTTCAGGATGTTGATCAGAGCCTGTCCCACTTCCACATGCAGATGTTCTTTTCCAGCAGGTGCACCGAATGCATTAACAATAACATCAAATGCTAGAGCATCCTGCGAAGTAAGATCGAATACATCCTTCTCCAATACGTTCAGGCTTTTGTCTTCCACCTTGGATGCGTTACGTACAATTGCAGTTACTTCATGGCCTCTGCTCGCTGCTTCTTTCAGGATCAGATTACCTGCTTTGCCTGTTGCACCAATAATTCCGATTTTCATCATCATCTCTCCTTTAAGTTTGTTTTGTGGGATAACTTATATTGTAACTATATTAGTTACAACTAACTTTGTCAACTATTCCCCTCTGGTGATTAAAACATAATAATACGCAGCTTCAGATGTACCTCCCAACTGAAAACTGCGCATTATTTCTTTACATTTCTATGATTAGTCTTGGCATGGGTCTTTAATCTTCCTTTATTACGTTACTCAAAATTTATGGAACCGCGGTGATTAACAAGTGTCAGGATGTCAGGATTACCTCAAACCTTTACTTCCTTCTCAACCCAATTTTCATTCTGTATATTTTTTGTTTTCGTACTAAACTTGGCCCCAATTTTACCCACGAAATAGCTTCCAATCCTCAATTTATGAAGCACAAAAGTGAGTAGAATTGATATGCTAATACTCAGAACAAAAGTTAAAGGTATATTGATCCATGGATTGAGCCCATCGAAAATTTCGCTAAAGTTTTGCACGAATATCAAATGTAATAAGTAGATACCAAAGGAATACCTGCTTACCAGATCAATAATCCAAGGTATGTGTTTAATTTTAGAAGTAAGATAGAAAATAACGAAGATCATACTTATCGTATAGAACAAGATGTCTACCCTTTTTGAATTTGCCTCGGGTAGTAGTTCTCCAAATCGTAAGAACAAGATGACAAGGAAAGTGACTATAGGTGAGTAAATGAGCCACTTCATATTTCGATTCAAAAACTCTTTAAATGCAGCATGATTTCTACCACAATAGTAAGCTACTGAGAAATAAAATAACCAGCCAGGAAAAGGCACCCAGTATAGACGAGTCCAAATATATTCCGCACTCGGAACAAAATTAAGCGGGGGGACAAAGTTGAAGAAACCAAGGTAGATTAGATTAACCACTAAGCACAGAGTAATCATGAGCTTAGGTGAAGCCTTTTGAAAATATTTAGTAAAAATGATGTGCAATACATAGAATTGGAAGATAACAATAATAAAGTAGGCTATATAATCAGCTACAACAATGTTTCTAAGGCTTTTAACAATTAAGGCAGTTGCTGTTAGTTCCCCTGATCTGGTTAAGCTATAAAAAGCATAGACTACTGCCATCGTTATGTAGGGAATCAGGATATATCTAACACGCTTCCACAGGAATTTATCGGGAATTTGGGTGGGATAGGCTTTTGCTAAAAGAAACTCGGAAATAAAGACAAATGTTGGCGTCCCAAACAAGAGAGCAAGTTTTACTACCTCTAGGAACGTTACGGATAAGTTAGAAAGTACCCCCTCATAGTTTGTAAAGGTCATATTAATACAATGAATGGCGACAACAGTGAGACAGGCAAGACACCTAAGCCAGATAACTTCTGAGACCAATTCTTTTTTCAATACCAAACTCCCCTTTCCCCTTCAATTTGATACAGATTGTATCATTGATGAATTGATTTAGTAAATATTGAATTTTATTGTCATTTTTCAAATCCATTGCTTTTGCTTACATTCAAGAACATGACAAAAAGACCTCTACAACGTAATTAGTCCGAGACTAACACGCTATAGAGGCCTGATTTTAATAGTTCATTTTATGTTTAGAAAATAACGTCGAACTGTTGAAGTCCTAACAATCCTTATCCGGTACCCCAGCTTCTTCTCTCGTACGGAAAGAAGATCCGCAGCCGCATGTCGCAACCGCATTGGGGTTATGGATGGTGAAGCCGCCGGACATACCGGACTCTTCAAAATCAATTTCAAGACCGTTCAGATATTTCAGGTTTTCCTTCTCGACTACAACCTTCATATCGTGAATATCCATATAAATATCCTCTTCGGATTCTTTATCATCAAAGCCCATGGCGTACGAAAATCCGGTACAACCTCCCGGAGCTACGCCCAGACGCAGGAACATGCCAGGTGTCTCTTGCTGTGAAAGCATCTCTTTCAATCGATCGGCAGCTGTTTCGCTGATGCTAATCATGCCAGGTCACTCTCCTTTTCATTAACTCTCTTTAAATTATACTCCACCCCGTCAAGAGGCTCAAGCCATGTTTATCCTTATTCCCGAGTCTGTCCTCGGCTCCTTTTTCTTGCCAGTGTATTGAACCCCCGGGACACGAGGTTTATAATGGATAGGTGATCGCTCTGAAATGTCGATATTTTGTCATGACTTATTCAAATGATGATCATATATGGAGTTGTAATTTTTTTCACATTTCGAGACTGCCACGCAGTCCCCAATGCATATAGAGTCATCAGACTCACTTTTAGATTTTACATCCATGAGGCCAGAAATTTAAAGAAAAATTCAGCTTTACACATGCAGCATATGCTGCACCGGGTAATGGAGGGTTAGTCCTCTAAGGAGGCGGCAGATGACCGCATCTTTTTTATGTAGTTCTGTAAACAAGACCTACATTTAACTCAAATCCGGTTAAGAACAGGAGGAAACAAAATGTCTACATTGGTAACACCATTCACAGACAAAAGAATGGCGGAAATCGTTGAGAAAGTGCAGAACGGCGTAAGGCTGAGCGTAGAAGACGGCGTCTATCTGTATCAAACGGATGATCTGCTGACTCTCGGCCAACTGGCCAATGAGGCCAACCTGCGGAAGAACGGCAAGAAAGTGTATTTTATTGAAAACATGAGCCTATACTTTACGAACGTTTGTGAAGCACACTGTGCTTTTTGTAATTTCCGCAAAGACCAGGGCGAAGAAGGCTCCTACACACTATCCGGACAGGAAATGATCGACTACGTGGAACAGCATATTCATCCTGGTGTACGTGAGTTCCATATTGTAGGCGGACATAACAACCATGTTCCTTTTCAATATTATGTCGATTCCCTACGTGCTTTAAACGAGAAATATCCGGATGTTACGCTGAAGGCCTACACGGCAGCTGAGATCGATTTCTTCACCCGGATCAGCGGACTCAGCATTAAGGAAGTACTGCAGGAACTGCAAAAAGCAGGCCTGAAATCACTGACGGGCGGCGGAGCAGAAATTCTGTCCGATGAATACCGCAAAAAAATGCGTGTCGACAAAGCAAACGTGGATCGCTATCTTGAGGTACACCGTACCGCTCATAATTTGGGCATGCGTACGCATACTACAATGCTGTATGGATCGATTGAATCTTACGAGGATCGCGTTAACCACATGGCACAAATTCGCGAACTGCAGGATGAAACCAACGGTTTCATGGTATTTATTCCACTCTCCATGCAGCCTAAGAGCAAAAATGCCAGCATTATGCGCCGCAACTCGGCATACGAGGATCTTAAAACCATTGCGATTAGCCGCCTCATGCTGGATAACATCGACCACATTAAAGCATACTTCATCAATATCGGCCCACAGCTGACCCAAGTTGCACTTGGATTCGGCGCTTCGGATGCCCATGGTACTATCGTTCGCGAACGGATCAGTCATGCTGCAGGTGCGTTAACACCTGAAGGCCTCACCCGCAAAGAGCTCATCTGGCTCATTAAGGGCGCTGGACGCATTCCTGTTGAACGCGACACCTTCTACAACGAAATTCAAGTATACGAATAAACCTGCTGCATCGTCTCGATAGCCTCTTTCATCCATACAAGGAGAACGACCATTCGAATCGATGCATCAAGTTGGTATAATACCTCTGATTTTAAACTCCAAAATTTTCGATATAATAATTAATTAAAATAAAACAAAAGGAGCAGCTATGTGAAAGCATAGCTGCTCCACAGGTTACAGCCCCGATCATACGGGACTGATGCAGAAAGGAAGCCGAGTCATGAAAAATTTCGTCATTCTCGGGGGCGGCTATGGCGGCCTCACGATCATCAAGGAACTTCTGGAAGGCAAAATACCGTCAGATACACAAATCGTGTTGGTGGACCGGAGCCCCTTTCAAGGATTGAAGACTGAATATTACGCACTCGCAGCAGGTACCGTATCCGACTATGACCTGCGCATCCAATTTCCAGTCCATGAGAAAGTTACTTACCGTTATGGAGAAGTCACTTCGATTGATCTGGAACAGCGTCAGATTGAATTTGAAGGCCAGGATCCTTTGGAGTATGACAAGCTTGTCATCGGACTTGGCTGTACAGACCGTTTCCACAATACTCCGGGAGCGGAAGAATACAGCTGTACCATTCAAAGTTTTAGCAAAACGCGGGAAACCTACCTCCGTCTGAACGAAGTTAAAGCTTACGGACACGTGCATATTGTTGGCGGTGGCTTGAGCGGTGTCGAGATGGCTGCCGAACTAAGAGAGAGCAGACCCGATCTCAACATTAGTATTTTGGACCGCGGTGAGCGCGTATTATCGGCATTCCCGCAGCGATTGTCCGCTTACGTGCATGAGTGGTTTAACGAACATCAGGTAGAGACACGCGGACATGTCGCCATCTCTCGTGTTGAAGGGAACGCTATCTATAACCGGGATGAAGAAATTCTGACGGATGCTGTAGTATGGACAGCCGGCATTCAGCCCGTTAAAGTCGTGCAGGATCTCGACGTTACAAAGGACCCTCAGGGCCGGGTTGTACTGAATGAATATTATCAAATTCCTGAATACACAGATGTTTATGTTGTCGGTGACTGTGCCAGTGTACCTTATGCACCAAGCGGTCAGGCTGCAGAAGTACAGGGTGAACAGATCGCTCATATTCAGCATGCCCTCTGGAAAGGCGAAAAGCCCAACCCGCAGCCGCTCAAGCTCCGTGGCACGCTAGGTGCACTCGGCAAGAAGGCTGGGTTTGGGCTGATGGGCAAAACGTCCATGATGGGACGTGTACCTCGTATCTTGAAAAGCGGCGTGCTCTGGATGTCCAAGCGTCATCTCGGTTAGTCGAGATCCAGCTCATCCCAGGCATCGGCTTCGGCAATTTTGGCCAGAATGGCGTTATATAGATTTTCCACTTTGTCCGTGATGACAACTTCACCATTAACTAGTGCAAAAGGAGTCATATAACATTGGCCACAGTTGCTGAGGCAGCCGTATTCTATCACATCATAGTCTGGATTCTCTTCGAGTTGCTCCATGACTTCATCTGTGCCAAAATGCATATTGTTGGCACAAAATTCAATAATCGGTCTCATGTAGATTCACCTGCTTTGTTTGACCATTTTAATTTACGGCCAATTGTAATATAATATATAGAGGAAAGGAGTTGAAAAATATGAGCGAAAACGCACAAAGCACCATGTATGATGAGGTATCTGACGTGCTTGACAAACTTCGTCCGTTCCTGCAACGCGATGGCGGTGACGTGGAACTGGTCGACGTGGAGGACGGCATCGTTAAGCTGAAACTGGTCGGTGCCTGCGGCAGCTGCCCAAGCTCCACCATTACCTTAAAAGCCGGGATTGAACGCGCCCTTCTTGAAGAAGTTGACGGTGTCGAAGAAGTCGTACAAGTATTCTAATCAATCCTTCACGAAATAAACCTCAAGAGCCTTTCGCTTCAATTGAAGCGGAGGGCTCTTTTTTTGTGCGTTTCACTAATGTCCCTCTTCACGCTGGATGGTTGGACGTATAGGATCGAGCCCGCCCGAAACATCCATAATGTTGCCTGTAATAAAATCGGAGTGATCCAGGCACAAATACGTAATCACCCTTGCAATATCTTCACCGCTCCCAGGACGTCCTCTCGGCGTCTCCTGATCGGTTATGCCAGCTAATTCATCAATGGTTTTTTCCTTATTGGCCCCCCGGATATCGCCCGGACACACCATATTCACCGTAATGCCGTAAGGAGCTTCCTCCACAGCAAGCGTCTTCGTAAAGGATACCAAACCTACCTTCGCAGCAGCGTAAACTGCACGATGAGGCCAAGATCGCGCCTCTCCCGCATGACTGAAACCAAAGTGAATAATTCGGCCCCACTTTTTGCGTCGCATCTCCGGAAGCACGCGTTGGTCCAGAAGCATGGGTCCAAGCAAGTTCCCTTGTACCAACATCTGAATCTCAGCCTCGGTATAGTCAGCAAACAATCGGCGTTCGCGAACGAAAGGTCCTGCATTATTCACCAGGATATCAATACTGCCCAGCTCGACTTCAACCTGTTCTACCAACTTGGCGATGTCTTCCGTTTTGGAAATGTCTGCTTGAATGGCAATGCACTGTACACCTTTTGCTGTGATCTGGGCCTGAAGCGCTTCAGCTTCGGTACGGCTGTGCACGTAATTCAAGGCAATATGGCATCCCTGATCTGCCAGACGGAGGGCCGTCATTTTCCCAAGACCTTTGGCACTTCCCGTTATGAGGGCAATCTTCCCCTTCACGTCCATCCCCCTCTTCAAAGAGCAGTCACTCATCCAGTATAAAAGATTTATCATCCCCTCACAACTTGCTTCTCCCTTTATCTAATAAATCCCTTTTATTCCAAAAATACCTTGATGGAAAACCTCTTTATATGTTAATGTCGATGAGGCTAAAGAATCTACATTGAAGATTTGATTAAAATATACATTATGTTGAAAGGGTCCCAAAATGAAGAACAGCAACCAAGGTTTTATCACCTTCCTACTGGCATTATTGCTAATAATTCCTTTAACACATCTCTTTACTTCGCCCATCTTCGCTGCAAGCGAAACTTCTCCATCTCCTTATGAATATGGCTGGATTGATGGACCTGTTTCCGTGTCTTTGGATAATAAGGCAACTCTTCAAATATTCAAGGATCATTCATTTTTGGACAAAGCCAACACTCAGCGTTCTATGCTAAACAGTGGTTCGAAACCTAATGGCAACGAAATTGGAAGTCTGTACAGCACCAGTGAGCATGCATCATGGTATGTGGTGTTTGAGTACGTCAAAACAGGGCATATCCATGATCACGATCAGAACTTAGATGCTGAAGAATTGTTAAGCAGTTATATCCGAGGCACAGAAGAAGAAAATAGGGAACTCGCTCCTGAAGATAAAATATCTATTACGGGGTGGGAAATTGAACCAACATTTGACCCTATCAAGCGTCAATTGGTTTACTCCGTTGGTTTCAAGGACGCGAATGAGCAAGCTATGGTTAATTACAATGTGAAGTTTCTGACTCGTGAAGGGTACATTACGGCCATTCTCGTTACAGATCAGCCTAGTTTTGGACAAAATCGCCTGGCATTTGAAGAAGTGGTTCTGAATCAGCTTAGCGTTAATCCAGGGAACACCTACGAAGATTATGATGAATCAACGGACAAAACATCTACCGTGGGACTCAAAAGCATTCTGGTAGGCGGGATCGGTTACACTGCCGGGCAAAAATTCAGTATTTTGCTTTTGTTCAAAAAAGGGTGGTACGTTATTCTTCCTATCGTGGTTATCCTATTCTGTTGGCTGAAATTCAGACGGAGGAAGCAAGGGACAGATGATGATGCATTATCCCCTAATGAAAAGGCCTATCTGCAAGAAGCAGATGAACAGCAATACGCCGATCACAATGAATTGTCCTACTATAATCGGAAATCGGAGCACATATCTCCTGAAAATAAACAATAAGGATCATCTGCGTACACCAATCAATTCCAAGAACAATAAAAAAACCGAGTAACTCTCAGGCAGAGAGGCTCGGTTTTTCGTACATTATTCAACTCAATTTCGAGTAGCATTGAATGGGCAATTTAGAATGCAGGCTCAACTGCACCTTGATAACGTTCCTTGATGAAGGTTTTAACTGCTTCGGAATTCAGGGCTGCAGCCAGCTTCTTGATGGCATCTGCATCCTTGTTGTCTTCACGGGCAACGAGAATATTAGCGTAAGGGTTGCCTTGCAAATCCTCGATGAGCAAAGAATCCTTCTCTGGGTTCAGGTTAGCTTCAAGTGCATAGTTGGCATTGATGAATACCAGATCCGCTTCATCCAGTTGACGAGGCATCATAGCTGCATCAAGCTCAATAATATTCAGGTTTTTCGGATTAGCTGTAATATCTTGAATGGTGGATGCAATGTCCGTATTGTCTTTCAGCGTAATGACTCCTTCTTTTGCAAGCAGCAGTAGTGCACGACCACCGTTGGACGGGTCATTTGGAATGGCTACTTTGGCGCCGTCCTGCAGCTCATCCAAGGATTTAATTTTTTTGGAGTACCCAGCAAAAGGTTCAACGTGGACAGGAGTTACAGTTACAAGGTTAAAACCACGTTCTTTGTTCTCAGTATCCAGGTAAGGTTGGTGTTGGAAAAAGTTTGCATCCAACTGTTTGTCCGCCAGTTGTTGGTTTGGTTGAACATAATCGTTGAACGTTACAACCTGCAAACGAATGCCTTGAGCTTCCAGCTCAGGTTTGATGCTCTCCAGAATTTCAGCATGCGGCGTAGGTGAAGCGCCGACTTTCAGTTCCACGGTACGCGGTGCGCCCGCTTCATTATCTGCGCCACTGTCGGAATCCTTGTTGTTTCCGCATGCAGCCAGTACCGCAATCAGCATCAAGCTTAGCAGTGCAAAAGACCATTTTTTCATGTGTAAAACCCCTTCTCCAATAAATTTTTTTGTTGCATCTTTACATTCATTCAGTATTGAATGGATGCAGTATGCTATATATGTGTTATTTCCGGGTGAACAGTTTAACCAGTTGATCGCCAAACATTTGCAGAACTTGTACGAGAATCACCATAAATGCAACGGAAATAATCATGATTTCATATTGGTAACGGAAGTATCCATAGTTAATCGCAAGCGTTCCGAGCCCGCCGCCGCCGACCATGCCGGCCATGGCAGTATAAGATACCAGAGTAACAATAGTGATCGTAATTCCCGCGAGAAGGCCAGGAAGCGCCTCAGGCAGCAGTACACGTCTTACAATCTGTCCGGTGGATGCTCCCATCGCCTGAGCGGCCTCGATGACGCCACGGTCTACTTCACGCAGCGTTGTCTCAACCAACCTTGCGAAGTAAGGAGCAGCTGCGATTACAAGCGGCGGTATGACGCCAAGCACCCCAGTGGCTGTACCGACGAGTGAACGTGTAAACGGAATGAGGGCAACAATCAGAATGATAAATGGTACTGATCTCAGAATATTCACAATAATGGATAACACGGTGTAGATTGTACGTGACTGGATGGAAGCCGATCTTGCTGTCATGAATAACAGCACACCCAGCGGCAATCCGATAATGATGGTGAACAAACCGGAAGCTCCCAGAATTTGCAGTGTTTCAATGGAGGCCTTACCGATCTCTTCCCAACGTACAGTTGAAAAATCCATATTAACGAAGCACCTCCACATCAAGCCCTTGCTCTTTCAATTCCTGCACAGTCCGGCTGATCGCATCCGTATCGCCTTCAAACCGCACGGTCAACTGACCATATGGAATCTGTTTGATCCTTGAGATCGTTCCTTGCAGAATGGCAAAGTCCACTCCGGTCTGACGAACGGTTCTCGATAGAATGGCTTCATACGTCTTCTCACCCAAAAACGAAATTTTGACCAATTGTGATCGGCCATCCTGCTCTACTGTTCCACCCGCATTCGCCAATGCTGCTTCTTCCAAGAGAAGCTCAGACTCGTGATCACGCTGCATGAAGTCACGCGTGATGGCATGCTGTGGTTTAAGGAAGACATCCGTTACAGGGCCTTGTTCCACAATTCCCCCCTGATGAATGACAGCAACTTGATCACAAATGCTCTGAATAACATGCATCTCATGCGTGATCAAAACAATCGTGAGATTGTATTTCTGATTGATGTCCAGCAGCAGCTTCAGAATCGAAGCTGTCGTCTGCGGATCAAGGGCAGATGTTGCTTCGTCACACAGCAGAACGGCAGGATCGCTGGCAAGTGCCCGGGCGATACCAACTCTTTGTTTTTGTCCACCTGACAGTTGAGCTGGATATTTGCTGCTATGATGCTCCAATCCAACGAGAGTCAGCATCTCCTTCACCTTGCGGTCAATATCAGCTTTAGGTGTATTCACGAGCTTTAGTGGAAAAGCTACATTGTCATATACTGTAGCCGAGGATAACAGATTAAAGTGCTGAAATATCATGCCAATCTTGCGTCGCTGCTTCTGCAGCTCTGTCTTATGGAGACCAGTTAGGTTGACTCCATCTACCCATACCTCACCAGATGTTGGTCTTTCGAGCAGGTTGATACAACGGATCAATGTACTTTTCCCTGCACCGGAGTGTCCAATCACTCCGAATATTTCACCTTTACCGATCTTTAGATCCAAATCGGCTAGGGCTGTCGTTTGTTTTGAACCTCTGCCATACGTCTTGGTTAATCCTTTTAATTCGATCAATATGACTTCTCCTTCCCACCGCCTACATGTATCTTTACCCGAATGAAAGGAAAACTCCCCTCTGACATATAAAAAAGAGCCCTTTTGCAGAAACAAAAAGGGCTCTTCACGCGAAAGAATATACCTTCTCATCTGCCAAAATCGTGCTGTGCACCATTTTGTAGGAATTAGCACCTAACATCTATAATGTATGACTGGTTGTCATGTCGTTATAAATCGGTTGCCGGGCTTCATCGGGCCTGTCCCTCCGCCGCTCTCGATAAGAAATATTAAATTTATAAGTTCAGTGGTAAAATGTAAATGGTATGCATGTTAATGTCATGTAACGCTTAATTAGAAACTCAGTATAATCCAAGTATTCCGCTTTGTCAAAGGTAAATATTACACATTTATTTTGCCAGTTCTGACATGCCCTGCTTGTGCCACATTTTATTGATGTAACCATAAGCCGCTTTTAGCGTTTCACAAACCATATCCACGCCCTGACGCAATTCCTCCAGGTGCTGATCCAGATCTTCAAGCTTCACTTTCCCCTGCAACGTTTGATGAAGCTGCCACAGATCATCCTGCATCTCGGAATTCATGTAGTGAATCTCCATATTCCGACGTTTGCGCAGTTTGCTCATCGGTTCCCGGTATGCATCCTTAATCTTAATTAACTCAACAGCAAGATCATTATGCATTTTCGAATAGCCAAACTGTCTCATCACGGTGAAATACGAAAAATGGGATTTCACCTTGGATGTGTTCAGATTAAATATTTCATTTAAAACCGTGCCTGTCTTATCGAGAATCGCAAAACAACGAATGAACCCATCCTTGTAGAAGTACACGTATCGGGCGTACTCAGCCTTCTCCTCAATGGTCATATCATCGGTGGAGCCAGCCCTGACCTTCTGGCGGAAGTGGGAAGCAGCGAAGCAGGCCTGCTCCAGCTCGTCCAGTGAAGAAATTAATCCCTGCGTCCATACGTACAGTTTGCGATAATCGTGAGTCGGGTCCTGATTCAAATCCAGCTGTCGTTGTAAAAGTCCGAGTGTCTCCACCATGGACTCGATCGCTTCTTCCAATACGCCCTCATTCTGACGCGGCAATTCACCCAGCAACGTTCGCAGCATATACAGCCTCCTCTTTCCACTCTGCTGATCAATAAGATGATTTATAATATTAAACCTAATCGGAATCAGAGTAAACGTGTGGTCGCTGCAAACTTAGGGTGCCCTGACCCGCCTGACATCAAACAAAGTCCACCTGTCCAATGATGTGCATCATTGGATGATGGACTTGGCAATTTGGAAACCAGAACGACTGACTTTCGAGTGAAATTCTAGAACCGATCAGCCGGCCGATGAAGCTTGTACACCAGGAAACTCATATAGGTTAATATCCCGAACAATATGGCGATATCAAGCATATGAGCCAGAGCCACGAACATGTACACTTCCGGACGGCTGATGGTAAGCATCATGCCAAAACCGATCAGGACTTGGAGCAGAATGAGCACCACAGATACGACGCCCAATGCCCGAAGTTCCGTGTTATCCGGATGTTTGCGATATGCATAATGCCCCAGGATCGCAATCACAATAACAAGGGAAGCAGCGGCTACACGGTGAGCAAACGCTACGGCCACGCCACCAGACAGTTCAGGTATAATCTGTCCGTTACAGAGCGGGAAGCCTGAGCAGCCCCCAGCTGAGTCTGTATGACTTACAAAGGCCCCTGTGTATACCACAAGATACGTGTAGATGGTTGAGAACCATACCAGGTTGCGGAAGTTTTTGCTGACCCGCGGGTATTTGTTCAACCTTTCAAGACCACCATGACGAGCCTCCTGCCTAATACCGAGAGCCATCATCAGGGAACTGGCAAAGGCAATCAGGGCAAAACCGAAGTGCAGCGCCATGACCGCCGATGATTGGGAGAAGACGACGGCAAAAGCCCCCATAATCCCCTGGATAATGACAAAGATCAACGTTAAGAATGAAAACAACTGCAGATCACGACGTGATTTGCCATATCGTAGAAATGCAACAAAAGAGGCAACAGAAAGCAATCCAGCCAATGCGCTTACCGCGCGATGCGAATATTCAATCAGTGAGGCTACAGTATGTGCAGGAACGAGTTTACCGTTACATAAAGGCCACTCCGTGCCGCACCCCAGTCCGGATTCCGTCTTGGTAACGACCCCACCGCCGAACGTAGCCAGGAACATAACAAGACAAGTTAATACGGTTAACCATTTAAACAAGGTTAAGTGCTTCAATTTTTTCTCACCCGCTGTTGGTTTAAGATGGCGAAGAACGATCTCTCCGCTTGTTTCGATACTTTGACACTTATTTCACAACTAAATTCATTATACCGGATAAAAGTGTCATTGACGCCTCGCTTTGTGACAAAATGTTAACGTCTGTCGACAGAATGACCAACAAGTCATCCCTTATATGTACCTTTTTATTGTCCCCTGAAAAAGCAAAAAATAAAAACGCCATTTCCTCTTTTCAAGAGAAACGGCGCCAATTAGAATTCACAGACGAATTCGCCCGTGCCTTCCTTTATTTATGAATCGTATTGTACACTTCAACCGCACGCTGCAAAAATTGTTCAATCTCTTCTCTCGACTTGCGAAGTTTGTTCACGTAGCGAACAAGTTCGCGACCATCAGTGTATGCAACAAAGCTTGGAATACCCAAAATATTTTGTTCCTCACTAACGGTGCCCACCTGATCTACATCGACCTCAACCAGTGTCAAATCGCGAGCAAATTTTTCCTCGACCTCAGGCATAAACGGATCAATGTACTTGCAGTCTCCGCACCAATCTGCCTTAAATACCGCTACGGTAAGCCGAGGAGATTGAATGGCCACATCAAATGCAGGTTTGGATGTAATCTGTTCCATGACAACATCTTCCTTTCTGTACCTTGTCTTATCCTTAGTGAAGCAAATTGCCGAGTGGAAGTCAAATATTCAGCACATACTTATTTTAAAACCAACCCTGATGAAAGGATGACAGGCGATGACTTCCACCCGAAACGATGCTGTATCCCCTGATTCGCTCTTTCGTATTGTTCGTTCCATTCCTGGAGCCGCCAAAGAAGTATGGCGTGGTAAACAGGCCGCTTGGAAGGCTTCAGCGCAGCTTCGTCATCCTTCACGAGATTTGGCTTGGGAAGCTGAAATGGCTGAGACGCTGAAGGGGGAGATTGAACGGCTGTTACCCGTTACGGAGACGGCTTCTACCCGACATGCCAAAAGCGCCCCATTATGTGAAGAGGATTGCATCATTCTGGAAGAAATTAAAACGCTAACGGTAGAAAATAATCGAAGCAATATCACGCGTACAGCAGCCTATTTGGCATGTTATGACCAATATCCCGAACTGCATTGGGCCTTGCTTGCCCACATGGTTTCCCGCAATGGTGGTTATCATATGACCGATCTGCAGAGCAACCTTATGCATAATCTGCAAAACCAGACGGATCGGGAACATATGTATCGGTTGCTTGAACGTTGTAATGCACTCATTTTCCAGGATGCCTATCCTCAGCTTCTGCTCTACATGAACAGCAGGCGAATCGGGCGAAGCTGCTTTCACCTGCTATCCCATTTTCACGTATCGGCGTTCATGACACCCATCTGGGAGCGGTTCTGGTTGGAACGATGCAGCTCCCTGCTTAGTGTGGCGTTAATTATTAATGAGCAGAACTATATTGAGAGCCGGGTCGTACAGCATCCTTATTTTCAAAAAGAAGTACTCTCCAAGCCTGCATTTCACCTGCACAACCTCGCCGGGCTTAATCATATTGTGTTTCCCCTTGGGCGCGGAAAAGGACTCGCCGGGAGGGTAATCGAACATTTTGGCAAGCTGGATGAGCGAATCATGTTTGGCAAAAGCCTGTACGCCATGCTGTTTGGCATTGAGCAAGTGTACACACAAGTGTTAGAGTTTGCCCGTTCGGTTCCCCACAGAGGCTCACGTGCCGAATATTGGCCGGGTCTATTCACAACGAGCTTGGAGGGGGCAGCAGACTCGAAATTCTATACTCAGGAACTGCTGGAACACGAATGGATGCCAGAAGGTGGGCGATTATACAGTCCAGAGCTGCTCGCCGTATGGAAAGACACGCCTTATGAACCGATCACCAGACAGGACTGGCTGCAAAATCGGGATAGTCTTGGACACCTCAGTGCACCGCGTCGTCCCTGGTTATTTGAAATGAGCCATGAACACCGATATGGGATGCTCAAAACGGCCGTTGCCCATGATGCCAAGACATTGCTGCATTAAGTGACCTAGAGTACGGTTTTCTCGAATCGGCTGTCAGCAGTTCATCTTGTACGATTTCAAAATAAAAAGCCCTGCCCACTTAAGCAGCAGACAGAGCTTGTACTTATTTTTTAAATGTTTAGCATCAACCTATGCCCGCTGACCCGTACCACGCTGAAGACGCATGAGCGGCCGCAGTACCTTTTGCAAAATACGCGGATAGCTGCCAAGTTCATCTCTGCGCAATACGCGAAGAATGACAAGCATGACCAGGTATACGACCACAACGAGCGCACCGACAACCAGGCAGGTCATGAGGAAGGATACACGTGCTGGCAGGAATAAACCAAAGAGCCAATTGCCAGCCCAGTTTGCACCGAAACCAATACCTGCAGCAAGCAGGACAGTTACCACGAAGCCAACCCAGCGTTCACCCATGATCGAGAAGGTTACGATTTTTCTCAGTACTCGCAGGTTCAGATACGTAATCACCAGGAAACATAATGCTGTTGCAATAATGATCCCATAGATGCCGAATATCGGAGCCAGAATCAAACTTGCTACAAATTTAACGATAATCCCTGCAGCTACACTGATCATTGTAATCCGCGGTTTACCAACTCCAAGCAGAATGGAGTTGGTTGTCATCATCGTAATTTGGAAAATGGTACCGAAGGTCAGCAAGGTAATGATGGGAGTCCCATCTGGCGTACTGAACAGTAATCCATTCACCGAATAGGCTGCCGCACAAAGGGCAATGACGATCGGCATCCCTGTCAAAATCGAAATGCGCATGGCCAGCGTAATTTGATTCTGGAGATGGGCTTCATCTTTGCGTGCAAAGGCTGCCGAAATGACAGGCACGAGCGATTGGCTAAGCGCAATGGCCAGAATCGGCGGGATTCCCGCAATACTTTGCGCCTTCGCACCGAGGATCGCCAGCACCCCTGTTGCCTCTTCCAAACCAATACGACCGCTGAGCAGCGGAACCACAAGTGATGAATCGATAAAGTTAATCGCCGGAACCGCAAGGGACGATAACACTATGGGAATCGACAGTTTGAAGATATCACTGTATATCCCTCGCATTGGCAGCTGCTCTGCACGAACAACCTCCAGCTGGGCTGCACGATCACTACGGCGCAGCTTCAAGGTGAAGTAGAGCATGACGGCAAAGGCACCGATACTTCCTAGCACCCCACCGAATGAAGCTCCTGCAGCAATCGTTCTGTCATCATAATTCCATTGCAGCATAACATATGCCACGATAATGGCTGTACCAACCCGGGCAAACTGCTCTACGATCTGAGATATACCGCCTGCCGTCATATTGCCGCGTCCCTGGAAGTAACCACGCATCATGGCAATAGCCGGGAAGAGCAGCAGTGCCGGAGCCAGGGCCCGAATCGCACTAACAGCCTCCGGTACCTTGGATACATACGTTGCATAATAAGGCGCTGCAAACCACAGTAAGGCTGACATGACAACCCCGGCTACCGCAGCAAAAATCAAGGCAGCCTTATAAATTTGCTGTGCTTCTCCTGCGCGCCCCAGCGCGTAGCGTTCAGACACCATCTTGCTGAGCGTGCTGGGAATTCCCGCCGTTGCGACGGTTAACAGCATTAAGTATACCGTATTGGAGATGGTAAACGATGCGTTACCGATATCGCCAAGGATATGCTCCAGCGGTACCCGCTGCACAAGACCAAGTACTCTGGCAATGAGTGCAGCGGCCGCCAGGATGAGCGTACCCTTAATGAATGTTTCCTTCTTAGACAAACTAATTCCCCTTCTTTCCCCCACACGGACGTGCATCTGGTTGAAGCCCATCCCGAACGTCTATGCGAATCTTGCTACCCAGATAATAAACAGAACAATCATGACGATTTGCAAAATAATTTTCATTACCGTACTGGTAAACAGACCAACGACGGAACCGAACCCGACCTTTGTAGCCTTGGAAGGTGATGATCCGCCGATTAATTCCCCGATAAATGCACCGATAAACGGTCCCAATACCAACCCGAATGCAGGGATGACAAATGGACCAATAATGACACCAATCGTACTCAGGGTTGTAGATAGCTTGGAGCCTCCGAACTTCTTGACCCCCCATGCACTAACCACATAATCCGCTACGAACAGGACCACCACGATTAGAATCTGGAAAATCCAGAACCATACACCAAACGGATCGAAGCTGAAGAACCAGCCATAGACCAGAAACGCGAAAAAGATCGCTATAGCTCCAGGCAGTATCGGGTATACCGTTCCGGCCATTCCCACTGCAAACAAAAGCACAATTAAAATCCAGCCAACGGTTGCAAGCAAAGGTTATTCCCCCTTCAAAATGTGTTCACGAATGACTTCCACGATTCCATCTTCATTGTTGCTCGCCACAATCAGATCAGCGGCTTCCTTCACTTGGTCCTGTGCGTTCCCCATGGCAACACCCAGACCTACCGCCTCGATTACGGCCAGATCGTTCAGGCTGTCTCCCACTGCGACGACTTCGGACATTTCTATGCCCAGCAGTTTGCAGACCTCAGCCACGCCACTCGCTTTTGAAATGCCAGCCGGGTTAATCTCGATATTAACTGGTGAGGAATTCGTCATTTGAAGGCCTCCCAGCTGCTGCAGTTCCATCATGATCTGATGACGAACTTCATCATCTTCCGTATTGAAACCAAACTTCAGCCATTCCAGATCTTCAATATTTTCTGTCCAACGCTCACGGTTGAACAGCTCCTCTACGGAATATGCCCAATACCAGCTGTTATATTTCTCGCCAATTTCCTGCATGGTACGGATCAGGGCCGGGTCCATCAGATGACGAATGTGCAGGTCATGTGGAGCTTTCCAGACTTCACTGCCATTCACCGTGACCATCGGCGTTTCCAGTCCAAGCTGTACCGCGTACGGCATCGCATGGAATACAGCTCTTCCTGTGGAAAGGCACACATGCACCCCGCGCCGGATGGCGATCTGTATCCACTTAGCGGTTTCCTGGGTAATTTCATGGTTATCGTTGAGCAATGTCCCGTCCATATCCAGCGCCAGCAATTTGTATTTAAGTTCACTCATGCAGTATTCCTCCTCGGTTGTCTCTCTACTTCTCTCTATCCAACTATTCTCTCACAAAAAGACCGCCCGGTATCCGCAGGAGGCGGACGCTCCGGACGTCACAGCTAACGCCATTTTACCACAGATCATCCAGATGCAACAAAATAACGGTCAATCCAAATAACGATATGAAGGCAGACAAGATCATATGCACTTATGTGCTGGAGCAGATCGAGGGAAATCCTCATCTATATGGATGTCATACCCGATATCACACATCCCAAACAGCAAAAACCGCCTGCGTATGCAGACGGTTGTTATCTAGTTCTAACGTGTCGCGAATTTACGACGAGCGTAGCGGAGGATAATGCCATGTTTCGGAGAGAGCAAGAGTGCCAAAACAAACAGAATTCCAGCTACCGCCACCATGCAGCCTGCAATGGAAGCATCCAATGCATATGCCATCATATATCCCCCAACAGAGGAAGCAGCCCCCACCAGTACGCTGTACAAAATCATTTTTCCCAATCGATCCGTGAGCAGATAAGCTGTCGCCGCGGGAACAATCAACATGCCCACCACGAGGATGGACCCCACACTTTCAAAGGAAGCCACGGACGTCATGGATACAAGCCCCATGAGCAGGTAATGGAACAATACGACCGGAATACCGCAGGCAGCTGCCAGCGCCGGATCGAAGGCGCACAATTTGAACTGTTTATAGAACAATCCGATAACAATCAGGATGACCAAGAGCGTAATACCCAGCATCCAGACGGCCCTTGGCCCGACATCCGTACCCCCAAGTGTTAACGTATCCCACTGAACGTAGGCAATCTCACCAAAGAGCACACAGTCCAGGTCCAGATCAATATGCTGGGCATTCAGACTGATCAGAATAACACCGACAGCAAACAGTGCCGTAAATACAATGCCAATGGACGCATCGGAAGACAGTCCTCCGGCCTGCAGGCTTTGAATGAGAAAAACTGTTAACAGGCCGAAAATAGTGGCCCCGAGCAGCATCCATAATGAATCCCTGGAACCGCTCCACAGAAAAGCAATGGCAATCCCGGGAAGCACGGCATGGCTGATGGCATCCCCAACCAGTGCCATTCGCCGCAAGATAAGGAAACATCCGAGAATGGCACATGCGGACGAAACCAATACAGCCGTTAATATGATCCAAAATGTAGCCATTATAGCTCCCCCCGTTCCTGCTGTGTTCCTTGGGCGGAAAGTGTCTGAAGTGTTGCACGCTCTTCTCGAAGATAAGCCGATTTGGCCTGCATGCTTCGCAAACGGCGAGCCAGTAACCCCCGACGCGGAGCAAGCAGCGCCGAGCCGGCAAACAGTACCGTAGCCGCAAGGACCGTCACGGGTCCTGTCGGCAGATTAGGAACGAGCGTGCTGAAGATGGTGCCCGTGGCACCACTCAGAGCACCAAATATGCCTGCGAGCAGCACCATAAGTGCAAGTGAATCCGTCCAGCAGCGCGCTGCTGCCGCAGGAGTCACAAGCAAGGCAGCAACAAGAACAACTCCGACTGCCTGAATTCCCGCTACAACCGCGATGACTGTCAGCAGCAAAATCAGCTGTTCAAGCACCGCAACAGGCAGACCCATGCCCCGTGCAAATCCCGGATCGAAGCTCACCAGCTTGAATTCCTTGAACCAGAGCAGACAGGCAATGAGTAAAACGAGACAGACACCGCCCATGACGTATACATCGGTCATCACCATGGAGGCCGCCTGACCAAACAAATATTTATCGAGCCCACTTTGGCTTCCGCTGGCACCATGCTGGATACGGGTCAGCATGACTACACCGATGCCGAAAAATACCGTCAGCACAATCCCCATCGCTGCATCCTGCTTAATCCGTGAATATCGGGTAATCCAGGATATCCCGAAGGTCGCAATGATTCCTGCAGCGAGTGCACCAAACAGAAAGAGACCTACGGACTTGGTTTCCGTCAACATAAAAGCAATACAAATCCCTGGCAATGCCGCATGTGCCAGTGTATCGCCCATCAAACTTTGGCGGCGCAAAAATGTAAATGAACCAATAATGCCACTGCTGAACCCGAGCAACAAACAGCCAAGCAAAATCCAGCGTGTGTTGGGGTCAGACAGAATGGAAAGGATCCAGTTCCCCATTACTACACCTGGCCCTTCTCCGTCCGGCTTCCGATCATTGCAATCCGGCCTCCGTAAGTTTCCTGCAGCGTATCCGGTACAAACACTTCGCTTGTCGGCCCGCCAGCAACCAGTCGCCCATTGAGCAGCAGCACATGATCAAAATATTCCTCCACCGTCGCAAGATCGTGATGAACAACGAGTACCGTCTTCCCTTGCTTTTTCAACTGTTCCAAAAGGGAAATGATGGCCTTTTCCGTTGTCGCATCCACGCCTGCAAACGGTTCATCCATGAAATACAGGTCCGCATCCTGAACCAGCGCACGAGCCAAAAAGACTCGCTGCTGCTGTCCGCCTGACAGCTGGCTAATCTGGCGATGCATATAGTCTCCCATACCCACTTGCTCAAGGCAGTGTGCAGCCAGATCCCGTTCCTTCTTGCCTGGACGGCGGAACCAGCCCAGATGACCATACCTGCCCATCATCACCACATCCAGTGCATGGGTTGGGAAATCCCAATCGACCGATTCCCGCTGGGGAACGTAGCCGATCCGGCGCCGCTGCTCACGGTAGGACTGACCAAAAATCCGCACCTCACCGTGCATTTTCGGTACCAGTCCGAGTACAGCCTTGATCAGGGTGGACTTCCCGGCCCCGTTCGGACCGAGAATCCCAATCAACTGGCCTTCGGGTATATCAAAGGAAACCCCGCTGAGAACTGGCTTTTTATGATAGGCTACAGCCAGATCCCGTACACTAAGAGGGGCCATTGTAGGCTTCATTCCCTGCAATTCATTCGGATGCTGGGATGTAAGCATGTTATCAGATAACGTTGTCTTGCTCATGCTGCTTCCACTCCTCTCTGGATAAAATCATTATTTCAATGCCTCTACAATCGTCTCGGTATTGTGACGGATCATGCCAATGTAAGTACCTTCTTCTGTTCCTTCAGCACCCATGGCATCCGAGAACAGTTCCCCGCCAATGCTGACCGTATGTCCTTTTTCGGCGGCTCCGGCAATAATGGCTTCCATCGCTTTGGCTGGTACACTCGATTCCACAAATACCGCCTTAATATTGTTATCCACGAGGTAATCCCGCAGTTCACTGACATCCTTCGCACCATATTCGGCTGCTGTGCTGATACCTTGAAGTCCCATCACTTTCATGCCGTAGGCTTCACCAAAATATCCAAAAGCATCGTGCGCGGTAACAAGCACCCGGCTCGCTTCAGGGATCTCCTGAATTTTTGTGCGCACTTCGTTATCCAGCTCCTCGAGCTTTGCCAAATACGTTTCAGCTTGAGCCTGATACGCCTCAGCATGATCCGGATCTGCCTCCACAAGTGTATCGCGCACGGCTTCTGCCGCATGCATCCAATGGCTCACATCAAACCAGACATGTGGATCATATTCCGTACCTCCGGTTTCCTGACCCGAATGCAATTCATCTACTGGGATGCCGTCTGTTACGGCAGTTACTGTTTTGCTCTTGGACATCTTCTCCAAAATATCAGTCATTTTCCCTTCCAAGTGCAGCCCGTTATAAAAAATGACTTCAGCTTGCTCCAGCTTGCGGATATCCCCTTGCGAAGCCTTATACAGATGGGGGTCTACGCCTGGACCCATTAGCCCGGTAACGTCAACGTATGCCCCTCCGATCTCACGTGCTACATCTGCAATCATGCCTGTGGTTGCTGTAACCTGCATCTTCCCTTCTGTGTTTCCCGATTCGGCTGAGCTGGAACAAGCGGTCAAAACCACAATCAACACCAGGGCTGACAGCGTCATGAGCCCTCTTTGAATACTCCTCATTTTCACCATTAACAACTCGAACCTCTCCTTTCCCTCTCCTAACATAATTGTCCGCATCTAATTTTGTTGTACAAGGTATTAAAATTTATACACGACTAATAATGTTTCCCTTGTGCAAATTTTAGCCGATGAAAAATAAAAAGGCAAGGGCTAATTTCCCTTGCCTGTCCGGTTGCGTATATCAGCCTTTTCACTGGCTGTTTTGCAGGATCGTGATATGGAATACCCCACTGCACATGGGTTAATCTCCGTTACTTTGGTACCTCTTCTCAAAAATCTTGTTTTACTCTTTGTCCTTCTCCTGACCCTTTTTCCCTTTTGGCGTCCCGTCCAGACCGTACACCTCATCGTATGCATCGAAGATTTTGCGTGCAATTGGCGACGCACTGACAGACCCGAATCCGCCTTCCGGTACAACAACTGCGATGGCCAGTTTTGGATTCTCACGCGGTGCAAATGCGATAAACACACCGTTCTCCTTCTTATTCGGTCCGGTTCCCTGCTCGGACGTACCTGTTTTACGGGCATAGTCATAAGGGAATCCGTCAAACGAGCTTACTTTGGTGACCATGCCGCGGTGTACTTCATTCCAGTATGCATCCGCAAAATCCACTTCGTTTAAAACTTTAGGTTTAATTTTTTTAACGACATTGCCTTCTGCGTCACGAATTTCTTTCACCAAATGAGGCTCCATCCGTTTGCCCTTATTGGCAAGCATCGTAGTATATTGTGCGAGCTGAAGCGTCGTGTATTTTGCTTGTTGACCAAATGAGGCAAACGCCAGACGTGTCAATGCTGATTCGTCTTTATCTTTATATTCAAGTGTGCCCAGGTACTCACCTGGCAGATCCACGCCTGTAGAGACCCCCAAGCCGAAATCTTTCATATATTCGTCCCATTTATCTATCCCTTTGTCTGAGCCATATTTATTCAGCAAACGTTTGCCTACCATATCAATCATAAACGCATTGGAAGACTTCTCTATGGCGCGTCTTGCCGTGATATGACCATTATAAGCAGAGTGGGAGTTTCTCACCTGCCGCCCGTCTTTCCCCAGAATGGCATATCCCTGATCGTGATAGGTCTGTCCTGCTGTAAACAAGCCTTCTTTCAGACCGATAAGCACACTAAGAGGCTTAATGACGGAACCTAGCAATACCACGGATTCGGCATGCCTAGGCTTTGAATCATTCGGCGGGAAGGAAGCGATCGTCCCATTACGGTAGACGTATTTGATCTTCTCATAATCCCAATCATTCGGATCATAGTCCGGCATGCTCGCCATGGCCACAACATTTCCGGTATCTACTTCCATCGCCACTGCATACCCCGTAATGGCTTTAGGCAGCTTGCGCAGTTCATCTGTAATCGCTTCCTGAGCTGCCAACTGAATTTCCTTGTTGATTGTGGAGACTAGGCTGTAGCCTTTCTCCGGCGGAGTCTGCATGATTGTTCCTTCAGGAAGATTACGTGCATTAATATCGATAGATTGATAGCCACTTCTTCCACGAAGTTCCTCCTGATATTGAAACTCCAGCCCACCTACCCCAACCATTTCTTGCTGAGTATAGCGAAGGCCCGGGTCTCTTTCCGTGGCCAGTGACTTACTAATTTCTTTATATTTATCCAAGTTATTTTGTTGCCCCTTGAACTCTCTAGTGTAGCCAATGACCTGGACAGCAACCCTATCAGGGTCATACTTTCTCACATTTTCCTCCAGCACCATAGCCCCTGGATATTCAGCCTTTTTTTCCATGAAATAAGCGATTTCTTTCGTATTCAGATCGGATTTCACCAACCTTGGTGTGTACCCATGTGTCTTCTGGTAATCCAGATCGAGGCGTTTCATGATCTCCTCAGCATCCGGCTGTTTCTTATCACCAGGATTAAACTTTTTGAACACTGCAGCCAGATCATCTGCGAGTTTTTGAGCTTCTTCCTGCCGGGAACCGTTACTATAGTCCTCATACAATAATACATACAGAGACTGTACAGGCTCGGAATATGCTAACGCCACTTTTCCCGTGGCATCATAGATCGGTCCACGCACAGGTGCCAGCGGAATGTCTTTTGTATTACGTGTCGTTTCCATATACGTCAATTCAGGTCCCTCGACAAACTGCACAAAGGCTAATCGAAAAATAAGAATACTGAAGATGACAAATGCAGCGAAAAAGAACAGGTTTATTCTTGCTGCGGACGGCTTGTTGACAGTTTTGTCTTCATCGGATGCTTTCTTGCTCCTCCATCGGTTAAACATGTATAAGCCTCTCCGTTCTATATCAATAATGGTTAACAGTCTAAATCATTAACGTACAGCTCAGATATTTTCCCTATATAAGTCTATCAAAGGTTGACTTCCATGTCCCCCAAAATTTGGTTACATTTTCGTAAACATGAGTCATCTTAAACATATGCAAGTGACAATTTAGCAAATTGGTTTCAGGATCAAGACTGCATTTATCAACAAAATCACAAAAAAATATCGGCAACCCTTCCTCAAGGAAGAAATTGCCGATTATAAATTCTATGGTTGTCTACTTTGTTCCTTGCCCCAATTATTAAGCATGTACCATAGTTCCACAATATTCACATGGAGATGTGGAATGAATGGAAACGTGTATCTTTGCACCACAACCAGAACAAGAAATCTGCAGCTTCTTCTCTTCCTTTTGCTCAGGTTCCCCTTGTTCTTTTTCCTGACGACACTCTCTCTCGTCTACCATTGAGGCATGCTCTTCACTAGACTTGTGGTTTGTAGAACCGGAACGGTGTCCTCGATCAAATAACGGATATCCCTTGAACAATCTGAATACAACATACAACAAAGCAGTTGCTGGTATAAAATGAAAGAAAATAGCAACTGGGATTTCCCAACCTCCCTCCAGGGCTGTATGAACAGAGAGAGAATAAACGGGCAGACATGATAATAGAAAAAGGATGCTAGCCAACATTTTTCTCATTGAAATTCCCCTTCTGAGTTACGAAATTTGAACAGTCGTGCCACAATATTCGCAGTCAGCAGACATCATTCCTTGAACCTTGACCTTTGCTCCGCACCCGGAACATTCAACTGACACAGGACCCTTGGGACGTTGTGGTTCCTGCCTGTGTTCATTCTCAGGTGAACTATTGTTGTATGTATTAAAATCAGGGTCTAAATTAATTCCAACCTGCTGGTCTCGATGACCATTAATTACGTTGATGTTCTGTCGGAAAACGTTAGGTTTAATAACCGAATCCGACTGATGTAGATGGTCGCTCCCTCCATCGTTTCCCACATGATTGTCTGGACGATAAGGAGGAACGGAATACGATATCTTGGGCCTACTATTGAGGTTTTTAATGCCAGCCCACATCAATATAATCCCCGGTAAGAGGAAGACCGTTATCACGATAAACAGATCATATCCTTTCTGTACTCGGGTCAACAAAGCTAAAAATAGAAGTAATATTGGTACCGCTATAATTATAAAAAGCACTCCAAAAAACGTTCTCATTATTCGCCCCCAGAACTCTGTATGTATATAAATCCGGATCAGATACCATAAGCTATTGATTTCAGAGGCAAGACTATCCTGCAATTGTATCAAACGCTGGACCGGCATCTCAGCCGTTATTAGCCGTATTTTCTCGATAAATCTATGCTAAGCAAGGACTATTCTACCATTTTTATCCTCTCGTCGCATATTTTTATTTTATATCGTAAACTATTTCAAAAAAATTAGACGTCCTCTCCCGGAATTAACTTCCTGGAATGGACGTCGAATAGATTTACTCTCAATGCCACTTTACAAGATCATACATGCATTTTCCCTATCTTGTTTTTGGAGCGACTGGTTTTATTGTGTATCTGTTTCTTCCGTTTTATCTTTCTTCGGAACACCGTCCAAACCGAACTCCTCGTCATACGCATCAAAGATCGCACGTGCAACAGGAGCCGCACTGTTGGAACCGAAGCCCCCTTCGGGGATAACCACGGCTACAGCCAGTTTTGGATTTTCCCGCGGCGCATACGCGATAAATACCCCGTTGTCGACCAATTTTCCGCCGACTACCTGTGTAGAGGTTCCTGTTTTTCTGGCAAAGTCATAAGGGAATCCGCTAAATGCAGTAACCTCCGTAGCCATGCCTCGTTGTACCTCATTCCAATAAGCGTCATTGAAATCGACCGTACTTAGCACTTTTGGTTTCATTTTCTCTACGACATTCCCTTCGGAATCTCGGATCTCACTTACCAATTGCGGCTCCATTCGTTTACCCTTGTTGGCCAGCATCGTTGTATATTGGGCAAGCTGCATGGCCGTGTATTTCCCCTGTTGACCAAAAGAAGCATACACAAGACGAGTCAGAGAACTTTCCTGTTCATTCGTGTATTCTCTGTATCCCAGCCATTCGTTTGGCAGATCGATTCCAGTCGAAACACCGAGACCGAATTGCTTCATGTACTTATCCCATATATCGATCCCTCCGGCACCATATTGGGTGTACAACTTCTTACCGATTTCATCGATCATAAAAACGTTGGAAGAGTGACGAATCGCATCATGTGGAGTCAACGGACCGTATACGTGACCGGAAGAGTTCTGTACTCTGCGGTTATCCCCACCGAAAGTTGTAGAACCCCTGTCTGGATATACGGTATTCGTAGTGAAGAAACCTTCCTTTAGACCGATCAATACACTCAGAGGTTTGATCGTGGAACCAAGCAATACAACCGATTCAGCCCGCTTTTTGGAATCATCCGGAGGGAAGGAACGAATGGTACCATTTTGATAGACATATTTGATGTCATCATATTGTTCGTTCGTGATGCTTCCTGTTCTCCAGATGTTCGTATCGTAGTCCGGCATACTGGCGATCGACACAATTTTCCCAGTGTCCACTTCCATTGCTACCGCAAAACCTGTCTTAGCATTCGGGTGCAGTCTACCAGAAACCGGGTGCGTATGCAGCCAGCTCAGTTGATCCAGGATCGCCTGCTCTGTCTTCACCTGCACGTTTTTGTTGATGCTCGTAATCAGGTCATAGCCCTTCTCAGGTGGAGTAGATCCTGCAACGCCCTCAGGCAAATTCCGCAAATCCACATCCACGGAGTTATAACCGCTTTTGCCGCGCAGTATATCTTGATACTGCAGCTCAAGACCGTCGAACCCGACAAACTCGTTTTCCGTATATACCAGTCCCGGGTCCGTTTGCGTTTTGTTGGCCTCATCAATCTCTTGGTATTTGTCCAATGTTTTGGAACTTTTGAATTTTTTCAAATATCCGATGGTCTGAACAGCCACGGTGTCCGGATCATAGTATCGCACACTTTCTTCAACAATCTGAATTCCCGTGAATTCATCCTTGTGCTGAAGGAAATAAGCCACTTCTTCCTCCGACAGATCGCTCTTGATAAGTCGTGGCATGAAGCCATTCGCCTTGCGGGAGTTCAGATCCATCGCTTCAATGATCTGATCAACGGTAAGGGACTCCGACTCCTTGGTTTTGTACTGTTCGAACACATCATGCAGCCTTGTTGCAATATCCTGAGCTTCCGGGAAGTTTGGACTTGGTTGTCCGTTTACATCACCATAGTTTTTATAGAGCGTCAGGTATAGAGACTGAATCGGCTTGGAATACGCCAGCTTCACCTCACCGGTTGAATCATAGATGGTTCCTCTCACCGGAGCGAGCGGCACATCCTTGGTAATGTTGCTGGCCTCTTCCTGACTGAGCTCAGGCCCTTCCACGAATTGCAGAAACGCCAGCCGTACGATAATAACGCTAAAAATAACAAAGGAAGCGAAGAAAAATACGTTCATCCGGTAACTGAAGCGCCGTTTGTCGGTAAGTTCATCCTTCTCTTTTGAATGATTGTTCATTCATCCTACCTCTTTCATGACTTGATGCATACCGCTCTTAGAAGTCCAGCCGCGGTATGATAACCTGGCAACGTCGTCATAATCCGGAACCCTGTCCGGTGTAATGTTATGCTGTCTGATCTTTCAGATGGGTATCGGCAAAATTCGGAGGATTGAACCAGTCACCGCTCACCGCCCATGTCGGATCAAGCGGAATCCAGCTCTGGGAATCACTCAAATAAATTTCATTCCATGCATGTGGGCCATATCCGCCCTGGCCGTTGTACCCAAGTCCTGTAACGACCTTAACATCCAGCCCTTGTGAACGGGCCATGACCGCATACAAACGTGCGTAATCAATGCATACCCCTTTACGCGTATCAAACGTGTTCTGCGGTGTCTGTTCATGCCATATGCCTTTTTGCTCATAATCATCCACTTTCCCGTAATCATATTGAATGCGGGAACCAACCCAATCATACAAGGCCCGTGCTTTCGCTTCATCCGTCGTGTGACCTTTCACAATTTCACTGGCTGCAGATTCAATATCTGCAGGAATATTGTGGTCAATGACATCATATTTGCGCTGCAAAATTCCGCCCAGTTCCTTCTGAACCGCTTGGGTAAATACCGGCAGCTTGTCCTTGATCAGGTTACCGGATAACGGTTCAATAACGGACTTTGCTCCCTGCATGTAGATCGGCGAAGCCTCTACATATCGGCTGAACATGCTTCCGGGATACAGGCTGACAATCATGAAAAGAACGGCAATGACAATCATCCCGCGGGCAGATCCAATGACTGCTCCTATGATTGCACCCATGAAGCGGCTAATAATACCCTTGGGACTGCTCTCTTGTTCTGCCGAATGATATCTCCTTCTGAAGAAAAGGGACGAGAACAAGCCAAGAACCATACGAATAAATCCATAACTAAGCACAAACAACACGGCAAACCGCATCAATGGAAAATCAGCAATCGCCGTAACCAACGTATAATACATCTGCTCCCATCGGTTCAGATCCCGATTCGGCATGGCTGAAGCATGTGCAGACAACCACTGCTGCACATACGGCGCCAGCCAAAGGGTCAAACCAATGGACAGCAGAATGCCAATGACCGCCATAATGCCATCCATCAGGAATCCAAATAATCTTCCTGCAGAACGCGAAGCCCCTCTGGACCATCCCTGGAGCAATGAAGCTGCCACAATCAATAACAGCATAATCGTGATGCCATTGAATTCCTTCAGGCTGTCCAGCCAACTCTGCAACACGTATTCATTCCCCCTTTGCTAAGAAGCTGGTACAGTTCCATTTCCTCTGGCCTGTTCGACAAACGTACGTATCGTTTCATTGTCGAGATTCCATTCGCCCAGTGAAATTCCGCGCAAGGTCACATTGACCTTGTTCGACCCGGCTGTCCCCTTAATTTCCACATTGGGACTCGTAATGGTAAATTGTCCATCCTGCCCTTTGGCGTAGGTGGCCTTGGAGGCTTCCTTCACCATCATATTGGTCGCTTCCTTTTTCAATGTGTCCATCGTACTGGACTGCACATTTGAAACCGTCTGTTTAATCTGATCGATGGAGATGCCGCTGTATATCAACAGAGCCGCAATAATGATGATGGCAATCGCCCATTTCAATACGGTTTTGACCACATTCAGAACAAAGAACAAAATGATCAGTGCAACGACGATCACCAGCCAGTTCTGCATCACAAACTCTTTGATCACTTCTATGTTCATGATTACACCTTCCGTATTAGAGTTAAGAAATCACACTTCCCGAATATTATACATGATTTCCGAACCCGCTGTCAGCTAAGCACTCTCTCATAAAAATAAAGGTCTAAGTTCGTCCAGTTGAACGTACAAGTAGTACCATGAGGTTTTGCATGAAGAATCGGGAACACATCTGACGACCTGGCATGAACATGTATCGTTTAACAAGGAGGGGCTTTTGTGAAAACGGCCATCTGGCTCTATCTATTTTTGTTTCTTGCTGTTTTTGACCTGCACGCCCAATATCCCATCCTGACCCCCTTTGCCATCTCGCTTGGAGCTGCACCCACCTTCATCGGGTGGATGATGGGAATCTACTCCTTGACTCATCTTCCCGGCAATTTAATTGCCGGCACACAAATCGATAAACACGGCAGTCGGCGTTATATCGTGTTTAGTCTGCTTGGAGCAGGTATTATTCTGCTGCTGCAAGCCCACATTCACACGCCATGGCAGCTGCTTGCGCTTCGTTCCATCAGCGGCTTTGTGCTCGCCTTTCTGTCTCCGGCCTGTCTAGCACTGCTTGCTCAGCTGTCGACCAACCCGGTCACTCAGGGCAAGTATATGTCCGGACATGGTGTCGTGCATACGCTGGCGTCTGTTGTATCTCCAGCTGCTGGAGCACTGATTGTTGGTGCTTTGGGATTCTCTGCTACATTTGCAAGTCTTGGATACCTGCTCATTCTGTCGGGTATGATCGCCTGGTTGTCCATGCCGAAGGGGCTTGTCGATGTTCAGCGTGAGAAAGAAACCGTACCTCCCAAACCTGCTAACCTCGGAGGAAGTACGAATACCTTCATTCCTGTCTCCTGGCGTTATTTTGCATTGCCTCTGGTCATTGCTTGTGCACAAGGGATTCTGTTTTTTGAATTGCCTCTTCGGGGCGGTGGACACTCCTCCATGATGTCTACAGGGTTATTGTTTTCGGTCATTAGTGTCGGAGCACTCCTCACCCTCAGCATGCTGTTTCTTAATCGTTATTCGCCCAAGCTGCGTTTAACTGCGGGTGTGCTGCTGATGTCCCTCTGCTTCTTCACGCTGGCAGCCTTCCCGGACATTCCTCTGGCAGCTGTACTGTTTGTACTTGGCATGTCCAAAGGGATTACTTTTCCAGCTATGGCTACCCTGTTTATCCGTTTAAGTGGCGGAAGCAAGCTGGGACGTATTTTCTCACTACAGTCCATCGCTACCTCCATTGGATCCTTCATTGGTCCAATCGCCGCAGGTCAGCTGCGTGTAGGTGTCTCGCCGTATTTCATCGCGTTTATTCTATTAATGGTCGGCATTCTGCTCCTTCCTTACTTCACCAGCAGACGTGAGGCATCCCTGTCTTCAACCGATCCGAATAGCGTACTGGGATAAACGTAATCCATGATGTAAGTACTTTTTTTATTAAAATGGCTTGTATTCACCTTTGCTTTGCATCATTCCCCCATTTACAGCTAAACTATATATAATCCAGTCGATTTTCGCTGCAACATTTCCCGGGGAATGTCGACACTAGCTCTCGAACAAGAGGTGAATATCATGCCTATTCATGTCATTGTGGAAGGTAAGAATGATCGCAGCAAGCTGAAACGTCTCGTTGGGCCGGAAATCAACATTTTATGTACATTCGGCACTCTCAATTCGCTCAAGCTGGAGTCCCTGCGCAAACAGGTTGGTTATGATGAAGTATATCTGTTTATGGATAATGACAGTTCGGGTAAAAAAATCAGAGGTGTGCTGCGAGACGCCTTCCCTGATGCAGTGCAGATGTATACCAGACGTGGTTATGCGGGTGTGGAAGGAACCCCTGATGAATACATCATTGCCCAGTTGGAGAAGGCCGGTTTGGAAGAGTATATTCAATACCCCGAGTACCCGTCATTCTAAACGTAAAACAATTGCAAAAGGCTGATTACCGGTTATTTACCAACCCGACAATCAGCCTTTTTTATGGATACTAACAGGATTCTAATATAATTTGAACAGATTATTCATTGATCAGATTGCGGATATCCTCTGCGATTACTGCAGGCTCGACATCTTCTGTATTAAATGCATTATACACCTTGCGCAGCTGATTGTTCTGGTCTACGAGACCAATCATGTTCATATGTGCAAAGTCATCCTTGCTCTCGCCTTCAATCAGGATCTGAAATGAATCCTTGGCGAGCTGCTTTGTTTTATCCATATCCCCTCGCAGGAAATACCACCCGTCATAATCCGCGTGGAAACGGTCCGCGAATTCCTTAATTTTCTCCTTGGTATCGACTTCCGGATCAAATGAAATCGAAACAAAGGACGCATCCTTGCCGAATGTGCCATCTTCCTTCAACAAATCCTGCACCTGGGACAACGTAAACGTCGTAATTGGGCATACATCAGGACAACTGGTGAAATAAAAATAGAACAGCCGCACCTTGCCTTTGGTATCATCGAGCGAAACCGTTGTCCCATCCACATTTTCCATGGAGAAGGATTGGATCTCCCGAATCTCGGGTAATTTCTCCTTGCTGGCAAAGACGGTGCCCCACATGAGGTATACAGCCATAATCAGTGCGAGACCTAGCAGCATCCAGGTCCATTTGTACTTTTTCAGCATCATCCTCGTCCTTTCTCTGTGCTTTCGATATGAATGCGCATACATATCTTGCTTTGAATTACATGGCTATCGTTTCTTGCCCGGGATGTCACGTTATGAAGAAATAAGTAACTTCTTTTGCTTGAAATTGCATATGTATACGAAGAACCCCACTCTGGATGGGACCCTTCCTTATTGTAACCGTTCTTGATGCAGATGCCCAAGCATTTATTTTGCACCTTCACCGTAATCCATCCCATTATTTATGAACCGTATCCAGAATCATCAGTATGAAGCTCAGAGACAGATAATTAATGGAATAAAGAAATACCTTTTTGGCCCAGGCGTCCGTATCCTGCGCACGAAATCCTTTGAGTGCATAATATAGCCACAGTACAGACAGCACCAGTGATACCGTCAGATAAAAAATACCGGCATACCCGTATGCATACATTAGAATGGGAACAAAAATCTGCAGCACCAGATAAGGAATCATTTGAATCTTGGTCCGTTCAATGCCCTTCACTACAGGCAGCAGCGGAAATCCACCGGCCCGATAATCCTCTACCCTGCGGATGGCGAGCGCCCAGAAATGCGGAGGCTGCCACAGGAACAACATGGCAAGAAGCAGCCATGCACCCAGGTCCAAACGTCCCGTTACAGCGACATAGCCGATAACTGGCGGCATGGCACCTGACAAACCACCGATGGATGTGCTCCATGTTGAAGAACGTTTTAACCAAAGCGTATAAATAACAACATAGACAAACATGCCAAAAATGCCGCATAATCCGGCAAGTATACCCGAAAAAGCAAAAAGAACAGTTAAGCCTAGCACGCCTAAAATGATGGCATACGACAATACCACCTTCGGTGTTAGCCTTCCTGTCGGTAAGGAGCGGTTGCGGGTACGTTCCATTTTCAAATCAAGTTCACGATCAAAATAATTGTTAAATACGCAGGAAGAAGCCATAACAAGCGCAGTCCCAAGTAGGGTCAGCAGCATCTTTACCAAGTTGAAATCCCACTGGGATGCCAGCCAAAACCCTCCAAAAACAGCAATAAGATTGGTCCGAAGTATTCCCGGTTTGGTGATATGAATAAAGTCTTTCCACGATCCCGACTTGGTCGGAGGCGAGGTCAATGTTGCAGAATCGGAAGAAGCCTGGTATCCCAACTGATTGTCCACGCTTGGTTAATCCCCCTTAATTCTCGGTTTGGAGGTTTCTCTCTTTGTCTCCGATATAAAGTTTATCATAGGTAAATGGCCAAGAGTATGACAATGCTCGTACAAATGTTGGGTGAAATGAACTTCTTATGACATCTTTTTCGGGTTTTGGCTGTTTTGCTTCAAGACAGGCGGATAATATACACTATATATGGGTATCACCTAGATAGAGAATCATTAATATGATGAAATCGAGCTACACCACAAAGGAGACGTTTATGGATACTTCTACACATTTTGTCATGGGTATTGGTTTGGCAGGTCTGGCTTATGTCGATCCTGTCGTGGCTTCCAGTCCCATGCTCGCGGCTGCGGTGATGGTGGGTACCATTGCTGGCTCGCAGGCCCCTGACATTGATACGGCACTGCGTCTCAAAAGCAACTCATTGTACATTCGAAATCATCGGGGTATGTCCCACTCGCCGCCCTTTCTTCTATTATGGGTTCTGCTCATCACGGGCGTCATTGCACTGATTTTCCCGGATGTTCCCATTGGACACGTCGCTACCTGGACAGCTGTCGCTGTGGGCGTTCACGTTTTTACCGATCTGTTCAACACCTATGGAACCCAGGCAGCAAGACCATTCTCGGAACGATGGATTGCCTGGAATATCATTCATATTTTCGATCCGTTTCTGTTCGCTTCGCACGTGGTGGCAATCCTGCTGTGGGCCTTTGATCTGATCGCCCCTGCTCCGTTGTTTGTCACACTGTATATCGTTATAGCCCTCTATTATGTATGGCGAATCATTGCCCATGCCCAGGCTGTAGCCAAAGTAAAAAGGCTGGACAACAACAAACCGGCGCTTCGCTATATCGTCATTCCAACGATATCCTGGAACCGCTGGCATGTGGTGAAGCATTTTGCGGATAACAGTTACGAAATCGGAAAAATGGATGGAGCAGAGCTGACATGGCATCTGCATGCCTCTTCTTCCACTCATGCGGCTGTAGCTGCCTCACGCAAATCACCAGAGGTCACTGCCTTTCTCTACTTCACCTCCTATGCGGTTGCGGAGGTAGAGGAGCTGCCTGCAGGATACAAAGTCCGCTGGGCGGATGTACGGTATCGACACCGCAAGCAGTATCCGTTTGTCGCCGTTGTCGTGATGGACCGCAATTTTGAAACGATTGATACGTATGTGGGCTGGTTAAGCGATGAAAAAATGGATAAAAAACTTTTATCTGCCCGGTCTTGACGAGAAGGACCGGGAAAGGCACAATCAAGTAAGGAACGGTTGCGCGATGAAAAGCCCGGAGCGTTTCCGCTCCGGGCCTTTGTTTTGTTGCTTGCTTTTATGATAAATTATTTGCCAGACCCAGACAATTGTTGCTCAGCGATTTGTACCAGACGTTTGGTGATGTAACCACCAAGAGATCCTGTCTCACGGGAAGTGTAGTTACCGTAGTAACCGTCTTGCGGGATTGTTACACCCAGTTCCTGTGCAGCTTCCATTTTCAATTGTTGCAGTGCTGCAGTTGCTTGAGGTACCACCAAGTTGTTAGAACGAGATCCTTGAGCCATATTTAAAATCTCCTTTCAATCTGTGTCTGTAATGTATTGCAAGCTTGCAAGATTATTATGGCTCGCACGCCTCAAGTTATACGGAGATTCATTAAATTTGTGATGGAGGTTTTTCCCAATGAGTAAAGGTTTGTCCTTATGGTTCGCATTCTCTTCGATTGTTTTGTTAACGGTTTCAGCCATATCGATTTCTTATAACGGCTGGTTAGCCTCGCTGCTGTTCATCCTGTCCATTGCCAATATCGGCTGGGGTTTCGTCATTCGTGCCAAGAAGGAACGACAGGAATTGCGTTCTACATCCGAATCGACATCCTGACCTGGAAGGTGGACTCAGTAGTACGCTTTGAACCATAGCCAATGTTATCGGACTTGGCACGATGCTGGGCAAAATGATGGCTGAATCAGGCGGTGCAGGTTCCTATATGAACAGAAAGAGAGAGGAGCTGTTGGCTCCTCTCTTTTTTGTTCACTTTATATCGTGAAATTTTAACATTGTTGAACGATGTCCGTGATAGCCTATACTGTACGTCTAGGAACAAACCCCATGCGTTCTTTCACATCATGAAGCGTTTTGGCAGCGACTGTTTCAGCACGACGTGCTGAAGTCTCCAAAATCTCGGCCAGTTCGCCAGATTCACGAATTTCGCGATATCGTTCCTGTAACGGTTCAATAACAGAGACAACCACTTCGGCCAGCTCTTTTTTGAACGGACCATACATTTTACCCTCGTAACGCTCTGCTACTTCATTCAGCGTAATGCCTGCACACTCTGCATAGATGCTCATCAGATTGCTGACCTCTGGCTTTTTGGCCGGATCGTAAACCACTTCACGTCCGGAGTCCGTCGTGGCACGGCTGATTTTCTTGCGGATCACATCCGGCGGGTCCAACAGGGCAATGTAGCTGCCCGCATTTGGATTACTTTTACTCATTTTCGAGGAAGCATCGTCCAGGGACATCACGCGTGCGCCCACCTGCGGAATATATGGATCCGGAATGGTAAAGTATTCTCCATAACGATGATTGAAACGGCCCGCCAGATCGCGGGTGAGTTCCAAATGCTGTTTTTGATCCTCTCCTACAGGAACGAGGTCCGCATTGTACAGCAAAATGTCGGCTGCCATCAATGAAGGATATACGAACAAGCCTGCCCCCACCGAGTCCTTGCCTGAAGATTTATCCTTGAACTGGGTCATCCGCTCCAGTTCACCCATCGATGTCAGTGTCGTCATCAACCATCCAAGCTCAGCATGCTGAGGAACATGGGATTGCAGGAACACATTTGACTTTGTTGGATCGATCCCCGCTGCTAGAAACAGTGCAGCGACGGCTTCAGACTGTTCACGCAGTGCAGCTGGCTCCTGAGCCACGGTTACTGCGTGGAGATCTACCACCATAAAATGGCATTGGTAATCATGCTGCAGCTTCACAAAGTTCTTGATTGCACCAATATAGTTGCCCAGCGTAAGTTTACCGCTTGGCTGGATTCCAGATAATACAGTTTTCATAAGTCACTTGCGCCTCCTCATGTTTTGTTCAAGTCTGTTTCTTCTCCGCGGACGCAAAAAAGCCTCACATCCGCAAGGGACGTGAGACCGTGGTGCCACCCTTATTCGTGTTTTTCAATCATGCGAAAAACACCTTCATTTTCCCGTAACGTGGAATAGACGTCCAATTCTACTGAGGTACGGTTTGCATTTCTGCAAGGCACCTGTTCCAATCGGCACTCCAGGGTCCATTCGGTAAAGAGTTCACACCGGTTCGCATCACCCACCGGCTTTCTGAAGAGTTTTCTCCTGACTTACTTATCCCTGTCATCGCTTTAATTCAATTCATATGTTATTTCCTTCTGCATTCCATCTTAATCCGCTTCACGCAGATTGTCAAAAATGGAATCAGCTTTTTTTACCCGCCAAGCCGAAATCTGTTATGATGGAATTGCTTATCCTGTTTAGCCCTCCCACGGAGGGCTGTATGGGATTGCTGGCATGTACTCAATGACACGCCTGCAGCGGAGCATGTTAAGCCGCTTGCAGACAGATTTCAAGTGGGAAAAGGAGCATCGATATGAAACAAGTGACCAAAGGCCAATGGAATGGTTACGACACGTATATCCTACATAGCCGTGAATTGGAGATCACCCTGCTACCGCGTCTAGGAAACAATATCATCTCGATTCGTGATCTGGTGCAGGATCGTGATGTCGTCCGCAGTCCAGAAGAAGATGATTTAGCATTTTATTTGCAGAAACCTTATCACTTCGGTGTTCCGCTTCTAGTTCCGCCAGGACGCATACATCGTGGACGCTTCGAATACGAAGGGGTTCAATACCAGTTCGATCAGAATACGGCAAATGACAACCATATTCACGGTCTCCATCGCACCCAATCCTGGTGTGTCAGCGACATTGAAGAAGATGAAGAAGGCTGTGCCATTACAACCGAATTGCTGACTGCAAATGAAGAGCATTGGATGGAACAATTTCCGGTGCCTCTGAAGCTCGAAATGACGTTCAGGCTGCAAAACTCCGTGCTGAGCCAGCGTCTTCGTGTTACCAACCTGGGTTCGACTCCCGCTCCGTTTGGAATGGGATATCATACATGGTTCCTGCTAGACGGCAAGCCTGCCGATTGGACACTTCAACTACCTGTCTCTGGCGTATATGCTCAGAACGAGGAACAGCTGCCCACGGGTGAGCTTGAACCTCTTGGAGATTGGGACGCCTTAAATCAAGGTGTTAATATGCAGGGACGCAACTGGGATACGATTCTCAAAGCTACGGAAGGTCAGGCAGCGACTGCCCAGCTCCGTCGTCAGGATGGATATATGCTGAACTACTCAGCAGATGAACAGTATTTTAAACACTGGGTGCTCTTTACCAAGGGTGAATCCGATCAGTTTCTGTGCATTGAGCCCTACACCTGGCTCTCCGATGCCCCGAACCTCCCTCTGACGGATGAACAGACCGGGTTAATTCGTCTGGAACCTGAACAACCCGTTGAACTTCTCACCCGGATTGAGGTTATAGCTCCTACCAAGGAGTAGTCCCTTTCAATCTTGTACGGTAGTACAACACACCTATAATATTTACCTTATTAACAAAGAGGCCGATCCTGTCTGGATCGGCTTTTTTCATGTGTTTCTTTACAATTAAATCCCAATTATTCCCTTACGCCATATCACGTATATTTCCTCATTCTCTAACCATACTAACATCACCAAGCCATAAGGAGGTGACACACATGTACGGAGGTCAAAACAGAGGTAGCGGAAGCCGTTCCAACAATCTGGTTGTTCCTCAAGCAAACGCAGCGCTGCAACAATTGAAAGTAGAAGCTGCGCAAGAGCTGGGTGTAACAATTCCACAAGACGGTTACTACGGTAACTACACTTCCCGTGAGACAGGTTCTCTGGGTGGATACATTACTAAACGTCTGGTACAAATCGCTGAGCAACAATTGTCTGGTCGTTCTTAAGTTCTGGACTAATGCTTGGATGATTTAAAGCCAAAAAGCGGCCTTCTCCGGAAGCGCCGCTTTTGTGCATGTCTGCACAATTAAGATGTCGACTCCATTCCTGAATCCTTATATGTATTTGTTCTAGGGTAGCGAATCATAAGGTTAGCCATGTTGTAATTGGATTCCATCGTAGCGTCCACCAAAATCACGCCTTGTCTTACGGTGAAGTCATACGAAATTTCTCCATGTGTCCAGTTCTGCTTAAACTTTAAAGTCTCAAGTGCCATAGCTCGGAATGAGGAGCGCTGACTTCCAGTTAACCCCTGATCCTCTGTTTCCATTTGTCCATTCCGTCCAGAAATCGGATTATGTCGAATACCGAACTTTCCAATTACATTATTGCGTATTTGCACAAAAACTACACCTGAGTCTAACCCTGACAGTTCCTTATCAAGTTCTTTAAACACCAAATCCAACTGTCTTGCTAATGAAAGCTGGTCAATATTTACCATTATTGCTCCTCCTTTATGCACTTCATCCCTCAAAACAAGGACTTACGAACCATTATATGACAACAAATATACTCATTCAACAAAATGAAACAAACTTGGGTATTTATGACTATAAGTTGCACAATTAATTGCCAATCCAATGCTTTAAAACGAGTTAATTCTTGATAATCCGACAAATTATACGAATCAGTCCCACGAATAGAATAACCAAAGAGAGCTGCATCCACATGCTGGTTAACATGTGGTGCAGCTCTCTTTTTCACATACGAGTATACGAAGCATTTCATTCAAAATGCTTGGGTACCACTCCCCGTATTTGTCACTTCGTGGTTGCTGTCATTTCAAGAAATTGCTCAATATCGGCAATTACCAGATTCGCAGCATTTTGCCAAAAGTCAGGCTGTGTCAGATCTGTACCCAGATGTTTCTGTGCAAGCTCTTCCACCGTCATTCGCCCGGTATCCCGCAGCAAATCATCATATTTGTCTGCAAAGGCTGTACCTTCCTGCTGTGCTCTGGCGTAGATGCCCGCACTGAACATGTAGCCAAAGGTGTAAGGGAAGTTGTAGAACGGTACACCTGTCAGATAGAAATGCAGCTTGGATGCCCAGAAGTGAGGATGATCCGTTGCAAGAACACCACAGAAGGCTTCCTGCTGAGCCTCCACCATCAACTTGGATAACTCATCTGCATTAACCAAGCCTTTTTTGCGCTGTTCATAGAAGCGATTCTCAAACAGGAAACGGGCATGAATATTCATGAAGAAGGCAACGCTGCGCTGAATCTTATCTTCCAGCAGAGCTAGCTTCTCCTGTTCATCTGTCGCTGACTGCACCAATGCGTCGGCAACAATCAGCTCGGCAAATGTGGAGGCCGTCTCCGCCACATTCATGGCATAACGTTGATTCAGTGCAGGCAGCTCTTCCATAATATGCTGATGGTAACCATGACCCAGTTCATGCGCAAGTGTAGAAACGTTGGATGGCGTTCCGGAGAACGTCATGAATATGCGGGTAGCTTTGCTTAGCGGCAAAGAAGTGCAGAATCCACCTGGACGTTTGCCTGGGCGATCTTCCGCTTCAATCCAGCGTTTCTCAAACGCCATCTCTGCAAATTTCGAGAGCTTCGGGCTGAATTTGGCAAATTGTTCAACGATATTGATTGCCGCCTCATCATAAGTCACTTTGCCACCGGACTTGCCTACAGGTGCATCAATATCACTCCAGCTGAGTTTATCCACACCCAGCAGCTTCGCCTTACGTTCCAGATACTTCACGAGTGCCGGTTTGGCTCCGTTGATAACGTCCCACATCGTATCGAGCGTTTGGCGAGACATCCGGTTGATAGCTAGTGGTTCTTTGAGAATATCGTCCCAGCCGCGGTTCTCATATAACTTCAGACGGAATCCGGCTAGATGGTTTAATGTATCGGCACAGAAGTCTTCTACATCCGTCCAAGCCTTCTCCCAGCTCGCAAATACCGTTTCACGCACGTTGCGATCACTGTCACTCAGCTTGTTGGCAGCCTGTCCGGCGGATAGCATGATCGTTTCACCGTTTTGTTCAAACGGAATGTTTACTTTACTTACGATCGTATTATAGAACTTGCCCCAACCATGATAGCCATCCACGCCCAGATCCAGCGCAAGGCCTTCAAGTTCAGGGGACAGCTTCTCACGAGCCTGTGTCCGGCTCTCATTCAGTACAAAAGCCAAAGGCTTGATATCTTCGCGAGCAACCCATTTCTCCCATATGTCATCTGCTGTCTGACTAAGAAGGTTATCAAAACGGGACTTGCTGCTGTTCAGCATGGCCCCGAGAGTACTAACGGAGCCTTGCAGCTGCGTAGCCTTCTTATCCTGCTGATTTTGCGATGAAAGGCAAGACACAAATGCAGAACCTTCCGAAATCCGAATGTAACAGCTCTGCAGTAATTCCAGAATGGCGTCGAATGCATAAGTTTCTTCAAGTGTCTTTGGTGCAGCGGTTTCAATCAACAGGGTTTGAAGTTTGCGTACATCCTGTTCTAGCAGGGCCAAGTACGCAGCGAACGATTCGGAGGAAGAACCTCCACTAAAAATGGACTCCAGATCCCATACAGGTTTTAATGGTGTTTTCATTTAATAAGGCACCTCTCTTTTTGGAATTCAAGGATTTGAGCTAAAATACTTCAATTAAAAACTGGTTTTATGAGTGCTCTATCTCTATACTAGAGAAATAGTTTAAGCCACTTTTTCAGGAGGTAAATGTGATGAAACCCTTACAAATATCGGCTGACACAGCCGTCAAATTAGCAGAATCCCTTGGCGTACCGCTTGAGCACCTGATGCACATGCCCCAGCACATCCTGTTGCAGAAGATTGCCGAATTGGCCAAAGAAGAAGCATCCAAACCAGCCCCTTCAGAAGGCGAGCAGGAATGATCCCTTTTGAAAACAGCTGGCCCTATGATATTGTCATGGGGGACATCTATGTACAGCAATGCCCGTTTTGCCAAGCAAGCAATGTGCTGCTGCCCCTCAAACCGAGAGAGCTTGTACGCATTCGTGAAGGCAAAAAGAAATTGCTGGTCTTTCCTTGTTGTAATGGCAGCATGACCGTTATTGATAACGACAGTGATTATCTGCTCTCCAGTAAACCTGTCCGCAAATAATCAAAGTTCAATTAGATGGGGCTGCGCTTAGCAGCCTCTTTATCTGCTTCAATCATTTCTTCAGGCAGTTCCATCTTGCCGGATATCATTTGTTCCCTCAGCAGGGCCCACTGCTCTCTAGATGCCCGAATCATAGCCGCATCCGTGATCCGTTTATCGTGAATGACACGCCCGAACCATTTGACGGCCTCGTGGAAGTGCCCTGCTCTGCGATTCAGCTCACCAAGCAGGTACAGCAGTCTTGCTTCATTACTGCCCGCGCCTTCCCGCTCGAACACTCTAACATAAGCTTCCAGACTAAACTCCAGAAAGCGCCGTTCCTGCTCATGATCTTCCCGGTAACGATACAACCAGGCGATATGGTGCAGCAGTCCTGCTACAATGCGATCCTTCTCCTGGATCACCTGAGCACAGAATAGACCGAGCTTGTATGTGGCCAGTGCCTGATCTAGTGTCCGTGCTCCGCTGTAATCCCGCTTCTCCCAACGATTACCGATCTGTTCCTTGAACGCAAGTCGCTGCTTGTCAGTCAGTTTATCTGTCGAGTTCTCTGTCGATGCAAACCCGCATTCAGGGCAGATCCGCACAACATAGAAATCCGGATTCTCCAGCTTATAGTAGGCACAAAAATCGGAATCTGTCCGATAGGGCCGCTTCAAGCTCGGTCTGACTCTGGAGGTTTCAAACTCGGTTTCACAATAATGACATGTGACCTTCACCTTATATAGAGGTTCTAATTCCACTCGTTTCCATCCCTCTCCCGTTTTACCTGTATTCGGAGTTACGGCGTATTCACAAAATGATGTGCCGGCCCCGACAAACGCTGCAGGACAAAAGAATGCAGCGGCTCTTCCACACCGATCTGTGTCAACGCTTGATCCATGCATGCCAGCCAGGCGTGTGCCCGTTCAACGGTCACCTCAAAATGCATATGGCGGGCACGCATCATCGGATGACCATACGCTTCAGAGAACAACGCAGGTCCACCGAAAAACTGAGACAAAAACATGTATTGCTTGTCCATAACCGGCTGTATATCTTCCGGAAATAGAGGAGCCAGTTGTTCGTTTTGCTGGACTATAGGGTAAAAGGCTTCAACTAATGCCCGAACACCCTGCTCTCCGCCCAGATTTTCATAAATACTCAGATTGGGATTCATTCATCTAACCCTCACTAGTCGTGTCGAATTTTGGCATATCTTACACATCAATGCTTAAATGTGAAAACAAAATCGAGATCAGGTTGCCATCACCTTTATCTTCATTCTATCAAAAAAATCCCAAAAGTCCTATCTAACATCAGCAAGTCAAGATGTCTTCGTACCTTTTCCTCTAGAACCTCTTCACTTCGGAAGACACAAAAAAAGCACCAATCGCAAGATTGGCGCACCATATATTCCATTAATAACTTCGCCAGTCCTCTTCTTCAGAGCGTACAAGCGAGGCACGTATCACATAGACAAAAGCACAGACCAGGATTCCGGTGACAAGACTCATAATCATCACTCCATCCGATTTGAATTTCACCCTATTGGACAAATAGGTGACGTTCAGGCGTTTTTTATCATTTTAGCATACATCGTTTAAAAATACAGCCATTTTTGCAAGCGCTTTCCGGATATTAATTTGTACTGTTTGTCCGCCTTGGTTCATATATTGATGGCACAAGCGACACTCACTTCAGCAGGCTTAACGACCATTATCATATAAAGGAGAGGTATGCATGGCAGCTTCATACAAACTTACCCATGTTCTGATTACACTCGCTCTCCTCGTTCTCTGTTTTCTTATGGTCCTGTTCCCTGCAGAGACCTGGCATGCAAGTGTAAGAGGGCTCTCCATCTGGTGGGATGTGTTATTCCCATCCCTTTTTCCCTTTCTGGTTCTTTCTGAGCTGCTGCTCGGTTTCGGCATTGTCCATTTTCTCGGGACCCTGTTAAATCCACTCATGCGCCCCCTGTTTCGTGTTCCAGGGAGCGGAGGTTTTGTATTCGCGGTCAGCTGCGCTTCCGGCTATCCGACAGGAGCGAAATTAACCGCTCAATTATGGGATCAAAAGCTGGTCACGCGGGAAGAGGGTGAGCGGCTCGTGGCCTTCACTACTTCATCCGATCCCATCTTCATGATCGGTGCAGTATCCGTCGGTTTTTTTCACAATGTAGCCGTTGCTCCGGTTCTGGTCGCTTCTCACTATGCCGCTGCCTTCATCGTTGGTCTGCTCATGCGATTCCATGGAAGGGCAGCTAGCTCATCTTCTCCATCCCCTACGCCTTCAACCTCAACCGTGAAGCCAAAGGGCAGCAGACTCATACAGGCTATCCATGCCATGCATGAGGCACGAATGGCAGATGGGCGTGCATTCGGAGAACTACTGCGCCAGGCCGTCTCCTCATCCCTTCGCCTTATTATTATCGTAGGTGGGCTTGTTGTATTCTTCTCTGTCATGATGGAGTTACTTGTACAGACCGGATCACTTGGCGTGCTGTATCAAATGACAGAGCAGCTGCTCACCTTCATGAACTTGCCGCCTGCCTTATCGCAGAGTCTTGTAGGTGGTTTGTTTGAAGTGACTCTTGGTGCCAAGGAAGCGGGAGGAGCAGGTACAGCCGTCCCTCTTGTTTATAAGGCAGCCGCTGCTGCATTTGTGTTGTCCTGGGGAGGATTGTCGGTACATGCCCAGATCATGAGCATACTCAGCAACACACCGATGCGATATGGGCCGTTTCTGTTTGCGAGAGCCATACATGCTCTAATCGCACCTGTACTTGTTTTATTACTTTGGGTACCTTTAATGGGTCAAGCCGCATGGCCCGCCATAAGTGAGACCAGCTCTTCACCTGTAGCTACAGCAGCAATATACTCACCAGATGCGGGACAAATTATATGGTTCGGATTCGTGATCCTTGGTGGCGTGCTGCTTTTGCTGCTGTTCTTTTCTCTGCTTCGTATCCTACTCTTCCCAAGACGATTCCAAAAATAAGCCCTGCTTGCGCACATATATTTCGAATGAATATCAGTCCAAGCGTTGTGTTCTGCTCTGGAATTGATTATCATCGGTAATATAATGACCACAAAGGAGCTTTCATCTTGAGATACTATGTTCAAGACCGCGGAGACCAGTTATCGATTGATCTGAGTCAGCAGTTTCATGCGCTGGCAAAAGAAGAAGGGTTCAAGCTGGATGCAGAATCGCCGGAGATTGTTATCTCCATCGGAGGCGATGGTACAATGCTGCAGGCATTTCACAATTTCATCGACCGGATCCCGGACATTGCTTTTGTTGGGGTTCATACAGGCCATCTCGGTTTTTATGCCGACTGGAAGAAGGACGAATTACAGGAATTGGTACGATTGATGAGCGGAAAAGGGGATCCCGAACGACTCAAACCCCGAATTGTAGAATACCCGCTGCTGGAGCTTGAAATTCGTAAAAAATCGGGTAACACCTCCTATATTGCCTTAAATGAATTTACGTTAAAAGGTGTGGACGGTACGGTCGTAGCCCAAGTCGACATTAATGACGTGACATTTGAGATGTTCCGGGGTGACGGGATCTGCGTATCCACGCCTTCAGGCAGTACAGCCTATAATAAGGCCCTGGGTGGTGCCATGGTACATCCGACCATTGAGGCAATTCAGATTGCTGAAATTGCTTCAATCAATAACCGTGTCTATCGGACGCTGGGTTCACCGGTTATTTTGCCCAAGCACCATCACTGTGACATTTTCTCGCGTAAGGACCAAAGGCTGCTGCTGACAATCGATCATGTCAATGTCATGGTGGAGGATCTGATCTCCGTACGTTGTCAGGTAGCAAGTCACAAGGTAAGCTTTGCCCGATATCGCCCCTATCCGTTTTGGAACCGGGTTCGCACTGCCTTTTTGGACTAGCCTGGTTCGGAAACAAGCTGATTGTTGTTCACCAAAGAATACTCCCGGATATAATAACATGCACAAAAAAGCGGCCCTTCTCAGGAGCCGCTTTTTGCTTTGGCTTGAGGCTGTTCTTTGCTCTTCTGAAGAACAAAGTAAGCACAGCCAAAGTTACAATATTCATTGATATAATCCACCATGCTGGAGATGGTGGAATCTTTCGTGGCTTTGGGATGATTATCACGATAAAAGCCTTTGAGCCGCAGCTGACTGTAGCCCCAGTCTCCGATAATGTAATCGTAGCGCTCCAGCACTTCACTGTACCGGTCGCGGAAAACTTCCGGGTTCCAGCCTTCTTTATGGTTCTGCACAATCTCATAATTTTTACCGTTCACCTGAACGATGATTTTTTCCTGTACTTTTTCTTCTGGTTTATCCTGAGGCTGGTCCTGGACTGTGTCCTGAACCTGCTCAGTGCTTTTTTCTTCTTCCAATCCAGTGTCCTCCATTATGCGTGTGTTGCCGCCTGTTCCGCATGTTTTGCAGCAGATTTAACCTGTTCATGTGCATGGTAGGAACTGCGCACCATCGGTCCGGATTCAACGTGGCTGAATCCACGTTTCAGTCCTTCCTGCTTCAATGCTGCGAACTCTTCTGGCGGATAATACTTCTCAACAAACAGATGCTTCTCGGATGGCTGCAGGTACTGACCAATCGTCATGATATCACAATCTACAGCACGCAGATCATCCATGGTTTGCAAAATTTCCTGATATTCCTCACCTACACCCAGCATGATGCTGGATTTGGTCGGTATGTTGGGCTGCATTTCTTTGGCACGAGCAAGCAATTCAAGTGAACGCTTGTATTTGGCCTTGGCTCTGACTTTGTCCGATAACCGCTCTACCGTCTCAATGTTGTGATTGAGAATGTCAGGTTTGGCATCCATGACAATTTTCAGGGAATCCCGATCACCCAGGAAGTCCGGAATCAACACTTCTACACTACATAAAGGCAAGCGGCGTCGAACTGCCTTTACCGTCTCGGCAAAAATGGTCGCTCCGCCATCCTTCAAATCATCACGAGCAACGCTTGTAATAACACAGTGCTGCAGGTTCATTTGCTCCGCAGCTTCTGCGACGCGTTCTGGCTCCTGCAAATCAAGTTCCGTCGGCAAGCCGGTATTTACAGCGCAAAAGCGGCATGCCCGTGTGCAAATGTCGCCCAAAATCATAAAAGTAGCTGTTCGATTGGCCCAGCATTCATAAATATTTGGGCATCGTGCTTCCTCACATACTGTATGCAGCGTTTTCGAACGCATCATCGTTTTCATTTCCTGATAGTTATCGCCGGTTGTCAATTTAATCCGAATCCAGTCCGGTTTCGGTTCCTTAACACGTTTAGCCAATGCGTAAACCCTCTTTCTAATGAAGTTAGGCTGTTGCTCGGAACATATTATACCATGAAAGCGTTGGAAAAACCCCCATTTGTCACATCTTGTGCAATCCACCCTTACACGGATAAAATAAGGACTTTTGAAGAACGCTAGGTTATAGCTTGGTTCACCGGGCACGCCTGTGCATCATCTCAATGGAAAGGGGGCTGCTTCCCTGTGCAAAATCGCAACAAAATGCACCTCACTCACTCTTTTTGGATTAAAACCCTACTTGCAGGCACATTGCTTCTCCCATTCTTGCCTGTTGATGTTTATGGTGAATCCTCTGCTGCGCCATCCAAAACCGAACTTTCCGAAATGAAACCAGCGGAGATTTTAAAAGCACGCCGAAGTTTATATGAGAGCATTGAACAAATAACCGGCATCCCGTGGTTCAGACTCGCAGCCATCGACCAATATGAACGAACTCTGACACGTGCTCATCCCAAAGACCGTAAGCACCAGGAGCGACTGACTGGGATTTTCATGACATCTCCCGCCTGGAGAGGCTGGCTTAACCCGGATGAGACGGATCAACAGCCGGGCTCCATCGTTTTTTTTAATGGATACGGCCGTGATGGATCGGGAGATGGACTGGCGGATGCCAACAACGACTTGGATGTGCTGTACAGTATGGCGAACGTTATCCAGGGATTCGGGGCCCGTCAGGAGGACTTCAGCATTGCCCTGTGGGAGTATTATCATAATACCCGGGCTGTTCAGCGCATTCAGCAGTTTGCGAAATTATACGAGCATTTTGACAGTATCGATTTGTTTACCCATGCGTTTCCTGTTCCGCTCGGCACAAATTATTCCTATCGCAGCACATGGGGGACCAAACGCAGCTGGGGTGGTTATCGTATCCATGAGGGAACAGACATTTTCGCTCCCCACGGACTTCCCGTGCGCAGCACCTGTTACGGTGTCGTGGAGATTAAGGGCTGGAATCCCTTTGGTGGCTGGCGGATTGGGATCCGTGATTTGAACAACCACTATCACTATTACGCCCATCTATCCGGTTTTGATAAGAATGCCCATATTGGCGAGGTCGTTACCCCCGGTCAAGTCGTGGGCTGGGTAGGCAGCTCCGGCTATGGCAAACCAGGTACCCAGGGGAAATTCCCTCCCCATTTGCATTACGGCATCTACCGGGATACCGGACTGACGGAATGGTCGTTTGACCCTTATCCGCTTTTGAAGCATTGGGAACGGGAAGAACGTGAGCAGAAGAAGGCCAAGGCGAAAAGCAAATAAAGAAACGGGACCTCTTAGGAGAGGATCCCGTTTTTTTGTTGGTTGAACCTCTTTAGTTTAATTCAATTCAAATCAATTCAATGATTCACGTCTGTATCAAGCGGCAGTCCACCATTTTCTTCTGTAAGATCAGGCTCAAGCTCCAGCTCATCTCCCTGCATATGACCGCCTGGTGTCTGCTGCTGATTCTGACCGGAAGGGTTCGGTGTCACCCCAGTACCGCCGGAAACGCCAGGCTGGCCTGATGGTAGTGCGATAGATGGTGCACTGCTGCCGTTACTGCCTACCGGCTTGCCCTGATTATCGTAGTAATACATGGGCACATCCCCGACCACGAGAAGGTAGGATATCGGTATTTCGGTATCTACCGTCTCTGGCTCCATATCAAAGGGAACCACCACGGCCACTTCGGCAATGATATGAATGTACACCTCTACCAGGATCATGTTGATTCCGGCATTCTGCTGCCTGGTGTTCAGATCAACCTTCACAGCCCCCTGTGGCTCGATACGAACGGGAATATTCGGGCCAAAGGATGCCAGAACCGGGCTCCCCAGAGCCTGACCAAGGGGGATTTTTTCTTTTAACATATGCACATTTTGTAACGTAGACTGCACAATATTCATCGTACTTGCGGTAATGCGCATATGCTCATCATAGTTCAGCATGAAACCGGACACTTTACCGGCAGTATCGGTTTTCCAGTCAATCAGCCCTTCGGTCGATTTGCCTTCCGCCACCTGGGCCGTTATGGCCTTGTTGATCGCTTCCGTAGCAATCTGCTTCACCCGTATTTTGGCCAAATGCATAATTGGAGGCTTCATTTTTTTATCCACATACGCAAAGCCCTGCATCAGGCAAAATACCGCTACCAGTAAAATAATCAGCCACATCTTGCGTTTGCCGCTTGGCGGCTTCCGTCGTCTTCGGCTCCGCCATCTTTTTCTCATCATCGGGTGTCCCCCTCTCCCTGCGGGATGAGCTCTAGGGTTATATGTTATCCTTATGCACCGTTGTCCCGAAAAAGAAGGACAGCACCCATGTGACGGCAACAACATCCGTTTATTAAATTGGCGGTTCGCTCAGAGTGGCTTAGCTATTCTTTTTTCATCATAATAAAAAAAGCCCTCACCTGCAGATTGCTCTGCAAGGTGAAGGCTTCGATCCATTTATGCTATGCTTCATAACAAAGTATAAGTCTTTCGCAACATTATTTAGGAACAGTCTCCCAGTCCTTCAGGAAGCGCTCGATGCCACTGTCTGTCAGCGGATGTTTCCACAATGTCGGCAGGAGCGATCCAGGAATCGTCGCAATGTGCGCACCGGAAAGGGCGGCATCTTCAACATGTTTGATATTGCGGATGCTTGCTGCAATGATCTCGGACGGCATATCGTACGTATCCAGGATAAGGCGTAGGTCACGAATCAGCTTCATGCCATCCACCGCAATATCATCCAGACGGCCAACGAACGGGCTGATGTAAGTCGCTCCTGCTTTTGCCGCCATCAGGCCTTGTGCTGCCGAGAAGATCAGCGTTACATTGGTTTTAATTCCTTTTTGCGTAAGCTCATGACAAGCATACAGCCCATCTTCGGTCATCGGTAGTTTAATGACTACATTCGGTGCCCATTCAGCAATTTCATAAGCTTCCTTCAACATATCTTCGGCTTTGAGACCGATGACTTCAGCACTGACTGGGCCTTTGACAACGCCACAGATCTCCTGAATCACTTCTTTAAATACTCGGCCTTCTTTGGCAATCAAAGACGGGTTGGTCGTGACTCCATCCACCAGACCAAGACGTTCAATCCGTTTGATTTCCTCAACATTCCCTGTATCCAAGAAAAATTTCATGATATGTTCCCTCCACTTGATGAATTTATAAACACGATGATATTCATTACCCGAATAACCTTATATGTTAACAGTTATATATTAACTTAATTTTTTTCTACAGCGTGGCCGCCAAATTCGTTACGCAGTGCTGCTACCACTTTACCTGTGAATGTATCTGTCTCCAGGGAACGATAACGCATCAGCAAGGACAATGCGATAACTGGTGTAGCGGTTTGCAGGTCAAATGCTGTTTCCACAGTCCAGCGTCCTTCACCGGAAGAGTGCATTACACCTTTGATTTCATCGAGATTCGCATCTTTGGAGAATGCACGCTCAGTCAGCTCCATCAGCCAAGAACGAATAACGGAACCGTTGTTCCATACGCGAGCCACTTTTTCGAAGTCGAAGTCGAAGTCGCTTTTCTCAAGTACGTCAAAACCTTCACCGATGGATGCCATCATACCGTACTCAATACCGTTGTGCACCATTTTGAGGAAGTGACCGCTACCTGCTTTACCTGCATACAGATAACCGTTCTCTACTGCAGTGTCTTTGAATGCCGGCTCAACGATTGCCCAAGCTTCAGGGTCTCCACCGATCATGTAACAAGCACCGTTACGTGCGCCTTCCATACCACCGGAAGTACCTGCATCCATGTAGTGGATACCGGATGGTTTCAATTCCTCGTAACGACGGATCGACTCTTTGTAGTGGGAGTTACCTGCTTCGATAATGATGTCGCCTTTGGAGAGCAGCGGGCTTACTTCAGCCAGTACAGCATCAACCACATTGTGAGGAACCATGATCCACAGCACACGTGGAGATTCCAGAGACTCAACCATTTCTTTATAAGAAGAAACGCCTTGTGCTCCGTATTCTTTCATTTCGTTAACAGCTTCAGCGTTCAAGTCAAAAGCAACCACTTCATGTTTGTGGTCAATCAGGTTTCTGCCCAGGTTCAATCCCATTTTGCCCAATCCAATAAGTCCAAGTTTCATAATAAATCCTCCTGTTATGAACAATTATAAGTTTATCTATATCAAAAATTTTTACGGCCTTCCGGCCATTTACCGGAAGGACTTATGCAAAATTGGAACGGTAAATTAAGTTAGCCTTAGATGTGCTTACCACCAACGGTAGCCATTCTCTGCAATCAAACGATCTGCGGACTCAGGTCCTTGCGATCCTGCGCTGTACGTATCCAGCGGTACACTGCCATCTTGGAAGGCTTCCAGAATCGGCTGTACCCACTGCCATGCCAGCTCCACTTCGTTCCAGTGAGCGAAGAAAGTGGAATCTCCGCGCATAGCGTCAAAGATCAGGTTTTCGTAAGCTTCCGGAATATTGCGTTTGCCTGAAGCAAATGTCATGTTGATTGGCTCCACTTCACCATGGTTCAATGGGTTCTTCGCATTCAATTGAAGCGAGATGCTTTCCCCTGGACCAATTTCAATCGTCAGCAGGTTAGGCTCGGTCGTATTTTCGGATTCATGACCTGTTTTAAGCGGCGCCTTAAACTCAACTACGATGCGTGTGGATTTCTCAGCCAGGCGTTTACCTGTACGAATGTAGAAGGGAACCTCGCTCCAGAATGGATCATCGATCCACAATCTCGCCGCAACATACGTATCGTTCTGGGAACCAGCCGGGATACCAGGCTCGTCCAGATAGCCGACAACGGATTTCCCTTGCAGCTCGCCTGCGCCGTATTGAGCACGAATCACTTCAGAAGCGATGTTTTCTTTGGTCAGTGGTCGAAGTGCTTCAGCAATCTTTTGCTTTTTAAACTGAATTTCTTGCGGTGTGCAGCGTTTTGGCAAATGCAGGGCAATCATCATCAGCAATTGAAGCATATGGTTCTGGAACATGTCGCGAACGGCACCACTTTGGTCGTAATACGCAGCACGTTCTTCAACACCAACCGTTTCACTAGCTGTGATTTGCACATTGGCAATGTAACGGTTGGACCACAATGCCTGAATGACCGGGTTCGCATACGTCAGAGTTTCAATATTTTGAACCATCGGTTTGCCCAGGAAATGGTCAATGCGATAAATTTCTTCCTCTGCAAAGGTATTGCTGAGTTTCTCATTCAGTTCACGTGCAGATTGCAGATCGTGTCCGAATGGTTTTTCAATAATTAGCTTCTTCCAGCCTTTGGTGTTACCCAGGCCGCTTTCCTGAATATTCAGTGCGATTGGCTCAAAGAATTCTGGTGCAACTGACATGTAGAACATGCGATTTTCCGGAATGCTCAGTTCCTGTTCACGCTGCTCGACGATTTTCAACAATTTTGTGTAATCCTCAAGCTTCGTATTATTCAGGGAGCAATAACGGAAAGCTCCAATGAAATCACGTACCTGGGATTCTTCTTCAGGCGTTTGCCGTGAGAATTCATGCAGTGACTTTTCGACATTCGCCTGGAAGTCAGCATCCGACAATTCACGCCGTCCAAGACCGATAACGGAGAAGGATTTTGGCATTTTTTGATCAATGTACAAGTTATATAATGCAGGGTAAATCTTGCGTTTGGCTAAATCGCCTGTTGCCCCGAACAGGACAAATGTCATTGCGTCCATTGGAGTGCCTCCTGTGATCTGTGCAGTATAGTATATGATGGTGCAAAATGTTCAAATCCAAGCATGACAAAAGACGGAATAAGTGGGTGCGTGACCCGCCTTGCCTCCGTTTATATAACATACCCGAATTTAACCATGGAACATTCCTTCTCTCCACAACCTTAAACCAAGGTTATAAATTGTAACCATTTGAATTAACGTTACCCATATTACACCTGTCGTCACAATTCGTCAACAATCATGTCTAACGTGTGAACACCAGTGTTTACAGGGTTTTTATTTATTGTTAACGCTTTATGTGGTAAGATTATAAACAATTGGTATGTGATATTTTATACATAACGCTTCTAGACATCCAGGTTACAATAAGTATACTAGTGCTATAATAAGCATAACTAATTCAAAGGAGTACAATTATGAGCGATGATGAGAATGCCAAGCAAATATGCGAAAAGGTGGAACAGTCTTATCAGATCATTGGCCGGAAGTGGGTTGCCCTCATTATTCATGCGTTGATGGAAGAGCCCAAACGATTCAGTGAAATTCACGCTTATATCCCTGACTTGAGCAAACGCGTACTGAATGAACGAATGAAAGAACTGGAGGAAGAAGGTCTGGTCGTGCGCCATGTGGTTACAGAGCGACCAGTTCGGACAGAATATATGTTGTCCCGCAAAGGGACGGAGCTGGGAAGGGCATTAAGTGCGGTGGAGCGATGGGCGGATAAGTGGCTGTAATGCTATTATATAATATGTCTGGAACTACTCAATAACGTTCCCTTTCGATTCCGCAAATAGCGTTTCCCTTGAGTAAGTGGAACGTGGCAGGTAAACGGATTATTTTGGATTAATTCCTACAAAAGTGCAGCAGATGTTGTAATAGTTACATGAAGTGTCATTTAGCTTATTCCCCAAATTGAGGATCGGATAGTTCCAGGGGATCTAGGTATTCAAATTATCGTCCATTTATATGATAGGTTTGATAACATATATGCGTGAGATTCTGGTCTAGCAAAAAAGATGCCGCCTCACTTTTATTATGAGATCTTGGCATCTTTTTGCTATTCATTCCTTTATTTATTTTGACTCCCACTGGGTTCCCAGCGTAATGCTCAGATCCTCGAAGTTCTCCACTGCCGTTTTCTTTTCGTAAAAGTGCACCGCATGCTGCATTATACCCTCACGTGTGTAGAACGCATCGCCTGATTCCAGAGGAAAGGTAACTTTCTCCCCCGTACTCGCGGACTTATATATACCTACAATCAGTTCAAGTGTATTCCGCCCACTCTGTCCATCCACCAGAAGCGGTGATCCGATCTCGATGGCGTTTAGCACATTCTCGACCTGACCTGCGTGACCGACGTGAATGACATCTTGCAATGCGTCGGCCTTCTGCTGTATCTGCTGTTCCAGCTCCGGATTTGGCTCCGGAAATCCATTACTACGTGCCGTTGAGGCAACCACTTTCCACGGAGCAGATACCCGGGCCTCTTTGCCTTGAAAAATTAACTGCTGCTCTTCTCCGTGATGTACGACGGAACTCGTGATCATACCTAGTGCTCCTTCACGGAATCGAAGCATTGCCATCGACACATCTTCCACTTCCGCATTATCATGCGACGTGTTGCCCATCATGGCCTGCAGTTCCACGGGTGGACCCATCATCCAGAGCATGGCATCAATATGATGTACAGCATGATTAAGCGTACAGCCACCTCCTTCTTTTTCCCAAGTCCCACGCCACCACAGATCATAATAGTTATGACCCCGCCACCAGAATGAATCCACCTGAACATGTACAATCGGACCCATGAGCTTACTGTCCAGTACACCCTTAAGCTTCATCATCGGTGTAGTGAACCGATTCTGTGCCACGACCGATAGAAGTTTGCCGCTCTGTTCGGCTGCCTTCAGCATCTGGTCCGCTTCTTCCAGGGAAGAAGCCATCGGTTTTTCCACCAGCACATGGGTACCCGCATACAAAAAGTCACACGCAATGGGAGCATGTGTATACGGCGGAGTACAGATAGAGACCACATCAATATTTTGGCTTAGCAATTCTTTATAATCCGTTACTGCCTGTGCCTTCTTCAGTCCATGTTCGTTAATTCGTTTCTGTGCTTTTTCAGGGTACATATCAACCACAGCAACAATCTGACATCGATCGGGAAAGGCCAAATAGGCTGAGATATGTGCTCCACTAATTGCACCAGCTCCAATAATCGCTACTTTTAACATCTGAACATACCTCCTTTGTTCCTTTCACAATACACAATTATTAAGCGCTTTTATGCGTGTATCTTGTGTTAAAATAAAAGGATCTTGTGCTCATGTAAGGGAGGAATAGGCATTGTCCATGTTAGACAATGAGCAATTCGATCTGGCTTGCCGACGTACATCCACCACGACTTTTCGTGAAATATTTCATGCCCATTCCCAAATGGAAGTGACCTACATTCATGATGGATATGGTCAGTTAATTACGGAAGGCCAAGCTTTTCCTCTTAAACCGGGTACACTGATCATTTTCCGTCCTTTTCAGCTGCATCAGGTTCAGATTCAGGTTACGGATGATCATCCTTTTGTCCGTAGTGTACTTATGTTTGATCTGGATTTGCTGAAGGAAACCTGGCGGTATTTTACGGCTACTCATCAATTTGTACAGGAGTTTCTGGGACAACCTTCACCTATTGCACCTTTCATTCTTCCTTCTTCATCCATGCTGGTGCAATTTATGGAACAGTTCGCGCAGATTCATCTCAACGGACTTCATGGAGAAGGAGAAGAGGAGGCTGCCCGGCTCTTTTTACTGAACCTGCTCGTACAGATTCAATACATATGGGAAGAAGACAAGCATGCCCTCTCCCAATCCGTGCGTCCAACCTTCAACAGTCTCCTTCATCCTCACGCTGAAGCCATCATGAAGTGGATTGAGGAACATTACCATGAACCCTTTCAACTCAAAGATCTCGCTGCAGAACTGCACATGTCTCTTTATCATCTGTCTCATGTATTCAAAAAGGCCACAGGAACGACCATTGTCGCCTATACTCAAGCTACCCGTATTCGTCATGCTTGTGTATTGCTTGCCCGCAATTCATACAGCGTCCCTGAAATAGGTCATCGTGTAGGCATGTCCACGCCTTCCTACTTCTGTAAAGTATTCCGTTCTGTTACCGGTACAACTCCGCATCAATATCGGCTGAACGTACAAGGGAGGGCATGAATTAATAATCCGTACACCCAAAAAAGCGAAGGAACATGCCCTCCGCCTTCACTCATTCATTTTCGGAACGATTGTATCCAAATCATATTTGAATGTCAGATTGAAGTTACAAGCAGTGTTCAGATTCTTCCCACTATTCCTTACTACAGGATTCCCTGATTTCAAGTCCTAGCTTCTCCAGAGAGCTGTAGAGTTTCTCTCTGATCCAGTTCATTTTTCTGATTGGTCGATAATCTTTATATTCCAAAAGAAAAAAGCTCATCCCTATCTCTCACAAAAGTAGGAATAAACTTAATTTGTTTTTCTTGAATCCTTGTTCTATATCGTACTTACTATTTACATATCTATAAACTAAACCATCCGCTGTCTCATTGCTTCGAACATCAAAATCGTCGCCGCCATTGCGGCATTTAACGATTCAGCTTGTCCCTGCATTGGTATCGTAATCGCATCATCCACAAGCCTTGCCGTAGACTCGGATATCCCCTTGCCTTCATTGCCGATCACAAGCCAAACGGATTGAGTAAAATCATAGCTATAACATGAATACTCTGCCTGCAAAGAGGTACTTACGAGCTTCACGCCTGCTGCTTTCGCTTCTGGAAGCAAAGATTCGAGCTGCCCTTCCACAATGGGCAAATGAAACAATGATCCCATCGTTGAACGAATCGTCTTTGGATTATACACATCGGCAGAGCCTGCACCCAGCACCACACCGGCTGCTCCGGCTGCGTCAGCACTGCGAATGATCGTTCCCACGTTGCCCGGATCCTGCACCCCATCCAGCACCACAACAAGTCCTCGCTCTTCAGAGAGCAGGCTTTTCAGTGGCTCACGACCTTTACGTACAATGGCAAAAACAGGCTGAGGTGTCATCGTATCCGTGCATTTGGCAATCACAGCCGGCGATACGCTGATCCATTCTATACGTTGAAGGGGTCCTTCGAGGCCAGCCAGTTCTGTAGGTACTCCTTGCTCACCATCGTAAACGATGCATTCCAGATCAGCCTGTGCACGCAGCGCTTCCTGAACCAGGTGAATGCCTTCAATGATGTATTTATGCTGACGGGTACGGTGCTTCTTCTCCAGCAGCTGTGCCCATTCCTTCACACGTGAATTTTGCGGTGATACTATATCCATCTTTCCATCCTTCCCGTCTGCCGTTCAATTTACTCCGGGTGACTCCGAGAGATCACTTCGGATAGGCGAGCTCCATTTTCGTCAAATGGTCTTTGTGGCCCACTATGATCAATACATCTCCAGCTTCAATCCGATCTTCCGCATATGGAGAGATATTCATGGAATTCCCACTGCGAATAGCCATGACATTACAACCGAAGCGTGCACGAATGTTGAGCTCCAACAGGTTTTTGCCGATCATCTGCTCGGAGGCTCTCATCTCCAATATGCTGTAATCTTCAGACAGCTCAATGTAATCCAGTATGTTAGGGGAGGTCAAATGATGGGCTACACGCAGCCCCATATCCCGCTCAGGGTAAATGACCTTGTCCGCTCCAATCTTTTGCAGCACTTTACCATGCAGCTCATTCTGTGCCTTGACGATCAGAACCGGTACACCCATATCTTTCAAAATCAGGGTCGTCAAAATGCTCGCCTGAATATCTTCACCGATTGCCACAACGACAACGTCGAAATTTCGTATGCCCAGCGCTCGCAGCGCTTCTTCATCTGTTGAATCTGCCGATACAGCATGAGTCACCACATTGGACATTTCCTGGGTCCGCTGCTCGTCCGCATCAATTGCCAGTACGTCAAATCCCATACCACTCAGCGCATTGGCCACACTTGATCCGAACCGCCCCATGCCAATTACGGCATACTGTTTCTTAGCCATTAGGGTCTTAACCTCCCGCTGCACTTCAGCTCTTGCACATCCTTTCGGATGTCAATGCTTACTTAAATATCCTTCGTAGTATACCACAAAGCCGGATAAACTTGAATGCGCTCACGCTTCCCAGGGAACAGTATAGGAGCAGCCGAATATACGAGGAGGGAATTGCGATGCCAATTACATTAAGCCTGCGTGAAGCGATTGTTCATAAAGTTCATGACAAAAGTGATGATCAGCTCCGGGAGATGATTGAAGGTTCTGTCGATGGACCGGAAGCCGCATTGCCCGGACTTGGCGCCATTTTTGAAATGATCTGGAAGAACACTGATTCTGCGAAGCAGGATGAGTTGATTCAAGTCGCGCAGGAGCATCTGCACACCATCCCCGTTCAACCGCTTCGCTAATCGAGGTATTGAAAGGGATCGGTAACCGTCATCACGTTTGTTCTGCCTGCAAAAGAAAGCTTTCCCTTATCCGGCTGGATCATACCTGCCATCTAAGTAAGGTGCAAAGCAACAGATCCCCCCGCCAGAAGGCGGAGGGATCTTTATTATTTCTGTATTTCTGCCATTATAATAATGGCTTCATTTTAAGCTAAACTTATGGAGCTGTCTCAAGGAATTGAGCAGTCGGGTTTTTGTCTATTGCTGTTCTCATCGCATACTCATTCTCAAACAGGACAACGTAATTCCCCTTTTTATCCTTCACCAGGGTAGAGTTAATCCGGAATTTGCTCGGATCCAGATTCTCATCCACGATCCAGCGAGCAAACTGATAAGGCATACGCTGCAGCTGTACATCTACCCCATACTCGCCTTTCATCCGGTATTCGAATACCTCGAACTGGAGCTGACCTACAACACCAAGCAGTGTTTCATCGAAACTCACGGTGTTAAACACCTGGATTGTTCCTTCTTCCGTTAACTGGTCGATACCCTTTTGGTACTGTTTATGTTTCAGTGCATTTTTGACGGTTACTTTGGCAAAAATCTCTGGCGAGAAGGTTGGCATTTCATCAAACACAACCTCACTTCCCTGACTAAGCGAATCGCCAATCCGGAAAATACCCGGGTCAAATAACCCGATGATATCGCCAGCATATGCTTCTTCTACGATATCCCGATCCTGAGCTAGGAATTGCTGTGGTTGGGACAGCTTAATCTCTTTCCCCACACGGTTATGCTTAACACTCATCCCCCGTTGGAATTTACCAGACACGATCCGCAGAAACGCGATACGGTCACGGTGTGCCGGGTTCATGTTTGCCTGGATTTTAAATACATATCCGCTGAATTTCTCATTCGTTGGCTCGATCTCACCCGCGGTACTGTGACGCGGCTCAGGCTTAGGAGCCAGCTGCAGGAAGTTCTCCAGGAATGTCTGCACACCAAAGTTGTTGATGGCACTGCCGAAGAATACTGGTGTCAGCTCTCCACGTTGTACCTTCTCCATATCAAACTGATCTCCCGCTACATCCAGAAGTTCCAGATCCTGACACAGCTGGTCATGAAGATATTCTCCCGCCATCTCGCGGATAATCGGATCTTCGTAGCCGTCCACTTTTTGCACTTTAATCGTGGAGTGATCGTCCCCTTGGAACAATTCCACCTGATTTTTCATCCGGTCATACACGCCGCACAGATCGCGTCCTGTACCAATTGGCCAGTTCATCGGTACGGAGCGAATACCCAGTACGTTTTCGAGCTCTTCCATCAGATCAAACGGGCTTTGTCCTTCACGGTCCAGCTTGTTGATGAACGTGAAGATCGGAATGCCGCGCTTCGCACAAACCTGGAACAGCTTGATGGTTTGTGCCTCAACACCTTTGGCCACGTCAATCAACATGACTGCACTGTCTGCAGCCGTCAGTGTACGATAGGTATCTTCACTGAAGTCCTGGTGACCCGGAGTATCCAGAATGTTTACACGATGACCCAGGTAATCGAACTGCATGACGGAAGATGTAACCGATATCCCCCGCTGTTTCTCGATTTCCATCCAGTCACTTGTAGCGTGCTTGCTTGCTTTCCGCGCTTTGACCGTACCGGCGAGACGAATCGCGCCCCCGAACAGCAAGAGCTTCTCGGTCAATGTGGTTTTACCCGCATCCGGGTGAGAGATAATGGCAAACGTCCGGCGTTTGTCCACTTCCTGTTGAAGAATGTTATCTGTTTTGCTCATAGGTTCTATCCCTTTCGTCCGTTCATTCAACGTTAATTACCGGCCTGGCCGGTCTAATCTCAATCATTTATGCAATCCGGCGATACCGGTTGATTGTTTCCTTCGATTCTTGCACATTAGGTTTAATTTTACACATTTACAACGGAGTTCATCCTCCCTATTCCTGTGCTGCTATAACAAACCGTTAACCTGCTTCTTACCCAACTCTCCTATTGTACCATAATCTTTACCGAAAATAACCGATTACCTGCAAAGGATTCTTCACTTTTCCAATCGCAAAAAAAGAGCACCTTTAGCCAATAGATTGGCATCCAGGTACTCCTAATTCACGTTCCTAGCTTACTTAGAAAATCAATGCATCAAGTGCGTATTGTCCTCCACCGGTCAGAGCCAACGCCACACCGATCACCAGGATCGCGAGATTATACTCAAATCCGTTTTGTGTAGACCAGTATCCATTCGCACCATGAACTTTCACAATCGCAATCACCATGGTCAGTGCAATCAGAATGCCACCAACTGGAGTCAGCAGACCCAGAGCAAGCAGCAAGCCGCCACCGAATTCCGCCAAACCTGCCAGCAGTGCAACGAGTGCACCAGGCTTCATCCCCATGGACTCAAACCATCCACCTGTACCCTTGATCCCATAACCCCCGAACCAACCAAACAATTTCTGTGCACCATGAGCCATAAACGACAAACCGATTACCAAACGAATCAACAAAAGTCCTACATCCAACATGTTCTTTTCCTCCATTCAAATAGTTACAATCTGGTATTCTTATATTAAAGATATTATGCGAAAATTTTACTTCATGAATGTGATCGTAACCCCTTCACCTGGTTCAAATTTCATCTCATGAATAATCTATAGGTTCGAAGAGCTCCTTAGAACTCCTTCGTCCGTTTTTCTTTTTGCGTAATTTCTTTAACTCTTGAGTTGAGTATAAGTTATTCACTTACTTTTTGTCAACAACTTATTTTTATTTATTTATTTCCTTATTATTCTTTTCTCTCTCCTACGCAAAAAAAGCCCGGAAGAACGCGCACTTACGTCCTATCCAAGGCTTCTTTACACCTGATTTACTAGATTAGTTGTTCACTTGCCAAATAACACTGTCTTCGTCCTGCCCATTCACCGGCCACCAGTGGAAACCATCCTGCTCCAGCAGCTTCCCTGTCGCTTCCGGTCCCCATGTACCTGCAGGATACGTATGCAGTTCTCCATGATTTCCAGCCCATGCGGAAGCAATACGGTCGACAAAAGACCATGCCGTCGCCACTTCATCCCAGCGGGTGAAGTACGTGGAATCCCCTTCTGCTGCATCATGCAGCAGACGCTCGTATGCTTCTGGCGAGTTGATTCCAATCATGCAGCTCTGGCAGAAGTCCATTGCGAGCGGCTGAATTTCGGAGTCCGAGCCCGGTTTCTTGGCATTGATTTTAATGTAGATGCCTTCCATCGGATTCACCCGAATGACGAGCAGATTCGGTTCCAGTTTATATTTTTTGCCCAGATATACATTGTTCGGCATGGACTTGAATTCAACCACGATCTCGGTCGTTTTCACCGGCAGACGTTTGCCTGTGCGAATGTAAAAAGGTACACCCGCCCAGCGGAAGTTATCCACGAATACACGCGCAGCAAAATAAGTCTCGGTATTCGACTCCGGATCAACCTTGTCCTCCTGCCGATATCCCGGAAGCTGTTTTCCACGGTACTCCCCTTCCGTATACTGTCCACGGACAACGTTATTGCTCACTTCTTCATCGGACGTAAATGGTCGCAAGGAACGCAGCACCTTAACCTTCTCGTCCCGGATATCCTCGGGAAATAGACGGCTTGGCGGCTCCATGGCAATCATCGTCAGCATCTGAAGCATATGATTCTGCCCCATATCCCGCAGCGCACCGGAATGATCGTAATAACCCCCACGTTCCTCCACACCAACGGTCTCACCAAGCGTGATTTGAACATTCGCAATATGTTTGTTATTCCAGAGCGGCTCAAAAAATGCATTACCAAAGCGAATCACTTCAATATTCTGCACCATTTCCTTGCCCAGATAATGGTCAATCCGATAGATTTCCTCTTCACGGAACACCTCACGGATCTGCTCATTCAACTGCTCGGCAGACTGCAGATCATACCCGAACGGCTTCTCAATGACAAGCCGGTTCCAGCCTCGGCTCTCCAGCATTCCGCCATCACGTAAACTATAGGAGACACTGCCGAACAGCTCTGGAGCCAGTGCCAGATAAAACAGCCGGTTGCCTGGCGTGTTAAACTTCGCTTCCAGACCTTCTGTTTGATCCCGTAACTCTCTGAAGCCATCCACGTTATTAATATCAAGAGATTTATACTCAAAATGTTCGACAAACGCATTCCACTCATCAGGGTCACCTGCCGGATAGCGGCAGAACTCCTTAATGGATTCATGAATGTCTTCCCGGAATTGTTCTGGTGTCCTCGGACGTCTGGCTACACCAATAACCGCAAAGTCTTCGGCTAGCTTGCCTTCGCGGTAAAGACTATAGATTGCCGGAAAGAGCTTCCGGCGGGCCAAATCACCCGTTGCTCCAAAAATGAAAAATACTGCGCCTGGCGTCTGCACTTCATCTCGCATTTGTTTTTCGACCATGGGCTCCTCTTCCTTCCGGGAAGACTCTTTCTCTGCTCTTCCCGAGCTATGTAATGGTGTTATATATGCACAACATACAACCGACAATTACCAGTAGCTTCCTCTTGGATGTGATGCCATTTTAGCATATTGCCTGAAGGGTTGCACTAATTTTCCGGATAAAGGAGCCCCTTATTCCTCCAAACATTTCTCTGAAAATTCATCTATAAATATTCATGATCGAGCCTATAAATTCACCTAATATCATTTCAATATTCTATAGTGATTACCGGAAAACCTAACGTAATACGATTGCTTCCCTTATCGTGGTCCTGATGTACAGCAATCTGCATGTTCAGAATATCCGAGCCACTCTGGATCGCAGTCGGGAGCTCAGGGACACTGTAGGACACGCTTGCAGTGTTGTCATCCGTATAACGCTCAGCTGCATGCATACCCAGCTGGCTAGACAGCTTAGCCTCTGTCTCTTCTAGTTGATTGCTAACCGATGCATCGGTTGTTCCTCTGCCCTGAACTGCAAGGTTCCATGTTGCTTCCACCTTAGAATTTGCAAGCAGCTGATCTACCTGTTCATGCAAAGAAACGAGTTCGCTTAATTCAGTGGAACGATTACCCGCCAACTGTACAATAACATAGTATCTGTTCTCTCCAGTCACGACGGCATTTACCAATATGCCTGCACGACTTCCTTCAGCCTGAATCTCGCTGCGATATACATCATGACCTGTCTGGCTTCCCAAAACCGGTCGCGGCAGTCCCAATTGCTCCGACAAGCGTGCTGCTTCTTCCTCTGCACTCCCTGTCCCTTGTCCCTGCCATTTGATAATCATGCGTTCCATCTGATCCATTGCTGCGTTCGAAGTATGTATCAACTGTTCCAATTTCTCACCTTCTGACTCGTTTCTCTCTGCATACGCCGTCGTCATACCTATAACAATAATAAGTGCCAAAGCCACTATACCTGCAGACATCCAACGATTTAACATGGTTATCCTCCGCTCTCTCTTTCGTTCTATGAATCTATCAACAGCATGCCCCCTTTCCCCATTTGCTAAACTTCCTTGGACATCACAAAAAGGCCCGTTCTACCATGTGCATGGTAGAGCAGACCTTTCCACTTGCCTATCTATGCTATTCAAATTCGTTAAGTACGTTTTCTTGTTCAATGAATTTTGCTAATTAAAGTCGTTCACATTACAGTCTTCTTACTCTGCTAGACCATTTTTATAGGCATAGATGGCTGCCTGTGTCCGGTCGTCCACACCAAGTTTGGCCAGGATATTCGTTACATGGAACTTGACTGTTTTGATACCGATAATGAGATCATCGGCTATATCCTGATTGGACTTGCCCTTCGCGAGTAAACGAAGCACATCCATCTCCCGGTCAGTAAGCTCTTCATGAGCCGGGGCTGCTGCCTGAGGCTGCCGGAATCGATTCATCATTTTGGAGGCCACCTGCGATTCCAGAACCGATTGTCCACGTGCCGCAGCACGAATGGCATCTGCCACTTCATTGGCTCTTGATGTCTTTAACAGATAGCTGAAGGCACCTGCCTCAATAACAGGATACATTTTTTCATCATCCAGGTAACTGGTTAGCACAATGACTTTGCATTCCGGATACATTTTGAGCAGCTGCCGGGTAGCCTCGATCCCGTCCATGCCTTCCATGACTAGATCCATCAGAACAACGTCCGGCTTATATTCCTGTGCCAGTCGAATGCCTTCCTCGCCACTTCCCGCTTCACCCACAACCTCGATCCCGTCCTCCGTATCGAGCACGGCCGCGAGGCCGATCCGTACCATTTCATGGTCATCCACGAGCAACACTTTGATCGACGTTTCCGTCTCCGTTTCTACTTCCGGTTCCATTGACATGTTCTTCCTCACTTTCATCGCTCATCAAAGGTATCGTTATCTCAATTCGTGTTCCCTTGCCTGGTGCCGTTACAAATTGAATGGCTCCCCCGATCTCCGTAACACGTTCCCGCATGTTGGCCAGACCATAGGAAGCCTGCTTCTGGTCATCCAGATCGAAGCCCTGACCATCATCACGAATAAGCACACGAATCGCATCGGTCCGGCGCTGCAGCCGAATCTCCATTTTTTCTGCCTTGGCATGGCGCAGTGTATTGGACATCGCTTCCTGAATAATTCGGAACAGATGATTCTCAATGCCTTTGACCAAATGAATATCTTCATCCATCTCAAGCACAATGTCCATGGGTACTTTGGTTTTTAATTCCATGACAAGATCTTTCAGGCCCTGTTCTAAATGTTTGCCTTCCAGATAAACCGGTCGCAAATGCAGAAGCAATGCCCGCATCTCGGATTGGGCTACCGAAGCCATCTCCTCAATCAACGCCACCTGCCGCTGGGCACGTGCAAAGTCCTTTTCCATCTTTCGTCCAACCGCTGTGGCAGTCATCGAAATGGCAAACAACTGCTGGGAAACGGCATCATGCAGCTCTCGTGCCAATCGCTGCCGCTCTTCCACAATTGCCGTTATTCTGGCTTGCTCTGCGAGCTGTGCATTGTTGGTCGATAATCGTTGCAGTGAGGTAACCTGATCTTCCCACTTCTTGCCGATCCGCCCGAGCTGTTCGCTTAAACGGCCTACATCGTCGATCCCCAGATCGGGTACGGTGCGCGATAGAGATCCCTTTTCCCATTGTAGAAGGGTTTCCCGCAGCAATTCAAGCCTGCGTTTGACCCGGTAACTCTGATAGAAGCCAAAAGCCGCTCCGATGCCTATGAGCAATAAAACCAGCGCTAAGCCAGACTGAATCAGATGCCTCCATCCAGCAAACGGAGCAAGATAACCATATGTATACAGCACATATAAGATAACAGCGAGCACTATGAAAACAAGGAGGATCCCTTCACCCATACTTCGGGTTACCATGTCGGTATGTCGTTTTGTCTTCAACCGGGTCTCCTCCTTTTTTTCACTTATTGATTTATTACGGATTACGAATGCTTAGGTCGCCAACAATATAAGAAATAACAAATTTTGCTTTATGTTCACTGGTTTCATAACCAGGCGTTCTCCATATCAACTTGTTCATCATGCCACTGTCTTTTTCCCCGTTCAGGCTAATTCGTCCAAACATGACCGAAGCCTCAATCTCTACTCCGTAATCCTCAGGCAGTGTCAAACGAACATTTCCCATAACCCCTTGTAACAATACAATGGTCTGTTTTTCTTCCGGAATGGAGAGAGACAGATCTGCATTGACTTCACCAATAGCGTGCCATAAGCTCATGCTTCGTAACGTCCAAGGCACCTGGTCCCAGTAATAGCGGGCCAAAAAATTCTGTTTGCGCATGACATCGCCATGCAGATGCATCTTTTTGTTTTTGGAATAAAAATAGGCTAGTGAAGCAAGTACAATTAAAAATACAATCATCAGGTTCCCAAGCAGCAGAAGACATCCACCAATCGCCAAGTAGCGGTGACCTTTGTGCGTATCTCCTTTACGAACCTGGACCATTCCAATCGTTAACAGGATCAGTGCGGCAGCTGTCAGCAGATTAATATGCTGATTCAATAGCATGATTATACCGATAATAATGATCGCAAATGCAAGCCATTGTTCTTTTTTGTTCATCTCTGCCGCACCTCCTCTGCAAGTTGACTTTCCCTATTCGTTGGAAAAGCCATACCAGGCGATAATGACCTGTATGGCTTAACCTTTGTTCTACAAACCGTTCTTTATTCACGATTTATAGAATATCATATTGTCTGCTGAGCGAACAGTTATTCTTTAGAAGTGCTGCCTGTTTCATTTTTAGATCCGTTGCCCAGTTTGTTTTTCAGGGCTTGCAGTTGTTGATCTACTTTGAATTGTTTTTCAACATCTACAGGATTGGTATACGTAGATTGTGTGTTCCGGTAAGGAGCACGGGATACGTCTGCTTCAGCTTCCAGCTGCATGATTTTCTCTTCCATACGATGGAATCCAAGCGATGCACTACCACTTTCGATTGAATGCAGGCTGTTGATGGAAGACATTTGCTTTTTGGCTTTGGCCATTTGGGCACGGGATACGAGCTCATTGCGTTTGTTACGCATTTTGTAGAACTCGTCTTTCATGTCATGGAGCTGTTGCAGCAAATCTTTGGCTTGTGCTTCAGATTGTGCGTGCAGTTCACTGTACTCCGTAATTTTTTGATCAAAGTAGATTTTCTCTTCCAGCAATTTGCGAGCTACTTCTTCCTGACCATTAGCCAGCGCAGCTTCAGCTTGGGACTCGCGTTGTACCGAAGTACGCTCCGCTTCGTCCAGGCGCTGTTTCATGCGACGCTCATTTGCCATTTGTTTGGCTACTGTCACTTCAGCCTCATGGATTTCTGCCTCCATGTCACGCAAATACTGGTTCAACATTACAATCGGGTCTTCCACTTTATCCAACATATCGTTTACCGACGCTTTAGTCATATCCTTAATCCGTTTAAATACTCCCATTTTACTTTTCTCCCTTCTCGTAACGAGATAATTTTTGGCGAAGCTCTTCAACTTCTTTTTTCAATGCTTTTTTCTCAATATCTTTCATCATGGAATCCAGTTCACTCTCTTGAGGTGCACCTGCTCCATAGCTGTTATTATCGTAAGAGCGTGGGCCCGAATTGGGTCTGTTATTGTAACCTGGGCCGGGACCGAAGCCACCGTGACCTTGATTGTTGCCCCGGAAAGGTCCTCTGTTCGGGTCGTGATCATAGCTGTTGTATCCTCTGCCAGGACCGGGACCAGGACCTGGACCGTAACCGTACGGGTCATAAGGTGGAAACGGTTCTTTCGGTACCACCAGGGCTGCGATAAAGTAGATTAACAACGCTGTGCCGCCTGTTACAAAGATGCTGATGACGAAGATGATCCGCAGCAGCGTGGAGTCCATTCCGATGGATTCGGATATCCCGCCGATCAAACCTGTTAGCATCCGGTCACGCGTTGAGCGGTATAATTTGCTCATGTGCTTACTCCTTTCGTTTACTTATATCCTGTTACGGAATCATATCCGTATGGATCTGCAGGATAGGGTTCCTTCGGTACCACTAATGCAGCGATGAAGTAGATCAGCAATGATGTACCCCCCGTAGCGAAAATACTGATGAAGAAGATGAGACGCAGCAGCATCGAACTAAAACCAAGATTCTCAGAGATGCCGCCGATCAAACCTGTCAGCCTTCGGTTACGCGTCGAGCGGTATAATCTATTCATGTGACTACTCCTTCCTTTCATTGTTCAGCTTCTGTTTCAGGCGCTCCAGCTCTTTATCCAAGGTAGAGGAGGACATGCTGCCTGCTGTTCCTGAACCATCCTGGCTCATGCGGCGAATGTCTCTCAGACTCTGTGCCTCATATTCAAGATCAGAGACTTGGTCGTCCAAGCGATTGAACATTCGAGGTACATTCTGATTATTGTAGTGACCTCTTTGATTCATTCGTTGCTGCAATTGAATGGTTTGCATACGAGCGTAGTAGTATTGACGTTTGCTGTACACATTCTGATACTCCACTTTCAGCTGGTCAATCTGTTCATCAAGTTCCTGTAATGCTGCATTGCTCTGGGCATACAGTTCATTGTATTGTTCCATTTTTTCCTCATGGAGAATTTTCTCCTGCAGGGCCAGTTTCGCAAGATGCTCTTCTCCTGCTTTCAGAGCCATTGAAGCCTGCTCTTCCCGTTTGTGCACCATGCTTGCTGCCTGGTAGGCTTGCTGCTTCATCTGTCTAGTATGGCTTGCATATTGATGACGAAGCTTCTCGGCTTCGCCAATGTCTTGGCGGGTCGAGACCAGAAACTGATCAATCAGTTTGACTGGATCCTGACTTTGCTCCAGATGTTCATTTAATGTAGCTACGGTAATATCCCGCATTCGACGAAATACACTCATTATGTTCTGTCCTCCTTTTCAAGATCGTGATAATTTAGTAGCGGCCACGACGACTGCGATTGTTGCTGAGCATCGAGACACCGAAGATGATTAATCCGATGGCGATGATTGGTCCGATCAACCAAGCCAGTTTACCCATCAGTGACAGGATACCGATGATCAAGACGATCCAGCCCAGCATTACATTTCCTCGTTTAACCCCGTAGTAACCAAGTGCAATCATCAGAATCGGAATCAGATACCCCATCAGGTGTCCAAGAAGCGGAGTTAACTTTCCGAAAAGGATGAGAGCACCCAGCGCAATCAGGACAATCGCCCAACCATTTCCCTTATTCCATCTCATAATTTTTTCACCACCCTTTCGGTTTGTATTTTGATTTGTTTATTTGCTCGTTTGTGTTTGTTGTTTCTTGTTTAACCTTATGTCTTTATTCTAGGGGAAACGGGGACTTTTCAAAACAGACCGCGGACGGTTTTTCATCCTAGACTCAGGTCGGGGATGGTGTTGGACCTCCGTCTGTCCTTGCATCAGACCTCTGTCGACATACAATGAGGTTGAAATTGGAATGCTTCATATCCCCTTATCCGGTACTAGAGAGCGAACTAACTCATCTGAGCTTGCAAGCGCCATTGATATGATCTGCCCTTAAGCCTTATGTACGTTTACAAAAGGAATTCGTTTCCCCCGAATGATGTACGGTTGAATGAAAAGCTCTTCTTAACTCGAAACGCAAATACTTTTTTATCCATATAAACAAATTTATGTTGTTATTAATGTAAGCGTTTACTAAAATAGAAGCAGTATTGATCCTAATTCTGAAGTTAGGAGTGGGGGCTGTGCGGTCCATCAGTTATCTTCATAAAATGATCTTATTTGGCATTCTGCTCAGTACCTTGCCTATTCTGCTGGCCGGAATAGCGGCAATTCTGTATTCCATGAATCAAACGGAGCTGCATCGCATGCAAGCGAATAAACAACTTCTTTTATACATGCAGACGAGCGTCGAGCATAAGCTTAACACCGTCAGTTATATGCTGGATCAGGCGACTCGCTCTCCTATTACACTTCAGTCCCTTTCAGCCACACTTCCAGGAACATTAACGACAGCTAACCAGCTTCAATCCGAATTTCAACATATGCGATCCTGGGAGCCCTTAATGGATATTACGCTAGTTAACGAAGCTCAGGATTGGCTGGTCGATCATGCGGGGTTATATCTTAACACGGACTTCCCTTTGGCTCTTCCCATGCGAGATTTGTTGTCCAAAACCCAGACCTCTGGCTGGCAGCTGATTCCATCATCTGTATTTAAGCATAATGAACAGGATTTCCCGTCCGGATGTAACTATCATATCGTGCTCGGCAGATCCATCTCGTTTATGAATGCACCCGCTGACTCAGCTTTAATTGGCGGAATTCCTGCATGCTCATTACATCATTCTATTGTATCTGAATCCGTTGACATGGATATGTCTGCTTCAGAATTGATTATTGTGAACAGGGAACAGCGTATTCTTGTTCACCCCGATCCTATGTATATTGGACAACCCTTATCGGCAATGAACATCGAAGATATTGAATCTAAAATGGACATGAGCGAATTGCTCTCTCCGAATATGTCTGCTGCTTCAAAGGAATACCACGAGGTTCGAATTGCCGATACAGAATATTCCTTAACCTTCGCTAAGACACCGTTAAAGGGATGGACTTATATCTTAATTACACCCATGAATATCCTATCCCAAGAGTATATTGAGATTGGACTGTATACCTTGTCTGTCGGCGTAATACTCCTTCTACTCTCGATATTATTCGTAGGGTTAGGTTCAAGGCGTTTGCATATCCCTATACGGAACCTGCTATCGCAGCTAGGTATTACTGACAGAGTTTTATCGAATCAGAAACTGCAACAATCCTTTTTACGATCTCAAGATGAATTCGAGCAGATCAAGACCCATATTACCCAGCTTTCAGCTTCTCGATCCCAGATGGAGTATAAATTAAATCAATACGTTTTGCAGACACGCACTCAGTATATGATAAATATGCTTCTAGGTAAGTGCTCGCCTGGCATGCTGCACCAAATCTTGAGCGAACTAGGCTACAGAGATCATCTTATTGAGTGGCAACAAATAGTCGTATTGAACCTACAGATCGATTTAGCAAGTCAAACGAAGTATGATCATCACGATCTCGATCTCCTGTTATTTGCCGTTCAGAATATAGTGGAGGAATCCATCGATAAGGATCGACAACTCCTTCCGATCATTGTGGAACAGACTGTAGTAACCGTAATAGGTTCTGTTAAAATGGACAACTCTGTATTTTCAAATGAACTTTACGAAATAACTGAGCTTCTGCACCATCGAGTGAGTGAAGTTTTGAATCTTCAGCTGAATATCCGTTTCAGTCAACCATACTCTTCCTTTTCAGAAATACACCTGGCGTATATTGAAGCCAGGAAGCTGTTACAGCTGCAGACCATATCAGGAGCTAGCGTCAAACAAAATGAGGAAGCCTCAATTTACTCTTCCTTGTGGACGCTACCTTACCCTGAGTCCCTCGAATATCGTCTTATGCAATCGATTCAATCTGCAGATGAGGCAGAAGCTTCCGTACTATTACAACAGTTGCTCCAGCGTGTGTATCATATGGAATGGACCGAGGAAGAATACCAGGTTGCTTTAACTCGATTATTGATGCACATATTACAAATGATGCAGGAATCAGGTATACGACTTGGGCAGATCTCTTCAGGGCACAGCCCAATGATTAACGAACTGCTCGCTCTGCAAACGGCTGCCGATATCGAACAATGGTTTATTTACCGTATCATTAGACCGGTTATTGGCATTTTCAGAGAAAGGCAATATGCACAGCATCAGCAGATCTCGGAAAGAATGATTGCCATCATCCATCAGGAATACGATACCGATCTGACACTCGAAGAGTGTGCTTGTAGGCTCCATTATAATGCGAGCTATTTGAGTACTGTGTTCAGCAAAGAAACAGGCTACGCATTCAGTGAATATTTGTCACAGTATCGGTTCAAGATGGCCCGAAAATGGTTGGATGAAACCGAGCTAACCATTAAGGATATTGCTGCTCGGCTTCGTTACAACAACCCGCAGAACTTTATCCGTTCTTTTCGAAAATGGGAGGGAATCACTCCAGGTCAGTACCGGGAACGTAGACAGAAGCCTCTTCGCTCTTCCATGAAATAATTGTTTGTAATAACGAATGAAAAAGGAGCAGATGGTCTGCTCCTTTTAATGATTCGCGCATGGTTTATTTCTTATTTTATTGCTTAGCTTCTTTCTTACGAACAATCTTCATATTCTGTTGGTCCAGCTGAATTAGTATTTTTCCGAACCTGCCGCCACGTAGGAAGTTAACCACGCCATCTGGATAGGCACTTCGGATATAGTGCTCAACCCTGTATAGTGAGTCTGTGTCCGTAGGCAATCCATAGGTGTTTAGCCATTCCTGTAGATGATCTACAACTTGCTGAACAGGCATCTCAATGGTGTTGACTTCATTAGTAATTAACGACGTATACGCGTAACCCTTCAAGAATAGCAGCTGTTGTATGTATCCCATATCTCCCGAACGGTAAGGCGGATTAACATGAAGTACCTCTTTAAACTCGTCTATTAACGTATGCACTCTCGGGCCGGCCATAGCACTGATATAAACGTATTTGCGAGCACTTTGAATTGCCTGTTCAACGGTTTCCCAATCAGACATTGCGGGGCACATGGAAGCAAAGGCAAAATCATATTTCTGTTCCCAGCCTTTCTCCTGAATCGATATTTCTTCAAACCGTTCAGGAACGATCTCAATTTTAGATGCTAATGTATTCGGGATTGTCTCTTTCATCAAAGAAATAAGCAGTTCTGAAGGTTCGACTGCAGTGACAGTTGCCCCCTTTTCTGCAAAAGGAATTGTAAAAATGCCTGAAGCCGCTCCAATGTCCAAAATGGATAACTCACTGAAGTCTACGCCTTGATTCTCAATCCAGCTCATGATGCGCTCGGAACGCTTCTTACCTTCTTCTGTGAAGGATTGATGATGATAGTCTCGTGCCCAGCGTTCAAATGCTTCTTCCGTTTCGAATGGCGCACTCTTTTTCTTATATCTTGGATTCCTCGGCCGCTGCTTCCACGCCTCTTCCCAGATCGATAGATCAAATAATAGTTCTGAATAATTAACTGAATTGTTCTCCTCAGACACTTTTTGCTCAAGCATTTCGTTTCACTCCGTTCTATGTAATAAAATTGAAAGTTCACCAGAAAGGATCTTCTCTTTTTAAACCAATAAAAGTATCTCAACACTGTTTAGCCAATATCACAATGGCTCCATATCAAAGACTTTATTTATCTACAATATATTTAATTTATTTATACGTCAACCTCATAGTTTGGACTATTCATCAATTGCGAGAAATAAAGTAATAAAAATAACCCTGTGAATTGTCTAAGCAATCCACAGGGTTATAC
>NZ_BIME01000007.1 GCF_004000925.1 Paenibacillus illinoisensis NBRC 15959 | reverse complement strand
TTCATATGTAAATAATTAAGGAAAATTTTCCCTTAGATATTTATACCATTTATTATAAATAAAAGGTATAGTAGTTATTAACTATAATTATTTTCATTATTATGAATAATATGTAGTAAAATCTCATTAAAGTAATATTAGCTCATATTATATACATTTCATTTGCTGGAAAAGGGCGCGTCAACCAATATTTTCACAACATACATCACCCTAGGTAGATTGTGTATCTATACGCCGGCTACATTCCATAATATGTAAATAGGACTACAGGGCCAATTTTTGAGAAATAAAGTCTAAGAAGTAGATTATAGCTTTAAGACCATAAAAGCCCCCCAAAGCAACAAAGATTATTTCAACGAACCGAATCTAGTCATTGCCAAATGCCGGCCAAGAAGTTTATGATGCAACCTACATTCCATGAACCGTATATCTCGATTTGAAAAAGACTCGACTTTAGCCACTCCGGTCTCTACTCATGGCGGACATCACCGCAGCCCGATTCAATCGAGCTCACTGCACAGCTGACAAAAGCCGGCATCGGCGGTTACCGGGAATTTGGCGTTTTGCCAGGTGGATGTGCCTGTACGGATTCCGTCCACGCTCGAAGCAAACGTGCAGCCGCTCATGCTCGCCAGCGTGCAGGATGCGCAGCACGCTTCGGCGAACAGCCCAGCGGTGCTGATCGACTCTCGCGATGCCCGCCGCTATGCGGGGCTGGAAGAACCGATTGATGCCAAGGCTGGACATATTCCGGGTGCAGTGAATTATTTTTGGAAAAACGTACTGAACGCAGAAGGCCGGTGGTCTGACGTGAGTACATTGGAGAAACGTTTCGGGAAGCTGGCGGAGGACGAGCCCATCATCGTGTACTGCGGCTCCGGTGTCTCGGCCTGCCCTGCCCGAACGTGATCGCGCTGGTGGAAGCCGATTATACCAATGTGAAGCTGTACGCCGGAAGCTGGAGTGACTGGATTAGTTATGAGGAGAATGCAGTGGAAACTGTGGACGAGTAAGTACGGAGCACGGGTCTACAGTATCTCAAAGAAGAAAACACCGCCATACAGGCTGATGCCCGGGGCGGTGTATTTACAGTGCATGAGCGTCAACAGGAAATCAACATGTAGAAGGTGAAGCCACATTCACTTTAATAAATATCACTAGGCTGAAAGCAGACAATTCGAATGTCTTTGTTAACATCCGGGAATACGGGAGAGATAAAGGCATCTTTGCACGGGCAGACTTATCCAGCTCTTCCCGCCCAATGAAACAAGATCTGCAAAAGAAAATGAGGGGAAGCATTCATGAGTCCATGAATCAAGATAATCACCCATACTTTACGATAACGGGCCCATAAATAACCAAGAAACAGACCCGTAACCCCATGATTTGCAATCACTGTTGCCACATCAATATCCCATTGACCAGATCCTTGAATGGCGACATGCCAAATGGACCATAACATTGAAACTAGTAGAATGGCAGGCCATCTTCCAAGCAATGCCTCCAACCGGGTTTGCAGCCATACCCGATAAAAAAATTCCTCCAATACGCTATTGATAATAAAACCAATGAACGCCAAGAGAAGTAATTCTGTCAAATCGGTTGCTTCGATTGCTCCTTCTGGTTGTGCAATTGGAGAATAGAACTTTAGATAACCCCAGACCACAATAATGATTAATGGTCCAATGACGTGTCTGCGAGAGCCAGGCTTTGCCAATATAATTTCTTGTTGCGCGCCAGTCGTTTTGCTATAAATCAGCAAGAAAATCAGCGGAATACAAAACAGTGTCGTCAACTTGAACACTAAGTAATATAGCTCGAAATGTAATCCTTGTGGGTCTATCGTTATAAGAGAAGCCGTAAATAAAACGCCTGACATCAATAACACAATCGATTGAACGACCAAGTGATGTCTCTTCATTTGTTGGAAAGACGTATGATTTTGACTTTTATAAGGAATCAGACGGATTAGCAAAATACCAAGGAATGCTGGCAACCAACTATGCCATATTGGAATCACTCCCTCATGGTCGGCCGTGTATCTTATACTCAAGTTTCCGGTCCACACTAACCACAGTACAGCAGCAAACATAATTATCAAGCACAATAAGCCAATTGCCTTTCCCCATGCCGGAAGCATTACTTTGAATTGCTGGTTCATTCCCTTTGCACTCCTTTGAGTTGCATGCGGCATTTGCCCCATTCTTTTTTAATTCAGTTGAGTTAAATAAACTTTAGCACATTCCATCTTAATCGTCTATTTAATTCACTTGAGTTAAATAATATGATATTCTGTGTGTATGCCAAAAATCGTGGACCATGAGAAAATGAAGAATATTATCGCTGAAGCAACTTGGAAAATCATTAGCGAGAAAGGCATTCATCAGGCAACGTCAAGAACGATTGCGAAGGAGGCCGGACTATCACAAGGAGCTTTAAGACACTACTTTTCAAAACAAGAGAGCCTATTAGCGTTTGCGATGGAGTTAGTTAAGGAAAAGGTTCTTATTCGGTTAAGAAATCTGAATGCAAGAGAACTGGCGCCTCAAGAAAGAATTGTTGAATACTTGCTTGAGCTAGTCCCGACTGATGAACAAACATTATTGGAAATGGAGGTTTGGTTTGCCTTTGTAGCCTATGGAAAAACGCAAAAAGGGTTCGATACCAATTATGAGGACCTCCAAAACGCAATCAAGAATTGCATTATATACTTGAAAAATGAAGGTCTTCTGAGCACAACCGATGAAGAGAAGGAACAAGAAAAACTGTATGCCTTTATCAACGGAATGGCTCTCAATTTGTATCTAGAGCCGGATAAGATAAATCGAACACGAAGCAAAGAAATGATACAAGACTATATCCATTGGATTATACGTTGAAGGAAAGCTTGACGCATAAATCGGGGAGTTAAGTCAGCTGGTCAGAGCCAAGCAGAATACACTTTCCGTGCCTGTGTCCTATTCGGGCGTGCATGGATTGATACTCTTGAGGTCCACAGCTGGCTGCTGTGTAACCAATTGCAGAACCCAATCTACAGCTGGAGCGACTGGATTAGTTATGAGGAGAACCCGGTAGCGACTGGGGGAAAATATTAAGCGTTCATTTTGTATATTTGAAAAAGGAAAAGCCCGCGATTTTTGCGGGCTTTTTTAGCGTGCACCAATAACGAAACGTTTAGCGCACGGTATCGCTTTTCCGAAGGTCGGTTGGAATTGTCTCTGCTTCTTCTTCGCCGTAAAGCTTCTGCATATGCTGCACATGTCCGACTCCCCAGTCGCTCATGGTTTGGAGCACGGGCTTCATGAGTTGTCCGTACTCCGTAATTGAGTATTCGACCTTTGGCGGAATTTGCGCATACACTTCACGATGCACAATGTCGTGATATTCCAGTTCTTTTAACTGCTGAGTCAGCATCTTTTTCGAAATATCCGGAATGGCTTTTTGTAGTTCACTGAACCGCATTGTACCGTTGTTCAACAGGCGCAGAAGAATCAATGATTTCCATTTGCCTGTGAGGATGTCCAGCGCGGTTCCGAATTTGCAATACACCGTCATTCTTATTCCTCACTTTCTGGCCATGTCGAGGTTTACTTTTGGTTACCTGGTTAGGATAAAGTGCCTACTTCCTGATTGGCCTTACTCACTTTAGTATAGAGGCAGATGTTGAAATCGAACAAGTGAGGGGACAAGAAAAGATGAATGTGACGTTATGGATCGTACAAATCATTTTGGCGGCAGGCTTCATATATTCGGGATGGATGAAAACCGTTCGTATCGAGTCGTCCAAAAAGACATGGGCCTGGGTAAATAATGTGCCGAAAACTCTAGTTGTTCTGATCGGAATTGCGGAGCTCCTCGGAGCGCTGGGCCTTATATTGCCGTGGGCACTGAACATCGCTCCGGTGCTTACGCCGATTAGTGCAATTGCTTTGGCTGCAGTCGCACTGCTCGGAATGCTGTTCCATATTCAACGAAAAGAGTACCGGGAGATCGGTGTGAATATCTTTTTTGTAGTACTGGCGTTAATCGTTGCAATGGGAAGACTGTAAAGGTTATCCATTGTGAACTGAAATGCAGTGGATCGCCGGCACGTACAAAGTGGATACTCCAAAGTAAGGCTATATCCGGGTAGCTGGAGTAAATAGAATCGTCAAGCGGAGAACCCCTTGCTACTGAGATAAATAAGCGAAAAAAAGCCCACGAGAATTGCGGGCTTTTTTTTGTACATATACCCATGTCTAATTTTCTAGAGAAGATTCTTGATGATAACGATTCTAAACCACCTGTAATGTACACATTATGAAAATGTATAGTTCAGAAAATATGAGACTTATCTTCTTATATATTTTTTAAACAGACAGATTCTCAACTTCATTCTGAACCTTACTGATATAACGATAATAATCTCGAGCACTTTGGTTTATCTCTTCATCAGTCGTTTGAAAAGATGCACCGAAAACTGCAAAATACGGCAATGCTATCGCGCCCACATGATTGATACTGGCTTTGAAAGGCGCAGTCACTTCGTCTATAGTAAAAGAGACGGAACCTTCCGGCGAGTAATTTTCTTTTTTATCCCCAATCGACATGGCGAGGCTCAGCTTTTTCCCGTGCAGTTTATTGCCCGATGATCCATACGCCCATCCGTAGGTAAAAACATCATCAAACCACTTTTTGAGCAAAGGCGGATAGCTGTACCAATATAGCGGAAACTGCAGGATGATATGATCATATGCTTCGAGCAGCTTCTGTTCTCTGGTAACGTCGATGTTCCAATCCGGATATGCTTTGTAGATCTCATGAATCGTAATTTCAGTTGTATGCTGCTCAAGCTCTTCTTTCCAGCGTCGATTTACTCTTGAAACGTCGATATTCGGATGTGCCAGGATCACGAGTGTTTTCATTGTTGTACTTCCTTTCTTGGTTCAGGCTAACCCTTTTGTTTGAATAACGCCATTATCATATAGGCCTGACAAAAAGAAAATACACACAATAAAGTAAGATGGTTACTTCGAGGTGTGTATGGACTTCATCAGCAAAGTTGTGAGAAAATGAACAGTTATACCGCATCAACAAGATGTAACCTGAACGAGGTGAACTGTCTTGAAACAATATAATTTGGGAATCGAAGCAACCCTCGAGATTATCGGCGGCAAGTGGAAAGCGCTAATTGTATGCTTATTAATGTCAGGTGTGAAGAGGACAAGCGAGCTGCAGCGCAGTATTGACGGCATTTCGCAAAAGGTCCTGATTCAGCAATTACGCGAGCTTGAGAAGGACGGTCTTGTCAGAAGACATGTGTATCAGCAGATGCCGCCAAAAGTGGAATACAGCCTTACGGAGTATGGGGTCACCGCCAACAAGATTGTGGATGTGATGTGTGCATGGGGACGGGAAAATATAGCATTAAGACAGCAGCAGGGAGAAGAAATTATGCTTTTGGAAAATAAAGAGTCTGTTCTTGACTCGCTACCCCTTGATTCGATAATTGAAAAGAAGGAGAACTTGAATTGAAAAACTATCTCGTATTTGGTGCAAGCAAAGGACTTGGAGATGCCTTCGTCAGAGGTGTCCCCGAGCAGGGAGACAAGGTCTGGGTCATCTCTCGCAGTCGGCCTGACAATTTGAACCTGAATGACGGCGTAGAACGCATATGGATACAGGCAGATCTGTCTGATCTCCATGCAGCCCAAGTGGTCACAGGCGCGCTCCAGAACGAAACATTGGATGTTCTCATTTACAATGTGGGCATTTGGGAAAAGGAAGGATTTGAGGAACACTACTCGTTCGATCAAGACGCTCCAGCGGATATCTCTAATCTGATACATGTAAATATCACATCGGCGATTGTAAGCATTCAGGCATTACTGCCCCATCTCCGGCAATCGACAGCCGGCAAAATCATTCTGATTGGCTCCACTGCCGGTCTGAATAATTCAAATAATACTCAGGTTTCATTTGTAGCTTCCAAATTTGCCATTCGAGGAATTACGGAAGCCTTGCGGGAACACACGAGACACGATGGCATTGCCGTTACGTGCATCAACCCCGGAGAGCTTGCAGCTGCAATCCCTTATGAAGAGGGAAGTGAACGTGCACTTGCTGAATATAATGGCACACGTATCCCCCTCCAAGATATGGTCTCCATCGTCAAATGCATCGTGAACCTGTCCAAGGCAGCCTGCGTAAAAGAAATCAATATCCCGGCGATAACAGATACAAACGCATAATAAGAGTCTTAATGCGAGTCCGGCTCGAATATATGAAGAACCCTTATATAGGATAAATGAATAACAGATTGATTCAATACAGTAAAAAGCCCGTTTAGCAACGGGCTTTTTACCTTTTCATTATGGACTACCATTTCAAGCTGACAAGTCACTTCGAAGTGGTCCTCGTCAGCAGCTCCACCAGTGCCCGCAGCGAATAATCGGAGGTTGAACAGAGCTGTATGCTCCCGGCCTGCTGCGGTAGAGTGGCGTCATCATATGGATTGCGCAGCACCAGATTCAGCATGGGCTTAACCGAAGCCAGTGCCTCGGCAAGCGCCAATTGACCTGTGAACAGATGAGCATTAAGGGTACCCTGGATAACGACATCTGCAGCCGCAGCCTGCTGCACGAGTGATGTAATCTCCTCCGCATCAGGCTTCATAGCACAGTTGCGTGTCACCACGGTCAATCCTGCATCCTTCAAAAGTGATGCCAGCCTGATCTCGGCTGCACCACTGTTATCCGCCCGGGTCAGCTGCTCCTGCTGCGGCAGTATCAGCAAATAGTTCAGCGAAGTCTTGAGCGGAAGCAGGCCCTGGGGGTCCCGGGTAACCTTCAGTGTTTTTCGAGCCAGATTGAGTGCCTCCTCATCCCACTTCTCCCTTGGAATGGGCTGTGCAGACGCTTCGTAGTCTTGAAATTTACCATATAGCTGCCGGATACGATGAACGGACTCGTCAATTCGCGCTTCGTCGATCCGCCCATCCTGCACGGCGGCCAGAATGCCTGCAATAACCCGGCTCTGGTACTCTGGCGTATGACACATGAGAATCATATCGTTACCCGCCTGGACGGCCAGTACGCCTACTTCATCCGGACTGAAATGATTGCGTATGGCACCCATCTCGATATCATCGGTGCAGATTACACCTTCAAAACCTAGCTTGGTACGCAGCAGCTCTGAGGCAAAAAAAGAACTGAGCGAAGCCGGAAGACCGCCGGATTCCGGAATGTTCGGAAACACCAGATGGCCCATCATGACCGAATCCGCTCCGGCATCGATCGCCTCCATGAAGGGAAGCAGCGGTCCCTCCATCAATTGGTCCAGCGTTAGCTCACACGCAGGCAGGACCACGTGCGAATCCCCGCTTACTTGGCCGTGACCCGGAAAGTGCTTTGCCGTCACGGCCACACCTGCTTCATGCATTCCCTCAATATAGGCACGACCGAATTGGGCTACCAGCCGCGGGTCCTCTCCGAAGGAGCGAACACCCACAACCGGATTATCAATATTGGTGTTTACATCCAGTACAGGTGCCCAGTTCATCGGAATCCCAATCGCGTTCAACTCACTGCCGATGAATTTACCGAGCAGATAGGCGGTTTCCGGGTCTTCGCTTAATCCGACTGCCCGGTTACCCGGGATATAGGGGAAAAAGGTTTTGAACTTGGACAGGGTGCCTCCTTCTTCATCTACCGAAATATAATAAGGCAACGAGCTGCCAAACTCTCCGGCTATCTTCTGCACTTCTTCGAGTAGTGCCAGCGTCTGCTGCTCACTCTCCACATTATGGGGAAAGATGCCGATTCCGCCAAACCGCTGCTGCGACATTCTCTCCCGAAATTCCGGTTCGGCACAGGTAGATGGCGTACCAACCACACACATCATGGTGATTTTATCTTCCAGACTCATCGCCTTCGGTTCAGATTCCGCATAGGTCGCATCCAGCCCCAACTCATGATAGAGTGTGCGCTCCAGATAATCATGCAGATAGAACCTCGACTTCACAAAATGCTCTGCCATATCGGACGGCTGGTAACGATCGAGTGCAGCCCTCATGCGGGGAAGAACCTTCTCGCGTCCACGGCGGTTTCTCGTGTAGTTATTCTGCAGCGAGCGCCACTCCGCATCATCTCCAGGATACAGCTCCCAGCGGTAGGCATACTTGTGGATCGCTCTGGAACGGTCTGTAGCCACCTCATAATCATGCATAATGGCAATCAGTTCCGCTTCCTCCTTATGATTCCGAACCTCGTTCAGCAGCTTCCAGATCACCTCATAATAATCCTCCAGCTGATAATTGCCGATGCGAGTATGTCCGGTTACCGGATCAATGCCATGAAACAATTCCAGGAATCGGTCGATGAAGGTGGAGGCATCCGCCTTACGATTCCAGGTTAAGTCCGCATGCAGCAGCATCGGGTACCAGGTGGTTTCAAAAATACCATACGGAACACCGAGGCTGAACGGCCCCGTCCAGTTCGTGGCAACGATACAGTCAAGTTCCAGCTTGCCTGCTGTCTTGGCCCACTGAAGCAAATTGTCCGTTCGGTTTGATAATACCGGATAGTTCTGATGCTCCGCCCAGTCAAAGCTGCGAACAGCCGGAGCCCCCATGACTTCGATGCCTAGCGATCTGAATTTGTCCGTATGCGAAGTAACCTCTGCTTCAATATTGCGTCCGTTATAAATCCAGATCATGGCTGCACTTCGCTGATCCAGTTTGGCCAGTTCCTCTGGCGGACATTTGTCCAGCATGTCATGCCAGAATATCGGCTGTTTCCCCCGCTCTGCTGTAAAGGCGATCAGCCGGTTCAAAAAAGCGATAAAGGCCCGTTCCCGCACGCCGCCAAACTCGACCTGGCAGCGATCGCATTCGCATAAGCTGTAGACCTCGTCACAGCCAAGATGGATATATCGCGATTCCGGGTGGGCGTCAATCATCTCTGCAAGCAGCGTGGCAATCAGCCGGAAGGACTCCGGGTGCGACGGGCAGATTTCCCCGGTGGACTGCTCTGTTTCGCGAAGGTGCCGCCAGGCTTCGTGGCGCAATACATACTCCAGATGTCCGAAGCACTGTTGAAGCGGAATAATCTCGATAAAATGTTCATGCGCCGTACGCTTCAGTTCTTCAAGCTGCGAAAGGCTTAATGCATGCTTCGAGTGTGCGAACTCTGGATGCGTACGGAATGGAAATTTATCCTCATATTCAATCAGAACTGCGTTGGTCTTATATTTGGCAAATTCCCCCAAGTATTCGATCAACCGTTCCGGCTTCGAGAACGTCTGGCGCAAATCCAGGTTCATTGCCCGCACAGCCGTATCCGGCCAGTCTGATATGGACACGGCCGGGATGTCTCCATCCGGTCCACGAAGTTGGGCCAATGTCTGCAATCCGTAAAACAAACCCGCTGCATCCAGCGCACAGACCTCAGCTCTTCCGGCCGATACCTCTAACGTGTACCCTTGCGACCTCCCGTCAAGACAAGCCCATTTTTCTTCCCTTTTTGGAATGACTGAAGCGGCGGCATCAGGAGGCTGCTGGCTCTTCTCCTGTTCTTCCAGGACTTTATCAACAGTCTGATCATTCATCTCAGGCCCATGATCTCTCTGCTGTGGCTCTTGGTCCGATAAACGTTCTGCAATAAGCCAATAGCCCTTATCAATCCTTGAGGTTGTATGTTTAAGACCCGGAAATGCCCGGCGGCAATGGATCTGGAGCCGAGGATCCTCCTGCTCCAGATACAGGCTTATCCTTGCCTTGCCATCCAGCCTTAAAGGGTCTTCCTGAATTTCTGTCATTTGCTTCGGTTGCGGTATCAAGCTCAGCATCGCTCTCCTCCTATTCGTTACCCTGTGGCTGCAGCCGCCCGTTCTTCCAGCATTGCAGCATGCTCAACTTCCCACCGTTCATGTTGAAGCTAACCAGATCGGCCGGTGCTCCTTTCTCAAGTCCTGCGGCCTGTTGCAGCCCCAGGAGCTCCGCAGGATGCGCAGAAGCACAATCCCAGGCGGCAGCGAGCCCGGTTAGCCCCGTTCTCACAAGATAGCCCACCTGTTCCGGCAGCATCATCGCCGAGCCCGCGAGGAGCTGAGGTTGGTTGGCGAGGTGCAGCCGACCGTCAGCCGTCAATACCACTTCACCCCCGATATGCGGGCGGTAAGAACCGGGTGGCATGCCGCTCAGTGAAACGGCATCGCTGACCAGAATGGCGCGTTTTCCCTTCATTCGGAGAATCACTCTCAGCACGGACGACGGAAGGTGATGGCCATCTGCGATCATGCAGCCATACAGCTCATCTGCCGCGAGCTGCTCCCACAGATAATTGGGATGGCGCGGAAGCGTCAGATGCGCACCGTTGCCGAGATGGGTGGACATGATGGCCCCCGCCTGGACGGCTTCCCGGATCTGCTCAGGTGCAGCTGCCGTATGCCCAATCGAGACAAGAATACCCGATTCGCAGCATCGGGCAATAAATGAAGCGGCATTCGGCCACTCCGGTGAAAGGGTCACAATACGGATCAACCCTTCGGCGGCCTCCTGCCAGCGGCACAAGGCATCCCAATCCGGAGGAACGATATGCTGCCGTGGATGTGCGCCGCGCGGGCCGTCCTCCGGTGACAGAAACGGGCCTTCCAGATGAATGCCAGCAACGCTCGCGGTCACTTCGGGCTTCAGCCGAACAGCTTCTGCAATAGCAGATGCTGATTCAGCAAGCTGATCCAAACTGTTCGTGATGAGTGTCGGGCAGTAGCTTGTGACTCCCTGGCTCGACAGCAGCATGGTCAGCTTCAGCACCGTATCGGGGCACAGCGGAGCCGCATTCAGATCCAGACCCCAGCCGCCGTTCACCTGCAAATCAACCAGACCAGGGGCAAGCCAGGGAAGATGTTCCGCGGAAGACGTCACGGCAAGCTCGGTAACAGCAGCAATGCGTCCCTCTCTGACTCTGACCTCAATGGGCAGCCCCGTCCGGTAGTGTCTCCCAACCATAGTCACGCTCACAGGCCGAAGGCTTCCCGGTCCGTAAACATCGTAATACCGGGATGTGTACGCAGGATGGTAGCCGGACATGCCGTGCTTATCGGATCATGTAAAGCTGCCTTGAGCGCCTGACGTTTCAACGCTCCTGGAACAATGGCGAACAGTCTCTTCCCTGCCATCAGCGCCGGCACCGTCAGAGTCAAAGCCTGTTCAGGTACATCATCCAGCCGGGCAAAACAGCCATCGTTTACCTGCTGATGTCGGCAGGCTTCATCAAGCTTCACCTTTTTCACAAGCAGTGGGTCATTGAAATCAGCAACGGGCGGGTCATTGAAGGCAATATGCCCATTCTCTCCGATCCCAAGACAGATGATATCGATGGGCGCAGCACGGAGCAGCTCTCCATATCTCTGGCACTCCTGCTTCGCATCGCCCAGTCCGTTCAGCAGTTCCACCCGCCCCGGCTGAATCCGGCTGAACAGCCGTTCCGTCAAATACTGGACGAAGCGCTGCGGAGCCTCATCCGGCAAGCCAATGTATTCATCCATATGAAAGGCACAGACCCGTGACCAGTCAATGTCCTTCTCCTGCACCAGCCCCTCATACAATTCGTTCTGCGAAGGTGCCGCAGCGAAGATCATGCGGACCTGACGCTCTGGATCCTGCAGCAGCTGTCTTAATCGATCTCCAACCGCGGCTGCTGCGGCTCTCCCCATCTGATTCCGATCGGCATAGATCTGTACAGACATCTGCTCTACAACTTGAGTCTCCAGCGGCTGTATCAAGCCATTTACATTCATGCTCCTCATCCTCCTTCAGAAGGCTCCTCGCCCGATGCTTCATGTCCCGCATTCTGCATCAGCAGTGCCGCATGCGGCAGATCATGCCCTGCTGCATAGTAATAACCGCCATAAACGATTCTGCGCGGTTCAAAACCAACCTGCCTCCCCGGGACCACCGCTTCCGAGCCAAGCGTTATACTTCCATCTGCTCCAGTGATCCCGCTGGTATACCGTCCTGCCGAATAAGTGAATCTCCCCTCCACTTTCACACCCGTCAGCACCTCGCCAGTATCGTAATCTCTGACCTTCAGGGTGACGGATACTGCCGTTCCGTTATAAATCAGATTCATATCCGAGACAACCAGAGGCTTTAGTGAGGTACTTCCCGTTGTGACTGACACTTCATCGGTGAGCGGGCCGATGTTGCCCTGCAAGTCGCGGGCCGCAATCCGGTAGTAGTACGTCGTATCCGGCAGCAGTCCCTTATCCTGGTAGCTCAGTCCCCGGGCGAGTCCGGCGATATCCGAAGCAGCAGGCGCGAATCCTTGAACGGTGCTCCGATAAATTACATAGCGCTCCACTTCCATGTTATCCGAAGCTATTCCATATTTCAGTTGTATGGTCTGATAATCAGTCGTCTCAACAGACGGCATCCCTGCAAGGGCTGAAGGGGCCTCCTGATCATCCGGCGCGGTCCAAAATATGCCGTCCGTTCCCCAATAAGAAGGCAATGCACGGTAGGAATCATAGTGATGGATGGCAATACCGCCGAAGGCGCTGCTCTGCCCGTAAGCTGTATAGACCTTATCCAGTTCGGCCTCCATATGGCTGCGGCCTTCCTCCCAGAACGTGATCGTCTCCGGATCGCCGCTGTTCGCGATATCCAGCGTCTCCACACCAATGACCACCGAATTCGGCTTGCCGATCTGGTCTGCATAAGCGAGTTCTCCGGCAGCCCCGGCAATAATGCCGGCGGAGCCATCCGCCGTATCCCGGTAATCCATGATGGAGATGTAGTCGGAAATATCCTGAACATGCTCGGAGAGCCACTTGCTGGAGCCATTCCAGACAATATTCGCACCCTGATCCGACGTGTCATACCACTTGGGCACAGCTGGGCCAAACGGCAGCCGGATACCCGCCATATCCCGGCGATCAATCATTTTTTGCAAAACATCCAGGTATTCCTTCTGCAGGAATCGGCTTGGATCTCTAAAGTCGGGGGAAATGTACGGCTCTATATCCACATTGATGCCGTCAAATTTCTCCGGATCTGCCGCTGCTAGATTGTAATTGATAACCTGTTCCATTTCCCTCACTGCATGAGAATGATACTTCTCGTAAGCGCCCATGTAGGCCGGAGAGGTGCCTCCGGCAATTAATGCATGCACCTGCACATTTTTGCTATGTGCCCAGCTCAGGAATGAGCGCAGCTCGGCCTCCTGCTCTTCCAGTGCGTTGTACCCCGCATATTTGCCCACTGCGAGATACAGCGTCTGAACCGGCTCTTGACCGAATGTCTGTGTATCCGTAATGAACGATTCCAGCACCTGGCGAGAACCGGGATTCAGAAGCAGCTTGTAGCTTTCCGGTTCCCAGATCCACATGGCGCGGTCCTGATCAGGCAAAGGCAAGGCTGGTTCGTGCGTCCCGTTTCCAATCTGCGCATACACGGTTGGGCTGTAGCCGTACCGTTGGGGTGCACTGCTCGCTCGTGCTTCCAGACTGACTGTACGATCGCCCATTCCCGCTGTGTCCCACACGAATACATACACCGAGCCTTGCTGCACGGCCTGCTGCCACGCCCCTCGATTCACCCTCACCTCTACTAGCGAGACCGGAATCGGTGAGACAGCTTCAATCGTGACCTCTACCGGGCCGCTTAAAGGTACACCTTCGGACGGTCCAGTAATCGTGACCACAGGAACAGCCCCTGCCGCATTATCAACGGTAAGAATGGCGGGAACGCTCCATACCCCGTAGCGGGTAGATGTATCCAGCCCGCGGACGACCAGTTCCACTGACCCGTTATAGCCCGAGGTATCCAGCATGTAAGACCACGTGCCGCTGTCATCTCCATCGGGATCATTCAACAGCACTTCGTATTGAGACGTACCGTTCACATACAGCCGAATGTCATACAGACCGGTATAACTGCCCCCGATCTCTACCATCCCTCCGTCCGACACATATCCACCTCCGGGTACGTCCAGCGAGATGGAACCGGCTGCTCCCGCCTTACCAGGGAAGAGCATTCCAACGAATACCATACCTATCAACAAAACCATGGCTAGCCTGAATCCGGAGTACACACGCAGGTGCTGCTTTTTCATAAGCGAAGCCTCCTTTTGCCATTCTGTACTAATGGTCTAGGATTCCTGGGCCGTATATTCGCTCATTTCGCGCTCAACTGAATATTCAGAACGCGGTCATACGCTTCCTTATAGGTGCTCAGCAGCTGATCTACACCAAGATTGTTAATCTCCTCTACATACTTCTCCCAATCCATCAGACTGCGGGAGCCGGTCACGAATTTGGCAAAGCTCTCATCGCGGTGCTTTTTGATCGCCTGCCCGGTAATGGAGATAATTTCATTTTCCCCCTCGGTAAAAGCAGGTCTCGGCTGCATGGAGGAAGGATCATATTTCACGGCTTCTTCATAGGCATGCTTCAGATCATCCGAGAACAGCGACAAATGGGCATTAAAATCAATCCAGGTATAGGTTCCGCTCGTCTGAAGCCCCGTCTGCTTGCGCATTTCAATGACATCGTTATACTCCGGCTTGAACTTGATCGTATCCCCTTCCTTAACATAGGTCTCGCCCTCTACTCCCCAACTGCTGAACGTACGCCCTTCCTCGGAATAGAAAAAGTCCATGTACTTCATGACATCATCGATGTTTTTGGAGGTGGAGGCGACCGTCAAACCACCCTCCATATAATGAAAGTAAGGATTAAGCTGCTTGCCCCCGCCAATGCCGGCCGGTGGTGCCATGAACTGCATGTTGAACTCGGGATTCTCTGCCTGCATGGCATTATTGAAGAAATCAATCCGGCTAATATAATCAATGGTCACGAATGATTTGCCTGTAGAGACCATATCCTGCCACTGCTTGGTTTGCAGTGATAGGAAATCAGGCGGAACCAGACCTTCATCGTAGAAGCTTTTCCACATCCCTACCATGGATTTATAATTGTCTTCGGTCGGTCCATAACGCCATTCTTTCTGATCAAAATCATAGTAGGCGCCTTCTCCGGTTCCATAATTCACCGTCATATTTGCATTCATCTCATCCGGGATCTGCCCGTAGCGGATAGAGAGAGGGTAACTGTCCGGATATTTCTCCTTCAGCTTCTTCAGGGCCGCATGCAGCTCTTCGTAGGTCGTCGGAACCTGAATGCCTTCCTTATCGAAAACGTCCTTTCGATACATCCAAATCATGCGGTTCGTCTCACCGAAGCCCTGATTGGGGAACATATACATCTTGCCGTCGGCGGAGAGGGCAGCCTTCGCTTCCTCGGGGTATTGTTTCATCCATGCCTGCAGATTCGGCATGTTGTCCATATGCTCCATCAAGTCCACCAGCGCGCCCTGCTGCCCAAACTTGTTCGATTCCTTGCGATTCGGCATATACATCAGATCAGGCAGCGATTTGGAGGCAATCGCCAGGTTCAGGCTCTCATCCAGCTTGCCGGAAGGTGTCTGCACTTCAAGCGTGACGCCAGTCTTCTCCTTCAACCAGCCCCAAACGGGCCAGCTCTTGGAATAAGGGAATGTGGCATTGTTATCCAGCAGCGCCGTAAAGGTTTTTCCCGTTCCCTTGGAGTCCGTAACGCCGTTGTCCCCCTGAGCATCCGTCGTCGTGCCGGAACCATTGCCGCCTCCACTGCACCCTGCTACCATCGTTACAGCAATCAACAGGGGAAGTATTGCCGATTTCCATTTGCCCATGCGCTTCTCTCCCTTAATCTGAATTTGCGGTGGTTCTCTTACCGATTAGCCTTTGACCGCTCCAACCATGGCTCCCTTTACAAAATACTTCTGTACAAACGGATAAATGATCAGAATTGGCAGGGTGGACACCATGATGGTCGCATACTTGAGTGATTCCTCCACGACCATATTATCTCCACCAATGGATGTGACGTCTCCTGAGCTTGCACTGCCGGCCAGCACCAGATTACGCAGCAGCACCTGAAGCGGAAACAAATCGGGAGATCTTAGATAGAGCAGCGGGAAGATAAAGTTATTCCACATGCCCACGGCATAGAACAGGGCAATGGTGGCGAAGGACGCCTTGGACAGCGGCACGACAATACGAATGAAGATGCCGATATCGTTCAGGCCGTCCATGCGGCCCGATTCCTCTAGCTCTTTGGGAATGCCCGAGAAGAATGTTCGCATCAGGATCAGATTCCATGTACTTACTGCCCCTGGAAGAACCATGCCCCAGACGGTATCCACCAGATTCAGGGAGCGTACCACCAGGAAGGTCGGAATCATTCCCCCGCTGAAAAACATCGTAATGACAATCAGCACGGTGAAGCTGTTGCGCAGCGCCATGTCTTTCCTGGACAATGCATACGCTCCGGTTGAAGTGACCACCAGCGAGATCAGCGTACCGAGCACAGTATAGATAATCGTATTTCGGTAAGCCGTCCAGATTTGCGGATCTCCCAGCACCAGCTTATACATGCTCAGGTTGAAGCCCTTGGGCCAGAAGGAAATATTGTTCTGGATGACGTTTACGTTGCTGCTGAGGGAAACAGCCAGCATATGAAGGAACGGATAGAGTGTGATCACCACAACAAACAGCAGGACTAACGATGCCACGAGATTAAACCAGGAGAACCGGAGGGATTTCACATTCACACCTCTTTTCTACCATAGACTGGTTTCACTTAATCGGCGGCTGAGCAAGTTGGCCGTATAGATGAAGATCAGGCTGATGACTCCCATGAACAGGTCAATGGAGGCGCCATAACTGAAATTTCCCTGGACCATCCCCACCCTGTAGACATAGGTGCTGATAATATCCGCTGTATCGTAGATCGCCGGGTTCTGCATCAGGAAAACCTTCTCGAAACCAATCTCAAGCACCTTGCCGATATTCAAAATCAGCGTGATGACGATCGCAGGAGATATGCCGGGCAGCGTGACATGCCAGATTTTGCGCAGTCGGCTTGCTCCGTCCATATCAGCCGCCTCATACAACTGCGGGTCGATGGCTGTCAGCGCGGCGAGATAAATAATGGTCTCCCAGCCGATATGCTGCCAGATCTCCGACAGGACATAGATCCCCCGAAATAGCCCGGGTTCATTCATGAAATTGATCGGTCCCACGCCAATCCATCCGAGCAGATTATTTATCAGTCCTCCGGTGGGGGAGAGGAACATAATGACCATACTTGCCACAATTACATTCGAGATAAAATGCGGCAGATAACTGACTGTCTGCACAAAACGCTTGAACGCCGCCTTACGCACTTCATTGAGCAAAATGGCAAGCAGGATCGGGGCCGGGAAGCCAAAAAACAACTTATACATCCCCAGTAGGAACGTATTTTTCATGAGCGGCCAAAAATCAGGATTCTCCAGAAACATCCGGTAGTATTTGAGCCCTACCCAATCACTGGCCCAAATTCCCTTAAACAGATTGTAATCCTTGAAGGTGATGACCAGTCCGAACATCGGTGCATAGCGGAAGATCAGATAATACAGGAGGCATGGCAGGAAGAGCAGCCATAGCGCCTTGTTTTTGTTCCAGATCCGGGTCATCCGCACCTTCCGCCGTGACGAATGAATTGAATTTCTTCGCAGTTTGTCTTGCATTAAGCCAGCATCAGCCATCGGCATGCCCCCTCTTACTACATGATTGCAACTCAACTAGATATGAGATGTGAGCTAACTTCCCCTGTACAACCGGGGTTTGTAACCGAATTATAGCTGGATTTCAATGGTAAGCGCTATCTACATGTTATATAACATTTCGCCTATACTGCTATTTTCCAAATATCCGCGTATAAATCAGTAAAAGTGCATATTATTTGTGTCAGCTTTATGCCGCTATGATAGGATTAGACCACATGATTACGTTGAACCGCGCCATCCTCAATAGAAACAACCGACACAAGGTTACTTGGAGTATGAAGAAGGATGTACCATTCTTTTCCTGGAACGATCCAGCCGAAGAGTGAAAAGCAATCGCTGGAGTTGATGTTCCTGCTGCGAATCTAGCCCAAAGTGAACTCGAATTCAGGCAATCACCCTCCTGTTCAAAACGGGTAAACATAATGACAAAAAAGCACGAAATACAGAGATGAAATACCCCTGCAGCTCGTGCTTTTTCTTTTCTTCTAATACATTGATTATTGTTTTTGTTAAGCATATAAAATTAATCCAGTTAATTGGCCCATTCACTACCATTCCAGATATCCGGATTATCAATAGTCTGATTTTCTCCACGTACAACAGAATCATAACTATCCTTTGTATTCGTATACCAGTCAACAATAACTAACTTCCCATTCACATTTTGCACCATAAATTCAGTATCTTCAGCAAAACTGCCTACATCCTTCCTAACGTGTGCTTCTAATTTAAAATAGAAAAAACTCTCACCTTCTCTAATATGTTCAACTTTTCCGGCACCAATATCAACGCCTGTCACTCGATTATGAGTGAGCTTGTTTTTGAGAAACAAATTAAATTGAGATGTAATCTTTTTTTGCGTATACTGCTTAAGGTTTTCATTATCGATATAAGTATCCAGATCAATGTCTGAACCGTTCCAAATCGCTTTGTAATATTCAGTTAGCGCTTCTGTACACATTTTATAGGCCGTATCAAAATCCAAAGCGGATAGACCACTTTCGTCTTCAGCTAAAAAATGGGAGGAGTCTTTCAATGAATTTTCTTTGGTGTTAGGAGAAACTTCTGCATCTTTAGCATTCTTAACATTGATTTCTCTGGAAACAGGAGCATCATTATTGTCGTTGTCACTCGTATTAGCTTGTTCACATGCACTTAGAGTTAATAAAATCACCAATAACAGGTAAGAACGTTTCATTAATTTCCTCCAGTGAGAATATTCTTCTAGTCCACATCTTGATGCGGGGAAATGAGGCTATTGTGCACGATGTCAGCGAGGCATCCTTCATTACGATCATACAAAAGTATAGTTAAAGGATTTTATTATGTCAGATAACTTCTCTTTAAATCCTGGAATATCCCTTTATTATAACAAATCTTTTATGGTAAGCGCTATCTACATGTTATATAACATTTCCCTATACTGCTAATTTCCAAATATCCGCGTATAAATCAGTAAAAGTGCATATTGTTTGTGTCAGCTTTATGCCGCTATGATAGGATTAGACCAATGATCTGCGGCTGTATCTAAGGGGGAATGTCATAATGAAGGAACTGCTTACAAACCGATTTGCGCTGAACGGCCTGTTTGTTAAGCTAATGCTGAGCTTCCTCAGTGTCATCCTGATTTTGGCTTCATTTAACCTGTTCTCCCATCTGTACCTGAGCAACAAGGTTTATCAGGAGATGGTAAGACAAAATGAACTGGGCCTCGCACAGACCGTCGAAGGATATGAGAATCACTTCCGGCTGACCCAGAACATGATTCTGGCCCTCACTCAATCGGATACCTGGACAGCCAACCTGGGCATTTTGAGCCACCTTAAGGACAATCGTCGTTACGATATTCCCGCTGAAGTGAAGGCAGACCTCTCTACCCTGTATACCAATCCTTTTTTGCATATCGACAATTTCATTCTTTATTTCAAGCAGGAGGACTATGTACTGGAGAAGGATGGACTTAGCAGTGCAGCCGACATGTTCGGGAAATATTATTTCAGTGAAGCGTACTCGCCGGACTACTGGAAAAGCCAAACGATGAACAACCAGTTCTTGAAAGTGATGCCCGCAGCAGCTTTTACGGAAAAAACCGTCCATTCTTCCCGCTCCCTGGGAGAGCTGATGCCTGTCATGATGAAAGCCATTCCTTATGAGGATGTATACGGCATTGTGATGCTGAATCCGCAGCGTATGCAGGATACGTATGGAGATGGCAGCCATAATCCGTTCTACATCTTGGATAGTGAGGGGCGTTTATTGTTCACTACCACAGAAGAGGAACTCCATAATCCTCCGCTTCCTATAGATGGAAGCAGGCATGAACGCATTGGAGATCAGTATTACTTCTATGAAAAAGGCAAGCAGACCGGGTTCACCTATGTGCGGGTCACCCAGGCCTCTGTGATTGCCGCGGAGATGCGCGGTATGCAGCTGCTGCTTATGGTACTGCTCGGCGCCGCCATTTTGATCAGCGTACTCTCCTCCCTCCTGTTTAGCCTGAGGTTAAACCAGCCGCTGCAGCACCTTATTGCCGCTCTTGACCGAAATTCCGGAAGCGGGGCAGACAAGTTGAGCAGAGTGAAGGAATTCGCCATGATTGGTGACCGTCTCAGTTCCATACTGGAGAACAACCGATTCATTCAAAGCGATCTCGCACAGAAGAACTCTCTGGTGCGGCAGTTCGCTTATACACATAAAGTCAAGAATATCCCGCTCAGCTCCCATCTGGCAGATCTTGAGGAGGTTCGGCAGCCTGAACATCCTTATGTCGCCATTTTATTCAAGGTTGGCTTCAAGGACACGCCAGATGAATTGGAACAGCATACCCTATTATTATGGAAATTAATTCAGAGCCTGTTCACCAGCAATCAAAATAACAGCGTTGCACTTCAGCCTGAACAGGATCAATTACTCCTGCTTCTGTTCGATCCTGGCCCGCAGAGCGGTATCTTGCAGGCGCTCGATACGCTGAAGGAGCTGCTTGCTGCTGAAGAATGCATGTACCTGACCATCGCGCTAAGCCCGGTATATTCTGGGGATATTCCGTTTACCGATGCGTACCGGAATCTGTCCACTCTGCTCAAAGAGCGCAGACTAAACGGAGAAACCCAGGTTATTGTAGAGCCTCGAGCTTCCTCATCCACTTCGTTTCATGTCAAGGTGACCTATGGGGAAGAACTGCATGACCTGCTGCAATCAGGCAACGAGGAAGCTGTTTTTGCCTGGCTGGATCGCCAGTTGGAGCAGCTGAGGCACAAGGACGCAGCCGCAGAGGATTTTCGCACATTTGCTCTCGGTGCGATGGAGCAGATCGGTAAGACGGTGATGAAACTGAACCTGACGCACATTGAAGGCGGGCTTGTCTCCTCTCCATCTGGTGATCCTTTCACCGGATTTTATTCCATACAGCAGTACAGGACATGGCTTCAGTCGCAGATTCAACCGATCCTCTCGGCGATCAGCAGCCAATTGGAAACGAAAGATCCCGTTATCAGCTTTGTGCTCGATTATCTGAACCATCATTATGGGGAGGATATTAATCTGAATCTTGTTGCCGACAAGCTGAATCTCACGCCGGGGTATCTCTCCAGTGTTTTCAAGGAAAAGACCAACATCAACTTCAGCGAGTATCTCAATAATCTCCGGGTTGAGCGGGCCAAGGAACTGTTAGTGAATGTGGATCTGCGAATTCAGGATATCGCCGTGCAGGTCGGTTATCAGAACGTAAACTCGTTCATCCGCATGTTCAAGCGTCGATACGGGATGACCCCCGGAGAGTATCGCAAGCGTCATGCAGGCGCAGGCGATGAGCCATTCATCTCCTCGAATCATGGTTAGACAGGTATGACTGGCAGAGCCATCTTAAGTTCCATATAAGCAAACACCCGCTCGGAGAGCGGGCGTTTGCTTATTATCACATTAGAATGTTGGACAGGTGTATTAGAGCCATTGAGGGGATGCGTTGATCTTCTGGAATATTCTCATAGAGAAGATGTTCTTTTCCCGCATCAATCATATGTTTGCGCATGGCTGCAATACGGCCTTTGCCGTGATCGATGAAGCGAAAATCCATCTGCCCCAGACTTGGCATTTCGCTCAAACGCTCAAAAGCTTCCGCCTTTATTCCCTTATGTATTTCTTTCAGTTCCAGCACCTCTAATCGGTCCGCAGTCCACAGGTTGTCTATTTCCCGTAGTGATTTCATAAAATCCAATTCCAGCTGTCGCAGGTTCTTCATGCCCGAAAAGTCGCACAACCGCTCGACTTTGGGCAGTGACAAGTGCAAGAACTCCAGATGATGTAATGCACTCAGTTCATCAATATGGGCCAGATTCCGTACAGACGACATTCTCAGCATACGAATGTTTGAGTCAGCGAGCACATCCAGGGGTCCATTCAAGACACCATGATCGATGGCCAAATATTCAATAAACGGCAGGTCCACAACAAAGTTCAGCGTCTCGATGCTGCAGTTTAACACCAATGTAGTCAGCCGAATACAATCCTCAATCGGAGCCAGATCATCAAATTTCCCGCTAAGAGAAAGGTACTGCAGCTGTTTGTAATTTCGGATGAACTCCAGATTTTGCGTTTTGGCTGCTCGTATATTCAGAAATTCCATTCCTTGCAGCGCACCAAGTACACTCAAATCCTGTTTCTGTTTCAGATCCAATTCCAGAGCCTTAACATATTTCAATCCCGCAAGTATCTTCAAAAACTCTTCCGTGTAACGTCCCTTCTCCTCCACATTCGTAATCTTCAGGATCAGATCAGGCCGTTTGGAAAATACCCGCTCGTCCAATTCTGCTACATCTTCCATCACGTCTGCTCCGACCACAAAAGAAATGGTAGCTCGATTTCGCAGCTGCTTCACCGCATGATCCATTTTCGTTGCATTCCAGGGAACGCCGCTCATCGACGCAGTCCAAGGTTCACTCATTTCAGATCCCCTCCATCCGGTTTTCCTGCAATTGTAAATGAATAAAACCGATTTGAGAAGTACGATATCGGTCTGCACAAGCAGAGTTCGTCAGCGTCTCTTCTCATTTGCTTCTTGCCCATCTATTATAGATATAAGTGTTTGAACAGACTGGAGGAACCACAGCATGCAATTTGCCAAACGAATGAACCACTTTAATGAAGGCATCTTTACTCGATTATCTGAAATCAAGCGACAACGTCTGGAACAGGGATTGGGCGTCATCGATCTGAGCGTCGGCGCACCCAACACCCCGCCAGCGCAACATATTATTCAGGCTTTATGTGAGGCAGCCGCAGACGTGCAAAATTACACCTATGCCATCAATGACCAGAGTGAGCTGCTGAAGGCTGTCAGTGAGTGGTACAAGCGCAGGTATCAGGTTGATCTGGACCCCAAGACTGAAATATGCTCCTTGCTCGGTTCACAGGAAGGACTCGCCCATATTTCGCTTTCCATTGTAGATGAAGGAGATCTGGTGCTTGTGCCAGACCCTTGTTATCCCGTCTTCGCCGATGGACCCTTATTGGCCGGAGCAGAACTATATTACATGTCTCAAAAAGAAGAACACAATTATGTCATCCAGCTTGAGGATATCCCTGAGGCCATAGCGCAGAGAGCCAAATTCATGCTGGTATCCTACCCTAACAATCCAACAACAGCCATGGCACCGGAGCAGTTTTATCTGGACCTGATCGCGTTTGCCAAAAAACATGATATCATCGTCCTCCATGACAATGCATACAGTGAGCTCGTGTTCGATGGGAAATCATGCGGGAGCTTTCTGGCCTTCCCTGGTGCCATGGATGTCGGCGTTGAATTCAATTCCCTATCCAAAACGTACGGACTCGCCGGGGCTCGAATCGGATTTTGCATGGGCAATGCAGCTGTAGTATCCATGTTGAAAAAGCTGAAATCCAACATGGATTACGGTATGTTCCTCCCGATTCAGAAGGCAGCCATTGCCGCCATTACCGGGGATCAGAGTGACGTAGACCGGGTCCGGGCCATCTATGAGGAACGTCGGGATATTCTGTGCCAAGGCTTCAGCAGACTCGGATGGGAAATAACGAAGCCCGATGCCACCATGTTTATCTGGACTCGGATCCCGGCTCATTATGACAGTTCGGAGCAATTCGCCATGGATCTGGTCAGCCAGGCAGGCGTCATCGTGACACCTGGAAGTGCATTTGGCCCTTCCGGTGAAGGATATGTCCGGCTCGCGCTGGTCCAGGATCGGGACCAATTGGAGCAGGCACTTCAATTTGTCAAAGACAGCGGCATACTCATAACGAATTAATCATTAGCAAAGAGCACCAATTCCTTATTAAGGAACTGGTGCTTTTTTATGCTGTCATGCGGAGATGTACTGTACCCTTTCCCCCTCCCTCTATCGAAACGAAATCGAAATACCGAAATAAAAGGTAAGAGCAGCACAGCTCAATATCCGATCTTGGGGAGATGGCAGCATGGCACAGTTATTTAGAAAAAGAGGGACCCGGACATCAAGCATCGCCAATACACTGTCTATCATGTTGTTGGCCATCATTGTTGTCGTCTTTTCCATCCTGGGAACATTTATGTTTACCAGCACTCGAAGCATCCTTGTTAAACAGCAGGAATTGATGCTGCAAACGAAAACGCAGGCCATTGTAGCCCAGTTCGATGCCTTGTTTAAGGAAAAAGGATCTCTTGTTAAGCAAATGTCCACCAATAATTTATTCAGGCAGTATATTCAAACCACCGAATCTGCTTCTACCGCTACAACATCACCCTATGCTGCCGAAACCCAGGCTACACTTGCAGCCATAGTGAAGGAAGAACCTTCTTTTGTGGATGCTTGGATTGCGGGCATTGATGGAAAAGGCTTCTGGCTCCAACACGATGGTGCAGCGTCCGACTCTGAATTTGTGATTCAGGATCGCCCGTATTATAAACCAGCTGTTGAAGCCGATGGCTTATATTTCTCCGAACCCTATGCCGATATTGCTTCAGGTAATATCCTAATGGGCATATTCTATCCGATTAAGGATAACAACAACGAGTTGATCGGTTTCGCGGCGGCAGATATTGCATTCAAGGATATTCCATCCCTTATGGAGAGCTACTCACTTGGAAGCACAGGCTATTCCATTCTGGCCTCCAAGACAGGTGATATTTTATATCATCCTGACCAAGCCAAGGTGCTCAAGGAAAAGATTAACGAAAGTCCGGGAGATTTGGGTGAGATCGGCAAGAAAATGATGGCCGGTGAATCCGGAATCCAACTTATAGATGACAACAACGGAGAAGGCCGTTATGTCGGGTATGCCACCAGCACAGATACCGGATGGTCTGTAGGTTTGACCATTTCGGAGCATGAAGTGCTCGAAGAATTAAAAGCCTTTACGTGGATCACCATTATAGGTTTTGCTGTAGCCGCCATCGTGCTTGTGTTCATCAGTTATATCACCCTACGATATCTACTGAGATCCATCCCGAAACTGCTGCAAAAAATTAAACTTGTGGAACAGGGAGATCTAACCGTCCAGTTTGATACAACATCCCGCAACGAGATTGGTCAAATCTCACAAGGTATGCTCAACATGGTGCAAAAAATTCAGAGCATGATTCAGATGGTAGGGGCAACTGCACAAGTTTTAGGCCAATCCTCCAAGGATCTGCAATCCATTTCCGCTCGGACGGCCGTAACGATGAATGATACGGCAACAGCAATTAACGAAATTGCCAATGCAACCAATTATCAGTCCATTGAATCCGAGAACATTTTGCAAAAAACCGGATCATTATCAGGTCAAATCGACGACATATCAAGTGATGTCAAAACGATGGAGACCAAAGTTCAAGCTTCCGCAGAACAAAGCGAACGAGGATTGGAAGTGTTGAATCAGTTATCCAAATGGGCAGAGGAGAACCACCATTCAACCCAGGCCATGTCAGCCATTATCCATGATATTGATCTAAGCCGTCATGAAATCTCCGGTATCGTGGACACCGTCCATCAGATCGCAACCCAAACCAACCTGCTGGCACTCAACGCTTCCATCGAAGCTGCACGTGCAGGAGAACAGGGACGAGGTTTTGCCGTAGTCGCAGGAGAAGTTCGCAAACTGGCTGAGCAGACTGCGATGGCAACAGAGGAAATTAGCAAAAAGGTTCGTCAAATCGAAGATAAAACGAAGACATCCGTAGAACACACGGCTCACGGCCTCCTGATTGCAGAGGAAAATGCCAAGTCCGTCGAAGGCACCAAGCAGGTGTTCTACAGCATCAATAAAGATCTGGAGGAATTGAGATTACGCATGCTGCAGATCAGCAATAACACCTCCAGTGTTCATAAACACAAGGATGAGATTGTCCAGGCACTCGAAATTATCTCTTCCACCACCGAAGAAAATTCAGCCTCTACCGAAGAGGTTAGTGCGAGCACACAGGAACAACTGGACAGTATCGAACAGGTTGCGGAATTATCCCAGCAATTGAGTCAGTTGTCGAACAAGCTTGAGGAAGAATTAAACCAGTTCCAGGTTGATCAGAAATCATAGTGTGCACATGATCGCAATGAACAATAAATAAACAACAAAAGCCCGCTGCGTGAGCGGGCTTTCTAACGTTCCAAATCCTATTTTGCGTTTGAATATACGCTTTACTTCATCGGTCTGTGCCAGTTGGAACGGTACATCAGGTAAAGGAAGTACGGCGTTCCAATCAGGGCAATAAGGATTCCTGATGGAATCTCTGTCGGCGCCATGACTGTTCTGCCGATCGTATCAGCGAGCACCAGCATCACTGCACCCGCGAGTGCGGATAAAAACATGGACCGTCTTAACTTATGTCCTGTCAGCAGCCGCACCATATGCGGGGCAATCAGACCGATGAACCCGACGGTTCCTACACAAGCAACAGCACCTGCTGCCAGCAGTACCCCCGTCGTCATGGCGAGCAATCTTGTTCGGCGTACGCCCAGTCCAAGTCCGGATGCACTGTTGTCGTCGAATACCAACAGCTCGAATTGACGAGCGAGCCACCAGGCCAGCGGAACCAGAATAACCAAAAATAAACCGATAACCTTCACCTGATCCCATGTACGGGCATAGGTACTACCTGTCAGCCAGATATATCCGCTGCTGCCGTATACAGCGCCACGAACTATCAGGATCTGAATTCCTGCTCCAGCAATGGCCGACATGGCGATCCCCAGCAGCACAACCGCAGACGGGTTAAGCCCTTTCTTCCAGGAGAGGGAGAATACAACCACTGCCGCAATAGCTGCACCGATGATGGCTGCGATGGGCAGCAGATATATTGGAAGACCCGGCCATAAAATAATGACCATCATCGCTCCGAGCCCTGCCCCGGAGGACACACCGACGATGGAAGCATCCGCCAGTGGATTACGCACGGCCATCTGAATGAGCACACCACTGATCGCCAGTGCAGCTCCAGCACCTGCAGCCACAAGCGTACGCGGAATTCGAAGCTGAATCACAGCCGAGAACAGTCCATCCGATCGGAATAAACTTGGCAACAGATCAGCCAGCGGAATTCGCAGGCCGCCAAACATGGTACTAAGCAATATAAGCGCTATAGTTACGACCGAGAACAATACTGCCATCGGGCCAAACGCAAAGCGGCGTGAAGGTGCGCCTGTGCTCATGGAAGAGGACATCCCCGAACCATTCGCTGCTTTCATGCGTGTAAGTACCAGCCAGATCAGCCACGGTGCACCAATAATCGCCATGACAGCCCCTGTCGGCAGCTCCATGCTGGAGTTATGTACCATCTTGGCCAGTACGTCTGCGCCAACTAGGAGAGCCGCTCCCCAGATAAACACACCGGGCAGCAGTAACCGGTTGGAGCGCACTCCACTTAACCGAACCAGATGGGGTGCTACCAGTCCCACGAAACCAATCGGCCCGATGACACTGACAATTACCGCAGCCAGCAGCACCGCGATAATCAAGCCACCCGCACGAGCCAAACCAACCCTTTGACCCAAAGAGGACGCCGTTGATTCATCCAGCTCCAGCATATCCCACTGTCTGGACAAAATGAGCGCGAGGATGGTGATGCCAACGACCCAAGGCCAAGCATAAGCGACACCGCTCCAGTCATTCTGGACGAGTGTTCCGGATCCCCATAGGAATAATCCCTGTGTTTCCATGGAGAAGAAAATATGCAGTGCGCTTGTAAAGGAACCGAGCACCATGGACACGATCATACCGGATAACGCAAGTCGAACCGGACTTGATCTTCGTCCCCCACCCATGAAATAAGCTGCAAATGCCGCAAGCAAACCACCAAGAGCTGCGAACAGAAAAGGCGACTGACTGAGCACACCCGGAAAGAGAATAGCTCCCAGCACGACGATAAAGTAGGCACCTGCATTAATGCCCAGCGTGTCTGACGCTGCCAGCGGATTACGGGTGATCGTCTGCAGCAGTGCTCCGGCCACAGCCAGCGCACCACCTGCGATAATGCCGATAACCGTACGCGGCATACGCAAATCCCATATCATATTGTGCTCCAGCGTGTTCTGTTTGCCTGTAAGAGCATCCCAGACCGTACTCAATGGAATGGAAGCCTCTCCATAACAAAGACTTACAAAAAAAAGCACGATGAGAGCGGTTAGACCGCCCCCATATATGCTTATTGTGCGCCAGTTCATAGCTGGCCTAGTTCCCTGAACTGAACTCATTTGGTAATCGCCTCAACAACTCCGTCAACCAAAACCTTGGAGGAAATTGGTCCACCAAATGTCCACGTTGTGCTATCCAATTGATATAGGCGGTTTTCCTTCACAAAATTCAGTCCGTTCCAAACCGAGTTATCTTTCATGGCTGTGCCAAAAACGTCATCGTCCGGCTGTGTAATATAAATGAAGTTACTGTCCTGTACATCAGATAAGGATTCAATTCCCACTGTGGAGAAACCATAGCCTTCGAGCTTTTCAGGCTGCCAGTCGTTTACCAAACCGATTTTGTCCAATGTACCAATAACGACCGAGTTGTCCGTGAACATACGCAGACTAGCTGCATTTTGATACGTGAATGCCTGTGTCAGAGCAAAGTGGAAATCTTCTTTGCCTGCAGCAGCCAGTTTTTCTTTGGCTTCTACATAATGTTGATCAAGTTCATCCAGTACTTGCTTCGCTTTGTCCTCTTTGCCAAGAGCAATAGCAATGTTATTAAAGATATCTGTCATCTTGTCGTAGTTATAGCCATCGCCATCGTAAGGGTCGAATTCCATCGTTGGTGCAATCGCATTAAGCTGATCGTAGACCGCGTTATTGTTATCTGCATTGGCAATGATGAGGTCTGGTTTCAATGCAGCAATAGCTTCCAGATTCGGCTCACTACGTGTTCCAATATCTGTCACGCTGTCATCCAGGGCTGCTTCGGAAGTGACATAGACTTTGTAGTTGGCGTTGTCGGCATTACCTACTGGCTGAACGCCCAGTGCAACTACATCTTCCGTATATGTCCATTCCAGAGTAACTACGCGCTCTGCTGGCTTGTCCAGCGTAAGTTCTCCGCGTTTATGTTTAACGGTAACCGGGCCAGAAGCCGCTTCCGTCTGCGTGTTGTCAGAAGCATTACCTTCACCTGCATCCGCAGCTGATCCATTCGAGCTAGTGCTTGCAGAACCGCATCCTGCTAATGTAAGAGCAAAAACCAACAATAATAGTAGTCCGTTCAAGCTTTTTTTCATGTACTGTAATCTCCCCTGTTTATATGTATTAACTCTGATAATAATTATCATTATCACATATTGGATTATGCGACAGAAATCACATTTTGTCAATAAAAAAGCGATAACGCGCTGACTACAGATTCTGCTATTGTGCCTATTTATGGGGATAAAAAGAAAAAGAGCCCCTGGTTATCCATGGACTCTTCTCAACCAGCATCATGACATGCCAGATTTGCAGTATTCTTCATCTACCGTGCGCGCCTTCCATCGTGTATAATCGTGCCCCAATTCTAACGGAATGCAAATGTTAGTTCAGTTCCATTGTAGTAATGCAGGTATTGTCCTGCTCATATGTGGAAAGCTGGGATTCCGCGACCTTCCCGTCATGTACAATACGGACCAAGTATGTTCTGTTTCTCGGTACCCACAGATCCATAAAGCCATTCTTTCCGGTTTTTATCGGTTCTTCTTTCATTAACGTATTACCTTCTGAGTCATGAATCGTGACCAGGAACTCTTTGTTCTTCATTTCCCCCTGACAACCCGTCAGGCTATGAATGGCACATGGGTGAGTCAGCTCGACGTAAGGCGCAATCGAAAGGAAAAACTCCTCTTCAGGCAGATTATAGGTTTTCGTTTGATCATCCTTGCCGGTAACGACCAACTGGGTAGCATTAATGGAGGCCGATTTTGTTTCGACTTTACCCGTACTGATATCGTATATCAATTCCTTAACATTGGTTGATTCAGGAGGGCCTGCTTCTTTTTTTAGCATATTATCAGCGATAAGGTATATTCCTAAGCCAACGACTGTAATGAATAAGGCTGTAATAAGTATTCCTTTTCTCAACTGGAGTTCATCTCCTCGTCCGTTTTGGTTTATTATAATGGAGAATGCCACGCCATGGGCTATGTACACCATAAAGTCACCAGATTTTCACATATTTGTCTTGTAGCATAAAAAAATCAGCAGCATATTAGAAGTATTATTGATAAGCATAGGAAGGTGTGTATATGCATAAATCTGCTTCGGAATCAGACACAGATCGAAGAATTTACAAATCCAAACAGGCGCTAAAGGCTTCCTTGCTGGAATGGATGTCACGCAAACCGCTGGAGAGCATTACCATCACCGATATTGTCAAATCGGCTGATTTGAATCGCAGTACGTTTTACAAACATTACGTTTACAAAGAAGACTTGCTGCGCGAGATTTTGACCGATGTGATCAATGACCTGATAGCCGCCTACCGGGCTCCTTATGAGCATTACCATGATTTTGAGATCAAGGATTTGAACGCATCGGCCATCAAAATCTTCGACCATGTTCTTGTCAATGCCAGCTTTTATACCTTGCTTGTTCAATCCCATATGCCTATGGGATTTCGGGATACTCTCTATGAAACGCTCATTACCCTCTACCTGCAGGACGTAACGGATATGTCTCCGGATCCCAGGATCGACAAGGAACTCCTTGCCTGCTATCAGGCTAATGCCGTTTTGGGTCTGATTACAGGCTGGGTACAGAGCAACTTCAAATACAGTTCCACTTACATGGCAGAGCAGCTATTGGAATTTACTCGTATGAATCGCTCGAATGAAGTTTATCGCTCGAATCTGGCCCCGGTCCATCGTCACAAACCAGGCTTGTCCATATAAAAAGAGGTACCAGCTCTCATTCAACATGAGAGTGGTACCTCCGAATAGCTGCCCTATTATCATATTGTCTAGTTACTAATCCAGCCGCCATCGACAGGAAGCTCAACGCCTGTAATAAATTTCGATTCATCTGAAGCCAGGAACAGATAGGCATAGGCGATATCCATGGATTCTCCGGCATGCGGAGGCAAAGGCGCGAGATTTTTGTAATTCTCCCCCATCTCCACTTGAGACTTGATGCCTGCTTTTTCCACCATGCCGGTAAATACAGCACCTGGATGTACAGAGTTAACCCGTATGTTGTCTTTCGCAAACCACTGTGCACCATGTTTGGTCAGTGAACGTACGGAGCCTTTGGAAGCACTATAGGCTGCGCCCTGAGCGTCTGCAATTCCGCCAATAATTGCAGCGATGGACGATGTATTAACAATGGAGCCTTGTCCATTCTGTTGCATGTAAGGAATAACGGCTTTCATCCCCAGCCATACCCCTGTGCCATTTATGGACATGACCTTCTCCCAATCTTCCAGCTCGGCCTCCAAAATCCCCTTGGCTATGTGAATTCCGGCATTATTAACCAAAATATCTATTTTTCCGTATTTTGCTACTGTTTCTTTCACAACAGCGTTCCACGACTCAGGACTCGACACATCCAGCTTAAGCGCGGTGGCTTCTCCGCCACTTGCCACGATGTGCTGCACCTGTTCTTCCAGAGCTTCAATAGCCACATCAGTAGCGACAACCTTAGCCCCTTCTTTGGCAAACAATTGAGCCCCTGCCAATCCCATGCCGCTCGCTGCACCTGTTATAATTGCAACTTTTCCAGTTAATCTGCCCATTTCATATCATCCTTTCCTTCTTAGAAGATGAACGCCTATTGAAGGCATCCAACTCGTTGACTCCTTTAGTATACGGATGAAATGAAAGCTCTTTCAATCAGCAAATGGACAGGCTTTTGTGGGATAACCAATAGATAGATAGGGATCTGTTTACTTCATAGATGATAATCCACAATATAGACGAGATATGTTGTTTTGACTTCAAATCTACGAATATTGCCAACATCCTGCGAGGGGATCGGTCATTTTCCCGTCATCGAACTTGGCGAACAAATATAGGGCCCCATAACCAAAGACGTATTCTTCAACCATTCCATCCACATAACCATCTTCGTCAATCTGGATGAAAAAGTCGTATCCATCATGATGCAGAGCTGTTAAGTAACTGTCCTCTTGCTGAATGAATCTCGGTGTGCCTCCAATTCTAACCAAACATGGCTCATCTGCTGCAGCCCCATTTTCAATCCATGTCCACTCTGTTAGGCTGTGCTTAACCAATGCAGGATTGGTGTAGGTCTCCAGTGCACTTTCAGGGGAAACAGGATGCTGAAACACCTGGATATCACAGGTTGGATATCTATTGTTCTCAAGGTATCTCTCATATTCTGCTGGTACAAATACAGAGATCATCCCCTGGCCTGGGACAGGTTCCATAGAGTCTGTATCAGGAAGAGTCACACTGAGATAAAACAGATAATTTTGCTCACGCAGAAATGCGAATGCGGCGTTATGATCAAAGTAAGCAGGTGCATTCCCCCCAATCCAACTAGGCGATGAATAGTCTGTAGGATGTGGATACATAACGAGCGAATGTGTTCTATTCTCAAAAAGATCAGTCCATGCGGACATACGGGCACGTTCCTTTCTTACGATTTTCGTTTGAACTTCCAATCCATTCCTATATAATAATTATAAATTCTGGAAACCGTGGTGGACAACAGATTTATTACTCATTAGACCAGACAGAATTGTTCTCCAAGCAGACCATGTAGGAGGAATATACATTGAAATGGCTCCGTGTACATAAGGAAGATCATGATATCAGGAATAAGATAGACTGGAACGGTGACCTTCCTAAGCATATCGCCATTATGATGGATGGAAATGGGCGCTGGGCCACGCGCAGAGGACTTCCCCGAAGTGCTGGACATTATGCTGGCATGCAGACGATGCGCGAAACGATAAGCATATGCCACCAAAACGGGATCTCCTCTCTCACCCTTTATGCATTCTCTACGGAAAATTGGAAAAGGCCTAAAGAGGAAGTAGATTATATCATTAGCCTGGTCGTCGAATTTGTACAGGATACGACCGTTCAGGAACTCAATCAACATGGTATTAAGGTGGATTTCATCGGTGATATATCCAAATTTCCTCTTGAAACACAAGAGGCGATGCGCAAGGTGGTTGAACTAACCCGGGCCAATCGTGGAATGACCGTTTACTTCGCCATGAACTATGGCGGGAAAAGCGATATCGTCCAAGCTATTAAATTATGTATTGAAGAAAACAAAAACGTGCGGGACATCTCTGAACAGGACCTTGAGAAGTTTCTGTATACCGGACAAAATCCAGCACCGGATCTATTGATTCGGACTAGCGGGGAGAAACGGCTAAGCAACTTCTTATTATGGCAGGTTGCCTACGCCGAGCTGTGGTTTACGGATGTCATGTGGCCGGACTTTAACGAGCAATTGCTATATGAAGCCATGCTTGATTATCAACAGCGCAAGATGCGAGCGTTGGAATAATTCGAGGTTCCATTCAAATCTTCAGGGAGCTGCTTGTTCTTTTGCACATTTTTAGCAATGTTCACCGTAACACTCCAAACTTTGCACCATATACTGTGGTAACTCTCTCACTTGCAGAAGCCAGTCTCGAAGTACTCCATCCATGATTTCCGAATTTGTCCCAGTTGATCTCTTCCAGACATAACTGCTTCAAACCCATTAAGCTTGTCCCCCATAACCCGATTAAAGGATCAGAGGTTCATACGAGATTCCTTCGATAAACTATTCGCCCAATTCAGGCTCTACTCCCCCTAATTCTAAGGTCTCGGCTTCGGAACTAAAAAGAGCAGCGGTGATGTCTTTTAGCTACAACATCCCGCTGCTCCCGAATTCCAAGCCGTCCATACCATCTCAATAAATAGACTTATGGACTGGATAAAAGGCATAAACTTTAATTTTTATGCTGACATAGACTATATTGTGAATCGACATTAAGGAGTCAATTTCAGAATAGTCACCGTGGTATTCAGATTGTTATGCAACTGTACAGGAGTTGCATTCGCATTTACCAGTTGGATCGTTGTCGGAACTGTTGTGACCGTAATAATAACTTCAGCAGAGATTGGGCCTCCGCCATTACCTGTGAAAGGCACGGGGGTTATAGGCGTTCCGTTTACTGTGAGGTTGAAATCGGCATCGCCCTGATTATGAATGGAGAAAGAGATAAAGTAACTTCCTGTTTCATTGATGGTTATCGTTGAAGATGGCGGCACGAAGGTAAAGGCACCACCCACGTTAGCCAATACCCCAGTCAAAGTTATTGGCGAGTTTCCTGGAACGGTGTCCGTACCTGTACCGGGATCAGCTCGGAAAACACTCAGGAAATCGGAGATTCCAGCCCCTGTTGGACCGGCAGGACCTGTTGCTCCAGTTGCCCCTGCAGGGCCGACAGGACCGACAGGACCAGCTGGACCCACGAGGCCAGAAGGACCTGCAGGGCCAACCGGGCCAGCTGGGCCCACTGCTCCGACCGCACCAGCCGGACCCACAGGTCCTTGTATACCAGGAATTCCTTGCAATCCGACTGGCCCCGGTATCCCTTGAGCACCAGTGGCCCCTTTGGGACCTATCGGTCCTAGTGGACCAGGAATCCCTGGTACGCCTTGTGGTGCATTAACTATAACCTTAGGTTTAACCTTCAATACCTTAACCTTCACACCGCAATGTACATGTTTTTTGAATTTACGTCTACAAATCCGTTTCCCATGACGATTGATCAATTAACTCACCTCCGTGATATTTCTCCACATACTATGTGCAGTAATCACTGGGGGCGTAGACAACTAACTATAATTCAGAAAATTACAGGGCCCATTATGAGGAAAGTTGTCTATATTGTAATCCAATATTCAGGCTTTATACAGGTGGATTCAATTTGTAGAATTCCTTCTGTTACATATTGAAAGTATGGAAGAGCTTTTAAATACACGGAAACCTTAACTGCAAAGAATACTATTTAAACCACTTATGAGAAGCATTACGCTTATACATGTTTGTTCTTCATTGACCTATCTGTCAGCCAGTATGTGAGTGCACCTGAGACAAAAAAGGCTAAAACCAGCCCGGCACACGTATGAATCATATTCAGCGTACCATCTTCCATGAATGCCGGAATTTGAAGCAGGCCTGCTGATTCGCTTAAAGCAAAGGATTTTACCGATACAATACCGAAGTAGAGTCCGCCGATAGCACCACCAATAAGCGCTGCATAAAAAGAAGCCCTCCTTCTCATATTGACGGCATAGATTGCAGGCTCCGGAACACCCAAAAGAGCCGTTCCGGTTGCCCAGAATGCAAGTTTTCTGAACTCGGTCTGTCTGCTGCGCAGTCCCGCAGCCAGTGCTGCCCCCGCCTGAGCAGTAAATGCAACAAACATCGCAGGAATGATCACGGAAAATCCGTTGGTCATCAGCTCATTCAGCATCAGGGGAACGAGCCAATAATGCAATCCGGCAAACAGCATTAATGCAAATGCCGCTCCCAGCAGCATCGCAGCCACGACCGGTGCATCCGTGAGCAAGGAATCGACGGCAGCGGGCATTCGCTTGTCAATCCACGAACCTAGTGGGCCCAGCACCAGCAGGATCAGCGGGACCAGAATTCCGAATGTTAATGCCGGAGCCAGAATGCCCTGCAGCATCTTGGGACTGAATCGTTCAACGGCTTTTTCTACATAAGATGCAGCAGAGATCGTCAGAATCATCCAGAGCGGAGCCGAGAAAAAGGCTGCCTCCGAAACCATGGGCATACCCATAAAATGAACTTCCTCTTGACCTGACAGTAAATAACTCATTTGCGGGTAAAACATCAATCCGCCGATAGCTGCTGCAACGTAGATATTACTCTTTAACTGCCGGGCAGTACTGATAGCTGCCAATACAGGCAGCAAATAAAAGGCGCTATCCCCAATGGATTTCAATATCATAAATGTCTGGCTCTGTAGGAAGGATGAGGGTTCCGAAAAACCGTACGTACTAATCAGTGTTATGACTGCAAGCACAATCTTGAAGACCGCCGCTCCCAAAATGGCAGGCATTATGGGTCTAAACACATCGGATATAAACTCTAATATTGAAAACGATTTGCGGTATGTATGCTCCTCTTTCCGTTCGGGATGATCGCGCATGCTTTCTGGCGTACCCATGTCCCTTAACAGACGGTAATAAGAGGAGGATTCATCTTTAATCACCAAGCGACATTCTGCACCTGTTATCCGAATTGTTACTTCAAGATCGGTAGCAGCAGATGCTGACATATCCACTTTACTGTTATTTTCTAGAATAAGTACCGTTGCCTGCTCTTCCCGCGTGACTTGTCTTATGTTTTCCTTTCCACCTGCAAGTTTCAAGATCTCTTCGAATTGCCTGTCATTCATATGTACCTTCTCCTTATGCTGCGGTAAACCCGAGTTTTATGATGTGCCCTTATCTATATACCCATTTCCATGATCAAACTTCAATAGGATATTCAAACTAATTTTCCTTTCATTTCATTACCATATAAGCAGGGTACATGGACCTAAACTCACCTTAAGAAAGCAAAAAGCCTGCTTCCGCAGGCTCTTCCAAAATCTTCTATGATTGATTCAATTTCTGGCACCCTATGACAACGCCAGCATGGCGTTCATATCTTCCTCTGCTGTTGTGATCAGCTTCAAGCCAAACATGTCAACAAGCACATCCAATACTCCAGCCGAGATAAATTCTGGCGGTTTGGGTCCAATTCGAATGTCCTGAATACCAAGACTGAACAGCCCCAGCAGGATCGCCACAGCCTTTTGCTCAAACCAGGACAGGACAATGCTGACAGGCAGCTCATTTACCGAACAGCCAAATGCGTCCGCAAGAGCCATTGCAATTTTCACGGTTGAACCGGAGTTGTTGCACTGCCCCAGATCGATATAACGGGGAATTCCTGTATCCCCGACTGTACCGTAATCCACATCATTGAAGCGGAATTTACCGCATGATGTGGTTAGAATCACGGTATCGTTAGGCAGTGAAGTCGCTAGCTCACGATAATAGTTTCCGCCCTTTCCAGGTGCATCACAGCCAGCAATAACGAAGAAACGACGGATATGACCATCTTTGACTGCCTGAATAATCTCTGGAGCGAGTCCGATTACCGTCTCATGATGGTACCCCGTCGTTAGTACCTGCTCAGACTTAACGTCTGCTGCTGGCAGGGAAAGCGCGCGTTCAATTAGAGGAGTGAAATCATCATTCATAATCTTGGCTGCACCCTCAAGACCCGCGACTTCATACGAGAAGAATCGGTCGGCATATGTACCTTTGATAGGCATGACACAGTTTGTGGTCGCAAGGATGGCACCCGGAAACTGTTCAAATAATCTGCGCTGATCGTACCAGGCTTTGCCGATATTGCCTTTCAGATGGGCATATTTCTTAAGTTCCGGGTACCCGTGAGCAGGCAGCATCTCGGAATGTGTATATATGTTGATGCCTTTCCCTTCGGTCTGGCGAAGAAGCTCTTCCAGCGCATACAAGTTATGTCCGGTCACTACAATGCATTGTCCCTCAATCTGGTTCTGCGAAACGGTGATGGGCTGCGGTATGCCGAATCTCTCGGTGTGCGCACGATCCAGCACGTCCATAATTCGGATTGCCGCGTTCCCTACTTGCATGGCCATATCGAGATGTTCCTGCACATTAAAATTGGAATTGGTCAACGTCATATACAGGGCCTCATATGTAATTCGATCCACTTCCGGATCATGATATCCCAGCTGCCGAGCATGTGTTGCATAAGCCGCTATGCCTTTCAACGCAAAAATCATGGTATCCTGCAGACTGGCTATCGTTTCATTTTTGCCACAGACCCCAACTACTGTACATCCACCACTCGGTGTCTGCTCACACTGATAACAAAACATATCTGTTCCCTCCAACGTGATTCGATTTCATTCACTGGTAACAGCGTAACAAACCCGCAGGGGACCAAGTGTGATGGCGGACACAGTTTATCATTCGACACCTTATAGTCAAAATTAGCAAATAGTTGAACCTATTGTTTCCCCTCCAAGACTATCATCCAATCAGTGCTTAACTCAGGCACAGATTCGCGAGATCAGAAAAACCGGAGAGTTACCTCCCCGGCTACCGCTTAATTTGACCTGTCCTTTTCGCTGTTGCATGTGATATTAATGCAGTGGTGCACGTAACCGTACATCACTGCAAATAAATAAATTGAACAAGAGGCATATCTTGGCTACTTATGAAAAATACTGTGAACATAAAAAAGTTGGAAATGAAACGATTCTATATTTTGCCCGTAAGGGTAATACACAGAAGAAATCCATTTAATCAAGGAGCTGGTCAATTGCAACATTATAGACACAGTGCTGAGGAGACACTTCAAGACTTGGATAGTTCCCCCAAGGGGCTGACTGCCTCCGAAGCTGCAAAAAGACTTGAGACAGAAGGATATAACGAGTTAAAAGGCAAAAATGCAACACCTGTCTGGAAACTGTTTCTTGAAAATTTCAAAGATCCCATGGTCATCGTGCTGCTCATTGCGGCAGGTGTACAGGTTGTGCTCGGACATCTTATTGAATCACTGATTATCTTCTTGGTTATCCTGCTAAATGCAGTAATTAGTGTTGTACAGACCAAAAAAGCGGAAAGTTCCCTCGATGCCTTAAGGCAAATGTCTGCTCCTGAAGCCAAAGTTATTCGTGATGGTGAGAAAAAGACTATTCCAGCCAGGGAACTCGTTCCCGGCGATATCGTTTTATTGGATGCGGGTGATTATGTGCCGGCAGACGGGCGGATTTTGGAATCCGGTAGTCTGAGAATCAATGAAGGCATGCTGACTGGAGAATCAGAAGCAGCGGAGAAACATGCAGATGCCATTCCGGAGGAGGCTCCCATCGGTGATCGGCGCAACATGGCCTTCAGCGGTTCGCTGGTCGTATACGGCCGGGGCACTCTGGTGATTACCGGAACCGCGTTAAAAACAGAGATCGGCAAGATTGCCGAATTGATTGAAAATGCTGAAGCCAAAGAAACTCCGCTGCAGCGCAAACTGGAAGCCTTCAGCAAAAAACTGGGCTTTTTCATTCTGGGACTGTCCATTCTTATTTTCGCCATCGAGGCAGGACGTGTCTGGTTAACCGAAGGCACGGACAATCTGGGTCCTTCAATTATCAATGCACTGATGTTTGCCGTTGCTGTCGCCGTCGCCGCCATTCCTGAAGCTCTCTCTTCCATCGTGACGATTGTATTGTCGCTGGGAACGAATAAAATGGCCAAGCAGCATGCGATCATTCGCCGGCTGCCTGCCGTGGAAGCGCTCGGTTCAGCCAGCATTATCTGTACAGATAAGACAGGCACGCTTACCCAAAACAAGATGACGGTTGTGGATTATTACATCCCCCATGGCACCAAAGAGGAATTCCCGGACGATCCCGATCAGTGGTCTGAAGAGGAACGACGCTTGTTACATATTGCAGTACTCTGCAATGATTCGAATATTAACCAGGAGGGCAAGGAGCTGGGTGATCCCACAGAGGTAGCCCTCATCGCCTTCAGTAACCGTGTGAACAAGGACTATAACGAAATTCGGGACCAGTTCCCGCGGGAAGCAGAGCTTCCTTTTGACTCGGATCGGAAACTGATGAGCACAGTGCATACCTTCGAAGGACAGACGGCCTTATTAACCAAAGGTGGTCCGGATGTGCTATTCAGCAGGTGTACTCATGTGTTCATGAACGGAGAGGTTCAGCCGCTTACAGCTGAGATTCGCACACAATTCGAGGAGAAAAACGAAGCTTTCTCCAAACGTGCCTTCCGTGTACTGGCTTATGCTTACAAGAAATTCGATGACAAAAAGCAGGTTACACCTGAAGACGAATATGATCTGACGCTTGTTGGTCTGACAGCCATGATTGATCCACCGCGTGAAGCCGTGTACGGCTCCATCGAAGAGTCCATGAAGGCTGGTATCCGCACAATCATGATCACAGGGGACCACAAAACGACAGCCCAGGCAATCGGACGGGATATTGGTCTTGCAGGCCCGGATGATCTCGCCATCACTGGCGCTGAGCTGGACAAAATGTCGGATGAAGAGCTGGATCGCCAGCTTGAACACATTTCGGTCTATGCACGGGTATCCCCTGAAAACAAAATCCGCATTGTGCGCGCATGGCAGCGCAAAGGCAAAATTGCAGCCATGACCGGAGACGGTGTCAATGATGCACCAGCTCTGAAACAAGCCGACATTGGTGTAGCCATGGGCAGCGGTACAGATGTTGCCAAGGATGCGGCTGCCATGATTCTGACGGATGATAACTTTGTATCCATCGTGAACGCAGTGAGTGTCGGGCGTATGGTATTTGATAACATCAAAAAAGCCATTGCTTACCTGTTTGCGGGTAACCTTGGCGCCATTATCGCCATATTGTTCGCACTTATCGTTGGATGGGTGAACCCGTTTACGGCCCTGCAGCTTCTCTTCATCAACCTGGTGAATGACTCCCTGCCTGCCATTGCACTGGGGACGGAAAAGGCCGAACCGGATGTGATGCGGCGCAAGCCGCGAGATATTAATGAAGGCATCTTTGCCGGCGGTACGCTTCAAGCCGTGATTACACGTGGTGTATTGATCGGTGCAGCTGTTATTGTATCCCAGTATATTGGGCTTGGCATCTCTGAAGAAATGAGCGTGGCGATGGCCTTTACGACCCTGATTCTGGCACGGAGTCTGCAAACATTTGCAGCCCGTTCCAACACACAGACCATCTTCCAGGTGGGCTTCACGACGAATAAATTTGTCCTTGGCTCCATTCTGGTATGTCTCTGTCTCTACGGAATCACCTTGATTCCGGGTGTACGCGGCATCTTCGCCATTCCGGATGCATTTGGTTGGAACGAGTTCCTCGTTGCAGGCGGCCTTGCCCTCCTCGCTGTCATTCTGATGGATGTCATCAAATGGATTCGCAACCGCGGCAGAGCAGTTAGTCCAGCATAAAAAATACTCCAACCCTTTAAGGCGCCCTCAGACGGGCGTCTTTTTTGGTGCAGGGAATCAACTTCTACAACACATGGCTTTGCCTATCGTTTTTTGTTTGTTTCGATCTGTTTCATCCCATTTTCCACCGATGCGAACCCCTTCAATTTTTATGACATTATTGCCATATATGCAGTTTGGGCGTAAAATGATTTATTGATTTTCAATATAGCTTGACTCAATCCATAGACAGGAATGGTAACGTGAAAGATAAAATTGTAATGCCTCTCTGGACATGCTGTCTGTTCATTGTCGTGATGAACACCACCATGTTTAATGTATCCTTACCCGTCATTATTAACGATTTACAGATTACATCCGACCTGGGCTCATGGGTCATCTCCAGCTACTCTATCGGTTACGCATTGTCGACTGTAATCTTCAGCCGACTATCCGATCGGGTCCCGGTACGCAAACTGCTAACGATTGGACTGCTGATTCTGGGCTTGTCTTCGTTACTCGGATTATTCGCACATAGCTTCGCTGTCCTGCTGCTGACGCGCATTCTGCAATCCGCAGGTGCAGGGGTTATGGCCGGGCTAGGTCTTGTCATTGCCAGCCGCTACATCCCGCTGGAACGTCGCGGAGCCGCCATTGCCCTCATCTCTTCAGGCAGTGCCATGGCTTTTGGACTTGGTCCCATTGTAGGCGGACTCATTAGCGAATACTGGGGATGGAATGGTCTTTTTGCAATAACCGTGCTGGTCCTGCTTGCACTACCTGTATTGCTCTATTTCCTGCCGCGTGAAACACCAAGACCAGAGAACCCTTTCGATATGATCGGGGCAGTGTTAACGGTCATTAACGCCATCACGCTTCTGGTCGCGATTACCCAGCAGTCCTGGATCTGGTTTGCCATCGGTGTCCTGTCTCTTGTGGCTCATATGTGGTACATCCGCAAAGCACGCCTTCCGTTTGTCAATCCAGACGTATTTCGAACGCCAGGATATACACGTTTGATTCTCATTGGCTTCTGCATTTTGGTCGTTAATCTGGGCAATCTGTTTCTGATGCCGCTTGTCCTTGCCGACCTGTTCGGACGTTCGTCGCTCACGATTGGTTTGCTCATTGCTCCGGGAGCCATTGTCGCGGCCTTTTGTACCCGTTTCGTGGGACGATGGATCGACCGTTACGGCAACATGCGCTTTCTGATGATTGGACATGTACTGCTTGCAGCTGTACTTGCCTTGTTTATGCTCGGACTGAATCAGTCCGCCTTTATTATTACCGGAGGCTATCTCTTTTTCTCGCCTGCACTCTCCGCCTCCATGGCTTCACTGAATAACGAAACGTCCCGCATTCTGCCCAAAGCGCAGATCGGAGCAGGTATGGGCATGCTTCAGCTGATTCAATTCTTCGGTGGTTCGATGTCTGTGGCGGTCTGCGGACTGCTGTTACACAGCATCCCGGGCGTTTCGGTAGAGAAAGCCTATCACGTTGTTTATGGATGTCTGCTCTTCGTCTGTCTTGCCTCGCTTGTTATCGTTGTGTGGCATCACAGAGCCTCTCATTCCGAAGTTGTACAGAGTCAGAGTAGTACGGCCAACTAATGGAATGCTTTAGAATGATAAATACAAAAAGAACACACAAACAGCCCGCACAGCATGCGGGTTATTTGTGTGCTTCAGTACGTCTTCAGTACGAATTTATTCGCCATTCATTCAAACTCTGGGTTCAAGCTCCGTATTAATTTCCATCCTGCGCTGCCTTCCAGGCTTCCTCAACTAATACAGGGGCTTTGCTGCTGCCCTCTCCGCTTCCTTCTTGCGTCCACAGAGGCGGGTAATAGGCAAATACTTGTCCCCTCTGAAGCTGACCAAGATCATTTTGCCATCCTTCCCAGCGGAAGGTCTGGTAGAACTGCTGCAAATCGCCATCTGCCAGCCAGTTCAGAAAACCTGAATAAGCAAGCTCCGTCGATTCCCATTCCAGTGTATCCGGCGCAAAATAGTATATCTCTCCAGTGCGACCGAATTTGCCGGTATCCAGCGCAAAAAATCCGCCTGCCACATCATAGGCAACCACCATCATGCCCTTCAGTGCCTGTACGCAGGGCTTGTCGCTCACACCATTCCAGCTGGTCAGACTTCCAAATACGCTCTCACCGCCTGCACCCAGCAGCGTGATCCACCCGTGATCAATCACAATTCCTTCCGTCTCGTAAGCAACAGCTCCCAAATAGGATTTGGTGCTCACCTGAAGACGATAGAGCGTATCTGCTCCATCCTCCGGTCGTGCGGAAACATACTCATATGTATTTTGCCCGTTATCCAGTAGTTCCTTGAGTTCCTCCCACGCGTGATTGTCCCGATCCAATAGTTCATCTGCAGATAATGTTTGCATATCTTACTCCTTCCAAGGTATCAATTCATCATTTATACCTAGCATTCTTTTATTCATTTTCCGTGACCAAAGCTCTCTAACACTTCACCATTCTCGTTGTCCAGTTCTAGCCTACCGCGTAAAGTCGGACTCATCATCCAATCTCATCGGTTCCCCTGCACAATTCAGGCAATGAATCGGCCACATGTATGCAATCCTCGTACCCCAGATTTCCAGAATGAGCAAAAAGGACTCCAGGCCGCTTCTCCCATTCCTTTTCAAAAACATCGTTCCACATGCTTTACCCTCCATACACACGCACATTTTACCTTTCTATCAGCATATCATGGCATATTTCACCATTCAAATCTGCTATAATCAAAACTTCACAGCTAACTCATAAGGAGGAAAACCTTTGCTTCGTGCAGTCAACATTTGTTTTCTGGCTCTGACGCTGCTGGCAGCGGGTTGCCAGGATCAGGTCACATCCAATCCAGCACCTGCTCCGACTGACAGATCCGACCATCAGGAATTCTACTACATATCACCTTCAGGTGACGATGCAAACAGCGGTACTATTCAATCCCCTTGGAAAACAATGCAGCATGCTTCTGAACATGCCACGCCAGGGAGTACTGTCTATTTGCGAGAGGGCGTGTACCAGCAGAAAGTCAAAATCACCCGGAGCGGTCATTCCTCCACTAAGCCTACCATCTTCTCCAGCTATCCCGATGAGAAAGCCATTATTGACGGAAAGGGTCTGTCTGTAAATGGACTTGAAGGCTTGATTGAAGTGGAGAATGCCAGCTTCATCACGATACAGAATTTAGAGATTCGCAACTTCACCACAGCACATGCTGACCAGGTACCCACCGGGATTTATGTACACGGAGCAGGTGAATACATCCAAATTCGAGGCAATACCGTACACGCGGTTGCCAACGTTGTTCAGCCGAAAGGACCCGATTTAACGGGAAGAGATGCTCACGGGATTGCTGTCTATGGCACGGAACACCCCGCAGCACTGCGGAATATTCTTATCCAGGATAATGAATTATATGACCTGGTCTTGGGTTCAAGCGAGTCACTCGCTGTTAACGGAAATGTAGACACTTTTTCCATACTGGACAACACCATCCATGATACGGATAACATCGGCATCGATCTGATTGGGTATGAAGAGATTTCTGCAGATGACAAGTATGATCGGGCCCGAAATGGAGTTGTAAGAGGTAACGAGGTATACGATATTACGTCTAATTTCAATCCTTCCTATGGCACCAACCTTCCCAATGACAGCCATTCGGCCGGGGGCATCTATGTCGATGGGGGTACAGATCATATCATTGACCAGAACCGGGTATACCGCAACGATATCGGCATCGAAATCGCATCCGAACATGCCGGGCGTTCCACAAGCCATATTACGGTTCAGGATAACCTGGTTTATCACAACAGGCTGACGGGCATTGCCATGGGAGGATATGACGAGGAACGCGGGTCTACCGAAAACAGCACGGTGATGTACAATACGCTGTTTCAAAATGACACTTTGGGCGCAGGCAATGGGCAGCTGTTCGTGCAAGCCATGACGAAGAATAACACGTTTAAACGCAACATCGTCGTGTCAGGCAGCTCCGGTGTGCTCATCTACAATGAATACAGCAGCAATTCAGGAAACTTGCTTGATGAAAATGTCTACTACACCCCGATTGCAGAGGAAGATGCCCTGTGGGTTTGGAAAAATGAAGGGTATTCCGGTTTTCCAGCCTACATGAAGGACTCCAGCAATGACGCACACTCACACTATGTAAACCCGGCATTCATGAACGAAACCAGCGAAGACTTCAATCTCCAGCCCGGATCACCGGCAGAAGGTTATGGTTACCTTGCACCCAGGTAACAGCAGAGACTAAGAGAAGAATAGAAAAATCAAATACCGGATCGGATAAAGGGGTGTCCCTATCCTGTCCGGTTTTTTTCTGCTTTTACTAAATCATTAGTTATAAGGAGTTAGCTTTGGATTAAACCAGCTGCATGGGTCACCCGATTGCGCCCTCCGGTTTTGGAGGCATACAGCGCCATATCCGCTTTTTGGAACAAGGACTGATCCGTATCTTCCTCAGCAACCGTCGCTGCACCGATACTGATGGTGATATTATAGACTCCCCAATCCGCAGAAGCCACCTGAGTACGGTACCGTTCGGCTGTAATCACTGCTTGCTCGGCCGTACAATCCGTGAGAATAATCACAAATTCTTCCCCGCCATAACGAGCCACAACGTCCGAACTTCTGGATACCGACTGCAGCAGACCTGCCAGATTGCCAAGTACGAGATCCCCCACCGGATGTCCGTAAGTATCGTTAATGCTTTTGAAATGATCAATATCTACGACCAGCAGCGAGAACTCGCGCTGGGTGGCATGGTAGCCTTCCAAACTTTCAAGCATTTTCAGCTGGAAGAATCTGCGGTTTTTAAGTCCGGTGAGCAGATCGGTAGAAGCCATCGTCTCCAACTGGTCATTCACTTTAATTAATGCCTGCTGCTTCACTTCATATTCCTCGTGCAGCCGTTCAAGCTCCTTGTTTGCTTCATGCGTAGCTTGATAGAGCTCCTGCAGCTTTGTCTTCGTGTTCAAAATATCCTTCTCATGTTCGATCCGTTTACGCATGACCACAACCACACAGTCCACGACGCTTTCCCCGTCACGAGTCTGGCGAATTCCATTAAGCAGAACCGGAACATCCTGCTGATCACTGGTGCGAAACGTAAAGTACATCTCGTCCACGCGGCCATACAGCTGAATGTACGGATAGAAATAGGTGTGGAAAAAAAGCTTGTTGGTGACCGACATGGTGGACTCAATATGTCTTCCCATTAGCTCGCTGCGTTCATAACCCAGCATCGTCAGCAGGGTTTGATTGACTGATTGTATGACCCCCGAGTCAGAAATCGAGAAGTACCCGCAGGGAGCAAGATCTAATTGTGCATCCATCAATAACAGCCTTTCTTCTGGGTTTTATGCGCTCGTCAGATAATTCTTAATCAATCGAATGGTTTCTTCCGGTTGACTTAAGTGAGGGTAATGTCCTTTGGCGGTCATCTGCTGCAGCATGCTGTTCTTCAGATGAGCATGCAGATAATCGCCTACTTCAACCGGGGCAATGCTATCATCGGAGCATTGAAGAATCAACGTAGGTACAGATGCCTGTTCCAATTCCTCACGGCAGTCGGACAAAAACGTCACCTCGGCAAATTGCCTTGCAATATGCGGATCTCTGGAGCAAAAGCTCTTCTCCAGCTCTTCCGTGAGCTCCTTCCGTTCCGCATTCTGCATCACGATCGGTGCCAAATAACTTGCCCAGCCTATGAAATTCAACTGCATCATCTCGAGCAGTTCATCAATGTCACGGCGATCGAAGCCCCCATAATAATTCGGCAGGTCATTCACATATCGCGGAGAAGGCCCCAGCATCACGATGCTATTAAAATATTGGGGAGCTTGAATTGATGCCAGCATGCCAATCATGCTGCTGACAGAATGACCAACGAATATCGTATCTCTCAATTTGAGCGCTTCCATAATCTCCAGAACATCCGTAGCATATCCTCGCAAATCACTGTATTTATGCGCATCGTAATAATTGATCTGAGATTGCCCTGAGCCTACATAATCGAACAAAACAATTTGATAATTCTCACTAAAACCCGGAACGATATAGCGCCACATGTCCTGATCACATCCAAACCCATGAGCAAAGACAATCGTTCTGCTGCCTGAACCAAGTACTTTTACATTGTTGCGTACAAGGACGTCAACCGTCATTACAATCACCTCTCTGAGGTATTTTCCATTCACTTCATATGTGGTTATTATATCGGAAAAAGTTGGAATATGAATTAAAAATATTAATTCACTTGATGAAATCGTACAATAGTTTCACATTTCCGCAAATAATAAACCTCTTTACAACCTGACTGTCGTCAGTTAATATCAGTTCAACATGTCGCGCGACAGAGATAACAAAGTGGAGGAAGATTGATGACTACCCTTGGAATTGGAAGTGCACCCCAGAAGTTGTGGGGAAGATCTTTTGTTTTTACCATGCTGGCTAACGCTTTACTGTTCATGGCCTTTGAAATGCTTTTACCAACCCTGCCTCTATTCGTTTCAACGCTTGGCGGGGATGCTTCTCAGATTGGCCTGGTGACAGGCATATTCATGTTTTCAGCCATTCTGATTCGCCCTTTCACGTCGGTACTTGCATCGCGGATGGACAAAAAGTTCCTATTGCTCATCGGTATAATCATATGTGCATTAACTACAGGATCATACTACCTCTCGTCAGGTATTTGGATGATTTTAATATTACGGGTTATACACGGATTTGGTTTTGGTCTGGCAACGACATATTTTGCAACGATTGCTACAGAAAACATGCCCAAGGATCGCAGAGGTGAAGGTATGGGATATTTCGGTGTAGGAGAGACCGTAGCCATTTCCATTGGCCCATTGATCGGAACCAGTCTTCTGTATAAATACAATTATCAAAGTCTGTTCATGGGTGGTATGTGCATCCTGCTTCTCGCTATGATCATGGCGATATTTGTATCGAGGAAAACAAAAACGGAATCAGGTGCAGACCCATCAGGTTCCCATACGCCTAAAGTCAAGCTAATCGAAAAAAAGGTGCTTTTCCCTTCCTTGCTGATTATGTTAGTCGGCGTAGCTGCCGGTTCAATCATGTCTTTTGTGGCCTTGTTTGCGGCAGAGAGAGGATTTGATAATGTAGCCTGGTTTTTCTTCATCGTGGCTATTGCGAGTTTCGTAGTCCGATTGTTCTCCGGAAAAATGTTCGATCGATTGGGCCCGGGTTCCGTATTGCTGCCATCTGCCGTATTTGCGATAGCGGGACTGTTCTTTCTGACAATCGCCCAAAATGACATGCACTTCCTCATTGCCGGGGCCTTGTACGGATTCGGATTCGGTGCCATTTTTCCAGCGATTCAGACCTGGTGCGTCAATCTGGTGGATGAGCATGAACATGAGAATGCCATGGCCTCCTTCTTCAATTTCTTCGACCTAGGCATTGGCGGCGGTTCACTGCTGCTTGGTATGATTGCTTCAGCATTTTCCTATACAGTGGTGTATGATATTGCCATAGGCATTTTTGTGGTATATATCATGCTATATCTGGTATACTCCCGGAAACAACGGAGAGCTGAAGATTATTCATTGGAGGTAGACATTGAGTAAACAACGTATCAAGGACATTGCCATCCAACATTTCAATCGTCTGGGTTACGAGGGAACCAAGATGGCACAGATCGCCGAAGAGGCCGGCATTCGCAAGCAATCCCTTGCTTACCATTATCCGACCAAAAAGGCGCTGCTGCTTGAACTCTATGAGGAAGTTGTTCAGGAGGAACAACAATTCGTCATAGAGTTCTTCCTGGAGGCGAATAAACTGCCCTTAGAGCAGCAATTGTACAACTTTTTGCTTGACCATAAAAACAGATTCCTGACACATCCGAATGTGGCTTTTATGTACATTCTGTCCTTTATCACTCCGCTTGAGGTGCATGATTTTGTCCTCGCACAATATCGAACATATCTTGGCACGCTCAAAGCCGAGCTCGCCGCCGTGTTTGCCAAACATGAGGACATCCGTTTGAACCCTGAGGAAGCTACGGTGGCTTATGTCACCCTATTGGATGGTCTGGATGTACAGCTCGTATATGAGACCAGACAATCTTATGAACACGCACTCGCCATTGCCTGGAATGTGTTCTGGACAGGCATACGCCGCTAGAGAATTTGGTTTATCCTGCAAGCAAAGAGGAGCACATCTCCATGTTTATCCCGTGGAGACCGCTCCTCTTTGTGATGTTCTTTTGACGCGAGTTGCGTCTTCGTTATTTTACAATCAGAATTACACGTTGATAATGCTTCAGCTGATGATCGCCATCATCCTGTACCTCGGCCACGATATGAATCGTGTCCCCGGATTTGGCATCCTCCGGTACAGTGAATGTTACCGTGCTCGTGTCACTGCCTTCCAGTTTGATCGTATCTACCTGTTCATCCTTCGCAAGCTCACGATGCAGCCCCAGCAGCAGGTCTCCTGCGACTTCCTTCTCCACTTGGTTCTGCTTTACTTTGGCATCCTCATACGTGTCTGCTTCAAAATATCTCCACCATTTATACGTTAGGTGATCGCCATCCGGGTCTTTCGCTTCAGCATTCAGACTCACACGTTCACCTGGACTGACGGACAGATCGAGCCCTTCCTTAATGGTCAGCGTCGGGTTATGATTGGCCCCTTCAAAGGTATCTGTAACAGCCCAATCTGCACGGGCCGCAAAATCGTCCTGAATATCGTCAAACCATCTCATCAGGGAATACTCGGCCTCATATCGTTTGGTATACGGATCATAATCAAGCACATTGTTTCTAAACAGCTTGTCATTCACAACACCGAACCGTCCACCCCAACCGCCGTAGGAAGGGTCTTCCAAACTGCGAAGTCCGTTATCGATCAGATAGAAGAACGAAGGGGAGTCCCCCTCGGAGATAAAGTCGTATTTATCATATTGTGGATTATTTTGAAGATACGCGTCACTTCCGCGCTGTTCTTCGTCCAGCTCGCCTTCAATCATTTTACCATCGCCCATGGAAGCATACATGTCCAACAGCTTGCCATGTCCATCCAGAATGTTTTTGATCATCCAATCACCATGCAGCTTGCTGTTTACTTCTTCGGCATGCATCTTCCACGCATAGGCGAAATGCCAGAAGTTCGACTGGTCATTCAGAATGCGGATATCCGGCCAGTTCTTCGCAATATATTCGTTATAACTGTCGTCCTGGTCGAGAATGATGTACAGTACCAGTTTATCACTGACCTTTTTGCGGATGGTTTCCCAGTCTGCCGTGTCTTTGTACTGTTCTTCAATGGATTTGAGCGCTCTTGCCGTTGTATTGGTGCCACCCCAGGTTTGAACAATCAGATCACGGGGGTCATCGTCAAGGAAAAGGGTCTGAAGAAATTCGGAGCCTTCCGTTTCCTTCTCCATCTCGCCTTTGTCGGAGATATTCCCGATTTTCGTCATGGCACGAAGCTGCTCGGGTTCCGGATAACCGTCCGCGTGTTTGGACAAGTTCGGATAAATCTCGCCATAAGCATCGATCATGTCGTATACCCACTGTGTGCCTGTCCAGCGGAATGGTTCAATTCCCGAGTCCTTATCGCCTGCATAATGATACACCGAACTGGTCAGCACAATGCCGGCCAAATCCATTTCATTGGAATACAGCAAAAAGCGGATGACCGAGTTCATATCATCGACTTCACCATCTGTCGTAATAACGGTCCTTCCTTTTGCCGTTTCATTGTCTGTCGTGTCCGTATCCTGATTATTGCTGTTTTCCTGCTCTTCTGCCTGGTTCGGCGTATCAGTTGCTGCTTGAGGTGTTTTGGATGCGCATCCACTAATCACCAGAATACTACTGATAAACCATGCAGCGAATACATTCAGCCATTTTCTCTTGTTCATGATGTTCCCCTTTCTTGTTCAGCATGATGTGTGGGAATGACCAGCGCGCGCTTTCCTATTCCTTAATATGGACCGTAGAATGCAAAAAAACCCAAACATGAATACGCCATGGACAGAATCCACGCATATTGATGTTCAGGTTTTGCCTGCCGAAACAGTAACAATCCTTATTTGAAAAAAAGTATAGCATGTTGATTAATTGATGTAAACGTATTCAATCATCTTTTTCTTGAATTCATACCAAATTAGGCCTTAAGCAGGCCGCTTTAATATCCTTCTGCTCCGTTGCACCCAAGCTGTCTTCCCCATTGAAATGCTTAGCCTCTGGTCCAGTCCTAGTCACGAGATTTCCACTCGACTCCCACCATAACAGGTTGTAAGCTTTTCCCATTTTGATATAGTATAATTTCTATGGTAACTGGATCCTATACATAGATTAACATGACAATCACAACATCAGGAGGAATTAAAACCATGCAAAAATTGGATGCTGCCTTACAACAGTTTATTGAACAGCAGGATTTATACAATGAAGCTTACGGACTTTTCAAGCAACATGATCTGCGCCCTCGTGAACAACCTAACCTGCCCGAAGTGGACAAGCGTATACCTCTCTCACCTGAGCTTGTGTATTTGTACACCCATTATGAGATGAGAGATGCAAAAGCTGAAGGGACACTCAAAATGAAAAATGCGGCCGTGGAAATTGGCGATGCGGCCCTGTTATCCTTCGTTGCCCCTGAGCACCTGCACCGCCAGCAGCAGGGTTATCGCTGGATCGGCATGAATGAGCCATATGTGGAGTCGCCCTCCTGGAAAGCAAATCATGTCGTTATTGCCAACTTCAATGATGATCCATTGATTGTGGATACAAGCGAAGCCAACTCACCTGTGTATGCTGCCTTTGAAGGCGGAGAGCCCCGGCGTATTGCGGGTTCATTGTCTGACCTGTTCACTGCACTCGCCATCCTGATTGAAGCGGCACGCGCTTACGGCGGAGAAGTGAAGGATGAAGAGACCTATGAAACCAAACCTGAATATTTGGAGCATATAGAACCTTTATTGGTTGATCTGCTCGGCGTAGAGCACACCGCACATTTAGTTGAATATTTATCACTTCGTTAAATCATCGGAGTGAGAATAAGCAAGATTGAAAATGATGGTCGCAGCTGTTCCCAACTACGATGGCTTCGCTAACGAATTAGGACGTGTCTTGAAATTTGCATTCAGAAGAATTTATCTCTGATGAACTAGGGGGAAGACCATGATTTATGTTGCTTTGCTGCGGGGGATTAATGTAGGCGGGAACAATAAGATCAATATGAAGCAGCTGAAAGAAACTTTTGAACAAGCAGGCATGCAAAATGTCGTAACTTACATTAATACGGGTAACATTATCTTCGCCGATGATCAGGAACGTATTCACGCTAACGCCGAGATATCCAAGATACTGGAGCAAGCCATTACTGCTGAGTTCGGATTAGAGATCCGTGTCGTGGTGCGCAATATGGAAGAAATGCAGACTGTGCTTCAGGCGCTGCCGGAGGAATGGACAAATGACGCGCAGGCCAAGAGTGACGTGATGTTTCTGTGGGATGAAGTCAATGACGTCTCGGTGTTGGACAAGCTGCCCCTCAAACCGGAAGTGGGCACATTGATATACGTTACCGGAGCCATCTTGTATTCAGTAAGCAGAGAAGATGCGGGACGCAGCGGGATGAACAAGCTTGTCGGCTCCTCTGTCTATAAATATATGACGGTCAGAAACGTCAACACGACCCGCCAAATTTATAAGCTCATGCTGGCTGCGGCAGAGTGATCATAAGAACTTCGGTATGAAAAAAATCCCCCAAGGGATGGCATGGAGGAATATTTTGACGGATGTCTCTCCATGCTGTTCGCCTTGAGGGATACCTTTTATGAATACAAGCAGCTGCATGTAAAATCATTAATCAATTTGAATACGTCTGTGCGTATGATCGTCTCCTGAACGTTTCGGAATTTCAAGCTTCAGCACGCCATCTTCCAATCGAGCCTTAATGTTCTCCTCATCGATATGTTCCATATAGAAACCCCGGAGGAATTCACCGGACCTGCGCTCCTGCCGAATAATTCGATTCGAATCATCCTTCTGTTCATGAAACTCATTACGTTTCGCACGGATCACCAGTTCATTGCCCTGTACCTGAATATCGATATCCTGCTTGGCGATACCAGGCAGATCAGCTTCAATCAAATATTTCCCATCTTCCTCACGAATATCCGTCCGGAATGGCTGGCTGCCGGTTCCAAAGGGAGCAAGCCACGGGCTGTCAACCATATCATTGAAGGATTTCAGCATGTGTCCGAACAGGTCTTCATTTCGTTTACGAAACGGGATCAGATCAAACATGAACATCATCTCCTTATATGTGATTGGTTTGTTGTTGCTTACATGGATTATTATAATCCTCTTGTGGATGATGCTCAAAATACGTAAGAGCCGAAAAAAAATGATTTTTCTTCAATATGATTCACTGCTCGAGAATAGATCCTTGTTTCTTTTGATTTGACCTTTTTTGACCTTCCTGCTTTTTCGGGCTCATTCAGAGAATGAATAAAACGCTATCCTTCATACTGAAAACGATCCAGAAACCGCTTGACGATGAGATTAGATGATTTGCTCTCACGCATAACCCATCCAATGGAAATCGCACGCTGTACATCTTCAATTTCCAGGATGGAGAAGTCATGATGCAGGACACTTCTGTCATGTGTGAATGAATATTCATGACCGATCGTCACCGCATCCAGCTGGGCAAGGGCGGCATTGACCACTTCAGAATTGTTCGTTCGGAACAATACATTCACCTCTCCTACCGTCTGCGAAAGCTCCCCTACAAACAAATCCACCAATTCGTCATTAAATAACACCAGTGTCTCGCTTTTCAATTCATGCATGGTGATCGACTTCTTGCCAGCCAAGCGATTGGTATGATTCACACAGGCACGCATCACCCCTTCATCAATGGGAACAAAGCGCAATCCTTCCAGATGCTGCTCCATATCATCTGTATATAGAGCGATTAGACCGAGATCGACCTGCTTGTTCCGCACATCTCTGATAATGTTGCGAGCAGCACTTTCGGACAGCTCGAATTTCAGATCCGGATATCGTTTCTTCAAACTCGCAATGGTAGGTATGATGCCCGGAATTCCTCCAGGTATGGCTGACAATCGGAGTTCTCCATGGATCGATTCCCCTATATACTGGGCATCCTCCTTAATGTTTCGGACCGTATCAACAACCGATTTCATTTTGTCCAAAATAGGCTTGGCCTGTTCCAATACATACGCACCGTTACGGGACCGGCTGAACAATGGCATGCCCAGCTCATGCTCCAGACGTGTGATCGCCTGACTGATCGTGGACTGCGTGACCGATAATGTTGCAGCAGCAACGGTAATGGATTTGGTCTTTTCAACTTCAAGTACATACACCATTTGTTCCAGATTCATCGTTTAACTCCCAATCCTTACATTAATTTATTTTATGTTAAGTGCATTTTTGTTAAATATACATGAATCATATAATTAAGTATACTTGGATTGAAGATGAATGTAAGCGAAATCATTTTTTTATTTTAACCGACAGAGGAGTGCTACATATGAATCCATTTGAGAATCGATTTGCAGGTAAAGTTGCGGTTGTTACAGGTGCGGCATCTGGTATCGGATATGCCATTGCAAGACGCCTTGTCCAAGAAGGAGCTTCCGTCCTTGCTGCCGATCTGAATACAGAACGTCTGGACGCTATCCAGGGTGAACTTGGGGAACGGTTCTTCGGTGTTAAAGCCAATGTAACCGTTGAAAACGATATTGAAGAAATGGTGAGTGCCGCTGTCAAACAATTTGGCAAACTCGATCTGGCCTTTAATGTGGCAGGTGCCTCCCGTGCAGGCGTCATTACGGAACTATCGGAGAAAGATTGGGACTTCACCGTGGATCTGTGCATGAAAGGTGTCTTCCTGAGCATGAAGCATGAAGCCCTTGAGATGGCTAAACATGGTGGCGGAGCCATCGTAAACGTGGCTTCCCTCAACTCCCACGTGCCTATGTATGCCGGATCGGCCTATGCCTCTGCCAAAGCTGGTGTCGAAATGCTTACCAAGAATGGAGCGCTCGAAATGGCGCGTAACGGCATTCGTGTTAATGCCATTCTACCGGGTCTCATCGATACACCATTAACTGCGGAACTGCTCTCCAACGCAGATATCAAAGAAGCCTACATGGAACGGATTCCGATGAAACGTGCTGCTCAGCCGGAAGAAATGACGGGACCTGCCCTGTTCCTTGCGAGCGAAGATGCAGGATATGTGTCCGGTTCCAGCCTCATCGTGGATGGAGCTTGGGCAACGACCGGATATCCAGACCTGAGCCGCTGGTTCTAAGTCTGTACATTTCCACATGGTTTCCATATACCAAGTAAAGCCTATTGGACTGAGCTCTGCTCTGCCAGTAGGCTTTTTTCACTTGGATGTCATTACTCGATATTTTTACAAAACTGCTTTAGTTCGCTAACCTCGGCTTAACAATTCGCCCCTATACTAAAACAATTGTACATACTATCAACCATGAATCGGTAAAGGGGATCTGGAACTGTGAAAAAGAGAAATCAATGGCTCGCCGTTTTGTCCATGACAGCTATACTCGGCGCAGGAGCAGCCAGCTACACATCGATGGTTCATGCGGCAAGCGCATCCGAATCTACTAATCATGTCGTACTACGAACAGCCATTCAAAATATGCAGGGAACCGTCACTTGGGACAGCAGCAGTCGCAGTGCCGACATCCAGTTGGGTGAAGTCCGAGTGCAGCTTCCGGTCGGAACAGCTACAGCTACCATTAACGGGGTACAAACGCAGCTGGACAGCAAAAGTTATGTTACGAAAGGAACGACATACGTTTCCCCACAAACGTTGAAACGGATTACGGATCAGGTGATCCTGCGCCAAAATAAAACCGGATTTGAACAGACAGCGGCCTTCCAGATGCCAAGCGGCAAAGCCGAAATCGCTGCCTCTACCCCGGACGGTCAGCGCCTCCTCGTAACTGAAGCAGACAATGGCAGCATTTCCGTGCTGGATATTGCTGATCTGAACAACGTGAACGTTCTGAAAACCGTCAGCTTCCATGATCTCTCTGCCAAAGCAGAGGTAACTAGCGTAACCGTATCCAAGGACGGCAAATATGGCCTCGCCGTTATTCGTACCGGCGATACAGATACCGAGGCGAACAAGGGGCTACTGGCGGTTGTTGATCTTGCAACCTACAAAACCGTGAAGACGTATGAGCTTGGGGTCGGGCCAGACTCCATCGCATTATCCCCGGATGGATTGCAAGCCGTGATCGCAATCGAAGATGAAGAACTGAACAAGGCTGCGGACGAGATCGATTACCCTAATGCCAAACGCCCAGGCAGCATCATGATTGTATCGTTTGCCGGCGGAAACGTCCTTGAAGGAGAGGTAACCAACCTGCCTGTGTCTCTGGAAGATGTGAGCGGTGCAAGCTATCCGCATGACCCGCAGCCAGAGTATGTTGCCATCAGCCCGGACAGCAAAACCGCAGCTGTTACATTGCAGGAGAACAATGTCATTGCCATCATCGACCTGCAAACGAAACAGATCAGCTCGATCTTCTCGCTTGGTACTACCTCACATCAAGCCGATCTGAACGATGACGGTGTCATTCAGTTCACCGAGAGCCTGACAGCCCGCTATGAGCCAGACGGTATTGCATTCTCTGCAGATGGCAAATACCTGCTGACTGCCAATGAAGGCGACTTGGGCAAAGACGAGTTTGACGATGGTGTTAAAGCAGGCGGACGCAATATCGCCGTCTGGGATTTGCAGAGCAAGCGGGTATATGACAGCCAAAACCTGATCGATGATGCAACCGCCAAGGTTGGTTTATATCCGGATGATCGCAGTCCCAACAAAGGCAGTGAGGTCGAAAATCTGACGGTATCCACTGTAGACGGCACAACCTATGCTGCCGTAGCCTCTGAACGGGCCGATGCCATTTTGTTCTTCGATCTCGCTGACCCGGTAAACCCTGCCTACCTTGGCCTGATTCCGACAGCTGGTGAGTCACCGGAAGGAATCCACCGGGTTAACGGCCGCAGCGTATTTGTTAGTGCGGATGAGAGCACAGGGACACTTAGCTTTTTTGAGAAAAAATAATTCAGTATGCAGCAGGCGGCTGTTCCAGCAGCTGCCTGCTGCATACCGAGTCCACGAAATCTCAAAAGGACATGAGAGCATCACGCTCTCATGTCCTTTTTTGTTGCCTGCTAATGTGCCATCTCTGCTGCTTTAAACGCTGCGAGCCAATCGTTCCAGCCATTCCACCGCCGGCGCGAGAACCGCTTCATCGATATCGAATTCAGGATGGTGGTGGGGTGCGGGCAGGTCACTGCCCACAATCATATACGTGGCAAGTCCACCCTGCTCCTGTACACGTTTGATCATATAGCTGGCATCCTCGCTTCCCAGAGCAGCGCCATCCGAGATCGCTTCAGCATGTCTTATTCCGGATATCCCTTCTGCCTTCTTCACGGCAAGCTCCGCAAGTTCCATATCACACCTGATCGGAATAGCTCCGCCTACAATCTCAACGGTAACCCTTAACTCATGCATGGCTGCACTATGCTCCAGAATCTGACGCACACGCCGCTCCAGTTCAAGATTCGTTTCTTCCTTCGTGGAACGCGTCTCAATCACCATGCGAGCGTGCTCGGCAATGATGTTCGCGCCAGTTCCTCCTTCCAAAATGCCCACATTGATCCGTGTATCGGCTGTACTGAATCTTGGCAGGGCATGAATGTTTAACATGGCAGTTGCCGCACCAAGCAGCGCATTCCGCCCTTCTTCAGGTGAAGCTCCCGCATGCGAGGATACCCCCGTAAAGTGCGCTTCCAGCTTCGTCGTTGCCAGGAAACCAGCGGAGGCCCCTTTGACATGACCGGATGATACGTCAGTGCCGAGATGCATGCAGAACAGGCGATCCACCTGATCCAGCATGCCTTTTTCCACCATGGCATATGCACCGCGTACTCCCTCTTCGGCAGGCTGGAACAGCAGACGAACCGTCCCGGCGAATTGTCGGTCGCTTAACCGTTCTGCCAGTGCTAGACCAATGCTGGTATGCCCGTCATGTGCGCATGCGTGCATGATGCCTTCATGTTTCGAGCGGAACTGCCCCGACTGTGGCACGTGCTTGTCCTGCCCGCTTTCACGAATCGGCAGTGCATCCATGTCGAAGCGAAATGCCGTTGTCGACCCTTCCTGAATTCCATCCAGCTCGGCGACAACAGCGGTAAATCCGCCGCGCATCTGTTCCACGATAGCGGGGTCCGCTCCTTCCTGAAGAGCACGCTGATAGGCATCTTCCAGTACTTCCGGTTTGGGCAGCCCCCGCCGGGACGTGTCATCAATGGCATCTTTTCCATACGTCACACGATAGCCTAACGCTGTTAACATCTGTACAACTTTCGTAGCGGTACGAAATTCCGTGAATCCCAATTCGGGATATTGATGCAGCTCTCTTCGAAGCGCGATAATGTCGATCATATCGGTTCCCCTCTCTCAACTCTCTTATTTCCGAATCAGTCCATCTTCTATAATCTGGCGTGAACTCCCGGGCCAAGTGGCAGGTTGAAGACGTACCAGAGAATGACCATGACGACCCAGACGGAGAAGAATGCAATGGAATATGGCAAAATCAAGGAATAATACGTCCCGAGCTTGGCATCCTTGCGGTACTCCTGCAAAAATCCGACGAACAAGGGTACAAAAGGCGATACCGGGGCGAGTGGAATAATAACCGAGTCGGATACCCGGAAAATGACTTGAGTGAACGCCGGATGGAATCCAAGCAGCATCATCATCGGGATAAACACCGGAGCCAGAATGGACCAGATCGCTGATCCACTTGCGATAAACATCGTTAGCAACGCAGACAGGAAGATCAGTCCAATCACCACCGGGATGCCATTAATACCCGTTTTTTCAAGCAGATCCGTGATAGTCAGTGCCAGAAACTTACCCATGTTGCTCCAGTTGAACATCGCCACGAATTGGGATAGCGGGAAGACCATCACAATGAAACCTGCCATCGTTTTGATCGGTTCAATCAGCAATTTCGGCAGATCATTCTGGTTCCGAATCACTTTCAGTTTAATGCCGTAAGTTAGTGCTACGGTGAAGAAGAACAGTAAAATGACAGGCACAATCCCTGCAAGAAAAGGCGAACCCATCACACTGCCTGTTTCCGGATTGCGAAGAATGCCATTCGAAGGTACCACCATAAACGCGATGACAGCGATAAAAATAAGGGCGGCAATACCGGCTGCACGCAGTGCCCGGTTTTCTTCAGGTGTTGGAGCTTCCAGCTTGTACACACGTTCCCCTTCATATGTGCCAAGGCGCGGTTCCAGGAATTTGTCGGTCATAAAACCTGCAACCAGTGTCATCACAATGACAGACGCGGACATGAAGTACCAGTTATCCAAGACCGTAACACCCACATTTGGATCTACCGAGGCGGCAATTTCGGTACTGATGCCTGACAGCAATACATCCGTAGTCACAATCAGCATATTTGCGGTGAAACCAGCACCAACGCCGGCAATGGCTGCGATCAATCCGGCAATTGGATGTCTGCCTACAGCGAGAAAAATTAATGCTCCGAGCGGAGGCATGATGACAAGCGCAGCATCAGAAGACACATGACTGAAGAATGCAATGAAAATGACCAGATAGCTGGCATAACGGGCGGGCACCCGAACAGCCATTTTGCGCATGACTGCTTCCAGAAGACCTACTTTCTCAGCGAGACCAATTCCGAGTACCAGTGCCAGAATCGAAGCAAGTGGTTTAAAATCAGCAAAGTTCTTTACCACATTCGGCAGCAGCCACTGTATTCCCTCTCGGCTCAGCAGGTTTTTGACCTGAACCTTCTCTCCATCAATCGGGTTATGTGCTGTCGCGTTAAAGAACGACAGTATAAGGGTAGCAAACATCAGGGCAACAATGAGATAGATAAACAATAAAAACGGATTGGGAAGCTTGTTCCCCACTTTCTCTACCCAACCAAAAAGTCCTGTATTCTCCTGCCTTTCCGCTTTCACCATGCAAATACCCCCTGAGTGTTATTAACGTACATTTAACGAAATTGTCGTAATTTTAGGACATTATATAATTAACTCCATACAAAACTCAATACTTATGTTATGTATTTTGACACTAAACATAAAAAATACCGATCTGCAGCCCGTTCACATTGTCCACCAGGAGTGGACATGAGAGCTAAGGTTGCAACATCGGTATCCTTATTCCGACTCTATGTTCGTAAATCTAACGCAGCAGCCGATATCGGTTACTTGGCCGTCCTCTGCGGGTATTCAGCTCATTTCCCGTGATTTCAGCCAGGGAGTATGCCGTAAGACTGCCGAGAATTCGCTGTACGTGCCTGATGGTCATTGATAATCCTGATGCCAGTTCACTGGCCGTAAATTCTTCTTTGCCCATCCGGCGTATGTATGCCTTCAGTTTCTGAAACGTACGAATGCTAACCCCTGCCTTGTTCAACTGTTCGAGCAATTCGGTGTCACTTGAATACATCTCATAGGATAATTCCTGATCCTCACCCGCTGCCTCCACAATCGTCCCATCCGTCTCATAGACAATCACACGTCCAGCTTCATCGTCCTTGGCATATTGGATCGCCTTCCGGGCATGACGCTCTGCATCAAATGCAGTTTCACCAAACCCGATCCCGGCAAAGGAAAGCAGATCCGTATCCAGCTCAAGCTGGTGCATCGCTGTATGCAGCGATTCCATGTTACGGGCCATTCCACCCCTGGAACCATACATCAGATATCGTCCTGTACCATCCTGGTGAAGGGAACCATCGATTTGTTCACAATGACGCAGGAGGATGCCTTTGATCTTGAGCTCCATATGCTGCAACTGATACCGTTCCGTCGATTGTTCACCGGCTGCATGCCACCCTTCAATCTCAACCATTAACACGCCAATCTGGCTGTCTTTGAATGCAGAACTGCGAATCTGCTCAATCAGCATTCGTACCGCTTGCACCGTCTCCAGCTTGGTGGAATCAATCTTGAAGACTGGGACCCCTCTCTGAAGTAATCCTTCATATACAGCGTACAGACAGGTAATCGCTGCCTTGGTCTGCCCTTCCTCCCAGTGACGAACGTGGAATTGGATCATGTCTTCGACATCGTAATCGGTGGAAAAAACGTATTTTCGCAGTTGCTCATCCGAGAAATTCAATTCCTCAAGACTGTCCATCAGCCCCCAGCTTTCATTCCCCGTCATATCAATGGAGATTTCCTTCACCGGATTGTCCAGTGTATAAATGGCTTGCAGCATGGCTTTGTACAAGCTGGCCCCGGTAGGCGGGCAGTAGATGGCATGTTCTTTTTCATGCAAGACGTCCTGGGCTGTCAGATAAGGAATGGGACCCGTAAAGACCCACCCGTGTACTTTCTCGCGGTTCCTCGTAATAATCTCGCCCGTCTCGCGCGCATGTTCATAGGGATACAACTCAAAATGAGCCTCCAGCTCCTGCCCCTCCACAGCACGCATGGTCCGCTCAATGGACGGCTTCGGTCCTACAATTCCGATTCGGTACATGCACTCACATCCCCTTGTCCAACGCAACATCGTTTATACAAAAATCATACCGAACTGAGGTTCCGCTGTAAACCTCTTCATCTCAACCATGGCTTACACCCTCTCATTCCTGATTAAGCATCATAATCGTAAATTTTACATTTAGTTAACCCATTCCTTACGTTCGTTTAGCAATTGTTGTATACACTGGTTTTTGGATACCAAACTATACATATCTATTTTAGGAGGATGTATTCATGTTAAACCGGTTCAATGCCCGTGCGGCCAAAATGATGCTCGCGGTTACAACAGTTGTTACAGCTACGCTGGGAGGAAGCAGCGCAGCATGGGCTGCTGACGACACTGCTGCACCCGCATCATCATCACCGATCAAAAATGTCATTATCCTGATTCCGGACGGTATGGCTAACGATGCCACTGCACTGGCCCGCTGGTACAAAGGGTCCTCCCTGACTCTGGATTCCATGGCAAGCGGTATGGTTCGCACACACTCCGCGGATGCTCCGATTGCGGACTCGGCTCCTGCGGGAACGGCTTTTGCTACAGGTTATAAATCACATACAGGATATGTTGGCGTACTGCCAGACAAGGCAACCATGCCTGGACAGAAGGCTATCGCGCCTGGAGATGCCAAGAAACCCGTTGCATCCGTGTTGGAGGCATCCAAATTGGCAGGCAAGGCAACCGGCATTGTAGCCACCTCCGAGATTATGCACGCTACACCGGCAGACTTCTCTGCCCACTATCCGGATCGCAAAAATTACGACGCACTCAGCAAACAGCAAGTATATAACGGCCTCGATGTTGTTTTGGGCGGCGGAAGTCGCTACCTTGAGCCGGCGGGTCGCAAAGACGGTGAAAATCTGGTCTCTTCTATTAAAGCACTCGGTTACGATTACGTGACCACACCGGCTGCCATGAATGCCTCAAACTCCGGTAAACTGTGGGGAATGTTCGCACCTGCAGGCATGGCTTATGATATGGACCGTGACCCTGCCAAGCAACCAAGCCTTGCTGAAATGACTTCCAAAGCCATTGATGTTCTGTCCAAAGACGAAGACGGTTTCTTCCTCATGGTTGAAGGCAGCAAAGTGGACTGGGCTGCGCATGCCAACGATCCGATCGGAATTATCAGTGACGTGCTGGCATTTGATGATGCTGTAAAAGTAGCCATGGATTTTGCCAAAGCAGATGGAGAGACAGCTGTTGTGGCAGTAACGGACCACGGTAACGGCGGTCTCACGATCGGTAACAATGCAACAACGGGCACCTATGACAAAGAACCATTGTCCACATTTATCGGACCTTTGAAAAAGGCCAAGCTGACAGGTGAAGGCGTGGAAGCGAAGCTGAATGCCAAACGCACCAATATCAAAGCTGTCATGAAACAATACTATGGCATTTCCGACCTGACATCCGAGGAGATCGCTACCATTAAGGCAGCCGAGCCAGGCAGCCTGAACTACGCCATCGGACCAATGATCAGCAAACGCGCAGGCATTGGCTGGACAACTGGTGGTCACACAGGCGGAGACGTTGTGCTCTACACGTATGCTCCGAACAATGACCGTCCATTCGGCGTAATCGACAATACGGATGTGGCTAAATATATGGCGCGCGTATTGAATCTAGAGCTGGATAGCGTGAGCAAACAGCTGTTTGTTCCTGCCAAACAAGCATTCACAGCCAAAGGCGCTACGTACAAGCTGGATCTGACAGATGCCAAAAATCCTAAGATTCTGGTTACCAAAGGCAGCACTAAAGTAGAACTGCAAATCTACAAAAATATTGCGCTGGTTAACGGCAAAAAGACTGCGCTGGAAGGCGTAATCGTGTATAACGGGGTAGATGCTTTTGTACCACAGGGTGCAGTGGATCTGATTCAGTAAGTTTGAAAGATGGTCTGCGCTTATAAACCAAACACACATAATGGGAAAGCGTAGCGGTTTATAAAGTTTCAACCGGAATTATATCATTGGGCTGCCGAATATTTCGGCAGCTATTTTTGTTGTTCACAGACAAGGATGGGTACACCCTCCTTGCTTGTCGTATAATGGACGTAACATTGATATATAGGAGACAAAAAGGAGAGATTCACCCATGTTGATCAAATTAAACTGGATCACGCTTCGGGTGCGCAATTTGGAAGCCTCGCTTGGGTTCTACCACGGCATGCTCGGGCTTCCAATCCAGCGTCAATTCGAAAGTCGTGGGCGGCAAATTGCCATGCTGGGCACAGAAAATGAAACCATGCTGGAGCTGATTGAGGGAAGTGAATCCATCCTCAAAAAAGAATCTGGCGTGTCCATCGGCTACGAGGTGAGTTCACTGGAAGAAGCCATGGAACGACTGGCAGCACTGAATATTCCCATTGTTCGCGGGCCTGTTCAGCCGAATCCACATCTACGCTTCCTCTACATTGCCGACCCGGACGGCTTCGAGATACAGCTCGCCGAACATGCATGATCTGGTGTGACACGGTGCATCAGCGCCTATAACTTGGTACCTTTTTATCTACGCCCAATCAAGACCGCAACGAACCGAACACTAAGCTAGTGACTATTGGATAAGGAGTTGAGCAAGGAATGGGGAAAAACGTGGAACAGCACCCATCCGTCAAACCCCGTCGCAAAATAGGGTGGTTCGCAGCAATCGCTGCCGTTCCTCTGCTTGTATGTGGAATGTATGCCGGGTTTACCACTGGCACCTGGGGAAATGGCTATGCATCGGCACCTGCTTCAGAGGAGATGGAACAAGGTTCAGCACCTGCTCAATCGACGAGGGAAACAATCGTTTTTCCAGGAACAGATGGAAGTCAGATTGTATTGCCTCTGCAGTTGACGGAAGCAGATCTCAGCGTGGACAGTGATCGAAGTTATATCAGATCTGCACCTCCCCGAGTTCCGGAGATGAGTTACGAACTCTCACCGGATCTTAAAGACAAGCTGCAAGCTGTACTGGTGTATAGATCAGACATGCCAGGCGGCTACCTATTATTAGCTCCAGCAGGCTGGGAAGCTTCGGGAAGCGTAGGGGCGAACGGTTCCTATGGACTCACACTGATGAATCCGGATAATACAGAAGAGAATCTGCATTATTCGGACAACGCCTGGGCCTGTCAAGGCTGTGCCATAAACAATATTGGAACATATTTTCCCGATCAGGCCGGCTGGGCAGAGGAACAGGGTTTCACTGTCTATGATCCTATGTCTTTTGACGAATGGAATGATGGCGGAACGGAGGGAGAGAATCACCGAACAGCATCATATGTGACGACATTGAAAGACGGTTTTTACCAAGAAGGTGTCGTTTATTACGAAGAAGACAGCAATGGTTATGTATTCCGGCTGCTGGAATTCAACCTAGCTCAAGTTCCCTCTACCCGAGACGAGGTAATTCAGTCCTCTCTGCATTTTTTCCAGTCCCATCATGGACCGCTGAATATGGAGACAGATTAGGCGCTCGCCTAGAATCACATTATTTACTAATATACAAAAAAGAGCATCTCTAGTTGAGCCCATAACATGCTCTTGTTTTGTATTCACAATTCATTTGTGGAACGCTTTTGGACACTTCACGCTTAGCAGCTCGGCAAGCTGGCGATAACCTGGTCCATCCTCGCTTTGGTTCACTTCATCTTCGTCCATCTCCAGCCAATAATCGGCATCCAGCAGCTCTGCCATGTCCAGCATCGTGATCTCGGCACAGGCAGGATGTTCACAAACAGCCAGCATAGGCTCGGGACTGTCATCCCAGTTATACCCGTTCACGACAGCATGCAGAAGTACAGCTGAGTCCAGCTCACGGATCTTCGCGGCTGCCCTCTCTGAAGCTTCCTCGTACAAAATTTCATCCACGATGGCTTGTTCCGCCTGAGTCAGCCGAAGTCTTACCGAGCCCGCGGTACCGAGCAGCATATCTGCAATGTCCGGGTCCCTCCTAGCAGCGTTCCAGGCCGTTGCCTGAATTCCATATGCAGAATCCAGCTTCACCCCATATTCAAGCAACAGCTGGATAGCTTCGATCTGCTTGAACTTCACAGCTTTTTTTAGAGCGGTATCGCCGAGTTTGTCCTCCGCGTCCAAGTCTGCTTGCTGTTCCAACAGACATTTAATGGCCTCAGCTGGCATGCGATGCGTTAAGAAAAGCATAAGCGGTGTACGTCCTCGTTCATCTCGCTCATTGATATCCAGGCTATGTATAGCTGCGCAAACTTGTTCCACATCTTTGGACTTACTGATTTCAAGCCACTTCATTCACTATACTCCTCCTTGCACTTCACACTCTACATTACACTGTAAAGGAGATATTCATGGGGTTCAAGTCACCACTTGGCAGCAAAAAAGCCCACCCGACGATGAACGTACGGGCGGGCTCTACATTTTCTACTAAAAGGTATCCTGCCTCTAAGCTGACAGTGTATCGATCGGTGCCACACTTGGTGAAGGACGATCAACAGCCTTCTCTTTAGTGACAGAAGAGGACATCTGATGATCCGACACCAGCTCATTTAGGTTCAGAATCAGTTGCTCCAGCTCACCGAAGCTGTCCACCATCTTCTGAGTCAGGCTGCGCTGCTCCTCCATACTGGCAAGAATCTCTTCCGTAGCGGCACTGGATTGCTGAGTCACACTTGAAATCTCGGAAACCTCATTCACGACTTTGGTGGAGGATTCCTTCATCGTGGCGGAACTGCTCTCAATATCCATAGCCTGATTCAGCACTTCCTGGGAATTGCTATTAATCGTACGGAACACAACTTCTGCAGTCTGCACGCTATCTCTTCCTTCCTGAAGAGCAAGGCGAATGCGTTCGAAGCGATCCGTCAGTGCCTGTGTTTGCCCTTTTAACCGGGTCAAAATGGTGCCAATCTCACTTGCTGACTGACCAGAGTGCTCTGCCAGCTTGCGAACTTCCTCCGAGACCACGGCAAATCCGCGTCCATGTTCGCCTGCACGAGCGGCTTCGATCGCAGCATTGAGTGCAAGCAAGTTGGTCTGGTTCGCAATATCCGAGATACTGTTCAACATCAGGGACATTGCTTCACTTTCCTCATTGAACTTTCTCATATCGGAAGCCGTGGTATCAATCGTCTCATAGAGTTCCTGCATCTGCACATTCAGATGGTCCATCTGTGCACTTCCCGTTTCCGTACTGGATGCCATACTGGCGGACAGTTCTTTCATTTGAGACGAATAGGAAGCAACATCACGGATATGATGATCCGACAAGGAGAGAGATTCCGAAATTTCTGCTACGCTGGTCGCCTGGAACTCAACGCCTTTGGCCACTTCACTGAATCCGAGCGTCACTTCATGCGTGATGGACCCGGTCGCGTCCACCTTCTGTTTCAGTTGATCCGTATAAAGAGACAGACCTTCCACCGAAGCTTTGACACGTTCCATCATCGTCTCTACTCTGTGTTTGGATTGCTCTACTTCCTGCCAGCGGACTTCGCTGTCCAGGAAAAGTCTTTGATTCAAATGGGAGACTAACATCAGGATTGCTCCAGTAAGAGCGAACAGTCCAACGTTAACGATATTCTCTATAAGTTCATCAGCATGAGCTGTGTTTATAACAAATAGCTGGAGCACACTGTGGGCTAGTAAGACAAAAAAACCAATCATGAAAAACTTCTTGTTCGGAATGAGCAGCAAAACAGCGGTTATTACCAGACTCATCGTAAGGTTAACCGTACCCCAACCGACATAGACCCCACATAAGGTAATCAAAATGGTAAACAGCCAAGGAATTAAATGAATATGTTTTCTTTTCACATTAGCGTATGTAACCCAGGCTGCAAACAAAATGGCAATCCCATTGGAAACAAGCAGCTTGGGGAGCATGAAGCTCAGACTCACACCAATCGCAAGAATAATCCACAAAATGATACTGATCAGCTTGTTCCTTTTCCAAATAATTTCATCATACCGATTCATCCGTTCCCCGTCCTTTATCTAGGTAAATGTGGTGTTGTAGGGCAACTCTGTACTACATTCCATTGGTCTATGGTCCTGCTTATACGCAATCCGCAAATCCCCCGCGCTGTAGCATAGTACAAATTAACTTCATAAACATGAAATAAGCGCTACATTATGTATATCGGTATTCTAAATTTAAAATTTATATACTACAGCAAAATAATAGGCTTCCATATCAATCGAGAGATAAACCAAAAAGCCTGCCTCGTACGCTGTTACGTACAAGCAGGCCAATTAGGTTGATTCCGCTGAATCCTGATGACAACAAACCAGTCTATTTGATTTTCAACTCGATCATATCGCGTTCTGCTTCCTGAAGATCATCATACACTTTGCCCGGTGCAAGCAGCTTTAACACCAACGATTGTGGATTATCAAGCAGGTTGCTGCTGAACGAGTGGATCATGCCGTCTTCGGTGCCAATTCCTCCTACCGAGGATAACTCTAACTGCTTACCATCCTTGGTTGTAGAAACAATTTTAATAGGGTTAACTACATCGTAGATGGAAAGTTTGGTTTCGTAATCAATCTTTTTGCCAGGTTCATAAATGAATCTGACACGAGTCACAAGAGGGGATAATTCTACTTCAGATAACATAACCTCATATCCACCAACTGTGAATAGCTTATTCAGTTCTAAGACTTCTGTCTGTGGAATCGAGAATTTAGGGTCCAGATTGAAAGTGACGTTCATTTTTTTTGAAAATTGATATTTCCGTTCCTTTTTGACTGCATCTGAATCAGTCCCTTGGTTCGGAACAACTGATGAAATCTGTACATTCATCATGACTTGTTCAGGCAAGGGCTGATTTTTTTGAAACTCTATGGCGCTTTGACCATAAATGGTGTGCTCATCTTCTGAATGATGCACCCCTCTAATATTTCCGTCGCCCAATACATTATTCGTTACCGCGTTTGTCATCTTGGTATTCACAACCGAATAGACTTCTTGAGTATCGTCTGTCTTGGCTGTATATAACACAATTAACTTGTTCTCGTCTGCCATTACTGCATTAACGGTAAATTGATATATTCCCGATTTCACCGTACGGTCGACAAGTTGAACATAGCCATTATTCATTGCAGATTCGATCGTACCCCCGCTAACGTCCTGCTCAGCTAGTTTTCGAAAAGGCTCCAGCACTCCCCAGTCCTGAATGGGTTCAACAGCTGTTGTCTGGGGGATAACCATCCCTCGGTATGGCCCGAGCAGGAAACACGCGGCAGTAATTGCTGTAATGAGCACAGCAGTGACCCATTTTATTGGGAGACCGCTTGTCGTTCGCCTCGCTCTTGCTTTTGCAAGCCCTCGCTGGATGGCAAACGCCGTATCTGCCGGGTTCAAATGCTGTTTCTCTACTTCAACCTGATATGCGTCTGCAAGAAGCGCTTGTTCCTCCGGACTAGTTCTCATGCCAATCCCCCCTGTTCTTCATCAGCTTGCGTAAGTGCTCCAGCCCTTTGTGCTGCCAGGTTTTGATGGTGCCTTCGGGTTTTCCAAGGATCGAGGCAATGTCACTTAGTGTCATGTCGTTATAATATTTCAGCAATAATACATGGCGGTATTTCGGTTTTATTTTCTGCAAAAATCCCCACATGACAATCCGGTTATCATCCTGGCCTGCAACTGCGACCTCTGCAAACACATCCTCCAAACCGTCATTAGCCAGCGGTGTGGTTCGCTTGCGGCGTCTCTGTTCATCAATACAGACATAGATCAGAATACGAATAATCCATGATTTGAACGCTTTTTCATTTTTCAAACTCCGACGCTTCGTCCAGGCCCGGCATGTCATCTCCTGCACGGCTTCCAGAGCATCATGACGATTGCGGAGATAGCTGTAGGCAATGGAAATCAGCGTATCTTGATGCTCCATGATGGACTGGACAAACACCGTCTCATCTTCGGTTTGCACGAATATCATCTTCTTCATCTCGGCTTTGGTCTCCACCCCGGTTCCCTCCTTCTCTCTCTCTTTCTGTGGTATAAGACGGGTAACTGCACCAAACGGTTTTTATTATTTTCCCAAATCCCAATGAGCCGGATTGTAAAATAGATTCAAACTGGCCCAATATGGCTCAAGGCTGTCTGGAAATATTTTGAGTTAAACGATAAAAAGAATGACCCCTGTTTAAGACAGAGATCATTCATTAATCCGTACTGTTCTTTATTAAAATGTGCTTTATAGATCATCGTACGTTTTTTATAAACCCTATTTATTTATGTAAAGTCGAATCAGTTATTTTCACTCACGTTAAATGGTTATCACTGATCTACATGAGTTACAACGAGGTCCCTAGAAAGCTTAGTTATTCTCAATGAGTATTATTGTGGAATCCAGGATTTCTCTAGCAATAAATTCACTTGATGCTCATTAATGACAACGGTGTGGTTATTGCTCCATTGCAAATGGACTTGATCTGCTTTTCGCTCCGAATACACTACTTTTCGAAACCAAAGCGGTCCCTGTAATTCCCCTACAATACCGAATGTCCCCATTGCACCCGCATCCGTTTTATAGAACTTCAGTGTATAGTGCTGATCTGGCGAATGTGTCGTCGTAAGTAATACTTTTGCTCCGGAGAACATCGCAGTAAATGATGCAACGACAAGGAGTAGGACAATGAGGACTGAAGAGAGAATCACCGAGATCCAGCTTCTCAGCTTCGCAAAGTTGTTCGATCGATCTTGAATCCCAAATATAGCTAGGGCAAGAACGAATATAGAAAAAACGAGCAGCACATAGACAGGCGGAGCGATCAACCATTGATTATGCATATTGGCATATAATGAGTAAAACGAAATGAAGTATAAAATGAGCACGAGCAAGAATGCAATCCTGTTCATTTTTTTTACCATCAAGAATCCCCTACTCTTCATTCAATTCATGGATGGAACGATCCAGCCATAACTCATACCAATCCAGAAAACGCAGACGTTCCGTATTACCGAAATAATGATCCGGATAGATGCCGCTGCGATTCGCCCGATCATCGGTCCAGATCTCCCCGCTGCATGGTCCATTCAAGACCAGATTCATGGAAATGCCGCAGCCAAAATCACTGATGCGCAGCAGGCCTGCCGACCGTTTAGGATCCAGATAATCATGGTCCAGTACATCCCACTCTTCTTCCTCCTTGCTGTCATCATACCAGTCAACTTCCCAGTTCCAAGCTTCTACATAGGGAAATGGATCCGAGATAGCATTCAGCTCATCGTCATATCCAATGACGGCATACACCCCATCTTCCGGCTTCTCCAGTCCGTAATATGGACCTGCTCCTCCCGATCCCATATGCATCAGAAAAGCCCGATACTCCTCTGGCAAATTAATCTTCCATTTCTGTTCGAACCCTGTGATCTCTTCCGGTGTCCATACCCGCTCCAGCTCATACTCGTGGTTCTCTGCCCCAAACAAGCTCATATCCGCATCCAAACGTTGAAGATTCTTCAACTTCTCGCTTATGCGTTCCAGTTGCTGCTTATACACGACTGCTGTCCCCTCACCCTCTATTCCATTCGTTCTATGACATAACCACGTTGTTGCAGCTCATCCAGTGCTGCTTCTACATCACGTTCAGGACATAGCTTCCTGATTAAACCTGGCGTCACTGGTTTTCCTTCATATACTTCTGCAATCGCAGACAGCGGCAGTTCATGTGACTCGTAATAACCCTCTGCCCAATCAGCGAACGCCTCTGGCGTTTCCTCAATATAGCCCAGCAAAAAATCGGCACCGCCTGTGGCGTCGTCTTCGCTTTCTTCGATTAACGCTTGCTGAATCCAGCTTCCTGTCTTCCACTCCGGGTCTTTTCCCTCCTGCCAAATACAAAAGGTAACATCCTCGGGTTCCATTCTCTCTTCCTGGTCCTCCAAGATTGCTCTTAATGCCTTCGGCACTTCATCATACATGCCCGGATAGACTTCACCATCGTCACGAGCATGGGGGCTTAAGGGAGATTCATGATCAAATCCTTTGATTAAGGTACCCGATGGGGTAAACAACACATGCAGGTGATCTCCTGCCCCGTTGTCGATACTCCCCCAAGCTACACCAGGCTGCAGTTCTGCTTCATATCGGTGTACACGAAGCCATTCTTCCTCCGACAGGATGATATCTAGTGCGGCGAGTACCTGCATATGTTGATGCAGTTTATCTGAATCTGTGATCGATGTGAAATTCCAATTCGGCATGTGGATTCCTCCCGCTTCCGTTTTCTTCAGTTCTTGAGTTCTATGAGATCTGTCTATCCTTATAAAAAACACTTCAAATCCGGATCAGACTATTCAGATCATTGTGTCCTTGAGCACCTGGTTGAATCGTCAGTGAGATCTGATTGCCTTCTCTTGAGACGATGCAAGCCACATTTCCCGGCTGCAGCGATAGTGTTATTCCATCGCATGACTCATCCGGCTCCAGTTCTCCCCCACTGACATCTTCAGCTGCACCCAGAAATACGTTGCCGGACGGAACTTGCAGATAGAATACCTGCGCACCTTCCGTTTCTTGCACTACGCTGGTTGAATCCGAGATGTCCACACTCCATGACACCTCGTACAATCCATCGGCTCCCAGATTGAAAAAGAGGCAATTGCCCGCATTCACCTCAGCCAGTTCATCTTCCGGAATGGACCACCAGTCGGTCGGTTCTTCTACACGGTGTTTTAACGAAGCCAGATCGAACAGGCACATGGTTGCCGTTCCCGTCACGAATTGAAATGTCCCACGCATTCTTATCTTCCTCTCTGATCGTCATGATTTATTGCATTAGCCACTCCAAGCGATGCAGCAGATCACCGTCCAGTTCCTGCCCGCATAACGACAGCAGCTTATGAAGACGTCCCCGTTCTGCCACGGACAATCTTCCGCCGTAGCTGCGGTTCGGGTACCTGGCCCAGTTATACAACTGGCGATGAATGGCTTGTTTCACCCATTCGTGCCTTGCCGCTGGAAGCTGCTGCAGCAGCAGTCCAACCTGATTCCACTTGCTCATGGAAGAAATAATGCGCAGCACATTGCGGACGACATGAGGCAGGGCATCAGGGTCCGACAACAGATCAGCCATTACATCAGGCTGAATGAGATAGGGATGATGCATAAGTGCACGGCAGGCCTCCCGAGAAATGCCAGATTGCGGGCTTTTTAGCGAATCTACAAAATGCGTTCCGTATGAAGAAGCGTCCAGCCGCATTAATCCGCGGATAACGGCTTTTCGTACGGCAATCGATGGATGCTTCGCATATTCATACAGCACTTCTGCGTCTGCCTTGTCCCCCGTCTCTCCCAGTCCTGAAATTGCTGCAGCGAGATGATGCTGATCATCACCCCAGATGACATCCAGATACCACTCCGCATAGCTCACGTTCATCCACCGTTTGGCATACCTCCGTGCTGTATCCCGCACTGGCAGGTTTGAATCCAGAAGCCGATCCATTATAATGGCCTTTGCATCATCTGGATACATCGTGGCAAGTACAGCCAGACCTTCCCGGCGGATTGAAGGTACACTGTCCAGCTGCATGCCAAGAAGGGCCTCTCTCAGCTTCTGACCGGACAACATACGATCTACTCGCTGCGCTGCCCATCGCCGGATGGCAGGGTTCTCATCCCGTAATGCCTGCTCCATAATCATGCCAGCATCCGTGCCCTCTGCTTCGAGTGAAATCCGAAAAGCGAACTGACGGATGCTGGGTTCAGGGGATACCCGTGCGTTATGAAGGACAAACCTGCATTCCTTCTGACGCAGCAGGTGATGTACGGATTCGATAAAAGACTCGAATGAATCCCGTCCACAGATCCGAAGCCGCTCCACAAGCATGATATTTTCCATCCACAGCTTGGCATGCTCGGGCTTCAGTTTAAGTTCCAGTGCCGCTCTCGCCAACTGACGAATTTCGGGCACCCAGTCATTCAACCGAAGCAGCAAATAAGGAAAGCTATAGGACTCATCCTCCCGAATCATTCTTTTAACCGCAGCCTCTCTGATGTAGCCGCTCCAGTGCATCGTCAACATGGACAAACGAATTGTACTGGCCTGATCTATCTTATGTACCTCACGTTCCACGACCCGCTTCCAAATGACGGGGGAAGGACGCCATTCCCTTACATGTTCGTTCAGCCACACCAGTTCGGATACTGGACACGCTTCTATCAAACGAGCTACAGCCTGCTCTGCAGCCTGACGAATAACAAGACTGTCATCATCCATCAGCCGCAGCAGACTCGGGATCAAGATATACTCTCCGGATTGACCAAGATGACGGAGCTGCTCGGCGATTTCCCGAACCGTTCCCGTCTCGAGCTGATCCAGTTTATGCCGGAGTTCCGAAGTTAATTGCCGCATTTCATCCGCTCCTTCCCATCTGATTCAGGTGAGGAATCAGAACCATATCCAACCATTATATCAAGCCGGGAACCGGGGTTAAAGGAACTCAGGGGCTATATCTGTATGCTATACTTGTGAAAAAATGCAATGAGGGAGGAGCTGTAATATGGACGGATGGGAAAGCGGCGTGATTCGGGTTCACGATAGCCTGAAATTGTACTCCGGTCTTACGGAGGAGGAATTGAAGGCAAGTTGGTTTTATCGGGAGAATCGTACGGAGGTTCAGAAACTTACTACGGGATATACGTGGTACAAATTCAAATCAGATGCCTCTGCAGATGTTAAAGCATTTTACCTCGCCTTGTGTTTCCACCAGTCCCGGCTGGTTCAGGCCAGTTTGGCACTGGACGGCGAAGAATTCCCCTCTTCATGGGATGACTGGACCGAAGCAGGTGAGATGAAGCGCAAGCTGGCCCATGATGAGTGGCTCAAAAATCAAATTTCCACTGCGCCGCATATTAACCGCTCTAAACCCTATCCCTATATGGAATACAGCTTCCCATGGGGATCAATATATTCCAGCTATGATCCACGGTCTGCGAGTGCGAGCATAGGGCTCAATTTTACCTGACATGGTGTTGGATCCCCTTCAATGCAAACAAGGCCATATCTCTTCATTTTCGGCTACAAATTGACGATATATCCATAACATGAACTTTTTGAACTTTGTGGAGGAAACTATGTCAATCAACCTTAGAAGAGAGCCTTTTCGTTATACATTGAAGGAACCCATCACGTTTGAAATTTACATTATCAGCATTAATGGAGTCTCTGCTCCGCACAAACCCATTCAGGCCGAATTGATCGATATCAGCCGATCGGGGTGCCAGCTTTCATTTCCGCTAAGCCTGCATGTGGAGTCCAATGAAATCCGGATCGGAATGAATCTGCTTCTTTTTGAAGATCCGTTAGATCTGGAAGGAACACTGCGCTGGGGCAACGAGGAGAACGAAACCTGGCATTACGGCGTGCAGCTTAAAATACAAGACGGGAACCATGATCGCCTGTCCAGAGAACTGCGCATGCTTGCCGGACAGGGAAGAATCATGGTGAAGTAGCGGTTTTGCTCGCGGTAGAAGCATTCTCCATTTTGGACCAGTTCACACTTTTCTCCAGAATCAGCGAGACCATAACTCCGATCACGAGACCATTGCTAATAATCGGAATAAGGTAAATCGGTAATGCCTGAAATGCCTCTGCAGGGATGTTCATCACTGCCACGCCGGTTAGCACAGGCAGAGCCACGCGGTAGATCGTCTTGGAATTAAATGCAGTACCTTCAATGGTGCGGAGAGCTGTTCCAAACATTTGCAGATAGGCTACAAACAGCACAGCACTGCCCACACTCGGTGGTATTTGCGCAAAAAAGGCAGTCACCGAAGGGGTGAGCCCCAAAATACATAACATGGCAGCTCCGATAATAAAAGCAGCACGCCGCAAAATCCGAGTGCTTTCCAGAAAACCGATAGACGAAGCAAATAAACCAAATGGCAGCACACCCACACATGCGGATAGCATGCTGAACAATCCGGTTAGCACATAGGAGCGTTTATATCGCTGGTCTGTCGTCTGTGTTTCATATATTTTCTCGACCGTGCTTAATGTCGTAATTGAATTCGTCATATTGACCAATCCGACGAAGAACGCAGTTACAACAATGCCCGGCTCCCACGTCGGTACCCCCCATGGAAACAGCGTAAACAAACTCCCCCCAGAATTGCCCGACAACCCTGCATGCTGGCCTGGAAACACAAAACTGTATGCAATCCACCCTGTCACAATGCCAATGAGGATGGAGTAGTTGCCCAGTTTACCTCTTCCCTTCAGTTGGATCAGGGCGACCAGAAAGGCAATAGCTACGGATAAAGCTGCAACCGGCAGGTTAAATGTGCCGAATTCCGTATACCCGATCATGCCTTTGAAGAAATTCATGGTCAGCTGAATCGTCATGAGAAATAACATGGCGCTCTTGACCATGGGTGTAAACAGTTTCTGCAGCAGATGGGCTGCACCCAATCGTCCAAGAACAGCCATGGTTAGTCCTGCGAGCAGGAAGCCGGCAGCAAGTCCGCCCCCGATTCGCTCCAGACTCATGCCGGCAGAAGATGCGGAGACGGTCAGGCTGAGGGTCAATCCCCACCACAGACCTGACGGTCCGTCCATGACCGCGTAGCGATGCCCAAACACGGCCTGCAGAATGCACACAGCTCCGGTGAGCAGGAAAGCGTGCTGCATGGATGCGGCGATGGCATCCGGTGACATCTGAAAATTATGACCAATGGATAATGGCACCACAACCGTGTTGGTAAACAGGAAGAAGAACCATTGAATTCCTGCCAAAACCAGCGAGGATGTCTGACTCATATATTTTGTAATGAAATGCTCTTGTTGTCTGTTCATGATTTCATTCGTGTCCTTTCGTGCCTCAATATGGAAATAGGCACCTTCATTCAGCTATTCGATAGCATCCGTTCCATTTCGGTATAACGGTTGCGTCTGGCATGAGCTAGCGGGGTAACGCCATCCCGATCGGCGATCTCTCTATCGGCACCATATTGCAGAAGCAATGCCACGATCTGCTGATGCCGGGGTCCACCGTCTCCCAGAATGACGGCCTCCAGCAGAGCTGTCCAGCCCAGATTGTTGACATGGTTCACATCCACATCCGAACAAGTCAGCAGGAATTCCACAATGTTCACATGGCCTCTGTCTGCTGCAGGGATAAGTGCGGTTCCGCCAAAGCGATTCGTTAATCTTGTATCTGCCCCAGCCGCGATGGCCATTTCAACAATTTCCTTGAGGCCCTCAGCACTGGCATATAACAATGGATTATCCAATCGATTATCCTGAATGTTAATATCCGCTCCGGCATCAATCAACATGCTAACGGTCTGTACCTTGTTGCCATGCACTGCAGCCATTAGCGGAGTTCTCCCAAGCGCATCCCGTTCATTCAGTCCGTCACCTTGTGTAATAAACCGGATTACCTCATCTGTATGTCCAGCTTCAGCAGCGGCATGTATCGTTTTAACCAATGCGTTCATCCTCCAATTCGTTTGTTAACCTTGTGGATCAGCGTTCCTATGGAGATCGAATCTTGCTATTTAGGTGCGTAAATCTAATGTATGGTACCATAGGAGGATAGTATATTAAAAATACATGTTTTGTTGGCTAACTATACGAAATACATATACTTGCAACGAGGGTGAAAACAAGTGGATATCAAACAATGTCGCTACTTTATTGCCATTGCCGAAGAGAAACAAATTACAGCAGCTGCTCGAAGACTGCACATGGCTCAGCCTCCACTCAGCCAGCAATTAAAACTGATGGAAGAAGAGCTTGGCGTAGCCTTATTTGAACGCAAGGGACGCTTGATGGAATTAACGCAAGCAGGCCGCAGCTTCTATGATTATGCCGTCACGATGACCAAATACATGGAGGAAGCCGTTATGGAAATGCAGAGCTTCCGTTACGGCATCCGGGGCAAGCTATCCCTGGGCATGAACACCATTTCCGATAGTCTGATCCCGAAGGCGCTCCAGCAGTTTCGCACAAGCCATCCTCAAGTAACCTATAAAATTCAGCAGAATGAATCCGCTCAACTATGCAGCATGCTGGATGATGGTCTGATTGAACTTGCCTGCGTACGTATGCCGGTAAAAACCAAACACTATGAAGTGCTGCATCTGCCGCAGGAGCCGCTCTACTACATATCCTCGGAGCCCCTGGAGACCAAGGAGGAACATGGAACTTATTTTGATCAGTTGGCAGAAGTTCCACTCCTGCTTCCCAGTACAGAGGGACTCGGCATGTTTGAACTGATTCTCGAGAAGTTTCGTGAACATCAGGTGAAGCCTTCAATTATGGGTGAATGCTCAGATGTGGCCATGCTGCTAGAGCTGGTCCGGCTCGGATTCGCGAACTCCATCGTGCCTGGCACTGTGCTGCAGCTTCATCACGAACAATCATTCCATGTATATCGGATCCTTGATCCAAACTCCACCGTGGGTTCAGCGCTCGTCTGGCTGCACCATCGTTATCTGTCCAAGCCGGCCCAGCAATTCGTGCAGTTGGTTCGGGAGATGCTCCCATAGGTACATAACGGATGAGGTGTTGTTTCTGGAAGCAACGTATATTCAGCTGCAGTGACATACAACGATTAGCGTAGCTATAAAACAAAAAAACAGCAGGGTCTCCAGTACGTTTGGAAACTCTGCTGTTTCTTATGGATTAGGCTTTGGCTGTATAGAGCAGCTCTTGCTCTTTAATTGCAGTACGACCTGCAGATACAATCGACTCATATTGATGCATGTTTGTGATGATGACTGGTGTAATGGTTGTATAACCCGCTTTTTCGATTTCTTCACGGTCAAATTCCATCAATACATCACCCACAGCAACTTTTGCACCCGCCTGAACCTTAGGCGAGAAGAATTGGCCTTTCAGCTTCACTGTATCAATTCCGATGTGGATCAGCATCTCTGCACCGTTGTCGCTGACCAGACCAATGGCATGTCCACTCTTCGACAAAGAGAACACCGTTCCGTTAATCGGGGAAACCACACGACCTTCGGTCGGCTGAATTGCAAATCCTTTACCCATAATTTCTTCAGAGAATGCAGGGTCCGGTACTTCGCTCAGCGGTTTTACTTCCCCTGTCATCGGGCTGAATACTTCTTGATCCTGGGCTTTTTCTTCTTCAACCGCAGATACTGCGGAAGCGGAACTGTTTACATCAGCTGCAACTGGTGTAACAGGCTCAGCTGAAGCTGTAGTCGTTGCTGCTGGAACCGCTTCTGGAACATCTTCGAATCCGAGAATGTAGGTCAGAATTGCTGAAGCTACAACCGCAATGACTATTCCGATCAGAGCATATACAAATGTCGGACCGATGATCATTGGAATTCCTGAAAGACCTGCCAGACCACCCATAACATAGGCTTTAGTTTGGAAGAAGCTAATGAACGCTCCGCTAATTGCCGCACCAATCAGTGCTGCCACAAACGGTTTTTTGAATCGCATATTGACCCCGTACATAGCTGGTTCTGTAATACCCATAAGTGCGGTAACACCAGTCGATGCAGACAAGGACTTGATTTGTTTGTTTTTGGATTTCAGAGAAACACCTAGAGCACTACCTGCTTGTGCAAAGTTAGCAACCATCATGAGCGGAATCAAGTAATCGTATCCCAATGTTGCAATGGAACCGATCATGATTGGAACGAGCGCATAGTGCATTCCTGTAATAATCAAGAGTGAGAACGCTCCACCAACAAGCAATCCTGCAAACAAACCAGCATTATTAAACAACCAGTTAATACCGTCTGTCAAGCCGTTACCAATGATAACCCCTAGTGGTCCTACGGCGATCATCATAACAGGAACAATGATAAGCAGTGTAACTGTAGGTACAACAATCAATTTAAGAGAAGCATGTGTAACCTTGTCGATAGCTTTTTCTACATAAGATGCCAGCCAGACTGCAATCAAAATCGGAATAACCGAAGATGCATAGGTTGCAGCTACAACCGGCAAACCGATGAAAGATACATTCTCACCCGGTGCTAACAAAGCGGTAATGGTTGGATGCATAACCGATGCACCAATGGCCGCACCAATGTACATATTGCTCCCGAGTTTACGTGCTGTACTAATCCCGAGAATGATTGGCAGGAAGTAGAACGCACCATCACCAATTGCGGACAAGATGATGTATGTTGAACTTGTTGCATCAATCCATCCAAAGGTAAGCAGCAAGGCCACGATCCCTTTGATCATACCCGCGCCAGTGATGGCTGGAAGGATTGGAGTGAACACACCTGAAATAAAGTCAAATACGGCACTCAGCGAATTTTTCTTTTTGCCGCCTGTTGCAGCAGCAGCTGGTTTCGCATCAGGAGATTTGGACATGTTTCCTACCAGCGCGTTGTACACCACAGGCACGTCGTTTCCGATAATGACCTGAAATTGACCACCATTCTCCATAACACCCATAACGCCAGGTGTATTTTTAAGCGTCGCTTTGTCAGCTTTGCCATTGTCATTGAGATTAAATCTGAGTCTTGTCATACAGTGCGTGACTTGATCAATGTTTTCTTCTCCACCGACCAACTTCAGAATATCTTTGGACAATTGTTGTTTATCCATTGTATTTTGCTCCTTTAATGTGTAATGAAGGTTAAAAAAAAACCTAAACACTGAATAATGACAAAGCAGTTTCAGCTTATCATTATTCAACGTTTAGGTTTTGCCTTTTTAGCAGTAACAATCCTAAAATTATTCAATTGGTTGTTCATTTCTTACAACACGCTCAATGTGAATCGTCAGATACAGTATTTCTTCCTTGGACAAGACCCGATTATAGATCTTCCGCGTATAATCATTAATCTTGACTGCACAAGCATATGCTTCAGGGTATTGCTTACTCACCAGATCATGAAGCGGATTATCTTCTTCCTTGTCTTCAATGGCTGTACCTTGCAGCACACGTTGAGCAAAAAACTTCAGATGGGTTAAGAAGCGATAATAGCTCAGCGAATCCTCATCCAGTTCAATGACAAAACTGCGCCTTACAATGTTGAGTATGTCCTTGACAATATTCGTAATACTGATGGTTTCTCTCATCTCGCCGTTCATCTGGGCATTGACCAGATGCATGGCGATGAATGCGCATTCGTCTTCGGGAAGCAGTACACCCAGCGTTTCTTCAATAATCTGAAGTGCCTTTAGTCCAATGGCATATTCCTTGCGGTACATGCGCTTGATCTCCCAGAACAGTGCGTTACGGATCTGCAATCCTTGACGATGTCGATCAATGGCAAAATGAATATGATCCGTTAGTGAAATATAGATGCTCTCATGTAACTTCTCACCTAACACCGTCTCCGCATAACGAATAATTTCATCCGAGCATTCAACATATTCAACTGGAATATCGGACAGAAGCGTTTTCAGTTTCTGCGATACTTCCTTGCTTTCCAATGAGAATATTTTTTCGACAAGACTTTCGTCGATCGATTCACCAGCATGTTTTTTGAAGGCAATTCCCCGCCCCATGACGACCAGTTCGTTTCCGCCCGAATCAATCACGGTAACTACGTTGTTGTTGAGCACCTTCTCAATTTTCATTTCTTCACATCACCTTGCACCGTCAAAGTAGTAAAAGGCAAAACCAAAGCAGGTCACGAAAGATGCCCTGCTTCTGGTTTTGCCTGATTGAACAGTAACAATCCAGTTATTCATTAGCCTTAGGCCCATCTTACCATATAAATATCTATATGACAATGTTTTTGTGAAAGCGGTTAATGTGACTAATTATGACATGAGAAGATGCTTGTCAACCATGCCTTTTGAACCACTATTATTCGTTAATGCCTTTCAAGCTTGCACCATTAGTACTAATAACTTCTTTGTACCAATGGAACGATTTTTTCTTATACCGTTCCAGTGAACCTGTTCCGTCGTTGTTGCGGTCTACATAGATAAATCCGTAACGCTTCTTCATCTCTGCAGTCGATGCACTAACCAGGTCGATACAGCCCCATGAAGTGTATCCCATAACTTCGACACCATCTTCAAGCGCTTCACCAACCTGCACCAAGTGGTCATTCAGATATTGAATGCGATAATCATCATTTACCGTTTTATTGCCGTGCTCGTCCGTGATCAATTCATCCACGGCACCCAGCCCGTTCTCAACGATAAACAATGGTTTTTGGTATCGATCCCAGTATTTATTCAGCGTAACACGCAGACCTTGCGGATCGATCTGCCAACCCCATTCACTTGCTTTAAGGTAAGGGTTTTGAACCCCTGCAAACAGATTTCCTTTTCCTTCAATGCGTTTCTCCGGATCACCTGTCTCACAGATACTTACATAGTAGCTGAACGAGATAAAGTCGACCGTATGCTTCAGAATTTCCGCATCTCCGTCTTCGAACTTGATATTGATATTATTCGCCTTGAAATAACGGTTAATGTATTTTGGATAGTATCCACGTGCGTGGATATCGGCAAAAATGTCATTACGTTGTTCTGCATGCATCGCTGCAACCACATCATCCGGATTCGGAGTCAGCGGATACGTTGGCATACTTAGAACCATACAGCCAATTTTGGCTTCCGGCATAATTTCATGACCCAGTTTAACAGCCAGTGCACTTGCCACCAGCTCATGGTGAATCGCCTGATACAGATCCTGCTTGCTCAATTGGTCTTTTGGCGTATAGATCCCGCCGCTCATGAATGGCTCCTCCAAAATGGAGTTGATTTCATTAAACGTCAGCCAGTATTTTACTTTGCCTTTGAAGCGGTTGAACAGAACGGTTACATAACGTTCGTAAAACTCGATCATTTTACGGTTAACCCAGCCGTCATACGTTTTGGACAGATGCAGCGGCGTCTCATAGTGAGAAATCGTTACTAGGGGTTCAATCCCGTATTTATGGCACTCATCGAACAGGTCATCGTAAAATTGCAGACCTTTTTCGTTTGGCTCAAGCTCGTCCCCTTTAGGGAAGATTCGAGACCAGGCAATGGATGTACGGAACACTTTGAAGCCCATTTCGGCAAACAGTTTTACGTCCTCTTTGTACCGGTTGTAGAAATCGATTCCGATCAATTTCAGGTTATCTTCCGTAGGTCCTTCCGTTCTTGGCGTGGTGATCCCGTGAGGCATCACATCTTGGACAGACAATCCCTTACCATCCGTATTATAAGCTCCTTCAAGCTGGTTGGCAGCTACCGCGCCGCCCCATAGAAAGTCCTTAGGAAATGGTGTTGTCATCTCAATCATTCCTCTCTTATCGTGTCTATTCATTGTTTGTCAGAAGCGTTCAAGCTATCCGAACCTGTAATTACAGCTGTTCACCATTGCTTGCAATCACGTTTTTGTACCAGTCAAAAGAATCCTTTTTGGAACGTTCGAGGGTTCCGTTACCTTCGTCGTCCAGATCAACGTAGATGAAGCCGTACCGTTTGGACATTTCGGAAGTGGACATACTCACCAGGTCAATTGGACCCCAAGCCGTAAATCCGATTAGATCCACACCATCCTTGATGGCTTCCTTCATTTGTTCGATGTGTTTTTTCAGGTAATCCACACGATAGGAGTCATGAATCGAACCATCTTCTTCTACTTTGTCATAAGCTCCAAGACCATTCTCTACGATGAACAATGGTTTTTGGTAACGATCCCAGAAGTTGTTCAGCGTTATGCGCAGGCCAATTGGATCGATCTCCCAACCCCAGTCGGAAGCTTCCAAATAAGGGTTTTTTACACCGCCAGCCAGGTTGCCTGCAGTTTCCTCCAGGTCAGCAGAAGCTGATTTGGTTACGGACATGTAGTAACTGAAGGAGATGAAATCGACCGTGTTGTTCAGCAAAATTTCATCATCGCCAGCTTCTTTTTGAATCATGATGTTGTTCTCTTCAAAATAACGTGCCATGTAGTTCGGGTATTTACCACGAGCGTGCATATCCGTGAAGAAGAGGTTGATCTGATTCTCGTGTTGAGCCAGACGCACATCTACCGGGTTACAAGTCGCCGGATATGTCTCCATGCGAGCGAGCATACAGCCTACTTGGGAACCAGGAATAATCTCATGCGCAAGTTTTGTTACCATGGCACTTGCTACGAATTGGTGATGCAGCGCTTGATACGTCGTTTGCAATTTGTTGTCTACTTTATCGATCAGAATGCCGCCGCCAGTGTACGGGCTGAACAGCATGACGTTGATTTCATTGAAAGTCAGCCAGTATTTCACTTTGTTTTTATAACGGTTGAATACTGTTTCTGCATATCTTACGTAGTGCCCAATAACTTCACGGCTAGCCCAGCCATTGTACTTCTGTGTCAGACCGAGCGGAGTTTCGTAGTGAGACAAGGTCACCAGCGGCTCAATGCCGTATTTCAAGAGTTCATCGAAGACTTCGTCATAGAATTTCAGACCTGCTTCGTTCGGTTCCTGATCATAACCGTTCGGGAAAATTCGCGCCCAGTGAATGGACAAGCGGAATACTTTGAAGCCCATTTCGGCAAACAAGGCGATGTCTTCCTTGAAACGATGATAGAAATCGATACCAAAGCGTTTCGGGAAACGCTCTTCAATTTTGCCTGACAGAATTTCTTCGATGCGGGAAGAGGAGATTTCCATAGCATGTCCGCCCGTACGTTTCTCTTTGGGAACATGGGCGATCATATCTGCTGTGGAGAGACCTTTGCCGTCCTTATCGAATGCACCCTCCAATTGATTGGCAGCTGTAGCGCCGCCCCATAGGAAGTTTTCAGGGAATCCTTTTTTTGCAGTAGTCATGAACAACAACCTCTTTTCAACAATTTATTTTGTAATGACAAGTCAGAAAGATAGAATGTCCTATTTCGAGCAAACCAACACGGTAATCAGTAGATCCAATTGAGGTTGTTCCTGATCCATGGACCCAAAAGAGGCCAGAAAACAAGAAAAACCTAAACTCAAGGTAAAATAGCGCCCAAAAAAGGAGCTTTCATTTCACCATCAGTTTAGGTTTTGCCTGTCTTCGCAGTAACAATCCATCAAACGATGTATTGATTATTTGGTTGTTTTTCTCTCGTGATGTAAGCGTAACATATCTATATTTGAAAATCAACTTCACCACGTGACACCCATTTTATATAGAAGAACTTCAACGCGGCATGCGCATAATGGCTGCTCTTAATGCATTTGTGCCGTCTGTATGACCCAGATAGCTTGCAGGACTTTGGTCGCCTAGAGCAGGCACCTTTTTGCTCATCCCTTCCAGTGCATACTCCCCCATTTCGCATAAAAGTACCTGACATATATCTGCCGGAATCCCCTTTTGTTTCGCGCTTTCCACCAGTTTTGGATCGACCTGCAAAAAGCGATCAGCAAAGCACATAACAAATGAGTCCCAATTCTCCTGATTGAATTCAGCAAGAAATATATCTTTCATACTCATGTAAATTACCTCCCTGAAATGCGATTTGATACCCCGAAGTCCTATCTGACATAATTCAGCCTTAAGCCGCTTGAAACGATAACTGAGACAGGTAAACTTAATTTTACATGTTTTTTTGGGAGATTGAACACCTGAAGGAGGAACCCATCATGACTGATGAAGCAAGCACAGCCGGCTGGGATGCCATTGATACAGCATTTAACGAACTTTATGGGGAGCAGGAACCCAAACATTATGGCACAGCCATCCCTTATGCGCTCGGAGGACCTGACCCTCTGGATGGAATCAGTGCCTATAAAGTGGAACACCCAACGCCTCATTGGCATTTTGTAACGTACGGATTCTCCGAACTATATGACAAAGAAACCAATGATCCAGAGCACAGTGGATATGGATTCGAACTGACCTTTCGGCTTACCCGAACAGAGGATGAGACTGAACCTCCAGCTTGGGCCCTGAACTTGTTACAGAATATGGGGCGGTATGTCTTCAATAGCGGTAACGTATTTCGCCCAGGCGACTACCTGGATGCCAATGGACCGATCTGTCTGGGCTCTGATACCTTGCTGACCGCCCTTTCCTTTATTGAAGACCCGGATCTGAATCAGCTGTCCACCCCTAATGGTACAGTGGAGTTCATTCAAATGGTCGGGATTACTGGACGTGAAATGGAAACGATGCAGACGTGGAACACACGTGGCTTCCTCAAGGCATGCGAAGCATTTATGCCCAAGTATGTTACGGATCTCATGCGCAACTCCTATGTGGATATTCCATCGGTAGGGCAGGCTGTTCAGCGTGGAATTGAGCTTGAAGGCTCCAGCACGGCATTTTTATTCATACAACAACTGGCTTGGACGCCTTCCCGCAAAAGATTGCTGCAAAAAAATACGCCCGCCGAACTCCAGCTGGGAGCCAAACAAGCGGTTCTGATTGGAAAAATACTGCGCAGCCGTATTGCAAAGCGTGCTCCGTTATCACTTGTCGGTTCAGGTGTAAATATCACCTTCGAGGCCGGGGAAAACGCTTATTTTCATGAAGAAGAAACCAAAATCACCGTAACCGTGAATGAACAGACAGTAAACGAACTAACAGCTCATCTTAAACCTTCGGAAATGACATTCGAGATTCCTTCCCTTCCCGGATTGGTTATCCAAATCGTCCGAACTGAAATTACCGACCAGGAAGGTCGCGTCGTAGAAACCATCGGTTAAATGTAAGGAGGTAGTATCATGTCTGTCACTACATCGGCCTTGCTGGAACATTGGTCTGACATCAGTGCACCTAGATCGAGCATGGCTCATATTAAATATATTTCCAGGACCAGTCTGGAAAGATTGCGCAAAATCAATCATTTTCTGATCGGTGCCTTCCAGCGCAGTCTATCGGATATCCGAGAGAATCTGTCCAGCACCTATCTGTTTCTGCTTACGGATGCGGATGGCGTGCTGCTCGCCATGGATTACAGCCCTGATCTGGAGGATGAAGTGAAGCAGTCACCGATTCGTCCAGGCATGGTTTTCACTGCACAGAGCTGCGGAATCAACGCCATCTCGGCCACCATGGAAAAGAACGAACCGGTATTGCTGCCGCCAGAGCAGCATGAGAGCCCGCTTTTTCAACAATGGCACTGTTACGCTACGCCTCTATCTGTAGGAATCAACCATTCCGGTTATCTGGATGTGTCCACCATTAACGCAGATATGCAAAGTGAATTAATCGCCATTGCCAAGCTCATTCCTGCCCATATGCAGAACAGCTACCAGAGCCTGATGTCATCCGTTCCTACCGAGAAGCCTTCTGTGGATTTCACTGAGCGTCAGTTAACCATCCTTGAAATGATCTCAAAAGGGTTAACCGTTAAGGCCATAGCTTTGAAATTAAAAATCAAGGAATGCACCGTGAATCACCACAAAAAAGTGATCTTCAACAAATTAGGTGTGCAATCCAGCACGGAAGCTGTTTCAATTGCAAGCCGATTGTCTTATTTATAGTGGAACCCCTATAGTTTCCTATAGCTGGTCAAGAAGAACACTTGTGCTACAATTTTGGAGTACGCAACATTACAGAGAGAGAACACACACATTTATTTCAGGAGGGTTTTATGTCTATCACAAAAAAAACGTCTTTATTCACTATGCTCATCATGATGATGCTTGTTGCAGCCGCTTGCGGTGACAAGGCAGATAACAACGCTCAAACGGAAGACACGACTAAAACAGAAACTGCAGCCGCTACAGACACGGATACAGCCAAAACTGAGGATACTGAAAGTACGGAAACGTCGACTGACGGAGCAGCTGAGGAAGAAGACAATTCAGCTAACGTGGAACTGGGTACAACCGAAAAAGGTTCCTACACGAATGACTACTTCGGTGTATCCTTGAAATTCCCTGAGGAATGGGAGTTCCAGGATGCTGCAGGAATGAACGAGCTGACAAGCGCTTCTTCGGATGCCATTGCCGGTGACGATGATACGAAGAAAAAACAGCTTGAACTGTCCCAAACAAAAACACTGAACCTGTTGATGGCTTCAGAATTGCCTCTGGGTGGTCAGGAAGTGGGTCCTTCCGCTATGGCTATTGCCGAGAAAGTCAGCCTGCTGCAAGGGATTCGCACAGGTAAAGACTACCTGGAAGCAACCAAGAAATTCATGGTCGACAGCCAGTTCCCTTATGATTATAAGGAAATCACAACCGAAACGATCGGTGGTAAAGAGATGGATGTTATGCAAATCACAATGGATGCTGGTGACGGCACAACCATTACACAGGATTACTACAGCACCATCATTGAAGGTTATGCCTTCAACTTCATCTTCACGTATTTGGATGATGCAAGCAAAGCCGAAATTGACAATATCAAGAAATCGGTGCAATTCAAATAATACCGTCCACAACCTAAAACAAACGTATAAAGGACCCCGCACAGTTGATCTTGCACAGATCACTGACGGGGTTGTTTTTTTGTGCCTGCTCGTGTGATCACTCTGATCCGTTCTAACCAGAAACGGCCACCCAGTGCCCTTCCGTTACTTCGACCCACTTGGACTGCTCCAGATTGTAACGATCGGCTAGCTGCTCCCTGCTGTTTTCTTCAAACACCGTGCGTTTTTTCTTCGCTTCCACAGCCGGATCAGGGACCGGGATTGCAGAGAGAAGCGACTTCGTATACGCATGCTGTGGATTGGAATAGAGCTCTTCACTCTCAGCAAGCTCAACGATTTTACCGTTATACATCACAGCCACACGATCACTGATATGTTTGACCATGGACAAGTCGTGTGCAATAAAAAGATACGTCAAACCAAGCCGCTGCTGCAATTCCTCAAGAAGCTGTACGATCTGCGCCTGTATGGACACATCGAGCGCAGACAACGGCTCATCACACACAATAAATTCCGGTTCCACAGCAAGTGCCCGCGCAATCCCGATTCTCTGTCTCTGACCGCCAGAGAATTCGTGAGGGTACCGCAGCGCATGGGATGGATCAAGCCCCACCATTTCCAGCAGTTCTTCCACCCGCTTCTCCCTCTCCGCTGTTGTCTTGGTCAGCTGATGGATATCAAGAGCCTCCCCGATAATGTCCATAATTCTCAATTTCGGGTTCAATGAGGCGTAGGGGTCCTGGAAGATGATCTGCATATGCCGTCTCATCGTTTTCATTTCCGAAGTGGACAGCCGGTTTAGTGGAACCCCTTTGAACAAGACATCCCCGCCAGTCGGTTCATGCAGTCTCAAGATGGCACGCCCCGTCGTGGATTTTCCGCTGCCAGACTCTCCTACGACTCCCAGTGTCTCGCCCTGTCGGATATAAAAGCTGATATCATTCACTGCCTTCAGTGTATTGCCTTTGCCAAGATTAAAATGCTGCCGCAGGGATTTCACCTCAAGCAGAGGCTGATCATCTTGTAGATCCTTAGGGAACAGTGAAACCGGTTTGGGTTTCTTCTTCTCATCCAACCGCGGCAAGGCATTCAGAAGTCTGGACGTATATTCGTGTTTCGGATTGGCGAAGATCTCCGCCGTCGTCCCGGATTCCACGATCTGTCCCTCTTTCATGACCACGACGCGGTCACACATTCCGGCCACAACCCCCAGATCATGGGTAATCAGTATAATGGACGTCCCCAGCCGTTCCTGCATGTCTTTCATCAGATTCAGAATTTGTGCCTGGATAGTCACGTCGAGTGCAGTTGTTGGTTCATCGGCAATCAGCAGCTCCGGGCGGCAAGCAAGTGCAATGGCGATCATGACCCGCTGACGCATGCCTCCCGAGAACTCGTGCGGGTACTGATTGTAGCGCACCTCACTCCGTGATATGCCAACCAGCTCGAGCATGGCGATGGCTTGCTTTTTCGCTTCCCTGCGAGACAGCTTCTGATGCTTGATCAAACTTTCGGAGATTTGTTTTCCAACTTTGATGGTCGGATTAAGCGAACTCATGGGATCCTGAAAAATCATGCCGATGTCGCGGCCGCGGATGCTTTCCATCTCCTTTTGCGTTTTGGTCGCCAGATTGACTCCACGAAACAAAATCTCTCCCTGCTTCATCTGAGATGGAGGAGAAGCAAGCAGCCTCATAATGGAACGGGCTGTTACACTTTTGCCGCTCCCCGATTCTCCAACAATCCCAAGCGTTTCCCCTTTCCGAACCTCGAAGCTGACCTCCCGTACCGCCTGAAACTCATTCTCTCCAGAATGAAAAGAGACGGACAAATCACTAACTTTCAGTAAAGGCTGCATGTAAACACCTGCTTTCCTTCATATTTACGCGTTTCATAATATGTACACAATTCCATACCTTGACAATTGAATAGACCCTAAATAATATATACTATATCAATCGGAATAATGCAATTTAAAACTGAATGTAGGGAGGTTTGCACGGTTTGAATCTTGCAGTAGGCGGCAAAATGTCACGGCTTGCACAGCATCTGAGTTTCATTTATGGCAAAATGCTGCTTCATCCCTCCTACCGATATGTGCTGTTTATTCTCGGGCTGCCGATCAATCTGATTGTGCTTCTGGTGTGGCAATCCAGACACCAAAAGGATGGATGGCAAACCACTCAGCGAGCTGTAGAACAGGAGATGCACTCTTCTTCTTACCGGGATAAGCTTCGAACCATAGTAGAAGAACAGCTGAGGCGCAAACATCGCTTCTTCCAGCAGCAGGTCAGTGAAACAGAATTCAAGCGTCAGACGGAGCAGTGGCTGGAGGAAACATATCAGAAAGAGTTGTATGAACGAACGTCACGCAGGCTGCAGGAACATGGAGAACAGCGCCTGACCATGGCAGACACGTTCCGTGCATTGCTGGATAAACCCTGGTTTGTGGCTCTATCTATCATTCCAGGCTGTCTGATGTACGTCATACTATGGATCTATGGCAATCCTTATCTAAAGTACATATTCGAAAGAATACTGATGACTCTATTCGTCATTTTGGGTGTAGCTACCCTCGTATTTACTATCTTGTATCTGTCTCCATTCAACCCGGCAGCCAACATTCTCGGAGAGACAGCGACACAGGAGCAGATTGCAGCCTTTAATCACGTATACGGTCTGGATCAGCCTTATCTCGTTCAGCTCTGGAACAATATCAAGGGAATCGCGCTGTTTGATCTGGGCAAATCCTTCTCGGGAAATGAGGATGTTACTGCGACCATAGCCAGAAAGTTTCCAATTACACTGACACTCGCAGTCATTTCTCTACTGCTTGCCCTTGTCATCGCACTTCCCATCGGGATCATCTCAGCGATCAAGCCCAATTCGCTGTTTGATTACACATTTATGTTTATCGCCCTGATCGGATTGTCGATTCCGAACTTCTGGCAGGGACTGATCTTCATCCTGAACTTCTCAATTAAAATGCAGTGGCTGCCTGCGACCTTCAATCCTCAGAACTGGCTGTCCATCATTATGCCAACCATTGTTCTGGGAACAGGATTAACGGCTGCAGTGGCCCGGATGACCCGTTCTTCCACGTTGGAAGTTATTCACGAAGATTACGTGATGACAGCTCGCGCCAAAGGACTCAGCGAACGGAGTGTTCTGCTGAAACATGCGGTACGCAATGCGTTGATTCCAATCGTAACGGTGGTTGGATTGCAATTTGGAGGTATGCTCGGCGGAGCGGCCGTAACGGAGAAAGTATTTAATATTAGTGGACTCGGCAGTTACATTGTGGATAAACAGTTTATTCCCGATATTCCGAGTATCATGGGCGGAGTAGTGTATACAGCGATTACCATTTCCATTATTAATGTAATCGTAGATCTGTTGTACGCATTTATTGATCCAAGAGTACGTTCCAAGATGAAACAATATTAAAGCAGGTGCAATATGACAAATTCGGGTTCCCTAACACAAGAAGTGCGTTTCCGGCTTAAGTCTTCACCAGAATACAGTCAGGCCAGCTTTGCGTGGGTTACTTCTCTCCTATTGACGGTGTTACTGCTGTTTAACAGTTATGACCTGGGCAGGCAAGAATTCAGACCATTTCTGCTAACTGCACTTTGTATCTATCTTTTCTTTACGATCATTCAGAGTATCCTGATGCTGCTCATCCGAAAAGACTTGACCAGACACGGACATATCTCAGCATTAACCCGCAGGCTGGCTTGGGTTCAGCTGCTGACCATCTGCTCTGGCAATATTTTCATCGTCACAGCAGCATTTCATCTGATCAAAAAAGCAAAGCAAGTGGAATACACCTTTGCGGTCTATATGCTGCTGACGCAGCTGTTCGTTATTGGCGTATCGGCGCTCAATATGTTCAAACCCTATGTATCCGATACGTTTTTGCCAGCCATGGCCGCCTTGCTATTCATTCTGGTCATTGACCTGGTCGTTTTGATGATTGTAGCCCAGTATACTGCTGCTTCGGTCATTCCACGCTGGATGATTGCTGTCAGCATCCTGCTGATCCTTACCTCGGTCACAGGAAACGTATTTGCACTCCTGCTCGGCATTTCCATCATCGGGCGCTACCGGAGACAAGGGAAACAGAAATCAAACTTCTGGAACGACCTCTGGGACCGACTGGCTCCTAACGTAACAGCGATGTCCGGCATGTTTTTTATCATCTTTCTATTTTCCATCTCGATCTGCAGTTTCTTCACCTTTGATTACAGCATGGCGGTCGAAAACAACTATTCCGCCCTGCTGCAGCCGCCATCCCTGGCTTATCCACTCGGGACGGATGATTTCGGGCGATGCCTGTTCTCGCGAATCGTATTCGGTGCCCGCATCTCGTTGATCGTAGGCTGCCTGTCGACCATTATTCCTGTGATCATTGGTGGAGTCCTTGGAGCCTTCTCCGGATTCTATGGAAGACACACAGACAATATCATCATGCGGCTGCTCGATGTCCTCTATGCCATTCCGGGCATCCTGCTGGCCATTGCCATCATTGCGGCATTTGGCGCCAATACGGTCAATCTGATTCTGGCACTCAGTCTGGGCTCCATCCCGACTTATGCACGTACCATGAGAGCCAGCGTCCTGTATGTTTCCACCTTCGAATTCGTAGAGGCTGCGCGTGCACTCGGCTATAACAACCGTTCCATCATTTTCAAGCACATCATTCCCAACTCGCTTGCACCAATGATCATCAAGTCCACGCTTACGATTGGCGGAGCGGTCATTGCTACCAGCAGCCTGAGCTATCTGGGACTGGGTGTCGAACCACATATCCCGGAATGGGGCAACATTCTCAAGCTGGGCAGTACATATCTGGAAACGCACTCGTATCTCGCCATTTATCCGGGGCTGGCTATCATTCTGCTCGTTCTGTCATTCAACTTTCTCGGTGATGGTCTGCGCGACGCACTTGATCCGAAATTGGTAAAGGCTTAATTCAAGCAATTCTAACAATTCATTCAATTCATTCCATTCAAAATTATCCAGGAGGTAATCCCATGAAAAAACGTTCGTTGATCTCATTGCTGCTTATTCTCGTCATCGTGATTTCGGGCTGCAGCGTGAAGACCAAGTCCGAAACCCAATCGGAGACGACCCCCACTTCGCCAGCAGAGAACGCTCAGAATCAGGCTCCAGTCGACATTGAGTTGCTCGCCCAAAGTTCTTCCGAAAATGACGTTAATATCATCCGTGATCAGCTGACCAAAAACGGCTTCAATGTAAAGCTGAATCTGCAGCCGGATTACGGCAGCTACAAATCCCAACAGGACGCGGGCAACTATGATATTGCTCTCTCCAGCTGGACGACAGTAACCGGTAACCCGGACTATGCCGTTCGTTCTCTTTTCAAAACCGGTGGTGACTACAGCATTCTGGCGGATGAAGAGATCGATAAACTCATTGACGCCGCAGCCACCCAAACACCCGAAGAATACAAGGAAACGTACAAACAATTGGAGGACCGCCTGGTAACGGATCAAGCCTACATCGCTCCATTGTACATTTCCTTGAAGAGTCAGGCCGTGAATCAGGACATCCTGAATCCGGATACGGTGCGCCTGTCCAAATCCCGTGCCATGGCTTGGGAACCGATCGAATTCAAGGACAGTTCCAAGAATACTAAGGATCCACTGATCCTGACTCAAAGTGCTTCCGTGCTGACTTCCCTTGACCCGATCAAAGGCAACGACGGCTCCATCAACCAATTGAACACCAACATGTATGTTCGTCTTGTAAACCTGACGGATGATGATCAACTGACAGCCGAAGCATCACTTTCCCACAATTTCAGCATCGCTGAGGGGAATTCGGAGTATTATTTCATTCTGAGAGACGATATTAACTTTGCAAAGATTGAAAACAAAAAGGCAGTGGATACCGGGGAGCGCGTTGGTGCCGATGACGTCATCTTCTCTCTGGACCGCGCCAAAAATAAAGACTCTGTTCCGGATCACCGGACATACAGCTTGCACGAGCATATCAAAGAAGCTGAGCTGGTAACCGACCTGAGCACCCTGGAATCCATCCAGCAATCCGGCGGTAACGGAACCATCAAAGACGCTCTCGAGCAAGGACTCGATTCCAAAATCACCGAACTGGTCTCAGACAAAACAAAAGCGGATAATAGTGCAGGTAAATATCAGGTCGTGAAACTAACCACAACAGAGCCTTTCCCTCAAGTCCTGAATTACCTGGCTCACCAATCCGCGGGGATCGTGTCCAAGAAACAGGTGGAGAGCATCAACACCTATGACGTAGCTTCTTTTGACGTAAACAAGGATATTCCTTATGGTGACCAGAACACGGTAACAGAGGGGGCTTCGTACAACAACACACTGTATGCAAGTGGACCTTACATTCTGGCTTACAAAAACGATTACGAGGGCGTATTCTATCAAAACCCCGGATACCGCAAAGGCTCTGAATATGCTCCGAAAATTTCACAGGTAAACGTACGCTTCATCGCGGATGCTGACAGTGCATTGTCTGCCCTTCGCAGCAGTGAAATTCATTTGTATTACGGGGTACCAGAAACGAAGTATGACATCATTGAAAGTGACAGCAAGCTGAAGCTGCAGAGCATTCCGAGCAACGCGGTTTCCTATCTGCTGTTTAACACCAAGAATAGAGATGTGGCGAAGAGCAGTGACTTGAGAAAGGCAGTGCTGTACTCCATTAATCAGGATGAGATTCTCCAGTTCTATAAGAACAACAAGCTCAAAGCCTACTCTACGGTAAGTCCGCTCGTTCAGACAGGGAATGAATTGAAGTCTGATCCGGCCAAAGTAAAAGAGTTCTTGAGCAATTACAACGCATCCAAGTAGATAAAAGCATAAACGGCTGCTGACAGAATCACTCCAGGGTTCTGTCGGCAGCCGTTTTCATATAATGCAGATTGCATCTAGGTTGAATGATCTACCTGGAATATCTTCGCTGCACTCCAGGCAGGAGAGTAACAACCTGAATTGCGACGCCCCATGCAAAATAAATCAGATGAATGATTGAGACATGCTGTATCCAGAATACCTGAACCATAATCCAGATATGAAGTGCGAACCCTGTATACAAGGAGAATGTCCATCCCCAATACCGATCCAGGTAGAGATTAAGTTTTTCTCCTATTTCCCAATGAGAGTATGTTATAAGCGAAATGGCAATCACGATCGGCATGATACCAAGAACCAACAATAGTATGATTCCCGGAATCAAAAAATTGCCAAACGGGGAATGCTCCAACAACGAATTTGACATATGGAGGAGACTTCCTGATGAATCGATAATGAGGCCTCCCCCTCCAACGATCGCACCAATGCCCAAAAATCCATGCAATATAATGAGTACCCACGATAATCTGTCCGAACCCTGGCCGGATCCGAGTCGCTTCTCACCTGCGTTCATACCTCACCCTCCAGACAAGTGTACAGATGGCACTGAATTCTCAATTCCATTTTCACATATAGAGGAGACTGTTCCTGTGCTCTTTTTCACAAATTCGGTTGCGGCTACAATGGCTAATGGTAAAACTTGATAAAAGAACGTACGTTCGGTATAATGGTGTTATCCTGAATGAGCGAGAGGCAGATATGGACGACAAATTTATTAAAGAATTACGCGAGATTAGTCGGGATGATAGACGAAGATCCGAATTCATGATTCAAGGCATGAAAGAAACACTAGAAGAAAGAAAGCAGCAGAACATACTTAAGCGCTGGATCCGGCGCAAGAAAGCCGAGAAGAAAATCTCACAAAGATTCAATCCGAATCCCCACTCGGATCAAAAGTAAGACATAAAAAAGGAGGCAACACGTGCCTCCTTTACGTTTACATATGAGCATTGATCTAGTAGTTAGGAATTGTATATAATTGGACCCTGACCTTCTATAGAACTTAATTTCATTTGAGAGCTGCTGCATCAAGGCAAAATGGCAAAGGATCTAACCGGGAATCCGGAAGCTTTTTCGGCCTTGGGTACAATGTTGAAGATCACTGCACCTTTTGCTGGCACCTGATCCAGATTGGTTAACAACTCTACCTGATATGTATCCTGAGCAAGCACATAATATTCCGCGAGAAGTGCGCCATTCTTCTGATAGTCCACAGCTGAATCGGTATCGAAGGTTTCATGACCAATGGCCTTGATTTTGCGTTCTTCGAACAAAAACATCAATGCACTAACCGACCAACCGGGTGCATGGCTGTTGCCTTCTGCATCCTTGTTGTCGAACTTTTCATGATCGGGCCAGCGTTTGCTCCAATCGGTACGGAGTGCCACGAAGCTGCCTTCTTCAATGACCCCATGTTCCTTTTCGAATTCAAGAATATGCTCGACATCCAGCGTAAAGTCCGGATTGCCCGCCACGGCAGCAGACTGCTCAATAACCACAAGCGGCAGCACAAGTTCCTTCAGCCCTAGCTGATCCAGATAACGCGTGTCACGCACAAAATGAATCGGTGCATCCAGATGGGTGCCGTATTGACCGGGGAACTTGAAGCTCTGAGCGAAAAAGCCTTGGTCGTGATTGAACAGCGTATCAAACTGTGCTGCATCAAAAGCAGAAAAGTGCGGCGATTCCGGGCCGAATGTATGGGTCAGATCAACCCACTTCTTTTCTTTTAACACTTGAATGGCTTGAATAAGTTCGTTGGACAATTGGATCACCTCATGCGCAGAATGGAATAAATTTCTACTATTATATCTTAAACCTCCATCTATGGGAATGCAGTTCTGTTGCTGCCATCAACAATAAAACAGCCACCTTCCCAAACGGAAGATGGCCAGCATTGAGCTCCTAATTTCAATGTAATATAACCTTCGTATGGGAGTTGACACCTATTGCGTGCGGATGACAAGCTTCCCACGTGTATGATGTGTTTCGCTCTTCTTATGCGCCTCCTGAAGTCCCTGCTCGCTTAAATCATATGTCTCGTCAATCACAGGTTTGAGTTTTCCTTCTGAGGCAAGCTTCGCCAGTTGGTCGAGCTGCTCCCCTTTCGGTTCCATCATGAATACATTCGCCGTTACGCCTGCCTCCTTGGCAAGGTTCTCGTCCGGTTGCTCCACCAGCGAAACCAGATGTCCGCCGGACTTTAGCACCTTGAAGCTGTCCCGCTGAATATCACCACCCATTGTATCGAGCACGACATCATACCCGGAGAGGATCACTGAGAAATCTTCTTTTTTATAATTGATAAAATGATCCACGCCCAAGGAGCGAAGCAGCTCCTCATTGGACTCACTCGCCGTTGCCGCCACTTCAGCACCAATGTATTTAGCAATCTGTATCGCATAAGTTCCCACACCGCCTGCTCCCGCGTGAATCAATACCTTTTGCCCCTTGGCGAGGTGCGCATGATCAACAAGTGCCTGCCAGGCTGTCATGCCCGCAAGCGGTATGGCCGCAGCATCCTCAGAACTCAGATTGTCCGGAATACGGGATACGATATCTGCATCTACCGCCACATATTCTGCATAGGTTCCGAAGCTTCGCGGACGGGCAAATACACGATCACCCTCCCTGAACTGTGTAACATTGGATCCTACCTCTGCCACAATACCCGCAGCATCCCCGCCCAAAATCAAAGGGAATGAATCAGCCGCTTCTTCCATATGTCCTTGTCGGACCTTGAAGTCGACCGGATTCACCGAGGTTGCATGAATCTGGATGATAACCTGATTGATTCCACATGTCGGCTTGGGTACTTCCTGTTCCTTCAATTGTTCCGCTCCACCAAACTTATCAATAACAATAGCTTTCATTGCAAATCCCTGCCTTCCCATTGGATTATTGCGTGCTCTCCTTCTTCATTACCCTGTGCAGCCATTCACTTGACCTTGAATCTCAATCGCTCGCCGTCCTCGTTCCATCAAAAAACCAGCCACTAAGCATGCTATAATAGGAACATTCTCATTTTTCATGAACTAACGGACAAGCGAGGGAAAACAAAATGGATATTGAGGTCATCACATTACATGCATTTTCGGATATCGCTGAGGGAGGTAACCCCGCTGGAGTCGTTCTGCAGGCAGAGCATTTGTCCGCGTCGCAGATGCAAGAGATTGCCAGACAAGTCGGATTTTCCGAAACGGCATTTGTCATGCCTTCGAATTTAGCTGATTACAACATACGTTACTTTACTCCAAATCATGAAGTTGACCTATGTGGACATGCAACGGTGGCACTATTCTATCTCATGAAGGCAGAGCAGATGGTTGACGTGGGCAAGTATACACTTAATACACTTGCGGGAATTCTCGAAGTAACCGTCGAGGAAGGCGGTGACGTCTATCTGTCCCAGACACTTCCGCAGTTTGGAGAGCTGGTCAACCGGCAGGACATCGCAGACTCTCTGCAGATTCCGCTGCAAGACCTACACTCAGAATTGCCTGTACAGATCGTGTCTACCGGGCTGCGCGACATCTTAATTCCGGTTAGGCATCCTGATGTTTTGACAAACATCAATCCTAATCTTCTGCAAATCTCCGACATCAGCAAAGCTCATCAAGTGGTGGGTTATCATGTGTTCGCACTCGAAACGCAGGATAATGCAGCCCTCGCAGAATGTCGGAACTTTGCCCCGCTGTACAACATACCGGAAGAGAGCGCCACAGGTACATCCAATGGCGCATTGCTGTGTTACCTGCATAAGTATCAACAACTCCGAGCTCCCCATAATCAGACATATATGATCAAACAAGGGTACACGATGAACCGTCCTTCCAGGATTCTAGGCAGAATAACGCTCGGCCCTTCCAACGAGATCACTCAAGTTCAGATCGGCGGTGTCGCCGTGCATATCGAGAATATTCAAATTCATCTTCCTTAAGCAAAAAATATCCGCGTTGCTCGCCTTTTCACTACAGTACTTGGTAGCATAGGAATCCAAAAAAAGCGTCACACCCGAGAGTTGAAGCCTCTCCATGGTGTGACGCTGCTACCAAAACCCAATCTAACCTGTCTCTTTCCTTCGTAATCGATTTCTCAGACGTTCATATTGCCCATAGATCCACGGCGCTTCCTTCGTCAGGATTGGCCCAAGTACCGCCAGAATCAGCACGTACAGCACAGCAAAGGACTGGATTGAAACCATCAGTCCTCCGGCCTTGCCAATGTTCGCCATAATGATCGAGAACTCTCCTCGGGAAACCAGCGTGAATCCCACTTTGAGTGAAGCCTTTGGCGTCATTCCGGACATTCTGCCTGCAATCATTCCTGCGCCATAATTGCTCACAATCGTTAAAATGACCGCAATGATCGTCATCCCGACAGCTCCCCCAAGGGAGGAGGGTTCAATGGTCAGCCCAAAGCTAAAAAAGAAGATCGCACCAAAAAAATCCTTGAACGGCATGACCTGATGCTCAATCCGGTTCGCATGTCTCGATTCACCGAGTACCAGCCCCATCATTAATGCACCGATCGCCTCGGCAACATGCAGTGTTTCCGAGAAACCAGCGACTAGAAAGAGCAACGTCATCACGGTAAGCAGAAACAGTTCGGATGACTTGATATTCAGCGCCTTGTCAATATACTTGATGCTCTTCCGGCCAATGATCAGAAACAGCACAATGAACAGCATCGCAGACAAGGATACCAGCAGCACACTGAGGAACGAGGTTGCCCCGCTGAGAACGAGTCCAGTCAGGATCGAGATATGAATGGCAATGAACAGATCGTCAAACATGATCATGCCCATAATAATCTCCGTTTCAGGATTCGCCGTGCGCTTCAGATCAACGAGTACTTTGGCCACAATCGCTGTTGAAGAGCTGGTCATGATGCCGCACACCACCAGCGTTTCTTTTAACGGCAGCTCCATGAACCAGCCCAGCAGCAGACCGGAAGCAAAATTAAGCCCTACATAGAACATGCCTCCGGTCAATATGGCTTTGCCCGATTTCATCAAACGAGAGACCGAGAATTCAAGTCCAAGATAAAATAGAAGAAACAAAATGCCAAGCCTGCCCATAAATTCAATAAATGCCGAGCTTTCGATGAAACGCAAATCCACGATACCGATCTGTGGTGCATGCGGTCCAACTGCCATTCCGATCAGAATATAGAAAGGAATGACCGAAAATCGTAATCGTGCAGATATTAGCCCCGTAAGTGTAATCAGCGCAACAGCAATTCCCACTTCGAATATGAGCATATCCATGGGCTACAACCGTCCATCGGATAATAACCGTTTTAATTGCCTGATCTGATCCCGCTCTCCTGCTACGACAATGGTAGCCCCTGAGGCAAATGCATAGTCTGGCCCCGGATTAAACTGTTTCTCCCTGTTCTTCTCCACCACCGCCAGAATGACAGCCCCCGTCGCTTGGCGGATATCCAGTTCCCCAATCGTTCTTCCAACGCTTCGTGAATGAGGTTCGATTCGCAACCATTCGATCAGCAGGCCCTCGAGCATAACTTCCCGTTCATCCTGGAACTTGGGCTTATAAATCATGCCTCCCACGATGGCAGCGACTGCCCGGGCCTCTTCGTCATCCAAGGTTATCAGGGATATCATATCCCCCACCTCTTCAGGCGTGTCTCCGGATTCCATGTGAAACAGATCGCGCCGCTCATCATTATGAATCACGATAATCAAATGCTCTCCGCTACGGGTATGCAGCCAATACTTGCGTCCAATTCCCGGTAAATCCGTCTCTTTAAAGTGCATGATCCACACCTCCTGAAGACACCGGATTCAAGGTTGTACTACTCCAAGTGATTTCCGTAATACGCACCCTCATGGAACCAGCAGGGATTGTAACGGATCTCGTTTCCCCTTTGCTGCTAAGCAGTAATTGACGTCCTACAGGCGAGAGAAAGGAAATGCGCCCTGCATCCGGATCTGCCTCTTCAGGCATGACGATCTTGAATGCATCCGACGTATGGAAATCAATGTAATCAAATCGGATCTCGCTCCCAATAAGCACGACGGAATGGAGAAGCTCATCCGGGCCGAGCAGCAGCTTCTGGACATATCCGGTGTAAGCAGTCAATAATTTCTCCATCTGTATCCGCTCGGGTTCACGCACGTCAAAATAGGCGTCGAGAAATGTCCTTTTCTCTTCACCCAATGTAATGAGCTGTTTCACCAGTATTTCTCTGCAAGGTTGAAGGTTAGACCTATGGTTCATAATAGATCTCACCTCCTATACAAGCTTTGTTCTCCACATGAATTCGCATGTTGCTGTTCATCATCCTGTTTTCCTCCTTCTGTTAGGTAAAAGCCCCGGAAACCGGGGCCTTCTTACCATCTTACCAAAACTAATTTTTTAATCCAGTCTATTCAGCTAACTTCCCGTTCAAAATGGGTAATCGGCTGTATTATCCAATATTGGAATCCAATCTTTACACCACATGATAGATCCATAGAACATTTTAATAACGTCATAAAAAACATTTTATGGGTTTTCATCTCGTATTTTTATTTTCTTTCCTGTATATTTAACTACAAACTTTTATGCAATTTATGCAAATAGCCAACCAAAGACTTTAACACAATAAAGGAGTGCATCGAAAAAGTGTCCACTATTACTCACGAATCAACTCAAGTCACTGCTGCAGAATATGTTCATTCCGTTTATGAATCGGTTATCGCCAGAAATCCGCAAGAACATGAATTCCATCAGGCTGTAAAAGAGATTCTGGACTCACTCATTCCTGTGATTGAAGCACACCCGAAATACATGAACAACAGCTTGCTCGAACAGCTGGTTGAACCTGAACGTGTTATTACGTTCCGCGTACCTTGGGTCGATGACCAAGGCAAGGTCCAAGTGAACCGCGGATTCCGCGTGCAGTTCAACAGTGCCATCGGTCCTTACAAAGGCGGTCTGCGCTTCCACCCTTCCGTGTATTCCGGAATCGTGAAGTTCCTGGGCTTCGAACAGATTTTCAAAAATGCACTGACTGGACTGCCGATCGGCGGCGGTAAAGGCGGTTCCGACTTCGATCCCAAAGGAAAATCCGATCTGGAAGTGATGCGTTTCACGCAAAGCTTCATGACAGAGCTGTATAAATATATCGGTTCCGATACGGACGTACCTGCAGGCGATATTGGTGTAGGCGCGAGGGAAATCGGTTACATGTTCGGACAGTACAAACGCATTAGCAGCGGGCATGATGCAGCTGTATTGACGGGGAAAGGTCTGCTGTATGGCGGAAGCCTTGCACGCAAGGAAGCCACTGGATTCGGTTGTGTGTATTTCGTGAACGAGATGCTGAAATCGAAAGGGCTGAGCTTCCAGGACAGCACAGTGGTTGTTTCCGGTTCAGGCAATGTATCCATTTACGCCATCCAAAAGGCTCAGGAGCTCGGTGCCAAGGTCGTGGCTTGCAGTGACTCGGGGGGATACATATACGATGCAGAAGGAATTAACCTGGATACCGTAAAACGATTGAAAGAAGTGGATCGCCTGCGGATCAGCGAATACGTCAAAGAGCATCCTCATGCGGTGTACACCGAGGGCTGTGCAGGTATCTGGTCCATCCCGTGCGATATCGCGCTGCCTTGCGCAACGCAAAATGAGATTGATGAACAGTCTGCTGAACTGCTCGTGCAAGGCGGCGTGAAAGCCATCGGTGAAGGAGCCAATATGCCTTCCACGCTTGCTGCAATCGATCTTTTCCTGAAAGAGGGCGTTCTGTTCGGTCCGGCGAAAGCAGCCAACGCAGGTGGAGTTGCAGTGTCCGCCCTTGAAATGTCTCAGAACAGCATGCGGTTGTCCTGGTCATTTGAAGAAGTGGACGCGAAGCTGCATGAGATCATGCGGAACATTTACAACAGCTGTGTAGAGGCAGCGGATCAATATGGCTGTACAGGCAATCTTGTGGCAGGAGCCAACATTGCAGGCTTCCTGAAGGTAGCCGATGCCATGCTCGCTCAAGGCGTAGTCTAAGTTTTAATCAATTTGACCGTTCCACTTGAAGCGTGTGCACATCATCATTCATCTTAACTTTATTCATGAAGGACAGTTCTCCCTGTGGAGAGCTGTCCTTTTCATCTTTTGAAATGATCGGAGCACGCCAGGCCTTCACAGGGTGAGACGGTCAATATGGTTGTGTTCTCCCTCACGCAAAAAAGCCGCCAAAATGGCGGCTATTACATTCCATATGATTATGAACGAACGGTTTTCAGTGCCCCGCTCCAGGACAACACTTGATCCAACATTCCGTTGAGATTGGTCAAGTGCAGATCAGCCGGTTTGAAGGTTCCGTTATCAAAATCGGTGAATAAAGAAAGCGCCGGGTGAACACGAACATCGGCAACCGACAGTTCTCCGAGAATACCGCGCAGGTGTTCTGCCGCACGTGCACCGCCTACCGAGCCATAACTAACAATTCCTGCAGCTTTATCGTTCCAAGCTTCACGAGCATAGTCCAGTGCATTTTTCAGTGATGCAGAGATGCTGTGATTATATTCCTGTACGATAAATACGAATCCATCGAGGCTCGCCAGCTTGGTGTTCCAGGCAGTAGCCTGTTCTGTTGCATCAGCTTCGCCCAATAGCGGCAGCTTATAATCGGCAATATCCACGATTTCATAGTTGGCATCACCGCGTGAATCAGCGATCTGTTTTACCCATTCTCCTACTTGCGGACTCAACCGACCTTCACGTGTACTCCCAAGAATAATCCCGATATTTAATTTCGACATTTTTGTTTCCTCCTCTTGTGTGTTGTTGTTAGTTTTACCGAATAACTTATCCATAAATCCCATATCTGCACCATCCTGCATCCGTTTAATTGTTTGGCTTGTTATTGATAATAAGTTATATGATTAAATTAGTCAAGTAACTTACATAAAGTTTGCAAATGTTTTTTTACCTCTACTTATCATATCAATGTTGATTCCTATTTATTCTGCAATTTTGCCCTCCCATATGAAACCTATAGGAATTGATCATATTTCAGTGTAATGGTAAAGTGATATTAACACTGAATATCCAGTTTTTTCATTTATTAAAGGAAGTGTACACATTGTCTAATCTATCCCACGGCAGTACGATGAGCCCTCATTTATACACGGACTGTGAGCAATGTTTCGGGCTGTGCTGCGTTGCCTTGCCTTATGGCAAGTCATCCGACTTTGCTTTTGACAAAGCCAGCGGCACCCCTTGCTCCAACCTGCGCTCAGACCATCGCTGCGGCATTCATACGCAGCTCCGGCAAAAGGGCTTCAAGGGCTGCACCGTCTATGACTGCTTTGGTGCAGGTCAGAAGCTGTCCCAAGTAACCTATGCGGGCAGAGATTGGCGGGATCATCCGGAATCCGCTGCCGAAATGTTCGACTGCCTGCCTGTCATGAGACAACTGCATGAACTGCTCAGTTATATGAACGAAATGCTCTTGAGGCCGGAAACCTCCTCTCTTCACGATGCCATCCGCAGCGTATACCAGGAGACGGAACGCCTAACCGATCTGGAGCCTTCCGCGATTCTGCGTCTGGATATTCCCTCTCAGCGGGCGATCGTAAACGATCTTCTGGTGCAGGGGAGTGAACTGGTACGTGCGCATGCGCCATCCAGCAGCCATGAACAAGGGAAATCCAAACGCAAGAAATTGAAAGGAAGAGACTTCCTAGGCGCCAATTTAAGAGGTGCTGACCTCCGGGGAGCAAGCTTTCGGGGCGCCTTAATGATTGCTTGTGACCTGCGCAATGCCGACTTAAGACATGCTGATCTGATCGGTGCCGACTTGCGTGATGCGGATCTGGGCGGAGCAGATCTGACCGGGAGCATTTTTCTGACACAATCCCAGCTGAATGCAGCCAAAGGCGATTCCCGTACCAGACTGCCAGCTCATCTCAACTTGCCTGAGCACTGGTTGTAAAGATATCCTCTGCTATATAAGAGAGAGCTTTAACAAAAACAGCCCGTCCCCATAATGAAGGACAGGCTGTTTCTATTTATTGCAATGAATGAATCGTTTTATTTCGAACATTACAGAAGATCGCGGCGAAGTTCCTCAGCGGATTTCGGGGACAGGTGACCAAGTGGAATATCAAATACTGTTTTGGCACCTTTATGTCCTTCCAAGCTCAAACGCTGTGCAGCCCGTGCATAAGCGACCAGTACACTAGCGGTGAATTCAGGGTTGCTATCGAGTTTCAGACCAAATTCCACAATTTGCTTTTGGCCTGTACCGGTAACACCACTACGAATAACAAATCCACCGTGCGGCATACCTTCATGTTCCGATTTAAGCTGCTCTTCAGTAATGAACGTTACCGTTGTATCGTAATCTGCAAAATAGTTCGGCATGGATACAATGGTTTCACGAATTTCATCCTGGTTAGCACCTTCTTCAGCCACGACATAGCATTGACGCAGGTGTTTCTCGCGTGTGGACAGTTCCGGTGTCTCGCCTGCGCGGATCCGGTTAATCACTTCTTCAACAGGTACAGTGTACTGAACACCTGCCTTAACCCCTGGAACACGGCGGATTGCATCGGAGTGACCTTGACTGACCCCTTTGCCCCAGAATGTGTACTCTTTACCCTCTGGCAGAATGGATTGGGCGAGCAGACGGTTCATGGAGAACAAGCCTGGGTCCCAGCCTGTGGAGATCACACTAACGTGACCGCCTTGCTCTGCTGCAGCATTCACTTCCGCGTAGAATTCAGGAATTTTCGCATGTGTATCGAAGCTGTCCACCGTATTGAACAACTTGGCAATGGCAGGTGTCTGCTCCGGAAGATCCGTTGCCGAACCGCCGCAAAGAATCATGACATCGATTTTACCTATGTATTGCTCGGCAGCAGAGATGTGCTCAAAACGAGCTTCTGTACCTTCTGCAACCATCTGCTCCGGATTACGCCGTGTAAATACAGCAACAAGCTCCATATCCGGGTTTTGCACAATGGCTTTCTCCACGCCTTTACCCAGATTTCCGTAACCTACGATACCAACTTTAACCATGTTCGATCCTCTCCTGTCTTCTTCTATAGTTGCTTACTACTCTAGTATAAAGATATAACATACCATGTAACCTGTTAGGTTTCCAGTCGAAATCAAAAATACCTTGCACTACATGCAGCATCAGGCTGCTTTCATGCAAAGCATCCGCCATTCATTCCTATCATGGACCTAGAAAAATAATCGAAACACATGAATGATGTAATCCGACTGTTCCGTAAAATGTGCTACAGATGCTGCATCTACTCTGGCTGTGAAGCACAAGAAAGATAGGGTTAGAATCAAGAGAGAGAGTACACTGCTTGCCAGGAGCAAGGATGCGAACTTGGTGACGACCCTTAATTTTCTCATCCAATCTGCCTCCTGTTCGCTGTTTGTTTCGGAGATTATATGTTTCATTTGTGACCTGTGGATTCAGCCATGTCCAAAATAGCACCCGCAACGGCATCCGGTTGACTGTTATGAATGTAATGTTTGGCGTGAGGAACAATCTGCTGTCTCCCCTGTACGGACCATGAGGCAAACTCGGCTTGATCTGCCTGCCATGCCAGGCTTCCCTCACTTGGTTGATCTGATCCGGCCGTAAGAATGGTTAGAGGAAAGGAAAATGGCTGTTTGTTCTCCAGCACACGGGCTGCGTTAACCTTGGAACGATGAATCTCATCCATCACGTTGTCGTTGTACGCATGCTTCAGCGCCGAACTGGTAGCGGCCTTTTTCATTGGTTCCGCAACCAGGTCCGGGTCAATAACCAGCGTTGCCATCATCCGATCCGAATGCAGCAATGTTCGTGCAATGCCTGTTTTCACCAGAAATCTTGCTGAATCGAAATACCAGTCTGGCGCATCCATCTCCGCCGTGCTGTAATATTCAGGACTACCCCCATCGATCATAACGATACCTGCCACTTCATCCGGATACATTTGTGCATATCGAATGGTCTCCAGAGATCCCAGGGAGTGACCCACCATGATGTACGGTGGTCGCTGACCGGATTTGCGAAGCAATTGATGAACTTCATCTACAACGGTATCGATGTCACGCGGCTGCTCTGTATAGTCGCTGTATCCATACCCGAATCGGTCATACACGGCAATTTTCACGTGGGATTTCAGCTTGTCATACAGCGGACTGAAATCCACGTAGGGATTCGGTGTTCCCCAGCCTGATGCAAGTACAACGGTCACGGATCCCTTTCCCGCCGAGTAGAGGTGCATATTACGTCCACTTACCTCATACAGCCTGCCAGGCGGCGTATATGACTTCATATCCTGTGCAGACTGATAAGCTTCGTAAGCCGTACCTGTAAGCAGCAGCAGACCTGTCGTCAGCATCAGGCTACCTAATACTTTCACCACTCTCCGTAAACCCTTGTTCATCGCTTCTCTACCCCTTACACGCTAATCTCATCTTCGTCTATGCCTTGCATAACGTTCCTATATGTATTCTTTAATCCTACCCAAGAACCGTTGTAACCGGAACAATCCGGGGTCCAGTTCTTCCCCCAACCAAAGTCCAGTTCATAACTTACCCTGCGGGCTGAGAAGGGACTGTCCAGCATTATATTAGAGGGGATAGACAACCCAGTTCACACCAAAAAACCGCAAATTCCCGATGAATTATCGGAAACCTGCGGTTCTCACCTTACTCTATTATTCAGCCTATTCTGCGACTGCTACAGTTGCAGCGTTAGTCCGACTGGACAGTGGTCACTACCCATCACATGACAGTCGATGTTTGCATCTTCAACCAGTGGTGCCAGTTGATTGGACACGAGGAAATAATCGATACGCCAGCCCACATTCCGCTCCCGTACCTTTGGCATATAAGACCACCAGCTATACACGTCCGTGCGATCTGGATACAAATGCCGGAAGCTGTCCACATATCCCGCCGCCAGCAGTTCGGTCATTTTCCCCCGTTCTTCCAGCGTAAATCCGGAGTTGCCCATATTGGGCTTCGGATTCTTCAGGTCAATCTCCTGATGAGCCACATTCAGGTCACCACAGACAATGACCGGCTTGGTCTGCTCAAGCTGCAGGATATATTTCAGGAAACGATCCTCCCACTCCAGTCGATATGGAAGACGGGTCAGATCACGCTTCGCATTGGGCGTATATACATTCACCAGGTAAAAGAGGTCAAACTCCAGCGTAATCATCCGGCCTTCCGGTTCGCTGTCTTCCTCCATCCCGTAGCGGACGGATAACGGCTTGATCCGGGTAAATACGGCTGTGCCGGAATATCCTTTTTTGATGGCATAATTCCAGTATTGGTACACATCTTCCCCGAGGTCCATCTCAATCTGCCCTGCCTGAAGTTTGGTCTCCTGCACACAGAAAATATCGGCCTGGCTTTCCTTATAATAATCCATGAATCCTTTCGTAACGCATGCCCTTAACCCATTCACATTCCAGGACACTAGCTTCATATCCTCATCTCCTCACATCTCCCCAATATAGCATGGGCGAATTCATAAGGACAAGGCTATCCGCCTGGAAATGGGACGAGGGGTGCTCAGAGCCAGTTCCCGCTAGGTAAACAGCCACTCCAGCGCTTCGGGAAAGTGTTTGGCAAAGAACAGCATGTCATGTGTTCCTCCCTCTTCCTCAACATAGTTCAACCGATCAGCGGGGTATCCCTTTGCCAAAATCGCCCTAACCGCTGCACGCGTATAGTCCAGCATATGGGCCTGAATATTTTGTTTGTAGATGCCCTCCAGGCTGCCCACATACATATAGAGCTTCAGTTCACTTCGATCAGACCAGGCTTGCCCGGTCATGTAATCCAAAAAGCCTTCGTACCACATCGAAGCAGACAGCGCCCCGACTTTGCCAAATACGTGCGGGAATTCGGTGGCTGCATACAGGGAAATTAAGCCCCCAAGTGAACAACCCATGATTCCCGTATTTGCTCGATCTGACAATGTGCGATAGTTCGAATCCACGTGCGGTTTCAACTGCTTGACAATCGTATGCAGATAAGCTCTGCCATGTCCGCCAAAGGACGAAAACGAAGCCGTAAGGGCAGGCAATGGCCAAGGCGTATAATCATCGTTCCGATTATGGGCCTCAATGCCAACCAAAATCACTTCAGGCAGCCTTCCCGTTCGGTAATAATGATTCAAAAGATTGCTGCAGGCCTTGGCTACTGCTCCCCCATCCTGAATATAAACGACAGGATAACGACCTCCATCAGCGTAGGAGGGTGGGAGAAGAAGATGAAGCGTCCAGCCGCCTACTGTCTCATGTATCCATTTACTCATGCTAGAATTCCTCTCCTCCAATGCGAATCCGGCCAATCACATCCGGTTTTTGAGCAGCAAAAATATAAAATACGGTACTCCGATAATGGAGATCACAATGCCTACAGGCAGCTCTGCCGGGGCAAATACGGTTTTGCCAATCAGATCACCCACGACGACCATGGCCATACCTACCAGCCCGGATACCGGAATGACCCGATTATAATGAAGACCTACCAGTCTTCTGGCGATGTGAGGAGCGATGAGACCAACAAATCCGATACTGCCGGAGACGGCAACACAGGCGCTGACCAGTCCAACACTGCCGAGCAGCAGCAGTTTTCTCTCCCGGTGCACATCCACGCCGAGCCCCTGACTGCTGGCCTCCTGCAGCTGCATTACATCAAGTACACGGGATTTCAGCCAAAGCAGCGGAATAAGCAGCACCAGCCAGGGTATCATGGCCGCAATGAAGCGCCAGTTGGCATTATAGATACTGCCCGTCAACCAGACGGTGGCCATCTCAAAGTCCCCAGGGTTCATCTTCAGGGAAAGATAGAGCGTGATTGCACTAAAGCCCGAACCGATGGCAATCCCGACCAAGATCAGCCGCTGCGAATCCAGCTGTCCCCGCTCCTGGGCAAACCACAGAATAAGAGTTACCGCCACTAAGCCTCCGATCAGCCCAAACAGCGGCAGGGCCATAATAGACAACCAGCCGGTCCCCGATATGGAACCCTGGAACAGCAGCATAAACAGCACCATGGCCGTTCCCGCTCCTGCATTGATTCCAAGCAAGCCTGGATCAGCCAGCGGATTGCGGGCAATCCCCTGAATAACCGCCCCTGCAATGCCAAGTCCCAGCCCAAGCAGCAGGGCAATGACGATCCGCGGCAGCCTGAAGTCGAAAATAACGAGGTCATGTTCATGCACGGGGTCCAGCCGCAATAAGGTTTTGACTACCTCCATGACCGAGATATCGAACGTACCGTTCGTCAGACTGATATACACTGCCGTTGCGATAATAGCTGCACATACGAATATAACGGTCCATAATTTTCCACGCTTCCGTTCAGGCATGTTTTCCCCCTCCTTTGGTCTTGATCAGATAGAGGAAAAAAGGCACGCCAAACAATGCGGTGACAACCCCAATCGGTGTTTCAAATGGTGAATTGATGAACCTGCTCAGAATGTCGCACCATGCAAGGAATATCCCGCCCAGAATGGCTGAACAAGGAACAACCCAGCGGTAATCCACACCGAAGAAAAAACGCGTGATGTGCGGTATTAACAAACCGACAAATGCGATCTTCCCTGCCAATGCCACGGAAATCCCCGTTAAAATAACAACGCTCAGGATGGATAATGCCTTGACCCATTCGGTCCGTTGTCCTAGGCTTGTTGCAACGTCATCTCCCATGGACAGAATGGTAACGGACTTCGAAAGGATCAGCGCTAACGCCAATCCCACCACAGCAAAGGGAATAATCAGCTTGATCATGGTCGGATCCATCTGATGCAGTCTGGCGTTGTACCAGAAGCTGATGGTCTGGGACACCTGATAGTAGGTCGCTACAGCCTGCGACACACCACCTAGAAATGTGCCAATAATCGTGCCCAGGATGGCAAGCCGCACAGGGGACATTCCGCCGGGCAGCAGCCAGGCAATGAAAAATACGAGCCCTGCTCCCAGAGCAGATCCCGCCAGGGAATAAAAAATAAGCCCAAGGGAAGACGTATTCGGCATAAATACCATGCATAGCGTGATTACAACGACCGACCCATCGGATACCCCCATAATGGAAGGGGAGGCAAGATAGTTTCTTGTCATCCCCTGCATGAGAGCGCCGGATACGGCCAAAAAAGCGCCGATCAGCAGAGCACCAATCACGCGTGGAAGCCGTGAAGACACAATGATCTGATGATCGATGCTGTTCGTGTCAAATTCAAAGATACTTGCAATGACCGTGGAAACATCAATATTTTTGGCTCCATACATTATGGATGCCAGAATGGTGGCTGCAATAATCAGAGGCGCTGCTGCAAACAGCACCGCCGGATTCAATCTTCTTTTTTGCATGGATTATACACGCCTTGCTCTAATTATTTGGTTAGCTGCTCCACAGCGGCCTCCAGGAAATGAATCCGGCTCCATGCCGGGCCTCCTTCGGCAAGCGGATCAATCACGTTAACAAACGCCTGATTATTTTGCAGAGCTGTCGTTTTCTGCAGGATCGGGTTATTCTTCAGATCTTCAAGCGCATTCGGCGTGTCTGCATTCTCTGTTGCTTCGAATTGAATAAACACCACATCCGGATTCATCTCGGCAAATTTCTCCACGGAGATCGCTTCCTGTGCTTTCGCTGCCTGAATCTCGGAAGGGACCTGGAATCCAAGGTCATTGTACAGAATCGGGTTCACGAAGACCGACTCGGGATATACATACATCTGTCCATTACGGATTCGAACCGCCACGACCTTTTTGTTCTGCAGTGTATCACCTAGCTCTGCCTGAGCCGTTGTCAGGGCTGCTTTGTATTGTTCAATCTCCTGTTTGGCCAGCTCCTGCTTGCCTGTCAACTCAGCGAGCAGATTCAGATTCGCCTCCCAGTTCGTGGAAATGTGAGATACCTGAATGAACGGGGCAATTTTGCCGAGCTGCTCAGCCACTTCAGGCTTGAATTTGGTGGTTCCCAGAATAATATCCGGTTTCAGTGACAAGATGGTTTCAAAGTTTGGCTCAATCTTCTGTCCAATGGACTCTGCTTGATCGGTAATCGAGGTATACATCTCCGGGAACTCCCCGCCAAAGGTAATTGCACCTACAGGGTGTACATCCAGTACCAATGCATCCTCCATCGCTTCCATCGAACCGGTAATTACGATTCGTTGAACATCTGCTGGAACCGTGTATTCCTGATCGAGATACTGAATGGTTCGTGTTCCTTCTGCTGCTTGGCTCGTGTCCGTTTCACTACTCGCTGCTGTACTTTCGGCCTGCGCTGAATTTTCCGTTCCTCCTGCTGTATCTTCCTGTTTACCGCATGCCGCCAGAACAGTCAGCATACAGATCAATGCCAGCAACAACCCCAGTCTTTTCTTCATCTCTAGTGATCCCCCTTCAATAGTTCCATTCTCTAATTGAGAATAATAATCATTATTGAATGATAAACAAGAATGACAAACAGGACCATGGACTCTGTCCTGAATCCCTATGGATTATTTACCGAAGCAGATTCATCATGTCATCCACCATTCGTTCATTGGATACAGGGGAATTTTCAAGCCAAGGGTCAGCCGTAATGATATACAGACGATTATTCTGTACCGCCTTGATGTTTTGCCATAAGGATGTTTTCTGCACATCCTCCCATACGGATAGTGTTTCACTCTCCTGACACACCATCAGGAAAATGCAATCGGCGTTCATTGCACTTAACTGTTCCAGGCTAATGGGTTCGTTGTATACCGTTCCCTGTGGACTGGTATAGGCGGGTCTGACACCCAAATCGCCGTAAAATACTTCCGACATGGAAGGTGAGCTGTACCGGGTGAACTGCTGTTTCAACAAACGTATAACAACTGCCGTACCGTTACCGAGTTCCTGCTGCACTAGCCCCTTGGCCTGCTGGACCTTGAGGTCATAGCTTGACAGCCAGGCTTCGGCATCCTGCTTTCCTCCCACCTGCGCAGCCAGCGTCTGCAGCTGTACGCGCCATGAATGCTCCGAAGCTGCAATATACTGCACAGGCGCAATCTCTTCTAGCCTTTTCCTCTCTTCAGGCCGCAAATGGTCATAACTGATAATCAATTCAGGTTGATGCTCCTGCAGAGCCTGGATTTTGGATTCCCATTCCACGTCCAGACGATAGGCACTGAGGTGCACCGGAATGTCCTTACCGTACATGCGATAGTAATAGGCCGTCCATTTGGGGTGCAGCGGGGCAGCATACGGAGTCATGTTCAGCGCCAGCAAATGTCCCGTCACCCCAATATGATAGGCGGCAATTTTGCGGCGACGGCTGTTCATGTATACCGAAGGGGATACGCCAACGATTTTTTTGAATTTGCGGCTAAAGTAAAACTCATCCTGATACCCGACCTGGTGGGCGATGTCCCGCAGACGCAGATCCGTGCTGGCCATGAATTGCTTCGCCCGGTTGATCCGGAGTCCTGATATGTAGTCCGTGGTGCTCATTCCATATCTTCGTTTGAACAAGTCCACGTAATATTTCGGGCTGAGTCCGGCCATGCCTGCGAGAAGTTCCACCGTCAGATTCTCATTGGAATGTTCATCAATGTATTCTTTGGTACGCTGAATCAACATTTGAGAGTCTTCCTTGAGTGGAGTTTGAGCCTCTGTAACGTGAGCCAGGACCTGCTGGAATTCCAGATGAGCATGGAAACGATCCATGGCTTTGCCGCTGTGCCACAGGTTATTCATTTCTTCACAATGGAAAGCCAGCTGCAGTGTGGAGGCCACTGCCAACTCCCTACCGGATCGAAACAAAGGTGTCTCCTTAATGAGACGCAGCGAACTTGTGTCATCTGGGACTTCCTCATACAGATCGAAACGGACCAGTGTTACTTCAGCGCCCTCTTCTCCAAAAGATGCCAAGCCAAACGTCGATTCAGGCACACATGAATATACGCCTTGTGCCCTTATGTTTACGGAACGGTGATCCAGGGTTAACAAAGCTTCACCACCTGTAACCATGACCAATATATAAGAGGATGTATGCTGCTGGGGCAGCACCCATCCTGTTGTGGATTTGATTTTCTCGATATCTCGCAATTTCAACGTCAGACGATCAAGCGGATGTTCGGAACCCATCAGGCGCTCCTTGTGAAAGTTTTGGGAAATCATCTATTTTCCTGCCTCCATTTGATAACCATTCTCATTTACTCGTTCTAGTATATCAAATTTACGCAGGATTTCGCACGACCTTCTCAGGATCGACACATTAGAAAAAGAAATGATCCACTATCCCCTAGAGGCAAATCGGATTGCCCTGCTCATCAATATCGGCAGTACCGAAATATGACCTTCATCTTCAAAACATGTAAACTCGGCACTGAAGCCCTCAAGTCCCGTCTGGCCCAGCCAATGTGCGAGCTCCCTGGAACGACCCACTACGCCGCTCGGGTGGCTTCCTTCCTGCTCCCCTGCTGCAATTAATACGTGCATCTCCGTCCCGCAATTCTCGGCGCGCGAGACCCATGATGCTCTCTGCTGTTCAATCCAAGCTGAATTCCAGTGGATGGACGGACTGCCTGCGATGTAATGGCGAAATGTTCCGGGATTGCCCAGCAGCATCTGCAACACGAATAACCCGCCGAGGGAGTGACCTACGATGGATTGCCTGCTGCGATCGATCGAATACTTCTCCTCCACCTCCGGCTTCAACTGTTCTTCGATAAAATGCATAAACGCTTCTGCACCGCCATGTTCTGGCCAGCTTGTCCCATCCGGTCTTCGGGGCAGGTCCGCTTCTGGTACCGACATCATGAAATCGTAATGTCTTTCCGGCGGAAAAGGATGCTCCGCATCGTAACCAACCCCGACAATCACTGCGGGGACCACTCCCGTTTTATCTGAACGCACGGATTGAACACACATAGCCTCCACCATGGTACCGAACACAGCATTGGCATCAAGCAGATAGATTACGGGATACCCCCTGGACGGCGGAGCGATATCCGGAACAAAAACGTTAATTACATACTCGCGTCCACTTCGTTCAGCGCGCACCTTATATACAGATGTTCCCGGCAAGATCACTCCAGGACCCATGTCATCTTGATTCATGACCTGTTTCAATGATGATTCCTCCTTGTTGTTAGTCCTTCAATTTCCGATTATATCCAAGGCCCATACATCCTTCCATGGACGATCTCCCCGCCTCATATGGATAATGCACCGTTCATGCAGAGTTCCCAAAAAACGAAAAAAGACCGGAACATGGTCCGGTCTTCGTTCAGCCGCGGAGATGCGCGGCTTTTAGCCTATGTGATTCCTAATCAGGTCATATCGCCTGTACTTCGCTTCTTAACTTGGAGAACACTGCGAGATCGATATACCGTCCCTTTTCAAACTCATGCTGCCGCAGCAGACCTTCCTGTTGGAAACCCAGCTTGTGCAGCAGTCTTATCGAGGCCTCATTCTTCGGTTCCACTCTCGCTTCAATCTTGTTCAGCTGCATGTTCATGAAGCCAAAATGCAGCACGGCACGTGCTACCTCAGTCATGACGCCCTTCCCCCAATACTCGGGATGCAAATCGTATCCGATCTCTGCACGGTTATGTACTTCTTCTCTATTGAGGAACCCGCAGGTACCCACCACCTTACCCGATTCCATATCTTCAATCATCCAGCGCAGACCGGACTGCTCCCTGAAAATCTTCGCATACCAACCTATCTCATCCATCGCATCGTTCACACTCTCAAAAGGTGTAAATGGCATGAATTCCACAACCGTCTCATTGGAATACAACGCCAAAACATCCAAGGCATCCTGTTCATCTGCGGCTCGCAGGTTGAAGCGGTCGGTCTTAAGCACAGGGAACTCGTCAAACACAAACGGGGTATTCATGGATCGTCTCCTTTAAGCCAAACTGTCATCAAACTCTATTCATCTATATCCATATCTTTCCTATCCATTGTACCAAAATCATAAAAAAAAGACCCCTTTAATGCACAGCAGATGATAAAAACAATCACCGTACTATTCAAAAAGGAGTCTTGCTGCACACGGCTAACCGTGCCTGTTGATACTTGATGGTTATTCGATTACAACCCATGGGTATTGGGACGGCTTATCAAACAGAAGCCGTATTCGATCAGGCGCGCAACCTTCCTCGTCAAATACGAGCAGTTCATTCTCTTCCTGCAGCCAGGAAACAGGAACCTTGTAATCTTCCTGCGGACCAATCTGCCAATAGCGGCCCAGATGATGCCCATTCAGATGGAGCGTTCCCTTGCTCATTCCGGTAAGACGAACCATCAATCTCACTTGGTAAGGTTCTGGTACATCAGGTCGGGAGAACTTCCAGCGGTACCACACCGGCTGGCCATATGAATGATCAATCAGCGGACTGGCCATACGATTGCCACTATACTGAACGACATCCTTGGTTTCCATAGGATCGACCGATTCATCGAATGTACCCAGTGTTGCCCACTCCTTGGGAAGCAGTGCTTCGTTGCCAGCCATGCGCCAGTCTGTCAGCTCATCTTCATTTCGGTACAGAATAAGCTCCAATCGGTTCAGAGGGCTGGTGCTATAAGGCATCTCCAGTGTGTTGACCTCACCCGGTTTCAAATAGAGTGACAGATCCACTGTGTGAAATGAAAACCAGTCCTGATATCCTTCGAGCGGTACATCAATGCCATTGATTCGCAGCCCTTTGCTTACAGCTCCAACGAGAATGGCACGGTCCATGCCACCCAGCGTGATACTCCGGCTGAGAAGCGGATGTTCCTCTAGATGATTCACTTCATCCAGATGAACAATTCCACTTGCTGCTTGCCAGTCCCGTCGGATATCCTGTACCGAACCGCCAAGATACACAGGCCCTGCCAATCCTTTGCTTTCTCCCAGATGTGGTGAGAAATTCAGTCGTCCCATGTGCTGGATCAGGATCTGAAGCCTGTTCATTCCTTTCACAGTCCTCACCGGGACAGCCGCCGCACCAACCTGTCTTACCAGCGCCTGTTCCACGCCACCTACGTATATTCTGGCCGTATCCTGAAGATCCGGCAGAATGAGATTGCGCGTACCGTCTGCCTCACTGTGAAAGTTACATTCATAGAGCAAATATCCGTAATCCTGCCCGTACTCCGCGAAGTGTTCCGGCTGACCGCTTGGTGATTGTGCAGCTGCTTCCAACTTTACACGCGATACGTCCGGGGATCCGGACAACCTTGGAGGCATCGGTTGCAGGGGCAGCTGCGGGTGATGAGTTCCCTTCGCCAGATGGTTGACTTGCGTATCCTCCGCACGATTGGACTCTACGGCGGCATCCCGCTGGATAAACTCGCGTCCAGTCAGCATCTGTTCACCATCGGTCCAACCACCAAGCAGCATGATTGACCGATCCGGATCGGAGATCATGCCCTTGACCTGCCCGGATGGCAGAATGTCAACATCATCCAACCCAATCACATAACGCAGTTGTTCCTGATCCGCGCCTTCAATTCTCCAGGTTCTGTCCATCGCTTCACTGTCCAGTACAATGATGCGGAGCGGGACACCGCCAGCCTCCAGACGAATCGTCCCGGGTTCACGGAAATGGAACAAATCCATGCGCCAGACATCACTTTCCGGACCGTGATCCAGGAGCAGCTGCATGCTGCTGCTTATCACTCGCAGGGACGGAGCTTCCAGTTCCACAACCGAACGCTGTCCCGTATCTCCCACAATGAACAACGTTCGTTCACCATTCACCATTTCGTTGCCTGTAATCCATACACCACCAGTCAGGAAAACATCATCTGCAATCCGAATCCGGTCAAAAACCGGAACGATCTGCCCAGGACCCAAGGCAACAGGAAGTGTCCGTCCTTCTTCCAGCGTAATCGGTAGCGTCTGCCGTTCATCCAGGTGACTCTCCAGGAACCAGACCGTCTGGTCGCCAGAACGCCGTCCTCGTATGGAGATTCCTTTGGGATAGCGCAGGCTAATTTCTGCTTCCGTGATCTCTTCGGATTCCATGAAGAATGCTCCGAACGCATTTACGAAATAGGACCACTTCTTCGTTACCGCGTACTTGGGCGTCACACGCCCGTATTCATTCAGCGGTGCATCATAGTCATACGAAGTGACCATGAATATGTCGCTGCTGCCCACGGTTCTACCACCATATCCGCCAAAGTTGGTCCCGCCATAGAACATGTAATGGCTGATTCCGGTATATCCAGCACGGAGAATTTCCATCAGTCGCTTTTCCAGTAATGGCGCCGTTTTCTGAATGGCAGAGGGTCCGCCCCAATTCTCGAACCATCCGGTCCAGAATTCGGTAACTATCTTCGGCGTATCCGGCTGTTTATCACGCAGCTTCGCATAATGCCCGTCAGCACCTGACCAGAAGTTGGCCCCTTCGATCGTCCCTTCTGCACCCCCTACACAGGTAATGAGCGGAACTTCGATGCCGCGACGGAGCAATCCATCCCGAATGCAGTTCATATGGTCGCTTGCTGCAGCGTCATCCATCAGATACCCATATTCGTTCTCCACCTGGACAAGGATAACGCCCCCTCCGGCGGAAACCTGACGTTCACGAATAATCGGAATGATCCGTTCGAAGTACAGGTCCACATAGTGCAGGTAGGTTTCGTTGTTTTCACGGAATTTTACGTTCGGTTTCGTTTCCAGCCAGTAAGGGAATCCGCCAAAATCCCATTCCGCACAGATGAACGGACCTGGACGTGCGATAACCCACATGCCCAGTTCGGCACACAGATCCAGGAAAGCCCCACAGTCACGATCTCCTTCGAAATTCCATTGTCCTTCCTCGGGCTCATGAACGTTCCAGGCAAAGTACGTATCGATACAGTTCATGCCGGCCAGTTTGGCCTTAACCAATACTTCTCGCCACTCTTCCCTTGGCATCCGGAAGTAATGTATCGTTGCACTGTTCAGAAATACGCGTTGTCCATTCCACATGAAGCTATGCCGGTCATAACGCCATTCCGAAGTAACACGGTTGTCAGCCCCAGGTTCTGTAATCTTCTCCTGCTCATGAAGCAAAAGGGATCGTTTCTCTGTCAAAGCGTTCCCCTCCTTCTTAAATGTGTTTGAGTTCATATGTCATTCGTCTATTCCTAATCCACCGAATGGATCTGCGTCTGTTCGATCTACTATTCCGCCTTCAACTTTACACCTTCCAGAACCACGGTGGTCACGGAATTGTCCGCCACAGGCACTTCCACTCCATTGGCATACACCGGAATGTCCTCAAGCTGATCCATATTCCGGTCCGGTGAGGTCTGATACACCTGTGCCGTGGATGAATTCCCAATATCAAAAGACTGCAAATCAAAAGCCTTTTTCCCGGCAGACAGTTCATTACGGATAACCAGCACCAGTCTCTGGCGCTCTGCGTCATAGGCAGCCAGCGTGCGTCCATCATCGGTCGGTATAATCTTCGTCCCCGGACGAATGTACTTGGTGAACTGAGCCATGCCATAATACTGTTTGGTCATCTCATACTGCTCATCCCCATTAAAATTGGCATGGATGAAGCCCCAGTTATTATTGGCACCTTCATCTTCAACCGCCTGCCAGTAGACCCAGGCAGAAGGCTGCATGATTTTCAGATCAAACATGATCCGCTCCGCCAGTTCCTGTACCGATGTCATATCTTCGTGATGATGAGGTTCACTGCCTCCCGTGCCATACTCGGACATCCACAATTTCTTGCCGTGCCGCTCGGCCAGGGTGCGCAGTTCCTCCATTTTGCTTCCATTATAAGAATGAGTATTGATCTGGGCGATCACATCCAGCGTATCCTGATCATACATGCTGAAGTTGTGCACGGTTTCATCAATACTGTTGTCGTCCGCAGCACTGATGACCGTACCATCCAATCCCTTGCTCTTCAGCGATGCAGCCACCTTTTTGATAATCTCGGCCTGCTTGTCGTTGCTGAAGTGACTGCCTTCCTGCATATTGCCTTTTTTCCACCAGTCCGAGGAAGGTTCATTCAGGGGATCAAGCGTCCGGAACGTAATGCCCCACTCATCCCGGTAATGCTTCACCACTTCGGTTAAATAATCGGCAAAGGCATCATACTGATCCTCACGAAGATTATTGCCGCCGTCCACGGAACCTGTTACCGATCCGCTAATCGTCATCCAATACGGTGGTGAGTTGGAGAATGCCTCGGCGATGTTAACTCCGCGTTCCAAGGAGCCCTGCAATACCGACCGCTGCCCTGTATCCGCCTCCCAGTCCCACACGCCAGGTTCAGGCTGGAAGCCGGGAACATCACCGCCAGGGCGAAGCGCCTTCATTTCCGGGTTTTCTTCTCCGCCGATATTGTAACGGACGATGTTCAGTCCCAGTCCTTTGTCTGCATCAAAGACCAGATCCATCACTTCATCGACCTTCGCCTGATCCTTCCATCCCCCCAGATCGTTGGCCCACCATGCAAGCGACGTACCCCATCCTTCAAAATGGTCATAGGACTGTTCCAGCTGCAGACGTACCGGCTCACCCTCAAATGCGAGCATCTTGGACTTTTCATTGGCAAATTGATTCACGATGATTCCTCCTCCCGCCAGAAGCACAATCAGGGCCATACCGATCAGGGTATAGCTCCTTTTGCGGCTGCTGCGTTGTTTGTTATCCGCCATGGCTCACCCAATCCCTTCTCCATGCACGAACATGACATCCACTGATTTTCACGACAGGTTCAATCATTGTACGTACCTCCCGTTACTTGATTCCGCTGCTGCCCCCGCTAATGTTGGCTTCATAGACATAACGCTGTCCGAACAGATAGACCAGCACCATCGGAATGGTCAGGAACAACGAAGCAATCATGACCAGGTTCCAAGGAGGCATCTGCCCGCCGCCTACTGTGGTAAGTAGTTGAACGCCGAGTGCGAGTGGCATTTTCTCCGGATCATTGATATAGATGAGCGGCCCCATGAAGTTCCCCCAGTTATAGGAAAACGAGAAAATGGCGATGGCCGCCAGGATGGGATACGTCAGCGGCATGATAATCTTCCAGTAGATGCCTGGATGTCCCATACCATCGATCATCGCGGCTTCATCCAGCGACTTCGGAATACTCATCACGAACTGACGGATCAGGAATACGTTGAACGCCCCTGCGAAGAAGCTCGGTACGATGAGCGGATAAAACGTATTAATCCAGTCCAGATGGCGGAAGATGATGAACTGCGGCACCATGGTGACCTCGCCCGGAATCATCATTGTGCTTAACAGGACGATGAACAGAAACCGGCTGCCTTTGGCCTTGATGCGGGCGAAGCCGTAAGAAACGATGGAAGCCGACAGTACCGAGCCCACGATGGTGAATACGGTAATGATGATTGAATTTTTCAAATAGGTGCCCAGGTTGTTGTTGGTGAAAATCGTGTAGAAGTTCGACCATTGAAACTCCAGCGGCACGAATGTAAAGGCCGACTTCACCGTGGTTGCATCACTCGCCAGCGCAATCGAGATCATGTACAGGAAGGGCGAAGCAAGCAGCACCCCGACCAGGATCAGAAAAATGTAGGATATCGTTTTCTCCGCTGTGGATGGATTACTCATTGGCTTTTCCCTCCTCGTAGTGCACCCATAGTGCCGATGAACGGAACACAACCAGGGTGAGTGCCATGATGATAATGAACAGCACCCAGGCTATGGCTGAGGCGTAGCCCATTTTGTAGAACTGGAATGCATTCTGGAACAGATAGGGAACGACCATCTGGCTCGCATTGTCAGGGCCTCCAGCTGTAACAATGAACACCTGTGCGAACGTCTGCAGTGCCCCGATCATCCCGGTAACCAGATTGAAGAATATGACGGGCGTGAGCATCGGAAAGGTAATATGGAAGAAGGACTGTGTGCTCTTCGCTCCGTCAATGGCAGCAGCCTCGTACAGCTCCTGGGGAATGCCTTTCATACCCGCCAGCAGCAGTACCACGCCACCCCCAACGCCCCAGAGGGACATGAGAATCAATGCAGGTTTGACCCAGTTCGGATCGAGCAGCCAGGCAGGACCCGGAATGCCGAAGATGGACAGAGCCTTGTTAATCAACCCTTCGGTCGGTGCCAGCAAATGAATGAAAAGCAGTGAGCTTGCTACGACCGGTACGACTGACGGCAGATAGAACAATATGCGAAAAAAGGTAATGCCCTTGATCTTTTTGTTCAGATAATAGGCGATCCAGAGGGAAATCGACATGCCGAGCGGAATGGATATCAAGGCATAGAAGAACGTATTGCCCACGGACTTCCAGAACAGTGGATCATCGGTGAGCAGCGTTTTGTAGTTGTCGAACCCGATAAATTCCGGGGTCTGGAACAGATCCCAGTTGGTGAAGCTCATATAGATGGAAAACAGGATCGGACCCAGGGTAAGCCCCAGGAAGCCGATCAGCCAAGGCGAGATGAAGAGATAAAACCATTTCCCGTCTTTTTTTCTCACGTTAAGCCCTCCCCATGACGTAGAGAGCAGATGGAGATACGCACAAGTTCATGTGCTGCGCTCCATCTGTCCCCCTGTCCATGCTATTTGTAGAGTCGTTCCAGCCCACTCTGAATTTCGGTTACCGTATCATCCAGTGAAGCCTTGTTGTTGAAGTAGACGCCAAGCTTGTCATTGATCAGTTTCATCATTTCGTTCCATTGCGGGTTGAATGGTTCTGCATAAATGGTCGATTCGCTGAACGCAGCCATGTTGATCTTCTTGCCGCCATATTCGGCATTAAGGAATTCATCGCTGGACAGTCCCGCCTTCGTAGCCGGTGCATCCTGCCCTGCCTTGATCATCGGCATCTGTGCCTCAGGCGTCGTCAGTGCTTCAATAATCTTGAATGCTTCCTCCTTGTGCTTGGACGCATTCGTGATGGTGAAGCCGTTGAAGAACGCGTTCGTCTCACCCCATACCGGGGAGATATCCCAGTTGATGCCTTCCACCTTGGCGAGTGAACCGATGTTCCAGAAGCCGGTTGTTTCCATCGCGATTTTGCCCTGAGCGAACAGCGGGTCTGCACCGATATTACCCATATCGGCAATCTCCGTCGGCGTCGGTCCAGCACCGTGCGTGAAGATCAGGTCATTCATGAATTGCAGTGCATTTCGCACCGGTTCCGTGTTGAAGGTTGGCTTACCGCTCTCGTCGAACAGCGATCCGCCGTTCTGGTAGATCAGCTGCATCCACTGCGGCCACCAGCTTCCCGGGTAGTACCCCCATTGAACCGTCTTGCCGTTCTCCTGCACCGTCAGCTTCTTGGCTGCTTCGAGCAGGTCTTCCTGGGTCCAGTCCTTGGTTGGGTATTCCACCCCTGCCTTGTCGAACAGATCCTTGTTATAAAAGAGTACCATTGCGCCTGCGCGGTCCGGCATGCCGAACTGCTTGCCGTCGTATTTCATGAGGTTCGCGATGTCATCGGAGTAACGCTCTGACATGTTGACATTGTTCGCCTGGATCATCTCATCCAGCGGAATGATCTGATTTTTGGAGGCGTACGCCTGATAATTCTCGGCAATCATCATGATGTCGGGCGCAGTTCCCCCGGCGATCATGGTCTGTACCTTTTGGTCATAATCCCCTGCAACCACGTTAAGCTTCACGTTAATATTGGGATAGGTCTGTTTCACAATGTCGAGTCTCTCCTGGTAAATCTTCTTCTCATCCTCCGAGCCCCAGATCGTCATGCTCAGATCAACCTTGCCTCCGGCCCCGCCAGCTGAATCGCCGCCGTTTCCGCTGCTGCAAGCTGTCAGAACCACAACCATAACCAACATCAATAACGAAATGACCTTTAAACTTCTTCTCATACGGTACGCCCCCTCGAAATAATGAATGGATGACCACACTGAAACCCATTTCATGAAATGGGTTTCATAAAGCTTAAAATCAAAACCCGTTCCACTTCATGAAAGGGGTTTCATTTACGGACTCATTATATTTCACCTTTCGAGGGAATGTCAACGCTTTCTTTTCCAGATGTCCGTCCCTTTATCGCTTGGCAGGACCCGTGCTCTGACGGATAATCAGCTCCGGCTGCAGCACGGTTTGCTTCTTCGCTTGTCCCTGATTAATCAGCTCGTGCAGCTTATCCACCGCCAGCTTGCCAAGCTGATACGTATTCTGTGACACGGTCGTCAGTTCCGGAATAACCGCACTGGCCAGCGGCGTATCATCGAATCCCACGATGGAAATATCCTGTGGAATCGACAGGCCATGTTCAATCGTTGCCTTGATCGCACCAATGGCGGTGTAATCATTTACACAGATGACCCCTGTCGGTGGATTGTCCTGCTCCAGCAGCTTGGACATCTCCCGTTTGCCGTCATCGATGGAGAAACTGCCGAGCAGCTGGCGTTCTTTCGGAATTTCGAGTCCATGCTCCCGCAGTTTTTTCTGCACGGCCCTGACCTTGACCATCGTTGTGGACAGTTCTCTCAATCCGCCTACAAAAGCGATATCCCGATGTCCCAGTTCCAGCAAATGTTCCGCAGCGAGTACAGCTCCTGCCGCTTCATCCGTGTAAACCCGGTGGAAACCTCCTTTGGGAATATTGCCATTGACCAATACAATCGGCATGCGTTTGCCCATGTCGATCAATTCCTGAGCCATGTCGTCCGGACAATGCTGCATGTTGATTCTTCCCCCGAGGAAAATAATGCCGTCCACCCGCTTTTCGCGCAAAATGGACAGATACTCGGACTCCCGGTTGTAATCCCCCGCCGTATTGCACAGAAAGAACGTGTATCCCAAGCCGCGTGCCTCATTCTCGGCACCCCAGAATACTTCCGGGAAGAACGGATTGGTAATGTCGGGAAGGATGATGGCAATCGTGCCCGTCTCTTTCTTGATCAGGCTTCGTGCCTGCGCATTGGGCTGGAACTGGTGCTTCTCGATAATCGACATGATCTTCTCTCTCGTGCTTGCCCGTACGGGTGCCGTATCGTTGAGCACCCGGGAGACGGTCGCAACAGATACGTTCGCTTCTTTCGCGATGTCATAAATGGTGATCGGTGTCATAAGTGGAACCTTCCTTTGTCTCTAATTTTCCTGCTTATCATACCAGATAAGGATGGGTGATGTAATGGGTTTCACTCAGGTGAGCGAATCATTTTACACTGGATCACTACGCGGTCAGAACCATCTTCCGATCGCTGTTATCCCCAGATTTTTCTGATTCACTAGAAGTAAGGGGAAAATCCGGGGATAAAGGCGAACGCTACGCTTCTACAGATTGGTTCTGTCCTCTCCGTTATTGTGTAAGTGGTTAGTTCAACTTATATAGCGTGTCAAAATAAACAGCTTGCTGTCGGCATTCACGATCTGCGTGCCGTTTTCCAGCTGCACAAGGGACGTATCCCAGTGGGTATGTCCGCAAAAGACGACCGTCTCCGGCCCGGCCTCCAGGGCCTGCCGGATCAGCGGTTCGCCCATGAGCCCAAGCTCAGGAATGCCCGGGCTCTGGTGCAGCAGCAAGCAATCCGTGAACAAGCTGCTTCAGCAGCTTGTTCACGGATTGCAGGTAGTGCTTCTCCGGCAGCCGGTTCGGCTTGTCCGGCCTGCCGATAATGCCGCCCAGGCCAGCGATGCGCAGCAGTTGTGACTGGGCGGCAGCATGCGACGCAGGGCCAACCGGTGGCGGGCCTGCGCCAATAACGGCTGGGACATCCATGTAGTGGATGCCCTCGCCGCTGTGCAGCCGATGAGCGCCTGCTTCATCGGTGAGATCATGGTTGCCGTCCACGCCGGCAACCCAGCCGAAGGCTTCCCGGAAGGCAAGCCAGACGGGAACCGGATTGCCGCTTGCTCCCCTTTTGCCGCGCCGGGCATACAGGTCTCCGCACAGTAACACTCCCACACGATCCGGATCAACCTCCGGCCATTCCACTTCCAGCAGCAGCCGAACATGGGCGGGCAGCATTACACCGAGCAATACATCCATGTCAGATTCAGCCGCTGCATCGGCTGTCATCATGTGCGTTTCCATCCGTGGCACAGGCACAATGCCCTGCAGATCCGAAGCCACAATAAGTGCATCTATACCCTCCGGCAGCCCGGAAACCGTACCATGATATATGGGCAGCTGTGCCTCTGCGACCTCTCCCCCGGGGATGGCATTCAGGTAATCATACGGTTCGATCGGCTGGTCGTTCAGGTTCAAGATTTTCATGCAAATTCGCCTCCTTCGCTGACGAAAAATGTCCGTGTTTTTGTATAAAAGTACTCTAAACTGCGATTAAGATTTATGTATGACTTCCAAGCTTGTACATGGAGCAAATTCGTCTTCATTTTTCCTTGAATTTGGCATGGATACTCCTTCTATTTTACATCACTCGCCCATATATTAGATTGTAAGCGAATTCATATGGTGATTAGAGGAGTGTGAACTTACGTTATGATCATTCAGGTCAGCCCGCTGGCAGAATCAAGACTTAACGCGATGCTGGGAGATCGGCCAGGCTATTTAAAGCTGTTTTATGACACCGATGGATGCGGATGCGATGGCACTGCGGTCCTCCTGATCGTTAACGAACCGGATAGTGATGACATTCCGATTGAATCCGGTGCGCTCCCTTTTCTCATCAACAAACAGCAGCAGATATACTTCGAGTCCAACTTGCGTCTGCAATCGGAGAACAGCTTCCCTTCGTACCGGCTGACCAGTGATTCCATGATCTATAGCAGCCATGTCAAGGTCCATGATCTTCGGGATACGGCCAACTCTTCACCCGAGCCGCTCAGTTGGTTTGTCCGCTGATTTATTTTACTACGCTTAAACACATATGCAAAAGCCGGCACTCCCGTTGGAGCGACCGGCTTTTGTTATGGAAGGCATGGAAAACTATATTTGTACCGGATCTAGACCTATTTGAGACCCGTTGTCGCAATGCCGCGAATAATCTGTTTCTGGAAACACAGAAAAAGGATAATAAGGGGAAGGACAGAAAGTGTTGCACCTGTCATAATTTGCACCCAGTTGCTGCTGTCTTTGGCTTCGCTGGAAAAGAAGGCCATTCCAACCGGTATCGTAAACATCTCCTCGCTCTGTGTAATAATCAGCGGCCAGATGAATGAATTCCAGCTGCCGAGGAACGTCAAAATGCACAGGGTTGCCAGCGCCGGCTTCACCAGCGGAACGGCAATCCGAAGGAAAATGCCCCATTCGCCCATACCGTCAATCCGCGCAGCATCCAGTAACTCCGAGGGCAAGGATTCCATGAACTGCTTCATCAGGAAAATGCCAAAGCCCGAGATCAGACCCGGAAAAAGAATGCCCCAATACGTGTCCATACCGTTAAAACTGCTGGATACCAGGTACCATGGAATGATCAGCATTTCGGTCGGAACCATTAGTGTGCTGAGAATCAGCACAAAAATGACTTGCTTCCCCCAAAATGAAAATTTGGCCAAAATGTATCCGGTAATGGAATCAAATATACACACACTTGCGGTGGCAATGACAGCAATATACAGGCTATTCAGCATCCATGTCGGAAATGGTGTTTCCCGAAACATGGTCGCATAATTCTCCCAGGTGAACCGGGAGGGGGTCAGGCTCAATGAATAAATGTCATCCAGTGTCTTAAACGACGTAGAGATCATCCACAGGAACGGGAACACCATGATACCAAGACCGAGTGTAAGCAAAATGTAACTGATAAGGGACCCGGAGCGTTTCCAGTGTACAGTCGCTTTGGATGCGGGCCATGCAGAAGCTCTGCTCATCCTGACAGCATGCCTCCTTTCATATCAATCCTGTTTATAACGACTTCCCAATACTTTTAGCTGAATCAGAGTCAGCACAAGAATGATAGCAAACAGAATGACGGTTGCTGCAGAAGCCATGCCCATGTCAAAACTTTTGAAGGCCAAATTGTAAATGTGTAATACAACCGATATGGTTGAATCCAGCGGGCCACCACCTGTCATATTCAGCACTTGGGTGAAGGATTGAAGAAACCCGATGCTTGCCATAACGACAGACAACAGCATCACCGGATTCAGCAGAGGCAGGGTAATATGTACAAACCTTTGCCAGGCTGTTGCCCCGTCAATGGAAGCTGCCTCATAGTACATCTTCGGAATATTCTCCAACCCCGCGAGAAAAATCAGCATTTGAAACCCGATATTCTGCCAGACCATCACCGTGATGATCCAGAAGATGGCTTGGGAGGGTGAGTACAGAAAAGACTGAGGGCCAAGACCTGCCTCGATAAACAGGGAATTCACAATCCCATTTTTCATCAGCAGCCACCGAAATACCCAGCTTACCGCTACCACGCTGGTTACATACGGAATGAAATAGGCCGTTCTGAACAAGCCCTTCATTTTAACCACCTGCTGCAGAAGCAGCGCGACAATTAATCCCGCAATTAACTGCGCAGGTACACCTACTACGACATAGATTCCCGTGTTCATCAATGCCTTGAGGAATAGTGAGTCGCTTAGCAGCGTCGCGTAATTGTTCAAACCTACAAAAGGTTTGTCTGGTGACAGCATGCCCCATTCGCGAAAGCTCACATTGAAGGAATACAGGATAGGCAGGATGCGGACCACGACAAAGTAGAGCAGCGGAAGCAGCAATCCGCTATAAATGAACAGCAGCCTCTTCTGCCTGTAATTCAGCTTTCTTAATCCCCGTTCGGAAAACAACCGCCGCTTCGGCCGCGAAGGGATTACGCCAGTGGTTCTCATGTATTTTGCCAGCCTCCTTGATCAGGCCTTATTTTTGCTTATCCTGCTTTGCCCAATAATCGTCATACAGCTTTTGCGTTTTGGTCACCAGATCATGAAAGGCCTGTTCCTCTGAAACACCATTCAGCAGCACTTCATCCACCGCATTCACAAACAGTGTACGCTCCTGTGTCTCATCAATGAAGAAGTGAGCGTTGGCATCGTTGAGTTGAGAGATGAAAGGGCCCAGCAGCGGATCGTTAACATATTTATCCTGAAGGGCCACCTCTTTTTGGGCAGGCAGTTCACCCACTTTCTCCACCCATTGCTCCTGAACTCCTTTACTGATCAGAAACTGAAGGAATGTCGTTGCGGCCTCCAGCTTCTCCCCGGTCACATTGGCAGGGATGGCATTGGCCCAGAATGAAGCCTGTGTTGATTTTCCTTTATATGCGGGCAAGGGGGCGACAGCAAAATTCAAATCCGGTGCGTCCTTCTTGATGGAGCCCAGTCGGTACGAACCGTCCACGTTAATGGCGGCATACCCCGTTTTGAATGCATTAGCGTCATCGGTATAAAAGCCGTTAATGCCTACCTTGTGCTTGGTTGCAAAATCAACCAGATACGTGAATGCTTCCAGTCCGGCAGGTGATTCGTTCCACAGGATCTGACGGCGATCCTCGCTGGTGTCCTTGCCTCCCGCCTGATACAGCAATCCGTCCCGGAACCAGTGGTGTAGCTGGGAACCCGGTTCCCAGGCAAAGCCTTCGATGACAAACTGTCCATTTTTATCCGTTTCCGTCAAGGCCTTGGCATCAGCGACAAGCTCTTCCCAAGTGGCGGGCGGTTTCTCAGGATCCAATCCTGCCTTGGCAAATAGGTCTTTGTTATAGAACAATCCCAGTGTTCTTACCCCCGTAGGCAGAGCGTAGTAGTTTCCGTTCAGCCTGGCTGTCTCGACAAAAGGAAAAAATCGATCGGCTATATCCGGAAATTCAGTTTCCGGCAAGGGCTGCAAATAACCGGATTGCACGTATTTGGGCAGCCAGCCGTAATACAGATTAATGACGTCCGGCCCTTTGCCAGCAGGTACAAGCGTGGCCACCTTTTGATTGTACTGATCATATGGAAAATTGGTTTGTTTGACTTTAATATCGGGATGTTCACTTTCAAATTCCTGGATCAACGTATCCATTAGCTCCACCTTGGCCGGGAACTCATACTGCCAATATTCGATGGTCACCAGCTCGGACTCGCCATTCGAAGCTGTACCCGTCTCCAGCGTCTCGCCGGATGTCTTCGCTGAACAAGCCGTAATACTTAATAAAAGAACGCCTACAACCAAAAATCGCAGGCCTCTGCGCTGTTTCCATGGATTCATACGTGATATCGACAAAACAAAACCACTCCCCTTCTCCTTCAGATCAATGTTATTCACTCCGATGGTTTCCCGCATTGGTTCCGACTTGATTCAGAGCATGCAGATTGAGCAGCCGCCTTGCATTATTTCCGAAGATAAGCTCGATATCCGCTTCATGGAAACGCAGTTCCCGGCAGACCCGAACCTGATCCTGCAGATAGCGATACGGATAACCCCGAGGGAATCCACTTGCATCCGTCCCAAAAATGATTCGTTCCGGGCCGAGCAGTTCGTAGGTTTTGCGGAACAACGTCTCCAGGTTCAGCTCATATGGCATCCAGCGCACCCACTGGTTGGAACCCGAGGTATCGATGTAAATGTTAGGGCAGCTCCAGCATAAATGGAGCAATTCCTGAAAGTAACCCGCCCCAAAATGGGGGATAATAAACGGAATATCCGGATATGTCCGAGCCGTGTTAAAAATCGCAAGCGGATTGATATTAGGATGATGCACGATGCCTCCCGCATGGCCTAACAGGCCAAAGTGAATCAATACAGGAAGTCGGCGTTCGGCAAGAAACTCCCACACCGGGTCAAGGGAAGGTGAGTCAAAAGGAATCTGGGTTAGTGGTCCAAAAAGCTTGTATCCCCGCAGCCCCAACTCATCAACCGCACGTCTCAGTTCGGCAGCCGCATCTTCATCCTCAATCGGATGACAGGCGAAGCCGGTAAAGCGGTCCGGATACCGGGATATCTGCTCGGCGAGCTTGTCATTATCCAGAGCTGTCAGGAAGTTAAGCCCGCCAATATGGTATTTATCCAATTCATCCACCCACCGGTCAATCAGGGGTCTTGCCGCAATCTCTGGCGCCAACTCCCCTTCGGGAAAATCCCATGAAAGTCGCATGCGCTCACTCCGCTCTCGCCCATAACGCGATATCAACTCATGTGTTTTATGCTGGGAGAGCAGCAGTTTGTATGGAAGATGTGCATGGATATCAAACACTTGGAAATCAGGATTGGAGAACATCGTTTTGCTCCTTTCGTTTAAGTTTCGTTAAGCCACCCGTTCAGAATTCGATTCAGATTCTCATCTACCGAACTGAGCTTGCTGATGGTATTGCGGCTCCATGCTTCAAGCCCATCCAGCCTTGTTTCTTGACCCGGCAATGCTCTATGAACTTCATCCGGACTGGGTCCTCCCTTGATGTTCCGAATGTGAACAAAATACTGCGGGGATACTGTCTTTTGCAAAGTTTCCCGCGTCAGAACGAGTGGTTTGCCCGCCATGCTATGCACCGCTGCTTCGAAGATTTCCCAGGTTAAGCCTGAGATTGGCTTACCGGATTCGATCAACTGGTTAACCAAACGGCTCACAATGGAGTGTGATTGTCGAAATGACAACCCTTCCGTGCGGACGAGCGTATCCGCAAGTTCGGTTACTGTGGCGAAACTGTTCTCGGCCCGCTCACGAAGCAGTTCCTCATTCACCCTGAGTGAACGAATGACTTCGGATAGCAAACGGTATACGGACTCCAGTGTGCTGAGACTTCTCCACAGATAAGGCTGCATATCATCTTCCGTATCCACAATGTCACCAAAAGGGGTGTTATGCATCATGCCAAGAACGGTGGCTGCATCCCCTTTGGCACTGGAGAGGAGTGAACGGGCATGCTCAAGGGAAACCGGATTTCGTTTTTGCGGCATGATGGAACTAATCTGGACGTAAGGTGCGGCAACCATTATTCCGCCATATTCCTGCGTACACCACAGCAGCAGATCTTGAACATGACGTCCCAGATGGACTGCCGCAAGCTGTACGGCAGAAGCGGCTTCTCCTGCATAATCTGCACCGCTAACAGCGTCGTAGGCATTTTCAATAACGTCATCGAATGCAAGTAACTCAGCGGTCCGTTCCCGAGAGATCGGAAAGCCGGAAGTGGTAAGCGCCGCGGCACCTAGGCTGCTGCGGTTACAGCCTGCGTAGGCTGTTTTCAATCGCCCGAGGTCGCGTTCCAGTGAATCACCAACGGCACAGATGTAATGAGCAAGTGTTGTGGGCTGGGCTTGTTGTGTGTGGGTATGTGCAATCATGAGGGTATGAATGTGACGTGATGCAAAATCTCTGAGACTTCGGTGCAGTGACAACCCTGAAGTAATGGCCGTGCTCAGCTTCTCTCTCAGCACCATACGATACATGGCTATCCCCATATCGTTGCGGCTCCTGGCTACATGCAAATTTCCGGTGCATTCTCCGCCAAGCTTCTCCAGCTCATATTCAACCTGAAAAAACAGGTCTTCCACCCGGGATGAATAGGTACTGGTCCGAAGTTCATTCACTTGAAGATTTAGAACGGCTGAAGCGATGCGAAGGGCCTCAGGCTCAGATATAATGCGTTGTTCCCGAAGCATAATCAGATGTGCTTTGTTTACGGCCATCATGGGGTTCAGCAGATGCTGTCTGGCCAGGTTATAGGCGGGTTCTAGGACAATTTCGGCATAGGTCGGACTGGGAAATGAAGATGTTTCCTCGCGTTCGATTGACGTTGAATTCACTCTCCTTTATCAGAATCCGGGTTAATCCAGTCGCTAAAGCCAATTAATCCGGTCGGAATGTATGGTTCAAAACTCTACCACTATCTTGGACTGCATACAACTCCATTTCTAATCGAACTTTTCTATTGTCGTATTCCCATTCTCTATAAGCTGCCTCTTGACCAAACTCGCTTTCGCGTCTACATTATCATGTAAGCTAATCAAGCCTAATCAATCCGCGAGAGGAGGAGCTCTTATCACACCATTCTATGACGTCATTATCGTTGGAGCAGGCTCCATGGGGATGAGTGCAGGTTATTATCTGGCACGAAGCGGGCTAAAAACCCTGATGATTGATGCTTTTGATCCCCCACATACCGAAGGGAGCCATCATGGAGAGTCCCGATTAATACGCCATGTTTACAGCGGGGGACCTGATTATATCGCGATGGCGCTTCTTGCCCAGAATTTATGGCAGGAGCTGGAGGATATAACCGGTAATACTCTATTTGTTCGTTCAGGAGTCATCAACCTGGTTGATCCAGAATTTCATACGTTTCGCGACCGGTTGACTCATGCAGATGATGCCGGAGTCCGGTATGAGATGCTGCGTGCAAATGAAGTGATGAAGCGCTGGTCAGGGATTACCATACCTGAACATTATGAAGGCATGTACGAACCGGATGCTGGTTATCTGTTCAGTGAACGCTGCATTCAGACGTATCGGCAAGCCGCAGAACAAGCGGGTGCTACTCTGCTGACGCATACTCCTGTGGAACATGTCGAGTGCGGGCCTCAGTCCGTATCCGTAAAAACCGCTGGAGGAGATACGTATCACGCAAGTAAGCTCATACTCAGCACAGGTGCCTGGTTTCAGACATTGAAACCGTTTGTGAATCTCCCGATCCGGGCCGTTCGCAAAACGGTAGGATGGTTCGATGCACCGGAAGCATTGTTCGGCGAAGAACATTTCCCTGGTTTCACGATATCCGAACGGGAAGGGATCTATTACGGATTCCCCAGCATCGGCGGAGCCGGAGTGAAGATTGGCCGTCATGATACAGGACCTACATGGACGCCAGGAGAAGCACAGACACCGTTCGGAACGGATGAAACCGACGAGGGTGAACTGCGGAGACTGCTTGAGCTTCGCATGCCACAGGCGGCAGGCCAATTGAAGCGTGGCAGTGTATGCAAATACGAAATGACGCCTGACGAGGACTTTATTATTGATCGTCACCCGCTGCATGAGCATGTTTGGCTGGCAGGCGGATTCTCGGGTCACGGATTCAAATTTGCAAGCGCAATTGGCCAGATCCTGTCCGATCTGGTCCAGACAGGACATACGGATCAAGATATTGGACGGTTTGCCCTGTCCCGATTTGCCAAGACTGGCTTCTCATCATCCCTATAAATTCAAAAGACATGCAGGGACATCATCAATCCTTATCGATTGGCGTCCTTGCACGTCTTCTTCATGAACACTTTTAATATCAAAAAATGATTCTTGTGATACTTGCTTAAAGCAGATAGGTTATTTCATTTTATTTAGTTTATTTTGGTTACTTCATTGTTAATTCATCGGGTCATTTCGTTTTAAACTTCGCCGCTTCCGCTGCAAGCCGTTTGGTCAATGTATCAATGGTCTGTACCATCTCTGCCAAATGCTCTGTCATCCCCGCTTGCTCCTGCATCGTTGCGGTCACTTCCTCAACTGAAGCTGATACTTCCTCTTGTGCGCTGCGGTTGTTCTGTCCGACATGTTCAATCGTCTGCATATCTGTACATTGTCCAGTGATATAGAACATTTGCAATGATGTTTTCATATTCGTGCAGTACCTCTGACGCCCTTTCCCCAGAATCTTTCTAGGACAAAGGAGACGGCAACCGATTAACAAATATAGACTTTGGTTTAATACAAAATATGACATCACTTACGTATAATTAAAGAACTACATATTCATTAGGGAGAGAAATGAAATTGAATACGAAGATGCCCACATTATTAAACGTCATACGCGCGCTGCTTGGGGTGCAGACGATCTACATCGGGATTTCCATGGGCTTTTTAATGTACGACATCCTGCTGCATAGTGCAGATTACGCCGCGTTTCCGCTATCTGATCAGGTCGCTTACTTCACGAATGCAGGAGTTCGTATTCTGCTGATCCTGGGACCCCCGATTCTGACCATGATATTCATTGCAAAAAGAAGATATAAACTGACCATGACCTTTATGAGTCTTACCTTTTTGTTCACTGCCGGATTGCTTCAGAATTTTCTAGTCGTTCTGCATTTGTTCATGCTGCTTGTACTCCTGCTCCACAAACCGAGCAAGATGTATCTCAAGCAGGAGGCTCAAGTGCGGCAGTATTCCAAGCGGGATTTGCAAGTATAGATTTAGTTCTAGAATGGAGTCTGTGAATAGAATGAAAATGCCAAAATGGTTTAATGCCTTTTACTCTCTACTCTGCCTCAAAGTTGTCTATGAGGGGTACTCCCTTTTGAAAGCAATCTCCTTGTTTCTCAGCGGCACACTGGATAACGCTCCTGTTGTACTAGCGGATGCCATTACCCGGTTTATTTTGCTTGGCCTTCCCGCGATCTGGATCGTGGTTTGCATCACCCAACGTAGGTACACCAGAACCATATTTGCGCTGATTTTGGCGTTACTGCTGGGCATAGCCCTGCCTCCCACCTGGGGTCAAACGTTATATCTATGTTCCATCCCGTTCCTTCTGCTGCATAAGCCGAGCAAAGAGTATTTAAAACGTCCCAAGGAAGAGCCATCGGCCATTCGAATTCCTGCCAAAAAGGCTCGTATGTAAATGAAATCTGATAACGCAACTAGATTTTTCCTGCAACAGAAAAGCCCCTCTTTTTCTCTCTAAAATGAAAGGGGCTCCGTTTGTTCTATAATAAGATTTTCTGCTAGCCTGACTGGAATCTGTCCGATATTGCCAGTCGGCACCACATAGTCGAGTTGCCACGGAAATTGTTTCTTCCAGTCTGATCCGTTCTCTTCCCTGCTTCAAGCAGAAGCTCGTAGAATTACTGGGAATATCCAAGGCGCTTGGATAACGTTAACAATGCTTCTTGCGTTCAAAAAAGCTCCTGCCATACATGTGGCGGGAGCTTTTCTGTGATCATTGACTCATAGTGAACGCAAACGTCGTATCGACAGTGTTTACCATCTTATTAGTAACCTTTCTTCTTAACCCAGCTGTGCAATTCGCTGCTCTATGCGCGGAAATAAACGGAATGCATTCTCGTAGAACACCTTGTCATGATGCTGCTCCGGCACAAGTCTGCGGATGAATTCGGCATACAGATCGATCGGCGCAAGCGGCCAGTCGGTTCCGAAGAGCATTTTCTCGTAGTGATCGGAATATACCAGCGCCCGGCGGAAATGGTCCATGAACAGCGGTTCATTCATGAATCGTTCAAAATGGGGACGATCACCCACCACAAGGCCGGACAAATCGGCATATACGTTAGGATTCTTCGCCACCACTTCGGCGGCATCCATCACCCAGGGATCACCCAAATGACAGATCATGAAGTTCACTCCCCGCTGTTGATAAGCTAGCTCATCCACAGTCAGGGGATGGGCATACTTCAGCAATCCATTCATGGAATAGGTGTCCCCTGTATGAATTACGACGGGTATATTGTACTTGGCTGCCAGCTCATAGATCGGGGTATAAATCTTGTCATGGACATAGTAATGATAGTACCCCGCGTACAGCTTGATACCCGCTACCTCAGGAGCCTGCAGCCTTGCTTCAATGCGGTCCAGTTCTTCCTGCGCGTGTTCACCGCCAAGCCGGTTGGGATTGACACCGACGCACTCCATCAGAAAGGGCGGGACCGTTTCTTCCAGATCAAGTCCCATCGGGTTCGGTGAACTGGAGTCCGGAAAGGCTCCCTTGGTCTGCTCGGTTACTCCCATGCCAATACCGAGAATGACATCGTTTTTGTCAAACTCCGCCTTAAGACCGGCGGCAGAGTAATCGACTTGGGACAGATCGATCGCCGTTCGATGGAAGCTGTCAATGTCAGACAGATGAATGTGAATATCAATGATCGGCATGAGTGCTCTCCTTTTCAACAGTTGTGTTCCTAAAGGATAGCTTCAACAGGCTGCGGACATCTTCCGCATTCAGAGGAATCTGCCCTAAGACCAGATAAGTTGGTTTCATCCAGGCAGTTTCCCCATTGGATACCGGCAGATGTTGATGCACATTGTGGCTGAGTACCTGGTTATTCACATATACCGACGGATTATGGTTGGGATAGGCATCCACGGCATGCAGCATGTTTTTACGTGAAACTGCACCTACTCGCAAGAGTCCCTTCAATTGAAGACCCGCATCCACCTTCCCCAAGGAGAACCGTCCTTGTTCGGGATGTTCCACCCAACCTTCGGCAAAGATGGGTGAAGGCCTGAAGAAATGATCTTCCGTAAGCGAGTAGTCCGCCAGCATCAATCCGGTTTCGTTCGTCACCGAATGCAGCGAGCAGAGAACTGGCACGCCAGGCAGCATGAGGTAACGCTGTTGTACTGTGATTCCCCGATTCGCTTCCTGCTTCTCGATCCGGGTCGTCATGCAGATTCCTGTCCAGACGTTTCCGTGATCATCCTTCTGCTCCGTCCATTCTGTACTTCTATGCTCCTGCTGACGGCTAAAACCATTCATACCCGGGATTCCCACACCAAGCCCGCCGTACCATGGATTCCACCAGGAACGTGGGGCAGCTTCCGGATACGAACTGTCCAGCCATTCCTCACCCTGATACTTCAGGGAATGCACGACACTCCCAAACCCGGGTGCTGCTGCTATTGAGAGAACTCCATTGCTCACCCTGTACACCGGACCTGCCTGCCCTTCTTCAATTACACAGTTAACGGCAGATTGCGTCTTCGGAAACCAGAGAGCGGTCCGTTCCTGAATCCGATCCTCTCCGCGATATACAGCCCGAATCTTCCAGCCATTTTCACTGTTTTCCTTTGCCACGGTTTCCTCAGGGGAGAACTCCAAGTGTACAGAGCGAAGGTCCTGTTCCCGGTTTAATTGCATATCTGCAACTTTAAACTCCGATGCACTGCCGTTCTGCGCATACAGCTCCAGATTTCCGGCTAGTGGTATCATTTTTCGCTCCATCCATTCGGCCTGCAGCTTTCCTCCCTCAAATGGATTACCACCGCCCAGAGCCAGTTCGAGATGGTCATCCAGCACAGGTACAATCCGATCGCGCTCTTTACGTGCAAAAGAACGGAAATCCTGCCACTTCACGAAAGTGTTCAACGCAAATACAGTCTTCTTGGTCTGTACAACGGCCCCTGCAGGCATACGGCCAAGCTCATGCTCCAGCCCCAGTGTATATTCAGGACGAAGCAGCTTCAACGAAGGGTCCCAATAGATACCACATGCTCCGTACGCTTCCTTGCAGAAAAGCCAGTTCTCCGTAATTTGGGCACTATCCCAATGGCCCGGATCACTGGAGTAAGTATCACCCATGTCCACATACCGACCTTGATAAGGCAGAATTAGCCGATTCCCGAAGAATCCGAAGTTGGTCATCAAACTCATATTATCTTCCAACTCTGTACTGCGCGTATTGATTATTACGTGGTTGAATTCCGCAATGCCGCTGGCAAACAAATGGACCACAGACTTGATCTGCAACCCAGGAAAGTCCTCCGATTCATAAAGAGCTTCAAAAACCTGACTGTCCCCTTCGGGGTAGATGTTGACTTCTTTGGCTTGTTTCTTGGAAAACTCCTCTGCAAACGGCTTACCCAGCTTCGGATAGGTCCACCAGAACGTATGGTGAGAGCCCGGATATTCGATCCACATCGTATTATCCTGTCTGCTCATATGAAGGGAGAATGCGCCATTCACAGCTACCCATTGATCCCCATGCTCTCCGCCATAACGCCCTTGGGTTCCCTTCATGAGGACGGAGAGTTTACTTGTGAAAACGACTGGCTGGTGACCTGCCGGAACAGCTGTCACTTCCACCTTCCTCGAATAAAGTCCATACGAGCGCAGGATAAAGGATACAGGTATCGAAGCTTTACCCTTCGCAGGAACGGTGATGCGTACCGAAGGTTCTGTCCATTCCAGGAATTCATCCTCAGGCAGGTCAAAAGCAAACTCGGCCTCGGCATCATAATTGTTCTCCACGTTCAGAACCAGCTCTGCCGGGACACCCGTGTACAGTTCCTTCACGGGCAAAACCATGTTCAGCTTGGCTGGAAACTTCGGTGCAACGCCTATGCGGAACTCCGCTTTCCTGCCACCAATCAGCCATGTGCTGGCAACAACAGGGTGGGTCTTCATCAGGTTCTGTTCCTCTGTGACCGGGTCCAAATGGAACTCGCCTTCCACAACGGTTGCCTCCCCCGGAGCCACTTCTCTTGCGGTGTCCAGAGCAAAGCGAATATTTTTGTTGTCCTGCCCCTTGATCTCAAACGTCTGCTCAGATGCTGAGCAGTTCTTGATTCGGTAGCGAACCTTGTATGTGGAACCAAACACCAGATCATGGTCATCCATCTCTGTGGAGATTACGTAATCTGGCGTATCGAGTGCGGTCAAGCCGCGACCGGACTTCTCGAACTCGGCTCGCAAGGAGATGTCTCCCTTTTTCCAAGTGTAATCAAAGAAATCAAAGCCTCGCTCCCGCCGGCCATCCGGCTCAATGACGAGTTCACGCGTACTATCCGTATACCAATCCAACACCTCGAAGTATGGAGCGAGCGCTTCGGTCTGCAAGACGGTCGGGATGAAGTTCATCAGGTGCACATTGTCCTCTTTTTTCTCCCAGAAGAAACCGCACTTCTTGTACATCGGCACAGCCTTGGTATTGCCAGCCCACGTGAACAGATCGAGGCGGGGCCACCCCGCTTCCACCGTTTTGCGAACGGCGTTCAGGATCAGGTTGCGGCCGACCTTATGGCCATGATAATCGGGGCGCACGTTCAATAACGGTACATACAGCGCACCTTCATCGAAACGATAGTGGGCAAAGCTGCAAAAGCCAACCACTTCATGCTCATGAACCGCGAGAAACACATGCAGATTGGACGAACTCTCCAACTCTCGGCGCACGGTATCCTCTGTTCTCTGGTTCGTCCCTCCTCCCCAGCTTTCATTGCTGCGGTTCCACATGTCTGCGAGTGCGGCAGCGTAGGAGTGATCGTATTCAATAATGCGGATCTGTTCTAGATTTGAGGTTACTGCCATGTCTCTATCCCCTTTGCTTTATGTATAGGGTGGTCTACGTACTCGTTCGTGATGACCCGAATATATCCGATAGCCACAGAGATGATAGAGTACGTGTTTGCATAAGCTATCGATAGTATGATCATACTATAAATGGGAAACATTTTCAGAGGATTAAAAATCTATCTTTTCACTAGGAGAATTCCAGTATACTAATCAAAAAAATCCACGTCATTGAGATAGACGTGGATTTAAGAATAGAATCATTATTCTTATATTATGCCAATATAGAACGAACATTCCGTAGAACTGATTTCATGAATTCGGATTCCGACTCAACATGGCTTACAATTTGAATACGTCGTTGTCGTACATCAAGACTCTTCAACTGATCCGTCAAAACAACACCCGAAATTGGCAGTGCTTCTGGTAGCTTCACTTCAAATGGGTAATCTTTGACTTGGCTCGTTATGGGACATACCACGGCAAAACCCGTTACCTCATTAAACTCATGTTCAGATAAAACAATAGCCGGCCTTCTCCCTGCTTGCTCATGACCCGCTTGGGGATCGAAATCAAGCCATATCAGATCGCCTCGTTTGGGAATGATCAAAGTAACTCGTTCCCTTCTGTGCCAAAGTCTATTTCTTCATGTCGTTTATTATCTTTAACTTTAGAGAGCAACGATTTTAGATGGGAGCGTAGTTCCTCATTAGATTCAGTTGCCTTAGATACTGGACGCAATAACAGCTCATTATCTGCCGTTACTAAAATTTCTATTTCCGCGCCCTCTTCTAAATTAAGTTTCTTAAGCAATTGGTTAGGGATACGGATTGCACTACTATTTCCCCATTTGCTGAGTGTGGCTGTAGTCATGGCAATATCACGCCTTTCGTTTGACTGATGCTCCAATTATACATCTCCCCCCTGCAATTGTATATCCATATGATATACATGAAACAATACAAAGATACATTGAATCCGTCCGTAAAATGAAAATTTTATCCGTCTACTGATAGCTAAAATAATAGCATCATGTATTTCAGATTCAATAAATAAAAGAACCCCCGGTTAACTCGATCGAGGATTCCTATGCCATCTCACATAATTAAATTAAATAGAATAATTACTAAATCAGTTCCTGCTTCCGTTTCAGATATACAAATAGCACCACGCCCGACGCCGCACAGATCACAGCGCATAAACCGATAAACCCATAACCCGCCTGCAGACCGCGAAGCAGCCCCAACGGAGTAGCTGCACCATACGCGTTCTTCACGCCTTCAATAACCCAGCCAATCGCATAGTTACCAATGACGCTGCCGACCCCCATCAACGTAACGGCAAACGTAATGGCGGTGTCGCTTCCGTTTGGATACCTTTTCGCAATAAATGCCATCACGGTTGGATAGATCATCGCAATACCTGCACCAGACACGGCAAACAGGAACGCCAGCCCCTCACCGCCCGCGATGGCCGCGAACGTACAGATAGCTGAGAAAGCCGAGAAAACAATCAATGAAAGTACAAAACCAATCCGGTCCGTAAGCGGACCAAGCAGCAGACGCCCGAGCGAGAAGCTAAGGAAAAATGCAGACAGCATCCCCGAAGCCTTCACGGTGTCCCATGTATACGCCTTTTCCAGGAAGTTTACAAGCCAGCCGCCCACGGCCAGTTCGGATACCACGCCAAAAGAAAGAATCAGCACCATCATCCAGATGGCCGGATCACGTGTCAGCATTTTTAGGGAAACCCGGTCTTCATGCGGAAGATCATCACCCGGAAACGTACTAAGCATCGCCGCAATAATAGGCAGTAGGCAGAGGGACAACATGGCCAGATACATGCCGCGCCAGTCCAGTTCATGCCCAAACACCGTCAGTGACATGACGCCCGTTGCCAGCAGCGGAGCTACGGTTGAACTCAGACCATAGAAGAAATGAGACAGGTTCATCATCATGCCTGTATTTTTCACAAAGATCCGAGCACCCAGAATCGCCAGCGCAATCTCCAACATGCCGTTACCGATGTACATGAAGAAATACGATGATGCAAAGAGCGGATATGTATGGGATAAATAAATGAACACACCCGAGAGAATCATGGAGGCAAAGGAGATAATGCTAACCGCCTTGATGCCCCATTTCCGGACAAGGATGGCCGTAAACGAACAAGCGATCAGATACCCCAATGCGTTCAGGGATAACAACGTTCCGAGCTGTTTCTCGTCCAGATTGAAGTCGAATTGAATGCGCGGAATCGCCGGCCCTTTAATATTTTCCGATATGCCAAACACGATAAAACCAATAAAGATTGTCGCCAGCTGCATGGCATACATCTTATTAAACTTTTTCTTACTCGCTTGCTGCTTCAAAATAGTACCTCCTGTTGTATAAGACAAATAACGATTCGTCACATATGATCTACCATTTTTTCTCGATTAACTGGATGCGGTAGGTTAAGCTCTCCAACGTGACAGCAACCAGGCCGGTAACATATTCACGCCGTGTGTCATTTTGAATCATGACTTGTGGCATATGCTCCTGTGGAATGGTTTGCAGGCAACTCTGGATCAGATCGTGCTGCATGCCAGAGTCCATCGTGTCTCCTGTAATGACGATCGCTGCCGGGTTAATAATGACAATGATGGATACCAGCGTTTTGACCACAAGCTGATGCAGTCCCTCCGGAGTTTGCAGCAGCTGAAGCTGTTCTTCGGATGACACCCCAAAAGGCAGGTAGGATACCTCGCCGCTAAAATGTGTGTTCCCTTTCAACGGGTGACCGTCAATGATGAAGCCTGCCCCGGGATAATGATTTTTTGGAAAAGTGACCACCGCAAAGTTTTTCTCTTCCTCAAAATGCTGCTCGTTGTACAGTCCGTACACCGTCAGATTCATGTCGTTATCAATGATGACTTCGACGTCATCGAATCGCTCCTTGAGCCACGGCCCCAGCGGCTGACCTGCCAGACCTGGCACATCACAAATGCCAATAATTCCGTTGTGTGCCACCCCCGGTATGCCGATCCCAATCGCCTGAACATTGTTGTACTTTTCAATCAAGGCTGTAGCCAAATCCTCCACCGTAGCCACGGTAATCTCATCCAAAATAAGCGTCTGCTCATCCTTTATCTCGCCATTCAGATTAGCCTGAAGATGCGTGATCGAGTGAACACCGCCCTCTGTTCGAATAAACACGCATAGCACGCTGGCATAGTCCGCATTGAATTGATATCTGCTCGCAGGTCTCCCCCCGCTTGATTCATCCGGGCCCAGATCGATAATCTCTCCCGTCTGCAGCAGCTCGTTCAGAATTGTGCCGCAGGTCGCCACACTGAGTTTTGTCAGATTCGCAATGGAAGACTTCGTTCCCACGCCGGTTGATCTAAGCGTGTTCTTCACCAGCTCCACATTAATTCGCTTCACCTGCTGTGTGTTGTGTGATGTAGGCTGCATGTAGAATTGAACCCTCCTTTCAATTGATTTATCATTCGAAAAAATGTTTTTAAAAGTATTTTAATAATTGAAGTTTAGGGGGACACAACGGGAAAGTCAATGCTTAATTGAAAGCGTGATTTTTCAAGGAAAGGTAAAGGGACAGTCCAAGATCATCATAAAATGATCCTGATCTGTCCCTTATTAGAGTGTAATTTTATATAGACTGGTTCATTCGATTCGCTAAGATGCTCTTCTTCAGTCGGACTTCGAATAACTTTCGGTTCAGATCCTGCTCCATGGCATGAAGGTGATATGCTGCCTGTTTTACAGTATCCATGTGCAGTACCCCCGCCCGCTTAGCGATGATGTCCATGGAATCCAGGATGAGTTTGTTGCATGTGACAAGTTGGTCTACGTAATCGTCTTCCTGTTCGATGAGTTGTGCGTACTGCGAAGATAGCTCTTCGCCGTTGGTACTTGTCATGTCACCACCCCTAAAATTGGTACGCATAAGAGTACCAGATATACAAAAATTATATGGTACGTTCATGCGTAACGTCAAGACCACATGGAAATTTTAGGAGTGATACTCATGGCTAAGAAAGTCGTCGTCAATATTCATAAACTCACAGAAAAACATAATATTTCACTGCGCGAGTTGGCACGGTTATCTGATATTCGCCATGCTGCGTTAAGTGAGTTGCAGTCAGGGAAGCGCGAGAACATTAACTTTGCTCATATTGAGCGGATCGCAGAAGCGTTGGATATTGATGATATTAGGGAGATTATAAATCTCGAATAATATGGTATTTAAAATATTAATTAACCTTTCTCACGATAAAATTAATTAATGTTCTTATGGCATCTATATAGTCACCATCATTAACTCTAAGTCCAATAACTTTGATATTTTTCTTATTTAATTCTCTTATCTCTTGTAAATCAGGATTAAACAATACAATATAATGATGCGTTTTCAAAATATTCACTAACTTGTCGTATATATCATTGAAGAATTTATCTTTAAAAGAAAACCCTATAAAAAGCAATGATTTATTCCCTAAAATTGCAGCTAATTGTACGAGTATTCCTTTTCTACTATAAAGTTTGGAATAATCTTTTTTTGTTACTACCATGCTTGATTTTCTGTTAATGTGACCATGTAGATGAATAACTTTATTGCCCGTAGTGGATATGTTTCTTAAGTTCCCAATCTCATCCATACAGACTGGCGTATTATAACCATCCTCATTTGTTAGAAAATGCTCAAAAATAAGATCATAATTTGTTGATATATAATAGTGTGAGTTCAATTTTATTAAATCAGAAATATTATGTTCGTCATCAGCAATATCCATATTAGCTTGTGAAATAACTTGTACAATTTCGTCTTTTAACTGGTCCTCGTTTGATACATTCATAGATTTTTCCAATAACAAATCAAACGCCTCAAAATATGAACCGTCAGAGACTAGTTCATTATAATATTTTTTATGGAATTCCTCCGAAAGGAAATCCTCTAGCCCACGTAAGAGTCCCTCCCAATTAGGCAAATTAAAAGGCATTGAGACTCCTGACCCTAGGAAGGGAACCACATTGTCTATTTCATTAACTAAATTATCATAATTACGATAAAGCTCAGGTATGAAATATTTATTTTCATTAAGAATATAATTGTATTCAAGTATCTCATCATAACTTGTTCTTGAAAATTTATAAATTCTCGTAACATCATGATAATCAATAGATTCATGGAGTACCTCTCCACAGTATTTACAATTATGAGAAAGGCTTTCTGTCTCTTCATCTAAATCGTTGCAAGAATATGAAAAAGAAACTTGTAAAAGCCCGTCAGAATAGAGTTTTTCACATAATAATACACCGACAGTAGATATTTCATTTATATCATCATCAATAAATGGATTTGTTCCAAACTCATCAAGTATTTTATTAAGGCAAATGAGCACATCTTTAGTACTTTCATCACTTTCTGTACTAACGATATTTATTAACGTTTCTAATGACATGGTGTAAAATCTCCTTATTATGATGTCTGGTAGCAATTAAAGTGATTTTTAAACATACTTTATTAGATTCTATGGCAGTTTGAATAGCATCATCATCAGAATCATCTTTCAAATCGTAAAACCACGCCATAGACCATTTATTTAATTTTCTTGTGCTTTCAAAGTCAGTTAATAAACTATAAAGAGTATCTGAACTTGCAATCGGCTTTTTTACGGTGGAGGTTCCAGTTGAACTTCTATTAGTTCTAGAATTCTTGTAATTTATCTTCAAAGGGTATCCTAATAAAGATAGTTCTCTAGCTTTAAGTCTTAATGAATTTTCATCCATATTGGTACTCACATAAACACCAAGCAATAGTGCTTCCATCTTTTTTTCTAAAGCTTTACCTTCATTCTTTGTAGGTTTTTCACCTAATTCAGCTATTTTTTTCATTAGTTGTTTGACTTTTTTACTAATTAGTACATTCATATTCTCAAAAACCAGTTTCTTTGGTTCTTCTACTAATTGATCAAAAAGTGACTTGCAAAAATTATACATTCCTTTCTGATCTTTATCGGAAGAAGTTGGTATAATTGAAATATTAAGCAATTCAGAAACTTTATCTTTAAGGAATTTATAATAATTAGAGATAGAATAACTAGACTCCTCTTCTATTTCATCCTCTTTTTCCCCATTTTGTGTTAGCCCTACAGGGTTCTTTGTATATATTGTAAAGGTTCCTTCCTCAAAGTTCACTTCAACTGCTCCTAACAAAAATTCACTCTTATCGCTATGTTTCTTAAATACATTTCTTCCGAATAAAAATCTGGCAGAAACTACATTATCCCCTTGGCTATCATAATCATAACCGGCTATGAAATTTGCACCAGACTTAGTAACATTAATTGAATCCATTAAATAAAAACCGTCTCTAGATAGATATTTATGTATTGAATTTGATAAATTAATTTTAAATTCATCAATCAATAAGGATACTCTTTTGAAAAAAAATTGTTTTGTGAAAGCAGAAGTGCTTATTCTATATAAATAAATGTTAGTCAATCGGCCATACACAATGTGTTCAAAAAAAAGCCTTTTAATATGTACTAACTTTATAGGATCATTTCCGTAAGTGTTCAACAAATTAGAATAATAATCAGTGAAATTATCCTCAATGCCCTTATGCCCAGTACTTTCCTCTATAACAGATTTGAAAATTTTGAAGTTTGTATATTCCAAGAATTTGATTCCATCATAATAGTACTCATTTTCGATGGCGTCCACGGACTTCACCTCTTCTAATTCAGAATAAAAACCGCTCAGACTTCACTTAAGTTAATACTGTAGTGAGTCCATATAAACTTCTTAAATTCAATGTGAGATATATACAAGTTAAACAGCATAACATTTTTTTTAGTATTATAACGATTAAGTACTTACCAGTGCTGGGAATTATGTAACGTGTGTGAGCTCAATAAATTATAACTGCTGAAATCGTAGTTTTAGTTAGATTAAAATTCTATCGTCTCCCATTTGACACCCCATCCCAAAAGGACTATTCTAATAACGAATCACTCATTCATTATTAAGGAGTCGTTCTCAATGGTGCAAGCCAAGAAAGACGAAGTCAGGAAAGAAATTGAATACGCGGCGCTCAAGGTGTTCTACGAGAAAGGTTTTGTGGATGCCAAAATGAGCGACATTGCAAATGAAATCAATATTTCGGTAGGCAATATCTATACGTATTTCAAAAACAAAAAGGATCTGTTCTACGCAGCCGTGCCGCCCGATCTGGTGGATTACCTGAAAAAAGTGCTGGTCGATACCATTCACTTCGATAACCAGAACCTGTTCGAGGCGGATACGGACAGCGAAAGGAAATCGGCACTGCTGCAGGAACAGGTCGACGTATTGCGCAAATACCGGAACCAGATCATCATCATTTTCGAAAAGAACAAAGGAACGATCTACACCAACGCCAAGAACGAGCTCGTCGAGACTATGATCGAAACCAAGAAAGCCTATCTCAAAAAGCAGTACAAGCATTATGAGATTGGAATGGAAGAACACCTGATCTTGCTCGATATCCTCGCACACAATGTGATCGACATGAACCTGGATTTGTTGAAACGGGACATGAGCGAGGACAGCCGCAAGCAGATTTTTGAAGCATTATATGTATACCGGTTATACGGCATGAAGAGTTTGAGCGAATAAGCTATACGCCTAGCTGGCACTGCGTGCAGATCAGGTCAACAAACGTACTTGGTCCGCACGCCAAAAAAATGCCTAATCCACCCCCCCTTATTTTTTTTGATTCAAAAATGAATTAATAATTCAATTTTAAATTCGATGCTCATTTCAAGGAGGAACACCCAATGACGAACACAGCTTATGCATTAAAGAACTGCCATCTGATTCATGGAGACCTTAATCGCGATCTGGAGAAAAATATGACCGTCCTGGTCAATGAGCAAGGGCTGCAAGGGCTGATTCAGGGGATTGGAAAATCAAGTGAACTGGCCATTCCGAGCCACTATGAGGTCATCGACCTATCGGGAAAATATGTGATGCCTGGCTTGATCAACGCTCACGTCCATCTCTTTGCGGATGGTAAGCCCTTCAGCCTGTCGGTCAGCGAAGGCATGCTGCACTTCGCCTATGATCGAATCCTGAACACGAAATTCGGCAAAAACGTTCTGAAAAAACGAATGAAACGCAATGCCCTGACCGCACTCCACGCGGGCGTAACCACGATGCGCAGTGTCGGCGAATTCTTCTATACCGATGTAAAATTGCGGGATGAAATTAATAACGGTGACTTCGTTGGTCCCAATCTGCTTGTTTCTGGATTTTTCCTAAGTGTAACAGGAGGACATGGTGCTCCTTTCCTTGCTCTCGTTGGGGACTCCCCTTGGGAAGCTCGAAAGAATGTACGCATCAATGTGAAGAACGGCGTGGATCTCATCAAAATCTGCGTGACGGGCGGCGTGACGGATGCCAAAATGGTCGGCGAAGCTGGCCGTTTGCAGATGACGGTCGAGGAAGTTGCCGCGATCTGCGATGAAGCCCACAAAATCGGGCTGCGGGTGGCAGCTCACGTGGAAAGCACGGAAGGTGTCAGAGTTGCATTAAAAGGCGGCGTGGATACGATTGAGCACGGCTCCGAGATGGATGACGAGATTATCCGTTTGTTCAAAAACAATCCAAATGCCCTGAATGGCTATACTGCGCTCATTCCTACCTTTCTGGCGGCTTATCCCTCTGCTCTGCTCGATTCGAGAGTAACGAAGGTGAGTGCAACCGTGAAAGAAAACGCCAGACTCGTGTATACATCCATGTTAAAAGGTGCCCAGCAGGCCATCGAAAATGGCATTACCATCGGTGTTGGCACCGATGCCGCCATGTCGTACGTGACTCACTATGACATGTGGAGAGAAATGGATTATTACATCAAACAGACTACCCTTAGCAACAAACAGCTGATTGATATGGTGACCCGAACCAACGCGAAGATTCTGGGCATTGAGGACGTTACAGGAACGGTCGATATCGGAAAACAGGCAGATCTGATCGTGCTGGACCAGAGTCCACTGGAAAACATTGAAGCATTATCCGGTGTACGCATGGTCATGGTCAAAGGAAATCTAATTCAAACACCATCTGTGACGAGAATACAGCAAGTAGACGATGTTCTAAACTCGGTTTGGTGAATTCAGGAGTGAAATCATGTTAGGAATATTAGTCAATTGCTTTTCCATTGTATTCGGAAGTACTCTTGGAGCGATCACCAAAACGTTTGTCAATGACGGATATAAAGCCATCCTGTATCAAGTCATTGGGATCAGCGCAATTATCATCGGAATCAGTACAACGATGGAAAGTATCTCCACCAGCCAGTATCAGGTCATGTTTGTTATCTTTCTTACGGTAGGCGGCATTATCGGTCAACTGATTAATTTCGACCAGATCTTGTCCAAAATCATGACCCGCTTCTCATCCAATGGACTGAATGAAGGATTAACGGTTGCGATCTCTTTATTATGCTTAGGGTCGATACCGATTCTCGGACCGCTGCAAAGTGCACTGCAGGGGGATAACACCTTTTTGCAGATCAACACCATTTTCTCAGGCATTACGGCATTAATTCTGGCTTCTTCTTTCGGCTTTGGCATCATGCTTTCAGCGATTATTTTATTTGTCATCGAAGCGCTGGTCTTCTTCTCGGCTGATTTCATATCCGTATACATGACGACCAACATCATTAACGAAATCACGCTGATTGGCGGTATTCTGGCGCTCTGTACCGGATTGAACGTCCTGAAGTTTACGGAGATCAAAGTTTTGAAACTGCTTCCGGCCTTATTTATTCCTATTTTTGTGTTATAGATTGGTATGTAATTATTTGGTAGACAGCGAAACTTAAGAGGCTTATCCTATTGGGTAAGTCTTTTACTGCTATCTAGGAGGAGTTCATAATAAAACTGTTAAAGATCTTATCGTTGTATGTGGCTTGTTTAATTGTGACTTACGTCATCATTGCCATTGGTACAGTTGGCCTTTATTTGGGTCCAGCTCTTGTACTTACTTTGCTTGTTTATATTGTGATTTTGCTCTTAAAGATACAGAAAAAATGAGGATTACCACAATAGTGGTATTCCTCATTTTTATAAGTGTTCTTTACAAGTACTTTTATTCTTTACAGATGCATCGCAAGCAGCAATTTGTAAATCATAGCTGTCGCTTCCGCACGGGTCGTCATATTCCCCGCACGAACCGTATTGTCCGTATACCCATTAATAATATTGGCTTGTACAGCTGCATCCATGGCTTCCTGTGCCCAAGCAGGTGTTTGTGCTGCATCGGTGAAGCTTGGTTTGGCAATCTCACCCTTCGTTCCTGCATGCACATCACTCAACTTCAACGCCTTCGCCATCATCACGGCCATCTCGGCACGGGTAATGGTGCGATCCGGCTTGAATGTATGGTCTCCGTAACCGGTAACTATACCAGCCTGTACGGCAGCTGCAATCTCGGACTTCGCCCATGCAGGTACAGCTTCCTCATCGGCAAATGAAGTCGTGGACGCTACCGTTTGGAGAGCCAATGCTTTGCTGAGCAATGTGACAAACTCAGCTCTTGTGATCTCCTTGGACGGTTGGAATGTTCCATCTGTATACCCTTGGATGACGTTCATGCCCATCAGTCGATCCGCATAATCAGATGCCCAGTGTCCATTTAGATCTGACAGGTTCACCGGTGTGTAACTGGACACAACAAAGGTACCCAGGTGATTCACATTCGCCGTAATAGTTCCAGTTGCATTCGTTACCCCGCCGACAAATACCCAGCTCTGACGAGCTTCGTTATAATAATAGATTGCCGGCTTCGTTCCGCTTATCAAACCTGCCGGATCATAATTCAGGCTCAACTCAGCCGAATGGTTTAACGTCCGTCCACCTGTGCGGCTAATCTGTACCGCTTGACCCAGCACATTTAGCGAAGCTGTATTCTGCAGTTTGTCCTTTGCGATCACGGACAGCTGTAAAGTATCTTTTTCCCCAATAGCTCCAGCCGGAGCGTTGAATTCCACCACGTTTTTAATCCCTGTCTGTACAGGCTGATTCGCTTCCACTTCAACCTTCACTACAGTGGATGAATCCAATCCTGTTTCCGGAGTGGATGGTGTTGCAGGAACGGTAGGCGTTGTTGGTACACTTGGCGTGCTTCCTCCGGAATTGCCACCGGAACTGCCTCCAGTCCCGCCGCCTGATCCACCGCCATTGCTCGAACTGGCTTGTACCGTAATGGTACGTGTGACTTCTGCTGCTGCATTGCCAGCGATATCTTTTACGTTATAACGAATCGTATAAATCCCGGCTGTTTGCGTGTTCACGGTGCCATCGATCTCCACAGAACCGCTAATGCCTACATTGTCGGATGCCAATGCTCCAGGCTCGCTATAGGTATCTCCCACGTTCAGTGTCATCTGGCTGCTGCCTTGCAGCGTAATAACCGGAATTTCACGGTCTATTTTGACAACCACCGGTAACGTATATTCACCGTTCAGATCGTCTGTAGCTCGGAATAACAGGGTATGTTCTCCAGACTCTGTTATCTCGAGAAGGGTATTCTCTAAATAGGGTTCATACGTCTGTCCTCCATCACGGGACAACTCAATGGTCGCCGAAGTGGCCGGTGCATATACTGCGCTGGTTACACTAACGTTTACAGACTGATTCGTCCATGTATCCGTATGATACGGCTGGCCGTCCATGGTGGTCATATTGCTTTTCAAAATCAGAACCTGATTATTGGTGCCCTCTACGATGACAGTGAAAACTTTCGTTTGTATTTCGCTGCCGCGTTGTACAGTTGCCGTCAGTTCCAATCGTTCATTGTTATCCGGCTGTGTCAGCAGCTTGCCTTGATTATCGATCAATTCCGGATTCGAACTGGACCAAGTGATCGTCGCTCCATGTTTGCCTTCAACAGGAAGCATAAGATCGGAAGTGACCGCGTTCAGGTCTCCCAGATCAATTGCCTGCAGTGTGTCATTTACCGCTTGTACATCACTGTAAGGTGTCGCACTCACGAAGATTGGATTGGAGTAGAACCAAAGATCCCTATAGTTGCTGTCATTGATTTGGTTGAAACGCGTTTCTGCATCAGTAGTCGTATTCTTCGGATCCAGCTGTGGTTCGCCATTCACCGTCTCGCCTGGAACGTTCATATCCAGATTCGTCCCGCGCAGGCGGAAATACTGGTCTTGATCCGTGGCTTTGATCTTATATGTGATGACATTGTAGCCTTCCGCATCTGTCGTCCAATCGTCCGATGTGAAGGTAGCCAGCACTCGGGTGGAATCGTTGGTATCCTTGTTATATGCGGCTGTACCCTTCTCGGCCTTGCCCGTCACATCCCCGGCGATCAGGTCAACATGATCCACCTCAGGTACTACTCCAGCGGATACGCCGCTGTTGATTGGTGTTTCATAGTTGTTGCTCGCTGGGCTCTTGAACCGGATCTTCAGTTCAACCTCATCGCCCTGAGTCACATTAAGATCCTCACCCATTTCAGCCTGAGCGCCTGCTCCGGAAGCGGTGAAATCCAATGCGTTAATCAGATCTCCGAATACGGAAAAGGATTTTCCGGAACGAAGGCCATCCAGCACCGCCTGCATTCCGCTGCCCTCAATCCACGCGTAAGTCTTGGCATATTCCCCAGGGAAATAACCACTGGAATTCGTGCCAATGGTCTTGAAATGATAATCCGAGTTACCATAATTCCAGAAGTGGCGACCTTCTCCCAGGAGTGCGTCCCACAGTCCGCCGACTTTGGCCACCATGTAGTCTACACCGCCATATGTACGGTATTTGTACCCATCGTCTGCCGTCGGATTAGACACGTTGTAGGTTGTGTTATACCCGCCGCGATCCGGTTCCATCTGATTACCAAGCATACCTTCGATACCGAATACCACTTGTGGTGCCAGATCGTTGAAATCGCGGAAGTCCGCAATTGTATATTTATTTTTGCCACGCGAAGGATGGTTGATCATCGCATAGCTCGTTGTTGGATAGTTGGTTTTCAGCCATTCAATGGCAGTTAGTGCATCCTGATGTGTCGTATAGGCACGTCCGCCCTCCTGATCCCAGGCCGCTACATCCGCCGGATCAAACAGACTCGCATCGCGATTGGTAAAACGATATTCGAATTGTTTCGCAGCTTCCAGAGCTTCGGTCGAATTCGGCTCATCGGTGAGAATCCCCACACCAACGTGTTCGTGCGTCGGCATGTCCCATTCGAAGCCGGAGAAGATCGTTTTGCCTGCATATTTGCCTTGCTCCTGTAGTGCCTTGATCTGTGGTACCTGATATTCATTCATTCCCACGGACATCGGAATGGACCCACCAGGAATTTCATTTCCGTTGTGATCCCGCTTGGATAACCGCAAATGATCCGTCAGCGCGATCCAGTCCAGCCCATATTGCGTCAAACCCGCGTCCAGGACGTTCTCCAGCGAATTCTGCGCATCATCCGATTCAAATGTATGTACGTGCAAATCCCCCGTTTGCCATGAGCCTGCAGCCGTGCTGCTGACTGGTGTATTATCTCCCGCAGCTGCATAGGTAATTGCCGCAGGAAACGCTCCCATGACCATCCCTGTAGCCAGGGGTATCAGCGTAAGCATCGCAAGCATTTTCTTTCCTTTTTTGTTGAACAACCTGATCCCTCCACCCGTTCTGTGTTGTTGTGACGGGAGTATATATATGAGACTTTGAGGGCAGGGTCAACGTGTTGAAAGCGCCTATTAAAAATTTTACATAGAGCTGCATTCGTTTACGTTCTATTAAAGCTCTCTTTTGCTGTATGCATATGTTGTATCCTCTCTAAATCTCTCATTTTTATGAGTCGGAATTGATAAAATCAGGCCGATCCTGCCTTTGCAACGTTCAAAATTTGTTCACCATTCAGGAAACTTTCACCACTCTTGTGGATGACAGGAAGAGGTCTGTGAGGATTCCATGATAGAGGCGGCTAAGATGAAGAATTATGTAAAAATCGCACTGTGAACAGGATTCTAAACACTGTAATACATACCACTTATTTCAGAGATATTTATGCGCTCTACATCCCACGGCTACTCGGTTAATGCTCTCTTTTGACATGAATTTTACATCTCGGATTACGTAAAAAGATTGTGAATGGGATGTTATTTCAATGGCAAATCTACTACATATGAAGAGGCTAATTATGCTGGAACGCGCGTTAGTCCAACGGATATCACCAACATTCCTCGTTACAGGGAAGTCATGCTTCCTATGGGTTCGAGTCCTTTATTCAAACATGGTTTAGGATACCTTGCCGACAAATACAACTCTGTTTTATCCTCGGTAAATCAAAAGGTGATGTCCAGTGGAAATATGGATATCACCTTTTGTTTTTTTACCTAGGCTATGTTTATATCAACACTACTTTCGACCCTACACTACTCCTCCAAGCCGTTAAACTGCCGAAGCATGGTCGTGAAACGTCCCAGCTCTTCATCATCCCATCTGGATATACGCTCATAAAAGGCAGATTCCTTCTCCTTCAGCGCATTCACTGTCGACTGCTCGCCAAGCTCCGTCAGAGACAATAGAATGCCGCGCCGATCATCAGGGTCCTGCGCCTTGCTCACATATCCTGACGTTTCGAGCTGCTTAATCAGGCGGCTTACTGAGCTTCGGTCCATGGCAGTCGCTTCTGCCAAAGCTGCGGCGCTTGTAGGACCATAAGAGTACAGCCACCGTACCAGATGAAAAGCGGCAGGCTGCAGGGTCGCATCAAAACGCTCTGCAGATCGGACATTAAGCGCATGTGAAGCACTAATCAGGGCATGGATCTGCTCACCAAGCGCCAGTTCCAGGGCTTCTCTGTCTTTTGTTTTGGCTGCATGTTCAGTCATTGTTGTTGTTCCCCTCTCCTCGATACATCCAAACAGGCTTCGGAATATATAGTTGACAAATATCAATTAAAATATATAGTTGATTTATGTCAATTATATCTTTCAACTCTGATCGTGTCAAAAGGAGACTTCACTATGAAAACAACACAGTCTATTATCGTAATCACCGGAGCAACAAGCGGATTGGGGCAGCTTGCTGCCATCGAGCTTGCCAAACGTGGTGCACATCTTGTACTCACAGCCCGAAGCGAAGAGCGCGCCGAGGCTACCAGAAACAAAATCAGGGCAATCATGCCCTCTGCCAAGATCCAATTTTTCTTCGGAGACTTATCCTTGCTGAGTGATGTAAAAGGTATTGGGCTTGAAATGGCAGCTGCGTATCCACGTATCGATGTACTTTTGAATAATGCCGGACTCCATGCGTTTGAACAAAGAGTGACTTCTGAAGGGTTTGCCGAGATGATGGCCGTGAACTATTTGGCCCCTTGGCTGCTAACGCATATGTTGCGTAATTCCTTGATTCAGTCAGGTCATGCCCGCGTTGTGAACGTTGCATCTGAAGCCTCTCGGAATCATGGCCAACTGGTGCTGCCGGATGACTTGATGGATACCACTCCCTTTACTGCACGTGGCTCCTCTCCGATCTATGGCAAAACCAAACTCTTGAATATTATGTTTACTGGCGAACTAGCCAGACAATGGGATGGGACCGGGGTTTGTGTGAATGCCTTGAATCCAGGTTTCAATGTCACTGGTCTTGGACGGGAGCTGTGGTTCGCGAGTGTACTTGAGCGCATCTTAACATTTCTGCACATTGGCGACCCGCGCCGGGGGGCGGATATCATGACTCGTCTGGCTGTGGAACCCGAGTTTGGAAAGGTTTCGGGAGGTTATTTCAATGTGGGAAGCGGGGCGGCAATTACTCCCGTGGATCCAGGCGGAGATGCCGGAATGCAACACAAATTGTGGGCGGTAACGCATCAATTGATGAAGGAACGCGGCTTGCTTGATTAATGTTGGTTCAGTGCTGTACGAGAGGGGCATCAGCCCCTTATCTTTTCGCTCCCTTGTTAATTCACTATCCGATTTTTGGAATTCACTATAGTTTATTTTGCTGTAACATGATCTCAGGGAAGTGTTTAATCATGTCGTGGATGAATCCATCGTTTCCGTAAATGGCAATCACGACGTACTCTTGCCGTGGCATTGGAATAATAATGGCTTGTTTCCCCTTAAAATAGTAGCGATCCTTTCGCTCATTCCCATTATCATCTACATAGACAATGTTAACGAAATCCATATCATGACTCATCGCTTTATCGTGGATCACAATACATAAATATCGATCTACCTTTTCTACGGATATGCCCTCTTCGTCTTCTTCCCATACATACTCGTTAGGTTGCATTACAAGCTTATTATCCGCTGTTTTGGTGAGGATAGATGCTTTGGCATGCTCTCCTTTTACATCAATCAACAGTGCAGAGTGGTCACTCACTATTTTTGTATCAGCGTATTGCAGATGATGAGTTTTGAGATAGCCTTGAACATCCTCTCTGGTAAGAGGTTCGCCACTCGAACCATTGGTGAGCATTAGCATGGATAACATCAATTCAAACAAAAACTTCATTTTATGTACTCCTTCTATTGTGGATATTCATATATATCACTTTAATTTCTAATTTCTTCATGAACTGAATAATAGAATAAAAAGGGACTGGCGAATCCATTGATGCAATACTTGTGAACCCGCCAGCTTCTTGCAATACTTCCAACTCTTCATTGTTCCATCAATTTATAGCGTTGCAAACACCTCATCAAAGCCTGCTTTCGACTTGGCAAACAGCTCGGTTGAATCAAGTGTTGATGCAGGTGCCAGAACTTCCTGAGATACAACGCCCGTGTAACCAATAGCCCCTAAGTTTTTCAGAAAACCCGTCAGATCAATGACTCCCTCGCCTGGATACAGGCGCTCATTATCAAGCAATTCTTCAATTGGCAGATCATATGCATCATTGATATGAACGTGAACAATCTGTTCCTTTTTCAATTGCAGCACCTCTTCCATACTCAAACCAAGCGTATGCCAATGATAGGAATCCACCAGTAAGCCTATATTGGGAGCATGAATGGTCTCGATCCAGTCCAGCGTGTCTTCCACACTCCAAATAAACGGATTCTTCCACTGGGTACGCAAATGATGGCAGCCGACAAACTCCAACCCTAGCCGGATACCGTACGCCCCCAGAATGTCTGCACAGAGTCTCAATCGTCTGGTAGCCGCCGCCATGAAAGATGCTGCAGGCTGATCGGTCGAGGGTAGAACATAGGTGCAGCAAGTGAAACAATTCAGCGAAGCAGAGGCTTCAGCCATTTCAACCAGAGATTTGAGTCCTTCACGAAATTGCTCTTCTGAGTTTCTCCAGTCCACGGTGAAATCCGCTGAACCGATGATGATATCATTGCTTTCCAATAGGTGTGCGGCTTGCTCCTTGCCGTATTGTTGAACCAATGAGAGCGGATTCAAATCTACGGACTGGAAGCCATATTTGGCCGCATTCGTAATATATTGTTCATCAGACTCGATCTTCCCCAAACCTGCTTTCGTTAATCCTCTAATCATCCCAATCTCCTCCTGTGACTTGTCTAATAGGCAACGACTGCTGCACCCTCTTAAGCTCAAATTCAGGGTATAAATTCATAATAACAGCAGCTTCAAAAAAAGAAACCAGTAAGTTCCATTCTTTTATGGCACAACCCCTGCGCAACCCTTTCCCGAAATCAGCGTAATAGAAAAAAGTGGAAAGGAAGGTGATACGATGACGAAATGGCTCAAGACAATTCAGTCCCCTACCATTATTTTCTTTTCATGCCTTTTGGTACTTTCTGTGATCGTTGGTTTCCTATCCAAGCCTTATTTCACGGAACACATATTCTATGCAGACAATAACAAGTATTTATTGGATCGCCAAGAAGAAAACCAGTTGATATACCGGAGTAGAACGGTTGATTCCATTCAGGTGCAAGTGGAGCAGCAGAAACGCACCGTATTCATCGATGATCAGAAATATATCATTACAGAACTCAGTTCCACACCTAATGCAGCATATAGCGTGTTATACCCCAAAGGAGACACGTATGAGGTTCAGGACCATGGCGGTATATTAAGAAGTTTTGATGAAGAAGGCAATATCATGACTTCCATCGCTTTTTACGTTAACAACCAGAGAGTACTTAGCGAGGACGAAGTGCAATTTTCACCGGATACAATCGTGACTGCTGCTTACCCGATATACCATCACACGCAAGGTGAGCCTGTCTACCTTTTTCTCGCACTCGCCGGTTTGATATTTGGATGGTGCAGCTTCTACTACAGGAGGTTTCAGGATATCCTCTTCCTCATCTCCCTTCGCTGGATTTGGGTGAACGACCCCGAACCTAGCGACTTTTATTACTTGATGACCAGTATTGGCGGCATTGTTGTCATGATGGGATCCGTTTGGATTTCCTTCAAAGCATTCTGAACCAAACAGATTTGTATACAAAAAAGCGGTAACGACGTGAAGATACGTCATTACCGCTCTTTTTTTATCCACCTATTAACAGGACTTGGGTCAAGTTTGTCAAACCTGAATATCTATCGTCAAATTACTCCATTTAGTTCACACGTTCCAGCATGTACCGATTACGCGGAATTTTAAGCCCCAAGTTCTCCCGAAGCGTCTCATGCTCATATTCCGTTCGGAACAGTCCTCGTTCCTGCAGAACAGGGACAACCATATCCACGAAATCCGCCAGTCCATTCGGCACAACTGTACGGATATTGAATCCGTCTGCGGCTTCGCCTTCAAACCACTCCTGGATCTGGTCGGCGATCTGATCGGGTGTTCCAATGAAAGAGGTTCGTGGCGTAGATGCTCTTAGCGCGACTTGGCGGAGAGTCAGCCCCTCTTCTCGTGCCTGCTGCTTGATCTTGTCCGTCGTACTGCGGAAACTGTTGCTGCCCAAATCACCAATCTCAGGGAAAGGCTCATCCAGCGGATACTGGGAAAAGTCATAATGGTCAAAATAGCGTCCCAAATAATTCAGCGCGTGGTCAATACTGACCAGTTCGGCAATTTCCTGATACTTTTGCTCGGCCTCTTCCGCTGTTCTGCCCACAATTGGACCGATACCCGGGAAGATCAGAATGTCTTCAGCCTGACGTCCATATGCTACCGCTCTTGCCTTAACATCCCGGTAAAACTCCCTTGCTTCCTCAAACGTCTCATGTCCCGTATATACAGCATCTGCTGATTTCGCTGCCAGATCTTTGCCGGATTCAGATGAACCTGCCTGAAAAATGACCGGATAACCCTGTTTCGAACGTGCCACATTAAGCGGTCCCTGTACGGAGAAATGGTTCCCTTTGTGATTCAGCGTATGCAGCTTGGAAGGGTCGAAGAAGACACCATTCTCCTTGTCCCCGACAAATGCATCATCCTCCCAGGAATCCCACAGTCCTTTGACCACATTCAGGTGCTCTTCAGCAATTTCATAGCGCAGCGCATGGTTTGGATGTTCGCCTTTGCCAAAGTTCAGTGCCGATCCTTCCAGTGGGGAAGTGACTACGTTCCAGCCCGACCGTCCTCCGCTAATTTGATCCAGCGAAGCAAATTGCCTCGCTACCGTAAATGGTTCGCTGTAGGAAGTCGATAATGTCGCAACCAGCCCAATATTGGAAGTGGCTCCTGCCAGCACAGACAACAGGGTCAATGGCTCGAAGCGATTCAGGAAATGAGGATTGGATTTTTCGTTAATAAAGAGACCGTCAGCAATAAATAGGAGATCGAACTTGCCTTCCTCCGCTTTACGCGCCTGTTTTTTGTAAAAATCAAGGTTAACACTGGCATTAATCGGAATGTCAGGGTGTCGCCAGAAGGAAATACTATTCCCGACTCCGTTCAGATTGGCCCCCAATTTCAGTTGTCGTTTCGTCATATTCAAGTCCTCCCTATGTTTTCGTGGGTAATCCGGTCACTCTTGTTCATTGGCTTCATATCACTTGCCTTTACCACCCAGGCTGCCCCTAGAAGTACGATCCCTGTAAGCAGAAAAATAAAAGGAATGCCGGTCCATCCACCAAGAAAGCCGCCAATCAAAGGTCCAAGCACAATACCGAATTGGCTCGCCGTCTGGCTGAGACTAACTGCCCTGCCCCGGAATTCGTGCTCCGCATATTTGATTATTAATGCATTGAGAGCCGGGTAGACCGCAGCGAAGAACAGACCATAGATAAATCGCAAACTTCCAAAATACACGAGATTATACGCGGTTAGCTGAAGGAGACTGCCAATGCCGCCGCCGATCAGCCCGATAAACAAGGTTTTCTCATAGCCGATCCTGCCACCAATCTTTCCCCATCTGGGTCCCATAATGACTGTCGCTACGCCAATGGCTGAGAATACAATGCCTGCACTGAGTGTCGCATGGCTGACATCTCCGCCGATCTGAACGACATACAGCGTAAGCACCGGTTCGATAATGAGCACGGACGTAGAGACGAGTAAAATGAGTCCATAGATCCGCATTAAACCGGGAGTGGATGCCGCTCTCTTCAGATCACCCAGAATACTGGTGGAAGCCACTTTATGGGTTCTGCGCGACTCTTTTACGCCAAGAACCAGCAGAGCCGAGAACAGTGTAATGATCCCGGATGCAATGAAGCATCCCCGCAGCCCAATCCATTGACTGAGCACACCTCCAGCAAGAGGCCCAAGAATTCCGCCTGCTGCAGTGGATGTGGAGATGACACCCAGCGCGTAACCCACATGTTTCTCCGGCGTATTCGTGCCAACCAATGTGATGGAGGCCGGATTGAATCCTGCCATGAGTCCCTGAAAGACCCGAACAGCAATGAAGGTGTAAGGGTCCTGAACAAAATAGTTGGCAGAATGGGCAATCGCCAGCCCAACACCTGAACGGATCAGCATCAGCTTGCTGCCGTATTTGTCAGCCAGTGATCCCCAGAAGGGCGCACATAGTCCGCTGATTAGAAAGCTGATCGAGATCGAGACACCGGACCAGGCCTCCAGCCCACTCTCAATTCCAAGATCATTTTGCAGAAACAGAGGAAAGAACGGCACGGACAAGGTGTACGACATATGATTGAAAAAAAGCCCCAACCACAGAATATACAGATTACGCTTCCAATCCGGCATATCGGTATTCTCCATAGTATATAATTCCTATAAAATAAGTAGGTTATTATCCATATTAGGATAAGGATGCAGGAAAGTATAATAGAAATGTTCAATAGACCCATTCAAGAATTAAATGAATGGGCCTCTCTTTATGCCATTTAACGATCAATTTTCTGTTAGCTGTACGGACATAAACACATCTACCTCATCTTCACGATCTACAACAAACCCGAAACGTTCATATAAATGCTTCGCCCGGCTTCCCTGCAGCACATTCAATATGACACGTTTACCTCTGGCTTCGTCCTTTTCCAGTAGCTTTTGCAACACTTCGGTTCCAATCCTCCTGCCCTGCACATCCGGATGAATATAAAAGTGCTCCAGCAGAACACCTCCAGCCGTAGGCTTCAGTGACACACAACCTACAGGTGAACCCTCCAGCTGAATTATCCATGTATAGATCGGATCGAATGTGTTCCGGAAACGTTCCCGAACCTTCACCTCGTCATACCTTCCCAATCTGGTCAGATCATCATACAGAACCAGGGCACGCAAATCAGCAAGCCGCTCCACATCTTCCTGCACAGCTTGATGCATCTCTAGTTGGTTCATTAATACAACCTCCGTATTCATTACTCCAAATCCCTGTTTCTTCGTATATGTATTACCACTTACACATTTCTACATCAATTCATTATCCATTTTCTTGGCACGTATAATCTCGCGAATAATCTTCGAACGGTTCCAAACGACAAATTTGAAGACAAGTCCATCCTCCATCGTAATGGAAATACCATTAGGAATGATTCCCCATGTCTTTCGTTTCTCAATCTTGGTCATGCCCCAGATCTCAAGTTGAAGCCATTCGGTCTGAATATTCAGGCCATGTGGGATAAAGACCAATCGTTCATTGGTAAGGAACAGCTTCCCTCCAACGCCTTCAAATCCCCTTAACCAGTTCGCATTAATCCGTTCAAAAATGACGTATTCCGTTGAACCCAACTCTTCCATTGCTGTCAGTCTCCTTTGATCAGCCGATCTTGATTATTCTACCAGTTTGAATCTCTCTTATTATAGGTCGTTTCTGCCCGTTTAGGAATATTTTTGCACATGATTATGATCAAAAAAAGCATAGTCCACCGGATATCATCCGTCATGAACAATGCTTTTTCAATGGTTACTATGAAACGGGTTAGGGCTTTCTTCCCTACATCTCTTGCAGGATGCCTTTGACAAGCCCGATAAAGGTCGTCTTCACTTTTGCAGCCACTTCGATGACTTCATCATGACTGAGCGGCTGATCCAGAATGCCGCAGGCCATGTTGGTCAGACAGGAAATGCCCAGCACCTTCATGCCGGCATGGATGGCTACGATCGCTTCGGGAACCGTAGACATACCTACAGCATCCGCGCCCATCGTCCGAATCATGCGGATCTCGGCTGGTGTCTCATACGCAGGGCCACTCCACCACGCATACACCCCTTGCTGCAGGCTGACCTTCTGCTCTTCCGCAACCTTAAGCGCAATACTGCGCAACTCACGGCTATATACCTGGGACACGTCAGGGAAACGGACACCGAGTTCGGCGTTATTGGGTCCCATCAATGGATTGTTGCCTACCAGGTTAATGTGATCCGTAATGAGCATCAGCTGACCTGGCTGGAAGCTTGTGTTGATCGCTCCGCAGGCATTTGTAATGATCAATTGCTCAACACCCAGCGCCTTCATGATACGAACCGGAAACGTCACTTCATCCAGCGTGAACCCTTCATAATAATGAAGACGTCCTTTCATCGCGACGACGGTTTTGCCCATTAGTTCGCCAATGACCAGCTCGTTAGCGTGACCAACAGCTTCAGATTGTGCAAAGTATGGAATATCCGTATAGGGAATAACTGTAGCATTCTCGATCTCGTCCGCAAGTGCTCCCAGCCCTGAACCGAGGATCATGCCTACAACAGGCTTGGTGTTAATTCGGTTTAATATGTAATCTCTAGCTTCTTGAATATGTTCGGATTGATGCATGAATGGTTTCCTCCTGATCATCTGTAATGGGGATTCGTATGACTATACCTCAAGTGTAATGAACAATGGACATGATGTAAATGGAAGTCGGCAACCAACACTTCTGGACAGTCTCACGCTGTATACGTTAAGCATTAACACCCGTCTGTAACACTTGGAAATAACCTTGCAAAAGCTTATCAAAATCAGGAGTCTCTTCCTGAATCTGCTCTATATACTTCCACAAGATCAATTCTTCCGTTTCGATGTTTATTACCTCGTATTCCATTTGTCCGGACTCCCAGACAGTCACTTGGCCCATGGCACACCCTGATTCATGAACAAACCCGGTCGAGGGGTCGGGAATATACTGTTCTTTCACATGGCTACGGTTCACCGGTTCTGTAGTAATATGAAGCGTTCGCAGCGGGCCTGCCTTCAGTTCGGCCCATTGTGTGAAGTTCTTTTGAAGCAACGTGATATGCACCTCCCAAACGACTGGCATGGCCAAGATTCTAATGGTTTCCTTTCTAGTCATTATACTTCACCTGTGCACACAAAAAACGACCCTCAGCCAGAGAGTCGGTTGCCATGGTATTTAATTCAGTGAATGTGCGGTTCTGCTTTTTATAATATCCATCCCCATCATCAGAAGCAGCATCAGTGTGGCGAACATCAACGGCTTGTTAAGGGTGCCCTCAGCAAAAATAAAATAGGTGAATGTGACATTGCCCATAAAAGCAATCAGGTAATTGCGGATGTGATTCATCTTCTCACCCTCATTTCGGGACTTTATTTGAAAAACGCCTAATTCTATTTTTAACGCTATCACATTTTACCAAATAAATCCAGATATTCAATCAAGATGAGCGGTATGTCTGCCGCAAATAACAGGCCAGCTGCAGATGAAGCAGGTGCTCCTGGTTACTCAAGGACATGCCCAAAATCTCTTCAATTTTGCGAATCCGCTGATACAGAGTATTGATATGAATATGAAGGGTGGCTGCCGTCTGGGCAGCAGATCCCCCGGAAGCCATATATGTCATTAGCGTTTCCTCCAGTCCGCCGGTCTGCCCTTTGGCAGGTCTTAGCGGCTCAAAGATCTCTGCCATAAACGCATTCAGATCCTCCGCAGATTGCCGGATGAACAAACGGTTGACACCAATATCCGTATAGCGAATGGTGCCCCTTTCTCCCCTTGTCTTCTGATACGCCAGTGCCTTATCGGCTTCCTGGAATCCCGTATTAATCGCATCTAAGCCTGATCGGATTGAACTTAAGCCTCCGAATAATTTCACCTGATTTCGATTCTCCCAATCCTTCACCAGGGAGCTGAACTGCTGCTCCAGCTTACCGGGTTTAAACGCATCAGTCACGATCAGCAGCAAGGTCATTCGCCTCTCATCCCCAAACGCAACTGGCAGCGTTCCGCTTGGCATTTTCTCTCTCAGATAAGCAATGAGCTGAACGGATAATGGACTATATGTGGATGGGTTCACCCGATCTGCAAACTCCAAATGGCCGACTACGATGGTTGTTGAAGGACCGACCCCGATCTCCCCCGACTTCTGCCAGTAATCCTCCGAGTCCTGACTAAGTCTCAGTTCATTGAAGAATTGCTGTGTTTTCTTGAAGTAAAATTCAGCCAGAGACTGCTTGCGCATCAATTCAAGAGCCAGAATGGAGCTCCCCTGCTCCAGCGCAATTAACTGCAATGGTTCCAGCGGAGTATTCATCTGCATGATCAGATAACCGAGACATTGATTAGCCGAAGCAATCGGGTACAAATATTGAAATACCTGGCTTTCTTCCCCCTTGATACATGTCAGATAATCAGGATGATGCAAGGATTCGTACAGATTCCGCAGTTTCTCCATATCCCAATCATTCAGGACGCTGCTCCGTTTGGGAATCCATTCATTATCAATAAAATCGATAAATACGATTGGCACGCCAATGATACGTGTCAATTCGTTAACGATGGATACCGCACCTTTATTTTGGAGGGACAGCCGCATTAAGGATGAGTGAATCTCATCTCGTTTAATGAGCGTCTCGTTCCGTTTGCTCAGATCCTCATAGAGCTGGGCATTCGTGATGGCAATGGAAACCTGGTCGGCAAAGCTCTGCAGCAGTCTTACATCCGATTCCGTGAATATGGGGACCCTACCTTTTTGATAAACGATTAACACGCAATCCGGCTTGCCTCCCACCTTGATCGGCACCGAAATGATTGACCCGATATTCTGAAAGTCGTATGCCGAATTCAAATGATCCTTGTTGTCAGGGGTCATGTTGCCAAAGTCATCTTCCACTGTGGAGAAACTGTTGTAAAGCTTGGGTGTGCCTCGCTTGAATGTATTGCCAATAATGCCTTCACCCGGCTTCAGCTTCATTTTCATCATGTCCTCGCCCATTTCTCCAGCTCTCGCCTTAACCTTCAGTGCATCAATTGAAGGATCGTATCTCCATAACACCCCGATACATTCATAAGGAATGACCGATAGCGCACTCACCAAAATCCGGCCCAACAGCTCATTCAGATCTAACAACTGAGTCACATCACGGATACTGTTCATGATTTCGTTCAAGGCACGTTCATGCTTGCTGGCCACAGCCTCCGTATAATACGGGTAGAGTAATGAGGATAACGTAACTAAATCTTCCGCAGAAAAGTGCCAGTTCATAAAGACACGAATTGCCACACATACATTGTTACTATATGGTAGAAAAACTAACACAACATCATCTGATTCGTGCTCTACTTTGGGGTGTTGAAGAGGGAGACTTTCATCAAAACTAGGTGGTATACTTTCCTTTTTGCCAATGGCTTCATTCAGCCCCCAATCTTCCCAATTACTGCTGATCCAAACCTCATAATCGCATTTCCCCAACCGTTCTCTCAGGATTTCATGTAAGATTCCATTCAACAGAGCCGCCCCCAAGTCAATGTAGGTTTTCACATAAAACTACAATTTATTATACATATATATACATTGTGTTGTAACCCCCTCATCCTGTAACTTTATATCAACACAGAAATCAAGTTAACAATCGATGAGAAAGAAGGTAACACAATGTCCAAAATCATGCACAGCAAACACTTCAAGTACATTGTTCTCGCTCTCTTGTTTCTCGGCTGGTGCCTAGGCAACCTGGATCGCTTCGTCATCAACTATGCCATTGTGGGAATAACTCAGGACCTGGGTCTGGGCGCTTCCGCACAAGGCATCATCCTCAGCAGCTTTTTCCTCGGGTATGCCATTATGCAAATCCCAGGCGGAGCTCTCGCCGACCGTTTCGGCTACCGTAAGGTCATTCTTGTTTCCTTGTTCTCCTGGTCCATATTCACCATTCTGACCGGTTCCGCCTGGTCTTTACTCTCTCTTATCTTCGTTCGTTTCCTGTTTGGTATTGGTGAAGGCAGCTTCTTCCCTTCCGGTTCCAAAGCTATCGCCACCAACTTCCCGGTCAATCAGCGAAGTGGTGCCATGTCGATCATGCTGGCGTCCGCTGCAATTATGGGGGTTGTCACTCCTATTCTGACTGGACATGCCCTTGTGACCATTGGCTGGCGTAACCTGTTCTATATCATAGGTGTGGTGGGTATCCTCATCACTGCCCTCATGTTCTTTTTACTCAAAGAACCGGCTAAACCTTCACTCGCTGCCTCTGCCTCGGGACAACAACCCAAAACATCGCTTAAAGACGTCTTGAAAACACCGCTGATCTGGAATTTGTTTATTAGCTATTTCAGCATTTATGCTGTGAACTGGGGCCTTCAATCCTGGATGCCAACCTACATGGTGAATGTCCGGGGATTGGATATGACGCAAATGGGACTGCTCTCAGCCATCCCGGCTGTCGTCAGCATTTTCACCATGCTCCTCAGTGGCTATGTGCTTGACCGTATCCCGGCTGGCAAAGATCGGATTATCGCTTCCGTATTCGGTGTACTTGTTGCCTTCTTCCTGTACCTCATGGGCTCCTCGGGAATCATTGCTACATTTATTACGTACATGACAATCGTAACGGCCATGGCTGGATTTATTTCCACGCTGATCATTTCAAAATCACTAAAAACCATGCCCGAATCTATTGTCGCAACGGCCAATGGATTCATTAACACAGGTGCACAGCTCGCCGGTTTCCTGACACCGATGCTGATCGGATTTCTGGTAGAGGCTTCAGGGGGATCTTATGCAACGGCCTTCATCATGTTGATCGCCTTCGCCCTCATCTGCTCCCTTTCGTTATTCTTCTCGCGTCGTTCGAAACAAGACAGTGGTTCTGAAGTGCAGGCGACGGCCGTTTAAAGACGCAGCTTAGTACCCTTTTTCTCGATAAAAAAATCACGCATAACAAACAAGCCATTTCGTGCTCACCATAAAATACATGTAAAGAGGTGTATCCCATGACAACAACGATTGATCTAACCCAATATATATCCGATGCCATTGAAGGAAAACGCGAGTTGTTCACCCAAGCTAGTGACCGAATCTGGGAATTTGCAGAGACAAGGTTCGATGAATTTCAATCTGCAGAGCTGCTGATAGAATTGCTGGAATCGGAAGGCTTCACGATCGAGAGAGGTGTTGCCGGACTGGAGACCGGATTCATCGCCTCTTATGGTACGGGGCTGCCTGTTATTGCCTTACTGGGCGAATATGACGCACTGGCTGATCTCAGCCAGGAAGCCGGAATCAGCACATACCAGCCCGTTCAGCCGCGTGGTAACGGTCATGGATGCGGACATAACCTGCTCGGCATAGGCGCTGTGGCTGCGGCAGTCGCAGTCAAAGACTATCTTCAGGAGCATCCGGAAACCCAAGGAACGGTGCGTTTCTATGGATGCCCGGCCGAGGAAAGCGGATATGGAAAAACGTATCTTGCTCGCGAGGGCTACTTCAAAGACGTGGATGCTGCACTCTCCTGGCACCCTCACTCCATGAATGCCGTTATGCATGGAAGCTCTAATGCGGTCATTCACGGCACGTTTACTTTTAAAGGCATCAGTGCTCATGCTGCAGCCGCTCCCCACCTGGGCCGAAGTGCTCTCGATGCCGTTGAGCTGATGAACATCGGTTCAAATTATATGCGGGAGCACATGATTGATCAGGCCCGAATTCACTACGCCATTACCAACTCGGGCGGTTTGGCACCCAATGTCGTGCAGGCGGAAGCCGAGGTCACTTATCTCGTTCGAGCACCGAAGAGCGCTCAGGTACGGAGTCTGTTTGAACGTCTGGTGAAGGTCGCAGAAGGGGCTGCCTTGATGACGGAAACCACGATGGATTTTAAATATGAAGGCGCATGCGCCAACCTGATTCCGAACAGCACGCTTGAGAAAGTGATGCATCAGCATCTAGTGGCTTTCGGTGCACCCGAATATGCAGAGGACGAATACGATTATGCCAAAGCCATCTATGAGACGCTGCCGCTCCAAAATCAGCAGGAAGCTGGCGCGTTAGTTGGTCCTGAGCTCTCCCCTCTTCTGGCTGAGCGACCGCTGCCGAACTTTATTGCTCCTTATTCGGATGAGAAGGAGACCTTCATGGGTGGATCAACCGATGTAGCGGATGTCAGCTGGAATGTGCCAACCGCGCAGTGTATTACCACCACGATGGCCTTTGGCACGCCGCTTCATGCTTGGCAAACCGTTGCCCAGGGCAAGAGCAGTTTTGCTCACAAGGGCATGCTGCTCGCTGCCAAAGCGATGGCAGCTACGGCCATTGAATCCATTTTGCATCCAGAGATCATCAAGGAAGCACAACAGGAGTTGCTGGACAGACTCGGCGGGGAAGTGTACGACTGCCTCGTTCCCGCAGATGTGCAGCCTCCCAAACGGGGAGAATGAGACTGTGAGGTTCAAAGACGTATTTTCCATTATCGGTCCAGCCATGGTTGGACCGTCAAGCTCCCACACTGCTGGAGCAGCACGGATTGGACGCACGGCTCGACAACTGTTCGGCGAATGCCCTTCCCATGCGGAAATCATCATGTTTGGCTCTTTTGCCGCAACGTACAAAGGACATGGTACCGACACGGCCATCGTTGGCGGTCTGCTGGATATGGACACGGATGATCCCGGTTTACCCGAGGCTTTTGCCCATGCAGACATGGCTGGCATGCAAACTGTCATCCGTCCGGGAACAGGTCTGTATCCGCATCCGAACACGACAGAGATTGTACTGACCAACGCAGCGGGAACTCGGACATTAAACATGATCGGTACGTCAATAGGCGGAGGGAATATCGAAATTGTCCGGATTAACGGCTACAACTTGAAGCTGACGGCTCTCTATCCTACACTCATCATTCGTCATAGCGATGAACCAGGTGTCATTGCTGTCGTCACCCGCCTGCTTGTGGATAATCACATCAATATTGGACACATGTCCGTGGATCGCAAGAACCGGCGGGGTGAAGCCATGATGGTGCTCGAATGTGATGGCCGGATCGACCCCGCCGTGGTGCGGCAGATTGAAGTGATTCCGGAAGTCCAGGAAGTCACGCTGCTCCATCTTTAATTTGAATATTGGAATTGATTTCCGCTTAATAGATAAAGGAGCCTACGCCAATGAACTTTCGAACGCTAAAACAACTTGCCGAACTGGCGGAGACCCGCAATCTTTCCCTCGGCCAGCTCATGCTGGAAGAGCAATGTCATGAATCAGGGGAGGACACGGGAACCGTGTTCGGCCAGATGCAAGAGTATTATGAGATTATGAAAAGTGCGGTGCATCAAGGTCTTCACACCGATACCACTTCCAAAAGCGGATTAACTGGAGGAGACGCCCGTAAATTGATGGCTTTTCGCGCAGATGGACAATCCATGCTCGGGGACCATGCCAGTCTGTCCATGAGTTACGCACTTGCGGTATCCGAGGTCAATGCCTCGATGGGCCGAATTATTGCTACACCGACGGCGGGTTCCTGCGGCATTATTCCCGGGGTATTTATCAGCAGCCAGGAGCGATTCGGCTGGACCGATGAACAGATGGTCTACGGCCTGTTCGCCTCCGGGGCAATCGGTTATGTCATTGCTAACAATTCGTTCATCTCTGGTGCGGAAGGCGGGTGTCAGGCAGAAGTGGGGTCAGCCATCGGGATGGCAGCTGGAGCGCTGGTGGATATCCGGGGCGGGTCCCCTTCCCAGGCCATCCACGCCGTTGGACTTGCGCTGAAGAATACCCTTGGTCTGATCTGCGATCCGGTAGCCGGGCTTGTCGAGATTCCGTGCATCGTACGGAACGGTTTTGGTGCCATTACTGCTCTCGGAGCCGCCGATATGGCGCTGGCCGGAGTCCGCAGTGTTATCCCTTCCGATGAGGTGGTACAGGTCATGCTTGAGGTTGGATCGGCCATGCCTGAATCATTACGCGAAACGGCAGGCGGCGGCCTCGCCCAAACGCCGACAGGGCGCAAAATCACACGGGATTTGCAGCATAAATAAAGATCAGGCATGTCATTTACACTCAGGGAGACGGTCAGAACGCCTCAAGGTAAATGCATGCCTGTTTTTTTGTTTGATGTATATGATGTATTTCAACCAATAAACAGCTCGTACATTCTTCAGATAAGTTCTGTTGGACAAAAGGGGGGTACAGCTATAGCTTGTCCACCTGCAGCAGCGTAACCTGTTTTACGGTACACGCAGGACTGATTTGCTCTTCGGATAGCACGTTCAGCTTAATCAGGCTTTTCAGCTTATGACTATCTACCTTGGACAGCAGTCGCCAAATATCCGGATCAGGCAGTGCGGCATAAAGCTTCTGATCATCATATTCCTTGCGGTGCTGAAGCACCGTTTTCACCGTATAACCTCCAACCTGTGTCTCATATACCCCTTGTTCGGCACAATATGCGACAATCTCATCTCGAAGTACAGATAATTGCTGCTCAATCTCTTTTTGCTGCTGCTTCAGTTGAAAATAGGTTTGCACCTTCTGTTCCATGACCTATCACGCTCCTCTATACCATAGGTATGCAGGAAACGATTGTTTAGGACAGGCTATTCTCACATTCTATCAACTTCTTCGGGCACTCCGTCATGATTGCAATAGACTCTCCTTCAAATACGGATTATTACGAACAATTGCACACACCCGCTGTATTACGTTTGGTCCCATGGGTACATCGGCGACGCGGCTTAACAGAATCCAGCGAAGACAAGCCATTGCTTCAAAAACCCCTTCATCCTCCAGCGAGTAACTTGATATACGTCTGAATTCAGCACAATATGTCTCTCCATAACTCTCGCCATTATAGATCGTAATAAGAAAAACAGACCATGCAACATCGTACCTCGGGTCTCCCAGCTGTCCGTTCGTCCAGTCGATAATGGTATAGTCGTCCTCCATTTCAAGAATGTTACCCAGATTATAATCCCCATGGATTAAGCAGTCCTGCCTGAGCTGGACGCATTGAAGAAGGTACGACAGATGAGTGCTTATGTCTTCATAGAGCTCTATGGAAGGAAAGAAATAACCAACAAAATCATACCTGGATATGTACGCTCCATCTTCTCCGGCACCCGCTTCGTTCAATGGATAACGATGGACCTCCATTAAATTTTGAGCCAAATGTGCCAGCTTGGAAGATGTTAATTGGGTAACTGGCGCGCCATCATAGCTCGTTAACAGCACCTGATTATGCTCCTCATCCCTGCCCCAGCCATAAGGTGTGGAGACACGGATACCATTATGGAGTAGTTTGGATAACAGCTTATATTGGTTGCCGACATTCGGTTTCGAATCCTTGTTCCATATCTTCAGAACATACGGCTGATCATCAAGTACGATTTTCAACACATCCGCTTCCAGTCCAGGTGACAAAGGAATGACCTCATAGCCCCCTTTCACCACAAGTCTTAGACGTTCATCCAAGTGGATCCAATTCATACGACTAAGTTCGATGGTCATCACTTCCTCCTCTTCAGCACATGGCCTTATCTCCGTCGGAATAAGTTGCTCTCGCCATTTTTTCTAATAATCATGGGTCTCCCCCCATCCGGTCAGTCAGGTATAATAAGGCCTTTACCGATTACATTGGCGGACACCGGTTCCTTGCCCAATTCTCTCGCCCATACCGACAATTGTCCCATATGGTGTATTTCATGAGCGATGACGTGGCGCATCACTTCTCCCCATGAATCAATGACAACTTTGCCATTCGGTAGATGATCGATATGAGCTTTCTTTTCCATGCTCGTGTCCCACGCCAAAACAAATGCCTCTACATCGGGACGCAGCTTGCGATCGAATTGTCGCACAGCTTCAAGGCTCTTGTAGTGTTCAAAATCTTCCGCTCCATCCGGCTTACCTTGCAGAATCTGAAGCCAGCTCCACTCTACATCAATGATATGGAAAAACGTCTTCAAGATGCTCCCTACCCCGCCTGTACGAGTCCGCAGCAATTCTTCAAGCGGTAGATCCTCACACCACGCATACCACTGTTCACGCACCATCCAGTTATAACGAAAAAAAGTTTCCATTTCCATTCCTCCTTTTCTTGTTGTGTTCTTATCTACTCTTCTGAACGGGTCAATCTCTTTTCATACTGATCTATTACATAATTCCCATTAATTCAAACTCTTCCTAAACGTAACACGCGAATATCCGGTTTGGAAATAATCCTTCTCCAATTTCGATACCGAGTAACCAATCGATTTATAAAATACTAGTGTATCTTCATTACCAGGATGGCCGAGGGTGTGCAGCATAACTTCAGTTACTCCTTTTTCTTGAATCGCTTCACATACATGGTCCAAAAGAGTTTTCCCGATTCCCTTTCTCAGATGCCTGGGCGATACAACGACACCTACGATTTCGTACAATTTTTCATCGTTGTTATACATAAACCCGGCATGTCCTACAATCCTGTTCTTCTCAACCGCAACCCAGTATGCCGAATTATTGGAATGATTTAAATAGCTCGCCCAACGTTCTGGATAGAGGTTAATGATAAAAGCTGGAAACTGCAGCGCATATTCCTCCATTAATTGCTTAACCAATTCCGGATCCTGTGGTTCCAACCGTCGGTAAGATATCACATACATCACCCTTTTATAAAATGGAATAATCCCTAATACCATGTTGACTATAGCTGCTTTTTACGAGCCTTGAAAAGAGCCTCCAAACCAAGATCGACCAGCACAAAGATCATCGCTGCAAATACACCAAACAAGGTTAGAATGATGGTTTCCTTATACATTAAAACATCGATCCCAGCGCCCATGATCAGACAAAATATGTACATGCCGACGAACCCAGCGCACGCGTAACTCATTAATTTTATGATTAGGTAGAGTACATGATTAGTAATTCTGATCTTGTTCACCAAGAAGTCTACTAATATTGACAAAGGTAACCCTATCAAAAAGATCAACGGAGCTGCATATATAGGGTACACAGCAATATAAAAACCAAAATCATAAATTTCACTCATGGATACCAAGCTTGCAGCTAAACTAAACATGATTATGGTTAAAAGTGAAGTTAACAGCTTTCTACCCAGGTTCATTTCACCACTCCAATATGAGTATCCACAATTAATCCAAGGTACTTATACGTCCGAATCCGCCGGTTTCCAGCCTACTTCCTGAGACCACAGATGGGCTTTCTGCAAGATCTCCCACACTACAGGCCCTTTGCCCTCCACATACTTCGAACGTTGTTCCTTGTATAAACTCATGAGCCTGTGCTTTTCCTCCGCATACTTCAGGCAATCCAGTGGATGTTCTCGTAAATAATCCCTAAACAGCAATGTCATCTGCTCCGAAAAACTCCCTGCATGCCTAACGTGTACATGAGTTCGTCTATTCCCAGGTGCTTCGCGGAAATATCTTTTGCTCTGATCCGGATTATCCTCCCTAAACACAAAGCCGGCCCTTTCAATATCAAACTGGAAGTCCGGTAAGTTATCAAGATGCAACACCGAAATTTGAATGTCAATAATGGGTTTGGCGTCTAAATCGGTGATCGAAGTTGATCCGACATGGTCGATGCGAAGAGCCTTTTCTCCTAATGCCTCTCTTAATCGGAGTCCCGTCTCTAAAAACATCACCCTCCATGCCGGGTCATGCGTTGCAATTCTCCATTGCTCTTCCATACAGAAGCTCAACCTCGTTTCGATATGTATTGGCTATATCATAAATAACAAGTCCTATCACGCTTTTGTTAATCATTATCGTGTGTTTATTGTTCATTCGTGCATTTAATTCCCCTTCTCCTTAAACCACTTTCTTAGTTGATTAATATGAGCTTGATGGTAACGATTATGGTCGGCCATATGCCATATTCCCCAGCGTAGTGTGGCTTGTTTTTCATGGTCATGTCCAAAAGTAACAACACGGTCCAAATCAGCATCTGTTAATTGCTCACATGTCTCTTTCAGATCAATTATTACTCCCTCGTATTGAGAGATAAGCGTGTCCCTTGACACTCCACTCACCATCGGAAGGTTATGGTTTTCATCGATCATCGGGCCGTGTTGTTCTCTCAATGACTGGGGCAGCGCTAGTCCTTTAATTCTGTAAACCCAGTTTAGATCAACGTATAGGATATGTTTTATTAACTGAGCCGTACTGTTGAGGTTATGATCGGGTCCCTTGTAGTCTACTTCCTCCTGGGACATTCCTTCTGTAATGGTTTGAAGTCGCTGGCTATTCTCTCTCAACGCTGAATATAACATTCCCACCACCGATGTCATATTGGGTTGGCCTTGCAGGTCATGCAGCATATTATTTATTCCTCCTTGCCTTGTTCATAGCAGCTGTTCATAGCAGCATATGGTACATGAAATATAACTACGGATTCGGATAGGTCTCTTGTAAGAACTTAACCGACTGGTTTATCAGAGCTTTCAAAATATCCACATGAATGTCGGCGACTTTATTAATATACACGCATGCTTTTCCTGTCGTATGTTTCCCTAGGTCCTCTAACAGTGATTCTCGTTCTGTATCTCCAGTTGCAAAATATAAGCTGATTTTCGCTTTTCGGGGTGAGAAACCTACCAGTGGGGCATCGCCTTCATGTCCTGAATCATATTTATAATGATACGAACCAAATCCAATAATGCTCGGTCCCCACATCTTGGCTTCATAACCTGTTGTTTCAGCAAAAATATCCAGCAACGTATAAGCATCCTCACGTTTCTTTGGATGATCCACGCTCTCAATAAACTCAATAACACTATTGTCTGTCTCTTTTGTTTTTTGCTTGTACATTATGATTCACTCCTTTTCAACCTGATTAGCAGATTGGATCTGTTCAGCTCCTCGCAGCTGATGATTCAGTTCATCCAATGATTTTTGTAACAATTCCATTCTCCTCAACCCTGCGTATTGATTACTAATTATGCCTGCAAAACCAATAACCACGACTATAATGAGATAGAGCAATGGAATCCCTCCATAGTGAATTATCTTAATATAACTGCCAATGAGTGCAGCAGATAATTAATTCGTTAAGTCTTTTATTTTCATTGAAAAACTCTCCCAGTCACTACTATATCCTAAATTTGTCCCCCAACCTGCTGACCTTAGATCATCTCCTAATTGGATTAGTTCGTTAATCCCGTCATTGTCCAACTTGGTATTTGGAAAACCTGTGAATGTGGGAAAGTTAGCAAAATACCTATACAATGTCCACAAGTCATTTTCTTGCGATTTCGTAATCATTCCAGCATCTTTACCTGTAACCATTAGTTGGTGAATACCTTCTGTAACATCCTCAATTTTCTCAAGAACTGTATTTTCGTCGTTCCACTTATTATTCATTTGATAATTAATTGTACTCTCCAATTGCACTAAATCGCCCTGAAGTCCAAAGGATAAACCCGAATAGATTTCTCTCAGGTGACTTTCCCTCCAAAATACATACGTGATCAAGGCGATGTTAAATACTATGGAGACAACAATAATGATATTTTTGGTCTTCATTGATTCCCCTCTCTATTAAAAAAACGTCTAGGTATAGACTACTTGGCTTATGATAAAGTTCACAGCATCCCCGAAATGATCAGCAATATAATCCGGCTCGGTCACAGCCCACTTATCCCTATATTTACCTAGAGCTTCATTACCTGCCCCTGTTCTCACCAATATCTTCTTGCAGCCACTGTAATGTGCAGCTAACATGTCGGACCACCGATCTCCAATGACTACACATTTGCTCAGGTCCAAGCGATTCTCTCTTGCTGCTCTCAACAACATTTCCGGTTTGGGCTTCCTGCAGGCGCACTCATCATCATGTTGATGCGGGCAGATATACACCCCGTCAAAACCAAAGTCCGTCATTTCCTTCTCAAATTCTTCCACAGCTGCCTCTCCTCTTGAAACACCCGGTTGGTTCGTAAATCCGTAGATGGGAATCCCATGACTTTTAAGTTTCTCTAAGGAATCTAGCGTAAACGGGAACAGCTCAAATTCACCTGGATAAATAACTTCATCTGTACCACCTATCGTTCCATCACGATCAATAAAAATCGCATGAAATGTATTGGTTGACATGGCTGACCTCCTTATTTAGCTCTCTTTCGCTTCTAGTTTCTATGGTTCCAGGAGTCTTATCTTGACTCCCCGAATCAATATCCAAAGAAACCAAGAATGATTTTTACCTTCTTCACCTTTTTATTCATAAATTTAATTCCCTCTTTTGTATCGATGATCATTACCTTTTTTCCGATCCATACTCTAACGTACACTGACCTAAGACTGAAGGGTTTAGTAAATCCCTTGACCTCGCTTTCCGTACCGTCTTTGTGTTCGAATTCCGTTCGGATGAACCAACGGTTTCCATATCCGATCTCTCTGAACTTTTTCAAAGCATGCTCCTTTTCAAAGCCTCTTCATCTTAGAATTCAATATAAAAGGGCTGCATTTCAGGTCTTAAACAATACTCGATTCGCTGTCTGAAATTCTTCCACGTGACTAGCCTTAAGGCTTCTTCCACCGTGAAATACTTGGTCTCCAGACTTTCGTTGGATACGGTCAGTTGGCCTCCAATTGGCCTTGCCAGAAATAACGTATTCACAATGGATTCCTCCACATTTTGAAATACGCCGCAAAACCGAGTGATTTCAATATCAATCCCCGCTTCTTCCTTCGTCTCCCTAATGGCTGCGGTGTGTAATGATTCGCCGACCTCCACCTGTCCGCCTGGCATTTCCCACCCTCTTCTAGGCCCTTTAATAAGTAATATCTCATTCTGATCATTGATTACAATCGCAGCTGCCGAAACAATATGTTTAGGTGGGGGCATCTTCTCAAGACCTTTCGCTTTAATTTGATTCCGCAGGAATAATCATCTGCTGTACTTCTTGTACTCCAGGAATAAACCCGAGGTTATAATATACGGACTCTGCATCGTTTCCTTCCATGACATACAACCGAAGGATTGAATATTTTCCTTTCAGGATTGTCAAAGCTCTCTGCAGCATATATGTAGCAATACCTCTCCCTCTATGCGATGGGATAACACCAATACTATAGACTGCTGCCTCCGTGTCCTGTAAACAAAGCCGGCAATTGGCGACAAGCTTCCCGGTATTTTTGTCATACACAAGTGTAGACGCTTCCGTAAGGGTCTCATTGGTTAGAGCGGGATCTTCATCAGGTATGAACTGTTCCAACGAAGACTTATTTCTTCTTACCGCCTCAAAACCTCCTACAAAGCTTGCGAAGTCGCATTGAGCTATTTCATTTTCATTTGTAAATCGCTTGGTGCCTGTTGCATCTTCGGTAATTTGAGGACTCTTGATGATCAGATCGTCGTCCCAAGTCACGTCGAATCGTTCAGTGGGACGCTGCATCCAGCGGCATCTGAACTCCACTGGCCAAAATCCAGCTTTGGCAAATAAATGAACCTGGTCCGGAAGAATTTCAAAAGCTTTAATGGCTTGGGTTCGATCAGACCAGCTAACAAGAATCTTTTTCAGAAGCTTCAGTACCTCAAATGATTGATTGAACGGTGGAATGAAAAATAAATGATATATATTATTGGGTGCCATCCGTACCCCACCCATTTTCGATTCTCCCTGGTAGATCCAATACGCATTATTTCGGTTAGCACTGAAACGTTCTTCTCTAAAAAAACCAACAAAGCGCATATTGTAATAAACCGAGCAATATATTCCCCACTCTTCCGGGTCAGCCTTACGAATAGAATATTCGCTGGATAAATCATACGTTTCTATGTTTTCAGACCATTCAGCTACCTGCACTCGTCATTCCCCCACTTTCTATGCCTCGAATTCTTGTATTCTTCTACCGTCATGCACTCGATCTGAGAAGTTTCCTTGTGTGTACTCGTGTATAACCTTATTCCAAAAGTGCTGTGCGGGCACATTGCTTTCAAGCTGGTGTACTTCCCACTGCCCCTTATGCATATCAAATAGTTGTTTAGCTACCGCCGTGCCTATGCCTTCTTTTCTGTATTTTTTCATAATAAAAAACTCCGCAATGGAGAAGTATTTTCGCTCTTCTGATTCTATGCATCTCACTAACACAAAACCAATATAGTTATGCTCTTGTTTGATGACATATGGAAATCGATGATCCACTTCGATCCAATAGTCTTCCAAATAGGGATAGGGCTTAAATAGACCATCATCTTCCACATCACAATGGATAAATTCAGAGAAATCATAACTATAGAATTGCATGAGATTTTGTATGATACCCTTATATTCCTTGGATGCTTGAATTAATTCATAATTCATATCGTGGTTACCACCTCACCTTTAATTAGCTATGTGTAGCATCTTCTTAAAAGCTTCAATCTGTTTTTTATGATGCTTATCATGCGAGATGAATGCCCTTACATACTTCTTAATACTGAATTTCTTTTTGTCTCCATCCTTATATTCTCTTGTATATTCTTCTTCGTCCAATCCAGTAATAGCATGGATAATGTTCATTCGCTTTGCTACAAATTCTTCAACAATTGTATTCTTAAATCTGGTCTTTGAGTATTCCATCGCATTTGCGTTAAATTCATCAAAGTTCAGATGCCTTGCAGTTAATGGTTCTTCCTGTTTGATTTTATAAATAGCTTCCTCATAAAAATATTGATCCCACAACATCATATGCGCGATAACGTCCTTCAAAGTCCATTTGCCTTCAGCTATTGGCGTATTCCAAACCTGCTCAGACAGACTCTCCAACTCTTTCACATATGAAGTAAACGACTTGAATTCCTCAATCATTTCATCCGTAGTTTTAGCCATGATTGTATCGCTCCTTTAAATGATTTTGTTCACCTTACTTTAAGATCGAACTCTTCAGTTTGACCGTTCCATTCTATGCGAAAACTCACACTTGAATCGGCTAGAGGGATTGCTCCGTTACTTATTATGTAGCCAACAAAATATACGTCCTCTGCATTCTTATTAGCAGGTGTCGTTCCCCTTCCCGATCCAGCAGTGGTATCGTAACTGTATTTTATTTCTCCAACCGGCTTCGTATCATCTCCAATATATTTGAAAACCAGTTGTCTTTTATGATTGTCTTCCCCTATTTTTTGGAGAGTTATAAGGTTTGCTGCCCAGTTGTCAGCTGAGCCCTTGTATTCATTTAGAAACTCCAGCTCGGAAACCTCTATATCATAAATGTCATTAGCCATTAATCCAGTATAGACAGAAGACTTTGAGTAACCGCCACTGAGCAAAATGCCCAATATCGCCAAAATTAGAGTTGCATTTTTCAATCTGCATCACTCCTTCCTTGCTTTTAACCATTTGATTTAAAGTCATACACGTTGTACCTTTTCTACTCTTCTACCTTCCCAAAATTTCTCATATTATTAATAACGCTTTTCCATTTGTAATAGTTGTTACACTTTCAAAAATCTACAGCCTTTTCTTCAGAAAATACTGAACTATTCCCTCTGGATATTCATCAATGACTCCAAACACTTCATAGCCCATCTTCTGATAGAACTCTGGAGCCTGGTAGGAAAACGTACTGGTGTGAGCAAGTTTGCACCCCATACTTGAGGCTATGCTTTCCGCTTGCAAGAGGAGAGACTTCCCACTCCCGTGATTTCTATATTCCTCGTCGATCCAAAAGTTATCAATATATAATGTCTCACAGTATGTAGCACAGAAGATTCCACCTACAGCCCGGCCTTCCTTATCCCTTAGAAATAGATTGATGCTTTCTCCTGGCTTCTTTAATAAGCCTTTCGTTTCTCTTACATTGTAGTTATATAAACGATCACAAATGGCTTTGTAGTCATCCTCATGCTCTTCATATACGATTTGTAATTCAACATCTTGCTTTGGGCTATTCATCGCTCTATAACCTCATTTCATTCGATTAGATTTTGTTTGCTCACTTGGTTCGTTCATCTATAGGTATTTCTTAAATGCTTTGCTTGACTCTCCATCGTACCCTAGTTTTTCATAAAAATGATGTGCCTCGCTTCGGGATGCTCCACTGGTTAGAAACATTTTCACACAATTTTTCTGTATACATATATTTTCGATATGCTTCATTAGTGCTGAACCGTATCCCTTGCTCTGAACATGCTCTGTAACAATGACTCGTTCGACTACTCCAAACGGTCTATTCTCCATCAGGGCATCCAGACAAATATGTAAGTGCGCTGTACCAATAACCTTTTGATCGATTTCGCACACAAGCAAGAAACTGTTGGGATTATATTGGATCTCCTCAATCCGTTCTCCCAGCACTTTTGTGTTCAAGTTGTTTGGCAATAATTCTTTGTACAAACGTTCAATAGCCTGCGCATCTCTTGGCTCTGCTTCCCTGATCATCACGCCCACGCTCCTTATTTCTCACACTGGAAAACTAAATCCATCATAACCCAAATCATGGTATATGCGAATAAATTATTCCTCTCTCCTTAGAGGTGTATCTTCATTTAACATCACAAAAAAACCACGGTTTCCCGTGGCTTCACATGATTTCTGCATTTCCCTTATACAGTTCCACTCACCATTTGCCCCTTGTACCAAACCGCCTGCCGGGCAGATTTACGGGCAACGGCTTCCGCCGAGCAGCTCGCCTGAACCAGTACAAAGCTCGCCTCATCGCCTACTTTAGGCCAGACTTGTTTCCCTTCCGAATCCAGCGGTGTAACTCCACCCGTGATGAATCCAAGAGATTGGGACAACGAACGTTCATCATTGTATCCATATAATTCGGCGAAGCGCCCTGCTTTCTCCAGTTGATCCCCGCTGCCAAAAGGTGACCAATGATCGGTCAGGCTGTCTGTGGACAGCTTCACGTTGACCCCCACGCGATGCAGCATCGGAAGAGGCATAACCATTTTGCCGATGGGCACCGTTGAAGTCACGCTCATGCCGAGAGAGGCCATGCGCTTCGCCATATCCTCTGCCTCCTGCGACTCCGCTTGAGCGAACCAAAATGCATGACTCACCGTAACCTTCCCCTGAAGTCCTGCCTCTTCCGTCAGATCAGCGAGTCGCTGCAGCGTTTGCTTGCCCGGCTCGTTGCGATCATGCAGATGGATATCAATCCCCGCCTGATGCTGCACAGCCAGATCTACCATGGCATGCAGCGATTTCTCGATATGCTCGTCCACCGTATGCGGATCAAGTCCACCTACGATTGTAGCCCCTTCTTGCATGGCTTGGCGCATCAGCTCCACCGAATTGGAGCGAAGCAACCCGTGCTGCGGAAATGCCACAATCTCCGAGGAGAGTTTGCCTGAGAAAGTTTCCAGTGCGTGTCTGGTGGCCTCAAGCCGTTTCAACCCGCTGACGGGCTCAATGTTGCAATGGCTGCGTACATGAGTGGACCCATAGCTCTGAATCAGGTGCAGGATACTCTCCGCTTGACGTTTCGCATCAGGCAGCAGCTTGGGCAGCAGCGCCTTCTCTTCTTCAATACGTTCGAAAATGCTGGATATGCGCCTTACAGCTTTCCAAGGTCCATCGTAGTACGTTTTATCCAGGTGAATATGTGCTTCTTCGAACGACGGCAGCAGCAGCTGCCCTTTCCCATCATATTGAGGCAGATCCGTCTGAAGTTCCGTTCCCTCATCCTTAATCTCAATAATGGTTCCGTTCTCCACCCGGAGATGGGCCTTCTTCGTCTGTGTTCCCGTTACCTGGCCCTCTTCCGTAACATAACCTTGCTCCATCGTTACGTTAGTCAACCAATATGCCTGATTTAACATGTCATCCCTCTTTCCACGAAGTGTGCCGTGCATGGTATCGATCATCTGTGCTCTATGGTACCATAGGGGTGAACGAGGCAAAAATATGTAAAACGTTGGTGTTCCATACGAGGATCGTTTGGATCTGACTAGCGGAAAGGTGTGCCCTCAACATGAACAAATGGCTTCATATCCTTGTAAGCGCAATCGCAATTACGCTTTTCATGCTGCTGTACTATACAGTAACCGGGACGTCCCTTTCAGAAGTGCATTGGGGTTCGTACACGGTGATCCTCCTACTTGTTCTAGTTATTCCACAGACGCTCGGAACGATAATCAGAGAACGCAAAAACAGGCACAACTAAGTGCCTGCACCCTATCCACCCTCCTAAACCACTGCTCTTCAAAAATGAAACCGCTCATGCCCGCCATTAGTCACGCCTTCAATCCGCTCTAAGTCCAGCAGTCTGCGCTTCAACTCCAAGCCTCCGCGGAATCCGGTCAGTTTACGGTTGGCACCGATGATGCGGTGACATGGTAACAGAAGGGGAATGGGATTCGCCCCGTTCGCCGCCCCAACTGCACGAACCGCCGTAGGTCTGCCGATTGCAGCCGCAATCTCGCCGTATGTGCGAACTTCACCATAAGGGACACGCCCCAGCTCTTTCCACACCTGCTGCTGGAATCCTGTGCCAATCAGATCAAGTGGAATCTCGTCCGTATAACGAATCTGCTCCCCTACAAAGTAAGCTTGCAGCCAGTCCACCATGCCTGTCCCCTTTATGGCTTGTTCATCTTCTACCAGCTCCGCACCCGGGGCAATCCGGGAAATCCAGCTGCTCCAGTCCTCCAACGTTTCATTCGGCATGACAATACGGCAGATCCCAAGTTCCGTAGCAATCGGCACCCACGGACTTCCGTCCAGCTCCAAGGAAGACCATATGATCTTTTTTCGCATGTGTCCACTCTCCTCCCTATTGAGTATTTCGTTTCTTTCTATATAAAGAAGACTCCGCTGCTAAACACGAACAGATCTCTTGGTCTTCCGCTTCATGCTGCGAATCATCTGCTTGGTCTCCGGATCCACGCGATAAGACTCCGTTATTTTCTGCAGAGCTTTATTGTAGGTAAAATCATCGAGCGTATTGTTCTTCAAATATGGCATCGTCACTTCCGGCTGCTTCACATAGGCCATCGATATTGCCCATGCTACCGCCATTTTGACGTAGTACGCTTCATGTTTAATCTGATCCAATGAGACCAGAACCCGATCAATGTATGTCTCATCCAGATAAAAGTTCAACAGCATGACCACGCCAAAACGTATCTCGTACTCCTGATCCGACTTCAGATAAGGCTGTAGGAAATTCCACACGGATTCTGCATGTACCCTCGTATATTTCAATCCGGCGCAGAAGCTGTCACATATCGACCAGTTATCAATCTTGGGAACAAAAGCGGCGACATGCTCCAGCCATTCATCCAGATCCGCCTGGACATGACCAATAACCATGGCCTGCAGCATCACTTCTTCGAAATAGTCATCGTCAGCCGTCTCCAGGTACGCACGCCAGTCCCCTGCAGCGAGCTTTTTCGCCATCTTTCGTATCGCAGGCAATCGAACACCCATCAGATTCGTAATATTGGGAATCAATGCAGCCGAGAATTTTTGGTACTCCGGTTCGGCCAGACTGAGCAGCTGTGTTCTGATCTCTTTTTCCACCCGTGCAAGTCCTCCTCATCAGTTACTTGTACAACCAGTATATCTCCGCAGCGCCTATTTGTAAGCCCGTTCCGAATGGTTGAGCAAGATTTCAATAGCGCAGTCCATGCTTCAATCATCAAATTTGCTGTTTACCTCGCTTACATAGCGTTTAAAAATACGGAGCCCCGCCTCTAGAAAGGAGTCTTGATATGAACAAGAACGGACCTCAATCGCCTAAGAATAATTCAATCGAAGAAATCACCGCGCTGCTGGTTCAATATGTACAAACACAAGACCTCCCCGAATTTTATAAAGCGATAAAAGAGCTTCGTCCCTACGATCTTACTCTCATCTACAAAAAGTTTCCCGAACAGGAAACAAAGCGGTTGCTGCTGCTGTTCAAGCCAGATGTTCTCGCCGATATGGCCGAATCGCTCAAGCTTCACGAACAGATTAAGCTGTTCGAACAGCTAGGGCCGGAACGTACGCTTGAGGTCATGCAGCAGATGGAAAAGGGTGATCTGATCCGGTTCCTGCATGATTTGCCTGCCAAACGCAGGGAACAGCTGTTGTCGAACATGCATCTCGACCATTCTGCCATTATCCGCTCCGTGCTGAACTATCCGCCGGAGACGGCCGGCCGGATCATGACCGACCGTTACCGCACTCTTCTGGCGCATGAAACGGCGAAGGAAGCGATAAGGGAATCCCATGGCACTCCGCCTATACCGGCTACGAGCTATCTGTACGTTACGGATGATGAAGGCAAACTCGTTGGAGTGGTCAGTCACCGGTCCCTGCTTCAGGCGGGTGACAAGACCCGGGTAGAGGAGCTGATGACCAAGCGCGTCATTTATGCGACCGTGGACATGGACCAGGAAGAAGCTGCGCAGCTGCTGCAGCGTTATGAATTTATCGCCTTACCCGTCGTTGATGAGAACCACAGACTCTGTGGTGTCATTCAGATGGATGATGTCATTGATATCATCATGCATGAAGCCAGTGAAGACCTTGCCAAGATGGGTGGCGGCGGCAAGGATATTGATTTTGATACCAAACCACTCGTGGCGGTCAAGCGCAGGCTCCCCTGGCTTATCCTGTTACTATTCATCGGACTCATCTCAGGCAGCATTGTGGACTTCTTCGAGGATACGCTGAATCAGGTGGTTGCACTCGCATTTTTCATGCCCATGATCGCCGGTATGACCGGGAACACGGGAACACAGTCCCTGGCTGTCGTCGTCCGCGGCCTCATTGGACGCAAGCTCGACAAGTCCACCGTACTGGCGTTGATCGGCCGGGAAATCAAGGTAGGTACCCTGATTGGACTCGTATGCGGAGTCATGATTACAGTTATCGCCTACTTCTGGCAGGGGGACTGGCTGCTCGGCACCATTATTGGCGTGTCCCTCTTTTTCACACTCGTTATCGGTACACTGACAGGTACATGTATCCCCCTATTGCTGAGTCGCTTCAAGGTTGATCCCGCCGTTGCCTCCGGACCCTTGATCACTACGCTGAACGATATATTGTCGCTGTTTATTTACTTCGGGATCGCAACCCGGTTTCTGGGTGCACTCATGTAAAACCGGCTGTGCCTGATATACGGAAAACAGACCCACTATGAAGGATAGCGGGTCTGTTTATGCCTTTCCAAATGAATGGACAGTGCATCTAATCATAAGTGACATCCAAGCTTTAAGATATCAATTGGAAATTGGAATGATCTATTTTTTGATCAATCTATGCCGATCTCTTATTTTTGTTATAGATATCGAAGGCTACGGCAAGCAGAAGCACCAAACCTTTAATTCCCTGCTGCCAGTCAATGCCCAGTCCAATGAGGGACATCCCGTTATTCAGTACCCCCATAACCAAGCCGCCGATGATCGCTCCAAACACGGTTCCAATCCCTCCGGAAGCTGAAGCTCCACCGATAAAGCAGGCTGCAATCGCATCAAGTTCGAAGTTGGTACCTGCTCTTGGCGTAGCCGCATTCAGACGAGCAGCGAAGATCAGACCGGATACAGCAGCGAGCACACCCATGTTTACAAATACCCAGAACGTCACTTTTTTGGTTTTGACTCCGGATAGTCCTGCGGCCTTTTCATTTCCACCAAGTGCATACACATGACGTCCCATTACAGTTCGGTTCATGACGAAGGAATACACGACGATCAGCACAAACAGCAGGATCAGGATATTCGGAATCCCGGCGTAACTTGCGAGTACGAAGGTGAACAGGTTCGTTACCGCAGCCACCACAATCAGCTTGAGCAGGAAAAGTCCCTGCGACACCACCGCGAATCCGTATTTCCGCTGGGAGCGGCGTTCCCGCAGTTCATTTACGATATACCAGATTGTAAGCGCAATCCCTACAAGGATCGAGATGAGACCGAAACCTGAAAATTGGATATCAGGCAGGAATCCGGAGCTAATCTTTTGGAATCCCCCCGGAAAAGGAGAGATGGACTGGCCCTCCAGCACAATCATCGTCAAGCCGCGGAAGAGCAGCATGCCCGCAAGGGTTACGATAAAGGCCGGAATCCGCACATACGCGATCCAGAAGCCCTGCCACGCCCCGATTAACGCCCCTACCAGCAAAGAAGCAATCACCGCCAGCCAGGCTGGAAGCTGCCAGTCAACCATCATAATTGCCGCCACTGCACCGACAAAGGCTGCAACAGATCCGACCGACAGATCAATATGTCCGGTAATGATGACCAGTACCATCCCGATGGCGAGCACCAGGATATAGCTGTTCTGCAGAATCAGATTCGTAATATTGATCGGCTTCAGCAAGAGTCCGCCAGTCAGCACCTCGAACAAGATCATAATGACAACCAGTGCGATAATCATGCCGTATTGGCGTATATTGTTTTTGAACAGTTTAGTTAGCATTTCCATGCTTCTCGCCTCCAGACTTCGTCATATATCTCATCAACGTTTCCTGCGTCGCTTCCTCGCGGCTGACTTCACCCGTGATGCGCCCGGCATTCATGACATAAATCCGGTCACACAGGCCCAGAACCTCCGGGAGCTCGGATGAGATCACCAGCACGCCCTTACCTTCAGCAGCAAGCCGGTGAATAATGGTATAGATTTCGAATTTGGCACCCACATCGATTCCGCGGGTCGGTTCATCCAGAATGAGAATATCCGGTCCGGCAAATATCCATTTGCTCAACACCACTTTCTGCTGGTTACCCCCGCTCAGATTGCCGGTTTTCTGAAGGATGCTTGGGGCCTTGATATTCATGCTTTTCTTCATCTCTTCGGCAACCAGCACTTCTTCACGTTCATTCACAACGGCGTTTTTGGTCAGCTTGCCCAGGCCGGTCAGTGAGATATTGCGTTTGATATCATCCATAAGAATAAGTCCGTATTCCTTCCGATCCTCTGTCACGTAGGCAAAACCATTCTGAATTGCCTCCGTTACACTGTTGTTCTGAATCGGTTGACCATCCTTAATGAGCTGGCCCGATATGTTGCGTCCATAGGATTTGCCAAATATGCTCATGGCCAGTTCTGTACGTCCCGCACCCATCAGACCGGCTATGCCGACAATTTCACCACGCCGAATATTCATGTTGACCCGGTCCAGCACTTTGCGATCAGCATGATGCTCGTGATAAACCGTCCAATCCTTCACTTCCAAAATGACGTTACCAATATCCGCATGACGCTCGGGATAGCGGCTTGTCAGATCACGGCCCACCATTCCGCTGATAATCCGGTCCTCGGTGACGTTATCCTTCCTCATGTCCAGCGTCTCGATTGTCTTGCCATCCCTCAATATCGTGACGGAATCCGATACCTTGGACACCTCGTTCAGCTTATGGGAAATCAAGATACACGCAATTCCCTGCTTCTTGAACTCCAGCATTAATTGGAGCAGGTTTTCACTATCGTCCTCATTCAGCGCTGCCGTCGGTTCATCCAGGATGAGCAGACGAACCTTTTTGGAGAGTGCTTTTGCAATTTCAACCAGCTGCTGCTTCCCTACACCGATGTTGGATACAAGGGTGTTCGGATTTTCGCTCAAGCCCACTTTGGAGAGCAATTCACGTGTGCCGACCAATGTTTCTTTCCAGTCAATGATGCCTTTGCTGGCACGCTCGTTGCCCAAGTAGATGTTCTCGGCAATGGACAGGTAAGGGATTAGTGCGAGCTCCTGATGGATAATGACGATTCCCAAATCCTCGCTCTGCTTAATGCTTTTGAACTCGCAGGTTTTCCCCTGAAATAAAATATCTCCTTCGTACGTTCCATGTGGATATACACCGCTAAGCACTTTCATCAGCGTGGATTTACCTGCACCGTTCTCACCGCACAGGGAATGAATTTCACCTTCTCGGATCTTGAGATTGACGTTTTCCAGTGCTTTGACGCCAGGAAAGGTTTTGGTGATGCCCTTCATTTCCAATATGATTCCGGTCATGGGACTTGCTCCTTTCCATTATTATTTCAGTCCGATTTCCTCTTTGGTGTAATAATTGGTGCCGACAATGTCCTTCTCCACATTGGTCCGGTCCACGGAGATCGGGTCCAGCAAATAGGCCGGAATTATTTTAATACCGTTGTTATATGATTTTTCGTCATTCACTTCTGCTTGTTTTCCTTGTAAAATACTATTGGCCATCTCTACCGTCTGCTCTGCGAGCTTGCGTGTATCCTTGAATACCGTCTGTGTCTGCTCTCCGGCAACAATGGATTTGATGGAGGCCAGCTCCGCGTCCTGCCCAGTAATAACAGGCAGAGGTTTACTTTCTGATCCGTATCCGACGCCTTTCAGTGACGAGATGATGCCAATGCTGATTCCGTCGTATGGGGACAACACTGCATCCAGGTTATCTCCAGAGTAATAGGCACTGAGCAGGTTATCCATCCTCGACTGGGCGAGTGCTCCATCCCAACGCAAGGTCGCAATCTGTGCCATTGTGGTTTGGTTGCTACGTACTACAAGCTTGCCGGAGTCGATATAGGGTTTCAGTACAGACATTGCACCGTCGAAGAAGAAGTACGCATTGTTGTCATCGGGTGAGCCGCCAAACAGCTCAATGTTGAATGGTCCTTTGCCTTCCTTGAGGCCAAGCTTCTGCTCAATGTAGGAAGCCTGCAGCACCCCGACTTTGAAGTTGTCGAACGTCGCATAATACGTGAGATAAGGCGTGTTCCGGATCAGGCGGTCGTATGATATGACTTGAATGCCCTCATCATGGGCCTTCTTGATTACATCCGTCAGTGTATTGCCGTCCACGGATGCAATGACCATCACATCCACTCCCTTGGTGATCATGTTCTCAATCTGTGAAATCTGATTTTCGACCACGTCCTCAGCGTACTGAAGATCCGTCTTATACCCTTGTTCCTGAAATAGACGGACCATGTTCTCTCCGTCGCCGACCCAGCGCTCGGACGATTTCGTTGGCATGGAGATGCCGACATATCCTTTTTCCTTGCTGCCTGTTCCGCTCTCAGCCAGATTGCAGGCCGATAACATCAAGGTCATCACCAGAAGCCAGATCATCACTGCTCCTTTTTTCATATCAAGTTCCCCTTTCCTCGAATCATGCGGATCTGATTGTTTAACAAGATAACGCTTACAATCTAGTAATGAACTTCTATTGCCTTCTGTTTCTGCCTGATCCCATCGTAGCATTGTCAGGTTTGAACAGTCTTTGCAGCTTTTGAACCTTTTTTATAAAAATTTAACTTTTGTATCCTCAGAAGGAGTACCGCATCCCTTTCTTTGAATACAGTTCCAGTTCCATCCCTGGACACAAAAAAAGAGCTGATCCGCTTCGCAGAAGCAGAGCAACTCTGTTGTCTTCACCATATCTTATATGCTACACGCGGTCTGCGGAGGCACTCTGCCCTGTGCCCCCATCCTTCCGATACTGTGCGGGTGAAATGCCCATCACTTTCTTGAACGCCGTGCTGAAATAGTGCTGGGTATCGTAACCGACCCGTTCTGCAATGCTGTGGATAGGCAGTGCCGTTGAATCCAGCAGCTGGACTGCTTTGCGGATGCGAGCATGTGTGACCAGGGTTACGAATGTATCGTTTAACTCTTTCTTGAGCACCCGGCTGAGATATACCGAGGAGACTTGCAGACGCGAAGCGAGCGATTCCAGTGTCAGTTCCCGATCCGCGTATCCTTCATGAATGATCTGCCGAGCTCTGCGCACCAGCGGAGATAAGCGGGCTTCCCCATAGATAAGCTCACGGCATAACCGGTAAGCACTCGGGACTTCCTCCAATGCACCTGTATTCTGCTCCACATGAGCATGAACAGCAATATTCAGACAGGTACTAATTTGCTGTTCAATGGTGCAATCCAGTTCTTCCGGAACTGCCCTCCAGAGACAGAAGCCAATTAATCCATTCGGGTCCCGGAACAGGACATGGGGAAGATTCCCCAGCAGTTCACCGATAATATTTTCTACGGCAAAAAGAAACAATTGACGATCATTCTCCCGCATAAGGGACTGCCGTGCTTCGGCCGCAGGCCAGCGGACGACCCCGATCTGCACAGGCGGATCCGATGGCAGGCGCAGGAACGCAAGCTGCTCTGTCAGATCTTTTCCTTCCGCCCGTCCTTCCAGCCATTCCAGACAAAAACGCTGACGCAGCAGCGGAATGTTGCGTTCGATCTGGTCGGCAGCCTGCTTGACGTAGGCTGTACGTCTACGTTCTTCATCCATGCGCTGTTTCAGGCGCACAAGCGCAGCGTGCAGCCGCTCTGCATCTACCGGCTTAAGAATGTAATCCTCCACGCCAAGCCGTACAGCCTCTTGGGCATAAGCAAACTCATCATGCCCGGAGATGATGAGGCAGCGGCAATCCGGACACTCATCCTGAAGACGACGGATCAGATCAATGCCGTTCAGAAATGGCATGTTCATATCCACTAGAATGATATCAATACCGAACTGGACAGCCAGCTCCAGCGCTTCCTCTCCGTCCTCCGCTTCGCAGGCAACCTCCATGCCAAGCGCTTCCCAGTCAATGGCATCCCGAATGCCTTCGCGAATAATCGGTTCATCATCTGCGATCAGCACTTGGTAACGCCGGGCCGACGGCAATGTCTGGGCTGCAGCCACCGATGCTGCCGTACTCTCCGTCTCTGGTTCTGTCCAAGCTGCTTGGATCATTGCTTCCTTCATTGACTATCCCGCCTTCCTTCAGTATCGAATTGCAACGCTTGTGGAAGTTCTTTCATCAACGGCTGAGTGATGGTCACACAAGTCCCTTCACCTTCCCGACTATTCAAACTGATCCCATATTCTTCTCCAAAAGAAAGCCGAAGGCGTGCCTGTACATTCAGCATGCCATAGCTTTTGCCTCCCTGACCGGCTTCCTGTGTTTCCATGCTTTCCAGGGGCGTACCGAGCAGTTGTGCCATCTCGTGCAGCCGCTCGCTGGACATCCCGGCGCCATCATCCTGTACCGTCAGAACCAGCTTATGATCTTGTACTTTGGCTTCAATTCGAATCTTACCCGGACCTCGTCTGCCCTTAATCCCGTGATAAATGGCATTTTCCACAATAGGCTGCAGCACCAGCTTAAGCACGAAGAGCTCCTTCAGATCCTCCGGAATCACCAACTCACATTGAAGTCGGTTCCGATACCGGGTCTGCTGAATTTGCAGATAACTGGATATATGTTCAACCTCGGATTTCAAGGGAATGAAATCATTGCCTTTGCTGAGCCCGATACGAAACAGTCTGGACAGGGCTCCCACCATCTCGGATACATCGTCCACACCTTTCCTCTGTGCCATCCAATGGATCGTATCCAGGGTGTTATATAAAAAATGAGGTTTGATATGCTCCTGCAGGCTTCGCATTTCAGCATCCCGTTTTTGCCTCTCCCGTAATTCGTTAAGGGACATGAGCTGCCGGATCCGTGCCAGCATTCGGTTAAAACTTCTACCCAGCATGCCGATTTCATCAGCCCGATCGCTCCAGCGGCCGGATCTGAGATTTCCCGTTTCCGCCCTGCGCATATAAGACATTAACCGGAAAATAGGCTGAGCGATGGAACTGGAGAACCGAAGGGAAGCGCTCAGACCAAAGAGACAGACCACGAACACAAAACTGACGACGTAAAACTGGATCTGGCGGACTTCAGCGGTCGATTCCCTTGCCGGAAATACCCCTACAGTTCTCCATCCTGTAAACGAGGAAGACTGGTACATGAATAACAACTCCTTCCCATCCGCTTCAGCGTTAAATATTCCGCTATCCCCGGATGGGAACCACGACGATGGAATCTGCTCAACAAGTGGGTTCTCCGGCATATAGACACTTCGCCCTTCTGCATCGGTCACCATCACATATCCGGATTTCCCCAGCGTCACATCCCTGGCGGCCTGAGATACGGTACGCAGTTTCAGGTCAATCATAATGACACCGAGCACACGTCCTGATGTTTCATCCGTGATGGAACGTGCAACAGACACAATTTCACTATCCTTATACCGAACATGTGTCGTGATGTTACGCTGTCTCGGTTGACCCAGAACAGTAAAAATGCCGGCATTCCGGGATGCACCTTGGTACCACTCCTCCTGAACCAGGCTCTGATTGGTTTTCGGGTACATCTCGTTGCTAATGTAATCTCCGTTTCCATTCACAAGGACAATTCCTGCAATTTCCGGATACAATGTCGTGAATCCCTGCAAAAACTGTTTGATCCCATACAGTTGATCCTGATCTTTGGACTGATTCGAATCGCCACCGGATACGGTTGCTCCTGTATGACCGTCAAACTCCGTTTTCCCTTCCATGAACGCACGGATATCCGGGTCAAACGCAATCAGATAGGTCATGTTTTGCAAATTCTCCATCTTGCTGTCAAGTGCTTCATTGACTTTGCCGATTAGCTGCATCGTGTGTCCCTCGACCTGCCTTTCAACAATCCGTTCCACTGTCCAGTTCACCAGCAGTCCGAGTCCCACTGAAGGAACGATTGCAAAGAGCAAAAAGAGCAGCATCAGCTGATAGCGCAGTGGCATATTACGCAATCGCAGTCTCTGCAATCCGCTCTTCATCCAGAAACGAATTTTCTTCCAGCCGAGGGGCATTCGAGAACGATGTTCTGTTTTATTTGGCATAGTAATCATCTACATTCGATCGTGTCACGACAGAGATTCCGGTATCCACCCTAACCGGCAGCGGTGCATTTTCATCCGAAGAAGACGGTGCAGGTACGGTGAGTTGGTGGTGCAAATGAAACAGGTATTGAAGGGACCAGTAACCCATGTTCCAGGTTCCCTGTGCGATCGTTGCAGAGATTGTGCCGCTCTTGATCATGTCCAGTGTAGCTTTATTGGTATCAAAGGATATGATCTGTAGCGGATAACCTGCATCCCCATTCTGAACCGCTTCACCAACGCCCGCTGCTCCCGTAGCTTCGGTTACAAAAATACCGCCGAGCTCCGGATATGTCTTCATCATTCGAAGAGCTTCATCCCTCGATTTCATTGCATCTCCGTGCCCGTCCGCGATTTCAACAACCTTCATGGAAGGGTACCGATCACGGATGGTATTACGGAACCCTTCCGTTCGCTCCTCATGATTTTGCTGTCCCGGCATGGTCAGAACGGCGACTTCTCCCTCCCGGCCCAGAAGCTCGGCCATTTTGTCCGCAGCAGTCACCCCTGCTTGATAATTGTCCGTGCCGAGAAAAGAATATGCCCTGCTGTCCGGGGCATCCGCATCAAACAAAACCACCGGAATCCCTGCATCCAATGCTTTGTTAATCACAGGAATAAGCGATTGCGGGTCAATGGCGGAGATGGCGATGCCTGCCGGTTTCCGTGCAATCGCTTGCTCAATGATCGTGGTCTGTTCCTTCGGGTCATATCGGGTAGCTCCCCGATACTCCACGGTTACTCCGAGCGCATCCCCCGCATCCTCGAAGCCTTTGAGCACACTTTTCCAATATTCCAAGCCAGACTGAAATGTAATCATGATGTATGTTTCACCAATATCTCCACGCAGTCCCTTGGCTTCCCAAGAGCCATTCGCTTCGCTTGAGTATTCATACCTGAGTACATACAGTGCAAAAGCCGAGATAAGCAAAATGTAGACCAGCAATGTCTTTTTCATATTCGTTTTCACATCCTTGAGATCTGTCCACTTGTGTTTCGCTTAAATTGTAAACGCAAACACGCAAAAAAGAAACCGCTTTCCTCTCTAACCAAAGTATCTTCATACTTTCGATCTCAGGTTGTGCTGCTGCAATAATGTACTATCGGTTCCCCCATTCCCGCAGTATGATCATGAAACTACAACCCGGGGAGGCACTATGAAACGATGAACCTTACATCTTTTTTGATTTATTGCATTGTGGTTACCTTTACGCCAGGACCCAGCAATATTGTCATTTTATCTTCTGTCCAGCACGCGGGTGCACGCAAAACCATGCATTATGTGTGGGGAGCCACCGTGGCTTTTGGGTTGCTGCTTGCCGCATCGGCTTTCCTCAATCATCTTCTGGCCGGCATCTTGCCCAGTCTTCTTCATGTGATGCAGATCGTTGGCAGCCTGTATATGCTGTACCTCGCCTATCAGATCTACAAGATGGGATCTTCCGAGGAGGCACCGAAGCAAGCAACCGGATTTGTGAGCGGTTTAATTATGCAGTTTGTGAATCCGAAGGTAATTCTGTTCACGTTCACCGTCATCCCCAGCTATGTGCTGCCTTATTATGACACCTCGCTGTCAACGATGCTGTTTGTCTGTCTTATCACTTTGATTGGATTTTTGGCCTTTACCAGCTGGGTTGTTTTCGGCTCTGTGTTCAGGCAATTTTTGCATGATCATCAAAAAGCTTTTAGTATCGTGATGGCTCTCTTTTTGGTATACTCAGCCATTATGGTATCGGGACTCATCTAGATTGGAGGTATGCATGGAGTGGAGCTGTTCAATTATAAGAAGTCGTCTGATGTCCTGGCCCTTTCGGCCAGTTTTACGGATTTTACGTATAAGAAGCACTGTCACGAGGAATATGCGGTTGGTGTAACGCTGCGCGGTATCCAGCAGTACCATCTGGATGGTCATTATCAGGCTTCCCACCAGAACGGTGTCATGCTGTTTAATCGGGAGCAGTCCCATGATGGCAGTTCTTACGACAAGGCTGGTATCGACTATGTCATGTTGTATCTGAAGCCGGAAGTGGTAGAAGACATTCTGGGGAAAAAGGAATTGCGTTTCTCCACTCCCATTGTCTATGATCCGCAGCTGGCACGAAGTATTCTCATGCTGAACCATGCCGTTCAGAGCGGGCAGGATGAAGCCAAATGCAGTGAACTGCTCTTCAGCCTCGTACATCTGCTGTCCCGGTCGGAGATTGATACTCACATTCCCGGACCTGGTGACGGGCTTGTCCGAAAGGCCAAAGAAATGATGTTCAGCAGGTTCGATGATGTGCTGAAACTGGATGATCTCTGTACCGAATTCAATATGTCCAAGTTTCAGTTTATCCGGGAATTCAAGTCACATGCCGGCATATCACCCTACCAGTTCTTCCTGAACTGCAAGGTTGAACATGCCCGGCAGGCCATAGAGAAGCATAAGGATGTCTACTCCGCGGTAGCCGAATGCGGATTCGTCGATCTTACGCATTTGAACAGACATTTTAAGCGTGTCTTCGGTGTTACCGCGTATGAATATATGCTTCAACTGAACTGAGGCGCTAATCTTTTTGTTCAAGCTATATTTAAGGTGAAATGATAGCATAATATCAATATCGTATGGCTGGCGGCCCAACATATGAAATTCAGACATCCTGGAGGAACATGACATTTGAAACAGCAAGGGAAAAAGGCCTTCTCTATCCCGCTGCTCCTTGCAGCATTGAGCCTTACCGTATTTGCACTGATTGCCCTGTCTATCAGTGATAACCAGATCCACCGGTTTGATGATAACCTGATTGGATGGATACAAGGGATGGAAGCTCCCGGAATGACCAAGTGGATGCAGGTGTTCACCTGGATTGGCAGCGGATGGCCTGTGATCATCATTACGATCATTTCCATGTTGGTTTTATATCTTTTCCTGGGACACCGAAGGGAACTTCTGTTTTTGGCAGCAGTCATTGCAGGTTCCACGCTGCTAAACACCCTGTTGAAACTGGCATTTCAGCGTGCCAGACCCACCATTCACCGCATTATCGAAGCAAGCGGATACAGCTTCCCAAGCGGACACTCAATGGCAGCATTCAGCCTGTATGGTGGACTGGCCTTTTTGATCTGGAAACATATCCCCACGGCAACAGGTCGGGTAATCATGATTATCGTCAGTGCAGCCTTTATTTTGACCATTGGCATGAGCCGGGTTTATCTGGGTGTGCACTATCCCAGTGATATTGCCGGAGGTTACTTTCTGAGCGGCAGCTGGCTGGCCATTTGCATTTGGTTTTATCAGCGTTATGTGGAGCGGCTCTCCCTGCTTCATTCCAAACCTCTGACATAGAACATCAAATTTAGAACATATGAAAGACCCGCCACCCTCAGAGCTGAGGTTAGAGCGGGTTTTCCTGTAGTTATTCCTGGATACCGTCCTGGACGAGAGTCAGGTCCACGTGAGCCCGAATATCCATCGAGCCATAATTTTTATAGAACGTTTCACTGTCCCAATGGTGGGTACGACTTCTCACATACTCTCCAAACCCGATCGGATCCACATTTTCTCTCTGACACTTTCGGATCAGTTGATTCATTTTAGCTTCCATATGCCTTTTCATTTCGGCTTCCAGTTCCCTCATCTCTTTGCCGGATAACAGAAAATCATTCCGCGAAGCCTTAATCACGGACGCGCTGATGTGAATCTTTGAATCCAGCGTTGCTGCTGGCGTGTCTGAAACCAACCGATGCTTCACGGAGGAAGATAAGATTTTGATTAGGGCATCATTGTCTGTTGTATTGGCCGATGGCTTCTGGGCTCCCTCAACCTCATTGATCTGTGCAAGAAACTTGCCATTCTTGGCATCCTCAGTAAGCAGCTTCAAACAAAGCCCCTCTTCATCACTCAGCTGAAGTACAGCTTTTTCCCCTTTGAAAACCACAAGTCCACCCAGCATAATTTTATCCTGATCGTTCAAACGAAGACGAGGGAGATAAATATCCTGTCCTTTGCTGAAATATTGGAACAATGTCTGATGCAGACTGAAGTGAGGCAGATTGGCAAAATTGCCGTTTTGCTCGATTAATTTCATCAGATACAGAGGATCATGAGCGGGGATGGACGCCTTAATGATATCCAGTGCCTTTCCTTCCGCTACGGCAAACTGCATACGTCTGGATACCCGGGTATTATGGGCTAACACGCGCAGAATATCGCCTATCCCGTGTTTCGCATAGTCCTCACCCAGCACCATCATTCTTAATTGGCCATACTCAATAGGTTCTTTCGCCTGCATATTCATTCTTGGCATGACATCGAAGCTGTTGGTTGAATCGATCTCCAGCAGTTCGACGTCACTCTTGTCCTTCTCGGTATACTCACCGATGAGCACGCTGTTGTGAATTTGTTTATCTTGCAGATCGTATGCGGAAGTTAGGACGAGGCTGATCTCATTTACAATGCTCGTATCCTGGCAGGAGCTGAGCAGCAGCATCCCCATTACGCACATTACGGCGAGGATCCATTTGGATAGACGTTTCATACGCTCACTCCTCATCCAGTTGATTCGTTTGATGAACCCTTCCCGGCTTGTAGCGGATGAAGGAGAGCGGCCTTAAATAGCTCGGCCTCTTATCCGTCTGTTGATAGGAAGCACGAATCAGGCTGTCTTTCAGATCCCTGAACCGCATCGGATAAAAAGGAGCCATGTAAGGCGACCCCAGCGACTTTAATCGCGACAGATGGACAAGGAGGAAGCACAGTCCGATCGCGATCCCGAATGCGCCCCAGATGGCAGCCAGTATAATGATCGGAAATCGCAGAAAACGAATGGCATTGGACATTTTATAGATCGGTGTCACAAATGAAGCCAGTGCAGACAAGGATACGATGATGATCAGTACGTTGCTCGTAAGTGCGGCCTCTACGGCGGCCTGCCCAAGAATGATCCCGCCAACAATACCTAGTGTTTGTCCGATCCGGTTCGGCAGTCTGGCTCCTGCTTCACGCAGGAATTCAATCGTCGTCTCCAGAAATATGGCTTCCACAAAAGGGGGAAACGGTACATTTTGTCTGGATGAGATCAATTTGCCAAGCAGCTCCTTGGGTATGACCTCATAGTGAAAGGTCATTAATGCCACATAGAGGGCTGAGGCAAACAGCGAGAAAATGACTCCAAAAATGCGAATCAGGCGAAAAAAAGATCCAAGCGCCCACGGCAGATAATAATCTTCCGGCGATACAAAAAAATCAAACAACGTGGATGGCCCTGTAATAAAACTTGGCGAGCCTTCGCTGATGACGGCAACCTGCCCGGTGATCAGGGCATAGATGACTCTGTCCCTTCGTTCTGTCGTCGTAAACAAGGGGAACGGCGTAAGTGAATTATCCGCGATCAGTTGATCCAACTGTGACGTATCCAAGACAGCATCAAAATCGATTCCCTTCAGTCTGTCCTCCATCCGGCTGACGTTCTCGGGATGAGCAATACCATCCATATACAGAATGGCCACTTGGGATTGGGACAAGGAGCCCAGTGTCATTTCCTTGATGATCAGATTAGGTGTCCGCAGCTGTGTACGGATCAGATGCAGGTTAACCGGCAATGCCTCGACGAATCCGACCTTGGGTCCGATCACGCTAAATTCATTTTCCGTGTCGTTATCACTTCGTATCCCTTCCTTGCCTGGCATGGGAGCCAGGATGGCTTCATGAGTCAGTCCGGACTCCCGAATTAGCAGGCTGCCTTGAAGAAGGGATTTGACCATTTCCTCGCCTTGATCGGTAAGGCTCGTTTCCTCTATGGGAATATGCAAGAGAACATCATGCAAATTCACTTCTTCGCTTGAAGGTATGCGTTCCTGCAAGGAGTGGATGGCTACTTCAAGGAGATGGCTGTCCACGAGCGTTTTATAGTAGCAGACTTCAAGGACCAGTCCGGAGACGGTCATCGTACTTATGATAAAATCATCAGAGCGACGGCATGGATCGAGCGGGTCATGAGATGTACTGGAGATTTTATGGTTGTCACTGGCAGGTGAATTCATGCTTCCTCTCCTTTGGGCTGGTCCGGCATATCCTGATGTCCGGTAGAGCCCCCCAGATTCTTGCGGATCAGGGAGATGATAAACAGAAGCGGGACATATAACAAAATCAATATTTCGCCGGTTCTGGTGTATATCTCGGTGACCATATCAATATCCACGGTGTCTTTAACCACAAACAAAAGAATAGCAAAAAGGACGATGGCGAGTTTCAGTCCGAGACTGGGCTTGATTGATCTCTCCAGTTTCAAACAATGGCATCCTGCCCAAAGTCCCAACGTGATGATGGATAGAATTTTTAGCAGCCAAAAGGATAATACCAGATACTCCATCCGCTGGATCAAAGGCATTTCAATAATGCTGATCAGGCTCAGGGTAGGCCACAAATGTTCCTTCATCTGTCCATGATTGAAGTACATAAAGGAATAGATAAAGAAAACCAGATACACTATGGTTGCAGTAACTAAAGCGAGATAAGCCCATTTGAGCGAGCGATCTGGCGTCTTGATGTACGGATATACGACCAGCAGAATGCCGCAGCCGATAAATTCATGAAGCATATCCCTTGTGGACAACCATATGGATGTGACATCGTGATCCAGCACGGGAAGAAGGTTTCGTGGATGAAGATAGGAAGAGACCAGGAATGTCTGCGGGAAGACAAATACTAGGATGAAGAGGGTGCCCCAGAGGCACATCCCGGTGACCGACTGAATGCCGCCAGACACACAGTAATAGACAAGCAGCAGTACCACGATGCCCAGCAGCCAGTTATTTTGTGTGGGAAGAATCCACAGCTGGATGATATGAATATAGGAGCGATAGGCTACAAAAGCACCCAGCAGAAAATATAAAATAAAGATCCAATTCAGGACTGAACCCACGATTCGGCCCCAATACCGCCTATTGATGTGAACGAGAGAGGAATGACCGGGGGATTGTCGTGACAGCAGGACAAACATCATTTTAAGGATGATGGTGATCATGACAGCGGCGGCCAAAATGCTGATCCATCCATCTTTCTCCGCGCCGCGCAGCATTTTATATTGAAAATTCATTAAACCCACGCCAACCAAACTTACATAGAGCACAAAATACAGATGAATGGGTGACATGCTGTAGCGATTCCCGGAAGTGTTCACAGAGATCTCCCCTTTTCTGAACGATCATATGAATCTGCTGAAAAAATCACATCTAGCGTTTTACCTTCACTTATGCTCAGTCTCTGAGTTAAGTATGTAAATTATTCGAGATTTTATTCAAAAGCAAATACCCGCCTATTCCCATAGAGGGAACAAGCGGGTACGACAGCTCTTTTTATCAGCAATCCATTATAGTTCTTCGCCATTGGATTCAATGACTTTTTTGTACCAGTGGAAGCTCTTCTTCGGTGTTCTGCTCAGATCACCATTTCCATCATTATCCTTGTTGACATGAATGAAGCCGTAACGCTTCTTCATCTCTCCGGTCGATGCGCTGACGAGGTCAATACATCCCCACATCGTGTAGGCAATGAGCTCCACCCCATCCGCTACTGCTTCTTTCATTTGCTCAATATGACCTCTCAAATAATCAATGCGATAGTCATCCTGAATGGTGCCATCTTCTTCTACCACATCGACTGCACCCAGACCATTCTCAACGACCATCAATGGCACCTGATAGCGATCATAGAGATGATTCAGTGTGTAACGCAATCCTTTCGGATCAATCTGCCAGCCCCAGTCGGAAGCTTCCAGGTACGGATTTTTGATCCCGCCCAGCAGGTTGCCTTCGGCTCTCTCCAAGGACTCGTCCGCACTTTCAACCAAGGACATATAATAGCTGAAGGAGTAGAAGTCCACGCAGCCCTCACGCAGAGTTTGCTCATCTTCCGGCTGCATTTCGATCTGGATGCCCTGCTCTGCGAAGAAACGTTTGGCGAAACCAGGGTACGCTCCTCTCACTTGCACGTCCCCACAGATCATGTTTGAAAGCTGATCCTTCTTCTGTGCGAGCAAAATGTCATCCGGATTACACGTGTTCGGATAGGTTGTCATGAATGCAACCATACAGCCGATTTGGAAATCGGGGTTAATCTCATGTCCAAGCTTGACGGCCTTTGCACTCGCCACGAACTGATGATGCAATGCCTGGAAGCGAGTCTGCGGATCGTCGATGCCGTCTGTCAACGTTTCTTTTCCTTCAAACAGAATACCCGCCGCCATATATGCGCCCATCGGCATGGTCAGACAGTTGATTTCGTTGAATGTCAACCAAAATTTCACCTGGTCCTTATAGCGAGTGAACAGGGTTGTACAATAACGGAGGTAACAATCAATCACTTCACGCGAAGCCCATCCGTTGTATTTTTGCGTCAAACCAAATGGTGTCTCATAGTGAGAGATGGTTACCAACGGTTCGATGTTATATTTTTTCAGTTCGGCAAAAACTTGATCATAGAACTGCAATCCCTCTTCGTTTGGCTCCAGATCATAACCGTTCGGATAGATCCGCGACCAGTTGATGGACATGCGGAACATTTTGAAACCCATCTCTGCCATCAAGGCAATATCTTCTTTGTAATGTCCGTAAAAGTCTACAGCCTCATGGCTCGGGTAATACGTGCCTTCTTCAAGTACTGGCGTAATCCGCCGCGGAGTCGTATGGGTTCCGCCTGTCATCATATCGGATGTGCTCGGGCCTTTGCCGCCCTGATTCCATCCGCCTTCGAATTGATTGGCAGCCGTTGCTCCGCCCCAGTAAAATCCATCTTTCATTTTCATGACAAGTCCTCCTATGAATAAGCTGCTTAACACTATAATACCAGTGTAGCATCTATACCCTGACACCTATTGTCATGGTATAATCATGGCATGGAAAATAACCGATTATTCCGAATGCTGCTGCTGTTACTTGAAAAGAAGAAAGCCACCGCGCCCGAACTCGCCCGCTTGTTTGAAATCTCGGTACGCACGGTTTACCGTGACATCGACCGGCTGAGCGCAGCGGGAATTCCCGTCTACACCACCACAGGCAAGCACGGCGGCATCCATCTGATGGACAATTATGTGATGGACAAGTCCCTGCTGTCTGAAGAAGATCAGAACGAAATTTTGCTTGGCCTATACAGTATCAGTGCCATTCCACACCTGAACAGTGTTCATATGCTCAAACGGCTGACTGCCTTGTTTGATCACAAACTGGATTGGATTGAATTCGATTTCTCCCCGTGGGGCAATATCCCTGTGCAGGAAAGAGAAATGTTCAACTTAGTGAAGCAGGCCATACTGACCAAGCAAGGGATGACATTCAACTATATCGACTCTGACGGAGAAGCAAGTGTGGAGACCATTGCACCCGTCAAACTCATTTTCAAAAATAGTACATGGTATATCGAAGGACAGGACGAAAGCCTGCCGTATTCTACTGAGAAAAAGACATTCAAAATGAAACGGATCTCTGAACTCCGTTTACTGCCAAGGCTGCAAGAGCATGGATCAGCTTCGTCCACAGCCGATGTAGAAAAGACACCTGTGAACGCTCCCTTATCCCTGGATCTCTTATTTTCAAGTTCCATTGCTTATCGGGCGCTTGATTTCTTCGAACCTTCCCGGATCAACAAACAGCCGGATGGTCGCCTTCGTGTGACGTTGGAAATTCATGAAGGAGAGCGGCTGTATTCTTTTCTGATGTCATTTGGTGCTGAACTGACCGTTCTCGAACCTCCACATGTCAGACATGAACTGCTCCGTCGATACCAACAGGCTGTCAAACACGTGCAAGCCTTCAATCCTGACAGCTGCAAGCCCAATGAATGATATAATGGAATCGCCAAGAACTTGAATTCATCAGTTCATTGCTAGTCACCCATTTTGTAGAGGAGGTTTATCCATGCAAGACATCAGACGCAACAATGTGGAACGTTTCAAAGGCTTCGGTACGTTATATGACCAGAATCGCCCGGCTGCACCCACAGAAGTCGTGGAAATTCTGAACACCTATCTCGGCACCAAACCAAGATTGGTTGCAGATGTGGGCTGCGGCACCGGGTTATCCTCATGGATCTGGCTGAATGAAGCTGAACGTATTATTGGTGTAGAACCCAGCGATGACATGAGAGCCGTGGCGGAGGCCAAATGGGAGGCTGCTGGCAAACCGGATCATCTGCGATTTGTATCAGGCTTATCTCATGAACTGGGATTGCCGGACGGCAGTGTGGATATTGTAACCTGCTCCCAATCGTTCCACTGGATGGAGCCTGAGTCCACACTTCGTGAATTCGCACGTGTACTGCGACCAGGAGGCATATTTGCCGCCTATGATTGTGACTGGCCGCCTATCCTCGATTGGCAGCTGGAGCAGACATATCAGCAGTTGATCGCGGAAGCCGATCATCGAGCCTCCAGTCTGGAAGTACAGGAAAACCAGGCTCATAAATGGAGCAAGGACGGACATTTGCAGCAAATAAGCCAATCAGGCCTGTTCCGCTATGTCCGTGAGATCGTATTCCATCACCATGAGACGTTTGATGCGGATCGGTACGTCAATCTGGCCCTCAGCCAGGGCGGCTTGCAGACAGCGCTGAAGCTTGGAGCGGACGAACTATTAACGGCCGCAGATGAATTCAGAGCGCTCGCTACCCGGATATTTGACGGACAAACGAGAACGGTCTTGTTTTCTTACCGCATGCGCCTGGGCATCATCTGATCTTCCCATTATTCCAATCATATAGATCCAACCCGGAAGAAAGGCAGTGAATGGCTTTGAATGATTCAAACCTTGATGCAAGATCGGGCTTTTATTGAACAATGCTTGGATAACTATTTCAATTCCCCTCATAGAGACATCCTGATGTCCCATCCAGCCAAAACAGAGGACGAGGATTACGGCGTTCCTAAGGACATGCAGGATGGTGCAATAGATGAAGAAGGCTGGGTTCGCTGGAGAATGCTGGCTTCTATGGTGACCGAGGATGAGATTCGCCGGCTGGAACAGTCCTGTGGATTGCCCGTTCCCGTCCCGCCGCTGTATCGTGCATATCTGAGCACAAGATATGTCATGAATGTCTATCTGCGTTTCGACGGTTTTGTCATTGGTCTGCCGGATTTGCCCTCCGATCGTCCATTACGGGACTTACAAGATTTATGGGTAGCCTGGAAACCACTGATTGCCGAAGGGTACATTCCATTTGCTACATACGAAGATGACGCCGGACCGGTATGTTGGGACATTCGCAAACCCTATGGTGCCCATGATTATGCTGTCGTTTGGTTTGATCATGAGCTGCTGGTGCATAATGAATGGCCCAGTCGCGAACAGCTTGAAGACTGGGCTGTACCTCTATTCCCATCATTCCGGGATATGCTCACCCCACTTGCGTCCAGCCACGATTCATAACGTACAGCTATTCAAAAAAGACGGTTCCTCCTCTGTGGAGAGAACCGTCTTCAACATATGGATCACGATGAGAACAAATGGCTTAACTGCTCTTCCTGTACATTCAATGCAAGTACCAGCTTGGATGGATCCTGCTTGGAATAGATGACGTTAATGATGTGACCCTGCTGAACCTGAAACAGGGCGGAAGGCAGAATATCCTTTTTCGTTGTCACTTGAAACGTCTCCCCATTCGGTGGGGTCACGCTGAGCGTGAGCTGAAGCTTGATCTTGCCTGTTCCCGAATTTCCCAGCGGGGTGACGTCGAGAATCTTGGCCATCGCTTTCTCCCCCGTACGGGCAATATCCATCATATCTGGAGAAGCACCCTCCTGGATCATCTTCTCGTTAAGCAGTTCCTGCAGGTCCGCTTGCGATAGCTGTCCTTTCAGATCAATCCCCACCTTACGCTCATCCTTCTCGGAAACGACCAGCGGAACAAAACTTCCTGGCTGAAACTGTGCCAGCGCTGTAAGGGGGACGACCGTTTTCAATTCAGCGTCATATTTCTCCCGCCCTTTGCGCGATACAGTCAGGCTGAGCCGTACTTCTGGCTGTTCATTAATATACGTGCCTGTCTGCTGAACGCTTCGAATGACGCCCACAGCAGGAAGTCCTGACTTCACCCGACCCACGCCGAAGATGTTACTTAGAATGGTAGGAATGAAAATTAGTCCAAAACCTGCAAAGATCGCCGGTTTATACCACCATGCCTGCATGATGATAAAGGGATCATTCCAGAGCTGCTGTGCCAGAAATGGCGAAAATCCCACCCCGAATACGGTCAACACACCAATCATTCTCAATATACCTGTCAAATCCCCCACTCCTTCAACTCTATAATTCGTTGTTATATGAATAACCTAAACTACTCTCTATCCGTATTGTGCTTAATCCTTGGGGTGAACACTTAACCTGTCAACAATCCCATATAAATCAGTTCCGACGGATTCGCAGGATTCTGACCTAATCCAACCCGGTCTCCCACCCGGGGAATCTGCATCTTGGACACTAGCGTTTCCAGCGTTCGCTGATACTGTCTTCCACTCGTCTCCGTTACATCCAATACGAGTACCACAATGGGATCGAAGTTGATCAGCTTGCCTGTATCGGTAATCGTCACGACCGTAGCCGTGGCAGTTAAGGGAAGTGAACCCGTCGCCGCCAGTTGTGCCTGTTTCGCCGAATCCAGACTCTGATTAATCGCTTCCCGGTGCCGCTTGGATACGAAACCTTTCATCATCAGGCCGGTAAGTCCTTTATTCATCATTCGATCTGCTTTTGCAATGGCGTCTTCCTGTTTGTTCTTCTTGCTAAACCATCCCATCCGAAACACCTCATTTGTTTGTTTTTTGTTATATATTAATTATAAACAGGAGGGCTTCGCCTTGAATATACTTCTGACTGTATACAAAATAAACGCCAAATCCGTAAATTCAATCGTGATATGATAGCTGATTTTTATGTTTAGTTCATTTAATTAGCAAAAAAAGAGCCGAGTATCGGCCCTTTAATTGGTCTGAGAATCTTTTATTTTGTAGAAATTGGACCACCGATGAACAAAAAATGTTATCCAAGCATGCATTTCAAGCCGATTTACTCCCTTATTTTTTGCGCAGCAGATAAACCAGCTTCTTATAATACATCGCTGCCTCTTTATACCTGCGCTGATCCTCGGATACCACCGCGAGTCCCTCATATAACAGCTCCAGTCTCATTGCATGCTGTGTCGATTCGAAATAGGGAAGGCATGCGAGGGCCCGTTCCATAAACGCTTCACGATTCCCATGAGCCAAGGCCAGATGACTCTGATAAAACGTTCCACTCATCTGTTGATCCTCTGTTATTGCACATGTCAGCAGTTGATCCACACTTTGCGCAAGCATGCCCCAATGTTTGCGGCCAAGTGCCACCTCACAGCGATACACACAGATGAGCGGCTTCATCGCCTGCTGTGTTTCTTCCGGTTCCTGCATTAGCAGCGTCTCAAATCGCTCAATCTCGGTCTGAGCCTTGTCTAACTCACCCGTCATGGTCAGCATGACAATCCGATTGTTTGCAATTGCAGTAACGAGATCTCCCTGATTCCCGGCATACACCAGGTTGGCTTCCGCCATCGTAAGAGCCGAGAGGGCTTCCTGCACAAGCCCCATGGCGAAGCAATAACCGCTATATGCAACATACAAACCCGACAAGCGGTGGAATAGACGCTGATCATACACATGCCGCATCGTCAGTTCAAAGACCTGTTTGGCCTCTTCAAATTGTTTGACCTGAATATTGGCTTCCATTTTGATATTTTGTACGGACAGCCAAAATTCACTACCAGGGAGAGCCAGCTCACTGAGCCTTGTTGCATGAGTCAACACGTCGACGTATGCAAGCTTGGAACGATAATACTGCACTTTGTAATACAAGAGGGCTTTCGCCAGCGGACGGGGCAGATCCACATCATCCGGACGACCGTATTTCTCCAAATAATAATTCAAATAGGAAGTATGGATGTATTCATGAGCGGCTGCGTCGTTCAGCTGCTGGTAATACACTGCTTTCATAAGAGCGGTCGTCAGTTCAACCGTCAGCGCATCATCCCGGTCTTCCAGCGCATGTACGGTGTCTTCCGGTATAACCGAAGCCGGCATGGACAGCTGTGCAAAAATAGCCTCTGCCCGTTCCAGCGTCTCCTCACTCTGATCGGCTGCATGCAGCAGATAAGACGGCTTGACTGCCAGGCGTGAAGCAATGGCTTCAGCCAAGTCCTCGGGGAGCGGATAACGATCCGCCAGTATGTTCGCAAAATGAGCCTGTGTCACCAGACCCTCAACAAGATCTTTGCGGGAAATTTGCTTTCTTTTGCTCAGAAATTCAATCCGTTCCTTCAGCATGGGCGTGTGTTCCTTTCGATTCATTGCTGTAAATGCTATGAACTATCATCGCAAAATCAGGGAATCAATGCCACCCTTTTGACGAATTCAAATGAAACGGTTTCCGTTTCGGTGACAATTGTTTTACAATAAGGAGGTATGCAATGGAGAATATGGACTAACTATTGACACATGAGTTGATAATGAAAGGATGCCAATGAATGATTATTAAACCAAGAACGCGTGGTTTTATTTGTACGACTTCCCATCCTGTAGGTTGTGCCGCACAGGTGCAAGAACAGATTGAATACGTGAAATCCCAGCCGGCGCTGAAGGGGCCACGTAATGTGCTCGTTATCGGTGCTTCTACCGGATACGGACTCGCATCACGTATTGTCTCCGCGTTTGGCGCAGGAGCGAATACCATCGGTATTTACCGCCCAAGCAGCTCGACGGACAAGCGCACCGCTTCGGCAGGATGGTACAATTCTGCTGCATTTGAGAAGGCCGCGGAAGAAGCAGGCCTGAAATCCTACAGCATCACCGGGGATGCATTTGCTAACGAAACGAGAGAAAGAGCAGTTGAGCTGATCCGCAGCGAATTCGGCCAAGTTGACCTTGTGGTCTACAGTGTGGCATCCGCACGGCGCACCGATCCGAACACCGGAGAAGTTTCCAACTCCGTGCTGAAACCGATTGGACAATCGTACACGAACAAAACAGTCAATTTCCATACGGGCGAAATTACTTCCGTTACCCTGGAGCCTGCAACTGAAGAAGAGATTCGTCAAACGGTAACGGTAATGGGCGGCGAAGACTGGGAACTGTGGATGGATGCACTGCAGCAAGGCGGCGTGCTCGCTGACGACGCAACGACGATTGCATTTTCCTATATCGGTCCTGAACTGACACAGGCCATCTATCGTGAAGGCTCCATTGGTCAGGCGAAGGATCATCTGGAGGCGACGGCACACAAGCTGAATGATCGCATGAATGCGACGGGTGGACGTGCATATGTGACTGTAGCGAAAGCTCTTGTCACCCAGTCCAGTTCCGCGATTCCTGTTGTGCCGCTGTACATCTCTGCCTTATACAAAGTCATGAAGGAAAAAGGACTGCATGAAGGCTGTATCGAGCAATTGCAGCGTCTGTTCGCTGATCGACTGTATGCTGGAGGGGACGTTCCAACAGACGAACAAGGACGGATTCGTATTGACGATTGGGAGATGAGAGAGGATGTGCAGGATGAAGTCGCGAAGCTCTGGAATGAGCTGACCACAGACAACATCTACGATCTGTCGGATCTCGAAGGGTACCGTCGCGAGTTCTTCCAGCTGTTTGGTTTTGAGACCGATGGCGTGGACTACGAAGCTGATGTGGATCCCAATGTGGAAGTACCACATCTGCGCTAATCGCTCATCAGAGATAACGCAACGCGGGTACGTACATCAAACGAAATGATATAAACGTAAAGGAGAGCCTTGGGGCTCTCCTTTTGTTATGTTCAGATTTATAGAGTGAATGATTTATCTTTTTCAATCTCATGTACCCTTCATGCATCAGAGGATCAGAGGGACTTCAATCCCTTTTTTAGTGCTGCAGGTACTGTCTTTTCCACCTTGATGGACTGCGCCCCATGCATGGTTGCGAAGAAGATGAGTCCATCCCGAAAATCGGACATCCAATCTTCCACGGGGGGAGCGCTCTCCTCCATGGATAACAAACGGACCGTGAGTGTTCCCGTTTTACGATCCAGTCTGGGATCCATCCGTCCGATCAGCCGATCCCCGTGAAGAATGGGCATAGCGTAATAGCCATACGTCCGTTTCGCTTCAGGCGTATAAATCTCCCACTTATAATGAAAATCAAACAAATCCACAATCCGTTCCCTTCTCCAGAGCAGGTTATCCAATGGGGGTAAGAAACGGACCGGACCGGATGCCTCATAATGTGTCTCGTCCTGCTGCATTCTCAGCAGCAGCTCTTCATCCTCTGTTCGGATGTAGTAGGGTGTCATAACCCCCTCAATCTCCAGAGGAATAATTCGTCCATCCGTCACACGTGCAGCCATCTGGGCACGCCGCTCTGCTGCGGACCATTTCAGCCATCCGAGTCTGGCATCACGGGTATCCACTACCCGATAGGCATGGATGTATTTATCCAGGAGTGCCTGCTGTTGTATATCCGCCTCCTGTTCGACACGAAGGCCAGGCCTCTGTTGAACCAGATGCGGTTCAGTGATCTGGAAGTATCGTTCATTGCCCTGCCTTGCAACGACCCGGATGGCGGCAGTATCCAGCAGCAGGTTCAGTGCAAGACTTGTATCCTTGGTCTTCGGTGCATCCGGACGATCCCAATAACCACTGACTCGTTCAACCGCACGAAATGCTTTGGAGGGTAGCGGTCCTTCCTCTGCAAGACGCTGCAGAACATGCTGTACGGTTATTTCCAGACCCTGGAGGGATGGATTAAGCCGTTCCCTTAATCTTGCACGCACAGGTTCGAAGTACGCGTAGTCCTCCATCGGGATGACACATGCGGCATTGGCAAAATACTCAAATACCTTGTGCTCACGGAGCAATGTATGTAAATATGCAGGATCGTACCCCGGATCGCGGGCACCCAGAACCAAATGCTGATTGCCGGTCACTGCTGCAACCGGATCGATCTGCACGCAGCCTAACGTACGAATCAGACGCATAACCTGATCCGGTCCGGACGATCCCGATTCTGCTGGCCAGCGTTCCAGCAGCAATTGTGTATGCAGCAAAAAGCGCCGAACAGCTGCCTTTGTCGTGCGCAGGGTTGTAGTCATGATGGTTCATTCGTCCTTTCTCACAGGATTCATGGTTCGCATTTACGATTTTACAGTTTGTCCTATTTTTCCATTTTATCAGTCTTCAATGAAGCAATCCAACCAAAGCGTTAAGTAAAACATTCATTAAGCGCCCTTGCCGCACGTCCCGTGGACAAAATAAAAAGAAGCACCACCATCCTGGATGATCCGCTTCTTGTGTTTGACCTTTTGCAGTTTTTCTTGTTTGGTTGGCATGAGTCGAACATGTTGGGATAATGCACCATAATTTTCGTTTACTCTTCGGCTCTGTTCGGGACAATATTGTCCTGAGCGCTCTGCTCTGCGTAATGCTTTTTGTGTTTGGGTACGTGCCATAATGGATATACACTCTCCTTTGGTTGAATACACTCAATATATCATGTGCAGGCATGCAAGTGAAGGTGAACCCTGCCTAATTTCCTCGTAAAAAGGCCCAATCGGGCCTGATTAATGTATTTCTAATTTAGAACTCTAGCGTGTAGTTCGTTTTCGTCTCGATTGCCACGTTTCTACCGGTTCCTGATCATCTTCTTCAATGAGCTCCATGGCTTCTTCCACTCTTCTCGACTTGAACAGGACAATCAGATCCATCAGATCTTCCCGGTCCAGCAGCTTTACACCGTTGACCGCAGCCAGGGTTCGGCAGGCTTCCGTGTACCTCGCTGAAGTCAGAACGATTGAGCGGTCTGCTTCATAATAACGCATCGAGGTGTAAATCTCCTGCACGGCACTCAAACCAACCGGATGATTCGCTCCATATCGTTTGGCCTGAATCACATTACGTCTGCCCAGCCGGTCCGTAAACACAAGATCCGCTCCGAAGTCACGGCTGCTGGTCGTCTTGTGAACTTCTTCGTATCCGAGCTGTTGAAACAAATGAAAGAGGTACAACTCAAACTCCGAACCATCTTCCATTTTATCGATGTCCTTGATTGAAATCTTGCGAGGGTTGGCTTCACTGCGTATACGCTGTCCCCGCCGGATGAATCGCCGAATTACCCAGGCCAGCAGCAACAGTACAGCGATCAATCCAATTACCCAAGGGGTTAAGTTGTCATTCCAATTCATGTCTGTTCTCCTTGTACATTCCTCTGTCTGAATCGTGCCTAGGTTAGAATTAACCATGATTACCGCACTTAATATAACAAACTTCTACCCGGTTCGGAAGAAGATGAATTCCCTGTAACCGTTACACTTCAGCAAACATAGATAATATGATACATCACGGATAAAAGGTTACAGTCTCTCAGGTTGAATTCCAACTGGATTAAATGGTAGAATTCAACAATCGGTTCTATTTTGAACCGAAGAAAGGTGGTTTATAACTTGCTTACATTAAACAAACGCAATACCAAAACATGGGCAGCTCTGCTACTCAGCGGCGTGCTCCTCTTCAGTATGAATACAACGGGTTATGCTGCAGTACAGAGTGAGCCGCTTCCCAAACCTGCTTGGACTTCGCCTTCACTGATGCAATCCCAAGTCAACACGGAGAAAGACGTTCTGGTTAAGGAGATCAACGCTGTCCCTGCCAAAAACCTGGTATACGTACATTCCTCCCAGCCTGTGACCAAAACAAGTAGTGCCACAACGCTGGCCTGGCAGTTGGATACACTTCAGGCCCTGGATGCGACAACCGGCAAAGTGAAATGGAATTATATTTTTCATGAGAAAAGCGGGCCGTATACGACCTACTCCGATTCAATATACACCAGTTACGGCACAGCCTATGTATATATGGAATATTCGGATGGAACCAAGAAAGTATACTCATTTAACACATCCGGTAAAACGAATTGGGTCAGAACGGTAAATGCGCCTTCCGATCTGTATCTTCTCGATGACGAAACCTTGCTAGTCGCTTCCAGTCAAGGTGCACAGTCCAACGGTTCGGTTCGAACCGCTATCTCGCTTTATGACAAGAAGGGCAAGCTGATTACCGAAAAGACGATTAATGGTGCTGTGCTCCAGGCAGGCAGTGACCGCATTGTGGTAGATGCGAGCAAACGAATCAAAGTCGGCAGTTACTGGCAGCCTGCAGCGAATCCCAAAGTGGAGATCTATGATCGTTCGCTCACTCGCCTGTCCTTCTATCAATTCCCGAGCAATGCAAACACGCAGGGAGACGGCGGTGGTGAGTCACTTGCCATACTGAACGATGGCTCCGTCATCATGCGTGCCAACTTTGAGAACACGGGCAACAAACTCATGGGCTTCGGAGAAGATGGCAAGCTCGCTTGGGGACGCAGCATTCCAGGTAATGCCTTCATTCAGACAGCAGGCGACGGATATACCCTGTTTACAGGTTCCAAGCTGGAGCTGTACAACATGAAAGGCAAAGTAACCGAGCGCACGTTCAAAGATCAACAGCCTGTGCTGATGCAAGTGAAGCGGACACAGGGTGGACAGTATCAACTTGATTTTGCCAAAACAGGTTATATTGTGGACCCCAAAACCCTGGAAGACGTGCATGTGTACACAGCCAGTGCTTCGGTTCCTTCTATTATAAGTCCTTCAACGTATGTCAATGGTGTCCTCTACACCATTCAGGATGATACACTATCCAAACATGTGCTTAAGTCCATGTCCGCAAAATAATTCATCAGCCTTGATAAAAAAAAGCCGGGTCGACTCCAAAAGGAGCCTGCCCGGCTTTTGCTATATGATCTTCCATTGTCTTACTTCCAATTTGCTTCAATAAATTCATCCCGTCCGGATTGGGCACGGTCTTCCTTGTAATGCTTTTCATTTTTCTTGTGGTAATCCTGATGGTAGTCCTCAGCCGGGTAGAACACAACCGCATCCCGGATTTCTGTCACAATGGGCTGGTTAAATCGTCCACTTGCGGCCAGTTCCTGCTTGGACTGCTCCGCCAGTTCGCGCTGTCGCTCATTGTGTACAAAAATCGCTGTACGATACTGGGTTCCGCGATCCTGGAACTGACCCCCATCATCGGTTGGGTCAATCTGCGGCCAGTAAAGCTCCAGCAGCCGTTCATAGGGAAACAGTTCCGGATCGAATGTGATTTCAACCACCTCAACGTGTCCGGTTTCCCCTGTTTTGACCTGCTCATATGTGGGATGTTCAACGTGACCGCCTGTATACCCGGATACAATTCCGTGAATGCCTGGCTGTTCTTCAAATGGTGTAACCATACACCAGAAACATCCCCCGGCAAATGTCGCTTTCTCCATGTCTCTCTCTCCTTCGTGCACTCATCTATTATTAGGAAACCTTGCTAGTCACCCAAACCAAGGTTTCGTTATGAACCGCTGCCTATATATCTTAAAACAAAAAGAGGTTGATGGAAAGCCATCCATATGGCTTCTCATCAACCTCTTCATTATAAACGGGAAACATCATTTATTTCCCATGGATTCGTAGTGCAATAACGTCGTTACCCGCGACTACGACCCATTGAACGGAAGATCAAGCTTACGATTGCTACAAGTACGATGGCACCAATTAATGCCGGTACGATGTAGAATCCGCCCATTTCAGGACCCATCTCTCCGAAGATCACGCCGCCTAACCAACCACCGATGAAACCAGCGATAACGTTACCGATAACACCACCTGGGATGTCACGACCAACGATCAAACCTGCCAACCATCCAATAATACCACCGATAATTAATGACCATAACCAACCCATACTACTCACCTCAATTAAAAGTTTTTGTTGTTGTCTGTCTACTATTAACCGCTACAGAAGCATTTAAACAACTGAATTAAAAATTGTTGTATATTACCTTTTATTCATATGCTTCATATCCGCACGACAAGCCCGTCTCAGCAAGGAAACAACTCATTTTTGCTTTCCGTTCAACCTTTAATAGCTTCAACGGCTTAATTGTACCTCCCGAAGGTCATTGTATGTAGGAGCAGACAACCGTAGTATATCCAATTGAGATGTATAATATTTGGGGGTGCATGGTATTAATAAAAACCGGCTCGTCCCTTTCCTGGCTGAGTCAGCCAGTTATGCTTATGGCTCTTGTCCAGCTCTCCCCGCATGGACTGAATAACTTGTACAATGTCTGTCTGGCCATTCTGATGCCATTCGAGTGCAGCACTGACATATAACTCACCGAGCTGTGCAAGGGAGAATGTATCCGTGAGCCGAGCCGCTTCCTGCGTTCCTTCTTCGCCGGCAAAGACCGAAAATCCCCGCTGCTGCAAGTACTGCAGTCGCAGTGCTTCATCTGGCAGCGGAATTTCGTAAGCCCGATCAAACCGTCCGGCACGGTTCATGAGACCTGGATCTATTTTCTCCGGATAATTCGTTGTACCGATCAGAAAAATGCCTTCTTTGGATGTTGCTCCATCCAGTGTATTGAGAAAGAAGGAGCGCACTTCGTCCGGCATCGAATCAATATCTTCAATGATCAGCACCATAGGAGCCAGGCGTTTGGCTGCCTCGAATACTTCCCGAACGGACTCACTGTTGGTATACTCGGTAATTTGCCAGTATGCAGCTGGACCCGGAATGCTGCCCGCAATGGATTTGACCAAGGTTGTTTTCCCGTTGCCCGGATGACCATACAGTAGAATCCCCCGTTTATAGGGAATATCATATTCCCGGTAAAAGGAGCGATCCGCTTCGAAGAACTGATCCAGTGAGCGGAAAATATCCTGCTTAATTTGGGGCGAAAGAACCACATCGTCTCTTCCCACCGAGCGGGTGATGGATTCGACATGGCGTTCACTGCCATTGCGGGCATCGGTATACACCGTAACCTTTTTCATATTTTGCTGACGCTCCCGTTCACGCACACTGCCCAGAAACTGCTTGAGTTCTTCCTCACCTACCGCGAATACAAAGTCCTCATTGTAAATGCCATTATCCCGGAAAAAGGGAATACGGACGAGTGCAACCCCCCATTTGGGATATGCAAACACGTTGTTCCGAATGGAATAATGCACACCATATGTAGGCACATCACCATCATCTTCATAATGCAGGGTACGGAGCTCCAGATCCTCGAAAATACGGGCAACCAGCTCCACTTCGTTACTATCGCTCAACAAATCCTCCTTCAGCAGCTCCCAGTATTCGTTATTCGGATCATCACTGGCAAACAGTTCATAACGAACCCCGTACTTGCTGCTTAGTGCTTCAATAATGCCCCGGATCAGACGTGCATATGTCGCATAGCCCTGGATTCGGATCTGGTCGTCCTGTGTTTGGTCATAAGCATAGATCGCTTGGGTGTGATTTACTTTTTCATTTGGTAGTATCATTACTTGGCTCCTTTCACAGCTGCAAGCGGTTTGCATTTGGCTACAACCTGAGCCAGGCCTGCACCGGTAACACTATCAATAATTTCATCGACATTTTTATATGCCTGTGGCGATTCATCTATAATCGATTCGAGTGATCGCTGATTCACCACAATTTCATCTTCTGTACCCACGCCAAGTGCTGATGCAAAATCTTCTACCGTAACCAGACGCTTGGTTGCGGTACGTGAACGAATGCGCCCTGCACCGTGGCAGATCGAATAATAGTTATCTTCGCCCTGCGGCTGACCTACCATGATATACGAAGCTGTCCCCATCGATCCTGGAATAAGCGCAGGATGGCCAGTAGCCATATAAGGTTTCGGATTATCCGGGTGCCCGGCAGGCAGCGCACGCGTTGCCCCTTTGCGATGAACGAATACGCTGCCTTCTTTCGCATGAGATTCCTCCCAGGCATAGTTGTGCATCAGATCATACAATGTACGGAATTCACATTTGGGTCCGAATACTTCCCGGAATGCCTCCCGAATAGCGAAAGCGATCAGATGCCGGTTAACCACAGCATAATTCAAAGCGGAATACATCATGTTGACGTAATGACGGCCTTCGGCGTGTTCCAACGGAGCAAAAACCAGTCTCGGATCCGATGTACCAAGCCCGTTTCGCTGCATCACTTTGGCAATGGCAGACGAGCTGGTCTGGCTCACATGTCCGCCCCAGGCACGGGAACCTGAATGAATCATGACGACAATTTGACCATCAACCAATCCCCAGGCTTCCGCGATCTCACGATTTTCCTCTGCGATTTCAATAGACTGGATTTCGGCGAAATGATTGCCCCCGCCCAAGGTGCCCAGCTGTCGGTGTGCACGGTGCCATGTCATATCCGGAACAAGATTGAGCACTTCCTCATCGTAGGCAAATTTGCTGCTTTCCACATGGGTAATGGATGTCGACTTCTTCGGCGTGTAACTGTCCGGAATATATTTTTTCGGCAAGCCGTGCAAGCCTTTGCGAACAATGTGTTCGAGCCTTATATCCGAGAAATGCCCACGCTGACTAGCCTCCATAGGCAATACCTTTTCAATGGCCTTGACCAGCTTGCGGCGCAATTTTACATCTTTCAGATCATCCTTGTGCAGATTGGTCATATGCACCCGCATCCCGCAGCCGATATCACTACCAACGATGGATGGAGAAACGTAACCCGTCTTTGCGTCCCATACGGCCGTAGTGCCGATGCAGGTTCCCACACCTACATGAACATCCGGGGTATAACTCATATAGGAAATGCCAGGAATTTGCAGATTGTTGTTAGCCATTTCAAACACTTTATAGTCCAGAGAGGAAAACAATTGCTGTGCGGCATATACCGTCAAGTCTCCTGCTGGCAATTTCACTTCATGCCGATATCCGCCAGGAAATTCGTTCTGACTTGTAAATAAATTAGGTTCTGTATTCATAAATGGTGATTTTTCCTTCCTGTTTTTCATCTTTAGTTGTTTTCAAAATAAGGAATGTTTGTATCGCATGGTTCATGTCCGCTTCAGTCGATACAACAAAAAAAGAAGCCATGGACGCATCGCCCATGACTTCTTCATGACAATAACAGAGAACAGGACGGCATGAAAAATGCAATACCTCTGTTCTCCATCGCTATATAAGCCGAGATTGACATATCTATGCCTGCATAATGAACAGTGAAAAGATATGCCGATTCTCCTATGTCGCCCGCAAGAGGCCAAAGAGACGATGAGCTGAATATGCAGTTGTATCTACGTGACTTGGTGTCTGTGTTAATCGAACATCATAACCAACCATCATGTCTTTCGGCCTCCCTTCGTAAATGATAAGTCTTATATTAATAGTACTCGTTTCGATATGTCAACCCTTTTCTTGGAAAATAAACCGTTTGGCAAGGATATGCATATACTAAAAAAATCAGGGGTCTGTATCCATACAGCCCCTGATTTTTACGACAACATATGTTGTTTGTGTTAAGCTTACACGCTTAGTTTCCTGCTTGTTTTTCCAACTCTTCAACCGGATTTTCATCCTCTTTAGCTGGAACTTTGGAAGACAGGAACCACCCGCATACAGCAATGGTAATCAATACGATATAGAATCCAAATTTCCAAATTTTATTTTCCGGGAAATGTTCATCCAGAACACCGAGCGAAGGATGAGCCAGCGTAATGACTGCTAACTTAACCCCTACCCAACCAACGATAACGAAGGCTGCCACTTCAAGTCCCGGACGGGAATGAAGCAATTTAACGAAGAAGGAAGCTGCAAAACGCATTATGACGAGACCAATAAATCCTCCCAGGAAGATGACGATAAATTGTCCACCGTCCAACCCGCCAATTGGAGGCAATCCACTTGGTGGCAGCGCCACTGCCAGTGCTACGGCTGCAAGAATGGAGTCAACCGCAAAAGCGATATCCGCTACCTCAACCTTGAAAACCGTCATCCAGAAACCGGATTGTTTCTTGGCTTTCTTCGGTGCATCATCGGCTGCTTCGTCTGTCTTGTTTCGGCTGCCCATAACTTTCTTGGCAATGTGGTTAATCGAGATGTAGAGAAGATACAGCGCTCCGATCGCCTGAACCTGCCACACATCGACGAGGAACGAGATCAGGAACAAGGAACCTAACCTGAAGATGAAGGCTCCGAGCAAACCGTAGAATAGCGCCTTTTTGCGCTTCTCATCCGGTAAATGCTTAACCATAATCGCAAGCACCAAAGCATTATCTGCTGCCAGCAATCCTTCCAGGACTACTAGGACGATTAGTACCCATCCATACTCCAATAATAATGACAAATCCAAATTTGACTCCTCCTTAGTATCCTTATGATGTACAAAAAAAGGACCTTTACCATCGCTGGTAAAGATCCTTTTTTATCCATAAAAAGAGACCTTTACCCAGCATGAAAACTTGGTAAAGGTCTCGCTAACAACAAATTGCTGCCAATAAAGCCGGGGATGTGATCCCGAATTGACGACTTTACTGTGAAAGCTACTCCCCTTTAACATCAGGAATATGCAGTTTTAGTTGGTGCATTTCTTACGGTTCAAATAACCTGTTCTCATCATATTCACAACGCTACACAAAGTCAAGCTTTATTTAACCGTACCCTGACCCTGATCCATTTTGCGAAAAACAAAAAAGTCATAAATGAAATTGCCCAGAGGGATAAACGATATGAAAAATAAAGCAATCGGACGGCGTAAACGCCACTTTTGCGTCGTATACAGACTAACCATAAACAACATATACATCAAAAACAGAAAACCGTACAAATTACCAAACCAAGTGACCGATTGAGGCAAAATCCCTGCATTTTTCAAGGGGAATGCAACAAACAGCAATAATACATATGAAAGTCCCTGCAGCCACAGCAGTAATCGGAAGCGGCCCAGTGTTGAATGTAACATCATGTTCCTCCTGTTTCTATCCACCTAAAGAGTAATCTGCAACCTGTTCATTATATCACAAGTACCTATTTCTTCGGTACTGCCGAGGCGCCAAACGCTTCGTAAAAGCATAAGATGTGACGAAGATTCGATACGCGTATGGGACAAGGAGGAGCCGCCCAATGAAAATAGTAATGGTCGCACCGGAGAAACTACCTGTGCCTGGAAACGGTTCAGTTGAAATAAGCATTCTGGGTATCGCTCGCGAACTTGCACTGCGTCATGAAGTGACAATCATTAGCCGCGAAATGCCTGGTCTTCCAGCCAAAGAGCAGCTTGAAGGCATTACGATCCGCCGTGTTCCTTCCAGCAATCCTGATCGATATATTCAGGCGGTCATTCGGCTCTTAAAGGAAAATTCGTTTGATCTGATCCAGGTGGATAACAGGCCACGCTGCTTGGCCCGAATCAAACGAAGCCTGCCTGACACCCCTGCAATCCTGTTCCTTCACTCCCTGACCTTCGCTCAGCCTGGACCGTCAAGATTAGCGTTGTTACGACAAGCCGACTGCATCGCCGTCAACAGTTTGTCCCTCAGAGACAGATTAGGACGCAGGTTCCCTTCGGTGAAACATCTGATGAATGTTATCCCTCTGGGTGCCGATCTGACCCGCTTCGTTCCAGCGCTAAGCGGCGGAACAAACTCCACACCGTCAGAGCGTTCACAACCCTTTTCTGTGCTGTATGTCGGCAGACTGATTCCAGGCAAAGGTTTGGACATTCTGATTCGAGCAGTAGCACTTGTGCAGCAGAGGGTTGATGTACAGCTGATTATTGCAGGCAAGGGGCCGCAGGTCTATGTGCGCAAGCTGCGCCTGCTAGCCCGAAAACTCGGGATTCGTTCATCTTTTCTCGGACAGATTGCCCATGAACAGATACACCACTTGTACCGGGCCGCTGATTGCCTGGTCTGCCCGTCTCAAATGCACGAAGCCTTCGGGTTAGTTAACGTTGAAGCCATGGCTTCCGGTCTGCCTGTGATCGCTTCAGACAATGGTGGCATTCGAGAAATTATTGAGTCCGGAAGCAGCGGTTATCTGGTTTCTCCATATGACAAACCTCAGCCATTTGCTGCTTGCCTTCAGAAGCTTGCCCGGGATCCAAAGCTAGCCGAATCTCTTGGCAAGGCTGGGCGAGCAATTGCCGTGAACCAGTTTGGCTGGTCCCGAACGGCCATGCATCTCGAAGCAGCTTATACAAGACTTATCCGCCAATGAGCTAAATTGAACTGAAGTCATAACAAAGCTGCCCCCATTGCTGCGAGGGACGGGTTAAGCTTTTTCCCGTGACTGCCAGCTTGTGATCCATGACTCCATTTGGGGGATGGGGACATGTACCATTTCAATGAGCTCAACAATAATCATATCTTTCATGGTAAACCGGACCTTCGCACAGGTCTGCTGGTGAAAGACATCATAAAATCCAGAGCCTGCCCAGCACCCGTGAGGAACAAAGACTGGGTCGTTCACGATATATCCCACGGTACCTATTGGTGGAATAACCACCTTGATCGCTTGATGATCTGTACGATTATTGGGATCCTTAACCAAAAATACGGTATCATCTACATTTAATGCCTGGATACCATGATAATGCTCCATTCGATCCATGGCTGCAAATAAGTTGCTGCTCATAACATGTTCTTCTCCTTTTCCTTCATTCCAAGTTTCAAGTTAAAATAACCAATCAAATTATTCATCTCCCTCATAGTGCTTCAACCAATGAGTCAGTTGTTTGCGAATCTCTGTTCGAAATTCTCGGGGCTCAAGAACCTCCGCTTGAGGGCCAAATTGATATAACCACATCAGGAACTCACGACTGCTGTTTAGTGTGACTTCGAATAACAATCCACCATCTGGCAGATCCGTCATGCGCGGACGAACAAACATTTCTTCTTCTTTTATGTAAGGTGCCATTTTTTCAGTAAATCTCACCTTGAAATGAATATGTTCGTCCCCTCGATCAACAGACCACGTATTTTTCATATACTGCGCTATGTTGAAATCCGCTTTGTCAAAGTGGGTACCTGTCTGATTTACGTCCAGAAAACGGCTCATGCGAAACAATCTCACCTTCTGCACCAGATGGCAATACCCGACGAGATAAAAGCGCTGATCACGTGGAATAAGATAGTAGGGATCAATGTCACGGACCGTAATATCATTATTGGTCAGTGTACGATACCGGGTACGTATGGTTTCCTGATTAAGAATAGCTTCAATAATCGGGATAAGCAGATTGGGGTCTTTTCCTTCCTCCCGGTATGCAGGCGTTCCCATGCGTATGATACCTGCAATGTTCTCCACGATATCACTGTTTCTTGATTTTAGCTTGGTATGGACTGACATCACTTTGTCAAAAGCCGCATCGAATTCAGCCGGCAATTGGGAAGTATCCAGGACAGACGGAAGCATGGAGAAGACCATAGCCTCCTGCTCCGTGAAATCGAGTGGATACAAGGCGAAATTCCCAATAAACCGATAACCCTTGCCGTAGCCTTCGTTCATGATAGGGGCAACCCTGTCCAAAATCCGGAGATCGCGATAGATCGTGCGCACAGTTGTATCACATTTCGCAGCCAATTCCTTGGCTGAGATTCCGGGATACGCTTGTATAGCCTGAAGTATACGCAGCAGACGAATTAATTTCTCTGTCATGTAGTTTCTCCCCTTCGATATTTTATCGGCAAGGAAAACTAGTTCCTTTAGTACATCTATAAATCTTTAGTCCCACTCATTATTTCGCAAATTCACTAATTATGTATAGTTCTATTGCACTTTTTCTCCTTTATTAATATACATTTTCTGACTATCTTGCGCAAAATATTAGATACAAGTCCTTATACCTAAGCCTCAAAGCCTATTTAACAATTCTAATAAAATGACAAAAAAGCCCCGTCTCGTGGGAAGAGACAGGGCTTTACGGATGATTAATTATGCAGCTGTACTAATTTTTTTAACACGTTCACCAAATGTTCACACAATTCCGGAATATCTCCCATTTGGTCTTCATTCACATTTCGATCAAAATACACATGACTTGAAACGTTATACCTGATGGGCTCCTCTCCGTACACAAAATGAATGTCCTGTACCAAGCGCTGATCTGGCCAGCTCACTTGTATGATGGAGCGAATTGCGGGACATAGCCTGTCTGGCTCAGGAATCTCCTGGCTAAATCGAAGCTCAAGCCGACATCCCGGCTGGCTGCCGGGTGACTCCAATATTTCGGCCGCTAGCGCTTCCAGAGAGCTTCGGAGTATAATCTCCGCTTTGACCTCAGAATGCTCCCTTAGAACGAACTGCAGCACGAACTCTCTGGACATACTCGCCATCTCCAGGATGTCTTTCCGGTTGGATATGTGAATGATCTCATCGAGATTGTCGAGATCATACAGATAGTTCTCGAAACCGACCTTGAGATTGTCGTACACAGTTGGATCAAACATGAAATTGCCTACTTTCCTAAGAACTTATACTGACCTGTTTGCAAATATGACCTTGATCCGCTTCGGATCGGTGTATCCTTGTATCTATTATAACCATCTCTACGATCGCAAAAAAAGCCCAGTCATGATGACCGGGCTTCTCGTCTGGGGTAGGGGAGCAGAACTCCCACGCCCCTATTATTCGTCTGCTGCCTTCTCTTCCTCTGCAGCCACAGGTTCTGCCTCATCAGCAGAAGCTGTTGGCTCTTCCTCAGCCGCTTGTGGTGGCATAACGGATGCGATAATGGAATCGGGTGACGTAATAAGTGTCAAGCCCTTATCCAGTTTAACATCTTCAGCTGTCAGGCGATCACCAATGTCCAGCCCGCTGACATCCACCTCAATGGAAGTCGGCAGGTCGGCTGGAAGTCCTTCCACTTCCAATTCGGTTTCCTGCGTCTGGAACACACCACCGGCTTTGGAGCCAGCAGCCGTACCTTGGAAATCGATCGGCACACTTACGCTGATCGGTTTATTTTTGGATATTTGCAAGAAGTCCACGTGCAGCAGACGTCCATTGCGCTCCTGCTGATCCTTAATCAGCACAGGAACGGTTTTGCCACCCTCCAGATTGAGGTTGAACATCTCGGAACGACCTGTACGAGCGACCTTGAGCATTTCTTTTTCATCCACATGTATGGAGGCCCCTTCAAACTCAGGACCATAAACGACAGCCGGAACACGTCCGCCTTGTCTTAACAGGCGCAATGCCGCACCTTTCTTTTCAGTTCGTGGAGTTGCAGTAAGTTGAGCCATTTTTCCGTTGGATTTCATGATTGAACATCCTCCTTCAAGGGATCCCTACTTTGTATTGGTGTTGGGAAGCATTCGGCTTCTCTCATAGACCAAATGGGTCTTCTTTTTCTGTGGCCAAATCTCGGGCCATATCTATATATACCCCAATGAACGGGCTTTTCAAACATTGGCTTGTACAATTCATCCCCTTTTCACATCAAAATCCAAGCTCTGCGTACCAAAAAAAGACAGCCGGAAATACCCTCCGACTGCCTGCTGCTTCTAGGTTTATCTACAGCTACTATACGAATCTAACAAGAGGATTCATGCACTGGTACGGTTATCCTCTTCATCACTCTCGCGTATAACCTGCATTTGGTCTGTACCGCTCTGCACAACAATCTGCACATTCCCGTCTTCTGGCACAATATCTACATATCGGTCTCCACAGGTATCCTTGGCCTGCCACTCATTCAGCCGAATAATCAGCCCCAGATGATGCAGGCCTGGAGCTACACGAATACGGGCCTCTGCGGCATTTCCCACCCGTTCAAGGGGTACCGCTCCATCTGCCATTCCTGTGCCCCATACCCAAACATCCCATCCCTCGTACTGTTGATCCTCCCGTTCATAACGAAGCGTAACGAGACGAGAGACGTGCTTGTGGACTTTGATTGTCGCCGTAGACTGTATGCTGCCAGCCATGGCTGTAATTTGCGCTGTCCCTGGGGATAAGGCACGAACGATTCCAGCCGTACTGACCGTTGCAATATCCGAATTCGACGAATGCCAGCGTATGCCGGTCCCTTGAAGCGGCTGCCCAAATTGATCCAGCACCAATGCACGGAAGCGACTGATTCGTGTCGTATACAGAACAGTTTCACCGACAAGCTCAATTCGTTCGGCATGGCGATGATCCACCTGCAAGAGGCTTGTAGCAAAGATATGACCACATTGAACCGTTATCGCTGCTTCACCTGTCTCTTTCGCATGAATCGTACCATCCGGATCGATCTGAATCCGCTGCGGCTCCGAAGAACGCCACAGGACTTCGCAATTCTCTACTACATTACCGAGTCGGTCACGCACAATCGCCCGCAGCCCCGCCGTCTCACCTGGGCTATACACCTGACGTGGAGCATTAATCTCAATTGTAGCCGGTTCCGTTCCGCCAACATGTTCGATATCATACAGTACCATTAACGACCAGCGCTCTATAGGAGCAATGCCGCTAACCGTCCCAATCGAGTCTGTACCTGCCTGATGATCGTTAACGACCACATGCCAGTCACCTTCCGGCAAATGTATCTGCTGCTGGTACGCTGTTGCATTATAGGCCACGATGATTCGATTCCAGATGTCCTGATTGGCCCCATCCTGCAGCATGAATATGACAGCATTACCGTCAGCACGTAGAATGCGAAGGTGATTCCGGATCTGGTCTGCGCTGATCATGCGAAAGGCAGGATGAGTACGGCGCAGATGTATTAAACCCCGGTAATAGTCAAAGACAGGTCTGAAACGGGATTTGTTCGCCCACGGAATGGCGTTAACCGCATCGCCGCTGCGGTAACTGTTGTGATCTCCCGCTTTTGATCTCAGGATCTCATCCCCTGCATGCAGAAAAGGTATCCCCTGAGAGGTTAGCAATATTCCGGAGGCTAGCAGCGAGCGGCGAACCATCTCATGGTTAAGCAAATCATCAGCATCCACATACCGATAGGGATCTGCTGCCTTTACCGCCGATTCTGCACTCCCTCCCTCCACCGGTTGCCCGTCTCTCCACGCTGGAAAACCCAATTCATGTCTGAGATTCATCGTGGTTGCGATTTTGTCCCACAGGTTCAAGTTGTCATGGGCCGTGACATAATTGACGGTCTCCACAGGTGACGATGTAAAGTCATCGATAGCTCCGGAAATCCCCTTAAGCAGCTCATGCTCGAGGCCATCTGCTCCGGTTACATACCCTTTCCCGCTGCCATCACTGTCCCCTTTGATCGCACTGCGGAAATGATCATTGAATACGGCAAATCCCTGACCCCGCTGGGTACCTTTCAGGGTTTTGCGATCCAGTGGTGAATCTCCACCTGTCCACGGCTCCCCGTAAATTAGCATGGCTGGATCAATCTGCTCACGCAGTTCACGGGTCAATTCGTTCATTGTATCGGTGTCAATCAGGCCCATGAGATCGAAACGGAAACCATCTACATGATATTCCTCCGCCCAGTACAGGAGAGAGTCTATAATATATTTTCGCACCATTGGGCGCTCTGTAGCCAGTTCATTGCCTACACCCGATCCATTACTCAGTGTGCCGTCTGCCCGATAGCGGTAAAAATAACCAGGTACAATCCGTTCAAATGGACCTTCGTCCACACCATACGTATGATTGTAGACCACATCAAGCACAACACGTATACCCTGGCGATGCAGAGACTGCACCAAGGCTTTGAACTCACGAATTCGCACGGCCGGATCCCGCGGATCCATAGCATAGGAGCCCTCCGGGACGTTATAGTGCTGTGGATCATAACCCCAATTATAGGGTGCTCTGAACGTTGTGCCTTCTTCAGCGGATTCCAGTTCATTCACCGTCTGATAATCCGCCACAGGCAGAAGATGCACATGGGTAACCCCGAGTTCGGCAAGATGATCCACACCGATACGATGACCTGCCCTGTCGGTCAGTCCGGAAGCCGTGAAGGCTAGAAATTTCCCTTTATACGGAATGTCGGCATGGGGATCGGAGGAGAAATCACGCACATGCAATTCATAAATGACGGCGTCCACCGGCCGCTGAAAAACAGGCTTCACGTCCAGCTCCCAATCCGGTGGATACGTTGTATCGAGATCAATAATGGCCGTCCGCTGCCCATTGGGCGACACGGCGCGGGCATAAGGATCTACCACTACTTCTGTGCGTTGATCATCGTGTGTAATGCGATACATGTAATAAAATCCTGCCCAATCGCCTGCCAGCTTCACGCTCCATATGCCATCTTCATCACGGGTCATGTCACTTGCCTGCCCGCCATCATGTTCCGTTACCCATCCACTTGCATTGTAGCTGCCCTCATTTTCAAAAACCAATATAGAAACCTGCTGGGCCGTTGGAGCCCACAGCTTGAATGTACTGGAAGCACGAGTATATGTTAAGCCAAGATCGTTGCCTTCGTAACGAAAAGATGTCCATTCCGGCATCGTTCCCACCGCCTTTATATCCATTGATTTCGTGTTGTCCCGATGGTACGGAGCGGGACGTCATTTGTCAACCCGGGGTTGTCTGTACTCAACATATCGGTTGAACAGAGGCTTTCATGAAGTCACTCGCTGGATATTGGTCTAACCCTTGCAGCAATCGCTTTCAAAATACAGCATATGTAAACAAGCGCCGCAGATTGACAGCATTTGTACCTGTCTGATCAAAAAAACAAAATAAAGCACCCTTCTCTCCGTAGCGGAAAAGGGTACTTTACTACAGTACGCAAAAAATTTAATTATTGGCATACATGACCATCAGGGAAATAGCCGGTACGCTGACCTGCCCATCGTTGAAGGTACGCAGGGGTTCAAGACCTGCTTGTCCCTGCTCTACAACAATATTCCACATTCCGGAAGGAATAGGGAGGATTCGGCTTTCCTTTGCCGCGTTGTAGATCACGATAATCCGATCCCAGGAATCGCCGGCAGCCGTGCCTGATAGCTCATAGGCAAGCAGGCTTTTATCCTTTTTTAACAGGGTTACATGTTGATCAATGTCGTTCCGGGTTCTCAACCGGAAGGCTGCATGTTCAAGGCGAAGACGAATCAGTCCGCGGTAATAATCGAACACCGGCTTGAACCGCTGTTTTTGTTCCCAACGAATCGCATTGACGGCATCACCACTCTCGTGACTGTTGGCATCGCCATATTTACTGCGCAAAAACTCATCTCCCGCCGCAAGCAGGGGAATGCCTTGGGATGTGAGCACAATGCCATTCGCAAGCAAGCAGCGCCGAACCGTTTCATTCTCCAGCACATGATTCGGATCAATCTGCATATACGGATTCGCATGCTGTACTGCCTGCTCCACACTGTCATATCCTCGAATGTGTCCCTCATCATCATAGGAGATAAACCCAAGCTGATCTTCCAGTCCTTGTGTATGCACAACCTTGTCCCACAGATTCAGATTATCGTGAACTGTTACGTAATTCACCGTCTCGGATGGACTGGCCGTAAAATCGGTAATCGCTCCCCTTACACCCGTCCAGATATCCTCTTCCTTTCCCTCCGCACCTGTCGCGAATCCTTTCTCTGCTCCATCACTGTCCCCTTTGATCGCTCCACGATAATTATCGTTGAATACGGCTAGTCCGTCTCTTTTCTGATCTCCCTTGAGGGTCATTCGCTCGCCTAGTGGGGAGTCCAATGCCGCCCATGGCTCACCGTACAATAGGATGGATGGAGATACATGTTCATGCAGTTCCGCAGCAAGTTCCCTCATGGTTGCCGTATCAATCAACCCCATCAGGTCAAACCGGAACCCGTCAATATGGTATTCCTCTGCCCAGTAACGCACCGATTCCAGGATAAACTTGCGTACCATGGGACGTTCTGTCGCTACCTCATTCCCAGTCCCGGATCCGTTGCTGTATGTGCCATCCTCATTCTGACGATAGTAATACCCCGGTACCAGCTTCTCAAACGAACTGCCTTTCGTATTAAACGTGTGGTTATACACCACATCCATAATCACTCCAATCCCTCTCTGATGAAGTGCCAGCACCAAAGCCTTGAGCTCGCGGATGCGTGTACCAGGCTCATCTGCACGTGTGGCATAAGAGCCTTCGGGAACGTTGTAATGCAGCGGATCATACCCCCAATTATAGCTGGAATCCTCGGAATCACCGTATGCACTGTCTCCAGCCTTGGATTCGTCCACGGTGGCAAAATCAAACACGGGCAGCAGGTGCACGTGGGTAATCCCAAGCTCGGCCAAATGATCAATCCCTAGTGTATTTCCTTCGGAATCGCACAATCCAGTTTCCGTAAAAGCCAGATACTTGCCTTTGTTCACCATGCCTGATGAAGGGTGAATTGAAAAATCCCGCACATGCAGCTCGTACAATACGGCATCCACCGGACTCTTCAGCTCTGGACGAACATCCTGGCTCCATCCTTGGGGATCTGTCTCTTCCAGCCTGATAATAACTCCCATTTCACCATTCATGGTAACTGCCCTTGCATAGGGATCCACCGCTATCTCCTGTCGTCCTCCCTCGAAGGTGGCCCGGTACATATAGCCATAACCATTCCATTCTCCATCCAGCTTCAACAACCAGATGCCCTGCTGCTGTCTTTCCATTAGGAATTCCTTTGGCTCGGCACGTTGTTCCCCGGTTCCTCCCTGTCCTCCTGGAAGCTCGGTAGTGGATGCCGGGTAGAGCAGCACGTCCATCTGAATGGCATCTGGTGACCAAACTTTGAATTGGCAGGATTGAGCGTCGATCTTTACTCCCAGATCTTTTCCTTCGTATGTATCATTTGCAATTATTTCTTGCTTATCATGTTCTTCAATCATGATGTCTTTCCCCTCTCGGTGAGTATAAATGGATGTGAAAAGAATGCTCCTTTCTTTTTATACCCTTTCTGCTGCCCAACCATAATCCTGTGAAAGAAAAAGAAGCCATGCTTCACGTTCGTTCACGTAAAACACAGCTTCCTTCGGGCACACGTATACTCTGCGCTTTGCTTTATTTCCCGTTCAGTTCGGCATAGGATGCCTCCAGTTCAGAGATCAGCTGATCTCCCCCGGCTTTTCGCCAGTTAGCCACTTCCTGCTCCCAGCCTGCATCGTCCAGCTTGCCCATAATGTACTTGGTCTGTGCATCCCAGATCATCTGATCCAGTTCCTGACCCCGCTCGGTGTAGATGGCCGATGACAGTGTCAGCGCAGGATTCGGAATGGCATACTGCTCATTCTCGCGAGCCATCTTGGTGCCCTTCATGCCAATCGGGACATCAACCAATTCAGCCACGTTGTATCCTTCAACACTTAACAAATTGTCACGGTACGGCTTCACTTCGCGTTGATAAGCATCAAAGTCCTTGAGTTCGGTTTTACCGTCCGCTGTCTTGGTGTAGTGCACATCGAGCAGCCCGCGAAGCTGCAGCGTACTCAGCTCTTCATCCATCAGCTGATCGAGGAAGGTGAGCACTTTTTTCAGTTGCTCCTCATCCGGGACGGCAGCCTTCGGGATCACCAGCATGCCATAGTTCCCCGGTTCCCCGGCGATGCGTATACCATCTGTTCCCTGGAACGGAGCTACATCGATCACCCCATCCGGAGCGTTAGGCGTCAGCCGCTGCTGGGATGACTTGCCGTTCTGGGCCACGCCGTTCAGCTTCATCCCGACCAGGCCAGAGTCCATTTTTTTATCCGCATCGGAAGGATCGAGAGCAGGGAAATCACTATTGATCAACCCTTCACTGAACAGTCGCTTGAACAGCTTCATGGTGTCTACATATTCAGTGGTCAGGAATTCCGGAGTCAGTTTACCCGCATCATCCACCCCCCACTTGTTCACACCACCGATACTCACGGCAATCCGGGTCAGCGGAGAAGACACGCCTTCGTTATACTTCTTGAAGAGCAGCGCACCATACGTATCTTCCTTGCCATTCCCGTCAGGATCATCCTTGCGCATGGAACGCATCACTTCATACCAGTCATCCAGTGTCTTCGGCACATCCAGCTTCAACTTGTCAAACCAATCCTTGCGGTATACGATGGCCGTTCGTCCGATATCGCGGAAGTTCGGAATGCCGTAAATTTTGCCCTCAATCTTGATATTGTTAAAATAGGCCTCGGATTGGGCAGACAGATTTTTATAATCCTTCAGGTAGGGCCCCAGCTCCCAGAACAGTCCCGTTTTGGCTGCATTGAACGTGGTCGGCACGTAATTTACGCGCATAATGGTCGGCATCTCTCCGGAAGCAACCATGACGTTCACCTTGTCATCAAAAGCCGACTGCGGAATCCACTGAACATTGACATCCGTATTCGTATACTGCTCAATCTTTTGCTCCACCCCATTCTCCTTCGCGGGCACATCGCCTACCTGCATCAACGAGATGGAAATGGGAAACTTGCCTTCCCCGGCGGCCGGAGCTTTTTCTCCTCCACAACCTGCAAGTAGTCCGGCGGACATTGCACCAATGACAACAAATCCGCCTATACGGGACACCCGACCTTTTGCACTCATGAACCATCTCTCCCTTTTGTATTATCGTTATTACCAGCAATAGGCTCGCCTGAATGAAGGCGCTATCATAATTCTGTCTGAAGAAAAGAACCAGCGTTAAGCCAGTTCCATTTCCACACCTGCCAGAATAAACGGGGCAACCGATTTCGGATCATTGATTCGGATCGACTCGGTTACATAATATTCGTACGACCCATCACGATACGGACTTCCCCCAAGACCTGCACCACCATTGCACTGGGTCAGCGACAGTACACCTTCACGGTCCGTTTGCAGCAAGTGCTGCAGCAGCCCCTGGTATCCTTTATCTGCGATCTCCTTGAACTTGCCGCTCAGGTAACCTTTGCGTACACCTTTGGCCAGTGCATATACAAACATAGATGTACCCGAAGCTTCCAGATAATTGCGCTCACGTCCCGGCTGATCCAGCAGATGAGGCCAGAGCCCTGTCTGTTGATCCTGTACATGCACAAGTGCATTCGCCACGCGTTCGAATATGCCGACAATCTGGCCGCGCTGTTCATGATCTACTGGCAGATGATCCAGTGTATCCACCACGGCCATTACGTACCAACCCATGGCCCGGCTCCAGACATGGGGAGAACAGCCGGTTTCTCCCGAACTCCAGCGCTGCTCCCTGCTTTCATCCCAGGCATGATACAGCAAACCGCTGCGCGGATCACGGGTATGCTTCTCCACCAGCAGCAGCTGCAGAGCCGCCCGGTCAAACCACTTTTCCTCGCCCATTACTGCCCCATACTGCGTGAGAAACGGAGTCGCCATATACAACCCATCCAGCCACATCTGAAAAGGATAGATCTTCTTGTGCCAGAAACCACCTTCACTCGTGCGTGGCTGCCCTTTGAGCTGAACCATGAGCAGGTCTGCTGCCTTGCGATATTTCGCTTCACCTGTTTGGTCCATGAGGAAAAATAAGGATTTCCCCTGATTAATCTGGTCCAGATTGTACTCCTCAACGTTATACGAGCGTATCGTGCCGTCCTCCTGAATAAAGTGATCCATCAGCTCCCGGATGTAGTCGTAATACTTGGCTTCCCCCGTACGATGATACAGTTCTTCCAGCGCCTTCAGCAGGCAGCCGTTCTCATAATGCCAGGTGGGGTACAGCTGATGATTGCGGTAACTTTCCATGAATTGATCGGCCATTCGTACCGGTGTGAACTGCAAGGTTTCCTTCATCGATACCCTCCGCATCCGCTCGCTTATTGAGCCTGTTTTTTGTAATCTTCTGCGTATTCCTCGCGAATCTTCGTTCCGCCCGCATTAGCCCAGTTCTCAATCTCCTGTTTCCAGCCATTTTCATCAATCTTGCCCATGATGTATTTGGTTTGCGCATCGGCAATCATCTGATCCAGATCAGCCCCGCGATCACCATAGGTCGGCGAGTATAACGTAAGCGCAGGGTTTGGAACGGCATGTTCGGCCAGCTCTTTGGCAAGCTCGGTTCCTTTTACACCCAGCTCGGTATCCTTCAATTTCGGCACATTGTAACCTTCAACGTATGGCAGATTGTCACGATATGGCTTCACCTCACGCTGGAACGCATCGAAATCGCTCATTTCCACTTCATCCTCGCCCAATTTGGTGTAATGTTTGTCTTCTATTCCACGCATGAGCAGTGTTGCCATCTCCGGTTCCATCAACTTATCCAAAAAGCTCAGCAGGCTTTTCAGCTCCTCTTCGGATTTCACGGTTGCTTTAGGAAAGGCCAATATGCCGGAGTTGCCTGTCTGGCCCGCAACACGGTCGCCGTTCGCTCCAAGCAAACCTGCAATGTCAACCACCCCATCCGGGTCATTCTTGGAGAGACGCTCCTGCTGACTCTTACCATTCTGTGCTACGCCGACACGCATGCCGACAACGCCGGAGTCGTACTTTTTCTCCGCTTCCGTGGAATCAAAAACGGCAAAGTCCTGATTCAGCAGCTTCTCATCATACAACCGTTTCAGCAGATCCAGCACCTGCATGTATTCCGGCGTCATGAATTCCGGTGTGAAGCTGCCGTCATCCTCAACCTTCCACTTGTTCGGTGCACCGAAGCTTACGCCAAGACGCGTTGTGAAGGAATATTGATCTTCATTATATTTTTTGAACAGCATCAGACCGAACGTGTTATCCTGCCCATCTCCATCCGGATCGGAAGTTGCCAGGGTTTTGATTGTTTCATACCATTCATCCGGCGTGGTCGGTACCTTGAGATTCAGCTTATCGAACCAGTCTTTGCGGTAAATGACCGTCGCCCGTGCAATATCAGAGAACACCGGCACGCCATAGACTTTTCCGTCTACCTTGATGTTGTTGAAGAAGCGCTCGTTCTGGGCGGACAGATTTTTATAATCCTTGAGCAGGGGCCCGATCTCCCAAAACACATCGTTACGCATGGCACTTGTTACTGTCGGGTTGTACTGCACTTTGACGATCTTCGGCATATCGCTGGAAGCGATCATGACATTAATTTTGTCATTGTACGCCGAAGCGGGAATCCACTGAATATCGAGCTTGGTATTGGTAAAGGCTTCGATTTTTTGCTGGACCTCATTTCCTTTACCCGGCACATCACCTACCTGTGCAATCGCAATGGAGATGTTCTGTACGCCGCCTTCGGCAGCCTGACCCTCATCCGATCCGCATCCAGCCAGCAATCCCGTTACCAGTGCAAGTGTGCTCAGGACAGCCAGAGCTTTCTTTTTTGTTCCTCTCATCAAATGAAAACCTCCCCTTTTATACATTGCTGATTCCGCATGCTGCATATTGCATTGCAACCATCCATTCAATCACCAATCTCAACCTTTCACAGACCCCAGCATCACTCCTTTGGCAAAATGCTTTTGCAGGAATGGATACACAAGCATGATCGGAATCGTTGAGAATACAATGACAGCCATGCGAATGGTCAGCGGCTGAATCTCCGTCTCCTCAATACTCGTGTCACCAATCCGGCTCTGAGCCAGAATGACAATCTCACGAAGCCATACTTGAACCGGCCACTTCTCGCTGTCATTGATGTAGATGACGGCGTTGAAGAAGCTGTTCCAGTGAGCGACTGCATAGAACAGGGAGAACGTGGCCATCGCCGGCATCGACAAAGGCAGTACAATACGGAACAGAACGCCGACATCATTACAGCCGTCGATTTTGGCAGCATCCTCCAGTTCATCCGGAATGGCCTGGAAAAAGTTCTTGAGTACAATCAGGTTGAATGCACTGATGGCGGTAGGCAGCATCAAGGACCATAACGTATCGGTCAGATGCAGCGATTTAACCACGAAATAGGTCGGAATCATGCCTCCGCTGAACAGCATGGTGAACAGTACGCCGAGCAGAATCGGCTGCCGTCCTCGCAGATATCTTCTGGATAGCGGATACGCCATCAGTGACGTGAATAACAAGTTAATCAATGTACCGACCACAGTAATGTAGATCGAGACTCCGAGACTGCGAATCAGTGTATCTGTCGAGAAAATGTAGCGATAGGCCGCCAGGGAGAATTCTTTGGGGAAAAGGATGAATCCTCCCTTCGCCACCTCATGCGGGCTGGTAAACGAAACAGCCAGAATGTAGATAAACGGAATGACGGTCACGATTCCGATCAACAGCAGCAAACCATGATTGACGATATCGAAGATTCGGTTGCCCCACGTTTTATCCTGTTGCATCTTAATGTTCACTCCTGTCTGGTGAAGACGTCTGCTTGCTCATGTCAGTAGACGCCTTCCTCCCCGAATTTTTTGGCCAGCTTGTTGGCACCCAGTACAAGCGCAAGCCCAACAACCGACTTGAACAAACCGACAGCAGCGCTGTAGCTGTACTGTGCTTGCGTCAGACCTTTGGTGTATACATAGGTATCAAATACCTCACCCACATCCCGGTTGGTTGGCGTCAGCATCAGGAAGATCTGTTCAAATCCTGTATCCAGGAAGTTGCCCAGACGAAGAATGAGCAAAATCACGATCGTACTGCGGATGGCAGGCAGCGTAATATGCCAAGTCTGGCGCCAGCGGTTGGCTCCATCAATCCGCGCAGCTTCATAGAGCTGCGTGTCTACACCGGAAAGTGCCGCGAGGAAAATAATCGTACCCCAGCCCACCTCTTTCCAGATGGATTGTCCGACAATCATGGAACGGAACCAGCCTGGCTCCAGCAGGAACGCAATCTTTTGCCCCGTCAGACTGTACAGCAATTCGTTGATGGCGCCGCCCTCCGTAGTAAACAGCATATAGAACACCCCAACGACCACAACCCATGATACAAAGTGCGGAACATAGACCAGCGTCTGTACAAAACGCTTGAATCGCTCACGGCGCACTTCATTCAGCATCAGTGCCAGCACGATGGGCAGGGGGAAGAAGAAGACCAGATTATAGATCGCCAGCAAAAACGTGTTCCGGAACAGGGTCCAGAACTGCGGTTCCCCGAAGAAACGCTGAAAATGCTTGAGTCCTACCCAGTCACTCCCCAAAATTCCTTTGTACGGTGTGTAATCCTGAAAAGCCATCGTAATGCCATACATGGGTATATATTTGAAAATAACAAAGTAAAGCACTCCCGGTATCAGCATGATGTAGAGCCACCGGTTTTTGATAACGTCCCTCCACAGCAGGTTTTTGTCACTGCGGGCAGCGGGCCGTGTCCGAGCCGTCGTTTCGGCTTTCATAGTGTTTTCCTCCCCACATTGGAAACGATTACAAAAGTTCAATTCCTGAACTCATGCCTTCATTGTGGAGGATAAACGAATCACTGGCTATCGTCCGGTTTTAGCTTCTTGTTTTTCCTTGCCAGGCAAGGGTTTACGACACTTCCCCCGTTGGAATCCCAGGCGCGGATGCACTCGTTTTAACCTCTATAATCCTGTCTTAACCCGGGACGATGGAGCGTCGTCAGCAAGGTGTACAAACATAAAAAAGCCTGCCCGCCATGGCAGGCAGAGCAGGCTTTGTTTTACCGCTGCTGTTCCCGGTACTTGCCGGGAGTTGTTCCCGTAATTTTACGAAACGTTCGGATAAACGCAGTGGGGTTGGTGTAATTTAGTTTCTCGGCAATTTCCGATATTTTGAGGTTGGTTGTCTGAAGCCAGGTCTTGGCTTTTTCCATTCGATACTCTGCCAGATATTCAGTGAAATTCACGCCGGCTTCCTTCTTGAATACCCGGCTTAAATAAACAGGATGGAAATTCAGCTCTTCCGCACAGGCTTCCAATGACAGTTCACGGTCATAGCGTTCCTCGATTAATCGGATCATCCGCCGGGCAATGTTCATATACTGTGATTCTTCCTGCTCCCGCCAGAAACGAATGACGGGTACAAATAACCGTTTACGGAACCAGTTCGTCATTTCATCAAGGGTGGAGAGCTTCAGCAGCTGAGCCATGGATGCCTTCTCACCAAGCACTTCGGCCACATCCCCTCCCTGTTCCTGCACAAGCTGGTACACACGAGACAGAAGCTGAACCATAATGACGGGATATTCACTAAAATGCAGTTTCTTGTCAGCGAGCAGCCCCAGATACTGTGAAAAATACATATCGGTTTTCTCTTCATCGCCTTGTTTCAAGGCAGAGGCCAGCTGATCCTCAATCATTCTGAGCTGTGTATATAAGGCTGCCTCGGTCTGGCCTCGCGGCTGGATATCTTCATAATGCAAAATGATACGGCTTCCCAGGCTCACCCTGCCCTGCAGCGCCTCCCGGCTCTCCTGATACGCCCTAGGTGTATCTCCGATGGCAAAATAGGAACGGCTTATGCCGATACTTACGGGCAAATTGAGATAGGTGACTACGCGTTCCCTGATCCATTCCGCCTGGGTGTGCATCCATTCCTTGAGCTGCAGCTCATCATTCAGCTTTGAAGCCAGAACCGTCACTTGTGCATCATCAATCATAACCGGGGTGAAGCGCAATTCCGCAGGCAGAAGCTCCCCAACCATATTGTTAACGGCAAACAACAGCAGATCCCTGTCCTGTTCTTCGTACCTTGTTCCTTCGAGTGTATCAATCTGAAGTGTAAGCACACCAAGACTCGACCAGTCTGACGGGAAATCATAACGTTCTCCCTGATATCTGAAATCCTCTTCCGAGATTTTTCCGGTCAGCAGTTTGGTCATGAAAAATTCCTCCAGATGAACATGCTGTCCCTTCATCTGCTCCCGCAGCGTTTTTTCCGAGCTGAACAGTGTGGATAAACGCTCCTCAATATAAATAAATTCATCCTGACGACGGCCTGTCTGCAAGGCCGGAGAATCCAGCCCTTTCGTAAACTGCAGCAGCCTGGAAATGGGAGAATACATCCGCCGGCTTCCGTATATCGCGAACAACCCGGTTACACATAGCATGACCAGTGTAGCCACTCCGGTAACAACTGCAATTTTCTGCGATTGGGCGGTGATCTGTCCAAGAGATACCACTGATACATACAGCCACCCATTAAGTGGAGATTTCCTGTAACTGACGGCCACCGGGTTTCCTTCCACCTCAGCGTTAAAGAAGCCCTCTGCCTGGCTGCTCGTCTCCACCTTCGCCTGAATCTCTTCATTCAGGCCCGCATACTTCTCCTCTTCTCCCGTATCGTTCAGAAAAAAATTCTGATCCCGGTCCAGTACATACATATCCCCGGTGTTCGGATTTTGGCTCAGAAACGTGCTAATCTCCGCATCAGCGATATCAATCACGAGAAACCCCTTTGGACTAACATTCGTCGGTACCATAGGAATTTTAAATACCATGCTGACGACATCATCCGATGAAATGAGTGTGGGCATCTGTTCCTGTGAACCCTCAGATACCCCCGCTGAAGCCGGTACGCTTTCTGTGGATGAATTTTTATTCTGGGTCACCCAGAACAGACTGTTCGCATAGGTGAGATAGGAGCCGATACGGTCCCGGATACTGAAATCATCCAACTTTCCAAAGGACCTCATGGAGACCACCCAGTCTTGATCCAGGTTAACCAGATAGGCCTGATCTATATTTGTAACCGCTTGCAGGTTGTTGAATCCAGACGTGAGATCACGTATTTCCTGAAACTCGGAGCTGTCCAGCGGCTTCTTCATGGCTTGCAGCACCAAGGGAGAATTCACATACTGGATGGATGACAATTGCAGGCTGCGTAAAACCTGTTCTACCCGCATTTGGGTTTGATGCAAAATCTGCAGATTGCTCTCACGTACTTTTTGTTCAATGTCACGCGAAGCGATCGAATAGGAGACGGAACCGATGACGATGACTGGAAGGGCTCCAAGAATCATGGTAAAACAGAGCAAACGCAGCAAATATTTAGGCAATTTGAGCATCCTCCTTTGTATAGAATCTGCCTATTTGAATGCCTGATGGAATGCATATCCATCTGTATAATATCGCTTTCATTGGATTAATTTACTATTGTTATTTTAAAACCCAATCTTATTCAAGTCCACTATTTATTCTTAAGATTGACTTTGGGGCCATTTCCAGTTTATAGTGGAGGCATATTCCTCAATTCGAAGGAGAGATTTTGATGTCGGTGAGCGTTCTTAACTAATCAAGTTTCATATTCAGGAGTTTGGCCTTTCATGTGCGCTTGTGCCTTATGGCATACGTGTATTTCTTGATGCGCCATAACCCTGTACTTAGTTAAGAACAGCGGATATCATAAATCGCCTCCGGGATTGTACTTGTCCGGGTCTATTTCCGCGCTGTGTTCAGCGTGGATTTTTTTGTATAGACCTATCATGGACTCTGCTTTCCCCTACATGCAGGGCGGAGAATGACGTTTGTTCATTCTCCGCCCTTTTTGCGTTTTCAGGAATAGATTCTGAGTTACAACCGAAGTTACAAATTCAAAATCCAAGGAGAGATCAAGCATGAATGAAAACACAATGAATACACTGGGCTATCATCAAATTCAAAACAACGTCGCTTCCTGCGCCCTTTCTTATCTGGGCAAACGTTACGCGAAAGAAATGAAACCCATGGTGGACCCCGGGCTGATCCAGATGCGCCTCGCGGAAACAGAAGAGGCCTCTGCTCTCATCCGTTACGGGGCCAGTGTTCCCATCCCTTCGCTTGACGGTATGGAGACCATTATGGATCTGCTCGGTACCGGTTATCTGTTTAGTGAAAGGGACTTCACTCAACTTGCCCAGTTTCTGCGAAGCTGTGCACAATTAATGAAATACATGGAGGGCAAATCCGAAGCAGCTCCTACGGTAAGCCGGTATGCTGCATCCATGATGCGGATGGAATCCCTGTTAAGCGAGATCGAACGCTGCATTTACAGCGGCCGAATTCAGGATCAGGCGAGCAAGGAACTGACACGTATCCGGAAAAAGATGACCGTGAACGAGGAACGAATGAAGCGCAAGCTGGATTCTCTCGTGAGCAAGCACCGGTCCATTATGCAGGAGAACGTAATCAGTCAGCGCGGCGGAAGAACGGTATTACCCATCAAGAAAGAATTCCGCAAGCAGGTGAAAGGCAGCGTCCTGGATGAATCAGGGAGCGGGCAAACCGTTTATATTGAACCCGCGGAACTGGTGGGACTGCAGATGGAACTCGCTTCACTGCAAGCCGAGGAATCCAGAGAAGAAATGAAAATCCTGGGTGATTTAACGTCGCTCGCAGAATCCTATAACCGCGAAATTGCGCTGAATACCGAGACGGTAGGTGTCCTTGATTTCCTGTTTGCCAAAGCGAAATACGCGGCAACCATGGATGGACGTACGGTCCAGGTAAATACATCGGGCCGAATTACGCTTCAGCAGGCGCGCCATCCTCTGATGGGCGCCTCCATGATTCCGCTTGATTTTGCCATCGGAAGGGATTATTCCTCACTTATCATTACAGGGCCAAATACAGGCGGTAAAACGGTAGCGCTCAAAACATTGGGGTTGCTCACCCTGATGATGCAGTCCGGTCTGCTCGTTCCTGTGGGTGAAGGCGGCGAGATGGCCGTATATCATGAAGTGGCTGTCGATATCGGAGACGGACAAAGTTTGGAACAGGCACTCAGCACCTTTTCAGCTCATATCCGCAACATGATCGGCATTCTGGAGCAGGCTGATGCATCCACCCTTGTGCTGATTGATGAGATGGCATCCGGAACAGACCCGGGAGAAGGGGTCGGTCTTTCCATCGCCATGCTGGAGGAACTGCACAGCCGCGGAGCGACCGTAGTGGCTACCACTCACTTTGGGGAAATCAAGCATTTTGCTGCCGCCGCTCCAGGATTTGAAAATGCACGGATGGAATTCGATACGGCTACGCTGCAGCCCCTTTACCGTTTGCGTATCGGTGAAGCAGGGGAGAGCTACGCCTATTCCATCGCCTTGAAGCTGGGGTTGCCACAGCGCATTATTGATCGTTCCCAGTCCATATCGGACCAGGGCATATCGAAGAGTCCTATCAACAGCATGAGCTCCATCATGCCGATAGTGAAACCAATATCAACAGAGAGTTCTGTCCTTGAGCCATTTCCGAAATCCGCAGCTGCACAGAGGACGGAGAAGAAAGTACATTCCCCGGAAACGACTGAAGCTGGAAATCCATCCCTGCAGGTAGAAGATACAAAGTCAGTTCCCCCAGCGAAAAAATTTCGAAAAGGGGATCGTGTATACGCAGCCTATCTCAACCAGTCAGGAATCGTCTGTGACGTGGAAGACAGCCGCGGAAATATCGGGGTAATGCTGCGCGGGCGGAAAGTCAAAATTCACAAGAAACGCCTCACACTTCATATATCTGCAGATGAGCTGTATCCAGGCGATGACTATGATTTGGATATTGTACTGGAGACGAAGGAGAATCGGAAGAAGCGCAAATTAATGGGACGTAAACATGTCGAAGGGCTAACGATTGAATTGCCACCTGAAGAATAGGGCCAGCCCTGTTATACTATGAAGTATGACGATATGGAGAAAGTAGGCGTGCCATGAGCGGAAGTTCCAATTCACAGACCAAGAAGACAGGGACCAATGACTTCCCGACCAATGTGCTCTTATGCCCTCTGTGCGGGGAGGCCAATGGCTGCTCCTATGCGGCTGGCCGTCCCCATTCGGAATGCTGGTGTAACCATGCCGAGTTTCCCGAAGGTGTGTTTGACCGCATTCCGGCAGAGCAGCGGCGTAAATCGTGCATCTGTCAGCGATGTCTGGAGACCTATAAAAATCAGACCGAACACCAACAAGAGCCTCACAGTTAACTCCTGTGAGGCTCTTGTTTTGCAATGGGTTTGATCATGCGCCACGTCCATCGCTATATAAGGTATCTCTTTATCGGTTACATTTGATGATAATGTTCTACAGCCTGCTTGAGCACAGGGTGCTGCTCATCCATGGCTGTGTAGTGACTAAGTGCTGCAGCAATGCCCTTTTGTTTGATCATATCCTGAAGCTCTGCTGCCTCCGGATCATCCTGCACATCGAATTTGCAGGCTGCCGCCATGCCTCTTGCCAGGTTCGTCGTGCCCATTCCATAGTCATGTGCCTGTAGCGCCGGACGAACCAGACGGTCGTTGGGAGAAAGCTTCCGCAGCGGCGAACGACCTACCCGGGTGACTTCATCGGTGAGATGCGGGTTTACAAACCGCTCCAAAATTTTATTTATATACTTCTGATGATCTTCGGGGTCGAAACCAAACCGTTTCACAAGAACCTCACCTGTTTCCTGCAATGCACCATAGACAAAAGATTTCACTTTGTCGTCTGCAATCGCCTTCTGAATCGTATCATACCCGTTCACGTAACCGAGATATGCAGCGCAGCAATGTCCCGTATTGACGGTAAACAGCTTCCGCTCGATATAAGGCTCAAGGTCATCCACATAGAGTACACCTTCAATCGGAAGGAATGCAGGCGCCATCTGTGAACGGTCCACAACCCACTCATAAAAAGGTTCAACCTGAACATGAAGCGAGTCTTCGTGATGCTGGATTGGAACAATCCGGTCTACTGCGGAGTCAGGGAAATACACAAATTGATCAGCAAGAGCCTTAACGGGTTCTTCCAACAGAGCATACACATGCTCTTTCAGCTGTGTGCTGGCTCCAATGGCATTCTCACATGCAATGATGTGAAGTGGTTTCTGTACCGAACCTGAATTTAATCTTGCCTCAAGCCCCTTGGCAATGCCTGGTGCAATATGTTTCAGGATGCCCACTCCGACTGCGGTCGTAACAAGATCTGCCTCTGCAACGTTCCGGGCAACCGTCTCCAGCTGCGTTCCATCAATGGCACCTACCCCTTTGACCGTTTCCATATCTTTTGTTTCGTTTGCCAATTCGACCGTATACTGTCCACGCTCCTGTAATGCCTTAACCAACTCCTGGTTCACATCCGAGAAGATGACATTATATCCTGCCCGTGACAGGATTAATCCGATGAACCCGCGTCCGATATTACCTGCTCCGAAATGAAGGGCCCTCATAGTTCCATTTCACTTTCGAGAATGGTAATGATTTCTTCCGCCGTTTTGGCATAACGAAGTGCTTCCATGTTCTCATCTTCCGCACAAATGACCGCAATGCTGGTCAGAATCTCCATGTGCTCACCGCCCTGAGCGGCGATACCGATCACCATGTAGGCTTTTTCATCCCCAAAATCTACACCTTGCGGAAACTGAATCACCGAAATGCCTGTGGACAGAATGAACGATTTGGATTCTTTGGTTCCGTGTGGAATGGCGAGTCCATTGCCCACGTAAGTCGATACGATCTCCTCACGCTCAAGCATCTTGTCGATATAATCGGCAGTAATATGTCCTGCGTCTTTCAGAATCTGTCCAGCCATGCGAATAGCCTCATATTTGTCCTGTGCCGTTGCGTTCATAACCACTTTGTCTGTTGTAAGTATGCTCATGTTTATTAACCTCCAATTTCGGTTTTACTTCGATAAAATCCAACCAATTCCCGGGACAGATAATGAATAAGATCATCCCGGACTCCCTTTTCCAGCAGTGTAATCATCTCATCCTGCAGTAACAATGCGCTGATCTCGCTTAGCACCTCCAGGCTCTCCCGGGATAACTCCCTCGGTCCAACCATCAGAAGGATATGGCTGACGCCAACCGGGTCCTCCGTCGTCACAAGCAGCGGCTCTGATAATTGAAACAGACTGATGGACGGCCTATAAATGCCATCACTGCGGGTATGAAACAGCGCGAGTGATGTATCCGGAATTTTCTGGCTGCCCACCTTTTCCCGAGCTTCAAGCAGCCTGGCGATTTCTTCCGGGTCCTTCAGCACCCCGGATTCCTGCAGTACCTTGCACATGGCAAATACTGTTTCATAAAAGCCCATCTTGTGGTTATCCAGTGGAAACACCTGAAACTTGCCTGTGATTCTAACGATTTCAATGAGTGTGGCATCAAGCCCCGCCGGATCAGCATGGCGGTCAGGTGCCTTTGCACTTGCTTTACTCTCTCCATACTTAACTTGTACCCGCTGCAGCGTCGTATTTTGAATGTACAGACGCAAACGTTCACTTTCTTCCGCTGTTAACAAGGGACTCACCTTGTAATACTGATGCGGTTCCATCGGCAGATCGACTGTGGATAAAATGAGGTCATAGTCCTCTTCGGGGATCCGTGCAGCCTCATACCATGATGCACTGTCCACAATCCGGATCTCCGGAATCTCCTTGGACAACCGGCTGGAAAGCATACGGGATGAGCCAATTCCGCTTGTGCACACGATAATGGCTCGAATCTCGCGCTTCAGCACACGTAATCGCTCGATCGAAGCGCCAAAATGCATGACCAGGAATCCAATTTCCTCATCCGGCACGTCCGTATCCGGCCATGCGTCATGCACTGCGTTCTTCACATCCCCGAACAACGAATCGTAATCCTTGCGAATCTGCTGAAGCAGTGGGTTACGTATGCTTTGCCTGCCTCCAATCCGCTCCATCACCGGCTGCATATGGGCAATCAGCCCTTCCCGCAGAAGACGATCCTCCTGGAATGCATAGCCCGTTCTCCCCTGCATCTGATCCATCAGGGAACGAACCATGTCCAGCAATACCAGATCGTCAACAGGCAGTAAGCGTGTGGAGTGAATAAGCTGCTCGGTTTCAATTAATAATTTGTGTAAATAGCTCTGTTCTTCCTTGGCAAACGAAATGCCAAGCTGATCAGAGAGCACGCTGCATAGTCTCGCAGCCATGTATTCAGGCACGCTTTGATCTCCCGTAGAAGGGTAAACCGCTTTTTTATCCGAAGAAGGAATGCGTCCGACGGTAAACCCCTTGCGAATGCGCACCAGCGCAACGGATAGTTGAATAAGCAATTTGGTATACTGTCGCTCCGGAATATTTTCGAGCCAGTCAACATCCGGCTGCCATAACGCATTCTCGACCGTCAGTACATCACGATGGCCAATCATGCCCAGCAGCTTCTGGTTCACCTTGGAAATTCCCTGGTCAGGTTGCCTTCCGAACAGATCAGATTCATCCAGATATTCAAGCGCAAGTCCTGCGATTGCTGCGCGATAGGCCGTTTCACTGCCATTGATCTTCACTCCGTATCCTCGCCTGCGAACCAGCTTCAGGCCTGCTTGACGAATCCGGGGTTCCAGTTCATCCAGATCATTGCTCACGGTCGAGACCGTTACTCTCAGTTCCGATGCAAGCGCCAGCAGTTTTACAGGCTCCGCCTCATCCAGCAAAATGCAAAGCATGAAGAGTTTACGCTCTTCGGGCGTAAACTCCACATATTCGTTCAGCTCCAGCTGCTCACGCAGTGAAGCCAAATCATCGGAACCAGGATCTATGCGGACCCCGGTTCCTGATTTTTTTTCCAATTTCATGCCAAAGGGTTCAAGCCACTTCTCAATCATCTGAAGCTCCCGATGGACGGTTCGTGTACTGACTTTGACCGCAATTGCAATGTCGCCGGCGGTTACTTCCTGCGGATGTTCCAACAGGAACTCCACAATTTCACGCTGTCTTTTCGTAATACTCATATCTCAAGCCTCCGGCTCAGGGAAAACGATCGCAACCTGTTATTTCAGGCGTTCAACGAGCGCATCGTATTCCGGGCTTTTTAGGAAGTTGTCGATGGATATATGTTCTGCGTTCGGTGCCACGCTGCGGGCACGGTCCGTCAATGTCTTCTGCGTAATAACAACGTCTGCGTCCTGCGGGATATCACTGATTGCCGTGTTGGTTACCGCAACGTCAATCCCTTCAGCTTTCATCTTCTTGCGGAGAATGGAAGCCCCCATGGCACTTGAACCCATACCTGCATCACAGGAGAAGACGATTTTCTTCACATCGGTTTTTGCTTTCACAGTTGAAGAAGCCAAATCCGCGGCTCTGTCTGCTTCACGATTATCTGCTGTAATGGCAGCATTCGCTGTATTGCCTTGGCTCTTCATGTCTTTCATGCGATTCGCTGCAGACTCCAGATCTTCTTCTTTTTGCTTACCTGTTTTCAGCAGCAGTGCTGCAACCAGGAAGGATACGATCGCGGCCACAGCCACCCCGGCAAGCATCGCCAGATATCCACCTTTTGGCGTTAACAGGGAATATGCAATGATACTACCCGGTGAAGGTGCTGAGACCAGTCCGGCTCCGGTAAGCATGAAGGTTGCTGTACCTGCCACGCCGCCTGCGATTGCCGCAAGAATCAGAATCGGTCTCATCAGAATGTAAGGGAAATAAATTTCGTGAATTCCCCCGAAGAAGTGGATGATAACGGCACCCGGTGCAGAAGATCTTGCTGTTCCACGACCGAAGAAGCAGTAAGCCAGCAGGATACCAAGTCCGGGACCCGGGTTCGATTCAAGCATGTATAATACAGATTGACCCAATTCTCTCGCTTGATCTGTTGCAATCGGTGTTAGAATGCCGTGGTTGATTGCGTTGTTCAGGAACAATACCTTCCCTGGTTCAATAATCAGGTTGACGAGTGGGAGCAATCCCAGATTCATCAGCCCCTGTACACCAGCAGATAATACGGTGCTAATTCCTTCTACAGCAGGTCCGATACCCAGCAGTGCAATGATCGCCAGGATACCACCGATAATACCGGCTGAGAAGTTGTTAACCAACATCTCAAACCCTGCTTTGATCTTGCCTTCAATGGCTTTATCGAACTTTTTAATGATCCATGCGGCCAGAGGTCCGGCAATCATGGCACCCAGGAACATCGGAATGTCACTGCCGACGATAACCCCTATGGTCATGATGGCACCAACGACACCACCACGCTGGCCATGCACCATCGTACCTCCAGTGTAACCGATAAGCAGTGGTAGCAAATATTTGATCATCGGATCTACTAACAGTGCCAGATCCGCGTTAGGGAACCAGCCCTTTTCAATAAAGAGTGCCGTAATTAATCCCCATGCAATAAACGCACCCATATTCGGCATAACCATACCGCTTAGGAATCGGCCAAAACGCTGAACGCCTACCCGGAGACCGCCTTTGGAATTGGACGTTTGGTCCAAGTTACTCATTGTATTATCCTCCTCGGATCAAGTAGTTATCATTTATGAAAGGGGTCTCATTTCTCCCCTGCTGTTATCCTAAGCCAGATTGGTCTCCGGTTCAACGAAATGAAAGCGTACTTTCGTCATGATCATTGATGACAACATTGTGTTTATGTAATCGTTTTTATGATGATGAGAGGGCTCTAACCATTGATATACTTGGCTTTTTCCGTGTGTGACTTATATCATTTACGGTACTAAATTCAATAATATAGCATGTGCGATTCAGCCTTTTTCCATCCTGTTCAAGTGTCTCATATGGCCACAAGCCTGTCCTTGGGAACACAAAAAGCCTGCATGAGCATCAAGGCTCACACAGGCTCTGAAGACGTGCACGACCGTCCAATTTATGAAAAAAATCATAGATTAATTTAGGTTATTTAGTGCAAATACATTCTACTCCTCGGTGTGCTTACGATATGCATCAGCATTCATCAGTTTAGACAACGCTGCTGTCAAATCACCTTCAACACGAATCTCAATCATCCAGCCTTCTTCGTAAGGCGAACTGTTGACGAGTCCAGGTGCATCCTGCAGGGCTTCATTCACAGCAATAATCGAACCGCTTACCGGAGAAAACAAATCCGAAACCGTCTTCACGGATTCAATCGTACCAATGCTATCTTCCGCTTTTACATCCGATTCAAGGTCAGGCAATTCCACAAACACAATGTCACCCAGCTGATGCTGCGCGAACTCGGTAATGCCGATCCGTACAGTATCCTCCCCTACGGTTTGCACCCACTCGTGCTCTTCACTGTACAGGAAATCACTTTTCAATTCGCTCATCGATATCCGCCTCGCTTTTCATTAATGAGTGCATGCGTCCTTCGGCCAACCTTTTTCCCAGAACATAGCGTAAGATATTTTCGATTGAAATGTCAAGATACCTCACAAATTATTTGATTTTTGATGATTACAGCCTGTAACGCAAACACCCTCACTCTACATATAATGGGTAATATTAGAATAGTAAGCGCACTCTTTTTATATACACGAACAATAAATTGAGATCACTAAATATTATTCGGTTTTTTATTAATTTCTGTGATATCGTTCTTGACATCGATAGTGGATTCACGTTTTAATGAGAGAGTAAATGTTAATCGTTGTGTGCATCACCCGCGGATGAATGTAAAGGGAGAGATTACCCGTGACGCCCAACTCTTGGATGCACGCGGTAACGCCGAAGGAGTAAACCACCCGACAAGCGGGAGGTGAATCTCTCAGGCAAAAGGACTTTTACGGGACGCAACTCTGGAGAGCATCTATTCGCCCGGTATGGGCGTTATGATCACCCAAGGGGAAACCTGCTGCAACCTATTGGCGGGGTAACTCTCAGGTACCAAGGACAGAGCCTAAGAATACAGCGTGCTTCTGGCATGCCGGTTCTTTGGCCTGTCCTTTTCCTTTTTCCCAAAAAAACGAAAGTCAGGATCGAGCCGGCGCTGTCATCAGCAGCCTTAACCATACTTATCCAAGAAAAGAATCATTCATGTTATACACTCGGCCCAGTAGCGGCCATAACGAGGTGATTTGATGTCCGATTTGCTTAGAACTCCACTCTATCCACTTTATCAGCAATATGAAGGTGTACGGTGCATCGATTTTGGAGGCTGGGAGCTTCCGGTTCAATTCAGTGGGATTCAGAAGGAACATGAAGCGGTGCGAGAACGGGCCGGACTGTTCGATGTATCCCACATGGGTGAATTCACGGTACAGGGTGAAGAGGCCGAAGCATTTTTGCAGAAACTGACGACCAACGACGTGACTTCACTGGTTCCTGGCCAGGCACAATACACGTTAATGTGTTACCCGGACGGTGGCGTAGTGGACGATCTGCTCGTATACAAGCTGGAAGATCAGCATTATATGCTCGTCGTGAATGCCTCTAATATTGACAAGGACTGGGCCTGGCTGCAAGAGCACATGGTTCCTGGGGTGAGCATGACGAATGACTCCGCGGAAACAGCTCTCCTGGCTCTACAGGGCCCGCTTGCTGCAGACATCATCGGAAAAGTTACAGATACTGATATATCCATAATCGAGCCTTTTCGTTTTGTACAGAATGCTGAGGTCTGTGGTGTAAAACTGCTGCTGTCCCGCACCGGTTATACCGGAGAAGACGGCTTCGAACTATACGTACAGGCAGATCAGGCCGCTGCGGTCTGGAACGGATTAATGGAGGCTGGCGCTGATCACGGTCTGGTTCCAGCTGGACTTGGTGCACGGGATACACTTCGATTCGAAGCGAAGCTGCCCCTCTACGGACAGGAACTATCGCCGACCATTTCACCGCTGGAAGCAGGCGTTGGCATGTTTGTGAAGCTTAATGCCGGACCTTTTATCGGACACGAAGCACTATTGCAGCAAAAGAATGGTGGACCTTCCCGTAAACTGGTCGGCATTGAAGTACTGGAGCGCGGGATTCCACGTCCCCACTATCCCATCTACGCGGAAGGCGTGCAGATCGGGGAAGTAACAACCGGTACACAGTCCCCTACGCTGAAGCGCAATCTGGGGCTCGCCCTAATTAACAGCCAATATGCTGCACTCGGCACCCCGCTCGAGATTGAGATTCGTGGCAAAAAGCTGAAAGCCGAAGTTGTGAAGACCCCTTTTCATAAACGGACACGTACGTCAAAGACACCTACCCAAGGAGCTGATCAAGCATGAACAAGCACCGCTACATTCCTATGACTGAACAGGATCAGAGCGCCATGCTCGCAACCATCGGTGTGGAAACGATTGAGGATCTGTTCCATGACATCCCGCAGGAGATTCGTTATCAAGGCGAGCTTCCGGTCTCCTCCAAGCTGGATGAATATGCGCTGACACGCCACATGTCGAAGCAGGCTGGCGCCAATGCCAATTTTGAGACACACGCCAGTTTCCTGGGCGCAGGCATATACGATCATCATATCCCTTCCGTGATTAATCACGTCATTTCCCGTTCCGAGTTCTATACCGCCTATACGCCATATCAGCCCGAAATCAGTCAGGGCGAGCTCCAGGCGATCTTCGAATTTCAATCGTATATCTGTGAACTGACTGGCATGGCTGTAGCCAATGCGAGCATGTATGATGGCGCGACCGCATTTGCAGAAGCAGGGAATCTGGCCGCAGCGGCAACTCGCCGCAAACAGCTAATCGTCTCCCGTACCGTTCATCCTGAAGCCCGTCAAGTGTTGAAGGCTTATGCCCATGGTCTGAATTTGGAGATTGTCGAAGTTGGTTATCAGAACGGGGTGACCGATTGGGATGCCCTTCAAGCCGCCGTATCGGATGATACCGCAGCTGTCATGATCCAGAGTCCGAACTTCTTCGGTGCCGTGGAAAATGTAAAACAGGCTGCAGACCTCGCACATGCGCACAAGGGTCTGCTCGTGGTCAGCGCAAACCCGCTGGCGCTTGGTATGCTCGAAGCTCCAGGCAAGCTGGGTGCTGACATCGTTGTCGGTGATGCACAGCCCCTTGGCATCTCTGCTTCGCTCGGTGGTCCGACATGTGGATATTTCGCTGTATCCCAGGCTCATATGCGCCGGATTCCCGGTCGAATCGTTGGCCAGACAACGGATCGCAACGGCAAACGTGGTTTTGTACTTACGCTCCAAGCACGTGAACAGCATATCCGCCGTGAAAAGGCGACATCCAATATTTGCTCCAACCAGGCATTGCTTGCCCTAAGCGCTTCGGTGTATATGTCCACTATGGGAAGACAGGGCATGGTTGATGTGGCTGACCTGAATTTGCAAAAGAGTCATTATGCTCTTCAAGCACTGACAGCAATTCCTGGAGTCAGCCTGACCTTTAAAGCACCCACATTCAATGAGTTTGTCATCCAGCTACCAGAAGGGACAGACGTCGATGCCCTTCAGTTGAAGCTGCTGGATGCCGGTTTCATCGGAGGATATGAACTTGGACGGGATTACCCGGAGCTTGCCGGACATATGCTGGTCGCTGTTACGGAACGGCGCAGCAAGGAAGAGATTGACGAATTCGCACGTGTATTGGAGGGATCGCTGTGACTCAGGAAATGACAACCATCCAAGGACAGCCGGAAACGGCAGCTCCTTCCCAAGCCGAAACCAGCACGCAACAAATGACACAAGCAGCATCGCCTGCTCCAGAGCAATCACTGATCTTTGAACTGAGCAGCCCGGGTCGTGTCGCTTACTCCCTGCCTGAATGCGATGTTCCGCGTCAAGATCCCGCGAGCTTGATTCCCCGGGAAATGCTGCGTTCGGAAGCAGCTGCACTGCCTGAGGTATTTGAAGTAGATGTCATTCGTCACTATACTGCCCTTTCCCGCCGGAACTTCGGGGTAGATAACGGATTCTATCCACTCGGATCTTGTACGATGAAGTATAATCCGAAGATTAACGAGGATGTTGCTCGCTACAATGGATTTGCCAAAATCCATCCGTATCAGCCTGAATCCAGTATTCAAGGTGCACTTGAGTTGCTCTACACGTTGCAAAACGACCTTGCAGGTCTGACTGGCATGGACGCGGTGACCCTGCAACCAGCAGCTGGTGCACATGGTGAATGGACCGGACTCATGATGATTCGTGCCTATCACGAAGGTCGTGGTGAACAGCGGACCAAAGTCATTGTCCCGGATTCTTCACACGGCACCAACCCGGCAAGTGCAACCGTGGCTGGCTTCGAGACAATAACCATTCCATCCCGTGCAGACGGTCTGGTCGATCTGGATGCACTGCGTGCAGCCGTAGGTTCCGATACTGCAGCCTTGATGCTGACCAACCCAAATACCCTGGGATTGTTTGAAAAGGACATTCAGGAGATTGCCTCCATCGTGCATCAAGCCGGTGGCCTTCTCTATTATGACGGAGCCAACTCCAATGCCATTATGGGTATTACCCGTCCTGGGGACATGGGCTTCGATGTCGTACATCTGAACTTGCACAAAACGATGAGTACTCCGCATGGCGGAGGTGGTCCTGGTGCCGGACCCGTCGGCGTAAAAAATCGTCTGATTCCGTTCCTGCCGAAACCGATGGTGATCAAGAACGATCAGGGACAATACGCCCTGGATCGGGAAGGAGATCAATCGATTGGTCGGGTCAAAGCGTATTACGGCAACTTCGGTATCTTGGTACGCGCCTATGCCTACATTCGTACGTATGGACCTGAAGGCTTGCGCCGGGTATCCGAATGTGCCGTACTCAATGCAAACTATATGATGGCACGTCTTGCACCTTATTACGAAATTCCGTACCCAGGCGTATGTAAGCATGAATTTGTCATGTCTGGCCGGGGCCTGAAGCAATATGGTGTAAGAACATTGGATGTAGCCAAACGACTGCTTGATTTCGGGTATCATCCACCAACCGTCTACTTCCCGCTCAACGTAGAGGAATGTATCATGATTGAACCAACGGAAACAGAGAGCAAAGAAACGCTGGATGGCTTTATCGATACTATGATTCGTATTGCCAAGGAAGCAGAAGAGACACCTGAACTGGTACTCAATGCACCTTATGGGACGCCGGTTACCCGTCTGGATGAGACCACAGCAGCACGTAAACCTGTATTGAACTGCGCGTGCAGTTAATACCCAGCCATTCAACTAACGGCTCCAGCTGATGTTTTAACGTCAGCTGAAGCCGTTTTTTTATTTGCTGATGTCGCTGCCTCCTACGCGCGAACGCTCTCTTTCTTTATTCCTTATGATCCCACATTAGCCCGCAAAAAAAGCCGGCATCCGCTGTTCGCAGATACCGGCAATATCGCTGCATTCCTGCAGCCCATTCATCGGAAAAAGAAAAGACCTTAAAATCCGGAGGATAACCCTCGCAAAATTACGCTTTGATGCTTTGAACCAATTCAACCACTTGCTCAGCAGTTTGCATGTCCAGAGCTTTAGCAGCCAGTTCCTGCATGTCCGCACGGGACAGCTTGGTGATCTGGCTACGAGCTGGCAGGATGGATGTTGCGCTCATGCTGAACTCATCCAGTCCGAGACCAAGCAGCAATGGAATTGCTGTTTCGTCTCCCGCCATCTCTCCACACATACCAACCCATTTACCTTCGCGATGTGCTGCATCGATGACCATTTTCACCAGACGCAGAATAGCAGGGTTGTATGGTTGGTACAGATAGGATACACGCTCGTTCATACGGTCAGCTGCCATGGTGTATTGAATCAGATCGTTCGTTCCGATACTGAAGAAATCAACCTCTTTGGCAAATTGATCCGCTAGAACCGCAGTCGAAGGAATTTCGACCATGATACCCAGTTGAATGCTGTCAGAAACAGCAATCCCTTCAGCTACCAGCTTTTCCTTCTCTTCGAGCAGGACCGCTTTCGCTTCACGGAATTCACCCAGTGTTGCGATCATTGGGAACATGACACGCAGGTTGCCATGTACGCTTGCACGCAGCAATGCACGCAATTGTGTACGGAAAATATCAAGACGGTCCAGACACAGACGAACTGCACGGAAACCAAGGAATGGATTCATTTCTTTTGGCAGATCCAGATATGGAAGCTCCTTGTCTCCACCGATATCGAGTGTACGAACAACGACAGGTTTGCCTTCCATTTTTTCAAGTACGGCTTTGTAAGCATTGTACTGAATATCCTCGGAAGGAAGTTTGTCTCTGCCCATGTACAAGAACTCGGTACGATACAGGCCTACAGCCTCTCCACCGTTCTCCAGAACACCGGTAACGTCATTCGGCGTACCAATGTTGGCTGCCAGTTCCACATGAACGTTATCCACCGTTACAGTTGGTTCGTCACGCAATTTTCTCCACTCGGCACGTTGTGCATCATATTGTTCCTGTTTGGAACGATACTCAGCAATGACCTCATCTGTTGGGTTAACCAGAACATGACCGTCCAGGCCATCAACGATAATCATATCGCCTTGCTTGGCTTGAGCCAGAATGTCTTTGGTTCCCACAACAGCCGGGATTTCAAGAGAACGAGCCATGATTGCAGAGTGGGAAGTACGTCCGCCAATGTTGGTTGCAAAACCTTTAACATATTGACGGTTCAATTGAGCCGTATCGGAAGGCGTCAGATCCTCGGCCAGCACAATCACTTCTTCGCTAATCTCAGCCGGACTCATGAAGTCGATACCAAGCAAGTGATTCAGCACACGTTTGGTTACGTCACGCATATCTGCAGCACGTTCCTGCAGGTAAGCACTCTTCATGTTTTCGAACATGGAGATAAATTGCGATGCCGTTTCGTTGAGTGCAAATTCTGCATTCACTTTTTCATCAGCAATTTTTGCTTTTACCGGATCAATCAGTTCCGGGTCATTCAGAATGAGCAAATGGGAAGCAAAGATTTCAGCTTTCTTCTCGCCAAGCTCTTGTAAAGTACGCTCTTTGATCGCCTCAAGCTCAGACTGGGACTTGCCCAGTGCTGAGTCGAGTTTCGCGATCTCTGCGTCAACGTCGTTGATTTGGCGTTTTTCTACAGAGTAATCAGGATGCTCCAAGATAAACGCCTTGGCGATAGCAATACCCGCCGAAGCCGCGATCCCGGAAACATTAAGCATTAATTTCGCCCAGCCCTTCGTTAACCATAACGTCAGTCAGAGCTTGAAGAGCTTCAGCTTCGCCTTCGCCTTCAACGATGATGCTGATGGTGTCGCCTTGTTCCAAACCAAGGGACAGAACGCCCAGGATGGATTTCAGTGTTACTTTTTTACCGTTAGCTTCTGCAAAGGATTCTGCACCTTTGAATTTGTTAGCTGTATTAACCAGGGCTGTCGCCGGACGTGCGTGGATACCATCTTCGTCTGTAATTCTGAATGTTTGTTGCATTACAATCATCTCACTTTCAAGTAGTTTAATTTAGGCATTGCATATATTTACACTTGCTTGCCATTATCGGAACATTTCTTATTTTATCTCAATGATTGGCTGATCGCCAATTTTCAGTACTCCACTCTTCTTCAGGGTCACCGTGGAGCCCTCTGGCAGGTTAGTGAAAATCACTGGCGAGATAATGGATGGAGCGTTAGCTTTCACATACTCCAGATCCACTTCCATAATCGGTTGACCTGCCGATACCAGGTCACCTTCCTGCACAAGCACGTTGAAACCTTGACCTTTCAATTTCACCGTGTTGACACCTATATGAACCAGCACTTCCTTGCCTCCGTCAGACATAATGCCGACAGCATGCTTGCTAGGAAATACGTTAAACACTTTACCATACACTGGCGAAGTAATTTTGCCATCATGCGGCAGCACAGCGAAACCGTCACCTGTCATTTTCTCAGCAAAGACCGGATCAGGTACGTTAGTGATATCCATCAATTCACCGTTGACCGGCATGACGATATCTTCAGCAATAATGCGTTCGCCTTCTGCTCCCGCTGCCTTCTCCTCTTCAGGAGCAGGTTTAACATCAGCAGCTGGTGCTGGTGCCGGGGTGCGTCCTGCAATGATGTCCTGCATTTGGGACTTGATTGTATCTGAACGTGTACCGAAAATGGCCTGTACATTATTACCCACTTCAAGCACGCCAGATGCACCTAATTGTTTCAAACGATCTTTATTTACATTGGATTTCTCATTTACTTCAATCCGCAAACGAGTGATACATGCATCCAGGTGTTTGATATTCTGCTGTCCACCAAAGGCTTCCAGAATATTGTGTGGCAGATCGTCAGTTGAACCTGATCCTCCACCCGAGCTTGTTTCAGGTGTTGCTTCTTCGCGACCTGGTGTTTTGAGATTGAACTTGCGAATGATCATTCGGAATCCGAAGTAGTAGATCACGGCAAGAATCAAACCGACGATAATAACGTCCCACCATGGTGTGCGGTTCGGGATAATCCCGAAAATCAGGAAGTCAATGAATCCACCGGAGAACGTCATCCCGATTTTGACACCCAGAATTTGCATTGTCATGAAAGACAAACCTGCGAAGATACAGTGTACTGCAAACAGGACTGGCGCCACAAACAGGAATGAAAATTCAAGTGGCTCTGTAATCCCGGTAAGGAACGAGGTCAGCGCAGCTGAGCCCATGATCCCTGCAACATACTTTTTGTGCTCCGGTCTTGCTTCATGGTACATCGCAAGCGCCGCAGCTGGCAAACCGAACATCATGAACGGGAATTTACCCACTTGGAAGGTTCCCGCCGTGAGGTTTACACCATCACGCAATTGGTTGAAGAAGATCTGCTGGTCCCCACGAATAACGTCTCCAGCCTTGTTCACATACTCACCGAATTCAAACCAGAATGGAGAGTAGAAAATGTGGTGGAGTCCAAACGGAATAAGGGACCGTTCCACGACTCCGAAAATGAATGCCGAGAGTGTCGGACTCGTATCTACCATGAAATGAGATACAGCATTCAGTCCATTTTGAATCGGTGGCCAGATGACCACCAGCAGTAATCCGAGCAAAAGGGAAACAACCGAAGTGATAATCGGAACAAAACGTTTACCTGCAAAGAATCCAAGGTAAGACGGCAGTTCGATTTTGAAGAACCGGTTGTAACATAGTGCTGCGGCAATACCAATAATGATACCTCCGAACACACCGGTACTCAGTGTTGGAATCCCCAAAATGCTGGCATAACCCGGTACTTCACCGATCATTGCTGGCGTTACACCGACAGCAGTACCCAAAGTGACGTTCATTACCAGATAACCAATGATGGCCGCAAGACCTGCCACGCCTTCGCCTCCGGCTAACCCTACGGCTACCCCCACAGCAAATAGCAATGCCAGATTGTCAAATACGATCTGACCTGCGTTCATCATGATCGTCGCGATCGAGTTCACCCAAGGGGTGTCCAGTGCCGTTACGTATTGCAAAAAGTCCGGATTCACCAGCATATTACCGATTCCGAGCAATAAGCCCGCCGCTGGTAGAATGGCCACAGGCAGCATAAGAGCTTTACCTACTCTTTGCAAGACGCCAAAAAGCTTTTTAAACATCGCGTCGTATTCACCCTTTCGTGTATGTCTGTATGTCGTGATGCAAGCAAGGGAAAACAAAAAAGGCATAAGCTAATAAAGTTAACTGTACCAACCTTCGGGTATAGCATACCCTGTATAAGGTAAGAACAATCACACTCTAGAAACTCATGCCTGATCGAGTCAGTAACACGTCGCTTATGTTTTTTATTCAGTTGCTTGATTACGGACACCATTGTAGCATCACTTCAAAAACAGTGCAAGCCTTTACACTAAAATTGTTCGGACGCAATTCCAGGCGTGGGAATATTTCACTTTCCCTCTTCTTCTTTCCTTTGATTGAGCCGTTGGAGATGGATGGTCAGATAACCAACCTCTGCTGGATAAACCGGCAGATTCAATCTTCTCTCCATCACTTTGGTCAGCTTCCATGCAAGCGAGTACATTTCAGGGTACTCCAACTTGAGCAGGGAATCCAGCTTATGAAGCTCTTCCACCTTATCCCCCCGTCGCACACGTTCCAATGCAAAGCGAAGATGTGTAAGCAAACGCGAATAGTCCAGTGACTCCGTCTCAAACGAATAATCCAATTGGTCCGTTACGATTCCCACCAGATCGGTAATCAGCTGGGAGTGCTCGCGTACTTGGGATATGTTCTGATTGGTCATGGCACTGTAGATATGGAGTGCAATAAAACCAATTTCATCCATACCCAGATCGACACCGAGCTTTTCCTTAATAAGGCGAACGGCGTAATCTCCCATTCGATATTCTTCGGGGTAGATCTCACGTGTTTCATATAGAAACGGATTTTGGATCACAATGCCCTGTTCTTTGCGTTTAAGTGCAAAGGAAATATGATCGGTCAATGCAATATGAATATGTTCGTTAAGCGGAACATCCGTACGCTCAGCAATATACGTAATGACTTCGTTAATAATCTCGATCAATGCCTCATCCACTTGCGGAAGAAGCTGTTTGTACTGCTCTTGCTCCTGCTGGTTTTTCAAAATAAACATCTTCTCCACAGCCATCAAGGGAATGATGTCACCCGTTTTCCGGTTAAAGCCTATGCCTTTACCGATGACGACGACTTCTCCATGTTCAGGATGCTGTGCAATAATTACATTATTATTTAGCGCTTTGTTTACATGCAGGCTGCTCACTGTTTGCACCTCTTTTTTCATACCATCTGGAATGTGATTCCTCACAATCCTCGTAATGAACGAAAAGACGTCCGGTGCGGGCAAACCGCGCCGAACGTCTCGCTTAAAAAGTAACAAAAAATCACGTTAAGGTCAATAGAGCTTCACGTATCGTTCACACGTAGTCCTAATCCTCTGCTCCAGCTCTCTCCACAATCTTGTCGATCACAGATGGAGTGTTTACAGTTTCGCTTTGCTGAACAGCAACAGGTGCAGGCGTTTTGGACTTGGTCAAACCTTTGATCAACTGCTCTACATCAATGCCCGATACGCTTTTCAGCATCTCAGGAGCTGTAGACATCAGTTCGGTCACATAGTTACTTACACGTGCTGCACCCTCACCCTTACCTGTATCTACCACAGTTAATTTATCAATGGATGAGATCGGCTCTGCAATTTTACCAGCAAGCTCAGGCAGCATTTTGACGATGATATCGAGTACTGCAGCCTCGCCAAATTTCTGGAACGCTTCAGCCAATTTTTCCTTCGCTTCGGCTTCCGCCAGACCGCGCAGACGAATGACTTCTGCATCCGCAGTACCCTTGGCCCGTTCTGCATCTGCCATCGCCTGACCTTCAAGCCGTTTTTGTTCTGCTGTTGCCTTGGCTTGGGTCTCGATAGAGTACTGCACTGCATCGGCCTCACGCATTCTTTTTGCTTTGTCCGCTTCGGCCGCCTGCTCGACAGCATAACGATCCGCTTCCGCTTTTTTCTTCACTTCGGCGTCATACTGCTTCTCACGTACTGTAATTTCTTTTTCCTTGAGGTCAATCTCACGTTCTTTACGCACGAGTTCGACTTTCATCTGCTCTTCTACAACCGTTTGTTTCGCACGGGCTTCTTGAATATGATACGCCTGGTCCGCTTCGGCTTTTGCCGTATCCTGATCCCGCTTAAACGCTGCCACTTTCAATTCCTTCTCTTTGGCTGCTTCGGCGATATTGGTATCGCGGAGCAATTCAGCCTTTTGTCCTTGCTCTTCTGCATTCGCTTTTTGAATACGTGCATCTCTCATTGCTTCGGCTTCCGCAATCTCGGCATCCCGTTTCACGGCAGCAATTCTCGGCTTACCGAGGGCGTCCAGATATCCTTGTTTGTCACGAACATCCTTGATGGTAAAGGATACGATCTGCAGACCCATCTTCTTCAGATCCCTTGCAGCCACACCCTGAACCTCTTGTGCGAACCGATCCCGATTCCGGTAAACTTCCTCCACAGTCATAGTTCCGAGAATGGCCCGCAAATGCCCTTCCAGAACTTCCTGTGCTTCGCCTCGTAAAGCTTCAACAGGTTTACCGATGAATTGTTCAGCTGCTGTTGCTACATCTTCCACAGCACTACCAACTTTGATAATCGCGACACCATCTGCAATAACCGGAACCCCTTGTTCCGTATACACTTCTGGCGTGGATACGTCCAGCTTGTGAGACAACAGTGAGATAAATTCGGACTGCTGGAACACAGGCCAGATGAAGGCACCACCGCCACGTACGATTTTAATTTTGCGACCGGACTCATCTTCGGAAATATTTTTATTACCCAGGAATGAACCCGTAACGATCATCGCTTCATCTGGTCCAACCGTCTTATATCTCGCCCAGAAGGCCAAACCAAGAATCAGAATGACACCTACAACAATTGCAGGAATCAACAACACATCCATATTAACTTCCATTCCACATCTCTCCCCTTATTACAATGATGACAATACAACTTCTCTCGTTCTACTCAAACGTCTTTAAGTACATCTTCATCCCATTCCGCCACACGAAGCACACCTTCTGTTATGTCCACTACCACTACACGCGCACCCGCAGCAATAGGGCGATGTTCGAAGCTGGATGCGGTATGAATCGTGTTACCGGAAGCAACACGGATCATGACCTCACCGAAACCCCTTTCAGGTATTGGAATCGTAATTTCTCCGATTTTCCCGGATAGCTCTTTCATGGAAAATGCAATGGAAACCTCACTGTTCCGCATCGGTTTGATATAAGCAAAGAATACCAGCATGGCAGCAGCAATACCTATAAGCAGGGATAAGATAAGACCCGCAATTGCACCTACGGAACTATAACGCGTCAACATGATTCCAGCTCCGCCAAACGCTGTGATAGAACCAGCAAGTACAACAGGTTTGAGAAAATCAATGCCTGGCAGTTCAAAGGCTCCATCCAGCAATCCGTCAATCAAATCACCCAGCACCAGGCTGACGACCGCAAAAATGGCTCCTCCGATTAGACACCCCCAATAGATGGACTCCATTCCCCGTTCCTCCTCTCTTCTGCCGAAACTCCTAACCCACTGGGCATTCCTCATGTAAATAAATACGTAGTAATCGGCTTAAAGTTTCAAAATCTTTCCTCATTTGTATTCAAGACCCGATAATGGTTATTCTGCATGGTATTTCACGCAAAAAGACCGCAATTCTCCATATTGTGGAGATTTGCGGTCTTTATTAATAATTGAATGCCCTTTATTACAGAGATGCCTTGTAAATGGATACAACATCCTCACGCTGCAGCTTCTTGAAGTTACCAAATGGGCCAAACAGCATCGCCTTGTCAGCCATGACATCAATCTGGCTGTCGTCAATGTCATAGTCAGCAAGACGACTAGGTGCACCAATAGACGTCCAGAATTTGCGCAAAGCTTCGATGCCTTCCTCGGCTACCTGTTGGTCCGATTTGCCTTCCGGATTGACTTCAAAGACATTAATCGCCAATCGTTTGAAACGATCCACGTTTACGTCCAGGTTGTGTTTCATCCAGTTCGGGAACAGAATAGCAAGGCCCCCGCCGTGCGGGATGTCATACACTGCAGATACTGCATGTTCGATATTATGGGTTGCCCAGTCACCTGCTAGTCCCATGTTCAATACGCCGTTCAATGCCATCGTACCGCAGTATAGAATGGTTTCGCGCAGCTCATAGTTTTCCAGATCCTCTACCAAACGAGGTGCTGCATCCATAACCGTACGCAGAATCGTTTCACAAAATCCAAGTTGTACTGGCGTATTCTCATCCAGATGGAAATAATGCTCCAATACGTGAGACATCATGTCGACCATGCCGTATACCGTCTGATCCAAAGGCACGGTATATGTATTAACCGGGTCAAGGATGGAGAACGCAGGGAATGAATACGCACTGCCCCAGCCCAATTTTTCCTGTGTATCCTGATTCGTAATAACGGAACCGGAGTTCATTTCGGAGCCTGTTGCTGCCATCGTTAGTACAGTACCAAGTGGAAGTGCGTCCTGAGCAACCGCTTTACGCTGAGCAAAATCCCACATATCGCCATCGTATTTCGCACCTACGGCAATTGCTTTGGCACAGTCAAGCACACTACCGCCACCTACGGCGAGAATCAGCTCAATGTTCTGAGTTTTACAGATGTCAACTCCCTTATGGACAGTCGAAAGACGCGGGTTCGGTTCCACGCCCGCCAGTTCTGTAACTTCTGCTCCAATTTCCTTAAGCAATCCGATCACTTGATCATACAGACCACTACGTTTAATGCTGCCGCCCCCATATACAAGCAATACCCGTTTGCCGTACTTCGGTACTTCGGTTTTCAACGCTTCCAGTTGTCCTTTACCGAAGATCAGACGGGTAGGGTTATAAAATTGAAAAGATCTCATAATCTATGTCGCCTCCATTGGAGTTAGAATGTTTGTGCAACTCCAATTATAGTACCCTGATTTTATAAAAACAAATCCATAGTCACTCACTTATAACAAGCCGTTGATTTGCAGATGGGCACGGAACATATCCATGGTCGAGGGCAAATTTTCCTTATCCACCCAAGTCTCGGAAGACCACAACCCCGACTGCTTGAATGCTCTTGGGCAATGGATAAAGCATTCATTCACGTCTACAATAACCGCTGCCCCGATCGTTTTTCCCGTCCAGCCCATACTATTGATAAACTCCTCATCCTTCGTAATAGAAGCTGTTCCATTGATGCGTAATACTTCGTTCATGCCAGGAATGAGGAAGAGCATACCCACCCCAGGATGGGTTAGGATGTTTAACAGCGAGTCAATACGGCGATTGCCTGGACGTTCAGGATATACCAGACGATGCGGATCAAGAACCTTCACGAAGCCTGCTTCGTCTCCCCTGGGGGATGCATCACTTCTACCATCCCCATCCGAACTGGACAGAAAAAATAGGGGTGACATGGATAAAAAATGTTCAACATGGGAGTCCACAAACGATATCGCTTTGTTTCTCACGTGCTCATGAGGCTCACCCACCATGGTTTGCAATTCTTCTGCGTCGGTGATTAGCGGTATGTTCAGTGGCTTCTTTTCCATTTATTCGTCCCCGTTTCCTAAACTTCAAATATTTGATCAAGCTATGATAATCATTCTCATATTATACAATGAACCATGCTCCTCTGCCATGGCCCTGTGTTTATTGCTCATGATGGAAGAATACTTTAGATACATGATCGCTAATAACCATCGAGCCACATACACAAGTAAAATTGCAAGATGATTGATTCATTGTATTGAAAAAAGATAGATGAGCATTGCTGCTCACCTATCCTTTGTAAATTGTTTATTCATAGCATAATATTACTGCCCATTTGTACTTATTCGGTATATCCCATGCTTTCTACAAATCGACGGAAAGCCTGACGTCCGGCTTCATCATATTTGTAAACTCCGGCATGCTCCAAAATCTCGGAAAACTTCAGGCCTACTTCCTGCTGAATCAGAGCAACGGCCTGTTCCTTGTCCAGGTTGGAACCGAAACGTTCTTTCAGTTCTTCCGCCCAGCGAAGATGCTGGTTCAAAACATGGTCAGATGCCTGGGCAGCTTCCGCAAGCTGAGTGTCCCCTGCGAGAATATCGGCGATTCCGTCCAATTCTTCTTTTAATCGCCCTGGAAGGATCGCAAGCCCCATGACTTCGATAAGTCCGATGTTCTCTTTTTTCAAATGATGCATTTCACGGTGCGGGTGGAAAATCCCCTCGGGATGCTCTTCATTCGTACGATTGTTGCGGAGAACCAGATCCATCTCGTAACCACCGTCCGCACTGCGACGAACAATTGGTGTTACGGTGTTGTGAGGTACCTGCTCTCCATCCACCTCGCTGAACGCCTGGATCTGAACGGAAGGATCACTGTACAGTTTCCACGCTTCATATACGGCGTTACCCGCTTCGAGCAGCTCCGCTGGATCATGTGAAGCGAGCCGAAGAACGGACATTGGCCATTTTACCAGACTCAGGGTAAGCCCAGGTGCATGCGCATGACGGAATACCGCTTCAGGTTTCGCATTTTGGATGGCAAATGTATGGCGTCCGCCTTGGAAGTGGTCGTGAGTCAGGATCGAACCTCCCACGATAGGCAGATCTGCATTGGAACCAATAAAATAATGCGGATACTCGCCTACGAAGGCAAGCAGCCTGCGCAACGTATCTTTTGTCAGCTTCATAGGCACATGATCATGATGGAAAATGATGCAATGCTCGTTATAGTACACATATGGCGAGTACTGGAAGAACCAGGGTTCACCGTTTAATTCCAGCGGAATAACGCGCAGGTTTTGCCGGGCCGGGTGGTTTACCCGCCCAGCATAGCCTACATTTTCCCGACATAATTGACACTTCGGATACACCGGCGGCGGAAGCAGTTTGGCCATGGCGATTTCCTTCGGACTTTTCTCCGGCTTGGACAGGTTAATCGTAATTTCCATATCGCCATATGGCGTTTCCTGTGTCCAATACACATTCTTGGAGATTCGGTCCATACGAATGTAGTTGGAGTGAATCGACAGCTCGTAAAACTTCGATGTGGCTGCTTCAATACCTTCTGTTTGCTCTGTGTGGCGGAACGCGCGAACCACCTCGGATGGACGGGCCATCAGTTGACCCATAATTTTCGCATCCAGCAAATCACGGTACGTATCGGTATTCTCCGGAATGAGTCCAATGGCATAACCATAGTCAATCAACGTATCCAGCAAGGATTGCGGTCCATCCGGTACAATCTCGTTCAGCACTCCATCGTAGGGCTCGGAAAATCCGAACTGTTCCAGCAGAAGGTTGCGGCTGTAATCCCGATCCGCTTCTTCAATCAGCTTGTTCTGCAAGGCAAATGCAACCAGACGTTCAATGGCATGCAGTGCTTCCTGCTGCTCCGGTGTCCGGTCTATGGTGCCTGCAGCATTATGGGTCTGTGACATATGGATGTTCGCCTCCTAGTTTTTTCCGTAGCCGTTAGGATGAGATTGGTGCCAGCTCCAAGCACTCTGAATGACATCTTCCAGATTGGTCCATGTCGGATTCCAGCCTAGTACGGATCTTGCTTTGGCAGAAGAGGCTACCAGTACAGCCGGATCACCTGCACGGCGCGGCTCCTGTACAACCGGGATATCAAGTCCAGTCACTTTTTTCGCAGTTTCAATAACCTGTTTAACCGAGAAGCCTTGACCATTACCCAGGTTGAACACGTTGCTGTTCTCCCCTTTGCGGAGATAATCTACCGCGCGCAGATGCGCATCTGCCAAGTCACTCACGTGAATATAATCGCGGACACACGTTCCATCTTCTGTAGCGTAGTCATCGCCAAACACGGCAATGTGCGGACGTTGTTTCAGTGCGGTTTGCAATACGAGCGGGATCAAGTGGCTCTCCGGCTGATGGTCTTCGCCAATTTTGCCGCTATCATGTGCTCCAGCTGCATTGAAGTAACGCAAGGACACGTATTTAATCTCCTGTACTTTATCGAACCAGGACATCATGCGCTCCATCATCAGTTTTGTTTCCCCGTACACGTTCGTAGGCTCAGTTCGGTCACTCTCTTCGATCGGCACTTTCTCAGGCTCGCCATATGTGGCGGCTGTTGAAGAGAATACGATCCGGCGTACATCGGCTGCATTCATCGCTTCCAGCAGACATAACGTACCGAACACGTTATTGTCATAATATTTAACTGGATCCTTCATGCTCTCGCCAACCAGCGAGTTGGCTGCAAAGTGAATGACTGCATCAATGGAGTTTTCAGCAAACAGTTTTGCCAGAAACGCCTTGTCACGCAGATCTCCTTCATACAGTTTGCCTCCAAGCAATGCTTCCCGATGCCCTGTCTGCAAATTATCCAGCACCACAACTTCCTCGCCGCGTTCCAACAAAGCCGCTACCGTATGCGAACCAATATATCCTGCTCCACCTGTCACCAAAATTGCCATTTCACTTCGCCTCCTTCAATTCTTTGACACCGTCGCCTACTCCGCACACATAGAAGTCTCCCTTAAGACTTGTACGTGCTTCATACGCTGCCCCCACTTCGCGGACAAAACGTTCTACATCATCCTCATGTACCAGTGACACCGTACATCCACCGAATCCGGCTCCCGTCATGCGTGCGCCAAGTGTGCCTGGAATGCGCTGCGCCTCCTCCACCATCACGTCCAATTCCTCACAGCTTACTTCATACAGATATCGGAGCGATTCATGGGAAGCATTCATCAGCTTGCCGAACGTTTCCAGATCGTTATTACGCAGTGCTTCCACTGATGCAAGCACACGTGCATTCTCTTCCACGACGTGCTCGGCACGCTGTCTTACCTTCTCATCCTTGATGTGATCCTGCAGTGTTACAAATTGCTCCGGCGTCAGTTGCGCCAGATAATCAAGTGCAGGCAGCTGTTCCTTCAAAATGGCAAGTGCCTGCTCGCATTGGGAGCGCCGCTCGTTATAGGCCGAGTCTACCAAACCGCGACGTTTGTTCGTATTGCCAATGACCAGCTTATAAGAGCCCGTACGGAAAGGTACTTTCTCATATTCAAGCGTATCACACATCAGCAGAATGGCATGATCTTCTGCTCCGTTAGCCACAGCAAACTGATCCATAATGCCGCAGTTGACGCCAACGAACTCGTTTTCTGCTTTTTGGGACAGAAGCGACAACTGTACTGTATCGATCTCGGATACACCTTCCATGGATTGAATCGCGTATCCCGTAAGCACCTCCAGCGAAGCCGAAGAGGAGAGTCCGGCACCGTTCGGGATTTCACCGTGGTACAGGAAGTCATATCCTTTCGTTACCTTCACGCCTTTAGCTTGCAGTTCAACCATGACACCAACTGGATAATCTGTCCACTCCCCTGTTTTCTCCTTGCCGATCGAGGATGTGTCCAGCACGCCTTCATAGGACATATTGGTGGAAGCCAGCTGCAATTTGTCGTCCTTCCGTTCCCGGATAACAAGTGTTGTACCGAATTCAAGTGCTGCCGGAAGCACGTACCCGCCATTGTAGTCGATATGTTCCCCGATCAGATTAACACGTCCAGGAGCATGGAATACACGGAGATCCGCTTCACTCTCTCCGTACTTCTCAATAAACTTTTGTTTCAATTCATGTATGTTCATTGCTGCTGCACCTCATCTCAATGTTGTTGTTTTCTTAAGGTTATTATACAAGAAAGCGGTACCTCTTGAAATGCAACCATGTGTGTTTCATATGGATAAATGTGACCTTCCGTCATATAATGGAAAGAACACCACAGAAAGAAGGAACGGTACATGGTTGATCAACACAAGGAACATTCAGCAGTAGATCCGATAAAAAACACACAGGAATCCTCGGGGAAAAGTGGAGCAAAAACGTACTCAGTTGCCTCCAATCCGGTCTATTATGATAAGGGACCATTACATGTCCTTTTTGCAGGCGCAAGCCAGACCCTTCCGGGTCATGCCCTTGGTCCAAAACTATACGATTACTATCTGCTTCATTATGTAGAAAAGGGCGCTGGTACATTCCGTACGGAACTCCATACCTACGAATTATCCGCAGGAGATTGTTTCCTCATTCATCCCGGGCAACTGGTCAGCTACCAGTCCGATGCCCGCCGCCCCTGGGAATATCGATGGATGGCCTATACAGGCAGCCAGGCTGGGAAACACACGGAAGAAGCGGGCTTTCGTCCGGAAAAATCCGTTTTTCATGCCGGTCCATCCTGCGGAATTGCTGACTGGCTATCCGTCATGCAAAATGCATTTGCGGAGCGCAAGGAAAGCTCTCATTTTACATCCATCGGTACGTTATATATGATTCTAGCCGAAGCCCAAAATCACCTTTCTCAGGGACAAACCCTGATTCCTGGTGAATCTTCGATTAGGCGGACGGTAAAACAGATGATCCAATACATGTCTACCCAATATGCTCACCCCGTCTCCATTGAACAGATGTCGGCCAGCCTCGGCTACAACCGCGCTTATTTATCCCGGATATTCAAGCAGGAAACCGGTCTGTCCCCGGTCACGTATCTGCTCAAGCTCCGCATTGACAAGTCACGGCAGCTGCTGCGTGAACGTCCGGATCTGTCCATTGAGCAGGTATCCGCATCCGTAGGACTGCCAGATGCCCTTTATTTCTCCAAACAGTTCAAACGTTTCCACGGAGAAGCCCCGACTCTCTATCGGGAAAATATTCTCTCCAGACCTCCAGCTCCGAGGCCCGGCATGGCACAACCAAACAAGAAATAACCCTTCAGGAAAAGTGTAAGTGTTGCGAACAACGTCTGTTTACTTGGGCACCATGCATGATTGCAAATTAGTGAAAAAGAAAAGAAGATGCATCTGCCATTACGGCTAACATGCACCTTCTTTTTTCATTTAATTATAGGTTCTCAATCACATGCTTATTTGTCATGATGTTCGGGACTGAGAATGGATTCAATTCGCTCCAGCTCTTCCGATGAGAAGTCCAGCTGATTGAGTGCGGCCACATTCTCCTCGATCTGCGATGTACGGCTTGCACCGATCAATGCCGACGTTACCCTACCGCTTCGCAAAACCCAGGCAAGCGCGAACTGCGCCAGACTCTGACCACGAGCTGCAGCAATCTGATTGAGAGCACGAACTTTGCGCAGCGTCTCAGGTGAGATATTGTTCTCGTTCAAGAAAACGGACGGCCCTTTTGCACGAGAATCCTCCGGAATACCGTTCAGATATTTGTTCGTCAGTACCCCCTGTGCCAAAGGACAAAATGCAATGCTGCCTGCACCATACTCATCCAGCACGTCCTGCAGCCCATCTTCAATCCAGCGGTCCAGCATGGAATACTTCGGCTGGTGGATCAATAGAGGTGTACCCAAACCTTTCAGAATTTCGGCAGCCTCTCTCGTCTGCTCCGCCGGGTAATTGGAGATGCCCACATAGAGTGCTTTACCCGAACGAACAATATGGTCCAGAGCCATCATCGTTTCTTCCAGCGGTGTTTCCGGATCATAACGATGGGAATAGAAAATATCGACATAATCCAGCCCCATCCGCTTCAGACTTTGATTCAGGCTGGATACCAGATTCTTGCGGGAACCCCATTCGCCATACGGTCCGGGCCACATATAATATCCCGCTTTGGTGGATATCACCAGTTCATCCCGATAGGGCTTCAGATCCTGGGCCAGCACCTGACCAAACAGCTGCTCTGCAGAACCTGCGGGCGGACCGTAATTGTTGGCAAGATCGAAATGCGTAATGCCCAGATCAAAGGATCGAGTAATCATGTTTCGACCGTTCTCTGCATTATTGATGCCGCCAAAATTATGCCAGAGTCCAAGTGAAATGGCCGGAAGTTTCAGTCCAGAACGTCCAACCCGGTTATATTTCATCGTTTCATAGCGTGTATCGCTGGCTAAGTAGACCATCATGAATCCCTTCTTTCCCCAGGTTCCGCTTCCTGCACTCTGTTCGAGCGCGGGAGAAGGCGGTTATTTCAGACAAACCGTTTAACCAAGAAGCTGGTCCACCTTAATCATTACCTCGCCGATCGGCTCGGTAATCAGCAAATCTGCCTGCCGGTCATACGCCGTTGGCGTGGCATTCAGTAAGACGGTGTGTTTTCCCCGAAAATACGTAATTAGCTGTGCAGCAGGATGGACGGTCAGTGAGGTACCACCGACCAGCAGCAGATCAGCAGAAGAGATTGCATCCACAGACTGGTATAGCGTGTTCTGGTCCAATTCCTCTTCATAGAGCACAACGTCAGGCTTAATGACTCCATTACAAGCTGCACAGCGGGGAACCGCATCCTTCGACCGAATGATGTCATCCAGCGGGTAGAAACGCCCGCAATCCATGCAGGCATTCCGATGAACGGACCCATGCAATTCGAATACGTTGGTGCTGCCTGCTTTTTGATGCAACCCGTCGATATTCTGGGTAATGACCGCCTTCAACCGACCTTCCTGCTCCAAACGTGCAAGGAGCTTATGACAACCGTTGGGTTGGGCATCGGGATGAAGCATTTTGCCCCGATAGAAATCATAGAAAATATCGGCATGCTGATCGAAAAAGTGACGACTCAGCAGTTCCTCCGGCGGATAAGGGGAATGCTGCTCTGTCTGATATAGGCCCGCGGCAGAGCGGAAGTCGGGAATCCCGCTTTCGGTCGACGTTCCTGCCCCTCCGAAAAAAACAATATTCGAACTTTCCTGAATCCAGGAAGCCAGCTGTTCTACCTCGTTCATCCTCTCTCCTCCTTAGCGGAATAATCCCGTTCAGGCACCATCCGGACTCACCCGGATTTCATGATAATCCCCAATAACGACATCCGCATCCTGTAAATGTACTGCTTCCTTCCCAGGGGGACAAAAACCAATAACATGTGAAACTCCTGCGTTCAGTCCCATCTGCATATCCCCGTTGCTATCACCTATAACGATGGCCTGGTTAGGATGAATATGTAATTCACGACATGCCAGCTTGGCAGTTTCGCCATTCGGCTTGCCTAATGTAACGCGGTCACACCCTACAATGGACGTAAAGAAAGACCGTATCCCCATCCATTCCAGATGCTCTTCGGCTGCCGATGTGCTGTCCGAGGTTACCACCGCCACCTTGATCGAAGCTGCTTGGCAGCTCTGCAAAAAAGAAATCAAGCCAGGCATAGGCTCGGCCTGCCGTTTGGAACGCACTTCCTGCATGGCTGAATTGGAGAGCTCGCGGACTGTTGTGATCGCATCATTCCATGGCATGCCTGCTGCATACAACTGTCCGGCCAGGAGCCCTGTACTCTCATCTACAGTAGCGATGGCCAGCGGACCCTGCCTGTCATAATCAAAAATGTGTCCTTCGCTGTCGTGGACTGTACCGAGCACCTTGCCTCTTTCCACCGTGAAACCAGTCCCCATGCCTGATAAGACGGCTTCCAATTGATTTAGCAAGGAATCGGCCCACGGCCCCCATAATTGCAAAAATTCAAGAAGTGTCCCATCCTTATCGAACAAAATGCCCTGACAGGGAATCTGCAGACCCTTTACTTGAAGTATGGCCATAACCTAGCCGCCCCTCCTGGCAAATGTATTTATTGGATACCTTCGAGCCATTCAGTAACCGCCTTTACCGTTTGAGACAACTGCTCTTCGCCCGTAATTTCAGGTTCTCCGTCACCACTCTGGTGCCCGTAGTCACCGAACTGCGAGTGGTTCCCTCCTTCAATGGTGTAGTACACCGTGTCTTCCGGCAGATAGACGCGGCCGTTTTGGTATTTGGTCGCATTGACGACTTCGTCATTGGTACCCAATATGGATAGCGCCTGAATCCCCAATGACTTCACGCTGCCTTTTTGATCCGGATAGGACGCCAGGAAAAAGATGCCTTGAAGCGCGCCCGGATGGGATGCTGCATAACGTGCAGCCATGGATCCACCCAATGAGTGTCCACCCATGACGAATGATTCGTCCGGATAAGCATTACGAATATCATCTGCCAGGTTTTGTTTCAGTACTGCCAGATTGACCGGCATTTTGGCAATGATGGTATGGTGTCCGGCTTCTGCCAACTCGTGAGCCAGAGGAGCATAACTTTCCGGTTTCACCAAACCACCCGGATAGAAAATAACACTAATCCCTTCAGGTTTGTCTGGCATAAAATCAATCCAGTTTTCCTGTTCACTCACCGTAACCTGATCCGCTGTTTCCATAGCCTTCTGGGCCATTTCCTGCGGTCCGTACGGGGTAAATAGCTTCCAGGCAACAAACCCGCCGCCAATGACAATGAGCGCCAGAAGTACGAGCAGAAATTTTCCGATGCCCCTCTTCTTGCGCCCTGTATTATACCGGTTCCTCAACTTCAATCACCTTTCTTCACTTACCGCAGGTACTGCGGCTCTTGGGGAATAGGAGCAAGGCTGAACCTGCTCACATTCCCCGCCTTGCCTCTATTCCGCTTTCGCCTTACGGTAAGCATCCATATATTGTTCCGCCTTGCGGCGAACATGACTTAAATCCCCTGTTTTCATCGCTTCGGAAGTCAGGTCGGACCCGATCCCCACAGCTACGGCTCCTCCCTTGATCCAATCGCCCAGATTGGACAAGGATACCCCGCCGGTCGGCATAAAATTCGCTTGAGGCATAGGCCCCTTCATCGTCTTGATAATGGATGGATCATACAGATTGCCTGGGAACAGCTTCACGATGTCCACACCAAGCTCAAGCGCACGTTGAACATCGGCAATGGTCATCACGCCAGGCAGGATCGGAATTCGATAGAGATTGCAGATCTGTACGGTATCCGGATTCAGCGATGGTCCGACAACAAACTCAGCACCTGACATGATTGCAGCTCTTGCTGTCTGGGGCTCAAGCACTGTTCCTGCTCCTATTATGGCAAACTTTTCGGGATCCTGTGTGTTCCAATGGTAGACACGGCTCAGTTTCTCGATGGCTTTGAGTGCACTGGGAACCGTCATCGTAATCTCAATCACTTTGATTCCACCGGCGATGGCTTGCTCGGCCATGGCGATGACCTGATCGGCAGAGTCGGCCCGAAGTACGGCGACTACCCCGTTATCCGTTATTTTTTGCAGCAGCTGAAGCTTCTTCATTTCATTCTCTCCCTTATCAATGTGGTTGTTTATTACAAGCCTTATAATTGAAGAACGAAGATGAGACTTACATGATATCAGCAGCGACTAGCGCTCAACATGGGTTACGTTGTTCAGCTTGGCCTCGACTTGCTCCCACGTCGGAAGCGCCTCCCAATCACCAACGGCCTGTATGACCATGGAGCCAGTTAAGTTCCCGAGCCGGGTAGCCTCCTGCGGAGAGTATCCCTTGAGCAGGCCTGATAGGAAACCTGCACAAAATCCATCTCCCGCGCCAACCGTATCCAGCACATGATCCGCCTTGAAGTACGGAACTTCCGTTAGGGTACCATTCACCAATACATAGGTCAAATCCGGTCCGCCTTTTACGATGGAGACAGCATTCAGAGCTGACAAACGTTCGAATATCTTCTGCTCATCCTGTTCGTTATACAGCAGCTTCATCTCGTCCAGGCCAGGCAAAAAGTAGTCAGCCTGCTCTGCCAGACGAAGCAAAACCGGACGAGCCTGCTCTGCTGACCAGAGTTTAAGACGCAGATTCGGATCAAAACTTACTTTTACACCAGCCTGTTTGGCTATATGTATGGCAGCTTCTACCGTAGACAAACCCGAAGGGCTTATAGCGGCAGTAATACCTGTAACGTGCAAAATCTCAGCCCCGGCAATATAGTCCGGATCCAGATCATCCGGAGTCATCGCACTTGCAGCGGATAGTTTCCTATAATAATGTACAGAGGATTTCCCGGAAGCGTTCTCACGAATCATCAGACCTGTCGGTTCCGCGTCACTCAAGCGTGCTCTGGATACATCTACACCTTCACCACGAATTGCTTTTAAGATCATGGTGCCGATGGGATCCTGACCCAAGCGCCCAAACCAACCACTTGTATGGCCCAGTCGGGACACACCGATGGCCAGATTGCTCTCTGCGCCGCCAAACGACTTGTCCAATGAAGCCGCGTATTCAAGACCTCTTGTATCCTTGGCTGTCAGCAAACCCATACTTTCACCGAATGTAACAATTTCAGGACTTTGGCGGGTATTCGTTGACATCGTTTCTTAGCCTCCTTAAATTTACAATTCCTCATCTTCTTTTCCCATTGTCATCCTCTATGCAACCGTTGTCAATCCCGCTCGTTCATTTTGTTGTCACAGCTCCGGGAAAGGATAGCGCTTTCTATTGTGAATTATATCACAATGATTCCTTCATATCCGTATTACCCTTATGAAAGATACAGATGGCCTCGACCGTGAGGTCAACAGGAGGGTTACAACATGAACAACCGGACTGGAATCCGTGGTGATCAGGAATCATTTTTTTATAACTTGCGCTTTATGCTTATTGTCTGTGTACTCGTTGGAAATGCTCTTGAACCACTCATTACACGCTTTGCGGGAGCAGAGGCTCTGTTCCTGTGGATATATACATTTCATATGCCGTTATTCGTATGGGTTACCGGATATTTCGCCAGACATGCACCTCATGGTGCATCCGGACGCAAAGTGCTTAAACAAATTGCGCTTCAATACGTTCTGTTTCAATCGTTATACGCTCTAATGGATGTTACGGTGTTCCACACCCCGCACATGAAACTGTCCTTTTTTGCTCCTTATCTGTTGCTGTGGTTTCTGGCCAGTCACTTCTGCTGGAGGCTCCTGCTCAGAGCTACCTTATCGTGGAAGCCGATCTATCGGCTCATTGCCTCCATCCTGCTGGGAGTAGTGGCGGGTTACTTGCCTGTGGATGGATTTTGGCTCAGCTTCAGCCGAACGTTTGTGTTTCTCCCTTTCTTCATGATCGGTTATGACTATGGAGCGTCCATTCGTTCTTATGTGCGAACTGGCTGGGGGCGTCATGCCGCCGCAATATTATCTGCTGGTCTTTTGATATGGATAGGTTTGGGAGGACTTCAGATCTCCACAGGTTGGTTAATGGGCAGCATGACTTATGCTGAACTCGGTCACCATGAGTGGTATGCCGGAATCTATCGTCTTGCAATTTATGCCCTCGAAATGATCTCGGGAGCTCTATTTCTGGGCTGGGTGCCTTCTCTTACATCCAGACTGACCGATATGGGACGGCGTACACTTTATGTATTTCTCCTGCACGGATTTCTCGTTCGCATTATGATCTGGTCAGGCGTTTATAATTATATCGAAAGCGGATTATACATTCCCGTGATCGTTGCCATTGCCGTAATGTTTGCTGTACTATTGGCACAGCCCGCAGTACGTCATGCCTTTCGGCCTGTAATCGAACCGGATATCTCCCGGTTTTCCCTGCATCGCCGTGAAATATTCAAACGTTCTGCTTGAATGCTCATCTGCCCCTTATTCCTTACCCTCTATCGTAACGGCTTGTTTCAGGCTGGAAGCAACGTGGTAAGTAGGGATACGCGCTACAAAAAACAACTTATCCCTTAAGGAGTGATTTGTAATGGCACGTTCACAGGCAGCTGGACAAAAGATGAGTCGAGAGGAAGCAGGCCGATTGGGTGGCAGAGCCACCTCCAAAAATCATGACCGCAGCTTTTACCAAATGATAGGCAAAAAAGGTGGAGAAGCGACCTCTGATGCTCATGATTCCGATTTTTACAAGGAGATTGGTCGCAAGGGTGGCGAAGCAACCTCCGAAACGCATACCAAAGAATTCTATCGTGAGATCGGACGCAAAGGTGGAAGCAACTAGCCTTTCACACCGAATCTTATCCGAATAATAACAAAACGTTATATTGCTGTTAAGAAAGCCGAACTCCATGAAAATGAGAGACGGCTTCTTTCTATTGATTGTAGAAATATGACGACGGTTGTGATAGACTCTATAAAAAACCGGGTTGTTCACGGGTTTAAAGCAGCAAAGAACTTCATAAACTACGGGAAGCTCGAAGCCGACCGAGTCGGTTATTTTTTAGAGTACGGATGAAATTAAACGACAGATGCACTGCCATTTATATTTCCATTCATGTTGCTCAATATTATATATTTGGGGGGAAATACACCATGTCAGCCAATAAGATGCGTTCCGATATGATCAAAAAGGGTTTTGACCGTGCACCACACCGGAGTCTGCTCCGCGCAGCGGGCGTTAAAGAAGAGGACTTCGGCAAGCCGTTTATCGCTGTTTGTAACTCTTACATTGATATCGTGCCGGGCCACGTTCACCTGCAGGAATTCGGTAAAATCGTAAAGGATGCTATTCGTGAAGCGGGCGGCGTTCCATTCGAATTCAACACCATCGGAGTAGATGATGGAATTGCCATGGGACACATTGGTATGCGTTACTCGCTGCCAAGCCGTGATATTATCGCGGATTCCGTGGAAACGGTTGTATCAGCACACTGGTTCGACGGCATGGTCTGTATCCCGAACTGCGACAAAATCACACCAGGCATGATGATGGGTGCACTCCGCTGCAATATCCCTACTGTATTTGTAAGTGGTGGCCCAATGAAAGCAGGTCGTGACAGCAATGGTAAGGCCCTGTCCCTGACTTCCGTATTTGAAGGCGTAGGTGCCTTCCAGGCTGGTAAAATCGACGATAAGAGCTTGCTCGAGCTTGAACAGTTCGGTTGCCCAACTTGCGGTTCTTGCTCCGGTATGTTCACAGCAAACTCAATGAACTGTCTGGCTGAAGCGATGGGACTGGCTATGCCAGGTAACGGTACCATTTTGGCTGTAGCTCCTGAGCGTCGTGAATTTGTTAAACAATCCGCGAAACAATTGATGGAACTCATCAAACTGGATCTGAAACCACGCGATATCGTTACGGTTGAAGCGATCGACAACGCCTTCGCACTGGATATGGCTATGGGTGGTTCAACCAACACTGTACTGCACACTTTGGCTCTCGCTCATGAAGCAGGCATCGATTATCCAATCGAGCGCATCAATGAAGTGGCTAACCGTGTACCTCACCTGGCGAAGCTTGCACCTGCATCCGACCTGCACATCGAAGACGTACACAATGCCGGCGGCGTAAGTGCAGTTCTAAACGAATTGCTGAAGAAACCAGGTGCGATCCACGCTGATTGTATTACCGTAACAGGTAAAACGATCCGTGAGAACGTAGAGGGACAAGAGATTCAGGATACGAATGTTATCCACAAGCTGGATAACCCGCATTCCGAAAGAGGTGGCCTTGCCGTATTGTTTGGTAACCTTGCACCGGAAGGCGCGATTATCAAAGTTGGTGCGGTTGATGCTTCGGTTGGCGGTTACCACAAAGGACCTGCGATCTGCTTCGATTCACAGGAAGAAGCACTCGAAGGCATCGCGAACGGCAAAGTAAAAGAAGGACACGTTGTCGTTATCCGTTACGAAGGACCAAAAGGCGGACCAGGTATGCCTGAGATGCTTGCTCCAACTTCCCAGATCGTAGGTATGGGACTTGGTGCCAAAGTCGGTCTGATCACAGACGGACGTTTCTCTGGTGCATCCCGCGGTATCAGTATCGGCCACATCTCTCCGGAAGCAGCAGAAGGCGGTCCAATCGCTTTTGTTGAAGAAGGAGATATCATTGAGCTGGATCTGAACAACCGCATTATCGAGCTGCACATCAGCGATGAAGAGTTCGAACGTCGCCGTGCAGGTTGGAAAGGCTTCGAGCCGAAAGTAAAAACAGGCTTGCTGGCTCGCTATTCCAAACTCGTTACCAACGCAAGTAACGGTGGGGTTTTGAAAATTTAATCTCCTGCAATTTTTCAATTGTTTTGCTATCTGAAGCAAATTACAAAATAAAAAGGGTTGCTCCTCTGCCAGTGTTGGCAAGGGAGCAACCCTTTTTGCATTGATTTACATGCAATCGAATTAGATATGAATAATACCCTTCTAGTTTATTAAACCGTTGGTGTGTTGTTCAGCTCAGCACCGGCCAGGACATCCGCTTCACTCTCCACCAGATCTGTTTGCATCTGTTCCGTTGTTGCAGCTACAAAGGCATGTTGTCCGTAACGCTCCATTAATACACCAAGCGGCATGGCAATCATTTTCGGAACCAATTGCTCGGATCGCTGTTTCAGACGCTTGGTTCCTGAAGGATGAATTACACTCAGCAATAGTTTGAGATACACCTTGGAAGCCGAACTGAAAGGTCCAGGCGGCAGATCCTTAACGGTAAATCCGAATTTCTCAGGTCCCCGATTAATCATACTTACACCGTACACTGCTTTGGCAGAACGGAGTTCAGGTTCCGATGCAATCTGCCGAGCCAGATCGGGAAGCTGCTGTTCCATAGCCCGAATCATACGGATGGCCAGATGCATACTGGAGCGCGAGGTCATCCCGAGCTCGAATAATTTTTTATTATCAAAATGAAGTTCAATAACCGGGTCGCCGTTTCGGATGACTTGCCCCTCGCTCATTTCAACCAACGCACCGTGATATACACGGGATCGATAATGAAGCATCGGGTCTTCCGGCGAAGCTGTCCGCAGATGGTACACCCAGTGGAACAACTTCTCCCAGCCAAGCCATAAAGCAACCACAATTCGTTTCCATGGGGATAATACGGTTTGAGCTGGACTCGTTTTCTGAGATTCACTCACGGTAATGCCTCCTCCCATCAAGGTATCGATGCGTACACTTTGCAATCCCTGCCGCTCGGCCTCTTGCAGTACCACTTCCAAGGCCTGGAGCATCTGTTCAGGTGCATGTGCATCAGCCCCAAGCGTGGTACCCCGGTCATGCAACAGCATGACTTCTCCGCCTCTGAGCTCTTTCAACATGCGTTCTGTCAGTTTCTTCGCTCCGACACGACTTCTCCAATCCTCGAACATGGAAGACCACAGGACAATCTGGCGATCCTTTCTGCTGAAAAAATCAAATAGGTTCATGATCCCCCAAGGCGGACGGTAAAAACAGGTTCTTACCCCCGTGACCTCCTCTATAATCTGGCCTGTTCGCTGTATCTGATTTTTAACCGTACGCGGCCGCATTAACCAGTTTGTTTTGTGGATGTAGTTATGGATTCCGATCAGATGTCCTTGCTCATGAATGTGCTGGATAAGTTCCGGGTGACTGGCCGCATGCTCCCCAACCACAAAAAAAGTCGCCTTGGCATCGTATTGCTTCAGCAATCGGAGCAACCTTGGCGTATATACCGGATCGGGACCATCATCGAAAGTTAACGCAAACTGTGTATCGCTTTTTCCACGCCTGAACACGCGCAACCCAAAGAGTCTGCTGATCAAACTAGGAATAAAGGCGTAAAAAGATGAAATGTACAATGCCCATAAAAATAGGCTCTGAAGTAAATTTGTCATGCTCTGATTCCCCACTTCTCTTGCTGAATGACTGCTCCCATCCAAGTACTATGGAAAATAAATCGCCTTTAATTTTATCATAATTTAAACTTTTCTTGAATCCTGTTTTCCAAAAAACAAGTCAATCGTGTACAATAAATGGAATGAATGACGGATGAAGGAGCCCTGCCCATGTTACCCCTTTATAGAAAATATGGACGTACTGTTTTTGACATCGCTTTACTTGTGTTAACTGTATATTTGGTCATGTATGGCTTTAGCCGATTGTATCAAATAGCTGCACCTGTTTTTCTTTCATTTATCGTATATTGGATGATTGAACCACTGGCCCGTTTTTTGCATCGCCGAGGACTGCCCAAAACACTGGGAGCCGCGATATCTGTTTTGCTTTTTCTCGCACTAATTGTTGCTGCCTTTTTTGGCGTGGGTCTGATTATTATCTCTCAAATATCCAATCTGCAGGATAATTTCCCTCGATACGTAGAGCTGCTGCAGAGCGAGTTCACCAATCTCGCCTACTTTCTTCAGGACAAGTGGAACGCACTTCCTCCTGGTATTATTGAGAAGATAAACGATTATTTTGCAACACTTACCGGTTTCCTCTCCAGCTGGGTGACCAGTGGCGCACAATTCATTATTGGATTTCTCAGTTCATTTTCATCATTTATCACAAACTTTGGGATTGCAATCATTCTTGCCTTCTTTCTCAGTATCGAGATTGAATCCTGGCGCAAGTTTGCCCGTGCCAAGACACCGAAAACATTGAAGCTCGCTATGGCATTTATGCGCAACCATGTCTTCAAAACCATTCGTTCGTACTTGAAGGCACAGATGATCATGATGCTGATTACCTTTGTATTGATCTATGTCGGACTGCTCATTCTTGGAACCAATAATGCCTTTACGATCGCTGCAGTCTGTGCGGTATTTGATCTCGTGCCTCTTCTGGGGGTTCCGGTTATATTTATTCCATGGATTGTCTATCTGTTTATCATAGGGAACAGCAGCTTGGCCATTGGTCTAGTTGTCGTTCTCGTGATTACAATGCTGACACGCCAGCTGCTTGAACCGAAAATATCCGGCAACTCGATCGGAGTGTCTTCTGCATACCTGATGCTTTCATTTATGCTGATCTCACTCTCCATATTCGGCCTTGCCGGAGTTGTACTATCTCCAGTACTGCTGATTTTGCTAAAGGAACTGCTGCAGCAGGGCTATTTACAGCGGTGGATTCATCTGCCCAAGGATGAATTCGATTCTTCTCCATTAGTCATGGATACGCCTGTGGGTGAAGCCACGGGCGTGAACACGGAAGCATCTGCCGAAGCTTCAACACGGACTGCAGATCAGGAAGATTCGGCCAAGTAATCCATCACACGGCGAAAGATATCTGTAGCCTGGTGGTGTCCGCCTGGTGCTACATTCTGGACCAAAACAGCAACTGCATATCGAGGCTGCTCTACCGGGCCATACCCGATAAACCATTGATGATTGCGTTTCCGTCCTTTCTGCTCCACCTGGGCGGTACCTGACTTCCCTGCAACGTGCCACCGCGCATGCTGCAGGGTTTTTCCGGTTCCATCCGTTACCACCTTACGCATCCATCTCAGAAGTTGGTGAGAAGTTGCGGAAGAGATCTGACCGGCTTGTGAAGGCGAATCATGCGGAGGCATTTCAAGCATCACATCACCATCCGCATATCGGATACGCTGCACAAGCCGAGGCGCGTGAACTCGGCCATCATGAAGCAGGGTCACAATCAGATTCGCTGCCTGTAACGGGGATACGCGGGTATCTCGCTGACCAATGGCTGTCTGTACCCGGGCTCCTTCATCCTCTGAGGAAACTGTTGTTGTACGTACACGCCCTGCATCTTCGTGATCAAAATGACGCAGCACCGGCATTCCGGCCACATCCTTCTTCTCCCAGCCGATGGTCCGTGCCAAGCCCAAAGCATCGGCAGTTCGCTCCAATTGCTCCATACTGAGGCGGCGGGCTGTTTCGGCAAAAACAATATTACAGGACTCAGCGAAGCCCTGTTCCAGCTTCAGATCACCATGTCCTTGTTCTTTCCAGCAGGATAACCCATACTTTCCCCATTCTCCGCCACAATGAAAGGTTTCTTTGGTTGAAACAGCTTGTGATTCCAGAGCTGCTGCCGCCGTAACCATTTTGAATATCGATCCAGGTACAGCACTCTGCACAGCCCGATTCGCCCAGGAGGAGTTGGATGGATCCACATGCAGCGGATCGTAAAATGGAACTGAGACCATTGCGCGTACATCTGCATTTGCCGTATCCAGTACAACAATCGCCCCCTCTTCCATACCCGCGTCCTCAGCAATCCGTTCTACTCTTTGCTGTATTTCTGTATCGACTGTGGTCTCTACCTTTAAAGGATAGTGACTATTTCTCGGGGCAATTACCCTTGGTTCATATTCGGGAATAACCTCTCCTGTGCCAGTAACCATTCGAGTCAGCAGGGTTGGCCCCATGCCCATCAATAGGGGATCCAGCGTCCTTTCCAGTCCAGCTGCACCCGACTTCAGCGCAAAAGGTTGTTTCACTTCAACTGTATGTTGATCTCTCATGCTCAGAACTTCAGGTTGTTCAGCCAGGTAACCTAACCATTGCCTTCCTGTACGGCTCTCGTCATAACGTGACATCACGGGGTATACGCTGGCTCCATCTCCTTCGAATTCCTGAAGTTTTGCTAGTTGGGCCTTGTCCAATACCATGGGTTGATGCGTGCCTGCTGTCCAGAAATGAGGGGCGTCTCCCTGCTCCCACTCTTTAATTAGGTGTGTTGTATCCGTATGTAGTATGGCTGCCAGCCGCTTCAATCTGACGTTTGTTGTATTCATCAGGGATTGGACATGCCTATGTCCAGAGTGCGGAAAAAGCACAACTCCCCACTGCAGGCTTCCTGTCAGTGATTTTCCCTTACGATCTGTGATTTGTCCTCGACCTGAATCAAGCATAACGCCCCGTTCACGCTGCAAAACAGACATCTCACGAACCGTTCGCTGGAATCCCGGCATGACTCGATTCACCTGAACCATCTGAATCCACCCGAGACGAAGGATAAGGATTGCAAAAATGACGGTCAGGAAGACACAACCAATATATATTCTTCTTTTTAGTTGTACACGCATGCTTCCTTATCCCCTTCTTCATTTTTCTGCATAGTATGCTTCTTCCTAGCTGGAATTATCCGGAAAACAGCAACAAACCTGCTCCAGAAAAGGAACAGGTTTGTTGAAGATTTCACGATTTTTGTATTTGATTATACCGTAAAGCGTGACAGTGTATTTTTCAGTTCAGTGGATACATTCTCCAGCTTATCGGACAAGTTCACCAACTGGTTGCTGATATTCTGCTGCTCGCTGCTCAAGGAAGCCACTTCTTCAGAGGTTGCAGAGGATTCCTCGGCGACTGCGCTTACATTACTCATCGCCTCAGACAATGTACCTTGAGACTTGCTCAGATCCCCAATGGAGTCCGTTACCATGCCCAGCTTCTCTACAAATGCCCCCATCTGCTCTTGAACCGAAGCAAAGATCACATTGGTATCTTTAACGGCATCCATTTGCTCCCGGAATAAAGGATTGACATTGGACAATGCGGCCACCGTTTCGTTCATCTCATGCATGATTTTATCGGTAATCTCGCCCACCATGTCAATGGACTGTCTGGATTGCTCGGCGAGTTGACGAACCTCACCAGCAACAACCATGAATCCGCGTCCGGCTGCACCGGCACGTGCTGCTTCAATGGTGGCATTCAGTGACAGAATATTCGTCTGCTTCGTAATATTCTGGAGCACATCCAGAACCTTCAGAACGGACGATGTACTCTCTTTCAGGGAGTCCACCTTGTTCACCAGAGCACCGATCATCTCTTCGGTCTTCTGCGTCTTCGTCATTAACTGATTCAAGTGCTGTGTGCCTGTCTCACTGGACTGCTCGACATGACGGGCGGATTGGCCCATCTCCTCGTTCGCGGCTACAACGCTCTGCATCTGACGTGAGATATTATCAGTCAACTCATTACCACGCTCGGCTTCCGTAGCCAGGCTGCTTGCACCACCAGCAATCTCTTCCGTTGCTACTGCAATCTCCGATGCAGAAATGGCCGTCTTCTTGGATGCATTGCTTAGCTCGGAAGCGGTATCCAGCACTTCCTGTGCGGAACGATTTGTTTGCTCAACCAGCTTCGTGATCTGTTCCATCATCAGATTGAAGGCGGCTGACAATTGACCAATTTCATCTTTGGAAGTAAATGGTGTACGTACCTTTAGATTTCCTTTGGCCCCTTCCTGCATGAGGTCTTTCAATCTTCCAAGCGGACGGGCAATCATGCGTACCATCCATACCCCAATCAATACTGCAATTGCTGCGTCAACCAATGCCATCCACAATGTCAGTGTCAAAATGCCTTTGGCATCCTTAACCAGCATCGAAGTAGGTACCATTCCAATCAACTTCCAATCCGATGTTTCCATCGTACTGTAAACTACAAGCATATCGGTAGATTTTCCATCAACTGCATACGCTGCATTGGTACTGCCTGTCTGTTCAGTCAATTCACCATAAAAAGCGAGTTCCGTTTCCTTACCTGTGCCGTCAGCAATCGTTGAGGCAACAACTTTTTTATCCGGAGCAATGAGCTGAATTACAGCTCCCTCTCCCAGATTAAGCGATTTCAACTGTTCCTCCAAAACTTCCAGTTTCAACTCAATCACCAAGACATATGATTGGTTTGTCCCCTGCAGGTTTTTCATGGAACGGGCAATTCGGAACGTTGGCGCACTTCCGTCTTCTTTAATTTCTGTTGGGAGCCAGCGATATCCACCGGACTGCACTATCTCGTTATACCAAGCTTCGCTGCGAATATCACCCATGGAAGCACTGCTGCTCCCCGTTCCCATAGTAGACTTGGAATCATCTGTCGGCACCAAATAAATCGCTTCCATAGATTTATTTGTAAAAGCAACGTTTGATAGCTGTTTATTGATGGAGCTTGAATTGATAAACATATCATACGCTGTAAGATCCTTATTAGACATGTTTTGCAACAAGGATTGCATTTCCGGATCAAAGAAGATCTGGGTTGACGTATCCACAAAACGCTCCAGAATGATATCCATTTTTTCTTTGGTTTGATCAATCGTTTCCTGGTTTGCCCGGGAGGCATTTTCCTCAATGGTGTTTTTGGCTTTCGAGTAGGACAATAGACCCAAACTAATAACAAAAATCATAATCCCCGCAAAAAAGATTAAGAATAGTTTGACTCCTACCGATTTAACCGGATTTGCCTTCCTGATCTGAGTTAACGTTGTCCCTCCCATCTTATTCCACTGGATCTTTCTCCAATCCAGCTTAAATGGCTTCTTGTTCGATGGTTTTTCCGTCTTGCTTTTGAAGAAGCTCAATTTCTTAAACTTTTGCTCTCTCGGTTTTTTTTCCTTCACTGGTTTCTTCACCTTTTCCCCACTGTCCTTCTGCTTCTTTTGAACCAATCCCATTCACCTGCCATTTTGCTAGTTGTTTTTCTTTCTCTCCCCTATAAATATGTAATATTCGACAGTTTTCCCCTTTCCCCTTTTGTTTTTAAAAAATATTTTGCAACTTTTTTCCTATTTTTCTATAAAAAAAAGCCCCCCATATACCGATATACGGAGGGCTAAATCATTAGATTCATAACAACATATTGTTAATTCATAACACAATTTTGTTGTTGATAGGCCATTTAACCTATTTCTTTTTTCTCATCATATCAAAATAAGATACAGGCTGGTCTACTTTCATTTTGATCAACTGCAATGGGTGTCTTGCTGCGTCCAGTACATTGCCTTCTTCATCCTGAATTTCACCTACAACCTGTTTGAAAAAGGTGCCGTTTGGACCGAAAAATTCGATCTCTTGTCCAGGCTTGAAATGATTCCGCTGCTGAATGGTGGCCATTCCTGTAGCTGCATCATAGTCCATAACCAATCCGGCGAAGTCATAAGGAACTGCTTTTTCTTCCGGCTCATAGATGTGATCCTCATGGTCCGGTGTATCGTAGAAAAATCCGGTGTTTAACGGACGGTTGGCAGCCTTATTCATCTCTTCGACCCATTCCGGCTTCAACACATAGTTTTCCGGATCAGCCATGTAAGCATCGATCGCTTGACGATATACGTTCACAACAGTAGCCACATAGTGAATGGACTTCATACGGCCCTCAATTTTAAAGCTGTCCACACCCACATCAATCAACTCGGGGATATGACCGATCATGCACAGATCTTTCGATCCCATGGAGAACGAATTATCCTGTTCCTGGAACAGGGGCAGCTGGTTCTCACCCAGTTTGAAAGGTGCCGGGGCCTGCATCTGCATTTCTTCCTCGCTTACCCACACCGCGTCTTCTCTGGCATCCTCAAACAAATCATACTTCCAGCGGCAGGATTGGCAGCAGCCCCCCCGGTTGGAATCCCGATCTGTAAAGTGATTGGAGAGTACACAGCGTCCCGAATAGGAGGAACACATTGCCCCATGAATGAACGCTTCAATCTCGATATCGACATTCGCCTTGATCTCTTCGATCTCCTCGAAGCTGGTTTCACGCCCCAGAACCACTCGCGGGAGCCCCTCGTCTTTCCAGAACTTCACGGCTTGCCAGTTCAGTGTAGATTGCTGCGTACTTAGGTGCACCTCAAGGCCGGGTACAGCACGCTGAGCGACTTCAATAATCGCCGGGTCCGCCACGATCACGGCTGCGATACCCGCATTGTACAGGTTTTGCAAATATGCCTCAATGCCTTCAATGTCTTCATTGTGTGCATAGATATTGGTAGCCACAAATACCTTGGCGCCGTATTTACTCGCAAATTCCACACCTTCACGCATTTCCTCAAAGCTGAAGTTGTCTGCATTGGAACGAAGTCCATAGGCCTGTCCGCCAATATACACAGCGTCTGCGCCATAATGAATCGCAAATTTGAGTTTTTCCAGATTGCCCGCCGGAGCAAGAAGCTCCGGTTTGTCCAGACGGTTACGTTTACCCGAGAACTTCCGCTGTACCGCCATTGTTTCCATTTCGTTCACCTCGTCTATTAATACACCTGTTCTTTGTAGAAAAAGCCAAATGACAGCTCCCGTTCAGGATCCTGCAATTGGCGGACCTCATCCAGCCACTCATCCGAAAAAGCATATGCATCCGCATCTGCTGCATAACAATCAATAGCCCTCCGGTAAGCCCGGACAACAGCCTCATTATAAACCAGCGGTTTGAGAATACCTTCAATCTTGAAGCTATGAACACCTGCCTCCATCAACAGATGTAGATCCTCCAAAATGCAAATATCTTCAGAGCTCATAATGTGCGTACCGTTGACATCTTCATAAATCGGGAATTTCTCATCCCGGCGTTCTGCCTCAATCAGAAATAGCCCGCGCTCTTTACCAAGGTGCCCCTCTACCGGGCGCCCCTGATGAGCCATATAACTTTGGACCAGACTGCGTTTGGAATGATAAATATTCGTCATGCCATGCACCTGGACCTGAGCTTCAACTTTTAGAAAAGGAACCATCTCTGTCAGCTCATCCATGTTCAGCTCTCTGGCGAGTACAACACGACTGGCACCTTTGTTGCCCCAATAGTTGGCCGTTGCGTAGTTCGTTGAAGTCATCTCCGCATTCCAGTGCAGCTGAATATGGGGAGCATACTCCCTAATCGCAGCCAGCACGGATGGATCGTTAAATTCCACGGCATGAACCCCAATGCTGCCCAGAGCCTGAACATACTCAGGGAGCTCCTTCAACAGCTCGTTGGACATCAAGTTATTCATGGATACATAGACACGAGCCTGATGTTTGGCAGCAAGGGCAACCACTTCGGCTGTCTCTTCCACAGTGAAACTGCCGGGTAAACGCATGCCGAAGCGATCATCCCCAATTAACAAGGCATCTGCTCCGGCCTGGAGCAGTACTTCTGCTTCGTTTACATTTGCTGCCGTAACCAGCAGTTCATGTTTCTTACTCATATACATCCCCTCCGCTTATTGCGCAGCCTTACTTTTGGCTATATTTTGCTGATGTTCCTTATACGTTTTGGCAAACAGGTGCCCGGATGAACCATCCTTCTTCGTAACATAGAACAGGTAGTCTGAAGCTTCCGGTGCCAGAGCAGCCTCAATAGACTCCAAACTCGGGCTTGCAATTGGCCCTGGCGGCAGTCCCTTGTTGAGATACGAATTATATGGACTCTGCACCTTCAAGTCTTTGAACAATAATCGTGCCTTCGGCTTGTCCAGTAAATATTGAACGGTTGCATCAATCTCCAGCTTCATGTCCTGCTTGATCCGGTTATCAATAACGCCTGCAACCAGAGCACGTTCCTCATCCACCACAACTTCTCGCTCCACAAGGGAAGCGATCGTAAGCAGCTCATGCAAAGAGAGATTACGGGCTTTCAGTTTGGAATCCAGATCCGGTATGGTATTGATTTTGGTCTGAAATTCTTCAAGCATTCGCTGCATGACGTCATGGGTGGAGCTGCCCTTTTTGAGCTCATAGGTTTCAGGGAACAAGTATCCCTCCAAAGCGTAACGAAGTTCTTCATCCACAGGAATATCCTTAATGATATCGACATCGAAGGAAGACGGATCATTCGCCAGCTTGATGAATTCTTCACGCTCTACGACACCTTCTGCAGACAATTTATCTGCCATTTGCAGTACAGTATATCCTTCAGGAATCGTAAACTTCACCATTTCTTCCGGTACAACTTCACCGCTGTTCAGCTTGGTAATAATCTCATCGTATGACACGCCAGGCTTCATGGAATATGTACCTGCCATAAAACTCGATCCTTGGTTCTTCCACTTCAAATACCCTTTAAAAGCTAGACCACTTCGAATCAGTCCCTCTTGCTCAAGCTGATCCGCAATTTGCGATGTTCCAGATCCGCTTTTGATCTCGAATACAACCGGTTCTGCCGAATCCGAAACAGGTCGCATCATGTTCCAGACTGCAGCACCTGCCCCTCCGGCCACAATTACAAGGATAAGCAGAATGACTAATATGACTTTCCCTTTCAAAAAAGACACAACTCCTTTACACAACCAAAAAGAGCGGACTTCTCCGCCCTTCCGGTTTCTTCAATTTGAAGCTGGTTAATCTTCGTCAATCGGGAGGGTACATTCATCGTACAGTTCCGAGATGTTCTCCCATTCTTCGTCATCATCAATCGTAACTAACTCAGGCATGATCTGGTCTTCGCTTCCCGGCAATACCCGCAGAAGTTCAACCTCGTCATAAGGACGCAATGAACTGCGGAGTACCGCGTACTGTTGACCATGGACTTCAAACTCAGCCAACAAGTCATACGGTTGCGATTTACCGTTCTCTTCCTCGAGCTCAACATGAGCACCGAATGCCAGACGCAGTGAATCTGTCCATTTCAGGTCTTTGCGGCTATATTCCGTCATTTAGTTCGCTTCCTCTTCATCTTCAGCTAAAAATGTATTAAACGTCTCCTCGACAATATCCCATTCGGCATCATCTTGGATGACGAAAAGTTTAATATCGTCGCCATCTTCTTCGTAACGGAATGCATATACATCCGTTTCGCCATCTTCAGGTTCAACCGGAGCAACCATCATATACTTGGCCTCCGACCCATCTACTTCAAACTTCATGATGACTTCGAATTCTTCTTCATTGCCCTCGTCATCCGCGATGTAAATAATCTCCGATTCTTCTTCCATACCCAGTTGATCTTCAGCCATTGTTGATCCCCCTCACCTTTTACTGTTCGCATCCAAATAATTTTGCAAAATCAAGCTTGCGGCCATTTTGTCCACAACCTGCTTGCGTTTTTTTCGACTGACATCCGCTTCAATCAGCGTTCGTTCTGCTGCCATGGTTGTCAGCCGTTCATCCCAAAGGTGAACAGGTAAATTCAGTTCGCCCCGCAGGCGTTCGGCAAAAGCAATGCAAATTTCACCACGCGGCCCTACGGTGCCGTTCATGTTTTTGGGGAGCCCTACAACGATCTCGCTGATTTCGTGCTCACGCACTAGTTCAGCAATGCGACCGAACTCACCTTCATCCCGGCGGCGTTCAAGCACTTCTAATCCCTGGGCAGTCCAACCGAAGGCGTCACTAACGGCAACTCCGATTCTTCGGTCCCCATAGTCCAAACCTAATATTTTCATCCATGCTCTCCCATCCTCAAGCCCGTGCGGGAAGATAAGATTCTTCCCTTCTCAAGCTTCAGGCTGTCTTCTGTCGGTTCATTTCCCGCTGCATGCATGGCTGCTCACAGCGGAAGCGGTATACATTACCGGTGATTGGCCAGATAAGAACGTACAAGCTCTTCAATCAGCTCGTCGCGCTCCTTCTTCCGGACCAGACTGCGTGCGTTGTTATGACGAGGAATGTATGCAGGGTCTCCCGAAATCAGATACCCGACAATCTGGTTGATTGGATTATACTCCTTATCCACCAGTGCATCATACACCGTGAGAAGAATCTCTTTGGAGGATGCTTCCTGCTCGTCAGCTTTCACATTAAATTTAACCGTCTTATCCATGGAGTCCATTGATGACACCTCGCTCCTGCATGAACATGGGGACCATGTCCTGCCGAATTGATTTCTGCTTATATAATAACATATTCTGACTGCCACGAGTAAACAAAGGAGAATGCAATTGTGTTTTTTGCTTGTCCGTTATTGTGCGATGAGTGAAACGGCCAGTTTCAGAGCTTCATCCAGCTTGGACGCATCCTTGCCTCCGGCTTGTGCCATGTCTGGACGTCCACCGCCGCCACCGCCGCATACTGCTGCAACTTCCTTGACGATTTTACCGGCATGAAGACCTTGCTTCACTTTCTCAGCAGGAACAGCAACCACGAAGTTTACTTTGCCATCTGCAGGAGCACCCAGAACGAGCACAGCATCAGGCAGCTTCACTTTCAATTCGTCGGCAACGGTACGCAGCGCATCCATGTTCGGTGCGTCCACGCGGGCTGCGAGCACTTGTGTATCTCCTGCCTGTACCACTTGATCCGTCAACGAGCCTGCTTCCATGGCACTCAGCTTGCTTTGCAGCGATTCCGTTTCTCTCGCAGCTTCTTTCAGCTGTTGGTTGAGACCTTCGATCCGTTTAGGCACATCTGCAACATTGGCTTTGAGCAGGGCTGCCGATTGCTTGAGCAGCTCCAGCTGACTTTCAACGAAGAGGTACGCACCACGACCGGTTACAGCCTCAATCCGGCGTACACCGGAACCAATGCCGCTCTCGCTGACAAGCTTGAACATGCCAATCTCCGATGTATTGTTTACGTGACAGCCGCCACAAAGTTCCAAACTGTAGTCACCGATTTGTACGACACGTACAATATCTCCATATTTTTCACCGAACAATGCCATAGCGCCCATTTCTTTGGCTTCATCAATGGCCTTCAATTCAATGTTCACATTCAGGCGATTCCAGATCTGCTCATTCACCTGACGTTCAATCTCTGTCAATTCTTCCGGTGTAATGCTACCGAAGTGAGAGAAGTCAAACCGCAGGCGCTGCGGCTCCACAAGGGAACCTGCCTGATTGACATGCGTACCCAGCACATCCTTAAGTGCTTTGTGCAGCAAATGGGTAGCTGTGTGGTTTTTGATAATATCTCCGCGCTTGGACGCATCCACTTCCGCTTGAATCACATCACCTACACGCAATTCACCCGACTCTACGCTTACCATGTGTACGTGCTGTCCTTGCGGAGCTTTGAACAACCCTTGTACTTTGGCAGTAACGCCTGCTCCGCGCAGCAAGCCCTGATCGCTGACTTGTCCGCCGCTCTCTGCATAGAACGGAGTTTTATCGAGGATCACCTGACAGGTTTGTCCCTCGCTTACTGAATCGACAAGGGCATCGCCTGCAACAATGGCAACCACTTTTGCTTCCGTCAACAGGTCAGTATAACCAACAAACTCGCTTTTAACCTCCAGATCAGCAAGTGGTCCGCCTTGGACCTTCATGCTTTCGCTTTCCTGACGGCCTGCACGTGCACGATCACGTTGTTCCTGCATGGATGCATCGAAACCTTCACGATCAACAGTCAAGCCATGCTCTGCCGCGTAATCTTCAGTAAGGTCAAACGGGAAGCCATATGTGTCATACAATTTGAATGCTTCCGGACCACTGATTACCGTACGACCTTCGGATTTGGCTGCAGCACTGATGTCTGCCAGAATCGCCAATCCGTCACTAAGTGTTTCGTGGAACCGTTCTTCTTCGGTTTTGATGACCTTCGCGATAAATTCTTGCTTGTCCACCACCTCTGGGTAGTATACGCCCATGACTTCACCGACTGTTGTTGTCAGTTCATAGAGGAATGGACGGTCCAATCCGAGAACCTTTCCGTAGCGTACAGCACGGCGCAGCAGGCGGCGGATAACGTATCCACGTCCTTCATTACTTGGCAGAACGCCATCGCCTACTGCAAAAGCAACGGTACGGATATGGTCAGCAATAACTTTCAGCGCTACATCAATCTCAACACTGTCGTTGTATTTCACACCGGCAAGTGCCGCTGTTCTTTGAATCATCGGTTGGAACAGGTCTGTGTCAAAGTTGGAATCCACGTTCTGCAGAATGGAAGCAAAACGCTCCAAACCTGCACCTGTATCAATGTTTTTGTTAGGAAGCGGCGTATAGCTGCCATCCTTGTTGTGATTAAACTGGGAGAATACCAGGTTCCATACTTCAAGGTAACGCTCGTTTTCCCCGCCCGGGTACATTTCCGGATCGTTCATGTCATTGCCGTAGGCTTCACCGCGGTCATAGAATATTTCGGTACATGGACCGCATGGGCCTTCACCGATATCCCAGAAGTTCTCATCCAGTTTGATGATACGTTCTGCCGGCAATCCCACTTTTTCGTTCCACAGTTTGAAAGCTTCTTCGTCTTCTGGATAAACCGTTACCGACAGACGCTCTGGATCGAATCCGATCCATTCCTTGCTCGTCAGGAATTCCCATGCCCAAGTAATGGTTTCTTCTTTGAAATAATCTCCGATGGAGAAGTTACCCAGCATTTCGAAGAACGTATGGTGACGGCGTGTTTTGCCGACATTCTCGATATCGTTGGTACGAATACATTTCTGGGAGTTCGCGAGACGCGGATTCTCCGGTTTCTCACGTCCGTCAAAATACGGCTTAAGCGGCGCCATTCCCGCATTGATCCACAAAAGGGAAGGATCGTTGTGAGGTACAAGCGATGCGCTTGGCTCAATTTTGTGACCTTTACTTGCAAAAAACTCTATCCATTTGGAACGGATTTCACTGGCTTTCATACGGACTGCCCCCAATTAATTATAATGGTCCGGTGCTATTTGCCCCGGTTGGTAAACATTGCTTTTGTAAAAACAAACACAAAAAACGCCCCTGAAATATCAGGGACGATGTTATCGCGGTACCACCCTGGTTATTGCTGCCTGTCCCTCATTTCGGACCAATCAGCAATCTCCTCGTTGATGCGAATAACGGTCGCGCCCGGCAGGGTTGTCCTGCACTCCGAAATCAGCTTTCCGCCGCTTCAACTTTCAAGACTCTTCCAGCCATCGGTCAGATCTGAATCTGATCCGAAGAAGTCTATTCTCTGAGGAAAGGAACCCCCGGCGTACTTCATTTCATCATCGATTTCATTTTTGAAACATGTGACTTCATTATATCGGTACGCCATGCGAGTGTCAATGTACCCCAAGATGCTTCACCCCCGGGCTGTCAATCCGTTCTTCGCTTGATGTAATAGGCAAAAAAGTGCTGCACGATGACTTTCAAAACGGCAAAAACAGGCACCGCCAGAATAAGACCTACAATCCCTGCCAGCTCTCCACCTACAAGCAGCGCAAAAATAATCGACAATGGATGCAGATGCAGCGTCCGCCCTACAACCTGCGGGGAGATGACGTTGCTCTCCAGCACCTGACATAGCGTGTTTACGATGACCACCAGCAGGACCATTTTAACAGATACGGTTGAAGCCATAATTACAGCTGGCGCCGCACCCAGGAAAGGCCCCAGGTATGGCACAATATTAAATACGGCTACAATGCTGGCCAGCAGCAGCGCGTAAGGCATATCAATAATCACGTAACCGATATAGGCGAAGATGCCAACAATGACACAGACGATGAACTGTCCCCGAATATAATTGCCGAGTGCCGTATCAATCTCCTTCATGACCGAAACGATGGCTTTGCGGCGAGAACGCGGCAAATATGCAACGACCGTACGTTCGAACACCTCAAAGTCTTTTAACATATAGAAAATGAGAAACGGCACAATAAATACGTTAAACAGCACATTGATCGTGGCTCCGATGTTGTCCATCAACATCGTTATGCCTTGGGTGAGACGGTCTTCCATCTGGAAGAACCAGCTGTTCATGCCTGTGCGTACACTTGGTGGCATCAATTTATGATCCATGCTGTTCATTAAGCTCTGCGCGCGCATCGACAATTCAGGCATATGCTCGTTCAGTTCTTCAAGCTGTTCAATCAGCACCGGGATGACATTCATGAGTATAACGCCGATACAGGTGAGAAAAAAAGCATAGATCAGCAAAACAGCGATGGAGCGTGGCACCTTCCGTCCGCCCAACATACTTACAATGGGATTGAGCACATAGGAAATAATAAGGGCCACGATAAACGGTGCAAGAACGGTTTTCAGGAATCCGTATATATGAAGCAGCAAGGGCCTTAACAGCCATATAAAATACAGAATGATCAAGCCGAGCAGCAGCCAGATGGCATAACGGAACAGCTTGTTTTTGGTTAATTGCTCCACTTGCATCTCTCCCCTTTGGACTGGCTCTGAGAGTCAGTATATGTAGGAAAGGGAATATTTATTAACCCCGTACAGATGTGGAAAAGAAGAAAACAAAAAAGCGCCCCCTTCACTAAGGAAGGAGACGCATGTTGAGGCCTGCCCCAGCATACATTAATGCAGGCTGGACAGACTGCTATGTAACTGTCATCTATACACATCTGTCGTCGCTTTGCGACATGGTCCGTGACGTTCGTTGTCACAAAACCGCATATAGAGGAAGTTTCACTCGCATTTTAAGAAGATGCGTGCAGATGCGGGAAGTCCTGTGGCAGCTCTTCCCCGAAGAATAGATCGTCAAGCGAGCTGAGCGTTCCATCTTCTTCAACTTGATATACAGACATTTTCTCACCGTTTACGTTCAGTTCAATAAAGCAACCCCAGCAATAGAACTGGTGGGAACCAATTTTCCCAATATCTTTGGAACTACAATTTGGACATTTCATATACATTCACCTATCCATTAACAGAATGAATGGCATTTTCCAAGCGCTGTTCACTCAGTGGAGGCACCATAATGGCACTTTCACCGATAGACATATCGCTTGTACATGGCAGCCATTTACGGCCCTCGATCAGATCGGACACAAAACCGTCCGTAATTTCAATCCCTATTATTGTATTTCCCAACTCTTGGTCAAAATAAACATCGGAGACTCGTCCAAGCAGCAAACCTTCCTCGGTCAGCACGGACATCTCTTTCAATTTAGATTGGCCAAGAAGATACGTGTGTTTTATGTCGTCGGCTCCCGTCTTGCGGACAGCCTGTTGATTACGGATCATGACGGCATCTTCGCCGTAGGCAACAATGTCTTGCCACTGCACGATTTTGACATGATTGGTAAACAGGCCTTTGTTCTCAAGTTCAATGCCTTCAATTTTCCAATCGTCACTAACAATGAAATCCTGGATCTTACCGACCTGTTTCCCGTCCTCGACATCAAAAACGGCTAGTCCGATCATTTCCTGAAGCTTCATCGCAGGGTCCTCCTCATCTTCTTATCATTAAATAGGCGCGGCGCTATTGCTAGGTATGCCCAAAGTTGATGAGTGGCAATCAGACGCCGATCATCAAAACCGCTTCTATCTAACCGATGAAATGGAACTTCTTCCCTCCTTTTGTTCCATGTGCAAAAGAGCCCCTTAGGGTCTATTACGCAATCGTTCAAGAATGGTTCCAATTTTTTCGGCGGTTTTCATGATTTCTTCCGTAGTATTACCCAATCCCCAGCTAAAACGAATCGCTGAATGCAAAAATGCCTCCGGCAGCATCATTGCTTTGAGTACATGAGATACTTCGAGAGAGCCTGATGTACATGCAGAACCGCTCGCAACCGCGATGCCTTCCATGTCCAGGTTCATTAACATGGTTTCTGTGGATACCTCAGGGAAACTAATATTCAGAATGTTGGGCAGCGTATATTCGGGATGACCGTTCACGTGAAAATGGGCTTTGCCCACATGGATTTCCAGCTGTTTTAACAAAAGCTTCCGTAATTCCAGATCATGCTGACGATGCGTCTCTGCTTGCGCTGTCGCAATGTTGAGTGCCTCTGCAAATCCGGCAATTCCTGCTATATTCTCCGTACCTGCTCGGCGCTGACGCTCTTGCAGTCCTCCATGGGATTTGGCTTCCAGTAAAATGCCACGACGCACATAAAGTGCCCCTACACCTTGGGGCCCATTAATTTTATGCGCAGAGAAACTGATCAAGTCAACCGGTAGATCTTTACAAGAGATGTTTTGGGTGCCCAGAGCCTGTACTGCATCGGTATGAAATAAAATCTGATGCTTCCGTGCCAGCTCCCCTATTTCGCGGATTGGCTGAATCGTTCCTACCTCGTTATTGGCAAACATCATCGTAATCAGTACCGTATCCGGCCGAATTGCCTCCTGAAGCTCATCCAAACTTATTCTTCCATGCTCGTTGACAGGCAGATAGGTAACTTCATAACCTTGACGTTCAAGCTCTTGACAGCTGTGAAGAACCGCGTGATGTTCGATCACCGTTGTAATCACGTGTTTCCCCTGCTCTTTTCGTGCAGAAACTGCGCCAAAGATTGCCAGATTATCACTTTCCGTGCCACCACTCGTAAATACGAGTTCATCCGGGAAACAGTCCAAGGAAGCCGCAATACTGTCCCTTGCTCCGCTAACCGTTCGCTTCGCATCCCGTCCAAAAGAGTGTATGCTCGAAGCATTACCATATTGGCCTGTCATGACTTTCATCATCGCTTCCGCCACCAGCGGATGCATGGGCGTGGATGCAGCGTGGTCCAAATAAATTCTATTCATTGAATTCACCCCGTTATATGTTGAAATTTCATTTGATTTATGGGTATAAAATGTTGCTTTGCATGGCTAAAGCCCCCATAATGGGGGCTTTAGTGTATGGCTGAACGTTCCATAGTCAACCTTGATTAGATGTAGAACATGTAGCTGTCTTTTTGTTCCTGATCCTGGAATGAAATCAGGTCTTTGAGCGTTGTAGAATCCAGCACCTCTGCAATGCTGTCACGAATGCGCAGCCACAGATCCCGTTTGGCCGGGTCATCTTCCTCGGTGAAGTCCACTGGGGAGATCGGCCCCTCCAGAACACGAATCACGTCACCTGCAGTCACTGTCGCAGGATCTCCTGCCAAGATATATCCGCCGTATGCTCCACGGATACTCTTGACGAGTCCGGCATTACGCAGCGGTGCGATCAGCTGCTCCAGATAATGTTCCGAGAGCTGATTGCGCTCCGCAATGCTTTTAAGGGATGTAGGGCCTTCGCCAGTTCTGGCTGCCAGCTCCATCATGATAGTTAGCCCATAACGGCCTTTTGTCGATATTTTCAAAGGAGTCACCTCTTTCAATTTTCAGAAAAACAATTACAATATATACTTGGCGTGATGCAAGACCGTGTTTTTCATGATCCGCCACAGGGGGATATGAATAATACAGATCTCATGCACGTAATCCTCCGTATTCCGATCATAACCCTCAGCTAATGTTAACATATCTGCAAGCTTTATGGAAAAGAAAGATTGACGATATTCCAAATTGTGCGCCTGGAGTGGACACTATCCAAAATTGGCCGGGTGTATCGTAACTTGAGTCCGGTTATGCTAGAATAGAAGCGAAACACATTTATATATAGAAATGGTGATAACGATGTCCAAAACAATTGAGAACACTCGGGTCGTCGTTGGCATGTCCGGAGGTGTCGATTCTTCCGTTACCGCCTTGCTGCTGAAGGAGCAGGGATACGATGTCATCGGCATTTTCATGAAAAACTGGGATGACACGGACGAGTTCGGCCACTGTACCGCTGAAGAAGATTCAGAGGACGTTCGCCGGGTTTGTGAACAGATCGGCATTCCTTATTACACTGTCAACTTCGAGAAAGAGTACTTTGATAAAGTATTTACCTATTTCCTTGATGAATATAAGTCAGGTCGGACGCCAAATCCAGATGTCATGTGCAATCGCGAGATCAAATTTGGCGAATTCCTGAACAAGGCGCTTGATTTGGGCGCTGACTACGTTGCCACAGGGCACTATGCTCGCCTTATCGAAGAAGACGGCACGTTCAAACTGCTGCGTGGCGTAGATAGCAACAAGGACCAGACCTACTTCCTTAATGCATTAAGCCAGAACCAGCTGTCCAAAGCGATGTTCCCGATCGGCCATCTTCCTAAACCGGAAGTACGGAAAATTGCTGAAGCAGCAGGCCTGTATACGGCTAAGAAAAAAGACAGCACAGGTGTATGCTTTATCGGCGAGCGCAACTTCAAGGAATTCCTGAGCAACTACCTTCCTGCCAAAGGCGGAGACATGGTTGATATTGTAACGGGTGAAGTAAAAGGCCGTCATGACGGACTGATGTATTACACCCTCGGACAGCGCCAAGGTTTGGGTATTGGCGGTTCCGGCAATGGTGAACCTTGGTTCGTGGCCGATAAGGATCTGGAGAAAAATCAGCTGCTTGTGGTTCAAGGCGATGCGCACGCAAGCCTGTACTCAACAGGTTTGACGGCTACTGGCGTTAACTGGATTGCTGGTGCTGACCATGTGCCTAACGTACCTTTCCGCTGCACCGCCAAATTCCGTTACCGTCAGCCGGATCAAGGTGTCACTCTGACTTGGCAGGAAGACGGAAGCGTGGATGTACAGTTCGATCAACAACAAAAAGCGATTACCCCGGGACAAGCCGTTGTATTCTATGATGGTGATGTTTGTCTCGGCGGTGGCACGATTGATCAGGTTCAAAAAGTACCTGTACCAGCAATGCAATAATCAGGAAAGCCTTCAATATGTATAGATTATGTGGAATACCCTGTATTCCCATCATAAAAGCCATCTTTCATGTATACCATGAAGGATGGCTTTTTTCCTGCTTTTTCCTGAAAAAAACATTTAAAATTTTTAGTTATGCCGTGAACCAAACGCCAGCAAAGGAGGCAGCTACACCCAGTAAAACGGAACTTACTACATATAGAATAGCTGATGGATACCGTTTCATGGTGAGCAATTGAATCGTTTCATACCCGAAGGTCGAGAACGTTGTATAGGCTCCGCAAAATCCGGTGCCCCACACAACCCAAAGTCCATCCGAGATCATCTCTGATTGATGCCATCCATATAACAAGCCCAGCAGCAGAGAACCACTGATATTAATGATCCAAGTCCCCCATGGAATAGCTGTGCCCAGTTTTCCTGAGATCCATCGCCCCAGACTGTAACGAAGTATGGCCCCCAAAGTACCTGCCAGTCCAATCCAGATCATCATGCTGCACCATCCTGTGACGATTCACCCCGCATGAGCTGTCCAAGCTGGATTCCCAACGCGCAGAGCAGCAAACCCGCGAGCAAACTCGCCACTATATAAATTACGGCCTTCGTCCACATGCCGTTCTCGGATAGGCGGACAATATCCAGCGTAAATGTAGAAAACGTAGTAAATGCACCTGTAAATCCGGTGCCTATCGCAAGACGAAGTTGTGGTGTTATTTTGTCTGGGATGGCGATAGTAAAGAACCAGCCCAAAAACAGGCTGCCAAGCGCGTTAATCAGCAGGACTGCCCAAGGAAAGCCTACATTGGCTGATGGAATCCCCAATTGAATGGCATATCGGGTCAGTGTACCCAAAAATCCGCCAGCGCCTATATACAGAAGCTCTTTCATGTTGTATGCATCCCCCGGGTCATCAATCTTACAGTTCTTTTCTCCGCTGTTGGTTCAGCCTGATTTTCGACTCATTGCCTTGCTCTGTTGCTTCATAGAATACTCTTCGCGAGAGCTGTTTGGGCAGATATTCCTGCTTCACATAGTGCCCCGGATAATTATGAGGGTATTGATAACCTTCATGTCCCAGCTTCACTGCTCCCGAGTAATGGGTATCCCTTAAATGGAGCGGTACCTCAGCCGACTTCACCTCATCGATGGCGCTCATCGCCTTCGAAATGGCCGTGTATACCGCATTCGACTTCGGACTCTCCACTGCGAATAAAATGGCCTGTGCAATATTCAGCTTCGCTTCGGGCCATCCGTTGTTACGGTAGGCATCCAGTGCACCTATAGCTTGGGTCATCGCTTGTGGATTCGCCAGACCGATATCTTCGCTGCTCGCGGCAATCAGACGCCTGATAAATGTCATCGGGTCCATGCCAAGCTTCTCTACTGCGTACAAAAACCAGAACAATGCAGCATCACTTGAACCGCGAATGCTCTTGTGAAAAGCAGACAGCACATCATATTGGGTGGACTCATCCGCCTTCACAATCGGACGACGAATCGACTCCTCTGCCACGGCAAGCGTAATATGAATGGACCCATCCTTCTCAGGCGGCGTGGTCAGCGCAGCCAGTTCCAGCGCATTTAGAGCACGCCGAATGTCTCCATTGGCCATGGTGGCAATATGATCCAGAGCTTCGTCATCTGCCTGCAGTTCCATGAATCCAAGCCCTTTATCGGAATCCGCCAGCGCACGGCGCATTGCAACAAGCGAATGTGCCTTGTTCAGCGACTCGAGCTGAAAGAGGGTTGAACGGCTCATCAAGGCTCCATTCACATAGTGAAATGGATTCTCTGTCGTAGCACCGATAAATATGATGGTGCCCTTCTCCACTGCTGGCAGCAATGCATCCTGACGGGAACTGTTAAAGCGGTGTACCTCATCCAGGAACAATATGGTTTTGGTTCCGTACAGCTGCTTGTTTGTCTGTGCCTGCTCGATAACTTCACGAACGTCCTTCACCGAGGCGTCTACTGCGTTCAGACGAACAAACTCTCCCTGTGTATGCTTGGAGATGATGTGGGCAAGCGTCGTCTTCCCGCAGCCGGGAGGGCCGTATAACAAGATGGACGAGATCTGGTCCGCTTCAATCGCGCGCCGCAGCAGCTTACCTGGTCCAATAATATGTTCTTGTCCAATATATTCATCAAGATGCTCTGGTCGCATGCGATCAGCAAGCAGTCTTGCCTGGGGCTTGGAGTCCTGTTGAAACGAAAATAAATCCACTGCTCATCACTTCCTTAACGGATTGCCTATCCTAGATAGGATCTAAACACCTCAATATTCTCTACTCTCTATCATATCATAATCCCGCGGCAGCATAGCCATAAATGCACCAAGCGCACTGCTGACAAACGCATCCTTGCGTGTAATAAAACGAGTCATCATCCGGCTCATGCCCGCGGGAAGCGAATGCTTGCGAAGTATGCCACTATTCATCTGCTGACGAATAACAATCTCTGGTAACAATGAGATGCCCATCCCCGATGCTACGCCACTGATAATGGCTTCCAATGTGCCAAATTCCATGATTATAGGGCGATTTACCCCGCAGGATAGCAACCACTCCTCTAACGTCTGGCGGTAGGAACATCCCATGCTGTAAACAAGGATCGGTTTACGAGTAAGCTCATCTTCTGGCATTACACCAGATGAAACCACAAACAGTTCTTCATCAAATACATCCAGAGACGCGATCTCGGGATGATCGCATGCACAACCAATAAATGCACCTTCCAATTCATACCCGATAACTTGGTCTATAAGCGCTTGCGAATTCCCAGTAGTCAGTGACAAGGACACCTCAGGATATTGCCTATAATATTCTGCAAAAAGTTCGGGCAAACGCACCGCAGCTGCAGTCTGCGTAGAGCCTATTCGCAATGGACCCGATGGCGCACTTGTCGCCTGAAGCGCTTTGGAAGCATCGTTCAGCAGACCAATGATTTTATCTGCATAACTCATTAGCATCTCTCCCGCTGGAGATAACGTCATTCCCCGGTTGTGACGAATGAACAGCTTGGTGCCCACCTCCGCTTCCAGATGTCTGATCCGGGCCGTGACGTTGGATTGCACATATCCCAGCTTCGAAGCAGCTTTCGTCAAGTTTCCTTCCTGTGCCACACATTGAAATATTCGAAGATCTCCGCTCTCCATCTTATCCCCCACTTCTGACATCATTCAAAATGATGGCCAGTTCACTAACAATCATTATACTCCATGCGCAAACAGGACTACAATTCATGTAGATTCCAAACCAGTTCACCAGCTGGATGATGATAAGGAGTGTTCAACATGACATACTGGAACAACAGAGTAGCCTTAATTACAGGCGGCGGAACAGGCATTGGACGTGCGGTGAGTCTGCTGCTGGCTCAAAAGGGAGCATTGGTTGCTGTCAATTACTCCCGCTCGCGGGATGCGGCAGAAGAAACGGTTCAACAGATCGTGGATGAAGGTGGTCAGGCATTCGCTGTTCAAGCCAACGTTGCTAGTGACACGGACGTCCGGCAGATGGTCGCTACAGTTACCGAAACATATGGCCCCATAACTGCCCTTGTTAACAATGCCGGGATGACCCGGCACATTCCTCTGCAAGATCTGGAATCCGTTACTGAGGATGTCTGGAATGAACTGTATGATGTGAACGTGAAGGGGATGTTTTATTGCGCTCGTGCAGTGACAGAGGGAATGCAGCAGGCAGGCGGCGGCTCGATTGTGAACCTGGGTAGTATTGCGGGCAGCACAGGTTCGGGCTCCTCTCTCCCTTATGCGGTCTCCAAAGCGGCAGTTCACGGCCTGACCTTATCTCTTGCCCACGCACTCTCGCCGCTCATTCGGGTGAATGCCATCGTCCCTGGTGCCGTTGCAACACGTTGGTGGGCCGGAAACGAGGAACGAATGAATCGTCTCGGTGGCTCGTTGTTATTACAGAGAATTTCCTCGCCTGAGGATATTGCGCACATGATATGTGCTGCGCTTGAACAGCCATCCATGACCGGACAGCTGATTACCGTAGATGGCGGTCAGACGTTATGAGCCCTGATAATAAAGCTGACAGCCAAGCAATGAAACCAATGAAATATACAATATGGATCTTGTTAACGACATTCATTATGGGCACTTCTTTTCCAGTTGGCAAAATCGGCATGTTGTATGCTCCACCGTTCCTGCTCATGGGCATGCGTTACGTACTGGCAGGGGGCCTGATGGCCTGGTTTCTGCGGAAACGCCCTCTACCTGCAGGATGGCAAGCCTGGCTAAGAATCATTTTAATTGGCCTGTTCCAATCTGCTGGAGTGATGGGATGCGCATATTACAGCATGAACTGGATTACATCCGGTGAATCTGCCATTCTTACCTTTACCAATCCGTTGCTGGTCATTATCATCAGTGCTTTATTGTATCGGTTAACGTATCGCTTCAGCCAGTGGATGGGTGTAATCCTCGGCCTCGCCGGCGTCCTATTAACCTTTGGCTCGCATATGAGTTTTAGCCCCGGAACCTGGATTGGAATTGGTGGTGCGGTTTCCTTCGCAGTCTCCACATTACTTATTAAACGCTGGGGTGATCGTTACGATACCTTTGTGCTTACCGCGTACCAGATGCTCGCTGGAGGCGCAGTACTGCTTCTGCTTAGCACATGGACTGAACAGCCTTATTTTATGGTGAACCCCACCTCGGTTGCAGTGCTGCTCTGGTTGACGCTTGTATGCTCCATAATCCAGTTCTCACTCTGGTTCTATTTGCTGAAGCATAGTGACCCCGCCCAAACCAGTTCCTATCTGTTTTTGACCCCGTTCTTTGGAGTGTTGTCGAGCTGGATTTTACTGCAGGAACAGGTCCAGTGGTTCGTTGGTGCTGGCGGCATACTCATAGGCGTAGGTATTTTTCTGGTTAATCGTCGTTCAATCTGCACAGAAAAGGAAAGAACGCTCATCTGAAATCCGCAAGCATTCTCCTCCAGTGAGTTGAGATTGTCACACACCAGCAGAAAAAGGCATGCGCTTATGGGATTTTCCCATGAACGACATGCCTTTTATATTCTTGATATTACATTGCTCTACCCATGTTTATTCGGTGTCACTATCCGGCCAACCCTGAATGGTTACCGATTCGCCTTCAGAATGGTGTGTTGCCGCCGCATAAGACGGTAGGTCACCATCATGGAACAGCCACAACTCGTGCAATGCCCTTGTACAGCCCACATACAGCAGCTTGGCATCGCCCGCATTAGACAGATAATGCTGCTCATCCGCATCTGCCACAATAACCGCATCAAACTCTAGTCCCTTGGACAGATAGACAGGTAAAACGGAATGTCCGCCTGTATATTGTTTCTTGCCGCCATCGATCAGGTTCAGGTCCCAGCCCGCATCCAGAAGTTCACGATGAAGCTCAACCGCTTCATGCAGGGTACGCGTCAGAATGGATACTGTGCGGTAGTCTTTCACCGTTAACAGCTTCAAAGCCCGTTCAAGACTCTTCGTTCTTCCTTCACCCTCATAGACTAATGTTCGAACCGGATCTCCGCTCCGGAAGACAGGAATCGCCGTAATTCCGCTTTTGACCCCACGTTCCAGTATCGTATTGGCATAATCAATAATTTCCATGGTAGAACGATAGCTCCGGGTCAAGGCAAAATATGCATTTTGCTCGTCGGGAAACAGGGTGCTCATCTCTTCCCATGCATGAACCCCGCGATACTCATGAATACCTTGGGACAAGTCACCCAGGATGGTGAAGGAATGTCCTTTGACAAACAGATCCAGCAGAGCGACGTGAAATGGCGAGAAATCCTGCGCTTCATCAATCACGACATGATCGAATCGTTCAGCTCCTTCAATATCATGAATAAGTGTGTGAATATACACGAGCGCAGGCAGATCCTCTTCACGAATAACATCCTGCTTCAGATCTGCTGTCGTCTGCTTCATCACACCTTTGGGAATAAGACTGCTTAGTGAAGCAGGCACTGAGCCACCCTTAGCAGCCTTGAACAGCTGTTTATATAGCGTAAGCGGTTCATATTGGGGCCACTTTTTGGCATATGCTTTTTCACGTGTCGCTGCTTTCTTTTTGCGTTCTTTACGCACGCTCTCGGGACAAGGCTTCTTGAGTTCCATTTCGATCCAGCGGTGGATCCGCGCCATTACGCGCTCCTTACGTTTAGCCAGTGGGTAGTGCTTATATTCTTCGCTAAACCAGCTTTCGATCTCTGCCTTGCTAAGTACCGCACCGTCCCAGGGACTGAAGTCCAGATCGGGTACCGATTCCTCCTCCATGCCTGACAGCCATTCCTGAATGAGTTTCATGAAGCGTATCGAGCCCTTATAACGCCCAGGTACGTCATCATTCAATTCGGGACGTGCATCCGGCGTTTCAAACCAGGTATTCAGTGTCTCCGACGTATCTGCCAGAGGCATTTCCAATCCCAGCAGATTCATCGCCCAATCCGGGAACGTGCGCTGCTGAATATCTCCAACGCCGAGTTCCGGAAGTACATCCGAGATGTAATCGAGGAACATGTGGTTGGGTGCGAAGATAACCATCTTCTCTGCAGATACCTGCTCTTTGTACTGATACAGCAAAAAGGCCAGCCGGTGCAGGGCAACGGTTGTTTTTCCCGAACCCGCCACACCCTGAATAATCAATGCGGTGTTTCTCGCCGCACGAATGATCTGATCCTGTTCTGCCTGAATGGTAGATACGATGTCACGAAGCTTGTTATCCTTGTTCTCTCCCAGCCGATAAACGAGAAACTCATCCGATACGGCCGGCTGATCGCTATCCCGGTTATATGTGTCTGCAACACGCTCCAATATCCGCTGCCGGATGACAACGTTTCGTTTCAGATAAACCAGGCCTTCAATCAGGCCTTCCGGTGCTTCGTAGGTTGCGGAGGCTTCCCCTCCGGTAAATGAGTAAAACAGGCTCGCGACAGGAGCGCGCCAGTCGATGACGAGCGGATGCTCTCCCACCTCTTCGCGGTCTACGCCGACTTTGCCAATATACAGCGGCTTCCGTGCACCGCTGCCCTGTTCTTCGAAATCCAAGCGTCCGAAATAGGGTTGCTGCGCGCTCTTGGACAAGGCGGTGCGGCGCTCTTCGCGTCCGGCTTCCAGCACTTGTTCGGTGAAATCGTGGCCAGTATAAACCGGTATATTCTTCAGCCGTTCCAGCTGACGATCCACTTCCTCCATCGTTCGCTCTAACCTGTACTCTTCTTCTTGATAGGCACTTTGAAAGCTGTCTGACATGTTTCAGTTACCTCCTAAGAATATGTTTTTTTGCATAGCCAATCTGACGACACAAAAGGATACCCACTATATCATATTGAATGGCAAAAAGCTACAGCTAACAGGACGAAAAGACAAATGAACCGCTGTTCCCGTCCTATAAGACGATAGAACAACGGTTCACATCGTTATCAATTAATACTCCTCGGGCTCTGGCTTCCCATCTTGTGCAACAAATTGTTTCTGAGCCAGCTCACGATATACTGGATGCGTGCTGATTAGCTCTGCATGTGTACCCGTCCCGTTGACATGGCCCTGCTCCAGTACAACAATCTGATCCGAATCCACAACTGTAGACAAACGATGTGCAATTACAACGGTTGTCCGTCCCTCCATTAAATTCGAAAGGGCTTGCTGCACCTCATGTTCCGAAGTACTGTCCAGACTGGACGTTGCCTCATCAAGCATGAGGATATCCGGACTGCGCAGCAGTGCCCTGGCTATGGCAATGCGCTGACGCTGACCGCCCGAAAGCTTGATTCCGCGTTCCCCCACCTCGGTCTCGTAACCCTGGGGCAAGTTATCAATAAATGCGGACGAGTATGCCATGTCTGCAGCGTGCCGAATCTCGTCCATACTTGCTTCTCGTCCAAGCCCATAGGTAATGTTGTCCTTGATGGTACCTGCCATTAGCGGACTCTCCTGTGAAACATATCCGATCTTGCTGCGCCAGGAGGCGAGCGAATAATCCCTTATGTCTTGTCCTCCGTAAGTTATGTTACCCGAACTGGGAAGGTAAAACTGCTCAAGCAGTGAGAATAAGGTTGATTTGCCGCTGCCGCTGGGACCGACGATCGCCGTCACTTTACGCGCTGGAACGGTTAAATGGATACCGTGCAGGACTTCTTCTCCTGTGACATAGGCGAAATGCAGGTTGTTGAATGCAATGGTCTCGTTGCCTTTTGGAGCTAATTTCACACTGTGTTTTGGTTCTTCTTCATGTGCAAGAATAGCCTGAATGCGTTCAGTTGCACCGACCACTTTTTGCAAACGCGAATACAGTGTCGTGAACTGCCCCATCGGCATAATAACCTGGAACAGCAGCAGGATAAAGGCCACCAGTTCCCCGGGTGATAACATTCCAGATGCTACCCGCATACCACCAACCCCCAGAATAACAACTAAAACAGCGGTCATGACAAAGGTAAAGAGCGGTCCGATCAGCGCCAGGATTCTTGCCTCCTGCAAACCAAAAGCAAACATTTTGCCAATGCGGGAATGTCCCGCTTCCGCCTCCTGTTTTTCGGTGCCATACGCTTTTACCAATCGGATCTCACTAATGACCTGGCTCAGCACGGAAGTGAGGCCAGCCATCTCATCCTGCTGCTTTTTGGAGATTTTGTACATTTTACGTCCAACCGGCAGCAGAATCAGCAGCGTTAACGGTACCAAGCTCAAGATAATGAGCGACATGACCCAATCCAGATAAAATAGCAGAGCTACCCCGCCCACCACCGCAACGATATTGGATACAAAGGAGACCAGATAATCGGCAATCAGCGTCATGATCTGGCTTGTATCATTGGTGATGCGGCTCATTGTATCCCCTGTACGATTACGATCAAAATAGGGCATTGGCAGGGATAACACTTTGTTCCACAGCTTCGTTCGCAGTGTTGCAACCACGCGTTGTCCTGCATAATTCAACATATAGATGCTGATGCCCGAAGCAATCGCCTGAATGACAAAAGCGCCAAGCAGGAGAAAAATGACGGATTTATTGAGTGTAGACATCGTTAGTCCATCAATGAGGCCCTTGGTCATCAGTGGAACAATTAACCCAGCCGTAGTCTGAATGAGGGTCAGAATCAATGCGACGATTAAAATGAGTTTGGGAGGTTCTGTGGAAGCAATCAGCTTCACGAAATCTTTGAATCCCTTTTTCCCAGCTTCGGTTCAACCCAGTCCGTCTCTTCCTTCTCTTCCATTCCCCGTTCCTCCATTCTCCACCTGTTCACTAGACATTACACGAATGATTTGTCCGTATGTCTCAACTTATTACAATACGCCATGCAGAACAAAGTTGGCCAGAAACAGAATGGCAATGCCATACATGACCACAGGCACCTGTTTCCCCTGACCTGCGGCTAGCTTCGCTAGTGGATAGGCAATGAAGCCAAACGCCATGCCGTCCACAATGCTATACGTAAAGGGAATCATGACCATAATCAGAAATGCCGGGAATGCCTCTGTAAAGTCACCAAAATCCATATCCTTCACACCTTGCACCATCAAACCGCCAATGATGATCAAAATGGGGGCTATTGCACTGTCCGGAATATACCCGAGCAGCGGAATGAAGAAAAAAGTCGCCCCGAACAGCACGGCTGTAACGAGCGGTGTCAAGCCCGTGCGTCCGCCTGCTGCAATCCCGGCCGTAGTCTCTGCCGCAGCTACAGGAGGGCTGCTCCCGAATATACCTGCCAATACCGTACTGATCGACAGAGCGCGCAGGCTGCCTTTGAAACGCTGCGGGCGATCAATCATTTGCGTCTGAGCCGTAATCAATCCGATATTTTCGAATACAACAATCAGCAGCAGCAAAAAGACAGCAATCCAGAACGCAACATCAGCCAGCTTCATCAGGGACAATTCGCCAAATAACCCGCCGTATTGACGCAGCGCCTCCATCGCGGACACTGGTTCACCCGGATTCACTGCACCTAGCACATAGGCAAGTCCAGTCCCGATCAGAATACTGATGAGAAGTCCGCCCTGAATATTACGTATGAATAGAATCACAGCAAGCACCAGTGTTACGCAGGCCGTAATGACATTAGGATCATTGAAATGCCCAATTGCTACGAACGTGGTCTGGTGAGCAATAACTATTCCGCTTTTCTGCAAACCAATAAAGGTCAAAAATAGGCCAATTCCCACCGTAATCCCATGCTGCAGGTTTTTCGGTATGGCTTCGCTGATCAATTTATATAGGGATGTAAATGCAACGATTGCAAAAAGTATACCTGTAACGGCCACCACGGCCAGTGCTTCCTGCCAGCTCAGCTTCATGGAATGTACGAGTGTGTACGTAAAAAATGCATTAATCCCCATTCCGGGTACAACCACAATAGGTGATTTACCGCCGAATGCCATCAGCAAGCAACCCGCAATAGACGTCAGCAGTGTGCCTACCATCGCTGCCTGTAAAGGCATGCCAGCATCTGCCAGAATTGTAGCATTGACCATCACGATATAAACGACAGCAAAATAAGAGATGGCTCCAGCCACAATCTCTTTTTTCCACTGGTCCCCCGGCTCCACACCAAGACGTCTGGTCATCCAACCTTGTTTCATCCGTTCTGTTCCCCTCTCTCTATGTACACTGCCATTTCTCTATATATTTATCATCATTTCGCGCAGCACCACATATCATACACGGTTTTGGGATTGAAGTACATCACGCGACGACTATAAAAAAAGCGCAGGCGCCATGTAGGCACCTACGCTTTTCGCTCAACAGGTTACTGTTGTTTTTTCACTGCATTTTCAATCAATTCCTTGACTGCCACACTGACCATGATCAGTCCGGCTACCGGAGGAACAAACGCGTTACTCGCTGGTGGCTGTTTTGCCTTGCGAATTTCCGGTGCGTTCTCAGGAACGATCTTTTGAGTAACATCTTCACGCGGCTTTAATGGCTCCTCCGTAGAGAAGACCACTTTGACCCCTTTTTTGATGCCTTCTTTGCGCAGTTTTGTACGAACTACACGGGCAATCGGGTCCATGGACGTTTTGGAAATATCCGCGACTTGGAATTTCGTAGGGTCCATTTTGTTCGCCGCACCCATGCTGGAAATCACGGGAATCTTACGTTTGAGGCATTCCTTAATGAGATGGATTTTGTAGATGATCGTGTCGGATGCATCCAAGACATAATCCAGTTCATATTTAAACAGTTCCTCATACGTTTCTTCCGTGTAAAACATGTTCAAGGCGATGGCATCAATCTCAGGGTTAATGAGCTTGACCCGGTCCACCATCAGATCGGCTTTTTTCTGACCAACGGTCGTGGTCAACGCGTGAATCTGGCGGTTAACGTTGGTGATGTCCACCACATCCTTGTCGATCAAGATGATGCGTCCAACCCCGCTGCGAGCAAGGGCTTCAACGGCTATACCGCCCACGCCGCCAATACCAAGCACGGCAACTGTACTATTTTTCAAAGCATCCAGACCTTCAGGTCCGATTGCCAGCTCTGTTCTTGAAAATTGATGGAGCATTGAGAATCGATGCCTCCTTTATTTCTTTTCCGCCACCGGTTTACGGGCTACACGGATATGAAGTTGTTCCAACTGGGCTCCGTCCACTTCAGAAGGTGCGTTCATGAGCAGATCGGTTGCACTTGCCGTTTTCGGGAAGGCAATGGTTTCACGCAGGTTTGTACGGCCTGCCAACAGCATAACGAGACGGTCAAGACCAAAGGCGATACCGCCATGTGGTGGAGTTCCGTATTCGAATGCTTCAAGCAGATAACCGAATTTCTCATTGGATACTTCTGGAGAAAGGCCAAGGGCAGCGAACATTTTCTCTTGCACGTCACGTTTGTAGATACGCATTGAACCGCCACCTACTTCATAACCATTCAGAACAAGGTCATAAGCTTGAGCACGAATCGCACCCGGGTCTGTATCGAACAGAGCCACATCTTCGTCTTTTGGACGAGTGAACGGATGATGTTCTGCCACGTAACGTTTCGCATCTTCATCATATCCAAGTAGTGGGAAGTCCACAACCCAGGCAAATTTGAATTTGCTGTCATCAATCAGACCAAGTTGACGACCGATTTTCAGACGCAGTGCACCCAGAACGTCTGCAACCACTTTTTTGTTGTCCGCAGAGAAGAGCAGCAAGTCGCCTTCTTCAGCGCCAGTGCGTTCTTTTACCGCTTCAATCTCTTCCGGTGTAAAGAATTTCACGATTGGGCCTTTGAATTCGCCGTCTTTCACTTGAATCCACGCCAGACCTTTGGCACCATAACGTGCTGCGAATGGTCCGAGATCGTCGATCTCTTTGCGGCTCCACGTGCCACAGCCTTTGGCATTCAGTACTTTCACTTCTCCACCTTTTTCGATGACAGAAGCAAATACTTTTACACCACTGTTCGCTACGATATCGTTCATTTCCACCAGCTCCATGCCAAAGCGCAGATCCGGTTTGTCTGAACCGTATTTACCCATCGCATCTGCATACGTAATCCGTTGGAATGGCAGCTCTAACTCAATGCCTTTCGTTTCACGCAGCAATTTGGCCATCAGCTCTTCCATCATCGGCAGCAGGTCATCCTGTTCCAGGAAGGAAGTCTCGATGTCGACTTGTGTGAACTCAGGTTGACGGTCTGCACGCAGATCCTCATCCCGGAAGCAGCGGGCGATTTGATAATAACGCTCAAGTCCGCCGACCATCAGCAATTGTTTGTAGATTTGCGGAGACTGCGGCAGAGCGAAGAATTCACCTTCATGCACACGGCTTGGTACGAGATAGTCACGCGCACCTTCCGGGGAGCTCTTCGTAAGAATCGGTGTTTCCACTTCAACGAACTCTTCTCCATCCAGGTAGTCACGGAATACTTTGGACGCTTTGGAACGCAATTTCAATGTTTCGTACATTTCCGGACGACGCAGATCCAGATAACGATATTTCAAGCGAAGGGACTCATCGACTTCCACACCATCCTCAATGAAGAATGGCGGCGTTTTTGCCGCGTTCAGCACTTCGATTTCCGTAATCTGAACTTCAATTTCACCTGTAGGCAGGTTTTTGTTCACGGTCTCTTCATCACGTTTAACCACTTTACCCGATACGGCGATAACATACTCACTACGTACCCGGTCAGCAATTTGCAGAGCTTCGCCGGAGTAGGCCGGGTTAAATACCACTTGTACAATACCGCTGCGGTCACGCAGATCGATAAACAGTACGCCCCCCAGGTCACGGCGGGTCTGTACCCAGCCGTTCAATGTTACGGTTTCGCCGATGTGTGCGGTCGTTAATGCGCCGCAATGATGACTTCTTTTCATAACCAAACTCCTCATTATGTGAATTTCCGTTCTGTGCAAGTAGGTCAAGACCATTACTTTAACAGCGCGGTTGCGTGAAGACGATGTATTGAAAGGCGTTGTACTTACGGGAGCTGTAACATTCTTGGACAAAATCCACATTGAATGGCTTCCAGGCCCTGTAAGGCTGCCGAATCATATTGATATTATATTTAACTTACTCTGGCTTGTACGAGCTTATCTGGCTCCCTGAATCGTTGTGATCAGCTCTTCCAGTTTCACGGTTTGCTGTTCACCTGTATCCATCGCTTTGAGTGCAATCTCTCCACGTTCCAGCTCATCATCACCAAGAATCGCCGTATAACGGGCTTTGTAACGATCTGCTGATTTCATTTGAGCCTTCATCTTGCGCCCCAGATAATCACGTTCACCCGAAAGACCGGACTGACGAAGTTTGAACAACAGACGGTTTACTTCCCGATCTGCTGCTTCTCCAAGAGCAACAAAGTACACATCAAGTGGAGTGAGGGCACTTACATTAATGTTTTGGTGTTCCAGAATCAGTTGAATGCGTTCCAGACCGATACCAAAACCGATGCCCGGTTGATCCGGTCCGCCGATATCTCCAACGAGGCCGTTATATCTGCCGCCGCCACCTACGGTATCAATGGCACCAATCCCCTGGGCCTTCAATTCAAATGCTGTCATGGTGTAATAATCCAGTCCGCGCACAAGACGCGTATTCACTGCATAGTCTACGCCGAAATCATCCAGGAAACCTTGAACTTTGGCAAAGTGGTTTGTTGCTTCCTCGTCCAGGCTATCCAGAATGGAAGGCGCACCGACAAATTTGTCCTGATCTACCTTACAATCGAGGACGCGAAGCGGATTGCGTTCCATGCGATTTTGGCAATCCTTGCACAAGGTGTCCTTCATCGGTCTCAGGAAGCCCAGCAGCTCTTCACGATAGGCAGCACGGCTTGCCGCATTACCCACCGAGTTCACTTCAACTTTGACATCCTTCAACCCCAGCTCAACACAGAACTGATAACCAAGTGCGATAACCTCTGCATCAATTGCCGGATCTACTGCTCCGAATGCCTCTACCCCGAACTGGTGGAACTGACGCTGGCGTCCTGCTTGCGGACGCTCATAGCGGAACATGGGACCTACATAATAAAGTTTCGTTACGTCTGGCTCCCCATAGAGCTTATTCTCTACAAAAGCACGTACAACACCAGCAGTTCCTTCCGGACGAAGTGTCATGCTGCGATCGCCCTTATCCTTGAACGTGTACATTTCTTTTTCAACGATGTCAGTTGTTTCGCCTACCCCTCGCTCAAACAGTGAAGTCTGTTCAAAAATGGGTGTACGGATCTCCCGGTAATTAAAACGGCGACACAGATCCTTAATTTTCTCTTCGACAAACTGCCACTTCTCCACTACGCCCGGCAGTAAATCCTGTGTTCCCGTTGGTTTCTGAAAAGCCATCTTGCATCCCTCCAGCCTCTATTTTCTCTATATAACAAAAAAATCCCTCGCCCTGTCGCTGCATACAGCAAACAAAGGGACGAGAGATTGTGTATATACATTCACCCGTGGTACCACCCACATTCCGGAACTCCTGACACTTTCGCCGTTCAGGTGATCATCTGATCATGAAAGACTGCATTATCGCAATCCGATCAAACCATCGTTCCGCTCTACGTGTAACGCACGTCCTGCGCAGGCCGGCTAATGGCTATCAGAATCAGCTCTGATGTGTTCGCCGTCTGTTCTCGGGGAAGTCATTCGTCCGCTCATCAAGAGAATCCTTACAGCCAAGGGATTCCTCTCTGTTCATGTGGGCACGGAGTACTTGGTCCCGTCATCAAATCAGTAATATAATTCAAGAAAACGACTGATATTGACTATAGTCAACATATTATTTTCTGATTGTAATGAACCGCAGTACTAAAGTCAAGGGCTAACATCAAAAGACAGCAAAAAAAAGCCTGCACACGGTGTGCAGGCTCAAAGGATATATAAAAAAAGGGGGTCATGCTTGTTATTATAAACGCCCTATGTTAAAGCCTTATGTAACTAATATTACAGTAATATTACAAAAATGATAGCGCTTTATAATTATAAAAGTAAACTTATACAGAAGAGCCCTTGTGATCGCGCTGACATCAAATGAAGTCAGGCGTCGCAGGGGCTCTTCCATGATCTACACGTTAATTCAATTCTTCCACATAGGCATTGTTGGAGCGAAGCTTATGAACAATTTCATCATAATCCTCATCCTGGACTTTGGCAGACAAAACATAATGCAGATCATCATAATCGTCCGAGGAGACGTCTGCCGCTCTGAGCAGGTCACCGTCCGCATTCACATTGTCGCGCACATCCCGGTCAGCATTACGATCCACATTACTAACCACTGGAACAACATTCTCACTTGCCGGAACTCCAGGCGCTGTACCCACACCCATGGCTCCATTTGTACCTGCGCCACCCGCCGTATTATAAGGCACCAGCGGTAGCAAGATGCGTTTGTCTCTGCCAATCGCACTGTCCAGCTGTCCTACCTCCAAATGCTCGGTACGAAACGTCTGAAGTGAAGTTCTAGCACCCTCCGCCTCATCTTCGGTTCGAAAATATGCCTGAATATGCTTTGCCATGTCAAACCCTCCTTTGTCGGAATAAATTACATCATGTATTTGTGCAGATTAACTTGATAAACAAGTTAAATCGTTTACCTGTGACCGATTATATGACTTTCAACAGTTCACGAACAAATGCAGGCTCATCGGCTGGTGTTCTCGATGTAATGTAATTGCCGTCCACTACAGCCTCATGATCTTTAAATTCAGCACCTGCATTGACCATATCATCCTTAAGTGGAGGATAGGACGTAATGGTTCGCCCTTTGAGCAGGTCAGCGCTGGCCAGAATTTGCGGGCCATGGCAGATTGCTGCGATTGGCTTCTTCGCACTGTTAATCTCCGTTACAAACTTCAGGATGTTTGCATCCGTGCGCAGATTTTCAGGAGAAGATCCCCCTGGAATGACCACAGCGTCATAATCTGAAGCCGACACTTCTGCAATCGCCTTGTCTGAAGTATAGGAAGCCTTGCCACCTTTACCTTTGAGCGTTTCTCCTGCCTTCAAACCGATGATTTCCACTTCGTGTCCGGCTTTTTTCACCTCATCATATGGAACCTGCATTTCCGAATCTTCAAAATCATTCGCCAATAAAAAAGCAACTTTACTCATAACGTACGTTCTCCTTTCCGTGTTCGAAAAATCTTTTCATATTCGGGTTTTGCAGAATTTAGTAATCTACAAATTCAGTAAATCCATGTACAAACCCTGAACCTCGGCACGATCCTGTGCCTCGTGTTGTTATTACCCTAACTGCAGCTGTTTATAACAGCTTAAGTAATCGATAATTGAGTTTCTTCCCAACACGGAAACAAAAACATCACATAAAAAAGCCCTGATTCAAGTATCGAATCAAGGCTTTCGGCTCTGCTGCTATACGAGTAAGCTTTCAACATATAAAATGACTGCTTGCTTTCATCTTAACTAGGCACGCGGCAGGTGACTCTGTTCTCCCTTGTCCGAATCCTGGGTAGACCAGATCGTAGCCACGCATTCAGAAGCTGCGCGAGCCAACTTTAGCGACTCATACAGATTCCCGGGAATAAGCAGTGGTTCCATACGGGAACGTGTTATCTTGGCAGATTGACGCATAGTGAGAGATACTCCTTTAATCAGCTTATGCTAGTACTAGAACTATCCCTCATTATGGCCTGATCCCGGGTGAATTATGCACGTGCTTCCTGACGGAGAGGGCTCTCCAGCATTAAAGTCACGGGCCCCCAGTTGGTGAAGGACACATCCATCATGGCTCCGAATCTCCCTGTTTCCACCTGAATGCCTTTATCCCTCAATAGTTGATTAAAGGTCTCATATAACACCTCAGCCGCTTCTGGCCGGGCTGCAGCCGCAAAACTCGGGCGTTTCCCTTTGCGACAGTCGCCATATAGAGTAAATTGCGAGACCGAAAGGACTGCGCCACCCACATCCATCAGGCTAAGATTCATCTTTTCCTGATCATCCTCGAAAATGCGAAGTCCTGCCACCTTGTCTGCAAGATACACCGCATCTTTCTCCGTGTCTTCATGAGTAATACCTACGAGCAGCATGACCCCGGATTCAATCCGTCCCGTTATTTCGTCACCAACTGTAACCTGAGCCTCTTTGCAACGTTGTACAAGCACTCTCATCTGACAGGCTCCTTACTGCATAATCCGATGCACGGAATAGACATCTTTTACCCGTTTGATCCGTTCGACGACAGAATGCAGATGCTCTGTATTGCGGATCAGGATTGTAACGTGCACCAATGCTAATTTATTTTTGTCTGTCCGTCCGGTGACGGCAGATATATTGGTTTTACTTTCGGAAACGGCCTGAAGCACTTCATTGAGCAGTCCATTGCGATCATGTCCGGTAATCTCAATATCGACACTGTAGTTGGCCTCGATATTTTCTTCCCATTCCACCTCAATGACGCGTGCTGCTTCCTCTCCATCCCCGCTTGAAGGAATGTTCGGACAGTCGCTGCGGTGCACGGATACCCCACGTCCGCGCGTAACGTAACCGATAATGTCATCACCCGGGACAGGATTACAACAGCGTGCAAAGCGAACGAGCAAGTTATCGATGCCTTTGACACGTATGCCGTTGGTAGGACGATTCTTGCGCTCAGGTGCAGGCTTCAGCTCCCGCATTTCGGAATTCAATTCGAGCAAGCTCGACTCTTCCTGTTCCTTGCGCAATTTCTCGGTCGCTTTGGTTACGATCTGCGCAGCAGTAATACCACCGAATCCAACCGCTGCAAGCATGTCATCAATATCGTTAAATGCATATTTTTTGCATGCTTCCATCAATTTGTCATCCGTCATCCACGCAGAAGGATCAAGCCCCATACGTTTCAGCTCGCGCTCACAGCTTTCGCGGCCTTTTTCAACGTTTTCTTCGCGGCGTTCCTTCTTGAACCACTGCTTGATCTTGGCTCTCGCATGAGATGATTTCGCAATTTTGAGCCAATCCTGACTTGGACCATATGAATGTTTGGACGTCAAAATCTCAATGATATCTCCAGTCTTCAGATGGTAATCAAGTGGAACGATACGACCGTTGACTTTGGCTCCAATTGTACGGTTACCCACTTCGGTATGAATTCTGTACGCAAAATCCAGCGGCACGGAACCTGTAGGCAGCTCAATGACTTCACCTTTTGGCGTAAATACAAATACCAAATCAGAGAAGAAATCCATCTTAAGGGATTCGACAAATTCAGATGCATCCTGCGCTTCATTTTGAAGCTCAAGAATTTCCCGGAAGAACGTAATTTTATCTTCAAAATTATTTCCGGTTGCTGCACCTTCCTTATAGGCCCAGTGGGCCGCAATCCCGAATTCGGCAGTACGGTGCATATCCCATGTCCGAATCTGAACTTCAGTCGGCTCCCCATTCGGGCCAACCACCGTTGTATGGAGCGATTGGTACATGTTAGCCTTAGGCATTGCAATATAATCCTTGAAACGCCCAGGCATCGGTTTCCATAATGTGTGTATAATGCCGAGGGTAGCATAACAATCTTTGATATTATCCACAATAATACGAATCGCAAGCAGATCGTAGATTTCGTTAAACTGCTTGTTCTTCGTTGTCATTTTTTTGAACACACTGTAAATATGTTTCGGACGACCAGACAGATCTGCCTGAATTCCCATCTCATCAAGCTTGGTCGTGATTCCATCCATCACCGTATCGATGTACTGCTCACGTTCTGCACGCTTCTTGTGCATCAGATTTGCAATACGGTAGTATTGCTGCGGATTCAAATAACGGAGAGCAATGTCCTCCATTTCCCATTTGATCGCAGATATACCCAAACGGTTGGCAATGGGACAGAAAATCTCCAGCGTCTCATAAGAAATCCTGCGCTGGCTTTCTTCCGATTGAAATTTGAGTGTCCGCATATTGTGCAGGCGGTCAGCCAATTTGATAACGATGACACGGATGTCCTGCGCCATGGCGATGAACATTTTACGATAGTTTTCGTTCTGCTGCTCTTCCTTGGAGCGGAACTGAATACGTTCCAGCTTCGTCAAGCCGTCAACAAGCATGGCACACGTATTGCCGAAATGAGTGCGGATTTCCTCAAGCGATACCGTAGTGTCTTCTACAACATCATGAAGAAGCGCTGCTATTATGGAGATGGTGTCCATCTGCATGTTCACAACAATGTCGGCAACCGCAAGCGGATGCAGAATATACGGTTCTCCCGATTTTCGCGTCTGTCCATGGTGGGCCTGATCAGCAAATTCGTAGGCTTCACGTATGCGCACCAGATCGGGTTCTTTGATATAAGCTCCGGCCTTCTCGAGTAATTGCTCTATGCCCATTCTGATCTGTTCCGTGTCCTTTCTATACAAAATGGAACCCGTGACAAATGCATCAACACAGGTTCCCCGTAAAAGTAATTTCCTATAATTATGACGCTTCGCCCGTTTCCCGTCAACTGCTGACGAATAAGAGCATATATCCAATTTTTTTAAAAGAATTTATGACTGGCCCATCCATGTCTCCATAATCCGCTTAACCGGATTGAACCGTGCCATTATCTTAAATATTATGGCCATTTATATACGAAATAGAATCAATATTTGCTAAAAAACGTACATTCGAAGCCGAATCGCAAAAAATGTTATTGCTTAATTAAGAGAAACTCTGTAATCTATTGAAGATTTGTGTTTCGGAAAAGGAGATGAATGTTCATTGCAACGCGAAATTCAGGTTAATCAGAAGATGCCACTAGGATCTGGGTCCCTGCTCAGTCTGCAGCATTTGTTTGCCATGTTTGGCAGCACGGTGCTTGTACCCAACCTGTTCGGGGTTGATCCAAGCATGATCCTGTTGATGAACGGTATCGGAACATTGCTTTACATATTAATGTGCAAAGGAAAAATACCAGCATACCTGGGTTCCAGCTTTGCTTTTATCGCGCCCGTTACAGTTGTTATAGAATCGCATCCGGGTAACGGCTACTCCATGGCCCTCGGAGCATTTATTATAACAGGCATTGTATTCTGTCTTGTCGCTCTTATTATCAAATATGCCGGGACAGGCTGGATTAATGTTGTGTTCCCTCCGGCAGTCATGGGAGCCATCGTAGCCCTGATCGGTTTGGAACTCGTGCCTGTTGCAGCAGGCATGGCTGGGCTGATCAACTCTGACCCTGTGAACAACCCCAACTGGGTTCCTCAGGCCAAGCCCATTATTTTATCCATGGTAACTCTCGGTATCACTGTAATCGGAGCCGTAACCTTCCGCGGATTCCCCAAAATCATTCACATTCTGATCGGAATTGTATCCGGATATGTACTTGGGTACTTTATGGATGCAATTGAAACGGAAAAGATTGCAAGTGCTGATTTGATTTCCATGCCAACGGTCACCACACCAACGTTTGACTGGTCCGTTATCTTCACTATTTTGCCCGTAGCTCTCGTAGTTATTGTAGAGCACATCGGACATTTGCTCGTAACGAGCAGCATTGTGGGCAAGGATCTCTCCAAAGACCCTGGTCTCCATCGTTCCCTGCTCGGAAATGGAGTTTCCACTATCCTGTCCGGTTTTGTTGGATCCACGCCGAATACGACCTATGGTGAAAATATCGGTGTTATGGCACTTACAAGAGTTTATTCCACTTACGTTATTGGTGGCGCAGCCATCATAGCGATCGTGCTCTCGTTTTCAGGAACATTCTCGGCGCTTGTTGCCAACATTCCGGTTCCGGTCATGGGTGGTGTATCCCTGCTTCTGTTCGGTGTCATTGCCGCATCCGGTCTGCGTATTCTGGTCGAGCAAAAAGTAGACTTTGCCAAACCAACGAACCTCTTGCTGACAACGCTTGTACTTGTGATCGGACTCAGCGGAACTCAGGTATCCATTTATGGAGTACAATTGAAAGGCATGGCACTGGCTACTATTGTAGGAATCCTGCTGAGCCTGTTATTCAAATTGTTCGAAGTACTCGGATGGTCTAATGACCAGTCGGAAAAACAGCCACTGACAGAGAAAACCCCGGACTAATGTCCTTGGTCGGATCATAATCATCCGCATTCGGGTTACCAACAAACATAGATACCAAAAAGCCTGCTCTCTCAATTCTTAGGAAATGAGAAAGCAGGCTTTTTAATAATCATTAATGCTGTATATTATTTCCCGGGAAACGGGAGATGCACTTTAAAGTGATAAGACAGCACGCATGCAGGGATCTTAGTAATTCATCAGCGTAAATACATCGATCTCCGGCAATTTGGCACGTCCATTCAGGTCAGACAGTTCAATCAGGAATGCCGCACCTACAACTTTGCCTCCCAATTGTTCAATCAGGTTAACGGAAGTTGCAATCGTTCCACCCGTTGCCAGCAAATCGTCAGCAATCAGGACGTTTTGTCCTTTTTCAATTGCATCGGTATGCATCGCAAGTGTATCCTTGCCATATTCGAGATCATAACCTACTTCAATCGTCTCTCCAGGCAGTTTTCCACTTTTGCGAATCGGAGCAAAGCCGACACCAAGAGCGTATGCCAGAGGGGCGCCCACAACGAAACCACGTGCTTCAGGTCCAGCAATGACATCAATTTTGAGATCAGAAACCATTACTTTCAGCTCATTGATTGCCTTGCGGTACATTTCTCCATCCTTCAGCAATGTCGTAATGTCCTTGAAGCTGATTCCCGGTTGTGGAAAGTCAGGAATGACACGAATATACTCTTTAAAATCCAAAATAATCTCCTCCTAAAATAAATACACAACTTCCATCTAAGATACGCCCTTCATCCGGGATATCATCCATTGTGTCAGCTGCGGTGTAGATGCATCCAGCAGTACCTGTTCTGTCTCGGCCATATTTTCCAATGCCTGATAATGACGGGACGAGGCCAGATCGCGTTTGGGCGGGTTATCCACAAACGATATTTTGCCATCCTTGCGGGTGATGAACGATAACTCTTCAAACACATCCAGCATCATGGTAATCATACGCGGCGAACATCCACACTGACGACTGAGCACAGGAGTAATCTCTTGTTCCTCTACCGGTTCAGCTCTCCATTTCGACACCAGCATATAAATACGCTTGAAGAGGTCTCTGGAGGGCATCTGAAGGCGATCTCGGCGGTTGCCTGATCCGTGCAGAAGGATGATATTCTCGGCTCCGCTGAACATGGCCAGCATGGCATCAAGTTGTTCCGGGGTTTCCGGCGTATCAAACACAAATAACGTCCGGACCTGTTCCTGTCCATAATGCTGCGCAGCAGCATTATACGGAAACAACCCGACCTTTCTATCATATACCCAAAGGCACGGTTCATACAATGAATTTCCCTCAGAAACATGGATATCCTTCCGGACAATCGCACCTATTGAGCCAGATGTATACCTTAGATGTACTTCAAGTGAATCAAGGAACTGTTTCATCGTGTTAAGTGGATCGGCGTTCCCACGCAAATCGAAGACTTGAGCATGTGGAACATGAATGTCCTGAAGCATCAATTGCGGTTTGCGCATCCCGTTCCATTCATTGATGGACAATTCGCCCATTACATCAATAAGAGTACCCACAGGTAAAAATTCGGCTAAAGCTCCCTTGCCAAAGGCAACCGTTTCGAGCTGCTGGCCGTCTTGTTCGAGAACCAGTTTCAGATGTCGTTTCTCCCGGCCCATCGTTCGTGTTTCTTTTACCATGACATTCCTCAAAACAAAACGAGGCGAAGGATTGCTCATGCCGAAAGGTTGAAGTCTGTCAATTTCCTGAATGACTTTCAGCGGCACGTCACTAATTCTACACTCGTCATCTGCCCGTCGCTCAGGCATAAAATCCGCTTCCGTCAGAACGGCGGCTGCAAACTCATTCAACCCCGATTCCAGTTCTTCCAGCTGATCCCGATGAAGAGTCATGCCTGCTGCTGCCGGATGTCCACCGTAGTGGTCCATTGTATGTTTACAAGCGGTAAGTGCCTCATAGATATCCAGGCCATCAATGGAGCGGGCAGAGCCTTTGCATACACCCGTCTGAGGGTCTATTCCCAAGATGAGTGTCGGACGATAATAGCGTTCCAGTATTTTGGAAGCCACGATGCCCACAACCCCCACATTCCAGCCTTCTCCCGCAAGAACGATCACATCGGGAACTTTGCCGGAACGCAGCTGAATTTTTTGTTCCAACTGCGCGCTGGCTTCCTGGACAATGCCCTCGACGACCTGCTGCCGTTCCCGATTCAACAGATCGAGTTGGCCTGCAAGCATATGAGCCTCATCCAGATTCTCGGTTGTAAGAAGCGAAACAGCTCTGCCTGCATGATCTAAACGACCACTGGCATTAATACGGGGAGCCATCGCAAAGGCAATGTTCACCGATGTAACCTGGCTTTGATCCACGCCGCTAATCTCAAGTAGCGCACTTATGCCTGGCAGACGTGATCCCCGCATGGACTCAACGCCATAACTGACAATAACCCGATTCTCTCCTTCAAGCGGCATGAGATCGGCGACGGTGCCAATGGCAGCAATCTCCATCCATTCGCCGGGCACCTCACCGATCAGGGCTTGGGCCAGTTTCAAGGCTACTCCCGCACCGGCCAAGCCTTTGAAAGGATAGGGACAATCGGGAAGTTTGGGATTAATCAAAGCAAACGCTTCTGGAAGAGTCTCAGGCGGTTCATGATGGTCTGTTACGATGACTTCCATTCCAAGTGTTGCCGCATATGCAATTTGATCTACCGCACTGATTCCTGTATCAACCGTAATAATTAGAGTAACCCCTTGCTGATGAGCCCAGTCCAGCGCATGATTGTGCAATCCATAACCTTCATTGGACCGATGAGGGATGTAGATATCATAGGATGCCCCAAGATGCCGCATTAAATGGATCATCAGCGAAGTACTGGACACACCATCTGCATCGTAATCTCCATAAATTAAAATATGTTCACCACGCTCGAGCGCAAGCCGGATACGGGGTACAGCTTCCTTCATGCCCCGAAGCAGATAAGGATCATGCATCTGCCCCAGATCGGGATGAAGAAACCGCTCTGCCTCAGTTTCATTATGGACTCCCCGGCTAACCAGCAAACGTCCAACAAGTGCTGAAACGGAAAGCGCCTGCGAGAGTCCCGCAGCCGCCTCCAAATCGATATTCGGTGTGTTCCACCGGTATTGCGAATAAAGCAATGATAACGCTCCTTTCCTGATCTACGGGACCCGCGCTTCATTACTGAATTAATGTCGCTTCATGATCGGGGAGTTCATGATTGGATTTGTAAGGATATCCCGGATCATAAGGGATAGCCTGGATTTGTACTTCTTTTACATGACTAAACCGGGTTAATAGCAAGGTCTTGGCCCGATTGGCAATTTCCTGTGCTTCCAGCACCGAAATTCTCGGATTCACACTAATGACCAATTCAACGGTTACAGCATGTTCCTGTTCCCGGGCAGTCAGATGTTCAATCGTAATAACACCATAAACCCGTTGTACCGTTTCCTTGAAATCCATGGCCTCTTCCTGTTCCAGTTCCTGAACGAGCGAGCCATAGACGGTATCTACAATCATACGGTAACCCTTATGAAGGACGAAGCAGGAAGCAATAAGTGCAGCGGCTGAGTCCATATACAACAGAACATGAATCCCCATCGTTTCACCAGCCATTGAACCTGCAATGCCTACGAGTACGGTGAGAGAACAATAGAGCGCACGGCGATGTTCCTGAGCATAGGACAGTGCCTGCGACTGATTGCGCCTGCGGTAATATCGATATTGAAATTGGAAAATAGCTTCTTTCACAGCAAGTGCAGCAAAAGCTGCGATAAGTGCATGATCGTATTTTGCCGATTCGCCAGGCTCATCCCCGGTCAATCCGGTCAGAGCAGAGATTGCAATCTGAAGCCCTCCCATAAGGATCAGGACGGACAGCAGCACCGTAATCCCGGGCCTCGCCATGCGCGAATGCTCTCTGGCCTTCTCCCTGCGAGCTTTATTCCTATCCTGTACAGACTTCGAGGGGAAGAGACCTGCCAGTGAGGAAGCAGCTTCCGAGGCAGAATACAGACCATCGGCAAGCAGCGATTTGCTGTTCGCCATATAACCGACGCCAGCCTTAATCACTGCAAGTGCCATATTCCCGGCAATACCACTCCACGTTGCCGATTGAGCAGCTGGAATACGTTCTCTGGTCATGAAAATTCCCCCTTAATCCTGTACGTAAAGTTGCAAAACCGCGCCTGACAGACGCGGCTTGCAAATAAGATGTTTAGTTGGATGCTTTGGCTGCCGTTTTCGGCTTGTCCACTTGTTTTCCTTTGAGAGCCAGCCATAGTGGTGCTGCGATGAAGATGGATGAATATGCACCGAACAGTGTCCCGATTACCATCGCAAGCGAGAACATGCGAATGGACTCTCCACCGAAGATAAACAAACAGATGGATGCCGCAAACACTGTAAATGTCGTGTTCAATGAGCGTGTCATCGTTTGAGCCAAACTGCGGTTTACCACTTCACGCAAGTCGGCTTTTGTTGTTTTCTTGGCGAAACGCAGGTTCTCCCGAATACGGTCAAAAATAACAATGGTATCGTTAATGGAGAAACCGACAATCGTCAATACAGCGGTAATAAAGGTCAGATCCACTTCCAAACGGAAGATGGAGAACACACTAATGACGACAAATGCATCATGGAAGAGCGCAATAACGGCTGCCAGTCCAAAACGCCACTCGAAACGGATTGCAACATAGATCATGATCCCGATACTTGCGATAAGGACCGCATAGATAGCGTTACGTTCGAGTTCTTTGGCCATTTCCGGGTCTACGGTATTGACTTCATAAGAAGCTTCCGGGTCCAGCTTGGTGAACTCCTCTTTGAACTTGCTCTCTTGTGTCTCATCCAATACGTTGGAGAAACGAACGTTAACTCGGTCGGCACCTGGCGTAATATTTACATCGCCTTCATTGACACCAATGTCTTCGATAATCGGAGTAATTTGTTCTGAAGTAATTGCCTTGGAAACGGTAATGTCCACATTCGAACCTGAGCGGAAATCAACCGCATAATTTAATCCAAGGGAGAACAAACTGATAATTCCTGCCAAAGTCAAAATAATGGAGAACGTATAGGCAATTTTACTGCCTTTAATATAATCATAGTTCCAATTAAAGCGCACGAATTTCACTCTCCTTCACTCCGAAGTACTTAGGCTTCTTCAACACGTTAGCCCGCACAAGCAGGGTCAACAGGAAGCGGGAGAAGAAAATATTCGTGATAATGCTGGTGACGATGTCAAAAATCAGCACGAGCGCGAAACCTTTGACTGCGCCTGTACCCAGGAAAAACATAACGGCCGCAGCAATGATGGTTGTGATATTGGAGTCGATAATGGTACGGAAGGAATGCTTGCTTCCTGCCTTAACTGACGACAGAATCGATTTACCACTCCGCATTTCTTCCTTAATCCGCTCGTACGTAATGATGTTGGCGTCAACCGCCATCCCTATACCCAGGATAAATGCTGCAATACCCGGAAGGGTAAGCACAAATTCTCCCATATAGAAGATCGCAAGTACCAGCCACGTATGTGTAATCAAGGCAAAGCTTGCAATGATCCCCGGTATGCGGTACAGACCAATCATGAACACTAAAATAATAACGGAACCGATCAAGCCCGCTTTAATCGTTTGGTCGAGAGACAATTTACCCAGCGTTGCTCCAACGCTTTGCGAGTATTTCTCTGTAAGTTTCAGAGGAAGTGCACCCAGGTTAATGGTGTCACGCAGCTGATTCGCTTCCTCACGTGTGTAATTACCAGTAATCTGTGCCGAACCATCAGTCAATTGCTGTTGTACGGTTGGGGCAGAGAGCAGCTGATCATCCAGATAGATGGCAAGAGGTTGTCCGATGAGACGTTTGGTAACTTCCGAGAACTTCGCTTTATCTTTGACCTGGATATCGATCATTGGTTCATTCAGCTGATTGAAAGTCACCTTTGCACCGTTCTCAACAAATTCGTTTCCTCGAAGCTCAATCTTCGTATACTCGCCTTCCTTGTCATTCTCTCCTTTACTACGGAAAGTCAGGACGGCAGGTTCTTTCATTTTGGCTCTAACTTCTTCCTCGTCTGTAACACCAGCCAATTTCAAACGAATCCGGTTGGTTCCTTCTGTGGTTACTTCCGGCTCGCTTGTTCCGAGCGCATTGGCACGGCTCTCCAGACTTCTTGCAGTTTGTACCAAAGAGGCTTTGGTAACTTGCTGCCCTTGTTCCAGCGGCTCTGCTTCATATAAGATCTCGTAGCCTCCCTTTAAATCGAGGCCCAAGCGAATATTTTTGAGCAGGCCCGGACTTGTGCCCAACATGACTCCTGTGGTCACAAGCACGACCAGAATGAAACTGACAATTCTCTTCATGCCGTTCCTAGATCCCCCTTCATTCTCAATATTCCTATTATAGCGATGCCGTAAAAAGCAGTCAATTTCCAACACAAAAAGATCCCTTTCGTTAGAAAGAGGACCCCCGGTATGCAGAAACGGTCATAAAGTTCATAAAGCTTGTTGCTTTCAGTGACAAAATGTCGTTCACCAATTGGTGAAGCGGTGGAATGCCCTGTTTTTCATATTTATGACTAACGCAATTCCAGACATCTTTGCTGGTCACATATTCGTACCCGACGAGCCTTAATTCCTCCGCCTTGCTGCGACATAACATCTCAATGGATTCTTCCAGCTCCATATCGTTCATTTCTTCCAAGCGGGGAGCGCCTCCCTTCTTACGCACAAGCCTTTATGCGGCATCAATATTACATAATTCGACTTCATACATTCAGATTCCTGCTTGCCCGATCTGGATCTTTTTGTTAATGGAGTCCAAGTTGTCATGAGAAGACAGTGGACTGGCATAGGATGAAGAACAACGGCTTTGTCCCGTTTACGAGACCTGTTACTTTCAACCGGGAAAGAGGGGTAGTTTTGAAGAAACAGACATTTATCCAGGGAGCCATGATCCTGCTTGCTGCAGGCATTATTAATCGTATTCTCGGTTTTATCCCCCGTATTGCGCTGCCTCGCGTAATCGGAGCAGAAGGGGTTGGTTTGTATCAGCTGAGCTATCCTTTCTTCATCGTACTTGTGACATTGATTACCGGAGGCATACCGCTCGCCGTAGCCAAACTCGTTGCCGAAGCAGATACAGGGGCCAACCGCTATTCTCCCCAGCGCATATTACAGATTAGTCTAAGCTTCACCTTGACCTTGGGCGTTGTTTTCATGTTTCTGTGCATTGTCTTTGCCCCGTGGGTTACACGTTATGTTCTAACGGATGAGAGGGTGTATCATACGTTTGTAAGCATGAGTCCGATGATTGCGATCATAGCCGTATCCGCGGTGTATCGCGGGTATTTTCAGGGTAAGCAGAATATGATTCCTACTGCCGCTTCCTCCATTACGGAAACCATTGTACGCATTATTTGCGTGATCTGGTTCTCCTGGCTGCTTCTCCCACAAGGTATTGCCCAGGCAGCAGCAGGGGCCATGCTCGGAGCACTCGTCGGTGAATTTGTAGGCATGCTTGTACTGCTATGGAATTATAACAGACATAAAAAGGATCCTGCACGCTCCAATCATCTGATCCCACCAAATGCAAATGTGCCTTCACCCGCACTACCCGTTGATTCAAATGCATCACAAACAGGATTGATCAGACGCCTCCTGGCCATCTCTGTACCCGTAACAGCAGGCAGACTTGTAGGCTCACTTTCCTACCTTGCTGAAACCATTGTCACCGCTCAGAGTCTGGCTCTTGCAGGCATATCCCGTGGACTGGCGACCGCTCAATATGGTGCGTTACAAGGCATGATCATTCCGCTGCTGCTTCTGCCGGGTGCACTCACTTCATCACTTGCCACATCACTTGTTCCCTCCCTGTCTGAAGCATCCGCACAGGGGGATCGGGCGCTCATCCATAAACGGATGCACCAGGCACTGCGGCTTGCCCTCGTCACAGGTGCCCCTTTTTCTGTTTTTATGTATGTGCTTGCCGAACCGATGTGCTTAGTACTGTATAATGATGCATCGATTGGAAGCATGCTTAAACTTATGGCTCCTTTTGCTCTGTTTATCTACATCCAGGCACCTCTTCAAGCTGCTCTGCAGGCACTGGATCGTCCAGGAAAAGCTCTTCTCAATACATTTATCGGTGCGGCCATTAAAATCACTTTGATTTTGCTGCTAGCATCCAAACCTGAATACGGCATTTTTGGTGCAGTGATTGCGATCTGTGTGAACTCAACTGTGGTTACTCTTTTACATGCCAGAAGTGTGCGCAATTTGCTTCAGTTCCGGTTCAAATGGATGGATTGGGTCAAAACAGCAACCGGTATGGTTATTATGGGAGCAGCAACCCTTTTGGTTTATGAACATACGGCCATTTTGCTGCCCTTCTGGCTGAGAATGATCCTTGCCCCTCTTGCTGGTCTCATTGTTTATTTTATTGTGATGGGCATGACCCGCATGATAGACTTTCACGATCTCTCCCGGATGCCGATCATTGGTTCCTGGTTCCAAAGACGTTCTCGGAAATAAGAAGACTATCGCTATTTTTTATCATCCTTCAGGCTTACGAATACTTTGCCATTATGGTCGATGGAGCATATAAACACATCCTTAAAATCGAGCACACCCTTCTGTTGTATCTGATTCTTCAGCCAAAAACGTGTTTTCTGGATCAGCTCCAAATTTTGGTCTTGGACTTTACCATCCATAATTAACGGCAGGGGGAGACCCTCATATTTAATATTTTGAAAGCCATCAATCTTGTCCTGCCTAGGCTTTTTCATATTATTTTGCGATGAACTGTATCCTTGGCCCGAAGAAGAGTTATTCATGGGGATAACGGTTAATTTCCCGGTCGTTTCCAAAATGGCAAATTCGACTTCACCAATACTATCGATATTCTGTTCACGCAACTGCAGCAGCAGGTCATCCAAATTATACCGCTGTTTGCGCATTTCATCGCGATGCAGTGTACCTTTGGAGATGAGTACCGTCGGTTTGCCATCAATCATGAGTCGTAAACGACGGCTCTTGAGACTTAGAAAAGCCATGCCAATCTGAACAACAAGTACGGTCACCATGGGCACAATGCCGTGAGACAACGGCTTATCCGTATCCTCAATGACAAATGCTGCTATCTCGGCAAGCATAATGGACACAACCAGATCAAACATGGACAGCTTGCCTATTTCCCTTTTACCCATAACCCGAATAGCTCCATAGACGATAAAATACATGAGAATCGTTCGAAAAATATGTGCTCCTATATCCGAAAAACTCATAACATGCTCCCTCCTTCACATCTGGTTTACAAACAGATACCTGAAGCGTAATCCCTATTTTGACCGGAACCAGATATGCTCATGCGAGTCTTGATTGTTCATTTAATGGAAAATTCAGTTCATAACTACAGAGGCTTGACCATACAATGTAATAATTTCAAACTTGTACAAGGGGGTTGCTTCATGCAGCTGATTCGCCGAGTGATTTCGTTTCGAATGTCCAACCCGATTTTGTCGGGCCTCTGCCATGCTTTTGTATGGATGTTACTGGGAGCGTTAATCCTCTCCCTCTTTCTCTGGATGAGCAGCATGCGGGAGCAAGAACTTTCGCTTTACACGTATGTCGTTCATGGCTTGTCTTTGCTGGTTGGAGGATTTGTAGCGGGAAAACGGTCTGGCGAAAAAGGCTGGTACCATGGAGGGCTAACCGGTATCATTTATGGATTGATCGTATTGCTTATTGGTTTCCTCGCTTTGGATGCTTCATTCAATTGGAAAGACAGTCTGCAGCTTGCAAGCGCATTTCTGATTTCGGCACTCGGAGGAATTTTCGGGGTGAATACACACAGATCGTAGAAAGTTTGAATCTTATGACCTTACAGAGAAAAAGAAAAAGAGAACCGGGCCTCCTAAGAGATCCGGTTCTCTGCAACAAACTAGAATAATCTATTCAACAGCGGTTTCGCGACTCACTGCACTGCTGATCGCATTACGGTCAAATGTAAGCTTAGTTACATCGTTTACACGAAGTACAACAACATCGTCCGTAATTTCAGCGATTGTACCGTGAAGGCCACCGATCGTTACAATTTTATCGCCCTTTTTCAACTGGTTCAGCATCGCATTGCGCTGCTTTTGCTTTTTGTTCTGTGGACGAATCATCAAGAAGTAGAAAATCGCAACCATGAGTACCAAAGGTACGATCAAAGATACAATTCCACCGCCTGGATTGGCCGCTGTCAAAGGCATTCCCTGAAACATTTAAACTCCCCCTTATCGACTATACTTACAAATACTACGCGTTTCTCCGGTTCTGCAAAACCTGATCAGAAACCTTTGTCATTGTCATGAAGACCATATTGATCGAAAAATTCATCACGGAAATCAAGCAAACGATCTTCCATTATGGCTTTGCGCACATTGCGCATCAAATTCTGCAAGAAATGAAGATTATGAATGGTCGTCAAACGCAAGCCAAATGTTTCATCCGCTTTGATCAAATGACGCAGGTAAGCTCTGGAGTAGTTACGACAAGTGTAGCAATCGCATTCAGGATCCAGTGGACCAAAATCGGTTGCAAACTTGGCGTTACGAACAACGAGTCGTCCCTGACTTGTCATTGTTGTTCCGTTACGGGCAATCCGGGTAGGCAGGACACAGTCGAACATGTCCACTCCACGAATCGATCCCTCAATCAATGCATCGGGCGAACCTACTCCCATCAAGTAACGTGGTTTATTGGAAGGTAACAGCGGTACTGTGTAATCCAATACGCCATACATCAAATGTTTCGGCTCTCCAACACTCAGTCCACCAATAGCATACCCCGGGAAATCCATGGAAGTCAAATCTGCGGCGCTCTGACGACGCAAATCCTCGTGCATGCCTCCCTGTACGATGGCAAACAGGCCTTGATCATGCGGACGAGCATGACTTTCGAGGCAGCGTTCCGCCCAGCGGCTCGTTCTTTCGAGTGATTTTTTTACATATTCATATTCAGCCGGATACGGAGGACATTCATCGAATGCCATCATAATATCGGAACCGAGCGCGTTCTGTACTTCCATGGCCACCTCAGGAGAAAGGAACTTCTTGTCTCCATTCAGGTGGGAACGGAAGTGAACACCTTCTTCTGTAATTTTGCGCATCTCGCTGAGGGAAAACACCTGAAACCCGCCGCTGTCCGTCAGAATCGGCCGATCCCAGTTCATGAACTTGTGCAGACCGCCGGCTTGGCGAACAATCTCATGTCCTGGTCTGAGGAACAGGTGATAGGTATTGCTCAGAATAATCTGTGCATCCATCTCCTTCAACTCTTCAGGACTCATTGTTTTTACAGTCGCCTGAGTACCAACAGGCATAAAGGTTGGTGTCTCGATAATACCATGCGGTGTATGTACACGTCCCAGACGCGCACCGGATTGTTTACATGTTTTGATATGTTCATACGTAATTGCTGCCATTGGTTTTAATCATCCTCTAAAATTAATCGTTAGCTTCAGTATGCCTTTGTGAATCAATAGATTAACATGGCATCGCCAAAACTGAAAAAGCGGTATTTCTCTTGAATCGCCTGCTCATATGCATTCATGATATGTTCTCTGCCTGCTAGTGCACTAACTAACATAACAAGTGTCGATTTCGGCAAATGAAAGTTTGTAAGCATGCCATCTATAACTTTGAAATTGTAACCTGGGTAGATAAAGATTTTGGTCCAGCCGCTGCTCTCCTGAAGCACTCCATCTTCAAACTTGCTGCCTACCGTTTCAAGCGTTCGACAGCTCGTCGTTCCTACTGCAAATACACGGTTACCACGTTTCTTCGTTTCGTTAATCAGGTTCGCCGTTTCCTGAGACATGGAGTAATACTCTTCGTGCATCTCATGCTCTTCCACAACATCAACAGACATTGGGCGGAATGTTCCGAGACCAACATGAAGCGTAATGAAAGTAACATTGACGCCTTTGGCACGGATCTGATCCAGCAGCTCATCCGTAAAATGCAGCCCAGCTGTTGGAGCCGCTGCTGATCCTTCGTGCTTTGCATACACCGTCTGGTATCTTTCACGATCATCCAGAGTCTCTTTAATATAAGGAGGCAGTGGCATCTCGCCCAAACGATCCAGGATCTCCTGGAAGATTCCGTTATAGGAGAATGTGAGGGTACGTGCACCCATTTCGCCTTCTTCATCAATAACAGCCTTAAGCTCATCACCGAATACAATAACTGAACCGGCTTTCAGCCTCTTCCCTGGTTTGACAAGAGCTTCCCAGCGGTCACCTTCCACATTTTTCAGCAGGAGTACCTCAGCTTTGGCTCCGGTATCTTCTTTTGTACCGAACAGTCTCGCTGGCAATACCCGCGTGTCATTCAATACCAAAGTGTCGCCAGGCTCTAGAAAATTGATGATATCCGGGAACGAGCGATGGTTAACCTCACCGTTCTCCTTGTTCAATGTCAGCAGTCGCGATGCCGTACGATCAAGCAAAGGCGTCTGTGCAATCAACTGCTCTGGTAATTCAAAATCATATAAGTTCACATTCATTTTCAATTCATTCCTTAACAATAGTCGCATTTTGATAATAGTGTTTCAATATTGTCTGGTAATCATACCCTTCATCTGCCATACCTTTGGCACCCCATTGAGACAAGCCCAATCCGTGACCATTACCTTGGCCGATAAACATGAAGGTTTGACCCTGAGTTACTGCTCTGGCTTGACCATCACCGCTCATAACGACAAGAGCATTGCCGGATGATGTTCCCGTTCCGGAAGCGGACAACACAGCAGCACCTTTTGATCCGGTTTTGCTTGAGGTTTGCCCGTCAGCGCCTAATACAGTATAACTTCCGGTCCCTGCAATATCAAATAAAGTACTCGGCAACCCTCCAAGTGCAGAACGATATGTATCTGCATATTTGACTGTCAAAGGCTGTCCATTCGCACTCACTTCAAGAGCTCTTCCTGAAGGTCCACGCTTGGTGACTTCTAAGGTAGAGATGGATGCCGGAACGGTGGTCGTTGTTTTTCCTTGTAACGCTTTAACCAACGCTGCGGAAGTAAATGGTCCTCTTACCCACGCGTAATCATTGGACTGAGCCACTTTCGCCAAAACAACAGCCTCCGTGCCCGGGTTCATTTTGGCCACAGGTTCAACCGTGGATTGAATCAGTGGAATGGGACGTACGTTGGTGTTTTGGGCAGTGACTGTGACTTTGGACAATCCTGCTTCTGTTTTAGTCGTCAATTCTTTTACATTATCCTCACGGATATATCCACTAACCCCTGAGCTTAGCAGTACATGGTACCATGTGTGTAAACCTGCCTGAGCTGACGCATCTCCAGGGCTGTCCACATTACTGAATACGCCTGCTCCCCCGTTCCATACTTCGGATGGGTGAGCCGTTTGGCCCCCAGCATTGGAAGAGAACACAGCTTCAACGATTTTACCGCCGCTTTTGATGACTTCACCTGCTGTTGCATCTACTGCACTTGTTACTTTATCGTTCTCCGAGCCTATTCCGTTATACGCTTGGCTGAGTGTCGTATCCACAACATTGGCGATTTTGAATCGCTCTCCCTGTTGAAGTGCATAAGAGCGAGCTGCGACGGCCTGAACTTTCAGAGCCTCTGCCGGCCAGGATGAATATACTTCAGCTCCTACAACCGAGTATAGATACTGCTCAAGCGGGACAACGTTGACCAAAGCCAAATCTCCGCCTACGATACTAACTTCCATGTCCCCCCGGTATGTCCGCGCTGAACGCTCCAACACTTTAATCCCACTTCCATCACCCTGCACATAAGCTTTTGCTTCACTACCTGCAATTGTGTAATGTGGAGCAGTTTTCAGCGTATCTGTGCTGAGTCCCGCATCCTGTCGGATCATGAGCACATTGCTGTCAGATACTGACGACAAGCTCACGCCCGGTGCCTTGACTTCCACCGTTTTTTTCAATGCTGCTAGTTCGGCGTCCGTTACCGCTTCCCCAACCCACACTGAATATCCTTGAGCCCCACCACTTAACTGCAATACGGTAATGGCATTGATTCCAGCGGCTAAGAGCGATTCCTGTGCAGCCTCAGCTTCCTGAAGCGAACTGTAGCTTCCTGCTGACAAATGTTTGTTTCCAGTTACCACCGGTTTTTGACCGCCGAGCCCGGCTGCTGCCACCTTTTGCACTCGTGCAACGGCTTGTGTAGCCAAAGCTTCTGTCGCATAATTTCCTGTGTAAAGTTGATACGTGGCCTTACCGCTCAGCGTCGTTGTGAACAGCAATGGTTTATCACTAGTCGCCTGCAACAATTTTGCTGCTGCTGCAGCAGTCTTGAAGTCCCCGGTTTCCAGCACTTTCACACGAAAGCCATCTGCACTGAAGCGAATTTGACCAGCAGGAAGTGTGACTCCCGCCCCACTCTCTGATCCAATGCTCCAATTACCGGTTGATTCAAGTGTAATGAGAGGGGTTGTTGACTTATATGTGCTCCCCAGATTCGCAAACATGGCTACCCGAATCATCTGCCCGTTACTCTCTGCAGCAAAAGCGGGCACTTGCAGACATCCCACTGTTAAAAGTGCAGCAGCCAATACCTTTAACCGCCGACTCCACTTCTTCTTTTGTAATGCTTTTCCCACGTTCAAACTCCTCTCCATGCTGTTTCTACACGTTATATCGGGAAGTTTTCATAAAAACTTCAATTTGGTTTTTTAAGAACTACAGAACCTGGTTTACTTTCCGTCCCTCGGTGGTATAGGCAAACCAAGATGATGATAAGCCAGATCCGTAACAACCCTGCCTCTTGGTGTACGTTGAATCATACCGATTTGCAGAAGATAAGGCTCATAGACATCCTCAATCGTCTGACTTTCTTCACCAATCGTAGCTGCTATCGTATCCAGTCCAACGGGTCCTCCGCGGAAACTGTTAATCATAGATGTAAGCATCTTGTGATCAATCTCGTCCAAGCCGCGCGGGTCAATCTGAAGTCGTTTCAACGCTTCTTCAGCCAGTGCCTGGGTAATGATTCCATCGCCCCTTACCTGGGCAAAGTCACGTACCCGTTTTAGCAAACGATTGGCAATTCGCGGTGTCCCGCGTGATCGGAGAGCAATCTCTTCTGCAGCATCGCCAACAATTTCGACGCCCAAAATTTCCGTAGATCGTGAGACGATATAAGCGAGCTCATCCACGGTATAAAACTCCAACCGACTGATTACACCAAACCGGTCTCGAAGTGGTGCAGACAGCAATCCAGCGCGTGTTGTAGCCCCAATCAAGGTGAATGGTGGAAGGTCCAATCGCACGGAACGCGCACTTGGACCTTTTCCGATCATAATATCAAGGGCAGAGTCCTCCATGGCTGGGTACATTACTTCTTCAACGGTACGATGCAGACGATGGATCTCGTCAATAAACAGAACATCGCCTTCCTGCAGATTCGTCAGCAGTGCAGCGAGATCACCCGGTCGTTCAATCGCCGGTCCCGATGTGGTACGCAAGTTTACGCCCAATTCGTTGGCAACGATATTGGCAAGTGTCGTTTTACCAAGTCCTGGCGGACCGTAAAGCAGCACATGATCCAATGCTTCATTGCGTAATTTGGCAGCTTCAATATATATTTTCAAATTTTCCTTAACCTTGTTTTGCCCGATATATTCATTCAGATACCGGGGACGGAGACTCAGTTCAACATTCTGATCCTCCATCATCAGGTTAGCGGAAATAATCCGGTCATCCATGTTCATCCCTACCTTTTTTTGTGCGGGCTACTGCCATTATATATGCAAATTCAACTATCCGGTAAACAGCATTTGCAGCGCACGTTTCATCAACACATCAACAGAATCAGCCGATGTTACATCCTTTTTCAATTTCAGCCACACTTTATCTAGCTCACTGTCTGTATAACCGAGAGCCTTCAAACCGTCCCGAGCCTCATCCCAGGCCGAACCGCTTCCCGCTTCTTCAGAAGGTGGGGCAAACAAGCCTGTAGCATAAGCCGCTGCTCCAAACCCGTCCAGCTTGTCTTTCAAATCCAAAATCATGCGTTGTGCTGTCTTTTTGCCGATACCCGGCAGCTTCGTCAGGAACGTCAGGTTCTCCTGGTAGATCGCTGTAACGACATGGTCTGGCGTACCACCGGCCAATATACCCAGTGCCACCTTTGGTCCGATACCAGATACTTCAATTAGTTTGCGGAACAAACGCTGTTCTTCCCGTGTAACAAACCCAAACAGCAGCATCGCGTCTTCACGCACATGATGGTGAGTATACACTATGATCTCGCCTTCCTGCTTCGCAAACGCAAACGGATTGGGACAGAATACGCGGTATCCCACGCCATGAACATCCAGCACAATATAGTCATTCTCTACATGTACGAACTGTCCTCTTAGAAAATCAATCATTTTCGCAATACCTCATTCAACTTGGAATTTAATGTATATGAGTGCGCGTGACATACAGCCACAGCCAGAGCATCCGCTACGTCATCAGGCTTCGGTATAACCTGCAAACGCAAAAACATTTTGACCATTTCCTGAACCTGCCGCTTTTCTGCCTTACCGTATCCTACAATAGCCTGTTTAATCTGCATTGGAGTATACTCCGCTATAGGCAATCCCTTCTGAGCAGCAGCAAGCACCATGACGCCTCTTGCCTGACTGACAGACATCGCTGTAGTTACATTCCGGTTAAAGAAAAGTTTCTCCAATGCTACTGCATCCGGTTTATATTTATCGATCAACTGCACCATGCCTTCATACACGTGAAGCAGCCGTTCTTCTTCAGGTGTATGGGCTTCAGTCTGAATGCAGCCATATTGTACGGGTACCACTTTACTACCGATCTTATCCACAAATCCAAAACCGACAATCGCAATCCCCGGGTCTATTCCCAAAAAACGCAAAACCATCTCTCCCTTACAATAAAGCGAACATATGTATCGTTCATTTCATTATAACAAAAGATAGACCCTGCGACAGGAAAAACTTTGTCTATTCTCAGGAGTGCATGGTTCGGCATCATACTGGCTTTCCTGCACGATATGCTTGTCCTTGTCGACTCGTTATTTTTACTACGACAAAAAGGACATCTCTCGATGTCCCATGATTGATCTCTCAGTATGACCACTTTGGATGTTATCCATTTATCCGCCATTTCGAAGCTCTTCTTTATGTGGTCCATCAATGGCATAATCACTAAAAGTCGAAATCACGCTGTTATATTCATCCTTGTCTTGTACACGGATACCTTGCTGTAGCTGCTCAAGTACCCCTTCAGGCAAAGAACTCTCCAGCGATCCGACGTCCATTTGAAAAAAAGTGCGAATTACTTTTTCTTCTGCAGGTCGACCTTCGTAAAGATTAAGATTACCAACCGCATCCACACTGATATATGCCTGTTCCTTGCATAGCGGTGAAAGATCATCTACTTGTTTCTTAATTTGCAATGTATCAGTAGTCACTACCTCAGCCTCCCACTCCGGATGCTGTTGAAGTAACACTTTTAATTGAGGTAGGGCCATTTTCCCCAATTGTTCCGTTTCAATTCCGCAAATATAATGCGTCTCCATAACCACAGAAGTTAAACGATCCGTCTCTGACCCAAGCCGTCCCAATATACTTTGTACCTCTTCTTCGGAACGTTCTTCCGTGACTGGAGCCATAGCCGTAGTGGCCTCACTGAAGTTAGTGGTTAACAACCGCTCAATGTGAGATGAAATCGACAACCCGCTGTATGCCAGGATAGTAATAGCCACCAATGAGGCAGCCATCCATGCCGTTCGTTTCCAACGCCGCCATCGTCTTTTAAACTGTTTTCTGAATTTAAACGTGTTCACATGAACCCCTTCTATCACTTTTTTAAACCTAGTGTGACCGAAAGGATTATGCTTTATGCAAAATTAACCCAATATGAAAAGCCAAAGTACTTTCCTCATTATTTTAGAAAACATAAAAGTGGACTATCTATAGTAAGATAGTCCACTTCTTAAGATC
>NZ_BIME01000006.1 GCF_004000925.1 Paenibacillus illinoisensis NBRC 15959 | reverse complement strand
AAACGGGGGCTCCGGGGGCTACTGGTGTCACAGGTGCGACGGGCTCCCCAGGTTCTACCGGTGAGACGGGGGCTCCAGGCACAACCGGAGTCACCGGAGCGACAGGTGCTCCAGGTTCTACCGGGGCTACTGGAGCGGCAGGTGCCGGAGCTATCATTCCTTATGCATCCGGACTTCCAGTTGCACTGACTACCGTATTAGGGGGACTTTTGAATACCTCCAGTTTAGTTGGATTTGGCAACAGTGCTTCAGGTGTAAGTGTCAACGGAGGAATCATTGATCTCACAGGCGCTGCCGGCACCTTGCTAAACTTTGCTTTCTCCGCATCACGTTCAGGAACGATTACTTCACTGGCCGCTTATTTCAGTACGACAGCTGGACTAAGCTTGGTTGGATCTACCATAACCATAACTGCACAACTATTCAGATCTACTACACCAAATAACTCCTTTACGGCTGTACCGGGTGCTGTAGTAACCTTGACGCCTTCATTGACCGGTGTCTTGGCACTCGGAACAATATCCAGCGGATTGACAACAGGATTGAGCATTCCGGTAACTGCCGGTGACCGCCTGCTTATGGTGTTCTCGGCATCAGTAACAGCGGGAATTGATGTGGCTACAACTTTGGCCGGATATGCAAGCGGCGGACTTAGCATCACTTAACGTGAAGTTCAGTTTCATATTAAATTGAGATACACAGACCCTTCGCCGATCATGGCGGGGGGTCTCTATCTATCTATAAGCACACAAGTGGTCTATTTTGCCCGCTTGCTGAACAAAAGCAGCCGATCACATGGATCAGCTGCTTACTACATATATTCAGTTATCGTTTCCCGTTAATTGAACTTTTCCATTTTGATCGTTTGTTCATGAGCTTACCCGATCATGCATGCTGAAGTGCCAAGCGTACCCTCTACCTCGTTTCCTTCCTTACGCCAGTACTCCATGCCTCCAAGCATTTCTTTCACCTGAAAACCAAGACGGGATAAGCGGGCTGCTCCTTTGCTAGCGCCGTTGCATGCTGGCCCCCAGCAGTAGACGACGATGACTTTATCTCTGGGCAAAGACGCCGTTGTTGCTTCGCTGATCGTGTTGGAAGGAAGACTAAGAGCTCCCGGGATATGGCATTCTCCATAAGCAATAGCGCTTCTTACGTCGATAAGTACAAAGTCATTGAGACCATGCGTCATATCATGTTTTACATCTGAGACGTCCGTTTCTACGGCAAGCTTGTTCATGAAATGCTGATGAATGTACTCAGGCGAAGGAGCAGGCGTCTCTAAGACGAGGGAATATCGGATCTGATTTGTCATTTGGGTTACCTCCAAGGGGGCTGATTTGATTTCTTGCAATCAATGTAACACAGCCTCTAACCATGGAGTTATCGATAGAAATCTATAAGATACTTCAATCATATTGATAATTGGTTCCACTGATTAAATCCACGAAACCTTGAAAAGCTTTGGACTTCCACTTTTTTTTAGAATAAATGAGTTGCGTATAAAATCTACACTCCGGATGGACGAAAGGAACCGCGACAATTTGGCCCTTACAGATTTCCTCGGCAACCGCTATACGCGGCAGCAAGGCAATTCCAAGATCATAAATAACGCACTGCTTGATTGCTTCCAAATTGCCGAATTCGTAGGAAAGACTGTAATTCACTTGATTCCTTTTCAAAACATTGAGAAGCATGGCCCGGTAAGTACAGCCATCTTCTGTCATAATCAACGATTCACCCTCAAGATCTTCAATGTGGACTTCACTTTGACAAGCAAGTTTATGATCAGGATTCGTGATAAAAACTAACGGCTCTTCTCTCAAAATGCGGCAGTGAAGATCGGGATCCTTAAATGGAGGATCCAAAATGATCCCTATGTCTAGTTCGCCACTTTTGACTGACTCAATAATATAAGGTTCGTTACCAGGCTGGATGATCACATTGATACCAGGATATTCTCCACGATACTTTTGAAGATATGGCGGAAGGCAGAAGGCAGCCAAAGTCTCGATAGTTCCTATGGACAGTTTTCCCTTGGATTGTTTGGATACGACTTCTTTGGACTCTTCATGCAGTCTGTGTATATCGTTGGCATATTGCAACAGCGTTTCGCCAGCCAACGTTAGTTTCATTCCCCTGCCAAAACGTTCTAAGAGAACGACGCCGTAAGCTTCCTCCAGCTTCTGAATCTGAGTCGTGATGCTGGACTGTGCATATCCAAGTGTTTCCGCGGCTCGCGTATAGCTTCCCCACTTTGCCACTTCCCGAAAGGTTTTCAAATAAGTTAGTTCCACGAGCATCCCTCACCTTTTGCAAGTTCCCGATACTTTATCATGAACTCTCGGTTATGACAATTGAATCATCAAAATTAATGATATTACCTAGATATAACTATCGATAATATCGATAACTTTGATGGTAATCAGCATTGTATGATTGGTGCAATGTTGAGAAATACAGATGTAGAGCGAACGCGGATAGGGAGCTTGAAGTGCTGTAACAACTTTGCAAAAATTAGTCGATAAGTATAACAACAATCTGAGTAACCCAAAGCTTTAAAAACCTTTAACTTTTATTAAACTAACCTGCCCGTTAGTTTAATGACGGTCTAACTTTACTCTTGTTTTGAAGCATGGTCATTGCGTCCTTATCTTCAGAGATTATTCTGTAATTCCATTATGCTGATTAATTTTTGAAAATTACGACCATATGCTTGCTTCCCATATATTCAACGGAAGTATTTAACTGCTCCGCCACAAAACGAACAGGAACGAACGCACTGCCGTTCTTCAGAAGTAAAGGAGCATCTTGCATCACCGTTTGCTGGTTTACTTTTACCTGCCTGTTCCCTACCGCCCAACGAATCGTTTTACCATCCTTCTGAATCGTTACCTCTTTGGTGCTCTGTTTCCAATTCACGGCTGCCCCAAGCTTCTCGGAGATGAAACGGATCGGCACATAGGTACGTCCCGTCTGAATAAATGGCGCTGCGGTAATACGATAAGCACTGTCTCCAACATAAGCAGTCGTGCTGCCGATCACCAAGCGCTGTGTCTTACGCTGACCGCCAGGCAACTCATTTCCTGCCATTTTCACAAATAATTTAGTTGTTTTCGATCCCTTGCTTAAATCTAAATAGTTATTTTGCAGTGCAAGTGGTTCAATGAATGCACCCGTATCATAATACGGTAAAAAACCACGTTGTTGGAGCGGCTCTAAATCCCAGACTCGATTGTTTTTCAAATAGAGGTAAGCCAACATTTGAAGATTTCTCAACGGCTCCAAATCATAAATCTGGTTAGATGATAAATCCAGAGAAAGTAAGTTAGTTAATTTAGATAACGGAGCAAGATCTTTGATGTTATTATTCGCAGCATCGAGTCTCCAAAGATTAACCAATCCTGCTAGCGGCTTTAGATCTGTGATCTTGTTAGAACTTATGGACAACGTATTCAGATTAACTAGTCCCGCTAGCGGTGAAAGATCATTGATTTGGTTGCTAGCTAGAGATAAATCTGTCAACTTCGTTAACTTCCCAAGGGGCTTAATATCCTCAATTTGATTGTCGCTCAAATCCAAAGTCGTCAAATTCACAGCATCGGATAGAGGTGAAATATCAGCAATTTGATTTCTGCTTAAAGAGAGCCTCGTCATATTGACTGCATACTCCAAACCCTGCAAACTCTTAATTCCTTTACCCGCTAAAGGAACGTCGGTCAGTGACTCTAGATCCTCTTTGGTTAGGGATTCATCGTCGTTTTTATTCAATAATGACTTAATCGCTTGTTCTAGATTGGAATCCTCAAAAGCCAAAGGCTGTTGGTTAGATGCCTCCATGTAGGCCTGTCCCGGTAAGCCCAAACATAGGACAAAAATAATTAATAATCCAGCAAGGTATTTCTTCATTCTGACCATTCCTCTCTAATCACTGTAACTAGCCAATAGTTGCTTGAATTAAGACGCAGTTTCCAAAGAAAAGTTGTATTGAAGAGTAATGTAAATAGTTGAATAAAAGCAGCCAATCACATGATCAGCTGCTTTCTTGTTGTTATGAGCTAACGTTTTCCGTTAGTTTAATGATTTGAAAATTTCAAGTGAGCCTTTTTCGTTACTTTAATATAAACAAATTATAGTACTCTTCTATGCTCCTAATTAAAAAAGAGGTATACAAAAGAGGGTTTAGGATCATCCTATTACTAATAAATAGTCTCTAATTATAGGAGAGGAATGGTGCTTATGAAAAAGATATTCAATGCTTCAATTGTTATTTTAATTCTGCTTATTAGTTCAACAGCCAATGCCGAACCCACCGCTACCAAAGTACCGAATGCAACTGCAAACTCAGTCGAACTTGTTGACAAAACAAACAGTAAGATTCCCGTAACTGATAATATTTCTTCCGTTATAGAGACAAGTCGGAGCTCTGTTTATTATGATTTTTATGGGGAGCCAGGACATAATTTTACTGTAACATGGCAAAAACTTGTTAATGGTAAGTATGTAACCCAACAAGTTTGGGCGGATAATTTTGATGAAAAGGGCCAGAGGCCAGGATCTTGGGCCCAGGGAGCAAACACATCGTGGAGAGTTCATTTAGAAGATTCTGATAACGAATCTTCTGCAACATATACCTACACTATTGGTAACTGAAGCAAAAAAGTCCTTAGTTTTTATAAGGGCTTTTTTTATTAATTCCCCAAAAATAAGTAACATAATATCTCAACAATTATATTCAGAATGTATCAGTAGCTATCTTATTTTTTTCAACTAACCTGCCCGTTAGTTTAACAAATAAATCAATCCAGCAACTGTAAACGAGCATACACCAGCTAAAGCAGACCATGTAGCAACTTTCTTCTTTATTTTACGGTCTTCATTAGACTCTGAATAAAAATTACCTCTTTGTTGGTTACCAGTCGTCCATGCTCCAATACAAATTCCAGAAACAAAAATTAGAATGATCCCTAGATAAATAAAAAAATTCATATTTCATCTTCCTTCCCATTACCCAAGTTCTTAATAAAACGTATATTATAGGAAAGGTTGCATGCGAAAAAGTGAAGTCCTATTTACGTTAACCTGCCCGTTAGTTAAACAAAAAGCCGATCACAATGATAGGCTTCTTCTCTGTTCTTATTGTGCCATTTCTTCCCTTCCGTTTGTTCAATTTTCGTTTACTTAAGGTTTATAATCTTGTTCGTACGACACTTTTGTTTCTTCAAACGTTGGAATCTCTATAAATTCAATATTTTCAGTATGCAAGCCTAAAAAATCTTTTGCAAGGATTCTCACACTTTTCTTTATCTCATCCAAGTCCCAAGATTGAGATAATTTTGACCACATATCAATATAGATAGGTTTATACCCATCTATATTCGTCGGAGCAGAATGAGTAACTTGAGAAGATACATCTTCTAAATCTCTTGGGTATGTGTAACTATAATAAATATCCTCTTCACCGTTTATGAAACGGTTAATTTCATTACAATATTCTTTATCGTCACCAATAATATCTATATCATATTTCAAAAGATTAGTTAGAGCTATAGCAGTTGTAAGTTCAAAATAACCTAAAAAGTTATTTTGATCTTGATCTGAATAAAGCGTAATCTCATCATTTCGACTCTTGCTGCAGAATCCGTAAACCCCATACCAGAATGACGAATGTCGGACTTGGACATATATTGTTTGAATATTATTCACCTACCTGAAAGTCTTTTACCTGAGATTAGACAGGCTTCTTTAGACGATAAATTTTCATAAGCTATTGCAATCACCTTAATAATTCGCTTTTGCAATTTATCTATATTTGTAGACAAATCATTTGCCATCAAAGTGTAATCCATATACCCATCATAGTGCAAACCTCCAAATAAAAAAGACCGTAAAGAAACTAATTCTTCAGGGCCCTTTAAGAAATCCTATTTTATCAGATAGATTGTCTACAGTCCCGTTTCTACGGACATCCTACGGACTGGGATATCTAGGGTCAAAGACTCATATGATGGGCATATAGTTGCTCGAAGGTTGTAAAACATTCGACTTTTCTGCCGACTTTATCATACTCGTCTAGATATTCATCCATCACTTCAAGGAACTTCTCTTTCATCACTGATAAATCACTTGCATCAAAGTACTGCATAAGATCAAATTTCTTGGTTCCTTTGGCCACAGTCATCTCATCAAGATACCCTTGTGCTCCATAGGCCGAAAGAAAGACGTAGGAGGCATCATTCGTTATAACACTGTTCAAGATTTTATTGCGGTAGTTACACCACAATTCTTCGTATGTTCCCCTCAGATTATTAAAGGTCGGAGCAGGTTTAACCATGAAGTTATCACACATCGTGCTATGTAACCTCGTAACGCTATTCAACATATTAAAAGATGCGATTCGGACATCTTCAATGGTATGAGCTTCGATGATGGACATGTATGAGGATTCGAGATCATCTGGAATATAGCGAAGCGAGCGTATCTCTTCCAAATATCGCTTGATTCCTCGTTTGATGCACGTGTTATTCATGTTGACCAAGGCATTGACTAGATTGTACAGAACGCCAGCAGATGCAAGTCGCACTGAACCGATATCTTCCCCCAGCATCGTATCGCTGTATGCCTGCTTAGCCAAGTCGATCCATTTTTTTGCTCGATTAAGACATGCTTCTCCTATTGGGTTCGCAAGTGCATTTAGAGCTTTTTGCCTGAAGTCGTTCAATTTCTCCAAATCCTCAGGCTTTGCATAGTAGAGTATTTTGAGTTCGGTTAGACTCGAAACATTGGGGCTCTCCAAGGTGGATTGCTCTTGTATTTTTGAATCCCATGGCGTGCAGTAGATGTCATATCCAACGTCATCCAAGATGAAACAATCGGATATTTCCCATCCCCGTTCTGTATTATTAATGATAACTAAATCAAGATCGCTCTTCTCATGAAAGTCCCCCGTGCTAAATGAACCCGTAAGCCCAATAATTGCGATATCGTCTAGAAAATCTCTTTTCACCCGTTCAATCACCATGTTAATGAGCAATTCATTTTTGCTCAGCAGCTTCTCCTTTATGTTTTCATCCATTCGTTACACCGCCTTCGTATGATCCGGCCGTTCTTCATTCCAACAACCTTAACTTGAGTCTATCGATTTAGAGGTGCGGTAACTAGGTATAAGTTGATTTAATTCATCTTTGAACAAAATCCGCTAAACCGTCTATATGACGAGTTAGCGGAATTCGTTAGTTCTTTTTATAGACAATTTTCTTTATACTTTCGCAGGACAAGAAGTATCGTCCCGCCAATTCCTCTATGCTGACGCCATTACAAAATAAGGATTTAATCTCCGCGTTTCGAGCAGAGACCCTATCCTTGCTTAGGGTTTTCTCGCCCCATTTTAAGTGTGCCTCTTTGGGTTTTGGGATATAAACCAATTCGCCTTGAACGTACTCTTGAATGACACGTAGCAATTCTTCCGGAAAAATAGACTCGGCTTTTGAATATTTCATGGACCTCACTCCTTATTAAATAAATCAATAAGGTGCAAAGCCAGTTAGTAGAATATTACGATTCGTCGTTGGCAATGTAATTGTTTCTAAACTCTATGCAAAGCATTGCCATATTCTTCACTGGCTTTGCATAGAGAGATGCATGTAAGAATCCTACCCCAATTGTTTTCAATAGCCTCACCTCCAATAAAACAGATTGTTGCTATCTGATATTATATCAAAGCTTGTTGTTCAAGTGTTTTACCATGTCTTTGGACTAACACGATTGTTCGTTTACATTGAATTACCAGCCGTTTTTTTCCTGAGAGAGGTGCTTGAACCGAGTCTTCAAGAGCTTCAGATGAGTCGCCAGTTGTTGGACGGGTTCGGTGGAGTAACAGCGTTAAGATATACACTTGTAGACAGATACCTTTGATGACGTTTGGAACGAATTACTATTTTAATTATTCTCCAAAAAATTAAACTAACCTCCCCGTTAGTTGAACAAAAGCAGCCGATCACTTTGATCAGCTGCTTTCTTGTTGTTATGAGCTAACGTTTCTCGTTACTTTAATGAACCTCTGTTGTGCATTTAAATAATTAATCGAGACCACCCCTGGTTAACTACGGAACGAAAGAGCACACCAAGTACCCGTAGAAGAACTTCGGCTCGTGCTCCTAGTTTGTATCCTCCCATAGTTGAACGGAAAAGAAGTATCTTTATATACTAGAAGTGAGACCTTTACATCTAAAGTAATCTTCATCTTGTTTAACAAAAAGTTCATAACGTCTCTTCAACCATTTAAATGACCTATTCATGAAGTTTGTAATTACATATGTATAAGTGATTCAGTAGGACGTCCAATTTTATAAAAAAATAATCCCAACCTTTATTTCGCCTGGCACACTATATAATTGTCAGGAATTACAGATGCAAATATGGAGGAAAAAATGGATTCAATTAGTAAAAACGGAAAAGAAGCCGCGGAAGCGATTCGGAGCTATGTCAAACCGATTTTCGGTTTTGCGTTAAACCGGGTCAAGCACCGGGCCGAGGCAGAGGATCTGGCTCAGGAGATTATGCTGCAGTTGTTGAAATCCTTCTCCGGGGTGCGGGACATTAGAAGCCTTGACGCTTACGTCTGGACGGTTGCCCGATACACTTGGGTAAATTGGTTGAAAAAGCGTGCGCATGCTCCCCAAGCGATCGAAATCAACGGCATGTCTGAACTGTCTGCTTCCCCTTCCCGGGAACCGCTTGACCGGCTGCTGGTAACCGAAGCTTACCACGAGCTCCGCCGAGAAGTCGTGTTTCTGTCCGACATCCATCGCCGAATCGTGGTCATGCATTACTACGACGAGCTTAAAATCGGCGATATCGCGATTGCTCTGAACATTCCTGTAGGCACGGTGAAGTGGCATTTGAGCGAGGCTAAAAAGAAGTTACGGAAAGGGATGAAACGTATGCGTACAACAGGAACTTTAAGTGTCAATCCGGTCAGCATGGGGGAAATGGGCCATACCGGTTCGGCCGGCAAACTGGGCGAAACCAACGATTTTCTTGGACGCGCCTTGGCGCAAAATATCGTTTACGCGGCTTATCACAAGGCGCGGACCGTACATCAAATCGCGGAGGAACTGGGTATGCCGCCGTCTTTGTTGGAAGACGAAGTCCGGCACCTGGCCGATTACAATTTTCTCATCCAAACCTCTCCCGGCAAATATCAAAGCAACACCATCATCTGGGACCTCTTCGAATTGGCCGTAGCCGGTCATCAATTTTGGCAAGATTGCGCTGCCGAAGTGGCCGATGTTCATTTTGACGCGTTAATGGAAGCTCGCCGGCAAGTTGAGGATAGCGGGGTGTACGTTCCGGACGGCGACTATAACTTCCTGCTCTGGACCTTGCTGCCCAAGAACATCGAGGAGCAATCTTGGCGGAGCATGCCAGCGGGCGAAAACTTCGACGCAGTCGCACCAATACGAAAGGATGGAGGTCAATATATTGCCTATGCAGCGTTAAATCGGAGCCACTATACCGATCCAGGTTTTGATATGAGTAGTTACGTCACCTTCGGTCCGTCGCTCCGCTACGTCGAAGACACTCCCTTATATTTGTGGCAATTCAGTACGTACTGGAGCGACCGCGAGATGGATTGGCGTTTCCTGGAATACCGGAATGTCGAGATTTGTCATGCGTTCCAACAAGGGGAACTGCCCGACAACGAAGAGAACGCCGAGCAATATTCGTTCCTGCTGGAGAAGGGGTACATCCGCAAGACCGAAGAGGGGTACAAGTTCAATGCGGTTTGGATCGACTCTCCGCAAACGTTGGATCGGTTGAACAAGGCAATGCCGGATTTGTCCGCTCTGTATGCGCCTGCTGTCGGCAAGCTCTACGACAAAATGCTCAACCTGTTCCTGCAAAATCAGCCGAAGCATTTGGAGCCGCAGCTTGCTTACATGGTGAGAGGCAACACCGGCGGAGGCCGGCTGGTCGCTTATATTTTGAAGCATTTGATCGATAACGGGAAGTTGAAACCGCCGTTGCCGCACCAGCAGAAGACGATTTCAACCTGGATGGGGCCGGTCAAGTAAGTCGGTTCGAGAAATGTATACGAAGAATGGCCGTTCCCGGGCGGTGGACATTTTTACACAAAACTCTGTCTGTCCTACGAAGTGATTAGGACATTGCTATTTCACCACATCCCCCTCCTGAACGTATGAAAATGATTAAAAACTACCCATGACGCATGTGCGTCATGGGTAGTTTTTAATCGCAATCGTATCTGCCGGATTTCTCCTTTACCTTACAATTTTTAATCTTTCTTGTCTGCAACCAACCGTGAGAGGCCAGATGCTCCACTACTCAGCAGATCTATTTAGCAAAACTGCCCGTTAGCGTAATAAATATTGCTATTCATGACATAGTCATTACGTCACTTATCGACAATTGCCCCTAGTACGGCTGCTTTCACATATTTTTGCGCCTGCAGTGCCTTCAGGCTGTCAGCCGTCCCTGTTACTACGACGCCTAATATTCGTACGTCACTTGTATCTGGTTTCTCCTTGTCTTTACGCAAATAATCGTAAATGCGCTCAAACTCATGTTGGTATTTTCCATTGGTTTGTATTCCGTCTTCCAGTCCCTCAAGAAAATTCTTTTCAGAGACATCATTATCTTTTGGATGAATTCCGAATCCATAGACGCTACTTGCCCTTTGTGGCATGGTTCCATCGAGCATCCGATCGCCAGTATATGGTTCTAAAGTTGAATAAGTATCTACCCAATACCACACTGGATGCACACCATTTGGTAGCATAGACTCAATCTGCTTTACAGTATAATTCGTGTCGAGGGAGATACCCAACTCAACCAACTTCTGTTCACTCATCTCATTAAGCTTTGGAAGCTCGTTAAGATAGTTCTCGTACTTCACAAGTGGAAGGTAGAACATCATCTCCCGTTCACCATTGTAGCGATTAAAGGGTCTTTCATATTTAAATCCCTTTTCTTTCATGACCGGGTCTGGAAGTTGCAAGTAAGAATAATCTCCAGGTGGGCGTGAAAAACTACCCCATGAACTAAATTCGTATGTTTCCTCACCCCAGATGACCGGTACTCCCTCTACAAGCTTATACGTTCGATAGTCAAGGGTTCCATGAAGAAAGCCGTAGTCAAATTGAGAACCTAAAACATACTGGTTGGGACCACTGATTGCTTTGAGCTTCTCAATGTCACGCAGTGCATTGTCTGAACTTCTGTACTGCAATTGTAAATTTAAAAACCACCCTCCGGTAAGAATAAATAGCGTAATTGCAAACGAAATACTAATGTTTCTTAAAATCGTTCGACGTCGTGCCCTTCTAACTAGTAACGACAGCTCAGCTCCATCATCAAAGTTTGACTTTTCATCATTCATCGTATAATCCTCCATACTTTTTCTGAAATTGCTTGCGCGCCCGAAATAAATATGTCTTTACCATCTCCTCTCGCATACCTACCAGATCGGAGATTTCTCGATAACTGAAATTAAGCTCGTATTTCATAATGAGCAACTGCTTATAGATTGGATTCAGTGCATCCATCACATGCTCGATCTCTTCTCTCCGTTCCTTACGCAACAGGATTTCCTCCGGGATTTCATTACCTTCCACGGTTGGCTCTTGATCTAACCACTCAATTCTTTTTCGCTTGCGAAGCATATCATAATATCGATTGAGCGCTACCCGGTATAGCCAGGCTGAGAACTTTTCTGGCACGATGGAATCAAGATAAAGGAGCCCTTTATATACCGTGTCCTGAATAATATCTTCGGCGTCAGCCCTGCTCGCTCCCAAGCGAATCAAGTACTGCTGAATATGCTTCATTTTATTCTGCATTAGCTGCAACATCCGCTCATTATCCACTTCCAACCTCCCTTCAATCTTTACAACGTTCTGAAGGGTCATATGTATACAAGAGTCATCAATCTATTGAGTACACTGCCCGTTAGCTGAACAAGGCAGCCGATCACTAAGACCAGCTGCCCTTCTTATTATTTATTTTGCTAATATCCCGTTAGGTCAATAAGATAGATGAACAAATTCCGATTCTGAACCAGCTGATCCCCATACTTCTCCATCAACACTATAACCACCACCACTCCATTGGAGTACATAACCTCCATTAAGCATGCCTTGTTCGAAACCTTCATTAAAATTTATCCAATCAAGGGATTCCCCGGCAGCAATTGTTCTAGCGAAATACAGATTACTGGTATCTAAGTGCGTTAAACTAACATTGACTTCATGGCTACTATTGTTCTTCATTAGAAGTCTTATATGTACAAATCCCGGATCTACTGAAAAAGGTTGCTGTACAGTTGCTCCTCCAGAAGCAATGTAGTGGGAGGGTTTATTCTCTTCTTCGCTTAAAGAATTAGTAAGGGTTGTACTTGCCGACTTACTTGATAGTTCACCAGACTTTGGATTAGATGTATTCTCTTGAGCTGGACTTGATGAATCACAGGCAGTTACGGTCGCTATTATTAAAGTTAAAGATAAAACAGCAAAAATATGACCCTTTTTATTCACAGTTTAATCCCTCGTATCCCTTAATTAGTTATTGTAAAACCTATAAAATGTTTCTCGTTATTAACAACGCCTCACAGTCAACAAAAGTTACATCAGTTTTTACAATATGGCATTGAGCTAACCTGCCCGTTAGTTGAACAAAAGCAGCCAATCATATTGATCAGCTGCTTCCTTGGTCTTATGAGCTCTCGTTTCTACGTTAGTTGAATGCTAAATACAAACGGGTTCCTGCTTTCATTATTACGGCTTGACCGTTTCGTTAATCTTCTCGAAATACGGGGACAACTTGGAGGCTAGTTGCTCAAATTGCTGCTGCTCTTTTTGGGTCAATTTCTCCTCATGACTGACCCCATTTTCATCAGTGATCTTCAGCTTTAATACCATCAACTGCTTTGTCAGTTCCATATATTCTTTAAACTCATCTTCGGTAAGCTTGCCTTTTGCTGCCTGAAGCATCCCTTCAATTTCTTGATAGTCTTCTTCTGTACCACCTTTCTGTTCAATGGTCGAAGAAGAACCAAAAATATCATCGGCCAAATAGGAAGCAGCAAATGCGGCTGACGGAATGAGGATTGCTACTGCAGCAATACCGGCGATTATGCGTTTTTTCATAGGAGATCTACCTCTCTTCTCTTTAACATAGTGTTGATAGGACTGTCGTACACGTCCATACAACTCCGGTGGGCATTGCATCGAATCCGCCACTTGGCGAAGTTCATCACTCAACTCTTTGTCAATGGACATACACGTCTCCTCCTGTCATTGTAAATCGTTTCCGGAGTTCTTTCCGGGCTAGATGATGCCTGGATTTAACTGTGCCAACGGGGATCTGCAACATGTCCGCAATTTCTTCCAAGGTATAATCGTGAAAATAGCGCAGGATGACGACCACACGTAGTTTGTACGATAACTGGCGGACAAGGCTAAAGAGCTCATGCTGCGTTTCGGACTGCAAGACTACTTTGTCCGTCCAGTCGAACTGTTGTTCACAAGTCATCTGGCGATTTCGTTCAAAAAGGCGAATTCGTCTCCAGGTCTTTCTTTTCCAATCCTGTACAAGATGGACTGTGATCCCGTGCAACCAAAACCGGAACGGTCGATTAGGGTCGTATTTCTGATATGACCGCCACATGTGCATGTATACTTCATTCACAATTTCCTCAATGTCCTGTTTGTTGTAGACGAGAAAAGCAACGGTCCGATAGACATCTTGGTGAGTCGCCTGATAGACCAGCTGGAAAGCTGACTCATCACCAAGTATTGCTTTTTCAAGCGATTGAATTAACTCTTTATCATTCATGGGGGCCCCTCCTGAACGTGATACAAATCTTAATTCGCTCCCGTGCGGGAAAAGGTTCAGTAGAAAAAAACTTTTTCAATAGCCCTTAATATTAGCTTTTCTTCGTCAAAGCTGTTCCTCTGCAGTAACAAGGTGTATATGGAAGAAACATAGCTAGGCTGTGTAAATGGATTCTCAACAAAAAACAGTCGATCCTAAAGACCAACTGTCGCTCTATTTATATTAATCTAAAGTTTGCTCTCATAGTGGGCCAAGTGTCCTTCATCCACCATTTTTTTGAAAGGCCAAATTTCCTTCGGCAGCACCATCCATAGCTTCGATAAACTGTTTTTGCAGATGAATGCAGCGTAAGGTATTCAACCTTTTTAGTAGGCGTTTTTCAAGCATAACCCTCTAATCCAGCTTCTAGAGCTTCAATGAACCACCTTAATTGCTAGATGGCGTCTATCAATTGGGATACAGTCCACTTTTAACGAGTAACTCAACTATTGGATATGTGCTTAAAGTACCCATGTCTGAACACAAAAAACTCAATCCCATTCAGACGCTAAAACCCCCATAATATATGTATCGTGAAATTCCCCCTCAAAAAAAGCATGTTTCCTTAACTCCCCTTCCACAATAAATCCCACTTTCTTATACAAACGAATAGCTTGTTTATTAACACCTCTAGTTGTTAAGTAAATTTTATTTAAACGTAGCTGCTTAAAGCCAATGTCAATCATTTGCTTCATAGCAGGTTCTCCATAACCTTGTCCACGTGCTTCTGGAGCTAACAAGATACCAATACTTGCTCTACCATGTTCAAGTTCTATATTTTGAAGAAAAACCCATCCAATTAGACGCTTTTCTTCATTTTTTATAGCTAATAAAAGATCTCCGTCCTGACGTTTTTTCTCCACATGATTCACAGTTTGTTCATAGGTCAATGGAGTTCTTCCAACCATGGAAATAGAAACGGAGTCATTCAACCAGTGATGCAGTTCTTTAATGTATTCTGTTTCAAAAGCATGTAGAGTTACTTGTTTATCGCTCATTATTCTTCCTCTTTTCATAAAAATATTTTTAGTAAATATAAATTGACATTATTCAAGTAATTATTTTTCATTATATACTTCAAATAAATAACTGAAAGGTTCATTCTTGTTATCTGTTTCCTGCTTTCTTTCATGTAGTGATATAGCTAATGATGCTAAAATTAAGATACAAGCACACATAGAGATTAAACTCAATAAGCCCAACACGATAACCATACAAGTACCTCCTAAACTTTATATACATATTGATAAAAGTTTAGATTATGGAAAGCGTTTCAGAGCAAGCGCAAAAAATTTAAAAGGAGAACAAATGGCAAACATAAGAGATATCGCAAAAATGGCAGGCGTCTCAATTACAACCGTATCCCGTGTAATTAATAATCAGCCGTATGTAAGCTTAGAAAAAATAGAAGCGGTTAGACGAGCTATTGAGACAAGCAAATATGAAAAAAACATAAATGCCGTCCATTTAAGTAAAGGAAAAACCTTTCTAATCGGTGTTGCAATCCCATTTTTTAATCATCCATTTTTTGCTTTAATCGTCGAGGGTATCGCAAACGAGGCATTGAATTCTAACTATAAGATGGTTTTGTTCCAGACTAATTATGAAGAAAATAGGGAAATTGAAGCATTAGATATGTTAAAACAAAAGCAAATCGACGCTTTGATCATATGTTCCAGAATTTGCAAATGGGATGTTATAGATACCTATTTAGATTATGGTCCAATCATCTTTTGTGAAAATACGGGAGACAGAAAAGTTTCTTCAGTATATATGGATCACTATAAAAGTTTCTCCAAGGGTTTAGAGTATTTGTATTCTAAAGGTCATAGAAAGATAGGCATTTGCGTGGGGAGAAAAGCGGGAACGAACGGTGTGCAAAGGATAACAGCCTATAGGGACTTTTTTAAAAAGCTCAACGAACCATTTGAAAGTGAATATATTTTCTCAGACAACTATGATTTCGAGAATGGGCAGGAGATTGTTGAAAAATTAATAAATATGAATAATCCTCCCTCAGCTTTATTAGTTTCAAACGACCAAGTAGCTGCAGGAATAGTTACATGCAGTAAGGAAAAGGGAATTTCAATACCAGATGACCTGGCAGTTATAGGGTTTGACAATCAACCAATAGCTAAAATTATGAATATTACTACAATTGAAATACCTCTAGTGGAAATGGGAAGAAAGTTATTACTTCGGGCAATTAGTGATGAAGTTCTTTCATGCGAAGAAATAGCAGTTAAATTAGTTGAACGACTCACAGTATAGTTAAAAAACTTTGGCAGTTCCCTCCAACCTGCTTTTGTGGCTATTTCCAAGCAATCAACAAATACACCAACTCAAAATGCTTCAAAACTAACTTTTATTACCGCAAAAAAATAAGCAGCCTGCTAATTCGCAGACTACTCGTAGCTTTTCAACTAAAGTTTCCCGTTAGTAGAATACTTAATTCTTCATCCAATCATTGAAATGATCTGTTACAAATCCAATCTCGCTCTCATAGTGAGCCAAGTGTCCTTCATCCACCATTTTTTGAAAGGCCAAATTCCCTTCGGCAGCACCATTCCTTAACGTATCACACATCGTTGTCAATCGTTGAATAATCCACTGACACAGTTCATTAGGGATGGGAATTCCATATGATTCGAAAAACAGATGGATTCGTCGACTTCGCTCTCTAGAGTGCAAATCCGTTTGGTATACTACCGTTTTTTCCGAGGTATGGTTAGGCTGGAAGCTGGCAAGTGGAACCGATGTATAAAGGGTATACGCAATGTCCCACATGCGGGGACCGGGGCCAGCCATGTCAAAATCAATCAGCGCTGCAGGATTCTCATTTTGAAAGACAACGTTATACAACGCAGCGTCATTATGGCATATCACTTCGTGCTCACGCTCGTCGACATAACTAAGCTGCCACTCGCCATTAGCCAAGAGAGTTGATCCTTCAGTCGCATCATGAAAACGGCGTAAAAGACATGCTAAACCCACAAGCGTTTCATCTGACCACATGTAGGGTTCAAGCTCAGGGTACTCGTTTCCTGGGACTTCTCCTGGAATAAATGATAATATTTCACGGTCAGAGTCGTCGATTCCGAGAAATCTTGGTGCTCCCTCAAATCCTTGCTTCTCTAAATGTTTGAGGAGCTCATGAACACTCGGACTCCAATAACCAGTGGGACGGAGAACCATATTCTCCTTTCGTATAATGTGGTTCACATTTCCACCCTTCAATACTTCTTCCTGAGTCACTTTGTCTCCCCCTTTTTATTATTTTTTTTCAAAGCCACCACACTTAGATGAGATTTGGTTGAATATCTTTTTATTCTTTATATCTTTTAAGGAACCTTTTATATAGGCCGAGTACTTCTTGTTTTGAGTAATATTTTGCACGTAAACTGAACAAAAGCAGCCGATCACATGGATCAGCTGCTTTCATGGTTATTATTGAGCTATCATTACCCGTTAGTTCAATGAACTATAACGAAGATTGTAATTAATTAAACACTTTAAATAGTAACACTATAAGGTACTTATCAAATTGACCATCGAAGGTCACATCGAATCCACTACGGATTCAACCACGTTTTCTGTCTGTCTAGAAGCAGCATTTGATAAATTTTTGTGTTTTTCTCCCCAGATTTTCATTTCCATAATGATCGGCACTAATGTGCGTCCGAATTCCGATAGCGAGTATTCCACTTTGGGAGGAACTTGCGGGTACACCTCACGGTGCACGATCCCGTCTTCTTCAAGCTCTCGAAGCTGTAGCGTCAGCATTCTCTGCGTAATGGTCGGACATATTCTGCGAAACTCGTTAAATCGTACAGGGCCTTCAATCATATGATACAAAAGTACACCCTTCCACTTGCCGCCAATGACATCCAACGTATACTCGACGGGACAACCTTCTTCATTCGGGCAATGGCCATATCCCGATTTGCGGTCACGCATGTATTTATCCTCCTCTATTAACAGTATACAAATTGATACTACATCACACTATTGTGCGTACTATTCACGATAGTTAATATACGTTATATTACAACCAGAAAGCAATAAGTGATGTACATTCAAGGAGGAAACGACCATGTCAAACCGACAAATGAAAGCCATCGGCTTGCTGAAGTATTTACCCATTAATCAACCTGAGAGCTTGCTGGACGTTATGATGGATGTACCTGAACCTACAGGGAGAGACTTGCTGATCCGAGTCAAAGCCATTTCTGTTAATCCCGTCGACGTTAAAGTGCGCGCTCCCAAAAATCGGACCGAAAACACGCCAAAGGTTCTCGGTTGGGATGTTGCAGGTGTCGTTGAACAAGCCGGACCGGAATCTTCACTGTTTAAACCCGGCGATGAAGTATATTATGCCGGCAGCATTGACCGTCCTGGTGGGAATAGTGAATATCACCTCGTTGATGAGAGAATCGTCGGTTTTAAACCAGCAACACTGGAATTTGCGCATGCTGCCGCTCTGCCGTTAACCGCCATCACCGCTTGGGAAGGATTATTTGATCGTTTGGGTGTGCCTGCTGCCACCGAGCGCAACGAAGGTAAAACCATTTTGATCATCGGGGCAGCGGGTGGTGTTGGTTCTATTGCGACACAACTGGCCAAACACGCTGGTTTGACTGTCATCGGCACAGCTTCACGTCCGGAATCTGCTGAGTGGGCTAAAAGCATGGGAGCCGACCACATCATCAATCATTACGAAGCATTTCTCCCTCAGCTCAAAGCACTAGGTTTAGAATATGTTGACTATATTTTCTGCTTGAACAGTACGGAGAAGCATTGGGTCAATATGGCTGAAGCCATTGCTCCCCAAGGGAAAATCTGCTCCATTGTGGAGACGGATGAGCTGCTCGATCTGACCTTACTGAAAAACAAAAGCGTCACTTTTGCCTGGGAGCTGATGTTCACCAGACCATTATTCCAGACTTCGGATATGATTGAACAGCACAACCTGTTAAACGAAGTTTCCCGTATGATCGATGAAGGACGCTTACGAACTACGGTTGCCCAGATCCTCTCTCCCATCAATGCAGCCAATTTGCGTAAAGCCCATGCCATACTGGAAGAAGGACGTATGACAGGTAAAATCGTGATTGAGAACTTCGAGTAACTAATCGATTGCTAAACGCCAAGGCAGGAACGTTTGTACTCGAAACGAAAGTACTGCTTAAAACGTCTCCGTAAACGAACCATAGGAAGAGTCAGTTTATGTATATTATTATTTGCGATATTGGCTGTTCCGTCCGTTGGTAAAACAAAAGCAGCCGATCACTATGGTCGGCTGCTTCTCGATTTAGACGCAGTACTACTCATATTCTACAGAACTAACTGTCTGGGTTAAGAATCGCGAGAATCTGATGATCCTCCCATTTTCCATTAATATGAACATTCTGTCGAGCAATGCCTTCTTTTTGAAAACCAGCCTTCTCCAGCACTCGAATTGAAGCGATATTATGCGTCATGGCCCCTGCTTCAAGTCTATGTAATTTCAATGTATTGAAGCCATAGTCAACGACTAACCGAACAGCCTCAGTCGTGTAGCCTCTACCGTTACTTTTTTGATCTAAGTCGTATCCGATATATGCACTTTGAAGAGGGCCCCGCATCACGTGGAAAAGGCTTACCGTCCCCACTAACATATTATCGGTGTTTGTAAAGATTCCAAAATTATATGCTTGGTCATTTTTTCGATCTTCTGCCTGCTTTTGGATACGCTTAAGCTGTCCTTCCATCGTATAAAATTCGTCGGCGCGTGTCGGTGCGTAGCTTTCAAAAAAATCACGATTTTCTATCTGCAACTGGAGTAGTCCAGCAGCATCATCTACGGAAATTTCCCTAATATGTATGTTGACGCTTCTCAATGTAAGCCACTCCTCTTATAAATATTAGTGTAAATGATTGAGCGCTTGAGCTCCGCTGTTAATCTAGCAATAAAAGTAATGTAAATGATAGCATATGTACTTTTCAAACTCAAAAATGTAACCTCGTCGAATCAAAAACGATTCTGCCCGTTAGTTGAATAAAAACTAATGATCCTCTTGACCGGTTGCCCTTGTTGGTTGTATCGAGCTAATGCCTTTTTCTTCGCTTCCACCAAAGCAAACGCTAGTTATGTCCCCCATGCACCAACAAACGCTGCTTACTCCACTCCATCCATATAATGTAGTAGTATGAACTATATACATTACAAAAGGGAGAACGTTCACTCTATGGAATTTAATATATTTATAGTTGAAGATGATCCGGCATTATTTGAAGCGCTACAAACAGGACTGGAAGCATGGGCGTTTCGGGTTACGAAACCGGATGATTTTAATGAGGTCATGCGTTCGTTTCTTGATCAAGAGCCTCATCTGGTAATTATGGATATCACGCTGCCTAAATTTGACGGTTTTCATTGGTGTAGGGAAATTCGTTCTGTATCCGAAGTACCCATCATTTTCTTATCCTCCCGCGATCACCCGTTAGATATGGTAATGGCGCTTAATATGGGTGCGGATGATTTTATCCAGAAACCCTTTCATACGAATGTACTATATGCCAAGATTCAAGCGGTTCTTCGACGGACGTATGCTTACGGTGAAACCCAGGCGGATACACTCGAATGGAACGGTGCCTTAATTGATTTAAAACGAGGGGTTATCCGAAAATCAGCCGCGGAAGCAGATTTGACCAAAAACGAATTATTTTTGCTGATTTCGCTGGTGAAGTCCAACAATTCCGTCATTTCACGTCATGATCTGATTCGTAAGCTATGGGAGGATGAACAGTTTGTAAATGATAATACACTTACAACCAATATCACCCGTTTGCGACAGAAGTTAGACCCGCTTGGACTTTCAGACGCTATTGTGACAAAGAAAGGGATGGGTTATATGGCAGTGACTTTATAGGAGGAAATACATGATATGTTAGTACGTTACGTTAGTTCAAAAAAAAGCTGGATTCTGCTGTTCATCAGCTTGCTTGGTGTGACTGATCTGCTTATCATTTTCGATCAGGGAGTAAGTGTTACACCCACCTCTTTCATATATTTAAATGCGCTTTATATTATTGTGTTTGTTGTATTTTTCATTTGGCGGTACAGGAAAGAAACCAGGTATCTGGAAGCAGTTGCTAAACTACAGAAAGACATGCAAACTAACTGGTTTGAGAGTCTCCCTCAACCTGATAATGAATTAGATCAGATAACGGACAACGTATTAAGAGAGGCCTCATCCCATTTCAAACAAACGCTTTCTCAAGTGAAAGAAGCCCAACTGATTGAGAATGATTTTACCGCCTCCTGGATTCATGAAATCAAGACTCCTCTTACCGCTATGAAGCTAATTATGGACGCGCAAGCTAACCCGGATATAAGTAAAATTGAAACAGAGTGGCTGCGGATTCATCTGCTTGTTGAACGGCAGCTGTACATGACACGCCTACCTGCGCTGGAATCGGACTACGTCCTTGAACGGCTGTCTGTACAACGTCTCGCCATAGAAGAAATCCAGGAGTTGGCTCCCTGGTGTATGGAGAAAAATCTGGCAGTCAATATGGAAGGCAATGATGCCGCTGTTGTTACAGACCGTAAATGGTGCCGCTTCATCATCAGACAGATCCTGACCAATGCCATCAAATATAGTCCTTCCGATACGTCACTCACGTTCAGAACAGCGGTTACGGAACAAGAAAATGTCTATCTGGACATCATTGATGAGGGCCCGGGTATTCAGCCGCATGACTTGCCGCGTATATTTGATAAAGGTTTTACCGGCGGGAATGGAAGGATTCATAATGCCGCTACTGGACTCGGCCTCTATCTTGCCCAAACTGTTGCAGCCAAAATAGGAATTACACTTCAAGTCCACTCCAGCCAGTCGCAAGGTACAACAATGCGGTTGACTTTTACAGATTCTAATGCATTTGAGACTGTTAGAAGAGGACAAGTGGACCATATCCCGTTATGAACAGCCAAGGTAAACTTGGTTGTTTTTTTGTTAACCTGACGAATTCGTCACCTTCCGCTTCAACTCGTCACCCAAAGCGTGCGACACCAGGGATATTTGCACGTAAACTTAACCTATAAACACATATGGGAGGTTCATCATGAATGAAATAAATGAACAAGATACAGTCTTGCACGCCCGCAATGTTCAAAAAGCGTATGGCTCGAGGGGCAGTACCCAACATGTTTTGAAAGGCATTGATTTACGCGTACTGCGTAAAGAGTTCGTCGGTATCATGGGTCCCTCTGGTTCCGGTAAAACCACTCTGCTAAATGTACTTGCGACAATTGATCGAACGACTGACGGTACAATTTTAATTGATAATGAAGATATATCCGCCATGACAAACGCTGCCCTTTCCGCGTTCCGCCGTAACAAGCTTGGCTTCATCTTCCAGGATTACAATCTTCTTGATACGTTGACGGTAAAGGAAAATATCCTTCTGCCAGTATCATTTAGCAAGCTAAGCAAGAAGCAGGCGGAGAGAGAATTTGCAGCGATTGCAGACGTACTGGGCATTCGGGAATTGTCGGAGAAATACCCATTCGAAATATCAGGAGGGCAAAAACAGCGCACTGCAGCCGGACGGGCATTGATCCATCAGCCTTCTATCATCTTTGCAGACGAACCGACGGGGGCCCTAGATTCCAAGTCAGCGTCATCGCTGTTGTCCGTAATGGATGAGGTGAACCGAACCAGAGAGGTCACCATTATCATGGTCACACACGATCCGGTGGCGTCCAGCTATTGTAACCGCGTGGTCTTTCTAAAAGACGGGAAGATTTATTCCGAACTGTACCGGGGGGAGAAATCCAGACAGTCGTTTTTTAAGGAAATCATTGATGTGCAGGCTGTACTAGGGGGCGATAATATTGACGGTATTTGATCTGGCATTCCGAAGTATGCGGCAAAATGTGAAGCATTACTATCTGTATTTCTTCGCACTCATTTTCAGCATGAGCCTGTTCTTCATCTTTGCATCCCTCAAGTATGATCAGCAGGTACAGAATATGCTGGATTCAAGTGTGAACTTCACTACAGCCTTTCAGTCTGCAGCGGTCCTGCTCATGGTAATCATAGGGGTCTTCGCTGTTTCCTCTAACAGCATATTCCTACGAAGACGCAGCCGGGAATTTGGATTATATCAGCTCATAGGGCTTTCCAAAGGTTGGATTATCCGTTATTTGCTCCTTGAGAATATCTTGCTAGGTTTAGGAGCTCTAATCACAGGGATCATCTGCGGAGCACTCGTATCCCGTTTGTTTGTCCTGATTTTAATGAATCTGCTCAACTTGAACGGTCTGCCTTCGATAGACTTTTCTGTACTGGCAGCGTTAGAAACAGCCGTAGTGTTTATTCTTGTCATCGTTATTACTTCTATTCAGATCATAGTAATGATCAATCGCAGAACCCTGCTCGGCCTATTCCAGGCAGATAAGCAGCCTGATCTTATCAGCAAGCGGCCCTCTATTTTTACGGCTATAATCGCTGTACTTGGTGTTATATTAATTGGCTACGGGTATCAGTTATCGGGCCGTATGGTAGATGAACAATTAGTGTTTAATGCAATGCTGGTAATGGCATCTACCATAATAGGAACCTATATCTTATTCAGGGTGACGATCAGATTGTGTCTCTACTGGTTCCGCAAACGTAAAAAAGGACATCTGGGCTTGTACAACAGTCTGTCGCTTGCCCCGCTAATGCACCGCATGAAAGCCAATGCCAACTCGCTTACAATAATTACTGTGCTGTCGGCTTTAACCCTTACACTTGTTACCATGGCGTATTCTATCTACTACTCCGTTGAGCAAGTTACCCGCAATGATTATCCATATGATTTCGCAATTGAGAATAACCAGCGGGATTCAGATGCGTTTACAGCCGAGCTGGAGAGCAAAGGGATTAACTACAACCACTATACCATCAATACGTTCAGGACTAACGGTGTTGTTTTGGATCCTTTAACTGAATCCGGGTTTAGAGAAGGCATGCTATTATGGCTGTCGGCAGAACAGTTGCAAAAATCCGGCAGAGATGTCTCTGTACCTGACTATGGCGAGGCAATAGAATATAATGCTTCTGCTCTGAGCGCATATGATGACATTGATCTCACCAAACGTTATCCAACTATGATTGAACTGCGCTCAGAAACACAGACCAAAAGTTATCCCTTGAATGAAATATTGCTGGAGAATATCGTGAACGCCGGAATATCAGGAAGACAAATGTTAGTATCTGAAGCCACCCTTGAAGAGATTGAGAGGAGAATGTCCAATATGGACGGCTTTGAACGGGTTGAGATAGATACATTTCTAGTCCCGGACAATAAGGAACTTGCACTGGCTTCCTCTCTCTATCAGAAATATAATACGGACGAATATTATTCGGCAGACTTTTATTCCCGCTACACAAGTTTGCTCCAGCAATCCGGATTATTAATTTTTATAGCTGCCTTTCTGGGACTTGCCTTTCTTGCTTCAACCGGCAGTATTCTCTACTTTAAACAGATGAGCGAAGCCGAACAGGAAAAACAGAGCTTTAGAACTTTGCGTCAGCTTGGTTTTGATGAAAAGATGATCATGAAAGGCATCTTGCGAAAGCAAATGCTGGTGTTTTTGCTACCGCTGTTCATTGGGATACTGCATTCAGTCTATGCAGTCAAGGCAAGTTACTTCATAACTCTTTCGGATGATACCATCCCTGCGATGATTTCGATGGGAGCTTATGCCTCCATCTACTTCCTGTTCGCTTTCTTCACGCTTGGGTATTACAAAAAAATCGTCCAGAACGCTATGTTATAACAACGACTACGGGGAGGTAATGTAGCATGAAAAAAACCGTTATTTTTATTCTGACCGCAATGATTGTTTGCTCAGCCTTGTATTTAACATTCAAACGGGATTTTGATCAGTTCAATCCATTCTACGAGGAACAATATGTATACGCAGTAATCAATGAACCAGCCAAGAAGGAAGGTAAAAATGAATGGATTCGCTACAGATATAATCTGACAGGGTACACAGGCAAGGGAGAAAAGAAAAAGATCACTTTCTCCTCAAGCAAAGAACAGAAACCGGAAGGCTATGTCAAGGTGCTTGCCAAGGGAGCCTATACCAAAGAGTGGAGTTTAATAGAGGAGAAAATGATTCCCGGGAACGTTTTGAACCAGTTACGCTCCCATTGAGCACATGCCTGAACAGCAACTCCAAAGACAGCAAGTGATGCTGCTTTTGAGTTGCTCTTTTTTCAATTGTGAGATGAGCTGGCCACTGGCAGATAGGTATTTGGGGTGTTCCACTCTATTCTTAAGCAGCATGGTTGCGAGATCCGGTTAAATGGTTCCCTTGCGCACAAAAAAATACGACCCGCCCTTCATAAGAAAGACAGGCCTTACTATTTTACTTCTTTGTCGTCTGAGCCTTTTTCAGTTTATCAGCAGCAGCTTGAGTACCTGATTGAATAGCAGCAGTTGCTTTGGCTAGTGATTTCTTCCCGTTTACTACCTGTGTCAGTTCTTTTAATAGAATCGAACGAAATTTTAATTCAAAATTGGGTGACTTTTCCATGAGAGCATAGCTTGTTATCGCTGAATCCAGATTAGGTCTTAATTTATAGAAAGCATCCAACTTGTAACCGGAGTACTCCTTCATCATGCGAGATAGAGGAGCACCAATACTATTATTAGAACTCTTGGGTTTATAGTATTCGGCAGCATAGTCATCTCCATTGAAGTATTTAATGAAATCCCAAGCGGCATCGACATGAGCTGCTCCCGCTGGAATCGCAAATATCTCATTAATGGAAACATTCCCTGTTGACTCTTGATTCTTAGAAGCCGCAGGACCGGCAGCAATACCGAGCTTAAAAGGTTTATAATTCTTCACACCACTTTTTGCTGCCTCTAAGGACTGCAACTGGCTAATCGGTGCTACGATCATGGCTGATCGTCCCATAATAAACGAGCTGCTTTCCAAGTAACTTTTGCCCGACAGACTGATCCTTTCGTCAAGCACTCCGGACTTCGTTGCCTCGCTCGCCAGATGATAAGCATTTTTCCACGCAGCGGTATTCGCGCTAGCCTTTAGAGTATTCGGATTCATATACGTTAACCCTTCTGTTCTGGCGATATCCATAACCAAGTTGCTGGATCCAAAGGAGCTTAAGCCCCAGATCCGGGAGTTCTTATCCCCTTTAATAGGGAATTTTTGAGCAAGATTCAATATCTCTTTCCATGTCATTCCATCACTTGGTACTTTAACATTGTACTTTTTAAATAAATCAGCATTATACAGAAGAGCGTACGAATCTGCTTTTGGGCTTAACCCGTAAAGTTGGCCACCGCCTTGTTTTTTCAGTTCATCAAGCAAGCCAGGGTATATCGTTGTCGTGTCATACTTATCTCGCTTAATTAACGGTTCTAAATCGACCAGCTTCTTATCTGTAGACAGTTGTTTGTAATGGTATGGGGGCAGCATAACAAGATCCGGTGAGTACTTTTGGATAGCCCCATTATAATCCTTAATCGCTTCCATACCTGCAGGTGCAACCACTTCGATGTCTGTATTAGGGTACTTCTGACTAAACAAATTTCCATACGTCTGGTTGAAGTCGTCTTCGTTCCAGTACAACACTTTTAAAGTACGTTTCGTATCTGCCTCATTGTCTGAATTTGCAGAAGCTTGTTTACCTGTACCAAGGCCTGCTGAAATACCGATTAACATAACACTAAGACTAACAAGCATGGCCTTCTGTAAAAAATTGTGCTTCAAAAATAAAACCTCCACTCCATTTTTGTTCAAACGATTATTCGCTTGTGTTGAACTAAGTATAGAGGTGAAAGCTTATCATCGAACTACCGTACTTCTTATCATTTCCTTAATTAATACTGACGTTACTCAATGCATAAAAAAAATCGCTTATAATTATCTTGCTGCCTTCCAATGTAAGGTAGATACAGAATCAAGGAGGACCTATGGCGGAAAGTACGATTTTGATGGTGGATGACGAAGCGGAAATCATCCAATTAATGAGTATCTATTTCAATAACGAAGGCTACAAGCTCCTGCAAGCGTCGAATGGCGTGGAGGCACTGAAGATTCTGAATTCGCAACAAATCGATTTAATTGTACTTGATCTCATGATGCCCGAGATGGACGGGTTGCAAGCATGTATGAAAATACGAGAAACGAATCCTATACCCATCATCATGCTGTCGGCTAAAGGCCAAGATATCGATAAAATATCAGGTCTCAGCATCGGCGCTGACGATTACGTAACCAAACCATTCAACCCACTCGAGCTGATCGCACGTATCAAGTCACAGCTTCGAAGGATGAACCAGTTCAACGCCATTGCGGCTAATGCGAACGAAATACACATCGAAAATGTTACCATTAATATTGCGTCCCATACGGTAAAGGTCGATCAGCAGGAAATTAAGTTAACTCCCCGCCAGTTCGCACTCCTTCATATGTTGGCAGTTAATAGAGGGACGGTGCTTAGTATGGATCGTATCTACGAAGAGGTCTGGAACGAGCCCTTTATGGAGTCAAAAAATAGCGTTATGGTACATATCCGAAAGCTCCGTGAGAAGATAGAATCTAACCCACGCGAACCGCGAATCATCAAAACCGTATGGGGAATTGGATACAAAATAGAAAGTGATGAAAAAGTAAGGGGTGAGTAATATGCAACCACAGTGGCTATATACGATTCGTTGGAGATTAATGCTGATCATGGTTGCAAGCCTGGCTTTAACAGGCGCAGCTATTTTTTTGGGGTATGTCATGGCAGGTGCACTGCAAAAAATGGATTACGCGGCTGTCCCGATCAATTGGTTCATCGAGCAAGCCGGGTCCATTCGCGTGATGATCATAACCGGTATAATTCTGTTTCCCGTCACTTTTTTCCTTGCCAGCCTACGTTTGGTTCGAGATTTGCGCGCGATCAATGCAGGGTTGCAGGAAATATCGGCAGGTCGTTTCGGAAATGTGGTAACGATCAAAAGCAAGGATGAACTAAGCGTGATCGCTGAGAGTATGAATCATTTGAGCACCGAATGGGATCATTACTTGGCGGAGATCACATGTGGTTTGGAGGAAATTGCGAGCGGCCAGTTCGACCATCAAATTCCGGAAATTGCCGGTAATAAATTGGGTGAGGTCGCGCGCAGCATTAACCAGATGAGTATGCAATTGAAGCATTCTATAGCGGAGGAACGGAAGGCAGAAAAGACTAAAAACGATTTGATTACCGGTGTCTCCCATGATCTGCGTACTCCACTCACCTCAATTCTCGGTTTCCTCGAAGTGATCGAAAAGGATCGGTATCAAGATGAAGTGGAGATGCGTTATTTTGTTAACATTGCCTATGAGAAATCTCTGTCGCTTCGTCGATTAATCGACGAACTGTTCGAATATACGCGTATTAACAACGGCATGCCTCTGGAGCTCGGAGAGCTTGATATCGCCGGGTTAATCGGTCAGCTTGCCGAGGAATTCGTGCCGATCACGGAGAAAGCAGGTATGGAAATCAGACTGAATATACAAGAAGGCGAATTCAAGACCCAAGCGGACGGAGGATTGTTGGTACGGGCGTTCGAGAATATAATCGCTAATGCCATCCAGTATGGGCAAACAGGAAAATATATCGATATTGATATCGAACAGGATGAAGATGTGTTGATTGTGCGGATTCAAAATTATGGCCCCCCCATTCCGGAAAGGGATTTGCCTTATATTTTCGACCGTTTTTATCGGGTAGAGAACTCTAGGTCAAAGCAGACCGGGGGCACCGGTCTTGGTCTAGCCATTACGAAAAGTATTATTGAGGTACACGGAGGATACATCACCGCGCGCAGCAGCAGGAAAGCTACCCTATTTGAGACGCGGTTCTCGATTTACGGCCCCAATCGGGCACATGCAACAGCATTAGAAGGAATTCATAATGAGAATGAAATCGAGAGGTTCCCCACTGAGCTCCCCAAACAAGGTCAGGCTCAGAAACAAAGATTATTTATGCAGCAGCGACGTTTTTTACACTTCAGGATTGCTGCGTTACCGATGATGGTGTTACTCGTATGTGCGGTGGTACTATTCAGCGTTAACAATTCATTCACCTCCGCTCTCGTGCTAAAGCTGCCTTCCCTCTTCAATGAAGCTGGTGATTCAGCGATGACGTCAAGAAGCGGAAATAACGAGATGGCTTTAATAACCGGTAAAACAGACAAAGGCTATACACTTCTCATTCATAATTACTATTTCGACGGTCAGAGTCTTAACATCCAATACTCCATGAAACATACTAACCAGATATCAGAGTCGCAGTGGGTGAAACAATCGGTCAAGCCTAATTTTACTCTGGATGTTTCAACGATAAAAGCTGTTCCCGGCATCGCCACGGATTCAGGTGTAACGTTAGCCAAAAACGGGACCATTAAATATTATTTTATTGAATCCTCGCCTCCTCCAGACCATTTCCTGTTGAGTGTCAATGTAAACCAGTTAGTCCTGTCCGATGACCAGGCTCAGCAGGATCTGCTCATCGGAGACTGGAGCTTCCAAATCCCTGTGGAGAAAAATTATAAACGAAAAGCGAACGGCCAAAGCGAGCCCTTATCCAATTCAACAGCATTGTAGCAGACCCATTTATTGAAACCCCAAAATTCAACTTATACTGCCAGTTAATTAAACAAAAACAGCCGATCACTTCTATCGGCTGTTTTCTTGATTCTATTGAAAAGCGTTTTCCATTAGCTTAGTCCCTGATCTCATTCATGATGATGTTCGCCGTGATGGTGATCATGGCTGTGGCGGCTTGCGAGTTCGTTCAGCTCATCCACATATGTAACAGAGAGCTCGGCATAGAGCACTCCTTTTTGCACCTGAATCTGTTGATGCAGATGTCGCAAGCGTCCGAGGTTCCCCCTTACGGCGATAACCTCCAGGCATTGGTCGTGGTTCAGATGAACGTGCATGTTGGAGATAATGTCATGATGTGCATGATGCTGCAGTTCCATTAAACGGACAGGCAGATCGCTGATATGGTGGTCATAGACCATGACAATCGTTCCTGCCACATCCTGCTCGGACCGTAGACGGGAAGGCTCCAGTAAAGTTTTGCGAACCAGATCACGAAACGCCTCGGACCGATTTTTGTACCCACGCTCTTCGATATATTCATCAAACTGTTCAATCAGCGGAGTAGGGAATGCCACGCCGAATCGGGTCAAATCTTCTTTATCAGCCATTCATAGCCTCCTGCACATCGTTTACACCTGAGTGTACCATAGTCCGGCTGCTTCATCGACGATGCTTCTGCAAAAATCGGACAGCCTCCTCCAGCGCCCTTTTCCCGCCATCGGTCTGAAGTTGAAATTGATAATCATGTCCCAGCTTTTCCGCAGAAGCGGTAAAAAACAACGTTTCCGTTTCAACATCCAGTCGTTTCAGGGTCTGTGCCAGTTCAACCGATTGCCCGGTTAACGGGTCATGATTGCCTGAAGTAATAAATGAAGGCGGATAATTCGGCGTAACCTGCAGCACGGTCGACATCTCATCCAGACGGGGAAATTCCTCAAAAGCCTTGATCCCCGTATAAGACCAGAGGAATGTCCGGATAAGAGGAAACCCGCTTTCACCAACGGTACTCATGTTATAAGGGCCACAGTATAGAAGGACACCTCGCAGCGCTTCCGGTTGAATCGAGGGTTGTATGTTCATTATCTGAGCAAGGGCCTGATTGGTTACCACTGCTGCGGTCTGACTGGCAATCTGAGCACCCGCGGAATTGCCTGCGAGAAAAATATTATGGGGATCTCCCTTAAATTCGGTGGCATGATTCTGGATATAAGTCAGAGCCTGATTGGTTTGGAATACAGGCGTCGGATATGTGGCATCTGGTGCAAGTGCATAGTTCATACTGACGACCACGAACCCCCGCTCAGCCAACTGCATCGCATAGTCGGCTATGTCTTTTTTGTCACCCAAGACCCAACCGCCCCCATGCACCCACAAGACAACAGGCAGCAATTCAGTCGCTGCTGACGGATAGTAGATATCCATCGTACTGTTGCTGCGTCCCCCATCAATATAGGCGACGTCCTTTAGATGGCTTACCCCTTCAGCCATAACGACATCTGAATCAGATGGAGCAAGCTTGATTAGTGTTTTCAAAAAGAAAATAGGAATTTTGGGTGTAATCTGTGCGCCGATATAAAGAGTAAGTATAGTTACCATTACGATCACGCCCGGAATCCAATATGGCTTGCGTCTGTACCACGGCCTCGCCGTACCTTCGGTGTTTAAATTTAACTGCAACAGGGTCACCTCTGATCCTTCGTCTGTCTGCATCTAAAGTGGTGTACGCCTGGGGTACTGGCAGGGTTTCCATTTATTACGACTTCTTGGCCAGTTCTTTTTTCACTTTCAGGTAGGTATCCGCAACTTTTTGCTCCAATGTGTAGATATTTTGTTTGGATCCAGCCCACTTCTCCGTAGCAGAAGAGAGCTGATTCAGTGAACTTAATACACGTGAAGGCTGGCCGTCTTTGATATTCTGCTTGAACAATTTCAATGCGTTCGTATATCGCTCTTTGGACAGGCTTGCCTGTTTTTTGGCGGTTTGAATCTGTTTCTTGAACGGGTCTGCAGCCGCAAGCATGGTGCGCAGATGCTTATCCTCTGTACTTTTGCGTTTGCGGGCATCGGCCAACTGCTGTTTCTTGATGCGAATGTCTGCCTTCGCCAGCTGTACAGCAGGTTTCAGCGTGTCTGCCTGAGCACGGAGCGCGGCAGTCCAATCCTTGTTTTTGGCTGCTCTGGCTGCAGCGAGCTGCTTGTTGACCGCCGTGTACAATGTAAACATCGGCTCATACCGGGTTTGGGCACGCTTCAGCGTATCGGCCAGTGCAGCCAGTTTCGCTTCATCCGTTTTTCGTATTTCCTGACGAAGCCTGGCTAACTCAGCCGTATTCGCTGTATGAAGGGTTTTGGTTTTCTGCTCCCAGCTCTGCTCCTGCGTCGTCCATGTGCCCACTTTTTGATACGTTTGTTGAAGAGAAGCTTTCGTCTGGGCATCCGCCTTCTTAAGCAGAGCTTCCCACGACTTCTGAGCAGTTACGCCAAGATCCGGGCCAGCCGCCTCGGCAGCCGACGTAAAAAGATGCATGGAACCCATGCTGGCTACCAGAAGCAGTGCGATGCATAATCGAGCGAATAAGCCTCTCCCCATTCTGCCACTTACGCTGCCGGAACTCGCAGTACCATCCATGGTCTGGTGATCTTCCACCGTGTTCATTGAACCATCCTCCTCGTTTACTCAAAATGTAGTGCAGCTTCTTCGTTCTCCACTTGATCCAAGGTGAATCGGCCGAAAAAAACACAAAAAAAGCACCCGCAAAATCAGACTATTGCCTGATTCTACGGGTGCTTCCCTTATTAACCGTTCCCCTATATGATTCGCGGTTATATCTTATTTTTAGCGCGAATCTCAACCTTTTCTAATATATTCCAACACAATCATTTCGTCAAGCAAGCCTTACGGGCTAAACATTCGGCAGCAGGAGAACCCTTCCCGCTCACCATTTGATCTACTTTTCGGACAAAATAGCTTTCATCTCTTCGGTTAAATCTTCTTCCTTCAGCATCATATAGATGTTTTCTCCACGAACGGCATTCAGCTTGATGTGATAAACGGTTGCTTTCTCTGTCCGCTCTCCTGATCGCTGACGTTCTAGCAGGTCGCTAATTATTTTTTTGTTTTTAGTCGCAACCTGCTTGTTGCCGCTTAGGCTTCCATCAATATATTCCGGCTGAGCATATACCCACTGAGGATTACCCGGACTGTCGATCTCCTGCTTCACGAACTGCGCCGAAGCAATTTCGTCTGCCGTGACAAGCAGTTGATCATATAATTTGTTCTCTTTTAACCATCCAATCACCCGGTCATAGCTCGGTTTGATTTCGTAACTCCACATATCTCTCGGTTGATACGGATCATTGGAGGAGGATTCCTGATTTAATTCTGCATATGCAAACGACTGCCAAGGGGAACGCTGTTCCTCATAGGTCTGGTCAAGAATATCCTGCTTCAGCAGTTCCTTGAACTCCCGAACCTGGTCAGGACTGCCAATGTATATTTTGCGATACGAACTGATGGTGGAACGGATACCAATACTGAGGATATCCTCATCCAGTTTGTACGTATCATAGGCTACCTTTTTATAATCCTCCAACTGTTTCAAGGCCATTAATTCCTGCCGGAATTCCGTTTCAGGAATTTGGTATTTCCGCTTCATGACCTTGCCGTTATTAAGCTTATAGCTGATATACACATACTCGTCATAATCATCATTCGGATTTACTGGGTCTTGCAAGGGCAGATCGGAATCAATAATTTTCTGATGAAGAGCAAGGACTGCCCCCACAAATTCAGGATTATCCGAGTAAAATGGATGATCATCGATTTTCTGATTCACTCCGTTTACGTAAGTGTAACGATCTCCTCCAAGCTTAATGCTTTTGAAATCATTCACTTCCGGTACTCTGCTAGCATAACCGTTCCAGTCGGCGACAGGCACGTACAGAATTAACCCGGACAAAAGGCCATATAGAGCCAGCTTAGGCAGTAATCTGACGTTCCAGATCAGCCACGTTTTGCGAATAATCATCTCGGCCACAATGTAACCGACAATGCCGCCTAGAACATATCCGAAGATGGTCCACCCGGTGGATCCTGGCGGTGCAATCATAGTGAAGTAGGCTCCGCCAATCAAAACCAGCGTAAACATCAAGCCAAAGCGGAATATGGGTTTTACAAGGGTAAACGTAATCGCCTGGGTAGCTGATTCCACTTTACGCTTGGCATATAAGACATAAGCTAGTGGGATGAACAAGATGGCCAAAGCTGCATATATTACGAGTTCCGTGCCGATCACTGGATAGTTCCTAATTGAAGCCATCCGAAGGACAAGGGATATTTTCTCTGCGTAGCTGTTCATATCACCATATGGATATCCAAACAGATAATGCTGCAGGTGCAGTGTAAAGATAAACCAAAACACAACAGGCAATAACAGGATTGCATAAACCGTTAGTCCCTGCAGTACAGATTGGCCGATGCACACGCCCACAGCTACAGTCAGCATAAACATAAACAGCGAATAAATGCTCATGCTGAGGCCCCACATCCAGATCTCACTACCGTCAAAGATGAAGGCCATATGATCCTGCACAGCCCACACCCAACCTGTAATCGCCGTGGTCAGCCAGATCGGGATCAGGATCATTCCAAAGCCGGAAAGCAGATTGACCGTTAACAGATGTTTGCGCTTCAGTGGCAAACCGTGGAACAAGTCCGACGGCGCTCCGGATTGCATATAACGGAATAGAAAAATGCCCATCGCGACCGGGAACGTGATCGCAAACAAAATATGGGTTTCCCCATTTGCCTGAAACAAGCTGGTAATCTGCTGCGTTACACCACCTCTTCGCTCTGTTGCAATGTAGAGCGGAAGCGAAAATAGCAATGTGAGCAGAAATAGTATTCCGAGCCAACCGTGCTGCCTGAAATTTTGGAACAGGATGCCCCGGTTACAGAATAATCGGTTGAATATCATACCCTGCATCCTCCATTTCATAAATAAATATTTCTTCCAGCGTCAGCGGCAGCACGTCCAGCAGATAAGGATTCAAGGCCCGGAACCGTTCCGTCACTTCCTCGCGACTGCCTTTGACAATGTACAGCGAGACACTTCCCCGCATCTCTTCATGTAAAATATTCAGCTCATCCATCGCCTTGGCATCGTCAGGATGACGGAAAGCCACCTGAATCTTATGAGTATCGGCCTTCAGATCATCAAGATCCTTCTCTACAATAATGCGGCCCTTGTGCATAATGGCGACGTGGTCACACAGATCTTCGATTTCGCGCAAGTTATGGGACGAAATAATAATGGTCACCTGACGCTCAGCGGCTTCCTGGAACAGCAAATTTTTGATCTGCTGCCGCATCACCGGATCAAGGCCGTCAATCGGCTCATCCATGAGCAGCACTTCCGGCATGCAGCTCAGCCCAAGCCATACAGCTGCCTGCCTGCGCATGCCTTTGGACATGCGATGCAGCTTGCGTTTTACATCCAGCTTGAATACAGTGGCCAGCTGCGCGAATCGCTCTTCATTCCAGCGCGGATATACCGAACGATAAAAGGCAGCCATCTGGGCAATGGAGGATTGCGGGAAAAAGTAAGGCGCATCCGCCATAAAAATCGTGCGGCCCTTAAGGTCCATATTTTCATAGATTTCAGCCCCGTCAATGCGAACGGACCCGCTGTCCTGACGATAGATGCCTGCGATGATTTTGAGCAGCGAAGTCTTGCCTGCCCCGTTGGAACCGAGCAACCCGTAGATCGATCCCTTATGTATGTGCATCGTAACGCCATCCACCGCTTTTTCATGTTCAAACGCTTTAATGACCTGATTCAGCTCAATCATTCGGCTCCCCCTTTTCGATACGGGCCATCGCTTCCTGGAACAAAAGCGTCATATCCGCCTTGGTCAGACCGGAATACGTCGCTTCTGCAATCAGCTTCACCAGTGCCGCTCTAATCTCATCTCTCATGGCTGCATTCGGATGTTCCACAGACGATGATACGAAGCTCCCTTTTCCCTGCAAAGAGTAGATATACCCTTCGCGTTCAAGCTCCCGATATGCCTTCTGAATCGTATTCGGATTGACGGTCAGCTGCGCTGACAGTGTGCGCACCGAAGGAAGCTGCTCATCAGGTTGGAGAACACCGTATACGATCATTTCCTTGATTTTGTCCACTAGCTGTTCGTAGATCGCCTTACGGCTGCGTACATCTAATTCGAACATCCCGCACCTCCTCTCCCCAATTGATGTAATACCCCATAAGCGAATTGAATGACTGTATATGAAGTGTATGCTTTCTAAACATTAGGTGTATTAACTGTACTATTATTATTAATACAGTTGAATTGGATTGTCAACGGTAACTTTGACTTCACTCTTCATACGCGATACCTTTATATATATGAAGTGACATATATGCCATCCAAGCCCGGTTAACGAGGCAGCACACGTAAGTGGATCATGTTCAGACAAATACACGGAAAGGTTGTTCCTCTCTTTCCCATTCCGTTATGATGGAGATGACCAAATATAGCGTTGAATCTTACACCTTATAAGGGAGAACTCCGATGAACAAACAAAATCAGGCTTTAAATCATACAGAGTCAGACGGCTCGGCATCGAACCAAGCAGTTCCACGCGTATTAATCGTAACCGCTGTGGATGCAGAAAAAGATGCCGTACTTCGCGGTCTGGGTGACCAAGCCGCGGAAATGTTTGACGTGATCGCTGGCGGGGTGGGCCCGGCAGCGGTTGCAGTCAGCACGGCAGCCAAGCTGGCATTCGCCGCAGCGGCTGGCGGGAAGGCGCTGGCGCAGGACTCCACCGCGCCAGCTGGATCGGATGCGGCGCAGGCATCTGCCGCATCCACGGGGCCCCTTGCCGGAGCAGGCCTGACCCCAGCGTACACGCTGGTGATCAGCGCCGGCATCGGCGGCGGGTTCCCCGGCCGGGCGGACGTCGGCTCACTCGTGGTGGCCGACGCCATGGTGGCTGCCGATCTGGGCTCGCAGACGCCAGACGGCTTCCTCTCTGTGGACGAGCTCGGATTCGGCTCGTCCCGTGTGGCGGCGGACGCAGCGCTTGCCGCTCGCCTGCGCCATGAGCTGCAGCGGGCCGGGCACGCTGTCAGCGGAGGCACAGCGGTCACCGTGTCCACGGCGACCGGAACAGCCGAAACGGCCGCGGAGCTGCTGCGCCGCGTGCCTGATGCCACCGCCGAAGGCATGGAAGGCTTCGGCGTGGCAACAGCGGCCAAGCAGTTCGGCGTACCTGCGCTCGAACTGCGGGCCATATCCAACGCGGTCGGTCCACGCGACCGCGATGCCTGGCGCATCAAGGATGCCCTGGATGCGCTCCAGGCGGCAAGTTCCATTTTACGGGAGGTACTTACATCATGAAAATTGCATTTTCCCCTTGTCCTAACGATACATTTATCTTTCACGCCTGGGTACACGGACGGATTCCGGGTGCTCCGGAACTGGATGTCCGCTATGCGGATATCGATATTACGAATGGCCTGGCTGCCAATCCCGGCGGACCGGATGTGTTGAAAATCTCCTATGCAGCATTGCCTTACGTGCTGAACGAGTATGCCCTGCTGCCTTCCGGCGGAGCGCTGGGAAGAGGATGCGGACCACTCGTTCTTACGGCTAACGGCACCACCGATCCGGCATATCTGTCCGGACGCCGGGTTGCCGTGCCAAGTGAACGCTCAACAGCTTATCTGCTGTTCCGTCTGTGGGCAGCGCAGAATGTTCCAGGAGGCGTGGGCGAGATTGTTGTGATGCCGTTCGATCAGATCATGCCGGCGGTGCGGGATGGCAAAATCGATGCAGGTCTGGTCATCCATGAAGCACGTTTCACGTACCAAAACTACGATCTGAAGCTGATGACCGACCTCGGCAGCTGGTGGGAAAGCGATACCGGCCTGCCGATCCCGCTCGGAGCAATCATTGCACGCCGCAACCTGGACGCTCATGCACTCGCTGGATGGGCACGTGCATCCGTGGAATACGCTTGGGCACACCCGGATGAATCCAAAGAATACGTCATGGCGCATGCACAGGAAATGGACCCGGATGTTGCAGCACAGCATATTGATCTGTACGTGAACGAGTTCAGTGCCCATCTGGGCGATGACGGCTATGGGGCAATCACAGCCCTGCTTGGACGAGCGATGAAAGAGGGCCTTGTTCCTGAATTCGACCTGAATCTGCTGCGGATCTGATCTGAGCCAGCAAACAGCAAGCCGTTCGTTAGGATGAACGGAGCCTGCTTACCTTGGTTTTTAGTTATTTTAGCCGCTAACGAACCTGTCGCAACCTATTCGGAGAATTCAGACGTAATGGACAGGTTGATGAACATTAGACACGTTATTCGGACAGAAACCTGGGACTGACCAAGTGAACCGATGAAATAAGCCATCTACGATGCTTTACAATCAATGAACCTCTGGTACCTCTTCCAATAAGAGATACTGAGTTCGTTAGCTACTCATCAGATCTACTCATCTAAGCAGCAATACTGGTTGCCTGTATGGCGGCACTAATTATGCATCACAAAAGGGGCTGTCCCATAGTCATCAACATGACTTCATGGGACAGCCCCTTCTATCTGATTTTCGTAACTTACAATTCAACCCAGCACATTACAAGTTAGAACAATACATATTCCGGAAAACGTTTTAGTTACCCCATTCAGTCCCTATTGCAACGAAGGTTACTCACTAGGTACAGTCAAAGTTACCCTTAACTTAGCTACTACCTTACATACAAGAAGAACATGATTTACGCTTCCGCCACTACGGTGCGTATCATTACCCGCAAGGCATCAAGCATTGTGCTTATCGGCAGCGAAGGCACCGACGGCTGCAGCAATGACATCTCCGTTGAAGCCGGGAAATGGACAAATCCTGCCCGGATCGGCAGCTGCTGCAATCGAATGTAATCCAGCACTCGATACATCGTATTGTTGCAAATATACGTTCCGGCGGTATTGGACACCGCTGCCGGAATGCCTGCCGCAGTCATATGATTCACCATCGCGCGGATGGGCAATGTCGAGAACAGGCCGTCCGGACTGCCTTCGGTTATGGGCTCGTCCACAGGACGCTGTCCCTGGTTATCCGCATAGGAGCCAGGCGGAATGTCTTTTACATTCACGGCGATGCGCTCAGTCGTTACGGCTGTCCGGCCTTTGGCTAACCCGCAGGCAATCACGACATCCGGGCCGTATGCTTCCATCTCGGCAATCAGCAGATCCGCACATTCATCGAAATGTACCGGCAGCAGCACGGTTTTCAGTTCTGCACCTTCCACCACTTCCCTTGCGAGAGCCTCCATCAGTTCTCCCGTGGGGTTCACGGCATCCCCGCCAAAAGGCTCAAACCCCGAAATCAGAATTTTCATCCTAGTCCCACTCCCATCCAATCATTTCATATCTCCAGTATGATTTCTCTGTACACGTACCTACATAGAACCGTCCGGTTATGGTTGGATATCATTACTCAAATTTATATCGCAAGCCCCACTGTCCTCGAATGGTATCCATCAGCTTCATGATCTCAAGGGACTCGTCCAGCGGGATAATCGAACTTTCTGTTTTGCCTTCCATGATGCAGCGCCCGGCTTCTTCAGCCTCAAATGCATAGCCGATGCTTGTCCGATCATCCGTAAACTTCTCGGGCTCGTCCTGACCATTCACATGCAGATAAGCTTCTTTCCCGGCGAGGAACAGCGGCAAACGGATATACCCCTCTGTACCATACACGACAGCTTCGTTGCTCAGGTTCAGACGGACTGCCCCGTTCAATGATGCCGAGCGTCCTTCCGAGTAAGAGAGCAGTACGGAGAACTGTTCATCTACACCGGTCTCCCCGATGTTCGCTGTGCTCCAGACATGCTGCGGCTGCTCACCAAAGATCATGGACGCGAATGAGACAGGATACACGCCAGCATCCAGCAGAGCACCCCCGCCCAGATCCGGGTTCAGCAGCCTTCCTTCAGGCTCCCAGCCGATACGGAAACCAAAGTCTCCTTTGACAAGCCGCACTTCACCGATTCTTCCTTCGGCAATCCACTTCCGCGCCTGAACAATCGGAGGCAAAAAACGTGTCCACATGCCTTCCATCAGGAAGAGCTTGCGGCTGCGAGCAGTCTCCACCAGCTGCTCCAGCTGACGTCCGTTCATCGTGAACGGCTTCTCACACAGCACTGCTTTTCCTGCTTCCAGACAAGCCATTACATTTTCTTTATGAAAAGGATGCGGCGTAGCAACATAAATAATGTCCACCTCTGGATCCTGCAGCAGCTCTTCATACGATCCGTATCCGCTTGCAAAACCATATTCAGCTGCAAATTTCTCCGCACTTTCCCGTGTACGCGAACCAACAGCTGCCTTCACGGCATTGCCGGCATGCTCCAGATCTCTGGCAAACTGGGATGCGATCCATCCTGTGCCCATAATGCCCCACTTTACCTTGTCCTGTCGTCCCGTAACTCCTGTCATATGAAAGCCTCCCTTGTACCCTATTGGTAGAACCAATTCTGACTCTCCTCTATATTACCAAAAAGAACCTCTGGCGTCAGACGTTGGTTTCACCTCCTGCCCCGCATGCTTGTACAGAGCTGCTTTCATTTCAATTCTCGAGCATTTTTGCTAAGATTATCAGCAGATCACGGATGAAAGGAAGATCCCGCTGTGTCTACTCTCGTAACCATTCAACAACTCACCAAACATATTGGAGCGGCCGAGCAGCGTCTCTTATTCGAGAAAGTGGATGCCTCTGTCGATGAAGGAGAGCGAATTGCCGTACTGGGTGCGTCCGGTCAGGGCAAAAGCACGCTGCTCCGTATCCTGTCCTTATTGGATGTGCCTGATGGCGGAGATATTCTGTGGCAAGGCACCTCTTACCTCAATTCCGATCCCAGGATCTGGCGCATGCGCATGTCCTATGTTGCACAACAACCCATTATGCTTGCAGGCAGCGTTGAAGATAATTTGAAAACCGTTCATTACCTCCACCGAACACCCTATGATTCGAATCTGGCTGGCCGTCTGCTGGCCGGAGTGGGGCTGGAAGAACTGGATATACATAAGCGGGCCAGTGATCTTTCTGGCGGAGAAAAGCAGCGCATAGCGCTGATCCGTTCCATCATGCTTCGTCCCAAGGTATTGCTGCTGGATGAAGTCACCGCTTCTCTGGACCGGACCAATGCCAAGCTTGTCGAACAGCAATTGACCGAATGGAGCAAGCAAGAGGGCATTTCACTCGTATGGGTCACCCATGATCAGGATCAGGCACGCTCGTTCAGCACAACGACATGGTTCATGGGTGAACAGACCCTGCTGGAACGCCAGCCCACCTCCCTTTTCTTTGCCCATCCGCATTCGGAACTGGCCCGTCAATACATTCTGCGTCCTGCCCCTAAGGCAGATAAGGAGAACACATGTCCATCCTCGCACTGAGTTTCACCATCATATTTATTATGCTGACCATGCTTATTTCTGTATGGCAGAAGCTTGGTCTGGAGAGAGATATTGCTGTAGGTACCGTTCGTTCGGCGGTTCAGCTGCTGCTGGTCGGATATGTACTTCAATTTATCTTCAACTCGGACCACCCTGCACTTATCATTGCGATTGTAGGTTTTATGATAACCGTGGCATCCTTCAACGCGGGCAAGCGAGGCAAGGGACTACGCCGAATCACCCTATATATCGCAGCAGCCATTACGGTGACCGAATTATTGATGATGGGACTCCTGCTGGGTCTTCACATTGTCGAGCCAACTCCGCAATACATTATTCCACTCAGCGGAATGACGATTGGCAATGCAATGGTTGTCTCGGGGCTCTTCCTGAATCAGATGAAACGTGAGGTTGAAGCTTCCAAAGGGGAAATTGAGACACTGCTCTCTCTGGGCGCTGCGCCCAGACGTGCATTTCAGGATGTATTGAAACGCTCTGTCAAATCCAGCATGATTCCGACCATTGATGGCATGAAAACGGTAGGCCTCGTTCAGCTTCCAGGCATGATGACCGGCATGATTATCGCAGGCGCCGACCCCGTCGAAGCTGTCCGTTACCAGATTCTGATTGTGTTTGCCTTCACCAGTTCGGCTGCCATAACCAGCATCATACTGAGTCTGCTGACGTACAGACAATGGTTTACCTCAGATATGCGTCTACGCTCATTATAGAAAGAATTGAATTCATTTATTGAATCTATAGAACGAAAGGAGGCCCCTCCATGATAAGCAAATCAGATATGGTTCATCATCCGAACGCCCATCCCTCTGCGTCCGACAACATGAACCGTACCATTACGGCCACGGGCAAGGAAGCTGGATCACCGAGTGATCTGGGGCTGTTCCTAGAAGATACCCTGCTCGAACTTCACCAAACAGACCTGATCAGGTTCACGAGCAAGGAATGGACTTGGAGTAAACCCGATATTGACCACCATACCTTTATATACATGCATAAATTTACGGGTAAACTGATAGTGAATGGTACCGAGCACCTTGTTAGCCGCAAATCAGCCTTCCTCTGCAATCCAGGCACTGCCTTGGAATTATTCACTGACGCAGGCCATGAGACCGAGCTGTATATCATCAATTATGATCTGTTCCGGGCAGCGGTGAAAAGCAAAACACGAATGATTTATGAGCGTGAATCAAGCTTCCCGGTACAGGGCTGGATTCAGGGCCCTTATTACGGCATACAGCGCATTGCAGCACAGCTGACTTTGGATGACGGACCAACCTCTCATAAAAAGAAAATGCTCATGACCGAGCTGCTGCACATGCTCTGGCCTCAGGAAGAGCAGATAAATAACGATAGCTCAGAGGAAGACCCGAACCAGTGGCTCCAGGTAACGACGCAATATATGCGCGACAACTATATGCATGAGATCAAACTGGAGAAACTGGCCGAACTGGCAGGCATGCATCCATCGTATTATTCGCAGCTTTTCAAGAGCCGGATGTACAAAAATCCAATTGAATACGTAACCCATCTGCGCATGAACCGTGCCAAGGAACTGCTGATGACCTCGGACATGCGCATTCGCGATGTGGCTCGAAGTGTAGGTTACCGGGACGAATTTTATTTCAGCCGGCGTTTTCGAAACCATGCCGGCTACGCGCCAACGTCCTATGCGAAGCAGGTGCACCGCAATATTGTTTCGCTTTCATACCCCTACACCGATCATCTGATGACGCTCGGCATAACGCCTTGTGCGGCTCAGATCCAGGGACATCTACCCCATATCCCGAAATCACTCCGTCTGCCCTTTCATGCCTATGAGCCCTGGGAGCAAGGACGTCAGGCATTCCTGGATGTGAACCCCGACCTGATTCTGACCAAGGACAATGCAGCCGCAAAAGCGATGGAACATATCGGGGATATCGCTCCGATCATCACCATCCCCTGGAATCAGACCGACATGTTCTGTCATCTTCATACGATTGCATCCATTGTGGATCGCACCCAGGCAGCGAATGACTGGCTGGAACGGCACGAACGCAAGGTTGAGCGTGCACGCAAAAAGATCAGGGATTCGATTGGACAGGTAACGGTTGCGGTATGCACATTAACTGCGAAGGGGCCGCGTATGTACAGCACCCGTAACTTCGGTCATGTGTTCTACCGCAGCCTGCAGCTGACTCCACCTGCACGCATTCAATCCGAGCTCGCTGGCAAACCTCCAGGTGTAGGTTTCAACTGGATGTCCATCACTCCAGGAGAATGGGATGGACTGGAGGCTGATGTTCTGCTGCTGGCTGTAACCTCGGTGAAAGAACGCGCCTCCCTGCTGCATCAAATCCATGCTGATCCGCGTTGGAATCAGTATCCGGCCGTCCGGAACGGGCATGTTCATGTCATTGATTGGAATTCGTGGGTTGTATACGCACCCTATTCCATCAACATCCAGCTGGATGAGGCCGTTATGTTATTGACGAACAAATGTTCCTTTTTGTAATCTAAAAAATGTCCATCACCCGAATCTTAATTTATGCCATGTACGGGCCTGAATTAAGATTTTATAATGAACTCTAATTGATAATGATAATCAATAACAGCAGAGCTGATCTTGCTGGCAACAAAAGGAGTGACCCCCATTCAACATCCGGGACTGCCACATCGTCCGTCCAATTCAAGAAAATCCCCGGTGACAATTAGTCTAATGTTTTTGTCAGCCATCGCCATTCTGCTGATTAGTCTGTTTGTCGCCATATCGCTTGGTGCCAAATCGTTAACACTCGAAACGGTGTGGGCTGCCATATTTCAGTACAATCCGGCTCTGACACCGCATCAGATCATCCATGAGCTCCGTCTCCCCCGCGTAGTTGCTGCCGCTGTCGTAGGCGCAGCCTTTGCAGTTGCAGGAGCGCTGATGCAAGGAATTACGCGCAATCCGCTGGCGGATACGGGAGTGCTGGGCATCAACGCAGGCGCCACCTTCATGGTGGCGTTGAGCTTTGCCATCTGGCCGGGACTGCCTTATGCCTGGCTCATGAGCCTTTCTTTCGTTGGTGCCGTACTGAGCACCCTATTTATTTTCCTGCTGGGGTCGGCTGCGCCGGGGGGACTGACATCCATGCGGCTGACGGTTGCAGGTGCTGTCGTTGCAGCCATGCTTAGCTCGCTAAGTACAGGTGTCGCGATTTATTTTGACCTGAGTCAGGATCTCGCCTTTTGGTATGCCGGTGGCTTTGGCGGTATTGAATGGCGGCATCTGAGACTCATTGTTCCTGTGCTTCTGATCACGTTGCTGCTGACCATGCCTCTTGCCCGGAGAGTATCCCTCATGTCGCTTGGAGAGGAAGTTGCCCTGGGCCTGGGGATTCATATTCGCATGACCCGATTCCTTGCCCTCACGGCTGTGGTCATACTGGCAGGCGTGTCCGTATCCGCCGTTGGCTCGATCGGATTCGTCGGGTTAGTCATTCCGCATATTTCCCGTAAACTCGTCGGTGTCAATTATCGTCTGATCATTCCCATGTCCTCCCTGCTCGGAGCCATCCTTCTGGTATTGGCCGATCTGGGATCACGCATCGTAAATCCACCGGAGGAGCTGGCGGTAGGCATCATGGTTGCTTTTGTCGGTGTACCGTTCTTCCTCTATCTGGCCCGCAAGGAAAGGAGGGCATTGTAACATGAGATCCATGATGCCTTCACGGGGAAAACGATCCATCGCAGTCAGCGTTACGCTGATCTGTATTGCATGCACGGTTATCGTGATTAGCCTGAATACGGGTACGATTCGTCTCTCTCCGCTCGCTGTACTGCAAACCCTGCTTGGTAATGGTACTGCGGACGATCAGATTGTGTTGTTCGATTACCGTTTGCCTCGCATTCTCATTACAGTCCTGGCTGGAGCAGGTCTTGGCATCTCGGGAGCGGCCCTTCAAGGCATTACGCGCAACCCGCTTGCCGATCCCGGCATTCTTGGCCTTCATGCAGGAGCCGCATTGGGGCTGATGGTTTTCGTAAGTCTGTCCTATTCCATGGATGGCTCGATTGCCCTGCTGATCCCCTTGTTTACTTTTGCAGGCGGAGTCATCTCAGCACTGATCATTATGCTGCTCGCCTATGATCGGCATAACGGGGTATCTCCCATCAAGCTGATCCTGGTCGGTATCGCTGTCGCCGCAGGGTTTCATGCGCTAACGTTATATCTGTCTCTTCGGCTGGATGAAGATACGTATTCCTTCGCTGCCCGCTGGCTCGCCGGCAGTGTGTGGGGTCGGGACTGGATTCACGTGCAGGCTCTGCTTCCATGGATTGCAGTCTGTGTTCCCTACATCTGGAGCCGTTCCAAAACGCTGGACGCTTTCGGTCTTGGAGATGCAGCCGCCACGGGGATTGGTACACCCGTCCGATCCCAGCGCATATGGCTTCTCTTATGTACTGTGGCGCTGTCAGCCATAAGTGTATCCATGGCCGGAGGGATCGGATTCATCGGACTGGCCGCGCCGCACCTCGCCCGCATACTTGTCGGTCCGATGCATCGCCACCTGATTCCGGCGGCGGGTCTCATTGGCATGGTCATCCTGGTTACTGCCGATACGATGGGACGAACGATTTTCCAACCGAATGCCATCCCCGCAGGCATTGTGGTGGCTGCCATTGGTGCACCTTACTTTTTATATCTACTGGTGCGAACCAAATGATCGAAGCCGGTGATCTACTTTATTCATCTAATTATTAACATCCAAGTGATGTTCAAGGAGAATGTGAATATTCATGTTAAAGAAAAATGTATTGCTCGCCCTGAGCATTTGCCTGATATTTGTGCTTGCCGCTTGCGGAACTGCCAGCAATTCTGGCTCTTCATCCGCTGCTGGCAGCACTTCCACGGACAGCACTTCCGAGCAGCAGGATAGCAGTCCGGCTTCCGGAGAACAACGCATCGCGTCAATGTCCATCCACCTGACGAATGACTTGCTGGCGCTTGGCATCACACCCGTTGGTTCCGTTATTGGCGGCGAGGCCAAAGCATTCCTGTCCCATGTTGCAGATCGCCTGCAAAACACGACACCGCTTGGTCCGGTGAAAGATCCCGACATGGAAACCCTGCTTGCCCTGAAGCCTGATGTGATCTATCTCGATGAAGAATATTCCGGTGAGGACATTGCCAAGTTTGAGAAAATCGCTCCTGTGCATGTATTTAATCTGGATGACGGTACATGGCGTGATCACCTCAAGGACATTGGCAAGCTGGTCCATCGCGAGAAGGAAGCAGAGCAATATATTCAGGATTATGCAGCAGAGACCGAAGAGGTAAAATCATTAATCCACGACGAGATCGGTGATGGTAGCGTGATGGCCATCCGTGTAACTGCCAAAGAATTGCGTGTATTCAGCACACGCCGCCCTATGGGGCCGATCTTGTATGATGATCTTGGACTGACCCCGGCCAAAGACATAACGGATATTGATTCCACCAAGCCTTACCAGGTGATCTCTCGTGAAGTACTGCCTGATTTCGATGCAGATGCCATCTTCGTAGTGGTGAACTCGGATGAGGAAGCGGAGAACATGTTCAAAGAACTGCAAAACAACCCGATCTGGCAAGGGCTAAAAGCCGTTAAAGCCGGTCACGTGTACACCATCGGCGCGCAGCCTTGGCTGGACTATTCCGCAATCGGCAATAAAATGGCACTGGATGAGGCCAAAGAGATGTTTACCCAAAAATAAACCAGTAGCACACTGGAGAAATCACCAAAAAACCTCGCTTACGAACTGGAGAGGGAACGGCAGACTTGCTGTCCTGTTCTCCTCCGTCCGAAGCAGAGGTTTTTTCTATATTTCAATAAAAGCCTGTCATTCCTCATCCTCATAAGGTACAAACGACAATCTCAACATCCGTGTCAGCAAACGTATCCTGAATAATACCGCTTACTTTGTCCCACTTCAGTCTGTCGAGCCCGCAACCAATCTGCGGCATGGCCAGCTTACTGATTTCTTGTTCTACACAGACGTCTCGCATCGATTGCACCGCGCGGGTAAACGATGAATAGGTTGGTTTATTCGAAAACTTCGCCTTGGTTACGAGATTCAACGTACGCCCTACCGGGTAACACCGTCCAATCTCAAGCGCTTCCTGCTTCGCCTGCTCTTGTAAAACCTGAAGCCCGAATCTTTCCCGAAACTGTACTGCAATTCCCGCCCCCATGCGGGCATCAGCGGAAATACAATGAGCGAGCGTATAAGCTTCATCCATTGCAAACAAATCCTGTTGGATCTCACGAAATTGCATCTTAATCCTCCTTCTTCACATATTAAAATGACTTACTTGCTGTTCAAAGCAATTGTTCTTGAAACGCCTTGATTATTCTCTGTCCAGCTGATCTATCCAACACAGCAAATACAATCCGCTCAAAGGACTGCCTGAAATTCTCCTGTACCAGGACATCATGGAAATACCTCGCCACATCCACCGGGTCATTCCGGAACACCCCGCAACCATAAGCACCCAGAACAAGGGTACGATGACCATTCATCGCCGCCACGTCCAAAATATACCGAATCCGCTCCTTCATGACCGATTCGATCTGCTGGTCATCTGCCTGCTCCCGTTCCTTCACAACGCCAGCATTGACGGCAGGAGCCGAAATAAAGGCGGTCGTGTAATATTGGGCTAGCAGCCGGTCCTCATCATCACGTATGACCGGTACATCCGGTGAATAGATCATATAGTCTGAATACAGACAGGTGCGCAGCTTACGATTATGATCATACATTTCATTCATTTGAGAAATACAAGGATATAACCCGGAAGCCCGGGCGAGACTCTCTTCCTGTGCCTGACTTCCACCCAGGAAACCTCCACCCGGATTTTTCGCTGAGGCAAAGTTCAGGCAAACGACATCCGTTCTCCCCTCATCTACCACAAGACGTGAAGCTGCGGCAAGCGTCGTCTCACCGGTGACTTCAATCTTGGCAGCTGCAGACTTAGGCGTTGGCTGTAATTGGCGCACCTGCTCCCGAAGTGCCGGAAGCTCATCCGGACGGTATAAAACGGAACCCTGAATCGCTCGTTTCAAATCTTCATCAATCGATACCCTGCGGTCATATCCGTTGATGTACTGCCCCTCTTCCAGGATGGCCAGTGTTTCCTGGGCAATTCGAGCACGGCCCGAGCGCTGATTCGTGCTTTTTAGCTGGTTATTTTTCTTATGCTGGTTAGCATTCATTCTAATCACTTCCTATCTCATCTCTTAGCCGGGTCAGAATCTCACCGAGCCAGTTGGTTCCTCGCCATGTTCTGCGATGGCGGATACGTGGATCTTCCTCTGCCAGCCCAACGCCCCAGATCCGGTCATCCGGGCTTGCTTCCACAAGGGTCGTGCCACGGGTGTCGAGCAATGCGGCAAGCAGGTCTTCATTTTGCATGAATTTGGCCTGGTTACCTTCATAAACAATGCGTTTGCAGCTCGCTTCCCATATCGTCTGGTCGAATCCGGTTACCTGTCTGCCCAGCTTCTTTTGCACTGAAGCTGAGGTTGCCTTCAAAATCTTGTCCGCCATGGCCTGATCGCCAAACAGCAGTGCTTTTTGATGCATCATGTATTGTTCGGCACTCGTATAACCGATTCCGTTCACCGTAAAATCTGCCGGATGCCACTGGGAAAAGGGTGATGCGGTACGCCAAAAGAAAGTAAACTTCTCCATAATTCCAGATGCCCTCCTTTCAATACAAAAAAAATTATGTCGTCATACGCTCCGGGTTCAGTCTGTATAGACGAGAAGGACGATGTCCTGCATTGCCCGTAAACTCTCCGGTTTCGATCACCCAATCCGCGATTTTGCGCCGGAAGGCTGCAGCCAGCAGCTTTTTGCCACCAATAATCTCATAGACCTTCTGCAGGGCAGTCAGCGTAAATGTCTCCGGCATCAGATTAAAAGCAATATCCGTATATTCCACTTTGGATCGTAATCGTTCCAGCGCATAATACATAATCTTGGCATGGTCAAACGCTATGCCCTTCACTTCCAAGATGGTCATACTGCTGCTTCGAACGCTGCCTTCCACAGCTTCCTTCACCTCAATGACAGCCGATAGCTCCTCTGTTCCGTTCGACAACGTCAGCTGCACCCTTCGTTCCGTCGTACGACCTCGTTCATGAATATGACGTTTCTCCTCAAGGAGCCGCTGTTCTACCCTGAACCAGTCTGCATCACTCGCATCATCGCCTGCTTCCAGCTCAAGCTCGCTGCTATCAACGAGCGCCATGTACGAGCAGCTGATCACCCTTGTACGAGGATCACGGTGCACATCGCCCCACGTGTACAACTGCTCCAGATAGATATCATCCAGCCCGGTCTCTGTAACCAGCTCGCGGCGTGCTGCATCCTCCAGGGATTCCTGCATGGACACGAATCCACCCGGTAATGCCCACTTGCCCATATAGGGATGACCACCGCGGCGAATCATCAGCAGCTGCAGTGCCGGCTCAGCAAGTTTGCGATAATTGGACTGAGCCTCGCTCCTTATCGTGAAGACAAGCATATCTACCGTCACTGAAGGACGCTCATAATCGCCTGCATTATATGTCTCCAGAAACTGCTGCTCGCTAATATCTCCATGATTCAGATGGTCCAATGGTCGCCCCTCCGAATAACCTTCATTTGTCATAATTAAAACCCCGTTCTGTTATTAACATAATGTTATTAACAATTAGATAATAAGAAGTTAACACATCTGTTATCCTTCGTCAATATTTCCCATATCTAAAAAAATAAGAACTGCGTTTGCTGTTTATTTTAATACAATTGTGTTATATTGATTTTAATTCACTCGTATTATTAAAGGAGGATGTATCGCTGGAATGAAAAGGATCGTATTATTGGATGTTCTTAGAGGATTTGCGATTATCGGTACACTGGGGACGAATATTTGGCTTTTTGCTTATCTGGGCGATCTGAACAAAATGTTTGGAGATCCGCATCAGCCCTGGTGGTCCTCAGGTGATCGTGCAGTGCAAACACTGATGCTTATGCTGGTTAATGGAAAATTCCTCGGACTGCTTACTCTTCTCTTCGGGGCAGGCATGGAATTAAAGCGGCAAAAAGCACTTCGTGAAGGATATGTCTGGCCAGGGGTTTACATATGGACATGTGTGCTGCTGCTCATTGATGGATTGCTGCACTACACGTTGGTCATGGAATACGATGTTCTGATGAGTTATGCGATTACAGGCGTCATCGTGTCCTTCATCATTAACCGTTCCCGCCGCTTTATCCTGATTGTGATGGGGCTCATGGGCGGTATACACCTCATCGGAGTGGGCGGAATTACCGCACTCCTGGCCCTTTCAGAGAGTGGTTCCACCTTCAATGGCATGGACACGATTACCAAGCTATACGCCTCGGGAACATGGTGGGAGCAGGTTCTATTCCGGCTGGACAACTTTGCTTTCTTTCGAACAGAGTCCATCGTTATCATTCCGCTGAATATATTTCTGTTCCTGCTGGGTTCCATGCTCATGCGTGCAAACCTATTCTCAGACGAGGCATCCGGGCGTCTTAGACGCCGCAAATGGATGAATTTCGGGCTTGCCGCTGGCATTCCTCTGAATCTGCTCCTGCTGGTGCCGGGAGGCAGCATGGACTTATTTGTTCGGTACATCAGTGCACCGATCCTTACGCTCGGCTATCTTGGGCTGATCGCTTACATGCTGGAAAGGAATAGGTTCGCCGGTCTCTTCAGGCGGTTCGGAGAGATTGGCAAGATGGCACTAAGCTCTTACATTATGCAAAACATCCTGGCTTCCGCCATCTTTTATGGATGGGGTCTGGGACTCGGTGGTTCTCCGTCCTCACTTGTGATCCTGTTACTGTGGGCCGGCATCTGTATTGTAATGATGTTATTCTCCCATGCATGGCTGCTCAAATTTAAATCGGGACCGGTCGAATGGTTATGGCGCAAGCTCTCCATCTCTCCTGCAGTCAAGTCACAGTCACGGGCTGAACCGATGTAATATGAAATAGGGTTACCTGTAAGAGCACCACAGTATTTCTCCCTCTTCAGTTGGAGCTGCGGATCCGTTCCGGAGCTCTTTTTCTTATGTTGCAAAACCTGTATCGCTCCGCGCTGGGGATACGTTGCCCTCGCATTTTTAAATTCCACCTTACAAATGCCTTGACGGTATGTAAGATCAAACTTATGATTTAGTTAGTCGACTAATTAATAGGAGGATAGCATATGCATTCAGCCCGCAACGAACGGCTGCTCGGACAATTATCCGAACTTGTGAAGCTGCATCGCTATAAAGTTCATGAGAAGCTGGTTAACCACCCCGAGCTGTACCCCGGACAACCTCCACTGCTGTTCCAGCTTGACCGTGAAGATGGTCAGACCCAGAAAAGTCTGGCCGAGAAGCTTCGCCGTGCTCCTGCAACCGTTACAGTCATGCTGAAACGCATGGAAACATCGGGATATGTAAGGCGTGAAGCCGATCCGAATGACCAGCGCAGTCTGCGTGTCTATCTGACCGACCAGGGCCGCAGCGCGCTCAAGGATTTGAGTGAGGTATTTCAGGAACTGGAGCTCCAGGCTCAGGAAGGATTTACGCCAGAAGAAACGCAACTCATGTCAGCGCTTGCACAGCGCATGATTCACAACCTTCGTGAATCCTGAATGACGCATGGAATTTTAGCAGCATGATTTTAGACTTCATTGAATGAGGTGATTTCCCAATTGTGGACGTTAAAACGATTTTTGACGCCTTATAAGTCAGCCGCCATACTCGCTCCACTCCTTATGGTGCTGGAGGTAGCCATGGACCTGCTTCAGCCGAAGCTGATGTCCAGCATCGTGGATGATGGCGTGCTTGCCGGTGACCTGCCCCATATTGTACACACAGGGCTGTTCATGCTTTTGTTTGCCCTCATTGGCTGGGTTGGCGGAGCAGGCTGTACACTCTTTTCCAGCAAAGCGTCTGTTGGATATGGTACGGATCTGCGCCAGGAGCTGTTCGACCATATTCAAACCTTTTCCTTCCGTAATTTGGACACATTCCAGGAAGGATCGCTCATCACGCGTCTAACGAGCGATATTACGCAGATGCAGACCTTTGTACAGATGCTTCTGCGAATGTTCATCCGGTCGCCGATGTTGATCATCGGCAGTATTATTATGGCATTTACGATCAGTATCAAGCTGGCGCTGATCCTCATGATGACCGTACCTGTTCTCTTTGTCATTCTGTACATTCTCATATCCGCTTCCTACCCGCTGTTTGCCAGCGTGCAGAACAAGCTGGATCAAGTCAACGCCGTTCTGCAGGAAAATCTCGCTGGGATTCGTGTCGTCAAGGCTTTTGCACGTGCAGGCACGGAGAAAAAGCGTTTCAATCAATCCAATGAGGATTATACGGGAACAGCGGTGAAAGCCTGGCGCATTGTTACGCTGAATGCACCTGTACTCAGCCTGATGCTGAATGCGACAATCGTAGCCGTATTATGGTTTGGCGGGTTTCAGGTTGTAGGAGGCGATATTGCAGCCGGGGATCTGATTGCTTTTATCAACTATGTAACGGTGGTGCTCTCCTCCCTCACCTCCATCGGCATGATGATGATGAGTTACTCCCGGGCCAAGGTGTCGGCTGCCCGGATCAACGAGGTTCTACATACAGAGCCGGACATTCAGTCAGGCCATGAAGCCCAGAGAGAGAATGCATTGCCGAATCAGGCCACTCAGGTTGGCTCCAATCCGGCATCCAGGGCTGATCGCCGACCAGGTGAGGTGGAATTCCGGGACGTTTCGTTCCGTTATGACGGCGAAAATGCCCTCACGGGAGTTAATCTTACTGCGCGAGCAGGGGAAAAAGTGGCTTTACTCGGTTCCACCGGTTCAGGCAAGACATCACTCGTGCAGCTGATCCCCCGCCTATATGATGCCTCACTCGGTGAAGTACTTGTTGGCGGCGTTAATGTACGGAACTGGGATCTTCAGCTGCTTCGCAGCAGAGTGTCCATTGTATTGCAGGAATCCATTCTGTTCAGCGGCAGCATTCGGGATAATATCGGCTTCGGCAGACCGGATGCCACGGATGCCGAGATCCGTGCAGCGGCACGGGCAGCGGCAGCGGATGAATTTATCATGAAGCTGAAAGATGGTTACGACACGGAGCTTGGACAGCGGGGAGTCAATCTCTCCGGCGGGCAGAAACAGCGTATTTCCATTGCGCGTGCCCTGCTCATGCGGCCGGATGTTCTTATTTTGGATGACAGTACGAGTGCAGTCGATCTGCAGACCGAAGCAAGCATTCAGAGAGCACTGCATTCCCTGATGAAAGACAGCACAACCTTTTTGATAGCACAGCGCATATCTTCGGTGAAGGATGCAGACTGCATTTACGTGCTGGATGAGGGGAAAATCGTGGCAAGTGGTACTCATGACGAACTCATGGCCAATTCCACACACTATCAAGCCATTTATGATTCCCAACAACGGAAGGAGGATGTTCAATTTGGCTAAACCTGCATCTTCCTCCACGCAGCCACCTGTCGTTCCTCCCATCGGAAGACCTGGACCGGGCCGGGGACCTGTTCCGAAAGTAAGAGCCAAAAATGCCAAGCACGCCATCCTGCGAGTATGGTCCTACATGGGACGCCATCGCAAAGGGGTTATCATGGCTCTGGTCCTTACCGCTCTGGGAACACTGCTTAATCTGGCGGGACCCTACCTTCTGGGCCGTGCCGTCAATGAGCATATTGTTCCGAAAGTGACAGACGGCCTTTTGAAGGACTGTCTCCTGTTACTGACGGTTTATGTCCTGAGTTCACTCATGATGTGGGGACAGTCTTATGTCATGATCGGCGTATCCCAATTGACGGTGAAGGATCTGCGTCAGGCTTTGTTCTCCAGGCTGCAGCAGCTGCCCATCAGCTTTTTTGACAAAAATCAAAGCGGAGACCTGATGAGCCGGGCTACCAATGATATCGATAACGTGTCCACTACCCTGAATCAGAGTGTGACTCAGCTGATGTCCAGTGCGATCCTTCTTGTTGGTTCGCTGTCGATCATGATTGCTCTGGATATCCGACTGACGCTTCTCAGTCTGGTGACCGTGCCGTTAATCACCATTGCGACCAAGCTGATCGCTTCCAGAACACGCAAACATTTTTCTGCCCAGCAGAAGCTGCTCGGTGAGCTGAATGGTTATGCGCAGGAAACAATCGCCGGACAAAAGGTGGTTGCCGCCTATAATCGTCAAGAGCAGGCGCACCAGCATTTTGAGAACCTGAATGAAAAGCTGCGTACAGCAAGTACGCAGGCTCAAACCGTATCCGGGCTGGTTGGACCTACGATGAACGTCATGAACAACATTGGATTTGCCATTCTCGCAGCAGTAGGTGGATGGATGGCTTACCACGATTTAACGTCCATCGGACTGATTGTAAGCTTTCTCGCCTATTCCCGGCAGATTGAGCGGCCTCTTAACGATCTTGCGAACCAGTACAACCTGATTCAGGCAGCCATCGCCGGTGCCGAGCGTGTGTTTCAGATTATGGATACGCCAAGTGAATACGAAGAGAAACAGGAGAAGCAGCTGGATCACATTCAAGGTAAAGTTGTTTTTGAAAATGTATCCTTTGGATACAATTCCGATAGAGAGATTCTGAAAAATGTCAGCTTCACCGCGCAGCCTGGCGAGATGATTGCTCTGGTCGGGCCAACAGGTGCCGGCAAAACAACCATCATTAACCTGCTCCCCCGCTTCTATGAAATTACAGGCGGAAGCATTACCATTGATGGCACGGACATCTCAGAGCTGGAGAAGGATCACCTCCGGCGCGGACTCGGTATTGTGCTTCAGGATGCCTACCTGTTCTCGGGAACCATTCGGGATAATATTGCCTACGGCAAACCAGATGCGACAGATGAACAGATCAGGCAGGCAGCTGAGCTGGCCAATGCCCATTCATTCATTCGCAAGCTGTCCCAAGGTTACGACACCCCCATTATTGCGGGCGGAAGCAATCTGAGCCAAGGACAGCGGCAATTGCTGACGATTGCTCGGGCCATCCTCGCCGATCCGGCCATTCTCATTTTGGATGAGGCAACGAGCAGTATTGATACCCGTACGGAAATGCAGATCCAGGAGGCGATGCGCACGTTGATGAAAGACCGGACCAGCTTCGTCATCGCCCATAGACTAAGCACGATCCGGGAGGCAGATCAGATACTGGTGATCAATTCAGGCCAGATTGCCGAGCGAGGTAACCACGAGGATCTCATGCAGCAAAAAGGGTTTTATTATCTGCTCCATCAAGGTCAGCCAAACTGATCCATCCACTGAGCGAAAACATATAAACGCCGCACGAAGGTTCCGTGTACTGGGACCTGTGCGGCGTTTCATTTTATCGCTTCATTCGTACAATTCCGCGTGTAGATTTATTTAAAAAATTCAATGTGTGTTCCTTAAATTCAGAAGGAGGTAAGTTGTTTATTGCTTCAATAGATTGATCGAGAGTTCGCTTTTGGCGAAATAAAATGGCATTAATCTTTTTTATCGTGCTTATTTCTTCATTTGTAAATCCATTTCTTCTTAGACCAATGATATTAATACCATGTATGTACGAACGTGGACCATCTGCTAAAGAATATGGAACGATATCCTGTGAAACTTTACTTCCTGCCCCAATCATTGCAAATCTTCCGATGTTACATGATTGATGTACACCAGAACCACAACCAAAAGTAATATAGTCTTCAATATTAACATGTCCGCCAATTTGCACATTATTGACGATGACGTTATGATCTCCCATTAATACATCATGTGCGATATGAGCATAATTCATAATAAAGTTGTTACTTCCTATTCTCGTGAAACAATCTCCTTTTGATGTGCCTTTACATAAGGTGACATACTCTCTTACGGTATTATTATCTCCAATAATGAGATATGATTCTTCGCCTTGGTAACTTTTATCTTGTGGATCTGAACCGATAATGGCACCATGTGAAATATAGTTATTCTCTCCCAATATCGTGTTAGACCCTATGATTGCGTGACTTCCAATCCTGCACCCGTTACCTATTTTTGAATTTTCTTCAACGATACTGAAAGGTCCGACTTCGACATTGTCCCCAATTACTGCTGTTGGATGAATAATGGCTGACTGATGTATCATTTAGCACCTTCCTTTGTTCTGGAAAGTTCATCAAGTTTTTCATTAAGTTTTTTTATTGTTTTCGGAAGTCTGGAAAGTGCAGCGGATTCTCGTAATTGTCTCTTATGTGAACGAGCTGTATATCCTGACACCATTGAGTTCTTGGGCATGTTTTTAGTAACCATGGTTTTAGCTAAAACAACACAGTTGTCTCCAATGGTGATATTATTAATTACCGCACTTCCGCCAGCCATGATGACATGGTTACCAATCTTCGATGAGCCCCCAATTGCACTTGTACCTGCAATAATGCAGTGCACACCAATTTGAACATTATGGCCAATTTGAATTAGGTTGTCCATTTTGGTCCCTTTACCTATGGTCGTTGAATCAAGTGTTCCTCGATCAATAGTGGTGTTTGCGCCAATTTCAACATCATCCATAATAATGACATTTCCAATATGGGGGATTTTCACTTGTTTTTGCCCATCCCATTCAAAACCAAACCCGTCAGCACCAATGACTGCGCCTGAGTGAATGATGACATTATCTCCGATGAAAGTATCATGTAACACAGTGACATTAGGGTGTATCAAGCAATTCGTTCCAATGGTCACTTTTTTACCAATAAATGAATGCGCGGAAATGATCGTATGATCGCCAATAGAAACATCTTCTTGGATTACCGCGAAATCGTCGATCTGCACATTGTAGCCTAACGTTACCGAAGGCTCAATTGTTTCTGATGATACTACACCACTACTTCTGGTTTTCTCACTAAACATCTCAATTAAACGAATAAAATTGAGTCTGGGATTTTTCACCTTAATAACAGGTACTTTAAATTTTAATATTGTCGTTTCTGGCACAATGAGCGCCGAAGCATTACATTTATCTAATTTATTTAAATTTTTATCCGTAACAAAAGCAATTTCTCCCTCTTTAGCAGCACTAATTGAACCTACACCTGTTATAACGACATTGCCATTACCTATTAAAATCCCATTTAACTGTTCAGCAATTTCATTTAAATTACATGGCATGGTATCGTCTCCTATTATATTTAGATTAGATTATTTAATAATTCTCGAGCAAAAAGAGTGTTCAAATAGTGAGAGGTTCCCGATCCTATGATGTTTGCATGAAAAGGAGGATTCAAAGCTAAATCACCAATAAGATCCAGCAGTTTGTGACGAGATAATTCATCATGAAAACGCATGTTGGGATAAATCTCCTTATTACCAACAACTATTCCATGCTCTAAAGAAGCTCCTTGAATTAAACCTTTGCTTCTTAAGTACATTATTTCTTCTTCAAAGCAAAATGTCCTAGCTGGCGCAATATCAGTTAAGTAATCGTTTTCTATAAAATTGAAATTGGATATTTGATCCGAGAGGTAGGCAATTTTATGTTCATTTTTAAAACAAACGCAATAGGAAATCATTGAGGAGGGATGAGCTTCGAGAAAAGAAGTACCATGCTCAACTCTAACTTTATGTTGTAAATGAAGGTATGTTTTGGGGACTTCTTGCTGCAGATAACCCACTTCCAAAATCTTCGCTGCAATATAGGAAGAGCTGCCATCAAAAATAGGTAATTCTTCACCATTAACATCAATAATCACGTTATCGATGCCCATCCCGCATACAGCAGACATTGTATGTTCAACCATAGATACAGCGTATCCTTGCTTGTTTTTAAGCTGTGTGCAACGTTCTGTATTGGATACATTACCGATTCTAGCTTCAATAATTTCATATGGATCTAAATCCACTCTTCTAAAAACAATACCTGTGTTTGGTTGTGCAGAATGCAGAGTTATCTCTGACACATTTCCACTATGTATAGCAATGCCGTCTAATGTAAAACTATTACGAATCGTTTTTTGGTACATAGCATCCCCTCCATTTTATTGAACATTAGTCTACTGAAATAATGGAACCGCCCACCCTGTTTATCGTGTAACTTAGCAAACAGCCTCGCCCCCTTTGACATAATTCTCGCACTCGGATCCTATTTTACATGTATTATATCGATTATGATTAGCTGATGTTGTCGATATTTGGAGGCTCGTCAAATTCACATGAATGTATAATTTGATAATTAAACTAAAACAAAATGTTATTATCTTACGAGGTATGACACGTATGAAGATGTTCACAGTGCCGTTCACCGTTATATGTGATACTACTACATTAACTAACATTAACGGAGTATTTCGGCGGTCTGTTTCCGAATGAATGCTCAAGAACAGCAAAACAAGAAACCTTAGCACTTATTGAGCTAAGGTTTCTAAACGAACTATTTTTTTGTTTTTTTATCTGTCTATTTAACGGTGAGCAGTTCAGCGTTTTTGTTTGCTGGAATTATGCCCCCATAGGTAAATGAAGGGTGAATGTAGCGCCAATCCCTATTTCACTATGAACGGTAATTTTGCCATGATGGTCCAAAGCAATTTTCTGACAGAGTGCCAGTCCAAGTCCTGTACCTTCTTCCTTGGTCGTATAAAATGGATCAAAGATCGTCGCCAGTGCGTTCTCCGGAATGCCGCTGCCCGTATCCGTAATCGAGATAAGTGCTTCTTCTCCATCATGTAACAAACCAATACGCACTTCACCCGGGTCTTCCATTGCTTCAAAAGCATTACGAATCAGATTAATCAGAACCTGTACGATCTTGTCCCGATCCATATTGACCATAACTGATTCGCCTGTCATCTCTAATGTAATCCGGTGTCCACGGGATGCTGCATCTGACTCGGTTAATGACAAAACACGTTCAAGGCAGTGGCCCAGCCTCTCCGGTTTCATTAGATGAGCCTGCGGCTTGGAAAATTGCAGAAATTCTGCAGTCAGATCCGTAACCCGGATCACTTCACCCATAATCACTTCATACCACGGAGCAATATTGTACGCTTGTCCGCGTGACAGCTGCAAGAATCCACGAATCGCCGTGAGCGGATTACGGATCTCATGCGCCATGCCGGCTGCAAGTTCTCCAACAGCCCTGAGCCTTTCCGAACGGTAGATCTCTTCTTCATTCTTAATCCACTTGCTGCGCTGTGCCTGAAATAGTCGCTCCTCTGCAATCGTTATTAACTGCTGGAGGGTCTCTGCTGTCTCCGGATAGACCGAAATGCTATACGTAACCTGTAATCCTTTCAGATCGGTGGTTTGCATTGTACTCATTCGTTCCTCGATACCCGCAACCTCGGGCAAAATGATTGAAAATCGATCTCCCGCATAACGGGATATCCCATAAGCATCCGCAAAATGCTTGGAGATGCTCCCCCCTGTCCCCGCTATGATGGAACTCCAATTGTTTTCCACTTCCTTATTAAATCCGTTGAAATTCTGGATGTTCATAAGAATAAGCAAAAAGGAGCGCTGCTTCTCTGCCGTTTCCTGCAGTGCATTCATATATCCTTCATAGTTGAGCAGCCCTGTAAGCGGGTCGTGCAGGGTGAGGAATTGATTTTTTTCGCGCAATCTGCGCTTTTCAGCTTCGCTGTTAACCAGCGTATGATACAGAAAGATTATAACAATTGCCGTGAGTAGATCGAATAGGGAAACCGACAATGTGTAGGCATCTATCGTAACGTAGGATAGCCGAATCCCTGTATATTGCAGCACGAGCAGGAGAGAAATGGGCAGGGTCTGCTCTACCCGCTGTTTGTTCTGAATCATTGTCATGATGAGCAGGTAATATAACATGTTGCACCAGTTCAACTCACTGAAATAGTGAAATATGCCAAGGAAGATCCACTGAATTTTCTGTAATACAGGATATCGTCTTTCTCCATAAATGCTGGCAACAAATAAGGCTCCGGCAAGGATCATCCATGTGAGGCTGGAAGTGCGGCCCAGAAAATAAGAGGACAGGATTACAAGCAGGCAACCCAGCGGGAAAATAACCCTTTTCATCGTGTACGTTAGCAAACAGCCTCGCCCCCTTTGACAATCTACTCACATCTAACACTTCATTTACATGCATTATATCGATTATGATTAGCTAATGTTGTCGATTAATGGAAGCTCTCCAAATTGGAATGGATAGGGCTCATGGATTATATACCATTTATTTAGCATCTTGAATAGCGATCCTGTACATCATCCACCCTTTTTCTGGTATGTTATAATACAGTAATGGATTTATTTTCAATAAAATTGGAAGTTGCAGGTGATTCTCTTGGTGGAACGTAGAAGACCATTTGGAATTGGCACATTTTCGCTGCTCATTGTGGCTTTGGGATTTGCATTTAATTATGCATGGGGGCCTGATGATTTTAGGTTCGGGTATTACCTGTTTCATCAGATGAATTGGCCCATCTATAGCAAGGGTGACGAAGAACTGATTATTCCAACAGTAATAACTGCAATCTTCTGGATCCCTGCCATCATCATTGCAAGAAAACACAACGTACACTTTGGTACAAAAACAGCTTCAATCGTGGCCGGTGCTATGCTGATCATCTGTTTCATAGGCCCTTTGGTTACTATGTTGGATTGGATCGTCAATTCATAAAGAAAAAAGAAGCCAGCGCTCTGACATTCCAGAGCGCTGGCTTTGTTCTTTCCTCTCCACATATCTATTTCTTCGCCATATATTTGCGGATATCAAATGCAACAGCGGCAACTATAATTAATCCTTTAATAATCAGCTGCCAATAGGGACTTACACCGATAAAGGTAAGGCCGTAGTTGATAACCCCGAAGATGAGCACACCGGCCATAACACCTGGCACTGTTCCGATGCCTCCTGCTGTTGAAACGCCACCAACGACACACGCCGCAATGGCATCCAGCTCATACATATTGCCGTAGTTATTCGTCGCTCCGCCTGTACGCGCTGCCTCCAGCACACCCCCCAGTCCATACAACGCTCCCGCAATGGCATACAGGGCAATCAAATTACGTGCGACATGAATTCCCGACACATGCGCGGCCTGGATGTTGCCGCCAATGGCGTACATATTTTTGCCGAGGCGGGTTTTGTTAAAAACGACCCAACAGATTAAGGCTACTGCAATCGCAATCAGTACAATATAAGGGATCGAGTAGCCCCCTCCCAGATCAATATAGCCTGATCCGATCACCGTGAAGCCCGGTCTAAGTCCTCCAATCGGCTGTGACTGGTTGGGCTCTGTATCAAAATAAATCGAGTTCAACCCATATACGGCCACCATCGTTCCCAGTGTGGCGATAAATGGAGGTACATGCAGCTTGGCGACTATAATTCCATTTACCAATCCGACAATCAGACCAGCCACAATTCCAATTATAATGGGCAGCCCCACCCATAAATGCGGCAGATCCGGGAAGAAGCGATTGGCATATTCGTCAATTTGCAGCATGGACGCGGATACCACAGCCGTCAGACCCACCACCCGGCCAGCTGACAGATCGACCCCGCCAGTGACGAGAATGAAGGCCGCCCCGAGTGCAATGATGGCCCTTGTGGAGGACTGCTGCAATATATCCCGTAGGGTAGAGAAAGCAAGGAAGTTCGGGTCCGCAATGGCAATGCCGATGACAAGCAGAATAAGTACGATAAAGATGGCTCGCTGCGTTACATACTGTTTCACCTGATTGATGACTTGCGTATTCATCTGTTTCCTCCTGTCTAAGCCATCCGCTGCTGAGCGGCCAGCCTCATAATTTCCTGCTCTGTGGCGTCGGCTCCGTCTACAATGCCGGTCAGCCTTCCTTCACTCATCACCATGATCCGGTCGGACATCCCTAGCAGTTCAGGCATCTCCGAGCTGATCATGATAATGCTTTTGCCCTGACGAGCCAGTTCCGTAATAATGGTGTAGATTTCAAACTTGGCCCCCACATCAATTCCCCGCGTTGGTTCATCAAGCAGCAGAATTTCCGGGCTGGTCAATAACCACCGGGCCAAAAGCACTTTCTGCTGATTTCCGCCAGAAAGGTTGCGAATCAGCGTGTTAACAGAAGGCGTTTTGGTTCTGAACTTCTGAGTTTGCTCCCGGGCCTCTTCGCGTCCCTTCTTTTCATCCAGCAGTCCAACGCGGTTACGGTACCTTCCCAAACTCGCAATAATTGTATTTTCATATACGGACAACACCGGAAATATGCCCGTAACCCTCCGTTCCTCGGTCAGCAGCGCCATATGATGACGTTTCGCCGCGGCGGGTGAGTTGATCTTCACCTTGCGTCCATGAATCGAGATTGTGCCCGAAGCGAGCCCTCGCAGTCCGAACAAGGATTCGATCAGTTCCGTCCGCTGCGCTCCAACGAGCCCGCCAATGCCGAGCACTTCGCCTTTTCGGAGCTCAAACGTAATATCCCTGAACGAGTGGGCCTGGCTCGATGTTAACCCTTCTGCCTTCAAAATCACTTCGCCAGGAACGTTGGTCCGTTCCGGAAAACGTTCGTCCAGATCCCGTCCTACCATGCGGGTGATGATCAGATCGGTAGTCAGATCAGCAGCATCCCAGGTACCGACAACAAACCCGTCACGCATAATGGTGACTTCGTCCGAAATCGTGAGGATTTCCTCCATTTTGTGCGAGATGTATATAATCGACACGCCGCGGCTGCGAAGCTCGTTAATGATAGCGAACAGCTGCTCTACTTCCTTGCCTGTCAGAGATGAGGTCGGCTCATCCATAACAATGACTTTTGATTGAAAAGAGACCGCTTTGGCGATTTCCATGGATTGTATTTTGGATACGGATAACGTTCCTGCCTGTGCCTTCGGGTCGATATCCAGACTCAGGTCTTTAAACAAGGCCAATGTATCGGCATACATCTTCTTCTCGTCGACCAGCAACCCTCTCATCGGGAAACGTCCCAGCCATATATTCTCCATCACGGGACGATGAGGCACCGGATTCAGCTCCTGATGGATCATGGATATGCCATGCATCAGTGCTGCTTTGGAATTCGGAATGTCGACCTCTTTTCCATCGATTCGAATCGTGCCTTCATCTGGTCGGTACATGCCGAACAAACATTTCATCAGTGTCGATTTACCTGCTCCATTCTCTCCCATCAGGGCGTGGACCGATCCGGGCTTCACCTTCAGGGTGACCTGACTAAGTGCCTGCACACCCGGAAACCCCTTCGAAATCCCGTCCATCTCCAGCAGATAAGGTGATGCCATTTGGGTTCCTCCCTTCATATGCCCAGAAAAAAAGGACGCCATCGGTAAGACGGACGTCCCTCTCTGCTGCTGTTATTGGGCGTCGGCAATGTTGTCTTTCGTAATTTTCTTGTAGGCAATCCAGACATATTTGCCATCCGTAATGTCGTACCCCGTATTTTCCTTCGTTGGCGTCTCACCCTTGGCGAGTACCGCAGCCAAAGCCACTGTTGCTGTGCCCTGGTTCTTCGCATCATTCAATACGGTGCCCAGCATCGTGCCGTCCTGAAGTGCCTGAATGGCAGGAGCGGTTGCATCCACACCAACGACAGGCATCGCCTTGCCGTCCTTGAAGTATCCTGCTGCCTTCAATGCTTCGATGGCACCGAGTGCCATGTCGTCATTGTTGGCAAGTACAGCTTCAATCTTGTCGCCGTGGGAAGCGAGGAATGCCTGCATTTTCTCCTGTCCTTTAACCCGATCCCACATCGCCGTGTCTTCCGCCAGTGCCTCTACTTCAATACCGGCATCCTGGATCGCCTGTACGGAGTATTTGGTCCGCAGTTCTGCATCCTGGTGACCCGGCTCGCCTTTCAGCATGACGTATTGCAGTTTGCCGTCCCCGTTTTTGTCCGCTTCGGGATGGGCTTTCCAGTAATCCACAATCAGCTGGCCGGAGATCGTACCCGACTCTTCCGCCTTGGCACCGACGTAGTACACCTTATCCCATTTATTCATGTCTTCGGCAACCGGCTCACGGTTCAGGAACACGACAGGAATGCTCGCAGCCTTGGCCTTGTCGATGATTACACCCGCTGCAGTACGGTCTACCGGATTTACGGCCATGGCACTGTATTTCTTGGATACGAAGAGATCCACTTTCTCATTCTGGGTCGGCTGTGCGTTCTGGCTATCCACGATATCGAGTGTGGCTTTGCCTTCTGCTGCTGCCGTCATGGCATTCCGTACGCCCGTCATGAACGTATCATCGAATTTGTAGATCGCAACACCAATCTTCGGCGTCTCCGCTCCGCCTGCTGCCTGCTCTCCTGTGTCAGTTCCTGTACTTCCACCCGCACTGTCTCCGCCGCTGCTGCACCCAGCCGCAGCAACCATGAATGCAGTAAGCAGCAGTGTTATCCACGTTTTCTTCATATCCTAATGACCTCCCCCAAGTTCATTCGGCTTCACCGATGTCTTTATTATGAAAGGGTTTACACCATTTTCGAATACAATATCTTCATCTGTTTTATCGAAATCTTCCTCTCTTCGGTTCATGTCTCCTATCTTCATTGAACAAACGGAAACAGCAGCTTCTGGTTATCCATCCAGAACATATTGTCCGTACTGACCAGCTTCGTTTCCAGCGTCACTCTGGCTTGCACCTGCTGATTATTCAGCCGTGCCACGGCCTGATTCAAACCAAGGTACCCTGCGCTGAAGCCATTTTGCACAATAAGATGCTGGAATACCCCTTCCTGCAGCTGCTCCAGCTGCTGCTGCTCACTCCCGAAGCCTACAATGTTGACCTGGTGCTCCAACTTCCGGCGATGCAGTTCATCCGCCGCTCCCAGAGACGCAGGCTCCTGCAGGGCAATGAAGCCGTCTACCTGCTGCTCGTCCAGCAGCTGCTTTGCTGCCTGCCAGCAGACTTCGCGGGTGCTGCATACGGACTTGGGTTCAACCTGAATACCCGGATACTGTACCAGCGCTTCCATGACCCCCTGCTCCCGGTGGATTAGCCCTGGATTCACAGGATCGGGCCCCAGCAAGGCTACACTGCCTCTGCCTCCCAGAAGCTCGGCCATCGCTTCACCTGCCTGCCGCCCAGCCTCCACATTATCCATGGAAATGACACTCGTAATCCCTTCTACAGGGAACTCATCGTTGAGAACAATCACCGGAACACTCATGCCACTCTTATTCATCGTTTGGGCCTTCTGAATAATGTCGCCAAGTACCTTCTCACTCAGTGGATCAACGAGCAGAGCGGAAGCGCCCTGTTGCAAAGCCTGCGTCACTGCTCGGATCTGTGCCTGTTCGCGCTGACTGTAAGCCGAGACATCCCGCCCGGACAACTCCTGCGGATCTCTGGCTCGGTGGATCGTCGAATCAGGATTGGATGGTGCATACGTTGCTGCCTCGGATGGAAATGCCTCCACCGTCAGCAGTTCAGCCCCATGTTCCTTGGCTGCCGCTTCTGCCCCGAGCCTTATCGCTTCAGCAAGTTCACCTGTCCCAGCAGGGGTAATCAGAGCGACACGAGGTGGCGGCAGTACCGAATCAGCATTGGAAATGCCACATGCCGTACTCAGAAATAAACAGCAGCCTGCCGCAGCGATCCCCATCCATCTGCGTACACGAAGGAGGGGCTGACTGAACTTGTTGATGGAGTCTGCACTAAAGATCCTGTGGATGATTGCTTTATCTTCATTACCTTTTATCATAAAAATCGCCATCCTCCCGTTCGCATTGAACCGGTATCCGAATCCAGACCGTCGTTCCTTCCTCCAGCTCACTCTCGAATTCAAGACCGCACCCTTCCCCGTAATAGAGCTGAATCCGGTCATGCACATTGCGCACGGCTACCCCTGACCCAGCACTACTCTTCACGATGGGACTGCCCTGAAGTAGTCCTGCCACCTGCTCCTCCGTCATGCCGACGCCATTATCCGTGATGCGGAATACCAGCTGGTCGCTCTCCCGATAGACGCGGATCTCAATGCAGCCTTCATCCGTGTGATACTCAATCCCATGCACGATGGCATTTTCAATTAACGGCTGAAGGACCAGCTTCAGTGTCAGACAGTCCAATGTATCCTCATCCGCATCCAGGCTGAACCGGAATTTGCGCTTGAACCGCATCTGCTGAATGGTCAGATAGTGGTGCGCATGCTCCAGCTCTTCGCGGACGGTAATGATGGTTTTCCCTTGGCTGAGACTTATGCGAAATAGGCGTGAAAGTGATGTGATCATGGTGATCACCTCTTCATTGCGACTCATGCCCACCATCCGCACAACAGAATTCAATGTGTTGTAGAGAAAATGAGGATTAATCTGGGCCTGCAATGCTTCCAGTTCGAGACGCCGTTTCTGTTCCTGCTCATGGATGATCTCATTCATCAGGGTACGAATCTTGTACACCATCAGGTTAAACCGACGGGATAGCCGCTCCACTTCAAGCGGTCCCTGAATGGGCAACTCCACGTTGAAGTCCCCTCTCTCCACGGCTTTCATCTTCCGCTCCATCCGCCGGATCGGACGTGTCAGACTGGAAGAGAGCAGCATGGACACGAGAATAACGAGTATTAACACAACCAGCAGTACCCGGACAAGATAGCCATTGACCTCCTGCCGGGTTGTCATGATTTCATCCAGGTAGGCCACACCGACAATTTTCCATCCGATATTGGCTACAGACTTCACGGTATTCAGTCTTTTCTGTCCATCCGCTTCATCTTCATAACTGCCTGTAGCCACCAAGGCCTGTTCGATATTTTCACTTTTGAGTCCCATATACATTAGCTGCTGCTGCGGATGATAAACAATGTTGCCTGCGCTCTCGTCGATGATGTAAACATATCCCCGCTGCCCCAGACTGACCCTGCGGCTCAGTTCATCCATCTGTTTGAAATTGATATCTACCAGCAGAATGACCTGTCGATCCTGACCATTTTGCCGTACTGTAATGCCTTTGCTCATCGATACGACCCACTTATAGGGGCCTGAGTACATGTTCTGAATGTGAGGCAGTGAAAAACTAAGGTGGTCCGGCACTCGGAGCGCAGATTGAAACCACCCTTGCTGTGTCACATGGGCGCTTGATTTCAACTCGGCGGAAGGTCTGTTCTTGAGCAGTTCGCCCTTGGAGTCGAGCAGTGTAATGGAGATAATGTCCTCCCTGCTGCTGAGGAGTGTATCCAGCTGTTTGTCCACCTGTTCCCCTTCCCATGTCCCGTCCCGCAGCATATGCTCCTCGATGGCTCGGTAGAGATGCGACATGCTCCGGACATAGTCCTCCAGGTTGTAACTGACCTGATCGACAATCTGCCTCGTTGTCAGTTCGGCGCTTCGTTCGGCAGCCTGTGTGAATTTGTCATGCAGAAGCAGGGCCATGATGGTGAGCACAAGTACAATGAAGATGGAAAAGGACCACGTGATAATAGACCGAATACTGCTGACCTTCGAGGATCGAAGACGGAAACGCAGATTGAGCCATAACTGTCCCATCCATCCGGCTAACGTTCTCATCGTTCTGCACCTTCACGCGTTGTCAGCACGAACTGCTTGCGATATTCTTTGGGCGAGACGCCGATATGTTTCTTGAAGCAAAAGCTGAAATAATTCGGTTCGGCGAAGCCTACCCGTTCTGCAATCTCAAACGACTTCAGCTCCGTGGAGCGAAGCAGTTCCTTGGCCGCCTCCATACGGATCTGCATCAAATATTGCAGAAAGGTAAGCTGCACTTCTTTTTTGAAAATGCCACAAAAATAACCTGAACTGATATGCAGATATCCGCATACCTTCTGTATGGACAGATCGGGATCGGCATAATGTTCCTTCGTAAACCGCAGCGCCTGCTCCACAATATCCTTGTATACATGCTGGCGCCCGCTGGCAATCCGGTGCTGTACGAGCACACAGACTTCCCTCACTTTGTCTTGTGCCTCAGACAGTCCCGGCAATCGGAACATATCCGCATACAATTGGAAACCGGAACCGAAGATATCCTCCATATCCTCACCAGATGCCTGCGCTGCCTTCCATACCGTCGTCAACACTTCAATCAGGTACAGCTGGATGTCTCCTCGACCATGCTCCACCGTAATTTCCCGGAAAATGATATCCAGTGCATCTTCAAGCTCCGTTCTGGTTCCTGCCTTGAGCGTACGGGTCAGCGTCTGCTGCTTCAGCTCGTCAAAACGCAGCTTGCCTGCAGTCTGCCGCTCCACGTCTGCAATATAGATAAGCGAATCCGTCCCCGGCACCAGTCTGTAGTCGAGCGCCAATAATGCATCCTCATAAGCATGTTTCACATCCGAGAGGGTATCGACCATGGATCCAGATCCCACCGTGGCCGGGATACGCAAGTAGTGATTAATGCTGCGGATGACATTTTCAAGGGCATGCTGCTGACGTTTCTCCCCTTCACCCTGACCCCAGCGATCAATAAAAAGCAGAACAATGGCTTCCTGATGCATAAAAGCATGTCCCGCCCCGTGTTCCTTCCATACTTCTTCGGCAATGTTAAGCGCAGCGAACTGCTTCAGTTCCGCATCCTCGGATTGACGCAGTGATCCCCCGGAACCGTGGTTACCCTGTTTCTCCGATACGTTGTCTGCCCTGACCGATTCCTGAGTATTCACTCCACCTTGATGGCCATTCTTCTTCCCGTCACCCTCCATGTGCAGCGTCAGAACGGATACCCCATACCGCTCACCGTATAGGTCCAGACCGCACTGTTTGGCTTTGTCATGAATGTACGCCGGCGATTTCTGCCGATGCAGCAGTGTAGCCATCAGATCGGCCTGCACCAGCGGCAAGCTTGTATAATAATGATCCCGCAGCTGCCGGACATCTTCACGTTCTGCTACTTCAGATGCCATCTGCGCTCGCAGACGTGTAAGCAGTTCGGTCAGATGCCCGGCTGAGAACGGCTTCAGCAAATATTCATCTACACTCAGTGAGACGGCCTGCCTGGCATAATCGAATTCATCATACCCTGTCAAAATGACAACCTTCACGAGCGGGTTGCGTTCCCGCAACCTTCGCGCAAGTTCCAGTCCATCCATAAACGGCATGCTGATGTCGGTTACTACAATATCGGGCTCAACCCTCTCGGCCATCTCCAGCGCTTCACGGCCATTCTCTGCCAAACCGACGATTCGCAGGTCCAGGGCCTCCCAATCCACCTCTATGACTAATCCTTCGCGTACGTCTTCTTCATCATCCACCAGCAATACCCGGTACACGTCCGAATTCCTCCCCCAGCTCATTGGAATAATGCAAGATGCCTCATGTATATGTCGTTTCGATCCAAGGTTGCCATCATACTATACAATATTATTTCATTTGTGTAACCGCTTACTTTTTGAGGGGGCAAGGATTAAATTTATATCACACTCTTCTTGAAAAGATGGTAAATTATAGTTAAGATGGTCCGAGAAATTGCGAGAAAGGAACATGTTATTTCAAATGAACAGATTACAAGCTGGATTGTTAACCACAGGGATCGGTGCCGTATTGCTTTGTAGCGGAGCCATCACAGAAACCATTCGATCTGATCAGCTTCATCCCCCTAGGGAAACATTAATGTGGGAAGATTATTCTCTGGACCTAAGGAATAAATTAACACGTTCGTGGAGCGGGGGATTAGAGGCAATCCATAAGGTTATGAGTCAGGATGACGATAAGGAAAACCTAAGCAAGTGGAAGCTATATTATGATTTGGAGCATGCCAAACACCAGATTCCCCGCAAAGAGCACTCCTCTTTCATTCAGGTCTATTACGGGGATGCCCGAAGATCCTTGCTTGAAAATGGAGATTTCATGCCTGCGCTGCTTCTGGATCCTGATCATTCTAAAGCCATTCAGTTTTGGGAAAAGCATGATGGAACGTATGCAATCATAACAATGGAGAAACGATTAGATGAGGATGGAACGCGCAAATGGCTTGAAAGTGGTGCGCAGATCATCAATAAGCCCTGACCCGCTCAACAGCAGATCAGGGCTATCATTCGTATGAAGTCTAAGATCAACGCAATACTAATTACGGTTGCATAGAACTCTTTATATCTTTTGATTTAATCCAAATGGTGAGTTTCCTTCACCTGCTCTATGGGATTTGCATTTAACGCTTTTACATATATCATCGTTCGATCTGGATTCGTATGTCCCATCATTTCAGCCAGACGATGCAGTGGAACACACTCAGCCATGGCATAGCCAAACCGATGACGCAGATCATGGGAACTTAGTCCTTCCAATCCGGCTGCGGTCATTACTTTTTTAATCAAATGGCGAAGCGCCCTCTCGGTCAAACGATCATTAGTCTTCTCCGAAGGGAACAGGTAAGGGGTACCTGGACTCAGACCTTCCATGTACTTTCTCAACATCGTAACACACACCGTATTCAACGGAATTCTCCGTTGTCCGTTTCGTTTATCGGCCCGCACCGTAAGCTGCCCGCTTCGCTTGCCCAGTTCAATATCGACTGGCTCCAGATTGCATATCTCCATCGTCCGCAGCCCTGTATGAAACATCAAGATCAAGATGGTCTGATCACGCAGGGAATTCCCCTGTTCGATCGCAGAGAGAAAAGCTTGTTCTTCTCCGGGTGTCATGCGGCGAGGACTCACCTTGTCTTCCGGAATAAACTTTAAAGTTTTGGAAGGATCAATGCTAATTTTGGACTCTGCTGCAGCCCATTTGAATAAGCGCTTCAGTGTAATCAGTCTGCGGTTAATCGTAGCTGGCTTCAGCTGCAAAACGTTGTGTGAATAATCACGGTAGCTCATTAACGTGGATGTATCCATGTTTTCAATACTGATATCCTTTTCTCCAAATGCTGTACTTCCTTTACACCATTCAAGAAAATGCTTCAGATCACTCGCATATTCCTTTAATGTTTTGGGAGTTAATTTAGCCTGAATGGTAAGCATATGTATGAATTCCTGAACAACCATTTCCCCATGTACCGACATACCAGATACCTTATCCATTAGAAAAAACCTCCAAATCTTGACTTATATTAGCGGACATGGTATTATCATATTAATCGATACATTAGCGGACATCAAGTCTGTGGTTAGAATATACCTGATCAGTGTTAATTTCTCATTAACCCTAATCAAAATGGTCGTTTAAAAACTTATTTTCTGGAGGAATTACATGCAAACAGGTACAGTGAAATGGTTCAACGCGGACAAAGGTTTCGGTTTTATCGAAATTGAAGAAGGAAATGACGTTTTTGTTCATTTCAGCGCTATCCAAAGTGACGGGTTCAAAACATTGGATGAAGGACAACGCGTTCAATTCGAAGTAACCCAAGGTAACCGTGGACCACAAGCTGAGAACGTTACAGTCATCTAATATATTCAAGCTGCCTTAACAGGCAGCTTTTTATTTTTATTCGATTCCTGTCCTATCAGATCTTTCGACCAACCGAATACTCCATCAAACCAAAGTGAGGGATTACACATGGATAAGGAACAATTGATTGCAGAAGTAGCCAAGTCTGGCGGATTCTCCAAAAAGAACGCTGAAAAGGCTGTCACCGTCGTACTTGATTCGATTTTGGAAGCTTTAAAGGAAGGTCAAGAAGTTCAACTTGTTGGGTTTGGAAAATTTGAAGTGCGTGAGCGTGAGGCACGTATGGGCAAAAGCCGAAGAACCGGCAAGGAAATTCAGCTTCCGGCAGGGAAAGTCCCTGTATTCACGGCAGGATTGATGATGAAAGAAGCTTTGAATTAAGGCAGCACATACCGAATTGGAAAAGAGGTTTTTATTCAAACGAACAACAATAATTATAATGCACATGCGACATTTTCAACGGTTGATGACATTCTTAACTATTATTCCGACAAGAAGACCAACCAGGATAACGCAAAGGATCACACCCATTCAACAGCCCCTTCAGCAGAGTCTGAACACACTTCATCATCACCCACTCGCTAACAGACCCTTTCATATTGGACAACAAAAAGCCCTGCTCCGCTTATAAACGGTCCAGGGCTTGATTTATGTTTACTCCAACACCCAGGGAGAGTGTATCTTGGGTACATCATTAATCAACTGCCTTGTATACGGGTGCTCCGCTTGGTGAATGACTTCCTCCGCTTTTCCTGCCTCCACCATCCGCCCGTGTTCCATGATGCAGATCGTATCGCTCACATAATAAGCGAGACCCACGTCATGGGTGATAAACACAATGGTCATCCGGTTCTCATCACGCAGCTTGAGCAGCATATCCAGAATGGTGGAGCGCGAACAGGCATCTACCATGGAAGTAGGCTCATCGGCGATCAGCACTTTCGGGTGCAGCATGAAAATTCTCGCAATCATTAACCGCTGCATCTGCCCACCGGACAGCTCGAACGGATATTTGTTGTACAACTCCTCAAACTTCAGGTTCACGAAGGAACATGCTTCCTTCATTTTGATGTACGCCTCATCCTGGCTGAGCTTCAAACCTTGCAATTTAATGCAATCCACGAGCAGCTTCTCTACCCGGTGAAAGACATTGAACGAGGAAAACGGATCCTGGAAAATGGCCTGGATATCCTTCCAATAGGCTTTGCGTTCACGGTATCGTCCAAGCTGTCTCGGTTTTCCGTTATATTCAATGGTCCCACTCGTTTCCTTAAGCAGGCCCATAATCATCTTCGCAAGCGTGGTCTTGCCACTGCCGCTCTCTCCAACAATTGAAATAATCTCGCCTTCGTGAAAATCAAAGCTGACATCGTCTACCGCCGCCTTTTTACGGTTGCCTGTACCGTATACCTTGGTCAGATGACGGCCGCTGATCAGTACCTTGCCCATCGCCATGCGGGTTCACTCCTTCCGGGAGTCATGAATCAAGCTGCTCCTCTTTCCTGATCTGCTCCAGGATTTCCGGTGTCAGCAAGCAGCGATAGATCCGTTCTTGCACTTGGATATTCTCAATCTTGCCCTGACGACATTCATCTGTAACCAGCGTGCAGCGCTCTGCGAATCTACAGCCTTCAGGCACATGCTTCAGATTCGGCGGAGCGCCAGGTATCGCTGCAAGCTTATGTTCCTTCATCCCTTCTTCCGGCACAATGATGGACCCCATCAGCTTACGGGTATAGGGATGCAGCGGATTGAAGATCATCTGGTCCGCCGTTCCCCGTTCTACAATTTCGCCGGCATACATGACCATAATCTCATCCGTGACGTGATACAGAAGCGGCAGCTCATGGGTGATAAACACCAGGGACTTGATCACTTCGCGTTTCAGCAAATCCTTCAGTAGACGGATGACCGCCTTCTGTGAAGTCACATCCAGAGCGGATGTCGGTTCATCCGCAATGAGCACTTTGGGATTCAAAATGGTTGAGATGGCAATGACTGTTCGCTGCTTCATGCCACCGGACAATTCATTTGGATACATATCCAGCACATCCGGGGACAGATTCAGCGATTGGAAACGCTCGGCGGCCATCCTCCGCACTTCCTGACGCTTCATCTCCGGACGATGTTCCTTCATAATATCCTCGATGAAACGGATAATGCGCAGCGTTGGATTAAGTGCATTCATCGCAGCCTGCGGAATATAGGCAATTTCCTTTCCGAGAATGCGGGAGCGCAGCTGCTCCTTGTTCAGCTGCATAATGTCCGTGCCATTGATCCGGATCGAACCACTGCCATAATGCAGGGGCGGGAAATAGAAGCCCATCAGGCTGAGTGCCAGTGTTGACTTGCCGCAGCCGGACTCCCCTGCAATGCCCAGCGTCTGCCCTTCTTTCAGTCCAAACTCTACCCCGTCAACCGCATAAACATTCTCTTTGAGCCGGGTACGATAATAGGTTTTGAGGCCGCTGACCTGAAGTATAGGTTGGTCCATGGTCTTAGCTCCTTATTTTCGGATTAAAGATTTCGTCCATGCCCGTATTCATCAGATAGAGCGAGAACGTAATGACGGCAATGGCCATTGCCGCGGGAATGAATGCCCACCATGCTCCTGCTACCGGAGCTTCAAATACCAGTGCCCAGTTCATCAGAATGCCGAGTGATATCGTGTTATATGGACCGAGCCCCAGCATCGAAATGGAGGCTTCGGACAGAATGCCCGAGGCTGTCTGGAGCACAAAGGCCATGACAACATAAGACGCGATATACGGCAGAATCTCATGGATAATAATACGCGGTGTGCTGTGTCCAGAAATTTTCGCAATATGCACATGATCCCGGCTCCGCAGGGATGTTGTCTGTGCACGTACCGCCCTGGCTGTCCACGGCCAGCTCGTGATGCCAATAATAATGGCCGTTACGAGCGAACTGCGGGAATCGATACTGACCGAGATGAGAATCAAAATGATAAACGAGGGAATCACGATGAAGATATTCGTAACCGCTGTCAGGAAATTGTCCAGCATGCCTCCGATATATCCGGATACCAAGCCCATAATCAGACCAATGACCGTTGCAAAAACGCCCGCGATCAGCCCCACCCGTATGGATGTCTGGATGCCATACATCAATTCCAGAAAGATATCGCGCCCAAAGTTGTCTGATCCCAGCAGCAATCCATCCCCCGGAGGCTGAAACGCCATCGCAATCATCTCCAGCGGATCACTGCGATTGATGAGCGGATAGATGGTAACAAGCAGCAGCATGCCTACAAAAGTCACCGCACCGATCATAAACTTGGGCGACTTCAGCAAAATAGAGATCGAATGCTTCATGTCATTGTTCCTCCATTTGAGCAGCCTTGATGCGCGGATCAATGAAGCCATAGATTACATCAATCGTGAAATTGGCCAGCAGCACGGCAACGGCAATCAGCAGTGTACATCCTGAAATGAGCGGATAATCGAGCTGACGTATGGCGGTGAACAGCCAGGTGCCAATGCCCGGATAACTGAACACAATTTCACAGATCAGCGATCCACCAACCATGGTGCCAATGGAGAGCGCCAGTCCCGTGATCTGCGGCAGCATGGCGTTGCGGAACACATAACGGGCAATGCGGCCGTCCCGAATACCAAGCAGTTTACTGTACAGCACATAGTCCGAATTCAGCTCATAGATGGACATCTCCCGCATGCCAATTGCCTGACCGCCAATGGTCACGAGCACAATGGACAGGAACGGCAAGGTATGGTGGCGTATCACTGACATGATAAAGTCGAAGCTCAGCTGGGGCACCATCTGGAAGTCGTATCCACCGGACAGCGGGAACCATTTGAGTGTTAAAGCAAAGACATACAGCATAATAATAGCCAGAGTGAAAAAAGGAATGGAATTGATAAACAGCGCTACAGGAAACAGCACTTTATCAAAAACACCTTTCCGGTACGCCGCGATGGCACCAAGCAAATTGCCGATTAACCAGCCCACCAGGATAGCTGGGAGCTGAAGCCCCACCGTCCAAGGGACGGCGGAGGCCAGAATGTCCGTTACAGGCTTCGGATACAATCCGAAAGACGTGCCGAGATTGCCTGTGAAGAGATTTTTCAAATAAATGCCAAACTGGGTCCACAGGGGCTGATCAATACCAAATTCAACGGTAAATGTCTCATACACCCGCTTGATGGAGTCCGAATCAGTCATGCCTGCGGTCATTTTGGAAGCGATCATGCTCACCGGGTTGCCTTCAATCAGTCTTGGCAGAATAAAATTCAATCCGACGGCGATGATCAGGGTCAGGCCATACCAGAACACTTTTTTCGCTACATATCTGGCGTAGGCATTCATTGGATCCAGCACCCCCCGAATTTTACGGATAAGGTCATCACTGTGCTAAGGTGAAAGCGTTCTCTCATCTGCTAATTATGAATTTGGTAAAGTGCCTTGATACCTGCGCCATCCATGGAAATCTGCGGTGGAATATTGGTACCGTCCCCTTCGGAAGGGAAGCCTTTCCAGACGGACTCATTTACGGTATCAAAAACCCATGGTCTATACATCAGAGGAATGGACGGGATGTCTTTCAGCCAGATCGTATTCAGTTCGGTGTACAGTGCTTTCAGTTTTGCCTCATCGGATACGGAAGGAATCTCTTCAATGATTGCGTCTGCACGGTCATTCTGGTAACGGCCCCAGTTCCAGAATGCCATCTCCCCGAGTGGTGCGACGCCTTTCGAATACATGATGGTCATGGCACGGTTCCACGGCTGGCTCGGACTCACGCCGCCCGCAGGGGTGTTCATAATGATATCGAATTTGCCGGTTTGCAGGTCATTGGTCCACACCGGAGATTCCGGGAATTTGGTTCGAATCTCAATGCCAATCGCCTTGGCACTCTGCGCAACGATCTCTAGGGCCGCATTCCAGTCTGACCAGCCATACGGACATTCAATTTCAAACGGCCCGAGACGGGTACCGTTCAGTACACGAATGCCATCTTTGCCTTTGGCAGCCCCAATCGAATCAAGCAGCGCATTGGCCCCTTCCACATCGGTGGTCCATTGCAGGGACTTGATTGCATTCTGATCAATATATTTGGACTCGGCATCCGAGTTCAAGGTCAGCGAAGGCTGCATCGGTGCAGAATAACCGCTCATTGCCAGTTCGGAGATCTTGTCATAGTTGATGCTCATGGCAATGGCCCGGCGGACATCTGCGTTATCCAGTCCGGCTTTGGAGAGATTGAAGAATATGCTCGGCATGGAACCAGGGAGATAGTAAGGAGCATCTTTCAAATAGGTTTTGACCGGAGCGCCGCCTTCCCACATTTTCCACACCTGCGGGATAAACTGTTGGGAGACGTCCACTTGCCCACTCTTGAACGCCAGATCCCCTGCCGCATTATCCTTGTAGATCACATGGGTGATATACTTCGGTGCCGGCAGCTTGCCGAACAGCTTTTGTCCCCAGTAGTTGTCGTCGCGAATAATGGTAATTTTCTGATCATTGTAGAAGTGCAGTTTGTAAGCTCCGGTGCCCACCGGATTATCGTTGATTTCTTTGCGGATCGCTGTCAGATCATTATTATTTTTCTTCTCGATCTCTTCCCAGATATGCTTCGGCAGCATCGGGATTAATTCAATGCTATCCAGTACGGTCAGTTTGTTGGGATTATCAGGGTTCAGCTTAATCTCCACGACCTGGGCTCCGCCTGCTTTCACTTCCTGAATATAGGTCCAGAAACTGCTCCAGTTAATGTCGTATTTCTTGCCCAGTTCATAGGTGTACACCACATCATCTGCGGTAAAAGGCTTCCCGTCACTCCACTTGGCATCCGCGTTCAGCTCGATCCGCAGCGTCGTGTCATCCGTCCATTCGTATGACTTGCCGAGCAGCGGCTCAAGTGCTCCATCCAGCTGGTTCACCATAAATAAGGTCTCATACAGGAGTTCCCTGGAGTTTCCGTAATTCACAGGGAAAGCGGGATTGCCGCTGAGCAGATTGAAATTGGTGGGAGGGCCCCACTGCAATCCATTGATATACAGCGTCTCGTTGCGCGGAGTCTCCTTGTTGGTTTGTGGGGCCGGTTCATTTTGGGTCGTTGCAGCAGGTGGATCTACCGTTCCTTGCGGTTCACTTACCGACGGTGGCTGAACACTTTGGCATCCGGCCAATAGAGCAGCCGACAATAACAGGGCGATGAGCGGTTTTGCAGCACTCTTGACTCGCATCCTGAACCCCTCCGTGAATTCATATTGGTATTTGGAAGCGCTTACTTAACGATATTCTATGAGATATATCACATGAAACATTCCATCTCTTTCCTCAATGTCGAGACATTATTTTTTGCAGCTAGGCCAAAGGGGTGTAGGCATATGGTGTCCAAATAAAAACAGCCGGCTCCGTCAGGAACCAGCTGTTTTTTTGGAAACCAATCCTATCTGCTATTTACAAGTTCCTTCAATGTCTGCAGGTCATATGTGGAAACCAATTGTTCCAAATGGGTATCCAGCCACTCTTCATCCTGATCCCACCATTTCAGTTCCAGCAGCAGCTCAATCGTTTTGTCGTCAAAGCGCTTTTTGATCGGCTTGGCTGGATTGCCACCAACAATGACATAAGGCTCGATGTTCCGTGTTACCGTCGAATTGGACGCAACGATGGCACCGTCTCCGACCGTGACACCAGGCATGATCGTTACATTTTGCCCAAGCCATACGTCGTTACCCAGTACGGTATCGCCCTTAAATGGCAGCTGATCCAGAGTGGGCGTTACTCTCTCCCATTCTCCACCGAAAATATTGAAAGGATAGGTCGTCATGCCCTCCATTCGGTGGTTTGCACCATTCATAATGAAGGTCACACCTTCTGCAATCGCACAAAACTTGCCGATCACTAGGCGATCCCCAAGAAAATCATAATGATGCAGAACTCGGTCATAGAAATGTTCAGGCGGATTACTATTGTCGCTATAGTAGGTATAGTCACCGATGTCCACATTGGGGCGAGACGGCAAATTTTGAATATAACAAACGGTGCGAATATTCTCGTTGGGGAATAGTTTTGTTTTATCGGGAGCCATACTTATTCCTCCTTTTTCCACCATTGTAACAGATATTAGATCTTAAACGGGCTGAGCGATGTCTGAAGCTCTGAGGAAACATCGGACAGCACAGCCGCAGAGGCTTTGATCTGTTCCACTGACTTCAATTGTTCATGAACAGATCCGGCAGCCTGCTGCGAATTAGCACTGGCCGTCTGCGCATGGCGTGCAATCTCGTGCACGGAAGCGACGATCTGTTCCACGCCGGCAGACATCTCCTCACTTGTCGCTGCCATGTCCTCAATTTCTGTTGCGATCCTTAAGTTTGTGTCCCGGATCAGGCTGAAGTTTTGTTCCGTTTCACGGGTCAAGCGTAGCCCTTCCTGCACCTCATCCTTCACTCGAGACATGGCTGTTAGTGACAGCAGCATGTCCTGCTCCATGGCTTTGACCAGTTCCTCAATGCGGCTCGAAGAGTCCCCGGCCTGTTCAGCCAATTTGCGAACCTCGGTAGACACGACGGCAAAGCCTCTGCCATGCTCCCCTGCTCTGGCCGCTTCAATGGATGCGTTAAGAGCGAGAAGATTGGTTTGATTCGCAATTTCATGAATGGTGGTAACCATCTGGCTTATCTGGGCAGACTTCTCTTCCAGCGTACGAATCACTTCATCCGTTGTTGTAACGGAGGATTCGATCGTCGACATTTGCTGAACCGTCAGCTGCACTGCTTCCCCTCCGGTTTCTGCCTGCCTGCGGGAGTACAGGGCAGATTCCGAGATGCTGGAGGCCTTGTCTGCCATCCGCTGCACTCCAATGGCCACCTCTTCCATGGCCTGCAGGTTCTCTTCGGTACTGATGGTCTGGCTCTCTGCCCCTCTCGCGACCTGTTCCACCGACGAAGCAATCTGTTCCGATTCCCGTGCCGTCCGTTCCGCAATGGTCAAGAGAATTCCGGTCGAATGCTTAGCTTTCTCCCCCGCTTGAAGGCCACCCTGAATAATCAGTTGCAAGCTGCTTCTCATCTCGTTGTATCCGGCACCCAGCATGCCAATCTCGTCCTGGACGTGATCAACAACTGGCTCAGTGAAGTCCCCCGTGCCTGCACGCTTGATGGCCCTAGACACCCGTTCGATTCTTAATTTCACTCTGCGGACATACAGAATAATGGCTGTAATGGCTACTCCCATCGCGAGCAAGAATACGATCAGAAAGGTCTTCAGAAATGAAGAAATAATGACATCAATTAGCGATTGAGATGCCCCTACATAGAGAATTCCGATGATTTCCCCGGTTGCATCCTTGATCGGTTGATATGCCGTCTGTACGTTCTGTCCAACGACAACGGCCTCACCGTAGAATTTCTCCCCCTGCTGCAAAACAGCCTGGGCGACCTGTTCCGATACTTTCGTCCCGACAGCGCGCTCGCCATCCATCATTACGTTTGTTGCCACGCGCTCTTCGCCGCGAAAGATGGTGACGGTATCTCCCGATGCCTCACCGATCTCATCTACAAGTTCGAAGTTGCCCTCCATTGCTGTATCACCTTTGTAAAGCTCGCCATCCTTGATGGCCCAGTCGCCGGGGTGTTTGTATGTAATAATTCGATCCGCCATCTCCAAATCCCGCTTCGCCTTTTCCGTTGCAAATGTCGTAATCCCCTGTCTCATTTCCAGAATTACGCTTACCGCCACGGCTGAGGAAAATACGATAAATATGCTGATAACGATCAAACTGATTTTGGTACCGATGCTCATGCTTCGCATGTGTTGAGCCACCCATTTCCCTTTGTAATTGAGGTGATTCCGAACCGAATTTCGAATCGATTTCGATAATCACATATAGAGTTATCGGTAGGCACATTCACATTATTTATAAGGTTTCAGTGATATTTATCACAATTTTTCAATGAAAAAATCAAAACATTTCCGTGTTTTCCGTAATCGTGTGCGAATGTCCTTCCGGTTGGAAATTCTGATGTCATGAATAGATCAAATCAATATGTCTGGATTCATATATTCATATTCACTAGAAGAATACAAAGCCGGTTTTGAATAGGGATTACTGAACATAACACATGGAAAAAAGGAAACAAAAAAAGAGACCCGATGTGCTCATCGAGTCCCTCTTTCCATTCTAGATTATTTGGATGTAAGACTTACTTGTGCTGCCGTTTGGTCCCAATCGACAGTCAGTCCCAATCCTTCAGAGATGAAGCGTACAGGGACCAGTGTACGGCTATTTTGGATAATGGCTGGTGCATCGATATCAAGCGTCTCCCCATTAACCGTTGCCGTGCTGCTTCCAATCTGGAGTACGAGTGTCTGATCGTTCAGAACAGCAGTTACCGTCTTCGCTGTTTTGTCCCAAGTCACCTCTGCACCCAGCGCTTCAAGAATGGCATTGACAGGCACCATCACCCGGCCGCTCTGCTCCAGCGGATCCTGATCCGGGAACGAAATGGCTTGACCATCCAGCGTGACGAAAATGGTCTTGTCTGTTGTTCCCGTTTCAGAAGAAGCTTCCGAGCCTGCATCTTCCGTAGTCTCAGGCAGCGGTGTCACTTCGCGTCCGAGCTGCTCTTGCAAGTTCGCAAGTCGGTTCAGGGCAAACGTCGTCAGCGATCCTGCTGCCATGGAGCCCATGCCTCCGCCACCGCCAAAGTTACCGCCGGGACGTGTCTGTGTATTTCCTGTGCCCCCTGCTGCATCTGTTGGTTCTGTTCCGCTGGTGCCATCCGGCTGCGAAGGTGGTGTCGTTCCATCTGGAGGCGTCATTCCTTCAATGCCTTCCGGCGGTGTCATTCCCTCTGGGGGCGTCATGCCTTCGAACCCTTCCGGTGGTGTTCCACCCATCCCACCTGATGTATCTGCGCCAGCAGAGTATGCAATGTTGGATTCGAACTGTTCGGTTGTGTAGAATTTGGTTGGATCTGCTTCTACATAAGGACGGATGACATCAGCAAGTTCTGTAATACGGTCCTGGATGCCTTCCAGGTAATCCGTCAGCTCGTTGACGTAGCTCAAGTATTTTTCCTTATACTCCGGCACGGCAAGCAGGTTGTTAATCATCGGTACATTTTCCATGCTTATGCCAAGTACAGGCTCGTCCACGGATACGTTCGTTGCATTGGTGTTGGTCGTAGCTGATCCGGTTGTCGTTGTTCCACGTCCGCCTCCACCCGAATACCCATTGAAGGACATGTTAAAATCCCAAGGTACGACCGTGAACTTGCCATCGGCATCGCTGTAGAGCATGTAGTTATGCCCTTTGTCGCCGTTATAGCTGTCATAGTTGCCGAAGACCATGTTCCCCGCGATATACTGAAGTGCGGAATCAACGTCGAGTACGCTCTCGATATCGCCTTTTTCTCCTTCAGGCATGTCATTCAGCGTTTTGATAAAGTTTTTGAGTTTGGTTTTATTCTCGTCCGTACCCAAATCTTCAGTGAGTGTGCTGTATTCGCTGCCCTCTTCATATTGAAGATAACTTCTCTCGTCGGTATCATAGAGAACACCGTCTTCGTAATCTTCACCGTAGTTCCGCTCCAGATAGCTGTCATCCACCGCTTCAACACCTGTATAGAAACCAACCAATTCGCCGTTGACATACAGGTTGACGTAGTTCGTCATCGGTACATCCATACCAATACTGCGCAGCGCTTCATAGTGAAGAACCTCACGCATGTACGATGGATCCGCGTAGTTGTTGTTCAATACCATTTTATCGAGGCCAAGCAGGGTTTGCGTTTTATCGTATTTATCAAACTTCAGTCTGAAGCTGTAACGGTCCGAATCTTCCATGGATGCCACGGACTTCAGTGTCAGATTGCCTTTGGTGGAAAAACCGACATTATCCAGCTTGTTGCCATCCACTTCCACAGTGACCTTCTTATAATCCTTATCGAGCGGACTTTCAAGCATGCTCTCCCAATCCGCATCATCAATCGTAACGTTGATATCAATGACATTATCTGTCTGGAATAATGATTCGTATGCTTGCGTAACGCCTGTGCTGGTAGTTGTAGCCGCCGTATCATCTGCCGCATACGCAGCGTTAGGGCTAACGATCAAGCCGAATGATGACGTTACCATTGTCACAGACAGTGCCGTTACTGCAAATTTTTGTAGTAAATCATTCAAATGATAAATCCTCCTTCTTGGTTTCTGTTAAGCACCTGAGGCTTATAGGAACCATGGTAGAGGACAAACCTTTAATGAATCTTAAAAGAGAGTGGTTTTGAATCGTCTAATCGGAGGTTGCTATTTTGACCCCCAGATCGATTGATTGTTGGACCCGATCAACGAGAAGGTCATGACTTCATTATGACTGGCTGATTCATTTTTCTGTTTAAAGAATATACCCTTGTAAGTCACCCCGTTAATAATCATCGTGCAGTAATACGTACCGGCGGTATTGGACCACGTACCGGTTACTGCACCGGTGATCGTGCCATTGGAATTTAGTGTCACGCTTTGGGTAGGCAGCATGCCCACACCGCTGATGGAAGCATCCAGTCCCATGTTTACGAACTGATATGTTCCTGTCATATCGCTTGCGCTATAACCTGTGGACGAGATACTGCTTCCCAAAAATTCGTATACGGCCGTCACCGGCCATTTGTCAGCGTTCAGGAATTGCTGATGTGCACGAACCTCATGATACTCGGTTCCATTATTAAAACGGGTGTGGTAGATCAAATACCTTGCTCCATCCGTATCTACAAAAGCGGAGTTATGCCCGCCTGATTTGTAACCGAGCGGTATGCCGGAGAAGGCATAGTTACCAAACAGCTTTATGCCACGAGTCGACTGATCGACTGAAGCAGAGGCATATACGGCCTGATTGCCCGCAGCGTCAGTATAAGTTCCGTCAATTGTGGTAGAACGATACAAGCGGATATGGTAACCACCTTCATTAGCCAGTCCACCGTAGGTTACATAGAGGTAGTAATATCCTGCATCCTTGTCATAAACGATATAGGGAGCTTCTCCTGTTTTGCCGTAACCTCCAGCTATGCGCTTGCCGAAATAACGGTCGGTATTGCCGTTATCTGATCCCGGATAGATCGGCTGTCCGGTATCCGGATTAATTTGCAGAATATAAATTCCTCCTGACCAGGACCCGTAGCTCATCCACAACTTTCCGGAACTGTCGTACGTTAAGGTAGGGTCGATGGCATTCGGAAACAGGGTATTGTTAAAGCCGCCATTGCTCAAGAACCAGCCGCTCCGCGTGCCGGACAGACTACCTTTGTCGATCAGCTCAGGAATGTTGGTATGCTGATACCACGTGTTTACGGTTTTGGTTCCAAGTGAGGACGTGGTCGTAACTGGATTGCTCCCATTTGTGAATCCAGAGTAGATAATCGTATCGATGTATTCGTACGGCCCCTTTACAGATTTGGATACACCGAATCCGATAGCTGAGCGAATATAGGTGGAAGAAGTGGAGTAATACAGCATGTAGGCTCCCTTGGAACCGTCCGCCCATGTGTATGAAGCATTGTAAATTGGCGATGCCGGCGCCCATACCGCATGACCACCAGAGCTGTCTTGGTCATTATATCCAGCCCATGCATAAGAAACAGCCAAGGCGGATGTCAAGGCAGCTCCCGAGCTGCGGGAGGCATTACCGGTGCCGCCTGCCTTGACCAGCTCCCATTTCTGCATCTCTCCACCCCAGTAATTCCACTGCTGTATATTGGCTCCAGCAGTCGTGCTGCCGCCCGCCACATCCAGTGCACTAGTATATCCGGATGCCTTGGTTAAGAAAGCAACGGAACCATCCGCATTTTGCTGGATCCGGAACAACTGCATTGTACCGCCCCAATAGGCCCACTGCTCAATGAGAGCTCCATCGGCAGCCGAGCCGCTATTTACGTCGAGGGCACTTTTATAGGCCGAGTTGGCTGTAAGGAGATAGTAATCCCCATTGCCGTAGTGCATAATTCTGAACTTTTGCGCGTCAGAGCCGTTATAGGACCACTGCCGTATGCTTGTCCCATCGGCAGACGAGCCATCCGCGACATCCAGGTAGAGGCTGCTATTTTTATTTTTGATGTAATAATACCCTTCGAAGGTTGAGGGGGCATATAAGGTACTGTTGGCATACCCCTGCGTTCCCTCGTAAGACCAGTTTCGGAGATCCGTGCTGCTGGCTTGAGCCAGATGAGATCCGTAAATGTAGTACTTGTTCGTGGAGGAATCATAATAAATGGAAGGGTCATGTACAGACACCCGGGTTGTATTCGAGGTTGTTGATGAACTTGCTGCCCCCAGTGCATTTCCACTGCCCATGCTGACAGCCAAAAGCACAAATACGAGCATCATCGTGGTCAGCTTATTCCATAGCTTGTATACACGTTGCATGATTGGATCAATCTCCCTTCATAGTAGGTTGCTTATATTGCGAGTTAACAATATGTTTCTCCGCACACCCAACAAGTAAAGCGCTTTCATATTTATGATAAAAAATAAATTCTCTCTCTTTTGCAATCCATTTTTAAATGGAACATACTTTTGTTACTTTATGAATGGATATATTAACCTCCCCTCATAATGATAAGCTGTATAGCAATTCCGGATTCGAACACTATACTCCACCTCATAATAAATGCATATCCTTGTCGAAGTAAGGGGATTCATGTCGTTATATAAAATAAATATATATATTAATAAATTTGTAATTATGCAATCTTTGCATATACTCTTGCTAATCAAAAGTTCCACTCTTAAACTGCTCGTCGGCATGTTAATTAGCTGAAAATAGATATAGCCACTACTGTTATCTGGAGTCCATTGGATCATGTAATTTGCAAAGAATATATGTTACTATTTTCCAGTATAAGGAGGGTTAGCATGTATAAAAGATTTGTTTTACTTGTATTCGCCGCTTTCCTGTTAACAAGCTGCAGTGAACCCGGTGCATCTGACCAGAACACTCAGTTGAGCGTGCAGAATGCAGAAATGACCCAAACCATCAAGGAACTCAGAGAAGACAACACTCGTCTACAGGAGCAAATTACTCTCCTTCAGGAAAACGTAAATGACGAGGAAACCAGGACAAACCTGAGAGAAACCCTGAATATGACGTTTAAACTTATAGCTGCCATGGAATCAGAAGATATCGCGTATATCGAGTCTGTATCTTCTCCCAATGTGGAAATTGCAACTAGCAAAAATGCATTGGTAGTTCAGCATGAAGATTCCTCTTATGAAGCTAATTTTATCAAGAGCATTCTCTGGGATGAGTTCGAGTTCAGAGGTTATGATCAAAAGGATTCAGACCACTTCATGCTTTTTGTTGCCCGAACGATAACGACAAAAGGTGCTGAGGGAACGATTGAGTACGAGTTTTCCTTCATACGCTCACCCGAAGGGAAGTGGTTGTTCGACGGGTACATCTCTTAAAATGAACTTAAAAAAAGGTGCTCCATGTTTAATGGAGCACCACTTTTATTTCGATTTAAGAATCTACTTCTACCCGCTGAAGAAAGGTGCGGGTGCGATTCAGCTTGGGGTTGCCGAAGATTTGCTCCGGCGGGCCCGCTTCGGCAATTTCACCGTTATCCATGAAGAAAACCCGGTCCGCAACATCACGGGCGAAGCTCATCTCATGAGTAACGATCATCATCGTCATATTCTCTTGTGCGAGATCCTTGATCACTCGCAGCACTTCTCCAGTCAACTCGGGATCGAGTGCTGACGTCGGCTCATCAAACAGAAGAATGTCCGGCTGCATCATCAATGCGCGGGCAATCGCTACGCGCTGTTTCTGTCCACCGGACAGATTGGCCGGGTAGGCGTCCGCCTTGTCGGACAGTCCTACTTTACCGAGCAGTTCCAGGCTTCGCTGGCGGATAATTGCATTGCTTTCCTTTTTCAACGTCTTCGGTGCGAGTTCCAGATTGGCTTGTACAGTCAGATGCGGGAACAGATTAAAATGCTGAAACACCATCCCCATCCGATCCGTGATTTTGCGGATCTCGGCAGTCCCGGCATAACGGCCATTGTCTACGAGCGTCTGATCCTGAATGCGAATCGTTCCACCAGAGATATCCTCCAGATGAATCAGGCTGCGCAGCATCGTACTCTTGCCCGAGCCCGAAGGGCCAATCACGGCAATGACTTCACCCGGTGTCACATTGAAGGTTACCTGCTTCAGGACATCAAGTGTGCCGAATGATTTTCTTAACTGATTCACTTCTATAATATGTGTCATATGCAGACAGTCCTTTGATTAATCAGATTTAATTTATTCAAATGAAAACCGCTTCTCCAGTGCTTTGAACAGCAGTGTGAGCACCAATGTCATGAGCAGATACATGATCGCAGCGACGAAAAATGGGATGAGCTGCAAATCCCGGTTGACCGCGGCTTGGGCGTAATACAGCAATTCAGGAACCGCAACCGCATAGAGCAGAGCCGTATCCTTAATCAGAGTAATGGACTCATTCGCCGTTGCAGGCAGTACGACCCGAATCATCTGTGGAATAATGACTTTGGTCATTGTCTGCCACTTGGTTAAGCCGAGAACCTGTGCAGCTTCATGCTGCCCTTTGTCGATGGAGAGCAAACCGCCTCTGAAAATTTCGGCAAAGTACGCCGCATAGTTCAGAATGAATGCAATTGCCGCAGCAACAAAGCGATCAAACACCAGGTAGTCGCCAATTACAGGAAGCAGCGGAAGACCGAAGCAGAAGAATAATACCTGCAGAAGCAGTGGTGTTCCCCGCATGACATAGACGTACGTATGTGCAATCCATGCCAGTGGTTTAATTTGGCTTCTCATCGCCAGGGTGACCACGAATCCAAGCGGTACGGACAGCACGATGGCGAGCAAGAACATAAAGATGGTTGTCTGGGCTCCCTCAAGCATAGGCTTCAAAATAGTAGATATATAATCCCAACTCATGATTTTTTCTCCTCTAATCTGTTAACCCCGCACTCCAATGGAGTCGATGCTCCAAGAGGAATACGGGGTCATATTGGTTTCTGATCGTATGTCAGGCGCTAACCTGTCTATTTCAACACCTTGTCTTCACCCAACCACTTGGTTGAGATCTCGGCAGCCGTTCCATCTGCATTCAGTTCATCCAGTGCTTTTTGCAGCTGATTGAGCAGTTCCTCGTTGCCTTTTTTGATACCAATACCATATTGCTCCGGTGCAAGGGATTCATCCAGCAATTTGAAGGTTCCCTCTTCCTTCGACATGTAATATCTTGCCACCACTTCATCAATGATAACCGCATCCAGACGTTTCGTCTTCAGATCCGTAAGTGCAAGAACGTTATCCTTGAATTCGGAAGCTTTCACTTTGTCCTTCAGGGGACTGGCTGCAAGTGCATCTGCCGCTGAAGACAGAGCCTGCAATCCCACATTTTTGCCATCCAGCTCATCCAGCTTCGTAATTGGGGAATCGGTCAGTGTAATCGCAACCTGACTGTTTTCCAAATACGGCTTCGTGAACAGCACCTTCTCCTTGCGCTCGTCCGTAATCGTGTACCCGTTCCAGATCATGTCGATCCGGCCGCTGTTCAGCTCTGATTCTTTGGAAGACCAGTCGATCGGCTGAAAGGTAACTTCTTTACCCATTTTCTCCGCTGCTGCTCTGGCGTAATCAATGTCGAAGCCGACAATTTCATTTTGTTCATCCCGGAATCCCATTGGAGCGAACTTGTCATCAATCCCCACAATAATGGAGTTGTCGTCCTTGCTTCCCGAGCTGGAACAACCTGCTACAACGATCATGCATATGCTGATGAATAATAGGAATATCGCTTTTTTTCTCATCTCTAGAACCCCTCCATGTCTGTAACCAAAACCCAAACGCTTTAGTTCGTTACCACGTTATCAGAGCCTTATAATAACATAGCATGGGAGAAGAGTCGAGTGTCTTGCCTATTTCCTACGTTTTCATGCAGCTCAATTGTCAACAATTTGTGAAAATGCCTCTTGGACTTTTGCTGGTTTCTCCAGCTTCGAACGTACCACGGAATCCCATTGGAGAGGGTCCTGAAGTGCCTTCAACTCCGTGCCCGCCCATTGCCGAGCAACATTCCTCCCCTGCTTTTCGTATGGAATATATTGGGGAGGTGTTTGAGATTAATTTCATACATTCAGTGAGAGTTTGGACTACCCTTATGCTGCTTGGATCTGTTTTCCTATTGTCCGGATGCAATACCAACCAATACAATATGAACAACGTGGAAAATTCCCCTTCAGGAACGAGCCTTCGCAATAACTTGCCAACGGAACTTCCTAAACCCATCATCCAATCCGTGAGCGGCAGCCCCATCCCGACCGTACAGGGGAGTTATTGCTGGGAGGGCTTGTGTGTCGACTACGCAGGAATCTTGGAGCTGCTGGAAGGAATAACACCTGTTACTCTACTTGTGGGAGAGGATGTATCCATTGATATGGGGACTGACGTTGCCCCGGATGAATTTAATCTAGTCGAATATGTGGATGGAAAAGCTCATAGCGTCTCATTGACAGCGGGATCATTCCAGCTGGCACAGGAAACCGGCATTCACTATTATGGAGCGTTTGCCCGCTGGTCCTCTCCCACAGATTCGAATGTTTCCTTGGGGGATACTTCATTTGCTTTTGCCGTTCATCTCGTGGAGAAAAAATAAAAAAACAAGGCCCCTCCAGCACATTGGAGTGGGCCTTGTCATGGTTCACGTTCACCTTATCTTCTGATCAGATGAATCTTACGATTATTGCTGCACTTTCTCGCGGTCTTTCCCCTTATCGGACTCACCCGCATTTTTGTTCGCTGCATCACGATCCTGCTGCATCTCTTCAATCGTTTTTACCTTGAGACGTGCTGCCCCTTCATATTCCTTCGTAGGAATAAGATTACCGGCAGCAAGTCTGGCTTCGGCGGCTGCAATGGCTTCACCATATTGCGGCAGCCACTGCGCCTGAGCAACCAGCATTTCGTCAACCATCTGCCAAATTTCTTTTGGATTACATACGGCACCGACAAGCGGATCCATCATGAATGCTTGACGAAGCAGCTTGTCGTCTCCGTGTACAGCTGCTTCAACCGCAAGCCTTTGGACCGAAATGCTCACATTACATACCGCAGCCGGACCCAGTGGCAGATCACCGACATGCGGCATCGAGATCCCGTTTCGATCCACATATCCTGGTGCTTCAATAATTGCATCATTCGGCAGGTTGGAGATCACGCCGTTATTCACTGTATTAAAGTGTCCGCGATACACACGTCCCGTTTCCAGACTTTCTATAATGTACGAACCATGTTCTCCGCCACGTTTTTCCGGAACAAACTGCATCGGTTCATCCTTCATCCAATTGGGAAAATCAGTCTCGAACCAATTTCTGCCCTCTGTACACACGCGTAAATACCCGCCCGTCTCTCCGTTAATCCAGTTGCCCAGATCAATCCAGTCCTGAATCTCTTCTGGACGTTTGCGGTACCATGGCACATATTCGCTAAGGTGCCCGTTCGATTCCGTGCTGTAGTAGCCGAAGCGGCGCAGCATATCGATCCTTACTTTCTCGGTACGGCTGTACTCGGGATGTTTTTCAAAAGCTTCAAGCAAATCACCTGTAAGGTCTTTGCCTTCGTGAGAAGCCTTGATGTACCAGGTCTGATGGTTGATACCCGCGCACACAATATCCACTTCATTCATCTTCAACCCAAATGCTTCCGCAATCTGGTGATGTCCATGCTGCACACCGTGACACAATCCGATGGTACGTACGCCACCATACTTATTACAAGCCCATGTTAGCATAGCCATCGGGTTGGAATAATTCAGGAGCAGCACGTCCGGTGCACTCTGTTCGCGTATATCTTTGCAGATGTCCAGCATTTCGGCAATTCCGCGCTGCCCATACATAATACCTCCAGCACACAACGTATCGCCGACACATTGATCCACCCCATATCTGAGTGGGATGTCCACATCGGTTGCAAATGCCTCCAGCCCTCCAACACGTATTGTACACAGTACATACTTCGCGTCCTTAAGCGCCTCTTTTCGATCCGTGGTAGGCTGAATCTGAATATGGAGTCCATTCTCGCGAATATCCCGCTGGCATAGCTCTGTCACCATGTCCAGATTGTGCTGATTAATATCGCAGAACGCAATCTCTATGTTGTTAAACTCCGGTACCGTCAACAAATCCCGCAGCAAACCTCTTGTAAAACCGATACTCCCTGCCCCGATAAATGCCACTTTAAACGACATTCGCATGTCCTCCCGTAATCCGAAATGTTTCGTTTCGGTTAATGACCTCACTTCATGAGATCATTGTATCAACGGCAATTGAGGAAGCGTTATCAAAATCATGACCAGTTCCTGATGAGGTTGTCAAAAATCCTAACTTTTATTATCAGATGAAGCACTTCTCTCTTGGCTAAAAATAACACACTCCACTCATTCCTCTGGTGGGTACAGGCTGACATGCCTCTCCATCATGGATCGATATTCAACCGGAGTCCGGCTTGTATATTTTTTGAACAACATGTGGAAGTACTGACGACTGCCCACACCCACATACTCCGAAATTTCCGAGATCGGAATATTGGTCTGCTGCAGCAGCATCTTGGCCTTCTCCATTCGAAGCATGGTAAGATAGTCCGTTGGGGTCCGCCGGGTGTGCTGACGAAAGATGCGATGCAGATAGCCGGGATGCAGATTGACCGCTGCCGCGATATCCTTCATCTGAATGCTGCGATCCATATTATGATGCATGAACTCAATGGTTCGTTTAACATATAGCTCCGACTGATCCGGTGCACTCCGGCTCATCTCCCCACGCAGCCGCGCAACCCGGACCAGCAGCTGGATAAACAGTGTACGCACCAGCGTACCCTGTTCCGGTGACTTGAGATTCCTGGCTTCACGATGGTGTGATCGTTCATCAGAAGGAATGATTCGTATCGGGATAGCAGACCCGCTGTGATTCATGAGGCCGCGTTGATCCAGCTCCAGGACGAGGCTTTTCATAATGTGATATACCTCTTCCGGATCAGGCAGTACCATGTAAGGGGAAGCGTGCGTTAAGAAGGTACCGACTTCCTCCTCTTCCTGAGCGAGCTGCCGAATAGAGGGTTGTCCAGGCGCCGAGCCGGCAAAGCCAAACTCCACATTTAACATCCGGCAAGGAACACCATCCTCGACCAGCAAACGGTGCGGAACACCTGCATCCAGCAGAATGAACTGCCCCTTTTTCAACACAGCCTGCTCTGAATTCCCATCTGGCATCTGCACATCGACCCTGCACATCCCCGAAATGATATACATGATTTCAGTCGAATCATGATGGTGGTAGGCCATGCTGTAATTGTCCCATTGCTTATAATAGTACGCGTAGAATCGCGGCCCGTAATCCTCCGTTCGCAGCTCCTCCTGAAACAGGCTTCCCGTAAAACGTTTCGTGCTCATGTTCATACCTCCATTGATGCAGCGATCCTCACTTTTCTCCATTGTAGCAATTCTGCAAGGTGGTTTTAAACTCCATTGCCTCAAATAGATTGCTTATTTTTATTAGATGATTATATAATTAGCTAAATATCTAATTGGTTCCGTACCTATTTTCCATCTTATAAGGAGGTCGAGCATGATGAGTACCATCTTCCATCTCGGTGAGACACGGTTTAAAAGAAAGGCGCATCGGTGATGTCTCCCTTACTCCTGAAGGGACCCTACAAGCGGAGTCAACAGCAAGGCATTTGGCCAAGGCTGCTTTCCCCATCACCAAAATCGTTACCAGTCCCCTTCGAAGAGCAAAAGAAACTGCCGAAAGGATTGCCTTGTATACTCGTTGTCCTGTAGCCGAAGATTCCCGCTTGCGAGAGCGTGCCAATTGGGGGGATTGCCCTGATCAGACCTTGGAGCAATTTATCGCGATGTGGGACCAATGCACGTCTGATCCGGATTACATCCCGCCTGTGGGCGATTCGGCCAAAAAAGCGGGTCAGCGTCTGGCCTCCCTACTAGCCGAATTGCACAATGAAGAGCCCGCAAACCGTAACATCATCGTGGTTACCCATGGCGGACTTATTACCGATTTCCTGGTTCAGACGTTCACCGAGCGAGAGCTGGACGTCTGGCATCTTGATTTTAAATCCGTACAAAACCGTCTTATTCCCGAATGTTCCATAACCAAGCTTATCTATGATAAAGGAAACCGCAGAATTGAAGCATTCGCGTCCATAGAACATTTGATATGAAGATAAGGGTATAGCTCTGATATAGTGCCCCTTGATTGGATGAGTTTTTGATCCAGTTCTCCTTCTTCTTACGTTCCAACGTGAAAAGCTCTGGGACCCCTCATGTGCCGAGACACACCGGGATATTCCAGAGCTAGGTTTTATATTAGAAACCTTTCTTCAATAACCTGAACTTAATCATTTTCCACCCTTGCCTGATTGGGGAGTGGAGAACTTGGGCAGCGTTACCTTCGACCAGTCGATATCCGATGCCATGTAGAAGGACGGATAGGAAGGCTGGTTGTAACCGCTGTTCTGTCCGGCAATACCCACGCGGTACATGGCGTCATGCATTAGCGTGTACAGCTTCCGGTCAGTTTTCTCCGTACTCAGATAGATGCGGATCGCCGAGCTGTCCTCAGTTCTCACCAGCATCTCTTCCCGCCAATCCCCGAAAATATCGGCCACCAGAGATGGCGTACCTTTGGTGTGATTGTTGGTTAATGTGCCTGTGGCGGTCAGCAGCGTGCCGCGATTCCAATCCTTGATGGTTGGAGTAACATCAATCGCGCCGTCTACAATCTGAGTCGTCATATCTGCTGCCCAGCGAATATTCATATTGGTGCCAGGAGCCTTATCACTTATTTTCTCACCGCTGGCTGTCCACAATCCTACGGCCCATGTCTCCAAGCCCCGGCGAGTTGGATCTACATCCCCTACCATCCCGCGCCCGGTATCTTTCCCTGTATAGCCGCCATAGATGACTTCTCCCGTTTTGGCATCCCGCAAGGAATAGCCATATGGAGCCCACGGACCGCCTTCATGTACCATGAAAATTTCAAGTCCCGGACGGTCCGGATCAATATCTGCCACATGCAGTGCATCCCCATGACCCAGGCGGGCAATCGTTCCCGGTGCGGCACTTTCAGCAGGCATCAGATCGGTTGAGCTGTACAGCACACTGCCGTCATGATCGATCGTGGCCGAACCATAAATAATCTCCTGCTTACCATCTCCATCGACATCAGCCACACTGAAATAATGAGCGCCTTGAGTCGTAATCGAGCCGTACTCCGGATCTGTGCCGTCTACACCATGTGGTCCGTCGTTGAACGGATTTTTCATCGGTGTCCAGCCACTGTCCACTTTCCATTCGCGTTTGAGTTTTTTGCCGTCCCAGTTATAAGCAACCATCGTCGAGCGTGTATAGTAGCCGCGTGCAAAGACAGCAGATGGCTTCTTGCCATCCAGATACGCCACGCCTGCCAGGAAACGATCCACCCGGTTACCCGGCTCGATCCGTGCCATTGCATAATCGCCCCACATCAGACCATCATCATGGCGCTCCGGCTCGTAAGGAATGGTCTCGAGCTCTTTGCCAGATTCCCCTTCAAACACGGTCACATACTCAGGTCCATCTACGATAAAGCCTTCGAATTTGCGCAGCTCGTTCTTGTCACTGCGGCTTGGCGCATAGACATCGATGAAGTAATCAGCCAGACTCTCGGCATCCTGCTGGGACAATGGATAGGCATACTTCTTCTCTATGCCAAAAGCCTCCTCCAGCGTAGCAGGCCAGTTCCCCTTCACAACTTCCTCGTGTTTGTGCCAGTTTTTGAACATGTCGACCACATGATCATAGTAACCGTCAGCACTTAAACGATAGTCATCTTCGTTGGAGTACCCTGCTTTGCGGTCTTCTTTTGGCAGCGTTATATATTTCTCGGACGTCACTTTTCCTTTTTTGTTATATTTGATAATCTTGGTTCCCGGAGCGGTCTTGAACATCAATTCTGCCTTGCCATCTCCATCAAAATCATAAACCAGCATCTGTGTATAGTGAGCACCCGCACGGACGTTGACCCCGAGATCAATCCGGTACAACAACTGACCGTCCAAGGTGTAACAATCGACGTACGTTTTACCAGTGTAGCCTTTTTGAGATACATCCTTGGCGTTGGAAGGGTCCCATTTGACGAAAAACTCATATTGGCCATCTCCGTCCACATCACCTACGCTCATGTCATTCGCGGAGTACGTATAGGCTTCGCCAGCAGGTGTAACCCCATCAGCGGGTTTTTGCAGTGGAATATCCATATAGCCACTCGCCCACGGCTTGACGGAGCTGCTGCGCTTGCTTTCCTTTCCCTTGCTGTTAACAGCGGCTACTTCATAGCTAGAAGACGATTTTCCCGCGGGATCGATATAGTTCGTACTGTCCGTAACGGTAGCAATCTTCTTGCCATCGCGGTACACGTTGAAGTTCGTGCCTGTCAGCCCTTTGTCGCTGTACCCCGTTGCCTCATCCCCAAGTAACCTCCAGCTTAGAAAAACACCTTCGGACGTGGATGCTGCCACCAGCCCCCGATCCAAATATTCGAGCTGAATCTCTTTCAACGAACCGCCCCCCTTGTGTGATTGAAGGCTAGCCTCTGCTGCACTGCTGCCATTCGAAGCTGCTGCTCCGCTTGTCCCCGCGGTTCCCGCAATAAGCAAAGCAACGCTGAGCGCCGAGGATAACACCTTGGCTGCAAGCGGCATACGCGTCTTCCGGCGATTGGTCTGTACACGGGGAAACTCTTCCTTATGTACCTTTACTATTGTTTTGGAATTCATCAACCTTCACTCTCCTTGAGACAGAATAGGTGATGCTTATCTTATTTTTGAACAGGCCGCCACATATTAATGATTACGCTTACAAATTCAGAGTCGATCAACCACTGAATCGACTTCCAGATGCTGTCCTCCTTCCATTCCTCATTCAATTCTAAGCAGGCATTCCCGCCCGACGGGTACTATTATAGACATCCTTTCCGCTGTGACATAGGCAAATATCCGTTCAAAACGATCAATATTCAGTGTTTTATTGAGACTCATTTCAAAAAAGTTCCCTATGTTCCATGAGCAACCGTTCCGGCTACGAATCGTTCTTCCGCCGATCGCTGTTATTCCCAGAATCGACTTCGTCACTAGGCTCCGATTGTTACAACTTAGATACAAGTTTGGCGAATTTGGAAACATCATCTCGCTATACTGACATTCGAATAGCACCAACCGGAACGGATATGCAGACGGTAACCAAAGGAGACCCCCATCACATGAACAGCGCAACAATTAAAAACGCATATGTTAACTACAAATCGGATATCACACGGTATTTATCCCATATCGTCAAGCAGCCTCAAGATGCGGAAGATCTGACGCAGGAAAGCTTCATTCGGCTCATGAACGTTCACGCAGACATCCCTGAAGATCGACTGCTCTACTATCTCAAAAAGATTGCTTATAACCTCGCTCTGGACACCTTCCGCAAACGAACGCGGACCATGAAGCGGGATAGCAGGCTTGACGTGCCAACGTACCACTATGACATATCCGAACTGGAGATCACCGAGAGTGTCAACGATCTCTTCTCCGTCATCAGTAATCCCGAACATCGCAAAATCCTGGAGCTGCGCGTCATTCATGGATACAGCATCAGGGAAACCGCTCAGCTCGTCAATCGCAGTGAAGGCATGATCAAGTCTTCGGTATTCCATGCCGTGAATCGCATACGTGCCAAAGTCATCTCCTAAAAGATGGCTTTTTTCATATTATGCTAAGCAAAAATATACAGAGGATGTAAGCTTTTATCGTATATTCACTTTTTGACGTATGACTAATGGCTCAATTTTACAAAACTCGAGGTATTTTTTACAAATTGTTATGACTATGTGAGATTTTGGTGTGATAAAATATGGACGAACTTATGAATCAACTAATATTTGGGAGGGATTTGGTTGGGTAAATTGACAAGCATGCGCGGAGTATGGTTAAAATCACTCCTTGCATTGTCCATGGCTTTACCGCTTCAGGTCGGATTATGGCATGGAAATGCTGCTGTTCACGCAGAGGGTCCAACGGATCCGGCACCGTTCATCCAGGCGAAAGTGGTGAACGAAAACGCCGGCAAAAAGGTATTGTTCGATAACTCGCATGGTCAGACAGCCGGAGCTGCAGACTGGGTTATTGATGGCGGATTCTCGGACTTCGGTAATGCACTCGCAAATGACGGGTACTACGTGAAGGAACTTCGAAAAACAACTCCATTTACCTATGATGATCTCAAGGAATATAACGTTTTTGTTATTGCAGAACCCCAAATTCCTTTCAAAACTTCAGAACAGGCTGCACTGAAGCAATACGTTGAATCAGGCGGCAGTATCTTCTTCGTCGGAGATCACTATAACGCCGACCGCAACAAAAACCGCTGGGATGGCTCTGAAGTCATTAACGGCTACCGTCGTGGAGCGTACGAAGACCCAGCTAAAGGCATGAGCACAGAAGAACGTAACTCCGCAGCCATGCAAAATGTAGCCAGTACAGACTGGTTGTCCGATAATTTTGGCGTACGTTTCCGCTATAACGCACTTGGCGATATCGACGCAAACATCATTGTCCCGGCAGATCAAGCCTTCGGGATCACGGAAGGAGTATCGGCTGTGGCCATGCATGCCGGTTCAACTCTTGCTATTACCGATCCGGAAAAAGCAAAAGGGATCGTCTACCTGCCAAAAACCAATGCAAAATGGAATAATGCAGTCGATCAAGGCGTCTACAACGGCGGCGGAATCGAAGAAGGTCCTTACGTAGCCGTATCCAAGCTGGGTGCGGGTAAAGCTGCCTTCATCGGAGACTCCTCCCCAGTAGAAGATGCATCTCCTAAATATTTGCGTGAAGAGACAGGTGCACGTAAAACAACCTATGATGGTTTCAAAGAAGCTGACGATGCTGCGTTGCTCGTCAACACAGTGAACTGGCTCGCTACGCAGGAAAACTATACCGATTTTACCCAGGTAAACGGTTTGGAACTGGATAATCCAACTGCATTGCTCGCATTCGAGGAACCAGCAGCTTCCACCGAGCCACAGGCTGAACCTTGGGCTGCACCAGCTGCAGGTTACAAATGGTATGACAGCTCCACCTTCAAACCAGGTTCCTATGGCGGACCTGCTTCCAGCGCTAATGCCTCGTACAGCTTCGTGAAACAGGATACACTGCCTAACGCAGAGGACTTCCAGATTCGCGTTGTCGTGGAAAACATGCCTGCCAATACTACTGTATCCGGGTACAGTGCAGGAATTTATCTGACTGGTGGAACTCAAGTAGCGATGATTCAGAATGAGAGCGGCACTTGGCCGACTTCATACGGCTACAGCTCCACATTCAGCGTAACTTCCGACAGCAAAGGCCGGGCGATCAAGGATCTGAACGTTCGCATCAAGCCAGGAACATCCGGTGCCGCGAACTTGCGTCTTCGCCTGAACGGCAGCAACCTGATCACGAATGCTGTCACGATCAGCAATGTTCCAGCCGAGCAGCTTCCTGAAGAGGAAGGACCGATTCCTGCAGCCATTACCATTGCTGAAGCACGTTCCAAAACAGCCGGAACAACGGTAACTGTTGAGGGCGTTGTAACTACCGAACCAGGCGCTTTTGGCGGACAATCCTTCTACTTGCAGGATGAAACCGGGGGACTGTATGTCTTCCAAAGCACAAGCGGTTTCCATGCCGGAGACAAGGTTAAGGTTACTGCAGCTACTGCGCTGTATAACTCCGAGTTCGAACTGACTGACATTGTTGCCATCGAGAAAACAGGAACAGCGGATATCCCGGCTCCTGTTGAAGCAACGACAGTAACGGATAATAATCAAGGACAATTAATCCAACTGAAAGACGTAACGGTTGAAAACGTGGTCAGTGCAACACCTGTTGGATCGTTTGAATTTGACGCAGTTGCAGCGGATGGGACAAGCACTCATGTACGTGTTGATACACGCACAGGGGTAACCGAATCGAGCTTCCCTTATGCAGCAGGTGACAAAATCAATGTTACCGGTGTCGCTGCCATCTTCAGGGATGTATATCAATTGAAACCAAGAAACCTGAATGATTTTGCTGCTGCTGAGGAAGAAGGCGGCGGTGAAGAGCCTTCGATTCCTTCGGCGGGTGCACCGGGTAAACCCGTGCTTTCCTCCAATAATGGCCATACCAATGGTCTTCTTGAAGGATCCTATACCGTTACCATGAACCTCTGGTGGGGTGAAAACGCAACAAGCTACAAATTGTACGAAGACGGCGTGTTGATCGACTCGCAAACGCTGACCAGTGCTTCTCCTCAAGCACAATCGGCCAAAACAACGATTACAGGCAAAGCCAACGGCACCTATACGTATGTGGCCGAGTTGACGAACTCCAGCGGTTCCACTCGCAGTGAAGTACTGACGGTTCAAGTTGCCAATGCCGCTCCAGGCAAAGCAGTCCTCTCCCAGGACAACTGGGATGGAGATGGCAGCTACAAAGTAACGATGAACCTCTGGTGGGGTACAAACGCAACCGAGTATCGCCTCTATGAGAATGATGTATTGATTGATACTCAAGCCTTGAAAGCTGCAACACCATCTGCTCAAAGCGCGGCAACAGACCTGTCCGGTCGTGCCAACGGAACGTACACGTACCGTGCTGAGCTGGTGAATGCAGCCGGTGTGACAAGCACCGAAACGATTACGGTTCAAGTTACCAAAGCACTGCCTTTGGCTAGCTAAGAGATATAAAAAAACCGAAACCAACCGTTGCCTCAATGCCGGGCAACATGGTTTCGGTTTTTTATTTTATTTATAAATGTTGTGCTGAATTTTAATGAGCTAATCTGTAATCAATTGAGATGGTAAAAACCTTTATAGATCATCTGAGAATCAAGGATTCAGTTAAAATACATAAAATAAGGCTATCAGCGCCTTAATATTTCAGCACGTGATAGCCTATCGTTAATCCAAGAATGCCTATAACTTACACCAGCTTCTTCCGGATATACCCCGAAATCAAATCAATGATCGTGATCATTACGATGATCCCCAGCAGGATAATCCCTACTCGCGGCCAGTTCCGCGTGCTGAGTGCGAAGATCAGTGGTGTACCAATTCCCCCTGCCCCAATAACACCCAGAATGGTTGCAGAACGTACGTTAATCTCGAAGCGATACAACGTGTAGTTGAGGAATCCAGGCAGCACCTGCGGCAGCACGGCAAACCACAGCTGCTGCATACGAGTCGCTCCGGAAGCGAGCAGCGCTTCTGAAGGACCATAATCGATATTTTCCACTTCATCCGCGAACAGTTTACCCAGCATCCCGATGGAATGCAGTCCAAGTGCAAGTACACCCGCAAAGGAACCCGGCCCTACAGCCTTGATAAAAAGCAAAGCCATAATAATCTCAGGAAAGGTACGGATGAAGCTCAGCACCATTTTCCCTGCACCCGATATGCCGCGGAAGCGGCTCATGTTTCTGGCAGACCAGAAAGCAAACGGAATACACAGTACAGCTGAAATAACGGTTCCCAAGATCGAGATCGCCAGCGTGTCCAGCAATCCTCGCAGCAAATCTTCCCCTTCCGGCAAATAGACAAAGTCCCAGTCAGGCGAGAAAATCCCGGCAATAATCGCCTTCATAATCTGTCCAGCTGTTTCCTTGAAGCCAGTAAACGGTACACCTGCCAGTGCCCAGGCATACACCAGGATGAGCAGCAACACAATGACCCAGCGAAGCGGATTCTTCCGAGGTTTGCGCCGGATGACGCTCGTTTCATTTTTCATCATAACAATTTCTCCCGCAGCTTAGTACTTACATAATCAATGATCAGAACAATAACAAGAGTAAAGAGAATGATCACGCTCGTTTTGTCATATTCCAGGAATCCAAGTGTTGCTTCATAGTACAGTCCAATACCGCCTGCACCTACCAATCCGAGAATGGCTGCCGCACGCACATTGATCTCAAAGGCATACAGAACATAGGACGTAAATTGGGCAGCCAGTTGTGGTACCACACCATAGACGATCAGCTGAATCCTGTTCATCCCTACAGCCGTCATCGCTTCCAGCGGTCCCTGATCAATCGTTTCCAGCGTTTCATAGGTCAGCTTGGCAATCAGTCCGACGGAGAATACGGCAAGTGCCAGTATACCGGGGATCGGGCCGAGACCGAACACAGCAACAAACAGTGCAGCGAGTAGCAGATCGGGCACGGTACGAATCAGGTTCAGTACAAACCGGGCCGGATAGTAGATCCAGCGGCTTGGCATCAGGTTGCCTGCACAAATTATGGAAACCGGAATGGCAATAATCGCGCCGATGGTGGTGCCAATCAGAGCCATACGAATGGTCTCCAGCATGCCCTGAACAATGTTGTCAAAGTAAGTCCACCGAGGTGGAAACATTTCCTTTATCAATTTCCACATTTCGGGGAATCCTCCAAACAGTTCGCTGAAGCTCGCATCAGTCTGTTTGGCACTGGCCCACAGCAGCAGCAAGATGATAACTAGCGTAAGCAGATGTTTGGTGCGGCCGGGTGGTTTGGGACGATTGACGACCTGTCCAGGCCCAGAACCGGGCTCCTTCCCCGCTCCCGTTAGTGGTGTATGAAGTGAAGCGCCAGACTGCCCCTTCATACCAGTACTTCTCCCTGCTCGGTTACAGCCTGTTTGTCCAACAATTCGTCTGCGAGAATCGGTCTGCCATAGATCTCCGCAAAGCGCTCATCTGTCGCCTCTTCCACAGGACCGTCAAAGACCACTTCACCTGCACGCAAACCGACAATACGTGTCGCATACTCCCTTGCCAGATCAATAAAGTGAAGGTTAACGATGGTCGTAATGCCGAGATCCTGATTAATGCGTTTCAAGTCATCCATCACTTGTTTGGTGGTGAGCGGGTCTAGTGAGGCAACTGGTTCATCTGCCAAAATGATTTTCGCTTCCTGTGCGAGCACGCGGGCGATGGCCACCCGCTGCTGCTGTCCGCCAGACAGCTGATCTGCACGGGAATAAGCCTTCTCTGCAATGTTCACGCGTTCGAGCGCTTCGAATGCAAGTTCCGTATCTTCTTTTGGAAAACGGCCCAGGATGGTACGCATCGTGGAATGATAACCTACGCGTCCCGCCAGAACGTTACGAAGGACACTCGAGCGTTTAACCAGGTTAAAGCTCTGGAAGATCATCCCGATATCCCGGCGAATCATGCGCAATCTCTTGCCCTGTGCCTTCGTGATAGAACTGCCGTTAATCAAAATCTCTCCTTCACTGATATCATGGAGACGATTGATGGAACGAAGCAGCGTGGATTTACCCGCACCGGACAAGCCTACAACCGCAATGAATTCACCCTGCTTAAAGGTAAGATTGATATTATTCAGGCCTTTGGTGCCATTGGCGTACGTTTTGGTTACGTTGCGAAGCTCAATCATGACATTAATCCTTCTTTCATTAATAGAGTTCTATTTCGTTGCAGGCAGTAACGGGACAAGCCAGCGCAGCGTATATCACGCTGAACTGGCCTGTCCGCACTGCGAATACATCTGTAACATCCATTAGAAACGAATGACACTATCTACATATCTCAAATGTCTACTTGTAACCAAGATTACTCGGTTTTTACTTTTTCGCCGTATTGACGAACGATTTCAAACTTGCTGTCATCGGACTCTACATAACCTTCATGCGTATAGATTTCCTTGATGATTTCATGACCTTCCGGATCTGTACCGATGTCAATGAACGCCTGTTTGATCTTTGTTGTCCAGTCCGCATTCATGTCTGTACGTACAGCGATCGTATCGTTAGGAATCGGCTCTGTGAACGCCAGTACACGTGTATCTTCGAATACCGTTGGGTAGTCTTTGGAAACCGTGTTACGTGCATCTTGGAAAATAGCTGCTGCATCAACGTCACCGTTCAGTACAGCAATAACACCTTGGTCATGACCTTTTACCGTTACAGGAGTTACATCTTTCAATGGGTCAATGCCTCTATCGAGCAGCAAACCTGCAGGCCATACATAACCTGCGGAAGAAGTTACGTTTTGGTAAGCGATCTTTTTGCCTTTCAGTTCTTCAATGGATTGAATCGGCGAATCTTTTTTCACGATAAACATGGATTTATAGGAATCAGCCAGTTCTTCCGTTGGAGCACCTGTCTCATCATTTACGCCAAAACGTTGTGCCTGCAGAATAACCTGTGCTGCACCTTTTTCTTTTGCCAGTACATAAGCCGTTGGTGGCAGGAAGCCCACGTCTACTTTATTGGAAGCCATCGCTTCGATGATTGTGTTGTAGTCAGTGGATACGCTGACTTTTACCGGAATGCCCAGTTTGTCGCCCAGCAATTTCTCAAGCGGTTTTGCTTTGGCTTCAAGCGTGTCTGCATTCTGGGATGGAACGAACTGTACAGTCAACTCGGTTGGTACATACCCTTCGGCTTCTTTGTCTGTTTCTGCCGTTTCGGTAGATGCACCGGAAGCATTGGAACTCGAATTCGTCTCGTTAGCCGAACCCGTTGTACTGCTAGACCCACAAGCACTTAGAAACAGAACCAAAATCAACAATGGTAAAAATAAAGCAGACTTCTTCAAGCGAACACCCTCCAAAGAGTTTCTAATTTTCAATACTTGTCTACTATAATTGGCAAATATTTGCGCGATGTGAAACGAAATTTGGAGTTTTGTAAAGTTTCTTGTCAGGCTGTCAGACGAAGTTTCATCTGTTAGAATAGGCTCATTATGGTTGAAGATATAGGTACAGAGGCTGATCTTCACTCGTTAATCATTGGCAAAACAGCCTGTGATTCCATATATTCATATTTATATATTAGAGGAGATTGTAAAATGACATCCGTAACCCGCACGTCTAATTTCGACATCCTGTTCACTAGTGATCTTCACGGGGCCATCCGTCCCATTCATTACAATACCAATGCGTACCGTCCCGCAGGTCTTGCCCTACTCGCTTCGCTGATCCGCAAGGAGCGCGAACGATCACCCGAACTCATGCTGGTGGATAACGGGGATTTGCTGCAGGGCTCTCCCTTGGCATCCTATGCAGCTTCCTTCGATGCGGATAGCCATGTTCATCCCTTTATCACGGTTCTGAACGAACTGGGCTATGATGCTGCCGTGATGGGCAATCATGAATTTAACTATGGTCAGGAGTTGCTGCGCGGAGCCGTTGAAGCCTCCCAATTCCCATGGCTGTCCGCCAATATTGTAAGCAGCGAACAGCCGGATGTACCGGCGTATGGCCCTCCTTACCTCATCAAGACCTTAGCTTCTGGTGTTAAAGTAGCTCTGCTTGGTGCAACCACTCACTATATCCCCAATTGGGAGCATCCAAAGAATATCGAAGGTTTACAGTTCCTTGACGCATTGGAGACCATTCGAAAATGGGTTGGTTACATTCGCGAGCACGAGCGGCCAAACGTGATGGTGGTCAGTTATCATGGCGGATTTGAGTGTGATCTGGAGAGCGGTGAGCCTGCCGAACGGTTAACCGGAGAAAACCAAGGCTATGCCATCTGCCGTGACATTGAAGGCATTGATGTACTCCTCACGGGGCATCAGCATCGCCAGCTTACCGCCGATATTCATGGCGTGACCGTCATTCAGCCGGGTTTCGGCGGCAGCGGTGCAGGACATGTATCGGTTCAGTTAGCACAGCATTCAGACGGAACGTGGAAGATTACGGGGAAAGAAGCTCGTTTGCTACTTCTGGATGAGAACAGCCATGTACAGCCGGATGCTGTTGTCATGGATCTTACGGAAGACTTGGAAGCTGCAGCTCAGGCATGGCTCGATCAGCCGATTGGCGACGTAGCCGGGGACTTGTCCATCAACGATGTCACTGCTCTGCGGCTCTCGTCCCATCCCTTTATTGCCTTCGTACATCAGGTACAGATGGAAGCAACCGGGGCCGAAATTTCCAATACGGCACTGCTCAGTGAAGAAGCCCGCGGCTTCGGACGCCGCATTACGGTGAGGGATGTGTTATCCAATTTTATATACCCCAACACATTGACTGTATTGGAGCTAAGCGGTCAGGACATTCGGGATGCGCTGGAGCAAACAGCACGCTATTTTGAATTGAACGCTTCCGGTGAAGTAGTGGTCAATCCAGCCTATATGACCCCGAAACCACAGCATTACAACTACGATATGTGGGCAGGCATCGAATATGAGCTGGATATATCAAAGCCTGTGGGGAATCGTGTAGTCCGGCTGGAACGTGAAGGTAAACCACTTGAAATGGAGGATACGTATTCTGTGGTGATGAACAGTTACCGTGCGGCAGGTGGCGGAGATTACGCCATGTATCCTGGCAAAAAGGTACTGCATGAAGGCGCCACCGATATGGCAGCACTTGTGGAGGATTATATTCGCAGGCATCAACCTTTGGAGGTGGAGCAGGTGAATAATTGGCGTGTAATCGGCGGATAGTCAAAAAAGGCAGAACCTTCGCGTATGAAGGTTCTGCCTTTGCAATTTGCTTTTAACCTATATCAGGGTGGAAGCAAGCGCAGCCAGCAGCAGGACCGCCACCCAAACCAGTATCAAATTCGCCATCATTAATGCAGCTTTGAACTTATAGTTATTATAGAACGCCCAGCAAGTGAATGATGCAAGGACGGGAACCGGATAAGTTGCCATCACCCCTGCGGCAATATACTCCAGTATGTAATCATCTGTATTGCTGCTGGCAAACATATAGAAACTGATAATTAACATATAAGGATAGGCTACCAGAGTAATCAAATTGATTGCGTTGATGGATAAAAGCCAGTATGCTACGGTACGATTTTTCACAATTAGTGACCTCCCGGAAACACAATCTCATGTCATTGGATTCTAGCTATAACCTAAAACGAAACAATACTGGAGGCAATGCCAACTAATATGATTGCCGCAACCCAGAACAACAATAAATTACCGATAACCAGGGCCCATTTAAATTTACGTACATGATAAAAAATCCAACAGCTGAGTGACAAGAGAACAGCAACAGGATATGAGGCCATAATATAGACCGTTATATAGTTGGATATATAGTCATGTGAAGTCGGCGCATCAAACATAAACACACAAAGCATCAGCACCACCGGGTATCCAAGCAAAGTGATTAGATAGACCGCATTGAAAAAGAAGAGCGAGTAAGCAACTTTTGCATTCTTCATCCAACAAGTACCTCCTGAAAAATATCTCGTTCCAGTATATCCTTAAGATGACATATCGTCACGGTTATATTTTCCAGAAAATTCAATACGATCTTCTGTCTATATTTCCTGTCTTCTCCCTTAGCCTGGCTCGGCGCCACGCTTTTCCACACCTTAGACAAATCGGCAAAGAGCAGGGAATCAAGGGCTTCATGCCCTCATCCCTGCTCTTTTGCTGTAATAATAAAATCTAATATGAATATCCCCTGACTTACAGACTACTATTGCGCTTTCTTGCGCAGCTGGCTGTAATACAGTTCACTGTAGAAGCCGCCCTGCTCCAGCAGCACGTCATGCGAGCCTTGTTCCAGCAGCTGCCCATCCTTCAGCACCAGAATTCGGTCGGCCTGACGGATCGTGTTGAGCCTGTGAGCAATGACAAAGCTGGTACGTCCCTGCATCAGCCGCTGCAATCCCTCCTGGATTTTGATCTCCGTAACGGTATCAATGCTGCTGGTCGCCTCATCCAATACGAGTATGGACGGATCAGCCAGAATTGCCCGGGCAATGGCAAGCAGCTGCTTCTGCCCTTGACTGATGCCGCTTCCGTCAGCCTGAAGCACTTTGTCATACCCATCCTTCATGCGCATAATGAATGAGTGAGCATTGGCCAGCCTTGAAGCTTCTTCCACTTCTTCATCTGTTGCATCCAGACGGCCAAAACGGATATTTTCCCGTATGGTCCCTTGGAACAGAAATGAATCCTGGAGCACAAAAGCCATGTGGGAGCGCAAGTTTTCACGCCGAATGGTCGTAATGTCCCGTCCATCAACCGTCAACATTCCCGCTGTCGGATCATAGAAGCGGGACAATAGCTGAATCAAGGTTGTTTTCCCGGCTCCCGTCGGCCCCACGAGGGCAATCATCTCACCCGGCTTTGCTTCGAAGCTGATTTCATGCAGAATATTGCGCCCCTCATCATATCCGAAGGAAACCTTGTCGAAGCGTACAGCCCCCTCCACTTTTTCTAAAGAGACCGCAGCTCCTTCATCCTTTGCTTCCTCATCCTCGTCCAACACTTCGAACACCCGCTCAGCCCCGGCAATCGCGGACAACAGCGTATTCCACTGGTTCGCAAGGTCATTGAGCGGACGAGTGAACTGACGAGCATACTCCACGAAGATGATAATGACCCCAACGGTAACCGTACCCTGGATGGCCAAAATCCCCCCGATCCCTGCCACAATAGCAAAGCTCAGGTTGTTCAATCCATTCATCAGTTTGGGGATAAAACCGGAAATGGTCTGCGCCCAAAAACCGGATACCCGGATTCGGGTATTCCGCTCTTCGAATCCGCGAACCACCCGCTCCTCCTGGGAGAAGGCTTTGATGATTCGTTGTCCGGACAAGGTCTCCTCAATATACCCGTTAAGTTCACCCAGATTACGCTGACGTTCTTTGAAAAGCGGTCCGGTTCGACGTGTAATCCAGCGCATGCCAATCGCCATCAGCGGTACGACGATAAATGTCAGCAAGGTCAGCAATGGACTTAACCAGAGCATCACGCCAAACGTTCCCAGCAGCGTCAACACACTGGAGAAAATCTGAATGGCCGAGCTGTTCAGCGTACCGCTGACATTCTCGATGTCATTCGTAACCCGGCTCATGATCTCACCCTGCTGACGTTTGCCGAAGAATGGAATCGGCAGCTTATGCAGATGGGAGAACAGATCGTAACGCATCCGGAAAATGGTCTCTTGAGCAATCTCGATCATCCATATATTTTGCAGCCAGGATGTGAGCGAGAACAGCACGTACACCGCAGCAAGACCCAGCAGAAACGTCATCCAGCTGGAGCTTGTCGCTTCTCCATCCATATAATTGTCCACGGCCACACCGACCATGTACGGACCAAGCAACGCCAGTGCGGAACTGGCAAATACCATCAGCAGCACCATCGTCAGCTTCACTTTGCGGCGGGCCAGATATGTCCAGATCCGGCCCAGTGTACCGGACCAATTCTTGGCCCGTGCCTTCGGCTTACGACCTCCCCCTGCTTTTAGGGCTTCGGGGTCCAGTGGCGGCGGAGGCTGACGGAAAGGTTCAATGAACGCTTTGAACATGCGGTGTACCCTCCCCGTATTGTGATCCATAGATTAAGCGATACAGCTCGGACGAATCCATCAGGTCTTCGTGTTTACCCTGTCCAATCAGACGTCCATCGTCCAGCAGCAGAATCAGATCCGCAGAGGTCGTTGAGCTGATTTTCTGGGTGATGATAAAGGTTGTACAAGATAGCTCTTCCAGTGCATCCAGCAGCCTCGCTTCCGTTGCCACATCAAGTGCACTGGTGCTGTCATCCAAAATCAGAATACTCGGACGTCTGATCAATGCGCGTGCAATGGACAAACGCTGCTTCTGACCACCGGACAAGTTAACCCCGCGCTGGCCCAGCTGCGTATCATATCCGTTCGGGAGCTTCTCAATCGTGTCGTGAATCTGGGCGCGCTTCGCAGCTTCCTTGATCTCTTCCAGCGTCGCGTTCTCCCGTCCCCAGGCAATGTTATCCCGCACAGAGCCCGTGAAGAGTACCACCTCCTGCGGCACGTAACCGATTGCTCCCCGCAATGCAGGGATTGCCAGTTGGTCTGCATCTCTGCCATCAATGAACACCTTGCCCTGATCCTCGGTATACAACCTTGGAATCAGCTGTACGAGTGAGGATTTACCTGATCCTGTCGCTCCCATGATGGCGATGCGCTCCCCTCGTTTGGCGGAGAACGTAATATCCTCCAGAACCGTAATATCACTGTTCGGATAGCTGAATCCTACACCCCGAAATTCAACGGCACCTTGAACAGGGTTAGCTCGTTTAACCTTCTCGCCAGTCACGGAATTTTGTGCTGAAGTTGTATTCTGAACAGTCTCCGAACCATCCTCCGTATCAAACACCTCATTAAGCCGCTGTGCCGAAGCACTGGCTCGGGAGAAGGTCACCAGAATCCAGGACAGGGCAGACATGGCCCCAATGGTGCGAAGCAAATAATTGATGACCGCGACCACTTCACCAACGCTTGCGCTGCCGGTGGAGATGTCACGCCGTCCGAACCAGAGGACGGCGATGATGCAGCCATTCATCATGAGCAGCATGAATGGCATTGTGGTTTCCGTCAGGCGCAGCGCGGAGATCGTACCCTTCATCAGCTTGCCGCTGAATCCGGCAAAGCGCTCGATCTCATGGCCCATCCGAACAAATACACGGATGAGCCGGATGCCTGTCAGATTTTCCTGGATGACACCGTTGACGGCATCCAGTCTGCGCTGCACATTGCGGAACAGCAGCGCGGCCTTTTTGATCATCCAAACGACAAATACGAGCAGTACAGGCACCATCACCACAAGCAGCAGCCCGAGCCTTGGATTCACGATAACGGCCATAATCATGCTTCCGATAACCACCAGCGGCACACGGGTCATGAATCGCAGACTCATGAATACCGTATCCTGCACCTGGGTCACGTCCCCGGTTAATCGGGTAATCAGCGATGACGTGGCGAATCGGTTAAATACGGCGTAAGAGAACGCTTGCACTTTGTCATACAGCTTCTCCCTCAGGTCATATCCGAACCCCAGACTCGCATGTGATGCAAAAAACGAACTGGCAATCCCGGCAGCAAACGCCACAACGGCACTGCCTACGAGCACACCGCCCCACAACCAAACCACGGACAGATCACCTTGCTGGATCCCGTTGTCAATGATTTTGGAGATCAGGTAAGGCTGAGCCAGTTCCACCGCCAGCTCAATCAGCATCATGACCAGTGCTGCGATCGCGGCAACCCGATACTTCTTCAAGTAGTACAACAGCTTGATCATTACCATTCCTCCGGCACCGGAGCGCTAGATTACCGTGACTCATTTTGTGTCTACGCAGCCAGCTCCGTTAGTCTCTTTCTTAAACTCTATGTAAAATTTCACGTACCCAATACGATTATTATATCGCATTTTCCACGATCAAATCGTTAATATCTTCATTCCTTTTCATTATTAACCTGAAATGGGCGAGAGGTTATCTATTCAGGACAAAAAAACCTGGGCAGCAGGCCCAGGTTTTCTCATCAACTGGTTAGTAAATTCAGGTTTCTCCGAAACCGATCTGGGGAATCTTTCACTCCGCCTTCTTGAAATCAGCCTGCTGCTGTTCATAGATTTCATAGAAATCGTCCCAGACCAGAACATTATCCTTTCCCTTGCTCCACCAGTCCTTATACCATGCTTCAATCTCCGGTCCGCCGCCTTGATCCCACTTCTGCTGAGCCTCTGCCGCGGCCTGTTCAACCGTATATTTGCTGCCGCCGATGATGGAACGGGTGAAAATATCGTTGATGGCTGTCGTTACATTGGTCAGCTTCACCTGAAGCTCCTTCGGCAGCTGCGGCATATGTTCCGAGTGGGTCACGCCCTCTCCTACCGGAAGATCCGTCATGTACACTTCTCGCGCTTCCTTGAAGAGGCGCAGCCCTTCCTTCTGGGATGGGATCTCCTCGCTGAACAGCATTTCGGTATACCCGCATTTGCCTTCCTCCAGACGGCTGTACATCATGGCATAGTCTCCTGCCCAGCTGATCTCCTGCTTGTATTTCTCCTGATCGGAGATGCGCGGACAACCTTGCTCATTCAGGGTGTAATGCGTGCCTTCAAATCCATTTTTGAAGGTTCGTCCAGACTCTGTTTTGGTCAAAAAATCAATATACTGCATGACCGCTTCGGGATTTTTGGCGCGTGCATTCACGACCGCCGTCATCTGCACCGGGTTGTTCCATACCATCGTGTACTGTCCGACCGAAGTGGTTGGCAGAGCGATAACTTTTAGTTTAGCTTCCGGAACATTCTGCATCAACGTATCCAGTTCTTTCGCCGCAAAACCCGTATAGTCCGAAGTCATGGCAGCATACATACCGATTTTGCCATTCAGGAAATCCTGCTTCGCCTTGGCACCGTCCTTATCGGTCAGAAAGTCCTTATCCACCACGCCCGCTTCAAACAAGGCGCGTTTAAATGCAGTCGCTTCCTTCATGTGGTTGGGACCCACAACGACCTCTCCATTCTCAACATTGACCCAGTTGGCGTTGAACATATAGCGGAACAGACCCGCTGTATCCCCGAATTGAAACCCGCCGATGCCATATGTATCATTCGCGCCGTTTCCATCAGGGTCATTTTCCGTGAAGGCTTTGGCAACAGCCAGCATCTCTTCCTCGTTCGTCGGCACCTCCAGATTCAGCTTCTTCAGCCAGTCCTCCCGGATGAAAAAGCTCGTCAGCGGAAACACCTCGTTCATGCGCCCGACCTCGTACAACTTGCCATCGCTTTTGATGCCGGCCTTCTTCAGCTGAGGATATTTCTCCATGAGTGCTTTGTATTCCACACTGGAGTTCTCGATCAAGTCATCCAGCGGCATAAGCTGTTTCTGATTAAACAGGGTATTGCGGATGGGCGTACCGAATTCAAAAATGACATCCGGCGCGCTGCCTGAAGCAAATAATACGTTTAACTTGGATTGGGATTCCCATCGGGGAACTGCCGTATATTTGACATTTGCCGGACCGTTCTCGTTAATCCACTTGGACCACATATTATCTTCAATCGTGCCCATACCGCTCGGAACCGCACCCCGATCATAGATCGTTGAGGTGATATTCCCTCTGCTGCCTTCACCTTCCGCCTGCTCACTGCCGCCCCCTCCTGTGCAGCCTGCCAGTAATCCGCCGATCAAGCCCAGAACGAGACCCGACTTCACCCATGCCTTCATCGTTAACGCCATAGATAAGACCCTCTTTCTCTCCCTGTATTATGACACCCACGTAATATGACCGATATCCTGTTTGCCTGTTTTACCCTTTGATCGAGCCAAGCATAACCCCTTTGACAAAGTACTTCTGCAAGAACGGATATACCGCCAAAATGGGAATAACCATGACAATCACTGCTGCTGCCCGGATACCTTCCGGCGTCAGATTCGAAATCATCGTTGGATCGGTAAAGTCCTGTACATTCAGATTGGACATAATCATATTCTGGACCAGTACAGTCATGTTGTATTTGGACGTATCGTTGATGTAGATCATCACGCTCATGAACGAATTCCAGTACCCCACGCCGTAAAAGAGAGCAATGGTCGCCAGCAATGGTTTGGATAGCGGCAGCACAATACGAAACAACAGTCCCAGCTCACCACAACCGTCGATGCGGGCCGCCTCGTCTACTTCCCCGGGCAGATTTTCAAAATAGGAGCGCATGATCAGCATGTTATACGTGCTCACCAAGCCAGGCAGCCAGAGTGCACCGTAACTGTTCACCAGCCCCAGGTTTTGCACTACCAGGTACGTCGGAATGAGTCCCCCGTTAAAAATCATCGTGAACACCATCGCCATCGTAAAAAATCGACGGTGGTAGAAATGCCTCCGTGACAGCGGATAAGCCGCCATGATGGTCACGGCCATGCTAAGCCCTGTACCGATTAACGTAATCTCCACACTGTTCCAGAACGCATTCAAAATTGGCGTCCCCGTAATCAGGCTGTGGTAGGAAAACCAGGTGAAATCGACTGGCCACAACCCCACGTTACCGGACACGACGGCTCTTGCATCACTGAACGACAGAGCTATGATATTCAGAAGGGGCAGGATACAGCTGATGGCAACCAATGATAACAACACATAATTGATCAGATAAAAGACTTTCTCTCCTCTGGTTTTTCTCATGCTGTTCTCCCTCCCTACCACAAACCTTCGTTGAATCGGCGTGCAATGTAGTTTGCACAAAAGATGAGAATAAAGGCCACCAGGGATTCGAACAATCCCATCGCTGTCGTCAGGCTGAACTGTGCTCCCTGCAGACCCGTGCGATAAATATACGTACTGATGACATCAGCAACCTCGTTGACATTGGAATTTTGGAGCATATAGACCTGGTCGAATCCAACCTCCATCACCCGTCCCATCGACAGAATGAGCAGAAGAATAATCGTCGAGCGTATGCCCGGAAGGGTCACATGCCAGATCTGACGCATTTTGCTCGCCCCATCCATCTGTGCAGCCTCGTACTGGCTCGGATCAATGGTCGTTAATGCCGCCAGAAAAATGATGGCATTGAAGCCCATGTCCTTCCAAATCCCTGATCCGACGAACACCGCAATCCAGGAGCCCTTGTTGTACATAAACGGGTAAGGTTCACCTGTCCAAGCCTCGACCCAGCGGTTTACGATCCCGTTCTCCAAAGAGAAAACCGTCATGATCATCATCGCAATAATGACCCAGGAAAAGAAGTGCGGCATGTAGACCACGGTCTGCACCGTCCGCTTGAAGGCCATGTTTCTCACTTCATTGAGCATAATGGCCAGGATAATCGGAATGGGAAATCCTACAATGATGCTTAACAAACTGAGGAACAAAGTGTTACGGATGATCTCCACCGTGCGCGGATCGCTGAACAACGTCTGGAAATGTTGAAAGCCTACCCATGGACTATGCCAGAGCCCGTCATAGAAGTTATAGTCCTTGAAGGCCATGACCAGTCCTCCAATGGGTGCATAACGAAAGGTCAGGTAAAACAGGATCACCGGAATAAACATCAGGATTAACGGAATATTGGTCTTGAACCGTCTCAGCCGCTGCTGCCTGATTCGATGCTTCATTTCATGATTTGGTGGTTGTATTCCGGACGGTGTTCCAGCGGCCAGCTCCCCCTTCATATTTCATCACTCCTCTCTGCTGCTGATGTGCTATAGCTGTATTTTAGATAAAAATGTAAGCGTAAACATTTGTTATTTAACGATCCTTTTTAAAATTTCTACGCAAAATAACCCCACATGGTGGGGTTGTCCTAGGAAACGGGGCTGTATGCATACAGATTCCTTATGATCTGATCTTGGCTGTAAAACACATAAAGAACAGGTGCTACTCGTGGTGATCTCCAGCTCCCTGCTTACGATATTCGCGAGGAGACAATCCAGTCGCCTGTTTGAATACGGTAGTGAAATAGCTTGAGTTATCGAAGCCTGTCTGTTCTGCTATATCGGCCATGCTCTGCCGGGTGCTGTGCAGCAGCAGCTTCGCTTTTTCGATCCGGCGTTTGCTGACATACTGGCTGAAGCCCTGTCCGGTCTCCTTTTTGAACAAATGACTCAAGTAGTTTGGCGTCACATGCACATGAACAGCAGCGGCCTGCAGCGTGCAGCTTCCGGCGTAATTCATCTCAATATACCGAATGACACGTGTGATTAGATGATCCTGCTGTTCCCGGGTCAGGCGCATCATAATATCCATCCACTCTTCACTCTTCGAGCGAGCCCATGCAATGACTTCGGGCACGGTGTGGATCCACAGAAGCGGATCTGGACCGAATGCGTCCAATCCCCCGGACTCCTGTGGCTGAAGCTGCTGTGCGAGCATGTCCGTCAAGACTTTTATAAGCAGATGGATTTCGGATTTGCATGGGGACAGTGGCATTCTGGCGGCTTCCTCCAGTAGGTCCTCCACCCAAATGATCATCTCCTCAAATTGCTGATGGAGCAGCATTGAAGCCAGTTCTTCGCGCCATCTCTCGGTACGGTCCACCTGGTTGTACTGCTCCCTGATTCGGATGTCCGACTGCTTCCGGCGATACCGTTCATGTGCCTTGCGCAGCACCTTACATGCTTCATCGAGGGAGAACGGCTTGAGCAAAAATTCAATAGCCCCATAGCGGATGGCACGCTGTGCATATTCAAATTCACGATACCCTGTCAAAATGATAATCATGATATCCCGCCCGCTCTCATGTATGCGCTCAGCCAAGTCCAGACCATCCATTACAGGCATGTTAATATCCGTAATAATCAGATCAGGCTTACAGCTATGCACCGCCTGAATCGCTTCTTCTCCATCCGCAGCTTCTCCCACAACCTCCCATCCGAGAGGATTGTTCCGAACCAGATGAATTAACCCCTGACGGAATAGCGTTTCATCATCGACTACAAGCATTCGTCCATTCACAGCACCTGCTCCTCTCTATCATCCGCATTCCCGGGCATGGTTCCTACTCCGATCTGATATGGTAAACGAAGGCGTACAAGCGTCCCTTCACCCACAGCAGACTCGATCTGTATGCCATAAGGCTCCCCGTGAATCAGTTCGATTCTTCGGAGTACACTTCGGATACCGATATGCTGACGTTCCTCTTCCGCATGTGGAACTGGCTTCATTATTCGTTCAATGACCGTTGCATCCATGCCGCAGCCGTTATCGACTATTTCAATAATGAGCATGTCCGTTTCCTTCTCCGTCTCATGCCCTGGTTGCTGTAAACCACGAATCTGCAAACGGCGATTGTCCCTCTTGTCTGAGAATGCATGTACAAACACATTCTCGACGATAGGCTGAAGCAGCAATCGGATCACCTGACAGCGAAGCAACTCCGCAGGAATTAAAATCTCTACGGATAATGCTTCCTGATATCTGGCCTGTTGGATTTGCAAATAATGATCGATTTGCGTCATCTCATCCTGGAGAGTCGTTAATCGCTGCACGGGTTCCAGTGTATACTGCAGCATTTCAGACAGGGCTGTAACGAGACGAGCGGATTTCTCATCGCCCAGCATATAAAACTTCCAGAAAAACATGCTTAGTGTGTTATATAGAAAATGAGGGTTCAACTGCGCCTGAATGGCTTTGAGCTCGGCTTCCTTTTCACTGAGTTCCCGCTCGTACACCTCATGAATGAGTGTATCGATCCGGGAAGCCATCGCATTGAACCGTTCACCGATGAAGCCCAGCTCGTCCCGCGTCTCTATTCGGACCCTTGTATCGAACTGGCCATCACGGACTCTTTTCATCGCATTGACCAGACTGGCCAGCGGACGCAGCAATCTGCCGCTAATGATAGTGATGATGAACCAGGAGCATAGTACGCTGGCTGCGGCAGAGAACACGGCGACTTGCAGGATGAGCTTACCCTTGTTCTGAATCTGTGCGAGCGATACTTTGCTTACCAGTGTGAAGCCTGCCTTGTCCGAGGTTTGTTTGGTATACAAATGAGTCGATCCCTGCTCGTCCCTGATTTCTGTTGCCCCCAGGTTTAGCTGTGTAAGCGGTGTTGAGTCTATATCCGGATTATGAAACGCATATAGCAGCTGCCCTTCCGCATCAAACAGATCAACAGCAACCTCCTCGTTCAATCGAAGGTCCTTGAGATACGACTCAAACAGTGAGGTGTTAAACAGAATCAACATCACTCCATACGTTTCCAAATCAACCGAGCGCATTAATCGTCCAGCCAAAATCCAATTGGACTGCTCTTCCTGCAGAAAAGCATCCGGACCCAGACGATTCCACACATATTCACCGCCCGTCCCTTCCAGCTTATGAACCATCTCGGCCAAATAGGAAGGATTCATCTGTTGAAACGAGCCGGCAAAGGCACCCAGATTAAATATATTTCCCTTCAGATCATAAATGCGAAGTCCCATGATTTCCGGTGCATCCAGCCTTACCTGGTACAACTGATCATCCAGTTCATCCTCAAGCTTCATCTGATCGTAGGACGAGATGCCTGCAGCCTGTGCCTTAATGGCATTTTTCACGGAAGGATTGAGTGTGATGTAATCCGTGACCTTGTACATGTCGTTGACCCGCGAATCCAGCCGTGCCAGAACCTGTTCTGCTGTAAGACTATACTGACGACTGACTTCTTCATTGAATAGGGCAATATGGATGCGATATGTGATCAGCCCTGTCATTCCGGAGATGAATACCGTCGCAGCCGACAAAAACAAGACTAGTTTCGTCCTGAATTTAAAGCGTTTACAAAAGTTATCCCACCACATCCGGTACACGCACCTCACCCTTATCCCGTTCCCGTCTTATGCTTAAAAACATATCACACCCCTGTTCAAAAAAACAGAAAAACCCTGACCCTGTCTCAGTGGTCAAAGTTTATCATTTCACCATATATCGGGGCACCTACAATCGGTGTAACTCCTTCTGCAGATACTCCCGGCGCTCTGCCACATAGGTACGAATCTTCTCGGGTTCACCATAAAAAACATTCATCGGCCATTTCATGTAGGGATCCTGCTCCACAGCTTCACGGATCTGACCGTGTAATCGATACACTACCGGCATAATTCGTTTCTCGGTGAAAACGTTCGTTAGATGCTGCTTCATCATTCGCTTGTACTGCTGACGGAAAAGGCGGAAAGCCAGCAGCCGTCCGGTCAGTTTGTTATATCCCTGAATCCGTACGAGGTTCGGATCTACTCTTGCGCCATAACAGTTTCTTCCCCAAGTCCCTTCATAATCCCAGGGAAGGATACCATACCTCCGGGTCTTGATCTTCTCATACCATGTGTAATTCTGATGGAATCCATCGAAATTGCCTGTAAGTACAGCTCCACTCAGCCAGCGCAAATAGTTATCCGTATCCATTCTCGCCTGCAAAAAGCGAAGCAGATCCTGCCTCGACTTCGTATTTAGCTGCTGGATAAAGGTACGGAGCCTCGTGCGATCCTCGTCCTTGCCGCGAATCAGTGTGTATCCGGATAGTAGATCCGAGTTTGCTTCAGTCGAATTGAGTGCAAATCCCGCATGATCGTTTACCGCATAGAAGATGCTTCGAACAGGCATTTTTCGCTGCCGAAAAAAGAACGATTTAACTCCCTCAATACACAAATAGACACCCTCCAGCTGTCCGTTAAGATACAGTATGCAGTGCTGCGTCGACGGAGCCGGAACACGAAGGGATTCGAAAAAACGGAACGAGAGTGCATTGCGCAGCAATGAGGGATCATCATACTCGGCATTAAAATGAAATGTTCTGCTGGACGTTCGAATTTCGAAAGACTTTTTGACATAGCCACGTGTGTGCCCTCCCCGGTATCGAATTCGGATGGGAAGCGGTTTGCCGTCCATCTGCATCGTTCCGTTCACAAACGTATCTGACCAGATATCTGATGTTAACTGTTGATACTCGTTATCGGACACCGTGATGTGGTAGACAGGTAGAGCCATTTCCATCCGCCTTTCGAAGACTCCTGAGATTGCCCGTAGGCTGTTACATCATCCTATGCAGGAGCACAGCAAGCCGTAAGGGCAGATACACAGTTCCATTCAGAGTACCTACAAGCCAACCTTCCGGGATGCGGAGTAATCGTGCCATTAATCTATGATTACCATCATCTTTTCATAGATTATAGCCAAAATAGTATGGAAATGGTTGTCCGGCTAGTCCCTCTATTAAGCATGTTTCATATGATTAAACTACAGACAGACACGAATGACGAATGGAAGGGATCAACAAAACATCCGCCATTTTTGTCCATCTGAACTTATATCACGGAAGGGGCACAACACAATGTCTATGAACGGTCAAGGTATGAGAGGTTTGCTCGGAAGAGAGATCAAGATTAACCGGGGTGGCCCAGATTCCGTAACGGGCACGCTGATGGACGTGCGCTGGGACTACATGGCGATGAGCTGCAAGGAAGGCATCGTCTATGTCAATGAAACTCATGTTAAAAGCATCACAGACACAGGCCGTTCCGGTGGAAACAGAGCGGCAGCCATGGGCAACCCTATTCCATCCAATACGTTTCTCGGGGTTATGCAAGCACTCCGCTTCCGTCGTGTACAGATCAACCGGGGAGGTCCTGAGAAAGTCGAAGGCATCCTGGCCGATGCCAATCAGAACCAATTAATTTTGGCTTTGAAAAATCAGGAGATCGTTCGTATTCCCCTGCAGCATGTGAAATCGGTATCCATTGTACGCGGTAGTAACAACAATAATAGCAATAACTCTAACAACAGCAACAACAATGGTAATAACACGAGCCAAGGAAACCAAGCTGCTCAAGGCAATCGTTCTCAAGGGAATCAGGCTACTCAAGGCAACCAATCCCAGGGTAATCAGGCCGCTCAAGGTAACCGGGGCAATCGCTCCCAAGGTGCCCAACAAGGCGCTCAAGGCAATCAATCACGCGGTAACCGTTCACAAGGAGCTCAAGGTAACCGTTCGCGCGGCAACCAAGGCAACCAATCCAAAGGAAACAAGTCTGGCGGGAATAAATCCGGTGGCAACAAGTCCGGCGGCAAAAAGAGATCCTGCTAATCACGTGACAGCTTAGGTTATCAACCAGTTTAAAGGGGGGAAACATCATGTTGATCTTCGTTGCTGTTGTCTTAATCGGTGTGCCTTTGTACTGGATCGTTCTACCTGGAAGAAGGCCCACTCCAACCCACGAACATTCGATTCAATCTCCACCAGGACTTCTCCCCCTGGGAGGTGAATCACAGTAAATGCCTGATTACCAGTTGTGGTTAACCTTCGGGGTGTTTATTATTACTGTCATTTTCCTGATGTGGCGACCAGGCGGATTAAATGAATCCATTCCTACTTCGCTTGGCGCCCTTCTTCTTGTTATTACTGGTGTGAGCAGCTTCGCTCATATCGTTGGCATCTTCGGGATTGTTTCCGGCGCTGCTGTAACCATTCTCTCGACCATTGTCATGTCCATCATTCTCGAGAGCATTGGCTTTTTTCGCTGGATCGCCATCAATATGATAGAAAAGGCACGAGGCTCCGGCTTCCGATTATTCTGGCTGATTCTATTACTGTGTTTTCTCATGACGATCTTCTTCAACAACGACGGCAGTATACTGATTACAACTCCGATCATCCTCCGAATCTGTTCCATCCTACGCCTCAAAGTGCATCAGCAATTACCTTACCTGATCTCAGGTGCACTCATCGCTACAGCTTCCAGTGCCCCAATCGGACTTAGTAATCTCGCTAATCTCATCGCCTTGCAAATGGTCGGATTAAACTTGAATACCTACACCCAGATGATGTTTGTGCCATCAATGCTGGGGATCATAGTGATGACCATACTGCTGTTCTATTATTTTCGCAAAAGTATTCCCAAGGTTATTCATCACTACCCTATGTCTATGCAATCCACATCCGGTTCAGGGTATCATCCGCTGCAAACAGGAAATCAGGATACACCACGAGCGGATAGTGGAAAGAGCGTAGACTGGTGGTTGTTCCGTGTCTGTATCGGGATTGTTGTATTCATTCGTGCAGGATACTTTCTCGCTGAGCAGTGGGGAATTCCTATGGAGATTGTCGCCATCACTGGTGTGGTTCTGATGCTGGCTGTGCGTTGGTATCGCACCCGGACTGGACTTAAGGATGTAGTTACACAAACGCCCTGGCACATTCTGCTCTTCGCCTTCAGCATTTATATTATCGTGGATAGTCTTCACCGGGCTGGAATGACAGCTGTTATCGTTCAGTGGATGAAGCCCATGGTAGAAGGTGGTGACGCCAGTCTCATTGCCGTATCGGGTCTAATGCTCACTCTATTATCCAATCTGCTCAATAACCTGCCTTCTGTCATGATTGGCACCTTTGCAGTAACCGATCTTCAATTAGGTGATACCCAGCTGCATCTGGCTTACCTTGCCAACATTCTAGGAAGTGATATTGGAGCCTTGCTGACACCCATAGGTACTCTAGCAACGTTGATCTGGATGTATATTTTGAAGACCCACCATGTTCGAGTCTCTTGGAAACAGTATATGAAAGTAACCTTCATAGTGATACCAATTAGTCTAATTGTCAGCCTATTTTCCCTATATATTTGGACGTCTATTCTATATTGAGAGGAGGTATACTGTGAAATTCCCAACAATGTGGCTTGGAAAATCCATCGAATTGGAACTATCCGGCTGTAAACTTCCAATTCAGGGTGAGATCATTGATATGGGTCAGGACCTGATTGTTGTTTACGGAGATCAACGGTTCACCTATGTGCCTCTTCATCACCTTCAATCCATGCACATAACCAAAGGGGGTGATGCCAGTTCCACCTCCAGCATGCCTGCGCCTGATCCCGAGATGGATCACAACAATATATCGTATCGCAAAATATTAATGAATGCTCGTGGTAGATTCAGTGAAATTTCGATAGGCGGGCGTACACTGCACGGTTATATTACGAACATTATGAACGATTACTTCATCTTCTTCTCTCCACTGCATCATTCGGTCTACGTCTCCATCAATCATCTGAAATATATCATTCCTTCTCCAACAAACAGCACGCCTTATTCCCTAAGCCAGCAGCATTTCCCCATTCAGCCTGCGTCCATGCCTCTTTCCCGGACAATGGACCAACAGCTTCAGAAAATGGTTGGTGAACTTGTCATCCTGAATCTTGGTGACAAGCCATATCGGGCTGGATTGCTGAAGGCCGCAGATAATAAGCTGATTGAACTGGTAGAGGCAGAAGGTCAGACCTTGATTATGCATACCGATCATATTCAAACCATTCATCTGCCTTGAATATAGAAAATGACCGAAAAAGGTCCATCCGCTTATCGGATGGACCTTTCATTTATGTTGGTCGGTTGTTGGGCCATCCATGAATGGGACAAGCCGCGCTTCTACTTTCCGTATGTCTGCTCCATACGCTCTTCCTCATTCGTAGACAGCAATATGTTAAGCAGCCCCATCGCATTATTGGCATCGGTTCTCGCCGTTTGGTACTTCTCAGCAAACGCTGCCTCATCCTGCTTGGGATCCATTGCTGCCAGCTCCCCCCATGACTTGCGGGCCTTGTCGTAGAGTTCGCTTAACGTAATGTCATATGGATGCTGTGCAACCGGAGCCATGGATTCGAATTTCGCGGTGACTCTGAAGAAATCCATGGAATCCTGAAACGATTGGCTGCTGTAATTCTTGTTATTCATCGCATCTTCGGTAATCAGCAGACCTTCACGAGAAATAAACAATGTCTTGACCATGGCCCGTTCCAGGTTCGTAGCTTCATCCCAAGTGATATAGGTCACGTCAGGTGCCTGTACAGTTGTAAAGAAAGGAAAGGCGTCATCGATTAAACGCTGTGTATTGGCATGAATCGGAACCTCCGCATTCATATCCACGACAGTATCGCTGTAATTGGCAACGTTAATATTCTTGGACCCTTCCTCACTAACCCGGCGAACCGGATGGTCGTCCAGCGGAATACGGATATAGCCCAGCTTGTCAGCATATTGATCCTGCAGTTCTTTCAACGTTTCCGTAGCAGTGGAGGCTGGTTCCGCCGCATTGCTCTCACGATCCTCTTCTGCCGTATTGACACCGGACGGCTCTGTTGCTGTCGCTTCAGCTGTCTCCTGGGCAGGCTCTGGGGTGGCTGCTTCCTTGGCCCCTCCGCCGCATGCGGATAAAACTGCAGCCAAGCTGAAGATCACGGTAAACATCCGAATCGGTTGTGTCCATCTCATGGTATAATCTTCCCCTTATCTTATGTATGCATCTAATCTACATTAACCATGGCATGTACGATTGAATTCCTATTCTCCATTTGATTCATCTTCGGATAACATGCCGTATTCACAGGTAAGTATTGGTCTACATTCTAACATAAGTTAAATTCTGGGTGTATACGACGATGTACCTGTCTCCTTGAGCTGTCATGACTGGATGCCCCCGACAAAAGTACAAAAAAACACTGTCATCCCGAAGGACTACAGTGTCTGCAAGAAACCTATCTATACGCTATTTAATCCCCTTAGCCTTCTCGATATGTTCCGCCCTAGTCTGAGGCTCTGTGCAATTGGCTGACGACAGCAGGGAATAGATAGCCTGAATATCCTGCTCCTTAAACAACGTTTCAGGCACTTCTGCTTCGAGTCTTTCCGTTTTGCGCAGAATGGTCTCAACCAATTCATGATCATATATCACCAGTTCATCGGAATTCACATACCGCACCGCAGGATCGACACTGATCCGGCAGCGATTGGTGAAGGTCACCATGGAAATCATGCGGATCCGCTTATAATCTCCGAGGTGTGCATGAACTGCCTCAACATGGCCCCGATGCTGCATCAGAGGATTATACATCTTAATGCGACTGGTACTGACCGTCCAGTTGGCCTCTCTGCGCCCACCCCGAATCTCGCCGGTTGTCAGGTTACGGGTCTCGATGACGAAGATCCCCCGCGGACCAATAACAACATGATCAATCTGAGAATAGCCTGAACGGGATTTGGGATTGGCAACGAGCAGATCACTCAAAACTTTGTATTGTCCCGGGAGACTGTACAGTCGTTCTGCTGTTGTCGGTTCTTCCGGCTCGCTGATCCAGGCTGCCTCATGTTTGGATTTGGATTTAGATTTGCGTCTGCTCCGCATCATTCGGGCAGGTGCGGGGCCCGTATCAGGCATCGCGGGGGCCGAGGCCGTAATTGAACTCGCAAGCTCTGGCTGTGTCTTGAACAGAGACAGGATTTTTTTGAACATGGGCAAGCTCCGTTCTAAAATTTAGTGTGAGTTACAGGTGATCGGTTACGACAATTGAACAACATAACAACATCTTTGGACTTCCATTATGTAAACTTCTATTACTTATGTCGGATGAAGACGGATAAAAATAAAGGTCATCAGGCCTAATTTCCTTGCACAAACCAAAGTATACGAAAATATTTAACCAATATTGTGACTTTAGACACATGCGATCCATTGAAAATTCTAAAAAAACAGCGCATCCCTTTCCACTTAAGAAAAAGAACACGCTGCGGCTTACCACAAATGCGATTTATGCTTGAAGATAGTACGTATAGAGCACCTGCGTGCCCTTCTCATCCAGACCGTTTCTGGATATTTCCTGATACAGGGATTCAGCCAGTGCCAGCCCTGGTGTCTTCATGCCCAAGGCCTTGGCCGATTCGAGGGCGATTCCCATGTCTTTGATAAAATGTTTCACATAGAATCCAGGCTCGAAATCGCCTGCGATCATGCGCGGACCGAGATTGCTCAGCGACCAGCTTCCGGCTGCCCCGGTAGCAATGCTCTTCAGCACGTTCTCCGCGTCAAGCCCCGAACTCTTGGCATAGGCGAGTGCTTCGCATACGCCCATCATGCCGGATGCAATGGCAATCTGGTTGCACATTTTGGTGTGCTGACCGGAACCCGCCTTGCCCTGCAATACAATGTTGGTGCCCATACACTCGAACAGAGGTCGTACCGCTTCGAATGCTTCCTCGGTGCCACCAACCATGATGGACAGCTTGCCATCGCGTGCGCCAATATCTCCACCCGATACGGGTGCATCCAATGCATGCAGCCCCTTGGCTTCTGCCGCCTCGAAGATGCGAGCAGCCAGCATGGGACTGGATGTCGTCATATCAATCAGGGTTGAACCCGGTTTGGCATTCGCTACAAGACCGTCCTCACCAAGATAAATCTCCTCTACATCCTTCGGATATCCTACCATGGTGATGATGACATCACACTCAGCCGCAAGCTTGCCTGGTGTATCGTGCCAAACGGCCCCTTCATTCACCAACGCTTCCGCTTTCGCAGCTGTGCGGGTATACACATGCAGCGGATATCCCGCTTTCTGGATATGACCTGCCATGCTTTTCCCCATAACGCCTGTACCGATAAAGCCAACTTTCGTCTCTCCAGGTGCCTTCGTCGTATTTGTCATCGTAGGTTTCCTCCTTGTTTCTCTATGGTTTGGTGAGGTGCTTGTCTTGGATCGCTATATCTGTATGTTATAGCTTTCGCACGCCGCCGTCTATCATTTACATGAAATCTAGCGGACCGACATTCGATATTGATTGGGCGACATCTGAACAAACCGCTGAAAAGCCCTGTTCAGGTTGCGCTCCGAATATCCCACCTGTTCGGCAATTTCCGTAATGGTGCAGTCGGTATCCTTCAACAATTGCTTCGCTTTTTGCACCTTCAGATTCATCATGTATTCGATAAAGGACACCCCCATTTCCTTCTTGAAGAGTCTGCTTAGATAGGAAGGACTGACATTCACGAGTTCCGCACAATCCGATAGTGATTGCATTCCTTCGGGATGGCTGCTCAGATGCTCACAGACCCGCTGAACAATCAGGCGGGATGAATTGGTGCGGAGATCCTGACTGGCTTCAATGCACAGAGGAAACAGCACACCGATAAACCAGTCATGCATCTCCTTCGATGTCTGGTTCTCCTGCAGCTGATCGAACAAATTGCTGCCCAGTCGTTCAAGCATGCCGGGACCCTTCGTCTCCATGAATTGAATAATGGCCGACAGCAGCATGTGGTATCCCTGAATCATGACCGTATAGGATTCGGAGGCACGCACCTTCTTGGAAAACCGATGCAGCGCATCCTCCGCATGCGTAAGCGTTCCGTTCCATAGTGATTCAAGAATCTCCTCTTCGATCTCCCGGGGATACATGAAGACCGGATTACGCTGGGTGGCCAAAATATCTTCATAGAACAAAACGTTCTCGGCATCATCAAATAGCCGATACTGCAGGGCGAGCTGCGCTTCACGAAAGGACTCTGCGATCCCATGAAGTTGACCCGGACGCCCTACGCCCACCGTTGCCGAGAAAGACAGGTACTGATCCAGTGCATGATGAATCTCCTCAGCATAGCTGCATACCTTTTGCCTCGCTTCACGATGAGAAATCTCTGAATCGAAATGCAGGATTGCCACCGAATCACTATCATTTTTGTCTACAACATACCCCGTCAAATCCGTGTTTTGGCTGAGCAGTTCATCCATGACATTTCTCAGGGCAAATACAATGACGGGGCCTTCACTGGGTAAAAATCGTTTCTTCTTGACCAGATTTTCCACTTTGACGACCAACACCAAAAATTGTCCCTCTGTCCGGAACTCGTGTCTGGCACACTCTTCTTCCAACCTGCTGCTGGTCCATGAACCGCTAGATTGCAGTAATCTCTGCAAAAAACGATCGCGGAGGTCTGGCTGTATGCCCTCTATATACCGATTCAGGGTTTCTGTCTGTTCATTGAGATAGCTGAGCGAAGACCGGATATATTCAATTTCATTCCCCTGGGGTGCTGTTTCCTGCCCGTTCCTTCGCAAGTGCTCCCCATACCGCAGCAGCTGCTGAATAGGGTTGTAGGCCAGCCGTGAGCTGAACCAGGTGAGCAGCATACCGACCAACACGAAGATAGACACCGAGATCAGGATGAGCACCTTGATCCAATTCAACTGGGCAATCATCTCCTGCTCAGGGAGCTGGGATATATAGGTCCTCCCCATGGATGCCGAGGCATATGCCACAAGCTCATTCCCATGCTCCCCCTTCAGTACCTCATGGCCCGAGCGTTCTCTGCCTTCTGCATATGCGATCTGCTGCAGCACCTCGTCCTCCGATGCCCGTTTGCCAATCTCTCCAGGGCCGTCCGTGTGCAAAATAATTTGCTGATCTGCATTAAGAATGGCGAGGGACTGGTCTTCCAGACTAACAGAATAGCTGCGCAGCAAACTCCGCAGCTCCTGTTCCTTCACTTGGAGAATGACCACTCCGCGCGGTTCCCCCTGTCCCATGACAGGCACTTGCCTCACATAGGAGATATAGCCCGCTTCTCCGGATTCGGGAAGATACCTCCAACCTGCAGCTGCCTGGCCTCCCAGAGCAGCCTCCATGTCCTGCTTTTCCTTGTAGTCTGCCAGCGAGACCAATCCGTAATAATGGGACAGAACCATATCTGTTTTGGCATCATAATAGATCATTTCTTCAATTAGATTATTGGTGTTTTTGTGGAGCTGAAACAGATCGAGCAGATCCAGGTGGAGAAAGTAATCGCTCTCATAATGAGCACTGCCTAATGCATTTCGCATCAACGGGCCACTGGCGAGCTGCATCGATTCATGCTCAATATTAGTCAGAATATTCTCCACCCTGTCTTTGAGCAAGTTCAATGAGGCCATATTGTTATCCTGGAATTGTTCCGTCAGTTTGATCATCGAGAAATGATAGTACGCGCTACCGGCAAGCACCACCGGGATGACCACCGACATGCAGCCCAACCAGATCAGTCTTTTCAGATAACCATTCGTTGCGAACCAGCGGTCAAGCGCTGATTGGATGGTATGCATTACCCGCCTCATGGAATCACCCCCGTATGCTGCGCCTTAGGCTCATTTTCGCATGTCTCTGTTCGGGTTCATTATATCAAGAGAGGTACCCGGATACACTCCCAAACGTCCAGCGTGGGGACTCTGATTTTTAGTTTATTTCCAGTACGCTCTGTCCTCAGCTTCGTTCCTGCGATTAACGCTTCAGCGTCCCCTGCAGAATGATCCTCCCGTGAACGAACTGTAATCTCAATATCATGTATGGGGAGCACCGATGACAGCGGTCTGCGACCTGCCCCGTTCACCAGATGAATCAACAGGTCGTTATCCTTGCGGAAAACAGTCAGCTGTAAACCGGGTGCTTCCGTGATTGATACCAGAGCTTTATTGTTCAACTGCACATGAACGGCATTGGCAAACAACCGAAAATGTTCCTCCAATTTGAATTCCTGTATGAGACCGCTAAGCGAAAACGGGAAATATAAGGTCTGCCCTGTGCCCAAGCTTCGCAACAGTGCCAGCGGAAGATCGGTTTGTTTAACAGCCAGTGAGGCCCGTTCGGGAGGCGCCCCTACACTTTCCAACGGAGAGAACGGAGGAACTAACGTTGCCAATACCTGCACATCCGCATCCTTGGGCTTACAGTACATCACCTTGCCTCGATGCGGTATAAGTTCCGTTTCCTCCAGCTTCCACTGCAGTGGATTTCCTTCATTATCTGTGCTAGAGATCTGTTCAAACCGCAGATAGGATGCAGCCAAATACTCGCTCTCCTGCATTTCCCCGGAAATACCAAACAGGTCCATCAGCATCGAATTCGTCGGTTCTTCCATCTTCGGCAGTTCTCCCTCTGCGATAATGCTGCCTCCCTGACTCACATAATCGCGAAGCAAATCTATAAAATGGGATGAATGTGTGAATCCTTCAGGCAAAATAACGACCGGATAGTAGTTCAGGTTCACGCTGGCCACCTGTTCAGGCAGAATCACATCGAAGGGAATATGCTTATGGATGAGCGCCTCCGCCAAGCCTTCCGCTGAACGATTGGCACTCCACATGAGTGCCACCTGGTTCACGGGTTGGGCGCCGTCCATATGGGAAGCAAGCTTCGCTGCATCCCTGTTGACCTCTGTTACGGTTCGCAAAATCCGCTTATCTGTAATCGTATCCGGGATTCCGGTTAACGAATGCCAGAGCTGACCCCCATTGGCTGGAATCTGCGAGAGCCAGAAGCGGTATTCGGCAGGCGGAAGCCCGGTATGACGCCAGTCCATGCCGGGGCAAGAATGTACAATGCCGAAGGGATCGGGGCGGCCCGGAACGGAACGCCCCACCTTGATACCGAGCGCAGGCTGCCAGAACTCCGGGATACGGGTGTGCCCCAGCGACAACACATCCTGCGGTTCAGTACAGAGCATGTCGGTAATGGACACCCGTTTCTCCAGATTATCCCGGTGCAGATTATAGTACAGGATCATTGGCACCTCAGGCCGAACAGCCTTGATCTCCTGATACATCCGCCCCAGATTATCATCGAAGCAGCGGGCTGCAAAATCAGACACGAGCTCTGCTGAAGTACTCGGCAGTTCTTTTCCATACATCCCCTTGTATTTCTTCTGACAATTGGAGCATTGGCAAAATATATATCCGGGTGCGTTGAAGAAGACACCGTCAATCTCATAACGTTCCAGTGCTTCCCGTATTACAGGAACCGCCAGTTCTTCGTTGCGGTAGCCTCCGTTAATGCAGGTCGACATCAGAAGAGGCCAGGCCCCCGGCCGGGTGGCACCGATAATATCCGGCTGGCCACCTTCCTTGCGGACAAACCACTGGGGTTTCTGCAGATAAACAGAGTCCTCTGCCTTGCTGAAATCAAAGCGGGCAATAAAGCGAATCCCGCGCTGATGACAGCTCTGGATCATATCCCGCAGCAGATCACTGCCGCGGGGCAAGTATTCATTTTGAATATGAAATGCGACACTCGAACGGTACCAGGCATAGATTCCACCCATATTAAACACCATGACATTGGCACCCATATCGAACATTTGGTCCGCAAGCCGTTCGGGATCAATCTTCACGGTGTCCTTCACCTGCATGTTAGGTTGAATGATGCGCAGCGGCTGCTGCCACCAGGGACGTTGTTCCTTATCGCTCAGTAGGGGAGTCTTCATCGCTTCTCCTTTACCTCGTTATTGTTGATTAAACTGCTCATAAGCCTTGGCCATTTCCTGATAGGCCTGCTTGATGTCTGGCTGGCTGTTCAACTTGTCTACATAGGCTCTGAATTCTTCGACACTGATCTGTCCAACAATCGTTCGGGTCAACATGGAGCTGTACTCGTCTCCGTATTTGGGCCATGTCTCTCTCCAGGCCTCCGAGGTAATCACCCGGTAGAAATCGATCTTTCCAATTTCGTCGAAATTCTCGACTTCCTTGATTTTGGCGTCATTATAGGCTTTGTCTCCGGAAGCACTAATCACTTTGCCCCACTTGGCATAGGCGAGCACACCTGCCCCTTTACTCGTTGTGTTCACTTCCTTGACGCCTTGCTCCGTCAGCACTTTCTGACCATCCTGTTCCGTATAGTGCGTGCCCTCGATTCCATAGTAGGCAAAGTCCGTCATTTCCTGGGAAGCAGTCAGATCAAAATACTTCAGGAGCTGCTTCACCTTCTCTTCAGGCACCTTCTTGGAAATGTAGAATCCACCCGCGACTCCGGTCTCCAGACCAACCGCTGCATCTCCATGAGGACCTGTCAGAGACAAGTTCAGAATTTTGGCGTCAGGCTGCCCTGATTTTTTCATAGCCTGCTCCCACTCATGATCCCACCAGATTGGACGTCCGTAAGAAGCCGCCCAGTTGGTCTTGAATAGTTCTTCAGCCTGACTCTCCTTCATGACGGCATATTCTTTAGACAGCAGCCCATCGGCGTACAGTTCCCGAAACCACTCGACCATCTCCACATATTGTGGTGTTAAACCAGGGCTCATCAGCCCGCCATCGTTATCATAGGTTGGGTTATACGCCCCGAATCCGGCTTGGAACATGGCAGGTGGGTTGTTGACGAATAACAGGCCAACTGTGTCTTTCTTGCCGTTGCCATCCATATCACTATCCACGATTTTCTTCAGGGCTTCTCTATATTCCTCGAACGTCTTGGGAATCGGCAGATTCAGCTGCTTCAGCCAATCCTCCCGAATTTTCAGTCCACCATCAACCCGGGAACGGGAGCGTGGAACGGCGTAAATGCCTCCATCCACCGACAGGTATTTGAGCGCATCCGGCGCCAGATTTTCCTTCAGGTTCGGGTATTCGCTGAGATCTCCAAGGAATGGTGTCAGGTCCCAGAACGCACCGTTCTTGATCGCGGTAATCAGTGTGGGGCGAATCTGATTCTGGTAGGCCACTACTTCTGGCAGATCACCGGAAGCGAGCAGCAGATCCAGCTTCGTATCCAGATCGCCTGAAGGCACCCATTCAATATCGAGTTTGGCGTTGGTGCGCTTCTCCCATTCGGTCCAGTATTCGTTGTTCATATCGGGAATTTCATTGTACAATCCGGCAAACATCTTGATGTCCAGCGGCTGATCTCCACCGGATTCTCCGCTATTTGTGCTGCCTGCCGTTTCACCTGAACCATTGTTCCCCGTACAAGCCGCCAGCATGGCGACTGCCAGAATCATGCAGAGCCATGTCGTCCATCGTTTATTCCCCTTGTTCATTCGCCTTCATCTCCCTTATCGTCAGTATCGGTAAGCGTTTGCATTTATACATAAAGCATGGTTTAACTTCAGCTGCATTTAACCTTTGACGGAGCCAATCATGACACCTTTGGCAAAATGCTTTTGCAAAAATGGATAAACGATCAGAATCGGCACCATGGCGAGTACGATCGACGCCATGCGAATCGTCTCCTGTGGCACGACGCTCTCATCACTGGCCCCGGCCTGAGCTACAGCAACGGAATTCGAATCGATAACGAGTGTCTTGATGAGCAGCTGCAGCGTCCATTTGCTTGAATCGGATAAGTAAATCAAGGCATTGAAATACGCATTCCAGTGTCCTACCGCGAAGAATAATGTAAACGTGGCGATCGCGGGCATGGACAACGGTACAATAATTCGGAAAAAAGCCGTGAGATCACTGCATCCATCGATCTGTGCCGCATCCTCCAGTTCCGAAGGAAGCGATTCCAGAAAGCTTTTGATCACAATCAGGCTCCACGCATTCGTCAGTCCAGGCAAAATCATGGACCAATAGGAGTTTAGCAGTCCCAGCTCCTTCACGAGCAAGTAATTCGGGATAATCCCCGCACTGAACACCAAGGTGAAAATAACCAAACCCATAATCCACTTATGCCCGGGCAGAGAGCGTTTGGTTAACCCATAAGCCATAGTGAAGGATACGATAATATTCAGTATGGTGCCAACAACCGTAATAAACAACGTGCTTTTAAACGCATTGATAAAACTGTTGGTTGATAAAATATACCGGTAGGATTCCAGCGACCACTTCTCCGGGAACAGATAAAACTTGAGCGGCACATACACCTTCGGATCGGTAAACGAAACGCTGAAGACATATAAGAACGGGAATATACATGCCAGTGAGATCAAAGCAACCAGACTGTAATTGATCCAGTCGAAGAGCGTAAGCCCTTTTTTCTGCACAACAAAGCTCATAACCTATCCTCCTTTCTGACAGACCACCAACCCATGGGATTAATAGATGCCTTCATGTCCAAGTCTTCTTACAATTTTGTTGGCAGCCACAATCAGGAACAATCCAACCAGTCCCTTGAACAGCCCCACAGTAACCCCAATGCTGATCTTGCCTTGCAATATCCCGTACGTATAGGAATACGTATCAAATACCTCTCCAACTGAACGAACCAACGGATTCATCATCAGCAAAATTTGTTCAAATCCGGTATCGGCCATGCTGCCAAGGCGCAGGATCAGCAAAATGATAATGGTCGGCCGGATGGCAGGCAGCGTAATATGCCAGATTTGCCGGAACCGTCCGGCTCCGTCAACAACGGCAGCCTCATACCGCTGAGGGTCCACTCCCGCCATGGCCGCGAGGAAAATGATCGTTCCCCAGCCGGCTTCCTTCCACATGCTCTGAGCCGTAAGCAGCCCCCAGAAATAATTCGGTTCCGATAGAAACGAAATCGTATCCTTGCCGCTCTGTGCAATCAGCTTGTTCACAATGCCGACGTCCGTCGAGAGCAGAAAAAACGTCATGCTGGCAACGACGACCCAGGACAGAAAATGCGGTAAATACACAATCGACTGGTTGATGCGTTTAAACGTCTCATGCCGAATCTCGTTTAACATTAGGGCCAGCAGAATCGGCAGCGGAAAATGGAATACCAGTGCGATCAGATTAATGGCGAGCGTATTACGCAGCATGATGTAGAAGTTGGAGCTGGCAAACAGCTCATTAAAATGCTTGAATCCCACCCATTCACTTCCCGTAAAACCGAGGAAGGGATTGTAATCCTGAAATGCCAGCAGCAGCCCCCAGAGAGGTACAATCTTGAACAGCAGGAAATACAGCAGCCCCGGCAAAATAAGCAAATAGATCATCCGGTGTTTATACATTCGTGACAGAAGGCTGCCCGATTGCAGCTTGCCCGTGGCACGATTCACCGTCGTTATCTGGGGTTTCATTCGGTTAGTTCACCTCTTTCTTCGGGGCGTGGTCCATCTCGAGTACAATGGCTTCATACCGCTTTAGTTCGGGAATGGTTAGTCTGACTTTGTTCCCTTCGATGTTCATAGGAATGTTCTCTGACGAACACAATGAGTACGCCCGAACAGGTACTCCTATATCACGAAACTCAATCGTGCGATTGTATAGCGGTATCGCTTCAAAGTATGTCGTTCCGTTGAAGCCGGACAAGTTCAGGAGCTGGAGAAGCACATGCCCTTGTTCTGTCCGATTCAGGAATAACTCCGTACTGGCAGGCAGATCGTTCTTCACCAGGCTCTCCCCGGTTAACCGGGCCAGAACATCCATCACGGCATGTTTGTGGTCTTCGAAGCCGTGTTTGTAATACAGAACGCCCGGGTTCCATGTGTAATAGGCGGCTGTACCACCATTTGCCGGATGGGAGATCCCGAGTCCGTAACTTTCGCCCACTTGGTGTCCATACGCCCGTTCCGGCGGGCCAAAAGATGCAGGTTCAATATACGGCATACAGCACTCTGTCTTTGCGGTATCAAATTGCACATGTGCAAAACCACCACTAACCGTGATCCATTCCCGGTCCTTCACACTGGGAAAACGATCTGCATCTGTTACCTGGAGGTATGCAGATGGAAGCATGTCGGTATTTCCTGTATGAACTGCTCCAAACCAGTCAGACAACCCTTCTGCATCGTCGCGTAAGGCATTTCCTGTAGCAAGCAGAGCAACGCCTTGTTTGAGCAATTGATCCAGCGTTTCCTTGGTATTGATGTGGGGTCTTTGCAAACCAGGCAAGATGACTGCTTTCACTGCGGCCAGCTTATGTGCCATGGCGGTAATCTGGTCTTCGACGATGACATCGAACAGGACATGGGCTTCTTTTAACATTTTGAACAGACCCAAATATTCAGTCCCTGCCTCTGGTGCCTTTGGTTTAATCAAAATGACTTCAGCCATGGAAGTTAGACTTCCATAGATATGTTCATGCGCTGCATGATATCGAAAAATGTCCCGGGCTACTTCAAAATTCTTCCGATCCGGATATCCCTCGAAGGCTCCTATAATACAAAAATCGAGTCCGGACCCGCTGGCGATGTTCTGATATAGCCTTATTTCCGTCTCATGGGGCGAGACCCCGGTGAACCGATAGGTCAGATCGATGGCATTAATGCTGCAATTGCTGACTATTTTATCGTCCCAGCTGCTCACTACGGAGGCCACATTCTCTGAGGCGGAATACTGCCATAAAGGCAAGCTTCGGGTTAGCGATGTATTCGATTCCTTGCGAATGATGTCAACCCTGTGCGGGTGGTAGGTGCTTATGGCTATATCCGGCCAGCGGGACTTCACCCTGTGATGAATTTTGCTCAAAATCTCTCGGGAGGTTAACTCCTGAAAATGAAGATACGCTGTATGCAATTCATGCAAAGGCCCCGTGTAGTTCAGCAGTTCAGCCCCGCAGATCTCCTGAAAACGACGCCTGCAGTTGTCACAATAACAAGGTCCATAATGGTTGCCGCTGTAATCCCAGTGCTGGTACCCGAACATATTGAAGAAAATGCCGTCCACCGGATACTTCTCAAGCACTTCTATAATTGACTCGATGGACTTCTCCTGCTGATATTCCCCATTCAGGCACGTATGCACGATGCCGTAATAGTTCACTTCCTGTCCGTAACGGTCACGATAAAACCATTCCGGATGTGCCTCAAACAGTGATTCGTGCGCTTTGCTGAAATCGAAGCGGGCAATAAATTTCATTCCGAGCGCATGGGCCTTCGATACAGCTTCTTGTAATAAATCGGTATGAAGATAAGGTGTGACATATTGATGCTCCAGTGCAGATGGATAAAAGGCAAAAATCCCTCCCGCATTCATCATTAGCACGTTGGCTTGAAACTCCTGCAGCTCCTCCATCAACAGGTCCACATTCATGTCCGCATCAATCTCGCGGAGATTGTTTTGAATCAGGCGAAGGCGGTTGGAAGACCACCAGTTCATTCGCATCATCCTCCTCTTGTCTGCGATGTACCTTAACGGTATACCTTGGGCACCAGGCACAGTAGGGACATTTTTTGCAGATGTGAAGAAGGAAATATATGTCCGTTCTACCCGGGAAGATGTACGGCATGATGGCAAACGCTGCGGAAAGGAAGACAAAAATTGTCTGATTGCTATGCTTTTGAACGTTTTACTTCAGAAGCAGATTCAGAAGAATCAAAATCCCATATGCTGTACAAGCTAACGGAAACTTCCTTGGACGGAAAGGAGGATTCCCATGAGCCGTGAAAAGGGTGAAATCACGATATGGCTGTCCTTTTCCATCATTCTGCTCAGTGCCGGACTCGTATGTCACGTGCTGTCTATCCCGGCCATTCTGGACCAGGCCGGCAGAGACGGGTGGCTATCTGTAGCGGCTGCTGCGCCTTTTTTCATGCTTTTTCTATGTATGATGTTCGTAATCATTCGCCGGGTACGCGGACAGCGCCTGACGGACTGGATCACGCGGGAGTTCGGTGCTGTATTTTCCTGGATCTTCCGTATTTCAGCCTCTCTTCTGCTGCTCGCACTTGCCACGCATACCTTATATGAGACAACGAACTGGACGGTATCCACCTATCTGCAATTCACCCCGCCCTACGTGCTCGCAGGAGTGGGCGCGTTGGTTGCGGCTTGGGCTGCTGCCAAAGGAATCCGCTCCATTGCGATGACTTCAAGCATCCTGCTCCCCTTTGTCATTCTGCTCGGGTATTTTGTGATGTCTGCCAATATGAAATACAAGGACTACGGACAGTTGTTCCCGATCATGGAATATGGTGCCGGTCCTGTCATGAAAGGCATGATCTATTCGCTCGCAGGGCTGATGGAGATCTGGATCCTGATGCTGTTTCAGCACGATGTGAAAGGCAAAATTCGTTGGTGGCATATACTGCTGCTGGGATTATTCATGCTCACCATGGCGGTCGGCCCCACCCTGGGAGCTATTGTTGAATTTGGTCCGGAGGAAGCGGCCAAACAGCGAAATACTCCTTATGAACAATGGAAACTGGTGAATATCGGAAAACTGCTCCAGCACGTAGACTTCCTATCCATCTATCAGTGGCTGAGTGGTTCTTTTGCCAGAGTGGCTATCTCCATATATCTCATTGTGGATCTGCTTGATTTTCGGAGGCCGAGAAAGAGGTACATTGCAGTACTGTCCATCACCTTCATCATGTGCTTCATAGCCGTACAGTGGTGGCGAATTGATTACGTCGACTATTATGTGAACCACATTCAGTTTCCTGTGATGCTCGCTTACGTATCCATTGTCACCGTCCTGTTGACTCTGGCCGCGCTCATACACAAAAAAGACAAGGAGGCTCCTGCCCATGCCGATCACAACCACACCCAAGAAGGACCATCAACCGGCTGAGCCCTTTCGAATCAATGAACATAGCCTGAAGACGTTTTTTGCCGGATCGGATGATGTCATCATCAGCAGTCACATGATCGGGGAGTCTCCCGTACAGATTATTGTCGTGTATTGCAGCGGTATGGTGGACAGCAAATCCATATACGATATTATTCTTCCTGAATTGTCGCGCGCTTACGAGCGTACGCACTTCCTTCGTACATCGGATATTGAGAGATCCATTACCCTTCAATGGACCCGTATGGATTTGCAGGATACGCTGGGTGCAGAACTGATGTCCCTTCGGGTATTCGAGGGGCATATGCTCATCTGCATCCCTTCCCTTCAGACGATGTGGAGCATGGATATCTCCAATATTCCTACACGTACACCGGAAGAATCCACCACTGAGGTATCCATCCGCGGATCAAGGGATGGCTTTATCGAACGGCTATCGGTGAACATCGCCTTGATTCGTACACGTCTGCGTACAGCCGATCTGGCCTGTAACATCGAATTAATCGGTTCACGTTCCGTGACCAAAGTGGCTCTCATGTATATCAAAAACATTGCCAACCCCGATCTGATTGACGATGTCCAGAATCGGCTGCGCAAGATTGATACGGAACGAGTCATGACCGCCAACGAGCTGGAAGAATTAATTTCTCCTTCGAAAATTACGCTGTTCCCGGTCACCCACTACACCGGCAGGCCCGATTTTGCAGCAGAATGTCTTCTGAATGGCCGCTTTATTCTCATCGTGGATGGCAATCCAAGTGTCATTATCGGTCCGGTTAATCTGTTTCTGCTTCTCAAATCTCCCGAAGATGCCAGCTTCCCCTTTTTGCCGGTGAATGTGGGCCGCATGCTGCGCTTTATCGGATTATTGGTGACCATATTCCTGCCTGGTTTCTATATCGCTCTAACTTCATTTCATATGGACCAGCTGCCCTTTCCGCTGGTTGCCACGATCTCGGTTGGACGAATGGGGCTGCCTATGGAATCTGGCGTAGAAATGTTTCTCATCATGCTTCTGATGGAGCTGTTCCGGGAGGCAGGGGTACGGCTTCCCAGTGCCATTGGTCAGACACTAACCGTGGTTGGTGGATTGATTATCGGGGATTCAGCCATCCGCGCCGGCATGGTTTCACCACTCATGATTGTCGTCATTGCCGTCACGGTCGTCGCCGGGGCAACGATTGTGAATCAGGTGATGACCAGTTCGGTTCTGATTCTGCGCTTCTTCTGTTATGTACTTGGAGCGTCCCTTGGCATATACGGGTTCATTCTGTCCATTATCCTGTTCCTGATCTATCTGACTGATCTCAAGTCATTCGGCATTCCTTACCTGACACCACTGACGCCACTTAATTTCAAACAGGCCCTCGCTTCCCTATTCAAGCTGCCGAAGGGCTGGATGAAACGCAGACCCGTGTATCTCGAAACGCAGAAGCCACGCAAAGATGGTAATGATCGATGAAACGGCAGATACGCCGTTGGTCGTTAGGTCTGCTCAGTCTTGCTCTGTGTTTCGTGACCAGCGGGTGCTGGAGTGCCTATGAGATCCAGCAGGTCGACTACGCCAAGGCAATCGGCGTCGATTATAAAGACGGAATGTATCACGTGTACGTGCAGACCATGGACTTTGCCAGTGTAGCCAAGAGTGAGAGCTCAACCAAAAATGAGGAACCCCCTCCCATATGGGTTGGGCATGCAACGGGCAAAACATTGAACCTGGCTATAAACGAACTATTCCGGAGTGCCCAGCTCCATATTGCCTGGGGTCATGTGACGGCAATCGTTATGGCCGAAAGCATTCTGACAAGCAATCATATCAAGGGTGTGTTTGATATGCTCGGACGCTTCCCGGAATCGCGATATACCACTTGGGTGTATGGCACTCGTGAACCGCTGGAGAATATTTTGAGTGCGACATCCATCTACAATATGTCGCCGCTGGACAGCATTCTTCACAACCCGCTTCCCAGCTTTCTGGAGGAGTCTCTTTTTCCTCCGGTGCTCAGTTTCAAGCTCATTGCCACCCATAACGATCCGTCCACAACAACCTATCTGCCATGTATTTCACTGAATAAGGAGCATTGGTCGCAGAACAAAAAGAAACATGAACTGTTTGTGATTGAGGGGGCTTTTTTCGAAAGAACCGGCAATAACTTCGAATATTTGCCCCGGCCCAAAATTCCAGGATACCACTGGCTGCTCAAGGATCTGCGGCGCGCACCACTGATTATTGAGAGAGACGGAACCACCTATGGCGTTCTAAGTGTGGGCCTGCCCAACATCAAGATTAATCCTGTCGTTCAGGGGAATGAAGTACACTTCAATATTGATGCCAAATATTTGACAGCCTTGTACGAATATCTCACTCCCATTTCCTATGATGAAATGGTTCATTTTAGCGAGAAGACGTTGCGGGATCAGATCCTGCAAACATACCGTCAGGGTCTGAAACGCGGTGTCGATATCTATGGCCTTGAGGAGAAGCTGTACCGCAAGAATCCAAGCCTGTGGCGCAAGCTATCCAATAATGGTTCGAAGATGATCCTTACGGAAGACTCCATTCAGAACCTGAAAATCAAGATCACCATCCCCTATACGGGAAAATTCCAGAGGAGAGTATAGCAAATCAGAAGCAGTAAGCCCGCTTGTTTGGTTAGAACCGAACAAGCGGGCTTATTTTTGTGTTAAGAATTGTTTGCTTGTAGGAAAAGGAAGATGAACAAGAGCTTATGGACTGTTTTTACGTACATTAAGTTCCATTAGCCAGCCAATGAATGTAGACAATGACAGTCCGAACAGCAGGATGGGAGCATTGTAATAAAGAGTATTCGTATATTGATTCAACCAGCCAAAACGGTATACCGCCGAGCTCGGATCATTCGTAAATCCACCTAGCTGCACTCGCAGGTCCTCAATCATGAGCAGCTCCAAAAAGACAGACAACACACACAGCAGTACAGCAGCCAGAGGCACCATCACATGCACTTTCCCAACCCAGCGCTGACGCTGATCATATAGCCACCTTTTGAACAGCGACACCGTCCAGATACACAAGATCAGAAACGTAAGAAGGGACGGAAACAAGATGAGTATCCCTGGGTTACCATTACCGGAAATTCCTCTGCCGGCTTCATGCTGAAATGTTAAGCCATGTACGGCAAAGATCATAAGTATATTCCAGAGCAGGAAAATGAAGTAAGGTTTGTTGATTCGTTTTATACGATTCACGAGGCTCCTCCTAATCTTCGTTCTCCTTCGATGAATAGATCACTTGGCCTACATTGTCCAATCCCTGTATATCGAGCTGTATCCCCGTTGTCGGCTGCTGAATTATGGCGTACCATAACCTCTCTTGATTCTTATTCGAGGATTCAAGAATATCTGCTTCCACTTCCTCAGACGATGAATTCAGCTCGTATCGAAGGCGCAGTTTCGTTATCTCCGGATCGTGGACATATCCATATGCAACATCGAACGCTTTTCCATCGGACATCTGGTATCCTGAGCTATGAGAAGATATCGGCTCAGTTGGATTATCCTGAAGAACGTCCTGTGGCAGAATGACCAGGGATGACCATGGCTCTTGCTCAATCAATCCGGATGCTAAGCCGTCAGCAGTGGTATTCTGATATAAAACCAGATGAGTTCGTGAATCTATGGGGGTTACAACCATTACCTGGTCTGAATGAATGCCATTCTCGCTTAGCATGGAATCGATATCCTGTGGAGCGCATGAACGGATCAAAAGCAGGAGCCCTGCGAGTACCAATGCATACAACGTGATATATGCTCCCCGATTCTTTTTACGTTCCATATGTACCCTCCTTCCTTACGTTGAAACGCGATGTAACTTTCCCATCACTTCTTATAATAATCCATGATCCGCAGACGAGTGGTCAGGATCAGTGTCTGAGGAATGAGCACGAAAACGATATATATCATGACAATTAACCATAAATGTGCCGCAAAATTCTCCGCACCGAAAGATGGCTTCGGACGCTCAATAAAATACCACCAGCACGGGATGGCCACAAACCAGGTCAGCCCTGTCGAGATGAACATCTCCTCAATCCCGCTCCACAGAAAGCAAAATAAAGCAACAAAGATAATGGGACCCGCCCATGATTCCAATATGGGTCCCCAGCTCTGAAAGATGAAAATAATGGCGGGATACAGCAGCGTAAAGGTCCAGCGCCAAATTGAGTTGTTGTAGATGCGCATTGCTTCCTCCCTTCTTATGAAGCAGTTAAACTTTAAGGGTAGTGTACGTCCTACCGAAAACAAAGCTCAGCAAAAATAAGCTAAAAGTCTGCAATTTATGACATCAAAGTACCATCAATAAAGAATTAATCTAGGCTGTTGTTACCAGAACATTTGGGGATATGCGTAATTGCAGGAAAGAAATTCTGCAGAATAAGCATGATTCGATATATGTTGGCTCATACTACCTTCAGGAATAAATAGAAGGAGTGACAACATGAGGTTGAAAAGCATCATTGCAGTCGGTGCAATCCTGACCTGTTCATCTTTACTATGGGGATGCGGGAATAACGGATATAGTGCAGACCAGGCATCACAGCAAAATGAACCAGAGGTTCAAGTTGAGAGCTGGAATGACCCCAAGCGACTTGAAGCTTCTCATCTTGAGGCACTGGAGCGTATGGAGAAAGATCATATCCACCGAATGGTCTCATTGAGTGCAAGTACCGATGGGGATCAGGTGATGACCACACTCGAACGATCCAGTCAAAAGCTTGAGGAAATGAGACCACTTGCTGAAATGCTTCAGCATGAAGGACACCCAGCATTGCTGCAGCGAATTCAGGACATGTCAGGTGATATCGAAGGATCCAAATCAGCACTGACCGAGATGAAAAAGAACCCTGGAAACGGTAAGGTCAAAATCCAGTCATCCAAAACCGATGCTCTGCATCATATCAGCAGTTTCCGTGAATATCATCAGTATATGCAAGGGCAAGTGCAGCCTCTGGAACAGAAACACCCGCAAGGGTCACACTAAAATAAAGTTAACTCAGAGAACCGCTAACCATTGGAATGCTCCATTCTGGTGATTTGCGGTTCTCCTTTTTTCAATAGAATTCAATAACTTCAAAACACCTACTCCTCTTCGCTCGCACCCAGATATGTTAAGAACGCTGCCAGCGCAATGACGACGTAAATGTTAATCCATACTTTCGCAGCCTCATAGGTCATATTGAAGAACCCCAGATACACAAAATCTTCACCCTGTTCAACCGATTGGAATACAAGCAATAGACACAGTAATATGCAGTACACCACAACCGTTAGTGCGCTGATTCTTAGTCTTCTTCCTTCATCCATTCGAAAGATCAGCAGAGCACCGAATAGAATGGCAATCAAAAAAACTACAAATAACATAAGTACCTCCCTTGTCTCTTGATGTCAATCTCTTGCTCCCTATACAAGGTAATTACCCTCTCGGCTTCAATCTCATTCCAACCAAAGCGACACCCATATGAACATGCTAAATAACAGTACAGGCGTAAGTGCACCCGTCGCTAAAATAACCCAAAGCGTTACCGGTTTTACATTTTGAAAGTAGGTGTCGAACTTATGCATTCGTCCTTTTCGCCATTTGGCAAACTTGAGCTGTCTGATCATTCGATTCAGGACTCTTTGCCGCTGCTCGCCATCCTCTATATCCTCCAGTTCACGCCTCAACTCTTCATATAATTGTTCCTCTTCAAGCTCTGCCGCCACTGTGGATGTAATCATCCTCCATACCCTCCCCTTGTCAAAACGTACTGAAAAATTCCTCGGTTACATGTTAAATACCCTCTCAGCATCAGCCCGCCGTTTCTAAGCCACTACCTAATCAACACGTAAATCATCTTCAAAGTTTGGACTTTAGTCGAAATTAAAATAAACCAAAAAGCCCGGGCAGGCCCGGACTTGGTTAAACACTTATTTAGTCTTCTGATTCGTTTGTTCACGTTCTACAATCATTTATGTTTGAAGCGCTACACGTTACCCATAAATTTAATGGGAAGAATGACTTTGCGCCTAGCTGATCAATTCATTCAGGCATACTGCACCCTGTGCACGCACGTTAACGACAATAATTGGCGTTTCCAGCATGCCGTGCATCCAGGACATGTACTCCTCGACTTTGTCGTTTGGAAGAATCGTCAGGATAACTCCTGCGAATCCACCACCGTGTATACGGCAGGCACCATCGCCCAGGTTTTGCAGATAGTTTTCGGTCAGTGCCAGCGCAATCCCAATCTCCTGCTCCTTCACGGAACCACTCTGATATACATTCTGGAGCCACTTCCAGGACGAGTTTCCTGACGCTGTAATCAAATTCAGGAAGTCTGCAAAGCGTCCATCCCTCAGCGCCTGCACCTGGCCATCCACCCGGTTATTCTCCTCCAGGAAGTGAAGTGCACGCAGTACCGCACGATCTCCCGCAGCTTCACGGACCTGCTTGAGGTTCGCGTAGATGTTCTCCGCTGTAATCTCCCGAACATACTCTTGGCCCAGCGCCTGAGCAACCGCTCTCATCTCATACGGCACAGCAGCGTAATCTTCGGTCAGATCGGCATGGTTTCCGCCTGTATTTACAATCACCAAGGAGTAGCCATTCTGTTGGAAATCCCACTGCACAGGTTCAATGACAGGTTCAGCCGGGTTCGCAAAATCAATCGCGATCAGACCACCATAAGCACAAGCCATCTGATCCAGCAGACCGGACGGTTTATTCCAATATTGGTTTTCCGCATACTGACCAATCTTGGACATTACCACAACATCCAGTGATCCTTCGTTGTAGAAATGATTCAGAATCGTACAGATCAGCATCTCGAATGAAGCTGACGAGCTTAGACCCGATGCGGAGAACACGTTACTGGAGATGTACGCCTGGAAGCCGCCCACCTTGTATCCAAACTCTCCAAATCCCGCAGCCATACCGCGAATCAACGCCGTCGTACCGTCGTCTTCTGCCTTCGGGGTCAGATCTGTGAGATCGATTACATATTTCTTGTCATAACCTTCCGAATAAAAGGTAATCATGGATTCCGTGGTTGGTGCCGCCACCGCTATCGTATCCAGCGTAATGCTGCCTGCCAGTACTTTGCCATGGTTATGGTCCGTATGGTTACCACCAATCTCACTGCGTCCTGCGGCGCTAAACAATTTGCTGCCCTCTTGTACACCAAAGTACTCTCCAAAAGAAGCGTTCAGCTTCGTGTAACGTGCAGTCTGTTCCTCGACCTGCTGCTGTCCGTACATTTGAGCAAGCAATGCTTGGCCTTCTGCGGACTGGATTAGTTGTAATGGTTGTGTCGTCATCTCTACTCCTCCTATGGGTATGTAGCGTTTATTTTGGCTGTGGGTGAAGACTGTTTTGCCTTTGGTTTCTTGGCCATATTCCTCTCCCATTATCTCAGCTTCGCTCCTGAAAAGGTAGGGCAGAATTGAAAGTTTGTAAACGTTTTATGAAATGTATTGGATGTGTCGTGCAATAGGGTTAACCTTTTGTATTTTCAACAGGTTCAACTTCAATCTGATCAACGATGAACTCGCTCTTGGCCTCGTCATATGCGTAGGTCACATTAAAATCACATACATATGTGGGGGATATGCCGACAGATCCGGAGAGATGCAATTGAATTTTCTGATTCTCCAGCCTGTAGATTGTTACACCCCCAAATCCAAGCTCATCTTGCTCGTAATTCGGAGCTGGATCGAAATCATAATCGAAGTTATAGGCTTGTCCTTGTGCTTCTACTGCAATCGCTAACGTACCATCTCCGTTCTTCGCAACACGCGATTCAATGTAATTCGCTACGATATCCTCGTAACTCTGCACTTTAATTTCGGAGAAATCTTCGGCGCTCACGACATGGATATCGTAATTATTTAAGCCGGTTCCTCGTCCAGTCTGGATGATTACTACAGCTTCTTCCTTACCGTCCCCCGTAAGATCCGTATAATGTACCTGCGGGTCCGTTCCCATATCCCCAAGATAGTACCAATCAAAGTCTTTGGTATTTCCATTGATCTCTAGAGTGAATATATGGTGCGAATCTTCTTTTGCTTCCCGATTATCATAGAGTTTTACTTGTTCACCTTCCGACGATCCGAGCCAATGTAATGTTGGATTTGTTTCTTGCTTTGGCTCTATTGTTACCTGACGGCTTGGCGATTCTGATTGCTCTGGCGGATTAGATCCTGTAGTGTCGGCCTCACATCCTGCAACCAAAAACGCACCCATCAGTAACCATACTGCTATTCCCTTATTCACCGATTAAATCTCCTTTCATCTTTTGACACAGGGTTCAGTACCAAGGCCAAATGGATTATACTGCAAAGATATCCATTTTTGGTTTTTTAAAAAAAATAGGTGACTGATGATAAGTGGCAACTAAGAAAAATATAAATGCTATTATCCTTAGATATTGGTCATTATCTTGTGCTACTTCGACTCAATTTTAATAACAATAAATATATTATATTTTGCTTAAATTACTATTTAAATTTAAATAAAGTATTCATTTAAATAAGTCTTGGAGCATCGTCGTCACCTATGTTTTTACTATAATTATCGTCCACATGTTGAAGATTTCATTAGTTGTTTTGAATATAAAAAAAGCACCCTATGCCGTTCTGTTGGCTGGTGTGCTCGGAACATTTTATCACAATTTAAAAATCATATTATATTTTTTATATTGAAAGATATTAGCTTTTGTAAGAACGGATTATTAAATATTGTATCTATGATCACCGTCCTTGATTAATATCTTAATCATCAAAAACGACAATAGATATACGCTATTTTTTCTTGTTGGTTAACCCTAGTTTATCCAGTAGATTCCCACTACTAATGTTTATTCTTAGACGATAGTCCCCATTAGGACAAATCACAGCTGGAGGAAGGCCTTGCTCAACTGATTGGTACATCAATATTTCTCCACAATGAGGGCAGGGCACTTCCTCTCCTTTAGTTATTCGATTTAAAATTTCTACATCTGTCATCTTGCTATCCAATATATTTCCTCCTTTTCTAGCGATATGGTATGTCGGGGTAGATTGTTTTCACCTCTTCAATAATAGCTCGTACCTCACTATATTTTAACTTATCTTTCACATGTTTTAATTCACGCATAAATGCCATAACTTCTTCCCGCTGAGTATAATTAGCATTATTCAAGGAATTATGAGTTACCTCATGGATAATGGTTCGAGCTGTAACTGATACAGATTCTGTAGCTCTTACAAATATCCTCGCAGTATTTGTGCTTGTGTTAGCCAATCCATAAATTCGGTTACCCGCCTGATCTGTTGGTATTTCGCCATAATCCAATCTAACTTTTATTTGGTTTTTCTCAATTAAGTCTATAGTTTCTTTGCCAATTGCAGATTTATTTAATTCTCGATAAATATGTTTTGGTGCAATTTTTTGGCCTTCTGGAGCATACGTATCTTCTCTAAATAAGTCAGTAGGTTTAGCATAACGTATACCTCTACTTTCTGCCCACTCCTTAGGAACATCAACTTTTCTAAAATTAGTTCCAACATTAGTTTTGCTGCTTAAACTCACCTTCTTATTCGAAACAAATCCTAGCAAACTACCTTTCATACCTCCTCCTTTTGAGAGGACAGCGCTTGTTGCTACGCCGAACATCGCTCCTGCCTTTAATTCCGCATCATGTTGCATATACTGATTGTTTAAAGTTAGGAATGTTTCATCGTCAATAGGCGTTTTGAGCTTATCAGCGACTTCATGTATGTCTTCAGCATCATAGCCTCTAGATAACCAATAATCTCTTGAACCTAACTTATCATCTGTCGCACTATAATCGTTGAAGTATTCTCTCAACCCTACACAATGTAGACCAAATAGTGGGTATTGATCAGGATTTGATAAAGCATAGTTGAAATATTCAAGTGCCTCGTCCAGCTCTTCTGTAGCTACAGCCATTTTTTCACGCTCAAGTTCAGCTTCAACGGCCGCTTTATGCTTCATAAGCTCCCAGTTTTCGCTTACTTTTTGGGTTAAATAATCCCATGTCTGCTCCGTCCTATGAGTTAGCATCCTCCATGCTTCCTGGGGGGTGTCCGGTAAATGAACTTCACCCGAGTCCGCATCAGTGAAAAGAATGACGATCCGCTCCAGCTCTTTCGCTGTATTTTGGATCACTGCCAAAATCATATTCATGCGATTCTCAGCCTCGCGATACTCATATCTGAATCTCTCGACCGAGTGACCTTCCAATCCAAGCATTACACTAGACAACGATGTATTTAATCTATTTAACACATCACTGAGTCTCACGTGTTCATTATGAAATTTTTGTGCTACTTTCCTTAAATGATCTGGCGGGACCTGAATTCTTCCCATATGTATCTCATCCTCTATAAGTAATAAATGATATATTATAACAATATCTAATTATTATACAGGCACTATGATTAATTTTATGAGGTACTAATGTACTATGTTAGACGAAATATTTAAAGGTATTACCCCGCCATCAGCAACATCAACAGTCACAGCTCCCCTACTTTCCTCTCATCTCAAAACTCTTCCAAAACCTTATACATTGGTTAATATATGTTACAGTTCCAAAAAAGCCAAAGCCTCATTTCCAGAAAGGAGCCTGTCCACTTGAACAAAAAAAGTGTCATCATTGCTATAATCATCGGCCTTATTGTGTTCATTCTCCCCATCATACTGTACTTTGCAGTTGAAGTGTCTGACGAATCAGCACCTCCGGAACATAGCACTCACTTTCCATATACACTGGAACTGAAAAAGAGTTAATTCATGATCACCATGAGTTAACTCTTTCTTATTGTCTATTCCAAGGCTTTTCCCATCTACAATTTTAATATATATAGGCCTCAACCCACTGAAGATACACTCAGACATCTGCGAATAGATTGAATGTACCCCAGATGGTACCACTCATGATAGAGCGTACGGGGAATCACTTCGCCAATTGTACTCATGCCTAACTCGCTCTCACGGAGCAGCGGCTCTTCCAGACGACCTGTGAATTTGTTTTTCAATTGGTCTGGTTGTGCCCTTAGACGCTCCATCAATTCAGTCCAAGATGGGGGTGCGGCATCCCATGTTGCCGGGCTTGTCCCATAACCGAAAAACTTTGCGTAGTCCGCAGGAACTTCCGAGTCATCAGCAATGAGATAGTGAAACCACATATCTTGGTCCAAAATGATGTGTCCCACATTCCACAGGATGGAGTTATTGAATCCCTTCGGTACATCATGAACCTGTCCCTCATCCACAGAGTCGCACACTTCTAGCGTAAATTGCCTCACATCCTGCAGTTGATTCCATAGTACATCTTCACTAAACTTCATGATTCATCCTCCTTTTCTCCCTTACCTGAATTGTTCATCGATTCACATAGCTAGATCTAAAACATTTTCAATATATAGGCATTTTATCATTTCTCTGTAACTTCTTCACTCCCAAGAGCGTTTAGAAATATAGAAAAACCACAGTCCCCTAACCCACTCGAAAAAGAGGCGATTTCATGAGCTGGCCGGAGCCATCTGATCATAGAACTAACCCAGAACAAAATTCCTTCATACCACCCGATCCCCCTGTAAAAGGTAAACCAGCTCGTAGATGGCGCCTGGCGGTCGCTTCTACTTGGTTAACCACAACCCTATTAATGGGACTGGGTCATGACTCCATATCATACGCAGCAACAACTCCGCTGCCACCCAGCGGTACATCTACGGTCCATACCACCTCAGCAACCACAGAAAACAGACTTACATATACCGCTGTGGAGGGGGCTCATTATTATACGATCGCACTGCGAAGTGACGGTTCCGTCTGGGCTTGGGGTCGGAATATGTTCGGAGAGCTTGGTGTCAGTGAAGACATCCGCTACCGCCATACGTCCAGTCCCGTTCGCATTCCGGGAATTTGGAATGTCATAGCTATTTCAGCCGCAGGAGGTGGGATTAACGCCGCCGTTCAGGCGGATGGAACCGTGTGGGAATGGGGCGCTGGTAAACTCCCCTATCAAGTCGAAGGCATCTCCTCTGCGAAGGATGTGGTGACTGGTTCTTTCAACATCGCCCTTCTTCGGAACGGTACAGTTATGTCATGGCAGCGCCAAGGGACTCAAGAAAACGATTCGGAAGTTATACAACGTCCACACGCCGTAAGCGGATTGAAAGAAATCATTCAGGTAGGATCATCCGGCCAACAAGGATATGCCTTGAAGAAGGATGGCTCCTTGTGGACATGGGATGAACCGAACCAACCAGATAAATCCCCATCCAAGCCAGCCAAGCTAAAGGGTCTGTCCAACATATCATCGATCACTAGCACAGATATGTCCCTGCTTGTACTGGATCAGAACGGGAAAGTGTGGGGCCTGGACGAGAAGGGCAAGCCAGTTTCTCTGCATCACGACCTCAAGGTAAAGCAGATGGACGGGAATTCGCAATATATCCTGCTGTTAACCACTTCGGGTGAGGTGTACAGCTACGGGAGGACGGTTACAGGCAAAGAAGGCAGAGTTAAGCATCTGTCGGGTATTACCGATATCTCGGCAGGGTATCACCACAATCTGGCCTTATCCTCCAATGGAACCATCTGGGGTTGGGGAAGTGACAAGTATCAGGAGGCTGGAGCACCTGCAACATCATCTGGAGGCATGGTTTACCAACCCATTCAGGCCAAGCTCGGCATCGATGTGTATATTAACGATGATCTGTTCCAGTCCACGTATTCGGCAGTCCAAACCCAACATACCGTTCAACTTCCAGTCAGAGCCGTATCCGAAGCGATTGGGGCAACATTTGAAATGAACAAGGTAAACGGACTAGTCGAAGCTTATTCATTTCAATATGAAGATCGTACCGTCACAATCCGTCCCAACGAGACGGTGGCCACGGTGAAATCCTCCTCTTCCTCTACAGCTCAATCCATTTCATTACCAGAACCAACGGGCAATTATTCGGGTGCGACGACCGTTCCCTTTGAAGTATTCGAGGCCCTGGGGCTTACTGTGAACTGGGATGAAGAGACAAGCAAGCTAACTATCCAAAGTGATACGTAGCAACGAGATCATTCATAATGTACAGGAGGATTCATTACAATGTGGTTAAAAAAGATAATAGGTGCAGGTATCGTTTTCTCTGTCCTGCTCATGCCCGTAAATAAATTGGATGCGGAAAGCAGAATCCCTGCTGAGCCGTCATCTAAGGTAGCCAGTGCTTCAGAAGAATCAGTAAAGCCGGATCCGAATGCCCTTCTCATCCTTGAGACTCATCATCAAGGCCGTGCAGCATACACTGGCAGTTTCACGATGGTTGCTGACAATGGAACACTTGCAGACATCATCATTGAAAATCATAGTAATCACCCCATGTATATGAACCTGTATGTCGACGACTACAGTGAGCCTATGGAGACCACGATCAGCAAAAACAGTGAAAAAACCGTCAATCTCCTTGCTTTACAAGACACTAGTGTCAAGGTGTATATCTACAGCAGAATAGGGCATGAAATGGACCTCTCCATACGGGCAGAACAATTCCGTTAATCCTTAATCTGTCGAATATTTTACATACCAAAATCCCCTTCACGCGTGCGGTACAGGTTCACTTGAACACGAACTGCACCACCTTGAAGGGGATCTATTTTCACTTTAGTTTACTCTTTACTATAGAAGCATCTGTTTCTTAAAACCACTTACTTCTCAAACCGGAACCATCCGAAGTCAAACTGACTTCCCGGCAGGAAGATAAAGGTTACTTTTTGCTCGCCTGATACCTGTTCAAGCTCAAATACCCGCTCCTCATACCCTTCCGAGTGCGTGAACTCGACCAGCTGATTGCTCTGTCCATCTTCGCCTGCGAAGCGGATATGAATCGTGTTCTTATCAATCGGCGAGCAGCCATAGATGACGAGCTTCGACGTGCCTTCTGTCGTAAAGTCCATGTTTTCGAACTCCAGTGACACGTTGTTACCGATCCCCTCTACATACTCATCCTGGATCGAGAACGTATCGCCGTAGAGATGGTCGCATGAAGCGGCTGTATTTTGCTCAAATGCACGACTCTGACGCTCGAATGAGAAGCCCTTGATATGAATCTTCTGCTTCAGTACAAAACAGATCGACGTAATGCCGCTCAGCCGCTTGGACAGCTGGTACGTCTCTTCCTGATACACATTCCATCTGGATTCCTTCTGGTAGACCACGTCAGCCAGCAGCGTGCTGCCCTCTTCATCCGGCATACCCTCCCAGATTTGCAGGTAATAATCCTCGCTGGAAAGTGCAAAGATCGGAATCGTAATGGTATCGGAGCCGTAAGGTCCGAAGTCGATATTACGGAATCCGACATGCGTCTCCCCATCACGACTTGTCGCTACACCGCGTTCGTTGCCGTTACCGACATCGCCTTTGGTGTAATCGTACAGTCCACCAGTAATGAAGCCGTACGGATCTTTGTAGGCTGTACCCAGACCAGTTGCTTGGAATTCAAGCTGAGAGATCAGTTTGGTTTTGTCCGTACCATTGCTGCTCGTTGCACGAAGGCGGAATTCGCCATCGCCCAGCGCTGACACGCGTACTTCCAGACCGTTCGCTTCGACCTTCGCAATGTTGGACTCAATACCGGCATCGTTGACAACAGCCCACTCAATGTCACGGTACGACGTGTTCTCAGGATACAGCTTGGCGGTAACCACCATCTCCTGGATCGACGGATCGAAGGCTTGCCCGGCTTCACTGATAATTTCGATTTTCCGCAAAGGAATCTCTTGCGCACGACCGGTGAGGACCGGACGTTCTTCGTTCTTGGTTAACACGGTTTGTCCCTGAGTTGCAGCAGATGCGGACGTACTCATGACTTCGCCATCCACTGCCTTCGATTCGAACTCGGCTACTGCACCCTGGAGTCCTTCGGAGGTCACTTCGATCCGGATGCTGCCCGGTTCATGCGTTGCCCCGATGATTGCCATCAGCTTGCCGCTGAACAATCTTCTGCTCAGACCTTTATACGGATCATAGTCCGTGCTGTCCCCGTTATCCAGACCAAGCAGTCGTCCTGCACCTGTCACATGAACTTGTACACGGTTGTTTGCATTTTGCACAGGGTTGCCCACTTCATCCTCCACTTGAATTTCAACGAAAATAAGATCGGTTCCATTCGCTTGCAGCTGCTCTTTATCCGCTTGCAAACGAACCTTCTGGGCATCCGTGTAAGATCGCTGTACATCCGTTGCGATAATTTCCCCGTTCTCATCATAAGCGATCGCTTTCAGCTCGCCCTCTTCATACGGCACTTTCCACCAGCCGACCAGCTGGGTTCCGTTCGCATGATCAATATCATACGTGCCGATCGTCTTGCCGTTCAGCTGCAATTCGATCTTCGGCGCATTACTGCACACGCGTACATCAATCAGCTGACCAGGGCTGAAATCCCAGTAAGGGAACAGGTGCACCATCGGGCTTTTTTTGTAATCGGTCCAGGCCGCTTGATAGATATAGTAGGAGTCTTTGGGGAACGTTGCCGTGTCCAGCTGTCCAAAATATGAATTCTTCGTATGGTATGGCGTCGGCTCTCCAATATAATCGAACCCCGTCCACAGGAATTGCCCCAGTGAATACGGCCGATCCCGTTCGGCCAGAATGCAGTATTCTGCGGACTTCGCACCCCAGCTTGTCGTACTGTTGCCCAGTGCGGAGCACTGCTCGTCATCATCTGCCAGGATGGATTGCTCGAACGGGAAGTGATAGATCCCGCGGCTCTGCACCACAGATGATGTTTCACTACCGTAGATGATCCAGTCCGGGTGCTCCTCGTGATGCTTGTCGTAATATTTCTCCGCATAGTTGTAGCCTGCCAGCTTCACGATATCCGCGCATTTTTGCGCATTTTCCCAAGGCATGTAGTTGGAACCGATGGTTATGCCTGCGTTGCCTTTTGGATCGAATTCCAGTACATACTCCATCAGCATTCGCGTTACTTCCTGTCCCCGTTCATCGGCGTGGGTATCATAGATTTCATTCCCGATACTCCACATGACCAGACTTGGATGGTTGCGGTCACGCTTCACCCAGCTCTTCACGTCCGTGTGCGCCCATTCCGGGAAAAATCTCGCATAGTCATAAGGCGTTTTGGATCTTTCCCACATGTCGAAGGCTTCCGAGACGATCAGCATACCCATCTCATCTGCGAGCTCCATGAACTCCTTGGCAGGCATATTGTGCGCGGTCCGGATCGCATTGACGCCCATCTCCCGCAGCAGGTTGAACCTTCTGCGAAGTGCCGTCAGGTTGAAAGCCGCCCCCAGTGCGCCCAGGTCATGGTGTTCACACACGCCGTTCATTTTCATCTTGACCCCGTTCAGATGGAAACCTTCGTTCGGATCGAGCTGGATGTCCCTGAAGCCAATTCTCTGCGATACCGATTCAATCGTCTGTACATGCTGGTCCGCATCCGTCACTTGCAGTTCTGTCACCAGTTCATACAGATTCGGTTCATCGGTGCTCCACAGTTTCGGGTTCTCCACCACAATCTGCTGACGATCCGTTACTGCTGTATCTCCACCTGCAGCAGCCGTAACCGCCGCTGTATTAGTCGCAATAACCTGACCCGCATATCGGATCGTATGCACAAGCTGTGCGCTCTGATCGATATTCAGCTCCGTGTCCAGTTCAACCTGCCAGCCCGCGGGCTGCTGCTTGATGGATACGTAGATGCCATCGGTTACGATATGATTGCGGTCTCTCGTTTTGAGCCATACATTGCGATAGATTCCGGCTCCGGAATACCATCTGCTGTTCGGGCTCTGATGCACCACTTTTACGATAATTTCATTATCGCCTTCCACCAAAGCATCCGTGATCTCATGTTCAAACGCGGAATAACCATATTTCCACTCCCCGACCAGCTGGCCGTTCACATATACGGAAGAGTTCATGTAAACGCCATCAAAACAAAGCAGAAGCTGCTGATCATCCTTCGTGTACGGGAATGTCTTGCGGTACCACCCCATGCTGTCTTCGTACAGGTCGAGCGTATTGTAGATCAGCCAGTCATGGGGAAGCTCCACAGGCTCGAATGCCAGTCCCGCAGGGTCCGTAACATCCAGTTTGGTTTTCGCAAATTGCCACCCATCGTTAAAAAGCTTTTTCTGGTTCATCGCTATTCTCACTTTCTGTTTGGTTTATGATTGCGGTTACATAAAATGGCGACTTTCGCCGATAACCTTTTCGAGAAATGCTTCGACGTGACATGAATACTCCAACCGATTATATCATCTGATGGTTTCGATGTACGTTAATTTCATGCATTTTTTGGTGAGGATTATATGAACAAACCACATTACTAATTCTATGGGGGCTTGTTGGCCTCTACTCATGTTCAGCCGAGCGTTCATATTTGAACATATGGATATTCCTTTATACCTATATAAAGTATCCGTCTAATGATTCAAATTTAAGGAAACAACAGAGTTCTCCGAATATTTGTAAAACTATTCCTGTAATTTCTTGTAATCCTATGTTAGATTATCCCTTGGAATAAAATCACATCTATAGATAGGGGACATGTAACGTGAAAAAGAGGTCTTGGGTATTATCCATTATTATGAGTTTTGTATTGCTGGGCGGGGTATTCGCTCCTGCTGGTTCATATGCGGCTGCAGCGGAAGACACCACCACTACATATTCGGAAGAGAACTACACGGAAGTGGACACGTCGGAACAAGAGCCGATTCCTAGCGCTGAAGAGGAAGATTTCCTGAACTACCTGGATGCACTTGATCGCACAACTGTTTATGAAAAGAAAGCCCTGGATTCCATTGGCAGCACGTATGTTACATCCGCCAACCGCAAATCCATCTTCCTGAAATTGAACAATACTGCGGTTCCCAATTACACCAAGTATGTATCCATGCTGAAGCAGATCAAGCCAGAGAACGCGGAGCTGCAAAAAATCCATAACAAACTGATCAAAGGAAGCTATGCACAGCTTGAAGGCTATCTGCTGTTCAAGAAATCCGTATCCAAAACCAAAGTAAACAGCGCCCTTCTGAAACAAGGCAATGCCAAAATTGACACAGGCATTAAAATTCTGGAGCAATACAAAAAAGAAATCCAAGCCTACGCCCAAGAACTGGGCTACGATTTTTAATGAAGCAAACTTTAGACGAACATCCCGAGCAGAGGCATGCACATCCACCTGCCTTTTCATTTAAATAAATTGAGATTTCAGGAAAAAAAAGTGTTTTCTTTTGCCGGGATAATTCGTATAATAGCCGTATAATCAAAAGGCTATGCTGCCGAAAGGTACAACCTCGTGAACAATGGAGGTTGTGCCTTTTTTGCGTTTTCATGGCCGAATATCATCTGAATTTCATCGTATAAGGAGTGATTCAACATGATTCTTGAAGCCATTTACCATCGTCCCAAATTAAACTGGTCCTATGCCTACGACCGGTCCACCATGCACCTGCGGCTGCGTTCCAAACGCGGGGATCTGGATGCCGTCATTGCCATTACCGGGGATAAATATGCCTGGGAGCAGACCATCACCCACACACCGATGCGAATCTTCGCCCGGGATGAGCTGTTCGATTATTGGGAAGTCGAAACCCAGCCTCCCTACCGGAGACTGCGTTACGGCTTCCAGCTGGTCGATGGCGAGAAAAACGTCTGGATGACCGAACGTGGATTCGAGGAAGCCCTGCCGGAACATCCGCTGGAATTCTTCGATTTCCCATTTATGAATCCGGTCGACATTTTTGAACCGCCTGCCTGGGTCAAGGACGCTGTATTTTATCAGATTTTCCCTGAACGCTATGCGAATGGTGATCCTTCCATTAGTCCAAAGAACGCCGAGCCTTGGGGTGGGGAGCCTACACCAGTTAATTTCTTCGGGGGTGACCTGCAGGGTGTACTGGATCATCTGGATCATCTAAGTCAGCTTGGCGTGAATGCAATCTACTTCTGCCCGCTGTTCGAGGCTACAACCAACCACAAGTACAATACGGCCGACTATATGAAGGTGGACCCTCATTTCGGGACCAATGAACAACTGAAAGAGCTGGTGGATGCCTGTCATCAGCGCGGCATTCGGGTTGTGCTTGATGCGGTCTTCAACCATTCGGGCAGAGAGTTCCCGCCTTTTGCTGACGTATTGGCGAACGGGGCAGCTTCCCCCTATGCGGACTGGTTCTATGTCAGGGATTGGCCACCACGCATTGAAGATGGCATACCAACCTACGATACCTTTGCCTTCGAACCGCTTATGCCCAAGCTGAATACGGAGCATCCCGAGGTTAAAGCCTATCTGCTGGAGGTCGCGCGGTACTGGATAGAGGAAATGGACATCGATGGATGGAGACTGGACGTTGCCAACGAGGTGGATCATCAGTTCTGGCGTGAATTCCGTCAAACAGTAAAAGCCATCAAGCCTGACGCCTATTTGCTCGGCGAGATCTGGCATGATTCACTGATGTGGCTGCAGGGAGATCAGTTCGATGCGGTGATGAACTACCCATTCACCAACTCGGTACTGGATTATGCAGTTCACGGCAAGCTGGATGGACTCGGCTTCGCGAATGAGATCGGCAAGCTGCTCGCAGCCTACTCCCAGCCTGTGACCGAAGTTGCCTTCAATCTGCTGGGCAGCCATGATACACCCAGACTGCTCACCCTGTGCGACGGGGATATCCGCAAGATGAAGCTTGCCGTTACTTTGCTTCTCACGTACCCAGGTGCACCCTGCATCTATTACGGAGACGAAGTGGGCCTGGATGGCGGATATGATCCTGGCTGCCGCAAATGTATGGAGTGGGATGAAACCAAGCAGAATCTTGAGCTTCTCGACTTCTTTAAGCAGACGATTGCCTTGCGCAAAGCGCACCCTTCACTGCGGAGCACCGAGTTGAAGATACTTCATGCCGAAGCTGGAGATCCGGTTATTGCGATGGAACGAGTGGATTCAGCCACAGGGGAACGTTTCCTTATCGTGCTGAACGCTGGTGACGAAGCCTGCAGTGTAGACCTGCCGTTGACGGATCGAAGCGTCTGGCGAGACCTGTTTACGACCACTTCTATAGAAGCGAAACAAAACAAACTGTCTCTGAAACTGGAAGCTTACGGATTCTCCCTGCTGCAGCTCGAAGTGAAACAACCTGCAGAAGCCTGATCACCTGACCATTCCTATGGCAGAACTCTAAGACTCAGACATTTCACCGTCCGTGCACCCTATTTCTTGATAACGAAAAAACAGGACAACATGCCATTACCGCAATATATCAATTCAATAAAATTCATTGAAATTCATTAATCCCATTCTCCTTCCGGGCAAAAAAAGGGCTGAACGTTGAATAACGTCCAGCCCTTTCTCTTACGCGTCACCATTAAGCGTTCCAATAGCCTAATGAATAATTAACCATCAAACATAACTCTTATTATGATATAAGCTTACAACTACTCCAAGTCCAGATCTGATGAAGTCTCTTCCCTCGCTGCCGCAACTTCATCCATGGGTGAATCAGCTGCTGCAGGTGTTCTGACTTTCTTCATTCTGGAGCTCAAAAGCCCCTCTTGCGTAATGACAATTTTCTGCGGAATCTTGTACGGAGGCAATTTGTCCTGGCAGTACGACCAGACCAGCCTTCGCAGCTCCACAAGCGTGCAATCTGTTGCGAGCTTAACAATGACCTTGACCTTCTGTCCGGTAATGCCGCTCGGTTCCCCTGTAACTACAGCTGCTTCGATACAGTCCATCTGTTCCAATATACTCTCCACTTCGGCCGGATACACCTTACGCCCGCCTACATTAATGATCTCGGAGCGGCGGCCGAGGATGCGGATGTAACCCTGTTCCAGTACTGCTTCATCCCCAGTACGAAGCCATCCGTCGTCGGTAAATGGCGACGGGGCGTTCAGATAACCGATCATCGCTGTTTCTGTCCGGATCTGAAGCTCCCCTTCAACTACCCTGAACTGGACGTGATCATCATGAATGGCAAACAGCAGCGATCCAGGTTCCTTGGAACGTGTTGGCAGAATGCCGAGTTCAGACATGCCATACGCCTGTATCGTTCGTATCCCAGGAAACCGTCGATTCCAGGCAGCCAGTACCGTTTCGGGCATGACCTCTGACCCGTAGGAGACAACTTCAAGACTCGATAGATCGTATGCCTCATTATTGCGGCCGAGCAGCAGCAGATTCATGAATGTTGGGGAAACCGGGAGAGCCTGAACTCGATGCTTCTCAATGGTCCGGCATACTTCCTCGGGGGAACGATCGGCAATAATGCACAAGCAGCCTCCACTGGACAGCGATTGCAGCATTGTATTCACACCACCGATATGATCAAACATCATGAACGGAATCGTTCGCAATGGCCGCACCTGCCGCCGGAAACGCTGTAAGAGCCGATCTGCACGATGAACCGTGGCCTTGCTCACACCTGTTGATCCGGATGAGAAGAGTACGAGTCCACCCACACCTTCCTGTTCAAGCGCTGCCAGTAAAGCAGGACGTGAACTGGCATTAGACTTATGCCGGATCGATATCCTGCCATTTTCAACGCCAAGACGCCACTGTACTTGTGCCAGCTGAATATATTCCTGCCGCTTGGCTTCTACTAAATGAGAGTCCATAGGCAGCAGAATGCATCCCTTTCCAAGAAGTGCGATGAACGCTGCGACCGCATAGGGAGAATAGTCCTCCTCCAGCGTTACGAGCTGCCCATGCAGTCCTTCTGCCGCAAGCCATTCATCCATCATCACGATCTGATCAAGCAACCATGCGTAGCTATACTCCCGATCTTCCCAGATGAATGCGGGACGCGCGCCTTGTTCTGCGAATCGTTCCAGCAGGAATTGAACGCTCATCCCGCATCCTCCTCCTGATCAGGCAGCCATTGCCGTTCCAGATAGCTCACCAGCGAATCAACCGTTTGATATGGACTCTCCGGCAACGAGGCTGCGGCCATCTCGGAAAGTGCGGCTCCTGCTCCCGTTCCCCATTCGTCTTCAAGCCCCTGTTCGACGACAGCAAGCAAGGACACCAGCTCCAGTGAATCCAGTTGTCCATCCCGGCCATATAGCGGTGCGTTCCCACCCTTGTCGAGGGGTATGGTCGTATTATGGTACGTATTCAGTTCCCGGCAGCTATCCAGCACAATGCGGAGCAGGGCATCCCTGTAGCCATTTTCGGTTCGCGGAACCATCTGCCGATTGAAGCACGCCTCCTGCGGGACAGCACTTCGGAGAGCTTCGTACCAGCGCCATTCATCGGCTATCAACTGATGCATTACCCTTGTTAGCTGTATCCGCCAATCCGCCCGCTGCTTGATCCGACTGACCTGAAGCAATTGGTTTGCTTTCTCCCAACGTTCAATGATTGCGTCAAACGCTACAGAATACTGATCCAGCGGAGAACCTAGCCATAGCGCGGCCTCTTGAAGCAGATCCCGGAGAAAATAGCGGCTCCAGCGCATATCAAACAACAGATTCGATACCAGTGTGTCATTGGCTTGCTTTCCTTCGTTCCCCTCCTGCAGTGCCTTCATCAAATGAAGGGATACTCCCTGTCCAAAATGAAGGCTGCGCTCCCCTTGTGTAATGGTCCTGCCCGTCATAAATTCACTGATCTGTGTCCCCAGCGCCTGAGTCAGTATGTCACGATAACCGGAAGAGTCAAGCTTCACCGTTGCACGGACGTCCATGGTGCCATAGGTACGCAGCTTCTCCTTGCGCTTGGCAGGAGCTAGCTCGGGTATGCTTTGGTTTCCTTTCCAGAATTCATGAAAGGCTTCTTGGGAGACCTTTCCCATATATTTCGAGGGAACCGGATCATAGACGTGAAAATGCTCATCATCGATGCCATACACTGCAATCCAGTGATCTACCAGATGCAGACGAGAGCCTGGTTTGACATGTTTACGGATGTACTCGGGGTTCTGATAATCTTCGCAATAAGGCAGGTGATAACCGGTTCCCGTAGCGAGAAAGAGTCCGCCTTCGCCTATATGCTGCCGCATATGCACCTTCCCCTCCTCGAAGCTGCCCAGCTCCCGCTGGCCGTACATCTCCCAGATCGGTTCCTCATATTCCAGCTTGTGAAAATAAGGCTTCACCAGTCCGTTATCCGCGCACGAAGGAAGGCAGTACAATCGGCTTGCGGCGAGCAGAGCCAGGCTGCTGATCGACCCTTGCCGCAGAAGCACCTCATGAATCAGAGGAAAGTTGCAGGGATAGTAGTAAGGGATGTCCATTACTGGAGCGAACGATTGGATCATCATGATCACTCGCCTCCTGTTCCCGCTTTAGCAGTCGAACTGCCCCAAGACTGGATGTGGTAATGTACTGACATGTTATCTGTTGCCCGAATAACCCGATTGGCTACTGGCATGCCATTTTTATCCGTCTCAAAACGCCGGAAACCGCGTGTGAACCGGAAGGAAAAACCGCTGTCGCGCGGAACAAGATAACAGCCTTCATAACGCCCCGTTCCCGTACGAACCAGCTTCATGCCCATCCCTCCATATATGGATTCAGCTGGTTCCTCTTCATTTTCCACTTCGGCACAGATACATACCTCAACGCGAGCAGAGAGTTCAGGAATAACGGTATATTGACGAGTCGTTGATAACTCTCCTACGGTCAGGGTGATGAGCGCACTGCCTGGGCCGACAGGCACCAATTCACCATTCGGACGTACTTGAAGCACATGCGGAAGACTTGTTGTATAGCTCCCTTCGAGCAGGCTCTGCACCCAGCCGCTATCATAGTGAAGCCGTGCATTAATGCATGTGTTCATTCCACCGGATAAACCAATGATCTCTCTGCCTTGCATTTCCAATGCCACAGGTTGGCCTACTTCACCGAACATGTACAGTAACGGAAGGTCGACGCGTGCGCCCCAATCCGATTCCTGATGACAGGCCTCCGGTTGCTCCAGAAAAGCCAGGCTATCCCGAGTTCTTGTCCCTCTCTCAAGTAATTCTTGAGCAACCCTTCTTACCTGGGAGGGTAGGAAGAGTCCTTCTGCATCCCCAATGTCCATCCACATTTGCACGTCTGGCACCTCATCCGGCAAGCGATACATGGCTTCTTCCAACAGACCGCTGTCCGACAATTCATCCAGCTGCACATCTACCAAAAATGGCGACATCATGACCAGTTTTCCGAAAACCTCTGGATTCCGCATGCCCATATGAAGTGTACATAGTGCCGCTGCTGATGAACCAAGCAGCCCTGTATTGGACTTGTCTGGAAGCGTACGGTATCGATGGTCGATCAGGGGCTTCAATTCATGAATGATGAAATGCTCGTATGCACCCCCTGAACAACCAACGCTAATCGCTTCCCTCTCGGGTGCAATGAAGTGATAGAACTCGTTGTGCGTAACCGGACGGACATGCGCAATGCCAACCATAATCAGTGGCTCGATCCGCCCGGCGATAATTAGCTCGTCCACTGCTCGATCCATATGCCACGTTTCATTGCCGGGTCCAGGTGGACCAAAAGCCCGCTGCCCAGCATGAACATACAGAACAGGATAATGCCGATCCGTCTGCTCCTGATAACCTGGCGGGAGGTACACATAAATGTTGCGGACATTGCCCAGCTGTGACGCACGAATACCTTCCAGACATTCAATGACCGATTGTTTATTCAAATGATCATCAACCGCCTCTCTTCTCCAGATTCCCCTGATTTGATTCATAAATCAGGTTATTGCACTTCCCTTACTCCATCCCCGCCATGCTCTGCATGCACAAACAACCCCGCCTCAGTAGAGACGGGGTTGTTTCAAGACACATCAATGTCTCAAAATACATGGCCCTCATATTGGTGGATATGCGAATAATATACGTCCCCGGATAGTCATTTGTAAATATATAATTAGAAAAAAAATGCTCCTAAAAAAGTTATTGACATAAGTGGCAATTTTTCTTACGATAACGATGTGATCATAACTCGAGGGCCATGCTTTTAAACCCAAGTGGTTTAGGACAACCCCGGTAACTCCCCAGGAGATACCGGGGTTGTTGGCGTGTCGAAGGAGGGAAGTCTTTAAGCCACAGAATGTCTCCTCGTACAATTGTAAGCGCTGTTATTCGAGAGCCAGGTTAGTTGTTTTTGTTGAAAACTACTACATTCATGAAGGGTGGATTACCATGTTTCAAATGGCCAAACGCGTTCTCCTCAGTACCACACTAACTTTCAGTCTGCTTGCCGGCAGTGCATTGCCTTTCCTGCCTGCTTCCGCGATTTATGCCGATGCGGATACAGCTGTCACCAACAAGCAGAACTTCAGTACCGATGTCATCTATCAAGTTTTTACGGACCGATTTCTGGATGGCAACCCATCCAACAACCCTACCGGGGCTGCCTTTGATGGCACGTGCAGCAACCTGAAGCTGTACTGCGGCGGGGACTGGCAGGGTTTGGTCAACAAAATCAATGACAACTATTTCAGTGACTTGGGTGTCACGGCCCTCTGGATCTCCCAGCCTGTCGAAAATATTTTCGCTACCATCAACTACAGCGGTGTAACCAATACAGCCTATCACGGCTATTGGGCACGGGATTTCAAGAAGACCAATCCGTATTTCGGAACCATGACCGATTTTCAGAATCTGGTAACCACCGCCCATGCGAAAGGCATCAAAATCATTATTGATTTCGCGCCAAACCATACGTCCCCTGCCATGGAAACCGATACCTCCTTCGCCGAGAACGGCAAACTGTACGATAACGGCAACCTGGTTGGCGGGTACACCAATGATACGAACGGATATTTCCACCACAATGGCGGCTCCGATTTCTCCACTCTTGAGAATGGCATTTACAAAAACCTCTACGATCTGGCCGATCTGAATCACAATAACAGCACGATCGATACATATTTCAAAGACGCCATCAAGCTGTGGCTGGATATGGGCGTGGACGGCATCCGTGTCGATGCGGTCAAGCACATGCCTCAGGGCTGGCAGAAGAACTGGATGTCATCTATCTATGCACACAAGCCGGTATTTACCTTCGGCGAATGGTTCCTGGGATCTGCAGCACCCGATGCGGATAACACAGATTTTGCCAACGAATCCGGCATGAGTTTGCTTGATTTCCGTTTCAATTCGGCTGTCCGCAACGTGTTCCGGGATAACACATCCAACATGTACGCGCTGGATTCCATGCTGACGGCTACGGCAGCAGATTACAATCAGGTGAATGACCAAGTCACTTTCATTGACAACCATGATATGGACCGTTTCAAAACCAGTGCTGTGAACAACCGCCGTCTGGAACAGGCTCTGGCCTTCACGCTGACCTCACGCGGCGTACCTGCCATCTATTATGGTACCGAGCAGTATCTGACTGGGAACGGCGACCCGGATAACCGGGGCAAAATGCCTTCCTTCTCCAAATCGACTACAGCGTTCAACGTGATCAGCAAGCTGGCACCTCTGCGCAAATCCAACCCGGCGATTGCCTACGGTTCCACACAGCAGCGCTGGATCAACAATGATGTATATATCTATGAGCGCAAGTTTGGCAAAAGCGTTGCCGTCGTTGCCGTTAACCGCAATCTCACGACGCCAACCAGTATCACTAACCTGAATACGTCGCTTCCATCAGGAACCTATACCGATGTGCTCGGCGGCGTGCTGAACGGAAACAACATCACGTCCAGTGGAGGCAATATTTCTTCCTTCACGCTCGCTGCAGGAGCTACCGCTGTTTGGCAATATACGGCAAGTGAAACGACGCCAACCATCGGTCACGTTGGCCCTGTAATGGGTAAACCAGGTAACGTCGTTACCATCGACGGACGCGGGTTCGGTTCCACCAAAGGTACCGTCTACTTCGGTACGACAGCTGTTACAGGCTCGGCCATCACTTCCTGGGAAGACACTCAAATTAAAGTCACTATTCCACCAGTAGCAGGCGGTGACTATGCAGTGAAAGTAGCTGCCAATGGTGTGAACAGCAACGCCTATAACGATTTCACCATCCTTAGCGGCGATCAGGTATCGGTTCGGTTCGTCATCAATAATGCCACAACCGCGCTGGGTGAGAATATCTACCTGACAGGCAACGTGTCCGAACTCGGTAACTGGACCACAGGTTCAGCTTCTATTGGACCGGCTTTCAATCAGGTCATTCACGCCTACCCGACTTGGTATTATGACGTAAGTGTTCCAGCCGGGAAACAGCTGGAATTCAAGTTCTTCAAGAAAAACGGCGCTACCATTACGTGGGAGGGTGGATCCAATCACACCTTTACAACCCCGACGAGTGGTACAGCCACAGTAACGGTAAACTGGCAATAACTAGCCAGGATTCATTAAGGAAGCCCGGAGCAGCGCTTATACAGCGTACACTCCGGGTTTTGACGTTTAATCTGTTTCTGGTTTATCGGTAAGTTCGAATGGACTTCAATGTGGTCGCGGCAAGGATTCCGGTTGCGAGCAGCAGCATGCCGAGTCCCTCCAGCACAGCCGCTGCCCCCCACTGATCAGCCATCACGGAGACAACTGTCAATCCCAGGATAGGCGCCGTGCTTGTAATTGTACCGACAACACCGTAGATTCTCCCCTGCAGCTCATCGGGTACCGCTGTTCTTAGCATGATCTGGGTGAGCATCGTGCAGCAGGCAAACATCGCTCCCCCGCCCATGATGAGCGGAAGTGCCATCATGGGAGAAGTTACCTGGGACAGGAGAATATAGAGCGGCCCCAGTACCAGCAGACCGATGAAAACCCATCGCCCTCTTCGCTTCATTCGTTTCCCCGATGCAATCAACACTCCCGATCCAATCATATAACCAAGCGGAATACACGTTTCAATCAGTCCAAACTGCACGGGGTCTGCCTCCCATACCTTGACTGCCATCACCTGAACTAGCATCATGGCCGACATGAAAAATAAAATCAGCAGCGGATTAAGCAATACGATCGACCGAATTAGAGGACTGCGGTAGATATAGGAGAATGATCCCCGCCATTCCTGAACGAACGTGGTCTGCTGATCGCCAGATCGCTTTACCTCCGGGAAACGGCCGGCCATCAGCACACATACCGCCGACAGAAGAAAAGTTGCTCCTGTAATCAATATGGCGACAAACCCGCCAAAGGCGGCAACGGCGACTCCGGCTGCCGCGAGTCCGCTGATTCGGGCCAGGTTATCCACCAGATGAATGGCCCCCGTAGCTTGCTGGATATGCTCCCTGCCCACCATGCTTGCCACGGACGCGTGGAATGCAGGCGCCTGAAAAAGGCTGGAGAACATGGAAAGCGATAGCATCAGCAGCAGCACAGGAAATGGTACATGCAGCCCAAACAAACCAATCGCGATACATATAGCCATCACGCCCCGAAATACATCCGAGGTCAGCATCAGCTTCCGGCGATCCAACCGATCAGCAACCGTACCAGCCAGTGATCCGAACAAAAAACTGACCGCCATGTTGCAGATTTGAACGGCAGCCATGCTCTTGGCACTTCCCGTCGTCTGGAGCACCCATAGACTGATGGCAATACCGTTAAAGCAGTCTCCGAACACGGAGATCCCATAGCCGTATAAAATCCTGCGGAAAGTGACATGCTGCCAGAGCTTTGGTGGAATGCTGTTTTCGCGCAGCACGGCTTGTCCATCTTCATATCCAATCGCCTCGGGCTCAGTGGACGGTATTATTCCCATACATCCCTTTCCTCCCCTAATTAAGATGGAGCCCTATGCAAAATCAGGCACTTCCGTTGTCATGTCCGTCGAAAAGAGACATGACATGGCGGAAGTGCCTGAATGTGCTGCCGCGTAGAGGCGGCCATCTATGCTGTTAATGGCACGGCATCATCCTTTGGAAGCACCTGTTGTGAGCCCCTGAACAAGGAAGCGCTGAAGGAACACGAACAACAGCGTAATTGGTATCGCGATCAGCACAGCCCCTGCAGCAAACATAGTGAAGTTACTGTCCTGGTACCGATTGACCAGATCCCACATGCCTACTGCAAGCGTCCAGTTTTCCTTTGTCCGCAGAACAAGCCGGGCGAAGATGAAGTCCATCCATGCGCCAGTGAAGCTGGTTAACGCCACATAGGTCAGCATCGGTTTGGATAATGGCAGGATGATGCTGGTGAACACCCTCAGGTGACTCGCACCATCAATGCGTGCTGCCTCATCCAGACTACGCGGAATTGTATCGAAGAATCCTTTGACGATAAATCCGCCGAGTACGGCTCCGGAAGAATACACCAGGATCAACGCGGCATGCGTATCGAGCAGCTTGATCTGCAGCAAAATGATATAGATCGCGATCATACTCATAAAGCTCGGGAACATGCCGAGAATCAGCATGGTGGAGAGAATCGTCTGCCGCCCGCGAAACCGGAAACGGGATAGGGCATACATCCCAAGCGTTACCATCAGCGTGGAAAAGATCATGGTGAAAAAGGCAATTTTCAGCGTGTTCAGATACCACCTGCCATACATGAAGGATGGATTGTTGAACAATTCGCCATAGTGGGACAAGGTAAAGGCTTCAGGCCACAAACGCTCGCTGAACAGTGCCGCACCAGGCCGCAGGGAAGAGAGAAAGATCCACAACACCGGATAGACGGAGACCACGGCAATGATGATCAGCAGCACATAACTAAGCGTTAGCCGCAGCGGATTATTGCGTTTCTTCATTGAATCATGTCCTCCTCCTTGAACGATTTGGAGCGACGGAAATTCCAGATGGAAAACGACGCGATAATAATGAAGATGATGATGCCCACCGCTGAAGCCATGTTGTATTTGTTGTTGTCCAGCGTAAGCTTGTAGAGCCAGGTCACCAGCAGGTCTGTTGCTCCCGCATACTGGTAGTCGCCTCGTAACGGATTACCGTTGGTCAGCAGGAATATGACATTGAAATTGTTGAAGTTTCCGGCAAATTGCATGATAAGCACCGGAGTTGTTGCAAAAAGGATGAATGGCATGGTGATGATCCGGAATTTCTGGAATGCGGATGCTCCATCCACTTCAGCGGCCTCATACAGATCACGTGGAATCGCCGTCAGAACGCCAAGGATCAGCACCATGCTGACCGGAATACCGATCCACATGTTAACAACAATGACTGTGACCTTGGCCCAGAACGGATCGGTCAGCCAGGGCAGTCCCTCCAGACCAAAAGCTCTCATATACGTATTAATTGGACCGAATTGACCATTAAACAGGTTCCGCATGAGCAGCAAGGAAATGATCTGTGGTATGGCATAAGGGAGAATGAAGATCGTCCGCCACAGCTTTTTGAACCGGATGCCTCGCTGCTCAATCAGCAGCGCTACAAGTACCCCGCCAAAATAAGTGGTCACGGTTGCGAGTATCGCCCATATAACCGTCCATGTTAATACGCCATAAAAGGTGTGACTCCATGATTTGAGCTGAATCAGGTCACTAAATGTCTTGAACCCTACCCAATCCACGAGCTTGGCAGGAGGAATATGATCCGGTGCCGAGTAGTTGGTAAACGCCAGGGTGATTGTAAACAGGATCGGCATGATCGTGAAGAACAGCACCCCCAGAGCCGGAATGGACAAAAACAGATACGGAAAATTTTTGTCCATCATGTTACGGAGTGAAGCTGCCGCTCCCAGTGTTTTCTTTCCTTCCTCCCTCGCAAGTCCCGTAAGGTACGCATCACGGATGTTCAGGATGTAGACAATGATAAACACAAAAAACACGAGCAGCACAATAATTCCCTCTAACAGTAAAAAGATTGAATGGTCGCCCCGCTGAAGCACCGTAGACCCATTCACTTTGACAAAACGCTGCGTATTTTCCCCCAGTGTCCATATTCCCCATACGGCCTGCGACAGGCGGGGAAGCAGGTAAGCAAGACCTGCCCCCTCCAGTAACAGTAAGAAAATTCCCTTGATCCATTGCCGGTTGTACAGCTGTCCTAGACCCTGCAGTATGATGGAACATATGGCCGCTGTCATCCGGTGCTGCTTTTCCCTGCTTTGCGGAACAGACACCGGGACATGCTGCTGTTTCATTCGCTCTCTCCTCTCCACCTTCTCCTTACCAGGTGCTCCGTCCGATTATTGAACTGTTGCCAGACTCTCCTGGATCTGCTTCACGGCGTTATCCAGCGACGCCTTCACATCCTTGCCGCCATCCCAGATATCGGTCATGGCTGAAGTGATCGGGCCCCAGACACTATCCATCGCGGGAAGCGAAGGCATTGGCGTTGAATTGTTGAATTGTTCGAGGAACGCCTTGTTGATTGGATCCTCCTGTACCTTCGGATCGGCTGCCACGTTGGCGTTGGCAGGAAGCGTGCCGTTCATCTCAAAGTTGGTCATCTGGGCCTCTTCGTTGGAGAGGAAAGCCGCAAAGAGTTTGGCTGCATTCGGATATTGCGTGAATGCATTGACGTAATAGGCTTTCACGCCAGAAAAGGATGTCATTGGCTTGCCATCGATCGCCGGGAGCGGTGCAACGCCGAAATCAATACCTGCATTGCGATAATCGGCAATCGTCCAAGGACCGTTAATGTCCATAGCCAGTTTCCCGCTGGAGAACAGTCCTTTTTTGATATCATAGTTCACGTCACCCATCTTGAGCGGCAGCACTTCCGACTTCAGTGTCTTCAGGAACTCCCCACCCTTCTGGGCTCCTTCGTTATTCAGGCCAAGATCTTCGCTGTTCATTCCGTTATCCCCGAAAATATAGCCGCCTTGGGAAGCCAGGAACGCATAATTGTAATAGAACTGCTGCAATTCCCACATGAGGGCATATTGGTTGGATTTCACATCATTAAAGGTTTTGGCGAAGCTGACAATCTCCTCAAAATTCTTCGGCGCTTCCGGATAAAGTGCCTTGTTATAGAAGAGAGCGTACGTTTCCACACTGTACGGATATCCGTATAAGATGTCCTTAAACGTGACGGCCTTCAGCGCATTTTCGCTGGTGTTCGCTACCGTCTCTGCCTCGAATATATCATTTGGCAAAATGAGACCTGCTTCTGAAGCGCTTCCAATCTTGTCATGCGGGAATACGACAACATCTGCTGCGAGTCCTGCCGGACCGTCCGTTGTCAGCTTGGTTACCTGATCGGTAGGAGGCAGCTCCTCCATCTTCACGGTTACACCATACTTTTCCTCAAACAGCCTGGCTCTTTCCTCTACAAAACTCTGTTGGTTCTTATCTTCCCAGATGACCAATGTTGCGCCTTCTTCCGGCTGAAGATTTTCGGCTGTCAGCTCTACAACTTCCTCCGTATCTCCGGTTCCCCCCGCTGCCGGAGAGTTCGTTCCACCACCAGCCGAGCACGCGGCCAATGTAAAGGCCACGATGACGGACAATGTTGCCCCTTGCCATTTTCTCATGTAAATGTCCCCTTCCCTCTGTTTGGTTCAACCAGTCTCGCGCTCTCCACCCTTGATTGGTACGATTGATGCAGGTTTTGCAATCCATGTTCGCTTTTGCACAAACGTTTGCTCAAATGGAAGACAAGGATACTTCTAAGTATGTATTCAGGGAGAAATATTCTAAGATGCAGGCTAAATCCACTTATGTAAGCGCTACAACAACAATCAAATCATACAATATCAGGCTTTCTTTGCACAAACGTTTGCACAAGCCATATTTGTTCAATTTCATCCATATTTCTTGTTCTAACGCCAGTAATTTCCTGTTTGCTTGATCTGTCTTCTTCTTCCTTATTTTTACTTCTCCTGTATCCTCCATGCTGCAGTTTGCAATTGATTTATCGAATCTGTTGCATTACCATAGGAGAATGTTGAAATGATGGATCAGAAGGGATTTTTTACATGATTACGATCAAAGATATTGCCAAAATGGCGGGTGTCTCCCCTTCTACAGTTTCACGGGTGATTTCCAACCATCCCAGAATCAGCACCGAGACGTCTCTCAAAGTGAAGCAAATTATGAAAGAACTAAATTACCATCCCAATATCATGGCCAAGAGCCTTGTATCCAAAACGACCCAAACCCTTGGCATCATGCTTCCACGTCCTGCAGAAGAATTGTTTCAGAACTACTTTTTCGGAGAACTGCTGCGAGGAATTATTACGCATGCCACCCGCATGAATTACGAACTGCTGCTGACCACTGAAACGTCATCAGACAATGAATTGCACGCCATTTCCCGCCTGGTTCATGGACGAAGAGTGGATGGCATTCTGCTGTTAGGCTCCAAACGGGACGATCCAATCATCTCCTTTTTGGAGGAGGAAAAGTTCCCCTTCGTACTGATCGGACGCAGCGAAGCTCACCCAGACGCGCCCATGGTTGATAACGACAACGTACAGACCGCTTATGATGCGACCCAGCATTTAATTGCTCAAGGGCATACACGGATTGGATTCGTCAGCGGCCCGCCGGACATTACGTTATCGCATGACCGCATGCAAGGATACCAAAAGGCGCTTGCCGAAGCGGGACTTCATACCAATAATGACTGGATTGTGGAAGGTGAATTCCTACAAGAGAGTGGATTCCGAGCCATGTCATTGTTCATGGCCCTGCCGGACAGACCTACTGCCATCGTCGTGATTGATGACAATGTTGCTTTTGGCGTACTGAGAGCTCTTGCCGAACTTGGTTACCGTGTACCTGAGGATATCAGTGTAGTCAGCTTTAACAACATTGCCTTATCAGAACTGGCTTCTCCGCCTTTAAGCTCCATCGATATTGGAACCTACCAGCTTGGTTATACTGCCGTTCAAGTGTTGTTGAAAATTCTGAACAGGGAAACGCTGCCTCAGAATCCGGTCATTATTCCGCATCGTTTAATTGTGCGCGAATCTTCTCTCTTTTCGAAGTCTAAACCGGCCTCCATTTAAATGATTTTTGAGCTTCGTTAGAGCAATGCAAACGTTTGTCCTATTACTTGAATTGCCTATAGTTAGTAGCGATGGATGGCAGCAAAAAAAGAAGCCGCAGCATGCGGCTTCTCGTTTACATATCATTATCCGATTTATACTATGGACGGATTAATAGGAATTCCACCCTGAGTCCGCTTCAATCACAGTTCCGTTTACGAAACTGGACTCGTCCGAGCCGAGGAACAGCGCTACCTTGGCAATCTCTTCACTTGTTCCTATGCGTGGGTTGATCGCCATGCCCAATTGTTGTCTGGACGCACCGAATTGGCTGATCCCTGCCATGGAGGCACCGATATTGGTTGCTACCCCTCCCGGAGCGATGGCGTTGCAGCGGATACCTTGCTCTGCATACATAAACCCTGTGTTTTTAGTGAATCCGACTACAGCATGCTTCGAAGCCGTATATGCCGCTCCAGCACGTCCACCATGCAATCCGCCTGCCGAAGCAACGTTCACGATGACGCCGTTTTGCTTTTCCTGGAAGATCGGCAGCACTTTGCGCGTTGTACGCATGACACTTGTGGTATTCACCGCAAAGAGTCGTTCCCACTTCTCATCCGTTACCTCTGCAGCTGGTTCCATGCCATCCATAATTCCTGCATTGTTCACCAAAATATCTACTGTACCGTACGTGCTAACTGTCGTATCGATAAGGTTTTGCACATCCTCTTCTTTGGCTACATTGGCCAAAACCACGATGGCTTCACCGCCTTGGGCTTTGATCTCATTGACGACCGTCTGTGCGGACTCCTCGTTGATATCGGATACAACCACTTTGGCCCCCTCTTGTGCATAGAGCGTGGCGATTGCTTTCCCCATACCTGAACCTGCACCTGTAACAACAGCTACTTTATCTTGAAGTTTCATCTCATGTATCCTCCTTTGTGTATTCGTTTACAATAAGTTAACAAACAAATGTTCATTAACTCCTATCCTTAGTATAATAAGTCATAGCATTCTGGTTCAATCAGTAAAAGCTTTCCCTTTTGTACGTTATTGAACACGATGGAGCATAAATGTACTTTTACTCTAAATAGGCCATTCCCAGGAGGATTCTATATGTCTGATACTTCCAATTCAATGGATAGAAGAATCAAGAAGTCAAAAGCTGCATTGAAGGATGCACTCATCCATTTGATGCAAAAATATCCCTTTAAAGAAATTTCCATCACGGATATTGTCCAGCTTGCGGATCTGAACAGAGGCACCTTCTACCGACATTATCAATACAAGGAAGACCTGTTTGATGAGATTATTGATGATGTGATACAGGATCTGGTCACTTCTTTTCGCAAACCCTATCAAGGTATGGAAAAGTTCGAGGTTGGTCTGATGCCCTCTTCGGCAATCACCATATTTGAGCATGTGCACCAGCACGCACAATTCTACACGCTGGTTGTAAAATCCGAGGCTTCTTCCAACTTCCAGCGCATGATCTGTGATGTTCTTCGGGATCTCTCCTTACAGGATCTGAATCAAATATTCCCGCAGCACATTAACCCTGAACTGCTGGCAAGCTACCAGTCCCATGCGATATTCGGCATGATCCTGGAGTGGATTAGACAGGATTTCAAGCACAGCCCCGCTTACATGGCCGAGGAGTTATTCAAGATCATTCATTACCGGCCTGACAATGTCGTGTTGAAAGACTGAAAATGAATACCGCTATTTTCAATATAGTATGGTGATCGAGATGATTTCGAGGAAACTTCACAACCAAAATGATGTAAATACATTCCTGTAACTTTTGCTGAATCTATGTTAGATTATCATCTGGAATAATATTACATACACAGACAGGGGACATTTCGCTTGAAGAAAACATGGTTATTATCGTCAATTGTAAGTCTTTCTCTACTCGGTGGAGTACTTATGCCTATGGGGTCATATGCAGCTGCAGCAGATGATGTAAACCCTACATATTCGGATGAGTTTGATGCCTACGAAGAGGATACGATTACAGATGACAACTGGTACGAGGATTTCGCCGAGGAAGAACCAGAGCTAACGGCAGACCAACAGGAATTTGAAAATTATCTTAATCAGGTTTTTGCCCTAGAATCCTATGAGGAAAAAGCCTTTGATGCTTTGGAAAGCATCGGCTCCAGTGTTAACTCAAGCAATCGCAAATCCATGTATCTAAAACTTACGAATACAGTTATCCCCAACTATACGAAATATGTATCCAAGTTAAAACAAATCAAGCCTACCAATCCGGAACTGAAGAAAATTCATGCCACATATGTTAAGGGGAGCTATAATCAACTTGAAGGGTACTTGCTGTACAAGAAAGCAGTGTCCAAGACCAAAGTGAATTATACCCTACTTAAACAAGGCAATGCTAAAGTAACCACTGGAGACGAACTACTTGATTATACCCAACTACAACTGTACGCCTATGCTAGAAAGATGGGTTATGATATTTAAATGTTATAGGGAATATCATCAGGGAGTCATTAATGCTGTTATTGTCGAGCTCATCGATAATGCCACATCTTATTAAAATTCAAAAAGCGACCTTTCTCCAATTAAATTGGGAACTGGTCGCTTTTGAATTACAGAATGTATAGGAAAATGTGATGCAATCCCCATTTCACTCTTGATCACAACCCCAGCTTCTGCCCTTTCTCCAAGCGCTGGATCTGCTGCTCTCCGGTATCCGCAAGTTCACGGAACTGGTTGATCGTCTCCCGCATCCGCGGTAGTGCCTCCTGCTTATATACACTGATGGAGTCCAGTGCGGACAGCACGTCCGTGAAGGCCTGCTTCATCGTATCGACGGAAATGCTGGCATCATACGCCTGCTTCTGAATCGCGATGCCTTGATCCTTCAGCATTTTGGACGTGCCTGCAATCAGGTCATTGGTCGTCTGATTGAGCAATTCAATCTTCTGCAGAACAATCTTCTGATTGTACAGCGCACTGGCAACGGTTACGGCAATTTTCAGTGCAGAGATTGTCACATTCTTAGCCCGGTCGACTCCGCGGATCAATTCCTTGTTGTTGCGGATGACCACCTCAATCGCCATGATGCCCTGCTGGTTCACGACCAGCATCTGCTGCAGATCCATGACCCGCTGACGAAGCGGGAATAATACTTCTTCCGTAATAAACCGGACTTTCTCCGGGTCCTCATTCCGAACCTTCGCTGCTTCAATCTGTCCGTCGATCGATTCATCCATGAGCACACCGAGCTGGATTTCCTTTTGCAATCGTTTGGTCAGCTCCCGCAGCGTCTGCTGCTCGATCTCCAGTGTCGTATTATCATTGCGCAATGTTGCCCTGCCTTTGTCCAGGGATGTCACGATATCGGCGATGACTGCATCAGCCTTCTGGTATTTGAGAAAATAAGCCCGCAGCGGGTTGAACAATTTGCCGAGGAATCCGGTCTTGGCGAAATCGACCACGCTGGGATCGAGATCCTTCAATTGCATGTGCAGCTCGGTCAAGCCTTTGGCAACCTGACCGCCCTCGTCTCCCGTCTTGGACAGATGTCCAACAGAGACTTGAAGCAACGCGTTTTTCTCTGAAGAGGATCTCATGGTGTTCATGCCAAAGCCTTCAATGGACTGTAAAATCTCCTTGCGCTTATCCAGTGATTCCAGATCCAGTGACATGATCATCTCCACGTTGGCGTTCGCCACCTGCTGCAGCTCCGCCACCTCGGCCGGAACGGGCTTCACCTCTTCCTCGATAACCTTCTGAATCTCCTTCTGGCTAGGTATTTCCATCGAAAACGACATCCAAACTCCCCCTTAATTACACACTTTATAAATGAACTAATGATGATTACACTCGGCCACTACGAATGCAGTACCATCTTCTGATCGCTGTTATCCCCAGATTTCTTGATCTCCCTTTTTCGGGGTAGATTACTTACTTACATCTGGACGTTAAACAGATTTCCGATCTTGTACACGACATCATCTGTATCGGCATTGATGCTGGCTGCTTCGTTAATGCTGGAGATGCTCTCCAAGGCTTTGATGTCAGCGTTGTATCCGATCGTGTAGATTGGCACTTGGTAGGTCTCGACCAGTTCACGTATATCTTTCAGTGTATGTCCCTCATTGGTCTCTCCATCACTCAGGACAAAAATCAGCGGTTTCACGTTCGGGTCAGCGGCCATATAGTCTTCCAGCATCTTCATGGCTACCACGATACCGTCAAAAGTCGCTGTACCGCCGCCTGCTTGCAAACTATCCACGGACCCGACGAACATGGACTGCTGGTTCGTATCATACTTGGCAATCGGCAGATTCACGGTTACCCCACTGGAATAAGAAACGAGGCCTATACTATTGTCGGTGCCCAGATATTTCTGACCTTTGCGAAGAGATTCCTTCAACCGGTTCAGCGGTTCCCCATCCATGCTTCCGGATACGTCCGTAACGAATACGGCAGCGATCGGTTTACTTCCGTTCTTTTTCTCTTTCCATACCTTCTGCGCGGATAATAGAGTTCCCCCATCGACGGTCGCCAGCTCAGACTTGTAATCCTGCAAACCGTTAAATCCGAATTCTTCCGCCGACTGCTGGTATTTCTCTTGGGTCACGAACTCCGCAAACTTCTGGATAATCTCCTGTTTGTTCTGCGGCAGCTGCCCCAGTGCATACAGCGGGCTGTCATGTCTTACACCAAACGGGGTAAAAACATATCCGCTCTTCAGGTCTGCGGTGTTGACGTATGTCTGGTATTCAAGCACAAAGGCATCCAATCGGCCCGACTTCGCGGCTTCGCGCATCTGAATGGTTGTGGAAGCCGTAAATGGCACATTGGCCTGGAACTTCTCGAAGCCTTCAATCGCTTTTTCCCCCAGCGGATTGGAGCTATCGTACGTGTTCAATGCCGTCACAAGAAAGTTAAGTCCTGTGGAGCTGGCAAACGGGTCGGTATACCCCATTGCGAGTTCATTGTTGGCAATCGCTTCGGTTACCGTTTTGACGTTAACGGATCCGTAGGTATCAACAAGCGAATCATATTTGGCTTTGGAGATCACAATTCCGGGGACGTTGCCCACGAGCCTATCGGATACCTTCTCCGTCTTCACCCCGCTAGCGGCTACCATTTCGCCCCACAGTTCATTGGAAGGGGTATATGCATCAGGTACGTATTTGCCGGACTTGATATAATCGGCTGCCGTACCGGAAGCGATATTACGGATTTTTACCGATACCGGTTGACCGCCCACTGTAATGTTGGCCTTGTTGAATTCTTCACTGACCTCGGTCAACCAGCCGTCTGCTCCGGTGCCCGACTTCTCAATGGAAGAGAAGATCTCTACATACTCGTTCGTGGTATTCTCAACGGTAATCGGGAACTTCGAGATATCCGGAAGGGCATCTGCCACATCAACCGGATCCAGATCAATCTGCCCCTTCACGGGTTCAGCCGTCGCTGGCGCAATGTCCGCATACAACTTGCCTAATTCTTTGCCTGCATTCTCTGTTGTCACCTGTGTACTGGATTTGCCGAAATTCGATGTCAATGTAATTCCTGCATAGACCAATCCGAACACGAGCACCAGCATCACAATTGATATGAGAAAAAACTTCCCCTTCTTCGCCATAAATGCAACCCCTCACTGTCTGTATAATTTGGTGTGCTTGATTAACTGATCAATGTCCTTCATACAGGGCATCTGTTCAATATCCCCGGCTTCAAAGCTGTCCAGGCGTGATATTTCCAGCAGCAGCTGATCGAGTTTGAGCAGTATTTCTTCATTGGTATGGAGCGAATCTTTCACATAGGATAGATAGTCGTTATATACTTTGGTTTTTTCCTGGAATAATTTTGGCGGTATCTTGGAGGATTTGGATTTCATCAGGGCGGCGTATTCGGCTTCATCGAACACATGGAGTCTATTCAGCACGCTTCGAATGTTGAGATACAGCAGCTTCTCCACTTCAAGCGTGACGGAGGCAAATTTCTTATAACTCAGCTCCCCCGGATCGAACCGCTGGTTCAGCACGTTCAGGAGCGTTTCTTTCTTTTTCTTCATCCGGTTTAGTTGGGACAATCCCAGCGTGATATCTTCTTCAAGCACTTTAATGCGTCTGTAAAAAGACAATGCTTCTACATAATCCTCATGGGTCTCGATCTGCTTGACGGGCAGGACCACCGGCTGTCTAAACAGCAGAGTGTAACTTCCGTAAAAGAGGGCCATCACACTCCCGAACAGCAGGGTGACGGACAGCGCAGTGGAGAAGGCTTCACCCCGGAAGCCAAGTCCGATAAAGCCTGGCGAAAATAACAGAACATTGATGACAACGATGCCGAAAATCAGGCTCAACCATTTTATGTATTTGGTCATGTAACAAGCTGACCTCCTTTCTCGCTATATGATGGACCAATTGTCGATATTTACCACTAAGGTATATCACTCATTGTACATGATGCTGTCTCATTCAGGTCGATGAATGTGGATATTCATAATATACGTGGCCCAGGCTCATCCCATTTCATCTCCATGGACACGTGGACAAATTTTGTAATCTCATAACAGCAGGTACAATTCGGACGAAGAAAAACATGGATTATCCGGTAACGGAAAAAGAAAGATTTACAGGTAATACGTGGAATATGGAGATTGCGTGTCATTTTTTATATAGGACGAGCCGGAAAAAGAAATCAAAAATACTCCGGGCACAGGGCACCGGAGTAACTTAAATAATATTCTATTCCAGCCTGAACAGCTGATGAAAGGGTATCGCCAGATCCGGGAACAGTTTCGATTGAATCGTCTGATCTTCCGTATACAGCCTGCGATCTTGATAGCTTCCGTCCTCTAGCGTATATACATGTACCGTCTGGTTGCCAGGATCGACAATCCAATATTCATTCACACCATATTTCTGATACAAATTAAATTTCTCGTTAAAATCCTTTAAGGCAGTCGAAGGAGACAATACTTCTATAATTAAAGACGGTGCACCGTAACAGCCATTTTTGGAGATTTGGTCCTTGGAACAAATAACTGACAGATCCGGTTGTACAACATGATCAGGTGCATCGTATTGTTCATTTTCGCTAAAATACACATCGAAGGGTGCAACAAACACATAGCATTTTTGGTTCTGCAAAAAAGTTCGCAAGGAGAAATGCAGCTCGCCCACGATAAATTGGTGCATAGAGGTCGGTGCCGGGGACATATTATAGGCTTTGCCATTAATGAGTTCCCATGTTCCTTCCCAGGTCAGCCAATCCTGAAAGCTATAGATACCTTTGTTATCCGGTTTTGCCACACATTCAACCTCCCTGATCCCTAATCGACTTTGTCCTCATTATACCATTGTGTTTGCTGATTTCCATGCGCTGCCGTTTTATGAGATCACGGATTCCGGCTTGCTTCGGGTTGTACGCACCTCTACGACTTTTCCTGCACACCCACGATCACCAATGGCCTGGAATGTTACTGTCACACTGTCTTTACCGGAGGTAACCGTCTCAGGAATATCATAGGTGGCATAGAACACTTCACCAATCTTGTTCATATGAATTCGCTGCTCACCGACTACGGTTCCATCTACCACAATGTTGAACTCTCTGGCATACCTCGTTCCTTCGCGTTCAAATGGTGAATGATCCCCGCCCCAGTAGCCGACGCACAAAACATTGGTACCTGAACTTTCCACGGCCAGTTGGTAGCTGAAATATGCTCCGCTGACGCCAAAGGCTTCCCGCCACATATGCAGCCTGTTGCGGCTGTCCGTGTACGAACCGTTATGGTGTTCTGCTCGGCAGTTGCTATCCAGATGATGCCCGATCTCATCCTGCTGCCCATCCGGCTGCACCCTGTCGATCGTAATATCATTCAGCTCTTTCTCCAGCGCATCACCTTCATCGTTAAACGGCCAGTATACCGTATAAAACTCATGATGCACATCGTAGAACGGAATCAGCTTCACGGGTTCGCCCGTAGACGTAACATCCTTGCTAAGTTCAAACGTTAACGTACCCGCATCCACGACGCTGATCCACTCCCGGACATCCTCCTGCTCCGTCCAAATCACGGGTACCGGGGCCGTCTTCGGATTCAGGGCTGTCTCATCCACAATGGTATCTTCCGGCAGCCCTTCGCTTCCCAGAGCGCCCGCGAGCACAATGGGTCCATACAGGAAGGCGACTTTGTGGGTATCATCCCTTGACGTGTATCGGCTCAGCGACATCGGCAGGGTGATGGTGACGACATCCCCGGCGGACCATGTGCGCTGGATGGAGAGATAGCCGGCTTCCATCCGTGTATACGGATGGGCCGCATCCCCGTTGACGGTTGCCGTCATTGGCTCCTGCAGCCATGAAGGCACGCGTAGTTTTAGATTAGCCGAGGCGTTGCCTCCGGTGATCGTCAGGGTTACCTTTTCCGAATAAGGAAAGTCGGTTTCAAGCTTCAGGGATAGTCCCTGTGACGTCCAGTCCAGCCCGGATGCGATATACAGGTTCACATACAGATCCTGTTCATCTTCGAAATAGATGGCCTCGGCATATTTGCCCGGGTTCTCCATCCCTGAGCCTGTGCAGCACCACCATGCAGTATCATGTGTCCCGTAGATTTTGTAATGGCCCTGGAGGGTTGAAGCAAAATATGTTTTGTTACCTGTATCAGGGTCCTGCGTGCCCAGGATGTGATTGTAGATAGCGTTCTCATAATAGTCCATGTAGGCACTGTCCGGGTTCCAGGCAAACAGCTGCTTCGTCAGATGCATCATGTTGTGGGTACAGCAGCTCTCTCCGGTTTTGATACCCAGGCTCTCCATGCCCTTCGCTTCATAATGTTCCGCGATGCTCGTGGCACCGAACACATAGGAGCGATGATGAATCGTTGTGTCCCAGAAAAACTCAGCGGCCGTCCGGTAGCTCTCGTGCGAATGATCCTGATTATAAATTTCGGCTGCTCCGATCACTTTGGGAATCTGAGTATTGGCGTGCTTGCCTTGAAGGTCGTCCTGCTTATGTTCCAAGGGTCCAAGGATCAACTGATGGGTAAACTTGTTAGCAATCTCAAGGTATACGGCTGTGCCCGTGATGCCATACAATTGTGCAAATACCTCATTCATGCCTCCGTGCTCACTTTGAAGCATCGTCTGCATCTGTTTTTCTGTCATCGGGAGCACTCCTTCTACCGCCCAGTCTGCAAACCGAGTAACGACTTCAAGTGCCTGACCGTTGCCTGTCCGTGTATAGGCGTCAATCAGGCCACGATAGATTTTGTGCACGCTGTACCATGGAACCCAGTATTCGCCGATATTGAATCCACCGATATGTTCGGCCCGGAATGCGATATGGAACGCTTCTTCCGTCAATCCGCCGATATATCCGCTGCCTGTTGCCTGCTGTATTCCCGCAAGCTCGGTGACGGCATAGTCCAAAGTTTGTTTGAGTGTCTTGTTGCCTGTCGCCTGATACGTCACAGCCAGAGCAGACAGATAATGCCCCAGGGAATGTCCGCTGATCGTCCGCGCTTCCCAACCGGCATACCGCTCCTTCTTCGCGGTTAATCCGTGTGCCTCGTAACATGGGGCCAGGAACCGATCGATGTCCAGCGATAACAGGTACCGTTCCCCGACCTCTTGGGATGTTTGGAAAACCCCATTTAACAAATGCACGTGTTCGGGACCCAAAAATCCCTTTTTCGTTTCAATCATGAACTATGCTCCTCCTCATTATGTAATGATATGATGACTTTTAATATCTTTTCTGAAGCATGTGAAAGGGTAAAATCCGTGTTTCCATTTATACGTTGCATGATTACTGCCTCATATCCATCCTTGATTATCCACATGTTATCAAATAAAATACAACTACATCAGACTCATAATCCAAGAAAAGGTGGATAAATCCGTCTTATGCAAAAGCCACTCCAATATTATCTGTGCGGCAAGTTCATTACGGAAGGCAATTGGACACATATGAAGCGGATCATGCCTGTGCATGAGATCATTTTGATGCTGGAAGGCGAGATGTATATTGCGGAGGAAGATCGGTATTACGTGGTTCGCGCCAATGATCTTCTGTTTTTGCGAGCGGGGCATACCCATTATGGTTACCAGATAAGCGATGCTCCTGTCAGCTTTTACTGGGTTCACTATGACACCTTGGCTGAAGGGTTCGATCGTTATCCCACACATGTGACCATCCCGGTACCCTCGACGGCCAATCAGCTGTTCAAGCAGCTGCTGCATGTCTCGTCCTTCTCCCCCGAAGAGGCAGAAGCGGCACTTCTGCTGCTGTTAAAGGAGTTGGAGCGAAACGCGGAGGCTGGTTATCGCCCCCATAATGCGGTCGTTGACCATATCTGCAAGTGGGTTGATATTCATCTTCATACGGATATCACGGTTAGCAGGATTGCGGAGCATTTTAATTTTAACAAGGACTATATCTCCAAAATGGTGAAACGCGAAAAAGGCATCGGCTTGAAAACGTACATCCTCACCCAGCGAATCAACCGGGCCAAACAGCTGCTGCTCAATACCAATGCCAGTGTCAAAGAAATTGCCGGACAATGCGGATTCACGGACTACAAGCTGTTCCTCCGCATGTTCAAGCAGTATGAAGGCAATACGCCAACGGAATACCGCAATAATCTGTATTCCACCCAGCTCAATCGTTTATAATTGCTGGATTCGTATGAGAAGTGAAGATGATGGCATAGACTTACTCATAGAAAATCATACGTAATCTATAGAACATTTTGATTATTCCGATAAATTTAGTTGTGTTAAGATGTGAAATAACTGTATTTCATCCACCCCATTTCAGAAGGAGAAATTGAAATGACGACAACGGCAGTCACGATTCAACCCGCTTCAGAAGCTGATCATAAAGGGATCATAGATATCCTCATTGCAAGTTACGCAGAATACAAGGATACCTTTCAGGATCAACAACGTTGGGAAGCCTATGTGAAAGACATCGAGGAATCACTGGATAATCCCTACCTCACACAATTATGGGTCGCCAAAGTGGACGATCAGATTGTGGGGACCGTGCAATTGTTCGAAACCGCACACAATGCTTATCCCAATTTTGAACTCCCGATTGATTATCCGTTCATTCGTCTGCTTGGCGTGGATCCTGCGTGGCGGGGTCACGGTATTGCCCGGGAGCTCCTTCGTCAGTGTGTTACATCTGCCAAGGACATGGGCAAAAATACGGTGTATCTGTTCACGGGCGGGCAGATGACGAATGCCATCCGATTATATGAACGTTTTGGCTTTGTGGAGGATGAAGAATTCAGTACACGCAGCAGCGGCGGCAACGCCATCTGTTATCGTTACGATTCATGATTCATATGAGAACACATGCTATTAAGCGCAAGTGATAAACCTCAGTTCAATTAAGTGATAAGATGAAAAAAGGCCACTCATCCGAGTGGCCTTTACTATTGGAAGATGCGGCAATGTAACACTGCTTATTAACCGCCGATCTCTACCAAAATTTTCGCATGACTCTTGTCGCTCATCAGCAGTTCCAGTCCTTCTTCCACGATGTTATCCAGTTTGATTTTCTTCGTAATAACCTGTTTCACATCGAGTGCTCCTTCAGCAATGAGAGAGATAACTTCAGGGAAAATGTGGCGATATGCCAGTGTGGCCGTCAGGTTCGCTTCCTTCACCAGAAGATCGAAGAAGTTGACCTGCAGTGGGTTAGGGATGGCTGCAATGACAACCACTTCTCCGCCTTTTTTGACTACTGCTACAGCGCTATCCATCGTAGGTTGTACACCTGCTGCTTCATACGCGACATCAATTCCGCCAGATTGCTCCAGGATTACTTCCGTTGCATTCACTTTGGCGCTGTTCACCGGAATGGCTCCCAGTTTAGCTGCCAGATTCAGGCGTTCCTCGAACACGTCAACCGCATAGATCGTGGAAGCTCCTGCCGCTTTGGCGGATAGAATGGTCAACAGTCCAATTGGACCCGCACCATACACAGCTACCTTCTGTCCCACTTTCAGCTTGCTGTGGCGAACGGCATGGAAGGCTACCGCTGTAGGCTCAACAAGTGCACCTTCTTCAAAAGAAACATTGTCTGGCAATGGGTGCACCATATATGCTTCGACAACAACATACTCGGCAAAACCACCATCCCCATTCAAACCTACGAAGCCGAATTCGGTACACTGATTATAGCGACCCTGGATACAGTATTCGCATTTACCGCAATGATACAATGGCTCCACCACAACACGGTCTCCTATGTTGATACCGCTTACATCCCTTCCCAATTCACTGACCGTTCCGGCGAACTCATGGCCCAATGTCAATGGTGCCTGCTGACCTGAGAGCGGATGATTCTCACCTTCCTGAATTCCTACACCATGATGATAAGCATGCAAGTCACTGCCGCAGATCCCCGCATATTCCACTTTAATTTTGACTTGTCCGGATCCAGCGACCGGAACTTCACGTTCTTCCACTCGAACATCTTTATGGCCGTACCATACTGCTGCTTTCATGTAAATCCATCCCCTTTAGTTGAGCTTATAAATAGCTTGTCTATGTATTATATCGCCGTTCACTTATTATTCATATTTATAGATACTAATGTTAATATTAGTAGCAGTAATGTTAAAACGGAGATGAACCCATGAATCTGGAACAGCTTGAATATGTCGTTGAAATTGCCAAAACCCAATCGTTTTCCGCCGCCTCGGAGCACCTTCATGTTACCCAATCGGCCATCAGTCAGTCTATCCATCGTCTGGAAAAGGAGCTTGGCCTGGTCCTGTTCGAACGCTCCCGGCAGGGGACGCACCCCACAACAGAAGGCAAACAATTCATTGCCAAGGCGCTGGACATTTTGCAGCGGGTCGATGAATTGAAATCGCTGAATGTGGAAGCATCCTGCCTGACAGGGGACCTGCATGTAGCGACTTTTCCCAGTGTCATGCACTACCTTGTCCAGACCACTGCCGATATGAAAAGGGAGCATCCTCTACTGAACATTTCCATAGAAGAGAAAGGTTCCATGGAGATTATCGAAGATATCCGGAACAACAAGGCACACCTTGGCTTCATTGCCATTTACACGAAACAGCTGCGTGAGTTTGACGGACTGCATTTCAGCCCCATGTATTCCGGTAAACTGGTTGTAGGCACCCATCACCAGTCTGATCTGGCCAAGCTGAATCGGGTGACGCCGGATCAATTGAAGGAGCATCCCCTCGCGCTGTACCGCGATGGCTTCATAGAAGATTTCATTAAGGATTTCAGATACGATTATGGATCATTATCCATCCTCTTCAAGACCAATAATTCGGAAGCGATCAACACGGTGCTTAGAAACAATATAGCAGCCAGCATCGGTCACGATTTCTCTTTCTACCAGAACACATTGTGGAAAGAAGGCCTTGTGAAGATGGTTGAGATTGCCTCCATTGACCAGCCCAAGATGCAAATTGGCTTCGTACAGACCGAGTCCAAGGAGGTTGCCGTTGCCGCCGAACGGTTTGCCCAGAAGTTCAGACAGGCGATCGAGCTGGATTATTTCAAGAGTTAATGGATTTGAGGATATCTTTATCTGTTCGTCTTGGTTCACACCAAAAAAGGCACGCCGTTACTGGATATGTCTCGCTTCACATCAATTACTGTGCCAGCTTCAATTGGACGGAACTTGTCGCAGCCTGCTTGAGGTGAAATTGTACGCTATAGTGCAAATAAAAAAACTCCAACGTTTGCGTCAGAGTTTTCGGTATTATTCGTCGTATGATCCACCCTTGTCGCCATTATTGCTGTCCAGTTGTTTCAGTGCAGCCCGGTGCTTTTTCGTTTCCAAATCAGCTTGTCTTACAGGGATAGGCAATCGGCTTTCTTTGTTAATTAACGCCAGGGTCACTTCTGTAGCCGTATTGATATCGATCCCATTGCCACAGGAGACGAAGATCGGTTTAACCTGTGAATGCGTTCGCAGTGCACGCCCATAGACTTCACCGTTAATCACAATATCCGTGAATGCACCCGATTCGCTTGCTGGCATCTCATAGTCCTTGTCTTGAATTCGGAGATAACTCTTGGCGATGCCGATGGTAGGCTTGTTGAGGTAAAACGAAGCATGTGTGGCGATCCCCATATGCCGAGGATGCAGATAGCCGTTTCCGTCAAACATGACCAGATCCGGATCATTCTCCAGTTGGCCTATCGTATCCAGAATGAGCGGCAGCTCCCGGAAGGACAGATACCCTGCGATGTAGGGCACCTTGATCTCATCCTGCAAGGACTTCGTTTCCACAATCTCATGGGTAAAGTAGTCCACTACACAAATGCAGCACACCGCAAATGTACGGTCTCCATCCTCCCAGTATGCCAGATCCACTCCTGCCACCAGATGGACATCCTCCTTGTTGAAGCTGTTCTGCAAGTGTATTCTTGTCAGCAATTCCTGTTGGATCTGATCAAAGGTTTCTTCGTTAAATGATTTAGGGGGCAAAATGTTAAGTTGATTCAATGGGCACCTCTCCGTTGGATTTGTTAAGGAATATTTGTATCACAGTAGGGGAGAAAAACTCCCCTTCATTTATTTTACCTCTTCTGTCTTTGCAGCTGCAGTTGGTAACTGAATCATTGGCGTATTGGAACCACTGACATATGGAAGCACACCGTCCCACTTCTTAATCGTTTCGTATTGAACAAGTTGGCTTGTAAGTGATTGTTGAAGCTCTTTATTTGCTTTGGCTTGACCTTCTGCTTCGATCAATAGTTTGTCTGCGTTACCTTGTGCTTCCACACGTTTACGTTCTGCCTCTTTCTTCGCAATTTCAAGCTCAGTCGTTTTACGTTCCAGCTCTTGAGATGCCTCGACTCGTTTATCTATGGCTTCTTGGGTTTTTGCATCTGGTTGAGGAACACCAACGGTCACATTGGATACAATGAAACCCAGTTCTTTGACATCGTCTGCGAAACGTTGTTGAACGTCTACGCCAGCCTCGGATGATTTTTCTCCATATACATCAATTACAGTAAATTTAGAAATACCTTTCCGGGCTGCATCACGAAAACGTGTTTTCAGATATGTATCTTCAATTTCCTGAATGCTAATGGGTCCAAAAGTATTAAAAATCGAAGACACTTGGCTTGGTTCTACTTGATAGTTGTAAGCAAAATCGATTGTGATGTTTTTTCCGTCAGACGTAGCAATCTGAATATCCTTGTATTCAACGGTTTGAATTCGAATTGGATATTTGGTTACCTTATCAAACGCACCAACCAACTTCCATCCCTGACTCAGCGTATTATCTTTTACTCCTCCATTTGGTGAATAGACAACGCCAACATAACCGTTAGGAATTCGTGTCACAAAAAAGCTTACCAATATTACTCCCACAATAATCACTAAAGCTACTGAGATTGCTCCTACCTTAAACGTCTTTAGATTCTTCATTTACATTCTCCTCTTGTTTGAATTTATTGTATCTTTTTAACACTCTCCTACCTACCATATTGAATAGCGGGAACATTAATGACCATAGAATAAATGCTAAGATAAAGACTAAAATTATTCCTCCAATGAATGGCATACTCATCCTCCCTCTAGGGTTGTATCCAAACACAAACTTCATCATTACGTAGCAACTCACACTTTTAGAATTACACTTCTGCTTAAACTCTCCCCCTGCTAATCCTTCATAACCTAACTTTATTAAAATAATGTTATTACATCCGTCTCTCCCTTCTCCCAATCGTTAACTAAAATAATTAATTCTTCTAAATATATACTTCTAATTTCATATCTGGTTTCAATGATCTCTAAAGGCTCTTGCTGCCAAGTCTCTCCACCTCACTTTTCAATATAGAAAAGACATGAAAGAGCAAGTCCACGTTGCCGCCTGATCTCGACTCTCTGAGCCATTCCTTTGCACAAAAAAAACATCCCGGCATACATGCCGAGATGTTCGATCCAGTGCAGCTCGGTGCACCAACTTCCGTTGGATCTGACCAAAAATTACTTCGTTAGATACTTCAGGGGTTAAAATGTTAAGTTGATTCAATAGGCATCAAATTCTCTAGAGAAAACTGATCTACCATTCTAACTCTTCGAGCAAATTTATAATCATTTTTTGATCAAATTCACTGAGCGATTGATAACTAGATAGCTCAGAAGGCGCTTTTCCTAATTTTATCAGTGTGGCTATTGCAAGGTCTCCCACCTTATAATAACCTAATAACTTATCTGAGGATTCCCTTCTGGACGATAGCTCCTCCAACTTTCTCTGCATGCTATTAGTGTCTAATTTTTCTTTGCCAATATAAGTCATTACATGATACAGAACGATTGGATTCTGCTCATTTAGTAATTGTTGTAACTCTTCAACTGAACATTTTCCTTCTTCGATTTTATTAATTAAATTCATTTATGATCACCCATCTAGTTTATTTTAAGTGACTAGTTAACGTTTTTCTTTCTCTTAAATAATTCTCAAATAGAGTATTCGCAATGTCATTCCGACCCAACTCTTCGGCTATTTTGATTTCTCTCATATATGCATTCAATTCCATTTTAACACGATTTATTGTTTGAAAATGATAACTCATACCCGGAAATCCCTTATTCATATCGTCTAGATAATGTGTGTATTCATGGATAAGTGCCCCAATTGAAGCATCTTCATTTATAATTAGTTGTCCAGGGCCACCTCTTTTTGGGGAATAAGCCATATCCTCGCCTCTATGAATCACTTCGACACCATTTGATTCCAAATTATCAATAATTTCTTTCCACTTTTCGGGATGAGACTCCCTTCCTGGACCCAGAACTACTTTTAATGGATCATCTGTATCTTTTCTAAACATATCTATTTTTTCTTCTGTTTTATCAACAATTCCCCTTTCCTTCTCTACAAACTCATTAAACTTAGATGATTCTCTCGCCTTTTTACTCTCGGCAATATTGTCCAATACTCGCATGCGGGGATCCTGAAAGCCATTAAATCCACCCGTCATTTGTCCTGTACCCGATGGACGTGTGAACGAATTTATTTTCACGCCCCCTCCTGAAGATGTCAGTAGATTATGCGGTTTGATCATAGAAGAGGCATATCCGGTACCAACCATCAGCCCTCCCATACCAATCATATTCGCCCAGTGTTCGCTGGACCAGGCATTGGTTGGCATAGCAGCCCCCCTAATCGTTCCATGAATACCGAATGTAAGCCAGTTTGCTGTATCATTGGGAGAGTTAAATGCCTTATCCGCCCGGTCTACATATCCCTGAATCAGTCCACTCGGGATACCGAACGTCCAGTAATCCAGAAATCCCCCTACACTATCATAACGTTTTTGATATCGATCGTCCGCAGATTGCATAAATGCACGACCCAACTCGGCCAAGCTGTCAGCTGATTTTTGGAATGCATTACGGTTGTCCGTTGCCGGGGCCCTACATTCATCCGGCGGTGGCGGTGCACACCTCGAATCATAAGATTGCACTGCTTGCTGATCTGCAAGTCTGAATTTTTCTGCATGTCCTTCGAGTTCTTTGGAAATCGACAGAGATAATGAAACAAAGTTATCCATTATCTTTTGTGCAGCAACAAAATTAACATAAAACTTTTCCTTTGTGCTTCCATCCCACTGTCTTTCGATCTCGAATAAATGTTGTTTCAAGATACTATTCATCTGAAAAACCTGGCTCTGTGCGACTGCAAATTGTTTAGAAACAGATGATAATTGTTCAGGTGTTACCTTTATCGTCGTCATATGATACCTCGTTCAAAATATGTATTACGTTGTTATAAGAATCTGTAGGCATGAAATATTTAATTGATTCAAATATACACTTGGCCTTCTATTATAAAATGGAACTACATTATTTCGTAGAGACTGCTGGTTTATTTCCATAGTTCGTATTACCCCCAATATCTCCCAAATGCAACAGATCGTCCTCTTATACTCTGAGCTCATTCCTTTGCACATAAAAAAACACCCCGGCATGAATGCCGAGATGTTTGGTCCATGTAGAGGTCCACACCTCTACTCTTCAATTTTACTTCTGCAAACCTTAAACTTCCTGTCCATTCGACTTCCTGAACCGAATCAGGGACCAGATAATCAATACGGCAAGGACACCGAGGCAGATACTGATGCTGAACCGATTGCCCTCATCAAATATGAACATCACCGCAATTACACCAAGCGCCAGTACGGCCAGTCCGGTTACGTAAGGGAATCCCCAGACTTTGAATGTCGGTGTGACCGGGTATCTCTTCCGCAATTTTAACTGGGAAGTGGCAATGCAGATCCATACAAGCATCACGACGAACCCTGGCACTGCGAGCAATACGCGGAACAATTGATCCTGAGCGAACAGTCCAAGCATGGAGCCTCCGAGCAAAATAACGGAACAAACCAAGAGTGTATTTACCGGACTGCCGCTCCGATTGGTTTTGGACAGTGCTTTGGGAGCCTCACCACCCAGCGCCATGGAATGAAGCATCCGGGATGCGCCGTAGATGCCGGAATTTGCAGCCGATAGGACGGCAGTCACCAGAATAAAGTTCATAATATGCGCTGCACCAGGTAGACCTGTGGAAGCCAGCACTTGTACAAACGGGCTGCTCTCCGGCCCGAGCTCATTCCACGGAATCAGACCACAGATGATGAGAATCGGCAGCGTGAAGAACAAAATAATTCGGAGCATGAAATTTCCCACAATTTTCGGCATGACTTTGTCCGCATTTTCCGTCTCCGTCAGTGTCAGACCAATGAGTTCCGAGCCTCCATACGAGAACATAACGACCAGCAGCGCGGAGAAGATCGATGACCAACCATTCGGGAGGAAACCTCCGGCTTGTGTGTAATTTTGCAGATAAGGTGTGTTATCACTTGGAATAATGCCAAAGATCAATGCGGCACCCAGGATGATAAATATAATGATCATGGCAATCTTGATGCCCGCCAGCCAAAATTCAAACTCACCGAACACCCCAACACTCAGCAGATTGACGAGTATAATAAATGCCGCGCACGCCAGACTCAGCATCCATAACGGCACTTCCGTGAACCAATATTGCAAGAAGCTCCCCGCAGCGATCACCTCAATGACACATACGGATAACCATAGGAAACAGTACATCCACCCCATTACAAAGGATACCCTGCTGCCAAAGGCTTCCTGCACGAAGTCTTTCATGTTTTTGTTTTTATAGACGGTAGCCATCTCCGCCATCGCTGCCATTACAACCAGCAGTAACAGTCCGGCAAAAATGTACGTTAAAATAACACCCGGACCTGCGAGTCCAATCGTTTCGGCGCTGCCTTTAAAAATTCCGGTTCCAATGACACCGCCCATGGCCATGAAGCTGATGTGTCTTGGTTTAAGCTTTTTCTGTAATGTTCCTTCTGTCTGAGCCAATTCAAGTCCTCCTGATGTCAACAACGTCTGTAATCTTCACTCAAGCTTTTATAACATAATTTCCAGTATACCCTATTGTTCATGTCTCAGCACAGAGATTCGTTATGGCAAATTCATTCAATTCACGTACCCACGTCAAAAAACCAGAACCCTGTCAAGACAGAATCCTGGTTGATTACCCTTTTGTAAACGAAATTGAAACAACGAGGAGGACTATTCGAGCGGTGATAAGTCCTTCGTCATGAATGCACTATTCGGGTCCAATGTATAATCTGCAAAAGGCTCGCAGTATTCGAATCCGAAGTCTTCATACATCCGGCGTGCCGGGATAAACGAATCCATTGATCCAGTCTCCAGGCTTATCCGTTTGTATCCCCGGCTTTTGGCAACCTCAATAATATGTGTAAGGATTTGTCTTGCTACGCCTTTTCTGAGATGAGCCTTGGCTGTACGCATTGATTTCAGTTCGGCATGCTCGGCGCTCAATTCCTTCATGGCTCCACATCCCAGCAATTCTTCACCTTCCCATGCGCACCAGAATGTAATCTCAGGTTTCTTCAACCCATCCAGATCCAATGCATGAATGCTTTCCGGCGGCGAATCTTCGGCCATGCCAAGCAAATGTTCTGCGATTAACCCCTGAACCTGATCCCCACTCAAATCATCCACTCTGATCTCCATAACAACCACTCCTGCCAACAATTTTGGTGTGTTCCATCGCTGTTTTTAAACTATATGATTTCATCTTACTACCGTGGCAGGTTTACTGACAAGGGATTAAGAAAACCCACTGAAAAGTGTATTGTGATCCCCTAAAATTTCCAGTATGATGGGGCTATCTGATTTTCCAAAGGGGCGAAGATAGTGAGCCAACCATACAGTTCATTTTCGTACTGAGGTGAAGCGAGCTTCATTTATCTTTAAAGGAGACCAACATGACACTGACAACGGACAACCTGTTTTATAGCAAACGATTGAAAATGACACCTCCACGTGAGGGAGACGTGCAGACGATGCTGCTATGGAATGAAGATCCCGAGTATCTTCGTAATGTGGATACCGATATCGCCATCCCCTACTCGGAGAAGCAATTGGAGGATGAGGGGGAAACGAAAAACAAAGAAGTATACTTCAGGCTCCGGACGCATGATGACGATACATTAATCGGTTTTGTTGTCATTCACAGCATTGAATGGAACAACCGCTGCGGGCAGCTGGCCATTGGCATCGGACTTGCCGAACATCGCAACAAAGGGTATGGAACAGAAGCGTTGAACCTGATTTTGCGATATGCCTTCCATGAGATGAACCTTGATCGTGTGGGGCTGGACGTCATTTCCTATAATGCAAAAGGGATCCGTGCCTATGAGAAGGCCGGTTTTCAGTTAGAGGGACGAGCACGCTCCGCGGTATACCGGGACGGACGCCGTTATGACCGCCTGATGATGGGCATTCTGAAGCCGGAGTGGGAAGCACTTAATCCAATACAAATGGAGGAAGAACAATAATGGCCTTGAATACAGAAGTCACGGAGTTTATTGAACAGATCTCAACCCCCTGGCAAATCGCCGTGGCAGGACAATTACGCCAGCTCGTGCACGATTCCATTCCGGACGCGCAGGAGCGTATACAATACAAGAAGCCTCATTTCCTGAAGAACGGCAAATATGCGGCCGTCATCTCCCCTTCCAAGCAGGCGATGTCCTTCACCATTTTTAATGCGGCTGCTCTTGATCTGCCCGATGGATTATTTGAAGGCCCAGCGGAACGCAAAACGATCAAGATCAAGGAAAAGGATACACCGGATTACGAATGGCTAGCGGGTCTCCTGACGCAGGCATCCGCGGAATTGTAGAAGGATGTACAAACTAATCTATTAGAAGTGCTTTCTTTAGAGTGTAATATGTTGGACTCGTTCTATTCCAAGATAGCATCTGTAGTTCTCTAATTTGCAAATGATGCTTTTAACAATATTACCATCGGGTTATCGAATCAAAAATTGCATTTCCGCAAGAAAACGAAGATAACATAAACCAGGTCAACCATGGTGGGCCCTGACCGTGCTCGACCTGGTTTATATAACCACGTCCCTCTATTCATACTAAAAATCAAACACAAGCGGTTAGTGGTAATGCTTCACTGCCCTGTCGACTTCTCTAGTTCATACACCTCATTGCATCTTTTATTTATCCAGTCTACTGCTGATTCTGCTTCTTCTCTTAACATAACGCCTTGTTTGCACTTATACTGATAATTTTCTTTTGCCCAAACCAGTATGATCTTTATATATTCTAAAGTCTCAATTTTACATGTACTGTCCTCTTCACCATCTTCGGCAAAAATGTCTTCAATAGTTGTAAAATATTCATCTGATTTTATTATGTTTACATTCCCCCCACCTTCGTATGTAGTTACCTTTCCTTTTAATAATTCGAGTAATTTTTCAATTTCATCCTTTACAGTAGCAAAATCTCCAAAAATATCCGAACCTAGTGAATTACTAATCAGATAACCATTCTTTAATGATGTATCTATACCGAAATCCAAAATAACCTCATTAAAATCTTCATTGTATTCAGTTGTATACAAATATTTAATCATGTTGTTATCTCCATTCTCCTTAATACAACGGATATGCTGACGTGATTTTCCCATTTTTTACAACAAACTCAATATTCATCCCTGTACTTGCAGTCCCTCTATACCTATTATTTTTGAAAACAACTTTGTTGTTGAAAGCTATATTTATCTCGTCAATAACTTGCTGCGATGTCCAATCTTTCGGAAAAAACGTTGTCTTTGCTTTCTTCAGTACTCCATCAACTTCTATATTAGCTCTGTATACACCATACTCATTAGGGGGATCAACATTCCCAACAATTTTCCCCTTACTATTTGGCATACCTTCATAATGAAATCCAACTGCTTGTCCTTTTATGAGTTCGCCCTCAAAAATATGATTTAACGCGTTGCTCGTTGTTCCTTTTTTGAAAGCTTCTGTATTTTTTAAATCATCGAGATTCCAATTAACTTCAACAGTCTCCTTAACAATCTCCTTTTCCTTCTCCACAAATTCAGAAAATTTCGAGGACTCTCTCGCCTTTTTGCTTTCGGCAATGTTTTCAGTGATTCGCAAGCGTTGATCCTGAAAACCATGAAAGCCACCCGTCATATTTCCTGTTCCAGGACGGGAAAACGAATTGATTTTCGCTCCCACTCCTGTAGACGTAAATAGATTGTGGGGCTTAATCATCGTAGAAGCATACCCGCCACCTAGCATCAATCCACCTACGCCAAAAATGTTAGCCCAGTGCTCACTAGACCAAGCATTCGTTGGAAACGTAGCTTCACGGATCGTACCATGAATACCGAATGTAAGCCAATTCGCTGTATCATTCGGAGAGTCGAACGCTTTATTCGCTCGATCCACATACCCCTGAACAAGACCACTAGGGATGCCGAACGTCCAATAATCCAAAAATCCACCTACACTATCGTAACGCTTCTGATACCGATCATCTGCAGATTGCATAAAAGCTTGTCCCAATTCGACCAAACTATCAGCAGACTTCTGGAAAGCATTACGTGTATCGGCTGCGGGAGCCCTACATTCATCCGGTGGAGGTGGAGCACATCTTGGATCATAGGATTGTACCGTTTGACTATCGGCCATCCGAAACTTTTCGGAATGACTTCTGAGCTCTTTCGATATTGACATGGATAAGGTCACAAAGTTATCCATAACCCGCTGTGCATGAGTAAAATCAGCATAAAAGTTTTCTTTTGTACTCCCATCCCATGCTCTCTCAATCTCAAACATTCGTTGTTTCAGGTAGTTATTCATCTGATAAATCTGGTTCTGAGCAGCTTCGAACTGTCTGGATACAGCAAGAAGTTGCTCTGGTGTTACTTTTATAGTAGTCATAGCGTACCTCATATAATAAGTTTCCGTTGTTAAACGAAGCTTTCATCCTCACTACAATGGCACAAGAATTCGGTAACCCGTAGTATGAAATATTATTATAAATGAGGCACACCGTGAGTAGGTAGCTACTCACGATGTATTTACATAGTCCACTTTTCCCTAATTATCTCCAAAACATAATACTACTTGGAACCTATTCAGAGTCCTGCTCCAATCATTCGGCAATCTAGTTAAGATTGCTGATACGTCACCGCAGTCATCTGACACTGCTCACATAGGAACATATAATACATGCCCTCGCCATACTCCTCGATCTGTGCCCAGTCTACCTGCCCAACCGCCTTCATGGTTGTGGAGCAGCAGGGACAGACCGGATATACTGCATCCTGAACCCATCCGGGATGACCGCCAATCTGGGATAGTGACGGTTCCATGGCCCACTCACTGCCATGGAAGGCCTGACGGGGTTCTGTCGAAATGTAGAATGAATAACCAGCATCCGGGGCAGGTTCAAACGAGTTTTCCGGATCGATGTCATCCATTCCTACTGGCATGACATTGAGGGAACTCCAGAAGGGCTCCCCTGCTGAGCTTGTCTCCATATAGACTACACCGTAGCAGCTGCAGTTGATGCAAGTTCGAATCTGTAGCTTTTCGGCTTGCCAGGAAACATTCTGCAAGGCCGGATGTCGCACATCCAGAGCAACCAAAGTGGTTAAAGCGGTTCCACACCATGGACAGCTGCCGGAACTTGTTTGAAGCATTTGAATGGGTACGCCGCTTGAAGGCGCAATTGTTTCATCCTTTGCATCACCTTTATGTAATGAATAACTTGGGGTAATGAACAATTCTCTGCGCTTCCCGTCCTCGGTGAGTTCCCACCCGGCTTCGAAGGTGTATTGCTCTGGTTTTACATATAACTGATCTGCCCAGACCGGCGGAGACTGCTTCCACTGCCAGAACTGCTCCACGACTACCTCATCGCCGATATAGGCTAACATAATCAGGATATGGTTACGATTCTCGTCATCGGTGTGCACCTGCTGCAAGAGTAGATCCCGCACTTTCGCTGAGGCACTTTTATATAGGATCGCAGGATAGTAGATCTCCTGCTCCAACAGCTCGGGAATCTGTGCAGCGAGCGAGATATCATGGTAACAGACCAGGTACAGCAGAATGTCTTTGCCGGTATCCATATCATCGGTAGGAATCAACTCCATCGCATAGTCTGCCATCGCTTCCTGCTGCTCGGCAGACAGGGACAGGTAGACTTGCTCTTGGGAACGTTCATATGGCACATAGTGAATTAATGGATCGCGTACATGAGGTATATGCATGATTTTCAGAATCTGCACCGGATCATGCACTCCCTCATACAAATTCACGTCTCGTCGATTCGCTTCAATGTATTTCCGGCGTTCCTCCCGCTCCATCTCCTGCTTGCAGGGCATGCAGTAACCACCTGTTTTGGCCGCGGTTGCAGGTAAAATCGTATTGGTGCATCCTTCACGAATGCATGGAATACGTTCTGTCATTCCTTTGTACCTCCTTGCCGTCTGATCGATATACCCCCGAGTATATCATAGGAAAATGATGGGATGTATTACTAGCTCTGCTCAGACGGATCTTCCCCTCATGTGAAAAGGCACGCCACAATTTGTGGCGTGCTGCTCCTTACTGATATCGTTCCGTTCCAGAAACAAAACTCATCTTAGTGATGTCCCAGTTGGTCCTTGGTAAATTCATAAAAAGCTAAGGCATCTTCACTGCTGGCAAAGCCTGCTTGAGCCATTCTGTCACTGCCCCCGCCTTTGCCCTGGTAGGCTCCGAGATTACCCTTGAAGAATGGACCGCAAGACCACTCTGGCGGCTGCCCGTTCTGTGCCAGAACGACCTTGGCCTCCGAGATGCTGGCAAAGAGAACAATACCCTCATGTTCCTCCGTCAGCTTGGTTGCCAGGCTCTGCATGTCCTTGAGGGATTTGTCCTCGAATACCTGGGCAATAACCAATCCTTCCCGTGCAGAAAGGAGTTCCTGCGCATAATACGCATCATTGGTCGATTTGACCGTACTCAGCTCGGACAGAAGCTGTTTCTGGTCTGTTTCCATTTTATCGATACGGTCAAGCAGCTCTTCCCTGCTGGTTTTTAATTTCACCGATATTCCGTTTAACACCTGCTGTACTGCCACGAATTCGTTTAATGCTCTGAATCCGCACTTGAAGTAGATGCGCGTGCCACCTTTAACCTTCTCCGTTTTCAGCAGCTTAAGGATGCCGATCTCGCCTGTTGCCGCTACATGTGTGCCGCCGCAGGCGTTGTATTCCACGCCCTCCATTTCTACAATGCGAATGTCCTCTGTCACAGAAGGCTGCTTCACAAGCGGCAGACGCGCTGCTTCCTCCGCAGTAACCCAGGAGCTGCTAATGCGGGCATTGCGGTAAATCTGGCGGTTCACTTCCTGCTCAATGGCTGTCAATTGATCCGCTCCCAGTTCTGCAGCAGCTACATCAATCGTTGCATATTCGGTTCCCAGATGAAAACTGAGCGTCATCGCATCAGCCAGCTTCAGCGTGATCGCTGACAACAGATGCTGCCCTGTGTGATGCTGCATATGATCGAATCTGCGCTCCCAGTCAATCTCGCATTGAACCTCCTTCTGCTCAGGCGCCTGCTCGACCTTATGCCATACCTCGCCATCTTCGATATTTACATCAAGAACAGCAACACCTCCGATTCGGCCCAGGTCACAAGGTTGTCCACCCCCATGCGGATAAAATGCCGTCTCCGCAAGCGTGATATATGTACCGTCTTCCTTGTCCACTCTACCGGTAATTTGTGTATGCCATTCCCGCGTGTATGCGGAGTCGTAATATAACTTTTGTGTCATTACCTGATCCTGATCCCTTCTCGTTCAATTTGTTTGAGTGCTGATCCATGCACATTCCTTACGTATCTGTTCTACAGATTACACTATTTGGCATGAGGACACCAAATTTCTGCCCTGCCGCTATAGCTTCTTAAACAAAAAGACCACTCTGTAACCAAGCTACAAAGTGGTCTTTCTTACTTACATCCATATTGGATGAAACGTTGATTATGGATATCTATTTCATTGACTCGGACAGCTCTGTGAAAATAACTCCCAGTGCGTATGCACCGGCATCCGGATATCCCAGACTGCGATCGCCAACCGTACCTGCGCGGCCCATGCGTGCCACGATGTCTTCGGTTTTCTTCGCACCTTCGACTGCCGCTTGTGCCCCTTTGGCAAACGCGGTTTTGAAGTCATCACCGGCATTTGCACTTTGTGTCCAGGAATCGGCACAAGGTACGAGTGCATCAATCAGCGTCTTGTCACCCACAACTGCGCCGCGTCCGAAGGACCGCTCACCCGTGGATTGAATGCCTTGCACGGCTGCTTGCATCATCTCGGCAAACTCGGATACGTTCAGCTGCTGTTTATCTCCTACAGCTTTGCCCGCTGCGCGGAATGCCGAACCCCAGATTGGACCGGATGCCCCGCCGCAATACTCCATAATAACGAGCGAGCATGCATCCAGGAACGAACCGATATTCTTCTTCTCTTCGTTGATAATATGGTTCCATTCGCGCTTCAGCTGACGGAAGCCCTTCGCCACGCTCATCCCGAAGTCGCCGTCCCCTGCATGAGAATCCAATTCACAAAACGGTACCTCGTTCTTGATGATGATCTCACCCATCTTATCGATCAGGTACACGATGTTGTCCAAGGAGAATTGATTGTTGTTAATCACTGCAGCAGATGCAGGTGTCTCCACTTCATAGGAAACTGGAGCGTCTTCACCTACAACTGCTTCAAGTGCTTCGGAGTAGGCTACTTGTGCAGCCGGAGGACCGGAAACCTTGAATGCAGGTGTGTCACTTTCCTTAAACAACAACGACTTGAGTTCATCATCCAGCTTCAGGATCGTCAGCGATGCGCCAGCCATATCGATGCTGGTCATATAATTGCCAACAAAGGTGGTGGCTACTTGTAGACCCGAACGGCCTGCCAGCTCGCGCTGAACGGAGTTGTTAAGCAAGTATAGTTCCTGCAGCGGTGTTGCACCAAATCCGTTCACGAGCACTGCAATCTCCGCGGATGTGTCGCCATCCAGCTTCATGTCAGCGAGCAGGGCTTCAACCATGCGGCCTGCAAGCTCATCAGCAGAAACAATTTTCTCACGACGAATACCAGGTTCACCATGGATACCAACACCGAACTCCATTTCATCGTCCGCAATTTCGAACGTTGGTGTTCCTTTGGCAGGCACAGTACAGGACGTAAATCCAAAACCAATGCTGCGTACGTTCTGGGCTGCCTTCTCGGCAACCAACTTCACTTCTCCCAGACTACGCCCTTCTTCAGCTGCAGCTCCGGCGATCTTATGGACCAGAACCGTTCCGGCTACGCCGCGGCGTCCTACGGTGTAGAGACTGTCTTGTACAGCAATGTCATCTTCAACACGTACATACTGTACATCGATACCGTCTTCCTCCGCCAGATGTGCAGCATTCTTGAAATTCATCATGTCACCGCTGTAGTTCTTGATGATCAAGAGTGTGCCCTTGCTGCTGGCCGTTGCCTTAATTGCCTGGTACACCTGAATCTGGGAAGGAGATGCGAATACATCTCCACATACCGCAGCATCCAGCATGCCTTTCCCCACATAGCCAGCGTGAGCCGGTTCATGGCCACTGCCGCCGCCGCTGATGAGGCTGACTTTGTCCGTATTAATCTCTCTGCGTTTGATGACCTTATACTTTTTCAAAAATTCAAGCTCGGGGTGCGCCAGCGCAATCCCGTTGCACATTTCCATCACGACATTTTCAGCCTCATTGATAATTTTCTTCATTACTTTGCCTCCCGGCGAGCTTTGTATTCCCGACCCATACGGTCAGCCGCTGCAATGGCAGCAGCCACTTCTGGAACGGTGATCGGGAACGGCATAGCGTGAATGGATTCTTCCGGAATACATGCGATCTCTGCCACTTTCAGCAGCTCTTCTTGCGTAATGGTATCTACACCGATATCCGCCAAGCTTACAGGCAGTCCCACCTCGAGGCAGAAGTCCATAACTTCATGCAGCTCTTCGGTTGGTGCATTTTCGAGGACGAGCTGTGCAATCGTACCGAAGGATACTTTTTCACCGTGGAAGAAGTGATGTGTACCCTCCAGAACCGTCAATCCGTTGTGGATGGCATGTGCAGCGGCCAGACCGCCACTTTCAAATCCAAGACCTGACAGCAGAATGTTGGTCTCAACGATATTTTCCAGCGCTTGCGTTACAACGTTGCTGTCGCTGGCTACTTTTGCTTTCGCTCCGTCAGTCAGCAGCATTTCATAGCACAATTTAGCCAGCGCCAGTGCTGCATTCGTACCTACAGCAGATGGCGTATAACCTTCGCGGGATCCCATTGGCAGACTCGCGTTTACACGGGAATACGATTTCGCTGTTGCTCTTGCTTCGAAGTACGTAGAGAGGGCATCTCCCATACCGGATACCAGGAAGCGTGTTGGTGCGTTAGCGATTACGGTTGTATCCACCAGCACAACGCTTGGACTTTGTTTGAAATACGCATAGTCATCAAAAGATCCTTCCGGTGTATACAATACCGCCGAGTGACTTGTTGGTGCATCGGTTGCAGCAATGGTTGGGCAAATGATCAATGCTTCACCTTCCGCTACGCATTTGGCTGCATCAATGGCTTTACCACCTCCAAGACCGATGGTGCAGGTGCATCCTTTTTCCTTCGCAATTTCCTGTAGACGAGCCACTTCCTGACGGGAGCACTCCCCTCTAAAACCGCTTTCAACAAAGGTGATATTAAACTTTTCTGCTGTTGCATCAAGCTTTGCCTTTACACGCTGAACATCATCCGGATGTGCGATCAACAACGCGGAATCTCCGAAGGATTTCACAAAGTAACCAAGGTTCAACAGTTCATCTTCGCCTTGCACATATTTGGTTGGACTGATAAATGCTTTTCTCATAGTAGTGTATGCCTCCTAAAGATAGTTAATAGGGTCGTGTTAATGGATCAAATTTGAATGGTTCACAATTAACCTAAATATATCTCATGAATGCGAGAGACACATTGGACTTTAATAACAAATTATTATAACTTCCAATCGTAATTTTTTGCTTTTTTCTGAAATCATGGTATGTTATTGTCATTGGATGGTTGAATGTTGACATCATCTTACATTACCCGTTTGCATCCTATTCTAATATGTACAACTTGCTAACTTTTTAGCGCTTAAGGGCCATTAATCAGGTTAGCTATGGAGGTTCACATAATGATTAAAGAATACTTGCACATTAATAAAATTCTCGACCTAAATAAATGGAAGCGCCTACAGGATTCACTGGCAAATGTAACCAAGCTGGCCATCCTGACCGTCGACTACAAAGGCATCCCAGTGACAAGCCACAGCAGCTGCCAAGCGTTCTGCCAAAATGTACGCAAAGATCCCGAACTGCTTCCCTACTGCCAAAAATGCGATTCACGTGGCGGGCTGGAAGCTGTTCGGTTGAATGAGCCTTATGTGTACTTGTGTCATTTCAATATTATTGATATCGCCATTCCCATCACAATTGACGGGAAATACATTGGTGCCGTGCTCGCAGGGCAAGTTAAACTTGCAGATCCCAATAAAGGAACTGATCTGGAACAGATCGTCTCTTCCAAAAACGTGCCCATGCATGAAGCGAAGCTGCAGGAACTGCAGGACGATTATGATCAGCTGCCTGTCATGACCTATGAAGAGATTGTGAAAATTTCCAACATGCTGTCCCTGCTGTGCAACTATATTGTAGAGGAAGCTCTCAATAAAAATTTGCTGGTGGAGATGTTCGAGAAGGCTTCCGGCTCTCAGGAATCCGTTAATCTATCCACGATTTTGCCCGGGTATTCCATTCGCAATATTGAATCCATCAAAAAGGAAATGACCAATGCGATTGCGGATGCCTATCTCAAAAACAGTCCAAGCGATAATGCAAGTACCAGCCCTGCGTTACAGCCCGCCTTCGAATATATTCACAGTCACAAGAGTGAGCAGGTGACACTGAAACACATGGCAGATCTATGCCACCTTAGTCCAAGCTATTTCAGCAGACTGTTCGCCAAGGAAACTGGGGACAATTTCACAACCTATCTGGCCAAACTCAAAATCAAGTGGGCCAAGCAATTGCTGGAGGTCACCGACATGCCGATCTCACAGATCAGTGATGAGCTGGGTTTTAATGAATCCGGGTACTTTATCAAAATTTTCAAAAAATTCGAAGAGATCACACCGGCCCTATATCGCAAATATATTCAAGAGCAATCTGTCACCTAGTTTAACTACTTCATCTGTTCCTGAACCCAGATCGCAGACTCAGCTAACATCTCCATCAATCCGTTAAAGTGGGGGGCCACCTCTTGAAATGGATGGTCCCCTGCATAGTCATGGATAAGCATCAGAACTTTACCCGAATTCCGTTCCAGAACAGCAATGCTTCCTTCTCCAAAGCCGCCAATCGGGAACGGATTCAGGTCTTCAGACAAGTCATACTCCTTCTTATACTCATGATACGTTTCCACAAATGCAGGGTATGCCCAGTCCAATTCCTGTACGGAATAGAGCGCGGGATCACCGAAGTTACAAGCACCATAGTACAGCAAAAGGTCCCGGTACGATTCAGGAAGATCAACATTGTGCTTTTTCTCAAAATCAACGATCGCCTGCTCCGATTCCGGAGTACAGCTCCTCCCCATTACGGTCTGATATGCCTGATCCAAAAGTGTCCGAATCGGTTCCAGTGGCTTGGATTCCACGAAACATCCTCCTCTATAAGTGAGATAAAGTCTTCCAAATGATCTCGATATGAGCATATTTACTGACTAGAGGTCCTCAATGTAACTGACTTCCGAGGGAATCAATTTACCATTGTACTCCCTGAATTCAACTTCCATCGTACCTGTATAAGTGCCCGGAGAAACTTGCACCGGCATTTCAGCAATCAGTTTATTGTCCTGAACCCTGTACCTCAAAATACGACCAATGCTTGCCTCTTCAAACCACATGTGCGCATCTTCAACAGGATAAGAATAGACATACGCTTTACCAGCAATGTTCATCGTGTATTCAACCGTTGCCTGGTGTTCCTTGTACATCGAAGACAACGAATTCTGAGCTTTCGCTATCGGGTCCCCGACGGGGATTTCAGTCCAATCTTCTTGTAACACATGAATGGCTGAGTCCCGCGCGCCAGTACCTTTTCCAGTCGTAAGTATAATGATGGCTTCGTCCGGACCTTTTCCATCTAAATTGCTGATAACGACTTCCGGGTAAAAAGCCCGTTCGATGATGTTTTCCCATGGAAATAATTTCGTTTGGTTGTTCCATGTGACTGTAATACCGGAGTACATCCCTTGAACAGGTTTGGTTGCTGCGCTTAATGTAATGTCTTGTTGATTTTGTTTGAGATCTGCCAATACAGTTCGTTCTTGATTGGGAACAGGAAGATAACCCGGTAGAGCAATGATTGCTGCACAGATTAGTTTGGGTATGATCAAAAAGCTCATCATCGAACCTCACTTTGCTATTTATAAGAATTGAGTTTCGCAACTCACTATTAACAACAGTGCTCAGCCCTGTTTAGTTTTGTGAAGTAATCTATTTATCCTTCTCTATTCCTGGCCTCAATGTCATCATCTCCAGTAAGCCACGTAATGCGGCCGATAGATGAGCTTTTCGGGCATGTACAAGTCCCACTTCCAATCTGCAATATGGCTCTGGCAAAGATATCACAGAAACCTCTCCTCTTAATTCGGCTTGAACAACCGAAGATCGCGGGAGTAAAGATCCCCCTATTCCGGCAGATACACCACTTAGGATCGTGTTCAGTGTACCAAATTCCATTACATTGAGCGTATGGACCCCACGGCTATGTAGAAAAGCTTCAGCTTGAATTCTGTGCGTACACCCGATCTCAAAGAACAACATCGGTTTACCTAATACTTCGGCCACCTGATGCAAGCCGGGTTCCGCAATCAGAACCAGTTCTTCATCAAACACCTTGATATAGTTCAGTTCAGGATGATCGACTGGCCCATAGACTAAGGCACCTTGCAGATCATGCTGCATGACCCTCTGATTCAGCTCGTGGGTCCCTCCTGTGACAAGTGAAGCCTGTACCTCTGGATAACAGGAATGGTATTTAGCCAGGAATGGAGCAAGGAAGTTGGAGGCCGCTGTCTCAATGGAACCTAAACGAAGCTTTCCTGCAGGTTTACTTCCTGTTTGAGTCGACAATTCTGCTTCATGCAACAAATCCAGTATTTTATCTGCATACCCGAGCAAATGCTCTCCAGCAGGTGTAAGTACCATTCCCCGGTTCGTGCGATGAAAAAGTGGAACTTGAAGTTGATTTTCCAGCTGCCTGATCCGCGTTGTAACATTGGACTGCACATAATTCAGTGCCAATGCTGCTTTACTAATACTTCCTTCTCGAGCAACAGTCCGAAATATTTTTAGATCTCCTGCATCCACGATAATCACCTGCTTGCTAGCTATTGTTTTTATTGATACCCACATTCAATTCTGTTCATTTTACGTGAAACCACCCCAACTGTACAATGAGGTTCAATCATGACCTTTAATTACATCAACGGGAGGAATAACATTATGAAAGCTATTATACATTCAGGCCGAAGTGGCCTCAGGGGGCTCCAATATACATCATTCACAAGTCGACCACCAGGGTTCGGCGAAGTCAAAATTCAGTTAAAAGCCGCCGGTCTTAACCATCGCGATCTCTTCATCATGGCAGGTCGGACAACCCATGACGCCCCGCTCATTCCAGGCTCCGATGGGGCTGGTATAATAGTAGAAACTGGCGAAGGAGTAATACACCCTTCTGTAGGTGATGAAGTTATTATTCATCCAACTCTGGGTTGGAGCTTTGCAGCAGATGTGCCGATTGTACCTGAGATCGTAGGTGGACCAACGGATGGAACACTTGCACAATACATCACACTCCCTGCTGATAATGCCTTGCCCAAGCCATCTCATCTCACATGGGAGGAAGCAGGGGTGTTATCCCTATCGGCATTGACGGCCTATCGTGCGTTATTCACCCGTGGTGGTGTTCAGCAGGGAGAACATGTTCTGATTCCCGGCATTGGAGGTGGCGTAGCCACCTATGCTCTTCTCATGGCGGTATCAGCCGGAGCCAAGGTAACAGTAACCTCAAGGAGCGAAATGAAGCAATTCGATTGGGAGCTGAACAAGCATTCGGTAGTCATGAAGATTGGAGTAAGCATAACAAACTTGACCACGTGGATCTGATTTTGGATAGCATCGGACAAGCCCTTTTCCCCCAATATTTCGATATTATCCGACCGGGTGGCCGAATCGTAATGTATGGGGCAAGCTCTGGAGATGATCTGACTGTTCCGATCAGATCCATCTTCTTCCCTCAAGTTAGCCTGATCGGCACTTCCATGGGAAGCCGTGAAGAGTTTGTCCAGATGCTGCAGTGGGTGAAACAACATAATATACACCCTGTAATCGATAAAGTGTATCCGTTACAGGACACAGCGAAAGCGTTCGAACGTATGGAAAAGGGAGAGCAGTTTGGCAATCTTGCTATACGGATCGAGTGATTACTTACACTATGAATTATTCAGGAGGTCTTGTTATGTCCGACCATGCACAATTAGTAGAACAGGTTCGCAAGCTGATGAATGCCGAAGGAACGGAAGCGGAACTGGATGATATGCTGACTGAGCTGCAGCAGCTGCTGCCATATGCCGAGATCAGTAATTTGATTTTCTGGGATGATCGAGACCTGACTCCCGAACAGATTGTAGAAGAAGCAATTGCTGCCCGTCCTATCCAGCTTCCGCCTCAATCCTAGCTTCTCATTCAGGAGGTGAACGATCGCTATGTCTGAACCAAACTACAATAACTTTGAACAGCTAGATTTCGACGCACTCAGTGAAGAAGAAAAGCGGCAGGCTCTTCGTAATTTGACAGAGCTAACAGACCATCATCTCACGCAGCAAGTTCTGGCTATCGGCATGAATTCTCAAGAAGAAGATCTGGTGCGCATCGAAGCCTGGCGTGCCCTTGGTATGGTATGCTCCTCTGATCTTCTGGATGGAGTCCTGCATGCTGCCGCGCAGCTTGTTCGTGACCCGGACGAAGATGAGGATGTACAAAACTACGCCTTGCAGACTCTAGCCCTACTGCCCATCACCGAAGCCGAGATTCAATTGGCTCTGGATGTTTTGCAGGGGAATGCCTACATCCTGGTCAAGGGAGCTGCATTTGCCGTTCTTGCTGCACATCAACACGTTTCCGGTGCTCGGTCTGCGCTAGAATCACTTCAATCCGATCCCGATTTCGGCTCTTCTGCGAAGCGGGTAATACAATCGAACCAAGGAAGTGATAACCTATGAACAAACATGACCCTTCTTCCCGTGAACATGAAGCTTATGAAAATATGGATCGGTCCAATGCAGCATCGGGAGAACATGCCGTGAAGCCTGTCTACCTGACCCAGGGTGAAATCAATGCTTTGCAGAAGGCCATCATGTTCCTGAAATTTGAATGCGAGGAAACCGACTCTCTCCTCTACGCGGGCAGTCCTCTGCTGAACAGTGTGCTGGAAAAGGTCCGGGATGCGCATGACTATGCTGAGTACACCAAAGACTTTCACTCCCGTCCCAATGAATATGCCGAACGTTTTATGAGAGCCAAACTGGAGCGTTCCTACGCAGAAGAATTAGTCCCACGTGAACGAACAGCAGAACAACTGGCTGAAATTCTAGGCGCCTGCATGTACCCTTTTCCAGTGAAATAGCATTCAATATGTCTGGGTATCTGCATGATTAGATAGTGATTGTTTAACTGTACTGCTGCAGTGGTAGATTAAACTCATACCACACTTCTTCCAAATTTTCGTTATAATGTAAGCATTACACCGAGAAGCGGGAGGCGAATTATGGAAACCGAAGGTTTACGCAACGTTGAACAATTAGCCTTGAAGAAGCACAAGATTTACAAACAAAGTTTAATCAGGTACCTCTCACGTTCCATGTTAGCCAGCATGTTTATCGGATTTGGTGTGATCGTGGCGTTTAAGACAGGTAACTTCTTCTATATGGAGCAGTCCCCATTTACATACCCCATGGCAGCACTTACGTTTGGAGCGGCTATTATTCTGATTGCGTATGGCGGGGGTGACCTGTTTACCGGAAATACGTTTTATTACACGTATGCTGCACTCAGGAAGAAGCTGCGCTGGCTCGAAGTCGTGAAGCTGTGGATTGCCAGTTACAGCGGGAACCTGATGGGCGCGGCTGTCTTTGCTCTATTAATCTATCTGACTGGATTATTCGATTCATCTCAGGTCAATGGATTTCTGCTAAGTGTGGTGGAGCACAAGATGGAGGCACCGGCGATGCAGCTCTTTTTCCGGGGAATTCTATGTAACTGGCTTGTGTGCCTGGCGTTCTTCGTGCCGATGTTTATGAAGGAGAACGGCGCCAAGATGTTCGCCATGATGCTGTTTGTCTTCTGCTTTTTCATCTCCGGATATGAGCACAGCGTAGCCAATATGTGCACGTTCGCCATCGCGCTGGTACTGAATCATCCGGGAACGATCTCGTTTGGCGGGGTCATCCATAACCTCGTTCCGGTAACCCTCGGCAATCTGGTGGGGGGCGTGCTGCTGATGGGCTTCATGTATTATGCGGTGAACAAACCTTTTCTCGATGATGAGACTCACTAACGTATGAAAAATCCCCCGCGACCATCCATCTCAAGATGTTGGTTACGGGGGAATTCTATTTTAATTCCAGATGTAATAGGGGAAAAGGATTACCTGAGCCATCCAGCTCCGATCTGCCTGTCTGCACAAACCCCATCCGGGTATAAAACCGCGCAGCTCCCTCGTTTTGTTCATTCACATCCACTTTGAGATCGTTACCCTTAAGGTCAATGGCATGCGTAACAAGCATCCGTCCGACCCCTTGCCCATGCTGATCCACATCCACGAATAACATCTCAATGTGCTTGCCATCCAGCCCCATAAAACCAATGGGTTCTCCCGCCGAGTCCACCGCTTCCCATACTTCCATGCCTGACAGAGCTTCACTCACCACACTTTTATAGAAGACAATATCCTCTTCAGCCAGAAACGTATGCGTCGCCCTCACAGCACGTTCCCAGATGGAAACCAGCTTGGCATGATCCTGCTTACGGTATGGTGTAACCATCACTTTCAATTCCTCCCCTCCAATGTAGTGTTTATTATAGTGCATAACTCCAAGGAGTGGGTAAAATCAAATGCTGCTTTGCAGACGTAGAAGTTGATGTAATGATTGGTCTTATCTACCTTTTATCCCGACCCCGCTATTTGAGGTGTCCTCTGGCTTCCAACGAAACGTGGCAGCGGATTGGGATGGTAGCGTGTATTGAAACGTCTTTCCTTCCATAACGACATGGAAGGCAGCATCTTTGTTCCCCGTGTTAGCCGCAACCAGCACCATGGTTCCATCCGGATTGCGAAAAGCTACATTTTTCAGCTCATCCGATTCTTGGGTAGACTCCACTCTTAAGGCTCCTGTACGCACATAACGACTGACATGTCCAAGCGCATAATACTCGACATTACGGGTCACCTCACCGTTATCCGGGTTGATTGTCACTACTCCCCGGCAGTTCGCACAGCCACCATTTGTAGGTCCGCCTTGCGGATCGAGCGCTATATTCCAGAGCAGTACGCTTTTGGCCCAGTTTCGCGGAGCACCGACTATCAGATTGGACATCTGCCAACTTAGATTTTCGCCAAAATCAGGACTCCATTCCCCACCACTGCACTCTGTAAAATAGATGTTTTTATCCGGAAAACGATCATGCACTTCCGACATGGCGGAAGGCTCCCCTCCATAACAATGGAATGCCGAACCATCAATGTAGGATGCAGCGGCTTCGTCGCCAAGTACGCTGCCTGTATACTCCACTGCCTGATCCCAGTTATGATCATAACTGATGATTCGCGTGTCCAGTCCTGCCTCTTGCATGGCCGGCCCAAGGTAATCCCGGATAAACATGGCCTGTTCCTCTGCCCCCATGCTCATGCTCGGATAGTTAGCCGTGGTGAACTCCGGTTCATTCTGCAGCGTCATTCCATAGATGGGCACACCCTGGGCCTGATAGGCTTGGATATATTTTACGAAATAACGTGCGTAAGCATCATACACTTGAGGATTGCTGTAATCCAGATACCAGCCATTCATGGTCTTCTCGCCGTATTTCATCCAGGACGGGGCAGTCCAGGGCGTGCCCATAACCTTGATGTCCGGCTTTAGTCCAACAATGTGTCTCAGCATATCCACCACTTCCTGATCTTTCTCGATCGAAAAGTGCTCCATATTATAATCCGTACCCGATTCGATATCATTATACGTGTAACTTGATGGTTTCCCTGATGCATCCACCGAATAATCGGAGGAACCAATGGTATGTCGCACCATGTCCAGATTCAAGCCTTCCGTGGTATACAGCTCCTGAAGTAACTGTTCTCGCTGCTCTGGTGGAAGCTGGTTGATTAAGTAGGTGGACGAACCTGTCATGGCAGCACCGAATCCATCCATGGTCTGATACGTCTGGGACGGATCAATGATGATAGTGTAATCTGCATCTGCGTCGGAATCATTCTCCTCCGATGTATTCCAAGAGATTGGCTGCTGCGGTTCCAATAAATGCTGCTGATCTCCGGTTGTCAGCCATACTTCAGCTGTTGCAGGTTTCTTCTCTACTGGTGGCGGTATGGCATCCTCTTCGGTGTGGCTTGTCATCCACCAAACGCCGAAACCAGCCACAATGCATACAACGAGCGGCAGGATGATCCAGGCTGCTTTCCTCTCTTTCCATCGTGACTTCATCTCATCACACGCTCCTCTCCAGGTGTGGAAAAAGCCGCGGCCCATGGGCCACGACTTTTTGCTTCTTCCTTTTATTTACCGGACTTGCTTCCGATATTCACACTACCTGTCAGACGAATATCATCCGATGCACTGCCGACATAAACAGATACCTTACCCTTAGGCATTACCCATTCATGTGACTTTTCATCCCAATAGGAAAGTGCACTGCGATCCAGTTTAATTTTAACGCGCTGCTGTTTGCCTGCCTTCAGATCGACTTTGGCCCAGCCAGCAAGTTGTTTTTCCGGTGTTTCCACACTCGTTGGCAGTTTGCCCACGTACACTTGTACAACTTCTGCACCTGTAACTTTACCCGTATTGCGCAGGTTCAGGGACACTTCTACGGTAGCATCGTTGCCTTTGCCTGTATTTTTCACGTGCAGGTTACGGTAGTCGAAATCCGTGTAAGACAGCCCGTGTCCAAACGCAAATGCTGGTGTCATGCCTTCTTTGTCATATCCTTTGTAGCCTACAAAGATTCCCTCTGAGTAAGTACCCACGCCATTCACACCCGGGAATTGTTCCGCAGTGGATACTGGTGTTTGCGAATCATCCGATGGGAACGTTACTGGCAATTTACCGGATGGGTTCACATCACCGAACAGAACGCGAGCTACCGCATTACCTTGTTCCTGACCTGCATACCAAGCTTGAACAATGGAAGGTACTTCTTTTTGCCAGGAGTCCATCTCCACGGCACGGCCACTCATTTGTACAACAATCGTCTTCGGATTTGCTGCTGCAACCTCACGAATCAATTGCTCCTGGTTGTTCGGCAGTTCCAGATCGGAACGGTCCACATAACCTTCGCTGTCATACGTACGTGTCACGACAACGGCCACATCGGATTTTTTGGCCAGGTCCACTGCTTTTTGCATTTTGGCATCCACGGCATCTTCAGGTGCTTCCCAGCCGAAACGCATTTGGGCACCCATGTCATGGCTTGACTGTACCGGGAAATCGGTACGGTATTCAATCTTAATGTTGTGGGATTCGCCTTCTTTTAACGTAATTGCTTTCTTCGTTGTGCTCAGCGTTTCACCTTGATTTTCTACGAGCAGCTGATCATCCACGTACAATTTCGCAGATCCCAGGCTGGTCAGAGACAATTTGTAATCACCCGTTTTGGGTGCTGTAATGGAACCTGTCCAACGTGCGGACATTTTACTGTTGAATTCCGTTGGTGTAACCGGAAGCTTGGAGGACTGGGCGTTGAACCCTTCATAGTTATAAAATCCAAGATTCATGTTAACCTGATTGTCTGTACGAACCAGTGAAGGGTCACCTTCCATGTTCGTGTTGGTCCAGTATTCGGCACGAAGACCATATTCCGCTTTGTCCGTACCAACATTCTGCTCGCTCTTCTCGGCATCTGCCGGAGACAACAGTGTGGATGGTACTGCGGAAGGACCGTTAAATGCATCCCCGGCGGAGATAGGATCCGTTCCGGCTGCATATTTCACTTCCACGCCATTGCCTGCACGGTTACGAATGCCTTCAAGCGGACTCACAGTGTATGTCGGGTTAACGAGGCTGCTGCCTCCACCTGCTGCAGAAGCTGTGTCTGCATCCGGTCCAATAACTGCAATGGAATTCAGTTCTTTCTTCGAAAGTGGCAGCACGTCATTGTTATTTTGCAACAGCACCATGCTCTGCTCAGCAATTTCCCGTGCTTGCTTACCGTCTGCCTTCGCATTAATCTGCGTATTGGTTACAGGGTTGTCGAACAGCCCTTTCTCGAACATTTGGAGCAAAATGCGACGAACCTTCTCATCAATGGTCTGCTCGCTGACTTCACCTTTTTTCACGGCTTCCAGCAGCTGCGTTCCCCATTTACCATAAGGCTCCCCTGGTGTCTCCAGATCCAGACCCGCGTTAGCCGATTTGGCTGTACTGAAATTGGCACCGTAGTCACTCATGACGAACCCTTCGAAGCCAAACTGGTCCTTGAGCAGATCGGTCAGCATCTCCTTGTTCTCACAAGCATATGTACCGTTCACCTGGTTAAATGAACACATGGCGGAACCGAGATCCGCTTTCTCAACAATAGCCTGGAATGGACGTGCATAAACTTCTTGAATCGCACGTTCACTGGCTGTTGCATTCGTTGTGAAACGCTCCGTTTCCTGATTGTTCAGGATGTAGTGCTTCGCCGTTGCAATCACCGGGTTGCTTTGAATCCCGTTGACATACGCTGCACCCATGCCGGAAGCCAGCAGTGGATCCTCACCCAGGGATTCGAAGTTGCGTGATCCCCATGGTGTACGTGCAATGTCCAGACCAGGACCAAGAACAACGTTATGTGTTGTATCATGGGCTTCCTGTCCGATCAGATCACCATACTGTTTGGCAAGATCGGTATCCCAGGATGCTGCCAATGCGATCGGTGCAGGCAGTGCCGTGGACTTTTTGTCCTGCACATCCGGATTGGCAACACGCACCCCTGCTGGTCCATCCGCCATCTGCAGTGCCGGAATGCCAAGCCGCTCCAATCCATCATTATAGAAACCATAATAGTTATTTACTTTACCAGTAACGAATCCGACTTTCTCCTCCAGCGTCATCGCCTTGAGCAGCAGCTCGGTGCGTTCCTTCGCAGATAAGGATTTGTTCATCCAAGGACGATCTGCCCCGGAATCCGCTTCTGCGGCAAAGGCGTGTAACGGCATGGCCGCAACCGCCACGATGATTAACAGCATAAACCATCGTTTGAGGAAAATCAGGTTGAGTCTTCTGTTCATGTTTGTAAGCTCTCCTTCTCTCTTGATCATTTTTCTTGCACACATTGCTTGAATACATGTGTACAAGGGAATGCAAACTGGCTTGTCCCAGCCCTTCAAGCATTCAGGCAGCCCTGCACATCGCTACGAAAAGTGCGGCTCGACAAGCGAGCGAGCAATTTCGCTTTCTTACGATAGCCGACCTGCGGATCAATTACATCCCCTTAAATATGGAAATGGAGCCGGAAGGAGTGGATTAGTTCTTAGGTATGATGTCAGAATTATTTCGTATAACATCATATGAAAACGAGTTAATTACATTTTTGTAACTCAAATCATACAAAACATTTACTTTTGAAAACAGTCGTTATGTCCCACTTTCAAATTAACAATTTATTCAATTAATTATCATATTAAGGAATTTCAATTGTGCACCTGGGCCCAAAGTCCATTTGTAAACGGATGCAATAAATTTCTTCGTTCCACATGGAAAATAAAAAGCAACCGAAGTCCCTTTTAACAGGTACCCCGGCTGCTATTTCTTCATTACTCACTCTAATAATATCGCATTTCTCTAGTCAAACTTCCTTAATTCTTACATCCATTCTTACTAACCATGTCACCTGCTCTGTCCTAATCTTGCCTGCGATCTCGAGTTACTTCTAGCTCTTCAGCTGCGCCAGGATTTGTGGATCTTTGATCTTCTTATCTTCTGCGAGCAGCATGATTTTGGATAAAATCTCAGCTGTTCTTGGATCTTCATCCAGGAATGGCAGGAAGATCCTCCCCCGATGCTGACTATGCACAGGTACGATATATAGCGCACCAGTTGCCTGTTTAAACACATTGCCACTGCCGAGATGAACGGCATATTCGCCAAGGTCGCCTTTGATCCGTGCATAATTGCCATCCAGTCGTACATTGTCTATCTTGAGCAGACGTAGGGATTCATTCACGATAACATGACGCATTTCAATCGTTGTCAGGCTGGCTTCCGGATCCACCCCGCCCACATGCGCAACACTGACTACCAGATCAATATCACGCATGACCTCCGAGAAGAAGACCTTCGGTACATCTTTCAAGGCTACAGGCTTATACGTTTTGCGGTCATAAAATTGTACTGTCTCCAGCGTAGGTGCTTCCGTATCTGCCGGTGAGAACCAGTCTGCCATGGCATACAGATTGGCTATCAGGTTATGCTCATAGCTGACTTTCTGCAAGCCTTCCTCATAACTGACGGTCCACTGGCGACCTTTCAGCAAGGCAACGGTCTTCTTCGGTTGAATCTGATACCCGGCATAACGGCGGGAGACGGTTCCATTCGCAAGCTCATCCTCATTTGGAAGGTACAGCTCACGGAAGACCTGTTTGAACGGCTGACGTGCCTGACGGGTGAACAGATCCCGCTGGAATTCGCTCCATGTCCCGCTGCGGAACAATTGCAGTGGATGTGCAATCACCAGTGGATCCTGCTCCTCCAATGCATGTGTGGTACGTTGTTCGCCAGGTACAATCAGGCAGGCAGATTCCGCATCGAAATACCCCAAACGGTCACCTGACTGGAACACCAACGTGCGAATCAGCGGTCGAATGACCGGATTTTGCATGAGGCTGGCAGCTTCCTGGACGGTAAAGGCCGTCTCTGCCGTCATGGAACGCTCCAGTTCCTGTTTTGCCCGGCGATACTGCTGTACCAGATCTCCTTTTAATTCCTTCAATTCCGTAATGTATCCGTCTTTCTTTAACCGTGCGGGTACCGATTTGAGTGTCTTCCCTTTACTTACAAGAACCAACTCGGACTGGCCTTCCTCATCAATGGCCAGTTGTGCTGTCGTTGTCTCATCCAGGGCCTTCGGTTCAAAATAGGATTTCATCTCATCCAGCTTGCTCGCTTCCATGTTCCAGATCAGCCGGGTGACATCCGTATACCCTGCATTGCGTGCAAGATTACCAAGAGCAATCTGCGCGGCTGCACCTTCGCTGGCACGACGCTGGGCACCAAATTGCTTGCTCTCCAGCAGGAATTTCTGAATGAAATCATAACGTTCTCGCAGATCCTGTTTCTGCTCCGCTTGGAATGGAATCAAACTGTACGTGAGCAGATGGTCCTTATTACGCTTCTCCTGTACAGATTGACGCATATCCTCCAGACGAAGCTTCCCTAACGCTGCATCGGCGAACAACTGGGATCTGCGGTGGTTTGCTCCACCGGAAATGTATTTGGCACAATCATATAACAGATTGAATCGTTCCTCGCCGACAGCAGCATAAGCTTCCTCGAACCAGGCAATATCAAATGCTCCGTCGTTGAATTCCTGCGGCGATATCGGTGAATAGTGAGCGACGATGGTCTCCTTTTCAGCCGTAAAGCGTTCATTAATATGGGCATGGAAGTACCATGCGGCACTGCGAAGTCCTTCCCATCCCAGATGCTTCGCTACGATCTCCATCCACTGCGGTGCGTACATGGCGGCTTCCAACAGCTTTTTCTCCTGAATCGGATATTGCTCAAGCAATTGCCCTAGGAGCTTCTCATCCTCACCCTCACGCGGATGACAGACTTGAATCAGGTGACTGAACGTCTCCTTGCGTGTTGTGTTATCTCCGTAGCTGTAGATATAGCCTCGTACAAACGTATCCTTATCCATGGCTGAGACAAGATGCACCCAATGCTCCATGCCTTCAATTCGTTCAAACTTCATGGCCAGTGTGCTGACTTCGGTGGAAAGCTCACCTCGTGTCAGTTCGATCTCCAAAATTCGTTCAACGACGGTATTCCGCAGCTCTATCAGTTCCGGATCATCCATGATGCCTTCGGTGCGTGTCGACGTCAGCTCACGAATGAATGCAAAACGCTCCCCGCCCGTCAGCAACTGACGGTATATCGTCTGCTTGTCAATCAAACGTAATTTGAATGCCCGCACGTAATCCTCGAATGATAAAAGGGAGAAACGCTGTGTATTTCCCACAAGGTTGATGAACTGATACGCCGTTTGGAAGAATCGTTGGAAACTGGCATCATCATATATTCTGCTTCTTACCAGGTAGTTCCACCGTTCCGTCAGGATATGAAGCATGCCAGCTTCCTTCTCCAGTTGATCGTCCGGCATACTGGCGATAATGGAAGCCCATGTTTTCTCCGCGATCTCAAATGTATCTGCAGGGTTGCTGTCCCTGAACGCGGCTGCAATCAATTCAGCAACCTGATCCTTGTAGGTCAGCGAAGCCGCCATCTGTTTCATTTCTTCCATATAGGAAAGAGGATAGGTCTGTTCGGCAAAAGACTTGCGCCAGCCTTCCAATAACGGGATTTTGCTTAATTCGTTATAATCATATTGATCGTGATAATAGCTGTAATGTTCATTTAAGTTGCCGCTCAGTGTGCTGAATTGCAAAATAAAATAAAGCTGCATGAGTTCCAGGCTGTTCAGATCACTCTGCGCAACATACGCCTCCCAAACTTCGTGGAGAGGATATTGCTCCATCTGTTTCATCTGATTTCGTTCCGCATAGGAGAACATAGAACGCAGGCCGGCTCCAATCAAAAGCGTCTCACGGTAGCCCGCATAATACTCTACCTCATACTCATGATCCCTGTGTTGATGGACCAGAGCATCTAATCCTTCCAGAAATGGTTTGGCCTTCTCCAGCGAGAGGGTGAAGATCTCCTTGGGATTGAAATCACTAAGATCACGCTTCTCCTCCAGCAGTGGCTCCACCCGGGATGGATCGAACAATCCAAAACCATTCGAAGAGGTATACCGGCTGCCCTCCTTCGTCAGCTTGTCCAGCAGCTTTTGCTCCTTCGCGGTAGGCTTCTGGATCAGTCGGGCTAACGGCTGTAATTGTTCATGTTGATCTGCACGTTCCGGATCTGCAGAAATCTCGGTCAACAGTTCCAGTGCGCCCAGACGCTGCAATTCATTCTTCGCCTTCAGCAAACGTTCCAGTGAAACAGCCAGTTGATCCACAGGTTGCAGCAAAAGAACCTGAATGACCTTCTGCCGAAGTGAACCGGTCTTGAGTTTGAGCAAGGCCTCCATCTGTTTCATCTCGTCAGTAGTCAGCACAAGCTTCCTCACTTTGACTAGAGCAATCTCCCGGTTGCTCATGCTTTTGTCGGACAGGCTCTCAAACACAAACTGTCTTTGCACCTCGTTATCGGGCTGCTGAACGAACTGGGATAACAGCTCGCCTCGAAGTTCCGGGCTCAGCATGTCCTTGATTGCAATGACTTCTCCGATCCAATCGGGGTCCATATCATACGCAGCCAGATAGAGCATTTTTTTGACCACATCATTCCGTTCAATCCGGTAATGGACATATTCAAGAACGCCAGATGGTCCACCTTCCCCTCCCAGAGGAATGCGGTCCAGCAGCTGCTTAAATTGATCGAAGTCCTGACGCCGAATTGCCTTGTCTTCAAAGACAGGCAGGGGCGAAATGTGAATGCTGCGCTGATTCTCTCCATCCTCGAAGTGCCAGTTATGCATGTACATGGCATCATAGTTTTGGATAGTCCAGTGCATCAGCTCCAGATCCTGTACGTCCAAATACCGACGGGCAATGCTTAGCCGCAGGTCACGATTCTGACTGTTCGCAAGCACATATTGCGCAACAATTTTCTGATACAGTTGGCCTTGATCCATAATACGGATCAATTTGTCATTGAGATGGTCCTCTTCAATAACAGCCGTCGCCCACAGACTGATGAATATCTTATTGGCATTTGAATCCTGCTCCCAATCTTCACGAACAGCTGCATCGGTCAGCGCTTCATAGGCTTGCTCAATCAACTGTGATGCAACGCGCGAATTGGCCGCTTCAATTCCGAGCCCTGTCCATACAGCCAATGCTCGAACCACTGAACTGAAACGAATCAGATTGTGATCGATGATTACTTTTATTATGTATATAAATGCTTCAATGGTTCCTTCATCCATCCGTTCAACGATACTCTGGCGCAGTCCTTCCTGCAGCCTTGCTGCCACAAGCAGCTCACCAACCATATGGTACGCCTCTGTCTGGTCACTCATGAATATGCCTTTGATCATCTCGCCAGTAAGCAACGCCGACTGATTGTCGCCATATATGATCTCGTGTAATGCCTGCTTCATATCTCCGTTGCCATGGTCCAGTTCATAGGCGATGCAGTCCGGAAGCACAGTTCGGATCTCATACAGATAATCAAACTTGTATTCACGAACAGATACATATTCGTCCATGGAGAATTGCCGCATCTCCATGCGCAGCAGTCCAATGAGTTTCCGGATCACCTGTCCAATATGCTGTTCAGGATCGGAAGTGCGAAATGGCCGGCGCTCATACATGATGCTGTACGGGTAATTTGTGGCGCGGTCAGCAATGTAACGGAATCGTTCCACCAACCGTTCATTCACCAGCTGCCCAAGCACGTTCAGCAAGGGTTCAAATAAGGGCTCTCCCGTTTCGGCAGCCTGCTTTTGCAGAAATTCCTCTGTATTCAGATATACTTTTTCATCTCCGCGCAAATATGTGGAACCAGCCATCTCCACCACATATCCTGCAAGCTCCTGCCAGGTCCCGTTCAATGACTCTGCCTTCTCTTGCAGACCGTTGATATACACCTGTTCATTATCGTTCTGATTCATCCAATCTCCTCCTTATCATTTATTACCACAAGCGGCCGGCAAGCATGGTGAACCGGATAAACACCAATTCGTCATCTTCCTGCAACTTCAGTGGTGCATCCAGCTCGGACAATTCTTCATCATTGAGGAAGACTTTGTATAGTCCATCTTCATAAGCCGTCATAGCCGTTTGGACCGCATGCTCCAGGCCTTGAATCTCCTCATTATACACTTCACCAAAGCCGACTTTTCCCGTTAATCCCTTAAGTTGAATCTCCTCAGGCATAAGATAGGTGAGTAACGCCGCACTGTTTTTCTTCTCCTGAAGAGCGTTCACCTGCACGTGTACCATATGTTTAATTAGCTCTCGTAACGTTCCGGTTGTTTCCGGAAGTGCTGTGGCTTGTTTGGCAAGTGCAGGCTTGCGTTTGCCCAGGCTTTTGACCGTGACCCATACGTTCACAACGCACCCTCCCTTCTTCTATATGAACTGACTAGTTACGTCTCACCAGTCTAGTAAAAAAACTAAAAATGCGTACACATGTACCCCTTATTAGCATCATAACCAATATTTCCGCCACAATCATGAGCCATTCCTCACGTTTACCTGAAACCTGCGAACTACTGCACTCCCAACGTACTTACGCAAAAAAAGCCGGGTTGTTCCAATAACCTTGGAACTCCCAGCCACATCAGCATTCATGCAGACCTGATTTGTGTTATGAGAAAATGAACAGCTTTGGATTCATCTGGCCAATCGCATGGGGCGAATCGTTACAGCCGCCGTTTTGAAGCCTGGCATACGGCAATAAGGGTCCAGTTCGGGTCTTGTCGCCCGATTGACGTTCTGAATGCCACCCCAATGCATCGGTACAAACAGCGTGTCTTCGCGAATATGTTCCTTAATACGTGCACGTACCGTGAAGCTCCCATGCACGGATTGAATCTCGACCCACTCTCCATCCATAATTCGATTACGCGCAGCTGTAGCCGGATGAAGTTCCACAAAATTCTCCAGTTCACGGGCTTCCAGCGTTGGGCTCCGATGGGTCTGTACGCCAGTTAGATAGTGAGGAAGGACGCGGCCATTGGTTAGAATCAGAGGAAATTCCCGCGAGACATCACGCCAACCAGCACTTAATTCACTTGTAAATGCAGCCCTGCCGTCCTCATGGGCAAACCGCTCACTGAACAGCAATCCTTCACCCTCATCCTCCAGAGAAACGCAGGGCCAATAGATACCTTTCTCCGTCCGCAGTCGTTCATAGGTCATTCCGTAGTAATCTGCAACCCCGCCCCGGCTGGCCAGTCTGAGTTCATTGAAGATATCCTCGGCACATGCATATTGAAAATAAGAAGCTTTGCCGAGTCCGCTGGCGATGGAGCATAGAATATCCCAATCGTGACGGGCCCCTCCTGGTGCAGGTCTGCCCTGTTCCCGTAACAGCACCCGGCCTTCCAGATTGGTCAGCGTACCTTCGTTCTCCAGATAAGCCGTGACCGGAAGCACCACATCAGCCATCTTCGCCGTCTCGGACAGAAACATATCCGCCACGACCAGAAAATCCAGCTTGCGGAGGCCTTCTTCCACCAAGCGCACATTGGGATTGGATACAACCGGGTTGGAGCCCATCACAAGCAGGGCACGGATCTCCTGCTCATGCACCCGTTCCATCATTTCATAGGCAGATACACCTTTCCCCGGCAAGGTTTCAGGCGCAACTCCCCAGACGGATGCTACATGTGCGCGGTCCTGTGCATTTTCTATGGAACGATATCCTGGCAGCTGATCGGCCTTCTGCCCATGCTCTCTTCCGCCCTGTCCGTTTCCCTGTCCAGTGATCGCACCGTAACCACAGCCTGGTCTGCCGATTTTTCCAGTCGCCAGTACCAAATTAAGAAAATGACGGACAGCGAGATGTCCATCCGTTTGCTGCTCCACTCCGCGCGCGGTCATGATCATGCCTGTCTCCGCCCGACCATAGGCCATTGCGGCCTGACGAATCATAGCCAAGTCCACCCCGCATTGTGCTGCGGATTGTTCCAGGTCCATCTCGCTCAGCGCATTCCGCAAACTTTCATACCCTTGGGTTCTTGCATCAATAAAATGCTCATTCACCAGCCCGGCTTCCATAATGATCTTCAGCATGATGTTCGCAAGCCGTGCATCCATACCCGGCTTGACCTGCAAATGAAGGTCGGCAATGGCTGCAGTAGCTGTCTTGCGCGGATCAATAACGATGATATACGCTCCATTTTCCTTCGCCTGGTTGAAATAAGGCAGCAGAGTGGGCTGGCACTCTGCAACGTTAGTCCCTGCAAGTACAATGCACTCGGCCCGAGGGATGTCGGACAAGCGGAATGTCAGCCCCCGATCCATACCAAACACCTTACTTCCTGCAGAGGCAGCGGCAGACATGCAGAAGCGACCGTTATAATCAATATATCGTGTCCCTAGAGCAACCCTTGCGAATTTTCCTAGCAAATAGGCTGTTTCATTGGTGAGGGAACCCCCTCCATACACACCGATTGCATCGGCACCATATTGATTCTGAAGACTGGTAAAACGCCCTGCGATATATTCAGTGACTTCTGGCCATGAAGAAGGTATCAGTTCACCATCCCGGCGGATGAGAGGCTGCAGAAGTCGCTGTCCACTCAGTGCATGCTGATGTGCATTCATGCCTTTGACACACAATCTCCCCTGTGAAGCTTCATTCGGCACGCCTTCAACGGTGTACGTGGCACGGCGCTCACCAGCGATGGGCCCAGCAACTTCCTCGACGGTCATTTTGCACTGTACGCTGCAATAGGGGCATTGTGTCTCCCGTACATGCAGTTTTGAAACAAACGAACTGTGTTCCATTGATGTCTTCATTCCATCTTCACTCCCTTCCCTACCTTTTTGATCAAGTAAGTGTCAATTCGCTTACCGTTCTGCCCGCCAACTCGTTCTGGAATTGTTGATCCAGCAGATTTTCGCGGATTGATATGAATCCCAATCGCTCTACCCATGCCCAGAGGGGTTCATCGTACCAGGCGGTTCGGCGATACCACTCCACGCATGCCGAGATCAGCCGCACTGCATCTTTTTCCGTCTCGGCAAGTCCGAGGAGTCCCCCCTCTTTTACCGGATGGGCTGCATGACCACCCGCGTAAATTTCCCAGCCGGCGGGAGATTCCTGCAAACCGATATCCTGCACGATGGGGCTGACCCATGAGCTTGCTCCACCCGACAAGACGACCCTCACGGGAGCAGGCATATCTGCATTAACCCACCTGAATTGAAGGTCCTCTGCCATGGCTTCGAACTTCATATCACCTGCATGGACCTCGATACCCACAACCGCGCCCCGCAGGATATCATTCCGGTTTCCAGCCCGATCAGGCTGATGCAAACTTATCCACTTTCCGGTTATGTTCAAATAGTAACGAAGTGCAGGATGGCAGATATGGCAGCCTTCTTCTGTTCTCCAGTCCAGCTGCTGCATGATTCTTTTCATTCCATTTCCCTCATGAATTCCATACAGATGGTGATGCTCTACTGAAGCTGCAAGCTCATAGGGATCTCCATCCGACAACCCATTGAGCGCTTCTTTCAGTGAGGCATGGCCCAGATCCGTACAACTGCAAACGGGCCATTCTGTCGTTTTCGCCGCAGCTGCTGCTTCGCTTGCACTACCGCCGTTTTTCTGGAGATGCAGAGTGTGCTTCACAAGGGCGGTAACCATTGGACGACATCCGCCGCAGGAACCGGAGGCTTTGGTATGCTCCTTCACCTGTTCAGCAGTCTGCAGCCCCTTATCCTGTATGGCCCTCATGATCGTCACTTTGCTCACATTGTTACAGGCGCACACCGTCTCCTGATCAGGCAATGCTGCTGCTGCCTTCTCGGCTGGATTCGTCCCTTCCTCGCGCGGAGCGAGTTCTTCGATGCCAGCCCCACGCTGTACAAGTCCCAATAGGCTGGCACTCTCCGTCGTATCCCCGAACAGGATCGCTCCACTTACGTGCCCTTCCTTCATCAATACTTTCTTATACGTACCGCGAATACCATCAAGCATCTGTACAGCCGTCCGCATTTCTTCTCCGCTAATGTTTCCGGCCGAGAACACATCAACGCCAGAGACCTTCAGTTGGGAATAGGGAATAGAACCCTTATACGCTGTTGTCTCCTGCCCACATAAAAAACGTGCGAGTACCTTACCTTGCTCATATAAAGGAGCTACCAGACCGTAACTGATGCCCCGATGTTCGGCACATTCACCGACAGCATAAACATCAGGTACGCTGGTACGCATATAATCGTCGACCACGATCGCCCGATTAGTCCTGATTCCGCTCCGCCGGGCCACGTCCACATTGGGGAGAATGCCCACGGCAACAACGACAACCTGTGCTTCAAGCCTGGATCCATCTGTAAATTGAAGCCCCTGTGCCTGGGACCGGCCAACGATTTTCTGTGTGTTTTTGGCTAACAGGAACGACATGCCTTGAGCTTCCAACTCGTGTTGAAGCATGGTCGCTGCCTGCAGATCCAACTGCCGGTTCATAATATAAGGTGCGTTATGCACCACGACTGCTTCCATTCCCAAATGCAGCAGCCCGCGGGCAGCTTCAAGTCCAAGCAATCCGCCACCAATAACGGCTGCCTTGCGGTGTACTTTGGAATAATCGGACATGAGCATGCAGTCATCTATCGTGCGGAAGGACATAACCCTCTCTTTATCCACGCCAGGAATGGGCGGAACAAACGGAGAAGACCCCGTCGCCAGGATCAGAATATCGTAGGACTCCCTTATCCCGGACGACGTTTCAATCGTTTTAGTTTGAATATCGATCCTGTGGACGACCTCTCCCGTACATAGCCGTATGCCATGCTCCTCATACCAGCTCCAGTCGTTAATGATAATGTCCTGCAGATCGTGCTCGCCCTGCAATACTTTGGATAACATGATCCGATTGTAGTTGGGACGTGGTTCACTTCCGTAGATGACAATCTCGAATGTATCCGGAGATGCGGCTATGATTTCTTCCACACACCTAACACCTGCCATCCCGTTTCCAATAACGACCAGTCTCTTCTTGCTCATGGGCTGCCCCCTGTCTCTATTACATGTTGAGTAAAAAATAAACAGAAAAATCCCTTCTCCATGGATCGGAAAAGGGCACCGTTGCCTCAGGAATTCACACGCCATTGTGTGATTTCATATTAAATTCAGATTACGGCAAACCATATTATGTGTCAACAAAATTAACACACATTTCCGAATTAACTTTCAAAACGATTTAATTAAAATTTTTATGTTATTTTTCTTGACACACATAAATTCTCTTTTTATAATTTGAATCAAAATCACCGTGCTGTGATCAAATCAGGTGCAGGAACACAATGACGTGTCCTGCCTGTCGGCAATGAGGCCGCAAATCGTTCATCATCTGGACGAATTGCGGCCTTTTTCTGCCTGAACTGCACAAAGACAGGGTAAGATTATTCAATTGGATGAGGAGCGATGCTGAATGGTGGAGAGCAAAAGTTTTTGGAAGAGCGGGCATAAGCCCAGCCTTTTCGGGGCATTTCTGTATTTTGATATCAGTTTTATGATTTGGGGCATGCTTGGCCCCCTCGCAGTTGTTATTGCCATGGACTACCCGATGACCCCTCTGGAAAAGGCCAACCTCGTGGCATTGCCCATCCTTGGCGGCTCCATTCTTAGACTTGTGCTTGGCTTTATGTCCGATTATATTGGTCCAAAACTTACGGCCCAGATCGGAATGGGAATAACGCTAATTCCCTTATTATTAGGCTGGTTGTGGGTGGACTCACTAAGCCAGTTATATGTTGTTGCTCTCCTGCTCGGTGTTGCCGGGGCCTCTTTTGCCGCCGCCCTTCCACTCGCAGGACAATGGTATCCCAAGGAGCACCAGGGACTTGCCATGGGAATCGCGGGAGCAGGGAATAGCGGGACGGTACTCGCTACCCTTTTTGCCAACCGACTGGCTACTCATTTCGGCAGCTGGGAAGTCGTTTTTGGACTCGCCATCATTCCAATCGTGGTCGTTTTTATCCTTTTCTCTATCTTCGCCCGTAACAGTCCCAACCGGCCAGCACCGAAGAAGCTCTCCGAGTACGGCACCTTGCTGAAACAAAGGGATGCCTGGGTATTCTGTGCATTTTATTGTGTTACCTTTGGCGGTTTCGTGGGATTGTGTAACTATCTGACCATCTTCTTCAACACCCAATATGGCTTATCTCCTGTCCGGGCCGCTGATATCACAACCTTTTGCGTTATTGCCGGAAGCTTCTTCCGACCTGTTGGCGGTTACTTGGCAGACAAGATCGGTGGTACGCGAATGCTGACATTCCTATACACTGGTGCCTGTGTCATGCTTGTAGGTGTATCTTTCCTCCCTCCACTTCCTGTGGTCGTCGTCATGTTATTCCTGGGCATGATGTGCCTTGGGGCTGGTAATGGTTCCGTGTTCCAGTTGGTTCCACAGCGTTTCGGCAATGAAATCGGTCTGATGACAGGCATTGTCGGCGCGGCAGGTGGCTTGGGTGGATACGCACTCCCGTTGATTCTTGGTCAACTGTATAGTTCCTACCAGTCCTATACGCCGGGATTCGTCATCCTTAGTCTGATCGCAGCCGCGTCCATGCTGCTTGTACTGGTTATGCAGTCCAAATGGCGCGGCCAATGGCTGAAGAAATCTTTTACGAGCAAAACGGAATCAACATCCCTCTCTTCATAAAGAATACAGGTGACCAAACACACATAAAAAAGAGAACAGCACAGCCCTTCGGCTGCTGCTGTTCTCTTGTTGTCAGGACGAATGTTTGCGAAAAACAACGACGGCATTATGCCCGCCAAAACCAAAAGAATTGGACATTCCGATCTGCATCTCTGCCTCCCTGGCTTCATTAGGTACATAATCCAAATCACAGTCCGGGTCCTGCTGCTCCTGGTTAATCGTTGGTGGAATGATGCCATGCTGCAAGGTTTGAATTAGTGAGATAGCTTCCGCTCCACCGGCGGCTCCTAACATGTGCCCAGTCATCGATTTATTGGCCGTCACGGGAATACGATAAGCAGCTTCACCGAAGAGCTGTTTAATCGCTCGGGTCTCCGAGAGATCTCCTGCTTCGGTACTGGTTGCGTGGGCGTTAATCACATCCACGTCATCAGGCTGAAGCTTCGCGTCAGCAAGCGCAGCTCTCATGGCCAGGAATGCTCCGCGGCCTTCCGGATGGGTTGCTACCATATGATATGCGTCTGAACTGGCACCATATCCAACAATTTCAGCCAGGATATGTGCGTTTCTAGCGAGAGCGTGGGATAGAGACTCTACCACCACAATCCCCGCACCTTCTGCCATCACAAACCCATCTCTTCCAGCGTCAAAGGGGCGACTCGCCGTTTCATAGGCTTCGTTTCTTGTGGATAACGCGGTAGCATTACCGAAGCTGGCCAGCGAAACTTCCGTGATAGCCGCTTCGGTTCCCCCTGCAATAATGACATCTGCACCTCCGTCACGAATTAGCCGGAAGGCCTCACCTATGGCTGTATTTCCAATGGAACAGGCAGTCACAGGGGAAAGAGTCGGTCCCCAACATCCGAATTTCATGCTCACCATGGCAGCTGCCATATTGGAAATCATCATTGGCACAAGGGTGGGACTAACTCGGCCTGGACCACGTTCGGACAACAGCTTTCCTTGCTCCATCAGTGTTTGAATGCCGCCGATGCCGGAACCAATGTATACCCCAACCCGTTCCCTGTCCACTTTCTCCATATCCAGTCCCGAATGCACAAGAGCATCGTCAGCTGCCGCTACAGCAAATTGGCAAAATCGATCCATACGGCGGGCTTCCTTGCGTCCGAAGCGACCCTCTCCGTCAAAATCTCGGACAACACCAGCCATTTTGGTTTTATATAAAGTGGTATCGAAGCTTTCAATTAATGATATTCCTGACTGCCCTTTCACAAGTCCGTTCCAAAATGTATCTACATCATTGCCAAGCGGCGAGACAATTCCCATGCCGGTAATCACAACACGTTCGCGTTCCATATCTAACTCATCCTCCCTAGCCATTCAGGCTAACCGACTGAACTTCTGCATTTATATTGGCACGTGCAGTATCCTATTACAAGTTGTGAATTATAATAGTATAATGACTACCATGATAAATGAGGTTGGGGTGGAATGAGATGAACCAGGATGTCAGGCTTCAGGCTTTATCCGTATTTTTGAAAACTCAACGTGCCAAAATAGCTCCGTCAGCGGTCGGTTTGCCGGAAGGCACCCGGCGCAGAACACCGGGTCTTAGAAGAGAAGAGGTAGCCCAATTGGCGGGCGTAAGCACGACTTGGTATACCTGGCTTGAACAAGGAAGGGATATTCAGGTATCCCATTCGGTGCTGGATAACATTGCTTCCGCACTCAGATTGACCCCGGATGAACGCAAGTACTTGTTCTCCCTTGCCATGGAGCATTACTCCGAACTTCATATCCGTGAGGAAGAACCTTACCAGCTCCATCCTTCCCTGCAAAAAATACTGCAGGAGCTCCAGAATTGTCCCACCATTATTTCCGATCGCCGCTGCTACATTGTTGGCTGGAATGAAGCAGCCAGTCATGTCTTCATTGATTTTGAGCAGATTCCTGCCGAACAGCGAAACATGATTAGTCTATTATTTGAACGAAAGGAATTTCGGAGACTGGCAGTCAACTGGGAGGATTTTGTCCTCGGATACCTTGCGATCTTCCGTGCCTATTACGGCCAATATGTCGACGATGAATGGTACAATCTGTTTCTGAATGAAATGATGGATCGATATCCGGAGTTCCAGTCCCTATGGAAACAAAGCAGCGTGAGCAGTGCACCAGACGTACTGATTGAATTCAGACATTCCAGAGCAGGCAAAATGTTGTTCAATCTGACCTCGTTACAGGTTCAGGGTAATACCGATCTGCGTTGCAGTATATACACTCCTGCACAGGATACGGCCACCGAGCGGAAATTGGTGCGCCTTATGGAACGTGAGAAGGAACGTCAAGCCAGACCTAACGTTTAAACAGTATTCCCATGCAACCAAACGAAAAAAGATCCGAACGGTTTACGCTCGGATCTTTTTGATGATCATCCAGCCCTTTGTATCGGATATGGATCAGATCAATCTATGCATAGCAACTGTTATTCGAACGCCGGAATGGCGATGTCTGCATACTTCTCTTCGAAGAAAGCCTTCACTTCAGGGCCTGCCATACGTTTGGCCAGCTTCTGAATGGCTTCGGAATCCTTGTTGTCCTCACGCGCAACCAAAGTGATGGCAAAATGGGAATCATCCTTCTCTGTGAACAGTGCATCCTTCTTCGGTGTAAGTCCCAGCGGGCTTGCATACGCCGGTGTCATGGCAACCAGATCTGCATCATCCAGCATGCGGGCCAGCATGAGCAGGTCTACTTCCTGGAACTTGAAGTTCTTCGGATTCTCGATAATGTCCGCCTGTGTAGCGTTGAATCCTACGCCTTCTTTCAGCTTGATCAGACCGTTTTGTTCCATCATCACGAGTGAACGTCCGATGTTGGAAGGGTCATTGGCAATAGCGACCGTTGCTCCTTCAGGCAGTTCTTCAGTGGTTTTGTACTTTTTGGAATACGCACCGTAGATCGCGTTGTAGATCGGCTGTACAGCTACCAGGTTCGCATTATTGGCTTCGTTGAATTGGTTCATATAAGGCACATGCTGGAAGAAGTTAGCGTCAACCTCCTTGTCTTTCAAAGCCGTATTCGGTTGAACGTTATCGGACAGGACGACGACTTCCAAATTCACGCCATCTTCCTTGAGCAGCGGCTTCACAATATCCAGTACATCGGTCATTGGCGGAATCAATGTAGCCACTTTCAACGTAACTTCCTGAGTCGCCTGGCTGCCTTCATTATTACCTTCCGCAGCGGGTGTCTCTTCTTTTTTGCCGCATGCGGATACAACCAGCATAACTGCGAGCAGCATAAGGATCATTTTTGCTTTCATTTTCATTCTAGCCCCTTCATCGTGTAATCTGTAATGTCATCCTAAATTCTTCTCGCCCTTTAACCTTGTTTGCCTCATGATCTGCGATCAAGCCAGCGGGATAATCTGCTTCCGGTAAACTGGATCATCTGCACCAGAATGATCATAATGATGATCGTAAATACCATGATCTCCGTCTCGAACCGCTGATATCCGTAACGAATGGCAAAATCACCTACGCCTCCACCGCCGACAATGCCCATCACTGTGGAATAGGAGATAAAACTGATCGTTGCCGTGGTCAGTCCGAGTACGAGACCTGAACGTGCTTCCACATACAAAAATTTCAGCACAAGCTGCATGGTTGATGCACCCATCGAGGATGCCGCCTCAACCACACCTTTGGGCACATCGAGCAGTGCCTGTTCTACTAGGCGGGCATAGTAGGCAATCGCAATAACGGAAAGCGGCACCGCCGCTGCCAAGGTCCCCATCGCCGTTCCCACAATCATCCGCGTGAACGGAATCATGAATACGACCAGCAGCAGAAACGGGAACGAACGAATGATATTGACCAGGCTGCCCAGAATCGTGAACAGCGGCCTGTTCTCATATCGTTGTCCTCTTCGGAACAGATACAGCAGCGTGCCGAGTGGAAGCCCAATCAGGACAGCTGCTCCAATCGAGATGCCAACCATGACAAAGGTCTCTCCGATCGCCTTCCATATCTCATCCTGGTACTTCAATATGGATTCAGGTATCATCGTTCCTCGTCCTCCGCTTCCCATGGCTCCGCCTCTTCACCTGTAAGCAAGGACGTTAGCAAATCCGGCTGTGGTGCGGGAATACTGCGTACTTCCGCTTCCGTTAGCGTTCGGACAATGCGCCCTTCCCTCATCACCGAAATTTGGTGGCAGAGTCTGCGCGCAACCTCCATCTCATGCGTAACCAGCACGATGGTCACACCCAGTGTTTCATTCACATGGCGCAGCACATCCAGAATACCATTCGTTGTCTGAGGATCGAGCGAGGACGTTGGTTCATCGCAGAGCAATACATCAGGCCGGCTCGCAAGAGCCCTCGCAATAGCCACGCGCTGCTTCTGTCCTCCGCTTAACTGGGCGGGATATTGTTTCGCCTTATCCTCGAGGCCCACGAATCTCAACACCTCAAGTCCACGTTCTTCCCGTTCTCTCCGGGAAACACCCGCCAGTTCAAGAGGCATGCATACATTGCCAATCACCGTTCGGTTGCTCACCAGATTAAAGTGCTGAAAAATCATGCCGATGGAACGACGCGCCTGACGAAGGGCTCTTTCGCTCATCCGGGTCAGCTGCTGTCCGCCTACGGTTACTTCACCGGAGTCCGGCTTTTCAAGCCCGTTCAGCATGCGGAGAAGCGTTGATTTGCCCGCACCGCTGGAACCAATGATACCGTGAATCTCTCCCTGTCCCACTTCAAGCGAGACAGAGCTTAACGCCTCGAATCCCTGATCAGCCCGGGACCCGCGTTCGTTATAACGCTTGCTTACGCCGTATAATGAAATCATGGAGATTCCTCCTGCGATTAATCATGCATGGTCCTTCGAGAACACATGAAGAAAGCCCGCACAGCCGATAACCGGAGCGCGAGCAATCCTGTTCATTTATAATAAAGCAACATTCTGTGTGAAACAAGCCTTAACGAGAGATATCTGTTTTTAAATCGTTCACATGATACAAGCTGAATCTGCCGTTCGAAGAACCGATGTAGATTTCATCCCCTACCCGATTTATTGTGCCATTCTTGGCATCCCGATCCCGGTGTTCCGGCGACCCCATAACCACGTCATGTACGCGACCGAGCAGTGTACCATCCTCTTTGTTCATGATCAGAAGATCCTCACCCATGGGTAACAGAAGTTGTTCATCGATAACCAGGTAACTTCCCTGGTTGGTAGGGTATCTCAAGGAAGAGATCGTATATTGTGCGTCCCAGCGCGTTTTTCCTGTAGTATAATCCAGTGCAGCTGGGTAACCGTTCTTGATCACAAATATTTGATCGTCTGCCACAAGTCCTCGCTCAACCTTGTCGTTTAACGTCCATCGTTTTTTATCGTTCCTGGCATCATACAGCGTCGTTGTAAAATCGGAATAATCCCCGTAATGCTCACCTTGCTTATTTTCGCGGATCAACAGCATGCCATCATTCAGCACTTCGAAGCGCTGTCCGTTCCGGGCCTGAAAGCGAGCAAGCTTCTTGCCTGAATTCAGATCGATTAACACCCACTGCTCCCCTAGCAGCATCCAGCGTTCAGGCTTTGCCTCCGCGAATGGATCAAGACGGGTTATTCCGTCGAAGTACGGATCATTCTCGATATGATCCACAGTAGGCTTAACGGTTTTGATACTCCATACCGTACGACCTGATAGCGGGTCAGCTGCAACCAGTTGATTTTTCTCCCAATACATCACATACGGGTCATCTGCCGTCTGGTTGAACAATTGATATCCGGCACTTAGCTTCTTAGTCCAGAGGGTTTTGCCATTAGTACTGTTCAGCACGGAGATTCGTCCCTGACTGGAGCCTTCCGCTACCGGGCTATCCACCACCACAACATTCTCCGCAGCTGTAATACCACGAACTGAAAGTTTGGAGCCGGTTTTGTACTCCCACTGCACTTTTCCATCCGATAGTTTGATGTGACGTATGCGATCCTTGTATTCCTTATCTCCCGGAGCATAGGACGTAAAGATCGTCACGCCCTCGCGTTTCGCATCCAATTGCGCTTGGAGTGCACCGAAGCCTGCATGGATCTCCCACAAATTCTTCCCGGTATGCCGATCAAGAGCGTACACGGATTTGTCATAATGCATGCCGCTAAATCCACCGTCGTCTCCTTTCATCAGAAGCACATCCTCTGTTGCTGCTTGCAGAAAGGGATAATTCAGCTTGCCCTGATTGGTCCATGTGGATTTCCACGGTAACGTTGCAGGCAGGGTTTTGCCAAGAATTTGGGTTGTGAACCGATAGTCGTCCGAACGACTGAAACTCCAATCCGAAGGGACCACATTATTACGATCATCCACCGGGATGTTCCAGCGTGTCTGCTTCAGCTTTCCCGTCTTGCTGAACGTTACCAGAAACTGTGCGTCTTCCCGCTCATATCGCCAGGTCTGTCCAATGCTCATGGAAACATTGGTTTCATTCAGATTCTGGGAATGCTCTTTCCAATCCGGCTCGCCGAGCCACTGAGCAGCTTGTTTTGAGGTGGTGCTTTTATCTAATAAAATATCCGTCAGATGACGCACATCCGTTGTAGACATGGAAGCCTGATTCCCGAACCAGCCGTCCGTTACGTTCACCCGCTGCTGTACGTCCTTCGCCCTAACCCAGATTATTGCTGGACGGTATACGTTCGACTCTTTGTTCCAGGTTCGCGGGGCAACGGAAACACCATACCAATCCTTCGTCGCTGCAACGATTAGCGCATGATCCGTTAGCGAACTGGCAGAAGGCCAGCTTGTCTGGCTTCCAGGGTACAGATACAGTTTACTTCCCGCCCGGAGTGTAAAGTTCTGCGGAGTGGACCTTTTCATCGTCTGGCTTTCCTTTGATGCGTACCATCCCGGTACCCAGAAACTCCCGAACTCGCTATGATTCAATCGGATCCATTCTCCGCGAACAATCTGTACTTTCATCTTTTCCCCGCCGGAGGTATATGTAGATATTCTCATCAGATCAACGGGAACCTTGTGATCAACCGTTTGGGCATACATAGGCAGGCCTTTTCCCAAAGTAACGGTTTCTCCGGCTTTATAGGTTATTGATGCCGATAGGGCTTGTGTAACTGATTCTGGGGCTTGGCCTTCACGGGCAGCCACATTCAGATCCAGCAGCATGTATCCTGTAACCATCGCAGCAGCTACTCCGGTAATGGTGATCCAGCTGTAACTCCTTTTGCGCCAGTTCCCGCCTGTCTTCACGCCTGTTCACTCCATCCATTTGAAGTTATTTCCATTAAAGACGTTTTGAACAAGAAAAAGTTACTGTACTATCAAAATAAAATGTCTGTGCCTTCTCTTCATCTGACATCCAGCATCGCCGGATAATAAGGGAATTCCCAGCCTAGGGTATAAGCCATCGTAAGGGATGCGAAAAAATAAAACACAAAATACAGATCTGCACGGGAATACCCGATCTGGATGTAATACGTCCGGCTCGCGCCATCTGCGAACCCTTTTGCCTCCATGGCGATGGCCATGCGCTCTGCCCGGCGGATGCTCTGCGCGAGCAGGGGAATGGCATACCGCTTCAAGGTTCCATACACATTCCAGTGCGAGACACGCTGCTGCGTACCGCGAATGCGGATGGCATAACGCAGCGTCTGGAATTCGTCCAGCAGAATGGGAATCATGCGCATGGCGGCCAAAAAGCTATAGGCATACTTGGGCGGCAGACGCCATTGCTGCATCAGCGAGTAGAATAGACGAACCGGACGGGTGGTCAGGCCAAACAACAATCCCGCAGCCGCCATGCTCAGGGAACGAAACCCCAGGTGCAGCCCACGATAGAAGCTCTCTTCCGTGATATGTATCAATCCATATTTGTACCACGTCGTCTCGCCTTTACCAAACATCATCATGCCTGTGGAGGTGGAGATAAAGATCAATATAAAAGGCGACGCATAGAGCAGCAGCCGATGCCAAGGATGACCCGTCCAGCATAGTAACAGAAGCATGACAACCGCTACATTGATCATGACGTTCAGATTATGAATAAGAATAACCAAGATAAACATCAGGGTCAGGAAAATAACTTTAAGGCCCGGATTCACGGCGTGCAGCCAGGTTTCACGATGAGGAAACGACAGCTGCATGCGTAACCCTCCCCTCTTCTACAGTCCACACTTTAGTACAATATCTGTTCACAATCTCCTGATCATGTGTCACCATGACAACGGCCGTCCCCGCGCGACGCAGGCGCTCCAGTTGTCCCAGCATGGCAAACGTATTACGTGCATCCTGTCCGAATGTGGGCTCATCCAGCAGCAATATCCGCTGTCTGCGAACCATAGCAGAAGCTACACTCAGACGGCGTTTCTGTCCCATCGACAATTGATACGGGTGCCTCCCAGACAGCTCCCTGAGTCCAAATTGCTCCAGCATATCGATGCTTCTGGCCCGTCGTTCTTCCGCAGTAAGTTCTCCACCGAGTAAGGAAAATTCCACCTCATCCAGAACCGAATTCGTAACGAATTGAAATTCCGGATTCTGAAACACGAATGCAATGCGTTCAGCCAGCTCTCTGGTCCTGCCGGGCCGTTGTCCTTCAACACGATAATGACCCGTCGTTTTCAGGATATTCATCAGGGAAAGCAATAATGAACTTTTTCCAGCGCCATTAGCTCCAACGATTCCTACCCAATCCCCGTGAAATACGTCAGCGTGATCGATCTGTACAACCGGATTCTTCCCTCGCAACCCTGTGAATTGCCTCAATTCGAGTGCTGGATGGTATACACTTGATTCCCTGGAATCATCATCTTCGACTTCTGCGCGATTGCCGGATCCGGACGTCACATGCTTAAAGGCATCTTGAGAATCCTGCTGCTTCGCTCCCACCTTCCGGGCTCCACGTTCCTCCCATACTCCCGGATACCAGATGCCATACTCCTTGAGCATACTCCGCTCCTTCGCAAATACCTGATCCGCCTGTCCGTCGGCCACAATCTTCCCTTCGGGTGATAGCACGATGATTCGGTCAACCACGTCCACAACCTCATTAATTTTGTGTTCCACGATAATGAGCGTCTTATCTTGTGCGACCTGCTTCACCGTATCCCACACCTGTATGGTTCCCTCATCATCGAGCAGTGCGGTTGGTTCATCCAGAAACAGGACATCCGGCTCCATGGCAAGAATGGAGGCAATCGCAAGGCGCTGCTTCATCCCCTGGGACATCGATTGAATGAATGCACGATTATGTTCAAAAGAAAGCCCAACAAGCTCCATATAATGTTGAATCAGCGCAGGCATCCGGTCCCTTGGGATATTCCGATTTTCAAGCACAAACGCAATCTCTTCATCCGTATAGGACATGCAAAATTGGGTATCCGGGTCCTGGAATACAATGCCTGGCTGAATCGGCACCTGAATCTCATCGCATTTCATCGGAATCTCCACGGACCGCGGAATAAGACCGCTCAATATTTGCAGCAGCGTGGACTTGCCTGAACCACTTGGACCGAGCAGCAGCACTTTTTCCCCTTTACGCACGGAGAGAGACAAGCCCTGGAATACCAGGTCCTGCTCTCCCGGGAACTTGCATCTTAGATTGGTAACGCCTACCGCCTGCGAATTCCCTTCTCCGTTCATCTAGTCCAGTGCCTCATAATCCTGCTTGGAGACAGGTCTCAATGACCGTGTAACGCCTGTGAGTTCAAGTGCTTTCGCAAGATAATACGCAAATACACCTGCAATCAGAATGCTTCCAATGAAGCGGAAACCGATAAACAATGTGTAGTTCCACGCCGATAACGAGTCAATGTATCCATACTGGTAATCGAGCAAAAGCGAAGCCGCTGCTGCCCCAATGGCTGCGAGACAGGTGACGAACAGATTCGTTTTGCGGTACAGAAATGCGGCGAAGAAGATCTCTGCGCCCAGCCCCTGTAACAGACCGTATACCAAGGTGGACATCCCCCATTCACTTCCGAGAAAAGCACTGACGGTTGAGGCTGCTACTTCAGCAAGAATGGCCACCCCCGGCTTGCGAATGATGACATAGGCGAACGTGCCCGCCATAAACCACATGCCATAGATCATTTGCTCCGCATGCACGCCGAAAGGCTTCATCAGATCATACGTCGGTCCCCATATCTTGTAGATGACCCCGAATACAACCGCAATCACGATCGTCACCAAAATATCGGTTAACTTCAATTTGTTGCTGCGCACTGTTGTTGACATGTTCTCTACTTCCTTTCTCTGCTCCCCATAAGGTTATGAAATGAAAATAAAAAAAGCCTCCCCGGTTCCGGGAAAGCCTTACGCACAGTGTCACATATCATGATTGAAGTAACTCAGAATAAAATGAAATCCGGTTCAATTCACGAGGCAAGCCTGCTTTCGCTCGCATTCCGAGATCAACCGTTCCCATTTCCATTCCCCAAGTTACTTATCATGAATTCATGTTCTCTACGCTGGCATTACCCAGATCAGATATACGGTCAGCGGCATAAGGCCCCAATCTCAGCCCAACTTCATTGAGCTCCCGGTTCACTTTATTTCATTGCTACTAATGTACACCACATGGGTATTTGTGGCAATAACATATAACCCGGACAAGGTTTCACACTGGAGAATCCCGATTAAAGAAAGGATGCCAATTCCATTAATATGAAACATTTAGGAGAAATTGGCCGTCTATATACGGGAAAGGGGATTGATGATATGAATACAACCAACACAACCTGGCAGCAAAAAAAGTGGAAATGGATCCTTGCCGCTTCGATCGTTACCGCAGGAACGGCACCTGCACTGATGTCATCCAATGTAGTGGAAGCGGCAGCGATACACCAGCCTGCAGCCTATATTAACAATGTTCCTGCCGAATATGATGTGGTTATTCGCCAGGGAGTTACGTATGTGGCGCTCACTGAATTGAAATTTCTGGGTGACTATACTTTCGGATACAACAACAAAACGAAACAAATTAGCATTAGTACAGGAAGCGACAAGTATGTACTCACCCCTAACAGTAAAAACATGAAGAAAAACGGACAGGCTGCAGCGCTGTCATCCGCTCCGATTCTGGTGAATGGCAAAGCCATGCTTCCGCTTCGTGCAATCGGTGAAGCCTTCGGTGCACAGGTTCGATGGAATCAGGCTGCCAAGGAAGCTTATATATATACGCCAGATGCATCGATTATTGAGGAGTACAACAGTTCTGACCTGACCATTGCACGTGAGGCTGCGCTTCGTCTTCCACGTTTTTCGGATTTAAAACAGGCACGCCTGGACATCCGTAATCCACTGGGTCCTGTCGACTCATCGATGACTTACATTTTTGAAAAAGGACAGAAGGACTGCTTTTTCGTCAACGAAGATAATGATCTCATCAGTTACTACGAAATTAAAAATGGAACTGCCCTGCTGAAATGGCAGGCCAACGTGAGCAGTGCAGCCGGAACAATCGGAGATCTGTTCTTTATCAAAACCAAAGCTGTAGCAGAAGCAGGGAAGCGACCATCCGTAGCAGGTCAAACTCTCGTATCGTTCCAATACTCTCGCATGCTCGAAGAGACTTCTTATGAGGTCATGAACAAGTCCGGCTCCATTGATTCGGGTTCCATTGCCCCGCAAAAAGACAACATCATCGTTGCCGTTCCAGAAGAAAACGAATGACTACTGAGAAATCTCAGAGACATATAATATTTTCTAAACTCTTTTCATCTAGTTTTATGGCAAACGCAAAAAGGCATCCTTGAGGGTGCCTTTTTGCATAATGATATATAAAAGGGTCTAAACAATGCAATTGTCCCCGCTCTATCTTTTCGTTGACATGCTATCCTTAATATTGCGTATTCCCCGATTGACTTGTTTTACCCGACGCGAATCCCTTGAACAGGGTAGGTACTTTGGAATAGCGGGTATTTGTTATTTTGCCGACCGTCGAGCTGCTGTCTGTGCGCAGAATGGAATCCTTCACATTGGAAATGTTGGAGCTGTCCACGTTCATGGTAACCGCGTAAGAAGTTCCCCCATTTTGTCGTACCAGTTTGCCGATATCATCTGCTCTGAAGTTTTTGATGTTAATTGTCCCCGAAGCGTTCATCTGGAACACCTTATCATATGCCTTGTATGCTGCACCGCCCGTAATATTAACGGTACCTGCGGATTTAAGCGTGAGTGCATCTTCACCGACATCATTCCAGGTCACGTTCTGAATATTGCAGTTGCCATAACAATGGACGCCATCAGCTGCCGGGGCCTCGATCACTACATTTTTTAGTGTAGCTCCTGCCTCAAGACGAAAGATGGGTTTTTGATTCTCGGCCTGACTGCCATCTCCCAATGTGTTTGGATCAGCGGCTACGCTTTTTCCTTTGCCATCATAAGTCTCACCTGCTTTGACAATAATCGTCGTCTTCACAATCTCGGGAGCAGCAGACACGGGTAATGCACCAAATACAGAAGCGACCAGACCTGCGGAGAGCAGCAGCGATAACATTTTTCTCATGCGTAAATCCTCCCTTATACGGATATATTGGTGTTCAAGCCAGCTTGTCTTCCCGGATCCCTTAAGAGGTGCACCTCTTTCCTGGACCCTACCCTGATCCTACCAAAACAGGAGTGTAATGATAATAATCATTAGATTAGGTATACAATTGTCGGCATGATACCTGCATTCTTAGCAATCTTTGTCGATCCATTCCCCGTGGAATGTGCTGATCTTAACTTTCGGTATGCTTCATTTACAGTCTGTAAAAAAAATCTGCAGAACAAAAAAAGAAACCCTTGGTCTATGAAAGACAGGGTTTCTCAGATGCAATTCATCCTTATGGATTAACATAATTCCTTTATAAACATGATATATCTACAGTTCTTCCTCACTATTTTCAATGGATGGTTGAAGTGAATAGAGAGGGTTATTATCTGTAAATTCATTTACATTCTCAAATGTTACTGTACCGTTATCAGCTACGATCATTTTGAAAACGACCCAGTATATTTCGTTACCGCTTCCTTCCTCTACCGTAAACGAGGCACTCGGTGTAGCAACAGCTCCATGGAACACTTCAATTTTGGCTCCAGAACCCTTGATTGTACTCGCACCTGAAAAATGATGTACATAGAACGTATACGTTCCAGGAAGCAAGTGACGAATTGTAGTCGTTTCAGGTCCGTAAGACGTGACATCATCTAAGTCCAGATCCACCATAAGTTCGTTGTTGTAATAGTGTTGTTTACCCGCGAAGTACGTGTGGAATACACCCTCATCACCTGCAGGACCTACAAGGTGTGAGTCCAAATCGGCTGGGTCTTTCCCCCATGTCAGAACAATACGTGTTTCATCTTGCGTAGGTATTTCAATAGCTGTTTGATTTTCATTTCTATTTTCCACATTTACTGCGGAAACACCAATCAGATACGTTTTAATATATTTCGTGTCTCCTCCTCCCAGTTCACCTGTGTAGATGCCTGGTGGAAGATAAATTTGATAGTTACCATAAGTATCCGTTGTTACAGTACCCACAACTTCACCTGTTTTGTTATCCAGACCTTTTCTAAATGCAATTTGCAAATTAGCAACTGCTTCTCCAGCAACATCTTTGATGTGACCGCCGAATCCGGTCAGCTTAATTGCACCACTTTGGCTTCCTGCAAAATGTGTTTTATTAACATCTGACTCTACTGTGATGTATAAAGTGGACCCGTAACTGTTAACAGCGTCAAAAGTAAACTCGCCATTATCGTACTGCAAATTATTCAATTGTTGTTCTGTACCATTTAAATAAGCATGAACTACAAAGTCATCTACTGTCAATTCAGAAGTATCCAAACCTTCGGTAAACTCCAATTTTGCACTTCCATTTGTGACTTGAATGCCTTCGAGCGTCGGATAAGCTGCTCCTTCGTTATAAACTGCAACAGTTACTGGGACATTGATCTCAAAATCTCCATATTGGGCTTGCACAACTGTTGTACCGTTACCTTTGGCCTGAATCTTGCCTGAGTTAACGACGGCGATGGAGCTATCTTCAACTTTCCATTTTGCAAACGAAGTAAGATCCTTGGACGCTGATCCAGTAACCCCCGTTAATACGATCTGACGTGTCGAGTCAATTGCTGAAAACTCTGCTGCTTCCGGTGAATAAACGACACTCGTCACCGTAGGATCTGCTTCAATGGTTGGAGACTGATTCAGTTGACTGAAATCAATGCCATCTACATTAACCAGAGCCGAAGTTAATGCTCCCTCTCCAGAAAATTGTACGATTGCATTCAATATCGCCCGATTCACTACAGCACCTTGATTAATTTTAAACACAGTGTTCAATGCTTGTTCGAATACTTCGAGATTGCCAATGGTGGAGTTATCTCCAAATTCCACTGAAATTTGCTCCGCATGAACCATTACGGAGTCGAAGTTTCCGCTCAGAGCTACCGAAGCATTATGCGGAACCGACTCTGCAATATCGATTGATCCGACCTGACCTGTGGAAACATTCTGTACGATCGCACCAGATCTAATTTCAATCTGCTGAACATCACTTCCACCTTCAAGGACCAGACGGATACTGCCATCTGCTTTGTCAACGATCACTGTTGCTAGAACGGAGTTCACCGCATGAATACTGTTAGGTCCTCCGCCATAAATCTCAGTGGTTCCCGTAACATTAACATTATCAAGAGTCACGTCACCGTTTTCTACGGACTCAAGTATTCTCAGATTACCATTTATTTTAGTGTTTTTTAGAGTGACATCTTGAGAGCTAATAGTTACATTTCCAGTTACATCCCCAAGCGTATATTCACCTGGAGCGGTAAGATTTTTACTAGGAGCTTGTTCCCCGCCTCCATTATTTCCACCATTGTTACTACCGTTCCCTTTATCTCCGGAACTGCTACCACTACTTCCTTTACTACTACCTTCAGAAGGTTTTGTCGTTTCCGGTTTTGCTTCGTTAGATTCTTCAGTTCCGTCCTCTGTCTTGGCCGGAGTCATGTAACTATCATATGTAGACTTATTCATTACAAATTCATAGGCAAGTCTCGCTAACGCTTGGCGATCTGCTATTCCTGAAGGATTAAATTTTACTGTTCCATCTTTTTGAACTAATCCTTTGATGAAACCAGATTGGTAGGCCAATGCTACAGAATCTTTTGCCCAGTTCGATACTTGATCCAAATCAAAAAGTTGAGGTTTGGATGTTTGGCTCGTTACGTCTTGTTGGTTCCAACCAAAAGCTCTAACGAAAAATACAGCTAATTCTTCTCTTGTCACGTTCTTATTAGGTGAAAAGCTATCTTTGGAAGTGCCTTGAGCAATCCCGGATTTGACCAGTGCACCTACATAGCCGGCATACCATTGATCTTCCTTTACATCCTTGAATTGGCTTGCTTCAGATGTATCAGGCTGCAACTTAAGTGCACCGACCATAATTTTTGCCAATTGAGCTCGTGTTACGGAATCAGAAGGCTTAAAGGTCCCATCAGAAAAACCTGTAAGTATTCCTTGTTCCACCAATTTGGTTATTTCCGTTTTGGCATACGAATGATCAATATCAGTAAAAGAATTCTTAGAAGTAGCTACTTCTGCCGATACAGATAAACTAAGAGATAACATGGAGACAACCAGCGACGTAGAAAGCATTAACGATAGTTTGCGATTAAACTTTTTCCATTTCGAATTCAAAACTCAAACACACTCCTCAGTAGGCTTCTAGTAGGTAAAAACAACAACATATGAATCTATGGAACTATATCACCTCCTGATCAATAGGATAATAATACCATGTAAAATCATAAAAACAAGATAATTAAACTATGATTTTACAAAAAAGTTGTTATCCTGAATTGATTTCAATTTTTATTATCTAAACTATTCTGCAATAAAAAAAGCAAAAAGCGTGCCATATCGAAATAAAATTCGAAGGGCACGCTTTTAATTATATTTTATTTGACTAGGCTCCGAACCGCTGACGATATCCGCACTTTCGGCATAGTTCCTCCACAGCTTCCCGCTTGGAAAAACCATAAACCAGATTGTTCGCCCGCTCGCCTTCGACAATCTCCGAGAAAGACTTCTCATGGACGTTACCGAGATTAATGACACCTTCGCCATCGAGGCAGCACGGAACAACCGTGCCATCCACAAGGACCGCCGCCTGACTGCGCAGCGCATGACAGAAGCCTTTGCCATCATCCTCTGGTGCATCCAGACTTGGCCACTGGAACTCGTGGTCCTGATTGAGATAGACATTCGGCGCAATTTTGACGCCGCTGCCTGGAACCACCTTTTCCTCAATGCGGAAATCCAGGTTGAACTCGCGCTCCAGTACCTCCAGTGTTTCCCGGTTCCGATTCATCTGGGCATTCGTGAAGTTATCCTGCGTCAGATTCCAGAGCCGGAACGAGATGATCACATTATGTTTCACAGCTTCCCGGGCAAAGGACAAAATATTGCTGAGGTATCCCTCACGGTCCGTCGATCCCTCGTGCCCGTCGAAACTGTGCAGAGAGAAGTTCATTTGCCGCAACGCCGGTTTGCCAAGCAACTTATGCTGGGTCTTGGGCAGCAATGTTCCGTTCGTTGTTATGTTTACCTTGAATCCCTTCTCGTGTGCGGAATCCAGTAACAAATCAATTTTGGGGTGAAGTAACGGTTCCCCTTTGACATGCAGATAAATGTGTTTGGTATGTGGCTTAATCTGATCCAATATATTGTTGAAGACTTCAGGGTCAATGAATCCTTTGGCACGCTTGGTCTGCGGACAGAAGCTGCATGCCAGGTTACATATGCTTGTAATTTCAATATATACTTTCTTGAACGTTTTCAACTCGGGGTCCCCATTCTGCTTAGGAGGGAGAACAGTCCCACCCTCATTTGTAATCCGGCCCATATGTGCCATCCCCATTATATCGGGTTAGGAAGCCAAGGTAAATCGACCAGCCTGATAATTTCCTTTTCTCCTCGAATCCATTAATTACGTTCACCTATAGATTCTTTCAATCGAAGTATAGGATGTATTGATTGTCCGGGTTATTGTGGTTGCCGAAACGCAATGCTAGAATCTAAACAATTTAAAACCAAGTTAAAACGTAAGAATAATAAGCTATGAGGAGAGTGTATTCATGATTACTGTTAAGGCACCTGCAGTATATGTACACGAAGCTAACATTCTTGAGCAAAGTGGTCCACGGATTGCACAGCTTGGGCAGCATGTTCTGATCATCGCCGGTGAGTCTGCATTAAAAGCCGTAAAGCCTTACCTTCTTCCTTCACTGGAGGAGCATAAGATCAAGTTCCATGTGCAATTGTTTTACGGTGAGGTTACGATAGGCCAGATTGATACTTTTACGCAGCAAGCTTTCGATCTGGATGTTGATCTGATTATCGGCGTCGGTGGTGGTAAAGTGCTCGATCTGTCCAAAGCGGTGGCCGAGCAAGCCCAATTGCCCATTGTAACGGTCCCAACGATTGCTGCAACCTGCGCTGCCTGGTCTGCCTTAACCGTGCTCTATGATGAACAGGGCCAATCTGCAGGATATCGTCCGCTGCGCCGTTCGCCTAATCTTGTTCTGGCTGATCCTCATATTCTGGCGAGTGCACCAAGGCGGTATTTGGCCGCTGGGATCGGTGACACACTCGTAAAATGGCATGAGTTCGCCGTTAATCTAAGTGGCAACGCCACCAGCCTCACTCTCCGAAACAGTGTCAGCACTGCCAAGCTTGCACTCGATATTCTCGAAGCGCACGCCATCGATGTCTATGAATCCACGGATACAACCGGTAGTACACCTCAATTCCGTGATGTTGCCGACGCCATTATTGTGCTCGCAGGCCTTGTAGGCAGCATTAGCGATGGATCACTTCATGCCGCAATTGCTCATGGGCTACATGATAGCCTCACCAAATTACCCGAAACACACGCTTCACTGCATGGAGAAAAGGTAGCCTTTGGACTTTTCACCCAGTGGATCCTTGAAGGCAAAGCAGGGGATGAGCTTCAGGAGCTGACCACTCTGTTACATAAGCTGAATCTGCCTATCACTCTTGCCCAACTCGGCATACAACAACAGCCTCAGGAAGCTGCTGCGCACATTGCAGCAGGACTACAGCTGCGGGAAGGCAGTGCGGCACATCTCTCCTTCGGAGTTAGCACGGCGCAGGTAACCGAAGCCATCCTTCAGGCAGACCGCATCGGCCAAACATTCATAGAATCCAGTCAGTCTAGTGAAAGCAGTACATACACCAAGGAGGTTTCCTCCCTATGATTCGTCCAAACCGCCAGTACACTCTTCCCTTAACTGCCTTTCTGAGCGCGCTTCTGTTGTTGCTGATTTCCGGCTGCTCTGCCGGAACTGATAATCAGGCCGCCGGTACAGGTACAACACCGACAGTAGCATCAGCTGCTTCGAATAAAGACGTTACTATTCGGGTTGGTCAGACCGGATGGGGCAATCTCGAATTGGGACTAAAAGCCGCCGGACTCGATGACACCCCCTATAAAGTCACTTATAACGTATTTCAGGGAGGTAACCTGATCCTCGAAGCGATGGCTGCAAATCAATTGGACTTTGGTGTGACCAGTGAAATTCCGCCCATTTTTGCATCTCAGGCTGCCAATGGTGGAAACTTCAAAATTATTGCGGTACAACAAGGCAGCACCTTAAATCAGGAGGTCGTTGTTCCCAAAGGTTCTTCTATCAAATCAGTTGCTGACCTGAAAGGCAAGAAAGTTGCTTTCGTAAAAAATACAACAGCCCACTATTTCCTGCTCAAAATGCTGGAGGAAGCCGGACTAACCTGGAGTGACATCAGTCCGGTCGAACTTTCAACAGCCGACGGACTCAGCGCCCTGATTAGCGGGAAAGTGGATGCCCTTGCCAGTTACGGCAATGCCATCATCTCCGCACATCAGAATGAAGCAACAACGCTCGCCAGCGCCAAAGATATCCTGTCAGGCAGCTTCCTTGTAGCCGCGTCCCATCAGGCTATTGCAAATGCGGAACAGAAAGAGGCCCTAGCCGATTATCTGGAGCGAATCAACAAATTCAATGATTGGGCTCGTGCCAATAAGGATGCGTGGGCTCAAATTACAGCAGACAATACCCACCAGCCGGTGGAACAAGCCCTTAAAACCTACACGGATGGAGAAGCACAACGCCCATCACGTATTGTTGCCATTTCTGATGAGGCCATCAAGTCCGAACAGGACGTAGCAGATACGTTTCAGCAAGCGGGAATTTTTGGGCAGGCAGTCGATGTGAGCACATTCTGGAGTGATGCACTTCAAGATCAACTTCCAGCTCCAGGTAGTCAATAACGAAGGAAGCAAGGAGGTAGGCATAACGTGCGGTCCAAAACCTTTAACCGGGCATGGTTTAACCAGTTCATTCCTTTTGTTGTACCCCTACTCATTCTGGCTCTGTGGCAATGGCTGACTGCATCCGGAGTTGTTGCAGCCAATATTTTGCCCCGTCCCGCTCAAGTACTGGAGGCCTTCATTCGTCTGCTTGGTAACGGTGAACTACTGAACAATATCAGTATTAGCGCCAGACGAGCTTTGGGAGGATTCCTCATTGGTGGGGGTCTGGGTTTTCTGCTGGGAGTGCTGAACGGCATCTCCTCCCTTGCGGAAAAGATCGCCGACTCCTCGGTACAGATGATCCGTAACATTCCGCATCTGTCCTTGATCCCCCTCGTTATTGTGTGGTTCGGGATCGGTGAAGAAGCAAAATTATTTCTCGTTTCCCTGGGTGTATTCTTTCCGGTATATCTGAATACGTTCCACGGCATACGATCGGTCGATCCCGGTCTGATTGAAATGGGCAAAGTATATGGCCTCAGCCGTTGGTCCCTTTATAAAGACATTATCCTACCTGGTGCACTGCCTTCCATTCTCGTGGGTATTCGTTATGCACTTGGCATTATGTGGCTGACCCTTATCGTAGCCGAGACGGTTGCGGCGGATGCGGGGATTGGCTACATGGCGATGAATGCGCGGGAATTCATGCAGATGGATGTAATCGTCTTAAGCATTCTGCTATATGCCCTGCTGGGCAAGCTGTCCGATACCATCGCCAAATGGCTGGAACGGCGCTGGCTGCGCTGGAACCCGGCTCTATCCCGCAAGTAAAGCCAAAGGAGCGTGAATTGATCCATGAGCACAAGTCAGATCAGTCCTTTTCTTCAAGTAGATAGGGTTCAGAAATCGTATGATCAGCGGACAATTCTATCCGACATCAATGTCAATGTAAGACAAGGGGAATTTGTAGCCATCGTTGGACGAAGTGGTTGTGGCAAAAGCACTTTGCTGCGTCTGATCGCCGGGCTGGAATCCCCCTCTTCCGGAAGCGTTATGCTGGGCAACAGAAAGCTTGGCAGTACAGCACCAGAGACACGGTTTCTGTTTCAGGAAGCCCGACTGCTGCCTTGGAAATCCGTGCTCGACAATGTACGGCTGGGAATCCCCGACAAGAACAAGGAAGATGCACGCCAGTCGCTTCGCAATGTAGGACTTGGAGAGCGTGAAGGTGACTGGCCGGGGGTATTATCTGGCGGACAAAAACAACGTGTTGCCTTGGCACGGGCACTCGCAAGTCATCCGCGTTTACTGCTGCTGGATGAACCGCTGGGTGCATTGGATGCATTGACCCGAATTGAGATGCAGCAATTAATCGAACGCTTGTGGGTAGAAGAAGATCTGACTGTCATTCTGGTCACTCATGATGTCAGTGAGGCGGTTGCGCTGGCTGACAGGGTGCTGTTAATCGAGGATGGTCATATAACGATGGATACCCGAATTACGCTGGAGCGTCCACGTGTTCGGGACAGCGGGTTTGCTCATTTTGAAAATCTTATTCTAAATCGCTTGTTGACTCCTCCACAAGAGACACCACAGCAGATAGCCCAGAAACAGATATCATTCTCGATCTAATTCCACTGGAAAGAAGGTATGATTATGCAATCCCTCTCAACCGTTCCCTCTCCTCCTGTTAAAGATCTGTTAAATCAAATTCCGGCTTATACACCTGCCAAATCCATGGAACAGATCCGGCGGGAATTGGGACTGGAAAGTGTAGATCGACTTGCAGCGAACGAGAATCCGTTTGGCTCTTCTCCCCTGGCAGCGGTAGCAGTCAGATCGCTGAGCTCCGATCTTCTGGCTCAATACCCCGACGGTTCCAGCCAACTGCTGCGTGACAAACTTGCGGAACGTCTGGGTGTGCGTACCTCCCAACTGGTATTTGGCAGTGGATCATTCGAGCTCCTAACCCTTACCGCCCAAGCCTATCTTAATCCCGGCGAGGAATCACTCATTCCGGTCCCCTCCTTTAACTGGTATAAGGGCGCTACGCTGCTGGCAGGCGGGGTTATTCATGAAGTGCCTTTGGTCAACCATTCACTGGACCTAGAGCAATTCCGGCAGCGGATTAATGCTTCTACCCGAATCATCTGGCTGTGCAATCCGAATAATCCAACCGGAACCATTTTCACGGCAGATGCCCTGCTTGGTTTACTCGAACATGTGCCCTCCCATGTCGTGGTTGTCCTGGACGAAGCGTATTATGAATTTGCGGAAAGTGAAGATTATCCTGATACGGTTAAGCTGCTGGAGCAGTATAATAATCTGATTATTTTGCGAACCTTCTCCAAAATATATGGACTTGCCGGCCTGCGAATTGGATATGGCATCGGGAATGAAAGCATCATTGAAGGCATTAACCGGGTCAAGCTGCCCATCAGTTTGACAGCCATCTCCCAAGCCGCTGCTTCAGCCAGCCTGGATGATCATGAATTTGTTTCTCATTGCCTGCACTACAATCGTCAGGGACGGGAAACGTTAATGCAGTCCTTTGATCATTGGAAGTTACCCTACATCCCTTCCGAAACGAATTTCATGATGGTGGATCTGTTGCAGGATAGTGGCCCGATTACCAAAGAATTGTTAAACAGAGGCATCTCTGTCCGCGGCGGTGCCGAATTCGGCATGCCTACCTGGCTTCGGATTACGATTGGCACACCTGAACAGATTGCCCGTCTGATCGGTGAGCTTGATTCACTGTTACATTCAAACAATTAGTATAGGTCACTTTCCTAACTTCTTTACGCACACTTCTTTTAAGCCGCCCTCTTTACATCTCGCGGGCACGTGATATATGCTGTGTACACAACTGCATATCTTGAACGATTGCACTAGGGGAGCCTTGCGGCTGAGACGAATAAATGTATTCGGACCCTTTGAACCTGATCTGGATCATACCAGCGGAGGGAAGTGGAGCGGACTTTCAGTTAACGGATTTTTTTCATATTCATATGAACATGAATGTCGGTTGAACTTAACAGGCCCACTCATTTCTCCGGAAATGGGCGGGCTTTTTCGCGTTCACTTACATACAGATCGCAAACAACGTGCATTTCCGTTCAGGCAGTTTTTATTCCAAGGGGGTCAAGGAACCAAATGAGCAAAGATGTACAGATTGACAACATGACCTTTACTTTTCCGGATCAGAGACATTCCCCCGTCCTCTCCAATGTGTCGATGTGTGTAAAAAAGGGAGAGTTCGTCTCGCTGATCGGCTCCAGCGGGTCGGGCAAGAGCACACTCTTCAAGCTGCTGGCAGGCTTGCTTGAACCGACAGACGGCACGATCGAAATTGCTGGGGTGCCGCCTGGACAGCGACTTGGGCGAGTCGCCTACATGCCGCAGAAGGATTTGCTGTTATCCTGGCGGACGGTTATGGAGAACTGCCTGCTTCCCTCGGAGCTTGCCCCGAGGAAGCAGGACAAGGTGAAGCTGCGCGCTGACATTATGGCCGGACTCGACAGATTCGGCTTATCCGGCTATGAGCATGCCTACCCGGACGAACTGTCCGGCGGCATGAAGCAGCGGGTCGCCCTGCTGCGCACGTTGTTGACAGGAGGACAGCTGATGCTGCTGGACGAACCCTTTGGCGCGCTTGACGCCATGACCAAGCGGGAGATGCATCGCTGGCTGCTTGAATTGTGGGAAAGCCTCGGCAAAACGGTGCTGTTCATCACGCATGATATTGAAGAAGCCCTGTTATTAAGTGACCGGATTGTCCTTCTCACTCCTGGGGGTCGGCAGCTGCTGGACATGACGGTGCCTCTACCCCGTCCGAGACACTCGGACATGGTCTACGATCCCGATCTTATACAGATGCGACAACGGTTGGAGGAACAACTACATGCGAAGCTTTAACGTCAGCAGATGGCTTGCCCGCTACGGCCTGTTCGCTGCGCTTCTTCTCCTGATGCTGGTCAGCTGGGAATGCATCGTGCGATTGGGCTGGGTCCCTTCTTTCATCATCCCTGCACCTACATCAATAGCGAGTTCTCTAGTTGAGCATCGGCATCTGCTCCTGGGAACCCATCTGCCTGCCACATTGGTGGAGGTTGCGGTTGGCTTCGGCTTGTCCATCGTTGCCGGAAGCGCTCTGGCAGCAGGCATGCACCTCAGCCGTTCGATTGAAAAGGCGCTGTATCCCTTCATCGTAATCAGCCAGACAATTCCACTGATTGCCCTGTCTCCTGTATTCATTCTGTGGTTTGGCTACACACTCTGGAGTAAGGTCGCTGTGGTGTTTCTGATCGCATTCTTCCCGATTGTGGTCAGCACCTATGATGGTCTCCGTCAAGGCGACCCGGAACAGCGCGAACTGCTGATGACCATGGGAGCAAGCACGTGGGATCTGTTCCGCAAGCTTCAGGTACCTCTTGCGCTGCCCTCTTTCTTTTCCGGATTGAAGATGTCGGTGGTGTACTGCGTGGTCGGCGCAACCATTGGCGAATGGCTCGGAGGCAGCAAAGGACTTGGTTATTTCAGCCGCAGAATGTCCAGCAGCATGAATACCGATGCAATGTTTGCATCCATTCTGCTGTTATCCCTGCTGGGCATCGGTCTGTTCGTGCTTATTGCCTGGCTGGAGCGAGTCCTCGGATTGAAGCGGAATGCAGAGCATGCACGCAGAGGAAAGTCGATTAAAAGGCAATCGGCAATGAGATAACAAGTGCTGCTCCTTCCTGTCGATCTCTTTAAAACATATCAGCGATTGGAACCAAACAAAAATGAAAGAAACGAGGCCCATTTATCCATGAGAAAGAAGAAACTCATTCACATCCTGCTTCCTGCCCTCATCTGTTTATTACTGATCGTCAGCGGTTGTGGCAATACGGGTGCGAACCCATCATCGTCCGATTCCGATCCCCAGGTACAGGGCACAGATTCAACAACAACCGGATCGTCGTCTGGTGACCATGATTCATTGTCCATCATGCTCGACTGGTATCCGAATGCAGTCCATTCCTTTATATACGCAGCACAGGAGAATGGATATTTCGCAGACCAAGGTCTCGATGTGGACATTCAGATGCCTGCCGATACAAATGATGCACTCAAACTTGTAGCCGCTGGCAAAGTGGACCTGGCGCTGAGCTATCAGCCGCAAATTTTGCTAGCCCGTGGAGAAGGCATTCCCGTACGATCCATTGCCGCTGTCGTTCGGCATCCACTCGTTCATCTGCTGACGGAAACGGACGGCAACGTGAACTCGCCCAAAGATCTTGAAGGACTGACGGTAGGATATTCCTCCGTTCCCCTATATGAAGCCATGGTGCGTACGATGATTAGTCAGGATGGCGGCGATCCAGACCGCATGAATTTGGTGGATGTCGGATTTGATCTGATCCCTTCGCTGGCCTCCGGTCAGGCCGATGCGATCATGGGTGGTTTTATCAATCATGAACAGTTGATTCTTGAGAAAGAAGGTCATCCCGTTAAGTCAATTAACCCCGTCGATTACGGCGTGCCGGATTACTACGAACTCGTTCTTACAGCAAGCGACGAGGGAATTGAGGCGAAGAAGGATCAGCTCACCCGCTTCGTCAAAGCGATCCAGGAAGGTCAGAACTATGTGACCGAGCATCCGGAAGAAGCATTGAACATCCTGCTCGCACACGAAAATGAGACGTCCCCGCTGGATCGGGAAATTGAAACAAAAAGTCTGGACATTCTGCTGCCGCTCATGACTGAAGAAGGTATCCTGTTCGGCTGGCAGGAACCTTCATCCTGGGAAAACGTGCGGAAGTGGCTGGTACAACGTGAATTGGTTCCGGATTCGGTACAGTCCGAGGATGCGTTTATCAACTTGCAGGAGAAGTAAAAAGTACAGTTGCTGCTAAAAAATAATGGCTTATCAGGAGGGAATTTCAAATGTCATATCTGGCACGCGTTCGTACTCAAAATCCACTTGTTCACAATATCACCAACCTCGTGGTTGCTCCCTTTACGGCCAACGGTCTGCTCGCACTGGGCGCCTCTCCCTTCATGGCCTACGCACATGAAGAGGTAGCCGATGTCGCTAAAATGGCCGGAGCGGTCGTGCTCAACATTGGCACACTCGATGACCAGGTTGTCCAGGCCATACGCCTCGCCGGACAATCGGCCAATGCCCATCATGTACCTGTTGTACTCGACCCAGTGGGAGCTGGCGCTACGGCCTATCCCACGGATACGGTTCAGATGCTCGTACGTGAGCTTCGACTTACCGTACTGCGTGGTAACGTGGCGGAAGTCGCCAATGTCATAGGCGAGAACTGGAGCATCAAGGGTGTCGATGCAGGCCAAGGCGAAGGTGACCGTACCGGGATCGCCGAGCGGGCAGCACAGAAGCTTGGCTGTGTTGTCGTTATCACTGGACGCGAGGATGTCATTACGGATGGGCGGACCACGTTCCTAACGCAAAATGGCCATGCCCTGCTCACCCAGGTCACTGGCGCAGGTTGTTTGCTCAGCTCCATTATAGGTGCCTTTGCTGCGGTTGCACCGTCTGGGGAAGAATTGCTAAGCAGTGTTGTTGAAGCACTTGCCTTCTATGGCGTTGCAGCCGAGATCGCGGCAGCCCGCACAGCCAACCTCGGGCCAGGCAGTTTTCAGATCGAGCTTTTAAACCAGCTTGCGCTGGTAACTCCGGACGTGCTTGCACAGCAGGCTCAGGTGCGACAGCTTGGCGGTGATACCCAATGAGTATGGCGCAGGCACTCACGATTGCCGGGTCGGATAATGGCGGCGGGGCCGGCATTCAAGCGGATTTGAAAACCTTTCAGGAGCTGGGCGCTTACGGCTTGTCTGTTATTACTGCGGTTACCGCACAGAATACACTAGGCGTTCAGGGAGTCTATCCGGTTCCTTTGGAAGGTATTGCCCAGCAGCTCGACTCCACAGGTGAAGATTTCCAGCCCGGAGCGGTAAAAACAGGCATGCTCTTCAGTGCAGAAACCATTCGCTTGGTTTCCGAGAAATGGCGGCAATTCGGCTGGACCAATCTCGTGATTGATCCGGTCATGGTAGCGAAAGGTGGTGCCCCTTTGCTTCAGCAGGAGGCGGTGCACGCCCTGATCACGGATCTGCTTCCACATGCATTAATCACAACGCCGAATATTCCGGAAGCCGAACTGATCACCGGAATGACCATCCGCAATCTGACGGATCGTGAAGAAGCCGCCAGACGAATCGTGCACATGGGCTCTGCGTATGCTCTGGTCAAAGGCGGACATGCTGAAGGTAATGGGATGATTGTTGATGTGCTCTATGACGGCACGTCCTTTCACTATTTGGAGAACGTACGCATTGTGACACGCCACACCCATGGGACCGGATGTACGTACTCTGCCGCCATTACGGCCGAACTGGCCAAGGGCTCGTCTGTCCTGGCTGCCGTAACAACCGCGCGAGCGTTCATTCAGGCAGCCATTGAGGATGAACTGGGGATTGGGAGCGGACACGGGCCAACGAATCATTTTGCGTATCAGCGCAGACAGCGGGGTGAGCAGTGATGCGCAGATGGGGTGCAGAAGCGGTACGCCAGGCCATGCAGGTGTACCTGGTGATGGGCAGCGTGAATACAACGCTGGACCCCGTGAATGTGCTGCGCCAAGCCATCGCCGGCGGCATCACGCTGTTCCAGTTCCGCGAGAAGGGAACTGGCGCACTTGCTGGCGAAGCCCGCATCTCGCTGGCGATGCAGCTTCGCGAGGTGTGCAGCCAGCACGGGATTCCGTTCATCGTGAACGATGATGTGGAGCTGGCTGTTGCCGTGGAGGCCGACGGCATGCATGTCGGCCAGGACGATGCGGACGCGGCGCTGGTACGCGCCCGCATCGGAGCCGGGCGGATGCTTGGTGTATCCGCCCACTCCGTGGCTGAGGCGCGCCGTGCCGTGCAGGCGGGCGCCGACTACCTTGGCGTCGGGCCCATGTACCCGACGCGCTCCAAGGCGGATGCCCACGCTGTGCTGGGCCCCGCCGGGGTGGCGGAACTGCGCGCCGCAGGCATCGCAGTTCCGGTGGTGGGTATCGGCGGCATTACGCCCGATACCACGGCCGCCGTGATGGCGGCAGGAGCCGACGGCGTAGCCGTCATCTCCGCCATCGCGGGCGCGGCCGATGTGCGCGCAGCCGCTGCGCAGTTCGCTGCGGCGGTGCGTGGGATGCAGGCATAGCCGCGCCTACCTGCACCGCCTCCCCTCCCCACACGCTGGGGGCAGGCTGCTCCTTCAGACTGACTGCCTCACCGCTTACTCCCAACATTCATCATTGTTCATACTTTTTGGATGCGGCCTCCTGGCTCGCATCTTTTTTTACCTGTTGACTCTCACGTTACGTGACGCTATACAATCGGTGGTGTAAGGAGGTTTGATCATGGCCATGAAAGTCAAAGAAGTTGCCGAACTTGCCTCGATCAGTGTGCGCACACTGCATCATTATGATGAGATCGGTTTATTAACCCCGGACGAAGTCACTTCAGCCGGATATCGGCTGTACTCGGATGCCAATCTGGAAACGCTGCAGCAGATTTTATTTTTCAGAGAGCTTGATTTCTCCCTGAAAGAGATCAAAAGCATTATCACCAACCCTTCCTTTAACCGGGAGGAAGCACTTCAGATGCACCGCCGTATTTTGCTGGAAAAGCGTCAGCGACTTGATCAAATGATCGCTACCATTGATCGAAGCGTTTTGCATATGAGAGGAGAGATACACATGACAACGAAAGAACAGTTCGAAGGATTCGACTTCAGCAAAAATCCGTATGAAAAGGAAGCCAGAGAACGTTGGGGAGACGAAGCTGTAGAAAAAGCAAACCAGAATCTTCAGGGCAAATCTGCCCAAGAACAGAAAGCCCTGTCCGATCAAATGAATGAAATTTATACACGGCTGGCAGCACTTCGTCACACGGACCCTGCCTCGAACGAGGCTCAAGCAGGAATCGCCGAATGGTATGCCTATCTGAACAACATGGGAAACTATTCCCCGGAGGCTTTCAGAGGATTGGGACAAATGTATGTGGATGATGAACGCTTCACTCGTAATATCGATCAATTTGGCGAAGGATTGGCCATGTTTATGAAGGATGCGATGGCAGTCTTTGCTGACCGTAAGAGCTAATACTATATGCTTTTCTCATTAAATCCGATCTACTCCAAGTATAAAAAAAAAGGGACGTACGCCATAGGCGTTACGTCCCTTTCCCTGTATCTCAGCCGCAATGTGATTGACCCCTTCCGGCCCTTCACTCTGAGTACTTTTTAAATGGTATAACCAGTGATTACATTGCACCGTACTGATTACCGAGGCAGTGTTCCCCTATTATGCTCTTGGCGCATGATCGGATGACGAAGCTGTCGATGCCAGGCTTGTCTTCGCCATGCGTCCCGGAATCTGCCATGCGGATACAATAGCCAGCACGATGAACAACAGATCAATCGGCTCACTGAAGTAATCTGTAATGGTTGCGAAGAACTCGCGGATGATCTCAACATCAAACGCCAGTTCCATCATTCCGATATCTCCGAACAACTGGGATGTAAAATAGATCACGGTAAGATACTTACCCAGCAAAATACCGAGAAGTGCGAAAATAACCGCAATGATTTTATGTACCGTTGCAATACGTTTGTTGGAGAACAACACAACCGCATACCCCGTAAGTGCCCCAATCAAGATGGCGATCAGCCCTACCTCATATTCGGTCGATGCTGCAATTGCTGCCCACACGGCTCCCCCTACAATCGCTGCAATTAACCCACCGATGATCGGTAAGCCAATTCGGATTCCTTGTTTCTCTTCCACGTGCTTTTCCCTCCTGAGTCATGCTTATGCTTATTTTCCAGAATTCACCTTTCTTATGAAACCACAAAATGTACTCTCTTTCAACATATTTCTACAATCTAAGCGCATGGAGTTCATTAACCTTGAAACAGGCACACCCGCCCAACATCGGCATAATCTAATTCAAAAGCCATGGAAAGGAGCCCTCGCCCATGTATTATGTTCCATATTATCGAAATGACAGCATGCTCACTGCTCAGATTGCAAAGGCTATTAATGGAGAATCGTCAGCTATTGCCTGTTATGCCAAACTGGCTGAACTTGCACCTACGGAGGAAGAAAAAGCACGTATTTTAGAAATACGTCAAGATGAGATGAAACATCTTCAAGTTTTTATGGCTATCTATGTATCCTTAACAGGCATGCAGCCCACCGTTCAGATTGCTCAGGACTGTCCATCTGAATATATTGCCGGTCTAAACTACGCTTTCAAAGACGAACAGGAAACCGTAGAATTTTACGCTGATGTATCTGATCAGGCGACAGACCCCTATATCCAAGCAGCGTTTAAGCGGGCAGCCACGGATGAACAGAGACATGCCGTCTGGTTCCTGTACTATCTGACGCAGCATAGGTCATCCCTGCCAATAAAGAACGACTCTTTCTGAAAATAAATAAACACCCCCTCTTTGCCGTACACAGCTAAGAGGGGGTGCATAATGAAGCTATTGTTATAGTTTCGCTTCTTTGGAAGGCTGAATGACTGCAGCAATCTGTGCCAGAATGGCATCTACTGAAGCCGGATCATGTACATCATACTGATCAATGTTCAGACGCAGTACCGGACAAGCGGTGAACTGATCAATCCATACCGAATAACGTTCATGCATATGTTCCCAATACGAGCGGTCGGTCTGAATTTCCATTTCACGTCCGCGTTCCGTAATTCGGTTCAGAATGGACGGCAGACTGCCTTCCAGATAGATCAACACATCGGGATGAGGGAAATACGGTGTCATGACCATCGCTTCAAACAAACTGCTGTACGTTTCGAAATCCGTGGCTGACATCGTACCCTGATCCGCATGCATTTGCGCAAAGATTCCCGTATCTTCATAGATGGAGCGATCCTGCACAAATCCCCCGCCAAGCTCGAAGATCTTCTTCTGTTCCTTGAAACGCTCCGCCAGGAAGTAGATTTGCAAGTGGAAGCTCCAACGCTCAAAATCATGATAGAACTTCTCCAGATACGGATTATGATCGACCTGCTCCAGGGATGTCTTGAAATTCAAACGCTGCGCAAGTGCTGCCGTTAACGTGGATTTGCCCACGCCAACCGTACCTGCTACCGTAATTAATGCATTCGCCGGAATGCCATAGTTATTCATCTGATATACTCCTTTACCTGATTAACAATCTGCCTGAAATGTTCAGGATGCTCCACAAAATCCAGCTGCTCCGCATTGACTTTAATAATGGTTGGCGGGTTCGTACTTTCCGCCAGGTAGGCCATGCCTGTTTTGTAATCCGCGATCAATTGTTCCATATATGCCGGGTCCATATCCTGTTCAAAGGAACGTCCACGTTTGTTAATGCGATACATCAATGTGTCCAGCTCGGCTTCGATGTATAACACCAGATTGGGTTTAGGCAGATCGTCGGTTAACAAGTGATAGATTTGACGGTACTTGTCCCGTTTGGTCCCTTTCAGGGTACGTTCGGCAAAGATCATATTTTTGTAGATATGATAATCCGATATGACGGGCGTATTTTGTTCAATGTAGTGCAGACCGGTGTCTTCCAATTGCTTGAACCGGTTGCATAGAAAAAACATTTCAAGCTGGAAGCTCCACTCATCAATATTTTGATAGAAGGAAGCCAGAAAGGGATTCTCTTCTACTATTTCCTTCACCAGCGGAAGGTTTAATTCCTTGGAAAGCATCGTTGCCAGGGTGGTTTTCCCTGCTCCAATCGCACCCTCCACCGCAATAAACGGGGCTGAATTCATCGTGTTTCTGCTCCTCCTCGACCTCATGCGTGTTTCCGTTTCTGTACAGACCTCACCTATTGTATCACAGCCCGTAGAATCGAAGGCCAGTATTTTATGTAAAGTCAGTCTCTGTTAAATACCCCTCCCGCAAATGGCCTGATTACACCATACGATGAAGAGGACTGCTTGCATAATGAACCATTTTCTTGCTCCGATTCTTCTCCAAACTTTCTGAAAAACGCGAAAAAACGCTGAAAGTTTTAGTACTAAAGCATCATTTTATTTTCATTACTAACATTCATATGACTTTATTACGATATATTCCATGAATACGATATGTCTGGAGGTCCTAGAAGAGTCTGGAACGATTCACATATACGAATAGATCAATTTAACCAGAAAAAAGGAGAGAAACAAGTTGTTAGCTAAGATTCGATGGAGTACCATGCCTTTCTTTGCCAAAAACCTCGTTATATCATTCGGTAGTATTATGTTGATTGGAATCATCCTGATTACAGCTGGATATCAGCTGCAGAAAAACGTACTCAGCCAGCAGCTCTATGATCAGGCCAAAGTGACCACCCAGAAGTGGTCGGACGATCTGGACACAGCCAAAGTGCTTGAAGCCATTAATGAAAAAAGCTATGACGGTCCAGTGCAAAAAGAACTGCGAGACTATCTGGATTCCATCCATGAACTGTATCCCAACATTGCCCAGACCTATATTTTTGGAACCGAACTGGCGGAAGGCAACCAAACGTCCATCATCGCCGTTCCGACCAACCTGGTACAGCCTTTCGAAGAATTGAATCTGGCTGTAGGCTCCATGTACCCACTCCCACAGGAAAACGCGAAAGCCCTGGAAGGCATGAAGAAGGACGGGCAACCTGCGCTAAGCAGCTTTTATACAGACGAATATGGAACCTGGACAACCATTATGTATCCGATCAAGAATTCTGCGGGTGAAATGTACGCCGCCATTTACTTCGATGTCGATGCCAACGCAATCCCGAGTGGTCTTCATAAGCTGATTACATACAGCAGCATGTTCCTTATAGGTTTCCTGCTTCTGTTCATGATTCTGCAATATGTCCTGTTGAAGAAAACGTTAACTCCGATCCGTAACCTGATGAAGGGCATCGATGTGGCCAGCTCGGGGAATCTGGATGTATCCATCCAGACAGGCCGAGATGATCTGGGGATCATTAATCAGAAATTCAATACGATGATTGAACGCTTCAACGATACGATGTCCAAAGTCCAACTGACTTCACATCACCTGTCCAACTCCTCCAAGAAATTGCTGGAGATCTCGGAAAATAACAATGGCAATATTCAAATGATCAGTACGAATATTCGGGACATCTCCCTCGGCCTTCGCTCGCAGGACCAAGCGTCCGTTGAAAACGCGCGGGCCATGACGGAAATGTCTACGGTTGTTCAAACCATCGCGAGCAGTTCTTCAGAGGTTGCCGATGAAGCGCAGAGCATGGAGCAGCGGTCCCATACGGGCCATGAGATTATGCAGCAAGTCATTGAGCAAATGGATCTGATCTCGGGAGCCGTACAACACACATCCGAGTCCATCCAGTCTTTGGAAAACCGTTCCAATGAGATTAGCGGTATTGTCAATCTCATTACGGACATTGCAGGACAAACCAATTTGCTCGCCCTGAATGCTTCCATCGAAGCTGCACGCGTGGGTGAAGAAGGAAAAGGATTTGCCGTCGTGGCAGGAGAAGTACGCAAATTGGCAGAACAATCGCAGCAATCGGCTGATCAGATCCGCTCGTTAATCGACGAGATTCAGCGGGACATCTCGCAGTCTGCCGAAGCTATGCAGCTTGGTTCGCGTGAAGTAGAGAAAGGTTCTCAGGTTACCCGGGAGACAGGTGAATTCTTCGGCGATATCCTGACAGCCACGAACAAAGTCGCGAATCAGATCCAGGATATCTCCAGTTCTACGGAGGAAATCTCCGCCAGTACACAAGAGATGTCTGCAACAGCAGATGAGCTGTCCGCAAGTGTTAGCAAGGCAGCTAACAGCAGCAAGCAGATTGAACAATCAATTGCTGAGCAGGAAGCTTCCATGGCGTCCATTGTAAGTGCTTCGGATGAACTCTCTGCGGTTTCCAAGCAGCTGCAGGAGCTGATTTCATTCTTCAAAGTTAAGCAAGCAAATTAATCGAATATACGATGCCATTCACAAAAAAAGAGATCTTCCCTTTTTCATGGGAGATCTCTTTTTCTATCTTATCTTGTGCCCATTTACAGGGACTTGTCACTTGAAGTTTCGGCATCGTCTTTCTTCTTCGTACCTTTGCTTTTATAAGGCTTCGGGGCACTTTTCGCCCGATTGGCACTGGCTTGCCAGCGATTCCAGCCTTTTTTGCCGGTACCACGGCCCGTGCCGCCTTTACCCTTTGCTTTGCTCATGTTATCACTCCAATAATCCTGTATATGCTTAAAAATGACCGTCCTCGGTACCTTTTATCGTAACCCAGCCCATCGTATTCACTTCCAGCATTTCTTATTATAACAAAAATAGACGTCTTTACGTTCATTTCCTCGCCGGACTACATTTCCGTCTTCGCTTGCCCTGCTGGTCTAACCCCTCTGAGAACCCGGAGTGATAACAGGAAACAGATTGCCAGAACAGCAGCAGCTGAAACATACGGATAGTTGATATTTACATCGAACAAGGCACCAGCCACAATCGGACCTGCGATATTACCCAAGCTTGTGTAAGCGGAGTTCAATCCAGCCACGAAACCTTGCTGTTCCTCTGCCAGTTTGGACATCTGCGTGCTGATGGCTGGACGCAAAATATCCATACCCAGGAATACAATAAAGGTGACCACCAGAATGAGCCAGTACGTGTGCACAAACAGGGTCAGCAGTACAAACACCGCCACGAAGAACAGACATACCGAAATTACTTTCTTCTCCCCAAACTTGTTCAGCAGCCACCCGATCAGGGATACCTGCACGACCGCACCCGCGATCGAGCCGAATGTAATGATAAATGCAATATCCTTGGTCGTGAAGCCGAATTTGTGATCCACAAACAGAGAGAATACGGTCTCATAGTTAGCCAGGCCAAACGCCATGACAAATACGATAATCAGACTGAAAAAGTAAGGTTCCCGGTAGGAATTCAGCAGCTGGGATACCATTCCCGGCGCTTTGGCTTTTGCTGCACCAGTGGCGGGTTTACTTGCTTCTCCAGTGCTCCTTGTCGATTCCGGCAGGATAATCAGGGTAATAATAGCTGCCAGCAATCCGGCAACCCCTGCCGCATAAAATGGAATCCGAATCCCAAAATCCGCAATATATCCACCGATTCCCGGCCCAATAATGAATCCGGTCGTAATGGCTGCATTAATCAATCCCATCCCCTTGCCGCGCTCTTCTTCCGTCGTAATATCTGCGGTGTAGGCCATAATGGAAGGGAAAATCATCGCTGCACCGACCCCGCCGAGCATCCGGGCTGCGAAGAGCAGCACGGGGGCATTGACCGCACCAAACATGAATTCCGATACGGCAAAAATCAGCATACCGCCGACAATGATCTTTTTACGGCCGAATGAATCGGACCACCTGCCCGCTACTGGAGAAAATAGAAACTGGGTAAAGGAAAATGCCGCGACCAGCAAACCAACCGTGAAACCAGTGATATGCAGCAGATCCATGTACGCAGGCATGATTGGTACGACCAAGCCAATACCTGTAAATACGAGAAAAATATTAAACATCAACAGTAGGAGTGCGCCCCTGTTTCTTGTTAGTAATGCCATGATTGTATCCTCCGTAAATTGTCAAAATGTTGCTGTTTATATAGATGAGCAAACGAATTGTTTCATGGGTGTCATGGATGTGTTCAATCCATCTTAATCCTTGCTTATGGAGATTCCATGTAAGAATACATTTGCTGCTTGGCGATATAAAGCCACCGCCTCTTCTGACTTCATCCCGCGAGACAATTGGCTAAGTCCAATAATGGCACTTTCCAGAATCAGCGCCAGATGATCGACATTGTCTTCCTTAAACTCACCGTTCTCAATGCCCTGCTGAACCAGTTGTCTGTTGAACTGGATATGCCGCTCGAACATCAAGGCAATGCGCTCCTCAATATCGTTCTCCTTCTTTTCCCCCGTGAAAAACTCATCGGCTGCCTTCGTCAGCGGGTGGTTCATGTCATCCAGAACAAGCTGCTCCATCAGTCCATGGATCTTCTCCGTGGATGTCTTGTAGAGATGTTCCTTGGAAGCCCAGTTCTCTTCCCACTCCCGATCCCACTCATCAATCAGATAGAGAAAGAGGCCTTCTTTGCTTTTAAAATGGTAATAAATATTTCCTTTGCTGCTGCCAGTCGCAGCCACAATATCTTCAATGGACGTCGCTTTATAGCCTTTTTGTACAAAAAGAGCTCTTGAGGCATCCGCAAGTTTTTTCTTGGTCTGCTCGGTTTGAAGTTGCTTTTTGTTCATACCATCACTCTCTCTCTTACATACTGAACATTCGTTCTGTATTTTAACAGATCGCTGGAAGTTTGGCAATACAAAAGGAGAATGGCCCGGGTGCCGATTCTCCTTTGATTGAATTATTTAATCTTTTTCCCCTGTCCATGCAATATTTTCAACTGGCCATTCTCGTAACCGAGCTGATACGTAACCTTATACTTCGAGGTCACATATTCGCCGTCCCTGCGTTCATCCGCCGTAATGGTAGCCGTAACTTCCATCTCATCATTCCCATTATTGGAGGAAGAAATTCCGCTAATCGTTACATAGCTTGTATTCAGGTATCCTTCGCGGAACTTGGCATAACTCGTACCGCTCTGCCATTCACTGCCCAGCAGTGCATAAGCGGTAACGTAATCACTCTCGTTCAGACTCAGATAGAAGCTGGTCACCAATCCCTCTGCTTCGGCAGAGGTTCCTGATGCTGCCTTGTTACCTCCACCATTCGTCTGTACTACCGTTGTCGCGTTGGGCTTCTCGGACCAGGCCTGAACCTGCTTCAATACACTGGTGATCGGAATGCTGAAACCAATGCCGCCCTCCTGCTCCACAACAGCGGAATTAATGCCGAGTACTTCACCTGTCTCCGCGTGGATCAACGGTCCCCCGCTGTTGCCATGCGTAATAGGAGCCGAGATCTGATACAGGTTACTGTAAATGTATGGCGGAATTTCGAAGCTCCGGCCCACACCGCTAATAATGCCTGTGGTCACTGTATTTTCAAGCCCCAGAGGACTTCCCAATGCCAATACCTCGTCTCCGGTCTCGGCTTTGGATTTGGCAATGGTTAGCGGTGTAAGCTTTTGTAAACCCGGCACTCGGACAACAGCCACATCTGTCTCTTCCCCGATTCCAATCACTGTTCCTTGATATTCCTCATGGTTAAGTGTGCGGACCGTTACCTCTTTGGAGCCTTCCACCACATGCGCGTTGGTTATCACATCGCCTTTGTCGTTGTAGAGAAAGCCCGAACCCAGCCCGATGCCGCTCTCAATCGTTACTACCTTCTTCTGGCTATCTTCAATGATCTGTTTGCGTGTCTTCTTCACATTGGAATCGGAAGCCGTCTTCGCTGTCTTCGTTTCTGCTTCCTGCGCTGCGACGACAGCCAGTCTGGGGCCACCCTGCAACTGCTTCTCCGAATGCTGATGTATCCAGAACACGCCTCCTGCTCCCGCACCAATAATGATGGCACAGGATATGATCGTACTCCATGTTCGTTTGGCCATTCCAACCTGTCCTCCTATTCCAGATACCACGTTGCATTCACAACAGAGACTTGTGCTTCCTCGTACACCCCATAATAGTAGGTTTCGAAGAAACCTTCTTCGCCCACTTCCAGCCAGCTTGGATACACATCGACATAGGTCTGACCCAGATAGGTGCCATCCGTTCCATAGATATCAACCATAATCGTAACGGAGGAGATCGGTCTCGTCGCATTGTTTACGATTGAACCGCTAATGTACAGGTCTCCATAGTTATCCAGTGCCGCATCCACGTTAACGACGCTTACGGCCGCCGTCCGATTTTTCAAATCCTCTTCGGCAGCCTGCTGCTCAGCCAATTGAATCCGTTCCGCTTCCGCTTTCTCAAACGCCTTTTTCTCACTCAGCACCCGCTCCCGGTATGCGGTAAGTTTGTCATCCTCCGGTGCATAGGACAGTCCTTGATCCACGGTCTGCAGGGCAGCCGTAAAATCCTTTTTCTTCACTTGCTGTTCTGCCTGCTTATAGCTAATCCCCGCCAGCTTGTCGATAATTTGTTTCTGAACAGCCTGGGCTTCATTGCCTTTCAGCTTCGACACCGTATCCAGCTTCTCCGCGAGAGCCTCTACAGTGGTCAAACCATCGATTTCCTTCTTCACCTTCAATACGGAAAGTGTGACCTTTCTATTGTTCAATGCTGCTCGTACCTTGCCAAAAACGGGTTCCTCCCGCTCTTTCAGTTCTTTGGCTACCGCCTGAATGGTTTTATCTCCTGCGGACAGTTTGCCTGTCTTCAAACTCACCGCTGCTTCATCCAACTGATTCATCAGATTGGACGCTTTCGCCGTAATCTGGCGATCCTGCATCAGCGCATTGTAGTTCGGGCGTTTGGCGATGGCTATGTCCAGCAGCTGCAGAGCTTCTGCATATTCCCCGTTCAGCGCTGCCTTTTCCGCTTGTTGATGCAGCAATTGTACCTCTGCATTCACACTGCTTTCCTGGTTGTAATAATAAGTCAGCAGCGCTCCCATTAACGCTGCCAGCAGCAGCGGGATGATCCAGCTGAATGCGCGCCCCGGACCTTTATGGCTCTGCTGGGGTGCAGGCTGCTGTTGTCTCGATAACGAATGATCTGTGTCTCCCGTTCCGGTCTCCAGACCCACTGCGGTTTCGGCCCAAATCTGTTCCTCTGTAGAGCTTGGATCTAATAATTTCGTTCTACACTTTCTGCACGTGCTATCCCCCGGACTGCTTTTGGTCCCACATACGTGACAATACACCCTGATCCCTCCATCAAAAAGAACGTATGTATGTTTGCTGTTTTTACATGAATCGACACTTATCATATAGCAAAAAGGTAAAATACACCATATGTTATTCTGATGTAAATGGTGCCTTGCTGGTGGATATAAAAAAGGGATGCCGCCCGCACGGTATCCCTTTGTAATTCACCCCTGTTGTCCTGCACGTACCCGAATGTTACCCAGTTCATTCGCATTGATGGCAAATGCATTTCCGCCCTGTCCAACAGAAGCTTTGGCTGACTGACGAGCCTGGAATTTCAAACGGCTTTTGTCCACCTCTACCCGGTTAACCTGTTTCGCATGCTTCTGTCTCTTTCGTGTGCTCATCGTACCATCCCCCTATGATGATATATCCCGTAATGTTACGTTGCTCCGGATCTGCTCATCAATACTACCCGAGCGACCCGTTTATCTTTTGCTCGATGAACGCCGGCCCTTCTGCTTCTTGATCTGTATATTTACGGCGTTACTTGCGAGCACATTGCCTGTCTCGGCATACCCTTTGGCGGTTTGGTGAATCTGAATGACAATATATTGCCTTTTCCCCACACGGTAACGATAACTTTTCACGTTTGAACGAGTCATGGCCATCTCCCTGTCAATCGTTTTTCAAACCTGCGTTATCCTATTCATGTCCATATCGATCTGGATGTGTGAATGTGTAGTTTTATAGAAATAGACAAAAAACCTCCCTACTATATAGTAGGAAGGCGTGATCTATCCAAATATGTTCTACTCTACTCTTGTGTTGGAAATGCGCTAAGGTCCATATAGGTAACTTCCCAGAGGTGATCATCCGGATCCTGAAAACTCCATCCATACATGAATCCATGATCCTGGGGATCATTATATGGCTTAGCGCCGGCATCCAGGGCAGCTTGGACGATGGTATCCACCTCTTCGCGGCTATCCACCGATAAGGCTACAATCACTTCCGCCGTATTCGCCGCATTTGAGATTTCCTTGTTAATAAAGGATTGAAACCGTTCCTCCACCAACAGCATGGCATAGATATTGTCCCCAATGATCATGCAGGTAGCAGATTCATCCGTAAAATTTTCATTAAACTCAAATCCTACTTTGGTAAAAAACTCAATCGACTTCTTCAAATCCTTAACAGGTAAATTGACAAAAATCTGCTTGGCGCGAACAGCCACCATCGACCACCTCAATCCAATAGAGTAGATTCTACCACAAAATAACATTCCGTACAGGGCCTGTCAATGCAAAGGTTTTACGGAGTAGACTCCAGCTGCTTCAGGAAAGGCTTGAGCTTATCCACCACATAGTGACTGCCGCCCCGGCCATTCACGCCTTCAATGACTGCCGAGATCAGGAAGCTGGGGGAATGCGTGTCAAACACGACAACGAATCCGTTCTCCAATCCGTTTTCGCCCTTTTTCGCCTTCAGCTCGGCTGTTCCGGTCTTGGCTGCCAGCTCCCCCTGAAGCGAGCTCAGCGTGTGAGCCGTTCCTCCCGAACGGGCCACCACCTGGACCAGGGCATCCTTGACCGTGTTCGCAGCCTCAGGAGTAATAATCACCTCGGGTTCGGAGGTTTCTTTTCCCTTGATCAGAACAGGCTTCACCATTTTTCCTTCATTAATAAAAGGAGTGAAGGACGATGCCAGATGAATCGGCGACATCAGCATTTCGCCCTGTCCATAGGACGTGTCGGCAAGCAATACTTCGGAAGCCAGATCCAGATTCGCTTCATTCGCATACTGACTTGGCTTCAAGTACAATTCATCCAGGCCAAAGTTATCTCCAAAACCAAACTTCTGGATACCTTCAATAAACCGTTGGCTGCCCATCTCCAGCGCCTCTTGGGCAAAGTAAATATTATCCGAATAGACCAGTGCATCAACCATATTCACCGGAGTGACACTTTTCACCCGCTTGACATAATATCCGCCCCAGCTCTCATCCTTGCGCCACTGCAAACCGGAGATATCATGGGTTTTGTCCGCTGTTGTGACCTTCTCCATTAATCCCGCGGCTGCCGTAATCGCTTTGAAGGTTGAACCTGGTGCATATCGGTTGGTGAATCGGTTGATAAAAGGAAGCCGTTCATCCGCAGAATACGCATCCCACTCCGCCTGAGTGAGTCCTGTAACCATTTTGTTCGGATTGTAGGCAGGTGCACTAGCCAAAGCGAGCAGGTCTCCATCGACCGGATTCATAAGCGCGGCTGCTCCGGCATCTCCGTCACTCGATAACGCCTTATACAGTTCCGACTGCGTTTCCGCGCTGATGGTCAACTGCACTTTTTGTCCGTTTACCGCGTCCTTGCGAATGAGCTCCGAGAGGACTTTGCCGCCTTCGTCCGTGATTTCAATTACGCCCCCGCGCTCGCCGCGGAGCTGCTTCTCCATGGACTGCTCCAGTCCGGCTCTTCCGATCCAATCCTCGGCACGGTAATATCCTTCCGTATCCTTCTCCAGATCTTCCTGAGTAACCTTGCGCACATAACCAATCAGATGCGCAGCCGATGCACCAAGCGGATAATAGCGGATTTCCTTGGACTGCAGCTTCACCCCACTTAATTGTTCAGGGATATTGTAATCCTCAGTTGAACCGATGGGGACAAAATACTCCGGCTTCACCCACTTTTGGGACAGGGCGTTGTTAATCACATCTTCTGACACCTTATAATGTTTCGCAATTCGGGCAATCATTGCATCCGGGTTGTCACCCAGCTTCTCCGGCACGATGCCCCACTCGTTCACCGTTCCCTTGGTAGCAAGAGGTAAACCGTCCCGGTCCACGATATCACCGCGTTCCGGCAAGAGTGTCTTCACCCTGACTTTGCTTCCTTTAATCATGTCACTCAGGATCATGGAAGGCTGCCAGTTAATCCGCCACACTTTCGTGCCGTCCTCGGTTTCCTGCCGGACAAGCTTGAGTGTTTGTGTCTCGTTTACTTCCCCAAGGAAGGTTGTTAGGTGCAAGTTATAGTCCACTTCATAGGCATCCGGATTCTGATCCGGTTTGCCCGTGTTCTGCTCCCCTTTGTCCTGATTCTCTGATGTACTGCCACTTTCCGCTGTGTCCGTTACCTTGGGCTTCACTTCCGCCTTGACGGCTGAGACCTCCATTCCCGAATAGATGGCACTGTACTTCTCTACAAACTGTTCCCGGTTCATGCCGGACTCTTCCAGCGACGCGGGCGTCATTAAAGTATATAGCTGATCAAATTCCTGCTTCTGCAGATGCTGTATGTATTGATCTACGGTTGTCTCCGGTTTCGCTTCCTCTGCCTTGCTGCTTTGCATGTATAAATATGCTCCAATTCCGCCAGCGAACAGAAGGGGGAGCAAGCCATATATGATTTTTCGTTTTGATTTTTTCATAGTCAGATCACCTCTACTATATACTATAGATTTCCAGAGCTCCTGAAACAATGGAACAAATCTGACGAATTTATCATTAAAAATAGCCGAATGCTCACATAATATGTTTAAATAAGGAGAGTGAAACTACAGGCAAAGGAGCCCGATGATGGAAATCAGCTATTTTTTACTCCCCAAAGACGAAGTGGCTTATATCAAGTCCTCCGCTTCCATGAAGGAAGCACTCGAACAGCTTGAAGCACAGCATTATACCGCCATTCCCGTGATTGATCAGGACGGAAAATATGTTGCGACTCTGTCCGAAGGCGATTTGTTATGGAAAATGCGGAGCACCCCCGGACTGACTTTTGATAACATGGATCAGGTCCAGGTGCATGAGATTAGCAACAGGGTATATAATGAATGCGTCTTCATCAAGGCAGAAATGGAGGATATGCTGACACTGGCAGCGGACCAGAATTTCGTGCCTGTCGTGGACGTGGACCGCGTCTTTCTTGGCATTATCCGGCGCAAGGATATTATTGAGTATTACACGCGCAACATTTCTGATTAATTCAATAACGAAAGCCACCTGCAGTTTTTCCTGCAGATGGATGAAAAAAAGGCGAGCACTTCTTGCTCGCTTTTTTGCTGCCCATATTCCCCTTTTTCTTCCATACACTCTCTTCTGTCAACTCGTTCTCAAGCTATTTTAGTGTAAGAGAACAATAAACATATTGCGCATTATTCGACAAATAACTACAATAATTATCATAATACGACACATTTAAGTGGATAAATCTTGTTTATTAACCCTTACGCCGCAGGGGTCCTATTGTTTTTTTCAGAATTTGTTCAGAATGCTTTAGTACAATAAGCACGTTCTTTTTGGTTCCAGCGCAGCTCCATTTCAGAAACATCAGAGAGAGGTATTCCATTGAATTATTTAAGTACACGCAACAAGATTCTGGTCACAGCTACAGTGATCATGTCTTGTATTTACGTCATTTGGCGTACGTTCTTCACCATTCCTTTCGGCCATGGCCCTCTCGCCGTGACCGCTGGTCTTGCCCTCCTTATTGTCGAACTCATCGGCATGTTCGAACTGGCCGTCCACTTTTACAATATGACCCGGCTTGAATACCCGGAGCTTCCCGTCGTAGACGAGTCGTTATATCCGGATGTGGACGTCTTTATTGCAACTTACAATGAACCCACTTCCCTTCTCTTCAAAACGATTAACGGCTGTCTCAATATGGATTATCCGGACCGTTCCAAGGTACATATCCATTTGTGTGACGATTCCAATCGTCCCGAGATGCGGAAGCTTGCCGCCCATCTGGGCATTAACTACCTGACCCGGACTGAGCACAAACACGCCAAGGCTGGTAATCTCAACAACGCCATGAAACATACTTCTTCCCCCCTGATCGTCACCTTTGATGCCGACATGATTCCGAAGCATGATTTTCTGACGTCCTGTGTTCCGTATTTTCTGACAGGAGAAAAGATCGGTTTCGTGCAGACACCGCAAAGCTTCTACAATCCCGATCAATTCCAGTACAATCTGTACTCCGAGAACCGGATTCCGAATGAGCAGGATTATTTCTACCGTGACGTGCAGGTTGGACGCAACAAATCCAATTCCGTAATCTACGGCGGAACCAATACCGTGCTCTCCAGACAGGCATTGGAAGACGTAGGGGGCTTCTACACAGGTTCCATTACGGAGGATTTTGCAACAGGCATAGAAATGCAGAGCAAAGGGTATCGCTGCTTCGCAACCAACAAGGTACTGGCATCCGGCCTTGCCCCTGGCGACTTGAAGAGCTTAATCAAGCAGCGTCAGCGCTGGGCACGCGGTTGTATCCAGACAGGTAAGAAGATGAATCTGCTGTTCAAGAAAGGTTTGAGTTTTGCCCAAAAATTAAATTATATCTCTTCCATAACCTACTGGTATTCCGGGCTGAAGAGATTGCTGTATATCATGTCGCCGATTCTGTTTGCCGTCTTCGGCATTCTTGTTGTGAAATGCACAATACTTGAAATTTTGATTTTTTGGCTGCCGATGTATCTCCTGACCAATACCTGTCTGCGCATGCTGTCGGGCAATATTCGAACAACCAAATGGACCAACGTCTATGAAACGATCCTGTTCCCGTCCCTGCTGCCTGCCGTTATTATGGAGACGCTTGGCATGACGATGAACAAATTCGTCGTTACCCGCAAGGATGGTGCGCAAAACGATGACCGTAAATACAAAATAAAACAAATGATTCCCCATCTCATCCTGGCCGTGCTGTCCATCATCGGTATCGTGAACTGCATTCACTGGACGTTCAGTCAGGGCACCATCGGTTTCCTGGTCGTGCTGTACTGGCTGCTGATCAATTTCTACAACATCATGATGTCCATCTTCTTCCTAGCGGGACGTAAAGTGTTCCGGAACCACGAGCGTTCACTCGCTTCTGTGGACTGCACCATTACGACCGAAGGCGAGACGATCTCCTGCTTGACGCATGATCTCTCCGAAGGCGGAATATCCGTGATGCTGGATACGCCGAAATATATTCCGAGTGATATGGAGGTCGGCATCAGGCTGGTTAACGATCGATATGCAAGTGAATTCACAGGCAAGATCGCTCATGTGGCATCCATCGGAAATCGCTGGAAGTATGCTTTTACCGTCAAGGAAATGACAGAAGAGCAGCAGCGGCAGCTGCTGCACTTGATCTATGATCGTGAGCCGACGCTGCCGCAGAAGCTGGACAAGGATATCAGCACATTTGAGGATATTCGTCTGAATTTCGTGCGCCGGGGTCAGAGTGAATTCATGTCTAACCGGAAGCTGGCACGTATTGCATTGAACCGTACGGTGGATACGTCCACACATGGAACGGTTACCCTGCTTGATTTCAACTATGAGTATGTTTTGCTCGAGACGTCCCGCCAAGAATTGAGCTATGAGATCGATCTGCCCATTAGCGACGACCTGACACTGGAGTGTGTATGGGTACAATCCCTGCGGAACAAACGAGGTAACCTGTATCGGGTGACCAACATCCAGGACATCGCCCGCAAGCATCAGATGGCCGCTCTCGAGTCTTTACTTACACAGTGGAATAGAGAGCAGCAGCAGTCAGGCCGATCAAATGTCACATCCAAAGACAAAAGCGTCTCAAATGATGAACTCAACGAGATGGCTTATTTATAGAGCGGAGGCAAGGTACACATGATCAAAAAGTGGAAACAACTTATACTTGCCGCCAGTTTCGCTGCATTATGGAGTCTGCTTCCAGTTCAGGCTGTTCAAGCACAACAGCTTAAGCTGAGCGAAAGTACGCTTCGTGAATGGAACAACGGGACCCAAGTAGATACCCATATCGATAAGAACGGCAGTATACAGATCCAAACCACTACCGAGGGACTCAAAAAAGGCTATTATTCCGCTTACATCTATGAACTGCGGAACAGGGACTGGTCAAGCTACGGTGCGTTGACCTTCTCCATTCGAAATGAATCGGAGATGACATTACCATTCAATGTCGTTATCACCCGGGCTGATCAGAGCTCCCTTACCGTAGCGGATAACCGAAATGTCATCGTCGTTCCGAAGGCAACCAAGGAAGCAACGTTGGTTCACCCTACCGCAGGTCTGATTGAACTGGAGCCAGGCTTTGTCGGACAGATCCGCATTCCCTTCTCCAGTCTGATGGTTCAGGACAAGGCTAAGACAGCAGGCCAGGTCAAGCTGGGCAAAATCACCGGCTGGGGCATTACGACGACTACCACCGAGAATGCCAAGCTAAACTTACGGGTCGGAAACATCAAGCCGGTATCCCGGAAGCAAGCCTCAGCAGAGAATGAGCTAACCACGCTGCAGATCACGGGAGAAGAACGAATGGTGAAGCCGGAGGCTGGTGAATCGATTGCACAATATGAAGTTCACTCTTCTTCCAGCAAAGGGATTTCGAATGCATCCTTTCAGCTGGACAGTCCTGTGCAGGGGGCATCCATTACACCGGATGGCTTACTTACACTCCAGACTGCCGTTCAACCTGAAAGTCTCACCATACGCGCACTGGTGAACGGAAAATGGAACCTGACTTATCCCGTTATCTTGGACCGTTCTACGGCCATGAATGTACAGGAGAAGGATGGAACGAAGCGCGCCATTCCGTCTCCTGATCAGGTAACGAAGGTGGTAAACCCCGCCGATCCGCTGATGAAGCCGTGGATGGTATGGCTTATCCGCATTGCCCTGTCGGCAGCCGGAATCCTCACGCTTGTGGCCTACTGGCTGTGGCGGAAGGGCAGGAACACACCTCGTGCCCAACAAAGGCGTGCCCGCCGCGAGCAGCGCCGGGCAAGACGTCCATTCAGCATGTAGCTGAACTGCGGCAGGCTGGACCACATCCCAGGATGTGAGTACAGCCTGCCTTAATTTAGTGTTAATGCATGCTGCATTCTTATATGATCCTCAAGGAGGAAAGGCAGTGCTCTTTTCCAGTGTAGTCTTTTTATTTTACTTTCTGCCGCTTGTACTCGGGCTCTATTACATACTGAGATTCTCGGTTACGCTCAAAAACATGCTGCTGCTTGTCGCGAGTTTATTCTTCTATGCTTGGGGTGAACCCTGGTTCGTCCTGATCATGCTGGCCTCCATCTGTTTCAACTATGTCTTCGCTCTGCTCGTGGACAAGTTCAGGGAAAGGCGCAATGCAGCCTATACCATCATTACGATGATGCTGATCGTCAACCTCGGCATGCTGTTTGTGTTCAAATATCTAGCTTTTGCGCTGCGTATTGTGAACGAAAATACGAGCTTTGGACTCAGCATTCCGAACATCGCACTGCCGCTGGGTATCTCCTTCTTCACTTTCCACGGCATCTCTTACGTCATTGATGTCTATCGTGGACACGGCGCTGTACAGAAAAATCTCTTTTACGTGGCATTGTACATCTCCTTCTTCCCTCAGCTCGTTGCCGGACCGATTCTGCGGTACAACACGATTGCGGATCAGATGGTGAACCGTAAAGAAAGCTGGGACAAGTTCGCGGTAGGCTGCTGCAGGTTCATTGTGGGCTTGGGCAAAAAGGTGCTGTTATCGAACAGCATGGCTATTGTCGCTGATCACATCTTCAGCATGGGAGGCACATCGGAAGTGTCCTCCAGTCTGGCGTGGCTTGGGGCGATTGCCTATACGCTGCAGATTTATTTTGACTTCTCCGGATATTCCGACATGGCCATTGGTCTGGCATTGATGTTCGGCTTCAAGTTCGAGGAAAACTTCCGATATCCGTACATCTCCAAATCCATCACCGAATTCTGGCGCCGCTGGCATATCTCGCTCGGTACCTGGTTCAAGGAATATGTATACTTCCCGCTGGGCGGTTCCCGTGTCACCAACAAGGATAAAATGATTCGCAACCTGCTGATCGTCTGGGGACTTACCGGCGTATGGCATGGTGCGGAGTGGACATTCGTCGTGTGGGGATTAATTAACTTCGCGTTCATCGCGCTGGAGAAAATCTTCAGCTTTGACAAAGGAACACGTTTCATCCCGCTGCGGCATCTCTACGCCATGTTTATTGTTGTGATTGGCTGGGTCATCTTCCGGTCACCGGATCTCCTGCAGGCAGGTCACTATCTGGGCAATATGTTTGGGCTGTACGGCAATGGGTTCTGGAGCGATACAACAGGGATGTTCCTCAAGGAATATGCATTCTTCTTCATTCCAGGCATTCTGTTCTGCATGCCAATCGCCACCCGGATGAACAAATTGATGGTCGATGGCGCCCGTTTCCGCAAACCGCTGGAGCTGGTTTATCCGCTGACAATCATTCTCTTGTTCCTGGTCTGTGTATCGTATCTGGTCAAGGGTACATATAATCCGTTTATCTATTTTAATTTCTGAGAGAAGGCACACAAGCATGCATAACTTTCTTGCCAAAAAGAGAATCACCGCTTTCCTCTTCATTCTCGTGCTGGTGACGCTCTCTGTTCTGAATATCATTCAATCCTTCGGTCCGATTAAACAAACGCTGGCATCCGGAGACTACGATATTTCTGAAACCAAAGGACTGATCCATCAGCTTGATGCGGACATCAATGAACATGTTTTTGAAAAGTTTGGCTTCGTGGAAGCCTATGGATACTTGCAATCCCTGATGTGGAAAAACGAGGAGAATAATTTCGAGGTTGTCAAAGACATGGAGGGCAAGCTGCACTATACCTACTTTGCCACCGGTCCAACGTACACAAAGGATCTGTCCGACCGGGTTGCTGCGCTTGGAGAACAGTTGGATCCACAAACGAAGCTGACTTACGTCATGACTCCGGACAAATACGTGCGTGGCTATACCACGTTCCCGGAAGGCATTCCCTACAACTATAACAATGAAACTGCCGATGGCTTTCTGGCCAATCTGAAGCAGGATGGCATTGATACCCTCGATCTGCGGGAGGGTTTGCTGGAGAGCGGTATACCGGCGAAGGATCTGTTCTTTACGACCGACCATCACTGGAAAATCAAGACGGCGTTTTGGGCCTTCGGCCAGCTTGTGAATCATCTGGACGGCATGTACACCAAGCCGCTGGACCCGTATCATTATTTCACGGATATCCATAACTACAATGTGCTTCCATACGAAGACATCTTTATCGGATCGCAGGGCCGCAAGGCTGGTAAATACTTCGCGGGTGCAGATGACTTCGACCTGATCTATCCGAAGTTTAAGACGAACTATTCCTTTTACTTCAAGACCGGCGAGACCGAAGCCACACTTAACGGACGCTTCGAGGATGCGCTGCTCACTACGTATCCGCTCAACGTGCAGGGAGCAACTTACGATCTGACTGCGGACAAGTACTTCACGTATCTGTACGGCAATCAGGGCATTGTTCATGTGGTGAACAAGGATAACCCGAATGGACTGAAAGTCATGTTCATCAAGGACTCGCTCGCCGTGCCGATGATCTCCTTCCTATCCACGGTCGTGTCCGAGATTTACGTCATTGATCCGAGGTATTACACCGAGGACATTATGGATTTTGCCAGCAAGACCGAGCTGGATCATGTCTTCGTATCCATCTCGCCACAGGATCTGGTGGAAGAATTTTTCCCTTATGGGGCGAAAGATTAAGTGAGTGAACGATCATACTCTACCCCCTCCATTCCAGTATGATTTTGAAAAATAAAAGAAGGGTAACCCAAAGCCAATAATGATTTGGCTGACAGGGTACCCTTTTCTTTTTGTGATCCAGCAGAATCAGTTTCGTTCATGCTTCAGCTTCTGTTCCTTGTAATAGTGCAGCACATCAGGCGGGCTGCCCTGAAAAGCACGTTCTTTACCGTACTCATAAGCCTGATGCAGATAAGAATACGCCTCGTCATGCTGTTCCAGTCTCATGCAGACGGTCCCCAGCTCAATGAGCGGACCCGTATTAATATCTGACCCTCGTGTTTGCAGCGATAATTCCGCCCAGGGCTTCGCCAGCGCATACTGCCCCAAGTTCATATGTGCATTCGCGTGACAGGAAGCAATCCAGCTGGCTATTTCCCAGTCTGTCTTCGGCTCGGGTAACATTCCCCATGCCTGATCATAATAGATCAGGGCCTGTTCATGCTGCTGCGTGTCGTCCAGCACATTGCCTGCTTCAACAGTTTCAATAATCTGTTTCTCCAGTTCGGGATGTTCCGGTGTCAATTCCTTCATAGCGCCTTCTCCTCCTCCAGTTGAAAATACCATTCCAGGAATGTATTAAAACCAGGCCACTGTGGGCTGCTCTCGCCGCTCAAAAAGCGTTCGATCGACTCCCCAAGCTCTACCAGCACCACTTCACCCGTCTGCCGGTTATAGAAGAATCCGCCTTCCCCTTCGAAGCTGTCCAGCGGTATGTAAGCTTCAGGCAATCCCAGCGTGAGCTGGGCCACCGTCATGTCTTCCAAGTACACGGTATTCTCCATCACCCAGCAGATCTGATAGATCTCCTGATGCCTGCTATAGAAGGTCGGGCCATCATCTGCATGCAGATAAAACTGCGCAAAATCCGACTGAAGATCAATATTCAGCTTCTGCAGTGCTTCCTCATACTCCTTCGGTACATCTTCATGCCACCAGCCCTTACCTTGGCAAAACTCAATAACTTTACTAGATAACATATTCATCCTCCTAATTAACTGATGGCGCAATTATGATCGATTCAGTGCAGAACGGTAGGGTGCATAAGTACTCATTACCCATTCATGAAATAATTGGTGAGCGCTGCTGGCATCCGGTGCATGGAAGAGATAGGTTCCCTCTACTTCCCGACGGCTAAGTTTGGAATCAACCAGGTCTCTGTCCTCTTCTTCGTTGAGCTCAATTCGGTACGTCCCATCCTCCTCGCGGAAGCCGAGGGCGTGCACATTCGTTTCTTGTTTATAATAGCCCAGCTGCAGTATTGCTGGTTGCTCGTTCGCCACCAAGCCGGCGAAGACCGGGTTCGGAAAGTCCTCATCGAAACGGGATTCACCCGGAACAATCCCCTTGTAAAAACCGTTAACCACTTCGCCGAGAAGGCTCACCATGTGATGGGCATATACGTAAGGAAAATGTTCAATTTCGTAGACATCGGTGTCCGAGTGATGCCACTGCAGGTACTCCATGATTTTGGAATAGGTGAAGCTGACAGCGCTTGCCACTTCCCGATTCAGCGGTTGGTCCGCAGTGAGACGGGTCAGTTCCATAATACTATTCACATATTTCCAGAATAACGACTGATCAAAACGCGCTTCCTCATGAAGCATGTACAAAAAGGTATTCTCTTCCGCTCTCGCATTGCGCATGAGCTCCTGAAGCGAATGTTCCATATGTTTTATACCTCCGAAACGTATATAAACAATGTATCAAAATTGAAGAACGTTTGGAAATAAGGATATGAGGGTGGGTCATTCCTTAATCTCGTGAAACTTTCTCTATTGCCTTTCGTCTAATTACTGATGAACAACAAAGGAGATGACTATGCGAATAACCTGCGGCCCTGCATATGCTGGGAAAATGATTGGTTCTATTAATCTTCAGCCATCGAAGTTTATGAAAGGGATCTCAAGCACCAGCCAAATTACCGATCATGTTGATCCTGAACGCATTGCAATTCCCTACATAGAAGACACTAACTTTGGATCGCATTTGGATGCTATGAAAATCATGAAGGGAACCTATAAGGAAGAGTTTCACGTGAGCTATGATGTGGAATTTACAATTGATGTGGATGAAAAAGGGTACATCACACAATTTGAACATACGTTTCCCTTGGAACGCTATATTGATCTTGTGGCAACACAATCCTATAAAGTCATCAAAACCAATTGGCGTGGACAAGCTTATCACGTGATGACTTACAGCTACATGGAGGAAGTATGTAACCCGAATAACGTCATTTTCAAATGTAACGCTGCGGAAGACGTGTTCGTCGTTGCTGAACTTGCTCCCTATCGTATGGATGGCGTGGTCGTACAGCCCAACCATGTTTATCTTCACCTTCGTGCATTAATTTCAGCCAGAGATGATCTCTATCCGATCGATTACATGTGTGAGCCTGATTTTGATCTAAGTCTGGACTAGATCTGAGAATACATAAAGAGAAAGAGCACAGGACTCTCCCTTTTACCGGGAATAGCCTGTGCTCATTTAAGGTGGACCAAATTCAAATCTTCTCGCCAAATCTCTTTGCCGCTGTCTTCATCACTTATTCAGACTGGACAACTGCCATTCGTTCCACTGTCTCCGTGTTTTCCTTATACCATACCATGACGACATCTCCCTCTTTCAGATCAGATACCTGAATTGCCCCGTTGGCATCTGAACTGGTGTTACCCCGTCCTCCCATCTCCATACCTTCAGTGATGCTAACATCCACATTCAGCTTTAATTTCATTTCCACGCCAGTTTCATTCATCTCCCTGCTTCCGCTGCCAGGAGCACTGTCCTGCTGACCCTGGTTAGTCGAGTTCTGTGAAGAGAAGCCTTGAAACTCAAGTAATGCTACAGTAACGGTATCTCCGTCTATGGAGATAATCCTGCCTGTGAGATCAGCATTCATTGCACCATGCATATCATCCGGTCCACCTGTTCGGTCATTCATGCCTCCGCCTCTCTGCATTCCTCCGTTCATGCCTGGGCCACCATTCATCATTCCCCCGCCATTCATGCCTTGTGCAGTACCGGTATTCGTAATGTTTTGGGCTGTAATCACATCACAGGCGGCAAGCAGAACAGCACAGCCTGCCAGTAGGATTAGAACAGATGTGAAATAATAATTTTTTCGCATAAGATCACCTTTTTCCCAGGGATGGCCGTCCCCAGCCGAGTTTTCTTTGGAACATCAATTCATACGTATCCTTGAATCCCATATAGGACAACACAACAAGCAAAGGATATACAGGGTAGATATAGCGCGATTTGATCTCCCACAGGATATAAAAACCGATAAATCCGAGAACCACCAGAATCAGGGAGACCTCATCATATCGCTTAAGACGAATCCCCCGGACCAACCGAACGAAAATAAAACAGTACATCATGAAGTTCATTACATATACGACCCAAAGCACACCCGTTCGATAGACTGAATCCCCCTGGAACAGGTCCGTTACCCCATTGGTGTAACTATAGGAGCCCGCAATTCCGCCTGATCTTCCCCTTCCCATGCCAGAGGCACTTTCATTGCCGATTCCGTATCGATCCATCTGGTACGTCCCTTCAGTCCAGGTCCATATGATCTTTTTGTAATACATCTGAATCAGTTCGCTGGCACTCGCTTCCGACAGCTTCGACTCAATCTTCTGCTTAAATAATGCTGTGCTATCGGCCTTATTGTAATTGGCCTGTCTCTGATAAATTTGGTAGCTCTCCATATTGTCCCAGAATCCGAATCGTTCGAGGTTAATCCCCATGTTCAGCCACATATAGACGGGGGCCGAATTCTCGCCGACCGGTTCGCTTACCGTACCTGTGGACTGCAGCACGGCATTCTGGGTCCAACCTGGGACATTAAACAGAACAGCCAGTACGGCGATGGAGCCCAGCACCTTCTTGAACCCGATACTCCGCATGTTCAGCAGGATGTACAAGATAGCAGCAATCAGCACAATGGCGCCGATACTGCGGAAGTAGTTTCCAATGGCGAGAAGAATCGCAGCACAGAGAATAGCCTTCCATGATCTTTCGCGTACAAACCGAAGCAAAAAGTATAAACAGGATGTCAGAAATGCCGTCGCAATCACATCGTTATAAATCAGGTTGTTCAAGAATAAGGAAGGCAGGTATGTCGCTGCAAAAATCAAAACGCCGTAATCCCGTTCCTTAGATTGGGGGTTCAGCTGCTTAGAAATGAGATAAATCATAAAGGTGGTTAACGTTGAAAATAAAATATTAAACAGCTTGATCACCAGATAGTTATCCGGGAACAGGTACAGCAGTGTTTTTAAATAGAGCACGATGGAAAAGTTAAACGGGAACATGTGAAGATATCCACCCGTTTCAAACGAGGAATAATCCTGATCGTAGAGCATGCTCATCGCAAGAGAAACTACTGTCTGGGAATCATCCGTCGGCACTCTTGGAAACACAAAGATAATCGCGATCTGAATCGCCATGGAACATAGCAAAACCACGGGAATAACGACCTTTGGACTGTACTTGTTCAATCTCAGGCAAAGACGGTACAACCCAATACCCGCTAACAGAAGCAGGAGGATGACCGGAAGGAAAATACTCCATTGCTGGGTTCCCAGAATCGGATTGTCTCCATAAAGTCCATAATTATACTGCGCCCGAACGAATAAAGACGAAACAATAAACAAACCAACAAAGAAAATAAGAATGAGATAAAGCGTCTTATGGATCACCTTAGACATGCCAAAACTCCTTTTCGAGTACAGGATTCGAAAACAGTATAATGGCTCTAACTGAAAAATCGCTGAATTCAACCAGTCGGCTATCGCTGACCCCACGAACATGATTTTTAAACACAAAAAAGACCGCCCTCTTCGCCAAAGATAGCGGTCTATCTATTCCTTTAATACAATGCTACTTCTTTCGTTTCTTTTCCACTGCCTTCTCCACATTTTCCTTCACCCGAAATCCCACAATCCGGCGGATAAGCTCTTCGGGCAAGGGTTGATTCAGGGGAAACTGCACCGAGCCTTTAGCGCCTTTATAGACAGAGAGTTCATCCCGGAATGCCTCGATTCCACTGGGCGCAGGATAGAATCCGATATGGTTCTTATATGCGGCAAAATGGACCAGATTCCCGTGCAGCGCATACGTTGGCATCTGGTAGCTGATCTTCTCCTCCGCATTCGGAGCCGCTTCGCGAATAATCTGTCTTAATGCCTGCAGTCTGACCTGTACATCCGGAGCGAACCCCGAAATATATTCATCGACCAGTGCAGAATAATGGTTACCCTCAGCCATCCTGAACTCCTTCCACCACGATTCATGAACTCGTGATATGGATTTATTTTTTTCACAACGTCATGGCCCGGCCATTGCGCATCAGATAATCTTCCTTCGTCTTATAGTCCGGCATAATACTGCCGACGCGGCGCCAGAAGGAGCGATCATGGTTCATATGATGAATATGGCACAGCTCATGGATAATGACATAATCAATGACTTCCGGTGGTGCCATGGCCAGACGATAGTTAAACGTGAGCTTTTTGTCCCAGCTGCAGCTGCCCCACTTGGTGGGGGATTCCACAATGTCTATGGACTTTGGCTTGACCTTCAGCTCCTGTTGGTATGGACCAATACGTTCACCAATGACTCTCTTACACTCGGCAAAATAAAATTTCTTCAGATTCGCCCGCAGCTCATCCTCGGACAACCCTTCAACCTTAATTAACTCATGCAGTGCATATTCCTTGCCCAGAAGCAGAAACTTCCCGTTGCCCTCTTCCTCATACGCTTTGGCCTTAGGCCCTTCCAGGGCCTGCTGCATTAGCGCCGATTTCTTCAATATGATTTCACCATGCTGCGCTACAAGCTGCTGAATCATCTCATCGCTCGTGCCATTGGGTGCCTTAATCGTTACCATGTAGGGCAGGTCCATCGTGATGGAAACCTTCTTGCCTTTGCCATATACCACATAGCATTGAATGATGTGTTCGTTTAGTTTAATCGTTAGCATGCTGTGCTCCGCTTCTTTTTGTTATCCATTCATTACGATTGTATACCATCCCAAGGTGATCTGCACAAACAATAGATCGATATTTGTTAAATAAAGCTGTATTATTATTCATTATTATGTATTATTATTTAAAACATACTGAATTCATTCTCATATAAATGGAGGATACCGTATGAAGCAAATCACTGAGAATGGCCACAAAATCATTGAGGAATTATCCCTCAATCACTGGCAGTCCCTTTCCACCTTGTTCTATGATGGATGGATTTTACGTTTTGCCAACGGATACACGAAGCGTGCCAACTCCATACAACCCATCTATGATTCTACCCAGGATGTGTTTGCCAAGATCGATGAGTGCGAGCAAATCTACGCTTCCCATCAGCTGAGTACCATTTTCAAAATCACACCGTTTATCCAGCCGGATCACTTGGATCAGCTTCTGCAGGACAGAGGGTATTCCATTGTGGATCACACCAACATGCAGGTGCGCAGTCTGGAAGAGCTGAAGGAACCGGAGTACCCTTTTGTACAAATCGATGAGCAGTTGACCCAGGAGTGGCTGGATCACTTTTGCCGATTGAATCAGGTACACGAAGGGAAGCGGGAAACAATGACACAGATGCTGTCCAACATCCGTACAAGTACGGGTTTCATTTCCCTCTTGGTCGATGGGCAAGTTGTTGCTTGTGGGCTGGGCGTTGTCGAGCGTGGCTATATCGGCTTGTATGATATCATTACGGATGCCGCTTATCGGAATCGCGGGTTCGCTGAACAGATGATATTACATCTCTTGCATTGGGGGAGAAAACAAGGCGCCACATTGAGCTATCTGCAGGTTGTAGCCAGTAACGCTCCCGCCATAAAGCTTTACGCCAAACTGGGTTATTCGAAAATCTACTCGTATTGGTATAGAGTTAAGGATTTCCACGAATCTTGATCCTAAATTCTAATGTTGATTTTCGAGCTAAGACAACCGCCTTGGTGAGTAAGGCGGCTGTCTTGGGAGGCGATACTTTGGTTATATTGTTATCTTAGACAAAGTGCAAAGCTTTCGTATATATAGAGGGTGATTTTATACATTTCCCATTCTCATATATAGCTTTGATTACTGATATTTCAACGATATTAGTACGTAGACTTTCGATTCTTTTAGTGCAGTAAACCATCGCTTCTTTTAAATTCTCATCGTTTAATCGGTTTGCTATTGTACAGTGAGGTATCCAATGATTGGGGAGATATTGAGACTCAGCATTCATTCGGTATTTTTCAAAGAAATGGTGATGATTAGCATGAAACGTTAATAATTCTTGGGAAGGAACAGGGGCAAGAAATACAATTCCTGTGTTCAAAAAAGTCCCTATTGAGTTCATAGTGATTGAAAGTTGTTTTTTAGATTCATAAAAGCAGTCAAAATCGCTTATAAATTTGTCGATATCTACGTCAGAGTCATAACCTGCTATGGTAATATGAGGTCGTCTATCCTGTACTTCTTCTGCATACCTGGAAACTGCATTATCACTCAATTCTTTCCAAACCTGCTTTATATAGAGCTCTGTATCCTGGTCAAAATGAGCCACTACTCCGTACAACTCCATAACCCCCTCCATAACTATAACCCTTGCAATGGAGAGTATTCAACGGCGCCATTGAGCAATCCTGCCCGCAAATCATCTCCGAATGAAATCGCCACCTTCGTTATAAAACATTGGTTCACAATTATCGAATATCGACATAAGGTTTAACCTGGCCTATAAAATATTTTAATAAAAAATGCCTTTCTTAAAAAAACAAGAAAGGCATTTCAAGTTTATCTATTCCTTATGATATAGGAAGCTTAACCAGTACCTCGTATGACTTGCCAGCCTGGATATCCTTAATCATGTCTCCTTCGATCAATTGACCGTTAACATACACTTCAGTCTTTCGGACAGCCGCATCCCGTTTCATCTCCACCTGCAGCTCGGCACCACGGAACAACCTGGTCACCGAAGCCTTATTCCAATCCGCAGGTAATTGTGGACGGACAAGCAGCCCTTCGGCGTGACCCTGCAATCCGAACAGTCCATCGATCAGGCAGCGATACACCCAAGGTACCGTACCTGTGTTGAACAGATGGCTGGAGCGCCCAGCTGTACGTGGAAATTGTCTGTAGGCCCCGCGATAATAATTGGGGATGAATACAGGTAACTGTCCCCGCTGGAGGATATCTTCGGTATCGGGACCAGGAATCATTTTGCGAAGGAGACGATACGCGTTCTCCTTGTCATTCACCAAATACAGAGCATAGATGTAGAACGCAGCCGCGTGGTTGTAGACCGCCCCATTCTCGGCGCTGCCCGGATGTTTTTGCGTAACCCGGCCGACATCTTCCCGCATAGCTGTGAAAGACGGTGCCAGTTTCTCCACACCATACGGGGTCTCCAATTGCTCCTCCACTGCCCGGATCAGCTTCTTCCGCTTCTCCTCATCGGCCGCGCCGCTCATCAGCGCCCAACCCTGAGGATTAATATAGATGCGTCCTTCCTGATCCTTGCTGATGCCAAAAACGACATTATCATCCGTTATTCCGCGTGCATACCATTCGCCATCCCAGAGATACTCATTCGCTACAGCATTGGTCCGGTCTGCTTCCTCACGGAATTGCTTCGCTGTCTCGGTATGCCCGGCCTGCTCGGAAATATCCGCCCATACCTTGAACGCATATGCCGTTGCAATGGTGAGCCAGCCGGATACCCCTTTGCCCTTATAACCCACCATGTTCATCGGATCACACCAGTCGCCCTGGTTAATGAAGTTGAGGCCGCGGTGGTCACGATCCTGAATCAGCCAGCGCATGGCCAGATTCATATGCTCCAGCACAGAAGCTTTCTCTTCACTGTCGGCAAATGCAACCTGCTCCTCCAAAATGCTGTAATCATTCGTCTCGTCCAGATACGTACGCATACAGACCGGAAGCCAGATACAGTGGTCCGTATGAGGAACTTGGTTGATGTATTTGAGCTCGGCATCCGGGTGCAAAATGATTCCATCCGGCATCGCGCCGCTTGCATGCTGCTGAGCCAGGGCTGTCAGGAAGGCTTCACGTGCGATCGCAGGCTGAATGTAACTCATGCCCATGTTATCCTGCAGATAGTTCCGGGTCTGCGGATCAGTCGTCAGACGGTTCGTTTTGCCGTGGTAATACATTTGGCGTGGCAGCCAGTGGTTTACAAAATTATTCAATCCGTCATCCGGGGTCTGGATCTGGATATTTCCCTGTCCTTCTGCAACGTAAGCCGCATATTCCTGTTCGGCCAAGGCAAAGCCATCCAATCCTTCATGATCCCGCTTGATAAAATACTGCTGTCGGATGCGTTCGATCTCTGCCTCATCATGAGCCGGGCCAAAGATAAACCGGTATTCCCGCTCAGCCCCAGCTTCGAGCTCCAACCTGTACTGAAGGACAGCAACAGGTGTCTCATACCTTGCATCCCCGCCCTCCAAGGTGTCCAGCTGCAATGCCGATGGAGCATGAAGGCCGCCCTCGCCCTCGAAACGCTCGTGATTCACTTCCCATGAAGCAGGCTTGCGATCCGCAAGCAGGTAGGTCTTGTCGCTGTAATTTTTGATTTTGGCATAATCCTGATATTTCTGATACGGCGTAATGGACGAGCAGACGATTCCCTGCAAATCATCCACATATTCACCGGATTGATTCATCCATGACATATAACCAACCGTGAAATACGGATACATGCTCAGCTTGCGTTTATGAGAGGAAAGGTTCTTCACCTTCACTTGCCACAGCTCCATGGCATCCGCTTTGGGCAGACGCAGGCTCATCTCAATGGAAATGTCATCGCTTACAACATTCCAGCGGATATCGTGTTTACCCACGGCGAATGTATAGCTGTCCGCCTGTTTTCGCACCGGCTCATATGGAGCCGAGAAAATGTTTCCGCCTACTTCATCCTTGATGTAGACAAATCTCCCCGGATGATGCGCATAATACGGCTGCTCCGGCTGCATAAATGTTTTCGCTTCCAGATTGGGTGCATGCGAGTACTTGGCAGGCTCCGGCTGCATGAATTGCGCCACAGCATATCCGCGGCAATTCATATGGATCATCATCTTTTCGTTCCATAGGAATCCGGATGCCTTGGGCATACTTGTCGGACTGGTCAGCTCATAATATTCATTATCGTTCGTTGCTCTGATCATCACTGAACCTCTCTTTCGGGTTATGAAATTGGAATGACAGAAAACGTTTTAGTAACTTGTATACAACTTCATTCATTATAACACGGGAACGCTTACAGTCACGGATAAATGTTCAAAAAATTCATGTGAATTAACCTGCTCAGCTCATAAACATCGCAAAACATTCTATTAAAAATAAAACTTCTGATTAGGTGCTCCGATTTAACAAAAAAAGAGCTGAATTCTCAGCTCTTATTGCGCTCCAATTGTTTTTCGATGCCCAGCCTGTCAATCTGAATCCAATATTCTGCAATCCGCTCATTTTCCACGCGATATACAGCACTGGCAATTTCAATAACCGGCCGATGGGTTGGTGTGTATCCGTCCACTTCTCCCATATGTATACCCTCTTGTCTCCAGCGCACATACACTTTATCGCCCTGGGCGATCAGTTCCTGAATCTCAAGTGAGAATTCACCGTAGGCCTGAATCATTTCTCTCACATGATCCGCATATTCGTATGGTGTCCTTTTTACTGTCACTTCCTCTTCCGATATCACCTGATGGGCCAGTACCTGTTCGGCCATCAATGTATCAGCATAATCAAGGTTACGACCTGACCGTACCTCCTTGAAAAAAGCTCTGACAATCTGTTCAGGGGTCATTGCACGCCACTCCGTTTACATTGGATTTTCTACTACATCTGAAACCCAGCCTTCTATATCTTCCCTTATTCTAACATCCATTCCATGGTGGGAGATCAATCTGTTCTACTGTTCTACGGGACTATTATCCCTATTAGCATACCTTGACAATGAGACTATATAACCATAAACTAGCAAAAGACTTTAGGTAATTAATAGGAGGTTTTGCTGATAAGAGGTTTCGGATTGATTTTTACCATAAATGATAATGTCAGGTGTATGAACAAGAAAAACCAGAAAGCGGTGTATCATGAAACGTCTATTCGTAATGTTGTTTGCCCTCACCCTGTTGCTGGCCGGATGCCAGAGCAATGACAAGGAGAGCAGTCCGAGCGACAATAATCCCACAGAAACGTTAGAAGGCTCTACCATATTGAGTTTGAAGCAAAAATACGGCTCCGAATCAAGCCCATCAATTATGCCCATGTATAACGTAGCTCAAGACGAAGAATTCAAGTTTACATTTAAGGCTGACCTAAAAACCAGTCGTCTTCAAGCAAGTGACATGATAAGTGTACATACCGATATTAAAGCCTTGGAAGCAAGTAAAGTCTATGCCATACCGGAAATCAATGATAATAGCATTTCGATCAAACCTCTCGGATGGGGTGTATTAAGCTCGGAGAAGCTGAAAGCTCAAAAACAAAATACATGGGGTGGTGCCCCCATCTATTACATTCGTCTGAACTATAATCCAGATGCTGAGAAACTGACACTACTTGATCAACCCATGATTATTCCTTTTACAGTAAAATCCGAGCTGCCTGTTCCGAATCTGAAGTATGAGATCGACAAGGATAAACGGTTCACGCTTACCTGGGACAAGGTAGAGGGCGCGGCAGAGTACAAAATCTATAATCGTGCTGATCGAACCGTTATTTTTGAAACAAACAATGTTCCCCTGCAAGGGGCAGAGAAAGCATACAATGGAAGCAATCCGCTGGTCGTAGCGACGACAACCGAGACATCCTTCAATGATTTCAATGAGGATGGCAAAGGCGGCCTTGGTATCATGAATGAACTAACGACATCCTATCAGAACCATGGCATGAAGGGTGAATACTACGTCACTGCTGTCAGTGGGGACATGGAATCGAATTTCAGTAACGGTGTGGCCACTGCTCCTCTCTCTAACCAGCTGCCCATGGCTCTAAAAGAACAGCTCTATATGAAGAAATTGAAGAACACAAACGAACTGCCGAAAACAACAAGTATTGAGCACATCGACGGTTCTTTCTCCCAAGGATCAATTGTTTATGATATTGCGAATGTAGAAATCTCGGAGTTCAACGAAACGAACATTCCTTTTCATATCAAAGGGACCGCTCTTAAGAGCTACGTACGGGTAGAATCTGTAACCCAAGAAGACTTGGCCAAATTGGATCAACAAACGGTCGCTGAGTCCAGTAACGGACTGGTTGAACCAAAAAATGACACACCTTACGTCCCTGCACCTGATGTGCCAACCATCATTAACAATAATGATGGGCCTGCATCGGAGACTGCAACAGAGACTGTGCCTGAAGAGTCTACAACGACTGCTGTTCCAGCACCTGAAGATGAAGTGGACACGACTACTGAAGAAGGTTCTGAACAAGCTCCTGCTTCTAACCCTGAAACGGCAGAAGCAAACCTGGTGGACGAACAGAAATCGAACACACAGCAGAATGTTGAAGAAGGCAACCAGGAAACTGTTCCTGAACCGGCTGCAGGTGATAAACTCATCAATGCGGATTCTGCACTGGAAGAAGTGCTGGCCAAAAACATGATTGCTGCTGAAGATCAAATCTCACTGAAAGCTTTTCCCGAAGCCCAAAATTTCACAACGCTCTCGGATGTTGTCCTGAAAGTGATGTATCAGAATCCATTGATTCTCGGCGTTGAAGGGTTCGAATACAACTATGATACGTTGACGCTCACCATTCATTACAATGAATCTGCAGATGTCATCCAGAAGAAACAAGGCGAGATTATTGCCAAAGCAAACGAAGTTGTTGCTTCCATCATCAAGGATGGCATGAAAGATGATGAGAAACGAAAAGCCATCTATGATTATTTGAATGATAATGCGAAGTATGACGATGCAGCACTGGAAAGTGCGGAGCAAAACAACTTCAAAAATGTAGACGCTCAGTTTAACGACTCATTCACCACCTACGGTATTCTGGTCAAAGGGGTTGGTGTATGCGCCAGCTATGCTTCGGTCTACAAACTGCTCTCCGATCTGTCCGGATTGGACAGCATTGTCGTAACAGGAGCATCCAGTGGTGTTCCTCATGCATGGAACAAGGTCAAAATCGGAAATGAATGGTTCCACGTAGATGCCACGAACAACCTGACCAACTCCGGTATTCCCTACTTCCTATACAATGCAAACGATGAGACGGCTGCAAGTCAGGAAACGATAGCGGATCAAGATTACTGGATCGATTCCGAACTCGAACTGTTTCATGGTGAAAGTGATACGAATGACTATTATGTGCAAAATGAACTCGAAGTCGCTTCGGTCAATGAATATAAAACAAAGACGGAGAGTGAACTGAAAAATGGGGAGAAACGGGTTATTCTGAGATTTGCCTCTCCTGTTGACTCCGATGAATTAATGACAGCAGCAGGCGAAGCACTTGCTGCGGTGGATGAAGCCCTGCTGAACACGGCACAACTGGCAACGCTGGGCAGTTACACGATTCTGGAAACCAATCCGGAACAAAAATAATAACCAGAACATAAAGAACTCCATCACCCATATCGGGAATGGAGTTCTTTGCTTAACAAGCTAAACCATTTAGGGCCCATTTACGGTCTCCTGTTACGGACTAACGGTACCACCGTTGGCATTCAGGGTCTCACCGCTCACGTAACTGGATTCCTGGCTCGCCAGGAATACAAAGGCAGGTGCCATCTCGGCAGGTTGTCCTGCCCGGCCAAGTGGCGTATTGGAGCCGAAACTAGCAAGCTTCTCGACAGGCTGTCCGCCAACCACCTGAAGTGGTGTCCATACCGGACCTGGCGCTACAACATTCACGCGGATACCTTTGCTGCCGACCTGCTGGGCCAGTGCTTTGCTGAACGTGTTGATAGCCGCCTTCGTCGTTGCATAATCCAGCAGGATTGGCGAAGGGCTGTACGCCTGTATGGACGACGTATTGATAATGGAGCTGCCTGGTTTCATATGTTTTACAGCCGCTTTGCAGAGCCAGAACATGGAATACACATTCGTTTTGAATGTCGCATCGAACTGCTCTGTAGTCAGATCCGCAATCTGTTCCACAAACTGCTGTTTACCTGCCACGTTGGCAAGAATATCGATCCCGCCAAGCTCCTTAACGGCAGACTCAATGAGCTGCTCGCAATAATTCTCATCCTTCAGGTCACCGGGAATCGCAACAGCCTTACGGCCTGCTTCTTCAATCAGCTGTACCACTTCTTTGGCATCTGCTTCTTCTTCAGGAAGATAAGACAGCACAACATCCGCGCCTTCACGGGCAAAAGCAATCGCCGCCGCGCGGCCGATTCCGCTGTCTGCCCCGGTTACTACGGCTTTGCGTCCAGTCAGACGTCCGCTGCCTTTGTAGCTCTTTTCGCCTGCATCAGGCACAGGTGTCATCTCGCGCTGAAGTCCCGGCTCTTCCTGCTGCTGTTTCCATTCTGATGTTGCCTTCGGATATTGTGTCGTCGGATCTTGTACAGTATGCTGGTCTTGATTAGCCATGTTCAATTCCTCCTCGGGTAAATTTACACTCTCTAAAAATAGAACCAATGGACTCTACACGGGTCACTGCGCGGTCAAAGCAACCTTCCGATCGCTGTTATCCCCCAATTTTTTGTATTCCTTTAGAAGGAGAAAATTCGGTGATAAAGGCGAACATTTCATTTCTCCAGGTTTTCTCTGCCCTCTACGTTAATGTGTAGATGTGAAGTTCAATTTAAATAGAATGTGTAAATTTCAATTTATTTATAGTTGGGTTTCATAAAAGTTGCACTCTTTTCTTTGTAACCGAGATGGGTGAAATTTAAACTGGGCTTGATCATTTCCTTAAGGCAGCTGCAGCATTTAAATTGAAGGCTGTTCCGTAAACCGCTGGATCGTTTACATCGTCCTCATCTTGCTTATCCCCCCTTGTCTGCTGCAATGGAATTGATATTGATCGCGCAGCAGCTTTTCTAGTTCATATCCTAAAACCTCCAGTAACAGGAGATTCAAGAGATATTTTTCAGAGGGTGACACTGCTCAAAAGACAAATAAAAAAAGAGAGGGAACTCCCCTCTCTTTTTACATATTCTAATTCGTAAACAACGTAAACTTACTCTTACCAGGATGTACGTGGTTTTTGAATAGCATCCGTTTCTTTTTCTATATCTGTCATCATGTCTTTAATCCGGTCCAAAGCCAGTTGGAGTTGCTTTTGATGTGCATCCAGGCGATGAGCCATCGATCGAATCTGCTCTTGTGTAGGAGGCTGCGGCGCATGGGAGATTTCAATCAATTCTTTTTCAATAGCATCTATTCCATCCAATCCTGTACCCAGCATCTCAATGCCAAACTTGGCCTTATCTGCAATATGATCTATCTTTAAAGCCGTTTCTTTTGCTTGTTTGTTGCCCCAGCCACCCGATATGTAATTGGGCTGACCTACAGGTGGTGTATAATCGCTCATAGAGACCTATCCTCCCTACTTCTGATACTTATCGGTAATTTCATCAATCTTATCTGTCAACTTGTCAATTTCGTCCGTGAGACTATCAATTTCGTTGGTTAACTTATCTACATCTTTAATGTTCTTCTGAACCTCGTCAATGTTGCCGCTAGTAGCTATAACTTTGGACATTACTTCTTGTGCAATTGATGTTACCAGTACTTGTACATGATCAGGAGCATCTTGTCCAACTTGTGCGACCAATCTGTCAATCAGAGGTTTGATCTGAGATAATGTCGTTGCAGCGTTTGAAAGCTCACGACCACAAGAGTTCAATTCAGAGTCAATTTTATCCGATACCCGGTCAATTTTGGATTGGGTGATCTGGTCGATTTCTCTGATGACTTTGTCGATATCATTTGACATCTCACGCACTGCGCCTTTTCCTACTAACATTAGCAAACTCCCCCAGTATGTTTACAAATTCTTCAATCTCCTTGATTATAAGGTAAGCCTTAATACTGTTCAATAAATTAAGTTGTTATTTCGACTCATTGTTACAAAAAAAACAAAAAATGCACCCTTGAATGACACCGAATCTCTAAAGATTCTTCGATGTACTCAAGAAATGCATTTTGGGTACCCATTGAACAATTCACACCACAGTTTTATAACATAAATCTATTGTTCTTCTCCACCGTCTACACGCTGCTTTTTCCCAATACCGAATATGAAATATCCGATCACCACGATGGCCATAAAGGTCGCACCCACAATCAGGGGCAAACGCGTATCCGGGTTAAACGCCATCCCGATGATAACGAGGATCAGATACACAATAATAATGTAGTTGCTGATGGGGAACCATTTGGACTTGAAGTTGTGTTCCCCCATCTCACTACCCCAGCGCTTTCTGAACCGGAACTGGCTGAAGGCCAGTGCGAACCACGGCACCATCCCCGGAAGAACACTAGCACTGTAAATATACAGGAACAGTTTGGAATCCGGCATCAGGTAGTTCAAGATTACACCAATTAGCAGCAGGGAGATCGTAATAACGATGCTGTTGCGTGGAACCCCGCCTTTGGACAGCTTTTTGAAAAAGGCAGGTGCCTGTCCATTCTCAGCAAGCGTATATAACATACGTCCCGCACTGTAAATTCCGCTGTTACATCCCGACATCGCAGCCGTGAGCACCACGAAGTTGATAATGCCCGCAGCAGCCACGATACCAACCTTGGCAAAGGTGAGTACAAACGGGCTTCCCGTCTGTCCCACTTCATTCCACGGGTACAATGTCACGATGACAAAGATAGCCCCTACATAAAAGATAAGGATACGCCACACGATATTTTTGATCGCTTTACGCAGCGTATGCTTCGGATTCTCCGCTTCCCCTGCCGTAATGCCGACCATTTCCACGCCCTGATAGGCAGCCGTTACGATACATAGAGCAAACAGGAATCCTTTGATTCCTCCCGGGAAGAAGCCTCCATGACTCACCAAATTCGATAATCCGATTGGCTGTCCACCGTTACCCAGACCGAAGAAGATTAAGCCCGTTCCGATCACGATCATGAACACAATGGCTGTTACCTTAATCATGGCGAACCAGAATTCAAACTCCCCGTAATATTTCACCGCAGCCAGATTCGCCGCCGCAATAATGAGCACACCAGCCAGTGCCGGCAGCCATTGTGGAATATCCGGAAACCAGTACCCGACATAGATACCGATCGCCGTAACTTCCGCCATCCCCACCGTTACCCAGAGGAACCAGTAACTCCAGGCGGTCAGGAACCCGGCAAGCGGACTGATATATTTATGAGCAAATGTGGCAAAGGATCCGGTGACAGGCTCCTGAATCAACATCTCACCCATAATACGCATAACAAAAAAGATAATGATCCCGGCCAGCAGATAGGCCAGCAGCACCGAAGGACCTGCCCATTTGATCGTACTCGCCGAGCCCATGAACAATCCAACGCCGATTGTACCCCCGAGTGCAATCAGCTCAACGTGACGGGGCTTAAGCCCTCTAGATAGTTGCTTCGATTCCAAACGATTCTCCCCTTTTCTTGTGTGCAGCTTCGTGTTGTCAGAATTACATTTTTATGTTCACATTAACGCAATGCAGAATTGCTTCACCAAATTGTACGAGATGTGCCGCAGAAATACAACAAGGAATGTAAGGAAGCGTTTTTAATGAGAATGTTTATCATTTATAACGGTTTCTGGATAACAAACGATTACATTCTGGGTGCTGGACATCTTTTTCATCTTACATACGATATTGCATTTCTTGTTTGAGAAGCACCCTCGCAATCCATTTAAAAATTCGTTCTCAAGGGCATTCATCTACCCCATGGAAGTTTTTGCTTTAATTCATTTAATATTCCTAATAAACTAGGGGTAACAACTACTCATTTCGGGAGGTGTGCATATGGAGCAGCAGCATACAGCACGAGTCGAATTATTCGTTTCCAACGCACAGATCATCAAGAAGTCGTTCAAATGGCAAAATCCGATGATGCATCGCCTTGCGGCACTTCTCTATGCAGGCGAAAATAAAACGGCAGATGGTGAGGCCATTCGCCAGAGTCATGATCTGATGAAGCAAAATACAAACCTCTTTTCCGTATTCAGGGGCAATTCGGCCATCAGTATTGCCGCCATGCTCTCCCTTACCACGGATCAGGAGACGAAGCTGGCGGACACCCTGCATGTCTACGATCTGATGAAACAGATCAAGTTCCGCACTTCCGATTTCCTGGCCGTGGCTGCCTATCAGATTGCTGCCCAGGCAGCGCCTGACCAGTTTCAGTACACGGTGGAGCGTGCCAAGGCTTTTTACGATCAGATGAAAGCAAAACACCGCTTCCTGACCGGACAGGATGACTATATTTTCGCAGCCATGCTGGCTCTCTCCGATCTGGATGTGGAATCCGGTGTGGCCCGCATGGAGCAGCTCTATCGTGAACTGAAGCCAGAATTCTCCCCTGGCAACAGCGTGCAGGCATTGACCCAGGTACTGGTCCTTGGAGACGACAATCCTGAATCAAGCGCGCGTGTATTGGCATTACAGGAGGCGTTCCGTAAACGCAGTATCCGCTTGGATAAAACGTATACCCTATCCTCCCTCGGAGTTCTCTCTCTGCTGCCTGTCCACCAAGACACACTGGTGGATCAGGTGCAAGAAACGTTCGACTGGCTGCGTGACCAAAAGGGCTTCGGGGCATGGTCGATCACCAAACAGGAGCTGCTTCTATTCTCATCTGCCCTGGTGGCTGTTCAGCATGTTGAGAATCTGCGAAGCGGTGTGCTGACCACGACACTCTCTACCAGCATCACCAACATTATCATCGCACAGCAGGCCGCCATGGCCTCCGCTGCCGCGGCTTCAGCTGCTGCTGCCGCTTCATCTTCTTCAAGCTAACGTTCGCCAAGGCAGCTTATTATATGAAAAGCCCCCTCCGATTGATTCAGAGGGGGCTTAAGATAATTCAAAATAGGTGTAGAACAATTCATCATCTTCCGAAACTATATGATTCCCGTTTCTCGAAACTCCTCAATGAAACTGTTCAGCCAATCGTCACCATAATCGAGTGCACCCATATCATTTTCGATAAAAGCAACATCCAGGCCCATGACCCAGAATCTGCGAGCGATAATGAACAGGTCTACGGCCTGCTCGTCCTCTGGAGAGAAGCTTCGTATCGAACGATAACCTGCCATGAGCGCATTCCATAATTGTGCTTTTTGCTCACCGGATTGTCTCTTTCTAGCCTTTACTTGAGCCAGATCGTAGGCACGCCAGCCTTTGGCTGCCCACTCCAGGTCATAATGCGTAAACGAGCTTCCCTGCTGAAAGGCATTATTGTTGCCATGCATATCGCCATGACACAGTCCCCAATCCAGATTATGGGCAGATACTGTAATCCGCTTCTTCAGCTCCTCAGTAAACGCATACAAAAACGGTCCTGCTTCATGCGACTCTCCGATATACGCCATAATAAGCGCGAGCGGCTGATCAATCAGAAATCGTGTATCCAGCTCATATCTGGGCTGCTCCACTACCACCTGATCCATAGCCTTGTGCAGCTCAGCCGCAGATTGACCAAAAGCATAACAGGACTCCTCATCCTCCAGGTTGTTCTCGGTCCCCTCAATATAGCGGAACATCACGGCCACTCGTTTGCCTTCCGGCGCATCCAGAACGGTGTAATCACTACTATCCTTCCTCTTAATGTAATCACCAACATCTGCATGCACGGAAGTATTCAAAATCGCTTTCAATTGAGATAGCACGGACAACTCCGTGATGACTTCTTCCTCCCCGATCTCGGCACGGTACACCCGAAGGATGTGCAAGCCAGTGGAGGTTTTTACCCGGTATGTATCATTTAATCCTCGCAGCCAAAACAAACATTCTTCCCATTGACCCATATCATATTGATCTCTTAGAGCAAACTCCAAATATTTAGGGCTTAAAATAGAGCGCAATGCCATGGGTTGATTAAAATTAAGCATATTAATGCTCCTTTGGTTTAATAATTTCTGTTACTCCTATCATTTAATATATAGGTTACAGGTACATTTTGGAAGAGGAGTTAAAAGAAGTGTGCATTCTGGCAAACTCGTTTTACAACCTTTAGTGTTCTCGCTTTGAATCTAACCCTTGACCTTGAAGTACACTTCAACCTTTATACTGTAGATATCGTAATCAAGACGAGAGGCGGCATACAGATGAGTATGAATGTTTATAACAAAAGACGCTCTCTAATGAGCTATCTATTTGAAAAATTTATTCTTTTATCAGGCACCAAGAAGAATTTCTCCACGCGGGACAACACCCGGAAGCACATCGACCAAGTGGGTCTTGAGAATATTAAGCCTTATCAGTTAGGTAAGGTGAAACTCACATCTCCCCGATCAGAGCGTTCCTTTGAGGACATGCAGGTATTTACATTGAATGACCAGCATTCAGACGCACAAAAAGTCATCTTATATATACATGGCGGTGCTCATACGCATCAGCCTCTAAGCTTGCATTGGAGATCCATGGACACCCTGGCCCAGGCACTGAACGCCAAAGTGATCGCTCCCATTTATCCCAAAGTGCCTCACTTCAACTATCAGCATACGTATCCAAGACTACTAAACTTATATCGTGAAATCCTTGAATCGGTACAAGATCCCTCACAACTTACGATTATGGGAGATTCAGCGGGTGGGAATATTTCGCTAAGTCTGGCACATTACATTCAGATGAATCATCTTCCGCAGCCTAAAGATATTATTTTACTGTCTCCATGTGTGGATATGGTTCTGGACAACCCAGTCATATTTGATTATGAGTCGAGAGACCCCATGCTCGCTGTAGAAGGATATGATGTAATCCGGCGAATATGGGCAGCAGACAAATCGCTGGATGATCCGCTGATTAGTCCGATCTACGGAGATTTCGAAGGACTCGGGAAAATCACCATGTTTGTCGGAACACATGAAGGGCTGTTCCCCGACATCATGAAGCTCGACAAGATGCTAACTGACCAAGACATTGACCATCATACCTTTGTTTATCCCAAAATGAATCATGTTTTTGTCCTGTATCCCATCCCGGAAGCCAAGGATGCTCAGCGCAAAATTATCGACACCATTAAGCACTAAACACAGCCTCCAATTCCTTGTTTCATAAGTTAACGCATCAGTAATACTCACAAATATTTATGCAAAATTAAATAAAAAATTCAATTATGCACTTGTATATTTGATTATTCCGGGTATAATACTCGGTATATAGAAAAGCGAAGCCGACTGGAGTGAAAAATGCCATGAGTTCTTGGACACAAACTTGGGTTAACGATTATTTGGACTTATATAACTATGCCAAGACTATAGGGGACTCGGCATGGGCTGAAGATCTTCTCAGGAAGCTTCGTGACCATAAGGACACCATGCTGGAAGAAGAACGGAAAGTTCGATTGCTGCGTGAACTGCTTGCTAACTATGACCGAATTAACAATCAGTTGTTGGAAATCTTCAATAAGCTGCGGGGGGCTTCCGAAGGCTCTCAGGCAGAATCCTTGCAGGAGCAATGGTTAAAGTTGAAGCTGATGCGTATTGATGTATCGAGGAAAATTCTTCAATATATATAAAGAAAAAAGCCGGTCTGCAGTTTGTCTGCTCAACCCGCCTTGTTTAAAGGCTTACTGATCGTCTCAATGCATACAGTCAACTGTTCTGCACTGATGTAAAGCCCGCCAGCTTTACATTAGATGATTTTATCGATAATTACATGGAAGCTTTTTTCATGCTGCTCATCATGCCCATCATGGTAGTCATCATTTCGTCGCACTCTTGCATGCAGGACATCATTTTGTTCATGTCCATGCTTTCCATCATGTTATTCTCTTCCATGCACTCCATCATCATTTTCATGGACTTCATTTTGCTCATCATTTCTTCCATACACATATTCATCATCATGTTCATACACATATTTTCCATTCTATGTTCCTCCTAACCATATTTAGTAGACTTCCTTTTTTTAGAATAAACGATCCCCCGTTTAAAAGCAATCATTTTCCTCTTGCCATTCAGATTAAATTTGTGTATAATACGCACTTCACTTATTAATCCAGTCGGAAATAAAGGCTTTTGCGGACATGTAGCTGTTCACAAAAGCCATTTTGACGTTTTGGCAGGGTTGACCCTTCAGCAAAGTAAGGTTTGTTGTAACTATGAACCAAGATTGGTTCGATAGTCAGGCAGCTGCCTGTCCTGCGTTGTACGATTCAACAGGCTCGCTATACGCTCCCGGTCAAAAGAAGCCAGATATACGGCTAATACGTCTTCCTCGCTTTCACCAACAGCCATTTCGAACAGGAGAATGACATTATCCCTACAACATATCCGCCAAGCCTGAAGAGATGAAATTTCTGGAATTTCATATGCTCCGTCGCTTAATCCCCAATAGGATCGATAGTCCGATAACCCCCACATGTTCTCATCAAAAATAACCCAATAGGGCAGCCTGTCCTCCACCCCATCTGAATAAATGCTTTGCTTACCAGGAAATTGGTGAGTGATTCATTCTCCAGCGACCAATCCGGATGGTTCCAGGCACATAGATACACCGGCGGGTCTTCCTTCGTCAGATCACTGAAACGTATGCCGCAATAGATCACCGATTCTTCGCATTGATAAAAGATCAAAAACGCCTTGTCCGTTGTAAAGAAATCCGAATCCGGTACAAAGATATCCTCCAGAAGCATCGGCTCATACTGATTATTGCAGTGCTGCGTAATATATTGTGACCGCCCAAACCTTTTATAATATTCACGCAGAGCGGCCGGAAAAGGCTTACCAAGACGACGCTCTTGCTTCTGAATGTCTTCCTCTGAAATGGAACCTCTTGCTTCATCATGACCTTGGAGGAACTCGGTCAACACTCTAAAATCTGCAATCAAGTCAATCTTCTCCTCTCACCAGAACGTAGCTTTCAAAGAACACACGGGCCTCCGGAAATAACAGTGGAGCGACATGGTCTATGGGGAACCATCGAATATCGTCGATCTCATCATCCTGAGGTTTCAGGTCAGTCCCGTCTCCAGCGTATTCGACCAGAAACATCGTCGTTTCCTGGCCCTGATATCCCAATTTCTCCTGCGTTATAGCGTCAAAACGAAAGGCAATTCGGTCCTTGAACGGTTTGCTAATTATAAAGTTTGTTGATCCCGTTTCTTCTTCTAACTCCCTGAGCAGTGCCGCCTCTAAGCTCTCATCCTGCGGCTCCATCCCGCCTTTCGGGAAATCCCACGTTCCTTTGATTTTCCCCTGTGCTCCCTTTACCTTATGAACTAACAGCAATTCATCACCCTTTTGAATGACCGCGCCGACAGCCATACGAATCATTGATTACACCCCCACGATCTTTAAATCTAGAGCAAGATATCCGATTGGTTTGCCTGTATGGTTTACATTATAAAATATTCATGAGCAAAATTCCTTTTTAGCCCAAATAGACCGCTCCCTGGCTAGGGTAACGGTCTATGAGACGATTTTCGATAAAGAAGATATCCTATGAGGATACCGAGTTAGTTGCACCAATCTTGGTAATAACCGTATCATACGGAGCCAATTCCAGCGTTTGTTTTCCAAACTCTGTATCAATCGTTGTTGTCTGAACCTGGTCACTATTGTTGATCACAACCAATATGTTACTTTCCGGATAATACGCACACTCGGTATACAGGTTATCCGGGATATACTTCGTTTCCTCGTACTCCTCGCCTGCATAGCGAATCAGATTCAACAGCAATCTGGTATTCTCCCAGTTGAATGCGAATGCGGAGAGATAGATCCCTTTTCCTTTGCCGAATGCATGCGTAGACAATGTAATGTGACCATCCGTTTCATGCCGCACCTCAGCTGTGCCATCCGTAAGATAGATGCCTTTCTTCGGCGTTATGCTGGCTTCATCCGGTACCAAACCATGTTCATCTCGTACCTCATACGACCATTTTCCGTGAACGACTCTGGCCCCTGTATCTTCATCCACGCCAAGAATATGTGCCATCCGGAAAAAGCTGTCGTATCCCTCGATCGCCGAAGGCTGATTGATTCCGATAAATGTACCACCTTCGTACACCCACTTCGTCAGTAGGTCCACAAAAGTATGGTCATTCCAGTGTTCACCACCGCTCCATGCGGAACCGGCAGAGCCAGCATTGATCACGACATCGCAGTCATGCAGTACGCCCTGACGGATGTCTTCAAAATCGATAAACTGCACCTCAACCGGTAATCCCGACAATGCTTCATTGACGTGAATGAGATCATGCATGTACGTTTCATGGAAATGCCCGGACAAGGTCCATGATCTCAGTTTGCCCCAGCTATGCAGCACGGCTACCTTGGTCTTGATCTGATAAGGCATGCCAGCCTGATGCAGCTCCTTCATTTCCCTGAATTCATTGGCAATCTTCTCGATGTATTCCACAAAATCCGGATAAGGCTCCACCAGATGCAGATACCCGCCCAGTCCGATTCGATCGATCGGTTCTCTGAGCAGGGCACGCCGGATGTTAATCCAATACTTCTTGGCGTCCAGCGTAGGGTCGCCGCCCTCCTTGAAGGTAGGGAGTCCACCTAAACCAACCGGGAACAGATATGGATGCAGCCGAATTTCATGCGTTTCCACGTCGATCCCAGAACACATTCTGGCCTCATACCCGGAGAATACGCATTTGATCATGCCGTCGAATCCGAACTCCTGGAAGCGGTCATTATAAGGCTCCATCCCGACCCAGCTATCATCGTAGAAAACATAGGCCAGCTTGTCATGTTTGTGTACAATATCAATCAGCTTTTTGCCGAATTCAATCACAAAATCATTGATGAACGCCATCCAGTCCAGCTTGCGCTGATTCGCAGGGATATGACTGACCCGGTATTTACCGCCATTCACAAAATCCTCAGCCGTGAGGGAATAGCCAGCCTTTTTGGCAAACAGATCAAGCGCTCTTGAACTTACCGTAAAATCATATGAACCCCAGTCCGAGAACAGATGGCGATTGCGCTCACTGCTGCCCCAGATCCAGGCGAAATTATAGAACAGGGAAGTAAACCGAACAACGGTCGTTTCCTTGTGCTCCTGACACCAACTTTCCATCCAATTCAGCAAGTATGCTTGTGTCTCCGGATAGATGGGATCGATCTGCATCAGATGCTCTTTGTCCCAGTCATTCGTCGTATGGTTGTACATCGAAATCTCTTCCCATATCCGGTAAACCATGAAGCTGACGGTGTATTTGTGCCACGGAACAATGCCGGTAATGACCACATTCCCGGATTCCCGTTCATAATTCCACTGTTCTCTCGGCACCTCTTCCCCCGTCGTCCGGTCATAGACCTGCCAATACTTGAATGCTTCCCGAGAATCGTTCACCTTGAACTGTTCAGCGAAGAAATCCTCCATCAAATAGATGGACAGGTAATCCTGCACAGCTACCTTGGGGTTCGTTATGAGAAAACATTGCTGCAGCTTATCCGTATTGCGGGATGCCCACTCATTATGATCCCGGATGATACAGATCGTCGAATAAATGCCGTATCCGGCGTTGATAATCTCATCCGACAATTTCGTCCCGTCACTGTCACGAATGACATCGGCACCCCACCGTTCAGCGAGTTTCAGTGTCAGTGCCTCATAACCGGATTCTCCGGGCAGGGTGAAGGCTCCCGTTGTTTTTTTGGACAATTGGATCTCCTCCTATCTCAACATGTCGGACAGAAAAGCGAGTGCCAGGCCTTGACCCCAGCCCTGAATCCAGTCTTTGGGGATTTTGCGGTACCCTTCCCGATCCTTCATGACTGCCGTGCCGCCAGATACGCCCAGTACACGTCCATCTTCAGTGATATTTTTCAGTACACCGTCCAATGCCTTCTGTACATACTTGGTATGCAGCGGATTGCCGTTATTGATCATGGCCGCCGCTATACCGCAAGACGCTGATACTTCTTCATAGGACTCCTCATCGTCCAGCACCGTTCGCCACAAGCCGTTGTCCGTCTGAACCAGCTTCAATGCTGCCAGTTGGTCCCGAAGCGAGCACTCAACGTCCATACACTGCGGATACAAATACCAGTCCTTCAATTGAGGTTTCACCTGCGACATTGTGTAAGCACCCCAGGCATTCGCTCTTCCCCAGTAAAATCCGGACATATGGTCCTTATTGACATTGTTATACCCGTGATACCAAAAGCCTGTGCTTGGGTCCTGAAGGTATTTGATATGCCAGTAATACTGATTCAGGGCATCCTGAATCATGGCTTCATCCTTCAACTTGCTGCCTACGCGCAGCAGGAAAAATGCAGCCATAAACAAGGTATCCGCCCATGCCTGTTCCGGAAAGTCATTGGCAACGGATACGGTATGCTGCAGCACGTTGTCTCCGAAGCGGAGTGCATGATTCTGAAGATAATCCACTTTGCTCAGCGCGATATCCCAATATTTCTGGTCCCCTGTCTCTTCATACAACGTAATCAGCATATGTCCCATGGCACAGGTGTTTACCGTCCAGCTCGGCAGGCCCAGCTCAATATATTCATCCGCCCACTGAACCAGCCTGTCCAGAATCTCCTTGTTGCCTGTCGTCTGGTAGGCTCTGGTTACACCGTAATAGGCAACACCGCAAGGCCAGTCCCATGTCAGATCCATGGATAGTGTTTTTTGGGTGACATTATCGATGACCTTCAAAATCTCTTCCCTGTCATATTTCACTTGAAGCATCAGTATTCCCCTCTCCTGGACACACGCCCCCAAGTGCGCCCTGAGAGGTGTCCGTTCGTATTGTAAACGCTTTACTTATTCCATTCTACGCAGTAAAATGGTGTCAATCTAAGCATATTCGTAACAAATCTGCGCAATTTCAACCATTTATGAATAAACTCAAAGGTTTACACTAAGTCACTCCGCTGACAGAACAATCTTCCGATCGCTGTTATCCCCAGAATTTTTTGATTCCTTTTCTATGGGAAAAATCAGGTGATAAAGGCGAACGCTTCGCTTCTCCAGATTTGTTCTGCCCTCTCCGTTACCGTGTAATTGTAGAAGTTCATCCTTTTTAAAGGTTACCTTTACTGTAGTTTCTAATTACAATGGACTCCAATTAACAAATAGGGGGATCGTATATGCCTAAAAAAAAGAAGCCTGTTATTGAATACCGTCATTACAGCCTGCCCATCCATTTTCCCGTCCTGCTATTAAGCGGTGAACGCTGGAAAATATCCGATATCAAGAGCGAGCATCTTCATTTTCATAACCATCTGGAGATTGGCATCTGCTACTCCGATAGCGGCATTATGGAGATCAAGGGAGAATCCGTCCCCTTTCAGGCCGGCGATGTGACCTTCATTCCGCGATATCTTCCTCATACAACGTACAGCACGCCTGGTACAGCCAGTTTGTGGGCTTATATTTTCTTTTCGCCGGAGGACCTGTTTCAGCATTCATTAAAAGGTACATACCGTGATTTTGAGCCGAATCTGTGGGCAGTACAGGGAATGAACTGTGTGCTCAGCAAGGAGCAGCATCCCAAGGTGTACACGCTTGCCACATCGATCGTAGAGGAGTTAAGACAACAGAATCCCTATTATCAGGAAAGTGCCTACGGCTTGATGCTGTCCCTGTATATTGAGCTCCTTCGAATTCATTCCCGGAATCGCCCTCTGTCAGAAGAGGGTACAGATCATGGCTTGAAAGGGGACCTTGTTATCTCTCCTGTACTCGAGTACATCACCAAGAACTACATGACCCCCATGACCATCGACTTTTTGGCCGATCTGTGCCACTTGAGCACAACGCATTTCCGCAGAAAATTTTATGAGATTATGAGAACGACCCCTCTCGAATTCATCAACAGCACACGCATCGAAGAGGCCTGCAAACAGCTGAAGAGCACCGATCATTCCATTCTGTCGATCTCCGAGCAAGTCGGTTTTCATTCCATTTCCAGCTTCAATCGCTGCTTCTCCAAACTGATGGGGCAGTCCCCCAAAGCTTGGCGTAAAAGTGCACAAACCGAAGTACAGTCTGCCAAAGCATCCATACTGGAGTTTACGGGATGGGTCTAGGACCAGGCTTGAAAGGCGAGAAGATAAGCTTCCTCCTCCCTATGGAGGTCACTTCGTTGGCCCAACAAAAAAACGCAACCATGAACGGTTGCGTTATGTCAATGCCAATGCCTTACACAATTTCACCTGTACTCGCACCGGTTAATGCCTTCTCGGGTGTTTTTACGGCAGGTACAGACAGCCCCAGATTCCCTCGCAAAGTACTGCTCTCATATTCGGTACGGAATAATCCCCTCCGCTGCAATTCGGGAACCACCAGTTCGATGATATCGTTGAAGCCCTCCGGGAAATGAGGCGGCATGATATTAAAGCCATCTGCACCATCATTCAGGAACCATTCTTCCAGTTGATCCGCAATTTGTTCCGGAGTCCCGACAATCTCCCGATGACCGCGTGCTCCTGCGATTCGTTCATAGATTGCACGGATCGATTGCAGGTTCTCCCGTTTCGCAATATCCCGAATGATGTTATAGCGGATTCGCGGGTTGGTCTCATCTTCGATGGAGCTTGCTTCCGGAAGTGGTTCATCGACATCATACCCGGACAGATCAATATTCGTAAAAGCAGAGAGATATGCTAATCCCACTTCAGGCAGGATATAGCTATTTAACTGCTGCTGCTTCAGCAGGGCTTCTGCCTCTGTTTTGGCCACCGTAATGAACACGCCAGGCATGATCTTCAGATCGTCCGGCTTGCGTCCGTATTTAGCCAGTCGCCCTTTGACATCCCGATAAAAGACCTGTGCCTCTTCAAGCGTTTGCCAAGCTGTGAAAATGACTTCAGCCGTCTTCGCTGCCAGCTCTTTGCCAGATTCCGAAGACCCGGCCTGAACAATCACGGGATGCCCTTGCGGTGTTGTTGGGGAATCAAGGGCACCCTGCACCTTAAACCATGCCCCCTCATGGTTAACCGGATGTACCTTCTCTACATTCAGATATCGGCCATTTTCCTTGTCGATGACCAGCGCCTCATCCTCGATGGACAACCATAGCTGCTTGACAACGTCCACGAATTCCTCAGCACGTTCATAACGGAGTGCATGCTGCAGATGCTTTTCTTTACCAAACAGAAGGGCTTCTCCTTCGTTGGCAGATGTGACGACATTCCAGGCAGCCCGTCCCTTGGACAGATGATCAATCGCTGCGAATTTACGCGCGACATGGTACGGATCGTTATAGGTCGTGGTCAGCGTGGCCGTTAGCCCTATATTTCTCGTCACAGCCGCGAGGGCCGAAATGATGATAACCGGGTCCAGCTTCAAAGAGGAGTGTGCATTACCGGAAAGCCGCTGACCCAGGACATCGGCAAAAAATATCATATCGAACTTACCGCGCTCAGCTGTCTGTGAAATCTCCGTTAAATAATCCAGATCAAATGCACGGCCTGCACCTGAAGAAGGATGACGCCAGCTTGCTACATGATGTCCCGGCAGATTAATGAAAGCTCCCAGTTTCATTTGTTTTCTAGTCATACGAACCACTCCCTTTTTCATGTTTTAATCAAGAATGTATATAAAAAATTATTTAGCAAACGGATTATATTCGTTGGTATATAAGTCTTCCGGTTTCACCTGACCTTCTTTTAACTCACCATTCGCCACAAGCCAGTCGATCCATGTTCTGTATTCCGATGGAGTAATGACGCCTCCCTTTTCCGATATGCCTGTACTCTTCCAGTATTTAAGGTTTTCCGTCGTTTCCTTGCGTTCCCGCTGATTCACAATGTCCTCGAACCGCGAGATGACTTCCTCCCTAGGTGTGGTCTGAGCCCAGTCAATGGCTTTGGCAACCCCGTCTACAAATTGCTTCACCGTATTCGGATTCTCCCGGATGTAATCCTCACTGAAGAAATAGTCGCCTGCAGTAAACTCCTTGCCAAACACATCGATATCCCTGAAAATTTCGGTAATTCCTCCTGTTGCCAGAGCCCTGTCCCGGCCGATTCCGCTTAACATCACCACGTCGATCTGTTGATTCCGCAGAACCTGTTCCGCACTTGAACTTGGGACAGTCACCAAAGTGACCTGTTCAATTTCTTTTTCCGTCAGATTGCCTTGTCGTAAATAGTCTTTGAGGACAAACTCCAAATGGGCCCCGAGAATATTGACGCCTACCTTTTTCCCAATAAAATCTTTGGCCGATTGGATTGGCGTCCCCTCAAGGGTATAGGCGCCGATGTACGTATGTTCATCACTGCCGTATGAGCCGACGACCGATTTTATTTTTACGTTTTGGGAGTAGGATTTGATAATGGCTCCATTAAAAGCTGATCCAAAGTCGATTTGTTTCGTTGCCGTTAATTGAATGCTCTCCGGTCCCCCAACGCTGTCGCCTATGGATTCCAGTTTCAAGTCCCCCAAGTAGCCCAAATCTGCAGCCAGCTCCGGAAAAGAAACACTTCCAGGTGAAGACTGATATTGCAGAACTTGATCTTCTTCTCCGCTCTTCGCGGAGGTCTTGGGATCTGAGCAGCCTGATAGGACACCACTGACCAAGCCTGCAAGTACAAGAATGCCTAATGTTCGTTTCATCTCGCTTCTCCTCCTCCAAACGATGTCTTATTCATAACTCATTAATTCAATTGATTTAGTAAGGATTAATGATAAAAAAATAATGAGGGGACATTTGAACAGGACTATTCATTCACTTGCTGTTTCCATTTGGAGAATTTACGTTCCAGCATGCTGAGCCCTTGGTTGATTAACAACCCCAGCAAAGCAATGGTTAATATCCCGGCATACATCTGAGGAATCTGGAAGTTATACTGGGAATACGTAATGAGATAGCCCAACCCTTCCTTGGCTCCTACCATTTCAGCAGCTATGAGTACCAGGATTGCCCCTGTCCCTGCCATGCGAATACCGGTAAAAATCGTGGGAACCGATGCCGGCAAAATGACCTTAAGGAATAATCTGAAGGACTTAATATTCATCGATCTTGCTGCCTTGATCAGCAAGGGATCAACGCTGCCGACAGCAGCAATCGTATTGAGAAGAATGGGCCATGTGCAGGCAAAGAGGACGATCGCAATCTTGGAGGTTTCACCGATTCCCAGCAGCAGCATGAATACCGGAAGCAGCGCTAATGCAGCCGTATTTCGAAACAATTCCAGCACGGGATTCAACAGCTGTCTGGCTAATGGATACCAGCCAATCAGTAATCCTAATGGGATTGCAATAAGTAAGGCTAAGGCGAAACCACTGAATGAACGAATGATGCTTGCCAGAAAGTGAGTGAAAAGCTCACCTGAGATGATCAAACTCCATAATGCCCGAATGACCTCGGAAAAAGCAGGGAAAAATGCTGCATCTACCAAGCCTGTCCTTGGTGCGATCTCCCACAGTAAGACCAAGGCAATTAACACAATCGACTGTTTGAACAACTTCAGCACACCAGAAAAAGCAGCAGGACTTCGTTTACCAAGCCGTAGGGTTGAATGGGCCGTCTTTACGGATTCGATAGGAATACACTCCTTTAATCAATTAGATATACGCACCGCGGTATTCAGGTTCATGCAGCAGACTCCATACTTCATGGCGAGCTTTCACAAAGTCGGGATGGGAGCGAATATCCGCATCCTCCAATCGTGATTGAAGCGGAATATCCACAATTTGTCTCACCATACCGGGTCCTGGCGTCAATACCACTACTCGTTCTCCAAGATAAACCGCCTCATCGATACCATGCGTAATAAAAATGATGGTCTTCTGGGTCTTCTGCCAAATACGCAAAAGTTCACTTTGCAGGGATTCACGCGTCTGGGCATCCAATGCGGCAAAGGGCTCATCCATCAATAAGACATCCGGATTAAAGGCAAGGCTTCTGGCAATGGCTATACGCTGCTTCATCCCCCCGGATAGCTCATGCGGATAGCGGTCTCCGAAGTGAGTAAGCCCGACTAGCGACAGAAAATGCTCCACCTGCTCCTTACGCTCCTGCTTCGGAATACCCTTGGCTTCCAAACCAAATTCAATATTGCCGCGTGCCGTCTTCCACGGAAATAAAGCGTACTGCTGAAAGACAATGCCCCGGTCAAGCCCTGGGCCAGTAATGGTTTGGCCATCAATTAAAATGCGTCCTTGTGTCGGTGAGGATAGTCCACTGATCATATCAAGCAAGGTTGATTTTCCGCAGCCACTCGGACCCACGATGGTGATAAACTCACCTTTTCTTACCGAAAAGTCCAGGTCTTTTACAGCAGTAAATGCCTGAGTTGCTTCCTTTTGCTTGGGATCGCGGACCGTGAACGTTTTGGTGACACTCTCAAATCTGATTTTTTCAGCAGTAGCCATTGACTTCACCTCTCTAATTTATATTGGGGTACTAAGCAAAAAAGGCTCAGCTGACAACGACTAGCGCTGCCCTCTGAGCCTCTGGATAAACCAGTCAGCTTCCATTCAATGGTTAAAATTTGAACATCCTCAATTTACATTAATCTGATGTGTTTACTATATTTTAGAGCTGTAGGATTGTCAACAACTACTTGAAAATAATGTATTTTTGTCAAGTGAGATCCAGATAAAAACACATGCGTTGTCTTCCTTTAACATCTTACATACTTGCGTTTGAAACCAATCCGATTTTTTTCTACGGCAGTTTGAATGGTTTCGGAAGCATTCAGGAACTTGCTCTTGGGCTTGTCCTTCTGAACTTCGACGGGACCAATAGCCTTCGCCGTTTCGACAGCCTTGTCATGCAGCGGAACGTAGGAAACCCCCACAGTGTATACGAAATTATTCATTGAATATTGGGTTCGTTCGGGAGCTTGATGGATCTTCGCTTGCACGTCTTCCAACATCGCGCTCAGCTTATCCTCGGAGAACTCGCTGTCCGGACGATTGCCTAGCAACCAGCAGTAACAGCTCCAGCCTGCCGACATCTTCAGCTCTTCACCGCTGGCGATCCATTTATCCGCCACTTGCTGGGCGATATCCGTCTCGGAAAGCGTGACAGCAACGATGAAATCAGAGATCATGTAAAAATACGCGTCCTCGATCCAACGGTCGAAATCCGCTTCTGTCATCGCTTTCGGATCAGCAATAACACCCGCAAAATACATTGCATCATAATTCCCGGTTGCGTACAGCTGCTCGGCCAACGCCTGGTCCTTTTTGATTTTGCGGGCGATCGGCTTCATCGCACCTGTAGCCACGCCGAAGAGTGGTTCATGTGCACCATTCGACATGTATATCTTTTTCGTGCGCTCCTTGCCAAGTGCCTCAAGCTCCTGCATCACTTCTTCCAAATTCATTACGCAGCGCTCCTTCATATTGATCTTAAAAATAAACAAAGCAGTCACATTCCGTTTCTGAGCATGCAACTGCTTGTAAATCAGAACTTGTATTCTCTTCTTTTCACCATTTTATTCTATACTTTTTAACGATTCAATCATATTGATTTTGGTAACTTTTAATCGTAGCAGCAAGTTGCACAGAATGGTCAGCACAAACGCTAGAAGAACCGCTATCAACATGACAATAAGATTTAACTGATCCGGAATCTGTTGGTGGGTACTCGACAACGCCTGTACGACTAGGGTATAAAAATGAACTCCCATAGGCAGCGCTACAACGACCGCAAAAGCGGTGAGTATAACGTTCTCAACAAAGATGAGCCTGTTTATTTTGTTTTTGGGATAGCCCAATACCTTAAGCGTCGCAAGTTCACGTTTACGTTCGTATATGTTTATGGAAGATATCGTGTATACAGCGCCAAAAGAGAGCACCACAGCACTAATGACAAACATGATGAACATAAAGCGATTTTGTTTCAAAATATACTGGGCCGATTCCTTCAAATCCGTCTTGTCCGCTATGGTATCTACTTGCTGATCCTGTTCGAAGAAGCTTCGAATGTCGGAAAGATCCGCACCATTATTCGCTTCAACCAAAAGTGAGGTCGGTGTATAGTCGATGTGAAAGCTTTTCAAGTAATCTGGCGTGATATAAAAGGACGGATTGTTGAACTGAGAGGAAATTTGTATAACCTTCATATCAACGGATTGATTGTGAAGCCCTGGTTTGGTGAACTTGATTTGAATGGTATCGCCCTCTGCAATGTTGTAATGGTCGGCATAAGATTTGGGCACAAGCACGCCATTATGCTGCAACGATACTTCATTCCCGTTCTCGTCATGGAAACGAATGAGATGGTTTTCTTCTTCTGTTACAATCAACGTTGCGTTTTCTTTATCCTTCCCTTTTATGAATTCAACAGGAAAGGTAGACAACAAAAATGGTTGTTTGATGCCGGAAGGCAGCTGTAATGCTTCCAACGATGAATCTGTCTTATAATCCACTTTAAAGTCATAGGTGTATACCTCTTCGACTTGGTTGGCTATTTTTTGCAAGGCAGATTGCGTACCCAATGCAGTAATCAACAATACGGTGCTTGCAATGATGCCAATGGAGCTTGCCAGCGCTTTTCTTTTATTTAAAAACAGGTTTCTCAAAATGAGCTTATGGTTGTAAGAAGTCCGGTTCCAGATCCCCGGAAATCGTTCGATTAACAGCTTCTTCATCTTTTGGGGTGGTTTGGGACGCATCGCGTGTGCTGCACGTTCCTTCAGTACGCTTCTCCCGCTAAAGTAAACGGACAAGAGTCCGAAAAAACAGGAAAAAATAATAGGTGGTATGACCGAAAATAATGAAAGCGAAAACGAGATGCCAGGCAATGAATATGACGTTGAACTGGACGCAGTCACCAATGGAATAAATACGTTAGCTGCAATGATACACCCCATGATCGACCCAACAATACTTATTAGAACAGGGTATCCCATGTAATGAAGCATAATGTTTCTGTCCTTGATCCCCAGAGCTTTCATAATCCCAATTTGATGTCGATGCGAATCAATCGTTCTGGACATCGTAAGAAACAGGATGATGGCAGAGATCAAAAAGAGCACCAAGGGAATCACCCTGCTCATCATGCTGTTGTTATAAATGGTTTGATGAATTTGAGCGTAACCGAATGACCGCTCTTTGCTGCGTTGATCTAGATAAGAAAGACCCTTGGATTGCCTTTCGATGACTTGGCCCAACTGATCCACATCATAGCCTTCGCTGGCATCAATGAGAAGTTCATTATAGACCACGTTACCTGTCCCTGATACTTCGGTGATCGCCTCTTCGGCAACATAAGCAAATCCGTAGGTTTTATGGTCTTGTGTCGCATTCTTTTTCACATATTCAACATTTTCGACCAAACCGCTGATCTTAAACGCAAGCTCTCTATCATTCGCAATCATACGGATCGTATCACCGACCTGATAATGATGCTCTTGGGCGTAATGGGAATCCATGATGATCTCATTTTTATTGGACGGTATGTGTCCCTCGATAATCGTAGATGTATTGATGTGGTTGTCTGCGGGAATTGAATGGATTTTCAATGAGGTAGTGCCACCTTCAACATGCTGCGTTGCATCCGTAGTGTACCGTGCTTCGATTCTATTAATGCCTTCCACTTCACTTAAACGAGCAGCATCTGCACTGGAAATATGATCGTAATAAACATTCAAGTCACTTAAATTGTGCTCTGTATAATAAGTTTGTACATAAGCACGCTGCTCCTTGCTATAACTATTCAGTCCTGCATAAAAAAAAGCCCCTACTGCGATTACCAATGCCAAGGCTGTAAATTGAACGAAAGATTGTTTAATGTCCCTAAGGAGCTTCACTGCTAATTTCGTCATCACCATCACCATTCAATGCTTTCAACGCTTTGTTTATTATCATTTATCGTTACACTTTCGATTTTCCCACTTTTAACTCTGATTATTTTGTCGGCCATAGGAGCAATTGCCGTATTATGAGTGACCAGAACGACGCATTTTTTCATTTGCCTGTTCACATCTTGAAGAAGCTTAAGGACGGATTTGCCTGTAACATAATCCAATGCGCCAGTTGGCTCGTCGCAGAGCAGGAGTAAAGGATTTTTCGCAACAGCTCTGGCGATCGCAACTCGTTGTTGTTCACCTCCAGAGAGCTGGGAAGGAAAGTTTTTCATGCGATGCTTCAATCCGACTTGATATAAAATATCTGCGGCATTCAGCTGATTCTTACCTACTTCTGTGGCAAATTCAACATTTTCCAATGCGTTCAAGTTCGGGATCAAGTTATAGAACTGAAATACAAAACCAACTTTTTCTCCACGATAGGTCGTCAATTTTTTTTCATTCCATGTGGCAATGTCCTGATCCCCAACGGTCACTTGACCAGAAGTCGCCGTATCCATACCGCCAAGTATATTCAGAATCGTACTTTTACCGGCACCGCTTGCACCCAAAATAACGACGAACTCTCCTTCTGATATGGAAAATTCCGCGTCGTTCAAAGCTCTGATCCGAACTTCCCCAATTTGATATTCTTTCGTTACCTTCCTGAACTCAATGAACGTTTTCACTCTTACATCTCCTCGCAATGAATTTTCAGTTGGCCGTGATGCGCTATTCTCCATGTTACACCTTACCGTGCAAGAGACACCCGACAAGCGATGTATTCCAGCATCAGCCTCAAGAAGGATTTCACTTTGGCTGGCCTTGAATTGCTCGGACACAAAAAACAAAAAGACCACGATCCGACTAAGGGATTGTGGTCTTTTCCATTCTTCCAGCTATTCCAGAACATCGTTGAAGAGCTGTCCGCCTCCATCAATGTCAATGATTTTAAGACGAGTTGTGTTTTTGATAAAAATGGTCTTGTATTTCTCCTCACCGTCTTGGTCAGTAAGTAGAAGAATGCGTTCGTTTTCGTTATCGGTTACCATTCGAAAGGTATAATCCTGGGAATCGATCTTCTGAACAATCATGTCATATTCGGGAAGCGAAGACCACTCGCTCTGGCTTGTACTTTCTTCGGTTGGTTTGTTGTTTGGCTGCGCCGTTTCGGTCTGTGCGGATTGGTCGCTGCTCCCCGAGGGGTTCACGGTATCCGTCTGGTTCGATTGGCAAGCCGTCAACATCGTTGCGGCCGCAATCAGGATCATAAGCAGTCTGTTCATCGTAAGTCATCTCCTGCCTGCGTTAAAGCTTTTTTATTGGATAAGTGTCTCTGACGCCAGCGTAAAGCCTTCAATCGCGACATCTTCGTCCACTTCAATCATGATGCAGCGTTTCCCTTGGAAATTCACCTGCTTGACGTATCTCAAATCCTGCGGGCTGATCGAAATTGTAGCGACCTTGGTTTCGATCTTAATGGACTTGGAAGTAAACTTCGGCATAACGCTGGTCGCTTTCATCTCATAGTTCTTGTTGTCCACGATCGTTTCGAATGCCCGTTCCACCTTCTCGGTGGTCACATCCTCTACGCCGCTTGCGTTCAGAACACGCTCCAGGTCTTTGTAATCCAGCTTCGGAGGTTCTTCCTCCTTCGATTCTTCGTTGATTTCAATCACCCGGTTAATTTCTTCGTACACCTGAGCAATGGTAGCTGAATCGAGCTCTTCGCCGGCTACTTCCTTGACGATATCTTCGAAGATTGCTCGCTCTTCCAGTGCCGTCACCGATCTTTCTCCGTTCAATACCTGTTCGACAAAATGCGGATCCGGGAAATTCGATTTTCCCGTACAGTATAGAATCCGATTCACATCGGAATAGTTGTCCGTCACGCTAGGGTACAGGAATCCTTGCTCCGGCGTGCTTAACTTGATAATCGGATCGACAATGACATTGTACTTGAACTCCCGCTCCACATAATCGAACAAAAGAGTTTTCCGCTGTTTCTCCGTGGAGTTCACACTGCATAAGATAAACGGATGGGCAAACACCTCGTTCTTCTCACTCTCTTCCGCTTCATCGTTTCTCGCCTTGGTCGGTAAATAATACTGTCCCCGAACAAACGTGACCACCATGTCCCGCTCATACTTGGCATCCGCCAGCATTCGGTCCACGAGCAGCAGCATCATGTCCTGCCATTCTTCCGGATCACCCGTTACGAGTGCTTGATGAAGCAGTACCTGCGCAGGCTCTTCGGCTTCTTCCTGAAACTTCAGTTCGAACAATTTTTGATCCAGTTCGCCGGTCAGCAGTTTCTTGAAATTCCCCATGTATAACTCCTGCTTCTCCCGGTCCACCAGTTCAAACGGATTGCGCTCCCAGTGGTAGACTTCATTTGTTTCCTTCGTAATATAGACATTGAGGATATCGTAAATATTCAGTAGATCGTGATCCATTTTGAATTGCTTGCGGATGTTGGCAACTTCTTTTTTGTTCATAGCGGACTCGGCAGCTCCTTCGATATATTCTGGCTTATTTAGTATAAATTATTGAGCGTTATTTTGTTAGCGATTTGCGGCTTGCATTACTGTGCCTACGGGTCCATTCTCCTGTGCACCTGATCCTCTATTGTGGCATATTTAGATACCCGAGTCGAGGGCATTTCCTTGAAAAAAACATCTTACTTCATTGTGCTTATTTTCCTTTTCCCAAGCCTGCAGCATTATGGTGATATCAAAAAAAGAACGCTATCCACTAGAGTATGGATCCACAGTTTCCCAGCATTTCTTAATCCTATCTCGTCAGGCAAACTATCCTCTCAAATAAAAAGGTGATACGGAATTTAATCCATATCACCAGTTCATATTCATATTATTCTGTTTATGCATCATTCCGGGCCGAGCAGCGTTAGCTGGATGCCTGACTAATTATGGCACGCACGCTTCTCATGTAGCAGATCATGCTGTCGAGCACAGAGGGCATATCGTTTATGGTATTACAACTTACCCGCAGCCTTCACTTTCACGAGCAGTGCGTTGCCTGGCAAATAGGCAATCGGAATGTCCTCGACGGACACAATCTGTACCGTCTCCGGGTTCGCGCCAGCTGCAGTCGCCTCGTTCACGGCGCTTTCCTTGGCATCCTGCATGACGTCGTCATATTTCCAGTCGTCCAGTGAATAGATACGCTCCGACTCGCCGCTAACCTCTCCCAGTGCTGCGCCGATCGCATTCGCCGCATCATAGTTGTCTGGCCGGATGATTCGGCTCGCCCCAGCGAGCGTCTCCGGCACCAGCAGGCTGCCGCCGCCGACCAGAATGACATCTACCGGATCAGCACTCGTTTTCATCCGGTCAATGGCGTCCTCCAGGCTCTGCTGCATGACTGCATCCACCTTGAGGCATACGGCTTCGTCCACCGCATCCGCGTTGGTGCCCGGCCATACGGCCCGGCCCAGCTTCACCGCCACGTCCGTCGTTGTCAGTGTATCACCGCCGAAGATGCGGGCCCGTTTCGTCAGCTCATAGCCAACGCTATCCGGACCAACCGATACGCCGCCAGCGTCATCCAATCGGACAATGGTTCCACCGCCGAGACCAATGGACAAAATGTCCGGCATCCGAAAATTCGTACGAATGCCTCCGATATCCACCGCAGCCGAGGACTGGCGTGGGAAGCCTTGCACAAGCACACCAATATCCGTTGTTGTACCGCCAATGTCAACGACCAGCGCATCCGTCAGACCGGACAGGTGTGCAGCGCCCCGAATGGAATTCGTCGGTCCGCAGGCAATCGTCAGAATCGGATAACGGAGCGCATATTCGCTCTTCATCAACGTGCCGTCATTCTGGCAAATGTACAGCTGCGCATGGATGCCGAAGCCGTTCAGCGCTTCTTCAAAGCCGCGCACGACACCCGCAATGACTTGCAGCAGCGCCGCGTTCAGCACAGATGCATTCTCCCGCTCAAGGAGTCCGATGCTGCCAATCTCACTGGAATAGGTAACTGGCATGTCAGCACCCAGCACCTCGCGGATGATCTCGCCAACCCGCTTTTCTTGGTCACGGTTCACTGGGGCAAAGACCCCACACACCGCTACAGCGTCAACTTCGCCCTTCATTCGGTTGGCCAGTTCAGCAATCTCAGCTTCATCCAGACTCGCAATCTTACGTCCATCATACTCATAACCCCCAGAGGCGATATAGCTATGTGGTCCTACCGCCGCGCGCAGCGATTCGTCCCAGCCAGCAAGCGGCGGAACGGCTGTCGTTGCCGGAGCGCCGATACGAATCAGGCCGACCCGGCCGAGATGCTTGCGCTCCACGATCGCATTCGTGCAGTGCGTAGTGCCAAGCATCGCGTAGCGAATGTCTGCTCCATTTACGCCGCTCTCCTGCAGCAGGCGGCGAACAGCCTCCACAATGCCTTCGTTCACGTCAGCAGTCGTATGGACCTTGACCTTGTGCACGCAGTGCAAGTTGGAATCCAGCAGGGCGGCGTCCGTATTCGTTCCACCCACATCAATGCCGATCCGGTACACCTGGTTTGTGTTTGTTTCAGTCATAATACCCTTGGTCATTGCGCCGCACCTCCTTTCAAAACCAACGTCTCAATCGGCACATAGTCGAAATCATATCCGAAGTATCGCGGCCCCGCCGTCTCAATACCTTTTGGTGTACGCCATTTGTCATCGCATGGCAAGCCTGCTACCGTCACCCGGGCACCATACTTCAGATTTTCCGTCGTTACCGGCATACCCGTATCTTGATCCAACAGCGTGATCAGGTCAGGGGTAATGGCGAGTGGTTGGTCATCAACGGTGGCGAGCAGGAACTCATTTTGGAAAAACAGCCGCATCGTTTTTCCCTTGTTCTCCCCGGTGCCTTCAAATACTGCTTCACCGCGCGTAAAACCGCCATCCATACGGCGGCGGATATCCACGGCCTTGCCATGAAACAGGGCATGTCCGTGCAGCTTCGTGAGCAGTTCATGCACAGGATTCAGCTTCTCCTGCTTCGCTTCGAACAGCGTCCGCCCGATCTCATAAGCGAGCGTCAGCGTACCCCCGATGGCGCTCTGCTTCGCCTGCGCACCGGATACCGGATAATCGCAGATGGAAGCAGAACCACCCATCTCTACGGTCAGCGCACGCGCCATGCGCTCTTCCCATACGCCATCAATCGTATGCATCAAAGCGCTGTTACCCCGCTCGTCCGCCATCGCTACCGGACTGCACGGGATGCCTTCCAGATGGAACGTGACCATCTGCGATTCAGGAAAAGCCCGCCCCATCGCATCGGCGTCTACAAGCGGAATTCCGCGCTGCGCCGCCGCAATGACCGGAACGAGTGAGTTGCCGCCACCGACCTCGATCGGCATGACAGCATCCACTTTGCGGCCCAGTTCTCTTTCCATCAGATCCAGCGGCTTGGTCAGCTGTTCTGCCGAAGGGATTTTCTCCAGCATCACCGTAGGTGCACCAATCATCGATACCGGTACGATAAGTCCTTCATCATCCAGTTCTTCAAGCTGTACGATTCGGACCGGCCCATGCTTGCGGATGGCCTCCATGGCAATCAGTTTACCGACATGCGGGTCGCCCCCGCCGCCTGTGCCCAGCACCGCTGCGCCAATTGCAATATATTCAATAGCCTGTTCATCAAGTGTAGTTAATCTTGCTGCCTTGTTCATGCTTTCATCCCTTCTTTACTACCCATTTGCCTATGATGGCTTGTACGATAAATGCCATCAAGAAGCTGTCCAGCGCCGGAACCTGCGTCACCTGGAACCAACCAAGTCCATCCGGAGCCATCGTTGTCATGAATCCGAAGAATGTGGCAAGGACCCATACCACGATGGAGCGAGGAATCCAGCTCCGGTTGCTGTCCAGCCCTTCAAACGAGAATCTGTTTTTGTTCACCAGCAAATACTCTGCCGTATATATACCGCCCAGCGGTGCAACAAGCATCGTAATATATGTCAGGAACGTTGTGAAACGGTCATAAATGCCGAAGCAAGCGAGTGCTGTTGCAATCAAGCCTGCAATGATGGTAATGACGGACTTCGGCACCCGTCTGAATACGACCGAGAAACCCAGTCCTGCGGAATACAAATTGTTGGTATTGGTTGTCCATTGTGCCAGTGTCAGCACGATAATGGCGGGAATACCAAGTCCGAGCGTTAGGAAAATGCCCGTCAGATCGTCGGAATCCATCGCCCGTGACAAGAAAATGGCAATGATCGTCATGAAGCTGTTGCCGACAAAGAAACCGACAAATGCTGCGGTAATCGCATGCTTAGGTGTCTTGGCCCAGCGTGCAATGTCAGGAGACAATGCTGTACCCAGGATAAAGATTCCGATAACCAGCGATATTGCCGTTCCCATCGGCAGGGCTTCACCTTCAAAAGGTGCCCAAACCGTGCTGCCACCTTCGCCGTTCAGCGCCATGACCAGCGCGACAATAATAAACACGACCAGCAGCGGTACCGACCAGACGCTTAGTTTTTCAATCGCACGGTAGCCCCAGATTGCCGTGGACATCATGAGCAGTCCGCCAATGATCGATAGTACCCAGAGTGACCAATGCCAACCCCACAGCTCGCTTAGCGCCGTTTGGAAGTTGGTTGCGAAGAAGCCAACCTGTACGCCGAACCAGCCCAGCGATGAAATACCGAGAATGACGGAGACTATAAGAGCCCCTTTGTTTCCGAACAGAAACCGGCTGATCATGGCCGTCGACAGACCTGTTTTGGCCCCAACATAGGCGCACACAGCCCCGATAATACCCAAAATGATTGAACCAACGATGACCGCAGTAAGCGAGTCACCAATGCTCATGCCTGCGCCGAGCTGTGCCCCCAGAAACATGGCGGACAGGTCGATCCCGATCGCAATCCAGACAAGCGCCATCGACAGCCATGATTTTCGTAAATGCTGAGGTACGGGTTCCCGTTCGTAATCTTCTATTTTCGTATCGTTGCTCATGTTCCACCCTCTGCTTTCTGTACAATCTTGTTGATTGCCTATGCTGCGACGGATCTCCAGAACATCTCAAAGGCATGTTTCAGTTTCCGTTCGAACAGCTCCGGCGATTTATAGTAGTAATATTGCATGCCCAGCCCGTCCATCAAGGTGAGGAACGAATCCACCAGCGTCTCCATCGGAACGGCAGCCAAATCGCCGCGATCCAGACCTTCCTGCATGATCTCGCCGATAATGCTGCTCAGCAATGTATCGAAACGTCCGAATGCCTCCTGCATTCTTTCCAATAGGAAATCCGGCGGAAAAATCAAATACCGGAAGGCAAACACGGCAAGCTCTGTTTTGTTTCGGTGAAAATCGTATTGGCGAAGCAGCAGCGCATGCAGTTTTTTCTCCGTATTCATTCCCTTGCTGGTTTCCGCCATCGCTTGGATATATTCGTTGTAGGCGCTCATCGATTCTTCGAAGACCGTCATGAACAGATCTTCCTTGCTCTCAAAAAAGGCGTAGATTGCCGGAGTTTTGACGCCGACCTCCTTCGCAATTTCTGATAATGCCGTCCCATCGTAGCCCTTCTGCCCAAATAATCTCAGCGCGGCTTCCTTCAGCTTCGTTCTGGTCATGGTCATCCCCTTTTCTCCATTCTAATTAACGTTAATTAAGTAGATTATACAATTATCTGCATAAAAATCAATGCAATTAATTGCTATGTCAGCTTTTTATTTCAATGTTATACGGCCAAAATTCAAGTGGGACAATATCCTCGCAGATTTGGGCTGGAATGAATTAGTAGATTGCAGAGGAGTGCATAAGAGTTCCATATGGCTCTAACCTGATAAAATGTATAGCAAAAAGAGGTACCCTGACATCAGGATACCTCTACTAGAATGTTACACCTATTCATTCAAACAACCGCTGATGCTTATGAAAAAACTCGTAAAAGAATCGTACATTGTCCAGCTCATACCACTCTGCCGTCTGCAGCATGCTGGCATCGAGATTGTAGATCTTCGCATGAAGTGTGCCCAGAACAAAGGGAGAATGCGTGGCAATAATGAATTGACTGTCGAAATAACGTGCCAGATCATTCATTTGTTCAGCCAGCTTGATTTGATTCGCGGGAGACAATGACGTTTCAGGTTCATCCAGTAAATACAGCTGCCCGGGAAGCAAATGCTCCTCAAAAAACTGCATCGAGCTTTCCCCGTTCGAATACTTCTCCTGCGAGAATCGAATGATATCCATCCTTTTGTCAAAAGCATACGACCGCTCCAGCTCTTCGACCTCAGCCTTGCTCTTTCCCTGTACGAATTGCTCATGAAGCAGCCCTTTGCGAAGCACGCTTTCCTGCTGTATTTTCTTGATTTCATATAGCAGATCCTCTGACTTGATGTACCGACTTCCCTCGGGCAGCTTATATAAGGGACGCTCCTGTTCATCCTGCCCAAGTTGATAGCTGCTTTCCTCAATAAACCGCTGAACATAGATGCTGTGTCCATAAGTGGACATTCGCTCAGCGCCCGCCACTCCCACTTTGTTCGCAATCAGATTCAGCAAAGTGGATTTGCCGGAGCCATTACTGCCGTGGAGTACCGTGATTCGGTCAAACAGCAGAACCTCCCCTGCTATGTGCCTAAACACATGATCCGGATAGATATTCGGGTTGCTGGAAATGACAGAAGAGAGTTTGAAGTTACTTAAATGCAGCATCGTCTCGCTCCCCTCCCGGAAAATGATAAGCCTCAATTTATTTTAATTTATGATATTCATTATTAATAATCTATCCATATAACCATCCGTCCCGGACCACTTTTCTATTCAAGCACCGTCCAAATATCCAATGCCGCCATACGGATGGCATCATGCTCATGATTCCGGTATGCTCTCAAACGTTCGGCACAAGCCTGATTCCACCGTAATGCGGTTCCCGCAATCTTCAGCAGGGAAAGCCCAAGATACTGGGCCGCAATTTGCTGCTGGCCTCTCAGTTGGTCCACCAGATCCAGAATCGCCTCCGGTTTCCAATATGCCTGACTGGCATTAGCTGCACGATTGATCTGCCTGTAGGCCACATCCAATAGATACGGATGCTTGTCCACCATTTGAATCACAGGGTCCAATTGCAGGGCGGCCTGATCCACCTCGTTCCATTCCATAAATGCCAAATGTAACTTGATCACGGCCGGTTTCAGAGTTTCTTGGGATTGAAGAGCAGCAATGATGCCTGTATATAAAGGAACGAGTCCCCGCTTCGTAAGTGGAGGCAATGAGATTAGCTTGTCTATCAATGCGACCAGACGCTGCCGTTCTGGAAGGTCTCTCTCCAAAGCGGCATTCCATTCGGATCTTGTCTCCGTGCCCGCCAATTGTGTGCAAACGTTAATGACCTGATCATTCACCTTTCCGTCACGACAAGCCGTAATTAGTGTATCCATCGCTGCCTTCCACCTGGCATTGTCCTCCAGATCCAGAATCGTTTTGCTGGCCGAAGCTGCCACCTTCTCTTCACTTCCATTCACCCAGTGGCTCATCGCTTGGAATGCCTCTCTGGCCACAACCGGATCGGCATGTCCGGAGATCTCGATAATCAATTGCAAATACCTTGGCCGGGCTTCTACGGGAATACCGCCAGAATACTGGTTAAGTAGGCTTCGTGCGATATCGCGCTGCGGGGAAGCAGCCATGGCACTCATCATGGCCCAGCTGCGTTCATCATCCAGCCATTGTCTGGCCGCATGGCCTATGGCGATCATCACGTCCTTGTGTACATTCGGTTTCTTGTATTCACGGATGAGAAGTGCCATGCTCTCCTCACTTTTATAAGCCCCAAGCAGCCTAATGGCCTCTTTTCTTACCGTGATCTTCAATTTCTCCCGATGGAGCAGGTCGGACAGCATGGACGTCAACATCACCGGACTGACCCTGCGCATGCATCTTGGAATCGAGTACATGGCTACCCGGGCCCGGTCTCCATCCAGGTTGTTTAGCAATACAGGCAGTGCCTTCTCAGGCTCTTCCCATAACGAGTACGCATACAGCGCTGCCTCCACAACATGCACTTCCTCATCCTGCAATAGGACTTCCAGTTGGTCGGAACTATAATCTGGCATGCTGGCTAAGCTGCGCATCGCGGATGCACGTTCATGGAAGCTTCGTTTGGCGTCGAGTGCCACCCGTTCCAGCAGGGAAGCGAATGCCTTTTGCTGACGCGGCAGCCACCGATGGAACCCGTTATGCGCAGGCACAACATAAATTGTTTTTCCCGATAAATGCTTGCCTTTGATGATTTCCCCCGAGATAAACGGGTCCAGCCACTCCTGACGCTTCAGATGCAGATGCAAGAATACGTCATGGAATGAGATGAAGGATGGGTCTTTGTCCAGCAATTCTCTAACCCTTGTATCCCGGGTTTTATAGGGTGCCAGCCAGTAATGGACTGCCTGTGGAGACACCGTTTTGGCCTGCAGCAGTTCTTCCAGCAGAAGCTGGAGCTTCGGCAACCGATCCACGGCTTTTCCGAACAAGTCTGCCATGCGCAGAATCACGCTCGTGTTTTCGCGCTTGTTCGCTTCCACACCAAAGGCATAGATCTCATCGAATAACGCCTCAAGAGCAGAACTCGGTATGCTATCCCAATCCATCGTGTACAATGCAAACTGTCCGTCCCGCATCGTCAATCTTCCAAACGTTCTCAGAGCAAACTTGAATAGGGTGCCCTTCGGCTCAAGTGCATGTTCACGCAGTATGGCAAAAGCCAGTCTCTCCACTGCGGACCTTGTCCCGTATGACGTGTCTCTGGCTTCAATCACGCTATCCACCAGCACCGTCAGATCGTCAATGTGCTCTTCCTTGAACATGGGAGCCGGGCAGTTGGAGAGCTGAGCCATAACCATGAAGCGTACCGGATCCTGATCATTCTTGATTCGGGTCAGGAAGCGCAGCGTCTCATCCATACCACGCCGGGAAAGTGCTGTGCTTCGAACGAGGTGGGCATAGGCCGCAGCACGCTCGTCGCTATTAGACACCTGAACGGCTTGTTCAAGCTTCTCCCGTGCATGAACGATGGCAAGCCGTGCCGTCGTTTCGAGCATGGCGTCCCGATCATCACGAATGTCACGCAGTTCCAGCATGCGGGCAGCTTCCTTGTCACGCAACTGGTGTGGCAGTACATCCAGCAGCAGCGTAGGGAAAATCCGTGTCTTCCGCTCATCTTCCAGATAAGTCGCATCAAAGATCGCTTCGCGATGTGACGGCGCAAGGGTATCCAGCACCTTGGCCAGGTGCACAGGCTGATCTGCAAGCAATGCAGCCAGTGTCGTCCACTGCGCTGTGGTGAACCATTTTCTTTTTTTCAAAACACCTGCCGGAACGCCATGATTCAAAAGATATTCCCTTGTCTCCTCACGTGTCAGCAGCTCAAAAACGTCCTCTGGGCTGGCCTGAATCAGAATCCCCAGCTGCTGCTTGAGTACAGGGTGAATCGTATCCGATGGCCCAAGCGTAAGCGCACATTCCAGCACAATCGCCGGTCTAGAAAAACTCAGTATTTCAATCGGGGAAGAGAGCGTCCACCATACATGGGTCTTCTCCCGGTGCGTTGCATGCTGTAAAGCATTCTTGAAGTACGCTGCCACCAGATCGGGGTGGTACTTCGTTAAGAGCCGCCAGTTCAGTAACGCATATCCCAGCTCTGGCAGCCTGCTGCGTACCGTCTCTTCGCTGCACACAGCCAGTAACAAGGCCGCTTCTTGTGCTCCCCAGCGGTTAAGCACGATCGGCAGCAGCCGCTCTGCCCAATCCTGACGATGTGTATTCAAGATGCTCCGCAGCAATTGGCGGCGGCAGTGGTATGACATCAGGGTGATTTCGGTTTCAATTGAAAAGTCCGGGTCAGTCACCACTTCTGGCAGTAGTCCAGCCGCCCGGCCCCTAACACCTGCCTTGGGATGCTGCAGGGCCAGTACAACCGCATGAGCATCATTCACTACACCCGCACCCGTCAAGGCCAGATGTGCCTCATAGGCGGTGCCGCTTTCGAGCAAGGATACAAGCAGCGCGGAATAATTCGCATCTCCTGCACGTTGGCGCCCCAGAAGTGCCATCCGTTTCATTCTTTCCGAATACCCCAGCGAGTCGAGCTCTGTAAGCAATTGTTCTCTATTTATCAGATCATGGTTATCTGTCATCATTTTCTCTCCCCTCATGTCTCTAATAAGCTCTTTATAAGTGATCAAAACAACTCCACAAACATACTTCACAGGGTATTCCTGGAATAGTATAACTTCTTGGTAAGCAGCCGCTTCTCCTGTTTGATTCCACATTTCAAACCAAGTTAGCGCACAGCATTTGTCCTTCTCGGCCTGATGAATGGCTGACGAAAGCTAGATAAAGCCATATTCAACGTCCTTTTTCGGGGCTTCTGCGTTTTGATTGGGAGAATGCTGCACAAAAAAAAAGATGACTCACGAGGCACTTGTGGCCCCTTGAGTCATCCCTTCAAGCTCAGATGATGCGTATTCGAATTTTAGAGACTACGATGAAGTATCGTTAATTTTCCCGTAGCTCTTAGTTATTCCAGTATTGCTTCGCAATGCGTTGACCTTGGTCGATCTTCGCCCATTGCTGAGCTTCACTCAGCTCGTTACCGCCATCGCAGGAGGCAAAGCCGCATTGATGGGAGAGCAGCAGACGATCCTTATCAATGATTTTGGATGCTTCGTCAAGCAGACGGATGACGCGTGCTTCATCATCCAGTGTACTTGTTTTGGAAGACAGCAGGCCGAGAACGATCTCCGTTTCCGGTCTGTCCTTGAACACTTCCAATGCTTCGATTGAACCTGCACGGTCATCATCCCACTCCAGGAAGAAACGGTCATATTTCAACTGTTTCAGGAACAGGTTGGCGATTTTCGCATAAGATCCACCGCCCATGTTGCGGGAATCGTAGTTACCGCGGCAGTTATGTGTCCACATTTTCAAGCCCAGGCTATGACCGAAGTCAATTACGGTATTGTTAATATCAATAAATTCGGTGGCAAGACCCGCTACTTCTGCTTGATCAATATGCTCGCCGGTAAACGGAGAGTTCGGATTGTCGTCTGCAAACAGCTCCCAGAGGCAGTCATCGAATTGCAGAATTTTGCCGCCAGCCGCAGCGAATTCCGCTACGAATTCTTTATATGCCTTCTCAAGACCCGCCTTGAGCTCCTGTTTGTTCTGATATACAGCATTCGTACCGCCGATGTTATCCGACCAGGACAGCTCTCCGAAGATATGGGAAGGTGACGGTACGCAAAGTTTTGTTTGCTGATCGCCTGCTGTATCCTGCAGTTGTTTGAACAGTTGAATGAAGTGATGGTTCTTCCCGCTCAGTTCACCCGTAATGCGCAATCCGATATCTTTACGAGTTTCATATTTGGATGTTCCGTCCACATCCCGGAAAAAGTAGCCGTGGTCCGCGATATAACGTTCAATTCCGTCAAAGCCCCAGACAAAGTCCAGATGCCACATCGACTTGGAGAACTCGCCGTCTGTAACAACCGACAGGTTATGATCGATTTCCTTTTTCACAACCTGTTTGATTGCCTCGGTCTCGCATTGCTCATATCCTTCAAAATTTTCATAGAAAGGATACTGGATATCATCACGATGCTCAATTTGCGTTTTATATTTCAGCAGCTCTTCGGGCCGCAACAAACTTCCTACGATCTGGAACTTATCAGTCATGTAAATAACCCCCTCGTTGTATACGAGTATCATAGCACGCCGAGCGGAGTTCGAAGAATAACCAAAAGAAGATAACTGGTTATAGCTAAAAGCTATAACTAAAAACTAAAGTGAATTATCAAAATGATTCCATTAATGCTTCCGGTTAACTGAATTAACTGGGTTATCTGCTTTCATCAGTTCTTCTATTTCACATTTTCCGAACTTTTCTATTGTTGGTCTAGAGCGCTTGGGTGTTAGCTATGCTAGTTTAAATTATAAGCTTTATCGATCAAAGGCTCTGCTCTTTTAAAATCTTCAGGGGATTTAATAATAATCTGCAAATCACCAGTCCCAAAATGCCCCACATTACGCATATCTCTAGTAAACCCATCCTCAAGTTCAATCTCACCAGGATTTAATCTCATGTGCAGTAGTATCTGCTTTTGGTAGACTTCTACACAAATGATATTTTTCATCTTTTTAAAAGCTGTATACAACTTGAGCTGATTTTCTGTAACGTCATCACCGAGTGCAAGTATATAGGCTCTAATGGAATAATACAGTTCTCTGAGCAAGGGCGTTGTTGACTGAAGTTGTTCTTGAAAAGTCTTGTCTGATGATGGCTTAGTCCACTTATCTCCTTGTTCCTGAATATTGTAAGGTCTCACCGTACTTGAATTTACTAGCTCCATCATAAGTAAATCTGCGCCAAACTTTTTGTAACGAACAAGATCAATGTTTCTATTGATCTGTTTAACTGCATATTTATCATATTTTGTGAAGTCTCCTGCTACACAAATAAGTCTGGGCATACTCCAATCTAACTTATCCGAACACTCTTTTCCTAGATTCTTCATCACTAACAACTCAAATTCTGCTTTATGATCTAGTAGCCAATCGAGATAAAATAACCCTTGGTTAATCACATTCTCGTTACTGGTTCTTTTATATTCAAAAATGACAGGACAGTTGTTTTCATCTAAGCCTAAACTGTCAATTCTACCACCGTTCGATGTCGTATATTCGCTTTTTAGAAAAGTTACTCCAAAAAAAACAGGCATATTCTTTTCGATCAATACTTGTAATTCTCTCTCAAGTAGAACAGAATTGGCTGGCAACTCTTTAACTTCTCCCGTTATATGAAACAGCTTAGTATCCGACATTTATGTCTCACTTTCTAAAACTTGAACACCAGAAGATTTCTTATCGTAGTTTCAAGTTATTTTTATTTTTCTATTGTCTCGGTGTCTGAAGCCACTATGCCGTTCCTTTGGAACGCTGATAGAAGCACTTTTGTTAGATAAACACAAGTAGACCGCCCCACCGTGCAAAGGTTGCGGTCTACTTGACGTTATATCCTCTTGTTAAGCCCACCGCCCTTAAAAGCGGTTATCGCTCCGAGAGTCGTGTTGACGCACGGCTCTCTTTGCATTATAAACTGTCCATGCCCTTATTATAACGTGACAATTGAGGAATTCAATTCAAGGCTTAGCAAGCGTAGAATAAAAACGATAAACATCTAACTCTCAACTAATTCACAACGTCCTACGCCGAAGTTCATAAAAATACTGCACGGCTGGGTGCTTTAACTTGATCTTCTCAGACATGTTCAAAATTCGCTTTTTGCCAACGCGTCTGTCTACCAAAGCCAGAATGTTCAGCAAGATATCCTGACTCTCCAGACTTTCCTCTATAGGTCTTGATAAAAACGTAGTCGCTGCAACCGTAAAATTAGATTTGCTTAATGATGACTGAGCTGACAAAAGCTCTTTGGCCAGAACAGAGATTTTTCTGCTTCTTGCAATGACGTGAAGACGTTCCTCCGGAATGGCTCCTTTGCTCTCTTTTCGAATCGCTTCAATCTCTTCGTTATCCACAGGAATTTCAGAATTCGGATCGTTCTTGATCTCCTGCTCCGTCTGGTACCAGCGGATTGGAGTTGTTGTGTCACTCATATTGAGTATGTTCTTCTTATCTACGGAAAGGTAACAGCTTCCTGATTTATCAAGTGCATAACGGTAGCTTGTTGCGCGGTATTCAACTCTTCCGACTAATGCCGGGCTAAGGAAGCTCTCCAGTTGTTGCTTCAATTTACTCCAGGACATAAATCCTCCTCTTCTCAAAAGCCTACTACCTTAATTATAACATAGCATACCGAATTGACATCTCGGGTTGATACAGGATGTGGAGCTAGACTTCAGACGGGAGAATTCCTATTTTTGGATTTTAATTCCCCTATGTGATAAAATGGCTGGAAATTATATATCTATTAAACTGTCATTGCCTATCATGGGATAGTACGTTGCTATTCATAAAGGAGAGGAAGACGTTAATGGCTAAGAAGAAAACAACATTACCCGCCCATATGGAGCAACTCATTAAAAATAATGATATCACTGCTGTAAAAGAGGTCTTTGAGCAATGCGAATGGGATGCCCGCGGGGGTTACAGCAAAGGTACAGCCCTCAGTTTCCGACAGATTTCGGATGAAGCCGTTCGATGGCTGGTAGAGCAAGGAGCTGATCTGAACGCCCGGGACAAGTACCAGCGTACGCCATTGCACGCCCATGCTGCGCACTGGTCAGGAAATGTACCCTTGCTCCTCGAATTGGGTGCAGAGCTGGACGCGGTTGATTATACCAATGAAACACCGTTGCATTCAGCAGTCAATTCGTATAGAACTACAGTGGTGCAAGAGTTGGTAACCCGAGGTGCTGATATCAACGTAGAGAATAAACAGGGGAACACCCCGCTCGCTAAAGGATTAGTCAATTGTCGGAATAGTGATATTGTAAGTATGTCTGAAATCTCAGCCATTTTGCTGGATGCCGGAGCATCGATCACCCCTGCTATGAAAGAGTCGGTAAAGCGAATTGGCAAGGATTTTGAATTCGTCCGGGAAAAGTTCAATCAAGACAGCGTTGACGAAGTGTCAGACGCGCTTCTCAAGCTTTATCGACTATTTGGTGTCGAGCCGGTAGCGAATCGGATCATGCATGATGGAACTGCCCCCATTCAGGTAAAGGCAACCACCTGGCCCGAGCAGCACCAAGAGCTGTGGGAATATCTCATTCCTCCCAAGGGTCATGCTCAAACGGTACAGGGAGAGGTCATCCGCATCACCGGGCGCGTGTCTCATGAAGTATTGGATAATGGCGGGGGAAATTGGGATGGCCAATACCTCAAGATGCTGGATGCGCTGCTTCGATACCTGGGCACCGGTACGCCATTAGCTCCAGCACTTCTGCAAGAGGCAACCAACTTGGTCGGCAGGCTTCGCAATGGATCGGATTATGATGCGCCTGCTAGATTATGCGAATTGGCGGTGTTATGGGTGCTTAACAATCCTCAACCGGTAACGATGGCACAACCGGGATATTCTCGTTAATTTACCTAGGTAAGACGGCTTTGAAGTTCCTCAGTCCCATTCGTGGACAGATTGGGCAATGAATGTGTTACGACTAAAATAGAAGTATAGCAGCTAAAAAAAAGAAGCGGGATATTTCCCGCTTCTTTTCTTGGTAACCCGCCAATAAATCTCAACTATTTGTCGGAACTTGGCAACTTAATTTCCTTGTTCCTCTGCTTCATCATGATTCTTGCTTCCAAACTCATCAAGCAGCGTACGCACTTCCTTTGTGGATTTGGCGTTCATTAAGCTGTTTCTGAGTTCACTTGCCCCGCGGAATCCGCGAACATAGATTTTAAAGAAGCGCGCAAGCGGGCTGAACGAACGCGGCTCCTGTGCGGAATACTGATCATAGAGATCCAGATGAATCCGCAGCAGACCAAGCAATTCTTCGCTGGTATGTTCCTTCGGCTCTTTTTCAAAAGCAAACGGGTTCTGGAAGATACCACGCCCGATCATAATGCCATCCACGCCATATTGCTCAGCGAGCTTCAAGCCGGTCTGACGATCAGGAATATCTCCATTAATGGTCAGCAGTGTATTGGGTGCTACCTCATCACGAAGCTTTTTAATCTCCGGAATCAGTTCCCAGTGAGCGTCTACCTTGCTCATTTCTTCTCTTGTGCGCAGATGAATCGAGAGATTCACGATGTCTTGTTTCAAAATATGGGTCAACCAGTCGCGCCATTCGTCCACTTCAGTGAAACCAAGTCTTGTTTTTACACTTACAGGCAGTCCCCCGGCTTTTGCAGCTTGGATAATTTCCGCAGCCGTTTCGGGACGACAGATCAGTCCGCTCCCCTTCCCGTTCTCCGCCACATTGGCTACAGGACAACCCATGTTAATGTCGATGCCTTTAAAGCCTTCTTTCGCCATACCAATACTCATTTCACGGAAGAATTCCGGCTTATCTCCCCAGATATGAGCTACCATGGGCTGTTCATCCTCTGTAAATGTCAAACGCCCACGTACACTTTTGTTCCCCTCCGGGTGACAGTAACTCTCAGTATTCGCAAACTCCGTAAAAAATACATCCGGTCTGGCCGCTGCACTCACAACATGGCGAAACACAACATCTGTTACATCTTCCATCGGTGCCAATATAAAAAATGGTCGTGGCAATTCACGCCAAAAATTGTCTTTCATCTTAAAAACTCCTCTATATATACCGGGACCAACATGGCCCCGAGAATAGTAAATATCTGTTCATTCCCTAGTTCATCCATTTAGTACGAATGTTACTGCATCTTCTTCAATTACACCATCTTCACTTATACCATGTTACCGCAGCGTAGTTCAAACAGCATTATATGTTAATGCTACGTCCAAACGAATACATTTTAACCTGAACAGAAGTCTGATTTCTATGGATTCGCATAAAAAAGAGGGGCGATGCCCCTCTTGGCTATTTACCCAATGGAACTTGGATCGGTTACCCTTCCTCCATTTGTCCTTTTTTTAATTTTATCACGTCTTAAGCTGATTTTCAGCACGAGTTTATTCGTCATGTCTCAAAGCCTAACTCAACTCCCGCTTTGCCTCCCCCATATATAAATCAAGCCGTCTCCATCGTTCTAATGATTCTCGCTGTCAGCTCTTGCCGAACCGAACAAGCTCCTCTACAATTAAAGCTCGGCAGGCTTTTGTACCTGCAAATCGTGACATGAAGGTGGCCTGGATCAAACATGGAAATTTCACTGGATATGATTAAAGACAAAGTTGAATGCTTGCAGGCTTATGACTTCAAAGAACTGGAGCGGGCGATTGAGGACCGAATCGGAATCAACAAAGCGCTAATGCTGCGAGTGAAGCAGGTTCAGCATCAAGTGACATACCACCCCATTCACAACAAGATGTTATATAGTGCCGTTGTGCATTTTGCCGTTGATTGATGGGACATAGGTAAATGGATGGAAATAGCAAAAAACCGGATTGATCTATGCTCAATCCGGTTTTTGCTTTGTTTCGTGATCATACTTTTTTCAAACTTATGCTTTATAATTTTTTTACACCGACTCTTACATAAGAATTCCAAAGATTTCTAACTGCTCATTAATCTTAAACAAACAAGCGGCTGCCTGATCGGCAACCGCTGTATCTGACATGCTTATTAAATGTCGTAGTTATTCGAAGGACTGTGATCGATAATGGATTGCACGACTCGTTTAACCACGGATTTCGCGGCATCCTGGGTGGAAATTCCGCCGATCTCATCCGCGTTAACTTCAATGAATCCTTTGCCCCCAATGATCTCTCGGGCTGTCTCAAGTTCGCCCGCACTGATAGACTCATGGGATACCAGTGAGATCAGACCAGCGTCGTTCAACACCTTTGCCATCTCCGCCGTACCGCGGAGCGTTTCTCCACTGACGCTCTCAAGCAGCATGGTATGGTAACCGGATGACACTAGTCGCTTCTCCACTTCCTTGGCGAGAGCTACCGTATCCGAGCCAGCAAACCAGACCGTGAGCGGAGATTGTCCTTTCTGCTGGGCGCGAACCTCTCTCGTGATCCCCGTATCCAGCGTGGCAAATCGGCTGTCTCCCTTCAGCGCTTGATCGATGACTCCGCAAGCGGACGTCATGTTGGTGACACGATCAATGAGGATAAAACCTCCGATGCTCTTATTGTGCTCAAAGGAATCGAAGACGATCTGATCCGACAGCGTGAATTCACACTTGGCCAATTCGTTCTTAACAATCTGATCCGCCGGAACGGTTTGGCCCGTGTTAATGTCAATTTTATGGGTAATTGCCGTTACAGTGCCTGGAAGAGTCTTCGTTCCGACCTTAACCCAATAATGCTTGCCCGGAGTCAGGACGGAATCGTCCATCCACAGGATCGTAGAAGCGAAGCTGTCAGCTTCTTGGACTTGATTATCCATCGTGAGCACGCAGCCACGCGAGACATCAACTTCGCGGTCGAGTTGTATCGTAACCGGTTGGCCAGCATAAGCCGAATCCTGAGCTTGGTCCGTCACCAAAATCCGCTTAACCTTTGCTTTCTCCCGACTTGGCAGCGTCATGAGTTCGTCTCCGACTGAAACCTTTCCAGCCTCAATCTGGCCCTGGAACCCACGGAACGTATGGTCCGGTCTGCTTACACGCTGAACCGGCATCATGAAAGGCTTTGTATCATCGGTAGTATGAACATCTATATTTTCCAAATACGGCAACAAAGCTAACCCTTCGTACCAGGGGCTATTTGGCGACTGAGTTGTGATGTTGTCCCCTTCCGTAGCGGACACGGGAATGACCTGAATGCTCTTGATTTGGAATTCGGCCGTCGTTTGGATGAACTCTTCCTTGATTGCCTCGAACGTCCTCTGATCGAAGCCAACCAGATCCATCTTGTTCACAGCCAATACGAGATGCTTGATCCCCATCAGGGCGCAGATCCGGGCATGGCGTTTGGTTTGGGTGATGATGCCTTTGGTAGCGTCCACCAGAATGATGGCTAGATCGGCAAAGGAAGCACCTACAGCCATGTTGCGCGTATATTCTTCGTGTCCCGGTGTGTCCGCCACGATGAAGGAACGATGAGACGTCGTAAAATAACGATAAGCCACATCAATGGTAATCCCTTGTTCGCGTTCGGCCAGCAAACCATCGAGGAGCAGCGAGTAGTCGATCTTGCCGCCTCGGCTTCCCAATCGACTATCGAGCTCAAGCGCGCGCTCTTGATCGGCGAACAGCAGCTTGGCGTCATAGAGCATATGTCCGATCAGCGTGGACTTGCCGTCATCCACACTTCCGCAGGTAATGAATTTAAGTAGACTCTTCATGTTAGAAATAGCCCTCCCGTTTGCGTCGTTCCATGCTTCCCGCTGCTTCTTGATCGATAACCCGACTGGTCCGTTCGGAGGATAACGCACCCAATGTCTCCTCAATGATCTCGTCCAGCGTAACAGCATCGGACTCGACTCCGCCCGTGAGCGGGTAACAACCCAACGTGCGGAAACGAATCTTCTTCATCTCGATCTTCTCGCCAGGCTCAAGCTTCATCCGCTCGTCATCCACCATGATGATATGCCCGTCACGATTAACGATCGGTCTTACGTCCGCGGAGTAAAGCGGAACGATATCGATGTTCTCCCGACGAATGTACTGCCAGATATCCTTCTCAGTCCAGTTGGACAGCGGAAAGACTCGAATGCTCTCACCCTTGTTGATTCGCGTGTTGAACAGCTTCCACATCTCCGGACGTTGGTTCTTCGGGTCCCACGAGTGGTTCTTGTTCCGGAACGAGAAAATCCGCTCCTTCGCACGCGACTTCTCCTCATCACGTCTTCCCCCACCGAACGCAACCGTGAATCCGTATTTATCCAATCCCTGCTTCAGGGCTGTGGTTTTCATAATGTCGGTATATGCGGAACCATGGTCGAAAGGGTTGATTCCTTGTTGAATAGCTTCTTCATTAGAGTGCACGATCATCTCGATACCAAATTCCTTCGCCTTTCGGTCGCGGAATTCTATCATTTCCTTAAATTTCCAGGTTGTATCGATATGCATGAATGGGAACGGCGGCTTCTCGGGGTAAAAAGCCTTTAGGGCCAAGTGCAGCATGACCGAGCTGTCCTTGCCGATGGAATATAACATGACCGGTTTCTCGCACTCCGCTGCTACTTCTCTGATAATGTATATCGCTTCAGCCTCAAGTTGATCCAGATGTGTTAGTTCTTGCATGGCAAGGCGGCCTCCTTTTAATCCTCACTAAAACCATCGTATTTATAAACTTATCCTATCAGATTCCATCTTTATTGCAAAGTGGAAAAAAGTAAAATTTATGATGTCTATGTGTTGGATCGACAATATTCAGCATAGAGTAGCGGCTCCCTCCTATCATAAAATCGCCTAAACGAATGATTTTTGCTGAGCTGCAAATGGAATCGGTTGGTTAACGATCTATATTGCAATCATGATCGAGGGCCATGGGATTTGAAAAAAGCTGCCGTCTGTAAAGTACAGACAGCAGCTTCAATGAGTTGCCTCGTTATTTCAAAATGTCCTTTACAATCACTTACATGTTCCAGATACGGGACAGAATCACCGCTGCTTCAGCGCGGGTCAATGATTCAGTTGGTGCAATTTTGCCACCTTTTCCATTGACAATTCCGCTTCCTACGAGGGAAGTTACACTATCCACCGCATAAGTGGAAATACTCGCAGCATCGGAATACGAAGCCAGATTTCCGCTGCCCGCAGATGGCTTACCTGCTGCCTTCAGGGCTTTCGCCGTAAGAACCATCATGTCTTGACGGGAAATGCTGCTGCCTGGTTTGAACGTGTTGTCTTCAAATCCAGAGGCGATCCCCAGCTCCTTGGCAATGGCCACGGCCTGTGCATAGTAAGCAGTAGGCTGTACATCGCTGAAGACCGCCGTGTTCGTGTCCGGGCCCTTCAATTCAAGGGCTCTTACCAGCAAAGTGATAAAGTCAGCTCTCGTAATGGAAGCTGAAGGAGCGAAGCTCTCATCCGAAATGCCTTTAATAATATCGCGTGCAGCCATTGCTTCAACGGCTTCTTTTGCCCACAGGACATGCTGTACATCAGCAAAAGACTTGGTTACGTAGGCTACGGCATACGTGCTGAATTCCGTTGTCTTGAACACAACCGATCCGGATTTAGCATCGTATCGTCCGTTCTGTACAACTGCTGCCTTTCCTTGACTGTCAATATTCAGGACCACCAGTTGATGTGCATTGACAAGCTCTTGGCCAGCAGGTGTGTACGGTATAGATACCGTTACAGGCGCTGCTGGATTATTCCAAGCCAGCACACGGTCCCCAGCTTTAATGCTAAGGTCGATCACCGGACGGCTGCCCACTTTGGCGCGGACTTCTGCACTCAAGCGATCTGCCAAGACTTTGCTAATCTGAATAGAGACTTGATCCGCTTGTTCCGTAATGTTTGACAGCATGTTGGACGGAATTTGAAGTGCTGCATAGTCTGTCTTAAGTACAAACTCAACATTATTATTGCTCTGTAGGCTTGAAGTTGGCAGCTGCACCACATAGGATTTGGCGTTTGCCTGCTTCGGCACTTCGATGGTAACCTGTTTCTTGCCATTTGCACCTGGGGAAGCCTGTTCAATCGCTTTATTCAGGCTGTCTCTTGAAATGGTTGCTGTGGCTGTTCCATTTTCGACTTTCACTACTGGCACAATTGCCGAGTCGCTGCCTGGAAGCTGTGGTTGCGGCTGCGGAGTAGTACCGGAGTTCGATCCGCCACTGCTGCCACCATTATTCCCGCCACTGTTGTTGCCGCCACCGTTGTTTCCTCCTGGAGAAGGTTTGCCCGTGAGCGTCAACTCACCGAATACGGATGTATCCTGGTAACCTTGACCGGATGCATCATTCCATGCGTTTACGCTGATTCTGTTGCCGTCTTTGGCATCGTTAATCTGCGCATCGAAGCCGATCTTCGCATTATTCGCAGGCTTCACCTTTTTGAATGGAATTTTCATCTCGACCGTGTAGTTGGTACCGGAAACAGCGACTTTGGATTCGAAACCTGCTGCGATTTCTGCAGGATTAAAGGTAGCAAGGTTCTCGAAGTTCACTCGGTATTGTCCATCATCATCCTGGAAGCTGGACGTTTTGCCGTTATTTTCATCGACGAATACCTCAACAGAATCCTGCTCCCATACATTTGGATTGGTCTTGTCCAGTTGATCGTCTCTGACTTGAGCGAGCACATAGAGATTGTCGTCATCCCACAGTACTCTTGCCGTTCCTGTTGCACCGGACCACGCCATTTGCTTCGTATCCAGTTTTAACTCAGGAGCTTTGCTCCATATGCTGTCTACAGAACCATCAATGGATGGTGTCCCATAGAAGGCAGTTGATTTCTTGTAATCAAGCTCTTCGGGTGGATGTTCTGCCAGGTACTTCTCCGGATCAACAACCCCGTAGAAGGCCTCTTTGGCTTGAAAATCCTTGTCAAACAAAGTTGGATTCTGCTCGGCTCTCCAGCTCGTGCTGTCATTCAATCCCCAGAAAGTCACACGCGGAATATGCTCGCTGTTCTTCTTATAGAGATCCATCAATGAGGCATACAGATAAGCCTGCTGCTTCGCTTCTTTTTCAGTGATTGCAGAGTTGGTGCCTGCCATAATGTCCAATTCGGTGACACTGACTTCCACACCCAAGGAAATGAAACGTTCGAGTGACATCTTCACATTGTCCAATCTCGTGCCCAAATTGTAGTGGGCTTGCATGCCGATGCCATCAATCAGTTTCTCGCCAGGGTGATCTTTGGCGTAATTTTCATTGATCTCTTTCACCATGCTGTAGATCGCAGTAGATTTATTCTGGTTGTCATCGTTGTAGTCATTGTAGTAAAGCTTGATATCCCAGCCATTCTCGTCAATGACTTCCTTGGCTGCAAGGTATGCCTGCTCAAGATAGTCAGGGCCGATGGCTTGTAACCAGCCAGAGTTACGCAATGCATTTTCCCAGTCTTGCGGATTAGCCGGGTTGTCGTTCATGGCTTCGTTGACAACGTCCCAGGAAATGACTTGGTCACCAAAGTGTTCAACGACCGTTTGAACATGTGTTCTCAGGTTCTCCAGAGCTTCTTCACGGCTCAAAGGTTCGCCGTTTGCTGCCGTATGCAGCCATGTAGGAGACTGCGCATGCCATACGAGCACGTGACCGTGCAGATCAAGGCCTGCATCCTGTACTCTTTGGACAAGGGCATCTTCTGCGGTGAAATCAAATTGTCTGTCCGTGTTGTATGCATAATCCGGCTTCATATCATTCTCAAACGTGACGACATTGTGATGCTTCGTCAGCAGCTTGAGCCGGGTCTCGTCAAAGGTCGCCGGATTAACAATGTTACCGATCAGGAAATCATCCTTGTAAACCTCCTTCAGATCAGGAAGGTCTTCTTGAATCGGAGGCGCAGCATTTACAGGACCCACATATTTCAGAGCAAAATCATCCAGGAAGAAGGTACGGTTTCCACCATCGTCATTTGCCGTTTCAATATACGCATTGAGTACGCTTGGAGTCGTCGTGAGTGTATATTTTCCTGTTAAATGTACCCAATCTTGATCCGTAACGGTTGCATTTTGTGAAACGTTCGCATAGCCACTCTCCGCATATTGAACACTAATACGAAGTGTTGTAGGCGCCTCACCTGGTGCCATTTTCACCCAAGCAGACAGCTCATATTCGTGATTCTTCGCCATTTTGCCTGCAGCATCAACCAAAGCTGCATCATATTGTGCCTTAGTCGTTACAAGCAAGCTTTGCTTGCCGTCAGGTGTATGATTATCGTCCTGGGAGAGGTCTACTGTTTCACGGCCGTTGCGTGCTTTGAATCCATCCAGACCGCTCTCAAAGTCTGCAGTGATTCCTGTTTTATCCACAATCTCTGGTGCGGTTTCACCAGAGGTTACATCGGTGATGATGAATTCATCAATGTAAATATCGGATTTTAACGTATTGTTTGATGGTTCAACATAGATGATGACCTCATTTGTTTTAGAAGGCACTTCATAGCCTTTGGTTTCAAATAAAGTCCAGTCGGAAGCGGTTACAAGTTTGTTCCCTATAATCCAAGGATACTTCTGATCATCCGCTAGGATTTCAGAATCGATCTTGGAAGCCAGATGGAACTGGCCTTCACCAGAACCGAGTCTAACCTTGAGGGAGATATCGTACTTACGGTCGGATTTCATCTTGCCTGTAAGTACGAGGGCAGGAACGGCTTTCTCATCGGCCCGATTGTAGAACTTCAGAGATTTCACACCTTCGGAGGCTACGTCGTCAACGACCGCAGTGTCGCCGTTCGATCCCCAACCCAGCTTGCCCCATCCACCGGTGCTGCCGTCCTCAAAACTTTGGTTAAGGACTACCGTGGGTTCGACAGGTGCTGCTGCCTGGGTAATTGTGATATCTCCAATATAGAAAGAGACACCCTTACCTGCTTCATCAGACTTGATCCGCAGAGCTGTCTTGTCCACACTGTTAACGGAGAGATCAGCGGTTAGTGTAATGCCTTGCCCGGCTATAAAGTCAGCAGAGCTAATTCCAGTGTATGCCTCAGATCCATCAACGCCCTTATTGCTTACAATTTCCAGAACGGCTTTCCCGTCTGCAGGTGGGGTAGCATCCGTATCGACATAAACGGAAGCGGTTACAGAATACTCTTGGCCATTGGTCAAACCAAGATCGGTGAATGCGAGATCCACGCCATCAAAGTTATTGGTTCGGTTACTGACTTTCAACGCTGCTCCATCATCATTGCCCTCAAACGGCTTGCCTGTCACAGCTTCCAGCTGGGCACCGCCGGATTGAGTTGCTTTGCCTTGACCATTCTGGAATGTTTCCTGATAGACAATCTGTGAATTCGATGCTGCTGGATCTGCTGCACTTACTGTCGAAGCCGTCAAGCCGCCCGGAAGAAGCAGAGCCACTGCGAGTAACCCGGAAACGACCTGCTTAAATGATTTCCTCATTCGAAGCCTTCCCCCCATACCAAATTTTTTATAAACCATGTAAAGCGCTTACATAATTTACTGTAACCAGCCTCCTTTCACCCCAGATAATACCACTTCATGGAAGAGAATTCTTACTCCAAATTAAAGGTGAATCCTAGATTATTTCATATATATGCAAAGTCTTATACGGATACGGACATACTCTTCGTCCGATGATCAGGCAGTGATAGATAGACTCGAGAAGCTATGTAAGCTGAAACGATGATTCATTACTCGTCACGAAATTGTTATGTTCAATATCATGATCAACCTCTATCAAATACATCAAATCCACAGTCAAGCGTTTCCGTAAATTTGATGCTTGATATATCAGGTTATGTACTAGATAATACCAATAATATACAGACAGTCACTTTTGAGAGTTAAGGGGGGGAATATAGAATGCAGGAATTTATATTTAAGAAGGATTATAAAAACAATGAAGTCCTTCGAAAAAGTTTCTTCGAACTTGCTGCTAACACATTTGATTTAAAATTTGAAAATTGGTACCAACAAGGGTTCTGGGGAGAAGGATACAAACCTTTTTCATTTGTAGATGGAGACCAGGTTATTGCCAACGCTTCTGTTAACATCCTTGAACTCATCATTCACGGGGGGAAGAAAAGAGCGATTCAAATCGGCACGGTGATGACACATCCCGATTATCGAGGGAAAGGACTATCCACTTGTTTAATGAACAAGATTTTAGAGGAGTACGACAACAAGTACGATCTCATGTACCTTTTTGCCAATGAATCGGTGCTTGATTTTTATCCTAAGTTTGGGTTTAAACCGGTGGAAGAACATCTTTTTTCAATGGATTATAAGGCAAAAAAATTACCCGAGCCTGCGAATCTTCGAAAACTCGATGTTACTAACGCGGAAGATTTACGCCTTATCCTAAAATTTACATCCGAAAGGCTACCTGTTTCGCAACATTTCGGAACCGCCCAGACTCATGGCATACTCATGTTTTATTGCCTGAATGTGTTCAGTAACGATATTTATCACTTGGAAAATAAAAATGTCATCGTGATTTATCAGAAGGAAGACAATCATATTGACCTCTTCGATGTTATTGGTCTAAACGAAATCCATATGATCGATATTTTACATCAGATTGCAGATGAGGATACGGAGAAAATAACCTTCCATTTCACACCAGGTGCAACAGAACATCTCGTTCTAAAAAGTACCCTCACCAATGACGGCTTATTTGTAAGAACCCCTGGTGATCTTCTCTACCCTGTGCAAGTTAAACATCCAATTACTTCGATCGCTTAATGACTTATGTAATATTGCCCACAACCAGCCTTACTTTAAAAAGATCAAAGAGGAGCAGGGTTTCCCTGCTCCTTCGCTATGCGAAACTTCTTTCTCTCATCAAACGTAAATTCACAAGGTATAATGCAATTAGATGCCCGTTCAGCATAATCTTATGACCATCATAATGAAGGAGGGGACATTCGTGGCTTTTATCCCGTTAAACTGTCCCAATTGCAACGGAAGAATTGAATACAAAGAGGGTGAGATATTAAAGTGTCCCTATTGTGAAACAGAGCTTTTATTGAAGCAAAATCATGTCTATTACGTGGACCAGACCATTAATCATTACCACGGAACGCCCCCAAAAACAGCACCGAAGCTGAACGTCTCTGTAAGGCTGCTGCTGATATTGATGCTCCTGACCGGGGCCATTGGCACTTATTTTTATTACAGCGTCAGCTCCACTCATCCCCAAGCAGAAGCCAATCTGCCTGTGCGAAAGATGCCTGAAAGCGAGGTTCTGCTCTCCTTTTTGCGGGATATCTTCGATAAAGGGTCTGCCCTGCCGACAGAGGAGGAATTGGCTCGCCTTCGCTATTTAACCGTAGAGCATTCGGAGAATGATCAGTGGAAGTTTACATATAGCCTCTCCGATCCCTTCAGCGACGAAAAGGCCAAGAAGATCACGTATGTTACTCAAGACAAGAAACTGAATAGCCAGCAGATTGATCAGCGAGATTTTGAAGCTTTTAACGGTCTGACGGTGTTGGACCTGACGAATACCTATGAAATCTCCCAGTCGAACCAAACCACGTTTGCTCATATGTCCGGATTAAAAAGCTACGGAGGCGCTTTTAACGAATCCTTTAGTACATTTTCGAGCTACTTTGGTGACAAGTCCAAAGTTACGGAGCTTTCCACTCAGCTTCGCAGCAATCAGGAATTGGCCCTACTGCTGGAATTCCCCAATCTGAACTCGTTATCCATTACCTATGTGGATGAATCGGTAACGGATTTTTCTTTGTTGAACAAACTGCCGCTAAAGTCCCTGTCGCTCACCTATATCAATGAACTGGGATGGTTGTCGTCCATGACCGGGCTGACTTCCCTGTCCATCGATTACAGTGAAGCCACAGACCTGCAGCCGCTGTACGCCTTAACTCAGCTTCAGGAGCTCCGGCTTTCTTACTTAACCAACGTAAAATCCATCGACTTTGTGCAAAATATGCCTGCTCTACAAATGTTAGATATTGAAAATGTAAACTTCTCCAGTCTGAAGCCCCTGACCGGCAAGGCCTCCATCACGAAATTACGTCTGGCTTCACTAAGTCAACTTAGTTCAGTAAATGCCATCAATAGCCTATCCTCTTTGCGGGAATTAGCGTTGTCCGGCTACTACGAGAATGCAGAAGCGCTGACACTGCCTAAAGTAGAGCGAGTAGAAATTCCGAGCGCCTTTCTCCCCGGGCTGAAAGCGCCCGCCGCAACCAGCCTGACGCTCCGTGGCGGAAGCGGAGAGTTGAATTTGGCGGCGCTGGGGAAATTTCCGAAACTTAAGCAACTCTCCCTCTCGGAGGTCAGTGAAGTAACCCGTCTTGGCGCCCTGGACGGCTTGTCCAGCCTAGAGGCCCTAAGCATTTATGACTCGTCACTATATAAGGAGAGCGATGCTTTATTTCGTTTGAAGCAGGTCAAATCTCTGATATGCTCCGAGTGCAGGCTGAACTTTGAACAAACGGCCGCCGCGGAGAACAGCGTGCTTGAACATTTAACTTTAGAGCAGCCGTATTTCAGCATAACCAACACCTCTGTAAATGAAGTTGACCAAATGATGTCTTACTTTGCCAAACTGTCCGCTCTGCGTTCCTTCACCCTGCAAGACAGCAATTTGGCTTCTCTCGAATTTATGAGTAACTGGCAGGCCATAGAAGAGCTTCACCTCGAGAACAATGCCATTTCCAATATCGAGACCCTGAGCCAGCTGCCTAATCTGCAAAAGGTATATCTATCCGGTAATTCCGTACAAAACAAATCCGTGCTTGGTACGGGTGTGCACGTATATTAATTACCGCCTCACTCCAGAATTACTCACAAATTAATGAATGGTATTAAAACAAAGACAAGAAGGGGTTCGAGAATCATATATGAATTCTCGAACCCCTTCTGTTTATGTTTAGCCTCTAACCAACATCGCCACCGACTCCACATGTACCGTATGCGGGAACATGTCCACCGGCGTTACCTCAACCGTCCGATACCCACCATCCTCCAGCACACGCAGATCACGTGCCAACGTGCTTGGATTACAGCTCACGTATACCACGCGCTCCGGCTTCATCTCCAGGATCGTATCCAGTAAACGTGGATCACAGCCCTTACGTGGCGGATCAACGACGATGACATCGGCTTCGATGCCCTGCTCTTTCCAGCGCGGGATGACATCTTCCGATGCACCGACTTCGAACTTCACATTCTTCATCTCGTTCAGCTTCGCATTGCTGCGAGCGTCTTCGATCGCTTCGGGCACGATCTCTACCCCGTACACCTGATCCGCATGCTGCGCGAGGAAAAGAGAGATCGTTCCGATGCCGCAGTAGGCATCAATGACTGTCTCTTTGCCGCTCAACCCAGCGTACTCTACCGTCTTACCATACAGCACTTCCGTCTGTACTGGGTTGACCTGGTAGAATGAACGTGGAGAGATGGCAAACTGCACATCCCCGATATAATCGTAGATTACATCACGGCCCCACAGGACACGGGTTTCGTCGCCGAAGATGACATTGGTCTGTTTCTTGTTCACGTTCTGGCAGATGCTCTCCACATGCGGGATCGCTTCACGGATACTGCCGATCCATTCATCCTTGTGCGGGATATCTCGGCCATTGGTGACCAGAACAAGCATCATCTCACCTGTGCGGAATGCCTTCTTCACGACCACATGACGCAGCAGGCCGCGGCCTGTCTCCTCGTTGTAAGCACTGATCCCAAGATGGCTGCCGATCTCCTTCACCTTCGCTACGACTTCGTCGTTATGCTCATGCTGAATAAGGCAGGTCTCCATGTCAATGATCCGATGGCTTCCTTTGGCATAAAACCCACCCACCAAGCCGCCTTCGGTCACTCCAATAGGCACCTGTGCCTTGTTCCGGTAACGCCACGGCTCGTCCATACCCATGGTAGGCAGCACACGAATACCTTGCGCAGCAGCTTCTTCGTTCATGACACCTTCCAGCCGAAGACGAATACGATTGCTGCCGTTCCCTTGTTCTTCGGAAATAGCCAGTTCAGCTGCCTGATCCATATTCTTTTCAGACAGTCTATTCAGGTTCGCTTCATCACCCTGAGCGCCTGCATCCTCAACCATCACGTTCAGCTTCCCGATCCGCTGCAAATTATCCACCACCAGCTGGCGCTTCCACGCAAGCTGTCCGGCATAGCTCATATGCTGGATCTGGCAGCCGCCGCACTGATCATAGATCGGACAGGGGGCGGATACGCGATCCGGGCTCGCCTTCACGATCTCCAGCAGCTTGGCGTAGCCGTACTGCTTCTTGGTCTTCATCACACGTACGCGGATAGTTTCACCCGGGAGCGCACCTTGTACGAAGAGCGTGTATCCATTCGCACGACCTACACCCTCACCGTCATGGTTCATGCCAATGATGTCGATGACGGTCTCTTCGTTTTTGCTGACCGGAAGTCCTTCGATTGGCGCGGATTCACGTCCACGTCCCTTCGGACGAACGGCAGAAAGAGATGCGCCTTGTGGCCGCACCTCTTTCCCTTGCTGACGTGATGATGGACGAGATGATTTACCTGGCTGACGGGATGCGATCGCATTCCCTTGCCCCTGAGAGGCAGCCGAATTCCGGCGGTTTTTTCCACGACCGCTGCGGTTCGTATTAGACAACGTACATTCACTTCTTTCTTCTTATATATCACCCCACGCATGGGGAGTTCATTCCACTTCATCTTTTCAATATCACCCTGAGATTATACGTGATCCCCACGCAGACGGCAACTGGAAAAACACTCTGCCACCTGCACCATTACCCCGTTCTCTTAACGATACAGCAGCAGGTGGTGCTGCAGGTTCTGGAACGTCGCAGGCAAAGTGCCGCCAAGCTCTCCATCCAGGTTCAGCTGTACGTATCCCGGTGACGTCACTTCCATATAATCCGTCTGGAAATGAATCACTTTCTTATCGTTCAGATGTTCCCCACGCAGCGCAAGCGTCACGAGGCGGATCATGTCGGCCAGATTACATTTGCGCACACCGATCACATCGAACATTCCATCGTCTATCGTTGCGCCTGGTGCAAGCTTCTCGAAGCCCCCGACGGAATTTGTATTGGCGATCAGGAACAGCATGAATTCGTCATGAATCTCTTCCTGGCCTGCCGCACGGATAATCAGCTCCTGCGGTGACAGGCTGGCCATTTTCTCGATGCCCTTCATATAATAGGCGAGCTGCCCAATCATCGTTTTCAGACGGCTTGGCACCTCATATGTCAATTCGGTCAACGAGCCGCCGCCTGCGATATTAATGAAGTATTTATCATTTGCCTTCCCCAGATCGAGAGGACGGGTCTGCTGATTAATGACCAGATCCACATAATCCTCCCACTGTCTCGGGATCCCGAGCGCACGCGCAAAATCATTCGTTGTTCCCAAAGGGAACACACCCAGCGGCGGACGATTCTCCCGCTCGGCCATGCCGTTGATGACTTCGTACAGCGTACCGTCGCCACCTGCGGCAATAATCATGTCATATCCACGTTCAATCGCCAGCTCCGCTTCACGGGTTGCATCTCCCTCACCCGTTGTTGCGTGTACTGAAGCTTCGATGCCACCTTGATCCAAACGCTGCAGCACATCAGCCAGACGTTTCTTCATTTCTTCCCGGCCTGAGGTCGGATTATATATTAAGCGAGCCTTTTTCATCTCATACGCCACCTATTCCACATTATCCATGAGTCTGAACGACCTCATTCTCTTTCACTTGCGAGCGTCCACAACCGGGGAACCTTTTACATGATCACCCACGTCCGTTAATCCTGCCCGAATCTTCATCCATACCTATATCTATGCATAAGGAATTCCATCTCATTCCAGAGCCTTTATATTCTATCATATCATCAAATGTGAAGATGTCCTAGCCTGTAACGTATTTACGCCATCCGACAAGAAGGTTCCCTCTCATTTTACACATTCAGCGATTTTCTCTTCAACTGTATTTAACCCATTTCATAGACACCCATTCTGCCCGTCTGACAAGAATTTAACCTTTCTCTCCTTCAAAAAGCACAAAGAAACGGCTCCGAATTACGAAGCCGCATCAACGTTACCTTATATTTTACCTTCATCAATGGTTTAGAACCCGATCCTTCTGCCTGCACGAAGCTGTTTGTACCAGAAATAAACGGTGCAGCCCACACAATAACCGAGCAAAGCAGCACTTGCTGCAAGCAGGAGCATTCCGGAGAAGAGATAACCGGCTACCTGCCAGCTCAGGGAGAATGAGATGAGAGCCAGAGACAGGAACAAGACCGCCAGAATATTATTGAAACGCTGCAGCTCCACCGCCTGGGTTTCCGTACCTTTTCCCTTAAGCACAGCCTTCCCGATCTGGACAAATAGATTCAGCTTCCCCCCAGAGACGAGCCCGACCACCTGAATGATCCATAACGCACCCAAGATCAGCGGTTGATTGAACCCAAACGATAGAAGTACAAACAGCACGATCCCGACCTGATTCGCTTTGACATAACGCATAGGCACTTCCCGCATCCTCATATCTCCTTATCCCCATTTTATTAGTTGGTTTTATTGTAATCGGGATCGAAGTTTTGAGCAACAGAAAGATGATTTGAACATATGCATATCTTATTATAGGATGGTAAAATCCCTTCGGAGTGCATCCCAATGGGGTGTAGGAACTTTCGTGACGCTTTTCCAATCGGTAAATGCTCGGTCCATTGCCTCTATTTCGCCATAAGAACCTGCAACGAGCTTATGCACCGGAAGCATGCTGTAAATCTTCAGCAAAAGATAAAGCAGCCGCTTATGCTTGCGGATCAGCTTCGCCTGTGCTCGCGGAATCATGTCGATGCCCATCGCCTCCAGTACAGCAATTCCCTCATCCAAGGCGCCGATCATGTGCAGGAGCTGCTCTCGGCTTCCCTCCAGCTTCTTCAACTCTCGCTCTTCATTGAAGCTTACCGCATTCAGCATTAGAATCGGGATGAGATGACTCTTCAGCCAAGCGTCGATATCCTTCATCACATCCAGCTTATACTTTGCTTTTGCAAAGGCCTGATCCAGCAGAGGTAGAATCTTACCGTCCAGTGCGCCAATCACCATCAGTCCCTTTCCCCCTCCTATGGACATCATCCGATCTTTGTGACGCTTCCCGCCGCTAACGTGAAAACCAAACGCGACTCGCTTATCCACTGGGCTGTTGTCTTCGAGATAGGTCTGCATACTTCGCGCATCTGCATTGTTGCCTACAATCACGATGTTGGTGCTCCGGTTATTCGCTAGAATAGGTAACACCGAAGGAAAATCATTATATTTCATGACCACGAAAATGAGATCGTAAACATCTTCCGCTTTTAATTCTCTTGTTACCCGAACCGGATCAACCGTCGTTCTAAACTGAAATACATGCCGAATGACCACGCCATCCCTCTCCAATTCCTCCGCCCGTTTCCCTCTCGCCATAACCGTAACGTCATTTCCTCCACGTACCAGAACGTGGGCCAGCTGACTGCCTAGCACACCCGCACCATAGACCAATATTTTCATTCGATTCCCCTCAGTTTCGTTATGATGAATAATCGTTGCTTTATGAACATTTGTTGATAAAATAAGAGTAACAAAGCAGCTTTCGGGCTTCAATCGCTAAAAAAACCGCTTTCGTTGAATAATCAACGAAATACTCCTTTTTGTTGAAAAGAGTAAGCCATTCATAGAAATATACAGAAATCGAAGAAACATATAGAGGAGGCGCCATGGATAGACGCGTACTTAAAACCAGAAAGGCCATCATGGAGGCATTTGTTGGATTGCTGGATGAGAAGGATTTCGAACAAATGACAATCAATGATATCGCAGATCGGGCCAATGTTAACCGGGGAACGATCTATCTGCACTATACAGACAAGTTCGATCTGCTGGACCGCTGTATCGAGACGTACCTGCAGCAATTGGTGGACAGCTGTATGATCGATCATTATCTAACGCCAATGACGGCAAAGGACGCACTGCTGCGAACCTTCCTTTATCTCGAGGAACATGCATCCATCTATACCACACTATTAACGAAAAAGGGGATTCCCGCCTTCCGGAGCAAACTCATGACGATTATGATTCAGGGCGTCGAGGAACAGATGGATGCGTGCGGCGTTCAGGGAGGCATGAGCAAAGAGATCACTATACAGTTCCTCGCTTCTGCTGCCGTGGGTCTGATGGAATGGTGGATTATGAATGCCATGCCTTATTCTGCGGAGGATATGGTCGATCAGTTAATTGCGTTCTTGGAGCTCCATCTGAGCCTGCCTGCACTCGTGGTTCAAGGATAAGCTCCCCCTCACAAGCAACATCAGCAATAAGAAAACCACGTCCGGCGGACGTGGTTTCCTTGTCTATAATTTTAAAGTGCTCGTCCCCTTCTTAAGAAAGGGCCTTACCCTCATTGCATTTGTCCAGTAAAAGTTGAATTTGACGCTCCAGCCAGTTTCCCAGGAGCGGATGCGGCAGCAGCGTCTCACCGCTGTAGGCATAGTCCAGCTCCTTCAGCCTGCCTGGAATGACGTTCATGGTAAAATAACCGGCACTCAAAAACAGCGGCGCCACAATAACGCGGGTTCCCTGCTCCTGGCTCCAGTATTTTGCCTTGTCATATACACTCTCCGGATTGAGGAGTGCATAATCCGTATGGGCAACGCCACTGACATCCTGTACCCGCTGCGCGAGTGAGGAGATGCCTGACTCCCAGCGCTGACGGAATCCATCGTGAATGCTCCCGTGTCCAACAAGCAGAATCGTCTCCTGCTTCGGCTCCCGGGACATCGATTTCACCTTATCCCACACCATCACGGCAATATCCGGATCGTTATCCACAGGATAACCGAAGTGTACCCTTGCAGTTACCTGAAAGGGTTCCAGATCCGTTTCCCGTTCCGGCGCTTCCTTCGCGCCGATCGCATATTCAATTTCATCCACATGTGTGCTGCCAGACGAAACGAAAAGCGGTACGACCAATATATCGGTTACAGCCTGTGCTTCCAGTCGGTTGATACCGTCCTGGATCAGGCGTCCTTCCACAAGTTCAAGAAATGAAGCTTCAACAGGCAGATCGTCAGGCAGATTAAGCCGGGAGACCGCGTCATCGACGGATTCTACCCAGGTCTGCTCCTGAGAACCGTGACTAATGATCAGTACACCCGGTTTCTTCATCTTAGCGACCCAGACGTTCCAATGTCATTTTATAACCATCATTGCCGTAGTTCAGGCAGCGCTTCACGCGGGAGATGGTAGCTGTACTAGCTCCTGTCTCTGCTTCAATCTGATTATACGTGTTGCCTTTGCCAAGCATGCGGGCAACTTCCAGCCGCTGGGACATGGATTGAATCTCGTTTACCGTGCAGAGGTCATCAAAAAACACGTAGCACTCCTCAATATCTTTCAGAGTGAGAATGGCCTCGAATAGTTGTTCAATACTTTTATCATTTAGCTTTTTCAGCTGCATTTCATCATCATCCCCTAGCGGTTACTGTGTACCTTCATTGTACTCACACTGAGTTGGTATTTCAAGCGTTAACGATTTCACGCACTGCAGAATAAAAATACATGTTACCGCTTCCATTAGGTACTATTGTCCTCCACTGGTGGACACCACCCGATATTACCGCAATAAATCCCATTTTTCACCTGCATATTCCCGATTACTTATGTAGGGATTTAACCCTTCTAATTGTTACAATTTTGTGTACAAGCTTCCCTTTTCGATGATTATAAATCTCTCCTTGTCCCCTGCGCCCAATTCCGCAAATATCCCGTTTTCCGTGACACCCGCCTACGCCGTCTCTCCGCGAATGACATACAGTATAGCAAAAGGGAGTTCCATCAAGGTCTGTTCACGCCCATGGACCTGACAGTTGAAGGAACGCATTTCCGAAATCCAATATAGAAGGAACGTGATCGTTCATGCCACAGCATTATTATCATCGCCAGCCCACACCACGGCAGCGTCCGTCTTCCTATTCACAGCGACAGGCGCACACTTCTGGCTATGCTCCGCCCGGTGCGGTACAGCGTTCATTGAATGAAACCCAAGTTCAGCCGATGTACCCAGGGGTAGAGCCCTATTATCCTGCGTACGGTGAAGTAGAAGCATCTGCACTTGTACCTTATGGTCAAGGTGCACCTGGCGGCAACCTGTATGGCGGCGGTGTACCCGTTGCTCCTCCAGTACCTGTTGAGACACCTGCGGCTTCCAGCAGTTCCGGGTTCTCACTGGCCAATCTAGGTGAATTAAAAGGAATGATCGACCGCTTCGGCGGAATCGACGGTATCATGAACGGCATTGGAAAAATGCAGAAGGTCGTCGGCGGCATTCAGCAAATGGCTCCTATGATGAAGCTTGTTATGGGCATTCTGCCTTTTGGAAAAGGGAAAAACAAGAGCAGCAGCCCTGCAGAGGTCGACTATGAGGAATATACACCGCCTCGCCGTCCGCGCAAACGCCGCAAGAAGTCTACTACGACTACACCACGTCGCCGCAGCAGCAGCACCACTCGTCGCAAAACAACTTCCACCAAGCGCCGTCCCTCAGGCAGCAAACGTTAACCTTTTCCTCAGGCACCTCTCCCTTGAATAAGGAAGGTGCCTTCACCTTTTTTACGAGCATGCCCACTTATTGCCTTAGCTGTACACTCCTATCCGATTTAAAGTATTTCAAATAAAATTCACAAGAACCTATGTTCTTATTTCTGTAAATTAAGGTATACTGGGTAGTAGATAAAGGAGGCGGACCATGGAACTGTTTAAGGATAAATATACGCCCGGATTAATTGATCGGACCGGCGAACTGCTGTATCAATATTACCCTGCCTTGGACAAGGCACACTTTCGTGATCTCGTGTTTGCCGAAGGCTGGGAACAGGCAGAATTCAAGGCACGTATTCGCCGCATTACACTGGCACTGACCGAAGTACTACCCTCTTCCTATGAGGAGGCGCTGCATGTCCTCGAACAGGCGGCACCGCAGCTGCGAGGGGTCGAGTATTTGTTTGTCCCTGATTTTATCGAGGTGAACGGACTCGCGCCTGAACATTATGAATTGTCCATGAAGTACCTGGCGGTCTTCACACCTTATTCCAGCTCGGAGTTCGCGGTGCGCCCGTTTATTGAACGGTATCCGATCGAGACGTTGAAACGGATGATGGAATGGACAAGCAGTGAGAACGAGCATATTCGCAGGCTTGCCAGCGAAGGCAGTCGCCCTCGCCTGCCGTGGGGTTCCAAGCTGCGCAGTTTGATTGCGGATCCAACGCCAGCCCTTCCCATTCTCCATGCCTTGAAGCAGGACGAGTCCCTCTATGTACGGAAAAGCGTAGCAAACCATCTAAATGATATCTCGAAGGACCATCCTGATCTGGTTCTGGATCTGGCCTCCACCTGGTACGGTCAGCATCCACATACCGACTGGATTGTCCGCCATGCAAGCCGCTCACTGCTCAAAAAGGGACATCCCAAAGCCCTCGCCCTCTTTGGCTATGTTGAGCAGGATGCGGTGCACGTTGAGCAACTTCAGCTTGCACGGGATACGATTGCCGTTGGTGAAGAGCTGGAATTCACGTTCGATGTGGTCAATGAGAGTGGGCAGCCTCAAATGCTGCGGATTGAATATGAGATTGGATATATGAAGGCGAGTGGCAAGCAGGCCCCCAAACGTTTCAAATGCTCGGATAAAACATATCCTGCGGGGAGAAGCAAGGTCTCTACAAAGCAATCGTTCAAGGTGATTACCACCAGACGTTACTATGCCGGGCTTCACACATTAACGATTGTGGTCAACGGACAACCCACTGCTTCGGCAGCTTTCGTTCTTGAAGAATAACAACCGAATTGCGTCCATGAGTTATTCACAGCTCACAACTACGGATAAAAAGATATTCACATGTGGATAGGATTGATATTTCCCTTTAACCGAATGCCCTGTCTGTCACAGACGCGCTTCGGTTATTTATTTTTCCCCCTCATTTCCCCTATGTACGTCTCCTCCAAAATCATCTGTTGACTTGGAGCATACTCCAAGTTGTACCATTCGGAGATCATCACCTACATGCTTCACCATTATTAATGAAAAGAGGAATAAACGATGCAAATTAAAAAGACCGCCCTCATTACGGGAGCAAACAAAGGAATCGGATTCGAAACGGCCCGGCAGTTGGGAAATATGGGTTATGTTGTTCTCCTCGGAGCGAGAGACATGCGTAAAGGCGAGGAAGCCGCACAGAGACTACTAAACGAGGGAATCGAAGCCTATGGAATCGAGCTTGATGTTACGAGTCAAAGAACCATTGAGACAGCCGTCAGTCACATTGAACAAACGTATGGCTCGCTCGACATTCTGATCAATAACGCAGGGATCTCTGTGGGTGGAGCTACCCCGCCAAGCTTAATCGCTGTGGATGATATACGAGAAACCTATAACACGAACTTCTTCGGCATGATATCCGTAACCCAGGCCATGTTACCCTTAGTGCAGCAGTCTCCTGCAGGACGAATCGTTAACCTGACAAGCGGTCTGGGCTCACTCGCCTACAATAGTGATCCTGAGCATGAACATGCACAATTCAATCTGCTCGCTTACAACAGCAGCAAAGCAGCCGTTAACATGTTTACCGTTACTCTTGCCAAGGAATTCAGAGATACGTCGCTTAAGATTAACTCTGTCGATCCAGGCTTTACAGCAACCGATCTAAACGGTTTTACAGGAATCAATACCGTGCAGCAAGCAGCGGCTACAGTTCTGGAGCTGGCTGTTCTCGGGGACGATGGCCCGACAGGAGGATTCTATGGGAATAATGGAGAAATACCTTGGTAAATTCGATACTGAGGAGTTGCATGACATGCATGACATACCCGACATCGTTACATCGATTCGCGAAGCTGCTCTGCATACGGGCCTGACGGAAGATACGATCCGCTATTATGAAAAGGTGGGGCTGCTCCCCTATGCAGAACGCAAAACAAACGGACATCGGCAATACAGCAAAGACCAGATTCTCGGCATTATTTTTTTGACCCGACTGAAAGCCACCGGGATGACCATTGAACAGATGAAACATTACCGCGAGCTGTCTGAGCAAGGTGCCGATACCCTATCAGTCAGATACGCGATCCTTGAGGAACATCAGCGTAAGATTCAGCAAGATATAGCTAATTTACATGAAACATCAGAGATCATAGCCTATAAGCTCCAGCATTACCGGGAACTTTCGGAACATCCTGATCTCGAAGATTCGAACTGCAACACCAGTACCTAACTCTCTTCAACAATCAATCTATTTGGGAAGACACAAGCGATGATCTCTTTTGCGCTGCTACAACAGACAAAAGAAGATCATCGCTTGATCACATCTTATTTACTTATCCATAATACATTTTCTATATACATCTTTTATTTAAACCAGCCTCTTTTAACAAACCAAGCCACCATGCTGCCACCGAGCACAAACATCAGCAGCAGCACTGCACCATATCCGAACTTCCACTGAAGCTCCGGCATATAGGCGAAGTTCATGCCATAAATTCCGGCAATCAGCGTCAGCGGCATGAATACCGTTGTAATAACGGTGAGTGTCTTCATGATCTGATTCATCCGGTTGGAGTTCAGGGAAATATAACTGTCCCGCAGGTCCGAGGTCATCTCCCGATCTGCCTCGATCATGTCCGTCAGCTTCAGCAGATGGTCATAGATATCTGTAAAATACGCAGTATGCTCCCCCGTCCGCTGCACGTGCTGCGAGTTGACGACCCGGTAGAGCAGATCCCGCATGGGTACCACGGTTCGTCTAAGCTTCAGCAGCCGGCTGCGCAGGTCAAACACTTGATTCATCAAGTCTTCCACCGATTCCTGGCTCCCCCGGTTCTCCAGTTCAGCTAGCTCATCCTCAATCGCAAACAGCGATGGGAAGTAATGATCGACAAGCTTGTCCATCACGGTATAGGCAGCGGCCACCGGTCCACGTGCCCATATGGTGCGTTCGTGTGCATGATGCAATATCCGTTCCCATGCTTCATCCACTTCTTCCAATACACCATGGTGAAAGGAAACGAGGAAGTTCGACCCCAGGAACAGATCCACTTCTTCCGCTTCCAGTGTAGCTGGATTAAGCGCGTGCAGCACAAGGAACTGTAAATTGTCGTAATAGTCCAGCTTCGGGCGCTGCAGCACATGCAGACAATCCTCGATCGCTAAGGGGTGAAAATGAAAATATGTATCCAGCAATCGGCTTTCTTCCTCCGAAGGCTGGTTGAAATCTGCCCAGACCCAGGCATAATCCTGCAGGTCCAGCTGTGTCAGCGGAGTGTTGATGGAGACCTGATGATCTCTTGTGATGGCGAGTGTACGAATCATAAATTAGACCACGTCCTTGTCCTATATCCTTTACGCTATTGTATAACTTAATCCTCGAACCGTCTCCTGCCAACGCATAACATCCATATTATCCACATAACCTCTTGCTGCAGGGACAACAAAAAAAGCCAACCCTGTTGGCTTCTCTCATTCCCTATCCACAGTTCCCTGTATTCACAGGATAATCTAACGTTTGGTTTATCATTCCACGGATGGCTATCCACATATCCAGCCTGTCCACACGTTCGTGCACAGGCTTCTCTATCTTATGATTAAAAAATTGTCCACATATCCCGATATTCACACAGTTATGAACAGCTGTGCCTGTCGGAACCGAATTTGCCTCCGGATCACGTTCTTAGAAAATAATCCAGTACAGCAAGCCTGCGAGTACAGCCGTAATCGGAATGGTGATGAACCACGTAATAATGATACGTCCGGCCAAGCCCCATTTTACAGCCGAGAAACGCTTAGCAGAACCTACACCCAGAATGGCGGATGTAATCGCGTGCGTTGTACTTACTGGAAGATGCAGCAATGTTGCCGTGAATATAACGGAAGCCGCGGATAAATCGGCAGCAAAACCGTTAATCGGTTCAATTTTGAAGATTTTGGTTCCCATCGTTTTGATGATTTTCCAACCACCGATGGAAGTACCCAGTGCCATCGCCGTTGCCGCAGAGATTTTAACCCACAGCGGAACTTCAAGATGATCCTGCACACCTGCTGCGACGAGCGCAAATGTGATAATCCCCATGGCCTTCTGAGCATCATTCGTACCATGTGTGAACGCCTGCAGCGCAGCCGTGAAAATCTGTACTGTACGGAAACCCTTGTTCACGGTGTGCGGACTGCGTTTGGCAAAAATATATTTGAGAATGGTCATGACCACATAACCTATGGCAAATGCAATCAGCGGGGATAACAAAAGCCCCTCGACGATCTCAATGAAGCCGCCCCATTTTACTTTATCGGAACCTGCACCAACAAATACTGCACCGGCAAGTGCCCCGATCAATGCGTGTGAGGAAGAAGAAGGAATCCCAAACCACCAGGTCACGAGGTTCCAGATAATTGCGGCAATCAAGGTGACTATGACGACCTCTATCCCGTTATCCAGCTTCGTGGGGTCTGTAACGCTTCCTCCGATCGTCTTCGCTACTCCCGTAAACATCATCGCACCGACAAAGTTCATGACCGCTGCGAGAATGATCGCCCGGCGCGGGGTTAGCGCCCGAGTGGATACCGAAGTTGCAATGGCATTCGCAGTGTCGTGAAAACCGTTGATGAAGTCAAACGCCAGCGCAAGGAAGACGACTATACCTAATACCCAAATCGTTGTTTCCATTATTCTCTGGCTCCTTAAGAATTACGCATAATGATGGATTCCAGCATGTTGGCTACGTCTTCACACGCATCCGTTGTCGTCTCAAGACGCTCGTAAATTTCCTTGCGCTTGATCAGTTCAATCGGATCAGACACGGTAGCGAAGAGATGCTTGATGCACATGCGCAATACTTCGTCGCCCTGGTTCTCCAGATCGTTCAGACGAATGGTATATTCGCGGATCGCCAGCAATTTTTTCTGGGACAGCAAATGGATCGCTTTTTGAATTTCGTAGGCCGATTGACGCAAAATCTCAGCGAACTGCACGATGAATTCATCCGGATCAGTCAGTTGGTACATATAGAAACGGGAAGCTGTTGCTTCAAGCCCGTCCAATACGTCATCAAGTGTTGTTGTCAATTCCATGATGTCATCACGCTCGATTGGCGTAATGAATGTTTTGTTGAGTTCCATAATGATCGTATGCACATAGTCATCGCACTTGGACTCATATTTTTTCATTTCATTGGTAAACAGAGTTACATCCTGAAGGTTGGAAACATGCTCAGAGAAATAGTCAGCTGCCTGTACGACAGTATCCGCCATATTCTCTAATGTTTCGAAAAATATATCCTTCTTCTTTATCTTCATCGTCCTATCCCCTTTACGAGAAATTGCTGATAACCGTGAAACATGAAATGACAACCTTTGATATCTTATCATATTTGTTTCATGGTTTGTACAAAAGCTGCGATCCTTTTTTATATTCTTATCACATTAATCTGAAATGAATCTTAATTATTTGGAATGGATGGAAAAATGATGCTCAGATTTTACACTGCGTTTACAAAACACGAACCGACAGGATCCGACTTTCGATTTTGGTCCGCAAATTAATGAAGCAAGCGAAGGAATTTGATCTTAGATTCAACCTTAATTTTGAGCTTGATTTTGGAGTTCAATATGACTTGCAAAGTCAGGTTGATTCGGAACGATACTGATAAAGGTCTGACCTGGAACCAGGGCCGCCTCTGTCCCATTTTGTACAAAACGAATAATATCACCCGGTTTTTTCACCCACTGACCGCGAACCATCTTGCCTTTTTGAAAAAGCATCGCTTCTCCGCCCTGGTCCACATTGACGGACAATCGGCCAACGCTGTCGAGCACCTTGTGATCTGCGCCCGCTACAATAATATTCGCTGCTCCAATCTGCTCTCCATTATCCTGATCCTGATCGGGCTTCCCATTCACCAGTCTCATATATCGTCCGCTAACTTCATCATAATCATACGTCACCCGGTAACTATCCAATAAATAATGAATATCGAATTGAGCTGCAGGTTCTCCTGCTGTAGTGGAGCCTTCCTCATTATAGATGTAGACGGGAGATTCGGTATCGTGGCTGTACCCCTTGATGTCCGCTCCCTCTCGAAGCTTGTCCGCTGAAGTATACAGATTGTGCGGTGCCTTCCGATCCGAAGAACGCCAGAAGTAAGGTCCGCTGTTCGAAATTTCATCCATGTGCTGCTTCTGCTGCTTTTGCAAAATGGAGTAGGCATCCGGACTTCCGCCCGCATGTACAAGCACACCATCATAACTCTCGCCCAGTTCAATCAGATACGGACGAATACTCCGTACGGGTCCTACGGTCTCTGTACCGCCCTGACTCTGGAAGATCGCAATGAACCGGGTAATTCCGCCCTCTGCGAGCACCTCAATAATGATATCTGCCGAGCTCAGACCGGACTGGGGCCGGGCCGCAGGTGCATTGTTAATCATGACCGCGAGCGGTCTCTGCGTAACAGCCTCCTCAACCGGCAAGCCGGTCAGCGGTGCGGTGAACTTCGGAACTGCCGGTTCTTGGGTCTCTTGTTCCACTTCTACAGGCGCAGGGATCGCTTCCGGCTCCGGCGGCTGCGCTGCTTCCTTACTTTGACAAGCTACCAGGCTTATGGCGAGAATTAGCAAGGATGCAGCAGATGCTGCCTTACTCCATTTGAATGAATTCAATCGTTGTACCTCCTGTACAATGGCCTAGGTCTAAGGTGTGACTATTTCTGGATGCAGTTAACCATTTCACGTTTTTCTTTCCATTTAATCACACGTACCACCATTTGTCTTCGATATAAAGGCAATTTTCTACCCCCAAAGCAAGGAATTGAAACGATGAATTGGTCATCATATATGTCTTAAATGTGAACTCATCAAAGCTTACTTAAAATTTGAACTAGATTGTGATTTTTATCACAAACAAAAAGACTTTTGAACTATACAATAAAGACATCAAAGGTGATCACTTAGAAAAACCAAAACAAACAACACACACTAGATTCCATGAAGGAGTGGTTTATATGTTCAGCTTCAACCAATGGCTTAGAGAAAACAAAGTGGCAATGTGGATTTTGACAGTACTTCGGGTGTATATCGGTTATGACTGGATGACTCACGGATGGGGCAAACTGACAGGCGGCTTCCAGGCTGGCGGTTTCCTCGCTGGAGCAGTAGAGAAAGCAGCAGGCGAGAACCCAACCGTTCAGGCTTGGTGGGGAACGTTCCTTGAGAAATTCGCAGTACCAAATGCCGGATTGTTCGACTTCATCATCCCGCTTGGTGAATTCCTGGTAGGTGTCGGTCTCATCCTTGGCTGCTTCACCACACTGGCTGCACTGATGGCCCTCGTGATGAACTTCGCGTTCCTCTTCTCGGGTACCGTGAGCACGAATGCACAACTGGTTCTGATGCAAATCTTCCTCGTCGTTGCTGGTGCCAATGCTGGTAAAATTGGTTTGGATCGTTGGGTACTGCCTTACCTTCGCGGATTGTTCAGCCGGGGCAAAGGCCATCATCCCAAAGATACACCAACCTTGAATCCAACCCAAAAAACAGCTTAAAGCACGAACAGATATACTAGCCCTGCTCCCCATCCCCCGGGGAACGGGGCTTTTTCATGCCTGACTTGCCCCTGTACGGAATCACGTATTATGATGAACATATAGATTATGACCAAAGGAGTACTGCTAATGCCCACTCAACGCCGTCTTGAGACGGATGCCGACTTCCAGGAAGCCATGGATATGAAGCACAAAATCCGGGTATTTCAGGATAACCACCAGATTGATTCCGGTGGTGTCATTATCCGTTTTGACAGCAAAACGATTGTTGTCCAGTCCAGTGTCAGTGAACTTGCCTATCATTCCCGCACGGACTGCGAGTTCTTCGAAATTCGAAAATAGATATAGGCTTACATCAAAAAAGGTTCCTTCGCCCAAAGTATTGTTGGGTAAAGGAACCTTTTGTTTTTATTATTCATTAGCGGTTCATGTCTGAATGTCATCGTATAGGGAGGGCATTACTGTACAGCTATCCCTCTTGTCTGCTCCAAGTTACACGCCGTCACCGAATTGCCAGCAGTTTAAACTGAGTGTTCCGTACGGATAAGACTGGAACAAGCGCTTCGCCTTGCGGGACATGTCTGCTGTACCCATGGCATAGAACAGGGGTGCCAGATGCTCTGTTCCATAAGAAGGAACCGCAGTCCGGGCATTTGGAGCTTTTTTGTCATATTGAAACAGCTCTCTCGTGTTCCATTTCTCCAGCCGCTCTTCCATCCAATCATCGAACTCTACCGCCCAATCCTGCGGTTCATCCTCGTTACCACCGAGTAATCTCAGATTATGAACGGTACCACCACTGCCTATGATCAGCACATCGTCATGTCGCAGCTGTTCCAGCATCCGGCCAATATCGTACTGCTCCTGCGGTGAACGCAGCGAATCTACAGACACAACAACGACAGGGATATTTGCCTGCGGATACATATGCAGCAGCGGGACCCAGACTCCATGGTCCAAACCTCTGCCTCGAACAGGCTGGTGCGGGAGATTGCTGCGGCTAAAGAGAGCGCAGATCTCATTCGCAAGTTCGGATTGTCCTGGTGCCGGATAATCGATTGTATACATATTAGAGGGGAATCCGTAGAAATCATGCAAGGTCTGATGTGTATCGTCCATCGTCACGGACGGCTCGGGACAATCCCAATGCGCCGTAAATACGACAATGGCTTTTGGAGCCGGCAGCCTGTTTCCAAGCTGGTTCAGAAATTGAGTGTAGTCATTGCTCTCTACCGCCATAGCGGGAGAACCATGCGCAATGAAAAATGCGGGTAATGTCATTGCTGCCAACCTCCAGACACGGATAGAATGGTCACGCTTCTATACTACTCCTCTATTCTACCGCTTAGAAGGCGCTTTTCCAAGCTGACATCCCGAAACTGCTCAAACCTGCCCTTTCTGGTTCTCCACTCCGTTGTATATTTATTTGCTTCAGACGTCCTCTAAACCATTAGATCATCCAGTGCTGCCAATCCTGTTCAATCTTCTGACGTTCACCGAGCCATTCCCGGGTACGCGTGATCAGCTGCTCCCGCTCTTTGCCGGAAGAGAAGGTATGATCCCCCTGGAAAATAATCTCCTTGTCGCAGCGCCCTTCCTGGCGCATCCAGAATACCTTCTGATATAGGAAAGCATAGTCTACAGGAATGATGTCATCCGATGTACCGTGCACGACCAGAACATCGCCGTTAAACTTAACAGCTTCCTGGAACGGTTGATGCTCAGCCAGAGACTCAAAGAAAGCCGGCGTGAACTTATAAGCGAGATAATCAGCCGAGCCCTGCTTCACACCCAGATCGTACACCTCACGCCCCGTAATCTTCACGATGTCATTGAACGGATATCCCACCGCAGACCACATGACCAGATTCTTGACACGTTTGTCACGGATGGCCGTGAGCAGAGCGACTGCTCCGCCCAGACTGTGACCGATCAAGGTCACGCGGGTTGGATCCACATCGCTGCAGTTCACCGCATAATCCAGCACAGAACGAGTCTGCGCGATCATGGAATCCAGCCCTTCAGCTCCATACTCGCCGCTGCTCTCCCCGCAGCCGATGTAATCGAAGCGCAGCACCAGGTATCCATCCTCAGCCAGTTCACGTGCAGTCTTCACGAACAGGCGATCCACGCCAATGCGGCTGCCAACAAAGCCATGGCAAATGACGGCCAAAGGCACACGCTGCTGGTGGTTTCCCTCCTTGATATCCCTAACTACGGGATAATGAATCGTAGCTGTTAGTTCTTCCTGTCCATGACGGATACTGATCTGACGCTCCATGCTAATTTCCCCTTTCCATTCTTGCCGTTACTCGTTCATTTTTGATTGTATATAAATCCGATAAGTTTAATGTGTATTAAGATGTTATTAGTATAATATCATCCCGGGAACCTCAAGTCAACGTGAGGAAAACGGCTGTTCAATAGGCGATTTATTATTTTAATATGCTACGTTATAAAATCTTTAGAATTCATGTGTACCTTCAATGTATCGGCAAGATTATGCCTGGAGTGAATGAAAAAAAACGAATTTCCCTAGGCATTCTTGTTTTTACGATCATGGTAATTTTAGGTACAATATATACTCAACCATTTGAAGGAAACGGAGACGGCAGTAAGGAGTAGGCCTTGAACACAACTGCCAGGAAATCATCATGAACGAAAACATTTTAATTGTAGATGACGAAAAGGATATTGTAGCTCTGATTCATCAGACACTCACGCAGGAAGGGTATAACGTGTCCACGGCATCAAGCGGCACCGAGGCGTTACAGCTTCTCGGTAATCCGCCGGATCTGATTCTGCTGGACATTATGATGCCCGGCATGAGCGGATTCGAGCTCTGCCGGCTGATTCGGGATGAGGTGAGCTGCCCCATCCTCTTTCTCAGTGCGAGGCAGGCCGAAATGGACCGGATTCAAGGGTTATCCATCGGCGGGGATGATTATATGACGAAGCCGTTCAGTCTTGGGGAATTAAAGGCAAGAGTGGCTGCCCACTTGCGCCGTTCCCGTCGCGATGGCGTTCAGCCGCACAGGAATGAGCCTGCATTTTACAGATACGGATCTTTGCAAATGGACCTGAAAGGGCGCACAGTCATGATCATGCAGCATGCCATCCCGCTCACGCTCAAGGAATATGATCTGGTGGAACTGCTGGCCACACATCCAGGGCAGGTTTTCTCCAAGGAACAGCTGTATGACCGCATCTGGGGTCTCGAAGCAACGGGGGATACTACCACGATCACGGAACATGTCAAAAAAATAAGGGCCAAGCTGGCAGCAGCTGACCCGGATCATGCCTATATCTCGACGGTATGGGGTGTCGGGTACAAATGGGAGCCCGTACGATGATTAAGGAACGCTGGCCGATCAAAAAACAACTCGTCTGGGCTTTTGCACTTGTGATGGCGATTAGCATCGTATTGACACTCCTGACATGGGCCGTAGGGATATCATTTCTCTTCTCCAACCAGTGGCTGCAGCCTGCCAACTATTATGAGTCTCGAATCCCCGACATTCAGCATACTGTGCAGGAGCAGGCGAAGCAGCAGATCAAATGGACCGATGCAGCCAATCAGGCCAAGCTGGAACAGCTGCTCCCTCCGGAAGGTATCACCTATCAGATTGTGGATACCCGTGGAAGCAGAAGATACGGAACGATTCAGGAGCAGATCGTGGAGAATGAAGTGGATCTGCTGAGCAGGCTGAATAGCAAAACAATCACAGATAGTACACTAGGGTTAGGCGGACTGGTTACACTCATCTCGCCTCTAAGCGGAGATCACGGAATGTATTCAGGGGCTCTTGTGCTCCAGTACCGATTGGAAACCAGCCCTTCTCCATCCATATCGCCCGTCTGGACGAATACGTTTCTTGTGCTAATGCTGGCTTCTCCCTTCGTATATATCGCAGCAGCGACCTGGTTTGTGGCGGGCAGAGTGGGTCGCAATGTGAACCGGCCGATTGAGGACCTCATTTTGGCTTCCAAACGCATCAAGGAGCAGGATCTGGACTTCATTTTGGATAACCACGCGCCTAATGAGCTCGGACTTCTCTCCGCCTCCTTCGAGGATATGCGCAAGGAACTGAAGAACGCCCTAACCCGGGAGTGGAAGCTTCAGCAGGAACGGAGTGAACTGATGGGCGCGATCAGCCATGATTTCCGCACGCCGATGACGGTGATTCAGGGTCATGTGGAGCTGCTCAAGGATTCACCCGCACATGTTGTACATACTGCCCAAAGCATGAGCAATCATCTGGACGTCATTGACCATAATGTGAAGCGAATTAATCGGCTCATTCAGGATATGACGGTAGCCGCAGGTACCGATTTTGATTATTTTCCGCTTCGCTGGGAACCGGTGGATCCTTCCTCCTTCTGGGAAATGAAGCAGCGGGAGATTGGTTTCTTGTGTTCCAGTCAGCGTATGCACTTGAAATTCAAACTCGTGGATCGAAGGGCCGAGAGCTCTTCGCCCCTTCATATGGATGTACAACGGGTGGGGCAGGTGCTGGATAACTTGGTGGCTAACAGCTTGCGTTATGTACCCCCACAAGGGGAGATCAGACTACATGTGGATATACAGGATGTTCATATCATGCAGGTTACTGTCTGCGATACAGGTCCAGGCTTCACCGAAGCGGATCTGCCGCATTTGTTTGACCAATTCTATCACGGCCACCAGGGACAGACCGGACTGGGCCTGTTCACGGCCAAACGCATCGTGGAGAAGCACGGTGGAACCATATGCGCCAGTAACCTGCCTGAAGGTGGTGCTTGCATCTCTTTTACACTCAATACTGCAAGGTGATCACGGATTCAATGTGCTATTCATAGCTCCGGCGAAACATCTCGTGGGTCTCTACTTGACCTTCCCAGCGATGCTCACGGGCAAACTCGGAACTTTCCCAGAAGCTACCCGTTTTATCGGGCCCCTCGCCAAGCTCAACTGCAAATTCGGTATCCTCTGCTGCTCCCTGTCCCATGGGAACCACTTCATCCTTCACACCACGGGAGTTGCTGTTCAGCAGCAGCTTCCGTGTTAATTCGTTGTTACTATGCTTGGCTTGATTCATGTCTGCACACTCCCATTACTGTTTTTTTCGTTTGAAATGCTACTATTGTGTTGGAATCAGCCAGCCTTTATTCATCCTTCACACAATCGTTGGATATGGGTTCAGCCTATGCATATTTCACAGGAAAAATGGGGAAATTAATCGATAATATGTACATGCAAATTGACCTCGGATTCCTTCCGGCGAAAGGGATTGAATTCATGGAACATCTCATCGAATGGATACGTGATCATGGCAAGCTGGTGTTGTTATGCACCTGTGTCATTCTGGCCTGCGTAGGGCTATGGATGAATCACAAGCAGCTTTTTTATAAGGAATGACTTTGCGAAACGAGAGCCCTTCCCGTATACTAAAATACCGTCAGGGTCTTCAGGAAGCTGGGGATCTGTAACGTGTTCAGACAGGGGGAGCAATCATTGGGGATTTCCTATAAGAAGCTTAAAGAAATACAAAACCGGCAAATGACCGAGATGAGCCGGATGACGCCTGAAAATGTAAAATTGTTCGATCAGATTAGCGGCATTGCCCGCCGTACCGACGCAGATGAAAGAACACAGGAAGAGTGGATTTTGTCTGAGGGAAAGGCCATTGTACAAGCACAGCGGGATGGTCAATCAGCCCGGGAATTATACGGAGCGGACCTGGAACAGGATATCCACGCACGCCTGGATGCAGGTGCAGGTGCAGGAGCATCAAGTTCTTCGTCCGTATCTGTGGGTAGGAACTCATCCAAAAAATCGAACGCCGATAAACCAGCTGTAGCATCTAAGGACGATGAAGATGTGTATGGAGAGGCTTCCGGTCCAGTCAAACGTACACCCAAGTGGTATGTGATGATTGCCTGGGCAGCCATTTCCTTTGTCATGCTTATTCAGGGCGCTGCCGGGCTATTTATCGACTGGAGCGGTGGAGATACGGAACCATTCAGCCATATCAGTCTGTTTTCGATTATCATTTCAGCCGTTGGCGGGATTGCTCTAGTTGAGATGCTTCGCCGCCTGGCGGAACGGCCGGATGATCAAGGCAAAGATATGACGACCAAGCCCCAGGTTAACCTGAAAGGCATTGCGATCTATATCGTCATTGTTGTTCTTGTCCTGTTCGTTGGTTATCCGCTGCGGGACAGTCTTCCGGTATTTTACTTAGCCCCGTGGGTTAGTCTTGTGATTGGTATTGTGGGGCTTGCTCTACTGAGGCCGCTCTTCGGGCAGAAAAAGAAATAAACCAAAAGGGGCCGTGATGGCCCCTTTCTTCATTACTATCTTTTTTTCACACCTATCCTCGAAAGTTACCTTTCAAAGCGTTGGCGTCACATCGGGTTCGCCTTTTTCGCTACTAGACTGGTTCCGCTGTTTGATCCCCTTGCCAGGCGTCTCACCGAATTCCCGTTTGAACATGCGGATAAAATAGTTGACCTCCATGCCTACCGTCTCCGCTGCCTCTCTCACGCTTGCGCGTGGATGCTGATCCAACCAGTCGGATGCCTTCTGCAGTCTCAATCGCTGCATATATTGATGCCCTGTCACGCCCTCACGCTGGTGAAACAAACGATTGAGATGCTGCACGGAGTATCCCACGGCTTCGGCCACGTGCTTTAATAACAAATCATCCTGATAGTGGGCATGCATCAACGCAACCGCACGGGTAAATGCCTCATTCCCCGGATCGGACTCACGTTGATCAGGCGACATGGGAACACCAACTACTCCGGAGAGGTCTGCCTTCTCCCGAGTCGTGGATACGGACCTCGCGATGTCCAGAATGAGCTGGTAGACGATGAGTGAGGTGCTCCAGATATCCGTCTTGTCATCGTCCAGCCCATGCCAGAGGTCCGCCATTCGCGACCAGAACTGTTCAAAATCGGATAGGGCTCTCGGCCCCTCATCCAACAACCCGGCTGATTGGAGCACCGATCCGGCTGAACTGCCGCCAATGCCGATATATCCAAGTTCCCCGTTTGTTCTGGAATGCGGGTAAAATTCATGGGCTACTCCTGGTTCGCCTACCCACAATTGCCCTGCTCCTACAGGCCATGACCCCTTACCCGGAATCTTGAGTTCGCCTGCGGCGCTGCGCGACAGGAAGAGCTGATGCACCGGAAACCCTTCCGGCCTAAGCTGCACTTTCTGCTCGTGTGTTCCAATACAATACAGATACAGAGGCAGCCGGGAATCCGGCAAACCGGTCAAGCGAAATGCAAGCATCCCATCATTCCTTTCGGATCATGCCCTTCTTCCTTCTATTATCCCCCTGCTGGGGTGGGGCAAGCAACGGCCTAGAGAACCTTTTTGACGACAAGTTTTGAGCTAACAAACAAGAGAGCTCCCTTCCAATTAACTTTGGTAAGGGAGCTCTCTCATTACAATGATTCAGTTCATAAACGAAGTTAGTTTGTCGCTGAAGTGCTGGTACCCTGAGTTGAATCAGCCGAACCGGCATTGGGGTCAGTCGTTGGAACTGCCGGATCTGGAGTGGGTACCACTGGAGTAGCCTGAGCTGCATCAAGTCTAGCTGCACCGGACGGAGCAGAGAGAACACTTGTGTATAACGTCAGATCACTGGATACAGAAAGGATATACACTTTGTAATCAGCTCCTAGTTCGATCGCCTTTCCACTTGAATCGAGCGTATCTTTGGTTAAGGAAATTTCTCCTGGAGTAACTACTTTAAAATTATTATTTGAATTTGCAGAAGGCAAATCCAGATTTTCTTGAGCTTTTACTACAAATAAACGGTATTGGCCAATCCCTTTATCGTCGGATGGTTTAGTGAAAGTAACCTTCAGGCCTGCATCCGTAGCTGTGCTGGCATTCTCAACTTTCGTTATATTAGCTGACTGAACAGCAACAGGCTCTGCCGGTTTGGCCAGGATACTGAATTCGTTGGACGCACTGGATAGATTGGAAGCACGCGTACCACTATCGGACACCGACAAAACAAAGGCTCTGTACTTTTGACCCACGGCAAGAGTATTACCATTAATATCAACGTGACCATTATTCAACTGAATTGGATTGCCAGCATCATTTTTGGAAATTTGGACATAGGATCTAATGGCGAGAGCGGAGTTCAGGTCGAATCCAGTCACTTGACCAGATGGAACAATTAATACTCTGTAATTGGCAATGCCACTGTCTGTTGTTGGTTTGTTGAAGTTCACGGTCACATCCGACGCGTTTCCTGCTTGCCCTTGATTTTTCACCGTTACATTCACATTGCTTGCTGCCCCAACAGCCGTATTGGATGCGAGTGTAATTACATTGGAGCCAGATGACAATGCATTCGCAAGAGAAGCATTACCATTCACCGCCATGACATACACGCGATAACCCACACCATTTACAATTGGACTACCATCCACTGTTTTCGAATTACTGTTGAAGCTAACCGTCTGATTGCTTCCATTCTTGCTTACATACGTATAATAGGCACTGCCCACAGCATTTGCAGCCGACAGATTGAAGCTGGTATTCGTAGATTTCACGACAAATACCCGGTAGTGATTCACATTGGTCTCATCCGCCGATTTGGTGAACGTTACGCGCAGATCCTCTCCATTCCCTTTATCGCCGATATCGCTTGCCGCTACGTTACTCGGAGCTGTTATCGCTGCATTTGGACTCAATGAAATCTGTGACGAGTACGAAGACAATGCGTTCTGACTGGAGTTGCCGCTTGTGCTTACCGACAGGACGAACACACGATAAGTCACGTTATTGGAAACTCGGTACCCATTCGTATCCACCATGTTACTTGGCAGTGTAACCGACAGGTTGCCACCCGTTTTGTTCACTTGGTAGTAGTTGTTCGAAGCGTTAGCCGCGCTCAGGGTGAAGCTTCCGGCGTTACCGGAACGAACCACGTACACCCGATAGGCTGAAACTCTAGACTCATCCGATGCTCTGTTGAAAGATACCCGCATATCCCGTCCATCCCCATAGTCACTCACATCCGAGACTGCCAGGTTATTAACAGCTCCTGCATTTCCATTCGTCGTCAATCTCAATAACGTGGATGAAGAGGATAAGGCATTGGTGTAGTTGTTTTGCTGATTGCCCACAGCCATGACGTAAATCCGGTAATCCTGCAGATTCGTTACGTTATACCCGCTTGTATCTTTCATTGATGAAGGTAACGTTGTGGTGATATTGCTGCCTGTTTTGTTCACGGTATAGTACAGGCTCGAAGACAGATTGCTTGCCGTCGTCAGATTGAAGCTGCTGGCCACCGAGTTGCGTACAACGAAGATGCGGTAGCTCGCTACCTTGGATTCGTCGGAAGACCGGTTGAAGCTCACCAGAATGTCACGGCCATCTCCATAATCCGAATTGTCTTTGACTTGAGTAATGACTGGCGCCGTTGCCGTATTGACGCCAAGTGTCAGTGAAGAGGATACGGAAGACAGCTTGTGGTCTGCAGCTGCCGCATTGGAGCTGACCGACATGATGTATACGACATAGGCGGTGCCGCTGCGAATCAATTCCCCGGACGTATCACGCGTGGAAGAGGTCAGCTGACTTTTGACCGCTGTGTTGTTCCCTTTATAGATGATTGTTGAGTTTGAGCTGGACACTTTATTCGCCGCACTCAGATTGAATGAGGAAGCATCCTTCGCTTTGACGACAAATGCACGATAATACGTAATATTCGACGTGCTGCTTGGCTGATTGAAGTTAATCTCCAGATCACGACCATCTCCGTAGTCACTGATATCAGCAATACGAAGACTGGTGACAGGCTGAACTGTGGATTTCACATTGTTTAATTTCAAAGACTGGGCAGACCATGCAAGTACATTTTTGTAACTATTGCTGCTGTTGCCCATGGTCAGGACATACAAACGATAGGTTTCACTCGTATTCAGCAGGTCTCCGTTAACGTCACGTGTCTGCGCATTCAGCGTCAATTTCGGGTTGCTGCCATTTGGGGAAACCGAAGTATAATTGCCGGATGGCACAACCGAAGCCGCTGACTCGTTGAAGCTGTTCACATCACGGGTTTTCACCAGCATAATGCGATATTCGGATACAGCCTTCTCGGATGTAGGGCGCGTGAAGCTGACCGTCAGATCCCGACCATCTCCGTTACTTCCCGAAACGGATCCGTAGATGTTCCATGCCGCAGCTTTCGTGTCATCGACAGGAGGCGTGGATGTTGTTTTGATATCCACCCGCTGATTGCGGGAGTTCCAGAATACCTTCTCTCCAAATGCTTCACTCACAAAGCGAATAGGAACCATCGTGTTGCCCTTAATCGTACTCGCAGGCACGTCCAGCGAGACTGCTTCCCCGTTAATGTAAGCTGTCTTGGAACCCAGTTTTAGTGAGACCTCTTGATCTCCGCGAGTGGCTGTAATGGTTTTGGTTTTGTTGGTATACCCCACGGTGGCATCCAGTCCTTCAAAAATGGACCGCAGCGGAACCAACACCCGTCCGGCTTTCATGACAGGCGCTTGTGCAGAAGACAGCTCGGCATCATTGATGTAGATACTGATTCTCGCTGCTGCATCGATTACTGTTGCTGGCAAGGCTGACATCAGCATGGCTGATACGGCCAGTGCGGACATGACCTTTTTAACTTGACGTCCTCCGGCTTTTTTCATATTGAATATCCCCATTCTCTTTTTAGATGAATTGAATTGTATTAGAGCGGATTTCACTTGATTTTATTCCTGTAATTTCCTGTGCACATCTAAGACGTCTGGATCTGATCAAAAGTTTCCAATCGCTCAAAAAATATTTTCGCAGAAAAGTTCTTCCACCATCTACCTGCCAAAGGTTAAAAATAACAGAACATTTTGTCATTATTCCGAAACAACATCCGGAGAAAATTGGGTTAATGTATAAAGAATCAATCCATTCGATTTTCAAATTCACGGGAGGTTTACAACAATGACATCATTGTACTCATCTGCCAGACGCCAAGGGCTCCGTATGTTCATGACTGTCACAGCCGTTGCTGTATTGATGCAGACCGGTGCCGCTGGGATCACGGGAATGGCTGCTGCAGCCCCTTCCGATTCCGATGCCAAAGTAACCACCAGTAGTTCGACCGCCATTTATAACACATTTCAATCCACACTCCAAAAAAAGAACGGCTTATCCGCCGCTGACACCTATCTGGAATCCAATATCGATAAAGTAACCACCCATCATGCGACCTTAATGGTATTGCAGCTGGAGAATGCTCGCATCAAGGGATTATCAGCCATGACTGACCGCATGTTGATACCCAATGTTCAGGACAAGATGATCAAAGCATACAAGTGGAACGACAGTTTCACCCAACTGATGGAGCGTACCAAAGACTCGGAACTCCGCGCATTGCTGAAGGAAGCTCGGGACAGTGGCTACCGCCTTGTGATGTTGGAAGGCTCCCTCTATCCGATCATGAATTATATGGCTTTTCAAAAATATAATTCACATGTCAAACCAGATATCAAACAGTACATCAACATGATGGCGGTCGAGACAGGCAACCTGGCTGCTGAGGATGGCTCACTCATCATTGGGTATCAGGAGATTCTGAATCGGGCACTCAATCAGGAACGTTTCCTGCAGGATTATCCGAAGTCTAATCGGGTCAAACAGGTACGAAATTTGCTGAACAATTATACGCTGTATACCTTTTATGGCCTGAACAATACACCATTATTTGATTACGAAACCAACACCATGGTGGCCAATGCCCAAAAAGGGTACAAGGCTGTGCTGCAACGGAATTCATCCGAGGACAGTGACTTGCTGGCTAAACTGGGTGCCTTCATGGACGTGGTAACCGATGCCAAATACCAGAAGACTTCCGCTGTAGAAAAGTGGCTGGATCAGAAAGTTCCATCCGGAAGCTATACCGGTTTCTAAAACCATTCTTCCCATTAAGGATGCATCCGCTGCAAAAATACAAAACCGCCACAGGATACGCTCCCATGGCGGTTTTTCAGTGCGATCAATCCTGCTGAATCGGCTTGATCATATGGTTATATTCATGTCCTGCAATCACAATGACATCATCCTTCGTATAGCCCTGCCGTTCATACAGCATCAAGGCACGTCCATTATCCCGTTCGACAATAAGAGCCACCCGGTCATGCCCGAGCTCCCTTCCCTGCTGCTCAAAAGCAGCTATCAGAGCCCGGCCGATCCCCTGTCCCTGATAGGATTCGCTTACCGACAGCGTATCCAGATAATATTCGCCGGGACGAGTTTCTTTGATTATTGCATACTTCTCATCCTGACTGCGTCCAGGCCGATCCAGAATCGGCTGGTCCAGACGATCCGCTTCACTACCGTCGTAGGCTACGAGAATACCGGCAATGTCCTGACCATGTTCCATCACCGTTACATGGCGATAGCTGATCCGGTTGTCCTCTTGCATATAAAACTGCTTCAGAATCTGCATTGCCTGCTCGTGATCGGACTCGCCCGCCAGCGCATAAGCAATGTCTCCTATCGCCTGATAGAGCAGTGGAATGACTTGATCTGCATCCTCCCTGCGTGCTGGCCGCAGCTGGAGATGGGGTTCATTGCTGCCCGCTTGCTTCATCCGATTACTCATCAGATTAACATGTTGAAGAGATTCAGATTTTTGTTCAGCTCAGTATAGGCAATGCCTTTGCGATTCATGCGTTCAATCAGAGGCTGATAGTCTTCCTTGTACATTAACTCAATGCCTACCAAGGCAGGGCCGTTCTCTTTATCATGCTTCTTCGTATATTCAAACCGGGTAATATCGTCATTCGGTCCGAGCACTTCCTCCAGGAATTCACGCAATGCACCTGCGCGCTGCGGGAAATTCACCATGAAGTAATATTTCAGACCTTCATAGATCAGGGAACGTTCCTTAATCTCCTGCATCCGGTCGATGTCGTTGTTACCGCCGCTTATTACGCAGACTACAGTCTTGCCCACAATTTGCTCACGGTATTGCTCCAATGCAGCAACAGCCAATGAACCGGCGGGTTCAACCACGATTGCATTTTCATTGTACAGCTCCAGGATGGTCGTACAAGCCTTGCCCTCTGGCACCTTCACGATGTCATCCAGCGTGCTGCTGCAAATGTTGTAGGTCAAGTCTCCTACCCGCTTCACTGCAGCTCCATCCACGAATTTATCGATATCATCAAGCGTCACAACCTGTTTGCGGAACATGGCCTCACTCATGGAAGCAGCGCCGAGAGGCTCCACACCAATGATGCGCGTTTCCGGGCTGACCGTCTTCATGTAGGTTCCGACGCCAGCAGCGAGACCACCGCCGCCAATGGTAACAAATACATAATCTGCATCCTCATCAAGGCTTTCCATGATCTCCATCGCAACCGTACCATTACCCGCAATAATTTTGGGTTGGTCAAACGGATGAATGAACGTCATACCCTGTTCGTCACATGCACGCATGGCTTCTGCATACGCATCATCATACGTATCCCCGATCAGTACCACTTCTACATTGCTGCCGCCGAAGCGTCGTACCTGTTTGACCTTTTGATTCGGTGTCGTGCTCGGCATGAAGATTTTGCCGTGTATTCCGAGGGCGTTACAGGAAAAGGCAACACCCTGTGCATGGTTCCCTGCGCTTGCGCAGACAATGCCCTTCTCCATTTCAGCCGGAGTCAGACTGCGGATCATATTGTAGGCACCCCGAATTTTGAAAGAGCGCACCACTTGCAGATCTTCCCGCTTGAGATACACATTGCAATTATATTTGGTCGACAATACAGCATCCCGCTGCAGAGGCGTTCTGACAATAACTTCACGCAGCACATGATGTGCACGTACGATATCTTCCATGCCAACACCGGCATGGCCGGAATTTTTATTTTCCGTTGATTCTTGTTCCACTGGTTTCATCTCTTCTCCACACTCCGCTTTGTCTTGGTTGGCAATGCAAGCATTGCTTTTTCTGTTATTGTATCACTTTTGACCTAAGCTTGCGCCAAGGCCTCAACGATTTGCCATTCGCAAAATTTCATCAATAATAATCTGCGGGTCAGTAAAAGTAACCATATGGCCCGATTGACCTGCTTCGATCCAATGTCCGTTCGCGAGCCCTTGGGCTGACTTGCGGTGAGCCGATACAATAGCAGGTCTAATTTTATGCTCTCCCTGTCCTGCCTTAGTGCCAGAAATAATCCGGACTTCGATATTTCCCAGCTCAGGAGGAGTATTCCGCAATGAGGCCAAATCATCCAAAAACGCCACCGATTCAGCAGCCATGGTACGTGCTGCCTGTACAGTGAAGTCTTCCTCTCGGTGATCTCGTGCAACATCGTCCGGTTGAACCTGGCCCGGCTTGCTGCCCATTTTTCGATACAGCCCTGTACGTGCCATCCAAGGAAGTAGGAAACGGTTCAAGCCAAAACTGATTCTGGCCATAGAGGAAAAATACAATTCACAGTTCTCGTCGGATGGATCGACCAGTATCAGTCCTCTAATGCGAGACAGATCCGCAGCTGCCGCAGCTCTGACGACTGGCCCTCCCCAGCTGTGTCCCACCAGAATGAAAGGGCCTGGCCCAAGTTCAGTCAGCAGATCGCCCAGATCCTCTGCAAGCCTGCGGAGAGTCCGCTGCTCCGTGTCGGCCTCACTCCTTCCCAACCCGGAACGATCATAGACCACAGACTGTGTATGTTCGGCCACTTGAGGCGCCACGAGTCCCCACGCCGATCTGGAAAAGCCCATGCCTGATTCAAAAACAACGATGGGGTGACCGGTTCCCTTCGACATATAATGAAGCTTACGGCCATCTCGTGTGTGGATAAATGCACTTGAACCATACGAATGATTGGAATGAATAGCGTTCATGGTCCCCTCCTGACCTGATGACGAACATCGTCATTTCTAGTCCTATCGCTCTAAATGAAAATGATTATCAATTACTTAAGTATAGGATAATTCCTCCTGTAAAAGCAAACCAAAAACCCGATCCATTCAAGGATCGGGCTCATTATAAACTGGAGAATAAGTCGATTGTATCAACTACCTATTACATTTCACTTACTTACGATATCATTCGTGTGCTACGCCCTGATTCCATGATCTTTGCTGTTCAACTGATCCAGCAATTGATTCATGGCTTCTTCACTCATCGCTCCCCCACTGAAAGCGACCAGGGCACGCAGCGGCATATATTTCATCATGGCAGCCATCATATCCGCATGCTCACCCGCATCATCTCCACCCATGCCGCTGGCTTCCTGGAATTGCTGCATGGCTTGTTCCAACAGCTTTTTGTTAGCAGGGTCGCGCTGAATGTCGCCGAGCGTGCTATTACGCGTGTATGTGGGAATGAACGTTGCCGTGGACTCCACTTTAACACGTTTAACCAGATGAATGTCCTTGGAAGAACTGCCCACTTGAATATCAAACTCTCCAGTCTCTACGTGCCAGTCTTTCATATCCACATTGTAATAAGCAAACGACCGTTTGTTTAACGTAAAGCGAACCACCTCTGAAGCTCCTGGCTCCAGCTCCACTTTGGCAAATGCCTTCAGTTCCTTCACCGGACGAATCACCGTGCTTTCCACATCACGGATGTACAGCTGCACGACTTCTTTGCCCGCTCTGTCTCCGGTATTGGTAACTTTCACGCGCACTTCAATTTCATCCTGGTCTGTCAGTTCATTCCGGTCCACCGCTAGATCGGTATATTCGAATGTCGTATAGCTCAGTCCATAGCCAAATGGAAATAACGGCTCGATCTGTTTCTTGTCATAGTATCGGTAACCTACAAAAATACCTTCCTTGTATTCTACCCGATCTCCTTCACCTGGGAAGTTGAGGAAAGATGGATTATGGCTCAGTTGTGCCGGGAACGTCTCGGCCAGTTTGCCAGAAGGATTCACCTCGCCGTACAACAGGTCAGCAATCGCTCCGCCAACAGCCTGCCCGCCCAGATAGGCTTCAAGTACAGCCTTCGCTTGTGGCAACCAAGGCATTTCCACTGGTGAACCGTTGCTAAGCACGACAACGATACGTGACTGAACCTTGGCCACCTCTTCAATCAGGCGGATATGATTATCCGGCAGACGCAGATGGGAGCGGTCATACCCTTCGGATTCGTAGCGGTCAGGCAAACCGACGAAAACGACTGCTTTATCCGCAGCCTTTGCAGCCTGAACTGCTTCTGCCATAAGCTGATCATCGATATCATCCGCTTCAATGCGGTAACCCGGGGCATAAGAGATCTCGGTCTCCGTTCCTGCAACCCGGGTCATCTCTTCCACAATATCATCGACTTGGGTCGGATTGATGTGAGAGCTTCCTCCACCCTGAAAGCGCGGTTTGCGGGCAAAGGCTCCAATCAGCGCAAGCTTGCCTTCACGTTTCAACGGGAGCAGCTGATCTTCATTTTTTAGCAATACCATACTCTCTGATGCTACTTTACGGGCAAGCTGATGGTGCTCGTCCTTATTGTAGGTAGCGCCCTTACGCTGCTGATCCGCTGCCTTGAAGATGAGGGTAAGCAGACGTTCTACCGCCCGGTCCAGCTTCTCCAAGGATAGCTTGCCGTTCTCAACTGCTTGGATTATCTTGCCCTCTCCGATCCCACCACTTGCAGGCATTTCAAGCTCCAACCCTGCTGAAAGTGCATCTGCACGCTCATTCACAGCACCCCAGTCAGACACAACGAGTCCCTCATGTCCCCATTCTTCCTTCAGAATATCGGTGAGCAGCCACTCATGTTCACCTGCATATGTACCATTCACCTTGTTGTAGGAGCACATCACCGTCCAGGGCTGACCATCCTTCACCGCACCTTCGAAACTGGCAAGGTAGATCTCTCGGAGCGTGCGCTCATCCACCACCGCATCAATGGACATACGCCGCTCCTCCTGGTTGTTTACTGCAAAGTGTTTCAGCGATGTGCCCACACCCTGACTCTGCACACCCTGGATATGGCCGGTTGCCATGCGCGTAGACAAAAGCGGATCCTCGGAAAAGTATTCAAAATTCCGGCCGCCCAGTGGCGAACGCTTAATATTAACACCGGGTCCCAGCAATACGCCTACTTCTTCGGCCTGACACTCTTCACCCAGCGCCACTCCGACCTGGCACGCCAGTTCAATATCCCAAGAGCTCGCCAAGCCTGCTGCGGATGGGAAGCAGGTCGCTGGCACACTTGACGTCAAGCCCAGATGATCCGCGCTTCCATCCTGTTTCCGCAGGCCATGCGGCCCGTCTGTCACCATGATGGATGGGATACCGAGACGCTCCACCCCTTTCAAATGCCAAAAGTCCAGTCCTGAGCACATGCCTGCTTTTTCTTCCAGTGTCATCTGCTGTACCAGTTCCTTGATGTTTCGTTCCATAATAACCCCTCCAGTTCATGATGGTGCTTAAGTAAACTGATTCTCTTACTAGAATAAACTCCACTGACAGAAAAACTTTCGATCGCTGTTATCCCCAGATTTTTTTAATCCCTTGTTTTGGGGAAATCCGGTGATAAAGGCGAGCGCTTCGCTTCTCCAGTCCTTTCTGTCCGCTCCGTACTCTGTAGTTCGTAACAGTTCACTTTTTTATTTGCTATAGTAACTAAGCATACAAGCTTATGTAGTAAGCATTCAAATGATTACCCGGTTAGTAACGTTTACATAACACTTGTAATTCATTCGGGTAGATCAACAAAAAAGGGACAGCCCGATCCTTTCAGATCAAGCAGTCCCTTGTCTTGCCGATATAGTCTGACTCCGGATTCATTACCCAGATCCAATATCAGGTTTACGCCTGAGCTTTAAACCAGGCTGCCGCAGCCAATGCCTCGGTACGGGTCAGTTGATGTCCCTGACGCTCCCAGTGGGTTTTCACATCTGCGCCTGCACCACTAAGAAGTGAAGCCAGTTCTTCCGTTTCCCGTTTCGGCACAATCGGATCGTTCTCTCCTGCACCGATGAAGACAGGCAGTCCTTTCAGATCAGGCAGTTCCAGTCCGCGCAGCGGTACCATAGGATGATGCAAAATTGCGCCTTTGAACACATCTGCCTGGTGGAACATCAAACTAGCCGCAATATTGGCACCATTGGAGTAACCGAGTGCGTAAACATTACCACGATCGAATCCGTACTCCGCAGCCGCTGCATCCACAAATGCACCCAGCTCCGCTGTCCGTGCAATCAGATCCTCTTCGTCAAACACCCCTTCGGCCAAGCGGCGGAAGAAACGGGGCATTCCGTTCTCCGACACGTTACCGCGTACACCCAGCATGCCTGCTCCTGGCGCAATCAATTCGCCAAGACCTACCAGATCATTCTCGGTTCCACCTGTCCCGTGAAGCAGCAGCAGCGTTGGGGAATCCGGCTGTGCACCTGCTTTATAAATATGTTTCATCGTATTGGTTGTGATCATGATTTGGACTCTCCTTTCCATTCACGTACTTCAATGGGTGGCAGCAATTTTTCAATCTGTTCACGCTGTGGTTCATACCATTCAGGCAGCATCAGTTTCTCTCCCATGCTCTCCTGAGGTTCATCGCGTGCAAATCCCGGAGGATCGGTAGCCAGTTCGAACAATATGCCCCCTGGTTCCCGGAAATACACGGCATTGAAGTACTGACGGTCGATTACAGGGGTTGGATGGTAGCCTGCTTTCTCCAGATCGCGCTGCATTTGCTCATGCTCTGTATAGTCTTTTGCACGCCATGCAATGTGGTGCACCGTACCTGCTCCGCCAATGCCCCGCTGGAATCCGGTAGATTGAACGTCGATGATCTGCCCGATGTCACCAGTCGCACGAAGGCGAATCAATCCATTCTCTTCCCCTACCTGTTCCAGGCCGAGCATGGAAACCAGCACGTCGGTGGTTTTCTCAGGAACTTGGCTGAACAAAACTGCGCCGCCAAAACCTTTGATAGCATGCTCAGGAGTTACCCCGTTGAATGTCCATTTACTTGGCTGGCCCTCTTCACGTTCAACCAGTTCAAGCAGCAGGCCGCCTTTGTCGAAGAAGCGAATATATTGCTCACCGAATCTGGTTTTATTTTCAAACGGAATATCGAAGGAAGCGAGACGTTCTTTCCAGAATGGCAGACTTCCTACCGGAATCGCATATACGGTTACCCCAGTCTGTCCGGAACCAATGACACCTCTCATGGCATTTTGGTGTGGGAAGAAGGTGATGATTGTACCTGGCGCCCCATCCTCATTTCCGTAATACAGATGGTACACATCCGGTGCATCGAAGTTAATTGTTTTTTTCACCAGTCTCAGGGCCAATACCCCTGCGTAAAAATCAACATTTTTCTGTGCGTCATCTACAAAAGCCGTTACGTGATGGATACCTGAAGTTCTGAACATAATCTCCACTCCCTTGGTTTTAATTTTATCATGGTTGAATTTAGCGGTTTGTTATTCATTGTTGTTTGTGCGTTTGTTTTTTTATTTATCTTTAATTTAAGATTCTTTAAATTCATATTAATCCATTACTGGTCTAATTGCAAGCTTTTTGTTTTAAAATTAAGATTGTTTCATCGTTGATGTTGTTAACTCCTGATTAGCAGAAAAGAGCAATACAAAAACAGGTCTCCGAATGAATCGGAAACCTGTTTTTCTTAAGTCTACTTTAAGTCAATTTCAATCGTTTGGGCGGATTCACCAGATCCCTATGCTCGTATTCATCCTTGATATCCCCAACGATTTCCTCCAGAATGTCCTCCATCGTAACCAAACCAATGGCAGCACCCTCATCATTATTCACAATGGCCATATGCACACGACTCTGCTGCATTTGGATCAGAACATCCTTGATCGGGGACTTCTCCGAAAATCCAGGCATATCATGAATGTAGGCATCCATGCTGAACGATCTTCCTGCAGCCACACTGGTCAGCATTTCTTTTGTATTAATGAAGCCGATAAAGCGAGCCGCATCCCCGTTCGCAATGACCGGATATCTCGTATACTCATGCCGATTCAGCACTTCGATAACCTGATCGAGCGGCATTTCCTTATTCAGCGTAACGATTTTTTCTTTGCGAATCATAATCTCCTGCAGCAGACGCTCATCAAACGCAAAAATGTTTTTCAGATAGTCCAGCTCGGTCTGATTGATCTCCCCGCTCTCATAACTCTGGGCTACAATCAGCTTCAGTTCCTCTTCGGAGTGGACGGTATCGTGTCCGGCAGGCTTGATGCCAAAGATTCCGAGCAGCACCCGTGCAGCACCATTAAGCGCATAGATAAACGGATTCATGATCTTACCAAACCAGTACAGCGGTGGTGCAAGTAAAAGCGTCATTCTCTCTGCAAATTGGATCGCCAGCGTTTTGGGTGCGAGCTCACCAATAACCACATGCAGGAACGTAATGATCGCCAAGGCAATCCCGTAGGATAATACCGTCGACACGGCTGCCGGCACTTCAAGTCGCTCGAACAGCGGATGAAGCATTTTTTCAACCGTCGGTTCACCCAAAGCCCCCAGAACGAGAGCCGTAATCGTGATCCCCAGTTGGCATGCCGATAGGTAATAGTCCAGATTGTGCGCGACTTTCTTGGCCATGACCGCTTTTTTGTTGCCTTCCGAAATCAGCTGATCAATTCGTGACATCCGCACTTTCAGAATGGCGAATTCAGCGCCGACGAAGAAGGCGGTAAGCCCTATAAATACGGCTACCAAAAATAAATTCAATGCTATTATTCCGTCCAATGATTTCCCTCGAGTGAGGGATTCACCTCCAAGTTGAACATTTTAATGGTTATAAATTTCTGATGAATCTTACATTGGTCCACTCCGATGACAGAACAACCTTCCGATCGCTGTTATCCCCAGATTTTTTCTTTCCTAATTTATAGGGTTGAAAATCCGGTGATAAAGGGGAACACTCCGCTTCTTCAGGTTTTTTCTGTCCTCTTCGTTATCATGTAATTAATAAATTTATGAAAAAGACATCTAAAGGGGTCAAAATTTGTTTACAAACGCGAACGCTGCGCTTCTTCAGAATCGATTCCGTCCCCTACACTACTACAAACCAAACTATCGAAAATTCTGGAATTCAATTCTAGTTAGGCCAGATCGCTTGTAGCTTCCTCCACTGAGGCTGTGTTCACGCGCTCAAGCAGGACCTGCTTGATCTGATAGTTTTCGGTATCCACTACGGTCCAGACATAATCGCCGTGGACAACCGTATCACCATTTTCCACACGCACACCCTTCTGGAACTGAATCCAGCCGGCGACGGTGTCCATCTCCTCATTCCCTTCGAAAATCAATCCGAACTGCCGCTCCACTTCGTCCAGAAGCACTCGGCCGTTAATCAGATATTGATTTTCTCCGGTCTCCTGAATGTCAGCTACTTCATCGGCATCGAATTCGTCACGGATCTCACCAACAAGCTCCTCCAGAATATCCTCCATCGTAAGAATACCCGAGGTACCGCCGTATTCATCGACTACCACGGCCATATGCACGCGTTCCTGCTGCATTTTAATCATGGCATCCTGGATACGTGTAATCTCGGAAACAAATGGAATCTCACGGACAAAGTCGGCAAGTTGGTATTGCTTCTGGGCAACCATATCCGGCAGAATCTTTTTGACATTGACCATGCCTACAATGCGGTCCTTATCCCCTTCTTCAATGACTGGATATCGGGAATAGTTATGCTCATCAAGCAATGGTATGATATCGTCGTAAGTCATCTCCTGGTCCAATGTGACAAGTTCCGTCCGCGGAACCATGATATCTTTTGCAACCCGTTCATCAAACACAAACACATTTTCCAAGTAAGACAACTTGGTTTGATTCGTCTCGTCGCCTTCATAACTCTGGTTCATGATGATTTTGATCTCATCCTCGGAATAAGCCTGATCATGTCCTGCAGGCTTCACACCGAACATCCGCAGAAGGACGCGGGATGCCCCATTGAGTGCCCAGATGAAAGGGTACATGATCTTTCCGAACCAGTAAAGCGATGGCGAGAGCATCAGCGTCAATTTTTCCGAAAATTGAATCGCCATGGTTTTAGGTGCCATCTCACCGACAACCACGTGAAGGAACGTCACAAGGATAAAGGCAATCGCATAGGAGGCAACCGACGAAATGGCCGGTGAAATATTCAGGTACTCAAATACCGGATATAACAGCCTCTCGACAGTCGGCTTACCTAATGCACCAAGTCCTAGAGCCGTTACCGTAATACCAAGCTGACAGGCAGACAGATAGTAATCCAGATCGGAAACGACCTTCTTGGCGAGTACTGCCTTTTTGTTACCTTCGGCAACCAGTTGATCCACTCTTGATGTACGAATCTTAACAACCGCAAATTCGGATGCCACAAAAAAAGCAGTCAAAGCAATCAAGAGCACAAGTAATGCTAAATTCAAGATGGTAATTATGTCCAATGATTTCCCCGATTCTCAGGGATTCACCTCCAGAAATAGTTACAGCAGCGCTCGTTAACCCCGTTAACGGCTGCACAGCTGATTGTAGTTAAATTGGGCGTATGCATATATAAAATCGAATTCAATAATGACGAGATTGCTATATGCTGCACACAGACCTTGTAAGTTGCAAAACAGGAATTCAGGATGAAGTCAATCACATTAAGAAACCACTTCTCTATAATTAGGGCTAACCCTCATGCTGTCAGATTGTTTCTCCGATTTACTCCACCTTAATTCTCCATTTGGACAGTTTACAATATCGCCTTCCCAATAGATATCCACCTCCCCTCTTGTTCATTCCTGTTTCAGAAAAGTATAACATGTTCCGAATCAAACCATCCAGTTGTACGTCATGGTTTGGATTATCTTGCACGTAAATTCATGAATATTTTGTTCACAAATGGCTTAATTCATGTAATAAGTTACTTATATACCTAACAAAGCTATGTATAGAATAGACCTGTTTTATATCACTACTACCCTTGGAGTTATCCAGCTGAAACATATTTCTAACAGAATGATCCAGCGTAAAAAAAGGCCCGCCCGATGAATGCCATGCTTCTGATCTGAAGGCATTCCTCGGGCGGACCCATATTCCAATAACTATTTACACTAAAGCTTTGGCAGCAATGTCAGATCGCTGATGCTTGCCTTCGAAGCGGATACGTTCCGCCTCTGCATAAGCCTTGTTTCTAGCTTCAGCAATATCGGCGCCAAGACCCACTACCCCAAGAATACGTCCACCATTCGTGACCCATTCTCCGGATTCGCTGCGCGCCGTTCCTGCGTGGAAGACGACAGCATCGCTGACCTGATCCAGACCTTCGATGGCTACGCCTTTTGCATACGGCCCCGGATATCCTCCCGATGCCAGGACCACGCATACGGCAGCCTCTTTGCTCCACTCAATTTCCATGTCCGCCAGTTTGCCATGCACGGTGGCCCAGAAAATGTCGAGCAGATCCGTTTTGAGGCGCGGCAGTACAACCTGTGTCTCGGGATCACCAAAACGAGCATTGAATTCAATTGTTTTCGGTTTGCCGTCCGGTGAGATCATGAGTCCGGCAAACAGTACGCCGCGGAATGGACGTCCTTCGGATACCATGGCTTTGGCCGTTGGCTTAATAATGGTTTCAACAGCCTCTTCAATAATTGAATTCGGAATATGTGGCAGTGGTGAATATGTACCCATCCCACCCGTGTTAGGCCCCTTGTCATCGTCGTAGACTGGCTTGTGATCCTGTGCAGCGGCCATCGGACGAACGGTCTCGCCGTCAACAAATGCCAGAATCGACATCTCCTGCCCTGCCAGAAACTCTTCAATAATTACTTTGGCTCCTGCTTCCCCGAAGACTTTCTCTACCATAATACTGCGTAGTGCCTGATCAGCTTCCTCGCGGGAATAAGCGACCGTTACACCTTTACCGGCTGCCAGGCCATCGGCCTTGATGACCACGGGAATTGCCTGTGCATCAAGATAAGCCTGAGCCTGCTCGTAATTGTCGAATTTCTCATAGGCTGCCGTTGGGATGTTGTACTTATGCAGCAGATCCTTCATGAATGTTTTGCTTCCTTCAATCTCCGCTGCATTGCGACGCGGTCCAAAGACCGGAATGCCTGTGGAATCAAATGCATCCACAATCCCGTCTGCCAGCGGATCATCCGGACCAATGACCACCAGATCCACCTTGAGTTCCACGGCAAGAGCCTTTAATTTATCGAATTCATTCACTGCCACCGGGTGACATTCGGCAAGCTGTGCAATGCCTGCATTTCCTGGCGCACAGTGAATCTTGCCCGCTTTCGGACTTTTTGCCAGCGCCCAGATGATCGCATGTTCCCGACCGCCGCCGCCCACTACCAGAATATCCATTCGTTCCGTTCCCCCTCATGAATTCCAGAAATCGCTCGTTATTGATAATTGCTAATGTGCTGAAAATGAGGATGAACAAGCCTATTCGCTTGTTCATCGACGTGTGAAGCTTTGATTTCGACTCTTAGTGTTTGAAATGGCGAACGCCTGTGAAGACCATGGCAATACCATACTCATTCGCTACTTTAATGGACTCTTCATCCTTAATGGAACCGCCTGGTTGGATAACAGCTGTAATTCCAGCCTTAGCTGCCAGTTCCAGCGTATCCCCCATCGGGAAGAATGCATCCGATGCGAGAATAGCACCCTTTGCTTGCTCGCCAGCTTGTTCAATGGCAATTTTGGCTGCACCAACGCGGTTCATTTGTCCAGCGCCCACACCTACGGTCATGTCATTCGCTGCAAGCACGATCGCATTGGATTTCACGTGCTTAACTACTTTCCAGCCAAAGAGGAGCTGTTTCAATTCTTCTTCGGAAGGTGCACGATCTGTAACAACTTTTAGTTCACTTGCTTCAATGGAATGCACATCGCTCTGTTGTACGATCATGCCGCCGTCGATAGAGGTCACCGCGAATTGGCTCGCCCGGTCACGAGCTGCATTCAATTCACCCGTTTTGAGCAAACGAATGTTTTTCTTCTTCGTCAGGATATCCAGTGCCTCTTGCGTAAAATCAGGAGCCAGCACGATTTCCAGGAAAATCTCGCTCAGTTTGGCAGCTGTGTCGCTGTCGATTATGCGGTTCGCTGCCACAATGCCACCGAAGATGGATGTTGGATCAGCAGCATATGCTTTGCTGTAGGCTTCATAGATGCTTTCACCAATGCCCACGCCGCAAGGGTTCATGTGCTTAACCGCCACAACAGCAGGCTCTACAAATTCCTTGACGATCTGCAACGCTGCGTTTGCATCGTTGATGTTATTGTAAGACAGCTCTTTGCCGTGCAGTTGCTCGGCTGTTGTCAACGTATCTTGAGCAGCAAGCGGTTTACGATAGAATGCCGCTTGTTGATGCGGATTTTCGCCGTAGCGCAAATCCTGGATTTTTTCGTAAGTCACCGTCAAACGCTCTGGCAGTGGATCACCATTCAGGTTGGAGAGATAATCAGAGATAACTGCATCGTAAGCCGCCGTATGACGGAAAACTTTTGCCGCAAGCCGTTTACGTGTTTCCAGCGTGGTATCCCCACTGCTGCGCACTTCCTCCAGCACTTTGCCATAGTCTGCCGTGTCGACAACAACACTAACAAAAGCATGGTTCTTGGCCGCAGAACGAAGCATGGTAGGACCACCGATATCGATGTTCTCAATCGCATCTTCATAGGTTACATCCGGCTTCGCAATGGTGTCCTGGAATGGGTACAGGTTTACGACTACCAGGTCGATATAATCTAGTCCATTCTCTTCCATCTGGCGTTTATGATCTTCACTGTCACGTACAGCCAGCAAACCGCCATGAACGGCTGGATGCAGCGTTTTGACACGTCCGTCCATAATTTCCGGGAATCCAGTCACATCCGAGATCCCGATCACAGGTACGCCTTCCTTCGACAACAGGCTGCTTGTACCTCCTGTCGAAATAATCTCCACTCCCATTTGCGACAGCTCGCGGCAAAAGTCCACGATGCCTGTTTTATCCCACACACTGACCAAAGCTCTTTTGATACTCACAATATGCTCCTCCTTTAATGTCCCATAACCCCGCGTTTCATGACGAAACACAGCCGATTTATTTCCCGAGAAATATCACAAAATGCGTACCAAGTTTCGACGATTCCTACGATATAAGGTGAATGAATGATTTCATATCAGAACCATTGAGAGTTCAGAACAATCTTGCGATCGCCTTCACTCCCGGATCAAATGCTAACTTCTCCGTTATCTTGTACATGCTTAGTTCGCTTTGCGAACCGTAACCTGACGGCCCTCCAGCTGAACCAATCCTTGAGCAAACCAGGAAACAACCTCCGGATACAGCTGCTGTTCCGCTGCATGAATGGAACGGCTGATCGATTCTGCCGTATCCTCAGGCAGAATCGGCACAGGATGCTGGGCAATGATAGGCCCCGTATCCATGCCACCATCCACGAAGTGTACGGTTACCCCAGTAATTTTCACGCCGTACTCCAATGCCTGTCCGATTGCATCCTTACCTGCAAATGCGGGCAGCAAGGACGGATGGATGTTAATCAGCCGTCCGGCATACCGATCCACTACGACTGAAGTCAGCAGTCTCATATATCCGGCAAGAACAACCAAGTCAATGTTTTTGGATTCAAGCACTTCCACGATCTCAGCCTCGTAGGCCTCGCGGGAATCGTAATTTTTCGGAGTGAACAGATGGCAATCCACGCCAGCATCCTTGGCCCGCTGCACAACGCGTGCAGCAGGTTTGTCACACACCAGCAAATCTACGGATGCATCCAGTCCTCCGTTTTTCGCTGCATCCACCAATGCCTGAAAGTTCGACCCTTCACCAGAGGCAAATACGGCAATCCGGTAGTTCGCCATTAAACATCCGCTCCCGTGAAGGTTACTCGCGCATCTCCTTCAGTCACACGTCCAATGATGTACGCTTCTTCACCAGAAGCTTTCAGCTGTTCCAGAGCTTCGTTTGCGTCTGCTTCGTTCACGACAAGCACAAGTCCGATTCCCATGTTAAACGTGGTGAACATATCCCGGTTCGAGACCGACCCTTTTTGCTGCAGCAGGTTGAAGATTGGCAGAATCGGCCATGAGCCGTAATCGATATCTACATTGACGCTGCTAGGCAGCATCCGTGGGATATTCTCGATAAATCCGCCACCCGTAATGTGAGCCATGCCTTTGACGTTGATCTTTTCCAGCAGGGACAGAAGTGGTTTCACATAGATTTTTGTCGGCTCCAGCAGTGCATCACCCAGCTTGCCGCCCAGTTCAGATACTTCCTCATGCAGATCCAGCCCGGCTTCCTCCAGCAAAAGTCTGCGGACCAGCGAGAATCCATTGCTGTGTACACCACTGGAAGCCAGTCCAATTACCGTGTCACCTGGAGAGATGGTCGTGCCGTTGATGATTTTGGCTTTATCCACGATTCCCACGGTAAATCCGGCAATATCGTATTCCCCTTCACTATACATGCCCGGCATTTCTGCCGTTTCTCCGCCAATAAGCGCACATCCGGACTGGTGACATCCTTCAGCGATACCAGCAACGATGGCTTCGATCTTCTCAGGGATGACTTTGTCACATGCCAGGTAATCGAGGAAAAAGAGCGGCTCCGCTCCCTGCACCACAATGTCGTTCACACACATGGCCACAGCGTCGATTCCAATGGTATCGTGACGGTCCATGGCAAACGCGATTTTCAGCTTGGTTCCTACACCGTCAGTGCCGGAAACGAGCACCGGCTCATCATATTTGTCTTTGTTCAAACCGAACAGGGCTCCAAATCCGCCCAGATCTGTCATCACTTCCGGACGGAAGGTACGCTTCACGTGTTTTTTCATCCGTTCAACCGCTTCATTACCTGCCGCGATATCGACGCCGGCCTTTTTATATGCTTCTGACACTACCATCGCACCCTTCGTATCTTGTATAAATTGAACTAAAGATATTTACACCGTAACACTCCGATGACAGAATAACCTTCCAATCGCTGTTATCCCCAGATTTTTTTGATTCCCTTTTCAAAGGGAAAATCCGGTGATAAAGGCGAAGCCTATGCTTCCGATGTAGCTTTCTTTCAGAAAGCTTTTAGCTTCGCTTCTTCAGGTTTTTTCTGTCCTCTCCGTTTTTGTGTAAAAGGATAGTCCAATTTATTGATTTTTGCCCATTTCTAACAGATAGTTCTGCACCAACTCAAATCCAGCTGCACCCAATGTAATGTACAGGCTGTACTCTGCTGGTGGAATCATTCGAATGAATTCGTCTCCGTCATACAAACTCCCGGCGCACTGGAATACTTGCAGTTCCTTCTTCGCAGGTGTCAGCGGGAGGTTACCGATAATTCTCCATGTTCCATCTCTCAGAAATGCTGGTGAGGTGAAGATCACGCGGCTCTTGCGCTGCATGTACGAATAGACAAGAAACTCGCGATCTTCCAAACTTAAGGTTTCGTCACGCTGAATGCTCATCACGCCGAACGAAAACGCCTTTTTGAAGCGGCCTCGCAGCGCACATACAATCTGACACACGGCAAACCGTCCATCCTGCATCGGGATCAGAAATATATCACCCTCATTATAGCTTTTCCTTCCCATAAGCCTGTCTCCTAACAGCTGCAGCCAAATTTCTCTTCGCCACCGAAGTCAAGGTTGGTTGGATAATCATTATCGAAGCAAGCGAGGCAGAGCCCGCCTTTGTAATCATCCTGATTATCTCCCTGAATGGATGCAATCAGTCCATCGGGACTGAGGAACGCCAGAGAATCCGCGTTGATCTCACGGCAGATCTCCTCCACCGACAGCTGCGAGGCAATAAGCTCACGGCTGTCAGGCGTATCAATGCCGTAGAAACATGGATTTTTGAATGGAGGCGATGTAATACGTACATGCACCTCGGTTGCTCCGGCATCTCGCAGCATGTTCACAATCCGGCGTGAGGTGGTGCCCCGTACAATGGAATCATCAATCATAACAACACGTTTGCCTTCAACCACACGGCGCACGGCACTCAGCTTCATCTTCACGCCCTGCTCACGCAATTCCTGACTAGGCTGGATAAATGTACGTCCGGTGTATTTATTCTTAATCATGCCCATCTCGTAAGGAATACCGGTTTGCTCAGCATATCCAATTGCCGCGGAAATACTGGAGTCCGGTACACCTGTTACCAGATCGGCATCCACAAAAGATTCAATCGCCATGCGTCCACCCATTCGCTTCCGGGCAGCATGCTGGTTGGCCCCGTTCATGTCACTATCCGGACGGGCAAAATAAATATATTCCATCGCACATAGTGCCTTGCGGTGTTTGTGATGATCGAAGCGATCCTCGTGCAGACCATCTGCGTCGAGCACCAGCAGTTCACCAGGTTCAATATCGCGAATCAATTCTGCGCCGATCGTTTCCAGTGCACACGTCTCGGATGCAAACAGATATGCATCTCCGAGCTTGCCCATCGTCAGCGGACGCAGACCGTGCGGATCAGAAGCCACCAGCAGCTTGTCGTTGGTCATAATCAGAAATGCATAACCGCCCACAATACGTTGGAATGCATCTTTTGCTGCTTCCACCAAACCCTTCGATGAACGTGCAATCAAATGCGCAATAACTTCCGTATCGCTGGTTGTCTGGAAGATCGACCCGCTCTGCTCCAGCTCACGGCGAATCGTTGGTGCATTCACGATATTCCCGTTCGTGGCAACGGCCAGATCCCCGTCACGATACTTGAATACCAGGGGTTGTGCATTGGTCAGTTTACTGTCGCCGCTCGTGGAATACCGAACGTGACCGATGGAAATATCACCAGACAAGGTCTGCATCAGGTCTTTGGTGAAGACTTCCTTCACCAGACCCATACCACGATGGTAGTTAAACTGGGTACCATCACTCACACACATGCCTGCACTTTCTTCGCCCCGATGTTGAAGCGCATGCAGTCCATAATAGGAGAGCGAAGCAGCATCAGGGTGTCTGAACACCCCGAATACGCCACATTCTTCTTTTAATTTATCGAGTCCTTCCTTACCGGACCCTTCGTTATAATAATCGCCTGTCCACCACTGTCCTGTCGTCAGTTCATGAGACATGGAATCGCATCCTCCCAGACCTGAGCCAAACCTCCTACGGGTTCGTTCACGGCTGATGTTCCGTTCAATTCGATCGTCAAGTTGCTTCCTTCCACACGTCCAATAACAGCTACGGGTACACCGCGCTCACGTACAAATGCTTCAAGTTTGCCTGCTTGCTCCGGCGAAGCAGACAGCAGAATGCGGGATTGGCTCTCACTGAAGAGTGCATGATCCGCACGCAGTGCAGTTTCCACATTCACCTGTGCACCCACGTTGCCGCTGATGCAGGATTCAGCCAAAGCTACAGCCAATCCGCCCTCAGACAAGTCATGTGCCGAGCGAACAAGTCCGGATTGGATAGCTTCCAGCACGGTGCTGAGCAATGCTTTCTCCGTGTTCAGATCAAGCTGCGGCGGACGGCCTTCCGTTTTGCCATGAACCGCGTATTGCAGCTCGCTACCGCCCAGCTCCGCTTTGGTCTCACCGAGGAGGATGATCACATCGCCTTCGGATTTGAATCCCTGTGTCGTGATATGATCCGTATCATGAACGAGACCTACCATACCGACTACTGGCGTTGGATAGATTGAGCCTTTGGCGTTTTCGTTATAAAGACTCACGTTACCACCAATAACCGGCGTATCCAGTACGCGGCAAGCTTCTGCCATACCGTCAACGGCTTTTTCCATCTGCCAGAAAATGTCCGGCTTCTCCGGGTTACCGAAGTTCAGGTTGTCCGTAATCGCCAGTGGCTCCGCACCAGAACATACAATGTTACGAGCCGCTTCACTAACTGCAATGCGGCCACCCACTTCAGGATCCAGATATACATAACGTCCGTTACAGTCCGTTGTCATCGCCAGACCTTTGCGTGTTCCGCGAATTGTTACCACCGCAGCATCCGAACCCGGACGAACGGCTGTACTTGTACGAACCATGTAGTCGTATTGATCGTAAACCCACTTTTTGCTTGCTACCGTTGGCGAAGCCAATACCTGTTTCAACGCACCGCCGAGATCCGACACTTCATCGTAACGCAGGGTGTCGATTGAAGCGCTTTGCTCGTAGTAAGCCGGTACAGAAGATGGCTTGTTGTACACTGGACATTCATCGACCAATGCCTTCACTGGCATATCCCCAACCACTTCGCCGTGATGGTACAGCTTCAGGCGTCCGTCATCAGTAACTTTACCGACTTTTGCACAGATGACGCCCCAACGTTCGAAGATCTCCATTGCTTGCGCCTCATCCTTCGGCTCAACCACGAACAGCATCCGTTCCTGAGACTCGGACAGCATCATCTCATAAGGCGTCATGCCTTCTTCGCGCTGTGGTACCTGATCCAGATACAGTTCCAGGCCGTTACCTGCTTTACTTGCCATCTCTGCACTGGAGCAAGTCAGGCCAGCTGCACCCATATCCTGAATACCAAGTACGATACCCGTGTCGATCAGTTCAAGGCAGGACTCCATGACGAGCTTTTCCATGAACGGGTCGCCGACTTGAACTGCTGTCTTCTTGGATTCGGATTCTTCCGTCAATTCTACCGATGCAAACGTTGCACCGTGAATTCCATCACGGCCCGTTGGAGGACCAACATAGTACACTGGATTTCCTACGCCTTTGGCTACTCCGCGCTGGATTTTGTCATGATCGATCAAGCCTACACACATGGCATTAACGAGTGGATTGCCTTCATAACTTTCGTCGAACATCACTTCACCGGCTACCGTTGGAATCCCGATACAGTTACCATATCCGGCAATACCGGATACGACATGTTCAAACAGGTATTTCACGCGGTCGCTCTCCAATTTCCCGAAACGAAGCGAGTTCAGCAGGGCTACCGGTCTTGCACCCATGGAGAAAATATCACGGATGATACCGCCCACGCCTGTTGCTGCCCCTTGATAAGGTTCTACAGCGGAAGGGTGGTTATGGCTTTCAATTTTGAAAACAACAGCCTGGTTGTCGCCAATGTCAACGATCCCGGCACCTTCACCTGGTCCCATCAGGACACGCGGTCCACTGGTTGGGAAACGGCGCAACAGCGGCTTGGAGTTTTTGTATGCACAGTGCTCGGACCACATAACGCTAAATACACCGATTTCCGTGTAGTTCGGCTTGCGTCCCATGAATTCACAGATCAGCTCATACTCGCTGTCCGACACGCCCATTTGTGCGTAAAGTTTATGTTCTGCGACCTGTTCTGCCGTCGGTTCCTTAGCGGATAGCTGCTGCGTCATGTCGATCCCTCCATGCTTTCAAAATAGATGTAAACATACGTTTGCCGTCTTCCGAGCCCAGCAATGAATCCACCGCGCGCTCCGGATGCGGCATCATGCCGACCACGTTTCCACCCTCATTACAGATTCCTGCGATATCGCCCAGGGAACCATTCGGGTTGCTGCCGTACGTAAATACGATCTGGTTGTTCGCCTGCAAGCTCGCGAGCGTCTCTTCATCACAGTAATAATTACCTTCACCGTGAGCAATCGGAATGATAATCTCTTCCCCAGGTGCATAGTCACGTGTAAATGGTGTTTCTGCATTCGTTACTTTCAATACCGTATCGTGACAACGGAATTTCAGTGACATATTGCGAATCAACGCACCAGGAAGCAATCCGGCTTCAGTCAGAATCTGGAATCCGTTGCAAATCCCAAGAATATATTTGCCTTGTTCAGCAGCTTTGGCTACCTCATTCATTACAGGTGCGAAGCGGGAAATCGCCCCACAACGCAAGTAGTCTCCATAGGAGAAACCACCCGGAACCAGGATACAGTCATACGCCGAAAGATCCGTTGCCGTGTGCCATACATAATCAACCTCTTGCCCAATGGCATCTTCCACTGCCTTATAACAGTCAATGTCGCAGTTGGAGCCAGGAAACACAAGAACTGCAAATTTCATGGGATTAACCCTCCAATTCGTAGCGGTAATCTTCAACAACGGTGTTGGCCAGCAGCTTCTCACACATCACAGTCAAACGTTTTTCCGCTTCTGCGCGATCAGTTGTATCCAGGTTCAGTTCCATGACTTTACCGATCCGTACACTTTCCACTTCATTGAATCCCATCGAGTGCAGGGCACCTTGAACGGCTACTCCTTGCGGGTCGAGTACGCTTTGCTTAATAGTGACATAGACGGTTGCTTTGATCATGATCCTATGTTCCTCCTCAGTAATGAACGGGATAAATGCTTTATGCTGTTAAAAAAGTGGTTTGGGAGCTTGCTCCGGGGCGGATTGTTCTTCCGTTCGCTGTTGTCCCCAGGTTTTTCTGATTATTTTGAACCGCTGTGCGGTCAAAACCCGGGGACAAAGGCGAACGCTATCGCTCCTTTAAGAACAATTCCGCCCCTCCGCTTGTCCATGCGACGTTTTTTTGAAAGGCTTAAATCTTTTACGTTGCACGGTGGGTTATGGTCAAGCCTGACCATTATGTGAATCGATGAAATGGTCTTTAAGTTACTTGCGTAGTCAATGTTTTTTTATCTCGCAACTTTCAGGCTTCCGTCAGGTAGGAAGCCAATTCTCTCAATTTCCTTATCCCCAGTTTGATACTGGCGGAGGGAAAGATTGAGCTGGAGAAGCGGAGCGTTCGCATTTGCAAACGGAATGTTTCCTTTAGAAAAAGGATTCCAATCAATACATTCCGGGGGCAACAGCGATCGAAAGCCAAACTTTCCCGCAGCTCAACTCAAACTTCCCATTTATTATTTCGTTAATCGGTTATAGATATCGACGTATCTTGCTGTTGTTGCCTCCACCACCGCTTGTGGCAGCGGGTCAGGCTTACTGTTTTTGTCCCAATCGGTTCCTGCCAGATAGGTGCGCACCGGCTCCTTGTCCATGCTGTCGATCTCGATGTCGAGTGCGTAATTTTCTTTGGCCCAGAAGCGTGAAGCATCCGGGGTGAAGATTTCATCGATCAGAATGACTTTGCCATCGACGATACCGAACTCGAATTTGCAATCTGCGAGAATAATGCCACGCTGATCACAATAATCCCGGGCAAATTCGTATAGACGCAGGCTTTTCTCCTGAAGCTCGATTGCCAGCTCATCTCCGACCAGTTCTTTCATGCGATCCATCGGGATGTCCTCATCATGACCTACATCATTTTTGGCTGCCGGGGTGAAAATAGGGTTTTCGAGCTTGGCGTTTTTGCGAAGTCCTTCCGGCAGTTTGATGCCGTTCACCTCTCCGCTATTCTCATATTGTCTCCATCCGCCGCCAGTAATGTATCCGCGTACGACACATTCGATATCGATGCGTTCGGCTTTGCGTGTCACCATAATGCGATCTTTCAGAAGCTCTGGGTTCACAATGAGATCACCGAGCCGGTTGACGTCCGTATGAACCACGTGGTTTTCCATCATGTCGCTCGTCAGTTCAAACCAGAAGCTGCTGAGTTTATTCAGCACATTGCCTTTCTCGGGAACCGCCGGGTCCAGCACATAATCAAAAGCTGAAATCCGGTCCGTAACCACAATCAGAAAATGTTCCCCCAGGTCGTACAATTCACGTACTTTTCCTTTGTATAACAGAGGTGCTTTAACGAGATCTGCCGCTGTGGACAGTGCCATGGAGGCTCACCTTCTTTCAGGAGATATAAGGCTACAGACAGAACCCGCGATGGAGCACTCCACTCCGATAACAGAACAATCTTTCGATCGCTGTTATCCCCGGATTTTTTTGATCCACTTTTTCCAAAGTGTAAATCGGGGATAAAGGCGAGCGCTTCGCTTCTACAGATTTGCTCTGTCCTCTCTGTTCCTTGCTTGTCCATCATTCTGCTCTCTAGCCTTATTGGAGTTAATTAGTTGGTCAAACCTAGCTTCTTGAAGATGGTATCGACATGCTTCAGGTGCCAGGATGGGTTGAATGCATCTTCGATTTCTTCATCGCTCAGCACCTCGGTAATTTCCGGTGTGGCTTTCACGATATCCTTGAACTGGCGCTGTTCTTCCCATGCCTGCATGGCACGTGGTTGAACGGTATCATATGCCTGTTCACGGCTGAAGCCTTTATCGATCAGCTTCGTCAGTACGCGTCCAGAGAATGGAACACCGAAGGTACGCTCCATGTTGCGCTTCATGTTCTCAGGGAACACCGTCAGGTTTTTCACGATGTTACCGAAACGGTTCAGCATGTAGTTCAGCAGCATTGTTGCATCCGGCAGGATGACACGCTCTACAGAAGAGTGTGAGATATCGCGTTCATGCCACAGTGTTACGTTCTCGTATGCTGACACCATATGTCCGCGGATGACGCGAGACAGACCGGAGATATTTTCGCTACCAATCGGATTACGTTTGTGCGGCATGGCGGAAGATCCTTTTTGACCTTTGGCAAACGCTTCTTCCACTTCACGGAATTCACTCTTTTGCAATGCACGAACTTCTGTAGCGAACTTGTCCAGTGATGTTGCGATCAATGCCAGGGTAGCCATGTATTCTGCATGACGGTCACGCTGCAAGGTTTGTGTCGAAATTGGCGCCGGCTTCGTTCCCAGCTTCTCGCATACAAACTCTTCAACAAACGGATCGATGTTCGCGTAAGTTCCTACCGCACCGGAGATCTTACCGTACTGCACGTTGTCTGCCGCATGGCGGAAACGCTCCAGATTACGTTTCATCTCTTCATGCCACAGGGCCATTTTCAAACCAAAGGTTGTTGGCTCGGCATGCACCCCGTGTGTGCGACCCATCATTGGCGTATGCTGATAAGCAAGGGCCTTCTCACGCAAGATCTCGATAAAATTCACGATGTCGCGTTCCAGAATTTCATTGGCCTGGCGCAGTACGTACCCCAGAGCCGTATCTACTACATCCGTGGATGTCAGTCCGTAGTGCACCCATTTGCGTTCTGCACCCAGACTCTCTGATACCGTACGTGTAAAAGCAATAACATCATGGCGCGTTTCCTGTTCGATTTCATAGATGCGATCGATATCAAAAGAAGCGTTTTGACGAAGCAATGCTGCTTCTTCCTTAGGAATAACTCCGAGTTCCGCCCAAGCTTCACATGCACAAATTTCAACTTCCAGCCAGGACTTGAATTTGTTTTCCTCCGTCCAGATGGCTCTCATTTCGGGTCTGCTATAACGTTCGATCATGAATTTGTATTCCTCCAGATATTAGTTTGTTCAATCCATTGCAATCCTTCTTCAACATCCTGACAGAGCAGATTGACATGCCCCATTTTCCGTCCCGTTTTCGCTTCGGTTTTGCCATATATGTGAAGCTTGGGTATAACACCGAGTTCCATTGCTTCTGCATCAGGTTGACCCGTTCTGGCGATAACTCCTTCCAGATGTTCTCCAAGCACATTGACCATAACAACCGGACTTAACAGTGTAGTGTCTCCTAATGGCAGCCCGCAGATGGCACGAATATGCTGCTCGAACTGTGACGTCGCACAGGCTTCCATCGTGTAATGACCGGAATTATGAGGTCTTGGAGCCAGTTCATTCACGTACAATCTTCCGTCTGCCGCAACAAAGAGTTCCACCGCCAGCAATCCAACAGCCTGCATGGATTCGGCCACAGCCGCTGCAAGCTTCTGGGCTTCAATCTGTATGTCCGTAGCCACTCTGGCCGGTACGATCGAGGCATGCAGAATGTTGTTCACATGAATGTTCTCCGCTGGCGGGAATGTCTTGATCTCGCCACTTGTGCTTCGGGCAACGACGACGGAGATTTCGCAGTCAAACTTGATAAATTGCTCCAGTACCAGTTCCACTCCGGTTGCGGCAAGCTCTTCGTAAGCCGGTACAGCCTGGCTCGCTTCGCGGATGACCCGCTGCCCTTTACCGTCGTATCCTCCGGTTACCGTCTTCAAAACACATGGTACACCAAGCTCGCTTACGGCTGCTTGCATCGTATCCTTACTTGTAATCTCCCGATAAGGCGCTACTCTTACTCCAGCAGCTTCAATGGCTCGTTTCTCACGCAACCGATGCTGGGTTGTATACAATAACGCACTTCCTTGCGGCACATAGGATTCACGTTCCAGCAAGCCCGCTACACCTGCATCCACATTTTCAAACTCATACGTGATCACATCACATTGACGGGCCAGTTCAAGCGCTGCAGCTTCATCGTCATATCCGGCCTCAATCTGGCGGGCAACCTGTCCGCAAGGCGAATCTGGCGCCGGATCAAGCGTGACAAAGCGGTACCCCATCGCTGTCCCGGCAAGCGTCAGCATTCGTCCAAGCTGTCCGCCCCCGAGAACTCCAATGGTTGTATTTCCTGGGAGCAGCACACGTCCAGCCATGCCGGAAAGATTCAATTCAGTTTTACTCATAGCTCATCACTGCTTTCGAGTACTTCACGTTTGATCCGTTCTCTGCGGGCTTCGCAGCGATTACGGACATCCTCATCGAATGCACCAATCATTTGGGCCGCAAGCAGCCCTGCATTAGTAGCACCCGCCTTGCCAATCGCTACCGTTGCGACAGGAATGCCGCCCGGCATCTGAACAATCGATAACAGAGAATCGAGACCATTCAGTGCCTTGGACTGCACAGGTACGCCGATTACCGGCAGCATCGTTTTGGAAGCAACCATGCCAGGGAGATGTGCTGCTCCGCCTGCACCTGCAATGATAACCTTGAATCCGCGCTCAGTAGCCTGCTCGGCATATTCAAACATCAGATCCGGTGTGCGATGCGCAGATACAACCTTTTTCTCATACCCGATCTCCAGTTCATCCAGCACCTCACACGCATGCTTCATCGTTTCCCAATCCGACTTGCTGCCCATAATTACAGCGACCTGCACTGACATGAATACATCCAACTCCCGTCTGAGCTTATTTTGATAACAACCACTCTTGCCATACGCGTTCCCTTTTGAAACAAAAAAATCCGCTACCCGCGAAAACATCACATTTTCTCCGGACACCGGACTCCAAGAAATACGTATCCCTCATTTGGGCATGCCAAAAGGGGGCTTGCTGTCCGCATCCATATTCATGCGACTCTCAGCCGTATCTCCTCGTAGTCCGGAAATTTACGGTCTCCGGGTAGAGACTTCCGGGCCTTATCCCCGGCGTTATACGAGCAAATATCTATTCAATCCAAGTGACTCATTTCGGTCAACCTTGGTCCATCTTTCGTTCCTACTCGACCTTATTCTCACCTGATCGACACATCTAACATTCTAACAATCCCCTACAGCTAATGTCAACTTAAAGACGAACATTTAACATATTGACAAATATAATGTTCGTGATTAAGGCGTTTCTTTTGGGCTTCATATCCATTTCATCCCATAAAAGAAAGCCGACTTCTCTTCAATGGAATGAAGACAGCCGGCTCACTGCTTACTTGTAGCTTACAATTCAATGCATTATTTAACGATCAATACAGGAATTCGAGCATGCTGCACCACATTGTGGCTGACACTGCCCAGGACAAATTCACGAATGCCGCCAAGTCCACGACTTCCGATGACGATAACATCCGATCCATTTTCCTTAGCATAATCGAGCAGCACTTCAGCAGCAGCTCCTTGAATCAGGTCTACGTTTGCCGTAACTCCCGCAGCTTCGAGTCGTTCTTTCGCTTCATCGGTTGTTTGCACAGCCAGGTTGTAGTAATCGTTATTCAGAGATGGTGGCAGTGGTGCAAGTCCTTCTCCAATAAATACGCGCGGGAAGTCAAAGGCATGAATGACATCAATGACTGAATCCGGAGACACTTTAGCCAGTTCAATGGCACGATCGAGCGCCTTGTTTGAAGCTTTTGATCCATCATAAGCTACTAAAATTTTGGAGAATAACATGTAAATCCCGTCCCTTCCTTATATGTAGAAACTCCGAAGCTGGAGGCTTCGGTCTGACGTAAAACTAAATCCAACACCATGTAACCCTATAAACGTTCTTCATGCGATATGAACCATTTGCCTTGTTTTACAGCGTCTCCACCCCTAGGTTCTACTTCAAAAAATAACCATAGATTACGGCATTCAGAAATAACAGAAGTGGAATCCCAATGGTAAAGCTCGGATGTTTGGTTTTGTGCCTTTTCCGGTACATTGCAATCCAGACTCCAAGTGCCCCTCCGATAAACGCCAGCAGGAATAACGTCCGTTCGGGTGTACGGTCACGGCGTCGCTGCGCCCGCTTTTTGTCATCTGACATCACCAGATAACCTACCACGTTAATAAATAAAAACCACAATATGAGTCCGGTTTGCATATAATTCTAGCGGTCCCCCTATCCCGGGACATCTCCCTGTTCCTCCATTATAGTCCTCTGCAGGGACATGATCAACGCGAGAAGGGAGCCGCATAGATTGCTTAATGGAATCATCCGTTCCGGGAAGAACCTAGGACTCCTGTTTCGGAATACCGTTCAGGCTGGGAACTCTCTTGCCCGCCTTGGTTGGACGTGTTCCGATGCTTTCTTCGCGGATACTGTCCTTATTCTGCTGATTATGAATTTTCTCTGGTTTGTTGTGTGGCATCTGTGTCACCTCCTTGGCTTACGTTGCCTGAAAAGGAGGGATCTTATACGACACCATGCAAAGCGGTTTATTGAGCATGACTTCGCCAGTATCCATTCAACTTGTACCAAACTCTTTCAGGGGCACTAGTCCCCTTTTTTCTCCATCGCTGCTTTCAACAAGTCTCCGAGATTGGATCCGATGGATTCCTGCTTGGCATACTGTTTGACCAGCTTTTGCTGTTCGCGTTTGTTGACGTGCTGTTTATCTTTATCTAGTGCTTCCGTGATTCCGCAAGGCAGACACTGCACATAGAGGCCCGCTTTGCCTTCTTTCATTTCCATCTTCTTGTGACACTGCGGACAACGACGGTTGGATAACCGCTTCTCTGCAGAGCGTCGATAGCCACAATCCTCCGTGGGACATACGAGAAACTTGCCGCGTTTCCCTTTCTTCTCAAGCAGACGCGCATTGCAATCCGGGCAGTGGCTGCTCGACACGTTATGCGGTTTATACTCTGCTTTGCTTCCTTTTACAGTGGACACCAGTTCTTTAGCCATCGAACGTATGCCTTCCAGGAAAGGACCTGGTTTCCCTTGTCCACGAGCAATCCGTTCGAGTTCAGCTTCCCAACGTGCCGTCAGTTCAGGAGTACGCAGCTGCGGAGCAGCCAGCTCAATCAATTGCTTCCCTTTACCTGTAGGATGCATGCTGTTGCCTTGGCGGTCGATGGTATCTGAGCTGACCAATTTCTCGATAATATCTGCACGCGTAGCCGGGGTACCGAGTCCGTGCTTCTCCATTTGCGCGAGCAATGCAGCCTCCGTGTACCGTTTAGGCGGCATGGTTCTTCCACTTTTAATATGACAACGCTGAACGCTAACCGACTGACCTTGCTGTACGTCTGGCAAAAGAGCGCGGCCATTGTCTGCTTGCTCATCTGTGCGCTCATCATCTTCGTCACTGTAGTCTCCGCCGTATACTTCACGCCAGCCACTGTCTTTTACAGTTGTACCTTTAACATGGAAGGAATCTTCACCCACTTGCACAGTAATCGCTACCGAATCGTATCTGGCAGCTGGATAGAACAAACTGATAAACCGGCGTACAATCAAATCATACAGTTTGCGTTCCTCCGGATTCAGCTGATTCAGCAGCACCGTCTGTTCTGTCGGAATAATTGCATGATGATCCGTTACCTTGCTGTCATCCACAATTCGTTTGGTGATATTCAAGTTTTTCCGCAGCAGCGGACGCGCCAATGATGCATAATGTCCAACAGCTACACTATCCAGTCTTTCTTTCAGCGTACCTGTCATGTCCGATGTCAGGTAACGGCTATCCGTACGTGGATATGTAACCAGCTTATGCTGCTCATAGAGACGCTGCAGGACGTTGGAAGTCTGCTTGGCTGAAAAGCCATACTTGCGGTTGGCATCACGCTGAAGCTCCGTCAAGTCATAGGCCAGAGGATGCGGCTCGACTTTTTCACTCTTTTTGACCTGAGCAATGGTTCCCTTACGTCCATCCACTCGTTTCTTCAATGCCTGGGTATGTTGAGTATCAAAGATGCGTGAATCTCCGCCTGAGGCCCGCCACACGGCTTGAAAACCTCCAAAATCTGCAGTTAATGTCTCATACTCCTGTGACCGAAAACCATTGATTTCATTTTCCCTGTCCATGATCATGCCCAGGGTTGGCGTCTGTACCCGTCCTGCAGACAACTGTGCATTAAATCGAACGGTCAGCGCCCGTGTCACATTAAGCCCAATCATCCAGTCCGCTTCCGCCCGGCAGCGTGCCGATTCGTAGAGACGGTCAAACTGACTCCCTGGCTTCAGCGAAGCAAATCCTTCTTTGATTGCCTTATCCGTCTGAGAAGAAATCCACAGTCGTTTGAAGGGCTTCTTCCACTGTGCCATTTGCATGATCCAACGGGCAAGCAGCTCTCCCTCCCGGGCGGCATCCGTTGCGATGACCAGTTCACCAACATCTTGACGTTTCATAAGCTGCTGTACGGCCTTGTATTGATGATTCGTCTCTCTTAGCACCTTCAGTTTCGCCCGCTCCGGCAGGATCGGCAGATCTTCAAGATTCCAGGTGGCGTACTTCTTGTCGTAATCTTCAGGTTCCGCCAGCCCTACCAGATGCCCAAGTGCCCACGTTACGATATATTTAGGACCTTCCAAATAACTCTTATGTTTATCACGCGCTCCCATAACTCTGGCAATTTCACGTGCCACAGATGGTTTCTCAGCGAGTACCAATGTTTTCACTTCGTATCTCTTCCTTTCTTCATACACCTTGTAACCCACGTTCCTATCCTTTCATTATACCATTTCAAACCAATCGTTTCTTGGCCTATCCCAGATGAACGATTAACCTGATAAATTACTGTTCTAGATTACATGTTAGATAATGTAACGCGGTTATGAACACTTAAATTTCTTTTAGGAATGAAAATAAGAGCATCCGAAAGAAATAATCACCTTAATACAACTTGTATACGTTTTTTTGGATAAATATGAGTGTTGTGAGAATACCTAACATGTTATTAGAATGTGACAAAAGCATATGCAGCCGTTTCATCACACACATCATTGCGACAGAAGGAGCGTGGATACATGACTTATCATGGATCTGTATTGAAAAAAAGTGGAGCTCTGTTACTGACAGGAGCAGTAATGGTTACAACTTGGGGAGGAGCTTCCGTACCGCTGGCATCAGCCGGAGCAGCAACCCCATCAAGCAAAACAACGGTCGCAGCAACAGCTGCAGGGAAGGCACCTGCCACGTCTGCCGCATTTATTGAAGCCATGGAAGAAGCAGCGACACTTGCAGGTGTGCCTTTTTCAATGGACGAGCTCTCAGGCAAAACCGTTCAGCGTAAGGATGCTGCTCTAGCTCTTCAAACCTGGTTGAAGCTGGAGTCCACCACAGAGTCGTTCAAAGACGTACCAGACCAATCCAGCTATGCAGGTGCCATCGGTGCCTTGAATGCTGCAGGGTTGATGAAAGGATATACTGATTCCCTCTTTCTACCTAACGCTGTCCTGACGGAAAATGATGTCGCCATATTGAAAGACCGCATTTATAACTACATAAAACCATTTGTTCTGGAGGAAGCAACGATTACTGAACTCCAGGCTGCAATGACGCAAGGAAAGCTTACATCTAAGGAATTGGTTCAAATGTATCTGGATCGGATTGAGAAATACGATGATCAGGGAGTTAGCATTAATTCCATACTAACCTTAAACCCGGAAGCACTTGAACTTGCCCAGGCTTTGGACGAAGAACGTGCAGCCAAAGGCGCACGTGGACCGCTGCATGGTATTCCGGTTCTTGTGAAGGACAACTTCGATACGAATGATATGCCTACCACTGCTGGCTGTATCTGTCTGAAGGATTCCGTGCCTGCCCAAGACGCTGAGCAAGTGAAAAAGCTCAAAGAAGCGGGTGCCATTATCCTCGGTAAAACAAATCTGCATGAATTTGCATTTGGCATTACTACATCCAGTTCATTGGGTGGACAAACCCTGAACCCTTACGCACTGGATCACTATCCTGGCGGTTCCAGCGGCGGAACAGGGGCAGCGATTGCCTCCAACTTTGCTGCAGCAGGCATGGGTACAGATACTGGTGGATCGATCCGTATTCCATCCAGCTTCAACAGCCTTGTCGGAATTCGTCCAACGATTGGATTATCCAGCCGTGAAGGTATTATCCCGCTTGCTCTAACTCAAGATGTAGGCGGCCCTATGGCTCGTACAGTAAGCGATGCTGCGATCATGCTGGATGCTACGGCCGGTTATGACAAGGACGATGTGGCTACAGCCTATGCTGTAGGCAAAATCCCTTCCAGTTACACTGACTTCCTGGACGTGAATGGCCTTAAAGGCGCGCGTATTGGTGTAGCTACTGAACTGATCCCGAACACCAAAGCAGAAGAGAAAGCCGTTGCTGATGTCATCAACAATGCAGTGGAAGAATTGAAATCTCTGGGTGCAACTGCTGTACCCATCAGTATTCCGAACCTGGACGAAATCAACAAATACCCGAGCTTGAGCGGATATGAATTCAAATTCCAGCTCAACGACTATCTGGAGTCACTTGGTGAAGATGCACCATACCACAGTCTGTCGGAGATCATCGCTTCAGGTGAATTTGATAAAACACAGGAACAATCCATGAAGGCTCGCGATGCACGCGAAACACTGGAGACAACCGAGTACAAAGACATCGTACTGAAACGTACTCAAATCACGCGCGAAGCTATTCTAAAAGTGATGGCTGACAATAACCTCGATGCCATCGTTTATCCTACATCCACCCAGGCTGCAGCCGTAATTGGCGAAGGGCAGAACTCCGGCGGGAATAACCGACTAAGCCCATTCTCCGGGTTCCCGGCTATCACCGTACCTGCCGGCTTCACTACAGAGGGTCTACCTGTAGGCATTGAATTCCTGGGCCGTGCTTTTGATGAAGGAACATTGATTAAACTCGCATATAGTTATGAGCAAGGAACCCACCACCGCCAAGCTCCTAAACTTACGCCATAACTCCTTTATTGAATTAAAAAAGCTTAATAAACAAAAAGTACACTTCACCTCCACATCGGAGGAAAGTGTACTTTTTTTATTATCCCAGTAAGATACAGTGTCTTTCCTGCTTAATCTCAACTTTCTACGTTAACTCGTTGGATCAGTGTCTGGAACACTCCATTCCAACACAAGGCCTGCATAAGTTAAGCCACCACCGAAACCGAATAAGGCAAGGCGCTGACCCTGCTTCACTTTCCCTTCATCGACACCCAGCTGAATGGCCAGAGGTATGGATGCAGCCGATGTGTTCCCACGGTACTCCATGCTGGTAAGCGTGCGCTCCAACGGTACAGGACCGCGCTCGCAGACAGCTTCAATCATTCTCATATTCGCGCTGTGCGGTACGAACCAGTCGATTTGCTCCGCCTGCAAGCCTGAGCTAGCGATAAGTTTCGGCAATTGCTCCGGTATCAGTCGTACAGCCCATTTGTATACTTCTCTGCCGTTTTGCACAAGACGTCCGTCACCTTGAAGAGGTACCCCATTCATCTCGGAGGAAAGACCACTGCTATAAACATGTAACCCACCATCACCCTGAGTTCCGGAAAGTGCTGCCAGAGCACTGCCCTGCCCTTCGGTTCGTTCCAACAAAAAAGCTCCTGCTCCATCCCCAAACAAAATACATGTCGTACGATCGGTGTAATCCGTAATCTTGGATAATGTCTCTGCCCCGATCACGAGCACTTTGCGATACATGCCACTTGTAATCATGCTATCGGCCAGCTGCAACCCATAAACAAAGCCTGCGCATGCTGCGCTCAAATCCAGCGCTCCAGTCTGAGTGATGTTCAGACGGGCCTGTACTCTGGAAGCTGTGCTAGGGAATGCATACTCCGGCGTACTTGTGGCTACGAGTATCATATCTACATCATGAACATCAACTCCGTACCGACGAATCATGTCTTCCACAGCCTTAACTGCCAGATCAGAAACAAACTGATCCTCTGCGGCAATTCTCCGCTCCCTCATCCCTGTTCGTTGCACGATCCATTCATCGTTCGTTTCGACCAACTTTTCCAAATCCGCGTTATTTAGAATACGCTCCGGCACATAGGTTCCGAATGCAGTAATACTGGCTTTTGATTGCATCATAGCGTCAGTCACCTCGTTTTGTTTTTTACTATTATAGCACTAAGTCTTAGTACTTGGTACTAATTTATAATAAATTTTTATTGTTTTCTCTGTTGATACAGAAAGCACACCTTCTGGTCCATTTCCTCACACTTGGTATGTAGATCAAATGAAGAAGACTAACCATATTCGTTTTAATATGAAGAATGGCTTAATAATCTCCGTTATCTGTAGACACTTCGTAAGGAAAGATGGAAAATAGACAAATCAATTCATATTACGGATAGACAATTGACAGAGATGGGGATTACATAATGGAAAGAAAAATAAACATTCTTGCAATTTCAGGAAGCCTACGGAAACAATCCACAAACACCATGCTAATGAACGCTATGATGGGACTTGCCCCTACTACTTTAAAATTTCAGGTATATGATCAGCTGAATGATCTTCCCCACTTCAATCCTGATCTTGATGTAGATGATGGTCCACTTCCCGTTCAATACTTCAGATCCCAATTAAAGCAAGCAGACGGTGTCCTGATCTGTACACCTGAGTATGGAAATGGTATTCCCGGTGTCTTAAAAAATGCTTTAGATTGGATTGTATCTTCCGGAGAATGGGTGAATAAGCCTACAGTGGTCATAGCAGCATCCCCCAGCCCTTTAGGCGGTAATCAAGCCCATACATCCATATTGCTGACTTTAAACATGATCAGTGCCCTCGTCCTGAATGAAGCCTCACATACAATTCCTCATATTACGATGAGAATCAACAAACAAGGTACGATCATTGATCCTGATACTAAAAAGGCACTACAAGATTCACTTTTACGCTTAGCAGAAACATGCCCCAACTGAATGAATGAACTAAAAAGTTTTATAAAAAAACAAAAACAGCCTGATAGTGATTTATCAGGCTGTTAAAATTATAATTTGTTACATTTATAAACAAATAAAAACCACCACCGAGATTCTTCGGCAGTGGTTC
>NZ_BIME01000005.1 GCF_004000925.1 Paenibacillus illinoisensis NBRC 15959 | reverse complement strand
GGGCACATTCTCACGTCCTTACGACTATATGACTACGGAGGCCGAATTTCGTTACAGCCTGGACAGAAAATTTTTAATTTTCGTGTGACAATAGGTGATGGGAATTATTCAAAACATCATATCATTTCATTGGAGCTTAAGGACCATGAAAAAGAAAATGACAGTCCAGAACGTGAAAATAAAGTTCTGAACTGTCAGGTTTGTTGAACTATCGTTTCCCGTTAGCTTAACAAACCCTATAATAATTTAGACATAAAATACTGGTCAAAAGGTTTGTCATTTATCAATAGTGAGTTTCTTTTTATTCCTTCTATCTCGTTTATGATTTCTAAGAATTGACCCAATTCCTTGGATGGATGTAATGGATATATTAAACCATATGGAACTGCGAAATCTAAATCACTAGGGATCGTCACCAAGGATGGATGAATATCTGCCCACGCCTCCAACGTTAACATAACTGTATTACTTTCCTCACAGCGATTAAACACATCAAGATCATAGAGACGCGGAACATCTTTTATTTGTATTTGAGGATGTTCCGTTTTCAGGAAATCACGTAGGTCATGAATGACGGCACTATTCCCACCATTCACTACAGCCAATCTTTCCCCATACAAATCTTTGACAGAAAGTGTTTTTCTTAAAGCCAGCTTATGTTGCCGAGATACGGCAAAGCAAACGCGGTAACTCCCCAGTTCAAGTACACGGTAGTAATCTTTCAAATTATCTGTAAGAAATGGCCCCGCAATGATATCGAGTGATTGGCCAATCATGCGGTAAGTGGTTGGGAGTGTATGTGCGTCATCTTCGAAATGAACGATGTTTATACCGAATTGAGGGTATCGGTCGCTAATCCCATTCCACAAATCAATTAAAACCTTACAGGGATTAAGCATAGAAGTACCCACCCGAACAACATGCCGATCGACCCGTGCAGAGTGATGCATGCGAATAAGAGATTCTTGAAAATACTGCAGCATATGTTCCGCATCTTTGATAAAAGCTGTTCCTGCCTTTGTGAGGCTAACACCGTGGTTGGTACGGATAAAAAGTGGGACTCCGGTTTGCTTTTCCAACAAATTCATTTGTTTCATCACAGCGGTTGAAGAGATAAAAAGCTTTTCGGCTGCCTTAGAAAAACTTCCGGACTCCGCCACTTGAACAAACGTCTTTAATTGCTCAATCATTCAGGCAGGCTCCTCCCTTTTGCATAAACCATAAGTTAATACCATGCTAACTTATTTGAAATTCCGTATCAACCTGCTAAACCGTAACATTATAGAAGAACGAAAGAGAAAACAGAAGCTTTAAAAATACTACACACAAGAACTGTATTGGAGGATAATACTATGGAAAACAAAGTCTGGTTCATTACAGGAGCCTCTCGCGGATTAGGGCGCATTTGGGCGGAGGCTGCACTCTCTCGCGGGGATAAGGTTGCCGCGACTGCTCGAACACCCGAAAACATCGCCGAACTTAAGGAACGTTTTGGAGACGCTGTTCTCCCCCTAGCACTCGACGTAACAGATTCCCAGCAGGTCGAGCATGTCGTTCAGCAGGCTCATGAGCACTTCGGCAGGCTGGACGTCGTCCTAAACAACGCCGGTTACACCCTGGTTGGTACGACTGAAGAGGCTGACGAATCCGACGTCCGCGAACTATTTGACACCAATTACTTTGGTACGCTTCGTGTGATCCAAGCTGTCCTGCCTCTGCTTCGACTACAGGGCAGCGGGCACATTCTCGGTGTCTCAAGTGCCATGGGGATTGTTGCGGCGCCGCTCATTGGCTTCTATTGCGCGTCCAAATGGGCAGTCGAAGCATTGCACGATAGCCTGGCTCAGGAGGTTAAAAGCTTCGGCATTAAGGTCACGTTGCTCGAGCCGGGCGCCTTTGCAACTGACTTTGGAAGCCCCCTTTCCATGAAGACATCACAGGGATTGGAGGTCTACGCTGAACTTCGAGATAGGGTGTCCCTTCGTTTATCGACAGAGGAACGAGGCGATCCGAATGCGACGGCCGATGCGATTCTTCGAATCATTGACGCCGAGGAGCCACCTCTGCGCTTTGCTGTCGGCGCTGGTGTCTTGCCTTTGGTACGCGGAGTCTATGCAGATCGTTTAGCCACTTGGGAGACATGGGAAACTGTTTCGAACGGAGCACAAGGAACACCGAAAAGCCATCGTTAGATTTGGAATTAGCAAAAGGTAAAGAGACAAGGGGCAGCTGCCGACAAGGCAGTCTGCCCCTTGTTTCTTTACGTTACTTCCAAGTGAGCCTATACGTAGACTTCAATTCAACTAACCTGCCCGTTAGTTGAAAAAAGCAGCCGATCTCATAAATCAGCTGCTGATTTCTATTACTCTTCAATATTAGAGGGTTCTATCTTGTGCCACTTCTGCAAAAGTAACACTGGAGGGATATACACAGGCATGATCCACTGGTACATTAACGCTTTGGTTAAATCCCCCAACCAGAATCGCCCCTGGTCATCCAACTGCATTTTGTAAGCACCACTTGCCATAGAATAACCTTTGCTTATCAGTTCGCGAGCTTCATCGTAGCTAAATTCTTCTTCCTTATTCTGCTCAATTTGTTCCAAGACAGATTCATATGCTATTCGTTGTTTCAGCTCTTCTCCCTCTGTCTTCTCGAGATCATATACTACTGAAAAATCCAATCCTTTCAGCTTATTTTTCTCCACCCAGTCTTTAAACTTATCTGTAATAAATACTTCCACGGCAGCTGTTTCCTTAATTTTAAAAATATATGTATTTTCAGGTATTTTAGCTTTATCAAACACCAAATTTTCGAAACTCATCCACGATCCATCTTTAAATCTACGAATATCTGAACGATGATAATCCACACAATCCAGTACATTCGTAACATTTATCATAAATATATTTTTATCTTCATTACATAATGGCAGAAACTCTACTTTGTTTAGCAGTATGCGATCTTTCTCCATCATAAGCTTAACTCGCTCTGAAACAACGGGTTGACCAATAACATAATGAGGGAAATCGCTATAAACTCTTTTATAAAGAGTCTCTACATCAATTTTTGTCCAACCTTCTAATTTTGATCCACCTTCAAATGAACTATTTATTGGATGAGATTCCTCTTCCACCGCTGCCAACAATTTAACCTTAGGATGTTTAATTAGCTTAAAAACCTTCAAATCGTCCTCTCCTTACCTAGATAATACAACACAAACAATTATTGAGTTAAACTAACCTGCCCGTTAGCTTAACGAGGTCACAGTCTAATATAATTTTTCCGTTCGCTACTGCCCTAAAATGTATAACTTTATATCTTTTTTTGTCTGTCTGCTAAGTACAGCTCTTTAGAGACAGACTCCAATCATATTTATAAAGCCTATAGTAATTTTTTTACTATTGTTGTATAGAAAGAAAGAGGCCTAGTATGCAGACAGACTACTATCTTTGATGAATTTTCTAAGAATCGGTTTTTACAAAGTAATTGCCGTAATAAAGAATCTGTTTTTTATCAGAGTGCCTTTTAGGTATGGTACATTAAAGACCTAATTCCTCATACGTAGAAGCAATTCGGGTAGATGATGCACCTTTTAAAGTGCCCGTCGATGTGAAGTTAACATAAAATGTGCTTGCGAAAGGCATCTTACCCCATAGGTTATCAGATTCTCCAGGGGCAATAGTAATACTTCCCCATACTTTTCCCTGAGGAGAGTGTTGTGTGATAGTAACTATCATTTTTGTTGTTCCTGAATTTTTCATTTTCACTTTAAGCCAAGGTATATCATCTGAAATTACAAGCATTTTTGAATCACTTGTTCTACTCCCATCAAAATTTATGGACCATGGCTTATCAGAAGCGTAAGGAACCCCTGTTTCATTTCCAGGTTGCTTGATCAACACTGGTGATGGTGTTGATAAATATACTTCTTTAGCAAATGCGGAAGATGCCACACCAAAGATACTTGCAGCAGTAATTGAAGTAGCAAAAATACGTTTGATTGCTTTATTCATCTGAATACCTCCAAAATTATAACCGGAAATATAACTTCATCCCGCCCACCTCTACTTTTGATTTTTTGGGATTTGCAGGAGCCGGTTGTTCGTTTTCTTCTGCCGAGTGGTGCTTTTGAAACCATTATAACGTATCTACCTGCGGCTCAATTCTTGCCGTTAACCTATTTTTACCTCTGTAATTCTCAAATAGAGAACGCTAAAAGTTGCTGTTAAGTTATGAGGATCTAATAAAAGAATTTCACTCCATAAAGGTATACAAAAAAGGATCGTTAGCATTTCTGCAGCGATCCCTATCATCATCCCCTAGATGTAAACCGCAGTTGATCACATTAATTCTTTTTTAAAGCTAACGTTTCCCGTTAGTTTAACGAGGAATAGAGCAGTTGCCAATTGCAAACTGCTCTATCTGTTTTAACTATATTCAAAGAGGAAGCTTTCTGAAACAATCACAACTCATGTATTTTTCTTACCGCAAACCATAGCTCAACAAAATTAAGCCCGTCTTTAGCTCCTGTAATTTCAAATTCCAACCCATCGACCTGTTCGTATCCAGCAGTAGGAAGCCATTCGGAGAAGAACCGTTTATATAATGTCTCAATTGTTTCATCAAATTTATCCCATGTGAACGGATCAGAGGAAAAAATCGCCCAGGTTTGAGCTGGTATGGTTATACTCGTGTAACCCTCAGTTTTACTTGAATCCCCTTTGAATGCGGACAGCATATAAGGAAAATGATCCTCATCTGTTTTTTTGTAGCTACAAACAGCATGTATTTTATGATAGTTCTGATTTAAAAAGGTTGGTAGGTCTCCAGCATTGTCCGCCAGCCTTTCAACCTCGCCGTTAGCATGGCATTGCTTCCAAAATTCTGCTGGAGTATCTGCTCCGTTTTGTTGAAATACTTTTTCAATACCGAACACTTGAAAGGATTCTTTTGTCTCAATACGATAGTTCATAGCCTTTTCCCCTTTAATTGAAATAAGGAAGGAAAGTCGAGGAAAGGCTTTGAGGGAGGTCCCTTCTTCTCGGGCCATTGCTGGATTAACACCATGTAATAATTGAAAAGCCCTTGCGAATGAAACTGGAGACTCATAACCATACTTTATCGCAATATCAACTACTCTCAGATCACTATTCTGCAATTCAATTGCAGCGAGAGTAAGCCTTCTTCTCCTTATATATTCCGCAAGAGACACATCTGTAATGAATGAGAACATTCTCTGGAACTGATGTGAAGAACAACAAGCACATTTAGCAACTTCCTTCAATTCGATCTTTCCAGTTAGATTCAATTCAATGTAATCCAATGCTCGATTCATCCTCATCAGCCAATCCATCTGATCCCTCCTCATAACAGAAGTATAGTTTCACTACATTTTCATATCGCAACAATTTGTGCACAATTAAGTTTCCTTGGAGAATTCAAGTCGATTTTAAAAATTAATTATATAGCACAAAGATGTACTTATTACAGGTAATCCTGAACGTTAAGATAATCTTTTATACTAATCTGCCCGTTAATTGAACAAAAGCAGCTGATCACTTTGACCGGCTGCTTTATTAGTTTTATTACGCTAACGTTTCCCGTTAGTTTTAAAGGTTAATCCTTACCTATCGTTCAATCCCAGTGCTTTTCCATAGCTTCTTCACATCGAGAAAAGCCACTTCTTGAATAAAAATTTACGCTGTCGCTACTTGGCCAAAGTATAAGAAACTCCACCTCATTCTCTTTTGACCATTTTTCCATAGCTTTATGAATTTTTGAACCAATACCTTGGTTCCTGAAAACAGGGCGAGTATAAACATTTGTAACGTAGCCGTAATAAGGATCTGGAGATTTCCCTGGCCGCGGAACTTTATGTATTAATTGAAGATACATATGTGAGACAAGCATCCCTTCAATTTCTGCAATCCAAATATACCAATCTCCGCTTTTAATTGCTTTCACTAAGAACTCAGTACAAACCTGATTAAATTCCTCAAATGTAACCGCAGTATCCATACGTTCCTCTTCTGAAAAGTCCCAACGCATTTGAACAAGCTGCGGTATATCCTCCAATGTGGCCAAACGAACTAGCGTCATACATTCACCCCTTAGTTGTAAATATCTTCAAACTTTATTTTATCATGCCTTTCTGCTAACCTGCCCGTTAGTTGAACAAAAGCAGCTGATCACTTTGACCGGCTGCTTTCTTAGTTCTATTACTTTAACGTTTTTCCGTTAGTTCAATAGAAAGAGCAGGCTGTGGTTGCCTACTCAAAAATATGTGTAATCTACCCTTTAGTTCAACGAATATCGAATAACCTTGTTTATTACTAAACCTAAAGGAACAACCTCTCTAATTACTCACTTTTTCAGAACTCGTGCTGAAGCGAAAGACTAGCTTTTCTCCATCTTCAGGATGATGACCAAGTTCTTCGGAGTATTTCCCGTTGGTACATGTGTAAAGTGTTCTACGCCAGAAACGTTTCGCACGTTCGTTTCGTTCGGTGGGATTTGTTTGCAATTCCCATTGCCCTGGCATCTTTCCAATAATTTGTCGCACCGCTTCTTCTCCAACACCCTTTCCTCGATAATTACGTAATAGGAAGAACTCATTCATGTAATAATCGATATAGTGAGGACATGGTATGAAAGGGGAAGTAGCCACAAAAGCAAGCCCCGCAGGTATATCATCCACTGTGATAAGATAAGGGAATAATATGTTCGGGTGTTCCCACCAAATATCAAACACGCGATTCTGTTCAATCAAAGTTCGGGTATCATCATTCTCAAACACCCCATAACGATTGACTTTGTGTTCCCATACTTCAGACAAATCATGCAGATAAAGAGGATAAATATTATTGATAATGAACTTCTCCTCCATACCGCATAGTCTAGCGGTAACATTTAACTTATTTAATTCATGATTAACGCAATCCATTTTGCAACTCCTCCGATTCCGATACTCTCAATCAACGATAGTACTGATACCATAATTCTTTCCTAGCATCAGTATAAGGTGAATATCGCATCCTTTATAGGCAGAGTATTTATATATTCATTTTTTACATAACAAAAGGCCCGTGTTGGTTTTATCCAACACGAGCCTTTTGTTATGCCTGCGTTTTATAAACAATCTTCTTCATGCTGCCATGGGATAGACAGTAAGAATTCGCGAGTTGATCCACATTCATACCCTACCTGAAAAGCTTCCGAGTTATACCCAATGATCCTGAGGTGATTTTAATATTATGCCCTTGTTAAATTCAACTGACCTGCCCGTTAGCTTAATGAACGTGGCTCAACTGTAATCTTCAATTAACGAGAGCTTTCCTTCCCTCATCTTAAACGTTGAGTTACCTTTTAACTCCAGCTTATCCCCACTCTTTAATCCATTTGGTAAATCGACAGCTAAGATACCCTCGTAATGGATTTCAACCTCTACGTTGTCAACCCTTATAACATTGTAATCGGTAATTGTCTGGCGACGTCTAGAGAACATCGTTGCCGACTGTTCTGCCAACTCCCTAAATGCTTGTATTCCTCTGGTTTCTATTGTCGTTTCTCCATTGGAAATATTTCTGAATATTATGTCCTTATGCAAAAGTTCAACCATTCTTTCAATTTCATATGAATTGTATGCTTCAAGATAATTTTCGATTATATCCCTTATTTCCTTGCTATCCATAACAGGACTCCTCTCTTGACATAAAGGTGACACCCAAGACAACTAATTTTCGATGTCATACTACCATATATTTAATATATACTGCCTGTTAGCTTAAAGAAAAAGAGCAGTTGCCAAAAGACAAACTGTTCCTGCAATATTCATTCTTTCCTAGACCTTGCAGTCAACAAGGATACAATAACGTATGCAAATATTTGTATTAAAAATACAATGGCCACAAATTCAATAATCATGTTGTTCCTTGCAACAAGATCATGCACTATATCCATAACAATTTGCCAAGGCCTGGACAATACATCCCATGAATTCCACCGATTAAATCTCCCAATGTATACACCCAAACTACTCAACAGTAAAATAACGCCTATAACCATCATGTTAATGTACTTATTAAATAACTTGTTTAACACACCATGTATTTGAATGATCGAGCAGGTCGAGAGAAGTAAGCCTAGTATGGCTACGGCAAACGTTAGGGTGAGGTTATACCAAAAATCAATATTGCTCCAAAATTGTGTTCCTTCTTGAGCATTGAAATATCTGAATGAATGCAGGATTTCAGTAAAAAGGTATGCCGAATTAGGCAAAAAAAATAGCCAACCCGCACTCATCGGCACCATCCAGATCAGACTCATTTTCGTTAATTTCTTATTGAATATGTATCTAATGCATGATGAGATGATATATGGTATCCATGCCAGGAACATATCCCAGGTTAAGAATTGATACATATTCGTATCTGATTTGATACGTAAATACATCGCAACACCTAAACAACATAACGTAACCACTAGCAAGGTTAAAATAAATCGAAAATCTTGAACAGGATGTTTGTTATCATTCATTTCGTTGCTGCCCATTCCCTTTCCCTGGGGATTTACAAATGAATTGTTGTATTCTTAAACATTTGAATATCCAGATTATAACATGTATTTATTAAACCATCCTGCCATCAGCTTAATGAACTAGCTAGCGAACTAGATTAAATATACAATTAATCAGCATTCGAATCATGTTCTAATCCTTTACGTTTATCCGTACAAGTTCTTATCCGATTTAAAATGTTGACCTTTCTTTGGAAGCATATCAAAAAGCCTTAATTATCAGTGTTAGATTCCATGCTAACATGAACTTTAACACTGGAAACCAAGGGGAGGGATTATCGTGTATTTATCGCCTCGTTATTTGTCCTAAATCATATTAGTGTTGATTTGTATTCAAAGTGGGTTAGAAGACTTATAGATTGTAGAATCTCAACCAAAACGCTCTGTACTTTGCTTGATGAGCAGCCAACCCAAAAAATAGTGTACATGGGAGGTTCATTATGAAAAGAATAATACTGTTCATCTTAATTAGTTTGCTTGTACTTCCCGGCTGTTCTGACCGGGACGAGAAAGAGAATTATCCAATTTATGAAGGTACTGTAGTATTTAAAACAGACGAAAATGACAAGTACAAATTTCTTGTTCTTCAAAATATACGTAAGGAAGATTTGAAGAATGGTACTCTTGAGGATTTTATAGAACTAGCACAAGACCAGGAAGCTTCGTATTATTTTGTAGATAAAGAAAACTATGAATCAATTGAAGTAGGGGAAAGAGTAAAAATCACTGCTGACTTTAACCAACAAGAATCCTCGCCACCTATTAGAACAGTTGTGAGTATTGAAAAAATCAGTTAGAGGACCACACTTCACGTGTAGTCCTCTTTCATAATTCAACGGTTATTGCACTTTGTTTTCCAAAGTCCATTTTTGATATTCATCTTCAGGATTGACTTGATCCATCACCAGCTTGGTTCCATCTTCCGATATACGGAGTGCATTACCGTTGTGCACACTTGTGATGGTTACCGTCCCATCATCTTTTTTTGAAAAGTTCCAGCGTTGATTGGGATACCCGAGATATGGATAGAGTTGAATACGATTCTGACCGACATCCCAATCCAATGACACCCCGCTGACGGTACGGATGGAGTAAGAACCGGAATCATCACCGGTAGGCACAAGTATCCAAGTATAACTTGATTCTTCACCATCCTTTTCGGTACCAACATTCACAACCTCACCTGCTTGGGATTGCATCGCTTGTAGGGCCACAGGAAGTTCTGCACTGCGAATGATCACGGTCTCCAGAACTGCTTTTTTCATGTCATATGCATTCACATGCTGGAAAGACGCACTGCCTCCAAACGTATGAACACCGAAATGTCCCTCGGCAAACGTGCCATCCTGAACATCCATGATCCGTTCACCGTCCAGATCCACCTGAATACGAGTTCCCTTCGCCTGAATCTGGATATGGTAAGACTGATCACCCCAAATGAATTTTGGAATGCGGGCAAGTACCTGCCGATTCTCGAACTTTCCATCCACTTTATAAAACAGGCGAATCGCCTTCAGGTTGGGATCAACATTCAGATAATAACCACTTCGTCCATCCTCGCTTACCCGAAACAGAATGGAACCCGCTCCTCCATCAGCATCCAGCTGCAAGTCAGCCTCATATCGGAAGTCTCCCGCAGTCTCTTGCGCGATATACTGTGAATCACTGCGGTCACTGCCCTGTATGCCATGGTCCGAAACAAACCACTGCGCAGACGGTCGATCCTTTTGCCAGCCGGATAAATTCGTGTGGAATACGCCATCCGTTACCGTAATCGGGATTTTGGCAGAAGCTTTGCCGTTAGCCATGGAAGCTGTCACCCAAGCTTCCCCCTTGCCTACAGCACGAATCGCAGCATGTGTTTTGCCAGAATCAACGATTTTCACCACTTTAGGGTTACTCACGGTCCATTTCAGCGGTTGGGCACCTTTTCCTGGTCCGCCCTCAGTCGAGGCATAGAGGGTTTCGGTATGACCCACATTCGTTACTCTTCTCTGCGTATCTGCAATAATCTTCGGAGGGGAGGACATGCCTTTTCTCCAGATATTATCCAAGGCATATACATTCATTGAGATCACTTTCACATCTCCACCAAGGCTGTAGAACGCCATCGACCTTCCAGCCGGATCCGGAAAGATTACATCCGAGAAAACCATTCTGCCATCATTGCCAAACACTTCAACAGAAGCTTCATCGACAAATATTCGCAGCTTGATCCTCCCGTTCTCAGGTTGTAGCGCAGCTTCGTGAACTTTGGTAAATAAGCCCGAGAAACTCACGTCTCCCGAAGCGGTGCGATCCACGAACATCGTCTCTTTCTCCGTCTTGTAGCCCACGGTCGTTTTTTGTCCTTCCCTTTGACGCAGGTGAAAGCCAAACTCAGTAACGGGACTGTCTGCCGGAATTTCCACTTCTGCTTCAATCTCGTATGCACCTGCACTCAGACCTTTGAGCACATTCTGCGATCGTGGCCCGACCACCACCTGCTCTGCACTGTACAGGTTTTGCCGGAGTGTCTCCAGTTCGATAACAGGCTTTTGTACCAGACGTACACCCTCATCTGTTGTTCGGAGAGAAACTTCTCTCGGAATGGTCAATTGCCCTTTCCAAGGGTTCGTCGGGAAATCAAATGGATAATCCCAGTTCGTCATCCACGCAAGCATCACTTTCCGCTGATCCGGCATATTCGCAAATGACATCGACGCATAGAATTCCTTGCCGAAGTCCGTCTTCAGCACTTTCCCGGCCGGATGGTCGTTCAGGAATTCCCCCTCCGCTGTCAGCTCGCCTACAAAGTATTCCGCATCCGATCCTTGCGTCTTCGTATTGGCTCCGGTACTGATCATAAGCACCCACTTACGCTCATTCGTCCCCTCTACAGGCAGCTGAATCAGGTCGGGACACTCCCATACCCCTCCGCGAATGTATTCCCCATATCCGAAGTTATCGGTTAATGTCCAATCAAGCAGATTCGTTGAGGTAAAAAACCGGATATGATCCCCTCCAGATACCACCATAATCCAGCGGTTGTGCTCTTCATCCCGAACGACCTTCGGATCCCTAAAGTCCCAACTCCCCGGGTCTTCGCCATTTTGGCCAGGGTTCTCGATCACAATCGGATGGTCTTCAGCGTATTGCCAATTCCGGCCTTGATCCGTACTATATGCGAGACCAATACGCTGATTGCCACCAGGCTTACCTGGATGGTACGACGTATAGTATGCAATCAGACCTTTGCCACCGGAATCCGAGAACAGGCCGGATGCGTTGTTCAGATCCGCAATCGCTGATCCCGACCATACATGACCCAGATCATTCCATGGTAGCGCAATGGGTAAACGCTTCCATTTCACAAGATCCGTACTGACTGCATGGGCCCATGTCCCTCCGTCCTGGTGAAACAAATGATACTCCCCCTCGTAATAAACCAATCCGTTCGGATCACTTGCGGACCCTCGAATCGGAGAGTAATGATATTGGGGACGGTATTTTTCCGTATAATACATCGAATTTTCCGTGATGTACGTATCTTGAAAATAGGCGACACCCTGTTCGACTTCAAGTCCGGCATATCCCTCGGCATAACTAGAATCCATGACCTCCACCGCCGGTGCTGCATATCCATCCACATACACCTGAATCAGGCGACCGGAGGCAACCACTTCGATATGGTGCTTTGCTGCCGGTTGACTTGGGTATGTACGATCCGAATTCGCAAGAATCGTTCCATCCACCTTTTGCAGCTGTACCCGAACCTCTTCCCCTTCTCTACTAAGAGCTGCTTTGTATCCCTTTGTCCCGTCTGCATTCGACCTGAATAGTAGAGCTGCGAAGCTCGTATCGGCCAAAGATATATCTCCCTCAAATACAAAATCCCCTGCTGTTTTCTCGTATATGATCCGCGTTTCCTCTTGCGCATTTCCTTTGCCCCGATATCCCTGTAGATCCGGCTGCCATTCTCCTTCACGGTGAACGGGGTTACCTAGATTTCCACCCATGGTACTGATCTTCACATTTTGGAATAAGCCTGATCCGTCCCACACATGGAGCCCCAGTTTCCCTGATACATACGCACTGTCTTTCACATCAATCACCGGGTCGTACCCGCCATCCCAATACACCTGCAGCCTCTCACCAACCGCTTTTACTTTCAAATGATAAATTCCGCCAGTCTCCACGGATACCGAGTACTCTTCCAATAATGTACCTGACCTACCACTGGCATCTCTTAGTCGGATCAGACCAGCCTGAGGAACCACTTGCAGCATATAGGAAGACCACCCCGTATCATTGGAACGGAAAACAAGGCTGGCATCTGCATTCATATCCTGGATTAACAGATCCGCTTCATATATAAAATCATCGGCCCGCGTGTCCGATAATACGGTCACATTCTCCTTCTCTTCGGAAATCAAATGAAGTCCTTCATTTGTATCTTCAAAATTGCCTTTACCATGCAATGTCCAACCGGACAAATTCGTTGCTGCCCTGGACACGTCCATTTTCATCGGAACCGCCTCCGTATGTTGAGTTTGAGATTCTGGACTCTTGGATGATGCCGTACTCTGCTTCATCGTCACCTTATCCAGATGGGAAGTCATTGAATGCGCTTCCACAGAAGTGAAACCAAGGACACAAGATAACAAGACGCAGCTAATGGACCTTAAAATGAATCTCATGAACATCCCTCATTTCTCTGCGTGATATAGAAAAAAAGAAAGGACAGTGCATTCCCTTAAACAACTGAATCAGTCTTTTAAGCGATTTGCTCCGTCCTTTCCCGAACATGTGGATTACAATGATACCGATGAATCAGTCTTGACTTGGTTAAGTGCTTCAATGCCCAAGGCAAGTGCACCGTATAAACCCGCGTGTTGTCCCAATCCTGGTGGAACAATATATTGGTCGATGTGCTGCAGCAATTCAGACACGTTCACATAACCATGGAGATTGTGTACAACCTGTTCCCGAATCATGGGAAACAGATGCATTTGCTGCATGACTCCACCGCCCAAAATGATCTTCTGTGGTGAATGCAGCAGGATGGACGTCGTAATCGATTCCGCAATATAAAAGGATTCGATCTCCCATGCCAGGTGGTCCGTCGGTAGCTCGCTGCCAGGTCTCTGCCAGCGGGCTTCGATGGCTGGCCCTGCAGCCAGTCCCTCCAGGCAATCCCCATGATACTTGCATAAGCCGGCAAAGTGATCCTGCGGATGCCGCCTCGTTCGGATGTGTCCACCCTCTGGATGCAGCAATCCGTGTACTCTTTTTCCTCCAGCAATAAGTCCAACGCCAACACCTGTGCCAATCGTATAATACACACAGTTGTCCAAGCCCTGCGCAGCTCCCCATGTGACTTCCCCCAGAGCAGCAGCATTCACATCCGTATCCCACCCGAAGGGAACAGGGAATTCACGCTTCAAGATTCCCACCACATTGCAGTTTTCCCATTCGGACTTCGGAGTTGTGGTAATGCAACCATAAGTAGGGCTATCCGGCTTCAGATCGATCGGACCAAAGGAACCAATGCCGATAGCCACCACCCCTTTATCTCTGAAATAGTCACTCACCTTGGCGAGTGTAATCTCGGGATGCTCCGTCGGAAAACTGCACCATTCCTCCATATGTCCTTGTTCGTTGCCTATTCCGCATACAAACTTCGTTCCGCCCGCTTCAATGGCACCTATACGCATCTACCTGCCCTCCTTCTCTTTATTTCTCATGGGCTTCCACCTTAACGGGAGACAATTCGTAGATATGAAGAGCAGAGAAGACCATGTCTTCCTGATCGGCATCAACCGTAATTCGCGCAGCATCTACATCCGGATAGATCAGGTCAGTAATAACGGCCTGACCGTTACTCGCAAATACCTCAACCGAAGAAGAATCCACATAGATACGCAAATGTTGAACCCCGCCCTGAACACTTGCTGTGTGACGTCCCAGGAAATGTTCATGGAAATCAACGATGCCTGATCGACTGCGATCAACGTACACCTCACGCTGATTCGCGTCTACACCAACGAGCGTTTGATGACTGGCGCTGCTTCTCAAGGTAAATTGAACGGATTGCTCCGATTCCCATTGCGCATCGACTTCATAGCTCACCAGCTGCAGCGTGCTAAGATGTTTCCTCGCCTCTTGGACAGAAACGTTGTGCAGGGTCAATATCGGTTTCCGGGCTTGCTCCATCTCACGGGCCGGACGCTGAACCAATGTGACTTTACCGTCTATCGTTTCCAAAGTAAGCTCCCGAGCAATCGTCATCGCGCCACGATAACCTTCGGTTGGCGTTTGGTTGGCATACATCCAGTTGCTCATCCAGCCCATAAACAGGCGTCTGCCGTCTTCAGCCGGAATGTCGGACCAACTGACTCCTGCGTAGTTGTCCCGGCCATGGTCAAGCCAGCGAACGGTGTGGGAAGCTTCATCCGGAACAAACGTCGACCCATCAAAATCTCCGATAAAGTACTGCGTTCGCGAGCCTTCCTTGAACGCAGGATCTGCACCGATACTGACAAGCATGACCCATTTTTCATGCCCATGGTCCCCATCCACCGCCAGCGGGAAGAGATCAGGACATTCCCACACGCCGTCATGTGAACCGATGCCTGTGCCGAATTCACTGCCGAGTGTCCAATCTTTCAGATTGGGAGAACGGTACAAGCATACCGTCTGACCACAGGCAATGATCATCACCCATTCCTTGCTCTGCTCATGCCAGAACACCTTGGGATCACGGAAATCGACATAAGACTCATGCTCCAGTACCGGATTCCCCTCATATTTGTTCCACGTGCGGCCATTGTCCTTGCTGTACGCAATGCTCTGCCGCTGAATCGGTTGATCGTTCGCCACTTCCAGATGATGCGTGAATATCGCCACCAGTCCTGGTTCCTCATCAAAGAAGCCGGAAGTATTATTCCAATCCACTACAGCACTTCCTGAAAAGATCATGCCGTGTTCATCCGGCGCCATAGCCACAGGAAGCTCTTCCCAGGTGAACAGATCCTTCGTCACGGCGTGCCCCCAATGCATCGGTCCCCATGTTGTGCCAAACGGATGATGCTGATAGAACAAGTGATACTCCCCTTTGAAAAATACCATGCCATTGGGATCATTCATCCACTTCTCGTTCGGCGAGAAATGATAAGCACCTCGGTAATCGGTTGTTGAAATCGTAGACATGTAGGTTCTCTCCTTTGAAATACATAGTTTTTTTATTTCGTATTGCGGTCATATCCCGCTTGTTTAATCTGAAGCCATTCCTGCAGTCCAAGACGATCCAGCTCTTTCAAATAGGCATCCCATTCCTGCTCGATTTTCCCGTTTTGATACCATTCCGTGCGCATGCGCAGTACATAAGCGAACAGGTCGGTTTCAATGGTGGACAGTCGGTCGAGCTCATCAATGGAGAAAAATACGCTTGGATAGACGTTTTCCGCTTTCATATGTGGAACCATGACCCGATCCAGAAGCTCCATGCGCCATGCAGCATCTTCTGGTTTAGTCGTGTATTTGTCGTAGTAACTGTCGAGAATCGCCAGCGGTCCGGCAATGCTCGTTTTTTGTCTAAGTTCGACAGGCGCAGCCCCTTCTAATGGCAGATGCTTCAGCATACCCTTGGCTTCATCAAATCCAAAAATATTTTGCTGCGTTTCATCCCCGTACGTTCCCCAGTTGTTTTGGATCGATTGGAGCGGATCGTACAGCTGGTCTACCCACTTCGCTGTGGATTCCAGATTTTTATTGCTGCTCGTGATAACCATACGTCCTCTGTCCAGTCCGATCCCATTGGTTCTCGTAACATTTCTCTCTCCATCCGGACCGGCAAGCGGAGGCAAAACATCATACGTGTCATTCATTCCCGTAATGTTGGCCTTATCCCAAGTGAAATACATGCCGTACTTATGGTCCTTGCCTTTGGCCAGATACGTATTCCAGTCCTGCTGATAGGCTTCCACATCCACAAGACCTTCCTGGACAAGCTCATGGATATATTTCACAGCTTCCTTATAACCTTCATCCGCTGCCGTAAAGACGACCTTACCCTCGTTCGTTACCACGGTATGGTCCCAGTTCTCCCCAAGTCCGAATGCGGCAAAGAGAAATGTCAGATCTTCTCCGCCCGGCTTGTTAATGAACGACAACGGAATTTCATCCGCTTTTCCATTTCCATTGGGATCTTGCGTTTTGAAGGCGATTAGCACTTCCTTCAATTCCTCGGTCGTCGTCGGCATCTTCAGTCCGAGTTTATTCAGCCATTCCACATTGATCCATGGCAGATTATCCACCGCTTGTATCCGCTGCTTGCCGCTTCCCAGTTCCTCGATCCATGGGAAAGAGTAAATATGTCCATCCGGTGCCGTGATCATGCTCTTGTATTCCGGAGCTTCCTCCAGCACCTTTTGTAGATTGGGCATGTATTGTTCGATCAAGTCTTCGAGCGGAATGATAGCCCCATCCTTGGCCAGTTTCAGGAGATCATAATCTCCGTAACCTGCGTCAAAAATGGCATCGGGTAAATCCCCGCTGGCTACCGCCAGATTTCTTTTTTCGGCAAACACATCACTCGTGTAGTTCTTCCAGTTGATATGCACATTGGTCTTTTCCTCAAGTCGCTTGTTAATCAGTTTCTCGTTCGGATCGGCCGGAGCCAGCGGCGAGCTCTGTGTGATAAAATTCAGTGTCACTTTCCCGTCGGGAGACTGGGCTTCACTGGCTGCGCCGCCGCCCCCTCCTCCACCACAGGCTGTGAGCAGAAGTACAGCAGACAACATGGAAAGGGATACCGATGTAATGCCTCTTTTGGACTTTTTCACTTTTTTCATGACGTGACCTCCACTTTATATTGTTGGATCTGGCTTAAGATATCTCAGGCTGTTCACTATTTGAGTGAACCTACCATGACACCCTTTTCGAAGTACTTTTGAAAGAACGGATACATGATAATCAGCGGTAGACTTGAAATGACGATGGCAGAATACTTAATCATCTCGGATAACCGTTTGAGCTCCGCCATGGCAAGCTGATCACTGATCATGCCCGGTGCAGCCTGGTTCTGGATCAGAATGGAACGCAGAACGAGCTGTAAGGGATGAAGATTGGGATTATCCAAATAAATCATGGCATCAAAATAAGAATTCCACTGCCCAACGAACGCGTACAACGCAAGGACAAAAATGATCGGTTTGGATAGCGGAATGACAATCTGAAAGAAAATCTTCATATCGGAAGCACCGTCCACGTTCGCAGCTTCTTTCAGTTCCCGTGGTACACCTTTGAAAAAAGTTCTGGAGAGAATGATGTTCCACACGTTAACCGCTCCGGGAATGATGATCGCCCATATGGTATCCAGCATGCCGAGATTACGCACAAGCAGATAAGTCGGAATGAGGCCGCCACCGAAGAACATCGTAATGATAAACAGAACCATGAAAAATCCTCTTCCCGCCAGCCTTTCCTCAGACAAGGCATAACCTGCACAGATAGAAACCGCCACGGTCACAAAGGTAAACGAAACCGAGTATAGCACTGCATTCGCGAAGCCTCGAATCATGGCCGGATTGGACAGAATCATCTGATAACCATCCAGACTCCAGTCGGATACATTGAAGGACAGTCCCTGATTAAGCAGTACGGTTGGATCCATAAAGGAAGCGATAACAATATAAATGAGAGGAACGACCACAACCAGTACAGCACAGGTGAGAAAGATGGCGTTCAGTGCGAGGATCAGACGATCCAGCCCCGTCGGTTTGATAGTCATGAGTGATACTCCTTTCTAATAAAGGCCTTCGCCTTCGTTTAATTTCTTCACAATCAGATTCACGGTAACGAGCAGGATGACGTTAATGACAGAGTTAAACAATCCTACGGCCGCAGAATAGGCGTAATCGCCGGACTGCAATCCGACCTTGTAAACATAGGTGGCAATAATCTCGGATGACGGCAGGTTCATGGATGTTTGCATCAGGTATGCCTTTTCGAATCCGATGGACATAATTCCCCCAGCTGCAAGGATAAACACAATGGCCATAATCGGACGAATGGTCGGAAGGTCGATGTGGCGAATACGCTGAAGAAGATTGGCTCCATCCAGATTGGCTGCATTGTGAAGCTCTGGATCGACATTGGCTAGAGCTGCAACGTAAATGATCGAGGCCCAGCCTGCTCCGGTCCAAATATCGGACAAGATGTAGATCCAGCGGAAATATTCAGGTTCGGACATAAACATGATCGGCTGTCCAGTAATCCATGTGGCCAATTGGTTCACTGGCCCTGTTGGGGATAAGAAAATGAACAGCATGCCCACAACAACGACAACCGATATGAAATTGGGTGCATACAGAAACAATTGAATATTCTTTTTCACTCCAGCTTTGCGTACCTGATTCAGCATGAGTGCCAGCAAAATCGGCACCGGGAAACTGAATATCAATCCAAAAAAGCTGAGCTTAAGCGTATTCATGAATATGATGTCGAAATTGGGAGAAGCCAAAAACTTCTCGAAATGTTTCAATCCTACCCAATCGCTGCCCATAATCCCCTTGATCGGACTGAAATCTTTGAATGCGATGATGGCTCCATACATCGGAATGTATTTGAAGATCAGTGTCAGGATTAGAGCTGGCGCAAGCAATACATACAGGAAATAATTCTTTTTGAGCTGCTGTAACGGATGAAAAATGGAACTCCTCTCTTTGAGGCCTTTCCCCATCCTCTTATTGGTGTTTACTGTGTTATCCAACACACGACCCCCGTTCATTATTAAAGTTTACAATTGCTCATAGTAAGGGCTTTCAATATTTACAATTGCTTATTTGATATTTTACAATTTATCAGGATGAGTATCATTTAGTCAATACAAAATGTGAAAAATAGTTGTGCATTTGCTTCATTTTTTTATGCATAACTCTTTTCTAATTGTACGTTTAACGGAATAAATATCCAAAAAAAGCCCGTAATATAACGGATTTCATCCTATAACAAAAGATTCTGCATTGGCTATGTAGATGTAAACTTAAATGACGAATGAATTAAGAATGCGAAGTTCGAAATTGACAAAATAAATTATTAATTGTGCATTTGTAAATTTACAATTGCTATTTACTTCGATATATTATACATTTGACTTAGAAAACACTTGGGACGATCAATTGACCAATAGAGGTGAGGCACGACATGGCAAAAGAGAAAGTTACGATACAGGATATCGCAGATGCTTTGGGTATCTCCCGAAATACGGCTTCCAAAGCTCTAAATGATAGCGGAAACATTCCGGAAGAAACACGGAGTCGGGTGATTAAGAAAGCCATCGAGTTAAGATATAAACAATTTGCTTATATGGAAAGTGAGCATGTTCTTAGCAGAACGCCGGGCAATATCGCCCTGTTAACAGAGAACCTGCCTAATACGTCTCATTTTGGATCGCTGCTAATTAGCGGTTTGGAGAAAAGAATTAGTGCCGAGGGCTATAATCTGTCCATTCATATCGTTCGTGAAGTTGATGAAGAAGCCCTTACCCTACCTAACAATTTTGATATTTCCAAAGTGGACGGCATCATCTGCATCGAGTTATTCAACCTGGAATATACCCGCCTCATCACAGAGCTCGGAATTCCTACGGTCTTTATCGATTGTGCAGCCAACATCTGTTATCCGGATTTTCATGCTGATCTGCTTCTTATGGAGAATGAACATAGCACTTATCAGTTAACCAAAAAATTAATTGATAGCGGCTACAAAAGTATCGGATTCGCAGGAGATTACAATCACTGTAAAAGCTTCAACGAACGATGGACTGGATATCACCGGGCGATGTTGGAATCGGGATTGCAGGTCGATGTATCCCACTGCATTACAGACAATGATAAGCTGTACTTTTCCAAACCTGGTTGGATAAGGGAGCGAGTTGCTGCACTGGAGTCATTTCCTTCCGCATATGTGTGTGCCAATGACTTCATTGCGGTGGATCTAATCAGAGCTTTTAAATTAAGAGAGGTAACGGTTCCACAGGATATTGTGGTATGTGGATTCGATAACGCACCTGAATCAAGAATTATTGAACCTCCGTTAACGACGGTTCATATTTACAGCAGCGAGATGGGGATTAAGGCTGCCGAAATGCTGTTATCCCGAATCGACAACCCCGAACAGCCTTATCAGGTCTCGCATATTGTGACTGCCCCCATTATCAGGGAGTCGACACCTGGAATCATGCCAGCCGAGCCGACTCTTGTAAAAAAATAAAATGGAGAAATACCCTAGTCGAGTTGAAATGCGCCTGATGGTGTTCTCTGAGCAAGTCGTTGAATACAAAAAAGAAGTGGATACCCTACAGATGGGTGATCCACTTCTTTATATGTTCTAACTTACTTCGCTATTAAACTACATGGCCAAATTGCCGCAAATGATGGTCCAAGGCGTTTATAGATTCCTTTCCTCATACGATGGATTTCTATGAATTCAATATCTTCCTTATTCAAATGCAAAAATATCCTTTGCAATGATTCTCACACTTCTGTTGAGCATTCATTCAAATTTATCTTGTTCCATTGATATGCTGGGAAAAGACTCCTTTAAATAACATGCGAGCTGCATTTGCAGAAGATGTTCATGATTGGCAAACGATATATTCAATATCTCCTCTATTTTGCTTAAACGCTGATACATTGTATTAATATGAATGTGAAGCTTGTCCGCAGCACGACTCGCCGACATTCCGGATCTCATGTAAACAGCCAGCGTTTCCTCCAGATTAGAAGCTTGTCCGCGTAACACTTTCAGGGGCCGGAATACCTCTGATATAAAATCTTCAAGCTCATTAATGGGCTGTTGAATGAATAGTCGGTTGACTCCAATATCCGTATAACTAATGATGCTGGCTTCGCTTCGATTCTTTTGGTAAATTAGTGCTTTTTCCGCTTCCTGATAGCTTAGGTTAATAGCATCTATGCCGGTTCTCGCAGAACCCATCCCCCCAAAAAGTTCGGTTTTACTTGCCAAACACCATCTGTTAATACGTTCTCTTAGTTTTCCTTGGATTTCAACTACATCACCCTGTCGGGGTACATTCAGCAATAAAGTGACTCTATTGTCGTCCCCAAAAGCAAGAAGGAGAATACTCGAGGATAGTGCATCACGCAGTAAGGAAACCAGCTGCACGGTTAATATGTTAACTGCGTAAAGATTCTTAGATGCTGTAAATTCCAAAAGGGCGACCATTAACGATGTATCGAAACTTAAGCCCATTTGTTGGAGTTTGCTCCTATAGGTGTTCGTATTAAATTCATGCTTGAGCTCATTGAAGAACTGAAGCGATTTATTAAAATTGGATTCTACCATGGATTGCTTACGCATCAGCTCTAAGGCCAAGACGGAAACACCCTGCTCCAGCGCAACCAACTGGATAGGGGCGAGCCCTTTCGTTCCAGGCACAATTAGATAACCCAAACATTGGTGCGACGATACAACAGGATACAGATACTGAATATGATCATTGTGACTCTTCTCTCTACGCGTTATATAATTCGTTGTACCGCAGGAGTGAAACAATTCCTGGAGCTGCTCAATAGTCCAGCCTACCTTCTCCTTTCCATCCTTAGGGGTCCACTGATTATCAATAAAATCAACTAAAATAACACCCTCACCCGTAATGCGCGACAGTTCCCGCACGATAACGGATATACCTTTGTTCTGTAGAAAGTGATGCATCAGTGCTGCATGAATTTCGTCACGTTTCTTCAACAGTTCGTACTGATGTCTCAAATCCTCATAGAGTTTGACATTGCTCATTACGATGGATACCTGGTTAGCGAAACTCTGCAGGAGCTTCAGATCGAAGTCTGTGAAAAGAGGAATCTGACCCTTTTGGTAAACGATTAGGACACATTCTACTTGCCCGTTAATTAAGATGGGAACGGAGATGATTGAACGAATATCACTGAAATTAAATGACTCATGTAGGTATTGCTTGTTCATGGGTGTCATTGTACTCGTATCACTAAGAACGATGGACCACGAATTATATAATCTAGAGGTCCCCCTCAAGAACGTATTGCCGACAATGCCTTCACCGGGCTTGATTCTCATTTTGACAATTTCTTTACCCATCTCGCCAGTCCTGGCTTCGGATACCAGTTGCCCAAGATACCGATCATATCTCCACAAAACGCCTACACAATCATAAGGGATAACAGATAGTGCGCTTTGCAAGATGCGGCCAATCAATACGTTCCAGTTCAGTTGCTGCGTCACATCCTGAATACTATTCATCATTTGGTCCATAGCCCGCTTATATTTGGAAGCAATATATTCTGTATAACAAGGGTAGCACATAGAGACTAACTGCAGCATTTCCTGCCGAGAAACGATTAATGGCTTATAGATTCGCAAGGCCACACACACATCTTCCTCATATGGAAGAAATACTAACACAGACTTCTTTGATTCTTGCATACACATCGGTTCAGTTAGCCTAACATTGTTGTTATAAATCGGAGCCAAGCCATGTGTATTCCCCCTTGAATCTATTAGCTCCCATTTCGACCAATTTCCACTTATCCATACCTCACACTCACAACCCTCTAGGATAGCACTGGAGGACGCATTCAATACACTGAACAAATCTAGTACCCCCTTAGTCAATGTAGCTTTTAACACTATTTCAATAAAACAAACACAAAAATCCACATTGAGGTAGAAATATCACTCTTGTATCATAAATTTATTAACAGTGTCATTACACTATATGAGAAAGAAGGTAACACGTTGAACAAGCTGATGCAAGAGAAAAAGTACAGGTATGTCATTTTAGCATTATTGTTTGTAGGCTGGTGTCTGGGTAACTTGGACCGATTCGCAATTAACTATGCCATTGTTGCCATAGGGCAAGATATGGGGTTCAGTGCTTCCAGTCAAGGGATTATTCTCAGCAGCTTTTTTCTGGGATATGCGCTTATGCAGATCCCTGGAGGAAAATTGGCTGACCGGTTCGGCTATCGCAAAGTTATTTTGATCGCAGTATTCTCATGGTCAGTATTCACCTTTTTTACCGGCAGTGCCTGGTCCCTACTCTCTCTAGTTGTATTCCGGTTTTTATTCGGAATTGGTGAAGGGAGCTTTTACCCTTCGGGTTCAAAAGCTATTGCTGTAAACTTTCCTGTCACTCAAAGAGCCCGGGCAATGTCTATCATGTTGTCTGCAGCCAAATTCATGGGCATCATTACGCCTGTACTTGCCGGAATTGCCCTTGTGACGATTGGTTGGCGCAGCTTCTTTTACATCACTGGTGCAGTTGGAATCCTCGTAACCGTCCTGATGTTTTTCTTCTTGAAAGAGCCTGGCCAGATCCCCTCTCACAATGCCCCAGGTGCTGCTGCTGCCCCTAAACCCAAAGCTTCATTAAAGACGATTATTCGCATGCCTATGATTTGGAATCTGTTCATCTGCAACTTTTGTATTTATGCCATCAACTGGGGATTAAAGTCGTGGATGCCAACGTATATGGTTCAAGTCAGAGGATTAGAGATCGTAGAGATGGGAATGATCGCCACAATTCCAGCGATTGTCGGTATCGTCTCAATGCTTGTGAGTGGATATATCATTGATCGCATTCCTGCAGGAAAAGACCGGTTATTTGCATTCGTATTTGCTATCCTCGTTGCTATATTCCTGTATTTCATGAGCACAGCAAGTAGTGTTGCCTTATTTATTACGCATGTGTCCATCGTAACCGTCCTCGCAGGTTACATTGCTATGTTAGTCATGACCAAACCTCTTAAAACGTTACCCACCTCCATCATTGCTACCGCAAACGGATTTATCAATACAGGAGCTCAGCTGGCTGGATTTATTACCCCCATGCTCATCGGATTTATCGTTGACGCTAGCGGAGGCTCGTTTACTATAGCCTTTGGTACGCTTGTCATTTTTGCAGTTATCTGTGCGATTACTCTTTTGTTTACCAAGACGAATACTTCATCAAAATTGGAAGAAGCCAACATACCAACACCAACAACAACAATGTGAACATCGACATTAAACAAAAACTAATATAAAGGTGTGATTCGTAATGGATATTAATTTATTTGTATCAAATTCCGTGGAAGAAAAAAGTGAACTTTACACATCTCTTAGCGACCAGATCTGGTCTTTCGCTGAAATCGGCTTTAATGAAAATCAATCTTCGGCGGTCCTTATGAACGCTCTAAAGTCTGAAGGGTTCTCTATTCAAAGCGGAATCGCAGGACTCACTACAGGATTTATGGCATCCTTCGGTTCAGGTAACCCGGTTATCGCCTTCCTTGGCGAATTTGACGCCTTGGCCGAACTGAGCCAAGAAGCTGGGGTTTTTGGACACAGTCCTGTTATTGAGGGGGAGAATGGACATGGCTGTGGTCATAACCTTCTCGGTGTTGGCTCTTTGGCGGCAGCCGTAGCAGTGAAAGAGTATCTTCAAAGTCATCCTGAAGTGAAAGGAACTGTTCATTATTTTGGCTGTCCAGCGGAGGAAAGCGGTTATGGAAAAGCTTTTTTGGTTCGGGAGGGATATTTCAGAGATGTCGATGCCGCACTATCCTGGCACCCACATATCTTAAATGTGGTTCCACACGGAAGCACGAATGCAGTCGTACACGCAACGTTTAATTTTAAAGGAATCAGTGCACATGCTGGTGCATTCCCCCATCTGGGACGAAGCGCGCTGGATGCGGTAGAACTCATGAACGTTGGAGCTAACTACATGCGCGAGCACATGGTAGACCAGGCCAGGCTTCATTATGCCATTACCAACGCCGGAGGGATTTCACCCAATGTCGTACAGGCAGAAGCTGAGGTCACCTATCTGGTTCGAGCACCTCAAATCACACAGGTACAAGAACTTTTTAATAGACTGGTCCGCATTGCTGAAGGTGCTGCGCTAATGACCGGGACACAAATGGAATACGTATTTGAAGGCGCATGCGCCAATATCATTCCCAATAATACACTTGAATCTCTAATGCATCAAAATTTATCCGCATTGGGAGTACCCAAATATAACGAAGAGGAAATTAGCATGGCCAAGTCGTTTTATCAATGTATACCGGAACAAACCAAAAAAGAATCCACTTACCTGGTCGGCCCACAACTCGGAAGCATATTGGCTGAACGGCCACTTGCAGGGTTCATTGTCCCCTATTCCGGCGAAAACTTGAGATTCACCACTTCATCAACGGATGTTGGGGATGTAAGCTGGAATGTTCCTACTGCACAATGTCTGATCTCCACTTTGGCTTTCGGAACTCCAAAGCATACGTGGCTAACCGTCGCACAAGGCAAAACAAGTTATGCACATAAAGGAATGCTGCTTGCCGCAAAAACAATGGCATCCACCGCCATTGAAGCCATGCTAAATCCCTCAATCATTGAAAAGGCAAAAAGTGAGCTCAAGGAAAGACTCCGTGGAGAAAAATACATCTGTCTCGTTCCAACTGATGTACACCCTCCTGCGAAGTAAATACTCACCAATACACCATATCAGATCAATCCCACAGTCGTTTAGCCAACCTGCCCGTCAGTTTAATAAAAGCAGCCAATCATATGGATTGGCTGCTTTCTTGTTCTTATTGCTAACATTATCACGTTCGTTTAATCCTACTGAATATTCATCTTCTGTTTTTCCGTTGGAATTTTAGCCTTACTACTGCTTCGTTCTTTATTAAACAGTACGATGGCCAAAAGTAAAGCTGTGCCGACAGCGGCAAACCCCAACCAGTTCAGATACAGGACAGACGTACTTCGAATGACGAGACCACCTACAGCAGATCCCAGTGCAAAACCGAATTGAATGAAAGACGTATTTACGCTAAGAGCAATGTCCGGATTTCGAGGCGCTAGAGTAACTAAGTATAGCTGCTGGGCTGGGGAGATACTCCATGTTGATAGCATAAAGCTTCTTGGTAATATTGAGTTCAGAATCTATCCGACATATTTAAGAATAAGCTGGTATATTGCTATCGAAAACCCCAAAATGCTTGCTTTCACTTTAGCTGGATGATTTCTTCTACCGCCAAATAAATAAAGGAACATGATTATAAATCCTATAGGAATCCATAGCTGAAAGGAACCTTTTGCTGTATAACTAGAGTAAATTGGAGTAATGGTAGTACTGAATAAAAAGTAAAAGAATACCGTAAAACGTCTTGTTTCTAATTGTTTGCTCCACCTTACTAATAAGAAAATAATAACTACTACAATAATCGTGATGTGTAAAGGGGGAATAAGTATCGTAACGTTTCCAAATGTTAAATCCATTTTTGCGTTGCCCTCCTTTTTTCACCTACTCATGCTCATCTTTCATTGCTTTCAGCATCTAAATCATGAAGCATCCATTATATCAGAATTAGAACCATTTATTGTATAATATTAGGAAGAAAATATTCATATCACCATTAAATTATAATTTGATCATACATGGTAAAAATGACAAAAGTAGCCGATCGTGATGATCTGCTGCTTTTGTCGTATAAAAGGCGCTATCCTTTTTTAGCGATCACTATTATTGTGCTTTTCAATAACTCTATTTTACACAATGAAAAATAAAAGATCGACTTTCAGAATTTGCGTATTTAAATTCCCAATCCCCATATGTTTCAATTTTAGAAAAACTGGCCTGTTTCAGTGACTCATCCAATTCTTCTTGCTTTCGAAATCGTATCTGCATTTTTTCATGAACGAGGACTTCATTTGTTTTTGTATTTTTCACAGTTTCATAGAACGTATAAACATCTTGCTCAAACCCCTCATATTCTGTATAGATTTCAAGAGGGTCTCCACTTAGCCTGTCTTTAGCTACATCAGGACTCATATCCTTCTCCCACTCTTCCCACACTTTTACCAGAGGATTTCTTGTATCAAAAATAAAGTGACCGCCAACTTTAAGGGATCGGAATACGTCTGAGATCACTTGTTTCCAACTATCATCTGTAAGAAATACCTGTGCAACATTGGCTGTCATAATAACCGCGTCATACGTATTGGTTTGTAAATTGGAGCTGTCTCCTACAATCCAGTTCACATGTCCTGAATCATCCTTACTTCTCGCCAGTTTAATCGCTTCTTCATGGGGATCAATTGCTGTGATTGTATATCCGTTTTGAGCAAGATGTGTAGTCCACCTTCCTGTTCCACAGCCTAAATCAGCTATAGACTCCACTTTCAATCTCTTTAGCAATGCAAGGAAAAATTCATCATCTTTTCCCCAAAGGTTAATCTGGTCATATACTAATGGAATCATAAATGTTGTTTCCCACTTTCTATATCGTTTTGTGCGATGAATCTGGATATTACATAAGTATAAACGGATATTCCTGAAAGGGTTCATTTTATCTGCCTGTTAGACGAATGAAAACAACCCATCACCACGAATGCACCAAAACATTAGGAGATTCGTCACGTTGACTTATCCATATTTCCTCATTATAATTCGGACATCGAGAGCCAAGCCAAACAGCTGGCCACGGTTGCCAATGGCATGTCGGTTCAGAAGCTTCGCTTTCGTAGTATGAATCTTGTCTATAAACAAACTCAAAAGTGAAAGATGTGAATGAACGATGAGTAAACAGAAGTTGTACTACGGTAAAGATATCGAAGTCATGTTTGATTCTGAGGTTTGCATTCATTCCGGTATTTGCGTAAAGGGCCTCCCTGCTGTGTTTGATTTGAGCAAACGTCCTTGGGTTAATCCCGATGGCGATACTTCAGAGGCCATTGCCCGGCATATTGACACATGTCCAAGCGGAGCACTGACGTATAAACGTCTGGACGATGAATATTCAACAAGGAAAGAGGGATGAACATGCATCATGTAGAACATGAACCTGCTAATAAAAGATTTATTATTCAAGATAATGGCGACATTGCTGCGGTAATGACGTATGTAATCTCAAGTCCGGAGCTGTACATTATTGATCACACTTTGGTTGAAAATGCTTACCGGGGACAAGGGCTTGGCGACAAGCTGCTCAAAGCTATGGTGGAATACGCGCGGGAAAACGGTATTAAGATTTTACCTTTGTGCCCGTTTGCCAAGGGACGTTTCGACCGCATCCCTGAATACGCGGATGTTCTCAATTCATAACCATTGAATGCTGACCATATTAAGAGAAAAGAGCCTGAGAGTACGAGACCTCTTCGTCCCTCTCAGGTTCTTTTGCATGAACTGCTCCTGTCATTTTGGTGGGCATCTTCATGAAAGTAATGTTCAAATTGACTTAGATATTTTCCTTTATCCAAGAACGCAACTTGTCAGCATAGAAAGAGCGCTCTTCTGGATCGGACTGTGAACCCTTCGACAAATAAAGTTGATCATTCATATATCTAGGGTAAACATGGAGATGATAATGCCACACATCTTGATTGCCGGCTGGTTCATTATGCTGCCTTGTAGATATCCCATCACATCCATATGTACTTTTCATCGCAATTGCTGTAATCTGAGCCGCGCGGTGAATCTCAACGGCATACTCTGCAGGCAGTTCATAGAGGTTCTCGAAATGTTGATTGGGCACCACAAGAACATGTCCTTTATTGTTTGGCCACCATTTGCCCGCTATAAATGCCGTTACCTTTTCGTTCTGATAGATGATATCTTTTTGTTTTGTTCCCTGATCAGGTCGCTCGATACCCCAAATGCAGCAAAATGGACATTCGTATCCTTCGGGCTTGTGTGAAAATACTGCTGTCATCTCTATTTCCCAACCCTTCTCTTATTTTTCCAATCAACCAATAAACGCAGGCAACTTCTGCTCGCTGTGTTTCTCTTCCTGTTCGCTTAATAGTATAACTGTGAATAGATTTGGACACCTTCAATCCTGGAAGGTCTTGTTGGTTTGACTAAAGATAAAATGATCATCCGGATTCCAAACGTGTAGATGATCAGCGCAGTACCCACGTAACCACAATACGCCGTTAATTCGTCTAAGATAAAACCCTTTTGGAAAATCTTCGTCTTCAGCTAGTATCTCCGATGCTATTGTGATCGAGCCTACTGGAGCTCTATGTTGCTGTGTAGGATTTCCCGTGTTACCTTCAGGCTGATCTAGGTACGCTAGTCTTAGGTGAGGGCCCAGCTCTAGCGGGCACAATTCCAAATCTAATTCACTTGCCCTTTCAAAGATCTGACTCGTATTTGAAATTGAAAATTGTAAATTTAGGTAATCGGAATATATTTATCTCCCGACTCGGACATGAATTTGTACCGATACGACAAGAAAGCCGCTAAATTAGCGACTTTGTATGGTACTATAAGTCCTCTTCTGTCAACAAAAAAAACCGTTACATCATCATTTCATAGAGTAACGATTTTTAGGTTGGTCTACGATAATGAACTGCATTGTTGCCCTTATGAATTTCTCTGAGAGTTTCATCAATGAGACTTCTCTTTCTATCACAAGCGTTCATTAATTTTGATCAGCATTTCCTTTAAGGTTTGCTTTTCCTCCTCGGTAAGAACTTGAACGATATCTTCCTCCACTCTTTGGAACGAATCTTGAAAGTCTTCAATCAGTTCAATTGACTTGGGCAAGACATATATATTTTTTTGTCGTTCATTATTGGCGGGAATTCTGCGCTCGATATACCCTTTTTGCTCTAGACCCTGAAGCATGCTAGTAATGCTAGCCCCACGTAAATGGAACCGATCTGCAAGGTCCTTTTGAATAATATGATTATCTTGGTTCTGATAAATATAGTCGATTACTTTCCCTTGTTGAGCGTTTAATCCCAGCTCTTTTATACTTTCGTCTGCTCTCTTCTTTAACTTAAGACCAATAATCTGGAACAAATCCAGATAAGGTGTATCCTTTGGGGATTTCATAATTGTCCTCCCTACCATTGTTAGGAATCTAATTGTAAGTAATCAAACTATACTGTGATCCCATATTCTTGTCAAATTAAAATTAGTTTGTTGACAGTTAGAAAACTAACAGTTAACATTCTAATTGTTAAACAACAAACATTTGGAGGGACTCACATGGAGAAGGTCATTCAAGATAATGTGTTAGAACAATTTATAGCGATTATAAATGTACGTATCTTTGATGGAGATCAATTGATAACACCTAGACATATTGTCATTAAGGGAGAGTCCATTATATCAGTGGGAGGAGACATTCCTTCCGATGCAACGATTATTGATGGAGAGAATGCGACTCTGATGCCTGGTCTTATTGATGCACATGTGCACACCTCAATCGGCGGACTAAGAGATGCCATAAAATTCGGCGTGACAACAGAACTTGAAATGAACGGCGATTTTACCCAAAGAGGGCGCGAAATTCAGTTAAAAAATCTGAATGACATCGCAGACGTCCGCTCTGCTGGTACAGCGATCACTGCTCCTGGTGGACACCCGGATGAATTGCTGCCAGGTGGAGATGAAATTCCAGAATTCATATTAAAAGAATTAGAGAAGTTATCGGAGGAAGACCGAGAAGCAATGTTGGCCGCATATGCTCACGATCATGAAGAGATACCGCAGGTTACAACGTTGAATGAAGCGATTAGACATGTGCACACCCAAGTAGAGAATGGTGCTGACTATATTAAGATCATGATTGAAGAAGGAACCGTCATGGGTGCACCTGGCCTGCCTGTACTAAGCGATGAGATTCTAAGAACAGCTGTAAAAGAAGCCCACAAGTTTGATAAGTTGGTCATCGCCCACGTTTTGACGGCTCATTCATCGCAAGAAGCCATCAATTTAGGAGTCGACGGTTTAGGTCACTTGTTTATCGACAGACCCGAGAATACGTCCGAGTTAGTGAAATCCATAGCAGATGCAAACGCTTATGTAACGCCGTGCTTGGTGTTGAACTCATCGATCCTCGGAAATCCGGCTTCGGAATTGGCAAATGATCCGCGTGTTCATTCTAAATTAAGTCCGGATTGGATCGATATTTTAAACTCCAGTTTTAATACGTTCCCGCAAGGCAATATGGAGAATAGCTTCAAGAATGTGATGGATCTTCACCATGCCGGTGTTGATATTCTTGTAGGGACAGATGTCGCCCCGGTTCCCGTTCCCAACCTTGGTGGTCTTGCACATGGAGCCAGTGTCCATCATGAAATGCAATTGCTGGTAAAGGCGGGGTTCAGTCCGGTGGAAGCCCTTCAGTCAGCTACTGCAAAACCAGCCCGCTGCTTTGGTCTTCACGATCGTGGCCGTATTATTGAAGGTGCGCGAGCTGATATTATTCTCGTAGACGGTGATCCTACCACTAATATTTCAGATACCCTGTCAATCAAATTTGTGTGGGTTAAAGGTATTCAACAACTATGTGAATGAGTCTTGGCATCTCCACATATTGTCGTCAAAACGATTGCATACTCCATTAACGAACCACACAATACCTCTGTAAACGTTCATATATACCATGACCTCCTTCGACAAATAAGTGAATGAAGAGGATGGTTTTCCGTTTTCTATTGTTTACTATGCTTTGTATCAACAGTAATTGCGATCGGATTCCAGAGAATGATTTAAGATACTCTGCCCTTTAGCTTAACGTAAAGGCAGCCGGCGAATTAGCCGGCTGCCTACTTAAATTATAGCTCTATGTTTTAATCTAGAATTACGATAATATATGTTCCACGTTTTAATCGAGATGAACCCCTTCCACCTCTCCGACTAACAAATACACCCATTTATTCAGGAAGGCCCTGGAACGTGTTCCCACGTGTCAGTACCTGGCTCTGATCTGCCCAGCGGATCTGAATCGAACGGGAAGTGAACAGATCAGGTCCGTCTGAGACTTGAAAATGCAGATGCGCCTCACTGGAGTTACCGGAATTACCAAGCTGCCCGATGAGATCTCCCTGCTTGACTTTATCCCCCATTTTTACGGCTGCACTCCCTTCCTTGAGATGTGCAGTGACGCTGTATTCCCCATTTCCATGATCGATGACGACAACATTCCCTGCCGGCTCTTCAGCATTCATCACGCCTGGCGTGTTATCCGGAATGTCATTTTTGACTTCAACAACCGTCCCATCTGCAGCTGCATAGAGCGGCTCACCAAAAGCATAATAGTTTTCATTCACAGCGGCCTCCCCTTGATAACTTGAATCTTCCTTCGTGCGAATAATGTCCACTGCGTAACGCTGCGTTTCATGCGCATAATGATAATTGGACATCACATCATTTCCTCCCCAGAACACGAACCATTCCCCCTTCATAGGAAACTGAAATTCGGTCTTGGTAAATGCCTTGTCCGTCTCCTCATACGTTTCAAGTGGCTGGATCAACAGCCCGTCAATCTGATAATCCTCGGCAAAATAGGCTTGTATTCCTCTGGTCCCCGTCTGATCCTTCCAGGAATGCTCCATCAGGTTGTTCATTTTGACTTTCGTAACCTGTTCCCAGGAAGTGACCCCCTCCGTGAAGCTGTCCACAGACGTCTTAAACTCTTCCAGCGATATCGTGTCCTGAAGTTCCGGGCTCATTTGATTATAAATGTCCTCCTTCGAACCGTTCATCAATGTATCTATGAAATGTTCAGGCGTAATCATCGCGTCCTCCTTTGCTGAGTTCGTCTCTTCCTTATTGGTGTTTTCTGCTGCCGGTGCATCACTAGATGCCTGTTCTGCTGATGGCCGTTCCCTCTGGTCAGATGATTCTGTAGTGCCGCAGGCTGACAAGAGCACACACGCACCAAGTGCTGCGGCAAGCAGCTTCCAGCTCTTATGACTTCTCCGTAAGTCTTTTTGCACATCATAACCTGCTTTCATCCGTTCCTTTTGAATGAACATTTTAGCCCGCCGCTTGCTTCCCATATGAATTCTATTCACTTCCCTGCACCCCTTCTGTAGAACAATATCTTTCCAATCCAGTGTACAAAACCAATCTTATCCTCCGTCTAACCTCCTCTTACGTCTATCATAACTTTGAGGCAGGCTGCTGCTTCATAATTAAGATTCTGTTAAGGTTACAAACACGCTCCACGGCCCTTATGAATGGTATGATAGATTAGATAGACCAACGCAGATGAACATAAGGAACCACTAATATATACATAAAAATCAGGAGGATCTCTTACGTCATGGATAACGTTTCAATCCTGCTTGTTGATGATGAACAGGCGATTTTACATATGTTAAAAACGGTTCTGCTCAAGGAGCAATTCGTGGATATTGACACGGTAACCACAGGTGAAGATGCTATTGCTGCATGTGAGAACAAGACCTATCACTGTATCGTGCTGGACGTCATGCTGCCAGGCAGAAGCGGGCTGGAAATTTGTCCTTTTCTGCGCCAATTGACCGATGCACCGATTCTCTTTTTAACCGCCAAAACAACCGATTATGACAAGTTGACCGGCTTCGCGGTTGGGGGAGACGATTATGTTGTTAAACCGTTTAATCCACTTGAAGTGGTCGCACGGATGAAATCACTGCTGAAGCGGTATTTGCCCAGACAGACAGAATCAGGCAGGCTGCTTCCGAATTATGACGCAAATCCATCATCCCCTTCCCCGCAGAAAGGGATATATGATTACGGACGCTTTCAGTTGAACGAGCACGCCGGTGAACTCAGGGTCGAAGGTCAGCTGGTAGGGTGTCCGGCTCTGGTGTATCAGCTGCTGCTCTTTTTCTGCAAACATCCCAATCGAATCTTCACCAAATCCGAATTGTATGAGCGGGTATGGGATTCGGAGGCCATCCGTGATGACAACACCGTCATGGTTCATATTCACCGAATTCGTGAGCGTATTGAAGCCGATCCCTCCAGCCCTGAACTGCTGGTGAATGTCCGTGGTTTGGGATATAAGCTCGTTCAGCCCGAGGCGGAGCTCCGAAGATGAGCATACGCCGCAGATTGATGACACGATTCATTGGCCTGCTTGCGGGTGCTGTAATTCTGATCCTGGTTCTCGGTGGCAGTATCGCATATTGGGTCATCCAACAGTTGAATGAAGCCAGCCTTGTTGACGATTTTGCCTCTGTCGGGCTCGAACAGCTGATCAGTACCGCAGAGATTTTGCCGGACGGTACCGTACAATATGATCCCGCACTGCTAAAGCGTGTGGAGGAGAACAACGGCTGGCTTCAGGTTCTGGATGAGCAAGGCCGTGTGGTGGATGCTTTTCACACCCCTTCCGATGTCCCGAATCACTATAAACCCGGACAACTTCTATCCTATTGGGAGGGGAAAAAGCCCTTTCCCTACCAGCTCTATCTGCTCATTCGGGAAAGAAAGGGGATCAACTTCACCCTGCTGTACGGGGAGAGCAATCAGGCGGTAACGATTTTGGATCAAGTCTACACCGATGGAAGTTATGCCAACGGCAAGCTTGTACTGCCCTCCGAGCAGCAGGACATCCTTCGCTCGGCGGATGCCTATCTTGAGATTTTGGATGAGCAGGGACATGTCCTTACTTCTTTCAACAAACCTGCACTTGGCACACCTGACAGCTACAGCATTCAGGACCTGATTTTGCGCACACGATACCCCACCAGGTACGGAATAACCACGGTAACCATCTATGATGAACAGGATCAATTGACCTGGATGCTGAGTGTTCCTCTTGCGAGCAGTCCGGCAGGCATGAACGAGAATCCCTTCGGTTTTATTTTTGGTCCTGCCCTGGCTGCACTTCTGGTATCCATCATCATCCTGCTTGTGCTGCTTGCATTCTGGTATGCCAATCGCTTCGGTTATCCCATGCTGCATATGCTTCAATGGCTGCAGCGGCTTGAACGTGGACACTACGAAGAGCCGGCTGGCACCCGGGGCAAGCCACGCAGCCAGAAGCATAACGGAAAATGGCGTCAAAAATATCGGGTATATGCGGAAGTGCTGCACTCTATCCAGTCGTTGTCGAGCACACTGAAACGTGATGAAGAACTCCGCAGACAGACCGACTCTCTGCGCGAGGAGTGGATTGCTGGGATAACTCATGATCTGAAGACACCCCTGTCCTCCATCCAGGGATATGCGCACATGCTGGAAGCTGAGAAATACAACTGGACCTCCGAAGAAATACGGGAATTTGCAGGCATCATGCTGGATAAATCCATGTACATGGACCGGCTGGTGAACGACCTGTCCATGACATACCGGCTGCGCAGCGGTGGATACCAACCCCCTATTGAACAAACAGACGTAAATGCGCTACTTCAGGATCTTATACATCGTGCCGAGCGTAACCCGGCTTATGGAGAAGGCCGTATTACATTCCAACCTGCCACAGTCGCGGTGCAGGGTTATGTACATATCCCGTCCTTCGAACGAATTGTCGATAATCTCACCGCCAACGCCCTGCTGCACAATCCACCAGAGACGAAGCTGACCGTTCGTGTTGAGCCAGGTGAGCAGACCGGTGACTTCCTCATTCAATTTGCCGATGATGGCCGTGGAATGGATCAGGAGACGGTATGGAGGCTGTTCGAACGATATTATCGCGGCACGGATACGGCGACATCCGATGTCGGATCAGGCCTCGGCATGGCGGTAACCAAAGGGCTGATTGAGGCCATGAAAGGCCGAATCGAGGTTCAATCCCATCCGGATCAGGGAACCACCATACGTTTGATATGGGATCGTCATTCGGATGAAGCGAAATAAAACTCCGCTTGACCTTTTGATTTTCAGTCTATATAATCGACACTCAATAACACCTGTTCCAATATATTGATATGGATTTCAAGTTCATTTCAATTCAAATGAACTGACAATAACTTTGCATATTGGCGATGACCAGAGACATGATTTCGTTTGCGTGCTGCCCAGAGAGAGAGGGGATTGGTGAAACCTTCTTCAGCGAACGGAGCGGAATTACCCCTCTGCAGCCGTGGCCTCGAACCTCAGCTTGGCGGACTTTCGATGGAAGTACCGTCCGGTTGTCAGTAGAGTTCACCGCCTGATCCCCGATAACGGATCCCAATGAGGGTTATGATGTTTCCTGTTTTGCGGCGGCTGGCCGATGCAGGGGATATCATAACCAAATTAGGGTGGAACCACGAGCTGAGCGCACTCGTCCCTTTTCCGGGACGGGTGTTTTTTGCGCTTCCATTTCAAACATTGGAGAGTGGTTTGCATGAGTAATCAACAAGGAAACCCCATTGAGATTCGCCTTCAAGGTGGAGCAGTTCGTTCGTACGAGGCAGGCATAAGTGTCGGAGAAGTAGCTTCGTCCATCAGTACTAGCTTGGGTAAACAGGCCATCGGAGGCATTGTGGACGGTGTTAACGTCGATCTGAACATGAAGCTTGAACAGGACTGCGAACTCGTCATTGTTACACTGGACAGCGAGGAAGGACTGTATCGTTATCGTCATACTACTGCGCATGTCCTCGCCCAGGCACTCAAGCGTATCTACGGTGCGGAACAAGTCAAACTGGGGATTGGCCCCGTCATTGAAGATGGCTTTTATTACGATGTGGATCTGGAACATGCCTTGTCCATCAGTGATCTGGCTGCCATTGAGCGGGAAATGAACAAGATTGTACAGGAGAATGAGAAGATCAGCCGGCGGGTGGTTGGCCGTGAGGAAGCCCTTCTGTTGTTCGAAGAGATTCAGGATCCGTATAAGCTTGAACTGATCCATGATTTGCCGCAGGATGCGGAGCTTTCAATCTATGATCAAGGGGAATTTTTTGATCTGTGCCGGGGTCCGCATCTTCCGTCCACTGGCCGGATCAAAGCCTTCAAGCTGCTGAATGTGGCAGGGGCTTACTGGCGGGGCGATTCGAACAACAAAATGCTGCAGCGAATCTACGGCACTGCCTTTCCAAGCAAAGCCCAGCTGGACGATCACCTGCACATACTGGAGGAAGCCAAGAAGCGGGATCATCGCAAGCTCGGCAAAGAGCTGGGTCTGTTCATGTTCTCGGAGGAAGCGCCGGGGATGCCCTTCTATCTCCCGAAAGGCATGACGATCCGTACAGAGCTGGAGCAATTCTCACGTGAGCTGCAGCTGCAGGAAGGGTATCAAGAGGTTCGAACTCCGCTGATGATGAACAATCGTCTGTGGGAGCAATCAGGGCATTGGGAGCACTATAAGGACAATATGTATTTCTCAGAAGTGGATGACGCTACGTTTGCACTGAAGCCGATGAACTGCCCTGGGCATATGCTGATTTTCAAAAATAGTCTTCATTCCTATCGCGAGCTTCCCATTCGCATGATGGAATTCGGCCAGGTTCACCGTCATGAATTCTCGGGTGCACTGAACGGCATGATGCGGGTACGGACATTTTGTCAGGATGATGCCCATCTCTATGTCATGCCGGAACAGATTGAGGAAGAGATCAACCAGGCGATATCCCTGATCGGACGCATGTACGATATTTTTGGTTTTGAATACACAATTGAGCTATCCACTCGTCCCGCAGACTCGATGGGGTCGGAAGAGCTATGGGATCAGGCAGAACGTGCGCTGCAAAATGTACTGGATCGGCGCGGCGTGAAATACCGCATCAATGAAGGAGACGGAGCCTTTTATGGACCGAAGATTGACTTCCATATTCTCGATGCGCTGAAACGCAGCTGGCAGTGCGGAACAATTCAGCTTGATTTTCAAATGCCGGAGAAATTCGACCTCACTTATGTTGGCGAAGACAGCCTGAAACACCGTCCGGTCGTGATCCATCGTGCCATTTATGGCTCCATTGATCGCTTCATTGGTATTCTGACTGAGCATTATGCGGGTGCGTTTCCACTATGGCTCGCTCCGGTTCAGGTGAAGCTGCTCCCGGTATCCGATCACTATGCGGATTATGCGCTGCAGGTACAGAGTCAATTGCGAGCAGCAGGCATTCGGGTTGAAACGGATCTGCGCAGCGAGAAGCTGGGGTACAAAATTCGTGAAGCTCAGATGGAAAAAGTGCCTTACTCGCTGGTGCTGGGGGAAAATGAGAAAAACGCCCTGTCTGCCTCTGTCCGCGCATACGGTCAGGGAGATCAAGGCGTTCAGAGCATTGAAGCATTCATCCAGGAAGTACAGCAAGCTGTGCAAGCAAAAGCCTAAAATGTCTATCATAGCGAGTTAACGCAGATGATATAAACAGATGAGTGTACTATGATCACCTTTGATCATTTACTGAGATGAAGAACCGGTTCTGCACCTCAGCTTGGACTCATCACCATTTTTCATTAGGCTTCAGCCCGACCTGCTGTTCGCTCCATGTCCAGAAACGTTCAGTCACAGCATCATCGACGGCATGTGCTTTGAGCTTCTGCTCTTTCTTTTGATAGAAGTAGCGTCCTGTAATTTCTGCTACTTCCGGGCTGGTGGCCAAATAAATCGCCGTTTGTGCCCCCTCCTCGGGAGACAGGAAAAAGGGAAGCTTGCCGATAAAGGCCATGATACGTGTACCAAAACCGGTATTACGATCCACGCCGATGCTTGTTCCAACTGCACCCGGATGCAGACAATTCACCGTGACTCGGCTATTCGCCACTTTGCGGGACAGCGCACGGGTGAACAGTACGTTGGCCAGCTTGGACTGGGCATAGCTCTTAATCGGGTTATAGCCCTTCAGCAGATGCGGATCGTCGAAGTGAATCTTGCCTGCTTTGTACGCACCGGAAGAAACATTCACGACTCGTCCCTGCTCTGCAGCCTGCAAAGGCTGGATCAAGAGCAATGTGAGCAGAAAATGTCCCAGATGGTTAATGCCGATGCTCTGCTCAAAACCATCCGAGGTCTCCTGTCTTTTCAGCATGACCACGCCGGCGTTATTCACCAAAACGTCAAGCGTACTGTAGCGTTCGCGGAAGGAGCGGGCAAAATGGCGGATGCTCTGGGTGGAACCCAAATCACACAGGATTAGCTCAATCGCAGTAGAGCCTGACTCACGCAAGGCCTCTTGCAGAGCCTGCTGTCCGCGCTTCTCGCTGCGGCAGGCCATAATCACCCTATAGCCTTGCTTTGCAAGTTGAATGGTGGTTGCTAGCCCCATGCCGGAATTTGCTCCGGTTACAATGGCTGTTTTCATGGACATCGAATAATTCCCTTCTGAACCGGGGTTCAATGATTGGATGAACGGATAGAATCCTGCCTCCCACGGAAAAGAGGCACTCCGAGTAACAATATGAGATAATGAAGTTATCACATCTTGGTTTCCATGGGAGGACAGGTATGCTGACCAAAGACGATTTTAAAAAAATCAAAAAAGAAGCAAAGCTTGAAATCGCAGTTCTGGAACAAGAGTATCATCATATGGGACAGGAACTCGATTCACCGCAATGGGATCAACGTAAACATCGAAGATATGCATCCCTTGTCATTGAATGCTGCTCCATTCTTGAACACATGTTAAAACAGCTATATCAGAGCATCTATCAAAAAAAGTTTAATTCGACCGAGCTGATGAAAACTCCTGCTTACCGTGCACGGTCCAATATGGAGATCATACAGGCCGAATTAAATAAACAACAGATCGCCCTGAAACCTGGGAAAGAAAACATGGAACAGGCTCTTAGTCAGGTCTTCCAAGCGAGGAACAAGCTCATTCATGAGAACTTCTCCTTTGACTCCATCGTCAAGGAAGGCATGCAGGCTGAACAAACCTTTGAAGCGATGCTGGATACGATCCAGAAGTACAGAAAACACTTAAAATATCTTCGTCCAGAATAAACGCAAACTATAACATCCAAAAAGGAGGTGGACCGGACTTGATCCGGATACCTATGACTAATCAAAAGACAGATTTTACCGTGCTGCATCTCAGCATACCCACGCCTTCGGGAGACAACCCGATTTACCCCGTCATGCTGCGCGATGAGGACGGCATCACCCTCGTGGACACCGGCATGATCGGCCAATTCGCAGGTCTAGAGTCTGCACTGGAGCAGGAAGGCGTACAGCTGGCTGATGTCAAACGCATCATTTTGACACATCAGGACATTGACCATATCGGTAATCTGGGTGCTCTTCTGGATGCAATACCCGGACTTGAGGTCTGGGCACATGCAGATGAGGTTCCCTATATTAAAGGTGAAAAGCCGTTGATCAAGTTCACACCTGAACGTAGAGCCATGCTTCCCGCACCTGTGCTTGCCCAGGCCGATCAGCTTCTCTCCCAGCTGCCTGAGATCGAGATCAGCAGAGTATTGGAAGATGGGGACATGCTGCCGCTTCAAGGCGGAATTCAGGTCATCCATACACCTGGACATACCCCGGGGCATATCTGCCTGTACTTCCGTGAATCGGAATTCCTGCTGGCTGCCGACGAACTGCGTGTTGTGGATGATGAACTGGTCGGACCTGCACCGCCTGCAACACCGGACATGCCTGAAGCGCTGAGAAGTTTGAAAAGACTGACCGGCCTGAAACTGAACAAAGTGCTCTGTTACCATGGCGGCGAATACACAAATGAACCAAGCGCGCATATCGCCAAACTTGCAGAAAGCACGGATTAATTGGCAGTATCCATCTGCTATGTGCTTCCATATATAAAGCAATCAAGGGGCTGTCCCAAAGTCATGAACTTGGCGGGACGCCCCTTTTTCTATTTTAACGAACAGGAACCGGGTTCTATTAGAAGCATGCTTGAGCTCCGATACTAGTAATGGAACCCGGATTCAGGAGCTCAATTCTCCGGTGTTAGTACAATGATGTGGTCGTCCCCATCCCTCGAAGTTCCTCTTCCGTCCCGATTGTTCGTCAGAATGTACAACTTCCCGTCTTCTCCGGCAGTCACGTTACGAATGCGTCCCCACTCATCTTCAAAAATGGGCTCCACCTTCTCCACTTGTGTACCATCCTCGGACAGGGTAATATGCAGCAATTGCTCGCCTCTCAGGTTAGCCGCAAGCAGTGAACCCGCCCACGGTCCTTCCTCTATAAAAGCAATACCCGATGGTGCCCATGTATCGTCACCACTATGAGTGAGCGGAGCCCGGTAGGTACCATTGTCATCCTCATCGCCTTCAACTTCAGGCCAGCCATAGTTCTCCCCTGCTTCAATCCGGTTAATCTCATCGTAGTTACGCTGACCGTGCTCGGTAGCATAGAGGTACTTATTATCCGGATTCCATGCAAGACCCTGGGCATTGCGGTGTCCCATGCTGTATACAGGGGAATTCGGCCACGGGTTATCTGCAGGGATCGATCCGTCGAGACCAATCCGCAATATTTTGCCACCCAAGCTGTTCTGGTCCTGTGCGAGTTCCGGTTCATAACGTTCACCGGTTGTAATGTAGAGCATGTTGTCCGGACCAATCTTAATGCGGCCTCCATTATGATTGGCCCCGCCAGGGATGTTACCCAGCAGTTCCTTGTCGATCACGGCTTGATCTCCATTCACCTTCAAGCGCAATACCCGATTTGCGATCTCGTCCCCTTCAAGGTAGGAATGGTAGGCGTAGAGATAACCGTTATTCTCAAAGTCCGGATCTGCAGCCAGACCGAGCAAGCCCCCTTCTCCCTCTTCATTGAACGGAGCCTCAAACGCAATAAGTGGTTCGGTTTGCAATTCTCCATCCTTAATGACCCGTATCGTTCCAGGACGCTCCGTAACAAACATTCGTCCGTCTGGCACGCTTACCAATTCCCATGGTGCGTTTAGTCCAGTGGCCAGGACCGAAGCCTGATATGGGATAACCGTATTCTCCTGTGTTCCTTCTTCCCCGGTACTCGCCTTGTCATTGCCTCCATTTGCTGTCTCTCCCTGACCTGTGCCTTGACCTTGAGACACCTGCTGCGATTCTGTGGAAGGATCGCCTGAAGCACAGGCCGTCAGCAGGGCCATACTTAACAGCGAAGCGTATAGTGGAACACTTACTCGGTTATTCATCATCTCATCTCCTTCTATTGAATTAGTGTAGTTCGAATCTACCAAATGCTGCTGCGATATGTTCAAGGATATTTATTCTCCGTATCTGTCCTCTATCACTATCCTCTATCTCTGTCCTCAATCGGTATCTCTACCGGTATCTGTATTTGTACCGTTATTTGTACCGTTAGCAGTCAACCATCCTCAACGTCGTTTCGCCCTGTATTTACCCCTCTCTCTGTTCGCCTAAACGGAAAATTGACCATAATAAATAAGGCCCTTCAGTCACTCCCCTTTGGCATTTTTCATTATTCTTCTATAATAGAAGGATAGAAAGAACTGAAAGGTGGAGCTATACACATATGAACCAAAGCCCTTTATCCCGTCTGGAAGCTGATCTGTCTGCACAAGGATTGGACGCCATGCTGATTACAGATCCGAAACATATCTACTATTTAACTGGTTTTGCAAGCAACCCGCATGAACGTTTTCTCGGTCTTGTTCTCGCCCGTGGCGAGGAACCTTTACTGATTGTGCCTGCCCTGGACGCTGAAGCTGCTGCAGCTGCCTCCTCGGTAACCCATATCGCAACTCATACCGATACCGATAATCCCTATGCATTATTCGAACGTTATCAGGGACGCCTCGGCCGGATGGGCCTTGAAAAAGAATACGTCACCGTTGCGCGTTACGAGCAGCTGACCGCTGCCCTTGGTGCAGTCAAGTTCGAGGATGTCGGTCCTCTGCTCCGTACACTGCGCGTCAAGAAGACACCGGACGAAGTTGCCCGCATCCGTCATGCCATTCATCTTATTGAAGAAACCCTGCGCCTGGGACTGTCCCATGTACGCTCAGGCGTAACTGAGATTGAACTGGTCGCTGAAATGGAATATCAGATGAAGAAACTGGGTGCAGATGGTCCCTCCTTCGATACCATGGTGCTTACCGGACCCAAGACAGGTCTGCCGCATGGTACACCGGGTGAACGCAAGCTGCAGCATGGCGACTTGCTGATGTTTGATATGGGCGTATACGCTGCAGGGTATGCATCTGATATTACGCGTACATTTGCTTTTGGTGACATTTCTCCTGAACTGAAAACCATCTACAATACCGTGCTTGCCGCAAACGAAGCTGCCATTCTTGCAGTTAAGCCAGGCGTGGCCTGTGCCGATATCGACCGTGCAGCACGTCAGGTGACGGAAGATGCCGGATACGGCGAACGATTTATGCACCGTGTTGGACACGGTCTGGGAATTGATGTGCACGAGTATCCTTCCCTGCATGGACAGAATATGGATCTTCTGCAGGAAGGCACCGTATTCACGATTGAACCAGGCATCTATACCCCTGCAGGCGGAGTACGAATTGAGGACGATGTTCTTGTCACAGATACCGGAGTTGAAGTGCTGACTTCCTATCCAAAAGAACTGCAGATCCTGACAGACTAACCTCTAAGATATGCAATTAAAAATAACCCGCGAAACCATATCCATATGGCTTGCGGGTTATTCTCGTTATAAGACTTGTTACGTTGCTAACAACCATACTCGAATGAATATGGATGTAGACGAGATCGGATTAGACTTCATCCTTAATTTTAAAATTACGCGCTGCATATATAAACGGCGTACCTACCGCGGTCAACACGAATTTGATAATGTACGTTGTCAGGAAGATTTCGAGCCAGACATCCCATGGATAGATAAACGCAAATGCAATCGTGCAGAATACCAGTGTATCCACAAAGGAACTGACGATCGAGCTGCCGTTTGTACGAATCCACAACTGATTGCGTCCAGGTGCAACCTTGCGCAGCATACTGAACAGCCGCACGTCCAGGAACTGGCTGATGAAATACGCTGTCAGACTTCCGAGTGCCAGACGTGGCAGCAGACCAAACAAGGTTTCCATCGACTCTTGCGCAAAGTCCGTCGGTGCCGGTTCGAAGAAGATGACCATCTGCATCAGTACCGTCGTCATGATTAACGTGAAGAATCCGAACCATACAGCCTTCCGCGCTTCACCCGATCCATACTTCTCATTGAGAAGGTCACTGGTCAGGTACATGCTGACATACATCGTATTGCCAAGCGTCAGTACAATTCCCATAATATCTATCGTTTTGGTCACCTGAATATTGGCTATAACCGTAGCCACACCAATCCAGGCATACAGGCCCTTTTTACCGAACAGACGGTAACACAATAGGAAAAAACCATATGTTACGAGAACAAAAAGTGCTCCCCAACCCAAATTAAACATAAATACATACACTGCCTTCCTAGTTTTGATTACGCGGGATGGTTACGAACCGCGGTCTGGCCTGGGCCAAAACATGAATACTCTATCACATTTCCCATCCATTGAACAGCACTAAATAACGACAATCTGCGATTATGTAAAAAAGCCGCCCTACGGGTAACCCGTAGAACGGCTAATTTTGACTTATTGCTGCGCATAAGCCATCCAAGTTATGGAGTCCGGATTAAGCTTGAACAGCGGAATCCAGATCACGGCTTTGATCATTGAAGGTATCCTGATCATTCTCTTTCAGAATTTTACTGGATACAAGACCTGCGGTCATTGAATCGTTCACGTTCAGTGCCGTACGACCCATGTCGATCAGCGGCTCAACCGAGATCAGCAAGCCTGCGAGTGCGACTGGCAGATTCATCGTGGACAATACGATCAGGGAAGCGAAGGTTGCCCCGCCGCCTACACCGGCTACGCCGAATGAACTGATCACGACAACCAGGATCAGCGTAATGATGAAGTCCCAGCTCATCGGGTCGATACCGACCGTAGGAGCAATCATCACCGCCAGCATGGCCGGATAGATTCCGGCGCAGCCGTTTTGACCAATGGTAGCCCCGAAGCTTGCCGAGAGATTCGCAATACCTTCGGATACGCCCAATTTCTTCGTCTGTGTCTCCACGTTAAGCGGGATTGCAGCTGCACTTGAACGGGATGTGAAGGCAAATACCAGGGTTGGCAGAACCTTTTTCACATACGTCAACGGATTGAAGCCGAACAGCGCGATAATAATCAGGTGGATGATAAACATCACAATCAAGGCAACGTAGGAAGCAATGACGAATTTGATGAGTTTCAGGATTTCATCCGGATTCGTGGTGGCCGTTACTTTCGTAATGAGCGCTAGAATCCCGTATGGAGTCAGCCTGAGCACCAGCGTTACGATCCGCATGACTACAGCATATACCGCATTCACCATGCCTCGGAACGTTTCCGCCTGCTGTGGTTTCTTGCGATCCAGTCCAAGTACTGCCACACCGATAAATGCCGAGAAGATAACAACAGCAAGAGTAGATGTGCGGCGTTCACCGGTCATATCTGCAAATGGATTGGAAGGAATGAATTCCAGAACCTGCTGCGGAATCGTTTGATCCTGTACATCAACAAGACGTTCCTCCATCTTCTGCCCCTGCGCGAGCTCTCTGTCCCCGCCTTCAATTTCAATGGAAGTCAGGTTGAAGCTCAGACTTGTTACGATACTTACACTTGCCGCAATAGCCGTCGTAATGAGCAGAATCGCAATGATCGAGAAGCTCATTTTGCCGAGGTTTTGCTTGCCTTTCAAATTCATGATGGCCGAAATAATGGAAACCATGATGAGAGGAATCACGACCATCTGCAGCAATTTAACATATCCTGAACCGACAAGATTAAACCAGTCAACAGACTTGGTAACAATGTCAGAATTAGACGAGTATATCAGTTGAAGAATGACGCCATACACAACCCCGATTCCCAAACCCGCGAATACACGCTTGGTAAAGGAAATATGTTTCTTTTGCATCCAATACAGGACGCCTAGAAGAACGAGCATAATCACTACGTTCAGAATGACTAGAAAAGTATCCATCTTGTAAATCCTCCTCAGAATGTGCATACCGATTGAACGGTTTTTTTCTATTCGCTTTATGCGACATTGAACAATATATCATATATCAAACTATTCTGGTAGGTATTAATTGATATTATGTAATATGCATGTAATACATTCAAGAATTTCTGAAAAAAATTCACCGTTTAATGAAAATTCTTCTATTCAACCCCCGGTTAATTTTGTAATATAGGTATATCCGCTTATTCCCAAGTTTTCTCAACGTGAAAATTAGGCCTTTTTTCGTTGGTATATAGTCTTACGATACGGAAAAGCGACAAATGTTAATGAACATGACGTGAAAGGATGATCCTATGTTTCGTAATCGTACGGTTGCCGGCAAAATTAGAGGCACGCTGTTCCTCGTTCTACTGGTCGCTTCCCTGTTGTTTAGTATCAGTTTCTATGCTGTATCCATGAATATTATGCAGAGCTATGTGCTTCCACAGTTCGACAAGGTCCTGAACACGTCCATCCAGGATATATATAAGAACGTCTCCTCCTCCAAGATTTTGCAGGTGCAGAGTGGCGGTGCGGGTTCTGAAGGTGCCGCTCTGACGGTTGAATCCTATCTAGCTGAAAAAGCAAAAGAACATAACTTAGATGCATCCTACGTTGTATCCATCCAGGAAGGCAAAGCATCGGTTGTCATTGCTAACGCAGCCTCAGAAATGAAAGCCGGAGATGAAATCAGCGTGCAATCCGCGATGAATACGGCAGTAGAAAGCAAAGAAATGGTTATCAGTGACGTTTATTCCGATTCCTTCGGCGTACATAAAGCAGCCTTTATTCCGATTGCGGGCAGCAATATGATCATGGCAGTAAGTATGGATGCCCAGTTCATTCAGGATAAAAACGTTCAGATCTTCTGGTTATGCCTGGGTATCACAGCACTCGTCTTCGTGCTCGGTTGGCTGATCTCAGCCAGCATGATCAAAAGAGTAACCAAACCAATCATTCAGCTCGTACAACACAGCAAACAAATTTCCCAAGGTGACCTTACCGCCCAGCTGCAAATCAAGGGCAAAGATGAAATTGCTCAGCTCGCCGCAAGCTTCCAAACGATGACCCACAATTTGAAGGAAATGATCAGCCGTGCACTGTCTACCTCCAATGAAGTGGTTCAGGGCTCCGATGACCTGTTAAGACGGGTGGAGTCCATGTCCGGTATGGTCAAAAAATCCAGCCGCTCTGCGGAAGATGCCGAAAAAGGCAGTGTGACCATTGCTTCAAGCGCTGCCGAGAATGCGAGAGCCATGGAAGAAATTACGCAGGGCATCATGCATATCGCCTCTTCTGCTGCTGAAGTATCGGAGCAGATTGGTGAAGCTGCAAATGAAGCCGTCAACGGTAACCGTCTCGCACAGGATGCTGTGCAGCAAATGGAACGTGTCGGCCAGACGGCAAACGAGTCACTGCGTTACGTGGAGACGATGAATGAACGTTCCGTAGCGATCGGCACGATTGTTACATCCATTTTTGAAATTACGAAACAGATCAACATGTTATCCCTTAATGCTTCCATTGAAGCAGCACGTGCCGGAGAGCATGGCCGGGGATTCGCTGTCGTAGCAGGTGAAGTCCGCAAGCTGGCGGAACAGTCCAAAACAGCCACGGAGGAAATCGCCGATTATCTCGGAACCATTCGCGAGGATGCGGAACGTTCGGTGAGTGCCATGAACCGGGTAACCCAGGAAATCGGGTCTGGAACCCATGTCGTTCAACAAGCGGGAACGGCCTTCCAGCAGCTGAACGAACTGATCCAGAACGTCAACCTGACCATCCAGACCGTCTCTGCTTCCACAGAGGAAGTCTCCGCAGGCGCAGAGGAAGTTAGTGCATCCGTTGAAGAGACAGCACAGATTACATCCAGATCACGCGAGAGCATGCAGCAGATTGCTTCTACCGCCGAGCATCAGCTCAGTGAGATGGATTCCCACTCGGGTACGGTTCGTCATCTGCATGAACAGGCCATGGAACTTCAGTCTGCGATGAAGAAATTCAAAATTAACTAAAATAACAATCCAGGTATAACATTAAACCATCATTCCCTTACGTGAACCACAATTAAACCACAGACACGCAAATACCCCCATGCGTAACAGCAGCCCGTTTCCGGGTACTGCCAATACACATGGGGGTGTTTTTTATGAATAGGTTATAAATTGCTGATCATACATCAGCTTGCTATTCAATCCTTAACGTTTGAAGCGGGATCTCGGTACTGGATTCCCATAATTTCGTATACACGTTTCATGTCCAGGGCTGAGCGCAGAGATTCCGCTACCCGGTCGAACTCCATCTCCTTGCGTTCATGAGCACTATAGGTTTCCTGAAGCGGAGTGAGTCCTTTCCCTTGCCGAAGGCCATTAAGCCAGGAGCGGCGGAACTGGTCACTTTCAAACAAACCATGCAAGTACGTTCCCCATACTTTGCCATCCGGGCTCCCCCAGCCTTCCTGAAAAGGCTGACCACCTGGATGAGCAATCTCAAACAGCGCACTCACTTGCTTCGCATCATGGCACTCGGTCACGCCCATATGAATCTCGTACCCATTCACAGGCATGGAATCAACTGAATCTTGATCCCCATATAGACGAATCGGATGCCGCTGCAGCACACGCCCTGAAGCTCTAACGGTCTGTTTATGTTCCAGAAAAGTGGTCGACAGCGGTAGCCATCCCAGACCCCGTGCCTCCTGAATCTGATTCGCTTCCACTGCAAACGGATCTTTTAAATGCTGGCCCAGCATCTGATATCCACCGCATATGCCCACAAGCTGTACGTGATCACGTTCAGTCCGACTCGCGATAGCTTGCTCGAGACCCGATTCTCTCAGGAATGCCAGATCACCAATCGTATCCTTCGTACCAGGAAGCAAAATGGCATCCGGCTGGCCCAGTTCTTCCGGGGAAGTCACATATCGTACATTGACATCCGGTTCACGGGACAGCGAGTCAAAGTCCGTAAAGTTGGAAATGCGCGGGTAACGAATAACGGCAAGATCCAGCTCCCGTTCCCCTGATTTGCCATGACGCATGGAGTCCAGCACCACGGAATCCTCAGCTTCAATCTGTATATCTCTTATGTAAGGCAGTACGCCCAATACCGGAATGCCCGTCCGCTCTTCGAGCCAGTCGAGTCCAGGCTGCAGCAGGGACAGATCCCCCCGGAATTTGTTAATGATAAATCCTTTTACACGCTGGACCTCATGCGGCTCCAACAGCTCAAGTGTACCTACAATGGAAGCAAACACGCCTCCGCGATCAATGTCCGAGATCAGAATGACTGGCGAATCCGCCCAGCCTGCCAGATTCATATTGACAATGTCCCGATCCTTCAAGTTAATCTCGGCCGGACTGCCTGCGCCTTCCATCAGTACAATATCATAGGTTTCGCGCAGCCGATTCAGCGCATCCATGACTGTCTGCTTCGCTTCCGGCAGGAAATGCTGACGATAATCCGAAGCACTCATCTGGGCAAAAGGTACACCGTGCACCACGATCTGCGAGTGCATATCCCGCACGGGCTTGATCAATATCGGGTTCATATCCGTTGTTGCTTCAATACCGCAAGCTTCTGCCTGCGCTCCCTGGGCTCTGCCAATCTCCTTGCCATCTTCGGTTACATAGGAGTTGAGCGCCATGTTTTGTGATTTAAACGGGGCCGGTCTGAAGCCATCCTGCTTGAATATCCGGCATAATGCCGTTGTAATAACACTCTTCCCCACATCCGATGCCGTACCTTGCAGCATCAATACCGCCGCTTGTCCTACAGGGGTATTCTGCACGTTCCAATCACCTCAGCTCTCCGCGTTATGCTCCACATTACTCATTTCCGTTCGTTCCCTATATCAAAAATAATCCCTGCAGCAGACTTAACACCGTCAACAGAGCGGCTTCCAGCAGCTCATTCATCGCACCATATGTATCTCCAGTAAGTCCGCCTAACCTCTCACTGATGCGTCCGGCAACGAACTTGCCGATAAGATATGCCGCCAGTGGTACCAAAATGGCAGCTGCAATAGGATATAGCCACCAAGGTAATGTCCCAAGGCCCCTATCCATCGCCAGCATTTCTACCATGCTGCTGCCAGGCTGAAAGATCCACACCGCGGCAAGTGTAATGACAGCCGCCAGGATGGTTAGTCCAACCGCAGCGCTTCGTGCCCTCTGGACTTCCTTCCGTTCCCCAAGGCCCTTGAACAGGACAGCAAGTCCATCGTCTCCCCTGGCATTCGGCCAAGCCGAAATGGCATACACCATGAACCAGCGGCTCCAGATCATGGGCAGAATCAGCAGCGCTCCATACAGCCAGTTTCCATGTGCGATAAAATCAGCAATTAAGGCTGCTTTCATCATGAGCAGCAGTACGCAGGCAATCACGCCCATGGCTCCAACGCGGCTGTCTTTCATAATTTCCAGCATTCGCTCACGGGTACGATAGCTGAGCAGGCCATCCGCTGTGTCCATCCAGCCATCCAGATGGAGTCCCCCCGTAAGCCATACCCAAAGGGTCAGGGTCAATACAGCCGCTGGGAACGATGGCAGCAGTGCACCTGTAAGCGCGCCACCAATCCAGACACTTAAACCAATGGCCGCACCGACCAGCGGATAATACACTACGCTTTCCCGCAGCAGTGGCGGAACGAAGTCAATCTGCATTTTCACGGGGAAACGGGACAAAAATTGAAAAGCGGCCGCAGCCGCATGTTTTTGATCCAGTCTGTTTACATACTCCGCACCCTGAGCCGGCCCCTCGTTTACCTGATTCAGGTGGTCTTCACTGGTCATTTCCTCACCATTATGCTGGATGTTGTTACCGTCATGGCTCATAAGCGATACTCCTTGCTCTTCAGCTCCATAGCAATCCCTACCGTTACCAGAAATACTTCGCGGCAGATGGCAGCGACCCGCTGATTTAATATGCCCGCCAAATCCCGATATCTTCTGCCAAGCGCATACTCCGGTACGATGCCGTCCCCCACTTCATTCGTAACCAGGACTAGCAGCCCGGGATAGGACTCGATAGCGGTTACCAGCGCATTCATATGATCCAGAACAACCTGCTCAGGCTCTTGCTCATGGGTAAGCAGGACGTTGGTCAACCAGAGCGTCAGGCAATCCACCAAAATGGTCGGAGCTGACGTTCCTGTATGCGATTCTCCCATTTTTGTGATGAGTTCTGGCAATGCCAAGGGTTCCTCCACGGTATGCCACAGGTACCCAACTTCATCCCGCTGATTCTGATGCAGACGTATCCGTTCACGCATCTCGTCATCATACGCCTGTGCGGTTGCGACATACCAGGCCTCGGAGGAACGCTGCATGCAGAGACGCTCGGCGAAGGAGCTTTTGCCGCTCCTTGCCCCGCCCGTTACAAGTACGCTCATGGAGATACCTCTCCCCGAACTGGCGAAGCAGCTGTCGATGACTCATCCGCGCGCTCATTCTCATTCGAGCTTCCCGATACACCAGCGCTTGCAAATGTGGCCATCTCATTCAGAATACGGCAAGCCGCATCGATTAGATGAAGACTGAGCACACCACCTGTTCCCTCACCCAGCCGCATGTCCAGATCCAGCATCGGTTTGAGGGCAAGTTCGTGCAGAAGCGCAGCATGTCCACTTTCATGCGATGTATGCGAAGCAATCATATATTCCACACTGACCGGGGCAAGCTGTCTCGCAATCAGTGCCGCTGCAGTGGAGATAAACCCATCCACCACAACAGGACAGCCATGAGCTGCCGCTGCGAGGATGACACCTGTCAGTCCGGCAATTTCCAATCCGCCCACTTTGCCAAGCACATCCAGGGCATCGTCTGCATCCGGTGCATTCACACTAAGCGCCCGGCTGACTACAGCAGCTTTGCGCTGTAAACCTGCGTCATCCATCCCTGTTCCCCGACCAACCGCAGATGCGGGTGCTGTTCCGGTTAAAGCACACATGACTGCGGCACTCGCTGTAGTATTTCCGATACCCATTTCACCGGTGACAAATAATTGAGTTCCCTTGGCGACTTCAGCAGCCACAACCTCGGCTCCGACAAGAATCGCCTGGATCGCTTCATCACGGCTCATGGCTGGGCCCTGCGCCATGTTGGCTGTACCTTTGCGTACTTTGCGGGAGACCAGGTCCGGGTGTTCCAGATCGGCATTCACGCCAATGTCCACACAGATGACATCTGCCCCTGCATGACGCGCCAGAACGTTGACGGCCGCTCCTCCTGCCAGAAAATTATGAACCATCTGCGGCGTTACCTCTGCCGGGAACGCACTGATTCCTTCGGCAACGACGCCGTGATCGGCAGCCATAACAATGACGGCCCTGCGATCCAGACAAGGCCGAGCCTCGCCGGTTATCCCCGCAAGTCGAATAACCAGCTGTTCCAGTTTGCCCAGACTGCCGGGCGGTTTCGTTAATGAATCCACATGTGCCGAGGCTTCTGCCGCCACTTCTTCATTAGGACCCACGATCCGATCGATTAACTGTTCCAACGTCTGTTCATTATTCATACCGCCAGCACTTCCTTCATCAAAATATAGGGTCGCCCCGCTTTTCGTTCACTCGTGTTCTCGCCGCAGCAACAATTGCGGCAATCCAGTATCGGGATGATTCACCATGGCCGGGTTCACCCGGAAGATATCCCGAATGTTCTCTTCCGTCATCAGCGAATGTGGTGTTCCACTGCTTACGCACATGCCCTCGCGCAGAGCGAGAATCTGATCGCAGAATTGCGCAGCGAGGTTCAGATCGTGCAGCACAGCGACAATGGTAATCTTGTTTTTTTGCCGCCAGGAAGATAGTAGCTCCATGAATTGCAATTGATATCGGATATCAAGAAAGGTGGTTGGCTCATCCAGCAGTAATAATTTGGGCTCCTGGGCCATGACTTTGGCGAGCGCAACCCGCTGCCTCTGCCCTCCACTGAGTGCATCGAGCGGCCTGTCGGCCATTTCGGTTAGACCCAGTTCTTCCAGTACCCGGTCCACCACGGCCGCTCCATCCGCCGATTCCCTGCCTAACCAATTCTGATAAGGATAACGTCCCATCTCCACCACATCCCGGACAGGATACGAGATGGCAGGCAGGCCATCTTGCTGCAATACCGCAATCATGCGGGACAGGTCTTTGCGAGTGTATGAGGTAATCTCCCGCCCTGCAATCCGAATGCTGCCTGCGCCAGGCTGTTCGGTTCCTGCAATGAGCTGGAGCAGCGTTGATTTTCCGCTTCCGTTTGGACCGACGACACCCCACCATTCGCCTTCTGTGACACGCCAGTCCACGTTATGCAGTGCCCGGTGCTCTCCATACATTTTGCCTGCCCCCGCAACTTCAATCAGCGGATCGTTTGGGGTAACGCTTGTACCCATGTTTGTACTCATACTTGTACTCATGGCATCACCCCTTTTCGCAGCTTTTTATTCCGATGCAGCAGATACGCGAAGAAAGGTGCCCCGACAAAGGCCGTCACCACACCAAGCGGAATTTCGGTCGGGGCCAGCAGGGAGCGTGCAATCGTATCGGCCCATACCATGAAGATGGCCCCGCCAATCGCGGACAAAGGAACCAGCAAACGATAATCAGGCCCAACGATCAGCCGAAGAATGTGCGGGATGACAAGACCTACGAATCCAATGACACCCGAAACCGAGACGGCCCCGGCGGTGAGCAGTGTTCCTACGGCAAGGACGGATAGCTTCAACCCATCCACCTGGACACCGATATGTGCAGCCTGCCGTTCCCCCAGTGCAAGAACATTCAAGGAACGGGCACGGCTCCAGAGGAAAATCAGACCCAGTATAAAATACGGGAAAAGGATGGCCGTATACGACCACCCACGCAGAGCCAGACTTCCCATCGTCCAGTATATAATTTCGTTAATCGTCTGTTTCGACATGGTCGACAGGAAGGAGACCACCGCTCCCAGAAAACTTTGCATCACCACGCCAGCCAGAATCAGGCTGTGTGTCGGTATTTTGCGCCCTTCACGAGCCAGGGCGAGTACAAACCATAATGTGAGCACGCCCGTCAGAAACGCAACGAGCGGCAAGGTCCAGATTCCGATCAGTGCATACTGCAATCCGAAGAAGATCAGAAAAGCAGCGCCCACCGATGCGCCAGACGATACGCCAAGCGTAAACGGATCTGCCAGCGGGTTACGAAGAACCCCCTGGAAGCCCGCTCCGGCGATGGCCAGCGATGCACCCACGAGTACAGCAAGCAGCACCCGCGGGAACCTGACCTTCCATATAATTTGCTCGGCTGCCGTACTCCAGTCGGGCGTGATCCAGTCTCCGATCCATGGCATGTGATGAAGCAGAATGCCTGCAATGTCACGGACAGGCAGAGCCACTGAACCGATGCCCGTACAGATCAGCACAGTCAGCACAAGCAGCAGAATTCCGGCTGTTCCGTACACTGCCAGCTTTTTACTCATTGGAACAGGTCAGGATAGATCGCTTTGGCAACAGCTTTCAAACCTTCCGTTACACGTGGGCCCGGACGGCTCAGCAGGTTGGCATCCAGGCCAATGACTGCATCGTTTTTCACCGCCGTAATTTGATCCCAGCCGCTGCGCTCTTTGATGATCTGATCCAGTGTTTTGGAGTTCTCATCAATAACATCATTGGCGTACAGAATGACATCCGGATTGGAAGCAATAATATTCTCTTCGTTAATTTCATTCCAGCCCACGAGGTCGGAAGCAACGTTGATTCCACCGGCTACGGTGATCAGTTCATCCATGAATTCACCTTTACCCACAGTCCAACCCGGGGAGAATTCAACATATACCTTTTTCTGATCTTCCGACTTCACAGCCTTAACCGCTTCGGTTACGTCCGCCACGTCCTGTTTCATTTTCGTGATGAGCTCCTGTGCCTGCTCCTGATGATCCGTGATTTTTCCGAACGTTTCGATGTTGTTCATGACATCGTCTATCGATTTTGGATCCGTTTTGAAAATGGTGATACCCAGTTCGCGCAGCTTGGTCACAGCTTCTTCGCTCATGGAGATCCCTGTAAATACGATGTCTGCTTCAGCTGCGATGATTGATTCTTCATTGGGCTTCGACACACCGCCCATTTTCGGTTTGGTTGTTGCAGCTTCCGGATAATCATCATAGTCGGATACCCCTACGATCTGCTCGTCCAGTCCAAGGGCGAACAATGACTCGGTTTCTGCCGGAGACACGGATACGATTTTGGCAGGCGCTTTCTCAAACGTGAAGGATTCACCTGTCGCATCAGTTACCATAAGTGGATATTGTGTTTTGAGATCCGTCTGCTCCTGGCCTTGGGATTGCTCCTGTGCCGGCTGCTGCGTAGACGTACCTGTTCCCTCGCTCGTTGTTGTGTTTCCACATCCGGCCAAAGCCAGTGTAAGCATCGCTGCTGTCAGCAGGGACGCCATGCCTTTCCAATTCTTGATGTTCATTCTGTTCATTCTCCCCTTCTCTATTTGTACTATTTCTTGCAACATGCTCAAACTCCTACTCCCCATACTTTGGTGTTCCTATATAAGGTTTGAACTGCAGCGTTTACACGTTAACGGAGAGTGCAGAACCGATCTGAAGAAACGAAGTGTTCGCATTTATCACCAGATTTCCCCTTTTGATAAGGGGATCAAAGAAATCTGGGGATAACAGCGATCGGAAGATGGTACTGCAATCGTAGTGGTCTAGTGTAAAGCTTACAGGTTCATCCTATATGAACAAAAAAATCCCCGATCCTTACGTCAGGATCAGGGATGACGTCTCGCATATGGCGATCTGCACATCTACAGCGTACCCGCTGTTCATGCACATAGAATTGCCCGAAACGCTGTCCTTTCCTCGAAGGAACACCGGTTTGTACGTCCAGGGCAGGTAACCTGACTTACAGGACTGCTCGTCCTGATTTACAGTGGCGGGACCGTGCCGGATTCACACCGGCTTCCCTATTTCACCCATTGTGCCGTTCATCGTTTGATTAACTCGATGAGCTCTTCTTGCTCGCACAAGGGACCCGTGGTCGCTGATATTGTAACCATTCAAGTGAGCATGCCCTATCCATCAGCGCTTAAGCGCATAACGAGATATGTATTCATGCTGAAGTCACACTTCTGTTGTGATTATAGGTTATATTGCACATCCTTACAACCCGATTCACGGAAAAGACACCCTGCTTGAAACCCAGCTATTTCCGCTTTTTTCAAGCCGAACCTTAATTGCTTGCCCCGGAATGACCTGTGTATCCCAGAATCCCAGTTCCGGTATGAGACGTGACATAGCATACCGAATGACACCGCCATGGGTAACTACGGCAATCGCAGGAACATGATTTTCTTCGGAATGTTCCTCTGACGAACCGGACACAAGGCACTCCTTCACGAAGGAGTCGATCCTCGCAGCAAATGCCTGCCAAGGCTCGCCGCCCGGTGGCGTCACATCCTGCGGTGCATCAATCCAATTCCGGTAGAGCGGATTGTCCTTGAGCTCATTGTAAGTCATCCCTTCCCATTGCCCAAAATCAATCTCACGCAAGCGCGGATCATACTGTACTTGTCCTGCTTGTACCGGAGCAATTCGTTCCACGGTCTGCCGGCAGCGCAGCAGATCACTGCAATACAGCGCATCCCATGTGATCCCGCGAATGGACTGGCGAAGCGGCGCCAGTTCCCGCTCTGCATCCGGCAGGAGACCGATATCGGTATGTCCGAGGTATCTCTTTTCCACATTCCAAGAAGTTGTCCCATGACGGATAAACACGATCTCCCGCGTTCCAGTTCCACGCTTCCCGGATTCTACTTCCATAACAACGCACCTCCTGCTGTCCAAATGCCGAACGTTACCAACCAGCATAACAGCACAAAAGCTCCCGCCGACCAGAACATCAAACGCGTGGTCCGCACGATATCCTCTGCTTCCATCAGCCGTGTCTGATCGCCCATATAGGCTCGAAAAGAAGCCACGCCATGGTAGACGTTATGCCCGCCAAGCCTGATACCCAGCGCTCCTGCAACGGCCGACTCCGGGAATCCGCTGTTCGGGCTGGGGTGCAATCTGGCATCCCGGCGAACCATGCGTGCAGCACCTTTTGCGCTCAATCTCATGAACCATGCACCCGTAATGAGCAGCAAGGCGGTAAGCCGCGCCGGAATCCAGTTCGCCCAATCATCGAGACGAGCAGAGGCCCAGCCGAGATGCAAATATTTTTCATTTTTATAACCAACCATGGAATCCAGCGTATTGACGGCCCGATAGGCCATCGCAAGCGGGGCACCGCCAATCAGGGCATAGAACAGCGGGGAAACGATGGCATCCACGATGTTTTCGGCTACAGTCTCCACGGTTCCCCTTACCACTTCCGGTTCATCCAGATGCGCTGTATCCCGCCCCACGATCATGCCCAGTGAACGTCTAGCCGCAGGCCAATCCCTCTCTCTCAGATGACGATACACTTCCATGCCTGCATCCTTCAGTCCTTTGGAAGCAATGGTGGTGGCAATCAGTACCACTTCAGCGATAACGGCAATCACCGGGTGAACAAGTCCAAGGATGTACAACACTCCCCAAGTAAGCACCAATGAACCACCCGCAATGACTATCGGAAAAAGCAGCCCTGCCCGTTTAAGCCCCTGATCGCTGCTCACTCGTTTTCTGATGGTCCGCTCCAGTGCAGAAATTCCTTTGCCCATGCCGATCACCGGGTGGGGGATCCAGCGTGGATCTCCAATGAGGCGATCCAGTATGTATGCTGCTAAAATAATCCATGCCCCTGTCATTCCTGCCCAGATGGGCCAGTCCGCCCACTTACTCAGAGATATCATCGCTTGCTATTCCTCTCTTTCCACGCCTGTCCAGCTTGCAAACTTTCGGTAACGGCATCATAGACGACACGTCCAATTCCTGCCCCAATCACTGTGGCTGTACCTGCGTAAGAGATCAGTGGTTTCCCCTCCACCTGACTCGTGGCCAGCACAATGGCATCCGTCGTCGTTCCCGTTGCAGTCAGTCCATTTTCCGCATCCATTACACCGCAATCCGAGAGCGCTGCCGCTTTGGCTTCCACTGCTGTCTGAATGGCATTGACCATGGCTCCGGGCGTCATGCGGCCGTTGATCCATAACATGATATTAATTGTACCGGGAGTGTAGGGTGACTCTGCTGCTATTCCCTCTGGGCTAGTTATGTTCCCTGCAGCATCAAACACGGTTCTTGCGGAGCCTGCACGCGCAGCATTGGATACACCTGCTGTCGTACAGCACAAGATCCCTGCTTCATCGCCCACAACTTCCTGAACCGATGTGTACTCAAGCTTAACCGCTGTCAGCAATCCGGCACATGCTGTTGTGCGTTCCTCCCACCCCCTCAGGAGGTCTGCAATATCACGCGGCGGGTCGTCACAACGATAATGCCTGTCTACGTAAATATTGAATATGCGATCCAGCTCGATCATCCTCCCGCCGTACACGGCACTCGAAATGGCGTTTACCCGGTTAGGGATCGATGCTCGAATATGGCGTTCATGTGCGCTGATGGTTAACCCGGGCCATGCAGAAGAAGTATATTCATTTTGCTCTGCAATTGCATGGGTAAAGTACTGTAAGAATGGCAATGCCATTACTCCGCCCCCCCGACCGTTGGCACCGGATTCGTTTGTCCGCTCACACTTCTCATTTCGTTCACCAGACGAAGATTCGACTTCGCGTCCTTCACTGCCAGTCGGATATGTCTTTCCCCAAGTCCAGGGTACATGGCGCAGCTTCGGATCAGAATTCCCCGCTCCCCCAGAGCCGCTTGTATGGTTGCCGCAGTCCATGGCCGCGGCACACGTGCCAGCAAGAAGTTCGCTTCCCCGCGTGTTACTTCGCATCCACAGGCCTCCAGGCCGGATGCCAGTTTCTCTCGTTCAAGCGCCACCTGTTCCAACGTCTCCCGTTCAAAAGCTTTCCCGCTGCCTAGACAGGCTTCTCCTGCAATCAGTGCCAGTCCGTTGACACTCCAGGTTACCTGTTTCTCCGTCATGGCACGAATCAGATCCGGGTGTCCAATCGCATAGCCAAGCCGAAGACCCGGAATGGCATAAAATTTGGTCATCGAGCGAATGATGATCACCTGTGGGTAATCCTGTAATCGGGAAGCCAGGGATTGTCGCTGCGTTTCAGGAATGAAATCCATAAATGCCTCATCAATCACCAGGACAGTATCTGTCTTCTCGGCATGACGGGCCAGCCGCTGCAATACTTCAACCGGATACTGTACTCCATTGGGATTGTTCGGCTGTCCAAGAAACAGCAAGTCCACCTGTTCCATCAGCCTCTCGATATCTTCGGGAGCTGCTCGCCATTCGAGCTCCTCCTGCCCCAGAACATGATGCATTTCTGCCCCAAATTGCTTGGACAATGAACGATACTCCGAGAACCCCGGTTCCACTGTGCCCACCTTCCGGGGAGAGAGTCCGAGCAGGATCAGAGCCATGCTTTCCGCAGCTCCATTCCCTATAGATATATATTCCTCTGACAGGCCAAGGCGCTCGCCAAGCAAGGATTTCAATGTCCGATGTGCAGGATCAGGATAACGAAGTATCGCCCGCATCCCTTGCTCCAACGCCTTCAGAACATCCTTGGGCGGACCCAGAGGGTTAATGTTTGCACTAAAATCAAGGAAATCCTCAGGACTCCCGCCAAATCTTGACGCAGCAGTCTCCACGTCACCACCATGTCCAAAAACTTCAATGATACCGCTCATTTTTGTCCGTCATCCTTTCTGCATGTCATTTTTATTATGGATGGCGTAACTGTCACGGGTCAATCCTGATTTGCCTACACCATCCATTCCCTGCTTCAATTCCTTTGTGTCCAATCGACAATTCGATTACAATAGAAGAGGAATTTTGATTCGCAGGCGCAACACTACATAAGGGATCATCGTCCCTCACATACATTAATGGAGGAATGACCATGCTGTTTGTTGATAACCAGGGCATTACAGATCCTTCTGTAAACCTCGCGATTGAGGAGTACATTTTGAAGCATCTGCCGATGGATGACAGCTATCTGCTGTTTTACATTAACCGCCCTTCCATCATTATTGGAAAACACCAGAATACCATCGAAGAGATCAACATCGAATATGTTCAGGATAACGGTGTACAGGTTGTACGTCGTCTCTCCGGAGGCGGAGCAGTCTACCATGATTTGGGCAACCTCAATTTCAGTTTTATTACCAAGGATGACGGACAATCCTTCCACAATTTCCGCAAGTTCACCCAACCTGTCGTGGAAGCTCTGCAGGAGCTTGGTGTGAATGCCGAGCTGACCGGACGCAACGATCTGCAAGTCGGGGAAAAGAAAATCTCGGGTAATGCCCAATTCTCCACCCGCGGACGCATGTTCAGTCACGGAACGCTCATGTTTGACCTTAATCTGGATCATGTTCAGGCATCCCTGAATGTTAATCCCGAGAAATTCAAATCCAAGAGCACCAAATCCGTACGCAGCCGGGTCGCCAACATTCGGGATCTGATTGACAGCAACCTGACCATCGAACAATTCCGGGACGAGCTGTTACGCCACATCTTCCGTATGGAGCCGCAGGATGTTCCCCAATATGAACTCACGGAGAAGGATTGGGACAAGATCAAGGAAATCTCCGCTGAGCGTTACAGCAACTGGGACTGGAACTATGGATTGTCTCCGGAGAGCAATGTGAAGCATACCCGCAAATTCCCTGTCGGCATTATCGATCTGCGCATGAACATCAAGGATGGACGAATCGAGGATATCAAAATCTTTGGTGACTTCTTCGGTGTAGGCGATGTAGCTGATATCGAAAATATGCTGCGCGGCAAGCGTTATGAGGAATCCGAGGTACGTACGGCACTTGAAGGCCTTGATGTGAAACACTACTTCGGTAACCTGGAGCTGGAGGACTTTATTGGCCTCGTTTTCCTTGAAGAATAGATTTAGATGTAAGTATAGTTTTAGAACGAATTCCTTTATTACACTTTAACGGAAAAAGCAGAATCAATCTGGAGAAGCAAAGCGTTCGCCTTTATCCCTGGATTTTCCCCTTTACATAAGGGACTCAAAGAAATCTAGGGATAACAGTGATCGAAAGATGATTCTGCGTTTGGAGTGATCTGGTGTAATTATGGATCCATTCGTTCGTGATTATAGATACAGATAAAAGGAGAGAAACTCAAATGGCTTACAAACTGATGGCAATCGACATCGATGATACCCTCATCAACGACAACAAGGAAGTAACCCCTGCAACACAATCGGCATTGGAGCAAGCGGTTGCTCATGGTGTGGTTGTTACCCTGGCAACAGGACGTGCCTATGCTTCTGCACAAGCACTTGCTCGCCAAACGGGATTAAACGTGCCAATCATTACGTATCAAGGCGCTTTGGTCAAAAACCTGCTGGACGAGAAAGTACTCTATGAGCGCTATGTACCGCAAGAAGCTTCCCGCAAATTGTACGACTACTGCCTGGAGAACAATCTCCATCTTCAAACGTACATTGATGACAAGCTGTATGCTCGCGAAGAGAACGACAAACTGCGTGATTATGCGAAGCTGAATGGTACCCAGTACCATATCGAGCCGGACTTCATCAAAGTTATTGAACAACAAACACCAAAATTGCTTATCATCGATGAGCCAGACTATCTGGATAAAGTGGCCGTTGACCTGCGTGAATTGCTTGGACCAGAAGTCCATATCACCAAGTCCAAACCATACTTCCTCGAGATCATGCATCGCGAAGGTACCAAAGGCCATGCCCTTACATTCCTGGCGGATCACTTTGGTCACCAATTGAGCGAATGCATTGCGATCGGTGATTCCTGGAATGACCATGAAATGCTGGAGGTTGCCGGCCTTGGCGTGGCTATGGGCAATGCGATCCCTGCTCTCAAAGAACTGGCAGATTACATTACGGCAAGCAACAACGAAGACGGCGTGAAGCAGGTCATTGAGAAATTTGTGCTGAACGCTTAGTAATGCGATAACGCTAATCATATGGTAAAAAAAACAGCCCTGGGCAGCGAATAAACTCGCTGAACCAGAGGCTGTTTTTGTTTTGGTTGTATCACCGGATTGGATAGCGATCCACCCAGTTAGCAAGGAGCGAGAGAGTAAATGCCGAACAGATCGTTGCGTAAAATTTGATCATGCTACTCTCCCCTTTTACCTGCTTTTATCGATCTTGGCCGTCATATGAACCTCGTATGTTGCTTCCGTACTGCTCATCAAACTTACGGTCACGTTCCCTGATCTCCTGCATCATTTTCCCTTTGGAAAAGGAACCCATGAGAACCGTCAGCAGGAGTACGAGCCCTGTAACAAACAAAAGCAGAGCCATAACGAATCCAACCCAACCACCCGTTTCGGACAAAGCTTCAAAATAATGCCCCCACGTGCTGGTCCAGACCGTTACGGATGGAAAATGCATAATGGTCGCAATATGAATAATGCCATAAAGGATAATTCCCGCGAACAGAAATATTGCACCGAGTCTTTGTTTGTTCAACATGATTCATCACCTCATTCCTTGTAAAAAAGGTAACACCTATTTTACCACAGGTTTGGAAGTTTGCACCAATGAATTGGCTCGTTTACCTCTCTTCAGCCAGCTCATCACGTTCTCATTCATCGCCAGCAAGCCGGATACCACAAGCACCACACCGATCCAGGTGATCCAGCTTACATGTTCACCATAGACAACCGCTCCAAGACCGACCGCAATCGGAGGAGAAATGTACAGCCAGGTTGCCGGGAACAGCGGGTTGGTACGCGACATGATCCAGTAGAACAGGCTATGCCCTACCATTGAACCAATCACCGTCAAGTAGATCAGGGACAAGATCGCCGGAGCCCAGACCAGTCCAGAAGTGCTCCACGATTCCGTCACCGCCGAGAGCCCGGATAACAGCAAGCCTCCATACATCATCTGTACGGCATTAATCGCTACGGGACTTGCTTCCTTGAACTGGTTGATCACCTTCTTGGAGTACAGTGCGCCTGCCGAATAGCATACTTCTCCCACAAGTACGGCGATACACCCCCACAACCACAGTGAACTCCCGCCAATGGATACACCGGGTAAAACGACAAGCACAACGCCCCCGAAACCGATCAGGCAGCCTGCAATCATGCGAGCAGAGGTTTTCTGCCGCAACAGAGCAGTTTGCATCACCATAATCATCAACGGCCCGGTAGCTGATAAAATAGCCCCAACGCCTGAGCTGACATATTGCTCTGCCCAATATAAAGTGGCAAACGTACCAAAGGTCAGCCCAGCTCCGGTCAGGAGCATTTCTTTTCTCCACAGCAGGGACAGACTTACCTTCCCTTTCATCCACATCCATGCAAACATCAATGCACCTGCAATGATAAAACGTAATCCGGCCGATAGAAAAGGCGGCATGCCTGCCTCGACCCCAATTTTAATCGCCAGGAACGTTGTTCCAAAAATAAGACACATTACTGTAAATGCTGCTGCAACCATGCTAGCCCCTCCTTTATCTGTTCTCCATCATATAGCACTGTCTACAGAACAGAATGACGAAAACAGAACAGAATCCGCTCATTTCCTGTTACAATAGAGTCCAAAAGGAGCGTGAGTCGGGTGGGCAAAGCCATGTTGATGACAGATAACAGCCTTAAACTATATGAACAGGTGGTTCATTATCTCGTGGTGCGTATTGAGGCGGGAGAGTGGGCCGAACATGAAAAGCTCCCTTCGGTGCGAAGCCTGTCCGAGCAGCTCGGTGTACATCGGCTTACGGTGTTCAAAGCCTATCAGGAACTGAAGGAACGCGGGAATGTGTACGTTAAGGACAAGTCCGGTTATTATGTCAGCCCTGCTGATCCTTCGCCTGTAGCGGACCAGGCAGATGACCCTGCTGTATCCGCCTGGCTGCACTGGGACTCACTCGCGCGCGTGCAATCTCTTGAAGCGGAATATCAATTTTCCAAGTCACTGATTGATCCCGCCCTGCTGCCCAACCGTTACTGGGGGGAACTCATGCGGGATTTGCTGGATCAGTATCCCCGGCTGCTCGGCACATATTCAACCATTCAGGGTGATGTGGAACTGCGTAGTGCGCTGGCAAGCCATCTGACACTGAAAGAACGATTTTATATCTCAGCAGAAGAAGTACTTATTACCACAGGAGCGCAGCAGGCCATTGATCTGATCTCCCGAAGTCTGGTCAGACCGGGGGACCGTGTCCTGATGGAAAGGCCGACCTACGGCCCTGCCATGGAAATTTTCCGCAAACAGGGTGCACGCCTGATCTTCACGGATATACACCCGGAGGGTTATGATCTGGAACAGATTGAGCATCTGATGAAGACGGAGAAGCCCCGCGTTTTTTACATGACGCCAACCTTTCAGAATCCGACCGGCATGAATATCCCAACCGAACAGCGGAAACAGCTTCCCGAACTTGCCGAACAATATGGATGTTTTCTCGTTGAAGATGACAGCACGTACGATATTTATTTTAAGGAGAAGCCTCCTGCGCCAATTTTTACGTACGATACGACAGGACATACGCTCTACATTCGCAGCTACAGCAAATATGTCGCGCCGGGTCTGCGTATTGCGGCAATAATGTGCCGTCCCCGGTTTATGCCAGGACTGCAGGCGGTGAAAGCATTGGCTGATAACGGAACTCCCCTTCTGAATCAGAAGCTGTTTCTCCGTTACTTTCAATCTCCGCGCATGCATCAGCACCTGTCGAAGCTGCGCACCGCCATACAATTACGGATGGAAGTCATGGAAAAATGTCTGCAAGAAACAGATTGGAATTGGACCCGGCCTGAGGGCGGGCTCAACATCTGGGCGGAGCTTCCGGAAGGCAGCGATACAGGACGGTTGCTTCACCAGTGCATGGAACATTCCGTCGCCTTTGTCCCCGGAACAGTATTTGATCCTTCTGATGCTTCTGCCAGTCGCAAGCTGCGTTTGTCCTTCTCCTATACACACGAACAGCAGATTCGCGAAGGGATGAACCGACTCATGGAACTTGTTAAAAGGATGAATTAGCTCCCGTATGTTTCCACTGATTAACTGACATCCACAATGGAATTACAGTAAACGAACCAAAGAGCCCGGAAGATCAAATGACCTTCCAGGCTCTTGAGATGTTTTTAAGGTGTACATTATAGGGCTACTTGCTTAATCCGTTCTGGATATTACTTTATCCACCAGGCCATATTCCACCGCTTCCGCTGCGGTCAGGAAATAATCGCGATCCGAATCTTTCTCAATGCGCTCCAGCGGTTGCCCTGTATGGTTCGCTAACAGCTCGTTGAGCCGCTGACGGTGCTGAATGATCCGATTGGCATGAATCAGCATATCCGATGCCTGCCCGCGCGTACCCCCATGGGGTTGATGGATCATAATCTCACTGTTCGGCAGAGCGAGCCGTTTTCCTTTGGTTCCCCCTACCAGCAGAATCGTACCGAAACTCGCGGCCATGCCAGTGCAGATCGTTGAAATATCCGGCTTCACAAATTGCATCGTGTCATAGATTGAAAATCCGGCTGTAACAGATCCACCCGGACTGTTGATGTACATCTGGATATCCTTTTCGGGGTCCTCTGCGGTCAGAAACAGAAGCTGGGCCACAATGGCATTTGCCATCTGATCCTCAATCTCCCCGGACACCATAATGATTCGATCTTTCAGCAAACGTGAATAAATATCATAGCTCCGCTCACCGCGGGTTGTCTGTTCAACTACATAAGGTACATGGTTCATGCCTGTCGCCTCCCGGTTTACGCAACCATAAGCCCGGTGTATCCTCCTCCATACATCATTGAAGTCATGCCGGAATTGGAATACCCACACATCATTGGCTGCGTTGATGAAGACGGCAAAGACTGCTGCAGAATCGTTCCTGCCACGGCCACCGGATCATCCGTACGATTCAGGCACAGATCAATCAGACGCGCCGCATCTCCACTGCGAAAAGCCATCAAATAGCTTCGCAGCTGCTCTGCGCTCACTGAATCTTCATCTGCGCCACTCGCTTCTTCGCCTTCTGTTTCCAGGCGGCTTCGTCTGACGCGTTCCAGAGCAGATCTGGCGCGATTCAGCGCGGCTTTGACCGCTCCTTCCGATGTATCCAGCATCTCCGCAGTCTCTGCCGTCGTGTAACCCATTAAGTCACGTAATACATATATCGCTCGCTGCCATGGCGGCAGCTCATGGACAAGGATCTGAACAGCAGACTCGATCTCTTCGAATCGCTCCTCTTCCGCACATTCTTGCATAAATGGTTTTAGGCTATCCAATTTACAAGCGAGCTTCTCTCGCTTCCGTATGACGTCAATCCATGTGTTGCGCGCAATCCGGATCAGATAGGCTTCCCAGTTCATCTCTTGCTTTGTACCACAGGACTGCATAGCCGAAGAAGCCAGCATTTTCACGCAGGTATCCTGAACCAGATCCTCGGCCTCCCAGGTTGAACCAGTCAGAGACAGACAATATGCGTAGAGACTGCTCATCAGATCTGGCAGCATACTTTCCATCATCTGTCCCACGCTGTATTCAGCTTGATGACCAGTCTGGGTATATGGTTTGAATGGGTTACGATGATCATGTGGTCTGTTGATTCTGCAATCCACGGACTTCACAAAGGCCATGTTTGGGGCCCCCCTTTGTTGGTTCCTGATTGATCTTGCTTCATGTCATGCTTTTCGATGACTTGCTCTTATGGTCTTACACTATGTAAACGAAGAACCTCCGGTAAAGGATACGCTCTTCTGTATTTATTTTTTTATATGCCAACTAGGTTCTAACTTAAACGCTGCCCAAAGGTACCTTCATGCCTGTAGCTGCCAGCGTAATACCTGGATTCAAATCGTAGTTTTGCTGTACATCCACGTCATGAGACATATGGGTAAAATAGGTGCGCCCCGGTTTCAGTTCCCGCAGCAGTTCCTGCGCCTCACGCATATCGTATACGGAACGTGTGGAGAATTCCGCAAGCTCATGGACAAAGCTCGTTCCGAGCACCAGCAGATCCAGCCCGTGCAGCGGCTTCTTCTCTGCTTCCTTCAGATCGATGGCATCCGAACAATACGCCCAGCTGTACCCTTCCCGCTCAAGCCGATACGCGTAGGAATAACCGTTTTTACCATGGCAGACCTTCCAAGAGTGCACGTTCCAACCGCCAAGCTGGATATCATCATCCGTTTCCAGAAAGTTCATGTGCCGGCTTAGCCAAGGAAATTGCCCCTGAATGGTTGTGATTACTTCGCGCGGTGCGTACAAGCTGCCCTTAACCCCCAGCCAGCGGCAGGCATCCGCCCATTCCGGCAAACCTCCAATATGGTCAAAATGCGCATGTGTCACCAATAATGTATGAACCATACGCAATCCCTGATCCTCCATCTGTGATCTCCAGTCTGGTCCGCAGTCAATCATAAACGGTTCGGCTGCGCCATCTGAATGGATCAGAACAGAAGAACGTTTACGCTGGTTGATCCCGGTCAGGCGGGCCTCCGTGCAGACTGCGCAATCACAGTATACACGCGGTACGCCCATAGCATCCCCGGTTCCCAGAAATGTTAGCTGATTCAATACCGTGATCCCCTCTCTATCCGATGCTGTACTTTCTAAGAAGTTCTGTTTCCTAAATTGTATATCCTTGCCCCCTGCTTTTGCAAAAAAAAGCTCTCCCTATGCAGTTCTAATCCTGCACTAGGGAAAGCCAGTTCTCTGACTACATGTAGTCAGCGTATGTAACTTCTATTCGGCCTACTTGTCGCCTAGACCAATGCACGCAATTTCAAGGTCAATTCCTGACCCTCGGGCACATCTCTCGAATCCGTAATGACCCAATTTGATGCAAGGCGCTTCGCCAGCACTTCTGCCTGCTCCGGCTTCAACTTCAGACCGGTTACTACGCCCTCACCAACCGTGAAATCACGCTCCGGCTGCAAACCAAATGCCTTCTCGATCCAGATACCCAGACCGCCCCGGGTATTAAATGTCATCCGGTAGCCCTCTTGAACGGCTGCCACCAAATTTTCACCATGCTCATCTGCATACGAGATAAAGTCATCATACCTGTAGTGCTCTTCGGAAACCGCATCAAAAGCAGCCACGTCCTTGGCCTTGATAGCCTGTAGTATTTGGTCCTCAGGCATGCCTTTGCCACGGGCCTGTTCCAGGCGAATGGCCGTACTTTGGGATAATTTGATCTCTGTACTCATCATCTCTCACCTTCCTGTTTATCCATTCGGATGCTAGAATTATAACCCAATTATATCCTGTCCCGATATCCGGATACAAAGTGTCCCGGCGACACTTCCATCCATTCTGGTTCTTCATCCCCGCGACGTGCTGATGGGTCCGTGTCCCCGCTATAGATGGGTGGCATCTCGTTGCGAACGCTTGGATCCGGAACGGGTATTGCGGCCAACAAGGCTTGGGTATACGGATGTACCGGATTGCGGTACAATTCTTCGGTTGGAGCCACCTCAACCAATTTCCCTCGGTACATTACCCCGATCCGGTTGGAGATGTGACGTACCATCGACAAGTCATGCGCAATGAACAAATAGGTCAGACCCATCTCTGCCTGCAGGTCTTCAAGCATGTTGACCACCTGTGCCTGAACGGATACATCCAGCGCAGACAACGGCTCATCACACAGTATAAACTCCGGATTGACCGACAGAGCCCGAGCAATGCTGATCCGCTGACGTTGTCCACCGCTGAACTCATGCGGATAACGTTCGGCATGTTCCGGCTTCAGGCCTACGCGGTTCATCAGGTCATACGCTCTCCCCTTCATTTCTGCTTTCGAACCATAGTTATGAATCTCCATTGGTTCACTGATGATCTGCAAGACATTCATGCCTGGATTCAGGGAAGAATACGGGTCCTGAAAAATCGTCTGCATCCGCTTGCGAAACGGCTTCAGCTGTCTTTCATTCATCTTGGCAACGTCCTGTCCGCCAAACAGAATACTTCCATCCGTCACATCGTAGAGTCTTACGATGCTGCGTCCAGTTGTTGATTTGCCGCAGCCGGACTCACCCACGAGTCCGAACGTCTCCCCCTTATGAATATGGAAGCTAACGTTATCGACAGCCTTAACGACTTCCTGGCCCTTGTTTCTTCCACGCACGGGGAAATATTTTTTCAGTCCACGCACGTCCAGCAGCACTTCACGCTGATCTGTTATTGAACTCATTTCTCCACCTCCTCTGTACGTGTTCCGAGTTGTGCCTGGTGTTGGTCTCGAGCTTCGTCATTCAGCAGCCAACATGATGCGCGATGGCCCGGTGCTGTTTCAGTATACTCAGGTCTCTGCTTGCAGACTTCCATCGCATGTGGACAACGTTCCATAAACGGACATCCCGTTGGCGGGTGCAGCAGGTTCGGCGGTGTGCCTTCAATCGTGGCGAGCCGTTGTCGCCCCCCTTCTTCACCCGGCTTCGGAATGGAACGTAGCAGTCCCTGCGTATAGGGGTGCTGGGGATGGGCAAATATGCGTTCCACCGGCCCTTCTTCCATAATCAATCCACCATACATCACGATCACTCGTGTACAGACCTGCGCGACGACACCAAGGTCATGCGTAATCATTAAAATAGATGTCTGTGTGGATTCCTTCAGCTCCTGCATCAGCTGCAAAATTTGCGCCTGGATCGTCACATCAAGTGCCGTCGTTGGTTCATCGGCAATGAGCAGCTCGGGCTTGCAGGATAAAGCCATGGCAATCATCACACGTTGGCGCATCCCGCCGCTGAATTCATGCGGATATTGGTCGATGCGTTCCTCTGGTGAAGGAATACCTACCTGGCGCAGCAGCTCGATGGCTTCCTTGCGAGCCGCGGACTTGTCCATTTTCCGGTGACGGCGAATAACTTCAATCATCTGTTTGCCCACACGGACTACAGGATTAAGCGAGGTCATCGGATCCTGAAATATCATGGAGATCCGGTTGCCCCGAATTTTGCGCATCTCACTGTCCGATTTGTTCAGCAGATCTTCTCCTCGAAACAAAATCTGTCCATCCGTAATCCGCCCCGGCGACTGGATGAGCCTGATCAGTGAACGGGCTGTTACACTTTTGCCGCTGCCCGATTCACCAACGAGTCCAACTACTTCGCCCTCATTTAGGGTAAAGCTTACCCCCCGTACGGATTGCACCTCTCCTTCACGGGTGGCAAAGGACGTTTTCAGTTCTTTGACCGATAATAAATCTGTCATTGTTGTATTCACCCCGCTGTGTAAGTTCAACCAAAGAATATTACACTAACCACTCCTAAGACAGAACAACCTTCCGATCGCTGTTATCCCCAGATTTTTTTGGTCCCCTTCTCGAAAAGGGAAAATCCAGTGATAGCGTATGCTTCCGGTGTAGCTTTCCTTCGGAAAGCTTTTAGGCGAACACTTCGTTTCTTCAGGTTATTTCTGTCTTCTCCGTTCTCGTGTAAAATGCTTAGTTAACCTATATTTTGTTAATATTATCTATTTTTTGTTTGCTTTAGGTTCAAAGGCTACACGGAATACATCACCCAGAAAGTTGAAGGATAGTACTGTCAGCAAAATGAATAATCCAGGGAAAATGGCCATATACGGCGCTTCACTGATGAAGCCCTGTGCATCATTCAGCATGCTGCCCCAGGAGGAATTCGGCTGTTTGACTCCCAGGCCGAGAAAGCTTAGGGACGATTCCATAAGAATAGCTCCTGCAATATTAATGGTTGCGGCTACGATAATGGTCGGCATAATGTTGGGGATGATGTGTTTCATAATGATGCGGAAGGGCTTCTGCCCCGATACCCGCGCATACAGAACATACTCCCGCTGCTTCACCGACATGGCTTCCGCCCTCACAATCCGGGCAATGTTCATCCAGCTTAACACCCCAATAATGACGATAATCGTGCCAATTCCCGGTTTGAGGTATGCGTTCAGGATCAACATTAGGAAGAATGACGGAATGGACATTAGTACGTCCACAATACGCATCAACGTGTTATCCACCCAGCCTCCAAAATAACCACTCACCGTGCCGACGAGTGTACCGACAATAACTGCGATGGCCATAGACAAGAAACCTACCGCAAGAGAAACACGGCCTCCGTACAGCGCACGAGCCAAATAATCTCGTCCATAATCATCCGTCCCGAACCAGTGATCCGCACTCGGCTGCTGCAATCGCTCCATGACCACGATCTCATTGGGATCATGCGGGGATAAAAACGCAAACAGGGATGCGAGCACAAATATGCCCAATATAATGACAGCCGCAATGCCCAGTTTCTGATGCCTGAACTGCGTCCGTAAGTTACGCCAGCGCATTGAATTCATGTTGTCTCACCCCGTTGTCTTAATTCGTGGATCTACCACGCCATATAGAATATCGGCTACCAGGTTACCGACCACCAGCAGCACAGAGGAAATCATCGTAATGCCCATAATAATCGGATAATCCAGACCATGCACGGCTGAGATTCCCAGTGAACCCATCCCTGGCCACGAGAATACAGATTCCGTAATAAACGCTCCGGCAATCAGCTCCGGCAAAGACATCCCGAGAATGGTAATGACCGGAAGCAATACATTTTTGAGCACATGGCGAAGCAGTACCGTCCCTCGGGTAGCTCCATAAGCATACTGAATCTGAACGTAGTCCTCTTCCAGCTGACTGATCGTATTTGAGCGAATATAACGCATGTACACCGACACATTCATGAAGGTCAGTACGGTACATGGCAGAATACCGTGTTTGATAATATCCCACGCCGAATCGACTCCGACGGTCCGCATGCCCATGCTGGGCAGCCAGTGCAGCTGTACGGCGAAGAAATAAATCAGCATCATGCCGAACCAGAAGCTCGGAATGGAAATTCCAATGTAGGAAAGAAGACTGAGACCACGATCAAACAAACTGTTCTGGCGCGAACCCGCAATCATGCTCAGCGGAATCGAAATAAGTAATGATAATAATAGCGACGCTCCCATCAATCCAAACGTAGCGGGAAGACGTTCAACAATTAATTCGGCAACCGGGCGGTGATTGACCAGTGAATAGCCGAGGTCACCTGTCAGAACATTTTTGAGCCACACCACGTATTGCACATACATGGGCTGGTCCAGTCCAAGATTTTGCCGAATACGTTCCACATCCTCTGCTCCCATATTGGGAGTAACAAAGGAAAGCACCGGATCGCCCGGCGCCAGCTTGATCAAGGTAAAGGAAACGATGGAGATAACAAACAAAAGCGGGATCGCCTGTACGATCCTTCGGACAATATAGTTATTCACACGGGCACCTCCGAATCAACGCCGGCCTCGCGGCCGGCGTTATTGGCTTGTTACTTATTTTTTATAGATTTTGGACAGGTCTTCCAGCATAACTACCGGTTTCGGATTGGCATCCTCAACACCGCCGTACGTATTGTCCACTGCTACCACAGCTTTTGTGTATGCAATTGGATACACGGTCATTTCGTTTGCTACGGTTTGTTGAATTTGTTTGTACAGCTCTCCACGTTTTGCTTCATCAATCTCAACCGCTGCATCACTCCACAGCTTGTCGAAATCAGCGTTTTTGTAGTGGGAGTAGTTATATGCTGCATCGCTCAGGAAGAGGGATTTGTAAGCATCCGGCTCATAACCCATGATGTATCCGCCAAAGGACAGTTCAAAGTCTGTATTGTTCATATCCAACGTACGGTTACCGTAAGCTGTTCCGTCCATCGGCAGCAATTCCACTTCAATACCCACATCTTTCAGCTTTTGCTGAATGTACAAGGCTTGGCTTGTTTGTGGTTTGTTTGTATTTGTGTAAGCCAGGCGCAATTTCAGATTGCTTACGCCTGCATCGGCCAGCAGCTGCTTGGCTTTCTCGAGGTTGTAGTCATACTTCTCCACATCGTCGGTTTGATACAGCGTGTCCGGTGTCAAAATTGACGCAGCCGGTTCAGCAAAATCAGCCGAGGAATACGAAGCTGTGATCAATTCATTTTTATCCAAAGCATAAGCAATCGCTTGACGCACTTCTTTCTTTTGCATGGAAGGTACGTTCAGGTTGAACACCATGTACTGCAGGCGACCTTCCGGATAAGTCAGCATGTTGAATTTGCCTGTATCATTCAATTTGTTGTAATCCTGTGTATCGACCATACGCATTTGAATCTCGCCATTTTGCAGAGCCAGGTTCGCTGCATTCGGGTCTTTGGCTACACGGTAAGTCACGCTATCCAAGTGAGCTTTGCCTGCAAAGTAATCGTCAAAACGTTCCAGTGTCACATATTCACCTGGGCGGTATTCCTTGAATTTGAACGGACCGGAACCAATCGGGTTGTTGTTTTTGTCGCTTTTCTCAATATCCGATTCGCCTTCAAAAATGTGTTTCGGGATTGGGGAGAAGGAAACCAGTGCGCCTTCAAAAGCTGCTGATACTTCCGGCAGTTGGAATTCCACGGTGAGATCGTCCACTTTCGTTACTTTCACCGGTTTGCCATCAAAAACATATTGGCTGCGAGACGAGCTATGCTGCTTCTCATCGAGAATGCTGTCCATGGTAAACACGATATCATCCGCCGTCAGCGGCTGTCCGTCATGCCATTTCAGTCCATCCTTAAGCTTCAATGTATACGTCAGGTGATCATCCGAGAAGCTGTCACTTTCGGCGAGCACATATGTCTTTTTGCCATCATTCACGTTAAATAGTGGAGCATATAAGGACTGGTCAATCGTCAACGTTACACGGTCTCCCGCGTAGATCGGATTCATCACTTTGGGATCATCCTGTACTGCAATAATAATGCTTCCGCCATCCTTCGGCTGTCCATTATCTGTCGAAGCAGTACTTTCCTCGTTATTAGAAGAAGTATTTGCTCCATCACCACTGCTGCCGCATGCACTCATGATTGCAACAACCAGAACCAGCATCAATGACAGCCACATTTTTTTAGATTTCATTATGATATTTCCCCTCGCTGTAATTTATCTTCTGTTAGCTAGTATAGCAAGGATTCGACAAAAAGCAATGACTTTTTCCAACTTAACCTATCGGATTTTATTTAAATCGCTTTATTGTCCAACAATGCAAAAAACCTCCAATTCGCTGACTCCAGCAAATCGAAGGTCTTTGTTTGTAGTTCTTTTATAGTCCTGCCAGCACCTGATACCAGACTCCGCGTTTGGAATATAGCGTACTGCGCACTTCGTCCCAGCCACCAAGGTAATGGATATCAAACAGACCTTCAGGAGTTGGAAACGAGGATTCAGTCTCGGCAAATACATTCGGATCTACCGAACGAAAACCATGCTTGGCAAATATCCGCTGAGCCTCCGGAGTTCGCAGGTAGTCCACAAAGGCCTCTGCCAACTCCCGATTCCCATGTTTATCCGCATATTTATCCACCACTACCGCCGGATTTTCAATCAGAATGGTATTCTTCGGTACAACGATATCGTATTTAACACCCTGGGCTATTCGGGCAAGCAATTCATTCTCATAAGTCACGATGACATCGCCGACGCCATATTCAAAGGCTGCCATGGAAGATCGGCCGCTCTTATCCAGCGACTCGACATTTTCATGCACCTTCTCCAGAAACGCTTTGGCAGCGGCAGGGTCCTTCTGGCCCTTTTCTTCCGACATCTTCAGCCCAGCCCCGTAGATCGCATTGATATCCCACTGGGCTCCGCCTGACGTTTTGGGATTGGGGTACAGCACCTTCACTCCCGGCTTGGTCAAATCCTCAAAATCACGAATCCCCAGTGGGTTGCCATCCCTTGTTCCAAGAACAACAATCGAACGTGTAATCATGCCATCATTCGGCGTTTGTTTCCAATCGGAGGTCACGAGGTCGGCTTTGACCAGTTTATCGATGTCACTTTCCATGGCGAGCAGTGCCACATCAGCCTCGAATCCGCCAACAATGGCCCTTGCTTGAGTGCCTGAGGCTTCATAGGACTCCTGGAAATTGACCGTCTGTCCGGTTTTTGCTTTCCATTCCTCCTTGAACTTGGGCAGCAGCTCTCCAACAGCATCTTTGGCTACACTGTATGCACCAATGACAAGCGTATTGGATTGTTCAGCTGCAGAGGGTTCGTTCTGTTCGCCTTCCGCTTCCTGATTGCTGCAGCCTACGGTCATGCAGACGACCAGAAGCATAAGGGCAGCGTATAAGGGGGTTCTTTTCTTCTTCATCGTCTGCATGGGGCAGCCTCTCTTTCGAGTGCATTTTAGATCATGACCGGCATTGGATCTTCCTTCAAACGATTCTCGACAACCCAGCTATCCGTATCATTAAACAGATAAGCCCGGTGTACAAGCACACGAATCTGTTGACCAATCTCCAGTGTCGTTTTCTCAAGTGAACGATAGGTGATCAGCTTGTGGCCCTGTACCTCGACTTCCACCATCCACTCACTTCCGCGGAAGTGAAGATGCTTCACCGTGCCCTTTTCTGTAGCTGACAGCATGGAGAATTCGTTTTTCAGACCAATCTCGATATACTCAGGCCTGATTAAGGCACGCGTTTGATCTCCTTCTACCGCATGTTCGAAGCCTTTAAGCTGCGAGGCATCCTCCACAACGGTGGATTCACCAATAAAGGTTGCCACAAATGGAGTCTGCGGATTTTTGTAGATATCCCACGGTGTTCCTTTTTGCTCTAAACGGCCTTGACTGATAATCATGATTTCATCTGCAACTTCGATCGCTTCATCCTGGTCATGTGTTACAAATATCGAGGTAATGCCGACACGCTCAATCAGCTCTCTCAACCATGAACGCAGCTCTTGGCGAATCTTGGCATCGATGGCGGCAAAAGGCTCATCCAGCAGCAGCAGCTGCGGCTCAGGAGCCAAAGCTCTGGCGAATGCGACACGCTGACGCTGTCCACCGGACAGTTGATGCGGATAACGCTGTTCAAAACCTTTTAGCCCGGTCAGCTCAACAAGTTCCATGACCCGATCGCGAATCTGTGCTTTGGGTGTCTTTTTGACCTTAAGTCCAAAAGCGATATTATCAAAAACCGTCATGTGTTTGAACAAGGCATAGTTCTGAAAAACGAACCCGATTCCCCGCTCCTGTGGAGGCAGATGATTCACAACCTTGCCGTGAAAGCGAATCTCTCCGGAGTCCGGGTTTTCCAGACCGGCGAGCATGCGCAGAATAGACGTTTTGCCTCCTCCACTGGGCCCTAGCAGACCGATCAGATGGCCTTTGGCAATATCGAACGAGACATCTTTTACCGCATGAAATTGACCGAAATGTTTGTTCAGATCACGGACTTCCACATGCATATCAATGCACTTCCTTTCGCTTCTTGGCCCATTCCATCATGAGCAGCAGCCCAACGGAGAAGGTAACCAGTACCAATGCCACACCATTTGCGGCAGAGACATTAAAATTCTCAACATCCTGATAAACTAGCGTTGTTGCCGTCTGCGTTTTGTTCATAATATTGCCCGACACCACCAGCACTGCACCGAACTCTCCAAGCGATCGTGCCACGGTAAGTACAAGCCCGTATACGACAGCCCAGCGGATGGAAGGCCAGGTGACACTCCAGAACGTTCTCCACCCATACGCGCCAAGCGTTGACGCCGCCTCTTCCTGCTGCGAACCGAGTTCCTGCAGGACCGGCATGACCTCCCTGACCATCAGCGGGAATGTGACAAACAGCGTTGCAATGACCATACCCGGGAAGGCGTAGACTACATTGAAGCCGATTCCTTCAAAAAAGCCACCCATAATGCTGTTCGGGCCGAGCAGCAATACAATCATCAATCCGCCAATGACGGGGGACACCGCATAAGGCAGGTCTACAATGCTGTTCAGCAATCCTTTGATGCGATCACTAAGCCATCCGGCGCGAACGAGGTAAATGGCCATCATAATGCCAAACAATGTATTTAACAGCGTGACGACCAGAACCACAAGCCCGGTCATCATCAAGGCATGCAGCGCCTCAGGGCGCATCAGCCCATCCAGGAAGCCTCCTGCACCGTCTTCAAATGCTCCGAGCAAAATGCGTCCCAAAGGAATTATCAGAAGCACAATAAATACCGCAAATGTCAGTCCGATTAATAGCCGTCTCATCGTCTTCTCCCCCGCATCTGCACCAGATTAATCAGCCAGAGGATCAGGAAAGAGAGCGTGAGGAGCAGCACGGATACAGCAGCTGCACCCGTAGGATTGTCACTTTCAATCTCGCCGTAAATAAATACGGAAGCCGTCAGTGTTCTGCCCGGGATGTTACCCGCCACCAGCACAACTGCTCCAAACTCTGCAAGTGCTCTGGAGAAAGCAAGCATACCACCGCTAATCATGCCTGGAGCCATAGAAGGCAGAATAACCTGCCTGAACGTACGTGCCTTCGATGCACCCATGGTATAGGAGGCCTCTTCCTCAGAAGGGTCGATCTCCTCCAGCAGCGGCTGCACCGCACGAATCACGAATGGGAACGTAACAAAGGTCATCGCAATGACGATCGCAGGCTGATGAAACACGATTTCAATTCCCATGGTTTCAGCCAGCTTGCCTACAGCACTGACCGGTCCAAGCAGCAGCATAATCATTAATCCGCCAACTGCAGTAGGAAGTGCAAAGGGCAGATCTACGAGACTGTTGAGAAACGATCTCCCAAAGAAACGATAACGCGTGAGTACCCAGGCAATCATGGTGCCCAGTACCACGTTAATCAGTGTGGCGACAACAGCCAGTCGAACGGTCAGCAATACGGCTTTCCACGCGATTGGATCCATGATGCTCTCGGCGAAATTGCTCCATCCTTCAGAGAAGGAATTGACGTACACACCGATAATTGGAAGAACGATGAGTACAATAAAATATAGCAATACAGTACTGCGGAATCCCCAAGTCCATCCCTTGTGACGAAGAACGGTATTCATTGCTGCATTCCCTCCCAGCCTCCGGCTCCATATCCGGTCGGCAGTCTCCCTGCTTTGGTACATTCATTTTTCTAAGTTGGATTATATCACTTTAACATTATTCCCATTAGTCTACTTGGTTTTTTGCTTATCTGATACTTTACCAGTTTGCAGTGCTAACCGTCAATGTTTTTATTGTATATAATTTAGGCGTTTAGCAGATGATTTGTTAACCATTTTACCCGTGAAATGTGGTTTGTTTGAATTGGAGTGGTTAAGGTACAATCTAGAAGAGAATTTACGAGGATAAGGAGTGCTGCCAGATGTTATATACGAAAAAAATATCGACCTCCAGACGGGATGAAATCAAGGATATCACAAGAGAAGTAGAGCAGGTTGTCCGTAATAGCGGTGTACAAAACGGAACTGTCCTTGTCTATTGTCCCCATACCACAGCAGGTATTGCGATTAATGAAAATGCCGACCCGGATGTTAAACATGATGTGCTGCTTCGTCTGAACGAAGTGTATCCTTGGGAACATCCTCAATATCGACATGCTGAGGGGAATACCGCTTCTCACCTCAAATCAATCACAACCGGTCCATCTCAAACGGTGATCATTCATGAAGGCCGATTATTACTCGGCAGATGGCAGGGGATTTATTTCAGCGAATTCGACGGCCCTCGTGAGCGGGAATATTTTATCAAGATCATGGAAGGCTAATTCAGCCAAACGCAAACAGGCGGACAACCCTGATTTAGGGCTGACGATCCGCCTGTCTTGGTCTTTCGCGCTAATAAACTTTCGCGAGACAACGTTATAAAGAATTAATGTTATGACAATTCACCGCCCTGAAGTATAGGAGTGCGACAATAGCGCCTTTTATAGGACGCCAGGCTGGTGTTATAGATTGCGGCATAGTACTTTGACATGAGATAATGCCGACGATTCAATCTCAGCAAACGTTACACGATCCTGAATATAATACGATATAAATCCGTGCATGGACAAAAACAGTGTGCGTGGCACACATTGGATATCCTCATCCGTACAGCCTTCCTCGTTCATGTACTGCCTGACAATGGAAGCAAACAATTCGAAGCATCTTCCCTGCTCCGTACGACAATAGGATAACAGCTCCTCATCCCGAATCATGAACATAATCTCGTACTGATACGGATTCTCCAGACCAAAACGAATGAATTCGAGCATGATATGCTCTACCTTGCTCATACCGCCCACGACAGGCCTGACCATGGCTTGCAGCAGCAAATGTCCCAGATGATTGAAATCTTCTACCACAATGGCATAGAACAATTCTGCCTTTTCCTTGAAATGATAATACAGCGACCCATGACTATAGCCCAGATGCTGGCCGATGCTTCGCATCGAAATGGCGCGGTATCCTTTGGTAATAAAAAGATGTCTCGCCGCCTCCAGGATCCGCTCCCTCGACAACTCTTGTTCGACTGCTCTTCTAGCCATATATTTTATTCCCCTTCAATAAAATAAAGCCGCTGTCCCTCCGTGATCCGGGATTGCCCTTGCGTCAAATCCGTGATCCAGGCGATAAATGCCTCGGTTTCACTATCCGGCGGAAGACAAGTCAACGTAACCTTATCGGTGAATCCAGTTTCACCCGTACGGACTTCCCGGCTTCTTAATTCATTTTCCACTTTTCCCAGCCACGTATAATCCAGTTCCACAAACACTTCACGATGAAGCACTTTGGTTATAGCCTCTCCAGCTTCAATAGCCGCTACAGCGCCATCCGTATATGCACGGATTAAACCGCCAGCCCCAAGCATGATTCCCCCAAAATACCGTGTAACCACAATAGCCACATTTTTCAGTTGCTGATTTTTGATGACTTCAAGAATGGGTTTCCCAGCAGTTCCGCTTGGTTCCCCGTCATCGGATTGCTTCTGGATCTCATCTCTTTCCCCTATCATGTAAGCGGAACAGTTATGAGTGGCATTCCAGTGTTTCTTCTTGATTTCATCAATAAAAGCAACTGCTTCTTCTTCCGTTGTAACTGGCATAATATGACCGATGAAACGCGACTTCTTGATGACAATTTCCAGATTGCCCGGTCCTCGAACCGTGCGATAACGTTCAAGCATTTCAATCCAACTTTCCGATTTAATCCATTTTACAAGAAAGCAGTTCCCCGCGCGGACGCGGATGAACTGCCTTGGTTTAAACATCCGGGGATCACTGCATTTTACCTCACAATGAAACCCGGGTGTCATTACACATGCCTTATTTAACTATATGAGTCAAACCATGAATTATTCAGAAAGTCTCGCTTCAAGCGCTGCTTTCTCTTCTTCAAAGCCTGGTTTGCCCAGCAATGCGAACATATTTTTCTTGTAAGCTTCTACTCCTGGTTGGTCAAACGGGTTGACGCCCAGCAGATATCCGCTGATGCCGCATGCTTTTTCAAAGAAGTATACCAGATATCCGAAAGAATATGGAGACATATCCGGAATATTCACAATCAGGTTTGGAACTTGGCCATCTGTATGTGCAAGCAGCGTGCCTTGGAACGCTTTTTTGTTGACGAAGTCCATTGTTTTGCCTTCAAGGAAGTTCAGACCATCGAGGTCATCCGGATCAGCTTCGATCGAAATATGCTCGGATACTTCAGCTACCTGAATGACGGTTTCGAAAATGTTCCGGCTTCCTTCCTGGATGAATTGACCCATGGAGTGCAAGTCCGTGGAGAAATCAACAGATGCAGGATAGATTCCTTTGTAATCTTTACCTTCACTCTCTCCATAAAGCTGTTTCCACCACTCGGATACAAAGTGCAGGGATGGCTCGTAGTTTACGAGGATTTCTGTTCCTTTACCTTTGCGGTACAGTGCGTTACGAACAGCAGCATATTGATACGCTTCATTCTCAGCTACATTCGGGTTGCTGTATTCTTTGGATGCGTCAGCCGCACCTTGCATCATTTCTTCGATGTTAATGCCAGCTGTAGCAATTGGCAGCAAGCCTACTGCTGTCAGTACCGAGTAACGTCCACCAACATCATCCGGAATAACGAAAGACTCGTAGCCTTCTTCGTTCGCCAGTTTTTTCAGTGCGCCGCGCTCTTTGTCTGTTGTAGCATAGATACGTTTGCGTGCTTCTTCTTTACCGTATTTTTTCTCCAGTGCTGCACGGAAGATACGGAAAGCAATGGCTGGCTCGGTTGTCGTACCGGATTTGGAGATAACGTTCACGGAAAAGTCTTTGCCTTCAACCAGATCCAGCAAATGAGTTACATAGGTGGAGCTGATATTGTTTCCTGCGAAATAGATTTCAGGCGTTTTGCGTTTATCTTTTGGCAGGTTGTTATAGAAAGAGTGTGTCAGCATCTCAATCGCTGCGCGTGCACCCAGGTATGAACCACCGATACCGATAACAATCAGTACTTCGGAATCACTTTGGATTTTGGCAGCCGCTTTTTGAATGCGGGAGAATTCTTCCTTGTCGTAAGCGGTTGGCAGGTCAATCCAGCCCAGGTAATCGGATCCGGTTCCTGTTCCGTTGTGAAGCTGCTCGTGAGCCAGACGAATCGGTTCAGCGAAATAGTCCACTTCATGCTGGTTTACAAATTGCAAGGCAGTGCTGTAATCAAACTTCACTTTTTTTGCCATGATCTAAAAACCTCCTGATATCGGTAGCTTATTTTTCCGTTTTCCATTCAAACAACTTAGCATAAGGATACTTCAAATCCACGGGGCTGACAAGCTTGCAGCTTGAACTTTGTCACTTCAAATTCAAGAAGCAAAAAGGGTAAACCAAACCCGCTGATTGCGGGTTTTGGCTACCCTTCTTGTATTATTCCGCCGGGTACGAGCAGCAGTAGTCGGTAACGCTGCGTATCTCCAGTTTGAATTTGGATTCGGCAGGCACGTGGAACGTAGCTTGACCTTGAATCTCTTGCCAATCTTCTTCTCCGGGAAGCAGTACTCTCAGATCGCCGGACAGAATCTCCATGATTTCACGGGAATCTGTACCGAACTCATAGCTGCCTGGGAGCATGATGCCCAGAGTCACTTTGCTGCCATCCCCCAAAATAACCGTTCTGCTGGTTACCTGGCCATCATAATAAATGTTGGCCTCTTTTACTACACTGACTTGATCAAACTGTGACATGCGTACCCGCTCCCCCTGAAGTTAATGAAAACAAAAGGCAAAACAGATCAGGATGAATTCTCATCCTTACTCTGCCGGAAATAACTTTACTGCTACGAACCGAACAAATGAGTCTGTTCGATTCTTAGCAGCGTTTATCAAGCTATTACAGCAATGCTTTTACGCGGCTAACCACGTTATCAACTGTGAAGCCATACTCTTCGATAACACGGTCGCCAGGCGCGGAAGCACCGAATGTGCTGATTCCGAGAATGTCGCCTTGATCGCCAACATATTTCTCCCAGCCCATTGGATAAGCCATTTCAATGGCCAAACGAGCTTTTACATCTGGAAGCAAGACGGATTCTTTGTAAGCTTTGTCCTGTTTCTCGAACAGATCCCAGCTCGGCATGCTGATTACACGAACTTGGATACCTTGTTCAGCCAGTGCAGCTTGAGCTTTGACAGCCAGTTGCACTTCGGAACCTGTAGCGATGATTTGTGCTACAGCTTTGCCGTCTTTTGCATCGGAAACAACATAAGCGCCGCGTTTAACGTTCTCACGGGAACCTTCTACTGTTCCTTCCAGGATCGGCAGGTTTTGACGAGTGAGTACGAGTGCAACTGGGTTGCTCTTGTTCTCAAGCGCATAAGCCCATGCAGCAGATGTCTCATTACCGTCAGCCGGACGAATAACCGTCAGGTTAGGAATGATACGCAGGGACGCGAGTTGCTCAATTGGTTCGTGTGTAGGACCATCTTCACCAACAGCGATACTGTCGTGAGTCAGGACGTATGTCACAGGCAGACCCATCAGGGACGCCAGACGAACAGCCGGACGCAGGTAGTCAGTGAACACGAAGAATGTACCACCGAATACTTTCACACCGCTGTGCAGTGCCATACCATTCATTGCACCAGCCATACCGAATTCACGGATACCGAAGTAGATGTTGCGGCCAGAGTAATCTTCTGGAGCAAAGTTTGCAATGTTGTTCAGGTGTGTCATTGTGGAGCTTTCCAAGTCAGCAGATCCACCAGTCAGATGAGGCACGTTATGCGCCAAACCGTTCAGTGCGTTACCGGAAGCAACACGAGTGGAAAGAGCTTTGTCTGTTGCAGCATATTTAGGCAGATCGCGGTCCCAACCTTCTGGAAGGTCACCGTTGATTGCTGTTTCGAACTGAGCTGCCAGCTCAGGGAATGCTTTTTTGTACTCGGCGAATTTCTCGTCCCAAGCTTTGTTTGCGGAGATACCACGATCTTTGACTTGAGCAAAGTGATCGCGAACTTCAGCTGGTACGTGGAAATCTTCCTCGTAAACCCATTTGTAAAATTCTTTGGTCAGTTTCGCTTCGTCAGCACCCAGTGGGGAACCGTGAGTACCGCCGTGGCCGCCTTTACCTTGTTTGTTCGGGCTACCATAACCGATAACAGTTTTCACTTCGATCAGTGTAGGACGCAGTGTATCTGCTTGTCCTTCTTGAATTGCTTTTTCGATTGCAGGCAGATCGTTACCATCTTCTACGCGCAGCACTTGCCAGCCATAAGCTTCGAAGCGTTTTGCGATGCTTTCGGAAGAAGACAGGTTCAACTCACCATCAAGCGTGATGTCGTTGGAATCGAACAACATGATCAGTTTACCCAGGTGCAGACGTCCAGCAAGGGAAGCTGCTTCGTGGGATACGCCTTCCATGAGGTCACCGTCACCACAAATTGCATAAGTGTAGTGGTCGATTACATTGAATTTATCCTTGTTGTATGTCGCGCCCAGTTGTGCTTCAGCCATAGCCATACCTACAGCCATTGCAATACCTTGACCCAGTGGTCCAGTCGTAGCATCAACACCTGCAGTATGTCCGAATTCCGGGTGACCCGGAGTTTTGCTTCCCCATTGGCGGAATTGTTTCAATTCTTCCATAGGAAGATCGTAGCCGCTCAGGTGCAGCAAACTGTACAGCAACATGGAACCATGTCCTGCAGACAGCACAAAACGGTCCCGGTTAACCCAAGTTGGGTGGTCCGGGTTATGTGTCATCGTTTTTGCAAAAAGTTGGTACCCCATTGGAGCGGAGCCCATAGGCATTCCTGGGTGTCCCGATTTTGCTTTCTCGATTGCATCAATTGCCAGAGTACGTACAGTTGTAATCGACAGGTTGTCGATTGTGTTGTTCTCATCCTTTTGAATCGCTTCGTTCTTGTCAGTCATGGTTTGTCCTCCTCATGTCTTTAGATAAGTCGGGTGCGCAAGCGAATCCCTCTCATCATACAAGCAAACCGTATATAACAATAAGTGAATCCGCTTGAATGTTTCATTTTGACTTATTCACTTTTGTATTGTATCACTTGGCGTGAAGCTTTTCCATAACCTTCTTTTAGAAGTTCCGGAAAATTCGGTTGTTTGTGGGTGAGGCGGGTTTATTCCGGCGCAGAATAAAAGGTGTTGGGTAGAGCATCTAAGCCCATGTCCGGCTTGGCAAGCCTCGCTAATCCATCGGATGAAGTATAACCTTTAACCGGAAAACCATACACTTTTTACAGTCCTAAGTTTTTTTCATAGGGTATCATTCATGTTTCTGATTCGAAATCCCTAGGGCTGTGTTACTCTCAGAAAGAAAGGAGGCTTGCCGCATGCCAGGACCACATATACAGCCAAAGTCGTCAAATTATCCATTACCCTGGATTGCAGGGACGTTAACAGGCATCATCACCGGTTTATTTCTTGGTTTTTTCCTTAAAGTGGTTCAGGCTTACACGGGTGAAAAGGTGTATACCCTGCTGCTGAATGTTGATTTTGTGCCCTGGCTTCCGCCCATTTTGCCTGAATGGTTCGAATTTACGCTTCATCTTCTTGTTTCTGTAATCATCGGCCTCTTCTACTTCTGGTGGATTCAACGTTCCGATTTCCCCTTGGTTAAAGGCGTTTTGCTCGGTGCATTCTCTTCCCTGCTGTACATTCCGCTCTCTCTGTTATCTGTACGAGTTCCAGGCTTAACGGATTTCAAGGCCATATCGCTTTGGATCATCGGACACCTTCTATTTGGTATTTTCCTTGGCGTCTGCGGACGGATATGGAAACGACAAAAAGGCGATTCCCATTCAGCTCACAAATAGGAAGTCGCCTTTCTTATCAAGGCCGATTCATATGGTCCCGAATCAACCTTGCACAGTATTAAAGCATCAAGCTAAAATACAACGGTTTTGTTTTCGTGAACCAGAATCCGGTCTTCAACATGCCATTTCACCGCACGTGCAAGTACAACGCGCTCAATGGTACGTCCGATCCGTTTCAATTCGGTCACGTCATCTCCATGGCTTACACGCTGAACGTCCTGCTCGATAATCGGCCCGCCGTCCAGTTCTTCGGTCACATAATGTGCTGTTGCTCCGATAATTTTAACACCACGATTGTACGCCTGTGCATACGGTTTGCCACCCACAAATGCCGGAAGGAAGGAATGGTGGATATTAATAATCCGGTTGCGGTAATGTTCGATGAACATTGGAGAGATAATCTGCATATAACGCGCAAGAATAATGACATCAATATCGTTACCGATGACGTCCAGCTGACGCTGCTCTGCTTCTTTTTTCGTATCAGCCGTTACCGGTATATGATGATAAGGAATGCCGAATGATTCCACGTAATCCTTCATATCCAAATGATTGCTTACCACGAGAGCAATATCAGCATCAAGGTCTCCGGCCTGCCATTGCCACAGCAATTCAACCAGACAGTGATCTTCCTTGGATACAAAGATAGCGAGTTTCTTCTTGCGGCTTACCGCAGAGAGAGACCATTCCATCTTGAAGCGCTCCGCCACTTCCGCAAAATCAGCTTCCAGCTTGGCGAGACTCGCTGTCAGTTCCGGAAGATCGAATTCAATACGCATGAAAAACATGCCGCCAGCCGGGTCCATGGTGTACTGGTCAGACTGAACGATGTTTGCACCATGCTGGTGCAGGAAATGCGATACGGCAGCTACAATTCCTGGACCATCCGGACAGGAAATAAGCATCCGCGCCCGATCGGCGCGGTTTTTGGAATCAGGACGTGCTTGTTTTGCATGAATCTCCATCGGGCTATTCTTCCTCCTTCAATTAAGCCGTGACCAGCAGTTCTTTTCCTGCAAGCCAGGCGATCAAACGATGATTCAGTTGCTCTTCATTCAAATGCGGGAACAACGCTGCTTCCGCTACCAGATCATACAATCGCTCCAGCGGTTCACGCGGATCAGCCTTTTTGGCTTTTGCATCATTCTTGAGCAGCGTCCAAACGTCGAGAATATAGGAACGCGAGTCAATCTCTTTCCCTTGGAAGAAGTGCTGCAGCTGCTCCACCTCTGTCAAGAATTCCGGACCAAACCGGCCACTCACATCTCCACGAAGCAATGCAATTTCCACCTCGTACATTGGGCGTTGTGTCTTGGCTTCCTTCCCGATCCAAGGTGTCTCCAGAATAAACGGACGTCCTTGAAGCGCCTCGTGATGAACGATGCGGTTAATCGCTTCAAAACCAATCCAGCCGGAACCAATCGGTGTATGACGGTCCTTACGTGCACCTACAGCATTCTTACTATCATTAATATGCATTACGGTAATGCGGTCAAGCCCTACCGTGCGATCAAACTGCTCAAGCACACCATCCAGATCATTCACGATATCATAGCCTGCATCATGAATATGGCATGTATCCATACATACGGCGAGACGTTCGTTGTGCGTAACCTTCTCCATGATCTGTGCGATCTCTTCGAAGCTGCGACCCATTTCGGTCCCTTTTCCAGCCATTGTTTCTAGAGCAATCTTTACATCGGTCTCTTTGACACCGTCGAGCACTTCATTGAGCCCTTCGGCAATTCGTCCAATACCATAATGAGCATCCTTATCCGTAAAGGCGCCGGGATGCAGCACAATATTTTTGACACCAATGGCATGCGTGCGGCGAATTTCTTCCTGAAGGAAGCTTACAGCCAGTTCATACGTGTTTTCTTTGTAGGAACCAAGGTTAATAATGTATGGCGCATGGACAACAATATCTTCCATCCCGCCCTCTTGCATGGCAAGCTTGCCTTCCTCGATATACATGGACTCAATAGGCTTGCGGCGCGTATTCTGCGGTGCACCCGTATATATCATAAACGAACTGGAACCGTACGAGGACGCTTCCTTCGTTGCACTCAATAATCCCTTGTCCGAAAAGGACACGTGGGAGCCGATTTTCAGCATCATTGATCCCCCTTTTTCTGAATTATCCCTTATTCTAACGCGATTATCGAAATAAATCTAGAAATGCGCTATAATTCGGGTTACAGGCTATTTTTTACAGCTAATTTGGAACATGGTGGGCGGAATCCGTCTTTCCGTGAAAATCAATGAACCGAGGTGACTCCGCAATGATTTTCGGCTCCTACGCTATGACGTTAGTCAGCAGTTCCCCCAGCAATTGGTTTATGAATACGATCGCATTCTGGACATTTCTTTTGCTTGGCAGCATGTGTATCGGTGGATTTTTTATGATGCGCAAGTTTTTGAAAGTGCTCCCAAAAGCGGACGGCAAATCCAAACTGGATTGGCAAAATTATTGGGTCGAAACAAGCCGCCACTTGTGGACGGATGAGGCCAAGGCTTTTCTGGATCAACTCGTAGAGCCTGTGCCCGGTCCGTTTCGCGATATCGCCAAACATTCCATTGCAGCAGAGATTGGTAAAATTGCTGTTGAAAACAAGGCAACCGAGGTGTCTCGAGATCACTGCATTAAAGGATACATTATAGCCACACCGAAGCGTGATAATAAGTTTTTGGTCAAATTTTTGGAGAAAAACCAAATTGATTACTCGCCTTATAAACATCTGATGAATAAATAAAAGAAGTTTCCATTGTGGACGGAATCGCATACTCATCTCCAACACACAAGCTCCATCAGGTAAGTCATTCGCAGACAGGCATTGCTTACCGCCGGGGCTGTTTGTTGATCCGCCATATATGAAATTCACAATACAGGAGGGCTGAAGCATGAAAATTGCCATATGTGGAGGAACAGGATTTGTGGGAAGTGCACTCGTAGATTACTGGCTGCAAGCAGGTCATCAGGTTCAGATTATCACGCGCAAACTGCCTGATCTTCATGATCCCGGTGAACGCCTTACATATATATCTTGGGAACAGCTTGAAGAAAGACCTCATCTACTGGAAGGTTTGGATGCCCTGGTTAACCTTGCCGGGGAAACGCTGAATCAGCGCTGGACGACCAAGGCCAAGCTGGAAATTGTGGAATCGAGAGTAACGACAGTATCCAAGGTAGCCCGGCTGCTGTCTAAACTTGAACATAAACCGGAAGTTGTCGTGCAGGCATCCGCCATGGCTATTTACGGAACCTCTCTGTCGGAGACATTTGATGAAAGTTCCCCGCAAAAATCAATGAACTTTCCGTCCCGGGTTGCCGAACAATGGGAGATTGCTGCAGATGCAATCCAAGATGTGAGACTTGTCAAAATTCGTGTCAGCCTCGTACTTGGTCATAAAAGAGGAGCCTTTCCGTTAATGAAGCTGCCATATATGCTTGGTGTAGGCGGCAAAATTGGCAGTGGCAAACAGTGGACGACCTGGATACACATATTGGATATTGTAAGGCTTATTGATTTTACGATACATAATAAGGAAATCTCGGGTCCGGTGAACGCATCCGCTCCGAATCCCGTGACCAATGACGAGTTTGGGCGCACAGTTGGCAAGGTCTATCATCGTCCTCATTGGTTCCCGGTCCCCGGTTTCCTGATTAAAGCAGTGGTCGGAGAACTCTCTGTTGTATTGCTCCAGGGGCAGCGTGTCATTCCGCAGAAGGCTCTGGATTACGGGTTCCAATTCACATTCCCAACCTTAACCGATGCCCTGGAAGATTTGAAGCATCGCGGATTATCCGACTGAACGGTAGGTATAGACGGATTCTGCCAGCATAAAGGTATCCCCGTCTTCCAGTGGATATTCTTTGTAGGGTGCAAGAGGCTTACCCTGCAGTAAGGTGCCATTCACAGAACCCAGATCCTTAATGACATAGCCCGATTTGTTCCTGCTCAATTCCACATGAGCACGGGACACACCGGTTGTTGAATCCACCCATTGAACCATCTCTGCCGATCGGCCGATAACAAAAGAAGCTCCCTGCACATCCATCCGCTCATTCCGGTTACTTGCCCCTAATCGGCGTTCCAGATAAAAGGATGGCGTTACTGGACCGACGCCCTTTGCTGGTTCCCCAGTCATACTTTGCAGATTTACTGTTGCCTCCGTTCCAGATTCAGTCCGAATCAGCTCAGACGTTGGAGCAGTAATATGATCGAACTGCTGTTGGATCATGATTGATGATTCTGGTTCTGATTCTGGTTCGGTATGTAATCGTTGAAAGCGCGAATTCAGAGTTGTACTGGCAATACTGGCATACCCCGGTGCAGGTGGGTCATTGTTAGTCTTGGACTCTGATTGGTTCCAGCGCCAGCTCTCCTGATATAATTCCTCTGCTTCCTCTTCATTTTTAGTTCGCTTATGACCTAAATTAAGAAATGAAGCTTGATCAATCCTTCTGAGACCTGCCGCTTTGGTTATGCCGAATTTCCCTTTGCTAATCCAGGCCCAGCCTGCAACCGCAAGTAAGGCGACACTTAGAACGATGGATATTATCATAGGTGTCTGCCCGGGCTGCTCCATATAAGCGAATCTCCATACCAGGGCTATACCGACCATGCAAATAAGAATAATATACGTCACTTTCGACGTTCCAGTCTTTTGTTCCATTTCCATGTTCTCATCAAATGTAATTTCGTTAGATTTGTTCACCACTGGATCGGTCCTGTCTGCAAAAGGAGATGAGCCTTCTCTAGAAGGACGTGTGCTCAGGAAGTTTGGACTTAACTTGTTACTGTTCGACCCTTCCTGTTCCAATACTTGATCCGGCTGTTGACGAGAATTGGAGTACGTATCAGGCCGCATTTTGTCTTGGTCATGCTTCGATCGGGCATGTTGTCTATGTAAACGTGGCAATTGTGCAAACTCAGGTTCAGATTCAACATAAGCAGAACGTTCGTTCACAGTCCCATTCTCCCTAGGTTCGTTGACACGGGAAGACAAAAATGTTGAGCTACCGGGCCCTGCTTGTTCATCCGCGTAGAGTTCCAGTAACAATTCCCGCAGCTGTCCAACATCCCACCGTTCGTCATCACATAGCTGCAGAACCCGCTGAATGCCTTCACCCTGCAACTCCTGCACATGAGCCATCAGCCGGATGACCAGTTCACGGAATTGCGCCGGAGTCGGATCCACAACCACAGAATCCTGAATCGGTACATAAACCATGCCCAGCTCACCTTGTTCCAGTGAACCTTTTACAAATATGCTCTCTTCCTGCAGCATCAGCTTACGGGGTTCGAGCATGTATTGACGGCATTCCGTGAAGGTGTCTGCGAGTTGAAACAATAGACCGTACAGCACACGCAGTTTAATTTTGCCTGCCTTTAGGAACTGGGATAACATTTTGTACCCGGAAATATCATATTGAAGAGTAACGTTGCGATCCATCTCACGAATGTGGAGCGGAAGCAGGCGTGGAATATCATTGGCGGACATCATCCCCGTCTGTACACGGCTTAATTCGTCCATCCGTAATCCTTCGGCTTTTTCCAGAACCATAAATGCTCCGCCGTTCCGTATAAAATCTTTCGTTAATCCATACATGCCAATCCTCTCTTTCCGGTGTAAATTCAACTTCTACTTTCTTTTCTTGTATCAATCTATGAAATCATATAAACATAGGCACTGATAAAGCCTGGCAATACAGCCAGCATGAACGGGAACTTGAGCGTTTTCTCCTTGCTGACCAGTTTGAGTGAACCGAGCATGAAAAAGCCTGCAAGCCCACCGGCCATGTTACGAATCCGTTTGGCTGAATCCCTTCGGAACAACAGAATAATTAAGCCAATTGCCCCGGCATATAGAACGGAATACACAACAACGTGAATTCCAAAAGAAATACCCGTCCATGCTCCAATCCCGCCAAACAGTTTTACATCTCCAGCTCCTACTGCTCCGATCGCGTACATCACCAACAAAATGCCAAAACAGGCTGCGAACCCCGCGGCAGAGAAGATCAAGCCTTCCCATCCATCCCATATCCCATGGGCCAGCACACCTAGAACGGTTACAGGCAAGGTCAGCAGATTCGGAATTTTCATGGACCGCACATCGGTTACAAAGGCAGTCACCACGTATAGGCCACAGGCTGCAATGAACCATTCCACCCCCATCACTCCTCTATCCATATCACTATTTTCTCGATGCTACATTAAACTCAGTTGTTGTCTTACTGCCATCCGCAGTTTCCACTACAAATGTCCAGGTCCCTTCCGTCGTTCGAGTACCTACAAACCAGTTCCACTCAATCACGCCATTCTCATCCGGTGTAGCCCAGCCAATATGTTTCGCTGTACTTTCTCCCGACTTATAAAATATCGTCAGGTTTGCAGTGGCCCCTGGTTCCACCTGAACCTTGATTGTTGCATTATTCCCTATGTAAGCAGGCTCTGGCTTGGATAACACGGTTATTGAACTTGCAGCGTCTCCATCGCCCTCATTACTATTAGAACCTTCTCCCGTATCTCCGATCCATACGCGCTCAGCGGCAGCAGCCTGAATCCGTAATGGTTTGCCGAGGAAAGGCACTTTAATCGGCAGTTCGTAACTGAGCTCCAGCCTGAAATACGGATTTGTTTTGTTCTTGAGATCCGGCACAGATATCCCGTTAACATGTATACGCTCCATATCCAGCAATTCCGGATCTATAAAAGGTTGGAGCAAGGGTTTTACAGCTGGATCAAGTACAGTCTCCATAACCGAAGTCTTAATCTCCTGCAAAGGTTGCTCCCCACTGGCTGCAGCCGCACGCACCCAATTGCTTAGCGGATCCGGCAGAGCCGAGGCATACTCTTCAGCCCATTCCGTTAAAGACAACTCTGGTATGCCCCAACCGCTTCCCTTCTCTCCACCACCAGCGGAATCCGATGGAGTGAAGACAAGCGAAACTGGATAGATCTTGGTGGAGAGCTGCTTTACGGCTTCACCCGCTGTACTTTGCAGGGCTGTCGAGATCAGTGTCATTTGTACGATGTAGACAAGGAACATGACAAAGAACAGAAACACAGGCAGAACGAGCGAAGCTTCCAATACAATGCTTCCCTGTTCCTTTTTCGAGGAGCTTGCCTGCTTCGGCAGAGATTTCAATTGTTCCATTCTGCGCAACCGTGTTAATCGAAGCAGCCATCGCGCATATTCTTTTTGGTCTAGCTCCTGCTTCTCCATAATCCCTCCACCTGAAAAGGTACGGCTTGATTCAATAGGAATAATCCGTCCTCCGGTCTATGAATAATCGCCCATCTTCAACCTGGTCTGCATTCCCCATAACTGCACCTATACTTTTGATCACCCCTGGCAAAAACCATAACTTCACACTGCTGCGTATGTTCCCTGATGCATACGTTTGTTTTTCATCGGGATTAACGCCCGTATTCAGCCGAATCAATGCCAGCATTCTGGACATTTTACGTTCATTGTTACTGTGCATTAAAAGGAATAGTCTTAGATGGTCCCTATATGTAAGCTTAACCTTGATATATTTGGACAACTCCACACTGCCCTCTTTGGAGAGCTTCACCATATCCGCTATGGCGTGAGTAATCCCGTATAAAATTGCAGCCGATAACACCAGAAGGGGATTACCTAGTTTACTGTTCTCAATTAATCCTTCTGCGGTTCGAATCGCCAAACGCATACCAAATATTTCTGCATATGCAGCCGCAATGTTGCCTGAAGAATTGTGAAACCCGTAAATGATATATTCCAGCTCCTGATTCTCCAGTTTGAAGACCTCACTCGAATCCCCGCTCCCCTCAGTCCAATCGAGCAGCTGTCCAAAATCCATCGAATTGAAATAAGCGAGTGCGTATTCATTCTGGAATAATTCATCCCCTAGACTATCCAGCAGGCCAGACATCCCGCCAAATAAACTGTCCATTCCATTCATGGCGTCACCGCCTGAATCGTAAGGATCGCCTGCAATTTCCGCCTTTTTGGCCTCCTCCTGGCTAGCCTGGTTAAATGCAATGTTGGCATTATAATATTGCTCCAACTGCTTGAATGCTTCCGTTGATCCGGAATGTCCATTTTCGATCTGTGACAATATGCGCTTTATGTCCTTTAATTTTGCCTTGGACTCCTTGTCGTTGGCCTTACGCTGCGCATCAGATCCCCGACCTTCCTCAAGCAGCTGTTTGCTCTGAAGAATGACATTGGAGGCACCACTTCGTACATAAGAGTCCATGTATCGTTCTGTGACCTGACTTGCCTGTCTCACAGCAGGCTTCACAGGCACACCGCTCTGACCCGTCACATTGCGAAGCTGTGTATTCAGCTCAAGGCTGTCTTTTCTAACCTGATTAAAGTCTGAGGTTTGGGAGCGGATATGTTCTTTTAACTTATCAAACAATGAATCGGCTCTCACCAACTCAGAGGCAAGTGAACGTGTATCTTTGGCTTCGCTGCCTGATCCGGTAGATGGTGGACTCTGCCCAGGGAGGTTTGAATTCCCGACTTTTTCATAACTCGCATTCTGGGAACGGTTCTCCCCTTCAGCGATAACCCGCTTCATTTCCTCGTTAAGATTACGCGCTTCATCAATTAGAGTCTGGGCTGCCTCGAGCTTCATCTGATGCGCCTGTTGTGCCGGCTGCAGAACCATACTTATACCGGTAACCACATTACCAACACCTGTCCGATAACGAGCCAGCTCCAGGATATACTGCTGCTGGTTGAATGGCTGTCCTTCGTCTGCTTGTTTTTTGCTTAGATAATCTGTATAACGTGCTGCGATCTCGGCAGCAGTCTCCGGGGTTTCTTCCATCATTTCATCGTAAATGGCAGGTGAAGGAGGACTCATGATCAGAGCAGGGAGATCTTTCATTTTATTAGCCGAATCGGTCTGATGGGCTATCGCCTCATCAAGCAATTCCTCACGCTTGTCATATAGCTTCTGTAATTTCTTGAGCAAGTCTACGGTATGCGCGGCTTCTTTCATTTCCTCCGACATCGGCTTGAAGCGATTGACCACCTCTAACGTAAAATCAACCGGAGCCCGATATTTCATATCCTCCTGAATCTGGCGATTGAAAATATCATACCTGCCCAATTCCCGCTCCATGCTCAGGGTGCTTGTATCCCACTGTATATCCAGAATGGGGAATCCGTCCTTCACAGCCGATGGCTTCACACTATCATTCAGTACCTTAGCCATAATGGCTTCACCACTGCTATCTCCATAACCAAACAAGCCATACCCCCGGAGTGAAGTGTCGTATGCAGACATCACCGATCTCAACGCTGCATGAGCCATGCGTTCTGACTGAACTTTGAAGGCGGCTATTCGGGCATAATCGATGAATACCGCGACAAACATATAGATTCCCGCAAGGATTAAGATCAAGAACAGGGTCACAGCACCTGATTCACCGTCTTTTTTTCTGAACAGCGCTGCTCTCCTCCTCTCTCTACTTTTTGGTTTTTCCAAAATGCTGCAGGACCTGTCCTGCTTCAGCTGCTGTACCGGTTGCCTCGCCGCCTTTCCCTTTGAATTTGGCAGCATAATAACGGACCAGATCCACCGTTCGGATAAATTCCGCCGGCTCGACAACCGCTGATGAACCTTGCGTCAGAACACGGTCACCCGAATCAAACAAAAAAGAAGGAAGAGGCAAAGAAATAACCTGCTCCAGCTTGGTCGTAACTTTTCGCTGTATCAAGGAGTTCTGATACTCGATCGTTCCACGCATCCCACCTGGCATGTTCTGAACGGCTTGGGATAGCTTCTGTTCAGTCAGACTCCCGCCTTCACTAGCAGGCACGGGAACACTAATCTGGTTATCCGCGCCAGCCCAGCCAAACAGAGCTCCGAGCAATCGGTCATCCGTTAATCTCCAGTAGAGATTGTCATGCTCACCTGCCGCTACTTCACCTGTCATGGCCTGCTTGTGACTGTTATCCCAACTGTAGGCGGCTCGTTCCGATGCTGCATAGGCATGCTGGTTCAAAAAGGTTTTTTGATACATGTACATCGTGAAAAACAGAATTAGCACGAGAATAAACAGCACGACCGGGAAGACCAGGGAAGCCTCGATCGTGAAGCTTCCATCTTCCCTTTTGAATCGTTTACTCAAAGAATTCATCACTCTTTTTGCTAACTTGACCAAGTAAACGAGTTACCAAGGTTTTAATTTGATCTTTGAAAATCAAGGCAATAATAATGATGACGCCAATAATCAGAATTAGCTCCAGCGTACCCAGACCGTCCTCTTCGTTCCAAAATGTACTTGCTTTGCTTTTCAATATCTCCTGCATTTCCATTCCTCCTACATATTCATCATCATAAAAGCAGGTGCTCCGATCATAACCACAATCGTAAAAAAGATCAGAACCATCGGAAACACCAGTTTGGAAGATGCCTGTTCTCCCTTCGCCCGACTGACAGCCTTGCGTTTCTCCCACAACACATGGGACAGATCCCGCAGCGCGAGTACAAAGTCACCTCCCCCACGGCGGAAATTCAGCAGGACTGTCGTCGTAAAAATCGTAACTTCCTGCACACCACAGCGGCGGCTGAACTGTTCAAACGACTGTTGAAAAGAGTATCCATTATTCCAATCACCGACCGTCTTCCGCAGCTCGTTGTAGAGTGGATGGTCTCGCTCTCCCTGACTTGCAACACAGTGAACGATAGCCCTTTGTACGGTTTCCCCTGCCCCTACAAGCAGGACAATCCGGTTTAACAGCTCGGGCAGCTCCATAAGAATATCCTGGTCTCTTCGCTGTACCTTGGTATGAAGATCTTTATAGAGTGCAAAAGGCAGTGCAACCGCGAGGGCAAGCCCGCCTAACAGACCTCCATTTCCGATATCGCCAACGAGTGATAACAGACAGCCCACAAGTAGCATCAGCCAGGCATACGTCAGCATTTCAGCACTATAAAGCATCGTTTTCTCTCCGCTGTGCTGTATGCCGTGCATTTTCTGGATGGCATGCTGCATGCGGTACATCAGCACAGGCAATCTTCGGCCTACCTCATATCTGTCCAGTAAAAACAGAAAGGGTCCATGCAGTTTTTTCAGACGTAAGCCTTCCATATGAAGTTTGCGCAGATGGCGGTAGGTATGTCCTCGCGTTCGATCCAGCACCAGCCAGCCTGCTCCGAGCACCCCTCCGAATATAACGGGAAGCAGCATCGAATCAGCTCCTTATACTTTGATATCCATAATGCGTGTAATCCACAGATAACAGCAGGCGAGCACTACCAAAGCCACGCTGGAGATCAGATATCCCATACCGCTATACAGTGGTTCCATGAAATCCTTGGCCGTCAAATTCAAAAAAATAAGAAAAATAAAAGGCGCGGCAAACATTGCCTTGGACTCAAACCTTTTCTGTGCCACAGCGACCATGATATCCTGCTGGATGTCCAGCTTCTCGCCAATCACAGCAGAGGTTCGGCGAACCACCTCGACCAGGTCTCCACCCGTCCGCTTGCACGTGATGAATACATCTGCGAAATTCGTTATATCCTCGATGCCAGCCCGGTCAGAAAAGTCCTGCAGCGCCTCCTCAATCGGTTGACCATATTCCATTCTTGTCCGCAAAATAGTGAACTCCCGAATGAGATCGGTATCCGCTTCAGGATTGAGCATTCGCAGATCTTCTACCGATTCCTTAAATCCATTTTCCACGGATTTCCCCGCAGCCAGTGCGGAGGATAACGCGTATAACGCTTGTTTAAAATGTAAACTCAGTGTCATTCTTCTTCGTTCCAGCAGTACCTTTGTCCAGTGCTTTGGCACCCATATGCATCCCGCAGCCAAGATCACCCCTGCCAGCCAGTGGTGATAGAACAAAATACCGACACCGAAAAATAGCAGTCCACTAATCAACATGCAGACGGTTCGTTGTCTACCGGATAGCGTGTATACGGTATAATCCGTTAACACCTGCCTGGACTCACCCAACCTAATCACCTTCTAACCGCTTCAATTTACCTTGTTATCCGAATCTTCTAATTCCTTGTGGTACCGACCTATGTATTCACTCAGCCACTCTCCAAGCCCGGCCATTTGGATTTTCTCAATCCGCTTCAACTTTCCGACCTGTACCAACCCTCCAATGATCTTGCCTTCCCTTTCATCCCGCTCCTGGAAACGAAAGAGCGGATTCAGCAGTACCTCCCCGTCCTTCATGCCAATGACTTCACTGATTTCCGTCACTCGCCTTGAACGGTCTCTCAGCCGTGATAGATGAACGAAGATATCAATTGCTGAGCTGATCTGCTGCCGCACAACCGAAATAGGAAGCTCTGCCCCGCTGAGTACCATTGTCTCCAATCTGCTGATCATGTCCGAGATGTTATTGGCATGCCCTGTAGATAACGAACCGTCATGACCGGTATTCATGGCCTGCAGCATATCAAGCGCCTCTGCCCCACGCACCTCTCCGATTACAATCCGGTTGGGTCTCATCCGTAGTGAAGACTTGATCAGATCCCGGATGGAGATTTCACCCTTGCCCTCGGTATTGGCGTTCCGCGTCTCCAGCGACACCAGATTCGGCACCGTGACAATCTGCAGCTCGGCGGAATCTTCAATCGTAATAATCCGTTCATCCGGAGGAATAAACTGTGATAATGCATTCAGAAAGGTCGTTTTCCCTGACCCGGTCCCGCCCCCGATGAAGATATTGAATTTGCTGCGCACCAACTGCTGCAGCAGCTCTGCCGCTTCCTCATGCAAGGCACCTTTTCCAATCAGGTCCGGCATGGTCATCGGTTCACTTGGGAACTTCCGAATCGTCATGGTGGGACCTTTTAGCGCAATCGGCGGCAGCACAATATTGACCCGCGAACCGTCCTTGAGCCGCGCATCCACAATGGGAGAAGACTCATTCACGATCCGGTTCACCCCAGAGACGATCATCTGGATAATATCCTCCAGCCGTTCTCTGGATTCGAATTCGAGCTGAATTTGGCTAACTTCCCCTTCCTGCTCGACAAAGATCTCCCGGTGACTATTAATCATAATCTCCGTAATGTCAGGATGATCCACCAGGGGTTGAAGAATGTCCAACCCGCGAAACGAATCAAACAGCCTCTGCACCAGCGCATGTCTTTCTCCAGATGTCAGGTCATCCAGTTCCGGATCAGATAACACCTTGCGCTCAATCCCCTGCCACAGTTCCTTGTCCCCGGCTGAAGACGTTAAGTCAAGGCCTGCCCTGACTTCGCGGCGCATGTTCTGAAATTGTTCTTCCCGGTCCAAAACTCTATGGGATGCATCACTCATCATGCCCACCCCTCTCCCTTATGGAGGCGCCCCGTCTGCTTCAGATCATCCTCTCCGTCCTGTACAAGCATGGCACACAGCCTTTTTACCTCACGCTGAAATATGGGAGAGCTTAGCAGTACTTCCTCCTGGTGAAGCTGCTTCCAGGAAGGGATATACGGCAGCACTGCATCCAGCTTCAGCTCAGGTCGTGGAACGGCATTGACTATGCTGTCTCGGTATTTGTTTACCACAAAGCGGGCACGATCCAGTACACGTTCAACCAAGTCAGGCTCAGTCCGCTCAGCATGCGCCAGCCATTGGCCCCAGCGGTGCATGGCAGACAGGTCATCTTCAACCAGCCATACCAAGTCATCTGCCGCTTTCAAAATGCCTCGACTGCGTTCGTCCCAACCGGAGTCTCCATCCAGAATCAGCACGTCATATTGCCCGGAAGTAGACAAATAATGAACGAGCCCCGTCGTATCTTCACACGACATCTGCAGCAGTTCCTTCCGGTTGGATAATGGCCAGAACACGTCTGCCTTCAGTCCATCATGACGAAGCACGTAACCATCTATTCCCTTGGAGGGAGCCTGCGTAGTCACCTGCCCGTGCTTGCCCGATTCCTTCCTCCCGACCTTGAGATCATACAGCAGTCGGGACAGCCCGGTTTCGGCATCCGGAACACGCTGTACACTTCGGGATAATCCCTTCTCCAGGAATGGCAGCACGCTATCCAGCGTCTCCAGATTAAGATAGAGCACGGCGTAGCCTGCCAGTCCGAGCTGCTTTGCCATATGCAGTGCCACTGCTGTCTTGCCGCTTCCTCCCGAAGCTGACACCACTCCAAGGGAAAGGGTTTGCTGTCCTGGACGGTGCACCTTTTTGCGACGAGGCTGCCGACTTGTATTCAGAACGGTATCCAACAATGCAGGCAGAGGTTGATATTTCATTAAGCGCTTATCTTCCGCCACCTCCTCATGACCTTCACTGAGAAGCAACCAAGGCACACCCGGACCTTCACCCATACTTTCCAGCCAGGGATTCAGAAACTCAGGTTCTGCAATAACCAGATCTGGAAGTTCCTTTCCTTCATGTTCATGCATATACTCCTGAAACGATTCCCACTGTGAAAAGGCGGTAAATCGCATTGCAGCACCAAATGAACTCCCCTGAACAAAATCAAGCCAGGCACTGACATATTCCTTGTCTTTTGAAGCAAGTACCGCCTTCAGCACGATCAATTTCTCCTCCCTCCCTGTAGAAAAGCACAAAAAAACACCGACCATGATCCGCATGTATTATGCAAGATTATGGACGGTGCTTCCGTCACGTGCTATGAATGTATGGATAATATAGCATACAATTTCTGGACGAGCAAGAGATTTATACAATTAACAATCTGATGCTTCCATTCTTATGATTGATAAGGTGCATCAAATTCAATAATGTTACGATCCGGGTCAAGAATGAAGATCTGTGCGAATCCTGCAACACTATCCGGTCTTGCTTCATACTCAATCCCCTGCTTTTCCAGCCAGGCTATCGTTTCGTTGTGACTTTTCACCCAGATGGCAAAGTGACCATCCGTCGTATCAATTCCCGCCTCACGCAGTGTATGTCCTTCCGGATGCTGGAGCAGATGCAGCTGCTGACTGCCAATCGCATACCATGTGCCTGTAGAGCGGAAAGGCGGACGTTCAATTTCCTGCATACCTAACAGTCCGGTATAAAATTGTTTGGCAACATCCAGATCACGCACTGCCAGGCTAACATGATGTATATGAGCATATTCAATCATTGCGTAATTCTCCTTCCAATTAATAAGACATCAACATAATTTAATCGTTTTACACGACTATACTATACCTTTGTGCTTCCTGACCAGTTGTAGAAAAGAGAAAAACACCTTCGATCCAAGCAGGTAACCTCTCTGGGTTCACACAAACTTGAATCAAAGATGTTTTCAAATAGAACCACGTTGCATGGATTCAAAAAGGGATGTTTTTGCTTGTAGCAAGCTTGATCTCTCCCTACTTCGCGCTGTCCAATGCTTCCTGTGGAATCTCAATCTCTTCTACCTGGTTATGGTTGGAGAAGGTGCTGGTCATCTTCATGTCCATGGTGATTTTCTGGCCTTCCTGCTCCATCTCCATCACCATATTCACGTCGGTACCAACCGGAAGATACGTCTCCTTGTTCACCATATATTTCATTTGCATACTTGTAATATTCATCTGTTCAAGCATCGCTTGTGTCTGGGCGTCCGTTCCATTCTGCTCCATGACGGATTGAGCCAATTCCTTCACGTTATCACCCGATACGTCTGCAGTAATGACATAATTGTCGCCCTCTTCGGTGATCTTGGTATCTTCCGCAATTTTATTGAATTGGTCCAGTTCTTCTTCGGGGTTCAGGCTTGATTGCATTTGCTCAATCAGCTGCTTCGTTTGATCATCAGGAATTTTAACCCATTGATCTCCCACCTGCGAATAGATGGCATCGGAAGTAATGTACTGCTTCACGTTTTGTGCTTCCTGCCCGGACATTTCCATGTTCATCTCTTGATAGATCATCATTGGATCCTTGATGATATCCATCTTCATTGTTGTTTTTACCTGCTGATCCTGTGACTGTTCGCCCGCCTCCAGCTTCAAATTCTGATCAATGGTTGCATCGCTCGAGAAGCTTTTCATTTCCTTGGCTGCTTCATTCGTTTTGGTAATCAATTCTTCCAGTGTAGGGATCTGTGTTTCCTGCTTTGCAGGTGTATTCCCCTCGTTTGTCGCTTCGTTGCCAGCCGGCGGCGTTGCAGTGCTGTTATCCGCATCGTCACCGCATGCTGTCAGGCTTACTGCTAATAATGCCCCGATAATGAATGTCGTCCACTTCTTCAACTGTTTGTCCTCCCAAAATAGATGTGATCCGTATTCATTACCCAAATGTTTCCTTTATTAATCATGTTTGTGGTACATGCGTTGCTCTAGTACGATTTACAAAAACCGATTCTTGATCTCAGGTGTCGGCAGCATACACGCTTCGTCCTTGCCAAACCACCGGTAACGATTACGGGCTACCCAGTTATACACGGCATTTCGAATGAATTTGGGCACAATAATAAAGACATATAATAATGGATACGGAAATTTCAGACCTTTGGCCAGCCGCAGTGCAGCTGTCGAACGTGTATAGTAACGGCCCTCTTCGATAAGTACAAACGTATCCATGCTGTCTGTAGAAAGATTTCCTTTCTTCAGCAAGTCCTTGGCTACATCAGATTGGAGCGATGCAAAATGATATTTCCCTTCCGGATCACGTTTGATAATCCATTTGGTTAATCCTTGGCAAAAGTGACAAACCCCGTCCACGAGTACAATTGGGTGTCCCTCATGCTCATCCGCTCGAATTGATGTCATAATTGAAGCCTCCTCATTTATGCTGTTAGATTAACTTACCCACTTTTCACCTTCACGTTCGGCTATCCCCAAAATTTATACGACTCAAAGGAATAGAATAGAAAAAGAGCGCAGGCTCTAAAGCCTACGCTCGTATCTGTTTGGGCAATTACTCAGCAATTGCCCTTTCCATCCACTGATCTTCAATCATTTGTTGATGCAGATCTCCTGCCCACTGGTCCATGCATTTGCAAATGAAATCTTTGCGGCATACGGGACAAGGCGTCTTCTGCAGACGGCTGATCGCTGTCATCTTCCATTCCGGAGATTTGGAGTAGAATACACGGCATTGCGTGCCATCTACCAGCTTCATTGTAAATTCATACAATCCGTCTTTTTCGTTTTTACTAGCTACTTGTAATTCTGCAATACTTGGTCTATAAGACATGGATATCACCTGTCAATTCAAATTTGTTTCCTGCATATTCCCTGCATGACACTTCTCAGTACTAAGTCATATTAAAGAAATTTTAGTTCGATGTCAACTCAGGGAGCACGAACCTCCCAGCTTATTTTGAATTGATTCCATACCCACCAAGTTATGCCACACTATCCGCCGAACAAAATATCCAATATCGTGCCTACCTGACCCTGCTTTTTGCCTTTTAGTACATCGGGGTCGAATACTTCCACATAACCACATGAGGAACAGGCTACGAACAAATAGTGATTATGCTGAATGTCGAACATTTTGCTAAGACCAGCCCCGGACATGGATACTTCCTTGATGTTGCAATCTGTTCCCCGGCATTTCGTACATACAAACCTTCGCTCAATCATCTCTTCAATACTCATTTGCATTCCCCCTTTTTCAGATGCCTGGCATGAAGCAAGAGTATAATTATGTAAAAGAGTACGCGATTTGACCTTCAATCTCCTGCATGTCTTATGATTTTAAATACAAAACCCTGCCGTTAGCCAGCAGGGCTTGTACCAAACAACAGGTATCCAGGATAGCCTGCTTCATTTATTTCTCCCTTTATTTCAGCAAGATTCGGTTTATACCACGTTCAGTACGACATCAATATTCCCGCGAGTCGCTTTGGAATAAGGGCAAAAATCATGTGCTTTGCGAGCCAGATCCTCGGCCTGACTATGATCCACACCCGGCATGCTTACATCCAGCCGGACCGACAACTGGAATCCGTCATCCGCAGGGTCTTTCCCAATGGATACATTACTCGTTACAGTCACATCTTCCAGTTTAACGCCGGCTTTACGTGCCACGTTGGCAAGAGCACTTTCGTAACATGCACCGTATCCTGCTGCAAAGAGCTGCTCAGGGTTCGTACCTTCACCGCCGGATCCACCCAGCTCTTTTGGCATTTTCAGATCATGTTTAAGGACTCCATCCGATGAAGTTACCGAACCTGTACGTCCACCTTTGACTGTCGCAGTTGCTGTATATAAAGCTTCCATTAGAATCTCTCCTTTTACATCAATATTTTTGCTGCCTACAATTCAATTTAAACTTCTGACTTATTTTGAAACGGATTTGGGTTACTTAATCAGCTTTTGCATCTTTGTCATTTTCATGCATCAGCCCTCCATCCACATAACACTATTTATGATATTAAGGTACATTTTCTGAATTTGGGTAATACACTAAGGGCGAGGTCCCATTCACTTCTCGTTTTGTCCATCTACATAAAAGTTGCACTAGACAAAAATTATTGAATGAGTACAATGTAAGTAACGACATATATTTTCAGACATATAAAAGTGAATAACCCAGGTCTTCATCATACGGAGCATCAATACGATTATTATAAAAAGTCAGGTGAACATTATGAGTAAAAAAAATCCATTCAGCTCTCCTTCGGCTGAGCAATTAGCCGCAGCAGGCATGGCTCCCTCCCTCGGGGAAGCACACGGCTCCATGAAGGTTCCGAAGAATGCCGCCTGGTGGAAAAAATTCCTCGCCTTTGTCGGCCCAGGTTATCTGGTCGCTGTTGGCTATATGGACCCGGGTAACTGGGCAACAGATATCGCCGGGGGTTCCCAGTTCGGTTATACGCTATTATCCGTTATTTTAATCTCAAACCTGATGGCCGTCGTATTACAGTCACTTGCAGGCAAGCTTGGTATTGTAACCGGACGGGATCTGGCCCAAGCTTGCCGCGAACGGTTCAGTATGCCGGTTGTCATTATGCTCTGGGCTCTGTGCGAACTGGCCATTGCCGCAACAGATCTGGCTGAGGTTATCGGTTCAGCCATTGCACTGAAGCTTCTGTTCAACATCCCGATGTTATACGGCGTCATTATTACAGCTGTGGATGTTCTGATTATCCTTTTGCTGCAAAATAAAGGCTTCCGCGCTCTGGAAACACTGGTCATCGTGCTGATGGCAACCATCGCCCTCTGCTTCGGGATTGACCTGTTTCTTGCCAAACCGGACATGGGCGGGGTACTCACAGGCTTTGTACCAAGTGCCGAGATACTACAGAATCCTGCGATGCTATATATTGCCATCGGAATCATTGGAGCAACGGTTATGCCGCACAATCTGTACTTGCATTCTTCCATTGTGCAGACCCGGCAGATCGAACAGACAACTCAGGGGAAAAGGGAAGCCATCCGTTACTCCACCATGGATTCAACTATCGCTTTGACCCTGGCCCTGTTTATCAACGCTGCCATACTCATTGTGTCAGCCGCTGTATTCCACAGCGCAGGCATGACGCAGGTCGCTGAGATTGCAGATGCTTATCACTTGCTCACACCTCTGCTGGGCACAACCATTGCAAGTATTCTGTTTGGTGTCGCTCTGCTGGCCTCAGGCCAGAACTCTACACTTACAGGTACACTGTCCGGGCAGATTGTCATGGAAGGTTTCCTGAACATTCGGATTCCGGCTTGGCTTCGCCGGCTCGTGACCCGATTAATTGCAATCATCCCTGCCGTTATTGTGACGGCTATCGCCGGCGAACACGGAACGGAAGAACTGCTGATTTTGAGCCAGGTGATTCTATCCTTGCAGCTGCCTTTTGCCGTCATTCCACTTGTGATGTTTACGAGTGACAAGAAAAGCATGGGCGCATTCGCCAACAAACTGTGGCTCAAAGTCATCTCTTGGATCATCGCTGCCGTAATTGTGGTTCTGAACGTCTATCTGATCTTCCAGACCATCATGCTGTTTTAATCTGGATATGCTGTAAAGCAGTTTTCCTCTTACCAGAGATTCATTAAAAAAAGGCTGATTCCTTTAAGTATTATACTTAAGGGAATCAGCCTTTTAGCTTGCCGTGCACTTGCCTTGTCCTTTATTTAATGACGCGAAAGTCATCTCTTTTAAATTTTTTCCACTAACCCTCTGAAGGCACAAGCAGTGGAATAAGCTGCTCCAAGGCTTCGATGGTCCAGTCTGCACGCTCTTGGCCCTCAAGCTCAGGCTGAAATCGTCCATAGCCCTGCAAAATCCGAATCGTTCGCATCCCCAGCTTCTTGGCAGGAATGATATCGTTATCAATCCGATCCCCAATCATGACTGCTTCCTGGGGTTCACATCCCGCCTGCTTCAAAGCCACCGCATAGAGTTCCGGATCCGGCTTCGATACGCCTTCTTCTGCCGAGCAAGCCAGTACATCCACGTACCTCCGCAGACCGTAGCTCTCCAGACGCCCCTCTGTCCCTGGACTCTGATTGGCGATGATCCCGATTCGATAATGGTGTGACAATTCCTTCAACACCGCGTCAGCAGAAGCGAAGGGCTTCTCCAGTTCCTTCCGGAACTTCAACTTCTCCTGGATCTGCTCCCTGTGACGTTCATCGCTGATTAGCGTTCGAATGGCTACCCTCATGGGCCACTGCTCATAATTTCGGTAACAGGAGGCAAATATCTCTCGCACTTCCTCTATTTTCACCGGATATCCAAGCAAGCAGGCTTCTTTTACAAACTGCCCTATAATATCATCTACCGGCTCCCATTCGTCCACCAGCGTATCTCCTACATCAAAGAACAACCATTTTAACCCCCGTACATCCGGCACGCCTATTCCTCCTTGTTAGCCATGAACGCAATCTCTAAATCAGCAATGTACATTAATGCTCAAATAAAAAAGAAGACCCACCATCATGCATGAGTCTCCTCAGAATTCCGTTTTTCCACAAGTTCAATTATAACAGGCACCTTACACCGGATCAATCGGCAGCTATCACATTAACCATTAAGCAAGAAGCCAACTTCTCCATTAAGGGAATACACAATGCGGTCAGCTCCCATCCCTCGGTAAATGCCTTTGGGGTGACTCTGTTCCGTAATCACACATAGTGATTTGGAGGTCCAGGAACGGCAGATCTGCAAATAGCGGCAGGTCAGGTTCAAACTGTTCTCGAAGATAAAAACGTTGCCTACGCTCGACTGCGGTAGAAACCACTTCTGAGCTTCAGCTGTATTCATGCGAATGACGTTCTCCACTCCGATTCTGCGGAGCTTCCGTTCTTCCCCTGCACTGTTGGTCAGAACGGCAAACGGCATTTTTTTGTACATCAACAGCTTGATAAACTTGCGGCCTGCTTCATTCGGTGCTGTTACTAAAATCATCTCATTATCCATCATTCGTTCCTCCCTTGGCGTGAAAAGACAACAAAAAAGAAGCGTGGGGGACCAAGGCCTCCCGAACGCTTCTTGAATAACCCATGACGAAAACGCCATGAATATGCGTACGGCTTGTTGCCTCTCCCTTTAACGCTTACGAGGTTAGCTGACGGATTCGGGCGCGAGAGTCGCCCTATTTCCGGCTTGCACCGAAAAATTCACCCCATGGATTAGCTGCAATGACAGCCAATCCGATTGGTTCCCCCGTTTCCCACCCATGAATGAATGGAAACTCAGCGATTAAAACATCGTTCCTGTTTCATGTATTGACCAGAGCGATATTATCGTTTGTTTCGTTGTTCATGTTAAGTTTAATTGAATTAGAAATTACGATATGAATCATACACCCGCGACATGTTAGTGTAAAGTCCGGTCAGATCACCGAATGGACGAATTTAAGGCATTACATATCAATGATATCGCTTACAACCGATCCATTCTCCATCCATCTCTGTGAATCTCGCTAATTCTCGTCCTTATGAAAAACGGTTGTAATTTTAGATATCTGTAAGTAAACATAGGAATTCATTTAATTAGTTTTGCATTATCTAATTGTAAGCAATATAATATAACTATAGGAATCATTAACCCATTATACGATATGGAGGCGACTGATCATGTCCGTTTATGACTACAAAGTCAATACCCTTCGGGGCCAGGAAGTCGAGATGTCCGATTATCGCAACAAGGTGCTGCTAATTGTAAATACGGCGAGCAAATGTGGTCTGACCCCGCAATTTGAAGGCTTACAGGAACTCTATAACAAATTCAAAGACCGGCAGTTTGAAGTACTGGGCTTCCCAAGTAACCAATTCGCTCAGGAAAAAGGATCTTCCGACGATATTGCTGAGTTCTGCCAGATGAATTACGGTGTAAGCTTTCCTATGTTTGAGAAAATTGATGTTAATGGTTCAAGCGCTCACCCTCTATTCCAGCACCTGACAACAGAGGCACCGGGACTGCTCGGATCCAAAGCCATCAAGTGGAACTTCACCAAATTCCTTGTTGATCAGAACGGACGGGTCGTGAAGCGTTATGCTCCAAAAACGACTCCTGACCAAATTGAGGCTGATATTGAGAAACTGCTGAAATAGATCAACATGGAGAGGCCATAATCAACAGGGAACCACAGAAAGTCCGGTTCTGTGTGAATGGCCTTTTTTTATGTTTCTCCAAACGCAAAAAAGAGGTTTTCCATATTCGGAAAACCTCTTCTTGTCGTACAATATGATGCGGTCGAGAGGACTCGAACCTCCACGGGCATACGCCCACTACCCCCTCAAGATAGCGTGTCTGCCATTCCACCACGACCGCATGTCGTAAATAATCGGCAACAAAATTGATTATACAGGATCTCAATATAAAAGTAAAGCACTTTTATTAAAACTACTTTGCACCTGTGTTTTTCCTCCAAATATCGGTTTTTATCGTCATGATCTTTTAACTGCTGCATACATTAAATTTCAATTCTTTTATACATCTTCATTTTTAATTTTAGCTCTTCACAACAAACATATCATATACCTAACATAATTTTCGGACTTCTAACTTATATCAATCATATTATGTAACGTTATAATATAATTGAAACTTAAAATAAGAAATCATTGACAAAATACGGATGTTTATGTGATTATATATATCATATAATTCGGATTTTAAACATAAAAGGATTCAGAAATCAATATTAATGTTATATAACATAACATTTCACGAACATAGGAGGCGAAAGACCGTGAACCGTGGGAATAAGCTGCTCGATTATGTCAAACTGCTTGATTCCTCCATTCATGTCGGAGGTTTTACCCATTCATTTGGTATGGATGTACACATTGCTGAAGGCAGCATCCGAAATGCCGATGATCTGGAATCCTTCATGCGCTGCCAGCTGCATCCCAGTATCGTTCGACTTGAGGGCATGGCGATTAAAGGTATCTACAGCGCAACGGATCATAATGACACATGGCGAACAGCTCTCATTGACAAGTTGGTTCACGTTCAGCGGACTCCTTCTGATCAAAGGGAGCAAGCCGCTGCCATGGGCAAAAGACTGATCAAGCTGGCCCGGGCTCTCCACCCCTGGATAGAATTCAGCCAGCTCGAACACACCCTTGCCAAATACGAGTCTGTAGGCTGCCTCTCTACTGTTCACGCCTGGATCAACCACTACCTCGATATCCCCGTCGAGGAAGCGGTAATGGGTTACTTGCACTCAGCCATGAATGCATGCATAACCGAAGCTTCCAAAGTCCTCCCCATGCATAACGAAACAACCCAGGAATTGCTGGTTCGCCTGGCCGCAGACCTGGAGCATGAATGGAATACCGTTAGCGCCTCCGCTGCGGATGGACCGGCACAGCCAACCTCAATGTCCATGAAATCGTTGTTCCCCAGCTTCCACATGCTTGGCGCAGGGCTGCATGCTTATCGCGCCTAATCTTACCGCCTCCAAGCTCCCCTCATATTTCCCCAAACGAAAAAGCACGCAGCAACCTCCTTGCTGACGTGCTTTTTCACGTATGCCTATAGAACATCACGTTATTACGTCATTATTTAATATAAATACACTATTTTTCATCGTTTATAATTGTTACATGACGTAAATACGTATATAATGTAATGAACAGCTCGCATCTCCCTCTATTATACACAGCCGAAGGCGGGTTGAAATACTTCTATGAGGGGTGAACCCTTTTGAACAAAAAGAAACCCGTGACTCCGTTCGGATGGGCCATTAAACGCCGCTTAACGGAGCTACAGATGGACCAGAAAACGTTCTGCGAGAAGCACGACATCCCGCCGTATCGTTTATCCAATCTCATCCATGGCACACGAAAAGCCACCCGTTTCCGAAACCAGGTGGCAGACATTTTGCAAATTTCGGATGAACTACGATGACACCGCCATTACCTTGCCGTCCCGATCTTTTAACTGATTGCCAAGGAGGGCCTATTCATGAGCTTCTTTACAACTGACCTTGAAAGGTTATCCTTTCAATCCCTACGTCATCAACTCATCATCGTCGACCGCGACTGGAGAATCCGCAGCTGCAATACCGCATGGCAGAACGGACTCGGGCGATTGCATCTCTCGAAATATAAAAAAACTGACGCCCACCGATCTTCTTGCGAAACGTTTCATTATCTTCAGTTGCTGCAGATATGGGCAGCCCAGGAAGAGGAAACGGAGAATTCATCGATTATTCAGAAGTTAGAGAAGATTCAACATCCCTTTGTTCACTGCCATACATATGACATATCTGTAGAGTCTGCGAACCTGGACCTTCGATGGTTCAAGCTGGAGCTTACCCCCTTGAATCAGACGGATCCTCCTTCTCCCATGGGACTAGCTTTGATCTCGCATACAGACATTACGGAACAGAAGCGAATTGAACAGCAATTGAAGCTTGCTCTATCCGAAGTGCGGACACTACGCGGCTTGCTTCCCATTTGCGCCGTCTGCAAACAGATTAAGGACGAGCAGGACGTCTGGAATTCAGTCGAAGGTTATTTGGAGAGACATACCCACGCAGAATTTACACACGACATCTGTCCAGACTGTATCCGCAGACTATACCCGAAGTACTCCAACATTTTGGATAAACGCTCTTGAGCAAAGTAAAAAAAGCAAAAAATAACCACCTCTCCTATACGGAAAGGTGGTGTTCAAATTGAGACATATCCAATTCCTCCGGCGATCCCTGCAGCGCAATTGCTCCCTTGTCCATGACATAGATAAAATCCGCAGCCCCACGTACAAAATCAATGCTCTGCTCGACGAGCAGCACCGAAATGTCGCCCTTCGCCTTGATTTGCAGAATGACCTGCCGAATATCCTCGACAATGGAAGGTTGTATACCTTCCGTCGGTTCATCCAACAACAATAGTCCGGGCCTTGAGGCAAGCGCTCGTGCGAAGGCAAGCTGCTGCTGCTGGCCACCACTCAGATCACCGCCCTGTCGTCCATACATGGTCGCAAGGACTGGAAACATCGCGAGTACATCTTCAGGAAACGTCTTCACCCCAGGCGCAGATGTCTCCAGACCGAGCAGCAGATTTTCCTTTACCGTGAGCTGGGGGAAAATCTCACGACCCTGAGGAACATATCCAATGCCTGCCTTGGCACGTTTGGCAGGTTCCATAGCGGATATATCCTGCCCTTTCCAGTGGATGGCCCCCTTCCTCGTTTTGAGCAGGCCCATCAACGTTTTCATCAGCGTCGTTTTGCCGACACCATTTCGGCCCATTAGGCAGACCACCTGTCCAGGCAGGACATCCAGATTAACACCACGCAGCACATTGCTTTCCCCGTAGCCGGATTCAATTCGTTGCAGCGACAGCATGGTCATCTCTCCTTTTTCCCAAGTAGACTTCGGCCACCCTAGGATCTTCCTGCACCTCAGCCATGGTACCTTCCTTCAACAGCTTCCCTTCATGCATCACGGTCACTTTCGCCGCGTACTCACGGACAAACTCCATATCATGCTCCACAACCACGACCGAACGTTCACGCCCTATCCCCTGTAACAACCTGCCTGTTTTATGCGTTTCCTCGTCCGTCATCCCGGCAACCGGTTCGTCCAGCAGCAACACGCGCGGTTCCTGAAGCAGCAGCATGCCAATTTCCAGCCACTGCTTCTCGCCGTGAGAAAGCGCTCCTGCTCGTGTATACACGCGGTCTTGCAGTCCAATTTGCTCTATGACCTGTTCCATTGCTGTGTTGATTTTCCCAAACCGCGGAATACCAAGAGTCCGAAGAGGTGAACGCTGATTTTCCGCCGCCAAGGCCAAATTCTCCTGTACGGTAAGGCCTCCGAAGATGGACGGAGCCTGGAATTTGCGTCCTACACCCTTCCGGACGATCTGATGCTCCTTCAGACGTGTCAGCTCTGTGCCATCTTCCAGCCGCACCGTGCCGGAGAGGGGTTTGGTTTTTCCGCAAATGACATCCAGCATTGTCGTTTTCCCCGCACCATTGGGGCCAATCAGAAAATGCAAATCATGCTCATGCAGTTTCAGGTTCATGCCATTAACTGCAACGAAACCACCAAAAGCTACGGTAATACTCTCAGCGATCAATACAGGTGAAGCTTCAGTAGACTTCAGGTTTTTCCTTACTGACAGGGACATGCACAACCTCTCCTCTCCGCTTCAGCAATCGAACGACATTTTGATAGACTCCAACGAGCCCGTGAGGCATGAACAACACCACCGTTACAAACAGTCCGCCGAGAACGAACAACCAGCCTTCAGGGTACGCCTCACTTATCCCGGTTTTGGCCGCATTCAGAACCACTGCCCCGATCACAGCCCCAATGAGCGTGCCGCGACCACCTAATGCAACCCATAACACCATTTCAATGGATGGAACAATCCCCATCATGGACGGCGAGATAATCCCGACCTGAAGAACAAACAGCATACCCGCTATTCCTGCAAGAGCCCCGGAAAGGGCAAACGTCAACGTTTTATAACCCGCCGGATCATAACCAAGGAAACGCACCCGGTTTTCTCCATCCCGCGAAGCTTCAAGCACTTGGCCAAACCGACTATTCACCATTCTTCTGCAGAGCAGGTACGTGAGTACCAAAATGGCAAGTGTAATATAGTAGAGCACAATTGTTGTTCCTGCAGAATGCAGCGTGAAACCAAAAATAGAGTTATAACCGGTTATACCATTAGTCCCTCCGGTCCACTCCTGTTTGCCGATAAACAAGGTAACCGTGATTAACACAAGAGCTTGCGTTAAAATCGTAAAATACACACCGGTAATCCGGTTACGAAACGTAAACCACCCCAGTACAAATGCCAGCAAAGCCGGAAGGGCAATACCCAGAATTAACGCCACCGGAAATGAACGAAATGGTTCCCAAAACCACGGAAGACCTGACAAGCCGCTCCACCCCATGAAATCAGGCAGGGATGTGCCGCTCGCCTGCAGTTTCAGATACATGGCCATGGCGTAACCACCCAGACCAAAGAACACCCCATGCCCCAGACTCAGAACCCCGCCGTAGCCCCAGATCAGATCCAGTCCGATGGCCAGAATAGCCAGCGCCAGGAACTTAGCGAGCAAGCTAAGCCGAAACTCGGTAGAGATTAGCGGAGCAAGACACATCAGGATGAGTACGACCGCCCAGATGATTCTCGTTTTTAAACTGCCTGACTTCAGAAGTGCTGACATCATATAACCCCCTTCTTCGTGTTAGTCGAGACTGCGGGTTCGCATGGCAACCAGCCCCCGCGGCTTCCACTGCAGAAAAGCAACGATACATACGAACACCAGCACTTTGCCGATGGAGGCAGATGTGTAGGTTTCAAACAACGTATTAAACATGCCAATCCCGAGCGCTCCGCATACCGTTCCTACCAGTTTGCCAACCCCGCCAAGAACGACAACCATAAATGCATCTACAATATAATAGGTTCCCAGCGAAGGGCCAATCGGCCCAATGAGTGTCAGAGCACAACCCGCGATACCCGCGATTCCTGAACCAATGGCAAAGGTCATGCCATCTACCCGTCTGGTGGAAATCCCGAGACAGCCCGCCATGCTCCGATTCTGCATAACAGCGCGCATCCGTCGTCCGGAAGAAGTGCGGTATATGTACAGATACATACACAGTAGAACAACCGCGACAAGTGCGATGATAAAAATCCGTTTATACGGAAATACGATACCGTCAGAGATCGCAAGACCTCCATTAAGCCAAGACGGACTGGATACACCCACATTCGGCGCCCCGAAAATGGTACGCGCCAGCTGCTGCAGCATCATTCCAACTCCCCATGTAGCCAGCAAACTGTCCAGGGGTCTACCGTATAAATGCCGGATCAAAATTACTTCAAGCAGCCAGCCGATAAGTGCCGCTACACCAAACGCGATCGGCAATGCTACGATAAAATAAACTTCGAACCACGCTGCCGGAGCATATGAAATGAACAGATTTTGAGTCACATACGTTGCATATGCACCAATCATAATCAGCTCACCGTGAGCCATGTTGATGACATTCATGAGACCAAACGTTACTGCGAGCCCCAGCGCAATCAATAACAGGATCGAGCTGATGCTAAGGCCATTGAACATTTGCAAAACAAACATATCCATCCCGATCACCCTTTCACATGCTAAAAGCCTCTTTCCGATTCAAACACGTCACCAAGACTACGCATCAACGCTTTATCGTAATATTGTACGAGGGTGCGCTGTCCCACCCTCATCCGTAATCTCAGAAGTTTGGACATGAAGGACTTGCTTATTGATTGCTTAGAGAAGCTCCCCATTCGTAGGTTTTCAAATAAGGATCAGGCTTGACAGGAGAACCGGAGTTCCACAATTCCTTAAATTGACCATCTTCCTGCACTTCTCCGATCCGGACGGTTTTGTAAATATGCTGATTCTCTCCGTCCACGGTTACTTTCCCCTCGGGAGCATCAAATTCCAATCCTTTTGCCGCTTCTCTGACCTTCTCTACATCGGTTGATCCCGCTTTTTCAACAGCTGCCTTCCAGAGGTACACTGCTACGTAACCCGCCTCAATCGGGTCAGCCGTCACCCGGTCAGCACCATATTTTTCTTTATATTTCTCAACAAATGTCTTGTTCTCTGGAGTATCTGTTGTCTGATAATAGTTCCAAGAAGCCAGGTGCCCTTTCAGCACATCTGCACCAATGCCCCGAATTTCCTCTTCCGCCACACTGACCGACAGCGTCGTCATCTGTTCCGAGGTGATGCCAGCATCCTTCAGCTGCTTGAAAAAGGCTACATTACTGTCCCCGTTAAGCGTGTTATACACCACATCCGGCTTCGCAGCTTTGATTTTGCTTATAATTGTACTGTAATCGGTATGGCCCAGCGGTGTGTACTCCTCGCCAACCACTTCTCCGCCTTCAGCTGCCAATTGAGCCTTGATCACCTGATTGGCCGTTTTCGGGAAAACATAGTCCGAACCAAGGAGATAAAATGTTTTGCCCCTATTCTCCAGCAACCAGGTTACGGAAGGAACAATTTGTTGGTTCGTTGTTGCACCTGTATAAAAAATGTTGGGAGATGACTCCAGTCCTTCATACTGCACCGGATAAAATAAAAGCCCTTTATTCTGCTCGAACACTGGGAGCATCGCCTTTCGACTCGCCGAGGTCCATCCGCCAAAAACAGCGGCCACCTTATCCTGCTGAAGCAGCTTTCCGGCCTTTTCCGCAAAAGTCGGCCAATCCGAGGCCCCATCTTCAATGACAGGCTCAATCTGTTTGCCAAGGACACCACCAGCTGCATTGATCTCTTCAATCGCAAGCATCTCGGCATCCTTGACAGACACCTCGCTTATTGCCATCGTGCCACTCAAGGAATGAAGAATGCCTACCTTGATCGTCTCATCGGACGCAGCAACTTCCCCTGTTCCACCGGAATTCGAAGTTTCAGGTGGCGTTCCACCTTCCACACACCCCGTCAAAGCAATGACCGCCCCAAGCAAAATTCCCCATAATCTGACCGACCTCTTCTTCAATAGCCTACACTCCCTTTTTTTAGTCTATTGACGAACATTAAGGTCATTTAACTCCGAAATGTTCGTTGATCCAAATTATGGAGGCTCCAACTCTTCATGTCAATAATGCTTACATAATTTTATTTTACGCCTACTTGTTTCATGCATGCTGCTAATATGTTTCAAACCTTATTGACAAAGGGTCACCCTGTGTGAGTATATTTAACATATAATATGATTCATGAAGATATATACTTTTATGGGAAAGGTCGGATGGCCCTTGCACTGGACGGAGCAGGAAAAAGAAAAACTGCTGATTACCGTAGCCGCCAATCTCGCCCGCGAACGCAGAGGACGCGGATTGAAGCTAAATGTTCCCGAAGCCATCGCTTTGTTAACCTCCGAGCTCATGGAACGAGCGCGGGATGGAATGAGCGTAGCGGATTTGATGAGATATGGCGGTACAATCCTTACACGGGATGATTGTATGGAGGGAGTCCCCGACATGATTCCCGAGGTACAGGTGGAAGCTACATTCCCTGACGGGACCAAGTTGGTTACCGTGCATGAACCCATACGCTGAGAAAGGCAGGAGAATGCCATGATTCCAGGCGAATATCAATTGAAACCGGATGAGATTGTCTGTCATCCCGATCGCCAAACGATACGATTAATTGTCTTGAACCGCGGTGATCGCCCCGTGCAGGTCGGTTCTCATGTTCACTTCTATGAAGTAAATGCCGCTCTGGACTTCGACCGCACCGCAGCGTTCGGACATCGTTTGCACATCCCTGCGGGCACCGCCGTTCGTTTCGAACCCGGGGAAGAAAAGCCGGTTGAACTCACCACTTTTGGCGGCAAACGGCAGATTTATGGATTTAACGGATTAACGGAAGGATCGGCAGACCAGCCTCCAGACCCGCAGAAGCTCGAAGCCTTCCTGAAGGCTTTCGCCCCCACGCCATCACAGGATGGAGGAGATCCAGCATGAAACGCATGTCTCGTGAACAATACGCTTCCATGTTCGGCCCAACAACCGGGGATGCCGTAAGACTGGCAGATACGGAGCTCTGGGCAGAAATCGAGCATGATTACGCAGTATACGGGGATGAGAGCAAATTCGGAGGCGGGAAAGTCATTCGGGACGGCATGGGCCAGTCTGCTACCGCTCTTCGCAGCCACGGCACGCCGGATACCGTTATTACGAACGCAATCATTATCGATCATTGGGGAATTGTAAAAGCAGATATTGGTATCCGTGACGGAATCATCTGTGCGATTGGCAAATCCGGTAATCCGGATACGATGGACGGAGTCGATCCACTCCTTGTGATTGGCGCTTCCACCGAGATCATCGCCGGCGAAGGCATGATTGTCACTGCAGGCGGAATCGATACACACATTCATTTCATTTGTCCTCAGCAGATTCAAACTGCCCTGTCTTCCGGAGTAACTACCATGATCGGTGGAGGTACAGGACCAGCGACAGGTACCAAAGCAACCACCTGCACACCTGGAGCCTGGCATATTCATCGCATGCTGGAGTCCGCTGAAGCCTTTCCTATGAATATTGGTTATCTGGGTAAGGGCAATAGTTCAACCGCTGCTCCACTCATTGAACAGATCGAAGCTGGTGTCATCGGCTTGAAATTGCACGAGGATTGGGGGACAACCCCAAGTGCCATTGACGCGTGCCTGACTGCTGCCGGAGAGCATGATATTCAGGTGGCCATTCATACCGATACCCTGAATGAGACTGGTTTTCTGGAGAATACCCTTGCCGCCATTAACGGCCGCACGATTCACACGTATCATACGGAAGGTGCAGGCGGCGGACACGCACCAGACATTATCCGTGCTGCCGGTGAATCGTATGTGATTCCTTCTTCAACCAATCCCACGCGTCCTTATACACGTAATACAGTTGAAGAACATCTTGACATGTTGATGGTATGCCATCATTTGGATCCGGCAATTCCGGAGGATGTTGCTTTTGCCGATTCCCGGATTCGCCCAGAGACCATTGCAGCAGAAGACATTCTGCACGATCTTGGTGTGTTCAGCATTATCAGCTCCGACTCCCAGGCCATGGGCCGGGTTGGCGAAGTCATTATCCGCACCTGGCAGACTGCAGACAAAATGAAAAAACAGCGCGGCAAGCTGGAATTGAAATCTGATTCCCCTTCCGACAATGACCGCATCAAAAGATATGTCGCCAAATATACGATTAATCCTGCCATCGCTCATGGCATCAGCCATATCGTCGGTTCTGTGGAAGTGGGCAAGCTAGCGGATCTGATCGTCTGGAATCCAGCCTATTTTGGGGTCAAGCCCGAAATGGTGATCAAAGGCGGTATGATCACCTTCGCTCAGATGGGTGATCCGAACGCCTCCATCCCGACGCCTCAGCCCGTGTTCGGCAGACCGATGTTCGGGTCATACGGTGGAGCTATCGCGAAAGGGTCCATTACTTTCGTATCCCAAGCTGCTGCTGATGCAGGCATCAAGGAGACACTCGGATTAAACAAACGCGTGGAACCTGTCAAAGGCTGCCGCTCGGTGAGCAAAAAGGATATGATCCACAACGATGTGACACCTCACATTGAAGTGGACCCTGAGACGTACGAGGTTCGAGCCGATGGGGTACTGCTTACCTGCGAACCTGCGGATGAGCTGCCAATGGCGCAGCGCTACTTCATGTTTTGACATCTTGTGATAAAGGCGAGCGTTTCACTTCTTCAGGTTCGTACTGCCCTCTTCGTTATCGTGTAGTATCATGTCCAACCTGTATTCTTAAATTATTTTCAGTTTAGATTTTGGTTGGAAGGGAAACAAGACAGAAGCAAAGAAAGGACGCTTGGCATGATGCAAAGTGGTACGAAGCTGCTTCGATATGTTCAGCTGCTCGACTCGGCCCTGCCCATCGGCGGGTTCTCCCACTCTTTCGGTCTGGAAGCATATACGCATGACGGCACCATTCGAACAATCACCGAACTCGAACAATTCATTCGCAGCCAGCTTCATTCCAGCCTGATTCGGCTCGATGGACTTGCTATCAAAGGCGTTTACCAAGCAATGGAGGAACAAGACTCCGCTCTACTCGCTCTCTATGATAAGCGGGTACACGCCCAGCGAACCCCCCGGGAGATCAGGGAAAGCGGCCATAAGATGGGGAAGCGACTGCTGAAACTTGCCCGTTCTCTCTATCCTTGGATGGACTTCTCGCTTATTGATGAAGCTGTGCAGGCGCATGGTGCCTATTGCGGGATCACGACCATTCACGGATATATCAATTATCAGTTGGAAATCGGACTGGACGAAGCGGTCACCGGTCATTTGTATACCTCAGTTAATGCATACGTAAACAGTGCGCTGCGCCTCCTGCCGATCGGGCAAACCGAGGCACAGATGCTCATTCAGAAACTGCTCGATGATATCGACTCCGAATGGATTCGAATTCGGGATGACGACCCCGAAGATATGCACAGTTTCAGTATTGCCCAGGAAATCTACGCCATGCGGCACGAAAGCTTGCCTGCCCGGCTGTTCATGTCATAATAACCCTATTTATAAGCTAAGACGTACTTTTAAAATAAGCCGATAATCCAAGGAGGAATTTGTTATGTGTGGAGGAGCTAATCATACGCATCATCCGGAGTGGGAACGTAAGGCATTTGATCGCAGCAGACCAATGCGAATTGGTATTGGAGGGCCGGTAGGCTCCGGCAAAACTGCCCTTGTGGAGAAGCTGTCGAAGGCGCTGCGTACTCGCTATAGTCTGGCCGTCATCACGAACGATATTTATACCAAGGAAGATGCCGAAATCCTGCTGCGCCAAAACGCTCTTGCACCTGAACGCATTATTGGCGTGGAGACAGGCGGATGCCCGCACACAGCCATTCGTGAAGATGCCTCAATGAATTTTGAAGCCGTAGACGAATTGGTTGAGCGTTTTCCTGATCTGCAATTAATCTTCATTGAAAGCGGCGGCGATAACCTCTCTGCTGCATTCAGCCCGGAACTTGCCGATGTGTTCATCTACATCATTGACGTTGCCCAAGGGGAAAAACTGCCTCGCAAAGGCGGTCCAGGTATTACCCGCTCAGACCTGCTGCTGATCAACAAAACAGACCTTGCACCTTATGTTGGCGCAAGTTTGCAGGTGATGAAGAATGATACCGAGCGGGTACGCGAAGGTCGCCCATATGTGATGTCGAATCTCATGAGCGGTGAAGGTGTATCCGAGATCATTCACTGGCTTGAGCACCAATACATGGATGACGATGCTGCCGCTGCGCATCTCCATTCACACAGCCATGACCACGGCTCAGCCCACAGCCATTAATTCATCTCCCGTATCGGAAGGAGCCGAAACGAAGTTGGGCATTCGTGCTGAAGGAGCGGTGATACGACGCAGCGAGCTTCGAGCTACATTTGCCCTTCAAGAGGGACGTACGATCATGACGGATCGTTATTACAGCGCACCTCTCCGGTTCAGTCGCTCCTTTCGCCCAGCGGGAAACAGCAATGGGTTATGCCTCTACACCTCTGACGTCTCTCCCGGTGTTCTTAACGGCGATCATTATCATTCCGAGTGGCATTTGGGCGAAGGCACCCATGTGATGTTGAGCAGTACATCAGCGACACGACTTCATCCTACGCCTTCACTTCCCTCGTCGGTCAACCATCACTTCCAGATCAGGAAAGGCGCTGTGCTTGAATACTTCCCGGAATGCGTGATCCCATTCAAAGGCAGTTCTTCTTCGCTTACCGCCACCTTCCAGCTGGAGGAACAGGCAATTCTCGCTTATGCAGATGTCTGGTCAGCCGGACGAATTCACCGGGGTGAGGCTTTTGAGTTTAGCAAGTATCGAAATTCAACCGAAATATGGCAAGGGGACCAGCTTGCTGTGTGGGACCGATTCGGAATGGAACCCGGACGCGATGATCCGCAAAAATCAGCTGCATTGCTGGATTTCACCCATACTGCGGCCCTGTGGATGATCGCTCCTGGGCTGGGGACAGCGGAACTGGAAAGCATCAGGTCTGCATTGCCTCCGGATGGCCGAATGCTCGCTGGTGCAAGCCTGCTCGCGAGCGGAGGGATCGGCGTCCGTTTGCTCGGCATGGCTGCCTGGGAACTACAGGAACAATGCCTGCACATTTGGAACACCATTCGACCGCAGCTGTTAGGCAACGAGAATCTTACGTTCCGCAAATAAACTGCACATCATAATTTCATGAAGCCAAAGATGAAGACGACTACAGCCATCTCACATGAATACAAAAAAACCTCTGAACATTTCCGGAAATCATCCGGGTTGGTTCAGAGGTTTTGCATTAGATCGATTCATCCGTTTCGGATTTATCATCTTCCTTATAACGAAAGTCAGCAGCATTTCTGCTTTCCTTGGACTTGCGATAACGGGTAAATTCAATATATTCGCTGATAAAAGACTGCTCTTCGGTCGATAATTCACTCTCCTGGCAATCCAATTGCCGCAACACGCCAAAAAAATAATCCTCCCGTTTTCCCGTACCATCGCTTCCTTGGATGGACGTCCAATCATGAGCCAGTCCAGACTCACATCAAAAAACGCAGCGATCTCAATCAGTTTATTCGTGCTTGGAATTGACTTTCCACGTTTCCAATCACCCAGATTCCCGGTGCTGATCTTCAGTTGTTGACAGAATGCTTTCTTTGTCATCCCTCGCTCGGCAATCAGGTGTTCAATTCGCTCATATATCGACTGCATACAGGACCGCCTTCCAACCATAATATCTAAAATCCATATCTTGCACCATAACGTAATTCTCCGGCAACATTATATAGACAATTATACCACAACAGATATCAATCCTCAGCCCTTCTTCATCCATGAGCAGTTTTCACATAGATATATGAAAAAAATAAAAATAGACTCTCATGGATATCCACGAGAGTCTATTTCCCTAACGTTTACATGTAATGCGGTCGAGAGGACTCGAACCTCCACGGGTATACACCCACTACCCCCTCAAGATAGCGTGTCTGCCATTCCACCACGACCGCATATTCAAATGTATAAATGGTGAGCCATGAAGGGCTCGAACCTTCGACACCCTGATTAAAAGTCAGGTGCTCTACCAACTGAGCTAATGGCTCTTGCTGTAACTTCACCGATGTGCCATATCATCTCTTGGTTTAAGAACAATGACTTGCGAGGTTTCCTTATTAAAAAGGTGGTGAAGATATGACCCGTAGGGGATTCGAACCCCTGTTACCTCCGTGAAAGGGAGGTGTCTTAACCCCTTGACCAACGGGCCTTGTTAACAAGTTGTCTTTCTTGGCGACAAGAATGAGTATACCACACCATATAAAAATAGTGCAACACTTTTTTATTTTTTATCTAACGCTTTTTTAAAGATCATTTTCAAGATAATAAGCTCGTTTAACTGGTATATACCATCTGAGAGATTGGAATTTCATATCAATGTCATCAGAATCCTTACATCCTGTTAAAATAATATCAAAACACTTATAAAAACTTATGTTCACTTAAAATATTGCAAACTAAATTGCAAATACTTATAATTAGGTTATCAGTATCATGGTCACTCATTAGCAAGGAGGCGGCATGCTTGTTTCAGGAAGAACGAATGCAGCTCATTATCGAACATCTTCGCAAACATAACCGGATCTCGGCAGACGAGATCGTTACCCTTTTTGACGTCTCGCGGGACACGGCTCGAAGGGATCTGATTAAGCTGGAAGAACAGGACGCCATTATCCGAACACGGGGCGGCGCCATCCTCCCCTCTCCTCCCCGTGAATATATCTCATACAAGGATCGCCTGCTCCATGTTTCAGAAGAAAAAAGAGCTATAGGCAAACTCGCTGCCGCCATGGTCCGCCAAGGCGAAAACATCATTCTGGATTCTTCCACGACGGTGCAGGCTTGTGCTGAGCATCTGAATGGAAAATCATGTACAGTCATCACCAATTCCATTCATTCCGCAGATCTTCTCTCCAATCACTCGGCTGTCCATATTCGTTTACTTGGCGGCAAAGTCGACAAGGAACAACGTTATGTTTACGGCGCATCTGTGATCGAAACACTCTCCCATTATTACGTGGATAAAGCCTTTATCGGTATTGGCGGGATTACGATGGATGGATTCAGCGCTTCCGAAGAAGAAGGCAAGATTAAGCAAAAAATGATGCAGGCGGCCAAAGAGGTCTTGGTGCTCGCAGATCATTCCAAATTTGATAAACGTTACGGGTACCGTTTTGCCGACTGGTCACTGATTGATGTACTGATTACCGACCAATGGCCATCAGACGAATGGCGTAACTTTTTGAATGAACAACAGGTTGAGATTCTCATTCCTGAACCAACAGAAGATAAGGAGTTGTAAGGTGATGAAATTATTTGCTACGGATTTGGATGGAACACTTCTAAACAGAGACAGCCAGATTAGCCCGGAAAATGCAGCAGCCATTCACCGGGCCCAGCAAGAAGGGTTGAAAGTTACGATTGCAACGGGTCGCGTCTATTCGGACGTTGTCGGCATTTGCCAAGAAGGCGGGATTAACACTCCAGTCATTGGGTCCAATGGAGCCACGATTCATGATGCTGACGGGAACCGTCTGTATCATCTTCCGCTTGAACGTGAGACAGCAGCATCTGTCATGGAGTGGCTCGAAGATCATGAGTGCTATTATGAAGCTTCCACTCAGCAGGGAATATACGCCCCAATCAGCAGCCATGATACGATGCTTGCCGAGATGGACCGAATCCTGGGTACAAGTCCTGGTGAGGACGTTGAACGCCTGATTCGCGCCGTTAAGAAGCATTATGACAAGAAAGACTACCATCGTGTTCAATCCCATCAGGAGATTCCTGCAGAAGCTTACATTTACAACATTATGGCTTTCTCACTTGACCCGGATCAATTGCAGAAAGGAAGAGCCTACTTTGCCTCCAGATCGGATGTCGCAATGGTGGTATCCTCTGAACACAATTTCGAAATGCAGCATCCCGATGTGTCCAAAGGCAATGCTCTCACTAAACTGGCAGCCCATCTCAATGTCTCCATGGAAGATACGGCAGCTATCGGCGACAATTTCAATGATGTTTCCATGTTGAAAATGGCCGGACTCGGCATCGCCATGGGCAATGGTGAACCGGAGATTCAAGCCCTTGCCAAAGCTATAACATTGACCAATGTGGAACACGGTGTAGCCCATGCCATTCACTCTGTACTGGACGGCAAACCGATCTCCCGGCCCGAAATCGTTGCTGAAGGCGGTCAATAAATTCGATCCTGTCAGGAAATCGCACGAGCTCTCACTTTAACTCGACGGATCTAACATGCGGCACGTCCTGTAGCAGTACAATCAACTGTTCTCCCCGGAAGGACCCGGGCATCTGAACGGTGAATTCAAGCACAGTCTCCTGAGCCGAGCCTGTGCTTGTTTGTTGTTCCGTCCTGAATCCGATGACCGAAATCTTCTCCTGCCCCAGCAGTGCCAATATGGCTTTCAGGCTGTCTGCTTCCTGCTCCAGACGAATGGTTAACGTTTCTGTTCTCGCGGAAACCAGCCAGCGTGTCGGCCGATGCAGCAGCATCTGTGCGAGCACGATTAGCAGGGTTACACCTGCTCCCGTCCAGTAGAGTCCAGCACCCACTGCCAGTCCCATGCCTGCCGTTGCCCAGATGCCAGCGGCTGTCGTCAATCCCCGGACGGTATGGCGCTGCGTAAAGATCATTCCGGCCCCAATAAACCCTACACCGCTAACCACCTGTGCTGCAATCCGGGAAGGATCAAGCGACAGATTAGCCCAGCCTGCCTGATCCTGAAATCCATACTTTGAGACAATCATCATTAACGCTGCACCAACAGCGACCACAAAATGAGTGCGTATTCCCGCTTCTTTCATCCGGTTTTTGCGTTCATACCCGATAAGGACCCCGCAGATCCCTGCTATGAGAACTCGCATCAAATATTCCATTTCCATTCTCAAGCCACCTCTCTTATGTCAGCATTTTGCAGATAGATCACCACTTACTGGATTGATGCAATACGCTTATGTATATGCTTACATGTATCCTTCTTTACTATTTACCCATTCCCTGTTCAATAAATAATCCATACAGCAACTTCCTTCTATTTCAGTTGGCACAAAAAAAGAGACCTATAAGGCCTCCACTTTACTTTCCTGTATAACCCTCTTATAAAGATAGTCTGTTTCTATCCTTTCTGTTTATACCGATCCCTATTCAGCGCGGAAGTTCTCCCCTTTTCGCTCTCCTAATCCGTAATAATGGCGGAAATTATAGATTAAAGGGCTCCACTTTGCCGGATTAATTTTATTCAGTCCAGATATAAGCTTCTTATGTGCATGTACCTCCAGCGATTTCACTTCGACTACGGCCATAAAAGGCGTATGCTCCGGCGTGCGGATATGCTGTACAGATGCCTCAATCTGAAGCGGACACTCGGCTATTCTCTGAGGTTTAACCCGAAGCGAATCCTGAGTGGTTAACCCGGCTGCTTCAAATTTCTCCGAACAAAATTGATAACCCATCTGTCTTTTCTCCTCAGGAACTGGATATGTACCCGTATAACGCCCCAGAGATTCGACAGCTCTCCACATGGACGCATCCGGCAAATTCACGACACATTCAGGATGTCTTTTTAAGTTCTCATAGGCTTTTCCCTGGATACCCAAACCAAGAACAAGACAATCCCCCAACGCCCAGGAAGAGGACAATGGCGACAGGTTCGTTGACCCATCCTCGTTCAAGGTGCTCAAGAGAAGTACGGGTGTGCCATAGTATAAAATGCTTGGGTTAATCGTCTCATGCTGGTCCGTTACTACCTCCTCAGCAGATCGTTTACTCGCGTTTTCGAAATTCATCGGTTTGCTCCATCTCCTGTCTCACATACTTGGCCCCTCAATACAAGTTTGAACTCTGCGGTGGCCTGTCCCAATTGTAATACGCCAACAGTTCAAGTATCATCGAAGTATGAATGCATATCCAAATATATCTGTTATCGCGTCATTGATTGCCGATCCGAGTCGCGCTGTCTTTCTCGAAGCACTACTGGGTGGACAGGCCCTGCCTGCAGGCGAGCTTGCCTATATGGCTGGTGTAACACCCCAGACTGCGAGTAACCACCTTGCTAAACTTGTGGACGGCGGGCTGCTAGTTGTAGAACGGCAAGGAAGGCATCGCTACTTCCGATTGGCTGGCCAGGAGATTGCCTTTCTGATTGAAACGATGGGCAGTATCGCCCCTCCTGTTCAGGTGAGATCGCTCAAACAGTCTAATCAGCTCCAGCATCTTAGCTTTGCTCGTACCTGTTACGGACACCTTGCTGGTAAGCTTGGGATTGCACTGTGCGATGCATTGTTGCGGGAGGAATATCTACTGGAGCCGGAAGCAGATCAGGCCAAGGATTATCACATTACGGAGAAAGGAAGACAATGGTTTACATCATTCGGAATTGATCTTCAGGTTAAACCGGGATCAAGACGTGCCATTGCCCGCAAATGTCTGGACTGGAGCGAACGGCGTCACCACATATCCGGACTGCTGGGCGAACAATTGGAACGCAGACTTTCGCAGCTCGAGTGGACCCGGAAGAAGCCTGGCAGCCGCTCTGTTGAAGTTACCGATGCTGGCAAGAAGGGTTTATACGAGGTTTTGGGAATCTCGCTGTAGGCAGGTTACGTTGCAGATCTCATCCAAGAAAGATCTACACCAAAAAATCCCCTTCACAACAAACCGATCAACGGTTCATGTGAAGGGGATTCTATTCGTGTATTCAATACGGAGAGAGAGGGATACTCTCACTTCGTTCGAGACTGCGACGTATCGCTATCGAAGACTATGCTCCGACGAACCTTTAAGGTTCTAATCTCTTTGCGGAGAAGTATAATCAAAACGGAGAGAGAGGGATTCGAACCCTCGCACCGCTTACGCAGTCTAACCCCTTAGCAGAGGGTCCCCTTATAGCCACTTGGGTATCTCTCCAAGAAATGGCTCCCCGAACAGGACTCGAACCTGTGACAACTCGATTAACAGTCGAGTGCTCTACCAACTGAGCTATCAGGGAATAATCTCGAATAAACATAATTTATCATGATTAATAAGCCAAGTCAACATCTTAACTATACTTTCTTGCTAACTGTAAAAAAGGGAGAAAATACAGCTCATACAGGTATATTGCATCCCCTCTTCAAGCCGGTTATATCCACTAGGATGAACACTACTCGTTAGAGATGGTTTGAAGAGCCAACTTACCGGCGCACCGGCCGCATCTGAAACGTTTGGGATCCATTTTTCGTTTACGCAGATATTCCGTTCCACAGCTCTTGCATACCAGCTTGTACCGATAAGGCTGCGGCTTCCTGCCCTTGCCATCCGGAAGGGACTGACAGAACCTCGAACCGCCTACCTTTTGCAGAAGAGCCTTGAATTCCGGGTCCCTGTGGCGATAGCCACGTCCGCGAATATGCAGATGGTAGTGGCACAATTCGTGCTTTATAATTTTCTCGACCTCATCCCGCCCGTACGCCTCTAGCTGATGTGGATTAATCTCAATTCGGTGACTCTTCAGCATATATCGGCCGCCGGTTGTCGTCAGACGTCGATTAAACAAGGCCTCGTGGGTAAACGGAACTCCGAAATGATCCAGCGATACCTGCTCAATCCACTGCTGCAGCTCAGCATTATCCACCCGGTTTCCCCTCCTTTCTCACCCCTTGGACCGTTCCTTTTTTCGGTATAATACTTGAATTTTAACCGTTTCGTAGGCTACACTGTCAAGTAGAATGTATGAGGGGAGATTATTACACGTTATGCCTACAATGCGTTATGTCATCCTGCAGCAGGAACAGCAATTAGAGTTTGTTGAAATGCCCGCTGATTACGCCTATCAACTCAGTGCACTCAACCTGCGTCTGCACAAAGAGATTGATAAACTTACTGCAGCGGATGTACCTGTACTGCCCTGGGCCATCGCTGAATGTGACGACCTTGATCTTCTGAACGAGCAGCTCAGTATCACCGGAGGGCTGGATTACATCAATGCGCTTGAGCATAGTTTCGCCAAACTGCGCGAGACGCATTATCCCTTGATTTCCTTACTCACCGAAATTCGAGCCCTTCAAGCCCAGCTGGAACAATGGTACGAAGAAGAAATGGAAACACTCTGATTCATTTATCGTTTTCTAAAAGTGCACATCCTAACCTGTAAGCGCATTTCCGTAACCGGATTTGCGCTTTTTATTTTATCTGAATCGACAGGTCGGTTGACAAGCCAGACACTGTTTTTTACACGTTCCGCGCGGCTTAATTCGCACAGTCCAGGCTATTGCCACATATGCTAACGTACAGATGAATTATGCAAGAGGAGGAGATCCCTTTGCCTCAATGGCTTTGCAATCAACTGATGCGTGCATTTCACAAGAAAGACAGCAGACAGATCAAGCTGCTGAACGAATGCTGGTTCTTTTACCGGAATAAACCTGCTAATGGCACACCGCGCAGCGCGGATCGTGAACTCTAGAATCTAACCACACTCTTCATGTATACAGCCCATTCTCTCTTCCTACATTAACTCATTCGAAGAATATGGAACGGTCGACACCCCCATTCGAGCCGACAACAAACAGCCTTCCCGCAACTGGGAAGGCTGTTCTCGGATCTTGGGACTAGGAAGTCTGCTTCGAAGCAGGCTTTTTCATGGTCAGGCCGACCCGGCCCTTTTTGGTATCCACATTCATCACCCATACCGTTACATTATCACCGACAGAAACAACATCCATCGGATGCTTGACGTAACCATTGCTCAGCTGTGAAATATGGACAAGTCCATCACTCTTGATCCCGATATCGACGAAGGCACCAAAATCAATTACGTTGCGAACGGTACCTTGGAGTTCCATGCCTTCAACCAGATCCTCAATTTTAAGGACATCCGTACGGAAAATAGGGAGCGGCATTTCTTCCCGAGGGTCACGTCCCGGACGCTGTAAGCTGTCGAGAATGTCGCGCAGTGTAGGCACACCCACGTCCAGTTTCACAGCCAGTTGTTCAGGCTGCTGTTCGGATAGAAGCACGGACAACTCCTTGCTGCCCAACTTGTCCAGCTCCACCTGAAGTTCTTTGAACAACTGATCGACGACCTTGTAGGATTCCGGGTGAATCGGTGTACGATCCAGTGGATTCTCACCTTCACCAATGCGCATGAAACCTACGCATTGTTCATAGGTTTTAGCACCCAGACGCGGTACCTTCTGCAGTTGACGACGGTTCGTAAAGCGTCCGTTTTCCTCGCGGTACTTCACAATGTTTTTGGCAATCGTCGCATTCACGCCGGCCACATAGGACAGCAACGATGGCGAAGCCGTATTCACATCCACGCCTACATGGTTAACCGCAGATTCCACGACCGCTTTCAGACTTTCCTCCAGAATCTTTTGAGAAACGTCATGCTGGTATTGCCCTACACCAATGGCCTTTGGATCAATTTTCACCAGTTCAGCCAGTGGATCCTGTACACGACGGGCAATGGAAGCTGCACTGCGTTCGGCTACGTCCAGATCAGGGAATTCCTCCTGCGCCAGCTTGGAAGCGGAATACACACTTGCTCCTGCTTCATTAACGATGAGGTACACAAGGCTCTCATCGCCATTTTCCTGAATGATCTCGGCTACAAACTGTTCCGTTTCACGGGAAGCTGTACCATTACCGATAACGATCAGTCCGATGTCATACTGCTTGATCATCCGGTGGAATACCTCGGCTGCTTCGCGCTTTTTGTTGTGAGGTGGCGTCGGGTACGTAACAGCGACTTCCAGCAGTTTGCCCGTATCATCCACTACAGCCAGTTTGCAGCCCGTACGATAAGCAGGGTCGACACCAAGCACACGTTTGCCATGAATCGGCGGCTGAAGCAGCAGGTTACGTAGATTGGCGGAAAACACGGAGATTGCCTGGGTCTCTCCCTTTTCCGTCAGTTCTGCCCGGACTTCGCGCTCAATGGAAGGTGCAATCAGACGTTTGTAGGCATCTTCAATGACAGCGCGCAATACATCCTGCACTGCAGATGCACCCTTGATGATCTGACCTTCCATATGACGATGGGCCGGTTCAGGCGGAACCTCCAGACCTACTTTCAGAATGCTCTCGCGCTCTCCGCGGTTAATGGCGAGAATCCGGTGCGGAGGCATCTTTTTGGCCAATTCACGATAATCATAGTAGTTCTCATAGACCGATTCCTGCTCCGCATCCTTCGCTTCCGAAGTCAACATGCCATGATCCAGCGTATAGCGACGAATCCACGCACGAATGGCAGCATCATCAGCGATGTTCTCGGCAAGAATGTCTTTGGCTCCCTGAAGGGCTGCTTCTGCATCGTCCACTCCAAGCTCTGCATTGATGTAACGCGCAGCTTCTTCGAGCACATTCCCCTGTTTCGGTTGACTCCATATCCATACAGCTAAGGGTTCAAGACCTTTTTCCTTGGCTACGCTGGCACGCGTTTTGCGCTTCTGGCGATAAGGACGATACAGATCCTCGACCTCCTGCAGCTTCACAGCCTGGGTAATGGACTTTTTCAGTTCTCCCGTCAATTTACCTTGTTCTTCTATAATACGGATGACTTCCACTTTGCGATCCTCAAGGTTACGCAGATATACGAGACGTTCCTCAATCAGTCGCAGCTGGTTCTCATCCAGCTCTCCAGTCATTTCTTTACGGTAGCGGGCGATAAATGGAATCGTATTGCCTTCTTCCAGAAGCTCTGACGTCGTGCGCACCTGCTTCAAGGCCAGTGACAGTTCCTTGGCTACCTGTTTGATGATTCTTTCCTGGCGTTCCGCCTTTATTGTTTCTTCATTGGGTTCCAGAACCGTTCCCTGTTCAGACAAATAAATCCCTCTTTCCTTCCTGAATCGTTTCAGATTAAGCATGTTCAGGGCAGCTATGCTGCTGTAATCACAGTATCGAATCTGCACTCATGCAGATTGCTCTTCCCTATATTATCACAAAATTCCGTTCAGTTTTCCAGCATTCCTACCGGTTACAAGTTCTTACAGTGAGTTTTTATGGTTCATCGCTTCGCGTAACTCATAAGAAAAGACCGAAAAACGTCACCCCGACGTATTCCGGTCTTCCCCGAAAAGCACTGCATTAAACGCAGGATTACCTATACCCGTTCGAAACGGAACATCTCGCTCAAATAATCTCCTGTGGCACGACCTACGGAAATTCCGCCATACATCAATGCATCGCCCGTGTACGTCTCGGTGCCGCCCTTCAGGCGGTAATCGGCGTCAGGATCCAACCCCTTCAACTTCAGACGTTGGAGAGGAGCATTGGGCTCGGACAACACGCGGAAATAAAATACTACTGCTTCGCTTCCATCGGGTGCGATAAACATCCATGCCGTTTCGTTACCCTCAAACGGACTGAGCAGACGACGGAACGTGCCATACTGAATGGTGCCCCGAATCTCCTTGTACAGCTCCACTTGAGCCTTCACAATCGCATTCTCTTCCTCGGTGAAACGTGTCAGGTCAAGCTCGTAGCCAAAGTTGCCCGACATGGCAACATGCCCGCGAATCTCCAGCGACGTAATGCGGTTAACCTGATGATTCGGTACGGCCGAGATATGTGATCCCATGGAACTTACCGGATACACGAGACTTGTTCCGTATTGGATGCGCAGACGGGATACAGCATCCGTGTTGTCGCTTGTCCACGTTTGCGGCATGTAATACAGCATACCCGGATCGAAACGACCGCCACCACCTGAGCAGCTTTCAAACAAAATATTAGGGAAGGAAGACGTAATCCGTTCCATCACCTCATACAATCCAAGCATATAGCGATGAGCTGTCTCACGCTGTCTGTCCGCAGGCAGCTGTGCAGAGCCGATCTCCGTCATATTCCGGTTCATGTCCCATTTCACATACGAAATCGGCGCAGAGCCCAATACGTCGCTCAGCATACGTACGATTTCATCCCGAACGTCTTGGCGGGAGAAATCCAGCACCAACTGCTGTCTGCCCTCTGTCCGGCGACGGTCAGGGACATGCAGGCACCAGTCCGGATGCTTGCGATACAATTCACTATCCGGCGAGATCATCTCTGGCTCGAACCACAATCCAAACTGCATGTCGAGTGCAGTTACCCGGTTCGCCAGGTCATCCAGACCTTGAGGCAGCTTGTTCTTGTCCACAATCCAGTCACCCAGCGAGGAGTTGTCACTGTCACGATGTCCGAACCAGCCGTCATCCAATACAAACAGCTCGATGCCGAGCTGCTTCCCTGCACGCGCAATCTGTTCAATCTTGTCTGCATTAAAACCAAAATACGTCGCTTCCCAGTTGTTCACCAATACAGGACGCTCTGCATTGCGGAATTTGCCGCGAGCAAGTCGTTCGCGATAAAGTTCGTGATAAGACTGGGACATGCCGTCCAGTCCTGCATCCGAATAGACCATGACCGTCTCAGGTGTTTGGAAAGCTTCTCCGGATTCCAGCTTCCAGCTGAACTCAAACGGGTTAATACCGAGAGATACACGCGTGGTGTGGAACTGATCCACTTCTGCTTGCGCTGTGAAACTTCCGCTGTATACGAGACTGAAGCCGTACACTTCTCCCTGATCTTCATCCGTACCTGGCGTCATCAACGCGATAAACGGGTTTTGTTGATGGCTGCTTGAACCACGGCGGCTTTCCACGCCCTGCAAGCCAGAAGCCAGTGGGCGACGAACAATATCGCGTTCCCGCGTCCATGCACCTGACAGCTGCAGCAGTTCATAATCAGCATGCGGGAAATCTACAGATGTGCTTAGTGCACGAGCCACATTCACCGAGGTAGCGCTCTCATTAATGATACGCATCGAGCGCGTAATTGCATTAAAGGACGAATAGGCTGTGTAGGAGAGCTCGATGCGGACTCCTGCCACGCGATCCTCCATTTCAATTACGAGCGTATCAGCTCCATCTGCAGCTTCTACATAAGTCGCTGGCAACCCTTGAAGAGCAGGTTTGCCTCTCTCCAACCGATGACCAACATACGTGAATTCCGAGACACTTGAACCATTCTCCAGTTGAAGCTGTACGGCCGGGTTACGGAAATCACTTGTTCCATAAACAGGCAGCTCCAATGGAAGTGTATCAAATGAGATCGTCCGGTCCTCAGGTACCGGATTCGGGCTGAAGGAAGCGCGTTCCGTCCGAACATGGAGCCAGCTCAGATCTGAATTGCGTAATTTTTTGCCATAATACAGATGTACCAAATATCCCGAAGGAAGCACCTGGAATACGTAACTTGCCTTGCGAGTTTGTAAATGAAATTGTAGTTTCTCTTCATGGATATAAATGCTCATATGTCTCCTCCACCTCTATATACATCTTTGACGTAAACGGTTTCTCAGGTTCCATTATAGCGAAAAGCACGCCAATGTTCTACGCTTTCATTTTTGTTCAGACAAAAGAGCGCACCGCAGCCCTTGGGCCGCGATACGCTCCTCTGAAATGTTGTCTGTAATTGTGTGTTCCCCGCAAGGAACATCCCGCTACGGGCGGATTGCTGGCAGCCCAAACCCGGTGCCATGCAACCTAAAAATCGATCAAACCTAGACTGATCTGCAACGCCTCATTGACCAATTTCATGGTCTCCTCGTCCAGATGGGTAATCTTGTCAGTCAGTCTTTGTTTGTCAATCGTCCGTATTTGTTCGAGCAAAATCACAGAGTCCCGGTCAAAGCCATGAGCCGCAGCATCAATCTCGACATGCGTCGGCAGCTTTGCCTTCTGAATCTGGGCGGTAATAGCCGCCACGATACACGTTGGACTGAACCGGTTACCGATGTCATTCTGGATGACCAGCACCGGCCTGACTCCACCTTGCTCCGAACCGACAACGGGAGAAAGATCCGCAAAAAAAACGTCACCGCGTTTTACGATCAATGTCTACACCCCGCTAACTAAGCGGTCCAGAGTGCTGTCCGCATCTTCCTCCGCGTGAAAGGCCTCGGATGCCATGGTCAGATTAATTTTTGCCATCTCCATGTACCCGCGCTGCATGGACTCACGGATGTAACGTTTCTTCCGTTCGGTCAAATACAGCTTCATGGCCTGCCTAATCAATTCGCTGCGGTTGGAATTCTCCAGCGCTACGATGCCATCCACTTCCTGCAGGAGATGATCAGGCAAACTGATCATAATCCGCTTGGTGTTCTGCAAGTTGGCCACCTATCTTCCACCCCCACAAACCTTTCGCCATTGTGAACCAGTATTACGTTTTTCCAGAACTTTTATACAAAGGAATATATATGCCCCGAGTATATCAAGTATGCTGTACTCCATTATAAACATGGGGGGCAATATTCGTACAGACCAAACATCTCTTTTCAGGATTTTTCATCCTCGTCAATATAACAACATTCGAGATGCTCCGACACTTTTCCTTCCGTTCCGAAAAAAAGTTTATTGGTAATAGCGTCCAGTTTGCCAGTCAGGATGTCAAAAGAGGATTAACCTTGGCGACTTCGACACCGTTCCGGAAATAGATTCGCGGAATCCGATGAGCCATCATGCAGATCACCTCATAGGCAATCGTACCAAGCTGGGAGGCCACTTCATCTGCGGTAATCACACCATCAGATTGGTGACCGATGAGGACAACCTCTTCGCCGGCTTGAATTTCTTCCGCCTCTTCAGCGAAAGATTGCAGCGACACCATACACTGATCCATGCAGATCGTACCGACGACGGGAACGCGGCGGCCACGTACAAGCACTTGAGCTTTACCTGTCAGCATTCTTGAAAATCCGTCTGCATAGCCGATAGGCAGGGTCGCAATTCGTTCGTTCCCTTGTGTCACATAACGGGTTCCGTAGCTGACCCCCCAATGAGGCGGCAGCGTTTTGACCAGAACCGCTTTCGTCTTCAGTGTCAATACCGGGACCAGTTTCACTACCTGATGATTCACCTCGGCCGAAGGGTACAGCCCATAGAGACTGATACCCACTCGTACCATATTGTAGGATAATTCCGGTGTATCAATGGCAGCTGCACTGTTCGCCGTATGTATAATCGGGATGACACATCCCTGATCCCGCAGCGCTTCAACCACGCTTTGAAACCGTCGATACTGCTCCAGTGTATAGGTCTTGTCTTCTTCATCCGCCTTGGCATAATGAGTGAACATGCCTTCGAGCAGGACCTGTTCCATTGCTGCTGTTTCCTGGATGAAAGCAATAGCTTCATCGCCGGGCAGCAGACCCAGGCGTCCCATACCACTATCAATTTTGATGTGAACCTTCAATTGGTTCTGAGACGATCCTGTATCCAGATCACGAATCGCTTCAAGCACTTCCCTGCTGAACAGCGTTATGGTCACATCTTGTTCCCTGGCTATAGCAATACCCTCAGGCGGTGTATAACCCAATACCAAGATCGGAGCCTTGATTCCGTTTTGTCGCAGTTCAAGCGCTTCGTCCAGAAAAGCGACACTCAGATAATCCACTCCGATTCGTTCCAGTTCTCTGGCCGTCTCCACAGCTCCATGTCCATAAGCGTTCGCCTTGACACAAGCTAGAAACTTCATGCCTTGGGGCAGAACCGCGCGGAAAGCGTCTACGTTGCTACTCAAATGATCCAAGTTGATCTCCGCTTGGGTCGGCCGATATTGTCCTTGCACGTTCTGTCACCTTCTCTAGTCATCTTAATCCGGCTCACATATCAGACTCCATCGTAATGCTCAAGCATGTGACTGTCAAATGAGCAGAAGAACGGCGACTCAAAAAGTGTGCCCAGCATAATGTCGAGGCCGGAAGCGGATGAAGAAACAGGCTGATAAGCGATACGGACATGAGTCCAAAATGCAGCCTCACGCCATCTCTCTCTGCCTATACCGATTACTTACCCGGTTCATCCCGCATATAAGCGTGTTTTGTATTTATTGGGTCAACCTGCCCATTTCACTGTTCATTTCTCAAGCAATACCCATTACGAAACGTCCTGCTTTTCCTCTCCATCATATGCTGCGGCAACCTAACTGTGTACATCAAAAAGCACCGGAGAACAAGTCCCCGATGCTCCTTAGCATTCCTAATGCCCTAACGACTATACCTATTACATCATTTACCTGACTGCTCCTGCATCGATGTTGCAATCTGAACCATTTCACTCTCCGGCAGATCCGCGCTCGTGATTCTGTATTCAATTCCATCGGTCATCCATGTTAACGTCTGTAATGCGTCTCCACTAATCATTCCCAAAGTGAATCCAAGATCCACTACGCGAGATGGTGCTAGTGATACAGCTCTATCCTGCGGTCTGGCTTCGAAGATCGTATAGTTATACGTTCCTTCGTAGCGGAGCATAACCGAGTAATCGCCGGATTCCTCCACAATTTGATCATCCTTCAGCTTGACGCCTTCCGGAGCGTATGTCGGTTCGATCACGCCAAAACTGCCGGCTCCTTCCGGTTCAGTCATGGTAGGCTCCTCTGTGCCTGGTTCACCACTCGCCGGGTCCTGAGCTCCCTGTTGTTCCGGGTTTTCGCTCACACCGGTTTGTCCATCGGTGACCCCTTCAGCAGAACCTGTAGTCGGTTCTTGACCTGGAGCAGTCTCGGAGCTTGCTGGCTCCTTGGTGCCATTTTCTCCTGCCTGCTCGGCCGGATTCGTTGTGTCTGTTCCACTATTTCCTTCTGTGCCTGCTGTCATGTTGCGCTGCATATCAAAAGCATCTTTGCCGAATTCGGCACCGAACTTGAAGCTGTCAAATTTAACATCTACGACGACGTTTGCATTGGAGTCTGAGACCTCCACCTGTTTGGGTGCATAATCACTTTTGTTCAGCCAAATCTTCTGTCTGACCAGTGCGTGCGTATTATAATTGGCAGCTACATCAAATACGTAGCTCTCCTTCTCATCTGCGAACTGACGTGTTGTATCACCTGTGATGCTGCGAATCAGTGTCTCATAGAGATAAACTTGACCCTGGTTATCCGGCCAGTTGCTTTGGAACCGGAAGCTTTTGTTCTGGCTTGGCGTCAGGACGAATACGCCCTCATCGTTCCGGAGTACAATCTGGGTGACATCCTTTTTGGCATTGGTAAGCGCAATTCGATAATATGAAGGCTTCTGATGCCACACCTCGACCTTATACTGCTGCGGCGTATCTCCGGTATGCAGTGTCATCACACCTGCTCCCTGGTAACTCTCCATCTCTCCTACGACTTCGTTCAGATCTTTGACCACGGCTGCCGCATCCTTCTTCCCGCAGGCGGCAAGTAAGGCCGATAAGACCAATACCATGGCAAGCATCCATGATATTCGGCGCATGACATCATCCCCTTTAGCACAATGTTTTCACTTCAGGATTGTGCGTACAGCAGAACCCCTACTTGATTAGTACATGTCTATGAGGGACTTGTTCGATTTATGCGGACTGGTTTGACAAGCTTTCTATTCCCTTGTTAGGACAAGTGATTTCAGGTAAATCAGTCTCGGGTCCGATGTTAACTTTATCCAGAAAAGGCATAGTTGATAAGGAACAACTTCTTAATTGACAGCTACATACGAGTTTTTATTTCTTGGTTTGAACTCACTTCATATTTTTATTGGAGGGATCATAATGACTACCACAAAACATCGCTCATTACTGGACGGACTGGATGAATTTGTAGCTGAACAGCTGCAAACCTGGAAGGGTGTTGGCGCCGCGGTCGCTGTAATTCACAAGAATGAGGTCATTTGGCAAAAAGGCTATGGGTATCGCGACCTGGAATCCAAACTCGAAGTAACACCAAGCACTCTCTTTGCCATCGGGTCCAGTACAAAAGCTTTTACGGCAACAACTGCTGCCCTGTTAGTCGATCAGGAACTGCTGAACTGGGATACGCCTGTTAAAACATATATGGATGATTTTAAAATGTTCGACCCTGTGGCTACGGAACGCCTGACCATTCGTGATATGTTATGTCATCGCTCCGGACTCCCCAGGCATGAAATGGTATGGTACAACTCTTCACGAACCAGGGAAGAGCTCGTAGATGCTATACAGTATCTTGAGCCGAATGAGGATTTCAGAAATAAGTGGCAATATCAAAACTTGATGTACATGACTGCGGGCTTTCTCGTCGGAAAGCTGAAGGAAACAACCTGGGAGAGCTTCGTTCAGGATCACCTGTTTGAGCCGCTAGGGATGACATCCAGTTTGTTCTCTGTGGAGGAAATGCAGCTCCAGCCTGATTTCGCTGTTCCATATATGGAAAAAGACGGCAAAAATGTACGAATTCCTTATCGAAACATTGATGCAATCGGTCCGGCAGGCTCCATGAATAGCAATCTGGAAGACATGATAGCCTGGTTACGCTTGCAATTGAATCAGGGGCAGCATGATGGACAGCAACTCGTCTCCAAGGAACAAATGGAAGTATTGCACAGTCCGCAAATGCCATGTGATTCTCCGTTTCATGGTCCAGAGATGCCTGTCAGCACTTACGGACTGGGTTGGTTCATCGAACCTTATCGCGGCCATCAGCTGATCCATCATGGCGGTGCCATTGATGGCTTTAGTTCACAGGTTGCCTTTCTACCAGAGGAAGAGATCGGGATCGTAGTGCTCTGCAATACCCATGGAAGCATAATCCCCTATACCATTACATTTCACATCATGGACCGTTTGCTAGAAAAGGAACCTGTGGATTGGAGCCAAAAGATGGCCAAATTGATGAGTGGCGAGGAATCAGCGGAATCTGCAGTTACGGATGCGCCTGAAACGTTGGATCCCGCGGCAACACCAGTGAACGATGCTGAGGAAAAAACGGATGATGCACAAGATGATACAAAAATTATGCCCCTTGAGCGACCTCTAATTACCTACGCAGGTACCTATGTTCATGCCGGATACGGAGAATTGTCCATTCAAATGAATGATGACGGCTTACAAGCGATATTCAACGAGATTGAAATGCCCATGGAATACACAGGCAATGATACCTTTTCCGTCCTGCTTGTTTTATTTGGACTCAAAATCACGTTTACTTTCCAGGTCGATCAGGAAAATAACGCCCGTTCCATTTCCATTCCTTTCTTGATGGAACCGGGTGCGAAACCTATTGAGTTTATGAAGAAAAGCGAAGCATAGCTGCTCACTACAAGGCTCATCCCGCTGTGTATCACTTACCACAGCGGGATGTAAGCCGGATAACTTGCTTCCTTATGATCAGCGCCCGGTTTGCGTTTCACCCACAGACGGCGCAGATCAGGCATCCCATATCCTACCACATTGTAATCACGAAGTGAGGCATGATGGGCATGCTCCTCCCTGAAACGATAGGCGGGTAGCAGCAGCGCCTCCTCGATCAGTTTGGCCTCTAACCCCAGTAGCGCTGCCATTCGTTCACCACCTTCCCGAATTCCTACGATGCGCCTGCATTCCATGTCTAACTCCTTTTTCCGATCATCATCCATGGCAACCAGGAACAATGTATTCTGAAAGGTAAACATGATGAACAGGCTCAGCATGACATGATCATCGAACACTTCCCCCGTATACACGAGATCACATGACCTGAATTCATCATGGTACACCGCACTTACGGGATCACCTGGAACGATATCGATATGCAGTCCGATCCGTTCACAGCGTTGTACAAACCAGAGCATGTCCGTCTCCATTTTCTGCCCATCCTCTACCCATAACCGCAGCGTCTGGCCCGCGTAGCTGCTTCGCTTAAGCAGTTCTTCCGCTAAGGCCAATGAGGAATCCGTGATGAAATCCAGTGCCCTCGTTCGTTTCTCTCGTATAGGCAAGCTGCCCATCCCTACTTCCCTCGTATCCCCATCATTATCCCGAACCAGGCTGTATGCAGGCTGATTACGCGTATCCCGGAACGCATCCATCATCTCCTGTTGATTCAACAGCTGCTGTACAGCCTGGCGGAAATACAGATCCTGCTGTGGACCTTGTTTTCGCATATTAAACGTCATATATACTCCGCCCTGAACTTCATGCTGTACCGCATGAGGCGCTCCATCCGGGAACAAATCCTGCTTGATCACCGACTCTACGAGTGCGGACTGCGGGAGCTGCCACACCTCAACTCGATCAATGTAGGCACGTCCTCTGAAATAGGAAGGGAATACATCCAAAACCAGCAGTCTGGGGTGATTCTTTGTTAAACGATAAGGGCCCGTTCCAACAGGATGCATTCGGTCGAACTCCACATCCCGCGGCAAAATCGACGCATACATGCTGCTCATCAGATCCGGGAACATGAAGTTTGAACTAGATAACGCAAAACGTACCGTCAGCTCATCAAATGTCTCGATCTTCGCAATGGTGCCAAACAGCAGCCGGCAGGGATTGTCGGTATCCTCAAGGATTCGTTCAAATGTGAACTTCACATCCTCTGCATCCAGGATTCGGCCATGATGAAATAGAACACCTTTGTGCAGATAAAACGTCCATTCTGTTCCTTCAAGGCTGCTCTCCCACGCCACGGCAAGACTTGGCTCACAGATGCGACGCTCAGCATTATAGCGTACCAGGCGATCGAATACCTCTGCGACAATGCCCACTTCTCCCCACATGGCAGCCCGGGTAGGATCCAAGGTCTCAAACGGAAAGTTCTGTGGGATCCGCAGGATATCCATCCTTCCCATGGTACCCTGGTCTGAACGAAGACCAAACTGTTCCTGCAAACCCTGCATTAACATTTCCCGTAACGAAAAAGGCAGACTCGCGGCCAGCTGATAGGCTTCTTCGAGCCTGTTGCCCTGCAGCAGGCGATCAAAACGTTCACGGGCTACATCAAGCAGCGGTGCCTGAAAGACCAGCAAGGACTTCTTCCCTCTACCACGCCTCGGGCTCCAATGAATCCAATCGTTATCCATAAACTTGTTCATAATCAAATTCATGTTACGCATCGTGCAGCACAAATGCTGTGCCAGCTCTCCAATCGTCGTTGGCCATTCTTCATCATCTTGAACGTTCGGAAACGCCATACGCAATTGAATATAATGGTCAGCTACTTCCACGACATTCCCTACCTTCCCACTCTGCTAAAATACGAAATTCATTCATCCGCTTCTACAGTTTTTCTTCAGGTTTTCCTCCATTATACTCAGTAACATCTACATGACAATCCAGGAAGGAAGAAATGCAACCGATGAAATATGCTGATTTGCACCGCAACATTAAAATTCGTATCATCACTGACTTTTTTACAGATTTGACCCAGAAATCAATCATTCCGTTCATGGCCATTTATCTGAGTGTCCAGATGGGAGCTGGCTGGGCTGGTGTGCTGCTTACGGTCAACATTGTATCCTCTATGATCGCTGGTCTGGGCGCAGGATACTGGTCGGATCGAATTGGACGCAAAAAAATGATGGTCATCGCTCAATGTGTGCAAGTATTCGCCTTGTTCTGGCTGGCTGCAGCGAATTCGCCCTGGCTGAACTCGGTAGAAGTGACCTGCATCATGTTTTTTCTTAGCAGTCTAAGCTCCGGTATCACTGTTCCAATCGCAGGTGCGATGATCGTGGACGTAAGCAGTGAACATGAACGACATTATGTATATGGATTACAGTATTGGACGACCAATGTAGCCATTACATTTGGCGCACTGATGGGCGGATTGTTATTCGATTCCTTCCGATTCATTCTGTTCAGTCTGGTGTGCATGGAGAGCTTGGTAACCTTGTTCATTTTGTTGTTTTTCATTCAGGAAACCATGGAAAGAACAGCAAAAACGGGCTCGGTTCAGACCATCGCGCCAGTCAGAAGAAATATGCTAAAGACCTATGGAAGTGTACTCAGGGACAGAAAATTCATGGTCTTCTTCACCGCCTCGGTTCTGGCCGTCTCTCTCGAATTCCAACTGGATAAATACATTGCTGTCCGTCTGAAAAGTGAGTTCAGTGCCCAGCTGTTCCACTGGAACATTCCGGGTCTGCAGATGTTCAGTCTAATCTTGGCGATCAACACGGTCCTGGTTGCCTTGATTGCTATCCCATTCTCCAAATGGATGGCACGGTTCCAATCCAGATCCATCATGACGGTTGGCATGTGTCTCTACACCGCCGGATTCGCTGTACTTGCATTTAGCAACTGGGCCTTACTCCTAATCGGCTCTGCCGTCCTGCTGACGATTGGCGAATTGATGTATTCTCCAGTTCGTCAGGTGCTTCTTGCCGGGATGATCCCCGATTCGAATCGAGCAGCATATATGGCTGCAGATGGCATGAGTTATAATGTCGCTGCCCTGCTGGGCAGTTTGGGGCTAATGATCGGAGCAATGCTGCCTTCATATGCCATGGCCAGCCTGTATGTCATCATTGGGGCCTTTGCTCTTGTATTTTTCCGCCAATCACTCAGGCCGTCAGCTGAACTGAGCGAGTCCCTGCGATGTGCGGATGCCTCATAAGCTCCTTACCGTTAAGAAACCTTTTAAGTTTCGTAATCTAACTAATCATGAAACCTATTGAGCCGATTGGAAGTAATACACAGTGAACATGCTTTATTGCCAAAATTTGAGCAAGGGAGTGTTTACATGCATTTATCCAATCGAAGGAGCCGCTTCAGAGTCACCTCGCTAACGGGTGCATTCATGGCTTTCGTCCTGTCGTTAAGTCTCTGGGCACCAGCGGTTCATGCGGAAACCTCATCACCTCAGGTCAATGAAAAAGGACAAACCAAGGCTCTAACCTCTGAATCAGCAGAGGCATTTCTGGACACGTTTTTTGATTCGGCTGAAGCCAAGGCACAATATGTCGGTGCTTCCGTTGTTGTCGTCAAGGATGGCAAAGTCCTGGCAGAGAAAGGCTACGGCTATGCCGATCAGGAGAGCAAAACGCCTGTCGATCCGAAAAGTACGGCTTTTCGCGTAGCCTCCGTCTCCAAAACATTTACGGCAGCAGCCGTCATGCAATTGGTGGAGCAGGGGAAGGTAGATCTGCAAGCCGATTTTCAAACGTATGTGAAGGGACTTGAGTTTGATAACCCTTTTGACAAACCTGTCACTGTGGAAAACCTGCTTACGCACACTACCGGATTCGAGATTCGCGATCCGCAGCAGGAAGATATTCACGCCGACTTCGACAAAACAGTCTCCATGGAGGACTATGCACAGCAGCACATGCCTCCTGTCGTCAGAGAGCCTGGCAGTGCCTATATGTACGACAACTTCTCATTCCTGCTGCTCGGCATGATTGTGGAGAATGTCAGCGGTGAACCATTTGAGACGTACATGCAGCAGCACATTTTCAAACCACTCGGTATGGATAACAGCAGTTTCGTGTTGAACGACAAGTTCAAGGATCAGCTCGCGACAGCGTATGATGCGGTACATAATCCGCTCGATCTGTACACCCTCTCTCCAACACCGATGCCTCAAGGAGGCATGTTGTCAACGGCCGAGGATATCGGGAACTTCATGATTGCTTTTCTGAATGATGGTGTGAAAGATAACGAGCGTATACTGAAGGAATCCACCGTCAAAAGCATGGAGCAGTATCGCTCTTCCATTCATCCGGTACTCCCGGACACAACGTATGGATTTGAAGCAGCATTTCAGCTGCCTGGTGCGGGAAGCAGTCCCGCAATTATTACCAAGGCAGGCGACCTGATCGGTTTCAGCTCTTATCTCTTCCTTATTCCGGAGCAAAATACAGGCGTCTTCCTTACGTACAATCAGTCGGGAGCTCTTCGTAATCTGTTCTACCCGGCTTTCATCCAGACCTTCTTCCCGCAATATGCGGAGCCGGTCGTAATCAAGGACTTTACGCCTCAATCCACCAATGAACTGGAACGCTTCGCCGGACTCTATGCTGACCTAAGACTTAGCACGATTGTCAGTTCTCTCAAAAACGGTGGCACAGAACCCGGTAAATTGAGCATTTCAGATGCCTTCCTGGGCCCACGTACCCTGATTCAGGTGGATGAGAATCTGTTCAAGGATGAGTTAACGGGTCAATTCACAGCCTTTAAGGAACAAGCAGATGGAACAATCTATATGAAAGAGCCCTACCTCAATCCGCTGGGATATGAGAAAAAAGGGCAGCAGCCTCAGGGATTCCGGGACGTTCGTCCGGATAGCCCTTATGCCGAGGCCATCTATGGATTACAGTCGCTCGGTCATTATGACAACGATGCAACCGAAGCATTCCAGCCCAAGTCGGCCGTTACACGTGCGGAATTCATAGAGAATGTACTAAAAATGAGCGGTCTCAAACCAAGCCAAACAACACCGCCTGCGGATAGCGATTGGACCAGTCACCCTGCAGCAGGCTACATCCAGCTCGGTTATGAAGTCGGCATGATCACGGGTGCGGATTCCAAACAATTCAAGCCGGATCAAGTCATTACCCGTCAGGAAGCCATGGTCATGATCTGGAGATCGCTGCAGCTGCAGTATCCAAATGAGCTGTTCCAGGATGTGAAGCTTGCCGGACATGCGGATGAGTGGGCTGTACCCGCAATCCAGATGATGGTTAAACTCGGCATTCATGGTCCGGAAGTGAAGGTACTGAAGGATGGTTCTGTGGATGTTCTTGCCCGCAAACCGCTTATTCGTCAAGAAGAGGCTGCCATTATGTATCAATTGTTTACTCAACCAACGGATAAGATTGTAGCTGAACTTATGGCTCAACAGCCTCAACCAGAAGCCTCCAATGTGGATGAGGCTGATGAGGATCAGCCTTCATCTGCCAATCCGGAGGAAACACCTTAAATGACCAAAGTGTAGTAACTTAATTCCAGACACGTCCAACAGGCTTGTTCGGAAGGAGGATAACCTTCTTCGAACAAGCCTGTTTTTTTACCCTGTTATGTTACACGTTGGCGAGCAACGAAGAGACATGATGATTGCCATTCCGTTGATCGTATTTCTCAGCAGCAGCCTTAGCATAACCCTCAAAATAATCAGCCAATGCGCCAAAGTCTCCAGGGTCTCCTTCATACGGGAAAGAAGCAGGAAGGCGCAATCGGTACCCTGGCGATTCCTCTGCCCAGCGGCGCAGCAGCTGAGCTGCTCTGGCGTAGAACATCATTTTAGCAAAAGGATCTTCATGATGGGCGGCCAGTACCAGACTTTCTTCCAACACATCAATGCCCTTCGACGGGTTGGTTCGTGCCAGATAATCCATTTGTTCTGCGAAGCTCTGTACAAAATCATTTTGGCCCTTGATCATCCGGTAACCCTTCTGCTGATGCTTGTTCGCTTCCTCAATCCGTCCAAGACGATATAGCGGCATCAGGACTTCGGATAACGTCAGGTGCGGAATTTCAGCGCAGCTCATACGACCCTTCAAGATCGGCTTGGCCGCCTCCAGAACCTGCTCATCATCTCCCATTAGAATCCAGTAACGCATGATTTCATCCTGTTCGCAAGCTTCACAATCACTCATAAAGTCACGGTCCATTATTTTGAACTTGGCATAACTGCTTCCTGCTTCCTCCAGGTCACCAAGATCCATGAATAAGCGGAAACGGTAATACCAGTATGAACGCTCACTGTAGCCAAAGGATTTGAAACGTCGCCCAAAGTCCTCCAGCAGCTCCATCATCTTATCGCGAGAGACCTCGGGGAAACTGGAGAGTTCGCCCAGGATCCATTTGTACGACCACATTAATGTCTCTTCGTCATAGCGCTCAGGCTGCTGATCAAACTTGCCGAGCTGCCAGGAAAAAGCGATAAGTGCTTTCATGGGATATCCACAGAACGTGGCTGTTTCCACAATCTCGGATCGAGCTTCGTATGCCTCTTCCTCCATGCCATTTACGTCGGCCACTCGGGCTGCTTCTTCAAGCATACCCAGTTTCGCTGTACCGTTAGGCAAGCCATAGGCCTCGTCCATCAATTCCTCGAAATCCATCTCTGTATTCATCAGACATCCCCCTTACGATCCGTATTTGCGCGTAAACCCCAATCAATAAAACGAACGATGCCTTGATTCAGCACCTCAAGCTCCTGCCGGTTCATGGCATAGTGGCCCATCATCAGCGCATTCACATAGAGCATCTCAATGGCGATCGGCGTCATTTGGGCATCTGGTGTCGTTAACACGCGCTGAATGATTGGATTATTTACATTCAGATACAAGGTGGAGTAGCCAGCAGAGCTGATGCCAGCGGATAACGAGCCCAGTACGGAAGAGAACAGTTCTGTGCTCTCCTCACTCGCCTTTTCCAATGCACGAAGCGTAGAAGATTCCTGCGATAGCGTGAACAGTACAGGCAGGTCTTCCGGTTTGAACCCCTTCACCTCGGCACGGCAGCGAAAGCGCTGAAGTGCCGAATCCGCCAGACGCAGCGCATCATAATAATCATTGCGCTGGGCTGGAGGAACATCCGTGAAGCTAAGCGAAACCTGATCCGGCTGCAGTCGCTCTGTATGCACATTTGGTACCGCAAGTGGCAGTGTCGCCATCAATTCGTTGTCATAGATGTATCCGCCATTAATAACGAGCAGGGATTGGGCAGACGCGACATGGTGAATCTGGCGATACTCATCCACCGTCGCTGTGAAGTATAACGTCTCTCCTTCAGCCATTAACTCCCCCAGCTCCCGGTGGCCCCGTGTGCTCTCAAATGGCAGCCAGCGATAGATCATTGCGTAAAAATCCTGATCCTGCACAGCCAGTGCCTTCATGGAGAGTGCATGCAGACGTATCAGCTTCTTCAGGCGCTCTGTCTGGTTCTCCGCCATATCGGACAGTCCTTGACGAAGGGCATCGCCAAGTTCGGAGCGTACTTCCTCCAGCTTTTCATTTTCATAAAAATGTTCACGCGAAGCCGTTGGTTGAAGCTCATCGGTCCAGATCAGACATTTCACAAAGAAGGCCCAATCCGGCAAAATATTCTCTGCCTTCTCCGAGATCAGCATCCGCTTCAAATACACCCGGTGAGAACGCTTGGCATTCAGATTGACGGCATGTGGAAGCACAAATGCAATCCCTCCGGTACGCCCGGAAGCTGTCGTCAGTGGAATGAAATCTTCAAATGTCTCTCCAAGCAGGCGCCCACCAAATGCAAGCACCTCCGCTTTGCGCCCTTTGGCAAGTTCCGGCTGCGTAAGCCACACAGGCGAATCGGCATTGACGATGTCCTGTACACCTTCGCTCTGCAGCGTCACGGGATAAGGTAACAAGGCCCCATAATAGAACAAAGCTTCCTTCACATATTCCGGTTCAAAATATTGGGCGGCATCCGGCGTACAGCGCAAATACACTTTGGTTCCCGGAGATAATTGGGTCTCAAGCTGGCGAATGGTATAGGTTCCATCCGGCTTGCCGCGCCATTCCATTGAAGGTCCTCCCTTCGCGGATTGGGTCAGCATGACGATCTCATTGCTCACCATGAAGCAGGACAACAGCCCGATCCCGAATCGTCCGATAAAAGAAGTCTCTCCATCCAGCAGGGCTTGCTGCCCACGCTTCGAGGATTGTCCGATCATCGCCAGAAATTCGTGAATATCAGCTTCGGTTAAGCCGATGCCGTTATCCTCCACCATCATCGTTAACTGCTCACCTGTGCCTGTCAGCTCTACGCGCACTTCGCCTTGAAATCCGGGCTCTGCCTCACTTCGTGCTGTAATGGCATCGGTCGCGTTCTGCATCAGCTCACGCAAGAAAACTTTGGGACTGCTATAGAGATGATTCGATAAGATCTGAATCATGCCACTCAGATTGACCTGAAAACGATACTCATTGGATGCTGCCATTTTTGCTCACCTTCCTGGTCCAACACACACACAATTTCGACTTCATATGTGTACATACGATGTGTTAGACGAATTATAAATTTTCAAATATGTAAATCTAAGACATTGGCATTTCACACCTGAAACTGCCAAACGACCACGCCAAGCCGGCCCTGGTGGTAACCAAGACCGGCGTTAGATGAATATTCAGGCATACATCATATGTATAAGGCCTTCCCTTTTATTACCTCATTATGGATGGCAATGAAACGGGATATTGCATCCTTTTTACCACAATACAATGAACAAGAGAATGAGAAAACAAACCTGAGACCCGATTTTTTCGGACTTTAGGGCGTAAATGCCCTTTTCTCCGTGGGACTTTGGACCGAATAATATTTTTTACAATCCATTTGAACGATATTGTCCTGATAGACGTATCATCTTCAAATAGAGAACGGATGGTGAAGGCATATGATTGAAGTTCGCAGCATATCCAAACAATTTGTGGAGCACCAGGCCCTGCGTGATGTAAGCTTCACGATTGAACAAGGCAGCGTTACCGGATTAATTGGCCCCAACGGCTCGGGCAAAACAACCCTGATCCGCATTATGAACGGTGTCCTTGGGGCAACAAGCGGATCCGTAACGATTAACGGATTGGACCCCTCCAACCATGCAGAGAAGGTACTGGCCATGTGCGGCACACTCACGGAACAAAGTGGACTGTATGAAAATATGAGCGGACGCGACAATCTCGTTTTCTTCGCAGATGCCTTTGGTGTACAGCAGCAATCCAAACGAATTGACGAGCTGGTAGAGCTGTTCGAATTACAGGAGTATCAGCACCGCAAAGTGGGCACCTACAGCACAGGCATGAAGAAACGGCTCGGCCTTGCCCGAGTTCTGCTTCATCGCCCGTCCATTCTATTTCTGGATGAGCCGACAAATGGTCTGGACCCCGATGGGATTCAGATGGTACTCCGGATCATTCGCCGGATGAACCGTGAGGAGAACATGACCATTCTGGTCTCTTCGCACGTCCTGTCCCAACTCTCAGCCGTATGTGATCGATATATTTTCATGGAAAAGGGAAGCAAGGTTGAAGAAGGCTCGGAGCAGGAGATTATACATCGTTATCTCACTGCGCCACGGCTTGAGGTAGAGGCCGTCCTGGCTGATGGATGGAGTGCGGCTGCTGAGTTTAATCCGGAGATCCTCTCGGCGGACAAGGCGATTTTCCAGCTCCAGTCCCGTGAGGAAATCCCCATGCTGCTCAAACATTTAACCACGAACGGACAAGTCTATCAGGCTCGCCTAATCGGCAGTGATCTGGAAAGCATCTATTTTGCCATCAGGGAGGCACACCATCATGAATAATCGTCAAGCGATAAAAGCACTGGTACGTAAAGATATTCGGGCCATCACAGCCAGCATTCAGCTATGGCTCCCCATGCTTATCGTTCCGCTCATTATCGGGGTTACCATGCCCGCCATACTCATATGGGTGGCTTCCCGAGTTGAACTTCGTTCCATTGGAAATCTCGGATTCCTGCTCGACAGTCTCGATATCTTAAGCAGCTCAGGACAGATTCCGGAACTGGCCTCCATGGCTACAGACAACCATCGCATTGTCTATTATCTGGCCTTATACATGTTCGCACCGCTGTTTCTGATCATTCCGGTGATGGCCTCAAGCATTCTGACAGCGAACAGCTTCGCGGGGGAGAAGGAACGCAAGACGCTCGAAGGACTTCTCTTCACACCCATCAGCATGGATACCCTGTTTAAAGGCAAAGTACTGGCTGCTCTTATACCTTCCATAATACTGTCCTGGATTACCTTTCTCATCTATGGGATCATTGCCAATATTCTGATGTACCCCATGTTCGGAGCCATGATGTTCCCGAACTGGAATTGGATCATTCTTGTGCTTTGGGTGGTTCCGTCATGCAGTCTTATGGTCATCCTGCTCAATGTGTTGATCTCGGCCAAAGTTCGTGGATTTCAGGAAGCTTATCAGCTGGGAGGACTTATCGTTATTCCTCTGCTTGCACTAATTGCTGGTCAGGCAAGCGGAATGCTGCTTATCAGCCCGGTATTGCTGCTGCTGATTGGAGCTGCGCTTCTGCTCATCAGCCTGGTCCTGCTTCGTCTGGTTTCCCTCTGGAATAGTCGCCAGCAGCTGGCTGAGAGTCAGATCTGATCATGATGACAGCAAGAGTGTATCCATTCAGATGGCGGCAGGATTGAGAAAACAAAAACGACAGGTTATGATAGTGAGACATGCACTTGGGGATGACCGAAGAAAGGAATGGAACGACTGATGGAATACAGTCTGCTTCAGAAAATGAAATATGCACAGCAATTAACGGCACAGGAGAAGCATATTGTGGACCACATTCTGAACAATCCTGAAGTTGTTTTTGAATCTACGGCTTATGAACTGGCTCAAGCCACCTATACAAGCTCATCAACCATTGTCCGTTTATGCAAAAAGCTGGGTACCCATGGGTACCCAGACTTTCAATTAAAGCTTGCCCTCGATTATCAGCGTGCTCCTGCCACGCTTCCACCTGCGAATCATCCCTTTATCGAACTGGAGGATGTACGTTCCGCAATGGATTCCGTACCTTACCTTTATCATCAGGCATTGGAGGAAACACGCCGTCTGCTGAACGTTTCTGTGTTGCAGCGAATCGCAAATTGGGTGAAGGAATCCGGCCGGATTGATATCTACGGCAGTGATATGAACTACTATCTTGCACAGCAGGCCTGCACCAAGTGGAATGAACTGGGCATCTCCGCTATCGCGCACAACAGTGGAAATATGCATTATCTGAACACGATGAACCCTAATGTATCCACACTTTCCTTCGTCATCTCACATACCGGGGAGAATCAGTCGATGGTTGATGTCGCCAAAATTCTGAACGGGAAAAACATGAACGTCATTGCGATCACGGGTAATAACCATTCCAGCTTGTCCAGACAATCTACCGAAACCCTGCTCAGCTATGGCTACAATGAACAAATGAGGCTTTCCAAGATGTCCTCCATGGTTTCTGTACTTTATATCTTCGATATCTTGTACATGAGCAGCATTCGTGACAGCTATTAAACCCGATCGGCAGCAAATACAATCCCCGCATCCTTGCGCGCTTCTGCCAATATGTTCATCACAGATTGACTGTGGCTCAGGAGCTCATAACATTTCGTGTAATCCTTATTGATGTAGATATTTCTAAAGGCTTCCCATTCGTAATAAAGCCAGTTTGACTGTGCCTGCACGTTGATCATCTCCAGGGGTTCCTGCCCAATCTGGATCTTGATTTCCTGGCACCCGTTAGCTCCTCCTACAACTTGAATATATCCCTTCTCCCCCTGGATCAAGACAAAATTCATGCTGGTTGTGTCCTTACATCCTACACACTCCGCAATAAACTCGGGATACTTCAGAACCACCACCCCTGATGTATCAATTCCATTGATGTGTCGGTTGGCCGTATAGGATACGGTTTTCGGGCTGCCAAACATTTTCATGACAAAATGAAGGTTGTATATGTTGATATCCATCAGCGCACCACCAGAGAATTCGGGGTTAAATACATTTGGTGTCTCCCCGGCAAGCAGCTGATTGTATCTACTCGAGTACTGGCTATAATTGCACTGAATGAACCGGATATTCCCCAGTTTGGAAAGCTGTTCCTCCACCTTGTTGTAGTTAGGGAGATGGATGTTTGAGATCGCCTCAAACAGAAACAGATTTTTATCCCGGGCCAGTTTAATCAGCGTTTGGGCTTCCCATGCCGTTGATGTGAATGGTTTCTCACAGACGACATGTTTACCATGCTGAAGCGCCTGATAGGCCTGCTCATAATGCATGCTGTTGGGTGATGCGATGTAAATAAAGTCCACATTTGGGTCAGTATAGAGTTCGTTCAGATTCGTGTAGATAGTCTGCACTCCATATTTGTCTGCAAGCGGCTCTGCTGTTTCCCTTTTCCGGGAGTAAATGGCTGTACATTTCACTCCATACACTTCTTCAATTGCCGATAAAATGGCATCCACAATAAATCCTGTCCCAATCGCAGCTATATTCATCGTTGTTTCGCTCCTCTTCTTTATATCCAATCATCTGGCCTTTTTCGCGGCTTCAACTCCATCATGCAAAATATCCAGTACATATAAAACCTCATGATCCTTGACGGGCTTCTCACCGTGATGACGGATAGCCTCAAACAATTTCTCATATAAAATGCCATAGTCCGTCACTTCAGACGGTACGTTCTCCGTATGGGACTCCCCTTTCTCGTCCACATAACTCAGTATCCCCCAATTCGTTTCAGGTTCAATATCAAAGGATAAGGATGTTGGTCCGGCTCCATTCTTCGATTGATGACCACTGCTGTACTTCACAAAACTGCCCCGGTCTCCGTGTATGATAAATTTTGGATGTTCGATCTTGACAAGCAAGCTGCACTTAATGGTTGCTTTCATCCGGCCGTACCGGAAATCTATATCGATATAGTCATCCGATTCCCCAGGCGCCACCAGACTTCGGACATCATAATCAATCCGGTCTGCTTCACCGTATAACGATATTAACTGATCAATGGTATGCACCGCCAAACCATGCAGCAACCCAAACCCTTTGCGACTGTACTGCGGATGAAAATAATCATAGTGGGACTGGATCTCCACAATATTGCCCAGCTTGCCGCTCTCGATCACTTTTTTCAAAGTAAGAAAGTCCCCATCATACCTGCGGTTCTGGTTCGCCATCGCGATAAGATGTTTACGTTCCGCCAGTTCAAAAATCTCCTTGGCTTCAGCCGAAGTTGAGGCAAACGGCTTCTCGACCAAAACATGTTTGCCATGTTCCAATGCCAATTTGGCGTATTCAACATGACTGTCCACATGAGTCGCAACAACAATCAGTTCGATATCTGGATCATGCAGTATATCGTTAAGGACTGTAGTAAACGTAATTTCAGGGTAGTAGCCCTCTCGCTCCGTGTCACCCAGCCGGTCTTCCTCACGTCGGTAGATTGTCTTCACCTGGATCTGCTCTCTTCTCTCCAGATAAGGCAGATGATAATTTACTACCGCATTTCCAAATCCAATAATAGCGATCTTCAACATATGAAATCACTCCTCTACTTTGGTTAAGCGCAATGTTATCATGCAGCAGACTCGTGGTGAATGCTTTGGAAAAGGAATGGCAGCAACATTCGAAAATGGATTCAAGGCTTGGGATAGCGTGAAATTCAATTTCAAACTGTGCGCATCGGGCAGCTCAGATATAACAATTTTTCCCTAGTTTACCGATATAAATTAAGAAACGAACTACATACATATGGATGAAGGGTGTCGATGGAGACATGAGCAAATGGTTTACAGGCATGCAGCGCAAGATCAGTACTTTTCTGTTGTTTACACTGATCACTGCAGCAATATTGGGTGGAGGTAATGCAGCACAGGCAGCTTCCCTTAATCAATCTACTGTGTATTACGATTCGGACGGTGTATTGTACAAAGTATCCGGGGATGGCAGCAATACGACAGAAGTTTTACTTGATTTTCAGGGTGTGGACCTTGTAGCGGCAGGTTCTCACCTCTTCTACACTTCAACTGAAACTTCCACAACACTGCTTCGGGTCCCCAATGACGGATCGCGCGATACCGCCGAGACGTTTGCAACCGACGTTCTGCGTTACGATACGGATAACGGATTCATTTATTACATGGATGCGAAAGGTTCAATCTATCGTGCGAGTGGTGATGGTGAGCCAACTTCCGTTAAAAAGATCGCGGACAAAGCAGATACGGAATTCCCGCTGCTCGCTGTCATTAAGGGCCGCGTTTATTACAACGCGCTCGTTAACGGCAATACCTGGATCGTCTCCAAAGCTACAAATGGCAGCGGAACTGTACAACGGATTGCCGAAGGCGCAGTGGAAAGCACTTATTTTATGAATTCGGCAAAAAACAAACTGCAACTGATGGTTAACACCAATCCTTATGAAACCTACTACTCCACCAATGCTGTGGTCATGTATACCGTGAACTACAGTACAGGCAAGGCAAGTGCTGTGAATCCAAAAGCCAAGCTGGACGTAAATGCAGTATATTCCGGGGGCTGGAGCAGCTCGTTTTACGTGTATAACAAAGGAATCAGCCTGGACAGCAGCAAGGATTACAACTACGCAACAGGCAAAGCTTTTGCCCTTACAACTTCAGGCAAGACATTCCAGCTTCATAGCAAAAGCATCCGAGAAGTAAGTGCACTTGGCACAGACAAGGCAGTTATCGTTGATGCAGACAAAAAAGCGTACGCAAAAACCGTATCTGGCAGCAAGGTCACCAAAACGACCAATCTAAATTTGACTAACGTCAATTACGTTGGGGATCAGCTGACCAATGGCACAGCAACACTTGCCTACATTTCTGGCGACAATGGCCTCTACGCTGTAAGTTCGACACTCAAAGTAACCAAACTGGTCGGGGATGAATGGGACACCTTCCATTTCAGAGATGACGTACCAGGCATCTTCTACATTAACGCGAAAGACCTCTATCGTTTGTATCATATCCAGGCGAATGGCTCAGGTAATAAAGTGTTAAGTGAAGTATTCCTGGACGACATTCTGTTGGTAACACCAAACTAAATTTCTTATTAAATAAAGAGGATTACCTTGCAGCCCTGCGGCTCCCGGTATCCTCTTTTTTATATGTTCACAACTATTTTTGAAAAACGTCTTCCATATGAGAATGATAATTGTTATCATTAAGAAAATGAGACAAAAGGATGGTCCGTATGAATGAACAGCTTCCCTTCATTTCTGAAACGTCAACTCTACCACTCCTCTCTTCCATGTGCCGTGTACGCCGTGGGGAGAATTTCCGTGTGCATGGCAAGACGGTTTCCCGGCCTATGCTGTGTCTTGTTTTGCAAGGAGAAGGTGTCCTGGTTCTTAATGATCAATTACATAAAGCCCGCGCCCATCAACTATTTGTACTGGAAAAGGGGACCACGATTGAGGCTGCCTCCCGCTCCGGTATTACGGAATGCATTCTCCTATCGATGAACACAGTCCAGTTGAAGCAAGTGCGTGGTGAATGGAAGATGACTTCTAATCCCTGCCTCCCCTTCCAATGGTCAACGGGTCCTATGCCTGTTCGTCATGAGCAGCAGATGGTCGCGCGCATGGAACAATTATATACAGCCTATCAGGGCGTTCAGCAGGAGCATTTTATTAATATACACACTCAGCTCCACGAGTTGTTGCAGTACATTTCTGAGAATCGTCTAGAAGCCAATCATGAGAAGGTTGACCCTGCCCTGGAACGAAGCATTATGTATATGCACCGATTCATGGGTGAAGGCATAAGTATGGACCAGCTGGCCAAGATCGCTGGCCTGACTCCGAGCTCATACTCCCGCAGCTTCAAGAAGGCCAAGGACATGTCACCAACAGATTACCTGAATCGACTGCGGATTGAAGAAGCCAAACAACAATTGCAGCAGGATCGATGTTCAATCAAGGATATCGCTGAATCTGTAGGTTATGGCAATGAGTATTATTTTAATCGCAAATTTAAACAAGCTGTCGGTATCTCACCCAGTATATATATGAAGAGAGAACAATTACGAATAGCAACGGCTTCCGTTCTGGGCCTGGAACATAACTTGTTTTCCCTGGGGCTAGAAGCGATTGCGACGCTAAACGGATTCACAGATCAGGAACTGAGCGAGAACGAACACCAGCATAAGCTCACATTGCAATTCAACAAGCTTCGCCAATCGAAGCCTGATCTGATTATTGCCGACACACACCATGAACCCTATCACGATAAACTGAAAAGTATTGCGCCAACCGTCCTCCTTGAGCCTGTTCAGGACTGGAAACAAATTCATTCCCGTATTGCCGAGCTGGTTGGACGGGAAAAACAAGCCTTGGATCATTTCAAACAGCTTGAATTTAGAACGCTGGATGTTGGTAAACGTCTGCAACAGTTTTTTGACCATGAACGGGTTACACTTGTAGAGGTTAAGCCTCCAATGATCAGGCTGCAGGGTACGATCAATCATCCCCTGAGTCATTTGTTGTATACCGAATTGGGGCTGCAACCTGCACAGATTGCTCCGCCAGAACACCAGTGGGTCGATTACCCTGCTGAACGCATCCCTTTGCTGGATACGGATCACTTGTTCATCCATCGTCTCTCCATGCATCCTGCCAGCGAAAAATTGCTGCGGCGGTTAAAACAGACGTCTTCATGGAATCGTTCGCCTGCTGTACTTGGTGGCAATGTACATGATATTTCAAGTTGGCTGATGATGAGCTGGACACCTTCGGGACGTCACCGGATTATGGATGAACTTATACACATCGCAGAGCAGCATGCGGCCCTCTCTCATGCCGGACTGATCGGGCAATTCTAATGCATTAGGAACGAAACCTGATTTTTTTCTTCATTATAAATACACAGCAAAAAGGCGCCTCCAAATAGGAGAGCGCCTTTTGGGTTCTGCTTAAGAGTTATCTTGAATCTCTTCCCGCGGAACCAGCTTATAGATTTCTTCATCTTCCATGGTGTCGATCAGTCGGTCCAACCATTTGTAATATGCTTCCGCTTGCAACACTTTATTTTTGTCTACCTTTAGAATGTGAAGAAGTTCGGCATCTGCTTGCTCGTCCAGGTCTTTAATCAAACGATTCAGCTCCTCAACGGACTTGCGCAGCACCTGAAGGTTACTCTCCACCGCTTTTCTCCATTTAATTGCAAAATAATCCGTAAACGTCTGATGCCAGTCATACTCCACTTCATATAGGTCTTTCCGAGAGCCCTTGCTCCATACCTTATTTACCATCTTCAGATCCAGCAGTGTACGTACGCCGGTACTCATGCTCGTTTTGCTCATTTCCATTTCCCGGCCCATATCGTCAAGGGTCATTGGTTTGTCTGCAAAAAAAAGCAATCCATATAAGTGTCCCGTGGACAGCGTAACGCCGTATAGATCCATATTACGTCCGATAGCTTCAATGACGCGTTTACGGATTCTAAGAACGGTTGCCTGCTGTTCTTCTTGTAAATGGTCCAAGCCCATGCTTGCAACCTCCATTCTGAACATTCCCAGTCTTGGCACAAATAATTGCAACCATACAAGATCCTGCTTACATGGGAAAGCATCCGGCCGGACATCCTATATGCCAGAGGGCTTTCGTTCACCCAATGTATGAAAAATGGAACCTTACCAGGTTGCATCTGCCTACGACTATCTTTAACCAAAAAACAGCTTAAATTAGCTCATTGTCTATTGTAGGAAAAGCAATATCAAATGTAAAGCTGCCTCATTAGGCAGAATAAGGAGTAAAACAGAGCATTCGGACGGAAAACTTTGTACAGTTTTTACTGTACAAACATTATGTACTGTTTATTCAGTTGATATACTGGTTAAGTATTGATACAATACAAAACGTTACCCAGAAAGACGGGAAGCGAAGCAACAATTACCGGATTTCGTGGCTGGGCGCACAAGTGTATGGGCTTGTGGATGCTGAAAGCCGTTCGAAGTGCACAACACATCAGAAGGGGTGAAAACATGACCATACTTGAAGTAAAAAATGTAAGTAAACTGTTTGGCCCCCAAACCGAGCAAGGTCTGCAATTACTGGAGCAAGGTTGGGGAAAAGAAAAGTTGGCCAAAGAAAAACAGATAACGGTTGGTGTCAACCGGGTCAACATGGAAATTAAGCAAGGTGAGATTTTTGTCATCATGGGACTTTCAGGAAGTGGTAAATCCACACTGGTTCGAATGTTCAATCGACTGATTGAACCAACATCCGGTGAAATTCTCGTTCATGGCAAGGATCTACGTAAAATGAACAAAGAACAATTGCGCGAAGTACGCCGGAAAACAATCAGCATGGTATTCCAAAAATTTGCGTTGTTCCCGCACCGTACCGTTCTTGATAATGTGGAGTATGGACTTGAAGTCCAAAAGGTGGACAAAGCTGTTCGACGAGAAAAAGCGAAAACCTCACTTGAACTGGTCGGTCTCAAAGGCTGGGAAGATAAGATGCCAGATGAACTGAGTGGTGGTATGCAGCAGCGTGTCGGCTTGGCTCGTGCGCTTGCCAATGACCCGGAAGTACTTTTAATGGATGAAGCGTTCAGTGCACTAGATCCACTGATCCGCCGGGATATGCAGGATGAACTGATTGAGCTTCAGGATAAAATGAAAAAGACGATTATTTTCATTACCCATGACTTGGACGAAGCGCTGCGCATCGGTGATCGTATTGCCCTCATGAAGGACGGCGCTGTCGTGCAGATCGGTACTCCGGAAGAAATTATGATTCAACCGGCCAACTCTTATGTGGCCCGCTTCGTCGAAGACGTGGATTTGTCCAAAGTCCTCACCGCATCACATGTTATGAGGCGCCCTGAAACAATTACGCTTGACCGTGGTCCTCGTGTTGCCCTCGAATTAATGCGCGAACGTGGTATTTCCAACCTGTTTGTCATTGACCGTTCGAAAAAATTGCTTGGTGTCATTACAGCAGAAGATGCGACCCGTGCGATGCGTGAAAATAAAGTATTGAATGACATTCTGATCACGGACGGGCCGACTGTGGCGCCTGAGACCCTGATTCATGAATTGTTCGAAATGGTAAGTTCAGCCCATGTGCCTCTCGCAGTTGTTGGTGAGAATGGCCGTCTGCAAGGTGTTATCGTCCGCGGTGCCCTGCTGGGTGCGCTTAGCGGTGAAGTTGCAGTAAAGGAGGAACTTGTGAATGATTCCCAAAATACCACTAGCATCGTGGATTGAATCCATCGTTGACTGGATGAGTTCCTCGCTCTCCGGATTGTTTAATGTAATCTCTGTTGTTATTCAGGAAGTAGTCGGATTCTTCTCCGGGCTGTTTATGTTGCCCCATCCGCTCCTGTTCATTGCGATACTGGGTGTTCTAGCGTTCCTCGTGGGTCGCCTCCCATTGACACTATTTACGGTTATCGGATTCTTGCTCGTGGATAACTTGGGATACTGGTCCCAATCTATGGACACACTCGGTCTGGTTATTACATCTGGATTGATCTCCATCCTGATTGGTGTTCCAGTCGGAATCTGGCTGGCATACAGCAAAACTGCAGCACGCATTATTACACCGCTGCTTGACTTCATGCAGACAATGCCTGCATTTGTCTACTTGCTGCCAGCCGTAACCTTCTTTAGTCTCGGTGTCGTTCCAGGTGTTATCGCATCAGTTATCTTCGCGATTCCGCCAACCATTCGCCTGACTCATCTGGGGATCAAACAGGTTTCCGGCGAACTGGTTGAAGCTGCTGATGCGTTTGGTTCAACATCCATGCAAAAGCTGTTCAAGGTACAGCTTCCACTCGCCTTGCCTACCGTGATGTCGGGGATCAACCAAACGATTATGCTGTCGCTGTCCATGGTTGTCATTGCATCCATGATCGGTGCACAGGGTATTGGTGCGGAAGTATATCGTGCGGTAACACAGCTTCAAATTGGTAAAGGTTTCGAAGCAGGTCTTGCTGTCGTGGTACTCGCGATTGTACTCGACCGTTTCACGCAAAATCTGTTTATGCCTGGTCGGAAAAAGACCTCTCGTGTATCTTCTAAACAGAAAGCTTGGATTACCGCAGCAGCTACACTTGTCGTGCTGGTTGCCGGTTTCTCCCAATACTTTACGGGCGGGACTACTTCTGCCGGCGGTAACAACACAGCAGCCAATGCTGTAGGTGAAGAAGTCAATTACCAGATCATTGGTATTGACCCAGGTGCAGGGATCATGAAATCTGCTGCCAAAGCGATCGAAGACTATAAACTGACTGACTGGACTCTTATTGAAGGCTCTGGTGCAGCCATGACGGCTACGCTGGACAAAGCGATCAAAAATGAGGAACCAATTATTATTACAGGTTGGACACCGCACTGGATGTTCAACAAATATGATCTGAAATATCTGGAAGACCCTGAGAAATCCTTCGGTGATGCGGAAGAAATTCATACCATCGCCCGTAAAGGTCTGAAAGAAGATCACCCTGTTGCTTACGAATTCCTGTCCCGTTTCCAATGGACGTCGGATCAAATGGGTGAAATGATGACTGCTATTCAGGATGGCACATCCCCGGAAGAAGCAGCTAAAGCATATGCTGAGAAACATGCGGATCAGATTGCTGAGTGGACCAAAGGTCTGACTCCAGTGAACGGTGATGCATTCAAACTTAGCTATGTGGCTTGGGATTCCGAAATCGCAAGTACCAACCTGCTGAAATATGTGATGGAAAACAAACTGGGTTATAAAGTTAATGCTCTGCAAGTAGAAGCCGGACCGATGTGGACGGGTGTTGCCTCAGGCGACGTAGATGCTTCTCCAGCAGCTTGGCTGCCACTCACGCACGCTGACTACTGGGAACGTTACAAAGACCAGGTGGATGATCTCGGAGCCAACATGACAGGTGTACGTACCGGTCTCGTGGTTCCTTCATACATGACGGACGTGAATTCGATTGAAGATCTGGAAACCGGTGCTGCTTCCTCCGCGCCAACGGCTAATGCCAATGTAGGCGATGAAGTGAACCATCAGATCATCGGTATCGATCCAGGTGCAGGCATTATGAGATCCACAGCAAGTGCCATTGAGAAATACGGTCTGTCCAACTGGAAACTGGTTGAAGGTTCAGGAGCCGCAATGACAGCTACGCTGGATAAAGCTGTTAAGAATAAGGAACCGGTTATCGTTACTGGCTGGACACCACATTGGATGTTCAACGCATACGACCTGAAATACCTGGAGGATCCGGAAGGTGTCTACGGTGAAGCCGAACAGATTCATACGATTGCCCGTAAAGGGTTAAAGGAAGACAAACCTGTCGCTTATGAATTCCTGGATCGCTTCTCTTGGACAACTGAAGAGATGGGTGAAATGATGATCGCTATTCAAAATGGAGAAGACGCTCAGCAAGCTGCTGCTGCTTATGCAGAGAAGCATAGTGACCAAGTGGCTGAGTGGACCAAAGGTCTGACTCCAGTGAATGGCGAATCCATCAAACTAAGTTATGTGGCCTGGGACTCCGAAATTGCAAGTACCAACTTGCTGGAGTATGTTCTGAAGGAAAAACTCGGTTACAATGTAACTTCCCTTCAAGTTGAAATCGGTCCAATGTGGACGGGCATCGCCAACGGTGATGTAGATGCTACGCCAGCCGCATGGTTGCCACTTACTTCATCAGATTATTACAACAAGTATAAGGATCAGATCGATGATCTGGGTCCGAATATGGACGGTGCCAAAACAGGTCTGGTTGTACCAGCCTACATGGACATCAATTCCATTAACGATTTAAAAGATAATTAAACCAGATCGAGTTGAATCAACCTCAATTTGGAAAAAAGACCACCGAATTTTTCGGTGGTCTTTTTTATATGCTGCTTTTTTCTGGAATTCGAGCAAACTGTTTTCGTTAAAGCTAGATCTCATTTGAGATGTACTTCTAATGGAGCTATGTAGGTATACTTTGAACTGAACTACTACCTTATCCGATAAGTAACAATAACACACCAATTGTAATGAGTACTATACCCAAAATGCCATAGACTACCCTTGCTGCCTGTCGTCCAATCGTTTTCACGAAAAGTCCTGCCTGAAAGGTACTCATGAACCAATCCCAATTTTTCATACCGCCCAACATGCTGAAAATCCCCGCGATTATGGCAACCAATGCGAGCAAGATCGGTTGATCCTCCATATCATCACCCCTTCCAATATAATCCTGTTTACTATACTCGCTGATGGTGAAAATGAACAGTAATTAAATAGTAAAAAACGGCTTGCAGATTATGATCTGCAAGCCGTTTAATCAAGTGCTAGAAGTTAAACTCTTTTGTGATTTGTAGGGATTTGAACAAACCTGACCTGACCTGACTTGTTCTGCTTGCGATGCATCATTTCTTTAATACAGATTCTAGTTTAGCTCACTTGCCGACATCAGCAGCGTCACCACTTCTGCACGGGTTGCATTCCCAAGCGGATTAAACCTGTTATTGCCTGTGCCCTTAATCAATCCGGCTTCATAAGCTGCTGCAATGTATGGAACTGCCCATGCCGGAACTTGATTTGCATCTGTGAAGCTTAACGTTGCATTGGATTCGATCGGAAGTCCCAGCGCTCTTACCAGCATGACTGTCATTTCCACACGTGATACTTTGCCTGATGCACGGAATGTCTCATCGGTGTATCCACTGATAATGCCTTGCTCAACCGCCTGAGCTATAAACGATTGTGCCCATGCCGGGATTTGTCCAGCATCCTTGAACGTTAACGCCTTGCTGCTGGCTGGAAGCTCGAATGCTCTTGCAAGCATGACTGCAAATTCAGCACGTGTAGCCGAAGCATTAGGACGGAAACTACCGTCTGCATATCCGTTTACAATTCCCCGGGAAATGGCCTGCTCAATTGCAGCAGCTGCCCAGTGATTACCGATATCCTTCAGAATGACGCCCGGATTCGGTGTTGTCGTTCCGCCATTTCCATTACCCGGAACGGATGGCGTTGTTGGTGTCGTTGGAGTGGTCGGATTGGTTGGCGTTACCGGTGTTGTTGGTGTCGTTGTGCCTCCACCACTATTGCCACTGCCCGGATTGCTGCCATTGTTGCCACCGCCATTCCCAGGATTGCTTCCATTTCCGTCACCAGGAAGCGGAGATCCTTTCAGATCCGTACTGCGTCCTTCTGTTGTCTGATTGACTACACCCACTCGATCCAGATGCTCATGGAAGACCTCATAGTCTACCAAGTTGAGTTCGTAGAATCGGTTGGCATCCTTCGCTACCCTCATGGAGCGGTAGAAGTCTCCCCCATTCGCCATAAAGGAGTTCGTTGCCACGATGTAATATCCGTTTGGATCGATATCCGTGTACGTACCATCCGCATTCTTGATTTGCACTTTCACTACACGTTGACCTTCTTGCGTCACGGTATTGGTCGTTGAATCAATTTTCTCGCCCGGTTTGGTGGAATCATAGTAGAAGCGCATGCCCGACACTTGCGGGAAGCGTCCTTCTCCTGTTTCCACACCACTCACACCATTTTCGAGAGCAGCTGTAATTTCATCACCTGTCATTTTCAGTGCAGACAGATTGTTACCGAATGGCATAACGGTGAGCAGATCACCCAACGTAATGTCACCTTCCTGGAACGATGCCCGGATACCGCCGCCGTTTTGGATGGCCACATATCCCTTCACATCGTTTTCCTTAACGATGGATTTCACTTTTTCCAGCATACCATCTGTCATCAGGTTACCCAGGTTGGTTTCCTGCTTACGTACCTTACCACGTTCTCCATCGAGGAATACGTTCGTTTTACCGATGACTTCTTTCTTGAAATCTTCCAGCAGTGGTGCATATTCTGCCAGCTTTTCTTTTGCTGCCGGGTCATCTTTGTATACATAGTTACCTGTTGAATCTTTCGCATCGAGGCTCAGCAATTTGCCGTTCCATGTTTTTAACACACCCTCTGCATCGAACGTGACATCCAGTTGGCCCAGGGACACATCATATTCTCCCGTTTGGACAACCAGAATCGGTTCAGCATGAGCTTCGACCACAACTGGCTCGCTTAGAATCGTATGGGAGTGACCACCCACTACAATGTCGATGCCTTCCACGGCTTCTGCCAGCTTCAGGTCTTCCGAGTATCCCAGGTGAGTCAATCCGATAATTTTGTTAATGCCCTCTTGCTCCAGCATGGCAACTGTCGCTTGTGCACTTGCAATGTAATTCTCGAACTTCAGATCATCTCCCGGTGAGGACAGGGATACGGTATCTGTAGTCGTTAAGCCGAAGATTCCAACCTTCTCGCCGTCCACTTCCGTAATGATAGCCGGATAGATCTCAGCATTCTCAGCTGGTTGTCCGATGGTATCTTTGTATAAGCTGCCCAGGTTGGTATCCTTCGTAAAGTCGATATTGGCACTTACGAATGGGAACTCTGCTTTCTCAATGAATTCCTTGAGCACGCCTGTGCCTTTATCGAACTCATGGTTACCAAAGGTCATTGCGTCGTATCCGATCATGTTCATGAATTCCAGATCCGCTTGACCATTGAAGAGATTGAAATACAAGGTTCCAGAAAATACGTCCCCTGCATCCAGCACCAAGGTGTTATCGTTGCGTGTTTCTTTGATAGCTGTTACCCGGCGCGGAATGTTATCCAAGTGCGCATGCGTGTCGTTGGTGTGCAATACACGAAGGTTGAAGTCGCCCTCTTCTTCACTGCTGCCAATGCTCAATTGTGCAAGCAGTGGATCATGGTCACTGACGCGTCCATCAGCTGTTTCAAAATCCGCATTCACATGCACCACTTCAATGGCTGCCGTTTCAGACAGATTTTTGCTCACCAAAATGTGATCCAGTGTTTGTGAATTACCGTCATAGATGTAGGAATAGCGTTTATTTTCTGGCAGCTTATTCACCAGATTGTCCAGTTCATTGCCTTCGATAATATTCAAAGTCTTGGAGAACTGGAAGTCATTAAAATCCCCAAGCACAGCTACATTTACGTCAGGATCTTTATCTAAGAGTTCTTTCACAAAACCATTCACTGCCGTTGCCTGTCTGGCACGCTGAATTTCACTGCTTCGTGTCGCAGGCTGAATACTACCATAAGGCTTCAGATCGCCACCTTTGGAATTCAGATGATTCGCAATCACGACTACTCGTTCTCCATTAAATTCGAACTCAGCTGCAAGAGGTTTACGTGAGCTTGCAAATGCATCGTTTGTTGGATCAATACGCCCTGGATTCAGGGACAGCGTTCCATCCGATTCCACTTGGATTGCTGTTGTAGCCTCTCCCTTAGTCCCTTGTTTCAAGGAAACACGCGCCTCGTTATACAGGAAGCCTACACGAATGTTGGCACCCGGAGCCCCGCCATCCAGATTGTTTATCGGAGCAATATCCGTGTACTTATAAGTAGGACCACCATTACTAGCAATTGCATCAATTAATGTCTGGAAGCTCGCATCCGCAGCAGTGGTTCCGCTGTCGGTTGCCCCATCGTTATCCTGTACTTCCATGATGCCAATAATATCCGGATTCTTGAGGTTGTTGACCACAATACTACCGATTTCCACTGCTCTTGCAGCATCCTTCTGACTGAAATTCTCTACGTTGAAGGTTGCAATTGTCAGTTTATCATCAGCTTGCTCAATTACCGATGTTGCCTGTTTAAGGTCACTCGAAATAATTGCCGGCAAATTCCCTTCCGGAGCTACCTTATAATTGCCATTAGCGTAAGTCATCACACCTTTGACAGAATCCGCGAGCTTGTCCCCCGTTTTAACGGCCTGAGAAGGCTTTTTATTGATAAACAGCCGCTGTGGATTCAGGGAGCTCTCGAATGGTTCCTCCCCATCTCCAGTCAGAATGACGCCTCCTGCAGGCGTTCGTAACGGATTGTTTTCACCATTATCTACTACGACTGCCAGTCCTGGTTCACTGGAATACGGACCGATAATCGTGGCTTGATCAAGCTGTACTCTCATGCCTTCCAAACTCTCGTAAAAGTCGATTGCATCCACATCCGGATTAAACTCACCAAACTGATCCGAATCAATTACGGTAGGTATCATGCGGCCATTCTTCCCAAGGAAAACCGGTTCAGGCAGCGTCTGATTTTCACCTTCAATCGTAATCGTTGTAGCCACAATTTCGGTTGTCGCCAGTTCGGTCGTTGCTGTCGCATATTCCTTCACTTGACCGGATACGCTGACTTTGCTGCCTACCGCCATGCCATGAGTGGATTTATAAATAAGGATACCCTCAGATGTTTTGATGTCGTCATCTTCCATGCCAGGAATCTCCTGCATATAGAACGAACTTGCATTGACAACATGAGTCACGATACCTTCAACATTTTGGACCGCCAGACCATCATACAGGGACTTATGAGATGCTCCTTGTATATCGTGAATTCTCAGATTGTCCAGTTCCTGAAGAGCGGTGTACGTAAAGGTATATACATCACTTGTGTTTCCGCCTGACACGGCGATCGCTTTAACAACCGTATCTTCGTTTACTGTAATCGCGCCACTATAAAGTGTAGACATTTGGGATGGATCTGTGCCATCAACTGTATAATAAATTTCCGCTCCTGCTATTGGTGAGGATAAGGTCACGGTTGACCCTTTGACAATACCACCGGACGGAGCACTGGCTGTTACGGAGAGCAGATTTTCGACAACATCTGCTGCTGTACGTGGAATCAGCTCAAGGCCATAGCTGGTGTGATACGTCATGACGCCTGTCACTTTTTCGTATGTTTTGCCTGCTGCCAGTGCCGTTGGACTATTCTTCGCATAGATCGTGATCTCTGCACCATCGGCATCTGTCGCATAGAAGGTAGAACTGCTGCTTCTTGTCACTGTGACTTCATTCACTTCGACAAGCATCCCCTCAAAAATACCGCCTGCACCCTTGCCTCCGCCCTCAGCCGGCATGAAGTCTTTGGATGTCAGAGTAATCGGAGCTGGAATTTCTTGATTTTTGTCCAGAATTTTGATGTAACCGCCTGGGAACCCGGCCTTGTCTTTCTCTATCTGAAGCAAACCGTTATAAATAGTGAGTGGGCCATACACTTCAATACGGTCTCCTGGCTCTACTGTGGAATCCGTTCCACGAACGACGATTCCGGCATTCTCGTCCTGAATATACAGGTTGGCCATGCCTCCAGACTCTTCCCGGTAGGTCACAATCCCTTGAACGGTAACCGGGGTGTTCTCCGATTGGTTCCGGGCACTGGAGATGGAGATTGGAGTATTATCCACGATCGCATATTCGAAATTGGTAACATCACTATTTTCCAGACCGTCTTTTGCTGCATAGGTTTCAATATAAGTTGCATCATTTACTGTAATGGGTACGGTGTATGGGAGATAGTCGGTGTCGCCGTTTTGCTTGTAGTAAACTGCGGCACCAACAGTAGTGGTGGCAAGAGTAACCTTTGTTCCAGATGGAACATTACCAGAGGAGGGATTCGCGGTGACGTTTGCCACCTTGGTTTCAGGCGTCTCATCAATCAGTTGGAAGGTGGTTGAAGAGGTGCTTTTAATTCCATTAACCGTAAAATAGGTTTCAAGTGAAGCGCTATTGATACGAACTTTGGAATGATACAAAGCAGTATTACTTTGTAAACCAAAAGTGCTACGAGGAGCATTGGTTGGGACTTGAACTGGCATCATTTTGCTTAAATCCGTTTCATCAGGGCGATCTGCCAATGCAAAATTAGTGTCTGAAGTAAACGGAGGACTTAACTGGATAGAAGACCCACTGTTGTAGTAACCAACAACATACCCCTCAACAGTTGCTATTGATTTGTCAGAATTTTTAGCCTGTGCCTGGGCAACTGTCAATGGCTCGTCCGCAGCAGCTGCCTTGCTGTTAAATAACCCAGCCGGAATAGCCCCTGTGATCAGCAGCACCATGGCTAAGAATAATCTGAGCCAACTCCTTATTTGCTTACTATGCATCCTTTTCCTACCCCCATGTTTCGAATTTGCAATCATTTGTTCAAAGAGCTTGTACATTGGTTCAAATATAAGATAACTGAACTCCTTTATGATGTAAACCATATTCTCGTCGTTTGATATAAATTAGTACACATACTTTACACAAATTTAATAAATAGTGTTTTAAAATCAATTATAGGACCACGTTTTAATGAAAAACGTGACTTTATGACTCTAAATAATCATTAAACCATGCGCATTTGACTATTTTAAGTTAGGTATTATCACATACAGTTTCAATCAAATATTTTTCTCGACATAAACTGATAACATTTAAATTTAAAAAGAAGTGTTTACCCGAATCTTGATCATGCTTTTAGACACAGCAAAACGATGCGACGTTCCATCAAGAGCGCCGCATACGCTGTGTTGTTATATAAAACTTCGATACTGTACCTAACGGATGATCCCGTTCGATTACTACACTTTTTCTTATTTCTTCACTGTACTGTTATACTGGGCAATCTTGTCTGTAATTTGTTTCGCAGCTGCATCGAGTGCTTCTTGCGGTGTACCTTGTCCGTTCAGTACGGTCTCAATCGCTCCTTCGACAAGTTGTCGAGCTTCCGGGAATACGCCCATTACAGCCCCGGATGTTGCTGTCGAATCAGCAGAAGCGTGCAATTGGTCGACTGCTGTCTGGAATTGCGGGTACTTCGCCATATTATCCTTTAATACTTGCTGTTCGTAGGCTGCTGTCGTAATTGGGAAGTATCCTGTCGCAACACTCCAGTTGGCTTGTACTTCAGGTGTCGCCAAGTACTTGATGAATTCCCAAGCAGCTTGCTGCTGTGCTTCCGACTTGTTGTTCATGATGTACAAGCTTGCGCCACCTACAACCACGCCGCCTTCTTTGGCATCTGCCGGACGAGGCAGGAAGCCTGTCCCCAGTTCAAACTTGCCACCAGCACCTTCTACAATTTTGCGTAATCCAGCAGTAGAATCCAGTGTCATACCGATTTGCTCTGCGGTAAATGCCGCCGTTGTATCATCTGTGCTGCGCCCCAGATTGGAGAGTGTCTTCTCATCAATCATCTTTTTCCACCATGTCAGCGTCTTCACACCCGCTTCGGAATTCAAGAGAGATTCCGTCGCAGCACCATCTCTTCCGTTACCATTGTTTACATAATCTGCATTCTGGTTTGCGAAGAACTGCTCCATGAACCAGCCGTAGATCGCCATGGATGCACCCGGCTTGCCGTCTTTCGCCAGCGCTTTCGCTGCTTGTTCAAACTCTTCATAAGTCTTCGGCGGATTCTCTGGATCAAGACCTGCTGCCTTAAACATATCCTTGTTGTAGTACAGAATCGGGTTCGAGGTGTTAAAAGGCATGGCGTTCAGTTTGCCATCAATCGTATAATAACGGATGATATTCGGCTCCAGTTGGGACAGGTCGAACTTGTCTTTGTCGATAAAATTCTGTACTGGTGTGATCATGCCCGAATCGATCATAAACTTGCTGCCGATCTCGTATACCTGGATGATGTCCGGACCGCTGTCCGATCCCATGGATGCTTTCAGCTTGTTTAAACTCTCATCGTATTTCCCTTGATAGATTGCTTTTACCTGAATATCTGGATGACTTGCATTGAAATCGGAAGCGAGCTGGTTAATGGCTTTCTCCCCTGCTCCAGACATGGAATGCCACCACGTCAGTTGAGTCGGCTCAGCAGCTGCCGCATCCGCTTGAGCTCCACTTACCGGACTGCTTGTCTCTGTTTTGCCGCCGCAGGCGGATATAATCAACATGAGTGCAGCCAACATCAATGCAAATGTGCCTCTTTTTTTCAAACGCATAATCTCTCTCCTTTTTTTGTGGCTCATTTCAAAAATCAATCTTGGGAATTCTGCAAGGTGGCCGTTGCGGTCACGAATCGTTCTTCTGATTGCTGTTATCCCCGGATTCTTTTATTCCACTCTTTATAGGGTTAATCCGGTGCTAAACGCAAACGCTTCGCTTCTTCAGAATCGACTTCGTCCCCTCCACTACTTTCGCAGTTTCTCAATAAATGATCTTAAGAGTGCGCCTTATTTATTCGCTCCTGGGTAACAAAACCCGCCAACCTGAATTCACAAAACTTAACTAGCCCTTCAGTGCGCCTGCGGCCATACCCCGGACAAGCTGTTTCAACCCGAAAACAAGCAGCAACAGCGAAGGCAGGATAACTAGTGCCGTTCCGGCAAATACCAGGTTCCACGCCGTGGATTCCTGGAACTCCAGCATCGAAATCCCGATCTGTACCGTTCTCATCTCTGGCGTGTTGGTTACAAGCAGTGGCCACAGATAGGAGTTGTACATATTCAGGAATGAATAGATTGCAAGCGTTCCTAATGCAGGACGGGATAACGGCAGAACATGTGATACAAAATAGCGGATATGCCCGCACCCATCGATCTTTGCCGCCTCGAACAGCTCCTTCGGCAGCTGCATAAAGAACTGTCTTAACAGGAATGTGCCAAATGCCGTGGCCAGAAATGGCACGGTGAGCCCTTGGTAACTATCCAGCCATCCCCAACTGCGGATGGTTAGATAATTGGGAATCATGGTGACCTCCCACGGGATCATCATCGTTGCGACGAACATGCTGAAAATGATGTTCTTCCCTTTAAACTGCATTTTGGCAAAAGCATACGCAGCCATACTCGCTGTTATCAGCTGTCCAAGCATCGTCAGACCTGCAACCAGGAATGTATTTCCGATGAACGAGCCAATTGGTACGATATCAAATACCTCGGTGAAGTTGGATAAATCAATCGACTTCGGAATGATATGCGGCGGATAGGCACTGGCATCCTCAGGCGTCATGACGGCCATGAAAAAGGTATACAGCACCGGATACAGCACTAGCGCCGCACAGATGGTAAGCAATATATACAATAGCGATTTCGTCCACGGTGTCTTCATTGGTAATGCACTTTCCTTTCCACCCACTTGAACTGAATCAGGGTTAGCAGCATAATGACCGCGAAGAGGATGAGTGCCTGTGCACTTCCCGTTCCGAAGCGGAAATTCACGAAGGCTTCCTGATAGATGGAATAGACGAATACATTGGTACTGTCCATTGGGCCCCCACGGGTTAATATGTTAATCTGTCCAAACGACTGAAAAGCCCCGATGATCGATACAACTGTGACAAAAAACAGGGTCGGTGAAAGCAGTGGCATGGAGATTTTGCGAAATGTAAGCAGAGGTCCTGCACCATCAATCTTCGCACTTTCATAAATCTCATCCGGGATGCCCTGCAATCCGCTGGACAAGATAATGTAATTGAATCCGAGATTCATCCAGATCGTCATGATGGAGATGGAGACTAGCGCCCAATCCGGACTGGTCAGCCAGGGGATTGGATCGACGCCCACCTTGCTAAGCAAATAATTCAACATGCCCAGAGTCGGGTGGAACAGGAACTTCCAAATGACGGCCGATGAACCAACCGATAATACAACAGGCAGAGAGAACACAAACTGGAACAAGCGCATGCCCTTGAAACGGTTGTGAGTCAGTGCGGCCAGAATCAGGGCAGCCAGTATACCGGTTGGTACCGTGAACAGGACAAACAGCAGCGTTACTTTCATGCCCTGCAAAAACAGCCCCGACTGAAACACGGCCTTGAAGTTGTCCAGTCCCACGTAAGCCGCGATTTGGCCGGTTGGATCAGTGGAGTGCAAGCTCAGATAAACAGACTTGAACATCGGGTAAAACAGAAACACTGCAAACAAAAGCAGCGATGGTGCCAGGAAACCATAGGCCAGCAGATTTTCCCGCATCCGCTGTACTCGCAGCGAAGCTGTCCGGCGCTCTTTGGTATCGGATACGCGCCGTCTGGCGGCGGGCAAGCTGATCCGGTTATCAAGCTCACTCATCGGATTTTCTTCCCCCTTGGTCTATGCATTAGGTGTGTGAATGTAACTTATGCTTCATCAACACCACGTTATCTAGTGTAAAAGTCTAATGTCACAGCAAGATTCACTCAGAATCAACTTCACGTTAATCGTGGACAAGGGACTTTACCATATGAGCGAACATTCAGATAGACAGGTTGGAGGCTTATAAACGAACGAAAAAACCGCAGCAATCCCCATTCCGGGATATTGCTGCGGTTCATTGTGTAAACGAAATATAAACGGGGTTGCCGTAATATCCTCATCCTTTTTTTACAATAATCTACAATATGTCCAAATGAACTTGTTGATTTAGTTAAGATCATTGGCTAATAGCAATAGGATGGAAAAGGCTAAGTAATCGGTAGAATTCAGATAAGGCGCGACTGCTCAAAAGGCAGTGGCACAGCTCTATCGATTAAGATGATACGGTACCGTCGTCACAATCACGTCTTTATAATTAATCAGATAGGCCCGGATCATGAAGCTGGTTTGGTTATGCAGTACATTTTGCCACCAATGCTTGGTGATGAATTGCGGAATCAAAATCGTGATATGGTCAGTCTCAGCCGTTTTCCACTCCACGGTATCGATGAATTTCTTCAGCGGGCCCATAATGCTGCGGTATCTCGATTTGATAACAACCAGTCGCACACCCGGGTTCCATTCCTCCCACTTCTGCTCCATCTTGCGGATGGACTCATCATCGAATCCGATATACAAGGCCACCACATGATCCGACATCGTCTGCGCATAACTGATCGTGTTCATGACCACCCGCGTAATACCAGCTACCGGAATGACAATCGTATTGCCTTTTTGCGCTGGCTTATCAAGCTTAATATCAATGCGCAGCTCATCTGCGATATTGCAGTAATGGCGGTGAATACGCATGAAGACATATACAACGAGCGGCAAAAAGATAAAGATGACCCACGTTTGCGTGAACTTGGTGAAAATAAAGATCAAGGTGATCGACAGAGTGGTCAGCATACCGATTGTATTCACCAGCAGCTTCATCTGCCAGCCGGACGGTTTAACCTTGATCCAGCGTATCATCATGCCTAGCTGTGACAGGGTGAATGGGATAAACACACCCACCGCGTAGAGCGGGATCAGGCTTTCCGTATTCCCTTTGAACCCAACAACAAGCAAGGCGGACATGACACTCAGGAAAATAATACCGTTCGAGAAGCCCAGCCGGTCTCCCCTAACCATAAACATATGAGGCATATATTTGTCCTTGGCCATCATGAAGGACAGCAGCGGGAATGCGGAATACGCCGTATTCGCTGCCAGGAACAAGATGAGTGCCGTCACACCTTGAATGATAAAATACATCCATCCTCTGCCGAAGGTTGCTTCGGCAATCTGTGAAATCACCGTAGCATGGGGATCCGGCTTCACTCCGTAACCGAAGGCGAGCAACGTGATCCCGATAAACATAACCCCGAGAATACATCCCATGAGCATCAGCGTGCCAGCTGCATTTTTCTCAGCAGGCTGCTTGAAATTTGGAATGGCATTACTGACGGCCTCCACACCGGTCAGAGCGGAACAGCCGGAGCTGAATGCCTTCAGCAGCAGAAATATACTCACATGAGACAGACTTGTTCCGAATTCAGGCGCGGCTGCTTCCATGCCGCCTGTCAGAAACTTAATGCCGCCCGATATAATCAAAACCGCAATTGAAAAGATGAACAGGTAGATCGGAATGGCCAGTACGGAAGCCGATTCCGTAACCCCCCGCAAATTCATAATCGTCAAAAAAACAATCATTATTAATGCAATCACTACGCTGTAATCATGAAGTACCGGAAAAGCCGATGTGATGGCATCTGTCCCTGCAGATGAACTTACAGCAACCGTTAAAATATAATCGACCAGCAGTGATCCTCCAGCAATCAGGCTGGATGTTGTCCCCAGATTATCCTTGGCTACGATATACGCACCGCCACCTGTAGGATAAGCAAATATCGTCTGACGGTAGGAAAAAATTAAAATGACGAGTAATCCGAGTACGGCGATGGAAATGGGCACAGAATACCACAACGCGGCAAATCCGGCCGCTACGAGCACCAGCAAAATCTGTTCCGTTCCATAGGCTACAGAGGATAGCGCATCGGAGGACAGGATGGCGAGTGCCTTCCATTTCCCCAACTTTTCTGCATCCAGTTCAGCCGATTTCATCGGTCTGCCGATTAAGATTCTCTTCATTTTGCCAAGCATGATCATTACTTCCTTCCATCTCTCATCTGTGAAGCATTGTTATTATGCAAAATCCAAAGCTCCCTGACAATACGTCATTTCACCCGAAAATCGCCAGCGCGTGATAATGCATCCTACGATTCAATAATGGATAACAAAGCAGTTCTTTATCAGTGTTTTGAACTTTTTTGAACCAAAATGACGTTTGTTAGCCGAAAAATAAGAAATGGCCCTCGGTTCATAGAACCAAAGGCCATTCATTTTATAGAAGTTGAATGCATGTATTTATGAAGTAACTTACAGCAGTGGATACAAAATTCAAAAACCGTCCCTCACTAAAAATAATGGTTTGAAAAGTGAAGTTTTTTGCAGTCTACTTTGAACCGTGAAGGCTCAGCAGCGAATCTTGGGCATTAACCTCTCCATCTGCTTTAACCGGCAGCACTTGCTGGTAATTAGCAGAGTTCGTTACAATAATCGGTGTTACCGTAGCATATCCGGCAGCCTTGATTTGGGTAATGTCGAACTCTAGCAGCAGATCTCCAGCATTCACCCGATCGCCTTCCTTGATATGCGAGACAAAATGCTGCCCATCCAATTTGACGGTGTCCACACCGACATGAACTAATATTTCCGCACCGCTGTCGGATACGACAGCCAGTGCGTGTTTTTTCTTGAAGGCCACAGTAACCGTACCATCAAACGGAGCAACCACTCTTCCTACACTTGGCTCAATGGCAATGCCTTGACCCATAGCCCCGGAGGAAAAGGCCGGGTCCGGAACTTCGGTCAGATCAACGATTTTGCCTTGGATCGGGCTAAGCACCAGTTGGTCTGCTGCCTGCGTCGAGGGTGCCAATTGAACGGTTTTCTCGGCTGTACCGTCCTTTTTCTCTTCTTCACTCACCGGATCTTCAAAGCCCATAATATATGTTAATACTGCCGACACGATAAAGGAAACGACAATTCCGATAATTAATCCCGGGAAACCTTGACCGCCTGGGCCGTAGAAGATCGGCAGGGTCAGCAACCCCGGCGCACCAGATGCGAAAGCCTGGGTCCCCGCTTGGCCGATAATTGCGCCTCCGATCGCACCTCCGATAAGACCTGCGATAAATGGGCGTTTCAGCGGAAGCGTAACCCCATAGATCGCCGGTTCAGTGATCCCGAACAAAGCCGTCAGCGTGGAGGACCCTGCAAGGGTTCTCAGCTTTTTGTTCTTCGTTCTAAGCATGACTCCAAATGCAGCTCCCGTCTGAGCGAATACCGAAGCTGTTGTGGCAGGCTTAATGCCATCACGGCCGTGCACTGCGACGTTGTTGATGAAGATTGGCACCAAGCCCCAGTGCACCCCGAAAATGACGAACAATTGCCAGCCCGCACCCATAACGGCTCCCGCAAGCAAAGGACTGAAGCCAAATGCGGCAACCAGAGCTGAAGCGATGGCATTACCTACATATACACCGAATGGTCCAAATGCAATTAGTGTCAGCGGAACCATGATGACTAAGAGCAACAGCGGCGTAATGAAATTCTTGACGCTCTGGTGGATAACTTTACTGAACCATTTCTCCAACAAACTCATCACGATAACCGATATGATGATGGGAATAACAGTCGATGAATAACTCATCATAATTACCGGAATGCCAAAGAAATCGGTTGGTGTACCTTCATTTTTCAACGTAATAATGGTCGGATATATTAATGCGCCCGCAATGGTCAGCGCAACGAAAATATTCCCCTGAAATTTTCGCGCGGTTGTAACCGCTAACAGCATCGGCAGGAAGTAGAACAGACTATCTGCAGCAGCATAAAGGATAATATAGGTTGTGTCCGTTGTTACAAGCCAGCCTGCATTGCTGGCGATCAGCAGAAGTCCCTTCAAAATACCAGCTCCAGCCATAACACCCAAAAGTGGAGCAAAGATGCTTGAAATCACGTCGATAATGCCGCCAATACCTTTGACGGATTTACCCGGTTTTTCCTTGGGTGAGGAATCATCCAAAATGTTGCTCACTTTTCCGATAGCACTGTATACCTCGGGTACCGTGTTGCCAACGACAACCTGGAACTGTCCACCGTTCTCCTTTACGGCAATGATACCATCCAATTTTTCCAACTTGCTCTTGTCGGCTTTAGCGTCGTCTTTTAATACAAACCGCAAGCGCGTTGCGCAATGCACCAGGGAAACGACATTTTTCTCCCCACCGACCAGCTGAACGATATCTTTAGCCAGCTTTTCATGACTCATATTCTGCACCCCCATGTTTTTTGACGACAGGTCTTTGATTTTTTGCACACAAAAAACCTAAGCCTTGAAGAAAGGTGCACAATCGATGCATCCTTTTCATGGCTTAGGTTTTGCCTGCATAACCAGTAACAATCCCAGTTAAATCATATGTTCTTCCTGTTAATCACATAATATATTTATAAAACCATTTTTGTCAACATTTATTTATTAACGATTAACTACTCTTTCAATGTGCACCGTCAGATACAGTTTTTCCTCGTTTGTCAGGTCGTGATCGTATTCCTTTTTGACAAACATTTGGATTTTTTCCGTGCAGGCCGCTGCTTCTTGATGTTTCTCTTTAATCATGTCGTAGATATGGTCATAGTTGTTGTTATAGTGCGTTCCATTTAATACCCGCTGCGAGAAGAACTTCAGATGGGTGATGAACCGAAAATAGCTAAGGGATTCCTCGTCAAATTCCATCTTGAAATGATATTTCGCAATGTTGATGATTTGCTGAATGAATTTGGTCATGTTCATCGTGGTCACAACTTCTTCATTCATTTCTGCATTCACGATATGCAGCGCGATGAAGGCAGCCTCATCTTCGGGAAGCTCGTATCCAAGCCTGGATTTGATCTGTTCCAGCGTGTTCAATCCTAGAATAAATTCAGACTTATAGAGCTGCTTGATCTCCCATAGCATCACATTTTTGATATCAACACCTTCGCGATATCGTTCGATTGCAAAATGAATATGATCCGTCAAGGACACGTAAATATTTTCATTCAGGCTTCTCCCCATGTTATCCTTAGCATGGGTGATGACCTCTTCGACAATTTCGATCAGTTCGATCGGAACTTCACGCAGCAGCATTTTGAAATTATCAGAAGTCTGCTTATTCTTAAGGGCAAATACCTTCTGGATGCGGGTCTCGTCTACTTTATCTCCCGGTTTCTTCTTGAAGGCAATTCCTCGTCCCATCACGACAAGCTCAGCCCCGTCTGTCTGATATGTGCTGATTACATTGTTGTTAATGACCTTGGCTATTTTCACTTCCATCCCCCATTCACGATCCACTCGTAACTACAACCTATCGCGTTTTGGAGATGCAAAAAAAACCTGAAGCATCACAAAACGGAAAAACGTCCTGAAACGTTATTCTCGGAAGACGTACAGCTTTTTGCCTAAGGCAGTTAACGCCCTTGAGAGCGTAACTAACCGGTACGAACGACAAATAAACCGACGCCTAATTTTGCATGCTTAGGTTTTGCCTACATTATATGTAGTAACAATCCCAAAACGATATAATTGCGTAAAGTATATCGCGAACTTACATATATGTCAACGCTTTCACAGGAACCCTGATACTCAGAAGATCCACCAGCCGAGGTGAACCTTCCGAATTAACAAGCTATTGTCTTAAGCCTCCAAATCCGTACCTCCGGATGCAATTACTTTCTTATACCAATGAAAACTTTTTTTCTTGATTCGCTTCAATTCACCATGACCTGTGTTGTCGCGATCTACGTAGATATAACCGTAGCGCTTTTTCATCTCGCCGGACGATGCGCTCACGATATCGATTGGCCCCCAGCTAGTGTAACCGATAATTTCAACGCCATCCTGCAGCGCTTCACCCATCTCGGCAACATGCCGCTTCAGGTAATCAATGCGATAGTCATCGTGAATTTCTCCATTTGGCGCAACTTCGTCGTTGGCCCCAAGACCATTTTCGACCACGAAGAGTGGTTTTTGATAGCGATCATGCAGTTGATTGGCCGTTATGCGGAATCCCTTCGGATCGATAGTCCATCCCCAATCGGATTTCTCCAAATAAGGATTGGCGACTGATCCGAATACATTACCGCTGGTCATGTTTTTGACCACTTCCGGATCAGTACTTGTTGTTCGGCTGGAATAATAGCTAAATCCGATATAATCTACGGTATGATTTCTCAGAATGTCAGCATCCCCTGGTTCCATCACGATGTTCAGACCATGATCCTTAAAGAAGCGTTTCGCATAGCCGGGATATGCTCCCCGCGACTGCACGTCGATGAAGAAGTAAGACTCCCGGTCCTTCTCCATACCCTGGAACACATCGTCTGGATTGCAGGTATACGGATAGAAGCTGCCCGCTGCAAGCATGCAGCCAATCATGGCCCCAGGAATGATTTCATGGCAGGCCTTAACTGCTAATGCGCTTGCGACCAGCTGATGATGAGCTGCTTGATACTGAATTTCTTTTACATTATCCCCTTCCTTGAAAGCCAAACCGGCACCCAGAAACGGCAAATGCAACAGCATGTTGATTTCGTTGAATGTCATCCAATATTTAACCTTATCCTTGTAACGCGTAAATACGGTCTTGGCATAGGTTTCGAACAAATTCACCAGCTTGCGGTTTCTCCAGCTCCCGTACTTCTCAATCAGGTTGACCGGTACATCGAAGTGGGCAAGTGTTACAACCGGTTCAATTCCGTGCTTAAGCATTTCATCAAAAAGATGGTCGTAAAACCGCAACCCAGCTTCGTTTGCCGTCGACTCTTCCCCACTCGGAAAAATGCGTGCCCATGCAATGGAAACCCGGAGTGCCTTGAATCCCATTTCAGCAAATAGCGCGATATCCTCTGGATAACGGTGGTAAAAATCAATTGCTTCATGTGAAGGATAAAATTCTCCTTCCTGTGGCTTAAATCCCGGTACGTTCCCCTTCATGATGCTTCTGCGATTCTCTCCGGAAGGCAGGAGGTCCACGATGCTCAGCCCTTTGCCATCCTCTAAGTAAGCCCCTTCGGCCTGATTGGCGGCAATGGCACCACCCCACAAAAAGTTTTCGGGAAATTTGAAATTGCTCATACCGAACTCTCCTTTCAATTCCATTAAGTAATTTACAACCACGTCTCCGATCCAGGGCAACAAAAAAACCCGAACCAGCCTGTCTACACATATAGCGTAAACAAGCCAGCTCAGGTTATGCCCATATCGGTAACATTCCCAGAATGCATTATGCGGTTTTATAGAACTTTACCAAGATTTAGGACGGTTGTCAATTGCATTAATTTAGATGTTCTCCTAATACTTTTCTCACCAATTAGAAGCTTCTTAGGTGTTTCTTGAGAGCCGTCCTTTCCATGTGAATCGCAATCTCACCTGGTCTATCCGCTAATTTTTGAATTCAGTATACCTGCACGCGGGGTAACCCCGAACGCCTGAGCCAACGTGGTCAGCTGTTCGTCCGTAATTCGCTGCTGAATCTCATGGCCCGCAACCAACATGTAAACCTGAGCTGCTTTCTCAATCGTCTCAATGAGACCGAAGGCCTCATCGATGGTTGTTCCTGTCCCGAAGATCCCGTGCTGTGGCCAGATGACCGCATGAACTTCCTTCATTTTCTCCGCCGTCTCACGGCCGATTTCATTCGATCCAGGTACCATCCACGGGATGATGCCAACGCCGTCCGGGAAAACGACCACACATTCCGTACACATCTGCCATAGGGTTTTCGTGAATTTCACTTCATCCAGTTCGTGGATAAACGTCATCGCCAGCACGTTAGTGGCATGGTTATGCATGACCACCCGGTGGTTCGGGTCCACTTTCAGACGCTCAATATGGCTCATAAAATGCGTAGGTAGCTCACTCGTTGGATTCGCCCCGTTCTTCAATCCCCAGAGGACTTCCAGTTCTGCTCCATCATTCGAGACACGCAGCAAGCCCAGATTGCTCTCCGGATCCGCAAGTACATTTTTGAAATATTTGCCCGATGCGGTTACGATCACATATTTGCCTGCCAGTTCATGTACCGAAAAAGCGGGTTTAATCCGCCTTATAACCTGATGGACATCAATGTATCTTGCCACTTCTTCTTCCTCCAGCAGATAACTGACATTCCCTCCGTTGCGCTCATCCCAACCATTTTTCCACATATGCTGCGTAATCTCTGCCATCTCACGGATAAAGGGAATATTCCATCCCGGTGCTTGTGTCGCTTCGTTTCTAAGGGTCACGTTCATGATCATTCTCTCCTTATTTGGAAAATGTCGATCGATACGATTCACGTACATAGTAAGTTCCTTTTTTCACATTCATTATACCTTTGTTTATCTTTACCAGTCAATAAAAAAACCACATTTAATCTTTATTTATTTTTGTTTATATTTGATTTAGCCTATTATAAAACCACAACAAAAAAATACCCTGCCGGATTCCGGCAGGGCTAGTCACACATCTATCTAACACGAGAAGGGGTTTACAAGAAATATCTTACCCCCTCTACCTTAATAGAAGCTGAAAATCGCATAAAAAAACAATGAAAAACAGAACAACGCCGTATAGGTACAACTACTTCATGTCTGATTCCGACAATAAGTAAGACGGATGCATCTTGCCTGTCAGCTCGTAAAATTCATCTTTCTTATAAGTAAACCCCAGCTTCTGTAGCAGCCGTTTGGATACACCATTCTCTGGATGATGTCCTGCGAAGAGTGCATGAACACCCAATTGCTCAAATGCATAGCGGATAACAGCCTTCCCCGCTTCGAGTGCATACCCTTTCCCCCAGTGATCTCTGGTCAGGTGGACACCGAATTCATAGATTTTCTCCTCTGGTGCATAAGGACGTAATCCGCAGCACCCTACGAACACACCTGTTTCCTTATCAAAAAGTGGCCAGTACTGCACCTCCATCTCCCGCTGCCGTTCCATTTCCTGCGCGAGTCTGGCTTCGATCTCATCCTCGCTCATAAAACCCTTGCTGCTAATCCACTTTGCCACCTCGGGATCCCCCCAAAGTGCAGAAGCCAAGGGTCGGTCCTCCTCGCTCCAGATGGAGAATTGAAGACGTTCCGTTTCCAGAAATGTTTCTCTGCTCTTCAAGCCTGTTTTATTGGTTTGGTCCATATTCCTACCCCTCCTGCTTCTATGCATGCTTCTACGAATGACTCTACTATAAATTACTCGTATAGCTTCCCTCATAAACAGAAGGATTTATTATTAGAAATAACAGGCTGTGACTCTATTAATACCATCTATCTAAATTACCTCTCAATAAATAAGAAAAGCCCCTGTCGACATCTAGTCCGACAAGGGCTTATCAAAGCATGCTGCATTCATTAGAAATCAGATGTTGCGATTTGGATCGTACCGGTCGAAGCACCTGCAACCGTAGTTAACAAGGCAGCAACGAGCAGCAAATGAACCGACAACGTGAGACTGTTACCTGCAGGAATCGTATACGTGATCACGGGTGCATTGACACGAGTTACAACCAGTTCTACCGGAGCAGGTCCAAAGTTGTTGACCGTGATGCTGGCATTAGTACCTCCAAACAGATTTTCGTAATACGATTTCCCTACGCCAGCAGCCAAGTTGTAAAACTGTTGTGGTAAAAGGATGGCCATTGAAATCACCTCCTTTTGCTTTGATACGGTATTCTATGTTTGAAATCTAGCATTGTAACGGTAAATTGACCGTGGAACTACGTCCATTTTGATAGAATTCATAGTTTATATAGGCCACTAACACAAAAAAAGCCCTAAAGGAATCGACACAAGATGTGTCTGCCTTCAGGGCCTCATTACTATGCGTATAACATGAAAAAGTTTAACTCATGTCCTTGTTGCTTAAGATAGTTGTACAACTGGGAACGATGATGGAACACATGGGTTACCGTCTCAATTTGCCATTTCACCTGTACATGCCCATGTTCCATATAAAATGCTGTGGTGGATCGATTCAACAGATCTTCTTCACTCAGTGATACGATGTACGCTTTATATGTTTCAAAATTGCGCCACAGGGCCGCTTCCAGCTGTTCAATATCCTCAATACCAGATAGACTATTTTCTATTGTTCCAACTTCAGCTTCACTTTTCTCCTGCATGATGGCAAGGTCAGATGCCGTAATCTGGATCCAGTGGTGAACCAGCTCCACCAGTGAACGCATGTTTTCCTGAGGGCGATAAGCCCAGTCTTCCGGACGAATCAGGCGAATCAGAGAAGCTCCGGTCCGTACACCTGTCTCCAACTCATCCAACAGATGATCCCGAATTTGCATTGTTCCATTCATAGGTTAAGTCCCCTTTATTTTAAATTCTACATGTCCAGTATATACTATAGCTCGTCTGATCTATTGTACAATTCGGACAACATCCGGCGATGCTCGCTCGCAGCGGTCAGCGGGGTTTCTCCATATAACTTGCGAAATTGCCGAATTAGATGGGCCTGATCGAAGAATCCATGATTTTGAGCCAGTGCCGACCAGTCCATACGATGCCCCTGATGGATATCTCTCAGAACACAGTGAAACCGAACGACCTCGCTAAACCGTTTGGGGCTGATCCCCACCCATTCACCAAACTTGCGATGCAGCTGCCGCTCACTGACAACCTCACAGCTGGCCAGCTCTTTCACACTCATCTGCCCACCATGAACAAAGATTCGGTGCATGGCATTCTTCATCAAATCTTTCTCATAAGTACTTCCATCCCCAGATAATAGGCACAAATATGTCTCCATGACCTGCACTCTCTCTTCAAAATGCTTGGTCCCAGCCATTCGTTCGCGAAGCTCGTCGATGTTAGCTGGCCAGCATTCCTCCAAGGGGACGCGCCGGTCCGTGAAGAATTCTAGCGGCAAACCGTGAAAGTGACGTGCCCCACCGGGGAAAAATCGAACACCAAAGGTATAGTCTGCAGGCGGGTTGATCTCTACACTCACCGGAATGGCAAACGGTTCTGTATAATTACCACAGTAGGCAAAAGAATGCTTCTGAAGAACAGCATCATATGTTATCAGGATATCCGTACAACCATCAGGTAATACTCTGCCGGGCACACTCTCTAAAGGATTATAACCAGCATAAGAAGTAGTCCCCGATTCCCAGAAGCAAGCGATATAGGCTGTCATCGGGTAAGACGGTGGTTGTTCTATGTAATAGGTGTGTACATCGGTCCCATTCATCTGGATTGGCCTGAACAACGGGTGCAGCCTGGCGTCCACTGATAACTCCCCTCCAAAACCTAAGGATAACTAACTATTTCAATCACTCTACTATTTTCTCTATCATATCATCTCAAGAATAATTTAGGAAAAAAAGTGCCCTACCGGAGGACAATCCGATAGGGCCATTCACACATCTATTTAACACGAGAAGGGGCTTACAAGATTGATATTACCTTCACTACCTTAAATGAATCTGAAATTGAGATGAAAGGTATATCAAATTTTAGATGACTCTTGGGAGCGCCTCCCATCCTTATGTTATAGAACGAAACCAAGAGACCTCAAAAGAAGTCAGAAGAAACCTGTTTACATACGACGATCTCGATCCCGGACCCTCTCCGACAGGGAAAGATTGTCCTCCATTGTAAAGTGAAGATGTTTGGCACGCTTACCAGCCAAATTATCCAATCACTCTTCTTTGAACCAGTGATAAGGACCTGCAGGGTTGCAGTTGAACCATATCTTGGCCGCATCAATAGAACAACGAGCTGTTGCCTGGTCGATAAACGACTTAGGCATAAGAGAAACCTCGCCGACGAACATCTCTGCCAGCGTGATACCTTGAATCAGATCCTGTGAGCGTTCGTCCTTACCCCGAAGAGGAAAAACTGATTGCTTGTAAGCCCGAGAAACTGTCAAGATGTTGTCAGTCTTATTGTTATGCACACATGGTACCCACGACTGGCAGGCAAAATTGAATCCACTCCGCTTCGCAGTCTTCAGCACTCGTAACACTTACCAGTTCTTCCGGGTAACCATACTGCTAGGCAAAGCTCTATGATCTCGTTGCCAAGCCTACCATACACCTCCGCGTCTGCTGTACTACTGGCTCCTCGTTTGAGTGCCTTCCTTCAGGTCAGTTAATGTTATAAGCAACCGCATTGCGCTAATGATCGTTGCCCTTCTGTTTAATTCACTTCATGATCCAAGAATCTCAGCTCCCTATATTAAATTTCATATTCACTTTTAATTTCCAGAGACTTTTCTATTAATCCGAAGAATTACCACATTGCGGAAGAATCTATCGAATTGCCACATAATATATACCAAAACTTATTGGGGGTATGTTTTATGGCGAGACTGCTAGATGCTCGAACCTCTCAAAATGCGAGCTATGGTAATACAATCTCAATCCCCTTACCAGCCAATACTCCAGTTGCAATCGGGGAGGTTGGTCTAGATGTAACTGACGCAGATGGAAACATACGCGTACAATTATCAGGTATAGCGGAGCTCGCCTTTCCTACGACTCCACCATTTGACTCCGTGATTTCATTTTCCATTGCAAGAGGTACTGATTCCCTTGTTGCCTACGCCCTGTATTCAGTCAGTGTCTCAGAAGCAAACCCGAACGCTGTACAAGTCGTCACCATTAATGCATCTGATTTTGATGTGCCACTACCACCATCTAATGAATTGGTTTATACCTTATATCTTTTTTGCACAACAGATGCGACTCGGATAGGTATGGAGAGTTTTAATGCTGTTGCATACTCGGATTAAGCTACTGAACTGGCCGGACGTTAGCCGGACGTTAGCCCGACGCTATTCGCAATCTCGCGCCATATGACTCCTTGGTCCCGCTTCTGTTCAAAGAGATTAGGGAAATCAATTGGCATGTCGGGGAAGGAAGGACGCTCAGTGATGATGTACTGTTCAAGAGCATCTTTGTCGTTTTCACCCGAAGTCCCTTCCGAATCTCCTGCAGGTTGAGTTTGTTCGCCTTCCTCCTGAACTGCAGCTGCTTCCTGCTCCCCTTCTGTTTCCTCAGAGGTGAAGTCCATTTTCTTCGATTCAGACTGGATTTGGCTGTCATCTTTCATCCATTCCGGAATATCATCACCGTAGGGATCGTTCGTTCAGTAACGTAATCTTCAGAAGGATGTTGGGCAGACGCTTTTGTGTCGTCCTCATACGTTTTTTTAGACATCAACTTCCGTTTGGGCAGCTTCTCCGACTTGCTCAGCTGTGTTTTCCGTTTGCCTCCTGCTGCTCAGGCAGCTTGCGTTCCCCGTCAAACAGCCCTTTCCGCCATCCAAGTATGCACTACCGTCTGAAGGAGTTCTTGAGATTGAGCGACCCAATATCTAGTCACCGGATACCGGATACTTCAAATAAATCAGCAAAAATATTGATCTCATTATCTTCAATGGGACGTTTACCGGATTCAATTCTCGAGAGGACACTATTGCTCATACCAATTCGTTCTGTAAACACCAGCTGACTTAGTCCTCGTTCCTCCTATCTCTTTGCAGGAAATATAATTTTTTCGTGATTAAATAAAAAAAGGCTCCCTATTGGGAGCCTTTAAACTACTGGTTTTACAAGGTTTTTACACCTTTACTTACATCATTCCGCCCATTCCACCCATGCCGCCCATATCAGGAGCGCCAGCAGCGCCTGCAGGTTCTGGCTTGTCAGCGATAACCGCTTCAGTAGTCAAGAACATTGCTGCTACGGAAGCTGCGTTTTGCAGCGCATAGCGAGTTACTTTCGCAGGGTCAACGATACCTGCTTCGATCATGTTTACCCATTCGCCAGTAGCAGCGTTGAAGCCTACGCCGACTTGCTCTTTTTTCAGACGTTCCACGATGACAGAACCTTCTTCGCCAGCATTAGCAGCGATCGTACGGATTGGTGCTTCCAGTGCTTTCAGCACGATGTTCACACCTGTTTGCTCGTCACCGGACAGTGCTACACCAGCAACCGCTTGATATACGTTCAGGAGCGCAGTACCACCACCGGATACGATACCTTCTTCAACCGCAGCGCGAGTTGCGTTCAGGGCATCTTCGATACGCAGTTTGCGTTCTTTCAATTCTGTTTCAGTAGCCGCACCGACTTTGATTACCGCTACGCCGCCGGACAATTTAGCCAGACGCTCTTGCAGTTTCTCTTTGTCGAACTCGGAAGTTGTTTCTTCCAGTTGTGTACGGATTTGGCTAACACGTGCATCGATATCGGATTTGTTACCAGCACCGTCAACGATAATTGTGTTTTCTTTGGTTACACGGATTTGACGAGCTGTACCCAGTTGTTCCACAACAGCGGATTTCAGGTCCAGACCCAGTTCTTCCGTGATCACTTGGCCACCAGTGAGGGCAGCGATATCTTGCAGCATTGCTTTACGACGGTCACCAAAGCCAGGAGCTTTAACAGCTACAGCGTTGAATGTACCACGCAGTTTGTTCACAACCAGCATCGCCAGTGCTTCGCCTTCGATATCTTCAGCGATCAATACGAGTGGTTTACCTTGTTGTACGATTTTCTCAAGCAATGGCAGGATGTCCTGTGTGCTGGAGATTTTTTTGTCTGTGATCAGGATGTACGGGTTGTCCAGAACAGCTTCCATTTTGTCCGTATCTGTGATCATGTATGGAGAGATGTAACCGCGGTCGAATTGCATACCTTCAACCACTTCCAGCTCCGTTGCGAATCCACGGGATTCTTCAACAGTGATTACGCCGTCTTTGCCCACTTTTTCCATAGCTTCAGCAATCAGTTCGCCTACTTCTTCGTCAGCTGCAGAGATAGCTGCAACTTGTGCGATGGATTGTTTAGTTTCAACTGGTTTGGAGATGGATTGCAGTTCAGCAACAGCCGCTTTAACTGCTTTGTCGATCCCTTTGCGGATACCGATTGGGCTAGCGCCTGCAGTTACGTTTTTCAGACCTTCTGTGATCAGTGCTTGAGCAAGTACAGTCGCTGTTGTAGTACCGTCACCAGCAACATCGTTTGTTTTGGTTGCTACTTCTTTAACCAGTTGTGCACCCATGTTCTCGAATGCATCTTCCAGTTCGATTTCTTTAGCGATGGTTACACCGTCATTCGTGATGAGCGGGCTTCCGAATTTTTTCTCCAAAACCACGTTACGGCCTTTAGGACCGAGCGTTACTTTTACTGCGTTAGCCAATGCATCCACACCGCGAAGCATGGAGCGACGAGCGTCTTCACTAAATTTAATGTCTTTAGCCATGGTAAGAAAACCTCCCTAGTATATTGTAAAATGATCTTGCTATATGGTTCGGTTAACCGATTAAATTTGAATTAGTCGAGAATCGCGTGGATATCGCTCTCTTTCATAATCAAATATTCTTTACCTTCGAATTTGATTTCTGTTCCGGCATATTTGGAGAAGATTACGCGATCTCCTTCTTTCACTTCCAGAGCTACACGTACGCCGTCTTTCAGTGCACCCGCTCCAACGGCAATAATTTTGCCCTCTTGCGGTTTTTCTTTAGCAGAGTCCGGAAGTACGATCCCGAAAGAAGTTGTTTGCTCTTGCTCCAGTGGTTCTACCAATACGCGTTCACCTAAAGGTCTGATCATGAAAAATAGCCTCCTTTTGAAATTATATAACGTTGCATTGTAGGTTGTAGCCATATGTATTAGCACTCGACAGTGTTTAGTGCTAACAACCAACTTTATGATACTCAACTTGAAGCATGATTTCAAGTCCTTTTGAAGAATTCATGCGAGAATTTACGCTGCATTAACATCAGGACATCAAAACAGCGTGTTCAGCACCGCACCTCTTGTTGCGTAACCCTGTTACCGAGTCACCAATTAACTGTAACGGAATCACTAAACAGCCCTTCACCATTGTATCCATTGCTGGACAAAATATGCCTGCCTGTCCCAGAACGCAGATCTCTCCGCAATTCATTATACCGAGCATAGTCTAATTGAAAGCTGCAAGAACAAGAGCACAGGAAGGTTCACTTAACCTGCGCTCTGCTCATTGTTGGCACGTACATATCTGGCCTCTGCCGCTTCATCGGCCGCAAGCTGCTTGCGGTATACGATGGCAGACAGAAACACACTGATCTCATATAACAGGAGTAACGGAATCATAACAAGCAGATCGGATATGAAATCCGGCGGCGTCACAACAACTGCGATGAAGATCAGGACAAAATAGGCCACCCTCCGCATCTTTCGCAGACGGATTGGATTCAATATCCGAAGCCCTGTCAGAAACATGATGAGCAGCGGAAGCTCGAATAACAGCGATACCGGCAGCACAATTCCAAACAGGAAACTGAAATACTGTTTCATTCCATAGGTCTCCACAAGCCCCATCTTCTCCGTAATCGTGGAAGTGAAAGCGAGTGCCATCGGAAATACAACATAGTACGCAAAGGCCAGTCCAACCAGAAATAACAGAAATACATAAGGTACATACTTCAGTGTCGCTTTTCGTTCACGGGGCCGTAAGCCTGGACTTACAAACTTCCAGATCTGAAACACCGTAAAGGGCAGCGTAATAATCAATGAAAACAGACCGGCAATCTTCATATAGATCCCTATTCCATCCCAGAAGGAGAAGGCATGCAGCACAAACCCCTGAGCCGATTCCGCCTTCGTCAAATAGCGGTACACCGGATCTGCTACGAAGAATCCTGCCACCAGGCCCAGCACAAAAACGCTTAACACATAGATCAGCCGCTTGCGCAGCTCGCTCAAATGTTCCGTAATGGTCATTTCTTCATTCTGCTGCGTCATTCCTGCCCTCCATTATTGCCAGCTTAAAATACAAAACCCTTCCGGCAGGAAGGGATTTCTCATTCATTGCCGTCAGGTTACTCCGGCAGACGCTTGTCTACAGGCTTGGGAGCGGTCTCAGGCTCACTATCCACTGCCAGCGGCTTGGATTTCTCCTGCTCTTTGCGATTGGACGAATCATCCTCAGAGATGATTTCACGTGCGCCCTCTTTGAATTCACGGAAAGTACGTCCGACAGCACGTCCCAGTTCCGGGAGCTTGTTAGGTCCAAACAACAATAAAGCAATCACGGCCAGCAAAATAAAACCTGTTGGTCCAATGGAACTAAACATTGATATTCCTCCTCGTCTCAAGCTTCGAAGATGCGTACACTTGGCCCTACACTCATAGATGGATCTGCTGTAAATTTACAATTAAGCCCATCATACCACAGATGTAACCACTTACATAACCCGCAAAATCAACTAAGGAGTATAAAAGAAACGATTTTTAACTCAACATCTTTCCAGGTTGATTGCCGTTATTGCTTAAATTGCCCTGTAACCATCAGGAGCGCTTCGGGAAGCTGATCCATAATCGCAGCCAGATGCTCATGCACACCCTTCGGTGTACCCGGCAAATTGACAATCAGCGTACGTCCACGAATCCCGCACACGCCCCGGAACAGCATGGCGGAACGATTTTTGCTCATCACGCTGTATCTCATCGCTTCTGCCATTCCCGGAACTTCACGTTCAATGACCCGACGCGTGGCTTCCGGTGTAATATCACGAATCGCCAGCTCCGTACCTCCGGTTGTTAGTACAAGGTCGGCATGAAAATAGTCTGTCATCTCAATCAAGGCCGCAATAATCTCATCGGGTTCATCCGGAACGATGCGGTATTCCACGATCTCCCCACCCAGTTCTTCTTCCACTAGCTCCCGGATTACTTGTGCACTCGTATCCTCACGTTCCCCGCGGGCCCCTTTGTCGCTGGCTGTCAGGATTGCTGTTCTCCACACCATAAAGATCACCCTTCTCCTCTATGAAAATAAATGTCCCTTATCGGTTGAAATCACCGTTTTTGCCACCACTTTTGGATTGCAGCATCGTTGGTCCGATAATCATGTCTTTTTGCAATGCTTTGCACATGTCATAGATCGTCAGTGCCGCCGCTGAAGCCGCCGTGAGCGCCTCCATCTCGACACCGGTTTTGCCTTCTGTTTTGACCGTGACCCGAATCGATAGTTCGTCCAGTCCGTTGTCCTCAAAACGAATATCCACACCATTCAGTGCCAGTGGATGGCACATCGGAATCCAGTCTGACGTTTTCTTGGCGCCTTGAATTCCTGCGATTTGAGCCACGGCGAGCACATCGCCCTTCCCGATCCGTCCCTCCCGAATGGCTTCCAGAGTGGAGGGGTTCATCGTTACTTTGGATACGGCCACTGCCGTACGCACAGTTACTTCCTTGCCCGAAATATCCACCATACGGGCACGTCCCTGCTCGTTAAAATGTGTCAGCTTGCCTTCACTCGTATCCGATCCATTCCTTGCATTGGAGTTCAATACCATCACAACCCTTTATTCGATATGTAGTATTCCTTCGGTTGTTATCAACAGATCCATACGCAGATCAAACGGGTCCATCGGAATGTCATCCTGCAGTTGTCCCGGCAAGACGAGTGCAGCGAGAAGCGGCCTTTTCCCTGCCTTGAAGCATTCTTCTTCAAGCTGCTCGGCAAATCGGTCATAATAACCGCCACCATAACCAATTCGTCCGCCATGAAGATCATATCCGAGGCCGGGTACAATGACGAGATCAATATTGGGCCATTCCTCACGCTGAAGCACCTCGCAGGTGTCTTTGGGCTCCGGGATCCCCCATACGCCAGGCTCAATATCGTGCTCTCCGGCCACCCGCCTTAATTCCATACGGGCTGGATTCGCCAGTACTTTCGGTGCGAACATCCTGTCGCCGTGCTTCCAACCATCCTCAAACAGAAAGGCCGTGGATGCTTCGCTTCTATAAGACAAGTAGCTGAAAATCGTCAACCTCTGCTTGTCCTGCCGAAGTCGCTGCAGCTCCTGTTTAGCCACAAGACTAACTTCACTCATGGCGTGCTGCCGAATTGCCTCATCCATCAGATCACGACTCTTCATCAGTCTGGAACGAAGCTGGCTTTTGGGTTCCGTCCGGTCCTGCATGTTCCTGAATAACCTCCTGTTGATGTGGAAGGTAGTAAAAAAGCGTCAATTCAAAACAATTATATGTTAAGACCAGTTGTCGTCTCGTTGAAAAAATTAAAATGAGTGATTTTCTGCAAAATCCTCATATATTCACATGTCTTCTTTCAGTTTATCATTAGTTGAGCAAAAAGACTACACGCCGGGGCGCTCGTTATCGGTGCATTTGATCTGTATTTCATGTAAACTGGAATGTAGTTGAGTAATCAAGAACTGGACCTATGGAGGAACTTAATTATATGCTGCTGCAAGTATCCGGAATTATTAAACGTTATGGTGTCGATCCGATTCTGGACGGCGTGAACTTACAAATATTAGAACGTGAACGCATCGGACTCGTGGGCGTGAACGGTGCGGGGAAATCCACCCTGCTCAAAATCATTGCGGGCGAAATGTCCTATGATGGCGGACAGATTTTCAAATCCAAAGAGACAACCCTGGGTTATCTCGCCCAGAACAGTGGTCTGCAATCCGACCGCTCCATCTGGGAGGAGATGATGCATGTCTTCTCTCACCTGACCCAGGCTGAGGCTGAACTGCGGAAGATGGAACAGGATATCGCCGATCCGGCCCAGATGGAGGACGAGAAAAAGTATGCGGACCTGCTTGAACGCTACGCCCAGCGTTCGGACTGGTTCAAGGATCACGGCGGTTATGCGATGGAAACGCGCATTCGCAGCGTCCTGCACGGAATGGGCTTTGGCGAGTTTTCACCAGATACTCCGATTGCTACCCTAAGCGGCGGACAAAAGACACGTCTTGCACTTGCCCGCATCCTGCTTCAGGCACCCGACCTGCTCATGCTGGACGAGCCTACCAACTATCTGGACATTCCGACCCTGACGTGGCTGGAAGATTATCTAAGAGGTTATTCAGGGGCACTGCTCGTTGTATCCCATGACCGGTATTTCCTTGATCGGCTGGTGACCACCATTGTGGAGATCGAACGGCACCGCTCCAAAAAGTACACAGGGAATTACAGCCGTTATATGGAGCTTAAGGCAGCCGAGTATGAGAGTCAGATGAAACAGTACGAGAAACAGCAGGATGAGATCGCCAAGATGGAGGACTTTGTACAGAAAAATATTGTACGTGCATCCACGACAAAGCGTGCTCAGAGCCGCCGTAAAGCGCTGGACAAGATGGAACGATTGGACAAGCCGATGGGTGACTTGAAGAAAGCTCATTTTTCTTTTGAGACAGCCGTCATGTCAGGTAAGGAAGTGCTTCGTGTGGACGATCTTTCCGTCGCTTACGATGAAGCTTCGCCATTATTTCGCAATGTCTCATTCGATCTTAGACGCGGGGAAACGGTAGCGCTGATCGGACCGAACGGGATCGGGAAATCCACGATGCTGAAATGCCTCACCGGAAGTCTGCGCCCGGTAAGCGGCCAGATCCAGTGGGGAACCAAGGTGCAGATCGGCTATTATGATCAGGAGCAAACGGGGCTAAACCCCAACAATACGGTTCTGGAGGAACTGTGGAGCGCATATCCCGGCATGGAGGAAGCACGAATTCGCACCGTGCTTGGCAACTTCTTGTTCAGCGGAGATGATGTACTCAAAAAGATCTCCTCGCTGAGTGGCGGTGAGAAGGCTCGTGTCTCCCTCTCCAAGCTCATGCTCAAGGAAGCCAACATGCTGATTCTCGATGAGCCTACCAACCATCTCGACCTTTTCGCCAAAGAAGTGCTGGAAGCAGCGCTCATGGATTATGAGGGCACACTGCTGTTCATCTCTCATGACCGATATTTCCTCAACAAAATGGCTGAACGTATCGTGGAGCTGCATCCTGGAGGAACCGAGCATTACCTCGGAAACTATGATGACTATATTGAGAAGAAGCAGGAGCTTGAGGACATCGCACGCGAAGCTGAAGAAGCAGCTCTCTCTTCCTCTAAGCGGTCTGTGAAACCAGATCAGGAACCAACTGAGAAATCTGGAGCCGCTTCATTCGAAGCTGACAAGCAGGCCAAGCGTGAGGAGCGTAACCGGCAGCGGAAACAGGAAGCAATCGAACAGCAGATTGCCCAACTGGAAACGGAAATTACGGAGCTTGAATCCCAGATGGCCCTTCCAGAGGTATATCAGGATTACATGAAGCTGCAGGAACTTCAGGGAGACGCGGAAGCACGGAAGCACCAGCTGGCCAAAGCGTATGAAGATTGGGAAATCCTCGCGCTTGAGTCTTGATTTCACACCTCGTCTGCATCCGTATTGGGCTCATGTGCAAGTTAAGTTAGTAAAAACAGAAATAGTAAAAGCCGACTCCTTCACCGGATCGGCTTTTTTGTTGTTTTTGCTTTAATATGAATCACTTCAGAAATTAATTTAGAGATTTTTCATTTGTCAAATTTACTCGAATGGTGAAAAATATTTTTACTTTACTCCATTTCATGTTTATCCACAGAAAAGCAAGATAGCAAGCAGTTTAATGAAGTTAATTATACAGCGGTAGAATCGCATTTTTGAACAAAAACCATATTTATCCACCAAGTTATCCACGTTATCCACAAGTTTGTGGATACAATGGGTGTATACTATCCCCTAAACCCTTTTAGTTTCGAAAACATTGCTGGATTGACTTTGGTTCAGTTACCCACAAATTATCCTGAATATGTGGATAACTATAATCACACCTTGACAGATCGCTTTTTACTTATATAGATTATCTCGCATAATCAGACAAAAGCAGACCTTCCAATCTAAGGTCTGCTTTTCGATTTCTGATAAGTCACTTTACTCTTTTTCCTTGCTTAATCAACCTTTTCTATACGTGTACAGACTTGTCGCTTTCCGTTGACTCTGCCTTGAGTCCCGCAGCGTTACATGCTGCCACATAGGCAAGACCTGCTGCCATAACAATATCATTGTGCGTAGCCGTTCCTCTGAATTCCCGTCCTGCTCGCTCCACGGCAACAGCCGCCTCTGCTGTCGCCTCTTCTCCTCCGCTCAGCGCATGGATTTCCATATCCACGAAGCTGATATCATCGGAAATGCTCTGACCGATCGCACGAATGGCTGCTTCTACCGGTCCGCTGCCAACGGCAGAATACGTCTGTTCGCCCGCACCTGTCCGGATCCGAACGGCTGCCATCCGGTCTGTCATGCTGCCTGCCGTTACCTGCAGTTCAACCAGCTCATAATCCTGCGCAGGAATGTTCATCGTTTGGCTGACCATTTGCAGCAGCTGATCGTCACTGACCACTTTTTGCTTGTCAGCCGTTTCCTTGAATACTTCGTACAGCTGTTCCATTTGTTGTTCATCCGGTTCGAAACCGTATTTGCGAACACGGTCTTTCAGAGCGTGACGACCCGAATGTTTCCCCAGAATGATCATGCTGCGCGGAATACCCAATGCTTCAGGATCCATGATTTCATAGGTGTTCCGATTCTTCAGCAGTCCATCCTGGTGAATTCCCGATTCATGCTGGAACGCATTGCGTCCGACCACCGGCTTGTTATAAGCAATCGGGAAGTGCATGGCCCGGCTGATCTGGCGGGACGTCTCGTATAGCTGATTCAATTGGATATTCGTTGTGGCACCAATGGCATCTCCTCGTGTCTCCAGTGCCATGATCAGCTCCTCCAATGCACAGTTACCTGTACGCTCACCAATTCCGTTGATCGTTACTTCGATCTGGGAAGCCCCGTTCGCGATCGCAGCCAAACTGTTAGCCACTGCAAGTCCCAGATCATTATGACAGTGGGCGCTATACCGTACTTGATCGCCACCTCTGGCCCCCTCGCGGACACGGCGGAACATCTCTCCGTATTCATGCGGCAGCGCGTAACCGACGGTATCCGGCAGATTGATGATGCTGGCCCCAGCTTCAATAGCTACCTCAATCATCTCGATCAGGTCATCCATCTTGGTCCGGGCTGCATCCATCGCCGTGAATTCTACAATGTCGGTAAACTGGCGTGCGTAGGACACCATCTCCCGTGCAGTAGCAACAACCTCACTGCGCGGACGACGCAATTGGTGCTCAATATGGATATCTGACGAAGAGATGAACAGGTGAATCCGGCGTCGTGCAGCATCAGCTGTTGCTTTCACTGCAGCGTCTATGTCTCCTTTGACCGCACGGGCAAATCCGCAAATTTCCACATTTTGCAGTTGTCTGGATATCGCCTGAACCGCCGCGAACTCACCTGGGCTGGAGATCGGGAATCCAGGCTCAATGACGTCAATCCCAAGCGCAGCCAGCTGGTGAGCCAGCTCAATTTTTTGTTCAGGCTGCAGACTGGCTCCAGGTGCCTGTTCTCCATCACGCAGTGTGGTATCAAAAATCTCAATTTTCCGCTTGTTCATTTCCGTTGTCATTATACTCCGCCTCCATTAATTTCAATGTATGTGTATTCCATGATAAACATTATCTATGCTGGTTTTTTCTCTCCTGAGCGCACGTCGACTTGCACTCCTGAATTCAATACCTATTCAACATTCAAAACGATGCTCTTCCACACCCACCCATTTGCTGCCGGCAGCAAAACAAATAACCCGCCATCTCATCTAAGAGACGGCGGGTTATATCCCCTCCGCGGTACCACTCTTGCTTGACGATTCCGGCTTGCGCCAGACATCATCCACCTCGTCGTCTCCAGGCTCACCATCACTGCGCTGTCCATAGCGCTGCTTGATGGATCAATCTGGAGAAACACCTTATAACGGTGGTCAGCCGTTGCTGTGTACACAGGACTTCCTGTTTCCACAGCTCCGTTCCCGGGCGAGATTCAAACGATTCCAGCCACTGCGTCGCACCACCCCGCAGCTCTCTGAGCGCTTCATCGTTTTACTGCTCCCGTTCATTACATTTATCGTATGTAGTAACCCTTTTGTTCAATCAAAAAAGCCTGCCATCTCTCGCAATAATGCAAGAGACGACAGGCTGTAACCATCGCGGTACCACTCTTGTTGACTTTCCATGCTCCCAAGGCAGCTACCGTATGCGTCCATACGGATCTATTTCCTCAAGGATGAAAAATCCCCTTGTTATTGCCGAGTTCTTACCTGACATTCAGGTCATCTGCACGGCAACGGCCCTATCACGGAGGCAATCCGTAACGATGTACTTTCTCATGACCTGTTCGGCCTTCGGATCCTCCTGGGGAGTTTCCGTGTTCCATCGTTCCGCTTCCAGGCGAGTTTCAGGTTTCCTTCGACTGCGTTGCACCACCCCGCAGCTCTCTAAGACCCGGATTAACCTTAATATTCCTGTTCATTGCGTTTTCGGTTCAGGACTTCAATATCCTGTTTAAATTTGTAACTAATATACATTCTTCACATGCTGCTGTCAACTCTATAATTCAAATGTCCGGCTACTCAGTCTGAACAGACCATGCCTCCAAGGATAATCCCGGATCTGCCTTGGCATCGAATTCCGAGATTTCACCCCGCTGCCATTTCAAATAAGCGGCCGCTCCGATCATCGCTGCATTATCCGTACAGTACTCCATCGGTGGAATCAGCAATTCGAGCCCTTCCTTGGCACATCGCTCCTGCAGAGCCGAGCGTAAACCGCGGTTAGCCGCGACACCTCCGCACAGCAGCAGCTGGCGTGATCCGTATTCACGAACGGCTCGCACCGCTTTCTCTACCAATACTTCCACTACAGCTTCCTGGAACCCACGTGCAACAGCAGACGGTTCCAGCGTTTCTCCACGCATTTTGGCCTGATTGAGGGCGTTCAGCACAGCAGATTTCAATCCACTGAGACTGAAATCATAAGAACCCGCTTCCAGCCACACCCGAGGTAACGGCACAACCTGTTCTGCTTCAGACGCCATCCGGTCCACGTGGGGGCCGCCCGGATATGGGCATCCCAACGCACGTGCTACCTTGTCATACGCTTCGCCTACGGCATCATCGCGTGTACGTCCAATCAGTTTGAACTTGCCTTCGGATTCCATATGCACAAGCTCCGTATGTCCGCCAGACACAACAAGAGCCATTGCAGGGTACTGCAGCTCATGCGTAAGCCGGTTGGCATAAATATGGCCGGCAATATGATGCGTGCCAATCAGTGGTTTGCCCAAAGCCATGGCGAGTGTTTTGGCTGCAACGATCCCCACCAACAATGCACCCACCAGTCCGGGTCCCTGTGTCACTGCAATCGCGCTCAGGTCTCTTGGACGGATACCGGATTGTTCAATCGCCTGTTCCATCATCAAGGTAATCACTTCCACATGCTTACGTGAAGCGACCTCAGGCACCACTCCGCCAAACGCCTTATGTGTCTCAATCTGACTCGAGATCAGGTTGGACAATACTTCCTTTCCATCCTTGACCACAGCAACCGATGTTTCATCACAGCTGGTCTCCACCGCCAATATATAGGATGGACCCGATTGTTGCTTATCACTCAGTTCGTTCATGAATCCGTTACGCTTCCTTCCTCTTCGCCGCTCCGGCCAGCAGGCAGCAAATTCGCCCACATAATCATCGCATCCTCCTGATTGTCGGAGTAATAGCCTTTGCGAAGACCTGCCGATTCAAACCCTTTTTTCTCATACAAACGCTGGGCAACCAGGTTCGATACCCTGACTTCCAGTGTCATTCGCTCCATGCCGAGATATGCTGCTGTTCTCATAAGCTCATCCAGCAACTTCTCGCCAAGCTTGCGCCCCCGGTAGGCCTCTCTTACCGCAATGTTGGTAATATGAGCCTCATCCATGATGGTCCACATTCCGGCATATCCAATAGCCCTGCCGTCCAGTTCCATGACCATATATTTGGCAAAATGATTATTTGTTAATTCGTTTCGAAACGCTTCTTCCGTCCAGGGCATTGTAAAAGCCTCATGTTCAATAACCATGACATCCGGAATATCATTCAATGTCATGAGTCTGAACTGAAGTGCTGCATCCTGTATGCTGCTTTCCTTACCGTCCATCCGCATCGCCACCCTTCTTTCAGCCTTTGCGCAGTAGATTGGCTTCCGCTTCGGCCAGCTGGGTGTAGTTGGGCACCAGCGCGTGCACATCATCGCGCTGCCCTGCAAGCAGCGCTTCGGCGCCAAGGCGCCCGATCCAGCGGCCTTCCAGCTCATAGGGAACGAGCTGGAGCGCCGTACCTGCAGGGCAGCGGAGCTCAGCCGCTGCTTCCGCATGCGGGCCCGTCTCGCCGACAATCCAGACGGCTGCGGGCCGCTCTTCCGGCGCCGCCTCCGCCATGCGGGCGGCGAGGGCTTCCAGCCATCCGTCCATCAGGCGGATGGCATCTGGCGCGAGCCGCCGGGGCGCATCGCTCCCGGCGGAGGCAAACAGCGCGGTGTAAGCCTGACCGCGCCGCGCATCCACAAGCGGAACGATCCAGTGGACTGGGGCGGCACCTGTGCCGCCCTGGTCCACGGATGGCGTTCCGCCAGCCCCTGCTGCGGCAGGTTCATCTGCCGCAGCTTCAGCCTTGGCCGCGAGGCCGCGATGCCAGCCGCCCCAGGCCATCGCCTGCAGGCTGGACACCCCGGCAACGGGGATGTCCCATGCCCAGGCGAGTGTCTTCGCCGCTGTTACCGCAATGCGGATACCTGTGTATGAGCCTGGGCCGATGCCTACGGCAATGCCGTTCAGCTGACCAGGTGCAGTGCCGCTTGCTGCCAGCAGCTGCTCCATTACAGGCACGACGTGCACGGAGTGATTCCGTTCGGCACGTTCATTTCGCTCCTCCAGCAAGGCGTGATCTTCCATCACCGAGGCAGCCATCACCGCAGTGGACGTATCCAACGCCAAAAACCGCTGACGCGGCTTTTTTTGTAAATCTTCCATCATCATTTGACTCCATTCTGTCTGAACTGCCGGCACATGGCGGCATAAGTTTCACCGTACCCATCCAGCGTAATCGTGCGATCCTCCGGACCGGTTGTTTCGATCTGTACATGCAAATGGTCTTCCGGCAGCAGTTCGGGAATGATACTGGACCACTCCACCAGACTGACTCCGGCTCCATAGAAGTATTCGTCCAGTCCAAGCTCGTCCGCTTCTTCCAGTGAAATACGATACACATCCATGTGATATAAAGGCAGACGCCCTTCATATTCCTTAATCAGCGTAAACGTGGGGCTGTTCACCACTTCACGTATACCCAGATGCCAGGCAAACTTTTGTGAAAATGCTGTTTTGCCCGCGCCCAAATCACCGTCAAGTGCAATCACCATTCCGGCAATTGCCTGTTCAGCAAGTGCGGATGCAAGCGCTTCTGTATCTGCAATGCCATGGGATTGATACACCCACTGCTCATGCGTCTTATTCACTATACGCCCCACCTTTGGCGGTCAACCGCCTGAGTTCACTTTGAACCTTATTATATCGGTCCCTTTCTTCCCCCGCAAGCATCGGGGTTGCGAGGCAAAAGAGGAACTTACCCTTCACAAACTCAAATAAACCGGCACCTGACGGCACCGGCCTTACCTGGACATCCTTGCGCTTATTCTCTACTCTTCTAGGCGATCCACACGAACCGTCTGTGTATTACCCGGATTGCTGCCTACTTGAACGGTTGCCATTCCATTAGCCTCATCCACATGTTCGATCCAGACCGGATCCCCCTCAAGTGTCACTGCAATGGTATCTTTCGAATCGTAAATTGCCTTGGCGCGTTTCACATCCATCATCTTATTCATACTCTCCTTCCGGATCATCATGTGGTTCACGAATCATCGTGTCCGTCGTACTCTCACCAATAAACCCGTTATCCTCCGTAACCTGACCTCCACCTAACCCTTCATTCACCATCCGGTCAATGTCGAGCATGAAGGACTCCCGATCAAGTGGCAGCTTTTCGGAAGTCACCGCTTCCCAGTTCACCGCAGCAGCTGGCGTATAAAATTCTTCAGCATCCTCTGCCCCGGCAATGGGATATGGAGAAAAGGCATGTTTGTGCGCTTCTTCTTCATCCCTATTGTTCTTCATTTCGGCACCTCCCAGCTTGTTCGATGTCATACACTTCCTGACTCACATGCTTAAGACTCAATACCGTGTTCAAGCATGTTTCTGTTATCATCCCCCAGTCAGCCCGAACCATACGAATTCATCCTGTAAGCGATTATCCAGACACGGAAATGCCCATACTACATAATAAAAAAGGTACCCCGGAAAGGAGCCGACTCATGCATACGGTCTGGAAAGGTGCAATCAGCTTCGGTCTCGTGCATGTCCCTGTCAAAATGTTCTCGGCTACCGAAGACAAAGACATCTCCATGCGATATATCCATAAGGTCTGCGGCAGCCCGCTCGCTTATGTACGCCAATGTCCTTCCTGTGAGGTGGACGTAAAGTGGGAAGAAATCACCAAGGGTTATGAATACGAAAAAGGAAAATTTGTCCTGTTCGAAAAAGATGAGCTGGAGGCACTGAATGATTCGGCCAGCAAAACCATTACCATTCTGGATTTTGTGGATTTGACGGAGATTGATCCCATCTATTTTCAAAAAACCTATTACCTCTCTCCCGATCAGGCCGGCGGTAACGCTTATCAGCTGCTGATGACAGCCATGCGGGATACAGGCAAAATCGGCATCGCCAAGGTCTCCATTCGTTCCAAAAGCAGCCTCGCTGCCATTCGGGTTCTGGAGGATTGTCTCTCCATGGAAACCATTTTCTATCCGGATGAGATTCGTCCGGTCTCACAAGTACCAAACTTGCCAGAAGTTCAAAATGTCAATGATAAGGAATTGACGATGGCAAAGCTGCTGATCGATCAACTGTCCACGCCTTTTGAACCCGGCAAATATACAGACGATTACCGCAATAAACTGCTGGATCTCATCAATCACAAAGTCGCGGGTGAAGAGATCAAGATTGCGCCGGCTAAACCGGAAGCAAATGTCATGGATCTGATGGCAGCCCTTCAAGCCAGCATTGAGGCAGTCAAGCCCATCCCTGCAGACCCGGGAACAACGACAGCCAAACCCAAAAAACGCGCTCCCAAAAAGACAGCTGTGCAAGCCGTGGTCGGAGGCGATACCGAAGCAGCTCCAGCCAAAAAGAAAAGAGCCGCTTCCAAGCCCAAATCATAACGAACAAAATCTTTACGATATGACCCATCCGGCTCCGTTAGCCGGATTTTTATTTTTTTATAAGCCCTCATGTCCTAGTTTAGGTTTGCTCGAAACGTGAAAATACAATTGACGAAAGAAGATTTATATTTTATATTAACTTATGAAAAGTAACTTATTTATCATTATAAAGTTTATCCTATAGGATCCAAAGCGAGAATGATCTAACGTACCTATACTTGTTAACGCAATTTAGATGAGATGATCTTAAACTTTTTTTTATATGAGGAGGAAATGATGATGACTACCCCATACCAGATCCCTGCAACGACTCACTTAGGTGAAGTAAGCCTGCGAATAAGCAACCTGGAGCGCTCCATTCAATTTTACACCGAGGTGGTTGGACTTCGTTTATTAGAACGCCAGGATAAGGTCGCAACGATGACCGCCGACGGCAAAACGTCGCTGCTGCGCCTGGAAGAACTGACAGATGCGGTGACATTGCCTGTTCGCTCTCACGCGGGCTTGTACCATTTTGCCATTCTGCTGCCTGATCGCAAGTCCCTCGGGCTTGCACTCCGCAACCTCGCCGCTTCCGGCATTGAAATCGGCCAAGGAGATCACCTGGTGAGTGAGGCCTTTTATATTTCCGATCCGGATCAAAACGGCATTGAAATCTACGCTGACCGTCCGCGTGATACCTGGAGACGTGATACTGACAACAACTTCATCATGGCAAGCGATCCGGTGGATGTACAGAGCTTGTTCGACATCTCGGAGAATGAGCCATGGCATGGCCTGCCGGCCGGAACGGTTATTGGTCATGTACACTTTCATGTACGCAGCTTGGAAGAATCCCGCCGCTTCTATACAGGCTTGCTCGGCTTTGACATTGTTGGCAATTTTGCAGGCATGTCAGCCTTGTTTGTTTCCGCAGGTGGATATCATCACCATATCGGCCTGAATATCTGGGCAGGCACAGGCGCTCCTGCAAATCCGAACCAGGCTACGGGTATTGACTACTTTACCATCGTATACGCCGGACAGGAACAACTGCAGCAAGCGCTGGAACAATTGCGCACGCAAGGTGCCGCACTTGAAGAACTGGGCGGTCAATGGTTTACCATTGATCCGCAGAATATCCGTATACGGCTGGTTACAGCAGAATAAACGCGTTACTCCACCATTTTTTGATCTTCCATTTCATACCGAGGAAGCTCGGACAGTGTACATCTCTTAATCCTTTGATTAGAGATGATGCCCTCGTCCGGGCTTTATTTATTATAAATATGGTGAATTTGGCGCATCCTAACCTAATATCCAGCTCGATCGATGAAGGAGAACCCACATGGTTGAAAAGGGACGTCTGACTGTAAGGCAGCTTGCCGCCTTAATGTTCCTCTGCACAATTGGTGAACAAATACTTGTATTTCCGGCCATGATCACCTCATTCGCCCACGAAGATGCTTGGATATCCGCTTTACTCGGTGTCGCCGGGGGTATGGGGATTCTGTTCATTTTTTTGGTCGCCTATAAGCTTCACCCCAAACTCAATCTGATCGAAAATGCTCTTCGAACATTGGGACCTTGGATCGGGGCCTTGTTCAGTTGTTTTTATTTGTTTTACTTTTTGATAAGCACATCGACATTTGTCAGAGAAATCGGGGATTTCATGTCTACCCAGATTTTGAGCGAATCACCGCTCTTGGTTGTGCATCTGCTCTTTGTCTTCTCCCTCGTATGGGGACTCATATGCGGACTGGAGTGTATAGCCAGGAGTGCAGAGCTCTTTCTTCCCTTGATCGTATTTTTTCTGGTTATTCTGACGGTTTGTCTGCTGCCTCACTTGAAGCTGGACAACATCCAGCCTGTTCTTGCCCATGGCTTGGTCGATCCATTTCGAGGCTTTATTGCTGTGCTGACTTATCCTTATTGCGAGTTGTGCATCTTCCTGATGCTATTTCCCTATGCCAAGAAGGAGCCACATTGGGAGAAGGATATTCTTCTGACAGGACTTATTGGTGGCCTGATGCTTACACTGACGCTGACCATTTGTCTGCTCGTCATGGGGCCATTCATGACGCAGCATCACTGGTTCGCCTCATTTCAGCTGTCGCAAAAGATAAATATAGGCAATTTTCTGCAGCGGATTGAAGCCTTTATGGCATCCGTCTGGATTATCGCCGTTTATTTCAAAAGCATTCTGTTCTTCTACAGCTTTATCTTGGGGATTTCGCACCTGTTCCGACTGACAAGCTACCGTTCACTGATCCTGCCTGCAGCTCTTTTGATTTTGGCCATGTCCATTCTGGTCTCTCCGGATGAAGTCTTTTATCTCAAAGTGATCATCCCGTATTGGATTGACTGGGATCTTACGTGCGGCATCGCACTTCCTGTGCTGCTTATTTTGGTACATAAATTGAAGTCTCGTGCTTCAAAACGCGAACGCTATAACAGGTAAGCACTTCTGATTACGTTTGCTCAATAATGCCACCCGAAAGGAGCCCTGCACATGTTTAAGCCTCTGATCCCCTTTGAACCTATATCTCGGGATAAGATTCCAAACGGACCTAACTGGATTGCCCAGGTGAAATGGGATGGCGTTCGCATGCTTGCGTACGAGGATGGAAATGAACTCCGATTGATTAACCGCAGACTGCACGACCGGACAGTTCAGTATCCAGAACTGGTCTCTGACCGCAATCTGTGCAGCGTCCCCTCCTACATTCTGGATGGCGAAGTGATTGCGCTTGACCCTGAAACGGGAAAACCTTCTTTTTACCATGTGCTGCGCCGGGACCGCATGAGCAAACCAGACGGGATCGCCCAAGCCGTTTACCGGATTCCAGTGACTTATATGGTTTTCGATATTTTGTACTGTGATGGAAAATGGGTCACCGATCAACCACTTGCAGAACGCCAGCGTCTGCTGCATCGTGTCCTCAACCCGGGCTCACACGTTCAGGAGGTGACCAATACCTCCGATGCGGCTTCTCTGCTCACCGTTATGAGACAGCATCAGATGGAGGGGATTGTCTGTAAAGACCTGACAAGTACCTACGGTATCAATGGCAAGGATCAGCGCTGGCAAAAGGTTAAAATCATGCATGATCTATATGCCATGATTGGCGGGGTTACCTACCGGAGCGGCGTCGTTAACGCCATTGCGGTTGGTGTTTATGATGGGCCTCATTTTGTCTATATTGGTCATGTCGGCACAGGTAAACTGAACTCAGCCAGCTGGCGTAAACTGACCGAGGAAGTCGAACCGTTGATTCAAGAGGAGCGGCCGTTCCATAACGTGCCCGAACGAAGCTCCGAAACGACATGGATCAAGCCCCAGATCGGAGTCAAAGTGCAATACATGGAACTGACCCAGCATCGCACCCTACGCCATCCGAGCATACAAGCATTCGCGGAAGTATCTCGGGAAGACTGTCTTGCCAGCCAACTCACGAATGGAGTGTAGTAAGCGCGCGTGATATTGGCTTAGATCTATATCATGAAAGGAGGCGTCCATATGCCCCGTACGATCAAAGGTACCATTACCATCGAAGGAATAGAGCTTACTGTAACCAATCCGGATAAACTGCTGTGGCCTGAAGCAGGAGTAACAAAAGCCATCTATTTGCAGAAGCTTGCCGCTATTGCTCCCTTTCTGCTGACGTACACCAGGAACCGCCTCCTGACAACCATCCGATATCCGCATGGTGCAGGCGGTGAATTTTTTTATCAAAAAAATGCTCCTGAACCCATTCCTGATTTCGTACGTACCGAGATCCACGAAGGCATCCGCTATATCGTCATGGACGGTCTTCCGGAGCTGCTGTGGCTCGGGAATCTGGCCGCCCTGGAGTTCCATCCCTCCTTACATGCTGTAGGCAGCCATCTCCCATGTGAATGGATGATTGATCTCGACCCCTCTCTTGAAGAGGAGCCGCGTATTATGCAGGCTGCTTTAATAGTAGGTGAAACGCTGACTTCCCTTGGCCTCCGTTCTGTACCCAAAACTTCAGGTGCCACAGGCATACAGATCATCGTTCCCATCCGTCAGGGCGTCACCTTTGATGAGCTGCGGGATATTGGTCATTTTGTCGGCAAGTATGTCACTCAGAAGCATCCGGACCTGTTCACACTGGAACGGCTCAAAAAAGACCGGGGCGATCGCATTTATTTTGACTACCTGCAGCATTATGGCGGCAAAACCCTCGCAGCTCCGTACACACCGCGAGCCAAACCCGGAGGTACCGTATCCACCCCGCTTACGTGGGATGAAGTTCGGAACAATGTGTCGGTTAAGGATTATCACTTGATGAATATTGTGGAACGGCTGCAGCAGGTAGGTGATCTCATTGCCAGTGTTGAGCCGCAGCCAGTGGAATTAATTACGCAGCATCTCAAAAAGAAATAGCCGGCATCCCTCAAACCAAGGGCGCCGGCTATTTTTTTCATTTGTTATTATAAGCTTCTTACATCGGATAAGACTCGCTAATGGATACCTTTTTTCTTGAAACGTCCGCCCTTCACGTCATGAATGTTACCGATTGCCACAAAGGCATGCGGGTCCCAATCTTCCACGATAGACTTCAGCTTCGCTTCTTCCAGACGAGTAATGACCACAAAGATAATCTTTTTCTCATCTCCACTGAATCCGCCTTCCCCATCCAGGAAAGTAACCCCACGACCAAGGCGGTCTGTCAGTGCTGAACCGATATCCCGGTATTTCTCACTGATAATCCATACCGATTTGGACTGATCCAGACCTTCGTTGACGATATCAATCATCTTCATTGCAATATAATAGGCGATCATGGAATACAGGGCATTCGGCCAACCGAATACAAATCCTGCGCCTGCGAAAATAAACACGTTAATGAACAAAACGATCTGCCCGACCGACAGCGGTGATTTCTCACTAAGCAGGATGGCCACAATCTCCGTACCATCAAGCGATCCCCCGGACCGGATAACGAGACCCACACCGACCCCCAGGATTAATCCGCCGAAGACAGCTCCGAGCAGCGGTTCACCAGGCGTCAATGCAGGAACATGGTGCAATAATGACGTTCCGATGGACATGACAACGATACCGAGCAATGTGGACAGCGCAAACGTTTTACCAATTTGTTTGTAACCCAAAATCAAAAACGGCAAGTTGAGTAAGGTCAGGAAAATCCCCAGCGGCAGATGCGTGAGCTCTGACACCATAATCGAGATCCCCGTAATCCCTCCATCAATTACACCATTGGGCACGAGAAATATTTCAAGTGATACGGCCATCAGTGCGGCACCAATCAAAATCATTACAATACGTTGCAGGAGCTTCAGCGTAAATACCGAGCTTTTTACACTCCGATCCGGCTTCGATGTTATTTCTTTAACCGTTACATTGGACATGGTATCCCCCCCGTTTGATCAATATGTGAATCAATTTCATAAATCATTTAAATACCAACGGGGAAGCTACATATAGTAGAAAACGATCTCGCTTATCTCTATACGCACCCTTCTGTATAAGCATCTAAAGGCTATATGAAATGGATTCAAATATGTCTTAATTCAGGTGTACACTTCGAAAAGAGAGCAAAAGGGAGCCTGTTTCCCGCAGACTCCCCTCCTTCGCCAAGACATGATTTATATATTTATTATATCATAAAAGATCAAATTTGAGCAAAATAGTTAGCAAAAAGAAGATAAATTCAAAAAAAGTGAATTTATCTTCAGAAATCGAACCTAAAACGGCTAAAGCAGCGGAGAAAGCATGCGAGAAAGCATTTCCGCCCCTTTTTGTCTTCGTGAACGCTCCTGAAATGCCTTAAGGTCAATCTTGCTGGACACCTTCAAATCCCGCTCAAAATCCCCGACCAAACGATCCATGGAGGATGACTCAAACAGCACGGCTGTCAGTTCGAAGTTGCAGAAAAAACTGCGCATATCCATGTTCGCTGTTCCCACAGTAGCAAGCAATTCATCGACAATCATTACCTTGGCATGTATGAACCCTTTCCGATATTGATAAAATTCCACCCCGGCCCGGAGCAGTTCCTCCACGTATGAGAGGGAAGCCAAGTGAACGAGACGGGAATCGGATTCGTACGGAATGATGATTTTAACGTCCACCCCGCTGACAGCTGCAGTTTTAAGCGCTTCATACAGGGCTGGATCCGGAATGAAATAAGGACTTGTAATATAAATCCGGTCACAGGCAACCGAGATGGCCCCAAAACACATTTCCTGAATCGCATCCCATTCCTGATCGGGACCACTGGCCAAAATTTGAATTTTCTCATTTCCGCTGCATATATGAGGTGGGAACAGTTCCTTCAGCTGTGCTTCGGTTATCTGCTCGCCGGAAGCAAGCTTCCAGTCGTTAAGAAATGTGTTTTGCAGAAAATAAACGGCATCCCCTTCCAGCTGCATATGCGTATCCCGCCAGAACCCCATTTTCGGGTATTTCCCGAGATAATCGTCCCCCACATTAATGCCGCCTACGAATCCAACCTTTCCATCTACGACGATAATCTTCCGATGATTCCGGTAATTCACCCTGCGATCAATGGTGGCAATCAGCGGTGGAAGGAAGTAATGGAATTCCACCCCGGCGTCCTGAAGCTTACGGATGAAACCCAAGCTCATTTTATGGCTGCCCAGACCATCACAGATAAACCGGACTCTCACGCCCTCACGTGCCTTACGAATCATGACTTCCTGGAATTTGGTACTGATTGCATCATCGCGAAAAATGTAAAACTCCACATGCAGATGATGCTTCGCCTTCTCCATTTCCCTTAACATGGCCGGGAAGGCCTCTTTCCCGTTCGTTAATACTCTGCTTCGGTTGCAGCCCGTGATGGGGCTCTCCGACAGGTGGGACAGCAAATTAAACAGCCTTTGCTGATGCATAAAGCGATTGTCCGGCATTTCGGCTGCTTCCTTCACAATATGAGCCTGCTCCCAAATCGTATCCTTAATCTCCCTGAAAATTCTGGATCCAGCTTTGCGCACTTTTTTTCGCTTATTGAAATCCTGTGCCACGAAGTAATACACGATAAACCCAATCGGAGGCACGCAAAACAAAATAAACAGCCAGGCCACCGCTTTAGACGGATTTCTGAACTCCAATATGATAATGGTGGCTGCCTGGAAAATAAAAATAACTAAAATAATGACCAGCCAAAACATCCGGCTTCCCCCTTGATGACAATCTCCTGCTTTCTCTCTCACTTCAACAGCTTTGACGATAAAGCATACGGCTAATCATAGATACCCAATGTTAGGTCCATTCGTAACGTTCGCATAGATAAAACTTTACATACACAAACTACCCTTAAGCTTTTTTGTCCTCCGTTTCCTCAGAAATAGTTGTCTATTCTGACTGTGTTTGCATCTACATATTCTTCATTGCGTCTGAGAAACCGCGTCACAGCGCCTTTTTGGGCAATTACCCTTCCATAGTCTTCCTCTTCAGCTCCCCTGAAGGTGGTCTTCTGGCGTTAAATTCGATATAATATTCGTTAAAAACTTATTACCTAAAGGAGAAGAGCAGTGAATGGAAAGTGAGAGGTATGCGTTAAATTTAGTATTGGTTGCGTTTTTGATAGGACTTTCGGCCTTTTTCGTTGCGGTAGAATTCGCCTTGGTACGAATTCGTCCAAGCCGGATTGACCAAATGATTGCAGAAGGAAACAAGCGTGCTCTAGCTGTCAAACAGGCTGTTGCCAACCTGGACGGATATCTGTCCGCGTGTCAGCTCGGAATTACCATTACATCCCTGGGACTTGGATGGCTAGGTGAACCGACGGTAGAGAAGATTCTCCACCCTGTGTTTGAAAGCTTGAAAATGCCTGAGGCGATCTCATCATTTTTATCGTTTGTTATCGCGTTTGCTTCCATCACGTATCTGCATGTTGTGGTTGGTGAACTTGCTCCAAAAACGATTGCAATCCGGAAAGCCGAGACTGTTGCACTGCTGACGTCTACACCTATCATCTGGTTTAACCGAATTATGTATCCTTTTATCTGGCTGTTGAACGGCTCAGCGAACCAACTGGTTAAATTGTTTGGAATCAAGCCTGCTTCTGAACATGAAGATGCACACTCCGAAGAAGAGTTGCAGATCATTATTAATGAAAGCTTTGAAAGTGGTAAAATCAACCAAGCCGAGTTCGGTTATGTAAGCCGGATCTTTGCTTTTGATGAGATGTTAGCCAAAGAAATCATGGTACCCCGGACCGATATGGTCTGCCTTTATGTGAATAGAACGAACGAGGAAAACCTGGAGATTATTCGTGAAGAACAATATACCCGTTTTCCAGTAGTCAATGAGAGTAAAGACGATATCATCGGAATCATTAATACGAAGCAATTCTTCCTGGAGCTTTACGGGAATGATGAACCTGTCGATCTGTCCTCCCTGATTCAGCCTGTATCGGCTGTTCACGAAACAACTCCTGTGAAGGACTTGCTTAAGAAAATGCAGAAGGATGGCGTACATATCGCCGTACTTGTCGACGAATATGGCGGAACTTCCGGAATTGTAACCATTGAGGATGTGCTTGAGCAGATTGTTGGTGAGATCCGCGACGAGTTCGACGCAGACGAAGTGGAGGATATCCAGGTCATCAATGAGAACTATGTCATTATGGATGGCAAGGTTTCCTTATCAAAGGTGAACGACATGTTTATGTCCAGTCTGGATGCAGATGAGTGGGACACCATTGGCGGATGGCTCTACAGCCATCGTCCAGAGATGAACGAGCAGGATGAGTATGAGTTCGAAAACCTGACGTTTGTGCTACTGGAAAAAGACAAAAACCGTTTCTACAAGGTGGCTGTTGTACCTAAAGAACCACTCGTCATGTCCGATTATACCGATGAAGACGAGAAAGAGGCCTAATTGGGCTAAATAAAGCAACTCCATAGATAATAAGAAGAGCACTTACCTACATTGGTAAGTGCTCTTCTTATTATTTCCCGTTCAATATGTCACTCCCCCATGTTATCACTCAACGTTTAATACCCACTTCGCAATATCATCGATAATGGCTTTGGAGACATTAGATGGCTCAGCGTACTCTTGACCAATTGAAAGTCCATCATAGCTGGATAACAGATGATTTACCTTTGGATAGCTATTGTACGTTACATTGGAATGACCTTGAAGAGCCGTTTTCCAATTCTGGAATTGATCCATAGACACCTGCACGTCATTCTCGCCTTGTATAATAAACATCGGTATACTTTGTGTTCTAGCCAGTTCCGCAGGCACATAATCTCTTTGCTCAAACCACCAATAAGCAGGTTGAAGTGGGAACGCCTCAGGAAGATGATCTACAGAATATTGAGGATCTTTAACGATCGCAGCAACATTTTTATAAAAATCAGCTTGTTCCTTAATGATCTTCGTGTCTAAACCAAGCTGCTTCATCCGATCTACCAATTCGTCCTGCTGCTCGGTAAGCACATCCACAAAGCTACTACTTGGTGCTGCAAGTAGGATGCTTCCTGCAATATCATGTTGTTTATCCTCAGCAATGATTAACGGCATTGCAAACCCGCCTTGGCTATGTCCAGCTACAAAAATCGCTGTAGAATCAATATGTGCATTCTTTTTAAGTAATTCTACTGCATCGGTTACCTGATCTACGCTTTCTTGTTTTAATGTGAATTTTGGCTGTGAAGCGACCTTATAGGTATGCTCATATGTGACCTTATCGTATCTTAATACAGCAACTCCCTGTGAAGCTAAACCTACCGCAAGATCGCGAAATGGCTTTGCCCCACCAATGGCAGCATCTTGATTGCTAGCCCCTGAACCGTGTACCAGAATGACGACCGGGAAAGGTCCCTCTCCCTTGGGCAAGGTTAATGTCCCTGGTAAAGCTAGATCATCCTGACCAACCGTAATCTTTTGTTCTGTATACGCAGATGGATCGTCGTAACTTGGTTTTTGATAAACATTTGGAGTAGCCGCTGCAACATACAAGTCATCCACCAGTCCGTCATGATTCATTCTGACCGTAATATTTAAACGAGTCAGCTCTGTTTCAAAAGTATAGGTAACATTGCGATGCACTGTGTTATTTTCCACATGTTTAGCTATGGCTTTACTTGTAATTTTGCCATTTTGTCCTTCTAATGCTGCCCATAGCTGACTCAATAAGGCGGGTGACAACATTCCACTCACAGAGGTATGAACATACTTGGCAGCCTCCTTGCCATCCCCTTCACTTATAAGTGAAATGAATATATCCTCAGGCGCTGCCTTCAGTGCCTCGGTAAGAAATCCCCCATCCATAAAGGTAACCCCTTTCGTTAACTGAACAGGATGGTCTAAGGGAATGACTTGCCCATTTACCATCGCCTGTTTCTCCCCTACCTTAACTACAATCGTAAGCTCATTTTTTCGTATTGTAATTCGTCCTGTGTTTTGTTGCCAAGATACCTCTGCCCCATTCTTTGCTGCAATCTCACGAACAGGAACTAGATTTTCATGATCAACGGGTTTCTCAGCAGCTGCTGAGATGGATGTTACCGGCAGGATAAGGCATACGAAAGTAAGAGAACATAATAGCTTTTTCCAATTGTTCATCGTGATAACTCCTCCTAATCATTTATATGATATGCATAGATCTATGGGCATTTATTGGCTCAGAACTATGCTTATAACAACAATAGCAATGATAAGTAACAACAGGACCCAAGATAGTGGACGAGCGAAGTTAATTGTCCAGCCTATTCCATAACGTTTTTCTAGGGTAAAAGATGGATCACTCGCATTGAAGTAAATAAAACCCAGCTTCCAATGCTTATCATCATTCACAGGCTGCTCCTTAGAGCGTTCGCTACCCTCTTGATGATTTCGAATTTCACCACCGCCTTGTCTGCCTGTGAGAGACAGCAATACAGCGCCCAACACGATCACCACAGGGACGATGAAGCTGATAGCAGTTAACAAGACCAGATTGGAGACGAACATATTCATCTGAATGAATGCAAATAATATAGTAAGTAGAAGCCCTGTTATTATCGTAAATAGAGACCATTTACGGCGGAATTGAATATGTTTAGTAACAAATTGGGCAGGATCAGTCGTGGTAAGCTGCTGTTTGCTTGTTTTAATACTCCAGTTCACCAGCATCATGAGTGCAATGATTCCTAGCTGTACCAGATTAATAGCCAATACCGAGAGGTAGGTTTTAGGCACACTGGAAGTGACATTGCCCTGAAGATCATATTTCATTGGAATGACGTTAGGTAGTGCATCATAATTCAGGATCGAAATGATCGCAACGGCTGCAATAACAGCCATATGAATGAGAAACCAGTAGTTGGAGTACGTGAGCTTATTTTGGCGGAAGGTGGTATCAATTTTAACCCGTTGAGGAGCTTCTGCAGTTGGAAGTGTTCCCTTTAACTTTTTCATCTTGAAATGAAAAATTAGATGTAGTGCTACCCAGTACACAATAAACATCATGGTGCAAATACCGATGATTGTTGCAGTAGACTCTTCATTAGCAGATCGGAGTAAATAAAGGCAGACAAGTATAACCATCCCGTTTCCGATCAGACTTACTGCAGCAAACGTTTTACGTAACTTACGTAAGATGGGTGTGTAGTAATTATATTCGCTTACCGTAACCCCAAAGCTAATGGTTTCTCTTGTTATATAAGGTGTAAAGGAGAAAAGTAAGGCTAATGGAGCAAAGATTAAGACGACAGATAATATACTAAATAGTTGCATACATAACACACTCCCTTATTCGTTTATTCCTTGTTGTGCCCCATTTTTACATCATCATAGATTTGATCTAATACCGCAGATAATTCCTCTTTGGTCATTCCTCGACATATCGCTTCGGCAATAATCGGTCTTAATTCACCTTGCTGCTTTTTCAAAAAATCATCCGTTAGACCAGGCATTCCATCAGGGTTTACTACAACTCCCTTTTGTCTGTGAATTAGTATGTACCCATCTTGCTTGAGTAGTGTATAAGCCTTATTGACCGTATGAAGGTTAACACCAATATCTGCTGCCAAATTCCGAACTGAAGGTAGCGCCTCACCTAGCTGCAGCTCACCACTAGCAATACCTTCGATAATTTGATAAACCAGTTGAGAATAAATGGGAAGCTCGGACTGCATGTCAAGTTGAATAATCAAGAGTTCACCTTCTTCTTTGTTGTCTGTTATATATCAAATATAACAGATATAACATAAAGGGGCAATGCGCATGGAAATAAAGCCGCATATCAATGGCAGGGGCAGGCTTACCTAACCCTTCACCATTGATATGCGGCTTATCTTCATGAGCTTAGTCTTATGTCATTGATGAGCAAATATGAGTGGAGGCACATGACCGTGTTGTATTTTACATTCCATTCAAAGTTCAGTCTTATCTTCGACAATCCGATAATGGATTTTGCGAACTATAATTTTCAGGATCATATATAGCGGAATAACGATGATCATACCCAAAATGTTCCACAGGTCGGCACCCACGAGCAACAGAATAACCGTTGTCAGCGGATGAATATCCAGCTGCTTGCCATATACATAGGGAGATACCAGGTTATCTTGAATCTGCTGGGCAACGACAATAATGATCAGCGACCAGATCGCCATCGACGGAGATTCAATAAAGGCCACAATCACGACAGGTATCGCTGCCAATATTGCACCCACATAAGGAATAAAGTTCAATATGATGGAAGCTGCCGTCAGTAATAACGCATATGGTAAACCAAGGATAAGAAAACCAATGTACATCAGGATCCCGAGTGCAACATTGACAATAACTCGCCCAACAATAAAATTGCTCAACGCTTCATCTATTTCGTGAACGGTCTCTTCTCCATCCTTCCGATAACGTCTCGGCAAAAGCAAGGTGAGATTGGTGCCAAACTTGCTGCCTTCCTTAAGCATGTAATACAGCATAATTGGAAAGGTGGCCAAAATAATGACCAGATTGGATACAACCGAGAACAGGCCGGACAGATAATCACTTACCTGTGTAATTCCCTGTGTCAGGAATTCGGAAAATCTTGAAACAAGATCCGAGTCCTCCGGCAAGTATTTGGACAGGAATCCGCTTCTCTCCAATTCGTTTAGCTGTGCACTAAGTGAGGCTATCAAAGCTGGCGTATTTTCAATAAAGTTCCACAGTTGCTCACGAAGTGACGGCCATATGAGCACGCTAAACCCGGCAATCAGCAGGGCAATCACAACATAAATAATCAGAACGGATAGGGCCCTTTTCAACCGATGTCGTTCCATGAAATCAACAAGCGGCCGAAGCAAATAATAGAAAAAGCCCGCGATTAACAGCGGAATAATAATGATATGTATTAGTGATGTTAACGGGCGAAAAATAAAATTTACCTTATCTCCCAAATACACAATGAGCAGCAGCAAAATAATGGCTGTGCAAATTCGGTAGAACTTGTTGTTTATCAAGAAATTGATCCCCTCCATACACTGCTCTCCCAGCACTGGGCTATAATCTGATATGCCTTCTTCAGTCACCTGATTATATGTACCCTTAAATGCAAGTATTGCCACATTGCATGTCAGTTAACGTGAAGGACCTTTCTCTTGCCGATGAAAAATGAGTAAAAAAAGAAGCAGGCGGTTAGCCTGCCACATCTCTTTTGCTGAATACAACCCACGAAACAACCATAAAAATTACATAGTACACGGCCAACACGGCAACCGAGAAGCCAAGGGTCATTCCTGCATTACCTCCGCCGAACAATCCGAGGTCCATTCCCGAATTCATATACCGGCTGAGATCCATGTTATTAAATAGTACATATTTGGCCCAGTCATAGCGAGCTGGATTGAAGATCAAGGCAAAGATACTCTGGGTAAACATGATAAACAGTGACAGGCCAATGGCCAGTGCTCCCGAACGAAACACGGAGGAGACCATAAAGGCAATGGCCAGCGTAATAAACAGATCAACATACAGGTATGCCCATAACGTAAAGGCATACGATGCCGAGGTTACGCCTCCAGCTGCACTTCCATCATGGGAGAACAGAACATAGGACATTCCCGTTGCGAGCAAGAGAATGAGCACTGTACTGAGCAGACTGAATCCCAGAACCGTAATGTATTTTGAAGCCAGGATTTTGCTGCGTGACCACGGACGAATAAGCAGCAATTTAATTGTGCCCCATGTGAATTCACCAGCTACCGCTTCAGCTGCAATGACCACACAGAAGATGGTATTCAGGAAGAATACGATCTGAACCGTCGTTATTGCCGCTTCCCAGAAGTAAACGTCACCGCCTCCCATGCCTTCTCTCAGCAGCACCGGAAGCAGCAGCGAAATTAAAGCCAAAAATGAAAGCATAATCCAGGTACGGAGACGCCGGAAGATTTTCATATTTTCATTCAACAACAGATTTCCAAAGTTAGGCAATACCTCCGCCCCCAGTCACTTGTAAAAATTGATCTTCGAGTGTATGTGTTACGTTGCGGATACCGTATACCTGAATACCTTCGCTTACCAGTCTGGCATTGAAATCCGGAATCTGGTCACGCGACAGGCGCACCACAAGCATGTTGCCTTGAACAGTCGACTCCTGAATAAGTTCTGAAGCACGCTGTGCATCATTCACCTCAAAGGCCACTTCCGTCTGTGCATCCGTTCCAGCTTCAGCTTTGAGGTTTCTCACGTCAATCAACTTACCATTTTGGATAATGGCGACTGTATCACACATGAGTTCCATTTCTGACAACAGGTGACTGGACACAAAGACCGTAATGCCTTCTTCTCGGGTGAGCTGACGAAGATAATCCCGTAGTTCCCGAATCCCTTGCGGATCAAGGCCGTTGGTTGGCTCATCCAGCACAAGCAGCTTCGGCTTATGTAATATGGCTTGGGCGACACCAAGACGCTGACGCATGCCCAGAGAATAGGTTTTCACCTTATCATGAATACGAGCGGTAAGCCCCACACGCTCAATGGTTTCCGCAATGCGTTCCTTGGTAATCCCTGGCGACATACGGGCAAAATGGACGAGATTCTGATATCCGGTGAGAAATTTGTACATTTCCGGATTCTCTACAATGGCACCTACCTGGGCCACCGCCTGCTCAAATTCATTTTTGATACTATGTCCCGAGATGAAAATATCTCCCTTACTAATGGACATAAGTCCAACCATCATCCGGATCGTTGTTGTTTTCCCGGCACCATTAGGCCCTAAAAAACCAAAAACCTGCCCCGGAGAAATATCCAGAGTCAGGTCGCTGACCAACGATCGGGAAGATATGATTTTACTGACGCCCTGAAGTCGGACGACCGGCTCCTGCTGCATGCAATTTCCTCCCTCATCGACAGGCTAATAAATCATGCCCGCCTCTCATATGAACATAGTGTATCATAATCTTTGGTATAATGTCCCGTAAACTGGGTGTTCTCCTTACGCTTCATATGGATCTGACACGCTCCACAGCATCCAAGCGGCATCTCACTCCGGTAAAATCCGGTGCGAAATACGTGATTGCCTCCATAGCCCTCTTCCTTTAATTCGACAGAGCCTCTACCAACCGACACAATCATCCCACAACTGACACAGTAAAAGCGGCTCGTTTCGATCACAGAAATTCCTTCCCCTCAACAAGGCGCAATGTAGTCCCTGTTATTTGTCGTTAGAAGCTGAATTTTGATACATTTTGTATCTATCTCGTAATTTACTTGACCCCAGGACTATTGTCAAGCCCTTTCCGGCTTTGAAATGGAGTAAAACACAAAAAAAGCTCTATAAATGCGACAAAAGTCTCGCATTTATAGAGCTTAGATTAGGAACAATGATACAATATGATGCAAAGTATAGGTGTATATTAAACTGCCACCCCACTTCATGGGGATCACTAGCTGCTCTCACTTGAATGCTGTTCCTCGCCCTTGCCAGGGTAATACCAGAGCAGTGTCCACTCCTGTCCATCCTGCACGACGTAACAGGTCTGTACAATGTCCAATTGCCCAAAGGTACTTCTGTACTTCATGGTTATTCCGACCTTGTATGCCTCGGGAAACGGCTTTACGCCATCCATCACCGTTACATCAAATTCCCGCTCGGGCTTTTCCATCTCAAACTCAAAGGTTTCCACGCCAAAATGCTGCATGAAGATATGAGCCCTGGACTGCAAATAAGCACTTTTGGAGAAACGCTCTTTCATCAATGGGTGAAACAGTTCCCATGAGCTGCCGAAATCGCCCGCCTGCTCATACTTGTAAAACTCTTCAACCACCGAAGCAGCGTCGTCCGGCGCATCTGCACGAAAGAGATATGGGATCGTTCTGCCTATTAACCATAGCAGCAACAGCACAAGTGCGATGAATCCAATCTTTTTGAACAAGGCATTTCGATTGCGTCTGCGCAGCAAGTTCGTCCCTCCTGTCCTACTCCATTCTTATGATGAATAGCAGGAAAGTAGAAGCTGGAGGAACAAGAGCATTTCCTGGGAAATCCCTTTGTTTAAGATCATCCTCAAGAACTCGAATGTCCGCGAGACCTTAATTTACGGATCACTGCCTTCGTCATTACATATATTGCAATCCCGCAGCTGCCTCCGATCAGATCCACGCCGATATCACGTATCGAGCTTGTTCGATTGGGGCTGAACTGCTGTATATATTCATCGATCGAGGCTATTATAGCCACCACAACCAGCGAAGCAGCGATAGAGGTCACCATTCGCATTTTCCTGTATCGCAGTCCACCGTAGACAAGTACTGCGAGCACAGCATAGACAAACAAGTGTGCACTCTTGCGAAAGATAAACTCGGCAAAATCATACGGTCTCTGTCTCAATGAATAGTCATTCTCTCCGTAAGTGAAGTGTACATCAGGCAAGGCAAATCCGATTTTGACGTTTTCGGACAATTGATGCAGCCAAGGCTGAATGGTCTGCTGTTGGTATGATTGTTTGGACATGGACCAAATCACCAAAATCCAAACTGCAACCAGCAACAAGGACAAGATAAAACCGTATAATCTCCGTTTGCGTCCGTGTCTCCTTTTTCCGGAGCCCTCCTCCATCCGTATTGTCATCACCACTTTCGTTGCCCAATCCAAAACCTTTATTTCTGCAAATTCTCCTGAATTATTCCATGAATGCGATCTCGTTCCTGTTGTTCCACAATGTAATAATAAATACCATTGATTTTTTCGCCCTTGCCCTTGATTTCCACTGTATCAATATGTTCAAGATCACTGCGGTAATCCAGAATGAGTTCCTTCATTTCATCAAACGTCAGATCCGTCCTAACGTGTGTCCCGAGCTCATCCAGCATATTTTGAAGATTGAGTACACTGGAGAACTGCATTGTATTTTTCATCATTTGCTTCAATACTTCACGCTGTCTTCCATTACGACCTAAATCTCCTTGGGGATCATCATACCGCATTCTTGAAAAACCAAGTGCAGCCACACCATCCAGATGAATATTTCCTTGTTCGTAACGTCGGCCGTCATAATCGAATGCAAACGGATTATTTACGTCCACACCACCGACCAAATCAATGATTTTCGCAAAGCCTTCCATGTCTACCTTCATGTAATAGTGAATAGGGGCATCCAGAAACTGTTCCACGGTTTTCACCGACATGTCTACACCGCCGAAGGCATAAGCATGATTGATTTTGTCTTCTGTGTTGTGGCCTACAATCTCGGTTCGTGTATCCCTCGGAATATTAAACATAAGCACTTGTTTTTTGCCAGGATTCACACTTAATACGATCATAGTATCCGAGCGCCCTGGATCGTTCGGGCGTTCATCCACCCCGAGAATAAGAGCATTGAAGGGCTCTTTACTATTAATATCAACAGGCAGCCCGCCTCTACTGTCCGATATGGACACAGGCTGAGCAGGATCACGCGGCTCATAGATCTGATCAGCCGTAGATTTGACGGATTGGTATAGATACGTCGCATACCCAAACACTGCAATGACGAAAATGGAAACCACCCAGATCGAAATTTTCATCCACTTTTTCATGGTATTTCCTCACTCACGTTATGATGATCTTCCGTTTAGATGATTGCTGCCGCTTTGCCTTCAGCGTGGTTAAGCCCAGGACGACCTATAGAATAATACTGGAATCCGGAGGCTTTAATCTGTTCCTTGTTGTACACGTTACGTCCGTCAATCATGATCGCTTCATTCATCATGCTTGCAAGCTCCTTCAGATTCATTTGGGAGAACTCCTTCCACTCGGTCAGCACGCAAAGGGCATCGGCTCCTTTGGCCGCATGAAGGGGGTTTTCTTCCCAAACAATCGAGGCGGCATCAACTTCTCTGCGGAAGTTGGTTGTGGCAATCGGATCATACGCCTTAACAATAGCCCCGGCCTCTGTCAAATACCTAATAATATCAATAGCTGGTGCGTCCCTGACATCATCAGTATCAGGCTTAAAAGCAAGACCCCAGATAGCAATGGTTCTACCGCTAAGGGTTCCAAAAATTTCCTCAAGCTTGCGAATTACATTGAAACGTTGATCCTGATTCACCTGAACTACGGATTTCAATAATCTGAAATCATAATCCACTTGGCCTGCAATCTGAATCAGTGCCTGTGTATCTTTCGGGAAACAGGAACCACCGTAGCCAATGCCAGCTTTCAGGAATGAGGAACCAATCCGTTTATCATATCCCATTCCTTCCGCTACCCGTGTAACATCTGCGCCAACCTTCTCACATATATTCGAGATTTCGTTAATAAATGATATTTTCGTTGCGAGGAATGCATTGGACGCGTACTTAATCATCTCTGCCGACCGAATGTCCGTAATGATCAAGTTTTCGGTTAATGGGCGGTGAAGTTTCTTGAGCGCCTGAATCGCTCGTTCACTGTCCGTACCAATCACGATACGATCCGGGTTCAGTGTATCCTTAACAGCCGAACCTTCCCGTAAAAATTCAGGTACCGAAGCCACATCAAATGGTTGAGTGGAGATACTCTGGATGAGCTCTCTTACGCGATCATTAGTGCCCACAGGCACTGTGCTCTTGGTCACAACAATTTTATAGCTCTCCAGATGGGTACCAATCTCGATTGCCACTTGCTCAACAAATCCCAGATTGGCCTCGCCGTTTGGCAAAGAGGGGGTTCCGACTGCGATAAAAATAATATCGGATTCACGAATAGCCTCTGCGATATCGGACGTGAAGGATAATTTGCCTGCCCGTTTGTTGGCAACCATGAGTTCCTGAAGTCCAGGCTCGTAAATGGGTACTTCCCCTGCGTTCAGCATTTCAACCTTGTCCTGATTGTTATCTACACAGATGACCCGATTGCCGAGTTCAGAAAAGCAGACTCCCGATACAAGACCTACATACCCTGTTCCAATTACCGCAATATTCATCTTGTTTTCCCCCAGTTCACACAATTTTGGATGATGTCCGCCCATTCCATTTCAATTCTTACAATATCCTCTTCGATCAACTCGCTACCCATCTGAACTTCAATAATTTCAAGTTCCGTGGTAGCTCTTACACTATGTTTTCCGCCAGATGGGATTGAAATGGTATCGCCCTGATGAATCTGTTGTAAATCACCATCCAGAATAAACTCACCCTGCCCGGAAACAACCGTCCAAACTTCGTTTCGTTTCAGATGATATTGATAGGACAGATTTTTATCGGCTTCAATAATAATGCGTTTCGTTAATACCTCTTCGCCCTTGGAATTCCGTGTATAATCGAGCACTCTATAGCAGCCCCAGCGCCGTTCTTCATACATAGGGCGTTCCGCACTATCTTTAAGGACTTCTTTGATCTGTGGACTTGCCTCTTTCTCGCTGACCAGAATACCATCCGGACTTGTAGCCACAATTACATTAGAAACGCCCAGTACACATACCGGGATGTTCAATTCGTTGACCAGATGTGTATTTAATGAGCTGTCTGTAACAACTCCCTTGCCCACAATGTTAGTGCTCATCTCATCCGTCAGCGTATTCCACGTCCCCAGGTCTTTCCAGTATCCATCGTAAGGTGTAACGACAATCTGAGATGCCTTTTCCACGACTTGATAGTCGAAACTGATTTTCTCCAGTCTGCCATATTGCTTAAGCATCTCTTCATACTGGATGGGCAGCTCAAGCTCGATCAGCAGATTAATCAGATAATTAAGCTTGAACGCAAAAACCCCGCAATTCCAAAGGGCAGATTGCTCGATCATCTCTGCCGCTTCAGCCTCGCGAGGTTTTTCTTGAAAACGGGATACCTTGGCGTACTCTATTGGTTCATCCCTGGTTGCCATTCGTTGTGCTGGCACAATATAACCATACTTTTCAGAAGGGTGCGTAGGCTGTACGCCAATCAAAGCCAATTCAGCACCCGAAATTTCTAACACCTGTTCTAGCTCGGTAACCTTGTAAAAGAAAGATTCCTCCACATATGGGTCCACCGGAAGTATAGCTACCGTTTCATTCAGCCCTACCCCTTGCACCGAATAGAGATATACAGCCGTCAGAGCAATAGCCGGGAAGGTATCCCTGCGTTCTGGCTCAACAACCAGATCCACTTCTTCTCCCAGTTGACTGCGTAAAATTTCCACTTGAGGTTTACTCGTAGCAATCGTCGCCAGTTCACTCAATCCCGTTTGCTGCAGCTGCCGCCATACACGCTGTACCATTGATTCCGATTGCCCTTGCGGCCCTTCTAGCACCTTGAGGAACTGCTTCGAACGTGTATCATTGGATAAGGGCCACAACCTTTTGCCTGATCCTCCGGAAAGAAGCACGATTCGCAATATGATCACTCCACTCTATATTTTTCAAAAAACGGATGCTCCTTGAAATGGATGTGCAGGCTAAACAGACACGGTTGACTCCATATAATTATGATCGATCTTTGGACTTTTCTTAGCAGAAGATAAATCCAATGTTGCTGTGTTGACCTGGTGGGTCCATATTCGATAATATCCGGAGTTTTTACCGTATGAATTATCGATTAGAAGATTGGGCTTCGCCATCAAACAGGACAAGATATGTCCATGCAATCTCGAAGAATGAATCATCTCATATTCACTGAAACAACGAATTGCTTTGTTGACCAAATAATCACTGTAATTCATCCAGATCTTCTGAAGCAGCCGTCTGCCTCTTCCTTTCCGAAGTCCAAGCCCTAGCCAATACACCAGTTTGCGCTCGTAGCGATTATACAGAGTAGGCCAATCCAGAAAATCCCCTTGCTGATCTGCAGCCATATGAGAAGGTTCTGCCGCTTTTTCGATATCTGTTCTATAAAAATTCAATCGTTCTTTGCGCGGAGAGCTATTTCTCTCGATCGGCCACAATTGATGTGCCATATCTGGTATCAATGAAACGTGGCACCCTTTAAAGTTCTCCGTTGCTATCTGATAAGAGGGTTCATCTCGTACAAACAGATGAAGATCGGAATGTTGGCTGAATACTTCAGCCGTTTTTCGCAGAGCTGTTTCTTCCTTGAAGAAGATCGTTTGAGGAAGAATAATGATCCGATGCTCGGGATATTTTCGTATTATGTTCTCTCTGAGACGTTGGTGGGCTTCGTATAAATCACCGAAATTCCCACCACCATGAAGCACAATAATATGGTCTTTCGGGATTACCGTTTGTTCATTGAAATCGTGAACACTGTAACGTTCAGCAACTTTTATTCGATAGTCTTTGAAAAAGGCTTCCGTCCCTTTCATAATCAACAGATCGCCGCAATTGCTATGCACAGGATAATCAATATAGTAGATTTTGGACTCAGGAGGCATGATCTCCAATATCTGCTCAAGCTTCTTCTTCAACTCATCCATGCGATGAGTCCTTTGCAAGTTTGGCATCTTTTCCGGCTCCTTTGAGTATATTTTTCTCTCTTAAACGATCCTTCAGAAATGAAATATCAGCTCGGTCATAGAGCATTTTGCGAATCGGCATTTTAAAAATGACAGATATGGATATGAGCGACATCAGAATGCGTACAAATGAGCCCAGTAACAGGGCGAGGCCAATCCCAAACAATCCAAACAACGGAGTTAACACAAAAAACAAGGTAATCGTCACACCAAGTGCAATAACCTGACGTAAAACAATTACGCCTGGTCGACCCAGTGCATTAAAAGCCGAAGCCAGAATCCATGATCCCCCGCCTACAATGCATTCAAGAGAAAGCAGATAAAAGGTGCTGCTCGCCTGGAGAAATTCAGGTCCAAATAGTAAGCCAATAAAAAAACGACCAATCAGCATACTGGGTATGATGATGATCGTCATAAGAACCATACTGATTCGAAAAGCTCTTCCTACGAGCGTCAGTACTTTCTCCTGTTCCATTCCTGCAACTTTGGGAAAGATCACATTTGTGATTGCCATCTGTACTACATTGAACATGCGGGACAGTGCATAAACCACAGAATATAAACCAAAATCCATCGGTGTTAAAAGCGCCAAAATAATAATTTTGTCGAACTGGTTATACAACGTGCCTAACAACTCTACTCCATACACTCGAATGCCGTAACTAAACAGGTGAATGCAGGTTTTGAATTGAGAGACTAATTGATTAATCGAACCGAAAATCTGTTGCCGCATCATGAACATGTAACCAAGCAGAACCAGAATATTGGCTGCAAAACTGATCATGATGGCTTTCTCCACAGTTAATAACCCTGCAGCCCATAATGCAACAAGTCCAAACAAATTAAAAAGAGGTGCAAGCAGTCGCGACAGATTATAAATATGAAACTTTTCCGTACCTTGAGCTGATGCCGCCAGCACTCCCATAAGTAATAGAACAGGGACCATGGAGACCGTATACCAGCGTGCAATGGTAACTACGGATTCAGAGTATCCTGAGAGCCATAAGGGAATACCAAACCAGCTGATTATGCCGGCAATTAAACTAATGGGAAGCTGAACGGCAAAACTCATGCTGATGTATGTCGGCAATTGATCACTGTGTTTTTTAACATTGTAGATGAGTGAAGTCGGCAACCCGAGAGCTGCAAGTCCTGATATAAACGCAGGCCAGAACAGCACGGCCGCAAGCTCGCCTTTGCCGGTAGCCCCAAACATGCGGGCTGTCACAATGGACGTGAGTGTTGTAACACCCATAATAAGAATATTGGCAAAACTCGTCATAAGAATGTTTTGAATCATGCTGTAGTCACGTCTGTTTTTGGCAACGGCCATACTCATTAGGCGTTCAATCCTCTGCCATTACGGAAGGAACCGACAATTGTTCCGTTCCGGTATGATATTTTTGCCATTTCACTCATCACCTTTTGAACATTATTAAATGATATAACAATTAATAAGACTGCCTGAATTATTCTAGCTGCATGCTTAAAAATTCCCCACCCGCTTTTTTGATAACGGGTAGCATCGCTAATTCCTTGCCAGTAAACTCTTCTTAATAACCAACGTTTTGTAAGTCTACTTTTAGCAATTTTGTGCTCAACAACTGCGTATGGATTGTAAAATACTTTATACTCTAATCGAACCCGGCCAATAAGCTCACTTTCTTCGCTAGACATCAGATTACTTCCTACACGCCCTAAATCTTCTCTGAAGGGCTGCATCTGCTCAAAAATGCTCATTCTGAAGGCAACATTTGCACCAAATGGAATAGCTGGCGCCTCCATTTCTACTATATCACCAGAGAAATCCATAAGTGTATATAAACTGATGATATCGTTCGGTATCCATTCGGGCTTGCCACCTTCCCAGATTGGTACGATTTTCCCACCCACACAGCCAATTTCTGAGTTCAAGTCAAATATGCGAATAATTTCTCTGATCCAAGAAGGACAGGCCAGTGCATCGTCATCTAAAAATAAAATAAACTCCCCTTTAGCTTCCTTTATAGATCTATTTCGCGCGTAGGACAGACCCAATTGAGGCTCAAAAATATACCGAACATTCTCAGGAAAATGATGTGAGTAAAAAAGTTCCTTTGTGTTGTCTGACGAGTTATTATCTACTACCAAAATCTCATAATCTTTTGATTCTGCATCCCCATTCAAAACACTTTCCACGGCCTGCATGGTGTCAACAGCCCTATTATGTGTACAGATGGATATTGAAGCCCTCATAGTTCCCCTCCAAAAATACAATTTAATGAGGTTACGCCAACTTTTTCAGCAATTGACTACGATGTGACCATAGGCAATGATTGATAACCCAATTATGTCCATTATTTCCCATTTCTTCAGCCAACTTCTCGTTCACAACTAACTCCTCAATACGGTTGGCGATTTCGATATCATCCATTGGATCAACCAAGTACCCTGTAACTTGATCCTTCACTGCATCAGGTATTCCTCCACTATTACCGGCAATGACGGGCAACTTATAATAATTGGCTTCAAGGAACACAATGCCAAAGCCTTCAACATCACCCTTCTCCTTAATATCACGGCTGGGCATAATGAATATATCCGAACATTCATATAATTGATGAAGTTCCTGATCGGTAATTCCACCAGTGAAAACAACTATGGTATCGAGACCGTATAGGCTAACCAGACGTTCTAATTCACCTCTGTAAGGACCATCACCACATATTAGATATTTAAGATTCGGAATATGCTTAATAACTTGGCGGATTGCTTTGAGTGTGACATCATGCCCTTTGCGCTCCACCAGACGAGAGACGGTAATCATCACTTTCTTACCATGCAGATCATACTTGTCTCGAACATCCTCCACGGATTCGACTGCACCACTTAACTTACTCACATTCAGACCTGGAGGGATGATCACGATCTGATGTTCATGTATTCCCAGTTCTATCAACCTGGATTTGGTATACTGACTATTCGCTATCACCTTGTCAGACCGTTTAAGAATCATCATTAAGAGTGGAAATAGCCTGCTGTTTACCATACCCATAACATCGAGACCGTGTACGTAGGGGAAATATTTCACTCCAAAGAATGCTTTCATGAACGGCCCGGCAACCCCTACCGGGAACACATTAACAAAGTGAATCTCACTCGTCTTTCTACGCCATTTCAGAATAATAAGCTGTAATATTAAAATAAATTGCGATAGGATTAGCAGAACTTTGTTGGAGTTCCAGTATATTCGCTTCCGAATGATCTCAAAGTCAGCTTTCCGGTCAAACTGATTCGATTCCACCGTATCTTTGATTTTATTGGTTAGAACCGTAACCTCTTCTGAAGGAATCTGAGAGATAAGCCCATAGGCATAATCATGAATTCCTCCTTTTTCTGGTGGAAAATCAATTGCGACAAAAACTTTAGTCATGCGATTTATCTCCCTTGAAAGACCATATGGGTTCAATTTTACACTGTGCTCATAATGATATTTACCGTGTCTTTTGCACATTTGTTCCAGGAAAATAGACCTGAATGATGTTTGCCCTTATACGACAATTGCTGGCTTAAATCTGGATCTGATGTAATTTCAATTAACCGTGAAGCAGCTTCTTTGGGATGGTTAGGATCAAAGTACAGAACTGCATCCCCACATACTTCAGGAATGGAAGCACGAGAAGATACAATGACTGGACATCCTGTTGCCATTGCTTCCAGCGGCGGCAAACCGAAACCTTCATATAAAGATGGGAAAATAAAACCGGCAGCTTCTTCATATAGTGCCTTTAGTTCTTCATCCGTAACATAGCCCACCCAATTCACTGCATCCGATTCAGTCCATGCTTGTTCGCCAAAAACCTTACTGTTTTTGGACCCGACAATAACTACGTTCAGATGATGAGCTTCAATCTCGGGCAATACATCAAAAATCAAATTAAAATTTTTATAAGGATTCATTGTACTGACAGCCAAAATATACGGAGACTTAATACCATATTTTTCTTTTGTACCTGCTGCAGCCTTTTTCCGATGAATATGATCGATGCCCAGATGAGTGACAGCCAGCTTATGCTCTGCTATTTTACAGTGCTGCATGAGCTCTCCCTTGGAAAAGTGGGATACCGTGATGATTTTTTTTGAGGTTTTGCCCAGACGAACCATCAGGAATTTGTACCAAGAGCGGAATGCAAATGAAAATGCGTTAGGATAATTGAAAACGGCAGCATCATGAATGGTTACGATCTGATTCTTGTTAAAAGCCGGCCCTGTGTTACATAGATTAATCAAGAGGCCATTCTTCGCGTGAAAAGGCAGCTCCAGCTGTTCCCACAGGTGCCCCTTTAGTTTACCGACCACTTTGTGACGAACATGCTTGAAATCTGGCTGGGTAACTATGTTGGAGGGTGACAATAAACAAAACTCGTACTGGGAAGAATCGATTTCTCCCTTTTCAATCATTGCATCTATTTCTTTTACAAGTTCCAGTGCATATCGCTGTACTCCAGTAATCGTTTGGGTAAGAAACCGGGCATTAATATATATTTTAGTCATGTACATCTCCAGCTCTCTTAGAAAGTTCAAAATGACCCGATACAGAGGCTCCTTGGGCCACATGGCCTGCATGGGCATGGTGATAGAGATTCACAATCTCCTCGTTCATTCGTTCCGCGTGAAACCTATTCTTATACAAGACATATCCCGCTTCACCCATCTTCTTCAACTCATCCTTGTTAAGGTTTTTGAGAATGTGCAGCAGTTCATGAGAATGTTCGATGTCAAATAAATATCCGCTATCTCCGTGCTCAACCAGTTCTGGCAGAGCTCCGCGCCGGCTTGCAATAACGGGTTTTCGATTCTTCATGGCCTCTACAGCGACCAGTCCAAACCCTTCCCAGCGAGAGGGCATGATTACTGCATCACACTGTTGATAATAGCGATCAATATCTGCATTGTTTACCCAACCCAAACGGATAACATTGTCCGGAAAGCTCCATTCATTCTGTTCCAGCACACTATCCCCAATAACATATAAACGGAGATAACGCTGTAATTCAGGATTTTCATTTAATATTTGTAACAACAGGTCCAACCCTTTTTGTCGATCATATCTGCCTACAAACAATAACTGAACCATTTCAGAATCACGATCTAATTCGCTTATTGAATTCACGCCATTATCTTCACGTTCACGTACACCGTTATACACCAACTTGGACTTGGAGGCGGGTAAACCCAATTTTATGGAACTTTCCAGCTCGTGCTTAGAGATATTAATTATTACATCCGTTCTATAGGCCATAATCCTCTCGATGAACGCATATCCCTTCTTGTACAACGGCTTCGTATCCATAAGAAAAGCCCATCCATGAGAACAATAAAAGATGCTGGCTTTTTTGGGCTGAATAAAAAATAAGCTCCTTGCAAGCAATCCTGCAAATGAGCTGTGTATGTGAATAACATCCGGTTGTAATTTGCGTATGGTCTGATGAATTTGCCACATCGCCGATAGAAAATGCTTGGGATGACGCTTGTATTTGTATTGCAAAATATGATCTGACTCCAAATCAAAACTTGTTGCACTATTATAAGCACTCATAAGGAGATAGACGTCGAAATGTTGCCGCTGGTATGCTACAACCTCATTAAGGTAGGTTGCCATCCCCCCAACAACGTACTCTCCAATATGCAAAACCTTCACTTCGCTCACCCCACTTTCTGTGGCTTATCATATACATCATGAGAACCTACAAGAGCCATACCAATGACAATCCAGAAAAATATATTGGCTGGAAACATTTCAAGTACATTTGTAGTTAAACTTGAAGCCGCAATTCCGGCGAGTAGTGCGGTAGCCATTTGTGGTAAACGAATTTTATCCGAAGAAGGCAGTAAATCCATTTTACGAACAAGCGCCACGACGAGCAGAACAAACAAGACAACAAAATAAAGTAAGCCTATCCATCCGGTCTGTTCATAAAAGGAAAAAATCTGATTATCCACGGCGAAGTTATTGGAGTTCAACCCGATCATGTGCGTTCGCCGACTAGCAGCACCAACAGATCCAATACCGTTACCTACCACCCCATGCATGGACAACGGAGATGTTAGTCTGCTTCCCCAGCTATTGAATCGATCAAGCATGGAAGAGACAGACAACAGGTTATAAGAATCCAACAAGCGGGTACCAGCAAATACACCAATGGGCAACAACATAAACGTGATGCCAAGTATTAATGTGTTCTTTTTGTTGTACTTTCGAATTTTCAGAAAAAACAGAACAACTTGATATACGATCCACAGCACCAAAGCCGAACGAATGGTCGACAGTAACAGGAAGCTAATCGTCAAGAGTTGGATACTTATTCGAAACAGGTTGTATTTAACAGCTGCTTTCATGCGCTCTGCAATTAGACCCGTAATTAGTAAGGTATAGGCATAACCATCAGGTGAATAGGTAATGGAAGATAGCCGAGGTACACCTTCCAGATAGTTCTTGATATTTACACCATAAACAAACCCCATCGTTATTAACTTCTCTATGCCTAATGAATACTGAATTAACCATCCTACAATCAATAAAATGAAAACAATAAAGTTCGTTCTGGCAAATGCGTAGAATCCGCCGTATTTAGCGAATAACATACCTGCGAACATCATCATCAAAGGTAAGAATGTTATCTTCAGACCATAGATGAGCGTAACCACACTCGAACCCATGAACAGATTCAAAGAGCCCAGCGCTATGACTGAGCCCATCACAAACAAGAACGGATTTAGAAAGGAGGTTTGTTCTCGATACATTTTGCTCAGTGCAAAAAGAGAAACCAAGATCATACCTACATCTTTCAATGTTCTAATCACGATATTATCCACGTAAATGGATATCAAACCATAAATGGATAAATACACGATCAAAATATGCATGGAAACCAAAAATAGCGAGGATGGGGCATCCGATCTCACCTGAACGAGTGGATGAGATCTGGCATTCAGGGATATCATTTGCATGTTAACCTCCACGCCTGATTAGCTTTTCATAAATATCACTATGTTCTTTAAGAAGGTAATCTTCATTAAAGGACTGGCAGTGCTCGAAGCATTGATTCTTCAACCGTTGTTTCGCTGACTCAGACAGATTGTAATAATGCAGAATGGACTTCGTAATTTCTTCTGCACTGTGGGGGGCAAACGAGAATTGTTCGGCATCCAGTAGAATTTCTGGCATCCCTCCCACCCTCGAAGCATAAATAGGTGTGCCCACTTGATAAGATTCAATGACTACTCTGCCAAATGGCTCATTCCAAGTGGAAGGGACAATAGTCAGGTCCATATCCCTCATCTTCAGGGGAATTTGTGATTTATCCAACTTTCCCATAAATTTAATTCTTGGGTCTGATTCGGATATTTCCTTTAACTCCCCCACCATTGGACCATCCCCAAAAATGAACAGTTTACCTACAATTTGCTCATTTAGTTTTTTTACCGCTTCAATTAGATATTGAACACCCTTCACTTCCGTCAGTTGCCCAAAATATCCAATTTCCAGAGGCTGATCATGATGTACCTGTTTACTGGCATACAGATTCTGTACCTCTTCATTGTTCTCGACAATATTATGAATCACATGTTTGGAAGAACGCTCAAATAACCCCAGACCTGTATGAGTTCTAAGGATATGTCCTGATATGCCTATGACTGCCGAGATCATCCGGCTATATCTTTTGGAAATTTGTCTATATATTTTGGAGTATGCCTCGATCTTAATGGGTTCAATCAGTGAGAAATCCCGCAACGTATGCACCACAGGAATATGAAGTTCATAAGCTGCCTTCCAGATCGCCAGACTTAGGCCCGGAATGTTCTGAGTATGAATTACTGAGGGCTTAGTCTGCAAAAGATATTGTTTTATATGCTGATACTGCTTCCTATTAAAAATATCCTGAACTCGCCATAGCACTTTATCTGGAGCGGATACTTGTTTGGTTGAATCTCCGATCCAATACCGATTGTTAAATGGTAATCGTAATATCTCAATCCCGTTAATCGTATCTGTAGTCACTTCGCCATCCTTATGACTGCCAACAGTCATTACTTTCACGTGATAACTGGGACTCAGCGTCTGTGCAAGGATCTGCGTTGATATCTCTGCCCCGCCAATGACATGCGGAGGATACAAACTGTGGGCAATCAATATTTTATGCACTCATCTCATCTCACTTTGATTAGCTTCATGGAGTTTCCTGCAATGTGGCACGAACATTCTCAATCGTTAACTTCAGTCCTGTTTCCAGTGATATTTCCGGCTCCCAGCCGAGCACGGTACGCGCCTTATCAATGACAGGACGACGAACTTTGGGATCATCCTGAGGCAAAGGCTGGAACACCAGCTTACTGTCGGATTGGGCCAACTTTTTTACCAAATACGCCACTTCAAGGACAGTGTACTCCGTCGGGTTGCCGATATTAATAATCTCTCCATTCGCCTCTTCGGTTTCCATCATTTTTTGCAGACCACGAATATTGTCATCCACATAGCAGAACGAACGGGTTTGAGAGCCATCCCCATAAACGGTGATGTCCTGTCCGGTCAGTGCCTGGGTCACAAAATTAGAGATGACACGGCCATCATCATTCCGCAAACCGGATGAATACGTATTAAAGATGCGCGCTACTTTAACGGGAACTCTGTGTTTCGTGTAGTATTCATAACAAAAAACTTCGCCCAAACGTTTGGCCTCATCGTAACAGGCTCTCGGTCCCCATGTGTTTACATTCCCTCGATAACTCTCAGGCTGTGGATGCACTTCAGGATCCCCATAAGCTTCACTTGTACTTGAAAATAGAAACTTCGCTCCCTTGGTTCGGGCCAGCTCAAGCATGTGATAGGTGCCCTGCGTGTTCACCCATATGGTACCGATTGAATCCGCTTGATAGAATTTGGGTGAAGCTGGCGACGCAAGATGGTACACCTCATCCACAGGCTGATCAATCAGAAACTCGAGTGAAGCCGCCAAAGTGACATCAGCTTCTTGAAAGTGAAAAAGGTGGCTGTTCGCCACCTCTTCCAGGTTACTGGACACGCCTGTCGACAGATTATCAATTCCTGTAACCTGATGACCTTGATGAATTAAAGATTTGACCAGGTGGGATCCCAAAAAGCCGGCTGCCCCCGTCACTACAATATGTTTCAATACGTTCACGCTCCGTCCGTCAAAATGTATTGCTTTTAATCATTACCATTGCCGTTCTGAAGATAATTTTAATGTCTAACTGCAGCGAGACGTTGGAGATATAATGGAAATCATATTGCAGATTGTGATGGATGGGCTCTTTGCGAGCTTCACTCACCTGCCATAACCCGGTAATACCTGGTTTTACCAGAAAACGTCTGCGCTCCAAATCGGTGTAGCTTTCTTCTACAATTCGCTTCATTTCAGGTCTAGGACCCACAAAGCTCATATCACCCTTGATAATGTTAAGCAATTGTGGCAGCTCATCCAGACTCGTCTTGCGAAGCAAGCGACCCAGACGGGTGATTCTGGGATCATGACTTGTTGTTGGAGATAAGCCATATTTCGGCGCGTCCGTACGCATCGTTCTAAATTTATAAATATTAAACTTGATTCCGTTTTTTCCGTAACGCTCCTGTTTAAAGATTACAGGTCCTTTGGAATCGAGTTTGATCATTACCGCAATGACAAGCATGATCGGAGATGTGAGCAGTAATAGGAAAGCAGCTACAAAGAAATCGATGAGCGGCTTCATAACGTCGGCGTACCCGCCTACACGTTGGGAGTATGGCTGTTCAAGCAGTTTCCCATGGGCTTCCTTGGCAATGGCCTCTCCGCCGCTTCCATAGTATTCTGGTCCCGAGAGATTCACAGACCATCCCCTCCTGCAACAAGCACTTGGTTCAATTTTTCCTTCATTAGGATCTCTTCAATCGCCATTAAGACAGGTGCACGCAGCTCATTATTTTTCAACGCAAAATCTAGCGTAGTCAGGATATATCCTAGTTTCTCGCCCACGTCGAACCGGGAACCTTCGAAATCATACGCGCTGATGCCTTCATCGTGATTAAGCATTTGCAGAGCATCGGTAAGCTGAATTTCACCACCAGCTCCCACATTTTGCTCTTCCAGATACTCGAATACCTTAGGCGTCAAAATGTATCGGCCCATGATTGCGAGATTGGAAGGAGCAGAACCGAGTGGCGGTTTCTCTACCATACTATTTACTGATGAAAGTCTTCCATCGGTATGCAGTGGATCAATAATTCCATAGCGATAGGTCTCACTTGGACTTACCGTTTTCACACCAAGCACCGACTGGTTAACCTTCTCGTATTGTTGAATCAACTGCTTCGTGCACGGTACTTCGGATACGACAATGTCATCGCCAAGCAACACGGCAAAGGGCTCATTGCCGATAAAATTTCGGGCACACCAAACTGCATGCCCCAGTCCCAGGGCTTCCTTCTGCCTTATGTAGTGAATATCAACGTTGGAGGATTTCCGGACTTCTTCCAGCAAACCCAGCTTGCCTTTCTCCAGCAGATTGTGCTCCAATTCAAACGCACTATCGAAATGATCCTCAATTGCACGCTTCCCTTTGCCAGTTACGATAATAATATCTTCAATACCGGAAGCTACCGCTTCCTCCACAATGTATTGAATCGTCGGTTTGTCTACGATAGGGAGCATCTCTTTAGGCATTGCCTTTGTAGCGGGTAAAAATCGGGTCCCCAAACCTGCTGCGGGAATGATCGCTTTCCTCACTTTAGTCATAAATACCACCCTATCCTTCTTATTTTTATGGTTTAAAAGTATGAGTTGAACCACTTAAATCCATGAAACCTTGAAATAAATTGATGCAATTCTTACTTTCAATTTCATAAAGGGGCATTCAACCCAACCTCACGTCACACCCTTGACGATTAACGTCTAAGGTACACTACCCACAGTGTGACCGAGTGCCTACCTTGATAAAGGTATAGTAGACATGACCTGACAGTGCTATTTGGGATTTATAACGAAAGCCACTTAAACATTCTCGACATAATCAGCATTCCGATTTTTCGGTACCTGTACATTGTTCAGAACTGCTCCGAGAATCCGAGCATTTACATGTTCGAGATGTGCCTTTGCCTTTTTGACCAAGTCTTTCTTCACCTTGCCTGCACTTACGACAAGAAGGACGCCATCGCACAATGAACTGATAATCAATGCATCCGTCACTGCCAGAACAGGCGGAGTATCAAATAGAATGACATCGTATTCTTCCTTTAGACTCTCCAGCAGGGCTGTCATTTTACGGGAACCCAGCATCTCGGAAGGGTTGGGCGGAATCGGACCTGAAGAGAGAACATGCAGTCCTTCCACATCCGTTTCTCTCAATACTTCCGTCACTTTATATTGACTCGACAATACACTGGTCAGCCCTACATGGTTGGGCACATTAAACATGCGGTGCACGGCAGGTTTGCGCAGGTCCGTATCCATAAGCAGAACCTTTTTCCCTTCCTGTGCATAGGTCACGGCCAAATTCCCAATCGTTGTGGTTTTACCTTCACCCGACAAAGCCGAAGCAATCATGATCGTTTGAATCTGACTATCAATGGATGAAAATTGGATGTTGGTTCTCAGCTTCCGATAAGCCTCAGATGAACTGGACTTGGGATTAGCCATTGTAACTAGACTTCCTTTATCATTGGTTAACCGTGGCATACTGGCCGTCACCTACCTGTTTTTGAGATGTGGTCTGTTTGGAGCTGCGAACTTCTTCCTTTTTGATTTTGGATATGACAGCGAGTGCTGGAATTCCCAGCTCTTTCTCCAATTCATCTTCGGTTTTCAACGTATCATCCAAGTATTCCAAGAGGAATACAAAACCTACTGCCAGCAGAAGTCCTACGAGAAAGCTGATCAGGATATTAACGGTTGGATTTACATTGATGGGTCTGGACGATTCCGTGGGTTTGGCTTCACTTAGAATGGTTACATTATCCACTTTCATAATTACGGGGATTTGGGATTCAAACACTTTAGCAACGGCGTTAACTGTTTTGGCCGCTTTTTCCGAAGACAAGCCGGTAGCGGTTAAACTCATAACCTGGGATTCATTCGCTGTGGTTACCGAGATGTTTTGTGCCAGTTGATTGCCGTTCATGCCTAGATCGGGGTATGTAGCAGCTACTTTGTCGAGGATTGCTGAAGATTTGATGATTTCCATATACGAGTTAATCACTTTAATGTTGGTTTGAATGGACCCAATATCCAGACTGGGAACACCCTCTGCGTTATATGCCTGATTGACGATCAATTTTGCGTTCGCTTCATAAATGGGGACGGTAAAAAAATAATTTTTGACACCTGCTCCAATGCAAGCAACAGCAACAAAGGCTACGATGATCCAAATTCGCTTGCGTAAAATTTGCATGTACTCTTTCAGTTCCACCTTGTATTCCTCCCATTCAATTCGGCGATTATGAAGACATTCTATCGATCTGACTGCTTACCAGAACAACAACCTGCGTTTGAGAACCATTGGTTTTTCTTGCTCTATGTCTATACTTTGGTTGTTCCATAACGACCAAGCATTATTTTTTAAGCGTGCAACCAGTTCTTTGCCAAACCTGCGGCCTAGCTGCTCATATGCAGCATTCATAGCAAATGAACGAATATGAATGTCATGAGCGTCTGATGAAATGAAATGAAACGGGTTTTCTTTGCAAAAATGAAAACACCATTTCTGAACTTTTCGTCCGAAAAGTCCTATGATGGACTGGGCCGTGAGCTGAATCAGTGCGCCCTGATGAATGTATTCAACCAATAGCCCAGGATTTTTCTGGATTGAGTGATTCCTTTCGGGATGAGCAATGATAGGTACGATACCGGCTACTTTAAGTTCATGAAGTATTCCGGTGAACTGCGAGGGAATATAGCCAAAGGGCAATTCCAGCAACATGTAACGACTCCCGGCAAGTGTGCAGCATTTGCCTGCGTGTAAGTCTCGAATCAGAGCTTCGTGAACCCTGATCTCCTGTCCGGGGCGGATCTCCAAGCGAATGTTGCGTTTGCGAAGTTCTGCACGAAGCAGTTCCACGGCCTGATTGACCACAATCGGTTCATTATTGTAATGCCCGTTCAGGTGATGCGGAGTTGCAATGATCGAGGTAACTCCCGAGGCTGCCGCCTTCTGGGCCATGTCGATGGACTGTTCCATGTGAACCGGACCATCATCAAGACCTGATAAAATGTGGCAGTGTATTTCAACCATATCCAAACTTCCTCAATGTATGATCCCCCTCGCCCTTTTATTCATCGCGCAAAATGCTTTTGGTGTTAAAGAACTAATGCATAACGCTATGAAATATAGTAAAATGGCGTTAAGTACATGCTTGTTCAGAAAATGTTTAGAATTTGTGATGCTTCATATGGTAAAATCGATGTAATGATAGGTTTTCTGCAGGTCCGGTTGTTCTGCTGCCTTTTCATAGGCAAATCGGGATACCGTAGGAAACTGCACGTCACGAAGCATCTGATTTAACTGTCCAGTTATATATAGTGTCTGCTCTTGCTGAATATGCAGGCTTGAATGATACAATGTAAGTTCGCCGAAGGGCTGTTTCCATTGCAAGCTGGCCTGAAGCCTTAAACATACTTGGCGATCTTCTACATCCAAACCGATCAACATCATTGACGATACCGGTAAAACCAGGTCACTCAGGAAAGTAATCGCTTTTGTATCCATCCCAAGCAAGAGAACGGGACGTCGTTTGCGGTCTACTGTCTTACCCTGAAACTCCTGAATGTACATATGGACATTTAATTCTAGATCGGCCCATTCCTGAATCACTGAATTCATCGTTTCATTCCTTTAGAATGGATTAACCTCCAAGTGTTGCCATTATTCCTTCTCACAGGTATATTGCATAGACAATTTGGAGACACTTAAATTATTCCAAATGATACATTTTGTAACTTCCATACGTCCAATTTACGATACAAATTGTATCATGTCAAGCAGTATTTGGACATGGTTCTTTTGATTTACGACAATATGAGATGTCCTTAGACAGACCTATTTGAGATATAGGTCTGTCCAAGCGTCATCTTTTTGCAGGAAAGCTGCCCTGATCAAAAAATAGCTCAGGATTGGTTTAATATATTTGACATGGCGTTCAGGGGGAAAAGCGTATGAACTACGGAAATCGCATTGCTGAATTAAGGGAACAGCGGGGACTTACTCAAGAAGAACTTGCGAGCTCCATTCATATTACCAGGGCCGCTCTCTCCCATTATGAGAAGAATCGACGCAAACCGGACTTTGAAGTATTAACCAGGCTTGCTGATATTTTTAATGTATCCATTGATTATCTCATTGGGCGTACGAAGCAGAGCGATGTGGTTATGGATGAGGATGTTCGGGAATTTGTGGACTCGCTTGAATTATCAGATAAGGAAGTGTTGGATCGCTTCGACCTGATGATCGATGGCAAACCCTTAACAGAAGAAGAGGCACGTCGTTTTATTGCTTTTGTCCGAATGGAACGCAGCATGGATTAACTCCAACAAAGGAAGACCCAGTCCCGAGTAGTCATCTCTTCGGTTCCTGGGTTTTTTTGCGTCTTAACTCCCTCCAATACATATTTGTGTATGATCCTGGTTATTAGTGCTCATTGTTGACGGAGGATATGAACTCGTTCCAACGCTCCGGGTCGATTCCGCATTGCAGTAAAACCTTCATGATGTCCATCTCGGTTGCTTCCACTTGTTTACCTGTCGGCTTAAGTTCGCCCCTGTTTGGATTCTTCATATTCATTCCGCTAACCTCTCTTATCTATATATACTTTCCCTGCACTCCAAAACTAGCCTTATTATACTTGAGAAAGTTCCTCAATGTTGTCGTCTCATGGCGATAGCGTTTTTGGTCCGGGTTCTAATTTTGTCGAAACACAAATAAGAGCTTTACAGCGCCTCATCGGCAGCCATAAAGCTCCTATTAATTCTTCATACAACCCATTCACGCAATCCTGTTAACAGAGGGACTTAACCTCCCGCACGTGCAAGCTCACGCATATTGGCTTCAAATGCAGCCAGCAAAGCTTCCTCTCCCGTCAAGCCTGTCGCCTGAACACGTTCGATCTGCTCTGTCATCCGTTTGAAGTCTTTCGGAATAACCCGAACGAACTGGTTCACAGAATCCTGCCAGTTATCCAGAATACGCTCACCTGCAGCACTGCCTGTATAAGCCACATGACGTTGAATCATGCCGCGCAGGTCTGCACTTTCAGATACATCTTCAATCCGCTCCAAAAGAACCATTTCGAGGTTACAACGCTGCAGGAATGTGCCTTCCGGATCATATACGTAAGCAATACCTCCGGACATCCCGGCAGCAAAGTTACGACCTGTATCGCCCAGAACGACGACACGTCCGCCGGTCATATATTCACAACCGTGGTCACCCACACCCTCGACAACGACTTTTGCACCCGAATTCCGTACGGCAAAACGTTCACCTGCAATCCCGCGAATATAAGCTTCACCACTGGTTGCTCCATACAGAGCCGTGTTACCAATAATGATATTATCCTCGGCATTGAACGTTGCTTTTGGAGAAGGCATAACAATCAGTTTACCTCCGGATAACCCTTTACCAACGTAGTCATTAGAATCCCCTTCAACAGTCAGGGTCATCCCTTTAGGTACAAAGGCCCCGAAGCTTTGTCCGGCAGAACCGACAAACTTGAATTGAACGGTGTCTTCCGTTAGTCCAGCAAGACCATATTTCCGTGTAATCTCACTACCCAAAATCGTACCTACTGCCCGGTTAACGTTAGTAATCGGAAGAACAGCCTCAACAGGTTGCCCAGATTCGATCGCAGGTTGAGCCAACGTCAGCAGTTGCTGCATGTCGAGCGTCTCTTCCAATTGATGATTCTGGTGCTGTGTACGATAACGTGCAGAACCTTCCGGCATCTCAGGTACATGCAGCAGCACAGACAGATCCACACCTTTTTTCTTCCAATGATCTACTGCCTGAACCGTTTCAAGACAGTCTGTACGTCCAACCATTTCCTGAATGGTACGGAAACCAAGCTCAGCCATAATTTCGCGTACATCTTCAGCGACAAAACGCATGAAGTTCACAACGTGAGCCGGATCACCCATATAATTTTTGCGCAGCTCCGGATTTTGCGTTGCCACACCTACCGGACATGTATCCATCTGACAAACACGCATCATGATACATCCCAGTGCCACGAGTGGTGCTGTGGAGAAACCATACTCCTCCGCTCCAAGCAAGGCAGCAATCGCAAGGTCGCGACCATTCAGCATTTTACCATCCGTTTCCAGAACAACACGATCACGCAGATTGTTCAGCATCAGCGTTTGATGTGTTTCGGCAAGACCAAGCTCCCAAGGCATACCCGCGTGACGGATCGAGCCTTGTGGAGATGCACCCGTACCGCCGTCGTATCCACTTACGAGGATAATATCAGCACGACCTTTGGCTACACCTGCAGCAATGGTACCTACGCCGACTTCGGAAACCAGCTTCACGTTGATTTCCGCACGTGGATTTGCGTTTTTCAGGTCATAGATCAACTCAGCCAAATCCTCGATAGAGTAGATGTCGTGATGCGGTGGCGGTGAGATCAGACCCACGCCAGGCGTTGAACCACGAACTTCAGCAACCCAAGGATATACTTTACGTCCTGGCAGCTGTCCACCTTCACCCGGTTTCGCACCTTGTGCCATTTTGATCTGGATCTCGTCAGCATTCACGAGATAGTTAGACGTAACACCGAAACGTCCGGATGCAACCTGTTTAATGGCACTGCGCCGTGAATCACCGTTGCTATCTTTAATGAAGCGAGCCGGATCCTCCCCGCCTTCACCTGTGTTCGATTTACCACCGACACGGTTCATGGCAATCGCCAAATCTTCGTGTGCTTCCTTACTGATGGAACCGAAGGACATCGCACCTGTTTTGAAGCGGCGCATAATACTTTCAACGGATTCCACTTCCTCCAGCGGAACTGCCGGCCCTGCCGGTTTCAGTTTCAGCATGGAACGAATCGTCAGCAACTGATCATTCTCACCCTGCACCAATTTGGCATACTTTTTGTACAGGTTGTAATCGCCTGTGCGAACGGCGTGCTGTAACGTATGAATCGTTTGCGGGTTGAACAGATGTTCCTCCCCGTCATTACGCCACTGATATTCACCGCCAGAATCCAGCACTTTGTCATTGCCGTCTTTGTCCGTAAAGGCACGATTATGATGAGTGAGCACCTCTGCTGCCACTTCTTCCAGACCAATACCCCCGATCCGGGATGGCGTCCAAGTAAAGTAACGATCAACGAAATCAGACTTCAGGCCCACCGCTTCAAAAATTTGAGCGCCCCGATAGGACTGAATTGTCGAGATTCCCATTTTGGACAATATTTTAATAACGCCTTTGGTTGCGGCTTTAATGTAGTTTTTGACAGCTTTCTCATGCGAGATGCCGCGCAGCAGCCCTTGCTGAATCATGTCATCCAGTGTTTCGAATGCCAGATAAGGGTTCACGGCACTTACGCCGTAGCCCAGAAGCAATGCGTAGTGATGAATATCACGAGGCTCAGCCGATTCCAGCAAGATGCTGACTTTGGTTCTTGTACCCTGACGGATCAGGTGGTGATGCAAACCTGCCACTGCAAGCAGTGCAGGAATGGCCGCATTCTCCGCATCCACGCCGCGGTCAGACAAGATCAAGATGTTATGACCTTTGTCGATGACACGGTCCGCTGCTTCGAAGAGCAGATCCATCGCTTTACGCAGTCCTTCCGCACCTTCTTTGGCCGTGAAGAAAATCGGGATAGTCATCGAACGGAAGCCTGGACGGCGCACGTGACGAATTTTCGCGAAATCTTCATTGGACAATACCGGTGTATCCAGACGGATCTGGCGACAGCTCTCCGGTTCAGGATTGAGCAAGTTGCGCTCTGGACCAATCGTTGTAGCCGTAGACGTGACGATCTCTTCACGGATGGCATCAATTGGTGGATTGGTTACCTGTGCAAACATTTGTTTAAAGTAGTTATACAAACGCTGCGGACGATCCGACAGCACTGCCAGTGGTGCATCATAACCCATGGAACCCGTAGCTTCCATCCCTGTGGACGCCATTGGCTCCAGCACTTTGCGCAGTTCCTCAAATGTATATCCATAGGCCAGCTGAAGCTGGGTTACGTTATCGTGTTTTGGATCTGGAAGTTCCGGCGCTTCCGGCAATTCATTCAGATCCATCAAGTGCTCATCGAGCCACTCCTGATACGGATTCTCGGCTGCAATTAGAGCCTTTACTTCCTCATCCGAGATGATGCGTCCTTCTTTTGTATCCACGAGCAGCATGCGACCTGGACGCAGACGATCCTTGTACAGAATATCTTCTGGAGCAATATCCAGGACCCCGACTTCAGAGGACAAAATGATGCGATCGTCTTTCGTTACATAATAACGTGCCGGACGCAGACCGTTACGGTCCAGTGTTGCACCAATCTGCAGACCATCCGTAAAGGCCATTGCTGCCGGTCCGTCCCAAGGCTCCATCATCGTGCTGTGATATTCATAAAAAGCTTTTTTGGCCGGATCCATTCCCTCATCCGTGCTCCACGGCTCAGGAACCATCATCATCGCCACGTGTGGCAAGGAACGTCCGCTCAAATACAAGAACTCCAGTGTGTTATCAAACATCGCCGTATCGGAACCGTCCGGATTAATGATCGGCTTCACTTTGGAGATATCGTTGCCAAACACTTCGCTCTCGAACAGCGATTGACGTGCGTGCATCCAGTTCACGTTACCACGCATCGTATTGATCTCACCGTTGTGGATCATGAAGCGATACGGGTGGGCACGCTCCCAGCTTGGGAATGTATTGGTACTGAAACGGGAGTGTACTAATGCAATCGCCGATTCAACCAGGTCTTCCTGCAAATCGAGATAGAACTGTCCAACCTGCTCGGTAGTCAGCATGCCTTTGTAGACAATTTTACGACAGGACAAGCTTGGCAGGTAGAACGAACCGCCTTCTTTCTCATCAGCCGAATACCGGATCGCCAGCTCGGCACGTCTGCGAATCACATACAGCTTGCGCTCGAACGCGAGCTCATCGTTGATATCCGCAGATCTGCCAATGAACACCTGACGTACATAAGGCTTCGCAGCAAGAGCGGAACGACCCAGCATCTCATCAAAGGTCGGCACATCCCGGAAACCGAGGAATGTCTGTCCTTCTTCTTCAATGATTTTCTTCAAGCTCTCTTGATGAGCATGACGAATCTCAGGATCCTGAGAAAGGAACAGCATTCCCACGCCATACGCTCCCTGCTCTGGCAGCGCAAAGCCAAGGCGGTCTGCTTCCTGTGCAAAGTAACGATGTGGAATCTGAATCAAAATACCGGCTCCGTCACCGGAATTCGGCTCACTGCCCTGTCCCCCGCGGTGCTCCATATTGCTGAGCATGGTCAGTGCCTGACTAACGATATCGTGTGAAGGCACTCCTTTGATGTTGGCAACAAAACCCATTCCGCATGCATCTTTTTCGAACTGTGGGTCATACAAACCCTGTTTAGGAGGTAATCCGATGTGTCTCATGGAACGCAACCTTTCTATAATGAAGTATTTCGGAAAGATCAAGAACATAGGCAACAAGCAACAATGAAACGGGAGGAGCGGGCCTACAGGTTGAGAACCCTGCTGAATAATCGGGGTGACCGCAATCGGGTCATTGGATTTAGAGTACTTCTGCTGCTGGAGAAGAAGTCATTCTTTCGTAGTGCTTCCGGATGAGCCGGTAAAGAGCACATTATAATTACTCGCAGTCGCTGGCACGACCGCTGATATGGAGCGACGTTTTTTGATATAGTTCTATTATTTTAACACCGACCTAACATCAGCGCAATTTAAACTTTTTAATACCTCTGATAAGAAATGTTTTGCAGTACAGCTTTAGTGTAATGACGTTTAAATTCATCTCTTTTTCGAATAATTATACACATTTTAAGACAGAGTACAACTGATTTTATCTGCTGACAAAAGAAAAACATTCCATATGCAGCCTGTGTTTCTACTTAATATCACCAATTTCCCATTCCGTTTTCGAGCAAATTGCAGCCCGAACATGCATTTGTATACAAAAAGAGCCTGCGACCCATTTTGGGGTCACAAGCTCTTTGCACTTTTTGACTACTATGTTGCATAATTTTGATACTGGATACCAAACTTTATTTTTCCATCCAAGCCATTACTCTGCATGACTTCAGACTTATGCTGTCACAACTTGACCCGATTCGGCCGAATCAGTCATTTCAGCCTCTTTTTTCGGACGACGGCCACTCCAGAGGAAGTACGACAGCGTCAACAGAATGGATACCCCTGCATAGATAGCCAGAATTCCAGCCTGATGCCACATCACATCGAAGTTGCCACTGGACACGACTGCTTTGAAGCCCATAATGCTATGCGTCATCGGTAACCATGGGCTAAATGCCTGGAGCCAGGACGGAATCAGTTCTACCGGGAAGGTTCCTGCACTTGCCGCAAGCTGGAATACCAGCAGCAGAATGACCACATAGCGTCCAGGCAGATCAAGCCAGGTAACAAGCGCCTGAACAATCAACATGAACGTCAGCCCCGTAATAATCGTGAACAGATAGAACAGTCCTACACTGTGCGTTTCCAAACCAAGACCATACAGCATAAAGCTGGCAACGATAACCGATTGGAAAATGCTCATGGAACCAAATACGAGTGTACGGCTTACAAAACGGCTCCAGCCAGATGCACCCGGTACGGATGTATCACGCATTTTCAAAATAATGGTCGAGATAAGGGATCCGACAAACAATCCAATGGACAGGAAAAATGGCGTCAATCCTGTACCGTAATTGGACACGGATTCTGCTTCATTCTCAGCCGAGTTAATCGGTTCAGCAAACATGTTGACCACGTCATCGGTTTTCTTCACTTCAGACGTTTTCTGAGCGGCATCATTCAGCTTGGTGGCCAGTTCACTTGAGCCGTCTTTAAGCTCAGTCAAACCATTAGCCAATTCGCCTGCACCATCACCAAGCTGTTTGGAACCGTCTGTCAGCGAACTCACACCACCGCTCAGCTTGCCAACGCCGGTTTGCAAGGCACTTGTGCCTGTGCCAAGTTGTTTGGCCCCATTCACCAGCTGAGTGCCACCGCTTGCAGCTTCACCCAACTTGCCACTAAACTGCTTCAGGCCGTCAGAGAGCTTCGCTCCGCCTTCGCTAAGCTGATTGGCTCCAGCGAGCAGCTGCTGCTGTCCATCAACCAGTTGGTCGGCTCCAGCCAGCAGCTGCTGTTGTCCGCCGTGAAGCTCTGTCGCACCTGCTGCAAGCTGCTGGTTGCCCTCGTGAAGCTGATTCGCACCTTGCGCCAGCTTTTGTTCACTCTCGTGCAGCTGTGCGCTGCCTTCTGCCACAGCCTCACTGGCTGCCAGCAGCTTCTGAACCTCCTCACTTGCAGCCAGCTCCGGATTAGATGCAGCCAGCTGTTTCAAACCGTCCGCCACACCTTGGGCACCGTCCGCAACTTTACTGCTTCCATCAACGGCAGACTGTAAGCCTGACGCCAGAGTTCCACTACCCTGCACTGCACTTTGCAAACCTTCTGACAGCTTCGCACTGCCTTGTTCGGATGATTGAAGACCTGCCTGCAGCTTGCCTGTGCCATCAAGTGATGATTGAAGACCTGCCTGCAGCTTGTCACTGCCATCCTTTAACTGGTCTGCTCCGCTTTGAAGCTGATCCGAGGCTGCAGCCTGCAGCTGCTGAAGACCGGATACCAGACTGGTTGTGCCGCTTTCCAGCTGGGTGGCCCCGGTATGCAGTGCATCAACGCCATCGCTCAATGGAGATAGTCCATCCTGAAGCTCAAGTGTTCCGGATGACAGTTTGGCCAAATTGTCTTTCAGCTTGACCGCACCATCATCCAGTTTGCCTGCCCCCGTATTCAGTTCGCCCGCACCATCGCCGGCTTCCGCCAGTCCGTCAGATACTTCGGAGAACTTGTCGAGCAGCGTTTCGGCATAAGCCTCTGTCACCTTGGCAGATACTTTCGCCTTAAGATCCTTGATTGCCGTCTTGCCGATCTGTGCACCTACGAAGCTGTAATTGCCGTTCGGTTCGTAGATCAGTTCAGCTGGCTGCGGTTGATCATCGAGCAGCGTGGTGGCCTGGGAAGAGAAATTTTCAGGAATCGTAATTTGCATATAATACTTGTCGTTCTGCATACCCTCTTTGGCCTGAGATGCATTAACAAACTCCCATTCAAAATCTTTATTTTTCTTCAGCTCATCCACCAGATCGTCGCCCACCTGCAAGGATTTTCCTTCAAGCTCTGCTCCCTTGTCGAGGTTGACGACAGCAACCGGCATCTGGTCAACATGACCATATGGGTCCCAATAGGCAGCCAGATAGATACCGCTATACAGGATCGGAATAAACATTACTGCAATGACGGGGATCAACACCTTCGGGTTTCTCACGGCCGATCCCACATCCTTGAAAAACACGGATAAAGATTTCATGTCTTTTTTCTCCCCTAACTCTCTGCTTCATGAGCAGGAACTAACTTAATGTAAATATGTGAATAAATTCAGCAATTTGCTGAAATACGAACTGACCACTTTCCTCAAACGGTCAATTTAGAGTAAAAAACAAACCTGCCTCTCGGCAAGCCTCACTGCCTTCACGCAAAAAAGACAATCCATATTCTCCCTATATTATAGTAGAGAAATTTGGAAACTACATGACGGCAGCAATTCCTTCCATTAAGAAAAGACGAAAGTAATTTTTGATTTCCTCTTTGCTGAGCGGTTCGTGCTGTTTATTCCAATCCGAGGTGAGCGCTATATACAGACGGATCATCATAAAGGCCACGACTTGCGGATCACAATCCCGAATCTCACCGCTGTCTCTGGCTTTCTCCAGCTCCTTGGACAAGAAGTCGGAAATGACCTTCTCCACCTTGTCCAGACCCTCCTTGGCCTGAAGTGTTCCAAAATCTTTAAGTTCCTGGGATAGCTTCACCAATAAATCATGATCACGTCGGAATTCCAGCAATGAATCCAGCACACGAAACAGGTTATCAAAAAAGGCACTTTCCTGACGCACTTCACGATGGGCAATATTTTTCATTTCCTGGATCACTTCCACCAGAATCTGATCAAACAGCTGCTCCTTGTTCGTAAAAAAAGTGTAAATTGTCCCTTTGCCTACATTCGCTATCTTGGCTACCTGATCCATCGTGGTAGCTTTGTATCCAAACATGGCGAACGACTGAGCTGCTGCATGAATGACCTGCTGCCTCCGGTCAATCGGAGCCATCATATCCCCTCCTTCACTGATCTTCTCTTATGAAATGACCAAAAATACAATTTGGTCACTTGGTCAAAACTTACATTATCACCTTCGACAACAGATTGCAACCCTAACATTTCAAATTTGTGTTAATTTATTTTAACCGAAATGCAGTGGAAAGTGATTCATTCGTCGTCTATAGTGTATGATGGTTCCAATAATACGGATTAAACGAAGATGGGCTGTCTCAGATCATCAACTTTCGTGTAAATATTTATGGAATGAACATGATTTTCCGTTTCGCTGTATATTCATGTATTGAAGGGTACGGCAGAACGGTGAACTTATCAAATTTAAACTTATGAATAAAGGTGAACTCATGCGAAAACCAAGAGTGCTCTTATTATCCGAAGGTTTCGGCACCGGTCACACCCAGGCCGCACATGCGCTGGCAAGCGGCATCAAAAAGGTCAGTCCACACGTCCATAGCCGCGTTATCGAACTTGGCAAATTCCTAAATCCGACGGTGGCTCCGCTTATTTTTTCCGCCTATCGAAAAACATTATCCGTCCAGCCCAAACTGGTCAGCATGCTGTATCGGACACAATATAATAAATCGTTGAACGGATTTACCAAACTCGCTTTGCATCGGATTTTCTATACTCAGACGGCGCAGGTTGTATCCCAGCTGAAGCCGGATGCGGTAATCTGCACTCATCCGTTTCCGAATGCGGTCATTTCAAGACTGAAACGGCAAGGACTGAACATACCACTGTATACGGTCATTACGGATTACGATGTGCACGGTACATGGATCAATCCTGAAGTAAATCAATATCTGGTCTCTACCCCGCAGGTTAAGGCATTACTTGAAATTCGGGGAGTCGACCCCTCTCGAATTCAGGTTACGGGAATTCCCGTGCATCCTGATTTTTGGGAAGCAGGTGACAAAGTACGGTTGCGTCAGGAAATGGGACTTCAGGATATGCCTACGGCACTGCTTATGGGCGGTGGATGGGGGCTTTCCTTTGATGAAGAACATATGAAACTATTAACCTCGTGGGCCGATCGGGTGCAGCTTGTATTTTGCCTTGGAAGCAATGAGAAGATGATCTCCAAGATGAAAGAGATGGCTTGCTTCCAGCATCCGAACATCCGCATTCTCGGTTACACAAGAGAAGTCAGCAAACTGATGGACGTATCGGACGTCCTTATTACGAAACCGGGCGGCATGACTTGCACAGAGGCTCTGGCTAAAGGGCTGCCGATGTTGTTTATTCCACCGCTTCCAGGCCAGGAAGAAGAGAATTGCGAGTATTTTGTACAAGCCGGATACGGCCAGGTGATACATTCAGCAGACGTCATTACCACAAGGTTCACAGAGCTGTGCGACCGTACAAAAGCACCGAAGGAAGCTGAAAGCCAGCTGAAAGTTGTACGCAAACCGTGGAACAAACCGTCCTATGATCCGACGTCTTGTGCACAGGCTGTTCACGAATTATTGTGTCCGGCTGCAGCCGAGTTCCCCTCCACGCCCAAGGAACGCTTTAAGGCCGGAATTCCTACCACGACGCTGTCAGGTACCAGAATTCCATTCTAAGGCCTCTAAAGGCCCCTGGAGCTCTTCTGGGAGGGTGTTGTATATGGATAGACATGTCCTATGATTAACATCAACTCATTTGAAACGAAATGCATACAGAAAAGGTTCCCTTCTCATTTTGGAAGGGAACCTTCTTCAATTTCATTTAAAGTAAACGTATGTTTTACCAGAAAAAAGGGTAATTTAAAGGAAAGAGATCCAATTAAATACCGAAATAAAACTCTGTTTCAGGTGTTTTCAAAGGTTTGTTTAATGTAAATACATTAACTACCCTGCCTGTTTGCAGAATTTTCAGATCAATTACTTGTAAAAAGTATGATGACCGATCGTTTTCACTTTTTTCTTCGAATGGGCAACCGTCAGATCATCAGCAAGCGTCAATGACAAGAAATAATACGTATCATCAGCGACTTCCTTCTGTCCATTCAGTGCAGCATTCACTGCCTTCACGCTGTCCTCATTGGGAACTACACGCTTCAGACGTCCGTTGGCTACCGGGCTGAATTGAGACTTCTGATAGATTACCTTATAAATAGTATCGGGAAAATTGGCTGACCGCAGCCGGTTTAAGACAACATTGGCAACTGCCACTTTGCCTTCGTACGGTTCACCTTCCGCCTCTGCCATGACGATTTTTTGCAGCAGAAGCAGCTCTTTATCGGACACACTGTATGACCAGGTTGCAAGTTTCGAGTCCTCCTGGTTCAAAAGCTCGGTCCGCGTAAAGTAAAGTTTTTGGGGGGGAGTTGTTACAGCAGCAGCCGCTTTGGCCTTCTCTATTTTGGCCAATTTCAGGGCAGCTTCTTTTTTGGCTTTGGCCGCAGCAGCAGCTCTGGCCTTATGCTTGGCCTTGGCTTCCTTCAATTCCTGTTCTTCCTGAGCAGCCGTAAGCCAGTCCTTGGCTGGCAAGGAAGCCGTCCAGTTTGCCGTATGAATCGATGAATCAGCAGACAGACTTGTCCCGTCTGACATCATTCGCCTGTCCCCAGCAGAAGAAGATGATGCGCTATTTTGCACAGAAGCCGCCAGATCGGTCATCTGTTTACTATCACTTGCCTCGTTCCATTTCCCAGTTGCCTGAACTACATTAACCCCCACTATACATACAAGCAGCACAGATAACATCGGTGCTACCCAACGATTCTTGCTTATAATATCCATTCGTAAGATTCCTCCTGTCGCAACAATTCCCTTAACTAAGTAACCCAAAAAAAAGAATTTGAATAACGATGGCTAATATTACATAGGGATAAACGTAATGTCAATGTGATTTTATGTCATAAAAACGAGTTTTAGGAAAATGAAAACGTATCCACAACCTCATACATTGGCGATTGTCCCAGCCTAGTCACATAAAGTACAAAGTCCTCCACAATCCATGATTTAGCACCCAAGGAATGTTCCGGAAGCACCCCATAAATACCTTTATCTTCATTTCCTGGAGCTAAACCCAGAAATTTGCGTGCAATTGTAATGTGCGGAGAGTAAGGTCTCAGCTCTGCTTCATATCCAAGTGTGGATGTGGCCTCCACGATCCGTTTGTGAAGAAGATTCAAAGACTCTAGTTCGCCGTCCACACCCCTCCACAACACCTTCGGAGCATCTTTCAGACCAAAAGTACCCCACCCGGAAGTTTGCAGTTCAAACTGCTGAATTCCAGTACTCGCCATGCGCAGCGCTTTCCGCAGATGCCCGATATCACTCACCAGTGTATCTCCCAGAAATTGCAGCGTGATATGGTAATCCCGATGGTCTGTCCATTTGCGAAAATCGAGTCCGTTCTTCACCATTCCTGCATCGAGTTGAAGGGATTCCTGAATAGCTGCCGGAAGACGTATCGCCGTAAATAATCTTTCCCGCCGTGATGGTAGATCCGTATATGAATAGTTATTCATCATCGTATACACCTCTCTAAAGTTCGTTCTATTATTTCATAATCATATGTCCTGTTTCAAGTTGGGTAATTATAGATTGACACAAATGTCAGCACTTGCACATGAGGCTTCATTCCTGCCTTTCTGCAGCATCTTCTCAAATCTGCTACACTTATCTCACAACTCAATTGAATTCAGGAGGTTACACACTATGGGTAAAATTGTATGTTTTCCATCTTTATCTGCGGAACAGCAGCAGCGCATTTTAGACGCCGCACCCGGCTATACGCTGACCGTCAGCAAAGCCAAGGAGATTGACCCTACTGAGTTAACAGAAGCCGAAATTATTGTTGGCTGGTCTCCACTCGTCACAGAACATGCCCTGAAGAAGGACAGCCTCCTGAAGTGGGTACAGGTCTGGTCCGCAGGTGTGGATAACCTCCCCTTCTTGGATTTGGAACAAAAAAATATTCAGGTGACCAGTGCCAATGGCGTACATGCCATCCCGATCACTGAAATTATTGTAGGCATGATGTTATCGCACAGCCGTTGGCTGAGACAAGCCATGCTTCATCAACAGCAAGCCGAGTGGAAAAATCCCGGCAAACCACTGCCGGAGCTGCACGACAAAACGGCTGTCATTGTTGGTGTAGGAGAGATCGGCACCGAAGCTGCCCGTATTCTCAAGGCGTTTGGCATGAATGTCATCGGGGTCCGCCGGTCCGGCAAAGACGTTCCTAATGTCGATCACATGTACGATATGTCCGGACTGCATGAAGCTTTGGGCAAAGGTGATTATGTCATTAACATCTTGCCCCTCACAGACGAAACCCATCATTTGTATGATCAAACCGCATTCGAACATTTCAAGAAAGGCTCCTGCTTCGTCAATGTAGGACGAGGTCCAAGTGTAGACACTGAAGCGCTAATTCGTGCACTGGATAGCGGCCAGGTCGCCTATGCTGCGCTGGACGTTTTTGAAGAAGAACCCCTTCCTGCTGAGCATCCATTATGGCAAAAGGACAATGTGTTAATTACCCCCCATATCGCGGGAAGTACGGAGCAATATACGGATCGGGCACTTGATATTTTTGTGGAAAATCTGGAAGCTTACCTGGCGGGCAAAACACTGCCGCTCAACCTGGTCGACTATAGTCATAAATACTAATTCGCCCTCCATTTTCCATGCACAATTGTACAAATGCCTTATCATTATTTCTAAAAATGGATATAAAAAACCTCCACACCCGGAAATCATTTCTTCCGAGTTGGAGGTTTTCTTCTACTATATAACTATGTGCATAACCAAACGTGACGTATAAACGTTCCTTTACGCACAGCGCAATACTGATCCACTTCCCACCCCGCTGCAAGCAAATGCTCTTCCACCCATTCCGTGGATACAACTACAGCCCGTTTCGCCAGCCTGCGCAGACTTGTCAGCATGACGCGCTGGTCTTCATCCGGGAGGACGGAACACAGATTGTAGGGCATATCCAAAATCGCTGCGTCGTAAGATCCGTCTAATTCCTTCATGTCACCCAGTGTAAGGCAAGCCGGATCATAACCAAAGTGCGGCAGATTGATGCGCGCTCCCTGAATGGCCAGCGGATTCAGGTCGTTCCCTCTTGCCTCAATTCCCATGGAGAGTGCTTCAATGACTACCGTACCCATGCCGCAGCATGGATCGAGCAGCCGCTGGTTCAGAATGTTCGGTACGGCAATGTTAACGAGAGATCTGGCCAGCGCAACTCCGAAACCAGTGGAGTAATTTTGCGGCTTCTGCTGATGACGTTGCCACGATCGATCCGCTTCTGTCCACCGACCGAAGATCCATTTTCTACCTGTTCGAATTAGTCCAAAGGTCACTTTTGGGCGCTTCATCTGCGCCTTTCCCTTAATGCACATTCCCACTTCTCTTTCCAGCTGACGGGAATGTTCATAATCAGGCATATGGTCTCCTTCTTTCAAACATACCACCTTAAACGTCTCTTCTTGAAGCAATTCAATCTTCGCTGCAGTCGGAAGCAGATCCTTCACGGTCTCTGCTTCCGATATCACGTCCAGCCTTCCATGAATAAACGGGCTTCTGCCTGGTGGAATGCATATATTAGACCGGACATATGAGCGTAAATCCGAATTCATTTCCAGTCTGGAACCAACCAGTGTATGGAGCTCGAGCGAGCATAATTCACGCTCATTCTCATGACAGGCAAACGTATAGATGTAATCTTGGTTGATTGAACTCCTTGTGATGTCGGTCGAATAGATTTCAGTCAAAATTGCAGCCGTCCTTCATGTTTCTTCTATTATAAGAAGAAGGTTTATATTTTTAATTTTTCGATGGAAGTAAGCAGGTCATCCGACAATTCCTTCAATGATTGAATGCTGCCGCTAATCGTTTCCATGGAGCTTACCTGTTCTTCAGCCGAAGCCGAAACTTCCTCTACGCTTGCCGCAGTTTGTTCCGATACTGCCGAGATCTGTTGGCTGAAATCATTCATGCGTCCACTTGCATCCTGCATGCCTTCCAACCCAGCTGTCATCGTGCCAATCACGTGAACCATTTCCTCTACGGATTCATTAATATTCCGGAACAGATTACCCGAAGTTCGCACATGTTCTTGTCCCCGTTCAGTCTCCCGAACACCTGTACGTAATTCAGCAACTACTCCCTGGGAATCCTGCTGGATATCTTCCGTAATCACTGTAATTTCCTCCACTGAAGTCTGCACCGCTTCCGATAACTTCCGAACCTCGGCTGCGACCACGGCGAACCCACGACCACTCTCTCCAGCGCGGGCTGCCTCAATGGAAGCATTCAATGCCAGCAGGTTGGTCTGCCTTGCAATGTCACGGATCACTTGGACCAGCTTGGAAATATCCTCGTTTTTACGGTTTAGCTGCTCCATCCGATCCATCGAAGCCGATACAGCCCCGGAGATTTGCTGCATTTGCTGCACCGATTGTTCCATGGCCTTACGTCCATTCAATCCCTGCTCCAGCACACGTTCTGACATCGCACTAAGCTTGCTCCCTTGAATAGCATGCTGCTGAATGTGATCGTTTAATCCCTCAACCGTACGTGCTGATTCGACTGCCGTTACGGCCTGACTCTCTGCAGCCTTGGCCGACTCTTCCATCGTAATGGCAATCTGCTGACTTCCAATTTTGACTTCTTCCGAAGAAATGGCCAGTTCGTTGCTCTGGCGATTCACCGCTTCGGCAACACGTCTGACATTCAGCACCATCGAAGTCAGATTCCCTTTCATCGTGTTTACCGCTTTAGCCAAGAGCCCTACTTCATCTTCGTGCTTGGTATGTATATCCTGCACATTCAGTTGGCCTTCTGCAATCAGCTTCACTGCACTAATAACCCGGAGCAGCGGTTTCACGACCTGGGAACGGATAATCGGAATCACGATTGCCGTGATCGCAATCATGATCAGCACCCCTACAATAATGATCATTCGACCATTCTGCACTGACCTGATGGTTTGTGCTGCCGAGAGATCAGACTGATTCTGATTGTACTCGACCAGAAAATCCAGATCGACCTGCATGGCATCGAAGGAATCAGCCCCTTTTTCCGATACTTCCTTCGCCAGTTGGGATTGTCCTTGATCACTCAAATTGATCGCTTGGGTATTCAGCTTAAGGTAAGCTGCCCACTTCGTCTTGAATGCATCCCAGTGCTCCTGTTCGTCTGTCGCCTTTTCCTGCTGATCGTATATTTTGATCGCCTGTGCGGTTTCGCGAATGTAATTGGTACGCTCTTCAGCGAGTTCAGCCTTGTCTCCATCCGGAGCATCAAAGTGCCGGTAACTCAATGACAAAATATGTTCGGTGGTATAGTTCAACCTATTGATTTGCTGAATCGAAGGCATCCAGTTCCCCGTAATCTCATTGGTGTTGGCTTCCATGGAGTTCAACCGGGTAATAATGGTGACACTAAGGAGAATTAAACAGAGGATTAACAAATAGAACGCGATGCTGATACGCAGACCGATACTCCTGACCTTGAATCTGCTGAACATGTGATTTCCCCCTTATGCCTGATTCGGACATTCTCCGAACTTTCAGTTCTTTTGTCTTGGTTTTACCCTTCTTTTGGCATCTTGCAAAATACTCTTTCATCATATCTCTATGGGTAAACTGACGTAAAGTATTATAACATTATTTTGTTTAAGACATGCTTCGTTTTGTAAAATCCTGTGCCTCGTATACACGTTGAGGTCATAGGAATACTTCTGAAAGCATGCAGCGTGATAAAATGGAAAAGAGCTGCAGCATACGGAGAATACCGATCTGCAACCCTTCAACATGTTAAATTGTGAGGATCATCCTATGAAAACCGGAAAAGCGCTGCTTACTTCACTTCACCATGTTTTTACCAAACTCGGCAAGTAACCGATAAGACGCAAGTCTTCGCTCGTAATCAGGGCCGGCTGTAACCACCAGAAATTGATTCGTCGCCAGTCGTTTGCTTACCTGCCCGAATTGTTCCCAGATCTGCGGCGCTGTCCCTGCAAAATGTTTACGTGCTTCGTCCGCACCCTCGCCCTTCTCAATGTTGATCTGACCACCCGTACTAGAGTTAGATTCCTTCTCGCCAGCGTGCAGGGCTGGCGCATCTTGTCCACTCTGCCTGCGCCGATCTGCCATTTCGAGGCTCCAGTCCCGAGCTTCCTCCTCTGTCTCTGCACACATTGCACTGACCGCAACCATCACTTGCGGTTCGTTCATCGTTTTACTTGGGGTAAACCCATCCCGATACCGCTTCACTGCTTCCGTACCATCGGCATCACTCATAAACTGACCAAATACATACCCCATGCCATACCGTGCGGCAAACTCGGCACTCTTGACGTTGGTACCCAGCATCCACAGGGATACAGGAAGTTCAGGGATCGGACGTGCCGTTACCCGATGCTCCTCATAACTGTACCGATCCTCGAGCAATTCAGTGAGTGCCGCGAGTGATTCAGGCAATTTGGACACATGCTGCAAATAATTGCCGCTTAGCGCCATGGTGGCATGCGGCCCACCTCCAGGCGCGCGTCCCAGTCCCAGCTCAATTCTGCCTGGGTAAAGTGCAGCCAGCAGCCGAAACGACTCGGCCACCTTCAGCGGACTGTAATGCGGCAGCAGCACCGCACCCGATCCCAGCTGAATTGTTGCTGTCCTCGCACCAATATGCGAGAGAAGAACTTCAGGCGATGCGGATGCAAGTTCCTCCATATCATGATGCTCGGATGTCCAGTACCGGGTATATCCCCAGGCTTCGGCATGTTGAGCCAAGGATACGGACTGCTGCAAAGCCTCTTCCGCTGCAGCTCCATTCAACCTTGGCACAAGGTCGAGCACGCCCAGAATGAACGGCTCACTTGAGCCTGTGCCGATGTTTGTATCCAAGCTTCTCACTCCTTATTCTAGTCCAGATCGTAGATGGAGCCTACCTTCAGACCATACAATTCATTGTATATTTTCTCGGCAAACGCATCCGTCATGCCTGCAATATAATCAATCACCATGTGCTCCCATGTCCAGATCGGATGAGCCTTCGCCTGATCCTTCTCATATCGCTGCAGCCAGTCGGATGGAATAATGGATTTGGACGTTTCCGGGTCTAGGAACGCATCCCACAGGCGCTTAATCATCCATTCACTGCGTTTTTGCAGACGCTGAACACGCAGATCACGAATCATGGTCACCCAGGCAAAGCTCTTGAGCACACTCACCGTGCGCAGCATGTCAAGATCCTCTGCACCTTCGCGGACAAACGTCACCTTCTTCCAATCCCCGTCGTCAATTACGCCCAGGCTGCCCACAAAGAGGCTTACCCAGTATGCCTTGACCTCGCGGCGGGTACGGGAGTAATCATGCTCGCAGAACGGCATCTTCTCATTCCAGACACGCAGGAACGAAGCGAGCACTTCTTCTACCTTTTGCCCAATCGCCTCTCTCGTCCATCCATTCCAGAACAGATCCTCGAGTGTAGTAATCTTATCCACAATCAGTCGATGAATGTGCGGGTCCTGCAGGAAATGCTCGTGCACTTCGATCTTGCCTGCCTTAATGCCATCTTCCAGATCGTGTGCAGAATACGCAATATCGTCACAGAGATCCATGAGCTGTGCTTCCAGTGTCTTTTTGCCTGCCGGCATGTTCCAGCGATTACGAATCTCGTGGATATATTGCCACTCATGATGATACATGCCCTTCTTGCTCTCCGTACCTGGGTAAGGATATTTGTTGATTCCAAGCAGCACCGCATCGGACAGATTCAATCCATCGATGTCCTCTCGTTTCTCCAGGAACATGATGAGACGGAAGTTATGTGCATTGCCTTCAAAATGCTCATATTTCCGCTTCAGCTCTGCACGAACCTCCGGCTCCTGTTGAGGTGATTTCGCGCCGCGGCTCTTCTTCATGATCTTCTTGACCTCGGTGTTGATCAGGTCATCCAATATACCATCCAGTACTTCTTCCCCTTTATGTCCAAACGGCGGATGTCCGAAATCATGTGCGATTGCGGCACATTCCACCACTTCCGAATCAATAATAAGCCCCGGGCTGTCCGCCTGACTCCAGTCCACTTGGGGGTAACGACGAAGCAGGCTTCTTGCCGCCTCTCGCGCAATCTGCGCAACCTCAAGGGAGTGGGTTAACCGTGTGCGATAATAGTCGCCTGTTCCAGCCCCAAACACCTGGGATTTGCCCTGCAACCGGCGGAAGGTCGGTGAATGAATCAGTCTGGAATAGTCCCGCTCATACGCTGCACGAGCTCCATCCAGTTTGGTAAGTTCAGGATATTGTCTATGTTCTCTCAAATCGTTCCATTGCATGTGATCACTCCTAGCCGACTGTCTCTATTTTGAGTGATTATACACAACATCCGTCGTTTCGAAAAGCAAAACCTGTCTGTGATTGTCATCTCTTCTCACATCAACTTGTGATGTACAGTCTTCTTCTTTTATTATACCCCGACAGACTATCATCCGTGCACCTAAATGAATAATGATATACATCAAAATACATCAAAATATGAAGCCATTCAGAGAATATAGAGATACATTCCGATAATTCAAAAAAGATAGGATAAAAGGTGCTAATGAGTATCGGTGGCCGTTCCGGTTACGGATCGTTCTTCCGATCGCTGTTGTCTCCAGGTTTTCTGAATTTCCTTTGCAAGGGAAAACCCCGGAGACAAACGCGACCGCTCCGCTTCTTCAGAATCGATTCCGTCCCCTCCACTACTTCGCTGCTGACCGCTATGGATTTCAATAAAACAGGATATTCATAGAATCTAAAATATTACTAGGTTGCAAGAAACAAACTCATTCTCAATTCAAGTGCGCTCCCTTTCATGATCCTCTGTCTCCTATTTTTTTCCTTGGAGGAGGGAGAAAATAAAAAAAACGACAGGGACGGAATCGCCCTGTCGGGTGCAGATGGTCAGCGCCTCGCTTGCTGGCCTATAATTTATGGGAATGCTGATAGCGTGAAACTGCTCGCTACTTACAAACCATAAACTCGGTAATGCAATTACACCATCACTTTGCAGATGTCGTTGGTGAACTCTACCGGATCTTGGATCGGCAAGCCCTCGATCAGCAATGCCTGGTGGTACAGCAGACTAGTGTACAGGCTCAATTTTTCCTTATCCTGTGCGTAAGCATCTTTCAGGGATTTGAAGACATCATGGTTGACGTTGATCTCCAGCACCTTATCTGCCTGTACATTCTCACTGTTCGGCATGGCTTTCAGAATTTTTTCCATTTCGATGGTCAATTCACCTTCGGTGGACAAACATACCGGATGGCTTCTGAGGCGTTTGGAAGCTTTGACGGCTTTTACTTTGCCTGCCAGCTGTGCTTGCATCGCTTCGAACAACTCTTTGTTGTCGTTGTCTTCTGCTTCGTTTTTCTCTTTATCCTCGCTGTCTTCGATACCCAGGTCACCGCTGGAGATGGATTTGAATTCTTTCTCCTTGTAGTTCATGATCATTTTGATCGCGAATTCATCGATGTCCTCAGTGAAGTACAGCACTTCATATCCTTTATCCAGTACACCCTCGATCTGAGGCAGCTTCTCAATCCGCTCAATGGACTCACCCGATGCGTAGTAGATATACTTCTGATCTTCCGGCATTCTGGAAACGTACTCGTCCAGGCTGACCAGCTTTTTCTCTTTGGAAGAAGAGAACAGCAGCAGATCCTGCAATGTATCCTTGTTTGCGCCGTAGTCGCTGTATACGCCATATTTCAACTGACGTCCAAACGCTTGATAGAACTTCTCATAGCTCTCGCGATCGTCCTTCAGCAGGCTTTGCAGTTGGCTTTTGATTTTGTTTTTGATATTTTTCGCAATCAGGCTCAGCTGACGGTCATGCTGCAGCATTTCACGGGAGATGTTCAGGGACAGGTCTTCCGAATCAACCATACCTTTGACAAAACCGAAGTAGTCCGGCAGCAGATCGCCGCATTTATCCATGATCAGGACACCGTTGGAGTACAACTCCAGGCCTTTTTCGTACTCTTTGGTATAGTAATCAAACGGTGTGTTCTCCGGAATAAACAGAATTGCATTGTATACTACGGCACCGTCCGCGCTGATGTGCAGGTGTTTAAGCGGTTTGTCAAAACCGTACCGTTTTTCCATATAGAAGTTGTTGTAATCTTCTTCGGTCAGCTCGCTTTTGTTTTTACGCCAGATCGGCACCATGCTGTTCACGGTTTGCTCTTCCTTGTACTCCTCGAACTCGTTCTCCGTACCTTCCTTCGGACGCTGACTTGTCACATCCATCTTGATCGGGTAACGAATGAAGTCGGAGTATTTCTTGATGATGGATCTCAGGCGATACTCTTCCAAAAACTCATCATACGAATCTTCTTCGGTATTGGGCTTGATCGTCAGGACGATTTCCGTACCTACGGAATCTTTCTCAGCTGGAGTGATCGTGTACCCATCCGCACCTTCGGACTCCCATCTCCAGGCTTCATTGCTGCCCAGCGTTTTACTCGTTACGGTCAGCTTGTCCGCCACCATGAACGCGGAGTAGAAACCAACCCCGAACTGTCCGATGATGTTATGGCCGTCTTTGGCTTCGTTTTCCTTTTTGAATGCCAGCGAACCGCTCTTCGCGATAACCCCGAGATTGTTCTCCAGCTCTTCCTGGCTCATCCCGATTCCGGTATCGGTCAACGTGAGCGTACGGTTCTCTTTGTCGATGGTCAGCTTGATGTAGTAATCCTCTTTGTTGAAGACGAGCGTATCGTCGGTAAGGGCTTTGTAATATATTTTGTCAATGGCGTCACTGGAGTTGGAGATCAATTCTCTCAAAAAGATTTCTCTTTGGGTATAGATGGAGTTGATCATCATATCCAGCAAACGTTTGGATTCTGCCTGGAACTGTTTCTTGGCCATGAATGGGTGTTCTCCTTTCAATTTGGGATATAGAATGATTGATTTGAATATAGAAAGAAGCTGAACATTCGCAATACCGCTAAGTGGATAGAACTCTTTGATCGCTATGATCCTTTTTCTGAACTCTTGTATAAGCCCAATTAAAAACATGACGTTGTGCGGTGTGGCCGTTCCGGTTACGAATCGTTCTTCCAATCGCTGTTATCCCCAAATTCCCTTTATTCCCTTTTGAAAAGGGAAAAATTTGGTGATAAAGGCGACCGCTTCGCTTCTTCAGAATCGATTTCGTCCCCTCCACTACCTTCGCCGTTAATCATAGCCAATTTTAAGTTGAGACAAATACAAGTTCTGTTGATCAATTATGCTCTATAACAAAGTATTTCCTGTCCACATTGCGACCCCGCGTTCTTTCAATTGACTTCTAGATTCAAAAACACAATCATTCCATATGTAGTCGCTGTAGTATAAAGCATCATTTGTTAGCACTCAGGTGACCGGAGTGCTAAACCCTTTCTTTTATATAACATATGGCAAAATTGGGTGTCAATACGCCGGGCGTTATTTTAACAAAATGGGAGATTAACACTTCGTTTATACACGCATATTTGATTTTAACGTAATCAATCAGACAATACAAAAGCCAGCTCGAATCATCGTTCGAACCGGCTTTTCTCTGTATGGTATAGCTGAAATGGTCAGCTTGGCTAATAAGCTGGTTAAAAAGTGGGGCAATGAGAGGCTGGAGTGCATTCTTTCAATTACTTCACCATTTTCGGATCAAGGGTATCACGCAAGCCATCCCCGAGCAGGTTGAAGCCGAGTACTGTCAGCATGATGGAAAGGCCGGGAAAGATAAGCGTCCACGGCGCTTTTTGCAAAAACTGACGCGAATCCGAGAGCATTTTACCCCATTCCGGGTCAGGCGGTTGTGCACCCATACCGAGGAACCCCAGTGCAGCTGCCTCAATAATGGCTGTCCCGATGCCCAGCGTTCCCTGAACAATTAGCGGGGTAAGGCTGTTCGGCAGGATATGGCGAAACAAGATTCGCATATTATTTGCGCCCAGTGTGCGGGCAGATGTAATGAATTCCTCCTGTCTCAAGCTAAGTACACGCGAACGCACCAATCTCCCGTAGGTTGGAATGTTGACGATGGCTATGGCGAGTAATGCATTTTGCAGGGAGGGGCCGAGGATTGCCACAATGGCAATCGCGAGCAGGATACCCGGAAAGGCCAGCAGAATATCGAATAGACGTGAGATGAGCATGTCTGCCCATTTTCCATAAAACCCAGCAACCAGTCCAAGCAATGCTCCCGCAATAATGGAACCGATTACGGAGAAGAACCCCACCCACAAGGAGATACGCGCACCGTGAAGCACTCGGGAAAATACGTCACGCCCCAGATCGTCGGTACCAAACCAGTGCTCTGCCGAAGGGGCCTGAAGCCGATCCGTCAGCACTTGTTCCTTGTAATCATAAGGAGAAATGTATGGCGCAAGGAAGGCCAGCAGGATGAAAAACACAATAATGATCAGTCCGGCGAGCGCCAGCCGATTGCGGCGAAATGTTCTCCAGGCTTTCCGCCATGGACCGGATGCACGTGCCGATGCTGCTTCTATGGATTGTCCGGTATTGGTTGATAATTTGGCCATGCGGCGTCTCCCTTCTTTAGCTATGAATGAAAGATAAGAAGAATGATTCCAATAACCCTTCGAACTACGATTGCTGAACCATCTTCCGATCGCTGTTATCCCCAGATTTTTTTGATTCAATGATTATAAATGGAAAATCCGGTGATAAAGGCGAACGCTTCGCTTCTACAGATTGATTCTGCACTCTTCGTATCGTGTAATTTCTGATATCTATCTTATTTGAAAATTCATTCATCAAAACAAATGATGGAGTTCCTACTTATAGCTGATTCGTGGATCAAACACAGCATAGAGCAAGTCGACAATCAGGTTGATTAATACGAAAAAGAAGGCCACGATCAGAATACCACTCTGGATCACCGGATAATCCCTCGAACTAATCGCTTCATATATATAGCGCCCCACACCAGGCCAAGCGAAGATCGTTTCGGTCAATACTGCGCCGCCGAGTAAAGAGCCGGTTTGGATGCCGATAACGGTCAGGACGGGGATAAAGGCATTTTTGAGCGCATGTCCATATACGACAAAAAACGGACCGAGTCCCTTCGCCTTTGCGGTGCGGATGTAATCCGAGCTCATGACCTCAAGCATGCTGGAGCGAGTCATCCGGGCAATAACGGCCATCGGAATTGTTCCAAGCGCAACACTTGGCAGGATGAGATGTTTGGTTACAGTCCAGAGCTGGTCCCAACGCCCGGCAATCATCGTATCCAGTACATAAAGACCGGTGATGGCTTCGACGGGATCACGTGCGTTCATTCGTCCAATGGACGGCAGCCAGTGCAGCTTGTTGGCAAACAGCCACTGTTCCATCAGACCGAGCCAGAAGATTGGCATTGATACACCAACCAAAGCAATAACCATGCAGCAGTAGTCGAACCAGGAGTTATGCTTCCATGCGCTGACGATCCCCGCATTTACGCCAATAATGACCGCAAATAGCATACTTGCCATTGTTAGTTCGAGCGTCGCTGTCAGGTAAGGTACGATTTCCTGGGCAATAGGCACCTTGGTGCGGATGGATGTGCCCAAGTCTCCTTGGAGCAAATCACCAAGATAAGCGAAGTACTGCTGGAACCACGGTTTATCAAGTCCGAGCTGGTCCCGAAGGGCTTGCTTGGACTGTTCGGTTGCCTTTTGCCCAAGTATCGTCTCCGCCGGGTCACCCGGGATGGCATGAATGATGGAAAAAACGATCAGGGTCATGCCGAGCAGCACAGGCAGCAACACGAGTATGCGTTTGACAATATAACTGTTCAATCCCTATTCACCTGCCTTTGACGTATCATGCAACATGCAATTATAAAAGCGCTGGCAGACAAGAATGCTTTAGATTGTTATGACCAGATGTGGATTCTGCCAAGCATTGCGTGTTCACCAGCGCCTTGAAAGATGAAACGAAAAATGACGATGATTTTAGATCACATAAATCCGTTATTCAAAATAAGCATTTGCATAGGATTCGCTGCCCAGTGGGGACGGCACAAAACCTTTCAGGTTTGCTTTGCCTGCCAGAATAGGTGTCGTGTGCACAAGTGGAATCCACGGTGCATCTTCCTTGATAATCACTTGAGCTTGTTTGTACAGCTCAGCGCGTTTGTCCTGATCCGTTTCTTTCTGCGCTTCGGTCAGCAGCACATGCAGCTCTTCGTTTACATAAAAGCTGCGGTTGTTGCCCGGGATTGCGTCTTTATCCAGCAGCGTGTACAGGAAGTTATCCGGGTCGCCGTTATCTCCGGTCCAGCCGAGCATGTAGATGTCGTCCTTCTCTCCGGCTTTTGCATCATCAAGATAAGTCGCCCACTCCGGCGATTCGATGTTAACTATCACTCCAATTTTCTCGAAATCAGCCTGAATTGCTTCGGCCACCTTCTTGCCGTCAGGCATGTAAGGACGGGATACCGGCATTGCATAGAACGTCACCGGGTCTGGCAATCCGTCCGGGAAGCCGGCTTCGGCCAGTAATGCTTTTGCTTTTTCCAGATCATACGGGTAGTCTTCAATGGCATCGTTGTAACCCCACAGGGTTGGCGGCATCGGGTTCACGGCAGGCTGAGCCTGTCCGGCAAAGAAAGCATCGATAATACCCTGCTTGTTCACCGCGTGGTTGAGAGCTTGTCTTACTTTTACATCGTCAAAGGGTTTCTTCTTGAAGTTAAAGCCGATATACGCCACGTTGAACGGTGGACGCTCGATCTTTTGCAGCTCACTGTTGCCTTCGAGAATGGACAGATCATCCGGGTTCAGGTCTTCCATGACATCAATCTCGCCATTTTGCAGGGCATTGAAGCGTGCCGTGTTGTCCGGAATTGAACGAACAATGACTTTGTTCAGCTTCGGTAAGCCCTCTTTCCAATAATTCGAATTTTTCTCCAGAGTGATGGAGTCGTTCCGCTTCCACTCTACAAATACAAATGGGCCTGTGCCCACGGGCTCGCTTTTGAAATTCTCTTTTTTCTCCTGAATCGCTGTTGGGCTGGCAATACCGAATGGGGTCATCGCGATATTTTGCAGGAAAGGCGCCTGCGGCTGGTTCAGTGTGAACTCCACAGTCGTCTCATCAATCGCCTTCACTTCCTTGATGACACGGCCATCCTCTGGCCCAAACATGGAATCGTAATAATCGAAGGAATCCCCTTCAAATTTATATTCACTCGCCGGATCACTCCAACGGTTGAAGTTAAACACAACAGCATCTGCATTAAAATCTGTTCCATCATGGAACTTCACACCAGACTTCAGCTTAAACGTGTACTTCAGGCCATCCGCCGAAATCTCCCAGCTCTCTGCCAGACCAGGAACGACCTCCGTCTCGCCTTCCTTGTAATCCAGCAATGAGTCGAACACCTGGTGCCCAATCTTCAGCGACTCCCCATCTGTTACAATTGCAGGGTCCAGTGCCACTGAATCCCCGCCGCGGCCCATAATCATTGTATCCTGAGCTGCCGTTTCTGTTGGGGGATCGGTACCTTCTGCCGGAGCAGGTGAATTGCCTGTTTCTTCATTGTTGGAGCAGCCTGACAACACCAAGACGGTGCTCAAAGCCAGAGTCACAAAACCGGACATCCATTTCTTTCTCATTCGCATACGTACAACACCCTTCCCTGTCTCATAATGTGTGTAATGCTGGCGTGAAAAAACTTCAATGATAGCCATTGGTTCGGTGCTTGCTTGTATCAATGAAAGGCTTTAGGTGCCTGTGATACCTGTAATTGTGATCGTATTAGGATAAGATGGATTAGCATTCGTTTTTTACGGTTTTGTGGACCCCGAGAGAATTTATGTGAATTCAAAAGATTTCCTTTTAGAAAAAAGGTTAGTTCGGCTCAGTTGCGCAGTATTTGAACTTAGGTCAATTAGCAACAGCATTCTACTTTTTGGATGGAAGTGAAAGTTGAGTTAGAAGAAAAAAAAGACAAGAGAATTGCATCACGACATGGTAGTAGAACATCGCTCGTTTTAGATACATATTGTTTGTTTGATCATTGATCATGAAGTTTGTTTTTGACCATTGGAAGGGTTAGGCAGCATCTAACAATCGTTAAAAGCTAAATGGATGTAGAACGTCGTAGTTCTCATGAAAGTAGTTGAATGAAGCTGGCGTGTATGAGTGTGTATGTTCGAAGATGCAGGGATTGGACAACAGGGAGACATTACGATAACTTATCATGTTAAGGCTCTGTCATGGTGAGGAGATTTATGTAAATAAACAGTGGTTGAAAACAATTTCGTGTAACTTACTTTACATCACATTCATCATTTAGACAAGAGTTTTGCGGACATAAGTCTTCAACTTTATTCGTACGTTAATTTTAGTTACATAAAACACAAAAAAGGAACACCATTCGACATGATAATGCCCATGTGTCCCCTCTTAATCCCGCTCTGGCAACGTCCAATATAGCTTTATTATGTCGGTGTTAACTCACTTCTTAAACAAACCTCTGCGATACATGACCGTAATAAAACGGTAAAAATCATAACTCGCCCCATTATTGATGCTGAACAGCGGATTTTTGGTGTCATACGCCAGGGCCGCATCCACGGCTGCTTTGGCCCACACCGGAACTTCCATCTGCTGACGCGCCTGCAGTTTATCTACCTGAGCCTTCAGCACATCAAATGCTGCTTTCTCTTCGGCTGTCATCGGTTCGCCCCCTTTCGGTGGTTCGGTCGGTTTTACAGGCTCGGATGGTTCAGGCGGCTTCGGCGTGGCTGCTGCATATCTGGCCCGCAGCTCTGCTGCCGATCCTTCGAACTCATTCATGTCCACATTGCCGCTAATTCCATTCACTTTACCTGAGTCCGTGTACTGCCAGAACGTCCAACGTTTCCAGGCAGGCTGATCATCCGGCACACGTGTACTGCTGTAACGCGCAACCCACAGATCATATGTGCCAAGTGAAGGTTCAAAATTGCCGGCAAATGAATTGCCCGTATATATAATTGGTTTTACACCCGTAAGACGCTGCAGTTCAGTTAAAAAGGCTTTAGCTACCGTGTTGATCTGGGCTTTGCTCAGATTGCCCGGGTTGTTCTCATAGTCCATGACCGGTGGCAGCTGCAGCGCCTTCGCGCCTCCGACCTTATTTAGCGTACTCGCATAGTGCGCAGCTTCCGCCTTAGCCCCCTCCGTGGACGTTGCGCGGAAAAAGTGGTACGTTCCGACCAGCATGCCTGCCGCCAGTGCGCCGCTTACATTTTTCTGAAAGTTCGGATCAGTATACGTCTGCCCCTCGGTCGCCTTGATGAACACAAACGTCATGCCGCTTGCCTTCACTTTTGCCCAGTCGATATTGCCCTGGTAGCGGGAGACGTCAATGCCCTGCGTGTTGCCTGAGCTTCTGGTTTGCATGTTTCTCACACCCTTTATGCGGCAATTGCCGTTTGTATATAGTTAATGCCAAGAGTCTTGGGATTGCTTGTGTGCGTGTCCCTTGTTGAAGGTAAAAGCCAAGTTCAGTTGGTTATCTATTAACCCACCAAGGAAAACATACCAAGTCGGCACGTGACCGTTCCAGATCCGGATCGTTCTTCCGATCGCTGTTGTCTCCAAATTTTTATGATTCATTATTTAAAAGGGTAAAATTCGAAGACAAAGGCGACCGCTCCGCTTCTTCAGAATCGATTCCGTCTCTTCCACTACTTATAGCTAGTGGCACATACTTTTGACTCAGTTATGCTCTGTCTCTTTTCCAGAGCGCATTGGAATGAATGTGAGTCCTTACTTCGTGTCATCCCTGATCTGTTGATCCACATCCTTAGGATCTGATGGTGCAATAGATTCTCTGGAATGAGGAGTGTAGCTACCGGGAATCCCACCGTCCCCTCCCTTGCCCTTGAGCACTTCAATGGCCTGCCGGATCGCAGGCGGAATCGGTGCCCCCAGTTTGCCCCCATTCTCAATAATAGATAACAGCTCATTCGCGATATAAAAAAAGGCAACCGCATCCCTGAACAAATGTCCGTCTCCCAGAACACCGTCCACCAGATGAGCCACCGATACCATTGCAAATATAAATACCTTTCGCGCGATGCCGAACATCCCGACATTGCTTTCGAGCTTGCCACTCGCCCCCGCCGCTGCGATGCCGGTTAGGTAGTCCAGGATAACAAATACGAGTAGCACCCCGAGCACGCCTGACCAACCGCCGAAGAAGTAGGTGGCTGAGCTGCTTAGCAGGGCGATAAAAGACTTCCATATGGTGTCCCATTTTTCCATGGTTTCACCTCCTTTAATTTTGGTAGAATGCGATGGAAGGCATAAATTTAGCGCTCCGATTATAGGAACGCTTGTTAAACGATATTTTCTCTTTGTTCTTTTCCTGCATTTTCAAGAGCTTCGGCTACCTTCGTCCGACTCAATTCTGGAACAGCATCAATAGTAATCACGCCTTTTTGGATCAATACAACGTATACTGCCAACATAGTCTCACCCCCTCTTGTGAGTGCAGTTCCCCATCTGATTAACAGCGAGGTAAGCTTACTCTTCATTTGCTGTTTCTTCTGGAGGATCTTTCACAGGATCAACTTCTGTTGGAGCATCCTCTTCAGCCGGCATGAGACTCAGCACCATAGCATGTAGCTCCATGAGCGCGATTTGATTAATTGTGTTTTTTCGTCAAGTGATTATTTCGTTTAATCCATTCAAACAATTACTGCTAAATTCTTCTACTTGACCACTTAATACCTTTTTTTGGTTCTTAGTGTTCTTAAGGAACAATCAGTCAAGATCAGCGAACATTAGTCCTTGATTTTCCGTATTAATCGAGTTATATTCCCACCTTCAGCTTAATCAGATTTAAATCCCACAGATTTAAACCGAATCTTATCTACTGAATCAGGGATGCAATTAGTAAGAGCGATATATGCCCGAAGATCTTATTCGGAAGTCGTTTCTACAATTCCCCAAAGCGTTCACCAATGGTTTCAATTACATCCGGTTACTTTGTTATAATAAATTTAAGATCCGATTTGCAAGTTTTTCCTTCTACGAACTAAATGCAATGTAGTTAAATGTAACATTGTTCATTCCTGTGCCCATATTCACTGAAAATCCTCCACTGTTAAGAGTGAATGCATTGTTAGAGTCGGAAATTCCGTTTTGCGCAAACTTGTTTACATTGATGTCATATGAATATATGGCTGTGTTTGTCGAGAAACCGTTTCTTTGAACTATGATGTTACGAGGCGAAAAGCCAAGATCGGTAATGGTTAAAATACCGCCTGAAACGACTCCCGACCCTTTCGCAGATTTCGGACCTGTTTGAATTTGCCCAACTTTTGTTCCCAATTGAGCGTGTGTGTCGCTGCCTGATGCTGCCACTCCCTTGCCAGTAATAGCGGCAGCGATAGCCGATTTCCCATCACTGACAAGCTGAAAAAGCAAATCATAATCTGTTTGGTTCAATACTCTTTTCCATCCCAACCATCCGTTGATGTCTCCATCTCTATAGTTGGTGTACACATTATTCTGATAATCTACGGCGAACACGTAGCCATATTTACCTTCATTAGTGAACACTGTATGTCCTCGGATCGATAACGGTAGAGCATTTACCGCGCCACCTATGCAGTAGAACGTATGTACGCCTGGCCCTTGCTGCATTAAGGTTGCAAGAATATCGACGGATCTATCAGATATAGAAATTTTGACAGTACCGCTATCAGCAGTAATTTTAGTTTTTTGCCATGCCGCGGTTTCGGCCTTGTCAATACCTGATCCATTGGAAGAACTTATTAACTCACTGCCTAATCTAACAAGGTCGTTTAGCAATGCCTTTTCGTTTTCAGCGATAGATCCAACAAATGGGGCTATCGGGGACTTGTCTAGCATCATGTATGTTACGGTATATATGGCTGACAGATCAAAAATTCCGATGTCCTTTTGAGCCAACGCCCCCGCAACAGTTACACTAACATCGTTGTATAAATTCCATTTATCTAAATTGGAATCTTTAAACACGTAAAGGATTTTACGCACCTTATACTTCAATACATTTTGAGGCGCTAGTATATCTGCGTTGTTGATATTATAATGACCCACACCATCGTTAGCAGGTTTTACTTCTTCATGCATTACCAAACCCGTTCCGATTTCCACTTGGTTACTTCCTTCAGTTAAAGTCAATCGCCCTTTTGAGATGATCGGTTCGACAGTCGGCATTGCAAGTTGGTAATCTAGTTGGTAAGGCATAAAATTTGACGCTTGAGTCGTAGGCAAAACTACAGTTCCATCTGCTAAAGTGTGGCCGTCAGCTCCTACTCTTGCCCAATACTTTGTCCCTGATCCGTTATACGGTGTAATACCACTTTTACCACTTCCTCCGGTTCCAGAGAGGTACATAATCCAGCCCATGAAATACGCCTTAATCTCATCTGCCGTAGGTGTGTATGAGTCTCCCCATCCACTGTCTGCTCTGGAAATAGCTATGCGAACAGAATTATCTGAAGCAACCCAGCCCATGTCAGCTGACACTGGCGTGGTGTACTGATTCAACACTTTGCCGTCGGATTTCGTTACAAAAGATACACCTACAGGCCCATTTATAGAAGCAAGTGGTATGCTATTCGCCCCGGACGCTACAGATTTCCATCCTGTCCCGCTCGCCAAGAGAGTCCAACCTGACAATGAAGGAAAATTCGTAATTCGACTCCACTTCTTCAATTCGAAATACTGTCCGTCCTTCTCAAATAATTCGTCAGCATTCGTCCCGGTTACTGGATCAGCGTATAGATCCGTTTGCAATGCGAGCATAGCGTCTTCACGCGGTTTGAACGGTTTGGCTGTAGTGCCGATCGTGATTACCGGTTTTTTTATCGACACCTCCGGAAGTGTTTGAGTATCGGAAATGATGTTAGAAAAATATGCTTCTAACTTTGCTGTTCCAATTGGAATCTTGAACGTAACGGATTGATTAGTTGTGTAGGGTACAAGCGATTTACCTCCTACTAAATTACCGCCACTATCCCAAGCATTAATTGCTATTGCACCCGTATGCTCTGCAGAGTACGTATATTCAACCTCGGTTTTAAAGGGGATACTGGTAAAAATCGCGTCGTTCACGGTATTTTTTAATACCCCAGCATATCCGTTCGATAACATAAACGTACTACCTCTTGTCCATTCGTAAAACGGCGGCAACAAATTCTCTCCATATCGAATCGCATATGGATTTCGAACGGGTTGAACACTATCGACGTAGGGATACTTGGTTGCTAATTGTACCGGGTTCATGTTGTCCAATGAATCGTATTCGGCTGCACTAATTTCGTACAAACGTACTGAGTCAAAAAATCCGGATTTACCAACGGAACCTACTACTGCTAAATCCACATTTCCAGCTGTTACGGTTGATATCTGTTTCTTTGCCCAAATTGTAACGAACTTATCTCTACTCTTCACTGCAGAAGAATAAGGGCCTCCAAAACTCCCTCCAAAGCCAATCTGTAATCCAGATTCTGCATCTATGTTCTTAGCGTCAGCGATTAAGACATAATAACATCCTGATCTAAGTCCTGTTACAGATGTGTAAGCAAGTCCTGCGGACGCAGTTGAGGCCCCTTCCAGATTAGTAATTTTAAGCCCATTGACACCGGAAGTCTTATTAATAGAATCCAAAGCAAGCGTTGTATAACTTCTAGACAAACCTGTTAAACTTTCCATTCCTCCGATACGCCCCAACAAGTTAACTAGCGTCCGGCCCTTCAATCCTTCCAACTTAAACGCCGAAGCACGTTCAGCATTAACAATCTGCACCCCTGGCTCCAGTGTCACAGATCTCCGCTTTTCCGTATCCAGCCGCTCCTGGATATTACTAACCTGTGCAGCCGTCTCTTCGGCCTTCTCCCCTACCCGCTCCGCAAAAGCATCAACCTTGTCCCAGTTCTGATCCAAATACTTGTCCAGATCAAAATAGGTTGTTGATGGCGAGCTGCGGTCAATCTTATTTAGCCCGAGATTCGGTGTTTTGGGTTCATTCATGTTAAGCTCCACCTCCTGAAAATTTATCCTGCCGGGTCTGTTCGATTTCATCCAACGTCATGTTCTCGACCTCAGCAATCGTCAAATACCGCAGGCGATATTCCACGCTCATATGTGCCGGTTTAATATCCTCAATCGCTGCCTTCAGATCGTCAAGGTTAGGCGGCAATCCCCATGTATCTATGAAGCGAATTCGGATCAGATATTCCTCGGGTGAGACGGAAACCTCGATCCCGCCACTTTCATACGCCTGTGCCACATTTTTAAGCATCGAACCTGAGACTTTGCCGCTTCCTCGCATTTTGGAGATGATAACGGATCTCCGCTGGTCTTCCGGTTTGGCTGGATTCGTTGGAATTTGCAGATCCCGCTCATATCGCTCCAATGCCCAGGTTGCAGACTCGGGATAGAATTGGTCCAACACGCTTTCCAACCCCGCCGCAAGCTTGTCCAGTTCTTCACCTTCGGTCTCCGTGAGCAACTGCATCTCCAGCACATTTTCATACAATGGTGGTAAAAGGGACATCAACACCTCACCTTTACTCATGTCACCTTCACCGTCCCGAGAACGGCTACTGCACCGGGTGCAATCTCCAGATTGGACATGCCGCCATTCACCAACAGATCGCTATAATCGATGACAGGCGGGATATCCAGAATGACATTGGCAATTCGTGTCCAACGGACTAACGGATCTGCAAATGCCAACTCCTTGAGATATGCAGTAACACCCTCTTCTATCAGCGTTTTTACCCCCTCATACGTTGAGCCTGAAGCAAGTGTGACCTGCACCTCCACATCAATCGGTACTTCTTCTGCCCCCACCACCGTGACCACGGGGCCGATTGGAGCAGCGCCTTCGCCCATCCCATCCCGGGTTGGATCGATATAATCCTGTACTGCGTGAATCACAGCCTCAGCGGGTGCATGCATCTCATTGTTTAACAGTGCCACTTTTACCGTGCCCGGACCGTCCCACAGTGGAAAAGCTTTCGCTTTACCAACCCCCGAGTTTTCCCGTGCCCATAGTTCATATTGATATTTATTGGCACTCGTTACCGGACGGGAGACTTTGTCCTGATATCGGTCATACAGAGCCTGATCTGTTTCCTCATCTTCACCTGGAACAAGCAGCTGGGTTAGTTCCGCTGTTGTCAGTCCGGCGATATAATCGATGGGCAGCAGCGCCCCTGTATATTCATTGCCTTCCGCTCCGGCAACCTCACATTGCAGCACATATTGCCCCGCTGCCATTCGTTCGACAGCCAGATACACCCGATCCCCTGTAGAAAAACGACTCCCCAATGGAATCTCAACCGGTTTCCCCCCGTTGTCCTTGAAGCTGCCGATCCAGCGTGCCTGGGTTGCCGCTTTCCGGGTAATGCCAGACCAGGCCACCGCTCGGTCCAAATACTCCCCGGAAGCTGTGTCCGCAAATTTCAGATTGGCGTTAATATCCAACTCAATGTACATCTGAGCCATTTCCACAGCGGCTGGCGCGAGCGCGTCATAGATAATGCTGCCTTCACGTTTATCCACTCCATCCGGTACTTTGTCCAGCATTCGCTCTAAAATGACCTCAAACGTCTGCTCTTCAACCATTCATGTTCACCTCCGTTTCTCCCCTGAAAGAGCCAAAATTGGTTTCCACGGTAAAAGACACCCGCACCCCATCCGCCTCATGAACAAAATCAAACTCCGTTACATCTGAAATGCGATCATCCGGAAGCAAAGCCTCCACAATCCAGCGCTCCAGCTCGGATTCCACCATGGATCGTCCGGCCATTCCCTCCCAGGACCATTCCATGCCGTAATCCGATGAGTAGATTAGATGCTCATAGCGCCGAGTGGACAATGCCTTGTACACGGCTTGTTTCACCGCCTCTTTTCCATCCAGCTGCAGCCTTCCGATTCGCTGCCCAGAAGGCTGCAGAACATACGTCAGGCTTGGAACAACAGCCGGTTCTTCCTGTTCTTCTGCACTCATTTGTGCACCTTGTGGAATCATGTCTTCACCAACCGATCCAGCACAACAAAGCTGTCCCCACCTTGCACCCGGAGCAGCAGGACGTGGTCACCCACAGTCCAATTTTTTCTTGCTGCGGATTCCAGCATCACCAGAAAAGGCTCAGCCAAGGTCAGCCGTTGTTCAACGGTAATCTCGAAGGGCTCTGTCTTCGCCACTGTTCCGTACATGACCTGAACTGGGACTTTGGCATCTACGGCGGCTACTGCCGCCTTTTTAATTACATCCAGCATCATGAATTGTTACACCACCTTCAAATCCAGCGACATTGTGTGCACGCCTCCCTGTACCTTGTGTGTACATTCGTCTACCAGAAAATATTGATTGATCTTCAGTTCCTCAATCTGAATATTGACATAACTGCCTGCCCTGACTTTGAAATCGCCTAACGCATCCACTTTCAATGACTGAGTCTCTCGGTTACGCAGCGTCATCAGGGTTTTCAGCATGGCATCGATCTGGCCTTCATTCAGGCCATCGTCCGCTTTTTGGTACAAAAAAAGCAGCCCCCATTGACGGATGCTGCCTGAGTCCTGATGGACGAACGTTTCTCTTTTTCCCGTATCCTTGTTGTCCCGATACAGCTTGATCTTGTTATACGTCTGGTCGTCAATCGACCGGGTATAGCTATAATCCGTAAGCAGACTGTTATCCCCAATAACAAAGCCGTAAGGCATCTCTTCCACATCCCGAAGCACAAGCTTGCCGAAGTCGTCGTAAAAGATATAGTTTTTGCCGCCATAAATCAGCGTCCTGTCCAATGTCTCACAGATCATGTCGATAAGCTTCTTGTTATCAAATAACATACGCGGAATGACATATTTAGGCTGAATCAGATCCCCGATCTTCAACTGAAAGTCAGTTGCAATTCGTCTGATCACATCCGCAGCGGTTGCGTTAACGAACTGGTACGTCTGGTTCGCGGTCAGATAGCGAGTCTGGTCGTAGGCTTTGATTTTGACACTTTCGTCCTTGCCGCTGTCCACCGAGAAGATATACCCGAAAAATATCCCCACTTCGTTACTGACATACTTTACGACGTATCCATTCTCATATGTGAACTTCGAATTCTGGAATAAACTCCCCTTGATCAACGTGAATTCCAGAGAGGATGGCTTACCAATGCGGGAGGTTTTGTAGGTAATTTCGCCGGCAATCTCACTAATATCCCAGATGTTGCCCAGCTTATCATCCAGCCATAATTGCTCCTTCAACTTGCCCTGCTTGTTATCCAAACTGATCTGCTGCTGCATGTTCCCTCTCCTTTCACGGTAGCTTGATCACCAGACCGATGGGAAGCTTCTTCAGTTGTGCATCCTTGATGCCGTTCAGCTTCTGCAGCTCTTTCCAGCGAGATCCTTCTCCAAGATGGGCTTTGGCAACAGACCACAAGGAGTCTCCAGCTTTGAGCGTAACGGTCTTGGGCTGGATTTTTTCATTGGGCCGGGAGGCTTTAGTTTTTGTTTTCGAAGCAGCCGTATCTTTGCTGTCCTTGAGTGGCACTACTTTTTTGGCGGCATAGAAAATGAACTGCTTCAGCTTGATATCATACTGGATATCCCCCACCGTACCCGCTGTCTCCTTCCAGTCGAAGCTCTCAATGGAAACTGCCATGTTAATCGTGTACCTTGCACTGGAAAAGAAAAGTCTGACGGGTCTGCCCGTCTGCATCCAACGGATGATCTTTTTCACATATTCATACGGATCACGGTAATATTCCTTCTGTACTGCCGGATGACTTGCATCGTAATTCAGATGATACGGACTGTAGTCCGCCGGAAATATCCCGCTGAAACTGACCTCGCGCAGCTTCGGCGACTTAATCACGTTAATTTCACCCAAAGCGCTCACGTTAAACGTACTACCGTCTCCCGAATCCGAAAACTCAATGCTCTCTGGTGTCACCGGGAAAAACATGTATTCAGAGCGGTTATTAAAGCTTAGTTGAATATAATATTCCACTTATCCATACACCCCCTGGGCACTGGAGACGATCTGACTATTCAGTCCATCGGTGATTTTGCTGATGATGCTGTCAACGTCATGTCCGCTGTTGATATCTCCGGTGGTGACCTGAACAGTTGGTGTCAAACTGACAAATCGCTGAATAGCCTGCATCTCTGCAAGCTCACGCATCAGTTTCAGATCTTCACTTGTTACATCCACCGTGCCATCCACGTCACCAATTTTATCGACCTGTCCGATATTGTTGATTTTGTTAATGTTACTCATATTGTTATTAGGGACCATTGCCGGAGCGGGTGCAGTTGGAATGGTTGGCATGGAAGGGGTTTTGGGTGTAAAGCCGCCAAAATTACCAGGTAAACTTGTTTCTTTGGAATCTGCTTTTGAACCCGTTGAAAAACCCGAAAGTAACTTCTCCGCCATCTCGGGTCCTTTTCCATACGCATCAGGATTGTACTGGCCATCCATCCTCATTGAATGGAATACGTTTTTATCACTTTGCGGTTCCCATGACTCTAGCGTATCCATCCATTCCTTGGCAGTATTACTGCCAATTTTGATATCCGATTCGGACATCACGGTCAAGTTCATACCAAAAGTTTTATTGATAAAGGAGACAACACTCCCTATTGCACCTACAGCTTTATTAAGAAAATCCTCTATACCTAACATCACATTATAGAAGATCTGCAAAATGAACATGCCCAAATCATAGAATAGCTTTTGGATTGCATAGACAGGATCATTGAATAAATTAGCTATAAAATCTCCTAATATAGCAAAGAGGTTCCATATTGTTGCAACAACCACCCTGACTCTTTCAGCTAACATCATAAATGTACCAATAATCGCTCCCAATATCTCCGTACCTGATATCCCCATCAGATTCAGAATGCCAATAATTGCTGCAATTGCCGCTATTGCCAGAAGGATAGGCCAATTAAGCAGCAACCACGCAGCCACGAGACTGTAAACTTGCGCAATAACAAGAGCCAGAACAACGATAGCGAGAGCCATTAGTATAGGCTGTATAATATCCCAGTTTTGTTGTATCACACCTGCTAAAAATAATATCCCATCTACCAACATCGTCAGTGCATTTGCTGCTATCGTAAAAGCGTTGCTAATCCAATCAATAATGACGGTAAACTCTCCATTCGCAAATGCTTCGTTTAAACGATCCAGTAAAGGAGTTAAGGCAACAAGTGCCGCCTGCCCAACCTGACCCAGTACCCCATTGAACTGATTCACGAGTGCATTCCACTTCTGCAGTGGTGAGTCTAACATGGTATCAAAAGCCTGCTGGGTATAGCCTTGTTTTTGCAGAATAACATCAAGTTTTTGGATAAACCCATCCAAATCCGATGCTTCAATATTTTTCTGTAAGCCAGCTCCATTCAGCACTTCAGCAGGAAGGTTGAAGGACTTGGCAAGTTCACCGTTATTTCCGTTCATCGCAGCTACTAGTGCACTGGATGCATCCGAAACACTTTTCCCATCTGGAGAAAGCATGCTTAATCGTTTAGTCATATCTCTTAGTTGATCAACTTGATCCGTATTCTGGGCGTACGGGATGAATGATAATGCTCCCTTCAGAGCGTCAGTGACATTTTGTCCACTCCTAAAAGCTTCTGCCCGATACCGATTAAATATCGTCTCTCCTTGAGCATCATCACCAGTAGCAGCCATATAACGTTGCTTCAAATCCTCTTCCTGCGCCGCTGGAACAAGGACGGTTTGCCCTGCTGACTTGATCATACCGATCCAAGCTTTCACCCTCTGAGCACCTTCCGCAAATGAGGCATTTACTTTAGCCTGTTCTTCTGAGACACCTCGCAGTAGGTTACCTGCAAGCTGAATTCTGCTCAGATTTCCAGGATTAAAAACCGAGTTGATCACTACAGGCAGATTCTGAAATTGCTGAACCATTTTGTTTGACATCAGATATAATCTTGCAAACATGGCATACATTCATTTCTCCCTCCTTTCCCCTTTATTTCTTCCTTGCACGGTTTTTGGACCGCTCTTTCTTCTCTTCCTCCACCCGGATGGAGATCATGGCATATATAGCCGCACGTTCACGTATAGAGAATGCCATCAGCTCATGTGGGAGGATGTTCAATTCATGGAGAGCGTAATAAGCCAGATTGGCTTCCGAATCGCCCTCTTTAATTAGTTTTTTACGTCATCCACCAGTTCGTTCATGTCCTGATTGAAGCCGTTGAGCTTCTGGACCTGTTCGCCGAGTGCGGCAAATTCCCCAGGCAGCAGCATTTTCCGCAAAAGCGATTCCGCCCCCATCACGCCATATGAACGCTGAAGCTCTGCATTTTTTAAATCAGGATAGACCACGCTGGCGCTCATCAGGCGAGCCATATAATCATTCGCATCAATGTCGGGTGTGTAAACACCGTTCTTGCCCTTGATTTTACGAGTAGCAGCTTTTCGACATTCCTGGTTCTCGTCTTCGGTCATGCTGCGCAGTTTCCAGGCAACCGGTTCACCCTTCTCATCCTTGAAACGGGGAGATACGATAAACTCCTCTGTTGTATCCGCCGCTGCATTTTGCGCAAAAAACATACTTAATCCACTCATTGTCCATTCCTCCTCTAAAGTTAGGCTCCCCGCCGCAAGAAGCGGCGAAGAGCATGTGTAATGTACTGTTAATGTAATGCCCCTCTTCAAACGAAGAGAGATTGCAAACAAATTTGGACACGCCAAATAGCCCGTAACACAGGCAAGTTGAACAGGTTTCTTTTATAAACCTGATGCTAAAGTTGGACTCGTTATATATCTATGGCTAATATATTTGTCACTTCAAAAATCACTTCGGCAGATTAAACGATACAGGCATATCGACATCTTCAAAGGTAAAGCTCACTTCTTCCTCCAAAGCCTCGGCCTCGGTATCCAGGGATGCCATGATCACACTGTCGAGGTTGACGCCTTTAAGAGTCACGGTCTGTTTACCAATGGTAGACGAAGGATCTTCGTTGGTCACTTCAATGTCGAAATAGGTGTCCACACCATTTTGCATGTACTGGAGCATCAGCTCACGGAAACGGGATGTTGTATAAAAGATTGTCATAGAACCCGAGCCGGACCAACCGGTTGCTTTGTGCTGAACACCGCGACGACCCAGTGTTTTGACCTCCGCTTTTTGTTTCTCCACCGTTGCTTCCAGCGTCTTCACGTAGAACATCTCTTCCGTCTGTCCATTAATCGTTGCATATGCGCGGCCTTCCTGGCCGGAAATCGTATCGCTTGCTTTCAAAAATGCCATCTTAAACCACCTTCACTTTCATGTATACTTTTTCAACGGAATCCACAGGTTGGACCTGAACCTCAATCACGATACTGTCCGTTTCATTTCCCGGTGTCACAGTGATATCTGTGTTGGAGTCAAAGTTTTGAATGGCCCCGATGTCCTGCAGCTGCTTCAGGTAGGTAACACATTGGGAGCGGAACAGGCTGCGCCCATCTTCGTTATTGTTCACTTTGCCGATGTAATAGGATTCAAAAATTCGTTTCATGTCGTTGGCAACGCCATCGAGTACACGGACAACACGGTTTTTGGCAAAATGACGTGCTTTATCCGGTGTTACCGAACGGAACGTGTTCACATCCTGCTCTACCACCGCCCGGTTGCTGCTCGCTGTAAAGACAAACTCACCATTACGCAGTGCAGCTTCTGTCTCGCTGTGTGTCAATCGACCATTTACATCTACAGCGTCGTCATACGCACGGAAGGTCAGGGATTCATTCAAATTGGCCCCAGCTGTTGCTCCGGCTGTCCAAGCTACCGTTTGTTTGGGGGAGAGAACGGTACCGTCTGCAAGCACAACGCCATTTTTGACGCTAATCACACCTTCGTGATCCGCAGCAGGATAATCTGCCAGCACTAATTGGACCTTCTTGCCCTCAGTATCGCGCAAACGTTTGATGTATGCAGAGTACACGGATTTAAGGGTAGCATCGTCGGAGATCAGACCCACGGTGTTAAAATCCAGTACTTCCAGCTTGGATAGGAAATTGGTATGCTCCTGGTTCGTTGCCGTGCCGTCCAATCCACCTGTTAGTGGAAGTGAAGCTGTTGTTGTGAGGGCACCTTCGCCAGTGAAAGTAACATATGAGTTGGATTCCAGCTCTTCAATGGTTGAGACGGTTTGTTTATCCACTTCTTTAGTTGAAAGCAGCGTTGTAACATCGAACCGGTTCGGCTGATTGATATTCGCTGAGACCACAATCGCCAGATCATTCCCTCTCACGCCGCCGTGTTGGGCAGTAACCGTTAGTTCTCCCAGCGCGGCCTTGGCCTGTGTCCCTGCGTTCAAACGATATAGGAGCAATGTTTGTGCCCGTTTCAATGCCTCTCGAATCAGCAGCAGTTGAGGTGCTGTCCAATCATAGCCCAATTTGGCTTGTACATCTTCACCGGCCTGGATGGTCAGCATTGTACCTGCTTGTCCCCATGACAATGGAAGCGCCAAAGCCACCGTTCCCCGCTCCCCTACCGTACCTGGTAACGAGCCCTCTGATGCAAAATTCATATATACGCCAGGGCGTACCTTATTTTGAGTTGTCCATGTTCCTCCAGCCATTATTGTGCCTCCCCATTCATAAATTGTTTGATATGTTGCTGTGCTTCTTCGATAGTGTATGTCTCATTCTCCAGCAGTACGGCTGCCAGAATGTCTTTCTCTATCCAGCTCAATTGCCTGGATTCAGCGAACTGTGCTTTGCTGTATCTCTGGTTGGTTATCTGTTGGGATTCCGGTTTTTTAGAGTCCGGTTCCTTTTTCGTAAACATCGCTAATACTCCTCCCATTCCTTTCATGGTTATCCCCTCATTTGGTTTGTTATTCGTTAGCCGCTTTAAGTGCGGTGGGTCGCTGTTCCAGATGCTGCATGGTCGTAGCTGACTCTGACACTTTGGTCGTTCGCATGGTGTAGTACACCAGCATTCGCGGTGTGTTGTTCTCTGTCTCCCAGCGCAGTTCCGTTGCTCGGTAGGGTGTTCCCTCTACATTGATCGCTTCCAGTGCTTCAAAAAGCTCGTCCGGCAGGGTTGCTGGGATGTTATCTGCTTCGAGCCAGCGAATTTCAAAAGCATGAGATTGCACGAAACGATCGCTACGTTCCCGAGTAAGTTGGGCGGATAGCAGGCGGTAGGTGATGCCTTTGGAATCTGGGTTGGGGTTTGCTGTACCAGTTGCTAGATTGATCGGGATGTTTGGGAAGTATTGCGTGAGTGTGTGAGTGATTGCTGTGGTTAGTTGGTTTGTAGTCATGGTTCACCTCCTTTTTTTTAGTAAGGACTGAAATAAAGCCATATCTCCAATCTAACTTTCTAAGTATACGTTCAGTAATATAGAGTTAAACTTTGTATCTGTGCACCCTATTTAGTGACAGACAATACCTCAATTAAAATACAAAATATAGTAATGAAATCCTAAAGTAATGTCTATGTCCAAAAACAGAATAGTTTCCTCTCCACTACAGAAGGCATAAAAATATCACTTTCATTCCCTATGCAAACTGTTATTATCTATCTTTCGTTCTCTTTTTAAAATGGACTTTGAGCAGTTCTTAACAAATCAAAAATTGATGCAGAAACAGGGTTATAAAATTCAACAACGAACCATGATACTTTTTGAAAATAAGAAGCTGAAATACCATTAATTTTCAAACTTGTACTGTTAATAAAGGAGGGCCTGATACTAGATATTGCTTGTCCGCCTGCTGTTGTCCCATGTGCAATGCCCCAGAAAATTATACTGTTAGCAATATTAACTGCTCTTATTGGAACTGAAACGGATGCTATTCCGCTATCTACTTGTGTAAATCCTTGCTGCATTGATTTATAATTTTTCATCGTTGCGATTCTAAACTTTGCATAAGTTGCATCTGTGTTTCCATATTTACCGGTCCATACCCTAACAGTAGAACTATTAATCCATTGATAACTACGTTGACCCGTCCAATTTGTAGAAAATATAGTAGGGATAATAATTGATCTTGAAATATCCCATCCAGCACCCACGAAAATATCCAAATAATAAAATCCACTGTCGGTGTCTATTGTTACGAGCGTCCAATCCGTTCCTGTAGTCGGTGTAGAGAACTCTCCAAGTCGTTCTATTTCTCCGTTAGTGAGTAAATTAACTTTTGAAGATACTACTGCCCACGTATCCTCAGTGGATGCATTACCTCCTTTGACGTTAATGGCATCCACTATTAATTGCTTTGCACTAACGCCAGATTGAAAAAGCTCATTTATAGCAGCAACAGTGTTATTTTTGGCGCTTGTCTGGAGATTAAATAATTCCCCGACAAGCCCGTCAGAATACCTTTTTGCATCAGATATAACTGTACTAGCCTTGTTGGTTGCATCTGTAGCCGCTGCACTAACAGCCGCCACCCTTGCATCCCTAACCGCCTTTTCCGTCGCCGCCATCGCCTCAGACGTACCATCCGTCTTACTAGACAACTGCACCTTCCCCTTCTGCGTCAAAGACGCATCAGGAATATCCATCTTGCTCACCGCTTCACGAAGCGTATCCAAATCTTCTTGTGTCGCAACACCTGCATCAATCTTTTCAAAAATCCCATTAATACTCTCCCGGGTTACGTTCTCGTTACCCAAGGGCAGAGGTAATTTCAGTCGATCCGTTTCTTGTGGCATTACGCCCACACCTCCAGTTCATTCCACGTCAGGGACGCGGCATCAAGTTCATCCCAGGTCATCTGTTTGTTGTCCAGATCGTCCCAGATCAGATAGCGATATTCATACTCCACGGCCATGTGGGCCGGTTTCAGTTCATCAATCGCGCGTTTGAGATCATCAATATTGGGCGGGATGCCCATCGTATCCACAAAGCTCACCGTAAAGCTCCACGCCTCCGGTTGAAACGTCACATCCACCTTGCCTCCGGCGTACGCCTCAGCCACATTCGCAACAAGTCTTCCGGAAAATGTCCCCGCACCGCGCAGCTTCGACTCCACCACGGCACGTCGCTGATCCACGGGTTTGAGTCTGTCTGTCTCAAGGCCAAGCTCCTGCTCCCAGAAGTCCAATCCCCACGTCGCCGTACGGACAAAAAACTGATCCAATGTTTCATCCAGTGCCTGATACAGCAGATCCAACTCGGTACCTTTGGACTGCATATCCGCCTGCATAACGCGCGAAGTCTCATAATAGCTCGGCAAATACGAGAACAGCTCTTTTCCCTTCGGGCTTGTGAGTGTAGTAGCCACAACCCCCGGCAGACTACTCATGTACATCCACCGTCCCCAGTACCGCCACTTGACTCGCGGTCATCTCGATATTCTGGTCACTCACGCCGTTTACGGTAAGCTCCGAATAGTCGACAATCGGCGGAATGTCGAGCAAAATTGCTGCAATACGGGTGTAGCGCACAAGTGGATCGGCAAAAGCGAGCTGCTTCAGGTACGCGGTCACCCCGCGTTCGATTAATGTTCGGACATCCGCCAAGGTTGCATCACTCGCCAGCGTCAGCTTCACCTCAATGTTCATGGGCACTTCCTCGGCTGGCATGACCGACACCACCGGACCTGCCGGGGCAACGCCTTCACCTTGACCATCCTGCGTCGGGTCCACATACTTCTGCACGGCCGCCACCAGATCGCTGCCTGCAGCACGTTTGTCCGTATCCAGCAGATACAGTCCTACCGTGCCCGGCCCCTGCCATAACGGAATTACACGTGTTGCGCCAACACCAGGCACTTCACTAGCCCATTGCACATACTGTGCCTTGTTGCCGCTTGTCCCCTGGTTGCGGACTTTGGCATAAAAGCGTTCCAGCAGCGCCGTATCCCCCTCGATGTCCGCACCGCCTTTGATAACCTCCTTGTTCACCACAGACGTCACGCCACTTACCGGTGTAGAGAGCACGGTCACGGTGCCTGCGGGCACATTGCTCTCTTTTCCTGCAACGAGCGCCCGCACACCAACCACACCGAATCCATCTTCTCCAAGCTCTACGCTCCCAACGGTCTCGTATTCCAGCGAAGCTTCACCAGATACTTCATCCGCGAGCGTAGCCACAACTGTACCCGCTGGCACCACTTTCCCCGGTGTACCCGTGAACCTCACCGTACCTTGTGCCGCCACAGCGGCACGCCGGGTAATGCCATGCTCTCCCGCCCGCAGATCCAGCTCTTCCGAACGAAAATTCGGGTCACTGCTCGCAGCCGTACTGGCAAACCCTCGCCGAAGTAGCTCCTGCGCCCACAGCGCCGCCTCAGACAGCATAAACGCAACCGGAGCCTCCGCATCCCACAGAAACGATCCCTCCGACTTATCCAGATCCGCGGGCAGACGATCCAGCATGCGCTGCATAATCTGTTCCTCCGTCTGGTCCTCCAAATAACGCGGAATCTCAGCCATCCCGTCAGATCACCTCACTTTCCAGAATAAACATCTCTTCCTGTACACTCGCTACCCGGCATGAGAACATGCACTGCTCTAGATTCCAATCGAAGGTGAACTGGTCTACCGAATCCGTGCGTGGATCCGCCAACAGCGTCTCCGTCACCATCCGAGTAATCTCACTTTCCATCACACCCCGGCTGTCCCCCTGACCCACCAGTTCTTCCAGCTCCGAGCCATAGTTCCGGGAGTAAATCACATGTCTGTACCGCGGCGTCTTCACCGCCTTGATGCACCACTGCACCCAGGCTTCCTGCGGACCTGCCGCAGCCACTTTGCCACTTGGGGTCAGCACAAAATCCCCTGCATCGTAATCGAATCGCCAGCTTCGTCCAAAGCGTACCTCTTCCGAAACCGCACCAGACAGGTCCTCTTCATCTCCCCAGACCACACCCGTTTCCGGGAACAAACTAGGCATTCGCACTCACCACCTTACACAGCACCACAATGTCGTTACCGCCATTCACCCGCATCGCCAGCACACGGTCCCCAGCCTTCAAGCCTTTCCCCAGAGACCACACTGCCTCCTCCACTTCCTCTTCTTGCAAAAGAAACCTTCCCGTGCCCGTCGTTCCGCCATTCGCCACGTCAGGTATCCCGGAGATCGCGCCAACAGCCTCGCGCTCCGGCAATCCAAGCGTGCCCGGCAGCTCGGCCACGAGATAGTCCTGCACTTCGTGCTTGAAATCATCCAGCTTCACGCCGGACGACGTCATTGTCCCCAGCACCGCGCCCATACCGCTCACGGCCTGACGGGTATGCGTACTCATCGCGCCCCGCATGACTTCGGCAAAATGCCCATACGGATCTTCCTTATTCAAGGTAATACCTCCTTTTCACTAGCTCCGCCGTACCCAGCTCCAGCGTCATCGTACCTGGCCCGACCGATAAGTCTCGACTGACGGACATCACGATCAGCTTCAGGCCTTTGAGCAATACTGCATCGCCGGCGCGAATCGTGTTCACATCCGGTGCGGAAACGGTAAACGTCTCCTGGATGCCTGTCAGACGGCTTTTCGCCAGCTTCTTGGCAGCCGTCGCCGTTTTGACCTGATCGTCCTCGATCAGCTTTTGCAAGGTGCCCAGTTCCTCCACACCATCCTGCTCAATCGCCAGCACTTTCGATGGAACTTCCTTGCCGCTGCTGGATTCCGATGCAGCCATGACTTTAACTTTGGTGACTGCACCTTCAAGCGTACGCATCTGGGTCAGATCGATCAGCCGATCCAGCTCGTACACCTTCGCATTGCTGCCCACCTTGAACAGCTGCAGTCCGCCAGGTGTCATCCGGGGATGATACATGTCTCCGCCAGACTTAGCCGTTTCCTTCAGATCCGCAAACATCATCGAAAAGATCGTCTGCGAACGATACACCGCTTTGCCCAGTTTTGTTTTGGTGTCTGGCAGTGTTCCATATGGAATTTCCCACTCTTTGGCGTACGTTTTGAGCCGCTGCGTGGCGGTTTGGTCTTTGGGCAGGAGGAACTCATCTTCCGATTTTTCCAGATAAATCATCCGGTCGTACACCGTGAGAGACAGCCGCTTGGTGCCGCTGTTCGAGCTTTCCACCTCCCAGATGACCGCAGGATGCAGCAGATGAACCATGGATTTTTCACCAAAAGGAACACCACTGATCCGCACCGCCATCCCCGGTGATATCGCAGGCAACCCGGAAGAAGCCGACACCGCCAGCCGAATGTTGGCCTGATACGCAATCTGGTCCAGCGAGTCCTTCAGCGTAATCGTCTCCACCAGCTTGGTGATGTCATATTTGTCGTCCACAATGACCTTGTAGGTCATGGCATCACCAGCTTTTGTCCGGGCTTGATCCGGTTCGGATCACTGCCAATGGTTTTCGCGTTGAGCTTGTAGATCTCGTTCCATTTGGAACTGCTGCCCAGCTCAAGCTTTGCAATTTTGGACAGCGAATCGCCAGATTTGACGGTGTACGTCTTACTGCTTTTTTTCAGATCGGTACGAGAACCCGACTTGCTTCCTGATGTTGCCGCACCAACCTTCTCCACTTTGGAATCCCGCCAGGTGCGCAGCGTGATGTCAAAATAAATATCCCCACTCTCGCCGCCCCGGAAGGTCGTATTGTGCGAGATGAGATACACCGGCACGTTCACCCCTGTGTTGGAAATGATGAAACGAAGTGGTTTTTTGGATACGAGAAACGTATTCAGGATATTCATCGCCACCCGCGGATCAGGTACAGGCTCGTACATGCAATAGGACGCGTCATATTCTTTTGGAAAAAAAGAAGAGAAGGTGATCTCCTTCACCTTCTCTCCCTGTGCAAAATCAAACTCGCCATACTCCAGCATATTGATCGTTTCGTAACCTTTGGACCTTGATATTGTCAGCTCCTCCGGCTTCACCGGGAATCGGAACGATGTTGTTCCATCCTTCAGGGTGAATTCCATTCGGATACCTTCCACATTGTCTTTAATTACACTCATAACAGGCCTCCTTTCTGCTTAGGCCATAATGGTTTTACGGTTTTCCATGGCACGGCGGAACTCTCCCGAAATTCGCTGTCCAACTTGATGTGTGATCGCATCGTAGTCGATGGCATTTTCACGGACAGTCACCTGCACAGCCCCTTGAGGCACGTTGACGGCGATCTGGTTGGTCGTTTCGGTTTTAAAATCCTTAAGGTAACCGGCCAGACTGCTCATCTGGTCTTCTGAAATTTGTACCGTCATCGAAGACGATTTGCCATTCGTCTGAGCTCCATTGCCGAGGGCCATCGCTTGGGACTGCATCACACTTGTTCCCATAAGAGCGGCAGTCGTGGATTGACCGCCCATGCTGTTCGCATAAGCCATAGGCCCAGTTATTGTGAGCGCAGATGGAATATAAGCCGGGGGAATCGAGGGACCAGCAGGTACTGGAGTTGGATTAGCAACCGTTGTTGCTGAGACGCTCTTTTCTTCTTTTTTGGAACCAAAGCCGAAGAAATCGGATATGCCACTCACCATGCTCTTCGTTTTTTCAGAAACAAAATCGGCTGCAGTCGACAACGCTTTACCTGCACCTTCCGTGGCGTTAGACATAAAGTTTCCAATATCTTTCGCTTTGTCCCCGATCCAGCCTCCCGCGGAACTGCCGGCCCATCCACCTAATGCACCCCCAATATACGTGCCGATCCCAGGTAAAATAAAACTGCCAATGGCGCTACCAATCGCGGTACCAGCAGTTCCACCGATCATGGATCCGACTGCTCTGCCTCGTTCCTCAGGAGGAGCAGTGGCAACATTCGCTACATCAGCAAGCATGCTAATTGGTCCAAGAAGTTTACCCGCTCCCTTCGCGAGTCCCCCGCTCAGTTTGCTGAACATACCATTGCCAGAAGACATATTGGACATTGGCGATCCTGAGGGCACATTTGCACTGAAGCCGAATCGGTTAGAATTTAGTTTTTGATCAAAGTCCACTTTCAGCTTCTTCTCTTCTGCACCAGAGATGTTAGTAATAATTTTTTTCGCAGGATCAGAAGCAGGCGTTTTTACAGTTCCAGTCGCACGTTCTTGGTAGGACTTGGAACCGCTCTTGTAAGGACCTTTTTTTCCTCCCTCTGTTGCGGCTACCGTTTTAGCACTGCCACCAACTGCATTTTTGTTTTTGCCGCCTTTAGCTCCGCCTTTTGAAAGCCTCCCCACAAGGCTTCCGCCAGAGCAGCAGCAACATTGTGTAGTTGAGTTTGTGGATGCATTCTTTTTTGATTTTTTCCCAGAAAATACACCTTTCAGTTTTTCATAAGCTTCTTTTACCTTATTCGGAGCTTCAGCAAGATCAGCAATATTATTAGCAAAGTCCATCCAAGTGTTAGCCTTCTCTACCCAGCTCTTCTCTTCTTCCTTCGCCACATTCTTTACCGTATTATTGTTGCTCCCAATGTTCAGAGACAGCGAAGGCCCGCTCGCCGGACTCATTTTCCCCATCGCCACTTCAACCTTCTGCCTCACCTCCACCGACACCGTTCCCGAAGCCTTCACCATCTGGTTACGGAAACTATTCAGTTTCGCTAATGCACGGTCCAATGCCGGACTTAATTGATCATCCAGCCCGATCTTCGGTGTGATTCGCAGCCTGCTCAATCGAACAGCCGTACTATAGATGCTTTCCAGCCTGCGTCCGGTTGTTCTCAGTTCATTATTCACCTTAATCAGGCTCTGATATCGAACCCTGCCCAGACGTTCGGTCGAACGCTGGATCTGATCCAGATAACGGATAGTCGTACGCATCTCCGCGTTGGATTTGGATAAACCCACAATCATTTCTGCCATTCCTTTCACCTCCTGTCCAAACTAATTATCGATTCATTTGCGAAGTCAGCGCTGCCATCTCCTCTTCCGAGAACGCAATCAACAGTGAGCGTTCGCCTCGTGGTAAAGCCCAAAACTCTCCGGGACGAAGATGGTGACGAACCCACATGTGATACAGGAACGTGGTCATCCCGCCGGAGTGAATCAGTTTTTTAGGTCTTCAATCTCCACACCAAAGCCGGATAACTCCAGTACCTTGTCACCTACGGCATCCAGTTCACCTGCGAGCAGCATGCGGCGAACCGCCTGTTCCCCACCGGATAGCTTCATGCGACCTGTAATGCGGTTATCTCCCCATCCGGACAGTTCCAGACCGCGGACATTCATTTTCACCGTGGCTTCGGAGATCAGCAGTGCGTTAAATGTTTCGGTATCTACCTTCTCCTCGGTACGGCCCTTGGTCGTTTTACGGATGGTACAGCGTTCTCGGATCTGATCCACTTTCGAAGACGTCAGTCCCCGCAGGGTCAGCAGCAGATCCAGGCGCTGAATGCGCACATTCTCTTCCGGCAAACGTTCTGCTGCTTCAAACAGCTGATCCAGAATCTGTTCTTCGGACATGTTTTCATTCATACTCATAGGGTGCAGTCTCCTTCTCATTTCACAATTGGATAACTCATCTCAACAATTAGGGACAACAAATAGACCGAGATTCCTCAGCCTGCATGTGTGTCCCTATCTTGTTAAGTCATTTGTTCAATTCATCTCTTGATAATCTTTTTTATTAAGAAACTCCTAATACGTGGTTCCGTTCGTTGATAATGTTAACTGTGTCCAGAACGCCACCTTGACTAGCTACCAACTCAACGCCACGAACGGTTTGTTTTGTGGTATCACGGATAATGTTATCTACAACAATGATTCCTGTTGCAATTGTGCCTGCACCATGAGCTTGCACAAGTACACCAGAGATTCCTGAATCAATAATCAGGTTACCTTGAACGATAACATCAACGCGATTACCGAAAAGCTTTACGCCTTCTTTCTTTGCGGAAATAATTTTATTGTTTGCGATGATAGCTCTGGAGTGTGGGTACAATCCTTCTTTAGATGGAGTCTCGAGGGAATCATACCACCCAGAGAACTTGAATGTATTGAACTGAGCATCAAATGTTCCTTCAATGAAATTTTCTCCACAGTGTTCGACCAAGGTATGGGTGATTTTCACATCCTCAGGTCTACCTTTGGGATTACGGATAAAGATTCCATTTGTAGCCAAGCCATTACCTGTCTGATTGAGTTCACCTGTACGACGGATCGTGCATCTGAAGATAATAATGTTGTTGATAACATCTGTTACATCTGTCGAACTAGTCCCTGCAAATGTTTGGATTCCACGATACTTGGTGTCTTCAATCAATGTGTGTTCCACTGCAACAGTATTAGCTTTCTGAATCATGATACCTGACTGGCCATATGTCCGAGAAATAACACTGTTTGTGATCAGAACGTTTTTGGCATGTTGCACATAGATACCCATGCCTTCTGTCTCAATCGTCGTTGTATTGATACCAATGTTATTGATCTTACAAGAATCAATTTTGATATTTGTAGAGTAATTCACCTGGTTACTGAACTGAATGGCATTTTGATTGATATCTTGGAGATTACAACGAATGATCTCAATATTATTTACTCCTAACAGCGTAATACCATGACCTTCACTTAGTTGAATGCCGTTAGGTGTTTTACCTGCAAGGGTCAAACCAATAATGCGAATACCATGAGCTTCAAGGTTGAGTGCACCTCTGGAGTACAACGTTGCACCTTCACCATTGATGGTTTTAAGTTTTGTAATTGCTTTAGGAAATCTTACACGGTAAGCTCCTGGTGGGAGAAACACTTGTACTGCTGGATCATTCATCAGGGCATCAAAAGCTTCAGTCCAATCCCATTCGGATCTTGGATCCGTACGGTTAGACACCAAATTGATATATTTCTCGATAGACACATGCACGTTTTCCATATTAAAAACCTCCATTTTTTTGTTTGTTTTTCTATGCAAATTCTGCTGGTCTGACCCTGATGTCCTTGTTTCGGAATGTATTGAAGCAAACCCTTTACAGTTTTTCCCCATCCCAGATTTTTCCCAAAACATTAATATTAACTATACCTCGAGCACCTGGCGTATCTTTAATTTATTGATAAAACCGCATCTACACCATTACCTACTGCTTCACAACGCAACAATCGGATTCAACAATTCAAATCCTTCAAACGTAAAGCCCGTTTCCTCCGGTACTTCCTCACCCGCTGTCCAGTTTGCAAGCTGGATTTTGTCCACCATGCAGCCCTTCAGCAGAACACTCTCGTGTCCATACGACTCTGGATCGTCCAGCTTCGAGATGATTTGGAACTTGGTGAACCCGCGCTGGATCATGTCGGAAGTAACCTTGTAACCTGTCATTGTGCCTGTTCCTTTTTTCGCACCATTTTTGTGAACTTTCCAGTCATTGCCGACCAGATTCAGCTCACGTTTTTCAATTTCCACACTGGCTTCCAGCTTGTTAATATTCGTCTGCCACACCCCATCCATATGCAGCTGACCATGGGTACCGAGAATAACTCTTGATGCATCCAACATGTACAATTCCTCCTTGGGATCTTTTCAAATGTATATAAGTTGAACAAATGGTTCGAAATCCTGAATCTGACTTATAACTAAGCAAAGCTCTCGCCCTGCTCTTCTACTCTACTTATTGCACGTAAAATGTACCAAACAACTGCTCCATCACATCGGTCAACTTCACATTCCACTGAAGGAATACCTGATCTGCCTCCGGTTTCAGGATCGGGGCTGCGCCATAATAGGCTGGGTCGAGAATGACATCATATCCCTCAGCCTCAATCACATTGCTCTGTGCAAGCAGCGCAAGATAGGCCTTCATTGCACCGATCAGCGCCTGGCGCCCCTCTTCGGTATTGTTTACTTTCCCAATATACGTATCTTCCGCGGAACGCTGCAAGTCTGTGTTAATCGCATCCATCACACGAATGGAACGGATTTTTTTCCATGCGTTATTTTGTCCGGCAGCAGGAGTCACGAGTGTGTTTACTCCGCGAAGAGCTTTCACCTGGCGGCCATCATGGAAGAAAATAAATACGCCATTCTGTACCGCCTGCTCTTGTTCCGCCCGAGTCCAGCGGCGCGTGACATCATCGAACGGTGAAGGAGCATACGTTGTCGATTCATTCAGACGTTGTCCAGCGATGAGACCGGCGACATAAGCCGATGTTTCCGCCGAACTGTAGTACGCATCCCCCAGACGCACACCGGTACCCACATTGATCACACCTTCGTGATTCAATGTCAGTGAACGGGCGGCTGCCTTCTGTGCAGCCGTTGCAGACGTATCATCTGCGATGGAACCGCCAAATACGGCCATCACTGGTTTTCCTTCGCTGCGCACACGCTTTACCCAGGCCGCGAAGCTTGCCAGCATAGGCACATCCGCCGCATGATCCAATGCCAATACATCGAATTGCTCGCCTTCCAGCGCACCCTGCACCGCAATATACTCCGCGTTGGTCAGGTCATCATTACCGCTGGCACCACCTTTGAAAGCCGCACCCGACACGGTGGCAACCACACCCGTACCATCGCCAATCGCTTGAGCCGTTACCCACTCATTGCGCTCATCCTCATTGATCTGTTTGGCTAGAGATGCTGCAGAGATATCTGCGGTCAGGAGTGCATACAGCATCCGGGTCCCTTCAAACAGGCGCACTTCATGCTTCGTGTTACCAATTACACCCGGCTGAATGGTGACATAGAATCCGTTCGCACGATCTCCTGGATACTTGGCATCCAGCTGCAGTACATCTGCATCGCTGCTGTCCTTCAACGTTAGACTGGCTGCCTTTGCCGTGGCTCCCGCTACCCGATAGGCCAGCAGCTTTTTCGGGCCACCCAGCAGGGCTAGCTTCAAGGATGTATGGGCTGTCCCGTTATCCAATGCATGTGCCGAGAAAATACGTTCAATCGCTGCTTCGCTTCCGACCTCCACAAAGGTACCCACCGGACCCCAGTTCGCCTTGATCGGAACGACAACCGTTCCCCGATTGCCAGCCTGAATGGCTGAAGATGCTGCCGCCTGAAAATTCATATATAAGCCCGGTAGGACCGGACGATTCGTTTGCTCCCATGTTCCGCCTGCCATTATCCCTTCACCTTCGCTTTCATAAATTGGTTGATTCGTACTTGCGTTTCCTCAATGGAAAACGTCTGCTGCGCTGCTTCGTACAGCGCACCATACAGCACCTCTGCCTTAACGGCAAAGAGGGCTTCTGCATGATTCATCAGTTCCGCCCGCGTATATTGCGGGTCAGCCTGTTTGCTTTTTTTCACGGTGCTTGCCATTGCCACTTCACCTCATCTTTAAATTACGGATACTTTTCCAACCTAGGGACAATTCCTTGCCATTCCTGACTATTCGATTCCCTTACTGTGATGAATCTCGCGGATCAACGGCACATCCGTCCCCGGACGACGAATTCGCTGCTGCAGCGTCAGACGAATCTGCCCGTTCAGGTAGGCATCTGCCTGCAAATCAGCTGAAGCTTCCTCCACCGTCAGGTACCGGGTATTCTCTGTTTTCGCCAGAGCAATACGGGGCTGTACAGCCAGTTGTTCGACCAGACGCGTAACGGTATGACGGGTGACGGCTTCACCTGCAGCAACAACATGTCCCGTCAACTGCTTTCGTATCTCCAGCGCCGAAGTGCCCGCTGCAGCTGAGCTGTAACCCGTCAATCTCCACAGCACGGAAGGCGTCTCATAACCTCCGGGCCAGACATCGCCATACACGGACCATACAGAGCCAAGCGCTGACTGTGTCCAGTCCTGAAGCGCAGCCATCCAGGAATCAGGTGTACCTGGAGCAGTATGGTCATTGGTGGATTCAGGAATATACATCCCGAACCGCAGACTTCGCGTCATCATGCCTGATCCGGTGTCCACCCGGTCGCAGTCGGATGAACCGAAATAGATGCAGGTAAACGCTGCACCATTCTCATCCTCCAGCCGCACCTGATGAAGTCCTTTTACCAGCTCCGCAGACCACGTTTCCAGCTGTTCTGCTCCTCCATCTTCCGGGCGAACGTACAGAGAGATTTTAATAATTCGTCGGTACCCTGCCCAAGCAGACTTTGGTACTTCTTCAGCAAAGGCGACGACCGCACAAGGCCCTGTCAGAACCTCACCCTGTGCAGGCACATCCAGCACCCGGCCATCCCATGCCGGAACGAGTGCTGCAAGCTTTTGCTTCAGCGTCTGTCTCACAGCCACACTCATTTGGTTTGTCCCTGTAACTGTAATGTTTGTTTCACTTTGGATAGACACATTCATCTCGCCCCCTTCAGCTGCACGTTTGTCATCTGCTCGCATGATGCAGCGGCCATGCGGCAGCCCATGACTCCCCCTTGATCTCAGTGACTGAGTAAATGATAAATACCGAGATCAATGCCGGACACGAATCACCGCATCAAAAAGACCGGCCTCTTGGCCGGTCTGTACATAAGCGTATGAGCTTTCGGTGTGTGTCCGTTTGCGATTGATCCGATAATACAATCTTACACCCTTTTCTCCCTAGCGCGGACGGTGAATCGGATGACTTCCGTGTGGTTTAAAGCGTATCTTGGGCGGAAAAAAGACGAGTCCACGTTTCACACAATATAAGATGAACTGAAACATTTATACGAGAACGGAGAGTGCAGAATCAGTCTAGAGAAGCAGAGCGGTCGCGTTTATCACCGGATTTTTCCCTTTAGAGAAGGGAATCACAAAAAGCCGGGGATAACAGTGATCGTAAGATGGTTCTGCAATCGTAGTGGTCTAGTGTAAAGTTTATAGGTCACATTATTTCAACGTAACTTGCGGACTCAATGTAATTTCAAATGCACGTCCCCAGATGAAATCCGGATTGGCATAGTCGAGTGCAGCACTGCAATATTTCGCATACAACACATCACAGTCGCGGATTTGCTTGATCGCCACATTTCCTTGGGCAAAGGCTGTTTTGCTTGCGAGACCCGCGGTGTACGTCTGCATTAGATCCCGAAGCAGTGTTTGCAGGTGAGCATAATCTTCCTCGGAATTGAACAGCACCATATTCTGGTCCGCAAGGGTTGCCACATTGGTATAGAGCGCATGGGCTCTGGAGTACGTGCGGATATCCGCGATCGCTACAGCTTTATAGTAGTAGTCTTTCAGGAACCGTTTGAACAGCAATGATCCGTGTGCATCTACAGCTTCGTGAAGAGCAGAAGCGCGCTTTTCTGTGGTAACAAAAGCATATCGGGATTGTCCCATACCTACGGCAAGGCCAATCTTGTTCCCGGGTGTATTCCAGGCGCTGTACCCCAGAACCCGGCCGGTATATGGACTGTTCAGCAGCGCTTCCGCTACATCCAAATTGGCTGGTCCTTTTCCGACAAAATCAATCAGCACCGCTGGCAATCCTTGCTCACTAATGCTCGTCAGCCGTTCAACCGCGGCTTGGACTTGATCCAGTGCCGTAATCGCAATAATCTCGATATCCACACCCGGCTTTGGTCCTGGCTTTCCTGATGGCCGGTTCGTCATGCGATCCAATTCCGAGGACATGTCAAGCGAAGTGGTTCCCTCAGCATCTCCTGGGTAAGCCGCATCCGCTACCAGCACCCCGCCTACAATATCAATATGGTGAGCTACATTCTCGTGAACGTCCATATATTCATAGGTATTAATAATGGTGGAGCCGTGAGGGCCGTAATAATTCACAGCGTAACGTGTTTTCTTGCCGCCTCGCAGCAGCTGATTCGCCATACGTGCGACAAGGGCATGACCCAGGCCGTCCGCATCCGGAAGGATGATGGCCCGTTCCGGATTTTGTCCGTCAATTCCCCCCAGCCATTCGTTAATCCGTGCTTCTACATAGTTAATCTCGTTAATCTGAACCCCCTGTGTATTTGCATCGTCGACACCCACAGCGAGGAAATCAATGTACCCTTTGCGGGCCAGCTGATCCAGAATGTACAGGTTCGTTTTGAACTTGTGCTGTCTGGTCTTGTAATACTGCTCTTTGTTGAAAAAAGTTGTTTCACCATACTCCACACCATCTGGCGACAGGTTGTAGCCGTTAATAATGTCCTCAAACTCGGTATAGGCCTGACGCGGCTGCTGCATGAGTGCACGGGACTCGTTATAGGCGTCGAGCGCAAGACCGTCTGCAAATGAAGTCGTCGCCAGTCGCATTACCGTATCCATGACATATACCGGTTTGCGCGGATATTTCTCCTTAATTACTTGAATCACATTGAGCAGACGCGTTGTTTCTTCATCGTAGTCCGGATAGGCATCTCCTCCGTCATCCCGAAGCTGACGACTGCCAATCAGACCGCCATAGGCCAGCATATCGGATGAGATAATGAATCCATCAACTTGGGCAGCATGCTTCAGAATAAAGTTATAAATGTTGGTCGGAATACCATACGTAGGTGCAGATGTACCAAGCAGCGTTGTGCCTTCTGTCGTTTTTTCCGAATCGAGTCGGTTTTGAATATCACCCAGGTTCGGCGTAACGATATGGATGCCTGCTGCCTTCCCTTGAACAATGACGTCATCCAAGTTAGCCGGGCGGTCATCCAGTGGAACATACAATACGGTTTTCATATCACGTAACCTCCTGTTTATTAAATTCAGTCTTACATAAGTACCCGATTAGAGCAGGCTCACCATCACCGCATCAAAAAACCGGCCCCCAGGCCGGCTGTACATTAGCGTATGTGCTATCGGCTGTGTCCCTTGCTGCTAATCCGATAATACAATCTTACACCCTTTTTCCGGCTCTGCTGACGGTGAAAGGTACGGTTTCCGTCTGATTGTCGTCGCCCTCCGGGAGGTAAAAAGTCGGTTCCAGGTAATCTCTGTTACGATCATCAAACTTTATGCTTATATTGTACGTTTAGTACATATAAACAAGACCGTGTAAAAGGTGGATATCATGAAAACATCGGATTGGTTCTATTTGTGGATAGCCATACCCTGTTATATGGCAGGGCCCGTTATGTACGCCATAACAATGTATATTCTCTACCAGGAAACGAATGTATTGACTGTCCCCCTTCTTGGATGGACTGCTGCAACATTTTCGTCCGTTGTTATACTCTTCTTTCTGCTTGCAGTTATCCTCTTACGTGTGCTAAAGATCTATTTCTTTTGGCTGCAAACACTGCTCTATATGCTCCTATCCCTCATCCCCGTGTATATGACCGTTGTTCTTATGGGTTCAGGTACTTCCCGGCTGCCAGGACTTTCTTTTCCATTTACACCTGAAGGCATCCCATTATTAGTGTTTTGGGAGAGTATCGCAGTTATGAGTTCCTGGGGTGTCTGGGCTGCTCACAATCCTTCCATTAAACGTCTCTTCTTACTCTTCTCCGGTGTCATTCTTATCCTGTTTATCCTTGAGTTCTAACCTCGTTAAAACCAAAAAAGAGCACCAGCCATTTCAGGCAGTGCTCTTCATCATTTATATGTTTGCTATCGTTCACTATGCATCCTTTAATGCCATGAGCGAGCGTCTTAACATTTTATACTTAAGCAATAATATACCGGAAATTCTCCCAGCTCTCCGGGAACGAATTGCCGTTTCTTGTATGATGATAGAAGCTGAACGGAAATTTGAACACATGGCCTGCGTTCCAATCGCGGGATCTTCGGTCGGTGAGCCAGTATTCCAGCTCGTGCGGCAGAGCCGTCGAACGTTCGGCAGGAACGAGCGGCAGCACGTCAACCGGAGATTGCAATGTCCACTGTCCATCTTCACTTACCGCTTCCCGGCTCAATCGAAGGGCCTTTATCATCGTCAGGAACGGTGGAATTCCTTTGTGGAACAGTGCCGGATAACCCAGCTCATGCAAGATATTGAGTGCATGGCCGTAGGTCAGCATATGACCGATCAGATCATGATGGGACTCGGCCTGATAGATCGCCGGGAAAGCACCCAGCTCATCCAGAATCAACCGGGACAGCTGCTCCGGTCCTTTAATACGAGGAAATTCATCCGTATCATCTATCTTCAGACTGCGGATTTCCTTAACCGTTGTGTTCAGCCACGATCTGCCCGGTATGGTCTTCTCAAATGAATCGATCAGCTCCACCATCCGTTCAATATCCTGCTCTGTGCCCCAACCATCCAGCTCGCGAATGGCTTTCAGCGTAAGGGCGCCATAGATTGCTTGGTGTCCAACCCAGTGAAGTTCCCCGATCGTACGATCCAGCGCTTCTGTGATCCGCGCCTCGGCTTCTTCCCGTTCGAGTATTTCACCACGGGCAGATTGTGGCTCCTGATCTACTCCGTGTTTGCGAAGCATGGCTTTCGCCTCTGCGGTAACGCTGCCCGCCGCAAGGGAAGACAGACGATTTTCCCGAACCCAGAAATAAGCAGCTATTGCTCCTGCTCCATAGTGGGCATGCCAGAGGTCACCTGTACGCTCACGACTCGAAACGATGACCCTCAGACCCTCTTCCAACAAACGTCGATCCATAACGTCATCACTCCTTCACCGAATTTAAATTTATTACACCATGTTTACATTGTGCTTACTTCTATAAAATGAATCAAATCGTGCATATATGCCCGTTTCGCTTCCCAGATTCAATCATTTACCCAAACTGCAGTCTGCCGACACCTTGTACGACAACTTCGAGCGGGAATCGTTGTGCTTTTTGCTCCGAAAAGAACCAGATCCGTTCCTTTTTCACCACAATAAACAGACCATTCACGTCTCCTACCGGGGCAAAGGTTTCACTTATCGCTCCCCATTGGTTTAAGCCCATTTGCCCCAATTCTCCCACCGTGGACAATACGTCCTCTGATACAAGTCCCACCTCGCACACTTGCAGCAGATCCTCCGCCGAGAAAGGACGTTCACTCTTATGATGGGTATTGTGATGAGCAATCAGCTCCAGAATGTTACCAGCGGGATCCTCGAAATAGAGCGAATGGGAATTCCAGTTCTCTGAAAAGGTTTCATCCTCTCCATCCTGCGTACTGAGCTCTACCCGTGCCGCTGCCCACGCTTTGGCCTCCTGAAAACGATTCTTAGGAATCATCCAGGCAAAGTGATAGAAGGGCTCGTGCTCCATTTCACTGTGTACAAATATCATTTTTGTGCATCCGATCTGCAATGTGAATGAAGAATCGGAGTCATCGGCCACCTTCAGTCCGAGCGTATCCCTATAGAAATGTTTAATCTCAGCCAAACGAGTGGTGTGCAGCTTCACTTCTTCAAATAGCATCTGACTGCCTCCTCTCGATCACGCCCGTCCGTGCATCTTCTCCCATGTACTCCATGGCACCATACCCAGCTCCGGCTTCGCTTCATCCGGAAGCATGGATATGAATTCAAGAGAATGACCATCCGGGTCCGTGAAATATACCGATACAGCCGGCATCCAGCCGAATACATACAGCTCACCGATATCATCATCAAGGAAGTTGTGCGTCGTAATCCCTTTACCCTCAAGATATGTGACAGCATGCTTCATGTCCTCCAGCGATACGTGAAAGGCAAAATGCTGCCGCTGCACCAGCTCCGGTTCTTTTTCCCACAGCCCCAGCATGGCATTCCCCGCTCCACCAATCCAGTAAAATGAGTTACCGCGATCCTTCTGCCCGTAAGCATGCGGCAAACCGAGAATCTGTTCATAAAAGTGATGTGATCTCTCCAGATTCGTTACATTCAAATGTGTTTCAAATATGCCTTTAATCATGTTCATTCCCTCTTTCTCAGCTTTCGGATGATTTCCGTGCAGATGTTAATGTCTGGGCTAGGCTCAGGAACGAACCAATCACTCGCTGAATCCGGTCCTCGATGTCCTGGCTGCCTTCATATTCCTCATATCCGTCAAAGGTTGCTTCAAACCGCCTGCGCTGCGCTCCCCCAATGGAGATCCATTCCTGTGCATTAATCCCGTGCAGATTGCGAACGATAGCCTGCAGCTGCAAAAGAGAACTAACCCCCACCGCTCCTCCCGCTGAGCTGATCGACAAGACCGGTTTGCCGCTAAAGTGAGCCTGGCTCAGATGATCCAGCGCATTTTTGAGCACCCCGCTGATGCTACCGTGATACTCTGGCGTTGATAAAATAATGGCGTCCGCTGCGAGCATGCGCGAGTTCAGCTCTGCCAGGTTGTGATCCTCTGCCTGCTTCTCATCCGGTGCGTAAAATGGAACGGGTGTCTGATACAGATCAAACAGGCTCGCCTCATGACCCTGGTTGCGCATGACTTCGACCGCATATTCCCCCAAACGTGTACTGGTTGCATTCTTTCGGTTGCTTCCTGCCAATACGATGATCTTCATCTATGTCACGCTCCTGCCTGTTTTTGGTTGGTATTCCATGATCAACCTTCATCTCTTCTGTCTCTATCTTACCTTGCTTCTTCTTCCATATCGTCAGCAGATAGACTTAACTTGCAGCACAAAAAAACTCAACCTTTCGGTTGAGTTTCTACGACTTTAGGCTGAGAAGGGGCTCGAATCAATCAGACCCAGCCGTTCTTCACGGCATGGATGGCTGCTTGCGTACGATCGGCCAATCCCAATTTATCCAGCAGATGACTGACGTGTGTCTTTACGGTTTTCTCTGTAATGACGAGCTGAACCGCAATCTCCTTGTTGCTGAGTCCCTGTGCAATAAGGGCCAATACCTCTTGCTCGCGGCGGGTCAGCGCATCCAGACTCGGCGAAGTTTCATCGCTTTGTAAAGGTAAAGGCTGCTTAAGCTTCTCATAATTCTGAACTTTCCCGTATGCTGTTGAATCTGTGCGTACAGTATCCTGCGCTTCTAATGGTATGTCAGATGAAGCCATCACATGCATTAACTGACCAGCCGCTGCAGGATGAAGCTGGGCCTGTCCTGCATGCACATTCCTTATCGCCACGGCAAGATCCTCGGGTTCAATATCCTTCATCAGATACCCTTTGACCCCAGCCCGCACGGCAGGAATAACGTGATCCTGATCCGAAAACGACGTGAGCACAATAACGCGAATTCCAGGCAAAATCGTGCGCAAGCGTCTGGCGGTCTCGATCCCGTCCAGCACAGGCATATGCAGATCCATGAGCACCACATCGGGCTGCAGCTTCTCTGCCTGTTCAATCGCCTCCTGCCCATTGGAGGCTTCACCCACCACTTTCATATCCGTCTGCGTGGACAAAAACACGTGCAGTCCCCGTCTAACCATGGCATGATCATCTGCGAGCAAAATTGTAATCGGCATGTTGTCTCCCCCTGACATTAACCCAATTCGGACGGGAGTGGAATAACTACCGTTACCGATGTTCCCGTACGGGATGAACTTATAAGATCCAGCTTGCCTCCCAGCGACTGCGCCCGCTCTTTCATAATGGACAGACCGAGCGAACGGGCAGGCAGGGGTTGCTTTCTTTTGGCTCCACCTTTTCCCCGATCCTTCACAATGAACACGGCTTCGGTATCCCCTAGCTGGAGAGTGATATCTGCCGCTGTAACTTCCGCATGTTTACGTACATTATTCAGGGCTTCCTGTCCAATTCGCCATAACCCCTCTTCTATACTGCGAGGCAGGCTGCGCATGCCGGTTCGGTTAACGACGACCTGCAGCCCCTGACTCGTACCATACTCCTGTAGTGCACTTAGCAGACCGGATTCGAGTCCGGCGGGACGAAGCTGCATGATCAGCGCACGCATTTCCTTCAGAGCTTCTTGAGATAACGAACGGATATCTCTCATGGCTTCAGCCGCCGGATGCAGTTCTGCTGTACCGGATAACATGCTCTCTGCTCCCTTGGCGGTCAACGAGAGCGAGAACAATATTTGGTTTACCGAATCATGCAGATCCCGAGCCAATCGGTTTCGCTCCTCCAGACGGGTTAATTCACGGCGCTTCTCGACGAGTCTCAGACTTTCCCAAGAAGCTGTAATATGTTCTGCGAGCGCATCCATAACCTCACGGTCTGACAGAAGAGAATCCATTTCCGAACCAAGCTGGGCGACCAGCACGGCTGTTTCCCCGGGAGGGCTGAGTGGTATGGCAGCAGCCAGACCTGAAGACATAACGGAATCGGGAGGCATGCCGCAAACCTGAGACAATTCTACCATCTCGGATGCTGACAATATTTCGGCGCGATGTGATTGAATCACACGTTGTAGTAGGCGATCCGTCTCCGGCGGTATCTCGTTAACTAGCAATGAGTCTTCCAAGGCACTGGCATGCGCCGTTTGTATGCGTAGAGCTTCATTTTTTTGAGCTATCAGAGCGACAAAAGGCCATTCGTAATGCTGTCCAAGCAGCTTGACCACCGTCCTGGCCATATCGTCAGCATTGCTGCACTCGTTCAGTTCCAGCCCCAGCGCTCTGCTGAACTCCCCCAGCCTGGCATACTGATCCGCTCTTCTCTGCTCGCCGCGATATAATCGCATGCGCTCCATGGCACTTCCAATTTGATAGGCTACGGCCTGCAAAAGCGCCAGCTCCCCTTCACTAAAATGCTCTTTGCCTGGTGCGGCAACGTTGAGCAATCCTATCATTTTCTCACCCGATCGCAGCGGAACCGTTGCATGATGGGTGATGTCACGCGTATCTCCCCACTGATGCTCCGTGGCATCCTCAAGCCGTTTGCAGTTAATAATGTTGACGGCATTATCGAGTCTACCATCCCGGAAACGGTTTACACACCAGCATGTTCCACAGCGCATGGGCTCCTTGTCTTCATGAAGCAGAGCCGGCGGCAGGTTGTAGTCCGATACACATGAATATTCTCCGCCCTCACGAATGAGAAACACCCAGCCTGTCGTAAGTCCCGTCAGTTCCAGCAGCTTGCCTACTACCGTATCCAGCATCGGGCTCAGATCATTGGATGTGTTCAGCGTCTCCGCAATGGTTTTCAGCGTGTACATTTCCTGCATTCCGGAATCTTGCGGCATGCGGATTTCTCTCCTTTGTTCCATCGAAGTGTTGTTGTTTCATTATTGTATACAATCATTTCAGGAGTTTAAAGGACGAACTTGCAATCGTTTTAACCGAGCTTTTGGCGGCTCTTGCGGGATATGGACAGCGGCTCCACATTGATCAGTCCCCGATCAGATAAGGCAAGAGCCATTTTATAGAAGGCACGGGTTCTGATTTTGGTATACGTATCCTTGCTCACAGGCGGATCAAATACATGGTTGTACACCTTGTAATCAAACACGTCATCATCTTTCAGGTACCGTTCACAAACCAGTATCCGTTCCTTCTCACTCAGACGAGACACGATATGATCAATTGTATCGCAATACGCCTGACGTGCCCGCTGTACATCCACATTGTAGATCGCCGTTCTGGCAGTTGGGTCCCCTGTGACATTGGTCGGCCCATGGAAACGCTCCGTGTAACTCGCCGTGACCATGACCTCACGTTCTTCAAAGGCAATCGTTTTATAAATTCGGTATTTCTCCAGCGCGGCTTCCACAGCCGTTTGCGTTTTGCGTCGATCCAGTTCAGGCAGCAATAATTCCATATTCATTCTCCTCCTTAAGGGTTTGGTCTAAAATAAAACACGCTAAACTTCACTTCTTTTATGAGTGTTATACAGTCTTTTCAGAGAAATAACGGCCATTGTCCAGGTCTTTTGTGTTGCCTTTTGGAATCACTTCCGCAGGGCTTCATACCTTGAGGCTTCCGGTTTCCAGTACATATAAATCGTTCAAATTTAATGTTATGTTCGTATATTGTTCGTATTTCTATTTGAGGATACCACTTATTGGAGATTAGAGTAAACCTTCATTTTGGGTCATTTTGACGATAAAATAAAACCCTCGCTCCTATTTTCTATACCTTTTGGCATAATTGTTTCAATTCCCTTTACCTAATGGTATATATACGTTATAGTACAGATAATTACAGATCTCTCGTATAAGCGACTTTCTATTATAAATATTAAGAAGCTACTTGAATGTTAAAGTGAACATGATTTGTCCCCTAGAAGTGCGAAAGTAGTGGAGGAGACGGAATCGATTCTGAAAAAGCGTTAGCGTTCGCATTTATCACCGGATTTCTCCCTTTCATAAGGGATCAAGGAAATCTGGGGATAACGGCGATTGGAAGAACGATCCGTATCCGGAACGGGGCACTAGCAGATCATAGGGCATGGAGTGTTTCTTAGTATCTATTAAATACGCTTATACGAATTGAAGGAGTTGGCATGAATTGTGGAGCACGCTTTTGGTCCTTATCTGAAACAACTGCGGGAACAGCAGAGCTATAGCATCAATCAGCTCGCCGAAGCAGCAGGAATCAGCAACTCACAAATTTCACGCATTGAAAATGGAGTCCGCGGTGTTCCGAAACCAGCCACGATCCGCAAATTGGCCGATGCGCTCTCCGTTCCCTATGCCGACATGATGAAACAGGCAGGGTATATTGAGGCAGCAAATGCAGCAAGTGAAGCTCAGGACATTCCCGAATGGGCAACGTACAAAGACCGACGTGATTTCAAGAAAATGCTTGAGGACGAAGACGATCTGATGTTTGACGGAATTCCACTGGATGACGAAGACAAAAAACGTATCAAGGATGTGCTGACCGGACTGTTCTGGGAAGCCAAGCAGATGAACAAACGCAAGAAAAACGATGAACCGGACAGCCGCCAATGAGGCATGGAAAGCTGATTACAATGAAGCAGCAGGTGAGATGATATGGACGAGATGGTAACAAAGCTGATTCGAAAACACCGGACCAACTGCCCCTTCAGCATTGCCAGAGCCATTGGAATACAGATCCGTTTCACCAATCTGGGCAAGTCTACCAAAGGGCTGTATTTCCGCAAGCTCCGCCGCAGATTTATTGTCATTCACAGTGAACTTCCGCCGGAATGGCAGCGGTTTGTATGCGCTCATGAACTTGGACACGACCGATTGCACAAAGGCATTAATCGTTTCTTTTTGGAGGAACACTCCTATTTTGCTCCCGGCAAGCTGGAAAGACAGGCCAATCGTTTTGCCATTCAATTATTGACCTCGGGAGTCATGCCGGAACCTGATGAATCCCTGGAGAAATTCTGTTTACGTACAGGACTGCCGCGCGAAGCGCAGCATTTTTTTTACTCTATATAAGAACATACGTTTCATTCAAATGAGCGTTAACTTTATTTCCCAGCCAGTCGATTAGATGTCACTTTCAGGTTACCTATTTTTACGTAAATCACGAGATTTCCTAATCATAGTCTGCTAAAATACAATTTGAGCTGTGCGAGAGCTCAGGCAGATCATATTTTTGGGAGGGTACAGATTCATATGAAAATCTGGAAGACTTACGTTTCACTTCTGCTAACGGCTTGCTTACTGTTTGGCAGTGTAGGAATTGCGGCCGCTGCAACGGATACAACTCCGGGCACGGGTAAACACATTACGATTCTACATACGAATGACACACATGCACGTGCAGTTGAAGCTTCACCTGCAATGGGCTATGCCAAAGTGGCAGGGATTGCTGACAAATACCGCAGCGAGAATCCAAATACCCTTTTGCTTGATGCAGGGGATGCTGTGCATGGTACTACCTTTGCGACACTCGTGAATGGCGAGAGTATCGTCAAAGTCATGAATGAAATGGGCTACCAGGCCATCGTTCCGGGTAACCACGAATTTAACTACGGCTCCAAGCACCTTGTTGAGCTTGCAGACATGATGAATTTTCCAATGCTCAGTGCCAACGTGAAGAAAAAAGACGGAACTCGTCTTTTTGATCCCTATCTTATTAAAGAAGTTGACGGTGTGAAAATCGGAATCATCGCCTTGACTACACCTGAAACCATGTACAAAACGAATCCAAAAAATGTTGAAGGTCTTGATATTACAGACCCAGCTGCGGAAGCCAAAGTTCTGGTGAACGAAATTCGCAGCAAAGTGGATGTGGTAGTTGTTCTGGGACACCTTGGACAAGATGCTTCCAGTACTGACACTAGCTTCAAAGTGGTAAAAGAAGTTCCGGGTATTGATGTATTCATCGACGGACACAGCCACACCATCCTCCAGGATGGTCTCGTATCCGACAACGGAACATTGATCGCGAGTGCCGGAGAGTACACCAACTTCGTAGGTGTCATCGATCTGTGGGTAGACGGTGGCAAGGTAACGAAGAAACAAGCTACATTGATTGATGAAACAGAAGCCAAAGATATTAAACCGAATGAGAAAGTAGCAGCACTCGTGAACTCCATTCAAAAAGAACAAGAACCTATTCTTAAAGAAGAAGTGGCCAATACAGCGATCCTGCTTGATGGTAAACGCGAACAAGTCCGTGCTGGCGAGACAAACCTAGGTGACCTGCTCGCAGATGCCCTTCGTGATGTCAGCAATGCAGATATTGCACTTACGAACGGCGGCGGTATCCGTGCTTCCATTGAAAAAGGTATCGTAACCAAAGGCGACATTATCACTGTACTTCCTTTTGGTAATCAGGTTGTAACGCTTGATGTAAAAGGCTCTGATGTTCTGGCAGCCCTTGAAAACGGCGTAGCCTCCTATCCGGAACCAAGCGGTGGTTTCCCGCAAGTATCTGGCATGACGTTCAGTATTGATACTTCAGCTGCCGAAGGCAGCCGTGTACATTCCGTGATGATCGGAGACAAAGCTCTTGATCCCGAAGCCACGTATACACTGGCTACGAATGACTTCACAGCCGTTGGCGGTGACGAGTACACCATGTTCAACAAATACACCATCTCCGGCATGTACGGTGCAATGGACGAAGCACTGATTGAATACATGCAGAAGCTTGGCGCTGTGGACATCAAAACAGATGGCCGAATCAAGGAAGCAAAAACACCTGTAGCTGAACCGGAAGCTCCAGAGACAGAGACACCTGCTCCGGCTACACCGAAGCCAGAAACGCCAAAACCGGTAACACCAAAACCAGAAACACCTTCAAAACCGACACCAAACAAACCAGCTCCTGCCAAAGTATATGTTGTAAAATCCGGAGACTCCCTGTACTCCATCTCCAAAAAATACAACACAACCTGGCAAGCGCTGCAAAAGTTGAACAGCATCAAAAATCCTCACTGGATTTATCCTGGTCAACAACTGAAGCTGCCTGCTGCTTCTTAAGCAGCAAACCAATATTCGAATAGTGTGACCTGCTCCACAGATCGATTGAATCAGAAGTAATGATAGCAGTATCGGAAAAAGGGTGTTCCTTCAGCCAATCTGGCTGAAGGAGCACCCTTTCTGCTTCTCATTTGAAAAGCAACCATTTACCTTTCCCTTGTGAGCCTTTTAGGCAAAAACGATTAAAATACCTTTGCGGCAAAAATAAATCCTCAAACCTAACCTATCGTACATACACTCTCTGAGTCCCTAATCGTGAACTATAGAAAATATGCGCATAATTGCCACTGCTGCGCGATTTATTCGCTTTCCAGACGAACATAATATACAAAAATGCTTTGCATATTTGCACCTCTTTCCATACTTCAACCCAATCAGCGGAACGTGTACTTTTCAAAAAAGTTAAAATGCATTATACACATTAGTAAAGAGTAGTCATTTTGTACGGCATCATGCATATGATTCTGTTAATTCATATGTCTATAGGCCTTGTTTTGATGCTTGATTTCAAAATACCCCACAAAAATGGAATATCTCATAATATGTGGACCTATAAAATATGTCCCTTTATGACACGAATTAACAGTGTACTGACATTCGGACAAATAAGATTATCTACGGACTAGAGCACTTCCTTGGCATGAGTCAATGCCTCTTCCACACTCATGCTAATCCGCTTGGTTTCCCCTTTACCGGCAAGAGTGTGGGACCCTAATTCGACATTCCGTTCTGCAGCGCCCCGGCCAACCACAATCTGTACAGGCAGACCAATGAGTTCCGCATCCTTAAACTTCACCCCGGGACGTTCATCCCGATCATCTGTCAGCACCGTGTATCCTGCATCCCCTAACTGCTGTTCAAGTTCCAGGACAAGCTGACGCTGCTGCTCATCTTTCCAGTTTATGGGGATCAGGTGAATCTGATATGGCGCAACAGCTGCCGGCCACCTTATTCCGTCCTCTCCAGCATATTGCTCGGCAATGGCAGCCATCAGACGGGACACTCCAATACCGTAACATCCCATCACCGGGGCACACTGGCGACCATTCCGGTCCAAGAATGAAGCGTTCATGGCATCACTATATTTGGTGCCCAGCTTGAAAATGTGTCCTACTTCAATGCCTTTGGTAAATACAAGCTTGGCCCCACATGTAGGGCAGTTATCACCGTCAGTCGCGAAGCGAATTTGCCGGGCTTTGTTCAAGGCAAAATCGACCCCCGGGCGAACACCCGACAAATGCATATCGACTTCGTTGGCGCCGGTAATCGCACTTCCCATCGCAGCCACATCCGCGTCCACGATGAGTGGCAGATCCAGACCGACAGGTCCCAGGAAACCAACCTTCAAATCCGAACGGCCTGCTAGTGCTTCTTCGTCAGCCAGAATGAGTTCCTCGGCACCCAATACGTGCTTGAGCGCAATATCATTCACTTCATGGTCCCCGCGAACAAGTGCAGCAATCAGTTGACCATCCGCTTGATAGAGCAGTGTTTTTATGATTTGCTCGGGTCCCTCACCGACGTAGGAACTGAGCTCGGAAATGGTACGAATAGCGGGCGTATGGAGTCGGATTAGCGATTGGTCCACGGCATTGGACCGGGATTCAGCTGTATGCTGGGTTACAGCTCCATTTGTCTGGTATCCGGCCTTCTCGAGATTCGCAGCATACCCACACTGCTTACAGGATACAATCGTATCCTCTCCCACATCAGCCAGTGCCATGAATTCGTGTGTTTCTCCCTGACCGCCGATTGTACCTGCATCTGCTTCTACACGAATATATTCCAGACCGCAGCGCTCCAAAATGCGTGAATATGCCTTATTCATCGCCTGATACGTGTGATCCAGCTCTTCCCAGTCGGAAGCAAAAGAGTACGCATCCTTCATAATAAACTCGCGGCCACGCAGCAAGCCGAATCTTGGACGCCGTTCATCCCGGAACTTGGTTCCAATCTGATATAACGTGAAGGGCAATTTTCTGTAGGAATTGACCTCATCACGCGCAAGAGCAGTCACCACTTCCTCATGGGTTGGTCCGAGAGCGAACTCCCGATCGTGGCGATCCTGCAAACGCATTAGCTCAGGGCCGTACTGGCTGTATCTTCCCGATTCCTCCCACAGCTCTGCCGGCTGCATAATAGGCAGCAGTACTTCCTGACAACCGGCACGGTCCATCTCTTCACGAACGATCCGCTCGACATTGAGCAGTATACGCCGCCCCAGCGGCAAATAGCTGTATATCCCTGCTGCCAGCTGGCGAATCATGCCTGAACGAAGCAGCCAGCGATGTCCGGCTGCATCCGCCTCTGCCGGCGCTTCACGTAATGTTGGAACAAGCATTTCACTTTGACGCATCCATTCCACACTCCTTATCTTCCTGATCATTTTTGCAAAATGAGTGGATAAACAGCAAAAAGACACATCCGTCAAGGGACGAATGTGTCGTGGTACCACCCTTATTTAACTGCATGGTTACATTCACTAACACGTCTCGGGTTTCCCCGGGCATGCTGAACAAACGTCCCGTTTCCCCAATAGGCAATATGGAATCATACAGTCCTCTGAGGCGTAACGGGCCCAGTCCGGCGGAGGTTGCAGCCTGCTGGCATTCTCTTCCGCAGCTCGCGAGGTGGGAATTACGAAGCAGCAGCAGAAACCTCTCACCAATCGGTTCCCTCTCTGATTGAAGCTGGCTGGCGCAATTATGTCCTCACTAATCGCTGTTATCATTTTTGATCACATTAGTGCATTTGCAAGCAATTGTCAACTAATGTGTTACATGCAGATAACGGGCAGGAAGAATTCCGCGGGTGATGCTGACATCCCGCTGGCTTCCCTGTAATATAGAGAGATAGAGAACATGTATTATTGATAAAGGAGCTTGTCCTATGCCATATATTATCTATGATCTTGAATTTACGGTTAGCCGTAACGCGCGTTACTCTTCTGAAATTATCGATATCGGTGCGGTAAAAGTTACGGAAGGACCTGACGGATTATATGTATCCGACACGTTTCATACTTATGTTCGTCCTTCGAATAAATCGGTGCTGTCCACCGACACCATTCAATTTACTGGAATTACGCAAAAAGATATTGATGCTGCTCCTCTTTTTCCTGAAGCACTCCAAAACTTTATCGCCTGGATGGGAAGCGAAGTTTATTATATGTGTTCCTGGGGACCCGATGACCGCAGCAAGCTGATCTCCCATTGTCGTACACACCAGCTTGATGTTGCCTGGATCACGAATCATAATGACCTGCAGCAGCAGTGGTCGCGAACCGTTCGCAAGGAAGGCAAATTCCGTCAGCTTGGACTAGCTCAAGCACTCGAACTATGCGGAATCGAGTTCGACGGCACCCAACATCGTGCACTGGATGACGCCATCAATACCGCCAAAGTATTCATGCATCAATTCGATCGCTTCAATCTGGAAACCAACTGTGCCGCTGATGATGAAGGCGTTGCTTCCAAAGTTGTGTATTCCAGCAGCACAGAAGACGATGTGAAAGATTCACCCTTCGGTAATCTCGCTCATCTGTTCAAAACCAATGAATAAGCTGTTTGATCTTTCCTCTTAATCATGCAAAAGAACGCCTGTCCACGCTGGGCATTAGCTATACAACTGCTGCCAGCGTCTCAGGCGTTCTTTCATTACGCTTCGGTATCCCTCGGGTTCAAGAATCTCTGCCTCTGGCCCATACTGACTAAGCCATCTCAAAAATTCCTGATCTTCAGCCAAAATGGTCTCCAGCAGTAATGTGCCTTCTGGTTCCATCGTGAGAATGGGACGCACCAAAAATTTTTGCTGCATCACATGCTCAACTGCATCGGGGGAGAAACGGATCTTGAACGCAATCCATTCTTGTCCTTGGCCGGCTCCCGACTTGCGGAAATGGGATTGCAAAAGAAAATCGTCTTTGCGGAATGTACGAGGCAGAATCCGTACTTTTTGCAGATTCTCTACTTCAAAAATCCTTAGCGTCTCCAAAAGATGACAGTATGCCAACAAATCAAAACGGTACTCACGTGGGATCAAGCAATACGGATCGAGCCGTACCACTTTCTTCATGTTTTGAGTGAGATATTCTGCCTCAATTGTGTTTTGTGACATGCCAGCTTGAAGTAAAGTCACCAGTGAACTGCTTTTCCATTCATCGCCGTCATTCTGCCAAGCAGGCAGCCCTGTTTTAAATAAACCGCCAATCTGCTCTGACCACTCTACCCGCTCCGTTTTGTTCTTCTGATTCGATGCAACCACTTTCTCATAGGCGCTCTCGAAGGCAGGCTTCAGATAAGGACGAATATCATCCATAACCTCAGCCAAATGAGCAAAAGCGTGAGCCTCCTCATCAGACCAGTTGAGCGGATACATGGCAAAGTTGCTGATAAACATGTAACCTCTCCCGTGTCCCATATTGGCGATCGGAATATGCATTGCGCTGAGGGCCTCCATGTCGCGATATATCGTCCTTTCCGTTGTCTCGCATCGCTCGGCCAGCTCCCGGGCCAGAATTCCCGGTTTCGCCTGCACGAGAGTTATAATGCGCATTAATCGGATCAGTCGGTCTGTCATTTTGCCGGACCCTCCACTAAGTTGTCAAAAAATTCGATACAACTCCATCCAATTGTTAATCATGATATATAGTACATTCGACTCACTCTTTATTTTCACCTTTAAATTCTATGTAGAAACATTCATTTTCATATCATTCTCAATAGTCCTTTGTCCCTACTCACATAACATGGTTTTTCCGTGGCTATTGTACGCTCCACCATACGTGATTCCGTAGTGATAACGCAGCTTCTCCACAATTTCGGCTTCTTGGTAATAATCCAGATCCTGCTTTCGTGCTGCCTCAATCAACAAGGCATCTGCATGCCTGCGAAGCAGATTGCTTCCCTCTTGTGCACGACCTCTTTCATAGGCCCGCAGGGCTTGTTTAATCAACGGCACGGTCTCGCTTAATTTAATCGTCTTCTCCACCTTCGGGTCCTCCGGCTGCCGTAACATCCCCAGGTGGCTTGTATATTGAATATACAATTGCTCACGGCGCAGCAGTACTCTCTGACTCTGCTTCACTTTGCGTGTGCTCCAGTAGGCAGAGCATATGGCTGCTTTTCCAGACACACGAGGGCCCATGGCAAATTCGAGGAGAATTTGTTTACTCTCCCCTTTGTATACATCGCCGAGCCGCAGAATCCAGCCGATATCGGTCTCCTTGGATCGGCAGCCATAAATCCCTTTGAGTTCAATTCCAAATTCCGGTTTGAGCAAAAGTTCCATGTCTCTTGACACAATTTTAGGTGCTACTTTCCTAAGTCTTTTGGCAGGGGCCCCGTAACGCCATTCCACCATCATATATACGGGGTCGGCCCCCCCTGTCGGTATGGCCTCTCTGTTCCACGAATAACATACTTCAAAGACTGAGTTCACTGGTAGTCTCTCCCCCGATTTATGTGTATTATCTTATAAGTTATCAGGGTGAATGGACACTATATTGTCACGGAACATATGTTCGCATAATATTTTTACATTAAAATGTTTTTACATCCCTAAATCCGCCTAAATCCGACATAAAACGACGAAAAAGCCTGGCATTATGCCAAGCTTCCCCGCTTCATATTTATGACAAGTCCCAACTTACACGGTAGGCTGATTCATTCCCATCTCTGTTATGGATGCTACCCATTCCGGTTCTCTCACAGGCGCGTAAGTCACACTATCAATGATTAGTTTACGCCCGATTGGCTCTCCGTTTACGGTAATCATAATCGTTTTGGTTGGTGTCGTTTGCTCTGTTGTGTACATATATTTCTTCTCCTTTATTCACGATCTTATTCTAAAAATCGGATATATTATTATTTTTTATTATTTTTTATTATTTTCGTCATTGTGAATGGAAGCACCCGGAACCGGGGTAATGATATTATGTTTAAACTGTCCGCGCGCTGCCTTGAACGTATATTACCCTGTTGCACATTGAATTAAACAAATGATCCCTCCTGAAAATTTGCAATGTACTGAACCCAACACGCCGCTTTTGGCGTATAATGTAAGAGCCGTATTTCAACAAATGACGACGAATTCGGCAGACGAAAAACCTCACCGAAAGAAGGTGCCAATGATGCCACAACCCATGAAGGGTCATTTCATTCGGGTGTTATTCACCACATTCATTCTATTTACCGTTACACTGTCATCTACAGTAAATGCAGCTAGTGCCAATATATTCTCTGACATATACAGCGGGTGGGAACGCGTTTCCGAGCTCCCCGGTGAAGTGAACGCCCTGCAGGAGAGCTACCAGCAGACGCTGAACCAACTGAATGAAACCTCTGCTCAACTGGGACAAGCCCAGGCCAATGTTGAAGCATTCAAGGCCCAGAATGAGCAGTTAATAGAACAGAACCAGAAGCTGACCGATATGGTCACGAAACTGCAGGAAGATCAAGATGCCAAAAATGCCACGACCAAACGAATTCAAACGATGATTATCACCGTCATTGTCCTCATATTAGGCTATTTTGTTCTGATTCGCGTGATGCGCTGGGGAATGCGTCGTCGTTCTGGCCGAGCCTAAAAGAACAGGAGCAAGCACATGCACATACACCTGAACACTGCCGAGGCCGGCGGAGCTGGACAAGTGGTAACCTTCTCGCTGGTCCAGAATGACCGGCTTCATATTTTACACCCGCAGCAGATCGTGGCCTTTCGCGGATCGAGCGGCAGTCGCAATGACAAGTTCATGAACATCTCAGGCATGGTCCGCAAAAAAAAGCTGATCAAATCCGAAATCACTGGCCCCTGCCAATTTGTGGCTGCACTCCCTCCCGGATTTACCATGAAGGAAGTGGAGCTCACAGAGGAGAGTGATTTGCTGTACGACTTTCGGCATCTCTTCTTTTACTCAGACGGAGTGAGCATGCATACCAAGATCCAGAAAATTAAGAACATGCTGATCACGCAGGATGCTGTCAAAATGAAATTCTCAGGTAAAGGCAAGATTGGACTGTTAACCCAAGGCCAGGTCTGCCAGCAGGAATTACATCCTACTGCCCCGCTTTACGTAGATGCAGGCAGCATCATAGCCTATCCCGAGAATGCCAAGCTGGAACTCACCGTGTATGGAAATAATCTCGCCAGTCAGCATATGAACTACCACTGGAAAATGACGGGACAGGGCTCGGTACTCTTCCAGGCAGGACGGGAGAATAGCAGACTCGAACGGGACCTGAATGATGAAGGACTATTCAAACGCATCCTTAAGGAAGTCATCCCTTTCGGCAATGTAATCATTAAATGAACCGCCCGGTGATCTCCGCATTTATTACACATGCGGGGTAGTCACCGGGCGGTTTCGTGTTATAATGGTTCAGACAATTGAAGAAGAAAATCCATGCCTCCTGGCATGGGAGAGGTTCGCGAACTCCCTCTATAAGACTTGACCTTTACAGGTCATTACAAGTCTTGCGTACACCGTGTATGACGTACGTAAAAAACTAAGGACACTTTTACCGTGCTGTTTTTTAGCAGCGTAAGGAAAGGTGTGTTTTTTGATGGATGCCAGTTCATGAACTTCTCTGTTCTTCCGACACTCTGTGCCTAGGTGCATAGATTGATCTTAAGAAGATGGAGAGGTTTTTTTATGTTGAACGAAGAAAAAGCGGTCGTCGTATTTAGCGGCGGTCAGGATAGTACCACATGTTTGTTCTGGGCCAAACAGCAATTTGCTGAAGTTGAGGTGGTGACCTTCGATTATGGACAGCGTCATAAGCTGGAGATCGAATGCGCCGCTGCGATTGCACGCGATCTGAATGTACAGCAAACCGTGCTGGACATGAGTCTGCTTAACCAGCTGGCGCCTAATGCATTGACCCGTACAGATGTGGAAATTACGCACGAAGAAGGCGAGTTGCCTAGCACATTTGTAGATGGCCGCAACCTGCTTTTCCTCAGTTTTGCCGCCATTCTCGCGAAGCAAAAAGGAGCGCGTCATCTGGTCACTGGCGTATGTGAGACAGATTTCAGCGGATATCCGGATTGCCGGGATTCATTTGTTAAATCCATGAATGTGACGCTTAACCTGTCGATGGACTACCCGTTTGTCATTCATACTCCGCTAATGTGGCTGGATAAGGCCCAAACGTGGAAGATGTCAGACGATCTCGGTGCCTTTGATTATGTACGCGAGCGGACACTGACCTGCTATAACGGGGTTATTGGAGATGGATGCGGTGAATGCCCTGCTTGCAAACTGCGCAAAGCAGGATTGGATCGCTACATGGAGCAGCGCTCTGCTGGGGCATCTGTAGGAGCAGATGTATGATGAGAGAGCCAGGAACGTTCCGCATTGTTGAGCATTTGCAGCGGATTGGGGAGGATATACTGCCTTCACAGCTGCGTTATCACCGCAAACGTGTGCTGGTCAGCAAAGAGTTCACCTTCGATGCTGCGCACCACCTGCATTGTTATGAAGGCAAGTGCAAGAACTTGCACGGCCATACGTATAGAGTCGTTTTTGGCATCAGCGGTTATCCGGGCGAGACCGGACTGACGGTTGATTTTGGACACATCAAGGATATATGGAAAACACAAATTGAAGGTTATCTGGATCATCAATATCTGAATGAGACCCTTCCCCTCATGAATACCACGGCTGAAAACATGGTCGTCTGGTTGTTCGAACAAATGGAACACGCGCTTCAGACTGAACCCTATGCAGGACTTACCGAAGGTGGCCGAACCGAATTTGTGCGCCTCTACGAGACACCAACCAGCTATGCCGAGGCTAGACGGGAGTGGATGATCGATGAGTAGTGTGCCAGAAAACATCGGTTCTGCTTCCTCCGTACAAAGCAAAGAAGCGCGCATCCCGGTCATGGAGGTTTTCGGTCCGACAGTTCAAGGCGAAGGCATGGTGATCGGACAGAAAACCATGTTTGTCCGCACCGCCGGCTGCGATTATCGCTGCTCCTGGTGCGATTCTGCATTTACCTGGGACGGCAGTGGCAAGGACCAGATCCGAATGATCACACCGGAGGATGTATGGGCTGAATTGCGCCGCATTGGCGGTTCACGATTCTCCCATGTTACCATCTCCGGCGGGAACCCTGCCCTGCTGGCTTCGCTGGGCGGGTTGGTTTCTTTGCTCCGGCAGAACGGCATCCGCACTGCGGTGGAGACGCAGGGCTCCCGCTGGCAGCCTTGGCTGGCTGACATTGACGAGGTCACCGTGTCTCCCAAGCCGCCTAGCTCGGGCATGGACACCAACTGGGACGTGCTGGATGATCTCATTAACCGATTGTCCACAGGCCCTGCAGGACGCAGCCACAGCCTGAAAATTGTCATCTTCGATGAAATAGACTTGGATTATGCCCGCCGCGTGCATGAACGGTATCCGGCTACCGATTTGTTTTTGCAGACTGGAAATCCGGACGTCACTTCTGCCGAGACGAAAGATCTGGCTTCGTCGCTGCTCGCCCGTTATGAGTGGCTGATTGATCAGGTCAGTGCATCGGATGACCTGAACGATGTCCGCGTGCTTCCACAGCTGCACACCTTGGTGTGGGGAAACAAACGCGGCGTTTGATCGGCTCCATGGACAGCTTGGGTAGAACTGGGCGGCATGATGTAATTTTTTTGGAAACAACCAGGGGCTTCATATTTAAAACTTGGAATCCCTATCATATATACCGGAGAGCTTCGCGCTTGAACGGAACAAGGAGAGTTAACCCATTGACAAGACAACCTGATGAAATGAAAGATGTGACGCTGCTGGGTAACCAGGGCGTAAAATATACGTTCGAGTATGATCCCGGCATTTTGGAAAGCTTTGATAACAAGCATCCCTACCGCGATTATTTTGTAAAATTCAACTGCCCGGAATTCACGAGCCTGTGCCCAATCACGGGTCAGCCTGATTTTGCCACCATTTATATCAGTTATATTCCCGATGTGAAAATGGTAGAGAGCAAATCGCTTAAACTGTATCTGTTCAGCTTCCGCAACCATGGGGATTTCCACGAGGATTGTGTGAATATTATCATGAACGACCTGATCAAGCTGATGGATCCTCGCTACATTGAGGTCTGGGGCAAATTTACGCCGCGCGGTGGCATTTCCATTGATCCGTATACCAATTACGGCAAGCCAGGAACCAAGTATGAGCAGATGGCTGAACACCGCATGATGAATCATGACATGTATCCGGAAACGATTGATAACCGTTAATTCTCCGGCACTTCTGTTCCGCTGTGCAGTATATCGAAAATAATAGAACACTTAAAAGCCGAACTCTTCACTCCGAAGAAATTCGGCTTTTATTTATGTAATCCCTCAATCGCTCAAAGGTTCGATCGAACCTATCAAGAGCGGTTAATATATTTTATGGAATGTCATTATTTTACCTGTTCCCCTTGTCGCTTCCAACAATCTATCCTATTATGTAACAATATGCTTAGGCAAACTACATTATCAGGCGCTGATCCTTCGTGACCGCGACCAAAGGAGAAAAGTACATGTCCATGCAAACTTCATTATCCAAGGACGCTGCCATGCGTTCGAAAAACCAACCCGGATTGGATGCCCAGAGCACCGTTTACCGGATCTTGATTGCCATCAGTCTGGTTCACTTGTTTAACGATTCGATCCAGTCTGTCATACCGGCTATTTTTCCAATCTTGAAAGACTCCATGCATCTTACATACACACAGATCGGATGGATATCCTTCGCTATCAACTTTACCGCATCCATTATGCAGCCTGTTGTAGGCTGGTTTGCAGATAAGAAGCCGACGCCTTCGATATTGCCGATCGGCATGGGATTCACGTTCACCGGCATGCTTCTGCTGGCGTTTGCTGACAGTTATATGGCTGTCCTGATTTCCGTTATCTTTGTCGGGCTTGGTTCGGCCGCTTTTCACCCGGAAGGTTCCCGGGTATCCCATATGGCCGCAGGGCCTCGTCGGGGTCTCGCTCAATCCATCTTCCAGGTGGGTGGCAACGCCGGACAGTCTCTTGCTCCGCTCTTGACGAGATGGATCTTCATCCCGTTTGGCTTGTTCGGTGCCATCGGATTCACCGGCATTGCAGCCATGGGGATTGCCGTACAGATCTATATTGCCCGCTGGTACGGCCGCATGCTGCAATCCGGAGGTTATCTTCGCAAACAGGCGGCTGCCCGTCGTGCTCCAAATCCCGCACTTCGCAAAAAGATAGCTGCTGCCATCACGATTCTGATTATGCTCGTCTTTGTTCGTTCATGGTATGTCGCTTCCATCGGCAGCTTCTATGCGTTTAATCTTAAGGAATTGTTCAGTCTCTCCACAGAGGATGCACAGATCTACATCTTCCTGTTCCTGGCCGCTGGCGCACTTGGCACGTTCTTCGGAGGTCCACTGGCAGATCGCTTCGGCAAACGCAACATGATATTCCTGTCGATGGCTGGAGCCGCTCCACTTGCGCTGCTGCTGCCTTATGCCAATCTGTTCTGGACCGGCGTGCTGCTGACCATTATCGGATTCATCATGCTATCCAGCTTCTCGGTGACCGTGGTTTATGCCCAAATGCTCATTCCGGGCAAAATCGGAACCGTCTCCGGATTAATCACCGGGCTCGCATTCGGTATGGGAGGACTCGGTGCGCTTGTTCTGGGAAACTGGATCGACGTGTTCGGTGTATCTCCAGTCATGCAGATGTGCAGCTTTCTGCCGCTGATCGGCATATTCACCTTCCTGCTGCCTTCGGATAAGGTACTGAAACGCTGGGCAGATGAAAACGGCAGTGAGGAATAAAAAGGATACTGATACTGGTACTGTTACTACATTTCTATAAACCTCATAAACGTCAAAAAGGGTTCCCGCTCCAATCTGGTATACAGATTGGCGGGAGCCCTTTTATTTATTAAATGGTTTATTACTTCAAGCGCTGAAGAATCAGCCTTTTTTTGTATAACATTTTACCTGCTTCGGCAACATCGCTAATCGTATTTTTGTTGCTTACCGAACCAAACACCATGCCCGCAATCGGGATAAGCTGGAACAGCTTTTTCCAGCCGAAGGATTCACTATAGGAATTGAAAACCTCACGCCAGCCCTGCATTTGTGAAACGACCTGTACTTGCTTGTCCGGATTGTCATACTCGGCCAGTTCATCAATAATTGCCTTCTTGCCTACAATGTCGGCAGAGGAGAATTGCAGGCACTTCACAATGAATATCCGTTCCTGGGGATCGTCGGGATCATATCCGTAACATAACGCCATCTCTTGCAGTACCTTCAGGGAAAGCCCCATCACCATCGGGATATCCGCTGCGATCGTTACAATACCGCCAATTCCTGTTGCGGCACCCTGTGCTGCGGCAAATTTGGTTCTGCTCTCCGTAATGTTGTCAGCAACGCGGTCCAACACTTCAAGCGGCAGATTTTCTACACTATGAATTTTGGCAGTCCCTTCTGCTTCGGCATCCTCTTCCATTCGATAGGTATGGTCCTTCATGGAGTAACCCGATCTCTCCGCTTCTTCTTGAAGCAGCTTGGCTACCTTCTTTTTCTGAACGAGAAATTTGCCGCCATTCTGTACATACTGCCCAACTTCGTTCAGGGCATCACCAATTTTCTGTTTGATTGCTTTTGGCATGACTTTATCCAGCATCGCAAATGGCAAACGCCCGATTTTATCCCAGATGAATAAATCCTTCTGTTCCTTTTCCCACTTTAGAATCTGCTCAAGCTCGTGATCCAATGTTTCACGTGAATCCATATGTGATCCTCCTGTATGTTCGATTAATTATTTCAGCTATGGATTGTATACGTTGAAAAAGGATTCTGGTTACTAATCGATGTGATTTTGCCTGTATACCTTAGGGGAGACTCCATAAGCCCTTCGGAACTGACGGGTGAAGTAGTTGCTATCGTTAAAGCCGCATTCATAGGATATCTGGGTTATGGTCAGGCCACTGTGTTTCAACAAGCTGCATGCTCTCTCCAGGCGGAGCGTCAACATATAAGCAATTGGCGTCATCTGATAATAAGAGCGAAAGATCCGATTCAGGTGCCTTACCGAGATATTGGATTTACCTGCAATCTCCTCCAGTGTCAGCGGCTCCAGGTAATGATCTTCCATATAGGATATGGCATTCGCCAAGTGCATCAGATGGTTGCCCTCCATCCCCTTTTCCTGCGTATCATAGTGCCGCGACAGGTAGACGACCAGCTCCGTGAATCGCGAGAGCAGCATCGTCTGATAGCCCTGCAGCTGGCCATGATACTCCTCAATCATGATCGCAATCAGTGATTCCACATACTCCAGACTGGGAATGGGCAGCGCCAGCTTGCCAGGATAGGAGTGAATATTACGATAGTATGGCTCCAAGACAAACAGCGCCTGAAACCCGTTCGATTTCTTCAGATCCGGTCCAATGGATGCAAGCATCTCCGGTCTGAACATAATATTGCAGATTTTAAAGTCATGAGGGTCCCTGTAAGCATGAGGTGTGGAGCCGTTAATGACAAAGGCATTGCCCTTTTTGATAAAATACTCCTCTGTATGTACAACATGCGTGGCATTACCGTTCAGCACAATCACGAGCTCCGAAAAATCGACGTGCTGATGCAGCTCGGTATCCTCCTCATGCCCACCGTACTGAATATAAAATGGAAACTGCAAGTCAGATGTAAACCAGTTCAGATACGCGCTGCTCAATCGTTTCTCCTCCACAATTCCAGTTGGATTGATGTCTATATCATGCTACTCCAGGACCGAAAAATCAAGGTTTCCACCTTACTACCCCGATATAATTCATCATGTAGAGACGCCAGTGGAAGACGAATTGAGGAGGTGTATACGATCAGAAACACATGATCATGATTCTGCTCTATGGGCAGTCTGATTTTTTTAAGACCAGATTTGTAAACGCATTCAAAAATACAATATCTCAGGGGGTTAGCATGGTTAAATCGATAAGAAATATTCCCAAATGGTCAGTCGCGCTCACACTCTCATTAAGCTTGCTTGCAGGATGCAGCAGTGAAGGTGCAACAAATGTCAGCTCCAGCGGTGATGAAACTGCTCCGGTAACCTTCACTTTCTTCGGTGCAGATGCCAATCCGAATTGGAGCAACATGCAGGATGATGTCGGAAAGGAAATTACCAAACAAACAGGTGTAACCCTGAATGCGGAGTTCGCCATGTCCGATCCTTCCCAGCGTTTGGCACTCATCGCAGCAAGCGGGGATTACCCGGATCTGATCAGTCCAAAAGGGGATCTGGACAAATTGATTGATGCCGGGGCCATGCTTGATCTAACCGATCTGATTGAAGAGCATGCGCCCAACCTCAAAAAACTGTTCGGGGATGAAATGAAGCGGCTTCGCTACAGCAATGATGATCCCTCCATCTACGTCATTCCAACATACTCTGCGATTGATGGGGTCAACTTCGTCGCAGGCGGCGGCTTCCAGCTGCAGCATCGAGCCGTGAAGGAAGCTGGATATCCTGAGATCAAAACGTTACAGGATTACGAGAATGTCATCCGCAATTATCTGGAGAAACATCCTACCGATGAAAATGGCAATCCAAACATCGGCATGACGTTGAATGCGGACGACTGGCACATTCAGATTACCGTAACGAACCCGGCTGCCGAAACGACCGGCAAATCAGGTGACGGTGAATACTACATCGATCCGGAAACCTATGAGGCTTCTTATCATTTCCGCACTGAAGGTGAAAAGGAATATTTCCAGTGGCTGAACCACATGTACAATACCGGTTTGCTGGATAAGGAGTCCTTTGTGCAAAAGAATGACCAGTATCTGTCCAAAGTCGCATCTGGCCGGGTTATCGGCCTGACCGATGTGGACTGGGGCTATGCTGATGGCGAAAAGGCATTGAAAGCTGCCGGGAAAAATGACCAGACTTACGGACACTATTCCGTCATGTTGTCGGATCAATACAAGGATAATCGTTATCAATCAACAGGCTTTATGGCTGGCTGGGGTGTTGGCATCACCGTAGACTGCGAAGATCCGGTCCGGGCGATCAAGTTCCTGGACTACCTTGCTTCAGATGAAGCCCAGGTACTGAACAATTGGGGGATTGAAGGCAAGCATTATGAAGTCAAGGATGGCACCCGTGTTGTCCCCGCTGAAGTACAGGAACGTATCGTGAATGATAACATTGCGTTCAGCAGGGAATCGGGTATCGGATTTTACACGAACCTTGGAGCTCATTATGGAGATGGTGTCAAAGACTCTACCGGCAATTATTACACCAAGAACTTCCCGGACCAGATTGTGGAAAATTATACGGATGCTGATAAGGAAACACTCAAGGCTTATGGTGCCACAACATGGATGGATTTGTTCCCGAATGAAAAGGAATTTCCGGCCAAACCTTGGGGGGCCGTATGGAACATCTCCGTGCCGAGCGAGGACGAGATCAACATTATCTCAAGTAAGGTCAAGGACATCACATGGAAGCAGATCCCGCAGGCCATTATGGCCAAACCGGAGGAATTCGAGGCCATCTGGAATGAGTATCAGCAGATGCTGATTGATGCCGGCGTTGAGAAAATGGAACAGGGATTTACCAAGTATGTACAGGACCGCGTTAAACTTTGGAATGAATAGGAGTAATACAAGATGAAATACAGCAATCCCGTCATACCCGGCTTTTATCCTGATCCGAGCATCTGCCGGGTAGATGAAGATTATTACCTGGTGACCAGTACCTTCGAATATGCTCCAGGAGTGCCCATATTCCACAGCCGAGATCTGGTCCACTGGCGGCAAATTGGCCATGTGCTAACCTCTGACCAACAGATTGTACTTGCAAATGCATGGGTTTCCGGGGGAATCTATGCGCCAACCCTTCGGCATCATGAAGGTTGGTTCTATATGATCACGACCAATGTAAGTGCAGGTGGCAACCTGTATGTACGCAGCCCTCAGCCTGAAGGCCCTTGGTCGGAACCCGTTTATGTTGATCAGAAAGGCATTGATCCCTCCCTTTTGTTCGATGAAGATGACCGGGTATACTTCCAAAGTGCCTGTAACGGTTCAGAAGGTGAAGGCATCTATCAGTGCGAGATTGATATCGAGACAGGAGAACGATTAACCGACAGCCGATTAATCTGGAAAGGAACAGGAGGAGCCGCACCTGAGGCACCCCATCTGTACAAAGTAAATGGCATGTATTATCTGATGATTGCTGAAGGGGGCACGGAATATGGTCATATGGTTACCATTGCCCGCAGCAACGATCCCTATGGACCATATGAAGCATGTCCCGCCAATCCGATCCTGTCCAATCGAAGCATGAAGACCAGCATCCATGCTACAGGGCATGCAGACCTTATCCAGATTCAGGATGGAAGCTGGTGGGCGGTCTGCCTCGGCATTCGTCCTGCTGCCTATCCGCTTCGGCATCATCTGGGACGTGAGACGTTCCTTGCCCCAGTCACATGGACGGAAGATGGATGGCCAGTCATCGGCAATAACGGACATATCGAGCCTGCCATGACTGGACCGCAGCTGCCGGAAACGCCGTGGCCATCGCCAGCAGTTCGAGACCATTTTGACCTGCCCACACTGGGGCTGGGCTGGGTGTTCCTGCGAAATCCGGCTCCCGGCAGCTGGTCACTAACTTCGAATCGGGGTCACTTGACTTTATGCGGTAACTCCCTCTCCCTTCATGAGCAGGGGAATCCCGCATTTGTTGGGCGGCGCTTGAGTCATTTCCAATGCAGCATCGCTGCCGGGCTGGACTATGAGCCCCTACAGGAAGAAGAAGAAGCCGGATTAACGGTCTTCATGAATGAAAAATATCATTATGATCTGGCGATTAAGCAGCTTCATGGACAGAAGAAAGTTATTTTCCGTCGAACCGTAGGTTCATTACAAACTGAACAGATTCACGACTGTGGAACAGGCCCCGTCAGATTAAAAATTCAGACAGATCGTAATCAATTCACGTTTTTCCTGCAGCACGGCTTGGGGAAGGACATCCTGATTGGATCTGGCGAAACCCATCTGCTCTCCACCGAAGTGGCAGGCGGCTTCACCGGCATCATCATCGCCATGTACGCCCATGCTCCATCCGGAGTGGGTACGCCAGCTCAGTTCGATTGGTTCGACTATGAGCCGCAAGAGGAAACCAGGACTAATCATTGATATAAGCCATGCAAACATACCAAAAAACCCACCGTCCATGTTGATCTGGCCGCGGTGGGTTTTAAGCATATTCTAGCGATGAAGTTCTTTCTTACATCATCAATCTAACAAGGTTCATTCCCAATACAATTGGTCTTACTTGCCGGAAGGCTGTGCTTCAGCGGTATACCCGGCTGGAATATCCGTCTCTGCCGTAACTTCCGTGATAACCATCGGATACATCATGTCCGGATCCGGCTGAACGATGGAATACAGCACGATCGCACGTCCATCCTTCTCCAGTTTGACATCATCAATCTTCAAGCCGTAACCAGGATGAGGCATTTCAGCCGTGAGTTTCACCTTGGTTGTTTTGTCATCGACCTTGGTAGAACTCACTTCAGGTACGATGGCTTGCTGGCCTTCCCCCGGAGTCTCTGGAGCTGGCTCAGCTGAGCCGCCATTGCCATGCTTATCCACAAATTCAAGTGCATTGAAGATCATGCTTGCAGCCTCCATACGGGTAAGCGACTGATCTGGACGGAAGTTACCGTCCTTATCCAGTTCAATGATGTTCATGTTCAGCAGGTTCTGGACTGCAGATATGGCGTCCTTACCAATTTTATTTTCGTCCTTAACAAAATTATACTTCATAACGACCGGATAATTCCCGGTTGTGTTGATGCCTTCATGAAGCAAAATAACAAATTGCTCGCGTGTCATCTTGCCTTGTGGATTCAATTCTACCGGAATCGACAGACCATTCTGGGTTGCAGCCTGTACAGCATCTGCATACCAGGTATCCGGGCTAATTTTGTTTTGCGCGGATGCCGCAGCATATTCATTCTTCAATCCAAATGCCTTTACAATCAATTGAACACCCTGCGGCTCGGACAACGCAGCATCCGGACGGAACAGATCCGCCGTTACTCCGCTGACAATCCCTTTGGATTTCAGGGAATCCACAATGGTTTTTTGTCCTTCATCCTGCACGTCTGAAAAGGCGAGTACAGACGCACCTCCTGCCGTCAGAGAAACGCAAAGCGCAAGTGTTGCAGCCAATCCTTTTTTATGTTTCATTTCCTGGCACCTCCTAAGATTAGTAAACCCTATTTTTGACTTCTTCAATCCTACAGACGGGACACCTTCAGAAAATGTTTCAGAGAATTCGACATTAGGGTAATCCTGTGCAAAAAACTACATATACATGTCTGCATGGCCTGCGAATTTTCACTTTCATGCTCTTCTTCCCGGCTTCGTTGACAATGATACGAATTAGCGCAAAAATAAGAAAAGAAGAAATCATTCGTTAACGGATAAATAGCAAACTGGATCGCATAAAGTAAGAGGGCACGACGCGCTAATTATAGGTGTCGGCCCTTTTCTTGCCTCCGTACCTTACCTAACTTCACCCGAACAAAGGAGAACCCGAGATATGTCCAAGACAGGATTGCTTCGAAGCTATGTCGTCTCCAACTGGCCCGTGTATCTGACTGCCGTTGTGCTGATCATTGCCTCCAATGTCGGTCAGGCCTCTTTGCCCCGTATTCTGGGCAGTTTCACGGACCAGCTCATGCAGAATACGCTTCAGATGAATACGGTCATCCGTTACAGCCTGTGGCTTCTGGCCATCGCCATCGCCTACAACCTTCTCTTCGGAACAGGACAGTTCATGATTATGCGACTGGGACGCCGCTTCGAATTCATGACACGCGAACGCATTTTCGGCAAGTTTTCCGAATTGAGCGAGCACTACTTTTCCAAGCAAGGAAACGGAAAACTGCTCAGCTATGTCATGAATGACGTTACCTCCGTGCGCGAAGCCATTTCCAACGGGGTGACGATGATGACAAATGCTACATTTCTGCTGATCTCCTGTATCGTCATGATGCTGCTTAGCGGCATTCCAATGAGCCTTATTCTGATCAGTATCCTTCCCTTGCTGGCCATACCCTTTCTGGTTGTGTTCTTTGGCCCCCGCATCCGCAAGCGTTCTCGCGATGTGCAGGATGCCCTTGCGAACATGACCGAATCTGCGGAAGAGCAGCTCGGCGGAATTCGCGTGACGAAGACGTTCGCCATTGAAGACGGTGCCCGTGCACGATTTGGCGCAACTGTAGATGCCATTAAGGAAAAACAATTGCGACTCGTTCGCCTCTCTTCCCTGTTTCAAGCGCTGCTGCCACTGCTTGGGGCCATCTCGCTCGTTGTTTCCCTGCTTGTCGGCGGTATTCTGACGATGCAAAATTCCATTACACTCGGAAGCTTTGTCGCGTTGACGCTATATTTGCGGATCATTATGGGACCGCTTCAGCAGATTGGCAATGTGATCAATACCATGCAGCGATCGGGAGCGTCCCTTGAACGGGTTAACGATCTGCTGACAGAAAAACCGGATGTCCGGGAAGTCTCCGGGGCCAAAACCCTGAATGCCGTAAATGACATCACCATTGAAGACTTGTCCTTCTCCTACCCGGGGAGCTCAGCTTCTGCTCTTAAGCACATCAGTCTGAAGATTGCCGCAGGACAGACCGTGGGCATTGTGGGCAAGACCGGCTCTGGCAAAAGCACCCTGGTCAAACTGCTGCTTCGTACATATGAACCGCCTGAAGGCACGATTCGTATGAATGGCACAGACATTCGGCAGCTGTCGCTGGAAAGTCTTCGTTCCCGCATTGCCTATGTCCCGCAGGATGGTTTCCTGTTCAGCACCACCATTCGTGACAATATCGTATTCAGTGACCGGGAGGTACCGCTGGACACCGTGGAACGCAGTGCAAGGCAGGCCATGATCTACGACAACATTATTCGCTTCCCGGATCAGTTCGACACCCTGCTCGGCGAACGTGGACTAACATTGTCCGGCGGTCAGCGTCAGCGAACCAGCCTGGCTCGGGGATTGATCAAAAAGGCTCAGATCCTCATTCTCGACGACAGTATGAGTGCCGTTGATGCGGTAACGGAAAGTGGCATCCTGCGCAGCCTGAAGGAAATTGGCAAAGGCAAGACTACCCTGATTATCTCCCATCGCATCAGCGCCGTCCGTCATGCGGATGAAATTATTGTGCTGGATGAGGGACACATCGCTGAACAAGGCACGCACTCGCAATTGATGGCCGCAGAGGGCCTGTATGCTGCGACCTACCGTTTGCAGGAGGAGGGATTGCATCATGAAGGATCATAAGACTGGCGCCCATACCGAAGCGAACCCCGTACCTCATACCTCATCCGGGAACCATACGGGTTCGGGCACAGAGAAAGAACTCAGCAAGCGTTCATCGTTTAAAGCGATGATGAGCTACGCCAAACCTCATCGATTTGCTTTTTTGGGCATCTTTTTATGCTCCTTGCTCGGGATCTCCGCCGATCTGCTCCAGCCATATCTGGTCAAAATCGCTATTGATGATCATCTGGCGATCGGCCAGACCAGCGTGGGATTTCTTATAAAACTGGCTGCCGTCTATCTGGCACTGGCTGTAATCAGCTTTATTTTTACCTATATACAAAACAACCTGCTGCAGCATGTCGGTCAGAACATCGTCTCCCGCATTCGCAAAGATCTCTTTAAGCACATCTCCAAAATGTCCATGTCCTTCTTCGACCGCTTCCATATCGGAAGTCTGGTCACGAATGTGTCCAGCGATACGGAGACAATCAGCAGTTTCTTCACCCAGGTACTGCTCAGTCTGATTCGGGATGGCATGATGCTGGTGCTTATTATCTTCTTCATGTTCCAGCTTGATCCGGTGCTCGCAGGTTACTCGCTGATTGTACTGCCCGTTATCGCCATTGTGGCCATCCTGTTTCGCAGCAAGCTGCGCCAGGCCTATCAAAATGCCCGTACCCGTCTCTCCCGCCTGATTGCTTTTACGGCGGAGAACCTGTCCGGCATGTTTCTGATTCAGGCCTTTCACCAGGAGGAGGAACAGAAGAAACGCTTCACAGAGCAAAACAAGTTACACTTGAAGGCCAACATTACTCAGGCCCGTTCCAATGTTATCTTCAACCGGACGTTTGACATTCTGGGCAATGCCGCCCTGGTGATGATGGTATGGCTTGGCGGACGCGCCGTGCTGGGTGAATCGCTTCAGGTCGGGGTGCTGTATGCGTTTATCAGCTACATCCGCCAGTTCTTCCAGCCGATCAACCAGATTACGATGCAATGGAATACGTTCCAGTCCACTACCGTGTCCATGGATCGGATCTGGAACATTCTGAATACCAAACCCGAGGTCGCAGATCCAAAAGCAGAGACCGCTTCTTCACTAGAGCCCCGGGACGTGATGGGACAAATTGATTTTAACGATGTGTCATTCGGCTACCGGGCAGACCGCCCACTCATTCAGCATCTGAATTTGCACCTCTATCCAGGAGAAATGGTTGGCATTGTGGGTACAACGGGAGCTGGCAAGAGCACGCTGATCTCCCTGCTCAATCGGTTCTACGATGTCAATCAGGGCAGCATTGAAATCGACGGCACGGATATTAGGCAGCTGCCTCAGGCCAAGCTGCACCGTATTGTGGGGCTTATTCAGCAGGAACCCTTTCTGTTCTCAGGCTCCATTATTGACAATGTCCGCATGTTTCGGGAGGATATTACGAGAGAACAGGCAATCGAAGCCTGCCGTTTTGTCGGGGCACACGCCATGATCTCACGACTGCCGCAAGGATACGATACCCGCCTCTCGGAACGAGGTAGCGGTCTGTCTGCCGGGGAACGTCAGTTAATCTCTTTTGCCCGCATTGTGGTATTCCAGCCCCGTATACTCATTCTCGATGAGGCAACCGCCAATCTGGATTCCCATACCGAGCAGCTGGTGCAGCAGGCACTGGAAACGGTATCTCAGGGTCGAACCACGATTGTCATTGCACATCGCCTGTCTACCGTCATGCACGCAGACCGGATTCTGGTCATGGAACATGGCGAAATTGTCGAGGAAGGCTCACATCAGCATCTGATCGAAGCCGAAGGCATCTACGCCGATCTGTACGCCCATGCACGGGAGACCGGTGGTGACACGGCAATTCCGGGGTAATGAATGCCAATAAGTGCCGCCTGCGCTGCAGTGCGGCATGATTTGTTTTTGGAGCAGATGATGATAAGGAGGAGTGGCCTTTGCAACGCGAAACAGCTGAGTTTGGTGATCAGCATTTAGGCTATCGCCGGAGTACTATGCTCTGGAAAAGCGCATTGTGTCTTATATTTTTACTGTTATGTGCAGCTCTACTCTGGATCAATTATGTGGAATACGCGGGGAGATGGCAGACATTGCCCTACACGATTGCTGCCATTATTGGCATGTGGCTCGTGGGTCCACTGTTTTTCATGTTTTTGTCGGGCTTAACCAGACGATCCACCGTGTTATTCTCTTGGAATGATGAAGCACTCGTAACCCAGGGAAGGACCGTTCCTTGGCATAAGATACGTCATATCGAACTTACACCATCCGGGGCCAGCAGTTGGATGTTATCCTCAACTCCCCTGCTCGCCCTGCATCTGAAGGACGGTAAACGGCTTTACATCCGGACTGGCCATTTACTTACCTCCAAGGAACTGCTCCGAGCCGAGATTCTGCTGCAGTTGAACCTGCGCGAAAAGAGGCAGCGAGATACTTGAAGCTTACTTCTCCCATCCATTTCTTGGTTATGCGCGTTATTTACCGTGAAAACGGGTTGTATACCATATAGGAGAATATAAACCTATCTTGAAGGAGTGCAGCTGCAATGAAAATTCAATTGATTCGTCATGCCACCCTGTGGCTTGAATATGCCGGGCTGAATATTCTGGTTGATCCGATGTTGATGGATCCTGAAGAGATGCCTGCCTTTCCCAACACCCCTAATGATCTACGTAATCCGAGAGTTGCCTTGCCAGAAACAGAGACCGATTACACCAATCCGGACTTGGTGATTGTTACCCATACCCACATCGATCACTGGGATGCAGCCGCAGCGGAACGACTCCGCAAGGATGTGCCTTTGCTGTGTCAGCCTGGTGATGAGAACATATTTATCGAAGCCGGTTTTACGAGCGTTCATCCGGTGGATGAGAAATATGAGTTCCATTCCGTGCGTTTTGCACGAACTTCAGGCCAACATGGCACGGGGGAAATCGCGGAGCGGATGGGCAGGGTGTCCGGTTTTGTGCTTGAGGCTGATGCCGAACCCGTATCGTATATTGCCGGAGACACGATCTGGTGCGAAGAACCGGCCGAGGCCATAGAGCGATATCAACCGGAAGTGATCGTTGTGAACGCGGGGGGTGCCCGTTTTACCCAAGGTGACCCAATCACCATGGACGGACCGGATGTAGCTGCAGTGAAACGACATGCACCGGATGCACATGTCATCGCTGTTCATATGGATGCCATTAACCATTGCATGATGACCCGGTTGGATCTCGCCAGTTATCTGGCTTCCGAACAGCAGGACGGACAAGTTCTCATTCCCCGGGATGGCGAAAGTTTCGTATTTGATTCAAAATCGGAGCTGGGTAAAGACCCGTTAAATTGAACAGTAAAAAAGGATGTTCCCGTCACGTCATGACGGAAACATCCTTTTCTTCACTTACACTTATTTTTATTGAATTTTCAAACGAATCACGTTCCAGGAAGCCTTCGCCAGACTTGCAGTAACCAGCGTGCCCGACACTTCTGCCCCGCCGCGGTTATGTGGAGCCACCCGATTCGGCTGTGCAGCCGTATTCACGGCTTTGAGGTCGTCACTTTCCAGTACGATATGCTCCAGCAGGCTGCATTGTCCGAAGCTGCGCAGATCGACTTCAAGCTGAAGAGAATCTTCCAGGTGACGGTTCACGGCAAATACAGTTACTTCACCCTGCTCTTCATTATGCACCGCAATCCCTTCCAGGTACGGTACATCCGTAATTTGTTTCGTATCGTACTTCGCTGATTGAATCAATGGCACAAGTGCTGTTCCACGTCCAAAGACGGAAGCGTGCATAAACGGATAGAAAATGGTCTGCCTCCAGGCAGCACCACCTGTGTCCGTCATGATCGGCGCGATAACGTTGACCAATTGTGCGAGGCAGGCCATCTTCACGCGATCCGCATGCTTAAGCATGCTAATCAGCATACAGCCCACAAGCAGCGCATCTTCATGGTTGTATACATCCTCCAGCTGTGGAGGTGCAATCTGCCACGGATCCAGCTTCCTGTCACTTTCATTGGAATGGTACCACACGTTCCACTCATCGAAAGACAGATACATCGTTTTCTTGCTGCGCTTCTTCGCCTTGATGTAATCACAGGTTGCCATGACGGTCTCAATAAATCGATCCATCTCCAGCGAACGCGCCAGGAACGTAGGAGTGTCATCATCCGCGTTGCCATAATACTGATGAAGTGACAAGTATTCCACATGATCATAGGTATGATCCAGTACGGTTGCTTCCCATTCCGGGAACGTTGGCATACCCAGTGATGAACTTCCGCAGGCAACCAGCTCAATGGTTGGGTCAGTCCATTTCATGACTTTCGCTGCTTCCAGGGCAACCCGTCCATATTCTTCTGCCGTTTTGTGACCGATCTGCCATGGGCCGTCCATCTCGTTACCCAAGCACCAGGTTTTGACCGCATGCGGCTCCTTGTAACCATGCTTGATCCGCAGATCACTATAATATGAACCTTCCGGATGGTTGCTGTACTCCACGATGTTACGGGCTGCATCTACGCCCCGTGTCCCCAAATTGACGGCCATCATGACTTCGGAATTCGCAAGTTTGGACCAATCCACGAACTCGTTGAAACCGAATTCATTGGTCTCAATGGTTCTCCAAGCCAGCTCAAGTCTGCGTTTACGTTCTGCAACGGGTCCTACGGAGTCTTCCCAATTGTAACCGGATACAAAGTTACCCCCAGGATAGCGTACAATCGGCACCTGCAGCTCCTTGACCATCTCCAGCACATCCGTGCGGAATCCCGCTTCGTTCGCAGAGGAATGCCCCGGCTCATAAATACCGCCATATACGGCGCGTCCGAGATGCTCAATGAATGAACCGTATAAACGTTTATCGACTGCACCAATCGTGAAATCCTTGTCTACCGTCATTTTTGCTTTTACCATCGTGAAGTTCAGCTCCTTAAGATTAATAAAAAAATTAATTGATAATCTATGGATCAACGTTCATATTTATATTAAAATCGATTATAACCCTAATTTCAACCTGAATTTTTAAAAATGTTATTCTTTTTGATGGATTTATGTTTAACTTAATTCTATATCCAATAATGGAGGAACCCCATGATTAGAGCAAATACGGATGCCGAATGGCTGCCCTTATACGAAGCACTTGCCAGTGAAGTGCGCTTGCAGATTATACGACTTGTTGCCGAGAATCCGATGAACGTAAAAGATATCGCCGCCTCACTTGGACTAAGCAGTGCCATCGTAACGATGCACGTTCGCAAGCTGCAGGATGTCGGCATCATTCAATCCAAGATGGTCCGCAAGGACGGCGGTACCCACAAAATGAACAGCCTTGCGATCGACTGGATCGGCATCTCCATGCCGCAGGATACCGGTATGTCGAACAAGGTGCATGAGGTTGCTGTACCCGTCGGGCATTATACCCATTTTGACGTTTATCCCACCTGCGGCCTGGCTACAGTCAATCATGTGATCGGGCAATATGATGACCCGCGGTACTTCCTGGATCCCGAGCGGATGCACGCCAATATTCTCTGGTTCGGACGTGGATTTGTGGAATACAAAATTCCAAACTACCTCTTACCGGGACAGCAGATCAACTCGATTGAATTATCGCTGGAGATCGGTTCAGAGGCGCCTTCGGTCAATCCCAATTGGCCCTCGGATATTACCTTTATGCTCAACGGAATACAGGTCGGTGAATGGACTAGCCCAGGTGATTCAGGGAATGGCCGCGGCGTATTCACGCCTGACTGGTGGAGTGAAAGTGTCAATCAGTATGGCATGCTGAAAGTGCTTCGGATCACGCAGGAAGGTACGTTTATTGATGGGCAGCGTGTCTCTGAAGTAACACTCTCGGATATTCCGGTCGAGCGCAATCAATGGACATTGCGATTGTCGGTAGAAGAAGATGCCCAGCATGTAGGAGGTCTTACCTTATACGGTGAGGGATTCGGCAACTATAATCAGGATATACTGTTCCGTCTCTACTACCAGGATTAGAGGCTTGAAAAGAAAAACCAAAAAACCTTCCATCTGCCTGTTCGGCGATGATGGAAGGCCTTTTTTTGCTGTATCCAGTTTTCCGTCACTCAGTTCATTCGAATTCAAAGTGAGCCTGGAACTATCAATAATAACTAGCTTTACAGTGCACTTCCGCCATAGAGGAAGCGATGTTCCCAGTGCTTGCCCGAGATGTCACTGGTCGTTACTCCGCCACCAGCATTGGAATAGGTGTGCAGTATTTTTCCGTCGCCAAGATAGATTCCGACATGCGTAATTCTTGCCGTAGACTTGTTCACCCCAGCATAAGAGGAAGCTTTCGTGCCTTTATACGACATAAAGAACATCAAATCCCCACGCTTGAGTTTTTTCCAATCCGTCTGAACGTTACCTTTGCCTTTTACATAAGTCCCCTGCTGACGTGAATCTGCAGGAAGCTTGATCCCAAGGGCATCAATAAATGCCTGGCGAACAAAGCTGGAGCAGTCGAACGTAGCAGTACTGTTTCTGCTCGCTCCGAACTCATAAGGCGTGCCCCAATATTTCATGCCAGCAGCAATAACTTTCTCCACAGCTGCGCTGCCTGTTACAGAAGTGCTGCTGGAACCCGATGTCGTTGTGCTGCCGCTAACGGCTTTGGTGTATTTAGATGAAGAGGATATGTATCCTGTCCGGTTGCTGGAATCTTTTACTTTATACCATGCGGATCCAGATTGTTGAAGTACGGTAATGGTCTCCCCTTTACCCACCATACGAACAACACTCGCAGAAGAAGATGGTGAAGTACGCATGTTAACTCCCCAGATCACTTTCAGTTTGGCATTTTCGGCCGTTGCTGCAGATACCGGTGCCGTTAGTGCTCCTGTCGTCAGACTTCCCATCAGCATCGTTGCTGTTAGACTCGCGGTAATAATTTTACTTTTCCAGTTCATGATGTCGTGTTCCCCCTGATGTTACAGAATTTTAACCTGGCTTCGTTCTCTCCGGGCTTGCCCCATTGTAAACGGGCTGTCCATCGTGATCATCAGACTAAAGTCCTGTATTCATCTCAGGCCATTTGAGCACTAAGAATCAGGAATGAAACCGCCATCCACATGAAAAACAGCAGGAATATGAAGTGTTTTCTAAAGGTTAAAATATTGTAACTATTTGATACCACTTCGTTTCCAGCTGTTACGGATAGGTTATTTCAACTAAACCAGTATATAGGTCCATATACCCACCACCACATTTGCAAATTCCATAAGTGGTAAACATTACTACGTCTAAAATCAGCAAAAACTGCCGCTTTATTGATTCAAATTCCTAAAAGCTGCTTCAGGAATTCCTTCCCTTCTCGAAAAATAGATAGGTCCATATTGCTTTAGAGCAAAAAAAGACGGTCACTCATGACGCAGGTCTGCGCGCATGAAGTAACCGTCTCTGATATTTTCTATACTTTGAATTTGTTGATCTGTTCTTGCAATTCTTCTGCCATTTTGGAGAGAGAACCAGCCGATGACGCAATCTCTTCCATGGAAGCCAGCTGTTCTTCAGTTGCTGCAGATACATTGTGTACCCCGCCTGATGCTTCTTCAGCAATATTCGAGATTTGATCCACATATCGAACCACTTCATCCGTACTTGCTGACATTTCTTCGGATCCGGCAGATACTTCCTGAATTTCACCAGCGACCTTGTTCACTGCTTCTGAGATTTGCTCAAAGGCTTGTCCTGCCGCAGTTACCATCTCTATTCCGGCTTCTGTTTCACTGCTGTTCACTTTTACTGCCTGTACCGCATGGTTCGTGTCATTCTGAATGAGCTGCACCAGGTCCGTAATTTTCTGTGCGGACTCCGATGATTCTTCGGCCAATTTACGAACTTCTCCGGCAACAACGGCGAAACCTCGTCCGTGCTCCCCTGCACGTGCGGCCTCAATCGCAGCATTCAATGCGAGAAGGTTGGTTTGACGGGCGATATTGTTGATGACCTCCGTGATGCTGCCAATCTCTGCAGAACGTTCTCCAAGCCCGGTTACGAGCTCTGTAAGTGAAGCAATGGACGTACGCACCGATCCCATTTGATCCACAGCCTGCTGGATAATCATATTCCCTTCAGCCGATTGATTCGCTGCATCTACAGCCGATACGGATACGCTCTGAGCAAGCTCTGCAATCTGCTCTGAACCAATGGCCATTTCGCTCATCGCCTGGGAAGAACGTTTCACAATATTCACCTGGTCAGATGTGCCCACAGCCAGCTGCTCCACAGTTGCGGATATTTGCTCCGATGCTTGCGTATTTTGCTCGGCACTCGCCAGCAGTTCTTCGGAAGAAGCAGCTACCTGCTCGGAAGTCACGGAAACGGACTGAATCATTGCACGTAAGTTGCCCGTCATGGTATTGAAGGAAGCAGCCAGCGTGCCAAGCTCATCCTTGTTTTTCAGCGTGATCGTTTCGCCCGTTAGATCACCGTTTGCAATTAGCATCGCCGATTCGTTCATCTTCTGAATAGGTCTCGAAATGATGCTTGCAATGAAGAAAGCAATAAAGAGTGCAATCAGGAAAGCAATAATTGTTACCACCAAAATAATGATAAATGCTCTGTTTGCTTCGTTCAATGAATCAGCTGTGGCTTGCCCTGCTAATTCATTACTCATCGTAATCAGCTGAGCAATGGTATCATTGGCTGTGAACCACAGCGGATATGCTTCATTATGCAGCCTGCTGGCTTCAACATAGTTGTTAGCCATGCCCAGCTCGATAAAAGCAGGCATTTTGGCCAAATAGGCATCATAGTTGGTGCTGAACGTATCATACAGTGCCATTGCTTCGTCACTGCCCTTAACAAGGTCAAGCAGCTGTTTGCTCTCATCCTCAATCTTGACTTGCAGCTGCTCCAAAGCCTCATTCATCTTCGCGATTTCACTTTCATCCGTCTCGACAATGACTGCAAGAGCCAGACGCTCCACATCCGAGACGTCGCCATTCATCATGCCCAACAGACTGACGCTCGGCATCCACGTCTGATCGATCTCTTCAGAAGTATTGGACATATCATAGATCTGAATCAAGGCATAGCTGCTTACGAAGGCAAGCAATGCGACTACAATCATAAATCCCGTCAACAATTTCATGCGAATCGTCAACTTCAATTTCCCCAACGCGTTTCCCCGCGTGCTTTTCATATTCCCCACTCCCAACTTGGCCATAAACCAATACGTATGAATAGTATATCGACATCTATCGACATGAATTGTAGATATTCCAAATTTAATTTTCATCAATTTCATGTAACTTCGTCCTAAAAACAAAAAAGCCTCAAGTCTTTGGCACAGCCAAAACTCAAGACTTCAAAGTATATATCCCCCAATCCTTGTCCCCACATCATAAGCGCTATTCTAACGGAAAACTCTCCGATGGATATGGATAAAGAAATCAGGAACCGACTTCGTATAGTTACGCGTCGCGATCAGAATGACACTGACCAGACTGCCCAGAATAAATCCGCCAAGAATATCTCCCGGATAATGCACACCTACATATACACGCGATACCCCAGTCAGCACGGCAAGCAGCAGCATCCACCATCCGAAACGACGTCCGATGAAAAATGAAGCGGCAGCAAGGGCAAAGACAAATGAAGCATGCTTGCTTGGAAAAGATGGATCCGGTACATGCGGCACCAGCTGATGTACATTCCCTTCCACAAAGGGTCTTGGATGACCAACGGCTGGAGAAATGCCCCATTTGGCAAGAACAAGAGCCACAATAGATGCTACACATGCATAAAAGACAATACGCTGCTTGGCCGGATTACCCAGGAACCAGACAATAACCAGAAGGGCAATCATAATCCACACGGCATATTCTGCTGAAGTGATCATAAACCAGTCCAGAAGCGGTACCCGGTCCGCAAATTGGTTGATCCAGTTAAAAACAGATTGATTCATAATTGCGTTCATACCTCCATGACATAAAACGTGATTCGTTTTTACACTATAATACCGACCAACGATTTGTCAAACAATGCAACCGATGACCGAATATTCGAAATCAAAGGGGACATTTTCCTTACTTTTTGTTAAAATAGTCTGGGTTACATATCAGTTCAACAATAGAAAGGTGAAGATTATGCTTAAAAAATGGTTATGGGGGACAACCCTAACCCTGGCACTTGCCGTAACAGGTGTCCTCGTATATTACGGATATTCCATTGTACATTTTGCCAATAGCATCTCAATCGCTTCAGGTACTTCCTCATCGTCTACATCCAATCCTCAGACAGACCTTGGTACGGACACTACAACAACACCAATTCCCAAGTGGGAAGGCAAGGAACGCGTAAACATCCTGCTTCTCGGGGGTGACTCCAGAGGTGATGATGCCGGGCGCTCCGATTCGGTCATGGTGGCTTCCATTGATCCGGTGTCCAAACGAGCGCATTTATTCTCTGTCCTGCGAGATACATATGTGGAAATACCCGGACATGGCAAAAGCCGGCTTAACGCAGCTTTTTCATACGGAGGCGCTGAATTGACCAAACAAACGGTAAGCAATCTGCTCGGCATTCCGATTCAGCATTACGTATACACGGACTTCATCGGCTTTATGGCTCTTGTCGATGCCGTAGGCGGCATTGATATTGATGTGGAAAAAGACATGTACTACACCAGTAAAGCTGACAAACATATGTATGACATTGATCTCAAAAAAGGACTTCAGCACATGGACGGGAAAACGGCTCTCCAATATGTTCGTTTTCGGCATGATGCCACATCGGACTTCACGCGCACCGAACGGCAGCGAATTTTCATGACCGAGCTTGCCAAGAAGCTGCAAAGCACTACCTCCCTCTTCAAAATTCCAGAGATCCTGGAGGCGGTTGCCCCTTATATCGAAACAGACCTCAGCCCTACGCAGATGCTGAAGCTGGCCTCGCTCGGGTTTGATATTAATGTCAATGAAGTGGACAAACAGCAGATTCCACCTAATAAATTGTTAACCAACGAGCTTGCAGGTTCTGCCCAGGTTCTGGGCGTGGACAAAAATAAACTCCAGGCATTCATTCAAAATCTGTTCGAGGAAGATGCTCAGGCAGAGCAACGATAAATAGAAAAGCGGCGGCCTTTTGGACCGCCGTTTTTTTATCCTTTTTTCACCATTTAATCTCCTCTTAATGTTGAGATAGTACCCTTTAATGATGTTGTGTATTGGAAGGAGGCGGGCCATCTTGGGTAAACCGCGTATAGAAGAGTGGACGCAGCTGCGCGGGATCGCGTTTCTCGCCATCGTCATGCAGCATAATATTGCGGAATACATCTATCGTTCAGATATTGAACAGCCGGATTCCGTCATGCTGACCATGATCTATCATCTCACCCGGTTCGGAACGCCGACCTTTGTCTTTTTGTCCGGTGTGATGCTTTTTTATCATCATCGTCAGGTCAAGCCGGAATACCGTCCATTTATCCGAAAACGATTTGGTGATATTTATGTTCCTTTTGTTCTCTGGACACTGATCTACTGGCTGTCTGTTCGCATGTTCACACCTGCATTTTGGCTCTCGGGCACGCCTGATGTACGCAGCCTAATCCGCGAGCTTTTCATCCCTCAGACAGGATATCATCTCTGGTTTGTCATCATGATTTTTCAGTTTTATGTGTTATTTCCCTTGTTCCGGCTCGGGGTTCAATTCGTGAACAGCCAGCTTACCAAAATCACCAGAATAACGCGCATGCATTCCGTTCTATTGCTTGTTCTGCTTGCAGCGGGAATGTATAGCTTGCTGATGAAGTGGTCCTATTACGACATGGCCAGCTGGACAGCGGCACTTGCGAAGCCCTGGTCGACATTGCTGGAGTATCGTTCCTATTCCTGGGTGATGTACTGGTTCTACTTTTTACTTGGGGCAGTTTGCGCTTGGGCTGTAGACACTTGGAGAAACTGGACCATTCGTGCACTCCCATGGATGATCAGTCTTTTCATTGGCATGTACTTCTGGCTGGGTTACGATGTGCTCAGAGGTTCTGGGGATGTTGTTAATCTTAATATATCGACATATCTGAAGCCGACAACGTTCATTATTATTATGGCGCAGATGTTCATGTTATATGGATTCCTTGTCCTATTACGAGGTAAAACAACGAAGTTTCTGGGCGCGCTCACCTGGATCGGCCGCTATTCGTTCGGGGGATATCTTGTGCATGCTCTGATTATTTATGCGATCGCCTACTTCACCAGACCACTCCAGCTTGGCGGCTGGCATCTGCCCGTAACCTTGCTGTCATTTCTGGTGACAACTGCCACAGCGCTGGCCATTAGCTATGGACTATCCCGGTTACCAGGTTCCCGGTATACGGTTGGTTTACAGCGTAAGCGGAGCCGAAACTCGTCTGTTCAAAGCTCCGATCCTGTAGAGCCTCGGCTTAAAGCCGGATCAGTTACACCGCTGAGTGCAAGTGCAGGCCATTCTTCCGAAACAAGCTAGAAGAGCTGATCACTTAGCTAGTAAAAGTAAACCTCAGTCAACCTCGTTATACACCTATGTTGACGAGAAACAGGGCGCCTGTCTTCCGAGGAAGACCAGGCGCCCTGCATATACATACATTAATCTGACTCGGTCGAAGCCGGGTGCCCCGGTGCATGCTCCCGTGGAATCGGATGTGCCCCGCCCTTATGGTTCACGAGCCGCTGCAAATCCCCTGTTAATTGCTCCTTCAGCTTGTCAATAAGCTGTGTTTCACTAATTCCATGTGCTTTAGCAACTTCAGCAAGAGACTTTCCACTTTTCAACTGCTCATGAAGCTGTTCCGGCGTAATGCCGATAAATTGAGCAATCGCCTTGTGGTTCAAGGAAGCATGTTTTCTACCATGACCTGCAAACTCCCTACGCAGCTCTCTGAGGGGAGTATTGATCACCTTTTTCAACTTTTCATCCATGCCAGCCTTGGCTGCCGAGACCTGCTCCTTGGTTAGGCAGCCTTCTGCAGCAGCTTGATCCAGACGTTTCACAAGGGATGGTTTGAGCTTCTGTAACAGCTGCTCTTCGCTTAGACCTTTGCGCTCCTTGGCAATCTGGCTCAATGTCTTGCCTAGCTCCATCTGCTCCTTCAGATCTCGGAGTCCAATGCCGAGCAGATCGGCTGTTTCACCAATCATAAATAATCCATGGCTTGCCTGCATACATGGTTGTTTGTCAAGCTGGGAAGCTGCCGGAGTTGTCATTGCGGTGCTGTCAGGCTTTTCTGCCGCACTGGCTGAGGCAGCATTTCCCGTTGCTGCTAATATGAGCATGGCTGCCAAACTGCTTACAAGCCATGTTTTCCATAGGTGCTTCATATTTATTTTCCGCCTTTCGTATGTCGAAATACTGTGGTCTACACCTAGTTTGAGCCTAATCCACCCGTTTTTATCCCATAAAAATACAAAAAGTCATCAAATATTTCACAATTCATCACAAAAGATCCTATTTTTTTCAATTCATATCCGCTATACTGGGTATAACTCCATGATCTAGTCGAATAGTCCTTAATTATTTTATTGCGGGAAGGGCGTAAACAAACGATGCGGAGAGAATGGCTTGATCCGTTTAGATCCGATTTGGAGGTGGTGTTCGCTGCTGCCGAGCAGCTGGTTCAGAACTATCCTGAATCCCTGTCAGAACATGCACTGAAACAACTTCACTCAATTAATCCCCTGTTGCGCGATTCAGGTCACAGCTATATTGGCTACATTATTCCGCTCTGGATGCAGATTTCAGACGGACTCCCCCCACAGACTGCACACAAGTTAAGCACGGCCTGTCTAATTCATATGTTGTATTTTCTCAATCAGGATGAAGTGATGGATGAACGTCCTGACGACAGCACCTTGAAGTTATCCTTGGGTAATTTATACTACATGGATGCTTTAAGTATCTACTCGGATTTATTTAGCCCGTCTTCCCTGTTTTGGACGTATTTCAGACAATATGTAACGGACTGGGCTGTTAGTGTTAACGGCGAGAAGTCGCTGGATTACTTCAAAGAAAACCCGCTTTTGATCACCCAAAAGGCTGCTCCCCTTCAACTTGGAGCTGCAGGTGCTCTTCTTTTACTTGAACAAAAAGACCGAATTGTTGCTGTATGTTCTGCTGTTAACATCGCACTCATGACCCTCCAGATGACAGACGATTTCAATGACATGGATCAAGATGCTGCGCAGGGAAATTATAATAGTTTCCTTTCTCATATTTCTTCTGCTCTACAACTAACTTATCCTGAACAGCCGCTAAGCGAGCGTATCCGGGATAATATGTACAGCACATCAATCATGAACTCTTATGTAGACATTGCTTACCGATATCATGACATATTGGCATCTTCTAACTCAGGAATTCCGCACCTTTTGTCCTTTAATACGCATTTATGCCAAACACTTGTACAAGCTGTCGAGGCAATCAAGCAGCATAAAAAAATGCTTCATCAAGGCGGGTTTCATTACTGGATCAGTGAACATGCCTTAAACCCACAAGGGAAGTCATGAAACTGTGACAGTTCATATTCTATATTAAGAAGGGATTGTTGAACGATGATGGTATCTGAGAGAACAATGCATGAGGATATTATTGAAAAGGCATGGACCGATGAACATTTCAGACAGCAGCTGCATTCCAATCCAAAACAGGCACTTCGCGATGCATTCGGTATTGATATTCCGGACAACGTCAAGATCCGTACAGTAGAAGAACAGCAGAACGATTATGTTCTTGTCATTCCGCCCAATCCCTCCAAAGTGAATTATGACGTGAATTGCGGACCTTGGAGAACCTAAACACCCAACTTAACGGCTCTGGGCCAACATTACAGGTAAAGGGGTAGAGAACGAAAAAGCTGTCTATCTTCTGCCAGTCCGTCAATCGACGAACTCGGCAAAAGATACGACAGCTTCCGTTCCTACCCCTTTTGTGCTTGTAAATGAGATCTCGCCATGCATCGCTTCCACAATTCGGAAGGTTACCATCATGCCAAGCCCTGTTCCCTTGATCTTGTTGGAGAAGTAGGGCTCTCCCAGGCGGACCAAAGCTTCCTCATCCATGCCTTCCCCATTATCCCTCACGTGTACTTTAATCATTCCATCCTGGGCATAGGCCCATATATCAATCTGGCCTTGACCCTGCAAAGCTTCAATACTGTTTTTAATAATATTAATAAAGGCCTGTTTGAACTTGGAAGAGTTGCCTCGAATCCAGAGATCTGGCGGGATATCGGTCGTTATTTTGCCGCCCTCCAGATTGGCCATCGGCACCAGAATCCCTTCTATATGCGTAAACTCATCAGCAATATTCAGAGAAGCAATATGATCGAATTCCGGTTTGGCAAACGTCAGAAAGTCCGTAATGATCCCTGATGCTCGGTCAAGCTCCTCAAGGGCAATTCGCACATACCCCTTGTTTTTGTTGTCTTCCTGTTCGGTCATCAGCTGTAGGAATCCTCTGGTCACCTGTAGAGGATTGCGAACTTCATGTGCAACTGAAGCGGCCAGTTCACTAATAATCTCCATCTTCTCGGATCGCTGCAATTCATTGTTGAACAGCTCCAGTTCCTTGGAGTACTCAATGACCTGTCTATGCTTCTCCGCAAAACGACTGCCCAGAATGGCAATAAGCGCTATGATAAAAGCAACCATCGACCACTTCCACCATATGAGATGATACGTGCCATTCCGCTGGTAGTACCATAACAACTCAGCTACACTGATGAGCGCAAACGTACTGTATCCTGCAGCCAGCAGTATTGCTTCCTTGTTTCTTCTTAGTGCCTGGGATATGGTGCCTATCATCAGTAATGTCAGCAGGATTACCAAAATGACGCCGATTGCCTTTTGAACCAGAAATACATAAAGTACGTCCCATTGACCGCTCGAGATGAAATACACGAGCAGTGCGATGATTGCAATACCGGAATACACGAGCTGAAATTTTCTTAACTTCGTGAAGATCCCATAAGGCCCCGCCCCAATAATCTGTTCGAAAAAATAACATAGTGCAGGCATTCCCGCCAGCATCGCCATATCGAACAATATGGAGTACAGATCGCCGTAAATCTGGTAGAACGTATACAGAAATTGTGAATACGTAATGATCATCGTTCCGATGGAACCCATGACAACACATAGTGAGATCCATAATCCCTTATGGAATTTGCCAAAGAAGAATGTGCAGCTGAGCATGGTCATGGCTGTAAACAGAAAGGTTGCCCCTAAGATGACATCCAACAAGCCATTATGAATATATCTCTCTTGCAGATTGGTGTATCTGCCTACCTCCACCGTCCCGAAGATTCCGAGTCGGCCGTTGGTATTTTCAGTCCATATATACAGCTGCTCACCTGAATTTTCGATAGATAGGGGCAGCAGTGCCGCATTGTTGTCATAGTTATAATGATAGTTCTCATACACCTTGCGATCCTTAAGATAGATCACAATATGTTGACCTTTAATATTTTCAAAACGAATGGCAGAATTATCCTCACTCAGTTGCGGAATGGTCAAGCGAGTCCATAGTGACTCCGTAGAAGGATTTACCGTAGTGTAATCCGGCTTCTCCAGCCCTTGCCGCTCCCAGACTTCATCAGGTCTTCCCACTTCGCTGATAAACCCCTGATCGTGTTCATTTCCCCATTTTACTTCCCATGTCGTAATGGGGACAGGACTGTTATCTTCCTGTACACCTGCCGCGCCTACTCCCTGCGGCCAATACATGATGAATAACAGGCTGATCCATAGGACGATGATAGCTTTGGGCACATTTTTCATTCACAGCACCTCAAAGTTCATATTTTGAGCATTTAGCAATATTCGAATGATGCAAAATGCTGCATCTATCCCCTAACTCTATCATTTATGATTCGCCATGATTTAACGTGTCACCTTCTAATGGCAAACGAAAAAAATCACATTTTAGTCCAACTATATATTTATTTCCATTTTATAACGAGGAAATCCAGTTATCCTTTGTCTTACCCGCGCAAATCTTCGAACTGGTTCTCAATCATTTCCCGTTCCGTTCGTTCATAGGCATTCCGAAACTTCAGCCACTGCTCCGTTTCCTCATCCTCATAAATCGTCCATATATCCGAAAAAAGAAAATCACGCAACTGGACAACTTGTCCGGCCCATATGCCACCGACCCAGAACAAACCGTCCGGTCTGCGAATGACTGTACGCGAAAAGCCGGGCGTAGATGCCTTTTGTCCAATTCGGATTCGAGTGATCATATTGCCAAGTGTAAACCATTCCAACTGGAATCCCTCCCTATTTCATCATGCTCCATCATAACATAGGCCTTGCTCGAAAGCTGTACCAGCTGCTCTGCGATTCAATTCGCTTCTATGGGTGTAATGGTTCCTCAAAGCAACCATTCACCTATTAAGGAGATGATTTAAATGAACGAGCCACACAAAACGGTAGAAGTAGAACGGAAAGATATCCAGCAAAAATCGGATTCCAGCATGGTCGCCTCCACTTTTATTAAATATGCGGCTTATGTACTCATTTTTTTCGGCTTCCTGTACTTTCTCGTCAAATATGTATTCCCTAAATTTTAATCATTCATATTCGGGTCAACCCAGGGAATGCTAACACGTGCAGGATTACAACGTTTAGGGTTTGGGTAACTACGGGGTAAGAACCTTAGAAAATATCAGCACAATAATACATGCAGTCAATCACATTTAATTCCTGAAAGGAGCTGCTACTTATGACAGACAGACCGATTAGTAATGACGAAAGCGACCGTTATTATGACCGATATCAGAGGTCCCGCGATATTCCACCCGAAACAGAAGTACCCGCGGGCGATATGGATACATTTGACGAAGTGTCCGGAAGACGAATTGAAACCGATGAGACGTACCTGCCTCCTGTAGCTGCAACGGCGGTAGAGGATGATGAGCTCGAATCACGTTTGGCAGAACCTGCACTGGAATCTGTACCTGATGCCGATCTGCTGCAGCCGAATAGCCCGGTGGACCCCGCTGCACCTGATCCGGATGCCCTTCATGGTACTGATCTTCTCAACGGTGCGGGAGCGGGTGCCAAACCGCAGGACAACATTCTTCCACGAGGTTAAGATTGGCAAACTCCCTTGCGTCGTGAATAAGGAGGTGCAGCATAATGAAGGATGACCACCATAAGCATGTTGAGACGCCGGATAATTTGGTAACCGAACGGGACATCGACCCTGATTTCGGGCTATTTACGGAAGATTCATTTCCGGATGCTCTGGAAAAAGAGGATCAGCTTGATGCTGTTGAACATGCCATTCCGAAGGAGAAATCCGATTCTGAAGAATGATACACCTTTTTTATGAAATGAATCAGGCTGAACAATTGGGAAATCTCTCATGAAGAGGTTTCCCTTTTTAAATGTATATTACTTGCCCACATATATAGTCATATCAAAAAGATGGCTGCTGTATTGCTACAGCGCCATCTCTCCTTAAGATCCATCTATCGATCTGCTGTTACCGCTTTCTTCGATGCTGATTTTCCTGAACCCGGAAGCTTATGCTCCAAGCCAGACCATTTGGCTACAATCGCTGTGATTAACAGCGCCAGTCCATTGATGATAAAAATCCAGCGAATAGGCAGCCATCCACCAAGAATACCACCAATGATGGGACCTGCCATCGTACCGATCTGGGAGGCCGACTGATTCAGGCTAAAGGCCCTTCCTCGGAAGCCCGGGTCCGTCGCCTGCACAATCATGGCATTGATGGCCGGGAACACAGCCGCGAAGAACAACCCGTATACAAACCGCAAAACACCAAAACCGATATAACCTGTCGTGAAAAACTGCAGCAGATTCCCCACTGCCCCACCGACGAGTCCAATAATCAACACTTTGCCGTAACCGATGCGCTGACCAATCTTCCCCCATCTCGGTGCCATAATGACGGTAGCTATACCTACCGCTGAGAAAATAATACCTGAGCTGAGTGATGCCCGGTCCGGCTGAATACCCATCTCCATGACATAGACCGTGAGCAGCGGCTCAAGAATCATGACGGAAAAGGTACAGATGCCCATCATGCCCAGCACAGTAATAAACAGACGATTCGCTCTGGCTTCACGGATATCATCCATGACATGGGAACGCGGCTTGTTGCGATTGAAATTCTCCTCTTTTACCCAGAAGGTCGCGATTACCGCAGAGACGAGCACCACAATGGCTGAGAATAAAAAAGCATTTCGATTGCCGTAGTAGTGACTCACCACACCGCCAATTAGCGGACCAATAATCCCGCCCGTAGCTCCAGCCGTGGACATGATACCCAGCGCGTATCCGGTCTTCGCTTCTGGTGTATTGGTACCCACAAGGGCAATTGCAGCCGGAACGAAACCAGCCAGCAATCCCTGGAACAGCCGGACTACGATGAGTGAATATGGGTCCTGTACAAAATAATTGATTAAATACAAAACCGCAAGGCTGTATCCCGACCGGATCAGCATCGGCTTGCGTCCGTATTTGTCTGCCAGGGAACCCCAGAACGGAGACACCAGTGCACTGGCCAGAAACGTGATGCCAAAGGCCAGCCCTGACCAAAACTCCAGGTGATCACGAACACCGAGATCGCCGCTCAGAAACAAGGGCAAAAACGGGATGGAGATTGAATATGCGGTGCTGCAAAAAAATACACCAATCCACAAAATCACCAGATTACGCTTCCACGAGAAGTTCATATACCCACACGTCCTTTCCGTTACTGACGCCCGGGACTGCCGTGGTTTGGAGCGGACGGAACAGACCCGTACGTCCCTGCTGCGGAAGCATTTTCCTTATTTTACACCTATGCTCCCATGAAGACCATCCCTGGCACCTGCAAAAGCAAAGCTTGGATTGCCTTCCTGTCCCAAAAAACGGTATGATAGTTGATGGATTATCCCAAAATAATTCCGTTGAATCACATTAAGCAGAGATGCAAGGGGGAACATTCTCATGTCTTTACGATGGAAAAAAACAACTGCTGCATCGCTGATCATGGCGCTGCTGCTTATTGTTATTAGCGGCTGTGGACGCCCTTCGAGCAGCGCTACGGAACCCGTTCCGGCTCCGCCTGAAGGTCAAAATCCGGTAGCCACGATTGAAATGCAGGACGGGCAAAAAATCGTGATCGAACTCTATCCGGACATTGCGCCCAACACGGTATACAATTTCATCTCGCTGGCCAATCAGGGCTTCTATGATGGCTTGATATTCCACCGCGTTGTTCCGGGCTTCATGATTCAAGGTGGAGATCCGAATGGTAACGGGACAGGCGGCCCCGGATATGCCATTAAGGGTGAATTCACATCCAACGGCCACAAAAATAATCTGAAGCACACACGTGGGGTTATCTCCATGGCGCGGGAATCCGGAAAACTCGATTCAGCTGGTTCCCAATTTTTCATCATGGCAGCAGACGATGAGAATTTAGATGCTCAATATGCCTCTTTTGGCAAAGTCACAGAAGGTATGGATGTGGTGGATAGCATCGTTAATCAGCCTACTGAAGGAGTAAAACCGGTTACCGATCAAGTTATGAAAAAGGTGACCGTGGACACGCATGGACTGGAATATCCTGAACCTGTTAAAATGCCTGAGTAATAAGCCTTCAGGTACATTCCAAACAAACAAAAGCTCTGTCTTGCGATAAATACGCAAGGCAGAGCTTTATTTAATGATAGCGTTTACATATGAGGTTTTAAAAAAAGCCCTCTACGCATTATATATGCAGCAGCTCTGCAACCCGCTGATCTCACAACATCCACCCCAACAAACGGAACCAGCCAATAATCGCAATCCATAGCGGGCAGCTGAAGGCAATCCCCCATGCAAGCCCTTTCAACATGCTGCGGTCAACTTCCACGAACAACGACTCCTTTCTCCAGGGAATAGTCGCAGTATCGGTAATACTATATGATTTTATACCCGTTTTCATTCGTCACGGAACAGCTGATTTCCTTCTTTTCTTGACTCGTTTCATGGAATGGATACCGGGAACCTGATATACTATGACTACGGATCGAAACAGGGAACCTGATTTACGTTGGAGAGGAGAATTTTCCATGGCAAAATCCAAAAAACAACCTGCTGCCCCCAAAGCAGCTCAGGATAAACCAACGACGCTGAAGGATCTGCTCAGCAGCGACGTGCTGGAGAAGCTGAAGGCTCAAGCTGATGAAGCCAAGGCTGCCGAAGCCCAGCGCAAGGAAGAGGAACGCCAGCAGGCAGAAGAAGCTCGTAAAGCGGAACAGAAGCGACGGGATAATGACTTCGAGTATTTATTGAATAACAGCTCGCTGGACTGGAAGAAACATAAATAACATTTCAGCAAGCGATTCGCATATTAGACGTCATTTCAGATTTAGATGCAGGACCGATTATCGGTCCTGTTTTTTTTGGTTGGACAAGTATGAAGGAATCTGATTCACCTCCCTTGTGCCGGGTATGTAGAGATAGAGAGTAACACTGAAATTTTATGGACGTGGAGGGATCAGGATGAGTGAACAGCGTTTGAAAGGAAAAGTGGCGATTGTGACCGGTGGTGGTTCTGGTATTGGGCAGGCTACCGCGATTCGTTTTGCAGAGCATGGAGCCAAAGTCTACATGCTGGACCGTACGCCAGAGAAAGCGGAAGAAACGAAGCAGACCATTGAGAAGGCTGGCGGCGAAGCTTATGTGATCGAATGCGATATCTCCAAACCGGACCATGTGCAAAAAGCTATTAATCAGGCTGCGGCTGAAGCCGGCAAACTGGATATTGTATTCGCCAATGCCGGGATCAACGGCACCATGGCGCCGATTGAAACGATGGAACCGGAAGACTGGGACCAAACGATGGAGATTAATATGCGCGGCACGTTTGCAACCGTCAAATACGCCATCCCCCATCTGAAAGACCGTGGAGGCAGCATCATCATCACCAGTTCGATTAACGGTAACCGGGTATTCTCAGGTATCGGATTCTCTGCATACGCTTCCAGCAAAGCCGGGCAAACCGCTTTTACGAAGATGGCTGCACTCGAACTTGCCCGTTACAAGATTCGTGTCAACGCCGTATGTCCTGGTGCCATCGACACCAATATCGATGACAACACCTATCCTTCAGATGATCTGAAGGATGTACAGATCCCCGTGGAATTCCCGGAAGGCCATGAACATCCGCTCAAGGGTGAACCTGGTACTTCAGAACAGGTAGCCAACCTGGTGCTTTTCCTGGCTTCCGACGAATCTTCCCATGTCACGGGTACACGAATCTACGTGGATGGTGCAGAATCCCTCCTTCGGGGATAAGTTATCCGCCCCATCGCATTGAGTTCAATAAACCAATCATCCCGCATGTCTCCTGAGCTTCAGGATACTGCGGGATTTTCATTGTTCTCCTTTTGCCAATCACACTGCGGAACTTCTCTCCTTCTTCACCCGGTTCCTCACTCGCTCCGGAATGGCGAAGAACAGCACGTACATGAGCGAAAACAACACGGCTGCCAGTACTTCTTCCCCCAAAATGTATAACGGGTACGGTCCCAGAAGATCCAGCACGGATGCCGTCTCCGGTTTATGACGAAGAAACATATAGTTGGCTTCCAAAAGCACATCCATTCCATATACAATCAGCGCCGCCACATTAACAAAAACCATCGAACCCACAACTGATCTCCAGCTTGGACGAAGCTGTTCTACCCAGGTCATATAGAGCAAGGCAAGTATAATACAGGCATGAGCCGTAAAAAATTGAATAAAACGAAAATGTGGAACGGTATAACCGAGGTTTGGAGTTACAATCGCCATCAGCGCACCTGCAATCCCTGCCAATAATAATGCTGAATGCAGCATACGACTGCGTGTTAACAGCAGCACGGCCGACAACAACAGGGACAGACTGCACAGCTCCAGCGGAAGCGATGTCCTCACACTCCACACCCCGCCGTAGACATACCATAACTGAAGCAGCACTTCACAACCTATCATAAAGATGGCTAAAGTGATTCGCAGCACCCTACGTGTGCGTTCCGGCCATGATCTCAAGTGGTTTCTAAACAGGTACAGCAGGATAATCACCATTGCCGTGCAGGCTATCGCCCATATGTGTGGATTCGAAAACATGATAAAAGGCCGTTCATCATAAGGGTCAAGCCACTGGGGATATCCCATGTTCTTCTCCTTCCCATCACAAACAGTGATACCTTGAAATGTAATATTTTTCATTTTGGCATTAATCGAAGTGAAAGTCTATCCATTGAATGTTTGCAGATATGTATTGCGTTCTAATTATCTTTATGTTAAGATAAATTCAGAACAAAACAAACAAAAAGTTAGCCACTTAATAAAAGTTAAATAACACTTTACACATAATCAAGAATACCCCATCCCAATTACTCAGGAGGAATTAACAATGCAAATCAAAGGACTTCACCACGTATCCGCACTGACCGCACATGCCGCTGAAAACTATCGTTTTTATACCGATGTCATGGGCCTTCGCCTAATCAAAAAAACAGTAAACCAGGATGACGTTTCCGTGTACCACCTTTTCTATGGAGATGAAAAAGGCAATCCCGGCACGGAGCTAACCTTCTTCGAAATTCCGATGGCCGGACAAACACGTGAAGGCGTGAACAGCATCTCTGCAACATCGCTGCGCGTTCCGAGTGATGCTGCACTCCAGTATTGGATCAAACGTTTTGACGAGTACGAAGTACCTCACGGTGAAATTACGAATCGTGGTGGCCGTGCAACACTCTCATTTACTGATTTTGAGAACCAGCGTCTGATCTTGGTGTCTGATGAGAACAACACAGGTGTACCTGGGGGCAAACCATGGGATCAGAGCCCGGTACCAGCTGAATACGGTATTGTCGGTCTTGGTCCTGTTCACCTCACCGTTCAGGATGCATCGTTGACGGCAGCTGTTCTCACGGAGCTGCTTGGATTCCGTCAAAAAGGAACCTACCCTGCTTTTGTTGCAGGTCAACCAGATGTACTTGTATTCGAATCCGGTGAAGGAGGCAGTGGTTCCGAGGTCCATGTCGAGGAGCGTAATGACTTGCCGATCGAGAGACCAGGACGTGGCAGCGTACACCATGTTGCTTTCCGGGTGGATAATGAGGAAGAATTGAAACAATGGGTAGAACGTGTTCGCAACTTCAGCTTCCCTAATTCCGGCTTCGTCGATCGCTTTTACTTCCGGTCCCTGTACTTCCGTGAAGCCAATGGCATTCTATTCGAGCTTGCAACCGACGGTCCTGGTTTCGATACGGATGAAGAGCTGGCTCATCTTGGGGAGTCCCTGGCACTGCCTCCATTCCTTGAAGGTCGCCGTGCAGAGATTGAAGCAAATCTCAAACCGCTCGATACTGTAATTCGGTAATGTCGTTTGATCAACATGATTCGCACTGAATAAACGTAAAAACGATTATCACAATGTGTGCTATGGATTTGATCCAGCAACATCATCGTTGATAATCGTTTTTTACGTCTATTTTATTTAACCAAATACGATGTTGTAAGAGGCACAAACAGCGATGAACCTGGATCTTCTGAAACAATCTCAACAAAAACAGCTTCTGTGCCTGATACATCCACGTCCAAGCTTACCAAACCGCTTCCCGGCGATATACTTAGCTTTTTGAGAACCGTATTGTCCTGGTTGATTACCTGTATCTCCTGATTACCAACAAGAGCGGCCAATTCCAGATGCAGGGAAGAATACTTTTTGCCCGTCATGATCTGGAAGTCGTCCCCTTGCTTCACGGAATCGGTATGCAGATATACATCTTTGTAATCCTTGCCTTTGTAAGTAGTCTCCGCAGGATCTTTGGTATGCCATGCAGTAGATCCCAATACAGTTGTTCCAAGTGTACTTAGTGTTACTTTATCGTTTGTTACTGGCCCGGTTTCATTTTTTCCACCAATCAGGACGGATGAAGTTGCACTGTCATAAGTGATCTCTGTCCCAAGCAATGATCCCACCGCACGCACAGGCAAATAAGTCGTTCCGTTGTAAGTAATCGGCAATACCGTTTTGCCATTGGCATCTTTGGCTGTTACCGTTGTCCCATTTAATTTCAGAGATATCTTGCTGTTCAAATACGCTTTAATCGGTTCCAGCCCCGTTGCTGCAAGTGCCCCAGTGCCGATGCCCAGTGTTAATGTACCCACCATTAAACCCAAAACAACCTTCTTCCTCATGAATGATCCCTCCTGAAAGGATGAAATAGATAAGTTCCATCCTTTATACATTTAAACGACTAAAGTGCTTGTGTCAACCATTTCATGGTAAATTCCTGAAATAAAATTCGATTTTGGATAACACAAAGCGAGGCTAAAGGTGCATCATTTTTTCAGCCTCACCCGTTTCCCTCCGGCATTCAGACCTTAGGGACCTATTTTTTTGCCATGCTTCTCAGCTATTCTGCGCTTCTCTGATTACTTCCGTTCAATCAAAAGATTCATAGTACTCATCTTCATACTCTTCTGTGCTGTATTCCAATTCCACAGCTTGCCACTCGCCATCTTTATAGTCATAGGCAAAGTTAAGATCACCGTCATACAAGCCCATACCGTATGCACCTGATGCCGACACAACCAACTTGCCATTCTCCACACTGTAATATACAACACCGCCGAACTTGAGCTCACCGTTATACACGCCATCGCTCGTCTCTTCCTCCATCAGAGAGGGCTCTGCATGAACACCATCAACGGTAACATTGATCGTCACCTGCCCCGGTGCAACACTGACTTTCGAATGTACATGCTGCTTGACAATGTCATCCAGTGATTGCATCTTCATCTCTTCTAGCGTATCCGGATCTATGATGTGTGCCTGACCCAAATAAATACCTGTCCCGTGTCCGGCAGTGAAAAGCACGATAATTTCCTTTTTGCCATCTCCATTCAAATCCAGTTCGTGCACTTCGGGTTTGTAGGACCCGCCTTCTCCTTGCCATTTGCTGAATTCTTGTGTTTTGCCGTTCACTTCCAGCACCATTCCGTTATATATATATCCTGAACCCTCCAATTTCATGGGGTACAGTCTTACGTTCTCATTTTCGGGAGCAACTGAGATGTCTTCCTCCTTGACGGAGGTTGCTTCTTTCGTTGTAAAAGCTGTTTCATTCATTGTTTCTATATTGGAAGCCACGACCCCTGAAGTCTGGCTGGATTGATCATCTATGTTAAGCTGTTTTTGTTCATTGGAGGTTCTGGCAGCTGAAGTTGTACTAATGGTAACAACCGCCAAAACGATCATCAGCAGGATACCTGTCCAAGTTTTCAATATTCTGGGCTCCTTCTTTTAAAAATGGAATACTACAACTATTATATCGTCATTTATCGCCCAGTCGTTGCGATTTTGTTAATGTTTCATAAAAAAAACTTTACAAACCTCAAAATTTGCGAAAGAATGTTCGGGTTTATCCATATAAAGAAAAAAACACTCCGGACACAGCTTATGGCTGCATCCGAAATGCTTTAGTTTTATCCATCAAACGATTCGTTAATTCTCTCAACTCTTCAGCGGAAGAGGAGATTTCCTCCATGATTGCCGTCTCCTCATGAGCGGCATCCATAATCCGTCTGGCCTCGTCCGAGAACGAGCCGGCTTTTCCTTGAATTTGTTTCACGTGACCATGCGTCCGTTCAACCCGAACGGTCTGCTCTGCAATTTTGGAGCCGATCTCATGAGCGCCTTTCATGAACACCTCAACCGTTCCCGTCAGCTCCTGCAGAGTCTGATCGACGTTGATGGTACGCTGGGACTCATTCACGACAAGCCCGTGCTGCTCATGAATCAGCTGTGCTGTATCGCGGATACGCTGCTGAACACGACTGATCAATTCGTTAATCCGGTGAACCGATTGTGTACTCTCGTCCGACAGCTTGCGAATCTGTTGGGCAACTACAGCAAAACCAGCTCCCTCTTCCCCTGCACGCGCTGCCTCGATGGATGCATTAAGGGCAAGAAGCGCTGTCTCCTCAGCGATGTTTTTGACCGATTGCGTAATGGCTTCAATATCCGAAGCTTCCTTCTCCAGAAGCACCATGATGTCACGGGAACGATTATGCGATACGGTCAGCTCGTCCATGCCTTTCATCAGATACGAGAAAGTCTGCTTCGTTTGATCAACCGACCGTTCCATTTGCCCTGACATCTCTGTCATTCCGATCGATTGGGTATGCATGCGCTGAAAATCATTCAACATCTCATCTGCGGTAATCAGTGATTGCTGTGAGGTCACTTTTTGTTCCTCTACCCCTACGGCAATGTGATCCACCGCTTCCGACATCATTTCGATCTGTTCGGCTGCCTGGGTAATGGCTTCACTCAGCGATTGCGCATTCTGTGAGGTCGTACGCGTACTATCCGAAATATCGTTTACAATACTTCTTAGATTAACGACCATCGCGCGAAATGCGTCATATAAAACGGCAAGCTCGTCCTGTGTACGGCGCTCCGGAATTTCAGCTGTTAAATCCCCTGAGGAAACTTGCTGAGCTGCCTTGGACAGGTGAACAATTGGGCGTGTCAGCCAGCGTGAGGCAAACCATCCCAGAATTCCGTTCCAGCATACCCCTAGTATGAGTACTAAGGTGATATACAACCAGCTTGGCATGGAGAAAGAGAGCCAGTCCTGGAGGAAGAATATAAAAAAGCCGCTAGTCCCGTATGTAATAATCGAAATGAGTACCAGACCTGCGACTGTCTTTGCGCCTAAAGTCCATTTCATGCTCACACCTCGTAGTCCTTTTTTCCTATTTTACCAATCATCGACCAAAAAACATGTGATCTACATCACTGAAAACGCTGAATCAGGAACCCATCTTGTCCTGCACGAATACCTTTTCATCCTTGTGGTGCATAATTTATAAGATAAGTTTGTTACACTTCGATTCACCCAGTACCACGCCAGGTTAAACCCCCTAATTTTAATTATTATCGGCAACTTGGGTAAAATCATTTAGCCTGGCATCCATTTTGCTTAAATGATATACTGAGTGCGCTTCGGCATCGCCGGAGCTGACCTATTTTTGGATGCCACTGGAGGCGAAAGAAATGTCTACAATGTCCACACGGACGGAGAAAGATTTTATTGGTGAAAAAGAAATTCCTGCTTATGCCTATTACGGTATACAGACGGTGCGGGCCGTGGAAAACTTCCCGATTACCGGCGTACCTGTGCACCGGGAGCTAATTACAGCCCTCGCTGCCGTGAAGAAGGCTGCCGCAATCACGAATATGGAGCTGAAGATGCTGCCGCCGAAAATTGGCGATGTCATCGTGATGGCCGCTGAAGAAATGATGAAAGGTCATCATCTGGATCATTTTATAGTTGACTCCATTCAGGGCGGTGCAGGCACCTCCATGAATATGAATATGAATGAAATTTTGGCCAATCGCGGACTGGAACTGCTGCTGCAAAACAAAGGGGACTACTTCCATTGCAATCCCAACAACCATGTGAATATGTCCCAATCGACCAATGATGTCATTCCAACGGCACTGCGGATCGCAGCGTATCGGTTGTCTGAAACACTGCTTGATACCATGCAGCGTCTGAAAGATGCCTTTCTAAAAAAAGAACTGGAGTTCAATGATGTCGTCAAAGTAGGACGCACCCATCTCCAGGATGCCGTGCCGATCCGTTTGGGACAAGAATTCGGTGCCTATGCGCGTGTGCTGGGACGCGATATGGAGCGTCTTGAATTTGCGAATCGCCGCCTGCTGACGATCAACCTCGGAGCTACGGCAGTAGGAACAGGGCTCAATGCCAAACCGGAGTACATCGTTAAGGTCACGGAGCATTTGTCCGATGTTACCGGACTGAAGCTGCAGACGGCTGATGATCTCGTCGATGCCACTCAAAATACGGATGCTTATATGGAGCTGTCTGCTGCCCTCAAGGTATGCGCGGTCAACCTGTCCAAGATCTGTAACGATATTCGAATGATGGCTTCCGGACCGCGCGCAGGATTCAATGAGCTTCGTCTTCCGGCCCGTCAGCCCGGTTCTTCCATCATGCCAGGTAAGGTCAATCCCGTTATGGCCGAAGTGATCAACCAGGTCTCCTTCCAGGTCATGGGGAACGATCATACCATCTGCATGGCGTGTGAAGCCGGACAATTCGAATTGAATGTAATGGGTCCTGTCATCGCGTTCAACCTGCTGCAATCCCTGAAAATCATGAATAACGGAATTGACGTGTTCACCCGTTATGCTGTGGAGGAAATGGAAGCCAACCGTGAACGCTGTGCACTGATCATGAAGCAAAGCTTCAGCGTTATTACGGCACTCAACCCGCATCTGGGTTATGACGTGGCAGCATCCATTGTGAAGGAAGCTCTGAAAACGGGTGCTTCGCTCCAAGAAATCATTCTGGAACGCGGACTGCTCACCATAGAGGAGCTCGAAGAAATCATGCATCCGGAACAGATGACTACACCGGGCATTGCTGGTGAGCGTTTCCTGCACAATATGTAATGAGGCTTGACTGACTCGAATTCATCATGATTATGGATCAAAACAGAAGGCCCCTGCACACCGTTAATTCGGATGAGCAGGGGCTTTATGGTGTTATAACGCTGATGCTATAAGGATGAAGACATTAAGGCATGAAGGTTTATTTAACTCCAGCGCTTGCGCTCAAGCGAAGGCAGGATCTGCAGCTCCTCCCTGTACTTTGCCACCGTTCTGCGGGAGATCCTGATCCCCTCATCGGCGAGCAGCGCTGCCAATTGACTGTCCGAATACGGCCGGCTAACCTGCTCCGTACGGATGAGTTCCTTCAATCGAAGTTTAACCGCTGATGCAGAAGTGGGATCTCCACCTGCTGTCTCAATGCCTGTCGTAAAAAAGGACTTTAATTCGAATACCCCATGGGGGGTCTGAATATATTTCCCGCTAACGGCACGGCTCACCGTGGACTCATGCATGTCAATCCTCTCGGCAACGTTAGCCAGACTGAGTGGTTTCAGACCAGCGGGCCCTTCATGCAAAAAATGTACCTGCTCGCTCATCACTGCCGTGAGAACACGCATCAAGGTTCTGCGCCGCAGCTGCACACTGCGAACAATGGCTCTTGCCTCCGCTGCCCGCGCCGACCAGACTTCGTCTGGAGCTCCATGCCTGATCCAGTGGGAACATGCTTCATTCATGGATACATGAAGGTTCCCTGCCAAATGGAGCCCGATATAAATCTCGCTATGCCGCAGTTCCACCATGGCATCCGGAATAATGTAATGAGGACGCTCTTGGCATCCAATGGAACGACAGGGTTTGGGATCGAGCTGCGTAATGTAATTATACGCAGCCTGTGCCTCCCGTGAGGATATACCTAGCCTGGTTCCCGCTTTCCCCGGATGGAAGGGGACGAGTTCCCCCAGTCCGGCCTGAACCATTCGCTCGGCATGGACAACGGCTGACGAATCCCGGCGGATCTGTAGCAGCAAGCACTCATGTAAGCTGCGTGCTCCAACGCCTGCGGGATCCAGCGAATGAAGGATATCCAATCCTGCTTGCAGCCCATCCACAGAGATGCCGAGTACGGATGACAATTCAGCCAAATCTGTCTTCAGATAACCGTCGTCATTGACACACCCTGCCAAATATTCAGCTGTTACCTTCACCATAGGCGGGAGATCCAGCAAGCGAATCTGAGCAGACAGCAGCTGCTCAAGCGTTGGCTCAGCACTTTTCACCTGCAGCAACGGGTCATAGGAAGCGAACGTTCTCTGATTTCCTTTCCGCGGGAGGCGGACCAGCGGTGCAGCGTGCTCCTCCACTTCAAGTACCGGATTCTCATCGGCTGCTTCCTGCAGATAACGGTTCAAGTCCTGACCGGACAACGTCAGCAAATGAATGGACTGTTTCATCTCTGGCGTCATGGACAGCCGAACACGCTGTTCCTGAACCAGCTGCATCTCCAGCATGATTCTCCCTCCTTCTGCGCGGATTGGAATTTGATTTATATTTTCCGGAAAAAGAGTACAAAAGTAAATGCTTTACTACAAGCATCAGCCGCTGTACGCCTCAATACTTTTCGGAGACCAGCTTCGCTTGTGTAAAGAGCAGCAGATAATCTCTTCCTCCCGCTTTGGAGTCCGTACCTGACATGTTGAATCCGCCAAACGGATGCGTGCCAACCAAAGCACCTGTGCATTTCCGGTTAAAATACAAATTGCCAGCAAAAAACTCTCGTCTCGCCAGTTCCAGATGCGCACGATTTCGTGAAATGACTGCACCTGTTAAGCCATAATCCGTGTTGTTTGCAATATGAAGAGCTTCCTCAAACGTATCTGCCTTGATAAACGCGAGTACAGGTCCAAAAATCTCTTCCTGCGCAATTCGGGCCAGCGGGTCAACATCCGCGATAATCGTCGGTTCGATAAAATAGCCTTGAGCATCCCCTGTACCACCGCCCAACACAAGCCTGCCTTCGCCCTTGCCCACTTCGATATATTCATTAATCTTGGCATAAGCCTTGTCGTCAATAACTGGTCCTACATGACTGCCTACCTCGAGCGGACTGCCCATCGTGAGCTTCTTCGTACGCTCAATGACCTTTTGTAATACCTCATCATATACATCCTTATGAATAATGGCACGGGAACACGCTGAACATTTCTGTCCAGAGAATCCGAATGCCGAAGCGGTAATGGAGTCCGCAGCCAGTTCCAGATCACTTTCACCGTCCACAACGATGGAATCTTTACCGCCCATTTCTGCAATTACCCGTTTGATCCACTTTTGCCCTGGAGCTGTGCGAGCAGCCCGTTCGTTGATCCGCAGACCCACATCTCTCGAACCGGTGAAGCTGATAAAGCGAGTCAGCGCATGATCCACCAGATAATCGCCCACTTCGCTGCCCGGGCCTGGCAAGTAGTTCACTACGCCATCCGGCAATCCTGCTTCAGTGAGCAGTTCCATGAACTTGGCTGCGATCACCGGTGTCGTGCTGGCCGGCTTCAGGACAACTGTATTACCCGATACGAGCGCTGCAGAAGTCATGCCAGCCATAATGGCCAGCGGGAAGTTCCAAGGTGGAATGACAACCCCCACGCCAAGCGGGATATAGGTTAGTTCATTATCCTCGCCTGCAATCCGGGTCAGAGGCTGAGGTTCACTGAGACGCTGCATTTCTCTTGCATAGAACTCCATAAAATCAATGGCTTCCGCTGTATCTGCATCTGCCTCCGGCCAAGTTTTGCCTGCTTCATACACCATCCATGCAGAGAATTCATGCTTGCGCAGGCGCATAAGCGCAGCTGCTTTGTACAGATATCGCGCGCGTTCGTTCGGATCTGTATGTTTCCAGGTACGGAATGTTTCTGCTGCTGCCTGAATCGCCTGCTCTGCCAGCTCCTGATCTGCCTGAAAAATCGTCCCGATCACCTGTTCCTTAGCCGCCGGGTTAACGGAGGTTAACGTGCGACTGCTCGTTATTTTCTGCCCACCGATAATCATGGAATATTCCTGTCCGAGCTCAGATTGCACCTTGCGAAGTGCGCTCTCAAAGGCTTCCTTGTTCGCTGGTACAGCAAAGGGCGTAAATGGTTCGTTAACAAAAGGGATATTCATGAATAATTCCTCCTTCAGGATGTTGGAATCGCTGGCTGCTCGCCTGATTTACCATGCTATTTCACTCTCACCCAATATATGTAGCAAGATCCGTGCCAACTCCGATGAAGAATGAATATTTTAATAAAATAAATGATCTGGCACGATTCTTGCTTCATTAAACGGCTATAAGAAGCATGATCCCTAAGGAGGAAACTGGCGTGAGTATTGGAACGGAAATGTATCGTAAAACACTGCTGACCGTTGCAGGCAATAAAGCTGTGGAGAATCTGTCCATCAAATACGGCAAAAAGCTGGCAGGCAAGTTTATCGCTGGCAGCACACTGGAGGAGGCACTGGAGGAGATTCGGGTCCTTAACAACAAAGGCATTATGGCAACACTGGATCATCTCGGGGAAGGCATCACAAGGTTGAGCGAGGCTGCCCAGTATCGTGATGAATATATAAGACTCGTGGAAGGCATAGCTCGCCAAGGAGCAGACTCTAACGTATCCCTGAAGCCAACCCAGATGGGCCTTACGCTCGACCCGGAGGAGGGTTACCGGAATATCCGATCCGTAGCGGCACAGGCGAAGCTGCATGATTTGTTTGTCCGAATTGATATGGAGGACAGCCCATTCACCCAGGCTACGCTGGATATTGTCCGCCGCTTGCATGCAGAAGGACTTGATAACACAGGAACTGTACTGCAAGCCTATCTGTATCGTACCGAACAGGATACACGGGACATGATTCGTGAAGGCATTCGGCTTCGCCTCGTCAAAGGCGCTTACAAAGAGCCCGCAGCCGTAGCATATCAGAATGCTTCCGAAGTCATTGATCAATTCAAATCCATGATCCGCCAGCATCTGGATCAGGGTGTTTACACAGCGGTCGCTTCGCATGATGATCACATTATCTCGTGGACTAAACAGTATGCCAAGGACCGTGGTATATCCCCAGATGCGTTTGAATTCCAGATGCTGTACGGGCTGCGCATGAGCGAACAGGAACGACTTGCACGGGAAGGTTATCGCATTCGCTGTTATGTACCCTATGGAACGATGTGGTATCCGTATTACACTCGCCGCCTTGCCGAGAAGCCGGCCAATCTCTGGATGGTCGTCAAAAACATGTTTAGATAATCGACTTCCCTACTCATATGGAACCATGTGATCCCTGTTTTCTCAGGTCGCATGGTTTTTTTATCCCACTCTCTCTTATGTTCCCCTTCTACACCACAATGTCTAAAAAATAAGAAACCCCAAATTGAAATGTCCAATATTTAAGACACTAATGAATGTTCAACAAATAGTGACCACCAGCTTGGTGTCATATAACTTCACCTCCCTATGACTTCAAATGCTCAGACTATTTAGGAACAGTTGCGTAGAGAAGCAACATATCCGTATGTAAGCGTATACTAATCTAATTACTTTATATATTATTTAATCCTCCTTATAACACCTACACCTCATGTCAAAAAATATATACACAACTTATTTGTGCCGCTATAATAGGGCTAACCATTCTTTATCGTTAAGATCACTTTATTGCTGCTCAACGATTCGCATTGCAAGTCATGGCACACAAGTGTCGTCTCTGATTATCATGCTCGAACCCGAGGTGAAACGGATGAAACATTTGCTTCCAGATGTAATGTCCCTTCTGCGGACAGACCTGAGTATTCTAACAGATAGTACGAACATGCCTGTTATTTCTTCGTCTACTGCACTGCCCGAAGCCATTCCCTATTTTAGCGAAAGCCCCCACCTGTTGATCCAGGATGAAGGCTCCCCTGTTGGATATATTGAAGTAACTGATGTTTTGCAGCACATGCTGCATGCCTATCGCCTCATGGAGGCTTATTTTGAAACCACCATTGAAACGGCAGGTACAGCCCTTACCCTGATTAATGAAGAAGCCAAGGTGGCTTACTGGACTACGGATGCAGAGCGTGTTTTCTCGATTAACAAAGAAGACATTATCGGACAGCCGGCAGCAGACTTCTTCCCGCCTGATCGGCTTCAATCGCTCAAAACGTTGTACACGGGCGACACGGTCTACCGTAAACAGCACCAGCCCCGTCCGGATCTGTTCGCTCTCATCAATGCACGTCCAGTGGTTCTTGATGGACGTATCGTGGGTGCGGTAGCTGCCGAAGTGGACATAACAACTGAAATCCGCCTGCATCAGGAACTGTTACATATGACATCGAAAGTCCAGCACCTGGAGAAGGCCGTGGCGCGGCTTCGTCCGGATTCCGACCCGTTCGCGGGAATCAAAGGGAGTAGTCCGGTCATTAAACAGTGTCTCGAGACCATACGCAAGATTAGTAGTACTTCAGCCACCGTGCTCATACTGGGTGAAAGCGGAACAGGCAAGGAGTTGTTTGCCAAAGCCATTCATGACCTGCGCGAGTCGCCATCCGCCCCTTTTATCGCCATCAACTGCGGTGCCATTCCCGCTTCATTGTTCGAAAGTGAGTTGTTTGGTTATGAAAAAGGGGCATTTTCCGGTGCTGATCCCAAAGGGAAAAAGGGGAAAATTGAACTGGCCGAAGGCGGTACGCTCTTCCTGGATGAGATCGGCGAAATGCCGCTGGAATTGCAGGTGAAGCTGCTGCGGGTCCTTCAGGAAAAAAGCTACTTCCCTGTTGGCGGAACACGCATGAAACAGGCGAATTGCCGAATTATCGCTGCAACCAACCAGAATTTGATGGGCATGATTGCCAAAAACCAGTTTCGGGAAGATCTATACTATCGCCTGAATGTCATCAATCTCATCATCCCTCCTCTGCGCATGCGCAAGGAAGATATATATGAACTGACCCAGACGTTCCTTCAGGAGTTCTCCCTGCTCTATAACCGTCACATTGAACTCGTTCCTCCCGAAGTATTCAAGCTGCTGTTCAGCTACGAATGGCCAGGTAATGTACGAGAGCTTCGCAATGTGATAGAACGCATTACCATTCTTACAACGGATGGTGAGGTCAAGGCGGAATATTTGCCGGAATCCCTTACCTCATTGGTACAGCCTCACTCCTCCACGGCGGATGAGACTGCATTGCTGCATGTCATACCGGTACAACCTACGCTCTCATCAACAAGCGAATCTCCGGATACCATTGCCAAAGGAAACGAGAGCGAGTCCTTCGAAGTCTCCCCCCTGTCTTATCAGGAAAGGCTGGATTCATATGAAGCGAATCTCCTGCGTCAGTGTCTGATCTCGGCAGGTGGCAATAAGCGTACACTCGCTAGGCAGCTAGGCATCTCCAGAGCCACGCTCTATAACCGAATGAAGAGGCTTGGTCTATGACCAGCCTCTTCTGTATTTCATGATCCATTCCGTTTATAACACTCGTGCAAGACGAATCAGTGCGGTTCGCAAATGGCGGTAAAACGTGGCCCGGCTCATGGAGCAGGCCTGGGCTGCGGCCGTTGGGTTACCCGCATGAGTCCAGTAAGCTGCATAGAGGAGCATCTGATCCTGCTGGGAAATTCCGTGTGCGCGCCCCTCCAGAAGATCCAGCACGTGCATCTGCAGCTGTATCCCGTCTCTCACACCACTCACACGCGCAGCATACGTTTGCAGTTCACCCGGGGAGTGCAAATGCGCCAGCATTTTTCGCAGATCCGACTCAGACCACAGGACCCCATCCGCCCCCTCACTCGTTGCTTCATATGGCAACCTGCTCCCTTGTTTCTCGGGATCCAGCAAGGACATAACCCATTCTCCAAATAATCCATTTCGCAAATCCAGGTCCATGACATCAGCCTGATCCTCATATCGGTCACAGATACGTGTACGCGTTCTTCTCATCCGAAAACCGATGCTCTGTAAAAACAGCTTCAGATTCGGATTGGTCGCCACCAGCATGACTCTTGCTCCATCACCCAGAAGGGATAGCCTGTCCAGCGACATGTAGCCCACGAGCTCTTCACGTCTGTATCCGGGTACGTTATCACGGGCAGCAACCAGTACGGCAAAATGAGTATCCGTCTGATCCGGGTCACACGCGAGTTCCTGCGGGCTAAAGCATTCCTCCATTTCCGCCGGAAAATATCTTAACAGCATCTCACTGCTCTCCCGGTGGACAAGTACCGTAATAAACATGGCAATAGGCTCCCCGTTCTGATCACGCATCAGCACAATTCCTTCAGGGTAACGCTGTGCCAGCTCATCCAGAAATGGGCGATAAGGGTCAGCCTGCCACGGCTCCACACTGTATTCGCACCATTCCTCCAATAAGCTGTGCAGCAAGGGCAGGTCTCCTTCTCGCATGACCTCCAGGGGTGAAAAGAAGGCCTCCGTGGATACATCTGCATATTTCCGATGCTGAAGCATGGATTCCTGACAGAGCAGGAGCATTCTCCGGGCAATCTGCCGCTGCTCATGTGGTCCGGCCTGTGCATGCAGGGGCAGCAACAAGCTCGCGATACGTACCCGCATGGCTTGCAGCCGCTGCGGTTCACGCTGACGAAAGTCCCGAAGCAGATGTACTCTGGCCAGGTCATGCAGCGCCAGGCCATCCGGAACGGAGCGGATGAATGACATTCGTTTCAGCGCCAGATATTCGCCGAGCGTCACTTCCGTTTGCAGAACAGAGGATAACAATTCCTGATTGGCGGTTTCGAGCAGCGTGAGCACCTCAATCATGGGATGCAGGCTTGGAAGCGTCAATTCGAGCAATAAGCGCGCACTGATCATATAGGACAGCTCGGCCCATTCCGCAAGAGGTACGTTTCGCCGATGATCGGCAGCTTCCACCGCAAGGGCAAGTCCAAACGGATGCCCATCCGTCATTCGTGCAATCGTGCCTGCGATGCTGACATTCACCAGTCCTGCACCAGCTATGAACTCCGATACTTCTTCATTCGAAAAATGCTGAAGCGGCATCTGCACCAAGTGCTGCCTCAAGCGGGGATGCATTCGCCATGCCGTAGCCGGTTCGGATCGTGAGGCCAGTATGATCAGCACTCCACTGGAGGAGAGTTTATTGACGAAAACCTCCATAAACCAACTTTCCAGCAAAGCAAGTTCTTCATAGTTATCCACCGCAATGACCAGTCTCTTGTGAACCGACGTCTCACTCAATCGGCTAAGCGGGCGGAGAAGCCCTTCACTCCCCAGCGTTTCCAATCCCAAGGTCGAGGACAGATACTCCAGAAAGACCGCGGGGGTTGAACCACAGGATCTGCCATCCATCCATATGGACGTAGCCCCCCGATTACGTGATACCGACAACATCTCCGAGAGCAGGGAGGATTTCCCGATCCCTCCCATTCCCGTTACCGAAAAAATGGTCAAAGGTGCTTCCGGATGGTTAAACCAGCGATCTAGAATCATTAATTCCTTGACTCGTCCTACAAAACGTTTGCCACGGTCATAGTGTCTATCGCTTTGTACCTCACTACTGTTTCCCATTTGCGCCCTCCGTACTAGATACTGATAGTTTTACTCTAGCATTATCCAAATGCTCAATATCGCCATTCCCTTGCAAAATGAGACTATATTGAGACGCGCACTAACCTATGAAATGATAAAATCTTGAAGAAGGCTAAATTATTGATAGGTTCCAAACAGCATCATGCAAACGTTTAACACGGTATACATGCGCTTTATTTTCTATAATCTCTTACCATTGCATAAACTTAATTAACTGTTCCGCCAATCGAGCACACCAATCTATTCGCATTTGCCTATACCTGATGCTGAAGTACATAAGCACTTACCGATCTCAAACTCCTTGCTTCCCTTCCAAAACCATAATGATTCCAGGAAAGGCGGATTTGTGTGAGAAAAGAACTCGATATCTGTAATCTGAGCGGACAACTCGGAATCCAACATGAAAAGCTGGCTGATTGGTTGAAGGAACACGGATTTCTATCCCATGAGACTGAGGCAGAGGGTCGTTCTGATCGAACGTCACCTCCGTACCGATTGGCAACCCCCACATCATTATCACTCGCTCCCTCAACAGGTCAACCCAAACTCTTTCGCGGCAGGCGTTCTATGTCTGGTCGTTCGATACTGCCACAGCTGCGTCCATCCCGCCGTATCGGCAAAAACTACTAAACCACACTCCGATGCTTCCCACCATCAAGATTGATAAGTCTGTTTATCCTCCATCATCGCGTAAGCAAGCAGCGCCATCTCCAGACATATTCTTCTCCCCTGGTCCATATAACCAGGTCCCATCAGCTCTTCCAACTTCTCCAATCTGTTGTACAACGTCTGTCGATGTATAAACAATTGGGCAGCAGCGTCACGCTTGGAACCAAAATTCCGCAAGTAGGCTTCAAGCGTCTCCACAAGCTGGAGATGATGTGCACGGTCGTATTCGATCAGCACACCGAGATGGTCTTCTACGAAGGGCTGAAGGAAGGATTGAGGAAGTGCCTTCAACATTTGATATATACCCATACGTTCGTAAAAGTAAATATGTTCCATCCGACTCACTGAACGTGAAACTTCGATAACCTGATACGCTTCTTGAAGACTGTCCGGCATACCGGTCAAGCGGTTGCGAATTTTGCCAAACCCGGCATATATCGCAACCTGCTTCAGGTTACGGCTCGCAAAGCGTTTTACATCTCCAATAATGCTTTCGAGGGACCTAACCAGCTTATGGGAGGTGGATGCAGCACTCTCTTCCTTGGCACAGCACAGGTAGACCTGGTTATTTTTCAACATGATCAAGCTCGGCAGATTGTTCTTCTTCAACAAGGATCTTAGCAAAACCAGAATATCCTGATGATTCGCCTCCATCCGTTCACGTCCGGTCCCCCTCAGCTGATGCTCAATCTCAATCACTCCTCCTGCAAACCAGTACTGTCCCTTCACCATCAATCGGAGTCCCATCCGGGTCTGTGCCTGTTCTTCCTGATGGATATGACCATTCATCAAGTCCTGAATTAATTCATTCTGATTGCGTACCATCTTCTCTTCGAGAAACTGGGAACGAAGCGTCAGTGCGGCTGCCGCCTTCGCCGTGTAATCAAGCAGCAATTTGAGATATTCCACTGGCGCAGAGGGATGCACCACCATGCCTACAGCTGAGAACACCTGACCAAAGCAGACCACCGGATGACACAGCAGCATGTGCTGCTCATCGATGCGAAACCATAGTTCCGTATCCGAATCGTTCAGATCCAAATGCTCTACTTCCTGTTCATACCAGGTATAGATGGCCTGCTCCATCTCCGGGGGAAGACCCGGGACAAAGCTGCCTGGCTCCATGGACGAAATATAGACAACCGGTTTGGCTGCGTATTCATGAAGCAGATGGAGTACGGCAGACATGTCGGTGCTCTGCAATGTCCGCTGCTGCAGCTGACGGGAGTATGCCTCCAGACTCTTCAGCAGCTGATGCTGATGATTAATGAGCAGAGCATGAATATCCTGCGTAATCTCCACGAACCTTACTGGCTGTTCGAATACAATCAGTGGAAACTGATGTTGATCCGCCAGTTCAATTAATTGTTCGGGAATGCCATGAATGCTGGTGCCAAACTCCACACACAATCCTGCCGCGTCACTATGAATCAGCTGGAGCAGATATTCTTCACGCCCCTCTTCCGATTGAAGCCACAGCCCTGTGGATAATATAAGATCATGGGGGCTGACATACGGAGAGACATTGGTAATCTCCAATACATGAACCCATCCAACCTGACGGGATGTTCCCCCGCTTCCTGCAACCAGACGGGCTCTGGCAAAGACAGGGCGTGCCAACAGATCCTTTATCGTAAACACTCGGTCATTTCTCAATATCGATCCCTCGTAATGTTATTTTTTCTTACATTATAATTCATGGACAAATGTCCTGAACAGCCCTTTTCGACATAATGTTGATTGAATCCCTTGAAACATAGACATTAAGTAAGGTGCAAAACAGTTACTCAGGTCATAAACTTGTAGTATAAGTTGACAACCATTAAATGGACGAGGTGCATGGGCATGAGAATCGGTATCCCAAAAGAAATCAAAAATAATGAAAACCGTGTAGCCATAACTCCTGCCGGAACGGCTGATTTTGTCAGAGCAGGGCATCAAGTCATGATTGAGCAGGGCGCAGGATTAGGCAGCGGATTCACAGACAGCGAGTATGAGGCCGCCGGGGCAATCATTCAGGCTCAGGCCCAATCCGTTTGGTCGGAAGCTGACATGATTATCAAGGTCAAAGAACCTCTGGCAAGTGAATATAGCTTTTTTCGTCCCGGGCTGATTCTCTTCACGTATCTGCACCTGGCTGCAGAACCTGCATTGGCCCAAGCCCTCATCGAAAGCCGGGTGACTGCCATTGCGTATGAGACCCTGGAGGTTAATGGTACCCTTCCCTTGCTGACGCCAATGAGCGAAGTTGCCGGACGGATGTCGGCTCAGATCGGGGCACAGCTGCTGGAGAAAACCGAAGGTGGCAAAGGCATTCTGTTATCCGGCGTGCCTGGCGTCAGCCGCGGCAAGGTAGCCATTATCGGCGGTGGTACGGTCGGTACCAATGCGGCCAAAATTGCGATTGGTCTCGGAGCGGACGTAACCATCCTCGACCTGAATCTGAATCGCCTGCGCCAGCTGGATGACATATTTGGCAACCAGATCCATACGCTGGTATCCAGTGCATCCAACATCGCGGCTGCGGTCGCTGAAGCGGATCTGCTGATCTGTGCGGTGCTGATTCCCGGCGCCAAGGCGCCAAAACTTGTCAGCGAGCAGATGGTCAAGACCATGGCACCCGGTTCGGTCATTGTGGATGTCGCTATTGATCAGGGTGGAATCGTAGAGACCATAGATCATATTACGACCCACGATGAACCGACTTACGTGAAGCATGGTGTCGTGCATTACGCGGTAGCGAACATGCCTGGCGCGGTGCCGCGCACATCCACGGTGGCGCTGACTAACGCCACCATGCCTTATGCGCTGCAGCTGGCCAACCATGGTGCAGCCTCCGCGATTCGCGGCAGTGCATCCATTCGCAGCGCGGTCAACGTGTTGAATGGACATATTACGTATGAGGCGGTGGCCCGGGATCTCGGGCATGCCTATGTTCCTGCAGGACAGGCGCTGGAGCATCCCGCCGCTGTCCAGTAATCTGTAGATGATCGTTCCACCGGGCGCCTTGCCTTTCTCGCCTGTGGAACGAACAGAAGCGCCAGCCCGGGCATATGTAGTCCGGACTGGCGCTTCTCGGTTTATTTTGCATGAAATAAGTTCTACTAGGGTTATAAGTTCTGGCTTCTGAGATATTCCAACGTTCAAACGGCCCGCTCGCTGCACACCTCGCGAAAATTGCAATCCCTGCACGCACGACGTGAAGGCATCGGAGTAAAGTACGACATGTCCTTCGGAAGATTATGATACTCATCTGCCACGCAGGAGCGCATCTCCTCAATGTATCTCCCCACATTGTCTTCAACCTTCTGCAGTTCCTCTTCGGTCGGCGTAAACTCGCGATGTGTCCCGGTCAAAAGGTATTCCACTCGCAGCTCAATCTGCTCCAGCGGCACCCGGTAATGGTCCCTGACATACGCTGCGTACAGCATGAGCTGGTCCGTAAAATCATCCTCCTTGCCTGTCTTCCAGTCCACAATCACAATGTTGCCGTTGCTGCGGCGATACAACAAGTCCATCTTCACATATACTCGCGTATCATGCAGAATCATGGTGTCCCATTTCTCAATCTCCAAAATATCCGTACTCGCCCGGGACAGGTCCTCCCAGGTAAGTGTCTGATACATATGGTTTACACACGCCGAAGCTCGCTCCTTAATCGTTGCAATTCGATCATTCAGCGTGTCATCTCCGTAGTAGATCTCGGATAGCATCACCCGATTCTTCGGGTCCATACGCCACTGATCCTGATCCATCGACTCCACATAGGCCTGATTAAGCAGCTTCCGCATTGTTTGTTCCAGAAAAGATTCACGCGGCTTGTCTTTTCCTTCCTCCCTGCTGCGGACTGCTGACTCACACATCCGATGTGCGAGGTCACCAAAGACAAGGTATAGATTGCTGAGCTGTTTCAATCGGTACAGACGGACCTGCATCTCATCAGCCGATTCTGTCTTCCAGCCGTTATGGGCTCCGTAATAATGATAATAATATTTGCGCAGGCACTCATCGAACATGCTTGCCCGCGACTGCGAATACGACCACTGCGGGTATTGTGCCATAAGCTGTTCTGCCTTTCTGTATACCGGATCTGTATGAGATCCCTTGATGCTCACAGTATATAGGATGGGGTGAAAATGCTGCAAGCTGTCCTGTGATTTCGTACTGAACGCAACCGTTTCCGATTCGGAGCGTAACGTTTATATAGTATCATCACCAAAAGATGAAATGGCGAAGCAAAACGCATAATATACTAAATAGAGGACAGGATGTTGCAGATCAAATCATGTACAGGCATATCCTAAAAGGAGGCACCACCCATGAATCGACCGGATTGGTTCCAGGCGGAAATGGCTTTGCAACAGATCCAGGTCATTGGCAGCGACCGAAATGAGCTGGTAAATATCATCGGCCATGCAGAAGGAATCCATTGCATCGGAACAGGTACGGATGCGGCTGTTTTTACGTACGATGGCTTGCCCCAATATGCCTTCAAAGTGTATTCGGATCACGCCCTGGAGAAACTGGAGAACGAGAAGCGGGTCTATGAACAGCTGCGTGGATTACCCTACTTCCCCACCTATTACGGCTGTGGCCGAAATATTCTGGTCATCAGTTATGAACCGGGAGATACACTGCTGGAGTGTCTGGAAAAAGGAATTCCGGTTCCCGAACAGGTGATGATCGATGTAGATGAAGCACGGTCAGTTGTACGCAGCCGTGGCCTCAACCCGCGGGATATTCACCTCAAAAATGTACTTCTTCAGAACGGACGCGCGAAGGTTCTGGATGTCTCGGAGTACATTAAGGAAGGCAATGACAACCGGTGGGAACATCTCGTCTGGGCGTATCACAACATTTATCCAAGAATCAAAGGCACGCCCATTTCCCCGCGTATGCTGCAAACGATCAAATGGGGCTACAATCAGCTGGATCAGGCCAACCTCAAGATGGACGACCTTTCCAAGAAAGCAAATCGTCTATTCGCCAGGTTTATGAAATAAAAAAGGTTACTCTCACAACAATGTACTTTCAAGGAACATATCCTTCGGTATCAATTTTAAAAACCCGGTCTTCCCCTTGAAGGGTGAGAACCGGGTTTTAGTTGTAATATACAACATTGTAATGGGAATGATCATCTGAGTCTTATATGCCGCAGCTTATCCGGATTACGGATCATATAAATTTCTTGAACGAGGCCGTTTTTTATAGCCAGGCTGACTACCGTTGGGGAAGCCTCATGGGGGACCTGTATCAGAAGACCATGTTGTCCGTTGATTCTAACCACCCGTACCGATCCCAGGCTGTCTCCCTTGGCTACCAGACCTCCAATGAATGCAATGACGCGTTGACTGGATACAATCGGCTTCACAGCTGCCGTGATTTTGCCACCACCATCACTATACAGCGTAACATCATCCGAGAGAAGCTGGAAAAGTTCAGCCATATCGCCAGTCGACGCAGCCTGAAGAAAACGCCGTGTCAACTGCTCGGTTTTCGCATTGGGAACCCATTCAATTTCGAATTCGTTCTCCATTTTTTGTTTGAGACGACTGAAAATTTTACGACATCCCGTCTCGGTTTTACCAAGAAAGTCTGCAATAACATCGTATTCAAATACGAATGCCTCTCGCAAAATAAATACCGCTCGCTCGACAGGGGTCAACCGTTCAAGCATAACAAGAAAGGCGTAAGAGATCGTATCTTCCAGCTCAATCGTCTGGAATGGATCCATTCCCTCTGCTCGGGTTGATGCTGGGATGATCGTATATTCTTGCAACAAGGGCTCCGGCAACCAGGGACCGATGTACACTTCTCTCTGTGCCTTGGCTGACTTCATATAATCAAGACAGCGGTTCGTAACGATTTTGCATAAGTAAGCCTTCAGATCGCGAATGTGTCCTTCATCCTGATGTATGGCCTTCTGCTGCAAAGTCACAAAAGTGTCCTGCACGAAATCCTCGGCATGGGTGACCGATCCCAGCATACGATAAGCGATAGAAAACAGAAGAGCTCTGTATCTACTGTATACTTCATCAAGTTCCATCCTGTGCCTCCTCTGTTTAGATGTCTGTATCTGCCAATATCATCCGAGCAGCTTCACGTGCACTGGCCAGCGAAGCATGAACCAGCATCCCCTCACTCCCAACCCAATCACCAGCAACATAGATTCCCGGGCGACCCTTAACCCTCGGGCCTGGCCTCCCCGGGAGACCGCCCGTTACAGCGGCCGGAATGGCATGGGTAACCAGCATTCGTGGCAGAAGCCGCTTCCGGACAACATGCTTGCGCCAGCCTGATTGAATGCAATCCAGAAATCTAGTCAGCTCGTATTCATCCCTTTTGGGATCGGAATGCCCTGTTGCTGGTAAATACTTCATGACGTGTACAACGTTACGTTCGGAGTGAATGGATAATGAAGCCGTAGCAGAATGATTAGAATAATACCAAGGGGCGTCGGCACCCAGAACAAAGGTCGTTTTGGGATTCGGCATCCCTGTCACAACCAGATCCAGACACGCTGCGTAAACTGGAACTAGCTGCCTGTAAATTGCTTCTTCGGTGGTAGTAAGTGTAGGATTCAAAAAAGCCAATGTACTCCTTGGCCCAGTAGTGGAGATGATATTGCGAGAAATTAGACGGGATTCATCCTTAAGTTTAATCTCAATCCGAGGCTTAGTGCCATGGACTTCTTGTACGGAGACACCGCTACGGACGGATACGCCAGCTTGCTGAGCCCGCGTAGTCAATTGATTGACAAGAGACTGCCATCCTCCGTTTACATACAACACCCGACTCTGTTTAAGCTGATTAATTACAGCTCCAGCACTTATCAGATCAGGGGCATCGCAATACGTGCTTAACCGAACAAGCGCAAGCACAATACGCTGCGCACACAGGCTAGGCACTATTTTATCCAAATACTCCTGCAAACTGATCTTGTTCAGAGAAGATACATCTGCTCTGTTCAGAGACCAATAGAAGCCAAGCAGCTGATATTTTTCTCTACTATTCAGGAGTGACCCGAACAACAAACGCAACAATGAAACGTTCATACTCCGACTATTTTCTCCGTCAAAAACCAAGCTACCCGGCGGTTTGGGTGCCATTCCATCAGGAATTACACCTATGTCACGCAAAATGAGGAGTGCGCTTCTATTCAGCGCATGAGCCCCCAAGTTAACTTGGGCATCTGCCAGTTCAGTAGAAGCAGCACGGCCTCCCGGATTTTCCCCTTTTTCCAGCAATAGCACTTTTTGTCCGGCCCGGGCTAAATATATAGAAGCAGTTAATCCAGCGATACCTGCTCCAATAATAACAGTGTCCCAAACGAAATCATTGGCATTGTGTCTCACGTCATATCAATCCCTTCTATTGGATACACATATGACGATTAGAGCCGTTATTTTGTGACCAAAATCATTCCCTTCATCCTTTCCGGTTCAACCGTCCTTCGGAAGGGGTCATTCCCTTATACTGTTTATACAGTTTCGTAAAATAATTGGCATTGTCGCACCCCACCCTGGCGGCAATCTCGGTAATGGTCAGATTGCTGCTTCGCAGCAGGTGTTCGGCTTCGGTCATCCGACATCCGTTCACGTATTCGACGAAGGTGCGGCCCGTCAATTTCTTGAACATTTTGCAAAAATGATATGTATTCAGCCCCACCTGACTGGCCGCTTCGGTCACGGATATCTTCTCCGCCGCATTGGCTTCAATCTGCTCGATCAGTTGTTTGAACCGCTCGCGGTTCGGGAAATATGACCCCGTTGCTTTTCCAGGCAGCTGCTGGGGCATAAAGGTACGGGCCAGCATGGTAAACAGGGCGTGCAGCTTGGACTTGGCCACGAGCTGGTAGGCAGGTGGCTGCATCACCATCTCCTCAATCGCATCATGGATTAGTGAGTAGTAGTCCAGGCAGATTTTGTCCTGCTCCGCCGGCTTCACCGGAAAGCGAATCCGTCCCTCCAGATAAGGAGCCACGTACTGCAGATGCAGCGGATCATGTGTGAAATCATGGAATAACGCCGCATTAACAACAACCGAATCATACTCCACATCCCCCTCTTCCAGGGCATAACCCACATGAAGCGTACCTCCCGGAATAACAAGCACCTCGCCCGGCCCGGCCGTGTATGGTCTGCTGTCGATATGAAATACGGCGTGACCCTTGCGCATGGCAATCAGTTCAAAGTGCTCATGCCAGTGCAAATACATGATACACTCCTCCGCTTTCATATCTGAGCAGCGATTCTGAAACAGCTGAAATGGATGTGATTTATGGTCAATTCGGGTATTTTCGTGAAGCGCTTTCAGATCCAGCACGACCTCTTCCCCCTCCTCACAAAATCGGACTAATATTGCACAAGATTGTATAGAGCCATGCAGCAGATGCGCGGCTATAATGAGTGTGTCACGAAGTACTATAAGCCAATATTGGAGTGAAATACAACCATGAAAAATCAATTACGCATCGGTACCCTCGTGGGTGGAGCGGATGCTGTCCGCGTGATCCCTCAGATCATGAAACACGGTTTCGAGTCATTCAATCTGACCTTCTGGCAAACCACGGGTGAACTGGATCTTGCCGAAACAGCCAAGCGCGTACGCGAGCTGGTCGACGAACATGACATTAAAATTTCTGCACTCAGTGTATTCGGCAACCCGCTCACCGGGGCTGGAAACAATGCAGACACACTGGCAAGCTGGGAACGGGTTATTGATCATGCCCAGCTGTTCGGCGCAGACATTGTCTCGGGTTTCACGGGACGACTAACGAATCAGCCCATTGACGAGTCCATCCCGCGGTTCAAGGAGGTCTTTGGGGAACTGGCACGCCGGGCGGCGGACCGGGGAGTACGGATTGCTTTTGAAAACTGTGATATGGGTGGAACCTGGCAAACGGGCGACTGGAATATTGCACATAATCCGACGGCTTGGGAAATGATGTTCAATGCTGTTCCGGAAGAAAACATCGGCCTGGAATGGGAGCCTTGCCATCAGATGTCCAGCCTCATCGATCCGATTCCTCAGCTTCGCAAATGGGCGCATAAAGTGTTCCACGTGCATGGCAAAGACGCAACCATTGCCTGGGATATCGTCAAGGAATATGGGGTTCATGGTCCGCATGAATATGTCTGGCATCGTACGCCCGGCTTCGGAGATACCAATTGGTCCGACATCATCACCATTCTGCGGCAAAACGGTTACCAGGGAACGATCGACATCGAAGGCTGGCATGATCCGGTATACAAAGATGAATTGGAAATGACAGGGCAGGTACATGCTCTGCGCTATTTGAAACAATGCCGCGGCGGGGATTTTGTGCCCAATCCGGAATAAGGAGATGATCGAGTGAGTCAGCAACATCGAGTGCTTGTCGCAGGCTGCGGTGCCATGGCCAACACCTGGGTCGATTACGCCATGCAAAGACCGGACACGGAGATCGTAGGGCTTGTCGATCTGCAAGAACAAAATGCTATGGCCCTGGCTGCACGCCATGGTCTCTCCTGTCCTACATATACGGATATCGCTGAGGCCATCCAAGCTACAGAAGCCAACATCGTATTCGATGTCACGATTCCTGCAAGTCATTATGGCATTGCCATGGCAGCCTTACAGCAAGGCTGCCATGTGTTTGGCGAAAAGCCGCTGGCAGAAACCTTCGCAGAGTGCGGTGATATCGTCCAAACTGCGCGCAAAACCGGCCGCATCCAGGCCGTGATGCAGAATCGCCGCTTCGATCCTCGAATCCGTGCCTTTCGGGAGCTCATTGCCGGAGGCACCATTGGTAAAGTCGGATATGCTGGGGCAGACTTCTTTCTCGGACCCCACTTTGGCGGATTCCGGGATATGATGGACAGTCCGCTGCTGCTGGACATGGCGATTCATACATTTGATCAGGCCAGACTTATTCTTGGAGCCAATCCGGTGTCAGTCTATTGTCACGAATTCAATCCCCCAGGCTCCTGGTACACAGGCAATGCGATGGCGCTATGTATCTTCGAAATGTCGGATGGCTCCGTATTCAATTACCGCGGGTCCTGGTGCGCAGAAGGCGCCCCAACCTCATGGGAAGCATCTTGGCGTGTAACCGGGGAAAAAGGCACAGCCATCTGGGATGGACATGATGACATTTATGCAGATGTCGTTGGGGCAGAGCACCTGGATGCAAGCGGTAAGCCTTCCTTCTTCCAGCCTTCAGAGCGAATTGAAGGTCAGCTGCCTGTCATGGAGAAAAGCGGACATCACGGCTGCCTCGAAGACATGTTCGCTGCGCTGGAATCCGGGAGATTGCCCGAAACGGATTGCAGCGACAACCAGTTTAGCATGGCGATGGTGCTCGCTTCCCTCGAGAGTGCCCGCACCGGACAGAAAGTGCTCATTGCTGATCTGATGCAAGCCACGTAGAGAGCGCTTCATAAACAGCCAAGCCAGCCCAACCCGCAAATCTGAGCGAGTTAGGCTGGCTTGGTTAGTATTTTGCTGCATCTTTAAGAATGAAAAAGGAGATGAGAAAATCCGGGGATAGCACCAATCTAAAAATGGTAATGCAATCGGAGCTTTTGAGTGTAACTGTATAACCTTTTATACCCCTCTATAAAATTCCTTTTTGCATGGCTCTGTACACAAGCTGCGAGAACAGGCTGTTGGACCAGGCAAACCAAGGTCTTGTAAATGTATCAGGATCATCTGCATGAAAGCCTTCATGCATGAACCCGGTTCCTGCGTCTGTCTTTTCCAAAAGTTCAATCATCTCCAGCATTCCCTCGTCATTATCCGCGGTCAGTCCCTGCATGGACAGTGCCATATGCCAGATGTATCCCGGCGGGGTATGCGGGCTTCCGATCCCTTTGGCTGCTTGGCCTTCATAATAAAACGGATTCTCCTTACTCAGAATAAACCTGCGTGTATTCTGGTACACGGTATCCTCCACGGGTGCATATTCCAAATAAGGAATGGACATTAGTCCAGGCGTACCCGCATCATCCATCAGGCAATGATTGCCGTATCCGTCTGTTTCGTAGGCATAGATTCGTCCATAGACCGGGTGATTGTATATACCGTAGAGAGAGATTCCATGACGAATCTCTTCCTCAAGCCGAGCCATTTTGCTAACCAATTGTTCATCCCGGAATACCCATTTGGCGATCTCCCCCATCTGACGCAAGGTCACCGCAGCAAACATATTCGCGGGGATGTTATAGTGGAATTCACAGGCATCATCGCTCGGACGGAAACCCGACCAGATCATCCCGGTGTAGTTCACAGGCATTCCCATTCCCGCATTACGCATCGTATCATGAGCTGGACAATTGCGGCGCATAAACCGATATGGCGATTGCTCGGCATGGTGCTGCTCCGTTTGCCAGAGGTGGACTACACTCTCCATCACCCTTTTGAAGCGTTCATCAAAAATATCCGTCAATTCCGTCTCACGCCAGTACGCATAGGCCAGCTTCATCGAGAAGCAGAGGGAATCCAGTTCGAATTTACGTTCCCATACCCATGGTAACATCTCCGTCTCATCATCGGCATCCCAGTGCCAGCCGTTGGCTGTTTCGTTGAATGCATTGGCATACACATCAATGTCAGCATAGAACATATGCCGCTTGATCAACCCGCCGATAATTCGTTGTAATGCTGCATCGTCCTTCGCAAGTGGCACATAATGCATGACTTGCTCCACGGAATCACGCAGCCACATGGCTGGGATATCACCTGTAATGACAAACGTTGTGCCGTCATCAAGCAGTTTGGTCGTCGTCTCCAGCGTACTCGGGAAGCAGTTACGGAACTGCGCGAGCAATCTCGGTCTGTGCTGCAGCTTCTTATCCGCTTCCGCCAGAATATCTTGCACAGCCTGCGGCAACTCCAGATGAGGCATGGGAATCTTCGGTAATCTGAACTGTTCCATGGATGTAGTCTCCTCTGACATGAATTGTGGTTGTGGTGTTTGGATGTGGCTGATCTGTTCCTCTCCAAATCCGGCATATGCTTTTAGGCATATTTGAATATTGTTATTTTTGTTATCATAATATATAATAACGTTATTAAATGTAGTGTACTGTGAGTTGGTAAATGTCGTCAATTCGTATTTGCTATAATTCTCCACGAATTCAATTCTAAATTTATATTTTGTTTACATATGAAGGAGTCATGAACATGTCCCGCAAAGTATCCATTCAGACGCTGGCTGACCAGCTTGGATTATCAAAATATGCCGTTTCCCGTGCACTCAGTGGCAAGACAGGAGTCAGCGAGTCTACCCGCGCCCGCGTGCTTGAACTCGCCAGAGCTCTGGGCTATCGCCAAAATACACCCGGAAGCACCGGTGTCTCCGCTGCTGCAGACCAATCCGAACCGCCATTCGCGCTCATCTGCATGAATCAGCTAAACCGCGGGGAGCCTCACTACTGGCAGCGGGTGCTGTCCGGCATGATCTCAGGCTGTTATGAACGGGGTTGGCATCACGCGATTGTATCTCCTTCGCTTGGTACCGGGGACGCACATACGCCACCGGAACGGGCCATTGCTCCCCATCTGGATTGGGAACGATGTGCGGGTGTCATTGTCATGGGCGCCTTTCCTCATGCCGTTCTGCAGCGGCTGGCTCAGACAGGTCGTCCCATCGTGCTGGTGGATCATCAGGAACCGCTCCTGAATTGTGATACGATCAGCCATGATAATCTGGAGGCAGGCATCACCGTCGTGCGGTATTTACTGTCCCTCCAAGCCCGCAGGATCGGGTTAATTACGGACGATGGCCGTGCGGCCAGCTTCGCACAGCGCAAGATCGGCATGGAACTGGCATTGAATCATTTTCATACCGGCCAGGGTCACGCTGCCACATTCCGGGAATGGAAAGTTCCTTATGAGCAAGGGGAATGGGTGAACCAGCTCGCAGCCGAAATCAAAAACATGCCGGAGCATGAACGACCTGATGCCTGGATTGGTGTTAATGATGATATTGCTCTGCAATGGATGAACAAGCTGCAGGAGATCGGAATCTCCACACCCCAAGACTGTCTCGTGATCGGCATTGATAATGTTCACTCCGCTGCAACGTCTTCCCCACCTTTGACAACAGTCAACCTGTGCAAGGAAGAGCTAGGACAGCGGGCCATTGAAGCTTTGCAGAGACGGATTGAACGCCCCGGGACACCGAAAGAGACTGTCATGCTCGCCACTTCCCTTATTCCGCGGGACTCGGCTTAGCTTGATATGCGCCCACCCCTTAACATCAGTACTATTTGTTGGACAACAAAAAGGCTCCGCATGTTATTATGCGGGGCCTTTCAACCATTTTAATTTTCATGTTTCCTGCTGAGTAATAGCTCATGATTGTTATTTCTGCCAAGGTAGGCTTGTAAACGATGGCAGATCTACTTTCCAATTCACATCGCGATATTCTCCTTTAACTAGCGCTGTTCTTTTTAAGGTAAATTTCGTTCCGCTTCCTTTGTAATAGCCGCGGACGATCAATTTCAGATTATCCGCAACATATTCTCCGTCAGTATTGGGCTGATCTGGAAAACCAATTACTTCAACGGGATACTCTTTCCCTTCCTGATCGACTGCCACCCAATGATCTCCATTAAAAGCATTTCGGAAAGACCCATACCCCTCCAATACAAGGGAGTAGTCTTCCCTATCTCCGTTCGAATCGTTATAAGAATCCAACAAAGGCTTGTAGTTGAAATCAGAAAATAAAATCTCATCTCCAAATTGTTCAAATTGTAGTACGTAGGTGTAAAATTCAGCATCCTCACGCATCTTCTCCAGGTCCACTTCCAAGGACTTCTCATCCCTTACCGGGATGGTGTACCCATCCAGGACAAAGCGAATCTTCTTCGCATTCACTGTCACAATAGCAGGGTCCCACGTCTCAGACAATCTCATCTGTCCCCCATCCAGGCTTAACTGACTCGTATCTCTTAACCTGAATTTGGCTTGACGGGCATTCGTCTTGTTTCCGTTAAATACACGGTACTCATTAGTTTCAGGTATCTCCAGATGGTACAGCAATTCCATTTGTTTCTCCCAATCCTCTCCGACTTTGGCACGCAACTGATCACTCAGACTCACATTCATGTCAAGCCGGGTTCCGTTTGGTGTTCGCACCAACTGTGTCATATCCAACTTCAAACCTTCTGGCGTCGTATATGTGTTATTCATAGGAGCTTCGACAGCCAGTGATTTGGCTTTGGTCATATCGATATTGAACTGAAAACTCCAATCCACCGTGACATCTTTATCTTCGTACGATTGTGTCTCGAAATTATAATAGCTTCCTATATTCAAATACCCCAGCTCCCCGCGTACAACCACCTCATCGGGGATTTCATCCTGCAGCTGGTATACAAATCTCTGATATTTTGAACCATTCTGAATTGGATCCCCCATTGAAGCTAAAGATGCAATCGAGTTTCCTTGCCCATCTGTGATATGAATCCTTCCCATCGCGGGATAAACCGAGTATATCGTACTCCCATCAGGTGCATTTTGCTGTACAGTAAGTACAATCTGCGAACGGTCCACAAGTACATCTTCGATCTTAAGCGTGTAACCCTGATCCTCGATATGAATATTAGGATTAACCACAAGACCAAGCGGCTTGAGACGTTTGTAATCATCAGCCAGATAAGAGTACTTCAGTTCCTCTGGTACGGGAATATTGGGAAGCGGAGGATTATTCACCGCGTTGACGGCAGGTTGCTCGGGTCCTACTTTATAATCCCATGCAAACCAGGCTCCCCCTGCAAGAATTACAACAGCCACTGCTGTAACCCCCATACGGCGAATCCAATGGGTATTGGAAGACTTTCTCACGGAAAAATCCACTTCTGCTTCACGTTCCATGGAGACACCATCCAGTTTCTTCATCACCTGAAGCGTAAAATCGGGTTCTGGCTCCTCGCGGAATAAATGCTGTTCCCATAACCGGTCCTCATCATTTGGAATAGGCTTCATATGTGGCTAACCCTCCTTTGCGCTCCATCTGTTTCTTGAGCATCTTTTTCCCGCGGTACATCGCGTTTCGGACCTGCGCTGCACTCATGCCGGTAATATCTGAAATTTCTTCATAGCTTAGCTCATTGGTATATTTCAACAGCAGCACAAGCCGGTATGATTCCGGCAGCTGTTCCATCTGGCGGTATATTTCCCGCTGCATCTCCTTGTGCAGCACATGCCTTTCCGGCGATTCTTCACTGGCTCGCTCCATGACCGGTTCATCTGCCGTCATAACCGGTTTCTTTTGCCTTATAAAATCCCGCATCCGATTCACAGCGATGGTATATACCCATGAAGAAAAACTGCTTCCTACCCTTCGGGACGGGAGATAGCGATAGATCCGAATAAACGTGTCCTGTGCAAGATCCTGCGCATCCGGATGACTCGCGCCCATTCCGCGCAGAATGCCGTAGACTTTATTTTTATATCGATCCACGAGCAAGGCGAACAGTTGTTTATCCCCTGCAATAATACGCTCGATGAGCTCCTCCTCCTGCATATGTTGAGTCATGTAATCCCCCTTCTCTACAGCTTCCATGCATGGTTCTGTACTATATAGACGGAAGTACTTTCCAAAACTTCTCACTTTCTTCAAAAAAAAGAATTCGCTCAAGTCCGGTTCAAAGCCGGTTGGGCGAATCCACTGTAGTCTGCCTCAACGTTTCTGCGCAATAAAATCGCTAAGCTGTGAGTAAATAGCAACAATCTCATCCATCGACATGCGCACCAGTCCGCTCGAAGAAGGTGCAACGAATTCCTGAATTTCCGGGACAACCGGATCGTCCTGAAATCCCCATTCCACTTTGGTACGCTTGCTGTACTGGGTGTATACCCCTTTCCCGACAAAACAGGCGACGTCCGGTCGGTACTGTTCCAGCTTTTGCCGAAGAATCTGACGTCCCTCCGCATACTCTTCACGCGTTATATCTTCCACGCCTCTCGTAGGCCGGGCTACTATGTTGGTAAATCCATACCCCAATTTGAGCAGATCCTGATCTTCTTCCGGATGATATAAACGAGGAGTTAAGCCGGAACGTTCAAGAATGCGCCAGAAGCGATTGCCTTTGTAGGCATAATGATGGCCGGTCTCGCCTGATGTGATGCTGGGATTGAATCCGATAAACAGAATCGATAACCCAACATCCAGATGATCTGGAATCATATTCACATGACCTCCCTAGTGTATATAATGATATAATGGTTGAAGTGTTTACGAAATCGGACTGAAATTTTCATGAAAAAGGAAGCTGAACCAATGATAGCAGACATCATGCTTGAAGTCGTCCTGCCCGTCTTTCTCCTAATCGGAGTCGGGTCCTGGATGCAAAAGGTGTTCAAGCTGGACTTGTACACCCTCGCCAAAATCAATTTCTATTGTATTACCCCCGCAGCCGTCTTTATGAGCATGTACCATTCCGATATGTCGGGTGAACTACTCGGGACGGTCACTCTCTTCTACGCCATATATGTCATTATTCTGTATATCGTAGGATCCGTGTTCGCACGAACACTTCGATTGAACAAAGGCATGAAGGCCGCCTTTAACAACAGTGTCATGCTGGACAACGCAGGCAACTATGGCCTGCCGATCAATGCGCTCGTATTTCGAGGAGACCCGCTCGCATCTTCCATTCAGGCTCTCGTGATGTCCCTACAGTCGTTGCTGACCTTCACGTACGGCGTATTATCCATCCAGGGTGCGAAGCTGAAAGGAAACTACCGTGCAGTCATCATCGGATTTCTCAAAATGCCGGTACCTTATGCGCTCTTACTGGGGATTCTGTTCCATATGTGGAAGGTGCCGCTGCCAACGTTTCTGTCCATGCCGCTGACGTATGCGCAGCAAAGTATGGTTGCTGTGGCGCTGCTGACCCTCGGCGCGCAAATTGTCAAATATCCGATCCGGCTGTACCGTCTTGATGTGTATATTAGCACATTTCTGCGTCTCCTGATTGGCCCGGCCATTGGGATCTCCATTGTACTGCTTCTGGGTCTGGAAGGGATTGCCGCACAGGCACTGATCATCGCTTCAGGAATGCCTACCGGGGTGAATGCGTCCATTCTGGCCGAAGAATATGATAACGAACCTGACTTTGCCGCCCAAACGGTGCTTATCTCAACACTCTTGAACATTATTACGATTACTGCACTCATTTCTTTTGCCAAAACGTTTTGATGCAACTAAAAAAGTCCATGCGCTCCGCAAGTCGGATGAGCTTGGACTTTTTTTGATTAAGACATATGCGATCTGTGCGAGTAACCCCTACTTTTGCACAGCCAAAAAGAAAAACTAGGATTCAAACGTCGTCCGTTCCGGAAACTTGCCGCCTTCCCTGAATAAACATCGGACCAGCCGCTGCGCCGCCCGATTGAAGTAAAAGCTGGGATTGACCCCTTCGACCTGAACAGGTTCCAGTTCCTTCACACTTTCCTTGATCTTGTTCATTTCAATCAGTCCCATCTTCCGCTCATTGGGTCCGAATCGATAAATAACCTTTTCATCGTCCTCCGTCTGTTTTACCAGCAGAATCATGGATGCCATGCAGGTTACCCCCTATCGTTACGTTATGAGATTCCAATGACTACTTGCTATATATAACATTATTACCCAGATAACCATGGAAGGATATAGGGCTTTGGTTCGTTTATATTGAAGTTAAGACTCCTAATTCAAATGTTCTTAAATGTAAAGTTTTTACAATAAAATGAAAAAAAGGCCTGGATCTCGTCCAAGCCTGCCTTCATCTCAGTCTAATGCAAGGTGTTTTCCTCTATTTTATGGACCATCACAATCGTGGATCGACCTTCTCAGACTCCAGGGCTAACGTTGCCAGCACACATTCATGAACCCGCTCCACAGGCTCCCTGCGTACAAAACGCTCAACTCCCTCCATGCCCAGAGCGCTTTCCATCAGAGCATGGCGTTCCTTCTTGGATGTTTTGCGTTTGTTGAGCCGGGACAAATTCTCGGGTGCCAGGTAATCCATCCCATAGATGATGTGCAAATATGCACGCCCTCGTACTTTAATCGCAGGTTGGATCATTTTGTTCCCATTCCACGTGCGGAAGGTTTCTGGCTTGATAACAATGCCCTCATGTCCTGCTGCCGTCATCTCCTCCCACCAGCGAATAACTTCCACTTCATCCGCCTCACTCGTAATCACCCGATATTCCGTCTCCATCATGAAGCTGGACATCCGGGCAAACTCGCGGTTCTGCTCCATATGCCATTCATGTGTCTGATCCCAGAACGTTCCCGTGCTGTGAGCCAGGGTGTGGAACGGTGCTATACGGATATCCCCGAGTTCCTTCACATCCCAGCAGTAGTTCTGAAATACGTCACGGAATGTAGTCGCATTCGCCAGTTTGAATTCGGTCTCCCGCAGCCACTCCCCCACATCTCGTCCGGCGGCTTCCGCTTCCCGCAATTTGTCCAGCACCGTTCCGCGATCCATGAGGGAAGCCTCGGCCACATGTGCATATTGTGAAGCAATTAGCTCCCGGGCCTTCAGGTTCCAGGGGACAATCTCGGCATCCAGCAATACAAACTCCGTCTGATGGCGTTCAAAATATCCGTCTGCAGTCAGGTCCGCATGCAACCTGGTCAGTACAATCTGTTCTGTTGTGGGGTCAAAAAAAGATCGTCCTGTCCGGGTCACGATGTTCCCCAGCATCGGTCTTCCCACTCGCTGCTTCGCAGCTTCTTGATCGCGGAAGAGGAGCAAAATGGCTCTACTGCCCATATGTTTCTTCTCAGCCACCATGCGCGTAACCCCCTGTGACCGGTAATAGTGGAATGCATCCCGCGGATGCTCCAGATAGCCTTCAACCGAAGAAGTTGCTGGCGGCGGGCTCATCGTAGGCGGGATATAGACCAATTCTTCGAGCGGTACCGTAAAGTGGGAAAATGTATCAATGGCCGTCCGGGCTACCTCACCCTGGATGGATACGTCCAGTCTGGATCCGGTCTGCACCGTAAATCCTTCCTTGAATTTCCGAAGGTTGGGCGGTGCAAACCGGCGCTGTTCCCAGCGTTTGAGCGGGCTATCCGGATCTCCTGCATAATCCTGCAGTGCCGCAACGCTGACGGACTCCCTTTCCGGCATTCGCCAGGCCGTCAGCATACCTCCAAATACAACACCCTGATCGATATTTACCGTATCATTAACGATCGTAGGATATGGACGAGGGTCATGTCCCCAGACGATACATTCGCCTGAAGTATGATCCACGTACCAGTCCTTCCGAACTGGGCGTCCATGCTCATCTGTTCCATCCACATCTCCATAGCGGCAGTAATCCTGAATGCGTTTGGATTGTTTTCCGATAAAATGATCCCGAATACCCGCGTGTGCCACCACCACCTGACGTACCCCGTTCCGGGAGAATACCAGATGGGAAGGAGCGTTCAGCAGAAACTCTCGTAGATCTGTGCGTACTCGCTGCGCTGTCTCTATGCCATGTTCCTGTTCCAGTTCGCTCAGCTCCTGCTCAACAAACTCATCTCCATGACTAAGGGTAACGTCGCGACCGTCCAGATAACGGGCAATTTTCCATCCATGGTTGCTGTCAACCATGTAGGCTAACCCTGCGGCACAATGCTGCTGCCAGAACAGCAGACTTGAAAGCGATGCAGGTCCGCGGCTGGATACGTCCCCAACCGAGACCAGCTTTCTTCCCTCAGGGTGACGGTACAACCCACTCTCTTCCTCTACCACATATCCCAAACGAATGATTAACTCGATCATTTCATCATAACAGCCGTGAATATCGCCAATGATATCAATCCCTACACCCATGTCGACCATTAGTGGATTGGCCGTGCGCACAAATTCAAGTTCATCCGGCTGCTTCAGCACGTAATTGGCATCGAAGCCATCTTCACGGATGGCACGCAGCGTGCGTTTGAACTGCTGCACCTGCTGCTTCACCCGCTGACGGCCGCGTGGATAATCACGATGAGCGTCCCGCTCCAGCAGCTCCTTCTCCGGAACATCAAGTACGATCGCAATGACAGGTACATGGGCTTTTCTGGCGAGATGAATAAGACGCTGGCGATCTTCCGTGTACAGATGGGTCGCATCGACCCAAGTCAGCTTGTTCAACCTGCAGCGTGTGGCCAGCATCGCTTCCATGGCTTCAAAAGCCTTGGCCGATACCTGCTGGTATTCGGCATAGATCACATCCGCTTCGCTTCGCGGGCGATTTTTCCAGTCCACATATTCGTCATCTCCAACCAGCATGCGGAACTGATCCGACGAGACGGCTTCTGTTCGCTTAATGACTCCTTCGTCCACGAGTCGTTCCAGCAATGTGCTTTTGCCGCTACCCGACGGACCAACAAGCACGACGATCCCTGCATGAGGCAGGTGTATTTTGCGGCGTCTTTTGTGATCCCTTCCTTCCATCGGATCATGAGTCGTTCTGCCTGTGTCCGTTCCTTCTGCTGCTCCCCGGTTATCCCTCATGTTGATCTCTCCTTTCCTTCCTGAAAATCACCAGCTGGGTTGGCTGACCGAAGCCTTCTGCATGCTCGCCTATCCCGCTGATCTCAAAGCTGTACTCCCCCTGCTTCGTCCACGTCTCGCACTGGGCTACCAGTTCCGCCCTGGTCCATTCGAAGCGATGGTCGTGATGGCGGAGGCTCTCTTGTTCCATTTCATATACTTGGTTGTATTCCTTATTAGGAGTGGTCACGAGCAGGACTTCCGGCTGGTATTCGTTCATGATCGTATCCATGATGCCGTTCAGCCGATAAGCTTCGATGTGCTCGATGACCTCGCACAGGATCATGACGTCCTGATGCAGTAACTGCTCATCAAAATAAAACAGTGAGCCAATGACTGACTCTGGCATAGCCGCGAGCCCGCTTCGTCCTTCCAGCTTGGCGAAGCGTTCCATGGCCCGCAGCCGGGACTGTCCCGAAGGCTCCACAGCCAATATGGACTCCACACCTGGGATATAAGCCAGTTTCGCAGATAACTTGCCCTCTCCGGCACCCATATCCACAATGCGGCGCTTAAGCGGAAGACCTGCGACCACATCTGTAATTGCACGATAACGAAGTTCGTTTAACCGGATCGGTGGTTCCTCCTGCAGAGACGGAATGTCAGGTCCATCGCCTTTTTCATAGGCACTAACGTTATCGCCCCCAGCATCCACTGCCTCCACAGGCGCAGATAGAACACCCTCCTGACGCTCATACTGCCGAATCAATTCGGCGAACCGCAGCGTACGCTTGATGATCATTTCCTTCAGGGGATGGCTGTCCAGCCAACCTTCGCCGTAACGCTTGATTTTATCGATTTCATCCTCACTGATGAAATAATGTTTATAGTTATCAAGCACGGGAATGAGCAAAAATAACTGGCGCAGTGAATTTTGCACGGTGACTTGACCGTGAAGAATGATGCGGCGGACAGTGCTCTTCTTTTTCAGATCAAACGTATAGACTAGCTCGTCTCTCTCCAGCGTCACAGCGTAACCAAGCGGCGAGAACAACTCCTCAATGGCTCGATCGGGCAGATCCGATGCCACCGGTCCAAACGTGAGCTCCATATCGAACGGATGACCTACCCACTCTACATAGGCTTCCTTCGGTTTGCCATTAAGCGCAGTCCCCAGCGCTGAGCGTATGTAAGAGCAGAACAAGCTGCTGGTCACAAATTCACGGTCATTAATATACTGCGTAATATCATAACCATCCGGTGTGCCTCTAACCAGATCAACGGGATCAGGCTCGGCGTGCATCAGTACTTCGGTTTCACGTTCTGTAGCTGTCGTATATACCATTCTTACTCGCACACCCTTATCCATTCGGTCATACACATTATTCGGATTCTTCGAGAGCAAATGCGATACATTGCCTGCTCCCTCTCCAGTTGCTTTCAATACCAAATGCATGGATTACTCCTCCTTCTTTCTATGCTCCTACTCTTCATCCGCCCATGCTTCATCCAGCGCAGATCGGAAAATTCGATTCAATTCTTCGTACCCTACAACCTGCTCATTCGTCATATCCACAGCTATGTGTCCAAAATGCTCGATGTTCTCTGCCAAATAGGAATGAATAGCTGGCAGCTTCGGCTCCAGATCCAGTTCTTCTCCAGCTCTCTTCCTTCTCAAAAGATCTTGAATTTCCACATACAGCGGCGTCCCCGCAGGTATAATGTCCTTGACTAACTCATCAAACTCCATGGGCGGCATGGTCTCATATCGTTCAATCCAACCGCAGGCGAGCAGCGGACGGAGCACATAGAAATATTTTTTGATTTTCACCTGCTCGCCTTGCAGATAATCCCGGAAGTTCCCTTTGGCCATATTCAGATAATGGTACATGCAGGACTTGGGCGAGAACGTAAGCGGAGACCATGCACGAATGCGCTCTGCCACACTGTATCTCTCATCGTAGCGAATGGGCGATTGCAGCCACTCCAGCAGCGGTGGATTTGATTTTCGAAATAACTTCAGCGCCTTTTGCAGATCCCAGCCATTGATGTCCAGCTGATCACTGATCGGGCGTTCAATCACATCCCGTTTATCTTCAATCGACAAGTACCAATCCAGCGGTCTCACGTACAGAAAACGCACATCATAATCACTATCCTGTGAAGGAAATCCCCAAGCCCGGCTGCCCGACTCGCACGCATAGATAATACGAATCTCTTCCTCCTGTTCAATCTGTGCAAGCTGCTGCCGGATCGATTCTCTCATTTCTTCATCAACGTGAGTCATGTCTACCTGCCTCCTTTATCTCTTCTGCTGCTTGCCACGTACCTCTTCGTACCCTCATTATGCCTAACTCATCCATACTAGAACATGGCGAAAGTATGGCGACCTTTGTAAGTTTAAAATGAAACCATGCACGCTTCCTGTTACAATGAAGGGATACGAGAAGTGGGGAGCTGCATATGGCTTAATCCATATTTGCCTGACTCCAGGCCACCAAGGAGTGATGATTCATGGCCAAAGAAAGCTTTGACAAAGAAATTCAGTTTCTTCGCATGCTGTCTCTGACAAGCGGTGCATACAATCGCAAACAATATGCCGAACGACTCGGCATCTCCGTACATACCTTTGATAAAACGACGCGCAGGTTAAAAGAAATTATGCAATCTGTGGCGGACCAGCGCCACGGTTCAGAGCAGAGCAAAGAGATGACGGACCTCGTCCGTTTCCAATATGGGGAATCTGCGGAACCCCTGCTGCTTTTCCTTTTTCGGGCCAAATCGATGAAAGAAACAGAGGTTCAGCGGCTTTCCGTCATTTTACATACACTGCAGGGCAGCGCGCTGACCGCAATGGAACTGCTGGACGCCTGCTGTGCCGATCTGCCAGAGGAACTCGCATTGCCTGACGAAAAAACGATCCGCACCGATCTGAAGTATCTGGAAGAAGTCGGTGTAATCCGGAAGGAACCGAGCGGCAGGCCTTATCGCTATATTCTGCAGCAGGACGTCCTCACCAAACTAACGGCTCAGGAACAGCTGGAGTTATATGATTTTGTGGACATCATGGCCAATACCCAAGTTCCCTCGGTACAGGGGTATCTGCTAAGAGACAGCCTGAAGAAGGCAATAGCCGCAAGCTATCCCGAGCAGGAAGTAACCGAACCTTTTATATACAAGTACCATTATTATTCCCGCATTCTGGATGAGGCGCATCTGTACACCCTGCTTAGTGCCATTCGCCAGTGCAAGCGAGTCCAGTTTGTCTATTTTTCACCCAAAAAACCATCCAGCTACAGTTCGCAGAATACGAATCCGCGATTCGAACGCGAAGCCGGCGGACACTCCAATCAGATCCTGCCGCTCGAAGTCGTTTACGATCACCAGTATGGCCGGTGGTATGTCATTGGATATCAGGGACGCCGAGGGTTCGTGAAGTTTCGAATGGAGGGCATCACCCAGATGGAGGAACTGGATGCGGTAAGCGCAGAATATATGCACGATCTCAAACAGCAATGGGCAGAAGTCAGCCGGTTCAGCTGGCTGGTGGATACGGCGAAGACGATTACGGTTCAAGCCCGTTTTTTCCATCCCGAGAGTGGTCAGCGCAACTTCATTCTGGATCGGGTACGTCTGCAGGGCCAGTGGGGCACGATTACGCCCGAAACCGAGCATACCTTTCTGTATGAGATCCGGGTTAACGGTACGACGGAGATTAAACCATGGCTTCGGAGCTTTGGCTCCAGCTGCGAGGTCATTGCACCTCACAGGCTTCGCCAGGAGATGATTAAGGAATGGAAGGAGATTTCGCATTATTATGAATCTGTTCGAGAAGATGTTCAACTATCAGATCATGACGAGATTGAATGAGACTGGACTGTTCACCTGGACTTCCCAGGAACGGGCCTGGCTCCGGATGATGCTGAATCACACTGCCGCCCAGGAAGCATTAACTCCTTCCACGTACCATAAACTGCAAGATATGCTGGATGCGGAGCCGGACATGAACCTGCAGGAGTACTTGACCGAAAAAGCCAAAAGCGAAGAACACAGCGTCTCCCACCCCCTGCTCAATCCACTGCGCAAAATCATAATGAACCAACAAGCTTTTCGACTAACGGGGTATGTCCGCAATGGGAGGATCATTCAGGATCAATTCGGATTTCCGTACAAGCTCGAATATTCCATGGTCAAAAAAGAGTGGTATGTGCTCTGGTACGCCCCTCGTTTCGGGAAATTGATGTCAACCAAGCTGCGCAGTATTATCACTGCGGAGTCGGAGCAGCTTGAACCGGAAAACGTCTCGCGTTATACGGAGCAAATCCGCTATTTGACCGAGAAACGTAAGACAACCATCACGATTGAAGTACTGCCGGAGTTCAATCAGGAATTGTCACGAATTCTATATGCCTTCTCCTGCTTCGAGAAACAGGTAAAGTATGTGGAAGCTCAGCATACCTACCGGATTGAGCTGACAATTCCCCGGAGTGAGATGGATTATGTGTTGTCCAAAATGCGTTTTCTTGGCAAACGGGTGCGGATTGTAGACAACGTTGTGCTGCGCAATCGCATGTCCGAGACAGCAGCCAAGGTGCTTGCACGCTACGCAGATCCGGAACCTCAAAGGGAGGCGGGTCTGCCTTCCGAGACCAAGGTGTCCACATAACAAACAACAACCCGAACCATGTGGTTTGGGTTGTCTATCTGTGCGCTATGTGGCAGCGGAGTTCCGTCTTTTGTTGATGGCATGCACACCCATAACGACAGCAATCAACTCATAGGTATCCAGCTGCTCGGACTGGTTACTCAATACAAAAGCTCCTGAACTGAACCAGCCGCTCGTGCGCCTGAAGCTAGCTACAATTCTGCCGCCCATTCCCGTGACATCATATTCCTGAGAAAATGCCGGTGCAGATACTTCATAGATTCCTCGTGGTCCAGCATCGTATTCGTATCGCTTACTAAAAAAGCTCATTCTGGCTCGGAAGACCCCAAGTTGCCTTCCATCCACTGAAGTGACCTCCCAGCGATTGCTTAACATCCCGAATCGACCACTGCAGATCAGCCCTGCTGGACCGAACACATCTAGTGATGAACCAAATAGACTTTTCAGATCCAAATGTCCTGCCTGCTCCTGATTCTCGTCCATAATTTCGGTGTATCCTGCGTTGAAAAAGTTATCTCTGAAGTATAGTTCCATATTCCATAACATCCTCCCCTTTAGCTGAAATTAAACCTGACCGGTAAAGTCCATACTATATATGTATTTACGTATGCGAATTGGAAATGGCTTCATAACTTGTTGAATTCTTAGTATTCCAGCTATAAAAAAAACGGACGATTATGATCGCCCGTGTGATTCATACGCCCCGAAGTATGCTGCTAAACTTCTACCTTTTTATTATTCAGATATACAGCAGCTCCAACCATAATTACAGCCACAATAATCTCAAATATGAGACTCCCCCACCTTCCATCTGACCACAAAACTCCATTCGCTGTAAGTGTGATCCCTGTACTCTCCTCAGTAAACTGGAACAACTCGTTCGGGTTGAAACGACCAGCAAGAATGACATTCTCCAACCAACTGATTAGATTGGTCAGCACGAAGAATGAGACGATACTAATCCACGGGCCTGTTTTCCACCTGAAGCTGCCTCCAATCGATATGGATAGAAAAATGATGATGGTCATAAAGATGGCGACCCACCAAATAAACAACAGCAGAGTAAGCCAATCCGAAAGAGGGATTCTCGAAATATGGATGTAGCTGAGAAAGTGCATTCTTGCATTCGTGGCAACATAGAGGAAGTAATGAATGATGGAAACACCTGTTAGCCCCAGCCCACACAGTGTACCAAATATTAGCGGAGACAATAGGTGAGACAGTCCTGTTACGGGTACGAGACGACGATTGTACGCACGGATGTTGGACCAGTACGTCTTAATCATTCTCACATAGATGGCTACACCTGCCCCCGCATAAGCAATAATACCAATAATTAGCCCTGTCACCTCAGACATGAACAATGCCAGCCCGATCTGAACGATGATCAAAACAACCAGCCCTGCCAACAAGGTATTCCAGTTTCTTCTAAAATCAAATTTCAACAATGTCATCATTCCGCATAGACCTCCTTGAACATCTCATCCACGCTCTTACCGTACTTCAGACGAAGCGTCTCAACCTCTTCCTGCATCACTTTCTCGCCCTCACGAATGAAAATGACTTCATCAAAAATCCGTTCAATATCGGTCACCAGATGTGTCGAGATCATTAGACTGCTGTCTTCGTCATAGAATTTTACGATGGCATCCAGAATTTTGCCGCGGGCAACGGGGTCAACACCGCCGATCGGTTCATCCAGCAAATAGAGACGAGCCTTGCGGGAAAGAGCCAGTGTTAGTTGAAGTCTTTCATTCATGCCTTTGGATAAATGCCTAACCTTGTCACCCTCGGCGAGCTTCATGAAATCAAGCATTTCCCTGGCCTTTTCCTCATCAAAATCAGCATAGAAGTCCCGGTAGTATGCAATGGCATCACGAACCTTCATCCATTTCTCGGTCAAGGGGCGATCCGGCATGAAGGAAACGAGCGACTTGGTCTCAAGCCCAACCGGTTTACCCGTGATCTGAATGGTCCCACTTGAAGGATGAAGCAATCCGGCAGCAAGCTTCATCAGGGTACTCTTGCCGCTGCCATTGCTGCCAAGCAGCCCGACAATCCTGCCTGGCGCAACCGTAAGCGTGACATCGCTTAGTGCCCGCTTGCCGCCGTACATTTTACTAATGTGATTCAATTCAAGGACGTTACTCATGCCCTGCCCCTCCCTTCCCCTGTTCATGATTGTGCTGTGATGACTGACCTCCAGCGACCGCGTCCGCAACAATGGTAACAATATCCTGCTCTTCAATCCCGAGTTCCTGCATGCCTGTCAAAAAACGCTCCAGCAGTTCTCCCGCCATTTCTTTTTTGATCGTCATTATTTTCGACTCCTCACTTGTAACATATCTGCCCAGCCCCCGTCTCGTTTCGACCACTTCTTCCCGTTCCAATTCCTGAAATGTCCGCTGTACCGTGTTGGGATTAATCTGCAGCTCAGCCGCCAATTCCCGGACCGAAGGAATCTTATCGCCTGCCTTCAGTGTTCCTGTCACAATCTGCTTCTTGATGTACTGCATAATCTGCAGGTATATAGGTAAGTTGTTATCGAATTCCATAGCCACAAAGCACTCGCTCCTCTCTGTACCGGTGTGTTAGTTAAATAGTACACTAGTGCTATGTTGTTGTAAAGCCTATTTATTTCTAACCTTATGCGGAAATCCCACAAGGATGTCCAATGACTATGGGCCAAAATAAAAAAAGAGCAGATCATATACGATCTGCTCTCTCTTCAACCAAGCTAATCAGTGAATTAGCCTGGTACACCACTACGCCCATTTATACAATGTCCAGAGGAACTTTACCTGTTGGTGCCGGGAAGGCTTCATTTAACCGTCCCACTTCTTCGTTTGTTAAAACAATATCCATGGCTGCGGCATTCTCTGCCACATGGGACAGCTGTACTGCTTTGGGAATCGCAAGCACATCCCCATCCCGGATAACCCAGGACAATGCAATCTGTGATGTGGTCACTCCACGTTCAGCAGCAATGCTGCGCATGACCGGATGCTCCAGCAGCTCGGTGCGCAGCCTGCCTCCCTGAGCGAGCGGGCAGTACGCCATTACGGGAACGTGCCTTTCCCGGAGCCAGGGCAGGAGATCCCTTTCAATGCCGCGCGATGCCGCATGATACAATACCTGATTCACGGCACAATGCTGGCCAGCCGGAATATCCCATAGCTCCTGCATGTCCTCCGTGTCCAGATTGGACACGCCCCATCGCAAGATTTTCCCGTCTTGTTTCAGCTCTTCCAATGCTTGAACCGTCTCTTCCAGCGGGACGCTTCCCCGCCAATGCAGCAAGTATAGATCCAACCGGTCTGTACCCAGACGCCGGAGACTGTTCTCACAGGCTATAACCATCTGTTTGCGATCTGCATGATGCGGATAAACCTTGGAGACCAGAAAAACATCATCCCGGCAGCCCGCTATCGCTTCTCCGGTGACTTCTTCCGCCCCGCCCTCAGCATACATCTCTGCCGTATCAATCACTGTCATGCCAAGTTCAATCCCGTTACGCAATGCTCTTACCTCCTGTGCACGGGCTGAACGGTCTTCTCCCATGTACCATGTACCTTGTCCTATGGCAGGCAGGGATGTACCGTCAGGAAGCAGAACTGTACGCTTCTTCTCTCCATGAGTTGCCATTTTGCATTCCTCCTATTCCTATGAATATTTCGAAATCATAGCTTGTCTTGCTGGCCCGGCTTGTATACTTCACTCGCACGCTTCCATCGTCCCACCATCATGATATACAGCTGTTCCAGCGGCAACGACAGACTGCTCTGGGCTATACTCACCGTAGCATCCACCATCTGTGTATTCACGGTCATCAGCTTACGCTTCACTCCGGTCTGACGATCCAGGAAGGCTTGCTCATCCTTGAGTTTAACTCCGATCATGGACTGCCCCATCAACTCATACATGAAAATGTTCTCTACATCTTTCCAAGGGATGAAGCCTCCCGACGTATACGAGGAGGAGTCCACGAATCCTTGCTCATTGACGACAAAGGAAGGCTCCTTCTTGATGATCTTCACCAAGCTGTATCCAAGACAGAGTCCAAAAAACAGGACGGAAACCAGGCCTACAACCGCTGAAATTACAGTATCCCCTGTATCGGAAGAATCACTGAACATCAAAAAAAATCCGGCTGCCACAAAAAGTGCAGCTCCGGCCGCAAGCCATCCCATCCGTTTACGGCTCGGATATTCCACATGCTGTTGTTCATAGGATGTCGACAATCTCGTGCTCCTCCTTTAATTTGACCGAAATAGGCGATGCTTATATCTTCTATATCAGATTAGAAACGTTAACAGACAAAAAACACATAGGTTATTAACCAAAACAAACCAACTTCAAACAGGACAATCTTGGCCCTGATCCATCGCGTTCATGACAATTCAACCAATAGGATTCGCCATACGTTCTGCAATTCCTCCTGGGTACGATATCAGCAGAGCAGCAATCTCCATTCGTGCAGAAGCATGTTGTCCTCCCCCCTGCTTTCCTTTAATATAAATGGAAAGGTTAGGAAATTAGATTTGGAAAACAAGGTGGGAGGATAATCAATGAACAGTCTGCGTGGCATCACATCGGAAGATCTTTATCAGATTACATGGGTGAATGATCCAACCCCGTCTCCTGGAGGCGAACAGCTGGTATATGTAAGTCGGAAGACGAATGACAACCGGGACGGTTACTCTTCTCACCTGAGACTCCTGCATCTGAAGAGTCAGAAGGACAGAGGATTTACCTCCGGTGACAAGGATCACTCGCCCTCCTGGTCGCCGCACGGGTCACAGCTTGCCTTTTTACGGGAGCATGAGGGAAAAACACAAGTCTGGATCATTGCCGCAGATGGCGGAGAAGCACGACAAGTCAGCCAGTTGAAGCACGGAGCAAGTTCCCTCATCTGGTCTCCGGATGGCCAGGCGTTACTTGTGAAGTCCCCTGTGGATATGCACAGTGAAGCAGAAGACGAATCCAATTCAGACAACAAACTGCCACAAGAAATTGTTGTTGACCGAATTCGCATGAAATCGGACGGCGGAGGATTGTGGAATGGCAGACGCTCTCACCTCTTCCGCATCTCGGTTGACGGCGGTGAAGCCACTCCAGTTACCTCGGGTCATTTCGACGTCGGTGATTATGCATGGTCACCTGACGGAGCGTCCATTGCCTGGATTGCCCAGCTGCCGGAAGCAGGCGAGGAGCATAACGATTATGCACTGACCAATCATGTGTACCGCGCCAAACCAGATGGGTCTGACATACAGCAACTGACTCCGGAAGGGTTCACCTTTAGCCGATTGGCTTATGCACCGGATGGACAATCCCTCGCCCTGCTTGCCAGTGACCGCTCTTACGGAAATGCCACTCTGGTGAAGCTCTATACACTCCCAATCTCGGGCGGTCAACCTCTGTGCCTGACCAGAGACTGGGACGTACAGATGAATCATAGTATCGTTGGAGATATGCGTGCCCACCTGACAACAACGGGGCCATTATTCACTCGTGATGGCTCTTCCATTCTCTGTCTGGCTACCGTTCATGGCAGCGTTCGAATCGCACGTGTTGCACTGGATGGCAGTCAAGCGGAGTATGTATTACCTGCGGAGAAAGAGTTTTATCAGTTTGCAGAACTGGAGAATGGTGACATTGTAGCCGCCGCTGCCGACACGCAAAGCCCAGGAGATCTCTTCTGGTATCCCCATCCGGATGATCACGGAGCCGAGTCCATTCAGCTGACTCGCAGCAATCCCCAGCTGGAAGGAGAGATCCGGCTCAGCGTACCGGAAACATTCTGGTTTGATACCACGGATGGGCTTCAGCTGCAGGGATGGATCATGAAACCAATCGGCATGGTAGAAGGCGTCAAAATCCCAACCATTCTTGAGATTCATGGCGGTCCACACATGATGTATGGCTTTACCTTTATGCATGAATTCCAGATGCTTGCTGCCCAGGGCTACGCCGTCGTATATACCAATCCGCGTGGTGGTTTGGGTTATGGACAACAATTTGTGAATGCCTGTCGTGGTGACTACGGCGGTGGCGATTACCGCGACCTTATGGAGACCGTTGATTATGCCTTATCCACCTATGAGTTTATTGATGAAACCCGCTTGGGCGTCACCGGAGGCAGCTATGGAGGCTTCATGACCAACTGGATTGTTGGACATACAGACCGGTTCAAGGCAGCCGTCACGCAGCGGTCCATCTCCAACTGGCTCTCTTTTTATGGTGTTAGCGACATCGGATATTTTTTCACCGAAGATCAGATTGGCGGCAATGCGTGGGAGGATACGGAACTGTTATGGAAACACTCCCCTCTGGCTTATGTCGGGAATGTAAAAACGCCCCTGCTGATCCTGCATGGCGAACAGGATCTTCGTTGTCCGATTGAACAAGCAGAGCAATTGTATACTGCCCTGAAGCGCCGCAGACAAACGACCCGCCTCGTTCGTTTCCCTGGAGCTAATCATGAACTTTCCAGAGGCGGTCACCCGCATCTGAGAGTGAGACGTCTTGAGCACATTGCCGGATGGTTCAACGAGCACTTATAATTATTTTTCCCATGGTGCAAGCCGAGTAGAGATACAACCATCGCAGGAAGATAGTCATCGGGAAGATGGCGCTGCGATGGTTTTTTTATTTGTGTGAACCAAACCTTTTAGCCGAACAGCAGCTTCTGTACAACCGTTAGAGTTGAAAGAGATCAAAAGACTACATAGGTCAGCATTGAATAAATGCTCAGGTGAATAAACCCGAGAAATTTGGACCATACCGTAGGGAGTTTAGAAGCAGGTCAAAAAGTTGCGAAAATAATGAATTTATTAGATAATTATCTGTCGATTGTGGTCGAATGAACGGATTAGAAGGGGGAACCTAATGATGAAAAAAAACACATTTGATGAGCCGATTAATCGTCTCTCTACCGGTTCGGAAAAATGGGATGCACTTGAGGAAATCTTTGGCGTGGCCGATGCGCTGCCTATGTGGGTCGCTGATATGGACTTTGCCGCACCACCATCTGTTATTGAGGCATTGCAGGCACGGATGGAACATGGCATATTCGGTTATACCGTGCGTACGGATGCATATCACGAAGCACTGAGAGGATGGATGGAACGACGCCACAACTGGAAAATCAACGATGATTGGGTTGTATTTACACCAGGGATTGTCCCTGCGTTAAGCATTGCCGTTCAACGTTTTACGGTACCGGGTGATGCTGTTGTGATTCAAACTCCGGTCTACGCCCCCTTCTATGAGGTGGTACGTGGCCAAGGCAGAGAATTGATGACCAATCCCCTCCGTCTCGAAGACGGACGCTATACCATGGATCTGGATCATCTGGAATCCTGCCTGCAGACAGGCCGGGTGAAGATGCTGATCCTCTGCAGCCCTCATAATCCTGTTGGACGTGTATGGTCTCGCGAGGAACTTGAAGGCCTTGCTGCCCTGTGCGTGCAATATAATGTACTTGTGGTGTCGGATGAAATCCATGCCGATCTTGTGCACCAACGCGGCACGCATACTCCACTGTCCCAGATCTCGGAGGCCATCGCTGACCTGAGCATCATCTGCACGGCACCAAGCAAAACATTCAATATTCCCGGCCTATGCACCTCCAATATCATCATTCCGAACGCCTCCTTGCGTGCATCCTTTGCCCAGGGCGTCAGAACGATGGGCCTCGCCAGCATCAGCACACTGGGCGCCATTGCAGCCGAGGCTGCTTACAACGGAGCTGAACAATGGCTGGACGACTGCCTTGCCTATATTCGGGGAAACATGGAATACGTTCAGGAGTATGCGGCGAAGCACATGCCTGATGTAGGCATTGACTTGCCGGAAGCGACTTATCTGCTCTGGATGGACTTCAGCAAGCTGGGTGTTCCCCAGGAAGAACTTGTACGGCTGCTCCTGAACGAAGCAGGTCTCGCCTTTAACGACGGTACCGTCTTCGGACCGGAAGGCACGGGATACATGCGGATGAATGTCGCCTGTCCACGGTCCACGGTTGAAGAAGCCATGCGCAGATTATCCCTGATGGTGAATCAATTGAACAAACCAAACTAATGCCTATAAAATAAGCCCTCTTCCTCGATAAAGTCGAAGGAAGATGGCTTTTCTTATCATTACAGCTCGGATGCAGGCATGGGAATGATTCGGTCACAGAGTCTGTTCAGCAGGTCCAGGTCATGACTGATCACAAGCAGCCCCAAATTACGCTCTCGCGCCGTTGCCATTACGGTATGCCAGATCTGGGCCTGCGTGATGGCATCCAGCATCGTTGTCATCTCATCCGCAATCAGGTAACGCGTTTCCTTGCCCAGTGCGCGGGCTACGCAGAAGCGCTGCAGCTCTCCACCAGACAATTCATCCGGTCTGCGATCCAGCCACTCAGGCTGAATGCCGAGAGCATTCAGAATGGGATGCTCCGCCATCTCGGCTTCATGTAACACACGTCGCATTCGCCAGCGTGGGTTGACTGCTTTTTCCGGGTGCTGAAAGACAAGTTGAACCGGACAGACTCCAGCTCGGGGAAGCGGCTGCCCGTCCATCAGCACTTCTCCTGCCATAGATTCTGCATATCCTGCCAGGATGCGTCCCAGGCTCGTTTTGCCAGATCCACTGGGTCCCCACAATCCCACAACTTCTCCCTGCTCCAGCTTCAGGTTCAACTCCCGAAATATCCAATGGTTTTTGTCGTATCCATAGTCGACATTCCGTGCTTCAAGTGGCATGAATACACCTCACTTCTCCGTTTCGCAGCTTCCGCAATTCAGGATGTTGATCTGTACACGCAGGGGTCGCAGCAGTACAGCGGGGTGCAAACGAGCAACCACGTCCCTTCCGCTGATTCGCCAGTGGCTGAGAGCCCGGGATGGGCTGGAAACCATTTTGCGGCAAAGCATTCCACAGTGCACGTGTATAAGGATGTCTCAATCCATCTCCTGTGCCCGTAAAATCAATGACCTGCGCGATCTCCACACAGGAACCAGCATAGAATACAGCGATACGATCTGCTGCGGTCAGCGCCGAGGCAATGTCGTGGGTGATCCACAGGATGCCTGCCCCCCGGTCAGCCATTTCCCGAAATTGCTTCATTGTGTCTGCCAGCACTTCGGGATGGATTCCCGGTGTTGGCTCATCGGCAATAATCAGCTTGGGCTCACCGGAAGTCGCCGTTGCCATGAGTACCCGCCGAGCCATGCCTCCGGAGAGCTCATATGGATACTTCTTGCTGGTTCCCTTGGGCAATTGATAGCGATCCGTAAGTTCCCTCTCTGCCTTATGCATCTGCAACCTGGAGGATACCCGGCGCTCACCCGGCTTCCGGTGAACTGGCTGAACCTGCTTACCTACCTTGAGCAGCGGGTCCAGGTGAGTAACGGATTGGGGGATGTACACCAGTTCATCTCCGCGCAGACGAAGCTGCCGCTCTCTCGTCAGCGGCTCCCCAGCATAACAGATCTGTCCCTCAAGCCTAGCACTGGCAGGAAGAATGCCCATGATCGCTTGTGCCAGTACGCTTTTGCCCGATCCGCTTGCACCTACAACAGCTACAATCTCGCCTTCGTTCACGGTCAGATCCAGATCCTGAATGACCTCGCTCTCCTCATGTGCAAACCAGCCACGAGCTCGTCTGAATGAAACGGAGACCCCTTTTACTTCAAGAAGAGCCATGGTTATCCTCCCTCCCTTGAACTACCTGTACCTGTTAACACCTTCAAGCTGCCTCCGAGCACATCAAAGGCACGAACGACCAATAACAGTGCCAGCCCCGGGAAAAAGGCAAGCCACCACATGCCTGCGGACAGATATCTCATCGATTCTGACAAGATAATCCCAATGGCCGGCTGCTGCGGCGACAGCCCGAGCCCCAGAAACGTAATTGCGGCCTCATGCAGAATGGCATGAGGGAAGATCAGCAATGTACCCACGAACAACTGTGGAACCAAGTGAGGAAGCATATGCTGTACGGCAATCCGGAACCGGGATTGGCCTAACCTGCGGGAAATATGAATATAATCTGCCGATTTCAGCTGAATCATCTCCGCACGAACAATCCGGGCCAGATTCGGCCAGTGAGTCAGGGCGATGGCAGCCGCCACACCAGGCAGGCCTCCACCGAAGACAAAGGCCAGCATCACGAGCGACACCAGATGAGGCACACTCAGGAACAGATCGATTAGCCATGAAACCACCCTGTCGGCAAGCTTGCCTGAAGCAGCGATCAATCCCAGCACTAGCGCCACGATCCCTCCTCCGCACGCGGCAAACAAACCAACCTGAATGCTGGTCGTCAATCCCTTCAGCGTACGCATGAACATGTCCCGTCCCAACCAGTCCGTGCCGAAGGGATGTGCCCATACCGGGGCCAAATTCCGGTCTTTCAACGAAGTTAACGTGGATTCTGCGGGAAGCACGAACCCAGCCAGCCATACGATAACAATCCAGCCGAGTGCCAAACTCCCCCAGATCAAGGCTCGTTTGCGCGGGTTGGCATAGCGCCGCTGCTTCTCGAAGCCAGACACCCATGGAGACAATCCAGCTTGATGCCTCCACCGTTTACCGTGATTCCGCTTCGCGGTTTCCTCAGATCCGCCTGACCGCAGCCGCGGCACAGCACGAATGGGTCTGGAGGACTGCTCCATTTCCTGCTTCATGTTAACAGTTCCTCCTTCATCCGCGGATCAATAAATCGATAGAGTATGTCTGCCAGCAGATTGCCGGTAAAAACAAAGATCGTGCTGCACAGTACAAGTCCGAGCAGCAGCGGCACATCCCCTCGCAGTCCAGCCTGAACGGTGGCCTGCCCCAGGCCCGGATAAGAAAATACCTGTTCTGCAAGAACAGCTCCTCCAAACAACTCACTGAACGAGGCAAACTGCAGCGTTAATGCGGGCAGCACAACATGTCTGAATCCATGCCTGCGAAACAGCTGCATGCCCCGTTCACCCCTTGCTCTGGCGAAGAGTATATAGTCCGAGTCCAGCACGTCCAGCAGCTTCTGGCGGGTATGCAGAGCAATGGCTGCCACACCGGTCAGACTCAGGGTTAATGCAGGAAGAACCATATGAACGGCACGATCTGTCCATGTGACCTGATCGGCTGCCATCCCTGCGGGAACTCCCAGGCCAACCGGAAGCCAGCCCAGCCACACGCCGAACACCATAAGCAGCAGCAAGGCCATCCAAAATACCGGAGTGGAAGCCAGCGTATAGCAATACCAACAGATCAAGCGATCCAGCATGGATTCCCGTTTCATCGCTGCGACTACACCCAAGCTGAAACCAATCAGACCGGATAAAATCCATGCCACCGCCATAAGCGCAACAGAATTCAGGAATCGTTCCTGAATGATATCCGCAACCGGCTGTCTGTAGATCATCGACGTTCCCAGATCACCCTGGAGCAGTGCCTGTCCCCAGGTGAACAGACGCTGGGCAGGCGGGTCATTCAATCCCCACCGTTCTTCAATAAGACTTCGCTGCTCGGCACTCACTCGGATCATGTCTCCCCCGATGTAGGCCTCGATCGGGTCCACAGGCGAGAACTGCATCAATATAAAAGCTACCACGCTGACTCCTGCCAGCAGCGATAGGAGTCGCAGCAGCTTAACCCCAATAAACCTTCCCCATCCAAGAATGCCTGTCATACCATCTCTCCTCAATTTCGGTCAGAACTCGCACTATATTGCCTACTTCGAGTTGTCATCCCAGGACCATTCTTCCAGATTGGATGTCACCGGCCAGCCATGACCATGTGGGTGAATCTGTTGTTCACCAATGTTCAAGCCATCCTTGACCAGATACAGGTGATCAATATTGACCAGCCATGCCCAAGGTGCGTCGCCCTGATAACTGAATCCTGTCGTCCCGTCCCACTCTGCCTTCTGCCAGAACGGAAGGGCTTCCTCTTCACTCGTAGCTTGGAGGGCCTGCTGCATCCAGCTATCCACCGCCGGGTTGGAATACAGCCCCACATTGTAATATCCCTCCCCCTTGTGCGTGCTGCTGTACAGATTGTAGGTTTCCAGCGGGTCATGACTTCCCCATCCGAATAACACGGCATTGGCGTAAGCCTGCTTTTTCGTCTCTTCACGGCTCTTGCCTTCCACATTGATTTTGATGCCAGCCTGGGCCGCCATATCCGCAGCAGCAAGGGCAATGGATTGTCTGGTCAGATCTCCTGCAAAATAGAGCAGGTTGAACTCGGCATCCATGCCGTTTTTCTCCACCACGCCATCACCGTCTGTATCTGTCCATCCGCCAGCCGTCAGTATCCGCTTGGCTTCTTGAACATCCGAATCTGCGAATACAGCGTCCGGATTGCCCCATGGAAGGTCATCACTGACCGAATAGGCAGGACGACCATGGCCCTCCAGCACACCTTCAACCAATGCATTACGGTCAATGGCTACGTTTACCGCTTGGCGGATGGCCAGGTCAGACGTCACATCGTTCCCAGCAGGGAAACCATCAGCGGAAGTCCCCCCCGCAGGCTGCATCGGGAACATGATTCCCCGGTTATCCACGGTTTTGACCGATTCCAGCGTCATGCCGCTCACCTCCTGCTTGCTGAATGCGGCGGGAATGGCTGCAATGTCGACTGAACCCGCTTGGGCTGCCGCGAAGGCTGCATCCTCGTCCAGATAGAGAAATGTCAGTTTGCGGAATGCAGACTTTTGACCGTAGTATTGCTCGTTTGCTTCCACAATGGCCTGTTGTCCCTTATCCCACTGCACCAGCTTGTACGGACCGGAGCCGACAGGATGTTCAGCATAATCGGAGCCATAGGCATGTTCAGGCACAATTCCAAGTGTAGTCAGGATACTGATAAACGTGGACTGCGGAGACTTCAATGTAAACACGACCGTTGTTGAATCAGGAGCCTGCACTTCGGCCATATTCGTCAAATCGATAACCGATCCGCTGCTGGCCGCTGTTTCAAATGTGAACTTAACATCTTCCGCCGTCAGCGGTTCACCATCCGAGAACTTCACGTCATCCCGCAGCGAAACGGTCCAAGTGAGGCCATCTTCACTTACGGAATGGTCTGTTGCCAGGTCATTGACCAGATGCAGCTTGGCATCTCTTTTCAGCAGAGTACTCTGGAAAAGCGGCGAACCGTACTGCCCCCAGCCTGTTGTCGGATCAAACCCGCCTTCCGGCTCTGTCCCTACCGCAAGCACCAGCTCATCCCTTGGGTGAGAAGCAGCAAGTGCCTGGCTCTCTTGAACCGATGAAGCACCTTGCGTACATCCTGCGAGTCCAACTGCACACAATAGTAAAAGACTAAGCCCTGCCTGACTTGAACGTTTTTTCCATGAAATCCCGTGCATGTTTCCCTTTTCCCCCTTTTGAAATTGACCCCTTGCTCTCCTCTAGAAGGTGCAGCAATTCTCCCAACCAGATTCGTTCCAGTTCATATTCGTGTTACTATTTTTAGCAATTGTAGCACAATAGTAAAATTGCGTGTCAATAAAGTTAACTTCATAATCCATATTTTTTCATTAATAAAGTTGTTCAGAAGAATCCGTCTGGAATTATTGAGTTTCTCAAATCATCAAGTAAGAATAAGTGACAACAAAAAAAGACTGTTGGTGATGAACCAGCAGTCTAACTGAATAACTACTTTGTTATTTTCTCTGCGGATACACTTAATGCACTAATTGAACCAAATACCCAAACAAAGGCTAGTAGATAAATCAGTTTAACTTGGGTATCTTCGTGAAAAATTAGGATACAGAAGAATAGAATAACTCCTGCAATCATTTGAATAGACATCATTGATCTTCTGAAGTAGATTGGAGCGAAAAAACATATTATACCCGCTAGAAAGATAAACGGTTCTTCAGCCATGTGCCTGCACTCCCTTACATCCTTTTTATAGGAAAACCTCCATTACCATATCATGAAGTTAATGAATGGTAAATCATGTCAGTACTTACTTACAAATAAAAAAGCAAAAGACCCCGAGAAACGATTCTCTGTCTTTTACTTTTTCCAAATCCATATAGCTTGAGGTGTTGTTCATCAGTGAGCTACTTTCACTTGGTTGTCGGCCGACGGTTTAGCTTGTTTCAAAGCTAGGAAGGCAACTACGATGCCTAGTAAAGTTGTGGTAGCGGCGATAAAGAACGCCGTGTGGATGGCATGATTTAAATCAGTTGGAAGCATGTGTTCCAATGTCGCACCTGTTCCTAGACTCGCTGAAATAATAGCCATAATCACCGCAAGTCCGATCGCTCCACCAATTTGCTGACCCGTTGAGATTAATGCCGAAGCAACGCCCTGCTCTTTCGGCTCAATTCCTGCACTGCCTGCGATAAACATCGTCGTAAACACCAAAGCCTGACCAATACCAATAACGACTGTACCTGGGATGATTCCCCATGCCGAGCCGGTTTCCGATAGCCCCGTCAGCATTAGGAATCCGATCATACCTAGTCCCATCCCCGTTGCAATGGTACCGGCTACACCCACCTTGCTTAACATCCCATTAATCAGCTTAGCCCCAACAAATGCACTAAGCGTCAAAGGCAAGAAGCTAAATCCGGATTGAATGGCTGAAAATTCAAGCACACCTTGGGTATACAAAGTCATGAAATAATATAATGAACCAAATGAAGCCGAGAAGAGAAATGCGATAAGTGCAGCTCCCGTCAGATTACGATTTCTAAACATCCGGAAGGAGATCAGCGGTTCTTTTGTACGTTTCTCGATCAAGACAAAAGCTAGTAACATCAGCACCCCAATCAAGGCAACTGGAAATGTGGAAGCACTTACCCAGCCTTCAACGGGTGCTTGGATTAAATAATAGACAACAAGTAGCAGACCTGCAGTAACGGATATCGTTCCGGCTGCATCATAGTGTTTAGTGGTAGTGGACACCTTGCTTTCTTTCAAAACAAAAGGTGCAAGAATAACGACGAGAAGTGCGATCGGCACATTCACCAGGAAGGTCGCTTCCCATCCGATATAACTTGTCAGAACCCCTCCTAGCAGCAAACCGAGCGACATCCCCACTCCGCCCATCGCGGCCCAGATTCCCATGGCACGGTTTCGTTCAGGTCCTTCCTCGAAATTAGACATGATTAGCGATAACGTTGCCGGCGAAAGTAATGCTCCACCCAAACCTTGCAGGGCTCTGGCTACGATCAACATCAGTTGGGACTCTGCCAGTCCGCCAAGCAGCGATCCTACTCCGAAAAGTCCGATAGCAATCATAAACATGCGTCTTCTGCCCATCAGGTCCGACAGTCTTCCTCCGATGAGTAAAAAACCACCGAATGCGAGTGAATATGCACTAACCACCCACTGGAGGTGATTGGCAGAGAAGCCAAGCTCATTACCTAAGGACGGCATGGCTACAAATATAATCGTGTAATCCAGTGCCAAAACCAACTGTGAAATGGCTAGAATGAATAAGGCTAAACCTTTAAATCGCGTTGAATTCATCTTCTTAATTCCTTTCACTTGCAGACAACGGTCTGCAACCTATAATAATTTTTGACCATTTGATCTATTTTGAGGAAAAAGGAATGAAGCACCGTATGACGCTTCATCCTTGTTCCAATACCGAAAGTGTAATGGTTGTGATCTGCTCAATGACGAGCGGATCGTCAGTTAATTTTGCGACTTGCGTTAGCCCATATCGTGAATGGTACAAGTACCGTGCCATGGCACGCATATCCTGATTCGGACTGAACTCTCCCTGCTGCTGGCCGCGTATCAACGCGTCGTACAAAGCCTCTTCCAGTCGAATTTTGTCCTGTTCGAAAAGTTCAGCAATCTCTGGATCATGCGGCACTTGGTCAATCGCACTATAGAGAATAAAGCACTCCTTGCGGCGCTGCTCATCTCTTAATGTGTCTCCAATGACGTTGAATATATCCGTGATCGCTTGCTTCACTGGTGTCGTCTCTGCCAAATATGCGACAACTGCAGAGGACTTCTCGTCCACGTAATGTTTCGTTGCCTTCAAAAACAGATCCCGCTTCGTACCATACGTATCGTACAAGCTTTGACGTGCAATACCTAGCCCATCAAGCAGAAGGTGCATGGAGGTGCCTTCATAACCATAATGTCCAAACACCTCCATTGCCTTATGCAGCACGAGATTCGTATCAAATTCTTTGCTTCTAGCCAAATGGAAAGCCTCCTTTCTCCTCCTCTATGCTAACGATATTAGATCGTTCAGTCAAGATGAGGCAAATGGTGGTTTCCAGGAAAGACCTCCTGCCGCCCTGCCTTAGGTTACTCCGAAAAACGTACGGCATCATTCACGCTGCCGACCGACTCAATGGCCACAAGCGGATTCCAGAAATCCCGGTAGCGCGTAATCAGCCCATTTTTGGTCTCTACGACGCTGATATAGGTCTGGTTGTACGGGTTGCCTGTTTCCCGGTGCTTGCCGGACGACTTAAATTCTGCGACGACCAGCTCGGGATCAATCGTCAAATGGAACTGAAGATCCGTAAATTCGACCTCAAAATGTTTCGGGAAGTTCTGCATGTAGTCGTACAGCTCCGCTTTGCCTTCCTTGCGATCCGGGAATCCGGCAGGTCCATACGGGAACTCCAGCACGCCGTTCTCTTCCCACAGATCAACCCATGCCTTAATGTCTCCACCGGACAGGTGCTTCAGGTGGTTGCGGAAGGCTTGCTGTGCTCTTTCACGTACAATTTCTACTTCTTGCGTCATCATTTGGTTTGTCATGGTTATATTCCTCCAGTTAATTGGTTTTAAAAATAGATCGTTCAGTCCAAAATCTTTAAAAAAATAGTCTCTACTACTCTAAAGCTTCAGCACATCCGACTCTAGATAAAATCATTTAAAACGATTGGTTACCTATTCATTTTCTTAAACTTCTCTAAGGCGAATCGCAGGCTTTAGGAGCGGTGAACTAAAGTTGAACCAAAAATCCCGATAGTGCTTAATGAAGCCGTCTTTGGTCTCCACGACGCTAATGTACGTCTGGTTATGTGGACTGCCTGTCTCCCTATGCCATCCAACTGCCTTGAACTCCGCAATCACAAGCTCCGGATCAGTCATCGGATGAAAAACCAGCTCAGTAAAATTCACGTCAAATCGCTTCGGGAAATCCTTCATGTAGTCATACAACTCAGATTTGCCGATCTTCTTTTCCTGAGATCTTTCTGGACCGTAAGGAAATTCGAAAATGCCATCTTCCTGCCACAACTCTACCCAAGCCTTTATATTGCCGCTAGCGATATGCTTCAGATAGTTGCGAAATGTGTCTTGCGCTCTTTCCCGAATACCTTCCTGCGTCAAACTTGCTTCTCGAATCATCTTCGATTACGACCTCCTTTCATTGTTGACCATTTGATCTAGAATTATCATATCATTACCGGAACGATTGGTCAATAATTATTTTCGTTCTTTTTTATGACCAGATTTCCTTCACTGTTTCAGCCACTATCTCAAATGATCGCATACGAGCCTGATGATCGTAAATGTGGCTCGTGATAATGAATTCGTCCGCTTCTGTTGCTTCATAAATAGCAGGCAGCTTCTCTCGAATGGTCGTCTGATTACCAATAATACCGAAGTCCAGTTGTTTGGAAATAAGCGCCTTCTCATGGGGTTGCCATAATGCATCCATATTTTCTACCGGTGGCTGGAGTTTATCCGGTCGACCGCGCAGTAGGCTTAAGACCTGCTGCGCTTCTGAAGTAGCAAGGTAGCGTGCTTCATCTACGTTGTCAGCTGCCATGACGGTCAATCCTATCATGACATAGGGATCTGCCAATGTTTTTGATGGAATGAAGGAATTACGATACGCATTCAGCGCTTTATGCAATCCATCTGGGGCAAAATGGCTTGCGAATGCGAACGGCAAGCCGAGGCGTCCTGCCAACTGTGCGCTGACATCGCTTGAACCCAGCAGCCATATCGGAATGTTCAGCCCTTCACCAGGAACTGCACGTACACCTGAATGATTCGGATGGTATGCGGCATCCAGATAAGTACGCAACTCGTCCAGCAGCTCCGGAAATTCCGCTCCGTTAGCTCCTAATGTTCTCCGCAGCGCTTGAGTTGTCCGCATATCCGTGCCAGAGGCTCTACCTAAGCCCAAATCAATGCGTCCCGGGAACAAAGATTCCAATGTTCCGAACTGTTCCGCTACGACAAGCGGCGCGTGATTGGGCAGCATTACCCCGCCGGACCCCACTCGGATCTTCTCGGTACCGTTTGCGACATGCCCAATAAGGAGCGAAGTAGCCGAACTCGCAATTCCCGGCATGTTATGGTGCTCAGCGAGCCAGAACCGATGGTAGCCCAGCTTCTCAGCGTGACGAGCGAGATCCAACGTTCGTCCGTAAGCATCCTGGGCTGATCCTCCAGCCAATATCGGAGCCAGATCTAGCACAGAAAGTTTAGGTATAAATTTAGACATTTCAATTCAACCTCCATTATAATTTGACCATTCAGTCTGAAAAGAACAAAAAAATAAATGATTACACGTATCTTTGGTGTTATGATGCTCTCATTAATCATGTATTGATGCCCTCTTTGTGAATTGAGTATACCAATTCCAGAACAAACGGTCAATAATTATTTTTAACTTGTTCTCGATATTCTCAAAGAATCAAATTCGTAGAAATGTTTTTTACTTCCCTGCCCATTAGCTGAATAAAAGCAGCCGATTCACATTGATCAGCTGCTTTTGTATAACATTGAACTAACGTTTTCCCTGATCTTAACTCTCTCTTTCCACAGTGGTAATAAAGGAGTAACGATGCAGTGTGAGTAATCTACGGTAGAACTTCATTGTTTTTATTTGAACGAATATAAAACTGCTAAGTTGATTTTTTAGCTCAGCTATTTATTGAGTTCATTAACTGGAAGAAGTATTCAGGTTTATGAGTCTTATTTAGGTTATACCATGAATGTAATGTATCTGGTGCAAATACATCTAATTTTTTCAGTACTTCCATCGCAAATTCCAGAGGAGCTATTCCTGATGCAGTAACTAGATTCGTATCAGATACCGCCGCAGATCCCATCTCATAGAACTTTTCTCCTTTATAATTAGGACATACCATTTTAGTGTATTCCAAATTATTACTTGTATGCTTTCTAGTGTCTAAGTATCCCCTATTCGCAAGGGCCTCAGTTGCACCACAAATTGCAGCAACAATAGTGCCAAGCTCTAAAGCTTGGCCAATTCTTTCCAAGATAGGTTGATGAATTTCTTCATTCCAGATAGTCCCTCCTGGCAAAATTAAAAGATCTCCACTCTCAAGAGTACATTCTTCAAGGGATATCTCTGGTTTTATGCTCAGTCCTCCCATTGTAGTAATCATTTCTTTATTAGCTCCTACTGTAATTACTTTTAAAGGTACTACATCTTTTTTGAAATATCTTCCCGTGTTTAGTTCAGCAACTAAATATCCATATTCCCAGTCCGACATCGTATTAAATACATATAGAAAAACTTTTTTGGTTTGCATCCAATAACACTCCAATCCCAATTGATATAGCCCACTGTAACATGACTTCACTGACAACTAGCGTCAGGGAAGTCATCAGTTTTGATGAAAATGTATTAATTCAGACAAAACTTCAATCATTCTTTTCTTAAGGCTGATTGGCTCAACAATTCGAATAGATTTACCGTACGATAAAAGGAAATAAGGTACATATGTATGTATCAACTCTTTCTCAAAATGAAATACGGCTTGATTTGAAGTCCGCTCTTGTAAATAATGTCCTAAAAACCAATGTTGGCAAATATCAGCTAATACACTCTTATCCCCATGAATAACCAAAGAAATAATCTCTTCCTTATCTTCTATAGTTGGAAGAAAATTTTTCATAAAAAAGGCACGTGCTGAAAAATGTTCTGGCTGGTCAAACTTATTTTCGGTTAGCATTAGATCTTCAATTCGATCTACTCTAAAACTACGGATATCACTCCTAAGATGACAAAATCCAATCACATACCATTTATTATTCCAATAGATAAGTCTGTACGGATCAACCAATCTATCCTTTATTTGCTTTCCGCCACTTTTATAGTGGAGAATTTTTACTGAATACCCGCCAGCTACGGCCTGCTCCAACTCCTTCAAAAAAGGCTGCATAGAGAGTGAACTTAATCGACTTATAACTTCAAGACTAGTTAAATGTTGGTTTATCTTGGTTTCCTGCTCTTGATTTGAGTATTTACTTAGTTTTGAAATGGCCCTATTTAATGCTTCACCTCCATAATATCCGGCTTCTTCTGCAAAAACTGCTGCATGTAATAGTGAAGTTTGCTCCTCAAAATCAAAAAAAAGAGGTGCCTCAATAAAATTGTTCATTAAAGTGTATCCACCGTTATGTCCTGGTTCTGAAATGATAGGTACGCCACTTGTTGAAATTGTATCGATATAACGATACACAGTCCTTATGTTCATCTCTAACTTTTCTGAGATTTGTTTTGCTGTAATCTTTTCACCTGATCGAAGCATCCATAGAATGGCTAGCATGTTGTCTATTTTAGGCACTTAATTCCACCTCTATATAAATTCTCTTGTTAGTTTAAACCATGTTCTCCAGAGAGCTGTTGAATAAGGTTAACGAGTATTCCTTTTGAGAGATCAAATTTTGGGTGATCCGTTGTATGACCTCTTGATCGCGAAGCTCCAGAAAATCTGGGATCAACAAATCCGCAGGTGCTATCCATTTCGAATCAATGATCTCCGCTTTATCTAACTGAAGAGAACCACCGATGATTTCACCAATAAAATGAAATAAAATAACCTGATGATTGGTACTACTCATGAAATTGTAAATGCCTGTAGTGGCTGTAAGTCTAACATCGTACCCGGTTTCTTCCTTTGCTTCTCGACGTGCCGCCTCTAGAATATCTTCATGATATTCGATTCTCCCTGACGGGAAGTTCCACGTATTCCTAACCGTTGCTTTGTTTTCCTTAATCATAAGCAGCTTATCTTCATGTATTATCGAAACACTTACAACCAAGACAATCCCGTTTTGAGTCACGCTGAAAAACCTCCATAATTAGAAAATCAATCTACCATCATCGAACTTACCTACCGATCCCCAATATTCCCTCGCTAAATCTGGTAACATCCTCACTTGAAAAATGCCTAAATACGGAATCAGCATCATCTAGGGTAAGAACAACCAGCTTCAACCGATCTGTAACGATGTCAGGAAAGATCATGGACAATTCTGATGACCTCCGTTAAATCAATTTTACCAATATTTAGACTAACACATAATGCAGCTATTCTGCTTATTAGCTTAAGGAAGATTGATAATGGATGAACTGACCCTGTGTTTAATCCACACCGCTTGTTTAGTGCCTGAATATTACTGTATTTAGCTTAATGAAAATTACCGCTAGAGTATGAGGTCATAGAAGGTGGGATGGGAAAAATGGCTATTTTATCAACTGGGCCGATAGAAAACAATCCCGTTTCCGGGGTTAGACCGACACAACAGGTTACGATTAGATTGGTAAGTCGTGCTGCGGACTCTCTAACTGTATCTGTCCAAGGGTATGTGCTTAGCACAACAAGAACACTGTATGTGAGTGAAGTAATCAGTATCGCCCCTAACGAAGCAGTGACCAGGAATTATTTTGCGGATTTAGATGCTTATGAGTTTGTTTTTGAAACAAGCACGGAAGGTGCAGAGCAAGTAGGGATCTCAGTGTGGGGCAAACAAGCCTCCGGACAATTGGTTGATGCACATCGTGTAGTAGATCACGAAAAAAACAGTTAAGAAAAGTCTGGCAGATAAATCTGCTCAAAAGAAGGAGATGTGGCGATGAGCTTTTTATCGACAGGGCCAATAGAAAATAACGCTGTGAACGGTGTAAGACCGACTCAAACAGTTACCATCAGAATCGATAACCGCAGCGATGTGACAGCATCATCCGTACAAATACAGGGGTACTACATGAATGGTGGATTGAGGGTTTTGTATGTCAGTGAGTCTTTAAACATCGCCCCCAATCAAGTAGTAACCAACAATTATTTTGCCAACTTTGATGCGTTCGAGTTTACCTTTACAACAACCACGACGGTTAATGATCCTATACAGGTATCCTTCTGGGGCAAGAGCAGCACAGGCTCTTTAGTAACTGCCCATCGCTTGGTCTCTTCCGAATTGCTGGGTGATGTTCCAGACATCACCGGAGTCACAGGCGCAACCGGCGCGACCGGAGCTCCGGGGGCTACTGGTGTGACAGGCGCAACGGGGGCTCCGGGGGCTACCGGAGTAACTGGCGCGACAGGGGCTCCGGGGGCTACTGGTGTAACAGGTGCAACGGGGACTCCGGGCTCTACTGGTGTCACAGGTGCAACGGGGACTCCGGGCTCTACCGGTGTCACAGGTGCAACGGGGGCTCCGGGCTCTACCGGAGTAACGGGTGCAACAGGCTCTCCGGGGGCTACTGGCGTAACAGGTGCAACAGGTTCTCCGGGGGCTACTGGCGTAACAGGTGCAACAGGTTCTCCGGGGGCTACTGGTGTGACAGGCGCGACAGGCTCTCCAGGTTCTACCGGTGTCACAGGTGCGACGGGCTCTCCGGGGGCTACCGGTGAGACGGGTGCGACGGGGGCTACTGGGTCCACCGGTGTAACAGGTGCAACAGGCTCTCCGGGGGCTACGGGTGTGACAGGCGCGACGGGCTCTCCGGGGTCCACCGGTGTAACAGGTGCAACAGGCTCTCCGGGGTCCACCGGTGTAACAGGTGCAACAGGCTCTCCAGGCT
>NZ_BIME01000004.1 GCF_004000925.1 Paenibacillus illinoisensis NBRC 15959 | reverse complement strand
AGTCGATCCGGTTGGACCTGTAGCTCCAGGACTCCCTGTGCTTCCTGTTATGCTTACCCCTGTTGCTCCGGTAACGCCTGTCACCCCTGCTCCTGCCAACAACGTGTAGTCTGGAGACGTTCCGGGTGTTCCGGTTGGTGATGCTGTATTGGCTATATACGTGCTACCGTTAAAAGTAACAATTTGACCTGCTGGATATGTTGGTGCCACTGCCGGATCAAATGGCAAAATCCCAGTTAAACCTATTCCTGTTGCTCCCGTTGGACCCGCTGAACCAGTAGGTCCGACACCCGCAAGCAACGTATAATCCGGAGAGGTATTTGGCGTTCCAGTCGGAGATGCCACATTGGTAATATAAGTACTGCCGTTGAACGTAACCACCTGACCTGATGGATATGTCGGAGCCGCAGCAGGGTCAAATGGCACCGATCCTTCCAAACCTACGCCTGTTGCTCCAGTCGAGCCAGTTACTCCTGCACTCGCTAGTAATGTGTAATCCCCTGAAGTTCCTGGAGTCCCCGTTGGAGAAGCCACATTCGTAATATATGTTCCACCTGCATAGGTAACAATTTGCCCGGAAGCGTACGACGGAGCAAGCGCAGGATCAAAAGGAACGATGCCTGTTAAACCTGCACCTGTTGCTCCCGTAGCACCAGTTGTTCCACCCGATAACAATAATGTAAAATCTGGCGAACTTCCAGGGATACCCGTTGGGCTATTTACATTAGCTACATATAAATTCCCATCATAACTGACAACTTGGCCTTGAGAATAACTTGGACCTTGTGTTGGATCATATGGCGTTACATTATTAAACCCTGCTCCCGTTGGTCCTACTGGACCCTGAGCACCTTGTGGTCCAGCGGGACCAATCGGACCTACTGGACCTGCTGGGCCTACTGGACCTGCTGGGCCTACTGGGCCTACTGGACCCGCTAAGCCCGCCTCTCCAGGAGGCCCTGCCGGCCCCTGTACTCCAGGCACACCGGGCACTCCGGGCACTCCGGGCACCCCCGGTGGACCAGCAGGTCCGGTTATCCCGGACGAACCAATTCCTATGGTTGAACGGCTAAGTGCTATAGACGTATTCCGAATCAATCCTACAAGCTTATCTTTCTCTGGCGGGGGTACCTCAAGCAACAAAGTCACACTCAACAGATCATCAAGCAGATTCTGTAAGTTGCCAGACAAGTTGACTAACGCAACAGGTACGACCTCTGAAGCTGCAATGGTTAATTCCAATACAGCTTGAAGCTCGGCTTTTACGCCAGCACGGAAACCTGACTCGTTAACAAAAGTAAGTACATTCCGTAATCCTGACTGCAGCGCAAGTATGTTAGCAGATGTAGGCTGACTAACTGCAGCGGGGATGGTGATTGCCAACGATTGAAGTAACGTTTCAAATTGCTCCTGCTCACCTGTTGTTATAGGAATGAAGGGCGATCCCGCCCTGAACGATCTACCTTCCAAAAAAGCTTTGATATTTACCCGTTTACGCCTATCGGACATGCGTTATCCAATCCTCCTTTGACTACCTTGTTTTTCAAGCTTATGTCACGTTGGAGGGAAAATTATCTTGGACAATATAATTGTTTCGTTAATTTAACAACTTTTATATGTTCCACGTTGAACAAGATTAAACGGTACACTTCAACAAAAAAACACCCTCCTCAGGAGGGTGTTTCCACAATTTTCGTATGAAATCCGGCTATTTCGGGGAATTCACCGGAAATTGTAATATAAACTCTGTACCTTCGCCAAGCGTGCTGTTCACATGAATGATACCATGATGCGCATCAACGATATTTTTCACGATCGCCAGACCCAGCCCAGTACCCACACTTTCTCCACGAACCCGAGCCTTATCCGCTTTGTAGAATCTTTCAAAGATAAATGGCAGATCGGAAGTAGGAATACCCGCACCCTCATCCTTAATCGACACTTTAGCCATGGATGTTCGATGATCTCCAGCCAATGTGGCCGCAATAATGACATTTTTGTCGGGAGGTGTATGACGAAATGCATTATCAAGCAGATTGGTAAATACCTGCTCAAGACGATCCTCATCAGCCTGCTGAAGCATAATGCTTGACTGACTACATTCAAAATGAAGCCGGATATCCTGTTCTTTGGAGCGTACAGAGAATTTCCGATACACCCGTTCCAGAAGTTCCACCAAATCGACTTCCTTCATCGCCATATCCGTATGCCCCGCTTCCATCCGGGCCAGATCCAGCAGATCCTTGACCAGTCTGCCCATCCGTAGGGATTCATCATGAATGACCTGAATCAATTCTTCACTTTCCTCGGGAGAAGCTGCCATGCCATCCAGAAGAGCTTCACTGTAACCTTGCATCATGGATAACGGCGTTCGTATTTCATGAGACACGTTGGCAACGAAATCACGACGCATTTTCTCCAAACGAACCTCTTCAGTCACATCACGCAGAACGGCAACCGCACCTCGAACAACACTATCTGCATATAGAGGTGTCATCTGAACAGACCACACTCCCTGCTGAACATGCACATTCGAGCTCTGATCGCCGCCATGCTCCATAACCAGTTTGAACAAAGGAATCAGTGGTTCGGGAACTTCCCGTGAAGACACATCCCCATTGTTTACTTCCTGCCCCTCTTCGTCCTGTGCCCAATCCAGGTCACACCAAGCCTGCATGATCTTTTCCCCTGGAGGATTCGTCAGAATAACCTTACCTTCACCATCAAAAGTAACAACGGCATCCGTCATGCTACGAAGCACACTTGCCAAATGCTCCTTTTCATGATTCAGGTTCCGAATGTTGTCCTCCAGTTGAGCCGCCATGTGATTGAATGTGTTAGCCAGTTCACCAATCTCGTCGCTAGTCACGAGAGAGAGCCTAGTCCCATAATTTCCTTTGCGAATTGCATTGGCTGCCTGAATCAGCTGCTGCATCGGCTGAGTGATCTTCGTGAACAAAAAGAGGGCGAAGAATGTCGTTAAACTGAACCCGATGATACAGACATACGTGAACAGGCGCTTGATGTCTCTGGACTCCGATTCCGCAAAGTTCGTATCGATATACGGTAGCAAAAAAAGACCCAGCGCGATGAGCACACAGCCCACGAGACATATAATCGTAATCCATAACTTCCCGACCAGTGATCTCCAGAAATTGAAACTATTTCGGTACTTCCAGTTTATAACCCACACCCCAAACTGTCGTAATCATAGCCGCCGATTCAGGCGACACCTTGTTCAGCTTTTCACGAAGACGCTTGACGTGTGTATCCACGGTGCGGAGATCACCGAAAAACTCATAATTCCAAACATCCTTGAGCAATTCCTCTCTGGAGAACACTTTGTCCGGAGAGGTCGCCAGGTAATGTAATAACTCATACTCTTTTGGTGTAAGACTTATCTCTTCCCCACCTGCAGTTACCCGATGAGCGTCATGCTCAATAACCAGATGAGGGAATACGATATTGTTGCTTGAGTTACTTTCTTTGGACAGATATGCAGTTGCCGAAGAACGACGCAGGATTGCCTTCACCCGATAAATCACTTCACGTGGGCTGAAAGGCTTCACCACATAGTCATCTGCGCCTACTTCAAATCCTTGAACACGGTTAATTTCTTCACCTTTTGCAGTAAGCATTAATACCGGAGTCGATTTCACCTGACGAAGACGAGTGCACACTTCTACACCGTCCATGCCAGGCAGCATAACATCGAGCAAAATCAGGCCATAATCTCCAGCTGTTGCTTTTCGCAGTGCTGTCTCGCCGTCTTCCGCTTCATCAATTTCATATCCTTCTTTTTCAAGATACATTTTCAAAAGTCTGCGGATCCGTTCCTCATCGTCCACGACCAGTATCCGGTTCTCATGTTCTGCCATTCCACTCCAGCCCCTTTGCAATAACTCCAATCACTTCTATTATGTTCGATCTGGCGAACAATATTTGAATGCCCACTTTTGATGCAGGGGCAATGCATGGTTTCATGGATTTTTCTCCAATACTTTAGCGAAACTGCCTATCCTAGTCGGCTCCTGCATAAGAGTGCAGTCCGGCAATGATCAAGTTCACACCTACCAGCGTAAACATGACAACCAGGAATCCGAGCACGGCAAGCCAAGCAGATTTTCGGCCCTGCCACCCTTTGGATAAACGCAAATGCAGGTACACACTATAATAAAGCCATGTAATCAATGCCCACACTTCTTTGGGATCCCAGCCCCAGAAACGGCTCCAGGCAATCTGAGCCCAAATCATGGCAAAAATTAATGCCCCTAATGTAAATATCGGAAAACCGATGGCGATTGCACGATAACTGATTTCATCCAAATCATCAGCATCAATGCCGTCCAGCATTGGTTGCAGAGCTTGTCCGAGCGGTCTTCTTACGATTAATCGTATAATTCCGTAGAGAATCAAACCTACAATCAATGACCAGACTACCGTATTCAATTTGCGTCCGGCGTTAACTCCGTTCATCCAGGATGGCGTCTCAAGTAGCGGTTCCTTCATCCCAAGAAACGGTGTCATACTCTCCACTTCACTCTGATAAGGTGCAAAAATTGGAGGCATGCGATAAATCACTTTCTCTATTGTACTATCTTCCTGTACCTCTGTGTCAATGCTGGCCGTTTTCTGGACAAAAACCGTCTCGTACCCCGTCGCACGAAAGGCAAATACGGTTCCAATAAACCCGATTACAACGACAATCGTAACGAAGGTAAACTCCACCCAGCCCCGCTGGCGTCTGGACGATTTGTCTTTCCCACTGAAATCAACGGTACGAAGCAAATACATGAAGCCTGCTGCAAACCCAACCGCGAAGAAGGCTTCACCCAGGGCAGCAAGCGTTACATGGATTTTAAGCCAAATCGATTGCAGTGCGGGGATTAAAGGCTGTACTTCCTGTGGGAATACGGCGGCGTATGCCATAATAATAATTGTAAGTGGTAATGCAAACAGTCCAAGCAATGATTTTCGATAGATGGCATATACCACAATAAATGCGACCATGATCATCATGGATAAAAAAGTCATGAATTCATACATGTTACTGACAGGGATGTGGCCTGCTCCAGCCCAGCGCGTAAAAAAGAAAACGAAATGCGCTGCGAGTGCAACGATCGAAGCGATAAATGCTCTTTTCCCCCATCTGGCTACATGAGCCTGAGGATCTCGATTACTCCACTTCTTGCCCATAACAGCAATAGCGTATAACAAAAATGCAGCACAATAGAGAAAAAAAGATACAATAAATGCGTCGCTGCTGAAATCCAATAAACTCATCCTTGGTTCCCCCCGTTATCCAACGACTTCTCATCCACTTCAAGATTCATCTGTTTTAACACGGCTGATACTTCACGCCTGAAGCCAAACCAGTTTTTGTTGGTGTGTCCTCCCAGCGTGAGCTGACCATCATCAATTCGGATCCAGATACGACGGTGATGCCAGTAGAAGCCCATGACCAATCCCAACATCACAATTCCGGCTCCAACCCAGACAAATGGCATTGCCTTATCTACACGTATATTCAGATAACTTACGGATTGGATGATATCAACCTTATCCATGCTGTCAACTTCAAGCTGCAGAGGAATTTCTCCCCCTATCAGCTGCTGGTTTATTGAATCCTGGCGAAAACGCTGTTTATCCACCTGTTTTGCGAAATAAAGATATTGAATCCCTTCTTCAGGCAGCTCCGGGCCTTTAATTACAAATAAAAAGGCTGGAGCATTAGGTGAAGGGGACAAGGATTTGGGCTGACCGTTTTCATCAAGTCCAAAATCCATAAACTTGTCTTTTACGGTAAGTGAATATGGACCTACCTCAAAGGAGCGCTCTGTATCGACCATGTCAATCTGGAATGAACCGTACTTCTCCCCCGTTTTGGCATCGACCAAATCAGGAGTTACAGAGCGAATGGTAGGTGTAAGGTCGTAATCGAACTGATAAGCTTTCAACCCATGATAGTTTAATGGATGATTCACCCTTACATCATGCCGGGCAACCTCATTTAATTGAGGCTTCTTGGACAGATCCGAGCAATCGGCGGTGCATTCATACAACACAACTTTGGTTTCGAACAGTTTTGGAACAATTTTGTTCAAATTTCGAAACTGCTCGGGAACTTCCTCTTCACTGTAAAATTCAACATTGAACTGTTCGTTTTTTAAGTACATAGAGGTATTAGGGATTTTCTTAATCTCGCCTTCCGGAAAGGCAACATGCTCGTCCAGATTAAGTCCGGGAAGGCCACGGGCCAACACAGCCAGAAGAAAAATAATTAAACCGATGTGAATAACATAGGGTCCCCACCGGGCGAATCGTTGCTTCTCGGCCAGCAGCGCACCTCCCTCTGTATGCACTCGATATCCTTTCTTTTTAAGCGGCGTAACCGCTTTCGTAATCCATTCTTCTGCCCCCTCTTCAATGGGACCTTGGTATACCAGACGCTGCCTCGTTAGAAACTGCATGTGTTTGCGGATTTTTTGCTTGTTGAGTGCCTTATAGAGCGGAAGCACCCGGTCTAAACTGCATATGACGAGTGAAGCCCCGATCATAACAAGCAATAGGATGAACCACCAGGATTCGTATGTATGGGACAGACCCAACAGGTAATAGATATGGCCCAACTGTCCATAGGTTTCTTTGTAATACACAGATGGATCAATGTTGAGAAACGTACTCTCTTGAGGGTAGATGGTTCCCAACATGGACCCTACAAGGGTAAATACAATCAGATAGACCGCAATCTTCACGGATGAAAAAAAGTTCCACACACGATCAATGATATTCGGGTTGCTGCGCTGCGAACGACGGGCCCTGCCATCATAGCGCATTTCCAGAACTTCTTTCGATTTAGCCTCAGCTTCGAGCAGCGGCTTACCGCATGCTTCACAGAGTACGGTACCGACCGGGTTCTGATGTCCACATTCACATTTGGTATTCTGGAACACGACTAGACCTCCTGTCAGGGCTGCTTCGCCAGTTGTGAAATTTGAGCGTCAAGCGTATCCAAATCAAGTTGACCGATATGAATGGTAGAGATTTTGCCCGTATTCGATACGAAAAAGGTTGTAGGCATCGGCGAGATTCCGAAATCCCGAATCGAAGTTTTGTCCCGGTCGAGCATAATCGGAAAATTGACTCCCACCTGACGAACAAAATTATCCACGGTCATCTGATCTTCTCCAGCATTAATGCCGATAAATTGAACACCCTGATCTTTCCACTTGTCTGCTTGAGCTTGAAGCGCTGGCATCTCTTTCACACAGGGCTCACACCAAGTGCCCCAAAAATTGATCACCATGGCCTTACCTTCATATTCTTCAGACGTATGCACTTGACCATCCAGGCCCAGCAATTCAAAAGAAGGAGCCTTGTCCCCTTCTTTCGGCTTGCCATTCGAGCCGGATACCGATGTGGTGATCGCATATCCGCCCAACACCAGGATCAATAACAAAATGACGATTTGCACCGTTCTTCTTGATTTCCCCATGTGCTGCTCCCCTTTGCAGTGACTGATTCGTAATTGTTCATCGTCTCTCCCAACTGTGAACATCCTATGAACAATTATAGCGAATTTCGTCACAAAACTGCGGCGGTTTTATGAAAATTATGTGTCCTCAGATTACCTTTTTTTCATTTTTTTGGCGGGTTCCGATTTTGCGAGTGTAATCAGGTTATTGACTTCCTCTTTGGTCAAATTACGCGTCAGTCCCCGTTTCAGGTTTTGCAGCAAAATACCACCAAAGGAGATCCGTTTCAAGCGCGTTACCGGGTGGTTAATCGCCTCGAACATACGTCTTACCTGGCGGTTACGACCTTCGTAGATGGTAATGGAAATGACAGCTTCATTGTTAGCTGTGTCCACATCCTTGTACTCCACCTCTGCCGGAGCTGTCATCCCGTCATCCAGCATAATGCCTGTCTTTAATTTCTCCAGGGCAGTACCATGCGGAACGCCTTTGACCGTTGCCAAGTACGTTTTGGGTACATGGTGTTTTGGGTGCGTCAGCAAGTGAGCGAACTCACCATCATTGGTCAAAATGAGCAGACCCTCTGTGTCGTAGTCCAGTCGTCCCACCGGATATACACGTTCTTTGACACCTTTAAGATAGTCGGATACAATTTTCCGTCCTTCCGGGTCAGATGCACTCGTGATCACACCTTTGGGCTTGTTCAACATCAAGTACACTTTCTTTTCACTGCGAATCGGTTTTCCATTAACCGTAATCATATCCTCTTCGGGGTTCGCTTTTGTACCCAGTTCGGTTACGACCTCCCCGTTAACTTCCACTTTGCCGGACAGGATCAGTTCCTCGCTCTTACGGCGAGATGCAATACCTGCCTGTGCGATAATTTTTTGTAATCTTTCCATGTTTGTCATGTCACCTCACACTAATGATACCCATCAAGGCGGGAAATCACAAGGATAATCCAAGGAAAATGTAAACAGGAGGCGATAATGCCCTTTTTCAGCCACGAACTCGTGCATATTTAATTAAAAAAGGCCCATCTTCCCATTTCCTGCACCATGACAGGAACTACGAAGATGAGCATGTTTAGTTTTGTGAATATGTATATTCACTTGGACGTTAACGACAAGGGTTAACTGGTTACCTTGCCTGCGACAGCAATCTGTTTCTTGGCAGGTGATGTGGTTTCTTTGATGAAAGACTGCAATGTTTTCGACGTAATATAATAGGTTTTTCCGCCATATACAAATGTCATCATACCAATGACCCGATTATTCTGATCGAGAACAGGACCCCCGGAATTGCCTTGTGCCATGGCTTTCACAATACTGCCAATTCCCTTTTTGCCCGGCACATCCGAAGCTTGGCTGCTGTATACTCGGCTTTTGGCAATCGTATTATAGGTTGAAGGAAATTCTTCGTCCAGCAGCACCAGATCACCGGCAGGATTTTTCGGAAATCCAATCGTATATACAATCTGGTTATCCCTCGCGCTTGCGAACGTAACCGGCTCTGCAACCATGTCCTTGTCCAGCTTCAGCAAGGCCATATCAGTTACGGGGTCCGTCTTGATAATCTTTGCTTTAATGGGGCGTTCCAAGTGACCTGGACTCGCTACCGTTAACGTACCTTCGTCGCCATCCTTTAGTTCAGCAAACTCCTGAACGACATGGTAGTTGGTCAGAACTTCATCCTTGGAAATCAGTATGGAAGTTCCCACGTCATAGTACACCATATCCGGCTCATCCTGCTTGACCAGACGAACGTTCACCACAGGGAATGAATCTGCAGTAACCGCCATTTGTGCACGCAGTTGTTTGTCAAAGTAACCTGTAAAATGAATCGTATTGACCGCCTGAGCAGCCGCCATGCCTGTCTGTCCAGCAAGCAAAGAAACAGCAATGATGCTTGACATACCTAAGCGGAGCATTTGTTTTATCCTTTTATGCATGCGTCACTCTCCTCCTCCGCTACCATTCTAGCACATCTATTATATCGGAAGGAGAGTCGTTATATTTTAACCAAAAACAATCAAACAAATAGCCAGAGCAGCAATAAATCCGACCAGGTCAGAGAACAATCCGACTTTGAGTGCATATCGGCCATTTCGTATGCCAACGGCTCCAAAATAAACAGTCAATACATATAAGGTTGTATCTGTGCTCCCTTGGATTGTGGAAGCCATACGTCCGATCATGGAATCCGGGCCATATGTTTTGATTAGATCCGTTGTAAAAGCAAGAGAGCCTGTCCCGGTTAACGGACGTAATATGCCGAGTGGCAGTACTTCTCCGGGAACGCCCATCCAGGATACAAGCGGAGCGAACAGACTGATAACATAATCCAGTGCGCCTGAAGCCCGGAAAACACTGATTGCTACCATCATTCCCACCAGATGCGGGATAATGGAGATCGCCGTGGAAAATCCATCTTTTGCTCCATCAACAAAGGATTCATATACCGGAACTTTTTTAGTAAACGCATATAAGGGAACGAACGCGATAATAACCGGAATGGCCCAGACGGAAATCCAGTTGATGAAGGTTAACATGATGGACTCATCCTTTCATGCTGGAATTACCGCTCTTTATAACACGTGGCGGTCTGTTTAAGGTCCTGTTCCTATACCAGCGATCTGCCATAATGGCGGCGAGTGTAGCGATTATTGTTGCCATCAGCGTGGTGCCCACAATCTCTGTTGCATTGGCTGAATGGTAGTTCAAACGAATGGCGATGAGGGTGGTCGGGATAATGGTTATACTTGCCGTATTTAGTGCGAGCAATGTACACATCGCAGGGGAAGCCGTTTGTTTATCGGGATTCAGCTCCTGCAGTTGCTGCATGGCCTTGATTCCCATTGGTGTTGCCGCATTGCCGAGACCAAGCAGATTAGCGCTCATGTTGGACAAAATATAACCCATAGCCGGATGATTCCGGGGCACATCAGGAAACAAAAAGGCTACGACCGGACCCAGCAGTTTGGCTATTTTGCCAAGCAATCCCGCATCTTCTGCCATTTTCATCATCCCCATCCAGAACACAAGCACACTAATTAATCCAAAACATACAGTTACCCCCGTTGCCGCCCCATCAAAAGCAGCCTGGGTAACAACTTCAATATTTCCTTTCGCAGCTGCAAAGCCAAACCCAACAACAATCATCATAAGCCAGATTACGTTAATCAAGACGTTAAAACCTCCTCTGGAAGCACAGTACATCACAGATTCACGTTAAATGAGGTACTCATGCTTCCTGATGATTATGGAGATAACAAGTGACCTAGCACCGCCCGCCATGCAGTTGCCCATGTTGAAACTTCACCGAACTCGCCAAGAGCAGCTTCTGACTTCGGCTCAGGTGGAATGTAGCTGCCTTTGCGATACACCGGGATTGAACCAATAAACTCCCCTTTGAGCTCCAGATCAATGCGCCCAGCGAGGCCGAAGGATGGATCCAGTTGCTCCTCATTCTTTTCGCTTCTGGTCTCTGTTGGACTGGTCGTTAACACCAGCCTTTTGGTTACACCCGACTTCTCATTCTCCGCAAGTGGATAAGCAAATCCACGCCCCGTAATAACATCCGTGTTAGCCACTGGCTGCTCTTTTTGAGCAATCTCCACCAAAGGGAAATTCTCAAATCCAAAATCAAGCATGCGCGCATGATCATTCCAATCATCTCCATCATTTAACGTGACGGCAGCCAGCTGCTGACCATTCCGGGTTGCGGAGCTAACCAGGCACCTAAACGCCTTTTTGGTATATCCGGTTTTCACCCCATCAGCGCCTTCATACAATCGCAGCATTTTATTTTTGTTGTGCCAGGAGTACTCCCAACTCTCATTCGGATTAGGCGCTGACTTATCCTCGGTAGCTACGATTCGTTTAAAAACAGGATTGTGCAGTGCATAAGCGGTTAAACGTGCCAAGTCATTGGCTGTGGAATAATGTCCATCTGCATCAAGACCGTGTGGATTCATAAAATGGGAATGCTTAAGTCCAATCTCCTCTGCCTTTTGGTTCATTAACAGGACGAAGCCTTCTTCTGATCCACCAACATGCTCTGCGATAGCAGAAGCCGCGTCATTCCCTGACCTCAGCATTAAACCGTATAACATGTTTTCCAGTGTCATTTCTTCTCCCAATTTGAGATAAAGGGATGACCCTTCCTTGGCAAAAGCGGTTGAAGATACTTTTACTTTGTCATCAAGTTTCCCTTGTTCAATGGCGACAATGGCTGTCATGATTTTGGTCAAACTGGCAATGCGCAGTTCCTTATCCCCATCCTTGCTGTATAGGATTCTTCCGGAAGTCACATCAATGAGCGCTGCACTCTGCGCATGGGTTGATGGGCCAGGGATCGTTCCTTGAGCTTCAGCCACTTGTATGAAAGGTAGAAGCATCAACGGTACAAGCAAACCAATCATTACTTTCTTAAACATTCGCATCAATTCATTCCTCCGGGTCACTGGAATCTTGTACTAACTTATGTTCGGACAACCTAAAGTATGTCCCATCTTTCCAAACAGCAAAAATCCCTCTCACAAAAATCTGTGATAAGGGATCCAGATAAAACGGCTTAGCTGTAAGTGGTATGATCCGGTGTAACGCGTACGCCAGAGTCATCATTTTGCGAAGTATTACGCTGGAACATCCCCTGTATTCTGTCAAGAACATAAGGTGTAGAATCAATGAGTTTCTCAAACAGATGCGTGGAGTTGTCCAGTGGCACGATGTGTACGCCTTGTTTTCCAACAACAAGGAAGGCAATCGGGCGGATGGATACGCCACCACCACTACCTCCACCGAATGGTGAAGCAACGTTAGCTGAATGAGCACTTTCAGTCTTTGCACCAGGGACCGAGCCCGAGCCGCCTTCTTTGCTCTTTCCATCATTCACATGGAAATCGCTGCCCCCAGCCGCGAATCCAAAACCGACTTTACTGATCGGCAGAATAACCGTGCCGTCTGGTGTTTCTACCGCATCGCCAACAATGGTATTAACATCCACCATGGCCTTGATATTCTCCATTGCGGTTTCCATTAAGCCTTGAATTGGATGATCTGACATTTGAATTCCCTCCAGTTTCAATTTGAACTAGGTTTGATCTAACCATATCATCCCCAAACCTGAACAGACTATGTAAGTCTCAGTGCAGAACAAGCAAGGAAACAGCACCCAACATTCTCGGAGACACTTCACGATTTCAGAACCTATTGCAACCAAAATACAGTAACGAACTGCACTTATCCCAATTAGCCTTGTTGTTCCTTCAATTTTTTCTTGTGTCTGCGCCGTTGTTCCCGTAGTATTTTCAGCCACATCCGCCATCCGCCATCCACTTCTAGAACCCGTGTCATTAGCCTCACTCCAGCGAGCATAACCGCCGTAATACGAATTTTCATTTTGCAGTTCAGTTCCGTTTGAAACTCCATCTCATCTTCCCAAACAGGAACCACTTCAAGCATGGGCGGACGTTTAAATTGAATCTGATACGACAAAAAACCGATGATAATCGACTTGATGCTCCATACCCAGCCCGTAAGAATAGCGGTGTGCGCTGCATCTCCGATACCTATTCGGGTTGACCAGGACAGCTGGGTCATATGTACACGGCTTAGCGTTTGTTGAACCCAAATTTTAAGCGCATCCGTAGCCCTCATCATGATCTTTACTTCTTTTGCCCACTTTTGGACTTTACGTTTGTTGACACGCTCGTGACCCTCGGCTTCTCCGTGCTTATGGTTCACATGTTGTTCGGTCTTTACCAAAAAACCTTCTTTCATATTACGAAAGACGATGCTTGGTATTTCATAGTTAATTCGCACAATACCGTAAAGGAGACGAACATTAATCCGAGCGTAATCATCACTTTTATGTTTACGGAACGTAAAATGCACATGAACATTCGAGATGAGAACAGCGGCAAGCAGCAGTGCGGCGAACAAGCCGATTCCTCCAAGCCAAATCCACACAGGCCTTACCTCCAAGCCCTCAATTCTTTACACGTTTAGTATGACACTCTATATAGGAAATAATTCACGGCTGACCTGAAAATTCCATTCATAGTTGAAATCCCCCACGTTATGCTAAGGGTTCATGGCATGCAAAAAAACCGCCACCTTATCAGGCACCGGTTTATTACTGTTTCCTATGGACAATTCGATCTTACGAGTCCAGATCCTCGTCATGAACCTCATGATTGTTATCCATATTTTCATGATCAAAATCATTCTGATCCGTGCTTCCCAAGTCCACCTGTTGTCCATCCAGCTTGTTGAACAGCAGCTGTGTCTCTTCTTCCAGATTCTCGGAGTCTTCAAACAAGCCCGGTTCCGGGAGATCTTTAAGTGAAGCAAGTCCAAAATAGTCGAGAAACGATTTGGTTGTTCCGTACAATATAGGTCGTCCAATCGCCTCAGCTCGTCCTACTTCTTGAATCAAGTCCTTATTGACCAGTGTATGGATGGCCCGTTCGGATTTCACACCGCGAATCTCTTCGATCTCAACCCGTGTAATGGGCTGACGATAAGCCACAATGGCGAGTGTTTCAAGTGCAGCCTGAGATAACGAGGTCCGTGCAGGAGAATAAGCCAGCTTTTCAAAATATGCAGCATGCTCCGGCAGCGTTCCCAACTGGACCACTCCCGCAATTTTGAGAATTTGAACGCCTCGTCCCTGGTTCATGAAGTCAGCGATCATTTCCTCTACGGCATCTGATACCAGTTCTACCCGCTGATCCACGATCTCAGCAATTTGTTTGATGCTTAGACCTTCCTCTCCGGACAAAAAGAGCAGCCCCTCAATAATCGACTTCAATTTCGGAAAATCCATGATTCCTTGCTTCCCCTCTCCACTCCATAACGATATCCTCAAACATCCGTTCCTGATAACAGACAATCTGTTTCATCTTCATCAGTTCCAGTACGGCCAAAAATGTGACAACAATTTCATGCCGGTAAATCTGATCATCCAGCAGTTTGGAAAATAACAGCCTTCCTCCCGGTCCCATACTCTCCAGTGCTCCAACGACATCACGTATACGATCCTTCACCGAGATCTCATCGCGCTGAATTCGTGTAACCGTTGTACGCTTCTCTGCCTTGCGCAGTGCCTTCTGAAAAGCGGCAATCAGATCCGAAGTATGCAAACCCTCTACCGGATTTGATTGGGTCTCCACAGGCATATACGGCCTCAGGTCCTCAGGCTCTTTGGAGAAAATAAGGCTCCGTTCCCATTCCCGCTCATGCAGATGACGGGCTATTCCTTTGTATTTGCGATATTCTATCAGACGTGCAATCAGCTCCGCACGTGGATCATAATCTTCTTCTTCCATATAATCATAATCCTCAAAGTCCTCAATCACCGGTGGTTTGGGCAGTAAAAGTTTGCTCTTGATGGACAGAAGCGTTGCTGCCATTACCAAAAACTCACTCGTAATATCCAGCTCCAATTCCTGCATCGAATGCAGATACGCCATATATTGATCGGTAATATCGCTGATGGGAATATCCTGGATATGAATTTCTGCCTTATCGATCAGATGAAGCAGCAGATCCAAAGGCCCTTCAAAAGTTTCCAGTTTATATGTAACTACCGTCACTAGACGAATCCTCCCGCCAGAAAAATACAAAACCCCGCTAAGCCGCCGAATCCGGTCTCCCGAATTCGTCTGCGCAGAGCAGGGCACTACATTAAATAAGCACTATTTTAGCTGTTTCGTCAAGTTCGCCATTTCAATTGCAGCCGTGGCAGCATCCCAACCTTTGTTACCAGCCTTCGTACCAGCACGTTCAATCGCCTGTTCAATATTCTCCGTTGTAACCAGACCAAAGATCGTTGGCACGCCGGTTTTGAGGTTAATAGCCGCCACTCCTTTTGCCATTTCGTTGCACACATAATCATAATGTGTCGTTGAGCCACGAATAACCGTTCCCAGTGTAATGACAGCGTCATATTTGCCGCTCTCCGCCATTTTCTGTGCAATCAGCGGGATTTCGAATGCTCCTGGAACCCAGGCTACGTCGACTTCACTGTCCTGCACCCCGTGACGTTTGAACGCATCGAGTGCTCCGCTGAGCAATTTGCTTGTAATAAATTCATTAAAACGTCCTACAACCACTCCATATTTTAAACCTTCCGATACCAAATGTCCTTCAAAAAAGTTCGGCATTTAAGTCATCTCCTCTAATGTATAATGTAATGTAATTAACCGATTTGTGAGCATTTATTTTTCCATAAATTACATGAGCAAAAAAATTAGTTTTTCTCTTCGTTCTGTTCGATATCATCGAACTTCAACATATGCCCCAGCTTCGCCTGCTTGGTATGCAGGTAAAGCGTATTATCCTCGTTCTCTTCCATCTGGATGGGAACACGCTCCACCACTTCAAGCCCATAACCTTCAAGGCCTTTGATTTTGCGGGGATTATTCGTTAACAGACGAATTTGGCGAACGCCGAGATCCTTCAGAATCTGTGCACCAATACCATAATCACGCAGATCAGCGGCAAACCCCAGTTTCAGGTTGGCATCTACAGTGTCCAGACCTTCCTCCTGCAGCTTATAGGCTTTGAGTTTGTTAATCAGCCCGATGCCCCGGCCTTCCTGTCTCATATAGAGCAGAACGCCATTGCCTTCATCATGAATCTGTTTGAGTGCTGCATCGAATTGCGGTCCGCAGTCACAGCGATGGGAGTGGAATACGTCTCCTGTAAGACATTCGGAGTGAACACGAACCAATACGGGCTTGGAAGAGTCAATTTCACCTTTGACCAATGCTACATGCTCTTTGTTGTCCACTGCATTCGTATAGGCCACTGCTTGAAACTCGCCAAAATCCGTTGGCATGCGGACAGCCACTTCACGTTGAACCAGCTGTTCCTTTTCATTACGGTAACGGATCATGTCCTGAATACTAATCAGTTTCAGGTCATGCTTGCGGGCAATCTCCTGCAGATCAGGCAGTCTCGCCATCGTGCCATCTTCCTTGATGACCTCACAGATCACACCAGCCGGATAGGAACCGCACATGATCGCCAGATCAACAGCAGCTTCCGTGTGCCCGGCGCGGCGGAGCACTCCTCCGTCTTTGGCAATGAGCGGGAACATATGCCCCGGCTTGCGGAAATCACTGCTTTTGGCTTCCGGATCAATTAGACCCTTCACCGTAATGGATCGTTCATGTGCAGATATGCCTGTTGTTGTATCCTTGTGATCCACGGAAACTGTAAATGCCGTTCCATGGAAGTCCGTATTTTGCTGAACCATCGGTTTCAGATTGAGCTCATCCGCACGCTGCTGCGTAATGGGAACACAGACCAGGCCTCTGCCCTCGGTAATCATGAAGTTGATGACTTCAGGTGTAGCCTTCTCTGCCAGCGCGATAAAGTCCCCTTCATTCTCCCGATCCTCATCATCCACAACAATGACGGGTTTGCCGCGCATCAAATCGTATATCGCTTCCTCTATGGGATCTAGTATGGATTGATCTGACATAATTTCCCCTCCAGTCTCTCTTTATAATGGTTATGTTCCTTATGCAAAGCCATGGTTGGCCAAAAACTCTTCACTGATGCTTTTCGGTTTGCCAGCACCCGTTTCGGGATGCCCTTTGCCGTAATGGAGCAGATGGTCCACATATTTCCCCAAAATGTCACATTCAATGTTGATGGTATCCCCCGGCTTTTTCACCTGAAGCACCGTTTCTCCAATGGTATGGGGAATAATCGATACGGTAAACGAGGCTTCTGTTGTCTTCACCACGGTGAGACTAATGCCATCGAGGGTTACCGAGCCCTTTGGAATCAAATATTTGAACAGTTCGTGGTCGTCAGGTTTGATCTCAAAAACAACCGCATTCTGATCACGTGTGATCCCGCCAATGACTCCCGTACCATCCACGTGTCCTTGTACAATGTGGCCACCAAAACGCCCACCCGACTGCATCGCCCGTTCCAGGTTCACTTTACTGCCTGATTGCAGCTGACTCAGATTGGTATGACGGTAGGTTTCAGGCATGACATCTGCGGTAAATCCTCCGCTTTCCAGCGTCGTTGCCGTAAGACATACTCCGTTTACAGATACACTGTCACCAATCTTCAGATCGTCCATGATGGCGGAAGCTCCGATATTCAGGACCAATGCTTCGCCTTTTCGACCGATACGCCGAATCTGACCGACCTCTTCCACCAAACCGGTAAACATGCTGCCGCCTCCTTATGCTTATATCTTGCCTTGTTCATTCGATCCGTTATTCAGGCCAGACAGGGATTCCGCCAATACTGATATTATCTCCAACTTGCTCAATTTCCAGCTGATTCAATTGAATGGCCTGACTCATGCGCTCCACCCCTTCAAATCGGAAGCTTCCCGGTGTGTCGTATCCGCCCACAATCTTTGGAGCGATAAACATCAACAGCCGATCGACCAATTTGGCTTCCAGCATGGCGCCATTCAATGTGCCTCCGCCTTCAAGCAGGATGGAGCCGATTTCCCGTTCTCCCAGCTTGCTAAGCGCACTCAGCAAATCCACACGTGGTCCTGGACCACAGCGAATAATTTCTACACCGTAGGCTTCCAGACGTTCGGCCGCCTCAGGGCTCGCCTCATCGGTCGTAAGTACCCATGTCGGTGCTAGTCCATCCTTGACCATCTTGGCTCCAACCGGGAGACGCAGCTTCGAATCGACAACAATTCGCACAGGACTGATCCCTTCCACTTGGAGGCGAGTGGTCAGCTCCGGATTGTCTGCAATAACCGTATCTACACCAACCATGATGCCCTGATGACGATGGCGGAGTGCATGTACGATTTCCCGTGCGGGTTCGTTGGAGATCCATTTGCTGTCTCCGCTGCGGGTTGCAATTTTACCATCCAGCGTGGATGCCGTTTTTAAGGTGACAAACGGCAAACCGGTGGTAATGTACTTAATGAATTTTTCATTCAGACGTCTTCCGCGCTCACGCAGAACGCCAACTTCAACCTCAATGCCTTGTTGACGCAGCATACTGATTCCTCTGCCGGATACCTGCGGATTTGGATCCTCACAACACACCACGACACGCTTCACTTTCTCGTGAATCAAACGTTCGCTGCATGGCGGCGTCTTGCCATAGTGGCTGCACGGCTCCAACGTAACATAGACCGTACTGCCCTCAGCATCGCTGCCAGCCATATTCAATGCGTGTACCTCCGCATGGCCCGTACCCCGCTTAAGATGACTTCCAAGACCTACAACCCGGCCTTCTTTTACAACAACACATCCGACGACAGGGTTAATCCCCGTTTGCCCTTGTGCACGTTCTGCCATATCCAACGCAAGCCCCATATAAAATTCATCATTGATCATTTCCAAGTCCGGTCACCCCACGGTTAGAATCTTAGATTATAGGCCTCCCATCGAGCAAAGAGGCGGTTATACCATATCCAAATAAAAAATCCCCACTCGAACTATCGTTCGGGTAGGGATGATGAGAGACATGTGTCACCAGCAGGATGTCGTTGATACGATTGCCAACAGCACTCCGCCATAATTCCATTTCAGGCAAGTGAAAGCAAACACATACCTAAAGAACACAATTACAGGTAAAGAGCTTCTATGATGTGGCATATGTATGGAAACCGCCGGATAACCGACATTCCCTGCACAGAAATAAAACCTCGTCTCATGCTGTGCAGCAACGCATCTGCGGAATGCAGTCCAAATAGGGCTGCACCCTCTCCTTCTCCCATCCAGACTATACTGTCGGTTCTGGAATTGCACCAGATCAGCCATCTGCCACAGGCAGACAGGTCACGGACTTTGCAACAGTGCTGGATATATATCCTCACACAGGTGCATCACCGCCGGTAGGGAATTGCACCCTGCCCTGAAGGATCGCTTTCGTTATTAATTGGATGTTAGCACTTTAACACCGAAAAATCAATTGTTTTTTGTTCCTTTTTGTCACATACTAACTTTTAATAAGCAAAAGGATATAAAAAAACCGCTTCGTCTTATCAACGAAACGGCCATTTTTATCGATTAGGATAACGATTAAACTTCTACGACTTCAACAGTTTCCATTTTGTCGCGACCTTCGAAAGCATCTACGAACTCCATACCTTTGGTTACTTTACCAAATACGGTATGTTGTCCATCCAGATGCGGCTGTGGCTGGTAGCAGATGTAGAACTGGCTTCCACCTGTGTTACGGCCTGCATGTGCCATTGCAAGTGTTCCGCGCTCATGTTTGTTCGGGTTGATCTCACAGTTGATTGTGTATCCTGGGCCACCTGCACCCGTTCCGTTAGGGCATCCGCCTTGTGCGACGAAGCCTGGAATTACGCGGTGGAATACAAGACCGTTGTAGAAGCCGGAGTTAGCCAGTTTCTCAAAGTTTGCCACTGTGTTTGGAGCTTCTTGATCGAACAGGTCGATTAGAACTTCTCCGCCGTTTGCCATTTTGATTTTCGCTTGTTTCGCCATATGTAAATGACTCCTTTCGTATTGACCATCGTTAGTGGTGCCATCCTGCATGACCCTGGGCCAAGCTTTATAGCACTTTTCTTAGTGTACACCGAAATGAGTCCAACCGCAAAATAAACCGCAATTTTTTTCGAAAATGTTGGGTCTAAAGGCAAAAAAAAGACAAAAAGGAATGTTCCTTTTTGTCTTTTTTACTATTTCGTATTTCTTAACATTAACGGGTTACAGGCTGTTTAGCGATACGCTCAGGCACGAGGTCATTCTGAATGATGTCCTGGTACGTTTCGCGACGTACAACAACATCACCTTGGCCGTCTTTAACAAACACGACTGCCGGACGGCGAATTCGGTTATAGTTGCTTGCCATGGAGTAGTTGTACGCACCTGTGCAGGCAACGGCAAGCAGATCCCCGCTCTGAACTTTAGGCAGGTCCAGATCCCAGATCAACATATCGCCGCTCTCGCAGCATTTGCCGGCAATCGACACGGTCTCCTGAGCAGACTCATTAGCGCGGTTGGCGAGTACAGCTTCATATTTGGATTCATACAGTGCTGGACGCGGGTTGTCCGTCATCCCGCCATCAACTGCAACATATTTGCGCACACCAGGGATATCTTTGCTCGTACCAACGGTGTATAGTGTCGTACCTGCTTCACCAACAATACTGCGGCCTGGTTCTACCCAGATTTCAGGAACGTCATATCCAATTTGGGCAAAGTGATTTTTAACAGCATCCGTGATGGCTTTTACATACTGAGCCACTTCAAGCGGAGTATCCCCTTCTGTATAGCGGATACCGAATCCACCGCCCAGGTTAACCACTTTGAACGCTACGTTAATACGTTCATATACACTCGCAGCGAATTCAGCTACACGCTGAATCGCCATTTGGAAACCTTCCACCTCAAAAATCTGAGAACCGATGTGGGAGTGCACACCCAGCAATACCAGGTTGGACTGTTTGGAAGCGAGCTCAATCGCTTCAAATGCCGTTCCGTTACCGATATCGAATCCAAATTTCGAATCCGTTTGACCTGTGGAAATATATTCATGCGTATGCGCCTCAACACCAGGCGTCACACGAAGCAGAATGTTCACTTGACGATTTTTCTCGGCAGCTACAGCCTGCAGCAAGTGCAATTCATTGAAGTTATCCACAACGAAGCAGCCGATCTCGGCATCAAGTGCCATTTCGATCTCTTCCAATGTTTTGTTATTGCCGTGGAAATGAATGCGTTCAGCAGGGAATCCTGCTTGCAGTGCTGTAAACAGTTCACCGTCCGAAACCACATCCAGTGAGAGCCCTTCTTCCGCAGCAAGAGCACACATCGCCATAACGCAAAACGCTTTGCTTGCATATGCAACTTGGAAACCAAGTCCAGAAGCACGGAATGCATCCATGTATTCTCTGCAGCGATCGCGAACCAATTGCTCGTCCACAACATACAGTGGTGTTCCAAATTGTTCTTTCAAGTCCGTTGCATCTACTCCGCCAATTTCCAGATGGCCATGAGCATTTATTTTACTTGTACCATGTAAATACATAATCAGCATTCCTCACTTTTTTATATACTGGAACAGCTTCTTCTATTCCAATGATTTTACACCAGTATATCAAATTCGTCAGCGAGAAGAATGGATTTTTAGGCAGATCATTTGTGTTTTTTACTTTTTCGCTTTTCACCGTCCGGATCGTCGGACATTTTGGTGTTATCTCTTGTTTTGTTGAATGATGGACGTTTCTTACTTTCAAGCAGAGGCATACGGAACAGGAAGTTCCCCAGGGCCTTTGCATTAAAAGGTATAAACGGCCATAAGTAAGAGGAATTATAGGATCGGTGTATAGTCAGCGCTATAACAAGCAGTGTTGTACCTACCACAAACCCCGGCACCTTAAAAATGGCAACAGCGATCAGCAGAAACAGCCTTACCAGCCGATTCGCAAGCCCAAGCTCATAGCTTGGTGTCGCAAACATACCGATGGCAGCAATAGCCATGTACAGAACGACCTCATTGACAAAATATCCTGTTTTTACAGCGATATCCCCGACCAATATGGCTGCAATCAAGCCCATTGCCGATGCAAGAGGTGTAGGAGTATGAACTGCCGCCATACGTAACAAATCGACCCCAAGCTCAATTAACAGGAACTGCAAAATGATGGGCAGCTTCACATTCTCTTGTGGACCAATAAAATCCAGTCCCGCCGGTTTGAGCGCAGGATCAATCACCATCAGCATCCAGAGCGGCAGCAAAAACAATGAGATTAATATGCCAGCAAAGCGGACCCAACGCAAGTAAGTCCCCATAAACGCAGTCTGTCTGTTCTCTTCTGCATGTTCACACAGATCGAAGAAGGTTGTAGGCAAAATCATCACACTTGGCGATGTATCGACGAAAATGACGACCCTGCCCTCAAGCAGATGAGATGCCGTAACATCGGGCCGTTCCGAGTAGCGCACCAGAGGGAAAGGATTCCATCCCTTATTGATAATCGCTTCCTCCAGCTGTTTATCTGCTGCCGGTATACCATCGATATCTACCCGTTTGATTTTTTCGCGGACCGAATCCACCTGCACTTTATCGACGATATCATCGATGTACACCACGCAAACATCGGTTTGAGTTCTCCGGCCCACTTGCATGATCTCGAACTTCAATCCAGGGTCGCGAATCCTGCGTCTCACCAAAGTCACGTTGGTCAGAAGTGTTTCGGTAAAGCCGTCCCTTGACCCCCGGACAACTCGTTCGAGAGAAGGTTCTTCGGGTGAGCGAACCGGATAACTCCGGGTATCCATCACTAATACAGAGCGGTCCCCTTCAACAAACAAAGCACTCATACCCGTAAGAACCTTGTTGATGACAGCACTCATTTTATCGACTTTCTCTACCTGGATATGTGGAATGTAGCAATCGAAATACGACTTAAGCGCATGGCCTGATATTTGATCAGGAGTAAGGTATGTCAGCCTTTTCAAGACTTCCAGCAAAATTTCGTCTTTTGCAAATCCCGTCAGCATCAATAATCCAACATTTTTGCCTCCCAGGACCATCTCTCTCATATTGACATCAAAGGACTCCCCGAGACCCAAAACCTGCTTCAATGTATACTTGTTCTCACTCATGCGAGCGGAGATATCATCCCTATCCTGCCAGTACTGTACCGATTCTTCAACACTATCGGACATCTCATCCTGCTTCTTTTTTTCGTACGCCCTGCGCTCCTCTTCCTTTTGAATTTCATAAGGCGTCTTGTGCATCAGCTCTTCGGGTACTCCCTCACCTGAACCATGTCCAGCATTGTCAGATCTCACATCCATTTTCTTTCCTCCTTCGATTCCTTGACCTAACGCTGATATACAAAAAAGTCAAACAAGGAACCTGTCATTTTGCCCAAAATCATGGCCAGCAGCAGTCCAAACAAATACGATTTCATGCCCAGACGTTTAGCAAGTACTGGCAGCACATTTAATACCTCGGTCAGTGCCGCGGCAAGCAGGCCGATAAACACACCGCAAAAGCACCCAATTATTGGACTCAGGATCAATATTCCATGTACCTTCCAATGCCAGAAATCAGCAATGGTTCCAACGAGCGACCCTCCGATCAATGCTCCTTCATACCAATGCGTTTTGTCATAAGAACGGGTGAGCTGCGCCAATCTGGGGATCATATCAAGCACGAGAATGAGGGCGATCACGCCGCTTCCTACGGCAACTCCTCCCGCAATCCCAAGTACAATACTGATCGCTCCATTAAGAACGCTCATCGGCATTCATCTCCCCATGTTCCTGCTCATGCATTCGTTCGGTTTCCTCAATGACGACAAACTTGTCTACATTTTGCTGATATAAAAACATTTCCACTTCAAGCGGAGTAGGTTCCTCATTCCACTTTTTCTTAAATAAATGATTAAAGAATACAGCCATACCAAACCCGATTCCGATGGAGTATGCCACCTGAAACAAATAAGGATGCTCGTCCCGGCGACCCGTTATCATTTCCACGATTCGAATCTGAACTTCCTGCATGTTCACATCTGCATGGAAATTCATGATGGTCAGGGCCGATCCAAAGAACAACAGCAGCCAGACCAGGATGAACAGCGATTTTGAAGGTTTGCCCGTTCCCGCAATGACCTCAACCAGCGTATGCCCCGAACCAATGAGTTCGACGGTAACTTCCGGCAGCATGCGCCGTATCTGAGGGATGATCTGCAAAATGTCAATCAGGATCAGATTGCCGTCCTCCGGTCCCGGGCGCAGCAGTTCAAGCTCAAGCAGCCTTCGTTCCCCATCTTCCGGAGAGGTTAACACATGAGCGATATCACCAAGCTTGACGCCTCTGCCCCTCTGGATGCGAATACGGCTGCGCAGACGAATATAGACCGTTGGAGTGGGTGTCAGAGACATCCGAAACACTCCTTTACTGCGTAATTTAGGTTAGTATTTGAAGAATGTGCAAATTTATTACATTCGGGTTGGAAAAAGGTCGTGGGACAAGCAGATGCTCCGGAATGGATCGGTCACTGGCCGCTGTTATCCCCGGATTTCTTGATCACTCCTTTTCAAGGAGGAAATCCGGTGCTAAAGGCGAGCGCTTCGCTCCCTTGACCGATTCCATCCCTCCGCTGCACGTGTCCTCGCTTTCCAGAAGAATATAATAAATATGCTGGGAAGTGGCAGAAGGAAGGTGAACAAACAACCTATTTCTCAACAAAAAAAGCCGCCATGTGGCGACTGGACTGGAAAACTGGCAGAAAAACGCTCAATTGTTTCGTTCCTCTTGTTTCTTCTCAGCGAGCTCTCTTCTGAATCGTAGAGGCGTCTTTTTCATGCTTTTCCGAAACTGGTTAATGTAATAGCTCGTGCTGTTAAAACCGACCTCATACGCGATTTCGGTGATGCTGCGGTCGGAGAGCCGCAGAAGTTCAATGCTTTTCTGGATCCGGTAATCCATAACATATTGCATGGGTGTAGTTCGCAGGATTTGCTTAAAATACCGACATGTCTCCGATCGGCTTAACTGTCCCATCCTTGCAATATCCTCCAACCTGACCGGATCGGCATAGTTCAGATGAATCCACTGCAGCATATCCTTCAATCTTCTGCTCCTGGTCATCTCGGATGCATCATGCTCCAACGCATATCCGTTCTTAATGAGAAGCGTCCACATATCCAGCAGCGCTGAAGCAACCTTCAATTCGTAATAAGGCGCTTGACTCACAAGCTCCGTTCTAATTAACCTGATGGCCTCCAAAATCCGTGCTCCCCAGGCAATGCCCCCAGCTATATAGAGAAAAGGCAAATTGGTAGCCGTTATATAGGGGTGCACATACTTTACGTACAGATCTGAAGGCGCTGCAAGTTGGGGCGTCAAATTCAGACATAGATAGATGCAGTTATTGTTCCCTCCATGATCTTCGGCCATATGCAGAACTCCACTGTTAATAAAAATGCCATCACCTTTGGATACACGAATTATTTGGTCGTTAATATGTAACAACACTGTCCCCTGGAGAACCGCAACAAACTGCAATTCATCATGCCAGTGCAGGGGGATGTGTCCGTGTATATTATTCATAATGGTTGTTTCATAACAGGCAACAGGTAAATTTTCGGTCCGATGCTTCGTCATTTCCTTCAAATTTTGATCAATGATAAATTCAGTCTTTTGCATAAGCCTCATCTCAATATATTTATAATTTTACGTGTAATATTGATATTAATATATCGCATTTCTCCTTAATATAGCACTATTCTTATATTTAAGGTGAGGCGATCAAGAGTGACAACATCTGCAAGTTCCAAGCTATCGGGTATCCTGCTCGTTCTAACAGGGGCCATCTGCTGGGGGATCGGAGGAACCGTATCCCAAAAACTGTTTCAACTGGATGGTATTGAAGTCAATTGGTATGTAACTGTTCGATTGCTGAGCGCGGGTACCCTGCTTCTGGTTATTCAATCTTTTACACACAGTAGATCTCAGATTATTGATGTATGGAGAAATAAAAAGACAGCTGTACAACTGATCCTATTTGGATTAGCAGGTATGCTAGCCGTACAGTATACGTATATGGCTTCTATTAAACACGGCAACTCCGCGGTTGCCACTCTCCTACAGTACCTTTCCCCCATCATGATCATGACTTACATCGCACTGCGGAAGCAGTCGGCGCTCACGCGCAAGGACCTTGCATGCGGAATCCTCGCACTCCTGGGCTGTTTTCTACTGCTGACGAATGGCTCGGTTACGCAGTTATCTGTCTCCTGGCTTGCGGTGATCTGGGGGTTATTGTCCGGGGTAGCCGCTGCATTCTATACACTTTATGCTGTACAGCTGATTAAGAAATTTGACTCACTTGTTATCGTTGGCTGGGCCATGATTATTGGTGGTCTGGGCCTTAGTTTGATTCACCCGCCATGGAAAGCGAACTTTGCCAGCATCTCTACTGAAACATACGGGTATCTGGTATTTACGATTATCTTCGGGACGATGATTGCTTTTTGGTTCTACATTGCGAGTTTAAAAAGCCTTACACCCAAGGAGACCAGCCTGCTTGGAAGTGCTGAACCTCTGGCTGCCGTTGCTACAACCGTCGTATGGCTCCATGAACCCTTTGGTTTCTATCAATGGCTGGGTACAGCCTGTATTATCGGGTTGATTCTGGTCATGCAATACAATCGCTCAGGATCATCTAAACGGTCGAACGACAAACAACCTCACTCGCGTTAGGTGCGCGATGAAAGGTTGTTAGTTGTCGTATATTGGCGATTCGGTAACCGTGTTGGAGTCCGCACTCCACCATCTACTGCGCGATCTGATCGCGAATCGATTGTAGTATCTTTTTCTCCAGCCGGGAAACCTGAACTTGAGAAATCCCCAGCCTAGTAGCGACCTCCGACTGCGTCTGATCCCTGTAATACCGTAGATAAACGATCAGTCGTTCCCGCTCACTAAGGCCGCCGATCGCTTCATTGAGCGCCAGCTTATCAAACCAGCGTTCCTGAGATTCGTCGGCAATCTGGTCCATCAATGTAATCGGATCCCCGTCGTTCTCAAACACGGTCTCATGAATAGACGTCGGCGGTTTGTTCGCTTCCTGGGCAAAAACAACCTCCTCCGGGGTCACCCCCAGCTGTTCAGCCACTTCCTTGATCGTTGGCAGACGGTCAAGGTGTTTGGACAGTTCGTCCCTTTTTTTGCGGACTTTATTCGCCATTTCCTTCAGGGAACGACTAACCTTGAGGGTTCCGTCATCCCGCAGGAAACGTTGAATCTCTCCGATGATCATCGGTACCGCATAGGTAGAGAACTTCACATCATAACTAAGGTCGAATTTGTCCACCGATTTGAGCAGGCCGATACAACCAATCTGGAACAGATCCTCCGGTTCATATCCCCTGTTCATAAAACGCTGGACGACAGACCAGACGAGTCTGATGTTGCAGTTCACCAGCGTATCCCGTGCGACATGGTCACCCGACTGACTGAGCGCAATCAGCCGTTTGACCTCGGCATCGTCCAAATAGGTCTGTGAAGATGGTTTCACTTCAGCATCCATTAGACCAACCCCTAATTATACATTGCTTTCTTGGATTCAATCCTCTTCTTCATCTTGATGGAGGTGCCTCTGCCGGGCTCGCTGCTGACTTCGAATTCATCCATGAAGTTTTCCATAATGGTGAAGCCCATGCCCGACCGCTCAAGTTCGGGTTTGGACGTATATAGCGGCTGTTTGGCCAGTTCCAGGTCTTCAATTCCTTCTCCGCGATCTTCCACAATAATTGTAATCATGTCTTCGCGAATTTGCGCCTGAATGGACACGACACCCTCGGGATTGTTGTTATACCCGTGGATGATACTGTTCGTCACGGCTTCCGAGACAACCGTCTTCAAATCGCTGAGCTCGTCCATTGTGGGATCAAGCTGGGAGATAAATGCCGCGACAGTCACCCTTGCGAACGATTCGTTCTCCGACTTGGCCGCAAATTGCAAATTCATGAAATTTGTTCCCGTACCTTCACTCATGAGACGACCTCCAGACCCGAGAGAGCTGTTCCCTCATTTTCGTAAATCGGCATGATCTTGAACAAACCCGACATTTCCAGCAAACGATAGACCGGCGGATTAACATCACATACAACCATCTTGCCGCCTTTATTTTTAATGAGTTTGTATCTGCCCAATATGACACCCAGACCCGAACTGTCCATGAATTGAAGATCTTTCAGGCTAAGCACCAGATGTTCACACTGTCTGCGTTGGATGGCCTCATCCATTTGCATTCGAACCATATCGGCTGTATGGTGATCCAGCTCCCCGGATAATCGCACAATCAGAATCCCGCGGTGATGTTCCATTTCCACATGCAAGTTCACGTTTGCTCACTCTCCTCCCAGTCTTGAACAAGGATTTCTACGTTTCCGAAGGCTTTTCCTGCCCCCCGACAAAACTAGAAGAAAACCCCTATTTAACTACAAAATACGTTCAAGGAATGTATGCAGAACGCGCAAATCGCGTTTAATCAAACAGGTTCGATGTTGTTCGTTTAAACAGCTTCCACCATCCAGCTTTATTCACATCCTGAGGGGCCTGGATATCGAACTCCTTGATGACCTCGTTTCCTTGGTACACGACAAGCTTGCCTACGCTCTGACCAGCCTTGACGGGTGCTTTCACTTCTTTTGCCATTAACAGCTCATGGCGGAACTCATCGGATTTGGCGCCTTTGCGCATCAGCACACTATAATTTTGCGTAGCCGTCAGCGGCAGCTCAGCGACTTCCCCTTTTTCAATTTTCAGACTGCCGAGCTGATCCCCTGCTTTGTACAAAGGTTTCATTGTGTATTGTCCGAACGCATAGTCGAACATCGAAGACACTTCAGCATTTCGAGTTTTCGTATTCGGTTCACCCAGCACTACTGCAACCGTACGCAGTCCGTCCTTCATAGCGGTAGCCGACAAGCAGAATTTGGCTTCTGATGTATAACCCGTTTTCAGACCGTCTGCGCCTGAGTAGAAACGGACCAGTTTATTGGTATTCACCAGCCAGAAGGGCTTTTCCGTATCTTTACGAAGGTAGTCCTGGTATGCTCCTGTGTATTTCGTAATGCCTGAATGTTTCAGCAGTTCACGGCTCATCAGCGCAATGTCATGTGCGGAAGAATAATGATTCTCCACTGGCAGTCCGTTACAATTGGCAAAGTGAGTATCTTTCATGCCGAGCTCTTTCGCCCGTTCATTCATCAGCTGTACAAAAGCTTCTTCTGATCCGGCAATTTTCTCTGCCATCGCAACAGATGCATCATTACCGGAAGCCATGGCGATTCCTTTCAACATGTCATCGACAGTCATCTCTTCGCCAGGTTCGAGGAAAATCTGTGAACCACCCATGGATGCAGCATATTCACTCGCTCTCACCTTATCCGTCAGCTTCAGCTTGCCGGAATCAATGGCTTCGATCGTCAGCAGCATGGTCATAATCTTTGTAATACTCGCCGGAGGCAGCTGATCATGACTGTTTTTCTCAAAAATAACTGTCCCCGTATCGGCATCCATCAAAATGGCAGAACGAGCTGACGGGGCAAGATCTGTCCCCCCTGCCGTTTTGGGTGCTTCTTCAGCCAGCACTGTTGATGCCATAAGGGGTAGCAAAATACATAGGGTCATGAACGATGCCATTATTCGTTTCTTCACTAGGGTTAACCTCCTCAAATGACTTGCTTACTGCATGCTCCATGCATGTACTGCTAATCATTGTCGGCGCGTTTACAGTAAATTATTCCATCCCATGAATGATTTCCCGAACTTTTTCTATTCTCAAACAAATGCACAAAAAAACGTGCCCCTACTGAAGAGAGAACACGTAAGTTACCCACGATACTTTAAGAGGGAATCATCCCCCTAAATCCCATGAATAGATATTCCAGAAGATAAGAAACGAAGTTAATACGACAGATATACGGATGTTCCACTTTGTCGGAGAGGTATAGGTTTGATAGATCATGATTAAAACGATAATGATGCTGGCAGCCAAAAACGCAATATTCGTTTTAACAAAGAAAAGCAGCAGCAGCACTCCAATATGTATGACTCCGATAAGACGGTCAATATTCATATCAAACCTCCTTACATCACATATAGATCGTTATAACTCCACTGAATGATTTTTCCTTAGGCAGAACATTTTCATGTTACTCTTTCTATATTTTCTGAATTTCACTTTTTTGTAAAAAAAATAAAAAAAGACAACCTCTTGAATGATCCCAAGGACCACCATAGGTTGTCTTAATGAAGCTTACGTTTTACATTTGCGGAATGACGGCTAGAACAAGCGCAAGGAATGATTCACGAACACGCTCAGTCGTTTCCATGACCTCATCATGGGACAACGGCTGATCAAGAATTCCGGCTGCCATGTTACTGATGCAGGAAATGCCGAGCACTTCCAGACCCGCATGACGTGCCACAATAACCTCGGATACCGTAGACATCCCCACCGCGTCTGCACCCAGCGTACGCAGCATCACGATCTCAGCAGGTGTCTCATAGTTAGGACCCAGCAAGCCTGCGTATACACCTTCACGCACATTAAAACCTTGCGAAGCCGCTGTATCTTTCGCCAGCCCGCGCAGACGGCGGCTGTAGGCTTCAGATAGGTCAGGGAAGCGCACGCCCATAGCCGGGTCATTAGGCCCGATCAACGGATTTTTGCCTGTCATATTCAAGTGATCCGAGATCAGCATCAGATCGCCTGGCTCGTACGAAGTGTTCACACCGCCGGCCGCGTTGGTTACGAGCAGTGAAGATACACCCAGTTCTTTCATGACACGTACAGGAAACGCTGTAAGCTCGGGGCCATATCCTTCGTACATATGGAACCGGCCTTTCATCATAACAACCGGACGGCCTTTAATGGTGCCGACCAGCAATTCCCCTTCATGCCCTTCTACCGTGGAGACCGGGAAGTGAGGAATATCCTGATAGGCAATACTTACGCCATCTTCGATCAGATCGGCCAGAATGCCAAGACCCGAACCCAAAATCAAACCGACTTCCGGCTTGATGGAGCTTTTGCTTTGAATGTAAGAAGCAGCTTCCTGAATCATTTGTTGATTTAATGCTGTCATTTCAAATGTTCCCCCTTGAGTTGAAACTTCCGTCTATGTCAGCTAGATGCATCGTTCAGGTATATTCCTCCTGACCGATGCACTCGCTTATGTATAACGGCGTTTAGATGTGTACAGTTTATTTTATCCTAAATCAGCTATATGTTCCGCATCTATTATTGAACTTTTAGCGTTAAAGCCAATTATTTTGCTCGCGGATGATGAGTTTCATAGATCTCCTTCATCGTTTTGCGGCCATGATTCCCATATTGTTGTCCTGCCTGCTCCACATGGCCCAGCATGTCCTGTACTGCACGAGTATCCGCCCCGCTAGCAATCAGGTGGGCCGCAAAGGAATGGCGCAGCGTGTGCGGCGTAATCTCTTCTGAAATCCCTGCATCCATCGCCGCTTTTTTGAGCAGCTTCCAGAAGCCCTGGCGGGTTAAACGTCTTCCGGACACGTTGACGAACAGGGCTTGCTCGTCCGAGTCTGTTTTGAGCAGGTGGTTACGAAAATCGTTAACATACACACTTGCCCAATGTGCTGCCGGTGCGCCAATCGGCAGAATCCGTTCTTTGCCTGCACCTCCGCAGCGAATAAACCGCATGCCCGGTTGAACATCCCGTATATCCAGTGCGATCAATTCCGAGACCCGAATACCGGTAGCATACAAAAGCTCAAGCATGGCACGATCACGCACCCCTTGGGCAGAGCGAGTATCGGGCGAGGCCAGAAGGAGTTCAATTTCATCCACCGTTAATACCTGTGGCGGCGTTTTGTCCGCTTTCGGAGCCTCGACATCAAACGTTGGGTCCTGCAGAATCTCGCCACGGCGCATTAAAAAATGAAAATAGGAACGCAAGGATACCACGCTGCGAGCAATGGTCGCATTGGCACGCCCCGCCTGCTTCAGCTTGCCGATAAACAAGATAACATGAGTACGACGCACCTGCCCTGCCTCACGAATACCGTATTCCTTATCTGCAAATTCGATGAACTTGTCCACGTCCCGAAGATACGACTCCAGCGTACTGCTTGACATCCCTTTATCTTCTTCCAAGTATAAGGCATAGGGGTGTATCGTCTGTCTCATGTACAACGCTCCTCATCTGACAGCATTGCCAAACTGGCAACCTGCTTCCGTATTTGCATCCCTGGCTGTCCGGACTACTCCCCATACCAATAAAACAAACGGAGTCTCTCCGCCAGCGTAAGACGTGCTTCTCCATTGCCTGGCCAAACCGTCTCCTGAAAGACTTTGACTGCATTTCCTGTGGGCATCTGATACTGATCCACAGGTGAGATCCAGCCGTTGAACAAATCCAGAACATGATAGAACAGATAAACCAATCCTGCAAAAACTATAATAAATCGTATAAAACGAAGCCCTTGGCGCAGTGAAATAATCATGGGTTGTCCCCCTCCTGGTTTGAATCCAATTCATCTAGAATCAGGGTATGACGACAAACGCAGGAATATGACATTTGAGATGACATCAGAGATAACCTCACATCATGTACTGGACCAAAAAAGCTCTCCCGTCAAAACCGCCGGTGAGAGCTTGAAGATATGCTATGTTATTCTTCATCTTTGGGCTTCTGGTCATTTTTAGCTTTGCAACGATAACAAATCCCATGAAAATCCAGTCGGTGATCTACTACCGAAAAGTTAAATTCCCGCTCCAGACGCTCTTCAAGCGGTCCAAGCCAGTCTTCACGTATTTCATCCATACTTCCGCATTGAACGCAAATTAAGTGATGATGGTGATGCTTGGATGTATCTCCGCGCAGATCATAACGCGCTACACCGTCGCCGAAGTTGATTTTCTCTACAACATGCAGCTCACTCAGCAGTTCGAGGGTACGGTACACGGTTGCCAGACCGATTTCGGGAGCTTTTTCTTTAACGAGCATGAATACGTCTTCCGCACTCAGATGATCTTCTTCATTCTCAAGAAGTACTCTTACGGTGGCTTCCCGCTGGGGCGTTAATTTATAACCTTGGGACTGTAGTTGCTGCTTAATTTTATCGATCCGTGCTTCCATTTTCTCCCTCCCCCTAGGAAATCACTGCACACTGCAACTTAACCCACTTCTTTCATTATAGGGGGAGTGCGTAATTAAAGTCAACATTTTACACTGTCCGTTACGGCGCTACGCCGGGAGCAGCATTGGCGTTACCCAGCGCATCATCGCAGGTGTTACCCAAGTTTCAAAAGACGCGACGCCTAACAGCAGTCCAGCCATAACCAGTGTCAGCAGCACATAAGAGGCAAACGGCCTTTGTCCACCCGGCGCCCGCTGCATGAGTACACGATTCCGAATGATATATAAGGAAAAGGTCATGGCCGACACACTGCAGATCAGCAATACCGGAATGACGAACAAATTATGCGGCGCGACGGATACCAGGGCAAACAGTAGCCCTTTCCAGGAATACTGTCCGACGAGATATCCAACGGTAAATCCGATCAGCACTCCTTTTAGAAAATCCAAAACCAATATACCCGGCAATCCGATGACGGACAGGCCCAGTATCCAGATAAGTCCAACCCATTTCAGATGTAGTATCGCTATATCCCAATAGGTTCCGGATTCGACGATCTGCCCGCTGTGCTGGACTGTCATGAAAAAATTGCCCAGATAGCCCTCCAGATCCTGACGCTGTTCAAGAGACAGGGCATTAACCATCAAGGCGCCAAAAATGACACCGACCAGAAACAAGACAGCTACAAATACATATAACGAGGTTTGACCTTTGAACGTGAAGTAGGAAGAACGCATACAGGAACGGGTCCCCTTTCCGGTTATCATGCTGCAGGATCTCTAAGAAATCCACACAGTCATTCTATGAACCGAAGTACGTGGGTATGACTCCTTGTCCCGATACGCGCCCTATACTTCCCTTCTACCTGTCTTAGTCCGTTTCCTTACCAGAGACCTTACCATAGGTTCCCCCGCCTCCGGATGACAACTCCAGTCGACCATTTCGAGCAGCAACGATAAGACTGGCCAGAACGGGTCCTACAACACTCGCAAGCTCCTCTTCACTTGTCCGATGAAGGACATTCATTTCGGTGCCGAAGTGTTCCAGAAGCTGACGCAGCTTTGCCTTGCCCAGTCCCGGGATAAACTCAAGCGGTACCTGATAGTGGTAAGGTGGCCTGAATTCTGGAACCTGAGGACTCTCCCGATCTGCTATGGCAAGTATACGATCCAGAACGCCCTGCACCAGCTTCGTACTGCCGCAATAGGGGCAGCGTTCCGCTGACATCGCCTGTTCATCCATGATGCTGCCACAGGCTGAGCAATACGTGCGGTGGTATTTGCCAAGCCTCGGGTTCAAGCCGTAATTGGCCTTGATACTTCTTCCAGCCTGCCCCTTCAATGCCATGCTGAATTCTTCAAATGAAGGATGGGCAATCTGCAGCTCATTATACTCGCGTCCGATTTTACCAAGGGAGTGTGCATCCGAATTGGTTAGAAAAGGGAACTGGTCAAGCTCCTGAATGTAGCTGGCCATAGATGAGTCTGAGCTTAATCCCAGCTCCACCGCATCAATCAGGCTTGTATCCAGCACATCTGCCATACGCGGAGACGTGCTGCCATAGATGCCTTTGTGAGGTGTAAAGGCATGTGCGGGCACGATGAGCCCGCCACGGGCTTTTATCTCGGCCTGCATTTCGAGGGATGAGACATATACCCGTTGTGAACTGAGATTCACATTTTTCATATAACGCTGCATCCACTCCGTAAATGACTTCATCGTTGTCAAATCACGAAAGTAGGCCAGCATGTGATATTCTCTCATCTCCGGTTCGCGCAGCTCGATTTCGGTACCGAGCAGAATCGTGGTGTCCTGGTAGGCAATGCCCCCATCCTTCAGCTCGGACATCGTACCAGTCTCAAGCAGCTGCTCGATATCCATCTGTACCACTGGTGAATGGCAGTCTATGACGCCGAGCAGATGAATTCCCTTGCGCTCTGACGCTTCACGAGCAATATTCTCGAAGGTCAGATCCCGGCTGCCACTGATTTTAACAGCTTCACCGCGGGACGTACGCCCAATGTGGATATGCAGGTCTGCGTAACAGGAATCCCACGTGTTAGACGTTGTCTGCTGATCTGCCATCATTAAAACCGCCCTGTTGTTCTGTACAGATCCCACGCATACACAGCCATCATCGTTTTGGCATCACTGATCCGGTTCTGATCCATGAGCTGATACGCTTCCTCAATCGTGATTTCAGATACTTCGAGAAATTCATCTTCATCCAGTGCCATGTCTCCGGCTTCGAGCTCCTCGGCAATATACAAGTGAATGATCTCGTCTGCGAAACCAGGTGATGTATAGAAAGAACGCAGATGACGCAGCGACTTGGCTGCATAGCCGGTTTCTTCCCGTAATTCACGAGCGGCCGCAACCTCCGGCTCTTCTCCCGGATCAAGTTTGCCTGCAGGTATTTCCACCTCGGTACGCCCCATCGCCTGACGATACTGATCAACCACCAGCATGCGATCCCCGTTCAAGGCAAGTACTGCTACCGCACCGGGGTGACGGATAATCTCACGTGAAGCTGTCTGTCCATTAGGCAGCTTGACCGTATCGACCTGAAGAGAAATGACTTTTCCTTCAAAGATTGGCTTCGTCGAGACTGTTACTTCATCGAGCTTGGGATTAGACGGGTGGTTAGAGCCCGTTTGGTTGGTAGGATTCATATGAGATCAACTCCACTTTTTAAGATTTTATATTCCCAATACGTATAATCCCCCGTTTTTTGGCATATCGTGAGCCTATAGCCTTTCGAGAAATATAAAACAAATCAGGGGGATATCCAATGAACAGTTATGTGACATCTCAATCGGTACATGTGGTCGGACAAGCAAGGCAAATCCAGCTTATACTCAAGCAATGGCTGCGTGAATGGGGCCCTGATGCCAAACTAAGTGAACTGATTGCGGGACGAAAGTAATCCTTGTTTACTTTCATTTCTCCCATGAAATATAACATGAATTCGCAAAAAGTCCGAATCCGATGCTAACCGGTTTCGGACTTTTACGTAGAAAGGTGCTTCCTTCCAAGTAAACACCTCCATATATGCTTACTTGCTGCCAGAAGCCGTCTCCTGAATGATGGCTACGACAACCTGGGACAGTTTAACGATATCTTCCGCACGAATGCGCTCTTTTGTCGTATGAATATCCTCATAACCTACAGCCAGATTGACGGTCGGAATGTTGAAGCCATTGAAGATGTTTGCATCACTGCCACCACCCGAAGCAAACGTACTTGTTTCCAGACCCAGGCCGCGAATCGCACGCTGCGCAAGCTGCACAATCTCATGCTCATCGTGGAACCCGAAGGCAGGATACAAAATCTCGCTGCGGAATTCGGCTGTGGCACCGTATTTACGGCAGGTTGTTTCAAGAGCTTCACGCATCTGAGCAATTTGCTTTTCCACTTTTTCCTGCACGATACTGCGTGCTTCCGCTTCAATCTGTACAAAATCACACACAACGTTCAGTGCAGATCCGCCCTGAAACTTGCCAATATTCGCTGTGGTCTCATCATCAATCCGTCCCAGTGTCATTGCTGCAATGGCCTTCGCCGCCACTTGGATGGCACTGATGCCGTCTTCGGGGTTCACACCTGCATGTGCAGATTTCCCATAAATGTTCATCTGAATCTCGGCTCTCGCCGGGGCAGCCACACAAATTGTTCCCACTGCACCATTGGAATCAAGTGCATAACCGAATTCAGCCTCAATATTTTTTGGATTCATTGCACGGGCACCGACCAGACCGGATTCTTCGCCAACGGTAATGACGAACTGAATTTTCCCGTGTGGAACCTTGTTCTCCTGGATCGCCCGAATCGCTTCAAGCAGAGCAGCAATACCTGCCTTGTCGTCTGCTCCGAGGATCGTTGTTCCATCGCTGCGAATCCAACCATCTTCCCCAAGCTCGGGTTTAATTCCCTGTCCAGGAGTTACAGTATCCATGTGGCAGGTAAAAAAGATCGGCGCTGCCTCCGGTGCACCATCCGCTTCCCAGGTAACAATCAGGTTACCTGCTCCATGCCCGGTTTTCTCCATGGTGTCGTCCTCATATATGCTGAGACCCAGCTGGGTAAACTGTTCCTTCAATACGTTGGAGATGTTATGTTCATTCTTCGTTTCACTGTCGATCTGCACCAGTTCCATAAACTGATGTACAACACGTTCCTGTTTAATCATAGGACTTTCCTCCCTCTCATGGATACGGTACAATACAATTAATATGCTTGTTTATTTTTCATTTGTTGAAAGGAGTTCTCTCTTCATGCAAAAAAAGAAATGGTTCAAAATCGTGATCTATCTCATGCTGATTGCCATGATCGGGTCTACCCTTTTCATCGCTCTTGAACCTCTACTATTTGGATAGAATTTGAAGCCCTTGACTGTCTGAACTAGAGACGGACAATGGCTTCTTTTTCGGTTCTCCAAGTCATCTCATATGGAAAAACACGTCCGAAATAGGGGACAATCTGCTGGGCAACTTGCTCCACGGTGTAGGTTCTGCCGGTGATGTCCTCGAGAGAGGTTACGCCGTACTGCTCTATGCCACAAGGGATAATCCCCTGAAATCCTTCATCCTGAATACCTGAAGTAATATTAAAAGCAAAACCATGACTCGTCACGAATCCTCGCCGATGTTTACAACGGTTGAACTTTACCCCGATGGCAGCGATCTTCATATCTCCGATCCATACTCCGGTGTATGCCTCTTTCCGGCCTGCCTCAATTCCCTCATCTGCCAGGTAATCAATGATGACCTGCTCCAGGTTGCGCAAATACCCATGTAAATCAAGAGCTTCATCACGGCCGAGAACGAGCAGCGGATAACCAACAAGCTGGCCTGGACCATGATATGTAATATCACCGCCACGATCAATTTGAAACAAGGTAATCCCCTTTGCCTCGAGCTCCTCCTTGCTGAGAAGCAGATGCTCCGGATGATTCTGAGATCCGATTGTATACGTGGGAGGATGCTGCAGCAGAAGCATCTGCTCGATTCCCTCACCTTCGTCCAGCTGCTGTACAATTGCTTTTTGGCGGTTCCAAGCCTGTTCATAATCAAGCATCGGTATGTATGTCACATCCAGCGGCTTGTTCATGATTTCCCCACACCCTTCCGCTTCATTGTCCAAACCATATTTGATCGTTTAACCGCAGACAGTGGGAAAAGTGCACGGCCTTTGGCACATACACTTTCCCTTGACAACTCTATTTCATTAATACACCTTTGTTTCCATATTATAACCCTCAAGGTTTTCCTTGACCCGCTGCAAGAACCTGCCGCAGATGACACCATCCAGTATCCGATGATCCAGAGACAGACACAGGTTGGCCATCGAACGAACGGCAATCATGTCATTAATGACTACAGGCTTCTTCACGATCGACTCAAACGTGAGAATTGCCGCTTGTGGATAGTTAATAATCGGTTGCGAAAGAATTGAACCAAACGAACCGGTATTATTGACCGTAAACGTACCACCTTGCATATGATCCAGCTTCAGGGTACCTTCACGGGTTTTGCGTGCCAAATCATCGATTTCCCGGGCCAAACCTGCGATATTACGCTGATCCGCATGCTTGATCACAGGTGTCAGTACAGAGTCTTCCGTACCTACCGCCATGGACAAGTTAATATCCCGTTTAACGATAATTTTGTCGACAGCCCAAACCGAGTTCATGATCGGGTAATCCTTAATCGCATTTACAACACCCTTCATCATGAAGGAGAGGTACGTCAGATTAATGCCTTCTTTACGCTTGAACTCATCCTTGAGCTTATTGCGCAGCATGACCAGGTTGGTAACATCCACTTCAATCATGGTCCATGCGTGAGGGATCTCCGATACGCTCTGACGCATGTTCCGGGCAATGGCATTACGCACAGGAGTAACATCGATAAAATATTCCGATCTTCCCTGGCCGCCACCTTCTACTTCAATCTGCGGGATTTTCGGAGATTCCGTCAAATGAATCCCTGAATGTCTCACGGGAACGCCAGCATCCGGCGCAGAAACCGCTTCTCTTGCGGAGATTCCCGTTTCTGCACCGCTTTTGTTCAAACCGCTAAACGGTGAAGCAGATGGACTAGCTGCAGAGGAAGGTTGTGCTGACGGTATACTTGTTTGGCCACCTTGAGCGATAACAGCAAGCACATCCTTGCGTGTGATGCGTCCGCCTGCTCCTGTTCCTTGAATGGCCTGCAAGTTGAGACCATGTTCTGCTGCAAGTGACTGTACCGCAGGAGAGTAGCGATTACGCATAGGCTGATTGGGATCATGACCTGCTGGAGTCACTGATCCTTGCTGTGCATTGTTCTGCTGGGATACTTGAGTCACTTGCTCTGCAACTTGCTCATCATCTGCAGCTGCTACCTGCATCCGGCAGATGGCTTCGCCAACAGCAATCGTCGTACCTTCTTCCACCAGAAGGTCGCCCATGATTCCATCAACTGTCGATGGAATCTCTGCATTGACCTTATCGGTGATTACTTCACAGATTGGCTCGTATTGTTCAACCCGGTCGCCCGGTTTTTTTAACCATTTTCCAATGGTAGCCGAGACCAGCGATTCTGCCAGCTGCGGCATAATGACCTCGATCCATTTCATACGTTCAGCCATTTGTTATATCACTCCAAACTTTGCTTTTAACCTTTTTTTCGAATAGATTGTCGAAACTTATGACCAACCGAATTAATACTCCGCAAGGGTGCGCATGGCTTCCTTCGCTTTATCCTTGCTAAGCATGTAGAATTTCTCCAGCGTCGGGCTAATTGGCATTGCCGGTACGTCCGGTCCGCAAAGACGCTGAATAGGTGCATCCAGATCGAACAGGCACTCTTCGCTGATAATAGCCGCAACTTCGGCACCAACACCACCTGTTTTGTTGTCCTCATGAACAATGAGCACCTTGCCTGTCTGACGAGCGGAAGCAATGATCGCTTCACGGTCAAGCGGCTGCAGTGTACGCAGATCCAGAACGTGGGAAGTAATCCCTTCTTCTCGTTCCAGTTCTTCCGCAGCCTGCATTACAAAATGCAGCGGCTGGCTGTACCCGATAACCGTGATATCCGCACCTTCGCGAAGCACATTTGCTTTGCCGATCGGAACGATGTAATCATCCTCTGGTACGTCTTCTTTAATCAGCTTGTAACACTTCTTATTTTCGAAGAACAGTACCGGATCCGGGTCGCGGACGGCAGCTTTGAGCAAACCTTTGGCGTCGTATGCCGAGTAAGGAGCGATGATTTTCAAACCAGGTGTACCAAAGAAAATGGATTCCGGACATTGTGAATGATACAATCCTCCGAAGATCCCTCCGCCAATCGGCGCACGGATAACAATCGGACAGCTCCAGTCATTGTTGGAACGATAGCGGATTTTGGCCGCTTCACTAATGATCTGATTGGTTGCCGGCAGCATAAAGTCTGAATATTGCATCTCCGCAATTGGCTTCATGCCATACATAGCCGCCCCAATGGCTACCCCTGCAATGGCCGATTCGGACAAAGGTGTATCCATCACACGCATCTCGCCGAATTGCTCTTGCAAGCCTTTGGTTGTGGTAAACACGCCGCCTTTGACACCGACGTCTTCACCCAGTACAAAGACATTCTCGTCTCGCTCCATCTCTTCTTTCATCGCAAGACGGATCGCATCGATATATTCCATAACCGCCATGATTACCGTCCCCCTTCTTCGCTGTCCGCGTAAACGTGCGTCAGAGTATCCTCAGGTTTCGGATATGGCGCGTTGTCTGCATATTCAGTCGCTTCTTTCATTTCCAGCGCGAGCTGGGAAGCCAGATCCGCATCCCGGGCTTCGTCCCAGATGCCACAATCAATCAAATAATTTTTCATCCGAAGAACGCCGTCCTTCTTCCAATTCTCGTCAACCTCTTCCTTGGTCCGGTAAGCCAGATCATTGTCGGAAGTGGAGTGAGGAGATAAACGGTACATCATGGCTTCAATCAGGGTAGGGCCTTCACCGGCAATGGCACGGCGGCGCGCTTCTTTGACGGCAGCATATACTTCAAGCGCATCATTGCCGTCAACCCGTAATCCAGGGAAGCCGTACCCCAGTGCGCGATCCGATATCTTGCCGCTAAGCTGCTTATGGACCGGAACCGAGATGGCGTACTGGTTGTTCTCACACATAATAATGACAGGCAGCTTGTGAACTCCAGCGAAGTTAGCTCCTTCGTGGAAGTCTCCCTGGTTACTTGAGCCTTCACCAAACGTAACAAATGAAACAAATTCTTTTTTCTGCATTTTTGCTGCCAGTGCAAAACCTACGGCATGAGGTACTTGAGTAGTAACCGGGCTTGAGCCCGTAACAATTCGCAGCTTTTTATGACCAAAATGCCCTGGCATCTGACGGCCGCCGCTATTCGGATCTTCCGCCTTGGCAAATGCAGAGAGCATCAGCTCGCGAGGCGTCATGCCTACCGCCAATACGAAGCCGTAATCGCGGTAATAAGGTAAGTAATAATCGTGATCCCGGTCCAGTCCAAAAGCAGCACCCACTTGCGCAGCTTCCTGACCTACACCGGATACGTGAAAGTTAATTTTGCCGGCCCGCTGCAAGAGCAAGCAACGTTCATCAAACTTGCGTGCAAGCAGCATGTATTTGTACATGTCCAATACTTCTCCATCGCTAAGTCCCAGCTGTTCATGGCGGTGGACCGCATCTGCAGTACCTTGTGAACTCATATGAGGTACCTCCTTTTAATCAGAGCCTGTGCCCGTCTTACAACCCGATCTTATAACCTGGTACTAAGACTTGGCTTAACCTTATTATAATCCCTTTTGCCCAAAAAAGGAAAGGACCTTTCTTATAAGCCTGTTCAGACTTACATTCCAATGGCCTTTCCGTCTACGGCCAACATCGCTTCACCCATAATTTCGGACAGGGAAGGATGGGGATGGATCGTCTGGCCTACTTCCCAAGGCGTCGCGTCCAGCATTTGTGCCAGTGAAGCCTCTGCAATCAGTTCCGTCACATGGGTACCAATCATATGTACACCCAATATATCATTCGTCTTGGCATCGGCGATTACCTTCACAAAACCATCCCGGTTTCCATGAACGAGCGATTTACCATTCGCCTGAAATGGAAACTTGCCGGTCTTGACATCGAAGCCGCGCTCTTTTGCTTCACGTTCCGTAAACCCTATGCTTGCAGCTTCAGGACGAGTGTACACACACCGCGGAATACGATGGGATTCGACGGCATGAACGGTTTCACCTGCCAGATGATTCACGGCCAGAATGCCTTCATGACTCGCTGCATGCGCAAGCTGTAATCCGCCAATAACATCTCCAATGGCGTAAATATGCCCTTCACCGGTCTGCAGATGTTTATTTACCGCGATGAATCCACGATCCAGTTTGATATCCGTGTTTTCGAGTCCGATATTTTCAACATTAGCCTGCCGCCCGACGGATATCAGCATTTTGTCCGCACTGAGCGTCTCCTGCTGATCGTCATTAATCTGAACATCAATTCGAACGCCCTCTTGACCAGCCTCATAAGATTCTGGCATGATTTTAGCCTTTGTCAGGAAGCGTACTCCGCGTTTGCCGAGCAACCGCTGCATCTCCCTTGCCACGTCCTCGTCTTCTGCGGGTAATACATGATCGGCAGCCTCAACAACCGTAATGTCCACCCCGAAGTCATTCAGCATGGATGCCCATTCCAGCCCAATCACGCCACCACCCACGATGATGATTGATGTTGGCAGTTCATCCATTCGCAGAGCTTCGTCACTGCTCATGATATACCGGCCATCCGGTTCAAGTCCCGGAAGTACACGCGGACGTGACCCGGTTGCGATAATGAGATTGGTCGGCACAACCGTATCCATCTCTCCATCTTCAAACTCTACAGCTACGGCTCCGCTCTGCGGCGAGAAAATGGATGGTCCGATGACACGGCCTTTGGCCTGTACGACCTGAATCTTATTTTTTTTCATCAAATATTGGACGCCCTGATGAAGCTGTTCTACAATGGCATCCTTACGGGCCTGTACTTTGGGAAAAACAAGGGTTGCTCCAGCTGTCTCAATTCCATACGATTCGCTCTCTTGAATCTCTGCGTATACTTCTGCACTTCTCAGCAGCGCCTTGCTGGGAATACATCCGCGATGCAGGCAGGTGCCCCCAAGCTTGTCCTTCTCGATAATGACGACCTGTTTGCCCAACTGGGCAGCACGAATCGCGGCAACGTAACCTCCGGTTCCTCCTCCGAGAATGGCAACATCACATGTAATTGGCATCTTTTATGTTCTCCTCTATCAATATGATTTCGTTATGAATGGAACGATGTTGATGATGATGAAAAGCCTTTTGCAGAACTTTACTATATTCCATTGTACTCCCCTTGGGCAGTCAACTCAAAGTTTGTCCTAACACATGGACAGCGTGCACAAACCAAGCTATGATGGAATCAGGCATGACCTGTAAGCGCAACCTTTATTTTACGTCGACATTTGGCAGAAGGGGTTAAATGGTGATGAATACTAGACTGGTCTTTGCACGGTTTTTGGCGATTTTGGTCTTGGTTATTCCTGGACTAATGGCCATGAAAGGTTTTTTGATGATGAAAGACGCCCTTTTCCTATATTATGCTGAGCACGGGAATGATCAGATCTCACCAGGATTCCAGTGGCTTTCCTTTGGAGGCGGGCTTCTCCTGTTTGCTGCAGGCATGAGTTTCTTGGGGGGCTGGATTTTGTTCCGTGACCGTAAACGCAATTATGTGGGTCCCCGTTTCCGTTCCAAAAACACAACCGAACAGGCAGAGACACCCGGCAAGCTTTCATAAGTCCGGGCTTTTTGCTGTTCTCCCCAGCTTTATCATTCAATCAGGATCAGGTATAATGCTTATTTATTCACATGGATATCTCAGCATCATCCCGCACGTAACTAGAAGAAAATGATGCGAATGATCGACATCAAAAAAAGACAGGATGGTTTAACATGATATCGTTTCTCATGACGCTGCAAAGGTTGCTCAAGGGCATTTTCCACGCGTTCAAGGACCCCAAGTTTCTCGCACTCTTTATCTTGACTGCAGCAACACTGCTGTCAGGAACGTTGTTCTATACTCGTGTGGAAGGGCTGCACTGGATCGATGCGCTTTATTTCTGTGCCGTGACTCTGACGACGGTGGGGCATCCTGAATTTGTGCCTACCACCGGTTTCAGCAAAGCATTTACCGTGATCTACATGTATGCCGGCATTGGCCTTACCTTTGCCATGATTGCCAGAATTACAGCAGGTATTCTATTTCCTCGCAAATTGCAGACAGAAGAGAACCCGGAGTGATCTCCGGGTTATTCGTATAATGCATCCCTCAGCTTTGTTGACATCCGGGACTCTTTGGAAGAAGACTTCAGAATGGTTCTGCGCAGGGTTAAATTGCTGGCCTGCAGCCGCTCTATTTCCGCAAACAGATCGGCAATCAGTGCCTGCGCGCCTTCATGAAGGACAGCCTGTCCCTTTAATTCCTCATACCGCTGCTGCATTTCATTTATCGCTTCATTCACTTGTAAAACACCTCTTTTCCAATACTACAGCTTCACAACTGCCGTTACCAACAGTGTAATAATCCATATAGTAACACAAAGCAGCTTGGATTAGTTCTAGCTCTGAACGGAGATTTTGTGGTACTCTGTAATGGTCGCTTTTTTTGTTGAATCCGTATGTGAGAGGAGTAGCAGCACCGTGCAAACAGGACGTATTACCGTAATTACTGGACCCATGTTCAGTGAAAAATCCGGTGAACTCATTCGCCGTTGTCAGAAATTGATTCAATTTGGCCGTAAAAAGGTCGTTGCTTACAAACCAGCCGAAGATGATCGGTTTGCTCAGGACGAGATTGTCAGCCGAATCGGATATCGCCTTCCCGCCCATTCCATCCCCCGGCAATTAACTCCGGAATCCGTGGAGATGATTCTTGCCCAGACCAAAGATGCTGATGTGGTTGCTTTTGATGAAGTGCAATTTTTCAGCAGTGCCATTATGGACCTCGTCTCCGAGCTTGCCTATTGCGGCAAACACGTGATTGTAGATGGTCTTAATATGGATTATCGAGGCAAGGAATTCGGATATATTGGGGGCCTGCTCGCCATGGCAGATGACATTGAGAAACTCTCCGCATTCTGTGCGGTTTGCGGAAGCCCTGATGCTGCCTTCACTCAACGTATTGTGAATGGAGAGCCAGTCACTCTTGGTCCGGTTGTCATGATTGGCGATTCGGAAGCCTACGAACCACGCTGCCGCTGCTGTTTCATTCCTCCTCACAAAGTAGAATGCTAGTTCAGCTTTTATTATATATTCGGCAGGTTCTCTGAGACAGAACTCTGAGTCAGACCTGCCTGTTCTTAAAAAGCCCTGAAGGGCTTTTTTTGCTCAACCACTGCATTCGCTCTACCCGGTTCAACATTCATTACAAAAAAGCACCGCTTCAAAGCGGTGCTCTAATTCGTAGTCTCCCACTAGTCGCGGGAAACAAAATATTTGTTGGTCATGTAGTATGCGTCACCGCGGGACGTTTCCACCATTCCTTTTTTGGCGTCCAGAAATACAATCTCTTTACACTTCGTACAATACCATTTGGTTCGCTTATACGGAGATTCCGTTACATATGCCGTACCGCATTTGCAATCAATTTTCATCAATAGCTCGGTTGATTTATATGCACTGGACAAGCGTTCCAGATTATCCTGCTGCTGTGTGGGCATGATGGTCTGTTGATAATCGGATAAATGATTTTGAACTTTGAAATCTGCCACGAGGCCTGCATTCAATCCAAAGAACTCTTTCCCAATCTCGGTCACGAAGCGCTTCTCATTTCTGTAGCAATCCAGCCACTCAACAATCTGCTTATTAGACAGTGGAACCGTACCCTTGATACCGCTGTTTAAGGTGTAGGTCATGATGTATAAAGTATCGTCTTGTCTACCTGAGTACATTAGAATCCTCCTTCGAATACATTTGCTAATGTACTACAAAAATGCTCATAAATCAAAGCAATGTTATTTCCTGAGCATGATTCTTCCTATTAAATGGGGTACATTCCACGTTCATCCGCCAACAGCTTACAGGAACTGCATACACCTGCAACATTTCCCTGAGGCGCTGCATAATAAACTACTGATTCAACTTTTTTGTTGCAAATGGAGCAGTAGTGCCTCCTTTCTTTTTTAGGTGTGTAGTCCGATAGCTTCACTACGTTTTGTTTGCGTCTGAATCCGTGTAAGAAGCCCAGCCATTTCATCTCACTCTCACTCTTTCTCTAGACTAAATTGCAGCCATTCTTCATCGTTCTCCGGTCAAATTGAACTTGCCGGTATTATGTATACAATTCCCAGTTGTGCACGTCTATCTCATAATCTATTCGACGTTTTAGAGCCTTTTCCTGTCTTTATTCAGTATACATATCAAAAAAAACCGACAAAAGCTATCCTCCCTATGGAGGGCCAAGGACAGCCATGTCAGTATTGAATCTTTATTTATAAAAGGTACCCAATACTTCCAAAGCAGGTGAACGCTCAATTCGGAACGGATAGATGTACCCTTGATTAAACCGGGTAAACTTTCTGCTCCACAGATCCAGCCCCGAGGTAAATTGATAGGCCTGATATACAAATTTGGAGCAATAATTTCGTTCAATGCTTCGCAAATTGGTCTGCAATCGATAAAACTTAACCTGCTTGTAGTGATCGTGCACCCACTCGGCCGCACGCTGCCCAGCCTGGTTTAAACGTGAACGAAATACAATGAAACGATCTCCTTCATAGAACCTGGTAAGATACCACTCCAGGGAATCGGCGAACACGGGTCCATAAGGATGAACATGATACACTTTGCCGTCCAGCCCAATAATCCCCATATGTCCTGCATAATAGGTCGATTCCGAACTTGGCGTGTAAACGATATCTCCCGGTTCCAGCTTCATTTGCCTCAGTTCTGCGACAGGAAGATCCTGCTGCAGCCGTTTGGCTGCGGATCGCTCACGCCTACTCTCAACCAGTAATCGATGCAAAGCACCGGCAACAGCAAGATAAATGGCTGCGTATTTGATTCGTTTCTTTCCTTTGGTAACCCTGAGGACAGAGGAAATGAAACTCCGAAACATTTTAGACATACCCCACCCCGTATTCTCCACTCTGTCAGATTTATTCGTCTATTTTCATATTATAGTTTTCACTTCGGAACTGATCAAACTGCCATACATCTTAGCTGCTGCAGGTTTCAGTGTCTCTTAACAGAATAACCCAAAATTCCGATATTATAATAAGTATGATAAAAAAATCATGCGACTATCACACCCAGGAGGAATATCCTATGTTATCCGTTTCATCATCGAACAGAAGCACCGGAACCAATCAGAGCAGCAGTAATACAGCTACCAAAACGGACAAGATCATCCAGGACTTAATGAAACAAAAAGCAAGACTAAGCGAAGAAATGCAAACGGTGAGATCCAATGAAAAGCTGGATACAAAAACGAAAATGCAGCGCATTCAAACCCTGAACTCCAGTATCCAGGAAATTGACGCTCAAATTGCTCAAATTAAAGCAGAAGAGATTCAGGAAAAGACACGTCAAAAAGAGAATGAAAAGCCCAAGAGTTCTGAATCTCAACCTGAAGATACGGTCTCACTCGGTTCTGTAATCAAGAATAGCAATACATACGATCAATTGGGAAAGCTGGTTGGATCCCGTGAGAAAATGCAAGGTTCAATCAACACGCTTGAGGGCGGCGTTCGATTTGATCGTACCTTATTAGATAGTAATCCTCATGCAGATAACGGCAAATCGGTAATGCTTGAAAATGCAGAGCATACCGTTTTTCAGATGAAACGAGAAATGGTTCAGGAAGTTAAATCCCACATTAGAAGTACGGATAAGAAAATTGGGGAATTACTCAAAGATATAAACGAAACAGCTCCACGCAATGAACCGACTGCTGAGAAAACTTCTACAGAAGAGGTGAAAGCGGAAAAGGAAAATAAAGACGATATACTTTCGGATAACAACGATGTTATGGACAACAAACAACATTCCAATTCTTCGACAATGTTAAACCCCAATACATCGATTGACATTTTAGCTTAATAAATTTAGACACACAAAAAATAAACCACAACCCTAATACCTGGTATTCAGTCAAGGTAATTAAGGTTATGGTTTTTTGATTTGGTATTTATTCTTCTACAACACCGAGAGCTTTGTTTTTCTCTTTGAATCGGCTGTTATGAGAAGATACATAGGCTACTTTTTCTGCCTCAGGATCCATGTATAGTTTGGCACTGTTGACTGCTAGGGCAGCATCCGTGAATGTTCCTGCAATAAGATATAGCTTGCTGCCATAATCCACAAAGTCGCCTGCCGCGAATACACCCGGAATATTGGTTTGAAGCTTCTCTGTTGTGGTTACATGCCACTCTCCAAGATCCAATCCCCAGTCCCGAATGGGGCCAAAGTCACTCTTCATGCCGTGATTAACGATAATTGCATCGACTTCCAGCAGTTCACTTTCACCTGTTTCCACGTGGGATATCGTGACTTGTTCAATTACTTCGCCACTAACACTGTGTAGCGTATTCACTGCATAGGGTGTACGAACATCCACCGAGGATTCTCTCATACGAATTACATTTCGCTCCAGTCCTCCGAAGTGATCGCGTCGATGTACAACCGTGACTTGTTCTGCCAGAGCTTCAAGCTCGTTGGCCCAGTCGACTGCAGAATCGCCTCCCCCAGAGATAAGGACACGTTTGCCCCGGAAAGGTTCCAATTCCTGCACCGTGTAGTGCAGATTCGTTACCTCGTAACGGTCAGCTCCCTCAAGTTCCAGCTTCGCCATTTTGTATATTCCATAACCAATGGCCATAATCACTGTTCGTGTCCAATGTTTCTCACCTGTAGCAGAAGTCAAAATAATGGTACCGTCAGGTTGACGTTCAAAACCTTCAATTTGCTGTTCAAACACAATCGTAGGTTCAAATGTTCTCGCCTGTTCTTCCAACTGCTTAATCAGATTTGCGCATAAAATCGGTGTTACACCACCCACGTCCCAGATCATCTTCTCCGGATAAAAGAGCATGCGTCCGCCGAGTCTGTCCCGTGCTTCAATCAATTTGGTTTTCATATCCCGCATACCGCTATAAAAGGCAGAGTACATCCCCGCGGGACCTCCGCCGATAATGGTTACATCATATAGTTCCAACTGCTGATCCATATTAAGGTTACCTCCGTTAATTCGATCCATAACATCGAGTATTTGATATCGATTCTCATTATCACTTAATCCCTAGTTTAATGGGAATCTTATCAAAATACAATGGATAAAAACAAAACAATTTTCTCAAAACAAAGATGATCCAATAAGGGTCATTTTGTTTTTACTGTATCCAATAAATGTTCCACAACATAATCGAGCTGTTTGTTGATGGAATATACATCCGAATAATAGAAGAAATCAAAGTCAATTTCAATTAAACGTCCTTCTTTTACCGCGGGTACACTGCTCCAAACCGGATTATCAGACAGATCGTCTGCTCCTTCATATACAGATCGGAACACGTACTCCCCCAAATACTCGGGGAGAACTTCCATGGATACAGTTGAACCTGCAGCTGCGGTTACTGTATCTATTTTTTGCTGAACAGCTTTTGGCGCTTTCATGCCCAAGTACTCATAAATCACCTGAGAACCCCGTCCATATTGCTTGCTTTCCGCAACGGACATCTCTTTCAGACCACCTTCGACGATGGAAACCGTTTTGTCCAGTATGCCTGCATCAGCAAGTTTTTTCTTGCCTGCTTCAACTTTACTATTTAGTTCCGCAATTAGCTTCTCGGCTTCCTGCTCTTTCCCAAAAATATTTGCGATATCCCGAAGTCTTTCTTCTGTGGTCATTTTCTCGTATGGAATGTAAATCGTAGGTGCAATATCTTTTAATAACGTATATGTTGCTTCCGATGGTACAATAATCAGATCAGGATCCAGATCAATGACAGCCTCCGCATTTGGTTCAAACCAGCTCCCCAGTGAATTTACCCCGTCAAGCTCACTTTTGTACGCCGCTCCATCGAATACTTCCGAAGTGCCGATCGGTTTCACCCCAAGAGCAACAACATCTCCCTGAAGATAAAGCACCACGACACGTTTGGGATTTGCAGGTACAACCACATCTCCCTTCACCGTTGAGATCGTACGCGTTTCGTTATCCTGATTCGTCTGTGCACTTGCATCCGTGGTGGTTGAGGCTGCAGTGTTGGTGTTCGAACTGCTACCCGTTGCTTCGCTAGCAGTCGGCGCTGCTGTTGATCCTGCCCCGCAGGCGGATAACATCATGGTCAAACTTAATATGGCAATGAATATCATGCTGGAGCTAGCTTTTCTTTTTTTCATTGGTGTAGACCCTCCGTTAATATATTGATAATGATTATCATAATCAATATATCTTTGGTTCCGTCTACTGCCAATGGACAATTCAGAGACATCTAATGGACGATCCTCTATTATCCTTTGTTCTCTAACTTTTTGCTGATAACGGATAGGCGGCATCCCTACATGTTTTTTAAATAGGCGGCTAAAATAATATACATCGGAGTAACCGACCTCTGCTGCAATGTCCCTCAAGGTAGTGTCCGAATAACCCAGCAATTTTTTCGCTTCTGTCAGCCGTAACTGGATCAAATAATCGATCGGGCTAGAACCTGTCTTCCGTTTAAACTGCATGGACAGATGACGTGAGCTGTAATTGAAATGATGTGCCAACGTATCAAGGGTCATGTGCTCCCTATAATGGGTTTGTATGTACTGAAGCACCTGTTTCACTGGATCTGGACGTGCTGTACGTATTTCCTGCTCTGCCAGTTGAGACATAAGTTCGTGGACAAATTGATAAAATAGGCTTTTGAGCTGAAGCTGATCCAGATGGCTTGCGTGAATCCATGCCTTTTCCATTTCATTTAGATAACGCAGCAATAAAAGAGGTTTGTCCGGCATAAATGTATATTGAAGCGCAAATGGTGTAACCGAAGCCTGTTCTAAGCGCCATACGTACCTCGGTTTCGGAAAGGCAAGAAATGCTCTGTAAAACAGCATAATATATTCGAACTCATCCTCGGCTTCGATATCAAGTCTTGACCCCTTAGTTACATGTAGCAAGTTAAATTCCGTCGTCACCTGCTTTTGTCCATCCATTTCAACGAGAGCATTTCCCCTCAAACTGTACATAAAACTGTTCGCAGGGAGATAATAGGCTTGAATTCGCTCTCCTGCTTCCAGAACAACCCGGCGAACATCCAGAATTTTGACCGCAGCCTGATTCCAAAGTTGTATCTGATCATTTGATTGCATGAATCTCTCCCCAATCTTACCTTCCAAATCAAGCTTCTAATTATCCCCTATTATAAATGATAATAATTTTCATTATCAATAATAAATTAGGAAACAAAAAATAATGCCGCAATCTATAGGGCGCTAATCGACCCGTAAATCGCGGCATTTAGTATACTGTTGCTTTCATAATTACCTAACTACTCCCGGTCCTTTCAAGACACCTTATGCTCGATTCTCAGCTTGTCGGCAACCATCGCGATGAACTCGGAGTTCGTCGGTTTCGACTTGCTGATGTTGATCGTGTAACCAAACAGGTGGCTGATGCTGTCGATGTTTCCGCGTGTCCATGCCACTTCAATCGCATGGCGGATAGCACGTTCAACGCGGGACGGCGTTGTTTTGAATTTCTCGGCAATCGCAGGGTACAGCGTTTTGGTAATTGCACCCAAAATTTCGATATTGTTATATACCATGGTGATGGCTTCACGTAAATACTGATATCCTTTAATATGCGCAGGAACGCCGATTTCATGTATGATGGACGTGATGCTGGCATCCAAATTTTTGTGTTTGCCCATTGGCACTACATTAGATTTGTTGGTCATAAACATGGATGAACCACTGTTCGTGCTTGAAGAGACGGTTGTCTGGGATCCTACAAGCTGGCGAACTCGGTTAGCGAGCACTTCCATGTCAAAAGGTTTGAGGATGTAATAAGAAGCACCGAGCTGCACGGCACGCTGTGTGATGTTCTCTTGACCGAATGCCGTAAGCATGATCACTTTCGGTTGTGGATTCAGGTTCAGGTTGCGCAGACGCTCCAATACACCCAGCCCATCCAGATGAGGCATAATAATATCCAGAATCAATACATCCGGCACATCACGGCTTTGCTCCAACAACTGCAGTACTTCTTCCCCGTTGTAGGCAATTCCGGTAACTTCCATATCTTCCTGTTCGGATATATATTCGGCAAGCAAATTCGTAAATTCACGATTATCATCAGCCAGCAATACCTCAATTTTTTGCAAAACGGTATCCTCCTTTGGTTTAACCACTGTTTCGTACATTTCCTTACAGGTTAAATTTTCGACACAGGCGAGGAAATTCCTTCTGTCGAAAATTATTTTTCTTTATTTTTTTTTCGCATTGCTATATAATAAATAATTTATTTCATTATGTGATAATTATCTTTTCCATTCGACAAAAAATCTTAAGGCGGTTTACCCAGCCTTAAGATTTTTTGCTTTTTCCTTTTTGATCATCACGCCGGCATCCTGTAACATCCACTCGATGAAACACCCGTAACCTGATTTAGGGTCATTAACAAACACATGTGTCACAGCGCCAATGAGCTTGCCATTCTGAATGATTGGGCTGCCGCTCATTCCCTGAACGATCCCACCCGTTTTATCAAGCAGCTTAGGATCTGTAATGCGAAGCACAAGACCTTTGGTTGCAGGCTCCGATTGATCAGCCACATGGACAATATCGATGGCGAAACGTTCAACCTGCTGACCATCGACAACAGTCAAAATTTCTGCCGGTCCTTCCTTCACTTCATGTGAGAAAGCGACAGGAATTCCCTTGGTGTATAAACTGTGATCAGGATTGTCAGACATCTTACCAAATATGCCAAAAGCCGTATTACGCTCAATATTGCCTAATATTTTGCTTTCTTTAAGAAAATGTGCACGTTTTTCACCCGGATCTCCGGATTCACTTTTGGATATAGATGTTACATTCGACTGGACAATCTGTCCACTGCCTACAACAATGGATGTTTGAGTATTCATATCCGTAATCACATGCCCCAAAGCTCCATACACGCCTTGGTCTGGTGCATAGAACGTTAGCGTTCCTACGCCAGCGGCTGAATCACGAATGTACAACCCAAGCCTCCAGGCCTGATCTTCGGCATCATATGCTGGTGTGAGTCGTGTTTTAACGGTTTCCTTCCCACGTTGCAATACCACATCGATCCCTTTTTTACTTTTTCCCGCTTGCTCTACAGCTTCAGCAACGCCTGCAACGCCATCCAGACGTTTGCCATTCATATGGGTTATCAAATCCCCAAGTTTAATGCCTGCTGTTTCTCCTGGAGAGACTCTTTGGTCTCCTTCAGCACGGACCAAGTGATGACCTACAACCAAAATCCCAGCGGACTTTACTTTTACGCCAATGGTTTGCCCCCCGGGTACAACTCGCAAATCCGGAATCACGTTCACATTAACCGTTTTGACCGGAATTTTGCCCCACAGCTTCAAGGTTAATTTCGCTTGCCCTGTCTGCTGAGGATGAAGATGCAATGGTTGCTGCTTCGTGACATGCACTGCTTGCTCCTGTCCATCTAAACCAACAATATCCGGTCGGTCTACAACGGCGCTGGAAGAAGCCGGTACAGCGAGTCGTACATCTGCTTGCCTGCCTGCAAATACCTGTAATTCGTCAGGTAAGGAGGCATAACTCTGCACAGGCTGAATGGCCTGGCTGATTACACATAGAAAGAAGGCAAATAAAAGACCTAGCAATTTCTTCCTGAGGGGGGAATTCAATGGCTGTCACACTCCCTTTGCTTCTTTCGCTTGACGAAAGGTGGTCGCCAATTGCGTACCTATAAGATAACCTTGCCCCCAGGCTTTTATTACTGTCAATCATTACGCCGGTCGCTCGTTTCCTCCTTTTTTGGCTTCCGCCAAATTCAGCATTTCCTGTGCATGATGCAATGTTTTTTCTGTAATTTCAACACCGCCGAGCATACGTGCCAATTCCTTCACTCTGCCCTCGTTTGACAGCGATTCCACCTGCGTCATTGTACGGCCATCAACGACATGTTTTTCAATGAGGTACTGGTGATCTGCCATACAGGCGACTTGTGGCAAGTGTGTAATCGAAAATACTTGACAGGTAGAGGATAAACGGAACAGTTTCTCTGCAATGGATTGTGCCGCCCGTCCGCTAACCCCTGTGTCAACCTCGTCAAATATGAGGACTGGAATTCGATCGTGACGCGCAAAAATACTCTTCATGGCAAGCATCATTCGGGATAACTCACCACCTGATGCAATTTTCCCTAGTGGACGCAGCGGTTCGCCCGGATTCGGCGAGATGAGAAATTCCGCATTGTCCGCTCCATGACGACTCAGCCGGAGCCTGCGCCCGTTCCATTCAATCCCCTTCGGATCTTCTGATGGTGTTATTTGTACACGAAGCGTTGTACGCTCCATTTGAAGATCCTTCAGTTCACTCTCCACCTGAGCGGCGAGTTCATCGGCACACTGCTTGCGTACCCGGCTCAGATCCTCTGCAGAATCCATCACCAGAACCAGGAGCTTGTCACGCTCAGCACGCAGTTTCTCCAGGCGCTCGTCCTTGTTTTCCAGCTGGTCTGTTTCATGGCTAATCTGTTCATAGTAATTCAAAATAAGGTCAACACTGTCCCCGTATTTCCGTCTTAGACCAGAAATCAAGTTTAAGCGCTGCTCAACCTCCTCCAGTCGACCGGGGTTAAACTCGATCTTCTCACGGTAATCCCTTAACTGGAATGTCGCATCCTCTAATTGATAAAAGGCCGACTGCAGCTGTTCTACGATAGGCTGCAGTCCTTTGCTATCGTAACCAGAGATATCTTCTATCCGGGAGAGGGCAATGCTTACTGCCTCGAGTCCGCGCTGACCACTAAGCAGATCATATGCACCGGCAACGCTGTCCATCATTTTCTCACTATGGGATAGCTTGACCCGTTCCTCACCAAGTAATTCATCTTCACCACTTGTTAACCCGGCAGCAGCAATCTCCTCCAGTTGAAAACGATACATGTCCAGCAGCTGATATGCACGCTGACTTGACTCCTGAAGGGCACGCAGTTCTTTCTCAGCAGTAATGAACCGGCTGTACCTTTCCTGATATTCCGACTTTACTGGACCGATGACAGCTGCTCCGTAGGTATCCAATAAGCCCAGATGGCTTTCAGCACGCAGCAAACTTTGGTGCTCATGCTGACCATGAATATTAATCAATTTCTCTCCCACTTCTCGCAGCATCGTCAGATTCACCAACTGCCCATTGATGCGGGAAGTGCTCTTACCCTGTGTATTAAGCTCCCGTCTAATAACGAGGTGTTCTTCAGGTTCACAATGAATCCCAAGCTTCTCCAGTGTTTCCCACACCGGATGACCCTGTTCCATCTCGAACAGAGCTTCCATCTCCGCTTTGTCACAACCGTAACGGATCAGATCGGCCGAACTCCGACCACCTGCGATCAAACCGAGCGCATCAATAATGATTGATTTACCTGCACCTGTTTCCCCTGATAACACATGAAATCCTGCGTGAAATACTACATCCACTTCTTCTACAACAGCCAGATTACGAATCGATAATGTAACTAGCATCGGCCAAAGCACCTCCGGATGACAAACTCAGCAATTATGTTTAAAATCGGATTTTAAGAAATGTAACCCATAATTCGATCGATAACCGTCACGCTATTATCTTCAGTACGGCAAATAATGAGAATCGTATCGTCACCACAGATTGTACCCATAACTTCAGTCCATTCAATATTGTCCAGCAAGGCCGCAATGGAGTTTGCCGTTCCTGGCAGACATTTCATTACAACCAGATTATTGGTATGGTCGATATGGAGAAAGTTATCCACTAATGCCCGTTTCAACTTCTGGATTGGATTATAACGTTGGTCTGTTGGCAGTGAGTACTTGTAACGACCATCATCCATTGGAATTTTGATCAATAGCAATTCTTTAATATCACGGGATACCGTGGCCTGTGTCACCTGAAAACCGGCTTGACGCAGCGCTTCAACCAGATCATCCTGGGTTTCTATTTCATTCTGACTAATAATTTCACGTATCTTAATGTGTCGTTGTCCTTTCATACATGCCTCCAGTTTAAATAGTTACCATTGATTCCCTAGCTCAGATCATCCCCATCGTATACATCTTCCTCATAATCCATCAAACGGATGATCTTAACACTGGATTCTTCCGTATCCACGTACAATATACCTTCACAACCTGGATACAACAATAAATAGTACAAAAAGCGATCCCGTATTGCAGGACCTGTGAATTCCACCGGCTGTCTACGCCTTGACGTCTTGACCAAATATCTGATCTCATCACGCTCGGCAACATAATCAACAAACAGCCGACTATAAAAAACGGATTCATTGACCTCAAAGGCGAGCGGTATCTTCATTTTGCCTCCGATGACTTCATACCCCTCTGCTTCAAGCAGATCAACAACCGGGGAATGCGGTATGTCGGAATTCAGCTGCATGCCTGACAAACTTACCGGTACCGGTCGATTCAGCCAATTACGCAAACCGTAAAAGAGCCATATGATTAAAATGACAGCAAGTACACCAATAACGATTGTGTCGGATTGCCCATTCATCATCGTTCACCTCGAAGACTTATTCGAGGTCCGGCAGTCGATCTCCTGTTAATAGGATCACCTTTCCAGCGAAAAGAAACCCATCCTATGATGAGTTTCCCGTAAAAGTATGAGCGGCTTCCATAGCGACTTGCTGGGCAAGTGCATCGAGTGAAGCCAGATCCTTCTCTTGTTGTGATGCATCCGGTTCTTCCAGACGCCAATGAGCGAGAAATTCGATATTGCCCTCTCCACCGGTAATAGGCGAGAAGGTTAAGCCACGAAGATTTAAACCAAGTTCATTCGCGAAGTGAAGCATGGTTTCCAGTACTTCCTTGTGTACTTTTGGATCCCGAACAACACCAGACTTACCTACCTTCTCACGTCCTGCCTCAAATTGAGGCTTGATCAATGCTACAATATCTGCCGGCTGCTTCAGAAGAGCAAGCAAGGGCGGCAGTATAATACGAAGCGATATGAAGGATACATCAATGCTGGCAAAGTTCGGCTCAGGTCCAATTAAATCCTCAGGCGTCACATAACGAAAATTGGTTCTTTCCATCACGGTAACCCGGTCATCATTGCGTAACGACCAGTCCAGCTGGTTGTAACCTACATCAATGGCATATACATGCGATGCACCATGTTGTAAAGCACAATCCGTAAATCCACCTGTTGAGGAACCAATATCAAGCATGACCAGACCGTTCATGTCAAGACCGAAGTGTTTAATCGCTTTTTCAAGCTTCAATCCACCCCGCCCCACATAGGGATGCACCGAGCCTTTAACCTTTAGTTCAGCTTCCCGTGGTATTTTCATGCCTGCCTTTTCAATTCGTTCATTGTTGGCATACACCAGTCCAGCCATGATTGCCGCTTTTGCCTTCTCACGACTTTCATAATAACCCTGCTCGACCAGCAGAACATCAATTCGTTCTTTCGGGAGTGACATGTCTTTCTCCTATCATATAGTTAATTCATTTATTTAGGTATAGCATTCCATTTATCAAGAAGGAAAGCGAGTTCTGGACATGCCATAAGAGGTTTGAGCTGCCAAACTACGCAGCTGCACACATACGTTATCTACCGTAAGCCCAACTTCAGCCCGTTGTTCATTGATGCTGCCATGTTCAATGAAGCGATCCGGAATCCCCATAAGGTCAACATGTACATCATGCAGACCCTGTTCAGCATAGAACTCAAGCACTGCGCTGCCCATACTGCCTGCTCGAGAAGCTTCTTCAAGCACAATCAGTTTGGTACCACGAATCGCGAGATCACGAAGCATTTGCTCATCCAGTGGCTTGAGGAAACGTGCATTGATCACTCCGGCTGTAATGCCTTCCTTTTTCACGGTTTCAGCTGCTTCTTCAGCAACTTGAACCATGGAACCCGAAGCGATGATGGCATAACCTTCAGATGGTCGCAGCTGTTCCCAAGTACCGATTGGAATCGGTACGAGCTGCTCATCCATTGGAACGCCTACCACATTGTTTCGAGGATACCGGTAAGCAATAGGTCCTTCATTATAATCAAGTGCCGTTTTCATCATGTGACGCAGTTCATTCTCATCCTTTGGCATCATAAGTACAATGTTAGGAATGTGTCTCATAAACGCCACATCATACACGCCTTGATGCGTCTCTCCATCAGGCCCAACAAATCCGGCACGGTCAATGGCAAAGATCACATTGGCATTATGACGGCAGATATCATGCACGATCTGATCATAAGCCCGCTGCATAAACGTAGAATATACGGCAAAGACAGGCTTCAGGCCTTCCATGGCCAGTGCAGCACACATGGTTGCCGCATGCTGCTCAGCAATCCCTACATCAATCATGCGGTCCGGAAATTCCTTGCTAAATGGAATAAGCCCCGATCCTGTCGGCATAGCAGGCGTTACAGCAACAATACGATGGTCTTCTTTCGCAAGTTCAACGAGTGTCTGACCGAATATTTCGGTGTACATTGGTTTGCCAACTGCCTTGAGCACCTGACCGGATTCTATTTTATAAGGAGAGATACCATGCCATTTGTGTGAATCTGCCTCAGCTGGCTGGTATCCCTTGCCCTTGGTTGTGAGAACATGAACGAGAACCGGTCCCTCCACGTTATCCGCTTGTTTGAACGTCTCAATTAATTTGGGAATGTCATGTCCATCGATGGGTCCCAAATAAGTGAAGCCGAGTTCTTCAAACAAAACACCCGGAACCATCATATATTTGACGCTATCCTTAATCCAGCTTGCCGATTTGGCCAAACGGTCTCCAATGGCAGGAATCTTTTTGAGCATTCCTTCCACATCATCCTTGGCTTTTAGATAATGGCGATCGGAACGGATTTTGCTTAAATATTTATGCATCGCCCCAACATTGGGTGCAATGGACATTTCATTATCATTCAGAATGACCATCAGTTTTTTCTGCTCATGACCAATATGATTAAGTGCCTCAAAGGCCATACCACCTGTAAGAGCTCCATCACCAATCATGGCAATAACCTGATTATCTTCACCCTTCAAATCACGTGCAAGTGCCATACCCATGGCCGCAGACAAGGATGTACTGCTGTGTCCAGCCTCCCATACATCATGCTCGCTCTCATTTCGCTTGACAAACCCGCACAATCCATTGTGCTGACGCAATGTATCAAAACGGTCCATGCGTCCAGTAAGAATTTTATGCACATACGCTTGATGCCCTACATCGTAAATCATTTTGTCTACCGGACTGTTATAACAGTAGTGCAGGGCTACCGTGAGCTCAACCACGCCTAAATTCGGTGCCAGATGCCCCCCCGTTACGGACAATTTCTCAATCAGAAATTGCCGAATCTCTGCGGATAATAAAACAAGATCATCCGGAGACATCGATTTTAGATCACTGGGTTGTTTAATTTGTGGAAGCAGCACGAGAATCTCCCCGCTTTCCTAGATTGTTTGATTAATTGGATAACACTTTTCAAACTGAATTTTATTAAATAACATTAAATCATTATAACATAAAAGAACAGGAATCATAATTTACGGCTTCATACTCCAGATTGCGAGCTTTTTCGCCAGCAAGATAAGTGAATTGAACCATTATTATGTATCCGTTATGTCAAATGTAATCACCGTGCAAAAAGCACATTAACATTATTACACCGATCTAAATCTTACGAAACAGCCGCAGGGCAGTTTCATTTACTTTTTAGACTAATGATCTCTGCGCATTAAATAATCTGCAATCTCCATCAATCGCGATGAATCTGACAAGTCAGCTCTGCCAAGAGCCTCTTTTGCTGATTGGGTCAAGGACTTCACCTGTTCTTGAGACGCTTCCATACCTATGAAAAATGGATAAGTCACCTTTTGCTGATTTACATCACTTTGGGTTTTCTTGCCCATTTTTTGCTCATCTCCAGTCAGATCAAGGATATCGTCCTGAATCTGAAAAGCAAGACCAAGATCACGTCCGAATACACGCAGTGCATCAAGCTGTCCTTCTGTTGCACCACCAATACGGGCTCCAGCCAGCAATGAGAACACGATCAAATCACCGGTTTTATGCAAATGAATATACTGCAGTTGTTTCAGATCCGTCATCCCTTGCTCACCTTCCATATCGGCCACTTGCCCACCAACCATGCCACGGGCACCAGCCAGTTCGGAAAGATCCTCCACAATAGAAAGCAAAGCTTCTGCCGGCACACCGTTCTTGCGGCCTGCTTGCACCACACTATAGAACGCATGAGTCAACAAAGCATCCCCTGCAAGAATAGCGGTGGCTTCACCGTAAACCTTGTGATTCGTTAATTTTCCCCGACGATAGTCATCATTATCCATTGCAGGCAGGTCATCGTGGATAAGAGAATAGGTGTGTACCATTTCCACGGCGCAGGCTACCGGTAGCGCAGCTGCAGGCTGTGCTCCGAGGGCTTCCGCCGCAGCGACGACCAGAAGAGGACGGAGGCGCTTGCCTCCAGCCATAAGTGAATACTGCATCGCATCACGCAGGGATTGAGGCACATCCCAGTGAACTGGGAGAATCTCTTTTAAAGCTTCCGTAACCTCATCTGTTGTCTGTTGGAGATACTGTTCAAAGGAAGGACGACTACTCATTGCCTTCACCGCTCTCAACTTCCGAAGCTCCGAACGGCTTCTTCCGAAGTTCCCCATCTTCTTCTACGATCATTTCAATCTTGCGTTCCACTTGTTCCAGCTTGATTCCACATAACTGGGAGAGTTTCATTCCTCGCTGAAACAGATCAATGGCCTGTTCTAATGGAACATCCCCATGTTCCAGCTGAGCTACGATATCTTCAAGTGCCGCCATTGCCTCTTCAAAATTCAGTTCCGGTTCATTCGCCATGGATGTTGTCATCCTCCTTCATTCCCCAAACCTGACAGTCCAGCTGTCCGTCTGTTAATTTAATCTTAATTGAATCTCCAGGCTGCACTTCCTTCAACGATTTGATCAGTCTTTGCTCCTGCTCGTCATACACCAGACTATATCCCCGAGACATGACTTTTAGCGGGCTTAGAGCATCGAGGTGGCGCACGGAAGATTTCCATTGCTGCTGCTTCGATCTGACGATAGACCTCATCGCAAGTTCAAGCTGACGCCGCGCTGCGGCATTTTCCCGTTGAGCCGTATTCACCTGTTCGCGCGGATTAAACCGCTGCAGGGCAGCACGAAGACGCTCCTGTTTCTCCGCGGTCCATTTCATTCGTGTATCTACTGTCCTCAAAAGCCGCTGATGCAGCATGTCCAATCGTTCTGTATGCTGCATCAATGTCCGTCTTGGGTGAACAAGTACCGGCGAACGCTGTAATCTTGCAAGTCGTTCACGGTTATGTGCAGCCCGTTGACGCAGACTATGCTGTAGCTGACGCTGTCTTAGCGCAATCTGGTCAAGCAGCTCTGCACGGTTTGGCACAGCCAGTTCAGCAGCCGCTGTTGGCGTCGCAGCCCGCAGGTCTGCAGCAAAGTCTGCAATGGTAAAATCGGTTTCGTGTCCGACTGCAGAGATCACAGGGATATCTGAATCAACAATGGCTCTGGCGACCATCTCTTCATTAAAAGCCCACAGTTCCTCCAGTGATCCCCCTCCCCGGCCTACAATCAGCACGTCCGCTTCACCAAGGAGATTCAGGTTGCGAATGGCTTTTACGATTGAAGGTGCTGCGCCTTTCCCCTGAACCAGAACAGGATATAGAAGAACTTTCGCAGAAGGGTATCTGCGCTGCAATGTAATCATGATATCCCGTACCGCTGCTCCTGTAGGAGACGTAACTACACCGATCGTTTTGGGATACCGCGGAATAGCACGTTTCCTGGACGAAGAGAAAAGCCCCTCATCCTCGAGCTTCTTTTTCAATTGCTCATAAGCCAGATAGAGGCTTCCGATTCCGTCAGGCTGCATCTGAGTAGCGTAAAATTGATATTGACCGTCCCGCTCATAAACCGATACATTACCACGAGCAATAACCCTTGCACCCTCCTTTGGCACAAAGGGCAATCGCTGATTATGGGACGCGAACATAATAGCCTTAATCCGGCTGTCCTTATCCTTCAATGTAAAATACATATGGCCGCTAGAGTGATGTGTGAAGTTGGATATCTCCCCGCGCAGCCAGACGTCCGACAGGACCTGATCGGATTCCAATTTCATTCGGATATACCGATTCAGGTCTTTGATGGAGTAGATCTGCCGATCTGCCACAGATGTACCTAGGCCAATCCGTGAGCGCGTTTGGCAGCGATCAGTGTATTTTGCATCAGCATGGTGATCGTCATTGGTCCAACGCCACCCGGAACTGGAGTAATAGGACCGGAAACTTCCTTCACACTTTCAAAATCCACGTCTCCAGCCAATTTACCATTGTCCAAACGGTTCATACCCACATCGATGACTACAGCACCCGGTTTCACATAATCGGCATCCACGAAGTTTGCACGACCGATTGCTACGACCAATATGTCGGCTTGACGTGTAATTTCTTTCATGTTTGCCGTGCGTGAATGACACATTGTTACGGTTGCATTCTCACGTTGAAGCAGCAAAGATACCGGCTTGCCCACAATATTGCTGCGTCCGATCACAACAGCATGCTTACCCGACATTTCCAATCCTGTCCGCTTGATCAGTTCAATCACTCCAGCAGGTGTACATGGCAGCAAACTGTCATCACCGATCACAAGGTTACCCACATTGACCGGATGGAAACCATCCACATCTTTTTCAACCGCTATTGCATCAATAACAGCTTTCTCCTCAATATGCTTCGGTAATGGGAGCTGAACGAGAATCCCGTTGATCGAGCTCTGATTGTTCAGCTTGTCCACCAGAGCCAGCAAGTCCTCTTGGGACGTATCTGCATCCAGACGATGTACTTCGGAGTAAAAACCGAGATCGTGACAAGCTTTTTCCTTATTTCGCACATAGACCTGGGATGCCGGATCTTCCCCGACGAGCACAACAGCCAGACCAGGCACAACCCCCTGTTCGCTAAGCTGCTTCACTTCTTCAGTTATGCCTGCGCGGATCTCCTGGGACACTTCTTTACCGTTAATAATAGATGCTGTCATTGTACTCTCTCTCCCTTATGTGAACATTTAATAAGTAACTCGCTATTTAGGACAATTTCGCTTTGATCGTGTCAACTTCCTGGATCATTCGTCCAAGTACACCGTTAACGAACTTCCCGGATTCTTCTGTACCAAAATGCTTGGACAATTCAATCGCTTCGTTGACCGATACTTTCGCCGGAACGTCATCCCGAAACACCATTTCATATGCGGCCAGCCGCAAGATCTGACGGTCTACCCGAGATAGACGGCTAATTTGCCAGCCCTTGAGATAATCCACCAGCAATCCGTCGATGGCTTCCTTGTGATTCCATGTTCCTTGAACAATTTCCGTTACATAACTGCGCATTACATCTGCATCGTGAATAACGACTTCCGTTTCATTTTCCTCAGCCGCTTCGTTAATCAGCATATTTACAGCTTCAGCTGCACCCACTTCATTCATTTCCATCTGATACAGACTTTGTACCGCAATTTCCCTTGCCAAACGTCTTTTCATGTCCTGCCTCCTGCAGCGCTCATCCGAGCGTCATCATGCTTATTTTAAAATAAAAGAACCATCCACGCATCATGTTTGTGATGCTAATCGAAGTGGCTTTTACGATATGGTTATTGTTATCCCTTTTCACAAAAAAACCTGCAGTACGTTTCCTCCAAAAAACGGGCATATTAAACTAAGCTCTTTTCGGAAGAAACATATTGCAGGGTTCAGGTGGCTCACTTAAACGGACGCCAGCGCTCTCCGAGCCATTGTCCCCATTCCCTCCAGGGAATGAACAAGCCCAGCTTCGAATCGCTTCGTCTGCCTAATGTATAACCGATGAACACCAAAAGTGCAAAGAACAACATATCCCAAAACCCGGTAAACAAATAAAGAAATCCAAAAAAGATGCCGCCCACAATCCCGGTTATCCGGCCTCTGTGACTATCCCAAATCTCTCTCCACAGCATCAGTGAAACTCACCTCATTCCACTCGACTCTTGTAGTTAGGCGACTGGGTAACATTGGCAACATACACGGTTACATTCGAAACAGGGATCCCCGTAATCTCGTGTACATGATCATGTATGGCCTTTTGCAAATCCGAACTCAGCGTTGGAATTGGCGTCTCGCCATCGACCACTGCACGGATCATTATTTCCAATCCCGACTCAACCACACGAATACGTGCCTTAACATCGCGTACTCCCCGGAAGCGGGAAGTTGCTTTCAGGCAGAGATTTTCAATGGTCTCCATTGAGATCTGCACATCACCGTATTCCGTACGCTGATCTACAGATGGCAACGAAGCCCGCCCACGCCGTACCGAGATGTAAAAAAAACGCAAACTCAGGATAAACAAAATCGCAGCTGCAACAACGGCTGCAACAATGACGTTCTGTTCCTGCTGGTAATTCAATTCGTAAGGCAGTACTCCACTAATGAGTAGAATGACAACTGCCGATATTGCTCCAACGCTTATGCTGTATATAAACAACAGAAGCCGATCCAGTATTTTCGCCACGAACTGCACAGCCTCCCTTGCTCACTAACGTTGCTGTAACCTGAACATATACATATCATGTCAACACGTTCTATCCATATGTCCCAATGGAAGATGAAGACATGTCCAAGACGGGATAACCCCCGGCAGTCATGCCGGGGGAATCTGTCTTCTTTTATTTTACACGCTGACTGTTCAGGTCAATCTCTTCCACTTTTTCAGTGCTTTTGAACTGAACGTCATGAATGTGCACATTTACTTCGTTCACATTCAATCCAGTCATATTCTCAATGGAGCGTTTAACATTTTGTTGGATTTCAGTAGCCACTTGGGGAAGACGATAACCATACTCGATGATAACCGATACATCCACTGCAGCCTCGCGTTGGCCCACTTCCACTTTAACGCCCTTGGAGAGGTTTTTGCGACCAAGCAATTCAGCAAATCCGCCAGCGAAACCACCGCTCATGCCTGCTACTCCTTTAACTTCAACCGTAGCCAGCCCAGCGATTACTTCAATGACTTCAGGTGCGATCTGGATTTCACCGATATCCGTTCGTTCAAATTCTGTCGGTAGTGTACTCATAACTGTTCAACACACCTTTCGCGTAATAAGTTTGCGGCCATCCGTCAGGGCGCTGTCCTACAGGCTTGATGGCTTTGGACACCCTGCCGGCCCGGGATATTCCGGAACCCCTGCAAGCAAACTTCACCACGAAAAGTGTGGGCTTATCCCTTGCAGGAGACATGCGCTCTTATTATTACATACTATATCATTTGGGCTAGATTATGACAAACAAGCCCATTATGCTTGTTAAATCTCGTTTTCCTCGAGGAATTTAATATCAAAATCGCCCCGAATGAACGTTGGATGTTCCAGCAATTTCTGATGGAAAGGAATCGTGGTAGAGATGCCTTCAATCGCAAACTCAGCGAGTGCACGTTTCATTTTGGCAATCGCCTCTTCCCTGTTCGCACCCCACACAATCAATTTAGCGATCATGGAGTCGTAAAACGGAGAAATCGTATAGCCCGGATAAGCTGCGCTATCCACGCGGACACCTGGACCACCTGGTGCAAGATAAAAACCAATTTTACCTGGTGAAGGCATAAAATTGCGATCCGGATCTTCAGCATTGATACGGCATTCGATCGACCATCCGTTGATGACAACATCTTCCTGACGGAATGACAGCGGGTTGCCTTCAGCTACCGAGATCATTTCGCGTATCAGATCCACGCCTGTCACCATTTCGGTAACAGGATGTTCCACTTGAATACGCGTATTCATTTCCATGAAATAGAATTCTCCGTTAGGGCTGAGCAAAAACTCAAGTGTTCCTGCACCGGAATAATCCACAGCCAGTGCTGCACGAACCGCAGCCTCGCCCATCCGTGTACGTACTTCCTCATTCAGCACTGGACAAGGTGCTTCTTCCACCAGCTTCTGACGACGGCGTTGAACAGAACAATCACGCTCGCCAAGGTGTACTGCGTTCCCATGCTTGTCGGCAATGATCTGAATCTCGACGTGTTTCATGCCTGTCAGGAATTTCTCCAGGTACACCCCGCCGTTGCCAAAAGCCTTTTGCGCTTCCTGCTGAGCAGCCGTAATCTGTTTGATCAGGGCTTCTTCATCTTCCGCGATACGAATCCCCTTACCTCCGCCACCTGCAGTAGCTTTGATAATAACAGGGTAGCCGATATCCCGGCCAAGCATGATCGCTTCTTCCATGCTTTCGACAAGACCGTCGGATCCCGGAATAACAGGAACGCCCGCGTCCTTCATCGTTTGCTTCGCGACAGCTTTGTCACCCATCTTGGTTATGGCTTCAGGGGAAGGACCGATAAAGGTGATGTTGCAGGAATCACAAATTTCAGCAAAATCGGCATTCTCCGCAAGGAATCCATAACCAGGGTGTATTGCGTCACATTCCGTCAATGTCGCCACACTCATCAGGTTGGTGAAATTGAGATAGCTGTCTTTGGACAACGTAGGCCCAATACAATAGGCTTCGTCTGCAAGACGTACATGCAGAGAATCCTTGTCCGCTTCCGAATAAACCGCAACTGTCGAAATACCGAGCTCACGACAGGCACGAATAATGCGTACCGCGATCTCTCCACGGTTCGCAATCAGTATTTTTTGAAATTTCATTTCGTTATTGTCCTCCTTCGAAGCTAAAGCGGTTGCCGCTCCCCGGCGATTTACCGTTATTCCGGTTTAACCAGGAACAGGGGCTGTCCATACTCGACCAGCTGTCCGTTCTCAACCAGCACTTCAACGATTTCTCCCTTGATGTCGGCATCAAGCTCGTTCATCAGCTTCATCGCTTCAATGATACATACCGTTGTTTTATCAACAACCTTATCACCAACGCTTACAAAAGGACCCGCTTCCGGTGAGGAAGCTCTGTAAAAAGTACCCACCATCGGGGATACAATTTTATGTAAATGGCTTGTAGTATCCACTTGCGGAGCAGCTTCTGTTACGACTGCAGCAGGTTGTTGTGCCTGCGGAGCAGCAATGACTTGCGGTTGAACCGCAGCTGCCTGAACGTATTCGGTTTTACCCGGTTTGCGGATCGACAGACGTGATCCTTCATTTTCAATTTCCAACTCCTGAACGGAACTTTCATCTACCAGTTTGATCAGTTCTTTGATCTCACTCAATTTAAACATTTCCATTATTCACTCCTTCGGCATCATGCCAGTCTCACTAGGACGGTCATATGGCTTTATGTATTATATCATAATCGTTAAAAATGGAAAGAGCCCGAGACTTTAACAAGCTCCCGGGGCACTTCTCCATGGATCAGATTACTGTTCTGTCACGTATTGCACGCTGATTCTGTTTTGTGTAACGGCGAGCTCTTTCATGACTAAGTCCACGATAGAAACTGCCTGCTTAACGTCCAGTTTATCACTAAGCACGACTACTTTATACTTGTCAGCATCTTCTTGTACGATCGCATTGGCGAACTGTTGGGACAGCGTTTCTTCAATGCCGTTAATTTTGGCTTCTTTTTCCTCCAATGCACGGAGCTCTTCAGTCGCTTTCGCATTTTCCTCTGGGGTTTTGCTCAGATCGCCGGCAATGGTCATAAGTTCCTCATACTTGCGATTGTTGCTCTCTTCACGCTGCCATTGATAATTTTGGAACTGACTGCTTGCGGATGCCGCCGTATTTTGTTCTTCCATCTCCTTCAGTACTTCTTCATCCGTTTTGGTTGCATTTCCCTCAGTTTGACTGCTGGCATCAGGTGTAGCGGTTGTTCCTTTATCTGCTTCTTCATTCGATTCAGCCTTGTTCTCACCTGACTCTGCTGCTGGAGTTTGCTCTGTTTCAGCAGCCTGCTGTCCTTCTGCAGCCGCAGGATTCTCCGTTTCCTCGGAAGCTGGCTGGCCAGCAGGATCAGAACCGGTTACTTCACCTTCGTTCACAACTTCATTGACAACCAAACCTTCTGTAGGATCAAGAATGCCGGCTGTCTCTTTGACTTCCCCCTGATTGATACCATCCACTTGCTGGCTTTCCGCCACTGGGGCATTAACTGGACCAGAGTCCTCTGTGAACAGATAATATGCGGACAAAATGACCATCAGACTCAGCATAGAAACGAGCCATACCGTTTGGCGTTTGTTATTCATTAGAACTTCCTCCTCAAATTAGCTTGATTCGCATAATAACTGGGCCATTCCACTTGGATTGCGCTTGACTAGTCCTGCTTACGCGGCACGACCGATATTCGGTATGCAGCGACATTCAGTCCTTTTTCCACGGCATCGGTTATCAAATCCTTCACGACCTTGTTTTCGGCGCCTTTGGCAACGACGAGCACCCCCCTGATCTGTGGTTTGAGCTTTTTCGTAACAATCGGTGTCTGATCCCCTGAAATTTCATAAGTAATGATCTCGCCATCGCGGGTATATTGGGTCATGTGCCTCTTGCCTCCGTTTGCATCCGTCTCCTCGGTCAACTGCTGCGAATCTTTTACGTTTCGTTGCACGACCAATTCCTCGGTGGAGTCGACAGTGACCATGACATCCACCGTTCCTACACCAACGATGTTTTCAAGTACACCCTTGATCTTGTCTTCAAATGCGAATTCTATGGCCTGAAACGGATTTTGATCTGCCGGATCAGTTGGTAAAGACGCCATCGATGCTACCGGATCCGGGGGTTCTCGTCCGATGTTCTCGGAATCAATCTTTTTCACATTGACGAAGGAGTTAAACAGCATAATTCCTACTCCGATCAGGCCCAGAATGATGAGCCAGCGGAACGTCTGGCTTCGTCTGGCTCCGCCTTCGCCTCCACCGAGCAGGCCTTCAATCTTTTTAAGCCATTGCTTCATCGGATACCCTCCTTTTTTTTACAACGCCTGAGCGCTTTTCTGTTCCTTCACCTGTACGTTGGTGGCATCAATATCCCACTTTTCGGTGAGCAGTGTAATAATTTGCACAGCTTGCTCGGAGCGGGACGTCCCCTGTTCTTTTTGATCATTGCCTCCAGAAGCTCCATTCACAGGCTCGGATACGGTCCCATTGGGTTCATCAACATTCTCTTTGCCCACCTCAATCTGTACTTCAGGCACCTGTACCTGTCCAATCTCGATTGGCTTCGGAGATGAAGCTGCTTCAGAAGAATCCCCAGCTTGTTCAGCTCCAAACACCGGACTGGAGTTTACCGCTGTACCTTGCTGTTCAGCATCATTTCGCTTCCCGCTCCCAGGAGGGGACATTTGCACGATGACACTTTTAATCACGGGCAGATCCCCTGCGGGAGAAGCCTCTGTATCGGCCTGGCGTTTGGACATGACCAACTGGACTTCAACGGATTGAACCCGTTCTCCAGTCGTTTCCTCGATCTGCCCCTTCATCACACTCGCGAGTTCCCGTGCCGTCCACTGCAGGGATTGTTCCTGCTCATTCGATTGCAGCTGCCTGCCTTGAGCCAAGATCTGTTCCAGTGTGACATTCCCATCCGATGGTGATTCCATGGCTGTCATGGCCCGCTTCAGTTCACCAACCGGATCACTCCGCAGCAGCTTGGTAATGGGAGACAGGAGTGTTAGGAGGATAAGGAGGCTCAGCACAAGCTTGACGTAACGCTCCATGGAGCGGTTGGGTAACAGCATATCCACGAATGTTGCCAGCAGCACGATCATGATCAATTCCCGGAGCCAAGTGCTCAGCCACCCCATCCTTCCAGCTCCTTTCCCGAGATCACCTTCTCATCTCATCATGATTGTCAGGTTGCCCGCAGTAAGCAGTATCGTAATTGCCAGAAAAAACATCAATCCCACGGCAGCCAGAGCTGCGAAGACATAGATCATCGATTTCCCTATGGCTTGCAGGCAACCAACGATCGGCGTATCTCCTAACGGCTGCATGATTGCTCCCGTAATGTTGTAGATAAGGGCAAGTGTCAATATTTTCAGCGCAGGAAACGCACATAAAAACAGAATGATAATGACACCCGTTAGGCCAATGGCGTTTTTGACCAGCATGGAAGCCGTGATAACGGTGTCTGTTGCATCTGCAAATGTTCTTCCCACAATGGGGACAAAATTGCCTGCGATATACTTGGCGGCTTTGAGGCTTACGCCATCTGCAACGGAGCTTGAAGCCCCCTGTACTGAGATAACCCCGAGAAACATCGTCAGCAGAATGCCGAGTAATGCAATGCTAATGTTGCGAAGCAGATCTGCCAGTTGAGTCAGCTTATATTTGTCTGATATTGAACTGACAAGGTGCAGTACAGCCGAGAAAAATAATAGCGGAAATACAACGATGTGAATCAGCGTGCTGACCAGATGGATCATGAAAATGATCAGCGGATGCGTAACAGAAACGGTAATGATGTTACCCATGGAGGCCAGGAGCGTGAATAGCAAAGGCACCATAGCCATCATAAAGTTGACCATACCTTCAATGGCTTCCTTGGCATATCCAATGGCTACGCTGAAGCTGTTAATCGCAATGACGATGATGACCATGTAACAGAGGGAGTAGGCGATTTTACTTATGTTGTTTTTCTCAAATGCGGTCTGCAGTGTTTCCAAAATCATGCTCAGCACACTCAGCATCACGATGGTGACGAGCAGTTTGCCGTTATATAAAATCTCATGCAGCATGAAAGTCCCAATGGCCACAAACACTGATTTTAGACTGAATCCCTCATTCCCCGGGATAAGCATATCCATGAAAGAAGGGGTCTTCCCATCCGGAAAAAAGCCACCATATTGCTGCATGAGCTGATCCCAATATTTCTCCACTTGATCCTTGGGAAGCTGATCGGCCTGCTGCTGCATCCATTCATCCGAGGGTGAGCTTGAGCCTGCTGCAACCTGTCCCATTATGGCAAACAGAAAACACAGCACCAGCACAATTGTAAGACGCCATCGCTGCTTGTCTTGCATCATGTTCATTTGCTGTATGCACGCCTCCTTCTAGACCGGCATCAGCTTCATGACGGTTTCAATAATAATGCTGATGATCGGAATAGCGAGTACGAGGATCAATACCTTACCGGCAAGTTCAATCTTGGAAGCGATGCTCTCCTGCCCGGCATCCCTTACAATCTGAGCACCGAATTCGGCAATGTATGCTATACCAATAATTTTCAACACCGTTTTCAGATAGATATTTTCCATGCCTGAATTTTCGGCCAGCCGCTTCAGCACCTCAATCACAGCGCCAATCTTGCCAATGAGCAGCATGAAAATCACAATGCCTGTCGCAGCCGCAATCAGAAAGGCAAACATCGGCTTCTGTTCCTTAACGATGAGAATAAGAACTGTTGCAATCAGGGCTAGACCCACGACTTGGATAATTTCCACAGGTCACCACCATCCCGGCTTCATGACCGTTTTCATTGAAACAGAAAGATCGATTTGATCTCTTGCAGCAGGCTGTCCAGCATGCGAACAACCATGAACAATACAACGACAAATCCGATCACGGTCACCCAGTGCGCCATATCTTCCTTTCCCATTTGTTTCAGCACCGTATGAATCATCGCAATGATGATTCCGATGCCCGCAATTTGGAAAATTGCGTTCACTTCTAGATTCATGACCTTGGCACCTCACTATCGCGGCAATTTCAAAAGATCAGAATGACGATTAACGCTCCGACAAGCATCCCGAGACTGCGGCTCATCCGTTCGTATTTCATTTGATCGGCTTGAGCACGGGATTCCTCATGCATAAGTTGTTGAATGGCTAGCGAAATGTGTTTGGTCTGATCCTGACGGTCGCTGGTGCCAAGGCTGTAGCTTAATTGCAGCATGACTTCCCTCTCATCTGCTTTCATCGCTGATTTTCCCCATGCTTGTTCAATTCCGGACTGCAGACTCTCTCGTGCCGTGTGACCCAGCGGAGGCTCCATTTGCTTGGCTGCATGAAGAAATAGGGTTTTGACAGGCTCTCTGGTTTGAACTCCCATTTTCCCCATCGCATCGGGAAGCGGGGTCAGTCCGTAGTTGATCTCCGTCATCAACCGCTGCAGGGCAGCAATCAATTCTCGCAGCTGTCTAGGTCTGAGCGCATACTGTTTGGCACGGTAGAAACCCGCGAGTGTGCTGGCAAGCAGAATCATTACAGCACCCAGCATGTTAACCAAAGGCTTCACCTCCTGCCTCGGTCTGCTGAAGACCTCGCATTTTGCCATCGGCCACCTTGAAGCTCATGCCTCGGCTCGTCCGCTGCAGCTGAACATAACGCTGAAACATCTGTGCTGCGATTAAGGTGCGCAATGCAGGCCTGGAAGACAGCTCGGACAGATCCCGGCCGTGGGCAGTTGCAATAACCGAAACACCGGAATGCAGTGCCTCCATCACAGCTTCTGCATCTTCCGGACGGCCGATCTCGTCCACGATAAGCACGTCTGGCGACATGGAACGAAGCATCATCATCATGCCTTCCGCCTTGGGACAACCATCCATGACATCGGTTCGGGGACCGATGTCAAACCCGGGTACACCTTTATAACTTCCGGCGATCTCGGATCGCTCATCCACAATGCCAACCTTAAGACGTGGCCTTAGCCCCTGAATCAGCTCACTGACACCTGTTAGCTTGGTTCCACTACTGATTTGTCTGGCCAAATCTCGCAGCAACGTCGTTTTCCCTTGCTGAGGCGGTGAGAGTATCAACGTGTGGAATACCTGTCCGCTCTTCAGATCCAACAGATGGGGCAGGATTCGATCAGCTACCCCATGTACTTCCCGAGCTACCCTGACGTTGAAACCATTAATATCACGCAAATATTCCACTCGGCCGCCGCTTAGCACCGTTCTGCCGGCCAATCCAATTCGGTGGCCTCCCGGAATGGTGATGAATCCTTTGCGCAGCTCTTCTTCCAGCGTATAGAGCGAATGATTGCTGATCAGATCCAGAAGCCGGTGTGTTACCTCTTTTTGAGGAATATAAGCTTCTTCAGGCTTCGCTGTCGTGCTGCCTTGTGCGGTAAGGAAGTGATAGGCGTTCCCAGCATTGATCTCGAGCGGCCTTCCTTCGCGGATACGTACTTCCTCCACTTGTTCCAATATAGCGGGCGGCATCCTTCCCAGAATGGTTCGAATCGGTTCCGGAAAGAGATCCTTCCAGTTCACCTTCATGAATAGGACCCTCCAACCTAAAATCGTATTTACCGCGTATCAGGTGCTTGTTCCTATCTCAAGTCTATGCCTGTACATTCAATTTATGACGCTGAAATCTAGCATTTCTTTCAGAACAGGCCTGAGAGTCAAATATCATAGATCCAGCTTCTTCTAGGCACCCGTCTATATCATCATGCATATAGTGCTTGCAGACATGTGAAATCCATTCCGGATGGAAGACAGTACCATCTATCCCCAATTGAAGAGAGGAGTTGTGGGGAGTGCAAGTCGACGTGGTAGGCAATGTGAATGAAGTTCGAAGAATCGATATCGCAGGGCGAAGTGCCGTTGTAATCGACGTGCTGCGTACAACAAGTACAATCGTTACAGCCTTGGCCTATGATGCTGCGGGTGTCATCGCGGTGGAGACCGTTCCTCAAGCCAAACAGATGACTGTTAAAGATTCGATTCGCGGAGGGGAGCGTTTCAACAAAAAAATCGCTGGATTCGAGGTGGGCAATTCCCCCTATGAATATATGACGCAGGAGATCGCGGGTAAAACCGTGATCCTGACCACTACCGATGGGACACGTGCGCTGATCAAAGCTTCCAGGGCAAAACATGTGCTGGCGGGTTCATTTCTGAACGTGCAGGCTGTTGCAGCTGCTCTCTGCCTGCTCCGAAGAGACGTTCTGTTGTTATGTGCAGGAGATCAGGATGAATTCGCACTGGAAGATGGATTGTGTGCAGGATGCATTATTGAAGAGCTGTACCGTCAGTCCCATTACCCTATCAGGCTGAACGATCTTGGCAAGGTACTGCATCAGGCGGTTACCCAGTGCGAGGACACTTTACCGGATCTTGTCCGTGTATCTACAGGTGCAAGGCGGCTTGACAAATTGGGCAGGATGCATGACGTCACCTACTGCTCCCAGTTAAACGTGCTCGACTGTGTACCAGAGATGAGAGAAGATCATCGTATGGAATTGTTTCGGGGCTTGGAGGGAGAAAGGATATCCAAATTACTGTGAAGCAAAAAAAAGGTGTTCTGTCGCCTGGGTGGCGATACAGAACACCTTTTGTTCATTTATACATAGGCATCAAATTATCTGCGAACTTGTGGACCTCCCACGACAGCCTGTTCTGCCGTGTCGAGATCATACGCTGTGTGCAGTGCTTTGATCACATCATGAAGTTTGTCACCATCGATGACGCAAGATACCTTAATTTCGGATGTGCTGACCATTTTGATGCTCACACCTTGAGAAGAGATCACTTGGAACATTTTAGCTGCAACTCCTGGATGGCTGACCATGCCAGCACCCACGATTGATACTTTAACCAAATTATCTTCCGATGTGACTTCACGGTATGGCAAACGGCTGTGAAGGCCCTCTAGGACACGCAGCGCGTTCTCGCGATCAGACAGTGCCACCGAGAATGAGAAGTCTGCTTTACCGTCCATCACACCACTTTGTACGATAATATCGACATCAATCTGTTCAGATGCAAGTGCACCAAACACCTCGGCAAGAACTCCCGGTACGTCGGGAACTCCCAAAATACTGATACGAGCCACATTTTTGTCATAGGCAATTCCGCTTACCACGACGCCTTGTTCCATTGCTGCTTCCTCCTTCACAACCGTTCCTTCATTATGGTTAAAGCTGGATCTTACAATCAAAGGCACACCGGAATGCTTCGCGTATTCAACCGCACGCGGGTGCAGCACTGCGGCCCCTAGGTTTGCAAGTTCCAACATTTCGTCATACGAAATTTCCTTAAGCTTGCGTGCGACTTTGACAATCCGGGGATCTGTCGAATAGATTCCGTCTACATCCGTATAGATCTCACACGCATCCGCCTTGATGGCTGCTGCCAGCGCTACTGCCGTTGTATCCGATCCACCGCGACCAAGTGTTGTAATTTCTCCATCTTCGGTCATGCCCTGGAATCCTGCAACGATTACAATATTGCCGTCCGCAAGCGCTTCATTCACACGTTCCGGATGGATATTATTAATTCTTGCTTTTCCATGTACCGGTTCAGTACGGAAGCCTGCTTGCCATCCGGTAAACGAAATTGCCTTACGTCCCAGTGCCTGAATGGCCATGGATAATAGCGAAATCGAGATCTGCTCTCCTGTGGTCAGCAGCATATCCATTTCCCGCGCAGGCAATTCACTGTTCAGCAGCTTCGCCTGATCAATCAGATCATCTGTCGTGTCTCCCATAGCCGAAACCACAACCACACACTGATGTCCTTCATCAGCTTTCTCTACAACACGTCCGGCTACACGCTTCATGCGTTCCGTATCTCCGACCGAGCTGCCCCCAAACTTCATGACGTACAATGACAACGCAAATCCACTCCCTACCTTGTGCAGTATGCATAATTATGTCCATCGCCATTATTCTCTCCGAAAAATGACTTTAACCCAGTATATTACGAAAGTGACTGATAGGCTAATCTTTTTTCGAAAAAACCCTCTGCCAAATCATTGGCAAAGGGTTGAAATCATTGTGTATTTTGCTTACACCCGTGAAAGTTACGCGCGGGAAGAGTATTTACCTTCACGTGTATCGATCAACAGCACATCGCCTTCGTTGATGAACAATGGCACTTGTACGTTCAGGCCAGTTTCCACTTTAGCGTTTTTGGTAGCACCTTGAGCAGTGTTACCTTTTACGCTTGGCTCAGTCTCGATAACTTTCAACTCTACGCTTGTCGGCAGGTCAATACCGAGGATCTCACCTTGGTAGCTAACGATTTTTACGTTCATGTTTTCTTTCAGGAAGTTCAATTCCCATTCCAGTTGGTCGCTTGTCAATGTGAACTGATCGTATGTTTCGTTGTCCATGAACGTGTGCTCTGTGCCACTTGCATACAGGTAAGATACGCCACGGTTTTCGATGATCGCACGGCCAATCGTTTCACCTGCACGGAATGTACGCTCAACGGTGTTACCGTTACGCAGGTTTTTCAATTTGGAACGTACGAAGGCAGCGCCTTTACCTGGTTTAACGTGTTGGAAGTCAAGTACAGTGAAGATATCTCCATCCACTTGTACGGTCAAGCCTGTTTTAAAATCGTTTACTGAAATCACGAAAAATCCCTCCTGATATGGTTGAAAAGTAGGCGATATAAGACGATGGTTATTTTAAAGTCGGACATCTGACTCATGACAACCTGCAAGGTGACCGTTACGGCTACGGATCGTTCTTCCGATCGCTGTTGTCTCCCCCTTTTTCTGAATATACTTCATAAATGGGAAAATGGGGAGACAAAGGCGAACGCTAACGCTTCTCCAGAATCGATTCCGTCTCCTTCACTACATTGCTTGTTGCCCATGCTTCAGAGGAAAACCCAACTAAAAAATAAAAATCGTATTATATCGCTAGTGGCTAGAATGTTAGCCGATAACGGTGAACTTCTTGTCCGACTTCGTTAAGATATGAATGCCTGTTTCCGTGATAACCACGTCATCCTCAATACGCACGCCGCCAAGTCCATCAATGTAGATTCCCGGTTCAACGGTTACAACCATGCCCGGTTTCAACACATCGTCACTTAGTTTGGACAGGCGCGGAGCTTCGTGAACTTCCATACCCAAGCCGTGGCCTGTGCTGTGTCCGAATTGATCTCCATATCCGTATCCTGCAATGATATCACGTGCCAGCGCATCTGCTTCCCGTCCGGTCATGCCCGGTTTCAGGTTTTCAAGCGTATGTAACTGGGCTTCCAGTACAATATCATAAATTTTACGCAGCTCTGGTACAGGTGTACCCGTTGCAATCGTGCGTGTCAGATCTGAACAGTATCCGTCAAGCAATGCACCAAAGTCAAATGTAATTAGCTCATTTTGTCCGATGACCTTGCTGCTCGCTACGCCATGCGGCATTGCGGAACGTTCACCCGAAGCTACAATGGTGTCGAAGGAAGAGGATGTCGCTCCATGCTTGCGCATGAAAAACTCCATTTCCAAATCCACTTCACGCTCAGTCATGCCCGGTTTGGCAAACTGCAAAACGTGGCTAAACGTAGCATCGGCCAGATCAGCAGCTTTTTGCATTACAGCGATTTCATCCTCATCCTTGAAGATGCGAAGTTGTTCCACGATGCCGGATACAGCTTTCAATTCAATGGATTGAAGTGCTTCAGCATAAGCGGAGTGCGTGCCAAATGTGACCGTATCCTGCTCGAAGCCAACCTCTTTGATGTTTGCTGATGCCAGCAGTTCCCGCACCGATTCCATCGGTTTTGGTCCATGCTCCACAACGGTAAATCCTTTTGCTTGCTGCGGTGCCTGTGTCATATAACGAAAATCAGTCAGCAGATAGGCTTCCTGTTCCGTAATCAGCACATATCCCGCTGACCCTGTAAAGCCCGTCATGTAACGACGGTTGATCGGGTTCGTAATCAGCATTGCGGTGAGTTCGCGCTCACGCATGGCCTCCCGCAACTTATTTACTCGTTTGTTTTCCATCGGTAACCCTTCTTTCTCTCACATTCCCGGGTCCCCGGCTCAGGTTTGTTTGTCCAGATGACGCACGAGAGCCAGCAGCCCCAGTTCATAGCTTACTTCGCCAAATCCGGCAATCTGCCCGATTGTTTCTGCAGCAATCACTGAATGATGTCTGAAAGCTTCGCGTGCATGAATGTTGGATAGATGTACTTCCACGGTAGGCACTTTGACTGCATTAATCGCATCACGTATAGCATAACTGTAATGTGTGAACGCTCCGGCATTCAGCATGATTCCGTCTGCATCGTCCATCGCAGCATGAATACGATCAATGATGTCTCCTTCGTGGTTGGATTGATAAAAAGCGATGGAGACGCCAAGCTCCTCAGCCTGTCTGCGAATCTTGTCTTCAATATCCTTCAGACTAAGCGTTCCATAGATGCCAGGTTCACGTATACCGAGCATGTTCAGGTTCGGGCCATTGATCACAACAATCCGTTTCATAGCTGCTCCATCCTTTCTGCAAATAACCATCTGCTATTTTAACACAGCCATTGCCGGATTGAGAAGCTTTTTTGCGGCTATGCTCCCGCTTTCTCGGGCTCGCGTTTCCGTTCGTCCGTGTACTCCATGGCTACGGTATAGCCGATGAACAGCCCCCACAGCAAAAAGAAGCAAAACTCAGTGATAATGGAATCCCAAGTCAGACGGTTTATCGGCTTCACCATGTCCAGTTTGGGGCCAACCAGTACAAAGATGATAAGCCACCAAACGATCCCGTAACCAATACCGGGCAAGGGGCCTTTCCATTTTCTCAGAGTATATGTGTAAATTAGTGCAGCCACAATGGAGAACACAATGAAAAACAGCCAGCCTGTCAGATGCCCTGCAGCGGTATAGATGTACTCATGTTTGAAAAAGGGCTCCGCCAAAAAGCCTAACGGGACGATACTGAAGTGAAGCAGGTAGTTTAGCCAATGTATCCCTCCCCAAATAAAGCCTGCAAAGAAACCAAGCTCCACTGCAAAAGAAAACGGTTTGGTATAATAATGCTGCCCCTGGCGCTGCTTGGAGCGTCTGCCCTGATTCGCCTGAATTTCCGCATCCCCATGCTTTGTATCCACATGAGAAGCGTGTCTATCCGTATATTCTGCCATCGATATTCTCCTTTGCCTCAGTCATCTGTGTCTAAATAAAACCAGATTTCGATCATTCTCTACCGGGTAGTATGTTCAGAACAGGACAAACTTAACAACAACATCTCAAGGTTTGTCCCTGAAACTAGAAATCGGTCTCAAAATTCGATACAATAGGGGTATCAAACTACCTTTGAACCTGAGGGTATAGAACAGAATAGGAAGGTGAATAATTTGCCTCAACAATCCAAGCCTGTCAGCTACGGGGGGCAAGCTGTCATTGAAGGCGTAATGTTTGGCGGTAAACATGTCAACGTTACAGCTGTTCGAAGAAAAGACGGCGAAATTACGTATCTGGAAGTTCCCAAGCAAGACAAGACCTGGGTCATGAAATTGCGGCGGATTCCGTTACTGCGCGGGATTGTCAGCATTATAGATTCAAGTGTCAAAGGAAGCAAACATCTTAATTATTCTGCTGACGCTTATGCTGATGATGAACTCGAACCTGAAGAGAAGGCGAAACAAAAAGAAAAAGAAGGTTCCGGTTGGAGCCTTAGCATGATTATTGGTGTTACCGCGGTAGCCATTCTATCATTCCTTTTTGGTAAAATTGTGCTCACGCTGCTTCCTGTCGTCATTGAGAATTTTTTGTTTAAAAATGCATTCGACAATCAGTTTTTGCATAATTTACTGGAAGGCGGCATTAAGCTGATTCTGCTTCTTGCTTACCTGTGGTTGATCTCACAGACGCCAATGATTAAACGATTATTCCAATACCACGGAGCTGAGCATAAGGTCATTAGTGCTCATGAAGCCGGTGAGGAACTTACACCTGAGAATGTTCAGAAATACAGTAGACTGCACTACCGCTGTGGGAGCAGCTTTATCATGCTGACGGTGATTATCGGTGTTTTCCTGTATTCCCTTTTCACCTACGACAACCTCTGGGAACGGATGGGACAGCGCTTGCTGTTACTGCCTGTTGTCCTCGGGATTTCATTCGAACTATTGAAGCTCACCAACTCGGTGCGTGACATTCCCGTACTGCGTTACCTCGGATATCCTGGACTTTGGCTGCAATTGCTAACTACCAAAGAGCCAACCAACGAACAGGTGGAAGTGTCCATCGCTTCATTTAACCGCATGCGTGAACTGGATGCCAAGCTTGCCAATGTATCAGCTACGTCCGAAGTACCTGTTGCAACACTCGATCCTGTGAAAGGGTGATTGATATGAACAAGCAGGCGGTCATGACTATCGTTTTTTGGGCAGCCATTGCTCTTGCTGCATTTGGAATAATAAGCACACTGGGAGACAGAGGTATTCTCGGGTTGATTATTCCTGTTGTCGTTCTTGGGGCTATATTCCTGCTTTATAAGTTCCCACCGGGGCGTTGGGCACGTAAAACCAAGCCCAAGATCAAACCTTCGGCACGCACCATGGCTAAGATGAAGGCTCAATCCGGGTCCGGAGCAAGAAAAAGCAGCGGTTCCTCCAAAAAACGGAAAGATTATCCCTTTCATGTCATTCAAGGAAATAAGGGAAAAAGCGATGACGATATTCCCAAGTTTCACTAGTTTTTATATGCAAAGTAAAAAGCACTGCTTCGTAACAGGAAGCAGTGCTTTTATTTGGTTATACAGGCGTTAAAGGCGGCGTTTGAGTTTTTTTTCGCTCTTCTCTTTTTTGTTTATCCAACTGCTCATCATAGAACTTTGTGTTCCACCGACTGAAAAACTCCGTACCTGCTGCAACACCCGATAAATACAATGCAGTACTTTCCTGTACGGACAGATTAAACTGTGTCGGCTTAACGCCCAGGGTTGGTATTTTAATCGTTCGGAAACGGTTAATCTGCTCAATATATCGCTCATCATGCGCTGTGAGCATCGTCTCAACCAATGCCTGAAGCATGCTTAAAGGACCTTTGATTCTGCTAGGCTCCCCCTCCGTCTTGCCAACCAACTTGAAACCGATCGTGGGAATGATGTCTCCATCGCGCGCTGTACGTTCCCCGTCAAACAACCATAACGGAAAATTACTAAGCAATCCTCCGTCCACGACATACACGAACTGATCGGGAAAACGCATGCCTTTGGACATCACAGGTGACCTGCGTATACCCACCGGATCGAAAAAATATGGAATACTGCAGCTCATTCTTACAGCCTTGGCTACTTCGAACTTATTAGGATCAATACCGAAACGCCGTATATCATCTGGAAGTACAAGTATAGTCCCGTTCGAGATATCTGATGCGGTAATCAGAAGCTTACCTGGTGGCAGGTCTGCGAATGTTCGAATTCCTTTTTGCTTGAGCATGTTCCCAATCCATGATTCAAGTGCTTCACCTGAATATAAACCCTTTTTCAAAAACAGCCTTGCCGCTGGTCCAATCCAGCGTATATCAAATATAGGTGATCGCCGCAGCAATGAGGCAAATGGCGTATTCTCTATGATGGATTTCATCTCTTCCGCTCGATATCCTGCGGCAATCAATGAAGCTACGATCGATCCGGAGGACGTCCCTGCCACACGATTGAACTGGACACCATAGTCCTGTGCACTCTGCACGGCACCTGCAAGCGAAATTCCCTTTACGCCTCCGCCTTCAAACACCCCATTGATTAACATATTAAAAACCCCCGTTCTCCAGGCAGTCCATTCCTACTGCCACTCTATGAGAACGAGGGTTGGTCATATTACGCTAAAATGAACTAAAGTCCATAATATGCTTTTAATTTCGCAATCAAGCCCAGCGGATTCTTCGTCAAATACTGCGAGCTAAAGTAAATATCGCCTTTGATCGTATCGTATTTCTCATTGTACACGAGCTGATCAATAATTTCCTGGGAAGTCTGCCAGCCAACCTCAGGCGTACCCAGCTTATAAGGCGAGTGCCCAATATACAGTTTAACGTCCGTATTAGCGACTTCGTTTGCCCACCAATCCACCACTTTGTCATAGCGTGCTGCACTTAACGTCATGCTCCAGTATACTTGAGGTGCGACATAGTCAATCCACTCCTGTTTGATCCATGTACGCACGTCCGCATTCATGCTGTCATAGGCAGTTACTCCCGCTTTGGTATCGGAACCTGTAATATCGACGGCTTTATTGCGCCATACACCAAAAGGGCTGATTCCATACTCTACACCAGCTTTTACTTGGTGAATGCTCTCACCCAGCTGTTTAACAAACTGATTGATATTATCCCGTCTCCACTCGGCACGGTCTTTGGTATTCAGTATGTTATAGGCCTTAAAGGCAGCATCATCGTTAAACGTTACGTTAGAAGGATAAAAGTAATCGTCCAGGTGAACACCATCAATATCATATTGGTTTACCACTTCCATAATAGTGTCGATGATATGCTGTCTGGCTTCCGGAATTCCTGGATTAATGTAAAGTTTACCAGATGCATTCACGATCCAGTCCGGATGCAGTTTGGAAACATGATTGGCAGCAAGTCCGGTTGTGCTGGCCGAGTTGGTTGCTCGGAACGGGTTAAACCAGGCATGGAACTCCAGACCCCGTTTATGAGCCTCCTCAATCATGAAGGCAAGCGGGTCGTATCCTGGATCCTTGCCCTGAGTCCCTGTTAGCACACTATTCCATGGTACAAGACCTGAAGGATAGATGGCGTCTGCATTGGCCCGAACCTGAACAAATACGGCATTGATTCCCATGTCTTTGAGCGTATCCAGCTGTTGAGTATACTCCAGCTTTTGCTTTTCCACATTGCCTTTGGCACTGGAGGAAGGCCAATCACCGTTCACTGTTGAGATCCATGCACCACGCATATCATCCGTGCTTGGCGTACTGCCTGTTCCTCCTGGATTTGCCGGGGTAGCCGGGTCTGGCGTAGGAGCGTCTCCTGTCGTCAAACGAATTGTCTGTTCTGCCTGATTCCAATTCACTGTAATTCCAAGGTTTTCACTAACGAATCGAATCGGAACCATAACACGGCCCTTCTTCAGTTCAACCGATGCATCCAAATCGACCGCGATACCATCTACCGTCGCTTGCTGGCGTCCACTGGTCATGGTGATGACCGATTCGGATTTCTTGATCGTTACAGTCCTCGAAGCTTGTGACCAAAGGACGGACGCTCCCAATCCTTCACTAATTACACGCAGCGGAACCATCGTCACATTCACTTTGGGCAAAATGTAGGGCGATACATCGGATTCCAAACGTTGACCATCCAGATAAATATCAATCTCTTTTTGTGAAGCAGCCTGCGCACTCAACCCAGCTGTTTGTAAACCCAGCACGAAAATGAGCAGCAGGATCAAACCATTACGAAACTTCATCAGTACAATCCTCCATCATCATTAAAATTCTCGGCAAATTCTGCTAGTTTAATAGACGCTCCAAAGGATTGGTTAGTTGCGATAATTCACCAAATTATGGACAACAAAAAAACAGAGGTATTGCTCTGCCATTTACAACGACAAAGATACACCCTCTGTTTTTTAAAAGTTTAAGCTCTTAAGGACCTCTGTGAATGGTCCTGTGCTGCCTCAGGATTCGGTATTGCTCATGAGTTCCTGAATATTTTGCAGATCACGCAATCGGCTCTCGTCCTGACGGAAATATTCTACCAAAGACTCGATGCAGGTAATGGAGTCCCAACTTAGATGATGCTCGATTCCTTCCACATCCTTGTAGATATTCTCTTCCTGAACACCGATCGTCGTCAAAAATTGTTCAAGCAGATGATGGCGTTCCATTAAACGTTTCCCCATCTTTTTCCCTTTTGGAGTAAGTACCAACCCGCGGTACTTTTCGTAAATCAGGTACTCGTCTTTGTCCAGCTTTTGGATCATCTTGGTCACCGATGAAGGATGCACTTCCAATCCTTCAGCTATATCTGACACACGAGCATAGCCCTTTTCATCAATCAGTTTGTATATACGCTCCAAATAATCTTCCATACTGGGCGTTGGCATCTGCTTCCCTCTCTTCTCTCTGACCGGCAATATTCTTGCCTGATCCCTATCTTATAATGATACATGTTATCAATACGCATTGGCAAGTCTTGTACGAATCAATCGCTATGTCGTTTGTAACACATGGGCGCTTCTGATCCGGTACGCAAGTATTGGCAAGGGTGACTTCTGCCCATGTGAGGCAAACTAAGCAAGTTCCTATTGAAAGGAGTGATTCCGTGAGTACAAGTGTAGCGCAGCCCCCGGTTCGCAAAGCAAAAGGTACTAAACCCTTTATTCCCGATTTGGTCTATTTTGAACCCGGTGCGCTGGAATATGAGAAGGGCAAACGGATTATGGAATGGGTCACTTCAAAAGAAATTCCATATCAGATGACGACCTCCCATAACCGGATCACCAATCTGCCTGGTGAAACAGAGCAGGAAAAATACCGGATGGCAAAGCGGACCCTGGTCGTAGGTGTGCGCAAAACACTCAAATTTGATCAGTCCAAACCTTCCGCTGAATATGCGATCCCCATCTCAACAGGATGCATGGGCCATTGTCATTATTGTTATCTTCAAACAACGCTTGGAGCCAAGCCTTACGTCAGGGTGTATGTCAATACCGATGAGATCATTCAGGCGGCCAAAGGCTATATCGATGAGCGAGCACCTGAAATCACCCGGTTTGAAGCAGCCTGTACTTCCGATCCGGTAGGACTCGAGCATATTACCGAAAATTTGAGTGATTTAATCCGTTTTATGGCGGATGAGGAATACGGACGTTTGCGGTTTGTGACGAAATATCATCACGTGGACCCATTGTTGAACATCAAACATAACGGTCATACCCGTATCCGGTTCAGTGTCAATTCGGATTATGTCATCAAGAACTTCGAGCCTGCTACCTCAAGATTTGAAGAACGTATTGAAGCTGCAGGCAAAATAGCCCATGCGGGGTACCCGTTAGGTTTTATCATCGCCCCCATCATGTGGTATGACGGATGGCAGGAAGGATACGCGGAGCTTTTACAGAAGCTTGCCGACACGCTTCCGGAAGATGCCACGAAGGATCTAACGTTTGAAATGATTCAGCATCGATTTACCAAAACGGCAAAAGCCACCATTGAGAAACGCTACCCAAAAACCAAACTCGAAATGGACATCGAGAAAAGAAAAATGAAATGGGGCCGTTGGGGGCAGTATAAATATGTGTACAAGGATGACCAACAGGACGCACTACGTGAGTTCATCACAGAGCAAATTTTTGAACACTTCCCGTTAGCGAACATTGATTACTTCACCTAAGTACTGACATCATATCCACGGTAGTGGCGATCAAAAAAGCAGGTTACATGGGACAGAATGTGCTCTGGCCTTCATGTAGCCTGCTTTGCTTATTTTCATATATTAAATAGATGGCCTTAACTGATACTTTGCTCAAATAATCATCCAATCGGGTGTAATCTGCTGCAGCCATATGGTGATTTTGGTCATTTGATCCGTGAATAGCAGCACACCCAAAAACAGCATCAGCGCTCCACCCGCTTTCATCATCACATTGGAATATCGCAAGATCCAGCGTGTCGAACCAATGAAAAAGGCTAGGATGAAAAAGGGTAAAGCGAATCCCGCCGTATAGCCGGTGATCAAGGCCAGCCAGGTTGTCGGTTCACTCGCAGCCATTGCAATGATCGCTGTCAGGATAGGACCGATACACGGCGACCAGCCTGCCGAGAAACCAATCCCGAAAATAAAAGAGCCCAGGTAACCTGCTGGCTTCCATTTTAAATCCATCTTGCGCTCTTTCATCAGAAACTGCGGTTTGAATACCCCTAGCAGGAATAAACCCATGAGCATAATTAAAATGGCAGATAACTGACGGATCAAATCACGGTTATCATTGAAAAATCGCCCAAACAATCCTGCTCCAAGTCCAAGCGAGTAAAAAACAGCCGAGAATCCCAAAATAAACGCCAGCGTGTGCGTTAACGTTTTAAGCCGTACTTCACGCTGATTGCGATCGTCTTTTAACCTTTGTACTGTCATTCCCGTAATGTAGGATAAATACGAAGGGTAAAGTGGAAGACAACACGGTGATATAAATGAAGCCAATCCTGCGATAAAAGCCAGCCACACATTAACATCAGGCATGAAGCGGTGGTCTCCCTTCCCTGGGGCTCACTTGCACGCGTATTTCTTCAGGCTCGGAACCCTTTTTTTCCAATCATCGTAAGAATCAGCATCATGATAAGCAATAATACAATCGTTGCTCCTGGAGCCAAATTCCAAATTCCTGCTACCACCAGACCAATGACTACTGCAATCTCCCCGATAACAACCGAGAGAATAATGGCCGACTTGAAACTGCGAGCCATAAGCAAACTTACCGCAACAGGAATGGTCAATAGTGCTGACACCAGCAGTGCCCCCACAATCTTAATCGCAGTACTAATCACCAGAGCCGTCATCACCGTAATCAGCATGTTAAGCAATTTTACAGGCAGTCCTGTAACTGCCGCAGCGTCTTCCTCAAAACTGAGCAGGAAAAACTCCTTATGTAGCAGCGCAACAACGATGACTACAATCAGCGTTACCACTCCAACCAACTTCAAGTCGGTAGAATCCAGTGTATAAATGCTGCCGAACAAGTAACTCATTACATCCGTATTGTACCCTTTGCCCAGTGTAAAGAACAACGAAGCAAGCGCGACGCCACCTGACATAATAATAGCGATGGATAACTCGGCATAAGTCTTATATGCCTTGCGCAGCTTCTCTATGGCAAAGGATGCGAGCACAGCAAAGACAAGTCCCACTGCAATCGGATAAACCTCAATCAAAAAACCGAGGGCAACCCCGGCAATCGTTACGTGAGATAGGGTGTCCCCGATCATGGACAAACGCCGCAGCACCAGAAACAGTCCAATCAGTGGAGCTGTAATACCGATCAGCAATCCTCCTGCCAGTGCACGCTGAAAAAAATCACTCATTAAAATCTCCAAAACACACGACTCCTTCAGCCTTGTCTAATCTAGTTGTACAATATCATTATCGTACCAGGGCAGTAGTATGCTGCAAATTGGTCTCGGCACAATCCTCCACCTCATGCGAATGACGAACATGAAAGTTGATTTTCCCGTTGGTTGCAGCCGCTTCTGAACCAAGATAGTTCTCCATCCGGTCCATATCATGTGAAACCATCAGGAACGTCATCCGGTGGTGTTCATGCATATGGGTTATGAGCTCAAAGAAACTTGCTTGAGACTCGGCATCAATCCCCACTGTAGGTTCGTCCAAAATCAACAAATCCGGGTGATTGATAAGCGCACGTGCCAAAAACACACGCTGCTGCTGTCCTCCGGACAATTGTCCAATCCGTTTGTTTGCCAGATCCTCGATACGCATAACCTCCAGTGCATCCGTGCACTGCTGCTGCGATTTGCGCGTCATCCTGCGGAACATATTCTTATTGTTGTACAAGCCAGACATGACCACTTCCCGCACGGTGGCAGGGAACAATGGATTAAATGCATTTTTTTGCGGGACATAGCCGATCCGTTCCCAATCCTTGAATCTGCGAATCGACTGTCCGAACAATTTGATATCCCCCTGCGCTGGAGGCAACAGTCCCACCAACATGCGCAGCAGTGTCGTTTTTCCCGCTCCGTTTGAACCGATAATACCGACAAAATCCCGTTCCTTGACCATAAAATCAAGATTTTCGATCACTCGCTGGTCACCGTAAGAGAAAGATAACTTCTCAATCTCAATGATTGGATCATGACATAGTGGCATGATTTGCTGCATGGCAAAGCCGCCCTTCATTATATATAAGGATTGCAAAACGAATCCTTCAGTCTATCTTATTTTAATGCGATCAGCAGATTTTGCAAATTTTTCTCCATCAGGGTGAAATAATCATCCCCATTGGCTGCCTGTTCCTTGGTAAGCCCTTCAACCGGATTCAGCACCATCGTTTCCACACCAGCTTCGCCAGCGAGTGTTTTGGCCAATTTGTCGGAGACCAGCTCTTCGAAGAAGATGTACTTGATGCCCTCTTCCTTCACAAGCTTGGACAGATTCACAATATCCTGACCTGTTGGTTCAGCATCCGGGGATAGCCCCATGATCGCATGCTGGGTCAAACCATAATCACGTGCAAGATATCCAAATGCTTGATGGGACACAACAATTTCTTTATTGGAGACTTTGGATAATTCGTCCGTAAAGCGCTGATCTAGCGCTTCGAGTTTGGTGCGAAGTTCCTCATAACGCTGTTCGTAACCATCCTGATGATCAGGATCTACTTCGACCAGACTATTTTTGATATTTTCAGCCATTACGATAGCCGACTTGGGACTTACCCATGTATGAGGGTCCACATGATGGTCTGCAACGTCCTCTGTGCCTGCTTCTTCTGCGTGTTCGTCTTCATGCTCTTCTCCATGGTTATGCCCATCATCACCTTCAGCAGTCAGCAAGCTCACTCCATCACTTACAGCCACAGACTTCACTTGAGTATCGCTGTTAAGGGACTTGAGAAAGTTAGGTACCCATCCTTCAAGGCCTGCACCGTTGTATAGGAACAATTGTGCCTTGGAGGTGTTTACAATGTCCTGGCTCTTTGGCGTCCAGTCATGGGGTTCAACGCCGGTTGGCAGCAAATTAATAACGTTTGTGTCTTCACCGCCGATGGCTGTTGTAAAAGCATATACAGGATAAAAACTCGTGATCACATTCACTTTGCCTTCCTCGATCTTGGCACTTTCCGAATTACTTTGTCCGCACGCCGACAACATGAGCAAACTGAGAATAAGCAAGCTGCTCCATAACCATTTCGTTCTGGTTTGGCCACGTTTGCTTGTATGCTGTATCCGGGTACCCCTGGTTTGAGTTGTTTCATTATACCATTTCACTATTGCTTCACTCCGCATCTCTTAATCGTAAACATTACTGAAAGAATTATAGGTAACCTGAACGTGGTTGTCAAGCGGTCGGGTCCTATTTATTCTCCCCTGTAGCGCAGAGTTCATAACAGTATATGCTTGTTTTCCTACGTTATTAGCAGGGCAATCAAGAGGAAAGAAAAAAAGCGACCTGATAGCATCGGGTCACCTTCATTCTTCATATAATCAAGCGTCGGACTAAATGTTCAGCAAAATTTATTTTACTTGTGCACCATTAGGCATATTGTCCGGCACCGTAGCCAGTGTTAATTGGTCTCCATGAGATGCCGCCAAAATCATACCTTGGGACAGCTCACCGCGCAATTTTACTGGTTTGAGATTCGTTACACAAATGACTTTGCGTCCAACCATCTCTTCGGGGGAGTAGAACTTCGCGATCCCTGATACGACCTGACGCTGCTCATAACCGAGATCCAGCTGCAATTTGAGCAGCTTATCGGCTTTTTTGACCGGTTCACAGGCGATAACCTGTGCTACACGCAGTTCCACTTTGGCAAAATCGTCGATGCCGATTTCTTCCTTGCTCTCAGGTGCAGTCACAGGTTCGGAAGCTTGAGCAGAATCACCAGCATTACCTTGTGCGCCATCCGCTTGCGGTTCCGCTTTTTTGCCTCCGGTCATGGCTTCAGCAATATACGCAACCTCCTGCTCCGAGTCGAGACGAGGGAAGATTGGGTCACCCTTTTGCAGAGCATTACCCGCTGGAATGACACCCCACTGCTTAGACGTATCCCAAGCTGTAAGTTCGCCTTCCTGAATACCAAGCTGTTCCCAGATTTTATGCGGAGCACGAGTCAGGAACGGCTGCAGCAAGATGGAAGCAATACGCAGACTTTCGATCAAGTGAGACATAACGGATGCGAGTTCATCCCGTTTCGCTTCATCGCGTGCCAGAGCCCAAGGCTGTGTCTCATCAATATATTTGTTACTCCGGCTAACAAATTGGCTGATCGCCGTCAGCGCAACGGAAAATTGCAGATTTTCCATCGCCTGCTCCACTTTATCCACCGCTGCAAGGCCGGCTTCTTCCAGTGAAGCATCGAATTCCGTTACACCCGAAGTAAATGCAGGTGCCTTGCCTTCAAAATATTTATCCACCATCGCAACGGTACGGTTGAGCAGGTTCCCCAGATCATTGGCCAGATCCGAGTTCACACGCTCTACAAAGCTCTCTGGAGTGAATGTACCATCCGAACCAAATGGAACTTCACGCAGCAGATAATAGCGCAGTGCATCCAGGCCGTAACGGTCAATCAGGGTCACTGGATCAACCACATTGCCCTTCGATTTGGACATTTTGCCGTCCTTCATCAATAACCAGCCATGCGCAAATACTTTTTTCGGCAAAGGCAGGTCAAGTGCCATCAGCATGATTGGCCAGTAGATGGTATGGAAACGAACGATTTCCTTACCTACCAGATGAACGTCTGCAGGCCAGAACTGGTCATACAGTGATGAATCGGATGATCCGTAGCCGAGAGCCGTAATATAGTTGGACAATGCATCGATCCAGACATATACGACGTGCTTCGGATCGCCTTTGACTTTAACGCCCCATTCAAACGTTGTACGGGAAACGGCCAAATCTTCCAGACCCGGCTTGATAAAGTTGTTGATCATCTCGTTCTTGCGGGATTCCGGCTGAATAAAACCAGGATTCTCTTCATAATATTTCAGCAAACGATCTGCATATTTGCTCATGCGGAAGAAATAGGATTCCTCTTTGACAAGTTCTACCGGGTGTCCGCTATCCGGACTTTTGGCAGCGACAATTTCACCCTTCTCATTCTTTTCCACATCAACCAGTTGGGTTTCCGTGTAGTACGTTTCATCTGGAATGCTGTACCAGCCCTCGTACTCACCCTTATAGATATCTCCCTGTTTAAGCAAACGATCGAAAATATCCTGTACAACCGTTTTGTGGCGTTCTTCCGTTGTACGAATGAAGTCGTCATTGGAGATATCCAGCTTGTTCCACAGCTCCTTGATGCCTACAACGATGTCGTCTACAAATGCCTGTGGTGTCTGCCCCTTCTCCTGAGCCTTGCGTTCAATTTTCTGTCCGTGCTCATCGGTTCCTGTCAGGTAACGCACTGCATAACCGCGCAGACGTTTGTAACGAGCCATTGCATCTCCAGCTACCGTTGTGTACGCATGCCCAATATGCAATTTGTCACTCGGATAATAAATCGGCGTCGTCAGATAAAATGTTTTTTGATCAGTCATGAAAGACTTCTCCTCCTTCATATGTCATGCTTGCTTTCGCGTTCTTAACTAAAAAAGAACACAAAAAACTCCCGCCCCTATGGGACGAGAGTAGATCTCACGTGTTACCACCCAAATTCCCCGTGCTTTTTGCAAAACACAGGCTCTGCCGGTCCTTCGACCGCCCATTAACGCTGGATCACGCCCCAGCCTTACGACAGCGTCTACATACACGTCTGCACGCTCGGAAGAGGTTCCTCCGGGACCATATTCCATCCTCCTCCCAGACCGGTTCTCAGCTCATCCGGCTCTCTGCACTGGGGGTGTGTCTGTACTTATCCCTTCACTGGAAATCATTATACGAAAAATATACTGAAATGCAGCCCTCTTTGTCAAGTCGGCAGCAGCACAACTACAACCATGTCATTTGATCATAGGTTAATGACTCCACCTTCATCCCTCATCATGTACCATGACCGTTTTTTCTGTCTTTGGCGGAACCAGATCAACGCCTCCCGGATGAAACGGATGGCATTTTGCGATACGCTTGGCAGCCAGCAGCGAACCTTTGAATGCACCATGAACCTCTATCGCTTCCATTGCGTATGCCGAACAAGTTGGATAGAAGCGACATGTAGGTGGCTTCAAGGGAGAAATATAATTTCGATATACCCGAATGGGCGCCTGTGCCACTCTGCGGGATAGCTTCATGGTTAGTGTTTCCCGTGATCGTGTGAATGCCCAGTGGACACTTTCGCCGGAGCATATTCCGCACAATCTTTGCAGTATCCGAACACTTCAAATTTATGATCCACAACCTGAAACTGTTCTGGAGCATCTGCCAGCTGCATCGGACAAAAAACGATCGGATAGGTCTTCTGACATTTTAGACAGATCATATGATGGTGATGGTGATCTTCACTGCAATGCGCTCTGAATTTTACACCGTCTTCAAAAATGACCTGCTCCAGCACACCCAAATCCTGCATGACACGCAAGTTCCGATATACCGTGTCAAAGCTCAGTCCGCTGTAAGTCTTACCCATATATTCATAGACGTCCTTGGGTGTAAGATACCCAGGAGATTCGGCAAATAACCGGGCCAGTGTCTTCCGCTGATCCGTAATGCGAAGTCCCTGTGAGGACATAGTATTAATAATCTGTTCTGTCGACAGCATGACTTCAAGCACCTCCTGTCATACAAGCATTATGCATACATCCTAAGAGCAAATCCAAATTAGCAAAAAGCTGGATTACTAAGGTTTATTCGTCCAGATGCTACCCATTGGACTTCATGGGAATTACAATTATGCAACGCTGATACCATGCTTGTTATTATAATTCTAATAATGCCTCAAATTCGGATTAGAGTCAACGAAACGACTAGCGCACTGTTCACCTCAGATCATTAAAAAGGACCCCATTCACATGGAGTCCTTCTCTGACGGTTCAGAAGATCATTTCTTCGGGCGACTTTTGGGGTGATCGGGTATATGAAATATAAGCTTTCACTCCAAACCGTCCGTTCCTTGTTGCCTGGTCAAGATTACTTCTCAGCCGGAAGCGGGGTGAACAGCAGATTTACAGGAAGATTGCTTCCTGGTGCCGCTGAAAACAGAATGGTAACACTCTCACCATAAGAGCCTGTGCGATAGAGTACACTTTGCTCGTTAGGAGCACTCAAGGATTTACCCTCGGAAATTTGTACAACCTGGCCGTTAACAAGTGCCACACCCGAATATTTACCGCCACGAGGGTTGAACGAGATCAGCGTACGCGGTGCTACGTTATTCAGTGTAATTTTATAAAGCACACCAAAGTTACCGGCGTTGGAAGCATCTGTGTAGGCCATCGGGTCTGTTCCGACAAGGTTTGGATCACTTGCATTGTCACCAAGCGGAAGACGGGAAGGCTTCGCACCTACTTCTTGATCATACGTGATGACACGTGTTGCATTCGGGTATGTTCCCCGGTTGTGAACACCGTCACGATCCAGTACAGGCAGCGTAGACCATACTTCCATCGGGTCTTTGTTTTCTTCAATCATAATAATGTTGTAGTCCAGTCTGTAATCGCTGAATACATCGGAGTACAGGGAAATGACCTGGCCCTTTTTCATCGGCAGGGCACTCAGTTCCGTAAGGATCAGCTTGCTCTCTCCAGGCTGCAGGACAACATCTGTTTTGCCAGTGCCTTCCTGCATGGATTTGAACCAGCGGTCAATCGACAGTTTCCCGGCAACAGTAGCAAACGGAGAAGGACCTGCGAAGCCCATGTTCTGCTGTTCCAGTGTCGCTGGATACATATTGTTGTTGGTAGCCACAACATACATTTTCACGTTTTTGCCCGTGTTGTTCACATGGTGAATCATGAAACGTGTTTGTCCAATGGAAGATTCCTTGTAGACAATCCCTTCGGTATTAACGGTTTCGGGACTGTTACTGCGAATCAGAATGCTTTGCTCATCATAGTAAGTGTACGGAACCTTCTCCATGGCAGGCACTTCTCCGCCATTAAAAGTGAACTTTCCACCTACCGGTGTGAACAATTGATTGAAATCGGAAAGAGTATACAACGTTTCACCCGTGATATTGATGATTTTGGAGTAGCTGTTACTCAGACCGTGTTTGTCTGTAACGGTAATCGTAATCGTCTTCGGTCCTGGGACAAAGAATGCCAGAGCGTTATTATCCCACTCCGTTGTCTCAATGGCATTTTCGTCGTCTGTGCTTTGATCAATGTAGGTGATCTTTTCACCCATTTTGTACTCTTCCTTGTCTGTAGTGAACATCGCTACAGGAGGAAGATTCGGTTTTTGGACCTGGATTGTTACAGAGTAAGGATCACTCCATTGACCGCTTGAATCCTGGACAGCATACGTTACCGTATATGTACCTGGTTGGTCGAACGAATCCTGACGGCCAGTCCAGCGCTCATCCACAATATCCAGTCCTTTGGGAGAACTGTATTTCGTTGTGTATGTTACGTTGTCACCGGCAAAAACTTCTTTGGGTACCGTGAAACTGGCTACCGGTTTGGTACTCAGTTTCAATACCACCGTTTTGGCGGATTGGTTCACTGTATAAGTAATGTTGAGTGCCTGTGTAATTGAAGTCAGCGGCACCATAAACGTATTCTTTTGTTGGTAAGCAGCGCCCTTCATCGTTCTTGCTTCACCATTAACGGTATAGATTTTGCTGTTGGTCTTGAAACGCAGCTCATCTTCCCCGCTAATAATGATCGTTTCCTTGGTCGTGTTGTCGTACTTCACATCATAGCCAACTCGGTCAACCAGCGCGCGGATCGCTACATAGGATACACCATTTTTGACAGCCATCGGCTGTCCGGCAAGGTATGTCTTGCCATCTTGCACCATTTTATTGCTGTTCATGTACAGCGTCAGGTCTCCGCCGGCAGTTCCGGACTGACCACTAGTGGAAGGCTGCTCAACCTCTACAGGTGTAGGTGCTGGCGCTTCTTCCTCTGTACCTTCTGCATCTTCAGATTCAGCAGGAGTTGCAGGGTCAACTGGAGTAACGTCTGTACCTGATGATTCTGTGGATTCAGGATTCGTCTCCTCCGTTGTATCGTTATCGGAAGTCTGTGTACCTGATTGATCTTTTACTTCGGATTCCGCTATGGTTTGTTCTTTCTTAATAACCTCAACGGATTTAACTTTGGCTGTATTCACTGGTGTCGAATCGCTCTGATCAGCTGCCTGTGCATTCGCAGGAATGGCTGCAAACGCCTGAAAAACAGCTAAAGCGGTAAGTATAGACAATTTCTTCTTCAAATTCATTCTTTTTCTTTGGCTCCTTCTGCTCCCATTTTATTAATATCCCCCTCAAAAAGTCATACTATTAGACGCTTGTCACCGGGAAAAGTTGCTAAAAATAATAGATTAGAAATGTAAAGTTTTAATAGAGCGAAAACACTATGAAAATAATTAGTTATCATTTCATCATCATTCAAAGATTTAATTGATATATTCAACAAAAAAACCTTACCATTATATGGATGAATATCACCACATAATAGTAAGGCCGTCTTTATCACTTTAAAGTTAACTTAATCGGACGGGCAAGCTTCCACTCGGATTCAGTTCACCCGTAATTAACAAGGAGAGTGCACGCACGACGGCAGGTGTATTTTCGTAAGTACATACGTAAGCTCCCGGCCTGGGTATTTCCAGCAGATCATAGGGATTACGCAAAGCTACAACAATTAATGAATGGTTTACACTCAGCCGTTCAATCAAGTAACGCTGACCTTTGGGAAGAACCCCGGCTGAGGTGTACGTGCATACAATGACTTGTTCTCCCTCCATCACACTTTTCGTAATTCGTTCTGCTTCTTCATATGACGGCTGTGTTGTTATTTTATGCTCCCGAACATGTTTTTTGTATTGCCCAAGCACCTTCCCAAGTGAATCCGAATGGGACCAAGGTTCATCTACCTCTGTTCGCTGTACAACCTCAGGCCATACAACAAACACATTTTGTTCGGGCTTTAATGGCAGTACACCGTCATTATGCACTACGGTAATGCTCTTGCATGCAATTTCATCTAACAGCACATTCTCCGGAACGGATGAAAACGAATATGGCATACTTAATTGTTCACTTGATTGTTCACTTAATTGATTACCGCAGCGTTTTTGCTTCCAATCCACGACACGCTCCAGTGCCAGGTCAATGATCTGCTCTTCGATGTCTCCATAGCGGACCGCTTCTACCACAGCATCTATAGCTGCAATTTGCTCCTCCAGGGTATGACTGACCAGAATCAAATCTGCTCCTGCCTTAACTGCACGAACAGCCGCATTCGCAACCCCATATGGTTTGGATATTGCGTGCATCTCCAGACAATCTGTAATAATAATTCCTTTAAACCCCATTTGTTCGCGCAGCAATTCATGTAATACGTTACGGGACAACGTTGCAGGAATAGGCTCAGGTTCAATTGCCGGAAAGATTACATGTGCGGTCATGATGGCATCCACACCTGCCTCAATGGCCCGGCGAAAAGGCCGCAGCTCCACCTGCTCCAGCCTTTGCCATTCATGCGGAACCGTTACCATGCCAAGATGTGAATCTACGGCTGTATCTCCATGCCCCGGAAAATGCTTCGCTGTTGCAGCTATGCCGCTGTACTGATATCCAGCAATGGCTGCCGCACCATGGACGGCGACGTTCTCGGCATTTTCCCCATAAGATCGCACGCCTATCACCGGATTAAGAACGTTATTGTTCACGTCAACAACGGGTGCAAGGTTCATATCGATCCCAATCCGCTTAAGCTCAGCCCCAAGAATCCGTGCACATTGATACGTGTAGTCCGGATGACCTGTTGCGCCAAGAGCCATGCTTCCCGGTACTCTGGTAATCCCGTCCTTATCAATTCTCGCAACCATACCGCCTTCCTGATCTACCGAGATCATAAGCGGCAGCTCACTGCTTTTTGCGGCCAAACTCTGCAGCTCGGCAGACAGTCGGGTCAATTGTTCCACACTTTCCACGTTGCGCCTGAAGTAAATAACACCCCCAACATGGTAGTCCTGTATCAACCTTGTAATCTGTTCGTCCACTTGCTGTTCATGAAAACCGCACATAAACAGCTGACCCACCTTTTGCTCCAGTGTGAAATGTCCCCATGAGCTCATGTATGCATTTCCTCCTCCAATGAAGTGGCTACTCTATGGCTTTGCCTGTATTCGGACGGCTTCATATGAAAATGTTTATGAAATACCTTGGAGAAATAACGCCGCTCTTTATAGCCCGTGGCTTCCCCAATCGACGTAATGCTCCATTCCGTTGTACTCAATAACATCGCTGCTGTTTCCATCCGTTTCTGGGTCATATATTCAACAAATGTAACCCCGACATGGCTTTTGAACAGCTGACAAAAGTAACTCGAACTGATTCCCAGCCAATCCGCTACCTCATCTATGCCAAGATCATGATCCAGACGTGTATCCATATACTCACATGCAGACTTGATCCATTCCGAAACCGAAGGACGCGAGGCGCTTTGTTTCTGACAATGCCGGTATCGCTCAATAATCTGGTGGTCCAGACATACGGGCGTATCGTCCAGAATAATCCTTGTCTTCATCGCTGAGTCTGCAGCAAAGATGGCATTAAGCCTCTTTTGAATACGCTGAGCTAGTTGATCTGCTCTGGTCTCCCATCCAAGCGAAGCCTTAAGCAATATCCCCCATTCTCCCTTACGGACGTGAGTTATGATGCTTCCTTCTATTACTTCTGTTAGATCTCTAAGATTGGTATGAATTTCATCATGCCATTGCTGATGCTGGTCAGCAGACCAGCCGAGGGAATGGCGGAAATAACCTTCTGCATCCACAAGGATCAGGACATAGCGATCAGCAGAGGGCAACGTTTCCGAGGATTGCACTGGGAAGCATGCCAGGTTTTCCTTTTCACCCCGCAGCAAGTCGGTCACATGTTTATGTCTGATCCAGTTTTCCATTTCTATACTCCGATGGCGTTCAGACTCACTTGTTATTCGTTTCTGAATAATTTGTTCGGTTAACTCACGTAATTTGTTCTCCAGATCCAAGTAATCAATGGGTTTGCATATGTATTCATGTACATTGTAACGGATGGCCGTTCGGGCATATTCGAACTGCTGATATCCGGTCAGCAAAATAATTTCACATGTCTCGCCCCGCTCGCGCAGGATTCGAATAAGTTCCAAACCATCCATGGTAGGCATGCGGATATCGCACAGCATGATGTCAGGATGGCAATCAGCCACCTTATCCAGTGCTTCTATTCCACTTCTGGCCGTGCCCGTAATTTCAATCCCCATGTCCTCCCAGGGCAGGATCAGTCTCAAATTTTCCAAAATCGGCAGTTCATCATCAACAATCATTGCCGTCAGATTCATCTAGGCATCCCCCTGCTCATATCGTGGAATTATGCATTGAATTACTGTCCCATGGCCTGGAGCAGAACATATGAATATGCCATATCCCGCCCCGTATCGGATTCGTATCCGATCTGCCACACTTCGTAAGCCGAGTCCCCGGCGTTCAGCCATGGAGGATACGGACTGCTCCCCTTCTTTTGCATGCGAATGTTCCGGAGGATCCTCTGCCATGTATTCGAATCTCCCCATTATTTCCTGGGGAATGCCAAGCCCGTTATCCTCCACTTGCAGTATCAAGTTATGGTGCAGCTCAAACGCACTGATTCGAAGGACTCCCTTGTACTCAATACCCTCGAAGCCATGCTGGATGCTATTTTCTACTAACGGCTGCAAGGTCAGTTTAAGTACGGAGGATGCATATAAATGAGTAGGAATATCCACTTCGTACGTAAACAATTCGCTGAATCTGTATTGCTGAATTTCAAGATAACTCTGGAGATGCCTTACTTCCTCTCCCAGTGGAATTTCTTCCTGATCCTGAATACTGATCCGAAGAATATTGCCAAGACGGTTTACCATTTCGCTGACTTTCCGTCCCTCTCCCCGCATGGCCAGCCCGTTGATGGATTCCAATGTATTGAACAGGAAGTGTGGTTTGATCTGAGCCTGCAGCACGCGCAGTTCAGCCTTGGCCTTTTGCTGCTGCTCTGCCCGCACACGGCGAAACAGGCTTCCAATCCTGTCCAGCAGTTCATTGAATCCATGGGCAAGAAGCTGCATCTCATCGAAACCCTTACCCTCAACCCGTGCGTTGAAGTCACCATCCTCGACTCGCCGCATGAAGCGGACCAGCACCGCAATATTGCCGGTTATACGATTCATGAAAAACAGGTTGAAGACCATCGCAGCAAGAAGACAGACCAGAATAATAATCACCGACCAGCCTGCAAACACGTTCGTTTCAGCCGACAGCGCTTCCCAAGAGGTGACACTGATTAAACTCCAACCGTAGTTTTTCAGATGATACTGGGACAGGATACTCTCCGTGCCATCAAATACGGTCCGGATGCTGCTGAAACCAGGTCCATAACTGGCCGCGTTCACACCGAGGTTCTCCATCTTCTCCCCACTGTACCGCCCGGATGGATCATAGACTACCAAACCTTCTTCATTAATTAATAGAAAGGACGTATTTTGAGCGGAATCACTGATCTGCAAATGCCGGAAGATGCGATCGATCTCCCCCTTTTTGATTTGTACCACCAGAATTCCGATATTTTGAAAATAACTGAGTTCCTTCACCAACCTGATCTGCGTAAAGACAGGATCGTTACCGGTAAGTTCGGGATACTCAAGCGGGGCAAGCCATTTGGGCACGCCATTAAGCTGATGGATTTCCTGAAATAAAGGGTGTACCTTGAATTGCTGAAAAGGAAGCGTTTCAAAATTTTCCTTGGTAAATATGGAGACGATCTGATTGTTCTGGGACGAACGCAGATCATACAAGAAAGCATAGCTAATGAACGGATAGTTATATAGAAGAGATCGGAAATTGCGCTGGCTGGCATTGAGCGATAATTGATTACCGGTCCCGAGATCCTGCTTGGTCGGGTCTTTGGCGTTGAGTGCCATTTGAAATACCGACGTGGCGATCCCGTTATCCGTGACATTGTTTATCTGCTGAAAAACATTTTCGATATTGTAACTAATGGCCTGGAGGGCATATTCGGCCTGTTGGTTGTATTTCTTCTCAATCGTATGTGAGGTGACCAGAAACATCCCGACACCCAGTGCACACATCGGTACAATGATTAACAGCAGAAATGCCAAGGCCAGCTTCATGCGCAAGTTCATATCCGTTCTCCCCAATAACCGCGTAGGCCATCAACCCTTGACGCCGCCTGCGGTCACACCTTCAATAATTTTCTCCTGTAGTATGGCGTAAATAACAATGACAGGCACAACACTATATACAATTCCTGCGGACATCTGGGCATAGTTCATCTGGTACTGATCACGAAACTGGACCATGCCTACAGGCAGGGTGCGCAGCTTATCTGTAGATAGGAAATAATTGGCGAGCAAAAATTCGTTCCAGTTGCCGAGGAAATTCACGATAAATACCGTAACGATGGCTGGAACTGTAAGAGGTATCACTATTTTAGCAAAGATCCCCGGGGCCCTCAAGCCATCCATTACCGCTGCTTCCTCTATCTCTCCGGGGAGTGATCTCATAAAAGCAGCCAGTATGATAATCGTAAAAGGAATGGCATTCGCTACATAGGGAACAATCAGAGCCAGATGCGTGTCCAATATGCCCAGCTTGCGGACGAGCAAATAAATGGGCAGCATCAGCGCGTTATTCGGAATAAGCATGCCGGCCAGTATAAGACTATAGAGAAACAGGCTCCACTTGCGGTGTCTCATCCGGGTTACAGCAAAAGCAAACATGGCGCCCAGTATAATGGTTCCTGCCGAAGAGAGCACCGAAATGTACATGCTGTTCCAGAAATACGTACCAATCTTGGCGTTGACCCAGGCTTCCACGTAATTACTGAATACCCAGTTAGTTGGCAGACCGAATGGATGGAGAGCAATTTCATTGTTATCCTGTTTGAATGAAGAGAAGATGACAAATAAAAACGGAAACAAAATTGCGATCAAATATAACATCAACAACACATGAGGAATACTGGCTCGTATATTCTTTACCATCAATACTCCACCCTTTCGTTGTGCCTTGCCACGAGCAGTTGGTACACAGCCGTCAGCACAAGTGTCAGAGCAAAGATCAGAACCGCTACCGTATTGCCGTACCCATATTTAAAATTGGTAATCGCATATTTGATCATATACGTAGCAAGCACCTCGGTGGAGCCGGCCGGTCCGCCTTTGGTCATTACAAGCACAATATCTGCTGCCTTCATCGCTCCGGCAATGGACAACATAATGACAACCGAAATAATGGGCCTGATCAGTGGCAACGTGATTCGGGTCGCGCGCTGTATTGCGGTTGCCCCATCGATTGCAGCGGCTTCGTCCAGATCACGGGGAATGGCGAGAATGGCCGCCAGTACCATGACAATGTAAAATCCGGTCCACTGCCAGGCATTGGTTACAAGAATGGACAGCATCGCGAAACGATTATCCGAAAGCCAATAAACCGGCGGAATGCCAAACGTATTCAGCAGTTGATTCAACAGCCCGATGTTGGGCTCATAAATAAATCCCCACAAAATGCCGATGACTGCAGTCGACATAATAGAAGGTAAAAAAACAGCCGTTTTGTATACTCCCTTTAATCGTTTGACATTGGCAATAAGCAATGAAAATAATACAATCAGCGGAACCTGGATCAATACGGAAAATCCGATAAAAAAGCCATTATTCCGTGTAGATATCCAAAACCGTTCATCGGTTAAAGCCTTGGCATAATTCGACAAACCCACAAATCGTGGGTCTGTCGAAACGCCATTCCAGCTGGTCAAGCTATAGTACAGTGAGCTGCCAATCGGATATAGGAAAAACATGACAAACAAAATCAATGCCGGTAATACAAACAGCGTGTAAACAAGTGGGCTGCGGAGTGAAGTATTCATATTCAGCCTCCTTCAGTAACTTCAGTTGCAGCTTTGGGTAGAGTAGATTCATTATTCCACGGAAGCGTTGGCTTCCTCCTGAACTTGCTGCAGCTCCTCCGCCATCTTCTCCGGCGTGGTCTGTCCGCCAACTAGTTTTTGAATCTGCAGATTGCTGATCTCGGTGGTCACATCCGCCTGTACCAGCGCATCAAAGGCTGGGAATGATGTCTGGGATGCATTCAGGACAGCAACGATTTCCTTCATCAGCTCGTCGGTAATGCTGTCCGTTAATACCTTCTCATCCAGCTTCATGGCAGGAAGGACTCCATCTTCCACAAGTCCACGCACCTGCATATCTTCATTATAGAAGTTTTTGATGAACGCCTTTACCGCTTCCAGCTTCTGAGGATCTTCCGCTACAGATGCCGAGAAGCCATATCCATTATTGACATCACGCATGAGGGAAGTCTGATCTCCTACGCCATTCTCTACCGGCGGCATATTGAAGAATCCAACCTTGCCGATCAACGATTCCCCGCTCTGTCCTTCCTTGAATACAGATGATTTCCATGTTCCGTCATACATCAATACCGCTTCACCACTTGTGAATTGAGTCGTGTATTCAGCGTATTCGAAGCCGAGCTCGCCTTTTTTGAAATACCCCTTATCGACCCATTCCTTATGCTTCGCAAAACCTTGAATCACACCCGGATCGGTCCACTTGGCTTCACCAGTTGCAAACTTCGCAGTAATCTCGGGACCGGCATAACGGGACCACAGATGGTTCGTCAACATCAGCGGGACCCAGCCGGCCTTGGAAGCAGAGGCAAGAGGCACTTTCCCATCTGCTTTGATCTCGGCCAGCATATTATCAAGCTCAGCCATGGTCGTTGGTGCTTGCCAGCCCTTTTTTGCAAAATATTCTTTGTTATAGAAAAAACCTTCGCCTGAACCACCAATCGGCAATCCATACACTTTGCCTTCATACGTGAACGGTTCAAGGGATGTAAACTGATCCTGAATGCCCAGCTCTTGCAAAATCGGTGTCAGATCCAGCAGCATGCCTTCCTTGGCATACACTTTGGAGTCCGGGCTCCCGAACAGTTCGAAAATATCAGGTGGATTGCCGGCCGCCATTTCCCCGCGAAGCTTTTCCTTCCGGTTCACATCTGATTCAACCCCGTCCAGCGTAAAGGTCAGATTAGGGACCTCACTTTCCACTTTGTCGACGACGTCCTGCAGAATGGCCAGCCGTTTCTGTTTATCCGCCCCTACTTGGGTGTGACGCAGCAGCATTTCCACCGGTTCCTTGCTCGTCTCCGGCTCGGAGCCTGAGGCTCCCTGCGGATTTTCGTTCCCTGAGCCCGAACATGCAGCCAGCGTCCAGGACGTAACCAGCAGCAGTGAGAGCAGCATTATCATTCTTTTTTTCATCGTCGTTGACCCTCCTCGGCATATTGCGCATTTGGTTTTACACTCTGATTATAAAAAGCCGGAGCTACCATCGTAAGGATGACAATTCATCAATGAGGGGATAAAATCCTTCACTGAACAAGCCTTTTCGTAATCCTCATGTAAAATGCAACAAAAAACAGCCCTTGCGACGTCTGTCGCAAAGACTGTTTGAAGAGTGGGTCCATTTTTAAGGAATGTTCATTTTCTATCGGACCCATGGATATGGATCATTTTGCCCGAGCAAGTGTGTCTGTCGTTTCTTTCCGCCCCTGTTCAATCAAGCGATAAGCCCGTTCCACTTCTTCTTCGGTAGGAGACGGAACGCCTTCGAGCGGATATACTTTTCCCAGTGCCTGCCATTTGTATATGCCCATCTGGTGATATGGTAAAATCTCAAACTTCTCCACACCATTCAATGTTCCGATATAGCGTCCCAGATTAATCAGATCTTGTTCATCATCATGAATGCCTGGCACGTATACGTGCCGAATCCACATTTTCCGGCCATGATCCGATAACCAGCGGGCCATCCGAAGTGTTCTCTCATTGGATTTCCCGGTAAGCTTGATATGCTTTTCATCATCGATATGTTTCAGATCCAGCATGACCAGATCCGTATGGTCCAACAAGTCAAGAATACGATCAGGTTCATTGTAGCCGTTGCTGTCCAGGGTGGTGTGCAGTCCCCAGCGCCGCTTCACTTCCTTGAAAACCTGGCCGACGAAATGAGCCTGCAGCGTCGGTTCGCCTCCCGATACCGTAAGTCCGCCACCCGAACTGCGATAATAGGTCAAGTATGGCTCGATCTCAGCGAGAACTTCCTCCACGCTCATATCCCGGCCTCCATCAAGCGCCCATGTATCCGGGTTGTGACAATATTGGCATTTCAGGTGACATCCCTGCATAAAAAGCACGAAGCGGATGCCTGGGCCGTCAACCGTCCCGAAAGTTTCGAGTGAGTGAATATGTCCGTTAACCATGCTGCCTCTTCCTTTCTGTATCCGCATCCGCTGTGCGTTTATGATGGTGATCTACTCCTGTTTACCGTGTTATTACATCGAACCGTGGAAGGTCCGGTTAATGACATCCAGCTGCTGCTCACGCGTCAATTTGATGAAGTTTACGGCATAACCGGATACCCTAACGGTCAATTGTGGATAATTTTCCGGATGCTCCATGGCGTCAATCAACTGCTGACGATCGAACACGTTCACGTTCAGATGGTGAGCACCTTGACCGAAATAACCGTCCATCATGGCAACCAGATTGGATTTGCGCGTATCGGACTCTTTACCAAGTGCTTTAGGCACAATCGAGAATGTGTTGGAGATACCGTCCAGGCTGTGTTCGTAAGGCAATTTGGCTACAGAACCCAGGGATGCCAGAGCTCCTTTTTTGTCACGTCCATGCATCGGGTTGGCACCTGGAGCAAACGGTTCGCCTGCTTTACGTCCATCCGGTGTTGTACCGGTTTTTTTGCCGTACACCACATTGGATGTAATGGTCAATACAGATTGGGTTGGAATGGCATTGCGGTACGCTTTATGTTTGCGGATCATGCCCATGAAGCTCTCTACCAGTTCAACCGCGATGCTGTCGACACTGTCTTCATTGTTACCGTAACAAGGGAAGTCTCCTTCAATTTCAAAATCAACGGCGATTCCTTGCTCGTTACGAATCGGTTTAACTTTTGCATATTTAATTGCACTCAGGGAGTCGGCTGCAACGGACAGGCCGGCAATACCACAGGCCATGGTGCGTACGATATCGCGGTCATGCAGAGCCATCTCGATTCGTTCATAACTGTATTTGTCATGCATGTAGTGGATCACGTTAAGGGTATTCATGTACAGTTTAGCCAGCCATTCCATCATCGGTTTGAACCGTTTCATGACCTCATTGTAATCCAGCACTTCGCTTGTAATGGCCGGATATTCCGGTCCGACCTGTGCTCCGGATTTCTCGTCGCGTCCACCATTGATCGCATACAGCAGTGCTTTCGCCAGGTTGGCACGAGCGCCGAAGAACTGCATTTGTTTACCGATCTTCATGGCCGATACACAGCAGGCAATCCCGTAATCGTCTCCGTAGATTGGACGCATCAGATCATCATTCTCATATTGGATCGAGCTGGTTTCAATGGATACTTTGCTGCAATACTCTTTGAATGCCTCGGGAAGTTTGGTAGACCAGAGTACGGTCAGGTTTGGTTCCGGTGCGGGTCCCAGATTGTGCAGCGTGTGCAGGAAACGGAAGCTGTTTTTCGTTACGCGTGTTTCCCCGTTCACGGACATCCCGCCGATGGACTCGGTTACCCATGTCGGGTCGCCGCTGAAGAGCTCGTTGTAGTCCGGTGTACGCAGGAATTTGACGATCCGCAACTTCATGACGAAATGGTCAACCAGTTCCTGAGCCTGCTCCTCGGTGAGATGACCTTCCTGCAGGTCACGTTCAATGTAAATGTCAAGGAATGAAGATACACGTCCAAGGGACATGGCCGCACCATTTTGCTCTTTGATGGCAGCCAGGTAACCGAAGTACAGCCATTGGAACGCTTCTTTCGCTGTAGTAGCCGGCAGGGAGATATCAAAGCCGTGCATTTCGCCCAGCTGCTTCAATTCCTGCAGAGCCCGGATTTGTTCGGATAACTCTTCACGCAGACGGATGACATCTTCATCAATGACATCCACTTCAAGAGCGTTCAGTTCTCCTTTTTTGGCGCGGATCAGGAAGTCCACCCCGTACAGAGCAACCCGGCGGTAATCGCCGATGATCCGGCCGCGGCCATAAGCATCAGGCAGACCGGTAATGATACCTGCTTTGCGTGCTGCACGCATCTCGGATGTATACGCATCGAATACACCCTGATTATGTGTTTTGCGAATATTAGTAAATATATCTATGACTTCTTGAGGCATTTCGAAGCCGTAAGCCTGACATGCATCAATCATCATGCGAATTCCGCCTGTTGGCTGAATGGAGCGTTTGAATGGAGCATCGGTTTGCACACCGACGATCTGCTCTTTGGATTGATCCAGATACCCGGGTTGGTGAGACACGATCGTTGCCGGAGTATTTACGTCCACATCCAGTACGCCGCCGTTGTCCCGTTCCTTTTTAGTCAGATCGGATACGATGTCCCACAGGTCTTTCGTATTCTGTGTTGCCCCTGCGAGAAATGACTCATCCCCATAATACGGAGACAGGTTATGTGCCAAGAAATCATTCACATCCACGGATTTGGTCCATGTGCCTTTCGTAAAGTTTCTCCAGCCTGTTTGTTGTTTTACGTCTTTTTCGATCACCGACATAGTAATCCCTCCACAAATTTGGATTTCCGGACACATGACAGGGTGCAGCAAAATCGTCTCATCTGTGCCCAGAGCCGCGATTAATGTGAACTTTTTCACATATCAGCCGGAACACGTTCTCTCTACATGGGAACCGGAACCGCGGGATGGATGTTTTTCTTACATTTTCAGTATACGTCTTGCGGGTTTCACCATCTGTGATTTTTATCACAAAGTTAGTGAACTTCCTCACTCCACCATTGCAGGATCATGGTGAACCCCATAATTATTCACACTTAGCCACTGCGCGGGCCAGAACAACTTCCGATCGCTGTTATCACTGGATTTTTTTCATTTCTTATTCTAATTGGGAAAATCCATTGATAAAGGCGAGCGCTTCGCTTCTTCAGTTTTTTCTGTCCTCTCCGTTATTGTGTGAATACCAAACCGTTCAACGGATCCCCAAAGGATTCCGTCATCGACAAAAAGACGGCAATCGGGGCTCCCCTCCCGGGGAACCCTGAACCTATTGCCTAAACCCTGCTGTTGCTTTAATTGTTTATTCAAACCGTCCGTAGAAGGCATTGCGGTAAACGTCTGCCAGTTCAGTCACCAGCGGCAGTTTCGGATTGGCGGTTGTACATTGGTCTTCGAAAGCACGATCGGCCAGGTAATCTACATGAGCTTCAAAATCCTTGGCATCGAATCCGATTTCCTGGAACGATTCCTCAATACCGAGTGTTTTGTTCAGTTTGCGAATTGCATTGATGAGGCTGTTCACCCCTTCTTCTGTAGTACGTGCAGGCAATCCCAGAATCCGGGCAATTTCCGCATACCGCTCATCTGCCACAAAGTGCGAATATTTCGGGAATGATGCAAATTTGGTTGGTTTTTTCGCGTTGTAACGAATGACGTGCGGCATCAGGATTGCATTGGTACGTCCATGTGCGGTGTGATACTGTCCGCCCCATTTGTGCGCCAAGCTGTGGTTAATCCCCAGGAACGCGTTAGCAAAAGCCATACCGGCAATCGTCGAAGCATTATGCATTTTCTCACGTGCCAGTTTGTCACCTTGCAGCGCCGATTGCTCCAGGTATTGGAATACCAGCTGGATAGCTTTGATCGCCAGACCATCCGTGTAATCATTTGCCATAACCGATACATAAGCTTCAATGGCATGAGTCAGTACGTCCATACCTGTATCTGCAACCGCTGTTTTCGGCAGTGAATAGACGAATTCAGGGTCTACGATGGCTACATCCGGTGTAAGCTCATAGTCTGCCAGTGGATATTTGGTGTTGCCCAGATTTTTATCTGTGATTACGGCAAACGATGTTACTTCCGATCCTGTACCCGATGTTGTCGGAATCGCTACGAATTTTGCTTTTGATCCAAGGCGTGGGTATTTATAGATCCGTTTACGGATATCCATGAATTTTTGCTTCAGATCGTTGAAGTCCGTGTCCGGATATTCGTAGAACAACCACATGGCTTTGGCAGCGTCCATTGGTGATCCACCACCAAGAGCGATAATGCAGTCAGGCTGGAAGCGGCGCATCATTTCTGTACCGCGGTCTACCGTTGTTGTTGATGGATCGGGCTCTACATCCGAGAATACTTCGATTGCTACTGGCATTTGGCGTTGACGCAGATAATGCTCCACTTTTTCCACATAGCCCAGTTTGACCATCATGGCATCCGTAACGATGGCTACGCGAGTAATATCAGGCATTTTGGCCAGATACTGCGTTGCTCCTTTTTCGAAGTACACTTTGTTTGGCACTTTGAACCATTGCATATTCACGGTACGGCGAGCCACCCTTTTCACATTGATTAAGTTGACGGCAGTGACATTCGATGAGGTCGAGTTACGGCCATATGAACCGCATCCCAGGGTCAATGACGGCATGTTTGTGTTGTAGATGTCCCCAATGGCGCCGTGTGTGGATGGCGAATTCACGATAATCCGCCCTGTTTGAAGACGATCCGCAAATTTGCTTATCACTTCTTCGTTATTCGAGTGAATAACAGAGGAGTGACCCATGCCGCCAAAGGCAACCACTTCCGCAGCACGCTCAATCCCTTCAGCTGCCGTTTTTACTTTGTAACAAGCCAGTACCGGACTTAATTTCTCTGCAGACAGCGGGAACTTGGTGCCGACACCTTCAATCTCTGCTACAAGAATTTTGGTGCCAGCCGGAACCTCGATACCACACATTTGCGCAATGGTTACTGCCGATTGACCGACAATCGCCGGGTTAACCGCACATTTCTCCGCATTGATGGCACCTGCTGTCAATTTGGCAGCTTCATCCTTGTTGACAAAATAACAACCGTTCGCAATCATTTTCTTTTTCACCTGATCGAAGATCGGTTCTTCGATGATGACCGCTTGCTCGGATGCGCAGATCATACCGTTGTCGAATGACTTGGACAAGATCAGATCCGTTACAGCCTGATTGATATCTGCCGTTTTCTCGATAAAGCAAGGTACGTTCCCTGGTCCCACGCCGAGTGCCGGTTTACCACAGCTGTACGCTGCGCGTACCATTGCTGATCCACCTGTCGCCAGAATGAGCGCCACATCGTTATGATTCATCAGTGCATTCGTGCGGTCCATGGAAGGATCATCAATCCACTGGATACAGTCGGCCGGAGCACCATGCTTCACCGCGGCTTCAAGCAGAATTTTGGCGGCTTCGCGGCTGCAGTTCTGAGCTGAGGGGTGGAAACCAAAGATGATCGGGTTACGTGTTTTGATGGAAATCAACGCTTTGAACATCGTGGTGGATGTCGGATTGGTCACCGGGGTAATCCCCATGATAATGCCGACTGGCTCCGCTATTTTCTGGAAGCTCTCGTACTCGTTATCTTCAATTACACCTACGGTTTTGTCATATTTGATGCTGTGATACACATATTCTGTTGCAAAGATATTTTTGGTGATTTTATCTTCATACACTCCGCGGCCTGTTTCTTCCACCGCCATTTTGGCAAGCATCATGTGTTTGTCCAGACCTGCCAGTGCCATGGCTTGCACGATGCGGTCAATCTGTTTTTGATCCATGGACATGAATGCTGCGTGTGCTTTATTCGCTTTGTCAATTAACGTTTGAATATACTGACCTGCTGTCGGTTCTTTTGCTGGGGCGACTTCGTTCTTTACAGCCATCTCCCTCATCCTCCTAAAGGTTCGTATTGGTTTTTGGTTTGTCTCTCTTCTTTACGTACACATCGTAACATGTCGAAAAGGTTAATTATGTGATTATTTTCACAAAGTATAACAAATTTAATTTAAGTTTTTTGGAGTTCCTTCCACAGGTCATTTTCACTTCCTAGTTTAAACTATATAGCTGTCAAATGCAGCCTTCCCTCTCTAAAGTGAATTTAATCACAATGTTTGAAATTTCGCCATTTTTGCCCCCTTTCCATGCCCCTCAAACGGTAAGATTAGGTATATACTGAACTTAAAAATTGAACCACCGCAATTTGTACCGTCCTCCCCGGCGGAGATGGCCCTAATCAGGACGGTAACGGTTGCGGCGAACCACGGAGTGCGGACTGCATGTAATCCCCTCCGGTGGATACAAAGGGGAGATAGACTTATGAGAGAACAACTGAGTGTCATGGAAAAACGCGGCAATACCAACTGTTTCTCGGAAGTGAATTTCAATCATCTGCTCGTAACCATGAAAGACCGTACCTATCCTGAAGGGACCCACCTGTATTGGGAAGGTGATGTGTCCGACAAACTTTATTATATGAAAAGGGGCCGTGCCCAGATCACCAAATCAACGGATGAAGGCAAAGAGCTTATCATGTACATGTACCAGTCCGGTGATATGATTGGTCAGGCAGATCCGTTCTTCGGTTCCAAGCATACGTTCTCGGCGGAAGTGCTGGAAGACAGTGAAATCGGTGTACTGGAGCACAAAGACCTGGAGATGCTGATCTGTCAGCACTGTGACTTCGCCATTGACTTTATGAAATGGATGGGCATACATCACCGCTTAACCCAAACCAAGTTCCGTGACCTGATGTTATACGGTAAACCTGGTGCGCTCTGTTCCACCTTGATCCGATTGTCCAATTCTTATGGCGAGCCCCACGGCGATCACGTGATTATTCATAAAAAAATTACCCACACGGATCTGTCCAACATGATTGGAGCTACCCGCGAAAGTGTGAACCGCATGCTTAGCGATTTGCGCAAAAAAGATGCTATTGAATATGATAACGGCATGATTGTTATTAAGGACCTGAAGATGCTCCAAGGCATCTGTCATTGTGAATTATGTCCCAACGAGATCTGCCGCATCTAAGCATTACGTGCTTGAAGTCATCACCTTTCGGTACTAAGCTTAATCTATACGTGACATGAAAAAAGCCCGTCCTCCTGCAGAGGTCCGGGCTTTATAATTATGTTTAAGATGCCGTTAACTGTAATTTAACCGCATCCCGTGGATTCAACTTCATATCCAAACCATTTTCCATCAGTTCCTTATCATTCACCATGATCACCCAACGCTGATTCATGCGAGGAACAACATTTTCAACCGAAACGACGTATTTGTTGTTTTCCGACATTCTGACGATGCCGCTGGACTTAAGTACATCCCGAACCGTGCACTCCTGGATATAGACACCCGCATATTGACGATTAAGGTCTGGCATAATATTGCCGCCGCTGATCTTGAGCAGGGTTGTCTGATATGCAACACCTTCTCCTGTACTGTCGGCGGCTTTTACATAAATGATCACTTCATCCTTGGCATGAAGCTCCATGCCCCAGTTTTCCGGATCAATATCCTTGCCGTTTAGCTTAACTGCCCAGCTTAGCGAGGAATCAAGTGAAACTTCCCCTACGGATTGAATCCGCTTGCCGTCGGCCGTAAAATCAACCAGACCACTGTTCAATAGCGCCTTCTTAAGCGTGAGTCCTTCACTAAAATCCCTCTTGATCGACTTCGTTGCATCAGGCAAAAAAGTGCTTCCATCGACAGCAACGGTAATGGTATTGGAAGTATCGGTCTCCTTGACCACCGGCTGTTCAGAAGGCTGTGTCTCTGTACATCCGGCTAGAATTGCCATGATAAGCAAACATAAACCGATGTAACCGGGGAACTTCTTCATCATGTCGGTAACACCACCCTGCGTAAAATCTTCACCCTGTTGTCCATAACCTCTATTATGGCACAATATTCATCCAAAAAAAGTGTCAATGCCGTTACTTTTCTTCCATATTCCTTCCTGCAGCACAAAGAGCCCGCTTGCGGGCTCCTTCGTTCGGATCGTTCAACCCTTATATTTATTTACCCTCTATTGAACACAAGCCTGCATATAAGTCCGGCCCCCGTCTCCATTCTTCAGGTACGGATTAAGCCCATGGAACTGTTCCTCCGACACATATACACCTGTCAAAAGTCGCCCTTCGAGCAGCTCTCCATCCATCTGTACACAGAATGTAGGAGCTGTTACGTATTCCTGATACAGCGGGATCTGACTGTACGGATGGTGAATCTTGAAGAGCTTGCCCTGCTCATGCAGGGGACGTTCTGAGAAGTATGTCGGTACAATGTACCGGGCGATGACATCCAGCTCTTGTGTGGTATAAAAAGCTTCATCACCAAGCCATGGTGCCAGCAGCCTGATTTTTTCATATTGAGACCATACAATGGCTTGAATTAGCATTTCGGGTTTCACATATCTTCGTTTCCCGGCAGTTCCAATAAGCTGACCACGTGGAAAATCATCATCCAGCTTATCCTGCACAGATCCCGGGTATTTTAATTCACAACCAATGCATTTCCAGCCTGACGATGTCTGAATCCACTTTTGCAGGACAACCGGAGCCAGTTCCTGCCCGGTGCTGTTTCCAAGTGTAGATGCTTCCCCTGGGTCCGGGTTACCCACGCGGGGATTAACATAATATTTAAACAGTTCCGCAGCTTTTTTGTAAATCAGATGAACCTGAATGGATGCGCTCTCAAGTTCAGAAATATCTTGCTTGCCGTAGCGTACTTCACGGGATAAGCTTTCTTCTCTCATGACAAGTGGCCTCCTCGCTCCGGCCGCCTGCGGCCATTTTTCTTAAATTATACTATAACTTCTGTCAATATGTGCAAGGCCTGCAGGAAAAAGGTGGTTTCTTTCTACATTCCTATATATTGAACAGACAAGCCGTGATGACTGATTAAGCATATAAGACAAAAAACTCCTGATTTCAGCGAAATCAAGAGCTCTCTGTTGTCAGGTCACATCATTGAGCCTGGACATATGAATCGTTTAATCTACCCATTGCTCTGCCCAATCCTGAATTTGGTTCATTACAGGCTGCAAAGCTTTCCCTTTTTCTGTTAGCTCGTATTCAATACGAACCGGCGTCTCGGGATAAACATGACGAATCAGAATACCTTCACTCTCCAAATCCTTCATCCGTTCAGATAACATCTTGTCACTCATCGACGGAATCAGGTTGGAAATATCCTTGAATCGCTTAGACCCACTCATCAACGTTTGAATAATCAGACCGTTCCAGCGTTTGCCCAAAAACGAGAATGCCGTCTCAAAACGCGGACACATCCGTAAATCTTGGCCTTCCACATTAATCACCTCTTTAGAGATCACTGAACTTACATTTAGTTAGTATATTTCATAATAACACATTTACGTCACAAAGAAAACGTCTGCCGTAAAAAAGTTAAAATTTAATAGGCATCTTTGCACTTTGACTATACAACAAGTATACCTCAGGACGATTCGATGAACCATGGCAAATATCGTATAACTCCCATGTACCTATCTTACCCAAAAAGAACCCAACTGCCACAGTCATACTTGACTCGGAGAAGGGTTCTTAGGTATACGTTTCATTTGCCCATCAGATACTACTTTTGCGGCCTAGACCAGCACGCCACCAAATGGTCTTACAGGTTCGCTCTTGCCAAATTGCGGCTTGAAGCTGCGGGCAGGATATGCCCATTTTACTGCATTGCTGATCACTCTCAGAATTTCCGGCTTGTAATACGTCGGATAGGTTTCATGGCCTGGACGGAAGTAGAAGATTTTGCCTTCGCCGCGACGGAACGTACAGCCGCTTCGGAATACTTCCCCACCCTGGAAGTTGCTTACGAACACGAGCTCATCGGGTACCGGAATATCGAAGAATTCACCGTACATTTCTTCCTTTTCAAGTACAATCTTGCCTTCAATCCCATCCGCAATGGGATGAGAAGGATTGACACACCATACGATCTCCTGCTCGTCAGCTACACGCCATTTCAGATCACAACTGGTGCCCATCAAGGCCTTGAATGGTTTGGAGAAATGCCCGGAATGTAGAACAATCAATCCCATGCCGTTAAGTACTCGCTGTGCAACCTTCTGTGAGACCTCGTCGCTTACACGATCATGTGCCATATGTCCCCACCATATCAGCACATCTGTGGAATTCAGCACCTCATCACTTAAGCCGTGTTCAGGCTGATCCAGTGTAGCTGTCCGAATCGCAAATCCTTCGCCGCCGAGTCCGTCTGCCAGTGCCCGGTGCAATCCGTCCGGATAGACTTCCCTTACTTCATCGTGAATTTTCTCATGGACAAACTCATTCCAAATGGTGACGTTAATCATATTCAATTTCCCCCTAGTATAGCTCTAAACCCACCACATATCGCCCAGCGGTTCCTCAATCAATACTTGCTGGAGATTTTGTACGGCTTTAGAGAATCCTTCTTCAACCGACATCAGACCGTCTTCGTGTTCAATACTTACAACGTAATCGTAGCCTACGAGACGCAGGGCACTGATAATATCTGCCCAAGTCTTGTTATCATGACCATAACCTACCGAGCGGAACTGCCAAGCGCGGTCAAGCATGTTTGTGTAATCCTGCATATCTGTCAAACCATGTTTGTTTACGTTTACCGGATCGATCGTTGTATCTTTAGCATGGAAGTGATGGATCGCGCCTTCACGTCCCAGAATGTGGATCGCTTGTACCGGATCAATTCCTTGCCACCACATGTGACTTGGATCCAAGTTCGCACCAATGACTTCGCCTGCAGCTTCACGCAGTCTTAACAATGTAGCTGGAGTATGCACTGAGAATCCACCATGCAGTTCCAATCCTACTTTCACATTGTGATCTGCTGCATACTTGCCCCACTCTGTCCAGTACGGGATCACTTTGTTCTCCCATTGCCATTTCAACACTTCCTGGAAATCATTCGGCCACGGTGCAACAGGCCAGTTCGGATACTTCGCATCTTCATGGTCTCCCGGACATCCGGAGAATGTGTTCACTACAGGAACTTCCAGCTTTTGTGCCAATTGAACTGTTTTCACGAAATCATCGTGGAAACCTTTGGCGATATCTTTTTGCGGATGAAGCGGGTTACCGTGACAGCTCAGTGCGCTGATGGTCAGACCGCGTGATTCCACTGCATTTTTAAAGTTTTTCAGTGCTGCTTCATTGTTCAAAAGCTCCTCCGGGTTGCAATGTGCATTGCCTGGATGGCCTCCAGTTCCGATCTCTACTGCTTTCAAACCCTTGGATGCTACGTAGTCAAGTGCATCCTCCAATTTACGTCCTCCGAATAGTACCAAAAATACGCCGAGTTTCAAGTGCGATTCCTCCCTGGATTAAATATCGAATAATTGCTGATTAAATGAACCAAGAACTGCATAAATGTACCGTTCAGATCACAAGTTTGTTTTAATAGTGTGGAAAATCTAGAGCATTTCTATCCTGAAATTAAACGTAACAATACTGGTTATTCCAGATGGAAAAACCATCTTCCTGTGTTGCCCTAACTTCAACTTAAATCAACTGAATTACCTTAATTCGATTGCACAATTTCTGTCGGATCCTCATTTGCTTTGGTGGCTGCATTTGGATCGTAAGTACTCTCAAGCATAACGTGCTTGCCCTCCAAAGAAGAGCGCTGGAATGCATGCATCGCTTCTAGCACGTGATACGCGAGCTTGCCGCTGGCTTTGTGTTCCCGTCCGGCACGAATGGATTCGACCATCTCGGTAACACCAATTCCGCGTTCATTCTGACTGCTCTCGAAGACAGGGGTTACCGTTTCCCAGGTGTCCTGACCGAATCTGCGCAGCTTCACTTCCCCATTGAAATAGTTAGGATCCGGTACACTCAGCGTGCCTTCGGTTCCGTAAATTTCAATCCGAGGCAAGTCTGAAGCTCCACGAATATCGAAGCTGGTAATCATCGTTGCAATGGCTCCGTCAGTAAAATCGATGGTACCTGCCAGATGCGTCGGAGTTTGTACCCGGAGAGGCGTTCCTTCCTTCGGTCCCGAGCCAATAACACGATCGGTAATCTGAATGCCTGCAGAAGAGCTAATTCTCCGAATTGGTCCCAGCAATGTAACCAGCGCTGTCAGATAGTATGGTCCCATGTCAAACATAGGTCCTCCTCCCGCAATGTAAAAGAACTCGGGATCGGGATGCCATGCTTCAGGTCCGCCACCCATGAAGAAGGAAGTCGCCGCAATCGGTTTCCCGATCAGACCGTCTACAATAGCCTGACGTGCCGTCTGAATGCCTGATCCAAGGAAGGTATCCGGTGCGGAACCAACATACAATCCCTTCTCTTCAGCAAGTTCAATGACCTTGCGGCCGTCTTCAAGCGAAATGGCCAGTGGCTTCTCGGCATAGACATGCTTGCCTGATTCGAGCACAGCCAGATCGGTCATGGCATGACTGCCAGGCACCGTCAGGTTTAGCACAAGCTCGATTTCCTTATTTTGCAGCAACTCATCTACATTGTAAACGTTTGCGATATTAAATTCATCTGCCCGTTCCTGAGCACGTTCACGGATCAAGTCCGCTACGGCTACAATTTCAATGAGCGGGCTATTTTTCAGATTCTCCAGATAGATGGCGCTGATGTTACCGCACCCGATTATGCCTGCTTTTAATTTCTCCAATGTGACGTTCATCTCCTTACGCATGGTGAGAAGCTGTGATGAATGTTTTGTGCCTTGAATTTAATACTATGGTATTCCGTTTTGGGTTCAATTAAAATGAATAATATGATCGAAACATGAACTATCTGGTCATAATTTTCAAATTGCAAGGAGTATGCCAATGCCGACCGATTATTCCTGCCAGGTTCTTACAGCAGGCTTCTCATTTCATCGCAAACCCTATGCTGGTATTCATCCCGACGGGGTTAAGAACTACCTCCTAAGGCTGCAGACCGACGGTCGCTGCCGGGCTCGAATAGACGGCGAGATGTCACTCGTCGATGCGGGCGATCTGCTTCTTTTCAGTCCGGATGAGCCTTATGAACTCAAAATAGACAATGAACGGAATCCGATGGGAGAACGACTCGTAGAGAGCGGTGACTACCATATCTTTTTTAATGGTTCCTGGGTGGATGAATGGTGGGAACGCCACAAAAGGCCAAACCGGATTAAGGTCGAATTGACCGAAAGCCTGCTGACCCTGTTCCGTCAACTCGTGCTGGAGCAGCGCCGAATCTCCAATCCATATCCCGAGATCTCCAGTTACTACATGCGTATCTTATGTCTGGAAGTGGATCGTCTTCTCTCCGAACATCCGACCATTACCAACACCAACTATGTGGCGTATGAAATAAAAAATTATATCGAGGAGAATGCTTCCTCCCTGTTCAAACTTGAAGATGTAGCAACCCATGTTGGCATCAGCGTTTCACGCGGGGTTCATCTGTTCAAGGAAGCGTTTGGCAAAAGTATCATGCAGTATACCCTGGACGTACGGCTGAACATGGCCAGAGAACGGATCATCTTCAGTCCAATGACCCTGGAGCATGTCGCCGAATCGTCGGGGTTTAACAATTACACGTATTTCCACCGCGTATTCCGCTCCCGGTTTGGCATGTCGCCCAAGGAATTCCGGCTCATACACCGGGAACAGATGTAGTATTATACGTAAATTCTGCTTATTTGCGCGCGGCGATTGCCTCCGATACCACCATGGCCAAGTCTTCGTTGCCAAACATGGACAACACACCCAGCACCGTATCATCCGGAATCTCTCCGGCTTCCTCCTTCGGCACAACCAGCTGCAGCACTTGCTGCAGCCGTTCATTGCTCTGCTGATCCGGGTAAGCTTGCCGGTACATCTCTTCTGGGTCCAGTCCATGATTGGCACACCACTGGGCAAATACAAGAATCATCATTTCTTCTTCCTGTTTATAGGTTTCTACGACCGCTTCTTCGATCTGTTTTCTGCGTTCCTTTTCATATTCGTCCATTGTGTCATTCCTCCATGAGTTATGTTCTTTATCCCGTTTCAACAAAAAATCACTTGCGAATCAGCTGCTCTGCCAGCTCATGGCTATCCATTACGTGACTGGAGCTAATGATGCAATCGTCCGGCGTGTCCAGGTTAGCCAAGAAATGATCTACGGCTCCGTTAAATCCTCTGCGCGTTAATATGGAGTCCCAGCTGCCGAAAGTTTCCTTGCGTTCAAGATCTCCTCCTTCGATATATCTGGCCTCTTCCATATTCACAACCTCTACCGATCTGCCTCCGCCGTGGAGTTCGATCTTCTCCAGGTCAGCCCCCGCCTCGCGCACCATATCAAATCGTCCGATGGCCTTTCTTCCAAGCTTGGCAGATCCGGCAGCATGAAGAAGCTGGTCCATATCATTCGTCCGAATCCATTGATGAACCAGCTCCACATGGTGATCCGAATACCATAACATCAGATCCAGCATATGAATCAGATCATCATAGATCGTTTTTGCTGCAGGAAGATTCTGAATGCCTGTCCGATGCTTTGTTAACATCAAGGATTCAAACCCCTGCCCGCCTTGCATCCACGCTTTCGCTTTCTGATACATGGGTGCAAATCTTCGGTTAAAACCTACCGCAAGGAGCAGCCCCTGCGCCTCGGCAAAAGCAGTCATTTCTTCGGATTCACGCAAGGTGTAGGACAGCGGTTTGTCCACATATACAGCTAGTCCCCGTTCCAAACATTGCATAACAATGTCAAAATGTGCTTCCGTTGCTGTATGTACAAAAACGGCATCCAGATCCCAGGACAATAGTTCTTTCAGATCCGTCGTTCCGTTATCTAATCTATAAGCATGCTGAGCAGCCGCTACCGGCTCTGGAGAACGGTTCATAATACCGGCAATTTCCACATCAGGATGCGCGGTTAACAGGGGCAAGTATACTTTGTGAGCAATACCCCCAAGTCCGATGATCCCAGCTCGGGTTCGCTTCGTTGTTTCCATGATAAGCATTCCACCTTCAGATGAGTTCTAAGTTCCACGACCTATAGTGTAACCCTTCAGCCAGCAACATGCCAGTTGATCAGCACAAGAAGGATTGAATTATCCGGTTCCCTATCGAACGTGGTACACTTGGGTAGAAAGGCATGTAGGATCAGGAGATTGGAGTAGTGCCCTGACCTGAAAGGAGCGTTTGGGGATTTGCGGAAATGGTTATGGCTCCTCTTGTATGTTTTGCTCGCCGGAGTCACGTTTATTTACAGATACGAACTGCTGGCATGGACCGATCAGAATCAGTCCATACCCCTTCTAATTATCATAGCAATGCTTTTTGCATTGGTACCTGTGATTCCCTACAAGTTTGTAATCGCAGCTTTGGGGTACAGTTACGGCACCACAACAGCAGCTTGGGTATGCTGGGTGGGGACCACCCTCGCAGCAGTGCTCGTTTATGCGGGAGCGAGATATGCTTTTCGTCATCAGGCCAGAGCTTACCTGGATCGCATCCGTGGATTGAGTCGTTTTACCACCTGGATGGAGGCGCATCCCTTTATGGGCATTATGACGCTTCGCCTGCTTCCTGTTGTGCCTCAAACTGCGGTCAATATCTATGCCGGCATTACCTACACCCCTTTTTGGGTGTTCATGGTGGCTACGGCCATCGGGAAAATGCCTGCCATTTTAATTTTTGCCTATGCGGGCGCGCAAGCGGAAACTTCCATCTGGGCGAGTCTGCTCATTTTGTTGGGATACTTTGCCATTATGGGCCTTGTCTTGCTGCTGTTTCGTGTTCGCTCGCGAAAAAAGACCTGATTATTACTTATCACCTTGACTCACGGGCTTCCTCGTCCCTGTCCGGCTTGGTTGGCTTGCCAATTCAGGATATAATAGAAGTGTAAGCCAAATTCATTGATCTTCATCAGAAATGGAGTGACTATAGCATGGAACAACATTCAAGCGAAAAAGCAACATTTGCAGGCGGATGCTTCTGGTGTATGGTATCCCCCTTTGAGGAACTTCCCGGAATCCACAAGATCGTATCGGGTTATACAGGAGGACATACCGAGAATCCCACATATGAGGAAGTCTGTTCGGAGACGACAGGACACGTAGAGGCCGTTCAAATTACGTTCGACCCTTCCATCTTCCCTTATGAGAAGCTCGTCGAGTTATTCTGGCAGCAGATCGATCCGACAGATACGGGTGGACAATTCCATGACCGCGGATCTTCATACCAGACGGCCATCTTCTACCACAGCGAAGAACAGCGTCAGATTGCAGAAGCCTCCAAGGCGGCTCTGGAGCAGAGCGGACGGTTTGATAAGCCGATCTTTACACCCATTTTGCCTGCCAAACCATTCTATGAGGCGGAAGAACATCACCAGGACTACCACCACAAAAATCCGGCTCACTACAAACGGTATCGCAAAGGCTCCGGCCGTGAAGACTTTATCGAACGCAACTGGTCCGGCAATGTGGATAAAAGCAATCTGAAAGAGCGTCTGACTCCACTGCAATACGAAGTGACCCAGAATAATGCAACGGAACCTGCGTTCCACAACGAGTTCTGGGATCACCACGGTGACGGAATCTATGTAGATATCGTTTCTGGCGAGCCTCTCTTCAGCTCAACGGACAAGTACGATTCCGGCTGCGGCTGGCCAAGCTTCACGCGTCCATTGCGTGATTACAACGTGAAGGAAAAAACAGATCTCAGCCATTTCATGATTCGCACCGAAGTCAGAAGTCGTGAAGGGGATTCCCATCTGGGGCACCTGTTTAACGACGGTCCTGTCGAAGCGGGTGGTATGCGGTACTGCATCAACTCCGCTGCTCTTCGCTTTGTACCGAAGGAAGACTTGCAAAAAGAGGGATACGGCGAGTATGCAGTCCTCTTCAAATAAATTAAATACGACTGCCTGACCGTAGAACCAACACACGGTCCAAAAAAGCAGGAGCAGCGGGTTATCACCGGTGCTCCTGCTTTTTTCATGTTCTTATTTGAATCAGATGCGACATGTAAAGAATTCTTGACACCTACACATTTTTCCATTTACAATACAGCTGTAAAGAGTTCTTTACAACCTAGGGGCACGAAAAGAGGTTGATTCATGCAAAACCGCATTAAGCTGCTGCGTGAAGAGCTGGGCATATCCCAGGGCAAACTCGCCGAGATGTGCGACGTCAGTAGACAAACCATTAACGCCATAGAGAATGACAAATACGACCCCAGCCTTCCGCTCGCCTTTGCCATTTCCGAGGCGCTTGAGGTCACCATCGAGCAGTTATTTCAGTACGAAAGGAAGAACCCAGAATGAAAATAAAGCATTGGAAAATGACCCTTACAGGTGCTGCAGCATTTATTGTGCTTGCTACCGTTATTTATCGTACTGCAACAGGAAGGGACATTGGATTGAATGATATTGCTTCACTTGGTGCAGTTACGATCCTTTTCCTGTCAGCCCTAACTTGGGGCACCAAAGAGGATCGTGATGGGGTGCGTGAGGATGAGGAACTGGGCAGACACATTACGGAGCAGAGCTCGAAGGTGGGATATTTTATACTGACCCTGTTCATTCTGGTGGCCGTTGGCATAGATCAATGGGTCCATGAAAAGCCAAGCCTCCTGCTATTATCGTTGCTCGGACTTTCCATGGTTACGCTGCCTTTTATCGAATGGGTTCACATCCGCAAATACAGGACAACAGAGGATTAACGTGTTCTGCGCAGCATCCCTCCCCAGATGTGTTCCATTTACTTCTTCACATCCAGCTGACGATCCAGCCAATCCAGTAGGCAAATGGAATGAGCAGCAGCTGGGCCACAAGCGTGCCGAATAAACGAGATACCAGCATGCAGCCATAAATCTGATTCATTCGGTCCAAACGGATTTCGCCTCGCAGGGATTTGTCACTGAGCAGAGAAATTCGCGGATCGATCAGGATCGTTAGCAAAATGGTCGCAATTCCGTTAATTAGCCCTGTCGATTGAGAGGCAGCCACTGCCTGCCCTGGATATAGATAAGCTGCGTACAAACTGGATAATACGCCCGTTGTATAAATGGCTGTCACCGCTACATTAAGCGTCATTAGACGTCTTGGCATACCATGCTGCACTAGCCGCTTAGCCATCTTCCAGGAAGGTGGCGTAATATAGTAGGCTGCGTTTCTGATTTTGGTGCCGTTCAGCAACCCTCGTACCATCACCGGAATGGACCCCGCTGCTTCAAAATGCACAACCATTCTGGACGCAAGCTTCACCATTGTTGGAAAACACAATATGGCGATTGCGGTTCCTGCTGTCGCTGCCCCCATCAGCCAGTGCAGCTGCACGGCAAAATGTGAGTTCCCTCCACTTGCTGCGGTATCCACCAGATTCCCTACCATCGGTCCCTGGGCCATATTGGATGTACGCGATACCAGCAGCAGAATCCCCGACAAGGAAAGGGCCAGCGCAATTCTGCGGGTTCTTAGCCCGCCAAGACGAAGCGCATAGGACAGGCTGTCTGCAGCATGAATAAGCATGGTAAACAGCATCGGAATAGCCAGACTTAGACTGAACATATGATTGTACTCCTTTTATTTTCCTGTATTGGACTTTATGTACATGTGACAGCATTATACCCCTTTAGCATGCAAAAGTATAGGAATGCCATCCCTGTATGACAGCTCATTCCCCCTTCACAGCCTGTCCATTTTGTCGTTTATCCCTTCTCCCATAGGGTAATATAAAACTAACCATTATTACTATACAGGAGGGATTCAGGCATGCCTTGGAACAAGAATGATTATCCGGTATCCATGAAAAATCTGGAGCCTCGTATCCGAAATAAGGCGATTGAAATCGCCAATGCTCTGCTGGATGACGGGTATGAGGAAGGACGCGCTATAGCGATAGCCACTGCCAAAGCCGAAGAATGGGATGAGAATCATCCGGCAACGGGCTCATCCGATTCAGAACAATCATCCGGTGGCAGCGGTTCTGCTTCTAAACGTCGCCATTCGGAACCCGTCTCCTCTTCGAAAAGCCATGACAATATTCACGTCGTACCTACGGATTCGGGCTGGGCCATTAAGGAAGAAGGCCAATCCAAATATGTATCCACATTTGATACCAAATCTGAAGCGGTGAACGCCGCCAAAGAAATCAGCGACGAGCAGAACATTCGGGCCATTATTCATAACCAGGATGGACAAATCGCGTCTTCCATTAAACCCTGACAGGTTTGTGAATCGCCCTGACCTTGAATCCATATGAAGAGTAACTTTCCAGCTTAGAAAAGCATCAAAAAAAGTCCTTTTCACCGCCGCTCAGGCAGTCAAAAGGACTTTTTGGTTAATTTCATTTAATGTGTTACTCCTCTCGCCACCGAAGTCCGTGGTGCAGGGGCAGTCACCGCCTTGGCTGCCGAAGGCATGGATACCTTCACAGCTGAGGTCGTAACAGGCCGGCGTACTGGAACACTGACCACGTACGTAATGACTTTGCTGGCAATCCAAACGGCCAGAATGGTATATAAAGTTTCTTTTACCGGAAGAAAGAAAAGGGATAAGCCCAGTACAAACGCATCAATGACAAAGAAAACTGTTCCCAGCTTCCATCCCTTCCAGCGGCTAACGAGCACGGCGAGAATATCGTCTCCGCCTGTCGCTCCGCCAAATCGGAGCACGATCCCTGCCCCTACACCCGTCAATACGCCGGATAGGACTGCCGGAATCCATAGGTTTCCGTTGAATGACATCTGCAATGTGGAGTATCGCTCAAAGCCGTCATAGAACAGGGAGAACGCGCCGACGCCAATCAGCGCCTGAATCATGAACTTCCAGCCCTTGATGAACCAGGCCAGAATCATGACCGGAATGTCGAGTAACAGCATGCCAATGGCAGGCGATAACCCCGTGGCGTATTTTCCGAGCAGGGCCAGACCGACAAATCCGCCCTCCGATAAATGATTCTGAAAATTAATGTGATAGTAGGCAAATGCCAAAATAAAAGTACCGAGCAGCATGATGGCGAGTTTTCCCGCCTCAGCCTTAATGTGTTGTTTGGTTAACGATGTTCTCTTCATTCAGGTTCCCTCGCAGTTTGTAGGTTGGTTTTTAGACCGACCGTACCCTGCAAAAGGCAAGCCTGGAAGAAATCATCGTATTTGTCCTTCGAATATTCATTCCAATCCCCTCTTTCGCAGAGTCAGCCGTTTTTTTGAATACGGTTGGTTTACTCTACAAGGGGCGCTAAGTGTATGAGAGATCGTAACGTTTCCAGATCGTCCTTGGGGAGATTGTCCTTCGGGAACTCATGGTATCCTGATCCTTTCTGTCTGTTTGTGGTTAGCTACTTCAAATTAAACTGGCGAACATCACACGTTTGACTCATGAACTTTACACTTGACCACTACGATTGCAGCACCCTCTTCCGATCGCTGTTATTCCCGGATTTTTTTGATTCCCTTCCAAAGGGAAAATCCAGTAATAAACGCGAGCGCTTCGCTTCTCCAGATGGGTTCTGCATTCTTCGTTCCGTGTAAATGACCGTCTGATGAAAAACATGTAATTTTTACTATCCAGTTTAAACTTCTATAGCTAACTTGCTTGTTCTTCTATTATATAACACCGACGTGGACGGGTCTAAACAGCAGACCCTTCAAAAATGCTCATAAAGCATGCTCTGGGCGGCTCCAGCAGGCAAACAGCCACACCAGGACAATCAATGCTTACTAATGGTGCAACCTGCTCCTTCATTCTATGACCGATGATTGCGAATATAACTGTCCAGTCACCCAACTGTGACAATTTGGGGCCATTTTTTATTTTTGTGCGAATTTTGAAGGAATCATCGGGAGCTTTCACATACACTATAGCAAACGAAAATCGGCTCATTCTTGACCAGCGTGGACGTTTTCCAGACTTACTCTGCTTTTTATGGTATAATATAACAATTGATTCCCACTACCGTTTAAGCGAGGCGGATTGATGAAAACGTTGAAGCCAAGAGTCTTTATTGGCTGCTCGCTGGAAGCGAAGCCGATTGCAGCCGCAGTACACGAAAATTTGCGTTTCTCAGCCGAAGTTACTCCTTGGTACTCCGGTGTTTTCAATCCAAGCAGCTATACGATGGACGATCTGGAAACAGAGGTGCGCACGACGGACTTTGCCATTTTTATTTTTCATCCGGATGATATATCCAAAATTCGCGGGAAGTACTATGCATCTGTCAGGGATAATACAATGCTGGAAATGGGTTTGTTTATGGGCCGTTTGGGACGGAAGCGTATTTTTTTCATTCTTCCGGAGGATATTACAGACATCAAGGACGCTGCAAAAATCGAGGGATTACGTATGCCTACCGATCTTCTTGGTTTGAATCCACTGGTCTATGAGATTCGTTCTGATGGCAAGTGGGCGCCAGCCGTGTCGGTTGCATGCTCCAAAATCGCTGACAGTATAGAAGAACAAGGACGATGGGTAGATCCAGAATTGGAGAAAATCATCAATCAGCATAAAGTGACTGAAGGAGAAGCACGGTTACAATTGCTAAAGCTTCTGAGGTTCTTCAGAGAGCTGCTGCGGGTTCGCAAAGCTGATGCCGCCATGCTCGACCGAATGAGTGATGCCCTTCGTACGGCATTTGTGTCCCATCCTCCATTCGCAGTACGTGGTACAGCCATATACCGTACAGATGACAGTGGTTATATCGAGCAATTATGTGGTAATGTAGGGGAACCGGGGAGAAAATATGAGTTGTCTGCCAATGACGACAAAGAGCCGGATGACCCCAAGCGCATCCTGGTCATTGATTCTTACCGTGAAAATAAAATCAAGATTAACCTGTATGACGATTACCTTGAGAAAGAATATCTGCTATGCTATCCTGTAGCCAAGAGGTATGTGATTACGGTTCATATTATTGGACATATAGAAGCGGATGAGGCGGTATTTCAACAGATTGACCTACAGAATCGTCAACTGTTTAACGCCATCAACGATTTGTTAGGAGGCGAACCGGAATGAAACCGGAAATGAAAAAAATAAGCAAGCGCTGGGGCAGCGAAAAAAAGGTACGCCTCAGCTCTGCGCCCGAATCATCACGACCGGTTCCGGAACCTAAGGAAGAAGATCGTTTCCACAAACCGGCCGTCCCGCTAATTACGATCGGCCCCTCGCTTAAGGGGAAGGAACGACCTTATAAGGTCATCCTGGAAAAAGAAGCTTTGTACGAGAAACCTCAATATTTAGCTTAACTTTCTATGCATTGTTCTCGATTCTGCCGCTGAAATCGGCAGTACGTCCATGCCCCGCCGCCCAAGGCAGGGGCTTTTTTTGTTGGCATTCTCCCGCAAGTAAACCAACCAACCGGAACATTCTCTCCCCACTAACCTCGTAAAGCTTAAGAATCCAGCCCTGGAATTGCATTAGGCCATTTCTTACGCTCTTAGGTTTCCTGCAAAACCCAGAAATTATACCTAAAATTTGGAGTATGCTTGTCCTGATCAATCATCCCCATAATGAATGTACATGGCCCTGCCGAAAGCCCAATCCCATTTTTTTCTTGTTGTATTCCGTATCATCATTGCATATATTGATTATAATATAAGAACACATGTTCTGTAAATATATATGTTCGAATTCAAGGTTAAGGAAGTGAATGTATGTCATCCTCCCCTTCCGCCCCATCCCCTACGGATGAAGACCATCAATTGGTTAAAAGCCTTGTTGTGCGTACCCTGCTGCTGGATGTGCTTGAACGGGATATTCACACCCTGGATTCACTTCTGCTGAAAATGCCCGAGGTGTACGTCCTATCCCTGACCCGCATTCAAAATCAGGTACTACAAGAAATGCTGGCAGTTCGGCAGCAGATGCGGAAACGCGGTGTCAAAATTCTTGAGGAGAAACGTGAACAGGATGGCATTGAAACAGTCTACCTGTGCAGGGGATATTGGCAGCGATTCTATATGCTCTGGACGTTCGCACGTAATGAAGTCAAGCAAGAACTCAGCCGACATCTGCATATTGATCTGACGCAGCGCTTGTAGCTTGAACCAGAATACAGGTTGACCCGGAGTGGCCGGGTTCATTAAGATGGAATGGAACGTTATCGTTATCAACGATGAACCTATATTAGACGTGAAATGAATTCTTCCTAAAACAAAAAAGCCTGTCGTCTATAATAAGGCGAACAGACTCTATGATTAGAAATTCCCTCAGACGTCTCATTACTCAAGGAGTTGTACTTCATGAATTCAAATTCGGGTAACCAACCATCCACCAGATATACAGGCATTGCTGCAGATGTCACCGAGTTGATCGGACAGACGCCGGCGGTAAAACTCAATAGGCTCACAGGCAGCGACTCTGCTGATGTATATGTGAAACTGGAATATTTCAATCCAAGCGGCAGTGTCAAGGACCGTGCCGCTTACAATCTGATCGTTCAGGCTGAACGGGCAGGGCTGCTGCTTCCCGGAGCAACCATCATCGAGCCGACCAGCGGCAACACCGGCATCGGTCTGGCCATGAATGCAGCCGCCAAAGGATATAAGGCCATTCTCGTCATGCCGGACAATATGTCCAAGGAGCGCATCAACATTCTGAAAGCCTATGGCGCAGATGTCGTACTCACTCCAGCAGCTGAACGGATGCCCGGAGCTATCCGCAAAGCCAAGGAGCTTCACGCTGACATTCCGGGAAGCTTCATTCCTCAACAATTCGAGAATCAGGCCAATCCGGACATTCACCGGGTTACCACTGCTCCCGAGATTATACAGCAGATGGAGGGCAAGCTGGATGCCTTCATTGCAACCGCGGGCACAGGCGGCACCATTACCGGAACAGGTGAAGAGCTGCGCAAGCAGCTGCCGGATATCCGAATCTATGCGGTGGAGCCCAAAGGTTCACCCGTGCTATCCGGCGGCGAGCCCGGTCCCCACAAGCTCGTCGGTACAAGTCCGGGGTTCATACCGGACATTCTGAATACCGACGTGTGGGACTCCATTATCCAGGTGTCCGATGAGGATGCACTGGATACCATGCGGCAGCTTGCTGCCCGGGAAGGGCTGCTGCTCGGCCCTTCATCTGGTGCTTCGGCCTGGGCCGCACTGCGCATTGCGCGGGAATTGGGGCCAGGCCACCGAGTGCTCTGTATTGCGCCGGATACCGGGGAACGGTATTTGAGCATGGGTATTTTTAACACAACATAATCTGTACTCCCAAAAAAGGCTGTCCCTTAAGTCATCATGTTGACCGAGGGCAGCCTATTCACGTTCACTTACTCCATGAACCTGATACACGCTTAGCTAGGAGTAAGGGAAACTCCACTTCAGGCACCCTCAATATCATATCAAAATCAAAATAAGCTCCTGCTCACCTGCAGATGATTCATCCGCAGGGAACAAGAACTTATTCGATAAGGAATCATTTTAAGAACATTTAACCTAAACCAATCAGTGTGTCAACGTGGTCCATTCCACACCTTTGGGAAGCAGGGCCGCAATGCGGTCTTTGGCTTCCTTTCTGGTATACAGCGATTCATCGAGAATAACCGCAGAACCCGAGTCACTGCTTGTGCGAATCAAACGTCCCAGACCTTGCTTCACGCGCAGCAGCATGTATGGAAGATCAATCTCTTCGTACGGTGCCGCCGATGCACTGCGTTTAGCATTAAATACAGGATCCTGCGGTGGATAGGGAAGCGACCAGATCATGACATTGGATAATGAAGGTCCTGGAACGTCCAGTCCCTCCCACAGATTGACGGAGCACAGCACACTCTCCTCATCCTGCTGGAACGCTGCAATCAGATCACTGATCTCCCGGTCGCCTTCGTACATGAATCGCAGTCCCTGCGCTTCCGGGACATGAACGATGTCCTGTTTAAACGTTAGCAGCTCTTCCATGGTACGGAACAGAATAAGCGCACGACCGCCACTTTCCTGAAGCATCGACACAGCATCGCGCATCCGATTTTCGTTCTCCGGGTGACCTGGTATAGCTTGATCTGTAATCTTCATCTGCATTTTATCCGCATAGTCATATGGAGAAGCAACCGAGAATGATACAAAATCATCAATCCCCAGACTGTCCGCTACATAACGGAAGGAATTGTCCACAGACAAGGTTGCAGACGAGAATACAATTGGAATCCCGGTATTGAACACGCGCTCGTTCAGGATTTCTTTTACCGTGCGAGGCATGATGGACAGTGTCGTCTCGTCCTCATTCTCTTCAGCCCAGCAAATGTAGCCATCTTCCTTGCGGAACAGAGACAATGCTGTCTGGATCATATCCAGATGTTCTTCCACTACTCGCATTTGATACCCATCCAGCGAGAACAGTCCGCTCTCAAACACCAATTCTTCACCGATGGCATCCAGCACACTGGTCAGACGTTCAATTTCACGCAGCAGCGGTGCTTCTACCCGAACTTCCTTCCGTTCCGATCCAGGGATAGCTACTGTGTAGGTATCCAGCAGCTTAAACAATCGTTCACTGCTCTCAATGGCTTCGTCCACACGTTCTGCAAGGGTTTCACGAATCTCCCCTTCCAAAAGCCGGGTTACAAGTTCCTCAAAGATGCGGTGTTTCAGTTTGTAGCTGAGTGCGTTCAGCGCTGCCTCTTCAAGCAGATGTCCTTCATCAAATACAACCGAGCTGTGATCAGGCAGCAGCGGCAGCTGTCCCTCGCGTTTGCGGGCCTCATAGGTCCACACATGCTCCATGTAATAATCATGGGAGCAGATGATGATGTCCTTGGAGCGGCGATAGTGGTCACGTGATAACGTCAGGCCGCAGCGTTGTCTTTTTGGACAAACAAAGCAATCCTGGAATGGGTCCCAGTTGATCTTGTTCCACTGGCGATCGTTCAAATGCGGATACTGTTTGCGGTCACCATAGGGATGGAAAGCCTGAAGCGTTCCAGGTGTATTCACGAAGTCCGGAAGGCTCTCATGCACTTCTTCAATGACAGGTGCATCCTCATCCGCGAATCGCACCGCACTTAATTTGTTCAAACAAACGTATTGATCTGGTGATTTACCAAGACGAGCGTCTACCTGAAGATCCAGATGTTCAGCCAGCTTCGCAATATCTCCGCCCGGCTTCACCAATTGTTCAATCAATGACTCATCGGCGCAGGCAATCACTGCCGGTTTGCCCGTATAACGTGCATAACAGACTGCATAGAGCAGGTAGACTAACGTCTTGCCTGTCCCTACACCAGCCTCAGCCATAATAGTCTTTTTATCTCCATAGGCCCGTTCGAGCTGGTACGCCATAAAAATCTGTTCATCCCGTACCTCGAAGCCGGACTCAGGCAAAATATCGTAAAAAACATCGGCTACCCACTCTCCCAATCGGGATACAAAGGGCTCTGCCGGGTCATATGCAAAAGGATAACGTTGTGTAGACAATCCTTGGTCAGCCTCCTTCTTATACAAGCGGTCCTCAACATTTCCCGTTCAAAAAAGGCCGCTGGGCAAAAGTCAATTATCTCACACCATGAGGTAAGTGACAAGCTTTTTTTACTACAAGAAATGTATAGAACAACGATGCAGGGAAAATATATATTCGAATCCATCAAAAGGAAAGGCGGTGCTCCATGAATCATCATTCTTCACACTCAGAGCATTCCCCAGACACGTCACCAGAGACTTTAACGGATCGTCAGGGCCATCCCGTCACTGATAATCAGAATGTCCGAACCGTCGGCAGCCGGGGACCCACTACGCTGGAGAATTATCATTTTCTCGAAAAAATTACGCATTTTGACCGCGAACGTATTCCTGAGCGGGTGGTACATGCACGCGGTGCTGGTGCTCATGGCATATTTGAAGCATACGGAACAGCGGGTGATGAACCCGTATCCAAATATACACGTGCTCGTCTGTTTCAGGAGAAAGGCAAACAAACCCCTGTGTTTGTCCGTTTTTCCACGGTAATCCATGGTGGGCATTCACCAGAGACGCTCCGTGACCCGCGCGGCTTCGCTGTGAAATTTTATACCGAAGACGGCAACTGGGATCTGGTTGGCAACAACCTGAAAATCTTTTTCATTCGTGACCCGTTGAAATTCCCGGATATGGTACATGCCTTTAAACCGGACCCGTTGACCAATGCACAGGACATGGAGCGGTTTTTCGACTTCGTTTCGCTTAGTCCAGAAGCTACCCATATGATTACGTTCCTCTTCTCTCCATGGGGAATACCGGCCAATTATCGCCAAATGCAGGGATCGGGCGTCAATACATACAAATGGGTAAACCAAGAAGGCATGGGCGTACTCATTAAATATCACTGGGAACCCCTCAAACAAGGGATACGGAACCTGCTGCAAAAAGACGCGAGCGAGATTCAGGGACAGAATTTCAACCATGCCACCCTGGATCTGTATCATGCGATTGAACAGGGCGATTACCCGGAGTGGGAGCTGTGCGTTCAGATCATGGAAGACGGCGAACATCCGGAGCTGGACTTCGATCCACTCGATCCGACCAAGCTGTGGCCCCCAGAGCAATTTCCATTTTTGCCTGTTGGAAAAATGACCTTGAACCGCAATCCTGAGGATTACTTTAACGAAGTGGAACAAGCTGCGTTTGGCACGGGTGTTCTCGTGGATGGGCTGGATTTCTCGGATGACAAATTACTGCAAGGGCGCACCTTCTCCTACTCGGATACCCAACGTCACCGGGTTGGTGCGAACTATCTGCAGCTGCCTGTGAATGCTCCCAAAAATCGCGTAGCTACCAACCAAAGCGGTGGTCAGATGCAGTACAAGGTGGATCGCGCTCCAGGACAGAACCCGCATGTGAACTACGAGCCTTCTTCTCTGGGGGGTCTTTCCGAAGCGGCTCCACGCGGCAAGGAGCATGAACCTCTTATTGAAGGTCGTCTGGTTCGGGAGAAAATTCCGCGTCCTAACGACTTCGGTCAAGCCGGTGATACATACCGGGCGTTTGAAGATTGGGAGCGAGAGGAACTGGTCAGCAACCTGGTTGATGCACTCTCCAAATGTAAACCGGACATTCGTGAACGCATGATCTCACACTTCACTCAGGCCGATGCCGACTACGGTCGCCGTGTAGCTGAAGGACTGGCATCTGTGCCGACCGATGACAGTGCCACGGTTCAGCCGAAACATGAACCAAGCACGGAAGAAGCATCCCGGCGCGGGCACGAAGCAGATCCGTATTAAAATTCGAAACAAGGACAGCTGTGACAGAAGAGGTTAGCAAGTAGTACCGTATCGAAATTCATTTTGGATCGTGACCACCATGTGGCAAGGGTCCCGATGGCATCTGCCTAATGCAGCTGTAATCGGGGCTTTTTTGAGTTATATCCATGGACAAATAATCTTCCAATTAAGTCCGTCTTTTCCAAGTTTGATGAAGACCAGGTTCATTTCGGTGGATCAACCTTGTTTTCATGCCATTTTGTCATCCAGTTGACCCCTTCCCCGCGTTCATTTCAGATGATTGCTCGTTAAATTAAGGCGATCTGCCAATGTAAGGATTATGCACCACCTTTTAGATAGCAACACTTGAGACCTCAACGTCTGACATACCGGCTTGTATAGCTGACCTAATGAAATGATTATTGTTGATAACGCTTACACGTTTTACGATGAACCTGTGCCTTACCGAAATGCACTATCCCATTAACCAAGGAGGTTTCACAATGAAATGGTTCCCTTCTGTTTCTAATTATCCATCTGTACGCTCTGAACGTTCGTTGAAATCGAAAATGGCCTGCCTCTGCCTGTGTGCTGCTTTTCCTGTATTGTTATTTGGCGGGGGGTCCGCTGGAGCGTTGGAACTCATCGAGAATGGTGCACAAAATTCATCAGAACAGGCTGCCTCGACAACTACCGCTACACTCGCTGCTGGTGATTTATATGTCGCTCCTAACGGATCAGCGAGCAATCCGGGAACACTGGCAAGCCCAACCACACTCGCAAATGCACTGACTCAGATTGCTCCGGGCAAGACCATTTATCTGCGAGGTGGAACCTACAGCTTTTCGGAAACGGTTACCATTGAACGAGGCAACAGCGGGACATCGGGACAGCGCAAAAATCTGATTGCCTACGGAACGGAGAAGCCTATCTTCGATTTCTCGGCCCAAGCCTTTGCGTCCACGAATCGGGGCTTGCAAATGTTCGGGGACTACTGGTTGGTTAAAGGGCTTGAAGTAAAAGGGGCAGGCGATAACGGGATTTTTATCGGGGGCAGTTACAACCGTCTGGAGCAGATCGAGGCTCATCATAATCGGGATACGGGGATTCAGCTGGGACGATATGCTTCCACCGCCGCCAAGAGTGAATGGCCTGCTTACAATGAAGTCATCCGCTCCTACTCTCACGACAATTATGATCCTGATAACGGCGAGGATGCAGACGGCTTTGCCGCGAAATTGACCGTGGGCCCGGGCAACCTCTTCGATGGCTGCATTGCAGCATACAATGTGGATGATGGATGGGATCTATACAGCAAAACGGATACGGGTGCTATCGGTGTGGTCACGATTCGTAACAGTATTGCGTACGCCAATGGAGCTACTTCCGACGGTACATCCACCACCGATAGCGATGGAAACGGATTCAAGCTAGGCGGCGAGAAAATTGCCGTGAATCATATTGTGGAAAACAGTATTGCCTTTAATAATAAAAAACATGGCTTCACATACAACAGTAATCCCGGTTCGATCCAGATGAAAAATAACACCTCCTGGAACAACGGCCAAAGCAATTTTGCCTTTGATGTAGGCACCCACATCTTCACCAACAACCTGTCCTTCCAGGGCGGCGCCAGTGACAAAACAAGCGGAACGGACGTCAGCAGTACCAACGTCTGGTGGAAAAACAAAAAGAGCGTAAATGACAAAGGCCTGCTCGCAACTGCAGACGACTTTGTCTCCCTTGTACCATCTGTAACTCGCAGCAGCGATGGGACGCCCGTTCTGGGTAATTTCCTGAAGCTTGCTGCAGGGAGTGATCTGATTGGCTCGGGTACGCCATCCGGTACAAATATTGGCGCGAGGTAGTTGGTATGTAGTTTTGAGTTAGAGTTAAACATGTAAGTTGAGTGCACATGTGGAGTAAAGTGTAACGGTTTAAAGATAAACCCCCTTCACGATGCCAGCCAAATTTGCTGGTGTTGGTGAAGGGGGTTTTTGAGTTGCTGTGGAGATCCGGTTGTGACCTATGAATTTTCGCTAATTCTCCTTTGGATATATAAATACATAATTACTCTCATCCGACTTCTCTTCGGAGAAAACAAAATCTAACCGATCAAAGTTTCTAATCTCCTGTACATCTGTAATCTTACGCTCTGCCATATACCGCACCATCTCACCTCTGGCCATTTTCGCCCGGGTTGCCTTTTCAACCATCTTCCCATTGACCATTTGTCCAAATACACAATTGATAAATCGGGTTTCCTCGCTCAGAAAAGGAATGATGTTTTTGCTGTACTCTTTGGAAGCCAAATTTAGAATACAATTGCTCTCTGATTGAAGCTGATCTGCGAGCTTGCTGCCCCAAAAATGATAGAGCGAGCTGAAACCCGGACCTTGCAGCTTGCCCTGCATCTCCAACCGATAAGGTGTAACCCCGTCCAGAGGCCGTAACATGCCATAAAAACCGGATAATATGCGCAAATGCTGCTCCAGATACGCCAGTTCTTCCTGCTGAAAAACACCCGCTGCCATATACTGATACTGAATGCCCTCATAGGCATAGATGGCTGGCGTAAGATTGGCTTTTAGATTCATTTTTTGAATACGTTCCATGTTCTGTTCGGCGATTGCATCATTACACTTCCATAACGCTTTGAGCTCGTCATAGGATAACTTTTGGAGCACACTCAACAGCTGTTCTGACTCGTTTATAAAACGCGGCATCTGCGCGCTGGTCATCAGATCGGTATCGATCTTCATCTTTTTGGCAGGTGATATGATAATTCTCATCGTGCTGATCCATCCTTAATCTACCGTTGTTTTTATCGTTATCCATTGTACAGGATTGGACAGGCGAATCCAATGGTGAAGCATATTTTCCTCTTTTGTCTTAGTAAAAAACTTGGAACAAACAGACTGTAGTCTAGGTTACATTTCAAAATGACCAATCGATCGAACCCGCTTTGTCTGGCATAGGCCCTTGCTACTAGACCCAAGCAAGAACTTATCAATATGCTATTAGCTGAAGTTGGGCCCATATTCTCATGGTCACCATGAACTGTTTTGTTATGATTATGTACGATGTATTTGTATTGCTATTTTCCAAAGAGAAAGGGTGCCGCATTTTATGTTTGTTTTTCATTTACTGCTCGCTCTTGCACTTTTGGGCGGTTCAGGCAGCTCCAATGATGCCACATCTGCACCACTGGAAATCAATCCGTTACAGCCTCACCCTGCTGATTCTGAGCTTGTCTTGGAATCCGGTTTAAAGCCTTTCCGTGCAGAACTAACATACAAAGGACTTAAGCCAGATTATAATCCATTCGAGCAAGCTGCCAGCGATCTTCAGGATAAGCTTTTTGAAAGTGCACCATCTCCGCTTCTGTCCGAACCGGGAGATACAGGCACATTTGATTACGGCGGACAACTCAAACTGTTAAAAGCTGTGCATCTGAAACAAAGTATTGAATTCGGGCCATTAACGATTCATATTATGGATGTTCAATTATTAGAGGCTCGTGAGATTCCTGAGGATTCCCGAGAAAACATTGTAATTCTCAATCAAGAAGATATCGGTTCTGATATGACTTATATCAAAATCGTCTACAGTGTAGAAAATACAACGGATCAAAATATCGGATTTTACGGTTTGAATTCAATCCATCCGAACACGGGTAAACCCATCTCAGCAGATCGTAATTTCATGAGGAAACCTTATGTTTATCATCAATACGACGGCGTAGTCATGGATAATATGGGCTATGGTTTCGTATATACAGATGACCCCGACAAGCTGGAATCCATTGAATTGGTTTTCAATAGAATCTATGACTATGACACCGGAGAGACCATTGTAGAGCCTACTTCGTTGAGTATTCCTTTCACGGTCCAACCATAAAAATAAACTCATATTTACTTCAGTGCCGAGATATCATTTGTCCACGATAACATTATTGTTAAACCCCAGCCACGTACCTGCAGAAGCGCAGCATACACAACTGGGGTTCCTTGTTGTTATTAAAAAAATGTATTTGCTCTATCTACTGCCTCAACCTGCCTCATCTCGTAAAATCATGCTGCCCAATCGTCAGGAGTGTCGGCCTGCTTTTGCTCCATAGCGAGGTTGCGATCTTCGGATTGTAATAATAGAGCGCACCATTCGTCGGATCAACACCATTCAAAGCTTTCCGTGCTGCCTTATAAGAAGTAGCCGTTGGCTTTGTATTGAACTGACCATCATCAATCGCAGTGAACTGCCCTTTCTGGAAAATCACCTGCGGGATGGATGACGGAAATGCATTGGATTGCACCCGATTCAAGACGACCGCCCCTACAGCAACCTGTCCTTCAAAGGATTCCCCGCGCGCTTCCCCGTGAATTAGCTTCGCCAACTGGCGCAGCGTCTCACCTTCGGCTTTGGCCTTTTTGTTCAGCCTATTCAGTGTCGCCGGGCCTGCAATCCCATCCGCACTCAGGCCCTGAGCCTGCTGAAATTTGCGTACAGCGCTTTTGGTAATGGAACCGTAATATCCGGTCAATCCGGCTTTGAAGTAACCCAGATCCCGCAATTGCTCCTGCAATTGCAGCACATGCTCACTTTGAACGCCCTGCTCCAGCTTCTGAGCTCCCGCAGATGGAGCTGCCATCGTGAGGCCAAGAGCAATCGCAAAGGCACTGAGTAGTACACTGACTCGTCCTGCTCTTTTGCCAGCCTTTTTCCCCCTCCGATGAGTTACTGCCCGACTCACGGTGATCGGTTCCATGTTGCCAGCAATTTTACTTAATTCTAACCTATAGGCCCTGATCAGTTCATTGGCACTTTTCGTTCCATTCACATTATGCTTTGTAGCCATTTTATTCGTTTGATCCATTTTATTATCGTTTTTCATGATTCAATTAACCTCCATTATTCTGAGTCCAGACCCCACTTTTTCCCCTGAACCCTCCCTTATGGACATCCCGAGTGTCATTATAGGATATCGCCAAAGTGCCGTCTATCGGACCGATGGAGCATGAAAAACAGGGCCTTGAATATAGCAAAAAGAGGCATGAGCCCATGGTCATATCAGGGCTATGCCTCTTCTTGTATCAACCTTATGCCGCTTGTCCAGCCTCCATTTCCGTAGGCAGGCAGACCCGCACAAAAGTTGCGCTTGAATTTATTTACATCTACTCTGCCAGTTCCTGACCCTTCGTTTCCCGGCCAAGGAACAGTACAGCTGCTGCCCCAATCAGGATTGTCACGAAGAAAATCGTGAAAATCATGCTGATGGCTACCTCACGCTGAACCAGCATGCCGACCATCAATGGAGCAAGTACGCCCCCGACGCGGCCCACCGATGTGGCAAGACCCACACCTGTCGAACGAACCGAATCTGGATATAGTTCCGGACTATACGCGTACAGACCACCCCATGCCCCCAGATTGAAGAAAGAAAGGCAGATGCCTGCGGTGAGAATCGCCGCTTCAGTTGTTGCCAAACCAAAAGCAATTGCACTCACTGCCGTCAGTGTAAGATAAACGACCAGGACGAATTTACGTCCGTACCGCTCGATAAAATAAGCCGCTGTAAAGTAACCTGGCAGCTGTGCCAAGGTCATAATCAGCACGTACTGAAAGCTTTTGACCAGAGTGAAGCCTTTGGCCATCACGACGGAAGGCAGCCACAGGAACATGCCATAGTAGGAGAATATTACCGTAAACCACAAGATCCAGAGCATGATGGTTGTCCGGCGATGCGGAGCAGACCATACTGCAGCCACTTTCTCCCGGAACGTCGTCTTCCGGATGGTCTTGTTTTGCTTGTAACGCGGCGGGTCCTGAATGACACGGCGCAGATACAGCGCGTAGAATGCCGGAACGGCACCAATCGCAAATGCAATTCTCCAGCCGTATTCAGGAATCACAAAGTTGGCAATGAGTGCCGATACAATCCAGCCTCCAGCCCAGAAACTCTCCAGCAACACGACGGCACGGCCGCGTTCTGCTGTTGGCATGGACTCTGATACCAGTGTCGAGGCTACAGGTAGCTCGCCACCAAGCCCAATTCCAGCAATCAGGCGCAGTACGCACAGTACGGCAAAACCGGTCGCCAGTGCAGACAAACCGCTCGCAATGGTGAAGATTAACAGGGTCCACATCAAAATGGCCTTACGGCCAAAACGGTCAGCGAGTGCACCCGCAAGCAATGCACCCAGCGCCATACCGATGGAGTTGATACTGGTCAGCACACCGACTTGTCCGGGACTGAGGCTCCATTCCTTGGCAAGAGCTGCCACGATGAAGGAAATCATGCCAACCTCCATTGCATCAAACAGCCAGCTCATCCCGGCACTAAACAGCAGCTTGCGCTGCTTGGGATTCCGCAACACTTCCAGTTTAGTCATAACGATAGCTCCTTGATCTCTATGTAGTCATTCTGACACTAAACCATTATTATGCAGAATGATCCAGAAATCAATGAAAAATACGCTCTCCTCCACGTCACCTTCCAATAGCTCACCCCTTGAGTGAACCCGCTGTCAGACCTGCAACAAAATAACGCTGGAGCAAAATGAACAGCACAATCATCGGAATGGCCGTCACCAGTACTCCCGTCAGCATCATCGGATAGTTCGTCACGTACTCCCCGCGGAACTGCATAAGTGCCAGCGGTAACGTCAATTTGGACTTGCTGCTGAGCATGAGCATCGGAATGAGCAGATCATTCCAAACCATGACCAGCAGGAACGTAGCCGTTGCCGCAAGTGAAGGCGCAGCCAGCGGCAGCGCAATCCGTGTGTATAGGCGCCACTCGCTTGCCCCATCCATGCTGCCCGCCTCCAGAATTTCGGCATTCAGCATGCGCATGAAACCCGTCAGCATGAATACGGAGACAGGCATCAGCATGGCGGCCGATACAACGATCAGGCCCGTCAGACTGTCAGACCAGCCCAGCGTACGTGTAAGGGAGTAGATCGGCAGCATGCTGACCTGGGAAGGAACAATAAGCCCAGCCACAAACAGGCCAAACACAATTTTACCCACGCTTCCGCCCCAGCGAACAATGGCGTAGGCAATCATGCTGCTCAGCAGCAGCTCAATCACCACCGTACCCAGTGTCACGACAAGACTGTTTCCGAAATATTGCCACATTGGTTGATTGCGAAACATGCCCGTAACGTTATCCCATGTAAACGGATCAGGCCAGCTGAATGGACTGGTAAAGAAGTTGCTGCTTGTTTTGAATGAGGATACAAATACGAAGTACAGCGGCACGATAATCAGCAGCGCGTACACCAACAATATCAGGCGATTGAACCATTTAAGAAACATGTGAACTCCCTTCTGCCTCTTGTGTAAGCACGTTCCGGCATCAATAGCTTACCCGGTCGGCACGCAGTGCCTTGAACTGCACAAACGTCAGCAAGGCCAGCAGAACCAGGAAGATCATCGAACCCGCAGAAGCGAGGCCAAATGAATAGCTGCCAAAGGCGGTATGATAGATATACGTCGTCAAAATTTCAGTTGCGTAGTTCGGGCCTCCGTCCGTCATGGTGAAAATAAGATCAAATGCCTTAAACGATTGGATCGTTGTATAGGCAACGACAATCGTAGCCGAAGGGGCAAGCAGCGGCCAGGTCACCGTACGGAATACCTGCCATTTGCTGCCACCGTCCATTCGGGCGGCCTCATACAGTTCAGCCGGAATACCTTGCAGGCCAGCGATAAACACAATCATCATTTGCCCGGCATGAGCCCAGACCTGCACGGCTGCAATGGAGTAGATTGCAATTTTGGGATCACCGATCCAGTTGCGTGCAAGACTCTCCATACCTGCCCCGTTTAACCCATAGTTGATCAATCCAATGGATGGATCATACATGAAAGCCCAGATCAACCCAACCGATACGGAGGACAAAATGGCCGGGAGAAAATACAGGGCGCGAAGTACAATCCGCGTTTTGGTGTTTCGGACGAGCAGTAATGCCAGCACAAGTGAAATAAAGGTTTGGGCAATAACCACCGTGAGCATGAATTCAACGTTATTGCCAAAAGCCTTGCGAAAGACGATGCTGCTGAGACTGTCCTTATAATTATCCAGCCCTACAAACGCATACGACGGGGATACCCCGTCCCAATCCGTAAAGGAGTAGAACAGCCCCGTCAATGTAGGAAATACGAACAGTCCCACGTACAGCAGCAACCCGGGTAACAGAAACAGGGATAGCTGAATACGATTCTTCATGACTTATTTCCCGATATGCTGATCGATGATCGCTTGTGCCTGCTGCGCAGCTTCTTCAGGAGAAGTACCGCTAAGCACAGCCTGAATGGAGTTGGTGACTGCCTTCTGATTATCTCCGTTCAGAATGGTGAACCGTGGCTGGAACACGGTCTTTTTGTTTGCCCACTCCCCTGCAACCTGGAGTTCGGCAGAATCATACTTCACGTCATTTACGGTTACGTTCTGACCCGTCTGGTTGGCATACGCTCCAGCCACTTCGGGTTTGCTCAGAAACTCGATAAATTTCTTCGCTTCTTCCGGATGTTTGGACTTGCTGTTTACCGCAAGCATGAACGTCGTGGTATGAACCCCTTCATACTTTGCCTGATCTGCACTTACGGTAATAGGTGCAAGCAGCTTTTGCTCCAAATTCGGATTTTGCAGCTTGTTCTGAGCGAGCTGATAGGAACCACTTGCAAGCATGGCTGCCTTCTCTTGAATGAACAGCGCTCCTGCCGCCGGGTCCTTGGTACCCAGTGCATCCTGCTGGAAGTAGCCTTTATCGTTCAGCTCCTTAATTTGCGTGAGTGTTTTCACCCAGAACTCATCTGTCAGTTTCGCCTCGCCTGCTTCCACTTTGGTAAAAATGTCGTCACTTGGTGCATTATTCATCACCATGGTGTTCATGAACTGCCCTGGACCAATGTCCGCTCCCGCAAAGGCAATCGGGATAATTCCGTTATCTTTCAGTGTCTGGCAGAGCGCCAGGAAACTGTCCCAGTCCTTCGGCGGTGTCAGACCGTATTTTTCAAACAGCTTCACATTATAAATTGGATCGTTGTATACGAGCTGATACGGAATGGCATATTGCTTGCCATCCAGCTGGCCTGCCTCGATCAGCTTGGAGTTATAGGCAGAGAGAAAAGATGATCCTGTCAGGTCCGTGAACAATCCGGCTTTGGTAAAAGCATCGAATTGTGCACCCGGGAAGGAGGCAAATACATCCCCTACCGAACCATCACTGATTTTGGATTGTACTGTGGATTGATACTGGTCTGAAGGGAGCGTCTGCATCTCCACATGAATGTTCGGGTTTTCCTTTTCAAATGCATCAATGGTTTTGTTCAGCGCTTCAGCATCTTCACCGCGCCAGTGCATGAAGCTAATGGTGACTTTGCCTGAACCGGAGGAACCGTTCTCGCCTGCTGCAGAGTTATCCCCGCCCCCACAAGCGGACAGCAGCAAGGACATGACCAGCATACTGACCAGGGGAAGGATGAATTTTTTATTTTTTCTCATGAAAGACGACCTCCTGAGTAATGTTGAATTAGGTGATAATTGAATTAATTGCTGCTAAGCTGATGCTTCACATTTCTCGCACTCCACTTGCTGCGAATGATCGGCATTACTTTCTCGCCAAATATTTCGGCTTCTTCCAGATGTGGATAGCCTGACAATATGAATGTGGTCACGCCGAGATCCGCGTATTCCATCAGACGCTCAGCAACTTGTTCTGATGTGCCCACGATGAGGATTGCCCCGCCTGAACGGACAACGGACAAACCTGTCCACAAGTTGGGCCCTACAACGAATTGCTGTTTCTCGGACAATTCACGGAGCTCATTCTGTCTGCGCTGGTTGGTGGCGTCTGTCTCAGCAAAAGCCGCTTTCGCTTTCTCAATGGCTTCAGGGGGAACTTTGCTAATAATCTCCCACGCTGCTGCCCAAGCTTCTTCCTCGGTATCCCGAATAAGTACCTGTGCCCGCATTCCGTAACGCAACTGGCGATCCTGTCCTGTTTCATGTTTCACCTGTTCGCGGATCACTTCGATCTCCTCAATCTGTTCCTGAATCCAGTCGTGCGGTTCACCCCACATGAGGAACGTATCCGCATGCTCTACAGCCACTCTTTTGGCAATGGGTGAACTTCCCCCCAGATAAAATGGAGGGTAGGGCTTCTGGACCGTTTCCGGCATGCCTACCGGACCCTTAAAGTTGTAATACTGACCATTAAACTCCGAATTATCATCGCTGGATGCTTCGGCGTTCGCTTTGGAACCACTTCCGGCAAACTCGGTCAGGTTGAGTCCGGTCGATTGTGTCCACGAACGCTTCATCACTTCCATGTACTCGCTCGCCCGTACGTAACGTTCGTCATGGGCATGCGCCAGCGGATCTCCCAGTTCCTCCAGATCTCGGACCGAGCTACCCGTCACGACATTAATCATGGCACGTCCACCAGAGAGTTGATCTAGTGCAGCTCCCATCCGTGCGGCGAGCACCGGTGTAACCAGGCCTGGTCGAATGGCCACGAGAGGACGAAGTGTTTGAGTGTGACTCATTACTGCCGAACCGACGACCCAAGCATCCAGACATGCCCCACCGGTCGGGATCAATACGAATTCAAATCCTGCCGTTTCGGCCGTTTGTGCTACCTGTATCAAATAATCCAGGCTCGGTTCCCGTTCCGGGGCGACCCCAACATATTTTCCGTCTCCAGCCGTTGGCAAAAACCATCCGAATTTCAGTTCTTCGTGTTCACTCATATAAGGTCATTCCTCTCTGTTGATAAATAAAGTCCCATTTCAAAAATAAAACTAACAGCTGCGAAGTAGCCGTTCCGGTAACGAATCGTCTTCCGATCGCTGTTATCCCCGGATTTTTTTGCATCCCTTTCTCAAGGGGAAAATCCCGGGATAAAGGCGAGCGTTACACTTCTCCAGAATCGATTTCGTCCCCTCCACTACTTTTACACTTATCAAAAACGGATTTTAAGATTGCGCCTTATTTTCTAATTGTAATTTGTAAGAAGCATTCGAATACCGATTAATTAACTTGGTTTAATAGGTATGGTCATCATATCAATTGATTTGTCTGTGATCAATGTCATTTTACGACAATTTTATTTTGTCATTTTGTGGTCATCTTACAGGAATAAGTCATCCTGTTCTTGAATATGTACAAAACCCACCTGTATAATAGGGTATATTATATTAACTCACAGATAGATATTGAAATTAAACTTATTTTAAAGAGGTGTTCCTGATGACGGAGAGCATGAAGGAGGACCACCACGAGTTTTTGGATATTATTTTTTTTACTCCGTCCGAATTCGAGAAAGCTGGTGGAGCCTGGCCAATACGAATTGGACGCAATATCGCCAAGAACAATTATCATATCGGCCCTCGTACAACACCTTATCATTACCTGCTGTTTGTCCTCGAGGGAGAGGGTACTTTTATACAGAACGGACAACAGTATCCCCTTAGGGCCCGGGATGCATTCTGTCTGTTTCCGCATGTCACTCATGAGTATTGGACTGATCCCAAGGAGCCGCTCCAGAAGATCTTTATCGCCTTTGATGGTACCCATGCAACCGAACTTCTCTCGCGGCTTGGACTTACGCCAGATGCTCCTCATCGTTCCGCTATACTGACTCCGGAGACGGCTAGTGGAATGCGTGCTTTTATGGAGGAAGTTCGCAGACCTCAGGGGGGAGCAAGTGACCTGGGACGACTCACCCGGTTTCTCGGTCTGTTTGATCGCGTTTCTCGTTCCTCTGCCGCCAAGGGACTGCAGCCGGATGCGGCTATCCCCTGGCTGCAAAAAGGGAAGGAATACATGGATATCCATTTTGCCGGAGGGATCACGGTAGAGGGCGTATCTGCTCATGCGGGGGTGGACCGAACCCATTTTGCCAAACAATTTCGTAAAGCGTACGGGTTGTCTCCGGTGCAATACATCCAGCAGCTCAAAATGGACCAGGCCAAGCGCCTGCTCGTCCAAACCCCTTTGACCTTGACGGAAGTAGCTCATTCGGTCGGTTATCCGGATTTATTTTCCTTCTCCAAAGCGTTCAAAAAACAGGTGGGTCTGCCGCCCAATCGGTACCGGACAAGCGAAAACGGTAAAAGCTGATTGCCAAGTCCAGCGCGGCAAAAAGCAAATAAAAAGAAAAAGGCAAGTCTCCATTCACCGGAAACTTGCCTTTTTGCTATCCTGCTTTTCCCATACTGTCCGTTATTTCTCCTCATCACTCTTGCGAGCCAGGGGAAGTCCGTTTTCCTTCGCATACCACGCTTCATAATGATGCACAGCGACTCCAGCAAAGGAGGAATGAGATCCGGCCAGGTCAAACACCCTGGCGATCTCTTCATCCATATTGCTTATGGATTTCCCGAAAAAGGTCAGATGCTCACCCTCATGTGTATCGGCAAGCTCCGCTCCAATCCATACGTCCTTATGCAGTTCATCCGCCTCATCCAGCTCTTCCTTCGACAGGTCGTACATCTGCTGACCACTATCCCGGTAAGCCATGATCGCAACGGCATCAAAGTGGGAAATGACCCACCTACTGAACGTTCCTCCGCCTTCGGTTGCCTGACGGGCATCCAGCCAGAACGGTATGGCTGCACTCATATAGAGTCCCGCATCCTTACCAGCTTTCGTCCAGGCCTTCATGTTGTCACTCCACTCTGCAATGACGCTGTCCTGCTCATTCTCCCAGCGCTGCAGTTGGTAGGGCTCCACATCCAGCTGAATGCCTTCGAAACGCTCATTTTTTGCCGAAGCGGCATTATACGCACGAATGCGCTCAATGAAAGCGAGTCCCTCTTCCTGTTTGTCCCTGTAGGCCCAGTCCGCATGACCATTCAGGGCATGTACCTGGATCTCTGCCTGCCGGGCAGAAGCAATGAATTTGCGATACGTATCATCCGATACCTCATCCTGTATCTGAAGGAAAATGACATCAACACCCTGCTCCTTGGAGAAGGAGATGATATCCGGGGTCTGTTCTGCGATGATGGAAGCATCCCACAGCCAGGTCGCTTTTTTCTCCTCTGCCGAGAACCATTTGAACAGCCAGGGCAACAGCAGCAAACAAAAGGTCAGCGCGAGCAGAGCCCATTTTGTCCTCACCGACATCCTGCCCCAGCGAATCATGTTGTTTCTCAGACGAGCAACGCTTCACTTGGTTCCAGCACAGGATGCTGAACCGAGTGTCCAATTTTGTAGATGTGCGGCTGTGTGTATGTCCGGAACGCATTGCGTGTATCCAGAATTGGCACACCCAAATCGGCAATATCGCTGTATGGCAGATCTCTGTGGTTGGTAATCAGCACGATGCAGTCATATTTCTTGAATTGCTCCAGGTTGAATGCTTCGCTGTACACCGTATCGTCATGCTTGTCACGGAAGGAATCGGCATATGGATCGAAGTAGCTGACATTCGCTCCGCTTTCCTTGAACAGTTCATATACTTCGAGTCCCGGTGACTCACGCAGGTCTGCAATATTCGGCTTGTACGACATGCCGAGCAGCAGGATGTTGGAGTTCCGAACAGATTTCGCGTACTCGTTCAAAATGGTTGATGTTTTGTTCAGCACATAGTACGGCATGTTGTCATTGGTCGATTGTGCCAGCTCGATAAATTTGCTGTAGAAGCGGAACCCTTTCGCTTTCCAGGACAGATACATTGGATCAAGCGGAATGCAGTGACCGCCGATGCCTGGGCCTGGGTAGAACGGCATGAATCCGAAAGGCTTCGTCGCCGCTGCATCAATGACTTCCCAGATGTCGATGCCCATGCGGTCACACATCATTGCCATTTCATTTACAAACGCAATGTTTACGCTGCGGAACGTATTTTCCAGCAATTTGGACATCTCTGCCACTTTTGGCGAAGATACCGGTACAACCGTTTGTACATACTTGCTATACAGCGCCGTTCCGAGTTTCAGGCAAGCTTCTGTGGTCCCCCCGATAACTTTCGGCGTATTGTACGTGGTGAAACGTCCGTTGGACGGGTCCACTCGTTCAGGCGAGAAGCAGAGGAAGTAGTCCTTGCCAGCTTCGTGTCCGATTTTGTCCAGCTTTTGCTGAATCAATTCCTCAGTTGTACCCGGATAGGTTGTACTCTCCAGTGTAATCAGCATGCCCGGTTTCATGTGCAGTTTGATCTGATCCACTACAGTCTCGATGTAGGATGTATCCGGATCCTGGTTCTCACTGAGCGGTGTTGGCACGCAGATGCTCAAGGCATCAATGACGCGCAGCATGCTGTAATCCGTTGTAGGCTGGAAGCGGCCTGTTTGCATCACTTTTTTCAATTCCTCGGACGAGATATCGTGAATATAGGAATCCCCATTATAGATACTGTCGACCTTGGACGCATCCAGGTCAATACCGATTACCGTAAAGCCTTGATTCACCATTTCCACGGCAAGTGGAAGTCCTACGTAACCGAGCCCGACCACGCCGAGCACCGCTTCTTTGTTTTCAATGGCATTCAGTAAAGTATGGAATTGTTGATTCTCCATGATATTCCCTCCAGGTTAATGTATTTGTAATGTTCCGTAATTCCGTTTCGGTTGATCATCTTATTAGTGCAGGCAGCGACGAATACGTGCATCCAGCTCCACAGGGGAGAAAGGTTTGGTCATATAATCGTCCACACCGCTGCGGAAGCATTGGCTGATCGTCTGTTCGACACGCTGCTCGGTCAGCACAACAATCTTCGGCGGCTGCTCGACATCCAGGTTCTGAATATGGTGAATGAACGGCAGGCCGTCAATGCCATACAGATTCAATTCGGTCAGCACCAGATCAGGTGACACCTTCTCAATCAATTCAAGTGCAGCCAGTCCATCTACAGCTTCATACGTCTCATAACCTTGCATTTTCAGGCGGAGCTGCAGGAACTCGCGAACCGTTGGATCGTTATCCACGATCAAAATTCTGCCCGGCTCGTCCGCCGTATTGTCCAGCGTGTAGATATGAATCTCCTCAGGGTCAACCAGCTTCGCGGATTCAGCCATGTGCTGAATCGTCGCCTGAGAAGGACGCTCACTATCCTTGAAGCTCGCCAGCGTAATCTGCGGCTCGGCTCCAGGAACCGTCTCCTGCAGCTCATGCTTGATGCGAAGCCCTTCATAGTGGACTTCGTTCAGCGTCAAACCAGGCAGCAGGACCGCAAGCGTCTGGGTTGCCCCATCCTTCCACAGCTGGAAGGCGAACTCACTCGTTTGCTCCAGATAGTTCCTGACCTGCTGCTCCGGCTGGGCCTGTACACCTCCGCAATGGATGAACATTAAGCCGCAAGTTCCGGCACCCGTATCCTTCAATCCCTGTTCTACACTTCGGTACACATTAACGGCAGCTTCACGCTGCAATGTTGCCGTATTAGGCATGTTCTTTTCCACCCTTCTCCCTTGGTTATCTATTCTGTTGCTGCTGTATTGCCATTAGTGCCAATCGATGCTGCCCAATGGACTGCACCTCTCGATGCAGGCTGTGATTCAGGCAGCTTCGCTTCCCTTTTGTTCCTCGGACCAGCTCTGACGTGTCATGGTTCCCCATGAATTGTTGTTTTGCATGAACTGAATATGTCCCTGCAATCTCCACAGAACGCCAAGCTGGTGATAGCCCACAAATTTCAGAGCAGAGTAAACCAGCATTTTGACCAGATCCGACAGCTTGTTGTATCTCCGGAACGCAATTTCTTCCAGAATCAATGCCCCTACGCTCAGCAGATAACCGCTCACGAAGTTCAGCAATCCGAACAGAACAAGAACCGGCCACTGTGTCATATCGAGCAGCACATATCCGGCAAGGGCCAGCAGTCCGGTAATCCGGAAATAAGGGTTGAGCGCTTCAAAAATGACGTTGTATGGCATGGTCAGCATGCCCATCACCTTATATTTCGGGTTGAACAGCATGCCGCGGTTCTCCAGCATGTTCTTCAGATTCCCGCGTCCCCAGCGCTTACGCTGACTGGACAAGATGCGGTAGGAATCCGGCGCCTGTGTCCAGCAAACAGCTTCAGGACAAAAGGCTACGCGGTATTTCAATTTATTTTCCAGCATATAGCGATGAAGCTTGATGATAATGTTCATGTCTTCCCCCGGATAACCGTCCCGGTACCCACCAACGGCAATAACAGCATCCTTGCGGAACATGCCGAAGGCACCCGACACGATGATCAGTCCGTTCATATGGCTCCAGCCAATTCGTCCGCCCAGAAAGGCTTTGAGATACTCAATGGATTGGAACATCGGCCACATTTTGCGCGGCAGGGAGACATCCTGAACAGCTCCGTTTTCGATTTTGCAGCCATTCGCTATGCGAACATCTCCGCCAATCGCCACGGTCTCTTCGGGATTTTCCATGTACATGCGTGCCATCCGAATCAGGGCATCCTTTTCCAGCAACGAGTCGGCATCAATGGAAGAAATCAACGGATAATGGGACAAGTTGATCCCGGCATTAAGCGAGTCTGCCTTTCCGCCATTTTCCTTATCGATCACATACAGATCCGGGAATTCCGGATTGTGGTATATCCCCCGAATGGTTTGACAAGGAATTTTGCCACGGATCTTGGTATCAGGTACGGGTTTCAGGCGGTATTCCTTCAGCAGCACCTTCAGGGTACTGTCGCTGGATCCGTCATTCACCACGATGACTTCGTACGTCGGGTAGTTCAGTGTCATCAGACAGTTCACATTTTCAATAATCGTCAATTCCTCGTTGTAAGCCGGCACCAGCAGTGATACCGAAGGCACCAGTTCCGAGCCTGACAATGTATTGTATTTGGAATAATGCGACCGTCTGAAAATGGTCCAGATGTTGCGGAATGATAGCGCCAGAATGGAAAAATAAAGCGCATTTACAGCAACGACATAGTAGATGGCTACCATGCCATAAATCAATAACAGATCCCTAAGCAGTGTAATCCCCTCCTACCGCAGCCACACTGGTGCGTCTCTTCGTTGTTCGGTTACCCGGTACAGGGGCAAAATATTGGTCATAGAGCAGCCTTCTCTTGTTGTGCACAATCATCTGGTCAACCGCTTTGTGATCGGCTCCGGATTGTTTCATCGTGCTCTCGATTTGCTGCATTGCAATTTCACGTTCAGCACCGGTACCTTGTACCGCTGCCTGACATAACGCTTCGAATCCGGGTTCGCCCAGCATGCTCAAGCTCTCTGCACTCGTATAGCGCACTCGCCAGTCTTCGTCACGGAGCGCCTTGCGCAGCAGTGGAATGCTGCCTGCCGCATGCTTCGAACCAAGCGCCTGAACCACTTCTGCCCGTACTTCCGGATCAGCATCCTTCATCAGCTTGAGAATCGTCTCATCCTGAAGTGCCGGACTTGCGCTCAGATACAGCTTCACCGCTTCCGCCCGTACATCCTGATGTTCTGCACCGACCAACCGGTCGAGTGCCGGCATGACTTCAGGTACAGCCTGTCCCCACATGGCAACAAGTCCAACCTTTACAAAATCAGGATTGCGGTCTTCCAGCAGCTCAATCAGAAGTCTGCTTGTATCCAGGCTGGTCTCAAGCAAGATATCTGCAGCCAGATGATGAATCGATTTTCCTTTTGTGAGTAACACCTCAAGCATGTCCTTCAATTCACCCTGACGGGTTGTGCTTCTCGCAATGGAACGTCCAATCATGAATGCCATCGGTCCGGGCTTCTCATCCTTGAGTATTTCCATCAGGCCCGGGACAGCTTCGGGACAGCGCATGCCGCCCAATCGATATGCTGCATCGATCTGCCGGCCATAACGCAATCGGCCCAGTTCTTTCAGATCATGTTCTACAAATCCTGCTTCGCGGCAGAGTGCAATCAATTTGTCCCGGTACTCCCCTTTGAATTGATCAATCCACTCAATAAGCTTGCTCTGAATCACCTGTCGTTCAACCGGAGCCAGCTTGCCGGGAGGCAATCTCAGCGGACGGCCTTCAGTCAGTGCCGTTTGCAGATACGTGAAGTAATCCCGTTGCTTTTGTTTGTAGAATTCAATCTTGCGCCGTTTGCCGTTATGGGACACTTTCATGGCAAACAGCAGGATCACACCCAGAGCGACGAGCGCTATACAGATGTATAAAAATAGATAGGCCAACGCCAAACTCGAAAACATGTGAAAAGGTCCTCCTTTATACTCACTTAATTCATCTGAGAACTTGGAATTTGTTCAAAGACTTTCTTCATTTCTTCGTAACTCAGCTTCAGTCGTTCACTGTATTTCACCTGTTCCCACGGCTGCCAGCTATACACAGGCAAGGTTGTCAAATCCAGCGTCGTCTGATCACCTGCGGGCCAGGTCACGTTGCCCGTCGATCGATCCATTAACCATGGAACCAGCGTTATGCCTTCAGTCGTCACCGTCTTAAACGCCCGTCCTTCCTGCAGGGGTCCATAATCGATCACTTGCAGTGAACTTGGGTCACCAAACCCAAGCAGCATCCAGGGAATTCGCATCTCCACCTGATTGCCGTCATACTGCCAGGTCGTCAATGAATCCGTATCGGACTGTCCGGGAGCCGTTGTTCCCCGCTTCAAGATACCCACCTTCTCATTCATAAACGGATGAGCGGACCGGGTATCCGGCGGCGTCATCCTCAGGCTGACTGCCAAATTCCATGGATGGAAGGGATCAGCGGCATTAGCTTGCTTGTCCGGAAGCATATCGTATCCTTCCTTGCCGTACAGACGCTGGTTAAAATCATAATCCTTGGCGATCTCTACCTGGGATTCATCATCCTGTCCCAGCGTGATGACCGTTTCGAGACCGTCACTTAGCGTTCGTTCCGGAAGCCGCTCGCCAGGCTGATTGCCGCCTGCCAGTGTATCCGTCCCTATGCGGAGCACCGTTTGATCTGGATCATACGGCTGGTCCAGTTTCATCCCAATGTACAGGTAGGCCTCGTCGTGGGTCAGCTTCATTTCCTGAATGCCGTCCACTTTTCCCTGCCATACCGTAACCTCTTCTTCGTTCAGCGCAACCCAGTCATCCAGTTTCCCGTCGATGGTCAGCTGTTCCTGTTTGCCGGGGTCCATGGCGAGCAGACCGAACATTTTCTCGTTGGTCAGCACGTTTAGCCAGTAGGCCCGCCGATCAGCAGGAATTTCAAAAGGCATCGTGTTCCAGGTTTTCTTGAACCATTCATCCTGCCACATGAACAGAATCGCTCCCGCATACCCTTCGTCATAGATATCCTGAGTTAGTGAAGCGTCAATGGCTCCTTGTTCGGCCTCGTTATGTCCGCCCTGATCCCTTCCCCCCATGCCTAGATGAGAAATCCCCAGGGAAGAAGGTACACCATACTCTGTTACCATTACAGGCATATCGGAATACTCGGCTTTTAGCTTGCGTAGATAGCTTTTGTACGTGTTGTACTCGCCGTTTGCATCCTTGATCGTTTGAAGGGTCTGGTCCGTATGGAATAAGTCCGGATAATAGGGATATACATGATATGCTGCAAAATATCCTCCCTGCCAATCCTCCGGCTGAATATGCCGGGCATCCACACTGACGAGATCCTCCTCATACAATGGCTCGCCTGGATGTTCCAGCACATCGGTTGTCACCCAATTGGTGAACGTCATCGGATGTTCCCATCCATACTTCTTCTCCAGAACGGCTGTGTAGTCGAGCAGCTCGGCTAACCAGTTCTCGAAAGGCGAAGCATCTGCAGTCCCGGAAAAATGAACGCCCTTGTATTGCGGAACATCGGGATGTTTTTCATTCGTGTTGTCTACCATCGTGGGATCCCACTCGGTGCCAACATGCCAAGCCATCAGATATTTACCGGCATTCTTTTTGTACTTGCCGCTGGAGGCTCCGGCCTTTTCGGGAATATCCGCATCCCCATATACCGCCGTTACCGCTTTTTCAATCTCCTGCTTGAACGTCTGTTCAATATGATCAGCATAAGCGTCCTGCTTCTCAATCAACTCTTCTTCCGGCGACCATATACCCTGTATAAAATATAACGGCTGCTCCCGGCCACGGTTATAATCGACCAATGCTGAGTAAAAAATCGGTTCGTGGACCGTATACACCCGTATGACATTGGCCCCCATCTCCTGAATCTGCTGGAACCACCTTAGGTAATCCTCTTCGGTCAGGGGAAATTCTCCCGGATAATATCCCGGCGAAGTTGCACCCAGGTTGACGCCCTTAACGAACATCTCCCTCCATGTTCCATCGGGCCCGTATTCCATGAACCGGTCTCCCTCGGTCTTGAATTTCATCTCCGTGCCATTCTCGGCTGTGTAGGTAACGAGCTGGGGCTGCATGTAGTGCCAACCGGCCAATATTCCACCGGTCAGTACAACCGCTCCCGTCAACATCGTTAACATCCAGCGCTTTCTTCTTCGTCTGCTCATGGCTCCTGATTGCTCACCTCTCTATTATGCATCCTGCCTGTTTTCGTCTGAATCTGAAATTAAAGCTAACAGACATGCAGCCATTCATACTGCTTGGATGTCCGCTCCGGGTAGAGATGCCAGCGGTGTGTTCTCACTATAGCGCCAATACTCTGCATTTGTAACTAGGCTGATGGAAGCAAACGTGGAATGCAACATTCTGCCCATAATTCGTAAAAACGGCCATGAACTAGCATGAAAAGTTTGCCTAGCTTCTCTTCTTCACGAATGCCATTTTGACATTGATAAAACCACATTCCGAACTCTCTAACCTGTTGCAGTTCTCTACCCGTTAAAGTTATATGCAACGCGGTATGCAGCAGCTGTTTCGGCTTGAACACTTACCCCTTTAAACGCAAGTCATTTGTTAAAGTTGCGGACGTTTTTACAGTATTAACCATAAAGATTACAAAATTGATACTATAGTCCGATAACGCATCAGTGAAAACCCGCGGCCTGACAAGGTTTTCTGAAAAGTGCAGAAAAGCAAAAAAGGACATCAGTCCCCCCTTATAGGACTGTGCCCATTTATATTACTTTTACAAAAAACGAAATGAACACCGGGTCATCACCCTGAAGTCACGAATCTCTTACATCAAATGTAAAAAAGCACATCTTATTTCCTAAATTCTGACTCTATTATTTGGATTCCATAATTGTGTCCAATTTGCAAAAAAATTCCGGTTGCCGCTTTAGAACATTCGGGATATGCTTATAAAAACAGGAACGCATGTTCCATACTGTAAATAAAATGTAAAAAAACATACGGCTGAATAGTTCTGTCTGTTCGTGAACAGCCGAATCATGGAATAAAGGAGAGACCTGTTATGTCCCGCAAAGATGGACGCGTCATTATGCTGGCAGACTGCCAGTCATTTTATGCCAGTGTGGAGAAATCGGCACATCCCGAATACAAAGACCGTCCCCTTGTCGTAGCGGGAGATCCAGCGCGCCGTTCAGGCATCATCCTTGCGGCCTGCCCTATTGCCAAATCTTATGGAATTACGACGGCTGAGCGACTGGGTGAAGCCCTTGCCAAATGCCCGGACGTTGTCGTCGTTCGCCCCCGGATGGCAGAATACATTCGCGTGTCACTGCACATCACCAGGATTCTTCAGTCCTTCACTGACCTTGTTGAGCCCTACAGTATTGATGAGCAGTTTCTCGATGTCACCGGAAGCCTGGAGCTATTCGGCAGCCCGGAGACGATTGCCCGCAGCATTCAATCCAGGGTCATGGAGGAGACGGGCGTATACATTCGGATTGGCATCAGTGATACCAAAGTGGTGAGCAAAATGGCCTGTGACTTATATGCAAAAAAAGTCCCCGGAGGCATCTGTGTACTTAATCGTAAGGACATGGAGAAAACAATCTGGACCAAACCTGTCCGAGAGATGTTCATGGTCGGTTCACGGATGGGGAAACATCTTTATAACATGGGTATTCACACCATTGGTGATTTGGCACGGACGCCTCTGACCAGACTGAGGGAACGTTGGGGAGTTAATGGTGAAGTAATATGGCGAATTGCCCGTGGTATGGACGATTCACCTGTGAAACCCGGGACATACACACATCAGCAGCAGGGCATTGGACATCAGATGACGCTTCCCAGAGATTATGAGTCCTGGGAAGAGATCAAGGTTGTCCTGCTTGAGCTGGCAGAACTCGTCTGTCGACGCTCCCGGGACAAATCACTAATGGGTAACGTGGTCTCCGTGGGATGCCGCGGGCAGGATTACGACCGCCCAACTGGCTTCTCGCGCCAGATGAAGGTAAACGAGCCAACCAACATCACGGATGAAGTCTATGATGCGGCCGCGGCGCTCTTCCTTCGTCATTGGGACGGATTACCCATCCGCCGCATCAGCATCTCACTGACCGGGCTGGTGCCTGATTCCGAAGTACAGCTGTCCTGGTTCGATGATCGTGAACGCAAAAGAGAACTGGAACGTGCCACAGATGACATCAAGCGCAAGTTCGGAGACACTGCCATCATGCGGGCTTCCTCGCTCTGCTCGTCTGCACAGGCACAGGACCGTTCCCATAAAATCGGAGGTCATTACAAATGAGTAAAAAACTACAGCAAAACGGACTCTTTGAGTCTTCGCGCATGATGCTTCCCGAGCACCGGGAAGCTTACATTCTTCATCAGGAACAGCTTGCTCCCCGGACCCGTCCATCACTGGATGCTCAGGCAGCGGAAGAAATGTCCCGTTTGCTCAGCAATTCAATGATGCTTGGAGATACGGTGACCATAACCCTGTTCCATGAACATGACGATATCCGGTTTACTGGACAGGTACTGAAGCTGGACCCTACTGTACGAACTCTAAGGCTGCTGACATCTAACGGGACCCGGGACGTTCAGATGAATCTGATTACCAATGTGACACTGGCGAATGAATGACGCAGCAGATAGCACGTTCCAACGTTCAAGCTTATATCGGCAATAGGAACTATTCACTTTGCCAACTCTCATTAGCGAATATTCCGCAATAGATGCAGCCGAATTCATGCATGCAGGACCCTCTTCCTACACTTCCAATAAGGCTTTACGAGGCAACCCAACACCCATTATCGCCGAAGCTGCCTTCGGCCCAAAGAAGCAAAATGACCGATATGTGATTCATCGGCCATTTTGGTGGGTATATGGGGAAATCTTTAGAAAAGACTCCAGTCAAATTCCTTGGAAAGGCGCTCCAGCAAATGCACGCCCGCAATGCTGTTCCCTTTTCGATTTAGTGCCGGTCCTACAAGACCAATGCCAAACTGGCCAGGAACAAGGGTGATAATTCCGCCGGATACTCCGCTCTTGGCAGGCAGCCCGACTTCAATGGCAAATTCGCCCGATGCGTTATACATACCGCAGGTCGTCATGAAGGTTTTGGCAATCTGCACATAACGGCGTGGAATGAGCTCATTTCCGGTAATCGGATCTGTGCCATCATGAGCAAGCACCAGAGCCATACGCGCCAGATCCGCACAAGTCACCTCGATCGAACAGTGGCGGAAATAGACACAGAGCACATCTTCCACATCTTCCTTGATCACACCATTATGCTTCAAAAAGTAAGCCAGCGAACGGTTCAAGTGACCTGTCTCCGATTCGGACCGGAAGACCTCTTCGTTATAGTCCAGCCGTTCATTGTTCGCGAGCTTGCGGAAAAACTCCAGAATTCGCCGTGACTTCTCTTCCTTGCAGTCTCCCGCGACCAGGGAGGAGACCGTTATGGCTCCTGCATTGATCAGCGGGTTAAACGGGATACCCGGTTCAACCAGTTCAAGCTTGATCATCGAATTGTAATCGTCACCCGTAGGTTCTTTTCCTACATTAAAGAAAACCGCTTCTTCCCCATGATCCATCAGGGCGAGAATTAGTGTGAACACTTTGGAGATGCTCTGCATCGTAAAGGGTACACCGCAATCTCCGGCAGATACATGATTGCCTTCGGCGTCCATAATATGTATGCCCAGCTCATCCTGTGAAGCCTTGACCAGCTCCGGGATATAGGAAGCGACCTTTCCCTGCCCTGTATGCAGACGACTGGTCTCCAGCCATTCCGGCAGCAATTCGTTCAGACGCTCCATTACCGTATTGCTCATCTCCATCCCCTCCATATCTCTGTGCAGCATCCTGCATTATTCCCGGCCGGGTATGAGCTCCATGCCAGGTATAAGCAGAATGTGTGTATATCATTACCCTTCTGGCTTGATCGGTTACCGACGTACTTGAAGGTTTAATTCCAGAATCTCACCGGGGAGCCCTTCCATATCGCCTGTCCATGTCGATACAAAATTCTGTCTGGTTAATATTCGACGGGATGCCACGTTGGATGGGTCAATGATCGCATAGAGCACACCAATTCCCGCTGCCTGTGCTTTTAAAATGAGACGCGACGCAATGGACGTGCCATGACCTTGGCCCCAGTATTCAGGCAAAACCATATAGCCCATCTCCGCTCGGGACGAATCGGATTCATCCGGAATGAGTTTGGCGTAAGCCAGCCCAGCTCCGTCTGCACCTGATACCCGGAAATATCCGCAACTGGAGCTCAGATTATAATCAAGCATGGACCGGAATTGGGTCTTCGCCTCCTCCTCCGGGAGGGTACGTTCCGTAATTTGTTTCATGACTTCCATATTGGAAACCAGAGCATAATAGTCTGCAAAGTCAGGTTCAGCATATTTAACGAAGTTCATCGAAATCCTCCTCCAGCTCCGAACAGATGTTGTTGTGCTTTAATTCACCTAGAGTATAGCAGAAGCACAGGATACAATGCACGCTGCCCCCAAGTGATCCAATACCAACCAGTAGTTTTTGCCTATCCCTATTGAAAAAAGCGGCCTCCGCAGAGACCGCCATACATTTATTTAACATAGAACTTTAAATTATAACAATATTCAAAAATTCGAATTCACTCAGCTTGCCCGGGATGAAGGTTTGAGACTCATTTGACCTTCATGCTGACGTGTACGACGATTTTGACCCGGAGGTGTAATCATCAAGGCAAGCAGCAGGGAAACAGCACAGAGTATGGCAATAACGATAAACGTCAGATGGAATCCGCCCAGCAGGGCACTGATAAAGGATCCAGCCAATGCTCCAATGCCAAATCCCTGATAGATGACGCCATAGTTTTTGCTCTGATTTTTCAGTCCGAAATAATCCGCGACAATCGCCGGAAATACGGTAATGTTACCACCGAAACAGAACGCTACTGCAGCCACGCAGGCGAAGAACACACCATAGGTCAGCGGAACGAGGCTTAGTGTCATGACGGCGGCTGCCGTAACCAGCAGTGCCCCGGCAATCACTTTCATCCGGCCTACTTTGTCCGACAAGGCCCCCAGAATGATACGCCCTGCTGTATTGAAGATCGCAACCATCGCAACGGCATTCGCAGCAGTAGCCACGTCAAGACCTGCCAGCTGCACGCCGATGTCTTTGACGATACCGATCAGATACAATCCGCTCATACAAGCCGTAAAGAAGATAACGAACAGCATATACGCTTCTTTCGTGCGAAGCATTTCTTTTACCGTGTACTGATGACGAATAACTTCTTCCTGCTTCGCCCCTTCAGTCTTGCTAACGGGAGCCTGTTCACGAACTATGGCTTCACGAATCAGGAAAGATCCGGCCACAACCAGGACCAGGACGATGATACCCCAGTACATAAATGCCTGAGCAGGTCCTACAGCACCAATCAATGCCGAGTTCACATATTTAAACAACAAACTGCCTGTACCAAAAGCACCAACGGAAATACCTGAGATGAGACCTTTGCGTTCCGGGAACCATTTGATTAAGTTGGATAACGACGTAATATAAGCGGTCCCGTCTGCAAATCCAACTACGAATCCTGCCAAAATGTAGAGCAGTGTTAATGAAGTGACCTGAGAACTGAGCACCAGTCCCAGACCAAGGACAATCCCCGCAACACGGATCAGGCGCTGCAGTCCCCACCGTTCCTGCAGACGGCCTGCAAACAGCGTAGCAAATGCGAGTGCAAAACTTGTGATCGAAAAAGTTATCGCGACCGAGCTGACGTCCCATCCGAAACGGTCAGACAGCGGTTGATTAAATAAACTCCAGGTGTAGATGGTTCCAAGGCCCATTTGTACAATGATTGTTCCCAGTACAATAAGCCAGCGATTCATTTTTATGGATGTCGATGCTGAATTAGGTGCTGATGAAATAGCTGCTTTCATCGTGATCTCCCCTTTGCCGATGTCATGTCTGAGCACACTGTCCATCACTTGGTGAATGACAATGCTGCTTTGAATGCGTTCACAAGCTAATCATACATGAAAGGGGATTCATAACACCGATTTAAGCATGAGTTGCATCAGAAACGGAATGAAATGCCTCTATATGCGCATGAGCTGCCTGAATTCCTTGACCTTGCCCCGGCTAACCGGCACTTCCGCTTCCAGATCGCGCAGACGGAGCAGATAGGTATTGTTAAACCAGGGTACAATTTCACGAATTTGAGACAGATTGACCAGGTAAGAACGGTGACAGCGGAAAAAGGACTCCTGAGGCAGTCGGCCATGAAAATCCGAAATGCTCACTGGCATCGTAAACTCACCATTTTTGGTATACACCTTCGTTACTTTCTCTTGTGCTTCCGCATAATAAATGTCGGCTGTATCCGTTACGATAATGTTATCGTTTCGCAGCAGATTAATTCGTATTCCACTTCCGGCGACAGATGCTTTTGGCGGTGATCCTTGTACGGAAGTGTCATCCGTCACTTGAGCCTGCCCATGTTCAACCAATCCCTCTCCCGCATGATCACGTTTGAAGGCATTCTCCAGCTTGAGCAGCATGGCTGCAATTCGTTTCTCATCATAAGGCTTCAGAATGTAGTCAAAGGCTTCCAGCTCGAATGCTTCTGCTGCATGCTCCTTGTACGCAGTCGTAAAGACGATATAAGGCTTACTGGCGAACTTCCCGATATGATGGGCCAGCATCATGCCGTCCAGAGATGGAATGTTAATATCGAGAAAAATAACGTCCACTTCCTGCTCCTGCAGAAATTTGAGTACATCCAGACCATCCTCCAGGCAGGCAACCACTTCAATCTCACTATGTTCCTGAATCAAATAATTCAATTCTTCACTTGCAGGAATTTCATCCTCCACGATAAGGGCTCTCATAGACCAATCACCTTGTCACGACATCTCCTTTGGGTACGTCAAAAATAATATCAGTTCCTTGCTCCAGCCGCGTAATGGTTACACCTTGTCCATAAATGAGCTTCACCCGCCGATGAACATTATATAGACCAATCTGATTCCCCGGCATTCGGTCATGATAGACCTTCTCAATGATATCGGGGTTGATACCAGCACCGGTGTCACTAACTCCTATTCGTACAAAATCAGGGTAATCCTGTACCCGAATCCGCACCGTTCCAGGACCTTTGACCTTGAGGACACCATGAATGATGGCATTTTCAACAAGTGGCTGAATGACCAGACTTGGAATATGCACCGCCACCTCATCAATCTCATAGATCACGTTAAGCCTGCTGCCATAACGGGCTTTCTCAATCTCCACATAATTGCGGACCTGCTCCAGCTCCTTATGAATATCGATCAGCTCATCCGACAGCTCCAGATTATAGCGCATATATCCCGACAAATTCACAATCAGCTCCCGTGCCCGGTCAGGCTTCGTTCGAATAGAAGAAGCAATCGCGTTCAGCGCATTGAAGAGAAAATGAGGATGAATGGTCGTCTGCAATGCCCGCAGTTCCGCTTTGTTGGCGGCTGCCTTAATCTCTTCGACCCGGGAAACTTCCATCTGAGTGGAAATAATCTGGGATAGTCCCACAGCCATCGTTTGCAGCGGATACGTAATTTTATAAGCTTTACGGTAATAAATCTTCAGGGCTCCCGTGACTTCGCTCCGCTCCTTGAGCGGAATAATCAGCAGGGAATGAATATCCGGTGTTTTCTCATCCGTCACATCATTACTGATCGTAATCTCTCCGCTGGAGATCGTCTGCTTCGTCATCTCGCTAATAATCTCATTGCCAATGTGATATCGTTCTTCCCCGAACCCGACATAGGCCAGTACATTGCGAGTATCCGTAATGGCAACAGCGTCAGCCTGGATATCCTCCTGAATAATGCGACAGATGGTCCGCAGGGAGTCCTCATCAATGGAGCGGAAGTAGGGCAGCGTTTTGTTCGCAATTTCCAAGGCCAGTTTGGCCTGGCGTGCTGCGATCATTTCCTTTTCCCCTTCCACACTCTGCACCAGCAGTACGATCAGTCCAATATTGACCTCACCCAGAATCATGGGCAATGCAATCTTGGATACAATGTCCGCACCGAGCGGGTCCGGATAGGAATATAGCAGAATTAGCAGCATCGTAAGTGCTTCACAGATCATCCCGGCCGCAATACCAACCATCCACCGCTTCGACTTGGGTGTGTATTTATGAATGTAACCCGACACCAGACCGGCAATGATACTCGTTATGAGACACGGAATGGCCGTAATCCCATCCATATCAATCAAATACCGGTGCACTCCCGATACTATCCCCGTAATAATCCCTACAGGTGCTCCAAACAAAATACCTCCCGACAAAATAGCGATAATCCGCACATTCACCAGTGAACCTTCCACATTGATCCCGGTATAGGTGCCAAAGATCGCAAAAGCACAGAATAGCAGCGTCACGGCCACATATTCCTGCGGCCTTAGTTTCCCCTTCTGCAAAATCTGTCTAAAACGAGGTACCCTCGATAAAAAGAATAAAAAGATAATTAGCAGCGCCGCCCGCTCAAATAAACCCAGCAGCATCGTAAACATTTCCATGAAGCCCGCTTCCTCCAAATCCATCAAAAATCAGCAATATGCCTTATGCTTTGTTATTGCATCTCCGGTTTTCGTTCCCTTTTACACGATCCTATGAATGCTCATTTTGCGTTCATCCTTTTTGCTCGTATGCACCAGTTTACCGCTCTGCCAAGGAGAAAGCAAAGTCATCAGATAGAAATGAGATGTAAAAGGATGCAGTAGAGTCTTTTGCTCCATTCAGACAGACTTTAAGGAATCCGTTACACCTTATTACGAGAATTAGTATGGAATAATAACTTTAACGAACCTATGCCACGCTATATAAGTAAAAAACTGCTATTAACCTCCGCGAAAGACGATATAACAACTCTATGATTCGTTACGACACCGAACCTGATGATTTACCCGGATAGCGTGCGCTCAGTTCGTTACAACTACTTTATCTTTCCGTGAAACACGTCTTTATCATGCATCACGGACGCTTGGTCTGATGTCTAACATCAAAAAAGGCAGTCCATAAGTCATTTCCTGACTTATGAACTGCCCCGCCCTTTAACCAACCTACACCCTCGGTGTAGGTTGAGTCTTTATAAAATAAACAGATCATTCACACAAAACGAAGAGGACAGAATAAACCTGAAGAAGCGAAGCGCTCGCCTTTATCCCCGGATTTCCCCATTGAGGGCGTTCAAAAAAATCCGGGAATAACAGCGATCGGAAGATGGTACTGCAATCGTAGCGGCAACGTGTGCTGTCCTGCATGCATTTTATACCCTCAACCTACAGCGACCTCACCGAAACATCCCCCACAGCTTAATCAAATGAAACGTATTGTTAGGATCAATCTTCTGGGCGATGACGAAGGCAACGAACTGCTCCTCCTGAGCTGACGAGAAGTTTTCATTCAAGATGACAGCAGATGACTTGACCAATCTTCTAACCTTGGCCCGGTCCTGAAGGTCGGACTTCGTAATTCCGTCAATCAGCTTTTTGATGCGATCTTTGACAGCAGGATTCTTCATCTTTAATTTGATCCGCTCCACCAGCTGCGGACTGATTCCATATTGTTGGTAACCCAAAACGTACAGCACCTCCCAAAAATGAACTCACTTTCTATTCATATGACGGGAGGGCTTGTTCACTTGACTTTTTTCGCACGAATTGCAGGAAAGCAATGCATTCAGGCCACAATCAATCGATCAGATCACCCTGGAATACCTGCTGCTGCTGTAAATACTCTCGCAAAGCCGTATAGTCCACAGATGTCCAGAAATTCGGATCGCCGATCAAACCGGACACATCATCCCTCGCTTGCTCCAATACGGCAAAGTCTGCAACCATATCCGCCAGGCGGAATTCCGGTAATCCACTCTGTTTGGTCCCGAAGAAATCCCCCGGTCCCCGCAGATCGAGATCACGGCGAGAAACTTCAAACCCATCCTCCGTTTCGGTCATGACCTTCATGCGCTCCTGCCCAACCTCTGTTTTGGGATCGGCGATGAGCACGCAATAGGAAGCGTGAGCCCCCCGGCCAACACGGCCGCGAAGCTGATGCAGCTGGGACAGGCCAAAACGGTCCGCATCCATAATAACCATTAACGTAGCATTCGGTACATCGACGCCGACTTCCACCACCGTGGTGGAGACGAGAAGCTGAATATCATTGCTGTAGAACGCACGCATCATCTCTTCTTTCTCCCCAGCGGTCATCCGTCCATGCAGCAGGCCCACACGATAATTCGGAAAATTCTGCTGCATCTGCACATGCAGATCAATCGCATTTTGGACATCCAGCTTCTCGGATTCCTCAATTAAAGGGCATATAAGATAAGCCTGACGGCCCTGATCCACTTCCCGGGAGATGAAACCGAGCACACGCTCCATCATGTCATGTTTAACCCAATAGGTGGAGATCGGAATTCGTCCCTTCGGCCGTTCCGAGATCGTGGATACTTCAATATCCCCAAATGCCGTAATCGCCAGCGTCCGTGGAATCGGGGTTGCCGTCATGGTTAACACATCGGGATTATATCCTTTTCGCCGCAAAATGCTGCGTTGGTTCACCCCGAAGCGATGCTGCTCGTCCGTCACGACAAGACCAAGATCACGGAAGAACACATCTTCCTGAATCAAGGCATGGGTACCCACCACGATATCAATCATCCCCATTTGCAGCGAAGCGATCAGATCCTTGCGTTTTCGTCCATTTACGCTGCCTGTTAGAAGGCCCACCGTTACGCCAAAAGGTTCAAACAGCTTTTGCAATGATCGCATATGCTGCTCGGCCAGAATCTCGGTAGGTACCATTAGAGCTCCCTGGAAACCGGAACGAACCGAGGTGTACAGCGCTATGGCTGCAATCACCGTTTTACCCGAACCCACATCGCCTTGCAGCAAGCGGTTCATGGAATAAGGCGAGCGCATATCGTGAAGGATTTCCAGTTCCACCTTCTTCTGAGCATCTGTCAGTTCAAACGGCAGACTGCGCACAAACTCGCGAATGGTGGCATTATCCGTTGTATGCACAACCCCATCCATCCGATTTCGGTTCAATGCACGATAGGCCTGCATCTTCAGCTGGAACAAAAACAATTCTTCATAGACCATGCGCTGTCTGGCCTGCTGGCCTTCCCGATTATCCTGCGGACGGTGAATCCCCGCAATTGCCTGTTTACGAGGCATCAGTCCGTATTTTTTCATCAGAGATGGAGGTAAAATCTCGGGAATCATGTCTCCAAATTGGATTAACCCCTGATTAATCGTCTTGCGCATCCAGGATTGCGTCAGCTTGCCCGTTACCGAGTAGACCGGCTGCAGCGTACCTGAACGGCCATCTCCCTTATCCGGAAACTCCGAGTCCGAGACGGTCATCTGCATGCGCTTTTGTTCCCACTTCCCCGTAAGCACAATTTCGCGGTTTGGCGTAAGCTGGTCTTTTAGAAAATGACGATTAAACCAGGTTGCCGTAATCATCCACTCTTCTGTCATCACCTTGCAGGTGAGACGGGACTTTTTACCATAGCGCTGCAACACCGGAATACCCATGATCTTACCCTGGACCGTAATCTTGTCTCCATCTTTCACTTCACTAAGAGAACGCAGACGATAATCCTCATAACGGAACGGATAGTATTCAAGCAGGTCTTTAACACTAGAGATGCCAAAGGCGTGAAGCTCTCCCTCTTTGAGAGCACTCACGCCGTTAATTTGCTTAACCGATATTTCTTCCAATTTCATGTCTAATCCCTCATTCCGGAACAGGCCACATAAAGATGGCAATAACGCCAGGCCCAACATGGCTGCCAATAACGGCTCCAATATTGGTGTACACCACTTCATTCAGTGTAAAATGCCCACGCAGCTGCTCTGCACAAGCAATCGCTGTTCCGGGATCTGCGGTATGGCCTACGGCCACGTTCACACGCTTACCCGCAAGGTCCTGCTGAAACAGCTCAATGATGCGTGCCATTGCTTTTTTGTGTCCTCTGACTTTTTCAACAGCGTATATTACACCTTCCTCATCAATGGACAAGATGGGCTTAATATTCAGTAAGGTGCCTAGAATAGCCGCTGCCTTCCCGATCCGCCCGCCTTTTTGCAGGTACTCCAGTGTATCCACCAGGAAAAACAGCTTACGGCTCTTCTGCATGGCTTCCACAGCTGCAGCAATCTCGGCTGCGGGCTTGCCTTGACTCGCGAGTTCAGCTGCCTGAACAACCATCAGACCATATCCATAAGATGCCGACTTGGAGTCCAGCACCGTAATGTCGCCCTCGCGCTCCAGCAGGGATTTGCCCAGTAGTGCCGATTGATAGGTTCCACTCATGCCTGATGACAGGTGAATCGAGACAATCGGACGTTCCGGGTCTTCATCCAGCAGAGTCTGGTAGATGTTCATGAATTCGGTTGGCGAAGGCTGTGACGTTGTAGGTAACGCCGAAGCCTTCGCCAATTTGGCATAAAACTGTTCCGAAGTCAGATCAACGCCGTCTGCATAACTTTCTTCACCAAACAGAACACGCAGTGGAACCACATGAATTCCGTATTTACTTACAAGCTCTTCCGGTATATCTGCGGTACTGTCTGTTACTATCGCAATCTTATGGCTCAAGCGAGATCTCCTCCTTGCGTGAGTGTACTATCAGGACTCCACAGAGAACAAATAATAATAAACTGGCTGTCCTCCGGAATGTACCTCCACCTCAGCATCAGGATATTGCGACTCCAGCCATGCCGCAAGCGCAGCGGTAACCTCAGAGTCAGCTTCTTCCCCTTCGAGGATGGTAACCACTTCATCTCCACTCTCCATCATCTGCTGCAGCAAGCCTTCACACGCACGCAGCATGCTTTCATCTGTTGCAACGATTTTGGAATTATGGATGCCAATGTAATGGCCTGCCTTGATATCCAGCTCATCGTACTGAGTATCTCTTACTGCATGAGTAACCTGACCCGACTGCACGCGGCCAATGGCTTCCAGCATCTGATCACGGTTGGTTTCAGCAGATTCATCCTCCTGGAAGGCAAACGCAGCTGCCATTCCTTGCGGAATGGTTTTGCTCGGGATCACCGTGATCCGGCGTTCGTCTTCAAGCAGTTCTCGTGCCTGTTCGGCAGCAAGGACAATATTGGAATTGTTCGGCAAAATAAATACCTGTTCCGCAGCGATCGAGCGAACTGCATTCACAAAGTCCTCGGTACTTGGATTCATCGTCTGTCCGCCGGACAGCACGACGTCCACTCCGAGGCTTTGGAAGATTTCCGCAATACCGTCACCTGAAGATACAGCGATAAAACCATACGGAGCCATCTCATCTGCCGGAGGTACTGCCTCTTCGTGACTGCGTGTCGTTTCAGGCGGAATCTCTGCAAATAATTCAGGAGAAGGGGCAATATCCATGCCCGCTGTCAGCAGATCCCGGTGCTGTTCACGCATGTTCAAAATGTGAATCTGAGTAATTTCGCCGTAACGAAGTGCCAGATTCAGTACCTCTCCAGGTGTCTTGGAGTGCACATGCACTTTGATTACTTCGTCATCAGCAATAATGATGATGGAATCACCATTAACTGACAACGCTTTCCGGAATGCCTCGTCATCGAATGCCACGCCTGCATTATCTCCCAGCTGACGGTTAATGAAGAATTCCATATCATACAGGAACTCGATATCTTCCGTTTCCAGTCTAGCCTGTGCAGACAACGGCATCTCTGGAGCAATGACCTGCTGCGCAGGCTTTGCAGGCACCTCTTCTGCCGGTACAGCCGGTTTCAATGCGGACGATGCCACAGATGGTTGTACTTCTTTTTGCAGGGATGCACGGCTAACACCGTCGGTCTGCAGCAGAACTTCCATAAAACCTTCGTAAATATATACAAGCCCCTGTCCACCCGAATCCACGACGCCAACCTGTTTTAGTACAGGCAGCAATTCCGGAGTCGTTGCCAGTGCCTCTTTTGCTTTTAACAATACTTCATTCATTAATTCGGTAATATCATTCGTCCGTCTTGCATAGTAGCTGGCATGTTTCGCTGCTTCCTTAGCCACGGTAAGAATGGTTCCTTCAACAGGCTTCACGACAGCTTTGTACGCTGCGTCCACGCCGTTTTGGAGGGCTGCTGCAAATTGGAGCGTATTCAGTTCCTCATAAGGAGCAGCTGAACGACTGAACCCACGGAACAACTGCGATAAAATAACGCCAGAATTCCCCCGTGCGCCCATAAGCAGGCCTTTAGATAAAATACCGGCAGCTTCTCCGATGGAGGCAGAACTCTTGCGTTTAATCTCTGCAACTCCCGCACTCATTGTCAAATTCATGTTCGTTCCCGTGTCGCCATCCGGCACAGGGAAAACATTCAGGGAATTGACGTGCTCTGCATGCTGTCCAAGTTGTTCCGCGCCGGCAAGTACCATTGCGGTGAAATCTGTTCCATTTAAAGAACGTATACTCAAGTGAGAATTCCCCTTCCTAGCTTGATACACGAACATCTTGCACCAAGATGTTAACTGGTCTGTTCATGCGTTGACGCTTCTGCGTCATTCTTCGTCCACACCTTGTCCGGCAAAGGCATACAATTCAACATGTCATCCGGATCTACGGTCTGGGCGGCCGAGCCACCGATATCCTGCAACCGCTGAAGCCCGAGTTCGGGGCATACGGATATGCACCGGTATCGAGAGCCGGCATGAATGCCGCATGGAGACTGGTGCCAGTGATGGAAATGTCACAGCGCACAGCGTTGCCAAATTGCAGACCACCGACCTCTTGGGACGGTCAAATCTCCGGCTTTCTCGCGGCAACAGCCTGTTCACCGCTGTATTATGGACTATTCAACATTGTACTATATTAGGCAGGAGAAATAAATAAAGTTTTTGGATCAGTTGACGAAGCTTTTTTGGGTATGATATTATATTCAAGTATTGTTTTATGCAGGTTAAGTAATGGAAATGATCCGGCCATGCCGGCTTGAACAACGCCATTAGCTACTGGAGCCTGACCACTATGGTCAGGAAGAACAATTTAGCCTTTAAGGAATGACTTTCGTCTCTCCGAAGGCAACTGGTTATTTTAGGATAGGAGGTGTAATCTATGTCTCGCAAATGTTATGTGACAGGTAAGAAACCGGGCACCGGTAACCACGTATCCCACGCTAACAACCGTAACCGTCGTTCTTGGGGCGTAAACGTTCAGAAGGTCCGCATTCTCGTGAACGGTAAACCAAAACGTGTATACGTAAGCACCCGTGCACTGAAAGCCGGTAAAGTGACTCGCGTATAATCACGCAAAGCTACTATAAATCGGATAAGCAAAAAGCACCTTGTTCCTTGCAGGTGCTTTTTTGGTATTCAAAAAAGTACATAAATACCTGCACAAGCATGTGAATGCCCGCCGCATGGCACTTCTCAGGTCGGATTCCCCAATCGTCCTGAAGCCATAGCGGCGGTATTCGCCTTTTGAGCCTGCTCTCGATCTTATCAGTTCTTTTGAAACGTATTAAGGATCGCCTTTACAAACCCTCCCAAAAACTTCGGCAGTTTGAATGTGTAAAATTTCATACTTCACCCTCCCCATCATGCTCATGCATCCGCCGTATCCTATGCTTCAGGGCCTTCTTCACCTTAAACACGACAAAAAAGGCTACATGAGAAACCTGCTCATGTAACCATATTTATGCGGAACCACCTGTCCCTATTCCAACATGACGAGCCCGAAGAACAGCTCATTTACGTTTGGGCAGGAACAAATTGATAGACAGCGATCATGAATACACTCAGCAAGTAATACAGTATGCTGAATATGACGAAGGTAACACGCGATCGTGTACGATCAAACTTTCGAAAATACATAATGACAACGCCCACGCCAATCAGTGAGGTAAGCGCATTGTATGGGGATTGAATGACTGCAAATAACGCAAGCACCAGTCCCGTTACAAGGCTGGCAGCCATTGTCCACAGCGTCTCCTTAAGGCCCATAGATCAGCCTCCGTAGCTGCTACGGATTTCGGCAATGGCGGCTGCACGGTCCTCACGTCCGAATACCGCACTACCTGCGACGAGTACATCCGCGCCAGCTTCAACAACGAGTGGTGCTGTATCGGCTGCAATTCCCCCGTCCACTTCGATGTGTACGTCATGGCGTCCTTTTTCATTCAGCCAGCTGCGAATTTGTCTGATTTTGTTCATGGTTCCCGAAATGAACGCTTGTCCGCCAAACCCAGGATTCACGGTCATGACCAGAACCATGTCCACGTCATCCAGCACTTCCTGAATGGCACTGGCAGGTGTCCCCGGATTCAGAGCAACTCCCGCCTTGACTCCCTGTTCCTTAATCAGATGAATCACACGGTGCAAATGTACACATGCCTCGGCATGAACGGTAATAACAGCCGCTCCTGCTTTGGCAAATTCCTCAACATACCGTTCCGGATTCTCAATCATCAGATGTACATCCAATGGCAGGTTGGTATGTGGCGCAATAGCTTTCACAATGGCAGGACCCAGCGTAATATTCGGAACGAAATGACCGTCCATGACATCAACGTGAATCCAGTCGCCTCCAGCAGCTTGCGCCTCAGCTACCTCAGCACCAAGACGTGCAAAATCTGCAGATAAGATGGATGGAGCAATTTTAATCATAATTAGTACCTCCGCTTCTTGTCTTTCATTTCTGTAAGGAACTGCTCATAATGCCGGTAACGGCTGTCGGAGATTAGACCTTCCTCCTTGGCTGCAAGAACTCGGCATTGGGGCTCATGTGTATGGGTACAGCCGCGGAATTTGCATTGATCCGCATACTGGGCAAATTCACGGAAACAGGTGGATAATTCCTCCACACCAATCTCGAGAAAGTCCAGTTGGCTGAATCCGGGTGTATCTGCTACAAATCCACCATTATCCAGCGGGATCAGTTCAACGTGTCTGGTCGTATGTTTACCGCGTCCAAGACGCATACTGATTTCACTCGTTTCAAGTGTCAGCCCTGGCATCAGGGCATTAAGCATGGATGACTTACCTACACCGGACTGACCCGAGAACACACTGATCTTGCCTGCAAGGCGTTCTTTGAGCAGTTCATTGCCCTCACCGGTTCGCGAACTGGTCGAGATGACTTCATACCCAATCTGTTCATAGAGAGCCTTAACCTCGGCTACAGTGTCCCTGGTATCCTTCTCTGGATCTACGAGGTCCTGCTTCGTTAATACAATTAGAGCATCCAATCCCGCCTGCTCAATATGTACGAGAAATTTGTCCAGCAGATTAAGGTTCATGTCCGGTTCTTTAACGGAGAACAGAAGAACAGCCAGACTGACGTTCGCAACAGGAGGACGGATTAATTCATTCTCCCGTTCCCGGATCTCGTCTACTGTTCCTTCGCCATTCTCAGTCAGCATATAGCTGACGCGATCACCGACAAGCGGAGATATGCCTCTCTTTTTGAATATACCTCTCGCTCGGCATTGAACGGCGGAGCCTTCAACCGAAGGCACCCCGTTCTCTAACAATGGCATGACATAATAGTAACCGCTTAGCGCTTTTACGATGATACCTTCCGGCATAGCTCCGTCGCCCTCCTTTGATTTGTTGTGCATTCCAACCTAACGTCAGCAATAAGCCGTCCTCACGGACGGCTTGTTGCGTTTACGACCTCATTCTTCTCTTTTCCATGACCTTTATCTTTACCTTTATTCATGGCAGACGTATCTTCACTTTCATTATCTTCTTCACCGTCAGCAGGAGTCGAATCAGGTTCACCTTCCTGGTTGCCGTCCACGCTGCCTTCGTCACCACCGCCGCCTTCTTCAGGCTCATTCGCTGGTGGTGGCTGATTACTGATCTCTGGCTCAATGGATGGCACGATTACGGTACCGTTTTTGGCTTCAGCGTAGGTTACCACGTACGTATCCAGGAATTGACCATCACGATATACAGATACAGCACCATTCTCATTCGGAGCAAGAACAAGCGGAATGGTCAGGGCTTGATTCGACTGTTTAATGGTCCGAGTACCCCATTCCTGATTCTTGCCGCGAGCATCTTCGAATGTAATTCGAATCTTGCTGTTTTTGCCTTCTTCTTTTGGTGAAACATTGATATTGAAGGAATACTCGAGCGCCTCAGGAGGATAACCCGTGCTGACGAAAATGGTAATTTTGTCACCAGGTTTCACATCGGCCCCGGCTTCCACAGGCCATTGCTGGGTCACTTTACCCCGCTCAACCGTATAGCTCGACTCTTCCTGAACCTGAGCCAGAACCAGTCCGGCAGACTTGATCATCTGCTCTGCTTCGTTACGGGTGCGATTTTTCAAATCTGGCATTTTCACGGTTTCCGCGCCTCTGCTGACGGTTAAGACAATTTCGGTCTGTTCCGGATCAAATTCTTGATCGGCCCCAGGGGTCTGGGAAATAACCAAGCCTGATGCAACGTCATTAGAATATTCATCTTTACGTTTGATCCGATCCTCACTGATTCCCAGATTCGTCAGATCCTTGACCGCATCCTCGTAGGAATCACCTTCAACGCTGATCATTTTGGTCAGTTCCTTTTCAGCTCCAACACTAAGTTGAATTTCCGAACCTTCCTTGACCACATCACCTTCGTTTCGGCTTTGTTCGAATACGATACCGGGATCGACACCTTCCTTATACTGCCGGATGACATCATCGCTCACAACCAAACCTTCATCCTGTAGCATCTGGCGCGCCTTTTCTTCAGTCTGGTTCACGACATTTGGCACTTTCACTTCAGGCACAACGAGCATGCCTTTGACGTACCACACAACACCCACCATGGCGATTAGAATTAAGACAGTCAATGAGATCAATAGTGTTGGTTTTTTCCAGTTTTTCGTCTTGGGCTTGCCTTTATGGTTCTCCTCGTCCGCTTCCATGACTGGAGCCGCGCCCGTAGAAGTAATTCCACGTGGTTCCGGTTTGATGGCAGGCATGACACGGGTCTGATCCACATCATCCTCATCCGGGAAGTCGATCTTGTTTTCATTGCGACGCTCTGGCATCAAACAGGTTTCCAGATCGTTCTGCATTTCCTTGGCCGACTGATATCGCTCCTGCGGATTTTTTCGCATCGATTTCAATATCACATTTTCCACACTTTGCGGAATCAGCGGGTTGAATTTGCGAGGTTCATCAAATTCTTCCTGCAGATGCTTCAAGGCAACACTGATCGGACTCTCGCCGAGGAAAGGAAGCTGCCCAGTCAGCATTTGATAGAGTACGATACCGAGAGAATATAAATCTGACTTCTCGCCAGTAACAATCCCTTTGGCATGCTCTGGTGAAAAATAATGCACCGATCCGACTACGGAACCAGTCTGTGTAATCGTCGTGGAGGTAACCGCTCGGGCAATCCCGAAATCGGTAACCTTCACACGGCCATTTCGGCCAATCAATATATTATGCGGTTTGATATCCCGATGAATAATCTGATTATGATGTGCATGATCCAGGGCGTCTGCAATTTGGGAAGCAATTCGAACAGCCTCATCCACCTGCAGCGGAGCCCGCTCTTTAATAATCTCATTCAGGTTTTTGCCTTCTACATACTCCATGACAATATAATGAACGTCATCTTCCTGGCCTACATCATAGATGCTTACGACGTTGGGGTGAGATAAGGATGCAGCTGACTGCGCTTCTCGACGGAAACGTCGGATGAATTCCTCATCATGTACAAATTGCTGTCTCAGCACCTTGATCGCCACATTCCGATTCAGAAGCAGATCCTGGGCCTTGTACACAAGTGCCATGCCGCCACCGCCAACACGCTCAATGACTTCATAGCGTCCGCCTAGCTGGTGCCCTATCATGACTCACACCCCGTTTCCGTCACCACGGAACCTTCCTGTTGCACTTCAAACAGCGCAACCGTGATATTATCATCTCCGCCAGCCAGCAGAGCCAGCTGAAGCAGTCGATCGGCACGCTCTTCCAGCGGCAACTCCTGATTCCCTGCCACTTGAACGAGCTGTTCATTGCTGACCAGATTGCTAAGTCCATCACTGCACAACAGCAGAACTTCGCCTGTTTCTAGCTTGATGGGATCCAGATCTACTTTCACTTCTGCATCTGTTCCAAGAGCACGGGTCAGCACGTTGCGACGCGGATGATGAGATACGTCTTCCTTGCTGATCTGACCATTTTTAAACAATTCATTCACCAGGGTATGGTCTTCCGTTAACTGGATCACTTGTTTGTTTGCAATTTTGTAAGCTCGGCTGTCCCCGATATGACCGATAACACCCTCTGCATCATTCAACAAGGCAGCAACCACGGTCGTACCCATGTTGTGGTATTTGTCGTCTCCGGATGCAGTCCGATATATCACTTCGTTGGCATGCAAAATAGCATCGCTGAGGGCAGCAGACAAGGATGCATGTGACAGCCCCGGTTCCAATGTTCCCAGGTCATGCACCAATGTCTCAACTGCCAGACGGCTGGCGGTATCTCCAGCGAGATGCCCGCCCATGCCATCAGCGACAATACCCAGTATATACCCTGTCTCCAGATTGCGGATCCAGGCTGAATCTTCATTAACCGAACGCACGCGTCCGATATGGCTCACATGAACTGTTTTGATCAAAACGTTCTCACCTCAACTCCATATGCTTTGCACGAAGCTGACCGCAAGCGGCAGCAATATCATGTCCCTGTTCACGACGAATGGTTACATTAACACCCTGCTCCGAAAGAATCTTCTGGAAATTGAAAATGTCGCTTCTCGATGTTCTTACATACTTGCGTTCAGGTACGTGATTGACCGGGATCAGGTTCACGTGGCAGAGCATGTTTTTGAGCACACTTGCGAGTTCCGCGGCATGTTCCGGCTGATCGTTCACGCCACCGATAAGTGCATATTCGAATGTGATTCTCCGGCCCGTTTTGGCCAGGTAATACCGAAGGGATTCCATCACATCGTCAAAAGGAAAACGACGGTTTACCGGCATCAATTTGGAACGCAGCGCGTCATTCGGTGCATGGATGGAAATGGCCAGGTTAATCTGTGTATCTTCATCCGCAAACTTGTAGATGTTTGGTACAATTCCGCTTGTGGACACCGTGATGTGGCGCTGACCGATATTCAGGCCCTTTTCGTGAATCATGATGCGCAGGAAAGTCATTGTCGCTTCGTAGTTTTCAAACGGTTCGCCCGAACCCATGATGACAATACTGCTTACACGTTCACCGCGCTCATCCAGAATCTTCTGAGCCTGTACGACCTGAGCAACAATCTCGCCTGCTGTCAGGTTACGCTTCAGTCCGCCCAGTGTAGAGGCGCAGAATGTACAACCGATCCGGCAGCCCACCTGTGTCGTTACACAGATACTGTTACCATAGTTGTGTTTCATGATAACTGTTTCGATTGCATGATCATCATGAAGACCAAACAGGAACTTCACCGTTCCATCCTTGGATTCAAACTTCGTAATTTCGGTAAGGGTTACAAATTCAAATTGCTCTGCCAGCTTCTCGCGCAATGCTTTGGACAGGTTCGTCATCTCACTGAAATCATTTACTCGCTTCACATAAATCCAGTCGAAAATCTGACCACCGCGAAAAGCGGGTTCCCCATTCTCAACAGCCCATTGCTGCAGCTCTTCCAGGGAAAAATCATATATAAAAGGTTTCATTTTGTTGTCAACACCTATTCCTTCTTTTCTTTTCATTCTTCCTATTCTATCACAAAGACCACTTTACATCCATGTATGCCCTAGAGTCTTGCACTTCATGCATTATAACACCTCGGCGCACAAGCCGCACCCCATTACAAAAGAAATCCGCCGAAGTTCCCCCCGGCGGCCTTCCTTGCGTGCTATGGATTTATTCATCAGCTGCACGTGTCAGCCTCGCAATGAAGAAGCCGTCACTGTGTGCATACTGGGGCAGAATCTGCACGCCCCCGTTCACCGGATTCCACTTTTCCATCTCGGTTCCGGTCCAGGCAGAATCCACGGCCTGGTATTCAGGATGGCGCTTCAGGAAGTCAGCGACCATAAGCTCGTTCTCTGCCGGCTCAATCGTACATGTGCTGTAGACAAGAACGCCGCCCGGCTTCAACAGCGGTGCAACCCGGTCCAGCAATTCTCGCTGCAGCCCCGAGATATCTTCGATATCTTCAGGCGATTTGGTCCATTTGACATCCGGCTTCCGGCGAATGACACCGAGACCTGAGCAAGGTGCATCTAGAAGGATCCGGTCGAACGAAACATGAGGATAACGTTCATCCAGATCCAGTGCATCTCCGGTTACTGCGTCGATACAGCTCAGACCCAACCGGTCTGCCTGATCCATGATAAGCTGACGCTTATGTGCATGCACGTCATTGGCAATAATCCGTCCACGGTCCTGCATTTTCTCGGCCATATGAGCTGTCTTACCGCCGGGAGCTGCACAGCAATCCAGCACAATTTGACCTTCTTCAGGTGCGACCGCTTCCGCCACAAGCATGGAACTTTCGTCCTGTACTGAGAACAATCCATCCCGATACCATGACGTTAATGCCATATTCCCACCGCTGCGTACAAGAATGCCGTCAGGACTTAACCGGGAAGGCTCCACCACTGCACCCGTGCTCTCCATCTCGTGCATAAGCTTCTCACGTGTAGTCATTGTCGTATTTACCCGGACACTCACTGCCGGTGGTTCATTATTGGCCTTGCAGATCGCTTCTGCTGTCTCTTCACCGTATTGGCTGATCCAGCGTTTAACCATCCACAGTGGATGAGAGTGCTCCAGTGCGATGCGCTCAGCAGCTGGCAGATCATTCGGAATTCGCAATTCATCCCGGTTACGGATCATGTTGCGCAGAACGCCATTGACCATACCCGAGATTCCTTGGTGACCCAGTTTCTTCGCCAGATTGACGGCTTCACTAACAACAGCATGTTCCGGAATCCGATCCAGATACAGCATCTGGTAGACGCTGATCCGAAGGAGGCTTCGTACCCATGGCTGGAGCTTGGCCATTCCTTTGGCGACAAAACGTTCCAAGAAATAATCAAGCGTGTTTAGTCTTGCGATTGTTCCGTATACGAGTTCGGTTGCCAGCCCCGCATCAGCCGGACTAAGCTCCGCCTCTTTCAAACGACGATTGAGCTCCAGATTACTGTAGGCTCCATCCTGTTCCACAGCACTTAGCACTTTCACTGCAAGTGCGCGTGGAGAAGTTTTGGGTCGTTGAGCGCGCGAAGCTTCTCCCGAGGTTCGGGAGCCCCCAGCGGTTCTGGAACCACCCGATTTCCCTGGATTCGGGCGTCGGTTCTGTTTAGCGTTACCTCTGCTCGGACTGTCTACGGATCTGCCGGATCTATTCTCACTCATCGTAACACCGTGCCCGGTTTCAGCGTACCGCCGCGGCCAAAGTCAGCCGCCTTCATCGCTTTCTTACCGGCCGGCTGAACTTCTGTCAGCCAGAGTGAACCGTTGCCCGTCTGTACCTCGATACCGGATGCATTCAGCTGCAGCACCGTACCAGGCTCAGCTTGTCCTTTGACTCCAGTCTCTGAAGCTCCCAATTCATTGGGATTAGCAGCAGCCCATACCTTAAACACCTGCTCGTCCCACATCGTAAATGCACCAGAGAACGGAACAAGACCACGGATCTGGTTATAGATTTCACGGGATGTTCGATTCCAGTCTATTTTCTCGTCTTCTCTAGTCAGATTGCGGGCATACGAAGCTTCGGCTTCATCCTGAGGGACAGCCGTGGTTTCCCCCGCAATAAGACGGGGCATTTCTGCCTGCAGCAGCTTGGAGCCTGCATCGCTGAGCTTCACAAACATGGTGCCAGAGGTGTCCTCATCCGTAATTGGAACTTCCACACGAGAGATCATGTCCCCGGTATCCAAACCTTCTGCCATAAACATCAAGGTAACTCCCGTTACGGACTCCCCGTTAATAATGGAGCGCTGAATTGGAGCACCACCACGATATTTAGGCAAAAGAGAACCGTGCACATTTACACAGCCTCGTACAGGCATATCCAATACTGCCTTCGGTAAAATCTGCCCAAATGCTGCAGTCACAATCAAATCAGGCTTCCATTCAGCCAATCTGGCCACGGATTCAGGATCACGCAGCTTCACCGGTTGAAATACGGGCAGGCCATGGCGCTCAGCCGCAGCCTTAACAGGCGTTGGCGTGAGCACTTTTTTGCGGCCCTGCGGTTTATCGGGCTGGGTGACTACACCCACCACGTTATAACCCTCAGCGATGAGCATATCCAGAGAAGGAACAGCAAATTCCGGGGTACCCATAAAAACAATATTCAAATCCATCACTCCTTAATTACGTCGCGGTCCAGTCTGATCGGCTGCAATTTCGTACACCTTCTCAGCGATATCCGTGAAGAGTACGCCATCCAGGTGATCAATCTCGTGCTGGAATGCCCGGGACAACAGACCGCTGCCCGTAATAATCAGTTCATTGCCCTCACGGTCCAAGCCTTTAACGGTTACTGTCTCAAAACGGCGAACGTCGCCGTTAATACCTGGAATACTCAGACAGCCTTCCGGCCCAAACTGTTCGCCTTCACTTGCGATGATTTCAGGATTGATCATTTTGATGAGGCCCTGTTCATCCCCGGCATCAATGACAATCAGGCGTTTCAGAATGCCTACTTGAGGGGCTGCAAGACCTACTCCTTCAGCGTCATACATTGTATCCGCCATATCATCCAGCAGTTTTTGTACATTCGGTGTTACTTTTGTAACTTCCTTGGCTCTTTTGTGAAGCACCTCATCTGGTTCTTTAACAATAATACGAATCGACATGTTGTAAGCACCTTCCTAACCCAAATCTCATGTTGGGTATCATTCTTTTGAATATCGTTTGCTTTGTTTTTAATCTATGTTTATACCGCTTGTTCACATCCACATTTTGCTCTAATCATTTTCCCAATTTTTATCACACGAAGTGTCCATGGAAAACGATGCATCATGCTTACATTAACATTTGCGGGTCTACATCCAAACTAATGAGCAGTTTTTGCGCCTGAACATCATCGTCCATGCGCCGGGCTGTCTCCAGGGCGATTCCGATAGCGTCTACATCCCCCCGCCATTTTATCATACATTGGAATCGGTATCTATTCTTGATCCGGGGAATGGGCGAGGCTACAGGCCCTAACACGTCGAAGGCATCGTTGCTGAAACGGTCGAGGCTTCCCAGCCAGCCTGCTGCATTGGCACGTTCTTTCAACAGACGTGTGTAATTTTCAGCCAGCCGGATTAGTACAGGCAATTGCTCATGCGAAAAGGTCACCAGAATCAGGCGGCAATACGGCGGGTATTGCAGATTGCGGCGGTGAAGCAGTTCCTCACGCACAAAAGAAATATAATCATGCTGGCTTGCATGCCCAATGGAATAGTGCTCCGGCGTATAGGACTGCACAAATACCTCACCTGGCAATTGATGGCGCCCGGCACGGCCCGCTACCTGGGTCAACAGCTGGAAGGTCTTCTCGGCAGCCCGGAAATCGGGCAGGTTCAGTGCCGAGTCTGCCGTGATGACACCAACCAGGGTAACATCGGGAAAATCCAATCCTTTGGCAACCATCTGGGTACCAAGCAGCACGTCCGCTTTTTTCTCCCGGAACTGCTTCAGAAGTTTCTCATGCGACCCTTTCTCTGTCGTTGTGTCCACATCCATGCGGATTACACGGATTCCTGGGAACAACTTAGCCAGTTCTTCCTCCACTCGCTGCGTACCTGTACCAAAGTAACGGATATGTTCACTGCCACATTCCGGGCATACCTCGGGAGCAGCTTCCGCATACCCGCAATAGTGACACCGAAGATTGTTTGAACGCTGGTGATACGTCAGTGAAATATCACACTCGGGACAGCCAGCCACATAACCGCAGCTGCGGCACATGACAAAAGTGGAATAGCCTCGGCGGTTCAATAGCAAAACTGTCTGCTCCCCGCGCTCCAAGCGTTCCTCCAGTCCCTTGTGCAGAGCCCGGCTGAACATTGAACGGTTGCCATCCTTTAACTCTTCGCGCATATCAATGATCCGTACATCCGGCAGGTTGTTGCCAAGCGCCCGAGTAGGCATTTCCAGCAGCAGCGGGGCAAAATCATCATTGCTCTGCGAACGTGCGGCATAATAACTTTCCAGCGAAGGCGTCGCGGAGCCCAGGACCACAACAGCCTGATGCTGCTGTGCTCTTTTTACAGCTACATCACGGGCATGGTATTTCGGCGTTTCCTCTTGTTTGTAAGAGGTCTCATGTTCCTCATCCATAATGATTAGACCCAGCCGGTCAAATGGAGCAAAAACAGCGGAACGCGCGCCAATGGCAACCTTTACTTGTCCTTCCCGGATTTTGCGCCATTCATCATAACGCTCTCCACCCGAAAGACGGCTGTGCATAACGGCAACCTGGTCTCCGAATCGTCCTTTAAACCGCTCAACCATTTGTGGTGTGAGGGCAATCTCAGGCACAAGAACAATAGCCTGCCGATCCTGCTCAATACATTGCTGAATCGTCTGCAAATATACTTCGGTCTTACCGCTACCTGTTACACCATGTAACAAAAAGACGCCATGGCGCCTTTCCTGTAATCGGCCATTTATTTTATCGTACACATTCTGCTGCTCTGCAGTAAGAGCAAGCGGTTCAGTGGCGCGAAACTTTCTGCCCTGGTAAGGGTCACGAAAGACTTCCACGTCTTCCGTTACCAGCAGCCCTTTCTCCTCAAGCCCTTTGACGGTAGCCGCAGACACTTGAAGCGTGGCCAGCAATTCTTTCATCGGCATCGGCAGCAGCTCTTTCATTTCCAGCAGAAAAGCAAGAACCTCCTTCTGCCGCTGTGCCTTAGCGGGGAAAGATGCAAGTGCCTCCTGCGCCGCAGCCGCATCTACCGCCAAATCCACTGCCTTCATTGTTTTTTTGTTCAGCTTGTCCTTGATTGCCTGGCTCTCCAGCAATACACCGCCAAGCAGAAGCTTTTTGATCAACGCTGCATGATTGGGATATTTACGGCTCAATTGCTGCAAAGGCACCTGCCCCCGACTTTTAACAAATCGTATAATGTCCTGCTGCACCTTCTCGGAGGTGGACTCCTCTCCCCACACGAAGAGGACATCTTCATCCGACCGTGCTCCGGCCTGCTGTCCATCCAGTGCATCCCCAATAGAGATATATCGTTCTGCTTTACCTTTCAGTGCAGTCGGCACCATGACCTGCAGCGACAAAATGCGGTTGCTGGCATATCGCTCACTCATCCACTCCGCGAGCTGCACCAGATCTTCTGACAAGGGGGGAACGATGTCCAACAGTTCCTGAATGGGTTTCAACTTGAAGGATTCTGTACCGGTACGCGGTACAAGATCAACCACAAATCCCTGCACGGTTCGATGTCCAAACGGCACACCTACCCGACTGCCAATCTCAATCCAATCACGCATCGATTCCGGCACCAGATAATCAAAGGGCCGATCGGTCTGTTTCACCGGAACATCGACAATAACCTTGGCGATCTCCATATTTAATTCCTCCCGGCAATGCGCTCCGCCGCAATCGCAAGCAATCGGTGAGCTATGTCCTCCTTAGACATCACCTGAAGCTCTTCCACCAACCCTTCACGGTCATATATATGAACCGCATTGGTATCTGCTCCAAATCCGATACCCGGACGGGCAACGTTATTGGCTACGATCAGATCACAGTTTTTCCGTTCCAGCTTCTCCCTTGCGTACATCTCTACAGAATGGGTCTCTGCGGCAAAACCAATTAGAAATTGATGACTCTTTTGCTTCCCTAATGTTTCAAGAATATCTATATTTTTAACAAGTTCCAGCGATAGCGTATCGCCTTTCTTTTTTATTTTCTCCTCATGTACTTCCTTGGGACGGTAATCGGCAACTGCCGCAGCCTTAACGACGATATCAGCATGATCCCAGTGACTCGAGACCGCTTCGTACATATCCTGGGCAGACTGCACCTGAATCACTTCCACATTTGTTGGTGGCTGAACTTGTGTACTGCCCATAATGAGCGTAACCTCTGCTCCCAAATCACGTGCTGCTGCAGCTATAGCAAATCCCATTTTGCCGGAAGAATCATTGGTAATATATCTGACAGGATCAATACGCTCAATCGTCCCTCCGGCCGTCACAACCACTTTTTTGCCTTTTAACAATGAGGCCTGTTGTTTCAAGCCCGGTTTGGCTGACTCCTGATCTTCAAAAAAACGTTCAACCACCTCGACAATCGTCTCCGGCTCTTCCAGTCGCCCTTTGCCCACGTATCCGCATGCGAGTTGTCCTTCACTTGGTTCAATCATCAGTGTTCCTCGCTCGGAAAGTAGACGCATATTGTGCTGGACAGCAGGGTGATCATACATATGAACATTCATGGCAGGTGCGATCATTACCGGAGCGGTCGTTGCCAGCAGTGTTGTGGAGAGCATGTCATCGGCCATGCCATGTGCCATTTTGGCAATAACATTGGCTGTTGCCGGGGCAACCAGAACCAGATCGGCCATATCGGCCAAATGAATATGTGATACGACCGATGGCTCACGCTCATCGAATGTATCACTGTAGACTACATTTCGGGTCAACGTTTGCAGCGTTAATTCGGTAATAAACTGTTTGGCAGAGTCCGTCATAATGACATGAACGTCCGCCCCTTTTTGCACCAGTCTACTGCATAATGTAGCCGCCTTGTATGCGGCTATGCCGCCAGTCACGCCAAGTACGATTTTTTTACCGTTCAACATGGTTATTTCCCCCGATATATACGACGTTTAAACGATGAATAGAGAAAAAAATAACAACCTCGCGGTTGTCAAATAAGTCCGGCTTGCGCCGTATGCAGTTGAAGAGCAGCCGCAGGCGGCTTACTCTTCTTCCTCTTCGTCCTGTCCTTTGATGACAACGAGATGATCACCATAAATTTCTTCGAGTGCAACGCCAACCTGTTTATGGGATCTTGCATTTCTCAGATCCGTTTTTTCGCCTTCACGAAGCTGTCTGGCCCGGCGGGAAGCAGCAACAACAAGAGAATACTTGCTGTCGACTTTGTTCATCATTTCATCAATAGAAGGATACAGCATGTTTACAAAACACCTCTTTGCATTAGTATAATCCCTTTGACCTGCCTAACAGAATGCAACCATTCAGTCGTTCACATGAACCGAACTTCGCCCGACTATCTATAGATATATGTCAGCAGTTCTCCGAATAATTGCATCCTGCGGCAGCCAAAAAAATTATTTATTGATCTTACAATGTTCGGCGATAATAATGCTTTCTATTCGTTTGCACGCCAAATCAATCTCGTCATTAACGACAGCGTAATCGTACTGCTCCAGCAGACTAATCTCATCCACGGCTACGGACATCCGGTGATCAATTGTTGCCTGACTCTCCGTACCGCGTCCCTGGATGCGATCTTTGAGCTCGTCCAATGAAGGAGGCAGCAGAAATACAAAAATCCCTTCCGGGAACTTCTCTTTCACTTTTAACGCGCCTTGAACTTCAATCTCAAGAATGATGTCGCGGCCTTCGTTAATCGTTTTCTCCACAAAGTCACGTGGTGTTCCGTAATAGTTACCTACATATTCTGCATGCTCCAGCAGCTGGTCTTCAGCAATCATGTTCTGGAACTCTTCATGACTTCTGAAGAAGTAGTTCACACCATGCTCTTCACCCAGACGAGGCTGGCGAGTCGTTGCAGACACAGAATAGATCAACTCCGGCACACGTTTGCGCAAAGCGCTGCATACTGTACCCTTCCCGACCCCAGATGGGCCGGACAACACTATCAGTAATCCCTTAGACATATTACACTCCATTTTATTCGTCGTTGTCATCATCTTTCGAAGAAAGACGATGGGCGACCGTCTCAGGCTGAACCGCCGACAGAATGACATGATCGCTATCCGTGATAATCACGGCACGAGTACGTCTTCCGTACGTTGCGTCTATCAGCATATGACGATCTCTTGCCTCTTGTATAATTCTCTTGATCGGCGCCGATTCCGGACTTACGATGGATATAATCCGGTTCGCCGATACGATGTTACCGAATCCAATGTTAATGAGTTTGATTGCCATAATCAGGTTCTTCCCCCTATACATGCGACTCTCTTGCCGAAATATGGCCGTTCATTCGATATTCGCCGCCTGCTCGCGAATTTTCTCCAGCTCCGCCTTCATCTCGACAACACGGTTCACCAGAGCCAAATGGTTGGCTTTTGATCCAATCGTATTGACTTCCCGATTCATCTCTTGAATAAGAAAGTCCAACTTGCGGCCTACCGGCTCTTCACTCTTCAGCAGTTCCCTGCTCTGTCCGAAGTGGCTGAGTAGACGCGTAAGCTCCTCCTCTATGTTAGAACGATCGGCAAACACAGCAATTTCCATACCCAATTTATGCTCGTCAAAAGGGAAAGAGCCTTCCTCCTGCATTTCCGTAAGCCTTTGTCTTAACTTGTTGCGGTAATCTGATACCACAGTAGGTGCAAGAGCAAGCATCTCGGTATGCAGCGATTCCAGACGACTAATCCGCCGTTCCAGATCACTGGCCAGATGAAGACCCTCACGCGCGCGCATTTGCTCCAGACTGGACAAGGCCTCTTCCAAGCTCTGCTGCAGCACACGCTCCCATTCGTCCTTCTCTTCCTCCGGAATTGAACTCGTTCCATCGGAATGAACCATGACATCCGGCAATGAAAGCATGTCCATAATGCTCGGTTTGCCCTGCATCCCAAAGCGGGATTCCAGCTGTTCTGCTGCCTGCAGATAGGCCCTGACTGCCTGCTCATTAAGCACGGCAGGAAGAGCCTGATCTTCATCTTTTTCTTTCATTACATAAACATCAATCCGCCCGCGCTTCAGCCGGCTCTGTACTCTTTTCCTCAATCCGTCTTCATAACATGTCCATTCTTTCGGCATGCGCATCATCACTTCACAGTAACGATGATTGACGGATTTGATCTCCAATTGTACCTTGTAGCCTCCAAAATGAAAGGCGGATTGACCGTATCCGGTCATACTGAATGACATCGGCATCACATCCGTTACACTATTGTAATTGATTATTAGGGTTGAAACAAGTAGGACATTGGTGCTCGGACTTCTCCCATACATATTGGGTCAGTTCGGCAGTCATGCCGTAGAACATAAACGGAGTCATCAGGTAGATCCCCTTGAAATGGGCTGTTGCCACATCCAATAGCTCTTTGGCAATTTTTACGCCCATAGCCCGTCCTTCTTCTCCTTCGAGACCAGCCATGCGAGAACGAACTTCATCCGACAGCTGAATGCCTGGAACTTCGTTGTGCAGGTATTCTGCATTTCGTCCACTTGCCAGCGGCATTACACCAACGAAAATAGGCACTTCCAAATGTTTGGTCGCCTCATGCATGGCTACGATCAATTGCGGGTCATAGACAGGCTGCGTCATAATGTAATCGGCTCCGGAGGCAATCTTTTTCTCCAGCCTCTGAACCGCCTTATCCAGATGTTTCACATTCGGGTTAAACGCTGCTCCGATGACAAAACCTGCCTTCTGTTTAAGCGGTTTGCCGGAGAAAGCTACACCGTCGTTCAATTGCTTGATCATACGTATAATTTCAAATGAAGTCAGATCGTATACGGAACTGGATCCGGGAAGATCACCGAAACGCGCTGGATCACCTGTAACCGCAAGCACGTGGTTGATACCGAGAGCGTCAAAACCCATCATGTGTGACTGGGTCCCAATGAGATTTCGGTCACGGCAAGCAATATGTACAAGCGGACGTAAGCCCGTACGATCCTGAACGAGATGTCCCAGAGCCATATTACTCATGCGGGTTACCGCCAAAGAGTTGTCAGCCAGTGTCAGCGCATCCGCACCAGCGGCTTTCAGTGTTTCGGCACCTTTCATGAATTTGGCAATATCCAGGTCACGAGGCGGGTCGAGTTCAACGATAACCGTGTGGCGCTGTTTGACCAGATCCACAATGGTCGGCTGTCCACCACGGCCGGACCGTTCATCCACATTTTCATGCAGTACGATACGCGGTTTTGCTTCTGTTGGGTCAGGCAGGACGATGGGTGCTGCAGTGTATTCGGAAAGAGCCTGTGCGATTGCCGCAATATGATCAGGCGTTGTACCGCAGCATCCACCGATAATACGGGCGCCCAGATCGGCGAATTGCATCGCGGTCTGCCCGAAATATTCCGGTGTGGCACCATAACGGAACTGGCCATCGACGTAGTCTGCCGCACCCGCGTTAGGGTAAACAGACATCGGAACTCCGATTCGCCCGGATACGGTTTCCATGGCACGCATAATTCCGTTTGGACCGGAACGGCAGTTAAACCCAATCACGTCCGCACCCTGCTCACGCATGATCCGGAACGCTTCCGGCATCGTGTATCCATCCAGCGTATGTCCAATATCCTCAACTGCAAACTGCCCAATCACCGGCAGATCACTCAGCTTGCGAGCCTGCAGCAGGGCGATATCCATCTCTTCGATATCATAGAAGGTTTCAAGCAGAATCCCGTCAACCCCTTCTTCAAGCAGGGCAAAAATCTGCTGTTCGTAAAAACGCTTCAGTTCGCTTGTCGATACATTGGTCCGCTTGCCTCCACGAATGGAACCCACGGCCCCTAGAACGTATCCGTTTGAACCGGCGACCTCCTTGGCAATGCGTGCACCCGCACGATTGACTTCCGTCACCTTCGATTCCAGTCCGAACTTGGACAATTTGTCATAGTTGGCAGAGTACGTATTGGTCTCAAATATTTCAGTACCCGCTTCCAAATAACGACGATGCACATCTGCTACCACTTCAGGTGAGACCAAATTTAATTCTTCGTATGAAATCCCAACCGGGAAACCCATTTGGTACAGATATGTTCCCATCGCCCCATCTCCAATGAGAACTCGTTCCTGCAAGACACTCCGCAAATCCGCCTTCATCCCTTTTCCCCCCGCCTAGCTGATCATTTCATACTAATGTAACACAAAAGCCGATCAATAACGTAGAAAAACACAGGTTTTCCATGAAATTCAGTCAAAAAAAGAGGCCCGAAGGCCTCTTGGCTTAACCTGTCATCTTATGATGTGACTCCCTTGAAAACAACCTCTGCCGGTCCGGTCATATACACATGATTGTCAGCTTCGTTCCACTCAATATGCAGGTCCCCGCCTTTGAGGCTAATAACTGCTGTACGATCCGTATGTCCGTTCAATACGGAGGATACAAGCGTTGCACAAGCTCCGGTCCCACAAGCCAGGGTTGGACCCGCACCGCGTTCCCATACACGCATATCGACGAATCCGCGATCACGCACAGTGGCAAACTCAACATTGATCTTTTTCGGGAACATCGGATGAACTTCCAGCACCGGCCCCCAAGTCGAGAGATCAAAGTTCACTGCATCATCTACATAAATGACAGCGTGGGGATTTCCCATCGAAACTGCCGTGAATTTGAACTCCTGTCCGTTCGCTTCAATCGTATGGTCAACCACAGGGTTGGCATCCACTGTTGTCGGAACCTGAAGCCCGTCCAAAATAGGCTCGCCCATATCTACACGAACGGTTGCCACTTTACCGTCAAGTACATTAAGGGTTACCGGCTGCACACCAGCGCCGATGGTTTCAATGGTGATGTGCTCCGACGTCACATGACCATGGTCATAAACATACTTCGCTACACAGCGAATCGCGTTGCCGCATTGTTCCGCTTCCGAACCATCAGAGTTCATAATGCGCATCTGAAAATCCGCCTTCTCCGAAGGCAGTATATAAACGAGTCCATCCGCACCGATGCCGAAGAAACGGTTGCACCATTTCACAGCAAGCTCTGCTGCATCAGCCGGAAGCTGTTTTTCTCCAAATACAACGATAAAGTCGTTGCCAAGTCCGTGCATTTTTGTAAATTCCATATCCTTGCCCACTCCTTTTGGCAGTCTGCTGCCAAAGCGTTATTCTTGCCTGTTTACACAAAAAAGCTATCCTGCAAAATGTCGAAGGCTTTCGCCCCGAATCATTTTGAGGATAGCATAACGAAAACGATAAGGAAATGCTATTGATTTTATGCCGAAAACTTTGTACTTTTCGGTACGAAGCTTCCAGGACCCATCCGGCGACGGTTACGACGGCCACCCCAGACACTGCCTGCCCCCATCAGGAACGTTGGGATACCTGCGGCAACAATGGAAATGGCCCATTCACGCATGCCGAGCGGTACGGTTTTGAAGATCGGCTGCAGCGGTTCTACGTACATCACAACCAGCATCAGCACGACGGACGAGATCACCGCAAGAACCAGATATTTGTTCTGGAGCGGATTCCGGTGGAAGATGGAGCGCGAACTCCGGCAGTCAAATACATGAATAAGCTGAGCCAGAACAAGTGTTGCAAAAGCGACGGACTGTGCTTTGATAAGCTGACCCGGTTGATCCGGAGCTGCTTGAAGGGTAAGCCAGAACGCACCTAATGTACATAATCCGATCAATACACCGCGGCTGATGATTTTCCAGCCAAGTCTCCGGGCAAAAATATTTTCCTTGGCGCCGCGTGGCTTGTGCTCCATCAGGTCCTTCTCCGGCTGATCCACACCCAGTGCCATGGCCGGCAAGCCATCTGTCACGAGGTTCACCCACAGAATCTGTATAGGCACGAGCGGCAGCGGCAGTCCCATCATCATCGCGAAGAACATCGTCAAAATCTCGCCCACGTTGGAAGCAAGCAAGTACCGAATAAACTTCCGAATATTCTCATATATATTACGCCCTTCTTCAATCGCTGCTACAATAGTAGAAAAATTATCATCACTGAGAATTAAGGCAGATGCCTCTTTCGTCACATCCGTACCTGTAATTCCCATCGCAATACCGATGTCCGCCGCTTTGATCGCTGGTGCATCGTTGACACCGTCTCCGGTCATCGCTACGACATGGCCTTTGCGCTGCAGGGATTTTACAATCCGAAGCTTGTGCTCAGGTGACACTCTGGAGAAGACATAGATACCTTCCACCTGTTTATCCAGCTCATCGTCCGTCAATCCTGCCAGCTGCTGCCCGCTTAACGAACCTCCGCCCCGCGGAAGAATGCCCAGCTGCTGGGCTATCGCCTCTGCAGTAGTTCCGTGGTCACCCGTAATCATGACCGTACGGATACCCGCTCTGCGGCAAGTTGCAATTGCATCTCTGACTTCTCTCCGAGGTGGATCAATCATGCCTGCAAGTCCAACGAACACAAGCTGATTTTCGGCAGCATGCTCGTCATCTACTTTTTCCTCAGGGCGTACTTCACGATAAGCCATCCCCAAGACACGCAGGGCTGCTCCGGCCATCTTCTCGTTTGCGGCCATCACTTTCTGTCTCAACGTTCCGGTGAAAGGTACAACTTTGCCTTCCCATAAAATATAGCTGCATTGTCCAATTAACACATCAGGGGCACCCTTGGTGTAGACCATGCGGCCTCCCTGATGCTGGATGAGGACAGACATTCGTTTGCGCTCCGAATCGAACGGGAACTCCTGTTGACGTACATATAACTCTTTGAGACCGGCAGGAGTAAGACCCATTTTGGAAGCCAGGGTGACGAGCGCTCCTTCGGTTGGATCGCCTTTCAGCTCCCATACGACGCCATCCTCCTTGATCGCCTCCTTCTTGCCATCCTTACCCTTTTTCTTATTGCGTTCTTCCGAGAAACTTTCCACAATACTCGCATTGTTACATAACGCACTGATCTGAAGCAGTCTTCGCAGCGTCTGATCACTCTTCAGCTCCACCGTATGGCCGTCTTCCAGCATCTGTCCTTCCGGTGCATACCCGTCCCCGGTGACTTTGATACTGCGACCTTCCAGCCATACATCGGTCACTGTCATCTTGTTCTGGGTTAATGTCCCTGTCTTGTCCGAGCAGATCACGGAGGCACAGCCAAGTGTCTCGACAGAAGGTAATTTTCGTACAATGGCTTTGCGCTTAATCATTCGCTGCACACCCAGCGCAAGTGCAATCGTGACGATCGCCGGCAAACCTTCAGGTATGGCAGCCACCGCCAGACTGACGCCAGCAAGGAACATCCCAATCGCCGGTTGTCCATGCAAAATACCAGCCACAACAACCATCACGGTAAGCCCCAGTGCGACAAAGATGAGTATTTTGCCCAGTTGCTCCAAACGATGCTGAAGCGGCGTCTCCTGTTCCTCGGTATTTTGGATAAGATCGGCAATTTTGCCCATCTCGGTATCCATGCCTGTCCGAATGACAACGCCTCTGGCCGTCCCGCGGGTAACCATGGTCCCCATAAATCCAATGTTTTTCTGATCGCCGAGCGGTACGGCATCGTCTGCAATGGGGTTGCAGTGCTTGCTTACCGGAACCGATTCTCCAGTGAGTGCTGATTCCTCCACATCCAGACTGTTCGTTTCCAGCCATCTTACATCCGCCGGGATGCGATCTCCACTCTCGACAAGGATGATATCCCCAGGCACCAGCTGTTTGGCAGCAAGCTGCACTTCCTGACCTGCCCGAAGAACTTTGGCAAGAGGTGCGGACAGCTGCTTCAATGCGCGGAGGGAACGCTCAGCCCGAAATTCCTGTACGAAGCCCAGAATGGCATTTAACACAATAATCGCCACAATGGTAACGGCATCCAAATATTCTCCGAGCAATCCGGACACCAGTGTCGCCCCCATCAAAACGAGCACCATAAAGTCCTTAAATTGGTTAAGCAGCAGTGTAATTGGGGATATACGTTTTCCTTCACTCAGCTCATTTGAACCGGCGACCTTCCTCTTCTGCGCAACAGCTTCATCCGTCAATCCTTCCTCCAGACTGACGTCAAGCGTGCTGCGAAGCTCTTCTACGCTTAGTTGATGCCACTTGGTCTGTTCCATGCTTCAAGGTTCCCCTCCCAGTCTATATTTCCTGTAAAAGACGTTCATACAGCTGCTCGTGATCGCTAACAGGCAGCTGTATGTTACGCCGGACAAACTACCTGCTCTATATGTATTCGGACAGGACCCCAATTAGCACCCGGATGGTGAATCCTTTCCCTGATGGACAGAATAGGCTAAAATAAAAGTCTGCGGTCATAACGAAGTAGAAGCCGAGTTATCTTATGCAAGAAGGCAAGTGACAAACGAACTGCAACCGGTTCTGATTTCTACATATTCCAGTTGTGTGTTTCAGTTATAGATAGAGAGGAAGTTGAAAAATATGGCATTGGACGGCATTGTTACACGAGCCATCGTACACGAACTGCAGGGCTGCAAAGGCGGCCGCATTAGCAAAATTCATCAGCCTAACGGCCATGATGTCGTACTGACCCTTCGTGCACAACGCGGGAACAGCAAATTGCTGATATCGGCCAGTCCGACGTATCCCCGTGTGCACTTTACGGAGAAGACATTCTTAAACCCTACGGAAGCACCAATGTTCTGCATGCTGCTGCGCAAGCACTGCGAGGGAGCCATTATAGAAGAGATTCGTCAGATCGGCATGGAACGGATCATCCACATCGACGTTCGTCAACGCGACGAACTCGGTGACGTATCTGTAAAACGAATCATCATTGAGCTCATGGGGCGTCACAGCAATATCGTATTGCTCGACCCGGTCACGGGAACGATTTTGGACGGTATACATCACGTTACCCCTTCCATCAGCAGCTATCGGGTCATCATGCCCGGCTTCTCCTACACTGCTCCGCCAGAACAGCACAAAGTCAATCCGCTGGAAGTGAACAGCGCTGAATTCCTCAAGGGTTACTCTGAAACGGAAGAAGAGGCTGCCCGCTGGCTTGTGAATTCATTCAGCGGCCTGAGTCCGCTGATCGCAGGCGAGATTGCTGCTCGTGCCTCTAATCGTGACAATGGAGACGCATCGGCCGAGGCGAACACCCTCTGGAATGCCTTTGATTCTGTGATGGAACCTGTGAGAGAGAATAACTACACCCCTATCACAGGACTGAATGCCAAAGGGAAAATGATCTTCTCAGCTGTCCGTCTTCAGAGTATTCAGGATGCGGAGAAGACCTACGACACGATGAGCAAATGCATGGAGGATTATTACGGGGATAAAGCCGAGCGGGATACGGTAAAGCAAAAGGTAAGTGATCTGCTGCGTTTTCTGCAAAATGAACGAAGCAAAAACGTCAAAAAACTCGACAATCTGAACAAGGATCTGCTCGAAGCCGATGACGCGGAAAAATACAGATTATGGGGTGAATTGTTATTTGCTTCTCTTCACCAGATTAGCAAGGGAGACAAAAGCGTTGAGCTTGTAAACTTCTATGATGAAGATCAGGCAACCATTACCATCGCACTCGATCCCCTGCTTACACCATCGGACAATGCGCAGCGTTACTTCAAGCGGTACAACAAATATAAGAATAGTCTGGCTGTCATTCATGAGCAGCTTGGCAAAACCAAGGACGAGATCGTCTACCTGGACAACCTGCTGCAGCAGCTGTCCATCGCCTCCATGAACGATATTGAAGAGATCCGTGAAGAACTGGTTCAGCAGGGATATCTTCGCGACCGCAACAAAAAAGGCAAGAAGAAAAAGAAAAACGACCGTCCAACCGTACATCAGTTTACCTCGACTGAGGGGATTGACATTCTGGTAGGCAAAAACAACTTGCAGAATGAATATGTCACTAACCGTCTGGCGTCGGCCAATGATACATGGCTGCACACCAAAGACATCCCGGGTTCACACGTTGTCATTCGCAGCACGGACTTCGGGGAAGCTACGCTGGAGGAAGCAGCACAGCTCGCAGCTTATTTCAGTCAGGCCAAGGAATCAAGCAGTGTTCCTGTGGACTATACCTTTATTCGTCACGTACGGAAACCAAGCGGTGCCAAGCCAGGTTTCGTCATCTACGATCATCAAAAAACACTGTTTGTGACACCCAATGAAGAGTTGGTCAAAAGCTTGCCATCCACCATCAAAAACGGATAGGCGGCAGGTGCAACCACAAACAAAATGACACAAAAAAGGCCCAGAACAGAGAATATCGTGTTCTGGGCCTTTTCAATTTGTGTTATAGTTGGCGGTTTGCCGCTGTCCGCAGTTGTTCAAGCACATCCAATGCTACCGTCTTGCTCCCCAGATCCCCGTGAAAAACAACCCCCTGTCTCACACCGTGGTAATCTGAGCCACCTGTCACAATTAAATTAAATTCATGTGCCAATGCGGCATACCTGTGTTCCTCTTCAGGGCCATGGTCGGAATGAAATACTTCAATTCCGTCCGGACGAGAATGCTCAATGATCCGGCGAACCAATTCATCATCTCCATAGAGACCCGGATGTGCAATTACTGCTGCTCCCCCTGCCTCTCTAATCCATTGGCAGGCATCTTCAGGAGCGACACGTGGAACCGACACGAAGCCTGGCTTACCTTCCGCCAGATATCGATCAAAAGCATCCCTCATATCGACAGCATAGCCTTTGCTGACCAGGACATCAGCCATGTGCGGTCTGCCAATGCTCTCATCCGGCTCCAGCGGACGTCCCAGCCCCTCAATGACTTCCTCCCAGCTGATATCAAGGCCAAGCTCCTGCAGTTTGGCAATAATGCGATGATTGCGTTCCTCCCGTGCATCACGAAGTCCATGCAGCCGCTCCAGAAAGAGTTCATCCTTTATATTCATATAATAACCCAGCACATGGATGTCTTTGCCTCCAGCGCGGGTACTGATCTCAACGCCGGCTACAACCTCGATACCGCATTCCAGGCCTGTCTGCTGTGCCTCTGCCACACCTGCTACCGTATCATGATCCGTGATTGCAACGGCTGACAGTCCCTTTTGTTTGGCCAGCCTTACATTTTCGGCAGGTGACTGCATGCCGTCCGAAGCCTGGCTATGCGTATGGAGATCACAGCGTCCGTTAGGTTGATCCATTAACAACATCTCCTTGCTACATGGTTGTGTTCACGATTCCTTACTTCCTTTATCCATCATTTCTTCCGCTCCAGTGTGCTCCTGCTGTCTCAGGTAGTTCAAGAATGCTACTGCGGATAGAGGGAGCAGGGAAGACTTCAAATGAATGGCATAGAATTGTCGTTTGAATGCAAGTCCGCGGATCTCAACAATATGCACGAGACCAAGTGCTAATTCATGCTGAACGGATGAAGGAGACAGCATGGTAATACCCACACCAGCTTCAACCGCCGATTTTACTGCACCCGTACTTCCAAGCTCCATCACGACATTCATGTCCTGCGGGTCAATGTTTTTCTTCTGCAGTTGATCTTCCATGACCTGTCTTGTACCGGAGCCCTTCTCCCGCAGTACAAACGGATAAGCCATAACCTCTTCCAGCTCCACTTCCCCGCGATCGGCGAGCGCGTGACCTGCCGGAACAATCAGCTTCAATTCGTCCTGCATCACCGGTTCCACAATCATGTCGGGATGATGGATCGGGGCTTCGATCAGACCAAAGTTCAACTGATGTTTCAAAATATCGTCCATAATTTGCGTTGTATTCATCACTTTCATTACGATCGAGATATCGGGATATTGCCTTGCAAAGGGACCAAGCATCCTCGGTAAAACATATTCGCCAATGGTCAAACTGGCACCGAGCTGTAATCTTCCCTGAAGCATCTGAGTGAAGGCCGACATAGCTTCATCGGTCTGCCTGACCAGTTCCACGCTCCGCTTGGCATGCGGCAGCAGGGTTCGCCCAGCTTCGGATAATTCTATCTTCTTGGTTGAACGGTGCAGCAGCTTGGTGCCAAAATAGTCCTCCAGTGATTGAATCTGCATCGTCACCGCAGGCTGAGTCATATGTAAGGCTTGCGCAGCTGCTGAAAAACTTCCCTTTTCCGCCACGGTGTAAAAAATATGCAACTGATGAAAATTCATATCTTCGCCCCTCTTCTGTACACTTACCTCATTGTAGCCGATTTCTTGAATTCCAACAAAAAAAGCATGCAGCTTGTCTGCATGCGATGTAGCTTGAATATATCATGGCTAAAATCTTAAATGTTTCTTCTGAATTACCTATGCTTCCGACTGTTCTTCACCAGAGTCATTCGTCTGGAATGCCTCAACCAGGAATAATACGATTTCAGGTCACGGAGCTCAATGGTCTCTGACATTCGCCCCAAAAAGGTAACTACAATCATCTTGTGAAGAGGATTGCCGGCGATGTCATATTCACCTTCAAGCTCGGAAAATTCCGCAACCACTACCACATCCTCGTCGATGAGGTAGACGTCCTGCTCATTACGGTAGTATGGCGTAATACGGTCCTGCTTCAGACACTCCCATAACCAAGCCGCAATATGGTCATCATCATTACGTGTGGGCTCAATACGGTCTGCATACCGCATTTTGGCATGATGGGTAATGACGATGTCAGCCACTTTTTTGTCTCCAAGAGCTACGAAAAACGGCTCGTAGGTGCTCCAACGTTGCATCACCTTATCACGCATGGGAATCACTCTCCACCAGATAGGACTTTCTATCTATTTATTACCAAATATATTACAACATAAGTCCCGCAAGCTCAAGGCGTAAGTTCAGATTTTTTCACAAAATCCGTTTTGTGCCTAATTCTTTATAAAAGTGAGCCAAAACCTATGATAACCAATAACCTTCTCTCTATATTAATCTCTTTTTAAAAGAAAAGGAACCCGCGATATGCCGGATTCCGCAGAAGGTATTCAGTTTCTCACACCTATAACACATGTCGTCCTGCGCCGAGCTCGTCATCCATCGTTCTCAGCAGCTCATGTGACGCATCACATTTGTATTCCCAGAAAATCAATCCCGCGAGATCCTGTTCCAGGATATATCGGCATTTGGCCGTTACTGATTCCGGATCGTCGTATGAAATGAGCGTGTTGCCATTAAACAAATAAGGTGCCTTCGCTTCATCATCCCAATACCGAATATATCCGTTAAGGTCAATATACTTCTCGCTTAACTCTGTATATTCCGGACCGTAGCCTCCGGTCGTCTCAGCCATCTGATGCAATCCGTTGTTACGGTCAGGCACCCCCTTCCACATTCGAGAGTAAAATGCCGCACCAATGACGATTTTATTTCGGGGTACACCCGCCTTTAGAAACATGCGTACGGACGCATCCGTGCTAATCCGGTATAAATCACCTGTCGCAGTATAGAGGTTGGTATGGTGTCCAGTCAGCACCTGAAAACCTCCACGCATGTCATATGTCATCAGCTGCACATAATCAAGATACTGCTGTACCTGATCCATTTCCGTGCCGTCAATGTAGTACTGGTCAGCACCGGCTGCAATCGTCAGCATGTAGTATATATCATCTTGCTCACCTTGCTTCGTCAGAGCTGCCCTCATTGTTTTTAACAAAAGTGTAAAGTTAACTCTGTCCTCTGCAGAGGCAGCAATACCCGCCTCCCCATAGCACGGGTATTCCCAATCCAGATCAATCCCGTCCAGGCCATAGGTAGTCACTGCCAGAACAGCTGATTCTGCGAGCTTTTGTCTTCCTTGCTCGGTCGCCGCTGCCTCCGAGAATCCGCCTGCACTCCAGCCTCCCACAGACAAAATCATTTTCAAATCCGGGAAAGCTTTCTTGATCATTGGAATCCGATCCATATGCTGCAGATGGCTAGTCTGAATGATACCTTCCTTTATATGAGCAAAAGCGATATTGATATGCGTCATCCGGCTCAGCTCTGCCTCCGGTACATTATTCAAATCACGATGTCCGACGTATCCAATAATCCATTTGGAGTTCATAGGCTGCCTCCATCATGTTGGAATGGTTCGCTGCGCTGTCCGGCCAACTGCGAGCTTACCTGAATGGCTCCCTTCACGGCACCAATCCGATATCCGGATGAGACATAACGAATCTGATAAACCTCATCCAGAACAACCAGATGGGGGTATCCTGACTCTGTCGCTCCAGAGCTACGGAATACCTCGGGCAGTGAGGCAGTTGATGCCTCGCCTAACCGGACTTGTGACGGCAGCATCTCAAGCTGCTCCGTCTTCAGGGATTTCCCTGTACCAGCAGAGCCAGTAATTAAAACAACCGATATATTCCGTTCCACCAGCTCTTGCTTCAGATCAGCAAGTTCCTTCAGCAAATGCATGGTCGGTTCCCGGTCCGGTTCAATCCAGGAAAGAAGTATGCCTGCAGCCGTTCCACTTACGCTATGCTCGAGTGTAGTTACGTTCTCGTCCTGCCATCGCAGTTCCGTGTGTTTATCCACCTTTCCAAGGACAGGAATTTCTTCATCGGCGCTGCGGAAGGTTACGGCAACACGAGACTCTTCCCCTTCGTTCAAATTAAAATAAGTGAATCGAGCTCTTACCGTGCCGTTTTTCAAACGTACGCCTGTCGTCATACGATAAGCCCCCTCCTCTGCTGGCAGAGGCTCATCAAACAGCTTTGTCTCTTTATAAGCAAAATGCAGGGTCACGTATTTCCCCTGAACAAGACGAGCAATGGAAATATTCTCATAGTAGGAAGCCTCCGGCATGTTTCCTCCTGACTCGTTTTGCACAAGACGAATGCTTCCCATTCCCTGCTTTCCCTTTTCTTTATCGCCAAGATCCGCGAAGATCCAGGACCCTTTCTGCCAATACTGCGGCTTGCGTTCACTTGGATGCAAACGGGATGGGATGCCAAGGCTGCGACAGAGGGCAACAAACAGGATAGCCAGCGATTCTTCGTCCCCGGCCATGATCCGAAAAGTTCCTGCCGCTGTACCCTTTCCTTTCAGATTGGGCAGATCCTCCCAATGAATGAACTTTTCCTTGAGTACCTCAGCAAGAAGCGAAGGCTCTCTCACTATTGCGTCCCTCTCATCTGAAGCAAACGCGGCTTGGAATTGTTTCCTGTACGGCCCAAGCATTTCAAAGGCAACGCGCGGACATAACAAATGGGGAATAAACAAGGTATCCGGGAGCATACCACGCAGCGGAAGCGAATAAGCTAAATGCTCATGCAGGACCGGACGGAACGTATCAATTAAATCTTTACTATTCAGCGACTCCAGCAGCAATAACGGCCATTGCCCGTGCTCAGGAGAGCTTTCCCTGAGAAACGCAGCAATTTCATGGCCATTTCCGCGCGCCTTCTGCATGACGTCCCATACCCTCGCCTCCGGAAGGCTTAGCTCGCGAGATAGATCGATGCTCTCCTTATGGGTTACAAAGGTGGCTTCAAACGCAGTCCGGATATACGTCCCTTCCGACAAACGCTGCTGATGGAGTGACTCCGCTTCCCCTGTCAATGGCGGGAGTTCCTCTCCCTCCGTCTCAGGCGGAGGAACCATATCGAAATCAATCAATCCGCTCTCCTGCTCAGGTTGATTTTGCAGATCCAGCACGAGTTCCAATCGGTCTGTTTGGTCAATCGTGATCTTATGCTCTCGCCACCGTCCCTGATATACCGCCCGGATGAGCAGGTCGCCATATCCCGTTTTGAAGACCACTTCTCCGTCTTCATTTGTCAGTAACTCCGCAATCGGATAGAATTCGGCCATGTTATACAGCTCAAATCGTACGGAAACACCCTCCACTGCAACTCCGGCCAGATCCTTGACCGCTACAGTGAGCTCCTTCGTTGGAGCGTAATTCTCCAACAGATTCAGCTCGGTGTACCATTCGGTTGCCAGTGTCACATCCTCTGGACCATGGTAACCACCCAGTACTCTCGTATTCATCAGCATCGACCGACGGGCAGGAGGCGTAAACCATCCCTGATTCAGCCTGGCTTCCGGTTCACAGGCGCCGATATAATGCCAGGTTCCGTCAGCCCATGCTTCCACCCAGGCATGATTGTCATCACAATGCGCCCAGCGAGGAGTGTATACCTGACGGGCAGGGATACCAATACTTCGCAGTGCGGTCACTGCCAGCGTTGATTCTTCCCCGCAGCGTCCCCTTGCACTCCGAATCATGGTGAGCGGCGAAACCGTCCTAAGGTCGCTGCCGGTATAGACTGCCTTTTCATGGCACCAGTAGTTGGCTTCCAGAATCGCTTCTGACATCGTGAGCGACATGATGCGATCGGACAGTTCTGCGTAGAAGATCGCTCGGCAATCTTCGATATTCTCCGTATTCACCCTGCATGGAAGCACAAAGTGAAGGAACAAATCATCCGGTACCCGCTGCCCCCATGGAACCTCCCGCCGTATTCGCAGAGTTGATCTTACGTGATTTAAAAACAGTACACCCGGAACATCTGCCAGATCCTGAAGCGGACTGTATGCATACACAAACTTGAGCGCCCACTCTTCTTCTACGGACAGCGGCTCCCTAAATACGGAAAAGATCTCGTCAGCCTGTGCCTGGACAAGCTTCTTTTTGATACGGAGTTTATCTTCAATCGATTTCATTTCTTCGGGGGTAAGCGAAAACGCCGACGTTTGTACACTCATTTCGTATCCCTCTCTTCCCACAGGTTCCCGTCTTCGCGAATGAACCATCTTCCGGTCCCATCCGCAGTCGCAGCTGAAATTTGAAATAGGCTTGTAGCAGCATAAACCTCAGGATGAACTTCCACTTCAGAAATCCAGCCGAGCAATGACAGACCTTGCGTAAATGTCCCATTCTTTTCTCTGTAATTACGCTGCAGATAATATAGCTTTCTTAGCTCCCATTTAATCCGTTCATCCTGTGGCAGCACAAAATCGTCATGACCATCCTCACCCGCAAACACAACATAACCCCATAGTTCGGGATAATGCATATTCACCAGTCCCATCGGCGACCAGACCCAGTTGTCCTCGGGATATGGCTTACCGGTTGCGGGATCCATTATTTTGCGGTAATTTCCATCCACCACTTCAGTCTGCCACTCCACCCGTGAGAAATTGACTCTCCAAAATTCACCCGGCAGGGGTGCCCGCTTTTCCTTGGCGCATTCTTTCAGACTGGTCCACGGGATCGCAACCTCAACAGACCATTTCCGGTTAATCCCTTCGGGACGATTCAGCTCGCCGTCAATATACACGGCTGTCTTCAATCCTTTTAAATCCCAGCTGTCCAGCGGTGGCCCTCCGTCCCGGTATGGCTTGATGAGGAGCAGGTCCCATACCGTATTTAGCGCATTGATCTCGAATTCATAATAACCGTGGCTGTCCCCGTCAGGATCAATAAAAATTTCAAAGTCATTATCATAAAAAATGACAGAATCCCGCTCCGTCAGCGTTGCCCAGATCTGATCTTCCCAAAGCTCGGCACCAAAATAAAAATATTCATCATCCCATAGCATTTTCACCCTTGTATCCTTGGCCGGAGCAGGACGAAGATCCCCTTCAATATCTACGAACTTGTCCGTCCATTCCGCCTGATCCCAAAAAGGCTTATCCAGCCTTCCGTCAAGCTCCAATCCACCTGCTGCACGATGGCAAATGTAGTGTTTCGGCTGATAAATATCGATATGCGGTATAGGCACGCCACTTAGCATCATGTTGATCCCTCCATTCAGTTATGAGTAACGACTGCCCCGGAGCCGCCATACATGTCTACCTTTTCATCGAACTCCAGCTTCACTACCGTTGTCAGTTCATGGGTGTCTTCACCCGTCAGGTGAATCCAGGTTGTACCAGGAATTTGAAACCACGGAACCCCGCCGTGAATGTCATACGTCAGTTCTTTGCCTGAATGCAGCACGGATACTTTCCTGATCTCGTTACACAGTCCCTTCACACAAATGCTTTCCTTCGGATCACCATGCACAAAGAGATAGAGTGTCTTTCCATCTGCCGAGAGCGTGCTTCCATCTCCATAATATCTGCTCATAATTCCGTCTCTTGTCCCGTATACCGCTTCTGCATGTGCTCTAATCCACTCGCCCAGTCCAAGCAGGATGGCTTCCTGCCTCTCATCAATTGTTCCGTCCTCTCTTGGGCCGATATCGAGCAGCATGTTGCCACCCATGGAGATGCAGTCGCAGAACATGCGAACGATTTGAGACAGTGATTTGTATTGCTGATCCGTAGGGACGTAGCCCCATGAGGAATTGATCGTTGTACAAAACTCCCACGGCCCATCTGGTCTCGTAATCGGCAGCCCTTGTTCGGGCGTTTTGTAATCCCCATGTCCCTGCAGGCGTGAATTGATGATGAGATCTGGCTGCATTGATTTCAAATACTGCTTGAATTCCGGCAGGTTCCACTGCTTCTCGCTTCGTTCCCAATCCCCGTCAAACCACAGCAGGTCAACCTTGCCAAATCCGGTGAGTAATTCTTTCAATTGATGGTTGTTAAACTCCAAAAACTTCTGCCATTTGGTTTCATCCTGAATCCCATCCAAGGGATAGGAGAACGGATTGCTAGAACCGGGGTCATCCGGCACCTTGCCACCTTCATATACACTTGGGTAATCCGGGTGGGACCAGTCGATCAACGAGTAGTAGAGTCCAAGCCGAAGTCCCTTCGCCGTGATCGCATCGGCATATTCTTTGACAATGTCACGCGCAGCCCGTGTCTTCTTTACCGTGTTCAAGTCACTGTACTGTGTATCCCACAGAGCGACTCCGTCATGATGCTTGGTTGTCAGCACAGCATACTTGGCACCCGATTTCTCGATCAGATCCGCCCACGCCGCGGCATCGAACTTGGAGGCCGTGAATCCCTCCATTTGCTTCATGTAGTCGTCATAAGTCATGCGTCCATTGTAAAAAGACCACGACTCCGCAACACCGTCCACGGCATAGATTCCATAGTGAATAAAAATCCCCAGCTTCGCATACTCAAACCATTTCTGCATCATCATCTACACCTTTTTCTCTGCGATATTTGGAAACCGTGTGCACACGTGCGAAAAAGCTATGTCCAAACCGTTTTTTTATTGATATCATTTATAAGAAAGAAATGGCATTTCTCCATATGGAAAGGAGGCAGCATTTCACTTGCGAATGGACTATTTCAAATCCAAACTGTTCCTGAAATACATTTGGTCCTACCTGTTCATTCTGCTAATTCCTCTCGTATTTATGACCGTATTTCTCTATGAAAACGCAGTTAAAACCCTCCGTACTGAGATTGAAAGCTCGCGTCTGGCCCAGTTATCACAAACCAACGTAACCATTGACAGCCGAATGAAAGAGCTGAGCGAGATTGCTTCCCGCATTTCTTACGATAATCGGCTCTCTTCCTATCGGGTCACCAATACCCAAACCAGCCCGGAAGCCATTCGTGCCTTGGATCAGTACAAAGCCACCAGTTCCATGATTGATGAAATCTATCTTTATTTCCACGATGATACACGTATTTATTCCAGCAAAGGTCTGACCGATTTTGAGGTGTTTGCCGACAATCTCAGCTTCGAGAGATGGGACAAACAATCCCTGTATAACGATCTCAACGAAACGAAGCACCCTACCGTAAGACCTGCCGATGTGGTAACCAAAACTGGTGGAGTACAGGACCGCAAGCTTGCTTACCTTATTCCCATTACTCCCAATAGTCTGAACCCCCACGCCACGGTCATGGTTTTTATCAAGGAGTCGCAGATTACGAGCCTGATTGATTCCATACTCGGAAACTATCAAGGGCTGACCTATGTCCTCGATGCAGAGGGTCAGGTACTAACGGCCAACCATCAGGGAGATACGCTAAGTACAGATGCATTGGCTGCCTTGTTTAAAACCATTACTCCAGGAATCCAGGAGCGAACACTGGACGGCAAAGATCATTCCATCGTATCTGTGCAATCGGAAACCAACGGCTGGACCTACATGACTGTAATGCCAAGCTCCCAGTTCTTCAGCAGTGTACTGGATGTCCGCAGTTTCATGATAATGATCATAGGTATTGTGCTGCTGGTCGGAGTCGCCATTGCTCTCGTTCTCGCCAAGATGCAGTATCAGCCTATCTCAACTCTGGTCGAATTTGCCGCTTCCCGTTTCCCGGAAAAGAAGCCTGATGGAGAGTCTCGAAATGGAAATGCCAATGAACTGGAACGGATTCGTTCAGCCTTGCAGAATTACAGCTCCCGCATTGATTTACAGGAACCGTATGCTCGGAACCAGTACTTGTCAACCTTAATTAAGTCTGGAAATCCAGATCCATTATCTTCTGAACTGGTGCAGCTGTTCGACCTGAAACTGAACAAGGATTATTTGTTTGTCATGGTCATTGGCTGGAATGATTCCCAGCATGCCGATATGGAACTCCGCCGCCGCATTGCAAGCAGTCTTGCACAGATTGAATTGCCTGATCTGCAGGCAACTGGTTATGGCGTTGAGCTGCCCCAGCTGGACCGATTCGGTTTAATCATGAGTTTTGATTCCGCTGAAGGAATCGATCTGATAACACGTATAAAACAGATTATGGAGCAGATAAGAGGCTTGCTTTTGGAAACATTATCCATAACCCCGTTGATTGGTGCCGGAAGTGCCTATTCGCAGCTTCACGAACTGACCCAATCTTACGTTGAAGCCTGTTCTGCTTTTGATTTGCTCGTACCTGGTGAGTATGGATCATCCGCTTTATTTGAAGAAATGTCCAAGACACCGAGCCATTCCTACTGGATTCCGAACCATATGCAGCTGAAGCTGGTTCAAAGTCTGAAACAGGGAAATATCGATATCGCTACTCAGATGATTCACTCATCCGTGACCAGTTTGCAGTCTTCGATGCTGCCTGCACTGCTTGTACGATGCATCAGCTTCGATCTGCTGAACACAATCCTTAAGACAGCTTCGGAACTTGGAGAACATCAAATGCTGCAGCAGATTGCTCCCAACATGGTGTTTAGCAGCTCGCTGGAAGAGCTTGAATCCGTTCTGCTCTTGCTTGCCTCCCAGTTATGCAATGAGGTGAAAAAGGATACGCAGCAGGAAGAGCAGACATTGATAGACCGCATTATTGAATACATCGATGCCCATTTTACAGATCACAATCTTAGCCTGGATACGCTTGCGTATGAATTTGAAGTTTCACCTTCCCATGTGAGCCGCTCCTTCAAGGAGAAGACTGGAATCAACTTCCTTCAGTACATTTGGCAAAAACGACTCGACAGGGTCTTTCATCAGCTAAAAACAACGGATACCCCTCTGAAAGATCTCATTCAGGAAGTCGGATATCTGGATACACCGAATTTCATCCGTAAATTCAAGAAGGAAACCGGGCTTACACCAGGACAATATCGCAAGCTTCATCGCACTACGGGTAGTGATGCAGGAACTGAATCGGCCAGCTAATAACAGGAAAGCCAACAGACGAACAATCAGGATTGCCGTCGATGTTGGCTTTTTTCTGTTATTTCAGAGTGCAGCGAACGGGGATTCACATCCGATTACTTGCCTGCGGAATTCCACGTATCATACACTTCCTGATAGATTTCCTGAATCCGGTCTCCACCCATTTTCTTCATCTGTTCAACATAGCCGTCCCAGTTGGACAATGGCTCTTCCCCGGTTACAAACTTCGCTTCCATCTGCTTCACGTACGTATCAAGATCAGATAACAATGCGGAGGCTTCATCCTGCTGTTCGTTGGTCAGATACGCATTCGGAAACGGTGCTTTACCGATCGGGATCAGCTTCTCTTCGTTCTCTTTTGCAATCCACTCGTCAAATTCGGTCGTCAGACCATTCGTCAGCTCCGGTGAGTTATGACCCGGAGTCAGCATGCCGAAGTTTGGCGTAATGGTGCCTCTGTACTCTTCCCGATCACCGCCTCCAGGAACAGGCAGCCATTCTTTTTCATACGTATCTTTGTTGGTATACTTCCACAGCGTGCCTTCAGGACCTTGATTGAAGAGCGTTTGTCCCTCGATGGAATACAAGTAATCGATCCAGCGCATGGTTGCTTCAGGATGCTCATTCACACTTGTGATGGCAAATGTTCCGTTAGCAGAGAGTCCTGGATGCATACCGTAAACAGGCGTTCCTGCAATATCGCTCGCTACGGGTGTCATAAGCGGATTTTTCATTGCCGCATCCGGATCGCCACCCAAAGTAAAGTAGGAGTAATAGTCGTTAAAGAGAGCAATCTGATTGTTTTCCCCTTTGGCTTTTTTCTGCTCAGGGGTTTGCGAGAAGGTTTCGTGATCCAGCAGATCTTCCTTCCACAAACGATTCATAAATTCCAAATATCCCTTGTATCCTTCCTGCATCGGGCTATAAAACACCTTATCTTGCTTATCTACGTAAACGACAGGGTCATATATGCCCCAGAAGCCCAGAAAATACATGCGCAGATCATCCAGCTTCACGGAGGTCAGTGGAATTTCATCGGCCTTGCCGTTGCCATTCGGATCTTCTGTCTTCACTCGCTTCAGCAGCGCGTACAATTCCTCTGTCGTTTTTGGCAGTTCTTTTACACCAAGCGCTTCCAGCATACTGCCGTTATACCACATGGGGCTGCGATACCAGACGGCGGCACTGTCGATGAATGGCAGGGCGTAAATGTGTCCTTCTGGCGTTGTGAACGATTTGCGAATATCCGGATTCTCATCGAACAATTTTTTAATGTTCGGAGCATATCCCCCATCAATGTAAGGTTCAAGCGGGATAAGTGAGCCTTGGGTGCCATAGGTCACCTGCTCTGCCGGTGTAAGATCGGCTCCGTACAGTACATCAGGCAAATCTCCACTTGCAAAGACAAGGTTCTTCTTGGTTGCAAAGCTGTCAATCGGAGTAAGCTGAAATTCAAACTTGATGTTGGTAAGCTTCTCTGCTTCCTGAATAACAGGCATGGTATTCCAATCTGCCACGCCTACATCCTGGGACATCATGGTCAATGTGATCGGTTCCTCCACAATAGGAAAACCCTCTTGCTTCACCCCTGTCTCTTCCGGTGTACCCGGTTCAGCGGTTGAACCGCCATCAGGAGATGCTCCGCATGCCGCAAGCATGCTTGCAGCAAGGATCAGACTTAACAGAACCGTTGATTTCTTGTGAGCTCTCTTCATGACAACAACTCCCTTTTTGATGATTTATTTGGTATAGATCAGCCCTTGACGGAACCAATCATGACACCCTGAACGAAGTACCGCTGCAAAAACGGATAGATGATAATGACCGGAAGTGTCGGTACAATAATGACTGCATAACGGACGAGTGCCGCCACTTCGGCTTTGTTATTCAGTGCCGAGGCCGATGAGCCGTCCATCATGCCGGAGCCTTGCGCTGACATTTCCTGCAGGACAAGAATCTGTCTTAACACGAGCTGAAGCGGATATTTGGCAGAATCATTCAAATAAATCATTGCTGAAAAATAACTGTTCCAGTGACCTACTCCGTAGAAGAGCGCCATAACCGCTATGATCGGCATGGATAATGGCAGTACGATTTTGAAAAACAGCTTAAAATTAGAACAACCGTCCATCTGTGCAGCCTCCTGAAGCTCGCTCGGGATCGTTCCCTGGAAGAAGGTGCGGGAGACGATGATATTCCATACCGAAGCTGCGGAAGGCAAAATCAGTGCCCACATGCTGTTGATCATGCCGAGCTCCTTAATCAGCAGATAACTCGGTACCAGTCCTCCGCCGAAGAACATCGTGAACATAAAGACGCCCATAAAGAACCCCCTGCCGACCAGGTCTCTTCTGCTGAGCGCATAGGCTGCAGGAATGGTGACCGCCAGGTTCACGGCAGTACCGACAACCGTATACAGAATCGTATTTGCGTAGCCTGACCAGATTCGTTGATCCTGAAGCACACGCTCATAACCTTCAAACGTGATATCTTTTGGAAATAGCCACATTGCACCTGAAGCAACTTCCTTCGGATTGCTGATAGAGGCGCTAATCATATATACCAGCGGGTACGCCACAAGAAGGAAAGCAATCGTAACGTAGATGTAGTTCAAGGTTAGAAAAATTTTGTCTTGTCTCGTTTCCTGAATACCGGTTAACATTCAGCCTCCTCCTTTACCACAGACTGTTCTCGCTCGTCTTGCGTACGATTTGGTTGACGGTAACGAGCAAAAACGCATTAATTACAGAGTTAAACAAGCCGACAGCGGTAGAGAAGCTGTACTGGGCATTTTCAAGACCTGAACGGTATACGAAAGTGGATATGACATCGGAAGATTCCATGTTCAGTGGGTTCTGCATCAGAAGGATCTTCTCAAACCCTACCCCCAGCAGACTCCCCATGTTCAGAATGAGCAGGATGGTCATGGTTGGTACCAGCACGGGAATGTTAATGTGCCGGATACGCTGCAGTCGGTTTGCCCCGTCTATAATTGCTGCTTCATGCAAGCCAGGATCCACTCCAGACAACGCAGCAAGGTAAATGATCGTTCCCCAGCCCGCACTTTGCCATACGCCGGAGAGAACGTATACCGTCTTAAACCATGCAGGGCTTGTCAGAAATGAGGGTGCATCTATTCCCATCCATTCCACGAAACGGATCAGGATTCCGGTTGATGGAGAGAGGAAAGCAATCACCATCCCAACCATCACGACAACTGAGATAAAATGAGGTGCATAAGTGACGGTTTGGACCAGCTTTTTGAAACGTTTATGCTTCAGTTCATTAAACGCCAGAGCCAGAATAATCGGAATCGGAAACCCGACAGCCAGCTCATACAAACTGATCGCCAGTGTGTTCCACATCAAATCCCAGAAATAATAGGATTCAAAGAACCTTACAAAATGATCAAAACCTACCCAAGGACTCCCAAATACTCCGCGTACCGGATTGTAATTTTTGAACGCAATCTGGATGCCGTACATGGGTCCGTAATGAAAGATGAGAAAATACAGAAATGCGGGTGCAATAAACAAATACAGTTGCCAGTTTCTCCAGACCTTTTGCCATCGCTTTCTACTGATGTTCGGCTTGTATAATGTCTGCTGCCGATTGGCCGTTTTTACTTCCTGCACACAGGATCGCCTCCTTCTGTCGCTTCTCATGTTTGGGTCATACGCTGCAGGAAAACGTTGGAGCATTCATGTTGCATGTTAGTTTTGTTGGCGCAGCTGTAGTTTAACAATAGGGGATCACGCATTTTTTCGTAAATATGTCATTTTGTCAGGCCCAATAAACATTGATACAACAAGGTTTTTTAACGTTTCTCCTCCAGTTTAACAATTCATAAATGTGTTGTTTTCGACCATAAGAAAGCGATTACAATTGCAAAAGTGGAAAATTACCAATTGAAAATTTCGTGTGTACACGATTTATTTTACATCACGTTTACTTATTTTCGATAAATTCACTCTTTTAATGTTATCTTAATTAACAATTCAATAACATGATCCTGCCTTCACTTAGTACTTCTATGATTTCTTCATGGTCGGTATTTACCTACTGTTCATATGTACCACGTTCTTGCAGGTGGATCGAAGTATAATCCCCAAAAGAAAAGGTCGCCATGAAGGCGACCTTTGATCAAATATGTTTTATTATTCCGCCCTTATGTCCAGTTCCACCAAATCACTAACGTTGAAGACTGTATATTTTAAATCCCGTAAAAACTTGTTTTGTCCATCGTTTTACTGGCATACTCTGTCTTGATTTCATTACGGTAAGATCTTTCAATCTTGCGCACATAGGACAGCCGCTTCACATTTTTCATCGTATCTTCAGCCCGCTCTGCATTAACATACATGACGACATAATGCATACGGCGGGAAATGTAATGAACGGTACCATACTTTTCGAGATTGCGGGCTGCTTTTAGATCACTAACCCAAATAATAAATCCTGTCCTTTCCGCAAACATCATTTTCCCCGCCCTTCTTATAATGGAGACCGGACGCTTCGAGGAGAAGGTCCGGTCTATATGGATTTTAATTCATTCGGAATTCAGTTAACCGCAGCTGCACTTGCCGCCACTTCCACAGCCGCCACCTTTGGGGTTCGGGTCATTGCTCGGAACCTTGATTGTGGTAGAGACTGCATAAGCAATGGTTTCAGACATCTGGTGAAGCATTTCATCGAGTGCTCTCTCCGCCTGCTTAAAGCGAGCTACTGCCTCAATTTGTTCCAGTTCCTGTTCCAGAGCCTTCACCTGGTCTTTTGCAGCATGATAATCCGGGTGGAAGTGTCCAAAACGCTGTGTTTCTTCAAACAGTTCCTTTTTGGCTTCCAGCTTGCGTATTCCCGCTTGAACCTCCGGATTGCTCTCAACTTGCTGCTTCCAATATAAATAATCCGATACTTCGGCAGATTGGTTAATCATGTCGCCCAGTTCATATGCGCCCGTCAACACTTGGGCCATATCGACCGTGTTCAATTCCGCTACGCTCATGAAATTCATCCTATCTATATATAAAGTTCTACGTAAGGTAGACTACTTTATCATAGCATATCCCCCGGTAGTTAAGAAGAGTTTTTCCTGCAAATAGAAAATAGGGGAACATAAGCTCTTCCTGCTTCAGATCTGCTCCGGAACGATTAATCTGATCTTGTCCCAATCCATGGGTGAAATGGTGCACCGTTCTATTGTCCTCTCGTCTGCCCCAGGTACAATCCAGCCTGTCAGCGTCCAATCGTCCTGTCCTTGAATTTGATCCGGAATAATGTATACCTCGGACTGTTCGTTTCTCAGTCCCAGCTTGGTCTGCCATTCTATCGCTTTTGCCGTAATCTGACGTGTCGTGGACATATGATATCGCCGCCAATCGTTATGCCACATGTCGGGAATGGAGCCGAATGCGGGTAAATCATCCGACTGCTCCACTATCGGCTGTCCTTGTGTATACGAAGATGCCCTATCCGGTTCATTTTGAATCAAGCCCTGCCTGCCATGCACATAAAAACTTTCTCGTAAACCGCTAAGCCCATCCCTTGGCTCATGCTTGTGAATCTCAGTACTCTTATCCTCCCCTGACCCCTCGCTGCATATGAAATCGGTCGGCTGTATACTTTGTATTTTCTCTGCATTTCCCCCACGCTGTGCCTTTAATCGCTCCCACTCATTTCCCCACTGTTGAATCGCGTGATACACATGCTCGGGGACTCCCGTGGCAGCATAACGGCGCAGAAATTCCACCACCTTGTCAGACGTAAACCCGCGATGTGACGCATTTACAATTTGTTCTTTGGTCACACGGTAGATGCTCATGCGATCACAGCTCAGCAGTTCGGCGCAGTGCTCTATTTTCCAGCGGACCTGCGGGACTACCTCTGCCGGGACCATAATTTCGAAATCAGGCTGTACGAAGAAAACATTCTTAGCTCTGTCCAGTTCCTGCTGTACTTTCAAGGGCAACAGCTCCTCAGGCTCAACCAACCAGCGAAAAAACAAATCACCCGATGCTTTTTCACCACTCTCTCCGTACCCCCATCCAGCCAGTGCGTTTAGCCAGCTCTGGATATATCCAGGAAGCCCGGTATCACTGCCACTGCCCTTGAAATGCGGAATCAGATCTGAAATATTGAACCAGGTCTCCTGTCCTTTACCGAGCAAGACCAGGCGATAGCGAAAATGTTGTTCTGCAGGACTGGTTACACCATATCGTTCCATGCACACCTTGAATATCTCGCGATGCATACACGACCACGGCTGCTCTAACCAGTGACTCAGAGTCTCATCATGTACCCTTATTTTCTCTTGATCCTTATGGAGAAGCCCCAAAGCAAGCAGCATATCCAGCATAATGGCGACATGAACAGGGTAGATATCCGGATGTTCGTAGTTTAAATTCAATCCGGCAAAGTCATCAGGGCATAAATGAGTCAAAGCGCTCAACCGCTGCAGCATTCTCTTGTGAATCGTACCTTTATTCGTCAATGTAAGCCCTTCTCTTGGTATCCAGGCCAATAGATGAATGATTTCGGCAGCGATATCAGGCCTTGCTTCACGAATAACGTGAATTTGATCACTACTGACCATCTGGGTTCTAGATTCCTTCTGATCCTGTTCATGTATTAAAAATGGATGTTTTCCGACTCTATTTGCGTAGGCTACGGTTAATGCAGGGATATAACGCAGCGGAATGTAGTATAGGTTCTCTCCCCAAGTTTTGCGAACCGCTTCGATCCACCCTTTTTGTCTTAGGCGCATAAAACCTAACCTGGCTTCCGCCCCGCTCAATCCTTCTTCCGCAGACTCAGTGGTGGTCATCATTACTGAAAAGGGTTGACACGCATGTTTGTGAAAAAGAGCACCAAGTACCGAATGTTCTGTGGCTGACAGTTCCATTATTTCATCGATATCCACTGCTTCATGTCCATGCATTACAATGCTCCCGCCTTTCCTTTTCCCACGCTAACGATTAATGGTGACTTAAGTATGTTCATGTATTATGGAGTATTCATATCCCTGCTCGACCAAAAACATCTGACGGCGCAATGCAAACTCCTGTTCCTTGCTATCCTCTGATACCAGCGCATAGAAATATGCTCTATTGTCACCAGGCTTAGGCCTTAAAATCCTGCCCAGTCGCTGAGCCTCTTCCTGCCTGGAACCATAACTTCCCGATATCTCAAGTGCAACAGCAGCGTCAGGAAGATCGATAGCAAAATTCGCCACCTTGGAAACTACAATGGTTTTAATTTCGCCCCGCCGAAAGGATTCGAACCACTTTACCCTTTCGTGCTGTGACATCGTACCCGAGATCAGCGGAGCGTCAATTTCCCGGGCAATGGTTTCGAGCTGGTCCAGATACTGACCGATCACAAGTGCAGGCAAACCATCATGTTGACGCAGTAATCGTCTGATCACTTGTAGCTTAGCGGGATTTTCCGCTGCAAGACGAAACTGATGTTTTCCTTCTGCCTCCAGATAGGTCGTTTTCAGATCTGTTGAAAAAGGAACACGTATCTCCTGACACTGCACATTGGCAATCCACCCTTGCCGCTCGAGCTCTTTCCACGGCATATCATAGAGTTTAGGACCAATGAGGGAGAATACATCCTGTTCACATCCATCTTCCCTCACCAAGGTTGCCGTCAATCCCAGTCTTCGCGTAGCTTGAATATCCGCAGTTGCCCGGAAGACAGGTGCAGGTAACAAATGCACCTCATCATAAATGATGAGTCCCCATTCCCGCTCACTCAGCAATTTAATGTGAGTAAAATCGGAATCTTTGGATTTTCTATGTGTAAGAATCTGATACGTAGCCACCGTGACAGGCCGAACCTGTTTTTTCTGACCGGAGTACTCCCCGATTTGATCCGAAGTAAGGGTAGTTTTATCCTGTAATTCCTGAATCCACTGCCGCACAGAGGTCGTATTGGAAGTCAGGATGAGGCATTCACATTGAAGACGTTCAAGCACAGCCATGCCAATGACTGTTTTTCCAGCTCCACAAGGCAGCACGAGCAGCCCGCTCCCTCCCATGCCCTCACTTCCCTCAAAAGCGTCTACAGCTTCTTTCTGATAAGAACGCAGTTCAAAGGCTTTCTGATCCACTTCAGTTTCATGATGCGTATTCTTTTCATTCTTCCAACCAAACGGAAGACGTGTTCCGGGGCGATAGCCTGCATAATCAAGTACAGGGTAGCCCAGACGCGTCAATTCTTGCTTGAGCAAGCCCCGCTGTTCTCCGCGAACGACAAGCTCATCCCGGGCAACACGCTCCATCCGAAAGGCCGCAATGGTTTTGAGCCCGCTTAATTCATCAAGCAGTTGTTCACTGTCTCCAACCAGACGCAGGTGCTGGTGATCCTGTTCCCAATGCAGCTTCAATTTTCCGTATTGTTTTACAATTCTCCGAATATCCTGCACAAGTGCTGCGGGTACATTCCAGCGAGAAACGGACTCTAGACTGCTAACAACTTGTTCCGCACTCCATCCGAGTGCTGCAGCATTCCACAGGGATAATGATGTCATGCGATAGGTATGAAACCCCTCCGGCGTCTTTACAAGTTCGGCGAATACGCTTAGTCGTGTCCGTGCCTGCTCGAATCCCGGATGACCCACTTCCAGCAAAATCGTAAAATCCCGTTGAACAATACAGGCATCCGTCTTCTCCATATCTGCTCCTCCGATCCGGTACCGATTACGTTGTGCTCCAAAATAGATGCTCATGACAAAAAGTTCAGTTCCGGCACACCCAGAAATGAACCTTTACAACCGACACCTACCCGGTAATTTTGCAAAAAAAGAGCACCCTACTTCTATGAGTAGGATGCCCAACTATACCCAAAACATTCTATTTACCACCCATGTAATCGGTAGCCATGGCAATAAAGAGCTTAACTGCATGCTGCATGGCATCTTCATCAAAATCAAACTTTGGATGATGATGCGGATAGATGGCGTCTTTGTCCGGATTCCCTGCCCCGACAAACATGAAGCAGCCTGGAACCTTCTGCAAATAATAAGCGAAATCTTCTGCTGGCATCAGCATCGGAGACGTGTGCACTTGTTCATCTCCGAACACCTGAACGGCTTTGCGGAAGAAGCGGTCCGTTTCTTGCTTATCATTGACTACAGGCGGATAACCCATGATGTAGTTCACTTCCGTCTGTGCCCCATAGGCACCACCTGTTTGGGAAACGATGCGATGCACACGTTCCTTCATTTCTGCTCGCGTTTCTTCGTCAAACGTCCGGACTGTTCCGCTCATTTTGCAGGACTCGGCAATGACATTCTGGGCAGATCCTGCCTGCATTGTACCAATCGTCAGCACCGCAGGTCGGAGCGGATCCACGGAACGGCTGACCACCGTCTGCAGCTGCATGACAAGTGCGGAGCCTGCAACCAGACTGTCCACGGTCGACTGCGGCATGCCACCATGCCCGCCCTTTCCTTTGATCTCAATGTAAAAGTCGTCAGCAGCCGCCATCAGCGGTCCTTCTTTGCTCGCTGCCACTCCGACCGGAAGAGGAGTCCACAGATGGATGCCATAGATGACATCCACGCCTTCAAGCGCACCATCCGCAATGACTTTCACAGCCCCGCCAGGAAGCAGTTCTTCCGCAGGCTGAAACAAAAAGCGAATCTCGCCTTGGATATCAGCCTTGTACTTGCTGAAATACAATGCCGTTCCAAGTAAAATGGAAACATGACCGTCATGACCGCAGGCATGCATTGCTCCTGCCTTCTGTGAGGCATACTCTACGTCCTTCTCATCCTGGATGGGCAGTGCATCCATATCAGCCCGAAGCATGACGACTGGACCGGGCTTGTACCCCCGAATCGTACCAATTACACCATGACCACCTACATGACGCTTCACTTCAACGCCAAAGCTCTCCAGCATATCCGCTACAAAAGAAGATGTCTTTTCCTCATGAAAGGAAACCTCGGGATTGCGATGAAGATGACGCCGCCATTCCACCATATGGATTTGCAGATCGTCCCACCATATATTATTTGTCATTTTCTCCCCATCCTTTCGATCTTGAACGGAACTTTCATCAAGTCCGAACCATCCTCTTCAAACCTATTGCTGTATATTGTAGCAGAATTGGAAGAAAACCGATACGAAACGCCTTCGGAAAGCTTGCACGGGAAGGGGAAACATACTATCATGAACTAGAGAAATGCACGAGAATTATACTCGGAAGCTATGAGGAGGATCAGACGCTTATGATTTTTGAGAATACAGGCTTGGATGGCTTGAAAAGCGACTTGGCATACCTGGATGAGAGCGCCGAGAAAGTCGGATTTGTCCGGTGGCAATGGGAGTATTACCGTGCTACATATGACTACAAAATCGAAGATGACAACACCAACTCAGAATACTTTGTACGTATTAATACCCGTGTGGTAGATGGCAAACTTGAAAAACCAGATACCGTGCTCTCTGTCGAGGCTGTTTATCTTGGTAAAGCAACCTTTCCGCACGGTCTCGATTACAACTCTACCGTTCCGCAACCAGTCGTGAAGCTGGCCGCCCAAAAATTGCAGCAGCTCAAAGAACTGCTGGAAGCATAGGCTGGGCCAAATCATGAAACAACAATCGGCCCAAACGAAAACGAAGAGAGGCACGCCGGATTTCCAACTGCTAATCCTCACTTTATTGTTAGTGGGCTTTGGACTGCTGATGGTATTCAGCTCCAGTTCCAGTATTGCAATTGCAAACAGTAGCTTTAACAATGATCCCCTATACTTCACGAAAAAACAACTTATGTGGGCGGTTATCGGTTTAGTTGGTATGTTCTTTGCCATGAACATTCGTTTTAATAAATACAAGAAGCTTTATGCGCCTTTTTTCCTGTTCACCACGGTATTGCTGGTGCTCGTACTTGTTACAGGCGCAATGTTGAACGGTGCACGAAGCTGGATCCGCATCTTTGGCTTTAGTCTTCAGCCTGCGGAGTTCGCCAAAATTGCCATAATCCTATACCTTTCTGCACTGATCACCAAAAAAGGCGAACGCTTCCGGGACCTCAAGACAGGTTATATTCCGGTCCTAGTCATTGTCGGATTCATTGCAGGATTGATTATGCTGCAGCCGGACTTCGGTACCTGCTTCATTCTGGTTTCCACCTGTGGTCTCGTCATCTATGCAGGCGGAGCAAGCATGAAGCATATTATGGGTTCGATCCTGCTAGTTGTACTGGGAGGGGCACTCGCACTCGGCGCGAATGCCCTCTTCTCCTCCATGTCTCCTTCAGACACTGTAGACAGTACTACTGCCGCCTCAGCCGAGCAGAACTACAAGATCGGGCGTATTCAGGCATTCCTTGATCCGTTATCCGACACTAGTGGAGGAAGTCTTAACCTTTTTCGCTCCCTTGTGGCCATCGGTGACGGCGGCATGACCGGTTCGGGTATTGGACAAGGTACGATGAAGCTTCATTATCTGCCAAACGCGTATAATGACTTCATTTTCTCTGTTATTGGGGAAGAGCTTGGTTTCCTGGGGAGTACGCTATTCCTTTTGGTTTATCTGTACTTTATCTGGCGAGGCATTATCGTCTCGTTGCGCTGTCCTGACCCGTTCGGAACGCTGGTAGGTATCGGAATCATGGGATTGATCGCCATTCAGGCGTTCATCAATATCGGAGGCGTGACCCAGACCATACCGGTGACAGGGGTTACCCTTCCGTTTATCAGTTATGGAGGTACGTCACTCTTTGTGATGATGGTGGCCATGGGTATTCTGCTCAGTATCTCGCGTACGAACAACCAGGACGTCATTAAGGAAGAGAGAACCAAATCCGTAACGGTACAAACGCAAACACGTACTTCTCCCGCTCTTCGTTCACGGGATTCCAAATCCATTCGGCGCATTCGTTAACAGGTGTACCGGAATAAAAAAAGACTTCGCATCCTCGGGATGTGAAGTCTTTTTTGGGTTAACTGGAGCTCAAAGAACATCAACGTTCATCTGCTCCAGTTAAATTGGAGGTTAATACCTTACAGGTCGTCGCCTTTGAAGGATACGCCTTCTACCTTCACGTTCACTTCGACAACGCGCAATCCGGTCATGGTCTCTACCGCTTCTCTCACATTCTGCTGAAGCATACGGGATACTTCATGAATCGGTGTCTCGTACAGGACGATGATGCGCAGGTCAATGGCTGCTTCCAGTTGGCCGACCTCAACGCCTACGCCTTTCTGTACGTTTTTACCGCTGAGACGTTTGGCCCAGCCCTCTGACAATCCTCCAGACATTGCGGCAATCCCGGGTGTCTCCATCGCAGCCATTCCGGCAATTTTCGCCACCACGTCATCGGCAATCCGGATGTTACCGCCTTCTAGTTGAAGTTGTTCTGCCATGCCACATCCTCCTTCACTTCGTTACTCGTATTTTAAATCCTTTCCACCCCAAAAAGCAAATTAAACTCGAAAACATGCGTTTACAACCTACCACCATTTGGTTATATTGAAATATGAAAATAATCTCATAAGGCTTTCATTGTCATTTAAAACAAAATAATTTTAACCGAGGTGTTTGTTGTGAGAAACCGGATTTCATCCATTTTGCTGATTGTCTTCTTTGCCCTCAGCGCCATCGCCCACTATCTGCATTGGAATCCGATCCTGCAGTTTGTGATTTCAGCCATTTCGGTTATTTTTGTGGCCGGTTTTTTAGGGAAAGCCACCGAAAATGTTGCGCATTATGCGGGACAGCGGCTTGGCGGATTCTTGAATGCAACGTTCGGTAACGCTGCCGAATTGATCATCGCCATTTTTCTGGTCAAAGAAGGACTATTTGACATGGTAAAAGCCAGCCTCACCGGTTCCATTATCGGAAACCTGCTGCTGGTGCTGGGGCTTAGCATCTTTGCCGGAGGACTCAAGTTCAAAATTCAAAATTACAACGTCTCCCTTGCGGGACTAAACGGCTCCCTGATGATTGTGGCAATCATTGCCCTGTTCATTCCAGCTGTTTTTCTCAACACCCATTCGATTACTCAAAAGGACACAGATACGCTTAGCCTGATTGTCGCAGGGCTGTTGATTATTGCCTATATCGCTTGGCTCTTATTCTCGATGATAACACACAAGAACTATCTCGCAGATGTCACTGTCGATGAAGACGAAGAATTGCCGCATGAACATGCGCCGGCGTGGTCCAAGAAAAAATCGATTCTATACCTGGTTATCGCCACAGTTATGGTAGCCTTTGTCAGTGAATGGCTCGTGGGTACTCTCGAGGTATTTACCGAAGAGTTTGGTCTGAGCGAACTGTTCGTTGGTGCATTTTTGGTTGCGATTATCGGTAATGCGGCCGAACACAGTGCAGCCATTATGCTTGCCATGAAAAACAAGATCGGTGCCGCTGTAGAGATTGCGGTCGGAAGCAGCTTGCAAATCGCACTTTTTGTTGCACCTGTGCTGATTTTTGTGAGTTACTTTACAGGCAGAACCATGGATATCGTCTTCACAACGATTGAGCTTCTTGCCATTGGAGTATCCGTATTTATCGCCAAGTCGATTACCCAGGATGGTTCAACGAACTGGTATGAGGGATTGCTCCTGCTGGTTGTGTACATCATTCTGGGTGTATCCTTCTTCCTGGTGTAACGTTAGAAGCAACATAAATTCAGACATATATAACGAATAACAAAAGCAGTCCGGAAACCCGTTTCCAGACTGCTTTTGTTTATGGTCGCTTACGCTGCGCACTCAATATTTTTACCACGTTAAAACATACAAAAAAAGCATGCAAAAATCCTGCATGCCTTCTATTCTGACCCACACGATTGCAGGCTATTGCTCATTCTTTTTGTTCAAAGCTTCATATAGAATTGCCAGATTCCGCTCAAGCGCGCTTACCAGCTGCTTACCAGCACCTTCAGGAAGAAGCCCTGCACGAACAGCAAAATCGACTTCCTTGGAGAACCCATACATCTGTGTATCCAATACTTCCTCATAGAGAGGGCAGTAGCGGGTAGCCAGATTCTCCATCTGTACTTCAATAAGCTTCTGTATTTTATCTGCATCTTCTTGAAGAAGACTGATCGCTTTCATGTTCAGCTGGTCCTGCAGATCAGATGAAGTCATGCATTTTTCCCCCCTATGTCCCAAAAATCGCGTAAAGACGTTCTACCTCTAATATTAGACGAAATCAGGAGCTAATACAAGAACCTGACCAAAATAACCACTCAAAACGAAGGCTTGGACAGCACGTATTTTAACTCCTCGGCAACGGACCCAAAGAACCTGTTCATTTGTGTATACGAAAAAGCACCCCCGCCAATACAGGCGGAGATGCTTCCTGGAATGATTACTCGGATGCGATGCTTACATTCAGGCCATGTTTGGCAAATACTTCTGACATGGCTGCTTTTGCTTCGTCTGCATCTGGTCCATGAACATGAAGTTCATAGCTGTGTGTGCTGATCAGCGTGGTAAACAAACCGAGAATACTTTTCACATCAATATACTTGTTCTCCGAATGAAGCACGATTGAAGAAGTAAACTTGCCTGCTGTTTGAGCAATTTCCACTACAGCCGCGTTATTACTCGACATAGGAATCCCTCCGTCTTTTCACATTTGGTATCATCTATTAATTACCACTACATGATACCGTGAATCCGCTTTCCTAGCAACAGCAAAATCCCGCGGTTACTTCAATTGGTCTGGATTCAGGCATTCCAGCTCTGGAATCACAAAGATGCCGTCTTTGCGAATCAGCACATCGTCAAAATAAATTTCGCCGCCGCCGTAGTCTGGGCGCTGGATGAGCACAAGATCCCAGTGAATGGAGGAACGATTTCCGTTGTCCGTTTCTTCGTATGCCTGCCCAGGAGTAAAGTGCAGACTGCCTGCAATTTTCTCATCAAACAGAATATCCTTCATTGGATGCAGAATATGCGGATTGAAGCCAATCGCGAACTCACCAATATGACGTGCACCGTCATCGGAGTTCAGAATCTCATTCAGACGTTCTGTATCGTTACTTGTCGCTTCAACGATCTTGCCATCCTTGAAGGTGAACTTGATGTTTTCAAACGTTACCCCGTTGTACAGGGTTGCTGCATTATAACTGATTGTTCCATTTACAGAATCACGCACAGGCGCACTGTAAACTTCGCCATCAGGAATATTTTTTTGACCAGAGCATTTCACTGCACCGATATCTTTAATGGAGAAGCTTAGATCTGTTCCTGGTCCTGTAATACGAACTTTGTCCGTACGGTTCATCAGGTTAGCCAGGGAATCCTGTGCTTTGTCCATTTTGGCATAATCCAGGTTGCACACATCGAAATAGAAATCTTCGAAAGCTTCCGTGCTGGTATTCGCAAGCTGCGCCATGCTGGCATTCGGGTAACGAAGCACAACCCATTTCGTATGTTTAACCCGCTGCTCGCTATGTACCGGATGGGAATACAGGGAGTTATACATTTTCATTTTTTCTTCCGGCACGTCGGACAGGTCGTTCACATTTTCGCCTGCACGGATACCAATGTAGCAATCCATTTGTTTCATGCGGTTCAGGTCAATTTCTGCCCAGGTTTTCATCATCTCTTCTGTAGCATTTTTCAACATCGCACGTTGTACCGTCTTGTCGGTCAGCTGTACAAAAACATTGCCGCCTTTTTTGCCTACTTCTTCAATAATAGCGTTGATCAGATCACGTTCCGATCCAATCATCTCAACCAGCACGTTCTCGCCAGGCTGTACATCTACAGAGTAGCCAACCAGGTTAGCTGCAAGTTTCTGAATTCGTGGGTCTTTCATCTCGTAAATCCTCCTGTCATCTGCCATTCAAAAATTGAACAACGGTAAATTACGATACTATTGTAGCACGCTACTGCAATCCCGTCAGCAGGCAGACCCCACGTCTAATCATATGTTTTAAAATTAACATCCATGACCAGAGCTTCTTTCGTGCTTTTGTTGCTTGCATCTTGGTACGTCACCTGGCTTTCCGAAGAGAGCCGCAGCGGCAAACTGGTCTTCCGATCCACAGTCAGATGATATACCGTTTGTACTTTAGCCTGTTTCATCATTTGCTCCATACTGGCTTCACCCTGCTGCCAAACCTGGCTCAATTCCTTCTCAAGCTTCGCCTTGCTCGTCCCTTTGATATTACTCGCCCTGTGCATATATTCTGCCTTAATCGCGTTCATCTCGTCGTTCAACTGGGTTGTGGCCCAGGCTTTCGCATCTTCAGGTGCCAGTTCAATCCGCAGGATCCTTGTTCTTCGACCAGAACCGTATTCGGATTTTATCGTTTTGTTCATCCGGTCAATATTCTCCAATTGGGCGATGGGGTTGAAACGTGACAGCGATCCACGGAGTGGTTCTTGCTCTGCGGTCAATGCCTCCCATTGTCCCTTTTTTCGTTGAAAAGAGGCGCTGAATCCGCTTGGTTGGGTAATCAGATTTGCAGAAGCGGCATCCATACCGTTTACCTTACTTGACCCTGCTGCAGTGACAGCTCCAGGGAGTCGGGTCTGCAGCGTTAGCTGATCATGATTTTCCAGCTTTCCTTCAAATTTGAACTGATTTTCAAAAAGTCCGCTGCTCTCTCGTCTTAACCCTGCTTCCCCTACAAAATCCAGCTTCTCCTTACCTGCAATTCCGGATAAGGCCATGGAGAACACCTCTTCTGGAGTGCGTTCACGATGTATCAGCCCACAGCCCGGTGCAGAAAGGATAACAACACTCAAAAGCAGCATTAATGTACGCATACCCTGCCTTGTAATCATCTAAAATCCATCCTTCCGTCCAAGGTTCTCCATAGCCTGCCCCTCCTGTATACCCTTATACTTCACATCAACGCAAACTTTGCTGCAAAAGAAAAAAGAGAGAACGACTCCAATCCATGGAATTGTTCTCTCTTAGCGTGTAACTTCCTGTTCTTCCAGCACGATCCGGTTGCGTCCATTATGTTTCGCCTCGTAGAGCGCCATGTCTGCCCGGTAGAATAATGATTCCACACTGACCTTGTCATCCATCCAGTTCCACTCGGCTATACCACTGGATACGGTCACGGGTGGCCTGGTCTCTTCCGCCACTCGGCTGCGTATGACCTCTGCATACTCGAGTGCCTGGCGGATCCCCAGCTGCGGCACGTAAATGGCCAGCTCTTCGCCACCCCACCGGGCACAGATATCATCGGAACGAACGGAGGATTTAACAATATCACTAACCTGCTTCAACACCTGGTCCCCGGTTTGATGGCCAAATGTGTCGTTCACCTGTTTGAACTGATCGATATCAACCACAATTAATGAACCACAGAATTCATGGGCCTGCTTTTCGTGAATGACACTATCGAGATAATGTCTGACGTACAGTCCAGTTAACATATCAAGGTTGGCCAAACGGCGAACCTCCGCATGCAGCGTTGCATTGGAGAGAGCCAGTCCTACGTGAATGGACAGCATCTGCAGCAGACGATAATTATCATATGAGAAATACTGCTGTTTGGGATGACCCAGCAAAATGGTTCCCTTCACTTGACCGTTGACTCGAATCGGTGAAGCCATCAGTGACATGGAGCTGGTAATCTCCATAAACACGGAAGACACTTTGGTGTACTGTGCATAATTGGACAAAATAAGCGGTTCTTCTGTCCGATACAGCAGACCAGCGATACCATAATCCAGCGAAAAGGATTTATGACGCATTTCCCCAATATTGGATGACATCACCTCAAAACGATTCGTGGTGTCATTCAATTGAAGAATACAACAGGATTCAGCTTGAAAAATATCCTTTAACTCCAACTCGGCCATTTTATAAATCTCTTTCAACTGCAGACTTCTATTTAGACGTTGTGTCAAATCATTGATTAGACGAAGTTCCTGAATCAACATGTTCGATTGCTCATGCAATTTGGCATTCTCAAAAGCAGTTCCTGCCATATCCGCCATCATAGTGATAAGCTGCAAGTCGGGCTCTTCCATGAGCTCGTCATTCATCTCGATGTGAAACACACCATAGATACCCTGCTTCCCCTTGAGCGGTAGTCCGACCTCCACAATACGATTCTCCCCCTGATCGGAGCGAATGACTATCGTTTGTCCATCTTTAAATGAACGGAGACAAATATCTTCCCCATGTTCATGGACAAGCAAAGGTCTGATTCTCGGATTGGAACTGTTGCGATCTTGGGACATGTACAGATTCATGTGTGTGGTCGGATACAAATAATCGATACTGTCAAATACCTCGTCCAATATGGCATCCACGTCCATTTTATCATGCATCCGCTGCACGATCTGAAAAAGAATGGACCTCCGGTGCTCTTCACGCGCCGTTTGCTCATGAGCTTTTAGCAGATCTGCCATAAATATGTATTCAAATCTTCGGTAAAAGCAAGTACGATAATGCGCTGCCTCGGATCGAACAACCTCCTCAGACATTTCATAACGATGAGGCTCGTAAATGAAAGCTGTAAACACGGCGAACATATCCCTGTTGATTCTGGAAAACAGAGGCTCGGCAATGTATAGGAAATCCCCGTATTCATCTGAACCCCGCAATGATTCCGCTCGTCCGGTTTCAAGACACATCATTACCGTCTGAACTGATTCAGGCCTGTCCATAGACTCATCGGCGGTCGTCGCTACACAAGTACCTTCTGTATTCCACACGCTGTAAATCGCAGATGATGCGCTCCAGTTCGAATCATGCTGAGTCAGCCAATCCGTATAGGCTTGCTGCAGCAAGTTTTTCAAATATGAGAAATCAAAAGGTGTGATATCCATTTGCTGCATCCAGAACGCATGCTCATTACGCTGAGCTGCAGAAGATGCGGAATCGCCCGAACTTGGCGAATGCATGCTGGCTGGTAAACTTCCTAGATGTTCTAACATGTCAGGCGCTCCTTTGCACCGTTTTTGCAACCTCTAAAGGGATGCATTAATCTGCAGACGTTATCGTAAACCTGCAAAAACCTTACGATAACCTTAATGTACATGATCATTTAAAGTTAAGATACATTCTATTTTACTCTCTTTATTGCTTTTTTGCATCCATATTTCAGAAAATTGTCCCATTTTTTTGGGCCTAATGACCTATCGACAAATTTAGACGTTTTTTTGCCTTTCTCCTACTCTTGACTTTGTCTCTTTTAAACTGTAATATAAATTGTTGATGAAGACTACTAATGGGTCTTTAAATTTGGGCATTACCGGTTGTGTCACCCTCATTCTTTTTGTTGCTTTCAGGACAGCGGCTGAACTTTCCTGATTGACGTATGTGTGGCCTTGCCCGCATCAACAAATTGGAGCGCAAACAGAGCCCTATATGAACTTTAACTAAAAAGGAGCTACTATAAACATGGCACGTTACACTGGTCCTAAATTTAAATTGAGCCGTCGCCTCGGCATTTCCCTGAGCGGAACAGGCAAAGAATTGAAACGTCCTTTCCCTCCAGGTCAGCACGGAGCTAACCAACGCAGAAAAATGAGCAACTACGGTATGCAGTTGCAAGAAAAACAAAAACTTCGCCACATGTACGGTTTGGGCGAAAAACAATTCCGCACTCTGTTTGCTAGAGCGCAAAAAATGCAAGGTATCGCGGGTGAAAACTTCATGTTCTTGCTTGAGTGCCGCCTTGACAACCTCGTTTACCGTCTTGGATTTGCTAACTCCCGTGCAGGAGCACGTCAGTTGGTATCCCACGGTCACGTAACAGTAAACGGTAAAAAAGTCGATATCGCTTCTTACCAAGTAAGCACTGGCGATGTAATCGGCCTGCGTGAAAGAAGCCGCGGTCTTTCTTCCGTTAAGGAAGCTTTGGAAAACCGTTCGCATCTTCCAGCATACCTTGAATTCAACGACGCTGCTGTAGAAGGTAAATACATCCGTCTGCCTGAGCGTTCCGAGTTGTCCCAAGATATCGACGAAAAACAAATCGTCGAGTTCTACAACCGTTAATCGTTGGAATTTCAGTAAAGCATCACACAAAAAGCGATTCGAGATTTTCTCGGATCGCTTTTTTGTTGTCAGCAAATTTTTGCATACAGGATTTAGTAGCATGAAAAATTTCATATTCCATAAAATAATGGCAATTTTCGACCATTGCTTGTATTTCTCAGGCATGCAAACCCGCCTTTTTATGCTATAATAAGTGCTGTTAAAAGGAGGAAGACACTGAATGGTTGATGTTAATAAGAAAAAGCCCGATGAACAGCCTGCCCGCAAGCGCAGCTTCGCCCGCAGACTGGGCAGTGTCGTCAAATGGGTGGTTGTCCTGGGTTTTATGGGGGCGCTATTTGTAGGCGGTGCTCTGATGGGATACGTCAGTTCCATTGTAAAAGACGAGCCCGTCCGCTCCAGGGCCCTGATTGAACAAAAAGTCAGCGAAAACTCCATCACAGGCTTTGCTTACTTTGCCGACGGTAGCCCGATCGGTCAATTACGTACGGAAGAAGACAGGCGTCCGGTCACCTTTGACCAGATACCACAGAAAGTTATTGATGCTGTCATATCGATTGAAGACAATCATTTTTACGAACATAAAGGTGTAGATATGAGCGGAACGCTCCGAGCCGTGAAGCAGAAGGTGCTGAAAGAGTCTGTGCAAACGGGCGGAAGTACGCTGACTCAGCAATTGGCACGGCGTGTGTTCTTGAATCTGGATCGTACCGAAGACCGCAAAGTCAAGGAAATACTGCTGTCCTTGCGACTTGAACGATTCCTGACCAAGAACGAGATCATGACCGCGTATCTGAATAAAGTTCCTTTTGGTAACGGCTCCAGTGGATATAATGTGTATGGGATCAAGGCAGCTGCCAAAGGATTGTTCAACATTAATGATCTGGAGAAAATAAACACGGCTCAGGCAGCCTATCTTGCCGGATTGCCTCAGCTCCCCTCCTCTTACTCAGCCTTTAACGGAAAAGGCGACTTTGTAGAGGATAATTTTGAGCGTGCAATCAACCGCCAGCATCTGGTATTACGCCGTATGCTTGAACTTGGCAAAATCAATCAAACCGAGTATGACGAAGCTCTTGCTTTTGATATTAAGAGTTCACTGGCACCGAAGACCGTCAAGGCTTACAACACTTATCCATATCTTATGATGGAAACTGAACGCCAGGCTGCACAAATTTTGATGAAACAAATGAATTCTGACACAGCAGCTGAAGGAACTTCCGAGGGTTCAGATTCTACCGATGATGGGACCCAAAAGGAAAGCAGTGCTCTGCTCGAAGAAGCTCAGCAGCAATTGCGTACAGGTGGATATCGCATATACACAACGATTAACAAAAGTGTGTACAAAACGATGCGTACCATTGCCGAGAATGACAGTAATTTTGCTGCGGACGATCCCAAAAAGGGAAAAGAACAGACTGCAGCTATCATGATTGATCACAAAACCGGGGCTATTCTGGGTATGATTGAAGGCCGGAGCTTCCAGGATGAACAGATGAACTACGCAACCCAGATGGTGCGTCAGCCAGGTTCAACGATGAAGCCTATTGCTGCCTACCTGCCTGCTCTGGAAGAAGGACTGGTTCAACCCGCGTCCATTATTGATGATTCACCGATCATTCTTAAGGATGGAGGCTCAAACGGCTTCCATATTCCGAAGAATGCGAACAATCGTTATCAGGGACTTGTAACCGCTCGTAGAGCCCTGAACTATTCCCTGAACGTTCCTGCCCTGAAACTCTTCAATGAAGACGTCGGGATCGAAAAAGCCTGGGCATTCTCCAAGAAGCTTGGCATAACGACCATTCAGCAGCAGGACTATCAGGCTCAGACGGGTGTTCTCGGGGGACTCCAGTACGGTGTAACCGTGGAAGAACTCACGAATGCTTACGGAGCTATTGCGAATAATGGGGTATATAACGACTCATACATGATTAGCAAAATTGTAGACTCCAAAGGAAATATCGTTTATAAGCATGAATCCGAACCTGTTCAGGCATTTTCCGAACAGACGGCGTACCTCATGACAGATATGTTAAGAACCGTAATTACCGAAGGTACTGCGGATAAGGTACGCGAAACGTATAAGTATACGAAAAGTGCACCTGTCGTAGGAAAAACCGGTTCAACGCAAAACTATGCGGATGTCTGGTTTGAAGGCTATACGCCTGATGTTACGCTTGGTGTGTGGGTTGGATACAAACAGCCTGTTAACACCCTTGAAACCAAATCTCAGCGTAAACGTGCCCAGCAGCTCTGGTCTCAGATTATGAATGAAGTCGTTGCAACCGACAAGGAATTGTTCGTGACGGATTCATTCAAGAAACCATCGGGCATTGAAACACGTACGGTGTCTGCTTATAGCGGCAAACTGCCGACATCACTGACTGACAAATTTGTAACCGATATTTTCAACAGCAAATTTATTCCCAAAGATAGTGATGATGGTGTCGCCAAAGCAAAATACATTACCTACAATGGTGTAAACTACATCCCTCGTGATGAAACACCTGGCGACATGCTGAAGGAGAAGACGGTTATTAAACGTAAGAAACCGATCTCCGATCTGATCAAAGAATTGCAAAATGCATTCTCACGGATGAGCCGTCACGAATCCCTTGCCTATTATCTGCCAGAAGATGCGGATGCAGACATGCCAACACAAGTCGACCCGAGATCGGACAATGGCAAGGCACCAGATGCACCAGGGAATGTGAGGATATCCGTTGCTAATGGCAAAGCTGTAATTACATTTAACGCAACGCCTGAAAATGACGTTGTCGGATATCGGTTGTATCGCTCCGTAAATGGTGCCGGCTTCCAGAACCAGGGCCAAGTTGTCCTGACAGGTGAATCCAGATCATTTACAGCATACGCACAGGGAGGGAATTTCACTTTCTATGTCACTGCTGTCGATGTAGCCGGCAAAGAATCTGCTCCTAGTGCTGTGGTTAGCAGTGCAGGAGTGTCAGATCCACTCCCGGATGAGGAAGTAAAAGAACCGATCAATGTTCCTGGAACCATCGTTGAGCCGGAAGAAAATGAAAACAATAACGCTACAACCACCGTTCCAGGTACCCCTGGACAGGTTAGCGTAGCAGCTCTCACCCAAGGATTGCGCATTCAATGGGCCTCCAATCCAGAGAGCGATGGTGTACAGAGCTATGCCGTCTATTACAGTGAAACGGGCTCTGCCCCTTATACCAAGATTGGAACAACTTCGGGTACCTCAATGGATTACGGTGTACCTGCCTCTACAAGCGGATGGTTCAAAGTATCTGCCATCAACAGTGTAGGAGAATCCGAGCCCTCTGTTGCTGTCCCATATCAACCGTAAGGATTACCGTAACGCACGTTTTTTTAAGCCCCCACCCTCTCATTAGAGGATGGGGGCTTTTCTTCATATAATAAAAAGCCTGATCTGCATCTTACGCAAATCAGGCTAGTTCTTAAAAATACAGGCACCGCGTATTCAGTAATTAACTTCGACGGTTATTAATCTTCAATAGTGGACAGATCACCTGTCGGCAAATCGAGCTCCCAAGCCTTCAGCACACGTCGCATGATTTTACCGGAACGAGTCTTCGGCAGTTTATCCTTAAACTCGATCTCTCGCGGAGCTGCATGAGCAGACAAGCCCTCTTTTACAAATCGATAGATCTCTTCCTTCAACTCAGGAGTCGCTTCATAGCCCTCACGCAGCGCTACAAACGCCTTGATAATCTCCCCGCGCGTCACATCCGGCTTACCAATAACTCCGGCCTCTGCTACGGCAGGATGCTCTACGAGCTTGCTCTCCACTTCAAATGGACCAATACGTTCTCCGGAAGAATTGATTACATCATCGATCCGGCCCTGGAACCAGAAATACCCTTCTTCGTCCATATACGCCGAATCCCCGGATACATACCAGCCAGACAGCCTGAAATATTCATCGTATTTGGCCGGGTTGTTCCAAATCTTCGCCATCATGGATGGCCAAGGTGTACGTATAGCGAGGTTCCCCATGCTGTATGGAGGGAGTTCCTGTCCTCGGTCATCGATAATGGCTGCTTCAATTCCTGGCAGCGGCCGCCCCATTGAACCAGGCTTAATCGGCATCTCCGGATAGTTACAAATCAGCTGTGCTCCGGTCTCTGTCATCCACCAGGTATCATGAATTCGCTGACCATAGGCTTTCCATCCCCAACGCACCACTTCGGGATTGAGCGGTTCTCCAACCGACATTACATGTCGCAAGCTGCTGAGATCATGTTGTGCAATAGTCTCGTCCCCTGCACCCATCAGCATACGGAACGCAGTCGGGGCACTGTACCAGACGCTGACTTTATTTTTCTCAATGGTGCTGTACCAATCTTGCGGGCTGAACCGGCCACCACGAATAACATTGGTCACTCCATTCAGCCACGGAGCAAAAATTCCGTAAGAGGTACCTGTTACCCATCCAGGGTCAGCCGTACACCAGTACACGTCATTTTCCCGTAAATCAAGAACTACCTTGCCTGTATAGTAATGCTGAATCATGGCATTTTGGACGTGATAGACCCCCTTAGGCTTGCCCGTAGAGCCCGATGTATAGTGAATAAGCAACCCATCCTCACGATTCAGCCACTCCACTTCCATATCATCCGAGGCTGCAGACATCTCTGCGTCAAAGTCGATTAGACCCTCTTCGGTCTGGGTACCTCCACCCACAACAAAGATATGCTTCAGTTCCGGCAGTTCCGCACGTTTAATGCGTCCCAGCAGTTCTGGCGTCGTGACGAGAGCTACGGCCCCGCTGTCTTCCAGCCGGTCTTTGACTGCCGTCTCCATAAACGCCTCAAACAGCGGTCCGGCTATGGCTCCTGCTTTTAACACACCAAGCAGGCTGAAATACAACTCAGGACTTCTAGGCATAAAAATAAACACCCGGTCTCCCCGGACAATGCCATATTTGCGCAGGACATTCCCAAAACGGTTTGATTGCTCGCTCAAATCCGCAAAAGTATACGCTTCTTCACGCGAGGCATCACTGTATAACAGCGCCGTTCTCCCGCCTCTTCCTTCCAGTACATGACGATCAATCGCTTCATGCGCCATGTTGACTTTTCCGCTGGCGTGCCACGTAAAGTGCCTCTCCACCGATTCCCAATCAAACCGGCTTCGGGCCTCTGTGTAATCGCCCAGATTAGATTCAGACACAACCGTTTGCAGCATCTCACCATGTGCTTGACTCATGCTTGCCAGCCTCCTTCAACTCGACATTTCGATTTCCCATAATAGGTTACTTCTCATTGCCTTTGTGTTGACTGAACTTCCAGTTAGCGCTTACATTAATAGAGAGAAATTCTCATCATGTACCTGTCTGGCCAAACCAATGAACTCAAATCTGCTTGAATTGTGAACGTTTTTTGTCTACGCAATTATAGCAAATCTACACAATCATCGTCTATGGGTTTTCAATTTTTTGATTTTTTGCTATAAGTAGGGGGAGAGAGGAGCATGAACCATGGAGCATATCAAGGCGTATCATATGCGTTCCATCTTCAAGTCCGGCCACCGAGTCACGGTAGAAGGCCCTGTGCCTCCCGAGGCAATCACCAAACTTGCGTTTCATCCCGATCTGGATGCCTTTCGTCGTCCTTCTGAGCAGCAGGAAGCGCTGGCCGAGATTGCGGCATTGCCTGAAGGAAGAATCATCATTGCACGTGAAAATGAGACGATTATCGGATATGTTACATTTCACTATGCGGATGATTGTGAACGCTGGTCTGAAGGGAACATGATGGATCTCATTGAGCTCGGAGCTATCGAAGTGGCTGACGAATACCGTTCACTCGGAGTCGGACGCGAGATGCTGCTCACCGCATTTGAAAATGGACAGATGGAAAGATATATTGTTTTCACCACGGAATATTACTGGCATTGGGATCTGAAGGGCAGCGGCCTTTCCGTCTGGGATTATCGCAAAATGATGGAGCGACTGATGCAGACTGTGGACATGACGTGGTACGCCACGGACGATCCCGAGATTTGCTCTCATCCGGCCAACTGTCTCATGGTGCGCATCGGCAGTGAAGTACCCATGTCCTCCGAGGAACAATTCGACCGTGTACGGTTTCGTCATCGCTTCATGTATTAATACATTTATTGAGATATACGTGTATCTGAAAAAAACCGCCTCTCTAGGCAGCTCCAGATGACAAACTGGAACTGCCCACGAAAGGCGGTTTTCGTTTATAGACTCATACTTCTATATGGCAGCTTCTGAAAGAGACTCCACATTACATATTTTCAAGCATGTGCTCGACAATCCGATGAGAACGCTGAGAAGATTGCACGGTAAATTCAGCAAAGTTCACATGAGCCGACCCGTCCGCTTTATCGGACATACCGCGCAGCACAACAAAAGGAACCCGATTCATGAAGCTAACCTGAGCGACGGCAGCTCCCTCCATCTCCGCACATGCTCCATCCATTTCGGTATACAGCATGTTCACGGTCTCCTTGCTCGCAATAAACTGATCTCCAGACAATACCTTACCAATCAGATACTTGGCTCCCTGTGCCTTACACGCTTCCTCTGCTAATGCAATCAGAGCAGGTTCCGCGGGGAATGCGGAGGTTTCCTGATACGGGATCACTCCCCGTTCGAAGCCGAGCGGAGTCACGTCCATGTCGTGCTGAACGCATACGGAAGAGATTACGATATCTCCAATGTTCAGTTCCGGGTTGACTGCGCCCGCAACACCCGTAAATATAATCCGGTCCACTTGGAAACGATCGATCAAAATTTGCGTGGTCACCGCCGCGTTCACTTTGCCGACACCCGATTTACACACCACGATCTGCTTGCCCAGCCATTCACCCGCCACATACGTAATGCCGGTTTGCTTCACCGTCTCCAGCTGCTTCATGCCAGCCAGCAGAAGTTCTACTTCTTCATCCATAGCTCCAATGATCCCAATCGTTTCCTTCAATCTTGCTACCCCCTATTCACTTCCGGACCTGTCCGGTTCGCCTGATCCATCCTCATGAAGCACAAAAGCTCCGTCTCCGGAGCTTCCGTATATCCATTATGTAGAGAGAATTCCTTCTCCCTTTTCGAATTACTTTGGCTTAGCCAGCGTGGCTTACTGACAGACGAAGAATCGTTTCATGCGGCAAAATAACCCGTGGGTTCTCCACATTTTCCTTCTTCATCAACTTGGTGAGCAAACGCATCGCTACTGCGCCAAGGTCATACATCGGCTGTGCCACCGTTGTCAATTGAGGACGAACCATGGAAGCCATACGAATGTTATCCACACTAATGATGGAGAAGTCGTCTGGTACCTTCAAGCCTTCATCCTGAATGGAGTGAATGGCACCAATGGCCATTTCGTCCGTTGCAGCAAAGATGGCGGTTGGTCTCTTCTTCAGTCCGAGGAAATATTTCATTGCTTCCACACCGGACTCGTAACGATAGTTACCGATCCGTACCAGATCCTCCTGATATTCCATTCCCGCCGCTTCAAGTGCTTTTTTGTACCCTTGGAAACGGGCATACCCGTTCGCAGGATCCTGCAGTGTACCACTGATCATCGCAATTTCCTTATGCCCATGACGAATCAATGTGTTCACCGCATCAAAAGCTGCAGCTTCGTGGTCGATATCCACGGAAGGATATGTTCCCTTCTCGTCACTCGTTGCACAGAGCACGATTGGTACAGCCGCAGACTGAAACGCCTGAATATGTTCATCCGTTACTGTTCCACCCATGAAGAGCAGGCCATCTACCTGTTTCTCCAGCAGCGTGTTGATGACACGGATTTCTTTTTCCTTTTTCTTGTCCGCATTACACAAAATAATGTTGTAGTGATACATATTCGCAATATCCTCGATCCCGCGGGCAATCTCTGCGAAAGTCGAGTTTGAAATGTCCGGAATAACGACCCCGACCGTGGTTGTCTTCTTGCTCGCCAAACCTCTGGCTACCGCATTCGGACGATATCCCAACCGCTCGATGGCTTCATATACTTTTTTGCGCGTTTGTGGCTTAACATTCGGGTTGTTATTTACCACCCGCGATACCGTTGCCATGGACACACCAGCTTCACGTGCCACATCATAAATGGTTACCGTCACAGTACTTCTCTCCATTACCAGTAAATTTTCATACCATTTTCATTAAGATTTATATTACGACAAATTTTTGCATTAATCAATTAAAATAGGCTTTAGGACTCACTTAGAGCATTCGTGAGTGTGGACGAAGTAATATCCGAATGGGAAGTATGCCATACAGGGATTCCTTTTTTGACCAGAATCGCCTGCGGAGATTCGTGCTTAACTCCCAGCTTGTCGGCTGCTTCATTAGACACAGGCCGATCTTCTACGACGTAAATGATGCCATAGTTTACATTTTCATTAGGATTATTTTGCAAATAATTGTTCATCTCCTGATAAGCATTCGCGCTGATCGGGCAGCGTGTGCTGTGCTTAAACAGAAGCAAGGGTTGGTCTTCAGTAGCCTCCACTGCGGAGTTTAGCTGTTCAATACTTGTCATTTTAGTCATGTCAGCCATTTGATATACATCCCCCTTTTTCAGGAATACCGCTATGTTGAGCGTTTTCACTCTAGGATATCTTAACAAAAAGCGCATGAAAAAGCCAATTTTCATGAAAACAAGCATTTTGCACGTCAAAATTAGACAACATTCGAGAAATGTGCCTGCCATACAAAACCGGACAATTGGCTCAACCTGCGCTCCGTGGTTTCCATCCATTCTTCGTCGCCCGACTTCTGAGCATATCCCATAATATCAAGCAGCAGATTAATTCGTTCGTTCACAGCTTGCTGCATGTGATGTTCCATCTCGCGATCACTTGCATCTGGCCAGGCCTGCAGTTGTTCGTGGAAGAGATCTGCAAGTTCATTTTGCTTGCCAAAGGATAGATCCTGTTTCACGGGTTGTTCACCCAGCTTGCTGATACATTCTTTCAAATCCGGCTTGACCGGCTGTAATACTTCGTATGAAACACAATCCGTGCATGCGAAAACTGGCACATTCCGAATCTCCACTTTCTTCGCATAAACTACAGTTCTCAATTCCAATTCCATTACATGTCCGCATTTGCACGTTTTGCGCACATTCATCACCTCATTCGTTCTATACTCGTATACGTTACCATTCGACCTTTTTCCGCTTAAATCCTGCCGCAAACCATAGGTTGTACAAATTACCACTCCCCCCAAATGCAGGTTGTCGAAAATAAGCTTTCATATATATGTAACCGTTATCTGAACAGGGAAAATGCACAATCATGAAGTGTCATACAGAATCTGTTACAATATAAGATGCGACATCCTAATCACCGCAAAAGGAGAGATGGTTGTGAGATTAACAGGAAAAAAAGTCATCGCACTGGTCGATGAAGAATTTGAGGATCTGGAGTTGTGGTACCCGGTACATCGCGTGCGTGAAGAAGGTGCCGAGGTACATCTGGCTGGAGAGAAAAAAGGTAAAGTCTACATCGGAAAATACGGTGTTCCCGCTGAAGCGGAATACAGCTTCGATGAACTGGACAGTTCACAATATGACGGCATTCTCGTGCCAGGCGGCTGGGCACCTGACAAGCTCCGCCGTTATCCGAAAGTCCTTGAACTGGTGAAGGACATGCATGCAGATCGCAAGCCGATTGGGCAGATCTGTCACGCTGGCTGGGTGCTGATCTCCGCCAAAATTCTGGATGGGGTCACCGTAACTTCCACACCTGGTATTCGGGATGACATGGAAAATGCTGGAGCAATCTGGAAGGATGAAGCCGTTGTTGTCGATGGACATATCATTTCGGCTCGTCGTCCGCCTGATCTTCCTCCCTATGGCAAAGCATTCTGTGATACACTTGCTGAAAAGTAAATCAGGAATACAAAAAAGCCCTTCGCTCATGGCGAGGGCTCTTTTTTGTATCATATTAACTTAAATGGTATAAAAATGAATATATTAATTTAAAGGTATTTTACCATGCACAATGGATTCAAGAAGCATTGGACCCGCTTTGTTCATCAGGATTTCCTGTTGAATCATTATATTTCTGCAAACGCTGCTCAATGTCTGCACTGGTTCTCAGTGCAAAGCAGTCACGCGCCGCTTCTTTGGCGTCCACGGCTGTTGTATTCAGCACCCTGTGCTTCACCCGCAGCAGAGATTGCGGTGACATGCTAAGATTACGAATGCCCAGCTCCAGCCAAAGTGGAATGGAACGTTCGTCACCTGCCATCTCTCCGCACACACTAACCTCAATTCCAGCGGTGCGAGCAGCATCGACCGTTGCACGCAGCATTCGCAGAACTGCCGGATGATACGGATGGTACATGTGAGCAATTTGTTCATTCATACGGTCTACAGCCAGCACGTACTGTACCAGATCGTTTGTCCCGATGCTGAAGAAATCCGCTTCCTCGGCCAGCAGGTCAGCAATCATGACTGCCGCAGGCACTTCGATCATGATTCCCACTTTAATATGAGGATCATAAGCGATTTGACGTTCATCCAGATCGGCCATCGCTTCACGCAGAATCTCATTGGCCTGTCTAAGTTCTTCCACAGAGGAGATCATGGGATACATAATCTTGACGTTCCCTGCCGCACTGGCCCGCAGAATCGCTGTGAGCTGTGTCTTAAACAGATCCTTGCGGTCCAGGCTGATCCGAATGGCCCGATAACCCAAAAATGGATTATCCTCTTCAGGCAGTTCGAAATAATCGAGCTGTTTGTCACCGCCAATATCCAGTGTTCGGATGACCACGGATTGACCTGCCGTCTTCTCCGCTACCAAACGATACACCTCATACTGTTCCTGCTCGCCTGGGAAGGTCGCACGGTCCATGTACAAAAATTCCGTGCGGAACAGGCCTACACCTTTTGCCCCGTGCTTGAGAGCCAGATCCAGCTCCTTCACGGAGCTGATGTTCGATGCCAGATGCAGCATTGCACCGTCCTTCGTGATCGCATCCACTGTAGCGAGCACCTGGAGCTGTTCCTTTTTCTTCAGCTGTTTGCTGCGAATCATGGTGTACCGTTCAATTGTCTTGCGATCCGGTTCTGTGAATACCAAGCCGTTATCACCATCCACCACTAACATATCCCCGGTGTCCACTGGCATGCCAACACTCGCTTCCAAACCGGAAACGAGGGGGATGCCAAGCGCACGGGCCATAATTGCCGAATGCGACGTCTTGCCACCAATCAGGGTCACAATGCCCAATACGTGACTGGGATTCAGATGGGCCAGCTGTGATGGAGACAGTTCCTTGGCTACAAGTATATAAGGTTGAGTATCCGAAGGGAGCGTAATCTCCGGGGCTCCCAGCAGATGCTTCAACAATCGGTTGCCGACATCCTTGATGTCGATCGCCCGTTCCTTCATATATTCATCATCCAGCAAATCGAACATGGTAACAAAGTGGTCAATGGCTTCTTTTACCGCCACTTCTGCCGCTTTGTACTGCCGTTCAATAATGCCGCGAATCTCGTTCATGAATACCGGATCTTCCAGAATGGCCAGATGTGCATCAAAGATGCTGGACTCCTCCGGACCGACAACTTCCTTGAACTCATTCTTGATAAATTCGATCTCATCCTTCGATGTCCGTATTCCCTCGTACAGCCGTTCGAACTCCTGGGCGAGATCCACCGAGTCCATCTTCTGGTCCGGCAGATCCCATTCCCAACTGGGCAGGACAAATGCTTTGCCGATGGCTACGCCTGCAGCTCCATTGATGCCTTGTATCTTCATTCTACCCCTCCAACGTTCCTGTCATAGAGCACCACGGACATGACGGATGCCTGACCTTTCTTGACTTGCTTAAATGGAGCAAAGCTCCATGATTTAACACGATCCGGATTCGTGATCACCATCGGTGTAGTCAGTGACGCTGCCTCTGCCCGCAATACAGCCAGATCAAACTTGATCAACAGCTGCCCGGGCTCGACGGTATCTCCTTCCTGAACAAAGGCTTCAAAATGCCCCTTCAGCTGCGAGGTATCGATACCGATATGAAGCAGGACCTCAAGTCCTTCCCGAGTGGATATGCCCAAAGCATGCATCGTCGGATACAGGTGCATAATCGTTCCGTAGACTGGTGACACCAGCTCTCCCTTTTCCGGAACAAAAGCCACCCCATCCCCAACCAGCTTCGCTGCAAAGATCTGATCAGGCACCTCTTCGATCGGCAGCATTTTGCCTTGAACCGGTGCACAGAACAGGACTTGCGGCAAATCCCGCTCAAGGAGCTTGGCAATCTCTTCACGAATCAATTCGGAATACGTGCCAAACACGACCTGGACGTTACCACCACCGAGCTTGATCAGCCCCGCAGACCCCATACTCTTCATAGCTCCCGTATCGATGAGACGGTCGTTGTGCACCGTCAGACGAAGCCGTGTAATACATGCCTCTACCTGTACGATGTTTTCCTTACCGCCCAATGCTTCCAGGATCAATGGTGCTTGGTAAGGAATATTCCCCACCCAATCCTCCAGCATGGAGCCTTCTTCCCGTCCTGGCGTTGGAATCTTGAACGTACGAATGGCCCAGCGGAACAGGAAGTAATAAACCAGTCCATATAGTATGCCAATCGGTATGAGTTTCCAAGCATTCTCTGATAGATGGAAGTTGAGTATGTAATCGATAATGCCGGCGGAATAAGAGAAGCCGTGCCTGATATCAAGCCAATAACCAATCCACATCGCAAGTCCCGACATAACGGCATGTACGATAAACAGATAAGGTGCTGCAAACAAAAAGGCAAATTCAATCTGCTCGGATACACCTGTCAGAAAACAAACCAGCGCAGAAGTGAGAAATGTCTTTTTGATCTTCGGTTTCAGATCTTCCCTTGCCTCCTGAATAATCGCAAAGGCAATGGCAGGTATGGCAAACATCATGATGGGAAACAAGCCTGCCATAAAGTAACCCGCGGTTGGATCCCCTGCAAAAAATCGTGGCAGATCCCCCTGCACAATGTTACCGTCTGGCGTTTCATAGGTCCCCAGCTGAAACCAGAACACATTGTTAAGCAAGTGGTGCAGCCCAAAAGCCACCAATACTCTGTATAGGACTCCGTAAATGAACAACCCAAAACCGCCGAGACTGTATTCCCAAGCGGCGATCGCATTCAGTCCATGCTGTAATATGGGGGCGAGCCACAGCATGAAACAGGAAAACAGCGCCGAGCACAGCCCAACGATCAGCAATACAAACCTGGACCCGCCAAAAAATTGCAATATCTCAGGCAGCTTGATACTTTTGAACCGATTATGTGTCACCCCGGCCAGAGCGCCGAGAATAATTCCAACTAAAGAAGCTGGCTGTATGGTTCCATCCCCGAAATGGCGAGTCACCTGATCATATATAACGATACCGGCCAAAGCGGCAAGTCCCGCTTGTCCGGCCTGGTTGGAGAGTCCCAATGCTACACCGACAGCAAACAAATACGGCAAAAAATAAAAAATACCGTGTCCGGCCACGGTAGACACTTCACCAACAACTTTCAATCCCCAGGCGTCCCAGGGCAAACTGCCAACACTCAGCAAAATTGCGGCTGCGGGCAGGACCATTGTAGGCAGCATTACCGCTCGTCCGAGCTGCTGCAAGGATCCGAGCCAATTCATGGCGACCTCTCCTTTCTATCCTAGATGGTAAGCTTTACGAAACGTTTTGTCAAAGCAAAACGGTAAGCTGCTGGAAATTTGCCGTAAACTCTTATGACTTGCGACCCAATGACCACCACAGCTACGATCTAAAGGCAAGAAAGCAGTTTAAAGCAAGGAGCATTCGCAGCTCTAAACACAGAAAAATCCCGTTAACTTGAAGTTAACGGGATCCGGTCTATTCCATATTCGCTTAACCGCGTCCGGCACCGCGCAGAACGATGGAGTCCTCCACCTTGATGCAGCGATTCGTTACGGCTGTCATTCCGTTCTCAGCCGCAATCTGTACAGCCTCATCATTGTGAATGCCAAGCTGGAGCCACAAGACGTTTGCTTTGATGGCTGCGGCTTCACGAGCTACTTCCGGTGTATATTCGCTGCGACGGAACACATTCACAATATCCACGGGCTCGGGAATATCCGCGAGGGTTGCATATACTTTCTCACCAAGGATCTCTCCCTGTGCTTGTGGATTAACCGGAATGATCCGATATCCTCTGCTCTGCATGGCTTCTGCAACCATGTAGGATGTCCGATCCGATTTGTCCGATAAGCCGACGACTGCGATGTTGCCTGCCTTGCGTAAAAGTTGCCCAATTTCTTCGCGAGTTGGGTTGTTAAATTCCATGTTCAAGCACCATCCTTTTCTGCTTAAAGTGCGTGTTCAAAAAGACCAGTTTTCAGTACCGAGAAGATGGGATGAAGCTAGAAATGGAGTAGCGGAGCGTAGGGAAAACTACGTGAGCAACGGACATTTCGGCTGAATTCCATATTCGATGCTGATGATGCCGCTAGGCATCCTTCGTAATCAAAAGCGGACTTTTTGAACAACCTCTTAAACGTGTTATTTTACTCTTTTACCCATTGAACTGAGGCGCCAAGCGCCTGCAAATGATCAAAATATTGAGGATAGGACTTGGCTACGTGGTGTGCATCCCGAATACGAAGCGGCTCCTTGGAACGAAGGCCAACCACGGTCAATGCCATGATAACGCGATGATCGAAGTGAGCATTGATCTCTACGCCGCCTTCGACACCCTCCGGACGTCCGTGAACGATAATCTCGGCCTGACGCTCTTCCACGTTTGCCCCTGCCTTGCGCAGCTCGTTCAGGTAATCCGTAATTCGGTCACATTCCTTGTAGCGCAGGTTCTCTACATTATAAAACCGTGATGTCCCTTCCGCAAATACAGCCGCGGCTACCATCGCCAAAACAGCGTCCGTCGCTGCATCTCCGTCAAATTCTACGGCTTTCAATGTTCCGTTACCTTGTACATGTACCACATCATTCTCATGCGTGAGCGGCACTTCCATCATGCGCAGAACGTCAACAATTGCACGCTCTCCCTGTTTGCTCTGTTCCATCAGGCGCAGAATCTTCACATCCGATTGAGTAACCGCTGCTGCAGCCAGAACTGCAGCCGAACCAGGATAATCTCCTTGAACGGTATACGTCTGCGGTTGATAAGCCTGACCACCAGGTACGCGGAAAGACATGTAATCATCGCTCGCATGAATAACGATTCCTGCCTGTTCAAGCACTTCAAGTGTTTGACCGATTACCACTTTGGACTTGAGGTCGTTTAAAACTTCAATAGTGCTGTCTTCTGCAAGAAGCGGAGTAACAAAAAGCAATGCGCTCAGATACTGGGAACTTACTGATCCGGACACACGGATATGCCCGCCCTTGGCATTACCACCTTTGATCGTGATCGGCAGTCGTCCTTGTTCATGCTGCACTTCAACACCAAGCTGGCCAAGAGCATCAATCAGGTCGTCATGCGGACGTTTACCGAGTGAGTCCGGATAGGTATTCACAAAGGTAACTTCAGGACAGAGCGCGGTTACGCCCATCAGGAAGCGAAGCACTGCACCTGCGTTGCCTACATTTAACTCGCGCACATCACGAGGATGACTGCCGAAGCCTTGAATGACGATCTTGCTGTCATCTTCTTCTAGTACGGCTCCAAGATCACGGATACATCTGCGCATCGCATCACTGTCTTCGCTGTGGGCCGGATAATGAATTGTACTTGTACCTTCTGCCAATGCTGCTGCGAGCAGATAGCGGGTAGTGTAGTTTTTGGAGGAAAGGGCTCCAATTTCCCCATTCAGTGTAGGGGTTGGTTTAACAATTACGTCCATGGATGAAATTCTCCTTCATTGATCAGATTAATCTGCTTTATATATTTGTTACAAATAAAACGAAGTCGATTCGCCAAATTGACATCCCCCACATAGCTTGGGTATCATTATAGGCGTTAAGTCCATACAGAAAAGAGGACCTGAATGATGACTCAAATAGCTGAAATAGAAACATCCGAGCTGCGTCGCCGCCTGCAGGCAGGAGAGAAGCTTCAGATGATAGACGTTCGTGAGGACGAGGAAGTCGCGCAAGGCATGATTGAAGGAGCCAAGCATATCCCGCTGGGACAAATTCCGGACAGATTGTCCGAAATCGAAAAGTCCGGCGAGATCATTCTGATCTGCCGCAGTGGTTACCGCAGCGAGCGTGCCGCCGAGTACTTGCAGCAGCTTGGTTATGCAGGCTGCACCAACATGGTTGGCGGCATGCTGCAATGGCAGCAGGAAGACTAAGTGATCTGGAGCAGGAACCCAACACAGCGTTATCAGGAATTGCAACAAGCCAATTCACCCTGTAGCTTTTGGATTCCGCTCCGCTACAGTCAGTTTTAAACGGGCCATCTGGCCCGTTTTGTTATATTCCCACCAAATCATTGCCCCTTATCATCTGCTTCACAGTTGTAACTCCCCCAATACTTGAGGTCATAATAGACATCAAAATGCATCGAACACAAGCTTAGACGCGGTAATGCGCTAAAATAAGACGAGACACTTCAGCTGCGGATAACTCGGTTGTATCCACTGTGTAATGTGCAAATTTATATGCGTCCTTCCGTTCCTTCATAATGGTATGAATGCGCTCCTCTGCATTGCCTGCCAGAAGAGGACGTTTATCATCGCCGCTTACGCGCTGTACAATTGCTGCGGGATCCGCAGTCAGCGCAACAATCCAACCGTTCTTCGACATTACATCACAATTGTCAGAACGCAGTACCACACCGCCTCCGGTTGCGATCACCTGCGACTTCTTTTCCAGGACCGAACATAACATGCGGCTCTCGGCATCACGGAAATACGACTCACCTTTGCTTGTGAACAATTCCGGAATCGTACAGCCTTCCTCTTTCTCCACCGCGGTGTCCACATCGATCAGCTTGTAACCCAGCTCACGAGCGAGCAGGTCAGCTACCGTTGATTTGCCGGTTCCCATCATGCCTATGAGAATAATATTGTTAGACTTGCTCAAGGGTGTACACTCCTTTATCTCAAGCATTTCATGAGCGCTTTTGTCCTATCATAACACAGCCCTGCTAACGGGGGAAGGCCACAATAGGTCTGTTGGAAAACAGACGTATCATGAAAAATGACCCGGAAGCATCCGGCATACCGGAACTCCAGGCCATTCTTCAAGAAAGGGTGTCCCAAACGAACAGGGAGAGCACCCCAACCTCATATTAAAGCTGTTGAAGCTTCGAATGAACAAATATATATTATTCCATCCAGTTGTGATGGAAGCTTCCCTCTTTATCCACACGTTTGAACGTGTGAGCGCCGAAGTAGTCACGTTGCGCTTGCAGCAGGTTTGCAGGCAAACGCTCTGTACGATAGCTGTCGTAGTAGGAAAGCGCGCTGGAGAAGCCAGGTACCGGAATACCTTGCTGTACAGCAGCTGCTACAACTTCACGCCACGCATCCTGGTAGGATTCAACGATGTTTTGGAAGTATGGATCCAGAAGCAGGTTTTTGAGTGCTGCATCTTTGTCATATGCTTCTTTGATATTTTGCAGGAACTGCGAACGAATAATGCAGCCGCCGCGGAAGATCATGGCGATGTTACCGTACTTCAGATCCCAGCCATACTCGTCGGAAGCCGCACGCATTTGGGCAAAGCCTTGTGCGTAGGACACGATTTTACTTGCGAACAATGCTTTGCGTACACTTTCAATGAACGCTTTTTTATCGCCGGAGAACGCTTCAGCTTTCGGTCCGTTCAGGATTTTGCTCGCAGCAACACGCTCGTCCTTCATCGCGGACAGGAAACGGGAGAATACGGATTCCGTAATCATGGACAAGGGTACGCCCAGATCCAGTGCGCTTTGGCTTGTCCATTTGCCTGTTCCTTTTTGTCCGGCCGCATCCAGAATAACGTCAACCATGGGTTTGCCGGTTTCCGGATCGTATTTGGAGAAGATATCTGCCGTAATCTCGATCAGATAGCTGTCCAGTTCGCCTTGATTCCACTCTGTGAAGATTTCGTGCAGCTCCTCAACGGAAACATTCAGAACGGATTTGAGCAGGTGGTATGCTTCACCAATCAGCTGCATATCTCCGTATTCAATACCGTTGTGTACCATTTTAACGTAGTGTCCGGCACCATCCGGTCCGATATATGTACAACAAGGATCGTCACCAACCTTGGCGGAGATGGCTGTCAGAATCGGTTCTACCAGCTTGTACGCACTTTCCTGTCCGCCCGGCATAATGGAAGGACCTTTCAATGCGCCTTCTTCACCGCCGGATACACCGGTACCAATGAAGCGAATGCCTTTTTCCTCCAGCTCTTTGCTGCGGCGCTGGGTATCAGGGAAGTAGGCGTTCCCTCCATCAATAATGATGTCGCCCTCATCCAGGTGAGGCAGTAATTGTTCAATGGTTGCATCCGTCGCTTTACCGGCTTGTACCATGATCAAAATTTTGCGCGGGGATTCCAGGGATGCCACGAACTCTTCAATGGAGAACGTGCCTGTGAGGTTTTTGCCTTCAGCTTCTTTCAGAAGATCATTGGTTTTCTCCGGGGAACGGTTAAATACCGACACCGTGAAGCCTCTGCTTTCAATGTTAAGGGCCAAATTTTTGCCCATTACTGCAAGTCCAATGACACCGATCTGTTGTTTTGCCATCTGGGTCCTCCATCCTTTGCTCCAATTAATTTTATTGAAATTGACTCTCAACAATATCCCCATTTTAACGGTTTTACGCATGGAAGTGAACCCCGCACCCCTGCTGCGCAACGAGAAAACACCCCAAATATCTGAGGTGTTCATCGTATTTTCATAAATACGGTCTTCGGGCTCAACCTTCGAGCATCAGCATGTGCCCGGACAGACGCTTTAATGTCTCTCGGCAGATGTCTGCTTTCTCTGTATTGTCCATCTGAATGGCAGCGTACAGACGCTCCAGTTCATCATCAATTTCCATCCGCAGGAGCATGAGACGCTCCTCCCCTTCTCGCGATAGAAACATCTCTTCCATCTCCTCCGCCGTCGGCGCGGGTTCCTTTTGAAAAATGACACGCTGTTTGAATCCGGAAACTTCCACGAGACGTATAACCTCACCAAACAAAATGTTCTCCACCGTCATCTGCTGATCCTTGAAACGTTTAACGACAGCATGCCCGCGTGTATCCCCTATCAGCTTCTCAAGCCATTCTGCCAGCTTGGCGTCCTTAATGATGTAGTCGCCTGTCATCTTGTAGTTCCCGCTGCGTGTCTGTTGAAAACGGAGCTTCACCAGCTTGCGCCCGGTGCGGACAGACAGAATAAAAAAGGATTCATCCTCGCTCCAATATAGTGAATACCCTTCACGAATAAGGTCTTTGATCAAATTTTGGATATGCCGACGGTTGAACCGCAGCTCCAGATTGCAATATTCAACTTCATAACTCTTATTCACGGCACTCCCCTCCATTTGTACCGGATGTGTTACCGGTCCTCTTCTTCCAGTGCTTTTTTCATTGCTTCTTCCGTATCGGCTTACCCTATTTTATACTTCATTTTATGTAAGGGTACTTGGTTATTTGACTATTTTTCATCGAATCCTACAGTGGAATCGATGTTTCCGCAAATGCACAGGGGCAAGCCCCCGAATTTCATGATATACTGGACGCGAAATGGAGGAATACAGATGAATTTCTCGGGTTTTAACGCCAACGATTTTTATGTATTTCAAGTTACCGGGTTCGAGCCGAACATTTATAAACAGTAACCATGTTCTGAATGTTGTGGCTTGCATATAGCAAAAGGAGTTCCAACACCGGATTCAACCCGGTATAGGAACTCCTTTTTATGTTCATTTGGCAGGTGCTGTTCGATACGGTCTTCGCGATAACACAAAATGCACAACCGCAAGCCCCGCCATAACAACAGCACTTCCGATAAATGGAGCCGGGTGGCTGATGTGGTCCCATAACAACCCCGAAACGATGGGACCCACAACCATGCCGGATCCCTGAAGGGTGAGGAAAAATCCCCAAATGGCTCCTCGCTCCCCCTTAGGTATAAGAGTAGCCACGAAGGTGTTCCAGGCAGGTAAAATCATGGCATAACTAACCCCTACCATCATAACGATGCCGAAAACAATCGGAATGGATGTAATGGACGCAAAGGCAAACAGACTTGCAGAGGCGAGTAAAAAGCCCATATGCAGAAATATAGATGTCCCGAATCGATCTACCATTTTACCCACTGGAAGCAGGGCAATCACTGTTATTCCGCCGCCTGCGATTAACAGCAGACTATACAGGTTTGGTGAAATATGAAGGTCAGTTCGGGTGTACAACGTAATAACCGGACTGAGGAGGCCTATAACAAAGGACTGCATAAACAGGGCAGGGTATACCAGCGGATTGACATTAAGCGTGCTGCGCACCCGCTGCAGGGTCCCCTGTACACTGTTTTTGAGCCTGATTAAAGGTGTAAGCAGATGAGGCTTCGGCGGGTATTTGACCGCTTTTCCGGTCGTTCCCCCTACTGTATGCTGTTGTTCTTCCACCACCACCCGTCCTGGTAGAATCATGGCGACCAAAATAACAAGGACAGCACAGCCAAGAAGGACAAGAAATACGGTACGATAATCGTGGTCGGTACGCTCAAGCAGCCAGTTCATACCGATCGGTCCAAGTCCCGTTCCACCCAGAGCGGCCATTTCCAGCGCCCCCATGGCTGTTCCGTTTTTGTTTTGAGGTCCTGACAGGGCGGTCACCCCCGTCATGGCACAGGGCCAGAGTGGTGATGTCCCCACACCAAGAATTAGACAGGCCAGAGCCAGTCCAAATGCACTTTTGAAAAATAAGATCATGAGTACCGCAATCAATGTACAGATCAGGGCCGTCACCATCGTTGCACGAAAACCGATGCGTTCTGCTGCCCAGCCCGATGGTGCCCTGAACAGATTGTCACCCAGGTATTGAAGGGCAAAGGCTACACCAATCACCCCTGCGGACAATCCCAAAATATTATCCATATACACTGGCAGGACGGCCACCAGCAGTGCTCCTTTAATCACTTCAACCAAGAAAAGCGTTAACCACATCGCGATGAAAAATGGTGATCGCAAAATTTTGACTGGTTTGATGTCTGTCTGCATTTCTTATTCCCCTTTCGGTGTTCACCGGCCCATCACCTATCCATACTGTAACCGTCAGGGATACGCCCAAATCTTAGCAATTTGAAAATTTGTCAAGCCTACCGCTTGCATTCGGTTCCTAATTTGCTATACTCATCTTTGTTTGACATTTTATCATGAAAGGTTGTGACAGCACTGATGGATCACCGCCGTACGCCGCTGTTTACCGCTTTAAAGAACCACGCGGCACTCAATCCGGTGCAATTTCATATCCCGGGACATAAAAAAGGATTGGGAACGGATACCGAATTTCGTGAATTTATCGGCGATAATGCCCTCTCCATAGATTTGATCAACATCGCTCCGCTGGATGATCTTCATCAGCCAACCGGTGTAATTGAGGAAGCGCAGATTCTGGCAGCCGATGCATTCGGAGCCGATCATACCTATTTTAGTGTGCAAGGCACAAGCAGTGCAATCATGACTATGATTCTGTCGGTATGCGAACCGGGTGACAAAATTATTGTGCCCCGCAACGTTCATAAATCGGTCATGTCTGCCATTATTTTCTCAGGAGCGAAGCCTGTATTCGTATCTCCCGCACAGGATGCCAACCTCGGTATCGATCACGGCGTGACTACAGGTGCTGTACGACGTGCGCTTGAGCGTCATCCGGACGCCAAGGCATTGCTGGTCATTAATCCAACGTACTTCGGTGTATGTACAGACCTAAAAGAGATTGTTGAACTCGCACATAGCTACCAAGTGCCTGTACTTGTGGATGAAGCACATGGCGTACTCATTCATTTCCATGAGGAACTGCCGTTGTCTGCAATGGCTGCCGGAGCGGATATGGCTGCAACAAGTGTGCACAAACTTGGCGGTTCCATGACACAGAGTTCCGTGCTGAATCTGAACACCAAAAACGGATTCGTGAATCCGCAGCGTGTACAGACCATTCTCAGTATGCTGACTTCTACGTCCACTTCGTATATCTTGCTTGCTTCACTTGATACGTCAAGACGCAATCTGGCGCTGCACGGTCACGAAATGGCGCAAAAGGCCATTGATCTGGCCCAATTCGCAAGACGTACCATTAACGATATTGACGGTTTGTACTGCTTCGGCAAAGAGCTGCTCGGTACGGAGGCAACCTTTAACTATGACCCAACCAAAGTAACCATTCATGTCCGTCATCTTGGCATCACAGGCTATGAGACCGAGAACTGGCTGCGTGAACATTACAATATTGAGGTCGAGCTCAGTGATATGTATAATATTCTGTGCCTGATCACTCCTGGCGATACGGATGAATCGGTGGACATCTTGCTGAACGCACTTCAAGATTTGTCCCGTACGTATTATCAGGTTAACCCTGCACATGAACTTGTGGTTAAGGTTCCTGACGTTCCACAATTGATGCTCACGCCGCGTGATGCATTCTACGGGGATACGGAGGTCATTCCTTTTAAAGAATCTGCAGGACGTATTATCTCTGAATTCATCTACGTATACCCGCCTGGAATTCCGATTCTGCTGCCGGGTGAGGTTATTACGCAAGAAAATATTGATTACATTATCGACCATGTAGAGGTTGGATTGCCTGTAAAAGGCCCCGAAGACCGCAGTGTCACCAATGTCAAAGTCATTGTGGAAGCAGATGCGATTTTCTAAGGGATTACTCTAATGATCCTACCCCATGGGTAATGATATCGAAGGACCAAGCTCCGGCTTGGCCCTTTTTTGTTGCTTTTTAGAGCGTGAAAACAAACAAAAGACCCCTTGAGATCAAGGAGCCTGTTGTTCTATTGCGTAAGAAAAATTACTCTTGTCCTGCGACGAGCTCGTTGTATGCCGCTTCAACGCGGTTCCACTCGGCTTCGTCTTCAATATTGTAGAGCACCATTTCCTCGTCTTCTTCTTCCATACGCAGAATGATGCCGTCAGCTTCAGGATTGTTACGTTCCAGCAGGAGCGCATAAACATGGTTTTCCACGTCAAACGTCTCCACCAAAACCATCTCCACGTCATTTCCGTTCTCGTCTGTCAGAGTCAGAAGAACTTCTTCATGCTCGTGGTCGTGGTCATGGTCGTGACCGCAGCCGCAGGCATCGCCGTGTTCATGTGTGTGATCGCTCATTGATATACCTCGCTTTGTAAATAGAAATTGTGTAACCTTGCATATCGTAACATGTTCGCAAGGCTAGGTCAATTTACTCAGCAACGTTATTTTTCGCCTCATTCGTTCAGTGCGGTAATGATTTTCTCTGCCACCAGAACGTAGTTGCTGTTTGCATTTTCTTTAATATGAAAACCAACCTGGTATTTGCCAGCACGACTGAAATCATACGTAAAATCGTAAGTCCGGAACCAGAAATTATCTTTCTGGGTTTTGAGCTCCTGGGATTGAATATCCTTCACCTGGCCACTCGGATTGGTAATTGTCACCTTCACTGCGGCTACATCCGTTGTTAAGCTGTCCACTTGGGAAAACACATTGAATTTCAATTTGCCAACGTTCACGTTGCCAAATACGGTGTCTCCCTTGAACAGAAAAATATGTACATTCGGCTTAATCACCGTTACTCGCTTGTTGCTGTTATCCCATTTGGCGATCCCGCCTGCTTCTCTCACAGGTACATAGGTCGTTCCATCGATCAGGTAACCTCCGTCAGCTGCTTCCTTGCCATTGATGAGCACCCGAACCTTTTCGTTTACGGAATCCGCAAACAATAAAGACCCGCCGAGCAAGGAGAATACCGTGACACACAGCAATATTCTTTTCCATTTCATTCCGTCAATATTCCCTCCCCTGCTGCAAGCTGTTGTACATTTATACTGCAGGTTCAACAACAAAGTTGCGCTGTTTTTCATCATTTTTCATTTTTTATCCAGAAAATTTCCCATCCCTTGGAACAATCAAAAAGAGGCCCTTCTCCTTCGAGAACGCCTCTGTAGTATGGTTATTGTAAATACGAGCTTATACGAATTATTTCTGGGAAACTTCAGCCTGAAAAGATACTAGGAAGTCGTGTGCCGAGTCAGGATGCAAGGAACGCCTTTCCCTACGGCTCCTGCCGTCCGCATGCGTGCAGCGTATTCCATGCCTCGTGTACAGGGTGTCTTGCATCGCTCGCACACATCTGAAGTGACCAATTTCATGGACACACGGAGTTTGTCACTCTTCAACGCTGGTGCTTTTTTACCTTTGGCCTTTGCCATCCCGGATTCCCCATTTCCGCAAGTGCTTACTAATGTAGTGCATCATATGGGGATTCGCCCGGTTTGGTGTCAATGCCGAACGACTATTCTTGCGAAATCGTTAGATAAAGCCACCGTTTACACGCAGTGTCTGTCCGGTGACCCACTGCGATTCAGGGCTGACAAGAAAAGAGATGACACTTGCAATGTCCTCCGGTTCGCCCAAGCGACCAAATGCATTCATCTTGCGCAGCCCTTCCAGCTGCTGTTCTGTCTTGCCAGCGGCAAACAGTTCCGTATTCACCGGACCAGGTGCCACTGCATTAATCGTAATCTGTTTGGAGCCGAATTCCTTCGCGAGCTGACGGGTAAATTGCTCCACTGCACCCTTGGTGCCTGCGTACACGCTATATCCGGGAAACATCTGGCCAATTACGGAGGTGGAAAAGTTCACGATTCGTCCAGCGCTCTCCATGATTTTCAGGGCTTGCTGACAGGCAAAAAACGTTCCCTTCACATTAATTGCAAATTGCTGGTTAAACTCCTCCTCGGTAACGTCCGCCAAAGGTGTTGTTTTCATCACTCCTGCGTTGTTGATCAGAATATCCACTTTGCCCAGCTGCTTCACCGTTTCGGCAAATAAGTGCTCCACATGATTCTTTTGTGCCAGATCTGCGTGGATCGTGATCGCCCGGACACCCTTTTGCCGAGCTAGTTCTGCCACTTCTTCTGCCTTGTCTGGACTGCTCGCATAGTTGATGACGACATCTGCGCCAAGATCAGCGAGCTGCAGTGCTATAGCCCGTCCAATTCCGCGTGATGAACCAGTGACGATGGCAACTTTACCTGATAAATTTGTCATGAGATTACTTCCTCCCTGAATTCAGATGAAATACACCTTGCTCAATCAGCAACCAAACCTGCTCGAATTCCTCATCAAAGGTCTCACGATGCCATTCATACGCATGTGCCGGATGATGAAAGCGCGCTGTTGCGTGTAAAATTCCTGCAGCAACCTTGTTCGGTTTCGGGAAACGAAGCTGCTGGTCCTGCTGTATAATCTCGGCGAGATGCTGTGTTAACTGCTCCACATGTCTGTAAATGAGTTCTGCCGATCCCTGTGTAACCTTGGCATACATATCAAATAACTCTGTGTCTGATTCTGCATAGTGCCGTTTAAGGTGATTTAAGGTTTTGATATATTTTTTGAGATGTTGTATTCCTTCTCCAGCTTCAGTCTGTACGCTTACGACCTTCGCGAGTGGAGCGATAATCTCATCTTCCAACCACTGTGCCGTTACACCTTCAAGCAACTCCTTCTTGCTGGCATAATGCCTATAAATGGTTCCATGGCTGACTCCAAGCAATTTGGCTACATCTGTAACGGAGGTTTTGGCAGCACCAAAACGCCGGATGGTTTCCTGCGTGGCTGTAATGATCTGCTCTTTGGTTAGAAATTCAGAAATTTTGTCTTTGGTCATATCCTTAAGATGGTTAAGAATAACCACCCATTTGTCACCTCCGTCGTAAAGTTAGATTATCACAGTTTATGACAAATGACAAATATTGATTTTTGTCATTTGTCATTTCTAATGATATGTACTTTTTCTAACAGCAAAAAGAGCCCAGCAATGGACTCTTCATCTGATCCTCTATTTATTCAGAAAACATACTTGAACAGTAAGAATAGGACAACCAGAATTCCTCCAAGAATCAGCCAGTTGCTGATTTCCCACCAAATGCCTTTACCTCCACCCGATATAAGCTGTTTTTCACGCTCCTGATGACGCTGGCTGTGTGTTTCTGTCTCTGAGGCATGCGGTGGTTTGCTAAAATCCATCATATACATTCCCCTTTCCAGCAGCTATGTTCCGCCTTTAAGTTCCATTATAACCCAGAATTGAGTTAAAGAATTAATTAATCTCATAGTAGATTCTGTTATCTATTCAGCGGATAACTCATTCTCTGTAACCCATTTATGATTTTTCACCAGATCTCCTCCAGTTGTCGGAATGTAATCCACCATATACACTGTCGTCTGTTCAGCGGAATCAACGGTGGCTTTCGCCCCTTTCATACCGGGCATGTGATCGGCATCCAATACAACCTCTGCTCCAACTTTAGAGGGCTCGTCGTTGGGCTCCTTCATTTCCTCCTGGATCACCCACTTGTGATTCTTCACCGGCTCTCCTCCCGTTGTCGGTGTATACGTAACAGCATAAACGGTCGTTTCATATGCTCCAACAATCGTGGCGGTTGCCCCTTTCATACCGGACATATGGTCGGCACTCATGATAACCTGGCTGCCAACCGGATATGTAGGATCCACCTTTTCCATAAGCCCTTGCGGCAGCTCTCCTGAATCCGAATGGTGCATTTCTCCTGTAGTGGCTGTATGACTGTTATTGCTGTCTCCGCTGCCATTGCTGCTATTCTGTTCCGTATTTTTACCGCAACCACTTACTATCAGACTTCCGGTGATCAGTAGAGATACCATCATCATTACGTACTTTTTCATCTCAACTCTCCTTTGAAATACGAATTTAGATACTTATAATATACCCCACGTGGGTATATTTCAACCTTCAACCTTCAAGGTTTACTCTCCGGCCCCCATAATAAAAAACACCTTCAACTCTGTCCTTTCCCCTTTTTGCAACGGTAATGGGACAGACATTTGAAGGTGTTCTTAGTTCGTATTGATTGTTACGCCATCTCCAGAGTTACATTTACATTGCCTCTGATTCCTTTGGAGTATGGGCAATAGTCATGGGCAAGTTTGACAAATTTCTGTGCGGTCTCTTCATCCAAACCCTCGATTTTCACTTCCAGCTCCACTTCCAACTTTACTCCGTTGTCCGAAGGATCTGTAACAAGCATCACCGTTGCAGATACGGTGCTTCGCTCAATTTCCACATTGTGTTTCTTCAATTGAAATTCCAAAGCAGAGTTAAAGCATGCACTGTATCCAGCTGCAAACAGCTGCTCCGGATTCGTAGCCGTAGTCACTTTACCACCAAGCTCCGGCGGTGCAGCTACATCCAGCATAAATACGTTATCTGGTGATTGTACGATCCCTTGACGTCCACCTGTATTGATTACTGTCGTTTCATATAGAGTTTTCATTGTAATTTCTCCTCTTCGTCATTGATTTTATTTGATAAAATAATCTCATTTACTAATTGTTTGCAATTTGATTGTACACAATTTAATTTTGTTTGTAAATAATTATTTTGTTATAAAAAAAAAGCCACCAATTTGGCGACTTCAACACTTCGTTTTCTTATTTTATTGTCTCTGAGTCTCATTCAAGTTTTTTTGTGAATTTTCGAAACAAATAAGAAAAAAGCCCTTGCTACGCAAGGGCTTTTCGTTATGATCTGTAGTGGGCTCGAACCACTGACCCCTACCCTGTCAAGATAGTGCTCTCCCAGCTGAGCTAACAGATCATGATAACCTATTCTGTTCGAATGAAGTAACAGTATCATACCAAGTAAACGCGTACAATGTCAATGGTTTATTGGTTATATTTTGTGGAGATTGGAGCACACTAAGGAATGATTACCATTTCATTAAAGAGGTGACTCCTATGCCACACGCAAACTCCCATGAATCCTGGACCCATTGCAAAAAATTGGGCTTCATTCTCCCCCTCACCATACTTATTCTCGTGATCTCCGGATGCAGTCTGGAACGGGATGAACATACCGTGCGATTTCAACAACTACAGCAACCGAATGTAACGGATGACTTGCCTGTTTGGCTCGATGTCTACTCGAAATCTGTCCATGAAGAGGTCTATTCGCCTCAGGGAAACAGTGAACTTTTGCCCTGACACTCTTGTTATCACTCATCCTCATCCCACTTTCTGGAGTAGGCTTTCTTGGTTACGTAATATAATAAAGCGATCATTCCGGCAGACATCAAGAGTGTAATGGTCATAATTCCTGCCAAGCCCATCCTCTTCGCCCCTCTCCCAATATGTTCCAGACTCAACTATACAGGAAAAGCGATTTTTTGTATAATGCAGTCTGATATGTCGCTCAAGAGCAGAAAGAAGGAATGGAATTGGCAGCCGAAATTAGTTATGTAACGACAGATGAACAGCTCCAGCAAGCATTGGGCATCCGCCATGACGTTTTTGTCATCGAGCAGCAGGTGCCTGCCGAGATTGAAATCGATCAATTTGATGTCATCAGTCCTGATGTACATCATGTTTTATTAAGTACGGACGAAAAGGCTGTAGCTACAGGACGACTTATCTATTACAGCAAGGATACAGCCAAAATGCAGCGAATTGCTGTGCTTCAATCCCACCGTTCATTCGGTTATGGACGTGTACTCCTGCTAGCCATGGAAGAGCGGGCACGGGAGCTTGGCTTGACTTACTCTGTACTGGATGCGCAATGTCAAGCCCAGAAATTTTATGAGAAGCTCGGATATGAAGTGATCTCGGAAGAGCCTTTTTATGATGCCGACATTCTGCACGTACGCATGAGAAAGAGTCTGTAAACCCTATCCTTCAGTGAATCTTACGTGTTTACAAGTGTTCTACGATGCCATGCATACTTTTCTTCGATTCGGACAGGCTAAAGGGGAACTCAAATTCTCATTTCCTCAGATAAGGAGTGTGACATGATGAATCAGACGACACGTGAGAGCTTCACAGCAGTACAAAAAAATGGTGACGGTGATCTGACTGGCTTTCAAACCTCATCTGGACGCATACTTGATTATCAACAAGCGCTGGCAGAAGTACAGGCAGGAGCCATAGCGGGTGTGAATGTGTTTAAAGGCAAGGACGGGGAAATGTACATTCGCGGCGATGCAGACGGCGACCCGACCAACAATCTAGATCAACTCCCCACTTTCTGAATATATGAACGATGTGCAATAACGAAGCAAGCGCCAGTCCGCATCTCGGATTGGCGTTTTTTCATTTCGCAATAAAGTTTCCCTAGTATTCCAAAAAATATTTAACGGCATCTCCAGCAGGCTGACTCTTGCGAATCGGCTGCGGATCCTGTTCCCATGCCTGCAAGATTTGTATTCCTTCCAGCGTGGACTTATTGGCCCAGTTAATATGCTGTCTGCGCTCCAGTTCAAGCAATGATTCGCGAATAAGATCCCGGCTTCGCCCCGTCTTGTTCTCGAGCTCATCCATTCGAGGCATACGTCGTCGCTGCCCGGCATAATTAACGATAATTCGTAAAATCTTCCGTTCAAAATCGTTTAACATATGCCCGCCTTCCCGTCCTTATGAAGGATAGGACGCCATGCCAGAATACCTTGCTCCAGGAATGTCCGGGGTGATCCATCTGCTCCTGCGGATGCTCGGATTCTCCCACCTCGCACACTGTTAATACGAATCTGACGCTGCGTAATATGTCCTGCTCGATCCATGTACACGAGTTCCACCATCTGGCCAATATATTTCCCCAGCATAATCATCCCTCCAATAAGAACGTTTGTTTGTATTCCTTATTATATGCGAACATAGGTTCTTTATTCAATGACTAAAAAAAGGATTTTATACAGCAAAAAACCAGGCTTGTCCCATCAATCAGAGATGCCTGGCTTTTTTTATTTTTTAGTGTCGATCCGATTCACTGAACTGCACCTTTTTTAACTGCTGCGTAGACGGATTAAAATCAACATTGACATACACAGCAAACTCTTTGCCATCCTTGCCCCGCACCCATAACTTAAACTGCTCCCGGGATTGGTTGGCTGTCAGCGATGTACGTCCAATATGCTTGTAATCCAGTATGTCCACATTATATTTGGTCTGCGTTTCTTTTACCGCGATGATTCCCCACTTCGCATAATCCGGAATGGGAGCCGCTGAACTGGTGGCTAGTCCCGACAAACTCAGCATAATCGTCAACAGTGTAACGATAAGTAATCTCATATCAATCACTCCTTGGGGCTTGTTTCCGTTAGCCTGCCCATGGGAGGATGATTTTACACGATCAGTCGAATGATTAACGTTACAGGATGCTGAACCCAGCGAACAATCTGGAGGATCGTTTGATGCCGATCCAGGGGAGGATTGAAGCTTATTCCCCAGTCACCTGACAATACATGATTCGTGGGGTCCGGATCGGACGGTGCATCCAGCCCATACTTTTTCTTTAAGGCTTCCCTCGTTTGTTGATCCACTTCGACTTCATGATGAACATAAGCAGAGACCTGCTCCACATGAAGAAGTAAAAGTATACCTATCGTAAATACAGCGATAAGCCAACGTTTAAGCAAAACCTTGTCCTCCTTTTCATTGCCCTCAGCGAAAATCCTCAATGACTCTAATTGTAACCCTAATACATCCCCAATGGAAACTAGATCCTGAATCGGATATATACGTCTTTAGCCCCAAATATGCTATATACGGTTTGATTCTCCCATTCTATGTGTAATAGGCCTTGATAGACTGAAGTATGATCTGAACACCCATTTCGAGGAGGTTATATGTAAATGTTCAAACGAATGGATGAAATCTTGATTGAAATTCCCAATGTCGAGAAGCCCGATCCGAATGCAGCTGCATCCATACAGGAGCTGCTAGGTGGCAAATTCGGAGAGATGTCAACGTTGAACAATTACCTCTATCAGTCGTTTAATTTTCGCTCCAAGGAAAAATTGAAGCCCTTCTACGACCTCGTCATGAGTATTACAGCCGAAGAATTGGGTCACGTGGAGCTGGTGTCTCACGGGATAAACCAATGTCTCAGAGGTTCAACCGCCTACAAGGAACCCGATGATACACCCCTTGGTTCCGTGAAGGATGCACGTCTATCCTATCATTACCTGGCGGGGGCCCAAGGTGCCATGCCTTTTGATTCCATGGGCAACCCGTGGACCGGTGCAAATGTGTTCAACAGTGGTAATCTGGTCGAGGATCTGCTGCATAACTTTTTCCTCGAATGCGGCGCACGTACACATAAAATGAAAGTATACGAAATGACGGACCACCCTGCTGCACGGGAAGTGGTTGGGTTCCTGCTTGTACGCGGCGGCGTACACGTCGTTGCCTACGCCAAAGCACTGGAAATTGCAACAGGCGTGAACGTGACCAAGCTGGTTCCTATTCCTTCATTGGACAACAAGGCGTTCACCGAGACCCGAAAATATGAAGAAAAAGGCGTACACACCAAGCTGTACACGTATAGCGATAAAGACTTTAATGCCATCAGCCAAATCTGGAAAGGAACACACCCTGAAGATGGACAACCACTTGAAGTCATTCAAGGTGTTCCAGAAGGCTTTCCGATTCCGGAAGCCCCTGCGGTGGAAGAAGAATTCGCCCCAGGCATTTCGCATGAGGACTTCGCGGAAATTGCACGTCGTCTGAAGATGGCGGGAAATATTGCGGATTGATAAAGCATGATCATGTCATAACATATAAAGCCCTCGTTATGCTAGATAAGCAGATCTGAGGGCTTTTGTTTTTTTATGCTTCATTCACTTTTTTGTTCTTGCACCGATTCCAATGGCTTCACATCCCGGACTTCGAGTTCAATCTGGGCCTGATTATCATCCGCTGACATGGCATCCCGCATGCGAACCGTCCAAATTCCTTTATCGGCATGAAACTCAACGTCTTCAATGACCGGCAAACTTATCTCCTTACCATCGGATAAATAAATTCCGCCGCGAATTGCGTCCGCCTCACTGATCTTCGCGCCATCGGGAGTTGCCGCAGCATACTCTGCAATGGACTCTGCTCTTGCACGACCTGGATAAGGCTCAACCTCCGGACTTCCATCCGTCCAGACTTCAACATACGTACCAATCTGAGAATCAGGTACATTGGTGAACCATTTTGCCGGATAATACTTACTAGTTTCTCCATTCGTTCCGAATTCCTTATGTTCGGGATTCACAACAAGGATGGAATTCTCTTTGCGATCCACCACATAGCCGGTAAACCCTTTCTCTTTGGGAGCATCTGTTCGCGGCAGTTCCCCTTCCTTCTGAACCTGTACCGAACACCCTGTAAGAATTAAGATGATGAGCAGCATAAGAACGATCATACGACTGGTCACTTCCATTCCCCCTCTATAGGCAACATGTGGTGCAATCTATTTCTCTGATAATAGACGGCTTTCCACTACCCGATGTTGCAAAAGAAGAGCATGATTACTGATCAATTTCTTTGGGATCTTTTGTACGCAACCCTTCCCCAAATGATCAGACCTGCACAACACAGCAGAACACAGTAGCCCCAGGCAAAAAGCATGGCGATTCCCAGCCCAATATTGGCATCCAGCCGTTCATCGGTTAACTCGGTATAAAAAGCAAAGCCCAAGGGCACCGCCCCCACGATAAATAATACGGCCATCAAACCGCCCCAGCGTCTGAACACCGGCTTTTGATGCGATTGCGACAGTTTTTTAATGCCTCGATACAGGATGACCAGAAGCAAAATGAATATCAGCCACGTGCCAAGAATTTGCGTCATCTTGTCCGCCTCCTTCGAATATAATCCCAACCTATCATGTAGAAGAATCATTTCCTGCTTATCCATTATATTTCGCCCTTTTCCGGTACATTAATCACATCCATATGAATTAAAACAAAAACGCCTTCGTCCGGCCCTATGCGAGCCAAATGAAGACGTTCTGTTACCATCTGAATAGCTCTATCTGGATCTGCTCAAAAGATAGAGGAAATATGGCGCCCCAAGGATCGCAACCAGAATTCCCGCCGGAATCTCGGAAGGCTGCAGAATGACACGGCCCAGCGTGTCCGCAATGAGAACAAGAAGAGAACCGACCAAAGCGGATGCAGGCAAAAGAAACTGATGTTTCGGACCCACAAGGCGTCTGGCCAGATGCGGTCCGATCAGACCTACAAAACCAATCCCACCACTGACAGATACGCAGGACCCGGCAAGACCTACGGCAGCAGCAAGCAGGATGAGTCTCTCACGATTAACCGATGCACCAAGTCCACTGGCGGTCTGGTCCCCAAGGTTCAGGACATTCAGCACACGCGCCTTATATAGAACGACCGGAATAAGAATGATTAGAAATGGAAGCAGTGCCGTTACGAACTTCCAGTTTGATCCCCAGATGCTGCCTGCCATCCATGTCGCCACAAACTGATACTTCTCCGGACTGAGCCGAAGTGTAAGCACAATCATAGCAGAGCTGATTCCGGCAGCTACCCCAATTCCTGTAAGAAGCATACGGGTAGGCATAATGCCCTCTCCCTTTTTATACGAAAGCACATAGATGAGAAAGGCTGCAAAACTGGATCCAATCAAGGCAAGAATCGGCAGCAGAAATACAGGGGCCGCCGTTGTTGTTGGGAAAAAGGATACAAATAGCATTACGACGAGCCCCGCACCTGCATTGATCCCAAGTATCCCCGGATCCGCCAGTGCGTTACGGGACACACCTTGCAAAATACATCCGGACAAAGCAAGCCCGGCACCTACCATGATTGAAATTACAATCCGGGGCAAACGGAACTCAAACAGGATTAGCTCCTGCTTCGGTGTTCCCCCACCGAATAACGTACGCAGCACCTCAAAAGGGCTCAGCTTCGTGAACCCCGTATTCATGCTGATCATAAATGCTGCAATAATCAATGCACCAAGTACAATCATGACAATGGTGCTTTTCGTTCTCTTTTTGCGCTCAGCACCAGTGAGAGTTGAGGATCCCATAATTACAGAGACCTCCTTTCTTTACGGGCCAGATAGAGGAAGAACGGTACCCCGATCAAGGCAACCAGAGCACCGATTGGTGTCTCGTATGGCGGATTGATCATCCGTGCAGCCAGATCAGCGAACACCAGCAGCAAGCTGCCCATGACAGCTGAACATGGAATGATCCAGCGATAATCAACCCCGACGATTTTACGTGTAAGGTGGGGGATAATAAGTCCAACGAAACCTACAGCACCAACCACGGATACGGCCGTACCCGCAAGAATAAGCACAACGATAAGACCAACTAGCTTAATCAAGCCGGTACGCTGTCCCAGTCCGACGGCAATCTCTTCGCCGAGACTAAGAAGCGTGATAGAACGAGAAATAATCAAGCCTACAATAAGTGCAGCCAGGACCCAGGGGAACATGATCTCCAGTTGAGACCATTTTGTACCGGCAACACCTCCCGCTGTCCAGAAGGCCAGATCCTGTCCAATTTTAAAATATAATGCGATCCCTTCACTCAGTGCGGACAACATGGCGGATACCGCTGCTCCCGCCAACACCAGCCTAAGAGGTGTAAGGCCGGATCTGGACGCTGCTCCGAATCCGTATACAAGCAGCACGCCAAGCCCTGCCCCGATAAAGGAATACATAATGATATACATGTACGGCATACCAGGGAAAAAAGCGAAACACACAGCCAGGGCAAATCCTGCCCCGGAATTGAGCCCAAGCAAGCCCGAATCTGCGAGTGGATTGCGGGTCATCCCCTGCATGATTGCACCAGCTACAGCGAAGCAGGCACCAACCATCGCCCCGCCAAGAATACGCGGCAATCGAATTTCCCAGATGATCTGATGCGGGGTAAGATCCGGGTTGAAGTTAAAGATGGCTTGCCAGACTACACCGAGTTTAATATCTGCGGCTCCAAAAGAAATGGACAAAGCCATACCCAGGGCGAGAAGTACGAGACCACCAGTCAGGATCAAGGTAGCAGCCCAGGGACGAGTATGTATTTTGGCTGTCGGAGATTCCGTATTATGACTTGCCGATGAAGCCTTCGAACTCATATGTGCCCACCCTTGTTATGAGTGGAGTAGACCAATCCTATGTACATAACAATCACCTCTCTGTTATTGCCGTTCTTTTAATGATATTGATTCTCATTCCCATACATCATTGTATGTCAACAATCTCTCGCTGGCAATGGACAAATCGGACAAGTTTATTACATTAAACATTTTTTAGATCCAAAAAAGCTGCACCGAGCATAAGGGCTCCGGTGCAGCTTGTTTTTTTGATGCTAACGGCTATGTACTCCAATCAATGCGGCCAGTACATCGGGAACATCCGTAATGATCGCTTCTACACCCATCTGGATCAATGCTTGCATCTCTGCAGGATCGTTTACGGTAAACGGATGTGTCGAAATTCCCTGAGCCTGCGCTGCAGTTACTTCCTCCTGTGTTACAGCCAGCTTGTATGGATGCAGTGCCGAGGCCTCCAGTTTGGCTGCATAGTCGTAAGGACGATAAAGTTTTTCCATGTATAGAAGTGCCGTCCGAATCTCGGGAGCAATACGTTTACACTTCACCAAAGATGCATGATTGAAACTGGAAAGGATCACTTGCTGTTCCAAATCCCAATTTCGAATGGCTTGCACGATCTTTTCCTCCATGCCCTTGTAAGCAACAATTCCATTTTTCAGTTCCAGATTAAGCAGAATCCTTTTTCCCCGCACGAGTTCAAACAGTTCTTCCAGTGAAGGGATTCGCTCTTGGGCAAAATCGGCATGGAACCAGCTACCTGCGTCAAGTTTGCGTAATTGCTCGTATGTTGTATCCTTAACCCAGCCGGATGCACCTGCAGTCCGGTTCAATGTCTCATCATGAATCAGTACCAATCTGCCATCACTGGACATCTGAACATCCGTCTCAATACCCGTGGCTCCAAGCTGTAGACAACGTTCGAACGCAGCCATTGTATTCTCGGGACAGACGGCGGAAGCTCCCCTATGCGCAATAATTTCAATCGCCATTCCTCAGCACCTCCTGTATTCGCACATCAACTCTAGCAATTCCACTATACGACCGGTTTGTCATAACCGTATTAACAGAACGTTTAATGCGTGTTCGATTCCATATTGGACGTAGATGGCTTGGGGGAGATGTCCATTCAGATTGGGGATTCACTCATTTTTGCGAACTCAATCTGCAAATCGACATAACATAGTATGAGCGATAGAAGTTCCGTACTCCGCCATAAGGAGGTTGACTATTGAAGCGCATAACTTCCCATAAACCGGTAATACACCCTCATTCACATGCTCCCGGTCGCAAAAACCGAACCTCTACAGGGCATAAACGTCGAACAGGTCATGCATATATTCGAGGGCTGGCTGCACCTGACAAAACGAGTAGTCAATTTTCAACTGATGACGCACAGCGTGGACTTGATCAGTTAGCTTTAATAGCAGCGATCCTCGCTCTGATCGCCGCTGTGATTGGTGTGTACATTGCCTGGAAAACACTACTTATTCCTGGCGATAGCAATACGGTTGTTGCCGTTTAACCCTTCACAACTCTGTATACCGTTATCCGGGAAACAGGGTTTTTCTTTTTTGCAAACAAAAAAACCGTTCCCCTGAGACGCCGACAGCTGCCGGCGTCTCTTCGGAAAGGCTTATTCCTCATTCGGTGTGCTTCAGATCAAGTCTTCCCATCCAGGAAAGGCTGACCGAATTACAGAATGAAGGTGCGGGAGATGATAACCAGCAGAATGAACAGTACCAGAATCGCGCCTGTAGATGTCCATGCTCCGCCGCCGAAGCCTCCGTATCCATACCCGTAACCTGTGCCTTTGATTTCGCTCATGAGTGACACTCCCCTCTTAAGAAAGTACACTATAGACTATGTCTCGGGCCGCAAATTGCTTGGGCAGAACGGAAAGTTTTCCGCAGATGCCGGTGGTCAACCCCTATCTTGATTTACTTCTGTTCATTAAGCTGAGTCCATTTCTGAGTCAACTGCGCGGGAACGTAAGCCGACATCTTCGCAAGCAGTTCGGCCGGTTCGGATTCAAGACTCCACAGGCTGAGATGAGAAGTATTCGAAAATCCTTCATGGACACTATGCTCCACCAGTTTCATCAAAGGTTCGTAATAACCGTTTACATTCAATAAACCAACTGGTTTACGATGAATACCGATTTGAGCCCAGCACAGCACTTCGAACAATTCCTCAAAGGTGCCCATGCCACCAGGAAGGGCGATAAATCCATCCGACAGTTCCGCCATTGTTGCCTTACGCTCGTGCATTGTCCCTACTTCAATCAGCTGTGTAAGGCCTCCATGCACAATTTCTCCACGAAACAATCCGGTTGGCATAACGCCAATGACCTCTCCGCCATTCTCCAGAGCTGCATCAGCCACCGCACCCATTAATCCCATGCACGACCCGCCATATACGAGGGAGAATCCGTTATCTGCTATTTGCTTGCCCAAGTTGATGGCTTGCTGTGTATAGTCCGGATGATTCCCGGGGTTGGAACCTGCAAAAACACATATACGTTTCAAAGGGCTTCACTCCTTCTTGTTGTCTATCTCATTAGTATATAACAAGAATGTCATTGCTATGTTACCCCTTCATATTGTCTGGAGACAAAAAAAGCCCGACCGTTTGCAGCCGGCCGGGTTCCCATGTTATTACACATCATTTAGAAGGGGTTGTTACATTTAATATAAAGGCCGAAGATTAAATCTATATGATCTTTACATGAAATGAATATTAAATATACGTGCCATATTAGCGTATGCCCCGTCTGGTACGTACTACAAACATATGCTTGTCCTTGCGAAGCAACCGACCATCTGCAAGCTCGACCTGATCTTCATCATGACGAAGAATCGTCGTGGACAGGGCTACAATTTTGGCCCGCCGCCATATCATGACCTGTGACTTAAAATAGATGGCATTGTCAAACTGAATGGCCTTTTTCATCACATATCCGACCTTATGCACCTCAGAACGTGCTTTCTTCAGAGGAAGGCTCTCTTCGGGCAGAGGTCTGATCATTGCGATATTGTCGAACGACACCTTGATCCGCTTCGGTCCGATTCGTACACAATCCGATTCTTCATCCCACTCTACCAAGGTTCCCTTCAGTGGCTCTCTTATTCCTGTTGCCCGATATACTGCTACTTTTCGTCCAACCCAATGCCGCAATGTCCTCACCTCCGCTTATCTAGTTTTCCGGTATAGTCCAATCAATCGGTTGAATACCTTTGGAGGTCAGGAAGTCGTTGGCTTTGGAGAAGGGCCGACTGCCCAGAAAACCACGATGTGCGGCAAGTGGACTGGGGTGTGTTGATTCCAGCACCAGATGTTTGTCCCGGTCAATAAAGGCTCCTTTTTTCTGTGCATGACTGCCCCACAGCATGAACACCATCGGTTCCGAGCGTTCATTCAAGGCACGAATCACCGCATCAGTGAACTTTTGCCAACCCAGCCCCTGATGAGAATTCGGCTGGCCCTCGCGTACCGTAAGTACATTGTTAAGCAGCAATACACCTTGTTCCGCCCAGTGCACCAAGTACCCGTGTTTGGGGATTGGCAATCCCAGATCTGCATGAAGCTCCTTATATATATTTAGCAGCGAAGGCGGGATGCGTACACCTGGCATGACCGAAAAGCTTAATCCATGGGCCTGTCCAGCTCCGTGATATGGATCCTGACCCAGAATGACTGCTTTGACCTGATGATAAGGGGTCAGTTTGAGCGCGGAGAACAGATTTTCTTTGGACGGATATACCGTTTGTGTTTTGTATTCTCCCGCTAATGCATAACGTATATCGTTAAAATACTCCGATTCAATCTCTTCTCTAAGCACTGTGTCCCAATCGTTTTCAAACATATGTATGGGCTCCTTTCGCTGATGAAAACATTCCCGTGCTGCCAGAAACCTCTGGCTGCCCTTGTGCTGAGCCTGAGTCAAGGCTCATAGACTATCCATCATTTTAACATACCTCCGGGCGGCAGGCCAGAAATGTGCTATAAGGGCATGTCTGTTCAGGTTCAGACTACTATACTCTGATTGTTCTATAAGCCATTTTCATGAACTATAAACTAAAAAACGAGCCCCCAGATGGCTAAACCACTTGGGGACCCGTTTTTTGTTCATGCTTCCACTTTGCGAAAACCCATGTACTACTTATGCTTAGTACTTAATCAGATCCAGCGTTTCGTCGAATAGGGAGCTTTGCTCTTCGATCTTGCTTTCGTTGCCGACAACGCAGCGATTTCCTTGTTCCAGGATTGCAGATACGAGAGCAGCCGAATCAACGATATGAGCTTCCGTTGTGCCCAACACTTCATCACGCTCCTGTTGAAGATCTGCTTCGGTAACGTTGGACAAGTAGCATTCCAGTGAGAAGTTCCCTTCCGAATATGGTGTTCTCGGGGTATCCAGATCCTGGATGGCACCGATAATATACCGCGTCATTTCACGTTCATCCGCTTTGAAATTTTGCAAGTACTGCGGAATGTCTTCATACACTTTGTAGGTTTTCTCAAGGTTAGGGTCTCTGTATGAGGCCAGATAGCTGTCTCCATTCCGTCTAAAACCGCTCATACAGCCGTAGGCACCACCCTTGGCCCGGATATTCGTCCACAGATAATCAAGAGACAAGATCCCCTGAAGAACCCGCAGCGAGCCTGTATACTGGAAGCCCTTGGTAAGGAAGTTACCTGTCTGAACAACATATTGCACTTCCGAAGGTGACTTGAAGCCCTCATTATGATGAACCTCTTGGAATTCAGCATGCTCCTTCGCCACATCATGTGTATACAGCTTGGATTTCAGGTCAGACACCTGCTGTTCCAATCCTTCATACCCTTTCTCATCTGCGGTATAGCTAACAAGCAGCAGTTCAGGTCTGAAGATCATGCCTGTCAATTCTTGAAGACGAGCGGCAAGCTCTTCTTTTCTCTCATCATAGTTCGCCTGGAGCTCTTCAATCCATTGATAAAAGGCGATTCCACTCACAGCTTCCCGGAAGGCAGCCACCGCTGAATGTTTGGCAGAGGATCTGCCCATGGCCGCAGAATGTCCACTGTTGATCAAGCTGCGCTGCAATTGTCCCTTAAGTTGGGAAATGATCTCATACAAGCGCTTCGAGTCGTCGAACCGGGAAGTCAGAATGATCTCTTTAATCATGTCAAACGCAAACCCCAGCTTGCTGTAAAGAACCTTCGCTCCGAATTCAAAGTGAGCCCGGTACGCGTTGTACTGTTTCGCATCAGCACTCGCACCTACGCTTGCACTGATTCCGCCTGAATGAATATGAATTTCATTGGATAACTCGTTGAACGAGAAATTCTTCGTATCCACATAACCGAGTACACTTTTCAGCAGACCGGCATAAGGCAGCAGATGCTGCGGTATCTCTTTGACATCAAATAAAAGCTTCAGATAACCAATCCCGTTGGTGTATAGAATGTGATGCAGGATCGTTGTGCCTTCTACCGTCTTCAGGGTTTGATACAGGGTGGATGCTTTGGGTTCGATATCTTCAATCGACAAGGTCGGGATAACCTGCTGTTGTTCTTTGGTCGAAGGCTCATTTTGATAATCCGCAAGCTCTTTCGTTTTTTGCACCAACTCTGCGATTTCGGTTTCATTCAGACTGGACTGATAAGACTTCAACCGGGTACGCAGCGCCTCTTCCTTCCGCTGATTCAGCCCTTTATCCGGAGTCACGGCAACAAATGAGGTATGTGTATTTTGCAGCAAATACTGCTCAATCAACTGCTCGAAGTATCCTTCATTCATTTTGGTTCGCAGCGTTGCAAATACGTCATTGGCCTCCAGGTGTGCAAATGGCGCCTGATCATCATAGAGCCAGCTCTGAAGCGTGTAGAAGCCATAGATGAGCCCTTTCGGCATTCTTCCAAAATCAGCTTCACGATGGTTGAATTCATAGGAGTTAATGCCCGCAAGCAGCGCCTTGGGATCAATTCCTTCCTTCACCACACGCTGGAGCACTTCCTGCACTGTATCCAAAAATACCTGCTTGCTCTCCAGGTTACTCTTCTTCAAACCGATGGTCAGCACAGGCTGATACAAGCTGTCGTCATACGAGCCATAGACTTCTTTGGCAATCCCCTTATCCAGCAGTGCCTGCTTCAGAACAGCTCCTGGCGCACTCAGAAGGGCATACTGCAAAATTTGAAAGGCAATGTTCAGTTCCTGATCCAGCGTGGTTCCAATGACGGCATTATACGTCAAAAAGCTGTTATCCACTTCCGACTCCGTACTTCCCGCGGAATAGGTTTTGACCACATCAACCCGCTCGCTGAAGGCTTCCTGTACCCCAATCTCCGAGTCAGTCTCGATACGATCGTACTGGTTCAGGTAGGTTTCATCCAGCCATTTCAGCTTCTCTTCCATATCCATATCACCGTACAGGTATATGTAGCTGTTCGAAGGATGATAGTATTTCGTGTGGAAATCGAGCAAGCCCTGGTAGGTCAGATCCGTGATCTCATCGGGAATGCCTCCAGACTCGCAGGAATAGGTTGTATCCGGGAAAAGTGAATTCAGGACGGCTCTGCGTACAACACGCTCCGGTGAGGAAAATGCCCCCTTCATCTCGTTGTACACCACACCGTTATATGTCAATTCATCCTCAGGCGAGGCCAGATTGTAGTTCCACCCCTCTTGCAGGAATATTTTCTCGTTCTCATAAATGTTGGTGTTCAGTACCGCATCCAGATAAATATCCATCAAGTTGTGGAAGTCATGATCATTGCTGCTGGCGATCGGGTAGATCGTTTTGTCAGGGTACGTCATTGCATTCAGGAAGGTATTCAGTGAACCCTTCAACAGCTCCACGAAGGAGTCCTTTGCAGGAAACTTCTTGGACCCGCACAGTACGGAATGCTCCAAAATATGAGGCACACCCGTATTGTCACTCGGAGGTGTTCTAAACCCGATACTGAATACTTTATTGTCATCCTCGTTGGATAAAACGACAATTCTGGCACCTGACTTTTTGTGTTCAAGCAGGTAACCATCTGATTTCAGTTCCTCCATCCTGCGTTCCTGTAAAACCTGGTAAGGCTGAAGTTGTTTCAACATATGCTGATCCTCCATCAAAAGAAATTTATTTTGCTTCCTTGAGTTCCGCAAGATAAAGGTAATTTATGCCTATGGATAGTATACACCATCGTTTCATGTCTTCCTAACTTACAGCCAGAGGCAACTAGACATCTCCTGATATGTATTATGTACAATTTCGGTTTATGAACCCGAAAGGCCCGGAAATTCAATTCCATAGGCTCAAAAGGGTATAAAAAAAGATCGCATCGACAGCTTGTTCAACAAGCGTCATGCGATCTTCTTAATAAGGATGCCGAGGACCGGGATCGAACCGGTACGGTAGTCACCTACCGCAGGATTTTAAGTCCTGTGCGTCTGCCAATTCCGCCACCCCGGCATATGTATGTATTACTTTATTACTTGAGGCGACAAGAAATATCTTATCATAGGACTGAACATTATGCAACATATAATTTATTTTTTTTAAAAATACAACTATCATAAAAAAGTGAAAAGGCACTACCAGCGTCAGCTGGCAGTGCCTAGAAAGTCCGAGTTGCGGTCCCGGACTTTCTATAAACCATCTATATTAAGGGAGGTGTGAGATCATAATACCGCCCCAACATTAAAGAAACCTAAAATCAGGCTTAAATTAAACTAAAAAGTTGCAAGAATCCTGTTCTACGCATTTTCCCCCTTCACAATCGGTGCAATGTGGGCAGCCTCTTCCTCACTGCATTCCACCACGATAAGGAAGTGATCCTGAAGAAGCCACTGCTCATAATACTGAGCATCCTCTTCAGCAATGCCGGCTTCTGCCAAAGTAAGAACGAGATCATCCGTTTCTCCTCCAATTTCATTGCCAGCCAGTCGGCGAACCGCTTTGCCCGCAGAGATCGTCTGGTCCATGCGTTTTCCCAATGCTGCGAGTACACCCTTGAAGACGCCGAATGCACCATCTGTACCAGCACCCTTCAACGGTTTGTCCAGACCTGCTTTTTCGCTGATCAAATCAAGATCCAAATGCTCCTTCGCCACAACCCCCATCGCTTCCGCTTCCAATCCTGCTTCCTTGAGCTTGTTAAGCATGATAATCGCTTCGTTCTCCGTTTGAACCAGCCCAACCAATAATTGTGTCATTCCGTTCCCTCCCTAATAGGACATGTAATAAACGCAACGTTAATCCGTCTTGGATCAAAGGTCTAAACAAACCATCTATTCCATAAGACAATTCACCTAAACCGGAAGGATTTATTTCTTTTCTGGAAATCCATACCTAGTTCTGATAGACTAGATAAAGAAGCCAAATTAACCATTGAAATTATTGACATATTAAGCAACCATCTCATAACCAGGAGCAATGTCTTATGAAAAAAGAGGTAGAAATTGCCATTCGTCGTAATCAACAAATTGTAGTTCGCAACACCAGCGGTCAAACGGTGACCGGATTTCCCGAGCGTTCTGCTGACTCATCCATTCTTACCCTTCGTACGGTCCAGGGAAACCTTTGGATTCCTTTTGATGAGGTTGAGCAGGTTACCCGCATACTGAGTATCCGTTCCCATCATATGAAGGGCCTGCAGTTGAGTATTGCAGATCTGTAGCTCTATCGCTGATTAAACCAAAAACCAGACCCTCACGGGTCTGGTTTTGCTTTGGTATATGGTGGGCTTAAAATCTCAAGCTACTTTACAACAAACTTCACCCGTGTTCCATCCGGATATGTACTCAGCTGATTACCAACCCATGAACCCGCTCCGCGGTTGTCCTTGGGCGTAATGTACTCGATATCTGCATTTGACCCGCCTTCAGCACACATGGCCATGGGCCACTCATCCCGATCCTTCCCTTTCTTCACGGGTACACCCTTGAGTGACAGGTCGCGATTGGCGTCTGCGCCCTCACGATCAATCGTGCATACATCCGAGTGCCCTGCCTTGATGGCGTCCTTGATATGCTTCGCGGTCTCCGGATACCGATCTGAGGGAAAGGTAATGGTGTGATCCACGCCCTGACTGCTCCCATTAAACGGGGATGGCAGATCCAGCGGCAATTCTCCCTCGAACCAGGCAAAGACAGCCAGAACCACCAGCGTTACCAGCGTAATAAACGATTTCTTAAGATTGCTCCAACCTTTGTTTTTCTTCTTCCTTGTGCGCTTCCTCTTCATGCTGTCTCCCCCGTTCCCTCTTGCATTATACCAGAACGTTCGTTCGTGAAACAATACCAAAAAGACAGTCCGCATTACCCCGAACTGTCTTCTTTCCGTTTATTCTTATTAACCGCTTGTTATCCTACATGTGGGATAGCCTGCTGCCGTAACAGCGGTAGTGTTACATGGAAATGCGTTCCCTGCCCTGGTACACTCTCTACAGCAATGTCCCCCTGCATCAATTCAAGCAGTTCCTTACAGATGGTCAATCCCAATCCACTGCCACCAAATCTGCGGGCATGAGATACATCCGTCTGGGTGAACGCCTCAAATAATTGATGTAGCTTCTCTTCAGGAATGCCAATTCCTGTATCACTTACGGTGAACAGCAAGGTAATGGAGTCCCCGTGTTGTTCCTTCACATCAAGCTGCAGTAACACTGCACCTTGCTCCGTGAACTTAATCGCATTGCTCAGCAGGTTATCCAGTACTTGACGCAAACGCAACGGATCCCCAACCAAAACGTCCGGTACCTGCATGTCGGCCTGACAGCGCAATTGAACCTTCTTCTGTTTAGCCGCAGGCTCGTGCGTTCTAACGATCTGTTGAATGAGCTTAAGGGGCTGAAATTCGATCTGTTCAACTTCCATCTTGCCGCGCCCCAGTTTCGCCATGTCGAGACTGTTATTCACAATATTGAGCAGGGCTTCACCGGACTGACGGGCGAGGTCCAAATATTCTTTTTGCTCCTCACTGATTTCACCCATGCTCGTTAACTCGATCATACCCATAATCCCATTGAGCGGTGTGCGCAGTTCATGATTTAATTTTCCGATAAACTCCAGGTGTCCCCTGCTGTTCATCTCCGCCATCCTGGCCGCCCTGCGAAGCTGCTCTTCGGCATATTTCCGTTCAGAGATGTCATATTGTATGCCAACAAAGAAGAGACACTGTCCCTCATCATCAAATATGGGATCAATGTTCAATTCGTTCCAGAATTGTTGACCACTTTTGGTATAGTTTAAAATATCAATTTTAATGGACTCCTGCCGATTAAGAGCCTTACGAATTTTGCTTACAGTTTCGGGATTCGTGTCCCTCCCCTGAAGGAATCGGCAGTTCTGTCCAACGACTTCTTCAAAGGTATAGCCTGTCAGAGCAGTGAACTGTTCATTGACATATATCAATGGTTGCTCTGGTGAAGTTGCATCGACCACAGTAACGGAAGATTTAAGCTTGGATATTAAAAACTCCCACTGAATGGGTATGGAGTGCTTATTTTGGATGCTCATGCTTCCCCTCCTGTTTTCTTGTGGTCCGTTGCATCAAATGAATATATAATTAGAATGATAACAATTGGGTCTTGGATCAACCGAAATCAATATATTTAATTGTAACACAGTTATTCAAATGATGTGGTTTGTGGGTAAAATACGCTTAACTCACACCAATCCGTCAGGAGGAACACATCATGAAATTTCTGTTGATTGTTATTATTGTTATTCTGGTATTGTACTTCTTCACTAGACGCAGACGTCGTTAATTTCGATTCGGGTCATGCAAACAAGGAAGGAAGATTGGGCATGAGAACCCTCTTTTTTATTTTCATGACACTTTGCATTATCAATCTCTGTTTTCCCAAATTCGGATGGTATCTCCGTTATGGATGGATTTCCAAGGGAGAGTCCGAACCCAGTAAGCCTTATATGACGTTCACCCGAATGACCAGTTTGGTTATGCTGATTATTGCTTTTACACTTGCAGCAGCCTGAAGAGCATATACTTATGAAGCAGTTGTCCACACGGATAACTGCTTTTTGAGCTATCAATGAACAGAAAATGATAATTTTATTTGTGGTGCATTGACCTCCATCCCTTTACTATTAGTATTGTTATTTCAGCGAGTACTGAATATATATGAACCTAGAAAGGGCATCTATGCATGAACATCATTTTCTACCCATACTGGGCTGCGAAGACACTCCTATCCTTTATACATGTATTATATATCATGGTTATCACTTTACTGGTCTATGGACAGACCGGATCGGTACTCTATGCCGTACTCTTTCCTTTCATTCAGATGACGGCACGAATTATGGCAGCCTTAACCTCTCCCTGGCTTGTGGGACGTTTCGCTGTGGTCAAACTGCTTATTGGCATTCCAGTAGCTAAGACGCTTACGTTCACCGGAATTGCCATATCACTTCCTTACCTGACTTTACATATCCCGGTCTTACTGACCGTTATCACCGTTCTTTCCTTTCTGGAGGGCTGGGAGTCGCTGGTGCTTGACAACATCACCCCCCGACTTGCTGTACAAGACGAAGAGCTCGCAAAAACGAAACGCCTGCTATCCTTCTCCAGCCAAACCGCAACCATTGTTGGATATGCGATAGCCGGTTTGCTTGTCAGTCAATGGGAAGCTTCACAGACATTCTGGGCAGCTGCAGCCATGTCATGGGCCAGCTTGACGCTTATGGTCGCCATCGGTTTACTCCTCGATGACACTACTGCAATGGGGGACCTCAGACATCTTGAACGTCCTTATCGAAATGTCCTCCGGGAGGGCCTGTTATTGACTGCAGCTTTCGGTGTGTCTGCCATCTTGTTTGGATGGGTTGCGGATGAGTCAGGAATCTGGCTGGTCTATCTCATGGGAGGAGCCGTGCTAATTCTTTCATCTATGTTTTCTTCCGAAATAATTCAAGCACGCCAGCCCGCTCGATCCGAGCATAGGCATTTTTGAATAAAATAAAAGACGAGCAGATCTCTGCTCGTCCCAGGCTGTTCCGAACATTGGCGGAACAGCCTATTTTTTTTGAAAACCATATGCGCTGGTCGGTTCATTATCTAATCTAACGGGTAATCGGTTAGCGGCTTGCCTTGCTTGTAATATAAAGTCGGGGACAGGATATTGAAGAAAATATGAGCATCAGAAAGGCCTTCGTCTGCCAGAATACCATGGATGGAAGATGCAATGCGATTGTGAACTTCCTGATCACGCTGAAACATCAGGATCTCAATCGAGGCGGGAGATGGGGTGAGAGCTTGTACATCATAACGCTCTGCCTTCAGTCTTTCTCGTGGAATATTACAAATGAGAGCCATCTGCTCAGTAATCCGGGGGACAGTTCCCTCCAATTGATGACCTGTGAATCCTCTAAAGCGAATAAACGGCATTACGATCCCTTCAATCTCTAAATTTAGTCTCTTATGTGATTTTAAGCACATTGTTTTCGCTTGTCAAATGCAAGGCTCGCTGATACTTCTCTTATCCACATAGGAAAGGCCCCGCTGAGATCTCAGCAGAGCCTTGAATGATCCTTCCGTTCCGTTACCAGGTACGAATTAACACCAGAACGATTTTGTGATGATGACGAGCAGAATGAAGAGTACCAGAATTGCCGCAGTAGAAGTACACATACCGTATCCTACTCCACCAACATTGTTACAACCGTATCCAACTTGACTCATTTGATTGGCCTCCTTTGAATTTCAAGGTATGCCATAACATATGCCATATCAGCTCGATTGACCGGGCATATCCCCAATCTACTACGCCCAATCCAAATTAACTATTCCAGGCAAAATACACTGATATTCAAGTCAGCTGCCATCCAGTCCTGCCCTGTCCCCACTGCTTTCAGGTCAATGATTCGGGTCCGAGTATCGTTTCTCGATTCGAGCAGAATATTGCCACTCGGAGCGATGCAGTAGGCAATTGGAATACTGATGTCCGAGTCCCGATAAGCTCCGTCAGCATGGCTTGTCCCCATGATCACACACTGCTCCGCAATCGCAATCTGCCTTGCCTCCTCCAGCCATTCCGCATATTGCTCCTCACTGAACATCCCAACACCGATGGAATGCATGACCAGATGAATCTGCCCATCAGACTCCTTACGAAAACCCTGCCGCACCAATTCGTCACACAACAAAGTACTGATTACCCAGCCAGCCTCCTCAACCGTAGTGGCAGGTGTGTATTTAGCCTTTTCAAGCACGATGTCTCCAGCCTTATTCATAATGATGGCTCGATCCTTGGGTCTCTCATCCAATCTGCGGTGTCCGGACACAATCATCGTTTCATACTTCGCAGCCAACCTTCGTGCCTCTTCCACATTCTGATTCAGATAACCCTCTGGATACAGCACAATATCTACATCAGGGTTGGATCTAAGTTCCCTTTCCAATTGGTTAAGGGCTGGCTCCAGTTTCGGTTGTCCAATCAGGATTTTCATCTCATTTGTCCCCCATTCATGAATAAGAGAATAACGATCAACTTTCCAAACTTTGAAGCAACGAACACGCTTCTTCATGATCAGGCTCCATCACAAGTACTTCTCGGGTGTAATTCAAGGCTTCGTTTTCAAGCTCCAGCTCATAACAGCACACGGCCAAATCGTATAATACTGCCGAGCTGCGCTTCACTCCATCTGCTTCCAGGGCAAGTTCAAGAAAATGTTTCGCGTCCTCATACATCCCCATTTCATTCAACAATTGCCCTGCTAGAAATGCAATATCCCCCATCTGTTCCATTGTGTAATAGGAGGCCCACATGCTCTGAATCCCATGCTGGATATCTAACATCTCTTCATCACTTGCCTCAGGGAGAAGATCAGATATTCTCTGGGCACTATGTATCAAAAATTCGGCATCATACCTGCCCAAACGCCAAAAGGGCAAAAGCTGCTTAAGTTCCATTCTGCTTAGCTGATGGTCGAACCATTCTTTTATACTGAAGAAGTCATCTGGACCAAAACGCTCAATCTCTCGCAGATAAGCCAGTCTTATATTTACGTAGCTTATTGGCTCTTCTACCATCAACATACATCCGATATTCAGATCTTTGTAATGATGTGATGTAAAACGAACATGCGCTCCGCGCTGCTCAAAAACATGTTGAATTGCATGATAGTTCGCCGTCAACGAGAAGCTGCCATGAAGAACAAATTCAGGCGGCTCCGCAAACTTCCAATGATCCAGTCGATGATCCCCTTTATCAGCTGTAATAAGCACAAACCCGGATTGGGATAAAGTCTCCAAACGTTCCAGGCAAGCGAGTCCTGCGGCCGGGAACAAAATATGGGAGTCTTCCAGTTCTTCCTGGTATAGTGATATGACATCTCGATACGGAAAGTCCGGTTTACTGTACTGCGGTGCCGGACGATACGCATAACTCAGCTCCATGTTTTTCAACATTTCATTAGGCTGAAGATTCGTGGAAACATCGGCATTCGATATCATAACATCACATTCAAAGATCTGCCCTTCACCAACATAGATCAATTCTTGAGGAATACTATCAAAGAAGTAGTTGGCAATAATCAGTATTGGCTGACCCAGCTCACCCGGGCGAATAACCGTACCCGCTACCGTCAAATTTAATTCCGTGTCCTGCATGGCATCAAATTGTGCAAAATCAAGCAATCCTTGCTGGATCAACGGCTGCATGGACGGATGATCCCTCCACCCCGTAACATTGTCAGCAGCAAGATCCGTCATTACATAACGAAAGGATGGCAGCGTTGTTGCAGCATAGTCCCTGAGCTCGCATAGTTTGGTCACCATTTGAAAAGCCAAGCGTCCTACGCCAGCACCCAACTCCAGAATGGTTACTGTCTCCGATGTCTGTCCCTTGGCAGCCAAGTCTTGAAGGAAGCCAAAGATCATTTCCGCGTATGCAGTCGCAATCATGGGATTGCTTGTAATGTATTGTGGAACCTGATTATCCGTCCAGGCCTGCAGCCCTTGCTGCTCATAATAGGCTCGCTGCCAAGCCCATACCGGAGCTTCACTGAAACGGAAGCGCTGTCCATCGTTTTCAATCATTTCATTTAAAACCCGCTTTCTGTCCATAAATTCATTGGTTTTCATTATATCATAAGCCTGACACAACCCAATAAATTCGTACTCCCCCAATAATAAAAAAAACCTGCCTTATCAGGCAGGCAGTGATAACCCCAAACTTCTTCCGTCTCGGGTCATCGTTTAAAAGCTCTTTTGAACTTCAGCAAGCAGGTACGGGATTAGTCGGAGTACAATGCTCCATCAAAGTTCTCAGGACCTACACGAATGGTACCCAGCAAGTTCGAGCTAATAAAAGCGGTGTACGTCAGTTGCGGCAGAACCGGTGGATTGAAGTCATCCGCGGAGAATGTAATAACTTGAGGTGCCAGTACGCTTAAGCTGAAGGTGGACGTTGCGGAATATACAATGGGATCCGTTGGAGCCGTTCCGCGAACAACCGTAATCGTGATTCCGACGAGCGCCAATGGAAGCTGCACGGATACCGTACCTTTCATTTGCACACGCGGATTCGCCCCTATGCCGGCAGTCGTTACCAAGCCAATCTGTCCAAACAATTGCGGTGTATTCGCTACGAGGATCGGAACAGCAATGGAGTTAGCCAAGCTGGCATTCTGCGAGGTTCTCGCATCAATAAATTGACTCATGAAATCTACCTCCTATGGTTGGAATAGGATAGTATATGCGAGATACTAGAGATGGCATGGACAGACAAGGATATCCCAAAAAAAAGGCACCTCATCAAGTACTGCTTCCATCTTGACTAGACCCGTATTTGAGACTCTTCAGGAGGATTCTCCATGATCCTTTTGAGCGAGGATCAGACAGCCGTCCGGCTCATCTAATTTTTACCGTGTTTAATCCCCCGATAGTATGATTAAATATGGCTAATGACAGTTTAGGAGGTGACTCGTATGTGCGGCAGATTTACCATAATTGACCCTCTAGAGGAATTAATGGACAGGTACATGGCTTCCATAAGTGATGACTACGAGTATCAACCCAATTATAATGCTGCACCCATGCAGTATATCCCAGCCATCATTGGAAGCACCCAAGGAAACCGTCTGGGTTCCCTTCGCTGGGGCCTCGTCCCTACGTGGGCGAAAGACGACAAGATTGGAAATAAGATGATCAACGCACGGGCAGAGACATTGGACACGAAGCCTTCATTTAAACGCCTCATCAGCTCCAGACGCTGCATTATTCCCACGAATGGCTTTTATGAGTGGAAGAAGGAAGGGACGCATAATCAGCCTCTCCGTATTCTGCTGAAGGACGAACAGATCTTCTCGCTCGCTGGATTATATGACACTTGGGCAGATTCCGAAGGAAACAAATTGAGTACATGCACCATTATTACTACTGAACCAAACGAACTGATGGCAGACATACACAATCGGATGCCTGTTATTTTGCGTCCACAGGATGAAGAAGAATGGCTGGATCGAAATCATAACGACGTCCCTTCCCTGCTGTCGCTTCTGAAACCGTATAAGTCTTCTGAAATGAGGGCCTATAAGGTGTCCAGGGATGTGGGGAATGTCAAAAACAATTCGGAAGAACTGTTGAAGGAAGTTGATTAGCCATAGCGATCATCTTCCATAAGGTAATCACCACATGAAAAACAAGACAGAAAAAAACCCTTGCTACGCAAGGGTTTAAAGAGAATGGGCCCTGAGGGACTCGAACCCCCGACCAATCGGTTATGAGCCGACCGCTCTAACCAACTGAGCTAAGGGCCCTAGACATAATGTATAACGTGCAGATGATGGCTGTGAATCATCCAAGTGAAGCTAAATTGCGGGGGCAGGATTTGAACCTGCGGCCTTCGGGTTATGAGCCCGACGAGCTACCGGGCTGCTCCACCCCGCGTCAGTAAAATATTAAAACAGCGACTTAATTAATATACACCATGCCACCCTAATAAGTCAAGGGGTAATGTCAGGGAATAAAACGAACGCCATATCTTCCTCTTTTTGAACGATATACTTCCACTTCTGCTGGCTCATTATGACCGTAAATCCACCCGTCCTGCTCCATACGTTTGGCAAGACACCCTGCCTGAAATTTAGTTGCATATAGCTTGCTGAAATATACCCAGCGCATCCTTCTCTTCCTTTCCGGAGTTATGATTCATCTCTGCTTGTTGTAGAATACCCCATTTCCCAAAAAAATAGCCGCCAGAGGTTAAAAACTCCAGCGACTTTTTGCACTATGCCAATATCAAACCTGTCTGCTTCCTTGTTAAGGCTTAAAATGTGGCCTTGGGATCCTTTTTTAATTTCTCTAACATTTCATTACCTTTGGCTGCCCACTCACCAAGTGCTTCTTTTGGCGTCTTCTTGTTCTCAAGCACCTGCGTGAAGTATTCCATGCCTTTCTCGCTCACTTGCCAGAGGCTCGGCATTTTTTGGTACAGTTTATCCAGGTTGGTATTGGTAGGAGGCACAGGCTTCAATGTATAGAACGCCTGGATATTGTAATCCAAACCGTCCTTCGGTTTAATGAAGCTTTTGCGGGATACCATCTCGTAACTGCTGCGCGCCTTAATCTTAGCCCAGTCTTCACTGTTCATATATTTGATCAATTCCCAGGCATCATCCGGATTTTGAGCTGAACTATTAATCGCCATCAGGCTGCTGAGATAGATATTACCACCAATTTCAGGTGCTTCCGGATGCACCGGAGGTGTCACCACGTCCCAGTCCACCTTGGTGAATCCTTCCATTTTATCTGCATTTTTGTTAGCGTCAATTAATTGGTTGATGTAGCTGTAATCCCCAATAACCATAGCTGCCTTGCTGCTCATGAACAGATCACCTTGTAGCGGGTTATAACGTCCGTTCGGATCCTGATCCTGTTGTTCGTCTCCTTTAGGGATGACTTTATCAATAGCAAGCTTGCTAATGGTACTCCATACCTTCTCCCATTGCGGTGAATCTACGGTCATTTTCTCTGCTTTATCATCGAAGATCTTCAATTGCAGAGCACTGTAATATTGCTGCATGGTGTAGTAAGGCGAACCACCCTGGTACGTAGAGAATGAGAACCCGAATTCGTGATCTTTTCCTTCACCTTTGGTCAGACGTGTTGCCAGGTTGAAAATATCATCCCACGTCATGTTATCAGTAGGTGGCTCTACGCCTGCTTTTTGGAACATTGTCTTGTTATAGAACAGCGCGGACGAGGAGAAGGTCGGTGTCAGCGCATAGATGCTCTGATCGCCCAGATCCTTGATGCCTTCAATAACACTTGGCACAATATCGCTGGTATCGAATTTGTCCTCCTGCATCAGTGGGTCCAGCTGTTTCACCATATTCTCCTGGATGAGCGATTTAATCGTAGCTGTGTCAGCCACAACGACATCCACAGGATTATCGCCAGTCATGATTTTCTTCATGTTTTCCAGGCTATCCGGCATTTCCTGCTGTTCTTCCTGAGTGCCATAGCCATACATGCTGCCCTGATCTACTGCCGCCACCACTTCAATCGTTACATTTGGATGTGTCAATTCAAATGCATCCGTAAACTGCTGACGGAAGTAGCTGTCATCCTGGCTTCCCCACAATGTAGCCACACGCAATACACGCTGCTCTGTATCCTTGGCCTCACTTGCTGTACAGCCCGCAATCAGTGGCAATGCCAGACTGGCTGTAGCCAGCACAGCAAGCACGCGTTTTCCCCAAAACCTGTTCTTCATCTCCCAATTCCCCCTCAAATTTATCTTGGCGGTGTAATCACAATGCGCTCACCGTCAAATTCCAATGTTGCCCTGTTGTCAATGGCCAAGGCCTCCAAATACTCTTTGGGTACCTGAAGGCGTCCCGCCCGGTCAATGATGACAAAGGCTTCATGGATATCCGGTGCTCCCGCTTCAGATAATCCATGTTCATCATCCAGGTTCGGATTCCGTTTCACAAACTCGGTGCTGGTCAACCCATCACGTATTGCTACAATGCGGTCCACCTTGCCGGCAAGCGTCAGATCATGGGTAACAATCACGATCGTAACGCCCAGTTCCTTGTTCATTTTGCGAAAAATGTTCATGATCGTATCACAAGTCTCGGAATCGACCGACCCTGTTGGCTCATCAGCAAGCAGAATCTTGGGACGATTGGAGAGCGAGATGGCTATAGCCACCCGCTGCTGCTCCCCTCCGGATAATTGATGCAGCTTGTTGTGCATCCGATCCTTCAGTCCAACCCATTCCAGCAGCTGCATCGCGTACGCGCGATCCCGCTTGCCGCCAAGAATCATGGGTGTTTCCACATTCTCCAGTGCCGTTAGATAAGGCAGCAGGTTACGCCCGTTGTTTTGCCAGATGAAACCTACGGTATGTCGTTTGTATTCTACTAGCTGGGCGTCTGTCATTTTCAACAAATCCCAGTCTCCAACAACCGCAGTACCGGCCGTTGGACGGTCCAGTCCCCCCAGAATGTTGAGCAATGTGGATTTACCGCTGCCGCTGTTGCCGATGATCGCCATCATTTCACCTTGATTAACAGTCAGGTTGAGACCTTGAAGGGCAACGACTTCCACATCGCTGGATTTAAAAATTTTCACGAGTCCTTCGCATTGGATCACGTTTACCTCTCCTCTCCCATTTTGACCGCTTGGTGAACCCGCAATCTGCGAATCTGCCACAGCAGCATCGTTGCTCCCACAATCAGCATGACCACAGTCACGCCGTACAGCTGCAGCATATCTTGTTGTTCAAATACGATCCGGAACGGAGGTACCTGTGCAGATACATTATCTGTCGTTTGCAGGAATGGCAGGAACAGACGACTGGATACCTGACCGATTCCGATGCCAAGTAGAATGGAAAGACCTGCCGTGAACACTTGTTCCAGGAGCAGCATTCCGCTCAGCTGTGCACGTGATAATCCCATGGCTCTTAATACACCGAACTGGACAACACGACCTGACAGGTTAAAGAACCAATACAGGATGTACCCAATCAGGGATATGATGACCGAGACCAGGAAGCCCAGACTCAGAATCCCGAACACACCGCCACGCGACGGATGTTTGCCTTGGGATACCAATTCTGTACGCACATCGCGTACGGAGGATAGCTCAATGCCCTCTGCTGCCAGCTTCTCCATTAATGGAGCCACCTTGGCATCAGGTTCCATTTTCAGCCAGACCTCATACGGAATCAGCGGCACCTGATCATAGATATAATCCAGATTGGCCACGAAGAATGGCGTCTGGTCCGGATACTGTGCAGGCCAGTATGGGATAATACCGAAAACCACGAATTCAATAGCCTGGCCCTGAACGCCAATAGAGATCAGATCTCCCGTTTTGAGCTTGAACTTATCCGCAAATTTGGATGAGATCAACACAGCCCCTTCATACTTGCCTAACAAATCAAGATACTTATATGGATGTGCCGGGAACAGGTCGTTACGGAACCACGCCACCTTAGCAAAGTCCACATTATCAATCCCGACCAGCATGCCCTGGCCGCCGGATTTGCCGGATACAATGATATTCCCTTTCGTCTGCAGCACTCTCGCTGCATGTTCCACACCGTCCAGTCTGCGGAATACTTCAAATGGAGGTTCGGAGTAAATGACTTTGGATGGTTGTGAGTTTCCACCGCCCCCACCTGGAGCACCTCCACCGCCATTGCCGCCTCCGGCAGCACCACCGCCACCAGAATTTCCGCCACCGTTTCCACCACCTTGCTGTCCTCCGCCTGAACCGCCGTTCTGACCGGAACCACCAGGCTTAACCTCAGGTGTTCCTTCCCATACCGTTTGCATAATGACGTCAGAACCATATCGGTACAACGTACGCTCAGTGGAGTTGAGATCAATGGTCCGAGCTGCAGCCGAGTTGTACACACCAAGCCCCAGTGTCAAAACCAGCAGGATCATCAACGGGTAATACGACGATGATGACCGCGATAGCTGTGTCAGGGTCAAGTAGAGTGGAACCGGCAGGAATTTGCGCCCAATCCACTGAATGAGCTTCAGAATCCATGGAAACAACCGCAGGAAGAACAGCCCCAAGGCAAAGATCGCAAGCGCAGGTACAAAGAATAGAAACGGCTGAACCTGCAGCTGATCTGTCGTCATCCCTGTCTGGAACGTCAGCATCTGACGTTCATAGAACAGGTAGTATCCATATCCTGCAAGACCCAGCAGCAGGATATCGAGGAACCAACGCTGCCATATGGGAGCACGATCCGTACGTGCCTGGCGTCGCTTGGCCGAAACAATCGTCGCTCGTGCATAGGTTATTGCCGGAATAAGTGAAGCAATAATGGCTACGAGTACGGCGACAAGGCCCAGCAGGATAGCTTCCTTGGACACACCGATTGGAATCGACTTGCGATCCACGAATGACAGGAACCCACTGGCTGATCCAATGCTTTTGGCCATAAACCAGCCAAGCATTGGACCAATCACGAGCGCGATTGCCCCCAGAAAGATACCCTCCAGCAGGTATAGGGAGAAAATTTGCCGTGCTGAAGCTCCTCGGCTTCGCAGTACCGCAATGTCACTTTCCTGCTTCTGCAGGGACTGTCTGGCATTCATTGCAATAAAATAAAAAACCATCGCAATCATCGGTGCTGCCAGTGTAAACAGCATTGTCTGCAGCTGCAGACTCTGACTGCGGAATTGCTTCAACAGATCACCAAAGGTGATATCCACCTTCGTATCCTTGAGCCGCTGGTACAGATCGATATCCAAACGTTCCAGCATGGATGTCAGACCCGGCAGCTGACTGGTTTGGATTTCCTTCAGATCAAACGCATAATACCAGCGCGAATTCTGAAGAGGAATTCCTTTTTCCTTCAGCAACACATCGTTGAACACGGACTCATCCACATACAGCCCATTCATCATGCCATCGAATCCCTGAACCCAGTACGGACTATTCAGATCATCTGCCTTGAAGGAACCGGTGATTTTGACACGCAATGTGATATCAAGCCCGCTGTACACGGGGTATTCCAGAATATCACCGACATGCAGATCGTTCCGGTACATGCCTTCCTCCAGCATAACCGCTTCAATAATGTCGTCCTTCACTTGATTGCCTGGCTTCACGCCGGCAGTATAATTCACCTGTGCATCCAGCCCGCTCATCGTTCCGAGCGTCATGCTCCGAACCCGGCTGGCATCGACCTTGGTGGGATCCTCCGGATTCACCTCGGTGCTCCGAATGGATCTGGAATTCACATACGTATGAAATGGAAAACCGATATCGCGAGGCACATCCTCCCGAATATAGCGATCCACCTCATCTAATCCGCGCGTGTGGGTCTTAACCCCGCCTGGAGCCTGATAACTCATAAGCAACGAACCTGCAGGCAGCCCCTCACTGTTATCCTGCAGGGTCTGTGCCACCACCCGTTTCAGTGCACCGTCGGCATACATCGGTATACTGACAGTGAATGCTACCGCCACAATCAGTCCGATCAGTGTACTGAATGTCATCCAACGGGTGTTCCACATTTTCCGGAACAACAGTCTGAGCAATGGCAGCCCCATTAGCGGCCCACCACTTTCTGTCCAACGGTCAGACCCTTCAGAATTTCAACATCCGTGGATGTCTGCTGCCCCACTTCAACGTCCACTTCGCGCTTGCTGCCATCACTTTCAACGACCTGCACGTATGTTCTTGAACCGATGGAGCGCAGCGCCGATACAGGAATGACAATAGCATCCTCCGTACGCTGGGTCACAATGGATACTGACAGAGGGGTTCCGCGTTCCACACCCTTGGGCATTTTCGTCAGGGAGACGATAACATACTGGTCGAGGGTTTCTTTAACTGGCGGAGTGCCACCTTCGCCTGTACCTCCACCGTTTCCACTTCCACTTCCACTTCCAGTAGCCTCAGCAACAGGCATCACTTTAACTCTGCCGGATACCTTGCCCGCTCCATTGATGTCGACATCCGCCTTCATGCCAGCCGAGAATTTCTCGAGATCTTCCTTGGCAAATGTAGCTGCGACAACCAGATTTGACGTATCCGCGATCGTTGCAATCGGATCATAGGCTTTGACTGCTGCACCCTTCTCCACCTGAACTGCAATAATCGTTCCTCCGAACGGAGCGGTCAGCGTCGCTTTACCTAACTGCTCCTCCAGATCAGCCAGTTCCTGGCGCAGTTCTTCAAATGCAATGGTGGCTTCTTCGAACTCCACCGGATCCATCTCATCTCGTTTACGAAGCGTTTCTTTCATTTGTACTTCCGATTTGCGAATCTGCAGCTTTTTGGCCCGAATTTCCTTTTCTACACTCTCCACGTCGAGCTCTGCGAGGAGCTGGCCTTTCTTCACTTTGTCCCCCGGTTTCACGTTCAGTTCCTTGATGTGCATACCGTCCAGCGTGAAATACACCTTCTCTTCCCGCTGACTCATCATTTTACCGCTGCCGCTAACCTTTTTTTCCAGCGTTTCTGTCCGGACTTCATATTCCGGCTTTTTGGAAATCGTAGGCGGCGTGATCGGTGGAAGCACTTCTTCCTCTGTTTCTGCCGGCAGCAATGAGCAGCCCGACATCGTTGCAGCCACGATTGCACCAATTACAATCAGCGCTGCACGTTTCCCCCTTTTCGGAGCGGCCTCTTTACTGAATAAATCTGCCGTCCGCCATTTCATAAACATGGTCCGCAACCTCCAAAATCGTAGGATCGTGTGTAGTCATACATATGGTTACTTGTTCTACTTCGATAATATTGCGAAATACGGACATAACCTGTGCCCCCATCTTGGAATCCAGCTCAGCTGTCGGCTCATCCGCAAGCAGCAGTCTGGGTCTATGGGCAATGGCCTTGGCGATCGCGACCCGCTGCTGCTCCCCCCCGGACATCTCGAACGGCCGGTGCTTCACCCGTTTGGACAGTCCGACCAGATCCAGACAATGGCCAACCCGGTCCTTCCATTCCGAGCGAGGCACATCTGCCATTCGCAATGACAGCTCTACATTTTCCCATGCTGACAGCAAGGGCATCAGTGCATAGGCCTGAAAAATAAAACCGATTTCCTTACGCCGCAGAGAGGTCCGCTTCCGGTCACCCCAATCCTGCAAAGGCTGTCCGGAAAACAGTATGTCCCCACTGGAAGGCTGATCAAGTCCGCCCAGCATATTGAGCAGTGTCGTTTTGCCCGAGCCTGATCGCCCTTTCAGCATAACCAGCTGCTGCGGGTTGACTTCCATGTCGATGCCCTTAAGTACATGAATAATCCGGCTGCCCGTCTGAAAGCTCCGATGTACATTACGAACTTCCAGCACAGGTCCGTCGTACGGAGGCAGCAAGCTGGCTTTTGCCTTGGGCTGGGACTTCGCTTCGGGTTCGGCAGCGGCAACGGCCACCTCATCCTGGATCATTCCATCACTTATGGATTGCGAGTCGATGGAAGGACTATCGGGGTCACTTATGTATGCCGAGGCTTCCCGCCCGGCGGTGTTCTGCTGCTCCGTGTGCCCTTTTGCATGCTTCCCGCCTGACTGGCTTTTGGCAGATTTCATACTGGAAAATAATTTCTTCATGCCAGCAATCACGCTCATCCTTTCTTAACATCCCAATCATTTCATTAAGGGTACTAAAATTAGAAATCTATTCCATACTACACTGCATTATAAACGACCGGTCCCAACTAAAAGTTACAAGCTTTTTACAACGTTGCCGGGAAAAAGTTAATATTTTGATGAACAAACGAAAAAAGCACCCCAGAGTGCGGGATGCTTCTTGCCAAATCTATAATTTGCCTCTATAGCGCCAATCATTACAATTTTGATACTGTTCACAAGTCGAACAGCACAAGATGCATAGATGATATTATTTACCAAATGAAGAAGGATCTTCACGCCAGGATTTGAGCAGCTCGAAATCACTCTCCTGGATGGTTCCCTGTGCCAAAGCCACGTCCATTAGGGCCGTATAGTTGGAGAGGGTTTGCAGCTGAATGCCGGCTTCTTCAAATGCTTGTACCCCTTTATCCAGCTGATAGCTGAAAATCGCCAGCACGGCGAGCGGTGTTGCCCCTGCTGCACGTACTGCTTCGGCGGCTTTGATTGAGCTACCTCCTGTAGAAATCAGGTCCTCAATAACAACCACCTTTTGGCCTTCGGCAATGATGCCTTCAATCAGGTTTTCCTTACCATGTCCTTTCGCTTTGTCACGAATGTAGGCCATCGGCAGATTCAGCTTCTGAGCTACCCATGCTGCATGCGGAATACCTGCGGTTGCTGTACCTGCAATGACTTCTGCATCCGGGTACTGCTCACGAATAATGGCAGCGAAGGCTTCGGCAATGTCATTGCGGATCTCTGGATAGGACATCGTCAGACGGTTGTCACAATAGATCGGGGACTTGATCCCCGACGTCCAGGTAAAAGGCTGCTGCGGGCGCAGTGCCACGGCGTTAATCTTCAGCAGTTGGGAAGCAATATGATTAGGAATCTCGTTCAGTGCGATCATGCGTTCAACATCTCCTTCAAAATGGTTTCTGCTGCTTCACGTGGATTGGGCGCACCTGTAATCGGTCTGCCTACAACAATGTAATGACTGCCTCTGGCGATGGCTTCCCCTGGCGTGAGGACACGAGTCTGGTCACCAAGACCGCTGCCTGCCGGCCGAATTCCCGGGGTAACGGTGTGAAAATCACTGCCGCATGCTGCCCGGATTGCCGGCACCTCAAGTGGAGAAGCCACAACGCCATCCAGGCCCGCTTCATGAGCCAGTCCAGCATAACGAACCACTGCCGCTTCCACACTTCCCTCAATGCCAATCTCGCTGTTCATTGTTTCCTGACTTGTGCTCGTCAGCTGGGTAACTGCGATGATTTCCGGCCTTCTCAGAGAAGGATCTGCAGCCAGCGCTGCTTCCGCTCCTTCGCGTGCAGCACGCATCATGCTTGTACCGCCTGCTGCGTGTACGTTGAACATGTCTACACCGAGGCGGGTTATACTCTCGGCACCACCGCGAACGGTATTGGGAATATCGTGCATCTTCACATCGAGGAATACCGAATACCCTCTCGCTTTCAGCTCCCGGATAAAGTTCGGACCCGCTGCGTAGAACAGCTGCATTCCCACTTTCAGATAACACGGAATACCTTCGAGTGCCTGTACCAGCTCTTGGGCCTGCTCCGCATCAGGATAATCGAGTGCGACCATCAAACGGCCAGCCATTTCATTGAAATTAGGGTGATTCATCCAGTCCGCTCCTTCCACATGCTTGTTTTTTCCGTTTTTGCCCGATATAAAGGACATCCCGCCAGCCCGCAGGCTGACTGATGTCCTTCATCAGTACCTTTTTATTTTACAAAGACTGGCATTGCCTCTGAAGAGAAGTTGATCGTTTGCAGCATGATCAGCAGGGCACGAATCGTATCCAGGGAAGTCATACATACAATGCCGTTCTCTACCGCTTCACGACGAATTCGGAATCCGTCACGCTGCGGTGTTTTACCTTTGGTCAGTGTGTTGAAGACAAAGTTCGCTTCACCGCTGCGAATCATGTCCAGAATGTTCGGCGAACCTTCGCTCAACTTGTTCACCGTCGTTACCGGAATGTTTGCCGCTTCAAGCGCAGCTGCCGTTCCTCCAGTAGCCATGATTTTGTAACCCAGTCTGTAGAAACCTTCAAGCAGCGGTACAGCTTCGTCCTTATCTTTGTCTGCCACAGTAACTACAATCGCTCCGGTTGCCGGAATTTTCATTCCAGCTCCGATGAGACCTTTGAACAACGCTTTGGCGTAATTCGGGTCACGACCCATAACCTCACCTGTGGATTTCATCTCAGGTCCAAGGGTTGGTTCCACACGACGCAGCTTCGCGAAGGAGAAGACCGGAACTTTCACCGATACATGATCCGACTCAGGCCACAGACCGTCTACGTAACCCAGATCTTTCAGCTTCACACCCAGGATCGCCTGTGTTGCCAGGTTCGCCATCGGAATGTTCGTTACTTTGCTCAGGAAAGGTACTGTTCGGGATGAACGCGGGTTCACCTCAATGACATACACTTGGCCATCATGGATGACAAATTGGATGTTGACCAGACCAATCGTTTTCAGTTCTTTTGCAATCTTAATCGTGATGTCAACGATTTTTTCTTTCAAATCGTCGGACAGGTGCTGTGGCGGATAAACTGCGATGGAGTCACCGGAGTGCACCCCTGCGCGTTCGATATGTTCCATGATGCCTGGAACCAGTACCGTCTCACCATCACAGATGGCGTCCACCTCAACCTCTTTACCCAGCATGTAACGGTCAATCAGTACCGGGTGCTCGGGATTGATTTTAACCGCCTGTTCCATATATGTCAGCAATTCGGCATCAGAGTATACGATCTCCATCGCACGACCACCGAGTACATAGGAAGGACGAACCAGTACAGGGTAACCCAAGCTTTGCGCCGTCTCTACTGCATCATCTACGGAAATGACTGTTTTACCTTTAGGCTGTGCAATTTCCAAACGGGACAGAAGACGTTCGAATTTCTTGCGATCCTCTGCTTCATCGATGCTCTCCAGGTCCGTTCCGAGGATGGTCACACCTGCATTACGCAGTGGTGCAGCCAGGTTGATAGCCGTTTGACCACCGAACTGTACGATAACGCCTACCGGCTGTTCCTGTTCAATCACGTTCATGACATCTTCGAAGAACAGAGGCTCGAAGTACAGACGATCGGATGTATTGAAGTCCGTGGATACTGTTTCAGGGTTATTGTTAATAATAACCGCTTCGTAGCCTGCCTTTTGCAAGGCCCATACTGCGTGTACTGTTGAGTAGTCGAACTCGATCCCTTGACCGATCCGGATTGGTCCCGAACCAAGCACTACGACTTTTTTCTTGTCCGAAGGGATAACTTCATTCTCGGTTTCGTACGTCGAGTAGTAGTATGGCGTTGTTGCTTCGAACTCCGCTGCACATGTATCAACCATTTTGTATACCGGACGAAGGTTTTCCTGCTCACGACGAGCTCTAACCTCTGCTTCCGTTGTCAGTGTGCTTCCAGGTTGACCTTGAGCACGCAGTTCAGCAATTGCACGGTCCGTGAATCCAAGACGCTTCGCTTGATACAGCGTTTCGGATGACAGCTCGGATTCCTCACGGATACGATCTTCGAAGCCGACCAGACCTTCAATTTTGTCCAGGAACCACCAGTCAATCTTCGTCAGATCCTGCAGTTGTTGTAATGTATACCCTCTGCGGAATGCTTCAGCCACCAGGAACATGCGCTCATCATCGGCTTTGACCAGACGTTCGTTGAGCGTAGCTTCGTCCAATGTTTCTGCCTCTTTCAAGTACAGACGGTGCACACCGATCTCCAAGGAGCGAACTGCTTTGTGAATCGACTCTTCAAAGGTACGGCCGATAGCCATAACTTCGCCTGTTGCTTTCATTTGTGTACCCAGCTTGCGGTTCGCGGAAGTGAACTTGTCGAACGGCCAGCGAGGGATTTTGCTCACGATATAATCCAGAGTTGGCTCAAAGCAAGCATAGGTTTGGCCTGTTACCGGGTTGACAATCTCATCAAGCGTATAACCCATGGCGATTTTGGCAGCCATTTTTGCAATCGGATAACCGGTTGCTTTGGAAGCCAAAGCCGAGGAACGGCTTACCCGTGGATTAACTTCGATAACATAGTACTGGAAGCTGTGCGGATCCAGGGCGAACTGTACGTTACATCCACCTTCTATGTTAAGGGCACGAATGATTTTCAGGGATGCTGAACGCAGCATCTGATATTCACGGTCAGACAGCGTCTGGCTTGGTGCCACAACGATACTGTCGCCTGTGTGAACGCCGACCGGATCGAAGTTTTCCATGTTGCAGACGACGATACAGTTATCGTTCTTGTCACGCATGACTTCGTACTCGACTTCTTTCATGCCTGCAATACTCTTCTCGACCAGACATTGTCCAATCGGGCTGTACCGAAGTCCTGCTGCGACGGTCTCGCGAAGCTCTTCTTCATTCGCACAGATCCCGCCGCCTGTTCCGCCAAGCGTATAAGCTGGACGTACGATAATTGGATAACCAATCTCTCCTGCAAACTCAAGGGATTCCTCAAGTGTAGTTACAATAACACTTTCTGGTACAGGCTGTTCCAGTTCACGCATCAGATCACGGAACAGGTCACGGTCTTCCGCTTTCTCGATGGATGTCAGCTGTGTTCCGAGCAATTTCACGTTTTCACGTTCTAGGACACCGGCACGAGCCAGTTCCACGGCCATATTCAAACCGGTTTGACCGCCAAGCGTAGGCAGCAATCCGTCTGGGCGTTCCTGACGAATGATCTGAGTGACGAAATCGAGTGTAATCGGCTCGATATACACTTTGTCAGCCATGTTAGTATCGGTCATGATGGTTGCCGGGTTGCTGTTAATGAGTACAACTTCCACGCCTTCTTCTTTCAGTGCCTGGCAAGCCTGTGTACCGGCATAGTCGAACTCGGCCGCTTGACCGATGACGATTGGACCGGAACCAATCACCAGGATTTTTTTGAGGTCTTTGTTAATCGGCATGTTATTGTGCTCCTTTCACTGCGGCTGCCAATACGGCTTGACGCGGCTTTTGCGGGTTAGTGATTTTGTGCTCACGAATCATTTCGATGAAACGGTCGAACAGATAGCTGTTATCATAAGGTCCTGGCGCTGCTTCCGGGTGATATTGTACCGAAAACGCAGGGAATGTTTTATGTTTCAGACCTTCAATGGTCTTGTCATTGTTATTGATGTGTGTAACTTCCAATTCAGTGTTTTTCACTGACTCTTCGTTAACCGTGTAACCGTGATTCTGGGATGTGATGAAGCAGCGTCCGCTCTCCAGTTCTTTGACTGGGTGATTACCACCGCGGTGTCCGAACTTAAGCTTCTCTGTATCCGCACCTGCTGCCAGTGCAAAGAGTTGATGACCGAGACAGATACCGAAGATCGGATACTCGCCAAGCAGTTCACTGATCATTTTAACGGCATGTGGTACATCTTTTGGATCCCCAGGACCGTTGGACAGCTGAATACCATCCGGATTAAGACGGCGAATCTCTTCTGCAGTTACATCATGCGGCACGACAACAACGTCACAGTTGCGCTTGCTCAGTTCACGCAGAATTCCTGTTTTTGCACCATAGTCTACAAGAACGATACGCTCAGCCGTTCCCGGGCTGTTGTACACATGCTGCGTAGACGTCAGAGGTACCTGGTTGCGCAGCTCGGCGATGCTTGTGTCTCCCATCATCTCCAGCAGCTCTTCCACAGGCTTCGATCCTGTTGTGAGAATTCCTTTCATTGTGCCGTGATGACGAATCCGGCGAGTCAACATGCGTGTATCAATTTCGCTGATGCCGACGATGCCGTACTCTTTCAGCAGATCATCCAGGCTGTATTCAGCGCGCCAGTTACTCGGTACCGTCTCATGACGGCGAACTACGAAACCATGCACGAATGGACGGATGGACTCGAAGTCGTCACGCGTAATGCCGTAGTTACCGATCAGCGGATACGTCATGGTTACGATTTGACCGCAATAAGAAGGATCCGAAAGCACCTCTTGGTAGCCTGTAATTCCCGTATTAAAAACGACCTCACCCGTTGTTTCACCTTCAGCACCGAACGCTTTCCCGGTGAACAGTGTGCCGTCTTCCAACAATAATCTTGCCTGTGCCTGCATCCCATTTCACTCCTCTGTGTTTATAAACTTGAATGCATTTCGTTGAACAAGGGGTGCGTGTCACGGTAGCGGTGACTTCGTGGACAGAAAGCCCTTCGATCGCTGTTATCCCCAGATTACTCTTTATCCATTTTTCAAATGGATGTAATCCGGGGATAAAGGCGAACGCTGCGCTTCTTCGGGTCTTTTCTGTCCACTTCGTGTGCTACTGTGTCTCCCAAGTTCAAAACTATGCCATTCAAATTTGCTTTGTTTCGTATGTTAGGCTCTCGGCATGGTCTGCCTCGAGTTAGTTGAAAAGATGTAATTGCATTAAAGAGTTAATAACTCATTGGTAAGCCGATTTACTGTTGTACCGTGTTATTCCATACGCTTTTGCCATCCACCCAAGTCTGTTCCGGCCAGCCTTTCAGCTTCCAGCCTGTGAACGGGGTATTTCTTCCTTTGGTTGCGAACGTTGCAGGATCGACTGCTTTTTCCTCGTTCAGGTCAATCATGGTCAAGTCCGCAGGTGCTCCCTCTTCCATCCTGCCTGTATCCAGTCGGAATACCCGTGCCGGATCGGCTGTCATGCGTTTAACCAGGAAGTCCAGGCTCCAAAGTCCTGTTTCTACAAACTTGGTGTACAGCAGCGGGAAGGCGGTTTCGAATCCAACGATTCCGAATGGTGCCAGTTCCATGCCTTTGGCTTTCTCCTCTTCACTATGCGGCGCATGATCAGTTACGATCATGTCCAGCGTTCCGTCCAGCAAGCCTTCAATGCAAGCCTGGACATCACGCGGTGAGCGAAGTGGCGGGTTCATTTTCCAGTTGGCATCCATGCCCGGGATGTCCTCATCGGACAGAACCAGATGATGCGGACACACCTCAGCCGTAACCTTGATGCCGATCGATTTGGCCAGACGAATCAGGCGAACGGATTGTTCCGTACTTACGTGGCAGACATGGTAGTGCACCCCTGTTGCTTCGGCAAGAAGGATATCACGACCAACGTGAATCGCTTCGGATTCATTCGGAATGCCTTTGATACCATGGCGCTTGGAGAATTCTCCTTCGGTCACGTATCCACCTACAACCAGAGAGTCGTCTTCACAGTGAGCGATGACTGGCATATCCATGCTTGCCGCGAGGCTCATGGCATCTTTCATCATCTGCGCGTTCTGCACGCCTACCCCGTCATCCGTGAATCCGATGGCCCCTGCTTCTTTCAAAGCGGCAAAATCGGTCAGTTCACGACCAAGCTCGTTTTTGGTAATGGCCGCATACGGCAGAACCTTTACCAAATCAGCTTCCTTGGCTTTATTCAGAACCAACTTTACTACATCCGGACTATCGGTTACGGGTCTTGTGTTAGGCATGCAGGCGATTGTTGTAAACCCACCTTGGGCCGCTGACCTGGCACCTGTCTCGATGGTCTCTTTGTGTTCGAAACCAGGTTCACGCAAATGCACGTGCATGTCGATCAAGCCCGGAATTACCAATTTGCCTGAAGCATCTGTAGCGCTGTGCGCAGATTGTTCTGCTTGCAGGACCGCTTCGTCTTCCACACCGACGATCTTTTGGATCTTGCCTTCATTTATAATGATTGTTTTCCGTTCGAGTTCCCCTTGAGCATTCAAAACATTCGCATTTTTAATAATCTGTAGCATAATTGCCCTCCGCTTCGGTTCTCACCCGGATTCCCAGAGGATCCGAATGATTTGGATTTATCGTGTACTTTACCGTTCTAAAGAAGATCCGCCCTGTCAGCCTATGACCCATAGCCAGACCCTGTTACAGCTTTAATGCGCGTTCCATGACCGCCATGCGAATCGGAACACCGTTCGCCATCTGCGGGAAAATCCGCGATGCTGTACTCTCTACAACCGCGTCGTCAATTTCAACGTTCCGGTTAACAGGAGCAGGGTGCATGATAATGGTGTTTGGATTCAGGCGTGCCGCCCGTTCTTCCGTCAATCCGTAATGTTCGCGATAATCCTCTGCCGAGGTAATGAGACCATGCTTATGGCGTTCCAGCTGAACCCGCAGCATCATAACTACATCCGCATTCAGTGCTTCATCCAGACCTACATAAGGAGCGTGCTCTGCGAGTTCCGGTGCTTGCATCGTTTGCGGAGCACAGAAGCGTACATCTGCTCCGAACTTTTGCAGCGCCCACAGATTCGAGCGTGCAACCCGGCTGTGCATGATGTCTCCAATGATCGATACACGCAGACCTTTCAGCTCACCGAAGGCTTTTCGCATGGTGTACAGGTCCAGCAATGCCTGAGTTGGATGTTCGTTATTTCCGTCTCCCGCATTTACCAGTGGAACATTCACCTTCTGAGCCAGCTGCTGCAGAACACCTGCTGGTTTCAGCCGAATGACTCCCGCATCAATGCCCATGGATTCAAGTGTTCGTACCGTATCATAGATGGACTCGCCCTTCTCTACACTTGAAGCTGCTGCCGTGAAGTTCAGCACTTGTGCACCCAGTCGTTTCTCAGCCATCTCGAATGAGAAGCGAGTACGTGTACTATTCTCGAAAAACATGTTGGCAACAAAGCGTGATTCAAGTACAGGTACCAATTTATCCTTCTGAGCTTCCCAGTGGGCTGCTCTGTTCAGAATCGCTTCAATCTCACTGCGACTAAGTTCTTTCAGTCCAAGCAAGCTCCGGTCCTTCAATGCTGTCTGTGTAATCATCATGCTTGCTCCCCCCGGTTCTGAATGATTTTGACTTCGTCCTGTCCGTCCGTTTCTATCAGTGCCACTTCAATCTCCTCTGATTTGGAAGTCGGCACGTTTTTGCCGATAAAATCAGGTCGGATCGGAAGTTCCCGGTGTCCGCGATCCGCGAGTACGGCCAGCTGAATGTTCTGCGGTCTTCCACAGTCCATCAGGGCATCCATCGCTGCACGAATGGTACGACCGGTATAGAGCACATCATCGAACAAAATCACTTTCTTGTCATGAATCGAAAGTGATTCAGGTGTCATTATCAACAGTTCCTTGCGATTCGCTTTGTTCTCGTCCAAGCGGTCATCGCGATAAGGAGTTACATCCAGTTCTCCCCAGGGGACCTTGGCGCCTTCGATTTCTTCAATCTTCGCGGCAATCCGTTCTGCGAGATAAACACCCCGCGTACGGATACCGACCAGCACACAACCGTCGATCCCTTTGTTTTTTTCCAAAATCTCATGGGCAATCCGTGTTAATGCGCGGCGGATCGCCGTTTCATCCATAATGACATGTGTTTCTGTGCTCATGCGTTCAGCCTCCTCAGGATTTCCCTCCAGATCATGGCCCCGTGACAGGAGAACAAAAAAGACTCCTTGCCGTGTTTATTGGCAAGGAGTCTCCGAACTTCAGACCGCTCTGAAGAAAGTTTACTCTCGGGATGCATCGTTATATTGCCGCAGCAAAAAACGATGTATCGTTCACGTTACCTTGCCAGTCTCACGGGACTGATTTAAAGGTGCTATTCATGTCGAACATACTGAAGTGCCTCACAGGGCGCTATTGATCAATATGCTCGTTTATCTTCATGAATTATGACAGAAAGACAACCCCCTGTCAACACCTCACCTTAGCAGGCGAACTCCCCTGCTGTATTCCCTTTAGAATCAACAGGTCGGCTGAAAAACATCCATGCACATCACATTTCATTCATTACTCATAATTATACAATAATTCTGCATATTTATCCATAGGTATTTGCAAACTTGAATCGATCCAATATAACCCTTTTGTTTTATAGCTGCTTATATTACAAGAAAGGTCGATTATTCACGCAAGAACGGGGTAAACAACTTTAATGCAAGCCAGTTCACATTCCGAACATAGGAACCGATATACATAAAGATTTGTATCTTCCTGAGATGGGAATGATATAAAACCTGGAATTTGATTTGAATTAGGAGGACATCATGCGTAACATATGGCAAATTTACAAAACGGACTGGCTTCACATTTTAAAAGTACCAACCGGCATATTCTTAATTGTAGCCATTATTTTACTGCCAGGGGTGTATGACTGGGTCAACGTTAAATCGGTGTGGGATCCGTACAGTAATACTCAAGGAATCAAAATCGCGGTAACCACGGAAGATCAGGGAGCAACCGTCGCTGGAACAACGGTTAACATAGGAGACGAATTGGTGACCAGCCTGAAGCAGAATCATAAGCTGGGTTGGACATTTGTGGATCAGGCGGAGGCCAGCCGTGGTGTGCAGACGGGTGAATATTATGCAAGTCTGCTTATCCCAGGTGACTTCTCATCCAAAATCACCGGTATTGTCGATGGAAAACTGGAACGTCCCGAAGTCATCTATACCGTGAATGAGAAAGTCAATGCCATTGCTCCCAAAATCACGGGATCAGGCGTCTCTTCTATCACAACGCAAATAAACGAAAGTTTTACCGAAGCGGTTAGCGAGGCGGTATTAACCAAATTAAAAGAAGCTGGTGTGGAGATCGATGCACAGCTACCTACCCTGCGCAAGATGGAAAATGGAATCTTTACACTGGAAAAGAATCTTCCTGCCATACAGTCTGCGGGACAAAAAGTGTTGGAAGTAGAAAAGGCGATGCCGGAAATCGTCAAAGAAGCCCAAAAAATTGTAGAAGTCGAGAAGCGTTTGCCCGAAATTAACGAAGCGGCAAAGTATATACTTAAGGTGCAGGAATACTGGCCACAGATTATGAATGCCTCTGCCGAGGTACTAGCCATACAGGAGCGAATTCCGGATATTCGAAACGCAGTCGAACGTATTCAAGAAGTGGATGAACATTTTGGTGAAGTATCCGGTGTCATTGATACGGCTTTAACCAAAACGGACAAGGCTCTAACTATCGTAACCGCTGCTCAAGATAAACTTGTCACGGTCTCAGGCATTACAGAAAACGGAGTAGAACTCGCTGAAGGCATGAATCGTTTCGTGGATGCCAGTGAAGAAGCATTTCAGACCATCGGACCAGTGATCCGGCAAAATCTATTGCTGGTGCAGCAGATTGCAAGTGCTGGCGGAGATTTGTTTGATCGACTTCAAGGTACGGACCTTAGCGCACTCCCTACAGCAGACGAACTGGACAGCATAGCTGTTCGGCTTGCCGTTGCCGTAAAATTGGTTGACGGTATGGCCGACCTATTGGGCAAGATGGACAATCTCCTTCCAAACCATCCGTTAGCCGATAAAATCACCAGATTGAATACCCTATCGGACAAGTTACAGCTCCAAATGAAGCTTGCCGGTATCATCAGCGATGCATTACGTCGCAATACCACTCCACCAGCTGATATCATTGATCAACTGAGCACGTTATCAGAGGAAATCAACGGCGGTGTGGACCGAATTCTTGGAGCCTATGACGCTGAAATTGCACCTGCTCTTACTACCGGAGCTGATAAACTAAGATCTATTCTCTCGGCATCAGCAGATACTTTACAAGATGCCCAAGACAAATTACCGGATGTAGCGGACATCCTGTCAGCTACCAAGGAAGGTATTACTTTTGGACAGACGGAATTAAGAAAAATCCAAAGCGATCTGCCCCAAATACAGAACAAGATTCATGAAATATCACAGACATTGCAAAGTAAAAGTGAAGCTTTCATCCAGGCACTGAATACAGTAGCGCCTTTAATTCAGAATGACCTGCCCAAAGTTGGGGCCAAACTGAACGAAGCAGCCGATTTTGTCCGCAACGATCTGCCTCAGGCGGAGAAGCAGATTGGCAGAGCATCCGACTTTGTACAACATCAATTGCCAGAGGTTGAAAAAGGCGTGCACCGCGTTGCCACACTTGTGCGAGAGGACTTGCCGGACCTGGAAAGTGCCATCAGCAAGGCGGCGGATAAGCTCAGAGAGGTGGAAGGCAATAATCAATTTGCCGAACTTGCCAAACTGCTGCGCGGAGATATTGAGGAAGAAAGTGCGTTTCTTGCGAGTCCGGTTCAAATCAAGGAAAATCAATTGTACCCGATTCCCAACTACGGATCTGCCATGTCGCCATTTTACGGCGTACTGTCCCTGTGGGTCGGCTCCACGCTACTGATTTCCCTGCTTCGAGCTGAGGCAGAAAATCCGGACGGCAAGTTTCGAGGGTACCAATTGTACCTTGGACGCTTGGGTACGTTCCTAACTATAGGGTTGCTTCAGGCTGTGTGCGTAACGGTCGGAGATATCCTGATTCTCGGAACATATGTAGCAGATAAAATATGGTTTGTCCTGTTTGCCATGTTGGTAAGCGCCGTGTTTGTCACCATTACTTACACCCTGTTGTCCGTTTTCGGAAACATTGGAAAAGGAATTGCGATTATATTTATGGTATTTCAATTCTCAAGCTCGGGAGGAACATTCCCGATCAGCATGACTTCTCCCTTTTTCCAGGCATTGAACCCGTTTATGCCCTTCACGTATGCGATCAGCCTTCTTCGTGAATCAGTCGGTGGCATATTGTGGCAGGCTGCTCTCAAGGATATTCTATGGCTGTGTATATTTATAGCACTTAGTCTTATCCTTGCACTTGTGCTGAAACGTCCGCTTAGCAGTCTCACCAAGCGTTCAGCCGAGAATGCAAAGAAGACCAAAATCATAGCCTGATTCCAATAGAAAGATGTTGCTGCAGAGGGTTGTTGCTTAGAATTCACCCATTGAATTACACATTGAATTAAAAGAAAGAGAGACAAGCCGAGTGGATATCATATCCATATGACTTGTCTCTCTTTTACTATTTACATCAATTCGCAGTCTGAGCCTGCTGCAATTGTTCATATGACTGTTTGATCGTGGTGAGTGTTTCTACATGACGGTAGATATTATTCGCTGCCATTACTAGTACACTAATGAAGAGTAAACCGAGCACTATTTTTTTGCCGATCCCCGGACGAAGACCAATCACCCACCCTCCACCAAGCAGGAAAAAGGCAAACAGATAGTGACCAGCATACAGGTACATATCGTATTGGAACACAGCCAGCCCGAAGCCAACTACGATATGCAGCAGAAGTGCAAACAAAATATAGGGTGCAGGGGTCCATACTTCCCGTTCACGAATTCTCATGATGAACCCGATCAGCGCCAGGAGCAAGATAAAGATACCGACAAGCTGAACATGAATCGGGTTGGAGCGGGACAGATCTGTTACAAAAGCGACCAGCCCCGGATCCAGCAAATGAACTTTGGGAGAGAGCATCGGATTAATCGTCAGCAGAGTCAGTGCCTTCCAATGAGCGGCAAACTGGAAAGGCGTAGCATAGCTGGTGCCTCCATTCTGAATTCCGAGCAGCCAATTGCTAACCCAGCTTCTTCCTCCGAATGCGATATACTGAATACCTGTCAATACGATAATGAAGGCGACCGCTAGTGCCATGATTCCAATATACTTTTTCCATGAGGAAGCCTTGCGCCAGGTACGCCAATTGAAAAACATAGCAGCAGCCAAAGGAACAACGTTCGTTGAGGTCAGTCCAAAATTAATCGTTGCAATCAGGGCATTTGGCACATAGCGAACGTCATTCCGTTCACGTGTGTATTGCATATAAAGAACAGACCATAGGATAAAAAACTGCACGTACGGATAGGAATCCGGAATAAGTGCCGTAAACATCAAATATGAACTAAATCCGAATAGCATCGCGAAGAGCAGTGGTGTTGCGATCTGTCTATCCTTTTGGTTGAGAAAAATAAAGACCAGCACTACAGATCCTGCATTGATCAGGGATTGCAGAATGAGGAAGAACCAGTTCCCTCCCAGCAACTGCGATACTGCACCAAGCGTGACGACAAGAAATGATATTAACGGATGAATAACCGAAGAACTGTTTGCCCCATAGTACATGGACGGATCAAAATTAAATAAATTCAGTGGAAATTGTTGTGTATTAAACGGGGTATATGCTCCAAGAACCTGTGACTGATCCGCAATGTACAGAACATAGGGCACGTTCATCAGAGCGTAAAAAAGGGCAAATCCCGCGAACAGGCATAGTGCCGTCCAATTCGTTTTACGATCATACAATATGTAGTCCAGAAATTTCATGCATTCACATCCAATATGTCATTTTTCAAAATACTCTGTGCATTTCCTATCCGTATTACCAAACCAAGAAACACAAACCTCCCATAATACAAACCACACCCAGCCAGCGAAGCGGGCCTACCTTCTCCCTGAATGCAAACTTTGCAATAAAAAGTGTCCAGACATACGTCAGCGCATTGGCCGGCAGGACCACTGTTAAGGGAAGGAACTTCAGCAGCACAATGTTCAGAAGCGCACCCATACCATAAAAACCGAGGCCCATGAGGACATGCAGCTTTTTGCGACTTGTGGCATAGGCTTTCAAACCAGCACCACCCATAGCACCGCATAATGTCATTACAATCAGTACAACCACCATCCAGCTATCGATCAACACTGGTTAACGTCACCCCGATTCCGAGCAGTACAACGGCTGCAAACTTCTGTATCGTGAGCTCTTCTCCCAGCAGAAAGTGACCGTAAATGAGCGCAAAAACATAGCTTGCACACATCAACGGATAAGCCACAGACAACTTTTCCAGAGCAAAAGCCTTAATCATCAAGATGGCTCCCAGCCCATAGCACACAAATCCGATGCCCAGATAGATCCACTCCGTCAGCCCCCATTTCCAGAACAACTGTCCGGTGGCCGTGAGGAAAGCGGAGACAAGCATTAACCCCTTGCCCGTATGACGTCCCTTCATTTCCCCCACGATAATGCCTCCATATCCGGAACCCTTTTGTTAATAAAATAGCGCTGTGCCACAAGCTGCATCACCGGTAGGTCGGACAACGAATCAGAGTAAGAGCAGGATTGTTCGTAATCAATAACCATGTTTTTTTCACGCAGGTAAGCTTGTATCCGACGTACCTTCTCTTCTCCTTTGCAATTAACGCCTTCGATCGTACAGGTATACCCATTCTGGTGGCGCACCAGTTCGGTTCCAATGACATGGTCTACCCAAGGGAAGTTTTTAAAATATTTCATATAAGCATGCGGAGACGCAGTCACGAGCAACACATGATAACCCGCTTCCTTGCGATGCTGCATTTCCACACTGGCCTCTGCAAAAATGGCAGTGCGCAATCGGGTATCAAAAAAATGCTCCAGATCCTGTTCGGTCATGCGCTCAATACTCTTAAAGTACGAACGCTTGACTTGTTCCACACTCATTAGCCCTGCCTTGAACATCGCAGTATGAAAGGCAATAAGCGGAAGTCTCCATACCTGCCCAGGGTAACGGCGAACGCCGTAATGTACAAACTGAAACATCGAATCCCGGCGTATAATCGTTTTATCAATATCAAAAATGGCAATTTTACTGCTTCTCACCCTGATCCCCCTCAAACTTTCTAATCGATATGCTCTTTATTCAAAAATTGCAAAGATGACCACAACACTAACCACGTACAGAATGACGGTAACCAAAATGGGCTTGTCTTCAAACAAAACACGATCCGGTGATCCCCCCTGGTTTTTCATATGAATGAGATACAGATATCGGAACATGCCGTAGATTACCAGCGGAATGGTCCACATCAGGTGAATTGTACGGTCAGAGGTGAATGTGAACAAAGAGTAGCTAATAATCGTTGCTGTCGTCACGATGGTATTAAACTGATCCAGCAGTGTGACAGAGTAGTTATCCAGCACCTTACGATGCGAACCGGTATTTCCCTCAAGCAGAGTAAGCTCATTTCTCCGTTTGCCAATCGCCAGAAATAGGGATAGCAGCATGGTGCAGATCAGGAACCAGGGTGTAAAAGGTACATGAATCAATACACCTCCCGCTATGGCACGAAGAACGAATCCTGCTGCAATGGTCATCATGTCCACAATAACGAGATGTTTAAGCACTAAAGAGTAAGATACGTTCAACAGGAAATAAACAATGCATAGTCCACCAAAAAGCGGGTTCATCACAAAAGCAATGCCTACAGAAAGAATCAACAGGATTATGCCAAACAGCAGAGCGTAGGCAGGTTGAACCTGTCCAGAGGCAATTGGCCGGAACTGCTTCACCGGATGCTGTCGATCCCTGTCCCGATCCACGTAATCATTTAAAATATACACACAGCCTGCCACGAGGCTAAACAAAATAAAACCAAGCAATGTCGATAAAATGGTCTCTGTGCGAATTTCCTCAAAGGAAAACAATAACGCAGCAAATAACAGTAAATTTTTGGTCCACTGTTTCGGTCTCAGCAGCTTAAACAACCCTGTCATGGTGTTACCCGTTCCTGCTGTATGTGAGGACACCGTATTTGTTCTTGAAGTAAACAATTTCCATAACTCCCTTCCAAACCTACTTATGTATATAAAAATAACGTAAAGACTTAATCATAAGTTTGTTGGTTAATTTTGTAAAGGGATAAAACGGAATTTATTATAAAATTACGGACATAAAAAAAGAGACCGTCTCCGGTCTCTCGATTTATTTCATTCACTTGTATTGGTGAATTCCATTAGAATTCGAATTGTACGTCACTCAGACGACGTTTGATTTCAGCGATAACGCGTTTCTCTTCTTCTTCCCCTTTGGCTTCAAAGGTAACGGAGAAACGAACAAAGTTACCTGCATCATCCCAAGGTACAGAAGAAATCAATTTTTCACGAATCAGGAATTGGGAGAAGTCTTCCCCGGACTCGAAACGACGTCCGCCTACTACACCTTTTGGAGCTTCAACATACAGGAAGAAGGAACCTTTTGGTTTCTCCGCCTGGAAGCCCAGTTCATTCAGTGCAGCAACCAGCAGGTCATGACGACGGGAATATTTCTCTGCGATTTTCTCCGTAATTTCCGGATGGTTCAGACCGTAGGCAGCAGCCTTCTGAATCGCGATGAATTGACCCGAATCGTTGTTGTCCTTCACATCACTGAAAGCTTTAACCACGAGCGGATTCCCTGCAACAAAGCCAATTCTCCATCCTGTCATGTTGTAAGACTTGGACAAGGAGTGCAGCTCAACGCCTACATCCTTCGCTCCAGGTACGGACAGGAAGCTGAATGGTTTATTGCCGTCATACGTCAGTGCAGCATATGGAGCATCGTGAACAACAACTACGCTGTACTTTTTCGCCCATTCAATCACTTTAGTGAAGAATTCAACCGTAGCGCCAGCACCTGTCGGGTTGTTTGGATAGTTCAAATACAGCAATTTTGCGCGTTTTGCAATATCCTCAGGGATGGTTGTCAGATCAGGCAGGAAATTGTTTTCCTTCGTCAGCTGGATGTTGTAGACTTCTCCGCCCAGGTATTTGGTATGTGTACCCATAACCGGATAACCAGGAACCGTCATGATCGTTACATCACCTGGATTAATGAAGCACGAAGGCATCATTGCCAGAGCTGGCTTGGACCCAATGGAGTGCACAATTTCCGTTGCCGGATCAATGCCTTCAACATTGAATACATTTTTCAGGTAAGCGGCTGCCGCTTCCTTGAATTCAGGGATCCCGTTGTCGGCATAACCACGGTTCTCCGGTTTGGAAGCTTCTTGCGCCAGTGCAGCTACGATGCCTGCATCAGCCATCTCATCCGGTTCACCTACGCCAAGGTCGATCAGTTCAACATTTGGAAAATCTTTCTTTGCCGAAGCTTTGGCGCGTTTGATTTTCTCGAATTTATAGATGTTGGTGTCTTTACCATAGTTGGAGCCGCCAATACGGTCGGCAAAATTGGTTTGAATGTATGTTTCTTGATATTTATCGATACTCATACTCATGTTCATCTCCTCATTTGACGCAAATTTCTACAATCTAATATGAAGCATTTGCCCATGTTTAGCCATGGACAAATTATCCGAACATTTGTACTTTCCCGAGGGGTCAGCGGCTGCGCAGTGAAGCAAGGACATCTTCCATGTCTTGTGGAAGCGGAGCTGAGAATTCCATGTACTCGCCTGTTGCCGGATGAACAAAACCAAGAACCGCGGCATGCAATGCCTGTCCATTCATTTTGATCCCCTTGTTACGTCCATAGATTGGATCTCCCACAAGCGGATGACCAATAAACTTCATATGCACACGGATCTGATGCGTTCGACCTGTCTCCAGTTTCAGTTCAAGCAGCGTATAATCGTTAATTCTCTCCGTAACATTAAAATGCGTGACAGCATGTTTGCTGTTACGTTCGGTCACGGTATACATTTTACGATCATTCGTATCACGCCCAATAGGCGCATCGATCGTTCCCTGATCATGACTCAAATGACCATGAACAAGTGCGATATACCGGCGGTTTACACTGTGATCCTTCAACTGGGCAGCTAATGAGGCGTGAGCACGATCGTTTTTGGCAGCCATCAGCAGGCCTGACGTATCCTTATCAATCCGGTGCACGATTCCAGGACGTAGCTCTCCGTTAATGCCTGAAAGATCTTTACAGTGATACATGAGCGCATTCACAAGTGTACCTGATGTATGTCCCGGTGCCGGATGCACTACAAGACCACGTGGTTTGTTAATGACGATGACATCGCTGTCTTCATATACCACTTCAAGTGGAATATCTTCGGCAATGATCTCTACAGCTGTCGGTTCAGGAATCTGAAGTTCAATCCGATCACCCTCAGCCAATTTGGCATTAGACTTTACACCAGCTCCGTTTACGGTAACCAGACCATCTCCGATCCATAGTTGGACCTGAGAGCGGGAGACATTATCCATTGCTTCAGTAATATATTTGTCAACGCGTTCCTTCTTATGTTCAGCAGAAACAGTCCATTCCAATCGTTCATTAGTCATCAGGTCATCATCTTGTACAGACGTATCCCCAGTAGTTTGTTCTTCATTGTGCATTTTACTCATGATGTTCATTCCCTTCAATCTTCGCGGCTGCCTTCTCGCGCCGCCCCTCAAGAAACGTCTCCACAATAATCAGTGCAACACCGATACAGATGGCTGAATCGGCGATATTGAAAATCGGAAACGTATAACTGCCAAAATTAAGCTGCACAAAATCCACGACTTCACCCGTCAAAGCGCGATCCAGGAAATTCCCGATAGCTCCACCAAGCACCAGACTAAGTGCTACTGGCAGCAATTTATGCGGGGAGTTTTTCACTTTTTGCAAGTACCAGACCAAAGCAATCACCACGATCACGGTAACGACGATAAAGAACCAGCGTTGGTCCTGCAAAATACCAAAAGCTGCGCCTGAGTTGCGATGTGAAGTGATGACAAAGAAATTGCCTATAACCGGAATTTCTTCCCGAAGCTCCATTTGAGTCGCAATTAAATACTTTGTTCCCTGATCCACCAAAAATACGATAAAAGCGAGGATATAATACACCACGTTTGTTCGTCACTCCGTTCTTGTCTTTTCCAAACCATACCAGGCTTTACGCCAGACTTGTTCATTGTAGCACAGCTGTTTGGAAGTCGTCCACGACAGGCGTTTTCCCTTTCTTAATGGCAAAATCGATAACATTTCCCTTCTGTAATCAAGGGCTGATTGGCACATCCTAGAGCAGAGACCAAATTCGGATTCCAGACGGACAGAAAGGGGAAAACGATGGCACATCTTACTTCAGAACAAATCCAATCCTTGCGTTCCCAATTGATGGCTGAAAAACGTGGTATTGAACATCGGCTTGAGCAAAATGACCATTACGGCCTCAGCGGGTCCATGAGATTTCAAACGGGTGAATTATCTCCTATCGATAATCATCCCGGTGATGTAGCTACCGAAATGTATGACCGGGAGAAAGATATTTCCCTTTTGGAGCATGATGAATTCCAATTGGAGCGTATCGACTCTGCCCTGCATTCCATCGAAGAAGGCCATTACGGAACTTGCGCAGTTTGTCAGCAGCCCATTCCTTACGAGCGTATGCAAGCCGTTCCTTACACCAAGTATTGCAAAAAACATCAGCCTGAAACTGTAGTATCCGATAACCGCCCGGTGGAAGAAGAGTTCCTGGCTCCGGCCTTTGGACGTACGAGTCTCGATGAGCGCGATGATCAGAACGGCTTCGATGGTGAAGATGCATGGCAGATCGTTGAAAGTTGGGGCACATCGAACACACCAGCCATGGCTGAAGGTCGCGATATTGACAGTTACGATGTGATGGCCATTGAAGCTACAGATGAGGTTGAAGGCTGCGTCGAAGCTTATGAGAGCTTCGTAGCAACCGATATTTATGGTCATGACGTATCCATTGTTCGTAACAGACAATACCGGCAGTATTTGGAGAATCGTGAGGGTGAAGGCTTGCTCGAGATTGACAACGATTCTGATCCATATGACATGTACTAGACATGCTGCACCTCTAATAGGTGTTCAATTCAAGCTGACGCTGTACGATACGGACGATATCTGCAATATAATCTCCTACGATTGGCAGATTGAGGGCTCCCAGCACCTGTAACACATAAATGATGGTGGCCGCAAAAAAAGTAAAACCAATGGCGATCCCTACACCTCGTGCTGCGCCTGATAACAGGTTGAGTCCAATCAGTTTCCACGGCCGATTCAACAATTCCGTATATTGTGCAATACGTGAACGCTCAAGCTCGTTAGCGAGTCGGTTCGTCAGGGTATGGAGTTCCTCAATTTTGTCTTTATCGCTGCGTGGTGGATTGGATGGTGAAGCGGACGATGCCTGCTTGTCTTCATTCATGTGTTCGCTCAGTTCCTTTGGTATCATAGAGTAACTGCACAATAGAAATCATTGCCCATTTGCATAAAAACCAAACGAGCCAAGATACAGGGATTGTTCCCTGTGTCTAAGGCTCGTTTGTCTATACTCTATATCCTTTCCTAAATGGAATAGAGATACTCTACTTCATTGAGGATCCATTTGTAACTTAAGTTCAATCGATTCATCTGTATCGAAAAAGATTGGGGTTACACCTCGATATAAACGCCCATTGCTTTACCGCCAGCTTCAATGCGTTCCATACCTTCATGGGTACCAAATGTGACTTCAGTAACGAGTACATTCTCACGCAGGACCTCATCAAATGCCTCGATTGCAGCCTGGAGCTCAGGATCAACATCCAGTGTCAGGCGTACTCTCTTCTCAATCGGCAGATCCAATTTTTTACGTGTGTCTTGTACGGAACGTACAACTTCACGTACCCAGCCTTCCTGTTCCAATGCAGTTGTGATTTCGGTGTTGAGTGCTACCGTCAGACCGTACCCGGATGCCGAAGCAAAACCGGATTTGGCTTGTTTCTCCACCAGCAGTTCCTCACTTGTCACCTGCAGCTCTTCTCCTTCCGGAGAAACCACATTCAGCACACCTTCTGTCACCACTTTGCGTGTCTCCTCTGCTGACATGCCTTTGAAGAAGTTCTGCAGGAAGCCTACGTTCTTGCCGTATTTTTTCCCCGCTACTTTCAGATTGAGTTTCAATGTGAAATCAACGAATTCGGCATCGTTATGCTCCGTACGGATACCTTTGACATTGATCTCATCCTTGATGATCTCTTCATAGCTCGCCAGATCAAATCCTTTATCAAGCGAAACGATTAATTCGGACAGCGGCTGGCGATTCTTGATACCTGTTTCGTTACGCACGTTACGAGCGAGTTCAACCACTCGGCGAGCTGTCTCCATATCCTGTTCCAGCTCCAGATCGATCAACGCTTCATTTGCTGCCGGGTAGTCTTCCATATGAACACTTTCACCTGCAGTCAAGTTCAGATAGATATCTTCCGCAAGCATCGGTGTGAATGGCGCAACCAGCTTGGCTGTGGTCACAAGCACCTCTGTGAGTGTGCGATAAGCATCCAGTTTATCTTCGGTCAAGCCACTTCCCCAGAAACGGTCACGGGAACGACGGATGTACCAGTTGCTCAGCTCATCGACGAAGGCTTCAATCGCTTTGGATGAATTCAGATAGTCATTGACGGACAGCGCCTTCTCCACAACGATGATCAGACTGTTCAGTCTGGACAAGATCCAGCGATCCAACTTATGCGCTGAAGGCTTAAACGGATGTTCCTGTGGATCAAAACCATCAATGGTCGCATACAACGTCAGGAAGGCATGCGTGTTAACCAATGTATCCACCATTTTGGATTTCGCTTCGCCCACAATGCCTTTGGAGAAACGTTTGCTGTTCCACGGTGCACTGTCAGACAACAGGGCCCAACGGAACGCATCTGTACCATATTCTTCAATGACTTCCCATGGATCAATAACATTACCTTTGGATTTCGACATCTTCTGTCCGTTCTCATCCAATACGTGGCCTGTTGCCATAACCGCCTTGTAAGGTGCTTTGCCTGTCAAAAGAGTAGATACAGCCAGCAAGCTGTAGAACCAGCCACGTGTTTGGTCAATCCCTTCGCAGATCATATCCGCAGGGTATTGCTGTTCAAACGTTTCTTTATTTTCAAACGGATAGTGCTGCTGGGCAAATGGCATGGAACCACTGTCAAACCAGACATCAATCACTTCCGGAGTACGTTTCATTTCATATTTGCCACAGGAGCTGAGTACTTTGACTTCGTCTACGTATGGTTTATGCAGTTCCAGGTTCTCTGGTACATCTCCAACGGCACGTGCACGCAGCTCAGCGATGCTGTGCGGAGCGAACTGTTCGCCAGTTTCTTCACATACCCAGATGTTCAGTGGTGTTCCCCAGTAGCGATCACGGCTGATGTTCCAATCCACCAGATCCTCCAGGAATTTTCCGAAACGTCCTTCACGAACGTGTCCTGGGTACCATTCCACTTCACTGTTGTTTGCAATCAGTTGATCCTTGATCGCTGTGGTTTGGATAAACCAGCTGTCCATTGCATAGTAGAGAAGCGGTGTATCACAACGCCAGCAGAACGGGTAGCTGTGCTCATACTTCTCTTTGCTGAACAGGCGGCCTTTCTCGGACAGACTTCTCACGATGTCAATATCGCAATCCTTAACGAAGCGTCCCGCAAAATCCGTAACCTGTGCCACAAATTTACCTTCAAGGTCCACCATGTTGACAAAGCTGATGCCATTCTCGCGGCATACCCGGTAATCGTCCTCACCATGTGCTGGAGCCATGTGTACAATCCCTGTACCACTTGCATCCGTTACAAAGCTCGCACCCAGAATGACATTCGTTTTTTCAGCCTGCACGTAGTTGAATGGAGGATCATACGTTTTACCAACTAAATCAGAGCCTTTCAGTGCACCGATGACTTCATACTCGCCTTTCGAGTCCTTCATGACTTTTTCCACGAGATTGGTTGCCATGATGTACACTTCTTCGCCCTGGCGTACACGGGAGTAATCCATGTCCGGATTAACCGCGAGTGCAACGTGTGAAGGCAGTGTCCAAGGCGTAGTCGTCCAGGCAAGTACAAATTCGCCGCTGTCATCCAGCTTAAATTTGGCTGTGGCACTTAGGTCTTTGACATCCTTGTACCCTTGGGCCACTTCATGGGAACTCAGGGTAGTCTGACAAGATGGACAGTACGGACTCACACGATGTCCGCGGTAGAGAAGTCCTTTTTCATGAATCGTAGCAAGGATATTCCATACACTCTCAATGTAATTGTTGTCCAGCGTGATGTACGGGTTATCCATATCCGTCCAGTAAGCAATACCTTCTGTCAGATCACGCCATTGCTGTTCATATTCAAATACGCTCGCTTTACATTCATTGATGAATTTTTCCACGCCGTAATCTTCGATCTCCCACTTATGGGAAATGCCGAGCTTCTTCTGTACACCAAGCTCAACAGGCAATCCATGTGTATCCCAGCCAGCTTTACGAACCACACGGTAACCTTTCATCGTATTGTAACGTCCTACAAAGTCCTTAATAACGCGTCCAAGCACGTGACCGATATGCGGCTTGCCGTTTGCCGTCGGCGGTCCTTCATAAAACACGAAATTCGGTTTGCCTTCACGGTTCTCAATTGATTTCTTAAACGTATTTTCCGTTTTCCACTTGTTTAGCATGCGTAGTTCTCTAGCGCGTGCTTTTTCTTTGACATCCACTCTTTGCATCATGATCTTCCTTTCAATAATTGGATTGTGGACCGTCCACAATTCACATTTTTGGACACAAAAAAACCCCATCCCTGGAAAGGGACGAGGTTGTGCTCGCGTTACCACCCTAATTCTGTTCATCACAAACCATATCCAATCACATGGGTATGCTTTGTCATTAACAGCACTTGTGCCCCGCTTCACTACAGCAGGGTGCCGATATAACGTTCGGCTTACGGTTTCGCTTACGCACGGCCATTCATCACCGCTTCAGCGTCACTTCTCCGGGGAGATATTCGGCTATAACCCATCCATTGGCTTGCACCAAACGCCAACTCTCTGAGGGATGAGATCATAACGTACTTGAACCCGTCATGGAATCATTATTCATTATGAATATAGTTATAGCCTCTTTAGAGTCAAAAGTCAACCGGGCAGGCAGACTAATAAATTTCCTTCATTTCCCGTTCACGATCACGGACTTCCTGTTCGCGACTCTCCAGTGCTTCCCATCCATCCTGGGACAGCAGTTCGAGCTGTGCTTCAACAAGCGTACGGAAACGGGCCCGGTAGATCGAAGCCTGCTTTTTCAGTTCTTCCACTTCCAAAGCAATCTTGCGGGATTTCGCCAAGGACTCGTTCACGATCCGGTCAGCATTTTTCTCTGCTTCCTTCACAATGAGCTGTGCTTCCTTCTTCGCATTGTTCTTCACATCGTCGGCTGCTTCCTGCGCTATGATAATCGTTTTGCTGAGCGTCTCTTCAATTGTGGCAAAATGATCCAGTTTCTCCTGAACGGACAGCAACTGATTGCTCAGCTCTTTGTTCTCGCGAATGACGCCTTCGTAATCTTTGATGACTTGATCCAGGAATTCATTGACTTCATCCTCGTCATACCCGCGCAAGCGTCGGGAAAATTCCTTGTTATGTATGTCCAGCGGCGTTAATGGCATGCTGTCCACCTCCTGTTAAAGTTCCTTCCCGTTCCGAGAAGGTTTGCAGCACATGGGTATTACCCAAAGGGTCGTATGCAAGATGTCATATAGCAGCTTGAACGACTTGCACTTGCAGAATCGACGTTCTGATTCCAATACAGTTATATCGACTTTGCACTTCAATGTATATCGGAAACAGCGAATGTTTTTTACACCTTTATCTTAAACATTTCGACAAGAAAACGGGTTTTCCTGCAATGCCGCTAAGCAAATTTGCCGATTTTTACACGACAACGTCCCTTTTTGGTCATCCCATCCTGTTCCAGCACCTTGAAACGGCCAAAACCTTGAATAGAGACCACGTCCCCGGCTTTCAGAGCTTTGGACGGATCTTCCTCGACTTTCCAATTTACCCGGCATCGGCCCGCTTTGATGGGAACTAGCACTTTACTGCGACTCAGTCGGTACACATCCGCACAAATTCCGTCCAGACGCAAGGATGCAACAGTGATATCCATCGTCTCCAGTTTGCTCTCCGACCACTTCATCTGATGCAGAGGAAGAAGCTCTGTAAACACATGAACCCGATGAACCTGGTTCAATTGAAGCGATAAAAAAGCGCCGGTCTCCGCTGCCACCACGGTGTGGCATCCGTCATCCAGCACTTGGATATCTCCGATCTTGCCGCGTTTCAGTCCAAGCCCGAGCAAGGCTCCCATGTAGTCCCCGTGCTCCAGCTCTGTAATTTTCTGATCATCTGACGTGATGCTAAGCACCTGCATACCCATTTCTTCATCATCGAGATACCGATAATCTGGTGCAATCAGCGCACGTTTGCGTTCAGCTGCCTCGTAGCCTCCGTCCAGACGAATCTGGACGTCATTGCGACGATTGACAAGCGTTTGCAATATAAAGGCCTGTCTTGGGTCAAGAAAGTCCGTTAGCTTCATATCATGAAGCTTGCCAGCGCGTTCCACCCAATCCGAGGCTTTATCCACGAAGTCACGCTCATCATGGCTAAAATGTTCGTAAATTTCACCACTCATCTATGTTCACCCTACCCTATCAGAAGTAGCTGATGATCGAGAGCAAACCTGATCTCGCCAGTTGAAGAGTAATTAACGCAACGATTGGTGAGATGTCCAGCATGCCGAACAAAGGCGGAATGAAACGTCTGAAAGGACTCAGATAAGGTTCCACCAATTTGGCAAGCCACTCACCAATGACGCTCTCCCGCGCGTTCGGAAGCCACGACATCAATACATATCCAATAATCATGTAGAAATAAATCTCAAACAGATAAAACACGACGACTTGAAGTTGATACAAAAGCGGCTCACCTCATTCTGTTGTAATCTTGCTCGCTGTCAGCCAGTATTTCCGTAATTGCTCCTTGAATTTCAACGGTATCCGGCGTACAGAGAAAAATGTTGCCGCCAATTTTAGAAATGCCCCCGCCCAGTGCGTAAACTGTACCACTCAAAAAATCAATGACGCGCAGTGCCTGATCTTGGCGCACCCGCTGCAGGTTCACAACCACTGTACGATGTGAACGAAGATGGTCTGCAATTTCTTGAGCTTCGTCATAGGAACGCGGTTCATAAAGGACAACTTTAACATTTTTCTGGGAATGAATGCTCACAACATTATTCCCCCTTTGGTTTCTACGTTTATCTAGACTGGAGGTTTCAGCTTCCTGTTGTTCAGATTCAGCCTCCTCTTGTGCAGCCAAACGTTCGCGTTCCACAATCTCTTCCTCTTCTTGAAGACCAAGGAAATTCATGAATTTATTCATTACGCCCATCGTGAACCCTCCTCTTTTCCTACGAGAATTGATCCCAGCCGTACCCATGTTGCCCCTTCTTCAATCGCCACTTCAAAATCATTGGACATTCCCATCGATAGCTGAGTCAATGGTTCCGATGTCAGGGCTTGTCCATTCAAATGATCTCTCAGCTCACGCAGTCCACGAAATACGGGACGCGTAAGCTCCGGATCCTCTTCGTGGGGAGCCATGGTCATCAGACCGACGACCTTCAGGTTGCTGAAGCTGCTGATCTCACGCAGAAATGAACTCGCCTGTTCGGGTTGCAGCCCATATTTGCTCTCTTCACCCGAAATATTCACCTGCAAAAATGTTTCCACTTGTGTCCCCAGAGCAGCTGCCTTTTTGTCCAGCTCCTTAGCCAGAGACAAACGATCCAGTGAATGTATGTAGCGGAATTTGCCTATGACGTCTTTCACTTTGTTGGTCTGCAAGTGACCGATAAAATGCCATGTTCCTTGCTGACCAAATGCTTCCCACTTGGCTTGTGCATCCTGCCAGCGGTTCTCTCCAATATGCTCAAGGCCACTTTCCAGCACAGCGCCTGTCGTTTCAAGGGAGACGTACTTCGTGACCGCAATCACATTTACGTCCTCACGCTGGCGGCTACTGCGCTGGCATGCAGCTTCGATCTTCTGATTTACCTGTTGAATTCGCTCCTCCAATGACACAGAGGGTCACCTCTCTTCCAGCCCAATCCAGCTCGCCATTCTTCCGGTCGTTCCATTTTCCTTGCGATACGAGAAAAACAGTTCCGGGTGGCAGCTTGTACACCACGTTGTACATTCGATATGATCCGGCAATATTCCTGCTTTCATCATAATGTGTCGATTACATTCTTTCAAGTTTAACATCGTCTTTCCATTTCCAGACGAATGATATGCTCGGCCCTGCACAGAGTTGTTGTATTCATCATTACCCGGAGCAGATTCAAACCAAACCCGTACTTGCTGCATAACTGCCTCATCCACTTCATAACAGCAATCCCCAATGGAAGGGCCTATAGCTGTCCGGATATCCTGTGCCCGGCTACCATATTCCCGTTCCATGGTTTCAACCATTGACTGGGCAATGCCGGCAACAGTCCCTTTCCACCCCGCATGAGCAAGCCCCACGGCTTGGTGCACCGGGTCGTAGAAATATAGCGGAACACAATCCGCATAAAAGGAAGTAAGCAGCACACCAGGTACATTGGTGACCAAACCATCCGTGTCCTGCAGCGCTGACTGTCGATCCATCAGACCTCTACCTTGATCCTCAGCTTGTATAACAGCCACATGTTTGCCATGGACCTGTTCCCCACATGTCCAGGCGCTTACCGAGAAACCAAGCTTTTCGGCCACCAAACGACGATTTGCCAAAACGTCTGAAGGATCATCGCCAACATGATAAGCGCAGTTTAGAGTGGCATAGGGTTCACTGCCCACCCCTCCCTGTCTTGTGGTAAATCCTGCCGTCATTCGGCTGAAATGTTCTCTCCACGGCTCCACATATAATAACAACGGATCTGGGCTTCCATTCACCACTTGATCTTCAGTCCGTTCAAAAAATGGTTTATTCAGAACAAAGGGTTCCATCTTATCACCTCACAGCTTCCAGTGTACCAAATGAGCCACGTTCTGTCTTGATTATATCGTTCGACGCTGGCTTCGGTCCAATCGTTCCAGGCGTTCAACCCGCTCCATACGGCTGCTTTGTTGTTCATCATACATCTTTGCTTCGCGATCTCGCTCATCGTAGCTCGTTTCCCTGACTTCATCCAGTTTAACCAAAATAACATCCGAACCGATCTTAACAATGTTCCTCCAGGGAATAACCAGATCCGTTCCGCCCCCGAACAACCCCATGAACCGGCTGTAACCGGGTACCACGATGGCCTCGATTCGTCCCTGCTTGAGATCCAGTTCCAGATCACTAATCTGCCCCAGACGCTTGCCATCCGTGATGTTAATGACATCCTTTGTCTGAAAATCGGAGATCTTCATCCCTCTTTGTGCCGACTCACTTGCGTTTACTTTCATCTGTCGCTCGCCCCCCGCCTAGTCCGCTTATACCGTTCAACGTTTCTATACAATATATGTTTTATAGGCGAAAAATGTCCTGTTTTTCGGGGTATCCCTGAAATTAGTACAGCTTGATCTGAAACTGATCGTTCTATTTAAAGCCGCTCATTCGATCGCAGTTCTCTCCAGACCTAATCGTATGTCTTTAAAAATAGAAAAAGACGACCAACGGATTTCAACCGTTAGATCGTCCTTGTAAATGAAGTGATGTTACGTCTTCACATGTTTCTGCATCTGCTGTATAGCCGATTTTTCCAGACGGGATACCTGAGCTTGGGAAATTCCAATCTCGTCAGCAACTTCCATCTGTGTTTTGCCTTCAAAAAACCGCATGGACAGAATCATTTTCTCCCGCTGTCCGAGACGATGCATGGCCTCGCGCAGTGCGATTTCCTCAATCCACGACACATCCTTGTTTTTATCATCACTGATCTGATCCATCACATAGATTGGATCTCCACCATCATGATAGATGGGTTCGAATAGTGATACCGGATCTTGAATGGCATCCAGTGCAAAAACAACATCTTCCTTGGGCACATTCAATGCTTCGGAAATTTCGAATATGGTCGGTTCACGAGAATTTTTGTTGGTCAGACTGTCGCGAACCTGAAGCGCCTTATATGCGATGTCCCGTAATGATCGGGATACCCGGATCGGGTTATTGTCACGCAGATAACGACGGATCTCACCGATAATCATCGGTACTGCGTACGTTGAAAATTTGACATTCTGGGATAAATCAAAATTATCAATGGCTTTCATCAGGCCGATACAACCAACCTGGAACAGATCATCGACAAACTCCCCCCGATTGTTAAAGCGCTGAATGACACTGAGTACAAGCCGCAGGTTGCCATTCACTAATTTCTCTCTTGCTGAGCGATCATGGTGCTGCTGTAGGGAATGAAACAATTCCCGCATTTCTGTGTTGGTGAGGACAGGCAATTTTGCGGTGTCCACGCCACAAATCTCGACTTTGTTTCGGGTCATCGTGATTTACCTCCCAAGGAGAAACATTAATGTACATTATCTCCGGGGCAGGCTTTTTTATTCGTCCCTGGCATCCTTGCCATTAATACCCATTATACTAAAAGCACAAGATCAGACCATCTTATTAAACTCCTTGCGGAGTCTTTTAATGATTCTTTTTTCCAGACGAGAGATGTAGGATTGGGAGATTCCAAGCAAATCTGCAACATCTTTTTGTGTCTTTTCCTCCCCGTCCGTCAAGCCAAAGCGAAGCTCCATAATCATCCGCTCACGTTCGGTCAATTTTTCCAAGGCCTTGTGCAGAAGCTTCCGATCTACCTGCTCTTCAATATTTCGATAGATTGTATCGTTCTCGGTACCCAGAACATCCGATAATAATAGCTCGTTTCCATCCCAATCAATGTTGAGTGGTTCATCAAAAGAAACTTCTGTCCGAATTTTGCTGTTACGCCGCAAATACATCAATATTTCATTTTCAATGCATCGCGAGGCATAGGTCGCCAGCTTGATTTTCTTTTCCGGATCAAACGTATTGACAGCCTTGATGAGCCCGATGGCTCCAATGGAAACCAGATCCTCAATGTTAATCCCTGTGTTTTCGAACTTGCGAGCGATGTACACCACCAGGCGAAGGTTTCGTTCAATCAGCATGGCGCGAATTGCAGCATCCCCGGAAGAGAGCTTTTGCAGCAAAAATTCCTCTTCTTCCCGCGTCAATGGAGGCGGCAGGGCTTCACTGCCTCCAATATAATAGATCTCCTCACTCTTCAAACCAAGCAGAAATAACAGACGGTAATACTGCAGCTGCGCCACCAGTTTCCATTTCACAAGCATGTACGTTCCTCCTATACCACATTCAGCGGCTTTTCTGTTGCTCCCGCAGAGAGAGCCGTAGACTGCGCAGAGGCAGCGTCTTGCACAAGCTCAGGGTGAATGACCGCGCGGTACTTTCCTTCTGACGACAATACTCCGCCATCCAGCCCGATTAGTACTTTGGTTGTCTCGAAACTCATTTGATCCAATGTCACTCTCACCAGATCAGGCTTGATTGCCAGCATAAACGCCGTCCCCTTGTTGATCCCACGGTAGGGTACCAGTCTTAGTCGACCCTGCCAACGAAAATCCTCCTGGTCCAGCTCCATAATGAGGTTGTCCGGTGCTTCTTCCTTCAACCGGCCTTTCCAGGAAGCTGGCAGCATGTCTTGCCACAGTGAAACCTCCATCACCATAACCGGCAGACGGGAAAGAGGGTCCGTGAGTTGATTACCTGTATCGACAAGGCCTGTACAAGAAATAGTTACATCATCGATATAAACCTGCACTTGTCCCAGATAGGTTGTCATACGGTCTGATTTTCGCTTGGAACTTTGCACGGCTTTGAATAAAAACAGCACTGCAAAGAATACGATAAAAGTAAACCAGAAGGCGATCTTCAGATCAAAAGACATTCCGCCCGAGGCTGTATACCAAATTCCGTTAAACAGCTCGCCCGAACTCTGAAGCATGTAGTGTATACCTAAAATGCCTCCGGCAGCGACGAAGTTAATGACATAGAAGGTACCCAGATTCCTCATAAACACCTGGAGGCCCTTAAAACCAAAAGCGATAAACAACATCACGAGTGACAAACCAAACTTGATCAAAAAGGTAAACATAAAATCAAACTCCGGCACAAACATCATGACGACATAGAGGGCGCCCACAATGGAAGACAGCAGCCATCTCCACCAAACCAGCTTCGTTTTGCGCATCCAGGCTGTGAGTCCGATGAGTGCACCGTCAATACACAGGTTTGTCAAAAAAATAAGATCAACATAAACGACCAACTCTTCACCTGCCTCGTACCAAATATCGGTATAGCGTTGTTCCGATATTCTATGAGCATACACACAAGTATAAGGAGCTTCCTGTTCAAAGTCTGTCTAATCATGGGGGTGTCGTCTCAACTTTTTTTGTCGTAATTCCTCGTGACCCTTGTTCAGAATTTGTTCATTTCTGTTTGATATGCTGTAGATAGAAAAACAGAAAAACCCGGTTTCTCCATAAGGAGAACCGGGTTTGAAGTTAAATATGAGTGCTGCTTAGTCGTTATTGTTATTGCGTGAACGATTGCGCAAAAATGTCGGAATATCCAGCTGATCACTGCTCGGCTGATTCCCGAACGGGCGAAGATTAGGCGAGCGATTTTCAGCAGGCTCACTCGTTGGTGTCGGTTTGCGTCCTGGTGGTGGTGAGACAGGCTTGTCTTCAAAACCAGTAGCAATAACCGTAACCTTGATTTCTTCTTTCAGATTTTCATCAATGATGGCACCGAAGATCATGTTCACTTCCGGATCGGATGCAGACGTAACGATCTCGGCTGCTTCATTCACTTCATAAAGTGACAGGTTGATGCCACCTGTGATGTTCATGATAACCCCGCGTGCACCTTCGATGGATGTTTCCAGCAATGGGCTCATAATCGCTTTGCGAGCAGCCTCAGCCGCACGATTTTCACCTGTTGCTTCTCCGATTCCCATCAAAGCAGATCCACGTTCAGTCATAATGGTTTTTACGTCTGCAAAGTCAAGGTTGATCAGACCCGGTACAGCGATCAGATCCGAGATACCTTGTACCGCTTGACGCAGTACATTATCTGCTTGACGGAACGCCTCAAGCATCGGCGTCTTTTTATCTACGATTTCAAGCAAGCGGTCGTTCGGAATGACAATCAGCGTATCCACTTTTTCCTTGAGAGCTTCAATCCCTTGCTCTGCATGGCTGGAACGTTTGCGTCCTTCAAAGGTAAATGGACGTGTAACCACACCTACGGTAAGCGCACCGCACTCTTTGGCAATCTCAGCGATGACTGGAGCTGCACCTGTACCTGTACCACCGCCCATACCGGCAGTTACAAATACCATGTCCGCACCTTTCAATGTGTTCATGATCAAATCGCGAGATTCTTCGGCTGCTTTTTTACCTACATCCGGGTTGGCACCTGCGCCAAGACCACGGGTCAGTTTATCACCGATTTGCAATTTATGTTCGGATTTCGCCAGATGCAACGCTTGAGCATCCGTGTTCACCGTTATAAATTCTACACCTTGTACACCATTTTCGATCATACGGTTGACTGCATTGCTTCCGCCGCCGCCTACACCGATGACTTTTATTTGAGCCAAGCTCTCCATCTCGAAATCAAATTCCAACATATTATTCCATCTCCCCCTCAATGTGCATGGATGGCCCGTCCAATTTTTGATTGAACCGAATCAATTTCATATATCGACGAACGAAGGCGTATATATTAATACCAGCGCATTCAGACGGCTTCTAGAAGTATGAAATAGATTCAACCTGTTATATAAATTCGCTGAACATATTTTTCAGCCGTTCGAACAAACCCGGTTTTTGCTCCGATTCCGGAGACGCACTCGGCTTAACACGGTTGGTCGGTTTCTTGTTGTTATTATTATTGTTGCTGCCACCGCCGCTGCTTACCGATGGACGAATGCGCAAACTGCGAATTACACTGTGCAAAATACCGACGCCGCTTGTGTAGCCCGGGTCGCGAACACCGATGTAATCCGGAACGGCAATTCGTACCGATGCAGCAAGCTCATGCTGAGCTACTTGCAGAACACCTGGCATGGAGACGGTCCCTCCCGTTAGTATATAACCTCCGGGAAGCTCCGTGTAACCGAGGCGCTTCACTTCTTGGGAAATCATCTGGAATATTTCCTGAACACGCGGTTCGATAATCGCAGCAAGGTCCTCCTGCGAGAATTCCTTGTCCACATTGCTGCCGATTCGCGTGACTTTGAACATGACGTCAGCCGCAGCATCATCAAGCCATGCGCAGCCATATTTCAGCTTCACCTTTTCGGCTTGATCAGTTAAGGTACGCAATCCATACGCAATATCGTTGGTAACAAATTCTCCACCGATCGGCAGGGTTGACGTTGCAACAAGACTGTCTTCTTCAAAGACAGCGATGGTTGTTGCACCTGCTCCAATATCAACAAGAACAGATCCCATCGTTTTTTCGTCTTTAGATAAAGCAAGCTGACCTGCTCCAAGTGACATGAGCACCAGATCGCTTACCTTCAGACCCGCTTTTTCCACGCAGCGCAAAAGATTATGTATCGCGGTTTTTGCACCCGTTATGATTGTTGCCTCAACTTCCAGTCGAACTCCAATCATACCCCGGGGATCCTGTATGCCCTCCAAGCCGTCTACAACGTACTGCTTGGCGACAACATCAATAATTTCCCGTTCCGGCGGAACCGCAATCACCTCGGCTGCTTTCAACACCCGTTCCATGTCTTCTTCTCCGATTTCACGATCCTCGTTAGACACCGCCACGACGCCGTGACTGCTCATCAGTCCGATATGATTACCTGAGATTCCAACATATACTTCGGATATTTGAATACCTACCATACGTTCAGCATGATCCACTGCATTGCGGATCGACTGCACCGTTTGATCGATATCTACGATTACACCTTTGCGAATTCCCTCCGAGTCGGCAGATCCAACTCCAATAATATTAAAGGTTCCATTATTAATTTCCCCAATAATAGCGCGAATTTTGGATGTACCGATGTCCAAACTAACAATGATGTCATTGTTGCTCAAGTCTGTGGCACCTCCTGACTCCAATAGTAAAATACGTTCGGGTTTAAACACTCTTAAAACATATTCAACACACGTTAGGCTTTCCCTCTTTTTTCTACAATTTTTTTGGGTGCCAAGATCTGGTTGCGAGACATAAAACCTTGAAGAAAAAAGAAGGAGACAACTTATGTGCCATAAGTTCAAGTGTATCATTTTTTCTCCGTCTCAGAAAGAACAACTTTCACGGATGAAACAGGGTCAAACCCCGACCCTGCTTGGACTTTTCATTAACTGTCATACGTGATTGGCAAGAGGATCAGGGCGTTGCACCTGGCTCTTCACCATCTTCAGGGTCATCTGCGATAAAAGGCACGTACGTGTCTGCCTCAAGCATCGTGATTTTCCCTGGCCGCTCCGTCTCAATAACCTGATTCAGGTACTCCACCTTATCCGGCAGCTTGGAGATCGTGGTAATCACTTCAAACTGTGATTTGGTATAAAGCCGGATCTGATCCGGGAACGAAGGCGTAGGGTTAGGAATAATCTCCGATATATCCGTTGTCAATTCGTTTGGAATTTTGGCAAGCGTCTCACTCAATTGTTCTTTGAGCGGATCGTCTGCTTTCCACTGGGTCAGAATGGGCTTCTCCACAGCAACTCCGATATTGGCCGGAACATTCAAGCTTGTCCCACTGGCCAGGATCGCCTGGAGGGTACCATCCGCACCCAGTTCGTAAGCAACCGTCGGATACTCCTGAACCTTGATATGAACGATCCCCGGAAACTGTTTATCCACTGTCACATTCGCTACCGCTTTGAACGTCTTCAAACGCTCAATGACCTCAGCGGAGCTTGTCCCAAAAAACTGATCGCCTTCCTTCAAACCACTTTTCTCCAGCAGTTCGGAAGTTGTCGTGTATACATTACCCGTAATCTCAATGCTCGAAATCCGGCTCATGGAAGAGCGGAAGAACAGCACGGCAAGCAATACAATAAAAAGAAGTAACAGAATAAGAACAAGTTTACGACTTGTGTTTCCTTTAGGCCGATTCTTCTTCAGAACCGGAATTTGACTTTTAGGCATAGGTCGCGCTCCACAAAGCCTTCGGTCCCCTCCCACAGCATTCTAAAGAAGGGGACTCAAAGGACGTTAATTGGCAAAATCCAGCTGTTTCGAAACGGGGGACTGTCGCTCAACCGAAGCTCCAAGGCTCTGGAACAACTTCTCGATGCGGTCGTACCCTCTGTCAATATGATGCACTTGCTCAACAACCGTTTTCCCCTGGGCAGCAAGGCCAGCAATAACCAGAGCTGCACCTGCACGCAGGTCGGTTGCTTCAACTGTAGCTCCGTACAAACGCGGGACTCCTCGGATAAAGGCTGCATTCAGATCGACCGAAATATCTGCACCCATGACGTTAAGCTCATCCACGTGCTTGAAGCGTCCCTCAAATACCGTCTCCTTCATTACACTGAACCCATCAGCCAAACTGAGTAAGACCATGATTTGTGACTGCAGGTCAGTCGGAAACGAAGGGTACGGTGATGTTACAATGCGATCCACGGATTTGGGACGGCTCATACAGCTCACCGTCATTATATCATTGCAGACCGTGATTTGAACACCAGTGCGCTTCAACACATGTATAAGGGAAGTAAGGTGTGCCGGGTTGCAATGTGTCAGGGTAACATTGCCTCTAGTCGCTGCTGCTGCAATCATGACGGTGCCGGCCACGATCCGATCAGGTATGATCTCGTAGGAACAAGGCTTCAGTTTCTCCACACCGTTAATCGTAATTGTATCGGTGCCGGCTCCAATTATACTTGCACCCATCGCGTTGAGAAAATGCTGCAAGTCCTGAATCTCAGGTTCTCTGGCTGCATTGAATATCGTTGTTGTGCCCTCAGCCGTAACGGCTGCCATCATGATATTTTCCGTGGCACCCACACTTGGGAAGTCCAGATGAATATCCGTCCCAACCAGCTTACGGCCCCGGCAGATAATCTGTTGATCAAGCTCTTCAATTGATGCTCCGAGCGCTTCCAGGCCCCGGAGGTGAAGATCAATCTTGCGTTCTCCGATGGCACAACCACCTGGCTGGTATACGGATACTTGCCCAAACTTAGCCAGCAATGGCCCCATCAAGAAAATGGAAGAGCGCATCTGTTTCATCAGATCCTCAGGTACATCATATGACCGGATAGACGATGTATCAATCGTCACTGTTCCCTGTTCATGCCGACACGTGCATCCAAGCCGTTCCAGGATATACAGCATTACTTCAATGTCCAGCAAGTGTGGAACGTTGTGCAGCGTGACTTCTCCATCTGCCAACAAACTTGCAGCCATGATTGGTAAAGCGGCATTTTTTGCTCCATGGATGCGTATGGATCCTGAGAGGGGTTTCCCGCCTTCAATCACCAATTTGTCCAATGTATCACCTCCGGGGTTTACCGCTCACCCACTGGAAAGACTTCCGGTACCAGGTTATACCGTTTTGAGATGATATAGTTGCTCTGAATTTGCTGCATAAGGGTGATAACGTCCTCTGCTGTAGCTTGACTGGACTGACAATCAAATTGGCATGCAAGATGGATACCTGTAGGCCTCCCGTGTTTACCCTTTGGCTCTGCTGTTTGAAACAGCCGGGCCGCTCGGTCACTGGGCGGATTTCGGAATACGCTGCCCTCGTACGCATATGCAGTGGCAAAACGTCTATGATTTTGGGCAAGCACAATCACTTCCGAAACGACTTTGCGCTCATTATGCCAAACTAAATATACAGCTTCTGGCACAACACCTCTCCGTTAATGCAGCACAGAGTGGCCATACGCAAATTCCCTGTCCTCCTTGCTGTAACGTACCCATTCCCCTGTCTCCAGCACAATCTCAGCGGATTGAAATATACGTGACACATCCGATCCATAAGCACCAGCGTTAAATGTACACAACTTCTGCCCGCAGGGCCCACTTCTTTTGGTACTAACCACAATCACCTTTGATAGTATGGATTGCTTCCGCCGTTATGCATATCATGCTGCTCAACATCCATGGAAGTATCCCCTGCTATACGACAAAAACCGTGATGCGGCGCCTTGGAACGATTGTCACAATTTATACGGTATCTTATGTCAGTCCTGCCTTGTGTGTGACAATCGCCCAGAACACACTTTACCTGCGTACAGCAAGCCTTTGAATCTCCTTCACCAGCACCTCGGCTGCATCTGGCTTGCCAAGTTCCCGAGACGCAGCGGCCATGCGTTTGCGGGCCGCTTCATCATTCATGATGCGGGCAATGGCCTCATATAACGCATTTCCCGACAGATCCTTCTCCAGCATCGTGACAGAAGCTCCGCCACCTTCCAGTGTACGCGCATTCGCTTCCTGATGATTATTCGTCACGTTAGGTGACGGTATCAGAATGGACGGAATGCCAAGCGATGTAATTTCGGCGAGGAATGACGCTCCTGCACGATTCACAATCAATGAGGTACAAGCGAGAACCTCCGGCATATTATGCACATAAGGAAGCACATGCAAGTGGTTTGGCATCGTTCCAAGTGAACTGCGTATCGCTTCCCGTGTTTCGTCAAAATACGATTCACCAGTTACATAAACGACGTGTACATCGTCCAGCTTCTCCAGCATGGGAGCCATGTCCACCATCGCTTTATTGATGGCCTTTGCCCCGCGGCTGCCACCAACAACCAGCACAACCCGGCTGTCCATTGGCACGCCCAGTGTGGCAAATCCTCGATCACGGCTGGCCTTGGCAACCGTGGTTGCCCTCGGATTACCCGTGTACACTACTCTTTTGGCTCCCGAGAAGGCCTTCTCGGAACCTTCGAAGCTAACTGCAACGGTATCCACGTAACGAGTAAGGAACTTGTTGGTTAAGCCGGGGATTGCATTTTGTTCATGAATGACACTTGGAATCCCTAGTTTGGCAGCTGCATAAACCACAGGTCCACATACATAGCCGCCTGTCCCGATCACCACATCAGGTTTGAATTCCTTCAGCATTTTCTTCGATTTCCGGACGCCCTGAATAAATCGCATAACCGTCTTCAGATTGTCCACGGACAACTTCCGTCGAAATCCTGTAATATCAATGGATTGAAAAGGAATGTTCTCCTGTGGCACTAACTTGCTCTCCAGTCCACGGGTTCCTCCAATATATAAAAATGTCGAGTCGGGATTCTCCGCCTCACATTGTCTTGCTATGGCAACGGCCGGATAGATATGTCCACCGGTACCGCCGCCGCTTAGTACGACTCGCATCGCATAGTCACCTCGCATAACGTGATAAGTTTAACAGTATCCCTAGTGCCGTCAGCATCAAAGTCAGAGATGATCCGCCATAACTGATCAGCGGTAGGGTTATTCCGGTAACGGGCATGAGCCCGATGACTACGCCGATATTGATGATGACTTGTACAGCCACCATGCCGATAATGCCTACACCCAGCAAACTGCCAAAAGCATCCGGCACTGTCATCGCTACTCGCATACCTCTCCAGACCAGTACCAGGAAGAGTAGAAGTACAATAAGTCCGCCAATAAACCCGAGCTCTTCAGCCAATATGGAAAAAATGAAATCCGTTTGCGGTTCGGGCACATAGCTGTATTTTTGCCGGCTCATCCCAAGGCCCAGACCTGCCAGGCCCCCCGGTCCGATTGCATATAACGATTGGATGATTTGATAGCCGGCACCCAGCGGATCGGACCATGGGTCGAGAAAAGCCGTTATTCGTTTCAACCGGTAAGGAGCCGCCGCAATCAATGCGGCAAACCCAGCAACGCCCCCAAGGGCAAGCAGCAGCAAATGTTTCATTCTTGCGCCTGCCGTAAAAATAATCAGCATGGATGCCCCCATCATGACCGTGCCTGTCCCCAAATCGGGCTGCAGCATAATAATGCCGAAGGCGAGACCTATCAATCCAAGCGGGGGCAACAATCCGGTTGTGAATGTTTTAATTTTCCCCGGTTCTTTGCTCAGCCAGTGGGCCAAAAACAAAATCATGCCCAGCTTCATGAATTCAGAGGGCTGAATGCCAAACGATCCAATGCCGAGCCAGCTTCGTGCTCCGCCGCGGACCACGCCGATCCCGGGAATTAACACCGCAATCAGCATAATAAAACAGGCGATCAATATCGGTTTAGCATATTTCCGCCAGACCCGGTAATCCACATTGGCTGTGACAAACATGGCAGCCAGTCCGAGTCCAGCAAATAACAACTGTCTTTTGACAAAATAAAATGAATCGCCATAGTCATGAAAAGCAAGCACCGAGCCCGCACTATAGACCATAATAATGCCGATGGCAAGCAATGCCACAATACAAATCAGGAGCCAGATATCCGGCGCCGGTCGCGTCTGTTTCATCAGGAGGCCACCCCTTGCATGGAAGTAGGGGCTTTTCCACCCCCCTACTTACAAGTTATGCGCCGCCTCTTTAAAAATGCGTCCCCGCTCCTCATAAGAAGCAAACATGTCCCAACTTGCACACGCCGGTGAGAGCAAGACTATATCACCAGGCGCTGCAAGCCGCGACGCTTCCTGTACTGCAGCGGTTAACGTCTGGGCAGCATCATCCTCATTATCGACGACCTTAATTTGCTTTAATCCCGCCAGTTCCGCGACCTTGGCGATTTTCTCACGTGTTTCGCCGAGAGCCACAACCGCTTTTACCCGTTCCTGGAACAAGGGGAGCAGCTCCATCATGTCTGAACCCCGATCCAGTCCTCCGGCGATCAGCACGACCGGATCCTTGAAGGAGTTCAACGCCATGACGGTTGCCTTCGAATTGGTAGCCTTGGAATTGTTGTAGTACTTGGCGCCATTGTGCTCCAGCACATACTCCAAACGGTGTTCAACCCCTTTGAATTCGGACAGGGGTTCCTCAAGCACAGCCGGATCGGCACCTGCCGCTACTGCAATGGCTACCGCAGCCAGCGCATTCCCAACATTAAATTGTCCTGGTATTCCAATGTTTTCAACGTCTATAACGATGTGATAGTTTCCTTGACCGTCGGCATATACCACCTGGCGTTTCACATCATCCTCTTCTCCATCCACGTAAGGAGGATCGGCGTATACGCCCGCTTCCAGCTTCTCAGTCATGGAGAACGGAAGCAGCCTGCTTTTAATATAAGGAACCAATTCCCGGCATACGGGATCATCCCAGTTCAGCACGGCTACGTCATCCGCAAGCTGATTGGCAAAGATTTTAGCTTTGGAAGCGATATAGTCATCCATATCCCCGTGATAATCCAGATGCGTTTCTGTAACATTAAGCAGACTCGCAATCCGTGGACGGAAATGAACAGTTCCCTTAAGCTGGAAACTACTAAGTTCAACGACCATCCAGTTATCGGCCGTAGCTTGTTCTGCCGCCTCGCTGAGCGGTGTACCGATATTGCCGGCCACAATCGGGTTCAAGCCTGCATGCTCCAGCATGTTGCCAACCCATGTGGTTGTCGTTGTTTTCCCGTTGGAACCTGTAATCCCAATCATCGGTGCTGCACAGAGGTGGTAAGCCACTTCCACTTCCGTTACAACCTCAATTCCGAGGGAAAGAGCCTGCTGTACTGGTGGCGCCTGATAAGGGATGCCCGGGTTTTTAACCACAAGCTTCACACCCTCATGAATCAGATCATCGGGATGGCCCCCGCATACAACAGAAATTCCCAAAGCCTCCAATTCGGATGCTTCGGGACACTGTTCCCTCTCTTTTTTATCATTCACTGTGACTTTCGCTCCCGCACGGTCCAGCACCTTGGCAACTTGCACGCCACTCTTTGCCAGTCCGAGCACAACAACCTGTTGACCGCGATATGATTCAGGATGGTTCATGATTTACAACCCCTTGTTGAGATAAAGTCCGAGCGCAGCCAAAATAGCACCAACTGCCCAAAAAGTAATAACAACCCGCCATTCCGACCATCCGCTTAATTCAAAGTGGTGGTGAATAGGACTCATTTTGAATACACGCTTGCCCCGGGTCTTGAACGATACCACTTGAATAATAACGGATAGAATCTCGATGACGAACACACCACCAATGATTACAAAAAGAAGCTCCGTCTTCGTAACAATGGCAACGGCACCAATGGCACCACCAATACCTAGTGAGCCCGTGTCTCCCATAAACACTTTGGCCGGATGCGCATTGTATACAAGAAAACCAAGCACAGCACCAATCATGGCTGCTGCACATACCGCTGCCGGCATAGACGTCGCCTGCATCGCTACAATTGCAAACGCCCCAAACGCAATAGCGCTGATACCAGACAGTAGACCATCCAGTCCATCCGTAAAGTTAACGGCATTGGTGATCGCGAGCATCATGAACACGACAAACGGATAATAGAACCACCCCGTCCAGTCGAAGGAGACGGATGTTCCAGGGATCGAGATCGCTGTGCTGTGCCCATTTTGAATGAGCAAGAAACACATCACGGCGCTGAAAAACAGCTGTCCCAGCATTTTTTGTCTGGCGGTCAGTCCCAGAGAACGTTTGAATACAATCTTGATGTAGTCATCCAGGAAGCCGATCAGGCCAAAACCGAGCGTAGCCACGAGCAGCACATAGAAATCCGTATTTTTGACTGCTGAAAACTTCAAAAAGGCTAATGTAAATGCAAGCAGGATCACAACCCCGCCCATCGTCGGCGTCCCGCTCTTTTTCAGATGGCTCTGCGGCCCGTCTTCCCGAACCTGCTGTCCGAATTTCATTCGGCGAAGTAATGGAATCAATAGCGGTGCAGCAATCACCGCCAAAATAAATGAAACGCCGATTGTTAACAGTAATACCTGAAAATCCATGGGTTCACCCCTCTAGTCTACTCAATTCTGTAATGATGCTATTTTTAGTGATTCGACCACGTCCTCCAGCTTCATGCCCCGGGAGGCCTTGAACAAAACGACGTCTCTGGGATGCAATTTTTCCAGCAGGTAACGGGTCATCTCTTCCTTGTTTTCAAATGCATGTACGGCTTCTGCCGGCATGTGCAGTTTTGCACCCTCTGCTATATTCACCGATAACGGTCCATAGGTTAGCACCATGTCCATTTTCCCAGGCGTAATATACTCTCCGATACCACGGTGAAGCTCCTCTTCCTGAGGTCCAAGTTCCAACATATCTCCAAGTACGGCTACTCGAGAGCGATAACCTTTGAGTCCATCCAACACATCAATAGCTGCTTTCATCGACGTTGGACTTGCATTGTAGGCATCATTAAGCATCGTTAGTCCGCTGACTCCTTGAATAACCTCAATACGCATGCCCGTCAGTTTCAAGCTGGATAACCCGGAGGCAATCTGTTCGGCTGTTACACCAAAGTGACGTGCAACTGCAAGTGCAGCCAGACAGTTAACGACATTGTGTGTACCCAGCAGAGGAAGCGTAAGTGCTTGTTCCCCCAACTGTTTTGTCGTGAAAACAACACCGTTCTGCGCATTCATGAGTCCTGTCGGGTAATCATCATTGTCTGTCTGAAGTCCAAATGTAAATCGTTTCATTCCCTCGGGCTGCTTCGTTTCCGCTTCAGCCAGAACCTGCTTAATCAACGGCTCGTCTCCGTTATAAATTAACAGGCCACCTGGTTTCATGCCTGCAGCAATTTCGGCTTTTGCTCTGGCAATCTCCAGCCTGGAGCCAAGCTGCAGCAGATGGGATTCACCAATATTCGTAATGATGGCGATATCCGGCTGAGTAATCAAAGACAATACCTCGATTTCTCTGCGGCCGCTCATGCCCATTTCCAGAATCACAATCTCGGTATCTTGTTCCATGCTTAGCACCGTAAGTGGAAGTCCGATATGATTGTTGAAGTTTCCCTGCGTCTTATGCACCTTGAATTTGGTAGAGAGAATGGCATCCACAATGTCCTTGGTTGTTGTTTTGCCATTGCTGCCGGTAATGCCCACCACGGAAGTTTGGCTCTCGGCCAGATAGGCAGATGCAAGCCCCTGCAGGGCTGCCAGCGTGTCTTCAACGACGATGACTGCTCCTCCCTGCGGGGGAACACCATGGTCATTCTGCCATAACGCCCCTGCGGCTCCCTTTTCTAAACAAGCTTGCACAAATTCGTGTCCGTCAAACCTCTCGCCGACAAGCGGGATAAACAAACTGCCTTCTACTGGCTTGCGTGAATCCGTAAATACACCTTCAACGCGGATGTCACCGTAAGCAGTGTAGTCGTTTAGTGTTCCTCCGCACATTTCGGCCAATTGCGCTAATGTTCTTTTTATCAATTGGATTTGCCCCTTATCGCCTCTTTGGCTATGATCCGATCATCGAAATCCGTTTTGGTTGTTCCGATAATTTGATAGGTCTCATGACCCTTGCCCGCAATCAATACTACATCGGCTGGGCTTGCCATTTCAATAGCTTCATGTATTGCCTGACGACGATCTACGACCATGAGATAACGATCAGATGGTACGCCTTCTTCTACCAGACCTACTTCAATATCTTTGAGAATCAGATCCGGATCCTCTGTACGTGGATTGTCAGAAGTTACAAATACAATGTCACTATACTTCGCTGCAATTTTCCCCATTAATGGACGTTTGGTCCGATCCCGGTCTCCCCCACATCCGAATACACAGATGACTCGACCTTCGGCAAACTCTTTTACCGTTCGCAATACGTTTTCCAAGCCGTCTGGTGTATGAGCGTAGTCCACAATAACAGCAAATGACTGACCTTCGTCTACGGCTTCAACACGTCCATCCACACCAGGAACCGTCTCAAGACTGCGTTTAATCTCTTCCAAGGGTACTCCTTCAACAAGTGCAGCAGAGATAGCTGCCATGGCGTTATATACGTTGAATTTCCCTACCATGCGCAAGTTAATGTCTGTACTGCCTGCGAATGTATCCACATGGAATGATGTACCCTGCGATGTAATCGAGATGTTGGATGCCCGTACATCAGCATTATCTTCCATGCCATATGTAATGACTTCAGCTGCAGTCACTGATTTGAAATAATTGGCCGATGGATCGTCAGCGTTAATGACCGCAAATTTGCGACGGGAGGCGTCCTCTGCAAACTCGTTGCCAAGTCTTGCAAAGAACAGGCCTTTTGCTGCGCGGTACTCTTCCATGGAATTATGATAGTCCAGATGATCTTGAGTCAAGTTGGTGAATACCGCAGTACGGAAATTGGTTCCTTTTACACGTCCCTGCTCCAGCGCATGTGAGGAGACCTCCATAACGCAGCAGTCCGTCCCCGCTTGAACCATATCATACAGACTGCGCTGCAGATCGAGTGCTTCTGGTGTAGTTCCCGACATTGGATAGGTCCGCCCGTCGTAACGCATTTGAATGGTACCAATCAAACCTGTCTTCTGTCCATGATCACTCATGATCTTTTCAATCAGATAGGTGGTGGTTGTCTTTCCGTTCGTTCCCGTTACACCAATCATATTCATCTTATGGCTTGGTGAGTCAAAGAAAGAGTCTGCAAGGACTGCCATTGCAAAACGACTGTCTTTGACCAGCAGCTGCGGTACAGGTAGTTCCAGTTGTCGTTCCACGACCAGTGCTACCGCTCCGGCATTCACAGCTTTTTCCGCATAATCATGTCCATCTACCGTATGTCCCGGAAGACAGATAAACAGATCTCCCGGTTGAACCTGGCGGGAATCTGTCTGTAAGTTTTGGCATTCTGTATTAGGCTCGCCAATCAGGCGTGCAGTTGTCAGCTTCGATGCAAATTGTTTTAAAAGCACATGAATAACCTCACTTCTCCAAGTTTACTTCTGCTCAAGGCATTTCTTTTTATTAATATCGTCCATATAGCCATTTAATGAAACGCAACTTTTTGAATTTTGTTGCGCTAGGACCTGGAGCCGGTTAAGGCTCCTGTCCTGCTTCCCCTGTATGATCGTGTGCTTCTTTCAGCACATCACTCATATAGATTCGTATGGTAGAGCCCTGCTCCACCCTTGCTCCTGGCTTCGGAGCCTGGTTAATTACGTACTTCCCACTGCCGGACTTAGCCAGCATAAAGTTCATGTTGAGATCTTCATACAGATCTTCTACCGTTGCACCTGTGAGATCGGGAACCGTAACAATTTTGGTTTCGCCATACTTGTATTCTTTCGCAACCTGATCCTTGCGCACAGGAACATTCATATAGTGCAGCGAGTCTTCAAGAATATTCTGTACAATCGGAGCTGCAACGACACCCCCGAACTGAATCCCTTTTGGATTATCGACAGCCGTGTACACTACGATCTGTGGATCATCTGCCGGAGCAAAGCCAATAAAGGATACAATATGCTCGGTAGAGGAATAACGTCCGTTAATAACCTTCTGGGCTGTACCTGTTTTGCCGCCTACCCGATATCCGTCGATGAACGCCGGTCTTCCTGTGCCTTTTGCAACAACACTTTCCAAAGCCTCACGAACCTGCTTGGATGTGTCTTCCGAAATGACCTGCCGCACAAGTTCTGGCTTGACTTCTTCCATCACTTCACCCGTTTCGGGATGAACCCACGCTTTGGTTACATAAGGTTTGTAGAGCTTGCCTCCATTGATGGCAGCCGAGACGGCCGCCACTTGCTGAATGGGGGTGACCGAAACGCCTTGCCCAAAGGCTGTTGTCGCAAGCTCCACAGGACCCACTCGGGACAGCTTGAACAAAATACCACTTGCCTCGCCGCTAAGATCAATACCTGTTTTGGTTCCAAATCCAAAGTTTTTGATGTAAGAAAACAAGGACTCTTTACCCAGCTTTTGACCTAGAGCGACAAACCCGGGATTGCAGGAGTTTTCCACGACTTGCAGGAAGGTTTGACTCCCATGGCCGCCTTTTTTCCAGCAGCGCAGCCGGGCACCTCCAACCTCAACATATCCTGGATCAAAGAACTGATCCTGCTGCAGATTCACCTTCTTCTCTTCCAATGCTGCCGCCAAAGTAATGATTTTAAAAGTTGAACCCGGTTCGTATGTCATCCATATCGGTAAATTCCGGTTATAGATTTCAGACGGATACTGCTGGTAATCCGCTGGTTCATACCCTGGTCTGCTGGCCATGCCGAGGACTTCACCCGTCTTCGGGTTCATGGCGATAGCCAGAGCGGAGTTCGCCTGGAATTTGACCATGGCCTGATCCAGTTCCCTTTCCATAATGGATTGGATCGATTTGTCGATCGTCAGCTCCAGGTTAAGACCATCTCTTGGTTCCACATACTTCTCAGATGAGCCCGGCATAAGCCTTCCGGCCGCATCGGACAAGTAGGACACACTGCCATTTAAACCGGTCAACTTCTCATCATACCTTTTTTCGACCCCGGTCAATCCTTGGTTATCAATCCCCGTAAAACCAAGAATGTGAGCAGCCAGATCATCATAAGGATAGAATCGTTTATTATCCTCTGCAACAACGATACCCGGAAGCTTCAAATCACGAATGCGCTGAGCTTTCTCCATCGTAATTTTGCGGCCGCCGGGTTGTAGTCGTACAATCAGTTCTCTTTTCTTGATGGTTGCCAGCACTTTCTCTTCAGTCATTCCAAGTAAAGGGGCTAGTGCCTTCGCTGTAGTCTCCGCTTCCTTGACTTGAGCCGGAATCGCCATAATCGTCGGTGTAGTTACATTATAGGCAAGAGAGGTACCATTGCGATCCAAGATCTCTCCCCGTTTGGCTGAGTATGGAATGTTCCGCCGCCAGGACTCTTCCGCTTTCGCAGACAATTCCGGGCCTTTCCCGAGTTGTACATAAGCAAGCCTGATCACCAGGGCCGAAAATAACAATACCAAAATGAGCAAACTCCATAACAGCCTGCGCCGTAAATTTACACTTGAACCCTTCACGAAAAGATCCCCCCACTCGTCCCAAAATCATGACCTCGTTCATTCATGAATATTCGGGACAACCGGGGGTTAGAACAAGCTATAAATTCAATGGTTATGGGAGCACCGGATCAATCGCGGCACCAGAAGACGAGTCCGTCTCATTGGTTGGAGCCTCGGTTCCATCCGAGTTCCCCGTTTCTTCTGTCTTGCTGGACTCTTCTGCTGTCCCCTCTTCCTCCAATGCAGCATCTGAAGACTCAGGATCTTCATCCGCTATGCCGGTTACTGCGGCCTTGGCAGTCTGCAATGTGAGCTGTATGGTCCGCTGTTCCCCGGAGACCTGCTCCTTTTGACTCACGACATAACCCTCACCCTTGACAATTACTCCCACTTTCATGAGTGAAAGAACTTCCATGGCATCCCGAAGCGATTCGCCTGTGAGATCAGGAACTTTCATACTGCTGCTGTCTTCCGTAAGCAGATAGATTCGCTGACCTGGGTTCATTAATTCGCCTGCCGCAGGGTACTGGCGAATAACACTCTCGCCCTTCCCTAGGGTCTCGTAAGCAATTCCTGCGTTTAGAAGCTGGCTTCTAGCCTGTTTGGCTGTTTTCCCAGTCAAGTCAGGAGTCTTCGTCTGAACGACGGTAGCTGCCTTTTTGTCCGTGGTCTTTGTCGTATCTTTCGGAACACCCATGTATTGCAGGGTCTGACTGACAATCTTTTTGAATACAGGAGCTGCTGCAGCACCACCACCAATGTTGGTTCCACTCGGTTGGTCAATGACGACTAGCATCGCAATTTTGGGATTGTTAACAGGGGCAAATCCGATAAACGAAACGACATCTTTGGTTTTACTATATTCCCCGTTCACCCATTTTCTTGCTGTTCCCGTTTTACCAGCAACCCGGTATCCTTCTATATAGGCCTTGCGCCCAGTACCGATCTGCTGGTCTGCTACAACCTGTTCCAAATAGCCACTTACCAGTTTTGCAGATTCCTTGGAGATGACCTGGCGGACCTCTTTTGGCTTGGTCACTTCAGTTGTTCCGTCATTTGGATTGATGATTTCCTTCACCAGATGTGGAACCATCAGTTTTCCGCCGTTGGCAATGGCCGAGATGGCAGCCACCTGCTGAATCGGGGTTACTTGAACCAAACCGTGACCATAGGCTGCTGTTGCAATTTCGGACTTATAAACCAATGGTTTGATCGGTGAGGCCGACTCGCTCGGCAGATCAATTCCCGTTTTTTGGCCGAATCCGAATTCGTCTATGTAATGACGCAAACGTTCGCCGCCAAGCATGTTGTAACCGAGATTAACAAAGGCAACGTTACTTGAACGTTTGACGCCTTCGAGATAGGAAATCGTACCATAAGTGTGGCCATTATCACTGATTGAATATCCGCCAATATTAATTCGTTTTGATTCAAACGTCGCGTTTGGATCAAACAGCTTCTCTTCTACAGCACCAGCCAATGTAACAATCTTAAATGTTGAGCCTGGTTCGTAGATGGACTGTGTTGCATGATTGATGAAATCTTTTTGATCCGGGGTTTCCCAGTACGTATTGGGATTAAAATTCGGCCAGTTCGCCATGCCCAATATTTCCATCGTGTTTGGATCTGCTGCAATGACGGTCATACTGAGCGGATTATACTGAGCAACTGCTTCCTTAATGGCATCTTCAATGTAAAATTGAATGGTATCATCAATCGTCAGCTTCAGGTTATTTCCGTTTTGAGGTGGAAGATAGTTATCCTGAGAATCAGGAAGCTTGATGCCTTTGGCATCCTTTTGGTAGTTCAGGTAACCATCAGTGCCCGTCAGTTCTTCATCATACGAAACTTCAAGCCCGTTTACAGCTTTACCGTCACGACTCATGTAACCCAGAAGATGCGATGCAAGCGTCTCTTCGGGGTAAAACCGCTTCGATTCCTGTGCCATTACGATGGCGTTCTGAGCTTTGTATTCTTCCTTCAGTTCTTCCCTCAGCGCGGTTACTTTAGCTGCCAGTTCCGGGCTGATTTTGTAACCCTCACTTCGCACCTCGCGCTGTTTGTAAAATTTCCCTTTTTTATCTTTGGCAGTCACCAAAGCACGCATTTCACTTTCATTCTTGCCAAGTATTGCTGCGAGCTTGGTCGTAACGACATCTTCAATCCCAAGTTCATTGATCATCTCGGGATTGACCGATACCGTATATGCCGGTGCATCTGTTGCCAGAATGTTGCCGTTCCGATCCGTAATAGACCCCCGGCTTGCCTTAATCGTCTGCTCACGTTCCACCAGCTCGGAGGCATATCCTTGCCAGGTACTGCTGTTTACCACTTGAATAAAAAAGATTCGGGTTATCAGTACAAGAAAAAAGAGGGTAATACATCCCCCTATAAGCAGCGTGCGCATCTTTATTCTTTTTACCATCGGTACACCTCTTTACTTACTTGCTGTATCCGAAGACGACTCTGTATCCAGTGAGCTCGTTACACCTGTTGAACGAGGCACGATTATAACGTCTTTGCCGGACGCTTCTACATAGCCAAGTTTGCGTGCATTTTCAATAACCAAATTGTTCAGTCTTTCCTTTTCAACCTGCAGGTCTGCGATGGTTTTCTCCGCTTTTCTTGTCTCGGACAACGTTGATTGAGCCTGTTTGTTCAGATCATAGATATGAGCATAACGCCACATCAGTGCACCACCGATAACGATACAGACGATCAATGTCATCAGATACAAGAATTTCTCTCGTGCAGGAAGACCCGTACGACGAGTCACCACTTTGGTGGTTTCCTTGTACCTCTGCTGCGTCACACGTTCTTGGGTTGCTTTTTCTTTCACTGCAAGGTTACCACGTGTATATGCCATACAAAGACTCTCTCCTTCGCTCTTGGTTTACAGTTTCTCGGCTACGCGCAGTTTAGCTGAACGTGCACGGGAGTTCTCGGCCAGTTCCGTATCCGTCGGAATCAGCGGTTTTCTGTTGACTAAACGCAGTACACCTTTACCGCCGCACACGCATAACGGAAAGTCAGGCGGGCACGTACACTTCTCCAGATAACTGCTGAATATTTGCTTGCAAATCCGATCCTCAAGCGAGTGAAAGGTAATAACAGATACACGTCCACCTGGTGCAAGACACCGAACCGCCTGATGCAATGCTTCTTCAAACGCACCCAGTTCATCATTAACTGCAATCCGCAAAGCCTGAAAACTGCGCTTCGCCGGATGTCCACCTGTACGGCGAGCAGCAGCCGGGATGCCTTCCTTGATCAATTCCACTAGCTCTCCTGTGGTCTCGATAACAGCCTGGCTTCGTTTTTCCACAATGACGCGGGCAATTCTTCTTGAAAACTTTTCTTCACCATAACGATATAAAATTCGGGCAATCTCCTCTTCAGGCCATTCGTTGACAATCTCTTTGGCTGTCAGAAATGCATCCTGATCCATCCTCATGTCCAGCGGAGCATCGTGATTGTAACTAAATCCACGTTCTCCTTCATCGAATTGAGGTGATGACACACCCAAATCGTACAAAATGCCATCCACCTGCGGCACGCCGTCCTTCATTGGCACATCCAGTTCTTTCAGAACCTGCTCCAGATCACGGAAATTCGTTTTCACAAGCGTGATGCGATCTCCATACGAAGCAAGCTTCTCGCGCGCATTATCCAATGCCCAATCGTCCTGATCCAGTGCGATAAGCCTTCCCCCTGGACCGAGCTTGGAAGCAATGACGGAACTATGTCCTCCTCCACCTAAAGTGCAGTCCACGTATATACCGTCCTGCTTGATGTTTAATCCCTCTGTTGCCTCTTCTTTGAGTACGGTTATGTGGTGAAACAACCTGCACCCCTCCTGACTTTATAGATCAAAATTAAAATCGACTAGCTTTTCGGCAATGTCGTTGAATGCTTCCTCGGATTGATTGAAATAACTCTCCCATATGCCTTTGCTCCAGATCTCCACCCGGTTCGACACGCCAAGAACAACACAATCCTTGTCCAATTTGGCATATTCCCGTAAATTGCCCGGTAAATTTACCCTACCCTGTTTGTCCAATTCACATTCGGTAGCACCCGAGAAAAAAAACCGGGTAAACGCACGTGCATCCGACTTCATCAAAGGCAGTGCTTTGAGCTTCTGTTCCATGACCCCCCACTCCTCCATAGGGTACACGAAAAGACATTGGTCCAAACCCCGTGTGACAACGAAAGACGGTCCCAGAGATTCGCGGAATTTGGCCGGAATAATAACCCGACCTTTGTCATCAATGCTATGTTGGAACTCCCCCATAAACATTGGCCCACTCACTCCTCACCCGTTTCTCCCACTTTGCCCCACTTTCCACCACCTAAGCATAATAGATTCGCACTAAAAAATCAAAACCCTTCTTGCTTACTTGATTTTTTTCAATTTGCTTCATAAGAAAAACGCCTTTGATCCTCTTGCTCAGGATCAAAGGCGTTTCCCCGCTACCGGTTATTCTACTTGCAATCGCTAATGAGCCATATCATCAATACACTATTTTAAACCCTTTGAATCAGTTCATCAGCTTGTAATTATTGGGTGCCCCTAAAACTTCCAGCTGTCCAGATATTTTTCCTGTTCAGCTGACAATGAATCAATAGAGATATTCAGGCTCTCCAGTTTGTAGCTGGCAACTTGCTGGTCAATTTCATAAGGTACGTTAACAACAGTTTTACCCAATGCAGCGTAATTCTCGCTAACATAACGCAATCCCAAAGCCTGCAATGCAAACGTCGTGTCCATAATCTCAGCAGGGTGGCCATCAGCTGCACCCAGATTCACGAGACGTCCTTCTGCAAGAAGATACATTTTACGTCCATCTTTGAAACGATACTCTTCAATATTGCGACGCACAGTGCGGATGGACTCTGAACGTTTGGCAAGCTCGGGTTTATTTACTTCCACATCGAAATGCCCTGCATTGCTCAAAATCGCTCCGTCTTTCATCACGTCATAATGTTCACCTGTGATCACGTCTTTGTTGCCGGTAACAGCGATGAAGAAATCGCCCAATTTGGCTGCTTCCACCATCGTCATGACACGGAAACCGTCCATATGCGCTTCAACCGCTTTGATTGGATCAATTTCAGTTACAATGACATTGGCGCCAAGACCTTTGGCACGCATCGCGACACCTTTACCACACCAGCCGTATCCTGCTACAACCACATTTTTACCAGCTACCACCAGGTTGGTTGTACGGATAATGCCATCAAAGGCTGATTGGCCTGTGCCATAACGGTTGTCGAACAGGTATTTGCAATAAGCGTCATTAACTGCAACCATCGGGAACTGCAGTTGTCCTTCTTTCGCCAAAGCTTTCAGACGGATAATACCTGTTGTCGTTTCCTCTGCGCCCCCACGAATCGTTGCCGCAAGGTCAGGACGTTCGGAAGCGATAATGGTTGCAAAGTCGCCGCCGTCATCAATAATCAGGTCGGGTTTAACTTCCAATGCACGAAGCTGGAGCTGCTTGAACTCTTCTGGCCCCGGATTGTATTTGGCATACACTGTAACACCATCTTCTACAAGAGCCGCACATACATCATCTTGAGTTGACAGCGGGTTACTGTGTGTAATGGTCACTTCTGCGCCGCCAGCTTGAATGACTTTTGCCAGGTAAGCTGTTTTGGCTTCAAGGTGAAGGCAAATGGCAACCTTTAATCCTTTGAAAGGAAGATCCTGTTCAAATTGGCGACGAATGCGGTTCAATACAGGCATATGTGCTTCAACCCAGTCAATTTTCAAGTGTCCTTCTGAAGCGAGTCCCATATCTTTAACAATACTGTTTTGCAGTGCAGGTGTAGTCATGCCCATCCTCCTCGTTTATCTGTGTTTCTTCTATTATAAAGGTCTGCTGAACCACACAGTTAGAGTTCAATCACTTGATGTTGACCCCGGAATTCACGTCCGCTCTCAATGAGCTCCTGAATCCACTTGGTTCCATAACGGTTCAAGTAGTAGAGCGCATTGTGCACTCGTTCCTGTGGTTTGTTCATAGGAAAGAGCGAGTTCTGTATGCCGTTCCAATGTCTGAGGCCAACCTCATGTTTATCAGCGATCGCCTTCTGTGTTTGCTTTTGCAGATATTGCATCTGTTCGTTAATCTTTTTCAGATTCGTATCACCGATCCGATCCAGTCCAGCGTGAATTTGCGCAAGTTGATCAAGCAATGGACGATAAAGCTCAGCAAAGGATTGCTGGACTTGCTCAAATTGCTCCTCGACCTGGAACGTTTCCTGTCCTGCGAGCCACTTCTCTCTTTTTTCTTCCATATGATATTGCACATCTTGGAAAGAGAGCTGGTACTGATTCATGTGCTTGTGATGGACATCCTCCAAAATGGTGAAGGACAACCTCGGCAGCAAGATGGGCATTTGCAGACCAAACTGGCGGAATGCGGTTCTGGTCAGTCCCCAGTAAGCAATCTCACCTTGCCCCAATATCACCGCAGCTACAGGCAGCACGGAATCCTGCATTAACGGGCGGGTGAGTACATTATTACTGAATCGCTCGGGATGTTCCCTCAGCTCCTGAAGCAATCGTTCTTCTGTAAACGACACTAGCCCTTTTCGATCCGTGTACAAACCATCCTTCAGGAACAGGAGCAACCGGGTTTCATCATGAATATAAAACAAATTTGCTCCGTCTTCAGCGACTTCTGCCGGCATTGGGTAGCCCGCTTCCTGTACCTTCGAAGCACCCTGCAAATAAGCTTCACGCAATGAACCATTCTCACGAATCAATCGTTCGAATACAGGGCGTTCCAGTTCTCTTAATCCGGAATCCGCAGCATCCATTAGGACCAGTCCAGTACTGCCAAACAATGCCGACACCATTCTCGCAAAAGCATCACTAAGATTCGAGCTGGACTGATGGATCGAGACGAGCATCTCCATTAATCCTGGTTTATGTACAGTATCCGGCAGAAGATGCTCCACCTGCTCGATTACGTTCATCCATTGTTCCGTCTCAATCGTGACCCCGCTCACCGAATTTCGGCCATCGAACCGCCCATGCAGCTTGACCTTGGTCATTTCGCCCTTGTGACCGGGCAAATAGGTGTGATTCACTTCGTCCCAGTCATGGTCTTCACCAGCGATCCAAAATACGGGAACGACCGGACGCTGGAGCTTGGCTTCAGCTTCACGGGCAGCTGCAACGACACTCGCAGCTTTGTAGATGACAAATAACGGCCCTGTCAACAAGCCGCTCTGCTGCCCACCAGTAACTACAAACGTACCTTTCTCGGCCAAACGTGCAATAGAATGATGTACAGCTTCGTGATCATTCAAACGTTTGTTATATATACGTAAATACTCTACCAGGTTCTCGCGATCCACACGTGTGTTCTCCGATTGATCCAGCCACTCGGCACGCGCATGAAGTCCGGACTCCCAGTGTATGTCATACTCATAAAGGCCCCGCGCAGCATCACGTGAGCAGATATAATCTTCTGCAAGTTGTGTTCCGCTGCGGAGTGCCTCGGTAATACCTTTCATGAGGTCTGCCTCCTATTCTGCTTCAAAGAGCCTTTCTTGATTGTACCGAACTACAGGCCACTTCGTCAAAAGAAAGTCGCCTAAAAAATCAAAAAACCGCCGAACAAGCCGGCGGTTTAATAACATCAATAAGTCCAAACGGAATATAATTCCTTAAACGTATGGTTCGGAAACCCAGTGACCTTTGGAAATCTCAATCAATTGAGCATTCTCCAAGTTATACGGATCGTTTACAGGACCAGTTGCTCCATTTTGGATTGGTCCAGACTGTTCGTCCGGCAGCAAAATGCGGCGTTTGTTTGCTTCCACTTCCGGATCAGGTACAGGAATAGCAGATAGCAATGTTTTGGTGTAAGGGTGAACAGGGTTAGAGTAAAGCTCTTCACTCTCTGCCAGCTCAACCACTTTACCCATATACATAACAGCAACGCGGTCACTGATATGCTTAACCATCGACAAGTCATGCGCAATGAAGAGGTAAGTCAGACCAAGACGCTGTTGAAGCTCTTCGAGCAACTTAACCACTTGAGCTTGGATGGATACATCAAGTGCTGACAAAGGCTCGTCACAGATGATGAATTTAGGATCCACTGCAAGCGCACGGGCAATACCGATACGTTGTCTTTGACCACCGGAGAATTCATGCGGATAACGAAGCGCGTGGCTTGGATTCAAGCCTACGAGATCCAGCAACTCCTCTACACGTTTCTTCCGCTCTTTACCGCTGGAAGCCAGCCCATGGATATCCAGTGATTCTCCGATAATATCCATAACGTTGAAACGTGGATTCAGTGATGCATATGGATCCTGGAAAATCATTTGCATGTCTTTACGCATTTCTTTCATTTTGCGTGGAGACAGCTTATAGATATCCGTTCCGTTAAAGTTTACATTTCCGCCCGTTGGCTCATAAAGGCGAAGAATCGTGCGTCCTGTTGTGGATTTACCACATCCGGATTCACCTACAACCCCAAGGGTTTCGCCTTCAAAAATATCAAAGCTGACATCATTAACCGCTTTGAGAATGTTTCCTTTACCCAAATTGAAGTACTGTTTCAAGTTCTTTACTTCAACTAGCGGCTTGTTGGCACCTTTGATAATACCAACTGGAGTCGGTTTTTCTTTCTTAGGCTCGTCCAAACGAGGCAAGGCGTTCAACAATTTGATCGTATATGGATGCTTAGGATTGCTGAAAATTTCAGCTGTCGTTCCCGTTTCCACAACTTCGCCTTCCTTCATAACGACAACCCGATCACACATACCGGCTACAACACCAAGGTCATGGGTAATAAGCATGATGGAAGTTCCCAGCTTTTGCTGCATATCCTTCATAACGTCCAGGATTTGTGCCTGAATCGTTACGTCGAGTGCAGTTGTCGGCTCATCCGCAATCAGAAGGGATGGACGGCATGCCAGGGCAATAGCGATCATTGCACGCTGACGCATACCACCGGAAAATTGGTGTGGATAGTGATTCATGCGGATTGCCGCATTTTTGATACCCACGAGCTCCAACATTTCCAGAGCGCGTTTCTCCGCTTCTTTTTTGGACATGTTTTGGTGTTTGCGAAGCACTTCGGTAATTTGTTTACCGACTTTAATTGTAGGATTCAATGAAGTCATTGGATCCTGGAAGATCATCCCGATATCTTTACCACGGATAGCTTCCATTTGTTTATCTGTTTTTCCAAGCAGGCTCTGCCCGTGAAAAGTAATCTCTCCACTTTTGACCTTCGAAGGCGGGGAGGGAATCAACTTCATGATGGTTTGGGCGGTAACACTCTTACCACTACCGGATTCACCAACAATCCCCAGCGTCTCTCCTTTGCCAAGTTCAAAACTCACATTTTTAACGGCATCAAATTCACCAGAACGTGTTGTAAATGACACGCTTAGGTCTTTGACTGTTAAGATTGGCTCCATAATCCCACCTCCTATTTCTATTTACGTAATTTCGGATCGAGTGCGTCACGCAGACCGTCTCCGAGCAAGTTAAATGCAAGCATTGTAAGTACCATCAGACCTGCAGGGAACCACATCCGCCAAGGATACAGCGTCCAGCCTGTCAATGCGTCATTGATCATCGAACCCAAGGAAGATTTCGGTGCAGATACACCCAATCCGAGGAAGCTCAAGAACGCTTCAGCAAAGATGGCATTTGGAATGGATAGAGTCAGCGTTACGAGAATTGGTCCTACTGCATTCGGCAGTAAGTGGCGGAACAATTGACGTCCTGTGCTTGCTCCCATGGACCGCGCTGCAAGAATAAAGTCTCTGTTTTTCAATTGCATAATCTCACCACGTACAATCCAGGACATGCTGATCCAGCCTGTGATCGTAAGGGCAATGATGATCGTCGTAAGACTTGGTTCCAAAACAACGAGCAACAAGATTACAACGAGCATGTAAGGCAGGGAATAGAGAATCTCGGAGAACTTGTTCATGATACCATCAACACGTCCACCGTAGAAGCCCATAATCGCTCCGTAGATTACCCCGATGACAAGGTCAATCAAGGCAGCGGCCAGACCTACAGTAAGGGATACACGTGCACCTACCCAGGTTCTTACCCATACGTCACGACCGAGCTCGTCCGTTCCGAACCAGTGCTCCGCACTTGGCGCTGCATTGGCGTTAAGCAAATCATTAGAATAATAATTATAACTTGTGAATAACGAAGTTGGACCAATCAAAGAGAAAATGACAACAAGAACCAGAATGCCCAAACTGATCATCGCGGCCTTGTTGGTTGCAAGTCTGTACATGGCGTCTTTCCATAACGATACACTTTCTTGCGATTTCACCGCTGCCTGACTATCCAGGGCAGTGTTCGCCGTTTCTTTATTGTTATTGTTCGTGCCAGACAACGTTATGCCCCCTTCCGGCTTTCCAGCTTAATTCTAGGATCAATCAGCACATATGCGATATCTGTAAGGAAACGTGCCAACATCAGGAGGATACCATAGAAAATCGTAATCCCCATGATCATTGTATAATCCCGGTTCGTAATACTCTCTACGAATACTTTACCAATTCCCCCGATGTTAAAGATTTGCTCAATAACGACGGAACCCGTGATGATGTTAGCTGTCATCGGACCTACATAAGTTACAACGGGAAGAATACCGTTACGAATAACGTGTTTAAACATGATTGCAGGCCATTTCAGACCTTTGGCTTTTGCTGTCTTAATGTAATCCGCGTGCAGTACTTCGAGCATGCTGGAACGCGTCAAACGTGCGATAAAGGCAATCGGGGATGCAGACAATGCCGCAACCGGAAGTACATAGTCAAGCGGTCCGTCGAATCCCATAACGTTAAACCAACCCAGTTTGAAGGCGAAAACGTATTGAAGCAGGGATGCGAGCAAGAAGCTCGGTACCGCGATACCAATTACCGCGAGGATCATCGTGACATCATCTATCAGCTTACGATGGTAAACCGCAGCGATAAGTCCTAGCAAAACCCCAACAACGACAGAGATCACAATAGCGAAGATCCCCAGTTTCAGAGATGCTGTAAACGTTTGAGTGATCATGTCGGTTACTTCTTGATTCAGATATTTCATCGAAACACCAAAATCACCTTTGAGAATTCCACCCATATACTTCAGGTATTGTTCATACATCGGTTTGTCCAGCCCATACTTCTCTTCCAGTAGTGCCCGAATTTCAGGCGATACTTTTTTCTCGGATGTAAAAGGGTCACCCGGAATGGCCTTCATCAGGAAGAAGGTTGCTGATGCGAGTATGAAAAGCGATAGCAGCATAAATAGCAATTTTTTCAGCACGTACTTAACCAACCCTTGCACACCTCCAAAAACAATATTTTGTATACAAATCGATTGTAGAATTAGACATGAATAAAGTCCAATCCATTTATCGGAAATTTCAAGAATTATAAGGAAAATCGGTGCACATACAAAAAAATCGGGATATATATGGAATTCCACATATATATCCCGAAGTATTCATATAGACTTCAGAACAACTTATTTCTCTTCCAGATATGCACGAGTGAAGTCAATTGCTCCACTGAAATCAAGTTGTACGCCTTTCAGGTAAGGCTTAGTCAAAGATACGTTAGTGTAGTAGTAAATCGGCATTACGCCCATTTCATCTTGAATCAGGATTTTCTCAGCATCAGCAAATGCAGCCATACGTGCAGCTGGATCAGCAGATTTTACAGTGTCTTTAACATCTTTGTCGTACTGTTCGTTGCTGAATTTGGAATCATTGTTTGTGTTTCCAGTAGTCCACATTTCCAAGAAGTTGTACGGATCGTTGTAGTCTGCAGACCAGCCTGCACGAGCTACTTGGAAGTTTTGGTTTTGACGGTTCTCAAGGAATACGCCCCACTCTTGGTTTTCCGTTTTCACGTCAACACCAAGGTTTTTCTTCCACATGTCAGCAACAGCAAGCGCGATTTTCGCGTGAGCATCACTAGTGTTGTAGATCAATGTAACAGCTGGCAAAGTTGTGTAGCCTTCTTCTTTCATACCTTCAGCAAGCAATTTTTTAGCTTCTTCAACATTTTCAGTGAAGTAGTCGTCTTTGTGCTCATCACGGAATTCGCCGTTTTCACCGCGGATACCTGGAGGTACAAAGCCGTAAGCTGGAACTTGTCCACCTTGTGTAACTTTGTCAACGATCAGTTGACGTTCGATCGACATTGCAAAAGCCTTACGGATTTTAGCATTGTTGAATGGAGCTTCATTAACGTTGAACTGGTAGTAGTAAGTACTTGCAATACCAGTTGCTTTGAACTCATCCGGCAATTCCGCTTTTACAGAAGGAATTTGGTCGGTTGGAATTTCACCGTTAGGTGCACCAGTGTAATCCAGTTGTCCGGATTTATAAGCTTGCAGCTCGGAAGCACTGCTGCTTGTCAGGGACATATTGATTTCAGACAATTTGATGTCAGAAGCTGCGTGGTAGCCTTCGTTTTTCTTAACTACGATTTTTTGACCTTTAGCGTATTGATCCATAGTGAATGGTCCGTTAACGATCATGTTTTTGTAGTCTGTGAAGAATTTATCATTTGTGTCAGCAGATTGGTGTACTGGGTAGTACGTGTAGAATGCTGTCAGACCCAAGAAGTAAGGAGTTGGGTTTTCCAACGTTACTTCCAGTGTGTGCTCATCAGTAGCTTTTACACCCACTTGGGAGAAATCTGTGATTTTAGTACCTTTGTATGTTTCGTCTTTGCTGAGGTTGTAACCTTCAGCACCTTTGATGTAGTACAATTGGTAAGCGTACGGGGAAGCCGTTTCCGGTTTCAATGCACGTTCCCAAGAGCGAACGAAGTCTTCTGCAGTGATTGCATCACCGTTGCTCCATTTAGCATCCGGGTTCAGGTTGAACACATATTTCAAACCATCTTCGGAAATTGTCCAGTCTTTTGCAACGCCTGGTGCTTCTTTACCATCAGCATCGATGCGTACAAGACCTTCATACAAGAATTTCAGAACAGTGTTGGTTTGGCTGTCTTTTGCCTGAGCCGGGTCCAACGTAGGAGGTTCAGCTGTCAGGTTAATTTTCAGCACTTGATCTTTTGCGAGACCGCTTTCCTCGCCTGCAGAGCCAGTTCCCGTGTTACTTGTTGTGCCTTCATTTTTCGATCCGCACGCTGCAAGTACGGTACCGAACGCCAGAATCAGCGTCAAAAGGACTAATAGACTTTTCCTTTTCATCTAACACTTTCCCCCTAAATTGATGTGGTTTATGTTTATAGATTATACAACCACCGGTCAAAAAAATCTACATTACTTTTTCAGAAAGTAATGTTTTTTTCAGTTTTCGACAAAATCGACACATTTTTGGGCCGTTTTGCGTTATGTAACCTTACATCTGTTTCATTAAGTATCTAAATAAGCCAAATATAGTAAACAAGACATACCCAAAACTCATCATTACAAAGGCCATGCGCCAAACGGCCCGGAACATTCGACCCCCATCGACCTTTCCTTTCAGCCTATTTTGAGCCCCTCCAATCAATCCAAGTGCAATTAGTATGAGTATCATGGTTAAATAAAATCCAAAATTCGAATCAAATGTTAAGTTGAATAACGCCGAAACCGAGAAAATCAGAAAAACCGTGGTGACATCCATTGCGGTGCGAAGTGAAGCTCGTTTATCCTTTTTCCACCCATACATGGCCCAGTACACAATAAGAAACGGAAAAAACGGTAGTATGCTCAGCACAATAAAAAAACCCATTAACTCACTCCTTCCGGCCTAATTCCTTCGATCAGATGAAGCATTAATTCATGCTGTGGAGCAGTCAATCCACACCGATGCGCCAGTTGTACCATTTGCCCACTGATGGATTCCACTTCGGTACGCCGTCCTTGCATAACATCTGTGAGCATCGAGGATGTATTCGAAGCCGTCGATCGACAAACGGATAGAATTTCCTCCCACATGTCGGTACCCACCATAATATCGCTCGCCTTGTAAATGGCTAAAGCTTCATCATATAAACGGCGCATGACCTTTAAGCGATAATCATTCTGAAGCAATTCTCCATTGGGTATTCTCCATATCGCGGTGAGTGGATTAATGACAGCATTGATCAGAAGCTTCCTGTATATCAGCTTATCGATTTGATTCGACGCTGTACAGTTAAATCCTGCCTGCTGCAATAGTGCCTCCAACCGAACTTCTTCCAGATTCCCTGAGGTGTCTTTCTCTATTTCTTTCGTATGTACATCTCTACCAAACCAGGTTTGTCCCTCACCAGCCCGTATGACCCCATACTGCACCCTCTTGGCACCTTCTGTAGTTACTGCCCGGTATATGCTGGACAGCGGCAGGGCAGCTTGTATCTTCTCTATATGACCCATCCCGTTCTGGAAGCAGACAATGTTAAGGATATAATCTTTCATCGTCTCCATGATATGAATAACATCATCTATACTTGTCTGCTTAACCATGAGGAGAAGCCAATCACCAGGTTGATCATGCCAGTGAGCAGACCATTCGGTTATTGGATAGGCCTGAATATGTTGAGGAAGCAATTTAGTCTTCTTCCCTTGCTCTGTAATCGTTAGTCCGCGTACACGCAGTTCTTCCGCTTGTTCAGGCGTCCTTGTCCAAAACCGCACAGAATAACCTCCAGCCTGAAGCTTTCCTCCATATAAAAGACCAAGTGAGCCAGCTCCTACAATGTCGATCACCATGAGACATCCCTCTTCCACTCTCAATAATTACATCTATATATAATAGAACAAATATTTCAAACAAAAAACCCGTCTTACCTGCCGTTTGTAACGGAGATGTGACGGGCCTGATCAAATATCGTCATTCTTGCAACTTGATCCGTTATTCAATTCGTTCCAGATTGCCGTTGGCATCCATTTTGAAACGAGTTTTTAGTTCCTCATCTTCTTCAGCCAGAAAAGCAAGCCTGCGTGCACGATCCATGATCTGAATCAATGCCTTGTAATCATCATTTACGACACGGTAATCGGTTTGTACTTCATTCACTTGTTTGGATAAACGGTCATTCTCACAACGAAGCTCATGGAGTTCATCTTCTTTTTCACGAAGTTCCTTTTCGAGCATTTTGAGTTGACGCCCATTTTCCTGAACATTACCTTTCCACTGGCGCAAAAAGCGAATTACTGCATCAATGGATAAGGAGTCTTCTGAAACGCCATCGGCCTTGTACAGGTTTTCTTCCGTATCAAGCGTAGATAGAGCTGCGACCTGTGGTCCAAGCAAAGCCGGCTGTTTTCGGAGATAACTTCTCTTTTGACGCTGTGCCTTCGCATTGCTGATGGCAGACTCATACTTTTTACGCACACAGCTGTTCCAGCGAAAACCGCAAGCGGCAGATGTTCTGCCTATTTTTTCGCCCACTTCCTCGAAGGCCGCGAGTTGTGTGCTGCCTTCCCGAATATGCCGCAAAGTCACCTCAGCCAAGATCAAATCGTCCTCTGTACTCCAAGCATCCTGTCTCACTGCAGTCATGCTATAATACCCTCCTAACAACATCCTAAAATAACCGTCCTCATTACCGGTTTCCCGGTTTGTGAATTAGGTATAAAAGCTGCTTCATTCATTCTTATGCCTCTCATAGAGTTCATAGAATTGATTTCATACTAAAATGTATGTCCATATTTGCGAGCACTCATACCTTACATATGGAAAAGGTGACCTATTTGCTCACGGATTCGATAAAAAAGAATTCGCTTTCATATCCAATTCTGTTTACACCTTTTTCCTTTCCCGGTATAATGTTGTGTAGACAATCTATGATCGTACATAGAGAGGAGGACTAACCGTGGCACGCATGTTTCGGGTACTCGGGTTCTTCACGCTAACGATTGGCCTGATGGCTTTTGCGGGAGATTTGGTCGAGATGGCTTTGCTTTTTTTCCTGCAGACTGCGTTTTTCGTCATTTTGGGGTATTTAAAATTCACCGAAAGAACGTACATATTGCTCTTCTGGGGTTATATGATCGTTACTTTCACAGGGTTCAGCTACTGGACTGTGTTCCAAATGGGGTTGCCGCTTTAATCCGCCAACAGCATCAAAGCGATTCGGCCATAAGCCGTTTCGCTTTTTTGTTTTTTCTTTATGCTTGTCTGATTAATGGGTTGTTTTCAGAGTTATGTAACCACTAAGGATATTTCAAGATTTCATTTCATATATTGTCTGGAAGACAGAAGCCTGTACAATGAATATTGTACTTGAAGGAAAGGAGAATGATACGGTGAACCGTCGATATAGCATTTGTGCCCTAATCCTATGCACACTACTATTTGGTCAAGCTACATTGGCATATGCCTATGGAGAACCTTCACCTGAGGAAACACGTGAAATTTTGGAGAAGAGTCTGTCCATCGTGGAAATCGATCACGAAATTGAACGTATTGCCGTAAGGCAGAAGGATCTCAATCAACAGCAGGAAGAATTGAATGTTCAGCTCCAGGAACAGGAAGATCAAATACATATTCAGCAAGATCGGGCAGGTGCTGTGGTAAGGTCGTATTACACCGGAGAACGAGACAGCCTTCTCATGACGGTCCTGGGGGCCAGATCGTTCAAAGACTTGTTTATCTTATTTGACTACTACCAAATTATTATTGGCAGAGATCAGGCAGTGCTAAGCAAATATCAGGACCGTTATCGCAGCATGCAGGAAACTTCAACGAAAATAAGTCAGACCATGGCTGAGTTGGACGAACTAAAGACCAATTTGGTAAGACAGCGAGAGCGTGTGGTTGCATTGCAGAAGGAAGTAGACGGACAAGTTTCGGCAAGTGGAAACCCGGCAGCCATTCAGAAGTTAATGGAGGAATTGACCATTTATTGGGAAAATGTGGGCATTTATGAGGTCAAACGTTATTTCAGAGCACTAGCAACAGCCATGCAAAATCTCCCTCAGTTTATACAAGAACAGAATGGCGGAATTTCCACAACCGGAACAGCCTATACCATTCAAATTGGACAAGACGATCTGAATCAATTCCTGCGTGAACAGAACCCGATCTTCGAGGATTTTGCCTTTCAGTTTGACGAGGACCGAATTACAGCCTCCGGACAGCGTGATCAGTTACAACTCAGTATTGAGGGTCATTATACTGTAGAAAATGAACCTCAGAATTCTATCCGTTTTCATGTAGATAAACTTGTTTTCAACCAATTGGAACTACCCGATACGACAAGACGTATGCTTGAAAAGGAATTTGATCTTGGTTTCTACCCGCAGAAAATTCTGTCCTTCGTGAAAGCTACAGATGTATCGACAAGCAAAGGGGTACTTGAAGTTAAACTCGCCATATCATTTTGATGATTGCTGCATTTTTAAAATGTCATTCACATACTGATTCGCAGAAATCACTCCCTGAAGAAACTGTTGAACTTTCTTATTATATTGTAATACCAGCTCCGGGTTATCCATCACAGGGGTTTCAGATGTTTTGGCCACAAACCATTCCTGACCATTACCACTCATTATTTGCCCTTCGACTGAAAGCTTTTGGGACTCTGTGTTCAATTGCTGCTGTTGACCAGGCAAATAATGAGCTTGCTGGTACCAGTCTGATTGCACGGAATTGGAGGTCATGCCCTCAATCCATCGACTGGCCTGCTCTGCTTCATGTGAACCCGACGTAATCACGAAACTTCTGGATGTTACAGGTGCAAGGGGTTTAAACATGATCCGATTCGGTAGACGTTCTTCAGTTAATGCCAGATCATTGTTCACCAGTTGGGAAAAAGGGGTCACCACCATTAACGCTTCTTCCTGCATGTCTTTATCAGCAAAATCCGGGTTGGTATTTTGGACCTGAATATAAGGCTGAACCCAGTTCAGCACCTGCAGCGCCTGTTCATTTCCCCCAGCTGTATGCGACTCCGTTGCCGTTTTCAACGTACTCGGAGCGACTCCAGACCCAAACTCATTTAACCAAGCATCTGCTGCATAAGCATCATCGATGTTGATCGCAAGTAACTTCTGGCTTTTATTCTCCATTTTATTAATAACCCTAGTCCACTCATCCAGGTTTTGTGGTAACCGTTCCAATCCTGCATTAGCAAGAGATTTGGACCGTGATGCGAGTACGTAAGGGTCGAAATCAAATGGCATTCCCCATTGATAACCATTCCATTCTGTCTTTTCCCGTAATAGAGATACCGAGTCACCAATCGACTTCGACAACGTTGTTGCATTTAAAGGGTACAGATGCCCTCTTTTGGCGTAACCCTGAATTTCCTCACTATTAAGCAGGATTACATCCCCGCTGTCCCCTACAGCAAGCTCGTTATCCAGTACCTTCTTATATGTATCCGAGGGCAGATTCCGTAGATTGATTTTCACCACCCGCGCGGCAGCAACTTGTTTTGCGATTGCCGAGAACACCTGAAACTCACTTTCAGACATCGAAACAACAATTTCAACCGGCGCCTGTTGATTCTCACTACGGGTTACAGCATTGGGAAAGGCATCATTCTCCTGATCTTGATCCTGGTTCTGTTGTACTCCTCTAAAATCAAAGCTTGGAGACAGGATCGTCAATGAAAGCAGCAGCACTGCAAATAAAACAACCTGATGTCTACGCTTCATTAACTCTCCTCCTCGCTCCCTATATTTTTCCTGTAAAATTTATTGTAACAAAAAAGTAGTACTCCTGTCCTATCCTGCCAAAAAACATATTTTTGAGATTTTGCATACTAAGAGAATACATAGGTCTGTGCAATAACTCTTTTTAAATATTTCAGCAAAAAAAAGACCGGCTCCAATGAGCCGATCTTTTTCTATATTTTCCCGGGAAATATATCCGCTTAAACTTATAACAAATCCGCCGCCAATTGAGCCAGTTTGGAACGCTCCCCTTTTTCAAGCATAATATGTCCACTAATGCCCTCTTGTTTGAATCGTTCCACAACATAGGTCAGACCATTGCTCGCGGAATCCAGATACGGATGATCGATTTGCTCAGGGTCACCCATCAGTATTATTTTACTGCCTTCACCTACACGCGAAACGATGGTTTTTACTTCATGACGTGATAGGTTCTGGGCTTCATCCACAATAATAAATTGACCAGGTATGGAACGTCCGCGAATATACGTTAATGCTTCCACCTGTATACTGCCTAGTCCCATCAAAATTTTATCGATATCTCCAGCCTTTTTTGTATCGAACAAAAACTCTAGATTATCATATATAGGCTGCATCCACGGTCTCAGCTTCTCTTCCTTTTCCCCTGGCAGATAACCGATATCCTTCCCCATGGGAACCACTGGCCTCGCAATCAATAACTTTTTATATTTATGGTCATCCTCCACCTTAAGAAGGCCTGCAGCGAGAGCCAGCAAGGTTTTACCTGTGCCTGCTTTGCCCGTAATGGTCACGAGTGGTATATCGTCATTCAGAAGTAATTCCAGCGCCATACGCTGCTGAGCATTTCGAGCACTAATCCCCCATACGTTATCATTGCTTAGGAACAGAGGCTCAAGTTTGGTTCCCTCCGTGTTTACCTTTAGCAGCGCTGATTTGTTGGTACCCATTTCATCCTTAAGAATCACAAATTCATTAGGATACAGCTTATAGGACAACTGCAATGGTTTAATTGGCAGAAAACGATATGTGTAAAACTCATCGATTACCGACGGGTGAACTTTCAAGGCTGTATAGCCTGGATATAGTTCACTGAGCCCTGCAGTCCGATCGGACAAGTAATCTTGAGTGAACAGACCGAGTACATCTGCTTTGATACGTACAAGTACATCTTTGCTTACCAACACAACCTGCCGTTCCACAACCTCTTTCTCATTTTCTTCAATTTGATAATTTAGCGCAACCGCCAAGATTCGGTTATCATTGGTGATTTCACCGAACATTTCTTGTACCCTTACAAAACTACGATGATTCAATTCGACCTTCAGGTTACCTCCATTGGCGAGAGGAACTCCACTGTGCAGGTGACCCAGTTCACGCAGACCATCAAGCAATCTCGAAACATTTCGGGCATTGCGGCCAATCTCATCAGCATTTCTTTTTTTGGAGTCAATTTCCTCCAGTACAACCGCGGGAATGATTACCTCATGTTCCTCGAAGGCAAAAATGGCATTGGGGTCATGCAGAAGCACGTTGGTATCCAATACAAAAATCTTTTTCATTCAATCCCCTCCAAAGCGGCGTCGTTAAAGGCATGGTTTGGAACGTGAACTCGGGAATGGCGGATTAGATCATAGGTTTTCCATGCACTAGCAGTCCTTTTTTTCCCATTCCCGAGTTCATCTGTGATCGTGTGATCTTTCAGCAGCGGCATGGACAATCATGCTCCCATACATAAATGTATTCGTCTCGGACAAAATAATTGCAACATTCTGAAAAACTCCAAGAAAGGATGAACATTTATGAGATATTGGGTTTGTACGCTGCTTCTGATCTTTATACTTACAGGCTGCAACAACACTACACGCAATGCCTCTCAAGAGCAGCAAGGAACTCATGCGAGGGGGTACGGAGGGAATGTTACAACACGGCAAGATCAACAAAACGGATCCCACATGCTCTATACAGAGGATGACCGAATGAATCCTTCACGCCTTGACCGTTTCAATGAGAATACGGGTGAAGTTCATGAACTGAACGTTGCCGATGATAACAAGACAGGCCGCATGACCAATGAAAATCGAATTACCCATCTCAAGGCACTTGCCAAGCAAGTGGAAGGTGTCAAAGACGCCAATTGCGTCATTCTCGGAAATACAGCGGTCGTTGGCATTGATGTCGATGGCGAACTGGAACGTGCTCGTGTTGGAACGATTAAATATTCCGTTGCAGAAGCTTTGCGCAAAGATCCAGAAGGTGTTGATTCGATCGTCACCGCTGATGCGGATGTTACCGAACGGATCAGGGAGATTGGAGAGCATATCCGCCAAGGACATCCCATATCCGGATTTGCTTCTGAACTCGCTGATATGGTGGGACGAATTATTCCACAGCTCCCGAAAGACGTCAAGGTCCGTCAAAACCCAGATGAGCAGGCTCCTGAAGAGCAGCAAATGCAGCAGCATTCTACCGACAAAAAGCAACAAAAAGCCCAGTGATTTCTCACTAGGCTTTTTTCATGGCAGCAAAAACCTGCTCATCTAATTTCTCAGCAGCACGCTGATCGTATATTTTGACATATTGAGGCATAGAAGATAGCTGGGCTCCATAAAACAGGGCATTTCTGACCGCTTCAATGGAGATGTCGAAACAGCACATATTAAAGGGTACATCCTGCAATGGGTCCTGTCGAACAGAAGCACGTCCATTGATCGCATAAACCGTTTCTTCTCCAAATACCGTAACAGTAATCAACGGATTTTGTTTCATATTATTCACAAGACGTGAACGATGATCCAAAGCGACCCGAAGCGTGGACGCATTCTCCGCATAGACCCAGGAGATTGCGGTGGATGTCGGGCCTCCAGATTCAATGTCTACCGTATTCAGGAGTACGAACGTTTCGTTCTTGAATTGCTGCAAAAGAGATTCTGTCAATTGTGTGACGGCTTCGGACATTAAACCAGCCCTCCCTAACCTTCTTTATGCAATTCTTGATACTATGAATGATGTTATTATAACATACCCGGAAACTTGCTTCCAATCCCCCAGCTACTCTGCCGCCGGAGTAGCTGTTACTTTGCCTGAGAGCGTGTCCTGCAAGGCTTGCTTCGCATTGGCCAGCTCCGTCTCATTCACATAAACATAAGGGCTTCTCCAGTCCCCGGTTACAGGCGTATAGTGCACATCCGATTTGGAAATGTTCCAATACGTAGAAATAAAGTTTTTCATCTGTTCGGATTCCACGTCGGTTGTCATATTGTCATCAATCGCACCAATGACTTTGCTAATCTTCGTCACACCACCAAGTGACTTCATCTGATCCAGCATGGAGTTCAGTACCTGGTTTTGACGCTTATTACGGTCAAAGTCATTGGACTCATCCGTTTTGGGATCACAGTTGGATTTGCGGTAGCGCACAAAATCGAGTGCTTGCTTGCCGTCCAGATGCTGATCACCCGCAATCAGATTAATATCTGTATTGTCGACCGTATCCCGGTAACACATATTTTTGTCTACCGTCACATCCACACCACCCACGGCATCAACGGCATCGCGGAATGCCTGGAAGTTAAGCACCGTTGTGTAATTGATATCGACGTCAAAATACTTGCCCATCATTTCTTTCATCTGATCCTCAGCATTCTTACCCGAGGTCTTCTCCTGGGCTTTAAACTTAGGATAGTATGAATTCAGTTTGTTTGCCTTGTACCCTTCAAGTTCAATCCGCGTATCACGCGGCAAGGAAACAATTGTGGCCGTTTTGGTATCCGGGTTCATGGCTGCTACCATGACAACATCGGACAGATACGTTCCGGTTTCAGAACGGTTATCTGTACCCAACAGCAGCATGGTAATGGGCTTAGTCTTGGCCGACATCCCTGGAGGCACTGGTTTATCAATGCCGGTGTCCGCCACCTGATTGTATACCCAGTAGAGATATCCCCCACCTACAATGATGGCAATCACCAAAAGGCTCAAAACGAATTTGGCAAATGTGCGCCCCCGCTTTTTCTTTTTTGGTGGCTTACCTTTACTGTTGCTAGACCCTGAAGCTCCGGATTTGGCTGGTGCCTGTCTACGCGGAGGCAGTCCGTTCGAATTCGAGTTCATATCTTCAACACCTTTATCACATCTGTTTTGGTCCAAATAAAAGACAACCGCTTTCCCGAAGGAAAACGGATGGACTGTACAGAGACAGATTTTATGAATTTCTGGCGGCAGCTTCCGCCTTTTTCTTTTGACGACCTTCGATGAAATAGCGCACTCGCACTAACAGCATCAAACCGACGGCTACCAGCAAACATTGAATAATTGGGAGCTTGTCGATCTGAAAAATAAGAAGCATGAATGTGCCCATCGCCATCAATAGATAAAGAAAGATTTCCTTAACGAGCGGCAATTTCTGACGTACCCGAAACACCTTATTATATACGTAAGTAATCAGCACAAAGATGACGATGTAGGCTACGATCGGGTGTGATGCGAACCATGCTTGCATGCACAGTCAGCTCCTTTCGTGATCATGCTTGTATAAGTTATCTGGTTGATGGAACAACACGTAATTGGGAATTCAAACGAGCATTAGTGACCGTTTTGGGTTCGGATCGTTCTTTCGATCGCTGTTATCTCCAGATTTTTTGAACCATTTTTCAAATGGGAAAATCCGGAGATAAATGCGAACGCTTTGCTTCTTTAGAATCGATTCCGTTCCCTCCACTACTTTAGCTCTACAAGCTCTCATTACTTGCCGGGCCCATCAAACGTTAACTTATACATACTATTTTTTGTTAGTTATGATTAAGCGTTATTTTGAGCCATTTTGCGTTGTTTCTCTGCACGCTCACGCTCGGATTTGTTCAGGATCTTCTTACGAAGACGAATAGATTTCGGTGTAATCTCACAATATTCATCTTCATTCAGATATTCAAGCGCCTGTTCCAACGAGAAGATAATCGGAGTTTTAATTTTAACCGTATCATCTTTACCAGAAGAACGAACGTTAGTCAGTTGTTTTTCTTTGCAGATGTTGACAACGATATCATTGTCACGCGTATGCTCCCCAACGATCATACCTTCGTAAATTTCTGTTCCTGGCTCAAGGAAGAGCGTACCACGATCCTCAACACCCATCATTCCATAGAACGTAGATGTACCCGTTTCAGTTGAGATCAGTACACCTTGGTGACGTCCACCCACTTGACCGGATACGACTGGAGCGTAGCTGTCAAATGCATGGTTCATTACGCCATAACCACGAGTCAATGTCAAGAAGTTGGTGCTGTATCCAATCAGACCACGTGCAGGAATCAGGAACTCCAGACGTACTTGTCCGCTACCCGTGTTGACCATGTTAACCATCTCTGCTTTACGTGCGCCCAGGCTCTCCATGACGGAACCCATGCTTTCTTCAGGGATATCAATCAACAAGCGCTCAAGAGGTTCCATTTTCTTACCGTCAATTTCTTTGACGATAACTTCCGGTTTGGATACTTGAAGCTCATATCCTTCACGACGCATATTTTCAATCAGGATACCGAGGTGAAGCTCACCACGTCCGGATACGATAAATGCATCTGGGCTCTCTGTTTCTTCAACACGCAGGGATACGTCAGTTTCCAATTCCTTCAACAAACGCTCACGCAGTTTACGGGAAGTTACCCATTTACCTTCACGGCCTGCGAATGGACTGTTGTTTACGAGGAATGTCATTTGCAGTGTTGGCTCGTCAATTTTCAGAACTGGCAAAGCTTCAGGGTTGTTCGGGTCAGCAATTGTTTCACCGATGTTGATATCCTTAATACCCGCGATCGCAACGATGTCACCTGCGCCAGCTTCCTCTGTCTCAACACGTTTCAGACCTTGGAAACCAAACAGTTTCTCGATACGAGCTGTTTTGCTTTTGCCATCACGCATAATAACAGTAACGGATTGGCCTTGACGAATCACACCGCGGTTTACACGACCGATAGCGATACGTCCGAGGTATTCATTATAGTCCATCAGCGTAACGAGGAATTGCAGTGGCTCTTCAACGTTCTCTGTTGGATGAGGGATATGACTTACAATGGTATCGTAGATCGCCATCATGTTGTCATCTTGTTTGGCAGGGTCGTCTTCCATGCTGGATGTTCCGTTCAATGCGGAAGCATATACAACAGGGAATTCAAGCTGCTCATCGCTGGCACCCAGTTCGATAAACAGGTCAAGTACTTCATCAATAACCTCAGCCGGACGAGCCGCTGGACGGTCAATTTTGTTTACAATAACGATTGGAGTCAGGTTGTGCTCCAGTGCTTTACGAAGTACGAACTTCGTTTGTGGCATACAGCCCTCATAAGCATCGACAACGAGCAATACGCCGTCAACCATTTTCATGATACGTTCTACTTCACCACCGAAGTCGGCGTGTCCTGGTGTATCTACAATGTTGATCAGGTAATCTTTATAAGTTATAGCCGTGTTTTTGGCCAAAATCGTAATACCGCGTTCACGCTCCAAATCGTTGGAGTCCATTGCGCGCTCCTGTACCGTTTCGTGATCACGGAAAGTACCGGATTGCTGGAGCAACTTGTCGACTAGCGTTGTTTTCCCGTGGTCGACGTGGGCAATAATCGCAATATTGCGAATGTGTTCTCTTGAATGCATGGTTTGTATCCATATCCTTTCCAATTTCAATTCTTATCTACTAAACTTCCCGCATTTCTGCAGGTTACTCACCCAAAATAAGCGTCGGTGATATCCCGACGCATGTCTTTATCCCTTTTATTATAGTTGATCATAGCTAAAAATCAAGATATTTCGCTTGGAGCAAGGTCGGGCAATGTTACCAGCCCTTCCTCCCGCGCCCGCGTCCAAGCAGCAACCAGACTCCGCCCAAAATCAAAAGGATCGCCAGCACATAAACAATTCCGGTATGAAGCAGGGTGAATCCGAATAAGACAATGGACAAAGCACCGATGCCCCATGCTGCAGGAAGCACAAACTCTGGTTTATAGCGTTCAGCAAGTCCGTACTCGAGTAAACCAACGGCAATGCCCAGCAAGAATGCCGGCCAGAGGCTGCTCATCAGCCCTCCGCCCCATGTGTTCGTAATTCCGAACAAAATACCATACACCGTTAATATCCCTGCGGGAACAAGTGACCATGTAGGAGTAACTCTTGCATAGTACAGGGCGTGTAGAGCGATTCCCGGCAGCAATAGAAGCAAAGGCCAGAAATGACGTCCAATAAAGCCAAACACCCCAAGTTTGCCAAGCAAAATAAGGATACCTGCTGCCACGATAAATATGCCGATCGCTTGTTCATTTCTCATCTTCATCTGCAATCACCTCTTAATATCAATTAGGCTATGTAGGTTATAAGCTTCAACGAATTCGCTGTTTCATGATGACCAGCTTTGGTAGACCTGCCTCTAGTGTAGCCCATGTTTTTGCAAAAAACTATACTTGATGTCGCATTTCGTCACTGCTCTTTTTATGTATTACCCTAAAGGTATTGATCCGTCGCTTGTTCCTCAATGTTCACTACATGAGACGATTTCATTCAACAAAAAAACCGCCCTCGGCAGACGGTTGTCTCTCCACTCTATTTTTCTGCTGCATACCCAGAACGAAATTACGCATTTCGTCTGACAAATTTGTGTGCTCCCCCAACCGCTATGACCAGACCAGCCATCGCCACAGGTAACAGGGTGTGGGCTTCCGCTGTCAAGCTGCCAAGCCACTGACCCAGCTTCGGGTCACTCATCACCATTTCACCTGCCGTAAATGCCAGGATGCCTGATCCCGCGAATACCAGAATCGGGAATCGTTTCAACAAACCGACAATTAAGCCGCTTCCCCACACCACAATGGGAATGCTGATGGCTATTCCGATGACGATAAGTGCCAAGTCTCCATCGGCCAATGCCGCTATGGCAAGCACATTGTCCAGACTCATTACAAAATCGGCAATCAAAATGGTCTGAACTGCTTTCCAAGTCGTGGAAGCCTCCCGAATATGTACTTCGTCTTCGTTTTGAAGCAGCAGCTTCACGGCAATCCAGAACAGTAATATCCCGCCCGCAGCCTGTATAAAAGGAATTCCTAGCATTAACACCGCTGCAAAAGTTAGCACACACCTTAGTATAACTGCACCAAAAGCCCCCCACCATACCGCTTGCTTACGCTGCTTCTCCGGCAAATCCTTACTCGCAAGCGCGATGACTACCGCATTATCTCCACTCAAAACCAGATTGATCATTAGGATTTCAGTCACCAGCCACAATGTATCCATGTTTCTCCTCCCCCCACTCTTACTTGTATGTCAAAGTTGTCCATGCTATTCTTAACGATTGAACAAGCTTTTTTAGGTTCGGACATATAGAGGGAGTGACAGCATATGGAGCTTTTTAGCGCTGTTTTTTGGCTTGCTTTGGTGAAAATTGTATTTATTGATCTCATGCTGGCTGGCGATAACGCAATCGTTATCGGCCTTGCTGCACGTAATTTGCACCCTTCAGTGCAGAAAAAAGCGATTCTCTACGGGACAGCGGGTGCGCTAGTGATTCGGATTGTAGCCACAGTGGTTGTACTCTGGCTGCTTAAGGTGCCTTGGCTGCTGCTTGTAGGTGGCGTTTTGCTGATCTGGATTGCTTATAAACTATTGGCTGACCAAGGTGAAGAACATAGTGATATTAAGGCAGGCAGCTCCTTATGGGTTGCCGTTCGCACCATCGTCATTGCAGATGCTGCCATGGGACTGGACAATGTCATTGCAGTGGCTGGCGCGGCTGAACAGCATCTGGTACTGGTTATCATCGGATTGTTGATCAGTGTACCGATCATCGTATGGGGAAGCACCCTGTTCATCAAGTTAATCAATCACTTCCCATGGATTATATATCTGGGGGCCATTGTACTCGGTTATACCGCATCCCACATGATTACAGAGGAACGCCGGCTTGTGCCGTTTTTCACCGAGCATCCTGCCCTTCGCATTCTGTTTATCGTGCTGGTCGTTGCAGGCGTGGTATTCGCAGGATACCGCAAACGCTCCAGCAGTAGACAAGGTGGAGAGCACCAGCGATCCTATTCGTAAAATAAAGATACACAAAAAAAGGACCAGCCGATTTCCCATCGGCTGGTCCTTTTTTCCATCTCAGGTAACATAGTCCTTATTATGTAATTCCACCAGTTCAATGGAATAGAATCAGAACCAGTCTTCCTTGATTTCATTCCCCGTGTTCTCACTCGTTGCAGGAGCTGCTTCCCCAGCATGCAGAACGATGGTTTCCGTCTGAGCGACAGCTTCATCTATCCATTCCGGCAGATGGCTCATTGTTGCTTCAATTTTGTCCACAATGCGAAGATTCGGATTCGTTGTAGGTGATTTGGGCACGAACAGCGTGCAACAATCCTCGTAAGGCAGAATCGATATATCATATGTTCCAATCTGTTTGGACAATGTAATAATTTCCTGCTTGTCCATCATGACGAGGGGACGCAAAAGCGGAAGTTCTGTTGCACGTCCGATGACATTCATACTTGGCAGCGTCTGGCTTGCAACTTGACCAAGGCTATCCCCGGTAATTAATGCAAGTGCCCGCTCACGTTCAGCGAGCTTGGTTGCAATTCGCAGCATGGAACGGCGCATCAGGGTGATGATCAGATTATCCTGGCCCAGCTGAGTGAATGCCGTTTGGATCTCCGTAAAAGGAACCAGGTGCAGTTTGATGGTACCTGCATGATCAGCCAAAGCACGAGCCAGATCGATCACCTTTTCCTTGGCACGCTGGCTGGTGAACGGATAACTGTAAAAGTGTACACATTCCACTTCCAGTCCACGACGCATGGAAGACCATGCCGCAACAGGGCTATCAATTCCACCGGACAGCAGTGCCATCGCTTTGCCGTTGGTACCCAGAGGGAACCCGCCGACAGCAGGAATCACTTCATTGAAGATATAGGTCCCCTGATCCCGAATCTCCACTCGCAGTTCAATGTCCGGATGACGTACATCCACACGAAGCTGTTGGAACTTTCTCAATATCGGGGAACCCACCATGTGGTTCATTTCGTGTGAAGAATGAGGATACTCTTTCCACACCCTGCGGGTATTCACTTTGAACGTCGTACCTTCCTTGAACTCGTTTTCTCTCTCATCCATGAAAGCTACAGCCGTTTCCACGATATCCTCAAGCACAGAAGGAGTTACTTTAACCGGACTGATGGACATTACCCCAAAAACCCGTTTCAGTACGGCAATCAGTTCGGTATGGGAATGCCCCCCGAGATCCACATACAACCGACCAAATTCCTTGCGCAAGCTTGCGCCTGGATATGGCTTGAGCAGGGCCCTCACCTGAGTAATAATGGTTTTTTCGAAACGTGAACGATTTTTGCCTTTTAACATAAACTCTCCAAAACGGAGAAGCAGCATATCATATTTCATTTGACTTTACATCCGCCTTTCCAACGGGCGCAGCTGCGCCACCATCTGATGCAGCGCTTGTTCCAGCAAGGCCACATCCTCTTCTGTATGTTCGTTACCTAGACTAATCCGCAATCCTCCTGATGCGCTCGCGGCATCTCTTCCCATCGCAAGAAGGACTCTGCTGGGCTCTGCAGAGCGGGAAGAGCATGCTGATTGTGTAGAAACGATGATCCCAAGCTGCTCCAGCGTATGGAGCGCAACTTCAGCCTTCATCCCCGGATAGGAAAAGTGGATAATATGGGGAGCTCCATCCTGTCGGCTGTTCAGTTTAAGTTCAGGAATGGTTTCAATGGTTTCCATAATCCGATCTCTCAGCACTGTGGCACGTTCAGCAAACTCCAACTGCCGTTCTGCCGCAAGACGCATCGCTTTTGCCATACCTACAAGCAAGGGAACATTCTCTGTTCCTGCTCTCATGCCCTGCTCCTGCGAACCACCAGACAGCAGTGGGGTAAGTTCCACTCCACTTCGTACATATAGGAGTCCCGCTCCTTTCGGACCACGGATTTTGTGAGCAGATAAACTGTACAGATCAGCTCCCCACGAAGCGGGCTTTGCTTCCAGTTTGCCAAACCCCTGTACCCCATCCACGTGAAAAAGCACGCGCGGTGCGGCACTTTTCAAACGGCTGCCTATCTCTGCAACGGGATGGATGATCCCTGTTTCATTGTTTACATGCATCAGGCTGACAAGAACCGTGTCCGGTCTTAATGCATCCATCACCTGCTGAGTGCTTACACGGCCATCCGAATCCACGGGCAGCCAGGTTACTTCCCAGCCCCACTGCTGCAGCTGCAAAAAACTCTCATATACTGAAGCATGTTCGGTAGCCGTCGTAATGAGATGTTTTCCCCGTGTCTGATACCTAAGTGCCGCTCCTTTTATGGCGAGGTTGTTGCTCTCCGTTGCCCCGGAAGTAAACACGATCTCTTCGGGCTTAACACCAAGTGCTGCTGCGCAGCCGGAGCGTGCACGCCTCAGCAGTTGATCCGCTCGTTCTCCGTACCCATGAATGGATGACGGGTTGCCAAAATGTGCCTCCATAATTTCAGCCATCGTTCGAACCACGTCTGAATCAGGAGGAGTTGTTGCTGCATAATCAAAATATTTCAAATGAGGTCAGACCTCCTTCAGATGTTCTCTAAACCTACAGTGAGCATTGTAACACGATCCCGCCCCAACACAAAAAGACCAATCAGGAACAGGCTGGCTTCCCAGGCATGCTCCCGAATTGATCTCCTCCTGAACTCGCTGTAAAACAATATCTTTGACGCTATACCGTATATTTTGTCTGTGCTTTCTCCACTTTGGAAATATACGCCTGTGTCTCCGCAGGCAACTGGTTAAGTACACTCATCAGTTCACTGTCGTTTGACACACCCAAACGGGAAACGCGCCCTGGCCCAGCATTATAAGCGGCGAGCGCCATCTTCACCTCGCCACCAAAACGCTGAAGCTGAAGGGAGAGATATTTGGTTCCAGCATCAATGCTCTGAGCAGGATCAAAGGCATTCGTAACACCGAGACCAGCTGCAGTCCCATCCATTAATTGCATTAATCCCTTGGCACCTGCGGATGATACCACGTTCGGATTGAATCCGGATTCCGTGTCAATGACAGCCTTGATCAGAGATTCAGGTACTCCATACTTGACACTTGCCGCTGCTATCAGAGATTCAAAATCGGTTGGCACGGATCCCTTGGTATCAGCATTTACAGTACTGGTATGTGTAGACAAAGATACATTCTCACTGCTGCTGGAAGAATTCACACTTGCATCCGTATTATACAAACTGCCCAGTTGTAACCACAACAAGCCGTCACTGGATCTTTTGGAGATGCCCATAGACGTTGAAGAAGATGAATCGCTGCTGTTCGAAGCGTTTGTACTCGAACTCAACAGCCCGTCCATCATATCGGCGAAGTCTGACGATGAACCCGCAGTTTCACCTGATACATTTGTTTGATTGGCAACATTGGACAATTGAAGTTCCAGTAACTGCCGCGACCCGTTTGGATCAATCTGCATCTGTTTTCCCACTCCCGTATAAATAAACGTATATTATGCCTATATTCTACATCGTTTTACAAAAATCTGCCATGGTTTTCAGAAAAATATCCCATTTATTCTTCTGTTTGCGTAAACGCGAAAAACCTTCACCCATAACCCGAATTTACGGGAAGGGAGAAGGTTGAGATATGCCCTATTCAGTTCAAAATTGCTGGCTAAATCACGTATTTCGTCAACAAGAATTTAACGGGCAAATGGAATCATGAAGAAATAACTGATCGTAGCGAGTGCTCCCAGTCCAATGGACCAAGCTCCGGCCGTTTTACGCCCGTTTACATAAGCGTAATAACCAAGCACGGCTGCAGCCGGACCAAGTACGATAGACCACATAAATAAGGACGCAATCCCGCAAGCAAGTCCAATATAACCAGAGACCTTACCGGTTGATTCCATAACGCGGTCAGCTTCATGCTTTTCCGGGGCTGCAGCAGCATGTTCCGTGCGTTCTGTACGGACGGACGCCGGAGGTGCTACCTCTGCACCATACTCCTCGCGATGTTCACGTCGCGGATAATCGACACGCTCACGTTTTTTCACATTGGCGGGAGTGGCAGTTTTGGAACGATGGAATGGATAATCCTCTTTATTATCATTCTTCACTTCAAAGCACCTCCATAATAATTAGGGATGACTGCTCATTTGGGTTTGAATGTGTGACAGCATGTTGCCGAAGAAGTACGCGCATGATCCTGATGATCCGAATCAAACGTCTCTCCAGCAAATTCTTCATGCAAACGACGGGTAGCGTGTTGATCGATGTCAATCATGATGGCATCGGCGTGGCAGAAATTGTTTTCTCCCCAGAAATGACAGTTGGACACACTGCATTTGACAATTGGCTTGTCTTGGCTCATATATTTATCACCTCGACATCTATTGTCTCCCCAGTGTAAATCGGCTATTCTCTGGCGAGATGTCAGATGATGACATGAATTTAGCCACTCTTATCTTGTCTGAGAACGCCAAAAAACCGCCATTGCTGGCGGTTTCATCCATTTTATAAATTGGGTACAGCTGAACTATGCGTGATTGCGTTGATTCTGCATCCGGCGCTGGGTCAAATAGTCACTTTCATAAAAGGCCAGATCATCGCGCAGTTCTTCATACGTTTTGGAAACTTCAAGAATAACATCGCGTACTGCACGAACTGGCTTGTCACGGAAGCGAATGGCATCCTGACCTGTGTACGCATATCTTCCGTCTTCGGAATAGCATTCATTTTTGGGATAGAAAAAGCTGTTTACGCATTGATGATAGGTATTATAGAGAGCCTTTTCGGCAAAATCGACATCAAAATTGGCACGACGCAGCACAACGCCAAGTTTTTCGTAAGAAACTTCAGAAAAAACAAGCAAATGACGGAGATCCGAAAGAAATCCTTTGTAGAAGGTTGTCGATTCCTCAGTCTGGTTCTGATCCAGTTCAGGCAAGGCATTTTCATTCAAAAATTGTTCGATCCGATCGATAGCAGGTTTTAACTTTTCCCTAGTTGACTCACAAGTTTTCTGTACATTGGCTGCTGACATAAAGGTAGCTCCCCCTTAAATAAGTCCTTACATATAGGTCGGCCACGGTGGTTGTCCCCTGACCTTGAATTCTCAGCTACTATCCTACCATAAAAAGATGACGAGCGGTATCCCTTAATCATCCTTTACATAACCGCCACGATCCTTACCCATTAAGCGAAGTCAGCTCCGTTTTCACCTGCATAAAAATAACCGCTTTTCCTAACGATAGAACTATGCCAAGGACAACGATGAATACAGGAAACTCATGACTGCTGTCCAAAATACAAGAGGAGGTTATATTCCCCATGTCCAGACCTAAATGGATAAACTGGGCCATTGCCGCCGGTGCAGGAGCGCTTGCACTGACCCTGCTGCTTCCGACATCCAACCGTCCTGCACCTGAGCCGAGTGCCATGCCCGATGCTCCTCATGAGGAACATGCGAACAAACAGCGTTTAAAAGTCCAGGATGTGAAAGCGACAGATTTGTTGACACGTATGGATGCCAAGCAGCATCTCCGCTTAATGCTCGAGAAGAGCGCCGCTATGAATGAAGCCGAGTTCGGTCGATATGTTCAGGATTTACAGCGTACACACGATCATATTCGTTCCATTGATGTGCTGGATACCAAAGGCTCCGTCAATAAACATTTTGCTAAAGAATCTGGTAAAGGAAGCAAAGTGGAACAGCAAAAACTGGAGCACTCCCTTAACCTTGCGAAAAAAGCGGTAATGAAACGCCAAAGCTTCGAATCTTCCTCATTTCCTCTAGGCAAAGAAAAATATTTCGTAATGGGCCTGCCCTCCAAGGATGGGAACAAAGCGGTTGTTGCACTCTTTAGCCAAAGCGTCTTGAATGCGGTGGAGCAACACCAGCGCAAAAATCTGCGCATGATTCCTTACCCGCGTGAGGGCAAATTCAAAATCGAATCCGTACACCCAGATACCCTTAACGAAGTCACGGTAAAAACAGGTCATGATAATGCCAATGCCAGCCATTTTTATGAAAATGAAATCGTTATTCGTTTCCGACAGGAGCCGGGTGAACGGGATATGCGGATCATCAAATCCGATTTGCGTACCCAATCTGCGCGTAAGCTGGGATACACTTATGTTTTTCGTTCAGAACACATGAACTACGAGCAGCTGCATTCCTATTTTGAACACAAATGGAATCCGCTGTATATGGAACCCCACTACATGTATTTAACCAATGAAGCCGCACCTGAACAAACCGATACGGATGTAACGATTCCCAATGATATTTTGTTCACAGATTATCAGTGGAATCTCCCCGCTATTGAAACCAATCGGGGCTGGAATATTTCGAAGGGGAAAGAAGACGTTATTGTTGCCGTAGTGGATACCGGAGTGGACCTGAATCATCCGGACCTGAAGGGCAAGCTGCTGGAGGGTTATAACGTCGTTGATCCGAAGAGCAAGCCACTTGACGATGTGGGCCATGGTACACATGTAGCCGGAATCATTGGCGCTATTGTCAATAACAGCGAAGGCGTGGCGGGGATGAGTTGGTATAACAAGGTTCTTCCCGTTAAGGTACTGGACAATTCAGGTTCAGGAACCACGTATGCCGTGGCCGAAGGCATCATTTGGGCTGCGGACCATGGTGCCAAGGTCATCAACATGAGTCTGGGCAATTATGCAGATGCCCAATTTCTCCATGATGCCATCAAATATGCCTTCGATCGCGATATTGTCCTGATTGCTGCAACCGGGAATGATAACACTGAACGGCCTGGATATCCTGCCGCTTATCCCGAGGTGTTCGCAGTTTCGGCTACCGATCCAGATATGAATAAGGCTTCGTATTCCAACTACGGCGATTATGTGGATGTAATGGCGCCTGGCACCAGCATCGCTAGCACGTATCCCAATAATCAATATGCCGCCCTATCCGGAACGTCAATGGCCAGCCCCCATGTCGCTGCACTTGCTGGATTAATTCGTTCGTTGAATCCGGATCTGACCAATACGGAAGTCATGGACCTGATGCGTCAAAGTGTCATCGACCTTGGTGACCCGGGTCACGACAAGTATTATGGTTATGGTCAGGTCGATGTCTACAAGGCCCTTCAGTCCGCTTCAAGCAGCAGTGCACCCTTACAGTTCTGGCCTCAGCATGTTAGGCAGCAGATGGATAACACGATGAAAAAATATACGAAGTAGCCTTTTGTGGATTGAGACCCCAATTTGCTTCGTGTACAAAAATAAAAGCAGCTGCGCCCCGGGGCGTATGCTGCTTTTTGAGCTGTTCTCTATTTCCCCGGGGCACCCGCTGCGACTAGCGTTTGCGGGACGATGTGCGGGCTTTGCCGGATTTTTTCACGGATTTTTTCTTGCTGTTATAGCTGGATACATAGCAAGGATCTTCTTCTTTGACAACGACAGGATACAAATGGTGATGAACTGGCACACAGTGCGTTTTTTTGATGACTTCAATCGGGTGGATGACAGGTACGATCTGCGGAACGTAGTAATCCTCAACAACCTGGATCGGGTCACATACAATCGGGCAAAGCGGTGGACAGTAATGGTTCATTTAAAACCAACTCCCTTTCAAGTGATACTATAACGTATTGCACTAGGACGAAAGTGGATTGGATGTATGTCCTTGTTCCAAAAAATTAAATGAGCGGGAGCCTGTCCGCTGCTGTTCCCCCCTGCGTAGGCATGACCCTCTGAATAACACCGCACAACACACGAAGCCCTTCACACAACCCCTTCAGATTCGTTACCGTAAAGCAGATTCGCAGACTTGCCGTATCCGTCTCACCTACATAACAAGCAGATCCCGGCAGAAAAGAAACGCCTGCAGCCAGAGACTGACGGTGGAGCTCCCGCATATCCAGACCATCTGGCAGCTGAAGCCACAGGTTTAACCCACCTTCAGGCAAGACCCAGTACATACCAGGTACACGGTATTCCTCCAGAACATCGGATGCTGCCTGGAGTCTCGCGTACAGCTCTTCGCGTAATCGGACGATATAGGAGCTATACTGATGCTGAATGAAGGATTGAATTGCCTTTTGTGTAAGTAAAGGACTGCCCAGATCTGCCGTGGATTTGGCTGCGACCAAACGGGTCAGCACACTCCCTTCAGCGATGGCGCAGGCTACGCGGCAACCTGGAGACAGCACCTTGCTGAAGCTTTTGATATAAACGACATGGCCTGTAGCATCCATCGATTTAATGGACGCAGGAGGAGAATCGCGGAAATACAGATCGGCGAATGGATCATCCTCCAAAATGAGACAGTGATAACTCTGAGCCAGATTCAACAACTGGGCCCGTCTTCTGGCACTCATCGTTACTCCTGTCGGATTGTGGTATGTAGGGATGGTATAGATCAACTTTGGTGGGTACGTGTCGCAGAGGCGTGTCAACAGATCAATACGCATGCCTTCACCGTCCATTGGCACGGTAATGATTTTGGCTCCCCTGCTCGTAAATACATCAATTGCGCCCGTGTATGTAGGAGCCTCCATGTAGACCACATCTCCGGGGCCAACGAAGGTGCGGGCAACTAAGTCGATTCCCTGCTGTGTCCCACTTGTAATTAGCATTCGCTCTGGAGCGACTTGCAGGCCCCTTTCGGCAAAATGGCCTGCAAATGTCTGGCGAAGTTCCCGGTCCCCCTGAAAAGAGCCATACGCTGCCATGCGTTCAGGGTGGTCGGAGGACAGCCTGTAGGCACTATTAATAATTTCAGTCGTTGGCAGCAGCTCGGGCTGGATGGCTGACATATGCAGTTCATACTGAACCTGAGGAGAAGCATCAAAATGGCGCCAAAGCTGCGCACGCGGCAAATAATCCACAAGTGCCATCTGCCAGTTCCACGGGGTATTATTATCGTGATTTCGCTCGGCTTGCTGTTTTTTATCTGTATCTTCCGTTTGATCCATCTCCTGGGCCCCGCGTACATAGCACCCTTTTCCCTGTGAACAGGTTATCAGTTGAATGGCCTCCAGTTCAGCATACGCCTTAGACACGGTAACAAGACTTACTCCCAGGTCCGCGGTCATTTTACGTACAGACGGCAATCGTGTTCCAGGCTCAATCAATCCAGAACGGATCCGATCTGCAATTGTAAGCGCGATCTGAATATATAACTTGGTACTGCTTCCCCGTTTCAATTCAATGTGCATCTGCCCGCTCCCCCAACTGTTATCATCCACATTTTACTGTTATATCGCATTCCGGCTATTATAGTTTATAATATCAGTATAACAGTGAATAACAGGAGATGAGAACACTATGAGTATCCCTTGGTCCAAAATGGCTTTAAACACCCCGTCCTCTGTCGTTCGCGACATGCTTCAGGCTGCACAGGCGCCTGGAATGATATCCCTTGCCGGAGGTTTGCCAGCACAGTCATCATTCCCGGTTGAGGCTATACGTGACGCATATCAACAGGTGTTTATGAGCGGTGCAGCTGCCCTTCAATATGCAGAAACGGAAGGATACAGACCGCTGCGCGCCAAAATTGCCGAGCGTCTGGAATCCAAGGGCATTCCCGCTTCCCCCGATCATATGCTCCTGACTACAGGATCACAGCAATCCATAGATCTGGTCTGCCGTATTCTGCTTGATCCAGGTGACAGCGTACTGGTTGAATCACCAACCTACCTGGCTGCTCTTCAAGTTATCCATTCCTATCAGGCCGAATCCCATGGAGTAGCTTGTGATGAAGAAGGCATGCTCCCTGAATCCCTTGAAGAACAGTTAAAACAGCATCAGCCTAAACTGGTATACATTAATCCAACGTTCTCCAATCCTTCAGGCAAAGTGTGGAGTCGCACCAGAAGACAGCAGGCCGTTGACCTATGTCGCAAATACGGAGTGCTCATTCTGGAGGACGATCCCTATGGCGAAATCCGTTTCAATCCGGAACAACTGGATGCGCCTTCGCTCGTCGAACTGGATGCAGCGTCCTACGATGGACCATCCAACGTCATCTATACGAGCACATTCTCCAAAACCGTAGCTCCAGGACTTCGTACGGGTTGGATTCTTGCTTCAGCAGATATTGTTAAGATCGCTGCACGAGCGAAACAGGGAGCCGATCTGCATTCCAGCAGCATCGACCAGCGAGCTCTTCATGCCTTACTCGAAACGTTTGATCTTGATGGGCATATTCGCAGCATTTCCAAGGACTACGCCAAACGAATGAATAACATGACTTCCCTCATGAAAAAGAAAGCTTGGGAAGGAATCACTTGGAATTCTCCGCAGGGCGGCATGTTCCTGTGGCTCGAACTGCCTGAAGCGATGGCAGCCAGCAATTTGTTTACTTACGGTATTCAGGAAAAAGTGTGCATTGTACCTGGTGATTCCTTCTATGCCGGAACTCCTGAACTGAACCGGATGCGTATCAACTTCACGCATACAGACCCTGAGCAGCTTCCTGAAGCCGTTGAACGTATGGACCGAGCTATCCAGCGCTGGCATGCTGCTGTACAATCTGATACGGCGCTTACACTGTAATAAACTGTCATTAACTGTATTATGACTAGTATCCACTCAGAACTTAATGCGTAAAAAAATAAGGCGGCAGATCCGAGAATATCGGGTTCTGTCGCCTTATTGATGTTTTAATTTTTTAGAAGAAAAGTACAATTAAATGTGAGTAAATCGTTTCAATACATGTTGTTGCAGTTTGGAAAGCTTACCGTAAGCCGGGTTCTGTGCTCTTCGTGGTTCAAACGGGAACTACCCTCCCACCACAAGCGACAATCATCTATCTAGGCCATACATTGCTGCACAGCTCAAGCGACCAACCTAGACACACCTCGGGCTAAGGCTGCCTCCTCCGAAGAGTCGGCTGTGTCCCATTAGGTCTTGCTCCAGATGGGGTTTACCAGGAACGAAGTCACCAGCGTTCCTCGGGGTCTCTTACACCTCGGTTCCATCCTTGCCTGTACCGGAAAATCCGGCCATCGGCGGTCCATTTCTGTGGCACTATCCTTCAACTCGCGCTGACTGGACGTTATCCAGCATCCTGCCCTGTGGAGCCCGGACTTTCCTCTCGTGGCAACAAGGCCACCAGCGATTGTCTGTCAAGCTTTCCGAACAACATTACATAGTATACAGGCATTTGAGTTTACAAACAAGCTTAATATTACTGGAAACGGGTGATCCCGACATAACTACATAAACTGGAATACTTCCGTATTGACCTCCGAAGCCGTCACTTGCGTCTCATACCGCTTGTCTGTCAATCGCGAACGCAGCCAGTCCGCTGTTTTAGGTTTCATGATCTTCTCGGCATTATGCCCAGCATCTATAATGCACATGCCAGCCATCAGCGCATCATGAGCGGTGTGATAATCAATATCTCCCGTTATGATGACATCGGCCCCTTTGAAACGCGCGGTCAGGGTATAACGGCTTCCCGAACCGCCAAGGACTGCCGCTTTTTTGATCTGCCGGTTCAGATCCCCTACTACACGAACGTATGGCACGTTTAATTGGGCCTTCACGACTTCTACCAGCTCACCCAGTGTCTTTGGTTCCTTGAGGGGTCCCAGACGCCCCAGACCGAGTGTACGGCCTTTTAAATCCATTGCATACAGGTCATAGGCCACTTCTTCATAGGGGTGAGCCTTCAGCATGGCCTGTACAACTTTGCTCCGCAGGCTCTGCGGTACAATGGTCTCAATACGCATCTCTTCCACACGCTCCAGCTGGCCCTGTTCACCAATAAAAGGCTGTGTTCCCTCTCCTGGTACAAAGGTTCCTGTTCCTTCGGTATTGAAGCTGCATTTGCTGTATTGGCCAATACTTCCGGCTCCAGCTTCCAGAATGGCCTGAAGCACCTGTTCATGATGCGTGCGCGGGACGAATACAGCCAGCTTGTACAGATGGTCTGTATGTACATCTTCCAGTGACTCTTTACTCTCAATGCCAATCGCTTCAGCCATCCAATCATTCATGCCGCCTTCGGCCACATCCAGATTCGTGTGACTGATATATACGGCAATATCATGCTTGATCAGCTTCTCATACAATTTGCCCATCGGTGTATCCGTATTGAACGATTTTACCGGCCGGAAAATAATAGCATGGTGTGCAATAATGAGATTGGCACCGATTCGAATAGCTTCCTCTACAACTTCATCCGTCACATCAAGAGCAATAAGAACGTGATTTATCTCTTTTTGCAAACTGCCCAGCTGCAGTCCAATCCGATCATCGGGTACAGCGAGGTGTTTGGGAGCCAGCTGCTCCATCAATTGAATTACCGTTTGACCTTTGGCAAACATTCGAGCACCTCCTTCAGGTTTGCAATCAGACGTTCCACCTCAGCAGCCTTTTCACGGGAAGAGTCCTGGTCCGATTTTGAGATGGACTGCACAACACCCCTAAGCTTAACGATCTCACTTTCCCATTTCGCAAAAAATACGTCTGTGGGTCTGTCCACCAGATATGGACCCATACGCAGCAATAGATCTTGTGTAAGAACGACTCCACCTTCAAGCGGACGGGCGAGGTACACTTCCTCATTCGCAATTGGACTGGATGCCTGCGGCATGGCTGTAATAATCTCATAGATCTTTCCATCTTCCTCAAGCAATCGCTCTGCCACAACCACCCATTGATGATCCAGCAGCCAGCGTCTGAGGATGTCCTCACCCACATTAGGTTGAAGGATAAGCATCTTCACTTCTTCCAGTTTGGAAAGGCCGCGGTCCAGTATGGAAGCAATCAATGCTCCACCCATTCCCGCAATCGTAATGACATCTACCTCTCCTGCAGAGACGACTTCAAGCCCGTCTCCACGACGAACGGTAATTTGCTCCTGCAGCCCTGCATCACTTACCTGTTTGCGCGCGGCCTCGTAGGGTCCCGGGTTAACTTCTCCGGCCACAGCACTTGCAGCCTTCCCACTGCGAACGGCAGCCACGGGCAGCAGTGCATGATCTGAGCCTATATCGGCTATACGACTGCCCTCGGGAATTTGATCATGTATTTGTTGTAATCGATTCGAAAGTTTCATGAAGCACCTGCACATTCATTTAATTTATTGATTTGCATTGGACAACGAAAAGCGATAAAATGAAATCCAATCAAACATTTCAAGGATTAATTACCAAAACCAAGCAATTAAGACATTCCATTTAAAAATAAAGGAGACCTCGCCGCCGCCTAAGCGGCTTGCGAAAAGTCTCCCGTAGTTCTGTTATTCGAGGAAATCCTTAAGCCGTTTGCTGCGGCTTGGGTGGCGCAGTTTGCGAAGAGCCTTAGCTTCGATCTGACGAATACGCTCACGCGTAACTCCAAAGACCTTGCCCACTTCTTCCAGCGTTCTCGTCCGTCCGTCGTCCAGACCAAAACGAAGGCGAAGTACATTCTCTTCACGCTCTGTCAACGTATCCAGTACGTCTTCAAGCTGTTCTTTCAGCAATTCATAGGCAGCAGCATCTGCTGGAGCCAAAGCCTCCTGATCCTCGATAAAATCGCCCAGATGGGAATCATCCTCTTCACCAATCGGTGTTTCGAGGGAAACCGGTTCCTGTGCAATCTTCGTGATCTCACGCACTTTCTCCACACTCAGATCCATTTCAGCTGCAATTTCTTCTGGCGTTGGTTCGCGTCCAAGTTCTTGCAACAACTGACGGGATACCCGGATCAGTTTATTTATCGTTTCGACCATGTGCACCGGAATACGAATGGTACGTGCCTGATCGGCTATCGCACGTGTGATGGCTTGACGAATCCACCAAGTCGCATAGGTACTGAACTTATACCCTTTTTTGTGGTCAAACTTCTCTACGGCCTTAATCAGACCCATATTTCCTTCCTGAATCAGGTCAAGGAACAGCATGCCGCGTCCCACATATCGCTTGGCGATACTGACAACGAGCCTAAGGTTGGCTTCTGCCAGTCGGCGCTTCGCTTCTTCATCCCCGTTTTCAATCCGTTTAGCGAGCTCCACTTCATCATCCGCGGACAGCAAAGGTACACGACCAATTTCCTTCAGATACATCCGGACTGGGTCATTGATTTTGATACCCGGAGGCAAGCTCAGATCATCATCAAAGTGGAACTCATCGTCTCCCTCTCTGCTGTTGTTTTCTGAGTCATCATTAGGACGAAGCGTAACCTCTTCATCATTTTCGTTTACCACGTCGATACCCAGATCACTTAATTGTTCGTAAAACTCATCCATTTGCTCAGCATCCTGCTCAAACGGGGAGAGTTTCTCAATAATTTCCTTGTAGTTCAATGAAGCTCTTTTTTTGCCTGATTCAATCAGTTGATCCTTAACCTGATCCAGCGTCAATTCTGTTTCTAGTTCAGTATGCTGATCATTCGCCATAACTCGACTCCCTCCTCCCTAGAAACATCCAACACACGGACATTTACTGTCTCTCTAGGGCAATCATTTCAATTGCGATTTGTGCCGCTCGTACAAAATCACCTGCACGCTCTGCAGCAATCATTTCTTCCTTTTTTAGATCGTACTCTTTTTTGCGCGGATATTTCAGCACTTCCCTGATACAATCATCGAGTATCTGAACGTTCCATTCACCCGGGCCATCCATCATTGAGATTGAGCTGACGGTTTTCTCCAATCGATCATCATGCAATGAGGACATAAAACGGCTTGTATCCGGCGATTTGCCTTGCGCATAATAGGCATATAGATAAGCAGCAATAGCTGCATGATCATCCAAGTTAAAAGCTTCACCAAGATGCTCATTCACATACTGTGCAGCCTCGTCATCCTGAAGCATCCAGGCAAGCAATTTGCGCTCAGCAGCATGGTAAGCCGGCAACAGATTGGGTGTAGGCACCTGCCTATTTTGTTGCCTACCATTATTCCACCTTTTCGGGTTATTATCCCCATACTGCTCGTTATTTTTCATGGACTGGCGCTCTTCATTACACTCCTGCTTCAGTGTCTCAAATGATACATCCACTTCAGCAGCCAGTTCACGCAAATACACTTCGCGTTCCGTAGGGGAAGATAAAGGCGCGATTAGCTTTACCGCTTCCTTGGAATAGGCGATCAGACCGCCGCCTTCTAGCAGTATATGGTTTTTTTTAAGGTTTATAAGCTTAAATTTTGTTGTGGTCACAGCACCCTCTACAATCTGGTTGCGAAACCGTTCACCACCGTACTTCCGAATAAAATCATCCGGATCAAGTCCTTCGGGTATAAGAGCCACCTTAACCTGCAGCCCGGCTTCTTCCAGAATGGGGAAGTTCTTAAGTGCAGCGGCCTGCCCTGCTCGGTCACCGTCATAACAGATAATGACTTCGTCGCACATGCCCTTGAGCATAAGCGCCTGATTCTCGGTCAGCGCTGTACCCATGGCCGCTACTCCGTTCTGGATCTCTTGATCCCAAGCGGAGATCACGTCGCCGTAGCCTTCAAACAAAATAGCTTGTCTTTGTTTGCGAATTGCATTTTTGGCCTGATGCAGATTGTAGAGAACTCGGCTTTTGTTGAATAACCGGGTTTCCGGTGAATTTAGGTACTTCGGCTGCCCGTCTCCCAAAATGCGGCCTGCAAATGCAATCGGTTTGCCGCTTCTGCCATTAATCGGGAACATAACCCTGTCTCGGAAGCGGTCCACATAGCCCTGACCTTCACTCCGCTGCGACAGAAGACCGCCCTTTTCCATCTCTTCAAGTGGGAAGTTGCGCTTCTCCAGAAATTGCACCAACGTGTCCCAACGATTCGGCGCATATCCAATCTGGAACTGGTCAATCAGCTTGTCGCTAAAGCCCCGCGAGCGTAAATACTCCATGGCTGCTTTTCCATGCTCTGTATTTTTCAATAAGAAATGATACAGCTTTGCAGTTAGCTCATACGCCTCCAGCAGACGTTCGGTCTCCGGATTTACATGAGCGGATTCACGCCCTTGCCAGTCCCCCATCGAGATGTGACTTTCTTCCGCCATCGTCTTGACAGCCTCGGGAAAGGATAACCCTTCGATTTCCATCCTGAATTTGATGGCATTTCCACCCGTGCCGCAACCGTAGCAGTAGAAAATTTGTTTCTCTGGTGTAACTGTAAACGAAGGCGTCTTCTCGGAATGAAAAGGGCAGAGGCCTTTCATGTATTTCCCCTGCTTGGTCAGATGCACAAATCGGCTCACCGTATCGACAATATCATGCTGCTGTAACACCGATTCAATAATGCTTTCGGGTATACCGCCTTGTCCGGTACTCATCTCTGGCCACCTTCATCTCTTTCAGCACGTAAATATAATTCGCTAAACTTACACATTCTCCTGCAAATCTTTCAAAAGTTTTGTCAGTTTATGTTGAAAAATTTCCCGATCCTGCTCTGTGAAAGGCTTTGGACCCTTCCCATAATGCCCTCTTTTCCGTGCTTTGGCAGCAGTATGCCGGGAATCGAGCATAAAATCAATGTCACGATCATTAAATTCGCGACCACGAAATGATAAAACATAACAACGTTTGCCAAGCGCGAGTGCTGCCAGTCCATAATCCTGTGTAATGACGATATCACAGGGCTTGATATGGTTGGCGATGTACAGATCCGCGCTCTGATCACTGCGGTCCACCTGCACGGTACGCACCCCTTCTCCTCCCTGAAGCAAATGATCAAAGGAAGATACTAACAATACGGGGATATCAAAACGGCGGGCCGTTTCTGCAATCTCGGCTTTCACCGGACAAGCATCTCCGTCCACAACAATCTGGCGTACATTCAACTCACTCAACCTCAGGATCACCCGGCTTCATAAAATAGCTGCATATTGTTATATACGACTTCCGCCAGCGAAATTCCTTCTGACCAGTCAAGGTAAATCAAAGGCTAAAATACGGAACGGCTGTTAAAAATAAAATTTCACAACCTGTTCCGTATATTTATACCCTCATATATCCTTCTTTAATACTGAATTTGAAGTGTATGCTCTAACCCGTCAGTGCCGGGATATTATACTAACACCAATTTGGAGAAATCGGCAAATCCTTTCAAGTCACGATCGATAGCTGCGAGCAGAGCCAAGCGATTGGCACGGACTGCTTCATCTTCGGCCATAACCATTACGGAATCGAAGAATGATGTTATGGCTTCCTTCCAAGCTGATGCAATCGCCAGCGCTTCCGCTGCATCGTGCTGCGACAAGGCTTTGAGATATTCCTCATTGGTTCTATTCCAAGCTTCATGCAGCTGCTTCTCTCCCTCTTCGGTAAACAGTTCAGGATGAACAGAAGCATTCGACGCTTTGGCAGCTAGGTTACCCACCCGGTTGAAAGATTCCACTGTTGTTTTGAACGCATCACCGGTTTGAACAGCAGCCATCAAGGCCTCGCCTTTTGGAACAATGGCACTAATATCATCGAATCCGGCAGAGATCACGGCATCAACTACATCATAACGAACGGTCTCGGACAACAGTTTTTTCACACGAAGACCGAAGAAGTCCTGCAAATCTTTACGAACCTCTTCATCTGCACGTTTCAAAAGGTTCATCTGAGCATGTACCTGAAGCGCAACCCCGAACACATCCGAGAGAGTCAGTGGAAGCTGATGATCCAGCAAGATTTGTACAATACCCGCGGCCTGACGACGAAGTGCATATGGATCCTGGGATCCAGTCGGGATGATATTGATGGAGAAACAGCCCACGATGGTATCCATTTTATCTGCAGCACTTACAATCGCACCTACGAGTGAAGCAGGAGATTGGTCTCCGGCAAAGCGCGGCTGATAGTGTTCAAATACCGCTTTGGCCACTTCTTCCTTCTCGCCTGCCTTGCGAGCGTAATCCTCACCCATGACACCTTGCAATTCAGGGAATTCACCAACCATCAGTGTAACCAGGTCAAACTTGCAGATATCTGCAGAGCGGCTCACCGATTCGGCAACGTCAGCAGAAACCTGCAGCTTGGATGCGAGACCGTCCGCAATTTTGCGAATGCGACGCACCTTGTCACCAACGGTACCCAGCTCCTCTTGAAAGACAATGCTCTCCAGTTTGGACAATGCGTCCTTAATCTCGAGCTTCTGGTCTTCTTCGTAGAAGAACTTGGCGTCGGAAAGGCGGGCACGCAGTACTTTTTCGTTACCTTTGGCGATGACATCAAGTGAATCACTGCCACCGTTACGAACGGTTACAAAGTAAGGCAGCAATTGTCCTGCACTATCCAGTACAGGGAAGTAACGCTGATGCTCACGCATCGAAGTAATCAATACTTCCTGAGGGATATTGAGGAATGAAGGATCGAACGTTCCGAACAATACGGTTGGCGTTTCCACCAAAAACAGTACTTCCTCCAGCAAATCTTCCTTGATGGCAATATCCCAATTTTTCTCAGCAGCCAGTGCCTGAATCTGGGAAACAATCATTTGCTCCCGTTCCTTGATATCTGCAATAACATGTTCGGAACGCAGCAATTCGACGTATGAAGCAGGATTCGTAATCACGATCTCCTTACCAAGGAAACGATGTCCCCGAGTTACATTCCCGGATTTCACACCTGCAACTTCAATATCAATAACCTCGCTACCAAGCAGAGCGACAATCCAGCGAATCGGGCGGACAAATTTAAAATCATATGAAGCCCAGCGCATGAATTTAGGGAATGTCATGGCGTGCAGAATCGACAGCAATCCTTCACCGATTACAGATGAAGTCTCTACACCTTTGCTGCTCTTGGTTGCATAGATGTATTCGACTCCGCCGAGTTCCTTAAACGTAAACTGATCCGGATCAACACCTTGACTGCGTGCAAATCCGAGTGCTGCTTTGCTCCAGTTGCCGCTCTCGTCAAGTGCAATTTTACGGGAAGGACCTTTCACTTCTTCTTCTACATCCTCTTGCTTCTCGGCAACATTCTGAATCATGACAGCCAAGCGACGTGGTGTAGCATAAGCGTTTACCTCACCATGTGTTATGCGGGACGCATCCAGCCATTTCACAATACGATCCTGCAGCTGTTCTATCGCTGTGCGCAAGAAACGTGCAGGTACTTCTTCCAGACCAATTTCAAACAACAGATCCTTAGACATGCTCGGCTCCCCCTTTCTTGATCAGCGGGAAGCCAAGCTTCTCGCGCTCTTCCACATATGTTGCAGCCACTTGCCGTGCCAGATTCCGGACACGCGTAATGTAACCGGTACGTTCTGTAACACTGATTGCTCCACGAGCATCCAGCAGGTTAAACGTATGGGAACATTTCAGCACATAGTCATATGCGGGAAATACCAGATTCTGTGCCATAGCCTTATTCGCTTCTTCTTCATGCATGTTGAAGAGGGTAAACAGCATCTTCACATCGGATACTTCAAACGTATATTTGGAGTGTTCAAACTCAGGCTGCAGGAATACATCACCATAGGTAATTCCCTCTACCCATTCCAGATCAAACACATTTTCTTTTTCCTGAATGTAAGAAGCTAGGCGCTCCATACCATACGTAATTTCGACAGCTACCGGGTTCGTCTCAATTCCACCGACTTGCTGGAAGTATGTAAACTGTGTGATTTCCATACCATCGAGCCAGACTTCCCAGCCGAGACCTGCGCAGCCCAGAGAAGGATTCTCCCAGTTGTCTTCAACAAAACGAATATCATGTTTAAGTGGATCAATGCCCAAACGTTTGAGACTTTCCAGGTAAATTTCCTGAATGTTGTCTGGTGAAGGCTTAATAATGACTTGGAACTGATGGTGCTGATACAGACGGTTCGGGTTTTCTCCGTAACGTCCGTCGGAAGGACGACGGGAAGGCTCTACATAAGCTACTTTCCAAGGCTCTGGTCCAAGTGAACGCAAAAAGGTCATCGGGTTCATGGTACCTGCTCCTTTTTCCGTATCATATGGCTGGACAATAATACAGTTGTGCTCGGCCCAGAATTGTTGCAGCGTGAGAATCATCTGCTGAAAATTCATAATCATGCTCCTTTTCAATGAGTTTATTGGCAAGCTGAAAAAACTTCCGATTTGCACAAGCGTCGATCGAAGCCCGACTTAGAACGGACAAAACGCGTTTTGCGAGAGATTCCCGGAATCTATCCACCAGCCTTGCCGGAAAATAATTCCACAATCAAAAAAAGCCCTCGCCCTACGCCTGTTGTCCAGACGTAGGGACGAGAGCTACTCCCGCGGTTCCACCCTACTTGGCTTGTGTACAAAACAGGATAACCTGTTCACGCAAGCCCACTTTTCCGTGTCCATTCATGCTCCCGAGTGCCATTTCACAGACCGATTCAACCCGGCTTGCACCATCCCAGGCTCGCTCAATTATCGTAGTCAAGACCGTTTGGCCTATCTACGAGAATAATAAATCAGGTCCCCTACTCTCTCGTTCAATGCATGTCTCCAAAAGAGAAATTATAGTCCATAATAAATAAAAAAGAGTGCAAAGTCAAGTGAATCTTGTCATACCCAGAAAACACACCTTAAATCCCGTATTTCTCCATCTGATCGAGAAAAGAACGGGATTTTAAATTGAGACCCAGCTGGTGATCCATGAAGGCTCTCATGATCTTCTTCATTTCATCTCTAGTAGCCTCACTGACGGATATGTTGCCCAGTCGCTGCAAATCCAGCTGTGCAAATAACCGCAGTAACCTTAGAGCTTTGGGACTTACAGACAACGCGGGTGGATCAAAGTGTTTACAGGCTCTGCACAGCACACCACCGAGCCTTGGACTTACAAACAACTGTTCATCCGGCCGTTCCTGGCCGCATGAAATGCATTCATCAAGCGACGGGCCGTAGCCCGCCGATTGTAATATTTTCATCTCATAGAGACTGGTAATGACGCTGGGGTCCTTCTCTTCCTTTAACGCCTGAAGACAAGCCTTAAGCTGCTTGAACCAGAAAGCACCTGTTTCCTCATCCTGCAGGACCCGATCCAGCAGTTCACATGCATAGGATGCATAAGCTGCTTTAACCAAATCTTCCCGCAGCTCATGATATGACTCCATGATTTCGCCCGCATTTAGTGTCCCCAGGCCCGTGTTACGGAAATATACGTATTGACCGTACGTAAACGGCTGCACCAGCGCAGCATGTCGGCTTTTGGGCTTTTTGGCACCACGGACGAGTACGCCTACTTTTCCACCACTTTCGGTGCAAAGCGTAATAATTTTGTTTCCCTCGCCGTAGTCCATGCTGCGGATGACAATCCCTTCCACCCTGTATAGCATGCCTCGTCACCTAACCATTCCCGAATCAGCCAATTAACCCTCGGCTTCTTCATCTTCTATCACTTCCCCTGCAGTATCAGACTCCTGTCCTGTTGGCGCACAAGCCTCGGTATACAACAAATAGGACTCCACATCCCCCGTCATTGCAAAAACCTTCCACGAAAAATCTCGCATCAGAATTTCATCCTCTCTTCGGAAATGACGTCTGCATCTACCAGTTAGGATGGAGTCTTGCAAGGTAAACTATGTGTTGCAATTAATGGATACTTGTTCGATTAAACGTCACGGTGGAAGCCGAGATCACGTAGAACGCGGTCCTGATTTCTCCAATCCTTTTTCACCTTAACCCACAGATCCATAAAGATTTTCGAACCGAGCAGGTTCTGAATATCCGTACGCGCACGTTTACCAACTTCTTTTAACAACGCTCCCTGTTTACCAATGATAATCCCTTTTTGAGAGTCACGCTCTACAAAAATAACGGCCGAAATGTATACTACCCCGTTGTCCTGAACCTTCATATCCTCGATGGTTACAGCAATGGAATGTGGGACTTCTTCCCGGGTCATTTGCAGAATCTTCTCCCGAATCAGCTCCGCACAAACGAACTGTTCCGGGTGGTCTGTAACCTGATCTTCCGGGTAGTATTGCGGTCCTTCCGGCAAATACTTGCCGATCTGATCGAGCAGTGTACTTACATTGCTGCCGAGCTTGGCAGAGACCGGTACGATTTCTGCGAAATCATGCAGCTTGCGATACTCCTCAATAAGCGGCAGCAGCGCTTCCGGTTCAATTTTATCAATTTTGTTCATCACCAAAATGACAGGAGTCCGAACATTTTTCAGTTGTTCTGCGATGTAACGGTCACCACCGCCCATTCCTTCGGAAGCGTCAATCAGGAACAGAGCTGCTTCCACTTCCCCGAGTGTATTCAAGGCAGTCTGGTTCATATAGTCACCCAGCTTGGATTGCCGTTTGTGAATACCCGGTGTGTCCAAAAAGACAACTTGCTTGTCTTCGGATGTGTAAACGCCGTGTATTTTATTACGAGTGGTTTGTGGCTTGTCTGACATAATGGCTATTTTTTGGCCAATAACCTGGTTCATCAAAGTCGATTTACCAACGTTAGGACGTCCAACAATAGCTACAAAACCCGATTTAAATGCTTTTTTCTTCATATGTTCCTCCTCAGGCGCCTAGGCCTGGAATAGTTTATTTTTTGGCAAAATCCAAATCTGACGGACCAAAAGCCCAAGGCAGCAGCTCGGCAACCGTCGTTTCCTGCAGGTCACCATTCAAGTTGCCCATGATGACTTTCATATCCGGCTCACACAGCTCAACCATAACCTGGCGACACACGCCACATGGCGCGATTGGACCTTCCGTATCTCCTACAACGGCAATGGCCTTGAAACTGCGAGGCTGCTGCCCCCCTGCGATCGCACTGAAAAGTGCTGTTCGCTCCGCGCAGTTGCTTGGTGTATAGGCAGCATTCTCAATATTGCATCCATGATGCACATTGCCTTCGCTATCGAGCAGAGCTGCTCCTACGCCAAAATGGGAATAAGGTGTGTACGCTTTGGCACGTGCCTTAATGGCTTCTTGCATGAGCTGTTGATTATCCATAATCCAAATCTCTCCCTCAGGTTATCACTAAAATAAACTTCTTGTTATAGCAGGCTTATCAGAAACCAAGCCAATGTAAAACCGGTTTGAAGAACACCATACATCCGATGACTACAGCGAACACCGCCGCCAGCAAAACTGCGCCAGCCGCGGTGTCTTTCGCCGCTTTTGCAAGCGGATGAATATGCGGATGTGCCAGATCTACCGCTGCCTCTACAGCCGTATTCATTAATTCGGTCACCAGCACCAGAAAGATGGCTGTCAGCACAAACATCCAGTCTGTCCTCGAAATCCCGAAGATAAATCCTGCCGAACACATGATGACGGCTACTCCCGAATGAACCCTTACATTTCGCTGTGTCCGAAAACCGTATACGATTCCTTCTGCCGCATTGCGGAACACCAGACTCCAGGAGCGCCTTTTCATTATCGTGTCAACCCGGCCTGGGCGAGTACAGCTTCCTGTTTGCCCATCATTTCGGCTTCACTTGCTTCGTCCTGATGATCATATCCGAGCAGGTGCAGGAAACCGTGCACAAACAGGAAACCCAGCTCACGTTCAAATGAATGCCCGTATTCTTCACTTTGCAGGATCGTACGAGGAACGGAGATAATGATGTCACCGAGAACATCTGGCATCTCCTCCATCTCTTCATCCTCATCCAGTTCGTAGATGATGTCCAGTTCCTCATCCATGGTTTCATTCATGGCAAATGACAGCACATCTGTCGGACGATCGATTCCGCGGTAATCGCGGTTCAGCTCATGAATCTGAGCATCATCCACAAATGTGAGAGCAACTTCTCCATCGGCCACGCCTTCAGCTTCTCCTGCCAGGTTCAGCAATTGCTCCAGCATTGCAATCATCTGTTCAGTAATTTCTTTATCCTGTTGATCATTATTCCATGCCAGGTTAAGACTCATTCTTTCATAACTCCTGTCTGCTCATATTAGTAAGTCAACCTGCTTCAGGTGAGGTCGGCTTCGGTTTTTTGATCTCTTCCGGGTATTCAATCCGGGAGTGGAAAATTCCCATTACCGTCTCTTTCAAGGTCTTTGCTACGATATCCAATTCACGCATGGTGAGATCACAATCGTTAAACTGATGATCATCGAGACGCCCCTTGATAATCTTCTCAATCATGGATTCCACTTGTTCCACAGTCGGTTTGCGTAGGGATCGAACTGCTGCTTCAACGCTGTCTGCTATCCCCACGATAGCCGATTCCTTGGATTGGGCTTTTGGACCTGGATAACGGAAATCTTCTTCTGTAAAGTCAGGCTCCACTCCCGCTTCCTCGGCTTGACGCAGCGCTTTGTGATAGAAGTAATGGAGGAAGGTTGTCCCGTGATGCTGCTCCGCAATATCCCGGATCGGTTTCGGGAGCTTGTAATCCTTCTGCATTTCCACACCGTCCCGTGCGTGCGCAACGATAATTGATTTGCTCAATTTGGGATCAATGGAATCATGAGGGTTCTCCATATTGTTCTGATTTTCAATGAAATATATCGGTCTCTTGGTCTTGCCAATATCATGGTAATACGAACCTACTCGGCAGAGCAGACCATTCGCTCCAATAGCCTCGGCCGCGGCCTCCGACAGGTTTCCTACCATGACACTGTGATGATATGTGCCCGGTGTTTCCGTCAGCAGTTTTCGCAATAACGGGTGGTTCGGGTTGGACAGCTCCACCAGCTTCAGTGCTGATAGTATACCAAACGATGTTTCGAAAAACGGCATAAGCCCAATAACGAGAATCGCTGTTAATACACCACCTGCAAAAGCAAATCCAACGCCGTACAGCGTTGTAGTACGGTTCCAATCCCCCGTATCAATCAATGACAGTGTAAAGACGGCAATTGAACCAAACAGGCAGACCATGATGGCCCCCTTTAAGATGGTGGATCGCTGGCTTGCCCGGTATGTCGCGAATATAGCAACAAAAGACACCAGCACCGCAAAGAAGCCAAGCTCAAAATCAAAAATCTGACCTTGATGTGTATTCAGGATGATGCTTGACAACATGCCAATGATGATCGAGCAAACGAAAGCAAGCGATGTATCCAGCAATAAGGCAATTAACATCGCGCCCACTGCAACTGGTGCAAGGAAGCCGACATATGACTTGTCTGCTGTCTGGATGAATGCCGTTACATGCATAAGCACAATCGTAATAATGAAAATGAGTACAAGCATCAGCAGCTGTGCATTATTATATTTGAAATGCGTTCCGCTGAATTGCTGAATATACATCAGAATTGCTGCCGACAGCAGACAAGACAGCATGAGAAGACCCAGCTGCGGCCAGTAGTTCACTTCGTTTTTCAACAAATCATTTTCATCAAGAAGCGCGTACATTTCGGGGGTTATCATTTCGCCCTTGGCAACCAGTGTATCACCTTGCTTGATATAGACGGTCTGTGTATTTTCACGAGCCTGTACCTTGGCTTCCTTAGTCCCCTCTTCATCATAGAAACGGTTGGACATTACTACAAGGCGGGCGAGCTCTTGAACAACCTCACGCTGCGTACGCTTACTAAGGGAACTTACACTTACCATTTCGGCAACTTTTGCCCTTGCTGTCGTAGCATCACTGATCTGATCCGTCATCAATCTGGACACGATATCCCGTCCAACGGACTTCATCTCCTGGATATCCTCCGAGGTCAAGCGAGATATCTTGATATAGGTTTCTTCCGGAATTCGGTAGCTTTGCTCCTGCACCACGTTTCTGATCTCTTCCAAAAGAGTTTCGGAATATGTACCCGCTTTCCGATTGTTATTGATAAAGTTGGACACAAAATCCTTCTGCCGCTGCGGAATCTCATCACGATAGATATCAATCTTGTCCTGACTGGAAATCTGGTCATCCTGATTCAAACGGTCAATACGGTCCAGCAGGGTGGTCATCAAATTTTCGTTTCGCAGCTGCACAATTTGATAGATCGGCTGTACACGCTCAGCAGCTTCTTCCTGAGCTTTCAGCGTTGCCTTCGTGTTTGGAATCTGCATGGGCGCAGCAATATCCACTTCGCTTCGTGTGCCTTCCTGAATGTCATACCGCTCGGGAAGCAGCTTGGAGGCCAGACTGAAGTAGAAGAGAATCACCAGAAACAAAAACAGAAGATAGCGTGCCCACACGCTATACTTCCATCCTGTGGTTCTATTCTGAAAAGATTTGCCTTTTGACAGTTCCTTCGAGGTCACTTTAGACAATCCCTTCTATTCTTGATTTTCTGCGGCGTGGTTGTATGCAACGATAATTTTTTGGACGAGGGAATGACGTACAACATCTTGCTCGGCAAAATAGACAAATCCAATTTCTTCAACTTCGCTGAGTATCGTTTTTGCTTCCACCAGTCCAGACTTTTTGCCGCGAGGTAAATCAATTTGCGTTACGTCTCCGGTAATGACCATTTTGGAACCAAAACCAAGACGGGTCAAAAACATCTTCATCTGTTCCGGCGTCGTATTCTGGGCTTCGTCCAAAATAATGAACGAGTCATCGAGTGTACGCCCCCTCATATATGCCAGTGGCGCAATTTCGATCAAACCGCGCTCCAGTGCCTTGGCCGTTTGCTCTTGTCCCATTACGTCATACAAGGCGTCGTACAAAGGCCGCAGATAAGGGTCAACCTTTTCCTGCAGGTCTCCAGGCAAGAAGCCCAGGCTCTCGCCCGCTTCGACAGCAGGCCGTGTAAGCACGATGCGCTTGACGCTGCCTTCCTTGAGTGCTGCAACCGCCAGTACAACGGCCAGATAGGTTTTACCCGTACCGGCTGGACCGATGCCGAATACAACATCACGTTTTTTAATTGTCGTAACATAGTGCTTCTGTCCAATGGTTTTAACACGAATCGGTTTGCCACGGTAAGTCGTCGTAATTTCACCCTTGAACAGATCAAGCAGCTGGTCTGCACGCAGATCCTTGGCCAGTTCAATGGCATAGCTGACGTCTCGTTCGGTTAGCACATACCCGTTTCGCACCAATTGCAGTAACACATCGAATAATTGTTCCAGCGATTCCACATTCTTTGTATTGCCGTGAATCACAATTTCCGCTTCGCGTGAAGCGATCTGGGCGGGAATCTCGGATTCAATCAGTTTCAGAAAAATATCTTGGGGTCCAAAAAGAGATTGACCCTCTCCCGCACTCTGGAGGGAGATTCGTATGCTGCGTGTTTGTTCTGACAAATAGCCTCATTCTCCTTGACTATGGACTAACGGAAGTTCTTCCGCAATGCTTTCTTCCACTTCAAATAATACTTTCATATAAACTTTACCATTCTCTTTCTTCTCATGCAAAATTTTTTCACTTAAAATTTTCGTTCCTTTGCCATTTTTGGCGATAATATCGTTTCTGGCTCCCTCCAGCCCTTTCGTTCGGGCCCACTCCACCGTCTTTTGTTCCTCTTGCTGGGTGGTCTCCATATCGGTCTCAGTCAACCATCCCATCGGAAGCGTGAAGGATCGCCACGTCAGCGGCTTATGATCACTCGCCGTATTGAAGGAACTGAAAGGCGTCTTCCCATATCCCCAGAGCTGAACAGCCCAATCCCCAAGCACAACATAAAAACGTTCCTTACTCTCTCCTGTCATGGTATTATGCTTCTGCACGAGAGGCACTTCCACCTCATATTCACGCCATACGAGTCCACGAACCTCGCCTTTGGCCACAACATTCTCCGTATTCTCTTCATCACCCAAAATACCCGATATTAATACCTGACCTTTCTTAACACGCGTATCCTTCTGTACGACAGGACGCCCCTGTTCTGCATATATCTGAGTAACGACTGCATCCGATTTGCTCACCAAGTGCCTTGGATTCAGCAGCGGTTCACGCTGAGGCTGTGCAGACTCTACAACCTGAATGGTAATGGTTGTCCCCTCTTTGCTCACGCCGATCCAGGTTACGTCGGGAAGTGCCAAAGCCAGCTGTCTGGAAAGCTTGTCCTGACTCTGGAGCCTGAACCCCCACTGGAAAGGATATATCCCTTCTTTTTTGGCTGCAGCAAGCACCACATCGGTGGGGATCTTCACATTCCCCTTCACCTCAACATTCCAGACCATTGATGATAATGCAAACATGGCAATCACGAAAAGCACCATACCCCCAAGGAAGAACTTTCTTTTCATTAATCTGGCCATAAAAAAAGGAATCCCGCTGCGTTCCGTCACCTTCACCCTGCAGCCTGTCCGCTTCAACAAAGGACGCAGCCTAAAAAAATGCGGCAGCAGAATATTCATCTCTGCCTTGCGTCCATCATGGGCACGCAGGTTCCACACTTCCAGTCCCTGCTCTGCCACCATGTTGATCAGCGCTTCGATGTCTCCCCCAGTGACCGTTATTCGGACTGCACCTCGCAGTTTGTACAGACTGGGCTGTTTCATCCGTTTCCCTCCGCTCCATTCATATGTATATCCAGAATTGTTCCTTCCACCGCCACTTCATCCGGCAAAATATTGCGAATCATCAGATCAACGCCTTTAATCTCGAGCTGACCCTGGGTCAATGCCAGAACAATGCGATTCGGCGTAAAATGGATCACACCGCGATGATTTTCGATATACAATTGCTTGCTGCCGATCAGGGTTAACCGTGGCATATCATAAAGCACGTCCTGCGGCAAATCCAGCACCTCACTGGTCCATCTGCGCAGCTTGCGGCTGATCCGGGTCATACGAAGGTCTTCCCCCTTCCTCTACAGTTCAACTTATGCGGAGAAACATGATTTTATGAAAACTACAGCTTCTGTTAGATCATTAATTCTTTAAAAAGGAGCACAACAAAAAAAGCCGTCTCTGGCATATTGCTCACCAGAGACGGCTCTATTCCCGTCCAATAGCTTGACTTGCTACAGTTTCCCTCGCGTACCGAACGGTTGCTTGGAACGGGGAGAACCCAGTACTTCTGCCCATAATACACCCGTGCGAATATCCGCCGGTCGGAGCGGAGACGCTCCCGATTCATCGGTGCTGGACTCATCCCAGCCGGAGTCAGACACAACGGGTCTATTTGCAGAAGAAATGCGATTCAATCGCTCTTCAATCAAGCGCTGCTGTTGTTCCATTCCTCTCATCTGTTCCTCTAGTGAATTTTCCATGGCGCTCATAGAGCCCTCACTTCTGTAGTCACTTGCGGGGCGAGAAGATGCAGCAGGTTCCGAATAAGGCTGATCATAACGATCTTCATATTGCTCTTCGTCATATCGATCGTCATACTGTTCATCATAACGGGGATCTGCTGGTCCGGAAGACTGCTGTGGAGATGAGTTGTCTCTCGAGCGATCATCCCGTTCTGAATTACCGCTGCCTCCAAATGTAGGCATCCCGTTGCCAGGACGCTTTTTGTTCGGATCAGCCGATTTGGCGGCTTTTCCCAAGAAAGAGAAGAGCGCAAAACCGATGACGGCCACTATATACAGATTATCAAAAATCCATTCAAATAGGCCCATATGCACTCACCGCCTATCTTCCGTTTTTGGAATCACCCTGATCATTGGAATTCGAACCTTCACCAGGTTTTCCCAAAGTATTGCGCATTTGAGTATCAGCCTCAATATTTTTCAGGTTCATGTAGTCCATAACCCCGATTTTACCGCTACGAAGTGCTTCGGACATCGCCAAAGGTACTTGGGATTCAGATTCAACCACACGCGCTCTCATTTCCACTACTCGTGCCTTCATCTCTTGCTCTTGGGCTACAGCCATTGCGCGACGTTCTTCCGCTTTCGCCTGAGCGATGCGTTTGTCAGCCTCAGCCTGCTCGGTTTGCAGGAACGCACCAATGTTCTTACCTACATCCACGTCCGCAATATCGATGGACAGGATTTCAAAAGCTGTACCGGCGTCCAGACCTTTGGACAATACAGTACGGGAGATCAGATCCGGATTTTCCAGAACGTCTTTGTGGGAATTCGAGGAACCGTTTGTACTTACGATACCTTCACCGACACGGGCAATGATCGTCTCTTCACCGGCACCACCGACGAGACGGTCGATATTGGCCCGAACTGTAACCCGTGCTCTAACCTTAACTTCAATACCATCTTTGGCTACCGCAGATACAATTGGTGTCTCGATGACACGCGGATTAACACTCATTTGTACAGCCTGCAATACATCACGACCTGCGAGGTCAATCGCTGCAGCACGTTCGAATTCCAGTGGAATGTTTGCACGCTGAGCAGCAATCAGAGCGTTTACTACACGGTCAACGTTACCACCCGCCAGGAAGTGACTCTCCAGTTGGTTCATTGAAAGCTGAAGACCGGCTTTGGTTGCTTTAATCATTGGATTTACGATTCGGCTAGGTGTTACACGTCTGAGTCTCATCGCTACTAGTGTAATAATTCCGACACGTACACCGGATGCAATGGCCGAGATCCAGAGCATTACTGGGAAAAAGCTGAAGAATACGCTCAATACGATAATGGCAACTACCGCAACGAGCAAAACCGTAATCAAGGTTGGTTCCATAGTCAAAATTCCTCCATTTGCACTTTAATTTTGTAAAAAATCATCTTAAAAGATTAAAAGATTATGCTGCTAATTTTAGAAAAACACCATTCGGCAAGCAGCACTGCCTTATGGTTATGTACACTGCCGAAGCCCATCAGAACTCCGGCAAAACAAGCGTCTTACACTGGCAAAGCTTGTTGGACCACAATCCGGGTGCCTTCGGCTTTAACCACAATAATCGGTGTATCAACTGGAATAAAGTCCCCGTCCGAAACCACATCGACCCGTTCCCCATTAAATATTGCTGTTCCAGAAGGACGAAGTGGAGTCAGGCTGATCCCTTGGAGACCAATCAGTTCTTTACGTTCTGTGGCAGATGAATAACCTCGATCGGCAGACAATCTGTCACTGAGTATAAATCGATTCCATATGCCTCTGTCTTTAAACAGTATCACCACGATGGCTATAACCACCAGCGCTGCTCCGAAAGCAATTCCCAGTGATACAAATGCATCACTTGTGTCATAAGCCGCACGCACGACACCAGCAACAAGCGCAATGGATCCCAGTATGCCCAGGATACCAAAGCTTGGAATGAACATCTCCAGAATCATCATGATGAGTCCAACCGTAAACAGCACCCATGTCTCTGCTCCTGCAAATCCAGCAATGTAGTTCCCTGAGAAATAGAGGACAAAACAAACAATCCCCACAATACCAGGCACTCCGAATCCGGGCACAATCAGTTCAATGATTACACCTGCAATTCCCAGGAACAAAAGAATAGTCATCACCACAGGATTCGTCAGAAAAGAAGATATGTTCTCTGCTGCAGTTCTCTCCACAGTAAATACATCGTCCTGACCATAACCCAGCCATGCTGCTGCCTCTTCCGGAGTTGAGCTGATGTGGTCCGCATATCCCACTTTCAGCGCCTCCTCGGCTGATAAGGCAATAATTTCACCCTTTTGCTTCGTTTTGTTGATCTTCGGCATCTCCACAACCATGTTGACATCTGTCATTCCGGCAGCAATATTGCCATCACGGCCGCCTTGTTCAGCCGCTCCCTGCATTTTGCTCTTCCAGAATGCAACCAGCTTCGGATCATCCACATGCTTACCCGTGCTGTCCACCATCGCTGCCGCACCAATCATACTTCCTGGCGACATTACGATCTTATCTGCATTCAAGGCCAGAAAACTTCCAGCCGAAGCAGCATCTCCGCGGACAAAAGCAACGGTCTGAACAGGACTTTCCTTAATCAGGGTACCCAGCTCTTCCGCCGTATCGACCCGTCCTCCCGGTGTATTGATATCGAGAACAATCAGGCCAGCATTCATCGATTCAGCTTCCTTGAAGCCACGCTCCATAAACTTGCCTAGCCCCTGCTCGATTGGTTTATCAACCGGAATAATATATACGGCGCCGCTCTTTTCAGCTGCATGTGCAGACGGCGATCCAACCCACAGAGGAAGCAGCAACGTTAGCAGCATCATGAGCAACAATGGCCCCGCAAGCCTCTTCCGGCGCTTTCCCTTCACAATAATCCCCCCTTTTCCATTATTGTTATACTGTCCAGCTTATGGTATTTATTACGTACAATGCAACATTTCGTTTCAAAATCTTAAAATTATATTTGAAAGCCAGAGGAATTGCAAGATATTAAATCTAATTTTATGTATAATAACCATTTTAAAGTAAATTTTTTGTCTGTTTTGAAAATTGTACTGTTTCTTTATCCTTTACATCGAATTCTCCCATGCTAAATCTAATGAAGTCTGAAGTGTACATTCAGTACCATGTAAACAGGAAAAAACACCCCCTGACAAGTCAGGAGGTGTTCATTGATTGCTTTATTGCAGAAATTGTTGAACTGCTTGATTAACCAGTTTGCCGTCCGCTTTGCCTTTAACTTTCGGCATAAGGGCCGCCATGACTTTCCCCATCTCGGCTTTCGAAGAAGCACCGGTTTCCTGGATGGTCTGCTGTACAATAACTTTAATTTCTTCTTCGGTAAGCTGTGCGGGAAGGTACTGACCAATTATATCAATTTCCGCTTTTGCATTTGCCGCGAGTTCTTCACGGCCCGCTTTGTCAAATTCTTGGAGGGCATCTTTGCGCTGTTTGATTTCACGACTCAGGATATCAAGCACTTCGTTGTCATCCAAAGTTCTTTTCAAATCTATTTCAAGATTCTTGATCGTCGAACGAATCAACCGAATGGTGGAGAGCTTGAACTTGTCCTTGCTCTTCATCGCTTGCTTCATATCTTCGTTCAATCGTTCGCTAAGATTCATGTTGTTCAAATCCTCCTAAAACTTTCTCTTACGAGCAGCCTCGGACTTTTTCTTGCGCTTTACGCTTGGCTTCTCATAATGCTTACGTTTCTTCACCTCAGCCAAGACGCCATCTTTAGCGATGGAACGTTTAAAGCGACGAAGTGCAGCATCAATAGTCTCGTTTTTGCGAACTTTAGTTTCAGACACCAGTTTTCCCTCCCTCCGACCAGACCGTCCAAGAGCAATAACACGGTTCATCACCTTTCATTATAGGCGAAAGGTAATAAAGGTGTCAACCTTAACGTAATGATCACTTTATTTATGCGAATCACAGTGCTTCTTTTTTCTCCACCCAACAGGAGATGTAGAGCACAGGATCCATTATGATTTGTGCGAATCCGATAGGCTTGTCAGCGCACCGAGTCTGGTGCCTCCAAGCAGATGATAGTGCAGATGATGGACGGTTTGTTCCCCATCTTTGCCGCAGTTATTAATCAAACGATAACCGGACTCATCGACCCCAAGGCGTTTCGCTGCTTCCTGTGCTGCCAGATGAACCTCACCAATCAGTGCTATATCATCTGCTGTCACATCATTCATGGAAGCAATATGTTTTTTCGGAATAACGAGGACATGTGTCGGTGCAGCGGGCTGGATGTCGTGAAAGACAACCACATGTTCATTCTCCAAAACTTTATTGGAGGGAATGCTGCCCTCTACAATTTTGCAAAACAAGCAATCCATTGTTCATACCCTCCTTTGATTTGAAGATTTATGTATGCCTCTCTATCATACCGTAAGTAAAAAGTGACGTCCAATCTATACATGAAAAATAGTTAAACTCAATAAGCTACCCCTACGCTAGCATGCCATTTAACACCCCGTACAATTCTCATTCTCTATTCATTGATGAACAGCACAAAAAAAGACCTTTCTACATCCAGGTAGGCAGCAGCTTGTTGCCAGGATGAGAATGGTCCTTATGGTTGTTTAAAATCCTAATCTGACATTCAGTCCTTCATTAATAGTATGGCAGCAGTGTTAAAGCAGTCAGCCCGATCAAGGGAAGCACCAGTCTGTTAAAACGTCTGCGACCGTAACCATAGTATGGATAGGGATATGGATATGGATACGGGTAACCGTACCCCGGATAATATCCACGAGCATGAGATGCGGGATAACCTGCTCCCGGCATCGCATTTGGTCCCCAATTTGCATGATGCGCGGCTTCAGGACCAACAGGCACTGCCAAATAAATCATGTCGTCATCCACATTTTCCATAATACCGTCATAATGACTTCCATCCTTCATCTGTACACATACATAACGATGAATGTGTTCCTTACAGATCTTCTTCGCTTCCAACTTCTCCACTTCAGTACGCCTCCCTTATCGTGCTTCATCACCCTTTCATGGTATTCAGATCTGGGCGAATTGACACTAAAGGAACAGGGCAAAAAAAAAGAAGCACCCCATGAGCGGATTTCGAATGAAATCAGCTGCCGCGGACGTCTGACCGGGAAGCTTCCTGATCAAACGTCCGCCGGGGTACTTTACATAAGGTATGTCGGCTTGACTGTAGTATAACAGCTGGTTGAACCTGTATCTGTGAGGTAACTCACTCCAATTCACAAGATTCAATTTAAATATCCTCTTATTTTACAGTGGAAGCAAGTCAATACCGATTCTCCTGCTGTTAAAGTCAGAAAGCTTTATTAGCTTTCGGAGCAGGCAAAGAAAATCTGTATATCAGAGACTCTCCAATACTACCCGTGAACCGCCTCCAGCTTCACTCGCAGGAATAACAACCAGCTTGCGCGGCAGACGAGCCCGCAGTTCCGGTACGTGGCTGATAACCCCGACGGCCAAACGGTCATCATGCAATTTCTCAAGCGATGTAATGACCGTATCCAGCAGATCCGGGTCCAATGTTCCAAATCCTTCATCCAGGAAGAAGAATTGAAGCGGGTACTGGCCGCGCAGCTGAATCTGTGCGGACAAGGCGAGTGCCAGGGACAACGAGGTCAAGAAGGTCTCTCCACCAGATAAAGTGGATACCGGACGCTTAACTCCACCGTTGGCATCATCGCAGATGACAAATCCACCGCCCGAATCCACCTCGAGTGAATAGCGCTGCTTCGTAAGAAAACGCAAACGCTGTGACGCAGCTTGGCTAACCTGCATGAGCTGCTCTTCTGCAATATACTCTACAAATGCATTGCCTCTGAAGGCTGCCTGCAGTTTGCTGAGCTGCTCCCCGTGATGACTCACTTCTACCCGTTTGTTCTCCAATTCGGTCCAGCGAACGTGACGCTGCTGAACATCTTCCAGATCCCGTTCTGCACGAGCCTTCGCACTTAGCGCAGCTTCATCCTCAGCACGTCGTAACTTCAGACGTTCTGTGCAGGCTAACCACTGCTCTTCGGACACTTCTGCTCCACCCAGCTTTTGCTCCAGTTCACGCAGCTGGGAAACCAGCTCACGTTCCCTTTCACGATGATGCTGAATCTCTGCTGCCAGTCGCTCAGCCTCGTCTGCAGGAATCGCTGCCTCCAGAACGGCTTGTTCAGAGTCAAATGGAGATTGATCAAGCAATTGCTGCCAGCGTGCCTGCGCCTGTTCCAGATGCTCCGATGCTGAAGTCAGGGCCTGTCTGGCCATGACGTCTTTCTTGGCAGACTCCTGTTTCAGGTTGTCCGCTTCCTTGAAGCGCCGGGCCGAGTCGGCTGCTGCTTTTCGCAGCCCATCCAGCTGTGACTGCGTGACAGCGATGAGCTCTTCTACACGTTGTTCGCCCACCCACTGGCGCAGTCGTTCTTCCTTCTCGGCCAGCTGTTTACGGTTTCCCTGCCACTCGGTTTGCCACTGGATCAGCTGTTTGTCCAGTTCAACCAGCTTTTGTTGGAGGGACTGTACGGACTGTTCCTTTTCTTCCAAAAACGTGACACTCTTGTTCAGCCGTTCCTTGATGTCTTCGGCACGTGCATCGCGTTCCTGCATCGCCTGATGAAGGGCGACAGCCTCCTCTGGGGCGATGCCGGGCAGTTCTGCGGCCCAGCGGCCTTGCAATGCCGCCGCTGCTGCCTCGCTTTCGGCCAGCTTGCGCTCCGCCTGGACGAGACCGGCACGGCCGGCCTCCTGCGCGGCTGCCGCCTCCATGCGGCGCTGCTGCGCACCCACAGCCGCCTGCTGCAACGCGGCGGCTTGCGTCTGCACTTGCGTCGCGGCGTCAGCCAGCGCACGCGCGGTCTCGCGCAGCGCAGCGGCACGCGCCGCCCAGTCCGCAGGTGAGTGCCCGTGTACGGGCGAACCTGCGGGCTCTTGCTCCGCTGCCGCAGGCGCGGCCTCGGCTGCGGCCGGTGCTTCGCCGGCCGCGGCGCCAAGCTGCGTCAGCAGGCTGCGACGTTCGTGCAGCTGCTGGCGCAGCCCGAAGCGCAGCTCCTGCAGCTCTGCCTGCAGGCTGCGCAGCAATTCCAGGTCCGCATCGCCTGCGTGCGGACCTTCTCCCGGCGGCGCAGCCGGGAGCGGGTGGTGTGCGGAGCCGCACACCGGGCATGGCTCGCCGTCACGCAGCTCGGCGCGCAAGGCGGAGGAGAGCCGGTGCAGCTCCTGCTCGCGCATCGAGCCGCGCAGCTGCTCCTCCGCGCCGGCCAGCAGGCTTTGTTCACGGCCGATGTCCTGCTCACAAGCAAGCATGGCCTCCAGACCCGCCGACGCCTGTTCAATCAACAGCTTCCGCTGTTCTTTCAAGCGTTCCTCTTCGCCTATCGCTGCCTGAAGTTTGCTTTCTGCCAGGCTGGCAGACTGCTTGTACGTCTCCATCTCAGCCTGGTTCTGACGTAGCTGCTCTGCTGCCGTATCCAGCCGATGCCGAAGCTCCAGCGCAGCTTGCAGTTGTCTTCGCTCCTCTGACTTGACTTCATTTGGCTTCAGACTTTCCTGCAATTCTTCCCGCCGTTTTCGTCCACGCTGCTGCAGTTCTTTTTCCTTCTCCAGCTGCTGGCCATGAACTTCCTGCTCAGCCTGTCCTTTCTCCAGAAGCTGCTTCAAACGTGCGCTGTCCTCCAGAAGACTGTCTCGTTCCCGCTGCAGCTCTTTGGCCTGTTCCAACTGCTCCAGCCGAAGCAGCAGCTTGGGTTCGCCCTCAGCCAGCTGTACACGTGTCGTTTCGGCCTTTTCTGCTTCAAGCACAGATAATCGTTCGTGTTCCACGGCTTGTTCATGTGCAGCAGAAGCTGCAGTTTGTCGCAGCTTCTGCTGGGTAACTGCATCCCGCATCGTCTGAAGCGCGGGCAGTATGGCATCTGCTGAGCTTGACTGTTTCAAGCGCTGCTCCCCGGTTTCGATTTGCGGTTCGAGAGCTTTGAGCTTATGTTGTTCATCCAGACGCTTCTGGCGTTCATGACTTAATTCACGTATTTTACCCAGCTGTTCCGCTTCCTTCGCAGCTTCATCCAGTGTCTGACGGGAAAGCTCCGCATGCTTCACGGCCTCCTGCAGAAGACGTTTGGTTTCTTCCAGCGTTTCTTGACTTGCATTGCCAAGACCCTGCTGCTCTGCCAAGAGCGCTTGATGAACCATATCGTTATCCTTCACGCGCCGGCTAAGCTTAATGGCAAGCTGATCCCCGTACTTTTCCAAATGAAACAGCCGCTGCAGCATCTGGCGTCGTTCACTGCCTTTCAGCGATAGAAACTCAGCGAATTTCCCTTGAGGAAGCACTACAGCCCGCGTAAAATCATCCATTTTGAGCCCGATCACTTCTTCCACACAGCGGTTCACATCAGCTAGCTTGTCAGCGAGCACCTGTTCCTCTCCATTTACGGTCTCAATAAATTTACTGATCGTATTGCTTACCGATATTTCGTTATTTCGCTTAAAACGCCGTTCCACCCGAAATCTTCGCGCTCCTTCAGCTGACGACAGTTCGAAGGTAAAAGCGACTGCGAGGGCATCCTCAGCATGATTCATAATCCCCTGAGTTCCGTTAACTGCCCGCTCGACCTTTCCGTACATGGCAAGAGTAATGGCATCCAGCAGGGAAGACTTTCCGCTGCCCGTTGGGCCGAAAATTCCGAATAATCCGGTTTCCGTCAGTACCGTAAAATCAATCTCCTGAGCTTCACGGTAACTTTGCAATCCGGCCACTTTTAATAAAATCGGCTTCATCTTCCTTCGACCTCCTCACGCACACCTGGCTCGTCCTCGTCCACCAATTCAAGGAACAGCTGTACCAGACTGTCCTCCGGCTGTGCCCCGCCCGTCTGACGCTGATAGAACTTGCGGAACAATTCATGCACAGGCAGCTCGGAACGCTGCTCCAGCAATCCGGCAGCGGCCATCTCCGGATACACCGGACGGATATGAATAATGCCATCATGTGACTTGCGCAGCTGCTGGATCTCTTTGAGTGACATGGCATCGTCCAGCCACACTTCCATATCAATGAATGCTTGGGCGTCTCTTCCCTCTTCCAACCAGCGATACACCTCGGCCAGACCTCCGCGTGCCTTCCAGCGCACAAGGGGGCGTCCACAGGACAACAGCACTTCTTCTACATTCGGAGTTCCGCCTGGCGCCAAATCCACCATCGTTACAGATTTGCTCTGTCCTGCTTCCGAGAAGCTGTAGGCCAGCGGCGATCCGCTATACCGGATCACGCCGTCCCCTTTCACAGCCTGAGCGCGATGAAGGTGTCCAAGTGCTGTATATTGGGCACCGATCGATAGTGAAGAGGGATCTACGGTGTAAGCCCCGCCCACCTGAATTGGGCGCTCCGAATCGCTTTCAACCCCGCCCAGCACATATATGTGACTCATCGCCAAATTCACCGTATCCGGACCAAATGAGTTAGCCAGACGCTGCATGAGCATGCCAACCCGGCGGCTATAAGCTTGACGAAGCACATTTTCATCACCATCCGTGGTGAGAACTTCATTAAGCCTTGCCTCTGAAGGATAGGGCAGTGCAGCAATTTGGGCAGTCTCGCCTGTTCTAGGCGCATGAATAGTCACTGCTTCCGCCGTTGGCATACCCACAAGTGTAATCCCCTGTCTGTTTACAAGTGGTGTCACAGAGGCTACCCGTTCCGGCTGATCATGGTTACCTGCAATGACTACCAGTGGTCTCCCCCGCTCGGTAAGCCTGGCTGCCGCCTCGTAAAACAGCTGCTCTGCCGAAGCAGGCGGATTGACCGAGTCATACACGTCGCCAGCCATCAACACTGCATCAGCCTGCTGCTCATCTGCCAGTCTAACAAGTTCATCGACGAATTCTTCCTGCTCACGCAGCCTGCTTCTTCCTTCCAACGTTTTTCCCAAATGCCAGTCCCCGGTGTGCAAAATACGCATATTCCGTTCATCCCCTCTCCCTACAAAAACATAATCATAAGAGCGCCTAGTCCCAAATATTGGCATCTCATTCCTGAATGTCACTATCCAATGCGGAAACAAAGGGGACACCATCGTTTCTAAGAAACCGATTCGTCCCCTTCGTGACTTTCATCGTCAATCGCAAGCACATATAACGAATATATCTTCCGTTTCAAGCTGCTCCATTAAAGTTCTACAGCATGTCCACCATCAAAGAAGTACAGCCACTTCCGATCTACCTTGCGTCCCAAAATATCTTCAATCGCCCGGCCATACAGCTCCAGCTGAAAACGATAGTTTCTGGTCAGTTCGTTTAATCCTCCGCGATGTTCCAGCACCCGGTCCGTTTTGTAATCCAGCAGCGTAAGCTCACCGTCCACCTCGTAGAGACAATCAATGATCCCCTGTACAAGTACGGTTTCATTCTCCAACGAGGCCTGTAGTCCGCTGTCTTCATCCAGGGATTGCATTCCCGCATTCGATGACAGATGCTGCACCCATTCGGCGGGAGAATGCTCTGCTGGAAGTCCATAGATAAAAGGAATCTCCCGTTTTACCCAGTCAGCTCGCAGCAGCTCCGTGCCTGGTTCCGTCTGAAAGAATTGAGCCAAATGTTCAGGTTCAATCACTTCTGCCTGATAAGGCAGCAAAATCTGAAGTGTGGTCAGTCTTGCAAGCGTCTGTTCCACAATCGCGGCATCCACATTCGTTCCATCCAAAGGTAAATGCTGCATCAACGTATGATACACGGTCCCGCGCTCAGCCCCCGTCAACTGTTTCTCTTCCATAAACTTCGGGCGGCGCAAATGCAATTTGAAGGAATGCTCACTCGTGACATCCGTCCGGCCATGCTGTGTCTCACTGACCTTATGTTCGGACTGCGGGTTTTTGAGAACCTCCGCATCATTCATTTGTCTTTCTAGTTCCTCCATCACTTGGAGAGGTTGATGGTCCTGTATCGCAAGCATTGTCTTTAACTCTGAGACGGACGTGCTCGCAGCCACCTGGGTTGCCGCTTCATATGGATACGTCCATGATAGGCGCCGCTCTACGCTTTGCATCCATTCGGTTTCCATTCCGACCCCATCAACCTTCACATCATCTCGTGATGGCTCATCTGGTAAATCTCGATCCATCTCGCCATGGATTGTGGAGGGATGTAAAATCACCGGTTTCACAGCTTGTAGAGCTTTCATTCGTTCTTGGCGAGCTTCTGCCAATTCGTCTTCCTCACCATGTTTTGAATCCACAAATGTCTCCCTGGATACCCAGTCGGCAGACATGACGGAAATGCTCCAGCGTGATTCATCATCCATCAGACAAGCAGCATAGGAGCCTTGTACACCAGCCAGTGCGCGTAATGAAGCCGCCGACGGATGACGAATTAGAGACGGTCCGATCCAATCCAGATAGCTTCGTCCTGCCGCGAGCAGGTAATCCGGCAGAATCAGTTCCGAACTGTCTTTGATCTGTGACCAGGCGGCTGCCTTTTTGGCAGCATCCTTAACTGTCCCAACCAGAATCATTTTCTCCTTGGGCCGAGTCAGGGCGACATACAGTACCCGCATCTCCTCAGCCAGCAGCTCAAACTGGGCTCTGCGTCGAATGGCGAGATTAGCCAGTGTGGGATAAGCCACCCTATTTTCCCGATCCACAAATCTTGGACCGAATCCAAGCTCCTTGTGCATCAAGAACGGTGCATTCAGATCCTGCTGGTTGAACATTTTGGAGATGCCAGCCACAAATACAACCGGAAACTCCAAGCCTTTACTCCGGTGAATGGTCATGATTCGGACCGCATTGTCCTGTTCGCCCGATCCCGCCACTGTTCCCAGATCCCCACCATTCTCACGAAGTCTGGAGACATAGGTCAAAAAGCGGAACAACCCCCGATTCGACGTCGATTCTTCATATTGTCGTGCACGGTCATACAGGGCTTTCAGGTTGCTTTGACGCTGTATACCTCCCGGAAGACCACCTACCCAGTCCAAATAGCCAGTCTCCCTGTATATACGCCAAATGAGTTCACTTAGGCTGCCTTGACGTGCCTCAAGCCTCCATTGCTCCAGCTGGCCCATAAAATGAATTAATTTCTGCTTTAAATCCTTCCCTGCATTGGCTGAGTGCTCTCCTGGATCATGATAACCATCCTTTTTGCTATCCTCATTCAGAGATTGCTGCTCAGATACCACTGACTCTGCTGTAACAGCAGCCTCTTGCTGGACCTGTTCCAGTTCTGACCAGATTTCCGGCCATTGCATCTGTACTGCAAACTTATGATCATTGGTCACTTGCCCGATCTGAGCAGCAGATACAACTGCGTCATAGAAAGACTGCCTTTTATCCCCCAGACGGATTTGTGCCAAATCCTCTTCATTTAAGCCCACAATCGGTGAACGAAGGACTGAAGCGAGCGGAATATCCTGTCTTGGGTTGTCCACGATCTGAAGCAGGGATAACATGATCTCCACTTCCGTTGCCTGAAAATAACCCTTGCTCTGCTCCCCTCCGGCCGGAATTCCCTGCTGCCTGAATTCTTCGATCATTAACGGAGCCCACATCAAGGCAGAGCGCAGCAGGATGACAATGTCGCCGTAACGGGCAGGACGCATTGTTTTTAACGCCTTATCATACACATTCAGCGCAGGCTGATCGGTATCGCCAACGATCTCCCGAATGCGCCGAGCCATAGCCCTTGCTTCCAGTTGAGCCGTTTCCAGTTCGGCACTTTCCAGTTCAGCCGACGCCAGGTGATCTCCATTTTCATCTACACTCTCACCCAGATCCGGGCCTCCCCCTTGTCGGTCAATCAGAAGCAGTTCCGGTGTATAAGCCTCATCTCCCTCGGTTTCTGGTGGAAACGAAGCTCCATAGGCAAGCTGGGCCCGTTCGTCATAAGCGATCTCAGCTACACCCTCATTCATGAGCTGCCGGAACAGCATATTTACCGAATGAACCACTTCAGCACGACTGCGGAAGTTTCGTGCCAGGTCAATGCGTCTGCCTGCACGCGGCGTGCTTGCTTCTCCTTCATCACTTTGGGTGCGAGAGTCGTATTGACGGTATTTATTCAGAAATAGTCCAGGTTCAGCCAAGCGGAAACGGTAAATACTCTGTTTCACATCTCCTACCATAAAGCGATTACCTGGATTCTCCCTGGAAATTAGCTTTACGATATCTTCCTGAACGGTATTGGTATCCTGATATTCATCCAGCAGCACTTCATCGAAACGCGCTCTGTATTCCATTGCTGCATCTGAAGGCATGGAGAGCTCTGGCGTGGAATCCTCATGACGCAAAATGTGAAGACAATAATGTTCCAGATCGCTAAAATCAACCTGCCCACGTTCTTGTTTGGCCAGCTTGTAACGTTCGCCGAACTCACTTACAAGTTTGGACAGTTCCTGCATGAGCGGAGCAGCCTGCTCCAGCTCCTGCCAAAAGGAAAATGCACTCCGGCCAAAGAGCGAGCCTTTCAGATCGGTGATTGCCTTTTTTGCAGCCTCCCGAAGTTCCTTCACTTGTTCCTGCAGCGCCGGATCGGTTTGATCCTTTTTGCAGGGCTTCAACTTGCCAAAAGCTGCGGGCTGAAATACTTCAGGCAGTCTCTCCCATGGCATAACCTCCACGGCAGACAGGAGCTCCTCCACCATGGCCAGATCTTCCTTTAAGGTATCCGCATACGGTTTTGGCCCTTCCGGCTGCAACGCAATGCCAATGCCTTGACGCAAGAGCCCCGCTGCACCGCTCAGGGTAAGTGCGGCATCACGTAAAATGCTCTGTACCCATGCTGAATGACCAAGGGCCTCTACGCTTTCAACTTGAAATGCAGACGCCATTTCCGCGAGCCAGTGATCCGGCCAGGAGTGACTGCGCGAGAAATCATACAGGCGCTGCACAAGCCGGTGCATGGCATCATCGTTCCGTTCACCGCTGAACCAGTCCACAAGCTCACGGAATGTGCTGCCTTCGCCTTCTTCCCCGTATTTATCTTCAAACAGCTCTTCCAGGAGCTCCTGACGCAGCATTTCGCCTTCATTCTCGTTCAATATTCGAAAAGCCGGGTTAAGCGGAATTTGCTGATAGTAACGGCGGATGACTTCCATACAAAATGAATGCAGCGTTGTGATTGAAGCTCGCCCAAGCAGCGATAACTGTTTGCGCAGATGCTCTTCCTCAGGTTCTTCCTCGAGTGCACGTTCAAGTGCTTCCCGAATACGCTGCTTCATCTCAGCAGCAGCCGCCTTCGTAAAGGTAGCCACCAACAATCGATCCACACTGAAACCACGAGAAGAATCAGCTATTTTACGAATAATCCGTTCGACCAACACAGCTGTTTTACCCGATCCCGCTGCTGCAGCAACGAGAATGTCTTCACCACTCTGGGAAATTGCACTCCACTGGTCATCGCTCCAGAAGCTGCCTTCCGGTTTTGGCATATTCGTCATGACGTCTCCCCTCCCTTGTTGTGTGACAGCATGTCCCAGATTTGCTGTTTGCCCGGTTTGGACAACAGATTATATTCATTGCCTTCAATATTCTCATCAAATTGACAAACAGGTTTAAACGGACAGAATGTGCATGCAACCTCCTGCTGAATGCGATAAGGCTCTATGGCCACATCCCCATCCGTAATGCGGGTCCCGATCTCCCGGATATTGCCTCGAACAGATGCGAGCAGCGTGTCCCACTGGTCTGGCGTAGCTACCGCTGCGCTGCTATAGAAGCTGCCGTCCGCCTTGAGTGCAACAGGAATGATGGCCGAGTAGCCTTTATCCAGCGTGTTATCCATCTGAGCAATGGCATCACGATCTGCCAGAAGCAGGCCCTTCATTTTGAATCGTTTCAGCAATTCCTGTCCCGCCTGTTCTGAGGTCATGCCGTTCGCAGATTGCAGCAATGGGTTATGCACATGGAAATACAATGTTCCCCCAGGCATCGCCGTTTCTCCCAGCCACTCTTCGGCAGCACTAAGCAGTACTTCCAGATACGTAAGCATCTGCAGGGACAGTCCGTAGTACACTTCATGCAATTTGAGATCCGTCTGGCTTGATTTATAGTCAATTACCCGAAGCAAAAGTCCATTTTCTCCCTCGGCCACATCAACCCGGTCAATCCGGCCCACAATCTCCATCACACACCCGTTCTCCAGTTCGAAACGAAGAGGCGGCAAGGGTTTGCCAGGCCCAAAGTCCAGCTCAAGACCAATAGGTTCAAAACTTCCCCGTCTGGATTGCTCACCCAAAATGACCGAAGCCCGGCTTACAATATCCTTCAGTTTGCGGAAAATGTAGCCGTAACGCTTCGTGCTCAACAGAATCTCGCCCTGAAGCTGCGGGGCGATCTGATCCACCGTTTGCTCCGCTTCCTTGCGGCATTGTTCCGGAGAGAGGCTGCCCCAGCTGCGGTTCTCTTCACGCAGTCGTATCGCCAGCTGACTCAGGGCAGCATGGAACAGCTGCCCAATGTCCGGAGCTTGAAGACGATATAACTGACGCTCTTTCAACCGTAATCCGTGCGAGGCAAAATGGGAGAATGGACATGCCACGAATCGTTCCATTCGCGAAACGCTTGTCCGCACCTCCGTGCCATACAATCGGCGGCTTGTCGAAGTGCGCAGTGGCAATGCACGATTGCGATAAAAAATGGAGCCCAGCAATCGCTCCAGCTGAGGTCTGAGGCTCTCATTGGTGCAGTGCCAGTTGTAGACCGACCACCAGAGTTCAGGAATCTCTTCACCCCTGCGCCATCTGCGCAGCTGCCCAATCAGAACCGACAGACTCTGCTCTGGATGAATAACGTAAGGCCAGTGAGCTTCTTCCAAACCCGTTACTGGCGGCTGTGCAAGAAGCGGCGTTTCATTCAATCCGAACATCTTTCGTACATGTCTCATGATTTCCGAAGGCAAAAGCGTTTTGCCCTCATCATCAGCCACAGGGTAACTCAACCACAACTGCTTACTTGGAGCAGTCAAGGCGGTATAGATCAGGAAACGCTCGTCCAGCATTCGTCTTGTCGTGCCAGGCCCGAGACCCATACCTCTTTCGGTCAACAGCTCCCGTTCCTGCTCCGTTAACACGCCATCTTCCTGCGGGACAGCCGGAAGTTCACCGTCCACGGCACCCAGGATGAATACATATTGGATATCCTGCAGCCGCGTCCGGTCCATGGAACCGAGCAGCACCTGATCCAGCGCCGGCGGTACAAGTCCTAGCTTCAGCTCAGTCAACCCCGTCTCCATCAGGCCCGCAAACAGATCGATGTCCAGTCGTTCCGTTCCCATCATATCCACCATCTGGTCCAGCAGATCCAGGACAGCTCCCCACATCTGACGATGTTCCCGCGAACGCTCCGGGTCGCCCTGAGCTGCTGCCTCAGCAGACATCATTTCCAGCTTCCAGGGAATTTCTGCGTCTTCGAGCAGTCCATATAGTGCAGCACACTGTTCTCTTGCCGTCTTGGCCTTGATCATGCGTTTCTCAAACGCAGCCATCGGATCCGTAATGACCGTTCGGCATTTTTCCATGAGCGACAGCATTTGTTCCCGCCCTCGGCTTCGGCCGTCCTGTCCATTGTCTTCCAGAGACAGACTCGGGACGTATTTCCAAGGCTTGCCGTCGGTCCAGCGGTATCCGTGAATCCCACACGCGAGTATATAATTTTCGAGCTGGTCCATATCTTCACGAGTGATGGAACCATCACGAGGAAGCAGCAGATCCGTTTTGACACAGCGAAATACATCTTCGTAACGCCAGCGGCGACGAACGACATCAATTGCAGAACGAATAAATTCGGAGAGCGGATGATGAAGCTCACTTCTTCTGCGATCCAGGAAAACGGGCACGTCATAGTCCCTAAAGAGTGGCTCGGCAATATCGGCATAGGCTTCGAGCTGACGAACGAGTACGGCCATGTCCCGATAACGCACGCCTTCCTCCTGGGCCAATCTGCGCATTTCCCGCAGTGCACCTTCCATCTCAGCCCTGCGATTTTCGGCTGCGTATAACTTCACGCCCGCATCGCGGCCATCACTTTTCCAACGAACCCTTCGGTCGAAACCAGATTCCAGATGGGCCAAGCCAGGGCTGTGCTCATACCTTGGCAAAACAGCCGGCTGCAGCACTGTCGTTTCGCTCAAGACTCCCAAATCATCTGCCATACCTTTGAGACGCGCATATGCACTCGCTGTTGGATGGAACAGATCTAATTCGCTGGGCAGCGCCCCGTGATCATATGGCCGGTCCAGGGTCAACGTAATGGTTACTGAAGAGGACTGGAGCATCAGTCTTCCAATTACGCTCATTTCCTGTGGTGTAAAGCCCTGAAAACCGTCAATCCAGATTTGTGCATCCTGAAGAAGCTCACTCTCTGCCAAACGTTCGTTCAGTTCTGTCAGCGTGTCTTCATCATCGATGTAGAGTTCCGTTAGTTCCTGTTCATAATCTCGATATATAAGAAGCAAATCATGTAACTTATCACCCAGGATCGGCGCTGAAGAAGATGTATTCCAATTAGAAAGACCTTCTTCCAATAAGCCGGGATCTAGTTCATAACGCTTAAACTCACTGTACAAATCATTCAAATGCCCTATAAAGCCCAATTGATTGCCCGAAGCGCCAAAAAGCTTCAACTCTTCCTTGCGCCGCTGTAGTACTTTATAAAGCAGCATCTTTTTCCCCTCGGCTCCGATTGGAATCCGCGCAGACCCTCCCGCTTCCTGCATGATACGATAGGCTAGTCGGCGAAAACCCAATACTTCTGCACGCATGGTGCCTTTGATCGCGCCAGAAGAAACCAGAGCCTGCTCGGTGCGAAACGAGCTTTGTTCCGGAACCAACCATATAAGTGGTTTGCCTTGAGGTTCCTTTTGAAGCAAAGACGTAATTTCCCGGGTAATCAGCGTCGTCTTGCCGCTGCCTGCCCGGCCAATAATAAAGCGTACAGACATGTCTAATCCTCCAAACCATCACGAACAAGATTTTAATTCCCAGTATAACATATCTGACCTGGTTCGGAACATACGTTTGCCACAATCCGGTAAAGACAGGATGGTTTCCTGTAACACGAAACAAGCCCACAGCTTATTACACCGTGGACTTGTTTCTTAACGTCAACTTTTAACAAAATGACAGATCAGTTTGTTTTGCTGCGCACTTCAAAAATGGCAAATTTCAAGTAATGCCCTTCATCCACACCCAAAATTTGCGGGTGATCCTTGCCGGCAGCTTTCCATTCAATCAGGCGCAGTACCTTGCCTGCATCTTCGGCAGCATCCGCAATCGTTTCCAGGAAGAGATCGGGACGCATATGATACGAACAGCTCGCTGTGACCAAATACCCACCTTCATTCACAAGCTTCATGCCATGCAGGTTAATATCCTTGTATCCACGGCAGGCGCCTTTGACTGCTGATTTGGTTTTGGCAAAGGCAGGTGGGTCAAGAATGACCACATCAAATGTTTTCCCGCCGCCAGCTGCAAGCGCTTTGGAGGTATCCACTTTCTGTTCGGCAGCCCGCGCACGTACGGAACGCTCTTCTACTCCCTTGACCTGTTCACGTAAATACTGGAAGGCGTCAGCGACAACAAATTCTACCCGATCCGTAAAACCATTCAATTCTACATTGGTGCGGGCACTTTCAATAGCATGCTCTGAAATATCCAGGCATGTGACTTTTTTGGCTCCATATTTGCAAGCATTCAGCGTGAAGCTGCCCGTGTGCGAGAAGCACTCCAGCACAGTAGCCCCATCCCAATAGGGGAAGGTTACCACTTTACCACTTTTATTTACAGGCAGCAGCTGGTGGCTTCCCTCTTGTTCCACTTCCTGCAACGTAATTCCGCTTTTATAGCCCCAGCCCTTCATAAGCGGTTCAATTGCCGCCCGATTCTCGCGCTGGTCGAAGAAATAGCCTGTTTTCTGGCCTTCCACGATATCCACTTTAATAAGCAAGCCATTCTCGGTTACCGTCACATGACGTGGGCACTCCCCGTACAGCGGTCCTTTGGTCTGCTCGAGTCCTTCCAGCTCCCGAATCGGCACATCACTACGCTCATAGATTCCTTCCGGCTGCATCACTTCAATCAGAGCCTGTACGATGGCTTCACGGCAATGATCCATTCCCAAGGTAAGCAACTGTACAACGAGAACACTGCCAAAACGGTCCACGATCAGACCCGGCAGAAAATCAGCTTCTCCATAAACGAGGCGATACGCCTCTCCATCCTGGATAAAACGTTCCCGGTGACGCAGGCAGTCGCTGAAGCGAGCGGCAAAAAAGGCGGTGTCCATCTGCTCAAACTCTAGCGGTTGATATGAAACGACTCTGACAGTAATCTGTGAAGCCGGGTTATAGTATCCTGTCGCCAGATAACGACCTTGATGATTCAATACGTTGACCAGATCTCCCGGTTCGGGGTTACCGTCAATAGAGGCTATTTCGTTGTTATATATCCATGGATGTGCATGTTCAAGCCGCTTTTTGCGACTGCGTTCCAGTGTAACCGATGGCAAAGTAAATCCACTTCCTTTGTAGTTAGTTAGTTGAAAAGATAGGTTTGGTGCAAATGGAGACCGCTGCGGGGACGGATTGGTCTTCCGATCGCTGTTATCCCTGGATTTTTTTTGATTCCCTTTTTACAAAGGGAAAATCCAGGGATAAACGCGAACGCTTCGCTTCCTCTGATCCAATTCCGTCCCCTCCGCTCCGTTTGCACGAATCACCGTATCTCTTGAATGGTGAGGTGAATAGGTTAAAACCCAATCCTAAATTACGAAAATGGCAAAGTACATGTTGCCGCTACTTGAACGGATTGGCCCTCCGATCGCTGTTATCCCTGGATTTTTCTGATTCCCTTTCTACAAAGGGAAATCCAGGGATAAACGCGAACGTTTCGTTTCTTCTGATCCAATTCAGTTCGCACCAATGATCTCCGGCTGTCATGGTTGTCCTCTCTTATTCATAAGATGAGATAACGACTAGGCACGGAAGGAATGATGAAACGAGATGTTCAGAGATGTTGTGCTGCCGCTCATATATGGGCTAATTATCTTTTTTGGTGGAATGAAACTGATGGAAACGGCCTTGCAGCGAATGGCTGGGCCAATGCTGGCCGGGTGGCTTAACCGAGCTACTTCGGCTCCATGGAAAGGCATGGCTTTCAGTGCAGGAGCCACGGCAATACTACAGAGCAGTACCGCCGTTACGGTGCTCACCATTGGTCTCGCGAATGCAAGATTAATTACCTATGGTCGCACACTAGGCATTATTCTGGGCACGAACATCGGTACATGTCTGACAACCGAGTTGATTGGGTTACAGATTGGACGTGCTGCCCTGCCCTTGCTAGTCATCTCTCTTACAGGTTGGGCTGTCTTTGTTGTTCTTAGTGAACGCAATCAAGCAGCCCCCGAACACACCCGAAGATTCCTAATTAACTCACAATACAGCTTTCTTGCAGCTGCCGGTTTTGCTTTGGTGATGACCGGCATTCAAGTCATGCAATCCATCGCCGTCCCCCTGCGCAGCATGGGCGTGTTCCAGTGGTTTTTGGATCGCTCGGCTGACAGCCTGTGGTGGGGGTTTCTGGCTGGTGCCTGCCTTACAGCTCTCATTCATAGCAGCGCAGCTGTCATCAGCATGGCGATTACGCTGGCGGCTACTGGAGTGCTGCCTGTGGAGATCGGTATTGCCATCGTGATCGGGTCCAATGTCGGGACTTGTGTCACGGCTGTCATTGCAGCTGCTGGCGGAGCGTCTGCGGGCAAATTCGTTGCAGCCTCCCATGTTGTATTGAACATTGCGGGAGCCTTGCTTTTTATGCCGCTGATCGGGTTGCTGCATGCAGCTTCAGCTTGGCTGTCAGCGGACTACGGGGCACAGATTGCGCATGCCCAGACCCTTTTTAACATCATCAGCTCACTGCTTGCATTACCCCTGTGCTATCTGCCAATCTGGCACAAAAAACCACCTGCCTCCGCTCCATCAGCGAAATCGCCCGCGGCATGATGCTTGGCTCCTCTACTTGGAAAAAAACCAAGCATCGCCCTACGGCAAAGCACTATACGTTAATGCCCAGCTTGTTCAGTGCCACGCGCAAAATGTTATCGTTGTTGTCGTAACCGTTCTGCTGCTGTCTTGACCAGGCCTCTTCTGGTGCGTACCAATCGACTCCCTTGATCTCTTCGATCTGCGGCTGCAGGTTTCCGCTCTCTGCTTCAACCAGATAATAGTGAACTTCCTTGTCTACCGGACCAAATTCAACGTGCTGATATGTGTAGGCAATGATATCGACAGGCTCCACAATTCGGCCGACCATGCCTGTCTCTTCCAAAATCTCGCGCAAGGCGGTTTCCTCTACCGTTTCCCCTGCTTCCATCTTGCCTTTGGCAAGTGTTGTTTTGCCATAACGATCAACAATAAGCTGAATTTGAAGACTGCCGTCTTCCCCTTTACGATAGACTACACCGCCTGCGGATATTTCCTTTTTGTTCATTCTGGTTTCCCCCGTTCACAGATATGTCTTGCCTTTAGTTGAAAAACAAGGACCTCATCTCCCCGGGTACGCTCCCCAAGGAAATGAAATCCTTGTTTTACTGACGCCTCGATTACATCGCTGCGGACTTCAGATTATCTTCCAGTACACGAACCAGCGTAGCCTGGCTTTCGTTTACACCCGCTTCGGTCACTTTGACGCGGCACACTTTACCGATCATGTCCGTAGAGCCATCGAATACGAGCTGAATGTAGTTATCGCTATAACCATGCAATTTCCCGCTGCCTTCACGGCCTTTGGCTTCACCTTCCGGAATGACATCCAGAACCTGACCTACAAATTTCTGTGCATAAGCCAGCTGCATTTGTTCAGACAGGTCGATCAGTTCATGCACACGGGCATTTTTGACTTCTTCATCCACCTGATCTTCCATTCGGGCAGCCGGTGTTCCTGTACGTTTGGAGTACGGGAATACGTGCATCTCCGAGAAACCGATTTTTTTCATCAATTCATAGCCGTTACGGAACATTTCGTCTGTCTCACCCGGGAAACCAACGATAACGTCCGTTGTAATAGCAACATCCGGCATCGCTTCACGAATACGAAGCATTTTGTTGTAAAATTCTTCGGTTGTATACTTGCGGCGCATCCGCTTCAATACGGTGTCATCACCCGCTTGCAGCGGGATATGGAAGTGACGTACCAGCTTGTCCGAACGCTTAATGACATCCAGCATCCGATCATCGATCTGGCTCGCTTCAATGGAACTGATACGAATCCGTTCAAGGCCTTCCACTTTATCCAGATCCCACAGCAGATCAGTCAGATCGTAGTTCTCCATATCGTCACCATATCCACCGGTGTGAATGCCTGTCAGCACAATTTCCTTATAACCGGCATGTACAAGCTGGTGAGCTTGCTGAACTATGCTGTTTGCTTCCCGGCTGCGGGAGAGCCCGCGTGACCATGGAATGATGCAGAACGTGCAGAAGTTGTTGCAACCGTCCTGAATTTTCAGAAATGCACGCGTACGATCCGCGAAGTCCGGCACATCCATCTCCTCAAACACACGAGTTTTCATAATGTTCCGTACGGCATTGACTGGCTGACGGGACTCCTGAATTTCGCGAACATAAGGTAAGATTTTATCCCGGTCCTGCGTTCCGATGACGAGATCCACTCCAGGAATGTCGAGAATCTCTGCTGGCGAAGTTTGGGCGTAACAGCCCGTAACTGCCACAATCGCATCCGGGTTGCGACGAATGGCACGACGGATGATTTGACGGCTCTTTTTGTCCCCGGTATTCGTTACCGTACATGTATTAATCAGATATACATCTGCTGTCTGTTCATCGAAGTCCACTTGTTCGTAACCTTCATTTTTGAACAATTGCCAGATCGCCTCTGTATCATAAAAGTTAACTTTGCAGCCCAAGGTGTAAAACGCCACGGATGGCATAATTACATTCCCCCCATTTCTCCGGATTCATATAAAACACAAGTCAGCGCTGCCATCCCTGCGGTCTCGGCACGTAATATTCGCTTGCCCAGCCCAACGGATACCGCGCCTGCCTGATCAGCTTCCAGCGTTTCTCTTTCGGAGAACCCGCCTTCAGGTCCAACCACAATCAACACGTCTGCAGCCGCATCAGGTGCGAGCTGTTCAATAAACGGCTTCAGCGCATCGCGCAGCTGCTTGCCGTTCTCCTTTTCATAACAATAACATACCAAACTGTAGCCCTCAAAAGAAGACAGCAGCCCTTTCCAGGAAAGTGGCTGCTCGACGGATGGAATGCGATTCCGATGACTTTGTTCAGCGGCTTCCTTGGCAATTTTGCGCCACCGCTCCAACCGTTTGCCTTCTTTCTTGGCATCATATTGGACAATCGTCCGTTCCGAGAGGAAAGGTACAAAGGCTACCGCTCCGATTTCGGTACACCTCTGAATAACCGTCTCCATCTTGTCACCCTTCGGCAAGCTCTGGGCCACCGTTACGCGAATACGGGCTTCATGGTCCATTTTCAGAGATTCCACGATATTTGCCGTTACCTGGCCAGCTTCGATACTCTCAATCTCCACTAAAGCCTCACGACTCTGTCCATCACTGACAATCAGTTTATCTCCAGGCTTGCCACGCATCACTTTACCGATATGGCGCGCATCATCTCCCAGAATGATAACAGAATGCTCTGTAAGCTGTTCTGCAGATACAAAATAACGCTGCATGGGTTTATCCACCTATTCTTTCCTGTTATGACTGGCATTCACCCTGCCGTGCGGCAGGCGTGAATCCAATCGCCACAGATGATCATACAACTTTTATGTCCTTCTGACCAGCATTTCAGTCCAAAAAACCTTGAATCCAACCTTATCAAAAGAAGCCCAAAATCAAATACGAGAAATCCACATACATGTTATATGCCAACTGGTATAAAGGTTGGATGGTTACTCTTTGCAAAGGAGGAATGATCAGAATTAGTAGAAAGATGAAAATGGACCATTGCTCCACTCCTTGAAGCTTGCGACTGATGGACGGTGGCAAAATATCTTCAAGAATTCGATATCCATCCAGAGGTGGTAGCGGGATCATGTTAAACAAAAACAGGAAAAAGTTCGTCAGGTTAAACATGTAAAAGAACGTGGAAATCGCCGTGAACAGCCGTTCATTCTCAATCCCGCCCATGACGCCAGAACCAACCAGCGAAGCGTATATAATCGTTCCGACAACAGCTAGCAGCAAATTACTGAGCGGTCCAGCGAACGATACAATGACACCCATTAATCTTGGTTTGTCAAAATTCGCACGGTTGACCGGAACAGGGCGCGCCCAACCGAACCCGGCAATGACAAGCAGCAGTACACCAAACAAGTCAAAATGCACTACTGGATTAAGGGTGACCCGACCCAGCAGCTTGGCGGTCGGATCCCCAAATTTATTGGCAAAGTACGCATGGGCAAACTCATGTACAGTGAAAGCAATCAGAATGGTCAGCAGGAAAAACGGAAGCTGATCAATGGGGTAACGAAAGAACGAATTTAGAAAGTCCATTCGTTACCTCTTTCTGGCAACATAAGCCAGCCAGTCCTCATCACGGTGGACCGCACTAATTTCAAAACCGGAAGCAACGAGTGCATCATGCACGACCTGCTCTTTGTTTTTCCAGATCCCTGAAGCAATATAGACACCGCCTGGTTCCAGTGCATTGTATACATCATCAATAAACAGCATAATAATCTCGGCCAAAATATTGGCTACGATCACTTTCACAGGCAGCTGAACACCTAATGCAGGATCTTGGCTTCCAAGAACAGATAGGAGATCACTCTCTTTAACCGTAACTTGCTCCTCCAGGCCGTTCAGATGCACGTTCTCCTTCGCACTCGAAACTGCAACCGGATCAAGATCCAGTGCCAGAACATGCTTTGCACCCAGCTGAATGGCACCGATCGCCAAAATACCTGAGCCTGTACCCACATCAATGACTTCCTCGCCGCCCTGGATCACCGTTTCCAGCGTCCGCAAGCATAGGGATGTTGTCGGATGTGTACCTGTACCAAAAGCCATACCCGGATCCAGCTCGATGATCTTCTCTTCCGGACTTTCTGGTGTGTAGTCTTCCCATGTCGGTTTGATCGTCAAACGATCGGATACGCGGACCGGCTTGAAGTACTGTTTCCATGCGTTAGCCCAGTCATCTTCATCTACCGTACGAACCTCATACCGGATCTCACCCGCATCAATATCAAATTCGGAGAGCTGCTCAATTCTCGGGTTAACCTCGGCTTTAAGGGCTTCCATGTCCGTACCTTCCGAGAAATACCCTTTAATCACAGCTAGACCTTCCGGAATATCATTCAAAGGCAGCTCATACCACTGGCCATATGACGTATCACGTTCTTTATTTAGTGTGCCAGATTCTTCGATCGAGACCCCTCCAGCACCTGCTTCATGCAAAAAATTCGAGATCATTTCCACAGCTTCTTCTGTGGTATGTATTGTTAGTTCATGCCATAACATACTTGATTTTTCCTCCTCATTTTTCAAACATCCCAATCATTGTACTACACAAGGGAGCAGGAGCACAAAACCGTTCCTGAGATTTAAAGCAAAAAAACAGGACACCCGCAGCTAACTGCTCGGATATCCTGTTTCAAATTATGCTAAAAAAAGGGAGAACCTTCAGCAAAAACGCCCACCATTCTGGGTAATCATCTCTGCCGCCTGAGGGAGATAGTCGCTTGGTAATGAAACGGTCAGTAGGATCTCTTGCCCAGAAGGAGCGGATGCACGTTGTTCTTTCATATCCGTGACCTCGCCATTGGACAACATCTCAGGTTCATCACTGATGAGTGCAAGCACATTCAGTTCGCCACTGAATCCCCCTGTTATAGCTGTAGGTGCTTCATCCATATGCTCCTGCGGTTCTGTGTCTCTTGCAAGCGACTCGCTCGCAAGGCTCTCGATGCTCAACTGATTCGGATGCAGCAATGCCAGAGCCCTTCGTGCAGATTCGGCTTCAGACCAGCTGGTGAATACCGCCTCGATGGTTACAGCCGAGCGTTCTTCATTCATGAAGCTCCCGTCCCTGACGACGATCAGCCGCTTCACTGCGCCGGAGTGCCTCTACGTCATCATGGTCCGCGACCTCAGCACTGAATTCCACATCTTCGTTTTTAGCGGATTGCATCCGTTTCATCTTTTCCGTTTTTGTCAAAATCTTGCCTGGGCGTTCGTGTTCAGCCATCGTTATAATCCTCCCTCAAAATAAGTAAGTTAGTCCGCTTATTTCTAGATCATTCCACCAGCTTGTTCAATAATGGATAACGCTCGGTGATGAACCTCTTCGTCAACCACAACTGTTAACAATACATCTCTGCCGGTAGGACCTTCTTGTCCACCATCACTCATGCCACTTGCAGAGGGATCTGCTGCGGCCATGATTCCCGCTGTTGCATTCGTACCAAGCGCACCAGGTACCCATGATGAGAAGCTGCCGGAAACTCCTGGAGTATAGGAAGCGCCACTGGGTCCAATACCTGCGTAACGGCTGAAACGATTAATGGACAGGTCTTCCACACGCAAGGCTTCCAACTTTTTGGCTGCCCCCTCGGCCTGCTCCGGACTATGAAAATAGGCCAAAATGTTTTTTTCGGTCATTCGGTTCACCTACTTCCCAATATTGCGCATACAGTTATGCATGATCGTTCTCGCCTTGCTATCTTTCCGCAGTATTGCTCATATTATGCAGAAATCTCCCATGTGGGACACCTATATGGGTAGCTAATGTCATGTAATGATGGAGCAGCACTCAAGCTTGAATCTTATGTAATGAAAAAAGGACACCACGGCATTAATCGCTGTAGTGTCCTAACATATGTTATATGTCGATTCTCAATCTCCGCGGAAAGCCCGTTTCACCCGGTCAAAGAAGGATTGTTCATGTTCATGGGTTTGCTCTCCATCCAGTGCAGCGATTTGACGAAGCAGATCTTTCTGCTCATCATTCAGCTTGCTTGGTGTGACTACAACCACTTTTACATGTTGATCCCCTTGGCCCATGCCGCGCAAGCGTGGAACCCCTTTGCCTTTAAGACGGAAATACGTTCCGGTTTGTGTACCCGCTGGAATTTTCAACTTCACTTTTTCAGTCAACGTTGGAATCTCAATCTCGTCACCCAATGCTGCCTGAGCAAATGTAAGCGGAATTTCACAGTAGATATCATCGCCTTCACGCTCAAAGAAATCATGTGATTTCACACGAATGACGATATACAGGTCTCCTGCTGGTCCACCTCGCAGACCACCTTCACCTTCACCAGTCATGCGCAGTTGAGCGCCGTCATCCACACCTGCTGGGATGCGAACGTGAATTTTGCGCTGCTTGCGGACTTTACCACTGCCGCTGCATGTTGTACATTTTTCTTCAATGATTTGACCAGAACCATTACAGTTCGAACAAGCACGACGATTGACCATGCGGCCAAACGGTGTATTTTGCACGACTTCCTGTTGACCGCTACCTTGGCAGACCGAACAAGTCTTCGGCTTTGTACCCGGTTTGGCACCTGAACCATGACATGTATCACAGCTTTCGGTACGCGGAATGGTAATGTCGGTTTCTTTGCCGAACACCGCTTCCTTGAATTCAATGGTCATGGTGTACTGCAGATCATTTCCCCGCTGCGGAGCATTCGGATCACGTCGTCCGCCGCCACCGCCAAAGAACATATCGAAGATGTCGCCAAATCCGCCGCCGCCGAAATCACCGCCACCGCCGAATCCACCCTGATTCGGATCGATATGACCATACTGATCATACTGAGCCCGCTTCTGGCTGTCGCTGACTACATCATAAGCTTCTTTTACTTCCTTAAACTTGGCTTCCGCATCTGCTGCCTTGTTTACGTCAGGGTGATACTGACGGGCAAGCTTACGGTAGGCCTTTTTGATTTCCTCGTCGCTTGCATTTTTGCCAACGCCGAGTACCTCATAATAATCTCGTTTTTCAGCCACTCTTCCACCCCCATAACATTCACCTTATCGCACATCGTGACAAAAGGAAAGTCAAAGCACGGAAGACCCGGCTATGACTTTCCCCTCGATCCGAACGTCACCGATGATTAATTCACGAAAAACCGTGAATTAGTTTTATTTTTTATCTTCATCCACGACTTCGTAATCAGCGTCTACGACGTTGTCACGTTTAGCGGAACCTTGTTGCTCTTCAGCACCTTGAGCTGCTTGCTCTTGTGCCTGTGCTTGCTCATACAGTTTAACGGACAGTTGTTGAACGATCTCTGTCAGTTCTTCTGTAGCTGCTTTGATATCTTCCAGGTTGTCGGAAGCCAGCACGCCTTGCAGTTTTTCTTTTGCCGCATTGGCTTTTTCAACTTCGCCAGCATCTGCTTTTTCGCCAAGATCTTTGATCGTTTTGTCCACAGAGTAGATCAGTTGATCTGCGCTGTTTTTCGCTTCAACGAGCTCTTTGCGTTTTTTATCTTCTTCAGCGTGCAGCTCAGCATCTTTCATCATTTGTTCAACTTCAGCATCGCTCAGACCGCTGGAAGAAGTAATCGTGATTTTTTGCGTTTTGTTCGTACCTTTGTCTGTTGCAGATACGTTAACGATACCGTTGGCATCAATATCGAAGCTAACTTCGATTTGCGGAACACCACGTGGAGCTGGTGGAATATCTCCCAGCATGAAGCGTCCGAGCGTTTTGTTGCCAGCTGCCATTTCGCGTTCCCCTTGCAGGACATGGATCTCAACGCTTGGTTGGTTGTCTGCATATGTGGAGAACACTTGGGACTTGGATGTAGGGATCGTTGTGTTGCGCTCGATCATTTTGGTAAATACGCCACCTGCAGTTTCGATACCCAGGGACAGTGGAGTTACGTCGAGCAATACGACGTCTTTTACGTCACCTGTCAGTACGCCCGCTTGTACAGCTGCACCCAAAGCTACAACTTCATCCGGGTTAACGCCTTTGTGAGGCTCTTTACCAGTCAGTTTCTTGATCGCTTCCTGTACTGCAGGAATACGCGTGGAACCACCAACCAGAACGATTTTGTCGATATCATTAGCAGTCATGCCAGCATCGCTCAGTGCACGGCGAGTTGGTTCAAGCGTACGCTCAACCAGACCAGCAGAGATTTCTTCAAATTTCGCACGGCTCAGGTTCAACTCCAAGTGCTGAGGAACGCCGTCAGCTACAGTGATGAACGGCAGGGAAATTGTTGTAGTCAATACACCGGAAAGCTCTTTTTTCGCTTTTTCGGCTGCATCTTTCAAACGTTGAACCGCTGCTTTATCTTTGCTAAGGTCAATACCTTGATCTTTTTTGAATTCACTTACGAGATAATCGATGATGACTTGGTCAAAGTCATCGCCACCCAGTTGGTTGTCACCACTAGTCGCTTTAACTTCGAAGAAGCCGTCACCCAGTTCAAGGATGGATACGTCGAATGTACCGCCACCCAAGTCATATACGAGAATCGTTTGGTCTTCGGATTTCTCCATACCGTATGCCAAAGCTGCTGCAGTTGGCTCGTTGACGATACGCAGAACTTCCAAACCTGCGATTTTACCTGCATCTTTGGTTGCTTGACGTTGGCTGTCATTGAAGTAAGCCGGTACCGTGATAACCGCTTGTGTTACCGTTTGGCCAAGGTAAGCTTCAGCATCGGATTTCAATTTTTGCAGGATGATGGCAGAGATCTCTTGTGGAGAATAGTCTTTGCTATCGATTGTTTCTTTGTGGGAAGTACCCATGTGGCGTTTGATCGAGATGATCGTACGATCCGGATTCGTGATCGCTTGGCGTTTAGCTGTTTCACCAACAACGCGCTCTCCATCTTTTTTGAAACCCACTACGGATGGGGTTGTACGTGCGCCTTCCGGGTTAGGGATAACGACTGCCTCGCCGCCCTCCATTACCGCTACGCAAGAGTTGGTTGTTCCTAAGTCAATACCGATTACTTTGCTCATCGGAAAATTTCCTCCCTCAACTATTTAAAATGGATCAGCCTGATCCTTATTTGCAGTTCTTCCTTATCGTGCTCTATGTGTGTATACCTTTATATTAAACCTCGTCACAGCTTACATCCCCATGGAGCAAGACCCATTATTCTGTAACCAAAATTATGAGCTGACTTTAACCATGGCTGGACGAAGTACTTTATCCTTCAGCATATAGCCTTTTTGGACTTCCTCCACAACGGTACCTTCTTCATACTCGTCGCTCTCCACTTGCATAATGGCTTGGTGGAATTCAGGATTAAACGGCTGTCCAACCGTGTCCATTGCAGTCAGACCTTCATTGTTCAGCACCGTTTCCAGCTGGCGGAAGATCATTTGGATGCCTTTGGAGAAAGATTCGGACTCCGTACCTTCCGGCACAGTAGCCATGGCACGTTCGAAGTTGTCAATAACCGGCACCAGTTCGGTGACCAACTTCATTGAAGCATACTTCGCCAGTTCCTCTTTTTCCTTTTGAGTACGGCGACGGAAGTTATCAAAATCAGCTTGAGCACGGACAAAGCGCTGCTGTGTTTCCTCAACCTCTGCCTTCAAACGTCCGAGCTCATCTTGCCCCTGATCTGCCATCTCCTCAGCCTGCGCTTCTGCAGCTCCTGCTTCGTTAACAGGTTCCTGGCTCTCGGCCGCTGTCGTTTCCTGCTGTTCCTGTTCTTCTGCTGCGAATGATTGCTCCTCTTTCAAGATGTTCACCTCCTTATACTAATGAATTCGTTCAATCCCGTATCCTTATGGCTTGCGGCATAGTTCCTATTTGAAGCGATGCGTTAGCATAGCCGTTAAATCACGAGATAATGTATTTAAAATATGAATGACACGTGCATAATCCATCCGTGTGGGTCCCAGTATCCCGATTGATCCCAGAGCTTCTCCATCCAATGAATAGGATGCAGTAATCAAACTGCAGTTGGCGAAGGCTTCATGATCATTCTCGGTGCCGATACGCACCTGAATACCTGGTCCACCCGGTACAGGCATCATTAATTTCATGAGTGTTGGTGTCTCATCCAGCAGGTCAAGAATATCTTTTACCTTTTCGACATCTTTGAATTCCGGTTGGGTTAACATATTCGTTGCACCACTAAGGAAAAGACGGTTATCATGTTCGTTGTCAAAAGCACTGTTTAGCACCTGCATAACTTCCTCGTAGCGTGAAATATGCCGTTCCATCTCTTGCCCCAGCTCGGTGTAGAGGCGGGATTTCAGCTTGTAGATTGGCACTCCAACCAGTTTGGCGTTAAGCAAGTTAACCACTTTCTCCATCTCGGCTACCGAGATCTCCGGAGGAATTTGAACAGTCTTATTCTCCACTTGACCCGTGTTAGTCACAATAATAGCCACGGCCGTATTTTCATTTAGCGGAAGCAGTTGAAAATGGCGCAGCGATGTGTGAAACACTTCGGGTCCAAGCAGGATTGAAGTATAATTGGTCATGTGCGACAAGATGACTGATGCATGCTGAATCACTTGCTCCATGACATTCAGTTTTTCGGCAAAGAATGATTTTAGATCATCCAGCTCTTGCGGCTCCACCTGATTCCATGGAACCAAATGATCGACATAATATCGATAGCCTTTATGCGAAGGGATACGGCCTGCCGAGGTATGCGGCTGTTCCAGAAAACCCATATCTTCGAGATCCGCCATTTCATTACGGATCGTAGCCGGACTGTATCCAACATCTCCCCTTTTGGAAATGCTTCGGGACCCTACGGGCTCAGCTGAACGGATATAGTCATCCACTATAGCGTTCAGAATCATACGTTGACGCTCTGTTAACATGGTGAGTATTCCCTCCTTCTGACTGTACCGTCCCATGTCGTTAGCACTCCGGTTAGATGAGTGCTAAGCGGTAATACAAAAATACCAAACTGACGTGAAGATTGTCAAGTCAGTTTGATGAGTGCACTCATCTATTTATAGTATAGACTATTCCTAGCCAGTCATAACAGTGTCAGTCACTTATTGCTATAAAAGAAAAGGACCCTGCTCAGACGAAATTTACATTCTTCCGAAGCATGTGGTCCTTCATATTTTATGCAGATACATTCAATTCCTTCAGCACCGCGATCTCATCACAGCAGTCCTGCTTGCTGCAATGAACACAGTCTGTCCACACTTTTTCCGGGAATATCTCCTTGTTCACCACGGCAAACCCATTTTTGAGGAAAAAGGAGACTTCATATGTCAGGGCCATGACCTTGGGGATTTGCTGCTTCTCAGCTTCCTCCACCAAACGGTCCAGCAGCAAGGAACCAATACCCATGCCTTTGTGTCCTTCAGAGATGCCAAGTGATCTGACTTCCACCAGATCATTACCGAGACGGCACAGCGAGCCGCAGCCCACCACCTCACCGTTTACTTCGGCTACAACAAAGTGTTCCAGCTGCCGATGCAGTACTTCCCTTGATCGCGGAAGCATGATCCCACGTTCAGCATATCCCTTAATCATTTCAAACAATGGTTCAACATCTTCCGGCACGGCTTTTCTGCATATCGCCGACATCCCGCTCTCCTCCTATACAAGCTTTCCAGAGGAAAGCTGACTTCGTAGTTGTTATCCATAACACGCTCTGTAAAATCAATATGAATAAATATACAACAGAGTGTATGGAATTTCAAGCTACGAATTCAGCGATATCGACCCGATAAACTCGGCAAAAACGTCATTCCCGAACAGAATCCCCTGTTCACTGAGCCGGAAGCCGTCTGACGTCCGTTCAAGCAGTCCTGCATTCAGCATTTTGCCAAGCGGCTTAGCAAACACGTCTTCCATGGATTCTCCAAACTGTTCACTGAACCGCGAAGCAGATGCACCCTCCAGCATTCGAAGACCAACCATTAGATAATCTTCCATGGCTTCCGCACGGCTGATCTCAAAATGGTCCAGGCGAGGCAGTCCTGCGCGGGAAGCTTCGACATAAGGATTTATACCTTTAATATTCATATGACGCTCACGGCCCACGTATCCATGCGCTCCAGCTCCAAGACCATAATAGTCCTCATTACGCCAGTACGTAATGTTGTGTCTGCTCTCAAATCCGGGTTTGGCAAAGTTACTGATCTCGTATTGGCCATATCCCGCTTCTTTCATTCGCTTCATTAATAGAAGATACATCTGCAGCTCATCATCCTCATGAGGGAGCGGCAGTTGATTTTTTTGATACAACGTATGGAACAGCGTATTCTCTTCCACTTTCAAGCTGTAAATGGAATAGTGAGGCAAACCCAGTTCAAGCGCCTTATCAATACTCTCATTCAGCATTTCCACGGTTTGATTAGGCAAGCCAAACATCAGGTCGATGGACAGATTAGTCAATCCTGCCTTGCGGGCATTCTCCAGACTGCGGTATACATCGTCCGTATTATGAATCCGTCCAATGCCTGTCAGCAGGTCATTTTGAAAAGCCTGTACGCCGAAGCTGACGCGGTTCACTCCGCCTTCTTTCATCACGGCAAGCTTCTCTGCATCTGTCGTCCCCGGGTTAGCTTCCATCGAAAATTCAATATCGTCCGCCCAATTCGGGAAATATGTTTTAACCGACCGCAGGAACACGGCCATTTCGTCCGGCTTCAGAGCCGTTGGTGTGCCACCGCCAACAAAAATGGTTTTGATCTCTCCTGGCGGATTGGCTTTGACGGTATGTTCCATCTCTCGCTCCAATGCCTCAAGGTACTGCATTACAGGCTGGTCCTTCAGTACATAGGAGTTAAAATCACAATAGAAGCATTTATTTGTGCAAAAGGGAATGTGAAGGTACACCGCTTGGGGTGCACCTGTTTTCCGGCTGTGTGCTGCCAATGTCATGGCAAGTCCCCCTCTATTTGAAAAAAGGAAAGCCATCCGGCTTCCCTTTCAGCTTGGTTTATTTAGTATTCTGCAATTCACTTTTGATACACACAACTGTGTGCTGTACCCAAAATTGAATTGTTTAGTCATCAATTTTCAGCACCGCCATGAACGCTTCCTGCGGTACCTCAACGTTACCGACCTGCTTCATCCGCTTCTTACCTTCCTTCTGCTTCTCCAGCAGTTTCCGTTTCCGCGAGATGTCACCGCCGTAACACTTGGCGAGTACGTTTTTACGCATGGCTTTTACGGTTTCACGTGCAACGACCTTTGTACCTACGGATGCCTGAATCGGCACCTCGAACATTTGCCGTGGAATCAGCTCACGCAGCTTCTCACAGATAATGCGGCCGCGGTTGTATGCACGATCACGGTGAACGATGAAGGACAGGGCATCGACCTGTTCACCATTAAGCAGGATGTCCATCTTCACCAGATTGGACTGACGATAACCGGACAGTTCGTAATCAAAGGATGCATATCCTTTTGTACTTGATTTCAACTGATCGAAGAAATCATATACAATCTCGGACAACGGGATCTCATAGGTAATGGTAACCCGAGTTGTATCGAGATATTCCATATTCACGTATTCGCCGCGTTTGTTTTGACAAAGTTCCATAATGGTACCTACATAATCATTCGGTACGATAATGGAAGCTTTTACGTACGGTTCCTCAACATAATCAATTCTTCCCACCTCAGGATAGTTGGATGGGTTGTCGATATGCAGGACTTCACCATTAGTCAATGTGACGTGATAGATTACGCTTGGTGCCGTCGTAATCAGCGGAATGTTGAACTCGCGCTCAATCCGTTCCTGAATAACATCCATATGAAGCAATCCCAGGAATCCGCAGCGGAATCCAAATCCGAGTGCACTTGAAGTCTCCGGTTCGAAGCTGAGGGATGCATCGTTCAGCTGCAATTTCTCCAGCGCTTCACGCAGATCCACATAATCGGAAGTCTCAATTGGGTAGAGACCGCAATAAACCATGGGATTGATTTTACGGTAACCCGGCAAAGGTTCTGGTGTTGGATTTTTCGCATCGGTTACGGTATCCCCGACTTGGGTGTCACCTACATGACGGATACCTGCAACGACGAAACCAACATCGCCGACGTTCAGCTCGTCCACAATGGTCATGCGTGGTTTGAACGCACCCACTTCAATAACCTCGAACGATTTTCCTGTTGCCATCATTTTGATTTTGGAACCCGACTTAATTTTGCCGTCAATGACACGGATATATACAATTACGCCTTTGTACGGGTCATAGTGCGAGTCGAAAATCAGCGCTTTCAGCGGTTGGTCAGGATCACCCTGCGGTGCAGGCACGCTCTGTACCACCTGCTCCAGGATTTCTTTGATCCCGATGCCTGCTTTGGCCGAAGCGAGTACCGCGTTGCTAGTGTCCAAACCAATGACATCTTCCACTTCCTGCTTCACCCGATCCGGATCTGCACTTGGAAGGTCGATTTTGTTGATGACTGGTAAGATCTCAAGATCATTGTCCAATGCCAGATACACGTTTGCCAGCGTCTGCGCTTCAATTCCCTGAGCCGCATCCACAACGAGAAGAGCGCCTTCACATGCAGCAAGGCTGCGAGATACTTCATAAGTGAAGTCTACGTGTCCAGGCGTATCAATCAGATTGAGCAAATATTCTTCACCATCGTCGGCTTTGTAGTTCAGGGCAACAGCCTGCAGCTTGATCGTAATACCACGTTCGCGTTCAAGCTCCATTTGGTCCAGTACCTGCTCCTGCATTTCCCGAGTGGTGAGCGCACCTGTGTACTCCAAGATCCGGTCCGCAAGCGTTGATTTGCCGTGATCTATATGTGCAATAATTGAAAAGTTACGAATTTTACGTTGTCTTGCCCGAATGTCAGTCATTCCTTACCCCCAGAAACAGCCTAGTGTCAATCACTTCATTATAACAGTTGATGCAGGGTGCATCAATCCCGCGTTGTCTCAACTTTATAATAATCATCCCGTTTTGTGAATCTCCAGGGGTTTATTTTACCTATACCGAGCAGCTTTTTATTCAGCAACCCCGCTAAACAAGGAAACTACCCACTTAATACCATTATGAGACAGATTTTGGAGCAGTCCGGCGGTTTTATCTGCAAGCACATCCACGGGTGCTTTGTTCTGTTCCGCCCCAAGCACTTGACTCGGCGTTTGTACAGGAACAATCGGTGTCTCTTTTTCTTCCTGTTGCACGGGAACAGCAGGCTCCAATTCGGCAGCGGGTTCTGGCTCTGTTTTGACTACGGCTGGCACCTCTGGAATGTTACCCACCTGAAAGTTACTTCCTGCCAGCTGCATCCCCAGCAGAACTCCTAATAACATGAGTACAATGACCGTTAGCATTTTTTTGCCGAATTTGGACACATGCTTCCCCTCCAATCAGGTTACATTTTGAAATAAGCAACTACATTAACTACCCTGTGACTTGGTCCCCGTACTGGCTTTATCCACGTTCTGATCTTCCCAATATACTTCGGCAATCATGTCTGCAAGGACTTGTGAAGTCCGCTTGAGTTCAGCGCCTGTATTGTCGATCCCTCCGATTTCAATCAAAATGCTGTTGGGTGAGAGGGTTTGATTATACTCGCCATTATTTGCTCCGCCGCCATCCTTGCCCCAGACGCCTCTGGAGACACCAGGATACTTTGCTTCAAGTTTCTTGTGTATTTTTGCAGCGAAAGCTTCATTTTGTTGCCAGTTCGGATTCTCATGCCCAATGATGAAATATACTTTGGCATATCCCTTACCATCAATGGTTGTCGTTGTTTTGTTGTGACGCTGGGAATCCCGGTGAATATCAATGAGATAGGTTAAATCATCATTTTCGGCAAGGGCTGCCTTTACCGTCTGACGTGAATATTTATAGGAATAGTTCCAGTTGTAATCCTTCACTTTGGTCGGATAATCGTCCTTTGCATGCTCCACTCCAACACCAAGCTTTTGCAAACTGTCAGAAAGGTACGTCCCTACCTGAAAAACGTTACCTGTTGCTTTTCCGGAGGAAGGGTTATCACTCTTCGTGCCAAGCAGCGGATTGTATCCTTCACGGGGATGGGAATGATAGATCAGCACGGCTTTTTTACCCGTTGTAGCTTCACCTTCCTGACCACCGTTCTTCGGCGGCGGATCTTCTTTTACTTCTCCGCCCTCAGGCTCGTCCGTTTCGGAATTGTTCGGGTCATCCTGACCTGGTGGAATATGCAGTTCGCCACCTGTTTTGCCTCCTCCAGCAGATGCCGTATCCGTCAGCCCTGGTCCTGGTTGATAGTCTTCAGGTGCTTCGGCCTTCTCGTTTCCTGAACCCGGCCGGAGCAAAACCGGTTGATTGCTGCCCATGCCTGGCATCTCTCTTGCAATCAGGCTTTTGGGGTCCTGTGGATTAACATTCGTAAGAAGTTGAAATACAAACGTAGTCAAGTTTTCGCCAGAGAATGCGGAAGTCTGCTCCTTCTGGGTTAGGTGGGGCATCTCCATGCCGAGCATATCCACAAAAAAGCGGCTGGATACGCTACTTGCGAAACCTTTCATGGAAGAAACCGGCGAGTTGTTCAACCTTTTCTCTGCCATGCCCCCCAGACCGAGTACAACAAAAAACAGAGCGGATATAATCATAAGCAGCAGCAACGTACGGCCCATGGCCAGCACGTGCAGACATCTTTTTTTCCACTTTCCGATATTCCAGGCCAATATTTTGTTCATTCTTCTGTCTCCTTCCCTGCTGGACAACTCTTATACTTCAACTCTATGAGCCTGCAAGATTTGATAGAACAGAAAATAGAAGAAAGACAAAAAAAGAAAGTCCGATAGATTCGGACTTCCTGCCTGTGATGGTTTACTGATTAATGAGTATACGCCGCAACGTTATCCGGATTCACCGCGTCATGCAGGGCAGCATTCAGGCCTGTCGCAATAACGTTGGCAATTCCCTCGATGAATTCATCAATTTCCTTTGGAGTAACAATCAAATCGTGTCCGAGTGGCTCCAACACCTCTTTCACCAAACTTAAACGATCCTGCTCACCGATATCGTCCAGCATGCCCATAATCTGCTTCGTTTGATCCGTCTCTTGACGGAAGTGTGCACTCATCATTTCAATGACATTATTTACTATAGTAGAAGCATAGCACACGGTTGGTACACCAATGGCAATACATGGAACACCCATAATCTCTTTGGTAAGTCCGCGCCGTTTGTTGCCGATACCTGAACCAGGATGAATCCCGATATCAGCCACTTGAATGGTGGTGTTGACACGTTCAAGTGAACGAGAGGCCAGTGCATCAATGGCAATAATGGCATCCGGTTTGGTCCGATCCACAATCCCCTGTACAATATCGCTCGACTCAATTCCTGTAGTACCAAGCACACCAGGGGCGATGGCACTAACTTCACGATATCCTGGAGCCACCTGATCCGGTACCAATTCAAAGTACTGACGGGTTACCATCAAGTTCTCGACCACCAGTGGACCAAGCGAATCAGGAGTTACGTGCAAATTACCGAGACCTACAATAAGCACTTTGGATGTTTTGTTAACCCCAGCCTTGGTCAGAAAATCCTCCATCTCCCGCGTAAACTCCGCTGCCACGCGTTCCTGAAGTTCGGTGTCCCCGTTACGTAGTGACGGGACTTCCAGTGTGACGTAATGACCTTTGACACGTCCGATGGTCTTTGCGGCAGCATCGTTCAGCACATCAATCCGTGTGATGGTAATACCGTCTTTTTCTTCTACGTCTTCCCGCAGCCCGGGAATCGTTTGTTTCTTTGAACCCTGAGCCATCTCCTTTGAGTCGATTGCCAAGTCAGTGCGAACGGTATAGTTCTGTAAATCAAGCGTCATCTGTTCCTGCCTCCCTTACCGCATTTGAGCATATTGTGTGGGGAAAAGGGGTTCTTTATGCAATACCGAGAACACTATAGGAATATTTGTTGCATTTTACATGCTAGCGTGCTAGAATATTTTAAGTTGTGAAACGTTTGTATTCATGCGAATGCCTTACAGGAGGTGAATGTAATGCCAAACATCAAATCCGCTGTTAAACGCGTAAAAACGAGCGACAAGCGCCGCGCACTCAACGCTTCCCAGAAATCCGCACTCCGTACAGCTGTTAAAGCTGCTGATGCTGCTCTGGTAAGCAACGAAGTTGATACTGCAAAAGCTGCGATTCAAGCTGCTTCCAAAAAGCTGGACAAGGCTGTAACTAAAGGTCTGGTTCATAAAAATGCTGCAGCACGCAAAAAGTCTCGCTTGGCGAAAAAACTGAACGCTCTTTCCGCACAAGCGTAAGAAGCGTTACTTATACGATCCAATGGAAAAATCCTGAACAGCACCGTGCTTTCAGGATTTTTTAGTATCTGGTCTAATAAGTATATGAATAAAGAACCCGTATCCGGTGATCTATCCGGATACGGGTTCTTTATTGCGAATCAATTCTATCTTACGGTGCAGTCATTATGCCCCAAGTCTAAGCAAGAACAACTCCAAACCAAGCACCTTATCGACTGCACCTGTCTTCATCTGGTAATCCAGCTCGCTAAGATGACTCAGAATGTTTCTGAGCCGTTCCGGTTGAAACTTGCGAGCCTGCTCTCCGGCAATTTTAACGGCATATGGATGCAAACCAAGCTGGCTGGCAATTTGCTGCTGCGAATAACTTTGCTGCCCAAGCTCTTTCACTTGTATCATGATTCGGAACTGACGAGCGATCAGGGCTGCAATTTTAATGGGCTCTTCACGCTGTTTCAGCAGTTCATAGAATAGCCCCAGCGCTTTCTCCAAGCGCAAGTTAGCTAGTTCCTCCACCAAAGCAAATACATTCTGCTCCGTACTGCGCGCTACCAATGACTCAATGTGCGCACGGCGGATGGTTCCTCCGTTACCCGCGTACAGACACAGCTTGTCTACTTCAGCAGACAGAGTCTGCAAACCTGTCCCTGCATAACTCACAAGTGTATCGGCAGCCCCTGCTTCAAAGGACACATCCCGTTGCTTCGCAAGCTTCACGATCCAATTCAGTAGTTCTTCTCCGCTAAGTGGAGCGAAAGCCAGAACAACTGCCTGTTTCTTAACTGCCTTTACTAACTTCTTACGCTCATCCAGTTTCTCTCCCTGCGCGAGGAAAACAATGGTACTGTAATCAGCCGGATTATCCATATAGGTAAGCAGACGATCCACCTGGTGATCAATTTTGGACTCTTTACCTGCCGTAAACAAGCTTGCATCCCTTACAATAATTAATTTCCGAGGAACCAAAAAGGGAACCGTCTCCGCTTCCTCAATAACCACCTCTACAGGTGTTTCGGACAGATCATAAGGAATAATCGCAAAATCCCGATGCTCTTCCTCGATGACCTGTTCTTTTAACATATCCGTAAATTGCTGTATCTGGTATTTCTCCGTTCCGTACAGCACATATATCGGAGCCGTCTCCCCATTGCGTATCGCCTTTGTTGCACTTTTCACATCCATCACGGTGCCCCCTATCCCTACTATCCTACCAGAAAACTGGACAGACAACAAAGGGGCCTTCATCCTTAATAACGAATGAAGGCCCCCTGGTCCTACATCTATATAAACGAGGACACCAGCGATTCTAGAAATGGCTGGGCCCCGGTCATACGACGTCAGTTGTTACAACTGAGATAGGACGTTATTGATACGTTCAGTATATTCTTGCCAAGCTTGAAATGTTCTGCTGATTCGAGAGAGTAGGCTCACATTCTCCGAATTATTTGGTGGAAGTTCCAGCCGAGGCTGAAGGTACAGTAAATGAATTCTTTACTGTGGTTCCATCCTTGTCTGTCTCATAGTTAAACGAGGTACTGTCGCTGGACCAGCCGGCTGTCTTCAATGTACCTTCCAGATTGCGCTGTTCCACCAGATTCAGAACGTCTGAATCCGCAGCTGATTTGGAATACACACTTAATTGATTATTGATCAGCATGACCACATAAGATCCATCCGGTGAACTCCATTCCTTCGACGTCATGGTAGAGGTTACCCCCTGATCCGGTGCCACAAATTCTTTACTGCCATTCGGCGCCGCAGCTCCTGAATCGGTACCGGAAGATTGATTATCTTCAGTCGGTTCCTTCATTTCTACCTCAGGCGCGATTCCCTGTGTGTTGTATGATTCTGGATCTCTACCGTCACTTGTTTCTGTTGATTCTTTTTCATTCTCATCTGCAGGAGGTACCGCAGCTGTACTTGAATCCTGATTTTTGGGCTGCGTATCCTGTCCTTGATCCGGACTCTTCTGACTATTTGAAGCATCAGGAGTGGTATTTCGAGCTTCGGTACTTTTATCCGTTTCGGACGTTGTGCCTGACTGGTTTGACGTTTGGTTATCCTTCACCTCGGGCTCTGGAGACTGCTCTGATTCATTTTCATCAGGAACAATCTCTGGATCCATCTTTTCTGACATGGAAGACTTCTTCTCAGTATCATCCACGAATGGACCGTTATTGCTATCAGGCGGTAAGGATTCGTCATTCTCCAGCTCCCGACTTAGCGCATTTTGATCGATCGCCCCTGCTTCCTGAGTGCTGCCCGAACTCATCATCATAGACTCGGCATTCTCCACCTTTTCAGGTTCGTAACCAAAGATCGCAACTCCCAGCACGACTGCCGCCGCAGCCGCACCCATGGACATCCGGCCCACCATGGAATTAAGCCACTTCTGCTTCGGTTTGCGCTCACTTGAACGTTGTAAATTCTCGAATGCAGCAGGGACAGGAGTCATTTCCTGTATTGTACTGCTTTGTTCCCTCCGCGCTTCGTCAATTGCATCCAATTGAGGCATAATGGCATCAACCAAACTGAATTTCGGGGTCACCTGCGGCAAATCTTCTAATTCTCTGGAAAGAGCTCTAAGCAAACTAAAATTCTCGGCGCACTCCGGGCATTGGGCCACGTGCTGTAGCATCTGCGCAGTTTCCGCGTCGCCCAGATCATGATCCAGATACCGGTGCATCCATTCCACCACCTCTTCGCATTTCATCCTGTCACACCACCTTTCTGATACTCCTGAAGTAAATTTTGCAATTGCTGTCTGGCTCTGAATAAATATGATTTGACTGTATTCAGCGGAAGATCAAGACAATCCGCAATTTCGTTATACGATAAATCCTGCAAATATCTGAGTACGATTACCGTTCGATGATGCTCTGGAAGCTTGTTGATCGCATCCTGAATATCTTTGGCAACATACGTGGACATGACTTCAAACTCCACATCCTGATTATCCTGAAATACCATCTCATGCTCGTCAATGGAGACCGAGGGCTTGGTTCTTCTGAATTTATCAATACAGATATTCGTTACGATGCGCTGCACCCATGTTTTGAATTGGGCTTTTTCTTCATAGGAATTAATTTTCGTATAGATTCGGATCAATGCTTCCTGAGCAGCGTCCAAAGCATCCTGTTCATTATTTAAGATGTAATATGCGGTTCGGTATACATGCTGTTCTATGTCCCGCAATAGGGTAATTAGAGCGTCGCGATCGCCCGATTGAGCGGCTCTGATGAGTTCCGGCTCTACCACAAAGGATCCCCCTCTCCCTGCAACCTTACAGACGTGTTCATCAATAAAATTGTTGCAAAGTTAAGTATTTTTTTAGACAGAAAAGGTAAAACAATGGAACATTCACACTTGTTATCGCTTACTAAGCTCAGCATAATTCTAGAATACGGTACTAGATGTGAATATTACCACAACAAAATAACGGCTTATGTAGTATGAAGGGCCGCTGAAACTTATCTTAGAATAACAGAAATTGCATACTGAGTCACCACGCCGCTTCAACCAGCCATTCCATTACTTACACGACTCAATTCAATTGCAATGGCATACATTATAGATAAGCGCGTGAAAGTTTTCAAAAATAAAAAAAGTCGAAATTTGTCCAAATTTAAGCTCTTTTTAATGCAATTTTCATGAAAATAGTGTATTGTAAATTTACATTCATAATACGAGGTGATGAGCATGACAGCTCTTGCGAAAATTCAATTATTAAAGGAACAAATGCCGAAGGAATATCAAAGCATTTCTCATTTTGTGGAACATGCACTGCAATCCATTGATACTCTGGTTGAGGAACACCGGAAATACACCGCTGCACAGGCGTTATACGGCGATAAAATCGTCGGATCGGAAGAACGTCTGTACAGAGAAACTGTACTTGATGTCAGAGAGCAGCTTCTCCTCACACTGGAAAAAACAGTGGAAGACCTTTTGCACAAAGGTGACAAACATTGGCACAAACATTTTAAGGACGGCGTTGAATAATTCTTTTCATTAATAAATGGCCCGTTTCGGCTATACTCCAACTGGGAGGCTAGCCGAAACGGGCTTTTTTGCATTAATAAATACTAATCAGTTTTCCATTGATAAAGCTCAAGGCACGCAATAAATTCGGCCCAGCATAGACCCACACTTCTATTTTCCCCTTTGAACCCATTTCTTGGGTGATGCTCGTGGGATCTCCCCAAGCTAAACCTGCTTGTGTCGTCGTCATACCGAGAGCGACTTCACCCGCAATAATCTTCTTCCATGTGGACTGCGACCATTTGTATTTTTGGTAAGGGTCATAAGGGAAGAATTGATCCGCATCAGACAGCATTTCCGTGACCTGGCTGGCAGTGCCTCCGGCATAAGCAACAACCGTTTTACCTTTCGCGTTACGAAATACTACAGAGTAGCTCTTATCTCCAGAATCATACTTATCCATCTTGATATCCGTTATTGTTACTTTGCTGAAACGTTGCCCCAGCTCGGTGGTACTATTAATCCAATACGATTTTCCAATCAATCGACTAAGACTTCCAAGTTCTTTTTTCTTGATAAGAGCGGATGTATCCTTCGATTCAATAAAAATGGATGACTTACCGACCAGAATCTCTGCCTGTTTTAGCTCCCCATCCCATCGAACTTTAATCCCTGCAGTCTGGCTCAAGAGGCTTGCTGGAAATACCGTCTGTCCTCCAATGGTTTGAACTTTCCCTTTTAACTTGAGATCTTTATTGTTAAATTGTGCAGTTGCACTTCCCTTTTGCAGAGTGATCTTGTCATCTCCAAATTGAATCACAAAAGACGAGCCTTTCACATCGACTTTGGCACCTAACGTCTTAAACACTGACTGAACTGGCAAATATATGGTGCCATTTAATAGCGTAGCTCCTGTCAGCTTTTGCTGTACTCCAACATCCAACTGAATACTTGAAGTCAGGTCTTCTATTGTGACTGTTACTTTGGTCGTTCCAATCCCTGTAACCTTAAGTTTGCCGTCACTCTGAATTTTAGCAACTTGAGGATGTTCCAACGTTATTTCCGCGGGCAGCGGCTGACGCTTGGTTTTAAAACCGTTGCTATATGTCTGCTGAACCGAAAGTTCAATTTCATCTCCAATACCAGCTTCTTTTGCCGATGCAGTTAATGTTACTTTAGTTAATGAAGGGACTTGGAGTGGTACCATCTGTCCTTCATTATAGACAAACCAAGAGCCATCCTGTAATCGTGCATATAATTCATCCAGCTCATACGAATATATAAGCTGATCGACATTCATTAGCCCCGGCAATTGTTCAGACTTATATTTAGCCGTACGATCGTAGCTCCATACCGTGCCATCTTTCTTCACCGTTAGTAGTTTATGTGTACTCCCTTGCCAGATTAGGGATTGAACGTCACTCGCGACCTGTAACTGCTCCTCTTCATACATCATGTTAACAATAACCACGGATCCGTCGCTCTTCAGAACAGCAGCATATGCACTATTGGTGGCAACGGCTTTTCCATCCGCTACATTCCCTACTTTGCGAACAATGTTACGATAATCCGCATAATAAACGTCTCCCGACGAAGATAATGCCCCGTATGAATAATTACGATCCACTGGATAAGGACCGACGTCGATAATGGATTCCAAGCCTTTAATCTGCTTTCCATCGTCGTGGAGTGTTCCATCCCGTAGAAGTATCAAACCATTTCCATACACCTTTTCTACTCCATTGTATTGATTTACCTCAGGTTTCTGCGGGTTGTCCACATCCCAACGATAGACTTGCCCATCCGTAGTCCAGCCATATAGGGAATGAGAATCACCTTTGGAGATGCCAACCAGGTTTCGATTTTGCGTCCAGACTCCACTGGTCAAGCCCTTGGACCAAACTGTACCATTGTCGAGTAGATAATGGTTACGATCCAGCACGGAAATGATCGAGCTGCTTGTAGTGGATGCTGCTGCCGCAGGAGACTGACCGGGCAGCAAGCTGGAAAAGATAACTCCAATACACAACATCAATGTTATTCTGAGCCACCTGGCTCTGATATGCTGGTTTACTCCGTCGTTCTTTCGTGTTGTTTCTTCGTAGCCTATTGCTTCGTATCCCATTGCTTCTTATCCCCTTCTTATTATGTATCTCGGTATCGCTGGTGCCCAATAAAACAGGGACTAATCATTATTCGGGAAAAATAACCATTATCCTGCACTGTGCAAAAATTCATAATTCATCCATAATCAATTTTTGACGTACGTCAATCTTGCCGTCCTTTATTCTCATCTGAATTTCGCCCATCTGATCTGTTCGGTAAATCTGCGAACCCACAGCTTCCAGTCGTTCGAGCACACCCGGGTTGGGATGTCCATATGTATTGTCAGCTCCTGCGGAGATGACTGCTGATTGGGCATTCCAATACTGCAGCCATGCCTCGGTCGACGAAGTCTTGCTGCCGTGATGCGCCACCTTCAACACATCGACTGCCGCTCGAGTGGCGGAAGACAAAGAGAACGAATCTCGCTCTTGTTTGAATGAAGCTGCAAGAGATCCGTCTTGTATCATATATAATAGATTCTGTTCTGCAGCCGCATCCATATCTCCTGTGAATAACAGGGAAGCCCCCGCCATATCCAACAGAAATACAACCGAATCATGATTCTGGTGTTCAGACACAGGCAGTCTGCCTCCTTCATTCAGTGAATGATCCAGATCCGGTGATATGAAATGAAGCATGGTCTCTGCATCAGGTGCATATGACATTCCTTGTTGAATAGCATATAAAGGGATATGTCGTTCTACAGCTGTATCCAGCAGCTTTTCGAAATTGTCTTTGCCACTTGTTGTGCCGTTAAACATGAAGCGCTCAACCGGAATCTGCTCAAGCACGGCCTGCAAGCCTCCAGCGTGATCCTGATCGGCATGCGTCAGAATGACCGCATCCAGTCGGTGAATACCACGTTTTTTCAATAAAGGTACAACCACTTTAGCCCCCACTTCGTAGGGATCTCGCCGAATTTTCCAGGAATCCTGATTGCCAAAATGAACTGTACCACCGCCATCCACCAAAATATGTTTACCTCCAGGCGTAGTGATTAGTGTGCTATCCCCCTGGCCAATATCCAGAAACTGAACGACCGCAGTCCCGGGAGGCTGTGGAGTCCGGTAAGCCCAGCCCAACCCGGCAACAAGAATCAGAATCAGCAAACCACACATCCCTTTATTAAGCAAACTCATCCGTTCACTTCCATAGTAGCCTGCGCCTCGTGCCGTAAACGCACTTGTATATTCCGGCCATGCAATGCTTGCACTGAGTGTAGCCATTGATCCAGAGTTATCGCTCCGAACCTGATCACCCCTACCTTGGTTTTCCTTCGGGGTAACGATCACACCAAGCTGAACCGCTTCAACCATACGACGTTCCCGAGAAGCATGAATCAATGGTACCGTGTCTCCTTCAACGTTCAAGGTATGCTTCATCTCTCCTTTTCCCCGATGAAGAAGGTACAAAAGTACATATAAAACCGCATAATATGCCGCAATCCATAATAGAGAAGGTGTAGCCCAGATGAGTACAAAACCCGGCAGGCTGTTCATCCATTCCACGCTCACAAATGTCAGTTTGTTGAGTAACATTGCAACCCAGGCAAGAGGTTTGGCCAAAGGCATCCATAGGAATGACAATAGAAGTGCGACCGTCCCAAGCGGCAGTACAACAGCGCTAATTAAAGATACAAGCAGAAAATTGGCTACGAAGGAAAGCAGCGAAAACTGGTTGAAATATAAAATAGTAACTGGAAAAGAAATAAGCTGTGCGGTTACCGTCACTGAAGCTGTCGCTGCAATGGCTTTGGGCCATCCGTTAAATAAACGATTTATAAGAGGCATATAAATCATCAGCCCTGCAGTCACGAGAAAAGACAGTTGAAAGCTCACGCTGAGCAAGAAATAGGGATTCCACCACATCATCATCAAGGCAGCTGCACTGATCATCTGCAGTCCATCCCTGGCCAGCCCTCGCCTGGCCATATACAAACCAATCATGGACATAATCCCTGCACGAATTACGGAAGGTGAACCTCCAGATAACAGAACATAGGCAGGGATTAACAACAAGGCGATGGTAAGTGATGTTTCGCGTGTCAACCTCAGCCACGACATCAGAAGTAATAGCGACGCTACATACACCGCAACATGTGTACCCGAGATAGCCAGTATATGCGTAAGTCCAAGTTGTGAAAACTGACCATACGTATCGGGATCGATGTCACTTGCCATACCGATAATAAGCCCTTTCATGTACCCTGTATGTGGTTCGGGAAACAGTCTGTCTACAGCAGAACCCAATTGTTTTCTCACCAGGTCATTCCAGCGGAGTATATTGAACTGCCCAACCCCTTCAGGAGAGGTGGTTGTTACCGAACTGGCTCCCTTCACTTTGAATAACCAGTGGATGTACTGTGTCTTTAGATAATTCCGATAATCAAAACCGCCGAAATTCCTCGCTTCTCCAGGCAGCGCCAGGGAACCCGTCAACGTGATTGCATCTCCTCGTCGCCATTCTGCCGCCACCTGCTGTTCTTCCTCTTCAGCCAATCGCACCTGCACCATCAGGCGTTCTTTTTTGGCAGGCAGCTGAAGAATCTCTGAATCTGTCCCGGATTGGCCCTCTCCTAGCGGTTCAATGGAAACAAGCAGAATCTGAAAGTCTGCCCGGTCGCCGTCAATCCGAACGTCTGAATCCAAGGTTGCATGAAGCGTAGCAGCGTACCCGTCCAACTCCTCAACTGCCATCTGAGTAACCTCGGGCAAACTGCTAACATTCCGAGCCTCGTTCCACTCCCAGTGCACAGCACCACCTATTAGCGACGCAATTAACAACAACGCGGACCATCCGCGCAACCCAATCCATCCAAGCAGAAATGGCAAACAGGCAATAGCACCTAGCATCCCCCAAAAGAGTGTCCATCCTGTCAACGCACATGCCAGCCCGCTGCCGCATAACCAACAGACGGTGAACACTACCAAAGGTCTACCCTTCACTAACTTATTCCTCCCTCCGCCATAAATAAATGAACGCAAAGAACCCCCGGCAGCTGAACCAGCTAAACCGGGGGTTCTTCCCCATTAATACACTGAGCACTATCCTTTTTTTAAAAGAGATTCTGCCTGTGTTTTCGAATATTCATTCGCATTAGAACATCTTCAATCACTAATCGTCATCATGGTTTCACGCGGCGGTTGGTAATTCTCCAACCTGCGGAACGTTATTCCCTTCTGAGCCATCATGCGTGTCACTTTGCCTGTATCCTTGGGATAAGGTCGGTGAAAAACAATTTCCGTGATGCCGCTGTTCGCCAGCATATTGGAGCACGTCCAGCAAGGTTCATCCGTCACGTACACGGAAGAACCTTCACGGTCATTCCGATCGGTGAACAAAAGCAGATTTTGCTCCGCATGTATCGTCCGTATACACCGCTGCTTTTTAATCATTTCCTCCTGACCATCCGTTACCACCAGCTCATACTCTTCAGAAATCATGCATCCGGCTTCGGAACAGTCGGGAACGCCCATGGGTGCACCGTTATACGCTGTTCCAAGCAATTTTTTACCTTGAACCAGCACGGCCCCCACATGGCGCCGCGAACAGCGGGAACGGGTTGAGACCATATAAGCGATGTCCATGAAATAAGTATCCCAATCTTTGCGTACGTCTGCTGTACTCATGTTCGTTTCCTCTCCCGTTCGTTAGTAAGTTACAAATTGTGCACTGCATATTTTGTTACTTAACATAAGAAAACTTTGGTTTACTGCTCGTAATCATTTTATTACAGCCATTATCGGATCTGAACATAGGGGGCCATTTTCTCCAACATTTTCATCCCAATTCCCTTGACCTTTGTCAGATCACTCACTTTGGTAAATGGACCATGGGCATTTCGATAGTCGATGATGGCCTGGGCTTTTTTCTCCCCTATGCCCGGAAGCTCCGTAAGTTTGGAAGCAGGTGCAGTATTAACATCAATTTTACCATTATCGATATCCTGTACCGGCTGAGCAGTTTGGATATTTTCTTGTCCAGCTTCCGCAGCAGGTGCCGCTGCCGTTGACGAAGCAACCTCTGGTTCGTTTGACGCGCTATTTGAACCGGCCTCTTCAACGACAGGTTTTGCCTGTTCAGTTTCCTTCGAATCAGCGCCATCAACAGCCTTCTTTGCGTTATCATCCGTAGTAACCTTTGCTTCGCCTTGACCCAAAACAGCCGACTGCACAGCAGAGGGATCCTGCTCTTTCGTCGGCGTCTCGGTGCCGAGCTGCATGGGTTCCCAGCCAGAAGGCGGCTGTTCACTTTTGCCCGACCATAATATGAATATACTTCCTATCACCGCAGCAGCAATGGCTACTCCCTGTTTCCATTTCATGATTCCCACACCTCTCCCTGTCTTCAAAATAAATATTCTGAACACGGGCGGTGCTTCCGAACCGTTAAATGTTGCTGGTAAAATCGAAGCTTTGCTTTTTTCATGTCATGTCATACAAGTCCTGGTGCATAGACTAGAAGGAACGAACTGCGCCAGTACCGTAAAGCATGAAAGGAGGCCTGAAACAATGAAGGTTGGATTTATCGGAACCGGCAGCATGGGAAGCCTGCTGATCTATGCCTTGATTCAATCCGGAGCACTCGAGCCCCGGCAGATCGCCGCAAGCAATCGGACCCCTTCCAAAGTGCGTCAGTTATCCCTCCGTTATCCCGGTCTGCATGAATCACAGAGCAATCGGGAAACTGTCATCCGAAGCAACATCATATTTCTATGCGTGAAACCACTCGAATTCAAGCATGTTATTGACGACATTCTGCCTGTTGTAAATTCCAATCATATCATCGTCTCGATTACGAGTCCCGTGCAGCTGCGCCATCTGGAATCTTCACTTCCTTGCAAAGTCTCCAAGATCATCCCCAGCGTTACACACCAGGTCGGCAGCGGAGCATCCCTGTGCATTCATGGCGAACGCATGACCCCTGAAGACCGATCCGTTCTGGAGGGACTTCTCAGTCACTTCAGCAGACCTTACCAAGTCGATGAAGCCTGCACGCGGATCACATCCGACTTTTCCAGCTGCGGACCTGCATTCATATCCTTCTTTCTGGAACAATGGATCGAGAGTGCCGTCAAACTAACAGGGATCAAACGCGCAGACGCCTGCGCTCTTGCAGGTGAAATGCTCCTCGGAACAGGCAAGCTGCTGACGGAAGGAGGATATACACCCCAAGAGCTCCAGGCTCGCGTTGCCGTTCCCGGTGGCATTACCGCCCAGGCACTTGCTTTAATGAAAAACAGTCTGGACGGTGTTTTTGACAGCCTTATCCATACAACCCACGACAAGTATGAAGAAGACTTGTTAAAGCTGGATGAAGTATTTAGAGCCGGTGAAATTAACCGGCAACAATATTAACAAGTTTGCCTGGAACGGCAATGACCTTGCGAATGGTCTTGCCTTCCAGAGCCTGTTTGACAGGCGCCAGTTCCATTGTAAAGTCTTGCATGCCCTGTGCATCGAGATCTTTGGCAATCGTTGCACGGGTTACGATTTTGCCGTTGACCTGTACAACAATCTCCACTTCAGCATCTACTGTCATGGATTCATCATACTCCGGCCAAGCTACGTAGGAGATGCCTCCTTCGTGTCCAAGACGGCTCCACAATTCTTCCGCCATGTGCGGTGCCAGTGGGGACAAGAGCTGTACGAAGTTTTCCATCGCTTCACGTGGCAATGTATCAGCTTTGTAAGCATCGTTGATGAAGATCATCAACTGGCTGATCGCTGTGTTGAAACGCAGATGTTCCAGATCATCCGTAACTTTTTTGATCGTTTTGTGAGCTGTGCGTTTGAATTCTTCCGTTCCGCCATCCACAGTGATCTTGTCATTGATTGCTCCAGTATCCTCGTTGATGAAGAGACGCCATACGCGTGACAGGAAGCGGTACATGCCCTCTACCCCGTTAGCATTCCACGGTTTGGTAGCTTCCAGTGGTCCCATAAACATCTCATAGAGACGCAATGTATCGGCTCCGAATTCATTCACAATTTCATCCGGATTAATGACATTACCACGGGATTTACTCATTTTCTCGTTATTGGTTCCCAGAATCATACCCTGGTTCACCAGTTTGTGGAATGGCTCCTTGGTATTCACCACGCCCAGATCATACAACACTTTGTGCCAGAAACGAGCATACAGCAGGTGAAGCACGGCATGCTCGGCTCCCCCGATATACAGGTCAACCGGCAACCACTGCTGCTGTTTCTCCTGGGAGATCAGCTCTTTGTCGTTGTGTGGATCGATAAAGCGCAGATAGTACCAGCAGCTTCCCGCCCATTGTGGCATCGTATTGGTCTCGCGGCGGGCTTTCATTCCCGTTTCTGGGTCCACCGTATTTACCCAATCCGTTACGTTCGCCAGTGGAGATTCCCCAGTACCTGAAGGTTTGATCTGGTCGATATCCGGCAGCAGCAAAGGAAGTTGATCTTCCGGTACCGTCTTCATCGTTCCATCTTCCAGGTGCAGAATTGGAATCGGCTCACCCCAGTAACGCTGACGACTGAACAACCAATCGCGCAGGCGATACGTTGTTTTTCCTTGCCCCTTACCATTTTCTTCCAACCATGCGATCATTTTCGCAATCGCTTCTTCGTTATTCAGCCCGTTCAGGAAGTCGGAGTTCACATGCGGTCCGTCGCCGGCATACGCCTCTTGTGTTACGTCCCCACCCTGGATAACTTCAATGATGTCCAGACCGAACTGCTTCGCAAATTCCCAGTCCCGACCATCATGACCTGGAACTGCCATAACCGCTCCTGTACCGTATCCTGCGAGCACATAATCCGCAATCCAGATAGGCAGTTTTGCACCATTAACCGGATTGATCGCGTAGGCACCAGTGAATACGCCTGTTTTTTCTTTGGCCAGATCCGTACGTTCCAGATCACTCTTGCGAGCGGCCTGCTCCTGGTAAGCCTTAATGGCTTCACGCTGTTCCGCTGTCGTAATTGCATCGACCAATTCATGCTCAGGTGCAAGAACGGCGAAGCTTGCACCGAACAGGGTATCCGCACGTGTTGTAAACACTTTAATAACTTCTTCACTGCCCTCAATGGCAAATACAACTTCTGCACCTGTGGATTTGCCAATCCAGTTGCGCTGCATATCCTTGATGCTCTCAGACCAATCCAGCTCTTCCAGATCTTCCAGCAAGCGCTCAGCATATTCCGTAATTTTCAGTACCCATTGACGCATCGGTTTGCGCACAACCGGATGACCACCGCGCTCACTTTTGCCATCGATAACCTCTTCGTTAGCCAGTACCGTACCCAGCGCTTCACACCAGTTAACCGGCACTTCATCTACATATGCCAGGCCTTTTTTATACAGCTGGATGAAGATCCATTGTGTCCATTTATAGTATTCAGGGTCTGTTGTGCTGATCTCACGATCCCAGTCGTACGAGAAACCAAGGGACTTGATTTGACGACGGAAATTGTCGATGTTGCGGAATGTAATTTCCCGCGGGTGCTCGCCCGTGTCCAGAGCGTGCTGCTCAGCAGGCAAGCCGAAAGCATCCCAGCCCATCGGATGCAGCACATTATAACCACGCATACGTTTGAAACGGGAAACGATGTCTGTTGCCGTATACCCTTCCGGGTGACCTACGTGCAGACCTGAACCGGATGGATAGGGGAACATATCGAGTGCATAAAACTTCGGTTTACCCGGGTCTTCACCTGTTTTAAACGTTTTGTTCTCATCCCAATACTGCTGCCAACTTTTCTCCATAACCTGCGGCTGATAGCCGTGCTTCGGCTGGTGATTTTCACTCATCTATTGTTCCTCCTCTTGGTTATTCACTTTTATTGCAACAAAAAAACCTCAGCATCCATAGCGTTTGCAGCGCTAGGGACGAGAGGTTGAATTCCCGTGGTACCACCCTAGTTAGCGGACGAACGTGCTTCGTCATCCACTCCCTTTGGACCTGTAACGGCGGTTAACCGATGCGGATTTCCATTCCTGAACGAAATGCCAAACATTCAAGCACAGGATGGTGTAATCACCGCATTTCTCCAAGGCGAGTTCGTGAAATACTGTCAATCGGCTTGCACCAACCGCCGACTCTCTGTCATGTACAGGACCCACTACTGTTCCTTATCATCGAAATATGTATACAATATCGGGACCATTATATAAAAAAGCAAGACTAAAGTCAATATTGCTTGGTTTTTTGACTATAGATAATGCTGCTCTTCCCCATTCGGCCTAGGACAAACGAAATCGCTCGATTCCTTCTTCCAAGTTATTAATTGCCCACTGAATGTGTTCCTTGTTATCATATTGTCGATATTCGCATTCAATCCACAGGATCAGATCAAAATACAGATCGTACAAGCTTCTCCGTTTTCGTTCACTCTCCGTTGTGATGACCCTACCATAACCCTTTACAAACCCTGGTGTATAATTAAAATGACTGAAGTAGTGCTCCATCAGGGGATCCGCCCAAAGGCAACGCTCAAAATCAATAATGGCTGTAATCTGCCCCTGTTCCACAAACACATTGCCATCCCACAGATCCCAGTGAATGAGTACCGGCTCGTTGACATCACTCAGCACATCCGATTTCTCTCTTATCAATTGCGCAAGCTCATCATAATCCATAGGAAGTTTTACACCAGCCTCTCTTCCGTCGGTGAGCAGATCATCCATCAGACTCAAGAATGCTTCCTTCCAGGTGTTATACTTTGGTTTCTTTTCTGAAAAATAGCCAAACTTTTCACCTTTGATCTCGTTGATCCGGCGATTGAATGCACCAAGCTGCTCTTCGATCTCTGCCTGCTCTGCTGCACTATACTGATCCTTGACCTTGTTATAAGGCGTGCCAGGCATATATTCCATCATAAAGTACTCCGCCGGAGCAAGACTGCATGTTGTATCACACGCCAATACACGGGGGACCGGTACATCTCGAAGCTCTCCCACGAGACGCAGTGCCTGAACTTCTGCCATCAGGAGATCCTGCTCACAACGCAATGGTTTACCAACCTTTGAAGGAGCGATTTTGAGCACCACCTCTTGCCCGTTGCCGAGCGAGATATAATAAGCATGGTTGGCCCATCCGTCAATCATTTCCCTGTATTCCTGGATGCCTGTATTAAAATATTGCTTGGCAATTGCATTCAGCTGTTCTGAAGTCAGCCTGGTTTTGTATGTACTTTCCATTCTGCACCACCTTTTTATCAATACGAATTCTAATCATTAAGATCTTGTAATCGTTTTCCATTCTTGTCCATTATGGCTCTCTTCACCCTTGCTGACAATGCATTTCATCATAAAAACAGAAAAAAACCGCCCTCACTGTTGCAAGGACGGTCCCTATCTGCAATCTACTTCACCGCGACGTAAAATAGCCGCTGCGCGCCTTCTCCAGCTTCTTTCCATGTGAAATCAGCATATACACGGACATTCCTGAATCCAGCTTTGGTCAGTTCCAGCTTCATCCAGTCCGGATCGTATGCACGCTGAATGTGAACCTCTTCAAACCGCTGGTACATGTCCTTGCCGCCGTCATCCACCCGGGAGAAAATGCTGAGATGATGCTCAATCTCACACCGTTCAAGATCCATGTCGCAGGTCCAGATATAGGATACGGAGCGTTCATCCAGGACAAAAGGCTGCTCTTCTTCATAGCGGATCAAGGTGTCTGGATGGTGTACATCAAACAGGAATGTCCCTTCCGGCTTCAGCATCTCGTAGGTACGCTGGAACGTACGAATGACATCTTCCTTTTCCAGCAAATAATTAATGCAGTCACAGAAGGAGATTACTGAATCTACCGGTTCGGGTACTCTCCAATCCCGCATATCCTGCTGAACCCAGCGGACACTGCCTTCACGATACAATCGATGACCTTGAGGGGTTCCCTCCATTTTGCTTCGCGCTACAGATAACATATCCGCAGACAGATCAATGCCGGTCACTTCAAACCCCGAGTTGACCAGCGGGATCGTAATGGACCCTGTTCCACATCCAAGCTCGGCTACGCTCTTGGGCATGCCGTGCTGCTCCCAAGCTGTTCTTGCAAACCTTATCCAGTCCGGATAAGGCATATCTTCCATTAATTCATCGTACACATAAGCAAATTTACGGTAAGACATGTCAGGCACCGCACTTTCAATTTCATTTTCCGATTCCAAAAGAAAAAGCAGGGGCGCGTCCGGAGTTCACCCAGCCTTGCCCTGCCTTCCTTCGTTCCAATATGTCGTTAACGATTACTTGTTTTCACTTGAATCTTTGGGAGCTGACTCCGTCAAATACGTCCAGTTTTCCTTCTGCGTCACCAGTCCGTCTTTCATCAGCTTGCCCAAAGCACGCTTAAAAGCAGATTTGCTGATTCCAAAGCGCTGCTTGATGATATCCGGTGGAGTGGCATCCGAATAAGGCATACCGCCCGTAGGGCGCTCTTTCATAAACGCCAGAAGTTTGTCCGCATCTTCGTTACGGCCTACCTCTTTGCGAGGGGACATGGCCAGGTTAACACGCCCGTCTTCACGAACCAGCGTTACCCGACACTTCACCTTTTCACCCAGCCGCAGCATTCTGTTGCGCTCAGATGAATGAATCATGCCGATAGCACCGAAGCCAAGTACCCCGCCTTCTACAAGCACAAAAGTACCCATCTGCAAAGGTTTGTACACCGTTGCTTCCACCCATTCGTTCAACCATGATGTTGGAGCGTGGAATGACAAGGGAGCAAGCTCACGTTCCCCGGCCAATTTGGCACGAAGACGCCCCTGCTTGTCATGTTCCATAATAACAAAAACTTCATCGCCCACGTGTGGACGTAGTTCTTCCAATTCGGGCAATTCACGGATAGGGAGCAGCAGCTGCCGTCCAAGTCCCATCTCAAGGAAACAGCCAAGGCGTGGGTGTATATCTGCCACAACCAGTCGGGCCATTTCGCCGAGAGTGAGATATGGTTTTTTCATGGTTGCTGCCAAGCGGTCCTCTGTATCAAAGAACAAAAAGACTTCGAGCGTCTCCCCGATTTTGACATCCCGTGTGAGTTCCGTATAGTGAAGCAGTACATCTTCCGATCCTGTCGTCAAAAAGTAGCCAAAAGGCGATACTTCCCGATCGACGGGCAGGGAGACGACCGTGCCTGCAATCAAACTCATACCGTTTCCACCACTTTGGCGTCAGACCATAGCCGTTCAATGTTGTAATATTCGCGCTCATCACGATGGAAAATATGCACAACCACGTCGCCCATATCCATCAGCACCCAACGTGCGGAATCCATGCCCTCGATTCCTTTAATGTTAACGCCAGCTGCATGTGCCTGTTTGCGAATTTCTGTTGCGATGGACTGAACCTGTGTATCGGAATTACCGTGACAGATTACGAAATAGTCTGCAACCAGAGAGATGCCTTTCAGGTCCAGTGCTACAATGTTCGATGCCTTTTTATCGTCAGCGGCGGTTACCGCCATATTCATAAGTTCTTTCGATGATACTGTCATGAACCAACCTCCATATTTTATAAGTGTGCAATCAGATCATTCCGCGACAACATCGTCAGCGGATAAATGACGCGGCGCTGCGAGATCAGCAAGCTGATCGTGGAATCAAAACCGGCAATCAGTCCCTCTTCCAAGCTGCGCTCTGCCTGCTCACGAATGTGATCTACGCCTGGGAAATCTCTTCCCGGTTCAATATAGTCAGCAAGACATACGACCTTATCGAGCAGACTCATACCTACACGCCCGGAAGTATGCCAGCGGATTGCGTTAATGATTTCCGGATCATCAACACCATAATCGCGCTGTGCCACAAAAGCACCTACTTCAGAGTGCCAGAGCTGCTTGTCATGCTGTAAAAGTTCTTCGTTCAATCCGTTTTCACGGATGACCGCTTCCATCTCGGATACAGGCCAGTACTTGGCTACGTCATGCAGTATGGCTGCGAGGTCTGCTTTGACAGGATCCGCCCCATACTTCTCTGCCAACTGGACGGCCTTTTCCATTACGCCAAGCGTATGCTTCCAGCGCTTCTCCGGCATCTGACCGGAAACGGCCTTAATTAATTCTTCACGGCTTAGCCCCATATAAACCGCTCCTTACAATATATTGATGAACTGCATCAGGGATCATGAACCGTACCGAATGCCCCTTAGCAAGTCTCCTGCGAACAGCCGTGGATGAAATGTCCACCAGGGGCATCTCCGCCAGCAGCACGCTGTCCTGCAGTTCCTCCGGCAGGTCATCCAGATGCAGCTGAAATCCTGGCCGCCCCACACCAATAAAGGTTAATTTGGCAGCCAGTTCTTCAATCTGTTCCCACTTCGGAAGATAGTTCACCATGTCCGCTCCGATAATGAAATAAAATTCATGCTCCGGATAACGGCGCCACAGTTCCTTCATCGTATCGATCGTATAGGACACCCCGCCGAGTTCCATTTCGATGCCCAGCACTTCATACTGCTCCACACCTTGTACCGCAGCCTCAGTCATATCCAGGCGCTGCTGTCCCGAAGCTCCAGCTCCGCGTTTATGGGGCGGAACATGGGAAGGCATAAACCAGATCTCATCTAGGGCATGTGAATCTCTTGCAGCTTCGGCAGCAAGCAGATGTCCCATGTGGATCGGATCAAACGTCCCGCCCATGATGCCAATCTTCACCTGTGTCACCGTCCTAAGGAAGTTCGATTTGTTTGTTGTCGCGTGATTCCTTGTACAGGATGATGGTGCTTCCGATAATCTGCACCAGTTCGCTGCCGGTTTCCCGAGCCACTTCTTCAGCGATTTCGTTTTTGTCATCCAGACAGTTGTTCAACACTTGCACTTTCATCAGTTCACGTTTCTCGATTGCCTCTTCGATGTGACGGAACAGATGATCATTGGTGCCCCCTTTGCCGATCTGAAATACAGGGGTCAGATGATGTGCTTGTGAGCGCAAAAAGCGCTTTTGTTTACCGTTTAACATAATTACTCCATAACTCCTTATGCCCGGCAGGCACTGAAACAGCGTTTTTCGTCTGTCTGTTGCCTGACCGTTCAATGATATTTTTCACTTATTAAAACTATCCAATACAGCGCGTCTCATGGTCTCAACTGGCGCAGGAATGCCGAGCCAGTGTTCAAATGCGACCGCGCCCTGATACACAAACATACCTAGGCCGCCGTGCACAACGCATCCACGCAAACGTGCTTCTCGCAGCAAGCGTGTCTCCAGCGGATTATAGATTAAATCACTCACGGCCGCACCTTCCCGAATCAACTCCGGATTCACAGGTACATCATCGATATGCGGATGCATGCCTGCCGCCGTAGTGTTGATCACGATATCAGCCGAGGCTAACACAGCTGCAGCCTCTTCCATGCCGCTGCCAGTAATGTTACCCAATCCGTGCCTTCTCAAATCGGAGGCAAGAGCCTCTGCTCTCTCTGCTGTACGATTCAGGATGCTAATCCGTTCCGGCTTCTCCAGTGCCAGAGCATAGATGGCGCCTCTTGCAGCGCCTCCTGCCCCAAGAACTGCAATCTTCTTGCCTGCGAGTTCCGGCACTGCTTCTTCCTTCAACGAACGAACATAACCAATACCATCGGTATTGTACCCAGTCAGTTTACCATTATCGTTGACGATCGTGTTTACAGCACCAATCAGCCGTGCACTTTCATCAATGACATCGAGGTATTTCATCACTTCTTCTTTGTGAGGTATTGTTACATTAACACCCCGGTACCCCAAGGCAACAATACCTTTAACGGCTGCTTCCAGCTGCTCTGGACGAACATGAAGCGGCATATACAATCCGTTCACACCCGCTGTCACAAGAGCCGCATTATGCATGGCAGGTGACTTGGAATGACCAATCGGATCTCCAAAAACTCCGAGCAAAACAGGAAGTGAAGTATAGGTATTCTTTTGTTCTGGCATGCGTCTGCCCCCGATCTATAGAGAATCAATTTGCCGTATAACTAGATCAAAGATGGACGAACCAGCACTCGAATACCTTTTGGTGCATGTACAGCGACAAGCGCCCCATTCTCACCATTGACCTTGATCCAGCCCAGACCGGATATGAACACATCGGACTGGCTGCCGCGTTTGATACGGAACTCATGCCGAGTCCATTCAGGCATGTCCGCTGCATCCTCCCGGCTTGGCGGGGACAGCAGTTCTCCGGCGTGGTCACGATACAGATCATCTGCACGCTCCAGCTTCGTCCGGTGAATATCGATTGCATTGCTTGTATAACAAGTGAAGGACTGACGATCACCTTCAATGAAATCAAAACGAGCCATGGCACCAAAGAACAGCGTCTGTCCGGCATTTAATTGATACACGGCCGGTTTAAGCGGCTTGTCCGGCATGATGGCTGCCAGATCTTTGCGTGATACGATCTCACTGAAACGCCATGGATACACGATTCCCGGCGTATCAATAATAAATTTGCCATCATCCAATGGAATGTTAACCATATCCAGCGTCGTTCCCGGATAACGGGAGGTTGTCAGTTCCTGCTCCAAATCGCTGTAGTCGCGGATCAGACGGTTAATCAATGTCGATTTACCCACATTGGTACCGCCGACCACGTATACGTCACGATCCTCGCGATAGGTACCAACAAGCTCCAGCAGGCGATCAAATCCCTGATTTTGCTTGGCGCTGCAGAGCACGATATCCACCGTACGCAAACCTTGCTCCTTAGCCTGCTTCTGTACCCAGTTACGAACCTTGTTCCAGTTGGTTACCTTAGGGAGCAGGTCCGTTTTGTTAACAGCCAGCAGAACCGGATTGTTCCCTACAAAACGCTGCAGACCGGAAATGATGCTGCCGTCAAAGTCAAACAGATCAACGATATGGATGACAAGTGCATCCTTATCCCCGATTTTGCTGAGAAGAGCCAGGAATTCGTCCTGATCAACCGTGACGGATGATGACTCATTGTAGTTTTTGATCCGGAAACAACGCTGACATATGACCGGTTCACGATCCAGCGCTTTCTCCGGAATGAATCCCGGTTTGTCCGGATTTTCCGTTTGCAGATGCACTCCGCATCCACTGCATCTTACGGCAGGATTGCCGTTATGCGTTTCTGTCATTTCTTCTTTTCCTCCTCAAGCCATAAGCCTTTCTTGCGCAAACTGGTTAGAGCAATCCGTTCCACGCGACGATTGAAGCGGGTCATGAAACCTTCATCACCGATGGAAATGGGCAGTACCAAGACCGTATAAAGTCCCAGTCGGTTTCCTCCATATACATCCGTAAGCATCTGATCGCCTACAACAATCGTTTTTTCTGGAGTAAGCTCCATCATCTTCATTGCTCTACGAAACGGTGCATTCGATGGTTTGCGTGCACTATGCACAAACTGGATATCCAGCGGAGTCGCAAACAAAGATACACGGTTCAAATTGTTATTGGACACGATCATCAGCTTGAAACCCGCCTCTTTCACACGCGCAAACCATTCAATCAGTTCCGGCGTGGCATCAGGAGCTTTGGCACCGACAAGCGTATTATCCAGATCAGTTATAATTCCACGGTAGCCTTGAGCGTACAGCTCTTCCAGATTTATGTCAAAAACCGTGTCTACTCGCAGCTTGGGCATTAACATTTTAAACAAAGAAGTCACCTCAGTTTCATACGACACACTATATCACAAATCCGTCTTTCCTGAAAATGCATACAGTGCCTGATGGTATGCGAAAAAGGAAAAACGGGACGGGCATCCTCTATGCCCGTTCCGCTTTGAGTTCCTTGCGCAGCTTCGAGGCTGTCTCATAGACTGCCTTCCAATCGTCCGAAGTAACAGAAGCCGGGCTATAACGCGTGCGTTCAAACAACGCCAGCAGTTCTTGCAGCGTTGCTGCCGCAGCCGGTTTGGCCTGACTCCATCGGTTGACAGACTCGCGCAGGGTCTCGTCTCCGCTTCGGGTCAATCCTTTTCGTTTCACATAGCGAATCCAGCGTTCCGTCTCTGCAACAACTTTCTGCTCGGGGGTAAGTGGTCCCCCAGTGCGCAGACGCAGCAGCCAGAAACGGAGTGAGAAGCGATTCCGCCAGAACATATAAGCAACCCATAGAGCAAGTACAGCCACCGCTGCCCAGATCACAAACGCGGGAATGCCGGATGCTGCTTGTTCAGGTGCAGGTACTTGCTCTTCTTCTACAACCTGTTCTTCTTCTGGTTGTTCTTCAGGCTCGTCTACCGGCTGTACATCAGGCTGTTCCGTCAACAGAGGCATATCGAAGCCAGGTGTCGCTTCAACCGGAATCCATCCGTATTCACCAAAATACACCTCAGCCCAGGAATGGGCATCTGCATTGGTCACGGTATACGTGGTCTCAATCTCAGAACCAGGCTGGCGTGGAGCCTGCATGTCGGAATTAAGAGACATTTGGCCAGGGGCATATCCTTTTACCCAGCGGGCAGGAATACCTTCCGAACGTGCCATCATGACGAGTGCTGTAGAGAAATAATCACAGTACCCCTCACGGATGTCAAACAAAAATCCTTCAACAAAGTCATTGCTCACTTTTCGGGATAAATCGGGATTGTTAGTGTAATTAAAGTTTTGTTGTAAGTAGTCTTGCAGTAATGCCACTTTTTCATACGGCGTATTTGCCGCAGCCGTTATTTCGGCCGCAAGCTCTGTTACCCGGTCCGGGAAACGGGATGGCATTTGCAGGTACATGTCATCTGCAGGATTGCTTCCATATAGATCATCAAACGTCTTGGTACGGAGCTCATCTTCCACGATGACTGGTGCTTCGGATACAACCGTATACGTTTTAGGGAATTGCGGCTGCTGCCGATCTGTGACAATGTGCAGCTCTGCCTGATTTGCATTCCACAGCATCCGACCTGAATCGTTCTCGCCATTGACCGAACTTACCTCAGTTATGGAATATGCACCAAAGAGGATTGGATACACACTATCGTTCAGCATGGTTACCTTTTGTGTAACTTGCTTGGTGTTTACGTTACCCGCATCCTCATTCTCCAGCGCTTGTCCAATTTCCACATCTTCCGTGGACACCCGTCTGCGGTCATCCCACCCTGTACCGGTGTACTCTTCCCGGGTTTCACCCCGCCAGTAACTCCGTTCATTGGTCGTTACCGACATGACTGGTGTGTAGTCAAAGTTGAATCCACCACCCAGCTGGTTATCTTCACGGCTGTATCCGGACTCTGTGGAACTTGGAATATCCAGCGTCCCGTTGCCGGTCTGGCTGGTAGAGCTTCCGGTATAGTTACGCCATGCCGTATAAGGATCTGTCAGCGTAGGCGGTACTTCGGGCATGTTAACACTCGCTACAATAATCAGAGAAAAAATAATTGCGATGTTGGCGAGTATTTTGTACGGATAACGGAGCAATCGTTTCCAGCCCTGTGGGTAGTTCAATTGGAAGTTGCGGAAGTGCTGGCAAACGAGCCACCCCATCCCGGCAAACATGACCCAAGCCACTTCAATCCAGAGTGGAATCTGGGTGAAGGAATCCAGAATACCCATCGAAACGATGTTCACACCCAGAAAAACAAGAATACGGCGTGTTGTCGTTACCAGACGAAGAGCAGCTTCGAGCATGACCCATGCGCATAGGGAGAACCAGATGTACGGGGTCAAATGCAGCAGAAATTGCTCCGTGCGATCGCTCAGTGTACCGTAAGGAATGTAGACAGAGTAATCAATGAGCGTTTTATGCAAAATATAAATAAGAACAATGGCCTTGATGATGTTACGGTATATCGTTTTGAAAGGTAAAATAATCTCCAGCACACTGACCGCAGCCAGCGTCCATAATACCAATGATGTCGTCTCGGTGTACCAGGATTCCTGTGTAAACGAAATCCACTGCATCCCAATCAGGAAAATCCAGAGCAGCGACGCTGCATGGTACCAGGATCTTTTCCCCATCGACTGTTCTCTACTATTCGTACTCATACAGAACCTCCCCCCATAACCGTTGGAAGTTCCTGCAGATGGGAAACAACAAAGGATCTCGTGCCTCTTCCTCGCAGCATGGCGGCCCATTCGGCACTCTGACGTGAATCCTTGGTATCAAGGATAATATGACACGGAGTCATCCCGCGAGTATCAGCCCACCGCAGCAGTTCCAGTACTTTTTCATCCTTCTGGGGAGATATGACTACAAAATAAGCGCCCTGCGGCAGCTGACGAGCAAGCTTCTCAATACCGGGCAGCAGCCTTTTATCCTGACCATCATTCTGAACATCCACCAGATGATGCATCATCTTCTGCCGATCCATCAGGCTTTCGCTTGGAGGAAGCAGCGTCGTTTGGTCAGATAGCGTCATCAGCCCCATACCCATCCGTTCTCTCGTACCATACTCCAATAACGATGCCGCAGTGGAAACCGCCAGCTCAAATGTTTCCCCCTGCTCGTAACTGCTCGCCAGAGCGTCAAGTATTAAGATGGTTTTGGGTACCGATTCATGTTCGAACTCCTTGGATTTCCATGTTCCTGTCTTGGCTGTAGCATTCCAGTGAATGCGGGACAGCCTGTCGCCATACACGTAATCACGAACACCGTTAATTTGAGTTGTTTCCCTACGGGAACGCGTCTGCGCGGTCTGTGGACCAGACAGTCGTGATTTACGATCGTACAGCTGCCAGTACGGTATGAATACAGTACGAGGCAGCACCCTAAACTCGCCTTTGGCCTTGAATGTACCACGATGCTCAATCAGGCCAAAGATATCCTCGCTTGCACATTCCGTTTCGGAAAACGCATATTTGCCGCGCTCCAGCGGCGGAGTCTGGAAAGACAGCTCTCCATTTCCCCGCATGTTCGGAATCAGGCTCTCCCTGAAGGACCAGGATTCCCCATTATGACGATGCAGCATTTCACGGACAACCACGTAAGGCAGTGGCAAAAATCCGGGAATGGTCAGCCTGAGCTTCACCTGAACCTGGTCACCGGCATGCAGCAGCTCTTCATGGTCCTGACCCGATGATAGCATTCGTACACCGCGTGCACGTCTTACTCCACTGAATCCGGCAATGGCAAGATACAGACAAAGGAGGGTTACCATCGAAAGCAGCATGATGGATGTTTTCCCGCCCTGGAATAATACATAGGCCAAGCAGCAAATCCACACCATCGCGATACTCCATACGCGGGGGTGGCGCATTCCTCTTCTGACATTACTCAAAAGCGGCTTCATGAATTATTTCCCCATGGAGACGGGCACACGAACCTGCTGAAGTACAGAATTCAGTACGGCTTCAGAGCTCATGCTGTCCAGTCTCGCTTCAGGACGCAGTACAATCCGATGGGAAAGGACATACGGGGCCATCGTTTTTACGTCATCCGGGAGCACATAATCACGTTCCTGCAGGAAGGCAAACGCCTTCACCGCCATCATGAATGAAATGGCTGCACGCGGGCTGGCCCCCAGCAGCACGGACGGATGCGAACGTGTATTGCGAACGACGTCAAGCAGATAGTCCATGACCGGATCACCGATAAAGACTTCCTTGATCTCCTGCTGAATCGCCGATATCTGGTCCATGTGAGTTACGGACTCCAGCCGGTCCACGGGCTGTCCTGACTGATGCTGCTTCAGTAATGTCCTCTCGATATCCTTGTCGGGATAACCCAGACTTATTTTCAGCATAAACCGGTCGAGCTGTGCTTCCGGCAGTGTATACGTTCCCTCAAAATCGATTGGATTCTGGGTAGCACAGAGCATGAACGGGTGCGGCAGATCATAGGTATCGCCATCTACCGTTACACTGCGTTCTTCCATCACTTCCAACAGAGCTGACTGGGTTTTCGTTGTTGCCCTGTTGATCTCATCCGCCAGAAGTATGTTGGTCATGACCGGTCCCGGACGGAAATAAAAGCGCTCGTCACGCGGGTGGAATACGGATACACCTGTAATATCACTTGGCAAAATATCTGGATTACATTGAATGCGGCGGTATTCTCCGCGCATGGATTTCGATAATGCTTTGATCAACTGTGTCTTGCCTGTTCCGGGTACGTCTTCGATCAGAACGTGTCCGCCTGCAAGCAAAGCTGTGAGCAAAAGTTGAATTTCAAAGGATTTCCCCATTATGCAAGATTCTAGATTAGAACGAACTGCTGAAATGATTTGGATCGACTCTTTGCGCACAGGCATGTGGTCTAACCTCCTAAAAAAGCATACAGATTTCCTTTTATTGTACATGAACAACGGGCGCGAGTACACTCGAAGAGAATCACAATTTGTTTCCAGCCGTCAGATTGGCCGCCATTCTCGCATGATTGCGACAAAAAGCCCCGGATGTTAAACATCCGGAGCCTTTTAGTGTATACATATATGGCTAAAACCATTGGACTGCGCCTTGTCAGCCTTTCGGCCGAACCACCAGCGCGGCGAGAAAGGAGAAGATAATCGCCGCTGATATCCCTGCAGCCGTCAGGTCGAATATCCCGGTAATAACCCCGATCCACCCCACCTTTTCAAGCTCGGTCAATGCCCCGTGCACGAGTGAATTGCCAAAACTCGTAATGGGGATGGATGCTCCAGCTCCTGCAAATTTAACCAGCGGATCATACCATCCGAGCGCATCCGCAACCGCCCCTGCCACAACGAGCGTACTCATCGTGTGAGCCGGCGTCAGCTTGACGCCATCCATCAGCAGCTGACCGACCACACAGATCAGTCCGCCAACAATAAATGCCCATAAAAATTGCATCGTTTATCCCTCCTTTTCAATGGCTACGGCGTGTGCAATACACGGGATGCTCTCGCCCTGCTGATAGGAAATCGGTGACAACAGTGCACCCGTGGCCACAACCAGTACCCGTTTGAGATCGCCTTTTTGCATCCGATTCAAAATATGTCCATACGTCACAGTCGCTGAACAGCCGCAGCCGCTGCCGCCTGCTACAACGAATGGCTGCTTCTCCCGATCATAAATCATGAGTCCACAGTCATTAAACGTCGTTTGTTCCATGGGGATGCCTTCCTTTTGCAACAGTTCCTTCGTGATGGGGAGTCCAACCGAAGCCAAATCGCCAGTGACGATAAGATCGTAATACCCTGGTTCAAGCCCTGTATCCCGGAAATGAGACACGATGGTATCTGCCGCTGCCGGGGCCATGGCTGCCCCCATGTTAAACGGATCCTTGATTCCAAGATCCATGACCCGTCCAATCGTTGCCCGCGTGACAACTGGGCCTTCCCCTGAGCGGGAGACTACGCCGCAACCAGATCCGGTCACGGTGTACTGTGCATAAGGAGGTTTCTGGGATCCATACTCGGTCGGGTAGCGGAACTGCTTCTCCACTGTGCAGTTATGGCTGACCGTACCGGCGAGGACATAATCACCTCCACCTGAATCAACAATTAGGGATGCTAATGCCAGGCTCTCCATGGAGGTCGAACAAGCCCCAAACACACCGAGGTAAGGAGCTCCCAGTTTCCGAGCCGAAAAGGAACTGCTGATGATCTGGTTGAGGAGATCGCCACCAATGAAAAACTGCAGTTCTTCCTTTGTGATGTTTGCATTGATGAGTGCCAGCTGTGTAGCTTGTTCAAGCAGCTTGCGCTCCCCTTTTTCCCATGTTTTCTCGCCAATCTCCAGATTGTCATAGACGTAATCGAAATCGGCGGACAGTGGTCCAGCTCCCTCCTCTGGCCCAACAACCGCAGCCCTGCCGATAATTCGAGGGCGATTCTCAAACTCCCAGGTTTGGCGTCCGACAAGCTTCATAGATGCCCACCTCCTAATCCAAGGAAGGCGTAAATGATACCTATAATAAAGGCAGCCACGACGCCGAATACGATAACCGATCCGGCTAGCTTAAACATGTTGGCTCCAACGCCAAGGACAAGTCCCTCCGCACGGTGCTCCAATGCTGCTGAGCACATCGAGTTGGCAAAGCCGGTAACCGGGACCGCTGTTCCTGCTCCGGCCCACTGGGCGATTTTATCGTAGACCCCAAGGCAGGTGAGGATAACCGAGATCAGGATCATGACCGCAACCGTAGGACTGGCCGCTTCCTTGGAAGTCATATCGAAACCTGCCTTGAATGCTTCCTGGATAGCCTGTCCAATGATGCAAATGAATCCCCCGACAAAGAAAGCCTTAATGCAATTCGCAAGGATCGGACGAGCGGGCTCATGCTTTTTGGCTACTTTCTTGTAATCCTGTTCGCTGATGGACAGGGATGATGATTTTTTTCCGTTATCGGATCCTTTGGTTTGAGCTGGCAAGATTCAGAACCTCCTTAGAAATCGAATAGGTCGCACAGCTTGTCGCTGCATCTCGTGTGGAATCCTATGTTCATTGTTTGTTAATCGTGGGAAGGTTATGTATCCGGCGAATTGCATCAATTGTTTCCAGTTGGGGAGAGAACGGTTTAGCAGCTTAAATTCAATACGCCGGATTAGAGAGAAGTTGAGCTAATCGCACAACAGTCAGGTGTGAATTATTTCCCTATAAATAAAGAAGTACGATGACGAGCAAAATAAAAAGGACGATAAAAAGGATATCTTCATTGCCTTCATGAGGTGGCTTCATCTGGTGTCCCAACTCCTTCCTGTCGTCAAGCAAACGAATAAAAATCCCGGATTATGGGATCGCAGGAGTGTCTCAACTCATGCATATTCAATCATGCTGTGAAAAGCGTGAGGGAAAAGCCCAATCCAAAAGAAGACTTCACATTCATTGTACTAACGATGAATCCGATACGTGACACAGACATGGACAATTAGGTGCGCAAGGTTCATACTATAATGTGACCAGTGGTTAATAATGTCCTTTATGAATGGAGGGCAACAGTCTGCAGCCGTTCTGTCAAGACTGTCATACATACAAGCAGAGGAGTTGTCGACACATGAATGAAAAAACAATGGAGATGTTTCGTACGTTAACGGAATTCCCTTCCGCTTCCGGATTCGAGCGCGAGCTTCGTGGATGGATGAAGGAGCAGCTCTCCCAATATACAGAGGAATTTGTGCAGGATCGTCTGGGAAGTCTTTTCGGTGTACTTCGCGGTGAAGAATCAGGCCCGAAAGTTATGGTAGCCGGACACTTTGATGAAGTGGGCTTCATGACAACAGGCATTACGGAAACGGGCATGGTTAAATTCCGACCGCTTGGTGGATGGTGGAGTCAGGCTGTCCTGTCTCAGCGCCTACAGATTATCACTCCGGATCGCCGTATTACGGGCGTTGTAGGTTCTACGCCTACTCACTTGCTGGATGAGTCCCAACGGAGCAAACCGGTTGATCTGAATCACATGTACCTGGATATTGGTGCGGATAACCGTGCGGAAGCCGAATCTTGGGGGATTCACCCAGGCATGCAAATCGTGCCGATCTGTGAATTTACACCCCTGGCGAACCCGAAAAAAATTATGGCAAAAGCCTGGGATAACCGCTACGGAGTCGGACTTGCCCTTGAGCTCGTTGAAGCACTCCACCAAGAGAAGCTTCCAAACACGCTGTATTGCGGTGCAACAGTTCAGGAGGAATTGGGGCTTCGCGGTGCGCGTACAGCTGCCAATCTGATTGAACCAGACATCTTCTTCGCCCTGGACTGCAGTGCAGCCAATGACATGACAGGTGACAAACAGTCCTTTGGACACATTGGGCAAGGTGCTCTGCTTCGTATTTTCGATCCAGGCATGTTCACTCACCGCGGCATGGTGGAATATGTGCAGGATACCGCTTCTTCGAACCAGATCAAGATGCAATACTTTATCTCACCTGGTGGCACGGATGCAGGACAAGTTCATCTGAGCGGAATTGGCGTACCTTCAACCGTCATTGGGATCTGTGCCCGTTACATCCATACCTCATCTTCCATCATTCACACCGATGACTATGATGCTGCCAAGGCACTGCTTGTCAAATTGGTGAAGGGTTTGGATCGTACGACCATGAACACTATTATTGAAAACGCGTAATGCTCAGCGAGTGATAGAATTGAAAAACTCTGGTTGATCTCTCTCCAGATAAAGAGGCATTCCGACTTTGGTTGGAGTGTCTCTTTTTTTTGCGTAAAAATAGATTAATAGTTCGAACATTACAGGAAATAACACATAAGATACAACAACGAAAGAGAACAAAACACCAAGCAGTGGGGGTCCTGTTATGGCAGTGGGAAGGAATGGAAAATCGAATAAAGGATCCAAAAAAACCAATGCCGCAAACTCCCTTCTCAATGGCAATCTTAAAGGTAAGAACCTGGAACTCATCGTTGCAGCATTGCTTGTTAGCGGTAAATTAAGAGTTGATGCTGTCACCTTGTTTCGTGAGGCCACTCTGGTCGTAGAGCTGGTTGGACAGTATAAAACACTAACAAACATTAACCCTTCGAATGCCGATAAACTGGTCCAATTTCTTGACGAGATGGGCGATGTGACTCTGGATGATGTGATGCGAGCTTTCCAAAAAAGAATGAATTCCTAAATGAATGGAATGAAATGAGGCTGGGATGATGTCTGACTTTGACGGAACTGGATTTGCAGAGCTATTAATTGTAGTTATCCTTGTTGTGTTATTTGTATTTGGCTCTTCGGATATTGATGAGCTTACCGATTCCCCATCCTCTTCCTGAACCTTGCTCCCAATTGTGGTTTAGCCCCTTGAACTCTATACACATGGTAAGGTTTAGTACAGGATTCGGAGAGCCAATAAAAAACGCCAGTCCTCTATTCTGGACTGGCGTTTTTGAATTCATGCTGATGTCGTCATGCTACATAATCCGATAAATAACCTCGATGCCTATTACTCAGAGTTACAGAAATAACGGCGAAAATGCGATCCATGCCAAAATAAGCGTTAGCACAATACATACATTCTCGACCACGGCTCCATGTTTGGTCCCCGTGCTCATCAAATTCGCTCTGATCCTCCACTTGAGTGGCGGAAGCGGACGAATCCCGCGATTCGTCAACGAGTCTGCAAGCAGATGCATGGCATAGGCTACTCCTCCGGCAACCCAAATCTCCGGTCCCTGCTCATGCGTTGTGCTGTACAGCAGTCCTCCCCAAACTGCAGTTCCATAGAGCGTATGGGTTAAACCTCTGTGGGTCAGCGTAGTACATAACATGAGCAGACTCCCTGCAATCAGGTTCCATGGTGCGAGGGCGTGACCGTAGAATACAAGGCCCAGTCCGATGGCGAACATCAACACTTTGCGGAGCGAACGCGATGGCAGGAAAGATACCAGCCCGACCAAAATGGCCAGCAGCAGATTCCAAGGCTTCGCCTGCACATAAAAATACACAAATACGGCTGTAGGCAGCAAAATGGTTTGCAGCAGCCTGATCAGACTATTGGGCAGCGCCTTGGATACCAATAAGGAATTCGGCTCATCAATGTCCGGCAGCAGCGAGCCAATGAGCGCAACCGTAACAGCCGGTGCCGTGACTTGCACACCCATCAGCTGCAGTACTGAAAGTGAAACGCCTGTTCCAATAATCAGGTGGGATCTTCCCATCATGATGCGAAAACTTCCTTTCGAAGAAATAGGGAACATCATATCCCATTCTCGATGTTACAACGAAAACAAAAAGAGAACAATAGTTCGTATTTCTTATTTTAAAGTAGCGTCTGGACCTCAATACCTTCCATTCTTCAAGCTCCAATAAAAAAACAGTTTCCGTGACCGGGCTCACACTTTTTAATTTGTGCTACTTATCTCTTTCTTAGTGAAATAAATCACATTAAGTGTTAGCAATCCACGCTATGATTCAAATATAAACCACTAAAAATGTTGATAATGTCCAGTGTTAAACCAAGGAGGCTTACACACATGAACGGAAACAGAGAAAAACTTGTCGTGATCGGTAACGGTATGGCCGGAATTAGTACAGTTGAACAGATTTTGAAATTAACTTCACGTTATGATATTACGGTCTTCGGCACGGAGCCCTATCCCAACTATAACCGAATCATGTTGTCCTATGTTCTGGAGGGCAGCAAAACCATTGATGATATCGTGCTGAATGATCTGCACTGGTATGAAGACAATGGCATTACGCTTCATACCGGTACAACCGTGTCCCGTATCGATGCAGATACCCGGGAAGTCGTTACAAATGAAGGCACACGGGTGCCCTACGACAAAGTCATTATCGCTACAGGTTCCAGCTCCTTTATCCTGCCAGTTCCGGGTCATGATAAAGAAGGCGTTGTTGGATTTCGGGACATTGCCGATTGCAATATGATGCTCGAAGCAGCAAAGCAATATAAAAAAGCGGCTGTTATTGGGGGAGGTCTTCTCGGACTGGAAGCAGCCAAAGGTCTGGTACAGCTCGGTATGGACGTCACCGTAGTTCATCTCATGCAAGACTTGATGGAACGCCAGCTCGATCCTCAAGCTTCAGCCATGCTAAAAGCGGAACTGGAGCGTCAGGGCATTCGTTTCAGGATGGGCGCACAGACAGCTGAATTGATCGGCGGGGAACGTGTGGAAGGCCTCCGATTTGCCGATGATACCGTACTGGATGCAGACTTTGTCGTTATGGCTGTAGGCATTAAACCGAATACGATTGTAGCCCGCGAAAGCGGCATGGAAGTTAACCGCGGGATCATCGTGGATGACTACATGCAGACCTCACTCGAAGGTGTATATTCTGTCGGGGAATGTACCGAACACCGGGGAGTATGCTACGGCCTCGTTGCCCCATTATTCGAACAAGGCATGATTCTCGCCAAGCATATCTGCGGCGTGGAAACTGCTCCGTATGAAGGCTCTGTCGTATCTACCAAATTAAAAATCTCAGGTGTGGACGTCTTCTCCACAGGCGAATTTCTCGATAGTCCTGACCATACGGTGATCAGCCATAAAGATGACTGGAAACGGACCTACAAAAAAATTCTGCTGCGGGACAACATCATGGTCGGTGCCGTGCTCTTTGGAGATGTGACGGATTCTGCTGAATTGCAGAAGTTAATCAAACAGAAAACCGAGATGACGGATGAGCTGTATGCCTCACTGATGGGTACGGGCTGTGGTGGTCACAACAAAGCTGCTTCTATTGAAACGATGGCTGAGGACGAAATCGTATGTGGATGTAATGGTGTAACCAAAGGAACGATTGTCGATGCCATTACGAATCAAGGTCTGAGCAGCGTTGATGAGATCAAAGCCTGCACAGGCGCAACCCGTTCATGCGGCGGATGCAAACCGGTAGTAGAACAAATTTTACAATATGTACTGGGAGATGGCTTCACAAGCGGCGCCAAACAGGGCATCTGTGGATGCACCTCGCTCAGCCGGGATGAAATTGTAGCCGAGATCAAGCAAAAAGGATTGCAGACGACCAAAGAAGTGATGAATGTCCTGGGCTGGAGCCAGCCTGAAGGCTGTTCCAAATGCCGTCCAGCAATTAACTACTACCTCGGCATGATTGCACCGGATACGCATGAAGACGAGAAGGAATCCCGGTTTGTCAATGAACGTATGAACGCCAATATTCAGAAAGACGGTACGTATACGGTAGTACCGCGCATGTACGGCGGCGTAACCACGCCAGAAGAACTGAAACGCATTGCGGACATTTCGGTCAAATACGATGTAAAAGCCGTCAAGGTTACCGGGGGACAACGTCTTGATCTGATCGGGGTCAAAAAAGAGGATCTGCCGCAGGTATGGGCGGAGCTGGATATGCCTTCCGGTTATGCTTACGCCAAATCGCTGCGTACGGTCAAAACATGCGTCGGTTCCCAGTTCTGTCGCTTCGGTACCCAGGATTCCATGGCGATGGGTGCCCTGCTAGAACGCAAATTCGAGCGTCTTGATCTGCCTGCCAAATTCAAGATGGCGGTTAACGGTTGCCCTCGGAACTGTGCGGAATCATGTACGAAAGATATCGGTATCGTAGGTAACGATGGAGGCTGGGAGTTGTTTATTGGCGGTAATGGTGGTATCAAGGCCAGACTGGCAGACTCCTTATGCAAAGTAAAAACAGATGCAGAACTCATCGAACTCTGCGGTGCAATTATTCAATACTATCGGGAAACAGGCAACTATCTGGAGCGCACCTCGGAATGGGTAGAACGGATGGGGCTTGAGCAGATTCGTTCGGTTGTGGTGGATAATACGGAGGAACGCAAAGCACTGATGGAACGCATTGAATTTGCTCTGAACCATGTGGAAGATCCATGGGAAAAAGTATTGCGCAACGAAGAAGGCCAGACCAAACTGTTCCAGAGAATTGAAGTTTCGGCTCTCCCTTAAGTTTTAATCCTTAAAATAATAACGTTCTTTACTGGATCAATATGATATTCAATTTGCAGGTGAACCTGCCATAGAAAAGGAGCAGTCCAAATGACAACCAAACAATCAGGCACCTACTTTCCGGCGGGAGAGATTGAAGAGTTTCTCCCTCGCATCGGGAGAGTGGTAGAAATTGAAGGCCGACAGCTGGCTGTCTTCCGCGCCTCCGACGGTACCGTATTCGCTGCCGATAACCATAACCCCCACCCCAAGGGTGGGCCGCTCGCCGAAGGCATCGTATCTGGACATTATCTCTATGATCCGCTGTACGATTGGAAAATTGACTTAAGTACGGGTGAAGTGCAGGCACCAGATCAGGGACAGGTTCAGATGTTTCCGGTGAAACTCGAGTACGGACAGGTCTGGATTGCTGTATAGCTAGCTCCATGAGCAGGAACGAGATAGATGCACAATAATGGAGGAGACCAGGATGTATACACCAGGTGTTGAAGGAATTATTGAAGCTGCCGTTAAAAAACGGGATCAGATGAATGCTAGCTTGCCGCGTTACATGGTGGCTGCCTTAATGGCAGGGGCTTACGTTGGGCTTGGAATTATTCTGATCTTTAGTATCGGTGCACCGCTGCTTGCAGCCAAGTCACCCTTGCAAATGATGCTGATGGGCATGTCCTTCGGGCTCGCCCTCACGCTCGTCATTTTTGCAGGCTCGGAATTGTTCACAGGCAACAACATGTTTTTTACCATGAGTACGCTGGCAGGCCGGACCAAAGTTCGGGAAACCTTGAAAAACTGGGGACTTGTTTTTCTCGGCAATCTGATCGGGGCCATTCTGCTCAGTCTGCTTATTGTAGGCAGTGGTTTGTTTAAAACCGCTGGACCGGAGCACTTACTGTTTGCCGTATCGGCCAAAAAGATGGCTGCACCCGTTACCGAATTGTTCTTCCGCGGTATTCTCTGTAACTGGCTCGTCTGTCTGGCCATCTGGATGGCGGCCCGTTCCAAAGAGGATATTGCCAAACTGGTACTAATCTGGTGGTGTCTGTACGCGTTTATCGCCAGCGGGTATGAGCACAGTGTCGCCAACATGACGCTCTTATCCCTGTCCTGGCTGCTGCCCAACCATCCCGATACGATCACGCTTGCAGGTTGGCTGCACAATATGATTCCCGTCACGCTGGGTAATATCATTGGTGGTGCGTTGTTTGTCGGTATGGCGTATTGGTTTATTTCCCCGGTTCGAAAGAAAGCCTGATCGGACCTCGTACACATTTTCCTTCATCGTGAATCATTAAAAGTCTAAAAAAGCCACCATGAATCAGCTGAATAAAAGTTCAGTCGACATGGTGGTTTTTTGGTTTTGTCCGTGGATATCCCTTTTGTCTCTTTATCCCCATGCTTATGTCTTTCACTTTCATGGTTTATTTTTACCTTTCTCGCATACATCGTTAATCCGTGGTTAACATAATTAAAGTATAGTCGGATCATACTCAACCAACAAAGGATGATAGCTTAGATGGGAATTCATACGTACTTTAGGTCACTGAACGATCTTGAACGCATCATTCGAACGCCTGGCAAGTTCAAGTTCGAAGAACACTGTGTTTCTGCCCATTCCTGGAAAGTAGTACAGTATGCCAAGACACTGGCCGATATTGAAGAACTTCACGGAGTAAGCATCGATTGGAAAAAGTTATACGAAATCACCAGCAGCCATGACTATGGTGAAATCTTCATCGGTGATATCAAGACACCCGTCAAACATTACTCGTTGGAACTGCGTTCCATGCTGCTCCATGTGGAAGAAGCGATGGTAGAGCATTTTATTAATGAAAATTTCCCTGAGGAATTTAAGGACATTTTCCGCAGGCAGCTGCGAGAAGGCAAAGATGATTCCGTAGAAGGTCTGATTCTTGAAGTGGCGGATAAAATGGACCAGGTATATGAAGCCTTTGCGGAACTGCAGCGTGGCAATACGGAGAAAGAATTCATCGTCATGTACCGCTATGCACTGATCAAAATCAAAAATATCGACCTTCACTGTGTACGTTATTTCTTAGACAACATTCTGCCTGATATGATTGAAGAAGGCATTCGCTCCCCGTTCGATATCCGCAAAATCACCGAAGAAGCTTTGTCCCAATAATCAGCGCTGGCCATCTTGGTCCATCTGATCCAGGGACATGGCTTCTTTTCGTTGTTGTTGTTACCGATAAATGCTGCACATCGTACTTCCCACAGTAACAGCACATTATGCGGATAAGGCTCTCCTTGTTCATCTTTCAATTAATCATGTGTCACCCCGCCAACTTCTGAGCGAGTTGCACGATCTGAACTTTCCTCAAGTGACTTAATCAGTTTTAAACGGGACGTAACTATGGCGAGCAGAATAACAAACAGGCCGGCGATGATGAACAGCAAGGCAATTCCTCTCCCCGGTCCAATTCCAATAATTTGACCAACTGAAGATGCCAGTACTCCGCCTTCCATCATCAGCGGATTAAACACGTGGTCAGCCAGAAATCCGGCCAAACTATACGCAATGATGAACCCGAGCTGTGACAGGATACCAATGATCCCCCATACTCTTCCCTGCTTCTCGTTGGCAATGTTGTTACGCACCAACACATCTGCGCTCATGTTAACAAACGGCAGCGAGGACAGGAACAGAAAGCCCGCGAAGATAATAAAATAGATGTTGGTCGATATCCCGAGAAGCGAGAAGGACAGCCCGCACATGATTAACCCCATAACAAGTACACTTGCATACTTCTTCGTCATCGTGAATACCCCGATGCACAAGCTGCTGATCAGCATGCCAATGGCGCTAACGGACTGAAAAGTCCCCAGTGTTTTCGCATCCGTGAAGGACAAGAGCATTGGACCAATCAGCGTCTCCAGGAATCCCAGATAGAAGGTCACCAAGGAAATAATAATGACCAGCAGCAGTACTCCCTTATTCGTTACAACTTCCTTCCACCCCTCCTGAATATCGGTCATCCAGTTTGTGTCTTCTTTATTCTCCCGCTCTACCTTCATGCTCTTCCGAATGACCAGCACGGCCAGAATGGCAATCAAGAAAGTAGCGATATTAATGGTCAGGATCACTTCGATCGTTGTGATGCTGAGCAGGATTCCCGCAATAATCGGTGAAAACAAAAATTTGGAGGATTCAGCCAGCTGCACGAGTCCGCTCCCTTTGGAGAATTGTTCCTTATCGAGCAAGTCCGTGGCAGAAGCCTTGTATGCCGGACTTTGCAGCGCCGAAAAAACAGAACTGAACGATACCCCCACGTAAATATGCCATAACTGAATATCACCCGTGAGCATGATCGCCAGGATAAAAATCGGACCGGCTGCAGAACCCAAATCACCGATAATCATCATCGTCCGGCGATCGAATCGATCAGCCAGTACACCTCCAATGGGCCTGAGCAGGATGTTAGGCAGAAACGTAAACAGGGTAATCAGGGCAACACTTGTTGCCGTATTGGTCTTCTCGAAGGCATACACACCCAGTGAGAAAGCCGTAAGACCAATCCCGATCATGGAGACAAGCTGACCGGCCCATACAACCAGAAACTTTCTGAAGGATGTTTGAACCGTGTGTTCCATTGATGCCGCCCCTCTCTCCTCTTAGGCTTGATGCGGAAAATACAGACGGGTAACGTAGGCGAAGCTTCCTTCTTTCGCCCCCAGGACACGTTCCACGATCTGAGAGAATGCCTCAACTTTTTTTTGAAGCTCTTCTTCCTTCCATTGAAAAATGCCCTGATCCAGTAAAAACTGTGAGGATACCAGTAAAAACTCAATTGATTCCTTCGGGTTAGGTGTATGAAACACGCCTTCCTGAATGCCTTGCTCCACCACTTCGGCCAAAATGGGACTTAACCGAATGACCGTCTCCACCAGACTCTTTTGGTGCATTTCCACATTTTGCACATGGTGCAATTGCTCAATCAGCCCCAGCTTTTTGTCATCAGGCTCATTCTGCGCCATAACAATGTGAAAAATCTTGTCATGGGCATCCAATTTTGGATCAGACACCACACGTCTCGCTGCTTCCTCCCCTTTCAGAATAAAACGCATGACGATGGCGTTCATTACCTCTTCCTTGGACTGGAAATAATAATAAAATGTACCCTTGGCAATGTTACATGCCTGGAGGATATCCATAACCGTTGCTTTGGTATAACCTTTTGTCACAAACAGAACCTCTGCTGCATCCAATATTTCATTTCGGCGTTCTTCCGGATTTTTGATTAATCTCATATGCTGTCCTCCGATACGACCGACTGTCGGTCTATTCTAGTCGTGAAGTTTCAGAATTAGAACCCCATTTCAGTTAACCACTGTGAAAGATGGCTTTCGCGGTTCTTCAGATCCTGACGTTCTCTTGCATACTTGCCGATATTTTTATCGGCCACCAATTTACCATCCATCATAAACAACACCCGTTCCGATCTAACAGCCACTTTGACATCATGAGTTACGAGCAGGATGGTGGTACCTGTGGCATTAATATCCCCCAAAATATCCATAATCTCGTGTGTGGATTTGGAATTTAGCGCTCCTGTTGGCTCATCTCCGAACAGAATATCCGGATTATTGATCAACGCGCGGCAAATGGCGATCCGCTGCAGCTGCCCTCCCGAGGCTTGAGTGATATTATGCTGGGCCAGCCCGTCAATTCCCATCTTTTTCATGAGTGACATTGCTCGTGCATTAATCGCATCTCTGCTGCTGTTCTTGGCGAGATACGCCGAAAGTACAATGTTGTCGAGCAGATTCAGATTCTTGAGCAGATGAATGTTCTGAAAAATGAAGCCCATCTTGTTTAATCGAAGACTCGCCAGATCGCTTTCTTGAAATGCCGATATTTTTTTGCCATTGAAGTAGACACTACCAGCACTGATCTGGTCCATGCCGCTAACGTTGTATAGCAACGTAGACTTGCCTGAGCCGGACGGTCCCATAATAGATACGAACTCTCCTTTTTTGAGTTGGAGATTGATATCTTTTAGAATGCTGTGTTCTTCATTCTCACCGATGGCTACAGATTTATTCACATCTTTAGCTTCAAGTATGGTTGTCATGGTTAATCCGCCCCTATTCTGTGATCATTTTGGATATGCTAGTTTCCTTGATCGACTGGATGCTGATCCATGCCGTCAGTACAATGGTTCCTGCAAGCAACAACGGACACAGAATATACGCCTGTACCGGGTTAATTACGAACGAAATATTTGAAGCACCAAACGTTGACATAATGGCGCTAACGAGCAAAGGTCCAAGCGTATTGGACAGTATCGTTCCTGCAGCAACTCCTACTATCAATATGACAAGTGACATTACGACATATTTCAGCTTGATCTTGGACAAAGCAAAACCGAGACTTCTCAAAACAGCGATATCGTTACTGTCTTTGGCTACGAGCATTTGAAGGAAAAGTGAGGTAATGAGTATCGAAATGAATACCCCGATGGCTAAAGCCAGCACTGTGACCAATTTCAATTGTTGAATGGTTCCTCCGAGCGTCTGATCCAGGTATCCCTGCAGATCTGTTACTTTGGCTGGAGAGTAAGATGTCTCATATTCAGCAATTTTGGCAGCCATCTGACTACGATCTTTCAAATCCAGGCTGACTACATACCACAGAACACTATCCTTGTTGTAAGGCAACAACGTTTTCGCCGTTTTTCCGCCATTTGTTACGTCCTGATAAATGCCACTGACCGTCATTACCTGATTCCTTCCATTCACCAGCAAAGTAAGCTGTTCTCCCGTCTTCAGCCCGAGCTCGCTGCTGTTCGCATCGGATAGTGCAATTTCATTGGTGGTTGCCGGGGCATTACCGTTGACATAAGACAATGGAAAAATGCTGAAATCCCCAGTTTCCACGCTCAGATTGTCATAACTGCCTTCCGCATTTCGAACCTTGAACTGACTTGTTACCAGTGGAGAATATGTTTTAATGTCTTCATCTGTTTTGATCTGGTTTATCAAGTTGTTATAGCGCTGCTCTACATCATCCGTGTGCCTTAAATCAATTCGAATATCGCTTTGACCTACACCCATGTAGGAAATAAAACTCGGTGCCTTCAAGGTATTGAGGAAATTGATTGGCACAATCATAATGAACGAGCTGACAACAAAGACGAACAGTAACAAACGGAACATCCTGACGCGTTGAACTACATCCTTCAGTCCCAGAAAGACGGGTACAGAAGACCAACGATTACGGGACAGATTGAGACGATTGCGAATAATTTGATTGTCTCCCAGGCTTCCCGTTCGGAGTGCCTCCACCGCAGAGATGGAACGAAACCGCCGCAGCACCGTCCGGCAGAACAGAACCACCATGGCAAAAATCAACCCGCTAGCGAGTAAAGGTACCGCAAAATGCAACAAAGTTGCAGGCGCCTTTCCCAAGTACAACAAGATATTAGACACAAAAAGTCTGTTCACACCCAGTGATATAACATATCCAAGCAGGGAAGCTAACCCGGCCATAAACACATACTTCATGAGATACAGTTTCTTAATGTCCTTCTCCGCGATTCCAATGGCTTTCATGACACTAATCTCACGATAATCTTCTTCTATGGTAGCCAGCATTGTGAACCGGATACAGAGCATCGCAATCAGAATCAGCACTAGGCTGACCAGAATGATAACGGCGGCTATAACACCATCAGTCATGGCATTCAGTAACTGGAACAGGCCATACGTCACGACTGGACCAGCGTTAGGAAGTCCTGCATTCTGATAAGCTTGAGTGAATTCTCCTATCCGTCCGGGTTCCTTCAATCGAAACTCGATCAAATATTCCATCTCCCCAACACCCTGCTTCAATTCCTCTAGGGCTGCTGGACTCACAATAAAACGTTTGGAATGAATGACGGAGGGATTCATCTGGGCATCCCGGACAAAATCAACAATGGTATAGGAACGTTTGAATGAACCGTTATCAATTCGTACCTGTTCTCCTATCCTTAATTTGTTCTGCCGCATGTAATACACAGGAACTGCAATCTCGCCATCGTTTACCTGTATCATTTCACTATTCAGATTAAGTAAATAATCAAAATCCTGATTCTGAGTAACAAAATCAATGTCCATTACGCTATTTTTCTCAGATTCTGCTCCAAGAAACAGATTCGCACCGTCAATATTGACCATCTCTACAATCTGATGCTGCTCGACATTAGGATCAGCCTCAGCCCAAGAGATCACTTTGGCTTGATCCAATTCTCCAGCATGCATCTGTACAAAGTGAGGAGTCTTGGATTCGGAGAACAGATATTGAATGGAACTTGTTAATTCCATAATCATCCTGGACCCCGATGACACCAGTAAGGCAGCTAGCAGTACAAAAATAAACAATGAAGCCGTGATCCCTTTCTTTCTCTTGATATCATTTCTCAACATTCGTAACAGCATGAATAACGTGGCTCCTCTCATTCACGATTCATTTCTATTGATCTGGAGTCAGATGCTGGAAGTATTGAAACTGATCTAAAAACATTGAATGTAAGATGTTAGACGAAATGGATGTCATCCACTTGGAATTAACATATGTATTTCATCTGAAGTACAGCATATCCACCTCCCTTCTAAAGGTTATCCCAAACAATGCACTGCGGTTCACAACGATTGATCTAGCCAGATTATACAATCCTCTTTTTATTTGTCAATTAAAACATATTTTTCTATTTCTCTTTTGTCGTAATCATTGACGATCCTATGTAAGCAGTATTTATAACCTTCTGTATTTTATTTTTGAAAAGGAATAAAAATAGAATTGACAACGCCCTTATTTGTAACTATTATAGTTACAATGGTGGTGATCATCCATGAAACAAATCAGCAGCCGCTTTTCCATTGCTGTTCACACACTGTCCTTAATTGCTGTTGCACCTAATGAGTGTACCGGGGATTTTATTGCTTCCAGCGTAAATACAAATCCCGTGATTATCCGGCGGATCATGTCTAAGCTGAAACAGGCCCGTTTGATCGAGGTTAGACCGGGCGTCGGCGGGGCTTCCTTATTAAAGGACCCGGCAGACATCACCCTACTGGATGTATACCGGGCACTTGAAGTAGTCCAGGATGGGGAGCTATTCAACTTTCATAAACATCCGAATCCGGATTGTCCCGTGGGCAGCATGATCGAACGTACCTTACGTGCCGAGCTCATTGAGGCCCAGACAGCGATGGAACAGCGCTTGAACCGCGTAACGATACAGCAGATGATGGATCAGGTTCATGTCTCTGAATAAAAGAAGCTCATCATGAGCTTTTTTTAACCCTTTGGTTGTAATCACATCTGTTATAACGGACTTGATTACATCCAAACTTTTTTCAAAATACTTAAACCATTGGAGGAATATCTCATGAAAATTTTGGTTACTGGCGCAACAGGTCATTTGGGTTCACTGGTCGTAGAAGCTTTGTTAAAAACGGTATCCGCCGGGGATCTGGCTGTAAGTGTACGAAACCCGGAGAAAGCGGAAGCACTGCGTGCTCAAGGCGTCGACGTTCGTCATGGTGATTTCGATCAACCGGGTACACTTGCCACAGCTTTCGCTGGTGTGGATCGCCTGCTGCTCATCTCCACAGATGGCGACAATGAGACACGTATCCGCCAACATCAAGCTGCGGTTAATGCTGCCAAGAGTGCAGGTGTTGGATTTATCGCGTATACCAGCGTGGTAAATGCCGAGAATAACACCCTTTCGCTGGCTGAAGTGCACCGTGCCACAGAACAGGCGATCCGCGAATCCGGCATTTCCTACTCCTTCCTGCGTAACAACTGGTATCTGGAAAATGAAGCAGGCAGCGTACAAGCTGCTACCCAAGGTGCCCCATGGGTTCATGCAACCAACGACAGTCAAGTAGGCTGGGCTACGCGCAGTGATTATGCACATGCAGCCGCAGCAGTGCTTACAGGTGAGGGACATGAGAATTCAGTATATGAGTTGTCTGGTAAACTCCGCACGCAAGCTGAACTTGCAGCCATCGTTGGCGAAGTGCTCGGACAGGACATCAATGTACAAAACGTGGACGATGCTACTTATGCCGACATCATGAAAGGTGCAGGTCTGCCTGACTTTGTGGTCTCCATGCTGGTTGATATGCAAGGTGCCATCCGTGAAGGCGCACTGGCTGTAGAGAGCGACACCTTGGAGAAACTGCTTGGCCGTCCGGCTCAACCATTGAGCGAAGGCGTTAAGGCGATTCTGGGCAAATAAAACGTCTTCAAATCCATATCCGCTATTTGAACGAAATTCTATTAGCTGGATAACCAAAAGGGACACACCAACAAATGTTGATGTGCCCCTTTTTCTGTAACATGTGCTTATATTGTATGGATCATCCGGATCATTGGATACATAACAGAATAACAAAATATACTCTATTGGACTCGCGGGCACTTTTCTTGTCAGCGACCGATATAGCGTGCAGGTATATGGTCAGCGAGCCAGATATTTTCGTTACCATGGTAAAAGAGGATACCATCTTTGGCTGCCTGCGCGGCATTAATTTTCATGATTACGGGCTGATCATCACGTCTGCGTCCTACCTGTTCGGCCGTATTCATATCTGAGGACAAGTGCACATACTGCCGCTGCCGTGGCTGCAATCCCTGCTCCATAATCGAAGCCACCGCGCGAGCCGGTGTACCATGATAAAGCGTTACCGGCGGCTCCGCAGGGATTTTGGATATCTTCTGCGGAGTGGAATGACCATATAGCGCCCGGATGCGGCCGGAACGGATTTCATGTCTCTTTTTCTCCGAGGCCTGAATCATCTGCTCCAGGTCCGCTTCCGTTACTTCTTTCCACTGCGGACTTTCATGTAGTGCTACGAGTAATTGCGAGATCTCCACCCAGCCCTCTTCATCCAGCTCCAGCTCATATTCCCAGGGGGCATGCCGCAGAGCATAAGAGAGCTCTTTGCTTAGTTTCATCAAATCCATCACGATCATCTCCCGAATCTAGTAACTCTCTTCTACCTCTCCGGTTGTACCGCAGTCAAAATCTCCTGAATATTGCGTGCCAGTCCTTCATCATCTTCCTGGTTAAATTGACGGTGGCCGTCAATCCCACGATGAATAATCGTGTTCATTACTGGATGCGCCTCCCGGTCCGAGGCCACCCGAATTAGATCGTCGGCAAAGTCCACTGCTTGCTGTTCACTGTAGTTAAATGGCTTGATCAACATCCGAATACTCAGTGCGTGAGCCTGGGGCTCTGCTAGTTGATCCCGATGAGTAATGCCGTATACGGCCCCAAAGCCGAATGCAGCGATCACCTGCCGCTCCAGCTCAGTTGTCTGTTCCAAAGGCGTACCAATCAATTCACAAATCCTGCCCACCATCTGCTCAAGCTCCGAGGCAGCCGCTGCCAGAATGACGTCATTAATATCTTCTGCGTTAATAAAATCAGTCATATTGTAGTTCTCCATTTCTCAGCCATATTTAATCCATTCTCTTAGACTCCCTGACCCCATTGTATCGGAGTTACGGTATTCGTTTCAAATCCCCTGTCTATCGAAGCTTCTCTCATTCTTGCATTACCCTTATATAAGCGAAGTCGATTGCGTTTCGAAACGATTTTTTGCGAGCTCCAGTGCCTTATCCTTTTCACCATGATTCATATAATATTTAAACAATATCTCCTCATAACGTTCGGCGAGATATTGGGAACCAAGCTCACGATAGTAAGGAAGAACTCTATCTTCTATCATTTCATAATACGCTTCCTCCTGGCCTTGCAAAATAACACATTGGAGTTCCAATTCCATATAACTTGCGTCTCCCGTAAGATCAGATCGATGCAGGGCTTCCAGAGATATATTTAATAGCTTGTTTGCAGGAATGAGATTACCCAGTCTATTCGCTTCTACGTAATTATTAAGCACCATCAGGTAGAGCGGTTGTTTCTCCGGAATGATATCCAGCGCCTGATTGTACCAATAGGCAGCCTCCTCATACTGCTTTCGCCGGTTATATTCGTAACCCAGATTGTTCAGCAGCTTGGCTTTTCGGTCAGGAAGACCGCAATCATCACATATCCGAATGAGATTCTCATATCTTCTTTTAGTCTCAGGAAAATCATGATACTCTCGGGAATTGAGCTGAACCAGCATAATGGTTTCGGTATCAATGATCCGAACCATATTGAGCGTTTTCCGAAAATGCTGGATAGCCTTCTCGGCGTAATAGTAAGACGTAATATTCGAATAGATCGAGTGATAGGCCAGGGACAAATGATAAAAGTATTCATGATTCGTATATTTCGATTGGTCAATAGAGGTTAACGTCTGGATGGATTTGGTATAATGCCCTGTTAGGAAATAGTAAATCCCCATCAGGTGGTGATAAAAATAATGCTCGTACGAATGCTCCAATTCATCCGGAATCTCGACTTTGTCTATAAGTCTTTCTGCCTCATCTATATTATTTAAAAATAAATAAAATCGGATCCGCAGCAAATCACAGGATAGACGCAAGTCTGGTATACCTGCTAGCGGTTCTTCTTCCAGCTTGTCTTTTAGACGAATAGCTTCGGCCGTTCTCTGCATAATAATGGCCTCTTGCCATGAATCCAGCAGATCCTTCATTTGATGATATCTGGTTACTTCCCTTACCATATCAATATGGAGTCGCTCACAGAGCATGTCCATAATCTCCTGTGAGTACTCTGTCATTCCCCGTTCAATTTTGCTCAGATGTGTGACTGAACAGATCCCTTTCACCAGTTCGCCTTGAGTTCGTCTATGTTTCTCCCGGTAAAATTTAATAATCTTCCCTTCAACCATCACTACACCTCGTTTTGTCCATCGTTTATTCCTAATTATAGGGATCGAATGTGGACTGTACCAGTTATATATTGGAGTCTGGTGTACCTGGGAGGAGAATTTTGGGAGAATCGCAAGGTGCAGTCATGACAAAATAAGAGGCCCCCCTAATGCTGGAGGAACCTCTTATATTTGTACTTCTTATTTCAGCAACGAAAGTAAATTGTGAACCGTTTGGGCCGTTTCGGCACGTGTAGCACTATCTTGAGGTTTGAATTTCCCACCAGTAGAACCTTTCATTACACCAAGCTCAGCCGCTTTAGCCACAGCTTCTTTTGCCCAAGATGCAATGTTTGCTTCATCCGTATAACCGGCATCAGCTGACTGGGTATCATTTGTTTGGGATTGGTATTCGTATGCTCTCATCATAAGCACGGCCATTTCTTGACGTGAAATGGTTTGAGTCGGAGCAAATGTATCACTAGATACTCCCTGAACCAAACCTGCTTGATAAGCAGCAGCAACGCTATCCACATACCAGGCATCCTTGCTTACATCACCAAATGGCAATTCATTACCTTTTGCCTCTAAGCCAAGGGTTCTTACGATTAAGGCAGCGAATTCGGCACGAGTTGTTTGACCTTGCGGATCAAACGCAGTCTCTGTTTTACCTGTCAGCACATGTTTCGCTGCAAGAGACTTGATTGCTTCGCTTGCCCAATGCGTTGGTGCCACGTCTTCGAAGGATTTATCGTAGACGAACGGTGCATACGTGCCCAAATCGGACAATTGGGAAGTAACGCTACCCTTCTCTTCGTCTACGATCCCACCTGCGTAATCCCATTGATTCGCAGTTGAATGTTCAGTGTACATGCCAATCAGATCGCTGTTTAGCTTTCTGTCGTAATGGAGTGTCAGCGTAACATCTTCAGAAAGTGAGGACAAAGATAGCTTCTCACTGGAAACCTGGAGATACAGTTCAATTTCGTAAGCAGCACCTGCGGTTGTCCACGTCAGACCTTGTTTCGCCGCTGGTAATTTCACATCTTTTTTGTTTATATCCAAGATGATTTTGCCATCAGCTGCACCAGGGCCACCTTTGGTTTGCAGTTCTTTCAATACGCCAGAAGGAATGGTGAGCGATAGCACACCTTGCTGAGATATTGTGAGTGAATTCGCACCCAACAAATCCCCGGCATTGACAGGCAGCTCAATCTTCTTACCGACCGTCATCTCCACATTCGCGGTACCGTTTGCCGCAGATTGCAAATCTTTTTCCGTAATGACCTGATTTTGGCTTGATTCTGATTCTGTAGATGGTGCAGGTGTTGGGACAGGTGCAGGCGTCGTAGAAGATCCGCCGCCACCGCTATTTCCCGAACCGCCCCCATTATTACCAGAACCACCATTGTTCATTTCCTGAATTTTATTGAGGAAGTACCCTAAGTCTTTGTCCCCAATTTGCAAGACAGGCTGCTTGGTAGAATAGTTAGCCGTCATTCCAAAGTTATTCGTAATATAACTCACTTCGGTGTCTCCTACATAACCATCCTGGTCAATATCAGCAGTTTCATCCGAAGTACGATAATATTTCGTTACAAGCTCCATATCATAGATATCGATGGCTCCATCTCCATTAATATCTCCTGCATACGTATAATCAGACGAATTCAGTTGATTGATACCGTAGTATTCGCCATCAATCGTCTTGCTCAGAACCACTGCCAGCCTGGAAGGTAAATGGCCCGGAACTCGTGTGTAGATGGTCGTCACTTCTCCTGTTGCCGGAATCCCATCGATCAGGAACTCACCATATTTTTGCAAAGTCCCCTCATATTTCTCACCGGAAGCCGTCTCCGCATAAACTTCAATGCCCATTGCCGAATAGTCATTTGCAAAATCCAGATACTCTCCATCGACCATAAAAGCTTCGGGACGTAGATAACCATATGTTCTTGAAGATTTGGAAATCACTTCATAGCTGTCTGTGTTAAACGCGGCTAATGTCAATTTCTCTTCGTTCTCTTTCATGCCAACCGTCGTGTATTTCACTTCAAGAAATGGTACGTCGCTTTTCTTAAAATAGAATTCATCCTTCGGAACATCAAAGACAACATGGAACAAATCAAGATTCCCTGTGATTCCTTCAAAGGATCCACCTGAGATGGATGCCTCAAAGCTAATTTCTCTTGGGCTCACTACAGGATCACTGAATTTCACTTCAGCACCTGTGGCATCCAGTAATGCCTGCAGCTCAGGCGTTGGCTCAATCCGGTTAAATTGTTTATAGTCATACATCGACTCCAGGGTAAACGAAATACCGTTTAACTTCTCCACATTGTTCAATTGAATAGTCTGGGTAATCGTATCTCCTTTACGCACTTGTTCTTTGTCATATTTACTAGTCACATAAGGTTTGCCTTCGGAAATAAAGCCATAGCGGTGGTCCTTGACGGGATTGGCCGCTGTACCCACATCCATTCCAAAGAGTCGAAGTTCGTAACCATTATCATATTCTTCTTTGGTAATACCAAATGATATATTTCCTTCTTTGGAAACAGGCAAGTCACCGGAATAGAAGGGACTGCCATTCTCGTAGAAAATGACACGGTTGGAAGATTGATCATATTCCGTGATCCCATTATCAACAAAGGTTTGGACTGTTGAATCGATAGCTGTGCCATCATACCAGACGCCCTGTCCACCCTCCCTTTCCGTCAACATACTATCATTGAGCTCGTATACGCCAGGCTCTATACCCAAATCAATCTCTGGGGCTGTATTATCGACAACTACCAATCTTTCGTATGAATACTGCTTGGAGTCCGAATCGTTCCCGATGAATTCAAGTGTGTAGCTGCCCTCAGGCACAAATCGTGCAACGTTGGAAATCTCCCCGTTTTCAATCGGAAATGCATAACCTCTAAACACATTCAGGATCAGATATTCCACTCCCGGAAGCAGGGACTGCGAATTCAAGGTACCTACAAACCCGATTTCTTCGCCGGTTTCGCGATCCTTCAGCAATACATCCACAGAATCAATGGGACTGCCCAAAAGAATGGCACTCAGTGTCATCCGGTTCAGGAACTGATGGAATGGGGTATCGTTTGTAACGGATGGTGGAATCATCTCCACCGAAGTAATCCCCTTTTCGCTAATACGAATGGAGAATGGGATCTGAATATGATCCGCAGCATTTTCCGTATCCAGATATACATATCCTTCATAACGGCCGCTCGGCGTGTCCTGTGGTATATCCACTGAAACAGTCATCTCTTCTGTACTTCCGCCACTTACAGTAATCGATTCTGGAAGATCTACATTTAAATTCATATCGTTTAACAGCTTGATGGAAGTGTTATACGTTTTGGCAAGGTCCCCTTTATTCTCTATTTTAACTGTCCGGCTGTCAGATACGATTCCCTGGCCGTCTTCTTCCAAGTATGCACTATCAAATACGATCGAACCTGTAATTTCATCAATAAGGATGGATTCGTCATTCGAGAAGTGAATCGTTTTATCCTGAACTTTGGCAAATACGGAAGTGTGGACTGCCCGGTAAGGATCTACTCGGCCTGCACCTACTTCATACACGGAATAATTCCCGTTCAGATCGACAGCTGTATTCATTAGAGCAGTCTTCACATCAAAAGGTGTGTATTCTTCATGTGCCTGAAGCATTAGTGCAGCAATACCCGCCATATGCGGCGTTGCCATGGAAGTACCCGAAATTCGTGCATAGGCAATATTATAATTCTCACCCGTATGATCATTCACAAATACAGGATAGGTTGAAAAAACAGCTACGCCCGGGGCTACGATATCGGGTTTAATGTCATCATTCACGGACGCTGGACCTCGGGAACTGAAATCCGCCAGTTTATTTCCTTCCGTAACGGTTTGGCCCGCTGCGCCAAAGGTGACCGTCACGCCATTCAACTCTTTTAGCTTTTCTCCAAGCTCTCTCATCATTTGGAACGTAGGAATATACCCGTTCATTTCACCCAAATAATTGGGGATTGTTCCTTCAACATTATTATAAATGATTGCTGCTGCCGCCCCTGCCTTTCTTGCATTGACGATCTTGGCATCGAGTGCAATATCACCCCGCGCAATTAGGGCCACTTTGCCTTGTACATCAATACCTTCAAAATCAAAAGCATTACCAAGCCCCGCATAAACAAGTTCGTAGGTTTTGCCTTCAAGCGTAGTCAGATCGTCAGTAAAATCTTTACCAAACAGAGGTAACTCCTCAGTATAAGTTGAAGCAGGCGCTTCTTCTCCTACTGCTGGAACTTCTTCTACTACAGGTGTTCCTTCTGCTGCTGGTGGAGTTTCTACATCCACTTCAGGTGCATTTTCTTCTGCCGATGTTTCTTCATCTACTGCAGGTGTTTCTTCTACTACAGGTGGAGTTTCTACTGGTATCTCTTCTTCTGTTGCGGATGCTTGTACATCTGCAGCAGATGGTTCATCTGCTGCTGGTGGCGCTTCTTCTGCAGTAGGCGCTTCTGGTTCAGCTGTATTTTCGCCCGACTCTCCTGCACCTGGATCACCATACACATCCATAGTCACGGTAGCGGTAGGAAGAGTTAACGGAACATCGGAAGCACCAATCGTAATGGCCAGCGCGCTCGCTCCCGGTGTACCTAACGTACCTTCACTGGGTCCATCATTACCAGCCGCAACCATACTCACCACACCTTGCAGCATCGCATTATTCAGTGCAATGGAGGCCGGATCCAATGGATCATTCGTTGCAGCACCGAGAGAGAGATTAATCACATCCAGTTCATCTTCAATGGCCTTGTCAATCCCGGCAATAATGCCACTCATCTCACCACTTCCACCAGGGCCAAGTACACGGTACACATATAAGTCTACATCTGGAGCAACACCTTTTACAGCATACCCCACGTCATTTTTGGCCTGCCCTGCAATGGTTCCCGATACGTGTGTACCATGGGAAGTATAATATTCTTCTGCTAAAACACCCTGTTCCTTGTAGCCCGAATTTTCCCAATCTTCATATGTCGTCTCCATCGGGTCCGCATCGTTATCGACAAAGTCCCAGCCCTTAACCGTAGCCGGATCCACTTGTTTTGGATCTTCTCCCTCATGAGCGCGATACCCTTTATACGCCCCTGTTAAATCCGGATGATTATAATCAATTCCGGTGTCCAGTACACCCACTTTGATTCCCTTACCAGTGATACCCTCTTCATGAAGTTTGTCGATGCCGAGATATGGCACACTATCAGCCATTCGAGGCTGCATTCCGGGTGCAGATGCAAATTCACTCGATGTGTCTGTCTCTGGCAGATCAAGTGTCACTTCCTGGTCAGCCCATACTTTTTTCACTACCCCTGATTTCATCAAATCTTCTACGGCTACACCAGGGACTGTTAACGCAACGCCATTTAGCGCTGTCTCGTACTCCTGGGTAATCCGGATCGAGGCAGCATCATATGATAGCCCTCTCTTCTGCTGCAAAGACTTAATGTGCTGCTTGAATTGCTGGTGATTTTGTTTCACCTTGCTCGTAGCCGTAAGCTCAGACATCTTCTCATTGTTTACTGCAGCCCGTTTCAAGGCAACCGCAGCGGGTTCACTTTTGAACTGCACAATCACGTTTACCAAATCGCTACTTTTGGTATTCACCTTGGGATCGATCACTTCACCGTCCATCACTTGAAGCTGGTTCAAAGCTTGTCTTTCTTCTGGCGTCAGTGATTGCAAAATGGACTTAGCGCTCTCACTATGCTGTAGAGGGCCATAGGCCGGCGCTGCGTAAGCTGGCATGGAGAACATGGAAGACAACATGACTCCTGCTGCTAAAACACCGGATAACCATCGGGCTGATTTTCGTTTCATTTTATACCTCCTGCGGTTTGCAATAGATTAGGATTATCGTATTCCGCAGCGTATGGAATGTAAATTGGGGTAATTGAGTATGTTAATAGATTGAATCGATCTGATATTCTTCTAAAAAATTTACATATAAATAGACCGAATTATCTAATTTAGAGACTTTGCTTTACAAAACCAGGCTGACACCTTTATATTTGCAACTTCTTTTAACAAACAAGTATCTCTAGACCTAAAAACACTTGCGAAAATGAAGAGTATTTTGAATACAAATTTACTTTTTATGCTATTTTTTATGGGATTCACTTCAAAATTTCTGAATAAAAACGTACAAAATCTCACATCAATATTCCAAGCAGAACGAGATATGTGAGCTTATTTGACTTCTCATACTCCAATTCTTCAAATTGTTTTTTTTAATATGTAAAACAAATAAGCCAGACCATCTGACCATAATCGACCTCTTTTATGTAACGATTTAGAATTAATTAGGTTATACTTTTCAAGGATTCGTCTTTGGTGTCGTGCTATTTTTCGGCGTTGTCGTTGCATTAGTTCATTCGTTTTCGAAGAAGGTGTACTTTCCGAATTTTGTTTCGGTTTCGACGGGTTCTCCCCAGGTTTAGAGGTCGATCCTGTTTCACTGTTTGCTGCCTTACCGCCTCCAGAAGCAGCCTCGCCCGTTTTGTTCTTCTTGTTATTGCTCCAATGACTTCCTCCACCAGACACGATTCCGATCTTCTGACTGTCTTCCCAATACTTTTGGACAAATGTCTTCACTTTGGGCACGATGGACGAAGACGGGCTAGTATTCACTTCGGGCGACGTTGGTCCACTTGCCTGCGGGATGGACCGTCTCAGGCCTACAGAGCCGCCTGCTGAACCTCCCTTACCCTTAAAATTAAATTCCGTATCCAGGCCTTTTTGCATCGCGTCATGTTGGTAATATCCATCCCATAGTTCAGCAAAGGCTTCATCGCTCATGGGGGCCTTTAGTCTCCATGACAGATACTTCATTTCATCAAGGCTTAGCCCTTGTGCCTTCCAATAGTCATAACTCCCCAGTTCCTCGACCGTAATATGCGGCCTGCCGATGTCGAAGGTATATTTACAAAATGGGGCCCTACGAAAAGAATATCGTATTCTTCAGGGTTTTCCATCACTTTGTTGAAATAATCCAGCGATTCTTTCAGTTCCTGATCCGCGTGGTGTTTCGCCCACTTCTCCCAAGTATATGCTGGAATTTCATAATACGTCGTGCTGATTTCCTGATGCTGCTGATGCAACTTCTTGACCAAATCGAGAGGCGTTGTCGCGGTAGACAGTTCTTTGGCAGCAGTCAACACTTTACCAAGCAGTTTCCACTTTGCTTCGTTCTCCTGCTGTTGGAGCTCAGTGAAACCTTTAGTAAGTCAGTCCAGCAAACTCAGCGCCGATGGCTGCCGCTTCCCCGATTTCAGGCATCATATACAGCCGCTATGACCTTCGGCGACGTAGAATGTCGCTAAAGGGATAGGGGCAAGAAGATTGCGGTTTGATCCGCAGACCGGGGAACCCCTGGATCTCATTTTCCAGCATCATTAGATATGTAGTCATGAGCAACCCGGATTCAGGGCGGGACACCGCTTGGGTTACCGTTTATTCCTTCCGGTCAGGCTGCTTCACTTTGCCATCCAAAGCAGAAGTTTCAGAACTCTCCATCGTATAGATGAATGCCTCGGATTCCCATTCGAGAGTTGTAAAAATTTATTTTGGTTTGTCCCCGCTGTTCTTAGTCTGTGGGCTGTTAAGAATCATATTCTCTCTATGCTGAGTAACGCATATTCTATGAAAAGAAGACTCATCCCCCATGTTGATTAAGTTGGAATGAGCCTTGAAAGTCTTAAAATGAATACATAGTATTTTAGTAAGTCTTGAATCTTCAAATTTAATTCGTATATCACCGTGTCCTCCCTAGAATTTTATCGGTTAAACCCAGGGGTTTTTCCAATTTCTATATCTAGGGGGTGCACTGCACTCATGGTTCGGTTGGAAAGAACTTTATTAAGCTCATTTATAGTTGTGAGTAAATTTGAAACGCAAGAAAACTAAGAAACAAAAAAACAGGTCAATTACGGTGGTATCTGACCATAATCAACCTGTTTAATGTAACTAAAAAGTAGCTTTCAGAATATAAAATTAGAGCATTTACTGGAATGGAGAAATCTTCAGACGTTTATTACATGAGTTAGATCATATGGACTCAATCATCTGACTCATTTGACAGTAACTTTAAAGCTCATACTCCCACTCATTATAATGGGTTTTATATTGGATTATCGGGATACTCTTCTAGATACCTATCTATTAGTTGTCTGCTTTTTTCATCCTCTGGTATGTTACCCAAATATTTATATTCCCAAATAAGTAGCTGGTCATCAAAGCTATAATTCGTATCAAACCAATTTGTATAATCATAATGAATCTTGAATTTCCCATTCCTATCAATAGATAATGTGAAGGAATACCAAAGTTCTTGTTCATTATCTATAAAATTCTTTCTTAGTTTTTCACTCAGTTCAAATAGAACTCTGCTTTTGATTTTATATTGATCTTTATAATCATGATAATAAAGAGGGATTTCTAAACTATATTTAAAATTTTCCACATCCTCAGGTGTGTTATAAAAAAAGTATGTCCCGCCCCCTGTTTCAGAAATTTGTGCATAGTAATGAAATTTTTCCCATTCTTCCGGGATCATTTCATTAACTGTTTCAGCTATTTGATTATATATTTGATTCATCTCTTTTTCCATGCTCAACGAAATCAACCTCCAGCTTGATTTTTAATAGTTTTTTGTACTGGCCTATTTCCTTCAATTTGATAAGTTACTTCAAAGGAATCTGGTCTCATTGAAGTACCTGAATAAACTGGTTCAATTTTTACAGTAACTTTTTTCGGAGGTATCTCTCTCAACGCATCCGCCCATTTAGACTCCATATTGTACCATTCCCCGCCAGAACGGTTAATTTGGCTATTTTGTGGAACTAGGTTGTCAATATCCTTTGGTCCTTTAAACTGTGCCCCTACTAAGTGCCCACCATCATCATCAGGTAACCGACCTTGCCCTTTCCCTACCGTCCTCTGGGCATATTCACTACGGTCTCCTTTACCAAGCACAAGTGCTCCTTCACATTCAATAATACGCCCTTGACTGTCCGTACGATAAGTATAACCATCTGGTGATGTGTATTCTATATTTGGTTTTAAAACTTTTTTTCTATTCTTTCTTGTAAAATGATCACCATACTTAACTGTTTCATGGACTATTGGTGGCGGTTTAGCACCTTCTCCCGTCCCCTCAGTGCCTTCCGGATCATCCTTCGGTTTGTTTGTATTCGGATTCTCCTGCGACTTCTCCGGTTCGGATGATTTAGGCGGTTTCGTATCGGCTTGCGGTTTACCTTCGTCCTTTTTCTTCGATGTAGACGGCTTCCAGGAATTCACTTCATTCGGCGTTTCATTTTTTTCTGATTTCGTCTTCGATGTCGTGCTATTTTTCGGCGTTGTCGTTGCATCAGGTTCATTCGTTTTCGAAGAAGGTGTACTATCCGAATTTGGTTTCGGTTTCGACGGGTTCTCTACAGGTTTAGAGGTCGATCCCGTCCCACTGTTTGCTGTCTTACCACCTCCAGAAGCAGCCTCGCCCGTTTTGTTCTTCTTGTTATTGCTCCAATGACTTCCTCCACCAGACACGATCCCCATCTTCTGACTGTCTTCCCAATACTTTCGGACAAATGTCTTCACTTTGGGCACTATGGACGAAGACGGGCTCGTGCTCACTTTGGGCGTCGTTGGTCCACTTGCCTGCGGGATGGACCGTCTCAGGCCTACAGAGCCGCCTGCTGAACCTCCCTTGCCCTTAAAATTAAATTCCGTATCCAGGCCTTTTTGCATCGCGTCATGTTGGTAATATCCATCCCATAGTTCAGCAAAGGCTTCATCGCTCATGGGGGCCTTTAGTCTCCATGACAGATACTTCATTTCATCAAGGCTTAGCCCTTGTGCCTTCCAATAATCATAACTCCCCAGTTCCTCGACCGTAATATGCGGCCTGCCGATGTCGAAGGTAATATTGGCAAAATGGGGCCCTACGAAAAGAATATCGTATTCCTCAGGGTTTTCCATCACTTTGTTGAAATAATCCAGCGAATCTTTCAGTTCCTGATCCGCGTGTTGTTTCGCCCACTTCTCCCGAGTATATGCTGGAATTTCATAATACATCGTGCTGATTTCCTGATGCTGCTGATGCAACTTCTTGACCAAATCGAGGGGCGAAGTCGCAGTAGACAGTTCTTTGGCGGCGGTCAACACTTTACCAAGCAGTTTCCACTTTGCTTCGTTCTCCTGCTGTTGTAGCTCAGCGAAACCTTTAGTAAGTCGGTCCAGCAAATTCAATGCCGATGGCTTGAAGGAGCCCAGCTTCGGCACACTCGCGATTAGACCTGTGGCCACGGCAGCGATACCAACGCCGATAGCTGTCTGAGCAGCGATACCTCCTAGCGCCCCCATGACCGGAATCATGGCGGTGATCGCCAAGGCTGCTCCAACCATGGACCCATCCTTCGGGTTTGTCGTCGATGCCCGGGTCTTTGCTGCCGCCTCGGCAGCGGCAGCCTGAGCCGCTTCATATTCCTCAATCGGCATCAGTGGCGGCTCCGGCTCTGGCGGCAGGTCCGCCACATGGACGGGCGCTTTGTTGCTGCCCTCCTGTTGCAGCAGGCCAGATCGTACGTTGGCCTCCCCATCCAGAATGAAGCTGCCGCCCCCGCCAAGCAGCCAGATCGCTTCCGATGCCGTGGCTTCGATCTGTCCGGCCGCGAGCACGATGTTACTACCCTGAATGGACAGATTTCCCGGACTTTCCAATACCACGCCCTGATCGTTCAAGGTAATCGTCATCCCTGATCCGGCTTGCAGCGTGACCTCTTCGGGCGACATGCCGATCAAGGCTCCGGCAGGATGACCCCACACCTTATGATCCGTTCCTCCGTTAGCGGAACGCTTGCCTTCAGGAACGGAATGGCGAATGTACGCTCCGGATTCCCGGCTACCCGGAAAATAGAGCTCAACCGTATCCCCGATCTCCGGCATCATGTATAGTCCGCTATGCCCTTCCGCAGCATAGGCTGGCGCGACCGGGTATGGACAGGCAGCTCCTTGCGTCATCGGGCCCTTGTCCATTGGCAATTCGATCTGAACGTGGTCATGAATGACGCGGACCACCTCGCCATACAGCGATAACCCAATCAGGTCTGACAGGTCGCATCTTGGCACGCGAATCTGTTCCTCGGGTACCATGCGATAGGTCGTCATGAGCAGCCCGGATTCCAGGCGCGAATGGGCATACACCACGGTCAGTTCCCTGCCATCCGGCAATTCGACCTTGTCTCCGAGCGCATAGGTATCTGCACTTTCCATCGTATACTGTAATACGCCTTGTGTGCCCTTCGGTCCATGGTTGAGATATCGATCTTCCGTTCCGGAGCCACGCCAGTCGATTCCGCCCAGCTCTTTACGCACCTGATAGGGCTGGTCTTGCGGCCACTTCCACAGCTTGCCCGTGGGCAAACCGATAAACAGCTTGGGTGACGCCGCCGTGATCTCAGGGACCAACACCGTGCCGAATCGCGAGGCAAGCCGCCGCAGGAACATCCAATCGGTCTCTTTATATTGTAGAACAAGTCCGCTCAATGCGGTATTCCCGGTAACCTGATCTATGACATCCGAGTATCGGTAGGATTTCATGATGAACTCAATCAGTTCCTTGAACGTCCAGCCCCTGTTTTGAAAGGCTCGTTCCTCGATCCGGATATCCATTTGATACGAGTTGGACAAGGCTTCAAGCTCAAATCGATAGATCCCTCCTGACAAATGAACCGTGAGGGAGGTCATGACGCCATGGAAGAGCCTCCTCACCGATCTGCCGGTTTCATCGACTTGCCTGAGCACGATCGGTTCCCCTTCAGCCTGAACCTGAAGAATGCCTGGCCCATTCTCTTCCGGAAGAATGCCGCTAACATAGAGCTTCGCATGCTCGTTCACCTGGCGGGTAATTTGCACGTTTTCCAGCCACTGTGCACGATAAGGCCAATATAGGCGAAGTTGCTCATATCCGATACGATCCGATTTCTTCTCCTTGAATTCACTCATCGTCAAAAGTCCAACTGCTGACCGTCATCCTCGATGACGATATCTCCGCCATACAGACACTTGTGGGTACAGTGACTAAGCAGTGCAGCCTTCCCTTCCACTTTGGTATCTCCCTTCCCGTGAAGCCAGGGCATGGTCAGTACGGGAACGCATGGGGCTTTCTTGACCCCATAAATGTCTACCATCGTACTGGCCGCCACTGCCGGATTCAATGGATTGGAACAGTTGCCGAACGATCCGATATGAATTCCCGGAACATAATCCTCAACCGTCATTTGTGCCTTGCCTTTGATATATACACCATGACTGAATGGAATCTTCAATCTTGTACGTTGCGTCCCGCAGTTGCATTTAAGGATCGCACCTGCAACGACATAGCCTTTCGAGGCTTCTCCAGCCGTACGAATCTGGGCCTCCTGATCTTGACTTTGCGCCATCGTAACCTCCCCTTTCTAATTTGTTTGCTCCAAGTCCAACGGAATCAATTGCACACCTGTAACATCCCGCCGCAGAATGCTTTCGGCCAACGCAAGATTGACGATGATCACGGTTTCGCGCAGCTCCATCAATTGGAACAGGGGCACCTCCGGGAAGTCTCGCTTCAGCACGATCCGCTCCAGACTTCCATCCATGCGCCAACGGGTATGGGGAGATAACACGTTTGCCAGCGCAGGCGGATGAATGACCCAGTACGTCTCCTGGGTCATTCGTTCCTTGTCCGTTAATACGGCAGCTCTTCGCTTGAGCCGTGGCTGATACAGCATGAGTATTTCAAGCAATCGATCCGAAACCAATGGAACCGGCTGTTCCAAATAATCCGTATAATCCACATGGAATCCGCTTCGCACATAAAGGTTAATGGCGGTATGTTCACTGCCCGAATCATGAAAAGCCTGATTCCAGGCCCTGCGTTGCAGTTCTCCGACAGGCTCTGTCTCTACGCGGTGTATCCATCTGGGGTCGGCCATTAGACGAAAGTATCGGATAACCCTCGCCTCCTCTCGGCATCGTCAAAAATCGCACCCTCCACATCAGCACCCTCCCATAACGTATCGGTCAGATTGGCTCCACGGAATATGGCTCCCCGAAGGCGTGCCCCTCGGAAGTCGGCCCCCGAAAGGTTTGCATTCTCGAAGTTAAGCGCATCATAACTTGGCCCCTGAGCAAGTCCTTCCGGATGCCCCACCTCCCCCATTACACCCCTGAAAACGGCTCTTTCCAACGAACAGCCGCTGAAATCTGCCCCATATAGAATGCTTCCGGTGAAATCGGCGTGCTCCAGACCACAGTTGTGCCAACGCGTCCCCACCAGGACACAGCGCTGAAAATCGGTTGAATGCATATCAATACGATCGAATCGGCTGTAACGAAAATCCAGATCGCTGCATTCCATTCCGCTCATATCCAGTCCCTGAAAGTGCGCGTACATGACCTCCAGACCGTCGCTTTCTTCCAATGCCTCGCCAATCTCCTCAATGCTCCTGTTCCGCCTGTCGAGGCGGAACACGCACTCGCTGGCATCCAGATATTCTCCCATGCGCACTTCGAATACCTGTTCCAGATTCATAAGCGAATCCCATTCGAAGTCCTCCAGCGCGCGACAGCTACGGCGCATGAAATACACGAGATAACGATTCACCAACGCCGCTTCCCTTAGCATGATTCGATCCAGTTCCACCGTTGTCACGGTTCCTTGATAGTTGGGGAGTTCTTCTCTTAATCCATCCAGCATCCGTTCAAGACACCCATAGGCCCAGTTGGCCGAATAGAACGCCCGAATGGGTGTACGGTCCAGTAACCACGAAGCATCGCAAGCTTCGACCAGAACATTCATGGCCCCTCCAAGCAGTTCTGTTCGCAGCACGGAATATTGAATATAAGCGATCTTCCCTTTTGCTCCCCGCTTTTGGGCATCGCCGACTTCCTGAAGCAAAAGTCTGAAATGATCCATGAACTCGGCTGCCAATTCCGCATACCTTGTATGCAGCATATGCTGCAAATCATCCATAAGCCTGGCCCGTGCAGGTTCCACCTGATGGGTATAAAAATGCAACAGAGATTCCTTGCGATCCACCTGAACTCCGCCTCCTTCCCTTCATGTCATGCCACTCTAGTTGGCTTTCACTTCCGATCCGCTCATTTTTGCCTGTCCATCCAATTTGAACGTTCCTCCTCCACCTTCGAGCAGCAATTGCGAATCGGCAGACAACGTTATTTTCTTCCCGGCTTTGAGCGAGATGCTGCCCCCGGCAGACATCCGAACCTGCTGGCTTCCCGTGATCTGGATGCCTTCGTCCCCGCTGAGCCGAATGAATACCTCGCCCTCTTTGCTGCTAATGGAGATGGAATCTGGAGTCAGTCTGATTTCTTTGCCATAAGGCGTACGGAAAATTTTATGATCCGGCCTGTTCAATTGATTCGTTCCTGTTACCTGGTTATCCAGACGAGGGGCTCCTGTCGCATAGGCCTCTTCTTCATTTTGCGTTGGAAAGTAGACAGCCACCGGATCACCCACTTCCGGCATGACATACCAACCTGTCTTCCCCTCTGCAATGTACGGCGACTGATACAGCAGCCACAACGCTTCCTCTGCCTCCTGTTGTTCATCACAGTCCAGATGCACTCTGACATGACCGCCATGCACGGAAAGGATGCGACCAAGCAATGAGCTTCCGGCAATCAACGGATTGTTATATGTCTTTTGTCGTAGTCCTCTGTGAAGGCTAAGTACATATTGGTGTTTCACGATTCCGCCCACAAGCTCGGTATATGCCTCAGTCACGTATAGGCTTCTGCCCCGGAAGTTAATGTGGTGTCCAAGCTCCATGACCTGGTCGGTCTCGATTTCGTATACAATGAAGTCCGACTCGTTGACCTTCAACGAATCGTTTTCCGTAAAGTACATGAATGGCGTCATGTTTTTACGGACCGTATAACGTGTATTGTCCAGGTCGATTGAATTCCCGTGCTCGAGGACGCCAAAATAAAATTTGGGGCTGTCAAACTGGGCGGCAGGCATCAAGCTGGTGTGAAAGCGTGAAGCAAGCCTCCTGAGAAATGCCCAATCCGTTTCTTGGTATTGCACGGCAACCTTGCCAATCTTGGCCCCGCCCGTTCCCTCATCAATAACATCAAGTCCCGGATAATCCTCATCCAGTTCCTTTAACAATTCGGGCAACGTCATTTTGACATTTTGAAATGTACGCGTTCGTTTTGTAATGTCCATCCGGTACGTATGCGAGATGGCCTCCACTTGGAGCGTATACACGTCTCTGACAACCTGCACTTCAACAGATAGCGGAATGCCTTTGAACAACGGGCTCTTATTGCCATCCTCATCTTTTTGCCACACTTCAATCGGTGTATCCCGATCCGTAACATCGACATAGCGATCCTTCCATTCCTCGGACACTATGCCCTTGAACACGAGCCGGGTGTGCTCATTCATCTTTTTGCGGATCGTCAGCTCTTGCAAATGCAGCAGTTCATACGGTTCAATAATCAGATTCTCATAAGTCAGACTCATGTTCCCCACTCTCCTTTCAGCCTCAAAGGATCGCAAGCGAGTTCAGAATCGTCTCGCCAGGCTCCAGCCAATCCTTTTTTTCTTCATCCGTGCAATTAAATCCGTATACAAGAACGGACTGGTCCAAAATCGCAAAACCGATATGGTTGTAAATCTGATTATTCAACCCCTGAACGGAAAACTGGCAGTAGCCCGTGACTTGTCCCGTTTCTGTAATGCGAACACCGTGCTTGTCCCATTGTCTAACAGGCTGCGTTCCGCGAACGACATTGGCCATCGTTTCGGTAAAGGAAGTCAGCTCCTCTTCCGAAATTCGATGCTCCAGCCTGTTGAACGTAAAATTGACCGTGCCCGAGTCGTTGGTATAAATCCATTCCGGCCGATGAGACGAGGGATACTTCATGCTCGCTTCCTTTTCCGAGATCAAACGCAACAAACGCGGAAGAGAGACTGCTACTCTGCCGTCGTACAGCTCTGTTCGTTTCAGAAACACGCTTTCTTTTCCAATGCGGAGCATCGTTGGCATCTCTGCCGAATCAACTGCCTGGGATTTATATGCAACTGTAACCTCCTCTTCTACTGCACCATTCTGATCCTCCTCTTCATTCCCACGATGGCTATATAATATGGGAATCACTTTGCGATCGAGATATTCCATATGAAGAACACACTTCCTTTCCTTGTGCTGAAGTCATCAATCCACAATCATTCGATGTGGCCCACCCACCGGGTGACCCGAACGCCCCGCTCCCCGGCTTGCATTAGCCAAAATGCGATCCAGATATCGATGAATCTGCGCATTATCATATTCCCGGTACTCCAGCCCCAGTCGGCTCGCAATGTGATGCAGGATGACGCTGCGCGCAACCGTTCCTTCATTGAGACACATCATGGCAAAGATCAGATCCTGAGGGTCCGAGGTTCCCGTTCGAAGCAGCCTTTCTGCATAATCTTTTAAGATAATCGGAGATAGCGTGCTGGCCCCTTCTGCCGCATAAGGGACATGAATGACATGCAAGGTATTGAACTCGGTTGCCAAATCGGCAAAAGTCTGGTAATCCCGCCGCAGCCTTGCCCCTTCCTTCAGCTTGAACCGGGCCAGTTCCAATTCGCCCGGTGCGCATGTTGTCTCTTCATCCAAAAGCAGTTCCGAATGGCCTATGGTCATGTCACTCACGGTCTCCTCCGCGGTAAACCGAAGCTTCAGCACATTGACCCTTCCCGTAGCTTGGTATGCCAGTTCCGTAGGCTCTGTCAGCATATAAAGCCTTCCTTTATGCAGCACCATCCCAGGAGCAACAACCAGCTTGTCCGGGAACACGTCTACCTCTGCACCTACAAGAATGCCATCTGCATAACCGCGATAGTACAGTTCGATGTAGTCTCTGGGGAAATCGCGTAGTCCCTCCAACATGGATGTTTTCAGAATTCTTCCCTTGTTAAAATGCGGATACGAATATGTGAACATGAGCGTTGTTCCCCCTTTCTGCTCGTGATCCTCACTTCATTCCGTCAAAGAAGTCCAGTTCCGACAAGTCTGTTTCAAACGGAAGCAACTTCTGCGATCCCAGATACAGCCGTTCATTTCTGCGAGCTACAGGCAACACATGGAAACCCCAATGACGATCATCCGGAAAGACAAAAAACTTCGTCTCTCCATTCACGATGGAATCCGTATCATCTTGCGGAATTTTATCTCCATATCGATCTCGAATGTCTTCGTAGAGCACCTCTTTATAGAAATCCGGGCGGTTCGCATATACGAATTTTCGTCTCAGCTGGCCATCGCTTCCGCTAAGATACAACTCCACTTCTGCCGTCTCGAATGGACGGGAAATGCTGCCCGGAATGCCATCACTCCGATCCAGACTGCTGATCAGCATTTTTTCACGTCCATTATGCGTGTAGGCACTTACGGTATACGGAATTACAGCGGCATCATGCGTGATGTCGGCTTGAACGCTTCCCGTTTTGCGCGCACTCAGATAACGAATCGCCCCTCGAAGGCAGGCAAGTTTAAGATCAGGCACACGCCCTTCCGCAGGTTTTTGCCGAAACTCAATGCTTCTGCCTGGAACAAACTCTTTCAATGCTTCCCGAAATACATCAATCCGGCAGGACTGACCTGTCAACTTGATAATCGAGTACTGGTTCATCCGCCCTTGCCGATAGAAATCATCCAAAAACTTGCGAACCACTTCATAGATATCGGCCTTAATCAGCTGGGTAATTTCCTTGATATTGAAAACCACATCGGGGAACTCATATTCATCCTTCAACTCCCCATTCCGTTCTACCGAGAGGAACCAACGCTCCATGGTGGTGATCTGCAGATCACTGTCACCATCGCCCTCCATCTCCGAGTGGAATCGGTTACGCAAGATGCCGGTTTTGCGGAAAAATTGCTGCTTCATCTCTTCTGCGATTTCCCATAGAAAGTAGAAGTTGCCTCTTACCCGCAAATACTCATCCCGTGAACGATTCTCTCGACACGCAAACGCAGTCGGAATGATGTGTTCTGCCTCCTCATAGCGTTGCTCCAGCTTCTGATAAACGGACTTCACACCCTCTTCGTCCACCTGACGGAACACATCCGCACCAGGTGCCTCGATTAGACTATCAATATCCGTCACCTGACGGCGTCCGCTATAGTAGTCGGCGAATACAATTTTCATGAATTGCATAATACGATAGGTAATGTTGTGACCTCCGAAGTTCGTATCCCCATTTTCGTAGGTCGTATGGATATCGAGCTTGTACGCCATATGTCCATCCTCGATCGTAAAGGCACAGGAAGACAAATCGGTCGTTCCACCGCCACAATCAATCACGAGTGCATGGTACGTCTGCCCTTCCATGAAAGCACCACGTTCCATGCCGTCAGCAAGGGTGTTATAGAGCACAGCCATTCCCTCATCCAGCGCATACGTCTGCTCAATCCGATAATCCGGAAGCATCTCTCCGAACATCTGCAAAAACTGTGTTTTCATCTTCACGGGACTCGTAAAATGCACATGGCGAAACTTGCACTTGAACTGATGCTCTGCCGTTCGGATGATGTAATTCATGTACGCACGCAGCAGATCCATACGAGAAACCATGGCTGCATTGCCATGAACATCGACGATTTCTTCCATTTTGTTGTAATTGTTCACCCAGCGCTTCATGCTGCGGAAGACACTCGCTCGGCTGCTGTACCCTCCCCGACGCATGCTTCGCAGCGCTTCATAGCCGAACTCGTAACGAATGTTCGCTGGATCCGAGCACTCAGCCACACCGATGGCCGTAGGCAGGACTTCAATCCAGTCCGTATCTTTGTATGAAGGATCGGGAAAAGAAACGTAGTTGATGGCATCCATACGCACTCGTCCATTCAGCAAATCCTGGCTGCTCGGAGCCTGAATATAACCGTTATGCAAATAGGCGCCTGCCGTCGTATTGGAGGTGCCAAAATCAATCGCAAGCACTGCTTCTGTCGGTTCAAGTTCCCGGATGTCCAGATCGGCCAGTGGAATTTGAGTATATTGAATATGAACCGGTGGAAGCGGTCCGCTGGCATAATAGGTCTGATATAAATATTCCGAGTCGCGTTTACGGAAAAAGAGAAGACTGTACTGTCTGTTTCCCGATCTCTTCCAGGTTGACCCACTTCCTGCTGTCAAATAGAAGGTTCCCGTTACGGATTCGTCCTTAACTAGGTTGAAGATACCACACAGCTCCATGCTCTCATTGACTAAGAGTACGTTGGATTCGGTTAATCCACCAGGTGCGGTGACCACATAACGATCCAGCTTGTCCACGTTCAATCCTTCGTATAGAATCAGTCGCGCAGGCACACTAATGCCTCCATCACTGCTCATGGGAGCCGTCATATGACGAGAAATGGCCTTCTGTATACGCTCGAATCCGCCTTCAACAGACTGATCAATCCACAATACATCGTCCGCTCCCAAAAATTTTAAAATAATCCGAATTAGTTCTTCCCGCTCCGTCCGAGACCCCAATCCCTCAACCAAGCGCTCCTTGTAACAAATGTTCCGTAATTGAAATGTAGTCATGTCCATCAACTCTTCACGCGTATAACGCATGGTCCCTCTGGCCCGTTCCCTACCCGTGGCGTCAGGATACAATCGATATGAATAGCCGTTCATCTATGCTTCCTCCTTACAACTGCTGGTGCTGCTTAATATAAGGCAATACCGTCCTGTACCATCGTATAGTCCACATCCAGAATGCCAAAATGATGCCCCCAGTAGATCTCCGTGTCGAAACGAACCGGCAGAAAGAGTTCAAGAATCAGTTCCAGCTTCTCCTTCGCTTCCGTCTGTTCAGCCTGACCAATATACAAGAGCAGCTCATCCTTCTCCTCGCAATTGGCATAAAGGGTTGAACGCGGGAACATTCGGACAAGGGTATCCCTTAGCAGATGAACAGCTTCCCCCGTATCATAAAGACGAAGCATATTGCAGGCGATCACCTCCTGTTCCTCCCGTCCGAACAGTTCCAGTCGGCGCCGAATCCGTTCCCCGTATACACCTGAATGCATGTCTTTCAAAATGAAGCGAATATAATACTCCCTCTTGTTCATCCCCTGCATCAAATCCATATCCGCCAGAAAATGAATGACCAGATCAAAGAGAGCCTCCCGCAACTCCACGTGCTCTTCGTTATTGATATCGAACAGATCCCGAAAAATATCAAAAAAACGATAATACGGATTGACTTCAATCGTGCGTTCCACTCCTGAAGCGTTTAGGTTCGCATGACTGAGTTCCATATAGGGCGAATATACACGTGCAGGCACAAAGGTTACGTCGCGCAAATCGGTTCCATTCCGTTTGGCCCGAATAATCAGATCCCATATATAATTCATGCTGCGCTCACATCCATTCCCCTTCGCAGCGGTATTCAGGGAATGCTAACTGGATTTCTGCTACCAGAAAACTCAGCAAATCATCCAGAAAAATAGCCTGTTCTGGCTGAATTCCGTGTTTGCTGAACCTTAAGATCATTCGGTGTTTATCTGCCTCAACACGGACATGATCGCTAACAAATCCATTAAGCGGGTACGTGATGCCCAAGGCGGGCCCAGGCGCTACCACCTGCACCTCTTCCAGTTCCAATCCCTCTGCTGCCTGGAAAGCATGAACCATGCGGGCAATCTCCCCTTTGGATCGCACAGAGCGTCCTTCCTGACGCGCATATTTACCGGCAAACCCTTCCCGTTTGTTGTTGGAAAACAGCGGAAATTCCATTCTACCGATTCGGGTTGCAACGGGGCCGGCTATTTTCAGTACCGTCCATGAATCGGATTTTTCCAGCGGAGATACGATGGTGATATCTTCTTCCGATCTTTTGATATACCGAATATGCGATTCGTCTCCATCAACCAAATATCCGTGCTCAGTCCCTGTTTTACGGAGCGGCAACACATGTTCATAATTGATGCGGTCCGAAGCCGGGACAGGGAATCCACCTGTTTTCATATCAAGCTTCTGAATATTCCAAAGGGGGATCATATTCGTTCTTTTATATGACTCAAACTCCTCCAAATGGATTGAAAGTTCTTTGACCACATGCTGTTTGTCCCATTCATCTCCGTCACCCGCTCCGACCAGAATACAGTCAACGAACTTGAATACATACGGCGCATTAACCGATTTCCAGGCAAGGCTGTTTTTGCGAAATACCTGGTACAGTTCTTCAATTTTGGAGATATACGCCGTACTCGGTTTCAACCGAACCGTTATGGCATGTCTACCTTCACTCGTTACGATCTCCCCGCGAAATGTCCGATTACTTTTCAGTAGAGATTGGAGTTCCTGTTGCCCACATTCTATGTAGAATGTGAACAATTTCATCTCTTCCTGACGCGCCAGCGCCTCTGAAGCCTCACTTAAATATACGGTCTGTGGTTCAGCATCCTCAGGAATGATCGGGTACAGAAATTCATGAATGGGGTCCAGATCTTCCCGCGCGCATAATGTGACATATACATCATGACGTTCCTCCTGCGGCAATACCTCATCGAAAACTCGTTGCTCAATCTGTTTGTTCAGCGTCTCCTGATACTCCACAAGATTAAGAAAAACGCCTGTCATGAGATCTTTGAGCATGCGGCGTTGTTCCAGATCCTCCATCTTGTTAAGACGGTCACGAATCATGTCTTTCATCATGAATCTCCTCCTTCCGCTGATTCCTGCTCATTCGCTTCAGCCTCGGTGGTTTCGGTGCTTCCGTTAGCCTTCGATGTCGAGTTGTTGCTCGTATTGTTTGTTTTTCCTGAGGAAGAAGTGCCGGAGTCATCCACAGCTCCACTTCCGGCCGAGGTGACATTTCCAGCGGAAGAACTGTTATCCGCCGAATTGCCTCCATTCAGTCCTCCCACATTACCAGTCAAGTCTGAGGTCAAACCTGATGAATCAACTGATCCCAACCCTGCTGCATCCTGAGTAAGATCCGCTGCAGGTACAGGGGGATTCAGTTTCTCATCCAGTTTGTTAATCTTCCGCTCCATGGCCAGCACGCGTTCCAGCATATCGATCTCCTGGTAAATTTCCTGCGCTGAAGCGTAGGCATCCATCGCTCCACTGTAGTCTCCGGCTTCATTGAAGCGGTCGCCCTTCTGTTCCAGCGTATCCGCCTGAAGCTGACGGGATTGCCGCTTGATGTCCGCCCGTTTAGTCTCGGCCGCCTCCAGCTTGGTAGCAATTTCCTTCAGCGCGTCCTTGTATGCCGTCTCCGTGGCAGCTGTTCTGGCCCTTTTATACAAAATAATTGCTCCACTGTAGTCCCCGTTCTGGAGTTTCAGATCCCCCTCCGTAATCCAGTCTTGCACTTGCTGGAAGGTGGTCATCTGCTCCAAACGTTCCTGAATCACTTCCCGGTCGAACATGCTGTAGGGCTCCGATAATTCAAGCGCCTTGGTGTAACTCGCTGTTGCCTTGGTGATGTCTCCTTCTTTCAGATGAGCTTCTCCATCAACCAGCGTCTGGGCAGCAGCCATCTTCGCGGTCAGCAGCTTTTTATGTATAGGGTCCTTGATTTTGATGGAATTATTGCGCGCCAAGCTGTAGTCCGAGACCGCCTTGGCATACTCTTGTTCCTTGACGTACTGGTCTGCGGTCTGTTCATATTGCAGCATATCTACGGCCAATTCGGCTTTTTTGGCTGCACTTTTCACCGCGTAGAATATGCCAGCTCCACCAAAAATCAGGAGCATAGCCAGCATGATGGCAATCCGCTTAATCCACTTCTTACGGTTCTTGGGCTCTTCATGAAAAATCTTGTTCACGTATATGGCTGCAGCACTATAATTCTCGATACGGGCACGCTGCTTGCTAAGCATCACTTCTTCAAGCGTATCCGCCAGCGTCTGCGGGTCATTGGCACCTTCAACCGCATCGATCATCTCGGCATCCTGAACCCCTTCCCATAATCCAGGGGTGCAAAGAACAAGCACATCACCATCGGCCAGCTTGATCTTATCCGATACATACGGTCTGATCATGCCAGGTTTGCCCGCGTATTCATTCAGATTGCCGCGTTCATCATGCTGATCCACCCGATCCTCTGCAATCTGGCCTTCGGCTGCCAGCTGGGCAGCAACGCTGTGGTCCTTGCTTTTTAATGCAAGCCGATTTCCACGAAAATGATACAACCGGCTGTGTCCGGCAGATGCCCACACCATCCGTGTATAATCTGTCACAACAATGACGAATCCCGCTTTGAGTCTGACTCGGCGGCTTTCATACTGAAGCCACTCATGTGCAATCTTGATATACTCTGTTAGTCTACGTTTGGACATGGTTGGTTTTTCCAAAAAGGATTCCAGAATGGTCTGCACTGTGATCTGTGCGCTATTCACTTCCGTATCCGTATCCAAACCATCTGCCATGACATAACAAGCCCAGTCTTCGAGCTCGACGCAGCCATAGAAATCCCGATTTTTCAGGAAAGACCCTGCTTCTGAGACAAAAGCCGTCTTAAAATCACTATTCTCCTTCCTCATCCGTCTCCCCATTTCCCGTCCCTGTGCGCTGCCTGATCCGTTACCATCCTTGCTCCAAAATGATAATCGTGGCATTATCCTGATGCACGAGCTGTTTTTCTTCAATCAAATCAATAATGGCCTGGGCTGCATCAAATGGTGATATATCTTTCGCGAGAATCGTCTCCAGTTCCATCTCAGTGAGTGAGTTGTATACCCCGTCACTGCATAACACAATCTTGTCCGCCGGCTGCAGTGCAAACGGCTCGTCCGCGATTTCCATTTGTTTGAAATGGTCATACCCCAAATAGTTGACCAGCCTTTTGCGCTGCGGATTGTCCAGCGCTTCCTGTTCTGATATCTCTCCGGACATATACTGTTCCTCGAGCTGGCTCTCCAGCGTATGTTTATGATTAATCGGAAGCAGTTCTCCCTTACGAAACACGGCCAAAATGCTGTCCCCTACCGCACCCCAGTACAGATCCCTGCCCTTGATCATGGCAGATACCAACGTTGTTCCTCCGGGCACACCAAGCAAATTGCGGAGAATGGCCTGATTCGCTGCATGGGCGGACGCATCCCAGAACTCTTCCGGGTCAGGAAACCGCTCCAACTCTTCAAACTCCCGAATAAACGTTTCCACTGCAGTCGTGCTGGAAACTTTCCCACCGGATAAACCACTGATACCATCGGCCAGTACGGCAAGTACACCATATGGCTCCACGGCACAGGCAAAATAATCGTCCTGTTCGCTGCGGGCACCGATCGTCTGTCCATTCCCGATCTGAATCCCAGTAGTTGCCCTATCGTTACGCTGCCTTACCGGAATCCGGCTCCGGACAAATAACAGCAATCCGATCGACAAACAGCCTGCCATAATAACCCAATAAGGGGTCAGCTCTTTGTCGTTCCACAAGATCATGAAGGTACTCACTGCTGCTCCCATTCAAAGTGCACACCGCACAATGGAATGAAGATAAATTTGCTGCGGCCCAATTGAATCACGTCGTAGGCAGCCAGTTCCACCGGTGAGTAGACTGCTTCATTGTTGTGATACGCGAGGCCGGAAGCATCGCCAGGCAGCAAATAGAAATTTCGTTTTTTGGGATCGTATACAATGACCGCGTGATTACGCCGGGAAATCGTGTTATCTCCTAGAATGCGAACATGCATCTCTTCCGAGCGTCCAATAAAGTTTTTTTCAGCCATAATCCGATAATCCTGGCCCATTTGCGGACCTTCGATGCACACCATCCAACCGGTTACCGGTTCAATTCCTGTCGTTTCTCCCAGATATGGCATCGTTTTGTCATCCTCTGCTGTACGAGGTGCGCGTGGGATTGCACCCGTTGGTTCACTATTGCCGGAAGCCGGCGATTCAACGGCCAGATTGCAATATGGACACGTATTTCCGTGCCGCCTTGTACTGAACATATGTCCGTTTCCACATCTTGTCAGACTCATTTCGTTTCATTCCCCCGTAAGCTTGTATGATGGTACTCCAACTTTATTTCACCAAAATTCGGGTATTGGCAATATAGATTAAGTCCCCTGCCTCGATCAGGCTGGGTTCCTCGATTTCCAATTTGGATGCTCGGCTCTGATTCCCCTTGCGTACGCCTACACCACTGGCCGAGTCAATATCTTCGATAAACCATTGGCCTGAAGCGTTGTTCAGTACCGCATGCTGCGAGCTGATAAGAGAAGCATACGGGGTATCGGACAGATCAATGTCCGCCTCGCTGTTTTTCGAACTTTTTCCGATCAGGACGCTAGTTTCGCCCTGAATATACCATTCCTTCACACTTGTACCGTCGTCGTCCAGCAAGACGAGCTTCACAACGCGTGAAGACAACTTCTTCTTTTCAGCCTTGGTTGCTGGCATGTATTTGAAATATAGATAGGCTCCTCCAGAGAGGACCACGATAATTCCGGTAACCCACTGGGCACTCATATCCCGGTTAATGATAAATATGTAATACAGCACGGCTAACGAAATCATGGCGACGCATGCGTCAAGCCCCATCGTCAATACCGACCTTCCTCGTCTCACTTCCATAACCTCCGCCTGAACCGGCACGATCCACTACGGGCTACCGGCCTACTTTTTTCGAACTCCGAAATATCGATCAAACATGGCGGACATATCCATTCCTTTATTGGGATCGGCTTTACCACCATTTGGACTTTCCTTGCCTTTGGGGCGATAGCCAAAAAATTGTTCAAACTGTTCCTGCATTTGTGATGAATCCGACCATATCTTTTCGGCATTCATACCACCCGATTTCGCCTGACTGCTCTTTTCCCGCGCAGTACCGGATGCCGCTCCCTTCGTCTGACCTGCATTTCCTGCAGAATGGGGTTGCTGATCGTATGCTGCCCTAAGTTCGGGATTCCCGAGTGTACTGTATGCCTCATGGACTTGCTTAAACCGAGCTTCTGCCTGTGCATCTCCCCCATTGACATCCGGGTGGAATTTCTTCGCCAATTGACGATAAGCCTTCTTGATCTGCTCCGGAGAAGCATCCCGGCTCACCCCAAGCACGGCATAATAATCTTTCATCGTATTGGTTCCTGCCTCCCTGCCGTTTTCGGGCATAAATAAAGATTAAGGGGCACCAAGGCCCCTTAACATGACAGAGTTGCTAGAGGCCAATCATATCTGGCCCTTAACATCCATTGCTTCCGTTTATACCGGGAAGCCGCCTTCGATTTTAGTGAATTCGGTTTTGTCCTTTTTCTGTTTGATGAACAGGCTGAATTCACCTACACCTTCGGTATCGCCGAAACGCTCAGTGTAATCCACAACAAATGCGTTAGGCATGTAAACTTTACGTACCACTTGATCAGCTGCAATAACTTCCAGTGTTACTTTACGATAGCAGTCTGCTTTTTCAGCAGGAACAAGAGACCACAAAGCAAGTTTCATGGTATCGTCTGCATTGTCGCCGTCAGTTGCGGTAATAATTTTGCCGCTGATGCGGAGTGTTGCACCCACGTCAGTGGATCTTGCATTGGAATCATCTGGAGTATCTGTGTCATATACAACAGTGCGGATATTATCCATTCCCAATTCGATTGTTTCTGCGCCTTCTACTTTCAGTACAAAACCCATTAATAAAAACCTCCTTAAGATTAGGAAAAAATGTGTCCGGCATGCTCTCCGTCTTGGGAGAGGTACCGGAATATATGTATAAAGGTCAGCCGCTGGGGCTGCCTCCAACACCAAAGTAAATTGTTCGTAATACGTTGTTTAATGAATTATATTTAAACATTTAAACTTGTAATTGCTATAGGTGCTTACACTTTCACGGGACTGGTGCCTTTGGTAATCATAACCTCCAGGTTTTTCACGTTTCCGTTAAATATCAGGTCAATGTGGCACATATTGCTCTTCTCATCGATGATAAAGCTCATATCATCGCCTTCTTGAATGATCGAATTGATCGACCCTCGGGTTCCCAGCCACCGGCTCTTCTGACTGCTCGGATTGTTGCTGAAGAATTTGACGATATTTTCATGCTTGAAATCACCGGTTTGGAAACGGAGCAAGCGCTCGATGTAAGTACTGACTAGTGTTTTGTACAGGGAATCGAAACCATCTTCGGACATGGCCATGCTTCTCGCTTTGTACACGGTAATCCGCTTGATGTCACTATCCTGGATTTGGGCATTTTCCGACGAGAAAATAAATCCAAAGTTTTTCCGGTTGATCGAATCCTTGATTGTGTTCGTAAATCCGGAAATTTCTTTGGTCATCGTCGTAACCACACGCAGGCTGTTGTCTCCTGCCTCAATGTCAAAACGTACTCCCGGATAATCACGGTTCACGCTTTTGAAAGCCCCTCTCAGGTATTCCGGACACTGATACGCAGCGACAATACCCGCAGATACATATGACGCGCCCACATACACGCCTTCAATCCACAATTTCAGGATATCTTCCTTCTCCTTGGAAAGTTCCACACCATTCTCTGTCTGGAGCATACGGCTGTCGATGATGACACCGGATTTCTCCTTCGGAATAATTGTGAAATTCGGAGCACTCGGAATCGCGAATTCGCTGTATTCCTTGCGGGTCAATACCGAACATTTATCGATATATTTATCAATGCCTGCAGTGGCCATGCTGCTGAATGTGGTCTCTTCCCCGGACTCAAAGCTGAAGAATACCTGCACTTTATAATCCTTAACGACTTGCAAGAGCATAGTCAGAGATTCCATGCTGTTCCCGTCTTGTTTAACCACTTTCTCATTACCGCGGAAGCGGGCACGGCTGACCTGCACTTGACCCGTGTTTTCCAGTTCTACGGAAGGAACAATACCGAACCAGATCGTGTCGGTAAAATCATTCTTCGCATTGACTGTATTGAGGTATGTCTCCAGCCGCGGAATGTTACTGCTCTTGACAAGCATATCCAGCTTGGCATTGGCAATCAGCATGGAAGGTAGCATGCCTTTGTTTTTGGTCGCATACTGGTCAAAGAACATTTTGACACCCAGAATTTTCTCAACCAACGGTTTTACGGTTTTCACAAAATCATCCTTGGCGTTTTTGTAAAACTCCAGGTATGTATTGTAATTCTGTACTTCAACCGCAGTATCTACCTCCGTCTGAACCGCTGGAAGCGGGCAGAAGGTTCGTACAACCAGATCCTGTACATACGGCGAAGGCGCCTCGGAAAGTGAGTCATAATCTTCAGCAAACACCTGAGTCAGATCGGTACTTGTCGCTTCATCTAGTAGCATTAACTCGTTGTTATCACTCTTAGGAGCTTCAATGATTTTCAATTCTCCGCTCTCACCAATGGTGAGCTGTCCAACCTGAATGGCTTCCGAGGAAGTTTCCTCCTGTGCACGGCCAAGTAACAGACGGGTTTTGATATCTTCAATGGCAAGTGGCAGCATCGCCATGACATTGTTGTAATTCCGGCTTGCATCTTCAAACATGACATTCAGTTTATCCCCGATATCCAGCTTCTTCGGGTCACCGTCATCCAGCTTTTCATGCTGGCCATACATGTAATGAATTTCCTTACGTACCTGCCGTATATCATCCATAACCTTTTTCGGAGAGATCATGTCCAGGAGATTTTCAAACTTGAAATCCACGTTGGTAATGCCCTGACTGCGTTTGGTATCGATCAGGGTGAACAGCATTCTAAGAAAGTCATTGCTATGATCGATTTTGATCTCCGAGATCGCTTCGTCCGGAATACCTTCAGGCTTCTTAAGCGTATACATGACTTTCTGATTGACCGCATTGAAAAAGGAATACACGCTCGGTGAGAACTTATCCAGGAACTCGTCAAAACTGCGAACAAGCAGGTGTTCGTTAATCTCCTTGATCTTGTCATCACTCAAACTGTCGATGCCTTTTACGTCACCAACAATTGTGATCAAATCCATCTTCTCGGGATTGATCTCTTCAAAAAGCATCGTTCGATTCGTTTGATTAATAATGTCCATTCAGGCAACATCCGCCAGGATAATGCTTAATTGGGCGAATGCTTTCCCCCCTCCATCAATTTTTAACACTCCGCACGTCTCTATCCGCCTTTGGTCTTAATCTGATAGAATCAGCACCATCAGAAATAACACGATCGATAGAACGAGCTGTTAACACAGAGCTGGATCTTATGTACCAGATTATGCCGTTTTGTTTGGAGATTTATGGAATTTATCTTAATCAGCATTGATATGTTTTGTCAATATTCCCCACTATAGGTCTAAAAGCTCATTTTATAACCTCCTATAAACCTATCGAACTAATTTTTGGAATTCGCTTCATTTACTTACGATCCATGCCGATGATATAGAATATCCTATAATTTGGATGATGTGCAATGATTTAAAATCAGTGCATCTTTCCCCCTATTCAAGAGTAAAAAGACATAACGCATGCGGTGTTGCATTATTATTCGTTCAGTAAAACTACGCATAACGGCGTTGTATCGTGTAGTAAATGAAGATTCAGAAATAGTTTTTAGTTTGACCACACATAAAAGCTTGCCATGTTTAAACCAGAAAGGAGTATTGTAGCCTCACATGATATTAATTAAATTTAAAAAAATGCTGCTTATCCTATTGTTGATTAGTGTTTCACTTCCAGCATGGGACATTGCAGATGTGTACGCTGAATCATCTGTCAAGACCCACGCGTATGAAGGGCTCGATGCCATGTTTGTCCTGGATGTTAGCTATTCCACGAATGAGACCGACAAAGATCGCATTGCCGAAGAAGTTATACATATGTTTATGGACATGAGTAGTGGACCCAAGACACGGTTGGGATTCGTAGCTTATAACGACAAGATCACTTCTTCCGTACCACTGACGGATATTTCATCCTCCGGGGCTCGCAATAATCTGCGTAACCGGGTTGATGGTCTGAAACGCTCCGGATACACCGATCTTGGACTCGGTCTCCGGCGGGGTGCCAGTCTGCTTGCCCAATCCCAGTCCGACACACGCAAGCCGTTTATGATTTTGCTCTCGGACGGGGAAACGGATTTGCGGGGATCGACGAGCAGAACACCTGCTGACTCTTCCAAAGATGTGGATAAAGTCATTGAAATGGCACAACAAGCAGGTTATCCGATCTATACTGTTGGATTAAATCGGGATGGTACGGTTAACCCTGCGGAGTTGGAACGGATTGCACAGGAAACGGGTGGTGCTTCATTTATCACGGGAAGTGCGGATGATTTACCTGAGATTTTCAACCGTATTTTTGCAGATCAGATTCAATCCGTTCTTGTATCTGTTGCAGCAGTGACTGCAACCGGGGCAATGCAAGAGGTAACCGTGGATATCCCTAACTCAAGTATGGCGGATGCCAATATTGTCATGCTCTCTGATCATGCCGTTTCGGAGGCACAACTCTATTATCAATCCAGCAATGTCAGCTTCATCCGGTCAGATAAATATGCTCTGATGAAAATCATTCGTCCGGTCAAAGGGCAGTTCAAATTGAAATTCAAGGGACGTAGCGGTGATCTGGTCAAAATCAACCTGCTTGGCAATTACAACGTATCTGCGGTTGCTAACATGGCAACTGAGCAGCCAGTCAAGGGAAAGAGCATCACATTTGAAGCTGCTCTCTATGATCAGGCCGTGGAACCCAAACCGATTCAGGACTTGAATGTGTATAATGGACTGGAAGCGGAGCTCATTGTAACCCCGTCTGACGGACAATCGGAACGCATCCCTTTGACCAATACGGGCAGCGGTTTTACGGGGAAATACACTTTTCCCAAGTCGGATCTATACACGTGGGGACTCCGGATCGACGGTCCGGACTTTTATCGGGAGATTACTCCTGTTGAAGTAGACATTACGAACCAAGCTCCTGTAGCGACAGGAGAGTCCATCGTGTTATCCAAAGACGATAGCACTACCGATGTTGACCTGAGCAACTATTTTAAGGATGCTAACAACGATCCACTAACTTATGTTCTGGAAGAAGATGGGGAGATACGCAAACTCGGAGACGCCATCATTGAAGGCAACCTGTTGCGATGGTCTTCGCTTCACACCGGGAGTTCAAGCATTAAAGTGACAGCAACGGATTCTGAAGGCGCAAGCACCACTACAGATATTTCGTTGCGAATTCATTCTTTACGTGAAAAGGTACTCATGTATACGGGGCTGGGCCTGCTTGCAGCTGGAGGCATATTCGCACTGTATTGGTTCGTGCTTAAACCAAAACCAGTATTCCGTGGCAGACTGGAAGGTTACTTTCTGGCTACAGCGAACGGGGAAGACATCCCGGTGACACATTGGCCACTTACTTCCTTGGATCGCCGAAAAGTGAGTCTAAGTGAACTGTTCGATCGGATGGACATTGGGGTAAAAGTTCCGGAGTCAGGACGAATCTGGCTGGAGGCCGGGAAGAAAGAAACGTTATTGGTGCGGCATGACACGAACTGCACGGTTGTCCGCGGCAGAACACCAGTAAAGCGTAAACACACGGAAGCTTTGGAGTACAATGAGAAGTTGTATATTACGTTTGAAGATGGAGTCACGGAAATTGAAATTCGTTACAAAGCCATTAAACCGAGTACGAATATCTATGTAGGACAACGACAAGATTCACAACAGCCAACTGGCTAAACTGTCGGGTCTGAATTTTCTTCTGCAATTATGAAGTTTAACAAAATCAAAGGAATAAGCCAGGCCTCCCTTACTCGGGAGGCCTGGCTTATTTCCGTTCTAGCTTTTTAGCTCCAGCATCAGAACCTGGATGCAGCCCAACGCTTAATCACGCCGTCTCATGCTTTTTGCCCGGATCCAGATCATAGACCTGAGTATGTTCATTCTCTACTAGTGTCCATTCCAACGTGCCTGGTTTGCGTAATTTCCACATCAGAGCCTGAACCCGCAAAGATCTTCTGACCCAGGCGAGCGAGGCACAGCGTTTCTCGGAGCGGACCGTCAGGCCCCAGTGAATGACACGTGCCAGCCAAGGATTCACATAGGTGTTGTGGCTGCGGACAGATGGTAATTCATCCTGAAACAACCGCTGCTTCACGTCCAATGGAGGCTGCCCGCATGTCCAGTAATGCAGTAGAGCTGACAGACTATAGATATCTGACATCGGCCCCTGGATGGATTTTTCCGAATAAAATTCAAGCGGCGAATATCCCGAAGATGTGAAAATGGCCTGTTTATCCCCAGATTGCATCGGCCAGCGGGCAGCCGAACCGAAATCCAGCAGCATCGGCGTCCCGTCCTCCATAATCATAATGTTGGAAGGTTTCACATCCCTATGAAGAATGCCTTGCTTATGAATGTAGTCCAATGTGTCGACCAGGGGAAGCAGGGTACCTTGAATAAATGCAGGGTCCAGTGCATGATCGTTTTCATGCAAAAACTCGTTCAGCGTAACCCCGCTGCAGTATTCCGTAATCAGATACCCTGTGCCATTTTCTTCGAAATGATCTATATATGGAATAATATGAGGATGACTCAGACCCGACAACAATTCTCCTTCTACCATGAAAGAAGCAAGCAGCTCCTGATACTGCCCGCCGAATCCACGCGAAGAACAGTACACTCCCCGCTTGTCCGAATGCCGCGAAGCCAGCCTCTGCGGGAAAAATTCCTTAATGGCGATCTTCGCCCCTGTATTTTTGTCTCTTCCAGCATATACAATAGCCAGCTCGCTGCTGGCGAGTACCTGTCTTACCTGATATGTATCATTTAGAATGACATTGCGCTGCAGTGCCATTTTGTAATTGTCTTTTCTCATAACAGACCCTCTTTTCAACCTTGTCGATCGGAAGACTTGCCGCATGTTGCATTACTCTGTCCCAATCAGCAGACGTTTCATCGCCAACCATCTATATAAACCAATCATAGCAATTTGAAACACACTTATGTGGAAATAATAAAATAAATTACGATACCCTACTCCATACTAGTCTATACCTGATAGAATTTCAAAATCTTAGTTAAATCTTAAACTATTTATCTCATCATGTTATCGACAGATAGGGCGGATTCGTTTAATGGACTTGAAACCTTTGATCCGCCCGTGCCTGTGCTATATTAATAGTTTTGTTGTAAAAACTGGCGAATCTCCTCGTTCATCTGAATGAGCACATCCTGTGAAGGAAAATGCCCCGTGTCGTACTTGACGGCTTGGACATTCGGGATAATTTTCTGAGCTCGTTCAATAACTTTGTCCCCAGGGAAAAAGACATCCTTCTCTCCGACCAGTAGCAGCGTTGGCGACGTATAGTTCACCAGCTCTTCCCGTTCCGTAAGCTTAGGGTTATCCTGCTCCATGCTGACGTATTTGAAAATTTTGCCCATGATATTTTTATCCATTTCCTTCATGCAGTTGCATGACATGGTGCCTGTAATTTTTTGCAAAGAAGATGGCGAAGAAGTCATCCGGTATTTCACAAGTGGAAGAACAATGTCCTGAGCTGTTTTAAATTTCGAACCCACAGCCAGTCCCGCAGGCGATACCAAAACGGAACATGCAATACGCTCCGGAATATAGGTAGCCAGTCTAAGGATAATTCCACCGCCAAAAGAAGGCCCGATAAACGCACTTTTTTCAATCTTGTAGTGGTCCAGCAGGTCGGAAACCCACAAGGCCAAACTGTCAAACCTCGCCGAGATTCGTGTCTCTTCACTGTAACCGGGGTGACCGATCGTATCGGGAGCAATAATTCGGTAATCCTTGAATAAGGAAGAAAACCAGGATAACGTCATCGGATTCACACAGTTTCCGCCTTGGAGAATGAACAGCGGTTTCCCGTTCTCCGGCCCCGTCAGCAATACATGGGTTTGTCCAAAACGTGTCTCCACATATTCCCGCTCAACGCCCTCGCCCAGATTTTCCAGATAGGCTTCATAATCCTCCAGAATACTGTTCTTGCCTTCTTCACTTCTATAAATGGAACTCATGTCTGCCTCCTGCAATGTGTACTCTACCCTATAATTTGACGAAAAAGGGATGGACCAAAAAGATAAAGAGGGCCTGCAGATGACAGGCTCCTCCATATGTGTAACTTATCATATTCAGATGATTATAGAATGGAAACTGGAAATTGTAAATATCGTTTCTAATAGACTACATATAATGGAACATACGTACAGGATTTTTGCTTATTTTCGCCCGTAATCCGCCTTGATTTCGCCCCACTGTTTCGTCTGCCATTTCAACACTTTATTGCTGTACGTATTCGTACGCAGCCATTGCTCCGCACGGTCTATCATGAGCCAGATCTCCTCCGTTGAGTTATCCCGAGCTAGCGTGGTGGATACTTTCTTTTGCTTCAGCCACTTCATGGCATTCACCGAGTCGGTATACACGGTCTTGTTGCTTCCTTCTTTTTTGAGATGCGCCAAGGCATGGACGATAGCCAAAAACTCACCCAAGTTATTCGTTCCCTTGGAAATCGGTCCTACGGAGAAAATAATCTCTCCCGTGCGCGTATCCACACCTTTATATTCTACAGGTCCCGGATTTCCGCGTGTGCCCACGTCAACCGAAATACTGTCATAGTCCACTTCCTCCGATGTCTCCATCCCAGCGCTTCTGCCGCTGCTGACCGATTTGCTTTTGGAAGAACCACCTGCTCCACTCGAGCCCGTCCCCCAGTTCCCTTTCCACCCGGCACGATATGCTTCTTCGGCTGCTGATCTGGATTCGTATGATTTATATTTTGCTCCGGTAAAATGATCCGTCTGTGCTTTGCATTCCGCCCACGTGTTATACACACCTGGTTTCTTGCCTTCCCAGACGACATAGTATTTCTGTTTTGCCATCGTTACCCGCTCCTTCGTTTGCTGCAATCAATACCCTATTGTAAACGAAAGGAAGGGGTGAATGAAAGCACTCGATAGACAATCGTTCAGTTCACCGTCACCCTTATTTCCAGCTCCGCACCATGTCCAGGGCTACGACCAGAAGCTTTCTTTCATTATGTCTGATTTGTTGCTCAATGACTTGCTCACATGTAAGTATTTGATCGTCGGATAGCTTATCCTTTAGCTGCTCCAACAGCATAAATGATTGTGCACACACTTCCAGACTGGTATCACCAATAAACGGAATGATGTGCTCTATATGTAATATGTAATCCAAACGTTCAAGAGCGTATAAGAATGTTCCCCTGCTTCCTGATGTTCTGGGGTCCATGATAGCATGAATCAAAGGCTCGACGGCTCTATCATCTGGTATCGCCTCTTCGGAATCTTCTTGGGAAAGAAGTTCCTGTATTATCTTCGTATGCATCGTACGTTGTATCACTCCTCGTTTGTTAGCAGAAAGGAACCTCCTTAATAACATCGGTCGTTTTCCACATTTGGAACGTAGTATAATGGTCCTTTTGTTTTTGGGACTATTTTCCCCACCGTCAGCGAATCACCAATTAACTGTATAATTCATCCATTCTCGCTGCTCCACAAAAAAGACCGTTTCTGCCAGCAACACAACATTGCTCTTGCAGAATACGGTCTGTTATTCTCGACTCATCTGTGGATCTACTCTAGTTTTATTTTTTTTGCATTAACGTGTACTTAGATAGGCTATACCCAATCCACCCGTAACCGGGTTTTCGTAAATTTCGCAATCTACCTCAAACACTTCCCCAATCATCTCACGTGTCAAAATATCTGCAGGCTTACCGTGAACCACGATCTGTCCCCGCTTGACCACATACAGGTAATCACAATATTCTGCTGCCAGTTCGAGATCATGGAGTGCTGCCAGTATGCCAATGTCCAACCCACGGACAATATTGAGAATTTGGAGCTGGTATTTGATGTCCAGATGATTGGTCGGCTCGTCCAAAATGAGAAATTCAGGCTGCTGCGCCAGTACACGGGCCAGGATGACACGCTGCTTCTCTCCACCGGACAAAGACACATAATTGCGATCCGCATGTCCGGACAGATGTACCTTTTCAAGCGCCTGCTCCACAATCTGGGCATCCTGCTGATTATCGGTTTCCAGCAGCTTTTTGTGTGGTGTCCGGCCCATCATGACCATCTCACGCACCGTAAAATCAAAGCTTAGTTCGTTGAACTGCCCCACAACACCCATATGCCGGGATACGATCTTCGGACTGGATTTCAAAATGTCCTTATCGCCGAGTAATACGCTTCCCTGCTGTGGCTTGATCACTTTGTAGATGCTCTTGAGCAGCGTTGACTTGCCGCAACCGTTCGGTCCAATGATTCCAACAAATTGCTTGTCGTTTACCTGTAACGAAATGTTTCGGATGATGTCCGTATTCAGCACTGATATGGATACATTTTCTACGTTCAGTTTCATGGTTTATTTTCCTCCAAAACCGTAGCCTTTTTTGACCAGCATATACATAAACATCGGTGCACCAATCATGGCCGTAATAATTCCAATCGGCAGTTCAACGCTGGATATCAGAGATCTTGCGATAACATCCGTCCAAATGAGGAAAATGGCCCCGAATAATACCGACACGGGCATGACTTTGCGATGGTCTGAGCCAACCATACCTCTTACGATATGCGGAATAATGAGTCCCACAAAACCGATCATCCCGCAGCTCGAGACCATAACCCCCGTTACAAGTGCCGTTAAGAGCATGTACAATCTGCGATATACACTTAGATTAATGCCCAGCGTCACAGCCGCTTCATCCCCGAGCAGCATCGTATTAAGCACACGGGACTGCAGCAGGAAGAACAGAATCGCTACCAGAACAACAATACTGATTAACGGGAGCTTGTTCCAGCCCGAAGCTGCCAGGCTGCCCATCGTCCAGAATGTGACGGTTCGGATGCCTTCTGCATTGTTTGCAAAGTAAATAATAAAGTTCGAGAACGCACTGCATAGTGCGTTAATGACCATCCCGGCAAGTACCAGCTTGACGGATGTCATTTTGCCCCGGATCCCTGCAAGTGTAAGTACCAGCAAGGATGCACCCATGGCACCAGCAAAGGCCCAAAAGGCCACACCCGTTTGACCTAACCAGCTAATGGAACCGAATCCGATCAAAATCGCAAACGTTGCTCCGAGTGAAGCTCCTGAGGATATACCTAGTATGTAAGGATCAGCGAGTGGATTCTGCACAGCAGCCTGCATGACGGCACCACAGAGCGCCAGACCTGCCCCGATAAACATGGCCATTAATACGCGCGGAAAACGAATTTGCCAGATGATATCGGTAAAGGAACCCAATTCAATTGGCGCAGCTCCAAGCTGAAAGCCCGTTATTTTGTAGAGAAGAATCCGATAGGACTCGGCCAGCGGAATATGCACCTGACCTATGGATACCGCTATCCCCACCGATACAAGCATGAATACCACAAGTGCTGCAAGAAGTAATGCGAAACCGGTTTTGCTGTGAATCAAAGACTTGGGTTTACCCACGTGCTGCGTCTGCATCTGAACTGTTTGTGCCATTTCTTCCCCCATCACTTCCACGAAAATGTAAGATCAAAAAACTTAGCTATGTACAACGCTTTTGATCGGATTATAATTGAGAATGATTATCTTTGTCAATTTTAAAACATAACTACCCTCTTGACAATGGTTTGATATAAAACTATATTGGAATTATGAAAACAAGAGATGCCATATCACTTATATCCAAAATTAAAGAGAGTTCCAATCGTTTTATTGTATCCGAGATGACCAAGCATGGGGTTCAGGATATTGCGACTTCGCATGGCGATATTATCTATGCTCTGTATCACCGGCCTCAAATGACCATGGCGGAGATCGCCAAAAAAATTGGCAAGGACAAATCTACCGTCACAGCACTTGTCGACAAGCTGGTTCGCATGGGATACGTCATCAAGGAGAGAAGTGACGAAGATACGCGCGTTGTTCATGTAGCACTGACATCTAAAGGCCAGGATCTCAAGCCCGTTTTTGAAGAGATCTCCCAGAACCTGCTGAATGTCTTTTACGCGGATATCACAGAAACAGAGAAAGAGGAACTGCTTCGGATTTTGATGAAGATTCACAGCAACTTCTAATTTTTTTTGGATGAATAGTTTGATATAAAACTAAATTGAAGGAGGAATTATACATGAAGGACTACACCAAGTCCCTGCCTGACCATACCGTACAATACATTGGGGAACAGGATTTGTATCTGGAGATCTTTGAGGGAGATGAAATTCAAGGGAGAAGTAATCACAGACCCCCTCTCCTATTCGTTCACGGTGCCTATACAGGCAGCTGGATGTGGAGTAAATACATCCCTCATTTCGTTCAACAGGGCTGGACCTGTTATGTGATGAATCTGAGAAGTCACTACAAGAGCAGGGTGCAGGACATGACCCGGGTGACCTTTGAGGATTACCTGGAGGATATTCAGGAAATCATTACCGAGTGCGGGGAGCCGCCTATCCTCATCGGATTCAGCATGGGTGGCATTCTTAGTCAAAAGCTTGCAGAAAGCTCTCCCCTGCGCGGGTTGGTCGTGATCGATTCCAGTCTGAGCCAGGAGGTTCTTCGCTCCGTGCCATATGCTGAAGTGGATCGCATAACGCCTGGTCTCGTCGTGCCTGCACCCGTTCATCATGAGCTGACCAGCATAGATGAATCGGCAGAGGACATTGCTTTTCAGCGCAAATATTTGGCCATGGAATCATCGCAGGCCTTCAGCACATTCTCCGCGTTCTTTGGTGGTGAGGACGTGGTATCCATTAATGGTGAGTCCATTACATGTCCTAGTCTTGTTATCAAAGCCGTATCCAGTGAGGAAGAGGAGCAGCGAGGCAGATTAACCGCAGAGCAGCTTCGTGCGGAATATGCCGGACTATGGCACACGACACATACCGGTTTGCTCGTAGGTCAGAGGTATATTGAAGCAGTCGAGATTATCCTGGATTGGCTTCAGCGGAGAAAGAGTGATTTCTCCAGTTAACATTGGCGAAATATCGTTCGCCGCATTAGTGATTATGTATATGTTTTGGATAATAAATACAAAAGTTTCTCTTTTACATCTGCCCATTCACTGTCTATGATGCTGTAAAAAATATTATCATGAACCGAACCGTCCGCCTTTATTCTATGCTTACGGAATATGCCTTCTTTCTTGGCTCCGATTCGTTCAATGGCTCGTTGCGATCGGACATTTTGTCCACTTACGGAGAACTGCACCCGCATTAAATTCAGTTCTTCAAAGCAATATTGCAGCAAAAGATATTTACACTCTGTATTTACTCCCGTCCGCCAATAGTCAGGTGCAAGCCAGGTCCATCCTATCTCAGCATTTCGGTTCCCAATGTCAAGATCGCCTATTCGGGTAGTTCCGATGATGTCTCCTGTCGCTTGGTCCACAATAGTGAAGGGAAGCTGTGATCCCTTCTCTTTATTGTCCAGTGCAAGCGTCAGTACTTGATCAAGTTCTTCAGGTGTATGGATTGTTCGCCAAGTGAATTCCCACACTTCTGGAGTGAATAAGACACGAATTAATTCCACCTTGTGGCTGTTTTCCATAGGTACAAGAGTTACCCTTTTCCCTTCAAGAACAACATCTTTTTCTTGCATGATCACTGTCCACCTCCATCTAGTTTATATAAAACATATTACAGATTAATGTGCTATCGGTACATATTCCTTTTGGTGCAAAACGTTTTTTACTGGGCAGCCGAAGGTGCTTCTGCATCCGCTTCAATTTCAAAATATGGATAATAACTTCATTCAGATGAGAAATGGTCACTTTAAAAACATAAAAAACCGCCCATCAAGGATGGACAGTTTTCGTTTTTACTTCTTCCAGAGTACACGGTATCTCATCCGCATTGAAACCGTTAGCGCTTTAACCTTGCGTTGTGGTTGCACTTCTTTTCTTAAACAGATAGATCCCTGCCATGAGAATAAACCACACCGGAGTAACAAACAGCGCCACCCGTGTATCCTCTGCCAATGCCAGAACAACCAGCACAAACACGAGGAAAGCCAAAATCAAGTAGTTGGAAAATGGATAAAGCGGCAGCTTGAAGTGATTCCGGCTAGCGATCTCCGGCTGGGTACGGCGGTATTTCAGGTGACAGATCACCATAATGCCCCAGACAAAGATAAAACAAACGGTCGAAACACTTGTGATCAGTGTAAACACGCCCTCTGGCATGACATAATTCAGAATAATGGCAACCAGAATAACCAGCGTGGAGAAAAAGAGTGCATTGGAAGGCACCTTTCGGCCATTCAGGCGGGCAAGGGATTCCGGCGCATTCCGATCCTTTGCCATGGAGAAGACCATACGGCTTGTACTGAAAATGGCACTATTGCACGCTGAAGCTGCGGATGTCAGCACCACGAAATTCACGATCCCGGCGGCTGTCGCAATACCTACGGCTGCAAACACCTGCACAAAGGGACTTTCACTCGGCACAATTGCGTTCCATGGGTAGATGCTCATGATAATCAGCAGTGCACCAACATAAAAGAGCAGCACACGGATGGGAATCTGGTTAATGGCTCTGGGAATAACTTTCTCCGGGTTCTCCGTTTCCCCCGCTGTCAGTCCGACCAGTTCCATACCTACAAAAGCAAACACCACCATCTGGAACGAAATGATGAAGCCATGCATGCCATTCGGGAACCATCCCCCATGACTCCACAGATTGGTAAAGCTTGCTGTCCCCTGATCTGTGGTAAAACCTTTAAATATCATATATAGACCTACAACAATAAGGGCCAGAATGGCAATTACTTTGATTAAAGCAAACCAAAATTCCATCTCGCCGAACAGCTTCACTGTTGCCAGATTCATGATTAATAAAATGACCAGTGCAATTAAACCAGGCATCCATTGCGGTACATTCGGAAACCAAAACTGCGTATACATGCCAACAGCCGTAATGTCGGCCATAGCGATGGAAATCCAGCAGAACCAGTAGGTCCAGCCTGTAATAAACGCCGCCATATTTCCCAGGTAATCACGCACAAAATCCACAAAGGAGTGATACTGCAGGTTGCTTAACAACAGTTCCCCCAATGCACGCATGATCAAAAACAAAACCATACCTGTGATGATATACGCCAGCAGGATCGACGGTCCTGTCAGTTGAATCGTCTTGCCCGCTCCCAGAAAGAGGCCTGTCCCAATCGCACCTCCAATCGCCATAAGCTGGACATGCCTGTTTTTTAATCCCCGTGTTAATGTTTCTTGCTGCATGGTAAACCACCACTCTCTTTCTGCACATGCTCTCTAGGTTGCTGAAACTTGTATACAACACATCATATAATAATCTGACCAGAATACATATCCTTCATTTATGATTTTTTTCATGCCAAAGAGGCCACCTCTCCTAACAAGGCGCCCTCTAGTTTGGGTCATCGTTATTTTTGCTTATAGAACTCATGATACAGCTTCATTAGCGCCCGCTTCTCGATCCGTGAGACATACGAACGGGAGATGCCGAGTTCCTTGGCAATTTCGCGCTGAGTCCGTTCTTCCCCGCCAGCCTCCAGGCCGAATCGGCCAATGACGACTTCCTTCTCCCGGTCATCGAGAATGTCGAGGTTGCGATAAATTTTACTTTTTTCAATCTTAAGCTGCACCTTGTCTACGACATCATCTGCTTCGGTTCCAAGGATATCAATTAACGTAATTTCGTTGCCCTCTTTGTCCGTTCCAATGGGATCATGAAGGGAAACGTCTTTGCGTGTTTTCTTCAGGGACCGCAGGTGCATTAGTATTTCATTCTCTATACAGCGGGCCGCAAATGTGGCGAGTTTGGTTCCTTTGCCTTGCTGAAAGCTTTCGATGGCCTTGATCAAGCCGATGGTTCCGATCGAGATCAGATCTTCCAGATCTTCACCCGTATTGTCGAACTTCTTGACGATATGCGCAACAAGGCGCAGATTGTGTTCAATGAGCAAGTTGCGGGAGTGGGCGTTGCCTTCAGCCATGAGGCGCAGGTGCTTGGCTTCTTCGTCCTCAGCCAGCGGCTGGGGAAACGCATTATTTTTGACATACGAGACGAGCAGCGTTAACTCCTTGATGAACAGGGCAATTGCGGTAAACAATCCGGGCACAGATGACACCTCCTGCAGTTTTACAACGATCTGGCCTGAGCACGTGAAGGAACAGGGTCGATCTATTGTATGTAGGCGGGGGCCCAGAAGTGCACGTACACTTCAAAAAGGGAACGTTTCCTTGATGATTTAATGGATCTTTATAATGGAGAACGCTACTGCTTTATGCTTGCCTGTGTCAGTCTATCCTTTCGCATGAGTATTACGTACTCACTTCAACAATGGAGCCAACCTTCTGTAGGAGCAGAAATTCTTTTTGTACACTCTCGATAAAGTACTTTTTCTCTCCCAATATCACAACATCACTCTCGGCTAATGGAACATCGCTTTTGAAATAGATAAAGTTATCTGCGCCTCTGAATGCGCCTTTATAGTAGTACAAACGGTCACCTTCTCTTGGAAATAATGATATTAATGATTATTAAGCTTCTGGATCTAAGTCCAGCCATCAAAGAGTCATTGGGAAATTTAAAGTAAGGACTCCAGTCAAGACATCATTTCCAATATCCATTTTAACTGCCTTATAACATTTCAAAAACCACTAACGAAAGATAACGTTAGCGGTTTTTACTTCGTTAAAATATTTCCCGGCATTCGAATGCCGCGCCAGCCACTTACATCACATTGTCCATATGTATTATCACCGACAGCAACCAACGTACCGTCTGATTTAAGCCCTACGGTATGGGCACAACCTGCCGCTACGGCAACAATATCGCGCCAGTCACTTACATTACACTGGCCATACGTATTCCAGCCTGCAGCGGTAACCGTACCGTCTGCTTTCAGGCCAATGGTATGATTACTTCCCACCTCTATCGCCACCATCCCGTGCCAGCTGCCTACATCGCATTGACCATGTTTATTGCTACCCACGGCCATTACTGTACCGTCTGATTGCAGACCAGTGGAATGGAGATAACCCGCAGCGACCATTACAACATTACGCCAGCCACTGACTTCACATTGGCGATATCGGTTATTCCCTACAGCTAGCACTGTTCCGTCTGCTTTCAGACCGAGGGTATGCCAATCTCCTGCAGTTACTGCCACTATATCATTCCAACTACTTACCTGGCATTGACCTTCTTGATGCCGACCCACGGCAACCACCGTACCATCCGACTGAAGACCGATGGTGTGGCGCCAACCTGCCGCAATGGCTACAATATCGTGCCAATCGGTTACCTCGCACTGGCCATCCTTATTCCACCCCACGGCCGACACAGTGCGATCCGATTTCAGTGCGATGGTGTGGACATTGCCTGTATTTGTCGCCATATGTACATTACCCGCTGCGACCGCAATGATATCCCGCCAGCCGCCGACTTCACATTGGCCCATTTTATTATCACCAACAGCCATCACCAGACCGTCAGATGTAAGCCCAACGGTATGACGGCGTCCCGCCGCTATCGGATCTTTGGGCCACTTTTTCACCTGTAACCTCGCTTTATTCAGCGAATGATATTCCATGTTACCGCACTCCTTGAGGGAAGTTTCCTTCGGCAGCCATTTCTAAACTAGCTTACTTGGAGTTACTCCTCTTTTTGTCTGAAACACATCTTACCAATAAGAAGTCCTGTGCCCGAGGAACAAATCAAATATCCAAAGAACAAAAAAACCAAGAAAACATCATGAAGATCTTCAGGAATCTGAAGTACACCTTCAAACCAAGCCAAACGAAAAGGATACAGAAGTGCTACCCAGATGATCAGCAAGACAAGAATAAAATTAATGATTTTCCTCACTGTAATGATCCTTTCAAGCCTGTATGGTGTCCGTTATGTTATACCAATAATACTTCAATCAGGATGGTTTGTCTTTTTCTAGTTAAAACTGCAAAGAAGCCTCCACTCCACATTACGCGGAGCAGAGGCCGTATCCTTCCATTCTTCCTGCCTAGACTCAGCTGAGCGGCGCAGGCTCCACAACGTCCGGGATTTCCGGCAAACGCTGTTTGCGTTCCATCCCCAGACTGATCACAAGCCCAAGCAAACCCAGAGTCGCAATGACTGCTGCGTACAATGGTACGGAAATAAGTCCCGTATGCGTAATCGCAAACCCGCCAATATAGGCTCCACCTGCATTCCCCAGGTTAAACGCGGAGTGGCTCGATGTGGTCGCAAGCAGCGGTGCTTCGCGAGTCATATTCATTATACGAATCTGCAGACCCGGCATAATCCCGAACGCCGCAACACCCCAGCAGAAGATTGTAATGACCGCCAAATATGGATTCTCCAGCGTCAAAGTGAGTGCAGCCAAAAGTACAGCCAGCACGCCGAAGTTGACCATCAGGGACGGCATCAGTTTCCAGTCGGCCAGGCGTCCACCCAGCATGTTCCCGAGCGTCACACCAACCCCGAACAGTACCAGTATCCACGTTACACTCTGCTCCGCAAAACCGCTGATATCCACTAACATGGGTGTAATATACGTAAATACCGCGAAGAGGCTTCCACAGCCCATGGCACCAATGAGCAATATTAATAGTACCTGAGGACGAACAAGATTACGGAACTGCTGTCCCAGGTTCGCCGGCTCCCCTTGCGAAATAACCGGAATGAATCGAATGATGCCGATCAATGAGATGATGCCCAAAATGGTGATGGCTCCAAACGAGGATCTCCATCCAAGCTGTTGGCCGATAAATGTACCGAAGGGTACCCCAATGATATTCGCAATTGTAAGTCCTGCAAGCACAACGGACACCGCACCCGCCCTTCTCTCCGGTGCAACCAGACGAGTTGCCATGAGCGACCCTACACCAAGAAACGTACCGTGTGCAAATGCCGTCAAAATGCGTGCCGAAATTAGCAAGCCATACGTTGGTGCAATGACGGATAGTGCATTACCGATGATAAAAATGCACATCAGCAGGACCAGCAGTTTTTTCTGCGGTATCTTATGGGTAAACACGGTCAGAATGGGTGCGCCAACCGCGACACCCAGGGCATAGCCCGTAATCAACTGCCCTGCTTGAGGAATGCTCACATGCAGATCAGCAGCCACATTTGGCAGCAATCCCATAATGATAAATTCGGTCATTCCAATGGCGAATGCTCCTACCGTCAGGCATAGAAGGGATAACGGAAATGCCCCTCCTTTTCCCGATTTTGAAACACGTCGTTCTGTCTTGTTCATATGATGTTCTCTTCTCCTGTCCATCTTCTGTATCTTTTTTTGGTTATTCCTTGTTACGATTTCAGGACGACATTTGGGCTGCTTTTAGCCACATTGCCTCGTTCAAGGCCTCGAACGTTTCCAGCATCGCAAGCTTATTCCGCCAATGTGCCGGGATGCCGCTCTGACCATAATAAGCACCAGCAATCTGTCCGTACACCGCACCGGTTGTATCTGCATCATCACCGAGGTTAACGGCTAACAGTGCACCTTCTTCAAATGTGGAAGATTTATGGAACGCCCACAATGCGGCTTCCAGCGAGCGGACGACATAGCCGCTCCCCTGAATTTCAGGTGGTTCCTTATCACGGTAAGATCCACGCACAACCTCTTCAATGGCTGGGGTAAAAGAAGACTCACTCCTCCACCGTAGGCACGTTTCGGGCAGCAGCATGGTGTGTTTGTCTGCTCCGCGCAGCCCTGCAACCAGAATAGCCGCAAGCACCTCGCAAGCTTCCAGGCTTTCCGTTGCTGCGTGTGTCGTGCGGGAGCTCAGCTTCGCATAATGCACAGCATCCTGCGGATGGTTGGCATACACCATAGCGACTGGCGCAAGCCGCATAATTGATCCGTTACCTGCCGTCATTGGATCGACAGATCCGCTGTAAGGCTCTCCGGTCTTCCTGAACCTTTCCAGCGCATTTCGCGTAGCCCCGCCGATATCAAAGCATGTTCCGGTACTGCTCATGTAGCCGACCTCATACCAATTCGTGTATCTGCGCATCTGATCCGCCGGATCAAAATGTTCTTTTCTCACTAGACTTTCAGCCAAACATAGCGCCATCGAAGTATCATCCGTCCACTGTCCGGGAGCTAGGCCGAACACACCACCCCCCACAATATCGGTTACAGGCTCAAATGTGCCTGGGCTGCTAAACTCCACTGTCGTTCCCAGTGCATCTCCTGCCGCCAGTCCAATCAAGCTTCCATTGAAGCGATCCTTATCCAGCATCGCCGGTCCCTCCTCTGCGTCCTTATTTCCAACATATCTCTTCCATTCTCCCACAGGGGCTGTTCTGTCGTAAAGAATTTTAAAAAGATGCAGCATGGCTTCTTCGAATCGTACAAATGTCCATAGGCTTTCTTCTATTATAAATGTGTCGAAAAAAGGAGAACGCTTGTTATCACTCCTTATCTCAAAAAAAAGTTTATTTTTTTACAACGGAGAAAACCGTTTTTTCAGTACACCGCTTACATGCATAGGTCATAACGCTTTGCCTCGTTCGCCACTTTCTGAAAACACGTCATTTATGTGCAAATTTTCAATGTAAACTATCATGACGCGCTTGACCCCTTACTTTGTCCCATGTTACGGTTTTATTAGCTTCAACGCATCGTTTTTTCCAAATTTATATTACTGGACATGTAACTGCGTTAACTAATCTACCGCAAACAAAAGTAATACAGGAAAAATTTGATTTTCATTTTCTTTCCTGACTACATCCCAAAACAAATTCTGAAACAGGAGGAACAAATTTATGATTAAGGCACTGGTTTTTGATTTCGATGGAACGATTATTGATACGGAGACAGCATGGTATATTGCTTTTCGTGATGCCTACAAGGAACACGGCGTGAACTTGACCCTGGAGATGTATTCGCAATGCATCGGTACCAGTCTGAAAACATTCAATCCCTATGAGTACCTCATCACAGATTTGAATCTTCCGATCGATCGGGAAGCGTTCAGGGAATCGGTTCAGCTGCAGCATGCTGCATTAATGAACAAGGAGCAGGTAAGACCAGGCATCCAGAATTACCTCGAAGCAGCACGCGAGGCTGGATTAAAACTGGCCGTTGCCTCAAGCTCCAAACGGGAGTGGGTCGAACAGCACTTGGAACAACTGAAACTGAAGGATTACTTCGAAGTGATTCGAACAGCCGACGATGTGGCCCATGTGAAGCCTGACCCGGAATTATATAACCAAGCCCTTGAAGCGCTTGGAGTAACTGCAGACGAAGCCGTAGCGATTGAGGATTCACCTAACGGCGCACGTGCAGCTGCTGCAGCTGGTATTCACTGTGTCGTAATCTCGAATACCATAACAGGAACTCTGAATTTCGATATGCCTCACCAACGGCTGTCATGCCTGACCGACCTCGAATTTAATGATTTGATCTCGAAACCACTCGTCACTACCGTCTAGGTCTGCACGAATTTCGCATTTCAAATTTTAAAGGGGGAGTTCACACATGAAAGCTGTACATTTTGGAGCGGGCAATATAGGCCGCGGTTTTATCGGTCATATGTTGTCCGCTTCCGATTATGAAGTCTGCTTTGTCGCACGTAACCCGAAGAAGATCTCCATGCTGCAAAAAAGGAAAGAGTATCCCATTACACTGGCTAATGCAGATCAGGACACAACCATGGTCAGCAACGTCACGGCCATTCATGTGGGCGAACAGGATCGCCTGGCTGAGCAGATTGCATCGGCTGATCTCATTACGACAGCGGTCGGTGTATCTGCACTTGAGGATATCGCCGAACCCATCGCCAAAGGCATATATCTCCGCATGAAAAACAATAATCAGGCCCCTCTCCATATCATCGCTTGCGAGAATGCCATCGGAGGCAGCACCCGCCTGAAGAAACGGGTATATCCGTTTCTGGATGAACAGACCCGTACCAAAGCCAACCGCTATATCTCGTTCCCCAATGCAGCAGTTGACCGGATTGTTCCGGTGCAAGACCATAAGGATCCACTGCAGGTCACCGTTGAACCTTTTTATGAATGGGTCGTTCACCGTCCGGCGCTGCTGGATGGATTCAAGGAGATTAAAGGCGTACACTACGTCGACTCCCTTGAGCCTTACATTGAGCGCAAAATGTTTACCGTGAATACGGGTCACTGTGTGGCTGCATACTTCGGATATCTCGAAGGATTCAAGACGATTAAGCAAGTCATGAGTAACGCAACACTGCATGCCAAGGTTAAACAGGTCATGGAGGAAACGGGAGCCATGCTTGTGAGAAAACACGGGTTTAATCCTCAAAAACACAGCCAATATATCCATACCATTCTCGAACGCTTTGCCAACCCCAACCTGACAGATCAGGTTACCCGGGTCGGACGTTCACCCCTTCGCAAGCTATCGCCTTATGATCGGCTTGTTCGCCCAGCGATGCAGGCCAGCGAATTCGGAATTGAAATTCCCCATCTTACTTCCGCTATGGCTGCCGCAATGCTCTTCGATCACGAGCAGGACGAGGAAGCCATGAAGCTCCAACACATGATTCGTGAAGATGGCATCTCCGCCTTCATTCGTGAACGCATGGGAATTCCCGACGAACACCTCATTCATCAGCATGTTGTCGCCCGATACGAGGAACTCAAAGGGCACAAGGGATCGACCATTTTAACCTGACACCTCGGGTAAGACGGTTGGTTATGCACAACTGAATAGAGACGGCAAAAAAAGCCGGGAGGAACCCATGCCCAAGCATTGTTCCTTCCGGCTCTTTCATGTTATTTTGTAATGTTTGCTTCATTCATAATGGAATTCAGGGATACATACGCCATCGGCAGGAATCCCTCAGATGGTTCACCCACAGGTGCATCAATGTGGAAAATGAAGCCATTGCCGTCCAGTTCTTTTACAATGAAATACTCCGACTTTTTATCGTTTTGAGACATCATATATAGTCTTGCATCCTTCATTGGGCCATTGCTGAGCTCTTCCTTGCTCAGTTCCTTGACCTCTCCGGTTTCGCTCAGCTCTTCCTTGGCATCCATCTTCAGCGCATCCAGACTGAAGTCTGTAGGAAGCTTCTCGATCTCCACTTTGTAGTCAGGATCAATCTTCATCGTCAATTCGTCGTCCTCTGCATCAAAGGCCATGGGTTCAAACACATAAAGCGAGTACCCCTCACCTTGAGCAAGTTCAGCTGGACGTTTCTCCGTCATGCCTTCCACCGTTACTTCCAGCTCTGTTGCTTTGGGACGATCGGATGTCACGTTATTGCCTGCATTGGAACTGTTCGGTTCATCCCCTTCGATCTTCGCGATTTCTGTGAGCACCAGCTGCTTGGTTGTATTGTCGCCGCTCTCAATCGTTCTCTCTACATATTTAAATTGTACTGAATCTTCATCATCAATGTCATCGAAGGATTTCTGCACATTCTCTTCCACCTGGAAAGCCATTGGAACCTCCTTGACACGGATCTCTACCGTGTGAGGATCTGCCCAGCCCGTCAATATACCCTCTGCTTCGATCACCGCACTGTCATTCGGCTGCTGCTCCGGTGCTGGCGTCTGTTCCCCTGTATTATTGGTGGGTGGCTGAACTGCAGGACTGCTGTTACCACAGGCCACAAGTGAGAATCCCATGAGTAAAACGAGTAGTGATGCACTAAGATTCATTGTATTTCGCATATGAACACCTCCGTTAGCTTATACGCAATGATGCTTGTCCATGTTGCTTCATTCTGCATACTAGTACTTACACGGCTGGTCGCTAGCTCAATCAGATAGATAAATAGAATAAGCGGAAGTCGGGCACATCTCTAACTCGCTCGTTCCATTTGAACAAGCTTGGCGTTGGCACCGTTAAACACTTTTGTCTGCTTGTTGAATTGCTTTCTGATCTCGGCAAGCTGCGCATATTGGATGTTGCGTTCCCGGATTGCGCGTTTGATTTTGACCAGATTCGGTTCTGCGCTGCCCCTCATTAATGAATAGAGCACTTCATCGGCATCCAGACTTTGCTGATACGAGGTTACAAATTCCTCAAATGTCTGGGCTCTTACTTCATACTGGTCCAGAACGGTTTGTGCCTGGGTCAGCGTCTCTTCTTTTTCAAAAGACAAGCGTCCCAGGGAATCCCGTACAGCTGGAGTTTGCTCCCGCGTCTGATTCATCAAGGTTTCCGCCTGCTCCAGCAGTTTTCTCCGCTCAGCTATATGCTCTTCTGCCTGATCCAGCAGTGACTCTAGGTCACTGTTTTTGTTTTTCCCCTTATTCAAAATCGACGTGTACAATTGCATTTCCTCCCGTTCATGACGGGCAAGCTCCTTCAGATTCTGAGCCATCTCCTGATCATTCCGGATCAATTCGTTCACCTGGTTCGCAGCCGGCTCCTGCGGCTGGCCGCAGGCACTGGTGAGCACCGCCAGCGTCAGGCCAACGGCAGCCAGTGCTGATTTTTTCCACGTACGCACTCGTTCGTCTCCTCTCTGCATTTGTATTATCGTCTCTAATTACAAGCGGGTATCTCCGCTAAAATTGGCAGTCCAATGTGCATTCGGGTCATAGACCTCGAATTCATAACCCCGATCTTCAAGCAATTTCAGAATTCGCGGCAAAGCCTGCACCGTCTGCTCCCGCTCATGCATCAGGATCACTTCCTTGTCCCGGTGCACACTTTTTCTGACACGCGCCACAATTTTGTCCGGTTGACCCGGAAGGTTCCAATCCAGAGAGTCTGTTGTCCAATCCCACATTTTGAAACCAGCCGCGGCAATGTCGCTCCTGAAGGATTCACCGATCTGCGGACTGCTGCCGTAAGGAGCGCGAATCAGATGCGGAGTAAAGCCAATCAGATCCTGAACCATCTTCTGCTCCTTCTTGAATTCCTTCACAAAATTCGCGGAGCTTCCGCTTTTGTACAGGGTGTTATAGTTATGTGTCATACTGTGGAGCCCCGGATAGCTCCCCTCCTGGACCAGTCGCTCTACCGCGGACTTATGCTGATTCAACTGACGGCCAATCATGAAAAAGGTTGCCTTAGCCTCATGTTCTTTCAAAATATCCAGCAGTTGTTCCGTATATTCACTTGGTCCATCATCAAACGTTATGTATGCCAGTTTTCGAACCTGTCCCTGAAACCGTGCAGGCTCTTCCTTCACATCCGGTGTCATTTCAATCATACCCAGCTTGGTTGGCTGTTCAATAGCAGCTACCCGGGGCGGGGCTACATAGCCCTTAATCCAGTGGGTCATTCCAATGAATGCATATGTTAAACCAGTAATGATCAGTGCAAGCAGCATCAGGGCTGCACTCAATCTTCCGTACCGGATTCGTCTTCGTTTGTGTGTCTTCGTTCGGCTGGTTCTGCTCGCAATGCCGCTGTTTTCTCCTGCTGTCTGTTGTTGAACTCTCACTTTCCATGCCACTTCCTTAATTTCCCGATTATTGGTATATTATATCGTTTCATGTCTCTATATAGAAGATTAATAGAAAAGCGGCATGGGTGAATGACAGAATAGTTACAAGCCCGGTTACAATCTGCTTATCTATTTTCCTTTCATCGCTTTTCGAACAGCTGCGTTCTCCTGTATAATGAATTGATTTACGCCATTTGACTTCAAGAAGGAGCTACATCCATGACAAGCTTGTTTCGTGCCGGCAGATCTATTGAACTTCTGTTCGTTGTCGGCATTATTGCTATCTCGTTTTCTTCCATTTTCGTGCGCTGGTCCAGTGCAGATGTGGCTGTTATCGCCATGTATCGGCTGTTTCTCACCAATCTGCTGATGCTTCCGTTTGTCTGGAAATACCGGCATGAGATGATGCGCCTGAACTTCAGGCAGTGGGGGCTGCTGCTTGCATCGGGTGTGATGCTGGCACTTCATTTCCTGCTGTGGATGGGATCGCTCAGACTTACGAGTGTGGCCAGCTCCACGGTCATTCTCGCACTTGAGCCCATATTAATTCTCGCGGGTTCCGTCTGGCTGTTCAAAGCCAAGATTAACCGCATGATGATTATCGGCATGGGCATCGCCCTGCTTGGGTCCATAGCGATCGGGGCTGGAGACTTCCAATTGGCCGGAACGGCACTGCAAGGCGATCTATTATCTTTGCTGGGAACGATTGCGGTAGCCATCCATATGCTGCTTGGTCAATTTCTGCGTTCCGGACTAAGTGCCTTCTCTTATAACTTCTGGGTATTTTTCGTCGCCGCCTGTACGCTGGCGGTATATAATTTGGCCATGGGGCATCCGTTCGGGGGTTATGCCGCTTCGGAGTGGGGGATTTTCCTGCTGCTCGCTGTCGTGCCGACGATCTTTGGACACTATCTGTTTAACTGGCTGCTTCAGTATATGAATGCCACAACGGTATCCATGGGCGTGCTCGGTGAACCCGTATTCTCCTCACTGCTGGCCTGGATGCTGCTTGGTGAATCTCTCAGTGCCATGCAGATGATTGCCGGCGTTGTCATTATCTTTGGGGTATGGATTTTCATTCGGTATGGCAAAACCAAACCGGAACCCATACCCGCTGACGCACCTGTCGGCGGTCAAGGACCTGCTGAACCTACGGCGGTGTAATCTATCCGAAGGATATGACATGGCAAAAAGAACGATTGGAGTCTGATATTATAGACTTCAATCGGAATCCAATACTCTTCATAAGGCGGTGTATTTTCATGAAAAACATTGTATCCATGCGCTGGCTGCTCGCCAGAATGTACGAACCCGATGTAGTCATTGCCGACTGCAGATTCCTGCTCGGTCAACCGGATGCAGGAAGACAAGCTTATGAGGCTGGCCATATTCCAGGTGCCGTTTATCTCGATCTCGAACAGGATCTATCCTCTCCTGTGTCAGCCCATGGCGGACGTCATCCGCTCCCTGACCCGGCAGAACTGGTAAAACGTCTTTCGAAAGCAGGAATCGGTTCAAATGCTCGTATTGTTGCCTACGATGATCAGGGCGGTATGAATGCCTCAAGATTATGGTGGCTGCTCCGCTACCTGGGTCATGAACAGGTGTACGTGATGGACGAAGGCTTCTCTGCTTGGCAAAACGCCAAGTTCCCAGTAACCACGGATGTGCCCGTGCGGATTCCGTCCACGTTTGAAGCAAACGTGCAGCCGAGCATGCTCGCCACTGTGCAGGATGCACAGCACGCATCGGCCAATAGCTCAGCCGTGCTGATCGATTCACGCGATGCCCGCCGCTATGCGGGGCTGGAGGAACCGATTGATGCCAAGGCTGGACATATTCCGGGGGCGGTGAATTATTTTTGGAAAGACGTGCTTGGTGCAGATGGACGCTGGTCTGACGTGAGTACATTGGAGGAACGTTTCGGGAAGCTGGCGAAGGACGAGCCCATCATCGTGTACTGCGGCTCCGGTGTCTCGGCCTGCCCGAACGTGATTGCACTGGAGGAAGCCGGATGTACCAATGTGAAGCTGTACGCCGGAAGCTGGAGCGACTGGATTAGTTATGAGGAGAATGCAGTGAAAACTGTGGACGAGTAAAGGCAAAGTGCCCGCCTACGGGTCGGGTTCTTTATATTTGGACTATAATGTTGTAAAGTTCATGATGTACCGCTGATGTTAAAACAGTGTACGATGCAGTTGTGAAATTAATCGGAGCTTCTTCTGCCTACACAGGCTATGAATTGAAGAACATCACCAAATAAGTAAGAGTTACGACGCTGACGGTTATGCTTCCGTTAGTTACATGGTTCCGCAAAGTTCTGGTGGAGGTAGCAAATATCACTTTCAATGCGAGTAGCACCGCCTCGCTCAAATTGGCTACTGACTTGTTGAAAGCTGCTTGAGTACTTGTAACGGATAGCTTCATAAGCAAAATTGTCTGCAGCCGTGGAATCTCGTGATTCTTCCAAATACGACGTATGGTGGCTACAAAGTTACCATCGCGCCACATGCAACAGCTATGACACTGTAGTACTCCGATTCTCCAAGTAATATCATCAAGAGCCTACACATTGTGTGGGCTCTTGATGATACGTATCCACTAAAAAGCCCCTCGTGATTTCCCCATCGTAGGGACTTTTCACCTGCTTGCATAACTATAAAAACCAATCCTCACAGGACGGTTAAATAATTGACACAAAAATATCATCCGATTTTCAATGGAAATAAAAGGATTGATTCGTTATGTCACTACAACAAATTTTATTGAAGCCTCCCAAAACAACGATATTGTAAAAGTGCTATTCTCATAAAAACTTATGAAAACGAAATGTTCCAAGAGCCATCATTCATCTTTGAATACGTGGCTCTTGGAGATGAACAAATACTTCAATTAATGTTAGACAATGGTCTAATCAAGTATATGCAATTTTTAAGGAATCAGACTGATACACCTGTGTTGGCAACTTGATAAAAACGTAAAGTAAGTATTTTTCCTGGATTATGGTGCAGATCCGAAGCAATTAAATTTATGGTTAAACACCACTAATGACTGAATCAAGAGTTCAAAGTGATCAATGATAGATAACAATGTTTATTTTTTAGGGACTAATTGCTCTCGAAATATTTAAAATATCTAACTGTTTCATTATAGTCCTCTTCGTCGGAATAAATATTCAACATTTTCCCTAACTCAATCGCAAAATCTACATATCCGTTAGCTTTTGCAGTTATTATGTTCCGACTAACTTTATATGTTTCGGCATTGTTTGTACGATTGCTAGTAAACTCTCTTGCTTCTAAGACCCCTGCTTGCTTAACAACTTCGACTCCTGAACATATAGCACCAATATACTTCTGGTTAATGTCTAGCCCCTTAATAAGTGAAGTAAGCTGCTGATTCCCTTCTATTGCGCTAATATCTCCTCCTGGAATAAGCAGTACTTCTACATCGTCACAATTAATTTCTTTTATATTCTGATGGGGTTTAACAGTAAAACCTTCGTAAGAATTGACCATCTCGGAACTTAAACCCACTGTAATGATTTCCCCCTGAGTTTTCATTAAATAGGTTGCCAACATTATTTCAAAATTTACAAATCCATCGTAGATTAAGACATGAGTATTAATGTTTACACCTGCTTTCATTTATTTTAAGTTCAAACTGCTTTTTTTAACTCTTTAGAACGGTTGAATGCACCCACAATCCATAGAGCCAAATTAAAGAAAGCCAAGGCTATCACGATTGTCCCATCCCAAAAGTACAAGGAATGCCAAGAATTATTTACTAAATTGGTAACAGCTTTAGAGACCGCTATCAGAAAACCTGGAATAGAAAAGAATGAAAAGAGTAATATTGCTGAAAATATCCCTAGCAAATAAATAAATGAAAATATTCTTGAGAGAGTTTGTTCATTTTGTCTCAATTTACTCCATTCTATACGAGCATTTTTACTATAAATTTTTCTCAAATAAAGAATTGCTTGTCCCAACAGATTCGAAGAATTTGTAATAGTAATTAAAACATAATAGAGATCAGTTCTGAAGAAAATGAGAAGATGCCATAAAAACTTATATATTTGTATGAGGACTATCAATCTCATGTATCCTACAATTATTGAATCTTGTTGATAGATGTACTGGCATACAAGTGCAAGCAAAAGAATCACTGAATCCCACGCCATACCCGCAAGAAACGGCAAATATCTTTTTTTCCTTTCAATCGACCACAATGAGTTCATATTCGCTTCAATAACCATCCAAAACCATCTTATACTTATTTTAAAATTGACCGGTACCCCAAGTGATGATGCTGCAAAATAATGGGCAGATTCATGCAGAATCGTTAGACTCCATGATATTAGAAATAGAATAAGCAAACTTAAACCAACTGACTCATTGAAAATAAAATAATCTTGATAAGACGGAAGGAGTGCAGGATTAAACGTAAAAATAATTATAGATGCAACAAAAGAAATTAAATAAACAAAAACTGTAAATTTGTTAAAGAGCAATCTACCAACCTTTACTCTTCCCCCCCTTTCATCCTTACTAGCCTTAAGAGTAACCAAGACTTCATCATTAAATTTATGAATTAGATTTAACTCTAATAAAGTTTCCACAAAATCAATTATATCTACATCAACATCGTGATTCTTTTTTAATAAATTAGATATTTCATCCAGTGTATTTATACCATCCATTAGTTCTATAGCTAGAACACCTTCAATGGGGATTCGAATATAAATACTTTGTTCTGGGTCACCAATTGTATACTCCTCTCCGTCTTTTTGTACCGTCAAGTGATTAGCACAGATCTTCGATGTCAAATTGATAGAAATCATATATGTACCTCACTGTTAGCAATATCAATCAATTTTTCAAGACTTACTAGTTCTTTGCAGTTCCCTTTAACACCACAAGTTGGACATTCATCAAGTTTTGACCAACTTTCTGTTTTTAGGATATCCATTATAGCCGTATCATACACATGAGTTGTTGACGGGAGCATACTCTGTGTGTAATTTGTTAGTAATTTTAATACTTCAGCCGACAAAAAACCCGAAAGTAATGCAACATGAGGTGCAATTGCAGAGTTAGTTTCTTCATATCTAGTTTCATAAAGGGCCCTTAATTGGTGTTCAAAGTGCTTGTCTACCCTCAAACTTCTTATTAAAAAACAATCGTAACATCCATAATCGGGCAATATAGTTTCCCAAATAATTTTTGTATTGCTAATTCCTCCTTGAACAATCGGTACTTTATGATGAACACACGCTGCATTTACCCACCTACTCGCAACAATTCCCGGTGAATCTATTCCATTTATAACCAAATCACTTCCACTAATAATATCTAATATATCATCTGGAGAGGTTACTTTTAAGTTATGAACATTTACTGTAATGTCTTTATTTATTTGTTTTAGTCTCTTCTCTGTTTCAATGGATTTGAAACTTCCTATACTGTCCTCCGTGTAAAGAAATTGCCGGTTTAAATTACTTAGTTCTACTGTATCATAATCTACACCTATTACCTGGCCAACACCTAAACCGACTAATGAAGCAGCGGTGAGACTTGCACCACCTAATCCTAAAACTACTACTTTTGATTTTTTCAACTTAGATTGGTAACTATATTTCCCTTGTTTTAAATCACTAAAGTTGGAAAAAAAGGTTAAATTAGCTCTGTATCTGTTTAATTCCGATAATGTTAATCCTTCTGTACTGATATCAAAATCCTCAATTACTCCAATGCTATCAAGTGCCTCAAGTCCATCTATTACCTCACTCTTTGAAAGATCACATTTTGATATCAAATCATCTAGAGTATTTTCTCCATTTAACATCATTATAAATCTGAAAATAACCCCATCCTTATCTTCAATTTCAAATACTTCTCTTTCAAATCCTAATCTAATATTATCGCCTGATCTTACTATTGGATTCATTACATTTTTGAATTTTGGACGCATAGAATTATTTCTCCTTTATTAACAGGGCCGCTGCATTGCAGCGGCCCTGTTATTTAGTAATACATTGCTTATTAGTTGTGGTGGTTGATCAGCGGTACCAG
>NZ_BIME01000003.1 GCF_004000925.1 Paenibacillus illinoisensis NBRC 15959 | reverse complement strand
GAAAAGATTTATAAAGAAAAGAACCACTCCTAATAGAATGGCTCTCCTATATATAAAAAATAAATCTTATCCTATAACTTCTTGGATATATAGCTGCCGCTGTTGCATAAGGTTAATGATTGTCCCCTCCACGGAGACCATTGGACGAGTTGGATGATCCCGATCGGAGAAAATGATCTCGCCAACTTGATTATTGCTAAGTTTAACCCGAATGCCGTTATGAATTTGTGTGGAACGCTGTATAAATACATTGACGATGGCAGGATCCAATTTGCCAAATGCCTCGCTTTTGATTTGTTCCAGAACGAGATATGGAGACTGTGCTTTACGATAAATCTTCTCCAGTGTCATGGCGTGGAAAATATCAGCGATGGCAACGATTTTGGCATAGATATGGATCTGCGTGCCGCTCAGCTGTAATGGATAACCTGAACCATCCACTTTCTCATGATGCTGCAGTGCTGCCAGCCTTGCTCCTTCATTAATGGCCTTGGCTTGTTTTAGGACCTGATAGCCATACTTCGTATGTTGTCGGATCTCTTCCTGCTCAGAAGCGGTTAGTGCAGTAGGTTTATGGAGAATCTGTGGGTCTACTTTGCTGTTACCGATATCATGGAACAATCCTGCAAAAGCAACCTGCATCCAGTCCTTGGAGGGTAATTCCATCCACTGAGCCAACTGATACGAGGTCATTGCACTCAGTACAGCATGATGATAAACGTAATCATGCTCCTGCATCACTCTTGGACTAAAAGTCAGTACATTATATTGTTTGAGATGTACAAACAAGGCTTCGAGCTGAGTGCGCAGCTCATAAACAGGTAATTCAGCTGCCAGGGAGGATTGAAAGGCGTTCCTGGTCAATACCACCATCTTCTCATACTCTTCGTGTAGGGAGGATACTGCAGGGGCTGATACAGCAATACTACCTTTACCAGTCTGATCCCCATTTCTCTCACCGCTTGTTGAAGCGGCCGCCTTAGTACCTGCACCATTCGTTCCGACTCTTTCTTGTTCGATATCAATCTGGTGAATCATAAAGGCTCTTAGAACTTCTACATCCTTAGGCAGAATAACCTTGCCTTTCTGAAATAGAACGTTACCACGCACCGTATGTACGTCATTCCCCAGTTTAAGCCCAGGTTTGACTTCAGACAGGGTTATTAATCCCATGTTAATTCTCCTCACTCTTCGTTCTTCTCAATGGTAAACAAGACCATAGTCCCGGTTTTCACGATATTTCCCATTATATTACTCATAAATCAGGCTGTACATCCTATATTCCTATATTTTTATATCAAGGAGAGACTATAAAAAAAGGAGCTCCCGAATGGGAACCCCTCTTTTCTTCATATCTAACTTCCACTACTTCATGACTGGGTCATGCTGTAAAGGTATTTTAAACCTCAGAATCAGAATCGTCGCCTTCAGCTTCCGCCTCTATACCTGCGTCTTCACTTGGGCTTATAGCTGTACCTTCCACATCTCCTGCTTCCAGTCCTTCCAGTAGCTCTTCATCTGGTTCTTCTTCATTTTTGTCAATCCGGCTGACTGTGGCTACGGCATCTTCATCACGAATATGGATCAGCTTCACACCTTGCGTATAACGACCCATCGTGGAAATGCCCTCCATACTCATGCGGATCAATGTACCACTCGACGTGATAATCATCAGATCCTCTTCCGTTTTAACCATTTTGAGACTGACTACCGCACCATTCTTATCTGTAACGTTAATGGTTTTAATCCCTTTACCGCCACGAGTCTGCATACGATAATCGCTGACAGGGGTACGTTTACCGTAACCTTTGGCTGTAACAATCAGAACATCAAGTTCCTGATCGACAACGTCCATACCAATGACAACATCGCCCTCATCCAGCGTGATCCCTTTTACCCCGGTTGCACTCCGTCCCATGGAACGAACATTACCTTCGGAAAAACGAATAGACATTCCGTTTGAAGTACCCATGATGATCTCTTGCTGACCATCTGTGAGTTTAACCTCTATGAGAGCATCGTCATCACGCAAGGAGATCCCGATCAGACCACCTTTACGGATGTTGGTGTAATCCTCAAGCGGTGTCTTCTTCACAACACCCTGACGGGTAGCGAAGAACAGATACTTGTCGCTCTCGAATTCCTGCACCGGAATCACGGCGTTAACCGACTCTCCCTGTTCAATCTGAATCAGGTTGATAATCGGTGTTCCACGAGCTGTACGTCCAAGCTCTGGGATCTCATAAGCTTTTAGACGGTATACCTTACCCTTGTCCGTAAAGAACATGAGGTAGTTGTGAGAATTGGTTACAAATAGATGCTCGACAAAGTCGGTATCCTTGGTATCCATACCCACGACTCCACGTCCGCCACGCTTCTGACTGCGGTATGTTGATACCGGCAGACGCTTCACATAACCTGTGTGTGTAATGGTGATAATGACCTCTTCACGCGGAATCAGATCCTCATCCAGGATACTTTCTTCGCCAATAGTGATTTCTGTACGGCGATCATCACCGAAACGCTCACGAATTTCTTGCAGCTCTTCACTGATAATTTCGAGTACCAGATGCTCATTGGCCAGAATCTCGCGATACTCCGCAATCTTAACCATAAGCTCGTTATATTCATTCTCAATGCGTTCCCGTTCCAGACCTGTAAGGCGCTGCAAACGCATATCCAGAATCGCTTGAGCCTGATCATGACTAAGCGAGAACCGCTCAATCAACCCTTCTCTGGCTGCGTCTGTATTGCTGGAGGAACGAATCAACGCAATAATCTCGTCGATATGATCCAGTGCAATGCGCAAACCTTCCAGAATATGTGCACGGGCTTCCGCTTTTCTCAATTCGAATTGTGTACGTCTGCGAATAACCTCAATCTGATGCTGCAGGTAGTGATACAACACCTCACGCAGGTTCAGGATTTTTGGCTCCTTATTCACAATTGCAAGCATATTGATACCGAAAGTCGACTGCATTGCCGTGTGCTTGTACAGATTGTTCAGTACAACACCCGGGTTCACATCTCTGCGAAGCTCAATGACAATGCGCATGCCGGTACGGTCGGATTCATCCCGAAGATCTGTAATACCATCAATTTTCTTGTCGCGAACCAACTCAGCAATCTTCTCCACCAGTCTTGCCTTATTGACCTGGTAAGGAATCTCGGTAACCACAATACGTGCCTTGTTGTTATTTTCCTCGATGTTCGTTTTGGCCCGCATTGTAACAGAGCCGCGGCCTGTCTGGTAAGCCTGACGAATACCGGAGCGTCCCAGAATATAACCGGCCGTTGGGAAGTCTGGTCCATGAATGTAATCCATCAATTCCATGGACGTAATATCCGGATTTTTGATCATGGCCTGAACGCCGTCAATCACCTCTCCCAGATTATGAGGAGGGATGTTCGTTGCCATACCTACCGCAATCCCGCCGACACCATTGACAAGCAAGTTAGGAAAACGAGCAGGTAAAACAACGGGTTCACTCTCTTCACCGTCATAGTTCGGTTGGAAATCGATCGTATCCTTGTTGATGTCTCTAAGCATCTCCATAGCAATCTTGGACAAACGTGCCTCCGTATAACGCATGGCTGCCGCCATGTCGCCATCCACGGATCCAAAGTTACCATGTCCATCAACATGCATATAACGCAGGGAGAAATCCTGTGCCATCCGTACCATCGTTTCGTATACGGCAGAGTCACCGTGCGGGTGATACTTACCGATAACTTCGCCGACGATTCTGGCTGATTTTTTATGTGGTTTATCGGGTGTCATGCCTAGCTCTGACATTGCGTACAAAATACGCCGGTGAACCGGCTTCAATCCGTCTCGTACGTCAGGCAGGGCACGGCTAACAATGATGCTCATCGCATAATCCATAAACGATTCACGCATCTCGACGCCAATATCCCGATCTTTAATCTGCGAGTTCATTTCTTCCGCCATGCTGGACCTCCTTCTTGTCCTTCAACAAACGTTCCATTCAGTCATTAAAATAGTATATGTGAAAAGCCTAACAAGGCTAAAACCGCGCAAGAACGCTACTCTTTATTATATTACTTTCACAAAAGTTACACAATTAAACGTCCGCTGGGTAATAGCCTTTCTTCCGGGAACTTTAAGCAGTCTGGGGATTAGCCCTGCCTTCCTCTCCGTTTACACATACAATGCTAGAAAAGCGGCATATGTACTGCGTGTATTAAGGCTGGTGCCGTTCCCGTTCTACGTCCAAACTAGCAATTGTGCAGCCAAACGCACAAAACGTCATATTTCTCTATTATACCACTGATATCATCTCTTGTCCTTTGATTTCTCCGTACTGCTGCTCTTAGAGAACTCTGATAAAAACAAGAAAGGACTGGTGGCTTCTTGAGTATCCAGCGTGTCTCCAGCAAATGGACCAAAACAGTTGTGTTGCAGCGCAGCCGTACTGTGAATGAATATATCCCTGTCACAAGGCAATACGATCGCCAAACTCTTGAACGGATGACCGAACTGTTTGAGCTCAATTATATTAAGCCTGACCATGGGACCTACGGTAATGGGGTAATGCGAGTAAAAACAGTCCACTCCTTCAGTGAACCTCCAACCCCTGATCACTCCAATGCAGAGGAGGACATTACTGACGAACCCTCCCTTGCCGAATCCAGCTCACAGGATCTGGAGACTTCCTCACTCCAGGTGACATCCTATGAGCTACAATATGGCACGAAACAGGAGTCGTATTCGTCTCTTGAGGAGCTCCATCAAGCTCTGGAAGAGCGAATTCAGGGACACCTTTACCTTATTCAGCAGGGCATCCCTCTCCTCAAACACGAAGATCTGCCATTTGACTTACGCGTGCTCACGCAAAAGAATCTGAAGAACAACTGGGAGACGACGGGCATTCTCGGCAGAATTGCTGCACCTGGAAAAATCATAACCAATATTCATGGTGGCGGACGGCTGGCCACATTCGAAGAACTGGTTCTACCCCATCTCCAAGCAACCGGATTACAGAAGCTGCGCAGCGAGCTTTACCGACTTGGTGTTCATACTGCTGTTCAGCTGCAAAAGTCGTTTCCAAGACTCAAAGAGATCGGTATTGATATTGCCCTCGATGAAACAGGCCGCCCCTGGATCCTAGAGGTCAACACACTACCTGGTATCTATGCCTTTGGCTTACTGCCTGACAAAGAGGCCTATCGCAGGATTAAACGATATGCAATTGCCTACGGCAGGTTGCCCTCCAAAAAAAAGAAAACATCACGCAATGCTGCCAAACCACAAGCATCCTCTTCAAAAGTGAAAAGTCGGGCACGTTAGCCTTTGGATTTCCTGTTTTCAACAGCCCACTAAAGTGAAAAAGGCGCCCAGCAGGCGCCTCTTCCCGTATCATCAGATATCGAGGTTTTTCACATATTTCGCATTTTCCTGAATAAAGTCACGACGAGGTTCAACATTATCTCCCATCAGGGTGTCAAACATTGCGTCCGCAAGCATTGCATCACTGATCGATACTTGCAGCATCGTCCGGCTTTCAGGGTCCATCGTGGTTTCCCACAGTTGTCCGGCATTCATCTCGCCGAGACCTTTGTAACGTTGGACATTGAACTTGGCATTTTCACCGAGACTCGCAATAATTTCATCACGTTCCTTCTCGGAACCGGCATAACGAATCACTTTGTTGCGCTCAATTTTGAACAATGGCGGTTGTGCAATGTACACATAGCCTGCTTCAATAATTTTGCGCATGTAACGATACAGGAATGTCAGCAGCAGTGTCCGGATATGAGCACCATCGACATCGGCATCGGTCATCAAAATAATTTTGTGATAACGGGCTTTCGAAATATCGAAGTCGTCACCAATACCCGTACCCATTGCAGTGATGATCGCCCTGATCTCCGCATTGCCGAGAATCCGGTCAAGACGGGCTTTTTCCACGTTTAGAATTTTACCGCGCAGCGGCAAAATCGCCTGGAAGTGACGGTCACGACCCTGCTTCGCAGAACCTCCTGCAGAGTCACCCTCGACGATGTACAGTTCACTGATCGAAGCGTCCTTGGAGGAGCAGTCAGCCAGTTTACCTGGCAGGGAGCTCACTTCAAGTGCGCCCTTACGTCTTGTCAATTCCCGAGCCTTACGTGCTGCTTCGCGTGCACGAGCAGCTTGCAATCCCTTTTCCAGAATGCGGCGGGATACCGAAGGATTCTCTTCCAGGAACTCCTGAAGCTTCTCGGCAAACAGGGACTCTACAATTCCGCGCACTTCGCTGTTACCCAGCTTCGTCTTGGTCTGCCCTTCAAACTGCGGCTCAGGAATCTTGACAGAGATAATAGCTGTGAGACCTTCACGTACGTCATCCCCGGACAAGTTACCTGTGCTGTCCTTGATTACACCCGCTTTGCGGGCATAGTCATTAATGATCCGCGTCAATGCACTCTTGAAGCCCGATTCATGCGTTCCGCCCTCATGCGTATTGATGTTGTTGGCAAAAGAATAAATATTCTCGGTGTAGTTGTCATTGTATTGCAGGGCAACTTCCACCTGGATATTATCTCTGGATCCTTCAACGTAGATCGGATTTTCATGCAATACTTCGCGCTTCTGGTTCAGGAAGGAGACGTATTCGATAATACCGCCTTCGTACAGGAACGAATTCGTTGCACCTGTGCGCTCATCTGTCAAAGTAAGACCGATGCCCTTATTCAGGAACGCCAGCTCACGAATACGGGTAAGCAACGTATCGTAATCGTATACCGTGGTTTCCGTGAAAATTTCCGGATCCGGGTGGAACGTAACCGTTGTTCCCGTTTCATCCGTTGTTCCTAATGTTTTCAGGTCATACTGCGGAGCACCACGGCGGTATTCCTGTTGATAAACATGTCCGTCACGTTTAACGGTAACGACCACTTTTTCGGAGAGGGCATTCACAACAGAGACACCGACCCCGTGCAAACCACCGGATACCTTGTATCCGCCGCCGCCAAATTTACCGCCTGCATGGAGCACGGTCATAACAACCTCAAGTGCAGGACGTTTCATTTTGGCATGCTCGCCGACAGGGATACCCCGTCCGTTATCGACGACAGTGACGCTGTTATCTTCGTGAATACTGACCTCAATATGGTCACAGTAACCCGCAAGCGCCTCATCGATACTGTTGTCCACTACTTCCCAGACCAGATGATGCAGACCTTTGGCACTGGTGGAACCGATGTACATCCCCGGACGCTTCCGTACGGCTTCCAGTCCTTCAAGGACTTGAATTTCATTCGCATCATATGACGGTTGATTCATAGACATGCCTTTCACCTACTTCTATAGATTCAATATCGTAAATATGCGTTAACTAAGAATGCATGCTGAATGATCATCTTTGCTTCGTTTCAGCAAGTAGTCAAAACTAAAGACAAGCAGCAGAAGACACACTATACCCTACCTGTAGAGGTCTAAAGATCAGGGAAAATGTGAGCCCGCTTCTTAAGCGTGGCTGAGGAAATAGGTGAATAGTACACAATATTCTTGGTCACGACAATAGACTTGGCTTCCTCTTCACCGATGCGTTCCACTGTTTTTTCCTGCTCGGCATGCGTGACATACTGCTTGGAGATTTTAGAGGATTTTTCAATCGATATATCAAAAATAGCGACCAATTCGGAAGAACGGATAATTTTCTCGCCGCCCAGATGAATGTACATGTACCCTCACTCCTTAGCGTTCAACCTGTCCGGCATGAACATGATAAATACTGGCATCTTTGAGCTTGTCAACGTTCAGGCTCTCGATTCCCGTAGCTGTAATAAAGGTTTGCACCTTGCTCTGGAACGTTTCGATCAGCTGCGTCTGACGAAAAGGATCCAGCTCGGACAACACATCGTCAAGCAGCAGGACCGGATATTCTCCGATTTCTTCGTGGATCAATTCAATCTCCGCAAGTTTAAGGGACAACGCCGTTGTGCGCTGCTGCCCCTGCGAACCATACGTTTGTACTTCCCGGTCGTTAATGAAAAAGGACAGGTCATCCCGGTGCGGCCCACTAAGGGTTGTGCCCCGGCGAATCTCCTGCTCTTTCATTTGTGATAATTTTATCATAAATTGGTCCATTAAAACAGCTTCATCTTCCTCAGCGGCTTCGCTGAAGGATGGAAGATAGGCCAGACGCAGCACTTCCCCGCCTCCGGTGATCCCCTGATGAATCGTTTCGGCCCACTTTTGTAGTTTCTTTATGAATTGTTTCCTTTTTTTGACGATTTTAACACCATGTTCGGCCAGCTGTTCATTCCAGATCTCAAGCATCGTCTGGGCAGAAGCATCCTTGCCCCATAACTGCTTCAGCAGATTGTTTCGCTGCACCAGCACTTTCTGATACTGCTGAAGATGGTACAGGTAGCCTGGTGCCACCTGACCGATCTCCATGTCAAGAAACCGGCGGCGTACCCCCGGTGTGCCTTTGACAATCTCCAGATCTTCCGGTGCAAACATGACCACATTAAGTGCACCGACAAAATCGCTTAACTTTCGCTGCTCAAGCCCGTTGATCTTGGCCTTCTTCCCTTGTTGCGACAAAGACAGCTCCAAATTGACGGTTCCATACTTTTTGTCGACTTCTGCTGCAAGTCTGGCACGTTCCTCACCGAAACGAATCAGCTCCTTGTCGCGGGAAGTACGGTGGCTCTTGGTGAGCGCAAGCACAAAGATGGCCTCTGCAAGATTGGTCTTCCCTTGGGCATTTTGCCCGATTAACAGATTCACTGGACCGAAAGATTCCAGTTTCAGATGTTCATAATTGCGGAACTGCTGCAGATCAATGCTGTTGACAAACAAGCGGTTAACCTCCCTTTTATCCCGTCCGTCAGGAGGCAGCAGGGATCAAACTGTTTATTCTGCGGCAACTTCGAACGCGCCTTCTCCGTCCACCTCAACGATATCCCCAGGGTATAACTTGCGTCCCCGGCGTTCCTCTGGCTCTTTATTCACACGTACAAGTCCTTCCTGAAGCAGGGCTTTGGCCATGCCTCCGGTCGGAATGCAATCTGCCAGTTTCAAAAATTGGTCAAGCTTAATATATTCCGTACGAATCGTTACTCGGTTCACTGGAATCTTCCTTTCGTTAGTTGGTCGTCCGGTAAGGCAAGATGACGTAAAGGCTGTGACTGTCATCCAGCGGTTTCAAAATGATCGGACTCATGACGCCGGTAAAAGCGATCATCAGCTGCTCACTCTCCACCACTTTCAGCACATCCAGCATATATTTGGAGTTGAACGAGATTTTCAGCGGATCACCGGTAAACTCGGCCGGTTCAATTTCTTCTCTTACTTTTCCCAGCTCAGAAGAGCTTGATGAAATTTCGATCGTTCCGGATTCCATCGTCTGCATGCGCACAATGTTGGTTTTCTCTTCACGCGACAGCAAATAAGCCCGGTCAATCGACTCACTTAATTTTTTGGTATCCAAAACAAGTTCTGTTTTGTACGAAGTCGGAATAATTCTAGAAGTATCCGGATATGTTCCGTCCAAAATGCGTGAATAGAACAGGACACGGTCAATTTTGAACAGGACCTGGTTGTCAGCGACTACGATATCCACAAGCGTATTTTGATCAGGCACGATTTTGCTGAGTTCGTTCAGCGTTTTACCCGAAATGACAACATTGTTGAAACGCACTCCCTCTGCATTATCCAGCATTGCTGAACGAGTAGCAAGACGGTGGCGGTCTGTTGCCACAAATTTCAACTCATTGTCAGCAAGGCTCCAGAGTACACCTGTCAGGATTGGAGTCGTCTCATGGGTGGAAATGGAGAATACCGTTTGCTTCACCATGTTCTTAAGCAGATCACCTGGAATGGATACCGTTTGGTTCTCTTCAATGCTTGGCAATACCGGGAATTCCTCCGGATCCAAACCTACGAGCTGAATTTCGGTAGCACCTGCCGAGATGAAGGTGTTGAAATTGTCTTTGACTTCCATGTGGATTTCCTGGGAAGGCAGTTTCTTGATGATCTCGACAAAAAACTTGGCTGGCAGTACAACACTACCTGGTTGTTCAACCTGAACTACGCTTTTATCTCCCTCTTCAAGCGGGATAAAGGATTGAATTGATATATCCGTGTCACTTGCTGTCAACGTCACACCTTGATGATTAACGTCGAATTTGATCCCGCTCAAAATGGGGATTGTCGTACGGCTGGAGATGGCTTTGGATACATGCTGGATGGATTCGTTCAAGTAGCTTTTCATTATGCTGATTTTCATGGTTTCACTCCTAGCGGATTTTTTGGGTGTTTGGGTATTGAAAGGTGTTAAACAAAAGGCCGAAGGCCGAGCTTTAAACGGCGTATTTGGAGATGATATCTTTTAGATCTTTTTAGTAATAATAGTAATAGGGGCACTGAATATGTGGATAAGTGGGTATAAACCCATAAAATTAAGCCTATCCACATGTGTACACGTTGTGCATAGGCTTGGGACTTGTTCAGGTTGGATTCTTAATTTTTTCGGTTAAGTTGTTGATAACTTTGTAGAGCTCCTGATCGGATTTGATCGATTGGGAGATTTTTTCGTGCGCATGAATCACAGTCGTATGATCTCGTCCTCCGAAGGCTTCCCCAATTTTGGGCAGGGAGAAATCGGTCAGTTCACGCGATAGATACATGGCAATCTGTCTAGGGAAAGCAACGGCTTTGGTCCGCTTCCGTGCTTTGAAATCTTCAAGCTTAAGGCTGTAATACTCGCCGACCTTTTGTTGGATGTCTTGAATAGTGATCATTTTAGGACGGCTGGAAGGAATAATATCCTTCAATGCTTCTGCAGCCAGATGAGTCGTAACGTCTTGATTCGTCAGTGAAGAGTAGGCAACTACCCGAATTAGTGCGCCTTCCAGTTCACGAATATTGGTATCGATCTGGTTGGCGATATACATCATTGCTTCGTTAGGAATATCGAGGTTTTCCGCACGCGCCTTTTTCCGCAAAATGGCGATCCGTGTCTCGAGATCCGGAGGCTGGATATCCGTAATGAGTCCCCATTCGAAGCGGGAACGAAGCCGCTCTTCCAGAGTCGGAATTTCCTTCGGTGGTCTGTCGCTGGAGATAATGATCTGTTTCCGTTCCTCATGCAGCGCATTAAACGTATGGAAAAATTCCTCTTGTGTTGATTCTTTTCCCGCCAAAAACTGAATATCATCTATAAGCAGAATATCGACATTCCGGTACTTGTTACGGAAGCTCTCCCCCCGGTTGTCACGGATGGAGTTAATGAATTCGTTCGTGAATTTCTCAGATGACAAATAAACAACCTTGCTCCCCGGATCATGCTCCAAAACGTAATGGCCAATGGCATGCATCAAGTGGGTTTTGCCGAGTCCAACTCCCCCGTATAAAAACAAAGGATTGTATGCTTTGGCGGGCGCTTCAGCGACCGCCAGCGATGCGGCATGGGCAAAACGGTTGCCTGGTCCAATGACAAATGTATCGAATGTATATTTGGGATTCAGCATGCTGAGAACCGCTTCTTCCTGAACTACCGTAGGCGTTGGCGCCGGCAGCTGCGGATCCGGTTCAGCAGGCTTGTTCTCTTCGATGACAAATTTCACATCGACTTGCTTGCCTAGTAGTTCATATACTGTCGAGCCTACCAATTTGGTGTAACGGCTCTCCAGCCATTCGACGGCAAACGTAGTCGGCGCGGAAATGACAATTGAACTGTCATTCAGCTTCGTTGCTTTGGTTGCTTTGAACCAGGTATCGAAGCTGGGTTTGCTGAGCTTGTTTTGTATGATTGATAAAATTTGCTGCCATAAATCAGAAGTATGGCTGTCCACAGACTGTCACTCCTTTTACATGTTCCAAGTGTGGCTTAAGCCATGATGCAGTGTCGAAATACGAGATATATTGCCGGAATTTATCCCCAAACCCCCGCAGGTCGAAAACAAAAAAAGAATGAACAACGGAAAATTGTTCACAACTTTATCCACAGGCTGTTGATAATATTATGGGTCAGATCACATATTCACATCCAAAAGTAATACAATCATAGCAAAAGAAGCCCCGCATTTCAACGTATCGCGAGATTTTATCCACAAATTCAATAACTTGTGTATAATTTTTAATCACAACACAATATATTGTTTATAAATTGTTTAATTTTCGACAGGATGACCCAAAAAGCCAAAATGTTTTATACACAGGTTGTTCGTCGAAAATCGCTAAATTGTGTGTAAAATGACTCCTTAGTTGTGAATAACACATCTGTGGATAACCACGAATTCAGAATGATCGTTTTGGGGATCTGTTGAATTAACCTCTTTAACCTCATGTGGGGGTTGTATGCAATAAGCAGAGATTCGCGGCAATGATAATAGAGGCAGACAAGCTGATTAACACTAAAAAGAGGATGGTTGAAGCGCTGGCTGGATAGGGGAAGGAAGTCATAAAATGTGTCGTAAATGCCGGATGGGGAGAATAGATTGAATCAAATAATTGAATTAAAAAATGGACAAAAAAGAGGTTGTTTCTTAAGGCCAGCGTGTGGTCTAAGTGAACAACCTCTTTTTTGGTGATTAAATGAGGAAACAGTTACTTGGTTCTTAAGGGCAATTTGCGTTGGAATTCTGCAATATCCGCATATTCCTCTTCAAGTTTGCGCGAGATGCGAATGAAAATCGGGAGAAGTTCCCGGTAAATTGCTGCGTTTTCTCTAACAGGGGTATGTCTGTGCGTTGTCCCCACCATAGAAGAGACGGCATGAAGTGACTTGATTCGCCCTGTAGCATACAGACCGAGGACGACGGCACCCAGGCAGGAGCTTTCGAAGCTCTCGGGGACGACGACCTCCTGATTGAAAATATCGGACATCATCTGACGCCAGAGAGGGGAACGTGCGAATCCGCCGGTAGCCTGAATGGAGGTCGGCTGCCCGATCTGTTCTTCCATGGCTAGCAAGACCGTATACAGGTTGAAAATGACCCCTTCCAGGACAGCACGAATCATGTGCTCTTTCTGATGATGGAGGGTTAAACCAAAGAAAGAACCGCGGGCATCCGGATTCCATAATGGGGCACGCTCTCCTGACAAATAAGGATGGAACAGCAGTCCTTCAGAGCCTGGGCTGACTCGCTCAGCAATTTTGGTGAGAACGTCATATGAATTGATGCCCAGCCTTTTTGCTGTTTCCACTTCGGATGCTGCAAATTCGTCACGTACCCAGCGAAATAGCATGCCACCGTTATTCACAGGCCCACCCACGACCCAGAGATCCTCCGTGAGGGCATAACAGAAGGTCCGTCCTTTGGGATCGGTAACAGGACGATCAACGACCGTACGAATGGCACCACTGGTACCAATGGTTGCTGCCACGACTCCAGGCTCGATGGCATTTACGCCGAGATTGGATAGCACTCCATCACTTGCCCCGATCACAAAAGGAGTAGAGGGGGAGAGACCCATTTTCTCTGCACATTCGGTGTCCATTCCCTCTATTGTATATGTCGTAGGAACAAGCTTCGAGAGATGGTCAGGTGTGATTCCTGCAACCTCCAGCGCTTCCGTATCCCAATCCAGTTGTTCCAGGTTGAGAAGACCGGTGCAGGAGGCGATGGAATGATCTACTATATATTGTCCGAACAAACGGAAGAACAGATATTCTTTAATGGAGATGAACTTGGCTGTGCGCTGAAAAAGGTCTGGTTCATCATGACGCAGCCACATGAGTTTGGTTAGGGGAGACATGGGATGGATCGGTGTGCCCGTGCGCAAATAGATCCGATGACCTTGCCCACTCTCCTGTAATCGGGCTGACCAGGCTGCACTGCGGTTATCTGCCCACGTGATGCAGCGAGTGAGCGGCTTATGATCCTGGTCCATGGCAATCACACTGTGCATGGCAGAGCTGCAGGACAAAAACATGATTTGTCCTGCACTTACACTGCTCTGATCCATGACTCCACGTACGGAGCGAATAGCTGCTTGTACAATTTCCTCGGGATCCTGCTCAGCTACATCAGGAGCAGGTGTATATAGAGGATATTCCTGAGTGGAAGTGCTCACAACCTCACCTTGCTCCGTAAATAATACGGATTTGGTGCTGGTGGTCCCAATATCCATGCCAATCATATATTTTTTCATCTGGTGTAATCCTTCTTTCCCTTGATACAGTAAAATTTATCTTCTAAATAGATACGATCTGTCTTAGATCACGGCACTCAGCAGCAAAATAAAGATCAGTCCGACGACGGATAATAGTGTTTCCATAACGGTCCACGTTTTCAGTGTCTGGGAGACGCTCATATTAAAGAACTCCTTAATCATCCAGAAGCCCGCGTCATTCACGTGGGACAAAACAAGTGATCCCGCACCAGTAGCAAGTACAACCAGTTCGATATTGGCTCCTGGAGTCAGCGCAAGAACCGGAGCAACGATACCCGCTGCCGTTGTCATGGCAACCGTTGCCGAGCCTGTGGCAACCCGAATCAGTGCCGCAACCAGCCAAGCAAACAGGATGACGTTGATATTGGCGTGAGTGGCAACTTCTGCGATCGCATTGCCGACACCGCTATTAATCAAGACCTGTTTAAATGCGCCGCCCCCACCAATAATGAGGATGATGGTCGCCGTAGGCGCCAGACATTCACTGGTGAAACGGGAAATATCGTGTTTGGTAAATCCGCGTGCAAAGCCGAGCGAAAAGAGGGCAAACACAACGGATATCAACAGGGCAATAATCTCATGCCCGATAAACTCACAAAAGACCGTAAAGCCACTTGTGGCATTGGGATCTACGATATTGGCAATGGAGCCAATTAGCATAAGGATGACTGGCAGCAAAATCGTAAACAGGGTAATGCCGAACCCTGGAAGATTGGTGTTTTTCTTCGTTGCGAACTGCTCTGCCAGCTCGGCTGGCGGTTCAGTGTGTATTCTTTTGCCGATAAACTTACCAAACAAAGGACCTGCGATAATCGCTGTCGGAATACCAACAATGAGGGAGTACAAAATGGTTTTCCCCAAATCCGCGTTGAATGCATCAATTGCGATCATCGGAGCCGGATGTGGTGGAACCAGACCATGTACAGTCGACAGACCGGCCAAAATCGGAATCCCGATCTGCAGAAGAGACATATTGGTTTTACGTGCAACGGTGAAAATAATCGGAATCAGCAGAATCACGCCAACTTCGAAGAAGACAGGGATACCTACGATAAAACCAACGATCATCATGGCCCAGTGCACACGTTTCACACCAAAGCGATCGACCAGTGTGGTTGCAATGCGCTCGGCACCGCCTGATTCGGCCATCATTTTACCCAGCATCGTGCCAAGCCCGATGACAATGGCTATGGTTCCAAGCGTACCGCCGAGTCCACCTGTAATGGAAGAGATCACATCGGCAGGTTTCATACCGGCAAGCAGACCAAGCATTAAAGCGGATATTAAAAGGGTAACGAAGGGGTTCCATTTATATTTGGAGATCAACACGATCAGAAATACGATCGCAATCAATGTCCACACCAACAATGTTGCATTATGGGATAGTCCAAAAAGAGTGCTCATGATGTATGCTCCTTTGTTTTGAATATAAACGCTTACAAGTGAATTTGCCGTCAGGGAAGTTTGTCTCCCTTTAATATGCCCAAAAATTGAAACTAAATCGCATTTTGTATACTTGTCGACAACTTAAATGACAATCCATCCACTTGGATGTGATTGCAGACAGTGGTCATTATTTAAACCAAAGTCGAAAAATATAAACTTTCTGACATGATCAGGAGTCGAAGCTCTCATGCAGGGTTTTGCCGGAATCCTGAAAGTAAGTACGCACGCCGGCCTGAATGGATGCTTTGTCACCTGACTCTAGTGCTTCAATCAACAATCGATGTTTTTTAATTACAGCGCTTACTTTTGGATCGCCCTGATCAAACACCCTGCGGGTTGTTAGCAGCATAACCGTCATGACAACATAACGAATGCTTCTCCATAAATGTGAAATACGGGAATGCTCGGCTGCCTCAATGATGGTCTCGTGGAAAGTCAGATCCTGAAAAGCAAATTCGACGGCATCCTGATGCCGACCAGCCAGCTCCATTTTGTCCAGTATATTACGAAGCGAAGTAATCAATTGCTCGGGGACAGACCCTGCTAATCGCTGCTGGACAAAGCTTTCAATTAAAAAACGGACGTCGTACAGCTCTTCAACATCCTTGATTTTCAATCCTAGGACAACCACACCCATCCGTTCAAGCCGAATCAGTCCTTCATTCGACAGTGTTCTCAGGGCTTCGCGGACAGGTGAACGGCTGCTGTCAAAATCAGCGGCAATTCGATTTTCAGACAAAATCTCTCCAGGACGCAGGGTTCCACTGATGATGCGCAGCCTTAATTCGCAGGCGATGGCTTCCCCGCGGGAAGCTCCCTGCAGCCAGGAAGAAGGAAACAACATAATGGCTAACGCTCCTATTCAAGTAATCAGTTCTCTAGGTCCAGTACTCGGTAATCCATCCCAATGGACCTGTACACTGATCATAGCATAACCTTTTTGCAGTTTGCATGCTGTCTGATTAGGAAGCGGAAGTCCAAAACCTATTTTCCTAATACCGTTTTCAAAGAGCCGAAGATCAGTCCTTTTGTAAATCAAAAAGAGTGTTAGGTAACGCGGACATTCTCTGCATGAATACTTAAGTATACTTGTATACAAGATGTGATTTTTATCCTACACCTTTCTTGAAAGCTTGTAAACCTTCAGATTAAAGCGGATACATAAAATTTTAAACAAGGTCCAATATTCAACAAAATGTACTACATAAGTTGAGAAAATAATTAGCGAATTTGTAGCCTTCAGTAGAAAGAAAATATTGTATAAAAGGAAAGCGCCCATACGAATAAAGCGTAGTTGAATTCGTTATCCACATGTGAATAACTTCTGGTTACTGAAAGTGGAGGGTGAGAGATGAACGAGAGGTCCAAGTTGGGGTGTGGATAACCGTTGGAGTGATGGATGAAGTGACAGCGTGAGGTTTGTTGGGGATAACTTTTTTCGCTTCAAAAATTATTTTATTCAAATCAAAATCTACTAAAGTGTTACGAGCTCTGAGGGGCAGGCTGGAAAGGGCTATAAAAAGAGGGAGAAGCGAAGTGGGTTAGAGTTGACTTTTCCAGGTGTACGTGGTTAAATGTATAAAGGTGTTTTCTGTGAAGATGAAAATGATTCATCACATAAGTATTTCCTTGTAAGGAGGTGCAATACATTGAGACCTACATTCAAACCGAACGTAAGCAAACGTAAAAAAGTTCATGGTTTCCGGAAAAGAATGAGCACGAGCAACGGCCGTAAAGTTTTGGCTGCACGTCGCCTGAAAGGCCGTAAAGTCCTGAGTGCTTAATGCATGAGAAGACCACCGAGGTGGTCTTTTTTTTCTTAAATGAGTCATTTCAGACTGGATGCTGATATAGATCGGGTCTGAATTGGCTGCGAAAAAGGTCGAAAGTGTCTATTTCTTTTTTTGAAGAAGGATCTAATCCGTCACGAAATTTATAAAAAAGTTTCCTTATATATAATGAAGTTGTCGTTAGAACAGTTTACCGTTATTCAAGAAAGCCTATACTAAATCAGTAATGAGGCCTCCGTCAATATGGATGGTGGAGAACAGCAAGGAGAAGCGCCGTGTATAAAAGACTGCGTTTGCGAAACCGGGCGGACTTTAGCCGCGTATACCGGTATGGGAAATCTTTTGCCAATCATCAATTTGTGGTGTATGGCTGCCGCCGTAAAGATACGGAGCAATTCCGGGTAGGTGTATCATGCAGCAAGAAAATCGGAAACGCTGTCGTACGAAACCGGATGAGACGCATGATTAAGGAAATTATAAGGCACCATGAAAAAGAGATTGTCACACAGATGGACCTGATCTTCATCGTGAGAAAAGGGGCGCTGGACATGACCTATCAGGAAATGGAGAAAAGTCTGCTGCACGTTATGCGCAAAGCGGCTCTTCTTAAGCCTAACAAACGGTAAGCTTCGGTTTATTTGTCCTCCTAATTATGGTATGATTTACGGTGGAATGGAATGGTTAAGAGAGGGGTTATGAAGTGTCGCGATTGAAGACATCAAAGGGGAAGTGGATTCTCCTCATTGCAGTCATTGCAATGGTCACCGTACTAGCGGGGTGTACTCCGCAAGGATCCGGGGTTACGACGGAAGATCTGAAAAACAGTGACTCATTCTGGCAAAGCAATGTTGTTTACTGGTTCTCACTGGCGCTCGATACATTCGCCAACTGGTTTAACGGTGAATATGGACTAGCTGTCCTAGTCATGGTGCTGATTGTGCGGACGTTGATTTTGCCACTAACAATGAAGCAGGTCCGCAGTTCCAAAGCCATGCAGGCAATACAGCCGCAGTTGAAGGAGATTCAAGCCAAGTATAAAGATACACCTGAGAAAGTTCAGCAAGAAACGATGAAGTTGTTTCAGGAGAATAAAGTTAATCCGATGGCGGGTTGTCTACCACTTCTGATTCAGATGCCGATTTACATCGCACTTTATAACTCAATTTACGGTAACTCCAGTCTGAGAACACATGACTTCTTGTGGCTCCAGCTCGGAGCGCCGGATCACCTGTTTATACTGCCTGTGCTGGCTGCCATCACAACATTCGTACAAACATGGATGATGATGCGCATGAATCCTGCACAACAGGTTGGACCAATGCAGTTCATGCTATGGGTTTACCCAATCTTGATTTTCGTAATGTCTTACCAGTTCCCGTCAGCGTTGCCGCTGTACTGGTTCTACAGTAACATCTACACGATCGTGCAAAACTATTTCCTTTACCGGAATAATGATAAAGTCGTGGCTGAAGTCAACGTGAAGCAGAATAGTTCCTCCAAAAATGGAGCTAAACGCAAAAACGGTGGCAAGGCAACCGTCTCTGGAAAAGGGTCGAAAGGGGCCAAAAAATCGAAATGACCAAAGTCATTGCGTCAGGAAAAACCGTTGAAGATGCTGTAAACCAAGGATTGGCTGAGCTTGGCGTGAGCCGGGACAAGGTCGAGATACAAGTGTTAGAGCAGCCGTCAAAAGGATTCCTGGGTTTGATCGGGGTAAAGGCGGCGAAAGTTGAAGTAAAACTTCTGCCTGTGCCCGAAGCTGTACCACAGCGGGTCGAGCCGGCCGCACATGTACCTCAGGTTGAAGCTAAACTTGAGGATGTCGCAGCTAAAAATCCCTATGAGGAAGCGGCTGCTTTCTTAAAAGAAGTAGCAGCAGGTATGGGACTGGATGTTGAAGTGGATATCAAAAAGCAGCGGGATGGACATATCTTCAATATTGCCGGGGAAGATCTTGGCATGATTATTGGCAGACGTGGACAGACACTCGATGCACTTCAATATCTAACGAACATTGTAGCTAACCGTTATTCGGAAAGTTTCGTTCGAATCGTACTGGACGCGGAGAATTTCCGCCAACGCCGCCGGAAGACGCTTGAGGATCTGGCTGAACGTCTGGCTGGACAAGCGATCCGTTCTGGCAAGGAAGTTGTTCTGGAGCCGATGCCTCCACTCGAACGCAAGGTCATTCATGCGAAACTGCAAAACCACCCGCAGATTAAGACGTACAGCAAGGGCGAAGAGCCCAATCGGCGCGTGGTCATCATGACGAAATAACACGAAATTGAAGACGCAATGGCTTCCTGCCCGGTGCAGAAGCCATTGCTTTTTTCGTAGATAAGTATATTGGTGAGAACTTATAAAGTGAAATTCACATGTGGTCCGTAAGGACAACCATTTTAAAATAGAGCAGGGAGAGATAACGATGATCAGTGATACGATCACAGCGATATCCACGGCTGTTGGGGAAGCGGGCATAGCAGTTATCCGGGTCAGCGGTCCGGATGCAGTATCGGAGACGGAGAAAATTTTCCGTAGTAAAACCCCTTTGACCGAAGCAGCATCTCATACAGTTCACTACGGTCATATCATTGAACCTGGCAGTGGGGAGAACATTGAAGAAGTACTGGTTACAGTAATGCGGGCACCTCGTTCGTTTACGACAGAAGATGTGGTTGAGATTAGTGCTCATGGTGGAGTAGTCTCAGTGAAGCGGGTTCTGGATCTGCTGCTTCAGCTCAATATTCGCCTTGCAGAGCCTGGGGAATTCACAAAGCGTGCTTTCCTGAATGGACGGATCGATCTGTCACAGGCGGAAGGCGTTATGGATCTCATTCGTTCCAAGTCGGATAGAGCATTTTCGGTAGCACTCAAACAAGTGGAGGGAAAGCTCTCCTCCAAACTGCGTGATCTGAGACATACGTTGGTGGAAACGCTGGCTCATATCGAAGTGAACATTGACTATCCCGAGCATGATGTGGAGTCCTTAACTGCTGATTTTATTAAAGAAAAATCCAGTCTGGTCATGACTGAAATTGATAAATTGCTGGTAACGGCAGAACAGGGCAAGATACTACGTGAAGGAATTACAACGGCGATTGTAGGGCGGCCAAACGTAGGAAAATCCTCTTTGCTGAATGCACTCGCTCAGGATAATCGGGCTATTGTAACGGATATTCCGGGAACAACACGTGACGTTATTGAGGAATTTGTAACGATTAACAACATTCCGCTCAAGCTGCTGGATACAGCCGGCATTCGGGAAACGATGGACGTTGTCGAGAGAATCGGGGTAGAACGTTCCCGCTCCGCAGTAGCAGAGGCAGATCTGTTGTTGATGGTCATCAATGCGGCGGAACCATTGCACGAGGATGAGATTGAATTGCTGGAACAAATCCGCGGTAGACAATCAATTATCATTATGAATAAAATGGACTTAGCTCCGCAGGCTGACCGCGACATTTTGCTACGCTACATCCCGGAAGAGCGCCTTGTTCCGATGTCAGTGAAGGATGATCTGGGTGTTGATCGTCTGGAAGATGCCATTTCCACCTTGTTCTTTAGCGGTAAGCTGGAATCGGCTGACTTGACGTATGTCAGCAATGTGCGTCATATTGCTTTGCTCAAAAAGGCAAAACAGTCCTTGATTGACGCTTATGAAGCTGCTGAACAGTTCATTCCAATTGACATGATTCAGATTGATGTACGTCTGGCGTGGGAGCACCTTGGTGAGATTGTGGGCGATACGGCACATGATGCATTGATTGACCAGATTTTCTCCCAGTTCTGTCTAGGAAAGTAAAATGAACAAACATACTTCCTGTGAAAAGTAGTATGATAATGAAGTCCATTTCTTGTGAATGGTCAGCATGGCAATGACGTCTGTAGGAATTACAGACTTGATGGCTTGATATAGATCGGAATGTCCCCTGGCTGAATAGGGAGAGCATTCAATTTTTTACAATAGACCGTGGGCATGGGATTCAAACGTGCTGCGGCATAAGGAGGTAAACAAGAATGGCTTTTGATGGCGGCAGCTATGATGTAATTGTCGTTGGTGCGGGACATGCGGGTGTGGAATCGGCACTGGCCGCAGCCCGTATGGGTTCCAAAACACTGATGATTACAATAAATCTGGATATGGTGGCCTTCATGCCTTGTAACCCATCCATTGGGGGACCGGCTAAAGGACATGTTGTGCGCGAGATTGATGCGCTTGGCGGTGAGATGGGACGGAATATCGATAAGACGTTTATTCAGATGAGAATGCTCAACACAGGGAAAGGTCCTGCAGTTCACGCTCTGCGTGCTCAGGCAGACAAGTTCTCTTATCAGCATAAGATGAAAGAAACGATGGAGAATGAGCGCAACCTCACTATGCGTCAAGGTATGGTGGATCGCTTGATCGTCGAAGACGGGAAATGTGTGGGGGTAGTGACTCAGACGGGTACAGAGTACCGTGCCCAAGCTGTTGTTCTAACTACAGGCACTTATCTGCGCGGTAAAGTTATTATGGGTGAATTGATGTACGAAAGTGGACCGAACAACCAACAGCCTTCACTCAAATTGTCCGAGCATCTGCGGGAACTTGGATTCGAACTTGTTCGTTTCAAAACAGGTACACCACCTCGTGTGCATAAGGATACAATTGATTTCAGCAAAACGGAAATTCAGCCTGGCGATGATGAGCCGAAGTTCTTTTCGTATGAGACAGAATCTTCTGAAAATGAACAGCTGCCATGTTGGTTGACCTACACTTCGGTTGAAACCCATCAGATCATTAATGATAACCTGCATCGTGCACCGATGTTCTCGGGTGTTATTGAAGGTACGGGACCGCGTTACTGCCCATCCATTGAAGACAAAATTGTTCGTTTCAGCGACAAGCCGAAACATCAGATCTTCCTGGAGCCAGAAGGAAAAAATACATCCGAGTATTATGTACAAGGACTATCTACCAGTCTGCCGGAGGATGTTCAGCTTGCCGTTCTTCGCTCGATTCCGGGAATGGAAAAAGTGGAAATGATGCGTAATGGATATGCCATTGAATACGATGCGATGGTACCTACACAGCTCTGGCCTTCACTTGAAACAAAACGTTTGCCAGGTCTGTTCACGGCCGGACAAATCAATGGGACTTCCGGTTATGAAGAAGCGGCAGGACAGGGGATCATGGCTGGAATTAACGCTGCACGCAAAGTACAAGGCAAAGAGCCTGTTATTTTGGATCGTTCCCAAGGTTATATTGGCGTGTTGATTGATGATCTGGTGACTAAGGGAACAAACGAGCCGTATCGTTTGCTCACATCACGTGCCGAGTATCGATTGCTGCTTCGTCATGATAATGCAGATCTGCGTTTGACCGAGATTGGTCATGATATTGGTCTGGTTTCAGAAGAGCGTTATGCTAAATTCCTCGACAAAAAAGCCAAAGTGGATGCAGAGGTTGAACGTCTAAAAGCGGCTAAAGCACGCCCTGCGGATGTGAATCCGAAGCTTGAAGAGTTTGGCTCGACTCCAATTCAGGATGGAAGCACACTGCTTACTCTACTGCGTCGTCCGGAAATTACGTATGACTGGGTTGAACAGGTTTCACCTTCTGAGGTAGAACTGACAGCAGATATGAAGGAACAAGTGGAGATTCAAATTAAATATGCGGGATATATTGAGAAACAATTGATCCACGTGGAACGTTTGCAAAAGATGGAGAAAAAGAAAATTCCGGATACGATTGAGTACAATGATGTTCATGGTCTGGCTATGGAAGCGAAGCAAAAACTATCCACGATCCGTCCCATTTCAATTGGGCAGGCTTCCCGGATTGCTGGGGTAACTCCTGCGGACATTTCCATTCTGCTCGTCTACTTGGAGCATTATAACCGTGTAACCGCAGCAAGGGGACAATAATGGACGATATTCAACAGCAATTGCAGCTTCGACTGAAAGAGCATGGTTTGGATCTTGATGAACGTCAACTGGAACAGTTCGAACTATATTTTCAGGAGCTGGTATCCTGGAATGAAAAAATGAACCTGACAGGCATAACGGAACGGGAACAGGTGTATACGAAGCATTTTTATGACTCGGTATCCTTGGCCTTCTATACGGATATGACCAAAGTGGAAAAGCTTGCGGATATTGGATCTGGAGCAGGCTTTCCTGGCATTCCACTCAAGATCTGCTTCCCGCATATCAAGCTGACCATTATTGATTCGCTCAACAAACGCATTGGCTTTCTGCAGCATGTCGTGGATACACTCGGTCTAACCGAGGTTGAATTAATTCATGGCCGGGCAGAGGAGCTGGGGCGCAAGGAAGGATATCGGGACAGCTACGATCTGGTTACTGCGCGCGCAGTAGCTAAGCTGGCAGTGCTGAATGAATTCTGTTTGCCTTTCGTTCGCAAGGGTGGGATGTTTGCCGCAATGAAAGGCGGAGACCCTCGTGAAGAAATGAAGGAAGCAGAATTTAGCTTCAACCAGCTGAGAGGACGGGTAAAAGCGGTTCATCCATTCCAGCTGCCAGTAGAAGAGTCAGCGCGTCATATCATCTTGATACAGAAGTTTGATAAAACGCCTCACAAATATCCTCGTAAACCGGGGACTCCACTCAAGACACCATTGGTACAGTAAATTAATGTTGGGTAAACCAATATGCTTTGCTTACTTTGGCCGGATTATAAAATTAATACTTGTGCCATATATAAAGTCAGACTAGAAAAATATTGAAGGGGATGTTTCACGTGAAACATCCTTTTTTTTATTTTCAGATACATATTACAAAGCGAGTACCATTTCAAAAATAAACAGATGAAAAAAGGAGAAAACGAGGGTAAAACCGACAAGATGCTCGGATGAAAAGCAGGAAAATTAGGAGGGTTTAAAGAATAGGTTAGAATAGGATTATGATAGAAAAGATGATAGAATAGAAGTAGCCGATCCTGTATATCAGAGATCATAGATTATATATAAATAGAGTTGGCAAGAAGTATAGACAATTTCATCAGAACGTGATGTAGAAAGCAAAACTTATTCGAAGAACGACAACATATGAGGGGTCGCATATAGAATAGGAAGCACCTGCACTGCTGCGGGAGCTATTACGAAACTAGGTGGTAATATACGGAATGAAAGAACAATTTTCGAAGTTGTTTGGTTTGGCGGAGCGCAATAACGGAGATGAAGTGAAACAAATTCCGGTAGGCGAAATAGTAAGCAGCCCTTATCAACCGCGTACGATTTTTGACGATGATAAAATTGATGAGTTGTTGCAGACAATCAAAACCCATGGAGTCATTCAACCCATTGTTGTCCGTGTGCGGAATGGATCATATGAGATTATTGCCGGGGAACGTCGCTGGCGTGCGGTTCGAAAACTGGGACTAGAGCATATTCCAGCCATTGTGCGCGAATTTAATGACTCTCAAGCCGCTTCCATTGCCTTGATTGAGAACCTGCAGCGTGAAGGGCTTACAGCTATTGAAGAAGCGGTTGCTTATCAAAAGTTGATTGATCTTCATCAATTGACACAAGAGAGTCTTGCACAGCGATTAGGCAAAAGCCAATCAACCATTGCTAATAAAATTCGGTTGTTACAACTCCCGGAAGGAATTAAGACTGCACTGATGGAACGGAAAATATCCGAACGTCATGCAAGAGCTTTGCTTTCACTGGACTCGGAAGAACTGCAAATGAAATTGCTCAGCGAGATTATTGAAAAAGAGCTGAACGTAAAACAAACCGAAGCAAGGGTCGCCTTTTACAAGGAAGCTTCCAAAATCAAAAAGTCCAAACGCATCTCATTTACCAAAGATGTCAGACTCGCACTAAATACCATTCGCCAATCTATTGATATGGTATCTGGCTCTGGTATGGATATTAAAACAAAAGAAGCCGATCACGAAGATCATTATGAGATCGTCATTCATATTCCTAAACGCAAATAGTTGAAGCTTAAGGCGGCAATGGGCCGCTTTTTCTGTCTATAGAGCTGGTTGAAGTCTGAAGTCTGTATTGAAGAACGTGCTTGAAGAACGGAACGGTAGTTGTTGTTTGTGTGGACGATAGCCACCTGCTTTTAGTTAACTGTATCTCACAACCTACAAGAAAAGACTCCTATTTTATTTGAGGTGAAGTAATTGTCTAAGATTATGGCCGTAGCAAATCAAAAGGGCGGTGTGGGGAAAACGACGACATCTGTTAACTTGGGTGCAGGACTGGCTTCACTCGGGAAAAGGGTACTGCTTGTCGATATTGACCCTCAGGGAAATACGACTAGTGGAGTCGGAATCAACAAAGCAGATGTGGCCAATTGTATATATGATGTCATCATTAATGAAGTACATCCTCAGGAAGCCATTGTGGAAACCCAAATTGAAGGGCTTCATATCATCCCTGCAACGATTCAACTTGCCGGAGCCGAGATTGAGTTGGTATCCACCATATCACGTGAAGTTCGTTTGAAAAAATCACTCGCCATGGTGAAAAAAAACTATGATTACATACTGATCGATTGCCCACCATCTCTTGGCATGTTAACGATCAACTCGTTGACCGCTTCCGACTCGGTGATCATTCCGATCCAGTGTGAGTACTACGCACTTGAAGGGCTGAGCCAACTGCTTAACACGGTTCGCCTCGTGCAGAAACATTTGAATACCTCTCTGCAAATAGAGGGAGTACTGCTCACCATGTTTGATGCCCGTACGAACCTGGGGATCCAGGTGATTGAAGAAGTGAAGAAGTATTTTCAACAAAAAGTGTATCAAACGATTATTCCGCGTAATGTGCGACTTAGTGAAGCCCCTTCACATGGGCAGTCCATTATTACGTATGATCCCCGTTCACGAGGAGCAGAAGTGTATTTAGAGCTCGCAAAGGAAGTGATATCGTATGAGTAAGCGGCTCGGAAAAGGTCTCGATGCCCTCATTCCATCGCTTTCAATAAATGACGATGACAAGGTTGTAGAAATTCCAATTGCCCAGTTGCGGGCAAACCCTTATCAGCCACGGAAGGTATTTGATGAGGATGCGATTCATGAATTGGCAGAATCCATACGGCAACACGGTGTGATACAGCCAATTATCGTGCGTACTGTACTGAGAGGTTATGAGATTATTGCTGGGGAACGGCGGTTTAGAGCTTCTCAATATTGCGGTAATGCAACAGTGCCCGCAGTCGTTCGTAATTTTAGTGATCAGCAGGTCATGGAAATCGCTCTTATTGAGAATTTGCAACGGGAAAATCTCAACGCGATGGAAGTGGCAGTAGCCTATCAAGGCCTGATGGATCAGTTCTCGCTGACACAGGAAGAGTTGTCAGTCAAAGTGGGAAAATCCCGTTCTCACATTGCAAACTTCTTGCGTTTGCTTTCGTTGCCGGAAGAAGTGAAAGACCATGTTTCACGTGGAACATTGTCCATGGGTCATGCACGTGCCATAGTCGGTGTGAAGGATCAGGATATGGTGAAACAGCTGGCCAAACAAACCATTGACCAACAATGGAGTGTACGTGAGCTGGAAGAAGCGGTACAGCAGCTGGATCGTTCCAAGACGGGTGAAGCCAAGGCCAAATCCAAACTCAAGAAAAAGGATCCATTCATTGACACGGTGGAGGAATCCTTGCGTGAGCGTTTCAAAACAACAGTGAAGATAAAGCACAACAAAGATAAAGGCAAAATCGAGCTCAACTACTACAGCAAACAGGATCTGGAGCGATTGTTGGAACTGCTGCAATAGATAATCCTGTAGATTAACTTACAACACGCGGGGCTTTTTTCATCTGATGACATATCGCCTCTGTACGATGGAGAAACGATATGTCATTATTTTTTCTGTAAAGGTATTGTTTTCTTATTCGGCACTGGCGTTTATGATTGGTTTTATGATGGATCGCTCAATGAACAGGACAGAGGTGGTTGTGAGGTGAAGGAAGTCATTTATCTGGATCATGCTGCGACATCATGGCCTAAGCCGCCTGCTGTTGGTGAAGCCATGCTGCATGCCCTTGATGTCGCTGGAGCCAATCCGGGCAGAGGCAGCCATCGAATGGCTGTTCAAGCAAGCCGTGTACTTTTTGACACGAGAAAGGTTCTATCCAGTCTTTTTGGTATCAGTAATGCCAATGATATTGCACTCGGTTCCAATACGACAGAAGCGTTGAATCTTGCAATTCAAGGCCACTTGCGAGAAGGTGATCATGTCATTGCTACAATGGCGGAGCATAACTCGGTCAGGCGGCCTTTGGAATACATGCGACGGATCCGAAATGTAGAAGTGGATTATGTACCTGTGAATGCTGCAGGTGATATTGATCTGGTTCAACTCGAACGTTTGTTTCGTCCAAACACGAGATTGGTTGTATGTACACATAGTTCCAACTTGCTGGGTAGCATTTTACCTATTGGTGAAATATCGCTGATTAGTCGTAAATATGGGGCGACATTTCTCGTAGATGCCGCTCAGAGTGCTGGCATTATGCCAGTGGATGTACAACAGCTAGGTATAGATATGCTGGCGTTTCCAGGACATAAGGGTCTTCTCGGTCCACAGGGAACGGGAGGCCTCTACATTGCTCCGGAGCTTGATCTCGAACCGCTTCTTCATGGGGGGACAGGCAGTCAGTCTGAAGCGATTGAACAGCCGCTTGTTCGTCCAGACCGATATGAGGCAGGAACTCCGAATACTGTAGGTATGGCAGGGCTGGCAGCCGGCGTGAAGCATGTGATGGAATTGACTCCTGAAGCAATCTATAAGCATGAGTGGGAACTAACTCAACATATGATGCAAGGGTTATCATCTGTAGCAGGAATTCGGATGCTTGGGCCAGAGCTTGGACAACCACGTACCGGGTTGGTATCCTTTACAGTAGAGGGATATGATTCTGCTCAGCTAGCTTTTCAACTGGACCGTCGTTATGGTATTGCTGTGCGTTCCGGTTTTCACTGTACACCTCTTGCGCATGAATCTGCCGGAACCACATTGAGCGGAGCGGTCAGAGCCAGTGTAGGATATTCAACAACTAGCCAAGAGATAGATGCTCTAATTCATGCAGTAAACGAACTAACAATGCCGCGTTAACTACGACGATCGGTATGAAGGGGCAGCGGATTAGAGAGATATCTTTTGAAATTGGAAAATAGTTGATTAATTACTATAGATAAAGGGTTTATTTATTAGGGGAAGGTCTAACGAGTGCAGGATCGCTCGTTGGCAAAATGAACGGACAGGTTGATGAACAAACAAACAGAGGGGTAGTTGCACTACATGGCTGAATTAAACGAGCTGATTCTGGAACAGCTGCTATGGATTATTGGCGGAATGGCATTATTATTGGTGATCTTACTGATTGTAAGTATTGCCCAAGGCGCAAAGTTACGCAAGTTCAAACGGAAATACGAAGCGATGATGGCTGGCAGTGGAGTAGAGGACCTGGAATCGTTGTTGATCAATCTGAAAATTCAGATGGACAGCATTGAGGACGAGCATAACTTGCAGACTAGTCAGATCCAGGAAGTCATGCAAAAACTGACCCGTATCCAGGGTAAAGTGGGTGTGAAACGGTATAATGCCTATGGAGAAAGAGGCAGTGATCTGAGTTTCTCCATGGCCATGATTAACGATAATAACGATGGGATGATCCTCACAGGGATCTATAATCGTGATGGTTCTTATGTGTATGCCAAACCTCTTAAAGGGGGAGAGTCATCTTATACACTATCCCCTGAAGAGAAGGAAGCCATTACTCTGGCACAGCAAGCAGAGTAGAGCGTGTATGCCATTCGCGAATGGCTGAGTAAAGACTGCTCGCGATAATTTCAGACATGCGCATGACAAGACTGAGCCGTGTGTTTTGCAAAACAAAGTATTCCATAAAGCCGCCGACGTTAACGATACCTGTAAGATGGATATCGCCGACCGGCGGTAATTCTTTATTTACACCCGCACCAGGCTTGAGCGGCCCATTGACCACCTGAATACAGCCTACACTGGAGGATTGCCCGAGGCAGGCGTCTATTCCTATTACATAGGGGTTATGGTGTGTATTTTGAATGGTGTTCAGGGTGTCCTGAAGGTTCATTGCATGTACAGGTTCGTCCAATGTACCATAGAGGTGAAATAGGGGGCTGTCCCACTTGGCAAGCGAAGAGCCTACCAGAGGACCAAGACAGTCTCCTGTGGAGCGATCTGTGCCGATGCAGACAATAACGACATTTTGAAGAGAATGGGCCTTATAGAGATGAAACATTAAACGATGTATAATGGCGGAGTGTATGCCTGGGTCGGTATGTGGTATCTTCAAACTGGTCATATCTTGGGATGAATAAGAACGCGAATTGGGATTCATAGGATCTATCCTTTCCCCTTGAGAATGGTAGTAACAGTATATGGAAGGATAGAAGGTTTTATACTTCGTAAGGACAAGCTTTTTCCTAAAGGTTTACACCGAGAGAGAACAACCCATGGATGATGCTTGGAAATCGGAAAGGAGCCGGATATGGACGAGTGGATGGATGATTGGATGCTAATTGCCTTTGATTCTACCCAGCAGGCTTTGCGGGCGGAAATGCTGCTAGAATTTGCCGAGATTGAAATTGATTTATTTCCGACCCCGAAAGAGATTACGGCAGGCTGTGCCCTCTGTATACAGTTTCCAAAAGAAGATCTGGCAAGAGTGCAGCAGATTATTCGCAACGAGTTTGTAGAGATCCGGGGCCTCTATTTCAAAACCGAAGACAGCTATGATAACATACCCATGTAGAGGAGGTCGGAATTGATGCTGCCTTTTAAATTTTTTGCTACAGCTCCTGCTAACCCCGCGGATGAGCCTACTGCCTTAGAAGAAACAGTAAAAAGTGCTGTCAGCTGGACCGATAAGTTATGGAATTCCGTCACCGATGCAGATATGTGGCTAAACATTCTGTTCAGCTCGATTCGTATTGTTATTATTTTTATTATCACGCGAATTGTAATCAAGATTGTGTACCGCATTATTGATCGCAGCCTGGAACGGAAGCAGGAAGGCAAAGTCCGTGTAAATCCGCGCAGGTTTGTCACGGTAGGTGAATTGCTCAAAAATGCGACCTCCATAACATGTAATTTCATTATGATTCTGTTACTGTTATCAGAGATCAACATACAAGTTGGACCCCTACTGGCCAGTGCAGGTGTGCTTGGACTTGCCATCGGTTTTGGTGCACAGGGTTTAGTGAAGGATGTTATTACGGGTTTCTTCATTATATTGGAGGACCAGTTTGCTGTAGGGGATGTAATTCAGACAGGTACCTACAAAGGAACCGTTGAAGTCATCGGCTTGAGAACAACCAAGCTGGTTAGCTGGCAAGGTGAAGTTCATATTATTCCGAATGGTACGATTGCCAGTGTAACAAACTTCTCCATGTCCAATTCGCTTGCTGTGGTGGATATTCCAATGAAGGGGGATCAAACGTTGGATGAATCTGTTCACTTGGTCAAACAGGCCCTGGTTGGAATTGAAGACCGGGATCTCAATATTGTAAAAGTCCCGGATGTGCTCGGCATTCAATCGATGACCACTTCAGAGTATGTCGTTCGGATCGTTGCAGAGTGTATGCCAAATTCCAGAGCCTCTGTAGAGCGCCAAATTCAGAGCGATGTAAAGAAAACGATGGAGTATCATGAGATGGGTAAGCTCGCAGCATTGGAACAGGCAGCCGGGCAGGAGAAGGATGAAGGGGATGGTACTGGTGGAGCGTAAGAGTTTCCAGCTTGGAGACATTGTACAGATGAAGAAGCAGCATCCCTGTGGAAGCAATGAGATGGAGATTATTCGGATGGGGATGGATATTCGAATCAAATGTGTAGGCTGTAAACACAGTGTACTCATTCCGAGAGCAAAGTTTGAGAAAAACATGAAAAAAGTTCTTCGCTCGGCAGAGGATGCTGCCGAATCATAAATGCAAGTCTGTGGTCAAATGCATACCGTAATAACGTTTTCATGCATGCGCAGCACAGGTATTGCGTTCTGTATGTGATCATGCTATAATCAGTATTGCTGCGGAAAGGTACCCAAGAGGCCCAAGGGGGCTGACTCGAAATCAGCTAGGCGTGTCACAGCGTGCGTGGGTTCGAATCCCACCCTTTCCGCCACTTACAGCATTTATGCAATGGCATTTCAATGAACTTAGTTATATTGAGTATAATAAAGCGATCAGACCTTCCTCGAATGGAAGGTTTTTTTATTTATTTTAAACAACCAAAAAAGTCTACGACATAAAACAAAAGAGCCCCGAAGGGCTCCTTGTAGGCGATACATCGGTTAGTTAGGAAACAATCGGTCGTAAGATCAGAAACCTGGCGTACTGCTCATGCAATACTCGTGCTCAGACGAAGGGCCTTACACACTACCACTTGCTTCTTAGATTACGTGATGAATCTCCAACATTACACGATCGGCTGCGTTGTCCAACGGAACCACACCTCTCTCGTGTACCGCCTGATTGTATTATGTGCATTATTACGTTTTATATACATGTGTTATTAAATAATAATTTCCTTCTAATGAACACGGGCCTTCGTTAATCTCTTCCACTTCCGGTTTTGGTTGCTCGTTTCAGGAAAGGATTCCCCCTTTTTGAGGGTTATCCGTTTAGGATTTTGTATTTCGGTATGGAAGCTTTTTTCTCCGACTTCCGTGTACTCTCCATCATTCGGTGCTTTGTCACCTTTTTCAAACTCAGTTTGTTCGCCCATGGTAAGACCTCCTCAGATATTTTTCTTATTACTGCATCCATAGTGTCTCCAGAACTCGAATGAACATGTGCCAATACAAACAGGGAACGTTTGCTTGCATTGATGTCTTATTTTTGTTATATTAATATAGTTCGAGTTTGTGCTCGTTCCTTGCTCTCAACCTGGATTGAGGGCCAGAGTCCATAAGGAGGTGAAAATTATGCGCAAATATGAAGTGATGTACATTATTCGTCCTGACGTTGAGCAAGAAGTTGTTCAAGCTACAGTCGATAAATTCCAAGGCATCATCTCCAACGGCGGTGGTGAAGTTACAGCTCACGACGTTATGGGTAAACGCCGTCTTGCGTATGAGATCAAGAAATTCCGTGATGGTGTTTATGTTCTGGTACACTTCACTGCTGAACCAGCAGTAGTTACTGAGCTTGAGCGTCTCATGAAGATTTCTGACGAAGTAATTCGTTATCTCATTACGAACGATGTTAAGTCTGCCTAAGACAACTCGTGATTAACGCACCAATACGCTCTGAAGGAGGGGATTACATTGTTGAACCGTGTCATTCTGATCGGCCGGTTAACCCGGGATCCTGAGTTGCGTTACACTCCAGCAGGAGTAGCAGTTACGCAATTTACTTTGGCGGTGGACAGACCGTTTACAAGCCAAGGGGGAGAGCGGGAAGCGGATTTCATTCCGGTCGTAACCTGGAGACAGCTTGCTGAGACTTGTGCAAACTATTTGCGCAAAGGACGCCTAGCTGCAGTCGAAGGACGCATTCAAGTACGGAACTACGAGAATAACGAAGGTAAACGTGTATACGTGACCGAAGTCATTGCCGATAATGTCCGTTTCTTGGAGTCAGGTAACCGTGATAATAACGGTGGCGGCGGTGGGCAACCGATGCGTGAAGAGCCTTCTTATGGAGGCGGCGGGCGCGCGAACAATAACAATAATTCGCGTAGCAACAATCAGGATCCTTTTTCCGATGACGGAAAACCGATTGATATATCGGATGATGATTTGCCATTTTAACGTGAACCGACACTCTAGAGTGGATGGTTTAACGATAGGAAAGGACTGAAAAGCATGAGCTTCAAGCAAAGAGAAGGCGGAGACAACGATAAAAGACCGGCTCGCCGTGGCGGCCGTAACAAACGTCGTAAAGTGTGCTTCTTCACAGCTAACAAAATTACTCACATCGATTATAAAGATACGGACTTGCTTCGTAAATTTATCAGCGAACGTGGAAAAATTTTGCCACGCCGTGTAACAGGTACTAGCGCTAAATATCAACGCATGCTGACGATCGCGATCAAACGCTCCCGTCAAATCGCATTGCTGCCATACACAACTGAGTAGTCTTACTCAGCTTGCATACGAAGCAGCCGGCTTATAGCCGGCTGCTTTTTTGTGTTGTAAAACGAACGCGAACCTGAGCGAAATGATCGTGGAGAAGTAATTGAAATGCAAATCATTTATAATAGAATAGATTATGATTTGAGTAAGTGATGAGTTAACGCCGTATTCCATTTATAACAGATCAAAACATCAGGAGTGCATATGAAGAAAATCAAGAAAAAAGAGCAGCGGAAGCAAAAGAAAAGTTTGCGTTTTTGGCTAATAGCTACGCTGCTAATTTCCGTTTTATACGTGTGGCTACAACAGAAAGAAGATACTTACGAAATTTGGCCAGATTATACGAGAGAAGCTGCACCCATCACAGGTCTCCATCCCGTCGTGGCAGAGAGTGAGCAGTTACTGGTACGCAAAGCAACCCGGCGTGGTATAGATGTCGTTATCACCCATGGTTATCGAAGTATAGAAGAGCAGAATGAGCTGTTTAATCAAGGTCGCGCCACGACTGGGAATATAGTTACGAATGCCAGGGGCGGGGAGTCATATCATAATTATGGACTGGCTATTGATTTTGCACTTCGGACACCAGATGGTGATGTAGTATGGGATATGGAGCGTGATGATAACGGCAATGGACAAGCAGACTGGATGGAAATTGTCGATATGGCCAAGGAGTTAGGATTTACATGGGGAGGCGACTGGGCTAACTTTCCGGATTATCCTCATCTGCAGATGGATTTTGGCTTAAGCATCAATGAGTTGAAGCGTGGCAAACGCCCGCCGGCATCACCATAAAGAGTATAATTAATATACAATATATTGTATAAAGATCCGAAAAGCCTTGCATTTTGCAGGGCTTTTTTCATTCTTTTGTAAAAAAAATGATAAAAGATTACAATTAGTCCTTTACAGCAGCAAATAAATAAAACTATACTAGAATAACTAGAATTTTAACACAGACTTAATGAATAGCATAAAAATAATCGCATAGGCATAAATTTGCTAAAAAGACAGCTGACATAGAAGAAACAAATTAAATCGAATATTTACCACAAACCTAACATATATATTCTAAAATTAAATTGATTCGACATGTAAGTACGTAATATACGTAAGGTGCATGTTATATATTTAGTATTCTCACTCTCCTACTTCAGAACCTCACGCGAAAAAAGTCGAAATAATATCGAAAACCCCTTGATAAAGCACCTTAAAAATATAACTAATACCCAAAACTATGATATAAAAAACATTTATACCAAAAATCTCAAAATACTTATTGACGTCACCTAAATTTACACGTATGATTACATTAATTATTTTCCTATATAATTCCGCTAGGATTTATCAGCATTAATTGACCAATGGTCTAAATAGCAATATCGAAACTCGTTTCTCCTAAAGGATTAGTATTTTGTATAAACTTTTGTTCGTCTTCTTCAAGAACATGGAAATATACAGTGGATGCATTCTTATATATATGAATACAGTCTGCGGAAATTTTGGGGTTAGGGTGATTGATTTGAACACAGAGCTATTGGAAGTCAGAAATCTAACTACATCATTCAGAATTGAAGATGACTATTATGCAGCAGTTGATCACGTTAACCTTACGGTTAAGAAAAACGAAGTACTAGCGATTGTTGGAGAATCAGGATCAGGCAAAAGTGCGTTCGCATTTTCAATTATGGGTCTTCACAACAAAGCCAAAATTGATGGTCAGATTCTATACAAAGGGCAGGATATCGCGAATATCAATCCTAACAAAATGAACAAGCTTCGCGGAAAAGAGATAGGGATGATCTTTCAGGACCCCCTTTCCGCATTAAATCCTCTGATGATTATTGGTGACCAGATCGATGAGATTCTGACACTTCATCAACCTAAAATGTCTTCTAAAGAAAAGAAAGACAAGGTTATTGATCTGCTTAACCAAGTGGGCATCCCACGCCCCGAACAAATTTATAAGCAGTATCCTCACGAACTATCTGGTGGTATGAGACAGCGGGTTGTTATAGCGATTGCAATCGCCAATAAACCGGAATTGCTGATCGCTGATGAGCCAACAACAGCACTTGACGTTACGATTCAACTGCAAATTCTTGAACTTATACGTGAGTTGAAGAACGAAATTCACGCCGGCATCATCTTAATTACGCATGATCTTGGAGTGGTCGCCGAGATGGCGGATCGTGTGGCAGTTATGTACGCAGGTGAGATTGTTGAAATTGCTGATATCTACACGCTAATGACCGATGCGAAGCATCCATACACAAGATCTCTATTAAACTCTATTCCTACCATTACTGAAGAAAAATCGAAGCTGCATGTCATTCAAGGCATTGTACCTTCTTTAAAGAATCTTCCTCGCTACGGGTGTCGATTCAAGGCCCGAATTCCATGGATTAGTGATTCGGCCCATGAAGATAACCCACAGATGCATGAAATTGCTCCAGGTCACTTTGTACGCTGCACCTGTTACCAGCACTTTCATTTCCCTGATCAAGCTGAGGAGGAATAACATAATGGCACTACTCGAAGTTGAAGGACTCAAAATACACTTTCCGATTCGCGGTGGATTGATCAAACGTGAAATTGGAAGTATCAAGGCAGTTGATGATGTAAGCTTCTCCATTGAACAGGGACAGACTTACGGACTCGTTGGTGAGTCAGGCTCAGGCAAAACGACGACAGGGAGAGCCGTCATCGGACTCAACCATGTGACAGCTGGAAGGATTCTTTTCAACGGCAAAGATCTTGCCAAAGAGCGGCGAAAAGACCGACAACTCCAGCGAGACGTGCAAATGATCTTTCAGGATCCATACTCTTCATTAAATCCTAAAAAGAGGGTTATCGACATTATCGCTGAACCTCTTCGCAACTATGAGCGACTGACAGCCACAGAAGAAAAGAGACAAGTGAGGGATTTACTTGAAAAGGTCGGACTGAGTCCGGAATCCATCTATAAGTATCCTCATGAATTCTCCGGAGGACAGCGGCAGCGGATCGGAATTGCCCGGGCAATTGCATTGAAGCCGAAACTGATCATTGCAGATGAGCCCGTATCCGCACTGGATGTATCCGTACAGGCACAGGTACTAAATTTCATGCAGGAGATTCAAAAGGAGTTAAATCTGACCTATCTGTTCATCAGCCATGATCTCGGAATCATCCGTCATATGTGTGATCAGATTGGAATTATGTATAAAGGTCGCTACGTAGAGCAAGGAACGACCGATGATATTTTTGAGAACCCACAGCATATCTACACCAAACGTCTCATAGCAGCCATTCCGGATATGGATCCAACCAAACGTGACGAGATGAATGCTTTCCGTCAGATGGTTAAATCCGAGTACGAGAATTCATACCGAAACTTCTTTGATGAGGAAGGGCTTGCATACTCGCTCAAATCCATTTCCGATACTCACCGAGTAGCTCTACCTCAGAAAGGTTGAAGGCCATATGTGGAAAACGATAGTACGTAGAATTATCATAATGATCCCTCAAATCTTCTTACTAAGCCTTTTGGTCTTCCTGATGGCAAAGGCCATGCCGGGGGATGCGTTAACTGGATTGCTTGACCCAAGCGTTGACCCGAAAGCACTTGAGGCTCAACGTGAAAGACTGGGATTAAACAATCCTTGGTATGTACAGTACTGGGATTGGATCAAAAATGCTGTCCAAGGCGACTTCGGTCAATCTTTCCGGTTTAAGATGCCGGTAACAGATCTTATTGGTCAGCGTGTTGCCAATACCTTCTGGTTGGCACTTGCGACACTCATATTAACTTATTTGATAGCCATTCCACTTGGTATTATCAGTGGTCGTTATAACGATACTTGGTCTGATCGATTGATCACAGGTTATACCTATCTGGGATTTGCCGCTCCGCTGTTTATTTTCGCTCTAGTGATGGTTTGGGTATTCGGCTTTCATTTTGGCTGGTTCCCTACAGGGGGCAGTGTGGAGCCGGGACTTACGCCAGGAACATTTAATTACGTTGCAAGTAAGTTCTATCACCTATTATTACCGGCCCTTTCCATGGCACTTATTACTACGGTTTCCACCGTACAGTACTTGCGTAGCGAAATCATCGATATTAAGCACAAAGAATTTGTTCTTACTGCGAGAGCAAAGGGTGCTTCGGAATCCAGAATTTATAATAGGCACATTTTAAGAAACTCTTTGCTGCCGATAGCAGCATTCTTCGGCTATGAGATTACAGGACTTATTGGAGGAACCGTATTTATCGAAAGTATATTCAGCTACCCCGGTATGGGACAGTTGTTCCTTAACTCCATTTCCCTGCGGGACTTCAGTGTTGTGACTGCACTCGTGCTTCTATATGGTGTGGCTTCAATTCTAGGGGCGCTGTTGTCTGACATAATTTTGGGCATTGTGGATCCACGCATACGGATCAAGTAAGAACTTGAAGATTTCGGGGTGAAAACAAGATGAGCAAGGCCAATGATGTCATTGTAACTTCACAGAATTCACAGAAACTGGATAAAAGCCCCTCTAGCTTGAGTATCTTGTGGAGAGAGCTAGTGCGAGATAAGGTGGCGTTAATCTCTCTCATATTTTTGGGCCTGGTCATCCTACTCGTATATGGTACTTCCCTGATCCTGGATCAGGAGGAGATTGTTAAGGTGGATTTGTTTGCATTGTATGAGCCACCTTCCGCACAATACTGGCTTGGAACGGATTATGGTGGTCGTGACGTATTCGGCCAACTGGTTATTGGTACACGCAACTCGTTGACAATTGGTATTATCGTTACGCTAATGACTGGATTTATAGGTATCTTAGTCGGCCTTTTATCCGGTTACTTCGGTGGCATGATTGACAACCTGTTTATGCGTGTAGTTGATTTCTTCATGATCCTTCCGATGTTGATGATTGTTATCGCTTTTGTAACAGCGGTACCAAAATATAATATCGTTTCGTTCTCACTCATTATGACCGCCTTTTTATGGATGGGTATTGCCAGGTTGATCCGCTCCAAAGCATTGCAGGAACGAGAACTGGACTATGTAAAGGCATCAAAAACGTTGGGTTCTTCCCATCTAAAAATCATGCTTTCACAGGTTTTACCCAATCTGAGCTCCATCATCATCGTAACGATGACATTGAACCTCGCTGCCAATATTGGTCTTGAATCCGGGCTGTCTTTCTTGGGATTTGGATTCCCTGAGAGCACACCAAGTCTTGGAACACTCGTAAGTTATGCACGTAATCCGCAAACCCTGGAATCCAGATGGTGGATATGGCTACCTGCGTCAGTACTTATTTTGGTATTGATGTTGAGTATAAATAATGTCGGTCAAGCCCTTAAGCGTGCGACTGATGCAAGACAAAGAAGAGGTTAAAAAGGGAGGAAAGGTTCATGAAAAAGAGATTTTTTTCACGGGGACTATTTTTCACGATGATGTTGGTCTTCGTACTGGCGCTTGCGGCGTGCTCGGAGAAAGAGGCAGCAACACCAACGCCTTCTTCGAACACAGGGGAGACGAAGACAGAGGAGAAGCCTGCTAACGAAGAAGGCGTATACTCCATCGAGGATTTTAACAATGTTAAAACCAACGAGGGCACTGCCATTGAAGGTGGATCCATCACTTACGGGCTCGTGTCCGACACAGCGTTTGAAGGAACACTAAACTATAACTTCTACTCCGGTAATCCGGATGCGATGGTTCTGGGTTGGTTCGATGAAGGTTTGCTGACTTGGGATAAAGACTATGTATACACTAATGATGGTGCAGCAACGTATGAAACATCCGAAGATGGCAAAACGTTCACACTGACCATTCGTGATAATGTAAACTGGCATGATGGTAAGCCGGTAACAGCAGAAGATTTGCAATTTGCTTATGAAGTTATCGGTAACAAGGCTTATGATGGTCCTCGTTACGATTCCAACTTCACAAGTGTAGTAGGTATGGATGAATACCATGCTGGTAAAGCAAAAACGATCTCCGGTATCAAAGTGCTGAGCGACAAACAAATCAGCATCACATACAAAGAATCTACACCGTCCCTGCTGACAGGTGGCGTATGGACATATCCGCTGGCTAAACATATCTTCGGTGATATGGATGTAGCAAAAATGTCCTCTTCCAAAGAAGTTCGTGAAACTCCAATCGGTTTTGGTCCATTTAAAGTGGAAACCATCACTCCAGGTGAGTCTGTAACATTTGTGAAAAATGAAGACTACTGGCGTGGAGCTCCAAAATTGGATAAAGTGACTTTGAAAGTTATCAACCCAACAACGGTTGTTCAAGAATTGAAATCTGGCGGGGTAGACCTCGTGGATGCATTCCCTACAGATCAATATAAAGACAATGCAGATATGTCCAATGTGGAATTCCTGGGTGCAATCGACCGTGCTTATACGTACATCGGTTTCAAACTGGGTACATGGGATGAAGAAAACGGAAAAGTTGTAACGAATCCTGATGCAAAAATGGCCGACAAAAACTTGCGTAAAGCGATGTGGATGGCTGTAGACAACGACCAAGTCGGTAAACGTTTCTACAACGGTCTGCGTTGGAACGCAACAACATTGATTCCGCCGTCTCACCCTGAATTCCATGATTCCAACAATCCAGGTGTAGCCTATGATCCTGAAGCAGCAAAAGCTTTGCTTGATGAAGCAGGCTACAAATTGGACGGAGAATTCCGTACCAATCCAGATGGATCGCCACTTGAGATCAATTTCGTATCTATGACAGGTGGCGACACCGCTGAACCACTGGCACGTTATTATGTTCAATCCTGGGCAGCAATCGGTCTGAAAGTGAACCTGGAAATGGTTGAGTTTAACAGCTTCTATGACCGTGTAGGTAACACAGGTAAAGATGATCCAAACATCGATGTATATCAAGCAGCATGGGGCGTTGGTATTGACGTAGACCCAGCAGGCTTGTATGGTCGCGATGCACTGTATAACTTCTCCAGATTCTCAAGCGAGAAAAATGATGAATTGCTCGCAAAAGGTATCTCTGCTGAAGCATTCGATGTAGAGAAACGAAAAGAGATCTACAATGAATGGCAGCAGTACATGGTCGATGAAGTTCCAGTATTCCCGACATTGTACCGTGCTGTAGTAGCACCAGTTAACAAACGTGTGATGAACTACGCGATTGGTGATGGAACAGGTATCTACCTGAACGATCTGGCTGTTAACGCAGATAAACCAGTAGTGGCTGAGTAATTATGAATTTCTTATTCTAACTATAAGTGCCTTGTTCTCAAGGAAAGGTTACTTTCGAATCTATATAGCAACCATAAGGATTGGGGTCCTTTGACGAAGTCGGTTGCTAGATCGGGTAAATGAATTCCTCTGGGTACGATAAAAAGTGTCAATTAAAACATGGACTCTATCACTCTGGCATGGGGTGAATAGAGTCCATGTTTTTTTGATGACAAAAAAATAAAAAAAATTTAACTTTTTTGCAAAAAAGTGCAGACCAAATGCCTCTTTCATTCGTCTATATCTATAAGAGGTGATTCACGGATGAAAAGATGGTGGAAACGGGCAGGAATGCTGCTGGCTCTGCTGGTCATTATATATGTGGGTGTTAAACCGGACATACTGATAGGCAAACCGGGAATCAAGGCGGAATCTGCGGTACTGATGGATTTGAGTACAGGCAAGATCTTGATGGATTATAACGGTTCAATAGAAATGGCCCCTGCAGGTATCAGCAAATTGATGACAGAGCTTCTCGTCATGGAAGCTGTTATGAATGGCGAGGCAAGCTGGGATGATGCGGTTAATGTTAGCCTGTACGCCAGTTCGGTGGGAGGCACTCAGGTTGCACTTAAGCAAGGTGAGAGATTTACAGTACAGGAGCTTTTCCAGACGATGGCAGTGTATTCCGCTAATGATGCAGCTGTCGCGCTTGCAGAGCATATTGGTGGTACAGAGCAGTCATTTGTACAGATGATGAACGAGAAATCCTCGGAGATTGGCATGTCAATGGATACCGTCTTCAGGAACTCCACGGGACTAAGTGAGAAACAGCTAGGTCCTCATCGTCCTGATGTAATTCAGGGACAGACCGTCATGACAGCTACGGATGCATGCAAACTTGCACAATATCTGATTGAAAATTACCCCGAAGTACTTCAGGTCTCCAGCCAAACTCAGGTATCCATGCATCAAAAAGGGATTTATATGAGTAACAAGAATTGGATGCTATCCTCCATTGGAGGACCTTACGCTTACGATGGCAATGACGGATTGAAAACTGGCTATGATCCACTTACAGGCTACCACTTTGTAGGAACAGCAGAGCGCGATGGCAAAAGACTAATCTCGGTCGTATTTGGTACAGAAAGCCGTGAAAGCCGTTTTAACGAAACGCGCAAACTGCTCAATTATGGTTTCTCTGGCTCAAAGAATTAAATGTTGCCGTATTCCCCTAACTGTAAACTTATGGATTATCATGGTAAAATGATTTACGAATAATTCCAAATTATTCTGTAATTCACTTATAAGGGGGACTTAATATTGAACGCAATTAGCAAGAAGGTATATGCTGTAACGCTAACCATGGCCATGTCGATTGCTCTGATTCAGCCTGCAGTTCTGGCAGCCGAAGCAAGCAAGCCTACAGCAGCCGTTGCTGAAGCCATAACTTCGAAGGCAGCACAGACGCTCCAGCAACTGGGATACATAGATGGTACAACAGATGGAATGCAACAAACACAGACACCGATAACACGTGCTCAAGCAGCAATTATCTTACAACGTGTACTTAAGCTGGATACACCTGCTTCTCTTACAGGCTTCGCTGATGTTCTGGCTCAAGATGAAGCCGCACCAGCCATCTATGCATTGAAGCAGAGTGGTCTCATTCAGGGACAAGCCAAAGGCTATGCACCGGATGCACCCCTTACGCGAGCACAGATGGCCTCATTATTTACCCGTGCATTTGAGTTGAAGGATAACGGAATTCAGGTCGTATACAGTGATATGAAACAGATTCCCGCAGTGCATGCCGAGGATGCGGTCCGCCTCAAGCAGCATTTTATCATTGAAGGCACTGCGTTTAATGCCAAGGGTACAGTAACTCATGGTGAATTTGCCGAAGCATTGTATCTGGCACTAGGGCTTGATGTAGCAGCGGAGGGTCTTACACCATTAGAGGATTTCTTCAAGCAGCCTGCTCAGGCTGGATTCCAGATGTCACCGGACGGCAAACATATGGCGTATCTGGAACCGTGGAATAACCGTATGAACGTTGTGGTTAAGGAAAATGACGGTACAGGCAAGCCAATCCGGATTACAAGTGAAACCGATCGCAATATTGCTGCCTTTGTATGGGCTACCGATGACAAATTGCTCTATGTGAAGGATGAAGCCGGGGACGAGAATTATCATATTTATGTTACGGATATTGATGGGAAAAACAGCAAGGATCTTACCCCATACCCCAATACAAGAGCCATGTTGGTTGATCCACTGGAGAGCATTCCAGATGAAATTTTGGTGGGCATGAATAAACGTGATCCTCGGATCTTTGATGTATACCGCATCAACATTAAGACAGGCGAAGCTGTGCTTGCTGCTGAGAATCCAGGTAATATCTCGGGCTGGTTAACAGATCACGAAGGTAAGATTCGTGTAGCCGTATCCAGTGATGGCAACGTATCCTCGTTAATGTATCGTGATTCGGAGGATAAACCGTTTGAGCCATTGCTAACCACAGAGCTAGGAGAGACGTTTGTTCCACTGATGTTCACCTATGACAACAAAAATATCTATGTTGCGTCCAACCTGGATCGGGATAAAACAGCTATCGTGGAATTTAGCCCGAGCACCAAGAAGGTAACTAGAACCATTTATGAAAACAAAGATGTGGATGTAACCAGCTTCGTACCTTCGAAAGAGAAGGGGACAATTCTTGCAGCAGTTTATGAGACAGACAAGGTAAACTATGAATTCTTCGATGACGAGTTCAAAAAATTAATGCAGGATCTTCAATCCAAAGTGCCCGGCAAGGAAGTTAGCATTTCCAACATGAGCGAAGAAGGTCAGGTCCTATTCGCCGCTTATAGTGACAAGTCGATGGGCACCTATTATTTCTACGACTCGAAGACAGGCAAGCTGGATAAACTGGCTGATGCTGCACCATGGATTGATGAGAGCAAAATGTCGGATATGAAACCTGTGACCTATACGTCACGTGATGGTTTAACCCTTCATGGCTATCTGACACTACCTAACGGGGCGGAAGCTTCCGGGCTACCACTCGTTGTTGTCCCGCACGGCGGTCCATGGGCTCGTGACTCATGGGGCTTCAGTCCGGAAATCCAGTTCCTTGCCAGCCGCGGGTATGCTGTACTGCAGGTGAACTTCCGTGGCTCCACCGGGTATGGCAAAGCGTTCCTGGATGCAGGAAACAAAGAGTGGGGCAAAGCGATGCAGAACGATCTTACGGATGGCGTAAACTGGCTGGTGAAAGAAGGGACAGTTGATCCAGAACGTGTAGCCATTTATGGAGGATCTTATGGAGGTTACGCAGCGCTAGCCGGACTGGCATTCACGCCGGACGTGTATGCTGCCGGAATTAGCTATGTGGGACCTTCCAATCTGTTCACCCTGCTGGATTCCCTTCCACCCTATTGGGAGTCTGAGCGGAACATGTTCTATGAGCGCATGGGTGATCCGGTGAAAGACAAGGAGCTGCTGACCGCAGCCTCACCATTGTTCCATATCGATCAGATGAAGGCACCGTTATTTGTCGTACAGGGTGCGAATGATCCGCGGGTTAAACAGGCAGAGTCTGATCAGATCGTGGAAGCACTGCGCGAACGTGGTGTGGATGTACCTTACATGTTAAAAGCGAACGAAGGTCATGGTTTCGCTAATGTTGAGAATCAGCTTGATCTGTATCGAGCCATTGAGAAATTCCTCAATCGTCACCTGATGCAGGAATAGTGTACATCCAAGTTATTTGTTTCGCTAAATTAAGCAGCCATAGGTAATCTTTATAAGGCGGCGAGCTGTCCCTCAGGTTAGATTCAAACACAATCTGGGGGCAGCTTTTTTTCATTAAAATTATGCTAATAACCAGTGTAAATTCATATTAATGAATTGACATATGAAATCCGTTTGTTTTAAAATGACCAGTGAGTCATTAATGTTCTATTTTGTTTAATATATATGTAACATCCCGGCATATGCTGGGCAATTGTGATCTGATCGGGGAGGTAAGTAGAGATGCAAAAACAAATGAAATGGCCGCTCATTTTATTTGCGATAGGGGTATTCATGGCTGCACTCGATAATGGTATTATCACGTCATCGCTGACGACGCTAAATGCTTCATTTGGAGTATCTCCGACGTGGGGAGCATGGACAATTACTCTCTATACGCTTGGTCTTGCGGTGAGTGTACCGATTGCAGGGAAGCTGTCGGACCGTTATGGCCGCAAAAAGCTGTTTTTAATTGAAGTCGCATTGTTCGGCATAGGTTCATTGCTTGTCGCAATGAGTCCATCATTTACCTTCTTCCTGGTTGCGCGTGTCATTCAGGCGCTGGGTGGTGGCGGGATCTTTATCATTGCCAGTTCGTATGTGCTGAGCAAGTTTCCCGCTGAACGTCAGGGAACAGCCTTGGGTTTGCTTGGAGGCATGAATGGTGTGGCTGCCATTCTGGGACCGAACATTGGTGCTTTTATTTTGGATATTACGGGAAACTGGCACTGGTTATTCCTCATTAATGTACCGATAGCAATCCTCTTATTTATCGCGGGCATTCGATTCATCCATGAAGAACAGGAGCTAAACCGTGCTGCTGTGGACTGGAGTGGTATTGCTGTTCTCACACTCGGGGTACTGAGTTTGATGTACAGCTTCAGTAATCTGGACGGTGTAGATATGCTGCAGAGCCTCGGTTCTCCGATGTTCTATGGTTTCTTCCTGGCAGGTGTGGTTATTCTGGTGCTCTTTTACTTTTTGGAAAAAAGGCTGGAAGGCTCACAACGTGAACCTGTCGTATCTACTCAACTTCTTGGCATTGCGTCCTTTCGGTGGACGCTGCTGATTGCCTTTTTCTCGGGAGCGATTCTGGCATCCGTAATCTTCATTCCAGGCTTCGTGGAGCAATATCTGGGTGTATCCAGTACGGCTTCAGGTTATTGGTTTACCCCGCTTGCCTTGGCATCAGGAATTGGCGCAGGTGGTGGTGGTTACCTGGTTGACCGCAAAGGACCGATCTGGACCTTATCCGTCGCTGGTTTGCTGTCTGCCATTGGATTCTTGCTATTCCCGCTATGGGTAGAGCATATCTGGCAGTTTGTGATTGCGAGTGTACTTGTGGGGATCGGTTTCGGCATGATGCTGGGGGCGCCGGTAAACGTGCTCGTCACGGAACAGGCTGGTGAGAACAACAAGGGCATTGCCGTGGCAACCAGTTCCTTATTCCGCCAAATGGCAATGGCCATTGCACCTACCATCTTCGCAGGATTTCTCGCCCGCTCGTTCTCCAATTTGGGCTCCAATATTCAGACAGGTCTTGCGGATCAGGGAATCCAGGTTCCTCCAGAAGTGCTTCAACAATATGCCTCAGGAGCAGGCGGAGCATCGGGAAGCGATGTGGCGAGTCTGACGGAAGGATTGTCCCAAATTCCCGACCCGGGTATTCGGGATGTGCTGCTCCAAGCCGTTCATCAAACGACCGGTCAAGGTTACAACGGGCTGTTCTGGTCTGCCGTTATTTTCAGTATACTGACCCTGGCAGCTGCCCTGATCACTGGACGTTTGCGTACACGAGAGAAAAACAAACGTGTGAATACAGTATCCACCAATTGACCTTATAGAATAGATATACGTATAATTTGAAGAGAACAGCCTAACCTTTGAACGAACCAAAAGGAAGTGCTGTTCTTTTCAATTTAACCGTATTGTAACTTTTCGTCCTGTAGCAATGTTTAAAATAGAACGAGCGTGAGCGTTGTTCCTGTCCAAGATAAAGAAAAGTTCAGAGAGCACCGTGTCATAAGCAGTTTCAGACGTTTAATGATATGTAGTATCGAATTTCATTTTGACAGTGAAGAAGGAATCGATGAATGAAAAGCAGAACTAAAGAAAAGAAGAAGAAAAGAAGAAAAGGCATATATATAACTCTCGTGTCGCTCGTTGTTTTGTTGATTGGCGGGTATTTGTTTCGCCAGCAGCTTGCTGTAGCTGCATTTGACCTGTTCCTGGCAGGCTCTGTAGAGGGCCAATTGTCCAAATCGTATGTTCCGCAGGAGGGAAATAAAACGCCTGACCCAACCGTCTATCGCAAAGAGCCGTTTTCGGTGCTGCTGCTTGGTTCTGACAAACGTGCGTACGAGAAAACGCGTGGTCGCTCGGATACGGTCATTTATGCCGTGGTCAGACCGAAGGAATCACGTGTATTGCTCGTATCCATCCCCCGTGATACTTATGTACAGATTGTTGGACGTGATGCCAACAAGGATGGCGTAGATGATTACGACAAGCTTGCGCATGCCTACGCTTTCGGAGGGGAGAATATGTCCATCAATACGGTGGAGAAGTTTCTGGATGCGGATGTAGGCTACTATGCAACGATCAATTTTGACGGAATCAAAAAGGTCGTGGATGCGCTTGGTGGGGTGAAGCTGCCGATTGAAGAGGATATCGTGAACAAGGATCCGAATCACGTACAATTCACGATTGAAGGCGGCAAGCCGATCTATGATGGTCAGGAAGCCCTGTATTATGTAAGATACCGTGAGGATAGTGATTTTAATCGTACCAAACGGCAGCAGATTTTCCTGAACGCCATGGCAAACGAAATGCTGAGTTTGAATCAGATTACGAAAATCCCGGAATTGATTCAGATTATGGGAGAGAACTTCCAGACAGACATGCAGCCATCATTTATTACTGATCTGGCCAAACAGGTCATGACCCAGGATAAACCGCAAATCTCGAGCTTCACCATTCTCGGCGAAGGAATGCGCAAAGACGGTATTTATTATGGTCAGGCGGATGAGAAGGATGTCCAATATGCCAAAGAGCTGATTAACAACTGGATGGATGAATCGACCCCAGCCGGTGAAGTCATGGTTCCAGACCGGCAAGCGATCGACTAATGAATTCCATACAGACCTTGTTTATGACTACAATCAGCAGTACGTTAATGAGCGGGCTGCTGATTTTTTTCATTGGAGGGCGATTTCAACCTTTTGGAACATCTTGCGTTTTGATCCGTATAATATAAGTTGAGGCGTAACTTGAAGTAGAAATACAAGGAGGATACGTAAGGGTATGAACATCGCATTTTTTTTGCTGCCTAAGCAAGAGGTTACCTGTGTAACGTCGGATTCTACTCTGCGGCAAACGTTGGAACGGATGGAATATCACCGGTTTACGGCGGTACCCATTTTGAATAAGGAAGGCAAATATATAGGCACGGTCACTGAAGGCGATCTATTGTGGTATATGAAAAACGCTGAGGGAAAGATTACATTTGAAAACGCTTCAAAATTTCTGCTCAAAGATGTACCTCTTCGCCTCGATATTAAGCCAGTATCCATTGATGCCAATATGGAAGACCTGATCAATCTGGCCAAGGTACAGAACTTTGTGCCTGTGGTCGATGATATGGAACGTTTTATTGGTATTGTGCGGCGCAGTCAGATCATTGAATACTGTGAAGGCATTGTTGCCAAAGAGTCCATGAAAGCCAAGTAAGAAATCATTAATTGAAATTAAGCTTCAGTGAACGCGGATAATCAGAGCCTCTCAGTATCATGTTAAGCATTAGGAAGCATAAGAAGCGCGGGCATTTTCCTGCCATGGGGGATGATTTTGTGGACCCCCTTTTTATGCTATAATGGAGAATAAAGCTTTTTCGGGGAGAGTGACTTTCGCCAATATGCCTAAAGAACTGGATGTAGCCAAACGCGCTAAAGTGATTGAATGGCTGAAAACCGAAGTACTTGACCAGGTATCCCGATTGTTTAAAGCGTTATGGGAAGGCAGTACCTCCCGCATCGGGGACAGTCTCGCCAGTCTGATGATGAGTAGTTACATATTGGGCCGCAGGCTCGGTATTCCTTTCAAGGATCTGGATGCATTGTTAATTGAGAAGTTGAGAAAGCACAAATCGGAAGGTCACCAGCTTGAAGACTGGTACCAGGATATATCCGCGCTAGAAGATCATATGCGTAAGAGGTGAATTTGTTGAAATTTAGCTTGAAGTCAGCCGTCTGGAGCGCAGTATACCTGCTCTTGCTGCTTTCGCTGTTAACTCCTTTATCGGTTCTCGCCATATTTTTCATGATGGTACCCGGAGTTATTTTGTATGCTTCCTTATCTGTAAAATCATTTATATGGCACCTTGTTCCGGTAGCGGTCATATTAGTCTTGTTTCATCCGATCTATTTATTACTGCTGCTGCTATTCACCCTGCCTGCGATCATTATGGGTAATGCCTATAAGAAAAGGAAATCGGCCTTGTTCGCATTATTGGCAGGAACCGGAGCCATGCTGGCAGAATACCTGCTGCTCTTGCTGATTGGAAGTGTCATCTTCCAATTCGATCTGTCGAGTTATATTGATGATGTGGTGAGACTTACAATTGAACCACTAACGAATACGTCTAATCAAATGGTAAATGGCTTTGCGTGGACACCTGAAATGACTCAGGATGTCGCAAGGCAGACACAACTCATGATTCCGTTCGCTTTGGTTGTGACATCCATGGTGATGTCGCTTATCACACACGTGATTGCTCGTCCTATTCTGAATGTGATGGGTGTATCCGTATCGAAGCTGCCACCAGCGCGCGAATGGCGTATGCCTCGTGCTCTGATCTGGTATTACTTCCTGGCACTGCTCTTCGAGGTCATCTCCAGACAGAGCGATGGGACATACTGGACCATGATTGCGATGAACTTGTCGCCTTTGATTAATCTGGGCTTCATGATTCAAGCCATCGGTTTCTTCTTCTTCCTGGCACATGCGAAGAAGTGGAACCCGGTTATACCGTATTTGCTGGCGGTTGCGGTCTTCTTCATTGGGCCGCTTCGGATTATCGGGATTATCGATCTGGCGTTCCCGCTTCGCGAGGCAATATCGAGACCAAAACGTTAGGGTGATGAGTCATGCCTAAATTTCTGAAGAAACGCTGGCACGGCTACTATACCGTATGGGCGTTCATACTGCTGCTTCTGCTTGTTATGTTCGTGACCATCTATAACTGGGCGCTTGGTTTGATTAGTCTGATACTGGCTTCAGCGCTGGGAATCGTCATGATTAAGGCGGAGATGGCGTTCCGCCGCGAGCTTAACGACTACATTAACGGCCTGTCTATTCGGATCAAACGAATGGAGGGCGAAGCAATCAGCATGCTTCCATTCGGGATCGTGCTGTACAGCGAGGATCGTACGGTAGAGTGGCACAACCGTTTCGTTGGGGAGATGTTTCAGGAAAAGACGATGGTGGGCAATCCACTGCTTAACCTTTTCCCGAAGCTGCCTCAGCCGAAAGAAAAAAAGGATGGAACCAAAGAACCGGCCAAGGAACTTCATGATGAGTTCCAGTTGGATGACCGGTTCTATGGCGTTATTCATAATCCGCAGGAGCGGTATGTATATGTTTACGAGATTACGGAGCTTGCCATACTGCGCGATAAATATGAGAATGAACGCATTGCACTGGGTATTCTGGTATTGGATAACCTGGACGAGGCAGCACAGGGAATGGACGATCAGCAGCGTACTGCGCTTATTGCGCGGGTAACAAGCGAGATTACATCCTGGGCGAAGAGATATGAAGTTTACTTACGCCGTCTCTCTTCCGACCGCTATCTGATGATGCTGAATCATAAATCGCTGCAGGAGCTCGAACAGAGCCGTTTCGTCATTCTGGATGAAGTGCGAGAGATGACGGCGGATCTTAAAGTTCCGATGACACTCAGTATTGGACTCGCATTTGGTTCGGATACGATCAGTGAGATGGGTGAACTGGCACAGTCCAGTTTGGATATGGCGCTTGGACGCGGCGGGGATCAGGCTGCTGTGAAGTCCGGACAACGCTTGTCCTTCTACGGCGGAAAATCCAATGCTGTGGAGAAACGTACACGGGTCAGAGCCCGGGTAATTGCCCATGCCTTGCGTGATTTGATGCAGGAGAGCGATCGAGTGCTGATCATGGGTCACAAGATGCCCGACATGGATGCAATCGGAGCTTCAATCGGCGTGTGGAAGGCAGCAAGCTTATACAATGTAGAAGCAAGAATCGTCCTGGATGGAATCAACCCATCCATCGAACGATTAATGGAGCAGGTGAACAAGGATGAGAAATTGTCCAAAGCCTTCGTCTCACCTGAACAAGCGACACAAATGATGACGGAGCATACGTTGCTCGTGGTGGTGGATACCCATAAGGCATCGATGACGATGGAACCGAAGCTTGTGCAATCGGCCAATCGCGTCGTGGTGGTGGATCACCACCGCCGCGGAGAGGAATTTATTAACGATGCGGTATTAATCTATCTGGAGCCATATGCTTCTTCGGCTGCGGAGCTTGTGACTGAGCTCCTGCAATATATTCATGACAAGGTACAATTCACTCCGCTTGAAGCAACGGCCCTGCTGGCCGGGATTACGCTGGATACAAAGCATTTTGCACTGCATACAGGTTCGAGGACATTCGAAGCCGCAGGTTTCCTGCGCCGCAGTGGTGCAGACACCATTATGATCCAGCGTCTCATGAAAGAGGATTTGTCAGAATATATTGCTAAGGCAGAAATCATAAAGCATGCTAAAATGGTATACGGGAATATTGCGCTGGCGGTCACGGATCCCGGCAGCAAGATTTCACAGATGATGATTGCCCAGGTGGCAGACACATTGCTGAATATGACGGATGTGGTCGCTTCATTTGTTATTAGTGAGCGTCCGGATGGACTGATTGGCATCAGTGCAAGGTCACTGGGCCGCATGAATGTTCAGGTCGTCATGGAAAGACTTGGCGGTGGCGGACATTTGACGAATGCTGCCGTGCAATTGGAAGGAACGCTTGGAGAGGCAGAAAAACGGCTGATGAACGTACTGGCTGAAATCGAAAAGGAAGAGGGGCTGTTCGAATGAAAGTCATTTTTATAAAAGATGTAAAAGGTCAAGGGAAAAAAGGACAAGTGAAGGAAGTATCCGAGGGATACGCACAGAATTTCCTTCTGCCACGGGGAATGGCACGCTTGGCAACAGACGGTAACATGAAGACGCTGGATAACCAGAATGCAGCGGAGGAAAGACGCAAGCAGGAAGAGAAGGCTGAAGCGGAAGTACTCGGCAAAAAGCTGGAAGCAGAAGTAACTGAACTGAAAGCAAAATCCGGCGAAGGCGGCCGATTGTTCGGTGCAATTACAAGCAAACAAATCGCTGAAGCTTTGGCTGCAAAAGGTCTGAAAGTCGACAAACGCAAAATTGAGCTGGACGAGCCTATTCGCACACTCGGCGTAACGCAAGTAACCGTCAAGGTTCACCCTGAAGTGAAAGCTACCTTGAAGGTACAGGTAACGGAGGAGTAAGATGGGCGGCGAAATGTTATTCGACCGGATTCCCCCACAGAACCTGGAAGCCGAACAGGCTGTGCTGGGTGCAATCCTGTTACAGGGCGAGGCCCTGATTACAGCGATGGAACGGGTGCAAACCGAGGATTTCTATGATAAGCCCCATCAATTGATATTTGAAGCGATGATCCAGCTTGGAGAGGAAAATCAACCGATTGACCTTGTCACGCTGACTTCGCGTCTAAAGGATAAAGGCGAGCTGGAGGACATTGGCGGCGTTAGCTATCTAGCGAAGCTGGCTCATGGTGTGCCTACGGCTGCCAACGTGGATTACTACGCACAGATTATTGAAGAAAAATCAATGCTGCGGCGCTTGATCCGTACAGCTACGCAGATTGTTAGTGAAGGCTATACGGGCGGTGAAGACGTTGCTGCGATGCTCGGTGAAGCAGAGCGGCGCATTTTGGAGATTTCCAACCGACGTTCCAGCAGCGGTTTTATCGCCATTCAGGATGTACTGATGGAAGTGTTCGACAAAGTCGAGACGCTGCATCAGAACCGGGGAACCACAACAGGCATTCCGTCCGGATTTATCGATCTCGACAAGATGACTGCCGGATTCCAGCGTAGTGACTTGATTATTGTAGCTGCGCGTCCTTCGGTAGGTAAGACAGCCTTTGCCTTGAATATCGCTCAGAATGTTGGCATTCGGGCGCAAGAGACGGTAGCCATCTTCAGTCTGGAGATGTCAGCCGCGCAGCTGGTACAGCGTATGATCTGTGCGGAAGCCAATCTAGATGCAGGGGTTCTTCGTACCGGTGAATTCAAAGGTGATGAGGACTGGCAAAAGCTGACGATGGGGATCGCTGCATTAAACGAAGCAGAGATCTATATCGATGATACACCAGGGATTACGGTAGCCGATATTCGTGCCAAATGCCGTCGTCTCAAAAAAGAAAAAGGTCTTGGCATGATTCTGATCGACTACCTCCAGCTGATCAGCGGCCGCGGTAAAGCGGGCGAGAACCGTCAGCAGGAAGTATCAGAGATCTCGCGTACACTGAAACAGATTGGCCGGGAACTTGAAGTTCCGGTTATTGCCTTGTCCCAGCTGAGCCGGGGTGTAGAGCAGCGTCAGGATAAACGTCCGATGATGAGTGACTTGCGGGAATCGGGTTCGATCGAGCAAGATGCCGATATCGTAGCCTTCCTGTACCGGGATGACTACTATAACCAGGAGACCGAGAAGAAAAATATTATCGAGATTATTATCGCCAAGCAGCGTAATGGTCCGGTAGGTACGGTTGAGCTGGTGTTCCTCAAAAACTTCAATAAGTTCGTTAACTATGAGCGGGCACATAATGATGCCTTTGCGATGTAGATGATAGTTACGTTATCTTTTTCTAGATAATAGAGAAGATTCTGTGCTCATCAACTACTAGTTAATATGGACTTATAAATAGATTCCTAATACGATATGTAGAGCCTTAATTCTATCGTGCAATTAAACCGGGGTTAGCCGTCAAGCTAGTTTTGACAGGCAGCCCCGGTTTTTTGCGAGGGAATATGGGGTTAATTCCGAACATTAAACTAGTGCGATTACCAATTGTTCGCCATTTCATTTGACTTTGAAATAGGGGACTGGTACACTAGAATTGCTGCGTTAAAGCAGCGAAAACCTTCCTTGATATGTAACACGAGGGGGATTTTCACTGTCCGTTAGCACGCTTCTCCGCCGGTATTTTCACTTCGAATTCCTGCCGAGATAGAGGACGGACAGACCAATACAAAGGTGCGCAAGGCACCCACGGAGGTATGTACGATGTCAACGGTAGTTGTAGTGGGAACGCAATGGGGAGACGAAGGTAAAGGTAAGATTACGGATTATTTGGCTGAAAGCGCAGACGTGGTCGCTCGTTACCAAGGTGGTAACAACGCAGGACATACGATTCTGATCGACAACAAAAAATATAAACTGACGATGATTCCATCGGGCATTTTCTACACGGATAAAGCTTGTGTCATTGGTAATGGCATGGTTATCAACCCGAAGGCACTTATTGAAGAAATTAACTATATTCATGATAATGATTTTACGACTAAAAACCTGTTCATCAGTGAACGCGCACATATCATCCTGCCATACCACATGGTTCTGGATGCACTGGAAGAAGAGAGCAAAGGTCCAAACAAGATTGGTACAACTGGTAAAGGGATTGGTCCAGCTTACATGGATAAATCAGCTCGGATCGGTATTCGGATGGTTGACCTGCTTGATGCGGAAGAGTTCGAACTGAAATTGCGTCATCTGGTAAAAGAGAAGAACCGTGTGATCGAGCAAGTCTACGGCGGTCAGCCAGTAGATGTAGAAGAAATTCTGAAAGATTATCTGGGATATGCAGAAATCCTGCGTCCATACGTGCGTGATACATCCGTTGTACTCAACGATTCCATTGATGAGAACAAAAAAGTATTGTTTGAAGGTGCACAAGGTGTGATGTTGGACCTTGACCAAGGAACGTATCCTTATGTAACTTCATCCAACCCTTCTGCAGGCGGTGTATGTATTGGTTCCGGCGTTGGTCCTGCTCGCATTCAGCAGGTCATCGGAGTAGCTAAAGCCTACACCACACGTGTAGGAGATGGCCCATTCCCTACGGAGCTGCATGATGCAGTTGGTGATCAGATCCGTGAGACTGGACATGAGTATGGTACCGTAACCGGACGTCCGCGTCGTGTGGGGTGGTTCGACAGTGTTGTCGTGCGTCACGCTCGTCGTGTCAGCGGCATTACAGGACTGTCCCTGAACTCTCTGGATGTGATGACAGGTCTTGAAACGGTGAAAATCTGCACAGGATACAAATACCGTGGAGAGATCATCACACACTACCCAGCCAGTCTGAAAATGCTGGCCGAATGTGAAGCGGTATACGAAGAGATGCCAGGCTGGAGCGAGGATATCACGGGAGCGAAGAAACTGGAAGATCTGCCTGTGAATACACAGAACTATGTGAAACGTGTTTCCGAGCTGACAGGTATTCCAATTGCAATCTTCTCCGTAGGTCGTAACCGTGAGCAAACGAATCAAGTTCTTCCAATCTACGTATAATTAAGTTGAATCAGAGCCCCCAGTTGTCGCCCCATAAGCGATGACTGGGGTTTTTCGCATATCTCCTGATATAATCCCGAGATTTCCGTCAATACTGAATAACAGTAGAATCACAGACCTGATGTGCTGACTGCCACAGACAGGTTGGATAATCGGAGGAGGAGAACAGGGATGAAGTTGCTTCAATGGTTTGCCAAAATCGTACTTACCGTCATGCTGGTTAGTTCATTGACCTTACTGACAACCGGATTAATTGTACAGTCGTATGTGAAATCGCTGCTGGCGAGTTTTAATATTGAGTGGGAAGGTCAACCGCTGGGGTTAACATCCATGTTCCAGGGTGCACTCGGTGGTAAGGCGAGCGAGGAGAACAAACCGGGAGCAGGAACAACGGATCAGCCGACTGGTGCTGAAGAAGAACAAGTTCCAGAGGACGCCATATCGGTCATGGAGAATGGAACAGATCAACCGGAGACAAGCACTGACAATGGTTCTGGCAATACAGGGAATGGGTCAGATAAAACCGACCAGACGGCTTCAATCGGTGGAGGCGAGAGCAGCAACGGTGACACTGGCAGCATAGACACAGACCCCAATAAGGCTCCAGAAGGCGCTGCGGGAAGTGGAAACGGGACAGCAGCTGGCAATGGTACGGCTGGAACGTCTGGTAACTCTGCTGGTTCAGGTAATGATGATATTGTCGTATCACCAGATGATATTACGGGAACAAAGGACAAGCTGCCTCTGGAGGAAAAAGAGAAGATCTTCAGTCTGCTGATGGCAAAGCTTCCCCAAAATGAAATGCAGCAGATCTCGGGCGCGATGGAAGATGGCCTGACCGAACAGGAATTACGTGATATTGAACAGGTGATATCGAAATATCTGACGAGTGAGGAATACGATAATCTTATGGAAGTGCTTCAGGCTGAATAAGTAATAGATTACAAATACGCATGAGGCGTATAGAGCTTGACGTAACTATGAATTCAGGAATTCATTCTTCAAGGCCTGAGAGCAACCGAGAAATATAGTAGGATAGCATATTCAATTCATACAAGCATCCCTTGTCTGAGATCATCAGGCGAGGGATTTTTTGATTGTGCTTTTATGAAAATAATTTCGCATTATTGTGGGTCTTAGAACCTAGTCTTAAAACTAGACCGAAACTACATAGTATACCTGAACGTGAGGCATAATGGGTAAGAATATTCGCCTGCCATGTTATGGATAATACAGGAAAACCAAGCGGGGCGCGGCTTTGGGCTGTGACGCATAGAGTTGAAATGAGTGTAAAACCTGTGTTAAAGTATACGGGTGTGATTAAAGGTTAAAATTTTGACACTTTTATGAGCGCAGCTAAAGTCCTGATTTGCGGACACCCAGAACCAAATATCGACAGACTTGAGACAGACACGGATGGGTGTGTCTTGACAGAAATGCGAACTGAGAAGTGCTGAAAAGGAGAGAATCATGAAAGGTTTCAGAGGCATACGCCAACCGGGCAAAAACCGGGTACACGAACAATCCGGAGAACACCGGACGGCCGAAGACAAAAACAACATGAGCATGTCCAACTTCAGTGTAAATAAAAAGCGCGTTCTGGCCTCGCGTAAATGGATCATTACAGCAGCATGCGGAGTGTTCATCGCTGCATCGGTTGGATTCGCAGGCAAGCAATACGTTGCTGCGAACACCGTTCCATATTACAAGGTCATGGTAAAAGGGAATGAGATTGGCAGCATCACGGATGAAGCGCAATTACAGAAACTTTTTGCAGACAAAACCGAGGAATACCAAAATAAATATCCTGACGCGGAAATGGTGCTGAACACAGATGGCATCACGACCGAAACGGTAAAAGCGTACAAACCTGAAGTGAACAGCGAAGAAACGCTGGACAAGCTGGATGATATGCTGACAGCATATGCCAAAGGCGTGGAACTCAAAGTGGATGGCGAAGTAATCGGCATTGTGAAGGATCAGGCAACAGCTGATGCCATTCTGGAACAAGTGCAGAGCAAATACATATCGGCATCGGCTGTGCGCAGTTCGCTCAAGACGAAGTCGGTATCGGCTAACTCGTCAAGCAAAGCGGAAGGGCCAAGTACAACGCTGAAGTCCGTGGACATCAAGGAAGATGTGGCGACAGAGTCAGTGAAGGCAGATCCGAACAAAATATGGGATGTGTCCGAGGCGGTTAAAGCGTTAACCGTTGGTAAAGACGCGCCTGTAACCTACGTGGTGCGTGAAGGAGATACGATCTCTTCCATCGCGGCCAAATATGAGATTACGCAAAGCGAGATTCGGAAGAATAATCCAGGCATCAAGGAAACGTCACTGCAGATCGGGGACGAGCTTACGCTGACGGTGCCTAAACCGGCAGTTACGGTGAAGTCGGTTGAGCAGGTCGTGGAGCAAATTGAGATCAAACCACAGGTTGAAGTACGCAAAAGTGCTGAGCTAAAAGCCGGCACAACCAAAGTGGTACGTCCTGGACAAAGCGGATTAAAAAGCATGCAGTACCGTGTAACCAAGGAAAATGGAGAGGTCATCAAGGAAGAATGGCTGGGCCAGGAAGTCATCAAGGCAGCTGTTACTGAAGTGGTGCTGAGTGGAACGAAAGTGGTTGGTGAGGGTACAGGTGAATTCGCTTGGCCTGTATCAAACGCAACAATGAGCAGCAGCTTCGGACAACGCTGGGGTCGTCAGCATAAAGGTGTCGATCTGGTAGGTAACCGGGATGTGAAATCGGCCGATGAAGGCGTGGTTACTTTTGCAGGACAGAAGAGCGGGTATGGCAATGTCATTATCATTAACCATCGTAACGGATATGAAACACTGTATGGCCACCTGGACAGCATTGGCGTAAAGGTTGGACAAGTGATTGAAAAAGGTGAGAGCATCGGCGTTATGGGCAACACGGGTCGTTCGACCGGAACGCATTTGCATTTCGAGATTATCAAGAACGGAACGCCAGAAAATCCGATGACGTATCTTAACTAAGTGAAAGAAATCAGAAGCAAGGTTGGCTTAAATGCCGGCCTTGTTTTTTCATGCTGTAAAATATTTTCAATTTGTAGCATTTGGATCGTTGGATCAGGATGTGACTGTCCTTCAGGTATGTTAAACTATACAGTAAAGATACCTTTATAGATCAAACCTTAGAATTACATTTGTCATAGAAGATAAGAACCAAAAGAGATAAAGACCGCTAGAGCGGATCAAGCAGGATATAGGGGTGAATACAGCGGATGCAGGGGAAGATTTTGGTGGTGGACGATGAACAGCCCATTGCGGACATTCTGAAGTTTAATTTGGAAAAAGAGGGGTACGAGGTCATCTGCGCTTTTGATGGCATTCGTGCAGTTGAACTGGCGTTATCCGAGAAACCCGATCTGATGCTGCTGGACTTGATGCTTCCTGGCAAGGATGGCATGGATGTGTGCCGCGAGGTGCGCGCCCATCTGGAGCTGCCGATTATTATGCTGACGGCAAAGGACGGCGAAATTGATAAAGTGCTCGGCCTGGAGCTGGGTGCGGACGATTATGTAACGAAGCCTTTCAGTACGCGAGAGCTGCTCGCCCGGGTGAAGGCACAGATGCGCAGACGACAGAAGCCTGCTATGGCTGCCGAAGCTCCGGAGGACGACGAGAAGCAGGTCATGCGCCTGTTCGATCTTGCATTTGATATGGACATGTATACCGCCTATAAAAGCGGGGAACCGCTTGATCTGACGCACCGTGAATATGAGCTTCTCTATTATATGGCGAAGAACTCCGGCAAGGTCATGACACGGGAACATCTGCTTCAGGCAGTATGGGGATATGAATATTTTGGGGATGTACGTACCGTGGATGTTACGATCCGTCGTCTGCGCGAGAAGATTGAGGAGAATCCGAGCAAACCGGAAACGATTCTGACTCGCCGCGGGCTGGGTTATCTCGTGCGCAGTCCCAAAAGCGTGGGGATATAATGGGGCGTTTCTCGCGATTTTCGTTCTTCCGAACGATTCAGGCGAAACTGATTATAATCTATGTACTGCTGATTTTGATTGCGATGCAATTGATCGGCGTTTATTTCGTGAGTGCGATGAAGAACTCCCTGACGAGCAACTTTACCGAGGATCTGCAGGCACGGGCGGAGATGCTGTCCGTTCTTGTGGGCGAGACCATGGCTGGCGGAGAAGCAGAGGCTGGCGAGGACAAAACGGAAAACCTGCGCGTACTGGTAAACAATCTGTTCAACATTAACGGTGCCGAGATTCAGGTGCTGGATGCCAGTGGCAAAGTGTTGACCACTTCCTTGAGTTCACATTCCGATTACGTGGGTCGCAAAAATACCCAGACCGTTGTCAGCCGGGCACTGCAAGGCATCCGGGATAACGAGGAATATATCGTGGACGAAGATAATGTCCGTAAAAAGGTCGTGGCCAAGCCGGTCATGTCCGGCGGCAAGATCATCGGCGCGGTCTACATCGCCGCCTCCATGAACGAGCTGTACTCCACCATGGAGGGAATCAATAAGATTTTTATTTCCGGCATACTGATTGCCTTGGTACTGACCGCAGTGCTCGGCGTCATTCTGTCGCATACCATTACGCAGCCCATCAAGGAAGTTACCCGCAGGGCAACGGCGGTTGCCGAAGGGAACTTTGATCAGCAGACACCTGTATTCGGTACAGATGAGATTGGACAGCTCAGCCGGGCGTTCAATTACATGACCAGTCGCTTGCGGGATGCACTCTCTCAGAACGAAGAGGAGAAAGAGAAGCTAACGTCCATTTTGACGAACATGAGTGATGGTGTGGTCGCGACTGATGAGTATGGCAAAGTCATTCTGGTCAACCGCCGGGCCAGCAGCATCCTGGGCATGCGTCCTGCGGATATCGAAGGCAGGCATTTTGCCGTATTGCTCGGCATTGATCCGGAAGATGCAGAAGCACTTGCAAGTGGTTTTACAGGCTCGACGCTGCTGCAGATTGCACCTGCCGGGCAGGAAGACCCTGTGGTGATCCGCATGACATTTACACCGGTTCATCGGCGTGAGTTGGGCATTACCGGAACGATTGCCGTGCTTCAGGATGTTACCGAACAGGAAGAGCTGGAGGCGTCCCGGCGCGAGTTCGTTGCGAATGTATCACATGAGCTGCGTACACCACTGACGACGATCAAGAGTTATGCAGAGGCGCTCGATGATGGAGCACTTGAAGATCCGCAGCTGGCTGGACGTTTTGTAGGCGTTATTCAGAATGAGACGGAGCGGATGATACGGCTGGTGACGGATCTGCTGCACCTCTCCAGGCTCGACTCCAAGGAGGCACTGCTGCGCAAACAGCCGACGGATATTATGGACATGCTGGAGGAGGTAACGGATCGATTCTCATTCCAGATGCATCAGAAGGATATTCAGCCCGTTTTGTCGGTTGAGAATGGCATTCCTGAAGTACCTCTTGATCGGGACCAGATTGATCAGGTCCTGGATAATGTCGTATCCAATGCACTGAAGTATACGCTGGAGGGCGGTACGATTACAATCGCGGCCAGACGCAGTGATGAGCATACCCTTGCCATTTCCGTGTCAGATACGGGAATGGGTATTCCGCAGCGGGATCTGGATCGTATCTTTGAACGGTTCTATCGTGTGGACAAAGCTCGTTCCCGCAGCATGGGCGGTACAGGACTCGGACTATCCATTGCCCGGGAAATTGTTAGGGCGCATGATGGCACCATTTCTTTGGAGTCTGAAGTTGATGTCGGCACAACCGTTACGTTCACACTGCCTATGCGTGAAGAAGGGGGTGAGCACCTTGAAGGAACGGATTAAATCCCTGGTGCTCGCTTCTCTCGTTGCCGCCAGTCTGGTGCAGAGTTATTTTCTGATCTATCGTTTGCCCGGAGGCGGGGATTCCATTGTGACGTCTGAGACGAACTATGTGAAAACCGAGAATATGGGTCAGGAGCGAGACATTGAGGAACTGATCTTTCCCGATCAGATGATGATTCATCTGGGAGAGGACAAGCATACCGTGTTTTATCCAGGCAATACCTTCTACCAGCTGATCTATTCACGTCTGCAAGGACGGACATTTGATGATTTTCAGCGGCGCACGTTACAGTCTGTAAATTGGGATCAGATCCGCAAGGATAACCCCGGCATTGAGCTGTCCTTCAAGGAAGGCATTCCGGTTGCCCTGCTGCAGCGAGTGATGCGGCTGGGTACGGATTCGTTGTTTCAGGGGGAAACCATTAACCGGATAGCGATCTATACCGCGAAAAATGAAACCAAAGCCCATGCACTGTTCTTCAGTGCCAAAGGTGATGTTGTCTATGAAGCTGCTCAGGCGGACCTGACGGTCCAGGACGTACAGCAGCATGTCGACTTCGGTACCAACTGGACGCCATACACACTGACGGAAGGCGGATATTATATTCCGGCAGAGCCGCTGGATGCGGTGGAGGCCGATGTGCCGACCGGGCAGTTCACGGTGGAGCAGATGCAGCGTAGCCTGTTCTTCGATCCGAGTATGACCCGAAATATCCGGGAAAAGGATGGGTCGGAGATCTATACAGACAGCAAACGAAGTCTGCAAGTGAAGCAGGATCAGCGCTGGATCAGCTATACGGACCCGGCTGCACCGCCTGCAGGGCAGATTGATGCGGCCAAGGATGCGCTGTCCGCGGTGGATTTTGTGAACCAGCATGGCGGCTGGAAAGGCCGCTCACGCATGATGCTGGATACCGTGGATAACAAAACACAGCTGGAGTTCCAACAGTATTACGGTAGTTTTCCGATTATGGACTCGGTGCAGTTCCGCTTTGGCACCATCAGTATGGAGATGCAGCAGGAGACCGTGTCCAGCTATGAACGCTCGCTGGAATACCTGAACGAGGGTGCCGAGACGAAGAAGCCGGTGAAGCTATCAGGTGGAGTAAAGCTGAAGGCCCTTATCGAGAAGGTTGCTGGAGAGAACCGCCAAGTGGTAGATGTGTACCCAGCGTATCGTCCGTCCACGATTGAAGGTGGACTGAAGCTAATCCCTGTATGGGTGATCCGCTTCAGCAATGGAGAGGAAACCACTGTTTCTTGATAGGTTTTTGTAGGGTGCCGGAGTCTTTCGATCTGAGCGAGGTGTAAGGTCACACGATAACGGAGAGGGCAGAAATAACCTGAAGAAGCGGAGCGTTCGCTAAAAGCTTTCTGAAAGAAAGCTACTTCGGAAGCATACGCTACCACCGGATTTCCCCTTTTGAAGAGAATTCATGAAATCCGGGGGTAACAGCGATCGGAAGGTTGTTCTGACCGCGTAGTGGTCCAGTGTGAGATTAGTCGTCTTATATTAAATAACGGAGGTGAATGGTTTGGATTGGGGACGGGCGAAAAATGTATTGATCTATGCCTTCCTGCTGCTCAATCTGGTGCTGGGTTACCAAATCTGGATGGATGCACGGGAGACGGCCGGAGCCAATCTGGACTTCACCTCGCTGGCAGATAATACACAGCAGGCGATGGAAGAGAAGGGTATTCAGGTGCTGGCACCCATCCCGAACGAAACGCCGAAGCTGCCCAAGCTGTCCTATGAGTTTATAGAAGAGGACAAGACGGGGATTCGAATCGATCTGGACAAGCCGGTGGACAGCAAGCTGATCTTCTCGCAAAGAGAGCTGGCGGACGTGCTGGCGGATGAAATTCCGCAGATTGGCACGTATCGGCTGGATCAGCTGATGACGGAGGATGGGGCATTTGTCCTTCATCCGCTAGTCGATGGGAAATGGCCGCTCTTCAATGTCAGTCTGGAGCTGTTCTACAGCGATCAGAAAATTACGGGTTACCGTCAGACTCCGGTGCGGATTACAACCGCAGAGGAGAGCGATCAGCAGGTGCTTCCGGCGCCCAAGGCGCTGGGAACGCTGATCGAGAATTTTTTGCCGAACGATGCAATTGTTAAAGACATTCAGCTGGGCTATTACGGCCAGTTGTTCAATTCCGATATACAGGTAGCGATGCCGGCATGGCGGTTCGTGCTGGAAAGTGGCGAAGTGTTATACGTGCAGGGCATCAGTGGGGATGTATTCAGTCCCAAGACAGACAAACCAGGGGAGTAATGCGTTATGGGGATATATTTTACCGTGTTATCCAGCGGTTCGACAGGGAACGCCACAGTTATACAGCATGGGGGCACTTCCCTCATGATTGACGCGGGCCTTAGTGCGAAGCGTCTGGAAGCTTTGTTTCTGGAACGGGAGATTTCAGGAACGGAGCTGGACGGGATTCTGGTTACACATGAACATTCCGATCACATTAAAGGACTAGGCGCGATGTCTCGGAAATATAATTTACCAATCTATGCAAATACGAATACGTGGGCGGCACTGGAGAAGTCGGTTGGGGCCATTCCAGAGGAAAACCGGAGGGTGTTCGAGACGGGGGAGCAGCATGATTTTGGCTCCTTGCGTGTGGAATCCTTTGGCATTTCTCATGACGCAGCGGAGCCTGTGGGATACACGTTCGATGATGGCAGCGAGAAGCTCTCCGTCGCAACAGACCTTGGCTATATGAGCGACAAGGTTCGCGATGCAATCGCAGATTCCGATGTGCTTGTGCTGGAGGCGAATCATGATGTCGAATTGCTGCGCATGGGGCGTTATCCATGGAACACCAAGCGCCGCATTCTGAGCGACATTGGGCACTTGTCGAACGAAGCGGCAGGGGCAGCGCTCAGTGAACTGATGAACGGACGCATCAAGCGCACGTATCTGGCACATCTCAGCCGGGACCATAATATGATGGACTTGGCGAAAATGACGGTGCGTGAAGCGATGGAAAGCCGGGGCTGTTTTTATAAGGATCATGAGTTCAGACTCTGTGATACCTATTATGACCGTCCTACGCCATGGGATAGGGTGGGTGAGCCATAAAGCTGTCGAGCTCGGCAGCTTTGCGCTCCACTTCCTCGCGGGTTAGAATGCCTTTGTCGATCAGCAGCTCAATGATCGTGCTTAACGCTAGGGTATTACGATAATGTTCTTCCTTGAGATCGGCCAGCTTGGCCGCCATATGAACCTCATCCATGGCTGTGAAAGTACGCGTGCGTTCCATAAGTGAATCCTCCTTCTATGAACCTTCGAATTGGTCTTTTACTATTATTGTAGTCAGGCTGGATGGAAAACATTCCTCTTTTTGCCGCTATAATTTAAGCTGCGAGGCGTGTATGCTGAAGTCTGTGGCTTTCTGGGCCGAAAAAGTTCTTGGGAAATTGGAAAAAGTACGCTTAGCGAACCGGGTTTTGTGGTGATAGTTACTATGGACGTTTTATTGTAGGTCCGTTATTGATAAACCTGCTTTAGCAGAAATTTGCGTCAATCTTCGTAATTATGCAACTTTTTTGAATTTGGCGTGTTTAGTATATATGGAGCCTTGCAAGAGAGGCTTGTTTGCTCGGGAAGTTGGCATGTCGTAGAATGCTAGAACGTTGCTGGTAGATTCATAGACAGGATGGGAGTGTCCGTTCTGCTGTACATAGACGCTTCATTTCGGGATAGCGGGGATGCAGCGATATGCAAAACAACCTTGAAAAAATGCTAGAAAGCATGGAAAACCGTTGGGGTCTTCACGTAACGGAGACGACAGAATGAACTTGGAGAAGCGAATCGAAAGGTTCATCTGTCGGCAGAGTGGGCTATGTGAGAACACCATCGTTGGCCATGCCACAATGATCAGGCGGCAGTCAGGATCTGGATGCGTGACAACGAAGGGGAGAGGATCACGATGGGATTGTTCGGAGACGATTTTTATTCAACCAAAGTATCAAGACGCGCCGAGCCTGTACAGAAAGGCAAACTTCAGATTATCCGCCCCGGTGGACGGGATCGCTGGCAAAATCCGCGCCGATCGCGCTCGGGCATCAGCTCCACCGTGAAGGTGGCAGTCATTAGTTCGGTAATCAGTTCCATCGTGACCGTCACGCTGTTTAGCTTCATCATGCAGCCCGCATCTGTTCCTCTGGCCAACGCTACAGGCAATGGCGGGAACGGAGGTAACCTGCAGGCCGCGCAGGCGGCTGATCCATATGACCGGATTATCCAGGCAGCAGCCAAGGTGCGTCCTTCGGTCGTGAGCATCGTAAACCATAAGACGGGTAGCAGTCTATCCATGGAAGATTCGGCGCTTGGATCAGGTGTCATTTTCAAGAAGGAAGATGGCAAGGCCTATATCATGACCAATCATCATGTCGTTGAAGGGGCAAGTGATCTGGAGATCGTGACCGTCGAGGGCGAGACACACAAGGCGAAACTGGTCGGCAAGGACCGCGTAAGCGACATCGCAGTCATGTCTGTTGAGGATGACAAAGGCATTGGGCCAGTAGCGGAGATTGGCGATTCCAGCAAGCTTCAGCGTGGCCAGACAGTACTCGCTATCGGGAATCCGCTTGGCTTGGGTGGTACGCTGACTTCCGGTATTGTCAGTTATACGGATCGGATCCTGCCCGTGTCCATTAACCAGGATGGTGTATACGACTGGGAGCAGAACGTAATCCAGACGGATGCAGCCATCAACGAAGGCAACAGCGGTGGCGCACTCGTTGATCTGAACGGCAAAGTGGTCGGCATCAATACGATGAAAATCTCGGATACAGGCGTTGAGGGCCTGGGATTTGCGATTCCGATGAATGAAGTGATGAAAACTGTCGATTCACTGCTGCTGAGCGGCAAAGTGTCCCGTCCATACCTGGGCGTGTACACCGTTGATCTCAGCAATCCATATGCACCACTGGATGACGAGCAGCGCAAGGATCTGAAGCTGCCATCTCACGTCGATAGTGGTGTTGTGGTGCTCGAAGCATCTGGTCCGGCATCCGAAGCGGGTCTGAAGCTCAATGATGTCATTACGGAATTTGATGGGCAAAAAATTACCTCTACGCTGGATCTTCGGAAATATCTGTACGATAAGAAGAAGATTGGCGACACCATTGAAGTCACCTTTTATCGGGACGGAAATGCCGAGAAGGTTTCCGTGAAGCTGACCGATAAACCGGAGTAAAGGTAATCGGAAATGAATTTGGGCGAGAAGTCCCCTGCTCGTGAAAGAGGCAACACATCATTCATTTGGAATGGTGGAACCTTCTGACACGAATCGGGGACTTTTTTTGTTTTCTTTCCGAATAAGCGGATTGAACCAGAGCCAAAGTCTCAGTTACAGAAGGTGTAGGCTATGATAGACTATTTTAAAACGTGCCAAGGGTGCACGATTGTGCGAGTAACATGCATTTGTCGTGGTTGGGTTGAAAGATCAATTGGCAAGAAGAGGAGCTTATTAAATGAAACATTTGATGAAAAAATCGCTCGGAGGAGCGGCTTTACTACTATCACTATCCGTACTCTCTGCATGTGGATCTGAGGTATCTTCCTCTGGGTCTGCGGATAACAGCGGTTTGGAGGGACGAATTGCAAGTCTGGAGAAGCAGCTTGCTTCACAAGGTGAGAAGAGTATAAAGCAGGATGAGAAGATTGCTGCGCTGGAGAAGAAGCTGGAAGAGCTGAATAGTACGGTAACAGCAGTAAATGAAGTGGGTGGGAATGATTCTGCTGCTTCAGGTATTAACGGATCTGCCGGCAAGGGGGATGGCATACGGATTACCTTTGCTCAATATGAGAAGCTTGAGGTAGGCATGACGTATGATGAAGTGAAGGAGATCGTCGGCGGGGAAGGCGAAGCCCTGAGTGAAGCGGAGAATACGGTCGTCTACAGTTATAAGGGAGCTGGCGATACGGGAGCCAATGCGATTTTGGCGTTCCAGGGTGGCAAGCTGCTGACCAAGGCACAATCCGGATTGAATTAAGAACGTTGGACTGGAGATTGAATGCGTTGAAACATAGATAAGCGTTATTGTATGGAATCATTGGAGCGTTCTCTAGGGACACGGTATAGTGTCGAACAAGAACGCTTTTTTGGTTTGATTTTTGCCGGTTGGGGAAGATTATTGGGGGTTAAACACGATAAATGAGGGATAGGGGTTTCTTTTCCACCCCAGGTGTGATAGAACAGAGAAGTGGCTATCCTATATGGATAAGCGGTTGTGAATCGGGAGCATAGCTGGTTACAGAAAGGATGCTTGAACGGATGTACGTTGTATGCAAAGAACACGTGGACATTGCCATCGACATGTTTGTCGATGAGTATGAGGACGCTCCGGATATTGTTGATCTGAAGGAGACGGAATTTGCCGATTGGGACCCGCCTGCGAAGTGCGCCGAGTGCGAACAAAAGGCTGAGTTTCTCGTCGTCTAGCGTACTGTGTAGGCATCCGCAGCAGAGGCGTCCCTTATGGACGCACTCGCTCGCCTGCCATCCGGTATGAACATCAAAGGCAAGAAGCAGGGAGAGCGTGTCGGAACGCTCTTTTTGTGTTTGTGGGAGAATGAGGAGATGGCGGTATGTGCTGTCTGCTGTCTGTGGGTGAAGTCGGGTAGGAGAGTCATTCTTTGAAGCGTAATGTAAGGAACCTGAGACGTTTTAAATGGGTTGATTTGGGCCGATATGTGGGTTAACGAACCGTAGACACGCTATTTGCCAGAAATGAACTGTATAGAGCCATTACTTCCTCGTATTAAGGTGCGTGAGATTCTTTAGCCGCGCATTAATGTGTACTTGAGGCGTATAAGGTGCATAAGGTTCGCTAGAGGATACCGGTTTAGTAGGGGAGATCATAGGTGTGGGGAAGCACTGTTCATAAATAGATACATATGGGATTGGATCATGAGGAGGAAGTGGTTTTATGTTCATTCAGATTATTGGCGTAGGCAAATTGAAGGAAAAATATCTGACGCTCGGCATTCAGGAATATGCCAAGCGTCTTGCCCCGTACATCAAGTTTCAGATGATCGAGGTCGCAGACGAGAAAGCGCCCGACACCCTGAGCGAAGCTGAGGTGCGGGCGGTAAAAGAGCGCGAGGGTGAACGCATCCTCGCGCATGTGAAGAGCGAGGCGCATGTTGTTGCGCTCGCATTAGACGGCCAGCTCTGGAGTTCCGAGGAGCTGGCAGCAGAGATCGACAAGCTCGGCACGTATGGGACGAGCCATGTCGTGTTTGTCATCGGAGGAAGCCACGGGCTCTCCGATGAGGTACTGCGCCGCGCGAAGCAGCGACTGAGCTTCGGGCGCATGACCCTGCCGCACCAGTTAATGCGGCTGGTGCTGGTGGAGCAGATTTATCGCGCGGTGAAGATCAATCGGAATGAACCTTATCATAAATAGGGCGCAATTTTTGTTACAATGTAGACTAGGGTTAGCAATAAGGGACGGTGATTATCATGGGAAGAAAGCAGGCTTTTACAAAATCAGAGTTGCTTGACCAAACCAAGAAAGTGCTTCTTGAATATGGTTACGAGGGGTTCCAACTTAAATTGCTATCGAAGAACCTGGTTGGGGCAAGAAGCACGATCTATCAATATTTTTCGAATAAAGAAGAGATAGTTGCTGCATGTATGAAACGGTCAATGGAAAGTGTACTACAGAAGGCGTTGGCTATTGATGAAACGGATTGCATGATTGCCCTCCAGCTACTGCTGGATATATATCTGGAGGAAGCCAGCTTCCATCAATTGTTTGGATATGCTCATAAAATAAATAAAGCCAATTCTGTGGCTGCAGCCAATGATCTTGAATTTGTTGAGCAGGCACACGTGACTTTGAAAAATCAACTGGAGCAGTTGTTTATTCGTGCTCAGAAAGAGGGACACTTGAATCCGAGCATCCCGCTCCCTGCCATTATTGGTGTCTTTTTTACCCTTATTGATACACCCAATATGATGAATATTCCTATACCTCAATGGAGTAAGCTATTGTACCAAATATGGCTGGGCGGGGCAGGAAAGAGATAAGAAATTATATATTTGACACGCGCGTCATATAAAAACTATACTATATGTGACACGTGTGTCAAATAAATTCTATATTAAATTACGTGCCAAGGGATAGAGATATTTAATTTGACACGAGTGTCAATTAAATAGGTTGAGGAGATGAATGATATATGTTTTTGGCACTAAAGGAACTGAGGCACAGCAAAACAAGATTTTTGATGATTGCGATCATCTTTGTGCTAATTTCTTGGTTGGTGTTCATCCTATCAGGGTTGGGGAATGGGTTATCTACACTTGCGGCCTCGACATTTAAGACCATGAAGGCTGATTATGTAGTTTTCGAGCAAGGATCCAAGGCTTCAATGAGTAAGTCTTTATTATCTAATGATTTGTCAGCAGAATTAACGGAGATGCCGAATGTAAGTGCTGTTTCACCTATGGGAACGATGATGGCATCGGCTATCAAAGGGAATAGCACTTTAAATGAGGATAAGGTAGATATAGCGATTATCGGAATCGAGCCGGGGAGTTTCCTTGAACCGGCAATTGTGGAAGGTACGGGACTGACATCCGACCAAATGAACAAGGTCATTGTCAATGATACGATGAGAGATAAAGGATTTAAGCTAGGGGACACCTTCCAGCTAGATGGTTCAACGGAATCGTTGACGATTGTCGGCTTTGTCAAGAATCAGACGTACAATCATGTAACAGCTGTATTTGTTCCTATTGAAGAGTGGCGTAAGCTTGCATTTGCAGCACCAGGCTCCGATAAGGGAATCACAGAACCCGTCAATGCAATTATGCTTCAAGGTAAAGATATTGATCCGAATGTCATAAATGAACAGCTTCCGGGTACCGAGACAGTTACTCGTGGAGAAGCGGTGCAGGGAATGCCTGGATACAAAGAAGAGAATGGCACCATCATGATGATGCTTGCATTCCTGCTTGCAATCTCTGCATTCATCATTGGCGTATTCTTCTATGTATTCACAATGCAGAAGTCCAATCAGTTCGGGGTTATGAAAGCGATCGGGGCGAAGAATGGATTCCTAGGTAAAGCTGTCGTCTCACAGGTGTTTGTCTTGTCATTCTCAAGCATTATTGTGGGCATCTTATTGACATTTGGGACAGCGGCAATTATGCCTGAAGGCATGCCATTCATGCTGGATACGAAGCTGGTGTTCACCTATTCCGTTGTATTGCTGGTGATCTCATTGCTTAGTTCGTTAGTATCCGTCCGCACGATTTCAAAAATTGATCCGCTTAAGGCACTTGGGAGGGTTGAGTAATGACTAAAGGCTTACAAATAACAGCAGCTTCAAAATATTACAACGAAGGATTAAATCGTATTACGGCATTAGACCGAGTATCCATAAAGGTGGAGCCAGGTGAGTTCGTCGCAGTAGTAGGGCCGTCCGGATCTGGAAAAAGTACCTTTCTATCCATCGCGGGCGCGCTGCTTAAAGCCTCTGAGGGAGAGATTATACTAAAAGGGAAGGACATATCGAAGCTTTCAAGTAACGAGTTATCCGATATGCGGCTGCATGAAATTGGGTTTATTATGCAGGCTTCGAATTTGGTACCTTACCTGAATGTTCTGGATCAGCTGCTTGTCGTGAAGAGAATGTCGGGCAAGGTTCGTGCATCAGATAAAACTACGGCCATTAGGTTGCTTGAAGAGCTTGGTCTAGGAGACAAGCTGAAGGGCTACCCCGAGGAGCTGTCCGGGGGTGAGAAGCAGCGTACCGCTATTGCTCGGGCGTTAATTAACGATCCCGCTGTTATATTGGCAGATGAACCTACAGCAAGTTTGGATACCAAGCGTGCTCATGAAGTTGTCGCCTTGATTGCCCATGAAGTGAGAACTCGTGGCAAAGCGGCGATTATGGTGACACACGATGAGCGTCTGCTTACTTATTGCGACAAGATATACCGGATGGAAGATGGCAAGTTATCTCTAGCAGAGCTGGAGTCTATCCATTAAGGATTATGTGAAAAATCATTTTCATGCCACATACACTAGTTTAGGATTAATTTCTGTTCTTGTATTACTGCCACCATCCAGTCTAAGATGTGCCATAAAGTTCTTTATCGTAAGCTGTTTAATACCAAGAGACGCCGGAAGATGTCCACGTCTCTTTTTTCTGCGTTCTGAGGTTAATTTATCGAATATATTAAGAAATACAAGTGAATTTCCGATAATTAATATGCAGTTATATGTCATGAATCGACATTTATCAACATTTTCTTAGAAAAGGTGATTTAATATATGTTTTCACCGTTCCAAAAGAAGAAGAGTAGACTTGAGCAGCAAACGAGAGAGGACCTTGGCATGAAGAGGGACTTGGACGAGCCGCAAGAGGAAGTATTACTAAATTCGAGTACTTCCGAAGTGAAGGAAGAGCCTTCAGGTTCTGTTTTAATAAATAAGGCCCATATGGACAAAAGCTCGCTTGATCTGTTATTCGCCGTAGAGCAGATGATTAAGGATAAACAGCATGTTGAAATGAGTCATAGCGATGTACAGGATCGACTAAACCATGCGAACGGACAAAATGATCGCTTGAACAGAGACCTAAAGAACTTGGGCAAGGTCATTGAGGAACGGGAGAAGAGCATTTTGGAGCTGGAGCGGAAATTGGCCGATAAGAACCTGAAGGTTGATCAGATGCTGGAAGACTATCGGGAGCTCCAATCCAATATGTCTGGTCAGAATGAGGAGCTAAAAGGTGTCATTGAACTCGAACGTCAGAATTATGCTGGCCTGCTTCAGAAACACAATGAGATGATTACCGATAAGAATAAGAGAATCAGCGAGCTTGAGGAGAAGAATGTCCGATCTGAATCCGAGCTCACTCAAATGAAGCAGAAATTCGATACTCTTCGCCAGGAGAAAACGCATCTGCTTAATGTGGTAAATGACTTTACGAACAGACTGACATCTCCGTTTGCATCGAACGCTGGAAAAACCGAGGAATCTCCAAACGATTAAAGTGATGCCTGATCGGAAGAGAGGACGAGTGGTATGGAGACATACATTACGCAGGTAATAGAGCTGTTATCGCTTGGGAAGACCTCGGAGGGTGTACATCAAATCACAATCACCGTGACCCAAGAGGATAGGCAAGCTACATATGAAATGGTTATTGATGAGTTTACATATCTTGGACTTGAAGTGTTACAGCCAATGAATGGAGACAGGATCAGACTCTCTCCTTATGCCAAGTGGGATCCTTACCGAAACACCTTTTATAGTTCCATAATCAGATCCACAGATGTTTCCCGGGATGTACAGTATTTTGCGTGCAGTGAAGCATACATAAATGAAATAAAGCGGATTAGGAACTTTCCGCCCGTAGTTATGGAAGATGGGGGGCAGGAAGACAGCGTACAGGAACCCGCTCAGCAGCGGACGCACCTCCTGGGGCAATTCTCTGTACACATGCCTAAAATACTCATTCTGTTCTTGTTCACTGCCGGCTTGCTGATTGTTCTATCTATCACTTCGAAGGGGAATAACAATTCAGATACATTTAGCAGTTCAATCGGAGTGGCACAGGCAGAGGAAAAAAAAGATGCTTCAAAAGCAGCGATGGTTCCTGTATCTATAAGTAATACATACAAGTCCAAAATCATCGATGAGCATGCAAAAACAGGCAACTTGGTCGTATCACAAGTATCGGATCGGCCTAGTACCAACCAAGCCTCCATTGAAGTCATCAATATTGATGAAAAGGAGTCCTTCTTTGGTTTATCCAAGGGGTATGTGGCTTTAACCTTTGATGATGGACCTTCCGCGCTTACGAAGCAGTTTGTGGACATTCTGACAGAACAGAAGGTAGCGGCAACTTTCCTATTCGTAGGGCAGAAGGTGAAACGCAATCAGGACGCCGTTATCTATGCAAGTGAACATGGAATGGCGATCGGAAATCATTCCTGGGATCACAGCTTGCTTCCGAAATCTACTCCTCAGGATCAGAGCGAAAGCTTGTCGAAGACAAACAGCGTTATAGAATCACTGACGCATAATACGGTTACGTTGTTCCGACCACCATACGGTGCGATGAACAACGAACTTGTCTCTGAGGTCAAGAAGATGAATATGAAGACTCTCCTATGGAATCGGGATCCAGAGGACTGGAATGCGAAGAAGCCAGAGGATATTATTCGGTACTTTCACCAGGTGGAAGCTGCTGGGGGCGTATATGTGCTGCATGAGAACAAGAACACATTAGAAGCACTTCCAGCTATTCTTGAACATTTAAAAGAAAAGAACTTGAAGTTCGTCATCTTTCAATAAAATAGACCTGCTTTCCTCTCTATCAATCTTTCAAAATTTTTACATCCATTTGATATAATTCGCGATTTTTATCACTAGATTTATGTTAAAATATCTCAGGATCAGAAATTGGAGAGGGGTTTTTTAACGCATGTCATGGAAAAAAGTTCTGGGGAAAAGCACTATTCGTGTGGCAACTACTGCACTATTACTTACTCAACTATTCGGCGCGGTAGGTCCTGTCTCTGCTGCAGGCACAGATGTAGAAGTACACTTGATCGGAATTAATGACCTGCATGGTCAGCTCGATACCACATCAATGGTTGGGGATAAAAAGGCAGGAACAGCTCCAATTCTAGCTACATATCTGAAAGAAGCTCAAGCCAAATATGAACACTCCCTACTCTTCCATAATGGAGACTCTGTTGGTGCATCTGCGCCAGTCTCTTCTTTGGATCGGGATGAGCCTACGATGGAATGGATGAATATGATGGGCTTCGATGTAGGTTCTCTCGGCAACCATGAATTCGACCAAGGCATTGCTGCATTGAAAGCACAGATCTTTGGTGGATTAGATCCTAAAGAAGGCAAAGTGACTCATGCTGGAGCAAAATTTGATTATGTAAATGCAAATGTCATCGAGACTGCCACGGGCAAAACGTTAATTAAGCCATATGTGATCAAAGAAGTGGGCGGCGTCAAAATCGGATTTATCGGATTGGTGACGAAATCTACACCGGCTAAAGTTTCCCCATCGGGTACAGCAGGCGTGCGTTTCCTAAGTGCTGAGGAAGAAGTGGAAGCGGTCAATAAATACTCTAAAGAATTGCAAGATCAAGGTGTTGAAACGATCATCGTTCTGGCCCATGATCCAGCAACAACCAAAGAAGGCGTAACTACTGGAGAAGCAGCTGATTTGGCAAAAGCTCTGCCAGCAGACTCTCCTGTTGATGTTATCGTTGCAGGTGACAATCACGCTTTGGCTAACGGTGAAGTGAATGGGAAATTGATCGTTCAAGCGTACTCTTATGGTACAGCATTTGAAGATATCAAGTTGATGATTGATCCGACGACTGGGGATGTAACTGAAAAATCTGCAACAGTGACAACAACGTTCCAAGAGGGTGTAAAAGAAGACCCTGAATCTTTGGCAATTATAAAAAAATCATTGGACAAGCATCCTGAGCTAACCAAGCCAGTAGGTACAACAGATGGTTCTGTCACTCGCACAGATGCTTACAATAACGAGGCACCTCTAGGAAACCTCATTGCAGATGCAATGCGTCAAGCTGACTTTGGGGATAACGCAAGCGAAGCTGACTTTGCATTTATGAACCCAGGTGGTATTCGTGCAGATCTGCCCGAAGGGGATGTGACCTTTGCTGATCTTGCTAAAATCCAACCGTTTGGCAATACTCTAGTAAAACTAGAGCTGACGGGTGAGCAAATTCAAACCTTGTTGGAACAACAATGGGGAACCAATGCGGATGGTACGCCAAACACCAAAACACTACAAATCTCTGGTTTGAAATACACTGCAGATTTCAATAAACCAGTTGCAGAACGTGTAACTAGTCTTAGCCTTGAAGATGGTACGGCTATTGATCCTGCCAAAACATATACAGCTGTAGTGAACAACTTTATGGCAGCAGGTGGAGACAACTATAAAGTACTGGTGGATGCTAAATCATCCCTGGCTGGCCCTATCGATCTGGATGTATTCTATCAATACATTGTAGATGCTTATAAAGGCGGCGCGATTGAGGCTAAAACAGAAGGACGCATTACGAACATCGCTGCACCTGCAGAGCAACCAGAAACACCGGTGACTACAGAATTCATTTCCCGTGCTGAATTTGTAAGTGCGCTAGTAGACATGTTGAAACTAAACGAAGTTGCTACAGCACCTGCATTCAAGGATGTGGCTGCTGACGCCGCATATGCAGATGCCATCGCTGAAGCTGCTCACGCTGGATTCATTCAAGGCTTTGGTGGCAACTTCAACCCTGACCGTGATATCACTCGTGAAGAAGCAGCCACTATTCTTGCTAAGTTGTTGAAAAATCCAGCTTCGGATAAAGATGCTGCTGCGATTATTGCTGGTTTCAAAGATGGTAAATCCGTATCTGCCTATGCAGTTAAATCCTTGGCACAATTGATTGAGCAAGGTATTCTTGGAGCGGCAGAGAACAACTCACTCGAGCCGAAACAAGGCCTCTCCAATAACGATGCCAAAGCTCTCATTCAAAAAGCAGTGGCAGCCAAAGCTTCATAATATAGAACATATTCAAACCATATTTTAAGATAGGAAGACACATCCTTTTTGGAAAATAGCTCTTCTCTAATGATAAACCTCGAATCTTCGAAAGGTTTTATCTGGGAGAGTACTATAACTCCACTAAGGATGTGTTTTTATTATGCTTTTATATGAACGGATAGGAATTTCAAGAGATAAGATCACTTCAGAAATACAATCCAGAAATAAACTCCTTCAAGCCATAAATCCCCTCAATTCATCCCAAATGAATCACTTTTCTATTCAAGTAGATCCTCAAATAGGCAGATGTTCTTGTTCAAGTTGTCTTTGTTGAGATTTTGTAGAGACTCGTTTTTTAAACTAAACAAGAAAGAGTGGAAACTCGGACCAAAGTGCATCTTCACGAGCCATCGATCTATGAGGGTGAACAGGAGGAATCTTCGCAAGATCTCATTGAGGCAAAGGTCTACTAGAATCATACATATAGAAGAGATTCATTTGGATAAATGTGATCAGGCTGGATCCTCCTGCAGTTGATGGATTTTGGCAATTTAGGGAATGGAGGAGAAAGGGATCTTGAAACGACAGCGCAACATGGGAAAAGCAATACTCTCTTGCTTCTTGGCAATGATGCTGGTTTTGCAGACGATGGCATTCTCGGTCACGGCCTATGCGGATAGCGAACCAAGCGATTCTGGGGCCGCGGTTATCAGCGAAACCGATTCGCCAAGTCTGGACGAACCGCCTTCAGTAACCGAGGCGGTGTACGATATGCCGAACAATTCCTTGGCGATGACGGCAGCTTCGACCGACAAAACGGTGGTGTTCATGGATGCAAATGTGACCTTCCCACTGCAGGTGACGCAGGGAACGCTTGTTAGCCCCGGCGGTACGATCCAGGGCCGGCAGGCTTTTACCCTCAAATCAGAGGGCCTCAAGGTTCCGGTTAAAGGGGATTACGCAAATACACCGGATGAGAATGATACAACCAAGTACATTCAGCAGGGTGATACCATCGAGTTAAGACGGGATACCAACTTCAACGAAGTAGTGCTGCCGACAGCTACTAAGCCGTTAATGGCAACAACCGATATGGGTGTGAAGCAGCTCGGTACTGCGTATTTCACCCCGGATAGCATCAAAATTGTGTTTGATGGTGATGACTGGTTTTTTAACGGTGTCGGACGAGGGGTTACCTTTGGCTTCGAAACCACTGCCAATTCGGATATCACAGGCATGAATTACGGTGATACGAAGCCTATCACGATTTTCGGGGGAGCGTATGAGTTAGTTAACCCGGATGTGACGGCAGCGTACAGCATCACGTTAAGCTCCCCTGGAATGATCAGGTGGGATCAGTATAGCTACCGCGGGATCCAACCTACACAGCTGGTAGAAGGCGCGATTACCTGGGAGTCAACGGTATCCGCATTTGATCAGTTTGATGCAACAGTCCAATTACCGTTGGACGGAAAAATATTTTATACGAATCCTGCCAAATATAATACAGGCTTTGGTAACGTGCCTGGTATCTATATGGAAGGGTCGTTCAAAGTTAACGGCCAGGATGTAACTCCAGTTGTTGAGGCCGATGGTTCGTTAACTTATCTATTTCCGGAGGGAACAGGTCTCAATCCCAAGGTTGAATATAAAACCTGGATTCCCAAGGAAGCCTATTACTATGAGTATCGGAATCCGCCAGGCAATCTTGGTCGCAGCCACCGGGATATGCATGGCAAAGTGGAACTGAGACAGGACAGCACCATGCTGGTGCAGGCAAGTCAGGAGATCTCTTTTGCCCCTGACTGGATTCAAGCCAGCGCATCCTATGACCATGCGAATGAAACTATTACATGGAAGGTCACAGTTAACCAATATAACAAAAAAGGGTTAAAGGATTTTGCAATTACGAATGCATTGCCTGCCGGGCTGGACTTTATATCAGCGGAATGGCAGACGTGGGTGGATAATACTTCATCTGGGGTACAGCCCATTACACCGGATGCAAACAGCATGTATTCCTTTGGGGAGATCAACGGCAAAGTAGAACTAGTGATTAAGAGCAAGGTCACAAGCGGTTCCAGCTTCAGAATTGACCCACGTGCCAACTGGAATCTGGATACACCGAGTGGCATACAGAACAACGATGTCAAAGCCGGTACAAGGCCTAATGCCGTGACGGATGAGGCAATTGTCAACATCGGGGCACATACGTTTACCAAAACAGGCGCCGTTTCAACTGAGGATTATAGCCTGGGCGGCGTTACATGGACGGTCAATCTGGCACCACAGTATAACCTGCCAGATGCCGTAGTATACGATGTGCTGGTACATGGCGGTGATTTGAACGTTCTGGACAACGCAGTGGATGTAACTGGCGAAGTGAGCACAGAAACCATTGCCAAAATCAAAGCCAACGTTAACTCGTTCCAGCTATGGAAGCAGTATCATGAGGGATCCTTAAAAACAGCTGCAGCTGGACTTGCGACAAAGGCCATTCCTTTAACTGTAGACGGTAAAGTGGTGGCAGATTTGATTAAGGTGACCGGATATACGGATAAGGCTGCATCTTTCAGCTTCCGTTCACTGGAGACCAACCCGGATATTCTCTTCAGACAGAATATTGAATCCGGGAAAACGATTCAAAATCGGGCGCTGCTGTTTGATGGAGATACCGTAAAAACGGCAGATTACTCTGTTAATCTTCATCTGCGCATGCTGAACAAAGATATGCTCTTTGCATCGAAGCCAATGAAGACAGATGGCACGCTTGAAAATGTAAGCCCGAATAACATTGGCAGCTATATTCGAAACGATAACAATGAAGCATGGACCATTTCCGCCTATGACAGGACAACCAAGACGGTTACATTCCGTTTAGGGGTTAATATGCCTGGATATAACACAGAAGAAATGGCTAAGGCAGGCGGTAATCGGGTCATTAGCAATATCAAGCTGGTGGACACACTGCCCGAGGGATGGGAATTCGTTCCGTTTTCTGAAGATGAGGAGTTTGAGCTGTGGAAAGGATTTTCCGACAATGGATCAGGTACAGAATATGGTGTCCGCAATGATGCCAGAACACGTATTGAACCAGGAACAAGTGCTCATGTCGTCAGTTTCTCACATCAAGGAAACGAGGGGACGTTTACTTTCTCCAAGTTGGAGAGTCCATATGTCATTCTGGTAAAAGCAAGACCTTCCAATACTGCTCTGCAGAAGTATTTGGACGAATATACCACCAGCGGCATCGACAAGCAGGTAATGTATAACAAAGCCGACCTCCATATGACATGGGGCGGTGTGGAGAAGGTTCTCACTGAACAGCGCAAAGTGATTGTACCGGTTCAAACCCTGGGCAAGTCAGTAACAAAGCCAGTTCCAGGTGTACTCGAATGGACAGTAAACTATACCCCTCCATTCAATATGGCACAGGGTGTATATTTGCAGGATACTATAGGTGCAGGTATAGATCTGCGCTATGAAGAAAATGGACAGCTTGTGCTAACAGCACCTAGCATGGCTGTGTATCGGGCTAAGCTGTCTGCCAGCGGAGCTCTGGAACGAGAGGGAGAAGCACTGGATCTTAGCGACCCGAATAGTGAAGTTCAGGTAGAAGCTGTCCCAGGTGCCGACGGCACAACGGTGCTAACCTTTAATATGGATGACCCTAATCAGTTCTACCAGTTTGTCTATCAAACAGAGGTTGACCCTTCCAAAGCAAAAGCTGGGGATAAAATGGGCAACGAAGTAAAGCTGATGGGCGATGATAAGCTGAAAACAGTCAGTGCCAGAAGTGAAAGTACGCTGGACAACTCAGACGTTGCCGGAAGTTCAAGCTCCAATGCCCTTCTGCCTCTGAGGAAGGTGGATCCCGACAACAATCCGCTCAAAGGTGTAGAGTTTACACTGTATAAGAAAGACAGCGGAACTCAAGTTGCCAAAGGAACAACCGACAGCAGCGGGAAACTGAATCTGTTATTCCCGGATCCAGGATACTATGAGCTGAAGGAAACGTATATCGACACAACAACGTGGTTGCCGACTACCAAAATTTATCAGGTATATGTAGGCAATACGCCTGGAAAGCCCATCTGGGTAGATGGCGTGAAAGTAACCTCGGATAATCCGCTGGTTGTTCCTACTCCAGCGCAAGGAAAGCTGACCATCACCAATAAGGTGGAAGGGAACGGCAGCGATCCTGCCAAGGATTTTGAATATACCGTAACTTTTGAGGGTGAAGGTAAGGACGGAGAGTATACCTATAAGAAGCCTGATAGTACGATTGGCACGATCAAGAACGGTGACAAGATTATCCTGAAGCATGGAGAATCTGTAACGCTCTCGGCATTGCCTGCAGGTCTGGTATATACCGTAACCGAGGCCGATTATACAACCGTTGACGGATACACGACTAACCCGGAAACGAGAGAATTGACCGGTACAATCGTGAATAAAGGGGATCACAAGGCAGACTTCGTCAATGAACGAACCGTTAACAAGGTGACAGTCAGCAATACCGTCATGGGGAACGGTGGCGACAAGACGAAGGACTTCGAGTACACAGTCATTTTTGAAGGTACGGGTAAGGATGGAAGCTACTCCTACGTGAAGTCGGATGGCAGCACAGGTACGATCAAGTCCCTGGATATCTTCAAGCTTAAGCATGGAGAGACACTGGATATTTCCGATCTGCCTAAGGGGCTGAAGTACACAGTTACCCAAAAGGAATACACAGCCGATGACTACATGACCAATCCTGAGGAACGGGAACATACCGGAATCATGGAAGGCCAAGATGAACTAGCCCCATTCACCAACATTCGGGTGCTGAAGGGCGGCCTGCTCATCAGTAATACAGTTAAAGGCAAAGACGATGACAAAAAGAAACTGTTCAAGTACACCCTCAACCTGACAGGAGAGGGCGAGAACGAAGCTTACACCTATGAAAAGTCAGACGGAAGCAGCGGCACAATCAAGAACGGAGAGACCTTTGAGCTTACAGACGGTCAGACACTTATTGTGCAAGGACTTCCAACGTATCTCGAGTATAAGGTGACCCAGGATGATTACACGGAAGATGGTTATGTAACGAATCCTGAAAGTTTCATCCACACAGGCACGATTCCAGACAAAAAACTGACCGAAGCGCATTTCATCAATACTCGCCCATATCTGGAAGGCGTTCTGCGTAACAACAACACAGGAGAAGTTATTCCAAATGCACCTATTACGATAACGGACCTGAAGACCGGCAAGGAGATTCAAACGGAAACGAATGAGAAGGGTGAATATGCGATTCCGGCCACAGCGGATACGGACTACACAATCACATATACCAAGTGGTATCAGGTTGGCGGAAAAGATGTTCCTGTCGAGTTCACACAGAAAGCCAATGTAGACGGCAGCGTGAAGGGCGAGACCGTTCCAGCTGACATTACAGCTGTAGGGATCATTCTGTTTAAGCAGTTGGATGGAACAACAGAGCTATTCAGTGAGTCATTAACCAGTCAGATGTACATTTATTTGAAGGATATGGACGGCAAGTATGTTGAGGAGAACGGTCATCCCAAGGCGTTTCCTATGGCTTCGAACGGTACCTTCTCTGTGGAGGGGCTGAGCGAGCAGAAGTATACCATGGAAGTTCGCTATAAGGCTGAGACGGGGGAGGAACTGCTCTTCAAAGTGACACAGCTGAACGTGAAAGCGAACGGGGAGCTGAATATATCCGAGGCATTGGTCGATCCTTACGGTACGGTTTATGACGAAACGACAGGAGATGCCACCACAGGCAAGAAAATTGAAGGAGCCAAAGTTACTCTCTACTATGCCGATACGCAGCGTAATCGAGATAACGGCCGCATTCCGGGCACAAAAGTTACACTTCCTCCGGTTCCTAATTTTCCGCCTCATGACAACGCGAGCCCAGAGCAGATGAGTGATGCCAACGGCTTCTACGCGTACATGGTGTTCCCTGAAGCAGATTATTACCTGATCGTAACCAAGGATGGATATGAAACGCACAGAAGCGGCACCATTTCTGTTGATTTTGACATTGTAAAATACGATGTCCCAATGAAACCGATCCGTTCCGGTGGCGGCACCGGTGGTAACGCTGGGAATGGGAACAGTGGAACGGGCAACAGCGGTAACAGTGGTACAGACAATGGCAGTAACGAAAACAATAATAATGGTAGCGGTGAAACCGACAACGGTAGCAGCGAGACCGACAACGGTAGCAATGAGACCGACAATGGTAGCAGCGAGACCGACAACGGTGGCAATGAGACCGACAATGGTAGCAGTGAAACCGACAATGGTAGTAGCGAGACCGACAACGGTAGCAGCGAAACCGACAACGGCAACATCGTAACCGACAACAGTAGCAACGAAGCCGATAACAACAGCATCGAAAGCAGCAATGTTGGTGACGAGCTGGACGAGGCTCCAAAAACAGGAGACAACAGTGTTTCACCAATGTGGTATATGGTTCTGGCGCTGATGTCTTTGGTGACAATCGGACTCTGTCTACTCGGTAATAAGAAGAAAACGCACATGTAGTAGATTGGAAAGGCGGTAAGAAAGGAATGAGCAAAACCAAAAAAATGCTTATCGCCGTTTCCTCCCTTTTGTTGGTGTTTTCTCTCGTCAGTATGACAAGAATTTTTTTGCGGGATTATACGGAGCAACAGAAAATTGAAGAGCTGACAGAGGTTTGGGAGGAAGGATCAAACCAAGAAGGAGGGGATACAGTCCCCTCCTTTTTGTCCAATAAGGCGAATAAGCAGGTCATGCTTCCCGAATTCCGGAATCTTTACGAGAGGAACTCGGACATTATTGGCTGGCTGAAAATGGACGGCACCCGGATTGAGTATCCGGTCATGCAGAATCCACAGGATGCCGAGTACTATCTCAATCATGATTTTGATAAAAGGGATAATACAGGTGGGCTTCCTTTTTTGGATAAGGATAGTCAGGCTGACACTTCGAACATTTTGCTGATTCATGGACACCATATGAAAAGCGGCTGGATGTTCAAAGACTTGATGAAATATAAGAACGAGAGCTTCTATAAGGAGCATGCCACATTCCAATTCAGCACACTTTACGAGAAAGAAGAGTATGAGATTGTTGCCGTTATTCTGTCAGAGGTCTACCTGAAATCGGATGACGTTTTTAAATACTACCAGATTGGGGAGATCAATACGGCCGCCGAGTTCGATTCCTATGTACAGAATATTAAGAAGCTTGCGCTTTATGATACAGGTGTAACAGCCCAGCATGGCGATAAGCTTGTTGTGCTGTCCACGTGCGAGTACTCGACTGAAAATGGAAGGCTGGCTGTGGTCGCGCGAAAGCGTTGAGGTTACTTATACCTGTATTTAGGATAATGCTCGTTCAACTCGCGTATTCAACGAGGTTCGGCGTAGGACTCCGTCCGGTTCTAGGTTGTCCAATTTGCATGGTATAATAAAATGAATTCAACATGGAAGGGACTGAACTATGCGCAGATATCAATATCTTGAACCTACCCTATCAAAAAACAATGGAGGTGAAAGTATTGATTACAGAATTACAGACAGAGCGTCTGCAGCTGAGGAAAATGCAGGTATCAGATTCACCGGGTTTATTTAAAATCTGGTCTGATCCGGAGGTTACTCAATTTATGAATGTTCGTTGTTTCACGGCTGAAAATCAAGCAATAGAAATGATTCAGCTTCTGGATGATCTATCACAGGACAATAAGGCTATTCGTTTCTCCATCATACACAAAGAATCGGGCGAAATTATAGGATCATGTGGGTATAATGCCTTCAATTTTGTAAATGGAACAGCGGAAATTGGTTATGACCTAGCCAAATCGTACTGGGGAAAAGGTTATGCTTCAGAGGCAGTTTCAAGTTTGGTCGAGTATGCTCTCTCATCATGGAAGCTGAAACGAATCGAAGCAAAGGTAGAACCTGAAAACCGGAATTCCATAAAGCTCTTGCAAAAGCTTGGTTTCACGTATGAAGGAATCCTTAGTCAAGATAAAGGCGCAGAAGAAGCAGCGAGTGATCTCTATTTATACTCAAAATCAACATCCAATTAAACTAATCTATCAGGATTACGATAGTAGCATAAACTTTAGTTTAGCCGTACGGGCTTGTAGACCGTACGGCTATATTGCATTTTACGTAAATCAACATAATTTTATATTAAGTCGTTAGTCAAATAAGATACAATGAAATGTAGTATAGGGCATCCAGGCGGGTGCCTTTAGGTTTGCCCGCGCACAAGGCTATATCGTGTTGAAGATATTCGAAGATATTAAATTTGAATTGTGAAATGGTGGGTTCATGAAAGAATTATACAGTCAGGTAAACCGAAGAACATATTATATATCCATGTTAACGATCATTGTGCTTATGGTGTGGGGACTTATCCTATCGAGGTCCGAGCTAAAGGGCATTACGATAGGCTATGGTATCCATTTTGCGTGTGTAGCAATTATATCGGTGTGTTTGCTGGTCTATCCGAGGCATGAAACTTACTTTTTTAGAAAGATCATCATTATGATGGGGTTCGCTTATTTCTATACTCTTTTCTTTTTGTACCCGGATACCTGGACCACCTATATTCTGATATGCCTAATTCCTTCTCTTGCCATTTTGTTTTTTGATATGAAATTGTTTTACTTCTCCATAGTTTTAAATGGAATACTGATCCTGATCACTTTCGTTTACATTACTCTAATTGACCAGGGACAGGTGTATACATATGTACATTACGATCTTGTAGGCAATTTAATCAATATCATAGCCAGCCAAGTGTTACTGTTTCTCATATTTCATTTATCCTTCAGTCGGATGAAAAAGCAGCAGCTCTATTATGAGCAGGTACAACAAGCAGAGCGCTTGAAGATGATCGCTAATCTGACCGCTGCTGTGGCGCATGAAATTAGGAATCCGGTTACTGTTGTTCGAGGTTTTTTGCAGTTATATCAGCAAGATCCCGCTTTTGACGTTTCGGACAAGAGCAAGTTTAAATTAATGATCGATGAACTGAATACGGTTGAACACATCACTTCTCAATTCCTAACCCTCTCCAAGCCCAACGGAGATTTGAAACCGGAGAGAGTCGATGTGAAGGATGTCCTTCATAGTGTTACAAGTCTGCTAAGTTCATATGCAATGCTATCGGATAATCATATTGATATAGATGTTGAGGAAGACTGTACGATTCTCATTAATACGATTGAGTTCAAGCAGCTGCTTATGAATTTAATCAAAAATGCAGTGGAAGCATCGGAGGCAGGCATGTCTGTCTCTGTCACAGCAAGGAGAAATCGTCAATATATTGAGATAAGAATTATTGATCAAGGAAGCGGAATGTCAGAAGATGAGGTGAAGTCACTAGGCACTCCTTTTTATTCGTTAAAAAGTAATGGAACAGGGCTGGGGTTGATGATCTGTTTTAATATTGTAGAAAAGTATGGTGGAGGAATTCATTATCAAAGCTCCAAGGGACGTGGAACAACAGTTATTGTTCGCTTCTTAGCTGTAAATGACAAGTAAACAGCTATCATAGAACGGTTCCTCTTCCTCTTGTTGAATGGGACTTAAGGGTTTGTTATAATGCACACATTACATCACGAAGAAGGGAGCACTGTATAATGAAAAAGGCCAAACATACCTGTCCATCCAACAGCAAGGCATTCGGCTTGGCTCTGCAGGCTCTTGTGTTCATGTCAGATAGTCCAAATCGCTATCCAAGCACCAATATTGCTGATCACTTGTGTTCGGAAGCGACGTTGATCCGCCGGATATTGGCGAAGCTGGCTCAGGAAAATATTCTTGAAGTCCGGGAAGGTCGCGATGGGGGATACCGGATGAAGGCAACGCCGGAGTCAGTCACGCTGGCTGATATATATCAGGCACTCCAGACCGATGTATCTCTATGCGAAGGTATGCTTGAATCTACAGGTGAGCACGCATTCGGCTTACAGATGCATGATATGTTCAGCGATATATCGGCTGAAATTAACAATAGTGTTCTGAATATTTTACAAAAATACACAATTGCCGATATGGCCAATAAAATGAACCCCGTAACGGAATAATTGACAACGATCTATTCCGCATATATACTGTGCTTATATTAGCACAGTTAAGTGGTTTATTTTTTGTTCTTAACTGTGCTAAATAATACACAGTATATATATGGGAGGCTAAACGGAATGGAGAGCACAAAACAAGAGCAAAGTTTCATGGGTGTTGTCAAAGAAAGACGTTCAGTACGGCATTACGATCCTGCCTTCAATATTTCCGAGCAGGAACTGAAAGATATTTTGACTGAAGCTACTCTTGCTCCGTCAGGTGCAAATATGCAGCCATGGAAATTCATTGTCTTCAATGATCAGGCTTTGAAGGAACAGCTGCTTCCCATTGCGAATAACCAACAGCAAGTGGTGAATGCCTCGGCTGTCATCGCGGTGCTTGGTGACCTGGAGTACATTAGACAGGTGGACTCTGTTTATGACGCTTCCGTAGAAGCTGGTTACATGACCCAAGAAGTCAAGGAAACACTGGTTACCAATATGAAGGGAATGCTGGCATCCATGGATCCTCAATATATTAAGGATGGTGTAATATTCGATTGTGGTCTTGTATCGATGCAGCTCATGCTAGCCGCACGCGCACGCGGTTACGATACCGTTGCCATGGCTGGGTATGACAAGGAGAAATTCACCCAGGCATTTGATATCCCCAATCAGTATGTGCCAACTATACTCATAGCCATCGGTAAAGCATCACAACCGGGGCATCCAACCACACGTCTTCCGATTGATGAGATGACATTTTGGAACGGTATAACAAGATAATGGGAAGAATGCTGCCGAGGATTTCCCTAGGTTAGGGTTCTTCTAGCGATTGCAGGATAGGTAAAACATAAAAACGTTAAAGGCTGCCATGATGGCAGCCTTTTTCTATGGATATACCTTATTCTACTTCAATCTCCTTCACCGTCTCACCCTCCACTTTATTCGCTAAATAGTAATGGAACAGGGCTGGGGTTAATGATTTGCTTTAATATTGTAGAAAAGTTTGGCGGAGAAATTCGTTATCATAGTTCCAAGGGAGACGCACAACAGTCACTGTTCGCTTCTTGCCTGCAAATGAGAACTCAAAGTGTAGACTAAGTATTCTTACGTAGCATATTTACGCTAAATGGTACGTTATCAATAATGGAAAAATTAATGACAAATATGGCGTAAAAAGGTTTGGTGGATGTAGGCGATGTCTTGTAACAGAGGGACAGCACCTACTTTTATTAACATCGTATTGCGCCCCTTTTGTCCTCTCTAGGTCTTCTTGAGATCATAGTAATTTTATAGATTTTTCTTGATTGACTAACATATCTCGAGTGAGTAGAATAAAAACACAAATCAAGGATGAAATGTGATTCTTGAATGTGAAATCGGCATTATAGTTGTCTGCGGCGTGACCAATTGTGAATCAGACAAGCTTAGGTAGTGTACTTGATAGGAGTATATGTCAGATGTATTTGTGGATGGTAGTGCTGGCAGTACTGAGGAGGATTGTAACTATTACATAAAGTAATTTGAGAGATGTATACATCAGCAGAAAAAGGATGAATTATTCAAAAACTAAATCATTTAAGGGGAACAGATGAAAAAGAATTTTAAAGCAAAATCCTTATCAATCCTATCTACAGTCGCTATCCTTAGCGCCATGGTACCACATGCCTCGGCTTCGGTAACTTTGAGCGATATTTCAAGCAGCTATGCCAAGGAAGAGATTAATGAACTTGTCCAAAAAGGGATTATTTATGGCACTGGTGATGGTAAATTTAATCCAACGAGTAATATAAAGCGACAGGACTTCGCTATCCTGCTGGTAAGAGCATTGAATCTGGATACCGACAACCCTCCACAATCACCTTCCTTTAAAGATGTTCCTCAAAACAACTATGCATTCTCTGCTATAGAGGCCGCTGTCAAAGCTGGTCTAATTAAAGGTATGGGTAATGGAGTTTTTGGTATCAATCAAAATCTTACCCGTGAGCAAATGGCTGTCATCTTTGTGAACGCACTAGGAGTTAATAGTGCAGGAAAGGGTCAAAATCTAGCGTTTTCGGATGTCAATTCAATTTCTGACTGGGCTAAAGATGCAGTTGGTGCTGCTGTCGAATTGGAACTAATGAAGGGGAATCCGGATGGTACGTTTAAACCTTATAATCAAGCAAGTCGTCAGGAAGTAGCTCTGGTCGCATATAAGTTTCTAAATGAAAAGACTAAGATTGATGAACAAAAGCCGTCTGTGACACCCCCGCCTACTCCAATACCGCAAACACCAACTCCAATACCAGTCCCAACACCTTCTACTGGTGGTACACCTTCGACAGGTACAGGAGGGAATTCCTCAAATAATGGAGATTTGGAAATCGCCAATCTGGTAAAAGCAGCAATCGCAGCCTTGCCAGCAAAAGGTGATGTAATGCTGACCGACAAAACAGCTGTGGAAAAAGCGCGCACAGAGTATGGGGCGTTAACTACGGCTCAAAAGACGATGGTAGGAGATATCACGCGTTTGACAGAAGCGGAAGCAGCAATTGCTGAATTGGAAGCCCAAGCAGCCGCTGATCTGGAAACTGCCAATCGGGTGAAGGCAGCAATTGAAGGCCTACCTGTAAAAGAGGACGTAGAGCTTGCTGACAAAGCAGCCGTGGAAGAAGCCCGAACAAAGTATGAGGCACTAACTGCGACTCAAAAAGCGCTGGTAGGAGATATCACACGATTGACAGAAGCGGAAGCAGCAATTGTGGAATTGGAAGCCCAAGCCGCAGCAGATCTAGAGGCTGCCAATCTAGTGAAGGTAGCAATTGAAGGATTACCTGTAAAAGAGGAAGTAGAGCTTGCTGACAAAACAGATGTGGATCAAGCGCGCACAAAGTATGAGGCGCTAACTGCGACTCAAAAGGCGCTGGTAGGAGATATCACGCGATTGACAGAAGCGGAAGCAGCGATTGTGGAATTGGAAGCCCAAGCCGCAGCAGATCTAGAGGCCGCCAATCTAGTGAAGGTAGCAATTGAAGGCTTGCCTGTGAAAGAGGACGTAGTGCTGACAGACAAAACAGCTGTGGATCAAGCGCGCACAAAGTATGAGGCGCTAACTGCGACTCAAAAAGCGCTGGTAGGAGATATCACGCGATTGACAGAAGCGGAAGCAGCGATTGTGGAATTGGAAGCCCAAGCCGCAGCAGATTTGGAAGCCGCCAATCTGGTGAAGGCAGCAATCGAGGGCTTGCCTGTGAAAGAGGACGTAGTGCTGACAGACAAAACAGCTGTGGAAGAAGCGCGCACAAAGTATGAGGCACTCACTGCAACTCAAAAAGCACTGGTAGGAGATATCACGCGTTTGACAGAAGCGGAAGCAGCAATTGCTCAATTGGAAATCCAAGCCGCAGCAGATCTAGAAGCCGCCAATCTGGTGAAGGCAGCAATCGAGGGCTTACCTGTAAAAGAGAACGTAGAGCTTGCTGACAAAGCAGAGGTGGAAGAAGCCCGAACTAAGTATGAGTCACTCACTGCAACTCAAAAAGCGTTGGTAGGAGATATCACACGTTTGACAGAAGCGGAAGCAGCAATTGCTGATTGGCAAGTAATTGCACTAGCTATAGAGAATTTGAAAGTAACGTATAATGGAGTCGATGTTTCAGTCTTATTACCAAACAATCAGGATGGAGCTAATGTTACTTGGTCATTAAAAGATCCAACGCAGTCATCTATTATTGATGTTTTAAATGGTGACATTATCCGTGCCGGTTTAACAGCTGATACGAACATTGTGCTCGTAGCCACCATTATCTCAGGATCTAAGTCGACTAATAAGGAGTTTGTAATTACTGTTCAAGCTGAGGTTGCTGAACCTAAGTCTATCCTCAGTAAAGAAATTACAAATTTCGATTTTACCAATGTCTATGCGACTCAAGCTAGGGAAGAAAGTAACAAAATTATCTCAACAGATTTCAAAACTAACCCTAAACATTTCACAATTAGTGATGGGAATATTACAATACCTGTCGACCTCACCTGGGATATTCCTTTGAATGGTTTCTCTACCGGACAGGTAGTTGGATCGGCAATTGATAGTTTCATTCAGGACTACTGCAATGCGCATGGAATTAATTTAGGGGATCGGACAGTAGGTGGGTATGGATTTGAAGACACATTCTTTATATCTACATTTAAGACTGGATCCTCGGCTGCTATAACACTAGGTGGGAACGACTGGTCGTTTTTCTTTCAAAATAATCATTGGACGGGCACAGACGAAGATAGCACCAAAAATCGCACGTTTGTTGTTAGTGATGGTGTGAATCAGGCGTCTATTGTATTGCGTCAAAAATTTACCGACATGAGTAACCTGGTAACCTATCTAAATAATCAATTGCAGTCTGCATCAGTTTCTGTCACAGCTGAGCAAGTAAATGAGAGTCAATTCAAACTTGTATCCAATAGTTCGAATACTGATATCACTATTACCGGAAACGATAAAGAGCAGTTCTTTGATAATTAAGAATTTAAACAAGATATGGTAGTAATAAAGCGAGAACTTATAAGCAAAAAAGGCTGTCGATGAATTCGACGGCCTTTTTGTGCATTTGGAAAACCTTGAGTGCCACCTATATCCAGTGGTGGAGGAAAGAATATCTATGAGTGAACGGGATGGTTTAAACCAATTCTTCCCTTATTCTACTTCAATCTCCTTCACTGTCTCACCCTCCACCAGGACAGGCTGGTAATAGGTGTTGTTGGGCAGATCCTTTTTGCCTTGCAGCTTCTTAATGACCCAGTCCGCAGCGTCGCGGCCCATTTGCTCCTGGGGATGGGTTAGCGTGGTGAGTTTAATGTTGGCGTTCTTGGCAATATACGAATTGTCCTGTCCAATAATGGATAACTCATCCGGAATGGATATGCCCAGTCTTCGGCAGGCATGCACCACTTCCAGCCCCACCTCGTCGTTGTAACTTACGATGGCGGTTAGAGCTTCCCTGTTATCGTTCAGAAACGTTTCCAGATTAGCGGACAGATCCGGTTTCGAGGCTGTATCGAACGAAAGCACCTGCTCGGGATGGAACCGTAACTTGGCTTCGCCCAATGCTTTGATATACCCCTTCATCCGGTACTTTCCTTGCAAATCATCCATTTTCGCAATAAGCCCAATCTGGGTATGTCCTTTGGCGATTAATTCCCGGGTGGCCAGATAGCTGGACTGTACGTCATCCAGACAGAAGAAGGGAACCTCCAGCTCTTCGTAAAAGGCATTGATCATCGTGAACGGTACATCCTGCTCCTTAAATGACAGGTAGTACGCGATGTTGGGATTGTACAGATTGCTCTTGGTCGGCTCCACAATCAGACCATCGACCCCATAGGAGAGCATCATCTCCAGCGCTTTTTTCTCTTGGGCGACATCATTATTGGTGCTGGCTAACAGCAGTGAATAATTATCCTCGTTCAGTCGGCTTTCAATACCGCGAATGATCGAGGGGAAGATGTAATCAGAGATGTATGTCGTGATGACACCAATCGTTTTCTTCATCGTTGTTCCGCCGGATCTGGAGCGGTATTGGTTGCTGACATAGGTGCCAGATCCCTTCTCGCTTCTCAAAAAGCCTTCATTCGATAGCTCCAAAATGGCCTTCCGTACCGTCTGGCGGCTCACATTGTAGCTCTCCTGCAGAGCAGACTCTGTTGGAATCTGTTCTCCCACGTTATATGTCCCCGAAAGGATATGGCTCTTTATATCATCAATAATGACTTGGTATTTTGGCTTCACGCAATCCACTTCTTTCATGATTACTCATCTATAGAAACGTTATGGTTCAAATAGTTGTACGTACATATTTTAGCATGATTCTAGTCTAATGAAAATAAAACAGCATATTTCCCGAAATAAACCGTACAATTCAGGTTCAATTACATGAAACTGTACACTACAGCATACCCTTAAGCAAGCATAAAAAGACATGATAAACAGTAATAACATGTTCTTTGTAAGTATAAATATTATATATTATTGACAGATGTACGTACAAAAATTATACTAAGGCTGTCAGAAAAGGAAAGCGCCTTCTTAAATAAGGATTGCTGCTGTTCATTCACCAGAAGTGATCACAACAGCAGTACACATTTTATACGAATTCATAAATTCATCCTAAGCCGTTGAAGCTTTGGTCCTTTAACGTAAATACCATCCTAGAGATTAAAACGGCGATCAGAGAGGGGACAACCATGGTTATGAGTCATGAGCAGACGAAAGAGGCGATTGCGAAGGGAGCCACTTCACTTGGCATCGAATTCGGATCGACGCGGATCAAGGCCGTATTGATTAACGAACGTTTCGACACCATCGCATCCGGAAGTTACGAATGGGAGAATCTCCTGAAAGACGGATATTGGACGTACAACCAGGAGGATATCATCACGGGCATGCAAACCGCGTACCGCGAGATGAAGCAGGATGTGGAACAGAAGTACGGCATCACGCTGCAAACCATTGGTTCTATCGGCTTCTCCGCCATGATGCACGGATATGTTGCACTGGATCGTACAGGTGAACTGCTGGTACCGTTCCGGACATGGCGTAATGCAACAACTGGAGTGGCAGCGAAGGAGTTAACAGATCTTCTTCAGTTCAACATTCCTGAACGCTGGAGCATCGCACACTTGTATCAGGCCATATTGAACGAGGAGGAGCATCTGCCTCGTATTGATGCCCTGACCACACTGGCTGGATACATTCACTGGTTGTTAACCGGTAATAAAGCGATTGGAATTGGTGATGCTTCAGGCATTTTCCCAATCGATGAGTCCACACATAATTATCATCCAACCATGATCAAGCAGTTCGACGAACTGATCGCAGGCCGAGGCTATCCATGGACATTGGAAGAGCTTCTTCCCAAGGTATATCTCGCGGGCGAGGATGCAGGTACGTTAACGGATGCCGGGGCCAAGCTGCTTGACCCTGCAGGAGACTTGCAAGCAGGCATTCGGTTATGTCCGCCGGAGGGTGATGCCGGAACAGGCATGGTCGCAACGAACAGCGTGAGAAAACGCACGGGCAATATCTCTGTCGGCACATCCGTCTTTGCCATGATCGTCCTGGAAAATGAACTGTCCAAAGTGTATCCAGAGATCGATATGGTCACAACGCCGGACGGCAGCCCGGTGGGTATGGTTCATGCCAACAACTGCTCCAGCGATATCAATGCCTGGATCGGATTGTTCCGTGAATTCTCTGAGGCCATGGGATACGAAGCCGATAGCGGCAAGCTCTTCAGTGTCTTGTTTAACAAGGCACTTGAAGCAGACCCGGATGGCGGCGGCCTGCTGAGCTACGGATACTATTCCGGCGAGAACATTACGGGGATCGACAAGGGCCGTCCGTTGTTCGTTCGTTCACCTGAAAGCCGGTTTAACCTGGCCAACTTCATGCGTACCCATCTATTCACAGCCTTTGGTGCACTGAAGATCGGGATGGATATTTTGACGGAAAAAGAGCATGTAGCTATCGACAGCATCTTGGCTCATGGTGGATTGTTCAAAACGCCAGTCGTTGGACAGCGGATCGTTGCAGCAGCGATGAATGTGCCCGTATCCGTTATGTCCACGGCGGGGGAAGGCGGGGCATGGGGCATGGCGCTTCTCGCTTCGTACATGATCAATAAGGATGAGCAGGAGAGTCTGGATATATTCCTGGAGCAAAAGGTATTCAGCGATGTCGCTGGAGAGGAAGTAGCACCGGACCCATCGGATGTCAAAGGATTTGAATCATTTATCGAACGCTACCGGAAGGGCCTGGCCATTGAGCAGGCGGCTGTTGATCATCTGGTAGAGAACGGGAGGGACTAAGATGTTAGAGCAATTGAAACAAGAGGTTTACGAGGCGAATCTGGAGCTGCCAAAGCATGGTCTTGTGAAGTTCACTTGGGGTAACGTCAGCGCCATTGATCGGGATAGCGGATTGTTTGTAATCAAACCGAGCGGCGTCAGCTACGATGCCATGAAGCCAAGCGACATGGTTGTTGTCGATCTGGATGGCAACGTGGTCGAGGGTGAGATGAGACCATCCTCGGATACAGCAACCCACGCCGTTTTATATAAGCATTACTCCGAAATTGGCGGGATTGTGCATACGCACTCCACGTGGGCGACCATCTGGGCCCAAGCTGGATTGGATGTACCTGTTATGGGAACGACACATGCGGATACGTTCTATGGTGCGGTACCTTGTGCACGTTTCCTGAACCAGAACGAGGTTGATCGTGGGTACGAAGCAGAGACAGGACGCGTCATTATTGAAACGTTTGAACAGCGCGGGATTGATGTTATGGCAGTTCCGGCCGTGCTGCTCCATGGTCATGCACCGTTTACCTGGGGGAAAGATGCGAAGGCGGCTGTGGTGAACAGTGTTGTGCTGGAGGAAGTATGCAAAATGAACCTGTATGCGCGGCAACTAAACAACTTTGCCAAAGAACTGCCGCAAGGCATTCTGGATAAGCACTATCTGCGGAAACACGGGAAAGACGCGTATTACGGACAGAAGTAATTTGGTTATGTAGTGATCGGTTAATAATAATTCAAGCGAATAAGTTGTTTGTTACTACTACCAATGAAGTTGTATCAAACTTTTACACGAATAACGGAGAGTGCAGAACCAATCTGAAGAAGCGAAGCGCTCGCGTTTATCACAGGATTTTTCCTTTAAAAAGGGAATAAAAAAATCTGGGGATAACCAGCGATCGGAAGATGGTACTGCAATCGGAGTGATAAGTGTAAACCCATATGTTGAACTATAAAAAAATGAAATGAGGATGATTACATGTCAGTAACAGCAGCAAAAGAATTTTGGTTTGTCGTTGGTTCGCAGCATCTCTATGGTGAAGAAGCACTGGGCGAAGTAAAAGCCAATGCACAGAAAATTACGGATGCCCTGAATGCAAGCGGCGTTCTGCCATACCCACTCGTATTGCAGGATCTGGCGGTAAGCGCGGATAAAATCACAAGCATCATGAAAGAAGTCAACTACCGCGACGAAGTAGCGGGTGTTATTACTTGGATGCATACCTTCTCTCCTGCGAAAATGTGGATTCGTGGTACAAAATTGCTGCAAAAACCGCTGCTTCATCTGGCTACGCAATACAATGAGAGCATTCCTTGGTCCACCATCGACATGGACTTCATGAACCTAAACCAGGCAGCACACGGTGACCGTGAGTATGGTTTCATCAATGCCCGTCTGAGAAAACAAAACAAAATTGTCGTTGGATACTGGGAGCGCCCAGAAGTGCAGCAGCAGGTTGCCGATTGGATGGACGTGGCGGTTGCCTATAACGAAAGTTTCAACATTAAAGTAGCCCGTTTTGGCGACAACATGCGCAACGTGGGTGTAACTGAAGGGGATAAAGTGGAGGCACAAATCCAATTCGGTTGGACGGTCGACTACTTCGGCATCGGTGATCTCGTACAGGTTGTGAATGCGGTGACGGAGCAGGAAATTGATGACCTGATCAGCCAATACGCGGAGCTGTATGAATTCGATTATGGTACAAACAGCAAGGAAGTTTGGGAAGCCAGTGTGCGTGTGCAAGCCAGTTATGAAATTGCAATTAAACGCTTCCTCGACGAGGGCGGATACACTGCATTCACCACCAACTTCGAAGATCTGCATGGCATGAAGCAGCTTCCAGGTCTGGCTGTGCAGCGCCTGATGGCCCAAGGGTACGGATTTGCTGGCGAAGGTGACTGGAAAACAGCTGCACTTGATCGCTTGCTGAAAATCATGAGCCATAACGAAAATACGGGCTTCATGGAAGATTACACCTATGAAATGGCTGCCGGACAGGAAGCTATCCTTCAATCTCACATGCTTGAAGTAGATCCTACTCTCGCCAGCACCAAACCGAGAATCATCGTGTCTCCACTGGGTATTGGCGATCGCGAAGATCCGGCACGTCTGGTATTCGATGGCAAAGCAGGCGAGGGTGTTGTTGTATCCATGGCTGACTTCGGCACACATTACAAGCTGCTGATCAATGAAGTCTCTGCTTTCGAGCCAACTGTACCAGCACCGAATCTGCCTGTGGCACGTGTATTGTGGAACGTCAAGCCAAACTTCCAGGATGGGGTCAAAGCCTGGATCGAAAATGGCGGCGGTCACCACACCGTGGTTTCCTTGAACCTGACAACAGACCAGATCGTAACGTATGCGAAGCTGGTTAACCTGGAGTATGTAGTTATTAAATAAACATAAGATATTTTTATCGTAATTGGACTCATATCCATAATTGCCTGGCGGCCGAGGGATTCCCTCGGCCCTTTGTCGTGCTGTGATGCAGTGACAAGACAGTCACAGTCACAATCTGTAGTGCAGTCTCATGAAGTGCGTACCCTTGCGCACCTTAGAGTTTCATCATTTTGCTATAATAGCCCAAAGGAGGTTATCGATTCATTATGCATACTCAACAAAGCTTACTTGATCAGCTCCACCAGCTTGGCATTGACGGACGAGGTACGCTGCTTGTTCACTCTTCCATGAAAAGTATAGGTGAGGTCGAAGGTGGGGCGGATACCGTACTGGATGCCTTTACAGAGTATATGAAGGACGGACTGCTGGTGCTGCCAACCCACACCTGGTCCACCATCAATGCGAGTAATCCAATGTTCCACGTGGAATCATCACCATGCTGCGTCGGGATTCTACCTGAGTTATTTAGAAAACGGCCAGGCGTAGTGCGTTCATGGCACCCTACTCATTCGGTTGCAGCAATCGGTCAGGATGCAGCGGCATTCACGAAGGACGATCACCTATATGACACGCCTTGTGCAAGAGGCTCAGCTTGGGGCAAGCTGCTGGATCGGAAAGCGACCATTCTCCTTGTTGGCGTGGACCTGAAACGAAACACGTTTATCCATGGCGTAGAGGAATGGGTGGACATTCCGGGGCGTTTAACAGATGAGCATGAGCAGCTTTACACCGTATTGCCAGGTGGAACAAAGATTTCAGTACCTTCCCGCAGGCATTGTGGGTTGTCGTGGTCGGAGCATTTCTGGAAAGTGGATGAGGTGTTACAGCGCAAAGGCGCGATGCGCCTAGGAAAGCTCGGGGACGCTATTGTACGAGTATGTGATGCGGCCATGGTGGAGGAAATGATCACAGAGATGCTGAGGGCGAATCCGGATCTATTCTCGGATAACCTGCCGCCGGCGAGGGAGTAGGAGTAAACATACCAGAGGACCGCTCGGAAACGGGCGGGAGATGGTTCTTTTTTTCAATAGTTAAACGTTCAAAAACACTCACAAATCAGCAAAATAGATGCATAAATAAAACAGTGCTTGGCTGTATTTCCAGTGTATGGCCTACTCACCCATAGGGGTGTGTGATAAGATATGGTTAATTTAACCAAAATTTTAGTCAGGGAAAGCATTATATAGTTTCAATACAGCTTGAATTAGATTTACGAAAACAGCCTAGCTCAATGATATCGAAGTAGCGCAACCAAGAAGGAGAAGATTTGTGAGTCCATTGGTATGGTATGATCTCTTTTTATTCGTCCTGTTGTTAGGTGTATACGTTTATGTTTTTGCTACCGCTAGAATCACGAACTTACATAAGGTTTACTTTCTATTTCATGGGTTGATGATGCTCTGGCCCTTCTGTCAATTTGCGGTCGTGTTGTCGGATGACCCGGGCTGGCAGTTATGGTATGTGACCCTGTCTTTCGTCGCCGTCTCACTGCTTGGAAGTGGCTGGCTGCTGTTGACCATCTTCATTACCGGTTATTCGGATCGATTAGGGATAAAAAGAGTTATGCTGCTGTTCGTACCAGCCGTTATTGCAGCGATAGGTGTGGTTATCAACCCGGCTAATTGGTTTGTAACCCCGCTGGAGGGTGGTTATGTCGAACGGGCGTATGGCCCATGGTTCTGGGTTGTCATGATTGTTTTGGTGAGCTACTTTGTAGCTTCCCTCTTTATTTTGTTCGGGGCACTTCGCGCCTCCGATAAGTCACCAACGATTAAAAAACAGGTGAAAATTACGCTGTGGGGTATATTCGTCCTGGCTGTATTTGCAGCAATCGATGCCCTTCTGAATGTGGTTTTGCGAGCATGGATACCGTTCATTATTCCCGGACTGACGTCGCTGGGGATTTTTCTGTCGGATTTATTTTTTGTCTATGTCATCAAGCGGTACAACGTCTTCGATCTGGTTTCCATCGCCCATGAAGATGTGATTAATACGATTCCCTATGGCATCCTGGTTTTGGATGAGAATGAGACCATTATTGAAGCAAACAAGGCATGCAGATCCTTCATGGATCTGCATGTTGGGGATTGTTTTGATATGGAGGCATTTCTGGGATCGGTTTGTGTAGATGGCGACAGTGGGTCGTTCCTGGATCAGTATCGGCAAAAAGAAAATACGCTGTCTCAGATTGAGGTTATTGTGAAGGAGCGCGACATGGAGCGTCATTTTATCCTCCAGACATCTCCAATCATTGATCATTATCAGATGCCTCTTGGTTATCTCCTGACGTTTCAGGATGTGTCGCAAGAGCGCTACTATGTAAAAGAAATGAATCGGCAGAATGTGATGCTTCAGGAACGCAATCATGCCCTGGATCGCATTCGGCAGGAGTTATCCGAGGCTAATCTCAAACTGGAGGAGCTTGCGCTTACGGATAGTCTGACTCACTGCTACAATCGCCGTTATCTGACCCAGCAGCTGACGCATGAGGTCATTACGAATGTTCACTATAAGACGCCGTTTTCACTCCTTCTCCTGGATATTGATTACTTCAAGGCAATCAATGATCGTTATGGACATGTCATCGGGGACGAAGTGCTGTACCGCACAGCTCAGGCTGTGAAACAGTCCATCCGGGAGACCGATATCCTAACGCGTTACGGCGGGGAAGAGTTCATGATCTACCTTCCGCATACGGAACGCCAGTTAGCTCAAAAAATCGCAGAACGCGTGAGGCTGTCCGTGGAGTCCAACCTTATGGCGGTAGATCATGAGGTTGGGCAGGTATCCATTACGATCAGTATTGGGATTCTATCCATTGAGGATTTTGAATGTGATTTTGTACCGGATAATCCGGAAGGGTATCTGACGCAGCTATTTGCAGCAGTAGACAAGGCACTGTATCAGGCGAAGCAGAATGGGCGGAATCGGATTGAGTTCGCAGAGTTAGAGCGGGGCGTTTCTTGATAAGGTGAGAATCACTTCATTTTAGCGTTTAGGGCGACTAGAATCTTCCCTAGTGTATCAATGGAAAGTCCTTTCGCTCCTTTTCTATGCTTGTAAGCTCTAATACAATTTGGCCTTTGTTAAGGTTGTGAGGCCAAGAAAAATGAAAATTAATAAGTATAATCAAAAAATATTACAGGTGGTGTATATGAACTATTTTTTAGAATTTATCAAGAATTTTATTCCGACTGCTGGGTTATCGACAGTAGTGATCGTTATTGTTGTTCTTTTGTTTTGGATGTATAAGGAATTAAGAGCAAATTATCTAGAGAGCAAAAAAGTAGATCAACAACGTATTGAAAAAGCAATAGATATATATACTGAAGCTGAGATAGAAGTGTACAAATTTGTGCATAGGAAAACAGATTTTTACTATGCAGTGGAAAAAGTCTCAAAAGCTTCAGTATTGTTTTCAAACAGATTAGTTGAGAAATTTAATACGTTAAGAGAAGAAGACAATCAGATGGATCAGAGAGCTGCAATGATTAATTTCCAAAAAGAACTTCAGAAAGAAATTGTTTTGTTAAAGAATGAACAGCATAACCCATTAATAACAACTGACAGTAGTAGAGATCTTATGCTTAGTATAGAGAATTTTGTTAAGACAAAGATTGCACCATTTATTATCCCTTTATTTCATACGTATCTAAATTTTATGCTATTAATTTTAGCCTTGTATTTTATTTTATCCCTTATCTCTGCATCAACAGTAATAGAAGGTATTGAGATATTTTTATTGTCATTAGATATCTACATTTACTTTATCATTTTATGTGCAATCATTAGTGAGGGGTTTATAAAAAAGAGGTTTGATAGAACGATATATAACTGGATAGCTTTTATTATATTTGTTCTTACTCCGTTGGTTCTTCTCATTACAAAGGCATGGTATGTGGTTTTAGTAATATTCCTTTTATTTGCTTTTTATATTGGTTACGTTAATAAAAAAACTTTGAAAAAATCTTGATTTTTAAAATTATTAATACCATTTAACATAATATTATTAGTTAGGTTCACGGTATATGCATATAGGACCATGGGACTGATATGTCAGGAGCTAATATTATGAAATAGGGAAAATCAGGATGTTAGCCGGATGTATGTGTGTAAAACTTCTGCTAACATAGGAGAATCCTATTTCGAATAAGCGGAGAAACGTTATGAGTACAATCAAAGTTACCCCTGAACAACTACATCACGTATCGAATCAGGTGGATCAGGCAAGACAACAGTTGGAGAGTATACGAAGTGATCTGACGAGACAGATCATGTTCGTTCAGATGATGTGGATGGGCGCGACGCAGGAGCGGTTTTACTATGAGTTCGAGCAGTCACGACCTATACTGGATAAAGCGCTGGAGAGTATGGTGAACACATCCAAGGAATTGAGGGATATCGCCACGCGTTTCCAAGATGCAGATGCTCAGAAGGGAAGCTTGGGTGGTGCAATTGGAGCAGTCGGTGCCGCAGTTATGATGACCAAATCAACAGGTGATTCAGGTTCGGGTGATAAGGGCTATCGGATGGCGAAAGTTAATATGTTCGGTAAGTGGGTAAATATTCCTGTCAAAGAGAATGGTGTTGCAGATCAGGCTGCCCTTCAGGCTTATGAGAGGGATCAGGGAAATCTGGACTTTAATCGCATGCAAGCCGTGAAAGTTGAACCGCCTGGGGAAGATATTTTTGCGTTACAGATCAAGGCATTTGAGATGGGCATTCATCCTACTACAGGAGAGCCTGTATCGGATAAATATGCTCAGATGATGGTTGCGTCTCTGAAATTGAGTCAGATTTTTATGGCTGTTTCGATGGTTAAAGGGAGTATGCCGGGTAGCAAAGGTCCGTTCCGTTTACCATCATCCAACCCAGCTGTGGCGAAGATTAAGCAGCATATTGAGGCAGCTAAAGTGAAGCAAGATAAGGAACAGACTGGGGCTCGTGGGAATACACAAAAGCTTACCAATAGCGAAACTCTAGTTAAGGAAAAGAACAAAACAACGTACACTAACCTTGCTGGGGCTGAACTCACATGGGTAGATCAGCATCCAAAGAATATTAATAGGGATGTTGATAATTTTTTGGGAAGCTCTAACATTGGTAAAGCGACAGAAGCAAAGGTTGCAAATTTTGTAAGAAACGAAACAGAAATCGTTGGATTTGGACAAAAGGTATTAAAAAAGGACGGTCAACCAGCCGGAGATTTAGATGTTGTTACAAAAGATGTAATAATTGAAGTGAAGGCTTCAATTAAGGCTGTAGACTCTGAGCAATTTTTGAAAATGACTCAGCGTGATCATCCTGATTTCTTCAATCCTGAGAACAAAAAAATTGTCCTATATATTGATAAACCCTTAAATAAACTAAGAGATGAGCATGAGAGCATGTTAAAAGATATTAGGTCATATGGCGTTACTGTCGTCAATTCGTTGGAAAAATTAAGGGAGGTAATAAAATAAATGGGAACTACTGCATTTTTCTTAACGGAGCGTGAAAAGTATTCGCCAGAAAAATTTTTGTCGGATACTATGATCGCTACTTTTAACTCCGGTAACCGACTTATATTTGATAATCATAAAAATCTTGTAAACGGAAAATTTTCTTCTACAACTTTGAACATACTGGCTCATTCTTTTAATAGTGAGGAGAATAATCATCAATTCATTATGTATGTGAAGGCAAAAGAAAATAAGAGTGTAGTATTCAGTGACTATGAAGATCTTGATTTGGATCCTAATTACGAACTCATTCGAGTGGGGACAATAGAAGAAGTGTTTGGAGCTGAAGGGATCATTCTTCGTTTTGTTTACGAATACCTGAATCTTAATAGATCAGACTATTTTTGGGTGGCTGATAACGATTGGGTCTACACCTGGGAGGATATACAAAAGATAAATTCGATGACTTATGACTCTGAGTGGTGCTACAAAGATCCGAAAACGATTTGAATTAATGTAAAGTAGGCGCTATCTACGTATTACTTTAGTGTTTTTATACGTTTCCGGAGGGAGTAGTATGGATTTAGACTTGTACCTATTTTATAAAAAATCCACGAAAAAATTAGCAGAATTATTGTGGGTTTTCTAAGAGACTTTTTCACAGAAGACTCTTATGAAATCCAAAGAGAATTATTACACAATCACCAATCCGAATTTAGGATGAAAATGTTAAGAATATTGCTCTGCTCTCTCTCAGAAACAGCATATCAGATATCAACATTTTTAGAATTAACCTAAACGAACTGTTGTAGAGTGTATATCGAATACGACTGACGATTGATTGAGATCAAGGAACATACTTTCAAACGATAACGCAGATGCTAGGGCTGCGTTATTCAGTCGTTACCTCGCAACTCTAAATAGGTTTAATAGTCGATCGAGAGGAGAGCAACGCATGGGGTATCTACTAAACACAGCTATTGATCGTTTGTCGTCTATTTCATTTGAGAATACCGAAGAAAATTCACTAAAATCGTTTCATGTTCTGATTAAAGAATATCTGAGACGTGTTAATCAATTTATAAATAAGATGGATGTTTCAGTAGATCATTACCCCCTATTTAGTTTTGCCAAAACTCTTGGAAAAGCCATAGATGAAAAAGTGTATCGAGCCTATTCAAAACTGGACATGATACAACATCCTTATGTGAAGGTGATTTGTTACGGTTATTTAGAAATCTCCGAATTAGCAGATCAAGGAGTGGATGAAGCGATACAATACATTGACATCTATGACCCGATGATAAAATTCTTTGAACGAGGCGGGAGTTTCACCATAAGACAAGGCGAATTGGTTGTAAGTGGTACAGCTTATCCTCTTAAGTATTGGAGACATTTAAATATTTCAGTACAAGATATTAGCGATATTGAATTGGATCATATGGATCAAAAAGGGCGGGATGAGCACTAGGAAGCAGCAATCCATGAATTATGGATAGCCCTTATTCGGGTTGGATTTAAAATATGAGTATACAAGATATTTTACCTAGCGCATTTATTGGTGAAAGTACAATTCGGTTTATATTCTGAGGTTGGTATTTTTATGTGGAAAGTTATTAGGAATTAGAATAGTTATCTCTATAGGGGGAGGAATTAATATTGATCACTACATATGGTTTGAAAACATCGTATCCCTTCTTCAACGGTTATCGTGCGCTCGGATATGACGTTGATCTGGAAATAGCTGAAAAATGAGCCTTGGACCGTTTTTTTAAACTAGAATAAAGGGACTGCCTCTAATAAAGCCCTCATATGTAACAAGAAACATGAAGAATCCGTTCTCATTTGAGAGACGGATTTTTTCTGCATTCCAACACCAACATATCTCTTGTCAAAACGTAATCATTACGATATGATAATACTCATTGTTTAAATAATAATAATTACGATTAAGACAACGATTAAGAGAGAGGGGCATTACCTTGAATAAAAAGACGCCGCTGCTGGTGCTGACCTCCCTGGTCCTGAGCGCCGGACTGCTGAGCGCCTGTGGATCTTCCGAAACGAGTCCCGCTGCGCAGCCATCCACCGACAAAAACGTTCACTTCCTATATAACTTTTCCACAAACTCGCTTGACCCACATGTCGACTCCAGCTACGTTCCGCTTCGTGCAGGCATTACAGAAACGCTGGTTCGTCTCGACGAAGACAATCTGACCGTTGCTCCATGGCTTGCTGAGAGCTGGGAAAGCGAAGACGGCCAGCATTGGACGATTGATCTACGCGATGATGTAACATTCCAGAACGGCAAGCCGATGACCGGTGAATCTGTTAAGGCATCACTTGAGCGCGCATTGACCGAAAGTGCGGCCATTCAGAACGCACTTAAGATCGACACGATCGAAGCCGAGGGCGACAAACTGGAGATTACAACAACACAGCCGTTCCCGGAATTCGCTTCAGAACTGGTGAATCCCAACACGGCGATTATAGACGTGAGTGAGCCGGACATTGTGAACAAGCCTATTGGTACGGGCCCGTTCAAGCTGACTTCTTTTACCCCAGGCAGCAAGCTAGCACTGGATCGCTACGATGAATACTGGGACGGTGCTTCACCTCTCGACTCGGTAACATTCTCGTTTAACGAGGATGCCAATGCTCGTACACTCGCACTTCAATCCGGACAAGTCGACATCGTATACCGTCCAGAAGTAGAAAGTTTGGAATCCCTTAAAGCAATCGATGGCATGACTGTGGAGTCCACCTCCACGTTCCGCGTTCACCAGATGACGATGAACATGCAGCGTGAAAGCATCAAGGACCTAAACGTGCGCCGTGCACTGGATGCATTAATTGACCGGCAGGGGATCGTTGATACCATCCTGCTTGGCCACGGTGAGTCGGCTATCGGGCCGTTCCTTCCGTCTCTGCCGTTTGCACCTACCTATGACAAGGCAGCATCACAATCAGGTGAAGAAGCTGCGGTTAATTACCTGAAGGAAGCAGGCTACACGCTGCAAAACGGCGTTATGACCAAAGATGGCAAACCACTGCAACTGACGCTGCTTACATACTCGGCTCGCGCAGACCTGCCATTGATAGCCCAAGTCTTCCAGTCTGATGCCAAGAAGATTGGCATCGATGTGCAAATCCGCCAGATCGATACGCCAGAGGATTATATGGCGTCCAATCGTGATTGGGATATCGCAACCTATAGTAATCTGACTGCACCGCGAGGTGACGCGGGCTACTATCTGAATGCAACGTATCATCCGAAGGGTGCACTCAACTTCAGTGGATCAGAGGATCCGGAGCTGACGGCGATCATCGATGAGCTGAATCTCACAGTCGATCCGGAGAAGCGCGCAGAGCTTGCGGAAAAGGCCGCCAATTACGTGCACGACAACGTGCTGAATTCATTTGTCCTGCATCCGGGTACGATCGTTGCCTACAACGGTAAGAAGATCAAGAACTGGGTTACCACGCGCAGTGAGTATTACATGATCACCAATAAGCTGGATGTGATGTAATGTTTCGCATTTTGCTTCGCAAGTTTCTTGAAGTTTTTATTTTTCTACTATTCATTATGTTCGTGAGTTTCCTGTTCATCCGTCTGGCTCCAGGGGACCCGGTGCTGACCATTCTGAATGTGGACGAACTGTCCGTCAGTCAGGAACAGGTTGAGGCTATGCGTGAAGAAATGGGCTTCAATGATTCCCTGCCTGTTCAATTTGGCAATTGGCTGCTGGACTTCATCCGCCTGGACTTCGGCGTATCGTACTCGACAGGGCAGCCGGTTATGCAGACGCTCATGCGGGCGCTTCCGGCTACAGCGGAACTGACAATCGGAGCTCTGCTGGTCATGCTGGTTGTGGCGATCCCGCTTGGATCCCTGTCGGCATTGCATCGTGGCAGCTGGATCGACCGGGGCAGCCGCATGCTGTCCATTGTAGGTGCAGCGGTACCAAGCTTCTGGCTGGGCCTCATTCTGATCGACCTGTTCGGCGTGCGCTTCGGCAGTCTGCCGACCATGGGGCGGGACGGATTCGCATCACTTATTTTGCCATCTCTGACGCTGGGACTTGCCATCTCCAGCGTTTATGTGCGTCTTTTGCGTTCCAGCCTGCTGGATTCACTGAGCCAGGAGTTCGTTCGGTCCGCCAGGGCGAGAGGGTTATCCGAAGGCCGCATCTTCTTTTTACATGCTTTTCGCCACAGTTTGCCACCCGTCATTACAGTGTTCGGTGTCAGTCTGGGAAGTCTCATTGGAGGAGTCGTCGTTATCGAGGTACTGTTTGCCTATCCGGGCATTGGCAAGCTCGTCGTTGATGCCATCCGCCAGCGCGACTATCCATTGATTCAGGGTTACATTCTGATCATGGCGGTCGTTGTATTCTTCGTAAATACGGCAGTTGATCTGTCCTATCGATATTTGAATCCGGAAATGAAACTCAAGGAAAGGGAGGCCCACCGATGAAAACGATGCTTCTGCGCCCACTGGCCGCTAAAAAATCGAAAAAACACAGCATACAGGCGATCACCGCCTTGCTATTTGTGCTGCTGATCATCGGGGCCTCCATATATGCCTTTGTTTATCTTAAGCATGACCCTACACTAACCGATTTGCGCGGACGGCTGCAGGGTGCAAGTGCTCTCCATCCATTTGGCACCGACCATCTGGGTCGAGACGTTCTGACAAGGCTGCTGCTTGGAGGCGGCCAGACGCTCGGTTATAGTCTGCTGGCGCTCGGAGCGGCACTGCTCATTGGCATTCCGTTTGGCCTGATTGCGGGATACAAGCGTGGTTGGGTGGATAAGCTTTTTATGCGAATCGCTGATGGCTTCCTTGCCTTTCCTGACACGATTGTTGCTATCGTGCTGAGTGGGCTGCTTGGGGCGGGTATCGGTAATTTGGTGCTGGCGATCGTGATCGTCAAATGGGTCAGCTATGCACGCCTTGTCCGCAGCACCGTTCTGTCCGAGTCGCAAAAGGACTACATTCGTATCGCACGAACCAATGGACTGTCAGACGCACGCATTATGACCAAGCATCTGCTCCCGCATATTGCCGGGCATGTGCTCGTACTGGCAAGCCTCGATCTGGGGAAGATCATTCTACTCATCTCATCGTTGTCCTACATCGGACTTGGGGCTCAGCCACCGACGCCTGAATGGGGAGCTATGCTGAATGACTCCAGACCATACTTCCAGTCACGGCCAGAGCTTATGGTCTATCCGGGTCTAGCCATCGTAGTGGTAGTACTGCTTGCGAATATGCTCGGCGACTATCTGAGAGACCGCTTTGACGTGAAAAAGGAGGTGCAGCCGTGATTCTCTCCATTGAGGAACTGAGCATCTTCAGCCGTGATCATACCATTGTCGACAGCGTCTCTCTCGCCGTTCGAGAAGGCGAATTCATGGCGCTGGTTGGGCAGAGCGGTAGTGGCAAAAGTCTTCTCTCACAGTCGATCGGTCAACTGCTTCCATCCAACCTGCACGCAGCGGGGCGAATCATGTTTGAAGGCAGCAACCTGCTCGAATGTAAACCGAAGGAGATGCGCGCCCTGCGGGGAAGCTGCATCTCATATATTTTTCAGGATTATCAGGGAGCGTTCACGCCGTTTCGCAGTATTGGCGGACACTTTGACGAATACCAGAAGATCCATGGAGAAAAGTCTTCTGCTGTCCGGCGTAAACGCGCCATCGAGGCGCTGGAGTCCGTTGGACTTGGAGCAGAGCTGCTGCGCCGCTATCCGTTCCAGTTGAGCGGTGGTCAGCTTCAGCGTGCATCCATCGCAACATCGCTTATGCTATCGCCAAGGCTGCTAATTGCCGACGAGGCGACTACGGCGCTCGACAGCGTCTCGGGTCACCGCGTGCTGGAGCTGCTGGCACGTAAGCAGGCAGAGACTGGCTGCGCCATTCTGTTCATTACACACGACTGGCGTCATGTGCGCCGTTACGCCAATCGGCTAGCAGTTATGAAGGAAGGACAGATCGTCGAATCGGGCGGGAAGCACCGTATTCTGGACCATCCGCAGCATGAGTATACACGTCAACTGATTGAAGCAGCTCCTGTCCTGAGCCGCTCGTTAAAATCGGGTCTGAAGGAGGCGGAAACGCAATGAAGACAAGCGAAATGGAGTACCATAAGGAATCATTGCCGGTTGAGCCATCTGTCCAACAGGACAAGGGGGAATCCGAGTTGTCTGCCCAACCCGTGCTGGGAGTGGAACATCTCAGCCGCACCTATGCTGGCGCTGAGCGTCCAGCTGTTAACGGTGTCTCTTTCACCTTAAACCAAGGCGAGTGCCTCGGACTGGTTGGCGAGAGCGGCTGTGGCAAGAGTACGCTCGCTCGCTGTCTGCTGCGGATCGAAGATGCTGATTCCGGCTCGATCATGCTTGGTGGTGAGGACATTGCGCGGCTTAGCGGCCGACGCTTGCGCCCACATCGCAGGAAGATCCAGATTGTGTTTCAGAATCCGGCTGCGGCGCTGAATCCAAAGCTGAAGATTGCTGATTCATTAATCGACCCGTATGAGCAGTTCGGAAGAGACGCTAAGCTGTCCCACTTCGCTTATACATCGAAGGACGCCTACGTGCGGCAGTTGCTTGAAGCCGTCGAGCTTCCAAGTGAGCTGGCTGGGCGTTATCCGCATGAGTTAAGCGGCGGGCAGCGTCAGCGTGTAACCATCGCACGTGCGATTGGCATTGAGCCGGACGTTATCGTTCTTGACGAACCAACAGCCAGCCTGGATGTGATATCACAGGGCGCTGTACTGCAATTATTAACCGACCTACGGACTTCACTGGGACTTTCATATTTGTTCATCTCGCATGATCTGGCTGCCGTACACCGTATGAGTCAGCGTATCATCGTGATGAGAGAAGGACGAATCGTTGATCGATTTGGTGCGGATGCGCTGTTCGCAGAAGAACGTCATCCGTATACGAAGGAACTCATCTCAATCTTCTGAGTAGAAGCCCAAAACGTAGGTATACACACGTATATCTCAAAAGCCACATTCAATTAAGATTGAATGTGGCTTTTTGATGTTACGCTTGTCTGTTTTGTGTAAGCATGAACAGGATACATTTTTGCTGTTTTATTGCTTAACGTAAGATACGTATTGAATCTAGTGCTTCCCTTCAGCTTGTCTCCCGATAGTATGTATCCATATTTTTTGTTGACAATCGATCAAAACAAAGGTAGATTTGTGATATCGATAATCATTATCAGTGTCACAATAAGTATAAATGCATAAATATACGAAAATATCATTCTCTAATTTTGCTATAGGTTGTTTGGGCAACGATACATAGAGACTGAGTTTCAATGAGCAGATGCATGCCATAACAATTCGGGATCAGCTTCATTCAATTGCCGAGGCTGATTGAAAACGTTCTCGAGGTAACTTATGGCCGTAGTTACAGTAACAGCAAGACAGGATCATTAATCATGATATCCAAAAATTTAATGGAGAAAAGGAAGGGTCTACACATGAAGGGGAAGCAAAACATTTCACTGAAAGCACTAATCATTTCGATGATTATGATCTTGGCACTGGTGGGCTGCTCAACACAGCAATCCGATTCGACTACAGGTGCAACTCCAGCAGCGAACAGTTCGGCAAACACGGATGAATCGGCAACAGAAACAGCGGTTACGCCTGATGAAAGTACACAATATCCAATTACCATCAAGCACGCTCTTGGTGAGACAGTGATCGAAAGCAAGCCTGAACGAGTGGTTACTGTACAATGGGCCAATCATGACATTGCCCTTGCTCTTAACGTTGTCCCTGTTGGATTCTCAGCGGCAAACTTCGGTGTGCAGGATGACAGCGGACTGCTTCCTTGGACCAAAGAGAAGCTGGACGAGCTTGGTGTAACAGATCCGAATGTGTTCCAGGATACAGATGGTCTTGATTTTGAAGCCATTTCGGATGCTAACCCTGATGTGATTCTTGCGGCGTACTCCGGTATTACACAAGAAGACTACGATACATTAAGCGAGATTGCTCCAGTTGTAGCGTATCCAACAGCTCCATGGGCGACGACGTGGCGTGAACAAGTAAACCTTAACGCTAAAGGCATGGGAATGGAAGCGGAAGGTGAGCAGCTGATCAAAGATACCGAAGATATGATTAAGGAGAAACTAAGTGCCTATCCTCAGATTGCAGGCAAAAAAGTCGTTTGGGTAAACTTCTCTGCACAAGACATGTCCAAACTGCATATTTATACGCCAGTTGATTCCCGTGTTTCTTTCCTGGCAGAGCTGGGATTAACCAATCCTGATAGTATCACCGAACTCATTAAGGATCCGAACAGCTACTCATTAGAACTAAGTGCTGAGAATGCAGAGGCTCTTAACGATGCCGATCTGCTGATCGGATACGGCAATGATGAATTGTTAAAGGCCATTCAAGCCGATTCCTTGCTGGGTAAAATCCCTGCGATCGAGAGAGGCTCTGTTGCATTCATCGATAGTGATACACCCCTGGTGGCTGCCGGAACACCGAACCCGCTTTCGATTGCGTATACCATTGATGAATATCTGAAATTAATCGGGGCAGCGATCGACAAGATCAATGAATAGTTCTTCGACTTCCCCAAACAATTCTTTAAAACTTCATATGCCTAAACATTTCAAGACGGTGCTGTTCCTTTGCATCGTCTTGCTCGGCGTTTGCGTGCTGGCATCACTCACGCTCGGTTCCCGGCTTGTAAGATGGAATGAACTGATGGATGGTTTGTTTCACTCCAATGTGGATTCCTACGGGGCAAATATCGTCCGCAAACGAATATCTCGGACCGTGTTCAGTTTATTTTGCGGAGCTGCACTGGGCGTTTCCGGAGCATTGATGCAATCGGTCACGCGCAACCCGCTCGCAGACCCGAGTATTCTGGGTGTCAATACAGGTGCGTCCCTGTTTGTTGTTTTCGGCATTGCCCTCCTGGGCATAAACACGGCAGGACAATATATCTGGCTGGCCTTGGTCGGTGCTGCGCTTACTGCTGTATTTGTATTCGCTGTCGGTTCCATGGGGCGGGGCGGCGCTACACCCATCAAATTGGTGCTAGCGGGAGCAGCCATAACGGCAGCCCTTTCCTCTCTGGTGACTGCCATCATGATTCCACGTGCTTATGTTATGGATCAATTCAGATTCTGGCAAGTCGGCAGCGTCGGTTCAGGCAACTGGGGCGAAATTGGTGCGTTTGTCCCGTTTCTGGCCATTGGTATCATCATTGCTTTTATTACAGCTCCAGCACTGAATGCATTGGCACTGGGTGACGACGTGGCAACCGGGCTGGGTGTTCGAACGGGAGTACTCAGGTTGATTGCAGCACTTGCGGCGGTTCTATTGTGTGGTGCAACAACGGCACTGGCCGGTCCCATTGGTTTTATCGGACTTTTGGCGACGCATGTGATTCGGCTTATACTCGGCTCTGACTTGCGTTTTGTTATTCCGATGTCCGCCATCTCAGGGGCGATCATTTTGACGATATCTGACGTACTTGGCAGACTCATCGGCAGTCCGGGAGAGCTTGAGGTCGGTGTGGTTACAGCCTTCATTGGTGCTCCAATTCTTATCATTTTAGCGATCAAATCGAAAGTGCGTTCATTATGAGAAATAATACGATGGAATTGATTATATCGGGCAGACGTCAAAGACGACGTCGGTGGGTCGTTGTTACTGCATTACTTGCCATACTCGCGCTCGCTCTATGCTGTGCCATGCTTTTGCTGGGAAATACCATCTATCCGCTTGGTGATGTCATCCGGGTCCTTTCCGGTGAGCAGATCAAGGGGGCGACATTTGCAATCCATACCATACGTTTACCAAGGATGCTTGCAGGGCTGTTTGCCGGATTTGCCTTCGGTATGGCGGGCTATATCTTTCAGACCATGCTACGCAACCCTTTGGCGAATCCGAATGTCATCGGTATAACCTCCGGTTCAAGCGCAGCAGCCGTATTTTGCATCACGGTCATTCATGCAAATGGAGCCGTTGTTTCCATTGCTTCGGTCATTGCGGGTCTTGCGACGGTGGTATTGATCTATGTATTATCCAAGGGAAGAACCTTCTCGATCGGAAGATTGATCCTTGTCGGAATAGGCATACAGGCCATGTTGGATGCTGTAATATCCTATCTTTTGCTGGTCAGTTCGCAGCAGGACATTCCAACTGCGCTTCGCTGGCTCAGCGGCAGCCTTAACGGCTCCAAGATGGACGAGCTTCCGCCTTTAATCATTGCGGTTCTGGTCCTGTCTCCTTTTATTATTGTGCTAGGCAAACATCTTGGTTTACTGGAGCTTGGAGAACAATCGGCTACATCACTTGGTGTTGCTACGGATAAGACAAGAGTTGTACTCATCTTGTGTTCTGTAGGCATGCTTGCTCTCGCGACAGCCACTACCGGTCCGATCGCTTTTGTTTCTTTACTTTCGGGACCTATCGCGAAGAGACTAGCCGGATCAGGCTTCTCAAATGCCATTCCGGCGGGACTTGTTGGCGTTAATCTGGTCTTGGCTGCAGATCTCATCGGGCAATTTGCGTTCGAGGTCAGATATCCTGTGGGCATCATTACCGGAATCCTCGGTGCGCCTTATCTGATCTACCTGCTCATCCGAATGAACCGAAAGGGAGAATTATAATGAAACCGACGCATGTGTTCCAAGCGGAAGACTTAGTGGCTGGCTATGACAATAAAACCGTTATTCATGGCGTAGACCTTGCGATTCCCAGCAACCAAATCAGTGTCATCATTGGAGCTAACGGCTGCGGGAAGTCTACGCTTCTCAAAACCTTGGCCCGGCTGATCAAGCCGATATCGGGGAAAATTACGCTGGATGGGAAGCCGATCAGCAAATTCCCACCCAAGCAGCTGGCCAGGGTGGTGGGACTGTTACCCCAATCCCCTATTGTCCCGGAAGGGATCTCTGTTGCCGACTTGGTGGGAAGAGGGCGGTTTCCGCACCAGTCCTTGCTGAGCGGATGGACCAAGAAGGATTACGAAGCGGTAGCTGAAGCCATGGAGATCATGGACATTACCGAATTTGCCAACCATAACATCGATGAGCTTTCAGGCGGTCAACGACAACGGGTCTGGATTGCGATGGCTCTGGCGCAGCAGACCGATATTCTCTTTCTAGATGAACCAACAACCTTCTTGGATATTACCTATCAGGTTGAGATTCTCGATCTGCTCACCGACCTTAACCGGAAGCATGGAACAACCATTGTCATGGTGCTGCACGACATCAACCTGTCAGCCCGTTATGCGGATCATATCATTGCGTTGGTGGAAGGGAAGCTTGTAGCGGAGGGTGCTCCTTCTGACGTCATTACAAGTACCATGGTGAAAGATATATTCGGCTTGGACTGTACCGTGGTAGAAGATCCTTTGTCGGGTTCTCCCTTGGTTGTACCCCGGGGAAGATATCATGTACATACTGGCGAATAAACTTGGTAATTGGACATTTTGGTCTAAGAGGCCACAGTAAAACAAGCTTATTCCAAGAATTCACCATCTGGAATCGGCTTTTTCGTTGCCGAGGGCCGGCTGATTCGATCTCTTTTTCCTCATGAGGAGAACTACGAACCTAGAAACCTGACCTAGAATGGCGTTATGGCTTGCCATGTTTTCTATTATCTTGAAAAAATAAATCTTTCACCCCTATAAGCGGGTTAGCGGTAAGGTTGAAACTAAAGTATACTAACAGGTAAACCAAGTAACTTAAAATTGCATATTTCAATCTAACTGTAATATTGATACACTATGACCAAGGTTTAATTTCGTTCAGAAGAGGTTTGGGCCAGTTCAAGAACGGGCTCGCTGCAAATGCCAAATCGATAACGCTTACATCCTTTTGGCAAATATAGGATATAAGGACGGTAGACATGAGCCAGGGACAAACGAGTACAGATGTTATCTTGATTGGTGCCGGAATTATGAGTGCAACATTGGGAACTTTGCTGAAGGAATTGGCACCAGATTGGAATATTAAGGTTTATGAGAAGCTCGCCAGTGCAGGAGAGGAAAGCTCCAACGAATGGAACAATGCCGGAACGGGCCACTCTGCACTTTGCGAATTGAACTATACCGTTGAACGACCGGACGGAACCGTAGATATCAGCAAAGCCATTAAGGTGAATGAGCATTTTCAAGTCTCCAGACAATTTTGGTCCTATCTCGTTAATAGCAATCTGATTCGTAATCCGCGGGACTTCATTATGCCGCTTCCCCATTTGAGTTATGTGCATGGAGAGAGCAATGTCCTGTTTTTGAAAAGACGTTTTGAAGCCTTATCGAACCACCCTTTATTTGAAGGTATGGAATTCTCGGACGACCCGGCAAAATTGCGGAAATGGATTCCTCTGATGATGAAAGGCCGCAAGGGGAAAGAACCGATCGCAGCTACCAAAATCGACTCCGGTACGGATGTTAACTTTGGTGCTTTAACGCGTATGCTGCTCGATCACTTGAAGAATCAAAACGTGGGCATCCACTACCAACATAGTGTGAAAAATATCAAACGCAAGCAAGATGGCGCTTGGGAATTAACAGTGAAGAATCTGACGAACGGTGCAGTAGAGCGCCATACAGCTAAGTTTGTCTTTATTGGTGCGGGTGGCGGAAGCCTGCATTTGCTGCAGAAATCTGGCATTCCGGAAGGCAAACATATTGGTGGATTCCCAGTTAGCGGACTCTTCATGGTGTGTAAAAATCCGGAGGTTGTGGAGCAGCATCACGCCAAAGTATATGGTAAAGCCTCGGTGGGCGCTCCGCCGATGTCGGTTCCGCATTTGGACACCCGATTTATTGATAACCAGAAGTCACTGCTGTTTGGGCCGTTTGCCGGATTCTCGCCCAAATTCCTGAAGACCGGTTCGAATGCCGACCTCATTACGTCGGTCAAAACACATAACCTTCTAACCATGCTAGCTGCAGGGGTCAAAGAGATCTCTCTGACCAAATATCTGATTCAACAGCTTATGTTGTCCAAAGAGCAGCGTATGCAGGAACTGCGTGATTTTGTTCCAAGTGCTAAAAGCGAAGATTGGGATATGGTTCTGGCAGGTCAGCGCGTGCAGGTCATTAAGGATACGGTGCAAGGTGGCAAAGGTACACTTCAATTCGGTACAGAGGTCGTTACTGCTGCCGATGGCTCCATAGCCGCATTGCTCGGCGCATCACCAGGGGCTTCCACTGCGGTGCAAGTCATGCTGGAGATTCTGCAGCGATGCTTCCCGCAGCATATGGATTCATGGGAGCCGAAGATTAAGGAAATGATTCCTTCCTACGGCGAGTCCCTGGTGGAGAATCCGGATCTTCTTCGCAAGGTTCACACGACGACAGCTAAGGCACTTGGGCTGACAGTTGAGAAGAAGGTTGCTTCGGTATAAAGAGGCAAATGATATAGAACGCCATTGCATATTTACTGTAATTATTCCAATGGATAAGAATAAAGTATAAAAAGCCTTTGCTGACATTAACGTCGGCGAAGGCTTTTTGACGTACTATTTTGGATTAGTGTACGGCACTCCCTCCGGAGCTACAGATAGATCCGTTTCGCTTCGTCCTCAAAGAACTGAATGACATTCGGGTACGCGGTTATGTTGATTTGTTTCTGTCTCATTACCCGATCAACGAAAACTGTGTCCATGAAGATTTTATTGATGATCGTTCTGCACCACACAGGGGTGTCTTCGAAATAATCCACTAATGCATGAATTTCATCAAACCTGAAAAACAGGATATACGAGGTATAGTTCTGGAGCAGCGTCGTGAAACAGTGTTCCCGATAGGGAGTGGAACGAGCTTCAGTCAGAAAATCCTTCATGATCTCAAACAACACTGTTTTATTTTCTTCATGCAGCTGCAGCATCTGATCCACGTCATTGATGAGCCGCAGCATTGCTTCTAATCCCTCCTCCTCAGGCAAGTTCAGCTTGGCAGATTTTCCTTCAATACACCGCAAAATCTCCAATGTAAGGTGTTTGCAGGCTTGGATGTCGTGTGGAGAAATGGCGATCTGCTCGCTGTACTCATTCATATTTGTACTATAGTAATCATGAAATGCCGTGAAATAACGCTCCAATGGAATATCCGTTTTGGTATGTACCAAGTTCTGACTGTCAAATGAACATGCGTAGAGCGTTTCCTCGTTAACCGGATGTGCATAAAGGTAGTAAAAGAAGAAAAAGTCTCTTACCTGGTGCTTCTGTTCCTCGTTTAAACGAGTGATCTCGCTCAAGTGAGACAGCTGTAAGAAGCTGTAGTTTTTCATGAAATCATTCATGGTGCTGTATGCGTTGTGCGAGTTAATGGACAGCGTAGTGTTGAGGGTGAACAGAAGATAATACAGGACCTGCTCATCATATATATCCATCTGCTGAAAAAACTCTCCGAGAACAGGCTTCCAGTCTGGCTCAGAAACATAATGGGGATCTCTCGGTTGTAAATCGTACATCCAATTCGTGAAGGTCACCTCAGGGTGATCCGGTAGAAACAGATCAGCACTGTCATCTTCATACAAGCCATATTCGAACGAATTCGTCCGTACAGGCGGTAATCCGCGTTTGAATTTGATATTGAGATACTCGTTATATATCGATTGAAGCTCCATCTATCCTAACCTCGATTCATGCATAGTTCTATACTAAGTCTTATATAGGTATTCGACGCCCATTGGGTTGTTCCTATTCGGCCTTCCATCAAGCGGGGTGTATTGCTTCCAGATGATATCGGGAAATGATTGATGCAGTCGTAATACTTTCACCCTGTTGGGAGATCGTGGAATCTGAGATGATGGGTCTACCAAAGGTTCGGGTCACGAGCTTCGGACCTATGACCTTCAGGCTATTGCGATCCTTCCTTCTAACTCAATTGGATGAAATAGGGTCGCAGCTCTCCTGTAGGATTTCTATTCAAGAGAGGAGGCGTCCAGGCTATTATATTCCTTCCTTCTTATGCTAACCTTTCACGTTATATAGGGATATAGCTTTCCTGGACTCTTTTATCATGAACCATAACACCATTTATTTAAGGCGAGCTAACAAACTGATTATCGAACATCAAGGGGAGAAACAACTGCCCAAGTCTTACCTGGCTACTGCCCTTAAAAATATTGAAACGCTAGGATACACGTTCTCCGATGAACTGATGCAAGCCGTACGAAGATTATCCAATGAACAGTTTGAAGCATTCGTTGTTCAGTTGGTAGCGGATCTGAGAGAGATGGTCGGGGCACATGTGAAGTACAAACCGATGTATCCGGGATTTCCCATGCAGGTCATGCAGGAAGATGAAGCGGAGCTGTATCTCAATGCCATCATTCACTACCTAACCCTTGTATATCCTGATCGTGAACCGGTTGATAGACAGCCTTTGTCTGACAAGACCAATCTGAAAGTGATCCACTTGGGAAGTGAGGAAGGGTTCAGAACACTCATCCGCCAGCTGATTGAAGCAAAGGGTTCCATTTCGGAGACGGACAAGAATGATATCGATACAGTACTGGAACATGCGGAACCGGATGAGGTAGATGCAATATTGCCTGCTGAAATTCCGTTCAAGGAGAATGTGGGCTTCGTGGTGGCTTCGCTGTTGAAACATGAAAAGGCGAGGTTGGAACGAATCGGCCCGTACTTCAAAACGGCCACGGACGTCCTGCGTCTGGCTGCTGCCTGGTCGGACGGGGATGTCAGTCTGGCTGCGCCTGCACGCTTTCGCAAGTTCAAACGTCGTGAGAGACGTCTATTGCTGGGGCTACTGGAGCAATGCGGGCCGATCACTGAAGACATGCTGCGTTATAAAAACCGCTGGGTTCGTCTGGGGGAGATTCTGCATCCTTCCGAATATAAGTCTCGGTATCCTCGCTGCGATGAAGCCTTTGATATTCTGCGCAATAAGAAGCCGTTTACCACCTTCAACGGAAGCGTAGAGCTGGCGTTCCAGTATCGCAACACCTGGAGCCTGATCGATCTGCTGTCACAGCGTCCGGGTGAGTTTGCCAGAAGACTGGATCATCTACTGCGAATCACCGAGGATGAGGCCTATGTACTGTTGGCATTTAGTGAGGTAACTGCACAGGTATCGACGCCGGTGCTGCTGCAGGTGAGACAACATTTTGCCCAGCGTAATGAACCACAGGATCTTCGTGTCTTTTTCCCTAAAGGCAACGTGGCAAAGGCATTTGGCGTTCCGAATCAGCTGCCAGAGCTGGATGAGGCGACATGCCGGGAAGTTGTGCAATTGTGCGAGCAGGCTCTGGTCGAACGGTTCGCAGCTCTTCCCCCGCTGGGTAAGACGTATATCGATGAACAGCTCCATGACTATCTTGTGCCTTTTTCCCAACGTTCCGCGAGCAAGGCCCTGCGTACCCTCGTGAGAGGGAGCCGGGTACCCATGGGCGAAGGAGATACCATTCGTTTCTTCAACTGGTGGAAGGAAGGCATGGTCAACGGGCAGGACACAGGACGCGTCGATATTGACCTGTCTGCGGTGATGTATGACGAGAACTGGAATTATGTTGAGCACATCTCTTATACGAATTTGCGTTCCACCAAGTATAAGGCTGTTCACAGCGGAGATATCGTATCGGCTCCGCAGGGTGCATGCGAGTTCATTGACTTGCATATTCCGTCGATCGTTAATTATGGAGGGCGGTATGTCGTTGCTTCATTGCTGTCGTTCACGAGTCATCCGTATTGCGATCTTCCGGAATGCTTCGCGGGGTGGATGATGCGCAAGAAGCCAGGGTCGGGTGAGATTTTTGAACCATCTACGGTGGCTAACAAAATTGATATTACAGCCGATACACAGATTACGATTCCTGTCATACTTGATCTGGTAGATCGCACGGTGATATGGACCGATCTTGCCCTAACCAGCCACCCAAACTATTACAACAATGTAGAGGGCAATGAAAAGGGAATGGTCTTGATGGGCAAAGCCATGACCGGATTGCGCAAGCCAGATCTATACGACCTGTTCATGCTGCATGTAAAGGCCCGAGGTGAACGGGTAGATACGCTGGATCAGGCAGATACAATCTATTCGTTGGAGCAAGGGGTTACCCCGTATGACATCGAGCAGATTATGGCGGAGTACCTGGTTTGAGTTTAACGATTGCGATTTGTGCAAAAAAGAAGGGCAGCTCCGCTGCTCTTCTTTTTTTGTGGATGTAGACTCGGTACAGAGTTATGAAACAATAAGCTGATGACTCACTTATGCTTCAAATAATAATTTAACTATGTGGAAGAAAAATTTAAATTGAGCGCGTAGATCAGCTGCCATCAGAATTTGCCCTTCGGTTTTTTCTGTACATATCGCTTATAATGCTTCGTTGTTCGGATCTTCTTGCTCTGCGAGAGGAGTTCGCGATCACTGATGATCCAAGTGTGGCCGGAGGAGTTTTTCCTGCGGATCGCGACAAAGTTATGCTTGCCTCCCGAGTATACCTTGTATCCCTTCCGTTTACTTCTTATGCAAAACAGATCATCTTCACCGACGCTTCGATTCGGAAACTGGACATGGCTGGATACATGTCGTTTAAAGACAAGTGTAGCACCAGGAAGGAGGGTTACAGGGCGATGTTCATCCTGGGGAAAGCGAAGGAGCAGCTTCCTGGGTCCTTTTAAATATAGATAATGTGCTCGCTTGCCAATGACATCGGCATTTGTCCTCTTGAAGGTCTGCAGGCTTTCCTTCAAATAGTAGGGAGCATAGTAATCATCATCATCAAACTTGGCAATATAGCTGTATTTTGTTTTCTTGATCGCATAATTGAGGCAAGCACCGAGAGAGGTACGTTCCGGTAGACGAAAAACGTGTACGTTCCGAAGCTTTTTGGCTAAGCTTTGATAAGGAGCAAGAGGGATATTATCGTTATTGACGATAACGATCATCTCTTTCCTGGAATGCTTCTGTCGGCTGTAATTTTTAAATAGATTATGGATATAATGCTGGCGTTTGGTGCAGGCAATGATAGACACGCCTTGTTTGGTCTTGACTGTACCGGGGCTGGCTCCCATTCGATCGCGCTCCTTATCCGTGAGGTTCAAAACGATCTTTCTATAAAATATGTACATGACAAGTAAGAGGAACGGCCTTGATACAAAATGGAGAATTCGCCGTCTATGCTGGCCGTCTGCGGATCAATACATTGCTGCCTGCAGAATGGTGCAGGGAATGTCGGATGCCGGAAGAAGAGCTTTGTTATGCTTGGATCAATGGGGGAGGGATTGATGATGAATACATTGGCACGGCTGAATGAGGGGTTAGCCTATATTGAGGAGAATCTGACGGAGACATTGGATATGAAAGAGGTCGCGCGAATCGCGTGCTGCTCGGAATATCATTTTACACGAATGTTCTCCTTTCTTAGCGGTATGACCTTATCCGAGTACATCCGTCGCCGGCGCTTGACGCTGGCAGCAATGGAGCTCAGCAGTCATGACAGCAAAGTCATCGATGTTGCGCTCAAATATGGATATACCTCACCGGACTCCTTCGCCAGGGCATTTCAGAGCATGCATGGGGTCACACCCTCGGAAGCGAGGAATCATGGCCCTTCGCTCAAGGCCTTCCCCCGGATGACATTTCAATTGACCATTCAAGGAGGAAGTGAAATGAACTACCGTATTGAAGAGAAGGAAGCCTTTCGGATTGTGGGAATCTGTAAAAGGGTACCGATCGTGTTCAATGGGGTAAACCCCGACATTGCTGCGATGTATCAGCAGCTCACCCCAGAATTGATCGAGACGATCAAAGGGGTGTCGAATGTTCAGCCGCTGGGGATCATCAGTGCTTCGGCTCATTTTAGCGAAGAGCGGATGGAGGAGAAGGGCGAACTGGATCATTATATCGGTGCAGCAACGACCCAAGTGGCCCCCGAGGGCCTGGCATGCTTGGAAGTACCCGCATCGACATGGGCTGTGTTTACTGCAGTTGGCCCCTTTCCGAGTGCGCTTCAGGATGTGTGGGGACGAATCTACGCCGAGTGGTTTCCTTCGTCCGATTATGAACTTAGCGAAGGACCGGAAATTCTGTGGAATGAGCACAAGGATGTTACCTTGCCGCAGTACAGAAGCGAGATATGGATTCCGATCCGGAAGAGCCAAAGTAACGACTAGTATTCCTAAGATGAAGCAGGAGAATAGGCCGGATGCGTGGAAAGGGTAACCGACCTGTTTTATACACATTTGAAGAATTTCATTCTTCAGTAATATGACATCACACTTGGGGGTGGTAACCATGGATCGCTTGAAACACAGTGGATTTTATAAGCTTAAGTTTCTGGTAACACCAGAGGAATTCAAAGGGATTTTAGAGCTTTTTGAACAAAAGGAAGCTCAGTTTGGTCTTTCGAATGCTGCAAGAACCACCCATGATCTAAATCAGGTACACGAAGCTTATACCACTTATTATCAGTACTTTACAGGACAGGAAAAGCTCCATTACCACCCCCATTTTGTATACTCCATAACGATGAAGCTGGATGATAAGATCTCTGGTTTTTTTATAAAAAACGAAGGAATCAGCTTTCCTTATCACGGAGCGTGGGCGGAGGACGAATTACCGAGCATGATGCTCTCACTTCCCAAAGGATTTCAAGTATATCTTGAAGATGAAAAAGGGAAGTATTATATCTATGAAGATATTCGTGAACATCTCCCGTTAACGCATGCATTCTACGAGGAAGTGGGAAAGTATATCAAGAAATACACAAAGCTGCTGCGCTTTTCAGTAGGATCTTCAACGGATGATGTGCAGGAGCTAAAACCCTCTGTGCGGGTTAGTAGAAATGCAGCAGCCGATCTGGCAAACTCCTGGATCTTCACAACCTATTCGCTCGTGCTGAATATGGCATGAGGCCAACTTGAATACTAGTCAGGAATGGCATTGCTGGAGAAGGCAATCTGATAAATGGTATAATTCTCAGCAAGGGATATCGAGCGAATGATCAGGGAGGTACGAAGGATGAGAGAAGAGTTATTGGAGCAGCTGGAAGAGTGGCATGAACAGGATGAATTCGAAGAGATTGTGGACGCAATTACAGCCATTGATGTGGAAGAGCGCGACTATGAGCTGATCGGTCATTTGGGTAGAGCGCTGAACAACCTGGAGCGTTACGAAGAGGCAGTTGAACAATTTCTGACGGTTGCCGAAGAGGGTCAGGACGACCCCTTGTGGCAATATCGCATTGGTCTGGCATATTATTACCTGGAGCAATATGAGAAGGCACGTGAGGCTTTTGAAACAGCAGACCGGCTGGATCCGGGAGATGAAGATACACAGGAGTTTCTCGAATGGATTCGCAGTAAAACAGTCGAGAAGCCTGCTGAGGAAATAACTCAAGTGACAACTCAGGAGACGGCTCAATCCGTCCCGGCAATCTCCATGGAGCAGCCCAGTGTTAGTGATCCGAATTCCACGGATTTCTGGGATGACAACGCCGAAGCTTTGCAGAACTGGGTTCTGCCTTCACCTACGGACGAACAGGTTGAGTCGGTAGAGGATCGGCTCGTTTTCAAATTGCCTAGAGCTTATGTCGACATGATGAAATTACATAATGGTGGGATCCCTCGTTATCGATATGTTCCAGTCAGCGAGGCTGGGGCTGCAGAGAAGAGACTCATTGAGATTTCGGGAATGCTGGGCATCGGCCAGGAGAAGAAGCATTCCCTGTGCGGTGAAGAAGGCAGCAGGTGGATCATTGAGCAAGGTGGCTATCCGGAGATTGGTGTGGTTCTATGTAAGTGCCCATCCGATGCTGAGATCATTATGCTGGATTACCGTGCATCGGATAATGCGGGTGAGCCTGAGGTTGTTCATGTGGATAAGGGAAACAACTACAAGATCACCTGGATTGCTCCCGACTTTGATACCTTTGTTCGTAGTCTGGTCAATGAGGACAATCGCCGCCCTGACCTTTCTGATTCAATTTAAGTTAGTCTACCCAATACCCTGTTTGACTCTTTCATTCCAAATGAGAGCGTTGGACAGGGTATTTTAGTTCACGCGATAACCAAAATAAGTTAAATGTGTCCATGCCATTGCATATCGGATAGTCTGGTGCTATTATTTAGACATCTAATAGTTATATATCTAAATAATAATCATCTTAGAACCATTACAGGTTTCTTAAATATAAGGAGCGTGGTGAATATGGACAGAATGAAAGACAAGGTTGTGCTTGTTACCGGAGGAGCTTCCGGCATCGGTTTATCCGCTGCCAACTTGATGGCTGCGGAAGGTGCTAAAGTCGTCATTGCCGATTTTAATGTCGATGGGGCTATAGAAGCTGCCAAAAACATTCAGCTTCGAGGAGGCGATGCCGTAGGCATATTTGTCGATGCTGCAAAAGAAACTTTAATTCAAGAAGCGATTGAATTTACGGCACAGCGGTACGCTAAACTCACATGCTTGTTTAACAATGTGGGGTTGACCAACCTCAAGAAGGATTTGGACGTAGTTCATGTAGACCTGGATGAATGGGATCGACTGATGAATGTTAACCTCAAGAGTGTACTTCTGGGCTGCAGATTTGCCATTCCTCATATGATCCGTGCTGGCGGGGGTTCCATCATCAATACAGCATCGATGGCAGGCTTTACGGGTGATGCTGTTCGTGTAGCTTACGGTGCTTCCAAAGCAGGTGTAGTCAATCTTACCAAGTATATTGCAGCCCAATACGGGAAGCACAACATTCGTTGTAATGCTGTTGCACCCGGTCTGATTTTGACACCGGCAGCGCAGGATAACATGCCACCGGACGTGTTGAATATGTTTGCAAAATATAATGCACTGCCTTATCACGGAGAACCGGATGATATTGGACATACCGTCCTATTCCTGGCTTCCGACGAGTCCAAATTTATTACCGGCCAGACGATTCAGGTGGAAGGCGGGCATTATATCGCTAATCCAACGGTTCCTGATTTCGAGAAGTTTATGCAAAGCGTATAAGCCTTCATTGCTGGCTTTATTCCTATAAACAAACATTCAAAACAAAGTGAGGAGCAACGGACATGGGAAAATTGGAAGGTAAAGTAGCTATTATTACAGGCGGAGCTTCAGGCATTGGCGAGTGCATGGTGGATCTTTTTGCACAGGAAGGCGCCATCGTGATTGCAGCGGATATTAATGAGGCAGCGCTGGAGACAGCTAGCCAGAAGCAGAATGTATATGGAATGAAATTAAACGTGGCGTCAGACGAGAACTGGGAGGCACTGGCGAAGGTCGTCAACGAGCGATTTGGCAAAATAGATATCTTGGTCAACAATGCAGGTATCTCATCCGAAAAACCATTTGAGGAGATCAACGCACAGGACTGGGAGAAGATGCTTTCCATTAACGGATTTGGCCCGTTTGCGGGTATGAAGCATGTGACTCCATATATGGCCGCTCAGAAGAAAGGTTCCATCGTTAATATTTCTTCGTATACTGCAATGATTGGGCAGGGCTTCAATCACTACTCGGCGTCGAAGGGCGCGGTACGTGCGTTGTCCAAAGCAGCGGCTACGACATTCGGACGTCAGGGCATTCGTGTCAATGCTCTTTTCCCAGGGATTATCGAAACGCCCATGACCCAATCCCTTAGCACGTCCCAAGAACTGCTTGGTCGGCTGATTCAGGCAACGCCTCTACAGCGTCTGGGTCAAGCTATGGATATTGCCAAAGCGGCACTGTTCCTGGCTTCCGATGATTCCTCCTATATTACCGGTTCCGAGCTGGTTATTGATGGTGGATACTCCGCACAATAGTGTGTAGAATAATGACAGCTCTTAATTTTCATTAGGGGCTGTCTTTTTTATGAGGAGGCAGTTATGGAAGAGAAAACAATTTTTGAAATCATACACAATATGGATACCTTCACCAACAAGTTGATTATACAGTGGAACAAATCATTTAATGAGGACCTGGGCGTATCTCATGTTCTTGTGCTTTCCCATTTGAAGCAAAACGGAAAAAGTCGACCATCCGATATTGCGAAAGTACTGGGGCTTACCCCGCCGACTCTCAGTTATTTATCGGACAAGCTCGTCGGAAAAAAACTGGCTGTCAGGGTCGTTGATGAATCCGATCGCCGCAATAGTTACCTGGATATCACCGAGGATGGTTCCGAAGTTCTTGGCAGAGCATCCATGGAGGGACAAAAGCTGCGCAGAGCGTTATTTGAAAAGTTAACAGCACAGGACCGGGAGAAGTTGGCGGAGATTTTTGAGAAGCTGAATCGCTAATGTTGTGTTGAGTTTTATATGTAAGAATTGAGTGAATGTTGACAGAGGGCAACTTTTTTTCTTATGATAATTGGGACTGCACCATTATGCTCTGAAGGAGACTGAGCCGTGATTGAAACCAACACGTCAAGACGCAATGAATCTCTTTTGCAAGTGCTGAACGTGCAGCACAAGGTCACCACTGACAATATTGCCAATGCAGACACACCCAATTACAAAAAGAAATCGGTGGAGTTTGAAGAAGCACTGAGACGTATCGTGGAAAATGGTACAACCCGGGAGCTGGATATGCACCGGACACATCCGAAGCATCTGCCTGCCAAAGATCTCAATTCTTCTGTCGTTCCATACCGGATTGTGGAGAACAACGAAACAACGATGAACAACAACGGCAATAATGTGGACATTGATGCCGAAATGGCGAACCTGTCGGAGAACCAGCTCATGTATAACTACATGGTTGACCGGGTAAGCGGGCATTACAACAAAATGAAAAACATTCTGCAGAGCTTGAAATGAAGAATGTCCAGCGGCCCCGAGGGCTGCTTTTTTTATTGGCTGATAACGATGTACCATGGTCTATAATTAAATTACAAAGTGATTGTATTGTAGACTAGAAGGGAAAATGGTGTAGAGGGAGGCAGGAGATATATGCAGGAACCGATCAAAGTATATAATACTGCAGTCGAAGCTTTACTTGAAGTGATCGGCGGCAAATGGAAGCCCGTTATTCTGTTCCATCTTACTTTTGGCAAAAAACGTAATGGTGAATTGATGAAGCTCATGCCTGCCATTGCTCAGAAAGTATTGACCCAGCAGCTTGGTGAACTTATGGAGGCGGGAATCATATCCCGTATTTCCCATCATCAAATTCCACCGAAGGTTGAATATGAGCTAACGGAATATGGGTGGAGTCTTAAGGAGATTCTCCATTCGATGTGCAGATGGGGAGATACCCATGTTGAAAAAGTATATGGTAATCGAGCGAAAATTCTGTTTAAGCCTCCCACCTCGGATGGTTAACCGGGAAATACATAACAAGCAGATTCCCGAGGTCTGGGAATCCGCTTGTTTTGCATTTAATATTCCATTACGGAATGATCCTGCGCTCACGCAAATTCGCGAATATATCCATAAACATAGATTCAGTTTCAACAAAATCATGAAAGCCAAAGCGGCGGGCTTTGGAACCATCTGCGAAGAAATCATAATCCCATGAGAATACAAAGTCGCCGAAGGCCCAGGAAGAGACGTCATCATAGGAGGTTTCCATCAAGCCATATTTCTCAATCATGGATCTCCAAAGACTTTCTTTGTCTGCCATCACCGTTGCGAGCGAGAGCGGCAGTGGAGGTGCCGTTTCTAGTTCAAAAAAGGCAGCGATTTTGGGCCAAAGTTCATTCCAGCGAAATAAATCGCCATTGGTAATATTAAACGCCTGATTGGCGCAGCGGGGGTCGGTTGCCGCCCAAACGGTAGCACGAGCCAGCAGGGCAGCATCGGTCATTTCGAGCAGGGAGTGGTAAGCACCTGGCTTACCGGGGAAGCGAAGTGGCAGCCCAAGTTCCTTGGAGATGGACGCATATATTCCAATAACCATGGCGAGATTCATTGGATTACCGAGTGCGAAACCACACACAACAGACGGACGCAGGGCCGACCAGGTCCAGCCGCTTCCGGTCTGCCTTCTCTCAAGAAACTGCTGCTGATCCACATTGAATTCAGGCGGCATATGGTGTGCATCCGTTTCCCGTGCAGGTGTTTTAAACGGGCCCAGATGAGCACCGTATACCTTATAACCTTGCATTAGACTAATATGCTGGAGGTTGGGGGCGATGGGCTCAAGGGCATTGACCACATTGACGAGCATTGCCAGGTTGGGTTGTACCAATTCGGACCAAGTAGGGCGATCCTGATAAGCAGCATAAAAAATGTGAGTGACCGTCGTCAATGGACTCAGCTTGGCCTGAGTATCGGCTTCATTCAATAAATCCACCGATATATAACGAAGTCTCGGAGAGTTTTGCCCTCCGCGGCGTGATACACCAATGACATTCCATTCCGGAAGTGTCGTCAGATAATCAATAAGATTACTTCCAATGACTCCGCCCGCACCAATAACGAGAGCAGTGTAGCGTGTAATAGGTTGATCGGGTTTCAATGGGCATGCTCCTTTCTTTTCCTGTACATTATTGTGAGCCAGCAAAAGAAAGGTGTGAAGTACGCACCTTGAAGTCATATACGCACTTGAAAGTAATATTTCGGCTGTTAGGCAGGTTTACGGGCTTTTGAAATGTAGTAAAAAAAACTCAGATGTTGCTATGCTGCTTCGTTAATTTTCTAAAGATGAATACGTATGTTACTATATACAGCATTAGAAGCCCGAACGGTATTTGCAAGCGCTAATCGGGCATGTAGGAGAAAGATATGCGTAATTGGCTTAAAAATGAAAATGTACAAATGACGGCGGTCGCCCTGGCTACAGCCATTGGTGCGCAATTTAAGATAAATCCTTTTCAGGAAGACTATTTTCGAATCGGCTTGGGCGTGAGTATCCTTTTGTTCCTGCTTATGATCATGCCGCATCTGTCTTATGTGAAGACGGGGATTCTGACGGGTATCGTGAGCTTTATCGTGCAATCCGTAGATTTACTGTACGATGTAAATTCGATGTCGGTCCTGGAAAGTTTGCATGACAACATTGGAGCTGGCATCTATTATATCGCCTTCTCTTATGGTCTTAGCAAGTTCAAGAACAGGTTTCACGAGATCCAACCACTTCTCCTGGGTGGCTTAATTACATGTGTTGATTTTTCCTCCAATCTCATTGAGCTTTTCATTCGCGGTGTATTGAATGGGACCAGCATCTTCGATATGAGAGAATGGCTGTATCTGCTCGTTGTGGGTGGGCTAAGAAGTTATTTCATCAGCGGTTTGTATAACAGTATCGCGGTAAGACAGATGAGGCTCATGCATGCGGAGCAGGAGAAGCGGATGGAGCAAATGCTCAATGTAAACTCCGGTCTCTATGGAGAGGTCTTCTATCTGAAAAAGGCCATGAAGACAATCGAAGGCATAACGGCGGATAGCTACGACCTCTATCGGGATCTTAGGGAACAGGACATGAATCAATACAGTCAGCGGACACTGGGGATTGCTCAGCAGATCCATGAGGTGAAGAAAGACTCGCAGCGCATCCTGGCCGGACTGCTGAAACTATATGACAGCGAGAAGGCAGTCAACATGAGCCTGTCGGAGGTTCTGAATTTCGCCGTGAAGGGCAATCTTAAATACGCTGAGATGCTGGATAAAAGAATACAAATTCAAATGGAGCAGCAGTATAATTGCGAATCGCCTTTTTACATTCCACTCTTAACGGTGATGAACAATCTGATCGCCAATGCTGTGGAAGTGATCGAGTTCGAAGGGACTATTCGGATACAGGTATATGAACAGGATGAGGATGTACATTTTGCGGTAATCGATTCTGGCAAAGGAATACCTGAAGCCAAGCGAAATATTATTTTCGAACCTGGCTATACGACGAAATTCAATCAGGCAGGCATTGCCGCAACAGGAATTGGTCTATCCCATGTTCGAGATATAGTCCAGTCTCTGGAAGGGCACATTACCGTCGAATCGGCCGAGCGAAACGAGAAGGGAGCAGCCTTTGTGGTGTCCATCCCAAAGAGGAACCTTATTAAAGGAGCGGAAGCGGAGAACACGTTCCACCCGGATGGAAAGTCATGACCAACACAAACACAAACATAGAGATAGCGACTTTAACCACAGAGGGAGAGTCGCTATCTTTATGTGGTGAACTTTAATCCAAAATAACTTCTTTGGTGGGATGATCCAGAAACTCAAACATGGTCTTCACCTGCTCTGCTGTATTTCTTTCAAGCGAAAGCTCAGGCAGATCATGCCTGTCGAAGAACTGGATTGCACTGGTTTCCACACCGATTTCAGCTGTACCACCTGTAATCTCGCATTGAATAAACATCTTGTAGATATGATAAGGTTCGGGTGGATGGCCATGGAATTTCTTATCCAATACGGCCAACAGGCGCAGGGGCACTACATCGAAGCCGGATTCTTCCTTGATTTCCTTCACGGCAACCTCCGATGGAGAGAGGCCGATGTCGCTCCATCCACCGGGCAAGGCCCAGGCTCCATCTATTTTTTCCTGCACCAAAAGGATTTTGTTATCCTTGAAAACAACACCTCGAATATCGACTTTGGGCGTTGCATATCCAGAATCACTCGCGAAAGTGAGTGATATCTTCTCCTTGTTTACAGAAGTGTAGTTAGCCAAGATATCCACACTAATCTTTCTTAATTCCTCGTAGCGTTCGATATCGTATACATCTTTGCCATAAGTTAAACCGGTCTGAGCAATAGCCTGAATCTGTTTAGCCCAATCGAGCCACTTCATGTCCATGGTAGCATCCCTCTTTCTTAGGCAAATCTCGAAATATAATTTCTATAGGAAATAAATCCATTATAGCAGAGGAATTCCAGCGTGTGATTACAAATAAGAAGCAAACCCAGATTGTCGGAGGAGCGAAAATTTCCATTCTGATTGTGAAAAACACATTGCTTTTAGCGAAGGAAATGCGAGATAGTATAGGGAAATGAGATATGGAAGGAGCACGTGAAATGGATATTACGATCGATCAACAGGGTAACTCCAAGGTTGCCATTATTGAGAGTAACGACATCGTCATCAGCGAAGTGCAAGATGCACTGGATCTGATGGCGTCGGTAAATTATCTGAACGAGGCATACAAGCTGATCATCGACAAATCCAACATTACGGAAGAATTCTTCGATCTGAAGACGAAGCTGGCCGGTGAGATTTTGCAAAAGTATGTTAACTACCAGGTGAAGCTTGCCATCATTGGTGATTTTGACGGCTACAGCAGCAAAAGTCTGAAGGATTTCATTTATGAGTGCAATAATGGCAAGCATGTGTTCTTCGTAAAAACAAAAGAGGAAGCGCTTCATATCCTGCATGAATTGAGCTAATCAATTGGAGGAGGTCTACCCATGATAGCTGAGTTGAAATTGGTTTCGAATGACGTTGTGGCCCGTTTTGATCGCTTGTGGCAGCATGATGTACGGAAGGTATGGTCCTTTTTAACGGAAAACGATAAGCTGCATGGATGGTTCCCCGAATTGCGAATTGAAGATCTGCGAGAGGGCGGACTGATCAAGTTTGACATGGGCGATGGGACATTTGAAGAAATGAGAATCACACATCTGGAGCCTTACTCCGTTCTTGCATACACCTGGGGGGAAGATGAGGTGAGGTTCGAGCTGCATCCTGTACAGGAGGGCTGCCGTCTTGTTTTGACAGAGATCATTCATTCCATGACAAGCCATACACCAAGAGATCTTGCCGGATGGCATGTCTGTCTGGATGTGATAGGTGCGCTGCTGGACGACCGCACGCTGGAGTCACGCAAGGATGAGTGGAGATCATGGTACGAGAAGTACCAGGAGCATGTGGATCGTTTTCTAAAAGAATAGGATGACGAAACCCACTTGCTCAAGTGGGTCAAAACAGGCAGGAGGAATACATGGTGAAAACGAATGACAAGTTACAGGTGCTTGCCCTGTCAGAGATACAGAACCTGAAGGTGCATGGTAGGACAACAGAGCAGCGGGGACCTCTGACGTTATTTTGGACAGGCAGCGCAATCGAACTTCAAGTCACAGGCTCTGAGCTGTGGGTGGAAGTGGAGTCGGACTACGATATCTATGAACCGTGGATCAGTATTCTGATCAATGGTGTTCCTGTAAGCAGGCAGATGGTCACTGCAGGACGGTATTGGATCTGTATCTTCCGGGGCATGAGCGAGGATACAGTAAAAAACGTAAAAGTCGTCAAGGACGTGCAAGCGATGAGTGCAGACCCGGGCTCCGCATTGCAGCTTCATGCCTTGAAGTCGGATGGCACATTCCTGCCTGTGGAAGAGAAGCCGTACAAGATTGAATTTATTGGTGATAGCATAACATCTGGAGAAGGCGCGATAGGGGCCAGAGCGGAAGAAGACTGGATTCCAATGTGGTTCAGTGCGATACATAACTATACGTACATGACAGCAGAGGCAATGAACGCGGAATACAGGGTGATATCCCAGAGTGGTTGGGGTACACTCACAAGCTGGGACAACAACCCGAACAATAATATTCCTGATTATTATGAACAAGTCTGCGGCCTGCTCACGGGTGAGAAAAACCAGGCGCTCGGGGCCGGGGAGCTGCATGATTTTGAGTCCTGGCAGCCGGACGTGGTTGTGATCAATCTGGGAAGTAACGATGGAGGTGCTTTCCAGACAGCGGAATGGAGGGATCCGGTGTCTGGAAAGGTGCATAAGCAGCGTTTAAACGAAGACGGAAGTTATCATGAAGAGGATTTGGCTGCTTTTGAGGAGGCGGTAGACCGATTCCTGGCCAAACTTCGACAGTACAATCCGAAGGCTCAGCTTGTTTGGGCCTATGGCATGCTTGGTTTTCCCATGATGCCTGCCATCTATCGTGCAGTGGATGGTTATATGAAGCGGACAGGCGACCGAAAGGCATCTGTTCTGCAGCTCCCGGATACAACGAAAGAGACCATGGGAGCGAGGGCGCATCCTGGCGAGTTGTCCCATCGGCGGGCAGCAGAGACGTTAAAAGGATACCTGCAAGGAATGTTGGCTTAACGCAGAATGTCGTAATAGCCCTGGCCTGGATAAAAACAAGGACCACACTTAACCCCCTCGTGGGCAGTGTGGTCCTTTTCTTATCCTGAGTTGGGTTATACCTGAACCTGATACCGGATGGAGATGATCTGACCGAGTGTCTGCGTCCCGATCATCTTCAGGTTGCTCGGTACCGTTCCCTCGGGAAATAGGGGAATGCCTTCCCCAAGAATTTTCGGAATGACGGCAACCTCAATTTCATCAAGCAGCTGTTTTTCCAACACAGCCTGAACCAGTTGACCACCCCCGACAATCCACAGATCGTCATCGGAAGCCTGTTTTAAATGGGGAATAAGGATTTCTACAGGCTCGGTTGTAAATTGCACATGTGGTGCTGGTGGCTGCTCCGAACGGGAGAGTACATAGGTGGGTCGGTCTGCATAAGGGAAATCTTCGGATAGCTTAAGCACATCTTCGTACGTGGTTCGGCCCATGACTACCGTTCCAATCGTTTGATAAAATGCAGCATACCCGTTATCTCCACCGTCACCTTCCACGTCAAACAGCCAATCTACCGAACCGTCCTTTCTTGCAATATAACCATCCAGACTCATCGCAATGTACAGCACTACTTTATTGGACATGATTTTATCGCTCCCTTCTGTTACGTATGATACACTTAAACTATGACAAAAGTTGACGTAGTTAGGTGGTGAACCCATGAATGGCCGGAAACTCGCCATTATGAGATTGATGGATTCCAGAAAAAAGTTCACAGCCCGTGAGTTGGCAGAACGATTCGGTGTATCCGTTCGTACCATTCAGCGTGACTTGGATGCGCTGCAGGAGATGGGGTTTCCTTTGTACACGGAAGTCGGTGTGAATGGGGGTTACAAGGTTCTGCCTAATCGGATCCTGCCGCCACTGCAACTGACACAGCATGAGGCACTAGGCCTGTTTCTGATGATTAAATATTTGCAGCGGGTTCCTGATTTTCCGTATGGATCGATGCGAGAGCATTTGGCAGAGCAGTATTTCTCCAGCTTGCCGCAGGATGTACAGGATCTGATTGTACGAATGAGAGAACATGTGACGTTTATACAGCATCCGGGCGAGCACTTAGAGATATTGACGACAGAGATTTTGAATGCTGCCGTAGATAAAAAAGAGATTGAATTCACGTATCATTCCCGGAATGGCAGTAAAACAACAAGGGCTTACCCGATCGGCATCTATTATGACGGTGGATTTTGGTACATGCCCGCACGTCATAAGGAGCGGGTGCTGTTATATCGTGTGGACCGCATGCAGCAGCTGAGATTGCTTGATTCCACAGATGAGTCCATTCCCAGTTTGCAAGCATGGTTTAAGTCCGAAGACGACAGAGAGGGGGCAGAAGTGGTGCTGCACTTCACCGAGTTTGGGTCAAGGCTCGCGCGTTCCGATGTGCTGTTCAATTCGATTCAAGGCAATGAATGGAGAGGGATGGTCCCTCTGGAGGAGTTCCCGTTCACTGCCCGGAAGCTGCTTGCCTATGGCCCGGAAGTCAAGGTGGTCTCGCCAGCACCCTTGCAGCATGCTGTCCGGGAGATGCTGGAGAAGAGTCTGAGCCAGTATTCATGATGCTTATGTTTAATAAGAGGATATTGCCGTGCTTTGATCGAATGGTTCATGTGAAGGGATCAAACAGCACCTATATATGGGTGCCGAATGGGGGGCTACCATGATTCAATTCATAAGAGGTTTCAAGATCCGCTCTATGCAGAGTCCATGCGATGAACAACGGCGGTTGTTTGCATAGAGCCATGTCTTTCCTTTCCGCCACATAGAACTCAGAAGTGTACGTCGTATGACTCTGCTGCCTTAAAAAGACTAATTTTAAGGAGCGGAGCAGCATGAAATATATCAATGCAGATGCGATCTTGCCGGAAGAATTATTAAAAGAGATCCAGAGGCACATCCCAGGTGGGCTGGTTTATATTCCAAAACCGAAGGAAGCTCACAAAAAGTGGGGCGAAAAATCGGGCAACAGGGCGGTTGTGAAGGAGCGTAATGAGCAGATCCGGCGCCTGTTCGCTGCAGGTTTAACCGTGCATGAGCTGACCGAACGATTTTTCCTGTCCATCGACAGTATCAAGAAGATCGTGTATTCCAAAAAATAAGGATGAAGAGCCGCATTAGAGAAATCTAGTGTGGTTTTTTTATGCAAAGAATCGTTATAAATGTTCGTTAAACTGAAGTTTGGATACTTGAAATCTAATTAGAATCCGATAATGCGTCTAAATACTGGACAAATTAACCAAATAAAGGTGATAATTGAAAGTAATGATGACGCGAAAGGATGAAACAATGATGCGTAAGGTAATCTGCTTAATGAGTGCTTTATTACTTTCAGGGATGATTATGGGATGTACTGAATCGAAGACGAGTGATCCTGTTCAGGAGATACCACCCCCAACCAGCGATCCGAGTATGGTAACGAACGATAAGGCAACGGCTCAGGATGAACAGAAGGCTCTCGATATGTCACTGGAGTATAAAAAAAAGGAATTGACCGTGGATTATGCCGATTATGAAGATACACTAACCGTAGAGGGGCTGCTCGCCAAAGGGGAGACCATGAAACCATTTTTGACGGAGAAGAACTATGAGGCCTACATGGCTAATCGGTATGCGACGTTACCGCTAATGGTTGCCGACAAGGAGAAGGCTCTACTCCATCCCGAAAATATACTCGTGGAGATCAAAGAGAGCAAGAACGATTGGATCCTTGTAGAATATAGACTGAATCTGGTCTTTACTGATCGCGAAGGCAAACAGTTAAAGAACATTCCATTATCAGGTGATATTACTTTTTTACAGGACCAAGGCGAATGGCGCATTCAAGACGACACCTATAATATCAAAGATTTGCAAAATATCGTCTATGAGGCAAAAGAGTAGCGTGATACGAACCGATCAAGATAATAGAAGGCTGCACTCTTAGATCAGTTTCTAAGATGCAGCCTTTTGTTAGTGAGATCTTACAGATGAGATCAGACTTCACAAGGTCAAACTAGAAGTTGGTTCGCCCAAACGTGGCATCACTTTTCACGGTAGAGCTGCTGGATGCATTAATGGTATCAAGCTGAAGTACGTAGTCATAGTGCCGGATGTAATACCCGGGCTGGCTGTACGATTGAAGTGATATTTTGGAGCTGTCTGCCCAGCCGGGGCTGCTCAGAAAGGTTGCATCTCCTTTATAAGCGGCTGTGTCTGCATAGGCTTCAAGCACAATTTTGTTGCTGCTGTTTCGCTTCAGGAAGTACCCTGGGAAGTTGATGGACTCCAGCGAAATGCCTGTAGAGCTGGCGAGACCAGGAACAACGCGGAATTGGGAGTCCAGTACAGGCGAGACATTCGCATCAACACGAGCTGTGAAATTGGAGTGCCGGATATAACGGTCCGGATAGTTATGTGAGCTGAACTGGCTGTAGCCTGTCGCTTCCGAGGCAGCAGGACCCAGCATTTTGACCTCATACAGCGTTGGAGTGTACCAATTACCCGGGTTGTTCCACAGCACGGCATTCACCATGTTGATACGTACATAGCGGGCCGTAAAGTGCACTGCATCTGTGGTAAACCCGTAGGTCAGGTTATTGGTCCGATCCAGTGTGGAATAGTTGACGCCATCGTTGCTGATCTCAATCTTGTATTTGTAATACCCCTCCGATCCTTTATACATAAACCAGGAGATATCGATTTCGGTAATGGTCTTCGGCGCTCCGAAGTCAACCTGCCACCATGCAGGCCATGTATTGGAAGAGGCCGCCCACGAAGTCTGGTAGTTGCCGTCATTCACATTGGCAGCGGAAGAACCGGAGGCTGTCGATATGGCCGTAGCTGTCTTGCCTTGAGCGTGATTGACGAGAGAGGACGGCGCTACCGTACCTGTAGCAGCATCGATACTCCAATCCTTATACCACTCCAGTGATGCCGTTCCGTTGGTATCGTTCAGGGTCAGAGGGAGCCAGATATGCTTATGCTCGCCCAGATTCATTGGATTCCAGCGGTCTCCCATATAAATATAGGACGTGGTGCTGCTGCCTGTAATCGTGGCAATATCATGAATCTGCGATCCAAAGGCAGAAGGATTGCCATAAGGGGTAAGTGCAGACCAGGGTCCCGCCATGGATGTGGCTGTCGCATAAGCCCCCTGATTCGGATACCAGCCAGCGGCCTGGGAGGTGAAGAGGTAATAGCGGTTTCCCTTTTTCACAACGGCAGGAGCCTCTCGGTAGCTGTTCTCAAATAACCAGCCAACAAAGGATTCTACGCCTGTATAGCTTGCGTTCATTTTGAAAATGGCCATCGTATCGTTCGCGCCGCCATTCTTGCGTGAGGCACTGATGAGATAGCCCGTACCATCGGTATCCACGAACACCGTCATATCGCGGGACTCATAGTCCAGTGGCCGGAAACTGCCCTCATACGTGAATTTACCACTCGGTGTATTGCTGGTCGCTACGGCGACGCGTCCCAGATTATAATCCGTTCCGTTCTCATAATGTGCCCAGAGCACATACTGCTGCGTAGCGGGATTGTAGATCACTTTGGGGCGCTCAATCTTGCTGGAGGCAAGCTCCGTTGCGGAATCCTTGGTGAGGATGGCATTGCTGAATGTCCAGTTTTTCAGATCGGTTGAAGTATAGACGTTAACACTGTCAAACTTGCCACCTACCGCATGCTCGCCATACCAATAATACGTGCTTCCCACTTTCAGAATATTGCCGCTGTTCGCATGAATGGGGTTACCTGCGGTATCCAGCCAATCGGAGCTGTTGCTAATAGTCACACTTGCTGCGTCCGTTCGTTCTGGATGGAAGCCAAACATCGTCAGTGTCAGGGTCAGAACCAGAATCCATGCATACTTCCTGCTTCTCATTACATGCACCTCCCCAAGGTTATGAGCAAAAGTATAGCGCTTTCACATATATTCTAGCTGGACTTCCATTCGTTTCAAGTGAACAATTCATCCATTGCTGAACAAAGAAGTGCTTTTCGATATAAAGCGGCGAGAGCGGGGAGTTTTTTATCAGACGTGTTCATCCACTTGCTGAAAACCTGCATAAATCAAAGAGAGAGTGCCTCAAGACACTCTCTCTTCTAAGGTATATTAAATTCGTATCTTCCGCTTACACATGCTTCCCTTTGCGGACCTTCAGCTGTTTCCCCTTGACCGTTGTGTTTTGCATCATTTCCAGTACAAGCGGGCCTTTGCCGTTTAGAATCTCCACATCGGTCACATTATCGAGAATCGTAATAATCCCGATATCATCTGCGGTGACGCCCTCCAGTTTGGCGATGGTACCTACAAAGTCTACGGCACGCAGCTTTTTCTTCTTGCCGCCGTTGAAGTTCAGCTTCATGATCTGCTGGTTCAGCTGCTCACGCTTGTCTTTTTTGCGCTCAGGTACAATCTTCAGACGTTTCTCGAATTCTTCCCTGCGGCGATCGACAGCTTCTTCAGATGGTGCCGGAACGACCGGGATCTCGAATCCGATATAGGATTCAATCTCGGCCAGGCGTCTGCCATCCTTCGGCGTAACCAGCGTGATGGCCTTGCCTGTCTTACCAGCACGTCCGGTACGGCCTGTACGGTGCACATAGCTCTCTTTTTCCAAGGGAATATCATAGTTGATGACATGAGTGATATTCGTGATATCAATCCCACGTGCCGCAACATCGGTTGCAACCAAATAACGGAATTGACCTCTTCTGAATGCATTCATGACTTCGATCCGCTCGTCTTGCTCCATGCCTCCGTGGATTCGGTCTGCTGGGTAGTCCAGGTCAGCCATCACCCGGAACAGTTTATCCACGTTCTCCTGTGTACGGCAGAATACAATGCAGCTGTCCGGATTTTCCACGATAAACAGATCCTCCAGCACAGCGGTCTTGTTGACTTCGGATACCCGAACAACCTCGTGTTCTATTGTAGCTGTTGTGAGACCACTTGCTTTGATCTCGATCTCTACCGGATTATCCATATACTTACGTGAGAGACGGGCAACGTCCTCAGGGAATGTAGCGGAGAATAACATCGTTACGCGCTCGCGAGGCAATGCCTGAATGATAGCTTGTACCGTCTCGATAAAGCCCATGTTCAGCATTTCATCCGCCTCGTCAATGACGAGATAGGCAATCCGCTCGAGCGGCAGCGTGCCGCGTTCGATATGGTCCAGCACACGTCCCGGCGTACCTACGGCGACATGTGTTCTTTGTTTTAGCTCTGCTTTTTGAATATAAAAAGGAGATTGTCCATAGAGTGCCGTGGCTTTAATCCGCTTATAGCGTCCAATATTGGTGATGTCTTCATTGACCTGCAAGGCCAGTTCACGGGTTGGCGTGAGAATCAAAGCCTGCGGTTTATTTTCATTCCATTCCACCAGCTCACAGATCGGAATACCATACGCAGCTGTTTTACCACTGCCTGTCTGGGATTTGACCACGAGGTCTTTATTTTCCAAAGCGACCGGAATCACTTCAGTTTGTACCTCGGTTGGCGTTTCATAACCCAGACTATCCAGTGCCCGGACGATCTCTTCACCAAGCTTATAATCTTTGAATTGTTGCTTGCTCATTGTTAACCTCTTTTGCGTTAGTTTTAAATGCTTAGACCAGAGACGTGCAGGATGCTTAATATAAGCATTGCACCATAACTATATCGTATACCTGTTCATTATACTCTATATGCAGGAAGGCCAGTGGAGGAAATGACCTAGGTACATGGGCAAATCAGGAAATTCATGCTGGAACCAGGAATTGGAATATGTTAGCATAGGGATAACTTACTGAACGGAGGGATACGTGTGGCACATTTTTTCCGATTGAGATAGTAGCGAAACGTTTGTTTGCGCGTTGCTGCTTGCTGCCTGTGTGCAGATAATCGGGAGAGGTTTGCCTATTTACACGTATGCCGTAATCGATAGTGGACACTCTTGTCTAAGAGTGGTTCTTCGATGTACCACTATTGGACTGCACATAGTTAGGTATATTCCTTAATCCGAGATCAAGGCACAGGCGTGAATGTCTGTGTTTTTTTTATTTTTCTGAGGAAAAGAGGAGGAATGGGTATGACAGGACCAATTTCGAATGAACAGGTAAAACTTCAACAGGATATATGGCTGCTCGCGGAACAGAATGGGCTTCGAATTCGCAAAGATTCGATGGAAATCAATGAGTCCGGGATGGATTTCAGGGTGACCTTTGCTACGGATGAGAGTGGGCAAAAGTGGGTTCTGCGCCAGCCGAGACGTGGAGACGTATGGGAGCGTGCCGAGAACGAGCGCAAGGTATTGGGGGTTGTACAGGATAACTTGTCAGTTAAGGTGCCGGATTGGCGAGTTTGTACACCGGAGCTGATTGCTTACCCCTTGCTGGACGGTGAACCGGTTGCTGTGGTCGATCCTGCTGGGGGAGGATATGCATGGCGCTTTCCACAGGAAGACCTGTCGGATGTATTTTTTGATTCGCTGGCCGCTGCACTCGTACAATTGCATGGCATTGATGCCAATGAAGCGGTACAAGGCGGAGTGCGGTGCAAGACGCCTAGGGAAGTGCGCCAGGAGTTTACCGCCAATATGGAGCAGATTAAGCAGAGCTTCACAGTGCCGGAGCGACTCGCCGAGCGGTGGAAAAAATGGGTGTCTACAGACCATTTCTGGCCTGAGCACGTCACATTCAATCATGGTGATCTGCATCCACCGCATATTATCGTCGATCATACACAGCGGGTAACCGGGCTTATCGACTGGACGGAAGCGGAGATCGCTGATCCAGGGAAGGATTTTGTGATCTTGTATGGGCTTTTCCAGGATGCTGGATTGCGCGATCTGTTAAAGCGGTACGAAAAGGCAGGGGGAAAAACATGGCCCCGGATGTTTGATCATATTCGGGAGCAGTGGGCTGCTTACCCGGTACTGGTTGCACAATTCGCACTAATCACAGGGGAAGAGTCGACCATGGAGATGGCGAGAGGCATGCTGGCTAGCTGGGATGTGCCTCAGGATTAAGTCTAAACCGACTGTATAACTTGAGTATGCCCGGATGAGGAGGAGGTGGGGGTGTGAAACGGGTTCGTGTTATGCATTGGTTAATAAGTGTTGTATTCATGATTAGTTTAACGAGTTGCTCTAACCCTTTATCTAACGTTCATGATGATGCAGGAAACAGACTGTCCCTGAACCGGATAGCGGAACTTAGAGAAGAATATCCACTTTCCACTGGCGTCCCGCCGACGATCAATATGAGGGAAGTGAGTTTCAGAGAGATGATGGATTTCGGGGAAGCCGTCATTGTTGCAGAGGTAGTGAGCGAACTCCCGAATTTTAGCGTCGACTTGAGGGACGAACCGGGTACACCTGAAGGTGACTCTGCAGAGAAGGATAAGGATGCTGGCATTGGTCCATACAAGCCTGAGTTCATAGCGTACAAGGTGAAAGTGCTTCAGGTTGTAACAGGTGAGGGTGTGAATGAGGATACATTTCTCTTTTATAATGCTGACTTTGCAGGCATGGAACCGGAACTTAAACCAGGCATGAGAATCGTCACCGTGGTCAAGAAGGGGACAACAGGGGAACAGGTGGAAGGTTATTCGTTTACCCGGTATGGAACGTACTATATTGTGGATGGGGATTATGTGCTATCTGCATATGAAGGGGAATCCGAGGAGCTGCGTGAATTTACGGGAAAAACGAACGGCATCCAGGTGGACTCTTTTATTCAGAAGATCAAGGAGCTAGCACACAGTTAGCAGGCAGAGGAGATCGTCGCCCTGTCCCTTGTTTTGCAAGAAATATAGCAAGAAAATAATAAGCCTATCGCACGTAGTTCATACAAGAACCTGCGATAGGCTTTATTTGTCGTAACACCTTTATGATTCAATACTGTTGTCCACCTGTTTATTTTCAAAAATCAGAATCGTTTTGCTTCTCCCGATATATCCGACTGTCGTATTAAGCTGCTCCGAAACAAAGCGAACAGGTACAAAAGCCGTACCATTTTCGATCAACAAGGGAGCATCATTCATCAGGAGCGAACCATCTACAACCACCTGTTTGTTGCCGGCAGTCCAGCGAATGGTTTTATCACCTTGTGTGATTACGGCCTCCTGCTTGTTGCGATCCCAACCCACCTGGGCATTCAGTTGTTCGGACACAAATCGCAGTGGCACATACGTACGCCCTTCATGGATAAAAGGTGCAGCTTCCAGGGCGTATGTGCGATCACCCACATAGGCTGTGGTCGATCCTTCGATCAGACGCTGAAAACGGCCTTGCGGTGTGCGTTTCTGTTCCCGGACATTCATCTGGTTAAGGAGACTCATGGTATTGCTGCCACTCGATACGTCCAGGTAGTTATTTTGCACGGTCAATCCGGCGGATTCCGCTTCCGTCATCGGGGTCAGTACGTTAGGCGATACAGAAGTGGAAGCTCCGATGTCCTGTACCGTATTCGCGGGAGTAGCCTGTGTAAAAGTAAAGTCAGCAAGCGGCGTCAGATCCCATACACGATTGTTCGCAAGCTTCAGCACCTCCAGCTTGGTGAGCTGTCGTAATGGCTCCAGATCATAGATCTGATTGGTTTCCGCATTAAGCTCGGTTAACCGCAGCAATCCTTCAAGTGCCTTGAGGTGCTGAATGTGGTTACTCGAGATGTCGAGCCCCTGAAGACGCGTCATATGCTGCAAGGGTGACAGGTCCGAGATTGCATTGCCTGCCACGTTTAGTCTCAATAATGTATTGTCCATATCAGCCAGTGGGGCCAGTGATTGCAGCCGATTATTTGCTACGTTCAGCTGCAGCAGCCGGGATTGATTAACCAGTGGAGTCAGATCTGCAATCTCGTTATTGGAAATCTCCAGCCATTTCAGATGATCTAGTTCAGACAAGGCAGATAAGCTGTAAATTTGATTGCCACTGGCATAAAACGTATGTAATCGGGTAAAGCCACGAACCACTTCTATAGATGAGATAGAGTTGTTGCTGATGTACAGCCGTCCCAGTTCCTTCAGGTCAGCGAGTGCCTCAATGGAGGTAATATAATTGTTGCTTACGTCGATTTCCCGGAGCTGGTCCAGATGCTTCAGCGGGGTCAGATCCTCAATCTCATTGCCGTATAGGCGGAGATGTGTCAGGTTGGTCGCATACTCCAGTCCCGACAGGCTCTGAATCCCTGCATTACTCAGATCAACAACGGTAAGCTGTTCCAGGTCGGAGGAAGTTAAGGGTGAATCTACCGGTTTGTTCAAGATCAGTTTAAGTCCGTTTTCCAGTGCAGGATCTTCTATGATGCCTTTGCCTGAGTCCATCGTTGCGTAGGCCATGGCTTGCCCCGACGCACCGATACTTAGAATGAATATTAGACATAGTAGTGCCATTCTTTTCATTGCATGCATTCCCTCCGATATTCAAAAGTTTTTCTAGCTTTTATGTAATCCGCGCATTGTAAAGGTCAGGTCAACAGGAATGAATCCTCAACATTTCTCTAGTTATTAACCCGTCTGGCGAGAAAAGGAACATCCATTTCAGGGGACAGGTAACAACTCTACTTCTATTCTATATGAAACAAGCCTTGATCTGTACTCCTTCAGGTGAACTTTACCAAAAAAATCTTTTGGCCTGCGAGCCTTATTCATCCTACCCCGAGAAAGGGTATAGAAGAAGTAAATATGTGCAGGTGGAGGGAGAGGCGTTTATGCGTCAAGCCATGATCATTAGCAATCCGTCATCGGGAAAAGAAGAGGCGCAGCAGTACGTGTCCCAAGTTCAGGCGATTTTGGAATCGCAGCAATATCAAGTGATGATTAATGAGACAGCCGGGGAGGGTGATGCAACCAGTTACTGTCTGGACGCCTGCCAAGGTGGCTGTGATCTGGTCATATCCATTGGGGGAGACGGCACGCTGCATGAGACCATTAATGGCATGATGGATCAGAAGCATCGTCCCAGGCTGGGTATTGTGCCACTAGGTACAGTAAATGATTTTGCCCGTGCGCTCCATCTGTCTCTCGATCCTGATGAAGCCATTAAGCAGCTTGGTTCAGATCAGGTACGCAAGGTGGATCTGGGGAGGATTAATGATCGTCTCTTCGCCAACGTGGTGGCAGCCGGTTCTTTGGCTGAAGCGTTATCTTCCGTCTCATCGGAAGACAAGTCGAAGCTGGGCTCCCTGGCTTATTTGAAGGAAGGATTGAAGGACCTCGTGTCCTCGCCCGCCTATCCTTTGAAGATTGAATACGATGGGCTGACGTGGGAGGGTGAATCCCCGTTGTTTCTCGCTGCGCTAACCAATTCGGTTGGTGGATTTGAGAAGCTGTCTCCGGATGCAGTAGTGGACGATGGACTGATTCATTGTTTTGTGATCCGCAATATCAGTGTGTTCAACAGCCTGACACTGGGAACCTCCTTATTGTTTGGGCATCTGAAGGACCATAAGGATGTGGATTATTTTACGGCAAAAGATATCCGGGTAAGCTGCACTGAATCGGTCCGCACCAATGTGGATGGGGAGGAAGGGCCTGCGCTGCCTATCCAGATCAGCGTCTTGCCTCAACATATTGAAGTGATCGTGCCTCAAGAAACGTAAGCCTGTCTAGAAATGGAGAAAAAACGACCATTTTTCCATATAAGATTTCTAAAAATCCATTGAAACCGATTGCAGATCTGTGTCACAATCATAGCTGGAAGACAAGTATATACAATCTATCCGAATATGGAGGGAAATCACCTTGAGAACAATAAAACTTGGCAGCAGCTCACTTGAAGTACCAGTTGTGGCCGTAGGCTGCATGCGCATCAATTCACTCAGCAACAAAGAGGCAGAACAATTTGTTCATTCCGCCATGGAAGTCGGTGCGAACTTCTTCGACCATGCTGATATTTATGGAAACGGAGCATGTGAAGAGATTTTTGCAGAGGCGGTACAGATGAATCCCCAGATTCGTGAAAATATGATTTTGCAATCCAAATGCGGTATCCGCAAGGGCATGTTTGATTTCTCCAAAGAGCATATCCTGAATTCGGTGGATGGTATCCTGCAGCGTCTGAAAACCGAGTATCTTGATGTTCTGCTGCTGCACCGTCCGGATGCTCTCGTGGAGCCGGAAGAAGTGGCAGAGGCATTCGATCTGCTCGAACGTGAAGGCAAAGTGCGTCATTTCGGCGTATCCAACCAGAATCCGAACCAGATTGAACTGTTGAAAAAGTACGTGAAACAGCCGCTGGTAGCCAACCAGCTTCAGCTGAGTATTACCAACACAACAATGATCTCCAGCGGGATCAACGTGAACATGGAGAACGATGCAGCCGTGAACCGTGATGGCAGCATTCTGGATTATTGCCGTTTGCACGATATCACGATTCAGCCATGGTCTCCGTTCCAATATGGCTTCTTCGAAGGCGTATTCCTGGGCAGCGACAAGTTCCCGGAACTGAACGCCAAGATCGATGAGATTGCAGCCAAGTATGATGTGAGCAACACCACCATCGCGATTGCCTGGTTGCTGCGTCACCCAGCTCAAATGCAGCCTGTAACTGGCACAACGAATATTGAACGCCTGAAGGACTGTGTCAAAGCTGGAGATGTTCATCTTACACGCCAGGAGTGGTACGAAATCTATCGTGCTGCCGGCAATATCCTGCCTTAAATCTGATTCACAAATAGAGTCGTAGAGTCTACTCTCTTATACGAAAACACGAGCATTTATTCGGCTCGTGTTTTTGTTTTTCCTGATTTGATGCGAGTTCATTCCCGGTATAAAATAGGGGAACGGGGTTTATTTTATCAAAAGGATTAAATTGTAATTAATACAAATTAGTTGAAATTATTATGTTGACCCTTTCTTTTGGATTACATATAATTACTTTTGCATACCGTTAATCCTGTATATGGCTTTAATTTGGGAGGGTGGTGTTCGTTTGGAGCCGACAACCACGATTCGCGATCATTTAGAGAATTATCTGAAGCGCGAGCAGATGTCCATCAGTTCTTTTTCGGAAGCATCGGGTATTAATTCGGGTACGCTGAGCAATATTTTGAACAAAAACCGCCCGATTGCGATGCAGCAGTTGGACCGAATCACTTCAGCCATGAAGCTTGAAGAAGGCCATTTCTATGAATTGTATATAGATGAGTGTTTCGTTCATGCTACCCCCGATTGGCGAAGACTGGGCCCCTTCCTTCACCGTTGTGCGGAGTTAGACAAGCTAAATTGTATTGAAGAGGTTATCCGATTAATGATGGATAATCTATCGTATATTCCCCTTTTATTTGATCTGGCTGAGGAATTCTACCACGAAGGTAGATTTAAACCAGCCATCCTCTTATATGAAACGATCGCTGAGAGTGAGAAAATGCAGCATTCGGAGCGTCTCGCTCTATGTCAGTATCGGCTGTTCAAATTGGGCCTGACCAATGACCAGCAGAGAAACCTGATCATCGCAGCCAAGTTCGAGTATTATGTCGATCGCCTGGATGAACGATATCAGTTGGACGCTCTTAATGAACTGATCAATGCTTTTGGAGCACTACACCGATGGAGCAAAGTGCAGGAGCTGTCCGAGAAGCTAAAAGTGAAGGCAACCATTCATTATGAATTGAATGGCAGAAGAAAACAGGAAGAAACCAAAAAGCCTATTGTTTTCTATGTCCTTTATTCCGATTTGGCTGCTGGAAGTGCATGTTATCATCTCAAAGATTACGATAGTGCTTTAAAATATGTCTCATTATATGCAGATAACAGCTGGGTTAAAGACCCCGATCAGGATGAGATTGTGGTTATTCATCAGTTCCAGGAATGGGCTGTAGCAAATCGTTATATCTATCAATTGATGGCGGGGCAGTTCGAGATACTGCCTTCCTATTTAGAATATATATCTACCAAGGAAAATGAAATTTTTCCTGCGCTTTGCGATATAGTCACCGCCGCTAATCGTTATGATGAAAATATCGATTATGTTCTTGAACAGTATCAATCCTATTTTACGTATCAGGAACAGAGTAATCGAATTGGAAAGGTTAGCAAGCAGGTTACTGATGATCGTTATTTACGTCTTTTAGCTGATCTTGGAGCGTATTATCTAAAGAAAGATGAATATCATAAAGGCTTGGGATTCGTGCTTGATAGCTTAAGATTTTCTATTGAAATTAGCAGCGGCAGGGGTATGCTAAGGGGTATCGGATTGTTTGAACAGTATAGGGATTATGCGACTGATACAGCCAAGCAGCAGTACAAAATGATCATTAGTGAGGTGCAGAAACTCAATGAAGAGAAAGTTGGCTTTGCTGATAGCTACATGTAGCATTGTGGTAAGCATACTAACTCCTGCAAGTGAGCCTGACTTAAGTACGGATGCTCCAAACCCCGCAATTATGAGAACCGCTGATCATGGTTTCGGCTCTTAATCCCATTAGGAAATTGGAACGCTTCTGAATTTTCATTCAGAGGCGTTTTTTTTGTTTGCCTTTGCCATGACAAAGGAGGGGTGGCTCCATCTTAAACGGATGAACTCACTCCATCTTGCAGGTTCAAAAAAAAAATGAAATACGGGATAGTCGGCTATTTACTTTTGAATATCTGTGTACTATAGTTAGTTACATGAGTAACTAACCAATTAACCTAAATAACGAAAGTTGGATTGGCATGAAATCGACTTTGGATGAATCACAGCCCATATTTCATCAGATTGCCATGATGATTATGGATGATATTGTGGAAGGCAGATTACAAGCGGAAGAGCAGGTTCCATCGACCAATGAGCTCTCACGTTTCTACAATATCAATCCGGCAACAGCGCGCAAAGGGCTGCAGGAGCTTGTGGACAGAGGAATCATTTATAAACAGCGAGGTGTTGGGATGTTTGTCGCCAAAGGAGCAAGAGATGCACTGCTGGTTGAACGAAAACAGCATTTTTACGAAGAATACATTAAGCCACTGCTCGAGGAAGCCAGACGGATTCATATGAATGAAGACATGATTATTGATCTGATTAAAGGCAAGAGAGACAAGGAGAGTGAGTCATGATTCGTGTAGATCAGGTAAGCTACGGTTATCATCAGACACCTGTTTTGGACCATGTCACATTGCATGAAAGTGAGCCGGTCATTAGTGCGATCTGGGGGAGGAACGGAGCCGGGAAGACAACACTTATGAGTTTGCTTGCTGGACATAACCGTCCTGATCAGGGCAGCATTCAAATCATGGGGGAGGACCCCTATAATAATCTGGCTGCTCAGAAGCATCTCTGCTACGTTCAGGAGAATCACCCGCTGGGCAGGAACTGGACAATAAGTGACCTGGTACGATTCGGTCAGTATTTCCATCCAGAGTGGAATCAGGAATTGGCGGAGCGGTTAATTGATCTGTTTGAATTACCTTCCAAAAGGAAGATCATCAAATTTTCCAAAGGGATGAAAACAGCTGCCCAGATGGTTCTTGGCCTCGCAAGCCATGCGAGTGTAACCATTCTGGATGAGCCGACCAACGGATTGGATGCAGAGAAACGCAAATTTTTCTATAATACCTTGCTTGAAAGTTATGAAGAGCATCCCCGTTTGATTCTGGTTTCTAGCCATCATATTGAAGAGATTCAGCCGTTATGTGAGTCACTCATCGTGCTCCATCAAGGCGGCGTACTGTGTCATGAACAGATGGAAGAGATGCGCGAAAAGGGAATTCTGCTAACAGGGTTAATTCGTGATATAGATCAGGTTACCCAAGGCGAAAACATCATGGAGTCTGCACAGCTCGGGTCAACAAAAAAGGTGATGATTGACGCCTCTTACTCCAAGGAGTGGAGAGATATAGCGCAGGCGCATGGTCTTTCCATTGAAAAAGCGACCCTGCAGGACTATTTGGTTAACCTGACGCGGAAACAGGAGGTGCTTAAGGGATGAATGCAGTAAAAGGTACAAATCGACTGATTCTGGATGATATGCGTTGGTATCTGATGCTCTTCTCACTCATTACACTTATGCTTACGGCCGTATATCTGGCAGTGGGCTTCATATTTGATGTTGCTTTTACCACTCAGCTGTTCGGGCCCATGTATGGGGGGATCTGTGCATTTGCTGTGGCGGGTCTCATTACACTGTACCCCGTTGCAATTGGACTGGGGAGCACCCGAATTCAGTTTCTGAAATCCTTCTACCTCATCTCTGCATGGATGGTGGTTGGTACCATTACCATTCTGAATGTGATCTATCTCATCATGCATCTGCTTCATGAAGCTGGATGGCTTGGTGTAACCTTTTATCAGTTGGGTAGGCTACACTCCAGTGATTATCAATTCCTGTCCTATCTCTGGATTGACTTGATGATTGGATTTCTTGTCCTCGGGTTATCTATCTTTTTGACGGTTTGCTGGATACGGCTGGGAATGCGCAATTTCCTGATCCTGTTCTTCGGCTTAGGCCTGATTCTTACGCTGGCTTTCGTTTTGTCCGACCTGAGTGCTCTGGTAAAATGGTTCACGAGTATCAATATCCTTGTGTTTGCCACGGTCTTGGGGGCTTTGAGCTGGGGGTTCATTCTATGCACCTATCCCATGATGAAGAATGCGCCGCTTACGATGAAGGGCAGAAAAGAGTAGTGGTTATCGGTATACGTTAGAAGGCTGTGTGGATCTATGGAATCAAACGTAAACAAACACGAGTGCATTACTGCCTCGTGTTTTTCTGTTTATATAATTATTCCTGCACCTGTAATCTTCTTAGCTTGTTTCGAGTAAAATGCTTCGTCCGAGTTCTTTCAAGTGTTCCATGGCACTCTGATAAGGATAAGGTCCATAGCTTACCCGGGCTACCCCGAGCCTCGCGAGCTGTGCTGGGGTTGGCTCATTAGATGTCACCATTACGTTGACTGGAATCGGGGAGTGTTCACACAATTCCTGAATGAGTTGTGGATCCTGTAGACCTGGAACGAATAGCCCGCTGGCTCCTGCCTCTGCATAAGCGTGGGATCGTACTAGGGCTTCTTCCAGGTGGAATGAGGTATGCTGCGCTGGTGCCGTTTGCAGAAATATATCCGTGCGAGCGTTAATGAATAGGGCAATGTCCATTCGTTCAGCGGCTTCCCGAGCGGCTCTCAAGCGCAGAACGAATTCCTCAATGGCATATAGACCTGTTCCACCAGGAAGTTGATCTTCGATGTTAATGCCGACAGCACCACGCTTGATTACCCGGAGGACATTCTCCTTCACTTCTGACGCATACCTGCCATGCCCTCCCTCAATATCGATGGTAACAGGCAGTTTAGTACTGGATGTGATGCGAGCCAGATTGGAAAGTACCCATTCAAACGGCATGATCTCTCCGTCCTGCTCCCCATGAGCCGCGGCAACAGACCAGCTTCCGGTGGCTATGGCTGCGGCTCCAATCGATTCAATGGCTTTTGTACTTCCGGCATCCCACACATTGATTAGCACGAGTGGATTACCTTTGATGTGCAGCTGGTGAAATAGCTCTGCTTGTTCTTTTAGGGTCTGCATAGGATGATTCTCCTCCGTTATATCGTTATAAATGGATATACTTTCACTGACTATGTCTCAACGAATTTGTCCAAAAGCAGTCTTCTCATGGGTTAACAGCCAGTTCTTGCGAGTGAGGCCACCGCCGTACCCACCGAGATCGCCACTTGCATTAATGACCCTGTGGCACGGGATGACAATGGCCAGTTGATTCGCCCCATTGGCCTGTGCGACTGCACGGCATGCGGACGGTTTACCCAGTGCAACAGCGATATCCTGATATGACCTTGTCTCGCCTGGCGGAATCGCCATAAGCTGCTCCCAGACGCTCTTTTGGAATGGTGTTCCTAAACAGAACAACGGGGTGTTGAATGCCGTTAAAGTCCCGTCAAAATACGATGCCAGTTCCCGCTCGATAGAGTGAATGGGTTCAGTTACACCCGGTACGATAGCGGACTTGGTTCGTTTCCGAAGGCGCTCCACTTCCCGCTCCAGACCTCTGCGATCCACAAATTCAAGCAAATACAGGGCTGTATCATCAGCCACGGCCATCATGGGTCCAAGACGGGTATCAATCCAGGAGGCCTTCAGCACCCGCCCGTCATCCACATGAGTAGGAGCAGCGCCCATAATTCGGGAGAAAGCATCCCGGAAGCCGCTGCTGGATTCGTAACCTGTTGATAGCTGGGCATCGATAATGGTGCGGCCTGAGCGGATATTCTTCAAAGCCAGTCCCATACGACGTGCGCGAGCATACTCCACAAAGGTCATGCCGAACCGCTTTTTGAACTGGCGGCGTGCCGTGGACTCATCGATGGATAAATCCTTGAAATCCTGACCTTTCCAGCGCTTTTCCGGATTGTTCTCCACGGCCTCGACCAGTATTCGGACTACATCAGATACCTGGTTGGGGTGGGATAACGGACGGCAGCGCTGACAGGGGCGAAATGAAGCAAGCAGTGCCTGCTGTGCGGTCTCGTAAAATTCACAGTTTTCATATTTGGGCTTCCGTGCAGGGCAGGTAGGGCGGCAAAATACCCCCGTCGTTTTGACACCAACGTAGAATAAACCTTCGTATTCCGAATCTTTGGCAACCAGAGCCTGATAATATTGTTCTTTCAGTTCAGCAGAGATCATTAAACGCACGTCCTTACGATTTTTGTTCCAGCTAGCAAGATGCAGTCCTATCGGAAGTCACATCTGTCTTTGTTATTATAAAAAAACGATGCGCAGGGCATCGCCGAAAATCAGGCATGAATATTTTTATTTCAATGCAATGTGTTTCTTTCCTCCAGTCCAGTTTACCAAAAAGATCCCCAGGAATATAAATAACCCGCCAATATAAACGTAGCTCTGGATGACCTCCCCAAGAAGCAGCCAGCCGGATAGTATGCCGAAGAACGGAGCTAGAAAAAGAAAGGCGCTTGTTTTGCCAGGATCGCCTTTGCTCAGCAGGTAGTACCATGTAGCAAACTGAACAATGGAGCCAAGCAATGCCAGGTATAGAACAGCACGAATGGAAATGGCGTTAAGCTCCAGATGTGGTGTCTCCAGCGATAAACTGAGCAGTAATAGGAGCAGGCCGCCGAATAACATTTGATAAGCGGTCAATACCCAGGTGCTGAAGCGGGCCCCCCACTTTTTTACGAGTAAAGTAGCAATGGCCCACGACACGGCGGAGCCTATGCCCAGCCACGTTCCTTCTGATAACTGCAAGTGAAATCCCAACGTAACAAACACTCCTGCAATACCAATAACGACACCTATCCACTGATAAAACCGGTATTTCAGATGGAGAAACAGACCTCCCAGAATAACGACCAGCAACGGATTGGTAAACGTAAGAATGGAGGTCTCTCCAGAAGGAATGGTACGCATGCTAAGAAAGATGCAGGCCATAACCCCGGTTGTCTGGAACACACCAATAACGAATAATCGGGTCCAGTCCGGTAAGGTAGAAGGAAGATTTTTGTTCCACACCCATAGTGCCATGAGTCCCCCAGCCAGTGTAAAGCGGATACCTACGAGAAGAAGTGGAGAAATATAAGCGAGCCCAATTTTGCCAACAGCAAAAGAAGAACCCATAAGCGAAGTGGCAATGATGACAAGTATGATGTAAACCAAGCGATTCAATATGTTCCCCCCTAAATTCGGTAATGCCTTTGTCTAACCAAGGTAACACGTCAATAGTTCAGAACTCATCGAAGTGTGGCTGTAATGATCAAATTCGGAGGGTTTACATATTATGGAGCTTCATGAGGGACGATATGGTGTAGTGATTAATAAGGCATGTGTCGTTTAGATGGATTAGACCAAGATGGAAGGAGTTCCAATGATGAAAAAGAACACGAATACATTTGCTCTTTGGGCATCGGTGCTTTGCATTCTGCTGCTGATCAGCGCCTGTGGCGCGAAAAATAACAATGAATCGGTTCAGGAACACGCTTATCCGCAATCCAAGCAACCTATCGAGGAAGCGGGAAAAGGCTCCATTCCGAACTCGGATGCCAAACAGGGCAATGAGGACCCGGCGAACACGGCGGATGGCGATGAAGGGAAGCTGTCTGCTCAATCCGATTCATCAGCAAATGACGAACAGATCATCATTCAAATTGACCAATCGGACAAGCCGACAGAGAATAACAAAAGCTTTGACTTCTCCGTGAGCCAGGTGCCAGAGGGCTACACCCTCTCTGAGCTGCGGTGGACATCCAACCAGATTACCATTATTAACTCGCCTGCAGAGGCCATTCAGCATGGTGGTGACAGTAAAGAAGGCTTCTATATTAGCGGGAACGGACAGTTCTCCGGCTTTAAGTACTCGGATGAAATGAAGGGTGAACGGGGTAAGATCACACTTGTCTACAAGAATGAAGCGGGTAAGGAAATACTGGCCGAGCAGGGAGTTCAGTTGAAAAAATAAAGAATAAGCAGCCGATATTGAACTGCCCCCCAATTGTTGGACACCATTTAACAATTGGAGGTGCAGTTTTTTCGTTTGGCATGATCTCCAAAAATGCATCTTGCGGTAAGTGTTGTCTGATCTACATGAAGTCGAAGAAATAACGAACGACATGAAACATGACCGGAGACGTATAGGTCAGGCTGTCGACCCGGCTCAGATAGCTTTTTTTGAGTGCATCGAATTTGTTGTCGTCCCCAATTAACAAGTCCCGCTTGAGTACAGACACCGTCAGACTTCCGAAGAAACCGGCAAGGCTGATCAATACACCGATAAAGATTCCGAATTGCCAATCGAACGGAGTCAGATAAGGGTGGATGAAATAGGAGGCTGCCGTTGTGATGACAAATGCACAGGCGAATCCTTCCCATGTCAAAAATGGATTAGCTGTGGGTACCACTTTTCGTTTCCCCAGATAGAGGGAGACCAGATAGTGGACCACATCGTTAAGTTGCGTTAACACCACGAGGAAGAGGACCAGCTTCGACCCATACTCCGGTGTTGCAAACGGAAAGTAGGCCAGATGACTGAGTCCGAATACCATCAGCATCAATCCCCACTGAGTAGAACTTACACTTCGCAGGAAGCCGACTGTTCCCTTATTAATCAAGCGGGGGAGCGGCAGCACGAGGAAGACATACAGCGGAATAAAGACGATAAACATCCCATACCATCCAATATAGATCCAATAGAACTGCACCGGTATGGCGAGATAAGCCCATAGGAAAAGCCGGCGGTCAGCCTTTCGGGTACTGCGGATCATGGAGAAATACTCTTTGAGCGCGAAAAACGCAAGTACCATCAATGAGATGAGGGAAACAATCGGATTGAAGAGCGTAGCGAGACAAAAGATGACGAGCATGCCCCACCAGGTCTTGATTTTGTTGCCGATGCCCGAATAATCCTTGTCCGGCTGAAGCTTGGCAATGATTTTATACACGATATGTATGACGAGTAATGCTGCAAAAATGAGCGTTAATGTGAAGAGCGAGCTGCTCACGAACCAATCACCTGCTTATTCCAGAAGTAAGATCCCATAATTGGGTACCTATGTTATTATGAAGGAATAGTGCCAACTTGATAAGGGGAAATTTCGTTATGACAGCCGACCGTTCAATCTACATCCTGCTTACGAATACAGGGACACTGTTTACCAAGGTTATTCAGAGTTACACCAGAGCACCATACAATCATGCCTCGATCTCTTTCAACCGGGAATTATCCGAGCTGTACAGCTTCGGCCGCAAGCACCCGAACAATCCGCTGAATGGCGGTTTTGTGAAGGAGGATATTCAGACGGGTACATATAGCAAATATCCGAATACAACATGTGTCATTTATGAGCTTCAGGTTACGGACCGCGAGGTGGAAAAAATGAAACGCGTGCTGCAGATTTTCATCCGCAGCCGTCAGAAGTACATGTACAATCTGCTGGGAGTCATCGGCATTACCCTGAAGGAGCCAGTGGAATTCAGCAACTCCTACTTTTGCTCCCAGTTCGTGGCTGAGATTCTTCAACGTTCGGGAATTAAGCTGTGGAATAAGCTGCCTGCACTGGTGACCCCTGATGATTTTCGTCAAAGTGATCGCCTGAAGCTGGTATACGAAGGAAAGTTAAGCGACTATAAGCCAGTCACCTAAACGCAGAACAGCCTGCTGCCTCGGATCATTGGGTAGCAGGCTGTTGTGCATATGCACAATGAATTTCGTCCTTTAATCAATATTTATTTGATGCGCCAGCCTCTATAATGAAAGCGTGTTCAACAAGAGCAAGGGGGCAATCACAATGGAGGCTTTAACTATTAGTTGGATTGGCGCACTGGCAGGACTTGCTATTGCCATCATATTGATCTTAAGGAAGCTGAACCCGGTCTATTCTTTATTTCTGGGGGCAATTGTAGGCGCTTTAATTGGTGGAGCAAACCTGGAAGAGACCGTAAACATATTGGTGAATGGCACGCAAAGCGTCATGGGCACCGTGCTCCGCGTTCTTGCGGCAGGGGTTCTGGCAGGTGTCATGATGGAGTCCGGAGCGGCAGAGACCATAGCTCAGGCGATTGTGCGAAAATTTGGTGGAAGCAAGGCAATTCTAGCATTGGCACTGGCCACGATGATTATTACAGCTGTTGGGGTGTTCATCCCCGTTGCCGTACTTATAGTGGCACCAATCGCCTTGTCTGTGGGTAACAAAATGGGTATTTCCAAACTGGCCTTGATTCTTGCGCTATCTGGCGGTGGTAAGGCGGGGAACATTATATCTCCAAATCCCAATACGATTGCAGCGGCACGTGGATTCGATCTGGATCTCAGCAATGTCATGCTGGCAGGTGTGATTCCAGCCATCTGCGGATTAATTGTAACCGTTATCGTCGCTTCAATGCTCAAAAATAAAGGCGTAATGGTTACTGATCAGGAAGCGGAACAGGGTGAAGTGGATACCTCACAGTACCCGCCGCTGAAAAAAGCGATTGTTGCACCTCTGGTAGCCATTATTTTGTTAATGATTAACCCGATTGGTTCGATAACAGGGGTAGAGGTACTATCCTCGTTCAAAGTGGATGCGATGTATATTCTGCCGCTTGCCGGCATCATCGGCATGCTGGCGATGGGACAAGGTAGAAACATTGTGAAGTACACAACTTCCGGATTGAATAAAATGACAGCAACCGTGCTTATTCTGATCGGCGCAGGTGGGATTGCGGGTCTGATCTCTGCATCCGACTTGTCAGGTCAGGTGGTTAGTTTAATTGAAGCATCCGGCATCTCAGGCACCTTCCTGGCGCCGATTGCGGGTATTCTGATGGCAGCAGCTACTGCCTCTACATCAACCGGTGTCATACTGGCAACAGGCTCGTTTGGCGACGCGATTCTGAACATGGGGACGGCTCCGCTCGCAGCAGCGGTTATGGTGCACACCGGGGCAACCGTCATTGATTCTCTGCCTCAGGGGAATTACTTCCACGTTTCGGCAGACAGCATGAAAATGACGATCCGGCAGCGGATGGGTGTCATTCCTTATGAAGCTATTGTAGGTGGGACGATGGCGATTGTAGCCACATTACTATACGGATTTATCCTCTAATATCAAGGATGGGGTGAGAAGAATGGGAGAGAAGACATTTGTACTGGCACCGGATTCATTCAAGGAGAGTATGACGGCGAAGGAAGTCTGTATTGCGATGGAAAAAGGATTGCGTAAAATCTACCCGAACGCCAGTTACATCCATGTGCCCATGGCAGACGGCGGAGAGGGGACCGTGCAATCATTGGTGGATGCTTCAAATGGTGCTATTCACCGGAAAGAGGTGAGCGGACCGCTTGGTCAACCGGTCATGGCGCAGTATGGCATTCTGGGCGACGGCACAACGGCAGCCATTGAGATGGCATCAGCCAGCGGCATTCATCTGGTAACCCCGGACAGCCGGGACCCGCTCCGCACGACCACTTACGGAACAGGAGAACTGATTCGGGCATGTCTGGATCTTGGCATTCGCAAAATCATTATCGGGATTGGTGGCAGTGCCACCAACGATGGCGGCACAGGCATGGCTGAGGCGCTCGGGGCGAAGTTTCTGGATGCCCAAGGGCTGCCACTTGCTCGTGGCGGTGGGGATCTGAACAAGTTGGCCCATATCGATGTGTCGGGTCTGGACCCGCGTTTGCAGGAAGTGGAGCTCATTGTAGCCTGTGATGTGACCAATCCGTTGTGCGGAGAGCATGGTGCTTCAAGGGTATTTGGGCCGCAGAAGGGGGCTACACCGGAAATGGTACAGCTGCTGGATGGCAATCTCTCTCATTATGCGGAGGTGGTGAAACAGCAGCTGGGCAAAGATATTCGGGATGTTCCAGGCGCCGGAGCAGCAGGTGGACTGGGTGCAGGATTGCTGATTTTTACCCAGGCCGTTCTGCGTAAAGGCATTGAGATTGTCATCGAGTACACAGGTTTGCAGGGCAAGCTGGATCATGCAGATGTAGTGTTTACAGGTGAGGGCGGGATCGATTTTCAAACGAAATTCGGCAAGACTCCTTACGGTGTTGCACAGGCCGCCAAGGAAGCGGGCAAACCGGTCATCGCCATTGCGGGGTATGTTGGTGAAGGTATCGATACACTGTACACGGAAGGTATTGATGCCGTATTCGGTATTGTACCGGGGGCAGCCGATCTGGGTAAGCTGCTTCGTGAAGGGCCGGAGAATGTGGAGCGTACCATGGAGAATATTGCAAGAGTGCTGAAGTTGGGTTTGTGATCTTGATGATCAATCGGGATGAAATGATCAATCAAAGTTATAACGGAGACGGGTTGCGGATCTGCCAGCGTGCAGATGCTGCATGCCCGTCTCTCTTTTTTATGATGGCTGTTGTCACTGATGGAGTGAGAGCAGTCCATGGGTAAGTTCGATCAGTTCGAACCAGTTGTGAGGGTCTCTGCCCGTAATAGTCTCTATGCGTTTGAGGCGATACTGCAGCGTATTGCGATGAATGTTCAGATCGGTAGCCGTTATGGTCATGCTTCCGTTATGGTGGATGAAGCTGCGCAAGGTTTCCAGCAGATCTGCATGGTCTTCCAGCCTGCTAATGATGTTGGCTTGAGACGTCAGGCGAGTCTTGCTGAAGCTTACCAGAAAGTGCGCATCATCATAATAGAGGAGAGGGGTAGCTGGCTGAAGTGCCATCAGAATATTCATGACGGATCTCGCCTGCTCATAACAAACAGCAACGTTGGGTTCTTTTCGGCTGACCGAAATCAAGCAGTGAGGCTGTTCTTGACGTAATCGCTCAAGGAGTGAATCAAGATCTGTTTCACTTTGAATCATGATAATCTGTGCGTCACCTTCGTCCTCCATGGAGAAAGAGGGGAACTGCAGCAATACTTTGCCTATACTTTCATTGAATTCAGGAGTACTTCCACTGGCCTTGATGTAAAGGAGGACGGTTGGCAGCTGCAGATCCAGGTTGTATTGCAATGCTTCTTTCCTGATCTTCAGGGAATAGGAACCGTAATGATTCAATAGGCGTTCCAGAAAGGCCTTCTTACGCGATGTTTCATGAGCCAGACTCTCCAGTTGGTTGCGTTGTTCAATGAGGAGCGCGACCGTTGTCCGTACAATGTTACAGAACGGGCGAACCTCGTCCGGATGACCGGAGATTCCGATGACACCCACATGCTGGTTGTTGATCCTAATCGGTTCATTGGTGCCCATTTTCTCTAATTTCCCGTCCTGCCATACCTCAATTCGGCTTCCTGTGGTCAGTGCCCGAACAGCACCCTGATGAACGGTTCCGACCCGCTCTTTCTGGCCGCTTCCAATAATAATGCCCTGTTCATTCATGATGTTGATGTTATACGGAATGTCCTGCATCATTTTGTCGACGATTTCCTGTGCCTGTCTCTCGGTGAGCTGCAGCAACGCTATTTCCCCCTTTCTATTCATTTGGCTTAAATATAGGTCAACCGTTATTTCGAATGTTGGCATATCTATCTACATTGTTCATATGAACGAAATTATAAATGATTGATAAGGCGTACACAAATGACATATTCACCTCAATTGCGCGAGTGATGATATGATCCTGTCCCAGTTCCCGCTCTGATTCGTTAAGGTTCCTTGGACTACAAATTTGTAGATGTTCAATACACGTTCATTAGATAGCTCGACATAGAGGGGAGTAGGCCTTCGAGATTATCTGTTAATTAAAAAAAATGATGAATAATGACGAAAAATGTAGAGATTCAACCTGGTTTTTACCTTCAAGAAGGGTCTTTTTCCAATTTTTAGATTGATTGTTCAGAATCCGTTCAGAGTTGCGTACTACAATAGACCTAAATTGCGGCCATTTGAATGGAATAGAAAAGAGGAGGATACAGGTTTATGTTTTACAGGAAGCTAGTAAGTTGTTTATTAGTTGCAGTTCTGTTTTTGCAGGTTGTTAGTGTAGGAGGGGTAAGTGCGGATTCCGATCCTACCCCATTAGAGCAGCTCAATCAAATCAGAAAATCAGATCAGGATATTGAACAAACCATTTCACAAGTTCAAAGTCTTATAGAGAACAGCAGTCTAATCGATGATAAAACAATGCTCTATGATGGGCTGGATGAAGAACAAAAGAGGGAACTGGCACGAGGAATGACTCTATTGCTGCCAATTGGGACAGATTATGTGAATCAAAGTCAAGCTAACGACATTTTCTTCTTCTTATGCTTTCTAGTAGAATTGCCTAAAACGATGAATTCAAGTGAAGCACAGTTTTTTTTGGATAATATATATAATTTTTATTTTAGTCGGGCCAGAGATTTCCTGCCTTCTGAACAAGCACAACCAATGGTTGAGGCGAGTGCTGCCTACAGCATGCTAAGAGGTGCTGATAAGGAAATATTCACAAATATTGTGATGTTTGGACCTGCTTTAGGTCAACACCAAACACCCATTAATTATAAGGGTCAGATTGAATTACTGAACGTGCTGATGTCGGATTATCTTCCAATTAACAGACCCATCACTGGATCAGACATGGATGCTGCACTGAATAGTCTCTATGCACACTATCAAATGACTTGGATGATTGGTATGAATCCAAATGCTACAGTTCAGCCTTTTCCAATCAACATGGAGAAGATGTCTACCATCCAGAATAATGAGCAGAGACGGGCGGAACTGGCAGATTGGATGATTTATAAGAGACCCGGTGTTGAAGGCTACAATACCACAGCAGAAGTACAAGCTGCCTTTGACGCATTCTTCGCAGTGGCTGCACCAGCAGTAACAGCGGATGATGAAGCCAATGCAATTGTAGGTGCGGACGGTACAATGGAGTATAGCACGAATGCTGGCGTAGATTGGTTTGTTTACAGTTCTACTAATCGGCCTCAATTTGATGGTGCGCAAACGGTATGGGTACGTGCGAAAGCAACTGAAAGTACTCCAGTAGGTCCTTACGTGACATTGACCTTTACCGAGAATAGAGGAGCAGATCCACTTGAGGCAATAAACTTGGCAAAAAGTAATGAAGATGTAGCCGGTGTGCTTACTGCAGTTCAAGATCCTCAAGTTGGAGTAATTCTTCCTCAGGATTTTGGCAACTGGACCGAGGATGAGAAAGAATCCATGGCTGAGTTTCTGACGTTTATGAACGGCAGCAAAGGATATGTAAGTAAAGATCAAGTGCAATATGTGATTGATCTAGTTGTTTACCCTCGGAACCTCCTTGAAACTCGTGATTTGCTAAGCGTGGAACAGAGGGTTACAACGTATTTTGACATGCTGAGAGGTCTGCCTGACGTATTCAGTGGAAATATGGATTCCAGCATCTCTACCATTTATAGTGTTGGGAAAAAGTATAACAATCTGTCGGCAGTAGATAAGCAGATTTTGACGTACAATATTACCTTTGAACTTATGCGCAGTTCAACACCTTTATATCAATATAAAGATCAGTTATCTGCTGAATTATCAACTTATATCCCGATCAATAACTTGAGTAACCAGCTTAAAATGCACAGTGCATTGGTAAACCTTCGATTGCTACAGAAGGAGTCGGCGCAATTTAACAATGATCCTTACTTTGGACATTTGGAGGATTTTCCACTTAATCTAAATAAGGTTGACCAATTGGAGCACAACACCTATCAAGAACTCGCCCAGTGGATGATTGATAAACGTCCGGTAGAGGGTTACGAAAGCTACCAAGCAATTCAACAAACGTTCAATGCTTTCTTTGGCCCATTATCACCCATGGAACAATTAAACGATGCAGTGGATGCAGAAAATGTAGATGAGGTTCTATCTATTATCCGCAACAGCCCTGAGCTTGTAATACTTCCTGCAGGATTCAATGATCTTACTCCTGAAGAGCAGTTAGCTGTAGCTCAAGCTTTGATTGATTTGCTTCCGGATAAATATGATTATGAAAATGAAGGACAAGTAAGATATACCGTTGAGCTGGCATATGAAGCTGTGCTTGCCTATAAGGCAACGAGTCAGGCCGAGATGCAAAATCATTTGGATAATTTCTATTTGAAGCTTTCTCAAGTCAATGAATATATCTCGATTGAAGACTTCGAAGAGTATGAAGAATTCAGAGTGCTTAGCAAAAAGTATGTAGATGGATCTGTTGTAGATCAAAAATTGATCGCTTATATGGCTCGCCTCATCTTCAAAGAAGAGGGTCTGTCAGTGGATAAGGCTGTGCTCGGCATGGTTATGATCTTGACCATTTCTCCGTCTCTTAATGTAAACACAGCAGACGAGATGAGCCAGACCTTGTTTACACTTCTGATGATTCAACAAGAGGTGGAGGAGTACAACAAACAATCGGATCATGAAAAATTGGATGATTTCCCATTGAACTTCTCGAAATTAGCAGATGCATCAAGCGATGAATCTAAGATCGAAAAACTCGCACAATGGATGCTGGACAAAAAACCGGCTAACGGTTATGGAAGCTATACCGAGGTTCAATCCGCATTTGACGAGTTTTTTGAACCTAAGACACCGGTTGTCACGCCGCCAACCAGTGGCGGAAGCGCTGGTGGATCTTCATCTACACCTGTAACATCAACGCCTGCAACAAATAAAGAAACACTTACGGTGGATGTGAATGGTACCAACGGGATCAACTTGGTGAAAACAACAATTACACGTACAACAGAACCAAATGGTAAGGTGAAGGACCTCGTAACGATGTCTGAAGCGACAGCCAAAGAATCCGTAGAAAAAGCGAAACAGCTTGGCATGGATACAGCACGCATCGTCATTCCGGATGCCAAAGATTCCGTATCCGAGACTCGCGTTGAACTGCCAAAAGCAGCAGTAAAACAGCTGAATGAAGGCGGACTTAAGCTGGAGATCTCAACAGCTAATGCAATCATTTCGATTCCGACGGCCTCGACCGCTGGTTTCGACCAAGACTTGTACTTCCGCATCGTGCCAATGAAGCAGGAATCCGAGCGCAAGCAAGTGGAAGAACGCGCGAAGCAGGAGCAATTGATTCAGCAAATTACGCCTGATGCAAATGTCAATGTACTGGCTCGTCCAGTCGAAATCGAAACGAATATGCAGAGTCGTGAAGTAACACTGACATTGCCACTGCGTGACAGTCTGCCGACAGATGCAGCAGCACGTCAGAAGGCTTTGGACAACCTGGCAATCTATATTGAACACAGCGACGGTACCAAAGAATTGCTTCAAGGCAAGCTGGTTCAGCTAAACGAAGGCAGTGAAGGCATCGAATTTACAGTGAGCAAATTTAGTACGTTCACACTGGTTGTGGTCGATGGACTGAAAGCGGCAGAAACACCAAATAAACCGTATATCAAAGGTTTTGGAGACGAGTTCCGTCCAGATGCAGTCGTGACTCGTGCACAAATGGCAGCCATGCTAGCGCGTAACCTGACGGGTGAATCTAAAACTACGATTTTCGGTAACTTTGCCGACGTAACGGCAACCCACTGGGCAAACAGCGAAATTGCACAAGCTCAATCCGCAGGTATCATGAATGGCATGAGCGCAACTCAATTTGTACCAGAAGGTTCGATTACACGTGCACAGATGGCGACAATTGCTTACCGTTGGATTCAGCAGCAATCGGGCAGTGCAACTGCAGCAACGGAAGCTAGATCATCCTTTACGGATGTGTCCACAGATTCCTGGGCTGCAGAAGCGATCGCATATGTACAATCTGCTGGCCTGATGACTGGATACACGGATGGTACGTTCAAACCGGATAGCCAATTGACCCGGGCTGAAGCAGTAAAAGTATTAAATGTATTGTTCAAGCGTACCCCAGCAGCAGGTACAGGTTCACAATCGTTCTCTGACGTACCCGCGTCTCACTGGGCATATGCAGATATCGAAGCTGCAGCACAGCAATAATTTATCTGTAAATTGAAAATAAATAAGGCTACCCGAAAGGGTGGCCTTATTTGTATTTAAAAGAACGGATTGCGGCTTATTTTAGATGCGAATTTTACATATCTTTACCTGCAACAAACTGTCGAGACGTTTATTCCACGGTGTCTGTCCTTTTTCACGTATCACGCAATGGTTTCAAATCTCTGCAATCACTGAGAATACTGCTCTGCATGCAGAAGTTCTGCATAACACGTGAAGTCTCATTCGTTCCTGAGGCATGGTCGTTGTTGTGTTGTTATCATGGGCTGATCCTCGAAATATATCTTCGCTGAGTGCATAAAAGTTCCACGTGAAACGTCTCAACCCCGGCCTTTTTGGGTAAACTTGTAAATTGGTCTGGCGGGGCTCTATACTCAATAGTATGTATAACATTTGATAGAAGAGAGGATGTATACGCCGCATGAGAGAACTTCAAGTTAACACACGGTACGGTACAGTTGAGGGAGAACATCTGCATGGAACAAGTGTATGGAAAGGCATCCCTTATGCCAAACCGCCGGTGGGCGAATTGCGCTTTCAAGCCCCGATTCCGCCTGAATCATGGGATGGAGTCAGGGAGGCGAAGCAGTTCGGACCTGAAAATATACAGCCAAGACATCATCAAGCAGAAGGGATATTCGGAGATCCTCCTGCCGAGTCGGAGGACAGTCTGTATCTGAACATCTGGGCACCGGAAAAAGAAAGCCAGCATCCTCTCCCCGTTATGGTATGGATTCATGGAGGCTCATTCACTTCGGGGGCGGGAAGCCAGCCTTTGTATGATGGAACCCATCTGGTCCTGCGTGGCAATGTCATCGTTGTGACGATTAACTATCGTCTTGGCCCACTTGGATTCATGCATATGGCTCCACTTGGGGAAGGGTTTGCAACCAACGTGGGCCTGCTGGATCAGGTTGCTGCCCTGCAATGGGTGCAGGATAACATCGGAGCCTTTGGCGGTGATTCTGGCAATGTTACTGTATTCGGTGAATCGGCCGGCAGTATGAGCATTGCTGCATTGATGACCATGCCAGCAGCCAAGGGCTTGTTCCACCGTGCCATTATGCAAAGCGGAGCATCGCAGTTCATGCCTGCAGAGCAGGCTGCCGAGATCCGGAGCGGTGTATTGAAGGTTCTGGGCGTAACCCAGGATGATCTGCATAAGTTGAAAGATATCCCGGCAGAGCAGATCCTTGCTGCTGGCGAAACGGTCAAAAAACACAGCGGAGCAGCCATGGCATTGTTATTTCAGCCCGTGCTGGATGGTGTAACGCTTCCGCAATCTCCACTTGAAGCTGTTCGTACAGGAGCTGCCCAAGGCATCCCTGTCTTGATTGGAACCACCCTGCATGAAGGTGCGCTGTTCATTCAGCCGCATGTCCCTTATTCAGAAGAGATCGATATGGTACAGGCCGTCGACTTCATGACGCCTGATCTGGAGAACCGGGCAGCGATCGCGGACAGTTATCCCAAAACAGCAGATGGACAGGCTCAGGTGATGACCGATCTGTTCTTCTGGCGCTCAGCGCTTCAATACGCGACTGCTCAACAGAAATATGCCCCCGTGTGGATGTACCGCTTCGATTGGATCATGCCGGAGCATCCATTGCTGAGAAAGTCGATCCACAGCATCGATATCTTCTTTGCTTTCAATACATTGCAAGCGCTGAAGTCCATGAACGCCGAACCGGATGCAGCAGCCACAGAACTGGCGGGCAAAGTGCAGGATGCCTGGATCTCCTTTGCCAAGAATGGCCGTCCGGAAACGGCTGGAGTAAACTGGCCTCCTTATGAGGAGAATCGCGCGACGTTGATCTTCAATCATGAGATTGAACTTGCGCATGATCCAGAGTCATCCAAGCGGGAACTGCTTGGCGTATAAACGAGCCAATTATAGCGTCATGGTACACAGATCATAGGCGTCTTCCGTCATGCTTGATGGAAGACGCCTTTTCTTGTGTCCATTCAATACACTGCTGCTGTCCGAAGTGTCCGATGTAGGGCGTAATTCATTTACGGGAGGCTCTGATATTGGATACATGATCACAATAGAATGAACGGCTGCCTCTAGAGAAGAGTACCAGTATGACGTGAAGGAAGAGTGCTCCGAACAGGAGCATATAGAGACCGATCATGCCGATCGAAATCCATACTTTATACGGCTCAAGCACCGAGTCATGATTGACAAAGGCATAATCGTTGACGAGCCGGATCATGGTAAAAATGAGCCAAGGTACATAAAGCGCGAGCCAGCGTTTAAACAGCAGCGGCATGGAAGGTTTCCCTGTCTGCCTGCGAACATACCGGAAGCGCATAAGTGCGGAGCCTGGCGTGTTGCCGTCCCGGATACTCGGAATAAGAAATAATACAATGAGCATTGCGATGGTTGTATTAGCTGCGCTGTTGAACACATTGGTACTGGATAGACTGAAGATCGAGAGCAGATTGGATAGGAATACCACCACAACACCGTCGATGATGAGTGCAAGCAGCTGAGGGATCGGGAACACTTGGTTTTGCTCCACAATCTGCTCACTTTTCGCCTGAATGCTGGCACGTGACGGGAATAGGGCAAGCAGGATCGGGGCTGCGAAGAATCCAAGTACCGCTCCTGACGTATTCGACAGCAGGTCATCGACATCAAACAGTCGATAAGGGCAGCTGTAATAGCCGTAGAATCCGGTGATTTGCGTTATCTCAAAAAATAGGGAAAGTCCAAATCCGCCAAGCAGGGCATATTTCCAGTAGGATCTCTTTTGAAAAAAATACCGGATATATATACCGAGAGGCATGAGCAGCAGCACATTAAACAGAATTTGCAGAAAAGCTCTGCCTTGGATCATCCCCATGTAGGTGGACGGCTGGGACCATACAATCGGTGTTTCTTTCATGATATCTTTTACGAAAGTGAAGGGGACGAGATTGTAATATACGGTATCTGCTGCCTGCTGGGCACACGTATTGCGGGTTGTCGGAAAGGGCAGGATGACGAGACAATACGCAGCGAGAATATAAAAGATGAACGAAAAACTGACGGCAAAGCGTGACCAGCTGAAAAATCCGTCTTTGCGATAGCCATAAATGAGCCACGGAATAAGCAAAAACATGGCGATGATCACGAAAATAAAGAAAGCTGTTTGTACAGGGAAAACATAAGAAGACATGGACATTGACATGACAAGAAACTCCTTTTGAAAAAATATATTTCATGGACGGGCTGAACCCGGAAGCGAATATGCAATTAACACGAATCAGAATCTGAATTTGGATATGTCACGGGAATCTCTCCCGGATAGGTATATCGTATAGGATCCGTTTTAAAGTAAGGAGAGGTGAACCTTAAATTTCGTTTAAATTCCATTAACCGAACGCAGAATGGGGGCTAACATGGATTTAACGTGATCCTTTCGCTGGAAGGAACATGAGGAATCCCGTATACTTGCGAGAAGCCCAAAAAAGGAATGGAGAGTTTAAACGATATGTCCAATTTACCTAACTGCCCCAAATGCAATTCCGAATACACATACGAGGACGGTAATCTGCTGGTATGCCCGGAATGTACACATGAGTGGACGTTGGAATCCGAAACCGAGCGTGCAGAAGAAACCAAAGTAGTACGTGACTCGAACGGCAATGTTCTGAATGATGGAGACACCGTGACAGTCATTAAGGATCTGAAGGTGAAAGGCAGCTCGCTGGTTGTCAAACAGGGAACCAAAGTCAAAAATATCCGTTTAATTGACGGTGACCATGATATCGACTGTAAAATCGATAGTTTGGGTGCGATGAAGCTGAAGTCTGAATTTGTGAAAAAGATCTAGAAGGTTACATATTTAAGGTTGTAACAGAATGAACAAGGCCTGAGCGTATTTAATGAGGTACATGTATTTCGTGTGTAAGAATCTTTCGAGATGCATTGACAGGAAATATATGGATGATATATACTTTCTGAAATTTAACAGGTAAACGCAATGATCAGGAGTATTAAGGACTAAGGCTGGCCCAGAGAACTGCTGCATGGTGCAAGGCAGTCCAACCTATCCCCAACTCGCCTGTGAGCGGCAGGATTGAGCAGCAGTCATTCATACGGACTGAGATCAGATCCTGACGGGCTAACCCCCGTCATCAGGTTCCTGAGTTTCTGTGGCCCAGTAGATACAGAGAGATCTGTCATTAGCATGGTCCATGGATGAAGAAGAGTGGTACCGCGAAGGTCATACCTGTCGCCTCTTAGTTGAGGTGGCAGGTTTTTTGCATTTTTTGACCCTAAATGAAAAAAGGCAGGTGTCGGATGAATGACAAGAGAACGCATTATTGACTATTATTCCGGGTTTGACGAATGGGGAAGATTGGAGCGGGAGCCGCTGGAGTTCATCATTAACATGCATTACATCAGGGCACATCTTCCTGCAGCTGGACTCGTTCTGGATAATGGCGCAGGTCCAGGGAAATATGCGATGGAGCTTGCGAGGGATGGATACCGAGTAACCCTGTCAGACTTGACACCTGCTTCCGTGGATATCGCTAGGCAGAAGGCTAAGGAGTATGATCTGACGAAGCAGTTTGAGGGATTCCACGTACTGGATGCAACCCGTCTGGAGGGGCTGGCTGACGATACATACGATGCATCGCTGATGCTGGGACCGCTGTATCATCTCCAGACTGAACAGGAGCGGGTAGCGGCTGTAAGAGAACTACACCGGGTAACGAAGCAAGGCGGCATGGTGTACATCGCGATGCAAAGCCGAATGAGAATGGGCATTAACTCGCTGCAGTCTCCCCAGCACTGGAAACCGAATGATCATATGGGTGCCATTCGTTCTTTTGTTGAAAAGGGGACATTCGACCATCAGGATCAGGGCCGATTCACAGGGGCGTACTATTTTAACATTCAGGACATTCAACCATTCATGGAGCAGCATGGATTCGAAACGGTGAATCTGATTGGATCATCCAGCCTCGGAGCCATGCTCACAGCAGAACAGCAGCAGTATTGGAAAGAGCGCGGGGAGTATGAAGAGATGATCCAATTCATGATTGAGAAGGCAGCAGATCCTACAATTCTGGGGATTTCCTCTCACCTGCTGTACATCGGGACCAAGAAATAATCATGAATGTCACAAAAATAGAGAATAATATATCAAAATCATGCCCTCTGGAGAAAGAGGGCTCTTGTGTTTTTCTTCAAAATAGTTCAATATTAAGATACATAACAAAAGGTGATCTACTTACAATAGGTTAGATGAACGACGGATCGCTTCATAAACAGGGAGGAACAGAACATGGAAATCGGAATTAGTACCTTTGTAGAGACAAATCCAGATGTAAAAACCGGAGAACTCATAAGTCACGCACAGCGTATTCGTGATGTTGTAGAAGAGATTGTCCTGGCTGACGAGGTCGGTCTGGATGTATACGGCGTAGGGGAGCATCATCGTGCTGACTATGCAGCATCATCCCCAGCGGTAATTTTGGCAGCAGCAGCTTCACAGACCAAGCGCATCCGTCTGACCAGTGCCGTAACTGTACTGTCTTCGGACGATCCGGTACGGGTATTTCAGGATTTTGCAACGCTGGACGGTATCTCAAATGGACGTGCGGAGATTATGGCGGGCCGGGGTTCATTTATCGAATCCTTCCCTCTATTCGGCTATGATCTGAACGACTACGACGAGTTATTCGATGAGAAATTGGATCTGCTGCTTAAGCTGCGTGATTCGGAAAAGGTAACCTGGGAAGGCAAGCATCGTCCTTCCTTCAATAATCTGGGCATCTACCCGCGTCCAGTGCAGGAGAAACTGCCCGTATGGATCGGTAGTGGTGGTAATCAGGAATCGGTTGTACGCGCAGGTCTGCTCGGTCTGCCGCTGGTACTCGCGATTATCGGTGGTCGTCCGGTTCAATTTGCTCCACTGGTGGAGCTGTACAAAAAAGCAGCAGCCCATGCAGGGCATGATGCCTCCAAACTGACGGTGGCATCACACTCTCACGGTTTTATCGCGGATACGATGGATGAGGCTGTTGAGAAATTCTTCCCACCTGCTCAGGCTGTCATGAACATACTGGGCCGTGAACGTGGCTGGGGGCACTACAGCCGTGCAACATTTGATGCTGCACGCAGTCTTGAAGGCGCATTGTACGTTGGTGACGTAGAGACCGTGGCTCAGAAGATTATTTACTTGCGCAAGGAAGTTGGCATCACTCGTTTCATGCTGCACACTCCTCTCGGCACGATGCCGCATAATGAGGTGATGAGAGCCATTGAACTGCTTGGTAAAGAGGTTGCTCCAATCGTTCGCAATGAAATTGCACGTTGGGAAGCGGAGAATGGTGAAGCGCGTTAATTCTGCCCGTTCGTCGATCAGAGAAAAGCGAACATCACTTATTTTAACGTAACAAAAGGAGTAGAGGCTCAGCATACCAAGCTGGGCTTCCACTCCTTTTTTTGTTTTGGGCTGTTTTACAATTTTATGATGCCATACAGAATGCTGGTTCCTGCTGCACTCAGTGCAATCAGCTGAATTTTCAGGCCTAATCCATCAAAGCTGAATACTTTCGGAAGCAGCCAGTATAGGCTGATTGTTGTCCAGAGCGTGTACAAGAATGCTGCAGCAAGCAGCTGTCTCCCGGAGATTTCCCTGATTGTGGAACCCAGCAGACCCGGAAAGGTTGCATCACCAATCATTTTCAGATTCCAGTAGGAGAGAAGAAAATAAACAAGTACAACGCCCATCGTTCCCACGATCATCAGCGTATCCTTGCTCAGCAGTAGACTGCTAAGAGTCCGTGACCTGTTCTTCATTTCCCCGAAACCGATGAGGAAAAAAAAGAAGCCTACCACCATTCCTACACCGGCTCCTGCCGTGCACAGCGTAAGTAGAACGATACCGAGGATGCCAATAATCCATAACATGTCATCACCTTCTTCAGAGCCTTGCGAACTTCCCGCTCGCAGAGCCATACCATGCTGTCCATTCTACGCCTGATTGTACGGCTCATCAATGAAGTGCCTTCCCTGTTATCTGGTTCCCGCTTTTGAACAGCGTATAGTGAATGACCTCACCGCTCCAGAAATGGAAGGCCAGATCAATCTGCCCGTTATGCAGTTCATTGAGCCATTCCGGCTGCAGAATCAGTTGATCTGTTTCATAAGAAGGTGCAAATGTAGTCAGGAATTCTTTGTAAGGTGTCCAATTCTGCGGAGCAGTGAACTCTCCAGAGGAATAGACAGCTTCCATGGTGGCTAGCTGATCACCATGAAAGAGTGTTGGTATGGAAAAAGCCTCTGTAGTACCGAATGCATTCTCCAGATCGGGCTTGGCCGATACGACGAGCTTCCATGTCCAGTCTGCGCCTTGATTGAACTTCGCGGTGATGATGGCCTGTTTGCCGAGCTGGTCGCCCTTGCTAACCATACGGGATAATGCATCTGATTGGATAAGCAACGTACTCCCGCTGAATGAATAGTCTGCATTTTGTTTCAACGGTTGCTCACCCGCATAGAGCGATACGAGTTTGGCTCCATTTAACTTGATTGTCAGCGCCGTATCCTGAATTGGGTAGCCTTGTCTCAGGTACAGTAGGTCACGATCTCCAACAGCAGAACGGCCTGTCCAGCCTGCCTGAATCATCTGGAACAGAGCCGGATCGGACCACACATACGTCTCCCGGTTTAGATGCTGGCCATTGTCCCACAATATGGACGCGATCTTTTTGTCCTTCAGCTCATGCCCGATGAATTCGAAATATTTTAGCTTCTCCCCCTGTTCAATAACATCCGTATGTTTATCGAATCCCAGAAGTCCATACTCGCCGAGAATGACTGGAATCCCCTGCGTGACGAGTGTCCTGTATATATTGTTAAACGTGTTGGCTGCATCATTCTTGGTCTCGGTATCAAACGTGGTGTGTCCTGCGATATTGACGCTAAATGGCCAGTAACCATAGTAATGCACGGTGGCAATCAGGTTCCTGTCTTTCAGTTCAGTGATGGTATGCCTCAAACTGTTCAGCCTTGCCTGTGTCGGTGAACCCTCAAGTGTAGGCAGCAGAAGTGCACGCTCTTCGTTATTGCCGCCTGTGCTGCGAATCAGCTTCACAAACGTCGTGTTTAATTCATGCAAAAGGGCAAGCTGCCTTGGCTCATCGATATTGCTTCCTGTTCCCATATCACCCGCCTGAGTGATTCCACGATTGAAGCGCGGTTCATTCACACTTTCGAACATCAGCCGAAGTGGAGCATCCTTGAATTGATTCGCGATTTGGGTCCACACTGCTGTGTAACGAGCGAGTACCTGGTCATGATCGGTTTCCAGCTGACTGATCCAGAGATATGAATCATGATGGAGATCCAACACGACGTACAGATTCGCATCCAGTGCCCATTTGATCACTTCCTGGACCCGTGCCATGTAAGCAGGATCTATCCGGTAATCCGGGGCGGCACCAATATGCTGGTCCCAAGTAACGGGGATTCGTATGCTTTTGAATCCTTGAGCGGCAATGTTTCCGATTAATTCCGGAGTAACGCGTGGATTGCCCCAGTAGGTTTCATCCGGACCTACCGTATCCAATGAGTTGCCGAGGTTCCATCCGGGCTGCATCTGATCCACAACCGTTTGCAGTGGACTGAAGGCGGTCATTTCACGCTGCCTCGCAAGCTCGGATTGGGCTGCAGACGCAGGTAATGGCAGCAGGATGAACAGATACATCGCGATGCATGTCAGTGTGATGGAGATAGGGCGACTAGGTAATTTCATGAAGGCTCCTTTAGCTTAAGTGATCTCATTATGTTTTCGTCCTGTAGATCGACGTAAAGCATTATATCAAAAGGAGTATCGGGATGAGCCATGTATTTTTTACCCAAGTTTCTATTCGTTCTCCGATTCATACTTTTCCCGGTGCTGCTTCTTCATTTCAATATAATCCGGGTCAGTCTTGGCAATCTCCCACTGCGCCTTGAAGATGGCTGCAGCTTCCGCTTTCACTTTGTCATTCTGATAGGGAAGAATTGAACCGTCCTCTTTCGAATATTTGCGTCCACCTTTATGGTTTGTATATCTCCGGGCCCGTGTATATCCCATCTGCAGAAACTTGCGCGCCATATCCATGCCAACGAAATCATCCTTTTTCTTATATTCCAAAAAAAGCTCGTAGATCTTTTCCGATGATTCGGTCGCGATCTCGGGTGTTTTAAAACGCCAATAGGGCAGAATCTCGCTCTTGTAGGGTTCCACCATCAGCACGCCCTGCTCCCCCCGTCCGACGGTATATAGCTCTGGATGTTTGCGCAAATCGAGCTCTTCGTAATTCAAGGTGTAATCGAATTTTTTCATCGGTGTGGTCCCTCCTTGAGATAACATGTATGGTATTGCCATGCTTGATCATGGAATTTTGTAATCGTAATATGACTTCTACCTTTTTTACCCCGATTCTTTTGGAACATGCACGGTTAATGGGGGACAGAGGATTAAAATCATAGGAGGGATCATGATATGGGAATGTCCGGTAGATATCTTGTGGTGACTAACGAGTTGATTGAATCAATCAAGTCAGGCGAGATCAGTGTGCATGATTGTTCCGTTGATCTGGATATTGATAAAACGTGGCAGATGCTTCAGTTCACCTTAACTGGTAACCTGGTGGACGGAGAGCCGCCTCTCGGATATGTGGTGCCGATGTCAGGGGAACAATATTGGGGGAATTATTCGGACATGGATCTGTTTCTGCTCTCCAACGAACAGGTGCTGGAAGCCTATATGGCTCTGGAGCAGCTGGACCCCGATGAACTGAGGGCACGTTTTGACCTGGACCAAATGGTTACGGAGGGCGTCTATCCGGTCATGGAAGGCTGGGATGCAGAGGAGACGTTCAGGGAGATCGTTCAAACAATGAATGATGTTCAGGCCCTATATCAGGCAACTGCAGCCGCCGGGAATGGAATCGTCTTTTATATTTTCTGAAACTGGTCCAAATTGACGCCTCATCATGTTTGAGCTGCTTCGGTTCGGGTTATTGATAGAACAAGGCTAATGCCTAGAAGATAATCACGAAAATCCGCTAGAAGAGAGGGATTGCGATATGACACAGGACCAGAATGAAGAGAACAAAGCCATTCAAGACGACGAGCCGGATCAATTTGAAACCCCTGTAACGACAGAGGACAAGGAACCGACTGAAGAGGTTGCCGAGGAAACCAAAGAGTAATGTACGAAGTCGTCTAAAATAAATTCTTATCCAAAGGTCGGACACATTTCCGGCCTTTTTTGGCGTTTTTACGATCCACTGGTTTACAACATTTGCCTGATGGCCTCATAATAGGAATGAACCACATTTTTCCTAAGGAGGAGATCGTATCAAAAATCGAAGGTTAGCCAAGTGGATCGCTGTACCACTCGTTTTGATGATGGTTGCGCTTACGGGATGTCAGGCTGTTGGTGGGGTGGATATTAGTAAAGCCATGGCCAACAGTACAAACGTAAAATCCGGTGAATCGAAACAGTCCATGCACATTAACATAGAGCCGGCTAAAGAATTCGTTACCGAGAAAGACAACGAAATGATTGATCTTATTAATTCTGTATCCCTGGACATTGAAAATGCCAAGGTGAAGGATGCCCAAACGGCATCGATCCAAGGTTCTGTGAGTTTCCAAGGAACTAAATTGCCTTTCCACCTTTCCATGGACGAAACCCAAATGGTGATCGACCTGGACGGTGCGCAGAAGCCGCTGTACATATCACTTGAGGCTCTGGAAGGCGCGCAAACGCTTCCGATGATGGACACCAAGGCTCTGGAAAAGCAGATCGAGGAGCTCTCTCCCAAATTGCTTTCTTTTGTCCTGAAGCATCTGTCCAATCCAAAAAATATTTCCGTTACGCCTGTACAGGAATCGGTTAACGGTGAGTCCCTCAGCCTCTCCAAGCTCCATATGGAGATCACTGGAGAAGAGATTCTTGCTATGGTTAAACCGTTTCTGACAAGTGTTGCCCAGGATGAGCAAGGACTCAAGGATCTGATCGGCGATCTATATGAAGTGTTCTATCCACTGCTGACAGCAATGAATCAGGTGGAAGAAGTGGACGCTGGAGCCATAACCTCCTTGATGCCAGAATCCAAAGAGGCAGCTGTTGCAACCATGTACCCGATGATCAAGGCAGGACTCGACGAGCTTCTGGTTAACTATGATCAAGGGTTGAACGAATTGTTGAATGAAGTGCCCGAACTGAAGACGGTATTTGGCACAGATACAACGTTTAAGCTCGATTTCTATCTCGACAGTGCGCTGAACATCCGCAAGCAGAATGCTGAGTTGAAAGTGGCACTGCCTGCCTCCGAGGATCTGCCTTTGCAATCCGTGACGCTATACGCAGACAGCGAGCAGTGGAATATCGGTGGGCCGGTAACCGTGGATGCGGTTGATACAACAGGTGGCGTAATCGATCTGATGAAGGAAGACATCACTCCGGGACAGATGCTGCGCAACTTTGATTCCAATTCTGTCGTGTATCAGCTGCTGAAAGACGAAGCCGGCATCACTCGGAAGAGCATTATGCTGTATCCGGAAGATGAGATCTATGGTGCCATTACGGTGAAAAATACAACATTCGTTCCTCTGCGTTACCTGTCCGAGGAATTGGATGCTGAGGTGAAATGGACCAAGGGATCAGATACCATCGTTGTTATTGACGATATTACAGGCAATGAGATTGTTCTAACTGTGGGTTCCAAGAACGCAACGGTTGCGGGCAAGGAAGTAACCATGGTTGAATCGGCCTATGTGGGCAAAAATGGAAAAACTTATGTTCCACTGCGCTTCATGGCTGAGTCTCTTGGAGCGAGCGTGGATAAGGAAAAAGAAACCGGCTGGATCTTTATCGATCGACCATAAGTCATAACATCTGTACGACATCTGTATGTGCGAGAGGGGATTTCAGAGTATGCCAGATTCCTTGTAACCTCCGTCATCAGAAAGCGCCTGATCCCAGCAAGTTGTTGGGGACAGGCGCTTTTATTATTATGATCGAATATTAGGCAGGCTGAAGAGCCTGCGGCTTTTTGCTGAATCCAGTACTTCCGGCGGTAAAGCCCATCTGCCGATAGAACTCATGAGCTGCTTCACGGTCGGGACGGTTACCGCTGTTCAAAGAGAGCGAGTCTATGCCTTGGCTGGCGGCCCATTGCTCTGCTGACAGAATCAGCTGACGGCCTATCCCGGTGCCTCTGAACTGGTCATGCACGATGAGTGCAAGGATGCGGCAGTGCTGTCCGTTTTTCTCATACAGGTAAGATGTCTGCATGCCAATCAATCCGATCACACGTCCACGGACCTCGGCGACGAGCGTATTAAAATTTGCATCAGCTGCAATGTGGGCATAACGCTCCTGCATTTCAGCGTACGTCGTAGGATAGCCCAGTTGGTCCATGAGAATGACCATATCCTGCAGATCTTCCGTTGAACTGCTGCGCATTGTTACATCCTGGCTCATGATAGCTGTGCCTCCTTATTTCGTTCCTTCAGTGAGAGTTCAATGATGGTATCCAGCAGCTCCGTAAAGGAAATACCTGCAGCGGCTGCACTTTTGGGCAGCAGACTGTTTCGTGTAAGACCTGGAAGCGTGTTGACTTCTAGCACATAAGGCATGCCATCACGGATGATCATATCCACGCGTGCATAGACGCTGCATTTCAGCGCACGGTAACAGGCAAGTGCGGCATCTTCCACGCGCTGGTGAATGTCGGCAGGCAGCTGAATCACCTGTTCTTCGGCACCGCCATCATTATATTTGGAGCTATAGTCGAAGAACTCGGCGCTTGAACGAATGGAGATGATCGGGAGCATCTTGCCATCTACAATGGCACAGGTAATTTCATCCCCTGCGATATATTGTTCAATCATGACCGTGTCATCCCATTTGAGTGCGGCTTCAACCGCGGCTTGAAGAGATGAAGGCTCTTGAACAACCTGGGTGCCAATGCTGGAGCCGCCGGAGTTGGGCTTCACAACGACCGGATACGTCAACTGCTGCACCACCGTAGATGACAGTTCTTCCAGATGGTTCACCTGCACCCACGCTCCAGTAGGTATGCCCGCATGGTGCATGAGCTGTTTGGACATATCCTTATCCATACATACGCTGCTGGACAAGACGCCGCAACCGGTGTATGGAATGCCAAGCGAGTCCAGTGTACCTTGAACTGTACCGTCTTCGCCGTATTTGCCATGCAGCGCGAGTAAGGCCACATCAATACCCGCCGACTTGTCGATCAGATCCCGTTTGCTGCTTAGCTCAATGGGAATGACCTCATATTTATCTCTGTCCAAGTGGGCAATCATCTCCTGTCCGGTGAGCAGGGAAATATCCCGCTCGGAAGATGTTCCGCCCATAATCACGCCAACCTTCATGTGTAATCCTCCCATGTTGTTATTCAACCGTTTTAGCTCATCTGAGCCGCAGTCTCACCAATGATACGGATACCTTTGCGAATATTCTCATCGCTGACCCTGGAGAAGCCCAGGCGCATCGTATTTAACCCCTGACCTGGTTCCAGATAAAAGGTATCGCCGGGCGTGAAGGTCACACCCTTCACCTTGCAGGCAGCCAGCAATTCCCGGGTCCGGTATCCCGGGGGGAATTGTACAAATAAATGCAAACCGCCCTCGCCGGAGATCTGGCACATCGGCAGATGCTTGCGCAAGCAGCGCACGACCAGTTCGTATTTTCGCTTATATTCAGTGCGGGCCCGCTTCAGATACTTCTCAAAATTACCGTTGCTCAAGTATTGGTAGAGCAGGGATTGGTCCAGTGTTGAGGTGTGAATGCTGCGGGCCCGTTTCATGCTTTCCAAATAATCAATCAGTGCTGCATCTGCAATGACCCAGCCTACTCGCAGTCCGGGAAAGAGTACCTTGGAGAAGCTGCCCAGATAGACGAGTCCATTACCCTTGCCCGCACTAGCGATGAGAGGGGAGACGTGGGAACCGGAATAACGTAGTTCCTCATTGAACCCATCCTCGATAATGGGCACTTCGTATTGATTCATTAACCGGATAATCTCTGCCCGTTTGGCAGGAGAAGTCACCGTTCCGGTTGGATTGTGATATGAAGGTACCAAATAGGCCAGATCATACGGACTTGTGATGAGTTCATGCTCCAACTGCTGCAGATTGAGTCCGTCCGGCTCCATGTCCACGCCTGTGAGGCTGAACTCATGAAGCTTCAGATTTTTGATGGCCGTATGATGGGTAGGGTTCTCACATAGAGCTCTGCCGCTTTGTCTGCGCAAGGCACCAAGCACCAGATCGAAGCCTTCCGTGAATCCGTTGGTAATTAGAATATCCTTGCCGGTAAGGTCAACACCTTTGTTCTCCATGTACCGGAGCAGATAGTTCATCAAAGGACGGTAGCCTTGTGCATATCCGTAGTTCAGCAGCACTTCGCCTTCGAGAGACATGCGATCAAGGAAGGCCCGTTTCACATTATGCAGATCGAACAGCTTTTCATCCGGGGCAATACTGGTAAACGAGATCTCGCCACGTTCTGCACCGGAACCATGTTTCATCAGATCATATTGTTCCGCCTGAATTGCATAGTCGCTTACGCGGCTCTTCCAATCCAGCTGCCAGCCATTGGTTGGCTCAGGCGCTTCAATCAGGGGACTGACGTAGTTGCCTTTGCCTTTCACCGCATAGATCAGACCTTCTTCTTCAAGCTCGGCATAAGCGAGCAGAACGGTGCTGCGGCTAACCTTCATCAGTGTACTGAGTTCACGGGTGGAGGGCAGCTTTTGCTTCGCTTGCAGTCCGCCTTTGAGCATCAATCGCTTCATATAATCTTTGACTTGTATATATACAGGGCGGTCCTCCGTCAGTTGCAGATCGGAATACATCCCATCACTCCCTCTGTTTGCTATCTTGCCATATTATAAACCCGACCGAAAGAACCACAATACCTCTGTTTCCATCACGAGGTGGTTGGAACCTGGAACCGATAGCTGTCGTTCCATCCAGCCGCATTTAGTCACGTTAATTTTTTTTCAATGCCTCTATTTTTCATGATTTTTCTATAGTAACCTATATTTGAACATGACCCAAAATGCTTTAATTCCAATATGACGACACCGGAGGAAATCCCGCATGGCAAGAACGCTTTTCCCGAGACTTCGCGGCAACAGCCGGGGCTGTCTCGCTTTTGAACCGTTTTTCTTGATTCCGTACAGCATGATGGCAACTTACGCTACGCTGTACATGTATGAGCTGGGCGTTACCGAGACCAATATTGGCTGGATTACGACGCTCGGGCTGATCGTGCAGGTGCTGTCATCATTCATGAGTGGGTATTTGACCGACCGAATGGGACGCAAACGCGCCATCCTCACCTTCGACGTGCTTAGTTGGAGCGTGGCGATGCTGATCTTTGCCTTTTCCCAAAATGTCTGGTTTTTCGTTATCGCGACATTCATCAACGGGCTTCAGCGAGTTCCGCATATCGCCTTTTACTGTCTGATCGTCGAGGATACGCCAAAAAAGGATCGGACTTACGTTTTCACGCTGCTTCAGATCATCGGCGTCGTCGGTGGTTTGTTCGCTCCGCTTGGTGGTCTGTTGGTCGATTATTACGGACTGGTGGACGGCACTCGGATCATGTATGTGCTGTGTTCGGTGCTAATGACCTTTCAATTCATCGGGCGGCACCTGACCACGAAGGAAACAGAAATGGGCTATCGGAAAATGAAAGAGACGAAGGAACTCGGGCTTAAAAAGAGTTTGATCGACTACAGCGGCGCGATCCGAGACCTGTTTGCCAGCCGCAGCCTGATGCTGATCTTCGTCGTTTATATCCTGTTCAACTTCCAAATGACGCTAAAAACGACCTATCTTTCGCTGTATCTGGCCGACTATCTGAAAGTGGACAGCGGACTAATCTCGCTCGTTCCTGCTGTTTCCTCTATTATTATGCTGCTCGCGCTGTGGTTCATCATGCCGAAGATTCCAGCCGAAGGAGAAACGCGCTCGATGATGGCTGGCTTTGTACTGTCGTTGCTTTCGAACGTGATGCTAGTGCTGTGGCCGACGTCGAATCTGGTCTGGATTGGTTTGAGTACCGTGCTTGCCGCCGTCGGATTGATGATTAGCTCGCCGTACCTCGAAGCGGCCGTCCAGAACGCGATCGACGACGAAAAAAGAGCGAAGGTATTCTCGATGCTTTCCGTCGTCATCCTGCTGCTTACTTCCCCGGCCGGTATCGTGGGAGGCTGGGCATACGCGCTCGATCCACGGATTCCGATCTGGATCATTACAGCTTCTTTTGCCGCTGCGTTTGTGTTTTTAATGATTTATTTGAGTCGGGGAAGAGGAAAGGCTTATTTGTAGGGAAGCTGACGCGATCACCGCGCGTAGATGGACCTTTCTGAAGTAATTTAAGGGATGCCGCTTGGTCGGCGTCTCTTTTTTTCTTTTAAATATACTGCGAACTCAAGATTCAATGAAGGTAGATAGGAGTATACGGGGGCAGTTACAAATGGTTTAAGGCAGGGGGGAATTGCTTATGAAAAATAACGATGATCGGTTGATTACGAGGGGTTGGGATATCAGTGGGACAACGTAAAAAAGCCCTGGCTTCGTGCCGGGCTGTGGGTGTAGCTTGATCCAATTCTATATAGATCTGCTGTTATGAAGTTATGACTTACTAAGATTGCATGGCATGACCATTCTTCTCTTTGCTAGGATCGATAGCTATCGGTTCTTCTACGTGGATCTCGTTGGTCCTTGCTGACTGAATTGCAGGCTTTCTAATTCAAATCCACTTCTTACTTCTACATCTACTTCTTTTTCTACGTTACAATCTACAATGAATCTCTTCCTACATTTGCTTGCTGCAAGGGTCGTATTGATGATGAATCCTAAAAGCTACAGACTTGCAATACGTGCTAACTGTCCTCTTGTTGTGGTGCGCACATTACAGAATACAGTATGAAAAAGATCATGATTCATAGGGTACAATAGACTGAAGTAGATATAAAGACATATGTCTTAGTGCCCAATTTCTTCCTCATACCCCTATAGTACCACTTTGAATCAGGGAAGTTAACCTTTTTTTTGAAATTATTGTCGTAATAGTTGAAAATAGCGTGAATTGTGCATCTTATAGAATGAAATGGTTTCCTGTAATAATGTATGATAGGATGTAAGCCTATAGATAATGAGGAAGTGAGCCCAATGATTCAGATTACCGTACCAACACCGGATGTAACCATCACCAAGCAGGCAAACCCGCAGCTTAGCCACATCTATGGTTTCACCGATTTTCACCTGATCACACGTGAAAAGGGTGGAATCTTCATGTTTTACAATGCCGATGGGGAGCTGTTATTTGTCGGGAAAGCAAGAAAATTGAGACCTCGGATCAAGAAGCATTTTGAGGATACCGTTTCTCCAATGAAGAACCACCGGGAAGAAGTGGCGACCATTGAGGTTTGTCTGGTGGAAGATGCCGTAGACCGTGAAATTTATGAGACCTATATCATTAATACGATGCGTGCGAAATACAATGTAGACAAAGTGTTCTATAACTAAGTCTTCTGCCTAGTAACTGCAGCAACAACTAGCATTTAAATGTCTGTATCAAGCTAAAAAGAGATTTTACAGCCCGGGACATATGTCCTACAGGGTTATAACGATGGATAAGGATGTGATCGACCGATTGCATCCAAGTCTGTACTTGAACATCGAAAGATATGAATAGCAGTTCACTGGAAATGTAGTAGAACATGAGGAACGCAAAGAACGTAAAGAGTGGTTTCAAAGATTGACCCAATACATAGAAGAGGTGATTGTTTTGATCGGACGCAGTGGTAACCCCACACTCAAGGACAGTACATTTGAAAATGCCGGTGGATATGGAGATGACCGGTACCAGCGTTACATGACGATTAACGGCACAGTGAACAAGTCATTCATTACGCTGGTCATCCTGCTCGGCAGTGCATTTGCGACATGGATGATGTTTTTTAACGGTCAGGAAGTGCTTCCTCTCGCCATCGGAGGTGCCATCGTCGGATTTATTCTGGCATTGATTATCTCGTTCAAACCTGTGGCAGCACCATACCTGGTTCCCATCTATGCCATCGCGGAAGGCATGTTCCTTGGCGCACTCTCCGCAACCTACGAGTCATTGTACAATGGAATCACTTTGCAGGCTGCTTTGCTGACTATGGCAGTGTTCATTGCCCTGCTGGTCGCTTACAAAACGAGACTGATCAAAGCTACGGAGAACTTCAAGCTGGGAGTGGTAGCGGCAACAGGCGGCATTATGATCATGTATCTGCTCAGTTTCGTGCTGGGATTGTTCGGAATTACCGTTCCCTATCTGCATGACAACAGTCTGATCGGAATTGGGATTTCTGTCGTGATCGTTATCGTGGCGGCACTGAATCTGGTGCTTGATTTTGACTTTATTGAGAGTGGTGCTGAACAAGGTGCTCCAAAATATATGGAGTGGTACGGCGCATTTGGGCTTATGGTTACCCTGGTATGGCTGTATATCGAGATTTTACGTCTGCTCAGCAAGCTGCGGAGCCGGGACTAGGAACGAATAAATACAATTGAGATAACGAATTAAATCCAAGAGCTAACGCATGCATCTTCACGACGTTAGCTCTTTTTTGTGTATATGGATGACGATGATCATTCGAACTAAAACGGGTGCACATATTTCCATATATGGATTGACTGAGAGGAAAAGAGTATGATACCTTAATTGATAATGATTATCATTGTCGATAAATGATGAATCAGTCAACTGACCTCAACGTACGCTGTACGCTTCATATTAAGATAATCAAACAGATCGAGAGGAGTGGCCTCATGTTACTGGAGAATGAATTGCACCGTGCTGTGCGAGCCCCCGTTATGAGTCGCAGCCCCAAGACGGACCTTGCTGAAGTAAAAACCTATATGGACGAGCATTACAATGAAGCATTGTCTATTGCTGATCTTGCTCAGAGAGCAAATATCAGTCCGAAGTATTTTGTTGATCTATTCAAAAAAACCTACGGTCTCAGCGCGATGGAGTATCTGACAGATCTCCGTATTAACCGGGCCAAGCGTTATCTGAAGGAATCCGGGTATAAACTGCGTGATATTGCACTCAAAGTTGGATACAGCGATGAATATTATTTCAGCCGCAAATTCAAAAAGGAAGTCGGCGTTTCTCCTTCCGATTATGCCAAGAACGCCAGAAAACGCATTGCCACCGGCTCCTCCAGCGTCATCGGACATCTGCTGGCCCTCAATGTCATGCCCATTGCTGCGCCCATCGATCCGAAATGGACAGCGTATTATTATAACGCGCATCGCACGGAAATCCAGTCCCATCTTAAACTAACAGATCCTTATACAAGCTGGAGATTCGAAGCGAACGTGGAGCGGCTTGTGCACATAAGGCCGGACGCCATCATTGGTACCGATCAACTCAGTGAAGAGGATCAAGCTGGACTTGCCGAGATTGCGCCTTGCTGTTTTGTACCCCAGCATCAGACCGATTGGCGTGCACAGCTGCGCATGATTGCTGCGTTCCTGGAACGGGAGGAACAGGCAGAACAGTGGATCGGACTATATAACAAGCGGGTAGAGAAAGCGCGGGAATCGATGCAGAAGGAAGTGGGATGCGAGAAGGTGGCTGTGATCAGGGTATATGGTCAGCGCCTCTATCTCTATAGTAATCCGGGGATCGAGGAGGTGCTCTATGGCGCATTGCAGCTGGAGACCTTCCCCGATGTTAGTACCAATACACCGCTGACGCTGGAACAATTAAATGTAATGAATCCGGACCGGATCCTGATCATGGTATGTCCCGAGGCCGTATCTCGGGCATACTGGCTCAGTCTGCAGCACTCGCCAGTATGGAGACAGCTGAACGCTGTGCGTCAGTATCAGACACACCTGATCACCGGCGATCCCTGGTTCGATTATTCTGCAGTAGGCGTTATGCGCATGCTGGATGAGGCATTGCTCATTTTCACGGGATATTGTCCAAATATATATCTGGATAACGTCCATGGTGATTCACGAGCGACATGACATATAATCCATCTATCTAAATGAGAATGTTTATCAAGGGGGAACTATCATGCATCAGCAGGAAAAAGAGAACGGGCAGCGTTTCGCTCCAAGTAGATGGATTAATCATCGGCTGTCAGCCTTGATTGTGCTCGTATTAATGGTGGGATTACTGGCAGCCTGTGGCTCCACATCAGAACATGAAGGAGCAGCGCAGCAGGAGCAGAAGACAGCCGAGGCCTCCACAACAGCCTCATCAGAAACGGCCGTACAAGAAGAAGAGACTGCAGAAACAGCGGCTGGCGAACGGACTGTAAAAGACGAAATGGGACATGATGTGGTGGTTCCTGCCAAAGTGGAGCGTGTATTTGCACCTTATCTCGAGGATTCTCTGCTTACACTCGGCGTCAAGCCCGTTGCTCAATGGGCCAGCGGCACCCAAGGGCATGTTTACTTACAGGATCAGCTAAGTGACGTACCTACACTCGATTTCTCCAGTGGGCTGCCTTCGCCTGAAGCGCTGATGGCATACAATCCCGATTTTATTATCCTGCACACGGCGAATTATGCCGAGAATGGTGTATATGAGAGTTACTCGAAGATTGCACCAACCTATGTATTTAACAATGCATCGGGGGATGTAGAGAAGTCACTGGAGATCATTGGCGATCTGCTTGGCAAAACGGTTGAGGCAGAACAGGCCATCAAGACATACCACGCCAAGGTAGACGCTGCGAAGGCAGAGATCGCCAAGGTAGCGGAAGGCAAGAAAGCGGCCATTATCCGCTTTGCTCCCCGCGGAATCAGCATGATGGGCGGAAACTACTTCAGCGGCTATGTTGTATACGAACAGTTGGGACTCGGGAAGCCTGCGCTCGTCGAGACGGAGAACAGTGCGATTGTATCCACCGAAGTGCTGCCCGAGATTGACGCAGATTATATCTTCACCGTGGAACAGGGACCAGGAAGTATGAAGGAGATGACAGATACCAAAGTGTGGCAGAGCATGCCAGCCGTTAAAGCAGGAAATGTATACGCAGTTGAACCAGCACCATGGCTGGGCGGTGGATTGATTGCCTATGGTCATGTCATTGACGATACATTGAAGGCATTGACCCAATAATAGCGATGAATCAGCTCCTTCTCGGAGTGCCTCGAACCGGATATTATTTCTGTGTTTGAGGTGTCACGGGGAGGAGCTGTTGTTTTTTTGCCAAGGCAAAGTGGATCAAGAAAAATATGTAAATATGGAGATAATCAAAATGAATTCTGGATATCGTCCATGGGACAGCCGAAATCACTCTTTTATAATTGGTAATGAGAATCAATCTCATATAAAACAATATGATCTATATACACATAGCAATGTGAGTTGAACAACGAGGAGGATCCATCCGTAATGACGTTTCAGCATAATCAATCAGCCTCAGGGACCCTTGAGCAGATGACACGCAGTGCTGTTCCCATTCCCCGTTCAGAACAGTGGACGATGAAATCACGAGCGGGCAATCATGCCTATCAGATCATGGTATATCAGCCCGCAGAGGCCGCCCCGCCGTCTGGATATCCTGTGATTTACCTGCTCGACGCTAACTCTGTGTTCGGCACGATGGTAGAAGCGGCTCGCATACAGGGACGCAGACCCGAGAAGACCGGGGCACTCCCGGCCATCATTGTTGGAATCGGGTACCCGACTGCCGCCCCGTTCTCGCCTCATCGATATTACGATTTTACTCCGCAGGCCACGACGGAATATACCCACAAGTCGGATGGAACAATTTTGCCTGAGCAGGGGGGAGCTGATGCTTTTCTGCAGTTCATTGAAGAGGAACTGAAGCCGGACATGGAGCAGCAGTTCAACATCGATCGGAACAGACAGGCCATTTTTGGCCATTCACTTGGCGGGTTGTTCGTTCTGCACACCCTTTTTACCAAGCCGGACGCTTTCCGTTACTACATTGCTGGAAGCCCTTCGCTTCATTGGAACCAGAAGGTGATGCTGGCCGAGGAACAGGAGTTCATCGCAGGTCTGGAGCAGTATCCGGTCAACGTTAAGGTCTGGGTTGGCATGGGCGAAAGGGAGAAGAACCATCCTGCCCGCAACAATGACAAGGCATCGGCTTTAACGGAACGTCTAACTGCACTGAAACAGCCGGGGCTTGATATCCAATATACCGAGTTCGAAGAAGAGAATCATGTCTCGGTGCTACCGTTTCTGATCAGTCGTACGATACGTTTGGCCTGCAGTCCTGAAGCGTAGGGGCGGAGGAATAGATGTTTGTTTGATTAAGGTGTGGTAGGCCGCTTTCGGATTAGCTGAGATGTCATGGATGATCCAATCGAGTTCAACAATGAATCAACGTTCAACAGGCAGTAAGTCAGGGGAGGTATACAGCGTGAGCTATACAGGAATTCATGGAAAGGTGGCTCTGGTCACCGGTGCAGCACAGGGAATCGGCGAAGCGGTTGCCAGAGCTCTGGCTGAACAGGGGGCAGTTGTAGCGGCAGTAGATATTCGGGAAGAGCAGCTCGATCAGCTGGCTGTGGATCTAAATCATCAAGGCCATCAGGCAGCTGCTTATCCTGCTGATATTGTGAATCGCCAATCGGTAGACGATACCGTACAGCGAATCGAGGCAACACTTGGACCGATTGGCATTTTGATCAATGCAGCTGGTGTGCTGCATACAGGTACAGTGGCATCCCTGAGTGACGAGGAATGGACAAGAACGTTCGATGTTAATACCCACGGTGTATTTTATATGTCACGTGCGGTTGTACGAAATATGGCGAGGCGCCAATCGGGAACGGTGGTTACTGTTGGCTCGAACGCCTCGGGCGTACCCCGGATGCACATGTCGGCTTATGCAGCCTCCAAGGCGGCGTCCACCATGTTTACCAAATGTCTTGCACTTGAATATGCGGAGCAGCATATCCGCTGCAATATTGTATCTCCAGGGTCGACGGACACCCCCATGCAGCGGGCCTTATGGCAGGATGATCATGGCGCGCAGGCCGTCATTGCAGGATCGCAGCAGGCGTACCGTCTCGGCATTCCTCTGAACAGGCTGGCATTGCCTTCCGATATCGCGGATGCCGTACTCTTTTTGGCTTCAGACCAGGCGAGGCATATTACCATGCATGATTTGTGTGTGGATGGAGGCGCCACACTCGGCGTCTGAATCAAGATAAGGAGATGATGAATATGTCAAAAGCGGGTGCAATCGCAGCAACCTCCGCCTTACACCTTCTGGAACAATATCGGGAGGGGACGTCCTTTTTCTGGTCTTCACCGCAACATACCTTGCTCGCTCAAGGCGAGCGAATGAGGTTTCCTGTCTCCGCTGTTCAGCAGCAGGTGGTATCTGATTCCTCAGGAAACATGGATCATGCCCATGATTACCACGTGGAAGGAGTACATTTTGTTATCGAACAGGTTCGCCAAATGATTCAGGAAGCGCAGCAAACGGGCCTTCGGAAACCAATTGTGGTGGGAGCGATACCTTTTGATCCGAGTCAGTCCTCAGCCGAGCTGTTGATCCCGGAAACGGTGCAATGGGCAGAACCTCCAAGCCATGCTGCAAACGGATTATACGAGAGGCGCCCGGCTGCGGCTGGCTGCGAGATTGAGGAAGTGCCTGGGGCCGAGATGTATCAACGAAGTGTCAATCATGTGCTGAGGCAGATGGAGCAGGGAGAACTCGATAAAGTTGTGTTATCCCGCACACTGCGTGTGGTCTCAGAGGGTCTTGTGGATACACATCAGCTTCTGCGTAATTTGTTCAGGAATAATGCACACGGGTATACGTTTGCGGTTCCCATGAGGAAAGTATCCAAAACAGAAAGTATTATAACAACGGTAAATCGCGACGATGATAAAGTCAATCACCAAGGCACACGTACGTTTATTGGCGCAAGTCCGGAGCTGTTGGTTACTCGAAAAGGCACCATCATACGGGTGAATCCGCTGGCTGGCTCCGCTGCTCGTAGTGATGACCCTGCTGAGGATCGCCGCCGCGCAGAGGCACTGCTGGCTTCAGCCAAAGATCGGCATGAGCATGCTGTCGTCATTGATGCTGTTGCTGCTGCACTCCGACCTCTTTGCAAACAACTGATCGTTCCGGCAGAGCCCTCCTTGATCCAGACAAGCACGATGTGGCATCTGTCTACCGAGATTCATGGAGAATTGCTGGATAGAGATATTTCGTCACTGGAGGTGGCCTTTGCTCTCCATCCGACCCCGGCTATCTGCGGAACGCCTGTATTAACGGCCAAAGAGGCCATTGGGTTACAGGAACCGTTTGATCGCGGACTGTTCACCGGCATGGTTGGTTGGTGCGACAGCGAGGGAGACGGGGAATGGGCTGTGACCATCCGCTGTGCGGAAGTGGAGGGCAATGAACTTCGATTATTCGCTGGGGCAGGCATCGTAGCGGGCTCCACACCGGAAGCGGAACTGGCAGAGACCTCCGCCAAATTCAGAACAATGCTGCTTGCCATGGGTTTGGACTCCACCGTATCCCATTTGAAGGAGGAATAAAAAAGATGCTGCCAGGATATCAGGCTTGGCCTGAAGAGTTTGCAGAGTTTTATCGTCAGGAAGGTTGCTGGGAGGGCATTACATTTGGAGAAATGCTCCGGCAGCGTGCGGATGGTTATGGCAATCGTACTGCCATTATTAGCGGTGGAGAGCAATTAACCTATGCAGAGTTGGACAGACGAGTCGACCAATTGGCGGCAGGGTTGTATGCCAAGGGAATACGGCAATATGACCGCGTTATTGTGCAGCTGCCGAACATAACGGCTTTTGTTGAAGTGATCTTTGCCCTGTTCCGTCTGGGAGCACTGCCGGTGTTTGCACTGCCTTTGCATCGGAAAAGTGAAATCGAGTACTTCGCCCGCTTCTCTGAGGCTGTTGCTTATCTGATCCCGGATCAGGATGGGGGATTTGATTATCGCAAACTTGCAGCAGAAGTTCAGGCAGAGGTGCCGAGCCTTAGACATATTATTGTGGCGGGAGAAGCCGGTGCATTTACTAATCTGGAGGATTTATATATTGATCCCGTTCAGCTGCAGGATGATCAACCAGTCTCTTCGGATGTAGCCTTTCTTCAGTTGTCTGGTGGAAGCACCGGACTGTCCAAGATGATCCCGCGCACCCATGATGACTATATCTACAGTCTGCGGAGAAGCGTCGAGGTCTGCGGACTCGGCCCGGAAAGTGTATACCTGGCTGTTCTGCCTGTAGCGCATAATTACCCTCTAAGTTCGCCAGGAATACTAGGCACGCTATATGCAGGAGGTACGGTTGTGCTGTCACGGGGGTCAAGCCCGGATGAAGCTTTCCCGCTCATGAAGGAGCATCAGGTGACCATCACGGCGCTGGTGCCCCCGCTCGCCCTGATCTGGCTGAACGCGGCCGCTGCGAGAGGAACCAAGCTGACATCACTGAAGGTTCTCCAGGTTGGTGGAGCCAAATTCAGTGCGGAGGTGGCGGGACGCGTCAGACCAGTCTTGGGCTGCACACTGCAGCAAGTCTTTGGCATGGCCGAGGGGCTTGTGAACTATACCCGTTTGGATGATCCCGAGCACATCATTATTAACACACAGGGTAAACCGATGTCCCCCTACGACGAGGTAAAGATTGTGGATGACGAGGACATTGAAGTGGAGTTGGGGCAATCCGGGCATCTGCTGACCCGGGGGCCCTATACCATTCGTGGTTATTACAAGGCCGAAGAGCACAACGCGAGATCCTTCACCACAGATGGGTTCTATCGTACAGGAGATATTGCGAGCTTAACACCCGAGGGTTACCTCATTGTGGAGGGCCGGGCGAAGGATCAGATCAACCGTGGCGGAGACAAGGTAGCTGCTGAAGAAGTGGAGAACCATCTGCTGGCTCATCCGGGTGTTCATGATGCAGCACTGGTGTCTATGCCGGATGAATATTTAGGCGAGCGCTCCTGTGCGTTTATCGTACCCAGCGGCGAGAATCTGGCTGCTGCCGAAATCAAGTCCTATCTGCGCAGTCGCGGCCTGGCGAGCTACAAAATCCCGGATCGGGTTGAGTTTGTCCAATCTTTTCCCAAGACGGGTGTCGGCAAGGTTAGCAAGAAGGCACTCCGCGAGATGCTGACGATGAAGCAGCCCATATAACGATCTTGATGCAAGGCTATGTTGAAACGGTTTGAAATAAATAACGCTGAAAAGAGGGATATGGATGGCACTTCCAGTGATTAAGTCATATGCAATGCCTGCAGAGTCGGAGCTTCCGGTCAATAAGGTAGCGTGGACGCCGGATGCGAAGCGTGCAGTACTACTTATTCACGATATGCAGCAATATTTCATGGATGCTTTTACGGCAGGGGAATCACCTGTAGTGGAGCTGATTGATCATATTGGACAACTTCGTGCAAAGTGTCATGAACTGGGCATACCTGTGGTGTATTCTGCCCAGCCGGGTGGACAGACACCGGAGCAGCGCGGACTGCAGCTGGACTTCTGGGGAGCGGGCATTAATGGGGGACCTACGCAAAAGCAAATCATTGAACCACTGACACCTGCTCCGCAGGATACGTTTATGACCAAATGGCGGTACAGCGCCTTCCAGAAGACGGAACTGCTTGAATTGATGCAGGAGCAGGGCCGGGATCAGCTGATCGTATGCGGCATCTATGCTCATATTGGTTGTCTGATGACCTCCTGTGAGGCATTTATGAAGGATATTCAGGCCTTCCTGGTTGCTGACGCGGTAGCTGATTTTTCAGCTGAGAAGCACCGTATGGCACTTACCTATGCGTCCGAGCGCTGCGCAGTAACGCTGACCACCGGGCGATTGCTTGAATTGCTCGGGGCCTCTGCTAAAGGAAGCGATTCGGTCGGGGCAAGCTTCTCGGAGGCAAGATCACACACTGCTGCAGCGATGGAGTCTGCTGAGACGAGTACTGGCAGCGGTGCTCAGGCGAGACTTGACGCGCTGCGAGTACAGGTTGCCGAACTGCTGCAAGAGCAACCATCCCGGATCGGGGAGCATGATGACCTCATTGAGATCTGGGGGCTCGATTCCATACGCATTATGAGCCTGGCGGAGCGTTTTCGGGTGGAAGGAACAGAGGTAACCTTTGTCGATCTGGCCGAGCAGCCAACGCTAGCCTCGTGGGCGGTGCTGTTGAGTGCACAGCCTCATAGGGTCATGCCGAACGGAGATTACTTTTGAGCGGGGCGGTGAACTTGTCGCAGCGTCGGAATGGAACGTGGCCCATGTCGGCTGCCCAGTCCGGGATCTGGTTTGCTCATCAGCTGAATCCGGACAACCCCATGTACAACACAGGTGAATACGTGGTTATTCACGGGCATGTTGATGTACAACAGTTTGAACAGAGTGTTCGTCAAACCGTCTCGGAGGCCGAAACCTTAAACATGGTTTATGGCGAAAATGAACACGGCCCTTACCAAACCCTCAACCAGGAGGGCGATCATTGGACATTTCATATACTGGATGTTCGCGGCGAACAGGATCCCCATGCGGCGGCAATGGCCTGGATGCATCAGGATCTCGCCAGCCCCGTCAATCTAGCAACTGGACCGGTATTTACAGAAGCCCTGTTCCAAGTGAGTGAAGGGTGCTGCTACTGGTACCAGCGTGTGCATCATATTGCGATTGACGGATACGGCGTATCGCTAATTACCCGTAGAGTAGCAAGTCTGTATACTGCCAGGGTTAAGGGTGGATCAGGTGAGAGTGTCATGGAAACACGAGCATTTGGACCGCTTTCCTCTGTCATTCAGGAGGATGAGGCTTATCATGCATCTGCTGCAAGGGAGCAGGATCGCACGTTTTGGCTGGAACGTTATGCTGATGAACCGGACGTCGTAAGTTTGGGCGAAAAGGCTTCCCGGACAGCGGATCATTTCCTGCGGCAGAGGTTTGAACTAACACAGTTCGATCGGGATCGCCTTCAGGATGCGGCCGCCCGGTACGGGGTAACCTGGCCTGATCTGTTTATTGCAGCAGCAGCCATTTATGTGCATCGGATCACCGGCACGCAAGATGTGATACTGGCTTTGCCTGTCATGTGCAGGCTGGGATCGACAGCCTTGCGTGTGCCAGGCATGGTTATGAACGTGCTCCCGCTGCGCTTGAAAGTTGAGTCTGATATGCGTATATCTGCCCTGGCCGAACAGATTGTGCAGGAGATCCGTGCCGTTCGCAAGCATCAACGTTACCGGCACCAGGATCTGCGGCGTGATCTGAAGCTGCTGGGGGAGAATCGCCGACTATTCGGGCCGATGATCAATGTCATGCCATTCCTTCATGAGCTGAATTTCGCGGGTCAGCGCGGGATGATTCATAACTTGTCTACGGGTCCGGTCGATGACCTGTCCATCCATGTCGTGGACCAAGGGCACGGTCATGGACTTCAGATTGACTTTGATGCCAATCCTTCCGTCTACAGCGAATCGGATCTGCTGAGTCATCAGCTCCGTTATATGCAACTGCTGAATGTAATGATGCAGCAAGGAATCGAAGAGCAGTACGTAGGTCAAATGGAAGTGCTGTTACCTGAAGAACGAGACCAGGTCCTGAACGTGTGGAATCAGACACAGCACAAGGCTCCTGAGCGGAACTCGGCGGCCATGTTCGAACAGCAGGTTCGGCGCACCCCATCTGCCATGGCTGCAACGTTTGAAGCTGAATCTCTGACCTATGCCGAGCTTAACGAGCGTTCAAACCGTCTGGCTCACGAGCTGATCCAGCATTATAAAGTGGGACCGGAGCAGATCGTAGCCATTGCCATGCCGCGATCTCTGGAGGTCGTGGTTGCCATTCTGGCTGTTCATAAGACGGGAGCAGCTTACCTTCCGCTGGACCCGGATTACCCTGAAGAGAGACTAACCTACATGCTAGAGGATGCCAGACCGGCATGTCTGATTACGGTGAAGCACAATCTGTCCCATTTGCAGCACATGTCCGATGTCCCCATGTTGGCCTTGGATGAACCGAAGGTTGCGGCGAGAATAGGCCGTCAGTCCGGGAGCAATCCCGAACCAGAGGATCTCATAAAAGCTGCCTCGCAGCTGAACCCCTCCTATATCATCTATACCTCCGGATCAACAGGTAAACCGAAGGGGGTTGCCGTTACCCATCTCGGCCTGTCCAATCTGCTGGAAGATATGAAGCTGAGACTGAAGGTCGGGCCGCAGGATCGCTGGTTATCGGTCACTACAATTGCTTTTGACATTTCTGTTCTTGAGGTATTTCTGCCTCTTACGACCGGAGCAAGGCTGGATATAGCTCGCAAAGAAACCATTCTTGATCCGGTGGCTCTGGCTGCACAGATGAGACGGCAGGGGACAACGATCATGCAAGCCACACCAACGTTGTGGCAGTCTCTGGTGACCAGCAAGCCTGGGACATTTGACGGTTTGACGGTCATTACCGGCGGTGAAGCCCTCTCTGAGGAACTGAAGCTTTCCTTGCAGGAGATGGGATGTCACGTTCATAACCAATATGGACCGACGGAGACCACGATTTATTCAACGGCTGCTGCGATGGTTGCTGAATCAACGGGTAAACCCTCTATTGGCGGACCGGTTCGAAACACGCAGCTATTCGTGCTGGATGGGAGTCTGAATCCAGTCCCACCGGGTGTTGTCGGAGAATTATATATTGCGGGAGACGGGCTGGCACGAGGTTATCTGGGAAGACCCGACCTGACCGCCGAGCGTTTTGTTTCGAATCCCTTCGGACAAGCAGGCAGCCGCATGTATCGTACAGGAGACTTGGCGAAGTGGCTGCCTGACGGATCGATTGACTATTTGGGCAGGGCAGACCACCAGATCAAAATCAGAGGATTCCGCATCGAATTGGGTGAGATTGAATCCGTCATTTCCAGATATCCGGGCGTAGCCCAGGTTACTGTTATGGCACGCGAGGACCAACCTGGGAATCCGCGTCTCGCCGCGTATGTGGTTGCAACCTCTGAATACTCGTCAGGCCTGGATCTGTCGTTGCTTCGGGCACATGTGGCGGATGAACTGCCGGATTACATGGTGCCAGCTGCCTTCATGAACCTTGCCGAAATGCCGCTGACTCCCAATAAAAAAATCGACCGCAAGCAGCTGCCTGTCCCTTCCGTACTGTCCCATGCCAGCGGACGTGAGGCCAGAACCCCTCAGGAGGAGATGCTGTGCAGTTTATTCGCTGAGATTCTGGGTGTCGCTCGTGTAGGGATCGACGATGATTTCTTCGAGCTGGGTGGACATTCCCTGCTCGCAGGCCGTATAACAGCAAGGATTCGGGATGTGTTTGGAGCAGAGCTGAACATTGGCAGTGTATTCGAGTCACCAACGGCAGCAGGCCTCGCCAAGAAATTGGATCAGGTAGGGTCAGTCCGACCAGTAATAGAGGCTTTTGCCCGTCAAGGTGAGATTCCTCTCTCCTTTGCTCAGCGCCGGCTCTGGTTTCTGTATTGTCTGGAAGGACCGAGCCCTACGTACAATATTCCGCTTGTGGTGCGGTTAACCGGCAAACTTGATATATCTGCGCTCCAAGCCGCCATTCAGGACATTGTTGATCGCCATGAGACGTTGAGAACGTTATATCCGCCAGAGCTTGGTTCTGCAAGCCAGACCATTCTGGATGCCGAAGACGTTCGTGTGAACTTACATGCAAGCTACGCTGCAGAGAATGAGCTGTCGGAACTTCTGACCGAAGCTTCCCAGTACAGCTTCGAGCTCTCAAGCGAGCCGGGTATCCGTACGGAGCTGTTTACATCCGGTCCGGACGAGCATGTTCTGTTGTTACTGCTTCATCATATTGCTGGAGATGGTTGGTCCCTGTCACCTTTGATGCGGGACTTGTCCCAAGCATACAGGGCACGTGTTCAGGGGGCGGCGCCTTCCTGGGAACCTCTGCGCGTTCAATATGCCGATTACGCGGTGTGGCAGGATCGACTGCTTGGAGACGAAGGGCAGCCGGACAGCCTGATTGCAAGGCAGCTTGAGTTCTGGAGCCGTCAACTGGAAGGCTTGCCGGAACAAGTGACGTTTCCAGCCGATTATCCGCGTCCGGTGGTCTCCAGCTACCGGGGCGGAACGATCCCTTTTACCATTAGTCCGAAACTGCATGAACAGCTCTTGGCTGTGGCACGGGAAAACAAGGTCAGTCTCTTCATGGTTTTGCATGCCGTATTGTCGGTACTGCTTACACGTATGGGAGCGGGTACGGATATTGCGATTGGGACCCCGATTGCCGGCAGAAGCGACGATGCACTGGACGAAGTGGTGGGCATGTTCATCAATACCCTTGTGCTGCGTACAGACACTTCCGGGGATCCGACGTTCCGTGAACTGCTGGCACGTGTGCGGGAAGTGGATCTGGCTGCTTACGAACATCAGGACCTGCCTTTCGAGCGTTTGGTTGAAGTGCTGAATCCGTCCAGGTCCCGCTCCAAGCATCCACTGTTTCAGGTGATGCTGGTCCTGCAAAATACGCCAGACGTTCAGCTGGATCTGCCAGGTGTCGTATCGCAAATGAGTATGCAGGGCGTGGGTTCCTCCAAATTCGACCTAACTGTGGAGCTCACGGAACAACGCGAACACAATGGTTCGCCAGCAGGAGTCGAAGGTGTGCTGGAGTACAGTACGGATCTTTTCCGGAAATCAACGGCAGCAGAGCTTGTGGTCCGATTGATCCAGGTGCTGGAGGATGCCGTCCAGCAGACGGATGGGCACATTAGCTGCTTTGACGTGGTAACTCCCAAGGAACTTGCCCTTCTGGAGCAGCAGTGTTATGCCGCAGGGGATGAAGATTCTTTATCTGGAATGACTATTGTTGAACGCTTTGAAATTCAGGCTGCAGCTACCCCGGATACCCCTGCTGTGAGCATGGGAGACACGGTCATTAACTATCAAGAGCTCAATGCAAGAGCCAACAGGCTGGCAAGATTGTTGATTGCGGAAGGTGTGGGGCCAGAGCAGATGGTTGCTCTTGCACTGCCACGTTCCACTGAGATGGTGGTCGGTATTCTGGCTGTGTTAAAAGCAGGGGCGGCCTATCTTCCGCTTGATCCGAATTATCCTTCGGATCGATTGACGCATATGCTGACAGACGCAGCGTCGAGCGTGATGATTACAAACGAGGAAGTAGCGTTCCTACTGCCTCAGATGGAATCCGTACAACGGTTAAACCTGGACGACGCTCAAACCATTCAGCGGCTGTCTGCTCAGGATGAACGAAATCCCGCAGATGGTGAACGCAATGGATGCGTATCTCATCTCAGTCCGGCTTATATGATCTATACCTCGGGTTCCACAGGCAAACCAAAGGGAGTGGTTATTCCCCATGCTAATGTGATCCGGTTATTTGAGGCTACACAGCGCTGGTTCCAATTTAATGCGAGTGATGTATGGACGTTATTCCATTCTTACGCCTTTGACTTCTCGGTCTGGGAGATCTGGGGACCACTGCTGCACGGGGGCCGGTTGGTCGTTGTGCCGCATGAGATTAGTCGCTCACCAGGTGCATTCCTGCAGCTGCTTGCTGAGCAAGAGGTAACGGTGTTAAATCAGACGCCGTCAGCATTCTACCAGCTGATGCAGGCAGATCGGGAGCATCCGGAGTGGGGGCAGAAGCTTGGACTCCGCTACGTGATCTTTGGAGGAGAGGCACTGGAGCTCGGGCGATTAGAGGGTTGGTATGAGCGCCATCCAGATGATGCACCAAGATTGATTAATATGTATGGCATTACGGAGACCACCGTTCATGTCAGCTATCAGGAACTGCATGCAGGCAGTGCCGCAGAAGGAGCCAGCAGCTGGATCGGCTGTGCCATTCCGGATCTGCGCGTATACGTGCTGGATGATCATCTCCAGCCTGTGCCTGCAGGTGTGACAGGTGAGATGTATGTGGCCGGGGCAGGCCTTGCCCGCGGGTATTGGGGCAGACCGGATCTTACGGCAGAGCGTTTCGTCGCAGATCCATACGGTCCTGCAGGAACACGCATGTACCGGACGGGAGATTTGGCCAAACGACTTCATGATGGGTCACTTGATTACTTGGGCCGGGCGGATCAGCAGGTAAAAATACGCGGTTTCCGCATCGAGCTTGGCGAGATCGAAGCGGTGCTGGCCAGACATCCGGAGGTTGCACAAGCTGCGGTCATCGTCCGCGAAGACCAGCCGGGAGATAAACGCCTCGTGGCGTATATTGTGCCAAACTCGAAGACGGGTTCCGGACCAGAATCGGCTATGCTTCGTCGTCATGCTTCAGCGAGTCTGCCTGATTACATGGTTCCATCAGCGGTGGTCACCATGGAGGCTATACCACTAACGGCCAATGGCAAGCTGGACCGCAAAGCTTTGCCTGTACCGGAAATGCAGCTGACTTCCGGTGGCCGGGCACCGCGTAATCCGCAAGAGCAGATTTTGTGTGATCTGTTTGCCGAAGTGCTGGGATTGCGAAGTGTCAGCATCGATGATGGGTTCTTTGACCTTGGTGGACATTCCCTGCTCGCTGTTCGTTTGATGAGCCGAATCCGGGAGGCTATGGGCAAGGAACCGGGCATTGGCATTTTGTTTGAAACGGCAACGGTTGCCGGACTGGCTGAACGGCTTGAAATGGATTCGGATACGGGAACAGGTTCGCTGCAAGTGCTGCTGCCTCTTCGGACTCACGGAGCCCACCTCCCGCTGTTCTGTGTTCATCCTGCCGGAGGATTAAGCTGGTGTTATGCCGGGTTGATGAAGCATCTGGGTATGGAATACCCGATTTATGGATTACAGGCTCGCGGCATTGCCCAGTACGAGGATCTTCCGGCTACGCTGGAGGACATGACAGCAGATTATATCCGTCATATTCGCTCAGTACAGCCTGAGGGACCTTACCGATTGCTGGGCTGGTCTCTTGGAGGCAATGTAGCTCAGGCCATGGCTGTACAGCTTCAGTCGGAAGGGGAGGAGGTAGAGTTTCTCGCCATGCTGGACGCCTATCCGAGTCATTATCTTCCGATTCGCGGGGAACCGGATGAGGAAGAGGCGCTGACCGCCTTACTTGCCCTTGGTGGATATGATCCGGACAGTATTGGGGAAGGTCCGCTGGATATGGCAGCAGCCATGCGTATTCTGCGGAGTGAAGGAAGTGCGCTGGCCAGTCTGGATGAGGAGACGATCATGAAACTGCGGAAAACGTATGAAAATTCCGTGCGGATTCTGGGAGCATACACGCCTTCCCGATTCGAAGGGGATCTGATTTTCTTCCGTTCTACTGTCATTCCGGACTGGTTTGACCCCATTGAACCAGAGATGTGGAATGCCTATATTGGAGGCCAAATGGAAAGGCATGATATTGCCTGCCGCCACAAGGATCTCTGCCAGCCTGGACCACTGGCTGAAATATGCCGGACGCTGACGGCCAAGCTGGAGATGCTGAATCAGCGCCAAGTTCATCTTAAATAGGAGGATAAGCCGATGAGCAACCCTTTTGAACAGGAAGACAGCAATTATCTGGTATTAATGAATGAGGAAGGGCAGTATTCGCTCTGGCCTGCATCCATTCCAGTCCCTGCAGGCTGGACCCAGATGCTGGGCAAGGCCAAACGCCGGGTGTGTCTTGATTATATTGCGGAGCAGTGGACGGACCTGAAGCCACTAAGCCTCTGTGATGAAACGGGGATGCCGGGTGTGGTCCAAGAGGCTGGCGGATGAGACTCCGGCTGCATCCCAAGGCCATTGTCAGTATAAATAAATATCAAAAATCCCTGGCTTATTTGCCAGGGATTTTGGTGTTTCTACATACTTACTATTTACTATCTACAAGTTGAATCTAGAAAAACGGTATTGCTAAGCTTCTTTTAAAGGATAGATTAGGCTGCTGGGGCAACAATTTGAGTTCTCTCAAGAACGGCTTGAGATTCAGCATTTGCAGGGCGGTAGCCTTTTTCGAGCAATTCTTTGATATAAATTTTGTTGTAGACGAACGAGAATACGATTCCGCTAACCCAAGCCCCGATACCAAAAGTGAAGGCTCCGATAGCTGCAGCGATTAAAAACATAATAACAGCCCATTTCAAATCACCACGGAACAGAGCAGGGAGAAACCCGAAAAAGAATGTTGTCCAGCTGAAACCAACTTTGACGTTTTTGGTTACACCGGCACTGTTTTGCAAAAAGATATGCATTTGTCCACTTCCTTCTAAAATAATGAATCGGAGAGATAATCGGGGATCGACAAAAGTATGTAAGGTATAATCTAGTTATAAAAGCCTGATCTGTTTTTCCTATTTCTCGTCCAAGTGGTTCTATAGTACCATTAATTGGACAAGATGTAATCATTTTTTTTGAAAATTTATGTGTTTAAAGGTGAAAATAAAAAAAGAAGGAAGGAATGAAAATTCCCTCCTTCACAGTATGAATGAATATAATTCCTCAATCGTAATCACATCAGGCTGGGTTGGCAGTTCCATTGCCGCGGAACTGGTCGCTGCCAGCATATGTCCCTCATCCAGACGCTGGCTGAGGAATTGATACGTCGGTGCTTCGGGACAATACCAGTGACCGCCCATGTCACGCAGCATGGAAAAGGAGTCTAGCGGCATGGATAACCCCATACCGATGGCCTTGATATAACTTTCTTTCAGCGTCCACAGCCGATAAAAGGTTTCCAGCTGCTGATCCGCGGGCTCTGCTGCCAGATTTTTGCTCTCCAACGGAGAGAAGAAACGTTCGGCAATCGCCATATCAATGGGGGATATTTTCTCTACATCCACACCGAGTGGAGCGTGACCTCCTGAAATGACGGCAACCCAATCACCGGAATGGGATACATTGAAGGGCAGGTCAGGATGGCTGATAAGTGAAGGCTTACCGTATGTATTGCGGATAAAGGCAAGATCGCCCGGTCTCGCACCAGTCCACTTGCTGAGTGTCACACGAGCCAGCGTCTCCCCAAGCACCGAACGATAGGCGTCGGCCTGATGGACAAAACGTGACGCTTGCTGCCGCCGCTCAGCCGAGACGAGCGCGAGGAGCGAATGCCAAACTTCATTGGGAATTTCTGCTGGAATGCGCAGAACTTGAATGTTTATCATGATTTATCACCTGACAAGATATTCGGCATGTTCAGCGAGATTCCCTTTATATTCCTTTGTACTCCCGTTGAGTTTTCGCCTTCTCTTACACCTGTTGTGTTCTCTTCCACTCCTCATGTCCAGCTCGAATGCGTTCCCACATCTCCACGCGCTCCAGTTCACTGTAGCGTACCAACGGTTCATAAAAGACTCCTTCCAACACCTCTCTCCAGGCTGTATAGCTCTCTATTTCGGTTTTATGAATGCCTTCTGCGGTATGGGTTCGCAGCATGCATCCACGCAGCTCGTTGCTGGCCACAGCATTCCGCTGGCGAAGCAGGAAAACATTATGCCATGGCGATTCGGCTGATTGACTGTAGAAATGATGGTTGGTGATAAACTCATCCAGGGTATGGATTACCTCTGGAGCATAGTCTACGCCCTCACTGGGTCCATGAGGTTCGTATTCAAGTCGCCATCCCTCAGAAGCAACGCTGGATGAGGTTAAGTTGTAGGTGAAAGGAGCCTCTCCATAAACCTCATAACGAAGTGGCAGAGGCTCGAAGGGCATGCCACCCAGGCCAACATCGACGATCCAGCGTTCGGTCTCAGGTCCAGCTTCAGGTAGGAGTACGGACAGGCCAAGATGGAACGAATTCACACGCGGCTGCTCTCCATGGGGCTGCACTCCCGCGCGATGCCACTGTACTTCATAGCCGAGAGAACGAAGCAGGATGCTAAATGCGCCATTGAGATGGAAGCAGTACCCGCTGCGTCCTTGCAGGACAAGTCGGACTGAATTGACAAGATCGATTGCCTCCGGGCGTCCTGTAAAGATATCTATCGTTTGCCATGAAAGGTATTGTACATGTGCACGATGAAGTTCTGACAAAAATTCCAATGTTGCCGGTTTAATATCATCAATGTGGATCCGTTTCAGATAGGACTTCAGTTCTGAATCTGTCAATGTGTTCAAGCGGGATCACCTCAAATCGGTTAGTCGGCCATTCTTAAAGGAAGCGAAAAGGCCATGATTTTATTGTAGAAGTGACAAGTGAAAATGGATACTCACGTTTACTCAGATTGTACCGGTACAATTGAGACAGCATCTATATAGTGGAGGATGAAATTCTTTTTTCGGGGGTATGTTAACCGTTTGGAGGGGATATAGGTTAGAATATAGATAGAAAGCAGGATTAGGAGATGGAAAAATGGCTAATGATGAAGTAATTTTGACACAGGAAGGCTTGGAAAAGCTGGAGGACGAACTGAGGGAATTGAAGACGGTGAAGCGTAAAGAGTTGGCCGAGCGTCTGAAGCTTGCGATCAGTTACGGTGACCTGAAGGAAAATAGTGAGTATCATTCAGCCAAAGATGATCAGGCATTTATGGAAACCCGCATTTTGATTCTGGAGAAGATGCTGACCAAGGCAAGAGTGATTAGTTCGGATAATATCGACTCCAACAAGGTGAGCATTGGCTCAATCGTGCTGCTGAATGATATTGAATTTGCAGAAAAGATTGAATATCAACTGGTTGGTCCAGCCGAAGCCGATGTGGCAAATAACAAAATTTCCTACGAAAGCCCACTCGGCAAGGAGATTGTGGGCAAAGAAGTAGGCAGCGTCATTCATGTCAATGCACCGATGGGTGTTATCAAATATGAGTTGCTTGAGATCAGATCGAACTAACAACTGATCAAATAAGGATTACGTTGCTGCCATGTGAATGGCGGGCGCAATCCTTTTTTTGTGCCCAAAAACAGTCATTTAAAAGGTTATCGGAAGTCTTCATGATGTGTAATATAATGCAAGGGGTTGGAGTGTCTGAATTTATCCCATACTGATATGTAGGGGAATATTTAATAAAAATAACCTTTCTCTCGAATGTAAATAAATAACATTTCGATAAATTTCGATTTTCGAATGACCTGACACGAGGAGTGTTATATAATTACGGGAAAACTTTAAAGTGATGGAGTAGATACGATGAATTTTAGTAAGTCAAACCTGGAGCAAGACAATACTGGCAAAGGTGAGCGCTTCTCACGCGCCGGGTTTATCCTAGCCGCCATCGGTAGTTCGGTTGGTCTGGGCAACATGTGGAAATTCCCTTATATTACGGGGGAAAATGGGGGAGCTGCGTTTTTCCTGCTCTTTATCGTCTGTCTATTGCTTATTGGTCTGCCCGTTCTGCTTGCAGAGCTTGCCATCGGACGCAGTGGCAGAGGCAGCGCCGCTACGGCATTTATCAAGGCTGGTGGACATAAGGGCTGGCTTGCGGCAGGATTACTGCAAGTACTGACACCGTTTATCATCCTTTCCTTCTACGTTATTATTGCAGGCTGGACGCTGCAGTACGCTGTGACCTCTTTTAGCGGTACATTGTTTGATAATCCGGATTATGCCGGGCAGTTTGGTTCCTTTGTAGGCGGATATCTGCCGATCATGTGGCAGCTGATTTCAGTCCTGATTACAGGCTGGATTGTAGCCAAAGGGGTATCCAACGGAATTGAGAAATTCAACAAGGTGCTGATTCCAGCCATGCTGGTTCTGCTCATTATCCTGATGATTCGGGCAGTGACTCTGCCTGGAGCGGGTGCGGGAGTTTCCTTTTTCCTGAATCCCGATTTCTCGCAGCTTACGACTGAGTCAGCGCTGGTTGCGCTTGGACATGCCTTTTTCTCCCTGTCGCTCGGAATGGGTATCCTGGTGACTTATGGTTCCTATGTTGATAAAAATCAATCGCTGGGTGCGGCAACTGTCGCTGTCGGCGCGGGTGACCTGATCTATGCATTTATTGCTGGTCTGATCATCTTCCCAACGACATTTTCGTTTGGTATTGCACCGGACCAAGGGCCTTCGCTTATTTTCGTAGCTCTTCCAGCTGCGTTCTCGGCTATGCCGCTCGGGTTCTTGTTTGGTGGACTATTCTTCATCCTGCTGGCAATCGCAGCACTGACATCGGCCGTATCCTTGCTTGAGGTTCCGGTGAAATACTTCATGGAACGGTTGTCCTGGAGCAGAAGCCGTGCCGTATGGGTGATCTCGCTGGCTGTTTTCATCGTCGGCTTGCCTTCTGTATTGTCACTGGGCTTGCTGCCTGAATGGACCATTGGTTCGAAGAGTGTGTTCGACTGGATGGACTTTGTGGCGTCCAACATTCTGCTGCCTATCGGCGGATTGCTTGTGACGATCTTTGCGGGTTACTTCTGGAAAAAGGCTGCAGAGGCTTCAGGCCTGAATGCAGGCTGGTTCCGGATTTGGTTGTTCATGCTGCGTTATGTGGCACCCATTCTCGTCGTTCTCGTGCTGCTGCACACATCCGGTATCATTCACTTCTAATCGTGAAGACCGGGTAAGGGGAAACGATGTGCATTGTGCAGATTTGCCATAGCTAAAACCTCTTGGAAGAAATGCAAAAGCCCTTGTGTTCCCTCGATAATTTTGGGACAATACAGAGTAGAGGTTTTTTGGTAGGACCGATAAGCCATATGCTTTTTGCGAAAAGAGGACTATACAATGAACAAATCATCCATTTATGGATTAACATTAGAGCAACTTCGTTCCTGGTTACCGGAGCATGGGCAGAAGAAATCCCGTGCTTCCCGGATCTGGGAATGGTTATATCAAGAGCGCGCACATGATTTTTCCGAGATGAACGATGTGCGTCAGGAATGTCTGGATGTTCTCTCTGAACACTTCACGATGAACTCGATGAGCGAACACGTGAAGCAGGAGTCGGCAGACGGTACGGTGAAGTTTCTGCTGCGAATGCAGGACGGCAACCTGATTGAGACGGTATTGATGCGTCAAAAATACGGTCTTACCGTCTGTGTAACGACCCAAGTGGGCTGTAATATTGGCTGCAGCTTCTGCGCAAGCGGATTGATTAAGAAAAGCCGTGACCTGTCCGCAGGAGAGATTGTGGAGCAGATCATGCATGTACAGCGGCACCTGGATGTAGCGGGTCAAGGCGAGCGGGTAACCAACGTTGTCGTGATGGGGATTGGTGAACCGTTTGATAATTTCGAGAACATGAGTAATTTCATCGAAGTGATCAAGGATCGTAAGGGGCTGGCCCTTGCTGCCAAACGTATCACTGTATCCACAAGTGGTTTGCCTGACAAGATTAAGGAATTTGCAGACAGCAGTTTGCAGGTTAATCTGGCAATCTCCTTGCATGCGCCGAATAACGAACTGCGAACACACATCATGAAGATTAACCGGGCCTTCCCGATTGAACAGCTGATGGATGCAGTGGATTATTATTTGGCTACCACGAACAAACGCATCATGTTTGAATATATTTTGCTTCGGGATGTTAACGATCAACGGGAGCATGCAGCCGAGCTGGCTGAACTGTTGTCCAGCCGTAAGAGCATGGTTAGCGTCAATCTGATTCCATACAATCCGGTTGATGAGCATAGTCAGTATCAGCGGAGTACGGAAGAATCGATTCTGGGCTTCTATGACACACTTAAGAAAAATAACATCAACTCCACGGTACGTATGGAACACGGTACCGACATTGATGCTGCCTGCGGTCAACTGCGCAGTAAACAGATGAAAAACAATGCCGCTGAATCACAGCCAGATCGCCTGGCTATGGGGTAACTCCCCTTGAGATGATTGGTGCGGCATCGTTATAGTGCACGTAGGCAAAACGCCTCCGTATCTCACTGAAAAAGTGAGTACAGAGGCGTTTTTTAATATCTATTTGAGCTGTTTGGTCATTAACAGATGGGGAATGCCATCCTCCATAAACACATCGGAGGCTGCGGCATATCCAAGACGTTCATAGAACCCGGAAGCTTGAACCTGGGCATGCAGCTTGGCCTTCTTCAGCCCTTGATCCAGAGCCATTTGCTCGAGTTTATCGATCAGCACACGGCCGAGGCCATGTTTGCGATAATCCATCATCACACAGATCCGTTCCAGCTTGGCGACATTCTCCACAATGCGCAATCTGGAGGAAGCGGCGGGTACGCCGTCCACGTAGAGGAGAATATGACGGGCTTCAGTGCCGAGCGCATCATAGGCGTCGAATTCATCTTCGGCAGGAACCCCTTGCTCTTCCACAAAGATAGCGGTACGAATGCCGAAGCAGGCATCGAGCAGTTCCTGATTATCAACTTCTACAATAGTGGTATTCATGAATGTTTCTCCTTTGGCCGATAGTAATGTCATTCTGGCATGGTAAACTGGTACAAAAGCAAATAAGATCCTCAAAAGAAGCAAAATTTCATCGTTCACTTTTAAGATGAGTTAATTTTAGTTATATCACTAATTATGTTGCGAATGCAACAAAATGATAAGAGGGTGTGCGTACAATGATTGAGAAAAAAGAAGTGCTGCGCGAGATCGGCATGATCGCACGTTGTTTGGATTCCATCAGCAATGTTGAATTTCAACATTTGAACCTCTCTCGTGGACAGTATTTGTATCTGTATCGCATATGCGAGAACCCTGGCATCATTCCTAACCAGCTGGCTGAGATGATCAAGGTGGACCGAACCACGGCAGCCAGAGCGATCAGCAAGTTGGAGGCGGACGGGTTTATCGTCAAGAAGTCGGCATTGGGTAATAAAAAGAACAAGCAGTTATATCCAACAGAGGCCGGACTGGATGCCTGGGCTTTTATTCAAAAAGAGGGAGTGCATTCTGACCAGGTTACGCTGGAGGGACTGACAGAGGAAGAGATTGAGCTGGCGGTCAACCTTCTGCGGCGGATGCGTCATAATATCGAAGTCGATTGGAAGTTTGTCAAAAAGGGCGGCCGCCGGGCCTACATGAACGAGTCCGAATGAGCAGAGCCCCTATCCTTGATTCCTGCATCCCAGACCATAGCCGAGCTTATTTCAAGGAAAAGAATCAACATTCCACAGGATTAATCGCACAGGAGGCAATCATGAAGAGCATCAAGCGTAGAAGACTGACGTGGCTGGTGGCACTATCCGTTATTGCAGTCAGTATTATTGCCTTGTCATTTCTGTACATGAAGGAGAGGTTTGTGATGAACGAGGTGTCCCCGACGGTGGCATTTGTTCAGAACCATATGACCAATCCGAACAGCACGCTGGCTTCCTATTTGCAGGATGCTGCTTCAGAGCAGGCAGACATTGTTGCCGGCAGGGAGGCATTGTCGGAATCACTGGGTTTGTGGATGCAATATGCGGTGGCCAAGAACGATCAGTCATTGTTTGAACAGAGCTATGATCTGCTGACGACTTACTTTCTGATGCCTCAAAAGTATATTGCCTGGAAACTGGACAAGGAAGGCAAGTCCCACGTAACGACGAATGCACTTGGTGATGATTTTCGAATTATAGACGCCTTATTGAAGGCTGCGGATAAATGGCAGCAGGGCAGAGATGCGAAGTTGACCACGGCTGCCGAGATCTCCCGTACCTTGAGCCAATCTGTACAGAATGAAGGATATTTTGTTGATTTTCATGACTTTGCAGGAGGGTATTCCCCGGATACGTTGAGCTTGGTATATGTGGACTTGCCGGCACTCGAGCAGATGGAAAAACACGAGATGCTGCAGCCTGGGACATACGCCAAGTATGAGAATTTGCTTCAAAATATGCCCGATGACGGAGTGTTCTATCCCAAAACATTCAACGTTGTAACCCAGGAGTTTACATATGATGACAAGGTAAACCTGATTGATCAGCTCATCGTAGCGAACCATCTAGCCCAGACCAGCCGGAAACCGGATAAGCTGATTTCTTTTTTGAAAAAGGAATTCCAAGACCGTCATCAGCTGCCCGGACAGTATGTTCGTACCAATCGTACACCTGCGGTAAACTATGAATCGCCTTCCGTATATGGACTCGCCATCTTGCTTGCCGTGCGCACCGGTGATCCAAAATGGGCCAAACAGCTGTATAACCATATGATCACGATGCGTGGTCAGGATGGGGCTTATCCGGGAGGATATGTGTTTGATGGGAACACCCATATGTTTGATAATCTGTTCCCTTTACTTGGAGAGACTGAATTACAGAAGTTCCTTAAAAAGTAATAGATTTGTATTCTTATTTGGGTATAGATATGGTAGGATACCATTGTCTAATGATGTCATATATTGGCGGATTACTAGAGGACATAACTTAAACCATCGGAGAGAAGGAAACTATGAGAAACAAAGCACCTATCCAGCGTATCGCATGGGGATATGCCAGTCTGATTGGATTAGCTGTTATTCAGCAGCTCGTCATTTATCTCAAAATCTACATGAATCAGAGCTTTACCACGCTTGATGTCATGCTTAGCATTGTGTCGCTTGGCGCGCTGGTCCTTGGTTTTGTGATACCTGTCGGAGTGTCTGTTGTTGCCGGGTTTGTATACCTGGTTTCTTATTTTGTATGGCTTGTGACCTACGCGAACGTGGATGTACTGACGTTCTCATGGTGGCTGTTAATTCCGGCCAATGTGGCGGTTGCCGCCTTCATTAAAGCCAGTCTGGTTCGAAGCGCACGTGTGATGGAGCGGCTGCAGGAACTGCAGGATCGCAATCCGGAGCTGGATCTGGATACCACCCTCGGCAATAAGGAGGCCCTTGCAGATACGGTTATCAAGCAGAGTAACCTGGCAAGAAGATACTCGGAGCAGTATGGATTCAGCATGGCCATGTTCAAGATTGAGTTTCTGCCGCTGGTTCTTGAATCACTCGGATCCGTCCGGTATGCACAGTTTCTGCTTGAGCTGTCGAACACCATTCAGAAGCAAATTCGGTTCGAAGATTATAAATTTTTTGTAGACCGGGGACGGTTCGTCATTATCTGTCCGATGACCAATGTGGAATATTTGCCTGTGCTCACAGCACGGATCAAGAAGGCCATGATGGATCTGCAATTTATCGATAAAAAGGGAAACGAGCTGCAGACGGTTATTCGCTCCGGTGCACTAGTTTTCCAGAAGGAACAGTTCAGTAAGTACGAGGATATCGATGCTGTAATTGCTGCACTAGAACGGAATACAGAGACAGATCTCATTGGAGAATACATCTAGATGCAGGAGGAGGCATAGTCCGGTGAATTATTTAACATGGTTTGTTCCGCTCTGCATTATCGTCAGCAGCTTCTTCATGATTACCATACTTATTTTAACCGTTGCAACGCTGCGTTTTCGAGGGAAAATCAACAGGAAATATGATCGGAGGAAGTTGAATGGCTGATTTCCTGCTGCTGATGTCCATTCTTAGTATCTGGATATCGGTCACTGAATCTATTGTCATTATGGCCGGGGCTATTCGATTCATTAATAAACAAGAGAAAAAGGGAATTCAAATCCCGGAGAGCATGGATGACTATCCAACGGTAACGGTTATGGTGCCTGCACATAATGAAGGCGTAGTTATCGTTTCCACGGTTGAGCATATTCTGCGTCTGAACTATCCCGAACATAAAGTTCAGGTCATCGTCATCGCAGATAATTGCACGGATGATACAGCTGAACGGCTTAAGGAGCTCAAGGCAAAGAGTAGCTATGCAGACCGGGATTTCACGATTCTGGAGCGGAAAGGCACTGGAGGGAAATCCGGTGCACTGAATGATGGTCTCGAACTTGCCTGGGGTGAATGGATCTGCATTTATGATGCAGATGCGGCGCCTGAACGAAATGCATTAATGTTTCTGACACAGAAAGCGCTGGAGAACCCAGAGAAGCATGGTGCTGTATTTGGACGTAATAAGGCTCGTAACCGGGGGCAGAATTTTCTCTCCCGCTGCATTAATCTGGAGCTTGTAACCGTTCAGCGCGTTCACCACACCGGGCTATGGGAGTTATTCAAGCTCGGGACGATTCCAGGCACCAACTATATCATTAAGGCCAATCTGATACGTGAAATTGGCGGATGGGATCCCGATGCCATTACTGAAGATACGGCTGTGTCGTTTGATATCCTTACCCGTGGTCAGCTTATTGCATTGGCGCCGCAAGCGGAAGCCTATCAGCAGGAGCCGGAGCAGCTGAAAGTGTATATGAAACAGCGCCAGCGCTGGTCCAAGGGAAACTATCAGGTCGTTATTGATAATATTAAGCATCTGTTCGACCGTACAAGCTGGAGAATTAAACTCCATGTCCTGTACTATGCTGCGAGTTATTTCTGGTTTATGATCGCCATTATTGTTTCGGATATTATCTTTGTTTCTAACCTTGTATACCAAGTTATCGCACTGTTTAATCCCAACGTTATTTCTCCATTTCAATTCTCCGGGGACGTATACGTGTATCTGGTTATCGCTTGGGCACTTATGTATTACATTTATGTACTGCAAATTAATCTGGCACTCTCCGCGGATATTGGACAGAGCAATACCCAAAACTTCATTGTGGCTTGCCTTTCCTACTTCACATATGCCCAGTTGTTTCTGGTTATCTCTGTTAAGGCATTTGTCTCTCTCATTGGGGACAAGCTGTTCCGCAGAGAAACCAAATGGTATAAAACGCAGCGATTCGGCTGAGTCCATTCATACTATGATAAGGACTGTTTCTGACCTGTTCAGAGGCAGTCCTTTTGTTATGGAAGATCACTCGTACAATAGGTATAATCTTTCGGAGAATGGAAACGGAGGGCTGCGCAGTGAGCGAACATGGATCCGATTTTTATGACAATAACGCCAACTTTGAAAAGTATATGGAACGACGCCAGTGGCAGGAGAATGCCAATGATACGCTGGAGAAACCCGTCATGCTGGAGCTGATGGGAGACGTTACAGGTATGAGCATCTTGGATCTGGGCTGTGGCGATGCGAGATTCGGGACAGAATTACTCAGTTCTGAGCATCTCGCTTCGGAATACACGGGGATTGAGGGATCGGACAATATGTTCCGTACAGCCGTAGAAACGGTTAAGGGCCAAAATGCACAGATTGAACAGGCATTTATGGAAGACTGGACGTACCCGCCGAATCAGTATGATCTGGTTATATCCAGACTGGCTATTCATTATGTAGAGGATGCGGACCTATTATTTCACAATGTACATAACACGTTGAAGGAGAAGGGGAGATTCATTTTTTCGGTGGAACACCCGGTGATTACATCCACACTGCAGCCATCCGGGATGCGAACCAACTGGATTGTCGATCAGTATTTTGTGGAGGGATATCGCGAGCAGCAATGGCTGGGAGGTTCAGTGAAAAAGATGCATCGCTCCATTGAATCGTACTATATGGCCTTGCAGAAGGCGGGCTTTCAGGTAGAGCATCTGCGAGAGTCCAACCCTCAGCGCCAATATTTCGTGAATGAGGAAACCTATCTGCGCAGACAGCGAATTCCGCTGTTTTTGTTCCTCTCTGCAAGCAAATAACACACAGCATGCTGTGGATAGGTGGAATAACCTAAAGCAGCCAAGAAACCTATCCACATGTGGATAAGTTTCTTGGCTTTTTAAGTACTCAGGCTGTGTGCAGAGGAGCTGTTTATTTATCGGCAGCCCTCACATAGACACGATCCCCATGTTGTTCCACATCTACAGGCGCTTCAAAAAAGTTACTCAACACTTCGGTGTTCATCACCTCAGAGGTTAACCCACTGCTTACAACCTCACCTCGCCGAAGTAGGAGACTGTGACTGAACACGGGCAGAATCTCTTCGGTATGGTGGGTTACGTAAATTAGAGAAGGTGAGTCTGGTCTTTGTGATAATTCACTGATACTCTCCAGCAGCCGCTCACGGGAGAACAGATCAAGCCCATTGCAGGGCTCGTCCAAAATAAGAATACGCGGATTCGCCATCAGGGCTCTGGCAATAAGAAGCTTCTGCTTCTCGCCCTGGGAACAGGTTCGATATTCGCGATCCCACAAGTGCTGACAGCCAAGAGTGGTCATCAGTTCCCGGGCCTGATCCAGATCCTCATCGGATAACTTATCATATAAACCGATCGTGGCATGCTTGCCGCTAATGACGACATACTGAGTACGATCCGTCCCATGTAATTTCTCCTGGAGGGAAGAACTGACCCAACCGATGGTTTTACGCAGTTCACGCAGGTCGACCTCTCCATACGGATGTCCAAGCACCGAAATCGAGCCTTCGGTAGGCCAGAGGTAACCGGTGATCATGTTAAGCAGCGTGGTCTTGCCGGAGCCGTTGAGGCCAAGCAGTGCCCAGTGTTCTCCATCATTAACCCGCCAGCTGACATCGTTCAGCAGGGTGATCGGTCCCCTTTTCCAAGTCACGTGTTGTACATCAATAATCATGTCATATTCCTTCCTTCTGTTTTCCGCTTGTATATCCTATTAGTATTGTAGTCACAGATATTTTGATATTGTCAAGCCACGTGGACTCTGCTAAGATGGGACAAATTTGTTGTAAACGCATTCAATGTGAAGTGTACGGACCTTGAAAAATAAGGAGGCCGATGGTCATGAAAGTGCCGATATCCAAGGATAAGAACAATCGCTTATATACGGTTTCACTCGATGGGAGCGGTGATTTCCCCACTATCCAGGCTGCAATCGACGCCATACCGGAACCTTGTACCGAGATATTCATTATTCGTATTAGACAAGGTGTCTATGTTGAGAAGCTGCACATCGAGAAACCAGGGGTTCATCTGATCGGTGAGGGAGCAGACCAGACCCTTATTACTTATGATGATTATGCCCTCAAGACGTTCCCTAACGGGGAGCCCTATCATACATTTCATTCGTATTCAGCCTTCGTTGGCGCGGATGATTTCACTGCAGAGGGGCTTTCCTTTGTAAATTCGGCCGGTCCCGGCAAGGATGTTGGGCAGGCTCTTGCTGTGTACGTGGATGGGGACCGGGCCGTTTTTCGCAAATGTCGTTTCATCGGACATCAGGATACGATCTTCACCGGGCCGCTTCCGGACCAGCCGATCGACAGAAGTTCTTTCGGTGGTCCGCGTGACGGGGCAGAGAGGCGGAAGCTCCGGCAGTACTATGAGGATTGTTATATCGAGGGCGATATCGATTTTATTTTCGGCTCGGCTACAGCCGTATTCAAGGGTTGTGAGATTTTTGCGAAGAAACGCTCGTTTGATGACACTACTGCCTTTGCAGAGGAAGTTCATGGCTGGATCACTGCGGCTTCTACACCAGAAGATGTCCGGTACGGTTATGTGTTCATCGACTGTTCCCTGACCAGCGATGCACCTCCGCAATCGGTATACCTCGGCAGGCCGTGGAGAAATCACGCCAAAGTATGTTTCCTGCATTGCTGGATGGGTGCTCATGTGAAGCAGGAGGGCTGGCATAACTGGAACAAACCTGATGCAGAGGCCAGCGTGGTGTTCGCCGAATATAACAGTAAGGGTCCGGGAGCAGGGAGCTGGGCGGGGCGAGTGCCGTGGGCAACCATTCTGAATGAGCAGCAGGCAGAGGAATATTCATTATCTCGGGTGCTATTCGGAGAGGATGAATGGCAACCTTTTGGCTGAAGCTTAACAATCCCTAGTGCCTCAGGGGGCAACGTTTTACTGCCTGTTTGCAGGAGCTTATGCAAGGCTGTCTTTCAAGTCCGTTAGGGGCTTGGCAGACAGTCTTTTTTTGCAGCATATTCAATTTTCGCCCTCCAAAAGAATAATTTATCCCTTATCTCATTTGCAGTTTACTGATTAAATACAGATGAGGATCTGTAAATTCCCTGTAAAATCTGGATGTCATAAATCTTAAACGTAAATGGAGGGCAGATCCGATGTCGAAGAGAGAGGGGGAAGCTGCAAACGTAAATATGGATCACGATTAAATTCCTACAGTCGCAGATCACATGCCAGTGCACGGAGAAGCTTTTGCAAGGTGAAAACAAGCTGAGTACAGGAGGGATTTTGCTTGAATCAAGCTGTTCGAGTCCGCCCGGTTATCATAGTCGCTTTGGCATTTCTTCTGATCATTTCGTGGTTTGCACCAAGAGCAGACGCCGCTGCCCAGTGGCAGGCCGGCACCGCATATAAGAAAGGAGACCTCGTAACATATCAAAACAAGAATTATGAATGCATTCAGTCCCATACGGCTTTGAACGGCTGGGAGCCTCCTCTAGTTCCTGCACTGTGGACTTATGTTGGGGATGGTCCCGGGGAGGGAGGAGAGACACCTGTTCCGGATACAACCCCACCCTCCATTCCTGCAGGCTTAGCCTCATCCTCGATTACGGGGACCTCAGTCCAGCTTACCTGGAACGCATCCACGGATAATGTGGGGGTGAGCGGATACGACGTGTACCAAAATGGGGCTCTTGTGACGAGTACCTCAGCTGTAACAACGACAATAAGTGGGCTAACCAGCGGCACGGCTTATGTTTTTACAGTAAAAGCAAAAGATGCTGCAGGCAATGTGTCTGCTGCAAGCAATCCCCTGAGTGTAACAACTTCCACTGGAACTCCGAATCCGGGGCCAATCGGTAACAAATGGCTGATCGGCTACTGGCACAACTTCGACAATGGCTCTACCAATATCAGACTTCGCAACGTATCCACCGCCTACGACATCATTAATGTCTCCTTTGCCGAACCGGTTTCGCACGGCAGCGGCACGCTCGCTTTTACTCCATATAACGCAACGACAGCCGAATTCAAATCGGATATTGCCTATCTTCAGAGTCAGGGAAAAAAAGTACTGCTGTCCATGGGAGGAGCCAATGGAACGATTGAGCTTACCGATGCAGGCAAGAGGCAGCAGTTCGAGGAGTCACTGAAATCCATTATTTCAACTTACGGTTTCAATGGTCTTGATATCGACCTAGAAGGAAGCTCCCTCTCCCTGAATGCAGGGGATACCGATTTTCGTAATCCGACGACACCCAAGATCGTTAATCTCATCCAGGGTGTAAAGGCGGTCAAGTCACACTTTGGCAGTGAGTTTATACTTACAGCAGCACCGGAGACGGCCTATGTCCAAGGTGGTTATCTGTCCTATGGCGGTCCCTGGGGGGCATATCTGCCGGTAATTCATGCCTTGCGTAACGACCTGACGTTGCTCCACGTGCAGCACTACAATAGTGGCTCCATGGTCGGGCTGGACGGACGCTCCTACGCTCAAGGGACAGCAGATTTCCACGTAGCCATGGCCGAGATGCTGCTTCAGGGCTTTCAAGTAGGTGGAAGCTCGGGTTCATTCTTCAGTCCATTGCGTCCGGATCAGATTGCGATCGGTGTACCGGCATCCCAGCAGGCAGCCGGTGGGGGCTATACAACACCTGCCGAGCTGCAGAAGGCATTGAATTACTTGATCAAGGGTGTATCCTACGGTGGTTCTTATACCTTGCGCCAACCCGCGGGATATCCGGGCCTTAAGGGCATTATGACCTGGTCCATTAACTGGGATGCATATACGAACCATCAATTTTCAAACGCACATCGTTCGTATTTGAACGGGCTCATGCAAACGACGAAGGAGGTTGTGTACTAATGTCATATAAAGCCAAACACATGGATTTCAAAAAAGTCGGTAAGGTTCTTCTCGGTCTGGTCCTGCTCTTATCTGTCATCATCCCTTCCTTCACACTTCAATCTCGAACGGCCGAAGCAGCAGATGCCTATAAAATTGTCGGTTACTATCCTGCCTGGGCGGCATACGGACGAAACTACAATGTAACGGATATTGATCCCACCAAGGTGACGCATATCAACTATGCCTTTGCCGATATTTGCTGGAACGGCATTCATGGAAATCCAGATCCTTCTGGTCCCAATCCGGTGACTTGGAGCTGCCAGAATGAGAAGAGCCAGACAATCAACGTACCGAATGGAACGATTGTTCTTGGAGACCCCTGGATCGACACAGGCAAACAATTTGCAGGGGACACCTGGGATCAGCCCTATGCAGGGAATATCAATCAGCTTAACAAGCTGAAGCAGATCAATCCGAATCTGAAAACGATCATCTCCGTTGGAGGATGGACGTGGTCCAACCGTTTCTCTGATGTAGCCGCAACATCAGCTACCCGTGAGGTCTTTGCAAACTCTGCCGTCGATTTCCTGCGGAAATACAACTTTGACGGGGTGGATCTCGACTGGGAATACCCGGTATCAGGCGGGCTGGACGGTAACAGCAAACGTCCTGAAGATAAGCAAAATTATACCCTGCTCCTGAGCAAAATCCGCGAGAAGCTGGATGCTGCGGAAGCCGTTGACGGCAAAGAGTACCTGCTTACGATTGCAAGCGGAGCATCTCCAACCTATGCTGCCAATACGGAGCTTGCGAACATCGCTTCCATTGTTGACTGGATTAACATCATGACCTACGATTTTAACGGAGCCTGGCAGAAAATCAGTGCACACAATGCACCGCTGAATGCGGATCCTGCCGCTGCAAGTGCAGGAGTACCGGATAGCAATACATTTAATGTGGCTGCCGGAGCACAAGGGCATCTGAATGCAGGAGTACCGGCTGCCAAGCTGGTGCTGGGTGTTCCATTTTACGGTCGAGGCTGGGATGGATGCGCACAGGCGAGTAACGGCCAGTATCAAACATGTTCGGGTGGTTCTTCTATTGGAACTTGGGAGGCAGGTTCCTTTGACTTTTATGATCTGGAAGCGAACTACATTAATAAAAATGGATACACACGCTATTGGAACGATACAGCCAAAGTACCGTTTCTGTATAACGCCTCCAACAAGCGCTTCATCAGCTATGACGATGCAGAGTCCATCGGACACAAAACCGCATATATCAAGAGCAAAGGGCTTGGCGGAGCGATGTTCTGGGAGCTCAGTGGGGACCGCAACAAGACACTCCAAAACAAGTTGAAATCGGATCTGTCGACCGGGGGCACAACGCCTCCTGCGGATACGACGTCACCGAGTGTGCCGGGCAATGCCCGTTCGACAGGAGTAACGGCAAGCTCGGTAACCTTGGCCTGGAATGCTTCGACGGATAACGTTGGCGTTACCGGTTATAACGTCTACAATGGCACTAGCCTTGTGACTTCCGTTACCGGAACAACCGCAACAATTAGCGGGCTTGCACCAGGTACTTCCTATACCTTCACGGTAAAAGCAAAGGATGCCGCAGGCAATCTATCCGCAGCTAGTAATAGCGTTACAGTAAGCACTACTGTTCAGCCGGGGGGAGATACCCAAGCACCAACCGTGCCGACGAACCTCACATCAACTGCAAAAACCTCATCCACGATCACCCTTAGCTGGGCAGCCTCCACGGACAACGTTGGTGTATCCGGATATGAGGTATACAACGGAACCGCTTTGGTGACAACCGTTAGTGGAACATCGGCGACTGTTACAGGCCTGGCGGCAGACACCTCTTATACGTTCACAGTAAAAGCGAAGGATGCGGCAGGCAACCTGTCTGCTGCGAGCAGTGCCTTGACTGTGAAAACCGATGTGGGTACGACGAATCCCGGCGTTTCCGCTTGGCAGGCTAACACGGCTTATGTCGTAGGGCAGCTGGTTACGTATAATGGCAAAACGTATAAATGTCTGCAATCCCATACCTCCTTAACGGGGTGGGAACCTTCCAATGTGGCTGCACTGTGGCAGCTTCAATCGTAACAACCTGTAAAAGAGGACACTCCTGATAAACTCGGGAGCGTCTTCTATGTAATAAGCCTTCCATCATACCCGAAGGATTCCATACCGCAACACACAAAAGCCCCCATACCCCGCATATAGCGAGGGAATGGAGGCTTTTTGCTTCATTTAAATTAGAAATCAAAGTTGTCCGGGTCTGGTCCCACACGAACATCTTCGTTGAGGGCGCTGATCCGATCCATCTCATCGTTGGACAATTCAAAGTCGAAGATGGAAGAGTTCTCAATGATCCGATTTTCCTTAGTGGACTTCGGAATGGTGATAACACCGTTTTGCAGATCCCAGCGCAGGATGACTTGTGCAACGGATTTGCCTTTGGCAGAAGCAATCTCGGTAAGCACCGGGTTGTCCAGCAGCTGACCTTGCATCAGCGGGGACCAGGCTTCAAGCTGAATACCATGTTTCTCGCAGAAGGCTTTCAGTTCAACCTGAGTAAGGCGAGGATGATACTCGACTTGGTTAACCATCGGTTTCACTTTGGCATCCTGCATCAGGTCTTCGAGGTGATGGATCTGGAAGTTGCTTACACCAATCGCTTTGATTCGGCCTGCAGCATAGAGCTCTTCCATCGCTTTCCATGCACCTTTGTATTTGCCTGCTTTTGGCCAGTGAATCAGGTACAGATCCAGATATTCCAGACCGAGCTTGTTCAAAGTTGTATCGAAGGCTGCAAGAGTCTCTTCATATCCAAGGTCTGCAGTCCAGGCTTTGGATGTAACAAACAGTTCTTCGCGCTTCAGGTTGTTTTCTTTCAACGCTTCGGCAATCGCCTGTCCAACACCGGATTCGTTACCATATATAGCGGCAGTATCAATGCTGCGGTAGCCATGCTGGATTGCTTTTTTGACCGCTTCGATCAATTCTGCGCCTTCTTCTACCTTGAATACTCCTAGTCCGAACCAAGGCATTTGAACGCCGTTATGCAAAGCTACTGTAGATTGTAAGTGTTGTGCTGTCATGTGATGTCCTCCTAAGTGTGTTCGTAATTCACAGAAAGTAACTCTCGAATCGTTCAATCCGATCCCCCAAAATTAAATGAGGGTAGATTAAATAGGGTCCAACGTACTATAATACTATACCATGCGAAACCGGTTCCTTTAAATAAGGGCTTCATGAGTCACTGAACGTGATCAGTCTGGGAATTCAATTTTTTCAGGTGCAGCCTGTTCTTATATCGAATGCTTATGCGGCTGATGATCTGCGTTCAAGTACTCTGGCCCATCCTGTAAGAAGAACGGCGGCAAGAACCATAATTGCACCAACCCAAGTCGTATGCACGAGCCCAATGGAGTCGGTAATGACCCCACCCAGGTAGGCGCCTATGGCAATACCCGCGTTAAAGGCAGCGATGTTGAAGGCAGAAGCCACATCCTTAGCCTGTGGCGCATAGCGTTCTGCAAGTGTGACGACATACATCTGAAGTCCGGGTACATTCATGAAGGCAAGCAGACCCATGCCGAGAATGGTGAGCAGTGCTGCCAGCTTGAATGGTACGGTAAAGTACAGTATGCCCAGAATGATGGTCTGAACGATAAACATATAAAATAATGCCTTCAACGGATTACGGTTGGCGGCTTTGCCCCCAATGATATTGCCGATCGCGATGGCGATTCCGTATAACAACAGAATGGCTGCCACGGTTTTCTCGGAATATCCGCTGATATCATGCAGAAGCGGAGACAGGTACGTGAAGACGACGAATGTACCTCCATACCCGACCGCTGTGATCGCAAACGCCAGCAGCAGCCTTCCTCCTGTTACAAGCTTCAATTGGTCACGGAATGCTGTGCGTGTTCCGCGCTGCAGGGTGGAAGGAACAAGTACCATATTACCAATAAGGGCAATGATGCCGACAATAACAATGAGAATAAAGGCAGCACGCCAGCCTAAATGTTGACCGATGAGCGTACCGAGAGGCACCCCGGTAACGGTAGCGATGGTCAGGCCCGAGAACATAATCGCAATGGCACTGGCCCGGCGGTTTGCTGGCACGAGGTCAGCCGCAATAGTGGAACCGATGGACATAAACACCCCATGTGACAGGGCTGAAATAATCCTGGCTATAAGCAGCATGGTGATGCCACTGGATAGCGCGGCCATCGTATTGCCTGCAATGAAAACAACCATGATGGCCATCAACAGTGTCTTGCGTGACACGGTTGAAGTTAATGAGGTCAGGATGGGCGCCCCGAAGGTTACACCGAGCGCATATAAAGTAACGGTCAGTCCCGCTGTAGTTACGGAAATGCCCAGGTCACCCGCAATGAGTGGCAGCAGTCCAACACTGATAAACTCAGTGGTGCCGATGGCAAACGCACTAATGGCTAGTGCGAGCAGGGCCCAGGTGCTGCGTTTTGAATCTTGTACCATGTTTCTTGTTCAACTCCCCGAATGTAGATTTACGTACCGGCAAATGCTATTATGAATTATTCGATATAAAATGAATAGTACGTACTTTTTAGTACCATACGTACTTTTTGGTGCCTATATAAATAAGCTCGGCAAGTTCATCAGATGATTAGGGGAGGAAGCATATAATGAACAGAAAAAAATACAATATCTCGGTCGAGGCAACGCTGGAGGTGATCGGCGGTAAGTGGAAGTGTGTCATTCTCTGTCATCTCACACATGGCAAAAAACGCACCAGTGATCTTAAGCGTATTATGCCCGCCATTACCCAAAAGATGTTAACCCAGCAGCTTCGTGAGCTGGAGGATGACGGAATCGTGAACCGGATCGTCTATAATCAGGTCCCGCCCAAGGTAGAGTATGAGCTCAGTGAATATGGCTGGAGTCTGGAGCCGATTCTGAATGCACTATGCAATTGGGGAGAGCAGCACATCGTGAAGGAGTACGGAGACAAATCCGCAATGCTCGAGGATAATGGGCTGAACCATTTTGATTCGGATGAGAACAAGGAGCTGATCAAGCAATGAATTACGAGATTTTGCATGAGGGTGCTTTTGCCATGCTCAAGGTTCGTTTACAGCGCGGAGAGCGATTCAAGGCTGAGAGCGGCGCCATGGTATCCATGACGCCGACGGTTCAGCTAAAGGGATCTGCGGAGGGTGGCATGTTTGCCGGAATTGGAAGAATGATCAGCGGGGAGAAGTTCTTCTTTCAAGAGTTAACCGCTGCAGGAGGACCTGCAGAAATCTTGCTGTCACCTTCCACCATGGGCGGTGTGGAGGCTGTTGAACTGGATGGCTCCTATTCGCTGTATGTGCAGAAGGATGGCTTTTTGGCGGGGACGGAAGGCATCCAGGTAAATAGTAAAATGCAAAACCTGAAGAAGGGCCTCTTCTCGGGGGAGGGTTTCTTCATTATTGAGATCAGCGGAAGAGGCACGGTATTCCTGTCTTCTTATGGTGCAATTCACGCCATTCATCTGGCAGCGGGAGAAGAAGTCATTGTGGATAACGCGCATCTGGTTGCCTGGCCTCAATATATGGAGTATCATATCGAAAAAGCATCGCAGGGCTGGTTATCCAGTGTGACCAGTGGTGAAGGACTGGTATGCCGATTCAGAGGTGAGGGCACAGTCCTGATCCAGAGCCGCAATCCGCAGGGATTCGGACAATGGGTGAAGCAGATCATCCCTTCCCGCTGACGATCAGTCAGTCATCCGATTATCTCTACAATGCACGGCATACAACAAGTCCCAAGGCATCAGTGATGGAGGAATAAATGAGATGAGTTCACAGTATAAAAACGCACATGAAAGTCCAGGACACCTGCTGTGGCAGGTTACAACGATGTGGCAGAAGGAAGTGCGCAGGGTGCTTGATCCATTGGGATTAACCCTGCCGCAATTTGTACTTCTGCATGGCTGCTTATGGCTGAATGAGAGAGATACGGAAGGGAAGGGCGTAACGCAGGTTCAGCTTGCGCATTTTGCCAACGTGGATGTGAATGTGACCTCTCAGGTTCTTCGAGCGCTTGAAAAGCGGGGATTGATCCATCGCAGTCGCCATCAGACCGATACCCGTGCGAACATTATTACTACAACGCCCGAAGGCACGGAACTGGCCAATCGGGGAATCCAGCTAGTTGAAGAGGCTGACAGACAATTCTTTGACCTGGTAAGCGATCATAAGGAAGAGTATATGGAGATTATGCGGGAGCTTATCAAACATAAATCGGAATAGTCGCTCTATGGCATCCCACCATTTATTGAACTCATAGATGATATACCCATCGAAGCAAGGTAAGATGAGTTGGCACCTGGCCTTCTACATACAGACAATGAAAACCTCCCCGAGAGTGAGCCGGGGAGGTTTTTTTGTAAACTTCTATTCCAGTCGATATGCCGCGAACGGCTCGCCATGACGGAACGAGTCACTAAGTTGATCCAGCTCCGTGATCATGTCTGGCGTAAGCTCCAGGCTTAAACTAGCCAGGTTATGCTCCAGCTGCTCGGTACGCGTGGCCCCAACGATAACCGTTGAAACAGCTGGCCGAGCCAGCAACCAGGCAAGTGATAGAACACTTGGAGAGCAGCCGTATTCTAATGCTTTCTCACTTATCTGCTCTCCTAATCTGACATTGTGTTCCAATAGGAACCGGTTGAAGGATGGATCCGTATCCGCTCGGGAGCCCGAAGGAATACCTGCTTGTCCATTATATTTGCCAGTCAGAATGCCGCCCGCAAGTGGGAAATAGGGAATGATTCCGACACCTTGATCAAGACACATTGGGACAAGTTCCAGCTCTGGGGTGCGGTCTGCCAGGGAGTAGCTGGTTTGAGTGGAAATATAGCGCACATGACCTTTCAGTTCGCTGATGCCAAGAGCTTTCATGAGTTCCCAGGCTGCATAGTTGGAGGCCCCGATATAGCGAACTTTACCGGAGGACACCATATCGTCCAGCGTTCGCAAGGTTTCCTCCAGCGGAGTGTGCGGATCAAACGTGTGGATCTGATACAGATCCACGTAGTCCGTCTGCAGACGCCGGAGGCTCTGTTCCAGTTCTTGCTGCAAATGATAGCGGGAGGAACCCCGCCCATGCGGACCATCATGCCGGGGAAGTCCGGCCTTGGTTGCAAGCACAGCGTTTTCCCTCCGCCCCTGCAGGGCCTGTCCAATAATCCGTTCCGATTCGGTTCCGGCGTAGATGTTGGCGGTATCGATAAAGTTGATTCCCTGATCCAGTGCTGCATGAATAATACGGGTCGAAGCCGCGTCATCTGCACGTTTACCAAAAGCATTCGTGCCGAGTCCAAGTGCAGATACACGCAAGCCGCTGTTGCCCAAACGTCGATATTCCATTCATCATCGCTCCTTCTGTGTCAGTTCTTGTATAGCAGATTATAACGCAATCTATTGAAAACGTGTTATTAATATAGTTAAATGATTCTAAGAACCCGTTATTAAAGGAGATATGATGGAAAACAGTGCTGCACATTTAACCCGCCGGAAGCCGAAGAAACCGAAGAAGAGATGGAAGAAACCTCTAATCATTACCCTAAGCGTGCTGATCGTGCTGGGAGGACTCGGATATGTCTACCAAAAACAACTTGTACTGCTGGCATTTAACCTATTTGCCTCCGGTACGGTGAAGGAAGCGCTTGATGATTCCTTCAAACCGGTTGGAGATCAGAACGCAGAAGTCCCTGTGGTACAACACACTGACCCTTTCTCGCTACTGCTGCTGGGGATTGATCAACGGGATAATGAACCAAGCCGTTCGGATACAATCATCTATTCCGTCGTGCGTCCGGAAGACAATAAAGTGCTGCTGCTGTCCATTCCGCGAGACTCCTATACCGAGATTGTCGGTCGGGATGTGAAATCGAAGATTAATTCAGCCTATGCCCATGGCGAAGCCAAGATGGCTATGGATACGGTGGAGAATCTGCTGGGGAACAAGGTGGACTTCTATGCCGCGATTAATTTTAACGGACTCAAGGATATTGTCGATGCGGTTGGCGGCGTTGAGCTGCCGATCAAGAAAAATATCGAGAACAAACTCAAGAGTCATGAGAAGCTGTTTGTGGAAGCAAACAAACCCATCTATAGCGGCGAAGAAGCGCTTGGCTATGTCAGATACCGGGAAGACTCCGATTTTAACCGGACGATGCGTCACCGGATTTTCCTGAGCGCGTTCATGAATCGTGCATTGGAGGTCAAAAATCTGACCAAGATCCCGGACGTCATCAAGATTGCCGGATCGAATTTTACAACCAACATGAGCTCGGATTTCATCGTGAACTTTGCCGAGTCCTTATATATGAAAGACAGCGCGCCAACAATCAGCAACTATATGCTGAAAGGTGAAGGCTCAACCCGCAGTGGAACTTGGTATTATGATCTATCGGAGGATGATCTGCAGCATGTACGGACCATGCTAAGCAATTGGCTGGACCCGGATGCCACCGAAATCATCGAACCCGAATCCGCAGATGGGGAAGAGAAAGATGCCGCATAAAGCGTTTATCATGTAGAATTATTTTAAATGGTGTAACCCCGAGAAGCGTGCTTGCTTCCCGGGGTTTTTGCTGTGCATTTATTGCACCAATCTCAATCTATAAGATCATTTCATGGCATATATATAGTAAAATATAGGTAAACACATCAACATCAACCAATGGAGGAGCCTTATGAAGGACTTCAAGGACCGACTTCGCCAGGTTCAGCAACAGCAAAGGCAGCTGGTGAAGGAATACAACACGCTGCTTCAGGACTATGAGTCGGATGACCTGATTGTGCAGAATGAACAGCTTCGTGAGCAGGTGGGTGCACACGAGCTGAAGCTGCTTCAGATCGAGGCACGTGCACGCAAGATGGAGGAAGAGAATGCCCGGCTTCGGATGGCGTTGTCCGAACAGATGCTGGATGAGAAGCTGAATCTTATTCGCGTATCCCAGGAGAAAATGGAGACATACTTCCGCGGAAAAACAGGTGTACATAATGACCGGTTGGAAGCTCACGAACATCGTACCCAAATCAACATGAACGCTCTATTCAATAAGGCTTCGGAGGAGCTTCAGGAAGATGCGATGGAGTTCAAGGAGAGGATTGCTTATCTTGCCGCAGAGGTGAAGGAACGCATCGAACGGCATAGACAAACGCTGCAGGAACGGGAAGAAGCGGTTCGGCAGCAGATGCAGCTTGGCTATGAGCATATGGCGGAGGAAGGTTTGAGTGAAGAAACCATTCAGCGCCGGATTCGTCAGAACCGGATGGAGATGAAGATCGGGCTAAGCTGGATCAACAAGGTCGCCATCCTGCTTATTATTCTTGGCGTTGGTGCAGCGTTCCAGTATTCGTATTCCACGTGGTTCAATGATGAAATGAAGGGCGGTGCGTTCTTCCTGCTCGGCATGCTGATGCTCGCCGGGGGAGAGTGGCTGTTTCGGCGGAAAAGTCAGACGTTTGCGATGGGCTTGCTTGGAGGCGGAATTTCGGTACTCTTCGGCTCTATTTTTTACAGTTATTTTCTGCTCCATATTATCGGTCTATATACGGGTCTTGGACTTTCTGTCCTTGTATCGGCGGTGTCCGTCCTGTTATCGCTAAGATATAAGTCGAGGACGATCTGTTCACTTGGTCTGGTAGGCGGTTATCTACCTTTGTTCTCGTATATGGCCTATTTCGGTCTCAGCGGGAACTCCGTATATGTTGCCATGGTCTATTTGCTGCTTCTTAACGGCATTATTGTACTTATTTCCTTCGGCAAACGTTGGCCGATCGTGCATTATATCAGTTTTCTGTTTAATACACCGTCCATGTTAATCCTCTTGTGGCTATCGCCGAACAACATTGTGGGCATGGTGTATTCGGTTGCTACGTTTGCATTATATCTGGGAATTACACTCGCGTATCCATTCAAACATCGGGTTAAGCTGACCTGGTGGGACTTCGCCCTGCTGGCCATGAATACGAGCATCAGCTGTCTGATGCTGTATGTACTCTTTGACGCAGAAGGCTGGGAGGATGCGCAGGGATTGCTGGCGCTTATATTCTCCCTGGTGTATCTTGGACTCGCCGGGTGGGTACAGCGCAATATGGTTCAGGAGAAACAAACCATACTATTGTTCTATATCACGTCTTTGACCTTTGCCATCCTCATGATTCCGTTCCAATTTGGGGCAAAGTGGCTGTCCATGGGATGGCTAATTGAGGGGATTTTGCTTGTTATCCTAGGTCATCTGAAACAGTTCAGGTCGGTAGAACGTGCAGGATGGGGCGTTGTGCTCCTGTGCGTGTTCACTTTCGTATATTATGATGTGCTGGTGCTGTACATGGTGGGAGAGCAATCCTATTTTATGCTGAAATACTCCTGCATTACACTGGGTGCGCTTTTGATTACATCGTATTATGCCATGGTTGGCAGCGGGAAAGGGATATTGTCCAAAACCAATATTCATCACAGTGTGTTGGAGCTTGGCGCGCTGAATATATTCAAGTACGTTACCCTCGGCAACCTGTGGATATATGTTCTATACGAGTCTAATGAACTCTATACCCGAGCGGTGGATGGGACCTTCCTGCTCTACTTGTTCTACAAATGGCTGATGTTTGCTGCATTAACCATCGCGCTGGCATATGGCTTAAGCAAAGCTAAGTTATTTCATGACCAGATGGTGAGGTACTACACAACCTTTCTGCATGCAGCAGGCTGCTGTATTGCACTTGCTGTAACGTTGTCCATGCCGGCACTCGGTCCGGGAGCTGAGCAGCATACGGCTGCGGAGATTGTGGGACTGCTGGTTTTGATTATTTTTAATATTGGTGTGTTTTTCGCTGGAAGAGACTTGCTGATTGCGGGCATACGCGGACAGTTCAAGAGCGTGGAGTGGTACCCGGTCATTGCGGGAATCTACCTGCTGGGTGTCATCACGGTCTTCCTGACGGTGCAGTTTCAATGGGGAGACATCGGTCTGATGTTCAGCTTGATGTATCTGCTGCTTGCGATTCTCTATATTGCGTACGGATTCCGTAGAAGGTACGTCATGATTCGTCGTCTCGGACTCGGTCTGACCTTGTTCTCCACGGGGAAAATGGTGTTCTACGATGTTGGTTTGCTGACAACGGGCAGCAAAATCATCGCCTACTTTAGCTTCGGTGTGTTATTGCTGGGCATTTCGTATCTGTATCAGAAGGTATCCAGTCGGATGGAGGAAGCTCAGGCCAAAAAGACCCCACAGGTGGAAGAATCCGATCGGGCTGAGTAATTACTTTTTTTAAATATGAACAATCTTCAGAACGCATTTTCAATTGTACAATTCTAAGCAAACAGGCCTCTTCCCGCTGCGATGTCAGCGTGTAAGGGGCTTCTTCATGTGGACTTATACGATTATGCGGGCAGGGAGTTATGTTCTATCCAAGCGGTGATTATGACATTGGTGAAACGTTTATGACATGGATCGCGTTATAATAGAGTAAGCTCACGGCTGTGTGTTCAGTTGCAGCCATGATGTTTCAGAGGCTGGCGTGCCGTTCAATAATTCGCTGCGTTCGTCTGTCATGCGTGACAGGACAGTTAGTGTAATGGACAGGGTAAAAGCGAGCAGTACGTATATGAAAATCTTCTTTTTGTTCATGATGATAACCCTCTCTTGTTGATTAGGCTGGATGAAAGACCGTTATGAGAAAAAAAGCACAACGTCTGGTATAGTAGAGAAACGAATACATCATTGCCTGTATACACTATATAAATAGTCAGCAATGCAAACAATGGAACAAATCTGATGAAGTTATCATTATTGATGAAACTTATAGAGCTAGAGTGATAATCGAAGGTGGGAGATGAACATGCGGGAGACGGCAAAAATCGTCATTCGTACACCTGGGCAGGAGAGTGACGGTTCATTTGCTTACGTAAGCCAGGGACGCTCCATCACGGTGGGACGTTATACGGGCGGCGGTGAATCGGACTTGTCCGTGTATAATCAGTTGATATCGAAGCGGCACTGCCGCATTCATTATGATGCACAGCGTCAGCTGTGGGTGGAGGATCTGGATAGCAAAAATGGCACCGAATTGAACGGGCAGCGGCTCGTTCCCTATGAGAAATACCCGTTTGCCGAAGGAGACATTCTGACCATGGTCAATGGCTTGATTCAGCTTCGTACGGAGGGTGATCTCGAAGAAACACGCGAATACCGCATATCCGATCTGCTGGGTGAGGGAGTCCGGGTGCATGATCACCTGCAGACTGTACAGATTGGCGAGGTGGAAATTCCGCTGTCGAAGAAGGAGTTCCAGCTGTTCAAGCTGCTGTACAGTCAATTGGATCATTTTGTGACGAGAGAGCAGATCGTTGGCCAGGTATGGCCTGAACGAAGCATGCTGGAGAGCGATTCGGTAGGAATCGATGAGATCAACTCGCTGATCTATCGGACCAACCGCAAGTTGGGTGTCCATTTTACGATCAAATCCGTTTACAAAAAGGGTGTATACATGAAGTCACATGTGCCACTATAAAAACATACAACAAGTACAAAAACTCATGATCTTTAATTGCCTAATTTGTTAAGACACCTTTAATATGTGAATTAGGGGTGTCTATTTTTATCTTAGAAAAGGAAATTAATACATACAGTATCATTCTAAATTAAAAATCATTCAGTCTACAATTGGCAGGTTGAATGAGGAAAGAAGGCAAAATGATATGTTAGAGGTTCGCAAAGGCAAATCTTCAAAATCGTACGAAAATGAATTTTTTAGAAAAGTATCGGTTGAGTTGTCGCAAGTTTTTGAGCAAAGACATTGGGATGGTATTTTACTTGGAATGCCAGAGTGTCTTGGAAGAGAAGATTTGCAAATTGACTGCTTATTGGTTACTCAAAATCAAATTATTATTATTGATTTTAAAGATTATAGCGGGACGCTAGAGCTTCCATCTGAAGAATATTTTGGATTTGGTAGATGGGTGTTAAATGGTGATGTAACTGTTAAAGGAGGGAGCTCTCCGAATCCGTTTAGTCAACTTGGCAAGCAACGGATAAAGCTGATTGATGAACTTAAATATCGTTTATACGATTTTAAACGTAAGTCTATATCAACTGTAGTTTGTTTTCACGATAAAGTAGAAATCGTAGGTGGAATTCCTAGACAGTTCCACATCAGTTTTTCGATTGTTGATTCGAACAACTATCTCAACAAAATTGTCGACATCATTGATGTCGTGGTTGATGGGGATATGAATTATTTGTCGGAAAAGGGAAGACAAACTTTTACAGAGACTTTGTTTGTTGCGAATAAATACCAGTTTGATGTTCAATCCGAACTAGAGATACATGAACCGCGTGTTGAAAAACGAACTACAAATAGCGATTGTCTGCAGCAAATTCAAGAATTTCTATTATCTGATAGCAAAATTATGACATTAACAGGTAATACGAGAAGTGGAAAAACTGCGCTTATTCCAGATATTAGAGAACTGGCTTTTGATTTAGGTTATACTGATGTCCCGGCATTTGCTTACTCTAATCGGTTGAGAAGGAAGATGTTGAGGAGCAATCCACAACTGGAAGAAGTGGATTCACTATTTAATTCGGTATTTGATTTCAAGGGTGAAACAATAGATGAATTTTACAAAAAGAATATTCCTTTAAAAGGACATGATGAAATCCATGATCAAGATCGAGCCTTGTTTATTATCGATGATAGTCAGCTGATTACTAATTCGAGTGCAGGTTCAGATCTGCTACAATTTGGTTCTGGGCATTTATTAGATGATGTCTTAAATTATATCGATTTGGAGTCCAATCCCAAGAGAAAGGTTATTTTCATTGGAGACAAAAATAAACTGAGTTATGGGTCGAAAATTGAAAATGCACTTAATCCAGAATACTTGAAAGCAATTCTTGAAAGTAAAAAGATTTCTTCAGAGATAAGGAATACAGCGTTGCCAGATCATGCCGGGGAATCCGAAATCATTAAAGTATGTAATAAGATTTCAAAGAATATATGGGCTGATCAATACAATGAATTGTTAATTTTTTCTAGAAAAGAGATTACAGTTTGCGAAAAAAAAGACCAAACAAATGTCTTGAAGGAAGCTTATTTGAATTCAAGTAGCAGTAAAATTCTAGTTTTTTCCAATGAGCAAGCGAATCAAGTGAATATTTGGATAAAGAAGCAACTAATTAAAAATGGCGGAGAAATAGGAGCGAAGGATTACGTTGTCTTTCATACAACAGTTCAAGCTTATGGACCAACATTGATGGAAAGTGATTTGTCGCCATTTGATAATATGGAGCAACCTTTTTCTTTTGTTGAGCCTAAAAGGGTGGACAGTGGATATTTTGGAGTAGTTATCCATGTCGATAATGATAATATAATCCAAAAAGTTGTTGAAATAGAAGGCGAAAAAGTAATATTGCGATTTATTCCTTGTCAAATAAAGCTTCAAGATGAAAGTATTATTGAAACTCTTGTATTTGATAATTACTTGAAAGCTACAAAAAGTGAGCTGGACAAAAACGAGATTATTGCATATCAAATTGTTTTATCGAGTTATGAAAAAGATATTTTCGATAACGAACCTTTTGAAGGAAGTGCAGAATATCAAGAAATGTTACTACATCCTGACCAATATACTAAAACCAAAATAGATGAGAAAGAACTTTATAGGGATTTCAAAGACAAACGGAGGTTGACTCGTTTCGAAAAAACATACAGAGATCGAGTATTAAAAAAATTAAAAGCACCAACAAGCGAATACTTTAAGCTTTTAAATGCATCGAAAGTAAAGTTCGGTTGGGCGATGACAGTGAATAAGGCAATGGCTTATTCGTTTGAAACGGTGTTTTTTAATACAAATCAAGGAGAAAATCGAGGTAGAACAAATAAGGAATATTTCAAATGGATCTATACTGGGATATCGAGCGGATTAAATAATGTTCAACTGATAAATTGGAAACCAATCTCTCCTTTTTTGAAGACGGAATTTAGTGAGTCATCATCCGTAAAAACCCCAAATAAAAGTAACATCATTTTATTGCTCTCCAATGGAAAAAAAACTTCTACCGAGCAGCTCCAAAGCTATTTGGAAACCAAGCTGTCAGGTGTGGCAACTATCTTAAATATAGCTCCAAAAAAATATTTAGAGATTGTCACTTTGGAGATAAATGACCGAAAAATTGAATTGTTCTTCGACTATAATGGGAAAGGAGAGATGAAGATTCCAAGGTTGAAGTCAGGTGAAGGGGAGGATTTTGGAATTATATTGCCGTTATTGGAACCAACTCCAAAGGATGTTCCAAATGAAATCGGAGTAATGAAATCGTTTTTGCAAGAGTTTGCTTCTATCTTAGAAAATTATGATATTCAAATGAAGGTTTTGGGCTATCATAAATGGAATTTGATATTAAGTTTTGCCAATCAAAACAATAATGTAGGTATCCAACTTTGGTATAACGGCGATAGAATGATTTCTAAATTCAGTTACATTGATGGAAGTAAGGAACTTTTCTCAGAAATTGTTAGATTGATAAAAGAAATTTATGTTCTTGATTAAAGGAGGTGCAAAGAATGTACACAACAAAAAACTATAATGATGACTTGTACCGAATTTGCACCAAGCACTACGTGAAATACAAATGGTTGCAAGACTTTGCCTATAATCGTATCGACCAAAATCTTTTTGTACAGCAATTAAAACTAAATAAAGAGGATTCGGAAATAACTGAAATATTAACTGAATTAAAAAAGTTGTCTGAGAAAATTTATCGAAACGATGGGAAACTGGATCAAGATCCGATTGATAAAGCAAAGCAACTGAGGAAAGATGGAAAACAACAAGAGGCCTTTAATGCAATTCTTCCGTATCTTCAAGCAAATAATGAAGATGAAGAAGCAGTAATTACTTTTGGCTGGATAATGTATGATTTTTTGAAGATGTCTGAAGGGAATATTGACAATTATTTCAACAATTTAGTGATTTTTAATGATATTGCAGTTATATCTTTTGACAGCAGTCCTTTTGATGGTTTAAACGATTTCACGAAAACGTTAGTAAATTCAATCTTGTGGTCAATTCGACGGGTTATGATGCAAGGAGAGCAGTTTGCTAATCAAATTTTTCCGCAGTTGATGAGGTTTTGTGGAAATGAAGCCAAGTTTATTGAGAACAGACGGTCTTATGATAATAATGAGGCCTTAGCATCGCGTTTACTTATTAAAGAAATTCGAAGCAAATTAAATGATACTAATTATCTTATATTTATGGATACTATTGGATTCAATTGGTTTGACAAAGGAGATTTTCAAAAGGGAAATTTCACTAATGATAAAGGTGAGAATGTAGAAGTTAGGCCATTGGCAGAAGTTGTACTGAATTTTCATGCAAAAAAACTGTTATCATTGAATATTTCTATAGCAACGGCACAAAGGATCAATTCATTTATCGATGTGCTGAATTCTCAAATACAAAATAATCCTTCTTATGAATGGCTCCCGTATTATAAAGCGAAATTATTGATGAAGGTAAACAGAGAAGATGAAGCACTAGAAACAGTTACGTCATTTGCAAGAACTAAAAGCAAGGATTTTTGGGTTTGGGATTTAATTAGTGAACTTGTGGGTGATGATGAAAAATTCAATTGCTTATGTGCAGGATTACTTTGTAAGTCAAAACCAGATATGATTGTTGGATTGCAGGAAAAGATCATACCTACTCTTGTGAGTAAAGAGATGTTTTCAAATGCAAAATTTGAATTGAATGAATTAATTTTGACTCGAATGAAGAATTGGGGAAAAATATCCCAGAAACTTGAAGGATGGAAAAACGAAAGTTGGTATATTGAAGCGGAGTCGGCTGAAAGTAGAGATGCTTTTAAGGAGTATGCTGACAAAGCTGAAGAAATTCTTTATCGAACGCTTCCGTTTACCGATATTTTTGTTACATATATCAACAAAGATAAAGGTGTAATTAACTTTGCATACATAGGAAATAGCAAACTTTCAAATATAAAAGAAGGATATTTCTACATCGATTCCATTAAAGAGGCTCATAAATGGGAACCCGATGAAGTTTTGAAAGTAAGGATGTTTGCGGATAATAAAAGAACGAATTTATTTAAAATTTATAAGATTGCACAAGGGGATGCAACATTTATATCTAATTTTATTCAAACCGGAATCGGTTATGTTGACAAAGAAAACACGAACCCATTCGCATTTGTAAATGATGTTTATATTTCTCCTAAATTGGTTGAAGAATATAAAATTCAACCTTATGATAAGGTGGTTTATATTCAGAAGAGAAGGTTCAACAAAAAGAAAAATACATGGGGTTGGACAGTGGAAAAAATAACTTCTGTAGAGAAGAATGAACAAACGGATAATTTTGATGAAGAATACTAGGGTTTATTCCTGCATACTGAGAGGGGAAAAATACCTGTTTGGGATGTTTCTCAGACGTACATTTAAACCATCATCGATGTAACCAGTCTGTATGAACAAAGGGATGAGGCCATGTTGATCATTCAATTCATTCCATGGCTGATTGCCGTGGTGACGCTAATCGCCGTAATATCCATTGTGCTGGTCAGCTGGAAAAATGGAATCTCGCCCATGCCCACATCCAGAATGGTCCGGCAGGTGGTCATTCAGGAGGTTAATCGCATTCCGGGTTATGGGGATATCATTGAGGCAGGTTCCGGCTGGGGGACGCTGGGCGTTGACATCGTCCGTCATTGTCCGGGCAAGCGTGTTACGGGCATTGAGAATTCGTTCATTCCTTTCTGGTTTTCACAAGTCATGTCCAGCATGATGATTGGATTCAGGAAAGCCAAGGGCGAGCGGAATTCACTGAAGGGTCGGCTGCGGTTCATACGCGGCGATATCTACAAGAGCTCCTATGAACACGCAGACGGTGTGGTCTGTTATCTGTTTCCTGGTGCCATGACCCGGCTCGAGGACAAGTTTAGCCGGGAGCTTCCACCGGGGGCACGGGTTATCAGTATATGTTTCGCACTTCCGGGGAAAGTGCCTCTGCGAACCATTACGTGCAAGGATGCCTTGCGTACGAAGGTTTATGTATACACATTTTGAAGAGAACGATGGTTATACCTTTCCCCAAGGGAAAGCAGTGTGATCCAGTCACTATAAGGATAACGAAAGAAGGCGCCGAACCCACTTCTAAAGTGAATTTGGCGCCTTCTATTGTTATGCTGAACAGGCGTTTTATTAAATACCGCTCAGTGTATCCTTGTTTATTTTGCGGAGTCTGTTGTGCTTGTACTTGTTCCTTCTGTAGTTGTGCCATCTGTTGTTGTTCCGGACTCTGTTCTGTTTCGTCCGCCTCCGAATCCACCTTGGCCGCGTCCTCCACCTGGACCACCCATACCTGTATTGGCAGTCGTCACACCGGATTCATTCACCCAAGTGACGTTGCTAGTAGATTGGAAAGCAACCACTTTGGTACCGCCACTGTAGGTACCGTCTGTGTACAGGCCATCAGTGGCTGTACCAGTCGATGTTCCGCCGGAGTAGATCTCATAAGAGCCGTCTTCTTTCAGGTCTGGAGAGCTGATGACAACGGATTGATAATCTTTTGCCGGAGCAAAGGTCAGGATGTTGTTGCCATCACTGTCTTGTACGTGAACCAGGGTTCCTGCTTTTTGCGTTTCAGGGAATGTCATGACGATTGTGTTCTGAGTCGAACTCTCGGATGTCCCTTGAGCCATACCGGAACTGCCGGCTGCGATCAGGTAACCACCACTCAATTCAAATGTGCCATCATAGTCGAGCGGGCCATTGCCATCATTGGTTGGACCGTTCACAATCACGGTTCCACCGGTCATGTAGATGGAACCATTGGAGTCAAGTCCATCGCCACCTGCATTGACGGTAAGGGATCCACCGTTAATGTGAAGCTCACTGTTTCCAGCAGATTCGCCCGGCATACCGCCTGGAGCGCCACCTTGTGGGCGAGTATTGGTATTTGCGTCCGTGCTTTGATCTGCTTGATCCGTATCTGTAGTTGTTGATGTTGTGCCAGTCGTCTCGGTTACAGAGATGTTGGAAGCAGTAGTTGTGTCTGCTGCTTGAGTGCTGTCTTCTCCTGTCGTTTCCGCAGGATCCGCAGTTGTTGCAGTGATGTCACCCGAAGCATTGACACCATCATCTGAAGAAGTTACGTCCACATCACCATCATTCAGTGTAATGGATGCTCCTTCAAGCCCTTCGTAGCTCTTCGCAATGTTGATTGTCCCACCGTTAATGGTGAGCGCCAAGTCAGCATGAATGCCGTCATCGCCGGATTCAAGGGTAATCTTGCCATCGTTGATCGTTACATTGCTATTGCTGTGCAGGGAATCATCCATGGAATCAATGTTGTACGTACCGCCGTTAACGGTAAGATCTGCCCCTGCTTTAAGTGCTTTGGCACTTGTCGATTCTGTTTCGGTTGTAGTTGTCGTCGCAGCATCTGCATCCGAAGCAGTAGTCGATGCCTTATCAACGGAAGTTGCCGGTACTTTACCTGCTGCATTCGTTCCATCCGCTGCCGGCATATCAGCAGGCGGTTCACCATCTGGTGGAGTACCCATGTCGGTTGGAGGTGTTCCACCACCCCAGCCACCGCCACCGCCACCGAATGGTCCTTCTTCTGCTTTGGCTGGTGCATTGGCGCTGCCTCCGCCAGTGACGATGTTAAATGTGCCGCCGTCGGTAACGAGTGCAGTCTCAGCCTGAATACCATCGTTACCACTTTGGATATCGAATGTACCACCGGCAATGGCTACGAATCCTTTTTCGGCATCGGTATCGTTGGTCGATTTCATACCGTCGCCTTCAGCATCAACTGTAATGGTACCTTCTTGGACAGCAAGCATATCCTTACCTTTGATGCCGTCATCTGCTGCCTTGACGTCAATGGTGCCACTTACAATGATGAGATCATCTTTACTTGTGATCCCTTCGTTGTAGTTACCTGTTACGTTGAGTTTGCCTGTGCCGTTAAACGTCAGATCTGCTTTACTGAAGATGGCTGCATCGGGCTCATCCGTTGCATCATCAGCGTATACATAGGTCGTACCATCCGAAACGGCATTTTCCGTTCCTTCCTGCAGGGTAATCACAGCTTTGCCAGCTTCCTTAATATAGATGGCCGCACTGTCGTTATCGTGAATGGTTGCCCCATTCAGCACGAGGTGAACGGTTCCTTTATCGGTTACATTAACTACAATCTGTCCGTCTGTCAGTTCCCCGCTAAGCACATACGTACCTGCCTCGGAGATGGTTACCGAGCCGTTCGCCGCTTTGGCTCCGGAGCCAGTAACGGTTGCTGTCTTCCCGCTCAGTTTAATGGTTGTAGAGTCGGTTTCACTCCAGCTTACATTGGTATCGTCCGCATCCAGGGAGACCAGATCCGCATATTTGACGGAGGTCTGCTCACTAACGGAAACCGTTTTGGTGGTGCCTGTTGTTGATGTTGCGGCGTTGGCGGTGGAGTTGGTTGCTGCTGGAGCACTGCATGCTGCAAGCATTGCAGTAATCATCGCTACGGACCATAACTTGCTGCCTGTAATCCATTTTTTATTCATAATATATCGTTCCTCTCGTTTTATAAAATGTCTCGAATTAATACTCTGGCGTAGGTGCCATGTTGAGGGAGATATCCAGATTCCCGTTACGTGTGCGAACGGCATCAAGGAATTCCTTCTGATTGACGTGTTGGCCAAGGTGAACCAGGTAGACCAGTTCGTACAAGCTGCCAAGTTCGGTTGTTCTCACTTTGTTCAACTGATACTCAACATTGAATTTTTTGAATACTTCATCAAAGGCTTCTTCATAGCTCAGGTTTTCAGGAATGGTGACTTTAAGCAATTTTTGTTGACTCTTTTTGGCTCCGAATTTGAAATGGCTCAGAACAAACATCAGTACACACAAGATGATGGTGAACAATACCGCGTATCCAAATGCGCCGACGCCGCAGGCAAGACCGGAAGCCATGGTGAACAGGACGTAGGAGATATCTTTGGGATCACCAGGCGCGCTTCGGAAACGGATGATCGAGAAGGCACCGGCCAAGCTGAAGGCGCGGGCTACGTTGCTGCCGATTAGCAGGATGATGATCGCAACGATAACAGGCAGGACAACCATAGTTAATGTGAAGCTTTGTGAGTATGTGTTTGCATTGGTTTTCATGTATGTGAGACTGATAATTGCACCCATAAGGATGGCTAGGCCAATCGTGATCACAGCGCTGCTGAATGTCAGCGTTGTGTCGGTTAGAGCAGAACTGAAAATGGAATCAAGCATATACTACACTCTCTCTTTCTATGATCGTTTGGTTTGGTTTCATGGCAGGATCGAAGTCGGTCCCTGGAACGAGGATTCGTTCGCCCTGGTAATTCAGGTTCGTCGTTCTGACAAGGCGTTTGAATTCGTTGCCGTATTTGGAGAAGCCTACACGGTACAAGCCGTGTTCAGACAATAGCTGGGACAGCCAGAACGGAACGGTTTTCTCCGCCTTGACCTCCATCAGCCAGCGACCGTCCTCCACCAGTGGTTCACCGTAGTCTCCCTGCTCCAGCTTCAGATCGTATCTGCGGCTGCGGATATTGGTGTCAAAGGTGATGCGGAGATCGCGGCTGTTCTTATCGAACAATGCTTTGCGTTCATAGGCTAGATACACTTTTGGTTCCAGGTTGTATAAGCGAAGGAAGTATTCGATCTCATCGACAACCTGCTTGTTCATGTAGTCTGCCAGCTCAGGCGCCTGTCCCGTACGAACGAATTCATAAGCCTCATCCAGCATCAGGGCCGTTCTTCTTTTGTTCACCAGGCCAAACAATTTCTTTTTGATCTCCAGATACACTTTGGCATTTTCTTCAGGTACCCCGTAAGCCCGCAATCTCAGCTTCTCCTTATATTTGGGCTTGGAGAGGCTTGCTCGGATCAGGGAATCCTGCGGAGTATCGAAGTACAGGTTGCTGATGGAGTAGAACTCGTGTTTCTTGTTGTACGCATCCAGTTCCATATACTTCAGCAGATCACGGTAGAAACGTTCATATTGCTCATCGGTCAGAAGATACTTGCTCTCATATCGGTTGAATACTTCAATCGCCATTTAAGATTCATTCCTTTCATCCATGGGTTGTATGTTTTGTTTCATCGTGTATCGCTTCCATGTCTGTATCTTAGAGCGCCAACCTTGAATGAATCTTAAATGATTTTACATTCCGTTGATCTTTTTTTACCTTCCTATAATACTTCTCGTAAATTCAATGAATTAAGATTGATTCAAGGTTCCGCAGGTAGAATGATTGATATAATAAAAGAAAGTCGCGACGAACAATTCAAGGCAGAGGAATGAATAGATCATGAGAATATTAATTGCGGAAGATGAGGTTCATTTGGCAGAGGCCGTATCCCAGATATTGAAGAAAAACAATTACTCCGTGGACATGGTCCATGACGGCAGATCAGGACTCGATTATGCGTTAAGCGGTATATACGATCTGCTGCTGCTCGACATCATGATGCCGGAGATGGATGGGATCAGCGTGCTGAGGAAGCTGCGCAGTGAGGGAAACCACACGCCTGTCATCCTGCTGACTGCCAAGGGAGAGCTATCGGACAAAGTAACCGGACTCGATTATGGGGCGGATGACTATATTGCGAAGCCGTTTGCGACAGAGGAACTTCTGGCCCGGATTCGGGCAGCCCTTAGAAGAAAAGGCGAGGTTGTACCTGAGGATGGGTTGAAGTTTGGCGATATTGAACTGAACACAACGCAGCTGAAGCTGGCCGTGCAGGGCAAGGAGATGAAGCTTAATCTGAAAGAGAATGAGCTGCTGGAGCTGCTAATCACACGTAAACAGGCCATCACATCCAAGGAGCAGATCATCGAGAAGCTGTGGGGGTTCGATTCTGAAGTGGAGTATAACAATGTGGAGGTATATATCTCATTTTTGCGCAAGAAGTTGACCTTCCTGAATTCCAAGGTCCGCATTAATACCATCCGGGGTGTAGGTTATGTACTTGAGGTGACGGCCTAATGTTTAAGAGACTTCGAAACCGGTTTTTGGTCGTCAATCTGGTATCGATCTCCATCATGATGCTGGTTGCCTTTGCGACGATCTATGTCATTACGTACCAGAATGTGCAGCGGGAAACCAATATGGAGCTCTTCAAGGTATCCGATTTCTATCACAACCCATATAATTCGTCCAAGATGCCGCGTGGGGATGATGCAATCGCGGGTAATCCGCCAACGGACATGCAGCAGAACGGACCAGGCGGAGATCCCAATTCGCCGCCAGGGCGTTCGGTCTCGTTCATGGTTAAGACGGATAATGAGTGGAATATTACGGATTCACAATCCAGATTCAGCATGGAGGAACCATTTTACGCAGAGGCACTGGAGAAGGTGGACAAGGCTGATCTATCAGAGCGTAAGACCGGACAATTTGCGCTAAATGGAACGAACTGGGCGTATGTCATTGATCCGAGCAGCGATGGACATATGATTGTGTTCATTGATGTAACTGCCCAGCAGGGCATTCTTACGAATCTCATCTATACCTTTACCATCGTAGGCCTGTTCATGTTAATCGTCATTTATTTCCTGAGCCGTTACTTTGCCAATCGTTCCATTGCTCCGGTCAAGGAAGCGTTTGATAAACAGAAACAGTTCATCGCGGACGCCTCCCATGAGCTGAAGACACCTCTGGCCATCATTAATACCAACACCGACGTGCTGCTTGCCAATCGGGAGGATACTATTGATAACCAGTCCAAATGGCTGCATTATATCAAGTCGGAGACGGAGCGCATGTCCCGGTTGACAAGTGATCTGTTATATCTGACCGAGATCGATGATTCACGTTCCACGATGATCCACTCCAAGTTTGATATGAGCGATGCGGTAGAGACCATTATTTTGACGATGGAAGCCGTTATCTTTGAGAAAAATATATCTCTCGACTACAGCATTGAGCCGGAGCTCATGGTCCATGGCAATAGTGAACAGATCAAGCAGGTCATTCTGATTCTGCTGGATAACGCCGTGAAATATTCCAAAGCCAAAGGCGCGGTTAATGTTTCACTGAAGAAGCAAAATCATGAGGTAGTACTAGCCGTCTCCAATACAGGGGAAGGTATTGCGCCGGAGCATTTGGACCGTATCTTCGATCGGTTCTATCGTACGGATGCATCCAGAGCACGCAAGCATGGTGGACACGGTCTCGGTCTAGCGATTGCCAGATCGATCGTGGACCAGCACAAAGGTCAGATCTATGCTCGTAGTGTAGTAGGAGAGGGAGCGACGTTCTATGTTCGTCTAACTTAGATCTGAATAAGGCATGTCTGTTATGGGTTAACCTATGCTACAATGGCAACAGTATGTATGAACCAAGGAGCTGAACTGAACGTGACGGAAGCGAATTCGATTAATGAGCAGGAAATGATGCAATATATCGCAGACAAAACCAAAGCGAGCCAGGCGAATATTTCGCTTGTGCTGAAGCATGAGCAAGCCTACATCAACAAAGCGCATGAAAATGCCAAAGGCGAAGTGGACATCGACGGCGATGATCTGGCCGACTATATCCTGAGCCGCAAAGATGTGAAGCTCGATGAATTGACGGTAGAAGGTATTCTGGATGCCGAAATGGATTATCTCATGGAAAAAGGCCACGCTGGATACGTGGATTAAGATCTGAATTATTGTAGGTACTATCCACATCGTAAACAAGGTACCCAAAAAAAGACCCCAACCTCCACGTAACAGTGGATGTTGAGGTCTTCTTTTATATTACTGTGAAGGGGTCTTTAATGGATAACCCGATCTTAATGGTAAAACATTCGTACAGCTTATTATTGACCCATCATGCCGCCATCTACAGTGTAGAGGGAAGCTGTTACATAGGAAGCTTCTTCAGACAAGAGGAAGTTCATTACAGCTGCCACTTCTTCTGGTTCGCCATAACGTCCCATTGGAATGCTGGCTACAGTAGCATCTTGATAGTTTTCCACGTCACCGGAGTTTGCTTCGATTTGACGCATCATGCGAGTGTTAATCGTTCCTGGCAATACCGCGTTTACTCGGATATTGTAAGGTGCAAGTTCATTTGCTGCAGTACGTGTGAGACCTACTACGGCATGTTTGGACATAATATATGGGGATACGGCTGGAGCACCCATCAGACCTGCAAGGGAAGATGTGTTTAGAATCGCACCGGATTTTTGTTTTTTCATTACTGGAATGACATTTTGCAGACCAAGGAATACGCCACGAACGTTAACGTTATATACCGTATCCAGTGCTTCAACGCTGAGGTCTTCGATCAGGCCGGTAGGACCTTCGATACCCGCGTTATTGGCAAAGTAGTCGATTCTGCCAAAAGCATCGAGTGCTTTTTGAACATAGTTTTTCACGTCTGCTTCTTGGGATACGTTTGCTTTTACCGCAATCACATGCTCTTTGTCGAGGTTCAGTTCAGTGATTGTTTTTTGAATGGCTTCTTCGTTCAGATCCACCAGAACCAGATTGATTTTACGTTCAGCCAGTCTGCGTGCCAATTCTTTACCAATGCCTCCGGCAGCTCCTGTAATAACTGCTGTATGTGTATAAGTACTCATGATATATTCGCTCCTTATTTATTATTGGCAGGTTTTTCTTTAAAAAAAGTTTCAACCTGTCGTCTATCTTTCCTGTCTCAATGTTAAGATATACATAACGGTGTGACAATAATCATTGACAGCGTATATGTCTGGTATCGGACACAGATGTAAGCGGTGTTCATTTAGGTTACAATAATGGACAAAGGAGGCGAAAATGTTGATTATCGAACACCCCCAGGACCGGAGAGCACGAAGAACGCAGGATGCGATTATCGCTGCGACGGTTTCATTAATATTGGAAAAGGGAGCCGACGCCGTCACCATTCGTGACATTACAGAGCGTGCAGATTACAATCGGGGCACCTTTTATTTGCATTTTCCTGGCAAGCCGGAACTGCTTGATTTCATTTTGGAGGATTTCATGCAGGGAGTAGGCCAAGCCTATGCCAAACCGTACGCTGAATTAACGGAAGTGGATATGACCGGACTATTGCCTTCTACTATGCCGGTATTTGAGTATATCGAAGCTCATCAGGATGTCTTTCGCGCCTTGATGACCATGCATGGTGATATGGCCCTAAGGCTCTGCAATATGTTCAGGACTTACTTGACCGAGGATTTCGTGCTGGTAACTGAAGATAGTGAGTATACAATCAATTACGATATTATGCTGAGCTACCTGATATCTGCGACAGTGGGTGTCATCATGCACTGGGCAGAGATTGGATTCAAATATTCTGCACATTATATGGGGGAGCAGTTGACGGCATTAATAAACATCAAACCGACCCGTCTGCTGATAGAACCAGGACAGAAGGGTCGGACTATTCACGAACGTATGCTGTTGGATTGAGAAAAGGGAAGCAGGCAGCTATCCCGTCATAGAGGTGTCTGCTGCTCGCTGGAGCTGAATCAGTTGTTCGCGTACGAGAACGGCTTCGCCAATGATGATTAGCGCGGGATTATTAACCTTTTCCGAAAGGGAAAGAGCGTGAAGCTGGCCGAGTGTGCCGGTAATGATTCGTTCGTTCGCGGTGGTTCCGCGTTCAATCAAGGCTGCTGGTGTACTGCTGCTTTTGCCGGATTGCAGCAATTCACGTTGAATGAGGGGTAATTGGCTGATACCCATGTAGATTACCAGTGTGTCAACACTATGGGCGAGCAGATCCCAGCGAACGGAAGATACACGGCCATCACTGCCTGTACCCGTGGCACAAGCGAAGGTTGAAGCCACTCCCCGATGGGTTAACGGAATCAGGGATGAGGCGGATGTGCCCACAGCGGAAGTGATGCCAGGAATGACCTCAAAAGGAATTCCGGCTTCAGCCAGCACGAGTGCTTCTTCACCGCCGCGCCCGAAGATGAACGGGTCACCGCCTTTGAGCCGAACCACCTGTTTGCCTTCCGCAGCGTGAGCAACCAGTAACCGACCAATCATCTCCTGACTCATGGAATGCAGCCCAGGGGCCTTCCCACAATAGATCCGGAGTGCTGCTTCAGGAGCTTCGGCAAGCAAGTCATCGTTCACCAGTCGGTCATACAGCAGTACATCTGCCGTTTGAATGCGTCTCAGAGCTTTCACCGTAATGAGCTCCGGATCCCCAGGTCCAGCGCCTACGATACTTACCAGGCCCCGGCTCATGATCGTGTCCCCAGTTTGGACGCAGACTCTGCATTTGCCAATCCTGAACGACCGCCATGGATGGTTGCGAGTTTGGATGCCATCGGGATGGGGCTTCCCCAACGGTGTGCAGCGTACAGCCCTAATCCGGTAAATAGGGCACCACCAATGAAGTTACCAATCAGCACCGGAATCTGATTCCACAGCCACCAGTCGGCAAGACTGACATCAGCACCCAGCATCATGCCTGCCGGGATGACAAACATATTTACAACAGCGTGTTCGAATCCTTGAGCAAAAAATATCGTAATCGGCAGCCACATGGCCACGATTTTACCGAGTGTGGAGGTGGACGTCATCGCCATGACTGCACCTAGTGTCACCATCCAGTTACATAAAATAGCCTTAATGATGACTAAAACAATACCTGCACCGCCCAGATGCTGATATCCGAGCGTCTTGGCTTCGCTGGTCTGAATCAGCGTTTGAACGAGGGGACTGCTCATATCGGTTCCCATCTTCGTCAGCGTGAGTTCATATAACAGAGCGTAGAACAGGCATCCCAGTATATGGCCTGCAATTACCCAGAAGTAATTACGCAGCATATCCATCAGTGTGACTCTGCGTTTCATCACCGCGAGTGGTATCATGGCGAAGCTGCCTGTCACCAGCTCAAGTCCGAGCAGAATAATGATCACGAACCCTGCAGGGAATATCAGTGCACCTGCCAAACCAACGGAAGTTTGAGATACAGCGGTATATGCCAGCGTTGTTGCAAAAGCGAGAATCGCCCCGGCCAGAAAACCACGGATTAACATCTGCACCCGGTTCATTCTGGCTTTAGTCTCACCTGCGTCCACCATCGATTGCAGTACTTCTGCCGGTTTAACAAAATCCATCGTGCACACCTCCCTGATTCATGATGTCAGACATATGAAATGGTTAAAGACTAACCTGCTATGGTAATGTAGATCTCACCGCTGTGATCATCGACCTCGGTTTTATATGTGTTCAGACATCCATCATCCGGCTCATGTACCTTGCCACTGCGAAGGTCGATTTTCCAGTCATGCAGCGGGCAGTGGACAGCCGTTCCGCATACCATGCCTTCTGACAGCCTGCCGCCCTTGTGAGGGCAGCGATTCTCTACGGCGTGCAGCGTTCCATCACTCAATTTGAAGACGGCAATCTCGGTATCCAAGACCGTAAACGTCCGAGCTCCCTTTTCGTCAATATCTGCCAGATGTCCAATTCGCAATCGATTCATCGCTGATCCTCCTCTTCTAGTGAGCTGCCGGCTGGGTGCCAGCGAGTGGGGTGAAGTTTTTAAGCAATTTTTCGTCTTCAATAATTTCCTTCCAAGGGTCAACGGTGCGGCCCAGTGTCAGTTCAAGCCGTTCGACCAGAGCCAGGCGCTCTTCACGGTCCTCGAGTGCCTTCTTCACATGGTCCAGACCGACACGTTCAATCCAGGCTGCCGTTCTCTCATTCCAGCGTGCGTTTTCTCTATAATATTGAAGGTAAGCATAAGTCCACTCTTCGACTTCAGCATCGGTTTTTACGGTGCACAGTAATTCTGCTGCGCGGACCTTGACCCCGCCGTTGCCGCCAACGTGCAGTTCCCATGCACCGTCAATCGCGACAACCCCCAGGTCCTTAATGGTGGCTTCCGCACAGTTCCGCGGGCATCCAGAGACTGCAAGCTTCACTTTGGCTGGAGCAACCATTTTGTCGAGTTTCTTCTCCAGACGAATGCCCATCTCAATGGAATCCTGAGTTCCGAAGCGACAGAAGGTGTTGCCGACACATGTTTTCACCGTACGGAGCGCCTTCCCGTAGCCAAATCCGGAAGGCATATCGAGCTCTTCCCAGATCTTCGGCAGGTTTTCCTTTTGTACACCGAGCAAGTCAAGCCGCTGTCCACCTGTGAATTTCACCATCGGCACATCATATTTCTCGGCAACGGTTGCGATCTTGATCAGTTCTGCCGGGGAAGTGACACCTCCGTAAATTCTCGGAATAACCGAATAGGTTCCGTCTTTTTGAATATTGGCGTGGTAGCGTTCGTTCGTGAACTTGGATACCCGCTCATCCTCGTACTCAGCTGGCCAGATCATGCCAAGGTAGTAGTTAAGGGAGGGACGACATTTGGAGCAGCCCTCCGGTTCATTCCAGCCAAGCACATTCATGACTTCCTTGACGGTTTTCAGCCCCATCTCTTTGATCTGGGCAACGATCTCATCGCGGTCGTAGGAGGTACAGCCGCAGATGCCTTCCTTCACCTGTTCCAAGGCAGCATCCCCTGCATAATGGACGAGCAGCGATTCAACAATGGGCTTGCATCCCCCGCAGGAGGCGGAAGCTTTGGTACAGGACTTGATGGCCCCAAGGGTGTTGCATCCTTTGTTCAGCACCGCGTCTCCGATGGCAGCTTTGGTAACACCATTGCAACCGCAGACGATCTCATCGTCTGGCATAGCTGCCATCCGCTCGGCTACCGACGGGCCGGACCCTGAACCGCCGGCGGATACCCCGAGCAAAATTTCCTTTTCACGTCCACTGATATTCTCTCCACTTTTAATGAGGGAAAAGAGGGAGGCACCGTCTGAGGTATCTCCGAACAGTACAGCTCCGATAAGCTGTCCGTCCTTCATAACCATCTTTTTGTAAACCCCGTCTACGTCATCCTGTATACGAATGCTGCGGGTATCTGCCGCATCCTTGAATTGGCCTGCAGAGAATACATCCACACCGGATACCTTCAGCTTGGTGGACGTCACAGACCCTTCATATCCTTCGGTTGCTGCACCTGCCAGGCGTTTGGCCAGAACCATGCCCTGTTCATACAGTGGGGCTACCAATCCATACGCGATGCCGCGGTGCTCTGCACATTCACCGACTGCGGAGATGCCAGGAATACTGGTGTTCATGTAATCATCCACGATGATGCCGCGGCTCACATTCAGGCCTGCCTGACGGGCCAGTTCAACCTGAGGGCGAATGCCGACAGCCATAACAACCAGATCGGTCTCGAGCACTGTCTGATCCGTGAAGCGCAATGATTTCACGCGATGTTTGCCCGTAATTTCTTCCGTATGTTTGTTGAGAAGAAACTTCATGCCCTGCTCCTCAAGCTCCCGTTGAAGCATCAGGCCTGCAGGCAGGTCCAGATTCCGGTCCATCAGATGTCCGTTAATATGAATCACCGTGACATCCATTCCCAGATTGAGCAGCCCGCGTGCGGCCTCCAGTCCAAGCAGTCCACCACCGATTACGGCCGCTTTGCGATACTTTTGCGAGGCTGCCATCATCGTCTCACAGTCCTTGATATCACGGAAACCGATGACACCTTCCTTGTCTGCTCCGGGTAAAGGCAGAATGAATGCCTGTGATCCGGTAGCCAGAATCAGCTCGTCATATGAAGTACGGACACCAGCCTGGGACACCACTTCCTTGCGCTCGGCATCGATCCGAATCACGGGATCACCTGGGTGCACCCGAATGCCGTTATCCTCGTACCAGCTCCATTCGTTGATTACGATATCTTCAATGCTCGTGCCGCCTGCAAGTACAGAGGAGAGCATAATGCGATTGTAGTTGGGGTGCGGCTCAGCACCAAAAACCGTAATTTCATAAGCATGCGGAGCGAGTTTAAGAATATGTTCAATTGTACGAATACCTGCCATACCATTGCCGACCAGCACCAGTTTTTTCGTTGTACTCATTGTGATTAGCCCCCTTGGATCCATTCTGCGAACTGCTTCGCTTTTCGTTCCGGAAAAATAGAAAAAGCCTGTTATGCCTCGGAGGACTGCGCATATGCATACGCATGCCATGGATCCGAGATTGCAAAACAGGCTTCATTGCCGTTTCAACCAGCTACGCCGTTGTAACTGTGATCGTTTAAATATGGAGTTGTTATGGCCTAACTATAAAAGATCCTTCCATTCATGTCAATATAGTTAACACAAAAAAGTATTTGAAATTTGAAGTTAATTATGTTTACATGTGTGTAATAGAAACAAGAACTGAACGATGAACGAGCAGCGTGTGTACCATAACATGAAGTCAACAGCCGCAGCGGTTACAGGGAAGAAGAGGCCTGCAACCCCTCGGCAACAACAAGAGACGGAGTTAGATAAGAACCCTATTTATCATCATGGAAATTAGCCCGGTAGGTTACCGACATGCATAATTGGTTTCAAACTTGTATATTTTTAACTTAAGATATTGTCAGGTTATATAACATGTTAACTTGATGAACTATTTTAGGTGCTTAAGCTAACCATTCTGCCTATGCATTAGGGAGGGATTGATCCATCATGCGATCATTATTGGTCATCCGTGTAGAACCAACGATAGCGGCCTCATCCGATGCAATCCCTCTAACTCCTGAGAGATTGCTGGGGGCGAACGGGTACCATGTGCAGGTGACAGACAGTGAGACGGAGGCTCTGAGGCTGGCAGCTGAAGCAGAGGCATCCATCCTGCATCTGTCGCTGGCCGATGTGGAATATTGGGTACGCTGCCTGGGAAAGGGGAAGGTGAACACCCCATTGATATGGTGGTGCGCACCGGATACAGCCTCTTCCTCGGTGGAATCCTGCGAGGTAGAGACTTCAATGGATGGAATACTGACCCCATCCATGATTGGGCCTGAGATACACTGGACGCTGCACTTTGCCGCCAAGCGTTATATGGAACGCAAGCAGTGGGAGCAGGAACGGAAACAGCTGCAGTCCCGGCTGGAGGATCGAAAGTGGATAGATATGGCGAAGGCCATTTTATGTGATCTGAAGCAAATCTCCGAGTCGGAAGCTTATGACTTGTTACGCAAGAGAGCCATGGATGAACGTAAACGGATGGTGGATGTCGCCACGGCAATCGTAAAGGCGCATCAACTGCTCCAGTCGTAATTGAAAGGAGGATGCATCATGGATATGTCTGAGATTCTCAGGGAGGTTGGACGTGGAAAACGTGGTTCACGTGATCTGAATTATGCCGAAGCGCTGGCTGTTGCCGAGCATATTCTGAGAAAGGAGGTATCACCTGCTCAGACGGCCGCTTTTCTTATGGCGGAGCGGATGAAAATGGAGAATGTCGAGGAGCTGGAGGCCTTTGTCCACGCATGCCGGAACAGCGCAGATCGCCTGTCCGTATTCCAGGATGGACTGGACTGTGCAGGTCCGTATGATGGACGGACCAAATCGTTCATGGCTACCTTTCCGGTTGCCTTTGTACTGGCAGCAGCCGGGCTTCCGGTGACATTGCACGGAAGCGAACCTCTGCCGCCCAAGTGGGGGGTAACCCTGTCCATGCTGCTCAGGGAAGCAGGTATTGATACAAGGAAAATGAATCGGGAAGAAGCCAGAGTGGCTGCGCAAAGAACGGATGTTATGTACGTATCTTCCGAAGACTGGTGCGCTTCGCTTCGGCAGCTAAGACCGCTTCGAGAAGAACTTGGCTTTCGTACCGTGTTTAACACAGCGGAGAAGCTGATTGATTTTAACCATTCACCGTATCTTGTTTTTGGCGTATTTCATAATACATTTCTGGATCGGATCGCGAAGCTGCTAACTCGCTTTGGATACCGCCGAGCTTACGTGGTGCAGGGAATGGAGGGTTCGGAAGACCTCTATATTGATCGGCCTACACGTGTGTATGCTGTGGAAAACGGAGATACACGACTGGAGCTGGTGGACCCTGCCGCTTATGAGCTGGATATTCCTGTACCCGAGATGGCATGGACAGCTGCGAAACAGCTTGAAGTGGCACAATCGGTGCTCAGCGGAGAGGGGCATATCGCTTTTGTGAATCAGGTGTTGTTGAATGGTGGCTTCCGTCTGTATGCGACTGGCCGCGTCGATTCGATTGAAGAGGGTATTTATACCTGCCAAAGTCTACTGGATAGCGGAGCAGCATACCGGAAGTATCAGCAATGGACTGTCTCCATGGGTGGGGAACTACCGGATAGCAGAGCAGTGTCCACGTATCCGGCTACCTCCAGCTGATGTTGTAACTACTCCCAAGGATAGGTAACGGTAAGGAAGTCGGCAAATTTCTTGCTCTCTTCCCGCCGCTGCTTCCGCATGGCCGCCCGATCCGGAGCGGTCTCATATAGTTTCTTCTCTTCTTCCGTTTCCGGAATAAGTCGGGGGACAATGAGTTTTCGATTATTTTCATCCAACGCCACAAAGGTCAGAAATGCTGTTGCTGCAATCTTTTTCTCTCCTGTCTTCAAGTCCTCACGGATTACCTTCACAAATATCTCCATAGAGCTGCGTCCCGTCCAGGTAGCAAAGGATTCCAGTGTAACGGAATCGGTTGGGTTAATGGGATACAGAAAGTCGACTGAGTCGGTTGAAGCCGTTACTGTATTGACCCGGCATAGTTTGGAAGCGGCAATGGATGCAATATCATCAATATAGGACATCAACTTGCCGCCGAATAAAGTGTTATGGTTGTTCACATCGGTCGGAAATACTCGTGCAGTCTTGAAACAGCGCGTCTCGCGCACATATTTTTTCTCCGCCTGTTCGAACTCCGTAGCTTTAGGTATCTCTCTCATGTTTCTTCCTCCTGACCCTCTGGCTGCTGCGTCTCTGAAGCATGTGCCAGGTCTATCGTCTATTCATGTTATTCCTAGTATAGGTGCCCACCAAGTTCATATTCCAATGATTGCATGATTGTCAAAAAAACCGCCAGGCGCGGACCGGCGCGCGGGCGGTTTGGTGCTGCTGTATATTAAGCCTTGGCTTTGAAAATGCCGGACGGTTTGCCGATGGGCAAAAACGTATAGCCAAAGTGAGCGTTCAGTACAGAAGCTCCTGTGCCGTAGAGCGACACGATACCGATACCCATTTCAGCATATGCTGCGATGGTATGGAACACGTGAGGAGCTACGCCGAAAGCATCGAACGTCAGGCCAAGGAACAGGAAATCAATCAGAATGAAAATGATGAGCAGTACTTTATTGGCTTCCACAGCGCCCAGTGTCATGAACAGGGTGAATACGAGGTATCCGGCAAAAGCAAATCCGAGCTGTTTACCGTCAGCCTGTTCTGCCAGGGTGGAGCCAAACACGCCCATTTTGATCAGCCAGTTGGCACCCATCGCAAACCAGAAGAATGCGTATGCGCCAAAAGCAGTCGTGCCAAATGTATTATTGCGTTTGGAATCTTGGATACAGGCGAACAACTGTGCAAATGCACCCAGGAAGATCGCCCATGGGATCGCATAGCTGAGCCCGTCTGTAATGCCAAGTTTCTGGGAGGATGCGACCAGGGTCACAATAGCCAGCCCAAATAATCCCATTGCGCTGGGATCGGCGTTTATGATTTTAACTTGAGTCCGTGAATCGGTTTGCATGGTGTTGATGAGCCTCCAATGATATCAAATCAGGATGTAAACAAGAATACAATCCTCTAGTAACTTTCGTATCCGCCGGGTCCGGACACACACATCGCCCTATTGTACCTGAATGGCCCGGTTATGGAAAGGAATTTGTTCACCGCACGAATCTGATATCCTGAACGCTCAAACACCCCTCAATAGCATGCAGGTTGGCCTCTTTTGCTCAGTTTGCCTGCCAAAGGGGTGTTTTTGTTGTTCATTTTCCAAAATACACAATAAAGACACATTCATACAAGAAGTAGGATAGGGGGAGAAAATATGGATGCTTAACATTCATCTCACTGTAAAAATGGCTTGGCAGCGCCACTTTTGCGGCATCCGGGCAAACATAGTCATTCATGACCTTCAAAAACTGGGGAAGGATACAAAACATCCATGCCGACTATGCCATATGTTAATCCAACTATAGATTGACAGTAAAAACTAAAATATAACACAGAAATAAGGAGGTCAAAGGCATGGTTATGAGTTTGGATTTAAAAAATCAAATCGAAAAAGCCAGACATAACCTTCATATGTTGGTAGAACATCACGAGGGTGGGCTTGGGCATCCGGATGTCATCAGACAATCCATGGCATTGGATGAATTGATTAATGAATATAATCGAATGAATCGAAACCAGACAAGAGCTTGAGGGATTCATATAATAGTAGGACAACCATAGATGAGTACATACGACGATGCGGGCATGAACATAACCGGAAGGACAGCTTTTTTCTCGAAGCTGCTTTGATTCCTGTTAATTCATGCCCGCATGTATTTTGGCAGCTGATCAGTGCAAAAGCCGCTTGGCTTCCATATACAGTACCTGAACAAATTTTTTGGTATTTATTCGAGTCTGGGACAAGGAAGGCTCCACATTGTTCTGCAGCTCCAGCATTTTCTTGCGAATTTCCGTGAAATCGAAGAATTTAGACGCATAGTTCTCGAATTTGGGATGTGTATAGTCGGTTAATCCCAGAGACACCACATGACTTAAGGTCTGAAATATCGCCCGGCGAACACGCTGCTCTGAGGCCTTGACCTCTTTGGTTATCTCGGTGGCCGAGGCATCCGTTCCCAGTTTGCGTATGGCGATATTCTGAAAAATATCCTTGAGCGACGGGAATGTATAAGGCGAGATGGTGTGATCTTCAGCTTCAATCTGTTCCAGATATTCGAGCATGTCCAGCAGATCCTTGCTGCCTGCTTCACCAATCATGCCCATTTCCGAGAGAAGGAAATGTCCTGCGGTGGCAATTGTTTGGTTAGGGGCAGGCACGGTTTGGCGTCCGGCAGATTGAATGCCGGTCAATCCCTGCAATGTCCGCTGAATATCCTGAATGGACTGCTGCATCCGCAGACGTTCTTCGACCAGACGGAGAACGGATAGAATCTCCAGCCGATTAATCGGCTTCGTAATGTAGTATTCGATGCCTAACGAGTAGGCTTCACCGATCATGTTTTTCGATTCAATCTGGGAGATCATCACGATCTTGCCCTCGAATCTTCCCTCCAGTGCGCGTACGGTCTGAATTCCGTCCCGATGGGGCATGAGCAGATCAATCAGCAGTACGTCTACCTTCTGTAATTCCAGCAGCTCGGCATGAATGTGAGCTCCGTCCTCTGCTTCTCCGGCAATCTCACCCAATCCTTCATCTTCAATAATATCCATCAGCATGGAACGAACGCCAGGATCATCATCCACGATAAAATAACGCATATTTTCGGTATCCTCCTCTCCTCAGCGGATGTAATTGGGCCAATGTATGTTCAGACAGATGAACTGCCCTGAGTCGTGGTCAATTTAATTCCTATCATACTTCGTTGTTTCCTTTCTGCATAGAACCAGCCATGCAGTAATAAGCCAATATGTCAGATAACGTAACAGAGTTTCGCTGAAAACAGCCTTTTCATAAAAAAAATCCAATGTTTGTTGTAGGAAAGTGTCGTTTTTCGTAGATAGGACTGTAGTATAAGTAACATCTGAATGAGCTGGCTATGAATTGTGTGGAATGGTACAAATGCTAAACGGAACGAAAGATCATCATTCAGAAGTATGCCATGAGATTCTATATGCAATAGTATGGGAATTTTACGCTCAGACATGCAAATGGAATGGTGTTTAACAATAGTTGAATAAAAGGAGTATTGCCAATGGAGCAAACGATACAAGATATTGTCGTTGTTTTCAACGATTTTTTATGGTCCAAGCTGTTGATCCTATTGCTGGTAGTATGCGGGATTTACTTCACGACCAAGACCCGTTTCATGCAGTTCCGCATGATCGGAGACATGGTCAAGGTGCTGGCTGAGCCCAAGAGCAAGGAAGCGGATAAAATCTCGCCTTTTCAGGCGTTCTGTATTAGCATGGCTGCCCGTGTAGGTACCGGTAATATTACGGGAATTGCGCTGGCTATTGCTCTTGGGGGACCGGGTGCTGTGTTCTGGATGTGGATCATTGCAATTATCGGCTCAGCCTCCAGTTTCGTAGAGAGTACACTCGCACAGATCTATAAAGTGAAGGATAATGGGGGATTCCGCGGAGGACCGGCTTATTATATGGAACGTGGGCTAGGCAAACGGTGGATGGGGGTATTGTTTGCCATTCTCATCACACTCTCGTTCGGCCTTGTCTTTAACGCTGTGCAGTCCAATACGATCACTGTGGCATTCCAGAATTCGTTCGGCCTCGATCGGTTGACGGTAGGTATTGTAATGGCGGTGATCTTTGCCGGAATCATTATGGGCGGTGTGAAACGGATTGCCAAGGCTTCCGAATACATTGTGGTGGTCCTTGCTGTGCTGTATATCGGGGTTGCTGCATTTGTAGTGCTGGCGAATATCACCCAGCTTCCAGCCATGATCGTGCTAATCGTAAAAAATGCCTTCGGCATTGAGCAGGTCGCCGGCGGTACATTGGGTGCTGCGCTGATGAACGGCGTCAAGCGTGGATTGTTCTCCAATGAGGCGGGGATGGGTAGTGCGCCTAATGCCGCAGCTACGGCGGATACGACACATCCGGTCAAGCAGGGACTTATTCAGGCTTTTGGCGTCCTGACCGATACACTTGTCATCTGTACAAGTACGGCCATGATTATATTGCTGTCCGGAGTCTACGAAGGCTCCAATCTGGGGGGCATCGAATTGACCCAGGCGGCATTAAGTGTGCATATCGGATCTTGGGCATCAGGCTTTTTGGCTGTTATGGTATTCCTGTTTGCCTTCAGTACACTCATCGGGAATTATTATTACGGGGAGACCAATATTGAGTTTATCAAGTCCAATAAAATGTGGCTGTGGGTGTACCGGATTGGCGTTATCGCCATGGTGCTGTTTGGTGCAATAGCCAAAGTCCAGCTGGTCTGGGATCTGGCGGATCTCTTTATGGGGCTGATGGTCGTCGTCAATCTGATTGCGATCCTCATGTTGTCCAAGGTCACGTTTGAGGCGCTGAAGGATTACAAAAGACAGAAGGCTGAGGGGCGTGACCCTGTCTTTACCCGTGACCTTATTCGTATTCCGGGTGAGGTGGAGTGCTGGGAGTCTGAAGCGGGCGTAACAGGAACCCAAGAGATGAAGATTGCAAAATAGGATTAGTGAAGCTCGGGTGATAAGAGCCGGGTAATATAAAAAAACAAAAAACAGGACACCGACGATGCCAATAGGGCGCGCGGGGTCCTGTTTCATTATTCGATATATTTTTAGTACTTATTGATCGCTCAGGATACCATTTTTACTTTGTATGAACAGAGTAACTGATCAGTTGATCCGCCAGCATCTTCATGCGGTTACCTGTTTCATTCAGTTTCTCAATGACATCGGTGAAGGAGGATACAAGGGTAGCTTGTTCCTGGGAAGAGGCAGCAATCTGTGAAACTTCCACTTCCATCTGTTTAATGACCTGTTGGACGTCTTTCAGACTTGCATCAATATCGGTTGTGGCCTGTTTGGCGTCCACGGAGAGCTTGCGCACTTCGGAAGCAACAACGCCAAAGCCTGCACCAGCCTCACCTACACGTGCTGCTTCAATAGCGGCATTGAGGCCGAGCAGATTGGTTTGTTCGGAGACTTCCCGGATGAATCCGGCAACCTTATTGATTTGAGCGGAGTTTTGGACTGCAAGGCGTGTGTTCTCCAGAATTTGTTCACTGGTCGCCTGCAATTCCTCGGCATGAGCTGCCACATGCTGAACCATCTCCACCAGGTTGCTATTAATGGTTTGATTTTCTTGTATAATGGCTTCTAGCTGATTCTGATTGGATTGATCGTAAGATATGCAGAAAATGGCGACAACTTCATTATTGTCATCAAAGATAGGAATGTTCAAAATATCCAGCTCTATTCCGTAGACTTCTGCGGGCAGTTTGGTGAGCGAAGGTTCGCGCCCGTTGGTCAGAGCTGTAAAGTTTTTATAATCATCCAGCAGTGGCTCTCCTTTTTGAAAACCGAGATTGAATCTCTCAGTGGGGACTGCGTACAATACTTTCTCATGATCATACACGGTCAATCCGGCTGGTTCTCTAAGAATCAGGCTAATATAAGGCATAACTTTCAGAAGTGCATCTACAACATTCATGGGGTCGAACCATCCTTTCATTATTCCTAATTTGCGATTAAATTCATAAAACGTACATAATGCTTTAATTATCATCGGATAAGATTGCGCTATCATTAACTCCATTTTGAAATAAAATGATGACGAATTACGGACGAAATCTGAGAATTTTCCCATGTAAAATGATTTACTGGATATAAGTGCTAGTTGTAACTATTTTTATATCAGGATATTTGAGCCGTCTGATGCCGAAATTGGGACATATGTCCATTTCTATACGTTAAATACTTGGGTGGGGGTTACCGGGAATGAGAGAAATCATGGATTTTGGGCGAATGCGTCAGCTGGCACGGGAACATGGCTTGGATCAGGTGCTGGATGAGCCTGCACTTGCGGAATTAAGACTACTGGAAGCGTCCAAAGGTGAAATTATATGTGCGAAGGGAGAACGGCCGGAACGGTTCTATTTTCTTGTTGAAGGCAAACTGAAGATTTATACGACACTGCCAAACGGCAAGTCACTGCTGCTCCGTTTCAGCACGCCGCCAGCCCTCGTAGGCGATCTGGAGCTGGTCAATGGAAAGGAAGCCAAGAATACAGTTGAATCTGTCAACAAAAGTCTGCTGCTGGGCGTTAGCTACCGTTACCTTCAAAACACGTATGCAGATAATCCGAGATTCCTTCATTTCATGCTTAGTCATGTGACCCATAAACTGTATACGTTCTCCAATTTATCAAGCCTGAATCTGCTGTACCCGGTGGAAAGCAGGTTTGCCAGCTATCTGTTGTCAACGATGGAACAGGGCGAGCAGGTGACGGAAGAGATCCAAACGTCCAAGCTGACAGAGCTGGCAGATATGCTGGGGACGAGCTACCGACATCTGAACCGGGTAATTCATGACCTCTGTGATCGGCAGATTATCCGTAAGGAACAGCGCAAGATTGTCATCTGCCATCTGGAGGAACTGCGCGAGATTGCCGGAGGGAACATGTATGAATGAGATCGGTCCCATGGACGTGAAAGTCTCAAATGTAGCGCAAAGAGCACCCTATGCTTCAAGCAATGGGTGCTCTTTGCTACTAAACAGTGTAATCCATGGACGGTGCGATGATTAAATGTCGCCGCGTTCTTCAAATAATTGAGCGATCCCCACGATAACCTGAGTGGCTTTCACCATGTTATCAACCGAAACATATTCAAATTTGCCGTGGTAGTTTTCGCCGCCTGTGAAGATATTTGGTGTAGGCATGCCCATATACGAGAGCTGGGAACCGTCAGTTCCTCCGCGGATGGGGCGAATAACGGGCTCAATGTCCAGACGAGTCATGGCTTCATGCGCAATATCAACAATTTGGCGCACAGGTTCGATCTTCTCACGCATATTGTAATATTGATCATTCAGCTGAACGGTGATGCTCTTCTCGCCATACTTGCCTTGGAGTTCTTCCGCAACCTTCATTACATAGGCTTTGCGCTCTTCGAACTTCGCCCGGTCAAAATCACGAATGATATAGCTGAGCTGCGTTTGCTCAACATCGCCTTCAATGGATATAAGATGGTAGAATCCTTCATACCCCTCCGTGAATTCGGGAGCTTCTTCCGCAGGCAGACGGCGGTTGAATTCCATGGCGATTTTGGCCGAATTGACCATTTTGTTTTTCGCGGTTCCAGGGTGAACATTCGTACCTTTGACTGTAATTTTGGCTGCAGCCGCATTGAAGCTCTCATATTCAAGCTCTCCCAGTGGTCCGCCATCTACCGTGTAGGCATACTTGGCTCCAAAAGCAGGCACGTCGAACTTATGCGGTCCGCGTCCAATCTCTTCGTCGGGAGTGAAGGCAACCCTGATCTTTCCGTGTTTGATCTCCGGGTGATCGATCAGATAGGCCATTGCCGTCATGATTTCAGCAATACCTGCCTTGTTGTCCGCACCCAGCAAGGTTGTCCCATCTGTTGTCATGAGGGTGTGGCCCTTGTATTCACGCAGTTCGGGGAAGTCAGTGGTAGACAGTACCACATCCAGCGCCTGGTTCAACACGATATCCTGACCATCATACTGGTCGATGACCTGTGGCTCTACATTTTTGCCAGTGAAGTCTGTCGCTGTATCCAAGTGAGCCAGGAAGCCAATTACGGGAACCTCTTTGTCAGTGTTGGATGGCAGAGTAGCCATGACATAGCCATTCTCATCCATCGTTACGTCCTGTAAACCAATGGCTTTGCATTCCCCTACAAGGTATTCGCCCAAGGCGAGTTGGCCCGGTGTGGAGGGGCAGGTTTCACTGTTTTCATCGGATTGAGTATCCATTTGAGCATACGTTGTCAGTCGCTCGATTAAAATATCTTTCACCATCATCGCTCCTTCAGTTTGGGTTGATATATAAGTTATCACTAATCTTGGAACGAATCACTACGAGGTCAGAACAACCCTCTGATCGCAGTTATCCCCAGATTTTTTGATTAAATATAAAGGTGAAAATCCGGTTATAAAGGCGAGCGCTTCGCTTCTACAGGTTGTTTCTGCCCTCTCCGTTTTCGTCTAAGGGTTAGATACAACTTATATTATAGGTTGGGTATATTATCTTCTGTGTATGAAAGTATCATATCATGTTTTGGATCAACTTCGTGTAGGGGCTGAAAGTGCCGCGGAGTAGTTATAGGTATAAAAAAGGGTACTATGGCACAAAAATGTACGTACTTGCATTCAGGGGAGGCTGCTTCATAATAGAGAATGGTCGTCGGATTGATGAGAAAAGACTGACAAGATTGGGTAACTGTTTTTCATGTTGAAAAACAAGCGATTGCCTCAACATATATCAATATATTGAATAGGAGATGTAACCATATGTCAGAGAAATTATTTTCCCCCTATCAGTTCAAGGGGCTTCAACTGAATAACCGTGTAGTTATGGCGCCAATGTGCCAGTACTCGGTAACGGCCAAGGATGGTATCCCGAATGATTGGCATCAGGTTCACTATGTAAGTCGTGCGGTTGGGGGTGCAGGTCTGATTGTTATCGAAATGACAGACGTTGAACCGGATGGCCGTATTACCGATAACGACCTGGGCATCTGGTCGGACGAGCACATTCCGGCTTTTGCCAAGCTGGTGGATGGCATGCATGCCCATGGCTCGAAAGTGGCGATTCAAATTGCACATGCTGGGCGAAAAGCGGAGGATGCAGAGCAGCCGGTAGCTCCATCCGTGGTCACTTTCCCGGGTGAAGACTTTAGGGAGCCTCGTGCGTTGACTACCGAAGAAGTAGAAGCTATGGTTCAGAAATTTGCGGACGGTGTTCGCCGCGCAGTGCAGGCTGGAGTGGATGCCATTGAGCTGCACGGAGCACACGGATATCTCATTCACCAGTTCCATTCCAAGCTGATGAATCATCGTGAGGATGTATATGGACAGGATCTGGCTCGATTCGGCGTCGAGATTATTCGTGCAGTGAAAAAGGAAATGCCGGAAGACATGCCGCTCATCATGCGCATATCTGCAGTTGAATACGCTGATGGCGGCTACGATATTGAGCACACCTTGGATATGGCTCGTGCCTATCAGGCAGCAGGGGTAGACATATTCCACATCAGCTCTGGCGGAGAAGGACCTGCAGGACAACGGAAGCCGGGTAACTACCCAGGTTATCAAGTTCCATTTGCCCGTCGTTTCCGCGAAGAACTGAATGTTCCGGTGATTGCAGTAGGGCTGCTGGATGATGCAGCTCTCGCTCAAGCCGTTATTGGCAACGGCGATGCCGATCTGGTTGCAGTGGGCAGAGGCATGCTGCGCGATCCGTACTGGGCTAACCATGCGGCTCTGGAGCTTGGTGTCAGCAAGGATAAGGCAGCGATTGCGGAGCAATATTCCCGCGGTTATTAATTTTATCTAAAACATATATCAGCTCGTAAGACAGGCCGCGGCAAGGGTGAACCTTAGCTGCGGCCTGATTTTGCATTTTGATAGCCAATCGGTGACGGTTGGGATTCCATCGTTCAGTGCAGACTAAGACGGGAGTTACACATCTTTTATATATGCGTTTCAAGATGAGGTTCGTTTAAGAGGAGATCCAATGCTAGATTCGGTTGTTAATTGAATTCATTTGACACCTATCTTCATATCCCGAACAATGAGTAATATCTATTAAAGGAGGCGATGGTTATGACATCATCATCGAGCGCACTGCCGGACATTCGGCAGCAATTGGTACTTCATGCACCGCTGGAAAAGGTATGGGAGACCGTCTCAACAGCAGAAGGCATGGAAGCCTGGTTTATGCCAAGTAATCTGGAGCCGGTGGAAGGACATGAATTCGTGCTGGAGGCTGGCCCTTTTGGCAAATCACCATGCCGGGTTACGGAAGTTCAGCCGCTTCATAAGCTATCCTTTCAATGGGGCAAGGATTGGGCACTTACCTTCGAACTACAGGAACAGCAAGAAGGTACGGCATTTACGTTGATTCACAGCGGTTGGGATGCCGATAAACTGACTGAATTTGGACAGGCTCATGCCATCGTGCGCGAGCGAATGGAGCAGGGCTGGTCAGGCATCGTGCAGAAGCTGGCACAGGTTGTAAGCGAGTAAGAGAGGATTGTCAGTTGCGATCAGGGTCATTTCCTGATTGAACAGCTGGCAGTCCTTTTTTTATTTTTTGAGCTTTTAATGGAGAGTTCACCCGAGATGGTGAACCGCCTTAAAAAATGTGATTCTTTTTAGTTTCCTTCTATTTCCGTGGGCAGCAGAAACGTGTAACATGGATCATGAAGATAAAACGACAAAAAGTGACGCCTATCGTCACGTGTCAGAAGGATTTCATCGATGAAAAAACACTGGATTATGCTGACGATTAGTTTCATTTGTATTGTTGTCTTCCCTGTGGGGTGGATTGTGCAGAGTATTATAACTGAACGCGGGAATCCGGTAGTTAAACAAGGCCTAATCGATTTGACCACATGGGATTTCACCAAAAAGGGTGCAGCCACATTGGACGGAGTCTGGGACTTCTACCCGAACCAATTACTGACCCCGGTTGATTTTGAGGCTGATGTGTCCGGACGCAAACCACTTGGGCCACCTGCAGCTCTTCAAGTCCCGGCCAGGTGGAATAAGACGATGGGTGAAGCTCATGGCTACGGAACATATCACCTTCGTGTCAAACTCAGGCCCAGCTCCGAGAAGAATGACTATGGCATTCGTACAAAGAATATTCGTATGGCACACCGTATTTTTATAGATGGCAAAGAGATCGGAGGCAAGGGACTGCCTGGCGAAACAAGGGAAACGGATCTCCAGTACAACTTGCCGTTCACCGGGTTTACCTCGATTGAGGGAGACCGTGCAGATATCATCATTCAAGTTTCCAACTATACATACTCTTCCGGAGGAATTGTAGCTTCACTGTTATTTGGAGATGAACATAGCATTCTGTACAGCCAGCAGTGGGACTGGCTCAAGGATCTGATGACCCTTTTCGGATTTATCCTCCCTGCGGCGTTTTTCCTGCTGCTGTTCAGGCTGCGCCGAAGTGAGAAGGAGCTTCGATACCTGGGCTTATTCAGTCTCTCCGGAGCCATGTATGCACTGACGCATGGGGAGAAACTGCTGGGCACCTTTGTGCCGTTTCTACCGAATACTGAAATTCTAAGGCTTCAATTAATAAGTTCGGCACTGGCCTATTACTATTTGCTTCGCTATATGGATGCGCTTGTTCCGGGTGCAATTCACAAATGGTACGTACGTCTGGGAATTACACTGGTGATTCTGCAATGCGCTATCGGCCTGACCTTGTCTCCGGTAATATTCTCGCAACTGGAGCCTCTAATGCTGATGGTGTCGCTTAGCGTCATTGTATACACTCTTCGAGCGATGTTTTATTGGTTGAAAAAGAGGCCCAATGACAGCCATTATGTGCTGATCAGCATGATGACCATCCTCATGGTTGTTATTTTGTATACCATCGGCGCATTCACGACGCAGGATACGGCCTTTCTCGCCCTGTATGAGCTATTGTTATTTGTTTTTGCTCAGATGATTCTTACGGCGATCCGGTTCGCGCAGTCCTTTCGTGAAGTTGAGGCATTATCCGAGCGCTTGCTTGTGATCGATAACCTGAAGGATGAATTCATGGCCAATACGTCGCATGAACTGAGGACCCCGCTGCATGGCATCATTAATATTGCCCAGTCCATGCTGGAAGGAGCGGCAGGGGCTGTGACGCCGAAGCAGGCCAGAAACCTGTCCATGATCACGTCTACCGGTAAGAGGCTTTCACTGCTGGTCAATGACATTCTGGATTTCTCCAAGCTCAAGAATAGTGAGATCGAGCTGAAGCGGGAAGCGGTGGATCTGGAGTCCGTTGCCCGCACCGTGGTTGAAGTTTCGGGATTCACCTTCGGGGATAAGCCTATTGTGTTAATACAGGACTGGCCTCCATCCCTGCCATTGGTCGAAGCAGATGAGGATCGGTTACGGCAGATTCTCTATAATCTGATTGGCAATGCATACAAGTACACGCAGCAAGGCGAGATACGGCTATATGCAATTGTGCAGGGGGATCAAATTCGAATGTCTGTGGCGGATACAGGGGTTGGCATTGCTCCAGAGAAGCTGGAGGATATATTCCAGTCCTATGAGCAGGAGAATGGTACAAGTGGAAGAATTAACGGCGGGACAGGGCTTGGTCTCAGTATTACGCGTAAACTTGTAGAGCTGGGCGGAGGCATGATCTGGGCCCAGTCAGAACCGGGTCAGGGGTCTATTTTTCACTTCACCCTGCCAGTTGCCAAAACGCCGCTGCTTCATACGGTTTCCAGACCGACTGCAGCGAGCTACGTGCCTGCCGAGCGTGCTAATCCATCTGGAGGGCTTCCTACAGAACTCGATGAATCAGAAGAGGGCCCTGCAGCAGAGCATACGATTCTGATTGTGGATGACGATCCGGTAAATCTCCAGGTATTGTACAATCTGTTGTCAACAGAGCGATACCGGGTCATTTCTGCCGATAGTGGTGCTGCAGCATTGAAAATGCGAGAACAACACCCGGGAATCGACTTGGTGATTACCGATTGGATGATGCCGCAGATGTCCGGAATTGAATTATGCCGCAAACTGCGTGAGCGTAATTCCCTGTCCGAACTGCCGATCCTGATGCTGACGGCGCGTGGATTGCCTGAGGATATCAGGCTGGGTTTCCAGGCTGGTGCTAATGATTTCCTAAGCAAGCCGGTGGATGCGGGGGAGCTTCGTGCGAGGGTCCGCACCCTGATTGAAATGCGGGCCTCCGTTCAAGGCGCCATTCGCACAGAGATGGCTTTTTTGCAGGCACAGATCAAGCCCCACTTTTTATATAACGCACTTAATGTCATTATCGCTACTTGTGCCGTTAACCCGGACAAAGCTACAGATTTATTGATCGAACTGAGTCACTATCTGCGTGGGAGCTTCGACTTTCAGAACCGGGATCAGCTGGTACCGCTGACCAAGGAACTTGAGCTGGTGGAGTCCTATGTACATCTGGAACAGGCCCGGTTTGAAGAGCGGCTGGTGGTCAACTATGAAGTGGAACCGGACGTTCGGATCTATGTTCCGCCTCTCAGCATTCAGCCACTCGTTGAAAATGCCATTCGTCATGGTGTGATGGAGCGGGCTGCGGGTGGAACCGTGACTCTGAAAATTGCCAGAGAGGATGATCGTATCATCGTTCAGGTTGAAGATAATGGGGTGGGCATCCCTCCGGAGCGTTTGGCCCAGGTTCATTCGGGAAGGACGGAAGGACCGGGAGGGGTGGGCTTGCAAAATATCAACCAGCGTTTAATGTCCTTATATGGCGAGGGATTGAATATTCAAAGCCATGTGGGCAAAGGAACGCAAATTCGTTTCCGTATTCCTCTGCCCAGAGGTTAATTATCCCAGAATTGTGCCGATACCGATCATAATGGTTAACAGACTAATAAGTTGATAAAGTCTATTCTGTAATTCCTTTGATATAGAACGAAGAAGAATAAGTAAGGGCAGGAGGCTGGAAGAACAGTGAGAGCCATTGTAATCGATGACGAGAAGCCGGCGCAGCTCCACCTGGAGCGCCTGTTATTGTCGGACGGACGGATTACACCCGTGCAGTGTTTTTCAACAGCTCGTGATGGACTGGATTTTCTGGCAAAAGAACGTGCCGATGTGGTGTTTCTGGATATTGGCATGCCAGAAATGAACGGACTGGAAGCGGCTGAGTATATACAGCAGCTGGATAACAACATTCGAATTATATTTGTAACAGCGTACGCCGATCATGCAGTCGAAGCATTTGAACTGCATGCACTGGATTATGTTCTGAAGCCGGTAAGCTCGGCAAGATTGGGCAAAACCATTGACCGGATTGCTGCTTGGAAGTCTGCTATGCCGGAAATGGCAGCGGCTGCTGAAGTAAAGGAACCCGTTTCCAATGCTGCCGAGGATGACATCCAGTTACCGGGACTGCTCACCTTCAAACATTTGGATATCTATAGAAGCCTGAAACCGGAGGCAACCAAGCATAAATGGAGGACGACCAAATCCCAGGAGTTATTCGCATTTCTGTTTCACCATCGTGGAGAATGGGTAAGCAAAGAGATTCTGCTTGATAAATTATGGGCCGATGTCACCTTGGAAAAAGGGCTAACCCATCTGCATACATCCGTATACCAGATTCGAAAACTGCTGAAGGAATGGAGTATGACAGGCAAATTGGAATACAACATGAATCGTTACCGTTTGCTGCCCGGCAATCTGGTGAGTGACGTGGAGCAGTTTGAATTGGGAGCGGGATATGCAGAAGTCACTTCTACCAATGTGGAAGAGCTGCGGGAGATCATGTTGTTATATCGCGGAGATTATCTTGAAGAGCATGACTACCCTTGGGCACAATCGAAGGCCCGTGAGCTAAGACGAAAATATATACGATTGGTCATGGACCTGGCTGAATGGAACATGAAGCATGGACGCGGCAAGGACGCCATTGAGCAGTTACTCGATTTACAGGAAAGAGAGCCTTATGCTGAAGAGATTTGCCGGTTAATGATGAAGGTGTATGCATCCATGGGTGATGGATCAGCCATACTCCAATTATATTCATCATTTGCCAAGACACTCTTGGAGGATTTGGGGCATCAGCCGGAACCGGAAACGAGCCGCCTCTTTCGGGAACTAACGGCGAAGTAGGCACAGGCCGGGCGGGAGGATTGTAGTGAAATTATTCATACATCGCAAGGATTTGCGTACAGAGGATCTGCACGCTTTTGATTATTTGCAGAACCAGGAAGATGAGAGTTTGCACCTTTTTATCTACGACCCCTTTTTGCTTCGTCAGGGACGCGATAAGGAACATAGCGGCATCAACTTTCTGAGGCATGCAGCCGGGCTTGCCAGACAGTACCGGGAGGCAGGCAAGCTGCTGCATGTGGCACATGGCAAGCCAGCAGAAGTTGTGGATTACATATTGGGCCACACGGAAGAAATCATCGATGAAGTGGTGGTTCACCGGGATATGACACCTTACGCGATCGAAAGGGATCGGAGTATACGCAAGGTTGTGGACAAATACCAGGCCAAGTTCACACAGCTGACGGATCATCTGCTGATCGATCTTCCGCGGTTCGCTGACTTTACAGGCAAATCGGAGCCCTATAAAGTATTCGCGGCTTTCCACCGACGCTGGGTGGAGTTTATGAATGAATTCCCAAACCCTCCTTCGGTACTAACGGTAGCTGATCTTAAGATCAGTAAGCTGTCCATCGAGTTTCCTGATTCGTTCAGGGTTCCCGCAGCGCTTATGGATGTCGACCCTGCAGAAGAGCCTTATAGGCTGCTCGATGCGTTCCTGAAGGAGCGTATCGCCGAGTACGGGGAGCAACGGGATCAATATGAAGCATACGAGCCAAGCCATTTGAGTTCCTATGTGGCGGTAGGTGCCATCTCGATTCGCAGGATGTACGATGCCGCTTACCGGGCAGAACAGCCGGATGAATGGATTAGACAGCTGTGCTTCCGTGACTTTTATCTGTACCGTGCAGTATATGAGAGTCACTATTTTACATACGAAAAGGTATACGATCTGTCACCGTTAAGTGATTATCACTTCGAACGCTGGTGCAAAGCAGAGACGGGAATACCGATTATTGATGCTGCGATGACCGAGCTGAATGAGACGGGGCGCATGCCCAATCGATTGCGTATTCTGACGGCAATGTTCCTGACCAAAAACCTGCAGTGTCCGTTTCCCCTGGGTGAGGCCTACTTCAGACGCAAGCTGCTGGATTATGACAACATTCAGAACCGGGGGAACTGGTTATGGTGTGCATCCCTTGGTGAAAATGCTGCTCCGTATTTCCGGGTAAACAATCCGGTAACACAGTCGGAGAAGTATGATCCCCAGGGAGATTATATCCGGAAATGGCTGCCTGATCTGAAGGATCTGCACAGCAAGGATATCCATCAACCACGCGAGGGTGCGATTGTGGATCTGAAGGCATCCAGGCAGGCGGCTATAGAGGTCTATAAACAAATTCTGGCGAGTCGTCAGAAGGATTAGAAGGAGACAGGATGGAACAATCCCGGCCTGATTAGGGAGACCCAAGATGTGTGTTCACACAGACAGGGAGCCCGAGTTTACCATTTTCATCCCAGTGAACCAGAAATAAATACTGCCGAGGCAGCATTGCTCGAAGACCGCATTATAGCGGTCTTTTTTACATTTATAGACATGAAAATAGTGTGAAATCCACTGAAAATTTAGGAATTGTTAAGAAAATGGACTACCCATCTTAAGCATTATGCCTTTTAATAGATAGTGAGCTTATCGTACTAAGTCATATCTGACATATTGACGAACACATTAAGGAGAAACGCTAAACATGAGTGAGACATTGAAAAGAGAGCGAATACCGGAGCTGAACCTGGTACGTGCCATGGCGATTATCGGCGTGCTGTGTGTGCATTCCACGTCTTATGCGACAGTGGACATGACGGGTTCGGGCTACTACTGGCTGTACAACTTTATTAATATCTTCATGAAATATGGTACGCCAACTTTTATTTTCATGAGCAGCTTCGTGTTGTTCTATAACTATTATTCACGTCCCTTGGACAAGAAATTGGTCAGCAATTTTTATAAAAAGAGATTCGTTTACATTCTGCTGCCGTATTTCCTGTTTTCCCTGTTTTATTTTGTTATTCTGCATTTCACCCATTATCAAGGCCGTCCGTTTGGTGAATCTGCCATCAGCTTCATTACCAAACTGTTCACGGGTAAGGCATATACGCATCTGTACTTTGTATTCATCAACATGCAATTCTATCTGTTATTCCCGCTTGTTCTGTGGCTGCTGAAGAAGTATCCTACGGTGGTAAAGTGGTCTGTACCGATTGGCCTGCTGATCCAGTGGGCATTTATCGTAAGTAACAAATACGGCTTCCAGGTGCCGAACAAGGGAAGCTGGGCCTTCTCATACTTCTCCTATTTCATGCTGGGAGCGTTCATCGGGGTCTATTTTCCAAAGATCAAGCAATGGTTTGTCATCAGCCGTGAAAATGCAACCAAAGGTCGCGTAGCATCCTGGATTCTGCTGTGGGCAGTCTGGATTGCTGCCGGACTCGGACATGTATATATTTATTACCTGCTTCGTATGAAGATTGCCACGTATAACACACTGTGGTATGAGTTTTTCTGGAATTTGCATACCTTTGCTTGTGCGCTCGTACTGATTCAGATTGCATACCTGTTGTATCGCAAGGGGCCTGCATTGATTGCCAAGCCGCTTAATCGACTTGGTGCGCTGTCCTTCGGAATTTATCTGATCCATCCATTTTTCCTGCTGTTGTATCGGGAATTCCCACCGCAAACCGGGGTGTCCTGGCTGGTTCACCTATGGTATGCCGGAGGCTTTGCTGTAGCGCTGTTCGCTTCATGGATTGTAGTAGGGCTGACTGCAAGGTTTGTTCCGTTTGCCTGGGTCATCTTCGGCAATCTGCCGAAACCAAAACCACGGGTTATCCCGCAATCCAATTCGGGCCAGCTCGATGTTCGTTAATATTTAATTGCCATTATAGGAATAATAAGCCGTTTCTTGGTCGACCTTAGGGTTGAGCGGGGAACGGTTTTTTTCATGCGATCAATGAGCATCATGTGGGAACGAATGTTTCTTTTGGAGCGGCCAGGGGTAATGAGAAGGCGGAACACAAATCAAAAATGCAGAGACTTACAGAACAGGATCAAGGTGAGATGAATGAAAACATGTGAACAATGCGGGAAACCGATGCAAGATATATTGGAATATGTAGAGCACATTCTTCATGAATGCAATGGACAGACAACAGAGTACAGCACAGATGGCTATCCGGCACAGACACAGGGGTATGAGTGCGTCCGCGAGCAGATGTGATACAATAGAAAGAAACCGGATTCATACGGAACCGAGGTGACAACATGGAGACGGGCTCAGCCCCTTTCCGGCAGGATATGACGGAACATGAAGCGCAACAGACCAAGGTATGCATGCATTGCGGGCAACAGCGTCCGTTGTCTGAATTTCGGCGCAGAACCGGAAAGAGGGCGGGTCCCGGTTCCAGACGAGGAGCCTGTCGTCGCTGTCGTCAGCGCAGTGGACAGGCTGACGTTAGCGGCATCCCGGTGCAGCAGGGTCAGAGTCTGCACATACGGATGCCAAGACCGGAGAACATTACAAATGAGTCGAGTGCTGCAGCCAATCAACAGGTGATTCAAGAGACAGTGGATGAAGGTTCTCAGAAACAGCACAGTGAAGCTGAATCTCTATCTTCAGCCTCCTCGGAGCCATCAGGTGATCGGAAGAAAAGGAGACGGAGACGAAAGTCCAAACCGCAGCAGGCACAGCCAGTCCTTGAGCAGTCTGAACGGATCACGGAATCAGGCGCCGCAGGCCAGGAAGATCGTGATCCGAAGGTTGGTGGACACACCGTATCCAATGTGCGTGCTGAACAGGCCGCCGCTCAGGCTGCTGTAGCGGCCAGCGAGGCTTCGCTGCCGGAAGATCCGCAGGATCCGGCAGCGGGAACAGCAGCTGCGGGTCAGCAGACTGCAGCGGGGCGCAAGCGCAAGCGGCGCCGCAAACGCTCGGCGCCGCCTGGCGCTGGCACTGGACCGGACCGCATCGCGGTCAAGTCCGAGGTGCCAGCAAGCGACCGTGGCGCTGCGGCCACGGTCGACGGGCCCTTGGCGGCAGCTGCACAGCCTGCCGCTCCAGGGCTGGACCCGGGCCAGGCAGCTTCTGCTGCGGCCGGGACAGCTGAATCTGCTCCCATGCGGCCACAGGGTCCGCAAGGGAGCAGGGCACGGCCAATGCGCAAAGAACGTGCGCATAAGGCCGCCAGTGAAGACGGCGCCCGGGCAACGACTTCCGGGCACCGTCCCCATTCCCACCATGCCCGCAGCCGAAGTGCGGGCGCAGATGGCCGGCCGCGCCGTCAGACTCCGGCGGTTCCGGCAGCCATTGATCCGGAAGATCCGTCATCGCTCCGTACGAACAGGCAGGGCATGGTCCGCATGCGTGGCAAGACGGATAAAGGCCGCCGCTGGCATCAGGAGATTGACATGGAGCTTGCGGTCACGCTGGTCAAGGAAAAAGCCGCAGTTGTTGTTAACCGGTACACCATTCGCAGATTATTCAGCAACAAGGATTTCAAACGGTACATCATGACCCGGGATCAGTATACCTGCTACTTCTGTGGATCATATGGTGATACGATCGATCATCTTCTGCCTCGGGCCAAAGGCGGTCATACAACTCCGCTAAACTGTGTATGTGCGTGCAATCTGTGCAACCAGTCCAAAGCTGCAATGGATGCAGACGAGTTCATGCGGTCCGGCATACCTGAATGGAATGCCGCTCATCAGGAGGAACTGAACGAACTGCAGATACAGGAAGCGCAGCTGGAATAGAATATGTTTATTTCTTCTCCTGTTAGGGGGAGGGATACCAATATAGCAAAGCACATCAAGACTTGTTGTACAGGTCAGGGTGTGCTTTTTGTTATGTTGGTCTCATCTGTGAATATTTCTTCAAATTAACAACGGTTTGGTGTGGATTCGTACGTTATACTGTGAGAAGAAGATGAACTGTACCCAGATCATTCGAGCACAGGAATTGCGGTGTAAACGGATGGAGACTGAATAGATTGGAAGGATGCACATGACCCCGGTACCTCTGGACATCATGTCCTATTTTACGGAAGAGAATATTCGTTATTGGCTGGAGCAGTTTCGTTCCCTGGGGCCGCTTCCGGGTATACTGCTTACCTTTATGAAGTCCTTTGTGCCACCGCTGCCAACCCTGCTGATCGTGGGGGTTAATGGGGCGGTGTACGGACTATGGGCGGGATTTTTGTACTCGTGGATTGGGATGGTGCTGGGTTGTACCCTGACCTTCTTGCTGGTCCGGGAGATTGGGAAATCTGCCTTCGTGGAACGATGGTCCAGCAAACCGCGTGTTCAGCGGAGCATGGTATGGATTCGGCGGAATGCCTTCAGTTATGTATTTTTGCTGAGCATCTTTCCGGTCGGACCGTTTGTCATCATTAATGTGGCGGCAGGTATTGCCCGAATGAGACTCATGTCTTTCCTGCTCACCGTAGGGTTTGGTAAGGGCATCATGATATTCTGCGTGACCTACATTGGCTCCAATGTGGCCCAATTCCTGGAACATCCTGTAAGGTGGATCGGTGTACTGCTGTTTATCGCTGTATCATTGTGGGCCAGTCGGAAGCTGGAGAGACACTTCACCCGTTCATCGTCCGAGGAGAAACGGAACGAATCCAATCCCTCTTCAGGGAATACCATTTCTTCCTGATCAGCAGCATGCATATACGGTTCTACGGCATCCGGTTACGCGCATAAGCTAAACAGACTGTTATCGAGGATATGATTTTTCTCGTTAACAGTCTGTTTTTCTGTTTGGTTCACTCATATGCAGGCACCCTCTTATTTGCCTTTATTCCATAATTCCAACAAGGGTCCCTCGTTCCCGTAGACTGGATCTGTATCAGGGAGGGGCACACCCTGAATCTCCCGGAGCACTTCAGGACGTTCTCCCGGATCACCTGTACGGGTATTGTAGCTTGTGCCGCCAGGGTAAGCACCTGCTATACGAAAATCAGAGCTGGCTTCCAGACGCTTATGTCCTGTTCCTGCAGGAAGCACAACAATATCTCCCGTTTGCAGATAAACTCGTTGTCCCTTTTCCCCGCCCAGAATCAGCTGAACGAAACCGCTAACCACTGCTAGTGCTTCATGGGCATTGCTATGAAAATGATGATAGTCAAACACACCATTAATCCAGCTGTTTCCCCAATGATTTCTGTTCAACAGCGACTCTGCTCGGGAAGGGTCTTTTGCCCATACCCCTTTATACAACAGTACTGGCAAGTTTGGATTGTTGGGAATCACGCCATCGTCTTTGAAGTAAAAGGTCTCTATATTCTCTCTGGGTTCATTCATTTTCATCACCTCACTGATTATTACCCTCATTAGCTGTCTGCTCTGCGGAAAGAAAAATAAAAAATGAATGGAAAATGATACAAAACGTATCAATTTAGGGTTATACTCAATACATACGCTCGCCTCAAGAGCCTGCCTGAGTAAAAATCCAAGGAGGAATGGTTTGGTGAACATTGTCATTACAGGGGCTTCCGGATTTGTGGGATTCAATCTTTCTCATTATTTGGCGCAAAAGGGCCACTGCATTACCCTGATCGACCGGGATGACTATTGTCAGAGACTTGTTCACAGCTCCCCGCTGCATGAGATGACCTTCACTTGTTGTGACCTCGCTTCAGACCGCTTCAGCTTGCCCCAGGGAACCGATTATATTATTCACCTGGCAGCCATGCCGCATGTGGATTATTCCTACCATCACCCAGGAGAAGTGTTTCGTAACAACACGCTAAGCACACAGGCCGTTTTGCAATATGCAGCCGATCATCGTATTCCGGTTGTACTGGCCTCCTCGGTAGAAGTCTATGGAGGCGAGTTTGGCAGAGTGTACTCCGAATCAGACGTATATGCTCCAGTATCACCCTATTCGGCATCCAAAGTAGCCTGTGAGACGCTGGCTCATTCCTATGCCCAATGTTACAACCTCCCCGTCAAAATCTTCCGCTTAACCAACCTTTATGGGCCATGGCAGCTGCCTGACCGAATCATTCCCCGCAATTTTGGCCGGATGATGGATGGCTTGCGGCTGGATATTCAAGGATCTGCTGTACGTGATTTTCTGTATATCGATGATGCAATGAAAGCCATTGAACAGATTATGCTGCATGGACAAGATCGGCATACGTATAACATCTCGACAGGACAAGGCACAACGATGCAGGAGATCGGCGAGCTGCTGCAATCACTGCAGCGCTCCACAGGAGATGTCGAGATTCGGGATCAGGAACCGACCCAGTCCAGAGGCTCCAGTTTGGTCGTTTATTCGGGCAAGTTAAGAGAAGAACTGGGCTGGAAACCGCAGATTACATTGGAACAGGGGCTGGAAAAGACATACCGCTGGTATCAGGAGCATCCGGATTGGGTGCGACAATTCAGCAGACATTATCAAACATCGAGAGGAAGTCATGAGTTTATCGTGGATATGGCTAGATATGTGGCCCCAGCGATTTGATACAACGTATTACAATCAAAAAAAGCCAGGGAAGGGTGATTGGAATAGCACCTTCCTTGGCTTTTTTCTGCCCCGTAGGTACAGGCATGTTCATGCTGTATGTCTACGGGCCGACATCATGACGTATATAGTGCACGACTTGATCGTGCGAAGCATATGAGACCAAATCCTAGTGGCGATCTTTTACATCGGCAATTTTATCTTGAACCGCGCCTTTCGCCTTGTCCTTTTTACCCTCAGCCTGAAGGGATCTGTTGTTTGTTGCGTTACCGATCTGATCCTTCACTTCGCCTTTAGCTTTATTCACGCCTGCTTTGATTTTATCGCTAGTTGAATTACTCATATCGAACATCTCCTTCATTTCTGGTGTAGTCCTTATTAACCGGGTTCCTGTAATTTTAAACTTCGTCTGTCAGAAGAAGCTTTCGTAAGGACCTGAAATAAGGTCAAGATTCTCATCGGGAAGAATTGAGCGAATAGGGAATAAGCCAGCATGACAAGCTGCATAATAACGATAGTGACCAAATTCGTTGCATGGAATTCATGATTTTGGAAAACACTTCCTAAAAATAAGACTGAAAAAATCCTCTATATGTACTTTTTCGCACATATGGACGTATGTGATCTTGTCTTAATACCACATGTGGTAGGAATGCAGATCTGGAACAGAACGATAAGCGGTTACATTCCGACCGCGAAGCTTGACAAAAAAATCGGATTTGTTACAATGTTCACAATATCTTCACAAGTGTAAAAAATTTCTTTTTCATGTTCATGTGTAAGAGGTGTAATATAAGGGTATAGAGTTCGGTTTCGGCCTGCTTGTCGTTTTGCGTCAACACATGTTGTCCGCAATAGACCCAATACAATACATGATCCGAGAGCGGCCCTTGGGCTTCGCTCTTTCTATTGTGTGAAATTTGGTACATTTCAATGTATCCCTTGTATTCGTGGTTCGGCTCTGCTTGACAGGCATCATGAAAGTCGCGGACTTCTATCCCAAAGTAAAGGAGGACTTTCTCTTATGTCACAATCGCCTACTCAACAAGAGGTGCCAGTTACAGAAGGTGCCAACGTTTCCGAGCGCCAGTCCTTGGACGTGCTCGATCAACTGATGAAGCCTGAGGTACAGGAGTCTCTGACCGTTTTGGTTGAAAACCTGCCTAAACTGGCTGAAATGGTTACTGCCATGACCAAAGCTTATGACTTTGCACAAAGCGTAGCTACAGACAAAGTTCTGATCAGCGACACAATGAGCGCAATGGGTGAATTCGCTAAACCAGTTGTAGACAAAGCCAAAGGTGTAGCTTCCGCTGCAATCGAAGCAAATGACCGTGCGCAAGCAGAGCAAACTTCGGTTGGTCTGTTCGCTATGCTCAAAATGCTTAAAGATCCAAACGTACAACAAACGCTGCGTTTTGCTCAATCATTCCTGAGCATTCTGAACGAGCGTCAACAACAGCAACGTTAAGATTAGAAGAACGGAGGATGGATATGTCGAAGCAAATTTTGATCTTGGGCGGAGGTTACGGTGGTCTTTTGACTGCGCTGACTGCGCGTCAATACCTGACACCGGAAGAAGCGACAATTACAGTCGTTAACCGTTACCCTACGCACCAAATTATTACGGAACTGCACCGTCTTGCAGCAGGAAGCATTGCTGAAAAGGCAGTTGCTCTTCCGCTTGAAAAATTGCTGCGTGGTAAAAACGTGAACTTGAAAATCGATACGGTGGACACAATCAAGCCGGACGAGAAAAAAGTTCTGATGACCAGCGGCTCTACTTACTCCTATGATGCACTCGTCGTTGCCCTGGGTAGCGAAACGGCATTCTTCGGAATTCCGGGATTGCAGGAGTACAGCTTCACGCTGAAATCCGTTAGCGATGCTAACCGCATTCGTGCACACGTTGAAGCACGTCTGGATGCTTACAAACAATCCGGCAACAAAGCAGACGCAACGTTTGTTATTGGCGGCGGCGGTTTGACAGGTATCGAGCTTGTCGGCGAATTCGCAGACCTTCTTCCAGGCGTATGCCAAGAGAAAGGTATCGATTTCAACGATATCTCCCTGTACACAGTTGAAGCAGGTCCTTCCATCCTGGCAGGATTCCCGCCCGAACTGGTTGACCGTGCAAAATCGAGTCTCGAGAAACGTGGCGTTAACTTCATCGTTGGCGTAGCGATCACAGAGATGAAAGAAAACGAAGTATTGCTGAAAGACGGCAGCTCGATTCCTACGAACACACTCGTATGGACAGGTGGCGTACAAGGTAATGCGGTTGTTGCTAACAGTGGAATTGAAGTGGATCGCGGCCGTGCAAAAGTTACGGAAGTTCTGCAATCCACATCCCACAAAGATGTGTTCGTTGCTGGTGACAGCGCAGTGGTCTTCCCTAGCGAAGGCGCTCGTCCATATCCTCCAACTGCACAACTGGCTTGGCAAATGGGTGAAACCATTGGTCACAACCTGGGCGTAATGTTCAAAGGTGGCGCAATGGAATCCTTCACACCAGTATTCTCCGGTACACTGGGAAGTCTGGGTCGTAAGGATGCTGTCGGCATGATCGGTGGCAACCAGACTCGTCTGAAAGGTCTGCCAGCAACCATGATGAAAGAAGCAAGTAACATCCGTTACCTGTCTCACATCCACGGATTGTTCGCACTGGCTTACTAATTTAGTAGCTATCCATATAAGGGTGCCCTAGGGGCACCCTTTTTGCGTTGCTTCAGCCAGGGTTAAACGCTAAGGAGCAGGTGAGGTTAAAAGGGCTGCAGAACTGGATGGATACGTTAGGTATAGACAGTACAGGGTGTATGGTATATTAAGATGTATATGGAAGCATGATTTATGCGCTGACAATGCGCTAAACGGATGGGATCACAGCAGCCGGCGCTTAGAAGCGCCGGCTTTCGTTTAAATTAAAGACAAGTCCAGAGAAGGATAAAGCTACACGGGGTTACCCGTTTAACCGAGAGGAGCATGACATATGAATGTATTGGTTATTGGTGCAAACGGACAAATCGGCAAGATGCTTGTGGAACAGCTCGCCCAGGAAGGCAAGCATCAGGTGACGGCAATGATTCGCAAACCGGAACAGGCAGATGCACTCAAACAGCTGGGTGCAAATGTAGTCATGGGTGATCTGGAGGGCAGCGTGAATGATCTGGCTGAAACAATGAAGGATCATGATGCCGTCGTATTCACAGCAGGGTCCGGTGGTTCTACAGGTGCAGACAAGACACTCCTTATTGATCTCGACGGGGCTGTAAAAACAATGGAGGCCGCGCTGCAGCAGGGCATTTCCAGATACATTCTGGTCAGTGCTTTTGGTGCAGATCAGCGGGAGAAATGGTCGGATGCCATTAAACCATATTATGTGGCGAAGCATTATGCCGATCGTGCGCTGTTTGCGAGTGAGCTGAATTATACGATTATTCGTCCTGGTGGCTTAAAAAATGAACTAGGAACAGGCAAAATCGCCGTAGGAACAGACTTGAAACCAGGAAGTATACCGCGTGAGGATGTGGCTCGTGTTATCGCAGCTTCCCTGCAGGAAGAGAAGACATATCGCATGGCATTTGACCTGATCGCCGGGGACGACCTCGTGGAGGATGCATTGGGCAAACTGTAGAGTTCTATTGTAAGATATCGGGAGAATGGAACGAGGGGGGAACTCGGTATGAATGAAGCCGTGCTGGTGATTGAAGATGAACCCAAAATCGCACGCCTGCTTGAACTTGAATTACAGTATGAGGGTTATCAGGTGGGTAAGGCAGGGAGCGGTACGGAAGGGCTCGAAATGTATCATGGCGGTCAGTGGGATCTGATTCTGTTGGATATTATGCTGCCTGGCCTGAGCGGAATTGAGGTGCTGCGGCGAATCCGTGCCAAAGATGCCTTGGTGCCCATCCTGATGCTAACTGCGAAGGATTCAGTCGAGGACAAGGTGTCGGGACTTGATCTCGGTGCCAATGATTACATTACTAAACCCTTCCGAATCGAAGAACTGCTTGCCAGAGTACGGGCAGCGCTCCGGCTGAGTGCCGCAGCCGCTTCTTCATCCGGGGTAATACGACATGCCAATCAAGACACAACAAGCCATATGACTGAAGAAGAAACAGGCTGGCTTACTGCCGCTGGGTTGAGGTTGAATGAGGGTACAAGGGAGGTATCCCGGGATGGAATACCTATCGAGCTTACTCCACGTGAGTTCGATCTTCTTGTGTATCTGCTGCAGAATCAGCGTCAGGTATTGAGTCGTGATCAGATTGTGCAGGCAGTCTGGGGTTACGATTATTATGGAGATACCAATGTGGTGGATGTGTATATCCGTTATGTGCGCAAAAAGGTAGATAACGGATTCACTCCACCCTTAATACATACCGTTCGTGGTGTTGGATACGTTCTGAAGGAGCAATTATGAGTCTGCGGAGCAAAATTTATGGATACTCCTCGGTTTTGTTTGCGGTACTGCTCATCGCTGTAAACCTGTCCGTGTATATCGTTTTTGAACGAATTTCAATGTCTAATGAGATCAAGCGTGTCGAAGCTGAGGCCGGCTCGATCGTAACAGGAGTGCGCGATTCTGCCGAATCCATTCCACCGGACGATCTGCTGCGTGCCTATGCGCCGGTGGAAGGAATGCTCCGCATTGTCAATGAGGATGGTACCAGTTCCGATCCGGTAACGACAGCGACAGAGCCCCAATTGAACGAGATGCTGAGCAAGCTGCCGTATAAGTACGAGAGTCAAAAGAAATCAGAGTATACCCGGGTTGGACAGCTGGAGTATGTCTGGGTGTCTGTGCCGGTAATCTGGCCTGATGGTGAAGTGGTGAATGTACAAGTCACTGAAAGTGTTGCGGATACCGAGAATGGCCTGTCCGTGCTGCGTACGGTTCTGGTCGTTGTAACGATTATCGCATTGATCCCTGCGATTATCTCCAGCCGAATTTTGGCGAACCGGATGACAAGGCCGATTCAGCAGATGACCCGTACTATGAGTGATATCCAGTCAAGCGGCCAGTTTAAGCGGCTTCCACTCGCTGCCCAATCGAAGGATGAACTGAGTACCATGGGGCAGACGTTTAACCGCATGATGGATTTGCTGGAATCCAACTTCGAGCGGCAGGAGCGTTTCGTATCGGATGCCTCGCATGAGCTTAAAACGCCGCTGACGATTATTGAGAGTTATGCCAGTCTGCTGCAGCGACGGGGCAAGGAGCGACCTGAGGTGTTCGATGAGGCTGTTGAAGCCATACTGTCCGAATCCGTTCGCATGCGAGAGATGACCGAACAGCTGCTCTTGCTGGCCAAGCAGCCAGAGCAATGGAACATACAGCTGGAAAGGCTTGATATCACACGTTTGGCTCAGGAATCTACTCGAGCCTTCCGGGAAGCCTATCACCGGGAAGTTTATTGTGATGATCCAGGCAGTATCTGGGTGATCAGTGATGAAAGTAAGCTGAAGCAGATGTTGTTTATTCTGCTGGACAATGCCCGTAAGTATAGCGAGGATGCCATTGAAGTCAGACTGGAATCCAGAGGACAGGAGTGCCGGATATGCATCGTTGATACGGGGATTGGAATGCGGGAGGAAGAGCTAACCAAAGTATTTGACCGTTTTTACCGTGTGGACCCGGCAAGAACCCGCAGCGGCGGAGCAAGTGGATCGGGCTTGGGATTGTCTCTCGCGAAGGACATCGCAGGGGCTATAGGGGCACGTGTTGAACTGAAGAGTGCCGAAGGTGTAGGCACCGAGGCTTCGATTATTTTGCCAGTATCCGTTCAGACGACCCTGTTCTCATGAAATTCTCATTCTTCTCTTGTATACTGATGCCAAGAGTGTCACGGGAGCAGATGCACGTGTGAAAAGGGGGAGGCAGATTGGAAAAGTCACAAGTACCACCGGAAATGAAACGGGAACAGCAGCAGACGAGCGGAAGGTCAAAGCGACCGATATGGTGGGGGGCAGGTATTGTGGCTGTGCTGCTTGTCACAATCGTAGGCTGGTGGCAGCCATGGCAATCCAGCCGTGTGATGCTGAGTGCGGATGCAGCAGCGCAGGCAGTATTGGAACAATACCCTGGAGAAATTGTGAATTCCACATTGAAGGACGGTACGTATATCATGCAGCTTCGATCCGAAACAGGGCTATATGATGTACAGCTGGATGCGGTAACTGCTACAGTCAATGCCATCAAGAGGCTGGAATCCAATCCTGAGGCTGAAGAAAAAACACTGCTCAGCCGGGAGCAGATCAAGACGGAGTTGCGGAAGCAAACCGATGAGCAGCTGGTATCCCTGGAACTGGTGGAGCAGCAGGGAAGTCCGGTTTATCTGGCTGTATTGAAAATGAAGGATAATCGCCGTGAACAGTGGACAGTTGACCCATATAACGGGGAGAAGCGATCTTCCAAGACGCTGGATGCTCCAGCTTCGGAACCGGGAAAAGAGAATGATGCTCCGCAGTTTCTTAGTGAGAAGGAAGCTGAGCAAAAGGCACTTGCCAGAGTTCCCGGGGAAGTGGATGACACGGAGCTCCGTGGAACGAATAGTGGAAATCCCTATTATCTGGTCGAGATTGATCTGGAGGACGGCAGGGAAGCTATCGTGCAGGTGAACGCTATATCCGGAGCGATCCGGTCCGTGACCTGGGATGAAGACGAAGAAGATTAAGTAACTTCAACAATAGAGATGCAATAATGCAATAATACTGTGAATGTTCGTCTCATTTTCTCATCAAATTCTAATCTGACTCTCGCTGATCTCTCATACGCACAGGTTATTCTATAACTGTAGACGAGAACGAGAATAACAACGAGGAGATGAAACATGATGAACAAACACAAACTATGGATTGGCAGTATTTCGGCAGCGGTACTTCTTGGAGGGTCGGCGGTAGCAGCGAGCAGCAGCGTAAACGGACAGTCGGTACAAACCACACCATCATCGACTTCGCAGTCGGTCACACAGGATCAGAGCAGTACTGGCAAATTGCTGACTGGAGCGCAAGCCAAAGCAGCGGCATTAAAAGCGGCTGAGGGTAAAGTTGACGATATTGATCTGGAGCGCAGAAACGGCCAAACGTTCTACGAAGTCGAAATTGACCGCAAAGGAAGCAATGACGTTGTGGTACGTCTGGATGCCTACACAGGCAAGATCCTGGCGGTTGTGGATGATGAAGACTATGACGACGATGATGATTATAATTACAATGGCTCTGCCACAAGTACTTCCAACCAGTCTGCCGCAAAACAGGTTAAATTGACCGAAGCACAAGCCTCTGCGATTGCCCTGAAACAGGTGACAGGTGGAAAAGTAACCGAAATTGAGCTCGACCATGATGACGGACGTTATGTCTATGAGATCGAGATCAGAACCGCGGATGGGGAAGCAGATGTTGATGTGGATGCCAATACAGGTAAAGTGCTGTCCTTTGACCAGGATTTTGACGACGAGGATTAAATGAAGGACCGTTAAGACACCGATTAAAATAAATACAAGTTAGCATGCTCACACACCTTAAGAGAACATCTCTGGAAAGCTGCATGCTCATGGTAAAGGACGCTTCATATGAAGCGTCCTTTTTGCTGCCTTTTCATCATAATCTTAGAGTTCTGTTGCTAGATATGATAATCATCCAGATCACAATATCCTAAACTGTGGTAAACTAGTAGAATTATAGAAACGGATAGAGACAGGAGCTGGATAACGAAGTGAACGAAGAACAAGTACTTTCCATTGAAGGCTTGCGGATGCGTTATAACGGACGTTATGTCCTGAACGGAATTGATCTTGAGGTGAAGCGGGGAGAGATGATTGGGTACATCGGTCCGAATGGGGCCGGCAAAAGCACCACGGTCAAAATCCTGCTGGGACTGGTTGAAGGATATGTGGGCAAGGTTTGCATCTTTGGCAAGGATATCGCAGATGGTGATACGGAATATAAACGCAGAATCGGTTATGTCCCCGAAGTTGCAGAGCTGTATGAACAACTGACTCCAGCAGAATACCTGACGTTCATTGGAGAACTGTATGGGTTGTCTTATGCGGATGCCGATTACAAGGCGAAGCTGCTGATGGATTGCTTTGGACTCGAAAAATCCTATCATTCCCGCATTGCCTCTTTCTCGAAGGGGATGCGCCAGAAGGTGCTGCTCATCTCAGCATTGCTGCATGATCCGGATCTGCTGTTTTTGGATGAACCGCTCAGTGGGCTCGACGCCAACAGCGTGATGGTGGTCAAGGAGATTTTGTCGCAGCTGTCGGCCAAAGGTACAACCATCTTCTATTCCTCGCACATCATGGACGTGGTCGAGAAGATCAGCAGCCGGATCATCCTGATTGCGGAAGGAAGAGTGATGGCAGACGGAACATTCAGGCAGCTGCAGCAGCAGTCCATGGAAGGCACGCTCGAAGAGGTGTTTAACCAATTGACGGGCTTTAATGAGCATAAGGCGATTGCTGAACGCTTTGTATCGATTGTGCAGGAGGTGTATTGATATGGCGGAATCCTCCGAATTCCGTACGCTGAAGATCCTGGATCATTTTCGCCATATCATTGCCAAGACAGGGGCGGATTATGATGTGCTGCGGCTCATTTTGCGGGTGAAATTTCAAATGGATCAGCGCAGGGTACCGACTGTATTGTCGGCGCGCAGCGGTAATAAGGAGCAGAAGGAAGGGAACCTGTACCTTCGATCCCTCTGGTTGTACGGATTGATGGGTTTGCTTCTGGTGCCATTTGTCGTCTGGGATACCGGTCATTATATGCTCCAGATGGGTCTGGTCACCGCTGTGCTGATGTTTATCATCATGACATCCATGATCTCGGACTTTTCCTCTGTGCTGCTGGATATCCGGGATCGGAATATCATTATGACCAAGCCGGTGAATGCCCGTACGGTTGGCATGGCCCGGGCTATTCATGCCGGAGTGTATTTGCTGCTGCTGACAGGTTCCCTGACAGCCGTACCACTGGTTGCGGGCTTAATCACACATGGCATCGGATTCTTCCTGTTATTCATCGCGGAACTCATTCTGATCAATATGTTCATTCTGGTCACTACATCTCTAGTTTACTTGTTCATGATGAAGTTTCTGGATGGAGAGAAGCTGAAAGACATGATCAACATGGTACAGATTTTGTTATCCGTTGGCATCGCTGTTGGATATCAGCTGGTTGCACGGTCATTCAGTATCATTGATTTTGACATGGTCTTCACGCCAGCCTGGTGGCAGCTCTTACTTCCTCCCGTGTGGTATGCAGCTGTATATGAATGGCTGTTCGCTGGTGGTGGGGATGTATGGCTGTATACCTTCAGCACGTTGGCTGTTGTTGTTCCAATGATCAGTTTGGTTATCTATGTGAAGCTGATGCCTTCCTTTGAATTGTATTTAGAGAAAATGGCCCATTCAGGATCGACCTCGGGACGAAGAAAAGGGTTATGGGATCGTACACTTGCCAGGGTATTCTGCCGTTCCGGGGAGGAGCAGGCCTGCTTCCGGTTGTCAGCAAGCATGATGCGAAGTGAACGGGAATTCAAGCTGAAGGTATATCCATCCATTGGATTATCCTTTGTTTTGCCTTACGTCTTCTGGTTCACCCAGCTGCAGTCATCCACGTGGGCGGAACTTAGAGAGAGCTCGTTCTTTTATACACTGTACATCATGCTGATTCTCGTGGTTTCGGTAATCATCATGCTGAAGTATTCGGGCCATTACAAGGCATTCTGGACCTTCCGGGCTGCCCCGATTGCGAATGAAAATGTGCTCTATATGGGTGCACTGAAGGCATTTATGTGCAATATGTTCTTGCCTGTTTTTCTGCTGAATGCCATTGTATTTGCCTGGACATTCGGGCTGCGGATTCTGCCTGATCTGGCTGTGATCCTGCTGGTGGGTACGGCGCTGATTCCGTTAACAAGCAAGCTGTTATTGCGCAAGCCGCCGTTCTCTCTATCCTTTAGTATTGCCCAGCAAAGTGATGGCTGGTTTGTATTCGCGGCATTTCCGGTGATTGCCTTGTTATGGGGGATACATGTTTTCTTTCGTACACTGCCAGGAGGCATCTGGATCTTCGGTGGAGTTCTGATCGTGGCTAATTTTCTGCTCTGGAGCATGTTATACCGGGTCAAGCGGGTGAATGTTCAGGTTTCAAGTGAGTGGGGAGCAAGCAAGGAACAGAACAATTCACGATAGTACACCATAAGAATGAAGGCCAACCCGTTCATCTGAACAGGTTGGCCTTTTGCCTTTGAAGATCATTCGCTTAAGGAAGAGGAAGGGGAAATTCATGGCTGAGCAAGTCGGGCCTCAGCCATCCGGTCTGCTGCATCAGCAGTGGAGATGCTCGATGCTGCAGCTAGTTGGTAGACCTGGGTGAGTGTATCCGCGATTTCCGCCACCCGCTGGCGGATCTGGTCCGGCACTTCACCCTCCAGCTCGTAGGCGGTGCTGATGATGCCGCCTGCGTTAAGCACATAGTCAGGCGCGTACAGAATGCCCCGCGCCTGCAGGCGGCGAACAACCGGCTCCCGCTCGCTGAGCTGGTTGTTCGCCGCCCCGGCAACAATGGAGCAGCGAAGCTCCTCCACCGTTGCCGGGGTCAACACGCCCCCCAGAGCACAGGGGGCGAACACCTTGCAGTCAGCGGCGTGAATATGGGCCGGATCGGCCGGGGTAGCGCCGCTGAACTGCACAAGGGCACGTTGTACACGTTCCGGTACAACGTCTGCCACAATGAGCCGTGCCCCGGCTGCATGCAGGTGGCGGCACAGGGCATGCCCAACCTTGCCCAGTCCCTGGACGGCCACGGGAATGCCCTGAAGAGAAGTGACCCCCTGATGCTGCAGCGAGGTCACAATGCCTGTATACACCCCGTAGGCAGTCATCTCGGCGGTGAAGTCATTTTGTGCCCCCAGTGACCCGGTCGTATCCGTCACATAGGTGGTCTCCAATCGGATCTGGTCCATGTCCGCTGCCGTAGTCCCCAGATCAAGGCCTGTAACATAGCGTCCATTCAGCCGTTCCAGGAAACGTCCCAGCGAGCGGAAGATATGCGCACGTTGTGAGACACTCAGGTTCAAGCTGTTATTGCCTGATGGCTCCACTCCCGATACTCGCTCTGCCGCCGGCAACTCCCAGACCACGGCTTTTCCGCCGCCATACGGCAGATTGGAAACGGCATTCTTGTAGGTCATGCCTTTGGCCAGCTTGATTGCATCGCGTATGGCCTCTTCCTCCGAAGCATACGCCCAGTAGCGGCATCCTCCCAGCGCCGGCCCGAGCACGGTGCTGTGGATGGCAATGACAGCCTTTAGCCCACTTTGCGGATCATGACAAAATAGGAGTTCTTCCAGGCCTTCACGCTCCATCTCCTGCCATAGCTGCATGGCCCTTCCCCCTTATGTCACCTTGTACCCATTTTGTCGTCTGAGCATTTGCTCTCCATTTATTGACCCTTCATTCTATTCACAAAAACCTGGTTTCGCCCCTGGGTCTTCGGCCGGGTTGATAATCGGGACAAACGGTTCTATAATGGCAATTCCAGTGTGTCATTCGACAGGAAAGAACCGAGATTTGCATTTAACGGTTTAAAATGATCGCATAACGTCCAATGATGGAGATATGGAGAAACGTACAGGAAACAGACCGAAGCTCGTATCGCGGGTCCAACCGGTGTACGTGCCAGGAAAGAGGGATTGCCATTGCTTAAAATATTGTTGTTTATCTTCTTGATCCAAATCGTCTATGTGTCGGCCTATACACTGCGGATGATTCTGACGCTCAAAGGACAGAAATATATCGCTGCCCTCATCAGCATGGGTGAGATCATCATTTATGTGTTAGGGCTGAATCTGGTCCTCCAGTACTTGAAGCAGCCATCCGCACTGATCGTTTATGCCGTGGGCTACGGCCTGGGTGTATTGCTGGGTGCCTGGATCGAAGAGAAAATTGCGCTCGGTTACGTTACGGTTAAAGTGATCTGTAATCAGATGGGCGGGAACGTAGCCAATGCTCTGAGGGATAAAGGTTATGGTGTCACCGCATGGGTGGGCAGTGGACGTGACGGAGATCGTTTGGTCATGGAAATTCTGGCGAAACGGAAAAATCAGAAATTGCTCTACCAGACCATTCTGGAACTGGATCCGAAGGCATTTGTTATTACCGTAGAACCGAAGCAGTTCCATGGCGGATTTTGGACACGCTCGATCAAAAAATAGGATAAGACAGGCATGCCGTGCTGCAGGCCTGTTTTTTTTGTGAGCAGTTTGGTTTCTTTGCTTTTTCCTTACCCCTGAAAAAAATTCCTTAGAAGTTAATTGCGTACGATTGGTGGTTGCCTAGAGTACACTCCATGCAGCATCCATGCAGCTTCGACAACGGTTATCACGAACCTAAAATAGGGATTATTGTTGTAATCGCTTCCAGGATGTACATTGTGGACATGTTCTTCATGAGATGTGCTGGCAGCAGTGGAGGAACATATCATTATAATTCAGGGAGGAATGGTTTGATGAAAAGCAAGATTCGAACATGGTGCAGTGCCGCACTGGCTCTTACGTTGGGGCTGACCCTACTGTCTGGCCCAGCAAGTGTACAGGCAGCAGGAAACGCAGATTACAATCTTACAGGTTTCTCCCAAGGGAACACGGGCGGGGGTTCCATCAGCGAATCGGATACGTCCAAGTATAAAAAGGTCTATAATGCAGCGGATCTGGCTGCGGCGCTAAAAAAGAACTCCGGTGTCAAAGTCGTCGAGATCATGAACGACCTGAATCTGGGATGGAACGAAATTCCGAGTGCCGCCCAGACATCCCCTTTTGCGAAGCATAATGATGCACTAACTCACCCAGTACTGAAACAGACGGGTGTCAGCAAGCTGACGATCGACAGCTTCAATGGCCTAACCATTTTCTCCGCTAACGGGGCGAAGATCAAACATGCAGCCATCAGCGTCAAACGCAGCTCCAATGTTATCATTCGTAACCTTGAATTTGACGAGTTATGGGAATGGGATGAAGCAACCAAGGGCGATTATGACAAAAACGACTGGGATTATATCACCCTTGAAGAGAACAGTAACGTGTGGATTGACCACTGCACATTCAATAAAGCCTACGACGGGCTTGTTGATTCGAAAAAGGGAACCAGTGGTGTGACTATTTCCTGGTCTCTCTTCAAAGGAGATGACGGCAGCGCGAACAGCTGGGTTACCCAGCAGATTAACGAATTGGAAGCGAACAAGGCTTCCTATCCAATGTACAATTACCTGCGGAGCAGTGCGGTTGGACTCAGCAAAGCCGATATCATTGCCATTTCGTCCCCTCAGAAAAAAGGGCATTTGGTCGGCTCAACGAGCTTCGAATCAGCGAATGCCAACCTGTCCATAACCCTGCACCATAACCTGTACAAGGACATTCAGGATCGCATGCCACGCCTGCGTGGAGGGAACGCACATGCCTACAATATCGTGATGGATGCGACAGGAGCGCGTGCAGCCAAATCCAAAATCACGTCGGCGATGGCCGCTGCGATCTCATCCAAAGGCTATCATTTTGATATCATCAGCAACGGGGCCATCTCCACAGAGAGCGGAGCGGTGCTGGTGGAGAAATCGGTGATCCAGGACGTACAGTTCCCGGTCCGCAATAACCAGACCGATCCGGCCGATGCCACGTATACAGGCAAGATTCGGGTGACGGATACGATGTATTCGCTGGATGGAAGCTCATTCCGCGGCAGCAGTGATACTTCAGGCAGTCCGCTCAGCCCGGTACCGGCTGCAGTGAAGAGCTTCTCATGGAACGGATTTTCGTCCCTTCCTTACAGCTATACTACAGATGATCCGGCGACGCTGAATGCCCGACTAACGGGATCAAGTGGAGCGGGTGCAGGCAAATTAATCTGGTCCAAAGACAACTGGCTGAAGACGAGCTACTAGATAACCCAATGCAGCAGGTAATGAGATGTGTGACTGAGCGGAGGGGGGATGTCAACCGCTCCACCGCTTATAAACAAAGAGTGCTCCTGCAGCCACCATGGCCGGGAGCACTCTTTTTAAGCAACAGAAGTCCTTAGTTAAACCAATCCATCATCCTGAGAGGCAGGTGCAGCACTCACGGAATCACGATAAATGATGTTGCCCTTCACGTGTACGCGGCCGAAGCTGCGACTTGGGTTATCAATCTTTTTGAGCATGGATTGAACTGCCGTGCGTGCCATCTGTTCCACGTCAACCTCAACCGTAGTTAATTGGGGATCGGAGAGGGTCGCATAGATATCATTATCGAACCCAACCACGGAGCATTGTGCGGGCACCTGTATCCCCAGGGAGGTCAATTTCTGAACGAGTAAATGAGCGACCTGATCGCAGTTGCATACAAAAGCCGTAGGCAGTTGCTCTGGCAGATCGATCTCAATGAACGTACCTCGCTCATCACGGTCGTTAAGCACAAGATCCTGATTCATCGGCAACCGATGCTCCAGCAAGGATTTATAATATCCAAGGAATCGATCCTGAATGCTGCTTGTAGAGTACAGATTCCCGACATATGCAATCCGGCGGTGTCCCTGCTGGATCAGAACGTTGGTCAGCTCGTACGCAGCGTAAAAGTTATCGGTAACGACCGAATCGATATCCGAGTGCTCATCGTAGAAATCGAGAAACATTTTGGGAACGTCCATCGATTGCACCAGTTCAATATACTCTTTGCTGATCTGCCCAAGCACAATGAAACCATCCACTTTGCTATCGCTGTATAGTTTGGGCAGTGTTAAATCTTCTTCGTCCTGACCATTCAGAATGTGCAGAATACCATAGTATCCTTGGTCCTCCAAATGCTTGGTGATGCGCTGGAATACACGTACGTAGAACGATTGGGTAGGACCGGTAAAACGCTCCGGGATAATAACGCCTATATTATGAGTCAAGCCTTCCTTCATCGAGCGGGCTGCGGCATTATACCGGTAGCCCATCTGGACGGCAAGCACTTTGATTTTTTCCTTCAATTCGCCACTGACGCCATCTTTGTCATTTAATGCTTTCGAGACCGTCACACTGCTAACTCCGAGCTTGTCGGCGATATCCCGCATGGTGATATTGTTCTTCAGCTTTGGTCGCCTCCTTCAAGCCGGTTTAAGTACAATGTGCAGCCATTATGATTAGCGCTTACTTAACCATAATAACCATTCATATTAGTATACATCGTTACCCACATGGAATAAAGGCATTCTGGCCAGGCTAGCGCTAATTTTTCAGCATGCTGCACTTTGCGGTCGAAGGCTGCTCTTCACATTAAACCAGTTGTTTTTGCAGGAGCTCTTCATTCCGCTGGATCAGGTCACCACGCTGACTGGCACAATCCAGGGAACGATACGGATCGGCCGGTGTATTGAAGGTGTAATCGACCAGTTGATCAAGCGTTGTAGTGGCCACATGACAGCGGGTATCGCTGGATGCGTAATAGATGAAGACCTTGCCTTGTTCATTGACCACTGCACCGTTGCAGAAAATAACATTGGATACATCGCCTACGCGCTCGTCGTCATAAGGTGCAATGAAATGCCCGCTCGGCTTGGCGATGATTCGTGCCGGATCATTCAGATCCGTGGCGAATGTGTACAGTACATAACGCAGACCCGCCGCCGTGTTGCGTACCCCGTGCGCAATGTGAATCCAACCGCGATCTGTCTTAAGCGGGGCAGGTCCCTGGCCGTTTTTCACTTCGTATACCGTATGATATTTGCGCTCATCGATAATGGTTTCTTTGGCAATGACCGGATTCAGAATATCATCGCATAGACCGAAGGCGATCCCGCCGCCGCTGCCGGTGGAGATGAATCCGTCCTGTGGGCGAGTGTAAAACGCATATTTGCCATCTACAAACTCCGGGTGCAGAACCACATTCCGCTGTTGTGGTGAGCTTGTCGTAATGTTGGGCAGGCGCTCCCAGCTAACCAGATCGCGTGTGCGAACAAGACCTGCCTGCGCCACCGCGCTGGACGTATCAAATGCCGGAGCTTCGGGATCTTTGCGCTCAGAGCAATAAATGCCGTAGATCCAGCCATCTTCATGCTGCACCAATCGCATATCATATTGGTTGGTCTCTTCTGCATCGATGTCTTCCCACACTAATGGCTTGCCCGTGAAACGGAATCCGTCGATGCCGTTGTCGCTCTCAGCCAAAGCAAAGATCGATTTGCGGTCCAATCCCTCGGTTCGGATGACCATCACGTATTTGCCATTGAAGTAGATGGCTCCCGGATTAAGTGTAGCGTTAATGCCCAGGCGCTCCATGAAATGGGGGTTAGTCGTTTCGTCCAGATCGAACCTCCAGTGGAGCGGGACATGGTGGCGAGTAATCACCGGATAACGATATCGATCATATACACCGTTGTAGAATGTAGGATCGATCTCATTTTGGCGTGTAAGCAGCTGCTCCTGTTGCTCCAATAACTCCTTGTATTTGGGGTGTATCATCGTTATCCCATCCTCTCGATTAGTTCAATACAAAACCTGCTATTGTGATACGGGCATTTCCATGGTCCTGCAATTTCACTCTGATCCGGAACGCCGTCCCCATCCACCGACCAGTACCACTCCCCGCCAGCACGGTGATCAATAATATGTTCCTTCGTATATGTCCACAAGCGGTTCACTCTCTCCAGAAACATAGGGTCGCCTGTACGCTGATAGGCGTTATAGAAGCCGACCATCGCCTCTGCCTGCACCCACCATATCCGTTTCTCATCCACATGAGTTCCCTCTTGTTCGTTCATAAGAGAGCCGTCGGTCTGTACGGCCACATTGGAGATGTTATAGGCAATATCCGTCACCATCGCGGAGTACTCCGGGTGTTGATCCAGCCCCAGCACTCTCAACGTGTCGTCAATTAACCAGCTGGCTTCAATGTCATGCCCGAAGGATTTCAGATCGATAATGGATTCCCATGCCTTGTTGAAAAATACCCCGAGAAACTTCGTGTCCTTGTTATACACGCGTTCATATAAGATGCCGAGCAGGCGTTCCAGTGCCGCTCTCACCTGTTGATCTGGCCACACTCGGTAGAGGGTGGTGTAGGCCTCCAGCACATGGATATGCGTATTCATCGTGTAATCGGCAATCACGCCGTTCTCGCTCAGCATTTCATTCGGCTGTTCATTCCAGAAGCGGTCGAATTGTTCCTTATACGCAGGTAATTCGGCATTCAGGCCTTGATCCTCAATCAGGACAAAAAGCGTTTTCGCTAATTCCAATGCAGAGGTATCCCCTGTTGCGCGGTAGTACTCGCTGAGTGAATACACACCGAAGGATTGCGTATAGACATGTTTGCTTGTATCCAGTGGTTCTCCTTTGGCATCAACCATCCAATACATACCGCCATATTCCGTATCAATGATATGGCCCGCAAGAAAACGGTAGGCGTGTTCTGCGTGATCGCGCCAGACTTCATTTCCGGTCACCCGGTAAGCTGCTGCAAAAGACCACAGCTGTCGTGCTGTAGCGATGCCGCCTTTGGGAGCGAGAGGGTCAACCTGAAGATCATTGCCGACCCACCCGTAGAATCCGCCGTGGTTATGGTCTTTGAGGGCAGACCAGAAGGGCAAAATATGTCCTTCCCAGTGTTCTTTTATTTCAGTCCGGATGTCACTGCTGTTCGTCATAAGTAAGCGCCCCTTCGAAATACAGGATCAAGTTTAGTTAAGTTATCGGTAACTTTATTTAATAATATTAGATTCGGATATAGACGTTGTCAACGAATCGTTTGAGAAAAACTTTTGTTAAGTAATAAATAATTTAATTGACAGGTAAGCGTTACCATAATAAAATCCATTTTGTAACCTTAACGATAACTTAAATTAACTTAGCAAAGGGGTCGAATCGATTGAAGAAAAACAAAGGCTGGATGCTTCTGCTTACCATGCTGCTCATTACTTCTCTACTCGCAGCTTGCTCTTCTGGAGGCGAATCTTCACAGGCAGGGGAGGATATCAGCACAGATCCTGCGGATATCAAGGGTGAAATTACCGTTTTGACACAGCGTACGGATATTGTTGATACCGTATTCAAGGATTACGCAGCAGCATTTAACAAGGAGTATCCGGATGTCAAAGTTAACTTCCAGGCACTGGCCGATTACGAGGGCCAAGTGAAAATCCGGATGAGCACCAAAGACTACGGTGACGTGCTGATGATTCCGACCAGCGTACCTATCGCAGATATCCCGGACTTTTTTGAACCGCTTGGCACGTATGACGAGTTGAAAGACAAGTACACAGGGATTGAAGAACGTATGGTCGATGGCCAGGTATATGGTATCCCTACAGTTATCACGTTCTCTGGAATTATCTATAACAAGCAGGTATTCAAGGATGCCGGCATTACGGAAGTGCCCAAGACGCCTGAGCAGTTCCAGGCAGCCCTCCAACTTGTGAAAGACAACACGGATGCAATTCCTCTGTACACCAACTATGCGTCCGGTTGGGCTTTGACGCAGTGGGAATCCGATCTTGCGACGGTTGCAGGCAGTGTGGACTACGTTAACATTGATCAGCCAAACACGGACGAGAACTTTGTGGCTGGTAAGCCGCATTATGAATTGTACAAAGTGCTCTATGATGCAGCCAAAAATGGCCTGATCGAGAAGGATCCAACCACAACCGATTGGGAAAGCTCCAAGGCTGACCTTGCAAATGGCAAAATTGCAACGATGGCGCTGGGATCATGGGCGATTACGCAAATCCAGGGCTTGACGGATACACCGGATAATATTGGATTCTTGCCATTCCCTACAAATGCAAGTGATGTAGTCGTTCCGCTCGCTGCAGACTATAACATCGGCATGAACGTGAATAGCGAGAACAAGCCTGCTGCGAAAGCGTGGATTGACTGGTTCCTCGCGAAATCAAACTATGCGGTTGAGCAAGGCGGAGGCATGAGTGCAGACAAAAGTGCGGAGCTGCCACCCATTTTGGATCAATACAAGGACGTTACATTCTCCACATTAACCCCTGCCAAAGAAGGACAGGAAGGCCTGGTTGATAAAATCGACAATGAAGGCGAGATCGGCCTCTGGCAGCCAGATTTCAAGAAACGCATTATCGAAGCAGCCATCGGTAACCGCAGCGAATCGTATGATGACATCATGAAGGACCTGAATGACAAATGGGTGAAAGCGCGGGCAGAACTCACGAAGTAAGCAGTTTGCAGCAGATGCAACGTTGTCACTGCAATACGTACGTCTGACCAACCGTTGACATACAGCGAGGCATTGCACACGGACTGAAGGAAGAAGGGTTTCCCTTTTTCATCAAGGCATTTTGCATCTGAATGCAGGATGTGAAATGCCATCTTCAGTAGTGTATTTATCAGCGTAATTGGGCGGGAGTCTTTCGATATAAAAGCGGTAGAACCGCTTGGAGGTGTGGAGAGCATGAAATACTTAAAGATTTCGAATTGGGGTTATTCAGCACAGCGCATATTTATCATCTGTGCCTTCTCAATTATTCCGTTGGCACTGCTGTTCACGTTTGCCTATTTACCTGTCATTAACATGTTCAAATACAGCTTCACCGACTGGAACGGATACAGCAAAAGATTCGACTATGTTGGGTTTGAGAACTACACGCGGATATTCAGTGACCCTGAATATTTTAAAGTGTTTATTGTCAGTCTCTACTATTTTGCTGCCACGTTCATACAAATGGGCCTGGCCCTTTACTTTGCAACAATCCTGAGTTTCAAAATTCGAGGCAAAAACTTTTTCAAAGGGATATTATTCTTTCCCTATCTGCTGAATGGCGTAGCTATCGGATTTATCTTCCTCTTTTTCTTCAAACCGGACGGTACCCTCGATACGCTCATGCAGGCGGTTGGACTTGGGCAGTATACCCAGCTCTGGCTGGGGAATCCGAACATTATTAACGTGTCACTCGCAGGCGCATCCGTATGGAGATACATGGGCTTCAACTTCATCATCTTCCTCGGTGCGATCTCTTCCATACAAAAGGATGTCTATGAAGCTTCGGATATTGACGGGGCCAATCGCTGGCAGCAGTTCCGCCATATTATCCTGCCGAGCATTACGCGTATCCTGCAGCTCAACCTGATCTTGGCGATTAGCGGCGCAATCAGTGCGTTCGATATTCCATACATTATGACCGACGGCTCCAACGGAAGTGAGACCTTTGTCATCCAGACGGTCCACTTGGCATTCAAGTACGGCAAGCTGGGCTTGGCATCGGCAATGGCCGTTGTGCTGCTGTTCATCGTCATTCTCGTTACGCTCGTTCAGCGTGTCACTATGAAAGGGGAGGAATGAACGTGCATCAACTCAAATATACCCTTGCGAGTCTATTCAAATATGCCTCACTTATTCTTGCCGCGTTCATTGCGCTTGTACCCATCGTTGTGGTGCTGTTTGCATCGCTTAAGACCAACGCCGAATATGCAACGAGCAGTCCGCTTGCCCCGCCAGCCAACTGGCTGAACTTTGCGAACTATACCAAGGCTTTTGTGGATGGCAACATGCTGGTCGGTTTCAAAAATACGATTATTATCCTGATTATTTCCATCGTGGGTGCGACTTTAACGGGCTCCATGATCGCTTACGTGCTGGATCGTTTCAAGTTTAAAGGTAAAAAAATCATGGTTGCCGCGTTTCTGCTCGCTACCCTGATCCCTAGTGTTACGACACAGGTCGCCACATTCCAGATTATTAACGCCCTGGATCTGTTCAACACCCGCTGGGCAGCCATTGTGATGTACCTGGGGACTGATATCATTGCGGTGTATATTTTCCTCCAGTTCCTGGGTTCCATCTCCAATGCACTGGATGAATCCGCCATGCTGGATGGGGCCTCCTACTTCACGATCTACTGGAAAATCATCTTGCCCCTGCTGAAACCGGCGATTGTTACGGTCATTATCGTAAAAGGGGTCAACATCTACAACGATTTCTACACGCCGTTTCTGTATATGCCCAAGACAGACCTGCAGGTGATATCCACGGCCCTGTTTAAATTCAAGGGGCCATTTGGTTCCCAGTGGGAGGTCATCAGCGCAGGCATCATGATCGCCATCATTCCAACGATGATCGTTTTCCTGCTGCTGCAGAAGTACATCTACAACGGCTTCGCACAAGGCTCTGTGAAATAAAAAGTGAAGGTTGCATGAAATGGATTTGAAATGCACAGGAACGGAGAGGGCAGAAAAAACCTGGAGATAACAGCGATCGGAAGGCTGTTCTGTCATTGAAGTGGTTTCGTGCAAGTTTTAACAGTTCATTTCATAGAACCTATCACCGAAGGGAGAAATGAAACGATGACAGTTGTTAATACGAAAAACGTACACATTGTTGGAGATGCCTTGCCCCATATGCCTTGGGAGGATAAACCGGAGGGGACAGAAGGGCCGGTCTGGAGACATTCAGCCAATCCGGTCGTGCCGCGTAACCCGGTCAAGGGGGTTGCCCGCATTTTCAACAGTGCTGTTGTTCCTTATGAAGGAAAGTTCATTGGTGTGTTCCGCGCCGAAACGATTAATGGCCGTCCGCACCTGCATATGGGTTCGAGTGAAGACGGTCTTACATGGACCATTGAAGAGGAGCGTATTTCTTTTGTAGATGAGAATGGCGATCCCTTCATGCCGAACTATGCGTACGATCCGCGTCTGGTTAAGGTGGAAGACACGTATTATATCATCTGGTGTACAGATTTCTACGGTGCAGCGCTGGGCTTGGCCAAAACGGATGATTTCAAAACGTTCGTGCGCCTCGAAAACCCCATGCTGCCGTTCAATCGCAATGGCGTGTTGTTTCCGCGCAAAATCAATGATAACTATGTCATGCTGTCCAGACCGAGTGACAGCGGCCACACGCCGTTCGGCGACATTTTTCTGAGTGAAAGTCCGGATCTTGTGTACTGGGGCAAGCATCGCCATGTCATGAGCAAGGGCGGCCAGGGCTGGTGGCAATCGGTCAAGATTGGCGGCGGTCCTGCTCCGATTGAAACATCTGAAGGCTGGCTGATGTTCTACCACGGCGTCACCGGAACGTGCAACGGATTTGTATACAGCATGGGTGCAGTCATTCTGGATTTGGATGAGCCATCGAAAGTGAAATATCGTTCCTCCAATTTCGTACTTACACCGGAAAAATGGTACGAGGAGCAAGGCTTTGTGGACAATGTCATCTTCCCATGCGCCACACTGCATGATGCGGAGACAGGACGAATCGCCATTTATTATGGAGCTGCGGATACGTATGTTGGCGTGGCGTATACCACCGTGGAAGAGATCGTACATTACGTCATCGAGACTGACGAAGTCATCGCCGGAGACCGCGAGGAAGGCAAGCTGTAATTGAACATTTTTATAGATTGAAAGGGGTTCTACAAGGCAATGCATATGGAGTACATTAAGGGGTTTACATTTGGCTGGATGAGCGGCAGAGGGGAATTCCGTAAACCGGAAGCCAAAGAGTCCCTGCGCCTGATGGCTGAACGAACGGGCAGTTCGCATGTCATTTTTGCACTGGCGGCACTTCAGGATCACCCGCAGGCGGTAGAAGTCAGGTATCGGGGAGAGCATATGGTGGAGGATGACGAATTACTGGATATGATTCGTTATGCTCGCACTCTTGGGCTGCGCGTGATTTTGAAACCAACGGTTAATTGCACCGATGGCACGTGGCGTGCACACATTAACTTTTTTGATATCGATGTGCCGTGTGAGCCGAAGTGGAAGGACTGGTTCCGCAGTTATACCGCTTATCAGAAGCACTATGCAGCCATTGCGGAGCAGGAGAAATGCGAGATGTTTATCGTTGGCTGCGAGATGGTACAGTCCGAGCGTCGTAGTGAGGAATGGCGTGGGGTAATTGCAGCTGTACGTGAAGTATACTCCGGACTTGTGTCGTACAATACGGACAAGTATCAGGAAGGTCATGTGACATGGTGGGATGCAGTGGATGTGATTTCATCGAGCGGATACTATCCCCTCGGAGACTGGGAAGCGCAGCTGGACCGGATCGAACAGGAGATTTCCCCTTACGGAAAACCGTTTTTCTTCGCGGAAGCAGGCTGTCCCAGCCGCAGCGGTTCGGCGCAGGTGCCGAACGATTGGGGCCTGGAAGGTGCGGTCAGTGCGGAGGAACAGGAGCGTTTCTACGAGGCCATGTTTAGGCATGCCAGCCAGCGGGAATGGGTGCGGGGATTCGGTCTATGGGACTGGAGTGCGAGCCTGTATCAGGAAAAGAATGCCCTGACCGATGATGGTTACGGCGTGTATGGTAAACCGGCAGAGCGTGTTATTCGTCGCTTCTATGAAAGGTTGTCGGTCGAAGTTTAGCCTCTCTAGCTATAGGGAAGTCACGAACTGCGGCATTGATGATGAAGCAGAGCGAGCAATGACGAAGAAAAAGGCGTACATGTAGATAATCTTGGATTATCCTCATGTGCGTCTTTTTTTGTTTTCCTTAGGGGCAAGAGTACTTCGTTTCACGCTTGCGGGCATGTGCGCAGCAACGTATGATGGATAGAACATATTAATGAGCAGGTACGGAAAGACGAATGGACGGTGTTGATCATGAACAAACATGCACATGGCTGGGTCACGGCTGAAGGGACCCTGAATGAACAGGCTATAACCAGCCGGGAGCAACTCTACAAGGGGATGAACGGCAGATATGTGGAGCGATTTACGGTCCACACCGGAGAGAGTTACATTTTCAAACCACTCACGAATCTGGGACAGCATGGGCGTGAACAGTGGATATCCATGCATGTGCTGTCCTTACTGCCTTCCATTTATCCTAGGCTAATAGACTCCTCTGACGAAGCCATCGCTCCGGAACAGAGCTGGCTGATCTACGAGGACCTGGGGCCGCTTGTGCATGATTTGCAGGAAGGTGCGATGCTGTCCGCAGCTGTACATATGGCGGAATGGCACACGCTCTGGGTACCCCAATGGGACGAGCTGCCGCGTGTGGGCCAGAAGCCGTCCATTGGCAACATGCTGCAGGAACTCTGGGATGCCCAGGAATCAACGGATGAATTGCTGTCCAAGCTGGGAATGACGCTCTCTGCACCTGCTTGGGACGAGATCAGGGCGCTTATCCAAACAGCTGACCAAGAACTTCCGCTTGTCCTGTGTCACGGAGACCTGCATCCCGGAAATATGGCCGATGTGAATGGCAGACTTGTCATTATCGATTGGGAACATGCTCATCTGAATACGCCCCTCTGGGATTTATATCACATGGTGGATCTGTCTCATCCGCTGTTTCCGAGACACGTTGCACCACAGCTTCGGGAGCGGATCATTCAGACGTATCTGAACGAGCTGGAGCAGCGCGGGCAGCGGGTCGAAAGAATTTCTTTTCGAAGATGGTATGCCGCGTATGCCATTGTATTCTCGCTCTGGATGCTGCGCTTGATCGATTCGGATCTGAAGAAGGAAGACTGCGTATGGCCGGAGGAGCAGCTGCGCAATCAATGGAATGAGACGGCAACCACGCTGGAACAGTGCATGAACCAGCTATTTACCGAATAGACATGAGGGGGCAGAACATGCGTAAAGTAGGACTCGTTATGCGGAAAATTCAATTCACCGAGGCGCAGGGACCGCGCGTATTCGCTGATCGGCTGAAGCAGATCGGTCTGGAGCTTGGGGTAGATATTGTGTTTATATCGCCGGAGCGCCATGTGAGCGGGTATGACTGGCTGCCCGGTTATGAACACGAGAAGGGAGATCTGGTAAACTACGATATCGTGCTTGACCAGATATATAGCCAAAATATAGAGCATGTCATCTACACGGTATCTGGGTTTACGTTTTTGAAGATGTTTTTGCCCAAAAGTGTACTGTTTCCGCACAGCTTCCCTGACCCGGCACTGACGGGGTATGAGATGATGAAGCCATTCTATAGCATGGTGGATAAAGCCATTGTGCAGACGGAGTTTTTGAAAACAGAACTCGGACGCAACTTCGGCGTACATGACGTGAGCGTCATTCCGATCGGCTTCAATGAGGAACTGGCACACCGCCATTATGACCCAAGTCAGGTCGTGCACAACCGCGTGCTCTGGATCGGCCGGGATGAAGCGAATCGTCGCCCGGATCTGGTGCTGGAATATGCCCGGCAGAACCCGGACAAGGAAGTGTACATGGTATTTGGCGGACGGCGTTATGAGGAGAGCATGAAGAAGTACGACATACCGGACAATGTGAAACTTCAGTTTGCATTGACCCAGGATGAAGTCTTTACTCTGATGAACTCTGCCAAGGTGTATTGGAGCTGCTCTGCGTTTGATACATTTGCGATGCCCCTGACGGAAGCGATGGCTATGGGCAAAATGATTGTGAAGCCTGAGCATGCATGCTACGGCCATATTCGTTCTACACATGCCTTTGCAGGCAATGAGGATAACTGGTTTGAGCTGTTGAATATGGCAGCTGCTGCACCGCGCAATGTATCGGAGGACAACCGGGAGTATGCGTTTGGAGCCTTTTCGCGCACAATTATGAAGGAAGGGTACCGGAACTTTTTTGCAGACTGGTTGAAGTAAGGGACTGCGGTATTAATATCCGATCGTAAGGAGAGGATTTTGTGGATATCGTTATTCTGTGGACGGTTGGCATGTGGTTGGTGCAGCTGCTGATAGAATGGATGGTGTATCGGATGCAAGGGCGCAGAATGACGTGGATTCAGTCGATCCTGCCGTGTCTGACGCTGCTTGGCGGGGCCGTTGTCATCATGATCAGCATCGATATTGGTGGATGGAATGGTATCGGATATGCACTGCTTGGTGCAGCTCTGGGTACATCGGGCTTATTGACGTTGATCACGGTCGCCATTACCGCTCTGGTGCTGCAGCGTCGGAGAAGGAAATGATCAGGTCTTGGGGGAAGGAGCCACGGACTTGATGCAATAACTGAAAGGATAACATAATGAACAGTCTAATCATGAAACACTGGTCTGCTGAACAACGTGAGTTACCTGGAATGAATTGCATTGCTTTTGCAAATGGAGACATCATCATCTTAAATATCAGCAAATATTACAACCCTAACAATAATGAGCGCACAATCTCCTGTACTCCCCTGTGTGATACAACCATCGAGAGCATTGATAAATATAACGATGATTATTGGGCCGCAGTTGATGCTTGGACAAGTATGGACTATCAGGGTGGAAAAATCTATGGCGGGGATGGCCAAATGGGGAATGAAGGCTTCATTGCCTGCACAGACGCAAACAACAGTTTGATCTGGGGTATTTTTTTGGATGAAACCAACCCTATAAAAAAATTAAGTGTTAGAGGTAAAACGCTGATTGCCATTAATGAACATGAAGACATGAGTATTGAAATAAATTTGGATTCCCTAGCAGATATTAAGATGGCATATCTTAGGTAATAACTGTAGCCGTCTGAGGTGACGTCTGCAAAAGGGACGAGGATGATAGGCGCATGACATGGTTGCAGAGATGCAATCGTCTGTGATATATTGGCATTAATTATGACAAGGGAGGTGAAGACAGGTGAATCACGAGATGCTTAACAACCGTATTAGCCAGCTGCCGATTGCTATGGCTGGCATTGTTCACACTTTTCGCTACAACGGGAGAAGTCTGTCCAATTTTGAATATACGGAAGTTAACTATTGCGAGAAGATGCCTGCCTTGACCTCATTCGGACGATAAGCGATTAAGCTTGAATTCTGAAGGGCCGCGGAGCTAACCTCTGCGGCTCTTTTTGTGTTGCGGTCAGGATCTTCCATACCATAGGAGGAACCTTATTATGATGATCATTAGCGCGCAACAACTGACTCAATATCACGGAGCACATCTGGTGCTGGACGGCATTACTTTTGAGATTATGGAAGGGGACAAAGTCGCCCTCATCGGCCGCAACGGAAGCGGCAAAACGACACTGATGCGCCTGATGGCCCGGCTGAATCAGCCGGACGAAGGGCAATTAATGATCAAAAAAGATACACGGATCGGCTATGTAGCGCAGGTGCCGGAAGGACTGGATGATTATACGGTACTGGATGTGCTGGCTCTGGGATTCAAAGCGCTTATGGAGTGCCGCAGCCGCATGAAGGAAATGGAGCAGCAGATGTCTGATCCAGACTATGCAGCAGATCCAGACCAATTGGAACGCTTGTTGAAACGATATGCCGCACTGCAGGAGCAGTTTGAACGTGAGGGCGGGTATGAGATGGACGCACGGATTGATCAGGTGGCGGACGGGCTGGATATTGCCAAAGCACACTATGGCTGGAGGTTCGGTTCCCTCTCCGGAGGAGAGCAGACCCGCGTCGTACTTGCTTCGCAGCTAATCGTCCGTCCAGATCTGCTGCTGCTGGATGAGCCGACCAATCACCTTGATCTGGAGCGGGTGGAATGGCTGGAAGGCTATCTACGGGAGTACACAGGCACGATCGTGCTGATCTCCCATGACCGTTATTTTCTGGACCGGGTGGTGACCCGAACGCTGGAGCTGGAAGATGGCGAAGCGCAAACGTCAGCAGGCGGTTATACGGAATACATGAAGGTGAAGGAACAACGGCTTCTGCAGCAATTTGAGGAGTTCAAGGAGCAGCAGAAGGTCATGAAGAAAATGAAGGAAACGATCCGTCAGCTGGAGGAATGGGGACGCATTGGTGGGAACGAGAAGTTCTTCCGGCGGGCCGCTTCGATGCGGAAGGCACTGGAGCGGATGGAGCAGGTGAAGCGGCCTGTGCTGGAGCGGCGCAATGCGGATTTCGATGTGCGTCCTACAGACCGCACGGGCCGCCGCGTGGCGGTAATTGAACAGGTGGAGAAGGCTTACGGAGAACGTCCGATCCTGCGCGGCGTTTCAGCGCTACTGGAGTTCGGAGACAAGGTGGCCCTGATTGGCCGTAATGGCTCAGGCAAGACCACATTGTTCAAGCTGCTGCTTGGAGAAGAGCAGCCGACTTCCGGTCAGCTTGAATGGGGAGCAAGGGTGGATGTTGGCTATCTGGCACAGCAGGAGGAGCCTTCCAATCCGAAGCTGAGCGTGCTTGAACATTTCCGCCTGGAGGCAGGCGTGGAAGAAGGCGAAGCACGTGGCATTCTGGCAAGGTATCTGTTCTATGGGGCAGATGTATTCCGCTCGGTTGGGCAGTTATCTGGCGGGGAATGGACCCGTCTACGGTTATCCCTGCTGGTGCATCGCAAGCCGAACGTACTGCTGCTGGATGAACCGACCAACCATCTGGACATTGCTTCAAGAGAAGCACTGGAAGAATCCCTGGTTGACTTTGAAGGCACGGTGCTTGCGATCTCTCATGACCGCTACTTCGTGAACCGTGTGGTTTCACGTGTCTGGGAGCTGGAGAATGGTGAGATGACCACCTATCTCGGGGATTATGAAGCCTATCGGGAGAAAAAGCTTGAACTGCAAATGCGAGCAGGTGAAGCGGCCCAGCATGCCGTTCCTATTCCGGCCCTTCCTCGTGAGCGTGCCGAATCTAAGGAACAACGTAATTCTCGCCAAGGAGAGAATGGAGCGGGGAAACGACAGTCGGCCGAGCAGCTGGAACAGAGGCTGGCTCGTCTGGAGGCACAGATTCAGGAGCTCGACCACCAGCTTGAATTGCAGGCAAGCTCTGCTGAGCTGGAACAGCTGTGGAATGAGCGTGAGCAGCTGTCGGGTGAATACAACCAGTTATTGGCCCAATGGGCTGAATTGTGATCGTTCGTCAAGGTAAGGACGAACATGAAAGGTCGGAGAATGGTCTCCGGCCTTTTTATTTTCCGGATGGTGAATACAGTCATTCTCCCCTGCAATAGGCTTCAAAAGGTGCATTGGTAATGTCCTTATTTACATGTCATAGGGAATAGTGTAACTTTTTCCCTTCTCATGCGTTAAATACGTTTGTATGATTTGAAGCGGCTCAACTTAGAGCTACACAAAAGGGAGGTTATCGTTATCTATTACGCATTGACTTATCGAAGCTGGTCGGACGATCGGCAGGCTGAGACCGGGCAGCTGGAGCACGTATCTGTTACCCGGGATGAACTGTTTATGCGCAAACTGGTGGATGCAACCCTGATGAAAAACAAACTGTGGGCCCACCTGTCCAACGAGTGCGAGGATCTGCGGGATCATGCGATCTATGTGACTGCCTACGAGAGCCAGATGCCTGCAGATTACGGTACAGCGATTGCGGACGCTGCACTGGCCATGTGCAAAATGTCCTCCATGTACAGCGCAGAGTACATGATGTGGAATGGAAAGGCATTTCAGGAGTTGGAACTTGCAGAATCGTCCTCGTACACGATGGAACTCGCCGAGCGTCTGCTGGACCATTATATGGTTCGTAACGGAACGACGTATGAATTCGTGTATTCGGTGCTGGATGGGGATCGCCGGAAAGTGTTGTTTTTTATGAAGGAGGTAGACCTGTAATGACAGAAGAAGAGCGGCACCATTCATCGAAACCCGGATCAAAGGCAAAGCTGGTTGCCTTTTCCCTGATGCTGGCTGTACCTGCGGTATTGTCGGGCTGCGGCAGCAATGACGAGTGCGACCCGGATTATGACACCGGATGTGAGTATGATTCCAGCAGTGGGCATTATTATTATGGCGGTTCATATGGTGGCAGCAGCAGTAGTAGCAAGAGCAGCTCCTATAGTAACTCGAAGTCCAAATCGAGCGGATTTGGCAGCTTCTTCCGCAGTTCGGGAGGCTAAAGGATATGAGGCATATTCACTCATTGCCCTATGGTCATGAAGAGGTGTTTGCGGGCGAGGCGGGGAAGCATGTGCCGTATCACCGGATGTATGGCAAGCAATATTGTGTACCCTCACTAACCCTGTATACTCCAGAAGAGATGCAGGAATTGCAGCGTGCAGTTGAGCTGATCGACGGCATATACTGCAAAGTCATGCGGTTCATCCAGCAGTATATGCCGGATAGCTTTTTGGAACAGCAGCTGGGTATTCATCCAGGGCTCATTGCGACAGCCAGGATGGAGACAGTGACTGGGGGCATTACGCGTCAGGACTGGATTATCGGTGAGGCCGGGTTCAAGTGTATCGAAAATAATACCGACACCCCAACTGGTATACCCGAAGCCGCGATTCTGGAGCGCATTTTGGTAGGCATGGCTGAAGATGATGCATTCACTGCGCCGTCAGCGGGCATGGATGCCTGCATCCGGGAATGCTTCCGCAGGTGGCTGGAGGTTTATGCCGAGCAAGGGCTGCGAGGACCAGTGACATTTACCTCATTTGGTGAGCATGTGGAGGATCGGACCAATACGGAATACCTGATGAAACGCTGTCAGGAGGCCGGATATGAGGTGCGCTATGCCCCGCTGGAGGAACTTGAGATTGTTCCCGGAGAGGCACTGTATCATGATGGGCACGAGATTCAGCTGCTGTATCGTCTGTATCCGCTGGAGTATCTCGTTGATGATCGGGATGAGACAACAGGTGTGGACATCGGTGCGGCACTGCTTGCACTGGTACAGGAAGGCCGGCTTGGGCTGATGAACCCCGTACAGCATGTCCTGATGCAGAGCAAAGGCTTCATGGCTGCGATCTGGTCACTCTATGAGCGCAACGATCAGACGCCAGAGTACTGCGGTTTTCGGCTGTTTACTAATGCGGAACTGGATTCGATTTCCCGGTATCTGCTGCCCACCTATTTCGAAGCAGGCCCTTTTGAACTGGAGTCCACTCCCTATGTGGAAAAAAGCTACTGGGGTCGTGAGGGCCGGGGCACTCAGCTGCTGGGTGAAGGAACGGAGAGTAGCGCGGCTGGAGCAGGACTGGACGAGGATGAAGATATCGCGGCTTACTATAACAACCAACCGAAGATTTATCAGCAGCTGGTTCCGATGGAACAGGCCAGCATCGTGACAGAAGACGGGGAATATAGCGGTTATCTGCTGACAGGCGTGTTTGTCATAGGTGGACGTTTTGCCGGTGTATTGCCCCGGATTGGGGAGAAAGTGACCGGAGATATGGCCTATTATTGTGCGGCTGCAGTAAATGGAAGTATTGGATGATGAGGAGGAGTAGGAATGGATAATTTGGGTTTGAACCTGCTGAATGTAGCGGTAGGCGTCGGCATTCTGTTGGTTGTATTGGTATGTGGGTATTTTGCTTTTAGCAAATTAACCCGGTATAACGATAGTGAGGAAATCGCCAAAGGTAACGAAGCGGCGGGTATGTATATGGGCAGCAAGCTGCTGGGACTGTGCATCATTGTCGGTATGGTGTCCTTCTCCACGCATTCATGGCTGGATATGCTGTTATGGTCTGTACTGGGAATCATTATTCTGTGTCTGGTCTATATTATATTTGATTTCCTGATTCCCAGAATGCGTGTATGCGATGAGATTGCAAGAGGCAATCTGGCGGTAGCCCAGCTGCTGCGTTCCATTATCATCGGCGTTTCCATCGTCATCGGTACATTTTTGATGTAAAATGTACCCTAGCGATAAATGATAATTTAGAGGGAATATAATAATTACACATGTACGAAGAGGACAGAAAGAATCTGGAGAAGCGAAGCGTTCGCCTTTATCATCGGATTTTCACCTTTTCAGAAGGTATAAAAAAAATCTGAGGATAACAGCGATCGTAAGATTGTTCTGTACTTGGAGTGCGAGTGTGTATTTCTTATATGTTCGTTCTAAATAAATATCAAACTGAAGAAGGAGCGCAGCATCATGAGAAAAGTCATCATTGATACAGATACAGCAGGAGACGATACGATTGCGATCCTGACGGCACTGCACCACTTTCAAGTGGAAGGCATCACCATTACGGGCGGTAACGTCCAGTTTGACCAAGAGGTTGAAAATGCCCTGTACACCGTGCAGGTTGCTGGACATGGCGGCAAGGTGCCTGTGTACAAAGGATGCGAACGACCGCTGATGGCCTACGGGCAGGCGCAGCACCGCACAGTGGAAGATGTGCATGGCGACGACGGCATGGGCGGCGCGCATTTCCCCAAGGCAGATCAGCGTCCCGAAAGCGGCCACGCGGTTGATTTTATTATCGAGAAGGTTCATGCCAATCCGGGAGAGATTTCTCTTCTGGCGATTGCACCCCTGACCAACATTGCGATGGCGATTCAAAAGGACCCGACGATTATTCCGGAGATTGCTCATCTCTACATTATGGGCGGTACGAATAATGCGCTGGGCAACATTACGCCAGCGGCAGAGTACAACTTCTACGTTGACCCCGAAGCAGCTAAAATTGTACTGCATGCCGGCATTCCAACAACGATGGTTGGCTGGGAGATGTGCACGCAATACTCCGTCATGGATGATGATGATCATGCAGAAATAGCAGCGCTTGGAACATCCGGAGCCGATTTCTTCACGGCCATCAACAAAGTCGTTATGCAGTTCAACAAGTCGGTACATAAGCTGAATGGAACCACACACCCGGATACACTGCTGATGGCGGTAGCGGCAGACGAATCGCTGATGACGAAGTCAGGCCAGTATTACGTGGATGTGGAAGCCGCAGGAGAACTGACGCGTGGATACAGCGTGGTGGATATCAACGGACGTTTCGGCAAGGAACCTAACGTGCGCGTATGTGAAGCCATCGATCGGCCGAAGTTTAAATCCATGCTGTTGGATGTTTTGTCAGCTATTCAATGAACCAAGGAATGATCTAAACACGGCAAGCCCACCTGGGTCCGCAAGGACCAGGTGGGCTTTTCTTGTTAAATTAGCCTTGCTGCAGCAAAAATGAACGGATTCCGGTGGTGACCAGGTCGTGGTCTTCCTCATCGGGCAGACCCGATACCGTAATTGTTCCGATCTGTCCCTGACCCTCCACAATCAATGGAAAGGCACCACCAGCCAGTACAAAGTCAGAGGAAGGCAGGCTGAAATCCTGCTCAAGCGTTTTATTCTCGCTGCGCAGACGCAGAGCGGTATGCCATGAACTGGAGGAGAAGTGGTTTACCACGTTGTTTTTACGCCGGATCCAATCCTCGTTGTCCGGATGAGTGCCTTCCATGGCATGCAGGAAAAGGCGATGTCCACGGAGGGTAATGTCGATGGTTACGGCCTGTGAACGGCTTTTTGCCTGCTCGATCAGATGGAGTCCAAGCTGTAGGGCCAGTTCAGAGTCAAATGTACGGAATACCAAGTCCTTTTCTTCCTGCTGCATTTCCTTTAATCTCTCTGTCATCGTCAGGTTCAATTTACAGGCAGCCCCTTTTCATGTGTAGTTCATATCTACATTCGACATAGGGTAGGGTGGTCCCTCCCGGATGCAGGCTGGGTTATCGTTTGGCTCTAAATCTGCCTTTCACCGGAGCCCATTTGGAGACACGACTTCGGCTGTGGTAAAGTGAAGGGAACGTAACTTTGGACATTCCACAGGTTTACATAGGATAGGGCAAAACGAGTTGGGCAGGAGGAGAGACAATATGCTGTTTTATTTTATAGCACTGCTGGTTACGCTGGTGGATCAGGGTACCAAGCTGGCCGTGAGAATGTATATGGAAGTCGGCGACATGATGAGACTCGGTGACTCCGGCATGCAGCTGCAGCATTATGAGAATAGCGGGATGGCGGGAAGCATGTTCCAGGGAAATGCGCGTCTGTTTGGCGTTGTCGCCATTCTGTTCATTGCCGGCATTCTGTATTATCGGAGAAAAGGTGAAATTCGCGGTTTCTGGATGCAGGCAGGAGCAGGCTTCATGGTTGGTGGAGCCTTGGGAAATGCAATCGACCGTTTTGTATTTGCAAAAGTAACGGATTTTCTAGTATTTCCATCTGGCCGGGGCATTCTCAACCTGGCTGATGTAGCGATTAACATTGGGGTGATACTCTTGGTGATCGGAATGTTAATCCGTGCATTTAAGAGCTACCGGGCCAAGCGATCGCGCAATGCCTTGCCCAAAATTGAACGTTGGTAATGCGACATTAATCAAGTGTTGCAATCACGCACAATGGAAAAAAGAAGGACATTGGATATAGGCCGATGTCCTTCTTTTTGTTGTGCAGCAAGCAATGCTGGAAAATAACGCCATGATTCATTTTTATCGAAACCGTTTTAGAAATAATAAAGGGTTGAATAGCCCGCCCTTATGTCATGCTCCGCGTGGAAGAATTAACCAAATGGTTATTCCACCAATTTAATGGGTATATCTTTACTTATATAATGCTGAGGGAGGTACAACATGAGAACATCGCTTACCAAGGCACTCGGGACAATGTTGCTATGTGGATTAATGGCTGTGCTCCTATCTTCTTGTACAAGCGGGGAGAGCGCAAGCGGCAAAGTGCAAATCGAATTCTTCCAGAACAAACCCGAAGCCAAAGGAACCTTTGACGAATTGATCAAGACATTCAATGCGGAGCACTCCGATATACAGGTCACTCAGGTGAATCCGCCAGATGCGGAGACGGTGTTGAAGACTCGCGTAGTCAAAAACGATGTGCCTGATATTATGGCCATGGGTGCAACCGATACATATTCGATACTGGCCCAAAGTGAAATTTTCGCTGATCTGACGGACAGCTCGCTGACCAAGACGATTGATCCGAATTACATACAAATGCTGAAGGATGTCACAGGCATGGAGGAAGTGACAGGCATTCCTTACGCAACAAATGCAAACGGCATCATGTACAACAAAACGCTGTTTAAGGAAATGGGACTCGACGTTCCCAAGACATGGGACGAGCTGATTGCTACTGCTCAAAAGATCAAGGACGCGGGTAAAATTCCGTTTTACTTCACGTACAAGGATGACTGGCAGACGAATCTGCCGTTCAATGCTCTTGGACCTAACTTGGTTGGTATCGATTTCTATCTGGATCGTCGCGAGAACAAGGTGACCTTCAAGGATAAATATCGCGAAGTGGCAGAGAAACAGCTTGAACTGATGAATTACGGTCATGGCGATAACTTCGGTAAGGCCTATTCCGATGGTAACCGGGCTTTTGCCAACGGCGAAGCATTCATGTATATCCAGGGAACCTGGGCGATCTCCGAGATTCGCAAAGCCAATCCGAATGTGGATATCGGCTTCTTCCCGTTCCCGACCGGAAATGATCCAAGCCAGATCAAGCTGGTGAACGGCATCGACTCCCTGTTTACGATCTCGGCAGATACGCCAAACCGGGAACAGGCTGAAGAGTTTATCGCATTCCTGCTGGAACCCGAAAATATCGGGAAATACATTGAAGAGCAAACGTTGTTTGCGGCGGTCGAAGGCGTTGAACAGGACGACCCTGCGGTGCAGGAGCTGACGCCATATATCGAGCAGGGCAAAGTTATTGATTTTGCCGATCACTACATTCCGGCTGCAGTGCAGCTGAATTCCATCGTACAGTCCTTTTTGCAGAACAAAGACATCGACAACTATCTGGATACACTCGACAAAGAATGGGACAAGGTTGCGAACCGGCGTTAAGCCTTGTCCGAAGGAGGATGGAGTATGAACAAACGTATGGCACCCTATTACTGGATGACGGTTCCGGCGGTGGTATTGTTCTTCGTGTTTATGACGCTGCCGGCTCTCCAGGGGATTTATTATTCCTTTACGAACTACAACGGTTTTGGGAAAAGCTATGATTTCGTCGGTTTCAAAAACTATTTCAACCTGTTTCAGGATGATAATGTCGGCAATGCCTACTGGTTTACATTCAAGTTTGCGATTGTGGTGACCATTCTCACCAATATTCTGAGCCTGCTTATCGCTCTCGGGCTGAATGCCAAGATCAAGTTCCGTAACTTTTTCCGCGGCATCTACTTCCTGCCCAATATTTTGAGCGTATTGATTGTAGGTTACATATTTAACTACCTGTTCTCCAACGTTTTTCCAATATGGGGACAAAACCTGGGGATTAACGCCCTATCGACCAACATTTTGGGTAGCGAAAGCCTGGCATGGATCGGGATCGTTATCGTAGCCGTATGGCAATCGGTAGCACTCAATACGATTCTGTATCTGGCCGGACTGCAAACGATACCAACAACGCTGTACGAGGCATCCAACCTCGACGGTGCAGGCAAATGGCGTGAATTCTGGAGCATTACCTTCCCGCTGATTGCACCATTCTTCACCATTAATATGGTACTGGCTATGAAAAACTCCCTGATGGTCTTCGATCAGATCGTTGCCTTGACCAATGGTGGACCCGGACGGGCGACGCAATCCATCTCTCACCTGATCTATACGGGTGGATTTGAAGGTGGAGAATACGCGTATCAATCTGCGAACTCGGTTATTTACTTCATCGTGATTGCGGTAATCTCGATTCTGCAAATCCGGTTCCTGCAAAGAAGGGAGATGGATCTGTAATGAGAAGTCGTACACGCACCAACTGGCTTGTTATGCTGCTCGTTATTCTGGGTACATTGTTTATCCTGTTTCCGCTGTATATGACGGTTACGATTGCGTTGAAAAATCCGGAGCAAATGGCTCAGTCGGTATTTGCCTTCCCGACCGAATTGCACTGGGAGAACTTCGCAAGCGCCATCGACATGACGAACTTCTTCCAATCGTTCCGTAACAGTGCTGTCGTTACTGCATCAACCGTCATTTTGACGCTCCTTAGTAACTCCATGGTAGCTTACGCTATCGCGCGCAATATGGAGAAACGAAAGTTTTTCAAAGGATTGTACTATTACTTCGTCAGTGCGATGTTCATTCCGTTTCCGATCATCATGCTGCCGATTGTCAAACTGACATCTTCACTGGAGATGACGAACCTGCTTGGCTTGACCTTATTACATACGGTGTATGGACTCGCCTTTAACGTCTTCGTGTATGTCGGATATATCCGGTCTATTCCGGTGGCACTGGAGGAGGCAGCTTTTGTGGATGGAGCAACAACCTGGGGCACATTCTGGAAAATCATTTTCCCGCTTATGGCACCAATCAGTGCTACGGTTGGTATTCTGACATGTCTGTCCACCTACAATGACTTCCTGCTGCCGCTCATCATTATCAGTGATCCGGCACAGTACACGCTGCCGCTGGTGCAATACGTCTTCCAGGGTCAGTTCAATACCGACTTTAACCTGGCGTTTGCATCCTACCTGCTGGCCTTGCTGCCGATGATTATCATCTATCTGTTTGCTCAGAAGTGGATCATTAACGGGGTAACCCAAGGTTCTGTAAAATAAAGCTTTGTGAATATAGAGAGGTGGACCTAAGAGTCCTCCTCTCTTTTTTATTTCAAGGATGCACTACGAACGTTTCGAACGGATTGATTAACCCGGGAAACTGTGCTATTTTTTATTCGTTAGTTTAATCATTAAACAAAGAAAGCGAGCGTTGTCTTTTGCAAGCGCTTTAATTAAATAAGTGAATGAAACCAGCATCGGTGTACTCAATCTCAAGAGCAAGGGAGTAGGATGGTGGTTTTTTTACATGCAGAAAGGAGAATGGACAGAGTTGCAGGGGAAACCAGGGCGCTATAACTCGCTTCGCAATCAGATCTTTGTCGGTTTCGTCATGGTGATGCTCATTGTTCTGCTGCTCGCAGGTGTAACAGCCTATGACCGGGTGGCTGCGTTGCTGAAGAGCAATGCCGAGAAACATATCCATCAGACTGCAGTGCAGGCCAGTGGTCGATTGGATGCGCTCATTGCACAGGTGAACTCCTTGACGGCCCAGGTCGCGGATGATTCGTATGTGCAGCGTCTGCTCAGTGACGAGAAGCATGGTAAACCGGCCACCTTCAATCAACGTCAGGCACTGCTTCAGATTGCAGGCAGCTATCAATCTTTTATTAACGGGGCGCAAAGTATGGAGATCTACACAACCGGATACAACCGTATATTCCCGATGGATGACCGATCCCTGGATCTCCGAGTGGAGCGCAGCTGGATCACCCAAGCGGATGAAGGCAAAGGCAGATTAGTGTGGGCAGGCTCTGACCCTGAAGACCCGGGTGTACTTCTCGCCATTCGTCGAATCAACCTGCTGGATCATTCTTTTGAACATGGGGGCTATGTTGTGGTGCGGATGCAGCGCAGTTTTTTTCAACTGAATGATTCGAATGAGTCAGAGGGTTTGCAGGATTCCATCCTGCTGCTGGACGGCGATGGTGAAGTGGTGACTTCCAATCTGCAGATTAACCTTGATCCGAAGGCCATTTTGGACAGTGGGTCCGTCGTTCAGAATGGTGAGGAATCCTATATCGTTGTTCGCCATAAGTCCGAGCTGACGGGATGGACACTTGCTGTGCTGACACCACTAGGAGAAACAACCGAAGGCGTATCGATCTTGAGAACGGCGCTGCTCGTTTCGGGAATCATTGGTGTGGGGCTGTTTCTTGTGATGTCCTTTTTTCTGTCCACCATGATCACACGTCCGTTGATTCGGCTGATGCGGGCCATGCGCGGGGCACAGCCCGGAGCGATGAGACCGAATCTGATGGTCAGTTCCACCATGGAGATCAATGAGCTGAATGATGTGTATAACCAGATGGTGTACAGGCAGAACGAATTGACACGTGTGGTGCACGAGAAGGAAGTCATGCAGTCCCGGGCCGAGCTGAAGGCGCTACAATCGCAGATTAATCCGCATTTTCTGTTTAACACCCTGGAGGCATTCTATTGGTCCTTGGAGGAAAAAGGAGAAGAGGAGCTGGCACTTAGGGTTATTGCCATGTCCCGGTTATTTCGCTACATCATCCCGGGTCCTCATCAGGAAGAATGGGTCACGATCGCGGACGAACTGGAGCATGCGGAGCGGTATTTAAACATTATGCAGATGCGGCTGGGCGAGAGAATGCAGTGGGAGATCAGTCTGAGCGAGGAACTGCGCAGCGTGCCTATCCCCAAGCTGCTGATCCAGCCATTGGTGGAAAACGCGATACTGCACGGGATTGAAAATACGTTAAAACCGGGAAAGGTGGAGATTCGTGTTGAACCTTCCTCGGTAGAAGGTCGTGTACGCGTCAAGGTCCAAGATAATGGGCCAGGCATGGATGAGGAACGTCTGCTATCCATTGTTCAAGCTTTGGACGGCGGGCCTGCTGCATCCACCAAGGGAACGGGAGTGGGGCTGATCAATGTGCATCGCCGGCTGAAAGTCTACTTTGGCAGCCAACTGGGCGATGCAGCCAAACTTGTGGTGGAGAGCGAAGTAGGGAGAGGGACCATCATATGTTTTGAAATTCCGAGGGAAACGGGGGCTGCACATGATTCATGAGAAAACCATTCTGATTGTGGATGACGAGCCGCGTACAAGAGAAGGCATACGCAAAACACTTGAGGCCTGGTCTACTGGGCGGAACCGGATTCAGACGGCTGCAAGCGGTGTTGAAGCCAGGGACTGGCTCGCCAGCCAGCCTGCCGATCTGCTGATCACCGATGTTCGCATGCCGGAGTTCTCGGGCTTGTCGCTGGTGGAGGCCATTCAGCATTTTCCCAGCAAGCCGGCTGTCCTGATTATGTCGGGGTATGCGGACTTTGATTATGTCCACCAGGCGATCAAGCTCGGTGTGGTCGATTATCTGCTCAAGCCGATTGACAAAGAACAGCTGCTCCAGACGGTACAGAAGGCACTGCACGTCCATGAACAGCAGCGGCGCATCCAAACGATACAGGAGATGGTTGATCCGAAGTTGTTCGAGGTCAAGGAGCGAAGAGAACAGCAGGGCAATACCCCGATTGGCGAAGCTTTGGCATACATTGAGGCACATCTGGGTGAACCGATGACCATGCGTGAGCTTGCCGATTCGCTGCATCTGAACTCCAGTTATTTCAGCGTGCTGTTCAAGGAGCAGGTCGGGCTGAATTTCAGTGAGTATCTCATGCGTAAACGGGTACAGCGGGCCAAGGAATTGCTGGTGCAGACAACGATGCCCATCTCGGAGATCGCGGAGAGCGTTGGCTACCAGACCGATAAATATTTTATCAAAGTCTTCAAAAGCCTGGAGGGGCTCAGTCCAAGCAAATACCGTCATGCCGTAAATGAAAAGAGTTAACAAGTTCACCTTAAAATAGTGGAGTTTTACCAAATCGTCCTGACCTTATAGCGTGATGATGCCCGTGCTACAATTTCAATAAAGCGGTTACATTAACCGAAAAACCACTATTGGGGGCTGGAATTATGAGCAAAAAAACGCTGGCAATGCTTCTGTCATGGACGCTGGTTCTCGCTGTCATATTGTCGGGGTGCAGCAACACGGGTTCCGGTGGAGATAACGAATCCGGCAGTAATGGCGGCGGAGAGGGCGGTACCACAGACGGAAAGGTCACGCTGAAATTTATGCATCTCTGGCCGGCCGGCAGTTCTGCACAGCAGAACAAGCTGGTCAATGATATTATCCAGCAGTATCAGACGGATCATCCAAATGTGACGATCAAGCAGGAAGTACTGGAGAATGAACAATACAAGAACAAACTGAAGATTCTGTCCGCATCCAATGAACTTCCCGATGTCGGGGTAACCTGGGCCGCAGGTTTCCTGGAGCCTTATGTAAAGGGCAATCTGTTTGCGCCGCTCGATGAAGTGCTGAATGGATCCCTTGGTGAGAAGTTCATCGCCGGAACGACAGAGGCTTACGCGGTAGACGGCAAAACCTATGCGCTTCCGATTGAGCTGAATATCTCACCCATTTATTACAACAAAGCGATCTTTGCCAAATATAATTTGCAGCCGCCAGCCACATACGATGAATTCCTGAATGTGCTGAAGACGCTGACCGAGAACGGTGAAGTGCCGATTGCACTCGGGAATAAAGACCGCTGGACCGGTTCACTCTGGTATATGTATCTGGCGAATCGTCTAGGCGGGGATGCGCTGGAGAAAGCGATTAGTGGATCAGGCAAGTTTGAAGATCCTGCCCTGACCCAGGCTGCGGCAGAAGTGCAGAAGCTTGTCGATATGAACGCATTCAACAAGGGTTTTAACGGGTTATCCAATGATGAAGGCAAATCCGAATTCATGAACGAGAAGGCTGCCATGTACCTGATGGGAACGTGGGAACTGCCGAACTTTACTACGAACCCGGATATTCCGCAGGAATTCAAGGATAAGGTTGGATTTTTCAAATTTCCGACGATTGATGGCGGCAAAGGAGACATCAACAGCTGGGTAGGCGGACCGGGCGTAGGCCTCTTTGTGGCCCAGAACTCCAAAGTGAAGGAAGAAGCGCAGAAGTTTGTGCAGTATTTTGTGGAAAAATGGGGCGAAAGCTCCGTGACCGAAGCAGGGGTCATTCCGGCGACCAAAGTCGATACGGCGGCAGTACAGCTGCCACAGCTCTATATCGATCTGCTGAACGAGTTGAATCAGGCGAGCAGCCTGACACTCTTTGCAGATGTGCAGATGAAACCGGCTGCTGCTCAGGCGCACCTGGACATGATTCAGGCACTGTTTGGCAAAGCGGTCACCCCTGAGGACTTTGTGAAGAATCATCAGGCTGCAATTGATAAAGGCAACTGATGTACACCTCACCTACACCATTTGAAGGTTTGAACGTTTGAAGGGAGGATCACGTCTTGGACAAAGTCATGTCGAACCGTCTGGTTGCTGCGCTGTATGTGCTGCCTGCGCTGCTTCTGCTGCTGGTTCTGGTCTATATCCCGATTGTGCTCACCGGATATTACGGCTTGATGCAATGGGATGGGATTGGGGCGATGACGTTTATTGGTTTGGATAACTACGCCAGATTGATTCAGGACAGTACGTTTTGGCAGAGCGCCAATCATACTTTTTTGCTCGCCTTGTTCTCTGCGCTGAGCCTGATTGGTTATCTGATGATTGCACTTGTACTGTCAGGCAAGATCAAGGGCGCGAATCTATTTCGAAAAATATATCTGATCCCGATGCTGCTGTCTTCTGTTGCGATTGCCCAGTTATGGCTGAAAATTTATCATCCCAGCAACGGTGTGCTGAACACCTTCCTGGAAGCGATCGGATTTAGCAATCCGCCGGCCTGGCTGGCGGAGCCATCGCTCGTGCTGTATGCACTGTTCGTGCCGATTCTGTGGCAGTATGCGGGCTTCTATATTCTGATCTATTATGCCGCGCTGAAGAACATCCCGGAATCTCTGGTCGAGGCTGCCCGCATTGATGGTGCGAATCCGTGGCAGATTGCCTTTCGGATCAAGCTGCCACTCATCACAGAAGTCATCAAGGTAACCGTGGTGCTCGCCGTGGTGGGCTCGCTCAAGTATTTCGACCTCATCTATGTGATGACCGATGGGGGTCCAAATGGCTCCAGTGAAGTTATGGCCTCCTATATGTATCGTCAGGCTTTCCGCAGCTTCGACTTTGGTTATGGCAGTGCTGTAGGGTTTTTCCTGCTCTTGATCTGTCTGGTGGTCACATGGTTGCTCCGCAAGGCGACGGCTTCCAAAGATACGATCGAGTATTCCTGACGTGAACGTAAAATGAAAGGAGGTCTATCCTGGTGAAGACGGATACGGCTGCTCGGCTGCCCGTACATCCGGAGACGGGCCAAGGCTCAGCATGGTTAAGAAGGTTTGGATATGTGCTGCTCTATGTGCTCTTATCTCTGGTAGCTGTACTTCAGATATTGCCCTTGATCTGGCTGCAGTTATTCTCGCTCAAAAATAATCAGGAAGTATTCGACATGGCTCCTTTTGCCCTCCCGGCTACGCCGCGTTGGGAGAACTATGTCAAGGTATGGACGGAAGGTAATATCAGCTTATACTTTTTCAACAGTGTATGGATGACGGTGGTTTCTGTGGTGTTCACGGTTCTGTTTGCCAGTCTCGTCACGTTTGCCATCACACGGATGCGCTGGAAGGGACGTTCGCTGGTGCTGGGGCTGTTCATGGTGGGTCTGATGATCCCGGTGCACTCCACACTGATCCCCCTGTTCAGTCTGTTCCTGAAGCTGAATCTCACAGACCATCCGTTATCGGTCATTCTGTCTTACATTGCATTTAATATGCCGATCACGATTATGATCCTGCTTGGATTCTATTATTCACTTCCGAGAGAGGTCGAGGAAGCCGCGGTGATGGACGGATGCTCCGTCAACCGGATCTTCTTCCGCATTGTACTGCCGATGACCGCTTCCGTAATTGCGACAACAGCCATCATTAACATGATCTATGACTGGAACGAATTTATTTTCGTCAATACCTTCATTAGCTCGGATGCGTATAAAACGCTGACGGTTGGTGTACAGAACTTTATTGGGCAGTATACCACCGATTGGGGTGCCATTGGGGCTACGCTGATGATCAGCATCCTGCCGATCCTGATTGCATTTCTGGTGCTGAGTGAACGGATTGTCGAAGGGATCGCGGCCGGTTCGGTCAAAGGATAATGGTCCGGTAATTGGTCCGATAATGCCCTTCTATTAGACGCATCGTCTGCGTTTAATAGAAGGGTTTTGCTATGTCTCGGCGATGTCTATAGAGCAATGTGGCGGTGACTGAAAGACAGGTTTTATGAAACAAATGAATTCCTATTTCTGGTATTTCAAAAATCTTTCAATTATTTTCACAAAACTACTGCATTTTCAAATTACCTGTGCTAACATACCCTATGAAATCAAGCCCACGTTAGAAAGGTGAGAAAATGACAGCAATATCCTCGACCAAAGAGTCCCTCCGTTCAGATGCCAAGGATCTGAAGCTGATTCGGCTGACCTGGCCGATTTTCCTGGAACTCTTCTTGTTTATGTTGATGGGGAGCGTAGATACGCTCATGCTTAGTTCGGTATCGGATAATGCAGTCTCCGGGGTGGGCGCAGCCAACCAGATTATCTCGATTGCCATTCTTGTACTCGAAGTCATCGGACATGGTGCTGCGATTGTAGTAGCCCAATATATAGGTTCCAAAAAACTGAGTGAAGCAGCACAGGTAACAGGGAATGCGATTACGCTGAACCTTATGGTTGGGCTGATCCTGAGTGTTATTTTTCTGGTGTTTGGTGGACATTTACTGACACTTCTGAATATTCAAGGCGAAATCTACGATTACGCCCGTTCGTATATAAGCATTGTCGGGGGCGGGATTTTCCTGCAGGCGCTCATCAATGCACTGGCTGCAACCATTCGTACACACGGGTATACTAAGGAAACGATGTACGTATCCGTGTTTATGAACGTCATCCACGTGATTGGTAACTATGCCCTGATCTTCGGACATTTCGGCCTGCCCAAGCTGGGCGTGGAAGGGGCAGCGATCTCGACGGTGGGAAGCCGTTTCATCTGCCTGCTGATCTTCTTCTGGCTGTTGTACCGTGTGAGTGAGGTTCGGGTAGAGTTCGGTTATTACATTAAATTGTCCAAAAATTTTATCGGCAAAATTCTGCGAATCGGCATTCCGTCTGCGATGGAATCCATGGTGTATCATTCCTGCCAACTCATATTTACGTTGTACGTGACCTATCTTGGTGCGGAAGCCATGGCAACCAAGCAATATGCCGGCAATATCTCCAGCTATATTTATCTGTTCAGCATGGCGATCGGCATGGGTACATCCATCATTGTCGGTCGTCTCGTGGGGGCACGCCGCAAAGATGAGGCATACAAACGAGTATTCGATAGTGTAAAATGGGCCCTTCTGGCCACTGTTATTATTGACGTGATCATTATTATTTTCCGCGTACCATTAATGAGCATTTTTACGGAAAACCCGGAGATTATCAAGCTGGGCGCGCAGGTACTCCTGCTTAGTCTTTTGCTTGAAACCGGACGTACCTGCAACATTGTCATTATCGGTTCCCTGCGTGCGGCAGGGGATGCCAAGTTCCCGGTATATATGGGGCTGATCTCGATGGTATGCATGAGTCTGCCTCTCGGATATCTGCTGGTGTTCCAGCTTGATCTGGGGCTGGCGGGTGTGTGGCTTGCCATTGCGGCAGACGAATGGACACGTGCAGTCATTATGTACTTCCGCTGGAAGAGCCGGGCGTGGGAGAAACATGAACTGGTGGAGCATGATGAGGACGAGGTTGGTGCAGAGCCGGTTCCGGCTGTCTGATTGTTTTGACACGATTGGATATACAGCAATCAAGAAAGAGTCGGTCAGGGACATCGTTGTCCCTGATCCGGCTCTTCTTTTTTATATTTTCCGCAAAAATGATCAAAACGGCCGATTGGCGAACACGTATAGTAAGGATATGGAAGGGGGTTAATCTCCACTTGAGCCGTTATCAGGAGATGATTCAGGACAGCTTGTACTATATTGAGACACATCTGCATGAGGAGATTGGGCTGGAAGAGGTGGCGTCGGAGGCTTTGTTATCCCCGTATCACTATCACCGGGTATTTCGGGATGAGGTGGGCATGACCGTTATCGATTACATTCGTCATCGCCGGATGAGTTTGGCCTCTACCGCACTGCGCTCCACGGATGCAGGCATTTTGGATATTTCTCTCGCCTGCGGCTTCGAAAGTCAGGAAGCATTCACCCGGGCCTTTCGCAAAATGTATGGCATGCCGCCCGGTCGTTTTCGCAAGGTATTCGATCTGAAACTATTTACCGGAAAAACCAGAGGAGGAGAATTACAAATGAATTCTGCAACTGCAATCAAAGGCTGGATGTTAACTGGAAGCCACCCGCAAAATTATGAGATGGGCATTGACCCTGCCGAAGTCCATCATGGGAAGGCCTCGGGGTATTTGAAGGCTGTAACACCCATGGAGCCGAATGAGTTTGCCACGATGATGCAGCAATTCCGTGCAGACAAGTATGTAGGGAAACGGATGAAGCTATCCGGCTTTGTCAAAACCGATCGTGTGGACGCATTCTGCGGATTATGGATGCGTGTGGATAATCATGTCCAGGACGTGCTGCAGTTTGATAATATGCATAACAGGCCGATCACGGGGACACAGCCCTGGAATCAATACAGCATTGTGCTGGATGTTCCCGCAGAGAGCGCAATCATCTCGTTTGGCGTGATCCTGAACGGTAAGGGCAAGGTCTGGGTGGACAGCTTCCGCTTCGAGGAAGTGGACCTGAATACACCCTTGACCCATATGGAGACGGAAGCTGAGATGTCGGACGAGCCGATGAACTTGTCGTTTGAAGAATAGTTTGATCGTTCGCATGCTTGTAAGCTTAAAAATGGTAGAAGACGAAGGCCGATCCATTTCCAGGTGAGGTCTTTTTGCCTTGTACGGGTATAAAAAAAGTGGAGCGAAGTCCAAGCTTAGAGAATACGGCTTATTGTATAAATCATATCGTATAAATCATATCGTCCTCCATGGATTATCCGGCCAGACCTTGTTAACATAGATCCAGGAATAATGAACTTATGACATCAATAAAGAGGATGAATCCGATGACAAAAAAAGTGCTTGTGGTCGATGACGAGTCAAGCATCGTCAGTGCCATTGCTTATGCGCTCCGGCGCGAAGGATATGAAGTGGAGACAGCAAATGATGGCGAGGAGGCACTGGTCAAGGTGGCGTCATTCCATCCGCAGGTCATGATTCTGGATGTCATGATGCCAAGGCTCGATGGATACGGCGTATGCCGCAGACTGGAGGACCGCGAGGATATCGGTATTATTTTGCTGACCGTGAAAAATGATATCGTGGACAAAATCGTCGGACTGGAAATGGGCGCCGATGATTACATGACCAAGCCGTTCGAGATTCGCGAGCTGCTCGCTCGGGTGAAAGCGCTCATGCGCCGGGTGGAGAAGAGCAGTCCACCGCCAGACGAGCAGAAGAATCAGGCCATCGTTAATGGGGACTTGCGCATTCATGTGGCTCACCGAACGGTGACGGTAAAGGAAGAGAAGCTGGATCTGACGCCCAAGGAGTTCGACCTGCTCACCATCCTGATGTCCAATCCGGAGCGGGTGTACACCCGTGATGATCTGCTGGATCGGGTATGGGGCATGGAATACGCAGGAGGCACACGCACAGTGGATATTCATATTCAGCGTTTGCGCAAAAAAATTGGTGATACGGATCAGCAAAAGCTGCAGACGGTGTACGGCATTGGCTATAAAGCGTCAGCTCCTGTACCGGGCGGTTCGGCATGAGGGTCAGCATCAAGCTGAAATTCAGCGTGTTTCTCGCGGCATTGCTCATCTTGACTGTTGTGGTGCTCAGTTCCCTCGTCCTGCGAGGGATTGAACGCAACCAGCAGTCACAGATCGAGGGCATTCTGTCGCAACAGACGCGTCTGGTCAATCTCAATGTGCGTCAGGCCTACTATACGGAAGCCATACGGCTGGAGACGGATGCCTTTCTGAAGCAAAATGGCCGCAGGCTGGCCCAGGAGCTGGCGAACTCCACAGGACTGCCCATTGCGCTTTATGACATGAATGGGACACAGGTAGGCTCGTCCATTACACCGGGTGAGAGTCTGGAGATCCAGGAGACGCTGAACTATGCTCTGCAAAATAAAATCGCCTACCGTGAACAGGGTGACACGCTGCTCTATGCAGCACCGCTGGATGGTCCGGATGGTCAGATGGGTGCAATATGGATGCAGTATTCGGTCCAGAGCTACCATGAATTCTACGCACGCATTTTACAGTTGTTCCTATGGGCGGGAATTGCCGTCGTTGTATTGAGCTTTATTCTCGGGTACCTGTTCTATAATCGCTTCGCAGTCGCGATAACCAAGCTGAAGAAATCAGCGGATTCCATTCGGGAAGGCGAGTATATCACCGAATCCCCTGTTAAACGCAAAGATGAACTGGGCGAACTGGGGCAAGGCATTTATTACATGAGCACGTCGATTCAGCAAAATATTACGGACATGCATGCAGAACAAGAGAAGCTGCAGCTGGCCATTAAGAAGCTGCAGGCGCTGGAACAGCAGCAGAAGCAATATATCGGCAATATCAGCCATGAATTCAAAACGCCGCTCACCTCGATCAAGGCATATGTGGAGCTGCTCGATATGTACCGGGATGACCCTCAGTTACTTGAGGACGCCTCCAGCAACATTGGCAAGGAAACGGAACGGTTATACGAGATGGTCGAGAAGGTGCTGCATTTATCGGCATTGGAGAAATATGATTTTGAAAACCAGGCGGAGGATGTAGAGGTTGGTGCGCTGCTGGAGGACGCCTGCGGACGCATGCGAGGCAAAGCCGAGAAGTTTGCGCTTCGCATGGAGCTGGACATTCAGCCTGCCGTTATCCGCAGTGATCGGGAGAGCCTCATGCATATCTTCATCAATCTGCTCGACAATGCGATCAAGTATAACGTGCCTGGGGGCATCATTCGGGTACAGAGCGAGCAGCGGCCACAGACGCGTGAAGCGGTGATTCGCATCTTCAACTCGGGTCTGCCGATTCCGGAAGAGGCAAGAGAGAAGATCTTTGAACCTTTTTATACCGTCAACAAGGACCGGGCGAGAAAAACAGGCGGAACCGGACTCGGTCTGTCACTCGTGAAGCAATTTGTAGAGAAACAGGGCGGGACGATCACCCTGCTGCCGGGTGAAGTGAATAATGAGGAAGGAACAACATTCCAGCTTGTTTTCCCGCTCGCCGATTCAAGTTTACAAGTTGGAAACAAGTCTGAATAACTTTGGAAGTATGACATGTGTATGCTTGGTCTATAGCAGAGAAACCAGGGGGGACCATGATGAATTGGAAACAGACGGCTTTGGGTGCATTAGGAGCGTTAGCTCTCTTGTCGGCAACGGCTTGCGGGGGAAGCACTGAACCGGAAGGGAATGCGGGAAGTGGGAAAACGGGCACAGATATTACGGTAAAAGACAATACCAATACATCGGTGTATCAGAGCTTCAAACTCGAGAAAATTGATAAATTACCCAATATGCGCGGCGTGGCCTGGCTAAGTGATGACTGGATCGTATCGGACAAAGAGAACACGTCGATGAAACCCGTTATGGTTGAAGGCCAGGAGAGATACCCGCATAACTTATATATGTACGATCTGGCGAAAGGAACCGATACACCGCTCAAGGAGAGCGAAGTCAGTCTGAGCTCGCCGATTGTTTCACCGGATGGGCAGTACCTGTTCTACCGTGAGCCGGAGGAATCGACAGGCAAAGGTTTCTTTATGAATTTGCACAACGGGGAGACAGTGAATGCAGGCAAGGAAGATGGTTTCGTTCAGGAAGGCGCGTGGCTGGATAATGAGCATGTTGTCTTTCCGAATATGAAGGGAGAACTCGTCTCAGCCAGTATTGATGGAACAACCAAGGTGTTGGTGGAGACCGGCAATTTCAACGTGCGCAGCGTCAGGGTTTCGGGCAGTATGATCTACTATATTACCGGTGAAGACGGACAGTTGAATGCCTATGATACAACTACAGGTGATGTAAAACAGGTCCTGAAGAGCGTGGAGTGGGTTATTCCGTCCAATGATGGAACTAGGCTGGCCATTGTGAAAAAAACAGCGGATACGAAACGGGCGCTGGTGCTTACCGATCTGGAAGGCAACGAGAAGGCGACGCTTGCCAGAGGCACACAGATCTTCGGGACCAGTTGGTCCGGGGATGATTCCAAGATCGCGTACACAATTAACTCGGAGAGCGATGATGAGAAAGGGCTGTTCGTCTCCAATACGGAATCAGCAGAGCAATTCCAGATTTCGGCCGACATGGACGACATCTCCGATCCGCTTGCCTGGAGCCCGGAAGGCAACAAGATTCTGCTGTCCCAAGCGGTGCTGCAGAATGAATCATATCACTTTGTCACCTCTGTTATTACGATCTCGGAGTAACGGGTGACTATACAAGAATGAGCCTGTTCCCAGGAGGAACCAGGCTTTTTTCTTATGCACTTTTTGAAAAGATGGAAGCAGGCTGTTCCTTACGGAGAAGTCTCGGTATGTAGAATAACGGATAGATCATCAAGTAAAGGTTGGGAACCCACCAGCCCCAATCGAGCTCTCCGCGGAATGACCAGAACGCAATCGCTTGGAGCCCGGAACAGAAGGTCAATACCAGGGAGATAAGGGCGACCATCCGCGAGCGTTGATCCGAACGGCGAAGAAGGAACAGACTATAGAATCCTGTAGCGGAAATGAGCAGATCAAGCGGAAGAAACGACAGGTTCCAAGCGACCAGCAGAGGGTTAGTATAGTCCTGATATAAGTATTCCTTAGGAATCCATGAACCCCAAGTCACCGCCCAATACAGAATAAAGCCGATATCCGTGAGCAGGAATAAGGTTTTTAACGAACGACTCAATGTTATCCCTCCTTATCGGGTTGGAATTCAGCACCATGATGCAGTGAAACATCCTGTGCCAAAACAGAAGGTGAGTATTCTGCTGCCAGCTGAAGAGACCCGTTACTCGGTACTTTCGCTTCTGTGCTTCCCATACGTAATCCAGCCACACCAAGGATAATCAGCAGCAGGGATCCGGCTTTCAGCCAAGTCATCGGTTCCTGAAACGCGAACAGCCCAACCACAGCCAGAATGGTGATCCCAGCTCCAGACCATATGGCATAGGCGATACTGACTGGAATTTCTTTGAGTGCAAGACTCATGACCCCAAAACTAATCAGATAAAAAATACCCATAAGTACTGCGAGCCCGGGTTTACTTAATCCTTCAGACATTTTCATGGAGATCGTCCCGGCAACTTCAAATAGAACGGCTACAGCGAGCCATAACCAAGCCATTATGGTCCCTCCTTTGGAAGAACGCCTTCCAGGAGCATATCGACCATCTCCTGCAGTGCTGCCGATAAGGTGCTGCCGTTCCAGGATCCGGATGCAGACTGTTCCATCAACCTGTATAAGCCGCCAATATAGACTTGTACAAAAACTTCGGTATCAAAGGAACGCAGTTCACCAGATGCCTGTCCTGTGTGTACCAATTGTCTGATCTCATCCCAGTGGTTCGTTATAAAAAGATCCAATTGGCTCCAGACAGCAGGATAATAACGTTGCAATTCAGACAAACGTCGGAGATCAAACATGCCGAGGTCGTCGGGCATCATGACAAGGGCTTGTCTTAACTTGGACGGAAGGGGTAGCGAAGTGTCACTCATGAGCTGTTGCTCTTTCTGAACGATTTCGGTCAGTGAGGTATCGAGCAAGTCTTTGAGCAAGTCTTCTTTGGAAGGAAAGAATTCATATACCGTCTTGGTACTCATACCCAGTTGTTTGGACAAGTCATTCATACTGAACCGGAAGCCACTGCGGATCACTTCATGGCGGGTGATATCAAGAATGCGTTCTCTAATCATGGTTATGCCTCCTTGTACTCTGCTTGTTTGATCGGAAAATAAATAAAATAATTTATTTTCCTTGTTTTTTTTGTATTTTATATCCCGGTTTTCTTTGTGTCAAGAAGAGGCACTTCTTTAATGCTGCAGTAAGTTATACTGAAAAGACGAGAAGTGAAGGGGGAAGTGTGCCATGGATGAAAAGGACTGCCGTTTACTGCTAAGCGTATCCGAAGAGAGCAGTCTGACCCGTGCTGCGGAGCGCATGTTTATGACCCAGCCGGCCTTGACTTACCGATTGCAGCAGCTGGAGAAAGAGTTTGGCGTACCGCTCATCGACAAAACGCTGAAAGGGGCCAAATTTACACCGGAAGGTGAACATCTAGCGATCTATGCCCGGAAAATGCTGCGTGACCTCCATCAGGTGAAAGAGCAGCTCTCAAATATTCGCAATGAAGTCAAGGGAACGCTGCGCCTGGGGATCGCCAATCATTACTCCTTGTATAAGCTCCCGCCTTTGTTAAAACAATTTCAGGAGCAGTATCCTGAAGTGAAGTTTGCCGTTACCTGTGCACTAAGTGTTGAAGTTATTGAACTGCTGACGCGCGATGAAATTCAGGTAGGGGTGATTCGGGGAGAGCATCCCTGGTTTGATTGCAAGCATCTGCTGCACGATGAAGCAGTCTGTATCGTATCCAGGGAACCGATAGATCTGGATGAACTCCCCGGTCTGCCGCAAATCGCTTTTCAGGAACCTGTAACTAAGGCAGGAGGAGTGGCGATAAGTCCATTTCGTGAGGCGGTAGCCTCTTGGTGGTATGAACGTTATGATCGTTCACCTACGGTGGCGATGCGGGTGGACAGCTATGAGACCTGCAAAGAAATGGTGCGCTATGGCCTTGGTTACGCGATTATCCCGGGGATCTTCGTTACAGATGAGGACGGGCTTCACCAGCAGGAGCTCATTCGTCTTGACGGTCAGGGCGTGAGACGCAATACATGGCTGGTTTATAAGAAAAGTGTGCTGCAGCAAGCTACAGCAGACCGCTTTATCAGTTTGATGAGATCGGAAAGGACTCAGGCTGATACGGGTGTAGATAATAGTTAAACCTCAGGTGATATGTGCATGATATATATGCATAATTATTCGGATAGATTTGGAGTGGAACGGCGTCTCTTGCAGGTTGGTATGGTATGGGGATTACGTATGTTCTTGTTTTAAAGGGATGTAGATACGGCTGGATTGCTCATCAAGCAACTCCATATGGATGTTGAAATATTCCGTTTATGCTTACACATCATAATATCCATATATGAATAATCCAGGCCCATAAAATTTTTTATGGGTTTTTCCTTAATTTTTTTGAATTTACTAATGGCATGGTCACACATACAATATATGAAAATCACACTGTATATTTATTCAGTAGAATTGAATATATAAATATGTTGTTCGGAGAAAGGTGGTAAGCATTCATGAATCATGACCATGCTCATATGAAGCAGAACATAAAGGACGTTGTGGATCAGCTGGACCCTCAGCTGCGGGAGCTGTCCCTTCGTATTCATGCCAATCCTGAGCTTAGTTTCGGGGAAGTTCAAGCACAGCAGTGGTTAACAGAACCACTTGAAGCGGCCGGATTTCAGGTGGAAAAGGGGATTTCCGGACTTCCGACTTCGTTTCGAGCTGTATGGGAAGGCCAAGCAGATGGGCCTACCATCGCTCTGCTGGCCGAATATGATGCTTTGCCTCGTATTGGACATGCCTGCGGACATAATCTGATCGGCACTTCGGCAGTAGGTGCCGCCATGGCTCTTAAGAAGGCTTTTCCTGAACTGCCTGGGCGAATCATTGTTCTTGGTACTCCGGCTGAGGAAGAGGGCGGCGGCAAGATTATCATGGCGAATGATGGTGTATTTGACGGGATCGATGCTGTCATGATGTGCCATCCGCAGCAAAAAACGATGGTACTCCGGGGAGCACTGGCTTGTGTGGACGCAACCTTTACGTTTCATGGCAAACAGGCGCATGCAGCTTCTTCTCCCGAAAAGGGAATCAGTGCGCTGGATGCACTGGTAAATGCCTATGCGGGCATTAACTCGCTTCGCCCCTATTTGAAGGATGACGTCCGGGTAAACGGGATTATCACCAAGGGTGGAGATGCACCAAACGTTGTGCCTGAGCTGGCAGAGGCGGTGTACATTATCCGGGCAAAAACAGTTGAGGAACTGAAGACGGTTATGGATAAAGTGTACCGCGTCGTGCGTCATGCTGCCGAGGGAGTTGGTGCCACGGTAGATATTTCGGAAGGACTGATCTATGCCGAGCGCAATAACAACAAGGCGCTGGCGAGCCTGTTTCAACAGAATCTGGAGGACATGGGCATTGAGGTCCATGATCCGCCGCAGACAGGTGGAGTGGGTTCATCGGATATTGGCAATGTAAGCCAGGTAACCGCAGCGATCCATCCATACATCCGGTTGGGAGATGCAACGACCCATACCCCTGAGTTTGCCCGGCTTGCCGGAGCGGAAGAGGGCATGATTGAGCTGAATCTTGCAGCCAAGGCGCTGGCACTGACAGCGTACGATCTGTATGCGGACAGAGCTGCTTTGCAGCAGGTGCGGAATGAATTTGAAGAGTGGAAACAACAGAAGGACGAGGGATGATCAATTGGAAAACATAACAAAACCACCACAACAACCACGCAAATGGTTCAAAATGCCGCATACCTTCGTCATCTTGTTTATTCTGGTATTGGTTGCTACCGTACTGACGTACATTATTCCCGCAGGGGAATTCGACCGGGTGAAGGATGAGGCCACAGGCAAATCTCTGCTCGTTCCGGGTTCATATCATCATGTGGAGGCCAATCCGACGAGCCTGTGGGATATTCCCAAATCTATCGTCCGCGGGCTGGTTGATTCCGCTGACGTCGTATTCTTTATTTTCATCATTGGCGGGGCATTTCAGATCATTACAAGCACGGGTACGATTGAGGCACTGACGGGCCGGGTAGCGCGTTCGTTCGCCAACAAGGGATTGTGGGTCATTCCAGTGTTTATCACCTTATTCTCTGTGGGTGGGTTTACAATGGGGATGTCTACAGAGGTCATGGTTTTCGTACCCATTGGTATCGCTATTGCTCGGGCACTGGGATATGACGCACTTACCGGTACAGCGATGATCTCGCTGGGAGCCTCTTGTGGTTTCACCGCTGGATTGCTGAATCCGTTCAATGTGGGCCTGGCTCAGGCCATCGCCGAAGTTCCGATTTTCTCCGGCATGTGGCTCCGTGCGATCATCCTGGTATGCTTGATTGCTATTACAAGTATCTATATCATGCGTTATGCTTCGCGGGTGAAATCTGACCCGACTCGAGGGTTGGTTCACGAGCTTGAGCTGGAGCAGGCAGCGGATACACCAGCCGTGGATCTGAACAAGCTACCAACCATTCGCATTACACATATCCTTACAATCCTTACGATTGTTGCCGGGTTTGCCCTGTTGATCTGGGGCGTATCGACAGAAGGCTGGTGGATGGAGGAGCTTGCGGCCCTTTTCCTGAGCATGGGCGTCATTTCCGGACTGGTTTCCGGATTCGGACCGAGCCGAATTGCGAGTGAATTTGTTAAAGGGGCAAGTGGTATCGCGTACGGAGCCTTTATCATTGGTCTGGCCAGAGGTATTATGGTTGTTCTGGATCAGGGGAATGTTATCGATTCGGTTGTGTACGGAATGTCTACTGCAGTGAGTGAACTTCCGTCATCTGTTCAAGTATTGGGCATGTACTTCTTCCAAAATATAATGAATGTCTTCATTACATCGGGTACAGGCATGGCGGTAACAACGATGCCGATCATGGTTCCACTATCCGATCTGCTCGGCATTACCCGTCAGACTGCCGTGTTGGCATTCCAGTTCGGTGATGGTTTCACCAACATGATTCTGCCAACATCTTCCGCATTAATGGGCAGTCTTGCCGTATCGGGTATTCCGTATCAAAAGTGGGTTAAATTTTTCTGGCCTCTAATGGTAATGTGGATAGCACTGGGGATCATCTTCATGCTAATCGCAAGTACCATTCAGTATTCCTAATAAAATAAAGAGCCTGTGTTCTGAGGCAGCTCCTCTCCAACTGTTTATACAGTTCAGAGGGGCTGCCGCCAGAACACAGGCTTTATTTATGGAAATTTAATTGGGCATACTCATGAGCAGCTTCACTGCTTCGGCACGCGTCGTGTTGTCTCTTGGAGCAAAGGTGTTCAATCCCTTACCATTCAATAGCCCGGACTGTTGCATTCCAGCCACCGCTGCTCTCGCCCATACAGGAATCTGTTCGTTATCTGCAAAGGTTGAGCTGGTTCCGGATTCTGCCTTCACTTGCAGGGCATTCGCTACCATCACGGCCATTTCTGCACGGGTTACGGCATCATTCGGACGGAAGGCACCGCCCGAGTCCCCCTGAATGAATCCGGCCTGCACGGCACTGGCTACGGCAGACTGTGCCCAGGCGGCTATGTTTGAGCGGTCGGTAAATGATAAAGGTGCTTCTGCATAATCGGTTTGCAGTGCATTCATCAGCATTACTGTGAACTCGGCACGTGTAACGGATGCGTTTGGTTTAAACGATCCATCCACATATCCCTTCACGATGCCATCACGGACAGCCTGCTGAATGAGCTCTTCCGCCCAGTGACCTTTTATATCATGTAATGCGACTTCTACTGGGGCGTTAGGCTGATCAATCGCAAATACAGCAAATTTGGTAAAATGATTTACGTCGACTTGGATCAGATCGCCATCCATAGAGGATTTTCCAGCAGAAAGCCATTTCTTTTCTTGTTCATCAAAATAGAATAGTTCTGCCCGTTGATTGCTTCGCAAGCTTGATCCGTCGAAGGCCATCTTTAAGGTTACGGGTTTGTCGAAATTCTGAGTCACATTCTTTAGTAGTTCATATACCGGACTGAGCAGCTGGGCTTGATTGGTCAGCAGATCGGATGAATCTTCAACCGGGTCAATGGTGATCTTCAGTTCCTGATTCATTGCCCCGGCAGGGATAATTAATGTCATGCCATTTCCTAAACTTACTTGACCGGCCTGCCCCGCTGCCAGCGTTAAACGGCCGTTTGTTGATGAGTTCGCCGAGTTGGGTGACGAGGAATTATTGCTCGATCCGTTGCTGTTCTGGCTACCGGAACCACCGCCGTTATTGCCATTGCCGCCTGATGGTGGAGAAGGAACCACGTTCCATTTCGCATATAAAGTAAGATCGGCGATAATCTCCGTTTGATCAAAGTCGAACGGTGTCTTCAACTCAGGATCGACGTACCATCCACTAAACGTGTAGCCTGAACGGCTTGGTGAAACCGGAGCTGTAAGCTTATTTCCGTGCTCAACCGATACATCATCTACGGCAGATCCACCAAGAGTATCGAAGGAGATGGTGTATTTGTCAGCAGTCCATTTCGCATACAGAGTAAGATCGCCAGTTACAGTTGTGTTATCAAAGTCAAAAGCCTGACTCAAACTTGAATCGGTGAACCACCCAGCGAAAGTGTGTCCCACTTTGGTTGGATCAGCAGGAGCCACTGCCAACTCACCATATTGAATCGATTGATCGTCCACCGCCGTACCGCCATTAGAGTTGAAGCTGACAGTGTAGGAGTTGATCGTCCATTTCGCATATAGGGTGAGATTGCCAGTTACAGGTGTATTGTCAAAGTCAAAAGCCTGACTCAAACCTGAATCGGTGAACCATCCAGCAAAAGTGTGTCCTGCTTTGGTTGGATTGGCAGGAGCCGCTGCCAACTCACTATATGGAACGGACTGGTCATCGACGGCCGTACCGCCATTAGAGTTGAAGTTAACGGTGTAGGAGTTGATCGTCCATTTAGCATGCAGGGTGATATCGCCAGTTACGGTTGTGTTGTCAAAGTCAAAACGCTGACTCAAACCCGAATCGGTGAACCATCCGGCGAACGTGTGCCCATCTTTGGTTGGGGCATCAGGAGCCGCTACCAACTCGCTATATGGAACAGACTGATCATCGACCACTGTACCGCCGTTAGAGTCAAAGCTGACGGTGTAATTGTTGATCGACCATTTTGCATAAAGAGTGAGGTCACTAGTTACTGTTGTGTTGTCAAAATCAAAAGCCTGACTCAAACCTGAATCCGTGAACCATCCAGCGAAGGTGTGTCCAGCTTTGGTTGGGGTATCAGGAGCCGTCGCCAACTCACCATATTGAATCGATTGAGTATCGATCGCTGTACCACCATTGGATTCAAAGTTAACAGTGTAGGAGTTGATCGTCCATTTCGCATGCAGGGTGATATCGCCAGTTACGGCTGTGTTGTCAAAATCAAAACGCTGACTCAAACCCGAATCGGTGAACCATCCGGCGAACGTGTGCCCAGCTTTGGTTGGGGCATCAGGAGCCGTTGCCAACTCGCTATATGGAACGGACTGATCATCGACCGCCGTACCGCCGTTAGAGTCGAAGTTGACAGTGTAGGAGTTGATCGACCATTTCGTATACAACGTAAGATTGGTAGTTACAGATGTGTTGTCAAAGTCAAAAGCCTGACTCAAACCCGAATCGGTGAACCATCCAGCGAACGTGTGCCCAGCTTTGGTTGGATCGGCTGGTTTGGTAGATTGGTCACCATAATTCACGTATTGTTCAGGTACATCCGAACCGCCATTACTGTCAAAATGGATCGTCCGTGGAGCATAAAAGCTAAATTGAATTGTTGTCGTGTTGCCTGCACGATCCGTAACAATCAGGAGTTGCTCTCCTTCGGTTTGGACCGTGCCCCCATTATTGAATGGGAAACCATTGAGGGTCGCTGTTCCTTCATTAAAGGTGATTACGGGACTAACGTTATAGACGCCGTTCTGGGTCACGCCTGTGACAACAGGGGGATGGGCATCTACCGTAAAGTGAATCGTTGTTGTACCAATGCTATTGGTAACTGTCAGGGTATAATCTCCATCTGCCGTGACGGTAGTGCCACTTGTAAATGCAGCGCCATTCAGCAGCGCCGTACCACTATTAAAGCTAGGTGTGACGGCTTGATTGTACACTGTGCCTTCAACTACACCGCTAATGATTGGAGCTGTAGTTTGCTCAATAGTTATGGAAACTGTCACCGGAACACTGGTGCCCCATTCATTGTTAGCACTATAAGTGAAACTGTCAGTTCCTACATAATCAGTCATCGGAGTATAAGTAAACGAGCCGTTGGCATTCATAACGAGTGTTCCGTACATCGGCCCACTCCTCAAGATAGCAGTAGAAGCATCCCTATCATTGGCTAGCAAGCCTGGTGCAGGAACAACCAAAGCGGCGTTTTGGTTGGTGGTATAGGTGTCTTCGATTGCTTCAGGCAGCTGTCCGAAGTCCAGAATGGGGAATTCGCCCCCATTTACAATATAATAAACCAAAGTTGATTGGTTTCGGTTGAGATCAGGTACTTTAAAATTCACCTGGCCATCACCACCAAACTTGGTGCCGAGTAGACTAAATAAAACTTGATTCTGGTTGATGGTCAGTGTTGATCCATCGGCTGGTATCCAGCGGTTTGTCGGAAGGCTTACCAGCATGGGAATGATCTCGCCTGAATACTCGCTACCAGTCCCATTCTCGGCACGTTGAGTTGGATCCGTGGATATGACATAGTTAATATTGTTTTGTATTTTAGGTAAATTCGGAAGTTTAAATGAGGTATTCCCGTCACCGCCGTAGGTCGTGCCAATCATCTTATATAAGTCACTGTATGTAGATGTGGAGAGCTCTTGGCCATTCGCGGCTAAAAATCCTGGTGGGGTAAACTGATACGGAAAGAGACGAACTTCTCCAAGAACAGATGGTCCCGCGCCATAGATATTCTCATCACGCGAAGGGAAAATTCCGTTTAACGCTATGTAATAGCCCATGCCATCAGGTGCAGCACCGGATAGATTGGGCAATGAGAAGGTTGTTTTTCCATCACCCCCAAAATTAAGTCCAAGCAGAGAGTAAAGAGCGGTATTCTGAGTGATAGACATGGTTTGTCCTCTGGCAGGCATCCATCCTCTGGGTGTTGCATTGTACGGAAATAATTTGATCTCACCAAGATAGGGTTCTACTGCTGCCGCGTTAGCCCGTTCTAGACTGAAATTATTCCACAGACCACTCAGTCCAATCAGGAATACCAACCAGATGATACTTACTTTCTTGAATAAAGGTAGACTCACAATTTCATCCCCATTTTCCTCATGTAATATATTCACGTTATGCTTATCCCCATCCACTGCACTTTCGTGTTTTACAGTGGTAAGCCATATAATGATGAGCATAGTGTACTGGATACGAAGGCAAAAATGAATATGATTTTTCTTCAAATTTAAAATAAATTTTGATATCTTCCAGAGACAACTCAATTATGGTTGAAATGTTCCATAACTTTCATCCCTTTCTATACATTTATATTGACTAAGCCCTTCCGATTCCGATAAACTAGAGTGCAGGAATAAAAGTCGTATGTTGGGCAGCAGTTCGAGACGATGTTTCGGGCGGCTGTTTATTTTCTTTTTAATGAGCAAGGTTGCAACGTTGTAGGCTTGTCGGATGATCCGGCCAATATCAACATGGAATAGGAACAGGTGATACACATGTGTAACAGCGCGTACCGCGTGCTTTTATATTATAAGTTCGTGAAGATTGAAGACCCCGAGACATTTACTCAAGAACATCTGCAATACTGCAAGGACCTGGGTGTAAAAGGCCGTATTCTAATTGCATCGGAAGGTATTAATGGTACGGTATCCGGCACGCCGGAGCAGACGGAGCAATACATGAAGGACATGCATGCCAATCCGCTGTTCAGCGATATGGTGTTCAAGATTGATGACGTGGAAGAGCATGCATTCAAAAAAATATTCGTTCGTCACAAAGCGGAGCTGGTAACCTTCCGCGTGGACGAAGAACTGGACCCGAACGTGACTAGCGGCAAACGTCTATCGCCGAAAGAGTTCCACGAGCATTTGCAACGGGAAGATGTCATCGTCATCGATGGCCGCAATGACTACGAATATGAAATCGGTCATTTCCGCGGAGCCATTCGTCCGGACGTTGAGTCGTTCCGCGAGTTTCCGGAGTGGATTCGGGAGAACTTGGGCGATATGAAGGACAAAAAGATCATTACCTACTGTACTGGCGGCATTCGCTGCGAGAAGCTGACCGGTTTCATGATCAAAGAAGGTTTCCAAGATGTGGCTCAACTGGAAGGTGGCATCGTAACCTACGGTAAGGACCCTGAGGTACAAGGTCGTCTGTTCGATGGTAAGTGCTACGTGTTTGACGAACGTATCTCCGTGCCGATTAACCGGACAGATGAGGATATCGTTATTGCCAGCTGTTATCACTGTGGAACGACACATGACCGATATATTAATTGTCCAACCTGCAACCTGCAGCATGTGTGCTGTGAGGATTGCGAAGAGACGCATAACCGCTTTTGCTCGGATGCCTGCCGGGAGGCAGCACCGGTACACGCATAAGCAGGAGAGCAGGTGCTGCACGTGAAGCGTGAAGACGAAATGACGACGCGTGAACGGATTTTGTTCATGCTGAAGCGGCAGGGCACGATGACCGCAAGAGAAATGACGGCCGAACTTGAACTGACCGGCATGGCGATTCGCCGTCACCTGACGGCACTGGAGCAGGATGGACTAATTGAAGTCCGGGAGGCTCGGGCCACAGCTGGACGTCCATCTTCGGTGTACCATTTGACCGCACGCGGAGATGGTTTTTTTCCAAAATCCTACCCGTCGCTTACGCTTGAATTGCTCGAAGAACTGACGGAGTCTGCCGGTGAAGGCATTGTAGACACGCTCTTCGAGAGTCGGCGCGACAAGCTGCTCCGGAGCAAATTGCCCCAGATGGAGGGCCAGGATCTGGCCGGGCGTGTGGAGGAATTGGCACGCATACAGAATGCTAATGGCTACATGGCTGACGCATCGAGAGAAGAAGACGGTTCTTATGTGCTGACAGAGCTGAACTGCCCCATTGTACAGGTGGCGAGCGTATATCGTCAGGCTTGCCGCTGTGAATTGGATCTTTTCCGTTCCTTGCTGCAGGCAGATGTCGAGCGCACGGAATGTTACGCTGAGGGCGGCAAGAAGTGCACATACCAGATTCGCGAAGCCGCGGGAAATTGATGAACGTAAGGAGATTGTTTCGATTATTCGAAACAGTCTCTTTTTTTGTTATATAAGACGTAAAAACGTTACTATTACGGTTGAATACACATTGTGATTCACTTAACATCCGGTAAAGTTATATCAGTTCACGATATTTAGGAGAAGATCTTATCGTACATGAACACTTGACACATGAATCTTATAATAATAACATGCGTTATATAACAGGTGTTATTTTTGATGGAGGGAGAATGTAATGCCACCAAGATCCGAGATCACGCAAGAAAAAGTGTTAGCTGCCGCATTTGAGCTTGTGCGGGAGCAGGGGCTGGAGGCGATCACTGCGAGAAACGTCGCTCAGACACTCCAATGCTCTACCCAACCGATCTATAGCCTCTATAACAACATTGAAGAGCTGAAAGCAAGTGTCTATGACAAAGCTGCCGAATTTGCTCGTAATAGCATGCTGGATTATAAGGACAGCGATAATTCTCCTGCTCTGAACCTGACCATCGGTTTTCTGTATTTTGCGCAAAACGAGAAGCAGCTGTTCAGAGCCTTGTATCTATCAGGTTATCGGCAATACCATCCACACACTGATCAGTTTCTGGGGGAAGAGCTGACCACATCTTATATGCGATACAGCAAGCGATTGCAGGACATTTCCTACGAGCAACTCAAGCGCATTTTCTTAAAATTGACGATTTATTTAATCGGCATTGGAACGCTACTTAACTCTCACACCTTAGAGCTGGACATGGACGAAGCCACCGAGATGATCCGGGAAATGTATGAGATGTTACTGCATAAAGAAGGTCTCACTTATTAAATCCGAATAGGGAGTGTGCATAGTGGTCCAGGGGCTCGGTAATAAAATTGGAGAAGGCGGATGCGCGGAAGTGTTTGAATGGGAAGATGGAAGCAAGATCATCAAGTTGGCTAAGCCAAATACCATTCCGGCTGCTTTACAGGCTGAACTGCACCATTGTCGAATTGCTTGGGCCTGCGGGCTGCCAGTTCCGCGACCCTACGATTTGGTGGACGTTGGAGGTCGATCAGGTGCTGTATTTGAACGAATCTATGGCGAACCCATTATGAAGAGATTTGTAGAAAGAGCAGTAGAGCAATCCAGACTGCAACAACCCATGGATATCATGGACGATTACATTGATGCGAAGATCACGGCACAACTTTTTCACCAGATTCATTCTCATTCAGTGGCCAATATGCCGAGTCAGCGGAAGAATATCAGAAACGATATTAATAGAGCCCAATATTTAACAGAAGCGGAGAAGGCAGCCGTTATCGCCGAACTGGATGACTTACCCATCAAGCAGCAGCTTTGTCACGGAGACCCAAATCCAGGCAATATACTGCTTAGAGATAACGACGCCGTCATTATTGACTGGAACAATGCTTCTACAGGAAATCCGGAAGCTGACTTGGCTGAATATGTAATTATGATCCGCTATGCGATCTTACCCCCACATTTGCCCAATGAGGCCAGTGTTCTTCTCGATGCTACAAGGGAAACCTGCATTAACTTGTTCATGGAGGAGTACGAAAGATTATCTGGCATCCGTTATGCAGACGTTGAACCTTGGATCCTCCCTATGGCAGCACGCAAACTGGTTGCGGATGGGATCTCCGAAGAGGAAAAGTGTTTGCTTATCAACGAGATTAGAAGAAGGCTCCACATTTGTTAGGCAAATTAAAGTATGATAAACGCGCCATCGGCAGAAATATTGTGGATGGCTTTTTTTATTTTGTGTAATGTTTTCTATCATGCTTAAGGAATAAACCAAATTGGAAGCGGTACAACCATTGACGGGAAAGAAGTCGCACCTTAATATTAGAGAAACACAAAATGACCAACACGAGTCATGGACTTCAGTCGCATGAGGAATGTCTATGTTTGTCTGCTTTTGTCGATAAAAGCAACAATGCGTTGAAGCGTTCGCTTTGTCCCGCCCTATCGTGCCACTAGGATGAGGAGATGGGCAACACATTTAGAAGATGGAGAGGGGTTCTCACATGAAAAAGAAATTCTGGATGTCACTGATGATGGTTGCCTCAATGATTGTAGCCGCAGGTTGCGGAAATAACAGCAGCACGGGTACGGGTACGGAATCCGAAGGATCCGGTACTACAGCAAGCGAAGGGACTGCAGAAAAATCCTACCGCATTGCCATCTCGCAAATTGTGGAACATCCTTCCCTGGATGCAACACGTGAAGGATTCATTGCGGCACTGAAGGAAGCGGGAATCGAGGAAAACAAAAACCTGACCATTGACTACAACAATGCACAAGGTGATTCAACCAACAACCTGTCCATTGCCCAAAAAATCGCAGGGGATTCGAAGAATGACCTGGTGCTCGGGATTGCTACCCCATCTGCACTGGCACTGGCTCAACAGGTCAAAGAAAAGCCATTGCTCTTCGCAGCAGTAACGGACCCGCTGGGTGCCAAACTGGTTAGTGACTTGGACAAGCCAGGCAGCAATGTCACTGGTGCATCGGATACGAATCCGGAAGCAATTGTGCAGTTGGCTGATTTTATCGCGAAATACATGACCGACGTAAAAACAGTAGGTTTGGTCATTAACGAGGGCGAACCGAATGCTGTTGTCATGGCCGACAATGCCGAAAAAGCACTGGCAACACACGGAATCAAGCTGGTCAAAGCTCCAGTTACGAATACATCTGAAGTTAAACAGGCAACAGACTCTCTGGTAGGCAAAGTGGATGCCTTCTACATCACACTCGACAACTCGGTTGTCAGTGCAGTGGATACGATCATCCAGACAGCAAACAGCAACAAGATTCCGTTCTTCTCCAGTGACCGGGACACGGTTGAAAAAGGTGCTTTTGCTACCGTAGGTTTTAAATACTATGACCATGGATATCAAGTCGGCGAAATGGCTGCGGATATTTTGAAGAATGGTACGAAGCCTGGCGATATGAAAGTAACCGTTCCGGACAAGCTCGATCTGATCCTGAATCTTAAAGCAGCTGAAGCTCAAGGCATCACAGTTACCGACGAGATGAAGGCGGAAGTGCAGGACCAGGATAACAACATTATTCAATAATCTGACCGGATGACAACCGGCAGTACGGATGCGAGGCGGACGTGCAGTAGGTTCGCCTCATTCTTTTCGATAGACAGGGAGGAAGTAGCGTGAGTATAAGTTGGAATTCAATCGAAGGTGCAATCGAGCTCGGTCTGTTATATGCCCTCATGGCCCTTGGTGTATATATTACGTTCCGGATTCTCGATTTTCCCGATCTTACCGTAGATGGAAGTTTTACAACAGGAGGCGCAATCGCGGCGGTTATGATCTCCAATGACTTTTCTCCTTGGCTCGCCTGTTTGGCGGCAATGGCTGGAGGAATGATAGCTGGAGCCTGTACCGGTCTGCTGCATACCAAAGGCAAAATCAATGGATTGTTATCCGGGATTCTCATGATGATCGCCCTCTATTCCATTAATATGCGCATCCTTGGTGCGCCGAATAAATCCATTATGGGAATGGATAATCCATTCTCGGGCGAGCATGTCATGGTGCTGATCATCATTGTCGTGCTGGTATTTAAAATCATGCTGGACCTGTTTATGAAAACCGATATTGGACTGGCATTGCGCGCCACAGGCGACAACAAACGCATGATCCGCAGCTTCGGTGCAAATACCGATGTAACGACCATCGTCGGCGTCAGTTTGTCTAACGGACTGGTTGCCTTGTCCGGGGCATTTATTGCCCAGCAATCAGGCTTCGCAGACATTACGATGGGAATTGGTATGATCGTAATCGGATTGGCCTCTGTTATTATCGGGGAAGCCATTCTGGGTGCAAGAACTGTATTCTGGGCAACGCTCGCAGCTGTAGTCGGTTCGATTATTTACCGGATTGTCGTTGCGCTTGCTCTTCAGGTCGAATGGTTCGATACCTCTGATCTGAAGCTGATTACCGCGGTCATCGTCATTATTGCTCTTGTCTTCCCAACCATGCAGCGCTCCATGAAGCAGAAGAGCCTTGCTCGCAAACGAACGGAAGAGCTCATGCGATCCACGGGTCAACAAGCGAAGGGAGGCATGTGATCATGCTGGAGATTTCACATGTGACGAAGCTGTTCAATCCGGGAACGACAGACGAGAAGACAGCTCTGGTTGGCGTGAATCTGACGATGAATCCGGGCGATTTCGTAACGGTCATCGGCAGTAATGGTGCGGGAAAATCTACGTTGATGAATATCATATCTGGTGTAATGAAGCCGGATATGGGAGATGTGCTGATCAATGACCGGTCCATCAAAAACCTGCCTGAGCATAAGCGCAGCAGCTGGATCGGCCGGGTGTTCCAGGATCCGATGGCAGGAACGGCTCCGCATATGTCGATTGAAGAAAACATGGCGATGGCGTATAAACGCGGTAAAGGGCGTGGCCTTGGCTTCGGGGTTACCCGGGCAAGACGGGAGATCTTCAACGCCCAGCTGCAGAAGCTGGGGATTGGACTCGATAAGCGTCCCAATGCCAAAGTGGGTCTTCTCTCTGGGGGGGAGCGCCAGGCACTCAGCCTTCTGATGGCAACCTTTACCCAGCCCCAGATTCTGCTGCTTGATGAACATACGGCGGCACTTGACCCTTCACGTGCCGAATTAATTACCGAGCTGACCGAAACGCTGGTCCGTGAGATGAAACTAACGACCCTGATGGTAACTCACAATATGGAACAAGCGATTCGTCTGGGTAACCGTCTGATCATGATGGATAAGGGCAGAATCATTCTGGACGTCAGTGAAGAGCGCAAGCGCACATTGACCGTACCTGAGCTGCTGGGTGAATTCGAGCGCATCAGCGGCAAAAAGATGGCAGACGACCGCGTGGTACTTGGCTAGGCCAGGCCATACGCTGGGCGTATTATACAGAAAACCTTTTGCGTACCCGCAAGAGGTTTTTTTGTGGTATGTTGTTTTCTACATGAACGAAATATCAGGTTTAGTTTAATCACATTATGTATGAACCCAAACAAGGGATAAGCAAGCATATACAGGGGGACCAGGCATGTCATTGCAATTTGATGAAGGTACATATACCGTAACCCGGCGCACGGATTCCATCCAGCTGCTCGCGAAGGAATTCGCGCTTTTTCATTTTCTATATGAAAACAAGGAAAAGGCATTTACCCGCAGCCAGCTGCTGGACAGTGTATGGCCGCTGGAATATCCGGTTGAACGCACCGTGGATGACCATGTGTATCGGCTGCGCAAGAAACTGAAACATTGGGAAGAAGTTTCGCTGGATACGGTTCGGGGTTACGGTTACAGACTAACCATACGGACGAATATGGCAGCGCTGCCCGCCAACCCCTCCGCACACGATCTGGAGATGCGGGAAGTGATCCATGGATTGTTCCGCAAATATCATTTGTTTGGACAGGGGAAATCGATGCTAACCTTGTTTGATCAGCAGGATGCTCTGGGTATCCAGATTGATTCGTTCTATCAATTGTATATCCATTTTATCCAGGGGGATCTGGAATGGCTAATTACTACTGAGGAATTCCCGTTTGAGGAGCGGTTGTACTGGCTGCTGATTTTTGTACACGCGCTGATTGAACCAGCGGAGAGTTTGCGTTTGTATGAGCAGGCACTGAGTTCACCTGCATTGTCTGCGGATCAGCTTCGGGAGCTCCGTATCTTGAATATTGTCGAGGTTTATGCAGAGGTTGGTCAATATCGGCGAGCCAAAGCACAGTTAGTAGAGACATATCGCGTCATTGAGACAGACCATCTGCTCAACTTCAAGCTGCCCGTATCCCTGTCGGAGTTGTACGTAGAGTTGTGGGGCGGCAGTGGTGAAAGAGTTGAAGAACAGATGAGCATGTTACGTTCGAGTCTGAAGGAAGCGCCATATTTGCGTGAGATCGGGCGGTTCCAGGTCATGGAGGGGCTGTGGCTGCTGAGGCAGGGGAGAGCTCGAGAAGCAGAGCCGAGAATGGATGACGGGCTGGCTGTTCTCAAAATGACATTGAACGCACCACTATACATCAATTCGGCGAATCAGATCTTGTTATTCATGGCACATCACCGAATTGAGGGACGTCTGGTTCACAAATATCGTCAAGTCTATGCTGAAATTGCCAAAGAATACGGTGTTCCTATGTATGGGCAGCGTACTACGAATGAAGTCCGCGCGTATTTATCCTCATTCCCTCCAGCGTCTGATCTTCCTCTGATATAACTCTCGTATGATTACAGCCAAGGAACATGTAAGCCTGGCAACAAGGCTGTAATCAGAGGAGTAGGAGGAAACCCCACAATGAATACTGTTTCAAATGAATCTCATCAGCCATCACCTTCGTCCCCAATGCCGCCCACAAGTTTGTGGACCAACTTCCGCTTCATGCGTATGTTTATCGCGTATGCGCTCGCTACCTTCGGGGATTGGTTCGATGCCCTTGCCATTCAGGTATTGGTGGCCTATCGATGGGGTGCCGATCCACTGATCATCGCACTGATTCCCGTCTGTATGGCTGTCCCGGGTATCCTGCTGGGTTCGGTAGCGGGTACCCTTGCGGATCGTCTGCACAAAGTAAAGATCATGCTACTCTGTGATGTATTCACCGTTGTGCTTACGGTTGCCATTTTGTTCGCGCCAAGTGCGGCATGGCTGCTTCCGCTTCTGGCCTTGCGAGCCATGATGGGCGTATTCCACATTCCGGCCCAGCAGGCGCTGACGCGTCAAGTGGTGGCCGAGGAGCATCTGTTTCAGGCATCGTCTCTGAACGGTTTTGTCGGACAATGCTCCAAGGTGGCCGGACCGCTTCTGGGTGCCGTCATCCTGGCGGTATTCTCACCTCAGATTTGTATTGTGATCAATGCCTGCACCCGTCTAATATCCGGTTTGGTGCTATGGCCATTGCGACGGTTAACGGAGATGCCGGAACATTCTATAGGTGAGGAGACGCAAGATCAGCAGGAGCATGCAGAGACTGAATCGGTGCTGAGGCAATGGACGAAAGGGTGGAGTTTTATACGAAACAGCCGGGCCATTCTATGCACGCTGTTGTTTGGCTGTTTGGGCTTAATGGCGATTCTGATGATTGATTATCAGTTCGTAACGCTTTTCCGCAGCATCAAGCCGGGGAATGAAGCTTTGATCGGGTGGCTGGGCTCATCGGCAGGTGCAGGTGCTGTTATCATGATTCTGCTGCTGAACCGACTGCCGCGAGTCAGTTATGGATGGGGGTTAGGTGGAGGTTTTGTCCTTATTGGCGCAGGTATTGCTGCTCTAGGCTGGGTAGTTCCCCATACCCCGGATGTATGGATTATCGTTTGGGGACTGTGCATTGGCCTCGGAAACGGCCTCTCTATGGTGACTCTAAATTATTTGCTGCAAAAGGAAACCCCTCCTGCTTATGTAGGACGTGTCTTCGGCATCCAAAATTCGATGTCCAGTGTCGTGCTTGTTGTTGCCCCGCTGGCAGGTGGTGCGCTGATTCATATTATGGGGCCTGGCCTTACCTTTCAATTCATCGGCATTGCTACGCTGGCTATTGGAGTGGCAGGCATCGTATTGCAGCGTGTATTGTGGGGAATCCGGGAATCACATGGCACTGTCCTGAAGGAACACGTATAACATCTATATCTGGTGTGAAAAGAAATACGCTAAAGCCGCTTCCGGTTCGCCGGAGGCGGCTTTGACTATTTGGAAAGGTAGAGGTGGTCATTAGACCTCCCACCAAGCAAAGTAGGCTGTGGACGCCAGCAAGCCTCCAACGGAAAGAGAACCACTGACCGTCAGATTAATGGCCTGACCTGGCGGGACGACATAGCTCCCAAATACGCTGGATGAAAAGGGCCCCGCCTGCAAAGGCATCGTCATTAGCGTAGTTGCTCCGGTAGGCGCCGCGGTGGAAAATCGCACGATGGCAACACTGGTATTGGTGCTGGACAGATTGCTGTTCACGGATGGTAATGTACTCGGCGAGGTCAGCGTTCCATTAGCACTCAGTACCATGGAACCACTGAAGGAAGACAGGAGATTGAGTGCAACCGTAATTCCACCGGAAAGCTTGGATACGTACAGCGTTCTCCCACTTCCCACAGGATTGCTCAACTGGACCGTCGCGATAACGCTGCCGCCCAATAACCCCAGGGTGGTGGAGTTGGTTGTACCCGAATTGAATAGTCTTCCCACGTTTCCTGCATCGCTTTCCGGTGGGGTAATAATGCCCGGAGACTGATAGGTATTGGTATTGGACGTATACACAGGCTGAGTCTGCGGGTTAAACACGTTATTGTTGGGCAAGGTATTCACCACCTTTTCCTTCATGGTTATCTGTCAGAATTCCCACCAGAACAAATTAATGGCTGCCGTCTGATTCCCAATACCCAAGCTAACGGATAACGTCTGTCCTGGTGGCACGATAATCGAACCGTTGAAGTTCATCCGAAACATGCCAGCGGTCAGTGGAAGACTTAGCAGGCTTGTAAATGCACCGCCCAGCGTTCCGGTATTTTGCCTCGTGGTGACTACACTGGTATTCGTGCTGCCAAGCAATGTATTGACTGGGACGGGCGTACTTCCTACCGTAACGGTGCCCCCGGAATATACAACAAGCGTAGCAGCTGCGGTTGCTCCTCCCGAAATGCTGGAAATCCGCAAAGTTCTGCCGCTGCCAGCGGCATTAATGATTTGCAGCAGAAGATTCTGGTTGTTAGGAAGTCCAGCATTATTGGTAGTCAATGCATAGAAACTGCCTGCAGCAGCGGCGCCGCTCTCAGCCGAAGCCTCAATTCCGGGGGCGGAAAATGTATTGGTAAGCTGGGTAAACAGGGGACCGTTAGATTGGTTGAACACGTTATAGTTCGTTATGTTACCCACCTCCGCTTTGATAGAACTGAACTGACCTTGGTATGCAAATGGATACTCTCGTCCTTGTATTTACAGTGTATGTACAACATCGAGGAAGCGTTTGGGGCAAGAACGGCAAAATTGAAAATCGCGGCAGATGCCGTGCCCGTATTTTATGTCCGGGCATACGATGCGGAAGCACATTTTTTAAGGGGAATCGAGATGAGCCGAACAGCGAAGCGAAGCAAGAAGAGATTGAGACCAACTAAATATGTGAGCCGCCGCCGACCCCGCCGATCCTGCCGCGCTAAACTGCTGAAACCTCCTTGTTCCCGGATTACTCGTCCCCGGGTCAAGCAGGGTCGTTCCTCACGCACGATACTCCCTGGTGCTACTCACTGTTTTACAGAGCATACCTATGTCGGGGCCGAAACCAGCAGTTCCACCAGTGCTCTTCCTGCTCAGGATACATCATCGCTCAGCTTGTACACATATGGCATTGTGAACCGGGGCAAGAATCCGGCTCTGGTACAGATCCAGATTAGTCCCAATGCAGTGGATTATGCGGTGGACAGCCAGGAGGTGATTGCGGGGGGCCAAACCAAGGCTTTGGTTCCGCAGCGGTTCCTTCGATATACCCGGCTTGCGATTCAATCGGTGGAACCGGATCAACCCACCAGGCTGGATGTTTACTTTCAGGCACAGCGCATGCCCTAAGGTGAAATAACATGACGGATTTCCAGGGAGGAGGACGGGGCTCATGCCTAACTTCACAACGTTTAACACGAATCCGGACAATCTGCGGACCCTGATCTTTGGTCAGGATGCTACCGGTACGGCCCAGCCCGTCAGAACGGATACGAGTGGTAATGTTGTCGGGATCATTTTGGACGGAACGATCAGTAACATCTCGGGTTTGACGACGGTCACCATTAATGCAGGCACGATCACCAACCTTCTGAATGGTACCCTTACGAGTGTGCTCGGGGCCACCATTACAGCAGGTACGATTACCAGTGTGCTTGGAGCTACGGTGACAGCGGGGACGTTGACGAACTTGCTGAATGGTACGATCACAAGTGTGCTTGGAGCAACCATCACTGCCGGAACCATAACGAGCGTGCTTGGAGCCACCGTGACAGCGGGAACGTTGACGAACCTGCTGAATGGTACGATTACAAGTGTACTTGGAGCAACCATCACAGCTGGAACCATTACAAGCGTGCTCGGGGCCACTGTCACAGCGGGAACGTTGACGAACCTGCTGAATGGTACGCTTACGAGTGTACTCGGAGCCACAATCACAGCAGGCACGCTGACGAATTTGTTGAATGGTACAATCTCGAATGTGCTTGGAGCAACCATTACAGCCGGAACAATCACCAGCGTACTTGGAGCTACAGTGACAGCGGGAACGCTGACGAACCTGCTGAATGGTACGATTACCAGCGTGCTTGGTGCCACAATTACAGCCGGAACCATAACGAGTGTTCTCGGGGCCACGGTAACCGCAGGCACATTGACGAATCTGCTGAATGGTACAATTACGAACGTACTCGGCGCCACAATCACAGCGGGAACAATCACCAGTGTGCTTGGTGCGACGATTACTGCCGGAACAATCACAGGCATTCTGGGAGCGACGCTTACAGCCGGAACATTGACGAATCTGCTAAATGGTACCCTCACGAGTGTACTAGGTGCGACCATCACGGCGGGCACGCTGACAAACTTGCTGAACGGAACCATCACCAGCGTACTTGGTGCAACGGTCACGGCCGGAACATTAACCAACCTGCTTAACGGTACAATCACTAATGTGCTTGGTGCCACAATTACGGCTGGAACATTAACGAATTTGCTGAACGGAACCATCACCAGTGTACTCGGCGCGACCATCACAGCCGGAACACTTAGCAGCGTAACGTCGATTTCCCAAAAGAGCTTCCAGGAATCGCAGCTGATCAATACACCCACTGCCAATACGTTCACGCCTCTACCAGCGGTGACAACCAGTGTATTTGGCACATATTCCTTCTTTGTATACAACAGGGGGCCAGGGATCAATCGTGTGGATGCCCAGGTGGAAATCAGCGCCAACGGATCGAACTGGTATACGGACGTGACCACCGTAACGGGGATTTTGGCAGGCTCCGTGGATGTACTGGTCCCCCAACGTTTCCTCAAATATACACGCCTTTCCTATCGTTCCAGTCTCATCGGTGCACCAAGTACAATCGATGTGTTCTTCAATGGACAAGGCACATAACCAGGTTCTCAATCATATAGGTACATGGAGTCTCATTTAATGGACTTCATGTACTTTTTTTGCGTTGGAGGTGACAGCATATGCAGAACAGGCTGCTTGGAATTCACATGATTGTTCAAAATGAGGAACAACAATTGCCCCGCTGTCTGAATAGTTTTAACCTGCCCGGCATTCAGTGGTTCATTACAGATACAGGCTCGGATGAGCGCACACCAGAGATTGCGAGACAATTCGGGGCAACCGTACTTCATGCCCAGTGGGAAGATCACTTTGCACGGGCACGCAATATAAGCCTGCCGCTGGCAGGTACCGAGTGGATTCTGTGTGTAGACGCGGATGAATATGCCATAGATGGTTTGGAAGAGTTAATGAATTATCTGCCCACAGTCCATAAGAGTGTATCGAAGTTAAAAGTGACAATAGAGAATCGGATCGATGAAAAGACGGAAGATCAAGTTGTGTTTCAGCCGGTACGCCTGTTTCGATCGGGTTACGGATACCGCTATGAAGGTCGTATTCATGAGCAGCTGGTGTGTGATGATACGGAGAACATTCGGCGGGAGTCCGACCCTGTGGCTCCGCTGCGGCTCGCTCATGATGGATACCTTGCTTCCCAAATCGCTCAGGGGCGCAAACCTTTGCGGAATTTTAAGCTTTTGCAGCAGGAATTAAAGGAGCACCCGGATCAGCCTTTTCATCTCTACAATCTGGGAGTAACGTATTGCCAGCTGGGAGAGATGGAGAAGGCAGCGGATTCGTTTGCCAATTCACTGCGCCTGACGGAGCTTGGTGCACCGTATCGGTCTACACTCGTGTGCGATTATGCGAAAGTTCTTGGAGCCCTGGAGCGTTATGATGAAGGCCGTTCACTTCTGGCAGTGGAAACGCAGTATTACCCGGACTACGCTGACCTTCACTTTCTGTACGGTGACTTTCTTGAACAACAAGGTCTCGAGGAACGAGCTTATCAATCCTATGCAAGAGCAGTGGATACGTCCGAGGGAGTTCGCAGGCAAACCGATTATGTACATGAACAAGGCACGGACACATACAGACCCTATACAGCCATGGCGCGTCTGGCACAGAAGAGGGGGTTCCTGCAGGAGTCGGCCCATCTATATGGTCTGGCCTTGGATCACATGCCTGCATATCCCCCCACACTCCAGGGGCTAGCAGATGTATTGCAGCAATCTGGGGAATCGGATGAGGTCATTGCTGAGGCATTATTGCTTCGCTGGAGGAAGCGATTGAATTTAGGGGAGCAGAACTATACAGGAGAAGGTGCAGATGCGATCAGGAATATTGTTCATGCGCTTGCATCCTGCGGAGCATACGGGCAGGCACTGTCACTGCTTCAGGATATGGCTCAAAATGTTCAGATTGACCCGGCAGTTCAGCTGCACTGGATGTTATGTACGGGCCGATGCCTGGAAGCCGTACAACTTGCAGAACAACTGTGGGGTGAACGTGAGGCGAGTGTCGAACCTCTCCTGCCCGAGCAGCGACTGAATTGGGCAGTTGCTTGTTGGGCCAGTGGAGCGGGCCTTTCTCCTGCCTTTCTGGAGTCATCTGAGCAGGAAGATCGTGAAGTCTGGGGTACGGTGGACCGATGGTTCAGAGGACAACAGGTGCAGGGGTGTAACCCCATGAGACAGAGTGGGGAAAGGTTGTCTGAAGTACTGCAATCGACTGCGCTTAACCTGATTCAGGACATCATGCAGCGATCTGTACAAACAGGGCAACTGACGGTGGCCCAGCAGTGGTTTGAGAAGTGGATGGATGGTTGCACGGAGAAGGACCAATGCATGGAATTTAGTAGGTGGTTTGCAGGCATTCTTTATCGCGAAGGATATACCCGGGCGGCCGCTGATCTCCTAATTGGCTGCATGACGGAAGGGAAGCTGGATGCTGAGGGTACCTTTTACCTCGGGGAAGCGTTGTTTGCCAAAGGGTATTACGATCAGGCTGTGACTCTATTTCAGCAGGCGCTCGAGCGGGATGCAGGATGGCATCAGGCGCGAGCCGGAGCTGCCGTAAGTTATTTGTATTTGGCTCTGGGCGTTATTCAAAAGGAGCTGAGTCGCTCTCCTTCTAACCCGGGCCTTGTAGCGCAGCAGGATGCCCTCCTTCAAAGGTTAAGGACAGCCCAAGGCATCCCTTGGCGTACAGATTGGCATGCCAACGAGAGGAGGAACCAGCTTGCCGAGCAACCGCATTTCGCTATGCATGATCGTTAAGGATGAGGAGGAGTGGCTCGTCCAATGTTTGGAGAGTGTCCAGGGATCTGTTGATGAAATTATCGTCGTGGACACCGGCTCTTCGGATCGGAGCAACGATATTGCGCGGCAATACGGGGCTAGAATAGTGCCCTATGTGTGGTGTGATGATTTTGCTGCTGCACGTAATGCAGGTCTGGAGCAGGCGACAGGGGAATGGATTCTGTTCCTGGATGCGGACGAGGCGCTGGATGGAGCAGCGCGGGAGCAGCTTCGGAGCTGGACGGCAGCCAGCCCATGCGAAGGATTGTTTTTGAACATTCATAACTATTCAGGTACGGGTCAGCAGGGAGCTACAGTGAATCCGGTATTACGTCTGTTCCGTAATGCTCCGGAGCATCGGTTTGAAGGGCGGATTCATGAACAGATTGCAGGGGCCATTTGCCGGAAGAATCCGGATGCTGCTTTTCATGTGACAGACATGATGATCCATCATTATGGTTATCAGACTGCGGTTGTGGAGCGCAAGGACAAGGTGAATCGGAATCTGAAATTATTGGAACAGGCTGTGAAGGAAGAGCCGGAGCAATCGTTCCATCATTATAATCTGGGCGTCGAGTACTTGCGTGTGGGGGAAGCGGAGCGCGCACTTCAGACCTTTCGTGTGGCCAAGGCAGGCATCGATCCTCTGGTGACTAGCTATGCCCACTTATTATTCAAGTATGAGGTACGATGCCTTCAACACTTGAGTCGCTGGCAGGAAGCATTGGACCACATTGAGGAAGCACTTGTGTTATTCCCGGATTATACGGATCTGCTGCATAACCGGGGAGTGTGTCAGGAAGCATTGGGTCACACGGAGCAGGCGGAGCATTCATTGCGTGGAGCCATTCAGTTGGGACCGCCGCCTCCTGTGTACCATACGGAAGAAGGAATGGGCACCTATCAGACTTGGTACGCCCTCGGGCGGCTGCTGGAAGGGCGGGCAGACCTTGAGGGTGCAGTCGATGCTTACGTGGAAGCGGTACGTGCCAAATCCAGCCTACTGCCACCGCTATATCGAATATTTCGTATTATGCGGGTTTCGGGGCAGCAATCGGTTATACCCTCACTGATTACCCATCGTTTCGCCCTGAATTCCGAAGAAGCCACTCACAAGATCATTGGCATTCTGGAGCAGAGTCGTTGTTATGATGCAGCGCTGGAGATGCTGCCAGGCGCAGCTTCGACACCTTCGAAGGAGATGAGAGAACGGCTGTCATTTGCTGAGGCGCTGCTTCATATCGGGCAGGGGAGATGGAACAAGGCGAGGCTCAAGCTGGACACCGTTCGGCGTAAAAAAGGTGAATATGCGCTCCAATCAGCCAGTTGGCTGGAGCGTGTGAACTGGCTGGAAGGGCGGGAGACAGCAGTATCGGATCCGTTAACGATGTGGCTGAATCACTGTGTGCAATCGGGGCCAGAACGGTCCCCAGGACGAGAGAAGGCCGTCTTGCATACGATTGCCAGCACCAATGCCAATGGAAGGCCTGGTGGTACTGGAGCAAAGACTGAAGGAGCAGCTTACGAGGGATGGCAGGCCTTGGGTCTGCTCATGGAGGGATGCGTACACTCCGGTAAATGGGCCGAGCTGCTTGGACTCGTTCAGATCTGCCAGCAGTTTTTGGGTGCGGAGGTCCGCTCGTCGGAAGAGCTCCATCAGGGGCAAGCGCTGAACTGGAATCCGAAATATGCGCAGGAACCTTTTGCCGGGGCTTTCGATACCGCTGCAGGATCGGTCTGGTTGGCGAAGAGTCTTGTAGATGCAGCAGATCATCATTTACAGGAGTTGGCCGGAGAACCAAATGGTGAACGTCACCGCTGCTGGCCAGTGATTCAACAGCTTCGGCTGGAATTGCCGGGACCGGATGGTTTTGAGATCTGAATCATTGACAGTATGGAGGGATGAGCTTGGAGCCTGGAATCAGCCTGTGCATGATTGTGAAGGACGAGGAGGATGGTCTTAGGCGCTGCTTAGAATCTGTCAGGGGAATCGTGGATGAGATAATCATTGTCGATACCGGTTCAGCAGATGATACGCTTCGAATTGCCGCCCTCTATGGTGCCAAGATCATTCGTGCAGAATGGAACGGGGATTTTGCTGCTGCTCGCAATCAGTCTCTTACCGCTGCAACCCAGCCCTGGATTCTGGTATTGGATGCAGATGAAGTATGGGGGCAGACGGAGCAAATGAAGACAGGGCTTACGCACTTATTATCCGGGAGTCCTGATCATGTCTGGGGATACTGGATCAAGGTGACAAGTCTCTTGGGACGGTCTGGTGAAGAACGGGTGACGGATGCGGTGTGCCGCTTATTCAGAAACGATCGCCGGATCACATTCAAGGGTAAAATTCACGAAGAAGTCGCATCATCCATTCTGGCTTTTGTTCCCGAAGGCTTGGTGCATTCGGAGCTGGAAGTCCTGCATTATGGCTATCTGGAAGAGGCGATCGTTCGCAAAAATAAAACAGAGCGGAATATGCGTCTGATTCGTTCCGCTCTGAATGATGGGGCAGATGAGCAGCCGGAGCTGCTGTATGCGCTGGCAGCGGAATGGTTTCAGCAAGGGAAGTACAATGAGGCACTGCGGCTGCTGGAACCGCTGCTTGCCCGGCTTGGGCCATCCTGCGGTTATCATTCGGACCTGGTACTCAAAACAGCATATGCCTTAAGGGAAAGTGGGCGACCGGAACGGGCGCTGGATGTCGTACAGGCGTGGACTACCGTATATGCTGACTTCGCGGATGTGCTGGAGCTTGGCGCGGTACTGGAGTTGGACCTCGGCAGAGAGGAAGCAGCGCTGGATTGGTTGAAGAAGGCACGATCCGCAGCGAAAACAACGGGGCAGTACACTTCCGTTTCAGGTGCCGGAACGTATCGAAGTCTAACGCTGGAAGGCATCGCACTTGAACGTCTGGGCCGCTGGGAAGAGGCTGAGGCAGCCTATATTGCTGCACTGGCAGCGCAGCCCGGAAACATGGCTGCGTGGCAGCGCCTGCTGCTGCTGGCCGCAGCCACCGGGCGGCCGAACGCCATTGCGGATGCGGCATCGCGTGCACCGCTGCCGTCTGCTGTATGGCAGGCGCTTGTTCCGGCCGCGCTGGATGCGCACCGGCCGCAATGGCTGCTGCGCCATGCGGCACCACTGGCGGCTGTGCTGCGGCAGCAGCCGCTCGCCGCCGGGCTGGCGCTGGCCCAGCTGGGCGAAGATGCGGCAGCGCGGGTATCGCTGCAGCCCTGGGCAGCGCATGCGCAGCTCGGGCCCGAGGCGTCGCTGGCGCTGTGGGCGCTCGGCTGCAAGCGCAGCGCTGGGCGCGCACTTGCACGCGCAGGCGCCCACCAGCCGCTGCACAGCCGCACAGCATGCGCGCTGCCTGCAGCGGCACTTGCCGCCGGTGCGCTGCTGAGCGGCTCCGCCCCGGGCAATTCAGCGCCAGGCACAGCTCCGTGCAGCGCAGCGCCTGTGCCACGCGCTGAAGCAGCTGCGCCGCCGCCGGGCGTGCACGCCGCAGCGGAGGCGCTCGCGCGCGTGGGCGCATGGGCTGCATGGCTGCGCCTGCTGCGGGCCCTGCCGCAAGGTGCCGCCCCGTCGCTGCTCGCGGCGCTTCCGCCTGCGGCACGCTGTGGGCTGCTGCGTGCGCCCGCAAGCGTCCGTGAAGGGCTGCTGGAGCTATTCGGCTTGCCGCCGGCAATGCAGCAGCCCTTCACGGACGAAATGCCCGCCACGGCTCGTGCCACAGAGGCACTGCTGGCAGGCACGCTCGCGCTGCTCGCCGGGCGGCAGACTGCAGCGCAGGAATGGGCCATGAGGGCCCGGCATATCGCGCTTCAGCCTTCCGCCTCTGGCCGCCCGGCGACGACTCTAGGTTCGCCGGGGCTGCACACGCTGCTGCGCCTGACATCTCCCGGCGCAGCGGCAACCGAAGGCTTTGCATCTCGCTGTAACATGCTATTCGTCCATCTCTGACATACGGGGCTTTCACCCACATAACAGCTAACCCCATTACTGGTGTTTGCCAGCTTCATCCTTGCTAACGGAGATCGACTATCCTTTCCGAATCACTGCCCGGAAGCAGCGAATTGGCGTCCCATACATGTCGGACCAGATGGCATCATCGGGCTCTTCCACGATGAGCTTCCCATCAATGGTGAGACCGGTAACGGCCATGATGGTCTCGAGTAAATCGGGCCGCATCTCCGGCACATCAAAGGTTGCAATTAATTGTCCATCCGGCTTCATGACCCGGGCGAATTCGCGAAAGGCACGCAGCATGGTGCCTGTATCCAGATGCTCCAGAACCGAAATGCAGAATATACGGTCAAACATGCCAGAGGCATAAGGCAGCTGCGCCAGGTTCGCCTGAGCGCGATGCAGCCTGGTCAAGTAGTGCTCCGGTAAATGACGTGCAGCCTCTTCGCCGAAGTCGGCAGCAATATCCTGCCGGATTGCTTCCTCCGACAAGATGCGTTCATCCCAATCACAGGCGTGAGCTTCCCGGCAGTGTTCGGCCAGCCAAAACTTGAACGGATGGGAAATGCCGCAGGCTGCATCCAGTACCACGTCGTCTTGTTGGGCGAACTGGCGGGCCCATTCATATTCGTAAGGTCTGCTCCACCATGCCGGATGCAGTGGAAATACCAGCGTATCTGTTTTGGGATCGTTTTGCCGAACATATCTGGTTACTAATGCTTCATTCTGATTAGGTGTGTCCATCATCCCCGTATCCCCTCTCTCAATCCTGCATCTGCCAAGAACGTCTCCAATACCGAACTCCACTTGCGCCGCCATCCGGACAGATCGTAGGCGACAGCTGTCTCCCTGGCGTATATGCCGAGGCGCTCCCGCTCCGCCCTGTCCTCCAGCAGGCGTACCAGAGCAGCGGTGAGTGCGTCATCGCCCGGGGGCACAAGCAGCCCGTTGAACCCGTCCTGTATGAGATCGTTTAACCCGCCCACGTTGGAGGCAACGACCGGGATGCCGCAGCTCATGGCTTCCAGGCAGGCATAAGAGGTCCCCTCCGAGAACACTGTGGGAATCACGGCAATATCAGCCTGATGGTAGGCCTCGCGGATATCCCTGAAGTCGTACGTACGCTGCAAGATGCGATCCTGATGCGGATGAGTGCGGTGCCAATAACGAAATGCCCTGCCCACCGTGCTACCTTCGACCAGTTCTCCGGCAAATTCAATCTCCAGATCCGGGTAGGCACCCAGCAGCCGATCTGCCGCAAGCATCATGGGTATGATGCCTCGTTCCATACTGATCCGGCGCGGATACAGAATTCTCAGAGGACGTGCAATCTGTGATGGCAGAGCAATACTGTGGATGCTGACAGCAGAATCAGCGATCTCGTTTGCCTGATCGGAATTGTCAGCGTTATCAAGCAGAACAGCTTCTTTTGCATTCCATCCCGAGATGGAGACCCCGGCTTCTTCTTCCTGGCTGGCGAGGTCCTCCTTCCATGCAGACAGCCATTCCGCTTCCTGTTCCTGTCCGAACCTCGGTCTGGGGGGAGCGGGAGTGAAATAGGAGGTATCCACAGCATTGGGAATAAGGACGACCTTTCGGGGATCATCAAACGTGCATGCTGCCCGGCAAAAGGTCTGAAAATGGGAGTCCACCGATACGATACGTACCAGTCCATCCAGTGCCAATTGGATGTGCTCAGCCACCTGCTGCTTGGTCTCCAGCGGCAATCCGGGACGATCCCAGTTAATGCCGTGGCAGATGCCCAGACTGCCGGGCTTGTAGCTGATGGGCTGCCAGAGACAGCTGGCATAGATGACAGGGCCGCGGGCTGCCGCCGCCATCCTCTCGAAGGCTTCAGGCACATCATCCATATCGTAGGCGTATCCGAATACATCTATCTGCTCCGTACGTGTCTGAAATGCTTCATAATATGACAACTGATGCACCTCGGGATTATGCCCCAATTCGCGGATCACACTGCACAGATCCAGAATATAACGTTCAAGCCCCCCTCCGAATACCCGTCCGAACTCCCGGTTGTATCCATCCGTGAAGCTGTGTGTCAAAATGCTGACCACACCCATCTCAATGCTCCTCCTTCCAGGGAACCAGCCGAGGTTCCGGGTCCAGGATGGATTCGTAATGTTCCAGACTGCCCCACTCGCCGCTGGGATCAATGCGTTTGTAACGCAGATACTTGCGAACCCGGTCTTCGAGGCTGCCCGCCCACCCAAGATGCTGTACTTTTAATTCCGTGCGAATGCCAGGCAATACCGAACAGGACAAGGGGAGACGGGGAACGTGATGGTTCTGCTGTGGGTAAAAGTAAGGATACTCGGGCATATAGCGGACAAGTGATGCCGTATGCCGTCTGTGCAGGCCCCAAAGTTCGTCATCCCGGTAGTGGGTCCGTCCACCCCACATATCGTAGAATCGGAATGCCACCCAGTCTGCATGGTCCTGGTTGATCAGATCACGTATTGCTTCCTTGGCCTCCGTACTGTACAGTTCATCCGCATCAACGGACAGCAGCCAGTCCGGTGAAGTACTTACAGCTGCTTGCCATAACGTATTGCGGAGCCGCCATTCCTCAGCAAATAGAGGCTTCTCCAGTTTCTCAAGCCGAATAACTTTTGGATAGGACCTGCATATATCTGGTGTTCCATCGGTACTCGCATCATCCACGATAACGATCTCATCCACGAATTCACTCAGATCACGGAGGACTTCCTCGAGGTATCGTCCGCGTTCATTACGGACCTGCAGCATGGCGGTCAGTTTGTTCCCCTGACTTTTGCGGACACGGCGGATAGAAGAAGGTGTGGGTCGTGAACCCTCGCTTTCCACTTCATTGCTCTTCGAGTCCATCTGCTGGTCCGCCAATGCTTCGGAAGAGGAGGGGTGAACTTCAATACGAATATCAGGCTGCATGCCCAGCCCCTGATTATGCTGCGTGCGCTTCTTCGGGTCCAGCATCACGGCACCTCCCCAAGCAGCTGCTGTACAGCGTGGTCCAGCAGTTCCATCTCCACAATCCGGGCAAGAGCTTCCTCATTCTCCATCGCGGCTTCGAGAAACTGTCGTACTGCCCCGTGACGATCTCCCCGCAAGGCCATGGCAGTCCCTGATAACTCCTGATAATCCCTGCGGCTGGAACGATCCTGAATATCTGCCGCATGGACCAGAGCCAGAGCATCCTCCACACATTCGGTCTCCTGATATATCCGGAACTTCCAATGCCGGGCGGTTTCTCCTCCAAGCGCGTCCAATATCCCCAGCGCAGCTCCGTAATCATCGTTTAACCGCAGCAGCTCTGCCTGCACAAGCTGATTCTCTCCTGCCTCGAGCCAGCGGCACAGCTGTTCATAGTGATGCCGTTCCTGTTCGCTGCCTGCACTGATTCCGTAGACTTGCAGCGCAGATTCAACTTCTCCAGCTTTGGCATGAATGGCGGATAGAAACCGATAGTGTGATTGCACACAATCACTTCGTCCGTTCATGATCGCATGTGTAAAGGCCTCCTTCAGGGACGCTGCTGCACGGGAGTCGTCCAGCAAATATTCATAGGCTGCCAGCAAAAAGGAGATCGTCTCATGCGGCCCTGTTTTGGAACGGAGCTGGCGGTAATAGTCTGCACGGATGCTGCACTGGAGCGGAGTGATGGTGTCCGGTGCTTTGGTAACGGTTTGTCTGAGGGCATGAAGAAAAAGCAGCTCATAATCTCTTAGCGGAATTTCGAGATCATCCTTGTGTATGGAGCCAGCCGGAGCCTTGTCTTCACCGCCCAGCCAGACCGCTCGGACGCCCTGAAAGGCCAGCTTCATGTACCGTGTTTCCGAAGACGTGCCGATCAGATCGGCAGTACCAACCAGTCTGGATATACAACCCTCCCACAGCGGAGAGTTTGCTTCATCGCCTGCCGGTTCGGGAAGCAGCACAATGCTGATCTTCGGATGCAGCGATTGAACTGCTGTAAGCCAGTAGGGGTGTGCAATGACGGCTGCGGTGTGATTTTGCTGGAGCAGAATCTCAGCTTCTGGCAGGGTGATTACTGAAATGGCCGGGGGCATCTCTTCCGATCGTTCCTGACTGCTTACATATAAGACTTCTCCCTCGGCCGAGAGCAGGGCAGCGATGTCCGGATAAGGAAACGTGGACCATCCCCCTTTGCGGGGAAAAAGAATGTACCGATTGGTAGGACATTTCCTTCCATCCTCATTTGACGCTGTCTTCCCATTGATCTCCGGTATCCATTCGGGCTTATCCATAGGTCATCACCTCACTTTGACTGCATTCTAACGTTCCGCCTCCGCTTCCGGAGGTGTTCCATCTCTCCACATCATATGTACAGCCCTTAAGGCACTTCGCATGATATGTCTGACTCTAGCATATGGGCATGTTGTGCCAAACATGAGCAACTTCCCTGAATAGACGAAGCAGATAAGCCGCATATTAGACTGAATTTTATCCAATGTGTGACCATCGTCACATTTTTTTCGCAATTCTAACGTAGATTGTGATAATTGTCACATGTACAAAATAGGCAATCTGGCACAATACGTTCATCACGTATTTGGCGGACAGACAGCGAAGGTGCAGCTTCCATGCCAAATGCAAATCACTGCGATGTAAACAGAAAGAAGGGGTAACGGTATGGATCCGATTATGTTATCGCGTATCCAATATGCACTCACAACGATCTTCCATTTCTTTTTTGTACCGCTGTCCATCGGTCTTGTACTGCTGGTAGCCATTATGGAGACGTTGTACGTAGTCAAGGGCAAGGAGATCTACAAAACGATGGCCAAGTTCTGGGGCAAGCTGTTCCTGATTAACTTTGCCGTCGGGGTCGTGACAGGTATTCTGCAAGAGTTCCAGTTCGGCATGAACTGGTCCGAGTATTCACGCTTTGTCGGGGATGTGTTCGGGGCGCCACTGGCGGTTGAAGCCTTACTGGCGTTTTTTATGGAGTCTACATTTATCGGGCTCTGGATTTTCGGGTGGGACCGGTTATCCAAAAAGGTGCATCTGGCCTGTATCTGGCTCGTATTTGTCGGCACATTCCTGTCCGCATTGTGGATTCTGGCAGCCAATTCATTCATGCAGCATCCGGTCGGTTTCGAGATTAAGAACGGCCGTGCCGAGATGAATGATTTCCTCGCGCTGCTTACCAATGGTCAGCTGCTGGTTGAATTCCCGCATACGATCTTTGGCGCATTAATGACAGGGGCCTTCGTGGTAACCGGCATCAGTGCGTACAAATTGATGAAAAAGCAGGATGTGGAGATTTTCCGAAAATCGTTCAATATTGCCATCATCATTGGTCTTGTTTCCTCATTCGGTGTGGCGTTCTCCGGGCACTTCCAGGCGCAATATCTGGTGGAGACGCAGCCGATGAAAATGGCAGCCAGTGAAGGAACTTGGACAACAACGGAAGATCCTGCGCCGTGGACGGTCATCGCGGCAATAGATCCTGACAAACAGGAGAACTCCGGTGAGATCAAGATTCCCGGATTGCTCAGTTATCTGTCCTACAGCAAATTCTCCGGCAGTGTTCAAGGTATGAAGGAACTCAATGCCGAGTATCAGCAGACATATGGGCCAGGGAACTACATCCCGCCAGTACGGACAACGTTCTGGAGCTTCCGTATCATGATTGCTGCAGGCGGTTTAATGATTGTACTCGCCCTGTACGGTACATTTCTGGCGCTGCGCAAGAAGCTGGAGGTAGCTGGAACATGGTTCATGCGCCTGATGGTTTTTGCCATCTCCCTGCCTTTCATCGCCAATACGTCGGGCTGGATTATGACGGAGGTGGGACGGCAGCCTTGGACGGTATTCGGATATATGACGACCGAAGCCAGTGTATCGCCTAACGTGAGCGCAGGCCAGATTCTGTTCTCTACCATTGCGTTTACGGCGGCTTACACGGTTCTGGGCATTGTCATGGTCTATCTGTTCGTTCGTGAGATCAAGGCAGGTCCGCACGCAGTAGATAAGCCGGAGGAACACGATGAATCGGCCGATCCGTTCGGCATGGATGGGGGGTATTCCGTTGTCACTAAGTGAGCTTTGGTTTCTGTTGATCGCTGTATTGTTTGTCGGTTTTTTCTTTTTGGAAGGCTTCGATTTTGGTGTGGGAATGTCCACAGGCCTGATTGCCAAATCAGATCGTGAACGTCGTACCCTGATCAACTCCATCGGTCCGTTCTGGGATGGAAACGAGGTCTGGCTGATCACGGCAGGTGGCGCAATGTTCGCTGCTTTTCCACATTGGTATGCCACCTTGTTCAGCGGTTTTTACCTGCCGCTAGTAGTTGTATTACTCGCATTGATCGGCCGTGGAGTCGCTTTTGAATTCCGGAGCAAGATGAAGCAGCAGCGCTGGCGCAAAACATGGGATATCATCATTGTCGTCTCAAGTAGCCTCCTGCCATTTCTGTTCGGAGTTGTCTTTGCAACGCTCATGAAGGGTCTGCCCATTGATGGGGAGATGCAGATGCGTGCGGGATTCCTGGACATCGTCAACCCGTATACCGTTGTTGGCGGTCTAAGTGTAACCTTGTTGTGTCTCGTTCATGGGCTGCTGTTCGCTTCCTTGCGGACCGTTGGCGATCTCAGGGAACGGGCGTTGAATATGGCAAATAAATTAATGCTGCCGCTGGCCGCCATTCTTGCGGTGTATGCGGTGATGACCTACTTCATGACAGATGTGTTCGCCGTTCGCGGCTGGGCGCTCTGGATCATGGTGGTCCTTGGTGCCGTTTCATTGGGGTTCGCTGCTTACTTCGTGCGGCATAAGCGTGAGGGCTGGGCATTTGGTATGACCGGAGCCGTTATTGCCATCGCTTTTGCCTCTGTATTCATTGGCCTGTTTCCAAGAGTTATGGTCAGTTCCTTCGGCTCAGCGTTCGATCTGACGGTCTATAATGCGGCCTCTGGTGCATATTCACTGAAAGTGATGACGATTGTAGCCTGCACGCTGCTGCCTTTTGTCCTCGGATATCAGATCTGGAGTTATTACATTTTCCGCAAACGTCTGAACGAGCAGCATCACCTGGAGTACTGATATGGGACGGGGACTGCTGAAGCTGCCGGGGATCCGGCCTGTACTGGCGCTGGCTTCAGCGCTGGTATTGCTGCAGGCGATAACGATCATTATGCAGGCCAAATGGCTTGCCGAAGCCATAACGGCACTGTTCGAAGGGTCATCCATCGCAGAGCAGTACCCTGTGCTGCTGCTGTTCCTGGCTGCATTTGCTGCCCGGTATGCCATTTCCTTCTGGCTGCAGCTGGTGGCGATGCGATATGCAGAGAAAACGGGAACAGACCTGCGCAGGCAAATGGTAGAGCAGTGGTTCAGGCTTGGCCCGCGTTTTGCCAAAACAGAAGGAACAGGGCATCTGGTCACGTTGGCACGCGAAGGAACAGCCCAGTACAAGACGTATCTGGAGCTATTTATCCCCCGCATGCTGGGCATGGGATTTACCCCAATCATTATTCTCTTGTATGTGCTCAAGCTGGATATCATGTCCGGTGTTATTTTGACGGTGACCCTTCCCATACTAATTGTGTTTATGATTCTGGTCGGTCTGGCTGCACAGCGTAAGATTGATGGGCAATTCAAGTCATACAAGGCACTGGCCAATCACTTTGTGGATACGCTTCGCGGACTCGAAACGCTGAAAACGCTGGGCCAGAGCGGCAAGCATACAGACACGATTATTCGAGTCAGCCAGCGCTACCGAAAAGCAACGATGTCTACACTGCGCATGGCCTTTTTGTCTTCCTTCGCGCTGGACTTCTTCACTATGCTCTCGGTTGCCTCGGTCGCGGTTGGCCTTGGCTTGCGGCTAACGGAAGGACAAATGCTGCTCGGACCGGCACTGACGGTACTTATTCTGGCACCGGAGTATTTCCTGCCTGTGCGTATGGTGGGTGCAGATTATCATGCCACATTGGACGGCAAGGAAGCTGGAGAAGCAATTGTGCAGATGATTGAGCGGGGGAAGGCAGCCGAGCAGAGACAGCGGGAAGCGTATGCCACTACTGTTCTTCAGACACAGGCAGGGACGGACGGAGTGAGACCCGTACAGCAGTCTTCTTCAGAACGTAAACATGCCTCGACCATACGTGTTGTGTTGGATGATGATCGCACTGCCGGACAAGTGTCTTCAGCTGCATCGAAGGTGCTCTGGAACAAGGGCAGCCGACTGGCGCTTACCGATATCCAAGTACGTCATGAAGAGGACGGAGCCTACTCGCTGGAGGATGTCACCTTTCAGATTTCCGGTATGATCAAGGTTGGCATCATCGGTGCAAGCGGTGCAGGGAAATCAACATTGATTGACGTGCTGGCTGGTTTTCAACTGCCCACATCAGGAAGAGTGTTGGTGAACGGTCAGCCCGTGTCCCCGGAGATGATGGAATCCTGGAGAAAACAAACGGCTGCCATTCCGCAGCATCCCTATATATTCAGTGGGACCCTTGCTGATAACGTCCGCTTTTATATGCCGGAAGCATCGGATGCGGAGGTTGCAGAGGCTGCTAATGCAGCAGGCTTGAACCAGCTGGTCTCTTCCTTGCCAAACGGACTGTATGAGCGAATTGGAGCCGGGGGTAGACAGCTCAGCGGTGGGCAGGAGCAGCGGGTAGCCTTGGCCAGAGCCTTGCTAAGTGCACGGCCGGTACTGCTGCTGGACGAGCCAACCGCACATCTGGATGTAGAGACCGAGTATGAGCTGAAACAGACGATGCTGCCGTGTTTTGAAGACAAACTCGTATTTTTGGCTACGCATCGCCTGCACTGGATGCCGCATATGGATCGCATCATCGTGATGGACAGCGGGACGGTTGCAGAGACAGGAACACATGAAGAGTTGCTTGCAAGACAGGGCGTCTATTACCAGATGATTCGGGCCCAGATGGAGGCGGTATAACATGGAAGCTGAACATGAGCAGGTAGAAACGGTCCGAAACGGGAGTGTGAAAAGCAGCTGGATTTCTCCTTACGTGGTACAGTACCGCTGGAGATTTGCCGGAGTTATTGCACTGGGGACATGTGCTGCATGTTGTGCCGTGCTGCTGCTCTTTACCTCAGGGTTCCTGATCTCCAAGTCTGCGCTCCGCCCTGAAAACATTCTGATGGTATATGTACCGATTGTGGGTGTTCGTGCATTCGGGATTTTCCGTGCGGTGTTTCGATATGCCGAGCGTCTGGCCGGTCATGATGCCGTACTGCGTGTGCTTGCTGATCAACGGGTGAAGCTGTATCGAATATTGGAGCCCCAAGCCCTGTTCCTGCGTTCACGGATGCAAACGGGGGATGTGCTTGGTGCACTTGCCGAGGATGTGGAGCGGCTGCAGGATATTTATCTGCGTACGGTTTTCCCGGCCATCACGGCACTGATCCTGTACGGTGCAGCAGTTATCTCTTTTGGAACCGTGGATCTGGGTTTTGCATTGTGGATGGGTCTTTACTTGTTATTCCTTATTGGGTTGCTGCCAGTCATCACGCTAAAGATTACATGGAAACAGAAAGTACGGTTGAAAAAGGAGAACAGCCACTTATATACGCGGCTTACCGACGGTGTACTTGGCCTAGGAGACTGGCTGGCCAGTGGACGGGCGGCGGAGTTCGTTCGTCTTCAGGAGGAGGGGGAGGAACGGGCAGATTCCGTTCGGCGCAGCCTGCGAAGATGGGCGCGCTGGCGTGATCTGATTGCACAATGTGTCATTGGACTGATGGTGGTGTCCGCGACATTGTGGGCAGGAAGCGAGGTAGCAGCAGGACAGCTGCCAGCCGTTATGATCGGGGCATTTGTATTGGTGCTGTTTCCACTTACGGAAGCCTTACTGCCTGTGTCCGATGCGGTGGAGCGTATCCCCGAGTACCGCGAATCGCTGGATCGATTGCAGCATCTGGAGGGTAAGGGACATGCTCCAGGTGCCACGTCAGGCAGAGATGAAACGGTGCAGGCGGCTGAAGCCCCTTCTGAATCAGCGGAGATGACGAATCGTTCACGGGATCAACGCATACGTCTGCGTATCCCTCCGAAGCTGAGAGCGGATATTCGAATGGATCATGTAAGTTACCGCTATGCTTCGGAAGATTCCCCTGCGGTACAGGGTGTTTCTCTTCATCTGCCCCAGGGCAAACGGCTAGCAATTCTCGGGCGCAGTGGCGGAGGCAAATCCACACTGCTCAAACTGATTCAGGGTGCTCTGCTCCCTTCAGCCGGGGAAGTTCTGATCAACGATCAGCCTGTGCAGACGCTGGGAGAGAATGTATCTGATGTCATTGCAGTGCTAAATCAGAATCCACATCTATTCGATACAACGGTCGCGAACAATCTGAGAATTGGCCGTCCACATGCAACGGATGAGGAGATCAGACGCGTGGCCAGCCAAGTCGGTTTGTCCGGCCTTATCGAATCTCTGCCGCAGGGGTACAATACCCCGATGCTGGAGACGGGCATGCGCTTTTCGGGCGGCGAACGGCAGCGGATTGCTCTGGCCCGGGTGCTGCTGCAGGAGACACCAGTCGTCATCTTCGATGAACCTACAGTGGGACTTGATCCTGTGACGGAACGCGCACTGATGCGCACCATTCTGGACAGCATGCAGGGTAAAACGATGATCTGGGTGACCCATCATCTCATTGGTGCTGAACAGATGGATGAGGTCATTTTTATGGAAAATGGACAGATTGCCATGCAGGGTTCTCACGAACAGCTGCTGGCTCGGGAAGAGCGTTATCGTCGTCTCGTCGAGCTCGACCGACCAGGATGGGCAGACTGGCAGAAGCCGGGGGTTCCCTTGCCGCCGGCAGCTTCTAGGTAAGTGTGATTGGTTTCAAGGATTGAGGGCTGAGATCACGTTGACCGGAAAAAAAAGAGAAGACTTACTCCAAGTTATAAAGCTGATGGAAGGGTCATATCAGCCAAAAGACGAGCCCGTGTATACACGGGCTCGTCTTTTTTACCTCTATGGAGCAAGATTGTCCGTCCCTACATTTCGACCAACATGAGAATGATGGAAGAGAGGCAGAGGCAGGTACTGATGAGATACAAGACGCCAACCACCTGCTTATGGTTCAGTCCCGCACGCAGGAGGCGGTAGTGAGCCTGGCTTGCATCGGCCTGATAGATGGCTTTGCCTTGAATGAAACGTTTGATAACGACAAAGATATTGTCGAAAATCGGTACACCAAGGGCCAGAATAGGGATGAATAGGGACAGCATGGTCGCTTGCTTGAATGCCCCGTCAAGGGCAATGACGGCCAGAATGAAACCGAGAAATGTCGCTCCGGCATCACCCATAAATACCTTGGCCGGAGGTTTGTTGTATTTCAGATACCCAAGCGTTACACCGACAAGCACGATGGACATGAGTGCCGAATCGCTCTGGCCTTTGGCCAGGGCAACGACAAACAGCGTGACTGCCGAGATCGCTGACAATCCGCCAGCAAGCCCGTCCATGCCATCCGAGAAGTTAATGACGGTGGTTACGCCGAAGATCCACAGGATCGTCAGAATGAACTGCAGCCAGAACGGAAGCATGACGTATTCCGAGGTCAGCGGGTTCACAAACCCGGTGAATGCAATACCTGATGCAAATACGAGCACGGCTGCGGAGATCTGAATGATCATTTTGGGCAGGGCGGGAAAGTCTTTGCCTTTTGTTTTGTACCAGTCATCAATGGTGCCGATCGTTAATAGAAGCATACCGCCTGCAACCAGTGCGGCTGTCTCCATGGACAACTGCTTCGTAAAAGCAATGTATGTCAGGAAGAATCCGGTGAATATCGCGTAACTCGCCGTCAGTGGAATGGGCTGCCTGTGCAGCTTGCGTTCTACGTCCTCCCGTGGCTTGTCCACAAAATCAAGGCGGTGGGCCAGTCGGCTAAGCGGAGGAATGAGCAGAAGCACGACAACAAAAGACAGCAAAAAGGCCATTATGTATACCATAAAATTGCTTGATTCACTCCCATCTACCATTTTTCCCCTATTATACGAGCTAGAGCGGAAATCTGTCGATGTCATTATTGTAACCTGCATGATCGCACATGTTGGCAGAAAGCCAAAGTTCAGAACATTTAACGCAAATAAGATCCAAAGAAGTGGTTTGCTGTTTCTGCGTTATAGCCGTCATCTCCTTGCCAGGTAGCTGCAAAGACAAAGTCGCCGGAACCACCCTTGCCTCTTCTCGGCGTATCGCCAGGAACCAGCAGTCCAGCAGCAGCCCAAATCTCAATCAGGGCATCCCGTTCCTGTTTGCTCGAAGGGAGCAGACCTTTCCACAGCTTTTCAAGCGAGCGGGCACTACCCTTGGGATCACCAGTCTGGCAGACTGCGAGAAGCTGTTCAAGGATGGCCTTGTCTTCCGGGGTTACCTCGTAGTTTGAATCGTTATCAAGAAGCAGCAGTTCCAGATCCATCAGACAGTAGAGCAGCCATCCATGACGGACCCCGCCCCATTTGATCCGCTCAAAATTCAGGACGTTCAGATCGACGTTCACATACTGCTTGTCCGACTGTATCCGCAGGTAATTGCAATCCCCGCATGCACTGGTGTTGGCACGAAGCGCAGGCCGTTCCGCATAGGTATGCAGAGGTAAACGTGAGGTGAGTGCCCAGCTTGAGAGCGCACTGCGCAAATATACTTTTTTGGTGGACAGGCTATGCAGAAAAGCCGACACGACTCTATCCTTCAAGCTGATGTCCTGATGCATTTCATGCAGACGCCGAACAATCTCGTCGTGGGTGGTGGTCTGCGGATCGAACATCACATGCTTGCTCTTGGCATATTCAAAATCATCTCCGGAGAACGGTGCACGTTCTGTCTTCCAGCCGCCACCTCCCCAGAATGTGCTCAGCAGTATTTTTGCCGCTTTTTTATCCAACAATGCAATTAACCTCCTGTCGTATTCAATATTAATTCTACAAGACCGGGAAAACGACTGTTTAGATCATCCTTCCGCAAAGAGTAAAAATGCTGTTTGCCTTCAATACGTGGCTGGATCAGGCCTGCTTCACGAAGGATTTTGATGTGATGGGACAATGTTGATTTGGAAATATGGTCTACTTCGAAGGCGGAACAGTTTTTCTCGCCGGAGCTGGCCAGGCAGTGAGCAATCTTCATGCGCACCGGATCACCAAGTGCATTGCAGACCGTGGTAAACTCCATTTCCGAAGCCATGGGTATCGTAGGTGTTTTCATATCTATGACGGTAGCATATTGAAACGTCTCTTTCAATGTTTGATTTTTTTCGAACTGAGGGTTGTAAGGAGACTGGATCGTGTGATACATTGCTATTCAATAGTTCGAAATTATTCGAACTATAATTCACATCGATTGATGACCATCAGGAGGAACATCATGACTACCTTGTTAAACAACTATTTTCGTTTATTTGACGCTTCCCGTACGGATGCACGTGCGATGGAGGATTTACTGTCCCTGTTTACACCAGATGCTGAGATTGTGTTAAACGGAACCAGCAGAAGAGGATTTGAAGGTTTTATGAAAGCATTTTATGAATACAACATGGACATCAAGCATATGTGGGACGGGTGGGTCCTGCAGCCGGATGGCAGCTACCAGACAAACTGGGCTGTGTGTGGACAAGCTGCTGATGGCACGGTATATGCAAAAACAGGGATTGATATCGCCCGCCTGAATGATGAGGGACAGATTGTGTATCTGGAAAATGTGCAGGACGACAAGGATGCATTCAGTAAATATAAATGAGTAGATTCCCACATAGGATTGTATACCCGTAATGTCTGTACTCCCAGTGGAGAACCCTTTTTCTAATCGAATTCCTCCCCTTCATATATTTGTTTGAAATTACCTATAATTGTTTGGAACAGGTTATAGAACGATTGAACAAAAGGAGGTAATTCAGATGAGGAAAAAGGAAAAAATGCTGTCTGTTTGTCTATCATTTCTGTTCTCCGGATTAGGGCTTATATACAATCGTCGCTGGATATCAGGAATTTTGTTCGGTTGTATTCACATTATTTTGTGGTTCTTTCTACTTCGTTATTTCGTTATCTACATTGCATATCATGTGACCATTGCGGATGGTGTGATGGGTAATGCACCTATGGTATTTGGAATTTTAATTACTGCCATACTCCTTAATACAATAGGAAGTACTGTACTTAGCGCCCAAAGCGCGGGAGAATAGATGTTTACATCAATATAGAAGACCTACTGATATGTCAGTAGGTCTTCTTGTCGTTACATGAGTTAAGCTGATGATGTTCTGCAACTACTTCGTATGCATCGTTTTATTTTGAAAAGCAGCGATATCCGCATACTCTTCTTCAAACTTGCGGGAGATCCGAATGAAGATCGGCAGCAATTCCCGGTAGATGCGGACATGATCCGGGTCAGGCTGATGGCGATGTGTGGATCCAATCATGCCGGATACCGCACTCAGGGAATCAATTCGGCCAAGCGCATAGAGTCCCAGCACGGCTGCACCAAGGCAGGAGCTCTCAATGCTTTCGGGAATAATCACATCCTGGTCGAAAATATCGGCCATCATCTGCCGCCATAATTCGGAGCGGGCGAAGCCGCCCGTTGCCTGGATTTTGGTAGGACGGCCGATCTTCTCTTCAATAGCGAGCATGACGGTATACAGATTGAACAATACACCTTCCAGGGCGGCACGGATCATGTGCTCCTTCTTATGATGAAGCGTCAGACCGAAGAACGAGCCGCGGGCATTCGGATTCCAGAGCGGAGCCCGCTCACCTGTCATATACGGATGGAAGAGCAGACCTTCCGACCCTGGCGGTACATTTTCCGCGACACGAGTGAGCACCTCATAAGGATCGATACCCAGCCGCTTCGCTGTTTCTACCTCAGATGCTGCAAACTCGTCCCGAATCCAGCGGAAAATGACCCCGCCATTATTCACGGGCCCACCGATCACCCACGCATCCTCGGTGAGCGCGTAACAGAAGAAACGTCCTTTTGGATCGGTAACCGGTTTGTCCACGACCGTACGAATGGCTCCGCTGGTGCCGATGGTTACTGCCACCACGCCAGGATCAATTGCGTTTACGCCAAGATTGGAGAGCACACCGTCACTTGCCCCGATGACAAATGGCGTCGTGTCTGCAATGCCCATTTCCTTGGCATACTCCGGGTTCAGACCTTGCTTGAGCACATGAGTGGTTGGCACAAGCCGGGATAAATGGTCTGGTGTAATTCCTGCCACATGCAGGGCTTCCTCATCCCAGTCCAGCTTCTCCAGATTCATCATTCCGGTGGCAGACGCCATGGAGTGGTCAATCACGTATTCATGGAATAGCTTGAAGAACACGTACTCCTTCATGGAGATGAATTTATGGGTCTGCTTAAACAGTTCTGGCTGTTCCCGGGTCAGCCACATGATTTTGGTCAGTGGTGACATGGGATGAATGGGCGTTCCTGTTCTCAGATAAATTTCGTGACCGTTCATTTCGGTTTTGAGTGCTTCCGTCCATTCCGCGCTGCGATTATCTGCCCACGTCATGGCGCGCATCAGCGGTTTGCCGTGCTCGTCAACGGGCAGGATGCTGTGCATCGCCGAGCTGAATGATACAAACAGAATCTCATCCGGTTTGACACCTGCCTTGGCTGTCGCCTGCTTAACGGATTCTACAACAGCTTGGAAAATATCGTCCGCATCCTGCTCTGCAATCGCAGGGGTAGGGGTATACAGCGGATAATCGGCACCACCCTGAGCCACGATGGAGCCGTTTTGTTCAAACAATACGGCCTTGGTGGATGTGGTGCCGATATCTACGCCGATCATATAGGGTGAAGAAGCCATTTTGTCATCCCTCTTTCTCTGGAGCATCTGGTATTAATCTATAGATAAGAATATCAGACTTGAGGGATGGATCAAAATGCAGGAATATTAATCCTTCACGGCTCCGGCGGCAATGTCCGAAATGAACTGACGGCTGATGAACAGGAACATGATAATGAGCGGAATAACAGCCAGCAGAGTACCGGCGATAACCATCGCGTAATCCGTATTGTACAGTCCATTTAACTGGGAGAGGGCAATCTGCAGGGTATATTTCCGTTCATCGGTCAGGACAATGAGCGGCCACAGGTAGTCGTTCCATACTCCGATAAAGGTAAATGCGCCGAGAAACGCAAACGCAGGTCGCAGGATGGGCAGCGCCACATTCCAATAGAGACGGAAGAAATTACAGCCGTCGATCCGGCCCGCATCGAGCAGGTCATTCGGGATGGACTCCGTGGCATACTGCCGAATCCAGAAGATGCCGAAGGCATTCACCATGCCCGGGATAATCAGGGCCTTGAAGGAACCGACCCAACCGAACGTCGCCATGAGGACGAAGGAAGGAACGAGCGACAGCTGGGAAGGCACCATCATGGTGGCCAGCAGCAGGACAAAGAGCCACTTTTTGCCCGGAAACTCAAACTTCGCAAACGCAAAACCCGCTAATGAGTCGAAGAACAGCACGAGCACGGTCACCATGCCGGATACAAACAGTGTATTGACAAATGCACCCCAGAAGTCGATCTGCTGCAGCACCCGGCTGATATTATTCCACAGTTCTCCCCCGAACCAGAGCTGGGGCGGAAATGCGTAGATGTCGGACGTTGTCCGGGTGGACATTACAATCAGCCAATAGAACGGGAACATGGAAATGAGCATGCCCCCGATAAGACCGGTATACAATACGAGCGATTTGAGGTATTTGGACGTCATGAGCGCTCCCCCCTTGTCACATCAGGATGACTTGCCTTGAACAAGCTTCCAGTTCACGATGGAGAACAGGGCGATAATGAGGAACATGCCCCAACCCACCGCTGCACCATATCCGAAGTAATTGTTGATGAACGATTCACGGTAAAGGTACAGAACAATGGTCATCCCGGCTGCGCCTGCACCGCCGTCGTTGCCCACGAGGATCTGAGGTTCGGTGAACAGCTGCATGCCGCCAATCGTGGATGTAATCACCGTGAACAGAATTACAGGGCGCAGCATCGGAATCGTAATCCGGAAAAAGGATTGTATCCCGGATGCACCGTCAATTTTGGCTGCTTCATACAAGGTCTGCGGTATACTCTGAAGTCCGGCCAGATAAATGACCGCATTGTACCCTGTCCAGCGCCAGACGACCATGGAGGAGATCGCCACTTTAATACCCCAAGGCGCATTAAGCCATTCCACGACCGGAAGCCCGACCGACTGCAGGAGATAGTTGAGAAAGCCATAGTTGTTGGCAAACAGTGCACCAAAGATGATCGCCACGGCCACGATGGATGTGACGTTTGGCAGGAAGTAACCGACTCGAAACAGTGTACGGAACTTCACGAACGGCGCATGCAGCAGAAAGGCAACAATCAGGGCGAAGAACAACATGGGAATGGTCGAGTATATCCAGATCATGAATGTATTGCCTACAGCCTGCCAGAACTCGGCATCCGTCAGCATGTATTTAAAATTGTTCAACCCATTGTAGGTCATTACGCCAATGCCATCCCACTTATGGAAGGCCAGGTACAATGAAAAGCCGATGGGAAACAGGCCGAACACGGCAAAGAGAATATAAAATGGTGAGATCGCAGCATATAGGGCACGATGTTCCCAAATTTGGGACAGGAGAGATTTCTTCCGATCCAGGTCCGGACGCACGGCTCCGGGTTCGGGAGTGAGATGGGGTTCGGTTACAGCCATATGAATTCCTCCTTATGCAGATATCGAACACACACGTTCTTCAGGTTAACGCTGGAGTTCCCGCTCAACGCGGTGTACGGTATCGGTCCAGACCTGCTGGGGATCGGCATTTTGCTTCGCGACATCATTCAGGCGCCGGGTAATAATGTTGTGTACCGATGGGTAACGTTCACCAAAAAAAGCGTCTGGAACATGCTGTGCCGATTCGGCAAATACAGGCCCCGTCGCCTGTCCGCCGAAGAAGGGCTCCTCTTCTTTCATTGCGGGAGAGTCGAACACACCCGGAGCAGAAGGGAAGAGGTTCAACGTCTGATATTGCTCCAGCTGATTTTCCGGACTCTGCAGCCAGCGCACCAGCTCGAAGGCTTCCTGAGGGTGCTCACTGGACTTCAGAATGGACAGGAACGAACCGCCGTTATTGCCATCTCCGCCAGGAGCACGAGCCACCCGCCACTTACCCGATGTATCTGGAGCGGCTTCCTGCAGCACCTGCTTCATCCAGACCGCACCCACGAAGGATGCAATTTCCCCATTATTCATCGCTGCATTCCAGCCTGGAGTCCAGCCGTCTGCATTCGCCAGCAATCCCTTTTGCTTAAAATCAATGGCGGTATCCCAGCTTGTGCGTACCAGAGGAGAATCCATGCCGATAAATGAACCATCCGGGCGGAAGTAGCGCTCAGCTCCTTGGGACAACACTTGGTTGTAAACGCTTCCAATGTTATCGGTCAGAAATACCTTTCCCCCAAGTTTCTCCTTGATCTGTTCGCCTGCTGCGGCGTATGCTTCCCAGCTATTCAGCTGACGGCTTACATCCTCGGGTTCAGAGGGCAGTCCAGCCTCCTTGAATAGGTCTGCCCGGTAAAAGAGAGCTGTCGGTCCCGTATCCATCGGGAAACCGATCATCTGTCCGCTGGGCGTGACGCCCTGCTTCCATTTCCATTCAAGATACTGGTCTTCGACGTCCCCAGCGCCGAGATCATACAGGTTATAAAAACGGTCTTCACTGGGGAAGAGCTCCATGATCCAGTCGTTTAGGGCCACAATATCGGGCTCGCCTGATTTGGCGGCCAGCGTTGTCTTGAGCTTCGCCTTGAAGTCACCGCCGATCTTCTGGGCAGTCAGTTCAATATTGGGGAACTGTTCCCTGGCCTTGGCAATCAGCTTATCATCAATGGAACGGTTCCAGTACCATAGTGTAAGCGCTACCTTTTTGTTGTTCGCAGAATCGTCTTGTCCTGGCCAGATGGAGCATCCGCTTATAAGCAGGACGCAGACCATCATGATGGCTGTCCAGCAGGTTCTTTTCCGGCGGATCATGTGCACAACCCCCTCATCGTTAAGTTCGAGGCATGAAGTACTTTGGACTACAACATCATTCTATGAGCAGTTTATAAACTCATACCCAATATTCCGAAAATGAAACACAAATTTGTGTCGGTTTCGTATCCTGATTTTATTAGTTACTTTAAAAACAAAAGTTACTTGACACAATATAATTTTTATTTTAAACTTGCTTACATAAAGTAACTAATGATGATGACAATAATATAGATACGTACTATAAACGTCCAGTGATCTTTTTTCGGTCTGGATACGAATCAATCTGTATATCAAATGGCTTAACAGGAGGAACGAAACATGATGATCAATTCACATATTATTCAACTACTTGCCCCCAAAATCCAGACTTTTCCGAGTGGAAAAGAATTTATATATCTGGTTGGACCGATTAAGCTCCCGGTCAATCTGGATGGAGAGACGCGTACATTTCAGTGGTACAGCTGGCTGAAATCGGATAAGGTCATGGAGAGCGGCGAGCTGATTGAATCGCTGGCTAATGCGGAACTGGCAGAACGTCAGCAGTCGAGTGTGCTCGTGTACGGCGATTTTGCCGAAGCGCAGGAAGCACTGATCCGGATGCACAGCATCTGTCATACAGGTGATATTTTTGGCAGCAAGCGCTGTGATTGTGGCTTCCAGCTGGAGCAATCCATGAAAATGATCGCAGCCCATGGAGCGGGAGCCTTGTTCTACCTGGCGAACCATGAAGGTCGCGGGATTGGGCTGTTCAGCAAAGCAATGGCGTACATTCTGCAAGAGGAAGGTCTGGATACCGTAGATGCGAACCTGCAGCTTGGCTTTACGGACGATGCTCGTAACTATGACGATGCCATTGCTGTATTGCGTGCACTGCGTTCTGCACCGGTTACGTTGATCACCAACAATCCGCGGAAACTGGCTGCATTGCAGGAAGCGGGACTGAATGTGGGCGGACGTGTTCCACTGTGGGGCGATCGTTCGGCGTTCAATGAGAAATACCTGCAAACGAAAGTAAGTCGTTCGGGTCACCTGGGTGAGAACGATGGTTGGGCCGGGGCCGATGTGCTGCTTCCGCATGCACAGGCTTAAATCTCACTTTATGTGTTAAATCAGCGTTGATTCCAGTGAAGGTATCTTGCTGTACAATCGACAAAAAGTTTGGCTGTTGTTGTTCACTTCCTTAGGGGTGTATGACAACGGCCTTTTGGTGTTTACGACAGAACGATGAACACTATGGGGATGCTTCCTCGTGCCGGGCCCTGCTTGCCGATCTACTATACGGATTATACAATATAGGCAATCTGAATGATGCAGGAGGAACGATGGTGCCATTTGAGGGACAGAGCATGTTACCCGCTGCCAAGAGCATGAAGCAGTTCGAAGCGATTATTGATGGCCCTTACACCTATGGGGTTTTGCTGGATACCCACATTGCCCAGCTGGAGAGCTTGCTGGATGAGGCAAGGCGGCGAAGCAAAAAAATCCTGCTGCATGCTGATCTAGTCCAAGGGCTGAAGAACGATGAGTACGCGGCAGAATATTTGTGTCAGCATATACGTCCTGCGGGATTGATCTCTACACGGGCAACAGTGATTCAAAAGGCGAAACAAAAGGGGATCACCGCGATTCAGCGGGTGTTTTTGCTGGATACAAATGCGTTGGAGAAAAGTTATCAACTGCTGACGAAGACACAGCCGGATTATATTGAAGTGCTTCCTGGCGTTATTCCGCATATTATTACCGAGGTAGCGGAACGGACGGGGATTCCCATTATTGCCGGAGGACTGATCCGGTCTGCCCAAGAGGTTGAGCTCGCGCTGCATGCCGGTGCAACAGCAGTGACAACGTCCAATTTTGACCTGATCCGACATTTTGGGGAATCGCTTACAGAACCGAAACAATAGCATTAATTTAATCATTATTGCATCTGTCAATCAGGCACCTGTGATATCGAATGATGCAATATGCTTACAGGAGGTTGTCGATATTGGAAAAGTATATTATGGCTCTTGATCAGGGGACCACGAGTTCACGGGCTATTCTGTTTAACCACAATGGGGAGATTGTACATATTGCTCAGCAGGAGTTTCCGCAGTATTTCCCCAAACCGGGCTGGGTCGAGCAGAATGCGAATGAAATCTGGAGCTCCATTCTTGCAGTTATGGCTTCATGCTTGGCAGAGAGTGGAATTAAGCCTGCCCAGATTGCCGGAATCGGGATTACGAACCAGCGCGAGACAGTTGTGGTGTGGGATAAGGAAACAGGTCGCCCCATCTATAATGCCGTAGTATGGCAGTCTAGACAAACTGCTGATATCTGTGATGAGCTGAAGACGAAGGGACTGGCTAACCTTTTTCGTGAGAAAACGGGACTGCTTATTGATCCCTATTTTTCCGGTACGAAAGTCAAGTGGATTCTGGACCATGTGCCAGGAGCACGTGAACGCGCGGAGCAGGGAGAACTGCTATTTGGCACGATCGACAGCTGGCTGATCTGGAAGCTCAGCGGAGGTACCCATGTAACGGACGTATCCAATGCTTCCCGTACATTGATGTACAACATCTATGATCTGCAATGGGATGACGAACTGCTCCGTATTCTCGATATTCCAAAAGCGATGCTGCCGGAAGTGCGGGGCTCCTCTGAAGTGTATGCGCACACGATGGATTATCATTTCTTCGGCCACCGGGTTCCCATTGCTGGCGCAGCGGGGGATCAGCAGGCAGCTTTATTTGGTCAGGGATGTTATCACAAGGGCAGTATGAAAAACACATATGGTACCGGGTGCTTCATGCTCATGAATACCGGGAAAGATCCGGTAAAGTCGGACCATGGATTGATCACAACGATTGCCTGGGGTGTTAATGGCAAGGTAGAGTATGCACTTGAAGGCAGCATTTTTGTGGCGGGTTCTGCCATTCAGTGGCTGCGTGACGGATTACGGATGCTGCGTTCCTCCAAGGATAGTGAGGATTATGCTGCACGGGTATCCTCCACAGATGGTGTGTATATGGTACCGGCCTTCGTCGGGCTAGGTAGTCCGTATTGGGACAGCGAGGTCAAGGGCGCCGTATTCGGTCTGACACGCGGCACCACGAAGGAACATTTTATTCGAGCGACGCTTGAAGCGCTGGCGTATCAAACCAAGGATGTCCTGGCGGCTATGGAGTCCGATTCGGGGATTGCTGTCGATTCGTTACGCGTCGATGGCGGTGCAGCGGCCAATGACTTTCTGATGCAATTCCAGAGCGACATTCTGGGCATTCCGGTTGAGCGCCCAACGGTGAACGAGACAACCGCTCTGGGGGCTGCTTATTTGGCAGGTCTTGCTGTAGGATACTGGGAAAGTGCGGATGAACTGAAGAATCATGAGAACACGGAGCGCGTTTTCAATCCGCTGATGGAAGAGGATACCAGAAGTGATCTATACGCCGGTTGGCAGCGAGCAGTGAAGGCTGCGATGGCCTTCAAATAAGGAAGAATATGAAGATATAGCTATTTGTACTTTTTCATTAAACAAATTCAATAGATGATAATTACTGGTGGAAAATGATGCATAACTTACAGGAGATATTTTCCTGGGGAACGAAATCCATATATCCATGATTAGGAAAATAAAGAGGTTAGTGGATCAGTTTGAAATTACGTCCTTGGGCAGAACAACTTTTTGAAATTTTTTTGAATAATGTGTCATTTCAGGCCTTCACGCCGCTCAAAATGTGTGATAGGATTAAGGCACAAGTTAAAAAATGATGTCTGGAGATCGGGAGAGACCACGTACCGCTCAGCAATTGCTGCAGCGAATGACGTGGTCTTTTTTTGTTCTTTTTTGAAGATGGATTAGCAAAAATAAAGGCAATGAATGGGAGGAACACCGATGACTTCACCTTTCTCGGCAGCAATGCGCGGCGAGTATCTTCAATCCATGGCGAATGCACATTTTGACATATTGGTTATAGGCGGAGGGATCACTGGGGCAGGCATTGCCCTTGATGCTGTGTCCCGCGGACTGAAGACCGCGCTGGTTGAAATGCAGGATTTTGCAGCGGGCACGTCCAGCCGTTCAACCAAACTGGTCCACGGAGGTTTACGATATCTGAAGCAGTTTGAAGTGAAAATGGTAGCTGAGGTAGGACGCGAACGGGCAATTGTCTATGAAAATGGACCTCATGTGACGACACCGGAGCCGATGCTCCTACCCATCTATACGGGAGGTACATTTGGGCGCTTCAGCACATCCATTGGTTTGATGGTGTATGACCGGCTCGCGGGTGTGAAGCGCAGCGAACGCCGTACGATGCTGAACGCTGGAGCTGTCTCGGACAGCGAACCTTTGCTGCGCCGAGAGGGACTGCTGGGTGGCGGGTTATATGTGGAATACCGGACGGATGATGCACGGCTTACCATTGAAGTAATGAAAGAAGCGGTAAAGCGTGGAGCCCAAGCTGTGAATTATGTAAAAGCAGACGGGTTTGTGAAGGAAAACGGAAAGATCATTGGTATTCAGGCCACAGACCAGATCACAGGCCAGCGTGTTCAATTAAGGGCAAGCAAGGTCATCAATGCTTCGGGTCCATGGGTGGATGAGCTCCGCAAGGTAGATGGTTCACGTCAGGGCAAGACGCTGCAAATGACCAAAGGCATTCATTTGGTGTTCGACGGATCAAGGTTTCCTCTTCGGCAAGCTGTATATTTTGATACCCCCGATGGGCGAATGGTTTTCGCAGTTCCACGCGATGGCAAAACATATGTGGGTACCACTGATACTGTTTTCCGAGATGACCCGGCACATCCTCTGATCTCTGAAGCAGATCGAGATTATGTAATTGATGCGGTAAATGGCATGTTTCCAGATATCCAGATTCGTGCCGAAGATGTGGAATCGGGCTGGGCTGGCATACGTCCATTAATCCATGAGGAAGGCAAGAGTCCTTCCGAAATCTCACGCAAGGATGAAGTATGGGTCTCCCCTTCCGGACTGATCACCATTGCGGGGGGCAAGCTGACCGGGTATCGCAAAATGGCTGAAATGGTCGTTGATCTGGCAGCCCGGGAGCTCAAACAGGAAACAGGGAAATCGATTGGGCCATGCATAACGAAAAAGATGCCGATTTCCGGAGGGGACGTTGGTGGCTCAGCAGGATACTCCGTCTATATAGAGCGCAAGATTAAGGATGGGGTAGCACTCGGACTCAATCGGCAAGCTGCAGAGCGGCTGGCTCGTACCTATGGATCCAATGTGGATGCCCTATATGACCGGTTGCCTGATCCACGGGCCAAGGCCGAACTGCATGGCATGTCCCTGGAACTGCTGCTCATGCTGAATTATGCAATTGAGGAAGAAATGGCCGTAACCCCGGCAGACTTCCTGGTGCGACGAACAGGCGATTTATTTTTCCGAATTGACGAGGTGCGTCAGTATAAGTCGGCAGTTATCCAGTACATGAATGATCGGCTGTACTGGACGGATGAGCAGAGAACAGGGTATGAACAAGAGCTGGACCGGCTGATATTGGGGGCATCTGGCAAAATATAATGCAGGATTTTGTATGATGGGGTCGAATGGAACATGTAAGCGCGTAACAAAGAGAGGGGATTACATCCATGACGTTACAGATCGGCATCATTGGAACAGGCTGGTTCAGCAAAGTACATGCAGATATTTTGGCACGAATGGAAGGCGTCCGTGTGGCAAGTGTGCTCGGGACCACCTTGGAGAAAGCTGAGGCGATGGCTTCCGTGTATGACGCAGCTGGCTACAGCGAGCTTGAACACATGCTGGATGGGGAGAAGCTGGATGCAGTTTACATCTGCGTTCCGCCAATGTCACATGGTACGATTGAATCGGAACTGATTCGTCGCGGCATCCCTTTCCTTGTAGAGAAACCATTAAGCACAGGGATGGATATTCCGCGCAACATTTTAGATCAGGTAAGGGATACAGGTTTGCTTACTTCGGTAGGTTATCACTTTCGCTATCAGGAAGCCGCCCAGGTGCTTCGGGAGGCAATGAAGGATCAGACGATCGGCATGGCACTTGGACGCTGGATGGGTGGTATGCCAGGCGTTGCCTGGTGGCGCCGTCAGGAAGGATCCGGAGGACAGTTTATCGAGCAGACAACACATATTGTGGATCTGCTCCGATACTGTGCAGGAGAAGTTACTGAGGTATATGCTGCAGCAGCCCAGCGTGTGATGCATGAGAAGCACGATCATGTTACCGTGGCAGATGTAGCGAATGTTACGCTTAAGCTGGAGAGCGGTGCCATTGCGAGCATTGCCAATACATGCCTGCTGCCGGATGGAGAAGGCGGTGCCGGACTTCAGTTCTACACGGAAGCCGGAGTATGGGACTGGACACCGGACCGTCTGTTGCTGCCGAGTGCTGCTGCTCACGCAATGGCAGGTCAGGAGATTCCGCCAGGACATAACCCGTATGAACGGGAGAACGAGGCGTTCATTCATGCTCTTCGGACGGGTGACCGTACGCGGATTCTGTCTGATTACGCGGATGCCTGCCGTACACAGGAGATTACAACAGCAGCGCTGGCATCTGCCGATTCCGGTCTGCCGGTGCAGCTGAAGCCTATTAAGAACCTTTCACATTAAAAATTATTTAATAGTTAAATAGCAGTTCAAGAAAAAAGCCTGAATGGGAAGCTGATCTGGAGAAGATCAGCACCTATTCAGGCTTTTGGTGTTTTAGATTAGAGGGATCTGCATTGCTATCGTTTCAGCCAGTCGGAGGACCAGCCATAAATTTGGTTGATCACCGGCTCAATAGCCTTGCCTTTGGGAGTCAGCTCGTATTCAACCCGTGGCGGAATTTCAGGATACATATGGCGGGTTACGATGCCTTCCATCTCCATTTCCTTCAAACGCTCGGATAACAGACGGCCGCTAATGGCCATTTCTGCTTCCAGCTCTGTGAAGCGCTTGGGTCCGGAGAGCAGCTGATACATGATCAGCAGAACCCACTTCTTACCAATAATGTCCATGGCCTGTGTGATCAAACAGGGACTTGGTGATTTTGCTTTTCTCAGCTTCAACGTGTTCACCTCACTTCGCATAACAATGTTGGAATAGTCTAATTATCTTGTATATAAAAAAAAGTGCCTGGCTTACCGCCACTCTGACGAAAAATAAGAAGCATTCATTCATAAAGGTTACGGCAAAAATCCATGCAACAACCCTTTTGTATGTATTATACACTATTTATCAAAAAATTACTTGAATAAATAATCTTATTATTATATACTCACTTCATAAAAGTAAGCCAGTATCCAATAATACCTAATAGATAGTTATGGAGCACTTTATTCGTTCACATGTTGGCTTGAAAACCGAGTCGTCGCAAGACGGCTTTGACATAGATTTAGCATCTTGCAGATTTGAAGTGAATGTGGCATGTGCAGCAGGCAAGATGCTCCAGCTTTTCTTTTAATCAACCCTTTAGATCAGTTACAGGAGGAACATACATAATGAGAGTTATTGGATATATTTTTCTGGTCGTGCTTGCAGGTGTATTTGTGATGACAGGACTGAACAAAGTGATGGGTGCAGAGATGATGGTGCAGACCTTCGAGAGCTTCTCGTATCCGAAATGGACGATGTACTTGCTGGGCGCGGTAGAACTGCTAAGTGCAGTGGGTTTATTGATCCCGCGTACCCGCATGGTAGCAGCAGGTGTGCTGACATTTATTCTGATTGGTGCACTTGGAAGTCATCTGATCTACGGACAATACGGGGCTACTGCTCTTCCAGCGATCCTGCTCGTTGCCAATATTGTTGTTCTGGCGATCGGTATGCGCAAGCTGGAGGAAGAAGAGATCCTGGAAGTCATTCAGGCGTAACCTTATTAGAGCAACGTTAGATTGAATAACCAGAGAGTCAAAGAGGGCGGCTGTGATAACAGTTGCCCTCTTTTACGATGCCTTTATTTAATTCATTTTTCTTTAGGATAAAAAAAAGAAGAACCCACACATATACAGGGTTCTCTTGCAGTAGGACTTCCTCATCGGGAAGATCTCCTGATTATAAATAATAAAATGAAATCGTATTATAGCAATTTCTTTAATTGGGAGACGCGTCCTTGGCTGATGCCAAGCTTTTCCGCAATCTGCTGCTGAGCCAAACCAGGATTCTGTTCAACAATTTCTTTCATCTGTTGCAGCATGCGTGCCGTCTTGGGCCGCAGGTCAGGGTATTCAGTGCTGGCAGGTACAGTTCCTTCATCCCAAGTGGGGGAAGAGACTTTAGCGGAATCGGAAGCAGGACGCTCCACGGCTGCAGGAGCCTGTTTGTTCTGAGGAACGAACCATTCGGGAGAGTCATCCGGGTGTTTTAATTGAACAGCACACGTCCGGCAGATGAATTGCTCTTTGAAATACATTTCCGTATCCATATCACCGCAAAACACACACAACGTTGATTTGTACTTTCTCAAAATCAACTCTTTCCCTTCAATGAAAAACTCAAGCGGATCGCCGATATGGATTTCCATCGTATCCCGCATTTCCTTGGGAAGGACAATTCGTCCAAGGCGGTCCAGAGATCTCTTCATTCCGGTTCTTTTCATCGCATCTCCCCCGCAATATTCGCTTATAAAACATGTCCTTATTGTAAGGAAGAAAGGGCTTTAATACAACAATAATATTTCAAATAATAGGGACAATTCTATCTATTATGGGAAAATAAGTTTAGAAAGAATGGGAGCTACCGCCAGAGTGAACAATGCAGCGAGTACCATGGAGATACTGGAGATGGTTCCTGTCAGGGAACTGAGCTCAAAAGCTTTGGAAGTCCCTGTGCCGTGGGCACCCGTTCCGAGCAGGGTTCCGCGGGCAATTTCTCCATCAATGCGGAGCATTTTAACGATAGAAGGACCCATAATCGCACCAAGCAAACCGGTCATGATGACAAAAACAGCAGTAACAGCGGGGATACCCCCAATGGTAGCCGAGACATTCATGGCAATCGGAGTTGTAATGGAACGCGGAATCAGGCTGTGAATCAGCCCGGAGTCCAGCTGAAGCCATTTGGCCAGCAGGGCTGACGAGAGTACGGCCACCACTGATCCGGTCATGACACTGAAGACAATCTCGGATATATGCTTTTTGAGCACATGGAAAAAGGTATACAACGGTACAGCAAAAGCTACCGTAGCCGGTTGCAGCAGAAGACTAAGCCATTTGCCACCGCTGCTGTAATCTGCATAATCCGTCCCTGTCGCAAGCAGCACGCCAACGACAAGCAGGGGCGTGATCAGCAGTGGAGACAGATAAACCTTGGGCAATTGGCGATACATGCGTTTGGTGACCCAATAAATACCGACAGTTAACAACAAGCAGAGAAATCCAATCATCCGGTGTGACGCTCCTTTCGTTTGGCGATTCGTGTGGCAACCAGGCCGGTGCAGACCATAACCAGAAATGTACTCAGCAGGACGATGAACAGAATCTGCAGTCCGTCATGTTCAAGCATGGGCATGTAGTTCATGATGCCAACGGCTGAAGGAATGAAGAACAGCAGCAGTTCTCCGAGCAGCCATGCGGCTCCGACTTCGATCCAGCGCAGCTTCACAACCCGTGTCTGAAGCAAAATAAACAGCACAACCATGCCGAGTATCGAACCTGGCACAGGCAAATGGAGAGCACGGGCCAACTGGTCCATGAGCAGTGAAAAGACCATGAGGAGAGCAACCTGCAATATACCAAGTCCCCATTTTTTCACTTCAATTCCTCCTTATATCATCAACGTGATTGATTTGATTTTTTGTGAAAATGAATGGAAACACACTTTCTTGTTACAAATTTTACATCGCATTCTTTCATGAGTAAAATGCATATTAAGAATGTTTTCTATTCCATTTATCTATGAGAGGCTGGAATCAGACGATGGATATCCGCCATCTGCAATATTTTCTGGAAGTCGCCAGGCAGCAGAGCTTTACCAAGGCAGCAGAGGTGTTATATATCACACAGCCAACCATCAGCAAAACCGTGAAAAGTCTGGAGGATGAGCTGGGGGTTACCCTGCTGGATCGGTACGGCAAGAGAGTTGAATTGACCGATGCAGGGCATGTTTTCTTCCGGCAGGCACTGGAAATTGAAAAATCGTTTCGCAGCTTGTCGTCCGAGCTCGACGATCTGATGAACCTGAAGAAAGGACATCTGCGTATCGGACTGCCGCCCATGGTGGGCTCGAGCTTTTTCCCCATGATCATCGGTGAATTTCATAAGGCCTATCCGCAAGTGAGCATTCAACTGTTTGAGGATGGTGCGAAAAAGGTAGAGGCCGATGTCATCAGTGGTGCACTGGATATTGGTGTGGCTGTGCTGCCGACGGTGGATGAGCTGCTCGATCATTTTGTGTTCGTGGAAGAAAAGCTGAATCTGCTCGTTCATCCTTCGCATCCACTGGCGGGCAAAGAATCGGTTGCCCTACGTGAACTGGAGCATGATGCCTTTGTGCTGTTCAGGGAGGATTTTGCCCTGCATGATCGGATCATTGCGGCCTGTCAGCATGTAGGATTCCAGCCGAGGGTTGTCTATGAGAGCTCCCAGTGGGATTTGCTCAGTGCAATGGTTGCGGCCAATCTGGGGGTGGCATTACTTCCCGAAACCATCTGCCGTGAAGTGGATCATATGCGTGTACGTATTATGCCGGTTGTGGAACCCGTGATCCCTTGGCAGCTCGGCATGATCTGGCGTAAGGACCGATATCTGTCTTTTGCCACAAGGGAATGGATCGGTTTCACCAAGGCGATGTTGAGCGAAGAAAGGAAATAGAAATTACTTCATATCGTTGATACAATGAGAGCAGAATAATGATGGAGGTGGAGAAACATGAAATTGCGGGTATCCGCTGTACAGTACCAATTGCAAACCATCAGCTCCTTTGAGCAGTTTGCTGCTCAAGCCGAGCATTACATACGGACAGCCGACGAATTCGGAACTGAATTTGTGCTGTTCCCTGAATTTTTTACAACTCAGCTCATGTCCATAGGTGACGGTAAGGGCAACGCGCTGACCATTGAGGATCTGCCCGATTTCACGGAGCAGTATGAACAGCTGTTCACATCCCTGGCGGCGAAGTACAACATGCATCTGATCGGGGGAACTCATGTCATCCGTCGTGAAGGGAAATTGTATAATACCGCCCACATGTTCTATCCGGATGGCCGTATTGCACGCCAGGCCAAGATCCATATTACACCGACCGAAGTACAGGAATGGAACATGGCACCGGGTGATGGCCTTGAAGTTTTCGACACGGATAAAGGCAGAATTGCGATGCTGACCTGTTACGATATTGAGTTCCCGGAAATTGTGCGTATGGCAAAAGCCAAAGGAGCTGACGTCATCTTCTGTCCTTCCTGCACGGATGATCGGCATGGATTCTACCGGGTGCGCTATACGAGTCATGCCCGCGCGGTAGAGAACCAGATTTATGTTGTACTGACCGGAACAGTGGGCAATCTGCCGACAGTGGACTTCATGCGTGCCAACTACGGACAGGCTGCCATCATTACGCCGAATGATGTCCCATTCCCGCCGCGCGGCATTCTGGCCGAAGGTGAGATTAACGATGATATGATCGTAACAGCAGATCTGGATCTGGATTTGCTCTATGAAGTACGAGAGCGCGGATCGGTAACGACCTGGCGTGACCGCCGCACCGATCTATATACAGACTGGGAGTAGTCGGAGGCTTGAACTACCCGTATTGTCTGTTGGAAGGAGGAGATGATCAGCATGTATCAAAAAGAGATGTTGATTACCGGTCCGGATCGACATGGTAAGCCCGTAAAAGCTATCGTTCGTACGTATCAGGAGGCTGACTTCGATGAACTGATTCGCATCCAGGCCGAGAGCTTTCCTCCGCCTTATCCGGAAGAGCTGCTCTGGAACCATGAGCAGCTTGCCAGTCACGTAGCCAACTACCCGGATGGGGCCATCTGCATTGAGGTAGATGGTGAGCTAGCGGGATCGATGACCTCGCTGCGCATGCAATGGGACCCTTCACATCCGGCAAGCCACACGTGGGTTGAAGTGACCGATGATGGGTATATTCGCAATCATCAGCCGGATGGCAACACGCTCTACATCGTTGATCTCTGCGTACGTCCGAAATTTCGCAAGTGGGGACTGGCACAGCTCATGATGCAGGCCATGTATCATCTGGTCATTGCACAAGGGCTCGACCGGCTGCTCGGTGCTGGGAGAATGCCCGGATACCATCTGGTGGCAGATGAAATGACGGCTGAATCGTATCTGGAGCAGGTGATATCTGGTGAGAAACGCGATCCGGTGATCTCGTTCCTGCTGCGCTGCGGACGTATGCCAGTGGGCGTGGCGACGGATTATCTGGATGATGAGGAGTCCTGCAACTATGCAGCCCTTATGGAATGGCGTAATCCGTTCAAGACATAATGCACATTTATTATTGGAGGTAGATGAATCCATGGAATTTAAACGAATTACTTCAATAAATGATCCTTTGTTTGCCCAAATGCACAAGCTGATGCAGGAGATTTTCCCGCCTGAGGAAGTGCTGGACTTCCCGCTGTGGCAGGAACCGCTGGAAGACCCCGACATTCGCGTATTTGTGGCTGTGCATGAAGGGACCGTCGTGGGAGCGACAGAATATCGCTACTATGAGGACTGGAATGTGGCCATGACAGATTTTACGATTATCGGCCGCGAAGGGTTGGGCATCGGCAGTTTCCTTGCCAACCATCGCAAGCGTGACCTGCAGCAGCTTGCCGCAGCAAACGGCAAGGAACTGTTCGGCATGTTCGCCGAGATCTATAATCCGTATCTTAGCCAGGATCATGAATTTGGCGGCATCAAGCCCATGGATCCGTATGTACGGCGCGAGGTGCTGTCCCATCTCGGATATCAACGACTGGACTTCTCATATGTTCATCCTTCCTGGCAAGGGGACGGAGAAGCAGTGGGGGGACTTGACCTTTGCTTCATGCCGGGCAATGAGGAGCAGGGAGAGCTGCCAGCCAGCCTAGTGGCCGATTTCCTGAATCGCTATTATGCTGTCCTGCCGAATAAACCGCAGGAATGGCTTGCCATGGTAGATCAGCTGAAAGCTCGCACTTCGGTGCCGCTGCTGCCTTTGTAATTACGAGATTGAATATACAGCATGACACAGCCACGATTGGCTGGAAATGCATAAAGCCCATGAAGCAGGATTCCAATCCTGTTTCATGGGCTTTTTTAATAGATTGAATGAATGCTTCGGGGGCTACTTCTCTGTATTCCGGTCAGGCAGCTGTATTAAATAACTATTGGACAAATGCATAAGATCCAAAGCACGCTCATACTCGTCCTTGGTAATGTAACCTGAGGAAGACGATGAGCCGTCATCCGTTGAGGCCGTTGCCGGAACAACGCTCCCTTCCGATGACTCAGGTTTCGGTTCCGAACGGTTCTCCACCTTCTTGATGTCCTGCCTTCCGGCATCCGCAAGCGAGTAATGGGTTCCGTCACCATAACCGGTTTCCGGAATGAATAATGAGGCATCATTAAGCACTGAACCGGTAGGCAGATAATAGCGTTCCGGCAGCAGATTGCCTGACTCCCGCAGCAGATCCTGCCCGAAGTGCAGTTGATCCTGGAGAGATGCCCCTGTGAGTCCGGCTATCGTTGGCAGAATGTCCACCTGTCCGCCGATCTGACCCAGCTGCTCTGCAGGCGTAACACCGGGAGCAGTAATGATGAGTGGAATGTTAATCATGTCGGCAGATGTATACTCCCTGCCGTAGATTTCCTTCATTAACTCTTTGTCGTCCTTGTCCAGCGAATAGATGGGCAGGCCGAGGTGGTCTCCGTATACCACCAGCAGGCTGTTTTCCCATAGTCCGCGTTGTTTTAAACCATCGATGAATTGTCCCACCGCCTGATCCGCATAATGCTGGGATACCAGATAATCGCCAGGCAGGGTGTCCGTGTACCGCTCCGGCAGCGTCAGGCTAACCTTTCTCTCTGGCAAATGGTACGGGTGATGCGCAGACATGGAGATGATCTGTGCATAGAATGGCGAGCCTTCTGCCTGCATTTCTTCCAATTTATCGAGCGTTTTGGAATACAGCACCTCATCCGATGCCGAGAAGGCAATAGAATCTTCGGTGCCAAAATAATCTATATCGTAATAGTGATCAAAACCAAGCGCTTTATACAGCTGATCGCGATTCCAGAAACGGACATCGTTTGAATGGAATGTAGCGGTCTGATACCCGTTTGACGACAATAGTTTGGGGAGACTTGGCAGGGCTTTATCGGCATAGACCGTAGATGCAGCTCCGTTTGGCGGTGTATAGAATGATGTATTGACAACAAACTCGGCATCCGATGTATTCCCTTGACCTACCTGCTGATAGAAGTTCGGGAAATACAGGCTTTCCTGTGCAAGCTGGTTGAGATGTGGTGTGACTTCCTGGCCATCCACCTTCAGACCAATGAGGAAATTCTGGAACGATTCCAGCTGGAGGACAATCACATTCCGGCCCTTGGCTGCTCCCGAATCCACAATGGCATCGAGCTCTGTCGTTTGTTTGATCTGATCGATGCGATCCTGATCAATCTCATCAAGCGGAACGGGCTTGTCAGGCCGATCCGCCAGAATGGTATAAGCCTCGTATCCGAGGATCCCCATTTGTTCCGCTTGCGTAATTTCGCTCATGCTTGCCCGGTTAGGGTATATATTCAGCATGCAGATTACTAGGGAAATCATCAGAATAACGGAGGCAACTCTGCGTCTGCTTCTGCGGTCCAGAGGTATCTTTCCCGGACGTTCGGTAACGCCGAGCTTGATCCGGCGCCGGATCAATATGCCGCCAATAATCAGAATATCCGCAAAAATAAACAAGTAATATGGGTCGAGCAGGGAGAACATGCTGCTCTTCACCGACGTCACCTGATTCACCTGTGCGAGCGCATGATAATTGACGATGACCCCATAATATTTGTAATACATAATGGCAGCGAAAAAAATGCCTGACAGCACCAGGTTCAGTGCAAGATAGGCCCACATCCGTCTTTTGGCGGCGAACCACTCAATCAGACAAAAGCAGATCCAGATCAACGGCAGCTCCGTAAGCAATGGCTTCCAGACGGGGATATCATCGAAAATGACCATCCAGGCCAGGGAGCTTTTGATAATCATGATCACGGTAAACAATATAAACGGTCCGCTTAGAAACCGGGTGAGTGAACTGCGTGACAACATAACCGCCTTCCCTTCCGAAGTTTCATTTAACAAGTATTATGATACCTCATGGTATGTCGTGTCAAAAGTATGAAATAGAAAAAGCCCCTCCCATTCGGGAAGAGGCCTTTGTGATCTGCTGCTAAGAAAAACTCGATGGGCGCTTGAGTCTATCAGGTTCCCATTATTCTATTGTATATGTCGTGACATAAGAGGCTCTTGGAAACATGGCTGGTTTCTGTGCGGTCAGCCCTTCACTTGTACTGCGATTGCGGTGGGCATGATTATAGGCCTGAGACTGCTGCCAGCTTTTGAAGTGATCCTCTGACTCCCACAGGGTAAGTACAACATACGTATCATCTTTCAGGGGACGAAGCACCCGGATACCGACAAAACCTGGCTCGTCCTCCACTTTGCGTGCACGGTTTTTGAACCGATCCTCGAAGTCACCGCGGCCGTCTTCCGTCACCGGGATATTATTCAAAACCGCAAAGCTGCCGCCTGTCCAGGAGCCTGCGGCATCAAATGCCTCATATGCGGCTACGCTATCATCCGACTCAATATGAAGCAGACGTTCAGACGTTTCGATGGCAAGACGAACCTGCTCTTCGCTCCGCAGGGTCAGATGCGGATATGCAGCGAGCACGTCCGGAATCGGGGAAGGAACCAAATAAATATACATGGAAGCTGCCTCCTTAAATGTACGTTCCTCTTCAACATAGCATATGGGGAGGGACGAGTCCAATCTGCAGAATGGCTGGTTTGGCCAGGTCTTTTCATGATAAAGTAGAAGGACTAAAACAGAACGGGTGATCGTATGACAAATACCATTCGAATATCAGTCAGGCCTTTGGTTGAATATGTATATCGTAGCGGCAGTATTCGTCCCGGATTCCGTTCCAATGCATCCATGCAGGAAGGAACCCGAATTCATCAGCGGGTGCAGAAGGATTATACGGAGGATGATCTGAAAGAAGTTGTGCTTGAAGCTGAAATCCGGCATGGAGACCTGGTTTATGTCGTTGAAGGAAGATGTGATGGTCTGATTCGTCTGGAGGGTCAGCTCACTGTGGATGAGATCAAATCAACAGCCGGCAACCTGGATGATCTGGGCGACGGACTTCCGGTCCACTGGGCGCAGGCTATCATGTATGCATATATGTATGCCGTTCAGCATGATGAGCCAAGAATGCAAGTGCAGCTTACCTATGTGCAGACCGTGAATAGTCAGGAGAGAAGATATCGGCGCATGCTCGAACGTGAGGAGCTTGAGCAATTTGCTGCTGAGGTCATTGCTGGATATGCTCCTTATGCCGAGATGATTGCTGCATATGAAGAGAAGCGCGATGTCACTGTTAAAGAACTACCGTTTCCCTTTCGCAAATATCGGGAAGGGCAGCGCAAGCTGGCAGGCGCAGTATATCAGACCATCCGTGAAGGCAAGGGACTGATGGCCAAGGCACCAACCGGAATTGGGAAAACAATGTCCGTCTTATTTCCCGCAGTGAAGGCGATTGGTGAAGGCGAAGCCAGTCGATTGTTCTACCTTACGGCAAGAACGACGACTCGTGTTGCGGCAGAAGAGGCTTTTGCCAGAATGCAAGCTGAGGGGCTGAACATGCATGTGATCAGCCTGACTGCCAAGGATAAGATTTGCTTCAAGGAAGAAGAAGCTTGTGATACCGGACAGTGCGGCATGTGCGAAGGGTATTATGATCGCATTAATGGGGCAGTGCTGGATATGCTGGAGCATGAAACATTGATGACACGCCCAGTCATTGAACAGTACGCGCGCAAGCACCGGGTGTGTCCGTTCGAATTTTCGCTGGATGCGGCATACGCTGCCGATGCAGTCATCTGTGACTATAACTACATTTTCGACCCGCGTATTTCCCTCAAACGCATGCTGGAGGAGCAGAAACGCAAGACGGTGCTGCTGGTCGATGAGGCGCATAATCTGGTTGATCGCGGACGAATGATGTTCTCCGCTGAGCTGGAGAAGGCTGTTTTTCTGGATGTCAAAAGGGAGTTTAAGACGCTGGGCAGCAGTGTCGCTGCCGCGAAGGCCATTACAGACCATGCGGGAGCCATCGATAAGTATCTGATTACCCTGCGTAAAAACGGAGGAGAAGAGGGCAAGCTGCTGCAGCAGGAAGCGCCGGAGGAACTGATTGAATTGCTGGAGCCCTTTGTCATGGTTGCGGAGCAGAATCTTGTGGAAGGCGGTTCGGGAAATGCCGAGACGGATCAACTGCTGCTGGATGCCTACTTCACAGCCCAGAACTTCCTGCGTATCGCCAAGCTGTATGATGAACGATTCGTCACGTATGCCGAATGTGTGCGAAGCGAAGTGAGAGTGAAGCTGTTCTGTCTTGATCCATCCGTCCTGCTCCGTCAGACAGCGAAGGGGTTCCGTTCCATCATTCATTTCTCGGCAACCTTGTCACCACTGGGTTATTACCGGGACATGCTTGGTGCAGAGGAAGAGGACTACACGTTGCGTATCCCTTCACCCTTTCAGCGGGAACAATTGGATGTAAGGCTGCTTCCCTTGTCCATTCGCTACAAGGACCGGCAGCGTTCCAGGCAGCCGATTGCGAGCATGCTGCATCAGCTCGTATCCGAGTGGCCGCGGAGCAACCTGCTTGTCTTTTTCCCTTCGTATCCGTATATGCGTGAAGTCTATGAGACCTACATGCAGCTTCCTGGTGAGGCCGATACGGTCATGCAGGAACAAGGCATGAATGAGCTGGAAAGGGAGGCATTTCTGAATGCATTCCAGCCGCATCCGGAACGAACCAGGCTCGTATTCGCCGTGATGGGCGGCGTATTTTCAGAAGGGGTGGATCTGCCGGGAGATCGTCTCAATGGGGTCGTTGTGGTGGGTGCAGGGCTTCCCCAGATTGGACTGGAGAACAACGTGCTTCGTGACTATTTCGACCGCTCAGGACGTAACGGCTTCAATTATGCTTATGTTTTTCCAGGGATGAACAAGGTGCTGCAGGCAGGCGGCAGGCTGATTCGGACGGAAGAGGATACGGGCGTACTCGTATTGGTGGATGATCGGTTCACCCAGGAGCCGTATCGTTCCCTTCTGCCCGAGGAATGGCTGGACTACAAGCGCATCTCCCCTTCAACCGGAAACTTCTCTGCGGGTGATTGAAGCATAGGTCAAAAAGGGTATTACTTGGATAGCAAACGAACGAACAAGGGCGAATACATATCCGTTCCAACGTCCGCTTCGAAAGCAATCAAGGAGGTCGGTTTTTAATGAAAAGAAATCATACGATGATGCAGTTTTTTGAATGGCATTTGGCTGCAGACGGTAAGCATTGGAAACGACTGGCCCAAATGGCTCCGGAGCTGAAAGCCAAAGGCATTGATTCGGTATGGGTGCCCCCTGTGACCAAAGCCATTACCCCGGAGGATACCGGATATGGTGTTTATGATCTGTACGATCTCGGGGAGTTCGACCAGAAGGGCAGTGTGCGGACAAAGTACGGTACCAAACAGGAATTGGTGGATGCCATTGCAGAGTGTCAAAAAAACGGTGTTGCCGTCTATGTCGACCTGGTGATGAACCACAAGGCAGGTGCCGACGAGAAGGAAGTGTTCAAAGTCATTGAAGTGGACCCGAATGACCGGACGAAGGAAATATCCAAACCGTTCGAGATTGAAGGCTGGACCAAATTTACGTTTCCGGGCCGTGGCGACCAATACTCTTCTTTCAAGTGGACATCCGAGCATTTTAATGGTACAGACTTTGATGCTAAGACAGAACGCAGCGGCATATTCCGCATTGCAGGAGAGAACAAGAACTGGAGTGAAAATGTCGATGACGAGTTCGGCAACTATGATTATCTGATGTTCGCCAATATCGACTACAATCACCCGGAGGTCCGCAAGGAGATGCTTCAATGGGGAAAATGGCTGATCGATACGCTGCAATGCAGTGGTTTCCGCCTGGATGCGATCAAGCATATCAACCATGAATTCATCAAGGAATTTGCAGCAGAGATGATCCGCAAGCGCGGGCAAGACTTCTACATTGTAGGGGAGTTCTGGAATTCCAATCTTGATGCCTGCCGTCAATTCCTGGATACGGTGGATTATCAGATCGACCTGTTCGATGTGTCCCTTCACTACAAGCTGCATGAGGCATCACTGGCAGGCAGAGACTTCGACCTGTCCAAAATTTTCGATGATACGCTCGTTCAGACACATCCAACGCATGCCGTAACGTTTGTCGATAATCATGATTCCCAGCCGCATGAAGCACTGGAATCATGGATTGGCGACTGGTTTAAACCCAGCGCGTATGCATTGACCCTGCTGCGCCGTGATGGGTATCCGGTCGTCTTTTACGGGGATTATTATGGTATTGGCGGTCCCGAACCGGTGGAGGGTAAAAAGGAGATTCTGGATATCCTGCTGTCTGCCCGTTATAACAAGGCTTATGGCGAGCAGGAGGATTATTTCGATCATCCCAATACCATTGGATGGGTACGCCGCGGCGTGGAAGAAATCGAGGGCTCCGGTTGCGCGGTGGTGGTCTCCAACGGGGATGATGGCGAGAAACGAATGTTTGTCGGCGAACATCGCGCCGGTGAAGTATGGACGGATCTGACAAACAGCTGCGAGGATAGCATCACCATTGAGAAGGACGGCTGGGCTACGTTCCATGTGTGTGGCGGAGGTTTATCCGTATGGGCTTTGCCTGATGAAGAGAGTGCGACAGCGTAAGCTTGAATATAAATATAGACAACTAAACCACCTGAAATGGCGATGGAATGCCTGCAGGTGGTTTTTTTTCTGGGTTCAGATTTTATTATTGTGCTAACGAAGGCAACCTCTATTCGGCTCCATTTGGGAACATGAATGAAGGCCACCTCATCTTCTGGTAAAACGATGCTTCAGCTCCTGAAACTACTCGGAGCATTCCATACTTAGCTTACTTCTCATCCAGCTCAAACGATTCCAGTGTGCCGACCATGCGCAGGTCATGCTCGCGGTTGAACCGTTCCCGGTTACTCGCATCTGCATATTCGTCATGATAATGCATTAAAACGGTCTTTTGCCTTACTTCCGCAGGCAGCTGTTCCAGTTCCTTCAGCGAGGTATGGGATTTGATCACTAGATCATGCATGTGGCATTCATGGAAAATCAGCTGCACATCTGCGGCAGCTCGTTCTACCCGTTCCTGATCCAGCGTGCTATCTGCACTGTAGTAGAAGTAGGGCTTCGCAACAATACCATTGCTGACCATGCCCGGAACGTGCTGTGTACGGAATGTCTCAAATGTCACACCGCCCAGTTCGAATGTGCCTCCATCCGGCAGTGGAACGATATCATAATAATCGCTCATTGTACGCTCGCCATCGGTGGTGTAGCGCATGCCTGGAGATAAGATGCTCCATAGCGGCTCAACCAGTTGTTCGTGGATAAACAGGCGCGGTTTGCGGTCACCTACAATTTGCGAATAGTATCCGAGCATCTGTACACCGTTAATGTGGTCTTCATGCAAATGTGTGATAAATACATTATGGATATCAGTCATGGGGAACCCAACCTCTTTGAGCGCTTTTGCATTCGATTCCGGAAAATCAATGACCAGATGTGTGCCTCCAAATTCGGCGAGCATGCTGTTGTGATACTGCTCTACGCTGAACATGTCCCCTGTGCCCAGAAATGTAATTTTCAACGATTTCATCTCCTTGTATGATCTTCAGATCAGCATATAGTTCATTAAAACCAGTATATCCTGTTCGGGGGTATATGCCTAAACCAACCTTTTTTGAATACGCTATCATTTTTTATTGAACTTTGGGAGGAAACAGTGTAGCGTAAAGATGGGAAGTGTACCCATATGAACGTAAACTCACCCAAAGGGAGCGTGCGAAGCGAATGAAGTCTTTTTTGGATGAACAATTTTTGCTGCACAATGAGACAGCCGTCAAGTTATATGAGGATTACACCAAGGACATGCCGATAATTGACTATCACTGCCATCTCAGTCCACAGGAGATCTACGAGAACAAGACGTTTGGCAATATTACGGAAGCCTGGTTGTACGGGGATCACTACAAGTGGCGGTTAATGCGGGCAAACGGTATCGAAGAGCATTACATCACTGGCGGTGAGGGCGTGACCGATTACGATCGTTTCCTGGCTTATGCCAAAACGGTACCCATGATGATCGGCAACCCGTTATATGCCTGGTCCCACCTGGAGCTGCAGCGGTACTTCGGGGTATATGAAGTATTGAATGAGAGCAGTGCTCCAGGAATCTGGGAAAAAGTAAATGCCAAGCTGAACAGTGAAGGGTTTGGCGCACGTGACCTGATCACGAAATCCAATGTCACAGTTGTGTGCACAACCGATGATCCTTGTGATTCTCTGGAATACCATCTGAAGATTCAGGAAATCGAAGGCTTTGATACAGCGGTGCTGCCTTCTTTCCGTCCGGATAAAGGGCTTGAACTGAACCGGGATACCTTCATCGAATGGGTGGGCAAGCTGTCTCAGGCTTCGGGTACAGCAATCTCTGATTATGATTCATTCCTCTCTGCACTGGAATCCCGGGTGGAGTTTTTCCATTCCGTAGGTGGCAGAGTTTCCGACCATGCACTGGACTATGTGCCATATGGCAAGGCAACACGGGAAGAAGCGGCAGCCATTTTTGCCAAAGCACTCGCAGGTCATCACGTGAGCCGTGAGGAAGAGGATAAATACAAGACCGTTACACTGACATTCCTGGGCAAGCTATATGCGGAGCGGGGCTGGGTAATGCAGTTCCATATGAATGCAGCCCGTAACAATAACAGCAGGATGTTCGCTCAGCTTGGACCGGATACCGGATATGACGCGGTGAATGATACGCCGCTTTCTTCTGCGATGATCGGTCTGCTGGACGCACTGGAGCAGGAGAAGGCACTGCCCAAAACCATTCTATATTCCTTGAATCCACGGGATAATGAAGTGCTGGCTGCGATTGTCGGCAGCTTCCAGGGCGGCGGTATCCCGGGCAAAATTCAGCTTGGCGCAGCATGGTGGTTCAACGATACCAAGGACGGCATGCTCGCCCAGATGAGAGCACTGGCCAACGTCGGTTTGCTGAGCCGCTTTGTGGGAATGCTGACGGACTCTCGCAGCTTCCTCTCCTATACACGACACGAATATTTCCGCCGTCTGGTCTGCAATCTGATCGGGGAATGGGTGGAACAAGGGGAGGCGCCACATGATATGGAATTGCTCGGACAGATGGTTCAAGGCATTGCCTACAACAATGCCAAGGAGTACTTCCCATTTTCGGCTTCCCTCAAAAAAGTATCTGCTTCGCAGTCCTGATTAACATTGAACTTTTCAAAACCGTGGCGATCTGCCGCGGTTTTTTTGTGGTGTCATTTACCTATTTGACTTCCACTGCTGACGAAAATATAATTAGGATACCTAATTAATTGATATACTATTTAATAGTAATCCTATGTTAATTGAGAATTCATTGAGAATGTAAAAAGGAGGAACCCTATATGACAGGTCTGGATCCAGTGGCCCAGAAGCTGCTGTATTCCATCATGCAGTTTAATAAAGGCAAATGGAGACAGCATAAGCCCCACGGGCGCAACCATAATGAAATTATGGTATTGGCCTGTTTGCTCCACGGTTCACATCCGGGAGAACGTCTGGATTGGAGAGATAATCCCCCCGATTTTCACAGCGAATTGAATGAAGATCATCCAGGACTGAAAGTATCGGAGATCAGTGCATTGCTGCGAGTAAAATCACCGACGATTACCCCAGTCATCCGTGGACTTGAGGATGAGGGACTGGTCAAGCGAACCATGGACCCTGATGATCGCCGTGCCGTGCGTATTACGATTACGGAAGCAGGCCGTGATATTATTCGGGCTGCTCATGACGAGCGCATGCAGATATTCAACAGATTGGTTGAGCATCTGGGAGAGGAAGACAGTACCCAGTTAGCCGAGCTGCTGACGAAAGTATATAGCTTTTTTGACTCGCTCGCTTCTCAGCAAAAGGAGCATTCAACCGAAGGAGATGATACGCCATGATGAAACTGTTTCGCATGCTCAAGCCTTATCAAATCCCCATTATCTTCATTTTGGGTCTGGTACTGCTGCAATCACTCGCCGAGCTGTACCTGCCAACCTTGATGGCCGATATCGTCAATGATGGTATCGTCAAGGGTGATGTTCCGTACATCTGGCAAATTGGCGGTTGGATGCTGGTTATTGCCATTGGGGGCACAGCGTGTTCCGTATTGGCCAGTTACCTGTCCTCCCGTACAGCAGGCGGATTCGCCAAGCAGCTGCGCAGCCGGGTTTTCCGCCACGTGGAGAATTTCTCGCTGCAGGAATTTGATAAGCTGGGCACCGCATCACTAATCACCCGTACGACGAATGACATTACACAGGTTCAGAACGTATTAACGATGATGCTGCGCATGATGATCATGGCTCCGATGATGTGTATCGGTGGTATTTTCATGGCGGTATCCCAGGACGCCAAGTTGTCCACGATCTTCCTGGTCGTGCTGCCTGTGCTGGCGGGTGCCATTGCATTGATTGGGGTCAAGGGCCTGCCGCTATTCAAACAAATCCAAAAAAAGCTGGACCGACTGAACTTGGTTCTGCGTGAGCAATTGACAGGTATTCGTGTTGTTCGTTCTTTCAACCGCGGAGAACATGAACGCGTTCGTTTTAACGGAGCAAATACGGATCTGAGAGATGCTTCGATCAAAGTTAACGTTCTGATGGCGACATTGATGCCTGTTATGATGCTTGTCATGAACTTCTCCATGATCGCCATTCTATACTTCGGAGGACAGCGCATAGACAGTGGAAACATGGACATTGGTTCCCTGATTGCGTTTATCCAGTATGCGATGCAGATCATGTTCTCGCTGATTATGGTTTCCATTATTTTTGTCATGATTCCAAGAGCTTCTGCATCCGCAGAACGGATCAACGAAGTGCTGGATATGCAGCCTGACCTTAGTGATCCAGAGCAGCCTCGTGGCATGAAATCCCTGCAGGGCACCATTGAATTCGACAATGTTACCTTCCGTTATCCGGGAGCAGAGAATGCGGCACTGTCGGGTATTTCGTTTACAGCCCGTCCCGGGGAAACCACAGCCATTATTGGTGGTACGGGATCAGGAAAATCCACGCTGCTCAGCCTTATTCCCCGTTTCTATGATGTCACGGAAGGCAGCGTGCGGGTTAACGGTACGGATGTACGAGAGATTAGTCAGGAAGATTTACGTGCGAAAATTGGCTTTGTGCCACAAAAGGCAGTTCTCTTCACGGGAACGATTGCGGAGAATATCCGACACGGGAAAGAAGATGCCACGATGGAGGAAATCGTTCATGCTGCCCGGACTGCTCAGGCCGAGAACTTCATCTCCGAGATGAAGGACGGGTATGACAGCCTTATTGCTCAAGGTGGTAACAACGTTTCTGGTGGACAGAAACAGCGTTTGTCCATTGCACGCGCACTTGTTCGCCGCCCGGAAGTGTATATTTTCGACGACAGCTTCTCCGCTCTGGACTTCAAAACAGATGCCAAACTTCGTGCAGCGCTGAAATCCGAAACGACTGAAGCGGCGGTGCTGATTGTTGCACAGCGAGTAAGTACAGTAATGGATGCAGATCGCATTCTGGTTATGGATGAAGGACGCATTGTTGGTTCCGGTACCCATAAGGAACTGCTCGCGAATAATGAAGTGTACCGCGAGATTGTATCATCCCAGCTGACAGAGGAGGAGATCGCATGAGTGAACGTACCGAACATAAAAGCAGAGCACCACGTTCCGGCGGGCCAGGTCACCCTGGTGGCGGTATGGGCATGCGTCCTCCGGGTGAGAAGCCGAAGGACTTTAAAGGTACGCTGCGGCGGCTGATCAAGTATCTCCAGCCACACCGTTATCGTCTGCTCGGTGTATTGGTAGCTGCAATCCTCAGTACCGTGTTCAGCATTATCAGTCCGAAGGTTATGGCTGAAGGAACCGATATACTGAGCCAAGGCGCCATTGCCATTCTGCAGGGCATACAGGGCGCGGGTATTGATTTTCCTGCATTAATGAAAGTGTTGTACCTGCTCTTGGGATTGTACCTGTTCAGTGCAGCATTTATGTATATTCAGCAATACCTGATGGCTGGTGTTGCCCAGCGAGTGGTTTATGACATGCGTGAGCAGATCAGCGCCAAAGTGGGCCGGCTGCCACTGAAATACTTTGACTCCCGTACCCACGGGGAGACGCTCAGCCGGGCGACCAATGATGTGGATAACATCAGTAATACGCTTCAGCAGAGTTTGGCACAGTTTATTACTTCTGTCGTAACCATTGTCGGCGTAATTATCATGATGCTGACGATTAGTCCATGGATGACACTGATCACCATTTTGACGCTGCCACTCAGTGTAATCGTTGTGATGTTGGTGGCATCCCGTTCACAAAAGCATTTTGCGGGACAGCAGAAATCACTGGGTGAGCTGAACGGACATGTCGAGGAAATGTACACCGGACACAAGGTCGTAAAAGCATTTGGACGCGAAGAACAATCGGTACAGCAATTCGAGAAAGTCAATGAAGAGCTGTATGAATCGGGCTGGAAGGCTCAATTTATCTCAGGGATCATTATGCCGCTTATGAGTTTTGTTGGTAACCTGGGTTACGTTCTGATCTGTGTGGTCGGCGGGATCTTTGTTACACGCGGCGCCATCTCGATCGGGGATATTCTGGCGTTTACGCAGTACTCTCGTCAGTTCACACAACCGATTAACCAGATTGCAAATATCTCCAATATCATTCAGTCCACCATCGCTTCGGCAGAGCGGGTGTTCGAGCTGCTGGATGAAGAGGAAGAGGTACCAGAGTCCAACCAGCCAGTACAATTACAGCAGCCCCTAGGAGCGGTTGCGTTTCAAGGTGTTAATTTTGGATATAAACCGGATGAACTGCTTATCAAAAATATGAATATTGATGTAAAACCGGGTCAGACCGTAGCCATTGTAGGGCCAACGGGAGCCGGTAAGACGACACTGATCAATCTGTTGATGCGTTTCTACGAAATCCAGGATGGAAAAATCACGATTGACGGTGTCGATATCCGGGACATGGAACGCGGCAAGCTGCGTAGTCTGTTCGGAATGGTGCTTCAGGATACATGGCTGTTTAACGGAACCATTCGCGACAACATCGCGTATGGTCGTGAGGGTGCAACCGAAGCAGAAGTGGTTAAGGCGGCAGATGCAGCCCATGCCGATCACTTTATCCGTACGCTGCCGGATGGCTATGATACCGTGCTGAACGAAGAAGCCTCTAATATCTCTCAGGGACAGAAACAGCTGTTGACGATTGCAAGAGCCATCTTGGCGAATCCGTCCATTCTTATTCTGGATGAAGCAACGAGCAGCGTGGATACCCGGACCGAGGTGTTTATTCAGAAAGCAATGAATGATCTGATGAAGGATCGTACCAGCTTTGTCATTGCTCACCGCTTGTCGACGATTCGTGGCGCGGATCTCATCCTTGTCATGGATCACGGTAATGTCATCGAACAGGGCAATCATGAGGAATTGATGGCACAGCAAGGATTCTATGCGGATCTGTACAACAGCCAGTTTGCAGAGCAGCAGCCGCAGGCGATCTAAATGAAACGATGCATATAAAGATATAAAATAAGCCGGGGCTCCTATCAGGGGAGTCCCGGCTTATTTGTTGTGCAGTATCCGTTGTACAGTATCCTTTTGCCGCAAATTTGAAAATAAATTACTTGTCTTTGGATTCCACCACAGCTGTACGATCTGCGTCATCACGGGAATCGACCTTCTCTTCGGGCTTTGCGTCCGTGTTCGCTTCTTGAAGAGCTGACGGGGCGGGTTCGCCCGGAATCTGCTCACGCTGTTCAAGCATGCGTTTCACGACCTCATAACAGTCATCGACATGTTTGTTACCCACATAACGCATGGCTGTGAAGCTGAGAGCCGCGGCTAGACCTTGGCCTGCAAGTGGAACGAACTTGGCCACGGATTTGGTGGCTACGCGTATTCCGACCCGTTTCAGTACCTGAACGACAAGCTCCTTCGTTACCATGCGTCCGATGACTTTGCTTCCGATGGACATGACGAATCCGTAAATCATGGATTTGGTTTCAGGGTCCATGCCGTCGAGCTGTTTTTGCGATAATCCGAATTTATTGTTAATGGCAGGCAATAGCTGCATCAGCATCCCCACATCAGCCAGTACGTCTGTACCAGGTAAAGGGACAAGTGTAGTACCAGCAGAAGCGGTTGCTCTCTTGCGGACCATCGTGCGGCATTCCTTACGGACTTGCTCCAATTGTTCCAACGTTGCCGGAATCATAGGAAATCCCTCCATTCGTATATGGTATAGATATAACCGATTTAGCTCCTTTTGAATGGCGTTTCCCCAGTGAAGTGGAATATAGGGTGAGGAGTAACCTTTTCTCTCTATCGTGCGTTTAGTAAAAAAAGGAAAATACTCATTTGCCATGTACGATTTCTAGTTATTACGGATGTGAGGGGGATTACGATGCATACCCGGTTATATGTACACCTGTTATTATGTTGTGTATGTTGGCTGTTCATTACAAGCTGTTCAGAACAGGAGGGGAAGGACCAGATGGAATCCAGTACCAATCAGGAATTATCTGCTGATGAACGGAATGCACTTCTGAAGCAAATCGAGCCGAAACAAATTGCGGCGATGAACAGATTGGGATTGCAGCTGATCAGAGAGCTTGGAGCGCAGGAGGCACCCAGTGAGAAGAATCTGCTGATCTCTCCTTACAGTATCGCAGCAGCTATGGGTATGGCATACCTTGGCAGTGAGGGAGAAACAAGGCGGGAAATGGCAGAAGCGCTGGGTTGGTCGGAATGGGATGATAGGCAGTTAAACACGACGGATGCCGCGCTGCATCAATTGTTAATGCATCCAGGCTCTGGAATAGAGATGGGGATTGCCAATGCGGTGTGGATTAAGAATGGAGTCACGGTAGAAGATGCGTATAAAGCTAACCTGCAGCAAACATTTGAAGCCGAAATCGAGTCATTACATACACAACCCGAACTGGCCAAAGATGAAATTAATCATTGGGTGGAAGAGCATACTCGTGGCATGATCCCTCAATTGTTGCAGGAATCACCTGCAGGGGAAACGCTCATGATACTGGTGAATGCCATAGCATTTGACGGTAACTGGACGGATGAATTTGAACCTGAGCATACAAAAGATGGCGATTTCCGGCTTGCAAACGGAAGCAAGGTGTCTGTACCGATGATGCATCAGTCCAAGCAATTCCATTACACGGAAAATGAGGAATGGCAGGCCATTCGGCTTCCCTATGGGAATGAACAAATGTATATGCTGATTGTATTGCCACGGGACGGTCATACGTTGGAAGAAACCCAGCAGCAGCTGGAGGATCATCCCCAAAAGCTGAATGAACAATCTGACTTCAGATTGGTAGACTTGTCTCTGCCCCGTTTTCGAGCCGAGTATGGAGTTCATTTAAAAGAAGCCATGCAGCAGCTTGGGATAGAGAAGGCCTTTGACCCGTATACTGCTGATTTTACAAAAATGATCCCGCGTGGACCGGACTGGCAGGCCTATATTGACCAAATTATCCACCGAGCTGTGATGGAAGTGAGTGAGCAAGGAACCGTAGCGGCTGCCTCTACACTCTTGGAGATGAGAGCCGGGAGTGCTCCACCCACGGATCGTGTCAAGATGGAGGTTAATCGTCCATTTATGGTTGCTGTGGTGGATAATTCAACTGGAGCATGGGTTTTCGCTGGAGCCATCCAGCAACCTGAACAGGTCGCTTCCCACTGACATCTTAGTAAGTAAAAGTATTGGCTCTTTCGTTACTGCTTCAACCTTGACGGCTAAAGGGTAAACAAGCATTAGAATGGAGGAAGAGAGCGATGGCATTTAACAAAGCACTGTTAATTCATCACAATCATGCCGGAAAAGCGAATCGTGCGGATGCTGTAGGTACTGCAGCCGGAGTACTTGCGCCTGCTGTTCGTGAGCTTGTTATTGTACGCACCGACGAACCCGGAGAGGGGGAAGCCTTATGCCGGGATCGCGGGGAACAGTTCGATGTCGTTTTTATTTTGGGTGGGGACGGTACGGTACATGAATGCGTGAATGGACTGGCGAGTCTACAGAACCCGCCGCTGATTGGGATTTTGCCTGGGGGGACCTGTAATGATTTTGCACGTTCTCTCGGATTGTCACCGGATGTGGAGGTTGCCGCACGTCAGCTGCTTGAGGGTCATGCTGTTTCGATTGATATTGGGCAGGCCAATGATCGGGTATTTACGAACTTTTTTGGCATTGGATTAATCAGTGATACATCGCAGAATATTAACTCCAACCTGAAGGGTACGCTGGGTAAGCTGAGCTACTTCATCAGCACATTGCAGACCATTAGTAACACCGAGCCTTTTCATTACCGGATGGAGGCAGACGGCAAAACAATGGAAGGGGAAGCCGTCATGATCTACGCGGCGAACGGACGGTTTCTTGGAACGAATTCACTTCCATTTGCCCCAGATGCACTGCAGGATGGCGAACTGGATATCCTCATTATCCATGAGACGGGCATTCCGCTGCTGCGAGAGATCCTGTCGCACAAACCGGAGGGAGAGTGGCAGCCTCAGAATGAAAGTATCAGTTACTTCAAGGCGTCAACCCTGCTGCTGGAGACGGATGCTCCGATGCCCGTTGATACGGATGGCGAATTGTACATGAAGACACCCGCCGAGCTGTCGGTGCTGGCGGGTCATCTGACTTTTTTGACCGGAGATGTGTACTAAGCACTTCTCTGGTTCTTTTTTTATATCAATTACCCTTGCCGCGCAGGGCCTGTCATCTGACCTGCGGCATGCCGTTCACGGAATTCATGCTCCAACATACTCATGAGAATGGCATCATGATATTGGTGGTTGTAGTACAGTGCATCTCTGCGGATACCTTCCTGCTGGAAGCCAAGCCTCTCATAGGTACGAACGGCTCGCTCATTGAAGGCATATACCTCAAGCTCGATTCGGTGCAGGTTGCAAATGCCAAAGCCGTAATCAAGCATCAACAGCAATGCTTCGCTGCCGTAGCCCTTGCCTTGGTGCTCCGCACGATCGATTCCTATTCGCAGGTGTGCACTGCGGTTCTTGGCGTGCATGTCCATGAGGACAACCTCGCCGATGAGCTGATCATTTTCCTGTAAGGCGATGAGCAGCATGAGCCGGGAGTCGTCCTGACCTGCGTTCTCGACAAAGCGTTCCACTTGTGTACGGGTAAAGCTGTTCTGTGTTCCTGTAAGTTTTCGCATCTCAGGGTCAAACAGACCTGGAAAGTAGTCATCGACATCCGTCGTCTCAAACGGACGAAGATAGATGCGTTCTGTCTCCAGCAGACGGGGAACACGTGGGGATGATGTTGGTTGGGACATTCGTGATACCTCCTAAAAAGTCAAACATCTGGGGCATGACAAGTGGTCTGTCACTATCAATGCTAATGTACTAATCGTCACTGGATACGGACATGAGTATATCTCGTTAAATTATACTTCACTTTCGCTGAACGGCCCCATCCAGAAATAAGGAAACCAGCTCATGAGCCAAGTCTTCAATGCTTCCATGCATGCTGCGCACATCCTCCCGGTTCGCGAGCATGAGCAGGGAGGTGAATGCTTGGGCGAGCAGCATAGGGTTCGCAGAGCGGAAATAACCGCTGTCCATCTCCCGTTTGAAATGTGTGGCGAGAACATCGAAGATCTGAGTCTCGGCTTCACGGATCTGCGCAAGCTGGTCGGCACTCAGATAGGACTCGGCTTCACGCATCATGGTTTCCGTGTCCACATGGGACTGCTGCATTTTGGCTGCAGCAACACTCTCCAGCCGCTGCTGCAAGGAGCCGGGCTCTTCCAAACGAAGTGCAGTCTGCTGCCTGCCCATATCCATCATACGCGTTATGGCGACAGTGAAGAGCTCCGGTTTGCTGGAAAAGTGATAATAGATGGACGCCTTAGTCACATGGCATAGTGAGGCAATCTGCTGAAGAGAGACCGGTTCATAACCATATTCCATAAATAACTGCGAAGCAGTCATTAATATCTTGGACTGGACTGATGTCTGATCGGTACCTGCTTTGGGTCTTCCTGGTGACCGGGAAGGTTTGGTCTTTTTAGTCATGCGGCATACCTCTTTACATAAAAAATTATCTTGGCATAAAGTGTTCAAAAAATTAGTATTGCAAAATTAACCTTACGGTATATATAATTAATTCGATTATACTATGACCCGTGGTTCATTTCTACAATTTATATACAAGACGGTTTCATAGAAACAGAACAGGAGATGAAGAAACGATGCAAGAAGGATCGGGCTATGGCCGCTGGGTTGCGGGCAAACGAACCAAATGGATTACACTGTTAGTATGGATTATTATTGCGGTTGTACTCGGTGTGGTATGGCCAGCCGTAGGCGAGCGCGAAACGAATAACGCACAAGACCTGAGTGATTCCAAACCGTCCGTACAGGCAGCAGCGATTGCCCAGCGGGAGTTTCCAGGTGGGGAAGGCCTCCCTGCATTAATTGTATGGCATCAAGCTGGCGGGTTGACGGATCAGCAGATCGAACAGATTCAGGCGCTAACCGAGCGGCTGGATCAGGATCCGGTAGAGCAGCAGCAAGCGGTTGTGCCGTTGTACCAATTGCCACCGCAGGCCATTCAAGGCCAGCTGTCGGAAGACGGAAGTACGCTGGTTATGCCGCTTTTCTTCAATGAAGGCGCAGACTCTGAACAGCTAAAGGAAGGCATCGAGGCAGTTGAACAGAAAACGGAGGACATTTTTGGTTCCAATCCGTTCGACGTAGCCATTGATGATGCCAATGCATTAAGCGCACGGGTCACTGGACCGGTTGGTATATCCATCGATGCGAGCGGGCTTTTCTCATCGGCCGACGTATCCCTGTTGATCGCAACAGTGATTCTCGTTTTGGTACTGCTGCTGTTGATCTATCGTTCTCCGGTACTGGCGATCATCCCCATTATTGCGGTTGGTTTCGCGTACATGGTCACAAGTCCGATTCTTGGATTCATGGCAGATCAGGGCTGGATTACGGTTGATGCACAGTCCATTTCCATCATGACCGTATTATTGTTCGGAGCAGGTACGGATTACTGCCTGTTCATGATCTCCAGATTCCGTCAGATTCTCTATCATGAACCGGACAAAAAGAAGGCGTTGTTCCAGGCCATCACCGGATCATCCGGTGCGATCGCCATGAGTGGATTCACAGTCGTTGCAGCCCTGCTCGTGCTGCTGCTGGCTGAGTACGGTGCATATCACCGTTTTGCTGTTCCATTCAGTTTGTCCATTTTCATCATGTTTATTGCCAGCTTGACGCTGGTTCCGGCACTACTTGCCATCTTCGGGCGGGGATCATTCTACCCGTTCGTACCGCGTACGCACGAGATGGAAGTGGAGCGTGCCAAGAAAAAAGGCAAACCGGCTCCTGCTCCGCGCAAAATCAAGGAAAGCTGGATTGGTCGCACAGTTATCACCAAACCATGGACTGTACTGGCCATTACGCTGGTACTGCTCGGTGGACTGGCTGCCTTCTCCAGCCAGATCAAATTTACGTATGACCTTCTGTCTTCCTTCCCGGAAGACGTACCTTCACGTGAAGGATTTACAGTCATTGGGGAACAGTTTTCCGAAGGCGAATTGGCCCCAGCCAAGGTCATTATAGATTCAGAGGGCAAGGAAACCGATCTGAAGCAGCGTCTCGAAGCATTGGATTATGTAAGCAAGGTGGGTGAAGCTCAGCAGGGTGCGGAGAATGCCAACATCACCGCCTATGATGTCGAGTTTAAATTGAATCCGTACTCCATGGAGGCCATGCAGCATATTCCGGATTTGCGGGCGACGGCTGAGCAGGCATTAACTGACGCAGGAATTACCAGTGTGGACAGTCACGTCTGGATTGATGGCCAAACTGCAGAGCAGTACGACATCGAAGTGACCGGAGAGCGGGATGCGAGTATCATTATCCCTGTTGTCATCGGCATGATTACATTGCTGCTTTTGTTATACTTGCGTTCAGTAGTAGCGACGGCATATCTGATCGCCACAGTGGTGCTCTCCTATTTCTCGGCCCTTGGTCTCGGATGGCTTATCATCCATTATGGCTTGGGTGCAGATGCCATTCAGGGTGCGATTCCGCTGTATTCATTCGTATTCCTGGTAGCACTCGGTGAGGACTATAACATCTTCATGATCTCAAGTATCTGGCAGAAACGCAAAACGATGCCTTTACGCCAAGCGATCAAGGAAGGTGTAGGCGAGACAGGTTCTGTTATTACTTCTGCAGGTCTGATTCTCGCAGGTACGTTTGCTGTACTCGCAACACTGCCTATTCAGGTATTGGTGCAGTTCGGAATTATTACGGCAGCGGGTGTGCTGCTCGATACATTCCTTGTCCGTCCATTCATGGTACCGGCCATTACAACCTTGTTGGGCAAATGGGCATTCTGGCCAGGCAAATACAAGCCTGTCGCCGAGGAAGCAAGAGAGAAGCAAACGTCCTCCATGTAATTTGAAGTCCGAATTCAGACAGGATGGATCCATGCACCCTCGATGAGCACGCATGGACTTTAGAAGATGCGGGCAGTGCGAACAACAGCACTGTCCGCATCTTTATGCCAACTCTGAGGGGATGGTTTACGTATAAGAGGGTTTTGGGACATAATAGAGGGAACGTTGGTCCAGGGGCTGACGGATGAAAGTACATCAATGGGACAACCAGGGGAAGGATGAAAGTAAGTAATGACGAACCAACTTAATGTGTATTTTAACCATGACGGCGGCGTGGATGACCTCGTATCGCTGTTCATGCTTCTGCAGATGGATAATGTAAAAGTTACAGGTGTATCGGTCATTCCGGCAGACGGATATTTGGAGCCAGCGACCGATGCCAGCCGTAAAATTATTGATCGCTTCGGTACGTATTCCGTCGAAGTATCGAAATCTAACTCCAGAGGAAAAAATCCGTTTCCAGCAGCGTGGAGATTGCACTCCTTTTATGTAGATGCACTGCCTATACTGAACGAATCTGGCAAAATGGAAGCGCCTTTGTCAGCTGTTCCGGCTCACCAGCACCTGATTGAGAAGGTTCGTAACACAGAAGGCAAAACACTTCTTTTGTTCACGGGCCCACTGACAGACCTCGCACGTGCACTTGACGAAGCACCAGATATTGAAGAGAAAATCGACAAGCTGGTCTGGATGGGCGGTACGTTTGAAAAAGGAAACGTGGAAGAGCCTGAGCATGACGGCACAGCGGAATGGAACGTATTCTGGGATCCGGAAGCGGCTTACCGTGTATGGGAAAGTGGCATCCAGATCGACCTGGTTGCACTGGAGAGCACGAACAAAGTACCTCTTACACCTGCTGTGCGTAATCGCTGGGCAGCCGAGCGCCGCTTCGAAGGTGTGGACTTCCTCGGAAACTGTTACGCAGGCTGCCCGCCACTGGTGTACAGTGAAACGAATTCCACATATTATCTGTGGGACGTGCTGACAACAGCTTCCGTTGGTCGCGAAGATATCGTGAAGAAGAAAACCGTGAATTGCATCGTAATTCCAGATGGTCCTAGCCAAGGCCGTACGGTAGAGCAAGCCGACGGACGTCCAGTGCAGCTGGTATACGATACGGATCCGGATGCATTCTTTACTTATATGACCGATCTGGGTAAAAAGGCTGCTCCGCAGCGCTACTAATCCAGACAACCACAAAGTTTTCTTCTACTACTAGAAGATCATAAATAAGCCGCAGGCAGAGCGCCCAGGATTTCTCCCGGGGTTCTGCCGTGCGGCTTTTTGTTATTTTGAGTCACACAAACATAGCTGCGCGTCAAAGCGTTCTCCGTGAATCCAGGATTCGACGGATAATGGAGCATCAACGATTACATCGTTCCGCCACCTTGGCGAATGGAAGGAGGAATTTTCTCTGGTCCCTGGTTAATATACCGGTTAATAAATGTACCGACTTTGGCATCGTCGAAGGTGTCCAGCTTCATCGTTTTGGTCCAGGCCGTCACGACGACTTCACTGCCCTCTGGAATATCCTTGTTTGGTACAGCCAGTATGCCGGCCCCTGCCTCACGGAACTTGGTCAGATATTTCAGATGCTCCTTCAGGTCGTCGCTGGCATCCTCACGATAGTAGATGATGATATCGCCATGCTCCAGATTGTGAACAAGATAAGGATATCCCGGGAAATCGGTGTAAAAGCCAAACTTGATGTCATGTGGGTTATGAGGCCCTGAAGTGGGAATGGTCATGTCGTAATCAATAGGGTCTTCCGTATGTTCTGCACCATAGTAACGATCTTCCGTTACTTCAATGTTGGCGTTAGCGTTAAGATCAGCCACGTCATATTTGTCGAATGCACCTTGCGTGAAGAACAGAATAAGGATAATGACAGAGACGCCGAGCAATGTGTGTGCAGCCAGCCGGATGGACCGGCTTTTCTTTTTGATGGTGGCTCGTTCATCCTTCTTCATATGACTTAGTACTTTCCCCTGTGTACGCGACGCTAGGATATAAGCTGCGATGGAGAGCAGCAGCAGGACTGCTCCTACAATGAGCCAGACATAGGATGTTCCTGCCTCGTGGTTCATTTGCATATGATTCATATCGTGATTCATCGATAGATCCTCTTCTTTCTTTTCTAAAATGGAAATAGCCTTTAATAACACTACATCATGTAGTGTTTAACTGCGCCGAGAATCCTTCTTCAAGGAAACAGTGAAGTTCCCGGTACGTAAATTCAAACATAAGGTTTGCACTACACATTATAGTGTATCGAACATGCCAGTGCAATCCTGGATCGGGAAACGAAAAAAGACTCTTCTGATTTGAACCAGAGGAGTCTCTTCGTAGATGGAATTTTGAAATGAAAATCGGACTACAGACGACCGAATGGTGACAGCATCATGCCCAGAATTCCAAGAATGGAGCCTGCGAGCAAACGGTACAAAATGTAGAGCAAAACAACGTTGGCAATAAGGACAGTATACATGCTGTCGATGGCTGACTTCGTACGATTGAGCGGATGTTGGAACAGCACCGCATTCATGCCTGCAAAAACAATGACATACGAAACAACCAGCAGGAAGATCGCGATCGGATATGAAATAAAGATAAACAAGTTCGCGAGCACAAGTGCTGCAACAGACGGAACAAGTAGGGTACCATACTGTGCTACCAGCGTTTTCGGACGAAACGTGATTTTCTCGATTTTCAGTACAGCGTAGATCAGTACTACAGCCACAAGCAGGATGATCGCGGTAAACAGCAGCGGGCGGATGAATCCAGCTACGAATAAACCACTCATATCTAACCGGCCGAAGGTAAGTAAAAAGTATGTAGAGGACAGGATTGCAATGAGAGTCATCGTAATTAATCCATTCAGCGCATGTTGATCACCGACGGTTTTCATCGTTTGGTAAGGACGGGCTAGGACGCTAAGAAAATAGGATATGTACTGTTTGCTGACTTCTTTGGCTTGCTGCACCTTCTCATTTTGCATGACATTGTTCCACTGATTGGCGTCACCTGCAGACGAGTGGTTATTCGGGCCGGAATTGTCATACGTCTGGTCATGAGGTGTTGGAGCAGAAGGTGTACGGGATGGAACGGATTGAGAAGGTGCTGCTTGCGTACTGGACCAACGTGTATATTCCGATTCGGCAGCAGCAGCTGATTCGTGGTCACGGGGAGTGGTAGAAGAAGATGGGGACTGAGTCAGATCTGTACCACACCTCTCGCAGTAATGTGCATTTCCATTTTCATGATTACATACCGGGCATTTCATAACAGGGGCCTCCAATTTCATATATGAAGTAATATAGACATTTTGTCTCATTTTAACGTTTGGTGCCGAAGTTTGTCTATGTTTACAGCGTAATTAATAACCGTAATTTCCCAAATGAAACAAACGGTGTATCAAAAATGATTTTCCAAGCAACAATATTATAGGAAGTCATCAGGTAGAGAGTTTTCGTTTACAGTGGAATTGGCATATGAATTTCGGTGTTTTTTTGGTCATCGTTCGCTTTTATGTGTTATTTGCATGTTAAGTATATCTTTTGGGTTGCCTCCTACCTCATATTTATGTATAATCAAACGTGTTAACACGTCGAATGTACGGTAGTAAATGATGAAGGTGAATTCATGGAACTGCTGGACAGTAATGAAAGCAAGAAAAAGATGTGCCAGTATTACAACGAAATTTCGAAGGAACTATTCGGCTTCGGTACCACTCTCCTGAGAGTGACCGTGGATCAGAATATTGTGACCTTCTTTGCCAAGCACCGACGTTCGCCACGCTCTGACGCCCTGGAAGGGGAGGCCCCCGGCTTGAAGCTGGAAGTGGACTTCCGCATGTCTGTCTTATATAAGAAGAAATTCCGGGAGAAGCTCGAGCAGCACATGGGTTTGCCAATTGAAGCTGTACTAAGGGATTACGATGCGTCCACACAGTGGGCCATTACGAATATCATTCTGGAACAGGCATAACGTGGATCGACTGGTTCGATTCGGGTCATGCGCGCGTTTCGATTATATCGTCCCCAACAATTTCATATAATGGCGTCTAGTCTTCGGATTGATTCTGAAGCAGAAACCAATGATGTACCGGCAGCGGGTGTCGCTTTCCTTTGTTTACGAAGAAAAGTGTTCTTGTTCTTACAAGAATGCTTTTCTTTTTGTTTTTTTTATACACATCACACATTTCAGGAGGAATTCAGGATCATGATGAAAAAGTGGGTTAGCGGTTTGGCAGCAGTGGCAATGACATCGGTATTACTTGCAGGTTGCGGCAGCAGCACAGATGATGCGACAGGTGGATCAGGCAGCGAGGGAACAGCAGCGAACAAACTGGTGATTTCCACGTGGGGCTTCTCCGAAGATTTCTTCAATGAAGAAGTATTTGGTCCATTCGAAAAAGAACATAATGTGGACATCGTGCTTGAAGTCGGCAACAACGCTGAGCGTCTGAACAAAATCCGTCAAGGTACATCGAATGTCGATGTCATTTACCTCTCCGACTACTATGCACAACAAGGTATCGATGAAGGTCTGTTTGAGAAAATCGATCGTTCCAAAATTCCGAATGTTAATGATATTTACGATATTGCCAAAGCACCACTTGGCGAAGACTATGGCCCGGCTTACACCGTTGGACAGCTCGGGATTGCCTACAATCCTGACCTCGTCTCCAAAGAAGTGACTTCATGGAGTGATCTGTGGGATCCGGCATTTGAGAATAACCTGACGATCCCGAATATTACAGCAACAGCAGGCCCAATGGTCGTGGATGCAGCTTCCCGCGTAGCAGGAAACGATACATTTAATGAAGATGCGGCATTTACGAAACTGAAAGAATTGAGCGGCAATGTTGTTAAATTCTACAGCCAAACGTCCGAGTTCGTGAACATGTTCTCGCAAGAAGAGATTGCAGGCGGACCGATCATGGAAATGTATTTCAAGGACCTGAAAGCAGCTGTGCCCAATGCGAAGTTTGTTGCACCTAGCGAAGGCGCATATGCAGTCATGAATACAATCAACGTGGTGAAAGGCAGCAAAAACAAAGAACTCGCCGAAGAGTTCATTAACTGGCAGCTGAGCCAGGATGTACAAGCGAAGTCTGCCAAAGCCAAAGTGGATTCACCGGTAAACACCAAGGTTGAATTGACTGCAGAAGAAGCAGAAGGCGTGACGTATGGCGCTGACGTGGTTGAGAAGCTGAACAAGCTGGATATGGAATTCGTGAACCAACAAGCCAAAGCTTGGACGGATCGTTGGAACCGTGAAATTGCACAATAAGAAACATTGGATAGAGCTAGATAAGAACGACAGATAGCGACTTATCAGAATGAATAACCTTTGCAGCAAGCACGATGAATGGTAAGGAGTGGAGAACGTATGAGTGAGGCGTTACAACGTATCATCCTGGATGTAGATACGGGTATTGATGATGCGCTGGCCATTTTGCTGGCCGTCAAGAGCCGGAAGCTGGACATTCTCGGCATTACCACAGTCTGCGGGAACGTATCGCTCCAGCAGGCAACGGATAATACATGCAAGATTCTTGAACTGGCAGATGCGACTGATATTCCGGTGATGGCTGGAGCGGCTAGTCCGCTCACCCGACAATCACATTATGAACATCGGGTACATGGACAGGATGGGTTGGGCGGAGCACTGCCTGATCCGGCCGTGTCCAAGCAAGCGGAAGAGGGTTTTGCGCCGGACTATATTATAGAGCAAGCCAAGCTGTATCCCGGTGAACTCACGCTGATTATGACTGCGCCATTAACCAACCTGGCACTTGCCCTGCTGAAGTGTCCAGAACTGCCTTCTTTATTGAAGGAAGTGATCTTCATGGGTGGCGTTGTTCGCGGACATGGCAATATTACACCGACGGCAGAGTACAATACGTACGCTGATCCGGAAGCTGCACGTATTGTTCTGCATGCAGGCATTGAGAAGCTTACGCAGGTTGGCCTGGATGTTACGCGTCAAACGCTGCTGAATGAAGCTACAATCGAACGTCTCACAGATCCTGTGCTGCGCGCGTACGTGGCTCAGAGCACAGAGATTTACATCAACCGTTACGAACAGATGAACGGCATCCGGGCTTGCGCTCTGCATGACCCGCTGGCAGTGGGCGTTGCCCTTGCACCCGAACTGGTAGGACGCAAATCGTATTACGTGGATGTCGAAACGGCCAGCCGTTTGTGCGATGGCCAGATGGTGTGCGACTTCCAAAACCGTTTGGGCCAGCCGCCTAACACCTTAGTCTGTGAAACGGTGGACGCGGAAGCGTTCCTTGAACTTTTTATTAACGCATTAAATGCGTAGCTATGATCTTTACGAAATTTGGGTTCAGTCTAAAAATCAGTCCCTACGTATTTCGCTGCTAGTGGAGGGGACGAAATCGATTCTGTAGAAGCGAAGCGTTCGCCTTTATCCTTGGATTTTTCCTTCATAAGAAGGAGATCAAGAAAATCCAAGGATAACAGCGATCGGAAGAACGATTCGGACCGGAACGGTTGGTGCGATCAACGTAAAGCACTATTTTTGAAATGTGCCTAAATGGGACGTAGGAATAAAACCATTTTATAAGTCAGGAGTACCGCGATGAAGAAATCAGTAATCTACTGGCTATTGCTGCCGGGGTTCGTGTTTTTGGCGGCATTTATGATCATTCCGATTGTCCTGACGATCGGATCAACGTTTTTCCAGGAAAACTCCTTCACATTTGAAGGATACATGCATTTTTTCAGAGACCCTTACTTTTTGAAAATATTGCTTACGACGCTGCAGGTCAGCGTGGTCACCACCCTTGTCTGTGTGGTGCTCGGATTCCCGACAGCTTATTATATTTCGCAAAAAGCGCCGCGCCGCAAAGGTATCCTGCTGGCACTGGCCATTTTCCCATTGCTGACAAGCCCGGTTGTACGCTCGTTTAGCTGGATGATCATTCTTGGACGCAAAGGTCTGATCAATAATGCACTGGTTGGCCTGGGCATCGTGGATAAACCGCTGGATATCCTGTACACGCCGGCAGCCATGATGATTGGTCTGACTCACCTGTTCCTGCCACTCATGATCATCTCTCTAGTCGGTGTGCTTGAGAACATCGACAATGACCTGATCAAAGCGGCACAAAGTCTGGGAGCTTCCCGTATCACGGCATTCCGCCGTGTCGTATTCCCGCTGGCTGTGCCAGGACTTGTGATCGGAGCCGTGCTTGTATTCGTCGGAAGCCTTACGGCGTATACGACACCGGCGCTTCTTGGAGGCAAGCAGCGTGTTATCGCCACGTTCCTGTATCAAAACGCCATGACCCTTAACGACTGGTATCTGGCCTCGGTCGTTGCCGCAATTATGATTGTCATCACGTTTGTCGTGGTCGGTGTCATGAACAAAATGGCCAAAACTTTAAATCCGAAGGGGTAGACACATATGCGGGAGAAACATATCGGGCTGGGCCTGTTCAGTCTGCTGGTCTTTATCTTTCTGCTGGGCCCGCTTCTGATCATATCGGTCACTTCGTTTGAACCGGGAACGGTACTCAAATTTCCGCCGGAAGGCTTCTCCTTCCGTTGGTACGAAAATATTTTCAACACAGGCGGTTTCCTCCGCACGTTCCAGACGTCCATCATCATTTCCCTGCTGGGGAACCTGCTGGCGCTGCTTCTCGGAGTACCGGCTGCCTATGCACTCAGTCGTTACGATTTCAAAGGCAAGTCATTGCTGAACGCTCTGTTCCTGTCCCCGGTACTCATTCCGGGAATCGTGCTTGGTTTTACATTGATGAAATATCTGATCGTGATCTACCATCTGCCGATGTATTTGGGTCTGCTGATCGGTCATACGATTATCATGCTTCCATTTATCATTCGTGTCATTGCTTCCAGTCTTTCGAGCTTTGACTTTGCCGTGGAAGAAGCTGCACTGAGTCTTGGTGCGGGGCGGGTAAGAACGTTCTTCCAGATCGTGCTGCCTAACATTCGTTCGGGGATTCTGGCGGCCGTGCTGATTGCCTTCCTGGAGTCGTTCAACAACGTGGATATCTCCGTGTTCATGACCGGGCCAGGGGTAAGTACACTGCCGATTCAGATGCTGACGTATGTTGAAAACTATTTTGACCCAACAATTGCAGCCATTTCCGTGCTGCTAATGGTACTGACCGGACTTTTAATGTTCGTGATCGAACGGATCATGGGCGGATTTTCATACTTTACTAAACGTTAATTGGAGGCGCAGAACGCTATGGCATTGCTGACATTGGATCGCGTATCGGTGGCTTACGATAACCAGACGATCCTGAAGGATTTTCAATTGGAGCTGGAAAAAGGTAAGCTGCTCTCCCTGCTCGGACCGAGCGGTTGCGGCAAAACAACTACGCTGCGCCTCATCGCCGGATTCCTGGAAGCAACACAGGGCAAGTTTATGTTCGGCGGCAAGGACTATACGAAGGTTCCGGTAAACAAGCGGAACTTCGGATTTGTATTTCAGAGTTATGCGCTATTCCCGCATCTGTCTGTCTATGACAATGTGGCCTTCGGCCTGCGGATGCGCAAGGTGAAAGACAAGGATATCTCTGCACGCGTTATGCGTATTCTGGAAGTGGTGAACCTGAACGGCTTCGAGAAGCGTTTTCCGCAGGAACTGTCCGGTGGACAGCGTCAGCGGGTGGCGATTGCCCGCGCACTCGTAATCGAACCGGATTTGCTGCTGTTTGACGAACCGCTCAGTAACCTGGATGCCAACCTGCGACTGAACATGCGGGTGGAGATTCGCCGGATTCAACAGGAGCTTGGTATTACAACGCTGTATGTCTCCCATGACCAGGAAGAATGTTTCTCGATCTCGGATCAGGTAGCCATCATGAACAAGGGCGTTGTCGAGCAGCTCGATCGCCCGGAGACCATTTTCAAATATCCGGCAACGGAATTTGTAGCCCAATTTATTGGATTCCACAACTTTATTGAGTTTGCTGAACGCAGTGATGCAGGAGATCAGATCTCGCTAAAAGCGGGAGGTCGTTTGTTTACAGCGACAGCCCATCCTGGAACGGCACGTCCCGGCGCTCGAAAAGGCGCAATCCGCCCGGACGATCTGATCGTCAGTGGGGATACGTCAGCGGATCTGGCCAATGCTTTGCCAGGTATAGTGAAGGTGAGTACGTATCTCGGACGCAGCTATCAATATGTGATTGAGACCGAACTCGGTGATTTTACGGCAAACCAGGAGATGGAGACACCGTACCTCAGCGGGCAGCGTGTTAGCCTGATTTTCCCGCAGGACAAGCTTGTCCTCGTTGAATAGCAGCAATATTCGTGAATAGCAGCAGGAAGCAGAAGCAGCAAAGGCAGCATGCTGCATGATTGGATATGCAGCATGCTCAAAAGAAGGAGATTATGCCCCATGCGTGCAGATCAACTGATTGTGAATGTAAATGTGTATAACAGTTATTATAAACGCTTTGAATTGAATAACGTCGCTGTACTTGACGGCAGATTCATGTATGTCGGACCCGGTGGTCCTGAGCTGATTCAGGCAGATGAAGTGATCGATGCGCGGGGAAGATACATGATTCCTGGCCTGATCGATATTCACCTGCACATTGAGAGTACCATGGTGACGCCGGCTACCTTTTCCCATGGCCTGATCCGCTGCGGAGTAACGTCCATTGTAGCGGAACCGCATGAGATGGCCAACGTGTTCGGACTTGAAGGTGTGCAGGAGATGATGGCTGCGAGTCGTGAGACCATGGTCAACATGTTTTATGCCATCCCGAGCTCCGTTCCGGCAACGCCAATGGAAACAACGGGCGGATCTATTGAGATCAAAGATATGGATGTACTTCTAGCAACCGGAGAGATCATCTGTCTGGGCGAAATCATGAACTACGTGGATGTCATCCGTGACCCGGAATGCAAGACCAACCAGATTCTTCAGCATATTCGCCAAAATTATCCGGATCTCGTGATCGAAGGTCATACACCGAAATTGCTAGGGCTGGATCTGCACCGACTGATCTATGCAGGTGTGGACTCGGATCATACTCATCAGAGCATAGAAGGACTGCAGGCGCGGATTTCAGCAGGCATGTTCATTGAGATCCAGGAGAAATCGATGACCCCTGAGGTTATGGATTACCTGATTCAGCATGATGTGGCCCAGCATTTCTGTTTCGTAACGGATGACGTTATGCCGGACTCCCTCGTGGAACGAGGTCATCTGGATCATATTGTGCGTAAGGCCATTCAGATGGGCATGCGTCCGGAAGATGCCATTTACGCAGCAACGTCTACGCCGGCATCCCGAATGAAAATGACGGATCGGGGCAGCATCGCCCCAGGCAAGGTGGCGGATTATGTTCTGATATCCAATCTGGATACATTGGCGATTGATCAAGTGTACAAAAATGGCCGGAAAGCTTATGACGACTACGAACCGTATAAGCAGGAACGGATGACGGGGCAGTTCCCGCCCCATTTCTATAACAGTGTACAATTGGACATGCTGACAGCAGAGGATTTCACGATTTCATTGAGCGATCCCAAAGTAATAGGTACTGCTGATCATGCAGATAAGGCTTCATTCAACTGCCGCGTGATGATGGTGAAAGACGGATCGACCTTCGTGGAAGAACATATTGCAGAGGTTCAGGCAGCGAGTGGCGAACTTCAGTGGGAAGATAGTGGATACGGACAGATTGCTACCTTTGAACGATATGGGGTGAACGGCAATCGGGCACATGGTTTGATCGGTGGAGATACGATTAAACGGGGAGCTATCGCGACGACATATTCACATGATAACCACAACCTTCTGGTCGTTGGTCGCAATCGTGAAGATATGATTCTAGCGGCTAACACGGTCATTTCGAGCCAGGGTGGATTCTGTGTGGTAGAGGATGGCAAAGTGCTGTCTCATCTGGAACTGCCTGTAGGCGGCATTTTGACAGAAGAACCGCTCGCGGTTGTGTCTCATCAAGTGAAGGAATTGCGGGCAGCGATGCTCTCTCTTGGTTATGTTCACTATAACCCGATCATGTCGATCAGCACCCATTCCCTTGCAGTGAGCCCTGCGCTGAAAATTACAGATCACGGTTTGATTGATGTAAATGCAGGCAAGGTTGTACCGTTGGTTGTAGAGTGAATGGATAGTTCTTTCAATTGAAGAACATGAATAGGTAGGTATACTGTAGAAAGAGTGCAGTATATCTACCTTTTTCGCAGTTGGTTTAAGGCGAGATAAACATCAATCTTTCTTTTCACGTTCAATGTTCATTTTTACTGCTTCTTCATTTTTATGAGCATGACTGCGTGGTACACTGACCTTATTGCACACCCTGTCATCGGGATTACGATTAACAGATAGCTGGAAGAGGGTTTGGCATCGTAAGTATAATAGGCGTAAACTAGTACAAATGCAGCAACCACGAAAAGAATGAGATTTAAGACTAAGCTATAGATATTTTGTTGTTTCTTTTCTTTCGGGTATGTGGAGAATGTCATGCAGTTTGGCTGCCTCCTTGCAAATTCGTTAAAAAGTTATTGTATCATTTATTAAAGTTGGTTCCCATAATATTCAAATCGCTTATTAATTTTATAAGTGAAATATAACTCACTTCATTGAAGATAGAGAAGGAGGTCCATTATGTTATCCAAAGACCAACCTCAAAAAGCCATATTTTTTGATGTGGATGATACATTGTATGACCACTTGCAGCCCCTTAGAGGAGCATTGCAGGAGGTTCTTGGTCTAGCCAATGATGTTCCTTATGCCGAGGTTTATCACCGATTCCGCTACTACAGCGACTGGTTGTCCGATCAGGAGGGTCTCTCTGCCGTTCCGGAAGCAGAAGCCGTAGAACGGATGCGCAGACGCAGATTTGAACTTACGATGAAGGAGTTTGGGGTACCCTTGATTGAAGGGCAGGCTGAAGCACTGCAAGCGCAGTATCTGAGCAGACAGTTTCAGATTCAGCCCTTTGATGGTGCTTATGATCTGATGAGGAGCCTTATGGCAGACGGACACTTTGTAGGACTCATCACAAATGGTGAGGGAAGACATCAGAGACGCAAGCTCGAAGCACTGAATGTGTTTGACATCGTCCCGGAGGAGCGAATCTTCATCTCAGGAACCCTCGGGTATGCCAAGCCGGATCGGCAATTGTTTGAACATGTGAATAAACAGACAGGCACGGATACTCGCTCCAGTTATTATGTCGGGGACTCATGGCGTAATGATGTAGTAGGTGCGGTAAACGCCGGATGGAATGTCATCTGGTTCAACCATCGGAATGCTCTGCCAGAATCAAACCATCAGCCCCATCATGTGGCACGTGATTATAATGAAATAACTCGCATTCTTACATCCGAGTTTGTTCTACAATAAAGAGTCATAGTGTTTTAGCAGCCCTGTTTGCCATACTAAGGTAGGTAACAGGGCTATTTGGATTGTGGAAAATGTGAGGATAATCGCTGCACATCAAGTGAATCCGAGGTATAAATGTGGTGTGTAATCTGACAAGCAGCAAGATCTCGCTTCTATTAGAAGATGAAGTGGAACTTCATGGAATCTTCATTTGGAAGAGCAGGCAAAAGCCTTCACAAAGTAGGTAGGCGGTGTTATAATTAAAACAAGATTTAGATTAAGTCTAAATTAAAGAGAGCAACAAATATCAGAAGTCATTCATTGAATTAAAATCACATTATATTGTATTTGAGAGGGGAACCTATCCATGAGCACAATTCAAACAACTAACACTTTTACAAACCACACCGCAGCATTACAAGACGTCCTGAACCGCCAGATTGCAGGCTGGTCTGTATTGTATACGAAACTGCATCATTTCCACTGGTATGTTCAAGGACCCCATTTCTTCACACTGCACGCCAAATTCGAAGAATTGTATAACCTGGCTACTGCGAACATGGATGAAGTCGCTGAACGCTTGCTTGCTATTGGTGGACGTCCGGTAGCTACGATGTCCGAACAGCTTCGTTTGTCTCCAGTTGATGAGGCACAGGGCAAGTTGTCTGCTGAGCGTATGGTAGAGTCGGTGGTTGCTGATCTTCGCACCATGGTAGAAGTGATTGAGCAAGGCATCCATGCAGCTGGAGAAGCAGAGGATAACGCTACGGAAGATATGCTGATTGGATTCACAGCGGCATTGGACAAAGAAATCTGGATGTTAAACGCATTTCTGGGCAAATAAGCTAAGATAACCCGCATCCTGACAACGATATGTAGAGTCCGTGAACAAAGTCCCCGTTCGCTTACAAATCCGGTGTGCTTGCCGTATAATAGTGGCATTCGAGATGTACAGATTGGTGGAATGAATGATGCGGACAGACCTTGATCCATTGCAGGGAGAAGCTGAACGGTTTATATATACATGTTATGAAGAGCTGGGCCATTCGCGAGAAGACGCGGAGGCCCGGCTTATTGCTGTTCATCAGGAGATTGAAGATACGGGCACGTATGTGCATACGACCGAAGAACTGGAGCACGGCTGCAAAATGGCATGGCGGAACAGCAACCGCTGTATCGGACGATTGTTCTGGGACAAGCTGCGGATCGTGGATGCGCGTCATGCAGACACAGCCGGAACTGCTGCGGAGGCCGTGATGAATCACATCCGACTGGCATCCAATGGCGGTAAGATTATCCCGATGATCACGATTCTTCCGCCGAATGGGCCAAGCGGAGCTCCTGTACGGATCTGGAATCACCAGCTTATCCGCTATGCTGGGTACGAGACGGAACAAGGTATCATTGGAGATCCTGCATCCCTGGAACTGACCAAGGCAGCCATGTCACTTGGCTGGCAAGGGGCAGGGGGAGATTATGATGTATTACCGCTCATTATTCAGGCGCAAGGGCAAGCTCCCGAGTGGTATGCTGTACCCCATGAGGACATTATCGAAGTGAACATTGAACACCCCGAGCGAGCTGAAATTGCCGAACTCGGCATGCGTTGGTACGGTGTACCGATGATTGCGGATATGCGGCTTGAGATTGGAGGCATCTCTTATCCGGCTGCGCCGTTTAACGGCTGGTATATGGAGACTGAGATTGGTGCACGTAATCTGGCGGACACCTTCCGCTACAATAAACTGCCTGCAGTGGCGGTAGCACTCGGACTGAACACTTCCAGCGAAACGACGCTATGGAAGGATCGCGCACTCGTTGAATTGAATGTAGCCGTACTGCATTCCTTCAAGAAAGCAGGCGTCAGCATGGTGGATCACCATACGGCAGCGTCGCAATTTGCTTTGTTTGAGCAGCGGGAGGCAAAGGCAGGGCGTGAGCTGACTGGAGACTGGGTTTGGCTGATTCCGCCTGTTTCTCCGGCAACGACGCACATTTTCCACAGCTCCTATCGCAATGAAATCGTGAAGCCGAACTTTTTCCGTCAGGAATCAGCGTATACACTAGATGGAGCACCATCTGGAGCTGAACCAGAGAATGCTGAACAGCAGCATACGGATGTCAATTACCATCGGCCGCAGGCTGGAGATTCATCCCTGAGATGCCCGTTTGCACACTAGATGTGCGAGCGGGTTGTTTTTTTGTCTTTTTTCATCAGCTCAAGGTCTACAAAGTAGGAAAAAGATGAGGAACTTATTTCTCTATATGGGTATGTAAAACTCTCCTATAATGAGTCATGAATTCACATAGGAGGGGATAATCGATGGTTACATTGAAACGCTGCGGGGTATGATTGGCAATGCTCCTGTAATTTTGGTGAGACCGAGTATTCTCATTTTGAATAAGGTTGGTGAAATTCTGTTAGTTCGGCATAGTGATGATACCTGGGGAGTGCCCGGTGGATTCATGGAATATCGTCTCTTTAATAGGAAGAAAATAAAAGGATAAAGACCGCCCACTCATGTGAGCGGTTTTGTACGTTATCCCTGTTTCGCTCTGTACCTGCTCCGCATCACTGCCTGAACGGCAATAGCAGCAGCGATCAGCACCAGATTGAATACAAACACGGCGTAGAGCGAAACGTACTCTACAAGCAGCGCAGCAATCAGAGGAGAAATGATGGACCCGATTTCGGCCGCAGAGACGATTTTGCCAATGACCTCGCTTCTGCCTGCATCAGGGATATGGTCCCCGATATGAGCAAAAAAGGAATCCATGTAACAGGCACCGCCAACCCCGCCAATCAGCATGCCAATGTAAACCCACGTATAAGAAGAGGTGCTTAGAAAAACAACCACTTCAATGCCAATCATCAGCATGCCGAGCATGCAGAGCAGCAGTCGATCACCCATCCTGTCGGATAGATAACCGGCTACGGGTGCAGCAGCGAGCGTGGAGATGCCAGCCACGGTAAAAGCCAGGCTGGTCGCAAATGGGTCCCAATGCATCATATGGGCTGCATAGAGAGCGAAATACGTCAGAAATACCGCATAGGCACTCATTTCGAGGAAATGTACCGTACCGTAACCGATTAACTGCTGTCGCGGGGTTAACCTTGCCCGAGAGCCTGCATGGGTATGATCGGGAGCACTGGATGTTGGAGAAGCAGCAACCGTTTCGTGCACAGCAATATCGTTGATGGTGGTATCCTTAGAAGCCGAAGGGAGGAGTTTATTCTCATGGGCATGAAATATCGGAGTGTCTGAGTCTGTCTCTGAGTCGAGATCTGACATCTGCTTGCGCTCGTCGGTTGTAAACATCTGTTTAGCTTCTGGCGTACTCTTGATCCCCATAGCAGTACCCATGGCTATCAGGCAGCATAGCGTAACGAGCAGAAATGGAACCGATAACGGCCAGTGCAGGGCAAGCCAGCCGCTAATCACCGGCCCAAGCACCATGCCTCCACCTTCACTGCTGCTGATATATCCATTGTACAGACCGCGGTTATCCACATTGCCCCCATCCCCGATGATGGATCGGACAATGACGGTGAGTCCGGTGGAAGCGAGTCCCTGCAGCAGCCGCAGCAAACCAAACAGAAGTGCAGCAGAAGAGACGGCGAAGCCGCCCATACAGACTGCGAGAATGAACAGCATGACGATTAAGGCCCGTTGACCTCCCAATTTGCGGTAGAGTGCCGCAGCCGGAACCCCTCCAATGACTTTTCCGACATAAAAGAGTGCAAAAATAACCCCCATCATCCAGCCGGACAGGCCGAATTCCTCAATAAATAAAGGAAACAGGGGGAGGATCATGAAACCGCCCATCTGACTAAGAAAACAAATGATCATCAGCAAAGGCAGATTACGGCGAATGTCCACGTTCAGACTCCTTTCCTACGAACTCAGGTAAGCCCAAGAACCCTCCAATCGCTTTATAGAATGCGTAGATATCGACATATAAACGTAATGTATGCAGGATTTGTGAAAATAAGAAGAAAAGACATCCTGCGTTTACATCAAAACCATTGCGGATATAGCTGAATCATATATAATAGATGGGATTTGTATTAACGATGTGTTTATAGAAAGTGTACAGGGAAGTTGTACCTCAAGTTTAAGGGGGCGAGATGAAACATGTCAGATCAACAACCAATTATCCGGTTCGACCGGGTGACCCAGCAATACGATCAGGATGAAGCCGTATTGAAGGAAGTCAGCTTTGAGATTGAGCGGGGTAAATTTTATACGCTGCTTGGCCCATCGGGCTGCGGCAAAACAACGATATTAAGGCTGATCGCCGGCTTTGCGGAGCCGACTCAGGGCAGCATTTATTTTAACGGAGCATTGATCAACCGTGTCCCTGCCCATCAGCGCCAGGTTAATACCGTATTTCAGGATTATGCGTTATTTCCACATTTGAATGTATTTGAGAACGTGGCTTTCGGTTTGCGGATCAAAAAGATGAAAACGGCTGAAATACGCAGCAAAGTGTTGGAAGCCCTCAAATTCGTCAACCTGTCCGGGTATGAAAACCGCGAGATTGGCGAAATGTCCGGTGGACAACGTCAGCGGGTCGCTATTGCACGTGCGATTGTCAATGAACCTGAGATCCTGCTGCTGGACGAGCCATTGTCTGCACTCGATCTGAAGCTCCGGACCGAAATGCAGTACGAGCTGCGTGAGCTGCAGCAGCGTCTGGGCATTACGTTTATTTTCGTTACGCATGACCAGGAGGAAGCGCTGGCCATGTCGGATGAGATTTTCGTTCTAAACGGCGGCGTGATTCAGCAGAGCGGTACGCCGAATGACATCTATGATGAACCGATTAACCGTTTTGTGGCGGACTTTATCGGTGAATCGAACATCGTATCTGGCAAGATGAAGCAGGACTTCGTGGTGGAATTCGCTGGTGCACAGTATGAATGTGTCGACCAGGGATTGCAGCCGAACGAGCCTGTTGAGATCGTGATTCGTCCGGAGGATCTGGAGATTACGACCGAGGATCAGGGCAAGCTGAAGGTCAATGTTGACTCCCAGTTGTTCCGCGGGGTGCATTACGAGATTTCCAGTTATGACGATGCAGGGAACGAATGGCTGGTGCATTCCACGAAGAAAGCTGTCGTGGGCGAACGTATCGGGCTGTATTTTGATCCGGAAGCCATTCACGTCATGCGCTTCAACGAGACCGAAGAGGAATTCGACAAACGACTTGAAGCCTACCAAGAGGCCGTCCATGCAGAGTAAGGCGAGTACACGCAATGCGTATCTGATTCCATATGTATTATGGATGGTGCTGTTCGTTGTCGCTCCGGTACTGCTGGTTGTCTATTATTCGTTCTTTGATGTAGAGGGCAATTTCACGTTTGGCAACTATGCTCGGTTTTTCACGCCCGTATATATGCAGATGACACTGAGTTCATTCTGGTATGCCCTGCTGATTACGGTGTTTGCCCTGTTGGTTTCGTATCCGACGGCCTACTTGTTGACCCGGACGAAGCACAAGCAGCTGTGGCTGCTGCTTATTATTTTGCCTAGCTGGATTAATCTGTTGTTAAAAGCCTATGCCTTCATCGGCCTGTTCGGAACATATGGCCTCACCAACTCCTTGCTTGAAGTGATTGGCATCGGTTCACAGCAGATTCTGTTCACCGATTTCAGCTTTATTTTTGTATCGGTGTACATCTTCATCCCGTTCATGATTCTCCCGATCTTCAACGCGCTGGAAGAGATGAACCCTTCGCTGATTTACGCGGCGCGGGATCTCGGGGCTTCATCCTGGCTGACGTTTCGCCGGGTTATCTTCCCGCTGACGCTCACTGGAGTCAAATCGGGATGTCAGGCTGTATTTATCCCTGCGTTGTCGCTGTTCATGATCACCCGCCTTATTGCGGGTAACCGGGTTATTACGCTGGGAACAGCCATTGAACAGCATTTCCTCGTCACCCAGGACTGGGGGATGGGGTCGACGATTGCCGTCTTTTTGATTATTGCGATGGCGATCATTATGTTTCTGACCGGATCAGGGAAGAAGGAGGTGCGTAATGGGAAGAAACGGAAAGCTATCTAACGTTTATCTAGCTGTCGTCTTTGCGATCCTGTACGCACCAATTGCGTACCTGATCTTCTATTCCTTCAACAGCGGCGGTCACATGCGTAATTTCGAAGGATTCACACTGGAATGGTACAGGGAGGTATTTGCCGATACCCGGCTGCTGATCATTGTACTGAATACCTTTATTATTGCGCTGCTGTCTTCGGCTATCTCGACGATCCTTGGCGTGGCAGGTGCGCTCGCGATCTATCATGTGCGGCGTAAACGGACCAAGAATACGCTGCTATCTCTCAATAACGTATTGATTGTAAGCCCGGATGTCATCATCGGTGCATCCTTCCTGATTTTGTTCACCATGATCGGGATCAAGCTGGGCTTCACATCGGTCCTGCTGTCCCATATCGCGTTCAGCGTGCCGATTGTTGTCATCATGGTGCTGCCAAAACTGCAGGAAATGAGCCCAACGCTGATGGATGCGGCGCGCGATCTGGGCGCAGGCTCATGGCAGATCCTCACACGTGTAGTACTGCCATACGTTAAACCGGGGATTTTTGCCGGGTTCTTCATGGCGCTGACGTACTCCCTGGATGACTTCGCGGTAACATTCTTTGTAACGGGGAACGGGTACTCGACGCTATCCGTAGAGATCTATTCCCGGGCGAGACAGGGTGTGTCGTTGTCCATTAACGCACTGTCAACACTGCTTTTCCTGCTGACGGTGCTGCTGGTTATTGGCTATTACTTCATTAACCGCCGCGCTGCACGGACACCTGCCGGAAGGGGGCTGCGTCCATGAAGCAACTGGTACGGACATTTGCGATTGTCTTTGTGGCAGCCTTTGCCCTGATGATCCTGGCCTCCTATCTCAACAAGAGTCAGGGATACTCGGGCGGCAATACGCTGACCATCTACAACTGGGGCGATTATATTGACCCGGATCTGCTGACGGAGTTTGAAGAGGAGACAGGCATCAAGGTCATCTACCAGACGTTTGACTCCAATGAAGCGATGCTCACCAAGATTGAGCAGGGCGGAACAACCTTTGACGTAGCGATTCCTTCTGAATATGCGATTAGTAAAATGAAAGAAGAGAACCTGCTCGTTCCACTTGATCACAGCAAATTAACCAACCTGGACAATATAGATCCTGATTTCCTAAACTTGTCCTTTGACGAAGGCAATCAGTATTCCATTCCGTACTTCTGGGGAACGGTGGGCATTGTCTACAATTCTGAGCTGGTTGACGGATTGACGTTTGAGAGCTGGGATGACCTGTGGGACCCACGTCTGAAAAATCAGATCCTGCTGCTGGATGGTGCCCGTGAAGTCATGGGGATGGGACTGAACAGTCTGCATTATTCCCTGAATGACACCAATGAAGACCATCTGCAGGAGGCGCTGGCGAAACTGTCTACCCTGACGCCTAACGTCAGAGCCATCGTTGGTGATGAGATCAAAATGCTGCTGGCCAATGAGGAAGCGGCGGTGGGACTCGTCTGGTCCGGAGACGCTTCGGAGATTATGGATGAGAACGACAAGCTCGATTACGTGGTGCCTGAGGAGGGATCGAACCTCTGGTTCGATAATATGGTCATTCCGAAGACGGCAAGCAATATTGAAGGAGCACACCAGTTTATCAACTTTATGCTGGACCCGGATCATGCTGCACGTAATGCCGAATATGTCGGATACTCCACACCGAACGCCGAGGCACTCAAGCTGCTTCCAGAGGATATCTCCAGTGATGAGCGGTTCTATCCGGATGATTCACTGACAAGCAAGCTGGAAGTGTACGATAATCTGGGTAAAAAAATGCTTTCGCATTATAACGACCTGTTCCTTGAGTTTAAAATGCACAGCAAATAACAGCTGATCGGCCATAACAGACGCCGCACGAGCTGCATACTAGGCTGTATCACACCTGCATATATGCTTTTAAATCAAAATCCCCTGAATCCATTTAAAGGATCAGGGGATTTTTTTCTGACTACCTGCACTCCAAGCAAACAGCTCAGGTTGTTGCCATAACGGGTTTACACATAACGGAGAGGACAGACAAACTGGAGAAGCGAAGCGTGCGCCTAAAAGCTTTCTGAAAGAAAGCTACTTCGGAAGCATAAGCTATTCCCGGATTTCTCCCTGTCAAGGGGGAATCAAGGAAATCCGGGAATAACAGCGATCGGAAGTTGTCTGTCCTCGGAGTGGTTTAGTGTAAACGATATTTGGCCTACATGTTTCTTTTGCGACCCACAATTAACCAAGCCCCGCCCATAATCAGCACAATGGCCACGAACGGCTGAATAAAGGACATACTGCTCAGCATCGAACCGATGGACATAACCGTGAAGAAGAGCAGCGAGATCACCGTCAGGATGTTGATGGGAATGAGCAGCCACTTGTTTCGTCCGCCAAACCAGTACAATTCAAACAAACCAACAGCAACGGCAAGGATAAAGCCAGGCCACATGGTGCTCCAGTTACCAAAGAGCATGGCGATCTGGCTGACTACGCCGGCAGTCAGCAAAATACCGCCCGGTACAAGCAAGCCCACCCCTCTGCCAATCATGGAGAAGTACAGCCAGTGGAAGAACAGGCCGAGCGGAATTACGAACAGGGTAGGCCAGAAGTTGGCAAAGATCGTACCCGGACCGAGTGAACCTCCCTGGTTCAGGATCAGGTACACGCCCAGCAAAATGAGTACAGGCGCCAGGATCGTACGTTTAGCCATGATATCTCTCCTTTTCATCGTTTCATTAGAGTCATTCCGAACAGACATGAAGTCTTTTTTCTCGATACACACAGCATACCATGAATTGGAATTATCCATCCTCGGTCTTTGGCGTTAAAAAGAACCTAGACTTAAGTCTAGGTAGGGACCCCATGATCTTGGTATCAACTAGCTGTTACCTCGTTATTCCCTGAGCAAAAGGCCCATGGAGATTCAGGCCCGTCCAGCCCGGTATTGCCCGGGCGTCTGTCCGGTCCACTTTTTGAAAGCATTCTGAAATGCACTTTGCTCGGAAAAATGAAGGGCATAGGCAATTTCACCGACAGAATACTGTCCTTCCCGCAAAAAATTCAGGGCAAGCTCCTTCCGTACCTGAACGGAGATCTCATGGTACGTCGTACCTTCTTCACGCAATCTGCTTTGAAGTGTGCGAATGCTCACGCCGAGATGTTCTGCGGTGTGTTGTAATGTGGGAAAGGAGGCAGGAAGGCTGTCGATCAGCCAGCGGCTGACCTTGCCAGAGAACGTATGAGAAGGCTGCAGCAGATCCTTGCTTTTCTCGGCCATCGTTTCAAACAGCTGCAGCATCTTGGTATCCGAATAGAGAACAGGCTGACTGAGAATGTCTTTGGGCAGACGCAGCAGATTATGGTCATCACCGAATTGGGGAGCTACGCCGAACATGTCAATGTATGGGCTGAGATTTCCCGTATTATCCGGAGCCTCATGGCTAAAATGAACCTCTTTTACCACCACCGAGCGATTTGCCAGTTTGCGGATAAGATACAAGACGGATACGGACATGTCTTCCACACAATGACGGGACATCTGCTGCGGCGATTGCAAAAACAGACGGAGAACCACATCCTGACCATCTATCTCCCAATCCAGATTAAATCCGCTGTACAGAATGATGTTATACCGCTGATATGCAGCGAGGGCGTCACCGATCGTTTGGGAATGCATCATAACGTATCCGAGAATTCCCAGGTCCGCGAAGTCGAGAAGTAAGCCTTGATGTAAGCCGAAGTACAGATCATTTGAGTATGAAGAAGCCTTTTGTAACATTTGTTCCAGTTCTTCGACCGATATTCGGGCTTCAGCATGCTGCAATACAGCCGGGTCAAAACCGGCGAACTTGAAAAATTCTTCGACCTCATATCCCTGATGAACAAGGTTTTTCATGATGGGATACAGCAAAGAAATGGATACTCCGATATTGTGGTTGTTCATGTACCTCCATTTGCGCGAATGAGCAACATTTTCGGCGCCCTCGATCATTTGTTTCGATGTAAAGTCAACTTATGATAGGGATACGCCAGCTTCTTCGGCTTTCATTTATTATACAGGAGGAACCCAAGTATGAAATCCAATATTCTGGTGATTAATGGCCATCCTGATCCAGAGAGTTATTGTAGAGCATTATCCGATGCTTATATCCAAGGCGCCCGGAAATCCGGCAGTGACGTGAATTTGCTTGATTTGAGCCAAATGGAGTTTAATCCAAACCTCAAATACGGTTATCGTAAACGGACGGAACTTGAGGATGATCTGGTCAAAGCCCAGGAATTGATCCGTAGAGCCGATCATCTGGTGTTTGTGTATCCGTTGTGGTGGGGAGCGATGCCGGCTGTTCTGAAAGGATTTTTCGACCGGGTATTCCTGCCGGGGTTTGCCATGAGGTATCGAGAAGGCTCGCCCCTGTGGGACAAATTATTAAAAGGGAAGTCCGCGCAGCTCATCGTAACGATGGATACACCCCGCTGGTATTATCGTTTGATGTACAGGCAAGCCGGCCATCGGATCATGAGTTCAAATATTTTAAAATTTTCCGGTGTATCCCCGGTCCGCGTTACGGAGATTAGTCCGATCAAGGGATCTACCGAAGCATTCCGGCTAAAATGGCTGAGGAAAATTGAGGAAATGGGGGCCAAACAGGGAAAGAGATCATGAAGAGTCAATCCCAGCGATAGGCACTAATTCTAATAGTTCAATTGAAGTCCCGAATCCAAAGGCAATGGTTGAAGATTGTTCGTTGAACACGCAGCAAGCCCACTCCTCCTGGAGTGGGCTTGGTCGGTTTTGTTATACATTGAAATGCAGGTTATTTTACAACATCTGAATGTTTCTTGCCCCAGCTTTTTACCCCATCATCTTCGATAATGGAAATGGCTGCATCGGCAATATCCGGATTGGTCATCAATTTCTCCTGAACACGGAACTTGATATCATCGGCATCGGCCAGAGACAGTCCTTTGGTCAGCTCAATCAATCCCTCAACATGGTAATAACGACCTTCCTGGATAATGCGCATCATCTGGATATCGGCCACATGGGAGTCTGCCAGGATGGTCTGGGACACTTTGTCCTCAATATCCTGTGGTGCAGCTACCCCAATGAGTCCAATCATATTGTCGTATCCGACCCGGAAAGCTACGGCAATCATCAGACAGCCGATCAGGGTAGTCACAATACCATCCAGCAATGCGAAGTTGGTCAACGCAATGACAACGACAGAGATCAGGGCGAGCGTTGCCCCGAGTACAGCTACCACGTCTTCGTAGAACACCAGTCGTGTTGGTGGTGCAGCACGTCCGACGTTTTTGATCGCTGCAGGAACTAGGGCGAAACCGGACGCCTTGGGTGCACGTGCTTCCACAAGAATTTCTTTCATGGCTTTGATCAGGATGGCGCCGTCAATCACAATGTTCAAGACGAGCACACCGATGTTGATCCAGAGGCCGCCTGAATGACCAGCAGGATGCTGCAGCAGGTGAATTCCTTCATGGATGGTTTCGTAGGCCATAATCGTAACTACGATAACGGCAATCATGCAGAAAATGTTGATGACCCGTCCGAATCCGGTCGGGAAGCGGCGTGTCGGTTTTTTCTCGGACAGCACACTACCGACGAAGACGAATCCCTGATTGATGGCATCAGCGAGCGAGTGCATGGCTGAGGCAAACATGGCCCCGCTGCCGCTGAATAAAAAGGCTCCTCCTTTGCACAAGGCAAGTACGGCATTACCTGCCATAGCTACGGCCGAGGACGTATTTCCTTTTTTGACGAGAGACATAAAGCTCTCTGACTTTGCTTGATCAGCCACGTTGATTGTTCCTCCCAGAAGATTTGATAGGTGTAAAATTCAAGCTTCTTAGTTACATCTTGTGCATTACCACTAAATGTTATTATAACCCGCTTTACATATCCCAGCATTATGCAAAAAAGGCCATATTATTATATGGACAAAATTCAGAATATTGAATACGAGTAATTCATCCATATTTGATTCCTAAGAAAGCCATGCAAAAAAGGCACTCCTCAAGAGTGCCGATCGATGTATTCCTTGCAATCCATATGAATATTTAATGCTCAGATTTAATCAAACTTCCAACAGGACAAGCTTAGATTGCCGTATTGATATGCTTTGAATAACAGGGATGCCTTCTTGGTCTGATCGCCAGCTCCCATGGCCAGCAGTAGGGGAACAAAATGCTCTGGTGTAGGGACTGCAGCACGAGCGGATGGTGCCACCTTGTCATAAGCGAAGAGGGCTTCCGTATCCCACTGGACAAGCTTGTCCTCCAGCCATTGGTCAAACTCCATGGCCCAGGAGTCCACGCCGTTACTTTCCCAGTTCAGCTGGCGCAAATTGTGGACTGTGCCACCGCTGCCAATCACAAGGATATCCTGTTCGCGAAGTGAAGCAAGTGCTTGACCGATCTGATACTGCTGCTCATTCGTCAAGTAGCGATTCACGGAAAGTGCAATGACCGGGATATCCGCATCCGGGTAGAGCAAGCGAAGAACAACCCAGGCACCGTGATCCAGCCCGCGCAAGGAATCAGCCTCAGCGGGAATGCCAGCTTCCTCAAGCAGACGAAGAACATCTGCCGTTGTCTCAGCGTGACCTTGAGCCGGATATTTGATCTGATACAGTTCCGGCTGGAAACCGCCAAAGTCATAGATTGTCTCATATTGAGCCGTAGAGGATACAAGTTGAGTTGCAGACTCCCAATGGGCGGAGAACAAGACGATGGCTCGCGGTTTGGGCAGATCCTGTCCGAGTTTTTGCAGGAATTCGGTATAAACATTCTCCTCCAGTGCAAGTGAAGGTGCACCATGTGCGATAAAGAAGGAGGGCATCATTATGCATTCAGTCCTTTCGTATTGACGGCAGCCAGTTCAGCATCGCTGCGAAGCCATAATTGGAATTGATCGTAAAGCTCTGCGGTGACGTGATGTCCGCCATGATAAGGAACGTAAGTTACACTTCTAGCATGTTTACGGAAATAATTCGCATTGTCTTCACCCAGTTGCAGGGGAAACATGTGGTCCTGGTCTCCATGGGAGATAAATACGGCTAACGATGTTCCAGGCTCTATAGGATATTCGTCTTTTACAAATTGCGGAATGTATCCGCTCATGGCTACGATTCCTTTGATAGCATCGCCCATGATCAAGGAGAGCGTCATCGCCATAATGGCACCCTGACTGAAGCCCGCAATATAACGTCGCGCCGGATCAATGGCATATTCAGAGGACAAATCTCCGATCAGCTGCTGCAACCCCTGAACCGAAGCGTCAAACAGCTCACGAACAGGATTACCAATGCTTTTAATTTGAAAATAGGCATAACCGCTGCCCTGAACAAGGGGTCCCCGAACAGCTACGATAATAAAATCGGATTGCAGGGGTTCCATTAGACGAAGCATATCCTGCTCATCCGAACCCATGCCATGGAGGGCAAAAATAACGGGATATTGCTGATCTGTATTGTAATTCGAAGGCAATCGAACTTCATAAGTAAATGATGTATTCATTGGAATCACCGCCTGAAGAAAGTTATATTATAATAGTTCACTAATATGAAATAAATATTCTTATTTATGAACAAAATTTATCATGGATCCATTGTAGGGTCAATATTTTTTTTGTATTATGAAAATATGTTACGTATTAGAATATCTAAATAAATACTGAAATAACGTTGCTGATTGTGATGTTCATATTAAGCCCGAGGATGTGATCAGGATGCTGCAAGGGATCGTGCCTATTTTGAGAATATTTGATGAGGATAAGGCCAAAGAGTTTTACGTCGACTACCTGGAGTTTGTCGTAGATTGGGAGCATCGATTTGAAGAGGGGATGCCCTTATATATGCAGATATCGCTTGATTCCATTGTTCTTCACCTGTCCGAGCATCACGGCGATTGTACTCCGGGAGCTGCGCTGCGAATTGAAACGGATGATCTGGATGTGATGTGCAGCCGACTTAATCAGAAAAAATATAAACATTCCAGGCCGGGGATCACGGGTACACCTTGGGGAATGCGGGAAATGACCGTGACCGATCCATTTTGCAACCGGATCATATATTATGAGTCTCCCAGCGGACAGACTGAGGATTTGGCAAGAGAAGGGTAGGAGAAGCATTATGGATATTGGCTTGGCCATTCGGACGATTCGAAAACAGAAACAGATTACGATTATGCAAATGTGTGAGGGAACGGGATTATCGAAAGGGTTCATCAGCAATGTGGAAAATAACAAAACATCACCCTCCATTGCTACACTCGAAAGTATAGCGGATTATCTGGAGGTGCCCCTGCCATACCTGCTGCTCGCACCTGAACAGCGAATGAACGTCGTACGCAAGGACGAACGTCAGGAAACGACTGCGGGGAGCGGGTCAATCAAGGTACAGCATCTAACGGCAAAAGGGGCCATGCGCATGTCGATTGTGGAACTGCCGCCTGGTGTTTCCACAGGGGTTAACAAGCATGCCGGGGAAGAGAGTCACCTTGTCCTACAGGGCAGGATTCGGGCAGCACAGTGTGAGGACGTTGAGATATTGGAAGTTGGGGATTCGTTTAGCTGGAATGCCATCGTTCCCCATGAGGTAACGAATATTGGAGATGAGACAGCAGTCGTATTAATTGCGGTGTCCAAAGAACTGGATCTGGACCGTTTGTGGAACCAGTAAGGTAGGGGCATGCTTGCGTATGGCAATATGGAACAGACCGCCGGGACTTTCCCAGCGGTCTGTTTGCATTCCTCTTGGTTGTTTTACTGCGGATTGGTTGTCCAGATTCCAGCAGCTTTAACAAATACGCGGTCTGACAGCTTAAGCGTTGCCAGAGCAAGCTCGGCTACATCTTCCGCTTGCATCATGCGATCCTCGTCTCCGATTTTCAGACCTGCATTCGTAGCAAGCTCTGTATTTACCGTACTTGGTGTCAATGCCGTTACACGAATGTTGGATTTGCGTACTTCCTGCATCAGGGATTCTGTCATCCCGAGCAGGGCGAACTTGGATGCACAGTATGCCGAACCTGTAGCAAATCCGCGTTCGCCTGCAGTGGAAGCAATATTAATGATGCTGCCGCTGCTTTCTTTAATCATGCTCGGCAGCACGGCACGCGTGACGTAATATGTACCCATAACGTTGACATGCAGGATGCGCTCCCATTCTTCCGGCTCCATGTCGAGCAAGGTGCCGAAGCTGGCAATACCTGCATTATTGATGAGAATGTCAACCGCACCAAGTTCCATTTCTAGTGCTGCTACCGCTGCTTCGGCCTGTGTACGATCAGAAATGTCAGCTACAGCACTTGTGACTTTAATGCCATATGCCTCGCTTAACGTTTGCTGAAGGGCCTCCAGATCGGAAGCCGTACGTGCAATCAAGCCGAGATGCACACCTTCCTTGGCAAGTGCTTCGGCAATGGCGCGGCCAATACCTTTACCGGCTCCTGTAATGACAGCCGTTTTATTTTTAAGTTCCATGTGGGTAATTCCTCCTTATAAGTTGGAATGGCAGTTGATTATACTATATTACCCACAGTTCTGATATTTGCTTCATCACTACTTGGTGATACGGATGCTGCCAGAGGTGGTACGGGCCTTGATGACTTCCTTACTATTCATCGGAGATTCTGGTACATTTACATCTCCGGAAGTGGCACGTGCGTCATAGACTCCTTCAAAATCTGTTGCAGCCTGAATATAGATATCACCCGATTGTCCCGATACATCCATTGGGGCAGTATGGGACTGTTCAATATGAATACTGCCAGAAGTGAAACGGACATTGGCAGCTCCGTTTAGCTGTGTGATTTTAACATCTCCTGATGATATTTCACTGTTTACATTACCTTCTACCTGATCTGCAGTGAAGCTTCCGGAGGTTTGAGTTACAGTCATGTCGCCATCAATAGTTGAAGCCTTGATGTCCCCAGAAGTGAGATCCAGATCAATACGCGGAGCCGCTATATTTTCCAGACGAATGGATCCCGAGGTATTGTTGAGCTCAAGTAGCTTGGCATGTAAACCGGCCAACTTCCAGTCGCTTGAGGATGAATCAAGTTTAACCTCATTTAATTGGTGACCTTCAGGCAGGGCTACGGTGATTTTGGAATCCCGATCATTCCAATACAGGGTAAGAAACTGTAATTTCTGACGTTCTGTCTGAACTAGCTTGAACGTGCCCCCTGATAATGTGGCCTGTTCGAAACTTTGGATGACAACCGGGTCCCATTTACCGTCTACCTCAATATAACCATTGGAATCCGGGCTGACCACGAATTCGATATCTGCGCTAAAATTGGCATCCATAAATACATTTTGCAACTCATCATTTTTGAAATCCCACCGCTTGGAGTAAGCTTCCCGATCATCTCCGAACTGAACTCCATATATGGACGTTCCGAGCAAACCTATTCCGATACAGATGACAGCCAAAGCCAACCACTTTTTTGTACTCATGCGGAAACGTCTCCTTTCATCGTCTTCTTGTTCCATCTAATGTATTGTAGCGTGACTGCTTTGAAGCCCTTGAATACCCGTTTCGCTGCGATAGCGAATAGGATACCTACACCAAATGCCCCGATCGCCACGAACAGCTCAGCTTTATCAAACTGACTAAGAAAGAGGAAATCTACAGCGGCAGCGACAGGGGCCAAGGCCAGCAAGGACATACTGGCGATAACGAGCCACAGCGACCAGAGGGTTAATCCCAGAGGAATGCCCAGAATCAAATTCAGAAAAATCAGGCCAACAGCCGTAAAAAAATTGCGAGCTGCCCGATTGCTGTTTCTTGGCGGCCGCATTTCACCATAAGTCGGGGCGTAGAAGGGATCTGAACCCGGCAAGTTCACGTCATAGCGGTCACCGAGTGCTTCCCGTGCAATCTCTTCCGGACGGCCTAACTCGAGGGCAATCTCCTCTTCGGTTCTTCCTTCCTGAAGCCCGAGCTCGAAGTGCTGATCATAGTCTGCGAGCAGCTCCGCGCGTTCCTGAGGCTCCATTGGCCGCAGATGGATTTCCATGGCCTGCATAAATTGTTGTCTATTCATTATGGGTTCCTTCCTCAATCAGATTTGCGACGTTGCGCACAAATTCATTCCATTCCGTAGTCAGTGCCTGCATGTAGTCACGACCTGTGTCCGACAGCTTGTAATATTTACGGGGCGGTCCCTCGCTTGATTCCTGCAAATAGGTGGTGCAGTACCCGTCTTGAACAAGTCTGCGGAGTAATGGGTACAGTGCACCCTCGGCAACTTCAATATGTTTGGAAACCGCCTGAGCCAGTTCGTAGCCATACCGATCCTGGCGGTTAATCAGCACCAGGACGCATAGCTCCAGTACTCCCTTTTTGAACTGGATGTTCACGTTCACACAGGTTCCTCCTTCATCCTTCATCAATCACTAGTGTATATTGTTCAGTAGTCGTGAGATCATAATAGCATTCAGTACTGTATATTGCAAGGTAGTGATTTTAAAATAGTTCCGGATCACGAATCGGCCTTGAATGAAGGCCAAGTGATGAGTGCTGCCTTATCGATTTCTCATAAGAACAGCATACGCAAAACCCGGGTATGATGCCTCCGTCTGAAGACGGAGGACCACCCGGGTCTGTAAACTGAATCTTTTCTGTTTATTCTGCAGCTTCAAGCACTTTGAGATCTTTGACGGCTGGTCCTTCAATCACTTTTCCTGCAAAGTCGAAGCGGGAACCGTGGCAAGGGCAATCCCACGAGCGTTCTCCTTCATTCCATTCCACTTCGCAACCCAGATGCGTGCAGGTTGTATCGACCAAAAACAATTTGCCGCTGGTGTCCTTGTAAGCACCGGCCCGTTTGCCGTTATGACGAACAACGGCACCTTCGTCATTGCCGATCTCGCTGACGTCCTTGTGAACGATGCCTACTTTTCCGGAGATCAACTCTTTCGCTACATTCGCGTTTTCGATGATAAAGTTTTTCATACCGGGATCTGTCTTGAATCTGGCTGGATCGAAGACAGCGGCATGGGGATTGTCACGACCGGTGATACGATCTGCCAGGATATGTCCGGCCATCGTACCAGTGGTCATGCCCCACTTGGCGAATCCGGTAGCGACATAGACTCGTTCATGCCTTCCGGTAATTGGTCCAATATAAGGCACCTTATCAATGGATATCAGATCCTGTGCGGACCAGCGGAATGGAATGCTGCGGATGCCGTACGTTTCCTCTGCGAAGCTCTCGAGGCGCTCATAATGACCATAGGTGCAGATTCCTTGTCCGGTTTTATGGTTTTCCCCACCGAAGAGGATGAGTTCCTTCCCTTCATGGAGCACCTTGCGAAGAGAACGGGCTGGCTCATCATCCGAGATATACATGCCGCCGGCATACGGCTTTTGAGGTTCTACTGCAACCGCATAAGAACGCTCGGCGTGCAACCTTGTGAAATAAAAACCGGGGTCATACACCGGAAAGTGGGAGGCAACAACAACATGTTCTGCTGTCACGGATGGACCATTACCATAAGTCCGTACATGAAGTGAAGCATCTTCTTCCACGTCGGTGACTGTCGTATGCTCATATATCTGAACGCCTTGCTTAACGGCAGAATCAAGCAAATGGTGTAAATAGGCGAGAGGGTCAAAGCGAGCTTGACCGGGCATCTTAATGCCTGCTCTCGATGGAACTTGAATCGGAAGCGGATCGACCCACTGACCTGGAATGTTCAGCTTGCCGTAAGCGGTGAGCTCAATCTCCAGCTTTTTCAGATTATCTTCGGATTGAATGTACACATAGGCATCTTCTTCTGCCCACTGGCAATCGATCTGTTTCTCTTTTACGAGATTGCGCATCCAGTTGGCAGCCTCAGCATTGCCTTCATAATACATGCGTGCCTGTTCTTGTCCGAAGTGGTGAAGCAGTTCATCGAAAATGACCCCATGCTGCGCAGAAACCTTGGCTGTTGTATGTCCGGTTGTACCATCCAGTACTTTCCCGGCTTCCAGCACCACAACACGCATCCCGGTTTGGGCAAGCAGATAGGCTGTTGTGATGCCTGCAATCCCTGCACCAATAATGGCTACATCTGCACTGATATCTTCAGTAAGCTTCGGGTAGGCATCAAATTCATGAGTGGCCCTCCAGATGGATTCCGGTATGGGGGGCAGGCCCGTAGGGGGCTGTTGATTGTTGCTCATTCAATTGTCCTCCTTGATCTTTCTTCAGGTCAAAAATGAAATGGTTCGTATCCCACGTAAGCGCGAAGGGGATGTACTCCTATCCATGATTGCCACACTGCGTCAGAATAAAACGAGGTGGCAGAGACTTTACTAATCATTGTTCACATTTTCCTGAAGAGGCCCCCTATTTTTTTTGCCAGACATGCATTATGATAAGATTATCGAAACCGTTTTAGTAAATGTGAAAAGGCAACGTGTACAGATGTATAAATGCTGATTTAACAATGTTTTTACCTATATAAAACGAGTCGAAGATTTATCGGAGTGCACAGTGTTCATTACATTTTATGTATTCGCTATCATTAGCCAATAAACGATCTGAAGTGCAAAGGAGATTTCAACCCATGACTAATCAAACCAAATATCCATTTCAGGATACAACGCTCGAACTGGACGCAAGGGTTAAAGACCTAGTATCCCGTCTGACAGAAGATGAAAAGATCGAATCCATGCTGCAATACCAGCCAGCGGTAGAACGCCTGGGTATTGCTGCTTATAAACACGGAACAGAAGCCGCTCATGGCCTGGCATGGCTTGGCGAAGCTACATCCTTCCCGCAGCCTGTTGGACTGGCTTGCACATGGGATGCGGAACTTATGAAAGAAATCGGTTCTGTCATTGGGGACGAGGCGCGTGTGTTCTACAAACGCAATCCGGCTGTGAATGGTCTCACCCTGTGGGCACCTACAGTTGATATGGAACGTGACCCGCGTTGGGGCCGCAATGAAGAGGCTTATGGCGAAGATCCCGAACTGACTGCCGAACTTACCACAGCACTGGTTAAGGGGATTCAGGGAGATCATCCGAAATATTACAAGGCTGTTGCAACGCTCAAGCACTTCCTTGCCAACAATAATGAAGTGGATCGCGGAAGCGGCTCATCGAGCATTGATCCACGCAATATGCGTGAATATTATCTGAAGGCATTCGAGAAGCCGTTCAAGGAAGGCGGAGCGCAGTCGATGATGACCGCGTATAACTCCATTAACGGTACGCCGGCGCTGCTTCATCCTTTTGTGAACGAAATTGTCAAAGGCGAGTGGGGTATGGATGGTTTCATCGTCAGCGATGCAGGCGATGTGATGGGGATCAAGAACGATCATAAGTACTATGATTCTCATACACCGGGGACGGTGGAGTCCGTAAAAGCGGGAATCGACAGCATTACCGATGATGCGGATCTGTCCAAGCAAGCACTGCGCGAAGGCCTTGAACAAGGAACGCTAACAATGGAAGATATCGACCAGGCATTGTTCAATACATTCCGTGTACGTTTCCGTCTGGGTGAGTTCGATCCGGCTGAAGGCAACCCGTATGCATCCATTGGCGAAGAAGCGATGATGACAGAGAAGGCAAAAGCACTTTCGCTCAGAGCGGCAAGAGAACAAGTTGTATTGCTCAAAAACGATAAAGGTACGCTTCCGTTGGATAAAACAAAATCAGGCAAAGTGGCTGTTATTGGTCAGCTGGGCGGCACCGTTTACCGTGACTGGTATGCTGGCACCATGCCTTACAGCGTATCTCCGCTTGAGGCGATCAGCGGCAAGGTAGGCAGCGATAAGGTTGCGTTCAAGGATGGAAACGACCGGATTACATTGACTTCGGTAGCGAATGGAAAAGCAATCGGACTGGCTGAAGGTGAGAAGTCACCACTCATTGCATCGGGAGAAGCAGAGACGTTCACGCTGACGGATTGGGGCTTCGGCAGTCTGACTCTGCAGGCAGAAAGCAATGGCAAATATCTGACCACGGATGAAGAAACGGTAACGGCTTCAGCAGATGAAGTGTACGGCTGGTTCGTGAAGGAAGTATTCCACTTGCTTCCGCAGGAAGATGGTAGTGTTGGTCTGACAACATGGAATGGCAAAACGGTTACCTCGCCAAATGGCGGAAACGACGCATTTGCCGTGTCAGAAGAGCTGAAGTCTTTTGGTGCGACCGAGACGTTTAAGAAGGACATCGTTGTGAACGGGTTGGATGAAGCTGTAGCAGCAGCGAAAGAAGCAGAAACGGCCATTGTATTTGTCGGGAACAATCCGCTTGTGAACGGGAAGGAAGAGATTGACCGTCCAAGCCTGGATCTGGCTGAATCCCAACAACGTCTGGTTGAGGCTGTCTATGCGGCCAATCCGAACACCATTGTGGTTATTGTGGGCAGTTACCCGTTCACATCCAATTGGGTTCAAGAGAACATCCCGGCTGTATTGTACACTTCCCATGCAGGACAGGAACTGGGTACGGCTGTCGCCGACGTGCTCTACGGAGATTACGCACCAGCAGGCCGTCTGAACATGACATGGGTGCAATCCGCAGATCAGTTAACGGATATCAAGGACTATGACATCATCCAATCCGGACGTACGTATCAGTATTTTGAAGGCAATGTACTGTATCCATTCGGACATGGATTAACGTACGCTGCGTTCAAATACAGCAACCTGGAGTTGAATCCTGACCAAGCGGGAATAGAAGGAACGGTCAAAGTAACCGTCGACGTAACCAACACCGGAACCATTGCCAGTGATGAAGTGGTACAGTTGTATGTACGCGCCGGCAAATCCCGGGTGAAACGTCCACTCAAAACGTTAAAAGGATTCCGTCGTCTCCATGTTGAAGCTGGCGCAACCGTAAAAGTGAGTTTCAACTTGCCAGTACAGGAACTGGCCATCTGGGATGTCACCCGTGATCGTTATGTGGTTGAAGCAGGAACGTATTCGATCATGGTCGGCAAATCGTCATCCGATATTCAGCTTGTTGCTGATCTGACGGTCGATGGTGAAACGATCCCTGCCCGTAATTTGAGCGTGGTGACCCGTGCTGAGAATTATGATGCTTACTTTGGTGTGGATCTGGATGAGAGCAAAGAAGGTGGAACTTCTGTCCGCGTGACGGGTGAACAAGGATGGATTGCTTTCAAAGACGCCGATCTGGGTGATCATGCAGCAGTCATTGAAGCACGTGTATCGTCAGAACAGTCTGGTGCAGCACTTGAAGTTCGTCTGGACGCAGCAGATGGAACACTGGCAGGACGTGTCGATATTGCACAAAGTGGTGCACAGCAATGGTCTACGGTGAAAGCCGATCTTCAAGGTGCAGCAGGTCAACGAGACATCTATCTTGTATTGTCTGCAGGTGTACGCATAAGTCATTTTGAGATTCGCTAAATAAACGGATAGAATGAGCTTACCGCATATTGAATAATTGAATAGAAGAAAGCCTCCGAATCAGATTCGGGGGCTTTTCGACTTGAGCATCGATATGTAAATTATTTGCCGTCAAACGTAATCAGTTTGTTCACGAATTGTTTCAGTTGCTGGCTGGTTTCATTCAGCTGTTCAATGGTACTCATGAAATTGTTGACGAGTTCCGCCTGTTCCTGCGAGCTGGCGGTAATCTCTCCAAGCTCATTTTCCATCATTTGAATGGATTGCCGGACAGAGAGGAGGGATTCTTCAATTTGGGTGGTGGCTTGCTTGGTATCTACCGACAGTTTGCGGATTTCCTTTGCAACGACGCCGAATCCTGCTCCTGCATCACCTACACGGGCAGCCTCAATGGCTGCATTTAACCCGAGCAGGTTGGTTTGTTCGGAAATTTCCCGAATGAAGCTCGCAACCTGAGTTACGTTTCCTGATTTCTGTACAGCTTGTTTGGAGTTATTCCGAATTTCCTCGGTTGTGGCGCTCAGCTCCTCGGAATGTGCAGCCACATGCTGCACGCTATCAATAAGCTGATTGGTCAGATGCTCCGTCGCTTCCATGAGCTGCTGTAACTGAGCCTGATCATCCATGCTGTAGAGCAGATTGAATATGGCAATGACCTCACCCTGTTCGTTTTTGATCGGCAGATACGATACATCAAATGGAACACCGAATAATTCTTTGGGGTAATGATCGAATTGTTTCTCCGTAGTGCCTTTCAGATCGGCAAAATTACGATTGGGCTCAAGCAAAGGATCTCCCGCTTTGAATTCCAATTGCTTTAAGGACTCTCCTGCAGAAAAGTACAGGAACTTCTCTCGATCAATGATGGAAAGGGTTACATCCTGGCGTATGGTATCACGGAAAAACGGCATGCATGTAATGAGTGCTTGAATAATATCCATAATTGGGTAAATGCCTCCTAAAATGTTTAATATAGAAAAGTACCAAAGTTTATTTTAGTAACCACCTATATAGTATATCGACATGCAATAAAGAAGTGAGTAGTGAAAACCAAAAAAATCTCACCGAAAATACACGCAATTCATCCTCCGCGTATTTTCAATGAGAATATTGATTGGGATCATGCTATAACGGTTCAAGGCTCACTATAACAATTTGTTGGTCTCTTAACGTTGCCTGCACATCCACCAAGCGCTGATTACGGCTTCCCCGAAAAGGTAAGGACACATCCCGTTCGGAAGCCACGTAGGGGCCATCTACAATGACATCACACAGCCGAGCCAGTTCAGCCCTTATCGGATCTGCAACAAGCTCTTCATAGGTAAATCCCGTATAGGCCCACACTGTCCGGTCAGGGCATGCATCGCGGAAACGGAGAACCCAAGGGAGGCATTCCTCTGCTGAGAAAAAGGGATCACCTCCGCATAATGTAACCCCATCCAGCAGGGGATGGGTAGTTACCTCCTGCAAAATCTGCTGCTGCCGCTCTGCGGTGAACTGTTCCCCTGCCCGGAAGCTCCATGAATCCGGACTGAAGCATCCTGGGCAGGCATGGCGGCACCCGCTGATGAAGATGACGGCTCGCAGACCAGGTCCTTCATTTATGGACTCGGGAATATATCCGTACAGATTCACTTGTGTTTCACCCGATCCCGCACTTCGGCCTGTTTCGCGGAATTGAAGCGTACCTTGTAGTCGCCGGTAAGATAACCGGTAACCCGGCGCAATCGCTGAAAGTGCACGTGGTCCTCATGTGCCTCACACCCAGGACATACATCACCGATGACACCTTCATATCCGCATGCCGGACAGCGGTCAATCGGGTGATTAATGGAGAAATAACCAATGTCCTGAGCGAGTGCATATTGAACAATACGCTGGAAGGCACTGGTATTGGCCCGTACATTTCCATCCAATTCAACATAGGATATGGCTCCGGCATTGCATAGCGTATGGAAGGGAGCCTCTAGTTCAATTTTACGGTAAGCTGGCAGGGTGTAATAGACCGGAATGTGAAATGAATTGGTGTAATATTCCCGATCATTGACCCCAGCAATGAGGCCATAGCGCTCGCGGTCAATCTTGGTGAACTTGCCGGATAACCCTTCGGCAGGCGTGGCGAACAGCGTAACATTCAGGTTATGCCGTTCACTCATGTGATCACAGAATTCACGCATGGTGCGGATAACGTTCAACGCCTCACGGTGGATATGAGGGTCCTGTCCATGGTGCCGGCCATACAGAGCGGTCATGCATTCGGCAAGCCCGATAAAACCAATGGACAAGGTGCCATGCTTCAACAGTTCGGCTACCGGTTCATCTGGTGCGAGCTGCTCACCGCCTTCCCACACGCCTTCCCGCATCATGAAGTCAGATGCCTTGGCAGGCTGTGCTGTTTGGATACGATAGCGGTGCAGCAGTCCGGAAGCAGCGCGTTCCATCACCTCTTCGAGAGCTTTATAGAACCCCGTACGGTCGGCGACGGCCCGTGCACCCTGACAGATGCCATAGCGAATGCCGAGTTTGACCAGATTGATGGTATTGAACGAAAGGTTGCCTTTACCGCTCTGCCGATTTCGTCCGAAGCGGTCTGCCAGCGTACGTGTACGGCATCCCATGGTGGCGATGATGGTATCCGGATCCTCAGGATGATAATAAGGCAGGTTGAATGATGCATCCACGTTGACAAAGTTCGGATACATGCGCCGGGAAGAGCAAGTCACGGCTAGACGGAACAAGTCGTAGTTGGGTTCCCCTTGAGCCTGGTTAATCCCCTGCTTGCACTGGAAGATATGCTGTGGAAACACGGGGGTTTCCCCGCAACCAAGGCCGCGGATGGTTGCTTCCAGTAGGGAACGGGATACAAGCCTGCCTTCGGCTGAGGTGCATAGTCCATAGTTCAGCGAGGTAAAAGGAATCTGTCCTCCTGCCCGGCTGCTCATGGTATTCAGATTGTGAATCAGGGATTCGGCAGCCTGTCCGGTCTCCAGTTCTGTTTCCTCACAGGCAAAAGCAAAAGCACGCGGGCATGCTTCTCGTGCCACTGGACTATCCAGGTGCAGATGCTCGTCGTCAATCTGTGTGTGCTCTCCAAGCAAACGCTGTCCTTTGCGATAATGTTTGCGGAAGGAGCGCTGTACATAAGGAGCCAGATCCCAGTCGATTTTGTTGGCCGATACCCCGCCGTACTGACTGTTTTGCTGTGATTGAAATATGATGGCGACGAGCGCCATTGCCGACATGATGGTCTGGGGTGTACGCACGGAGCCGTTACCCGTATTGAAGCCGGATGCTAACAGTCGGTCAAAAGGAATAAAGATGCAGTTGGTTGTTCCAAGTGCATACTGATCCAGATCATGCACATATAGGTCTCCATTCTCCACAGATGCAGCAAGCTCTTCCGGCAGCACATGACGAAGAGCATGCCACTTGGCCGTCTCCGAGCCGAGCCTGCTCATCTTGCCGCTGAACGAATCGCCATTGAGGTTAGCGTTCTCCCTCAGTGTGTCCGCGTCTTCTGCGCCAATAATTCGTCTTCCCAGGTCGGATAATAGATCGGATGCCGGTGGAGTGGCATACTCAAGCAGGTTCATGTGAGATTCCTCCCAAATATTGATTTATAATATCGGTCATTTCATTTAAACACTATATGTAGACTTGCATTATCCATTTATAAACTATATGTGGATTTTTGGGTGTGATCATTCTCACATAGTAACCTTCTATCAGCACGAGTTGCAGAGGGGGGAATGGATAAAGGTTTTCAAAGTGAACCGGGAAGAGTATAATTCCTATTTACGCTGTACTCGGGATAAGCTTGGATTTCATACACTATGAGTCTCTTGAGCTTCTATGGTGGTAAACATATATGTACATGTTGTGACAGTTAACTTGAGAAATTTGACCCTCATATACAGGACAGATTCATTTTGAGATAGAGATGTAGAAGTACAGCTAAGATTTGAGGGGTGGATCATGGGAACGGCAGGGATTACAAGAGGCTTCTATGAAAATGTACAGGAAGCAGCGTCCCACATCGTGGACGTGTTAAGCGGTGTATTGAAGGTCAATACGATCTTTGTTGCCACCAATGACGGGTTGACCAATGTCATTTTGGAAGCTTTCAACCGAAACGAGGAACTGGTTGTCAGTGGCAGTGAACTTCCATTTGATTCTTCCTACTGCAGTCTGGTACTGCGTAATACGAAAGAAAACCTGACTATAACGGATACTGCAGCACATCCGCTGACTTGCTCAATGGATGTAACCAAGGCGCTCGGTAACCGTTTTTTTGTGGGCATACCCATTATGCGGCGCTCGGGTGAAACTTTTGGGACGATATGTTTAATGGACAAGCCGGGCTATGTCATTAGTGAGACAGATATGAAGACGTTGAACGCCATGGCTGTATTTCTTGGATATGTCGTTGACTTGGAAAATAATTTACTTGTGCAGAAACAGAAACTTAACGATACGGAGCAGCTGAAGCAGCAGCTGCAGATGGAGAAGGAACGTGCAGAATCGGAAGCGATGACGAAGGCACAGATGATTGCGCTGATGAGTCATGAGATTCGCAACCCGCTCAATGGCATTCTTGGTTTAACCGATCTGATGCGCACACCGAATATGCCTGAAGAGCATGTGGAATATGTGGACATGATCGAGACCAGTGGCAACATCCTCCTGTCTTTGCTGAATAATATAATGAACTTTAATATTAATGAAACAGGTAGAACGGTAGTTCATGATGATCCCTTTGATCTGGTTTCTACTATTGAGAGCACCGTGTATCTGCATGCCGGGCTGGCGATGGAGAAAGGAATCGAGCTGGGTCTGAACCTTGAAATGAACATCTCTCAGGTCTTCGTGGGAGATGAGGTCAAGATCGGTCAGCTGCTCGCAAATGTGCTGAAATATGCCATTGATTCCACGCGTACAGGTTCTGTGCTCGTTACGGCAGTCGTAGATGGTCAGAATGTGGATGAGGCGGGTACGTTGCTGCTTCATATCAAATATACAGGTCGGATGCTGACATCGGACAAAAAACTGCAGGCGTTTAATACACTGGACGGAAATGTCAGCATTCAAAAGCTTGTGGGTACCAACCTCAGTTTGGCCGTCAGCCAAAATCTCGCCATTCTCATGCATGGCTGTATTGAGGTGAGCAGCCTGGGTGAAGAAGAGACGGAATTTCAGATCAGGCTGCCCCTGATGAAGCACTGGGAACTTCCGCAGCTTACAGGCATTCAAGAGCGATTGAAAGGTAAAACGGTACTGCTGGTCAAAGCTCCTGATATTCTGCAGGGGGTATCTTCCCTCATGAGCAGGTGGCAGATGGATGTGAACATGACATCAGACACGAGCCAGGCAAAACAATGGATGGAAAATGGATTTGAGCCTGAAATTGCGGTTATTGACATGGGGTTAGAGCCAGACAAGGCCATGAAGTTTATTCATGAATTAAAGGGAATGGCAAAACAACTGCCCATTATCATCCTGATCCCCTACGGAATGCATATGGATCCTCAGGAGGCGGGGAACGTTGATGCTGTCTTAACCAGGCCGGTTAGACAGTTGGACTTGCTGAACGCACTGAGCGCGACATTGCACCGGGCATAATAAAATATAAGCAGCGTACCTAATCAGGTACGCTTTTTTATTGTATACGGAAAGAGCGCACCTCAAATCCGATCTGTTTATTTATCCGTTTTCTTTTGTTAAATCCCTTTTCATCCACGCTGGTTACGTTACAATAGAAAAGTAAGAACCATACTAATTAATCTAGAGGAGGATGTGCATTCAATGGAATACCGCAGATTGGGTGGAAGCGGACTGAAAGTAAGCGAGATCAGCTTGGGCAGCTGGCTGACGTACGGAGGATATGTGGAGCGTGAAAATGCGGTGAAGTCGATTGAAACCGCATTCGATGAAGGTATCAACTTTTTTGATACAGCAAACGTATACGAGCGCGGCGCGGCGGAAGAGCTGCTTGGGCAGACTTTGAAGGCATATTCCCGTGATTCCTATGTTCTTGCAACCAAAGTGTTCGGCAAAATGGGCGACGGTCCGAATGACCAAGGCTTATCCCGCAAACATATTAAGGAGCAATGTGATGCCAGTTTGAAACGCTTAGGCGTGGAATATGTGGACATCTACTATTGCCATCGTTATCATACGGAAACACCGATCGAAGAAACGCTGCGGGCACTGGATGACCTGGTTCGTCAAGGAAAAGTGCTGTACGTAGGCGTAAGCCAATGGACTGCTGCTCAGATGGAGGCTGCGTTGGGTACCGCTGACCGTCTGCTGCTCGATCATATCGTGGTCAATCAGCCGGTCTATAACATGTTCGACCGTTATATTGAGAAGGAGATTATTCCACTTGGTGAGCGCAAGGGAATCGGACAAGTTGTCTATTCTCCACTTGCACAAGGCTTGTTAACCGGCAAGTACACCTCGGCTTCAGATCTTCCGGAGAACTCCCGTGCGGCGAAGCTCGGCTGGGATGAAGGCAAGATCAATGCAGACAAAATCGGAAAAGTGCGTCAGCTGATTGAAGTAGCGGACAAGCTGGATCTGAAGGTTGGGCAGCTGGCACTTGCATGGATTTTGCGTCAAAACAATGTGTCCAGTGCACTTGTAGGGGCAAGCCGTCCGGAGCAGGTGAAGGAGAATGCTGCTGCTTCAGGTGTGAAACTGGATTCAGCCATTATTGAAGAGATCGAGCAGATCCTGTCTTAGTGGGTAGCAGCCTTTCAAGGCGTAGTTATGCAAACTAAATCGTAAAAAAGGATGCCCCGCAGCCGGAAAGGCTTAACTGCGGGACATCCTTTTTGGGTTTTAAGCTAGAGCAAACGATTGCCAATAAGCACCTTGGATCGCTTCGGAATGGCGCAGACCCGATTCCTCCCGGTATTTTTGGCTTCATATAATGCACGGTCTGCCTGCTCGAAGAAGTCAGCGTCATCCTGCTCGTCGCAATGATCCGGAAAGACGGCTACCCCGATCGAAATGGTCAGGCGAATGGTTGTGCCGTCCGGCAGAGCGAAGAGATACTTTTCAACAGACTGTCGGATGGATTCAGCGATGGCCAGGGCTTGATGATTACCGCAGTCCAGCAGCAGGATTGCAAATTCCTCGCCACCGTTACGTGAGACCATGTCAGCTGATCGCGAATGTTCGATAAGTAATTGCCCCAGCTGTTTCAGAACAGCATCTCCAGCGCTGTGACCGTACGTATCATTCACTTTTTTGAAGCGGTCGATGTCAATGACGAGCAGGGAAAGCTTCTGTCTGTTTTCCCGGGCACGCTCCAGCTGCAGTTCCAGGGATTTCTCAAACTGACGGCGATTGCTGAGATTGGTGAGGTGGTCTGTGGATGCTCTGCGTTCCAGAAGGAATAACATCTCATTCGATTTATTAATAAATTCGGCGATAAAATAAATAAAGATCCCACCGACAAAAGAAATCGTCATTTGTAACGGATATACTTTCATTAATGAATTCATGCTGCTGGAGTTTAAAAACAGAATTACGAATATTAGTGTAATCCCCAGCAGGTTCATCGTTATGATTTTGGTTAATCTCGACCAGGAAGCATAGGCAAAATATACACCGGATAAACCGATTAATGTCATGACGAAACCGGCATCAATCGCTGGAGACGACAGACCAAAGATGGCAATGCGCAGGATGGAAATGACAAGTCCAGAGATGACTGATGCCAGACCTCCCAGATACACTGCGGCTGTAACTATCGCAAGATGGCGCAGGTCCACAATGGTATCTTCATTAAGAGGGAAGGAATAGTTCATCAGCACAGTACCATAGATACCAAACAGGAAGCCGCCGATCATCTGCACACGTAATGAGGGGAACGGGACACGAATGTTATAGTATTTGGCAATAATTCCGGATATGTACATGAATGTGATCATGACACAGATATTAATAAAGAACGTGCTTAACAATGAACAGCCCTCCTTTAACGCACATTACTATATTTTATCTGAAAAAGAGCACAGTAGCGAACCATATTATAGCAAATATGCAAGCGGATTGCTGGAAACGGTTTATTATTAATATAAGTTTTCTGGTAATGAACTCGTATTGACTTCATTATACATTAAGATTTATACTTAATCTAAATCAAAATTTGTTTCAATGTTTCTGGGAATCATAGCGATCGATGGATTGCTGTGTCATTGTATATATTCTGGAATGGATTAATAAAGGAGAATTGCCGTGAAAACTCTAAATCTGACGATACAAAGACAGGCCGTATATGATGTAGTACGCCACTCGGAAGACCATCCGACTGCTGCAGACGTGATGAACCGTCTGGTCGAACAAGGCTATAATCTCGCCTATGGCACCGTATATAATTCGCTGCGTTATTTAACAGACAAGGAATTGATCCGGGAGCTTAAGCTGGGTGAGACCGCCAGCCGATATGACGCCCGCATGGATGACCACCAGCATATTATGTGTGAAGTCTGTGGCAAAGTGGATGAGGTTATGACAGAGGTCCCTTCGGCATGGATGCAGCAGGTGGCCGAGGAAACCGGATATGCAATTGATCATGCTCATGTGGTCTTTGGAGGTGTCTGCGGGGAATGCAAAAACAAACGGATCAAGTAAAAATCAGGATGTCTGATCGTCGTTTACCGCTGCGGGTTAAGCCGGCTCTTGCTGATCCGGCCCCCTTTGTGGAAGCTTGTCCTGTTACGCGGCGTGTCATTCTGATCAGTCCGATGCCAGGCCAGGTTCATGAACTGGTCAAAGCGTTGACGGACAGCTGCTTCGATGTATTGGTGTTTCATCGCTGGGAACCGGATCTTCATGAACGGCTGGTATTTGATCTGTTGATCTATGATCTGTCTGTGGCTGGAACGATTGATGCGTTCGCTGGCATCAGCAGCCGTTTGAACCGGGAGGCAGAGCATATGGCACCTTGCCTATATCTGGTGGGCGAGAATATGATAGGGAGCGCAAGCGGACCCATGCTTCAGGAAGAGCTGCTGGTGTGGCCAGCCCGTCCGCAGGAAGCACTGTACCGGGTACAGCGCATGATTGGCAATAGTCCGGTTACGCCCAAGCGCGGCTTCTTGCCCGAGGAAGGACAACGGATCAGCTTCAAAGACTTGTGGCTGGACCGGGAGCGGATGAGTGTTCAGCGGGACAATGAGCGGATTCACTTAACGAAGACCGAATACGATCTGCTGCTGAAGCTGATTGATGCCAAAGGAGCTGTCATTTCCCGGGAGGAGATGCTCAGCGATATTTGGGAGACTGATTTTACGGGTGGAAGCAATGTAGTCGATGTTCATATCAAAAGCTTGCGCAAAAAGCTTGGAGATAACGCAGCTTCCCCGCAATATATTGTTACAGTAAGAGGAGTGGGCTACCGCCTGGCGGATTAGTCCGCTTTTTTTTATTTCCAGTTATCTAGGACATAAGCAGATATTCATCCTTCATTCATGAAACGATCAGGATACTCATGATAACCTCATGCGAAGCTCATGCAGACTTTCTATGGGACATGTTAGAATCATTTTAACAGTTAGATCAAGTCTAAATGTATATTTAAAGCAATGACGAATATGAATAAAATAATAGATACAGCAGGCATGAAGCCAACATGAGGAGGATTCTGATATGACAGAACGTATGACAACCAACCAGGGAGCACCCGTGGGTGACAACCAAAACTCCCGCACAGCAGGCAGAAGAGGACCAACTTTGCTTGAAGATTATCATTTGATCGAGAAGATTGCCCATTTTGACCGTGAACGTATTCCGGAACGGGTAGTGCATGCCAGAGGTGCTGGTGCACATGGTGTATTCACACTGGAGAAGAGCATGAAGGAGTTTACCAAAGCGGATTTCCTGCAGGAGCCGGGAACGGAAACGCCAGTACTGGTCCGGTTCTCCACGGTTATTCACGGAACGGGTTCACCAGAGACTGCGCGTGATCCACGCGGGTTTGCAGTCAAATTGTACACACGGGAAGGCAACTATGACATTGTGGGTAACCATCTGCCTGTATTTTTCATCCGTGATGCGATGAAATTCCCGGATATGGTGCATTCCCTGAAGCCTGCGCCAGATACAAATATTCAAGACCCTGCACGGTACTGGGATTTCATGACCCTTTCACCTGAGTCCACACATATGATGACGTGGTTGTTCTCTGATCTGGGTACGCCTGCGAGTTACCGTGAGATGGATGGATTTGGCGTGCACGCGTTCAAATGGATTAATGCTCAAGGTGAGATCCACTACGTGAAGTATAAGTGGGAGTCTGCGCAGGGGGTGCGCGGTTTCTCTCGCCAGGAAGCATCCGAAGTGCAAGGCCAGGACTTCAACCATGCTACCCGGGATCTGTATGACCATATCAAAAACGGCCAGTATCCGCAGTGGAAGCTGCAGGTACAGCTTCTGAAGCCTGAGCAGATGGATGATTTCTCATTTGATCCGCTTGATCCGACCAAAACCTGGCCGGAAGATATCATTCCGTTTCAAACGGTAGGAACCATGACACTGAATCGCAATCCGCAAAACTTCTTCGCCGAAGTAGAACAGGCCGCTTTCTCGCCAAGTGCATTGGTGCCTGGGATTGAGCCATCTGAGGATAAACTGCTGCAAGGTCGCCTGTTCTCCTATCCGGATACCCAGCGTCACCGGCTTGGGCCAAACTATCTACAGATTCCGGTGAACTGCCCATATGCACCGGTTCGCAACCATCAGCGCGATGGACTCATGAATGTGAATCAGGATCCCTCCCCTGTGAACTATGAGCCGAACAGCTCCTCCAGCAGCCCACAGGAAGATCCGGCATACCGGGATAGTCAGGTGCCGCTGCACGGTCATGTTACACGGGAGAAAATTGAGAAAACCGATGATTACACGCAGGCAGGCGAATTGTTCCGTTCCTTTACGGCCGAAGAACAGAATAATCTGCTTGATAATCTGATTAATGACCTGAAAGGTGTTCCTGCACAGACGCAGATGCGTGCATTATGTCACTTCTTCCAGGCTGACGGACAGTTTGGTGGACGTCTGGCTCGTGGACTTGGTGTAGATATCTCGGCATATATGCCATCGGCAGACCGCAAATAAGAGACATTATTAATATATTTTCATAGCGTGTAGGAAATAAAATTAATATGATGAGGCTGGGCATGACTGCAGGATATGCAGGACTGTCCAGTCTTTTTGCTGTCTTTGCGGCCGAGCTGGCTTCTCATTTACTCTCCCAGTGATATTCTGAAATGGAAAACAAATTTACAAATCATTTACAATAAAAAGCTGACATAGAGGTTGACTTCTCGTTTGATGGCACTACAATGGGTAGTGTGAGGGGTGTCTGAACATGAAAATACACAATTTTAAAGTGGGTGAGCGTGGGCTGAATCGTTTTTTTGGCCCGCTGGAAGCGAAGATTATGGATATCTTATGGGCGCGTCCAGGCAGCAGCATCCGCGAGGTGCAAACAGCACTTGAACAAGATAAAGATGTTAATTTCAATACCGTCATGACGGTTATGAACCGGCTCGTGGACAAGGGGCTGCTTCGCAAAACACAGAAGGGCCGGACGTCACTGTATCACCCTGTACAGAGCAAGGAGGAGTTTATGAACGACCAATCGAAGGAGCTATCGCATGAACTGGTAGACGAGTTCGGTGCACTTGCAGTGAGCCACATGCTGGATGCACTGGATGAAGCCGATGCGGGGTTGATTGAACGTCTGGAGCAGAAGATCAAACAATGGAAAAAGGATAGCGACTGATATGTGGAAGGCCCGCTCGAAACTGTTGTTTACTGTCGGGTTTGGCATTCCGCTACTTGTGTTCATTCAAATGTTTATGTACGCCATGTACAAACTGTTTGGCTGGGATATTCCCTTTAATCTGCTCTGGCTGTGCAATCACTGGATGAGCCGGATGGGCTGGTTGTCGGTAGGCCACTTTTTGATGCTGCTTGTCGTGCTAACTTTTGGAGGAACAGGCTGGCTGTTCATGCATCGAATGATGAAGACGCGAGCAGCCGTACGCAAGCTCCATGCGATCGAGAACCAATCGATGTCCAGAGCTCTTGAGGTCAAATATCGTCATCTTAAACAACCGGGGTTTATCATTGTGGACAAGCAGTCACCGATTGCTTTTACGATTGGTTTATGGAGGCCGTACATTGTTCTCTCGACGGGGCTGCTCGGTATGCTCGATGCTGAAGAAGAAGCAGCTGTTGTCTATCATGAAGTCCATCATCTATGGCACCGGGATCCGTTGAAGACAACGCTGCTGTCGGTGTTTGCCATGATGATGCCGTATATTCCTGTTTTGAAGCATACTTCAAAGCAATATCATATCGTCCGCGAAATCTTAGCCGATAATGAAGCGATTGAACGTACGGGAAATGCAGCGGGAATTGGCAGTGCCTTGCTCAAACTGATCCGCGCTTGTCCTGAACCATGGCGGGTACGGGAGATGGCTGTGCAATCCTCGTTTGCCGATACGTCGGTGAATGTGCGCATCTCCCGTTTGCTCGATCCGGAACAAGATGTTGAGTTGGCTCTCCCGTGGTTCGCCATATTAATGTCGGCGACAGTGTTTCTGTTGATGTCTGTTTTGTTTGTTTGGTCGATCGGATAATTTGAATGCGATACACTTTAATGTCAAGGAGGAAGATGTAGATGAATAGTAGGAGCGTAGAGATTGGCTTGTTCTTCTTAAGAATCATGATCGGTCTCATCTTTGTATTGCATGGGTGGAGCAAGTTTGAAGGTGGAATCAGTGGTGCGGTAGGTTTTTTTGAGAGCATGGGCATCCCTGGATTCCTCGCATCCGTTGTAGCCATTATTGAGCTGGCCGGTGGGGCCGCGATGATTCTGGGACTGGGAACACGTGTGTTTGCTGCATTGTTTATTATCTTGATGGCAGGGGTTCTGTTTACGGCCAAAGTAGATCAGCCATTTATTGGTGGTACTGAATTTGATTACCTGACGCTGGCAGGTTCCCTGACCTTGCTATTCACAGGCAGCCGCTTCCTGGCGGTGGATCAGTATATAGCCAGACAAGGTAAGGTTCGGAATGCAAGCTCATAAGACTCACCGTTTGTAAGCATGTATTTCATTAAAAGCAGGCTAGGCCTGCAGCGAAGCCTTTTCCTACTGGATTGGTTTGCGGGTAATTCTACTTGTGAACTGCTCTGGCAGGAGAAGGTTTTTTTGGTTTGGACGCCAAGCCTAAACTTTTGGTACAATGAGAATAAGTATGCTACTAAGAAAAAATAAGAACATCAAGGAGGATGTGCTTTATGATTAATGTCATTCCATCCGAAGCCCGTGCCAGCTTCGACCGGGGCTGGCTGCGCGGCAGTCACAGCTTTTCCTTTGGAGAATATCAGGACGCGGAGAACACAGCATTTGGGCCGATGCGGGTAGCAAATGACGATGTGATAGCACCTGGACGTGGTTTTGGTGCACATCCGCATAGTGACATGGAGATTGTGTCCATTGTGCTGAATGGCAAGCTTCGCCATGAAGACAATCTTGGCAATGTAGCTGTAACCTCGTTTGGGGGGATTCAGCGGATGTCCGCGGGCAGCGGCATGATTCACACAGAGCACAATGCGTCCGATACGGAAGAGGTACGTTTGCTCCAGCTTTGGTTCATGCCTACGACGAAGGGACTGCAGCCTTCATATGAGACGACATCATTTGATCCTGCTGCACTAACGGGAGCGCTCCTGCCTGTAGTATCTCCTGAAGGCGGACCGCGGGTTGCATCCATTCATCAGGATATGACCATATATCTAAGCCGTTTGACTAAAGGTGAGGCAATAACATATAAGCAGGATGAGGGACGCCGCCAGTATATCTTTGCGATTGAGGGTAAGCTCGGACTGAATGGTAAGCACGATTTGACGGCAGGCGATACAGCGAGGGTAGAACAGACTCAGGTCACGGAATTGCAGGCAAGTGAGGATGCGTTCTTCATGCTCATTGATTTGCCTTAACTTGAGAGGAACGCAGCATTAATAGACACGAGCACTAAGGGAGGATATACGTCTATGGCACAGCAGGAATGGTTTATGGTTAAACATGGGGTAACCGGGCGAGGTCTGGCGAATAGCAAAACAGATTCCCTGTCCTATCGGTTCCAAAAAGAGGGCGAAGGCTTCGAATTTACCGTTACAGGTTTGGATGATCAAACCGTGGAACAGATCATGGATCTCAGGCAGGAGCTGAACGTCTTTCGATTCGTACAGCGCAAGGATCAGCCCCTCCTGAAGCACTGGTACTATGTCCAAGGAGATCGGGTTGCATACGATAAGGATCGTGGTACCCTTACAATTTTTGCGAATTCCGAGATTCGATATGTGCCTGAAGATTACTTTGCTGATTAATGATCATACTTAGATGGGTCTTCCATACCGGAAGGCCTATTTCTTTTTGTCTATTTCATATGGCATGTGATGTCTTTCAGGTTGTTTTAGGAAATCCCAGAAATTGCGAAGTCAAACAAGGTTGACATCTGGAAATTAATATAGATATAATTCATATCAATTGATAATGAATATCAATATCATAAGCTGAAGAATAGAGTCATTACGTTGTCTTAAGGCTATCGGTGAGGGGTTTAGTAGAGAGATGAAGTTAGGTTATATGTTGATCGCACTGGCTGTTCTGTCTATCGTTTACATATTTATCGGCAATTCGGACATTTCGCCCCTGGATATATTCCACTTGACCCCAGTGCAGCTGCAGGTACTGCAAGTCAGCCGGTTTCCCCGTCTGATCAGCATTCTGGTCGCGGGCATCAGTATGAGCGTTATTGGTCTGATTATGCAGCAGCTGACACGCAACCGGTTTGTTTCGCCTACAACAGCAGGTACTATGGATTCCGCAAGGCTTGGAATTCTGGTGACCCTGATGTGGTTCCCTGGAGCGTCCTCTCTGCAAAAAATGCTGGTCGCCTTCGCCTTTGCCCTGGCAGGTACGCTGATCTTTATGCGAATTCTCGAGAAGGTCAAATTCAAGGACACGATCTACATCGCTCTTCTGGGCTTGATGTTCGGTAACATCGTTAGTTCGGTGACGACCTTTTTTGCTTACAAAAACGATTTGATCCAAAACATTTCCTCTTGGCTGCAGGGTGACTTCTCCACCATCATGAAGGGCCGATATGAATTGATCTATATCAGTATTCCGCTGCTGATTATCGTCTATCTCTTCGCCAACCGCTTCACACTGGCGGGGATGGGAGAAGACTTCGCAACCAACCTGGGCCTGGCGTATCGGAGAGTGGTGAACCTCGGATTGATTCTGGTAGCCATGGTCTCGGCTGTGGTCATTATCACCGTAGGAACCATCCCGTTTTTGGGTCTGGTCGTGCCCAACATTGTCACCCTGTATAAGGGAGATAACTTGCGTGACACGCTGCCCCATACGGCCGTGCTTGGAGCGATATTCGTTCTGGTCTGTGACATTCTGGGTCAATTGATTATTTATCCGTATCAGCTGTCCATCAGTTTGACAGTGGGAGTCGTAGGCAGTGTGCTGTTTCTGTATTTACTGCTTCGAAGAAAGGCAAATGGGTCATGAGAATGAAATATTCAGCGAATACTCTAAAGTTTGGCATCCTGATCGCAGCGGCGCTCATTCTGATTGGTGTGTTTCTGGTCATTCAGTCGGGGGGCAACTGGGACTACATCCTGCCGCGCCGGGGGAAAAAGATTCTGGCCATCGTGCTCACTGGAGCATGTATAGCATACTCAACGGCCATCTTCCAAACGATAACCAACAATCGCATCCTAACACCTGGCATCATGGGACTCGACTCCCTGTATATGTTGTTTCAGACGTTTGCGGTGTTTGTATTTGGAAGCAGTCATATCAGCTTTGTAAATAAAAATCTTAATTTTGCAGTGTCTGTCCTGCTGATGACCCTCTTTGCCCTGCTGCTGCATCAATTCATGTTCAGGCGGGAACGAGGGCGCAATATTTATCTGCTGCTGCTTGTGGGTCTGATTCTGGGAACGCTCTTTCAGAGTCTGTCCTCCTTCATGGAGGTCCTGATTGATCCCAATGAATTTCTCATCCTGCAAGGCAAAATGTTTGCCAGTTTTAACAATGTAAATACGGATCTGTTGATCATTTCGATGGCTTCCATCCTTCTGATCCTGCTGTATGCGCGGAAATTCACCAAGTATCTTGATGTTCTGGCATTTGGGAAGGACCATGCGGTGAACCTCGGTGTGGATTACCACTATATCGTGAAACGGCTGCTGCTCGTTGTCATGGTGCTGGTGTCCATCTCTACTGCACTTGTAGGTCCGATCATGTTCCTGGGATTGCTGGTGGTCAATCTGGCTCATCAGGTGTTCCGGACACACCGGCATACCGTGCTGATCTGGGGCTCGGTTATCATCGCCGTCGTTGCCTTGGTAGGCGGGCAGCTAATCGTGGAACGGGTATTCACCTTCTCCACAACCGTAAGTGTCATTATCAACTTTGTAGGCGGTGTGTATTTCATCTATTTGCTGCTAAAGGAGAGTAAGTCGTGGTAGAAGTCAGAAATGTATCCAAACAATACGGCGGCGTCCGGGTAGTGGATGACGTATCACTGAATATTGCCAAAGGGAAGATCACGTCCTTTATCGGACCGAACGGTGCCGGCAAAAGTACACTGTTATCCATGATCACCAGGCTCATTGGCAAAGACACCGGTCAGGTCCTGATTGAAGGCAGGGAAATTGAAGGCTGGAAGAGCAAGGATTTATCCAAGAAAATATCTGTGCTCAAACAATCCAATCATATCAATATCAGGCTGACAGTGGAGGATCTGGTGGCGTTCGGGCGTTTCCCTTACTCACAAGGACGGCTTACGCCGGAAGACCGCCAGTGGGTACAGGAAGCCATTGATTATATGGATCTTGGTCCGTACCGCAAACGGTATTTGGACGAGCTCAGTGGTGGACAGCGGCAGCGGGCGTACATCGCCATGGTTATTGCGCAGAACACCGAATATATCCTGCTGGATGAACCGCTGAACAACCTGGACATGAAACATTCGGTGCAGATTATGAAAGTGCTGCGCAAAATGGTGGACGAGCTTGGCAAAACGATAGTCATTGTCATTCATGACATCAATTTTGCATCCTGCTACTCCGATTATATTGTTGCACTCAAGGAGGGCCGGGTCGTTCAGGAAGGTAAAACGGAGGACATCATTGATACGGAAGTATTACAGCAGGTATATGACATGCATATTCCGGTGCAGGTGATCGATGGACGTAAGATTTGTGTGTACTTTTCGTAATAAAGTAAAACCAATATAGAGAGTGAGAGGTGTCTATTTATGAAAAAGGGTTGGTTGTTTACGCTGCTCGTTGTATTGTCTGTGGTGCTGGCAGCATGCGGAGGTAATAAAACAGCGGAGAATGCGGGTGCAAGCACAGGTACAGGTTCAGAGGCCAATGCGGGGGCAGCACAGTCCAATGAGGAGATTGTTATCAAACATCAACTTGGCGAAACCAAAGTGAAGAAAAATCCGCAAAACGTGGTTGTGTTTGATTATGGCGTACTGGACACCCTGGATCAGTTGGGCATAGAAGTTGCCGGTGTTCCTCAAGAAGGCGTTCCTCCATATTTGGAAAAGTATAAAGACGCCAAGTACACCAACGTGGGTAGTTTGAAAGAAGCCGATTTCGAGAAAGTAAATGCGATGAGTCCTGACCTGATTATTATCTCGGGACGTTTGTCTGATTCATATGAAGAGTTGAGCAAGATTGCACCGACCATTTATATGGCGGTAGACACCGAGGATTACATGAATTCCCTGACGGAAAACGTGAAGACACTTGGTGAGATTTTCGGCAAGGAAGCTGAAGCGGAGCAAGCGTTGACTACCATCGAAGCCTCTGCTCAAGCATTGAAAGACAAAGTAACGGCTGCAGGCAAAAACGCACTGATCGTGCTGACAAACGAAGGCAAACTGAGCGCATATGGTGCAGGCTCTCGATTTGGAGTCATTCATGACGTGTTTGGTTTTAAACCAGCAGACGCCAATATTGAAGTGTCCACGCATGGACAGAGCGTTTCCTTTGAATATGTGATGGAGACAAATCCGGATTACCTGTTTGTGGTAGACCGCAGTGCAGTGGTTGCAGGCAGTGGGGAAGCAGCTCCAGCTAAACAGGTCATCGAGAATGATCTGGTTAAGAATACAACAGCCTACAAAGAAGGACACATTGTGTACCTTGACCCGAACTACTGGTACTTGTCCGGTGGCGGCCTGGAATCCATTCAGGAAATGATCAAGGAAGTGGACGCAAGCGTCGAATAACTGAAGTATATAACAGCAACATAATGGAATTGGGAAGAAGGATCTCTGCGAACGCAGGGATCTTTTTTTGTTTTCCTGAAGACGGAAGGATGCATGGATTTTTGTAAATCGTCCACATAATTCCCGTTCATTTGGCACAAGCTACCTTGTATAAAAAAGAGCGGAGGGACGGACATGGCCGACAGGACAACAGGAAAAGAAGCTGCCTCAAACGCAGCCGAAAAAAAACATATCCCCTTGGGACTGCCGTCTCCGCCCATACTGAAGCAGCCCATCGGATTAACACATGAGAGCCATATGCTTGCCCTGGAAGACATTTTCTCGGACAGTTCGGACGTGGTCTTCCGTGATGTCATGATTTCGGCTGAGGTTCAGGGACTCCTCGTATACATCGAAGGGATTGTGAACTCGGCTGATATCCAGGATCATATGCTCCGTCCATTAATCCGTGGGCTGGTCGAGCAGCGTACCGATGAGCCTGATGTCCCCCTCGATGATACCCGAATTGCGCTTACTCAGGTAAAAAAGGTAGATTCTTGGGCTGCAGCAGCCGATGGTGTTCTGGAATCCTCTGCCCTGCTGCTGATTAATGGAAGCCGGGAAGCCTGGCTTTTTAATGTCAAGGGCGGCATCCGTCGGGGAGTAGAGGAACCTCAAACGGAATCAGTTATTCGGGGTCCCCGTGAAGGGTTTACGGAGACTTTGCGTGTGAACACGGCGCTCATTCGATTCAAGTTGAAAACTTCTTCGCTCAAGATGCTGAGCATGACCATCGGGACAGAGACCAAAACCAATGTCGTGCTAACCTATCTGGATGACATTGCGGATCCCAAGTTGATCAAGGATGTCAAAAAACGCCTGAACAAGATCAAAATTGATGGCGTTCTGGAAACGGGGTATATCGAGGAATTGATCGAAGACCATCCCTATTCCCCATTTCCACAGATGCATTATACCGAACGCCCGGATACGACGGTTGGTAATTTGCTGGAAGGCAGGTTTGCTATTCTGGTGGATGGCAGTCCGTTTGCCCTCATTGGACCGGTCACCATGTGGCAGATGCTGCAGGCCAGTGAGGATTATTATGAGCGGTTTTTTATCACGAATCTGGTTCGCTGGATCCGGTTTTTGTTTGTCGCCATTGCATTATTTCTTCCGGCGTTGTATATCGCCATTACAACCTTTCATCAGGATATGCTTCCGACAACGCTGATCCTGAGCATTGCCGGAGCCAGGGAAGCTATTCCGTTTCCAGCACTGGTGGAAGCTCTTATTATGGAACTTTCATTTGAAGCCCTGCGCGAGGCCGGGGTCAGGTTACCGAAGACGGTGGGTCAGGCTGTCAGTATTCTGGGCGCACTCGTTATAGGACAGGCAGCGGTCCAGGCCGGCATTGTATCGGCACCAATGGTTATCATCGTATCCATGACAGGTATCGCATCATTTACCATCCCGCGCTTTAACTTTGCTATCACGGTTCGTTTGCTGCGGTTTCCGATCATGCTTCTCGCCGGAGCACTTGGATTGTACGGCATAGTGATTGGGCTGGTATTAATCTCGGTCCATTTGACGCAGATGACTTCCTTTGGCGTACCGTATCTCTCGGGACTGAGTCCTTACAGCAGGACAGATACCAAAGATATTGTGATTCGTACCCCATGGTGGAAAATGATTAATCGTCCTTCCACAGTCCATCGGGATCAGAAACGCATGAATGCCAAGATCAACGGTTCCCCAGAAGCTGAGGAGGGGTGGTAAGCTCATGCATCTCTTGCATAAGTATCGCACAGTGGTGCTATTGTTCCTGTGTACCCTTTTGTTATCAGGCTGCTGGGATCGGGAAGAGATTAATGATATTGCCTTTGTCATTGGCATAGCCGTGGACAAGGAGAAACAGGATTACAGGACAAGTCTGCAGATTGCGCTTCCGGGTCAATCCGGTGCTTCGGGAAGTGAAGGAGGCGGGGGAGGGACAAGCGGGGACAAATCCTGGTTCATGCTGTCCACAACAGCAAAAACGTTTCGCGGGACCTCGCTTGAAGGGCAGAAGGCCCTATCCCGGAGGCTCTATTATGCACATCGTCGTACGCTTCTGATCGGAGAGGATCTGGCCAGGGAAGGCATTGCTCCGATGCTGGACCTATTAACCAGATATCCCCTGAACCGCCTGTCAGCCATGCCAGTCGTGACCAAGGGGGAAGCATTTAAGGTTCTTGATACAGACGCACCGATTGAAAAATTCCCTTCGGAGATGGTACGGGAGCTATGCTTCCTGAATATGCGGCATCCGCGTTCACTCAAATTGTTTATAGACTCCATCCTCTCGGACGGAATCGACCCCTTTCTCCCGATTGCTTCCGTTGCTGAAAATGTACCGAAGGATTGGAAGGATGTCAAAACCAATATCAAGCTGGATGGACTGGCCATCTTCAAAAAGGACAAACTGGTGGGAATGATTGAAAAGGCACCTGCAGATGCACTGATTTTGGCCATGGGTGAAGCCAATACGCCAGAGGTAATGATTAAGGCTCCAGAGGGAGAGGGGACGTTGTTCCTGAAGCTGAACGAAAACAATTCTTCGTTCAAGCCGCATATTCACAATGACAAAGTGAGTGTCACGATTCAACTATACGCCAAGGGAGTTTTGGTGGATAACGAATCGAATTATGGCGACCTGCGGGAACGTGAGATTTTGACGCTTACCGAAGCTATTCACAAAAAAGTGAAGGAAGATATCGAGGAGGGCGTAAGGCTGATCCAGCGAAAGTATAATGCCGATATTCTGGGGCTGGGTCGTTCCATACATCAGCAGATGCCGAAAGAATGGGATAGGATCAAGGACCGTTGGTATGACATTTATCCGAATATGGAAGTCGTGGTAGAGCCCCATATCATCATTGAGAATGTAGGGATCACCAATAAACCGATTGGATTGACCGAGGAGGAGATCGTCCATGATTAAGCCGCTCGTGTTTACTTATCTGGCGATGGTCATCATCGTCATTATCATGGACTTTAAGCACCTGAGGCAGGCGGCGGCGATTAACCGTTGGTTATCTTATGTGGTGATAGCAGGCAGTACCGGAATTTGGTTCTATGTTACCCATTTAAGCAAAACGTTCTTTATTACGGTTTGGCTGACCCATTGGATCCAGCGGAATTTACCGCTGCCATAGATGTTTGTCACATATCGAAATTCCGGTTGAGCAGGCAGAAAGGAGGTAATTTGATGAATCAGGCAGTGACTAGCCGGCAGCTTACGCTGCTAATCTTGCTGCTGAGTGTAACAGGTACGCTGATTCAGCCCCATGCACAGGCCATTTTCTATGCCGAACAGCATGCCTATCTATCCTATATCCCTGTGTTTCTCGTCACATTTGCATCCATGTGGATGTTAAATCGTGTCCAAAGCCGGTTTCCCGATCAGGACCTCTTTGAGTCTCTGGTCAAAAGATTTCCTTTCTTGGGACGGGTGACGGGCTTGATGTATATCATGTTTTTTCTTTTGATATTTGCTCGAGACATCCGGTTGATCGGTGACTATGTAAGTATAACCTTGCTTGAGACGACGCCCATTTCCATTATTGTGTTGTCTCTCTTGGTCATGGCTGTGTTTATTGTCAGAGGAGGACTGGGTTCCTTAATTGGGATGTCTGAGCTGTACATTACCTTATTTCTGCTCAACTCGGTCATTGTCCCATTCATGTTGATTCAACAAGTTAACCTGGATAATCTGATGCCGTACTTTGATATTGATGTAGAAGGTGTAGGCAAGGGAAGCTGGTACATCTTTTCCTTCTTTGGAGAGATGATTGCACTGCCTTTTGTCGTTAAGGGAAGCGACTTTCGTTTCAAACCGGTAACTTGGGGAATAACGATAGCCGCCTTGCTGATGATGCTAATTATGATCGAGACCATCACCTCCATTGGTGTGCCAATTGCATCGAGGCTGGTATACCCGTCATACGAACTTGCCAGACAGCTGCAGGTAAGTGACTTTCTGGACCGGTTTGACCTGGCCCTAGCTGCGGCTACCCTGCCTACCATGATTACGAAGATTGCATTTGACCTGTATTTTATCTGCTGGGGGCTGAAGCGGATGGTTCCCAAGGTATCCGGGAAGCTCATGACGGGTCCGGTGGCGCTCGTAGGATTCGTATGTGCATTTTGGTTTTTTAAGAATGCGATTCAGCTGTTCCGCTTCACGCGGGAATGGACATGGATTGCCATTCTGTTCGAAGTGCTCTTTCCGATCCTACTTTTTTTGTTTCTTCGACCACGTAAAAAGGAAAGGGACTCCTCACGCCAAGGAGTGAACCATCGCGATACAACCAACAAACAGCATGAACAGGAGAAGAAAAGACGCGATTCAGGCCAGGAGGATGAAACAGGAAAGGATGAAATGCAGGGGGGCGAGCTTCAGCCTTCCTGATGCCAATCATAAAAAATCGTTATAGAAGAACACGCCAAATGACGTGAAACAAGGTTTCCCTCCATGAAACTACCCTGTATACTGTAGTCAAACGAATGACGTTCGGACGAACGAACTGGGGGGAAACATGAATGGCTCAACATTTGGCAGGTATACGTGTAGCACTGACGGGACCGCGTAAATCCAAGGAAATGGCGTTGTTAGTTGAGAAAGTGGGTGGTATTCCACTCGTGCGGCCAGCACAGGGAACGGTATTCCTGGATGATCGGAACATACGCAATGGTCTCGTCTCCTTGATCTCTGATCCACCCGACTGGGCGGTATTAACTACAGGCATGGGACTGGATGCCATATTTGAAATGGCAGAGGATATGGACATAGCTGGTCAACTGCTGGATGTCTTGTCGGAAGCTTCCATTGCAGCAAGAGGATACAAAACGGTGAACTCACTTCGCAAGCGCAAGCTTGCACCGCTGGTTCGGGATGATGACGGCAGTACGGACGGGCTGATTCGAGAATTCGCGCCACATAATCTTGCCGGCAAAAAAGTCATGCTCCAGCTTCATGGAGAAACTGCACCGAAGCTGGTCAACTGGCTGGAAGAACAGGGTGCCGAAGTAAGACAGGTTCTGCCTTATCGCCATGTACCGCCGGAAGAGGCCGAACTGGAACTGCTTTTGAATGAAATCGTGCAGCATGAGGTCGATGCCGTAGCATTCACCAGCGGCCCCCAAGTACGGTTTCTGGCAGCATACGCAGCTTCTCAAGGCAAGCTGGAACAGATGCAGCAGGCTTTCCGGGACGGTGTGATTCCTGCATCTGTAGGTAAAGTGACTGCAAACGCCATGCGTGAAGAAGGAATTGAAGCACTGGTTGTTCCGGAGGAAGAAAAGATGGGAGCACTCATCGTTGAGCTGGGACGATATATTGCTGCAGCACACGCAGATCAATCCTGATAAGCAGATCAGGATGCAGGTCTGTTAAAGGATCCGTTAAGATCGTTATGAGGGTTTCGCATATGGATATATCATTCAAGTTCTGATCTGTTCTGGATCAGAACTTTTTTCTGTTTTGTCTGAAAATAGAAACGTGGACAAACATCATAAGCATGGACATTTTTTCCTGAGCGGTGTTATGATGAAAGCAATATCATTCATGAAAACAAGCAAGGTGCTCTTGCGTCGAGCAAGAGGTAACAGGGAATCGGGTGCAAATCCCGAGCGGTCCCGCCACTGTAATGGGGAAGCCCTTTTCATCCAAGTCACTCGTACATCCGGGGAAGACAGAAAAGGAAGCTGATGATCCAGAGCCAGGAGACCTACCTTGCATGTGTCACCGAACCCTTCGCGGAAAGGAGTGGTGTACGAAGAATCAGGAAACGGGCGAACAACCGGTTCGCCTGGGCAGGCCCTTTGCGGCCATGCAGCCACAGGTCTATCCTCAATAGGGCCGTGGACTGTCTTCTTGAGTGTACGTACATGCGTATCCCATCCGTTATAAGGATGGGATTTTTTTGTTTTTTTACAGTCGATCCGGAACTGGATTTAGTCGAACATGCCGCGAAGAAGAAGGTCGGTCAAGCCGTCCTTTTTCACTGTTTTGGAATAGCCCCGATAAGAAGGTTGAGCTGCACAGAGCAACTCAATAATCAAGAGCTGGCTACAGACCACGGCTGAAGAAGCGATGGTATAGATGTCATTGACGTGCTAAGGGTGAACAGGGAGATGGAGGAGGAGAAGCAATGCAGAGTCAAGGAAAGCTGCTGATTATCGGATTTGGCCCAGGAGCGATGGAGCATATCACCACCCGGGCATTGGAGGCACTTCGGGAGAGTGAGGTCATCATTGGTTATAACACTTACGTTGATCTGATTCGTCCACTCCTGGACGGACAGGAGATTGTACGGACAGGCATGACCGAAGAGGTAAGCCGGGCACAGGAAGCGGTCAGACAGGCCGAGATGGGCAAAATCGTTGCAGTAATCTCCAGTGGGGACGCAGGTGTGTATGGCATGGCCGGATTAGTGTATGAGGTGCTGATGGAGCAAGGCTGGAAGCCGGAAACGGGCGTTGGCGTTGAGGTTATCCCGGGTGTATCTGCCATTCAATCCTGTGCTTCCTTGCTCGGCGCACCCGTGATGCATGATGCATGTACGATCAGTCTGAGTGACCACCTTACGCCATGGGAGACGATTATTCGCCGAGTTGAAGCAGCAGCATCAGCTGATTTTGTCATTGCTCTGTACAATCCTCGCAGTGGACGCCGGACACGCCAGATCGTGGAGACGCAGGAGATGCTGCTGCGGTACCGTAGTCCCCAGACGCCAGTGGGGCTTGTAAAAAGTGCCTATCGTGAACGTCAGGATGTCGTGATGACCACGCTGGAAGACATGTTGAACCATGATATCGGCATGCTGACGACCGTGATCATTGGTAACTCCTCGACCATGATGTACGAAGGACTCATGGTCACACCGCGCGGATATCAGCGGAAATACACGCTGAATACCGTGGAACAGCCGCTCAGACCGCATGAGCGGCTCCGCACGGAAGCTGAGCCTTGGTCGCTCGGCGCGATGGAGGCCCGTTCTGCCGCTTCCAATGGTGCAGCAGGCACGGTCCGCGATGCGCAGACCGCGCAGCCAGCTGCGGAACCAGCCCTGCGCGGCGCCAGCACCAGTACGGGCATGGGACCGCAAGGGCAGCAGGGCGCTGGCATGCCTGCTGCTCAGCCAGCGGGCGGCAGCACCGCAGTGCTTGCGGCCGAGCGGCCTGCGGCGGTGGAAGGTGCACTGCGTGCTGCCCTAGCGGTGCCACATGCTGGTGCGGCCGAACTGGCTGCCGAAGCGCTGACGCGGCTTGCGGCAGGCGGCAAGCTCGCTGGCGAAGCGGCCAGCCGCTGGCTGGATGCAGCCGGGTCAGGCGTGCCAGCAGGAACGCAGGCTGCAGGGGCAGCTGCTGTGCGGACAGCACCCGAGCCGGGACGCAAGGCACCGCTGTTCGAGATTGGTGTTTCGCCTGGCGTCGGCAACAAGAAGTTTACAGCAGCCCAGATGGCACTGCTGGCGCAATGCGCGAGTGAAGAAGGCGAGCTGGAATACACGCCGGAGCATCAGATTATTTTGCGGGTACCGACCTTTGAGCCGGATCAGCTGGTAGAGGAACTGCGTGGAGCGAATTTTATCGTGGTGCCAATCGGTGACGTTATCAAGGTGAAGGCCTGTGACTTCTGCAACATGGAGAAGGATGATGCCGTTCCGATGGCCAATCATTTGCAGGCAGTTATAGGCGGACTTAGTGCGCCGAAAGAGACCAGCGTAGCTCTGAATGGCTGCGGCATGGCATGTTACGGTGCCGTGCTTGAGGACATCGGAATCGTCTACCGCAAGGGCGGATACGACCTGTTCCTTGGCGGCAAGAAGTTCGGAAGAAACGCTCACCCTGCCCAGCCGGTAGCCGAAGGGATTCCAGGTGATCAGATTGGCGGGATTGTGGAGCGGATCGTAGCGGAGTACAAGGAAAAGGGACACCCGAATGAGAGGTTCCATAAATTTTTCAAACGCGTCGGAGTAATCCAAGGCTTCCGTCACGTAGATGCGCCTGTGACCGTGGAAGTAAACCCGGTATGCGGCGACTAGGGATTGTGCCAGTTTTGTTACCATCTGAATATTTTTTTAACCAGCGTTTGTAGTTATACCGGAAAAATTCCATTGCACTTTTTATATAGATCGAAATGATTGGGCAACCCCAGGTTACCCTGCGTGAAAGGCTCGTTTACCGAGTAAGCACAACCTAAAATTGAGATGCCTGGTCTATGGATCAGGCGGGGGAGGAAGAAGCCATGATGAATGCCATTTTGCTGGTTGGACACGGCAGCCGTGATCCAGAGGGAAACCGGGAGTTAATGGAGTTTGCAAGAGCGGTAGCGGAGAAAGCGCCGGAGAATACCGTGGTAGAGACCTGTTTTCTGGAATTAACAAGACCGAGCATTGCCGAAGGGGTTACGGCTTGTGTAGATAAAGGGGCAACGCGTGTCGTATTGGTGCCGATTATTCTGTTTGCTGCGGGCCACGCCAAAATTGATATTCCGAATGCCATTGACCGGGCCAAGATTCGTTATCCGCAAGTGGAATTTGTATATGGGCGTCCGATTGGCGTACATGAGAAGGTCGTTCAAATTATGCAGACCCGTCTGCAGGAAGCTCAGCCTGTCCTTGTTACCGCCAATCAAGGCGGCGCAGCAGTGGCGGCTCCGCCCGCTCCTGTTACGGATGAAGAGACAGCCGTACTTGTCCTTGGACGGGGAAGCAGTGACCCGGATGCCAACAGTGACTTTTTCAAAATGACCCGGATGTTGTGGGAGAAACTCCCTTATAAGTGGGCTGAAAGCAGCTTTATTGGTGTGACGCAGCCTTCATTCCCGGATGGATTGCAGCGTTGTCTCCTGCTCGGGGCGAAGAAGATCGTCATCATGCCTTATTTCCTGTTCACAGGTGTGCTGATCAAACGCATTGATGAGATGACCGCTGAATTTGCTGCGGCACATCCGGACATTCAGGTAGAGATCGGTGGATACTTTGGATTCCATCCCAAATTGGTGGAGCTGGTACTGGAACGCGCGAACGAAGGGTTGAATGGACGGGTAGCGGCCAACTGCGACAACTGCCAATTCAGACTTGAGGCTGCCAAACATCACCACCATCACCATGATCACGATCACGGGCACGATCATCATCACGACCACGATCATGACCATGACCACGACCACCATCATCATCATCATGATCATGCACACGATCACAGTCATGACCACCATCATGACCACGACCATGGGCACAGCCACGATCATCACGCACATGATCACGACCGCCATAATGAGGAGCATCATACTCACGAACATGCCGTGAGCAGCCGTGAAGCATCGCTGGATTATCATCATGACCACGACGGAGAACTGCAACATTCGCATCATGAACTTGAAGGTACAATGAATAGTCAAAATAAAGAGGGCGGAGACGGAGAGAACAACTCACCAGAAGATGCAGGGCATGCTCAGATCGCAGCTGCTTCGGAGCGGGTGAACCGTCCATGATCTTGATGTTATGCGGTACAAGTGATGCGCGGGAATTGGCTGTACAGATTCAGCAGCAGGGGATAGACGTTCTCACATCGGTTGTAACCGAGAGTGCAGCGCACAGTCTGTCTGAGGCGGGGCTGCCGGTTCGTACAGGCAGGCTGACGATAGAAGCAATGGTCCAGCTTGTCCGTGAAAAAGGAAGCCGTGCCATAGTGGATGCAAGTCATCCTTTTGCGGAAGAGGCCCATGCCAATGCCATGGAAGCAGCCAGACAGGCAGGAATTCCTTATATCCGTTACGAGCGGACGGGACTTGCCTACGATGACCATCCGCTACTTCATGTCGTGCCTTCCTATGATGAGGCTGCTCTTAAGGCGAAAGAACTCAAAGGTTCTGTCATGTTAACGACAGGAAGCAAAACGCTGCAGATTTTCACCAAGCATCTGCTCGGTGATCCTGACATTCGTCTCGTTGCCCGTATGCTTCCGCGTCTCGACAATATGGAGAAATGTGGTGAACTGGGTGTTGAACAGCGCAATATTATTGCCATGCAGGGACCCTTTTCCCGTGAAATGAACGAAGCATTGTACAAGCATTACGCCACCACCGTTATGGTGACCAAGGAAAGCGGCAAGACGGGGGCTGTAGATGAGAAGATTCAATCTGCGCTGGAGCTTGGCATTCAGGTTGTATTGATATCCCGCCCAGAGGCCGAATTCGGAACGGTGTTTGATGAATTTGAAGGCGTACTCTCCGAGTTAAAGCGCGTATTGATGGAGTAGGACACCCGAATAGATCAAATTGGGATAGACCCATTTTGAATCATATTACAATTGAAGGAGTGAGTGCATATGGATTTCAAAACGGAATTTAAGCCTTTAACTGTACAGCCCCAGGAGATTGAGGGGAAAAGCTTCGAAATGATTACCGAGGAGCTGGGTGAGCACCCATTCACGGAAGAACAATATCCCGTGGTACAGCGTGTCATTCATGCCTCAGCTGACTTCGAGCTTGGCCGCAGCATGGTTTTCCATCCGGATGCCATCCAAGCAGGAATTGCAGCTCTTCGTGCGGGGCAATCCGTCATTGCCGATGTACAGATGATCCAGGCTGGAGTAAGCAAGGATCGTATTCGCGGGTTCGGCGGAGATGTGCACGTGCATATTTCCGACCCGGATGTGATGGAGGAAGCGAAGCGGTTGAATACAACGCGGGCCATCATCTCGACTCGTAAAGCAACCAAGGCCTACGAGGGCGGAATCTATGCCATCGGTAACGCACCGACAGCATTGCTTGAACTGATTCGTTTGGTAAAAGAAGGCGAAGCCAAGCCGGGTTTGATCATTGGTATGCCTGTCGGATTCGTATCGGCAGCCGAATCCAAGGATGAGCTGCGCAAGCTGGACATCCCATTTATCACGAACATCGGCCGCAAAGGCGGCAGCACCATCGTGGTAGCTGCGCTGAACGCGATCTCGCTGATGGCAGTGAAGGCTTAGTCGCTGTTTCAGCCTACACTGAGCGTACCTAGAGTGTACCTTAGCAGGGAGTACAAGGGCAGCGCTAACGAACCGCAAAGGCCTTATATCGCAGATAATCATGAGTTATAAACTCTAACAAACCTGAGTGAAGCTATTCTGCTCAAAGCCAGCCAAAAACGCTGGGAATATCGGCTCTAATTTGAAATAACATCGCTACGATTCGTTAGATTTTCAGTGTGTGGAAATCGGCTCGAATAGCACTTCCTATGTTCGTTAGAGTGTAGCAATCATCAACTGACGGAGCGAATGTTTGAGCATGTATGGTACAAAAGTGCATGAGGTAGATTCAATCCCAAATCTGGAGACAACAGCGATCGGAAGAACGATCCGTACCCGTAGCGGCCACCCCGTATTTCTGGCATACGCGGTAAACCAAGTGTCATCTACTATGTAATGTGATAAGAAAGGACGGGAGGTTCAAAGCCATGGAAAAGAAACGCATGAAAAGCGGGGAAGTACCCGATCCGGACAAACCGATGCGTTCCGGCTTCACCACTGGAGCCTGCGCTACGGCCGTTGCCAAGGGGGCCACGCAGCTCCTGTTAACCGGGGTTACTCCTGCACAGGCTGTGGTTTCATTGCCCGCGGGCTTTGACCACTCGTTCGAACTGATCGAGCAGGAACTGATGACGGACGGCACGGCTACCTGTGCCACCATCAAGGATGCCGGGGATGATCCGGATGCTACGCATCTGGCGAAGATCATCGCACATGTATCCTGGCGTGAGGAGCCCGGTGTGGAGCTGGATGGCGGCATCGGGGTAGGTCGTGTTACCAAACCCGGCTTGCCTGTCCCTGTCGGCGAAGCGGCGATTAATCCCGTTCCGCGACGCATGATTACCGAGGCTGTGACCCAGGTGCTTGCCGAACATGGGACAGCCAGGGGTGTGAGAGTCGTCATAAGCGTGCCGGACGGCGAAGAGATTGCCAAAAAGACGCTGAATTCGCGTCTCGGCATTTTGGGCGGCATCTCCATTTTGGGCACACGTGGCGTGGTCGTTCCATTCTCCACCTCTGCGTACAAAGCAAGTGTGGTACAAGCCATTTCAGTTGCGCAGGCGTCCGGCTGTGATCACATTGTGCTGACGACAGGCGGCAGCAGTGAGAAATATGCGATGAAAATGATGCCCGATTTGCCCGAAGAAGCCTTCATTCAGATGGGTGACTTTGTCGGGTTCGCCATCAAGCACGGGAAACGACTGGGTATGAAACGCATCAGCCTGGTGGGGATGCCGGGCAAATTTGCCAAAGTGGCTCAAGGAGTCATGATGGTGCACTCCAAGAGTGCGCCGGTGGATTTTGGATTTCTTGCGTCCGTGGCCCGCGAGACCGGGGCTGGAGATGAACTGGCGCAAGCGATCGAGGAAGCCAACACGGCGACCCAAGTGGCCGACATGATGACTGAGGCGGGGTATTTGCCCTATTTTGAAAAGCTATGTACATATGCCTGTAGGCACTGTCTGGAGCATGCCGGAGGCGGAGTGACGGTCGAAGTGGTATTGGTCACGATGAAAGGAATGGAATTGGGGAGGGCGGAAATCAGTGAACTGGACGACAGCAGCTGGAGCAAAGAATCATAGAATCCGTATCATCGGCGTAGGTGAAGAGGGCGCGGCAGGGTTGACGGCGGATAGCCTGAATCTGATTCAGGAAGCGGATGTACTGGTGGGCGGCGAACGTCAACTGCAGTACTTCCCAGCATTTGCGGGAGAGAAACTTACAATTAAGAGCGGATTAAGCGACTTGGTTGTGAAAATAAAAGCACTGCAGGACACGCACAACGTCGTTGTGCTTGCCTCGGGAGACCCGCTGTTCTACGGCATCGCCGGGTATCTTGTGCGTAAGCTTGGCCCGGATCAACTGGAGATCCGGCCTAATCTCAGTTCGCTGCAGCTGGCATTCGCCAAGCTTGGCGAGAGCTGGCACGACGCCGTGCTCGAAAGCGTGCACGGACGTCCGCTCAAAGGCCTCGCACAGCGCATCGATGGCAAAGCCAAAATTGCGCTGCTCACGGACGAGCATAACAGCCCCGCTGCGATCGGGGCATATCTGCAGCAGTTCGGCATGACCGAGTATGATGCCTACGTTGCCGAGAACCTAGGCGGGCCAGACGAGCGTGCCCGTCATTACACCCTGGACGAGCTGGCGGCAGCCGAATGCTGCCCGCTGAACGTCGTCATTTTGCTGCGCCGCAAGGATGCGCCTGCGCCGCGCAAAGGGTTTGGGTTTGCGGATGAGGAATTCCATCAGCGCAAACCGGAGAAGGGCCTGATTACCAAGCGCGAGGTCCGCGCCTTCAGCTTGGCTGAACTGCGACTTGGCGTGGACAGCATTGTATGGGATATCGGCGCTGGATCAGGCTCGGTGGCGGTCGAGTGCACGCGGCTCGCGCCACGAGGCCAGGTCTTCGCCATCGAGAAGAACGAAGGTGACCTCGTGAACATCGAGGCCAACCGGGTGAAATTCCGGACGGACTTTACCGTCCTTCATGCCAAAGCACCAGCAGGGCTGGACGAACTACCGAATCCGGATGCGGTGTTCATTGGCGGCAGCGGCGGCGAGCTTGCTCAGCTGATCGCCCTATGCGCGTCCCGGCTGCGCCCCGAGGGACGCATTGTGGTGAATGCAGCGACCATCGAGACGCTGCATGACAGCATGAAGGCCATGCGCGATGCAGGCATGGACGCCTCCGTGACACTGCTTCAGACGGCGCGCAGCAAGCCGATTCTGAACATGACCCGTTTTGACGGATTGAATCCGATCTATGTGATCACAGGCCAGCATGTCGCGACAGAGGAAGCGGTAGCCGGAGCGGAAGAATGACTTTTCAAGGACAGGACAAGGGGGAAAACAACATGAGTACGGCAGCAGTAGGTACGCTGTATGGCGTGGGTGTCGGGCCGGGAGACCCGGAACTGATTACGGTGAAGGCATACCGAATGATCCGGGAGTGTCCGGTGGTTGCGTATCCGAAGAAGCGCAAGGGCGGCAAATCGTATGCCCACGAAATCGTGGAACTGTATGTCAACCCGGAAGAGAAGGAGATGCTCGGCCTGATCTTTCCGATGACCAAGGACCCGGTTGTGCTTGAACGGGAGTGGGGCAAAACCGTCGAAGCCTGCTGGGGTGCGCTGAAGGAGGGTAAGGATGTGGCCTTTGTAACCGAAGGCGATCCGAACCTGTACAGCACCTTCATTCATCTGGCACGACTGATGCGTGAACTGCATCCCGAAGTACCCATTGCTTCGATTCCGGGGATTTCATCTGTACTGGGCGCCGCAGCTGCACTGGATATCCATCTGGCAGACGGCGATGAGCAGGTGGGCATTATCCCTGCGACCGCCGATAAGGAAGCGATGCGTCAGGCAATTGAGCATCACGATACGATTGTATTTATCAAAGTGGCGAAGGTGCTGGACCCGATGCTTGAACTGCTTGACGAGATGGGTCTCGGCGGCAAAGCCTCGGTTGTCACCAAAGTCACTTCTCCATATGAACTGGTCTGGCGCGATGCCCGTGAACTGAAAGGACAGGAGCTGGAATATCTGAGCCTGATGGTGGTGAGCAAATGAAAACACTGGAACCGAAAGTTTATATCGTAGGTGCAGGCCCGGGTGACCCCGAACTGATTACAGTGAAGGGCTCGAACATTTTGAGAAATGCGGATTTGGTCCTGTACACCGACTCCCTCGTGAACGATGAACTGATTGCGACGGCAAAGCCTGAAGCAGAAGTGCTGCAAAGCTCCGGCATGGATCTGGAGCAGCAGGTTGAGCTCATGTGTGAAGCCACTCGTGCAGGCCGCAGCGTAGCTCGTGTGCATACCGGTGATCCGGCGATGTACGGCGCAATTCTGGAACAGATGGTACTGCTGAAGCAGCAGGGCGTGGAGTACGAGATCATCCCGGGTGTTAGCTCGGTCTTTGCTTCGGCAGCAGCCCTTGGAGCGGAACTAACGGTGCCTGAACTGACGCAGACGGTTATTCTGACACGCGCAGAAGGACGCACGCCAGTACCTGAACGCGAGAAGCTGCGTGATCTGGCGTCACATCACTGTACGGTGGCCCTCTTCCTAAGTGCAACGCTGGCGAAAAAAGTCGTGGTTGAATTCCTCGCTGCAGGGTGGAGCGAAGATACACCAGTGGCGGTTGTGCAGCGGGCAACCTGGCCGGATCAGAAAATTGTACGGACCACGCTCGCCAATCTGGCTGCCGATCTGCGTGCTGCTGGTATTACGATGCATGCGATGATTCTGGCAGGCTGGGCGCTTGATCCCGATCTCGTGAACCGGGATGCCCACCGTTCCAAGCTGTATGACAAATCCTTCACCCACGGTTATCGCAAAGGAGTGAAGTCCGGTGAGTAATCCGTTTGCAGCCGTGGCCATCACGAAGCATGGCGTGGAGATAGTACGCAATCTGGCTGGACAATTCCAGGGTACGGACGTGTATTACATGAGTAAGTTCGCCCGCGGGGATGAAGAAGAGCTGGGTTATCAGCTGTTTGAAGGCTCGGTGAAGCTGATTTTGCCGGATCTGTTCAAGCGTTACAATGGTATCATTCTATTTATTTCTCTGGGTGCGGTAGTCCGCATGATTGCCCCGCTGCTGGTGGACAAAAAAGTCGACCCCGCCGTGCTGGTCATTGATGACCGCGGCGAGAATGTCATCAGTGTGCTGTCCGGCCATCTCGGCGGTGCGAATGAACTGACTCGTCAGGTCGCGGAAGTACTCGGTGCACGCGCAGTGATCACAACGGCTTCGGATGTCCAAGGGACGATTCCGGTAGACATGTTCGGACGGGAGCTGGGCTGGATCGTGGACAGCTTCGACAAGGCCACGCCAGTCAGTGCAGCGGTTGTTAACGAGGAGCCGGTTGCGCTGATTCAGGAGACGGGAGAGCGGAACTGGTGGCGATATAACAAGCCTGTCCCGGATCATATCCGCGTCTTCAGCAGCATGGAGGAAACCGAGTCATTTCCATTCAATGCCGCACTTGTGGTTAGCGACCGCCTGCTCACCGATGCTGAACAGACACGTTTTCTGACCAATGGTGTGTTGTATCGACCGAAGAGCCTCGTACTTGGCATGGGCTGCAATCGCGGCACATCTATGGAGGAACTGGAGCAGGAGATGCTCGCCACATTGGAAGAGCTGTGCCTTTCGGTGAAAAGCGTAAGAAACATAGCCACGATTGATCTGAAAAAGGATGAAGAAGGCCTGCTGGCTCTATGCGCCAAATACGGCTGGGAACTTGTGACGTATACGCCAGCCGAGCTGAATACCGTCAAGCTTCCAAATCCATCGGAGACGGTATTTAAATATACCGGAGCTTACGGTGTGAGCGAGCCAGCGGCATTGCTGTCTTCCGGAGCAGACCACTGGCTGCTGGAGAAGAAAAAGAGCGGAAACCTGACGATTTCCGTAACGCGAATCCCTTTTGACTAACAAAATTGAAATTATGCGCTTCAGCGATGAAGCAAATAGGTATTATTTAGGCCGCATCGTTTAGAGGTGCGGTTTTGTTATATCGAAGAAAGGTGGGAATGGATCATGACCATTTCAAATCAACATGCCAGACCACGGCTGATCATAGCCGGAACGGGGAGCGGTGCAGGAAAAACAACGGTGACCCTGGGCCTGATGAAAGCGTTGGCCCGAAGCGGAATGAGCGTACAGGGCTTCAAGTGCGGGCCGGATTATATTGATCCAACCTACCATACGGCTGTAACGGGCAGGGCATCGCGGAACCTGGATGCATGGATGACGTCTCCGGAGTATGTAAGAGAAGCATTTGCCAAAGCGTCAGCGGGACATGATATTTCTATTATTGAGGGTGTCATGGGACTGTATGACGGCAAAGATCCCTTAAGCAATACGGGGTCTACTGCGGAGATCGCTCTCGTAACACAGACTCCGGTCATTCTGGTCGTGGATGTCCGCAGCATGGCTCGAAGTGCAGCCGCGATCGTCCTTGGTTTTCAGCAGCTGGAGCCGGAGCTTAACATCGCTGGTGTCATCGTCAATCGCTGCGGAAGTGCCGGCCACTACAGTATTGTGAAGAAAGCCATTGAGCAGATGTGCGGCATTCCTGTGGTCGGATGGCTGAAACGGGAGGAGGACATGTCAATTCCCGAGCGTCACCTGGGGCTGGTCCCTGCCATTGAACGGGGAGAGTTGGAGCCTCTGTTCGAGCGGGCTGCAGACGCATTGCTGGAAGGCACCGATCTGGATGCGATTATTGCCATAGCGAAGGCTGCACCTGCCATAAAAGAAGAGTTAACCATGAACCATGAGGATGTTTCGCGGCAAAACACAGATCCAATGTGGACCGGTGTCCATTTGAAGTGCAGCGAAGACAGCACGTCTGGCGTGTCCGATGAACGCGGAACTTCGTCCAGTCCGGTAATAGCTGTTGCCCGGGATGCGGCGTTTAATTTCTATTACCCGGATAATCTGGAGCTGCTCGAAGCAGCAGGAGCCCGATTGAAGTACTTCAGTCCTCTTGCAGGGGATGGCATACCGACTGAGGCGGATGGCATTTATCTTGGGGGCGGCTTCCCGGAGGAGTTTGCGGCATTGATTGCAGATAACGTCTCGTTTCTGGAGGGGTTGCGTGAGGCCGTTCGCAGTGAAATGCCTTTGTTTGCGGAGTGCGGCGGTTATATGGTGCTCGCTGAGACGTTAACAAACCAGGAAGGGCTAACGTATAACATGGCAGGTATTATCCCTGCCAAAGTGCAGATGCAAGCGAAGCGTGCAGCACTCGGATATCGTGAGGCCAGAGCTGTAGAGGATTCCTATTTGTTGAAAAAAGGAGAGGTGATTCGGGGCCATGAATTTCATTACTCTACCATGACCTACCAAGAGGAAGGCAACATTCCCTATGCTTATGAGACTAAGGGATTACGGGGCATGAAGCAGGAGGGATATGCCAGAGGTAACGTTGTAGCCGGGTATACCCATGTTCATCTCGGTTCTCATCCAGGTACAGCAGGGAGATGGGTGCAGCATTGTCTGTCATACCGACTGAGAAGAAGTGGTCAGCATATATAAGTGTAGATTTTTCAAATGAAGTGACAGAAGAAAAGAGAATCCTGCATTCATCACATCATGAGACTTTGGTCGTGAAGTTAAGCTTTCCTGTTTACATTTAAAGGTTTTTGCCTGACCATGTGGAATGAATTAAAAGACAAAGCAGCCTGGATAGGGAGGGGAAGCATGGTGAGAACCGTATGTGTGACCGGGGCAGCCCGGGGACTTGGATTGGCTCTGACAGCACAAATGCTGAAGAGAGGATATATTGTATATGCTGCAGGTCTGGATATGGAGAGCTCTGAGGGGATTCGTCTGCTCGTGCAAGCTTATCCGAAGCATCTTCGGGTCATCGAGCTGGATATTGCCGATGATCTGTCCGTTGCGTTGTTTACCGAGACCATCAAACTGGATACAGATCGTCTGGATATGCTGATCAATAATGCGGCTATACTAGGGAATATTACGGATCATGTCCGCGGGCCGTTAAACTTTGCCGAAATGGCGGAGGTATTCAACGTGAATACGCTGGGTTCACTGCGCGTAACTCACGCATTGCTGCCCCTCCTTCTTGCGGGCACGGGCAAGCTGATTGTGGACATCTCATCGGAGGCGGGCAGTATTGAGCAGTGCGACAGACATGGCTGGTTCGCTTACTGCATGTCCAAGTCCGCACTAAACATGCAGGCTAGGCTTGTTCATAATGGGATCAAGGATGAAGGTGGGCAGGTCATGCTGATCCATCCCGGGTGGGTGCAGAGCTATATGAGCGGTGAATTGAACACAGCCGCAGACCTTACGCCAGAACAATCGGCACAGCATATCGCAGCACTTATTGACCGCCACAAGGATTTTATGGGAGATCAGCCTGCCTATGTAGACTACAAGGGGGACGAGCTTCCCTGGTAATCTTGTTATAGGTTTAACATGAAAGGAGTTTTATTAATGGACCATCGTAAAAAGGCGTTGTTGCTCGGCGATTATACACATCCGGACTGGCATCCGCTGCAGGATGTTGACGCGGAGATCAGCCGTATTTTTCATGATAGCATGACCGTGCAGTGCAGCGAGAATCGCAATATGCTGCTGCAGGAAAACATATCGGGATTCGATGTGTGTATTTCATACATGGACGATTGGAAGGGGAAAGTCTCTCCTCAGCAGACAGCTGGATTGCTGTCCTATGTGAGCAATGGAGGCGGACTGGTCATTCTACATAACGGGATTTCGCTTCAGAATCGTTATGAACTCAAGCAGATGATTGGTGCGAAATTCCTGCATCATCCACCGTATGGACCGCTGGAGTTTACTGTAACGGAACATAAACACCCTGTGACCGAGGGGATTACCGGATTCACCATGGAAGAAGAGCCTTATCTGTTCGAATTCGGATCATTCGCCGAAACCACGATTTTGCTTGAATACCAGACTGAAGACGGACCTAAGCCTGCGGCTTGGGCACATACTTATGGATTAGGCCGGATTGTATACCTCATGCCAGGACATCATGTGCCTTCTTTTGCACACGAATCCTATCGCCAGCTGATTTTGCAGGCAGGCAAATGGGCAGCACGATACGTGTAACCTGATCACTTCTTTGTTGTGCTGGGTATAAAGGGTATAATATAGAGATCAACGAAGAGGAGGATGACAAGAATGAGCGATTTGTTCAAAAAGGCGATCTCATTAGGGTTGGGTCTTACCGTCGTAAGCAAGGAAAAAATCGAAAAAACCGTAGATGATCTGGTCAAACGCGGGGAACTTGCGCCAGGTGAATCCAAAGCCTTGGTCGAGCGTCTAATGGAACGAGGCGACGAAGAGCAGGGCCAGCTCAAGCGAGTGATTCATGAGCAGGTCAAGCGGGTGCTTCAGGAAGTAGGCGTACCTTCGGAGAGTGATGTGACCAGTCTGGAACAGCGCGTTGCTGTACTGGAGAAAAAACTCGCCGAACTGGGCCACACACCACAGCTGCAACCAGATGTATCCCCAGCTCCACTTGAAGTTCCTCCTCCGCACAAAGGAAACGAGATCGAGTAGATGGCTGTGCGAATTAAACATGTCGGCAGATACCGGGAAATTGCCATGGCGCTGGTGCGTCATGGCTTCGGTTATATGGTCGAGGAATTGGGGCTTTTCCAGCTGCTGGCCATACCTCGGCGGTGGATGTCACGTGAAGCACACACGACCAAAACGCTGAGTGAACGGATCAGGCTTGTGCTGCAGGAGCTGGGGCCGGCTTTCGTGAAGCTGGGGCAACTGGCAAGCACAAGGGCGGATCTGCTGCCTGAGCCGGTCATTCGTGAACTGGTGAAGCTGCAGGATCAGGTACCCCCTTTCTCTTCGGAAACGGCACGGGGGATTTTGGAACAGGAATTGGATACACCGCTGGAAGAGATCTTTTCCCGATTCGAGGATACCCCTGTGGCTGCAGCCAGCATCGGGCAGGTGCATCTGGGCAAGCTTCGAAGCGGAGAGGCCGTCGCCATCAAGATCCAGCGTCCCGGCATCTCACGGATTGTGCAGCGGGATTTGGATATTTTGCGTGAGCTGACGGCGATGGCGGAGAAGCGATGGGACTGGGTGAAGCAGTACCAGATTCCGCAGATGGTAGAGGAGTATGCCCAGGCGCTGATGGCTGAACTGGATTATACTGTCGAGGGGCGGAATACCGAGAAGATCGCCCAGCAGTACCAGCAGGATAACAAGGTCAAAATCCCGCTAATCTACTGGGATCAGACTTCCTCGCGTGTGTTAACCATGGAATACGTGGAGGGCATCAAACTGAATGACCGTGACGAACTGGTCAGACGTGGACATGACCTGAATGACATTGCCCAGCGACTGGTGGATTCCTTGTTGAATCAGATCTTTATTCATGGTTTCTTTCATGCGGATCCGCATCCTGGCAACCTGATGGTGTTAAAAGACGGCCGATTGGCGTTTATCGATTTTGGCATGGTTGGCACTCTGAGTGATGAGATGAAGCAGCATCTGGCTTCGCTCATCATCGGGTTGATGCGCAAGGATACAGACAGCATGATCCGGGCAATTGAGAAACTGGGCATGATGCCTGATGACATGGATCTCCGCGGCCTCCATCATGACCTGGACAAGCTGCGCAGCAAATACTATGATATTCCCTTTTCCAAAATCAGCGTGGGTCAGGCCCTTAACGATCTGTTCGGAGTCGCGCAGAGACACCGGGTCATCATGCCAGCCGACATCGTGCTGTTGGGGAAATCGCTGCTCACAATGGAAGGCGTGATCGAACATCTGGATCCATCGCTCAGCATTGTGGATATGGCGGAACCCTTCGGCCGGAAGCTGATCAAGGACCGGTTCAGTCCGGGCCGAATCAAGAATCGGCTGTTCCGCAGTGCGGCAGACCTGGCTGAGAGTGTGATCGGACTGCCGGGGCAGCTCCGGCAGCTATCCTCCATTATCAGTAAAGGCAAGCTGCGGCTTGAGGTCAGCGTACCCGAACTGGACACGCTGATGCGCAGGCTGGACCAGATCAGTAATCGTCTGTCCTTCAGTATCGTGCTGCTCGCCTTTTGTATCATTATGGTCGGACTCATTATTGGTTCCTCAATCAGTCATCAGTCAACGATGCTGTGGGATATTCCGGTCATTGAGATCGGTTTTCTGGTTGCCATTCTGATGGTGGCCTTTCTGCTCTATTCGATTTTCAAATCGGGAAGATTCTAGTTACATTTAGGCAGGAAAGAGCTGTTAATGCTTCTTGGCGAAGGAGCGTTAACGGCTTTTTTGGTCTGGGAAATAATACATTAACTATAAAACAGATAAACAGAGCATGACCGAGATATATTATAAAAATAAGAGAAATCCAGGGATAATCTATTGTTTGCGAAGATATAGCCTGTTCGTATAAAAGGATCGCCCTGTCTATAATAATAGGTCAGTACATAACGGACCCGGTCTTTCTGAGAGGGGAAGACCAGTGACATCAAGAGTCGGCTTCTGATGTCTTCTTAGCTTGAACCTGGATGTAACAGAATCATGTGGAACGCACTGGAACGGATCAAGCAGGATAGCTGCGGACTTCGGAATCTTTTATTCCGGATGAAGAGCTTCTTATATCAACACGTACAGGCCATGATGCGGAGGGAGTGTTCCGCTGTTTTGTGCTGCCCTGTCGTAGTTGGTCAGTGACGTGCCTAGCTGCTGCATTTCAGGTAATCAACCCACGAGGTTAACGGTGTAGGAGGAACGGCAAGAACATATGAATACGTTAAAACAACAATGGTTTGGCAACATTCGCGGAGACGTGCTGGCAGGCATTACGGTAGCGCTGGCGCTGATTCCGGAAGCAATTGCCTTCTCCATCATTGCAGGTGTCGATCCGATGGTCGGATTGTATGCATCGATTACGATTGCGATTGTGATCTCGATTGCAGGCGGAAGACCGGGAATGATCTCGGCTGCTACGGGCGCCATGGCGGTACTGATGGTTGGCCTCGTCAAGGATTACGGCGTGGAATATCTGTTCGCGGCCACGATATTGACGGGAATTATTCAGTTTATTTTAGGGATTTTTAAAGTTGGGAAGTTCATTACGTTTGTGCCGCATTCGGTACTTACCGGATTCGTAAATGCCCTGGCAATCTTGATCTTCATGGCCCAGCTGACGCATTTTACAGGTGCGAACTGGATCATGTATACAATGGTCGCAGGCACGCTGGCCATCATTTATATTTTGCCACGGTTTTTCAAAGGTGTTCCGGCCCCTCTCATTGCAATAATCGTCATGACGATTATTACGGTGGTGTTCCATCTGGATGTGAAGCAGGTAGGCGACATGGGGAATTTGACGAGTACTCTCCCGATGTTCCATCTGCCCAATATTGAGTGGTCCTTCAACACGCTGATGATTTTGCTGCCCTATTCATTTACGATGGCGCTGGTAGGTTTGCTGGAATCCCTGCTGACCGCTACGATCGTGGATGAGATGACGGAGACCAAGAGCAGCAAAAACCGTGAGGTGCGCGGTCAAGGAATCGCCAACTTCATTAACGGGTTATTCGGCGGCATGGGAGGCTGTGCGATGATCGGTCAATCCGTTATTAATGTGAAGTCCGGCGGCCGGGGACGGCTGTCCACATTTACGGCAGGCGCCTTTTTGGCTATCCTGCTGCTGCTGCTCAGCGGAGTGGTAAAACAGGTGCCGATGGGTGCGCTGGTAGGTGTCATGTTTATGGTGTGTATCGGTACGTTTGACTGGAGTTCCGTCAAAAATATTGCACGTGTTCCACGCGCAGAGGCCATCGTCATGGTGGTCACGGTGGTGATTGTCGTCATCACCAATGATCTTTCCATCGGTGTACTGGTCGGCGTTGTGCTTAGCGCCTTGCATTTTGGGTGGAAACAGGCCAAGATTCGTGTTCATGCCAGCGAGGAGCAGGGTCAAAAGGTATATCGTGTTCACGGTCCGTTCTTCTTCGGCTCTTCATCCCGCTTTGTGGATGAGTTTCATGCCGAAACGGATCCGGAGGAGATCATGATTGATTTTGGCGGATCACATATCTGGGATAACACGGCCGTTGTTGCCATCGGCAAGGTGAAGTTCAAATATGCGAAACTGGGCAAAACGGTGCATCTCCGAGGCTTGAACGAGGAAAGCTCGCGTTTGCTGGAGAGAAGCGGGTTTGCGGTCTCACAGAGCCATGGTTAATGGAGATAAATGATCTCTGGAACATGAAATACAATAAAAGGGTGCCGGAACATGTCCGGTACCCTTTTGTTTTGCTGGACAAACGTGTAAACTACACGGTATGGAGAAAAAGAGCAGGCGGACTGATTGCTTTTTGAAAATCCATTTCATGGGGAAGAATACATCGAAATGGGCTTATCTAAATGAACATACAGAGGTGTAACGATTGGCAAACTTTGAACAACTGGGCATTCGCCCGGAATGGTGCGAGATCCTGAAACATCAGGGGATCGCCGTGCCGACACCGGTACAGGAGCGCTCGATTCCCGTACTGTTAGGCGGACGTGACATTATTGCTGAGGCACAGACAGGTACAGGGAAAACGCTGGCTTTTTTGCTGCCGATTATTCAGAAAATCAACGTATCGGACCGCTCACCACAGGCATTGATTATCGCCCCTACACGTGAGCTGGCCCTGCAAATTACAGAGGAAGCGAAGAAGCTGACGGCCAATGACGATAAGCTTCATGTGCTAGCTGTGTATGGCGGACAGGATGTGGAGAAACAGCTGCGCAAGCTGCAAAATGGGACTCAGATCGTCATCGGTACACCGGGGCGTCTTCTGGATCACCTGCGCCGTGGCACGCTGAAGCTCGATAACGTGAAGAAACTGGTGCTGGATGAAGCGGACCAAATGCTGCACATGGGCTTCCTGGACGATGTAGAAACCATTCTGCGTGAACTGCCGCATAAACGTCAGACGATGCTGTTCTCGGCAACAATGCCGAAGGGTATTCGCAACTTGGCGAAGAATTACATGAAAGATCCCGAGGATGTAAAAGTATCTTCGAAATCGGTTATCCCGATCAATCAGATTCGTCAGCAGGTGCTGGAGTGTACGGATCGTGGCAAGTTCGATGCGCTTCGCGGCATGATTGATACGTATCGCCCGTACCTGGCGATTATTTTCTGCCGGACCAAGCGCCGTGCATCCAAGCTGAATGAAGATCTGCGCGAAGCAGGATACGAGAGTGACGAGCTTCATGGGGATCTGTCCCAATCCAAGCGTGAGAATGTCATGAAAGCCTTCCGCGATGCAAAACTGCAAATCCTCGTGGCTACCGATGTGGCGGCACGTGGACTGGATGTTGAAGGCGTAACGCATGTATTCAACTATGACATTCCACATGACGCAGAGAGCTATATCCACCGGATCGGCCGTACGGGTCGTGCCGGCGGAACGGGTCTTGCCGTGACGTTTGCAACGCAGCATGACAGACCGGAGCTAGCGCGTATTGAGGAAGGAACCAATCAGAAGCTGACCCGCATTCAGTGGACGAGCGAGGGTCCAGTGGCCTCTACCGGAGCAGCCAGACGTTCCATCAACAGTCAGGATAATGATGAACGTTCGGGTGGACGCTCTGCCGGAACAGGCAGTGCCCGTCGCGGCGCAGGCCGCAGCGGCCGGAGTGAAGGCGGTCGTGGTGGCCGTGGTTCCCGCGGTGGTGAAGGTGGACGCAGCGGTGGCCGTAGCAGCGGCCGCAGTGGCGATGAGCGCAGCGCAGGACGCGGATCGGCGCGCAGCAGCGACAGCAGTCGCGGTGCAGCAGGCCAAGGTGGTCGTGGCGGTCGTGGTGCAGGTCGCAGCGGTGATGAGCGCAGCAGCGGCTGGGCTGGCCGCAGTGCGGACAAGCGTAATTCAGGCGGGCGCGGGCCAGCCAAAAGTGACCGCCGCGATTCTCGTCGCGGACGGTAAGACCTTGTTGTCAGCGCAGGGCAGCCGCGCTGGACGATGAGTTCGAACGCCATGCAGCTAATAGCGGCATGGAGAGAATACGAGAGGACTCGGGCACGGATGTACCGAGTCCTCAATGAAGGGTCGCGACGGAATCTCGTTGCGGCCTTTTTTGATATGCATATAGACTACCGGATTTCCCTTACATCGTAATAACTTTTATGAATATGGTTGAAGCATCCACCGTGTAAATCATAAATGTTGCAGATGCGTCATATGAGGGTATCCAAGACAAAAATTTTCCAAACATCAAAACACCTCATCCTAGACCTAAGGATGGGGTGTTTTTTCATCGAAGCTTATATGATTACAATCATGCGTACAAGCCAGTCCCGAAAGGTATGCAGGGATACATCCATTTCAGTTCGTCTATATATGGGGAATGAGTTTGCACTAATTTACTTATGCAACCCACATGCGTTAGCTCTGGACATGAACATCTGCAAGGTTGTCCCTATATTTCTCGTTATATACTCTCCCAACGGATTCAGCCAAACCGCCACGTGCCTTGCCAGGATACAGCTCAAGCGTACGATAGAGACGCATGAACCGGTCTTTGGGCATAAAGCGTGCGTAACGGGTAATAAGACTTGGGAATAACTCAATATATTTGCTTTTGCGCACAGCCGCGGCTGCTACAGCAGTTAGAATCTGAATTCCGTTGTGCAGCTGCAAAATATTAACTTCGTATGTGGCGATATACCGGATCGCATCTTCACGAATCAGCTCCGGCTTAAGCCGGGCGATTTCACCGATGTATTCGGCGAGCAGCCGCTCGAAGCTGCGCAGCAGCAGGGGCTGGAGCTGCAGATCCATATCACTTCGAAGCACGAAGGATTGCAGCAGGGCAACCTGCTGAAGGCGAATCCGGTCATTATAGACGAGCGATCCAATCTCGCGCAGCATCTCGTAAGCGAGCGCCTCGTCTTCTTTGCGGGCTTCGGCCACGAGCGCCCAGTTACGGTTGATCCCCTGACGGATCTCTTCCCGATCTTCGTATAACATACGCTTCATCTGCCGGTTTCGCTGGGCAGGGAAGGTACGGTGATGCATGAAGATGAGCCATCCGATCAGCAGCAGGGTCACGGTGGCTGCCATCATGGTCTGATCCATTGTTTCACCGAAGTAGGTGGCAGCGGTTCCGATTATAATTGCAAGGAACAGATCGCGTGCAATCCGGCGTTTCACTCGTGATCCGGCACGCTGCTGGACAGAAACGAGGGCGCTGCGGCCACAGGAGGTGCATTCCTCCTCCCACAAGCAGGTATATTGTCCACAACGCGTGCAGACGTGCAGCTTCTCATAAGCATAGGTCGTTCGGTTAAAAGGTCTGATGGATACCACTCGTTTGGCACTCATGCTTAATCACGCTCACCATTCAGTATAGTGTACAGGGTACGGTCCGTATCTTCCCGTTTCACGGGTTTGCGGCCCTGGAAAAAGAGCGAGATTCCTTTTATAAGGACAAAAAGAAACAATATGGCGAGGCATCCGTATGTAACCATAATCGATTCCTTTCTAGGCATAGTTGTTATGCAGAATAGTGTAAATCTGAAACAAGGTTTCGTTATATTGCAGTTTGCTGGCAATAACTATATCATATTTCCATAGTTGGAATTAAAATGCCAGTAGAAGCACCGAATAGGTCGATTTTTGTCAATCATTACAAAACTGTAACTCAAGATAGGGGTGCTTTTCAGAATATATTAGTAGACTGTTAAGATTTCCTTAAGGCTTGACGCCTATAATAAACTATTCCCATTTTAATCTCAAACGTGAAGGAGTACACCCAATGCTGCGGACACGCAAAATACGCTGGCTTAGCGGAACCCTGGTTCTGCTGACATTTCTAACGCTGCTGCTGCCTAAGGCGTTGCTGCCCCAAGCTGCAGCTGCTCAGGCACAGACGAGCGGGATCGACGCCGTACTTGTAGCCGATGTAAGTAACTCGATGAATACAAGTGACCGTGACAAGATCAGTAATGAAGCCATGAAAATGTTTATTGATATGCTGCCGGTCCAGGGGGACAAGGTAGGGATTGTTGCTTATACCGATCAGGTAGAGCGGGAAAAGGCACTGCTGGAGATTCAGTCCGATGCGGACAAGAGTAGCCTGAAGGACTTCATTGATCAGCTCGGCCGCGGGCCATACACTGATATTTCCGTCGGGGTGGCTGAAGCGGTGAATGTGCTGAATCATGGTGCAGATACATCGCACTCACCCATGATCGTACTGCTTGCAGACGGCAACAATGATTTTAACAAAACCAAAGGCCGCACCCAGGCACAGTCTGACGCAGATCTGGCGAAGGCCGTTCAAGAAGCACAGGATCAGGGCATTCCGGTCTATACGATCGGATTGAACGCAGACGGCAAACTGAACAAGGATGCGCTAGCCGATCTGGCCAGTCAGACAGGAGGCAAGTCATTCATCACGGATACGCCGGATGATCTGCCGCAGATTCTAAGTGAGATATTTGCAGATCATGCCAAGCTGAATGTCGTGAAATTGCCTTCCATCACAGGCAACGGTAATTTTCAGGAAGTTACGGTCAACGTACCAAATGACAGCGTGCTTGAGGCCAATATTTCAATTATGTCTTCCAAGCAGGTAGAGATTGAATTGACCGATCCTTCGGGTAAAGCGGTGGATCTGAACTCGGATGCGGCCAAGCTCTCGACCTCCAAAAGTTATTCACTGGTCAAGCTGCTCAAGCCTCAGGAAGGCGACTGGAAACTTCGGGTAAAAGGGGCTCCGAAAGACAGCATCGATATCAACCTGCTGTTCAACTATGATCTGCAGCTCGTCGTGGACCCAATTAAGACCAAGTCCTATACAAAGGGCGACAAGGTGGATCTGACAGCCAAGCTGGAGAATGGAGGTCAGCCGCTCCAGGATAACGATCTGTATGCAGATATGAAGGCGACGTTGGTCGTGAACGATCTGGATACGAACAAGAGTGAGGAACAACCGCTGGAGAATACAGGCAGCGGCTTTGCAGGCACCTTTGAAGTGCCGGACAATCATAACTATGAACTGGTGATTCGTGCGGAAGAGGACAGCTTCTACCGTGAAAGTGCGCCCATCACCATCAATGCAGGCGGTACGGCAGGTGCGGGAACACAGCCAACTACCTCAGGTGGTGAGCAGGACAAGCCGTTTCCATGGTTACCTGTGATTTTGGGAGTGATAGCTCTGATTGTGGTTGCAGTTGGTGCCTGGTTCCTGATGGGCTGGCTGAAACGCAAAAACCGCGGCTTTGTCGGCCAGATCATTGTCGAGATTCGGGATGAGAACACTGGAGACAAGTCCTATCCACAATACAAAAAACTCGCATCCTTCCGGGGCAGATTCCATCTGCACCAGCTTCTACAGCTGGATCCGGAATTGAAGGAAACCGAGAAATATATATTTACGCCCAGCAATGGGGACCGAATTATCATTCGCAATACCGCAGGCGGTACATTGGAGAAATCCGGACGTGCCGTGGATGCAAGCTCAGGCGTTGAACTGAAGAATGGTGACCGGCTGAGCATCCCGCTGCAACAGGCGGATAAGACGATTTTGATTGAGTATCTGGTCTAAAAGGAATGCCAATAGAAGTTGGTACTAACCGTTTACACGAGAACGCAGAGGACAGAAAAAAGCTGGAGAAGCGAAGCTAAGCTTTCTGTAAGAAAGCTGCTTCGGAAGCATATGCTTCGCCTTTATCCCCGGATTTTAACTTTGTAAAAGTGAATCAAAAAATCTGGGGATAACAGCGATCGGAAGGTTGTTCTGTCATCGGAGTGGTAAGTGTAATTATATTGTAGTTCCGACTGCGTTAACCAAAGGGAGGACATGGAATGAAACCAATTGTCAGAGAACATATTCAGCAGCTGGATGTATCGCTAGGCGGAGGGATTGTCAGCGAGAAGATCAGGGTCGATACAATCGATAACCCGATCCTGATTATCGGTCTTGGAGGAACGGGAATTGATGCGCTGCTGCGTCTTAAATATCAGATTAACCGCCGCTTCAAGCTGCCTCAGGACCCGGTATCCAAGAAGAAAATGGACAAGCCGGACAACGTGGAATTTCTCGCGTTTGAAACCAACGAGCAGGACCGTGCGAAGAAGTACAAAGGCATCGGGCTGGACCCGATTAACGAATTCGTCCTGCTGTCCAATGCCGAGATCGGTGGACTGCTGCAGAACCGCAGCGTGCTGGAGCCATATATTACGGACTGGCTGTCTCCGGAACTGAGCATCACGGACGGCATGAATGGAGCAGCAGGGGTACGCCAGGCTGGACGGTTGCTGCTGTTCACCAAAATCAATCAGGTCGTGCAGGCGATCGACAAAAAGATCAAAACGTTATCCGTAGGCACCAACAAAAAGCTGATGGTGTTCCTGCTTACCGGTTTATCTGGCGGTACGGGTAGTGGCTGTTTCCTCGATATCTCCTATATCGTGCGCGGTATCATTGAACGGGATCACGGTTCTGCGGGGATCGACCGCGTCAATACGCTGGGTTACCTGTTTACGCCAGACGTGAATCTATCGAACAAAAGTTTGAGCGAGCACACACGCGAATATATTCGCAAAAATGGCTATGCTGCGCTCAAAGAGCTGGATTACTGGATGAATGTTGACAGCCGCGGGGAGCGATTCACGCAGAAATACGGCAATATCCTAAACGTCAATTCACCGCTGCCGCCGTTTAACCTGTGTCACCTGATTTCGGCAACGAATACGGAAGGCAAGCTGCTGGAGAATGCCTATGACTACTGCATGAACGTGACGGCCGAGAACATCACCAACTTCATGGCCAGCGAGGAGAAGCAGTCGGGCGAAGAATTCGCGATTCACGATTATATCAGCAACATCCGTACCAACATTGCACAGATGAACAAGGCTTATCCGGCCAACTATGATTACAACATTATCGGTGCTTCCTCGGCGGTACTGCCGATTGAAGAGATGACGACGTATCTGGCATACCGGATGTTCGACAAAATGAGCACCATGTTCTCCAAAGCTCCGAACCAGGAGGATACGGAGAAGTTCGCCCGCAAGCTGGGCATCGATCTCGAAAGTGTCGTGAAGTCCTTCGAGTCCCGCGTGCCAGAGCCGCTGCCGGGTTATCAGAACAGTGAGCGTCTGTCCTACGGAAATGTCGTGAAATCACAGGTCGTGAACATGGACACCGAGCTGGAGCAGAACTTCCTGGCCCGTGCCCGCGAAGAATATATCAAGGCGAAGAAACAGCTGCCGGGCGAGATTGCCGGTCAATTTACCGAACAGATCCGGCGCATGTTTTTGCATCCCGAACAGGGTCCGTTCTACGTCTCCCGTTTGATCTACACGGAAAAAGGCTTCTGTATACTGAAGATGATCCAGTCGTATATCGAAACCCTTCGAGAGAATGCATTCCGGATTCCGCGTGACATTGAGGCTGCGCAGGAGCAATCGGAGGAGAAGCTGGGTGACGCGAAGAGTGCCTTCGTCTCCAAAGAGAAGAAAAAGAATGCTTATATTGAAGCTAAAATTCATGAGTACTGGCTGCACGCCGACGTGGAACGCAACGATCAGATGATCGAGTTCTATGAGGATCTGTATGAACTGTTGAATCAGGAAAACAGCCGCATCTATAACGTATTTACCGAGACGCTGAATGCACTCAGCTCGATTTTCTCCAAGAACGGAGATATTCTTACTCGCGGCGAAGAACAGTCCGATCACAAAGGCAACAAAACCTACTACTGGAACGTCGTTAGTGTACCGGATATCGTCAATGTGGTGGATGGGCTGCTGGACAAGCGCGACACCGATGACCTGATTCGCGACTTCTCCCGTGAGCTGCTGGAGAACTCCAACCAGTGGGTGAAGGAGAACGAAATTGACGTGGTCAGCTCCATTTCGGACTTCCTGACCGAGAAGTTCGGGGACCTCATTACCCGTTCCATGGAAGATTTCCTGGTGATCAAATACGGGCAGGATGAGTCTGTTGAGAAATTCGTGGAGCGCCACATCGCTGGCAAGCTGGATGATGAGGCCGTTCCGGTGTTCAATCTCAGCAACAGCACAGGCAGTCTGCATTTCCCGTCATGGGGATTCGTCTCTGTGCCGACACAGGCGCCAGGCATTCTCAAAGGGATTCGCAATTATCAGAACAATGCGGTGGGCAAATCCCACTTTACCGTCAAGGAAAGTGAAGTCCGCAACCGGATTTTCTGGCTGAATACGCGCAACGGGGTGCCGCTGTTTGTGTATACGCCGCTCAAAGTATATGAGGAAAGCTATGAACGCACCATTTTGGACAAGGAAGGCATCGGACGCCATCTGGTACAGACAGAGAAAAACAACTGGACCTACCTGCCATCCCCGATTCCGGAAAAGTCCTGGGGTGATGTCTACGAGAATGCCCGGGTGAAGCAGTATAATGCGCGGGTACGTACCGAATTCGAGCAAGCGATTGGATACAACATCATTACGGCCAAAACAATCGATGAGAATACGAGCAATCGTTATGCCGTGGTTACAACGGAACCGTTTGACCTTAACGCGAAGCTGAATGCTTACGACATGCGTCTGACATCGACGACCCCGAATCTGGGTGAGGTAAAACGGGCCGTGACCGAACTGAAACGACTGCAATCCGAAGGGCTGCCACGTGTAGGGGTCAAGGATATTTTCGGCAGTATTAATGAAGATATGGCCAAAGAAAACCTGGTACGTTCCCCGCAGCTTATCGCACGGGTACGTGAAGAACTGGCGAAGATGAATGCCATCTCGGCCAAAGTGGCTGAACTGGAAGGCATTCTTGCACAGCATCAGGATGAGGAACAGTGGTATGATCGCTTCATCGAAGCTCTGTATACCGACACCATCGTCAAGAAAGGCGCACTCTACGTCTACGACCGCGATCCGGAAGAGGATGCCTGGGAACCGTTCGCGAACCTGATGAAGAGCCGCAACTTTGCCGAGTACGAAGTGTTTGGCAACTTCCGCGGTTTGTCGGAAAAAGATCGCAGTACACTGCTGCGCAAAGCTTCCCGCCGGGATAACGAACTAACGGCTTCGGAGGATATCGCTCCGCTGCTGGCCAAACTGGATGATCTGGCTGCCCTGTTCATGGAATCCCGTGACCGTCTGGAATATGAGCGCGTGGAGCTGGCAAACGGTGAAGACATCTATCAGTTCTACAGAACGATGTCGTCGAATCTGAATGACATCCGCAGAAGGCTGAAGTAACATGGGTGCCGGGATGGAGTTCAAGTTGAACAATACCCTGAAGCGGGATCTGGAGAAGTACGCAGCACAATATGCGGCAGAGCAGGAGCGGCAAGGCAGCCTGGGTGATGGACGAAGCAGCATCCATTACCCAGCCCTGTTTCTGTTTGTTGGTGACCTGGTCGAACCGGCCATGGCTGCAGTGCGCGAGATTAATCAGTTGAAGTGGGATAACGGAGAAGGTGTGGTGTATCTCCAGATTGGAACAGAGGGCCGAGAGGAACAAGGAGGACGGGAGCATCGTGACCCATTGGAAGACGGTCAGGTGACCCGTCATATCTTGCCTCTATCCACCGTACAGGCTGGACGTCCTTCAAAGACCTTGCGCAAGGATGTACACCGCAGTTTTCACGATTCGGAGCAGGCGCTCTTTGGTCTAAATCGCACGCTGCGCCGGGTGAGCAATCGGATCGCTGAGTACGGCCGGTTGTATTCATCGTTTGACCGGATTTACGTTACCGTCGTGACAAGGGCAGATGATCCGCTGAATGTGCTTCTTCCGGAATTGACGAAGCTCACCGAGAACATTTTGGCCCAATCATTCAAGTCGGTTCAGACGGACCTGCATGTACTGGTCAGCGAGATGGAACAGGTGGATTCCTTCGGATATGCAAGTGCAGCCGGACTTGCCTTTTTGCGGGAACTGGATTATATGCAAGCACTGGACTATACGTTCAGCGGTAATCTGCTCGTAACGGAAGATGGGATCTCCATTCCCGTTGTGCACTCTTCTTCGCCTTTGTTTGATCTCGTCTATATCCTGTCTGACAAAAACGAGCGTGGGACCGGTGTAGCCGGGGGATGGATAGAGAATGCCGAGATTATCTGCCGCATATGCCTGCTGAAGAACCGGAAACAGGATCCGGATGCGCTCGGTGCGGTTGCAAGTATAGGGGCCAATACCTACAATAATACGTCGTTCAAAAACAACATTCGAACAACCTCGGATCAGCATGGCTATGCCAGTGCGGGTTTTGCCGAGATCAGACGGCCCAACCAACCGATTGCGCTTGCGGTATTGTATCATCTATACCGCTATCTGTTGGATCTTATGCGACAGGAGCCGGATTGGAGCATGAAAGACAAGCTTGCTTTCTTCGGTCTGGACGCTTCATCCGTAGAGCGCAAGGTTGAAGGGCTGCTGCCTGAGCAGGATCTGGTGGGCGGCATGAGCGGCATTATGACGCATAACGTCAGCTTCTCCGATCTGAAGCCGCTATCGCTGCGTGAAGCGGAGCGAGCGCTATTCGGCCAGGGAGCTGAGGCGTACTTCCGTGACAACATGGTACGTCCGGCTGAAGAACGTTTGCGTCAGCGGAGCAGCGAGGGTTCATTGCGCCGGCAAGCGCAGCAGTCACGGACGGAGTACCCGGAGATAGGCTATTTCCAATGGGCTTCATGGAGTGACAGCAGCCCTGGGAGTGTACGTGAGGCTTTGCTGGGACTCATTCGCGACAAATCGGTTCAGCTTGAATCGGCACGTGCCCTACTGGAACAGCGTCAGCAGGAGCAAGTGGAGGATCAGCCAATCAAGCGGGCGTTGTTCCGGGACAAGCAGAATGTACGGAATCTGATCGATTGTTTGTTGGAACGCGTGTATGTGCCCAAGACAGAGTTGTTACGACTGGAAAACGAACTGCAATTGCTTCGCATCTACGATTCGGAGATGGAACAGCTCCATAGCTTCAGTCGCGATGTAACGACAGCACTCGAAGCGCTGGAACGCACGCTGCGTGAAGCGGCAGAAGAGCGTATCGCGGCAGCGGATGAATATATCGGACAGAATGTGATGGAGTATTACGGTAAGGTAACGGAAGCATTGATTGCCGATTTGGAGGCCAAGCGGGGCCGGGATGTTTGGTTTGAAGAGCGTTATATGGGAGACATTAACCGGCTTGCTGCCGAAGGCAACGAGCGTCTGCTTCAACGTCTGATGGAGGTATGCCATGCGCTGCTGCTCACAGCTGAACCACTGAGATTACCTTTTGAGGAAGAACTGCTGCAGCGAGCGAATGTAACGATTACCTATGGTGACAAAAACGTATTGACCCGCGATGATCTGTTCCGCAGGTTATACCGTACGCTGGAAGATCAGGCGGTTGTGAGAATACGGGTATTCGATTATACCCAGGAACATCGGTATGAAGAAAAGTATTTCTTTGGCGATCATCACAGTGCTTTCATGGATTATGCGGCACATGCGGAGGAAACGTCCCGCATCTATAAGCTGGGCGTTGTGTACGAAGAACGCAGCAGTGGTGTGGAAAAGTTGAACCTGATGGGAGGGTTCCATCTGGAGGATCTGATGGTCTATCGCAACGGCAAGGTGTATTACGACTCGTATGCGGAGAACGGTTATGAGTTTCATCCAGCAGGCCTGGCTGATAAGCTATCACCTATGCGATAGAACAACAGTCATGATCGACTCCGGTATTAATTCAGCCTATGATGGGCTGGTTTGGAAAGGATGCATGCGAACATGCAGCGAAAAATCAATCTTCTCCTGGTCCTGTTCAGCCTGATTGGCGGAGCCGTGGGATTTGCGGCAGGAGAAATCATGCTGCATCAGTGGCTTGGGGAGATGCCTCGCCTGCTGCTGATGGGGTTATACTTCGGCGTGCTGGCGCTGAGCGTAGGTCTGTTCTGTCTGCTCGCCGAGATGATCTCGCCGAAACTTAACGGAGCTTCCTGGAAGCTGAGATATCTTGGCTTGTCGTGGAAACTGCTCGTTCCGGCAACACTGGTGTTCCTGTTTGTCGTTGGATTGGTCTTTCAATTGTTGTATCAGATCAATCCAGGCGGCGTGAAGCAGGTGAAGGACATTGTACTGATGATCGATAACTCAGGCAGCATGTCGGAAACAGACCCGGATAATGGACGTTTCGAGGCAGCCAAGACGTTAATCAGTCAGATGGAAAGTGACAAGCAGGTAGCTGTTATTACATTTGATGATCAGCCGCAGTTATTGCAGCCTTTTACCGCATTAGATAGTGAAGCGGCAAAAGCAGAGGTAAACGGTAAGATCGACGGCATTGTCACAACATCGGGTGGTACAAACTTCGATGCCGTGCTCCGGGAAGCCATGGAGCAGATCCAAAACAAGCAGGATCCAAAACGCGGTACCGTAGCCATTTTGCTGTCGGATGGATTCAGTGAAGCAGATACTTCGGATATCTTATCCCAGTACGCGAACGAACAGATTGCCGTGAATACGGTAGGTCTGAGTCTGGTCGACCCATCGGGTACCGACTTGCTGCGCAGTATCGCTCAGCAAACAGGTGGCATGTACTATGACGTGCCGGATTCCGGTGGTCTCAGCATGGCATTTCAGCAAATTTACGATACGATTGATGAACGGACGCTGGTGACGGAACGTACAGGCATGATGGAACACAGTACCTATCTGGCCATCTTCCGCGTTGCTGCTATGCTGTTGATTGGTGTAGCACTGGGCGTATCGCTTGGGCTGGTGTTCGATAACCGCCATCTGGCAGTCAGCTTTGGCATCGGTGGAGCGGTGTCAGGCCTGCTAGCGGGCCTTTTGCTGGAGTGGGGACTGGACGGTTCTTCTGTAGGGGATGCATTGGTGAGACTGGGTGCCATGTTCATATTATCTGGGGTACTCACCCTGTTCACCTGGATTATTCCGGTCAAGGAGAATACACCGCGGAAGAGCAAGGGCCGCCGTGAGGCGGGCAGGGGAACTCCGACCGCAGACGGATTCGGTCAGCGGGGGAGAGACACACGCAGCAAAGGATTTTAAACATCGGGAGGTTGGCGACACATGCGATATGCAGATGCGGACCCTTCGGTACCTCTGATTCGCAGACTTACACTTGCTGTGGATGATGGTTACTGTACCCTGCGCTGGCTCTGGCCCGAAGGTGTAGAAGCCGTATACGTGGAGCGGTTGGAGCTGGAAATGGTCGAAGGTGGACAGAGCAGGGATCAGACTGTGAATGGCAAGCTGAAACTGTATACGAGAGAAGAATACAAGGCGAGTAACGGATATACAGACCGGATGACAGGATTTGGTGCCATCCGGTACACGATACATGTTTGCCGAATGGACGAAGACGGTCCTGTGCTGCTGCGTCAGCAGAATGAAGAGAATACGGTCATCGCCAGTGCAGGCAAGGCGGATATCCGTTTCTCCATTCGATACAAAAGCGGTTTTTTTCAAAAAAGGAAGACGGTTCTCATGACTGTGACAGCTGAAGTACCTGTGCCGAAGGAAGCTCTCTGTTATGTACGCAAGCAGGGCGGAGTTCCACTTAATAAGGAAGATGGCACGGTCTATCCTTTTGTCAGTGATTTTACTCCAGGGAGAAATGAGATGCCGCCCGTGGAAGTCGCCAAGGATGACTATGTGAGGCTGTTTTTCACGGACGGGCCCAAATACGGAGCCGTTTACCGCCTAATATCAGACTAGATGAATGTGAGGCAGTTCAGTCTGCCTGAACAGGGAGGGGGAGTGGCTATGAGCTTTTTTAGTCGGTTTTTGAAGAAACAGCAGCCCGTAGAACGGCCGCTGTTTTACGATATTGTCTGTCCATACTGCTTCAGCAAGTTTTCGCCGGAAGAAGTAGTGTTCCGGGCTGCGCATCACCGGGATGATGATGAGGATTATGCACTGGGGGAGGATGCGAAGCTTAATCGGTATCGTGAACGCTTTGGGTTGGACACGGTATTCGATATGGAAGCCGTTCTGGCTCCGCATGATGTGCCTGAGGAACATCGCATTTATTCGGATAACATCGTGATGGGACTGAACGACCGGTATGGTGTGGTTACACGGCGCCGGCTGTGCCCGCATTGTCATAATGAGCTGCCGGTAACGGCAGGCAAGGCACCAAGCAATATCATTTCCATTATTGGGGCATCCCAGGTGGGGAAATCGGTGTATATGACATCGTTGATTCACACCCTTCAGCATTATACGGCTGACCATTTTGATGCGGCCTGCATGCCGCTGAATGCGGAAATTAGCCGCAGATTCCGCGCAGATTACGAAGAACCGCTGTTTGAGCGGGGAGATCTGCTGGATTCCACGCAGAAGGAGAAGCTGCAGGAGCCGTTTATTTTTCAATTCGTATTTAAGGATGAAGATAAGGCACCGCTGACACTGGTCTTTTTTGATGTGGCGGGTGAAGGTATGGTCGAGCAGGATTATCTGGGACTGCATGGTCAGCATATCAAGAACTCAGCGGGTATTTTGTTTATGGTGGATCCGCTCCAGATTCGTTCCATTCGGGACAAGATCCGCATTAACCTCGGCAACGAGCCGGGCGAGTGGACGCCAAGGTATGATGAACCACGTGATGTTGTGCTGACCCTGTTCGGTGATTTTATCGCTTATCAGGATAAGGCCAAGACGAATATTCCTACAGCCGTTGTATTGACCAAGAGCGACATGCTGCATTCCCTTAAGGATGAAGAGGGGGATTATATTAAATCGAACAGCAATGTATTCCGCAATATGGTACACCGCGATTGGTTCGATCTGACCGAATTCGAGAATATCGACGGGGAGATTCGGCGCTTTATCGAGAAGGTGGACCGTCCGTTCAAGGGCACGATGGATGTGTACTTCAAGGATACGGCCTATTTCGCGGTATCTGCGCTGGGCAGCAATCCGGTGGATATGAAGCTGCAGGGCGTCGTGAGCCCCATCCGTGTGGACGAGCCCTTTCTATGGCTGCTGTACAAGCTGAAGTACATTGAGGGGAGAGTGGAATGATGCGTTCTTCCATGACCCCGCCCATTGAACAACAGATGTACACAAGAGAGCGGCGCGGGGTGTTTCGCACAACGGAGGGGTTCGATACGGTTGCGGCATCACCAGGACTGGACCCTTCCTTTATTAAAAAAGTACTTCATCCCTATTGCGTCTATGACGCTCCAGCGGAATTAACGGGTCGGGGTGAGAAGGACCAGGCGAAATTCCCGCCATCCATACATCTGATTCATCTGGAGAGCGGAGAGACGATCCTTGGTCAGAATGTGTACCAATCCGCTGATTTTACCGGGCTGCGCAGCGCCTTTTTTGCACACAACTATGTCCTATCTCCGGAACGCTCCGAGGAACAGATGAAGCAGGGGAACTGGCTGGATGCCGTATTCGCCACGTCATATGACATCGAACAAGGCACGGTTTTGCCTGCCCTGACGGAATTGCCGGGTGCACCACTGAATGGCCGAGATGCTGCGGCCGGAGCAGGAGCAGGCACAAGTGCCAGCTCCGTAGCGCCAGCTGATCTGCTGGCCGCACTGAAAATGAACGAAACTCTCTTCAAGCGCCTGCTCTATGCGGTCATGCAGGCTGTAGCAACCCGGCGGAAGGTATACATTGCGCTCGATCTTCCTGCCGAGGAGATCACAGCCGGAGCCAAGGAACTGCTTCGTCTGCTCTATGCCGCACTGCCCTATGCGTTTAGGCGGCAGCTCGGCTTCATGACATTTGCCAAGGAGCCTCAGGCCAAGAAGGGAGTCCATCTTCAGTTTGTAGAGCGGGGCACGCTCCGTCCAAAAGACCGGAATACGGAGAAGGACTTTACCTTCGACTTGGCTACGGGCAGGGTAACCCATGCGGAAATGTCGGTTGCCCAGCTTCCCTATGCGGAGTTTGCCTGGTCGCTTCTGCAGGAGCCAGGTGTGGCGGATGCGTTTTATACTTTTGCAGACGAGATGTTATCCGGCACCGAACCGGGACGCGAGCTTTCCATCCAGGCCTATGGGGAACTGTCCATGTTTTATCGTCTCGAGCAAGGGATGGAAGATCTCTACCTGAATGATAAAGGCGGGGTTCTGAGCGGGCTGCTTACCTATCTGAAACCTGAAGGCGGAGTACAACGACGTTCACGTTTGAACGAACTGTTCCTCACTCTGCTCAGCCGGGAACTGGACAGCGTCAAAAGAGAGAACGTACCTGAAGAGACGGTCGCATCACGCATCGCAGAATATTTCCGCGTCGCTGCACCTGTCGTTCAATCCCGCATCGTGGATTATTTCATCTATGCGGTGAACAATGCCAGGTCTCAGAAGCGGATGAGGGCGGTACAGGAATTGTATGATCTGCTCGACCGCGATTCCGGGCTGAGTCGTGCATTCTTCGATAAGGTACTGGCCAATGAATCACTGACAAAACTGCTGTTTGAGCCCTATCTGGACAATCAGCTGAAACGTACCGAGACTGCTTCGGATGTGATCGGCGTAATCGAACGCTGGGTAACCACGCATGTATCTGCGGTATACAACAGCTTCCTGCTTGACCGGACCGCGACAGAGCTGCGTGAACGATTATGTTCGGCGCCGAATCCCGTTCATGCTGCGAGTGAAGCACTTAAGCGTGTGAGCGTGCTGGATCGCCTTTCTTCTGACATGCTCGTGGGTGATGGAATTAAGGCCCGAATTGGACAGTCTCAGACCATCACCCGATCCGCCCGTTCGAGTGGAGCCGAGTCAGCGGGATTATCCGCGTATCAGGAAGAACTTACACGCCTGGCTGACAAGCTGGCCTATGTCATTAACCTGTTTTTGATTCAGGATCTTGATCTGGAACGGGTGAACCGTGAGCAGTTACTGAGCATTGATATTTTGCTGCATGACAGCGAGGTGCGTGATTGGGCGGCGCGTCAGGGACAGGATGTAACGGCTCGTACGAACATGATGCTGGCAGCCAGAGCATGGCTGAGCGGCGAAGACCGTGAAGAAGAGGTGCTTGAATCACTTAGCCTTGCGGAGCGGAATGAACTTCAGCGTTGGGTACGCAGATGGCTCGCAGGGGAACTGCGGGATCAACCGGGAACACCTGCATATGAGGCGCTTCCGCTGGCTTTCTACCGGGGAGGAAGCGGCAGCAAACTGGACTATGCAGGGCTGATTGAATTTGTCCGCAGCAGTGCTGGCAGTAAGGAAGTATTGTATTCATTTTTTGAATGGTCGGGAAGCCAAAGGTTATTCATACGGAGTTCCCAGGCGAGCAAAGCCTATTCAGATGCCATTGTAGCCTATTTCAAAGATCATGACCGTGAAGCGTTCAAGTCCAAATCGGCATTCAAGCCTTATTACGCGAGAGCGAGTAAAACAATGAAGCCGGTCTATGATCGGGCCAAGAACGAACTTTCATCACCGATTGTGCGCATGCTGACAGGCAAAAGAAAAAATCTTTTTCTAGGGTCGGTTATCATTATCCTGTTCCTGGGGATCGCCGGGGTAACGTATGCCCTGACGAATAAGTCGGACGCGCCAGAAGAGGCTGCGCCATCGACACAGGAACCCGTGGTTCCGGCAGAGCCTGAGGTACAGTTAGCTGAGCAGATCGCCTATGTCATTCCGGGAGCCGAGGTGGATGGAACGACGACCGAAGCGCAGCTCGTAATCCGTTTCATGAATGAAGCGGACAGCAATGCGTTATTGCCTGGTCCGGTTCAATTAACTTTGCAGGATGGCACAACGCTGGAGATGGATGCCGCGTCGGATTGGGAGAGTTTTAACCGGAATGAGGACCCGGATACGGCAGGTTCAGCAGGCGGTACATCTTCTACGGAGGAAACCGATGAGGAACCATCCACCGGATCGGTGAATGACAATCAGCAGGTAGAGGAGTCTGTTCAGGGGACAGATTCGACCACCCCAGATGATTCTGCTGCAGATTCAGCGGAGGGCACAGAGTCGAGCGGGGATGCGTCCGGTTCTGCGGACACGAATGAAGATCTTGGAGAAGGAACAGGCACCACATCATCCGAACCTTCGGGGACAGCAGGCGAGTCGGGACGGTTCTCTTCAACGAAATTGACGCCTGCTGAGGCAGACCGTCTGTATCCTTACGGTCAGCAAGTGTCGCTGCCTGATGAGGTTAATCCGGAAGATATCGTAAGTGTCCAGAGTAGTACAATGGTTATCCAATTGATGCCAGAGCCTAAGCTTTAGGATTGTTATGATTTGTTTTTAAACCAAAATGAAATCATTGCAGGATGACCTTCGATTGTAAATCGGGGTCATCTTTTTTAATTTTCCCTGCTCCCAATCCTTTAAGGACGATCTTATTTGAGGAGATAATGCAAATCATGCAACTTTCCGGTTTCCTGGGGTGTCTGACAAGAGAGGGGCCAATTCCAAAACCAAAACCGAAGGAAAGCAGGGGACCATAATGCGTTCATATTTTATATTGATGATGTGCATTGTACTCTTTGGTTGTTCGAATGATGCAAGCAGGGATGCTCAGCCAGATCACATTCAGTTAGAAGATGGGGGCTCAGTGACCGCAACGAAACAAGTTGGGGAATACCTGCTTCGATTGGTCGTTCAGCCGGCAGGTAAGAACACGTATATGTTTCACTCAGGAATTAAGTATGTGGGGACGGATACGAGCCATACGATTGCTCACTCCAAACACGTGTTTATGGTGGATATACAGGCAAACGGGGAGTCGATTTTGCCTCCAAGAACAACAACGAATATAGGTCTTACAACGGAATTGACGAATGAGGATTGGTACACGGAACCGTATGAAATAACACTGACTCAAGCACAACTCGAAAAGATGGATGGATCAGAAGCCGACATTGTGCTGCATGCCTATTTTCAGGGCGGACAGTCAGGTTATGAGGACGAGAAGAAGATGATTTTAAGTGGTTCCCAGGCTCTGCTGCAGGAAGAAGAGTAGATTCTTTCTTTTGTTCACAAATTAGACACAAGCTCTGGATTCATCATTTTTGGATAATCCCCAACAGGGACCAACTGCACGTATACGTTGAGAAAAGCTCTCACATAAATGAGGCGAATTCCGATCGAAAAGTCCTCTGAACTGCTATATAATCGCTCCAAACAAGCAAGAAGTTTGGTATTTCTTATTGACAAATGATAATGATTATCAGTATCTTTGTTATAGAAGATTTGTTGCGCCGGAAATACGCTGAACATATAAATTCGTTTTCGTTATCGATAGCCGGAATACATAACCGGGATAAATGAGAGAGGGATGATCGCATGTTTCGTCTGGAGACGTCCAAGCTGGATATCGCTTATGAGGAAAGACTGATTGTTGAAGATCTGAATATTCAAATTCCCCAAGGAAAAATTACAGCGCTTGTTGGAGCCAATGGTTCAGGTAAATCAACCATCCTGAAGACGATGGCACGGATCATGAATCCAAAAGCAGGTAGTGTTTTGCTCGACGGGAAGTCCATTCATAAGCAATCCACCCGTGAAGTAGCCAAGCAGCTTGCGATTTTGCCGCAGAATCCTACGGCGCCGGAGGGACTCACAGTAACGGAACTGGTGTCCTACGGAAGATTTCCTTATCAAAAAGGCTTCGGTTCAATGCGTGCTGAAGACAAGCGCATGATTGAGTGGGCCATTGAAGTAACGGGCATGACGGAGTTCCACGACCGCCCAATTGATCAGTTGTCAGGCGGACAGCGTCAACGTGCCTGGATTGCCATGGCTCTTGCTCAAGAAACGGATATCCTGTTCCTGGACGAGCCGACAACATTCCTCGACATGGCTCATCAGCTTGAAGTATTGCAATTGCTGGAGATGCTGAACGAGACCGCGAATCGCACCATCGTTATGGTTGTGCATGATCTGAATCATGCCTCCCGCTATGCCCATCACATGATCGGCATTAAAAAAGGTAAAGCAATTGCTACAGGTTCCCCTGTAGAAGTCATGAACTGTGACGTGCTTCGCGAAGTGTTCAACATTGAAGCGGATATCGTAATTGATCCACGTTCCGGTGTGCCACTCTGCCTGCCATATGCACTTGCCGGCGAACGCCAGCAAACGGCTGTGCCAGAGCAAACGGCAGCGCCAGAGCAAATGGTGATGAACGGTGCCATGATGAATGCTGCAGGACGCTCCGAACAACGTGTTCGTACCGCAACAGGAAGTTAATATAGCGGACCATTTGTGGTCTTGAAATATAGAATAAGCCGCTTTGCATTTATGCAGGCGGCTCATTCGCATTCATGGGAGGCATGCTGAGATGGGAGCAATCAACTATACCTGGTTACAGCAATATGGAAGAATCACAACCGTACCTGGGGATGAACCAGTTTGGGAGATTCACATGACCGAGCTTAGACAACCGGAGAAGGCGAGAGAGCTGCTAGATGTATATAATAAACATCTTCAGGCAGATTCAATCCGATCCGCAGCGGTATACTTCATGCATTCGGTGCGTGGGCTGATGCTGGGGATTCATTATATGACGGCACTATGTGATACATGGCTTGATCTTTCACTGGAGAATATGAAGCTGCAGCTCGAGGTTCAGGATGGCCGTGCAGCCTTTCGTTTTCAACTGCTGGATGGAACAGAACATCCTCACCCTGCACCAGTGAATCTCATAGATACAGCCCAATCCTCATGGCGAAAGGATATCCTGACCGCATACTACACAGAGCAGCTTCGTCCTCTGATTGAAGGGGTTGCTTCTGCCGGAGAAGCGAGCCTTGGTCAGATGTGGTCACAGCTTGCCTCCATGCTCCGTTGGTACAAGACCACAGCATTACAAATGAATATCGAAGAAGCTGAGCGAGAAGCGGTGATTGAAGGGTATGAACATGTCATTGCTCTACCTGCCAGCCTGCTCGGATTGAAGAAGAATCTGTTATCGTTCAAGCCGGTAGAGATTGATAATCCACATCAACCAGGAGAGACCATGCTGATGAAGCCGGTATGCTGTCTTCATCACCAAGTGTATGGAGGCCAAAATTATTGTTATAGCTGTCCCAAACTTAGTAAGGCCGAACGGCAGAAGCGTTATGATGACATCTTGGCAGCCAAGTCTGGATAACAGGCAGGAAGGCCTCAAGGCTGAATTTGGTAATTGGTGAGCACCGGGTCTATAATATGGAGACAGGCGCTGTATTATGTTGTATGCATACAAGGTAATGACAGCTGCCCCAAAACCAACATCGATCATGGGAGGAATCAGTCATGTCCGTATATTCGTATCAGGCCGTAACGCCAGCCAATCAGGAAGTATCACTGGATCTGTACCAAGGTAAAGTTCTTGTCATCGCCAATACGGCCAGCAAGTGTGGATTGACTCCGCAATATGGAGAACTGCAGAAGCTGTATGATCGTTACCGCGATCAGGGTTTGGTTGTACTGGGTTTCCCTTGTAATCAGTTTGGAGGACAGGAGCCGGGTACAAGCGAGGAAGCCGAATCCTTTTGCCAAATAAACTATGGTGTGAACTTCCCTGTATTCGCCAAAGTGGACGTGAACGGTGAGGATGCGCATCCTTTGTTCCAGTATCTTCGCGAGCAGCAGCCAGGGACAGCTGAAGACGACACAATTCAATGGAATTTCACCAAATTCCTGGTCAATCGTGAAGGTGAAGTGGTGGGACGATTTGAACCCAAAGAGTCTCCTGAAGCGATGACTGCAGAGATTGAGAAACTGCTGGGATAATCAAGTAGAACAGATCAAGCCTGCCTCCAGTTGGAGGACAGGCTTTTTTTAAAAGCTATTTTTACCAAGAAAGTTAAGGGAGCGGTTTGCTTAAATTGTAATATCCCTGATCCGAGGCAAGCTGCAGGAGATTACGGGCATAGTTTCCTGCCCAGGAATAGCCGTGTCGCCGCTCCTCGCTGATCTCCATAATATCCATGTACTTCTTGCCGTCGCGGTCCGCATAGAAGGGCACATCCTCATCTACATTGTAGAAACGGTACCATATCACACTGGACGGGTCAGGCTCGAAATACACCGGTCCTTGACGATTATATTTGGTTCCATCCTCTCGGACCTGATCAAACCAGCGGAGGGCGCTTTTGGCTGCGTGTTCAATCTCGGGTGTCTGAGGCCTGGACATAAGGAAAGCCGTGATGGCCACAGATTCGGATCCGGATTTGGATGCCAGTTCATAGGCTCTGCCGGATACAGGCGCGTAGGTTACCGGGTCATGCTGGGCACCCCAAACTGTAGGCACACCGCCGTTTTTAATTTGAGCTTTCAATGTATATGCGATTCCTCGATCCAAGGCCGCCGCCAGCTTGGACCGTGTATCCTCACTCAGAATATCGTTGTTGAAGCCTTTACGCTTCTCAATGATGTCATCGATGAGCACCATGGTTCGCACCATGGCATTGTCATTATAGGTAACGCTGTCGGAGTAATTGCCCCGCTGTGGATAAACCTGAGGCCATCCGCCTGAAGGATATTGGGAGACGAGGATAAAATCGACCGCTTTGCGGACGCTGTCCCGGAAGAGCGGGTTGCCCGTCTTTTCATACATATCAGCCAGGAAGCGGATCTCGGTTGTAGTTGCGTCATTATCAAACGTTCCGAGCTCTACGCCTTTTGGGTCTTTCCAATCCGAACGCGGCGCTACCCCGTCCCAGGAGGACTTGTACTTCTCCTCCATTGCTTTGAAGAACCCACCATGCGGCAGCTGCCAGGATACGATGTTTAGCGCATAAGCGGTGTCCTTGGCCAAGTCTCCCGTAGAGAACGTGCTGTAATCCCTGAACTTATTCAGCAGTGAAGATACATCAACCCCAGCAGAAGTTTTGGAGGATAACACCTCGGTTTTAATGGTGACAGGCGGGGAATCGGCAAAAGCAACCACGGGCCTGGCGATATCTGCGGTCAACATGGCGATAATTGCAGAGACAGGAACCAGCGTTAATGAAACAGAGATGGAACGTTTCTTCAAATGAATGCCTCCCAACATAATTGGTATTCTATTCATATAAAATCCAAATAAAGGGTCAATAATATTGTAAGCGCTTTCTAATATAAAAATCAACTGATATGCTTAAAATTTTATATTTGTTATCGTTCAGCGATCAGCCGCCAGCTCCACTATGCGGTTAGGATGAAGGCCTTTTTTCTCCAAAAGGTTCAATAGCATAAACCGTTATTGCTCAGGGGACAATAGGTCTTAGAGGTTGAAGCAGCGGCTCGTCCACAGGGCGATATCCTATTTTTTAAATATTTTTTAAGAAAACACTTGTAATGTGAAAAAGATCACATTATAATGAGTACATGAAGTGAAATAAATCACAAAGCCACCAAGTTGGTAGTGAATATTTTCACATAATCGTTTAGTTTCATTAGTGAATGTATTCACAAAAAGAATGGAACCATTGTCGTTTTAAAGACCAGGAATCAAGCGCAGCTATTTGATAAATGAAGCACGGTTTATATTTTATAACTTCAAGGGGGACTTTTATTATGAAAATCGCAGTTATCGGATGTACACATGCAGGAACCGCAGCCATCATCAATACCGCCAAATTGTACCCGGATGCTACCATCACGGTGTATGAGCGCAATGACAACATTTCCTTCCTATCTTGCGGTATTGCCCTTTATGTTGGCGGGGTTGTGAAGGATCCGGATGGACTGTTCTACTCTTCGCCAAATCAGCTGGCTGAGCTGGGTGTAGTCACCAAGATGCTGCATGAGGTTACAGCAGTGGATGCCGCGAATCATAAACTTCAGGCTAAAAACCTGAAAACAGGGGAAGAATTTGAAGATACGTTTGACAAACTCATCGTGACAACAGGTTCATGGCCTGTCGTTCCAAAACTTGAGGGGATCGAGATGGAGAACATCTTGCTCTGCAAAAACTACAACCATTCCAATACGATCATCGAAAAAGCCAAAGAAGCCAAACGTGTTACCGTTGTCGGTGCAGGGTACATCGGTATTGAACTGGTTGAAGCATTCCAAATGAACGGTAAGGAAGTCACCTTGATCGATAGTGTGGACCGGATTCTCAATAAATATCTGGACCCCGAGTTTACAGATGCCATTGAGGACACACTGACTGAACGCGGGATCAAGCTTGCACTGGGCCAGACTGTACAGAAATTCACCGGAGAGAATGGCAAGGTAACGAAGGTGATCACATCGAAAGGTGAATTCGAGACAGACCTTGTAATCCTGTGTATTGGTTTCCGTCCGAATACCGAATTGCTCAAAGGCCAGGTGGATATGCTGCCGAACGGGGCAATTATCGTGGATAAATATATGCAAACAAGCCAAAAAGACGTGTTCGCTGCAGGTGACAGCTGTGCGATTCACTATAATCCAACAGGCAAGGCTTCTTACATTCCACTGGCAACCAATGCCGTAAGAATGGGTACACTGGTAGCTCGTAACCTGGTTCGTCCAACAACGCCTTACATGGGTACACAAGGGACATCAGGAATTAAAATTTACGACCAGAATATTGCAGGTACAGGACTGACCGAAACATCTGCTACAGATGACGGGCTGGTGGTGGAAGCTGTAACACTTGAAGATGCTTATCGTCCGGAGTTCATGCCAACGGCTGAGAAACTGCTGCTCAAAGTCATTTACGAACAGGCTACACGCCGAATCGTCGGAGCACAAGTGATGTCCAAGGCGGATCTGACGCAATCGATCAATACAATCTCGGTTTGCATTCAGAACAACATGACCGTAGATGAGCTCGCCTTCATCGACTTCTTCTTCCAACCGCATTACAACAAACCATGGAACTTCTTGAACTCTGCCGGTCTTCAGGCTCTGCCTCCAGTAGAAGTAAAAGCACCAGCGATGGTGTAACTAATGAATCCGAGAGCTGCCGCAGAAATGCGGCAGTTTTTTATATAACTTGATGTAGTTGGTTCTAGAAATGGGTGCTATATTTAACAACAGGTTAGAGGTCAACCCATTAGATATGAACATGAAGGAGAGGTTCACAACATGCTTACAGATACAGTATCCGAGCTCAAAGTTTTGCTGCAATCCGTACCCCGTTCGTTTCTTGCACTGAATCCAAATGAACTTGTACAACCACGCATGGAAGGAAAATGGTCCCGTCTTCAGATTCTTGGACATTTATGTGATTCGGCTCTTCATAACGTAAGCCGGTTTGTCCAAATGCAGCATCAGACCGAACCATTGTCTATAACACCTTATCATCAAGACCAATGGGTAGAGAGCCAACAATATATAAGTGCACCAATTGAAGAGGTGTTAAATCTCTGGATCAGTCTGAATCAGTCTGTCATTCGTGTTCTATCCAGCATGCCGGAGACAGGGGAATCACCAACGTGCATCTTACCGGATGGAAGTGTGGTTACGATGGAATGGCTGGCACAAGATTACGTCCAGCATCTGCAGCACCATCTGCAGCAAATTTTTGGTGAACATCATCACCTGGGAACAGAATAAGTAACCAACCAGCTGCACTCAAGCAAGAGAGCACGGAAGCTGGAAAAGGGGACTTTAAGGACTTTGTGATAAATGTAACAAACCTGCCGAGCCCTTCGCGATACAATGAACATATCAACGATGTAAGCTGATTTCGTTCATGAACAGTGAAGGAGAGGATGGCATGGCGGCAAAAACACCTCTTGAGGTTGCACAATATACGGTGAATACGGGGATAAGGAAAGGACAGAATCCGGTGTCCTCTGTGCTCGTTCTCAGTTTTCTGGCAGGGGCATTCATTGCGCTTGGGTTCCTGCTGGATATTCGCGTGATTGCCTCCGCGCCAGCGGAATGGGGCAGCTTGGTTAACCTGATCGGTGCAGCGGTATTCCCCGTGGGCTTGATCCTGGTATTGATCGGCGGGGGAGAACTGCTGACAGGCAACATGATGGCAGTACCACTCGCCACACTGGCCCGTAAACTGTCCGTAGCCCGCATGCTGAAGAATCTTACCTTGGTCACGATCGGAAATTTTTTTGGTGCACTATTCGTGGCATATGCGTTCGGGCATGTACTTGGTCTCACAGGAGAAGGTGTGTATCTGACCAAGGTAGTGGATATGGCGGGACACAAGCTGCATGACGGCTTTCTACAGGCGTTTATATCCGGAATCGGGTGTAACTGGCTGGTAGCCCTGGCGGTGTGGCTGTCTTACGCTTCGGATACGATGAGTGGCAAGGTGCTCGGCATCTGGTTTCCGACCATGGCCTTTGTCGCTATTGGATTCCAGCACGTGGTTGCCAATATGTTTCTTATTCCGGCTGCCATCTTCGAAGGGCACTACTCATGGGGGCAGTACATCATGAACTTCATCCCCGTATGGCTCGGTAATCTGACGGGAGGTGCATTGTTCGTTGCTGCTGCCTACTGGATGGTGTACCTGCGGAAGGCGGAACCCGAGGTCAAACCGGTTGTTCAGACAGTAGAGCCGGAAGCCAGACCGATGTGGAGCAAACAGGCATAATCGCTCGCATATGTTCAACTGAATATATTAAAGCGATCCCCTATTGCCATGAATTCACGGTGTATGTTATACCGTAAGCCGGCGAAGATGGGATCGCTTTTTTTTACAGACAAAATAAATTCGCCATGACAAGGTTCGGGGGAACGAAACCTGTTCATGGCGAATTTCGGGAGTGGTCCATGATATGGCATGAGGAGGAAGTGGGGAAACACTAACCTAATGCCTTGCTTTTAATTTACCCCTGAATTTCGAGGATGAATCATGGGGCCAAAACTTTTTTTAAGATTGAAGGCATCAAGCCTGAGCGCACAAAACATGACTGTTCTCTTTACGGCATTACCTCCAAAATTATATGATGTAAGGATAGTTTTAAATGGGGAGGACTTGTACATATGATCGATCAGGAGAATGGCGTGTTCCCGTCGGTTTGCCCGCTTGACTGCCCGGATACTTGCGGCCTGCTGCTTCATAAGGAGAACGGTAAAATCGTGAAGGTGGCGGGCAACCCTGACCATCCGATTACGAAAGGTGCCATCTGTAATAAAGTCAGAAACATGGCTGAGCGGATATATCACCCCGAGCGGCTGCAATATCCAATGAGACGTGTCGGCGCGAAAGGTGAAGGCAAGTTCGAACGTATAAGCTGGGATGAAGCTATCCATGAGATTACGGGAAAATTCAAATCGATATCCACGAAGTACGGCTCGGAGAGTATCCTGCCATACAGCTTCTACGGCAATATGGGGATACTTGGGGTAGATGGGATGGATCGTCGATTCTTCAATGCGCTTGGTGCAAGTATGCTGGAGCAAACGATCTGCAATGCAGCCGGGAATACCGGATGGAAATATACGATGGGCGCCAATCGGGGAACGCTGCCTGAAGATACGGAGCATTCGGACCTTATTTTGGTCTGGGGAGGCAACATTGTAAGTACAAACATGCACCAAGTTGTTCTGGCTGAGAAAGCCCGCAAAAAAGGTGCCCAAATCGTGGTCATCGATGTTCACCGGAATCGTACAGCTCAATGGGGAGACTGGTTTATTCCGCTATACCCGGGGACAGACAGCGCACTCGCACTGGGACTGATGAATGTACTGTTTGACCGGGGCCTGACGGACGAAGCCTTTATGCAAAAGTATACTGTGGGCTATGAGGCACTGCGTGATCATGTCCGCGACTACACCCCTGAAAGGGTTGCGCGCATCACGGGTGTACCGGAAGCAGATATCGTGAAGCTGGCTGAACTGTACGGAAACGCGCAGGCAGCACATATTCACATCGGCAACGGTCTTCAGCACCATGACAACGGAGGCATGAATGTGCGCAGCATTGCCTGTCTGCCTGCCATCACGGGACAATGGCTGAAGCGAGGCGGCGGAGCCGTACGCACCAACAGCTATGCGAGCACCAATAGCGACGCACTGGAGCGTCCAGAGCTTCGGAGCAATTCAGAAGCACGGGTTGTGAACATGAACCGGATTGGCGAAGCATTGCTGGAAGCGCAGCAGCCGATCCGGGCGTTAATGGTTTACTGCAGCAATCCACTGGTGGTGGCACCGGATACCGAGCGGGTGGAGCGAGGTTTTGCACGGGAAGATTTGTTTACCGTTGTGCATGATCTGTTCATGACGGACACGGCCAAGTATGCAGACATTGTGCTGCCGGCCAAGTCTTCGTTTGAAGCGACAGATCTGTATACGTCCTACTGGCATCAGTATGTTCATCTGCAAGAACCGGTCATTGCCCCAATGGGCGAGAGCAAGAGCAATGTGGAACTGTTTTCGCTGTTGGGACAGGCGATGGGATATGATCCTGAGATTTTCGGTGAGACGCCGGAACAGATGATTGCGGACGCCCTGGCGGATACAGGTAATCCTTATATGAATGGAGTAACGCTGGAGGCCCTTCAGGAGCATCGTTTTGTGAAACTGGACATGTCGTCGCATGATTCATTCCTGGAACAGCTGCCTACGCCATCCGGGAAGATCGAGCTGTATTCCGAAACGATGGCAGAAAGAGGCCTTCCGCCGCTGCCTACATATCGTGCTCTAGTTGAAGGGTATGACGGGGAACATCCGGCTGGACCTGACGATGTGCATCCGCTTATGTTCCTGTCGCCACCGAATCACAATTTCCTGAATTCAACCTTTGCCAATACGGAGAAGCATCAACGTATGGAGAAAATGCCCATGCTGCTGATTCATCCGGAGGATGCAGCTCACAGAAACATTGAAGATGGCGATGCGGTGGTCGTATGGAATGACCGGGGACGGATCGAACTGACTGCCAAGGTGAGCGAATCCATGCTGCCGGGTACGGTTATCAGCCAAGGCTTGTGGTGGGATGGAAGCGGACGGAAACAGCGGGTGAATTCACTGACATCGGGTCGGCTGTCGGACATGGGCAACGGGGCAACGTTCTTCTCGGCCACTGTCGAAGTGAAGCGTCAATGAGTGTACTTGCAGATTGAGGCTTTTCAGGTAAGATGAACAAGGGATAAACCTTGAAGCAAGAATAAAAGGCAACGTTATATATACAAATGGCCTCCGCTCAGGTAGTTTAAGCCGCCGTGAGTGGAGGTTTGTTTTGTTCGTTTATGGTAGTAAGGAGAATGAAGATGATGAGATGGTTGGATACCTATCCAAAAGAAGTCAAAGTATTTTTGCTGGCAAGTCTGGTTAACGCGACAGGCAGTGCCCTGATGTGGCCGCTGACCACAATGTACGTATTTGATGAACTCGGGCGGACGATGGCTAACGCGGGATTCGTCATTCTGATCCAGTCGCTCGGCGGCATCTTTGGTCAGCTGCTCGGCGGTGCACTATATCATAGGGTTGGCGTGAAGAAGCTGATCATTGGATCGCTTGCCCTTAATGCACTTGGGTTGTTTGCCCTGCCCTGGATTAGTGCGTACTGGGTTGTATTTATATGTGCCATGGGCTGGATCGGTTTGTTCAGTTCCTTGTCGCTGCCTGCGATCCAGGCCTTCATTGGCTTTCGGTTTGCGGAGCGGCGGGGAGAGCTGTTCAATATTATTTATGTGGCGAACAACATCGGTGTAGCGATTGGGACGGCACTCAGCGGTTTCTTGGCCGACTTTTCCTATCACCTCAGCTTTGTACTGAACGGTGTGACCTCTGCCGGGTTTGCAGTCTTCTTCTGGTACTATCTGTCGCGGGTGGATACCAATCAGGGAGAAGTGCATCTGACGAAACGCAAAACGGTCCAGAATGGTCCCGGGATCTGGGCGCTGCTTGGCAACACCAGGTTATACCTGTTTATGAGCCTGGGGGTATTGTTCATCCTGTTTGGCAATTCCATCTGGAACACAGGCGTATCGCCGTACATTATCTCCGAAGGGATGGAGAAACGAATGTACGGACTGCTCTGGACACTGAACGGGGTTCTGATCTTCGTGGGGCAACCGTTCACGAGCTGGGTTAAACGAACCATGGCACGTACCTCCACTGCGCAGATGGCAGCGAGTGCGATATTCTATGGATTGGCTTATATCGTCATGATCACGATGTACAGCTATCCGGGCATGGTGTTTGCGATGGTGCTGGCAACCTTTGGAGAAATGCTGATCTCACCTGCAACCCCTGCCTTCATTTCGGACCATGCGGGCAGAGCTGCACCATTTTATATTGGAGTATCCGGCGGTATCGGTTCGATTGGTCGTGTCATCGGCCCTTATGTGATGGGTGTGATGTATGATAAACAGGGCTTGATCTCCGTAGCCTGGCTGGCAACGGCGATGGCAGGGGTGGCACTGCTTGGTTTTGCACTTCATGCCGTCCTGAATCGTCACCGTGAGGTGAAGGAGTATGGGTTGGATACCTAGAGTCTTCCAGGTAGGAGTATCATTGGAGCAGACATGTTAGACGAGCAGAAGATCCATCCAGCATGTCTGCATGTTCCACAAAATTTTGATTGACAAAAATGTGTTTTTATGCTATAATTTACATATTATTTGATTCCGTATATACTAAGGTTCTCCTGGCCAGGGGGACCTTATTTTGTTGTGCGGGGGGATAAATATGAAGCCAAATGAATCCAGCATTACGTCTTTGATCTCGGCCTTTGGCCGCGCCTATCACAGTCAGTATGACTCACCTTTGATTTTCGATGACCACATAGCCAAGGCTCTGATTTCTCCACAGGAGTTTAAACTGATTCGGGAGCAAATGGTGCAGGGCATTCATTTTTTTAATCCAGAAATGGCCGATATGGTGAAGGAGGACCCCGATAAAATATTGAGGTGGATCACCCATGTTCAGCTGTCTCCCATTGCTTTGGCGAGGGCAGCCTATTGCGAGCAGGTAGTGCTCCATGAAGTCAACCTGGGGGCCAGACAATATGTCATTCTGGGAGCCGGAATGGATACCTTTGCGTTAAGAACCCCGGAACTGAGCGACAGGCTGAATATCTTTGAAGTTGACCATCCGGCTACGCAGCAGTTTAAGAGTGATAGGCTGAGTTTGGCCAACCTGTCAATCCCAAGCAACCTGCACTTGATCCCAATGGACTTTGCGCATGGGTTTGCTTATGAAAATCTGACCAGCAGAGGTTTCAAAAATCAGAGAACGTTCCTCAGCCTGCTTGGCGTTTCGTATTACCTGTCCAAAGAGGTATTGTTCAATCTTTTGCGGCAGGCTTTTGCCAACCTTCCATCCGGAAGCTCGATGGTACTGGATTATGCGGATGAACGACTCTTTGAGGAGAAAGGCATATTTAATCGGGTAGAGAACATGTTGAAGCTGGCTGCGTCCTCCGGCGAGCCAATGCAATCCTGTTTCGCGTATCATGAGATCGAAGGTCTGTTGGCGGATGCAGGACTTCTCATCTATGAGCATTTGTCCCCTGAAGATATCCAGCAGCGATATTTCAACAATCGTACCGATGAATTGACTGCATTTGAGACGATTCATTTTATCCATGTTGTAAAAAAATAAGCGAATTTAGGGTGTAGCTTGGCATACTCTAATTTAGTAAAACACCCTTCCTCCGATAAGTCAGGGGGAAGGGTATTTGAGCTAACAATGTAAATGAAGCACTTTATCCGAATTGTGCCTGATGCAGTCGGCTATAGGAGCCTTCCCGCTCGAGAAGTTCATCATGGCTGCCTTGTTCGGCTACGCCACCGTTCTCTACGACAATAATGCGGTCCGCGTGCCGGATGGTTGCCAGTCGGTGCGCAATAACGAGCGTTGTACGTCCCTGAGCCAGCTCGGACAGCGCCAGCTGAATGGCAGCTTCTGTTTCGGTATCCAGAGCCGAAGTCGCTTCGTCCAGGATGAGGATGGGCGGATTTTTCAGAATCATGCGCGCGATGGACAGGCGCTGTTTCTGTCCGCCGGACAATTTCACGCCGCGTTCACCAATCATGGTGTCGAGACCTTCCGGCTGTGACCGTACCAGCTCTTCCAATTGTGCCCGGCGGATGGCTTCCCAGATTTCCTCATCCGATGCATTCAATTTGCCGTAAGCTATATTTTCACGAATGGTGCCATCAAACAGGAATATGTCCTGCTGTACAATGCCGATATTGGAGCGCAGCGACTCCAGCGTCATATCTTTCACTGGAATCCCATCAATGGTGATATGGCCAGCATCCACATCATAGAAGCGCGGGATCAGGCTGCACAGCGTGGATTTGCCCGCTCCGGAGGGTCCAACCAGTGCAACGGTCTGCCCGGCTTGAATCTCCAGATTGACCTGGTCCAATGTAGGCTTATGTTCACCATAGGAAAAGCTAACATTATGGAAAGCGATATCTCCGCTTACGCTTGTGATGGGCTTGGCCTGCGGTGTATCTTCTACATCTGGCACAGCTTCGAGAAGTTCCAGGTACCGCTTGAAACCAGCAATGCCTTTCGGATAGGTTTCAATGACAGAGTTAATCTGTTTGATCGGACCCAGGAAAATATTCGACAGCATCACGAAGGCGATAAATTCCCCGTAGGTCATACTTCCTTGAATGACAAACCATGTTCCGCATACCAGCACAAACAGCGAGACGAACTTCATCAAAATAAAACTAAGCGAGGAGTTCCACGCCATAATGCGGTAGGTGATCAGTTTGGTAAGGCGGAAGCGTTCATTATTTTCAGTAAAACGACCGATTTCGTGATTTTCATTGGCAAAAGCCTGTACCACACGGATTCCGCTGACCGTGTTTTCGACCCGAGCATTATAGTCTGCAATATCGGCAAACATGCGTTTGAAGGCACTGGACATTTTGCGGCTGAAATACAGGGACAGGTAGATCATCAGCGGCACGATAATAAAGGTCAGTACAGCGAGCTGCCAATTGATGCTGAGCATGATACCGAAGGCACCGGCCAGCGTCATCAGGGCAATAAATAAATCCTCCGGTCCGTGGTGCGCAATTTCCCCAATATCCATCAGATCATTGGTCATACGTGAAACAAGGTGGCCTGTCTTGTTATTGTCGAAGAAGCGGAAGGACTGTTTCTGTACACGTGTGAACAGTTCTCTCCGCATATCGGATTCAATGTTAATCCCGAGCTTATGTCCCCAATAGGTGACTGCAAAATGGAAAAAGGAACTAAGCAGATAGATGCCGAGTAAAGCGGCACATGCGGTTAAAATCATGGACCAGTTGCCCTCAGGGAGCAGCTTGTCCACCACCTGGTTTACTGCCAGCGGAAACACGAGTTCCAGCAGGGCAGCTGCAATGGCACAAGAGAAATCCAGAATAAAAAGTCCCCTGTAGGGGCGGTAATATGCCATGAAACGGCGAAGCATATGTATTTCTCCCTTCTATAACGCAAAAGCCCAGGCAGGCTTCAAGGCCTGTCCGGACATAGCGTTCAGTCATGATGGATATATTTTATAAATGCTATTTACTTGCGGTTCTGCTGTGCACGTTCCACGATCATATCAGCGAATTCTTCTGCTTGACCCTGGATTGCGATCGGATCAAAGTACCAGTAGCGGTCCTCCTGTAGTTCGTACACCTGGTTGTTCTTCACAGCCGGCAGGTTCTGCCAGATAGCATCGCCTTGGTAATTGGCATTACCCTCACTCACGGTCAGGAAAATATGATCCCCTGCATAATCACCGATGACCTCTCGCGAAATTTCCTTCCACTGCGTATCACCCATGAGTTCTTTCTTGGTGATCTCGAGCGGTGCAAGTTCCAATGCACGATAGACGGCCTGTCCACCGCGGCCAAAATTATCCCCGTAACCATAGTAACTCTTGTCGGATACTTCAAGAATCGAGAACGTTTCCTCGGGCTTAATCACTGCTTTTACCTTAGCGCGGGAGGCTTCAATGCTCTCGTCATATGATTTTAGCCATGCTTCGGCTTCTTCGGATTTGTTCATCAGTTCCCCGAATCCACGGATTTCGTCATGCACATTGGTGAATGTGCCGTAGGGAATGACAACGGTAGGTGCTATTTTTTGATATTTTTCAATCTCTTCAGCATCAGCAGAATAGGTAATGATCAGATCCGGATTCAATTCAACAACCTTTTCGAGAGATACGGCGCCGCGGTCACCAATACCTTCGACGTCTGCGACCTGATCCGCATAGAACGGATTATCCAGGTAGTAATTAACTGCACCAACGGGCTTTACACCAAGAGCAAGCAGATCACTTACGTACATATCCGTAACAATACGCTTGGGTTCGGCCGGGATCTCAACATCCCCGCTTAGGGATTTATAGATCCTTGTTGCACTAGCGGAAGTACCCGAATCGGTCGAGGACTCTGTGGTTGCCTCTGTTGAACCGGATGCAGATTCCGTTCCTGTGGCGGTCTGTTCTGCAGCGCTGGAGCCTGCACCGTTACTACAGGCAGACAGGATCATGATTATGGCTAGCATAAGCAGCAAGCCGGAAAAGCGTTTTTTGACGGCAAACATCGGTAAGTTCCCCCTGTGACAATTAATAATGATTATTATTCTCATTAATAACATAGAGGAAGATTTAATATTTGTAAATGGACAACTATGATCAGTGTTCCATGGACAATTATGATGTGAGTTTATGCACTATAGTCTGCAGCTGTTCAATAACCGATAGTGGATCAAATCCGTAAAACATGTCAGCTTCAATCTCGTAGACTTGTCCATTTCGAACAGCGCCAAGGCTGCTCCATTGCCCCTGACTTAGGAGTATTTCCAGAGCCTGTCGCTCCTCTGGATCTGAAGGGTAAGCCATAAATATGTGATCAGCAGCATACAGATGAATGTCCGAAGTGGGCACATGTACATAACCTGTGAGTAACTGGCCATCCTTCTCCATACGTGCGGGGGGAGTGAAGCCCAATGATTGATACAGGATATGTGAGGCCCTCCCCCAGCCTTGGCCATATACATAGGCTCCGCTTTTGCCAGTCCAAAAGATGCATATAGCTGATCCTCTCGTGCCGATCGATGAGTCCAGCATATGATTGGCGTCTGCCTGAAGCTGATCATACCGACTTAGCAATACCTTGGCATTGTTCTCCAGGCCTGTAACCCGGCCCAGCTGAAGGAATTGCTCCTGCCAATCCATTTTCTCGAATGGCATCAGAATGGTTGGTGCGATCTGGCGCAGTTCATCCGTGCTGGAGTGAGGCGCGTAACCGATGATGACGTCAGCACCGGAGTCTGCAATCAGATCAAGCCGGGTAAACAGTTCATATTCGGAGTGTTGTATGAAGGATTGCTGTCCATTTTGGGCCAGTTTATCTTCCATCCAGGAGGGCACAGCTCCCATGTAGGGGGTATAGCCCAGTGCCAGCAGAGAAGCGGTATAGTTATAAGTTAGGGATACAATCTTCTTGGGCGTCTTTCGGTAAAAGGTTGGCGCGGTTCCAACCATCTGCTTGAATTTGCGGCTTAAATAGAAAATATCCCGGTAGCCTGTCAGCTGTGCGAGCTCCTGCAGTGTGGGATTGGCGAATAGCAGACGCTCTTGTGCCAATCGGATTCTAAGGCGGGTGACATATTCTACAAAGGTAAGACCGGTATGCTTCTTGAATTCCCGCGAAAAGTGTTCGGGGCTCACATTGGCATCCCTCGCCAATTGATCTCGTGTCAGTGGATGGTCAACTTTGTCATGAATGTGTCTGATGACAAGGTCCAGCCATGAATGCTCATTGCGGCTCGAACGGACAGAATGATCGTATAACGCATCAAGCAGCTGATAGAATAGCATGTGGGGTTTGAACAGGCCGGGCGCCTCGCTTTTGGAACAGGCAAGCATCAGCTCGAATGCCATATCGGCAATCCCGCGGTTCGCAATGGATGCAGGTGTTCCAAACGGCCAGCGCGGCGATTCAATGTCGGTGCCTTCAAAAGCTATAGCAATCCCTTGTACCGGCGATAGAGAGCCGCGTGTCTGTTCATGCTGAATCAAGGTTCCGGCCTGCCGAACCACTACAGACCCGGTATTTACCGTCAAATTGCGATCCATGCTGATCAGTCTTGCCTGACCCGATGTAACGACATAAATCACATGCAATCTGTTCCAGTCTTCATCTGTGCGAGAAAAGGCCTCTTGGTCATGAAAATGAACCAGGTAGCGCAGCTTGTACATCACCGGTGGAAGGGACCGAATCTCGTGCATAGGCCCGTTTTGGGTTAGAGGATGTTGATCTTCACTTTGCTCTATATAGCTCATAACACAGGTGTCTCCTTACTTGGTTTGAGTTAATATGCAGTATATACCATAATTGTTGAATGTGGTTACCTGGATCAGGAAGTCCATTTATTTCAGCGAAAATGAATAAAGAGGTTGAAATCGCTATCAACACCGACTATAATAAAAATGTCGAAACGTTTCAATGTCTTGCCAAGAAGCATGTCCATACAATTTTTGTAATGAACTGCCTGTTGGGTGTACATTGAAGGGTTTATCTCGATGATAATGGATCCCCAGTTAAAGCTGGTCCGAATGAGCCATTGGGCAAGAAGTGAAATGGAAGAATTTTTTTTGATATCGCTTCGAAACGTTTCGATTGAATAGAAACGGCTATCATTCAATGATATAGTATAGAATTTGGTGGTTGTCACAACCATTTACAGTATAAAATGTAGGTAACTTATGAAATTGGTCAAGTTAGAAGGAGCGAACGTGGAATGGCAACGATTAAGGATGTGGCAAAGCTGGCAGGTGTGGCGCTCTCGACCGCTTCCTATGCATTAAACGGGGACAGCAAGGTTAGCGCCAAGACCAAGGCAAAAGTGCTGGAGGCAGCCCGGGAACTGAATTATCGCAAAAACGGCTTTGCCATGGACCTGAAACGGAGCCGGACGAATACGATTGCGTTAATTCTGACTGATCTTTCGGGTCCGTATTACTCGGAGTTGATTCGCAGTGTTCAGGATGTGGCGCTTGCGAATGGATATGATCTGATTGCATGCAGTTCGATGGGTGGGCGTGATTCGACTGCAGTCCGGTTTTTGCGGGAAAAGAGAGTGGATGGTGCGATTGTACTCGCACACAACATCCATGATGACATTTTGGTGGAATCTGCGGGGCATCGTTTTCCTATTATTGTAATGGATCGTCATCTTTCGGGTGACCATCTGGTCAATGTGCTGGTTGACGGTGAACAAGGTGGATACCTGGCTACGCGTCACCTGATCAATGAGGGGCACCGGAAGATTGCCTATATTAGCGGTCCATCCAACTCGTATGATAATGCCCTGCGTTACCAGGGATATCTGAGAGCCATGAAGGAAGCAGGGCTTGAGGAGAAATCCAAATGGCGTCTAAGCGGCAATTTCGTTCGTGAAGGCGGGCATAGCGCAACCAAAATGATGATTATGCAGGGCGAGCTTCCAACCGCTGTATTTTACGGGAATGACGAAATGGCTATAGGTGGTTTGAAGGCATTGGAAGAGAGCGGCATATCCGTACCCAATGATATTTCGGTTATCGGATTTGATGACATTCAATTGTCTGAATTCGTTCGTCCTCCCCTCACGACGGTACGGCAGCCGAAGCACGAGGCCGGATCACTTGCAGGACATCTGCTGTTCCAGATGCTGAATGGTGAAGCCGTGAATCCATCGTATACGTTGACGATTGATATGGTGGAACGCGAATCTGTACGCTCTGTGCAGGCAGAGTCGGGTAACCAGCCCGCGTAAGAAGCAGCATTTGGATGGATATGGTTCCTGGTATGCCTGGAGCATAAGGGACCGTATCTTAAATAAATAAATAATCTAATGATCCTTACGTAAATCTCGTTGAACAGGAGATGAAGCAATGGCTTTGATTCAATGCCAGTTGTTCGCCGAAAGTCTTAGCGTGTCTACAGACATTACCCTTATACTGCCTGAGCATTCACCGCTTCGCGCAAGCCGGAATGGAAAACTGCCTGTTCTGTATCTGCTGCATGGGCGCGGTGCAGACCACTCCGAATGGACACGGCATTCATCCATCGAACGATTGGCCGAGGCCCGGGGAATTGCGGTTGTGATGCCATCGGCAGGGCGAAGCTACTATATGGATATGCAGCAGGGCGGGTCTTATTTTACATATATAAGTGAGGAACTGCCTGCATTCGTGAAGTCGCTCTTTCCCATCTCGGACCGCCGTGAAGATACATTTGTAACAGGTGTTTCCATGGGCGGGTATGGTGCATTCAAGCTGGGTCTGCGTTTTCCGGAACGATATGCTGCGGCAGCCAGCCTCTCGGGCGGGCTTGATCTGGCAAGCAGGGTACGTGGCGAGGGGAACTTCACCCCTGCAGAAATGCAGAGCATCTTCGGGAGTCCGGAGCGAATTGAAGGCAGTGATGACGATCTGCTGGCTGTTAGCCGCAGACTGGCTGCGTCAGGGACGGCGTTCCCACAATTGTATCAATGCTGCGGGACAGAAGATTTTCTGTACGAAGCCAACCAGACATTTCGGCATACGATGAAGGAACTGGATGTACAGGTGACGTATGAGGAAGAGCCAGGTGGCCATGAATGGAGTTATTGGGATATGAAGATCAAGCGTGTTCTGGAATGGTTGCCTGTTCAGGTATAGCCAGCGTGAAAATAAAACCAGGGGTTCGTAACCGGATTGGCCTTGAAGAGGCCGGTTTGCAGAGGAACCCTATTCTTTTTCGGTCGATTCGAAACGTTTCGATTTTTACTAAATGAAGGAGTGAATGACATGACAACGATGATTAATGAACCGATCCGGCTGACTGCCGGGGAATTGACGTTTACCTTTTTGAACAGTGGGGACCTGTACCAGGCAACTTCCGGTACAACCATGCTGAACCAGCTGCTAAGCAACCAGATCGATGGTTCTCTGAACAATCTGTACCTGCGAGTACATGAGGGCGAGAACATTAGCTCTTTCCCGCTGCTGGGTGCACGTTCGAACAGTAAGGTGATTACAAGCAAGACTCAGCCAGACAATCAACTGATCTGGGAAGGCAGCATCCCATTGGAAGGACAGGAACAAGGCATTGGTTATCAGGTCGTGTTCACTGCAACATCGCAAGGCGTTTGGTTCTGGGATGTGAAACTGAAAGGGCAGCATAACGGAGTGGATATCGTCTACGGACAGGATGTTGGACTGGCTGATCCGGGTGCGGTACGCAGCAACGAGGCCTATCTGTCACAGTATATTGACCATACTGTCTTTGAAGATGGAACGAAGGGATATGTCGTTTGTTCGCGTCAAAACCAGCCTCAGGGCGGCGCATTCCCATATATGCAGCAGGGTTCTTTGACCAAGGCAGTCGGTTACTCCACAGATGGCTTCCAGTTCTTCGGTCTGTCCTACAAGGAAACCAACGAGCCTGAAAGTCTCAGCCGTAAGACGCTGGCTAATGAGACTTATCAATATGAGTTCGCCTATACGGCGCTGCAATCCGAGCTGTTGAACCTGAACGGGGAAGCTGAGGTTGTTTTCTATGGACTGGCGAAGTCCAATCATCCAGAAGGCATTTCTGCACTGGAGTATGCAGATGAAGTGACTGCGGCTTGGGACGCTGTACAGAAACTCGAAGTTCAGTACGGTGAAACACTCGAGCAAGTGAAGCTGTCTTCCAGCCTGGGCGAGCCGCTTGTGGCAATGGACCTGACGGAAGAGGAAATCAAGGAACTGTTCCCTGATCGTCATCAGGAAGAGCGTAATGAGGATTCACTCCTGTCCTTCTTCACAGGCAGCTACGAACATATCGTCCTGAAAGCCAAGGAACTGCTGGTGGAGCGTCCTCACGGTCATATTCTGATGAGCGGTGGCAACGTGAAGCTTGGAGCACCGGTCATTACAACAACATCTTATATGTACGGTATCTTCAACTCGCAGCTGGTTATCGGCAACACCAATTTTAACAAAATGATCAGTAACGCCCGCAATGCACTGAACGTGCCGAAGACCGCTGGCCAACGCATTTACGTAGAGATGGATGGCCAATATCGTCTGCTCACGATGCCGTCACTGTTCGAAATTGGCTTCAACTATGTGCGCTGGATGTACAAAACTGAATCCGATACACTCATCGTAACGAACTATACAGGTGCACATACAACCGAAGTGAGCATGAATGTGCGTTCTACAAGCGGTAAAGCCTATCGCTACCTGGTAACCAACCAGATCACAATGAACGTGAACGAATACGAATATCCGCTGCACATGACGCAGGATGGCAATACACTGGTCTTCAAAGCGGACCCAAAAGCAATCAGTGCTGGCACATATCCTGACTTGCAATATCGCATGTCTGTAGAGGGTGCCTCAATGAACGCAGGCGACGAGACGCTGCTGGCAAGCGGTATCCGCAGTGGATCGGCTTCGCTGGTTACGCTTAGCCTGGAAGAGAGTGCAGAGTGGACGCTTAAGGTTCAGGGTGTACTGGAAGGCCAAGTTGCTGAAGCTGGATCAACTCTTTCATTTGAAGAGGAAGTACAGGCTTATCGCGAATTCTTCGCGGGTGTAATGAATGGCTTCCGATTGTCCCGCGGCGAAGGTCAGAGTGCTGAGGACCTGTTCAAAGTGAATGCCTTGGCTTGGTGGTACACACACAACATGCTGGTTCACTATTCCGTGCCTCACGGTCTGGAGCAATACGGCGGCGCAGCATGGGGTACAAGGGACGTATGTCAGGGTCCGGTTGAATACTTCATGGCTACTCAAAAATACGAGCAGGTACGCGATATCATCAAAATGGTCTACACGCACCAATACGAGGATGACGGCAACTGGCCGCAATGGTTCATGTTTGACAAATATTTTGCCATTCAGCAGGAAGAGAGTCACGGCGATATCATCGTCTGGCCGCTGAAAGTGCTGGCAGACTATCTGACGGCGACGCGCGACTATGCGATTCTGGATGAGAAGGTGCCTTACACCGTCAAACACAGCTTCGGATTCACGGAAGACACAGCAACGGTACTGGATCATGCGAAGAAAGAGATCGAATACATTCGTTCGCACTTCCTGCACGATACGTTCCTGTCTTCCTATGGCGATGGGGACTGGGACGATACCCTGCAACCAGCCAATGCACAGCTCAAGCAGTTTATGGTGAGCAGCTGGACGGTAGCTCTGACGTATCAATCCGTCAACGTGCTGTCACAGGCTTTGAAATACAAGGATGCTTCCTTCGCAGAGGAGCTTGAAGCTCTGGCTCAGGGTATCCGTGAAGACTTCAACCGTTACATGCTGGGAACCGATGTTATTCCGGGCTTTGTGTACATGGAGGACGCGGATCAGGCGAAGCTGATGCTGCATCCGACCGATACAGAGACAGGTATTCAGTATCGTCTGCTGCCTATGACACGCAGCATGATCGGTGAATTGCTTACGGCAGAACAGGCTGAATCGCATTATGCATTGATTCGCGAGCATTTCCTGTGCCCGGATGGCGTGCGCTTGATGAATCGTCCAGCTCAGTATGCCGGCGGTGTGAGCACCCACTTCAAGCGGGCAGAACAAGCATCCAACTTCGGACGCGAGATCGGGTTGCAGTACGTACACGCCCACATTCGTTATGTGGAAGCAATGGCCAAACTCGGTAAGACCGATCAGGTATGGAATGGACTCGCGATGATCAATCCGGTTGGAATCGGTGAGGTTGTGCCTAATGCAGAGATCCGTCAAGCCAATGCGTACTTCAGCAGTTCCGACGGCAAATTCAACACACGTTATGAGGCGCAGGAGCATTTTGATCAATTGCGCAAAGGTACCGTGCAGGTGAAGGGTGGATGGAGAATCTACTCCAGCGGCCCGGGGATCTACATGAACCAGCTGATCTCGAATGCACTCGGTATCCGTCAGGAAGGTGGGGATCTGGTCATTGACCCTGTCCTGCCAGCCGAGCTGGATGGCATGCAGTTCGAGTTTGAATATGCAGGTGAACCGGTAACGTTTATTTATCACCTGAACGAAGGATCGGTTAACCGCGTAACCGTAAACGGCAAGGAGATCCGCACAGAAGTTACGGCGAACCGTTACCGTAAGGGCGGAGTCTGCATCTCACTGGATGAGTTCAGACAGCTGCGTACTTCGGACCGTACCATCGTTGATATTTATATGTAACTTACCTCTTATAGCTTGATGCTTGAGGGTAATGAAAAGGCCATCCTCCTTAACAGGCAGGATGGCCTCTTTCTATATAAGTAAGAGACAATGGTCCACGGCCTGTGTCTTATGTGGAGCACACGCTGACTGATCACCTTTATTAACGCAGCGGAACTGCCAGCATCGTATGCAGCAGCTCGTTGTGACGAACGGTTTTCGTAACGTAGCCATGCGACTCAAGCCAACCGGTTAATTCATCCAGCAGGGGGAAATGGCGTTCTCTTATGGCAAGCAGCTGGTCACTGTTTCCATCTGCCTCAGCTTGTCTTATATAAGCCTCGCGGTGAAGTGCATCCGCAAACATGAGATCGGTTAGACAGATTCGTCCCCGCGGGGTTAATACCCGTTGCATCTCCTGCAGTGCCAGCTGCTGCTGGTCCGGACTCAGATGATGGAAGGCGAAGCTGGACACAAGAAAATCAAAGGTTTGGTCCGCAAAAGGCAGCGCCAGGAAGTTCCCCAGCTTCACATGCATCCCGGGATACTTGGTACGGCATGTGCGCAGCATTTCTCTGGACTGGTCAATCCCCGTCATGATGGCTTGGCGTTCCAGTAACTTGCCAGCAAGATTGCCTGTGCCTGTTCCGATATCAAGTCCGTGTTCACCGGGAATAGGGGAGATCCAATTCGCAGTCTGTTCCAGCGCCTCGTCATAGTTGTGATATAGATAAAAGGAAGACGATGGGGCCTTCTTGGGATCTGGGTGTTCTTCGGTGCACCCGGATTCGTTATAAGGCATGCTACCGGCTTCTCCCGGGAAAGATGGGGAAGATGCAGGGATGCTGCCGCTCTTGGCGTGAACACGCTCATCATGGATAGCAGCCTGGGTATCATAGTTCCAACGATCATGCCAGTTCTGGCGTGCTTCCCGCAAGCGGCGTGAACTGTCTGCGAGCTCATGGAGATGGCTAACATCCAGCGGCCCGTCTTGACGATTGAGATCAATCATGCGCTGGGTCGTATCCAGCATGCGTTTCAGTTCAACCCACTGGGCATACATGACGGCCTGCTGCAGCTCCAGATATTCCTCCAGCCGCTGCTGGTTGCCTTGATCAATCTCACTGAGCGCGTGAGTAATATCCTGAAGTGACATGCCGATCTCCCGCAGTGCGGCAATCGTCTGAAGCCGCCAGATGTCATTTTCCGTGTAGCTCCGGTATCCATTGCTGGCCTGCTTGGCGGGGAGAATTAATCCTTTTTCCTCGTAAAAACGGATCGCTCTGGGGGATATGCCAAGCCTGCTTGCCGCCTCTTTGATATTCAAGGGCCGCACCTCCTTCATGATAATCAGTATAAACGATGACGTAACGTAAAGGTTAAGGGGGAGATCCCCATTTTAGTTCGGGCTTAGGGCTGTGCTACAATATAATCAGATGAAAAAAATGCGCTAGTGGCATCTATCAGCTATTATCCAAGGGCCATGCAACGCGCTGCAATAATGTAATTACCTGTATGAAAGGTTGAAATGCGATGCTTACCCGCCAAACGTATAAAATTCGGCCATCCGAGATGAAGGATGCACCCCAACTAATGGAGATGGATGCTCTCGTGTGGGATATACATACCTCTCCAGCGCCATTCCATTGGAAGTCCAGACAGCAATTTCTGCAGCATTGTCCGCCCGGCAGCCAGCTGGTTGCCGTTCAGGGAGAACGGGTCTGCGGCTATGTGGGCTTTTATCCGGCTACGGGGATGCCTGTCAATCGTCATGTCTACGAGATTAATATTGCTGTTCATCCCAATGACCGGCGCAGTGGTGTGGCCACGTCCCTGATGCATGCCATGAAAGAATATGCTCGTGAACAGGGGATTCATAAGCTGCGCCTTCGCGTGCTGTCGAGCAATCCGGGAGCGATCGCTTTTTATACCCAATGTGGATTTGAGACGGAGGGCCGACTGGTGTCGGAATTTTATATCGCCGGGAAGTATGTGGACGATATTCTCATGAGTTATTTTATCCGGAATGAACGGTAGTTCGATGACGAAGGAGGAACAATATAATGGATATGGGACTTCGGGGTAAAAAAGCGCTGGTGCTGGCATCCAGTCAGGGACTGGGCAAGGCGGTGGCAGCACAGCTGGCCGCAGAAGGCGCAGACGTGATGCTTGCGAGCAGGAACGAGGAGAAGCTCGCAGCCGTCAAACAAGAACTGCTGGAACTGGACGGCGGAGGACGCGTTGAATACTGCGTAACGGATGTTACACGCAAGGAAGACATTAACGCATTAATCCATAAGACAGGGGAGCTGTTCGGGCAGATTGATATTCTGGTGAACAACTCTGGCGGTCCTCCTTCGGGAACATTTGAATCATTGACCGATGAGGATTGGGAACGTGCATTTGAGTTGAATGTGATGAGCTATGTACGTATGATTCGGGGGGCCCTCCCTTATATGAAGGCCAATGGCGGACATATTGTGAATATTGCTTCAACTTCGGTGAAACAGCCAATTCCGGGGCTGATTCTGTCCAACACGTTCCGCACGGGTGTCTTTGGTCTGGCGAAGACGTTGTCACAGGAGCTTGCCCCTTATGGCATTCTGATCAATACGGTGGCACCCGGACGAATCGGAACAGATCGGATACGTGAACTCGACACTGCCCGCGCAGAGCAGAATGGAATTAGTGAAGAAGAGGTAGCCGAACAGTTCCGCAAGGAAATCCCTCTGGGACGATACGGCCAGCCCGAGGAATTCGCCAAAGCCGTTGTGTTCCTGTTATCCGGGGCCAATACCTACATTACTGGTACTTCGCTAGTGGTGGATGGCGGTATGGTACGAGCTCTCTAAGATGGAAAGGTCATTTGTCTGAAGAGTTCCGGTTATATATGGGAACGATGTAAAACCCTCTGTCACACCATGGGTGAAGACAGAGGGTTTTTGATCGAAAATATGCAAAAACATACAAACGAGCTGGCACGATCCATCAGGCCGGATCCGTGCTGTTCGTGCTGGTGGATTCGACTGAGCTGCCTGAATCGGATTCAGTTCCTGATGCCCCGCCACGCTTGCCTCTGGAACCTTGTCGTGCTTCCGGCAGTACGCCGTTTACCAAGTCCGTCACCCGTTCGTTCAGGCCGGCTATCCGTTTGTCATACTGGGTCTGTGTGATATTCCCGTCAGACAGCTGCTGCTGCAGCTCGCTCTTCCCGGCAGCGACTAGCTTGTCGATTACTGTCTGCACGTCTACATTATTGCTGGCAGCGATCTCGGCAATTGTGCTGCCTGCCTTGCGGGCTTCCTTCAGCTTGTCTACTGTTACGCCGAGGGCGGAGACCAGTTCATCCGTGTATCGGCCATGCCCGGCTCCCTTGTTAGCATTTATGGATTTTGATTTCGATGTATGTGAATTCGTTGTGGGGCTGGCATTTTTCTTCTGAGCTGAAGTGCCCGCAGCCGGATCGGCACTCGCGGTGGTGTTTGCAAACCATCCTCCGCCAAGCGCGATCGTCAAAGCCATCGTGCTGGTAATCATCATGGTTCTTGATGTTCTGCTTCTCTTCATCAGCGATCATCCTCTTTCTCAGTATAGTTGTGTATGGCATGGGCCAAGAACCCACAACGTTATCTTAGGCGTCCAGGATGAAGAGAGGCTGAAAATGACCTTAAGGGGCAGTAAAAGTTGAATTTGTCGGCCCCATCCAAAATGCCCCTTACCTGCATGAAGGTAGCTTCGTGCAGATAGGGGCATTCCATGTTGTATCCATATGTATGCGGGTTAGCGCAAAAGCTCCCATTCATGCTGCAGCATGCCGTACACGGCATGATTGACGTATCCCTTAGGCAGTTTCTCTGCCTGACGAATAACGCCTTCCAGGACAAATCCAAGACGCTCAGGGATGGCTCGGCTGCGCTTGTTGTTCGTAGCTGAACGAATCTCGACCCGGTTTAGGTCCAGCGTGACCAGAGCATAATCGACCAGAACACGACAAGCGCTGGTCATTAATCCCTGTCCTTCGAAGCCCTTACCCAACCAGTATCCGATGCTTACCGAACGGTTGGTCCAGTTAATCTCATGGAATCCGATAATGCCGGCAAGTTCGCCCTTCAGCCATACACCCGCAGTGAAGCCTCCATTATCGGCAGCCTGCTTCAGCGCATTGTTGATAAAGTTTGAGGTATGTTCAATTTCTGTTACATGGTCCACCCATGGCAGCCAGTGTCTCAATTGATCGCGGGAGCGGTCCGTAAGTTCGAACAGCGGCTTGGTATGCTCTATAGAGAGTGGACGGAGTTCGGTATATTCATCCAATGAATAGGTAAACATGAGTGCAACCTTCTTTCTTTATAAGTAGTGGTTTAACGGGAAGCAGGTGGCAGTTTGCGCTCTAATGCAAACAGATCTTCTTCCATGGTGGCCATGCGTTGATTCACGGTGGTGCGGGCATCACTGAGGGCCTGATTATATATGTAGGGAGCGAGCTTCGTCATAAACAGATCGAGCACCCCCCAAGCGGCCAGATCGCCAAGTTCTTCGCCGCGTTCCTCTTGGAAATACGACTGGATCGTGCGAATGGCTTCATCCTGCTGTTCTTTGGTCAGTTTCAGCGTGTTCAAGTGGGAATCCCTCCCTATATTTTGTTTTTACTATCATGCTACATGATTCGTGCGAACCCGTCAAAATGGTTTTTGGCCTATCTTGCATACAGGCAATCCGGACTTTGGTGCCGTTCTTTATTGAACTCGTCTCCCGTTAAAGGTATATTTAGATGAAACACTTTGTAATTTCTGAAAGCTCCAATCAATTCATGAAAGGTTTGATACCTGTGGACAATCGTACAACCCCTCCTAACTTTATCAAAAATATTATTACCGAAGATCTCCGGTCAGGAAAAGTCCAGGAAGTCATTACCCGTTTTCCTCCGGAACCGAACGGTTATCTGCATATTGGCCATGCCAAGGCCATCTGGATCAACTTCACGCTGGGCGCTGAATTCGGCGGCAAGACGAACCTGCGTTTTGACGACACGAATCCGGTGAAGGAAGATGTGGAATACGTACAATCCATCCAGGAGGATGTCAAATGGCTCGGCTTTGAGTGGAACGAGAAACGCTTTGCCTCGGACTATTTTGACGAGATGTACAACCGTGCTGTCCTGCTGATCCAAAAAGGAAAGGCCTACGTCGACGACCAAAGCGCCGATGAAATTCGGGAAATGCGCGGTACACTGACCGAACCCGGCAAGAACAGCCCGTATCGTGATCGTACCGTTGAAGAGAACCTGGATCTGTTCGCACGGATGCGCGCAGGTGAGTTCCAAAATGGAGAAAAAGTGCTGCGTGCGAAGATCGATATGGCTTCGCCTAATATCAACTTGCGTGATCCGGTTATCTACCGTATCGCTCATGCACACCATCACAACACTGGGGACAAATGGTGTATCTATCCGATGTATGCCTTTGCTCATCCGCTGGAAGATGCCATTGAAGGTGTGACACATTCCCTCTGTTCCCTGGAGTTTGAGGATCAACGGCCATTCTATGACTGGGTAATCGCTGAATGTGAGATGGAGAGCCAGCCGCATCAGTATGAATTCGGTCGCCTGAACCTGTCCCAGATGGTAACGAGCAAACGGAAACTGAAATTGCTTGTGGACGAAGGACATGTGGATGGATGGGACGATCCGCGCATGCCAACGATTTCGGGTCTCCGTCGCCGAGGCTACACACCGGAAGCGATTCGTGATTTTGTATTCGAGACAGGCATTTCGAAAAGTCAGGGTGTTATTGACCTGCAAACGCTGGAACACTTTGTCCGTGAAGATCTGAAGCTGAAAGCTCCGCGCACCATGGCGGTTCTGCACCCGCTGAAAGTGGTCATCACCAACTACCCTGAAGGGGAAGTGGAGTGGCTGGAAGCAGAGAACAATGTAGAAAATCCGGAGATGGGTAATCGTAAAATTCCATTCTCCCGCGAGATTTACATTGAGCAAGATGACTTCATGGAGAATCCGCCGAACAAATACTTCCGTCTGTTCCCTGGTAATGAGGTTCGACTGAAACATGCGTACTTCATCAAATGCAACGATGTCATTAAGGATGCGGAAGGCAATGTGACGGAGATTCACTGTACGTATGATCCTGAAACGAAAAGCGGCAGCGGCTTCACAGGTCGTAAAGTCAAAGGAACCATCCACTGGGTGGAAGCAAGCCAGGCTGTACCGGCTGAATTCCGTCTGTACGAGCCTTTGATCTCAGCAGAAGCACCGGAAGCCGAGGTAGAAGCGGAAGTAGCCGGAGCAGAGATTGTGGAAGAGCAACCGGAAAAAACATTCCTGGATCAATTGAATCCGAACTCCCTTGAGATCGTTCACGGGTATGTCGAGCAAGAGATGCAGGAGGCGAAAGCACAGGATAAATTCCAGTTCTTCCGCCACGGATATTTCAGTGTGGATCCGAAGCACTCGGAGCCAGGCCGCCCTGTGTTCAACCGGGTCGTATCGCTGAAAAGCTCGTTCCAACTGCCGAAGGCGTAAGTAAGACAGACGTACAACAATAGGTAAAGCATAGGGTTTAAGGTCAGGCTGCAAGTTAGAGCCATAAACGTAAAAGGCGTCTCCGGGGCAACAAGCCCATGGAGACGCCTTTTTCTCTACTACAATTCTTAATCATTTGTTTGAATGTTTGAACTTTTTATATACACCATAACGGAGAGGACAGAATAAAGCTGGAGAAGCGAAGCGTTCGCTACAAGCTTTCTGCAGGAAAGCTACTTCGAAAGCATACGCTATGCCCGGATTTTCTCACTATATTAACAATTCATAAAAATCCGGGAATAACAGCGATCGAAGATTGTTCTGTCCACGCAGTGGCCTAGTGTAGCTCCAAAGGTTCAACCTCTGCGAAACAAAACATTACCCATCCTCATCCATGCTGCCCATCTCGGTTAATACAATAGGCTGGTAGCCATTTCTGCGATTGATCAGCCACATGACGCCAAAGCCTGCCGCACCAATGAGAGAGAAGAAGACGCCAATGTTATACATAACCTCGGCACCGAAGCTCTGGAACAACCAGCCGCCGAACAAGCCGGCAATAACACCGGATATACCGCCCCAGGCCATCGTATACACAGCTTGGCCAGAGGAACGATAAGGTCTTGGAATAAACAGCATGGTCAGCTGGGTACCCACATAGAAGTATCCTCCAAATGTAATGGAGTGCATCAACTGAATGAATACAATCTCCAGCGGGTTAACGGCCTCGGCCATCAGCTGCCAACGAACGGCGAACAGCAGGCTGACGAGTACAAGGCTTGCAAGCAGCATGCTCATTTTTCGTTTCAAAAAGCGATCCAGCAGCAGGAAGACACCTACTTCAAGAATGGATGACGTGAAGATGGCCCACCCGACCATCTGTTTGTTGCCGCCCATCTCTGTAATATAGAGAGACATAAATGTACTGTTCATCGCATTCGGAACCGACACCAGCACACCCAGTCCGATAAACGTCATGAAATACGGATTGAACATTACCCTGCCGAAGCGGCGGAACGTGACCACTGGGGTATCCGAAGCAATGGGCTGCCTTGGCAGAAACATGGCAAACGCAAAGGCGATGGCAATCATGCAGGCAAAGACAATCGAAACACTGCCCACGCCCAGGCGGTCGATAAGCGGTCCTGCTGCTGCCGCAGTCAGAGCCCAGCCGAGGGAGCCCCACAGCCGGAATGTACCGAATTTCTGCGTGGTCCCATCGATATACCCGAGAATAAGACTGTTGGTTTGGGCAAACAGCGGACTTTGGAAGAAATAAAAGAAGATCATGGCTCCATAGATCCAGGCATAGGTCGGCGCATGAAAGACCGCTTGGGCCAGCACAAAGGTGCCCCCCATCATCATCATCAGGATGATGCGAATATTGCGGGACTTGTCGCTCCAGAAGCCCCAGAACGGATTGGCAAATAAAGAGACAAAAGGGCCGATCGCCATCAGACTGCCAATTTCCAGCTTGGTCATGCCGATCTCCTGCAGATACAATTGGAGGAAGCCGGCGAAGATGGAGATGGCTCCGTATATGAAAAAGTTATATAGCTTCAGCGAAACCAAAGAGGGATTGCCTCTTCCGGGTGCATATCTGTCCAAATAGAGCCATTCCTTTCAGAATCAATATTCTACAATGTATCATTTGTTGAAAGGGGATTCAATGTATAGAATAAGTTTATTATATGAGAGCCGGAAGGGATGATAACCGTGGACATGAAGGAATGGACTGGCATTATACTGGCAGGGGGCTTATCCAGCCGGATGGGTTCCAACAAGGCACTGCTGCCTCTGGATGGCTCCACTGTTCTGGAGCATGTGGCATCGGCTATAGCTCCTGCAGTATCCCGTGTCATCGTTGCTGCCGGACCCAATGCGAATGCTTATCAAGCGCTCGGTTATACGTGTGTTGAGGATGGCTACCCTGGAAAGGGACCGCTGGCCGGCCTGCATGCCGCACTTGAAGCATCGGAGACCGAGTGGAATCTGGCCTGTGCCTGTGACATGCCTTTGGTCCAGCCCTCCTTATTTACCACATTGCAACGGTTAGCTGTATCGGACAAGACACATCCCGCGATGGTGCCGCGGTTGGAAGGACGGGTCCATCCACTGGTAGGCATTTATCATATCGATGTACTTCCCAGCCTAGAACAGTGCCTGATCGAAGACCGCTTGCGGGTCACTCGCTGGCTGGAGGAGATTGGGTGTCGGTATGTGGAAGCAGAGGATCTGGAAAAGGCAGGAATCCGGGATGCAGCAGCACAGTTAATCAATATGAACACCATGCAGGAGTATCAGGATTTGGTAGGCAAGCGTCCGCCGAGCATGTGAGCAGTATGCATTACATCTAGACGAGAACCCGCCTTTGACCACACAAGACCTGGTGAGACATCCTCATGGTCCTGTGTGGTTATTGGTTATGGTTCCAGCAGGTTTCTGGCTGCTTTGGCTAACAGCTGCATTCCACGCTCCATCTCTTCTTCCGAAGCATACGCATAGGAGAGTCTGAGGTGGTCCGCATCGAGGCGGTCGTACAGAAAGCCAGGGTGAATGAGCACCCCATCCTGGAGGCAGGCATGGAACAGCTGGCGGATCGAAAGGGGGCCGGCAGTGAACCTGAGCCAGATGTAAAAGCCTCCGGCTGGTTTGTTCCACTCTGCAATGCTGTTGAAGTAACGTTCCAGCAGATCCAGCATAAAGTCCCTCCGGCGGCGAAGCTCTGGCCGCAGACGCTCCATGTGCCGTGTGTGATATCCTTCTGCAAACCAGAGTGTGGCCGCTTCCTGCGCCAGTGAACTGGTGCCATAGTCCGTTTGCATCTTGATGTCTGCCAGGCGGCGAATAACCGGCTCAGGTCCTACCAGCCAGCCCAGACGCAGACCAGGGCTGACAGCCTTGGACAGTGTGCCCATATGAAGCACGCGGCCATCCGTGTCCCTCACTTTTAACGATAGCGGCGGGGGCATGTCCAGCCATAGGTCCGTGTAGGCAGCATCCTCCAGAATGGATAGGCCTCCGGCACGGGCTGCAGACATTAACTCGTTTCGGCGAGTATCACTCATGACGGAACCCGTCGGATTGTGAAAACTTGGTATGGTGTAGAGCAGCGGCGAAGAATGTCCCTGATGAGTGCCTCCCTCGATCATATCTTCCAGACGCGGTATGTGTAATCCACCTGCATCCATGGGAACGCCATGCATTTTTAATCCGGCGGATTGAAAGGCATGTATGGAATAGAGGTAGGAGGGCTTCTCCAGCAGGACAGCCGACCCGCGGGGAAGCAGGCCCACCGATATCAAATGCAGCGCCTGCAGCGAGCCCGAGACAATTAGAATGGCACTGGGGGACGCCTGAATGCCGCAAGTCAGCAAATAGTCAGACAAGGCCTCACGGAGCTCCAGGCTGCCTTGAGGCTGAAGGTAGTTTAACGTACGGGAGCGTTCCGAGAGGGAGCGCAGGATGTCATTGAAGGCATCCTCCGGCATTAGTTCAGGCGCAAGCTCTCCGGTACCGAGCCGAATGATGCCAGGCTGGAACTCGGCACGGTTAATGAGCTGTACTTCAGGAAGGTTGGGGTAATACCAGCCTTCCTCAATGGCTTCATTCCAGTTGGGTGGTGCCCCGTGGGCAAGTGCATGCCAGCCGGAACCGGAGACGTAGGTTCCTCCGCCGCGTCTGCCTTCAATCATGCCGGCAGCGATCAGGTTATCCAGCGCAGCGACCAGTGTACTGCGGTTGACGCCCATGGACTGAGCCAGTACACGCTGGGAAGGCAGACGGTAGCCCGCGGTCCACTCTCCGGTCGTTATTTTTTCACGGATATATATTTCAATCTGACGGAATAGAGACAGGGGGATTGCAGGATCAGGTTTCCAGTCAATACCTTGTCTTGGATCGGAATGCTTCATGCTGCGCTTGCCTCCCGTGGGATAAGGTGATTCAGGAATTTATTTTTATACCGAATTTGTACACCAAAATGGTATACCGACAACTATATCATTTTGGTTGGTCTCCATGCCATCCTATTGGTTGGTCACACGGTAAGTCATCCCCTCTAATATAGAGACATATACAAGGGGGATGAACAATGAGTGTAATTATTCACGCTGTGGTACTTGCGTTTGGCCTGATCCTGCCACTTGGCGTGCAGAACGTGTTTATTTTTAACCAGGGGATGAGCCAGCGAAGTTTACTGCGTGCACTTCCGGCGGTAGTGACTGCTGGTATTAGCGATACATTATTAATTGGAGCTGCGGTCGGAGGGGTGTCCCTCATTTTGCTGCAGTGGCCGCTGCTCTCGGGTGTGTTGTATGCAGGCGGCAGTGCATTTCTGCTGTATATGGCATGGAGCATATGGAAGTCATCCGGAACCGTGAGTGGGTCAGCATCCGCATTGGGTGCAGGACGTCAGATTGCCTTCGCCGCTTCCGTATCCCTGCTTAATCCGCATGCGCTGCTGGATACGGTAGCTGTCATTGGCACCAGTTCACTTGAGTATGAAGGGATGGACCGGATTGCTTTTGCCATCACGGCAGCGGCAGTTTCGTGGATATGGTTCCTTGGACTCGCAAGTGCTGGAAGGTGGATGGGAAGAACAGATACCACTGGACGGATCAGTCTGGTCTTTAACCGGTTATCGGCAGTGGTGATGATCGTGATGGCGGCCATGATGCTGTGGAAGCTGATTTATATGTAATGTTCCGGGAACTTTTGCTCAGAAATCAGAAAAACCCCGCACGATAGCGTGCGGGGTTCTTGGTGTTACAGGCTGAGCTGCAGCCAGTCGTAACATCTGGTCATGCTGCTGTGTATCGTTATTCTGTCTTCAGAATCATGGATTGAATAAAGGACTTCAGTTCCTCACTCACACTGTTCAACTGGTCAATAACCTCGCTGAATTCCGTGACGAGTTCAGCCTGCTGCGTGCTGGACTGGGAGATGGACGTAATCTCCTGCTCCATCTGGCGGATGGAATGCTGTACGTCCTGGAGGGAGCGTTCGATATTCACGGTAGCTTCCTTCGTTCCGGTGGACAGCTTGCGTACTTCGGAGGCCACTACTCCGAATCCGGCGCCTGCTTCACCCGCTCGTGCCGCTTCAATAGCTGCGTTGAGGCCGAGTAAATTGGTTTGTTCAGAGACTTCCCGGATAAACGAGGCCACTTTATTAACTTCCGCTGCATTTTGAACGGCGACCTTGGTATTGTCCAGAATCTGTGAAGAGGAGGCAGTCAGCTCTTCGGATTGGGCCGCTACAGTTTGGACCATGTCAGTCAGCCTGCTGCTGATGCCGCTGATCAATTCGGTGAAATGTCCAAGCTGCTCTTCGTTTTTGAGGGAGAAACCAATGGCCAGGGTACCCACAATGTTTCCTGCTTCATCGCGCAGAGGCGTAGCCGTAGAATTAAGGGCCGTTCCGTAATGCTGTGCTTCAATATGATTGGCAGAAGTTTCGCCGTTGATCAGGGCGCGGCGCAGTGTAGGATCCTCAAGTGAAACGGGGTCACCTGCCTTAATACCGAGGTCAAGATCTTCACTGGGTGTATAATACCAGAATTTCTCGGTGTCGGTTACAGCAATCATCAGATTATGTCCCTTAAGCATGATTTTGAAATATGGACTTGCTGCGACCATGGCTTCAACAATGTTCATCCAGTCAGCTCCTATGTGCGGTATATTTGTTTGGTTTTCATTGACTATACATCGTCAGGATCACGAAAATTATGAAGACCCAGAGGGCATTATATATAATCATCGTTTATTGTAACAATTTTAGTAGCAGAAAGGAAAAAGGAAGTCCTATTTTATAGTGATCCTCTTAGAATTTTATGAAAAAAAGCCGCAAAGGATATCTCCTTCGCGGCTTCATAACAAGCTAGTATTGGCAGCACAACGTGGGTTGAGCTCACTTAACGTCCATAATTTCTTCATGTGTTCGTACCCATTATAGGGTTTAAAAGAAGGCCTACCCACCGATCTGGGACATGCGCCGTACGGTTGGGGTATGGCTTTGCATTTTTTGCTCGAGCGCCAACGCCATTTCATGGTTCTTCGGCTTCGTGCCGAGTGCCTTGAGGAAGAGGGCAGCCATCGCATCCGGATCATCAACATAGCGGCGAACATTGTACTCATCCGACCAGTACAGGCAGGCCTTGATATGTCCGTCTGCCGTCAGGCGCAGCCGGTTGCAATTATCACAGAAGTGATCGCTAACCGGGTGGATCAGGCCGAAGGTTCCCTGTGAACCAGCAATCTTCATGTTGCGGGAAGGACCATTCCCTGCCGGTCCGGATGTGCTCTCTACAGTCCAGCCGGCTTCCGCACACACATCGGTGACGGTTTCCAGCGGGAGATACGATTTGCGCCATGAATCCGAAGCATGTCCGATGGGCATGTATTCGATAAAACGCACATGCAGCGGTTGATCGATCGTCATCGCAATGAAATCCTTGATTTCATCATCATTGATGCCTTTCATCAGGACCACATTCAGCTTGATTGGCGCAAGTCCAGCAGCCGTTGCAGCTTCAATCCCCTTGAGCACTTTATTGACGTCTCCTCCGCGGGTAATCATGGAGAATCGGTCCGCATGAAGGGAATCGAGACTGATGTTAATCCGGTTTAACCCAGCGTCTTTCAGTGCCTGGGCCTGTTTATCCAGCAGGAGCGCATTGGTCGTCAACGCAATATCCTCAATCCCGTCGATGGCCGAGATCATGCCAACAAGTTTATGCAGATCCTTGCGTACAAGTGGTTCACCGCCAGTCAGGCGAACTTTGCGCATGCCCATCGGGGCGAGCACCTTGAGCACCTGGGTGATTTCCTCGTAGCTCATAATTTCATCATGCGGGGCGAACTCCATGCCTTCAGCTGGCATGCAGTACACACAACGCAAATTACAGCGGTCCGTAACGGAAATACGGATGTAGTCATGGATCCTGCCAAACGAATCCTGGAGCATTTCCATGCTGACCACCCTTTCATTGATTCAGATTGGAAAGCTTCTATAAAATGAACGATACGACAATGTCGAAATTCAAAAGAACAGTTGCATCAAATTTTAGCTATTTCTCCAATCCGCGTCAACGATAACGTCAGGTGGCAGCAATTTTTTCGGGATGAGTCAGCTGGAATTGACCCACAATTTGCTGCAGAAATACAGTGATGGCTTCCACATTATGCGAAGACTGTTGAACATGCATCATGTCACTGAGCAGTGCCATCATCTCGGTCTCCACCTCTGCGGACGTGGAGCGGTTTTGTTGACTGATGGCAGCGATATTTTCCATAAGTCTAACGACTTGATCCACGACCTGTGTCCTTTGCGAATCTTCAGCTGACGCACTTTGCAGCAGTTGTGCAGCTGCTTGAACCAGTGTGCTGCCTTCAGCCAGTACCTGATCTCCTTCATGAATGGAGCGGGCCGCGGTATCGGCCGCGGTAGTGATATTGTTCAGAATCTGATGGATGTCTTCGGTAGAGGAACGGGACAGCTCAGCCAGCTTGCGAATCTCCCCGGCAACGACAGCGAAACCGCGGCCATGTTCTCCGACACGTGCTGCTTCAATGGATGCATTCAGCGCAAGCAGGTTGGTTTGAGCGGATATCTCATCGATGGCTGCCAGTGCACGGTAAATGTCCTGCATGGTCTCCATAAAGGAAAGAATCGTACGGTTGGTATCCTTGACGGTCCCCGAGATCTGCGTCATTTTGCCGCCAATGCGTTCCACTTCCTGACGTGCGACATCAATCTGTTCTGTGGCCGAGGCCTCCAGCTGCTGCAGTGTAAGACGCATATGATCGGCAGCCAGCTTGGCTTGGTCGAGATCCTCCAGCTGTTCACGTATGCCGTGGATCATGGATCCGATCTTATGATTGACACGTTCGGTCGTAACTTGGGTTGTTTCGGTGGACGTGCGCATCTGATACTGGTTGTTCATTACATCCACGGTGGCAACCTGAACCTTGAGCATGATGCCCTCGAGCGAGTCAATCATGTTATTGATCCATTTTGCGAGTTCACCGGATTCATCCTGTGCAAAAGCGGATGTATCGAGCCGCTGGGTCAGATCGCCCTGACCCTCCGCGTTAATCCGTATAAACCGGCTGATGCGCCGCAAGTCCTCGTGCACACGTTGATGATGTCTCCGTTGCAGCTGATCTGCTGTGACCAAACCCAAAATGATATTAAATGCCGCCAGAGCTGCTGCACTCCATGCACTTCCTGATAAGGCATATACGAGGGCAGCTCCCCCAATGCCTGATAAACCGATAAACAGGCTGTGCAGCTTGAACTGACGCCAGCCGATACTGCGTACCCGGTATACTTCCTCCAAATCACCTTCGCACATCATGCCCCATCGATCGGGACAGTGGGGAAGCTGGAAGGTGATGCCTTTGCCGATAACAGAAATGTGACGGTAATCGGAATAGCCCGGATAGGCTGCAAACAGATTCGATCCGTTACGAATGGTATTAGCAACGCCAGGATGCAGCTCCCCAGTGGAAGGGTCGGTGAACATCAATTCCAGTTCGGTATGCTCTTTGACGGATACAATCCCCCAATGGGTGGTGACACCATCCTTGAGATTTTCGCCATGTGTAAATGTATGATCCTCAAATCGGCTGCGAGACAGAGCTGTTCCTGGCTGCAGATGCGGGCGCAGTTTCGACTCGGCCATGAAGAGATAATTATCTCCCGAATCGGGATAGACGTGTCCGGACTCCCGTTGGATCAAGTCCCCGAGCACATCATTGGGGATTCGGCAGCACAGTGAACCGATGTAGCGTCCTTCCTGCAGCACGGGTTCAATGAACATGAGCGTGACATCATCGTGAAAAGAGGAGGAGCGGGGCCCGATCTCCATGGTCACTGGATCTGAATAAGGTCCATAGAGACATCTTTTCCCGGTCGCATCTGCTCTGGCATATTTCAAGCCTGGTCCAATGGAAGCTTCGTTATCTTCATAGATCTGTCCAATATGTTTTTTATATGTAGAAAATACAACCTGATTCTGTTCGTCCAACATAAAAATCTCCGTGCTATCTGCTGCCCGGATGTACGCAGCTTTGAAGCATGCATCCCATTTGCTGCTATTTGGTACGATGTGTGCTGTGTCCAGAAGTCCTGCTGACTGGATCTGGTACACGAATTGATCCATATGACGCCACTGTTCATCTGCCCAATCCAGTAGAAGCTGCCGCCTGGTTTCGGCAATTCCCTCAAAAATCTGCTCCACATCATTCTTGATATGTGCGTTCAACCGATACGACCGCCATAACGGCCACCCTTTTCTCCAGCCAAGCCAATCAAACATACAGACCACCCCGATCTTTGAAGTTGAAAGCTTAATTGCACAGCCCTTTCCTGATAAAACGATATGGATTCTGTCATTTCCAAAAGAAGTAGTATTCCTATCTTTTCCATATAAAACGTTATACAAGAAAAACGACAAGAATACGAGGGTATATGTCATATTTTCCGAATATTTATTCAATAAATACAAAGAAACATGCGCTTTTTAAGGAGGACAGGCATGCGAAGGACCTATATTATAGGACTTATTGTACTGGAATACGTACCCAGTTCTATACACATGCTCGAATAGGCCATCCATAAAGAACATTGAAAAACAGGCTATATATGCATATCGAATAACGTGGTGTCAGATAAACCATCCATGGGCTGACATCGTTCTGAATGAGAATTTGTCTCATTTTACACTGTGTAACATGAACAGGCCCATACTCAAAACAGTCTGTATAATGTAATCTCCGCCCAATGATTTATAGTATTACCTAACCAGAAAACCTGTTACGTTCGTGAACGCAAACCTTCCATTCGGCCTTGGTGTGAAATGAAACCTAACTTCCCCGCGAAAAGGAGAATGCCCATGTCATCCATGAACGTCCCCGAAGCTCGCCACATTGAAATTGATCATGTATCTGTCGTTTTTGGTACTGGAACCAAACAGGTCACCGCACTGTCTGATGTGACGTTCCATATCCAGTCCAATGAATTCGTCTCGCTGCTTGGTCCCTCAGGCTGTGGCAAGTCGACATTGCTCAGGCTTATAGCAGATCTGCTGCAGCCGACTTCAGGCAGCGTCAGGATTGCAGGCTCAGAACCTGAAAAGGCGCGCCTGCAGCGACAATTCGGTATCGTATTCCAGACACCAGCCCTGTTTGATTGGCGCACGGTACGTCACAACGTAGAGCTGCCGCTGGAGATCCTGGGCACAAGCAAAAAAGAATGCCGCCGCATCAGTAGTGAGCTTCTTGAGATGGTCGGCCTCACCCGATTTGCGGACCACTATCCTTGGCAGCTCAGTGGAGGCATGCAGCAGCGGGTATCCATTGCCCGCGCGCTCTCGCTGGATCCGCCGCTGCTGCTGATGGATGAGCCGTTCTCCGCGCTGGATGAATTCACGAAAGAGAAGCTTCAGCTGGAACTGCTTGAGATCAAGCGGTCCACGGGCAAAACCTTCCTCTTTGTCACGCACAGTATCCCCGAAGCCGTATTTCTGTCAGATCGCATTGTTGTCCTCTCGGCACATCCCGGGCAAGTACATTCCATTCACTCTGTGGCGCTGCCTTCGAATCGAACCAATGAACTGAGGGAGACCGAAGACTTCTACCACATGCTGACCACCATTCGCAATTGTTTTCATGAGGAGCGTGATCCGGCCCATGTCCCTGCGCTCACTTAAGCTGGATTACCGATCCTGGATTGTGATATGGATTCTATCCCTACTGCTGCTGTGGGAGGGTATAGCTTGGATTCTCCACATGTGGATGTCACCGCAGCAGGCTGCATCCCGTCTGCCTTATCTTCATGACGTTCTTGCCGCACTGGTTCGCTACTCGGGCACTCTCGCTGGGCAGGGGGCAGTGACGTTCGGCAATGCAGCGATTGGATTCGCAGGAGGAGCAATGCTGGGGCTGATGCTGGCGCTTCTCATGAGTGCGGCCGTCTGGCTGGAACGGACACTATCTCCCTATGTTATCTCCTCGCAGATGATCCCAATTATCGGTCTCGCACCGATTGTGTACGGCATTATTCATCATGCCGAGTGGGCCAGGATCGTCATGGCGGCTTATGTTACATTCTTCCCCATTGTCATTCACACGTTAAAAGGGTTAAAGAGCGCCGCACCGGAGCATCTGGAGCTGATGCGTTCCTGCGGAGCCTCGCTGCCGGCCAGATATATCAAATGCCTGCTGCCTTCATCCCTACCAGGACTGTTCTCCGGCATGAAAATCGCTGCCCCGCTAGCCGTCACTTCTTCCATCGTCGTCGAACTGATGGGTGCACCCGATGGACTTGGTGTCCTGATGGTCAGTTCCTTGTATTATGGCAGCGCTCAAGTCGGTATGTTCTGGGCTACGATCATGCTTAGCATCGGCATTGGCCTAATCTCGTATCTGGTCATCAGCCTGGCCGAACGCTGGTTAACGCCCTGGCAGCCCGAATTCAGAGCGAAGGGAGGGAACGCGGTATGAGCGAAGGGGTAATGGTGAACCGCAGCCGGGATGAGAACGGAACAGCTGCGGTGTCCGGCTCTGCGTCTTTGCCCGGTTCAGCTATGGCTGCTTCTGTCCCTAGCTCGGAGATTCAGGGGCAGCAGGGACAAGCAGAACAGGAACGGCCAGTCAGTACTGCGCGGAAAAAGTGGACTATTTTGCATCTGCTCCCTTGGCTGGCCGGCCTATGTTTTCTCGCCTTGTGGCAGTTCCGGTTGTTTCATCAATTATTTTCACTGGAAAGTTATCAGCTTCCTGTACCTTCAGCCATTGCAGCTTCCATCCGGGATAATGCGGAAATGCTCTTTCGATATGCCTTATATAGTGGTACGGAAATGCTGGGAGGTTTCCTGCTGGGTTCCCTTCTGGGGGCGGTTGCAGCTGCTGGCGCTTCGTTCTTCCCGATCAGCGGCAAGGCAGGGATCGCAGTGATGTCGGCTCTTAATGCAGTACCGATTGTTGCGCTGGCGCCCATCATGAACAACTGGTTTGGGGACGGCATCTGGTCACGGATTGCCGTAGTGGCCGTCATTACGATGGCAGCCATGGCAGTCAGTTTGTTCAAGGGACTCACCTCCATACAGCCGCAGTATGGTGAACTGCTGGATGGGCTCGCTGCAAGCCGCATGCAGGTGTTCCTGAAGTTGCGCTTGCCACACGCCATGCCGTCCCTCTTTGCCGGACTGAAGATCAACATGTCCACCAGTATTATCGGTGCCATTGTCGGCGAATTTTTTATCGCTTCCCAAGGTCTTGGATATCTGCTGTCGGATCAGATTCGGCTCGCCAACATGCCGCTTGCCTGGTCTTGTATCGTCATTGCTGCCGCTCTCGGCATCGTGCTCTATGAAGCCGTTGTACTGGCGGAGAAGCGGCTCATTCCATGGAACCGTGTGCGCACTAACGCATAACCCTCACCATCGTGCGGGAATACCACAGATCCGCTGCAGTACCTGATTGAATTCTTATATAAACAGGGGGTTGTTTGTATATGTACAAAACGTTGAAATCGGGTTTGATGGTCGTTGTGCTGATGCTCGCGGTTGCCTTGCTGGCAGCATGTTCCGCGAAGACGGAGCCGTCTGCCGAACCTGCTGCTGCAAGTTCAGGAGGAGACGCAGAGCAGTCCTTAACGAAAGTGAAAATTCAGCTTAAATGGGTTCCGCAGGCCCAGTTTGCGGGAATTTATGCCGCGAAGGAACAAGGTTTTTTTGAAGATGAAGGTATCGATGCAGAGATTATCCCAGGTGGCCCGGATATCGTCATTGAACAGCAGGTGGTGAACGGCGCAGCCGATGTCGGCATCACGGGGGTAGACAGTTTGCTGGTGAGCCGCGACAACGGTCTGCCGCTGGTCTCCCTTGCCCAGATTTCACAGAAGAGCAGCTATCGTCTAATCGCCAAGAAGTCAGCAGGAATTACTGATCCGGCCCAGATGAAAGGCAAAAAGGTAAGCACATGGTTCGGCAGCCAGCAGTTCCAGGTCCTCGCTTTTATGGAGAAGAACGGACTTGATCCGAAGAAGGATATTGAGCTGGTGAAGCAGGGGTTTACGATGGATCAGTTTTTCAATGACCAGGTGGATGTCGCGACAGCAACCATATATAACGAATATCACGTCGTGCTGGAAAGCGGCGTACAGGAGTCCGATCTGGATGTGTTCAACATTGAGGATGCTGGCGTAGGCATGCTGGAAGATACATTAATTGCGAAGAAGGACTGGGTCGACGGAAACCGCGATCTTGCCGTTAAAGTCACCCGTGCCATTCTGAAAGGCTGGAATTACGCCATCGACAACCAGGAGGAAGCCGTGGATATCGTCATGAGCAACGTGACCGATGGCAGTACGACCCGTGAACATCAGGTTACGATGCTGGCGGAGATTGCGAAGCTGATTCGTCCGGAAGGATTTACGGAGCAGCAGGTGGGCAGTTTTGTGGATGAATCGTTTGCCCGTACAGCAGATATAGCACTGAATTATGGATTGATCAAGAAGGCAGCCAACCTGGATGAAGCGCTGGAGAAGAGCATTTACGAAGAAGCGGTGAAATAAGGGAGTCGAAGGAGGATGACGAATGAGCTCCGTGGATCAGCAACCTCAGCCGCTTGGCGGTACCAAGGAAGAATGGCTGGAGAAGGACCGTAAATATGTGTGGCATCACATCTCGCCTCATAATGATCATCCAATGATTGCGGTCAGCGGGGAAGGCAGCTGGATTACGGATCAGGATGGAACGCGGTATCTGGATGCCATGTCCGGGTTATGGTGCGTGAATGTGGGGCATGGACGGGAGGAGATTGCGAAGAGCGCATATGAGCAGATGAAATCACTCGCTTATGTGCCGATGACCCAGAGCCACGAGCCGGCGATTTTACTGGCAGAGAAGCTGAATGAATGGCTGGAGGGAGACTATCGAATCTTTTTCTCCAATTCGGGATCGGATGCCAATGAGGTGGCGTTCAAAATAGCCCGTCAGTTTCATCACCAGAATGGTGAGCCAACCAGACACAAGTTCATCTCCCGTCACCGGGCTTATCATGGCAACTCCATGGGCGCCCTCGGTGCCACTGGGCAAGCTGCCCGCAAGATCAAGTACGAGCCGCTGGGCGTGGGCTTCTCCCATGTCCCACCCCCGTATTGCTACCGCTGTCCCTTTGGACGGAACAAGGAGGGGTGCGGACTTGAATGTGCAACCATCTATGAAGAGGTCATCCGCTGGGAAGGCCCCGAGACCGTGGCTGCGGTGATCATGGAACCGGTGATTACGGGGGGCGGCATGATTGTCCCACCTCCGGACTACATGCGCACTGTGAAGGAGATCTGTGAGCGTTACGGTGTGCTGCTGATCGTGGATGAAGTGATCTGCGGGTTCGGTCGTTCCGGACAGAAGTTCGGACACCAGAATTACGGGGTGCAGCCGGATATAGTCACCATGGCCAAGGGGATGACCAGCGCGTACTCTCCATTATCGGCTACAGCCGTGCGAGCGGAGCTGTATGATACGTTCCGGGAACCCGGACCGGATGCTCACTTTCGCCATGTGAACACCTTCGGCGGCAATCCGGTCTCCTGCCGGGTAGCACTGGCCAACATCGAAATCCTGGAGCGTGAAAATCTGGTGGAGCGTGCGGATGAACTGGGGCGAGTCCTTCGTGAGAAGCTGGAGCCGCTGCTGGAGCTGCCTGGGGTCGGAGATGTTCGAATGTTTGGCTTCGCCTGCGGCATCGAGCTTATAGAAGCGGACGGCTCTCCGGCTGATGCAGGGAAGGTGGCGCACGTGCTGGCCAGTTGTAAGAAGGACGGCATTCTTATTGGTAAAAACGGGGACACGGTACCCGGTTTCGCCAACATTTTGACGATATCACCGCCCTTTGTCACCACGGAGGATGAGCTGGAGCTGATTGCGGAAAGTTTGCTTAAGGCACTGCGGAGTGTGGAGGCAGGATAGTGGATGGATAGAGAATTCCAGGAATGACTCTCGTATGACTCGTTTGAAAAATAAACCATGTGGAGGCGAGGGAAGATGCAGACCACATCCGGAATAGGCATTAACCATCTTCGGTTGAATGAACGAATTGAACAATTGTCCCGTATTGGACGAATCGGAGAGACCGGCGTTTGCCGGCTTGCCCTCACCCCTGAAGATATGGAAGGCATTATCCAGGTGCGTCTTTGGATGGAAGAAGCCGGACTGGAGACCCGTCTCGATCCATTCGGGAATCTGATTGGCCGCCTGGAAGGTGCTGATCCTGCGCAGCCCATTTTGATGATCGGCTCGCATATTGATTCACAGCCTTATGGCGGTAGGTATGATGGTGCCATTGGTGTCCTGGGTGCCTTGGAAGCTGTGCAGTGCCTGATGGAGAGTGGCCTTCAGCCTCCGATGCCGATTGAGGTCGTAGCCTTTTGCGATGAAGAGGGTTCCCGGTTCAACAAAGGCCTGTTCGGCTCCCGGGGAATGACCGGGCAGTTGGAAGATGGAGAACTGGAGCGACAGGACAGGAACGGGGTGACTCGCAGGCAGGCGCTTGAAGCCTTCGGATGCTCGGTAGAGAAATTCGCTGAAGGAGTCTATGCACCTGGATCCATCGGCAGCTATCTGGAGCTGCACATCGAACAGGGCCCTGTGCTGGAATCGCTGGATGCCCCGGTGGGACTGGTCACGGGCATCTCCGGACCGTTATGGCTCACGGTTACGATCAAGGGCATGGCAGGGCATGCCGGTTCGGTACCGATGGCTATGCGTCATGATGCGCTCGTAGGCAGTGCGAGAGTCATTGCAGCGTTTGATGACATGGTTAGAGCAGATCCGGCTGCCCCCACGGTTGGTACGGTGGGCAGTCTGAGGGTGTTCCCCGACTCGCGCAACATCATCCCTGAGGAAGTCAGCTTCACCTTGGACTTGCGCGATATGGAGATGGAACGCCGCAACCAGCTTGAAGCCCGGCTGATGAATGTGCTTGCTGAAGTATGCAGTCAGCATGGGCTTACCTATTCCGTGGCTGAAGATACCAATAGTGAACCGCGCTACTGTGCGGAACGAATCAAGGCAGCCATTCGCTCGTCTGCAGAGGAGATGGGCTTGTCCTTGCCGGAGCTTATGAGTGGTCCGTTCCATGATGCGCTGGCGCTATCTTATGTGTGTGACTATGGCATGATTTTTGTCCGCAGCAAGGATGGGATCAGCCATCATCCGAGTGAGTATTCCTCCCCGGAGGACATTGCGCTGGGAACGGAGGTATTATACCGCACGATTCGGAAGATATGTAGTCTGCTGCCTGCTGACATTGAATCGGAGGGCTGATTCACCTTTTCTGATATGAAAAAGGAACCGATAAACGATCGGATTTATCTCTAATACATCCTAATCTGGGTAGAAGGAGGCGTTACTGGCGTATGGGGAAAATCAATATAGGCCTGATTCAGGCTTCGCATGAAGTGGAAGGATCGGCACCGGTTGAAGAGCACAAGGAGGCTGCCATCCAGAAGCATATCACCCTGGTCCGTGAGGCTGCAGCACGAGGAGCACAGATTATCGGACTGCAGGAGGTCTTCTATGGACCCTACTTTTGCACCGAACAAAATCCCAAATGGTACGCATCTGCCGAACCGGTGCCGGAGGGACCGACAACCAGGCGTTTTCAGGCGCTTGCGAAGGAACTGGGCGTGGTGATCATTTTGCCTGTGTACGAGGTGGAAGGCATTGCTTCGTATTATAATACGGCTGCCGTGATTGATGCTGATGGCTCCTATCTGGGCAAATACCGCAAGCATCATATCCCGCATGTGGAAGCAGGCGAGGGCACGAACGGCTTCTGGGAAAAATATTATTTCAGGCCCGGGAATCTGGGATACCCGGTATTTGATACAGCTTACGCCAGAGTAGGCGTGTACATCTGCTACGATCGGCACTTTCCGGAAGGAGCCCGTCTGCTCGGACTCGCCGGAGCGGAGATTGTGTTCAATCCGTCAGCCACGGTGGCGGGTACATCGGAATATCTGTGGAAATTGGAACAGCCTGCCCACGCCGTTGCCAACGGCTATTACGTGGCTGCCATTAACCGGGTAGGCGTGGAGGCGCCTTGGAATATGGGCGAATTTTATGGTCAGTCGTATCTGGTGGACCCGCGCGGACGAATGGTTGCCATGGGCAGCAGGGATCAGGATGAGATTGTCATCGGTGAGATGGATACCGAAATCATCCGTGAAGTGCGCAATGTATGGCAATTCTACCGGGATCGGCGCCCTGAGACGTATGAGCATCTGGTTAACCTGTAACTGGCATTTGATAGGTTGTATTCAAAAAAGGACCCGGACCCTAATTCAATCCCTAGGAGGTGCATGTTCATGATAAACAGCACGGGCGCAGCGTTATCCGATTATGGATGGGAGAGCCGTTTTGCCGAGATGAAACCCGCCATGACAGGCAAGGAAGCGATGGAGGAATCCAACCGCTGTCTGTACTGTTACGATGCACCTTGCATCAAGGCGTGCCCAACAGACATCAATATCCCTTCCTTTATCCGGAAAATATCGACAGGTCATCTGAAAGGCTCGGCCCGAACCATTATGGATGCCAATCCGGTAGGAGCCAGCTGTGCAAGAGTCTGTCCAACCGAGGAATTGTGCGAAGGCGCCTGTGTACTGAACGAATCGTCCAAGCCCATTCGCATCGGTGATCTGCAGCGATATGCCACGGACTGGGCACGGCAGGCCAATGAACCTTTGTTTCAGGCAGCCCCCTCCAATGGCCGTTCCATCGCTGTTGTTGGCGCCGGGCCTGCCGGTTTGTCCGCAGCCAGAGAGCTTGGCCGTGCAGGGTATGAGGTGACGATCTATGAAGCGAAGCCCAAGGGTGGTGGATTAAATACGTACGGGATCGTCTCCTTTCGTTTACCGCAGGAAGTGTCCCTGTGGGAAGTGGAGCAGGTTGAAGCGCTGGGTGTACACATCCGGTACGGCGTACGTATAGGAGTGGATCTGTCTCCTGCACAACTGCTGGAACAGCATGAAGCTGTCATTCTGGCTTGTGGTATGGGTTCCGTTCCGATGCTTGGGATCGAAGGAGAGACCTTGGAAGGGGTGTACGATGCCATTGAACTGGTGGAATCCACGAAACAGGGCGTACCGCCTGCGCTGAATGGTCTGAGAGTAGCCGTCATAGGTGCAGGCAACACGGCAGTGGATGCAGCCACCTGCTCGGTACGTCTGGGAGCAGAACGTGTACAGATGCTCTATCGGCGCGGAGAGGGTCAGATGACAGCCTATGCGTTTGAATATGCGTTTGCGAAACAGGAAGGGGTAGAGTTCAGGTGGTTTACGATGCCGCAGCGCATTATTGGCGATGAGAATGGGCGAGTCCGAGCTGTGGAGTGTGTGAAAATGGAGCTGGTCACGCCGCCAGGAGGCGGGCGTGCATTACCCGTACCCCAAGAAGGAACGGAGTTCATGATTGAATGTGACACCGTCGTCCGGGCGATCGGACAGAACCGGCTGCTGCCTCTCATTGAAGCCTTCGGTCTGCGTCATCACTGGGGCGTTGTTGAGGTGGAGCAGCAGACCTACCGAACTTCTCATCCGCAGATCTATGCGGCAGGGGATGTGATTTTCGGCCAGGGGCAAGGCGAGGCCATGGTTGTCTCGGCTGCCCAGCAGGGGAAGCTGGCTGCAGCTGCCCTGATGAAGGCATTGCCTGGACAGGTGGAGGAAACGGCTTGAGGTGAGCTTGTGCTTCGTATGCTGTTCAGACCATGAAGCCATCGAGTGCAAAGCAAGACCATATATGCAAACAACACCAAGGAGGGATCGTTATGGCTGACTTATCGATAAATCTGGCAGGTATTCGATCACCCAACCCATTTTGGCTGGCATCTGCTCCGCCGACGAATACGGGATATCAGGTGCAGCGCGCCTTCGAGGCAGGCTGGGGAGGCGCGGTGTGGAAGACGCTGGGTGAACCGATCATTAACACGTCATCCCGTTTTGCTGCTGTACATTTCGGCGGACAGCGGGTAGCAGGCTTCAACAATATTGAGTTGATCTCCGATCGTCCACTGGAGGTCAATCTGCGGGAGATTGCCGAAACCAAGAAACGCTTCCCGGATCGCGCGGTCATTGCCTCACTGATGGTGGAGCCGAAGCGGGAGAAGTGGCATGAGATTGTCAAAAAGGTAGAAGCAGTAGGAGTGGATGGTCTGGAGTTAAACTTCGGCTGTCCCCATGGGATGGCCGAACGCGGCATGGGGGCGGCTTCCGGTCAGCAGCCGGATCTGGTTGAGCTGCAGACGATGTGGGTGAAGGAAGTCGCGACGACCCCCGTGATCGTGAAGCTGACACCGAATATTACGGATATTACGGCAACGGCCCGGGCCGCAGTGCGCGGCGGTGCGGATGCCATTTCTCTTATCAACACCATTAACTCTCTGGCAGGGGTGGATCTGGATTCGTGGAATACCGTGCCCCATGTAGGCGGCAAAGGAGCCCATGGCGGCTATTGCGGACCAGCCGTGAAGCCGATTGCCCTCAACATGGTGGCCGAATGTGCCCGCCATCCGGAAGTGGGCGTGCCCATCTCGGGTATTGGCGGCATATCCGATTGGCGGGATACGGCGGAGTTTTTGCTCATGGGAGCGACAGGCGTCCAAGTGTGTACGGCAGCGATGCATCATGGTTTTCGCATCGTGGAGGATATGATCGACGGGCTGAATGATTATTTGGATGAGAAGGGCCTGAGCAGTGTGACGGAACTTGTGGGCCAGACGGTCCCCCGATACTCGGACTGGGGTAATCTGGACCTCAACTACAAAGTGGTCGCCCGCATCAACCGTGATGTCTGCATTAACTGCAACAAGTGCCATATCGCTTGTGAGGACACATCGCATCAGTGTATTGATATGCTGACTGATCCTTCCGGCGCCTATCTGGAAGTGGTCGAGGAAGATTGTGTGGGATGTAACCTATGCTCGATTGTATGTCCGGTGGACGGGGCTATTGAAATGGTCGAGGTAGCACCTGAACAGACACCGTTAACCTGGAATGAACGTCAATCTGCGATTGCTGTACTGCAATCGATTAGAGATCAATCAACCAAGGAGGCGATATCATGAGTGGGCGCAAACTGATTCGAAACGGCGTATTGGTCACGGCAGCAGACACATTTGCAGCAGATATACTCATCGAGAACGGGAAAATCACGCAGATTGGCATGGGCATGGTGGCGGATGACCGAACGGAGATCGTGGATGCTGCCGGCTGTTATGTCATTCCCGGTGGTATTGATCCGCATACCCATCTGGATATGCCTTTTGGCGGGACAGTGACCGCGGATGATTTTGCAACGGGAACCGCAGCGGCAGCGTTTGGCGGAACAACGACAATCCTTGATTTCTGTCTGACCCAGAAAGGCAAACCGCTCACCGAATCCCTGAAGGAATGGCATGCGAAGGCCAAGGGGAAGGCTGCCATCGACTATGGGTTTCATCTGATGATCGGAGAGATGAATGACCAGGTATTGGAGGAACTGCCGCAGGTCATTGAGGAAGAAGGGGTGTCTTCCTTCAAAGTGTTCATGGCCTATAAAAACCAGTTCCAGGCAGATGATGGCATCCTCTATCAGACGCTGCAAAAGGCCAAGGAGTACGGTGCACTGGTCATGGTGCATGCCGAGAACGGCGATGTCATCGATCTGCTTGTTCGACAGGCGCTTGCTGAAGGGCGAACCGAGCCGATCCATCACGCACTTACCCGTCCTTCCATCCTGGAAGGAGAGGCGACAGGACGCGCTGCACGTCTGGCTGCCCTTGCGGATTCACAGCTGTATGTTGTGCATGTGACGTGTGCCGAAGCCGTGGAGCAGATTGCACGCATGCGCGACATGGGCTATCGAATTTGGGGCGAGACATGTCCGCAGTATCTGACGCTGGATCAGTCCATCATGGATCAGCCTGATTTCGAAGGGGCGAAGTATGTCTGGTCCCCGCCTCTCAGGGAAGCCTCCCATCAGGAGGTGTTGTGGAATGCACTGAAGAGCGGCCAGTTGCAGACCATTGGGTCCGATCACTGCTCATTTAATTTCAAGGGACAGAAGGATCTGGGGAAGAATGACTTTAGCAAAATTCCTAATGGTGGGCCTGTCATTGAGGACCGGCTTAGCATTTTATACTCGGAGGGAGTTGCCAAAGGACGCATTTCATTGAATCAATGGGTAGATCTGTGTTCTACCCGGGCGAGCAAGCTGTTTGGGATGTTTCCGCAGAAAGGGACACTTGCAGTCGGTACCGATGCGGATATCGTTATTTTTGATCCGTCCATTTCCCGGGAGATATCGGCGAGTACACATCATATGAATGTGGATTATAGCGCCTTCGAAGGCATGCAGGTACAGGGGTGTCCCGTTACCGTGCTGTGCCGGGGGGAGTATGTCATTAAGGATCGTCAGTTTGCAGGTGCGGCAGGATCGGGCCAGTATGTGAAGCGTGCCAAATACGATGCAGGTGCCCCGATGCCTGGGCGGCAGGCGGTTACGACAGTGACGGGAGGTTGAGGCGAATGATGGAGAATGAAGCATTTGAAGCGGAGAAATTGGCGATTGAACGAATGGTTGCGCTGGGATATCGGATCTATTCGGTTCAGGAACATCTGGAGGGTACCAGTGTCGTGTGGGAACATCCCGATCATCCGGGCGAAATGAAAGAGCAGCATGTGGGTACAGCGTCCGGACGAAAGTGGTTCGTCCACTTTCTGATCCGGCAGCTTCAGGAACAGCGGGGGGCATAGTCCTCTTGCCATTTATGCAATTGGACCATGAACGTATTCATAAGCGTAGATGGCGAGTTCGATGGCGACGCGTTTCTCGGGGAGGATATAGTCTTCTCCGAGCAAAGCCTCGATTTTGTCGAGCCGGTGATAGAGGGTCTGTCTGACAATGAATAGGGCAGTAGCGGTCTCCTGTTTGGAGCAGCACAGCACAAAATATTGCTTGAGTGTGCGCAGCAGCTGGCCGCCTTTCTCTGCATCATGCCGGATGACGGGGCCGAGGTATTCCTCAATAAAATCCTCCAGATTACCGCTCTGCTTCATCCCGGCAATGATGCGGTAACCATGGAGATTGCTGTAAAACGGCTGCTGCATGGGTCCGGTATCCTTTTGAATGCGCAGCGTTTCCTTGGCCGTATCCAGGCTGTCCTTGAGTCGTGACAAATCGGCACAGCTGTGACCGATGCCGAGCAGACCGGAGAACAGACGGTGGGTCTGGTCCGTTTCGTGCTGCTGGAGCTGCTCTATGCAACGCCAGAGATGGCTTTTGCGCTGAGGACCTGGCTGAGGATCGAGGATGATCAGGATGATCTGATGATTCAATACCGTGCTGAACAGGGAGAACCCTTCCCTGGAGAATACAGAACGGGCGACGATATTGCGCTGTATAAGCAGCTTCTGCAGCTTGAGGCTGTCGGTATAATTCGGATTACTGTCAAACAAAACGACGGTGCCTTTGCTGGCAGCAAGCAGGGGGCTGGCGGACAGGTACTCTTGAATTTCCTTGGCCGTGTGATGTCCGTTCAGCCAGTCGATGACCCACATGTCTTCCTTGTAACGACGCTTCTCCTCCATGTATTTGGTTCGCATCCAGTCCTGTGCAATAGCGGCTGCACAGCGCTCCAGTGCCTGAACGACAAATTCATCAGTAGGTTTGTGACGCAGTGACTCAGGCTCGTGTTCGGGAAGTTTCTCCAAAAAGAGTACCAGGTCCGCGAAGGTGTAATCGAGCGCCTGAACAGGGAGGGTATAGGCATCCATGAGTTGCTCCAAACGATGGGAATTGCTTGATTGTCCTGACTCAGGTGAATGGTTGCGCTGGGTTAACCAAGCCATTCTCCGGTTCTCCAATTGCTCTGGCGGACAATAAGGAACAGCACTGGCTTCCCCCTCGAGTGGGTATAATGCAACCGGGCAGCCGATTGTGCGTGATAACAAGCGAAGCAGCGGCTGTACGCCGTCTCCGTTTAGCAGGAGCTGGTTGAACGAGGTAGTCAGATTGTCGAGTTCGGCGAGCATCCGCTGATGACTGCGAATCAGGGCGAAGTGCAGGTCCTGTGTAATATCAATATAGCGGACTTGTTCATGGAACCAGATCAGCGGAAAGTCATCTGCTGCTGCGATTTCTTTCATCGCTCCAAGTTGGGACTTGGTGTGAATCCCCAGTTCGATACAGAGTCCAGCCGCACCACGGGCAATTAACTGCCGCAGGAAAGACAAACCTTGCTGCTCATCAGCCTGCCAGCCGATGCCGGTAGTCAGTACCAGTTCTCCTCCGTTTAACAGATCGCCCACATCCGGTACCTCCATAATATGGACCCAACGGACATACCTCTCCAGTGCCCGTTCACTGGCCAGTACCTCTGCCTTGCGAAATACAGGCCGTTTCAACATGTCTCTCATCTGAAGTTGGAGCGTCGTTTCCCCCATACAACCACCGTCCTTCCCCAATTGCATGCCAATTGCAATCCCGCCTCATGATGCAGGTTTCTGAAGAGCGTCTGTTATGTTGTGATGTACGAGCTGGATGACCTGTCTAAAATCCGTTAACTTACATAATTAAGCTATATTATAAGTCCGTTTACCGATGATGGGCTGAAATCTAACGCTGATTTGTTTTACATAACAAACTAGGCATCTTTTTTTGTAATCTGGAATAATCCAGGTTCGGATTGGTGTCGTTTTACCTGACATTTAGGGAGGGAGTCCCTTAATGGTCAAACAAAAAAACCTCCTGATCTCATTGAAATAGACAATCATTCCAATGGAGAACCAGGAGGTTTATTATAATTCCGTATTGCTCTTTATGGACCGAAGTTCAATTGAGCAGCTTAATCTTCGATTCTTTTCTTCTTGAATTTCATCAGGAATTCATACACGATCGGCACAATAACCAGGGTAAGCAGCGTAGAGCTGATCAGACCGCCGATAACGGTAATACCCAGGCCTTTCGAGATGATTCCCGCACTTTCTTCCAGTCCAGTAACGAGTGGCAGCAAGGCGCCGATCGTTGCAAGTGCAGTCATCAGGATTGGACGCAGACGTGTTGCACCTGCTTCAAGCAAGGCTTCACGCGTAGACATGCCGTCTTTCTCCATGTGAATGACACGGTCGATCAGGACGATGGCATTGGTGACTACGATCCCGATCAGCATCAGTCCACCCATCATGGCAGAGACGTCAATGGTGCCGCCAGCCAGGAACAGACCTACCATGATACCAATAACGGTAAACGGCAGGGAGAACAGGATGGCGAATGGAGCGAGTCCGCCGCCAAATGTAACAACAAGTACAAAGTATACAATGGCGATGGCTGCCAGCATGGCAAGACCCAGTTGGGTAAAGGTGTCATTGATCTGCTCGGTTGTACCGCCAAATTTCACCTCAACGCCATCAGGCAGGTCCAGCTTGTCGATGTTATCCTGCAGGGTTTGTGAAGCCTTCTGCACATCGGAAGCCAGGATGGTAGCCGAAACTTGTGCTACGACCTTGCCGTCAATGCGCATGATCGAGTTTGGAGAAGTGCCTTCTTCAACGTTTGCAACATCCTTGATCGGTACTTGGATGCCGAGCGGAGAAGTCACTGTCTCATTTTCAATGTCAGTGATGCTGTCGAATGTCTTCTGATCTGTCTCGACATACACTTTATAGGTTTTGTTATCAATATCCACTTCCGTCAGTACCGGGCGTTCCTGTGCAGGGCTCAGGGCCATAGCCAATTGGCCTGCAGTCAGACCGAGTGAGCTCAGCTTTTCCTGATCCGCGACGAGGGTATATTGACCATACGTGTCAGAGAGTGTGGTGTCTGCTTTTTCGAAGTTTTCGGTATCTGCTTCAACCAGCTTGAACACTTCATCCGTGACAGGCTTGAGCTGTTCCACATTGTCGCCGTAGATGGAGATGCTCAGGCTGCTGCCTCCCAGACCGCCGGACATATCCAGCTCACTCCAGGTACCTACGGGAACTTCTTTACGCAAACCTTCTACAAGCTGTTCCTTCACTTGGCTGAAATCTTTGGTGTCTTCATTGTATTCGATATAGAAGAGTGCCGAGTTTGAGCTTCCTCCACCCATGCTGCTCAGTGGATTGCTGCCGCCGATGGAATACTGCATTTTCTCCAGGCCAGGCTGCTTCAGCAAATATTTTTCAGCAGCAAGTGCTTCTTTTTCAACGTCTTCACGTAGGGAGCCGGTTTCCGGGCTGTATGTGATCGTCACATATTTGTCCTGCTGTTCTGGCAAGAAGCTTGCACCGATGAACGGATACAGGAACAAACTGCCGACGAGCAAGACCACGGCGATGCCGACGGTAATGATTTTGTGCGAAAGTGTCCAGTTCAGCAGGCGTTTGTAACCCTCAGCCATCTTCCCTGGTTTTTCCTCATGATTTTGCTTGTTCTTCAGGCCTTTGCGGAACAGGGTATGAGCCAGCATCGGAACGATGGTGATCGCCACGAGCAAGGATGCCAGCAGCGCAAATACCATGGTTAATGCAAATGGCATGAAGAGTTCGCCTACCATACCGCTAACCAGTGCCAGTGGCAGGAACACGGCGATGGTTACAATCGTGGAAGAGAGGATTGGAATGAACATTTCACGGGTTGCTTCCCGGATCAGATCACGGCCTTTCAGTTTCTCTCCCTTAAGGGTCAATCTGCGATAGATGTTCTCGATAACAACGATGGAGTCATCCACGACCCGTCCGATGGCAACGGTCATGGCACCCAGTGTCATCATGTTCAATGTAATGTCCATGAGTAGAAGCGCAGTCAATGCCATAAGCAAGGAGAGCGGGATCGAGATAATCGAGATAATGGTTGAACGAATATTACGCAGGAACAACAGGATAATCAGGATGGCAAACAGGGCACCAAAGACCGCTTTGCCAAGCATCGTATTGACGGAATCCTGAATCGGCTTACCTTGGTCAAGCAATACCGTCAGTTGGGCATTTTTGAATTGCGACTGCAATTCTTCCGCTTTGTCTTTAACGGCATTCACGACATCCACGGTATTGGCGTCATTGGATTTCACAATGGAGATACCAATGGATTCCATGCCATCTGTCCGTGAAATGGATTCGGCCTGACCGATAACCTCAATGTTCGCGATCTCGCTTAATTTCACCGTAGGAATTCCTGCTGCATTGGCAGCACCAGAAGCACTGCCTGCACTTGCATTTCCCCCCGCGGATGGTGCGGCAGACGGGGTTGACCCCTGTGCGGCATCCGGAGCTGTTGCTTGGCCTGCAGCACCACCTGCTTGAGTAGATGGATCTGCTGCTGCGCCTGCGCCGCTAGGTACCACAGGAATGGCAAGGTTCTTCAGGTCATCGAGATCAATGATATTACCATCAACCACAACGGCTTTTTGTGCTTCGTCCAGTTCGAACAATCCGAGTGGAACGCGGACAGAGGAACCTTGAACGATGCCGTTAACGGTATCTTCTGTAAGGCCGAGTTCATTCATTTTGTCCTGGTTGAACTTCAGTTGGACTTCCTTGACATACTGACCGGAAACCTGTACTTGGGCTACACCGTCGATATCTTCGAGTGCAGGCTGAATATCAGATTCAACGAGTCTGGTCAACTGCTCCAGATCTCCGCCGTCCTTATCGGACAAGCTCAGTGAGACAACCGGAAATGAATTGATGCTGAATTTGGAAATGGTCGGTTTCTGTACACCGTCCGGAAGCTGCACCTCATTTAGCGCCTCGCGAACAGCTGCAGTAGCATTGGTCAGATCTGTTCCGTAATCAAATTCGAGTGTAATAGAAGCAGCGTTCTCCATGGATGTGGATGTGAGTGTCTTGATTCCCTCCACATTGCGCAGAGTCTGTTCCAGCGGCTTGGTCACATCTTCTACGATACCTTCTGGAGCCGCTCCGGGATCAATCGCTGTGACACTTAGAAATGGCACATTGATGTTCGGGATGGTTTCCTGCTTCATCGTCAGTCCGCTGTACAAACCAGCGAAGGAAATGATAATGGTCAGGATCCAGATCGCGAACTTGTTGTTCAGTGAAAAATTAATGATTCCTTTCATACGATGGTCTCTTCTCCTCTCTGTTCTCCCTGTTTCTATTTGTTTGACGAGTCAGCCTGGATGAACCGGCTATACATGGCATCCAGAATATGCTGAAGCTCGGAGTGCAACGCTTCGATGGCTGGAATGTTCTCCAGGTTGTGCATCATGCCCAGGATAATAGCCCGGCGCGGCGTGAATTCCATCATTTCCTGCTTGAGAATGGCGATGGTTTCTAACGCATCATTTCGGGATTGTCCTGCAGCCAGATCGGTAGTTACGATATCCTGCATCTGTTTGATGATGTGAATGGGATGGCGCATCATGGTGGAATCCGATTTGGATTCACTGGTCCATGCCGGCCAGTTTTCCAAGCTAATCAAAGGCTCGGGTCGCTGATCCAGCAAACCGTACGCTGCATAATCCATCGTTTGCAGCAGATTCGCGGCCATTTTGGATACGGTAAGGGAAGGCATCTCCGTAAACCAGATCTTGATGTAGGACAGGAAAAGGCCGTGCGTCAGCAAAATAAGATCCACAGTATATGGCTCAATCTCGGGACCGTATAGATCCTCCAGCTTATCCTTGAACCAGTGCAGGGTTCGGATCTCCATATCCCTGTGATGCGGGTCGCATTTCCTGCCGGGATGCTGCTGCTCATCATCCATCATCATGCTGCGCAGCTGCACCCGAAGGAATTCTTTTAATTCGGATACATGAAGCAGCAGCGTCTCAATCTGTTTGTGCAGACGTTCTCGTGATGTGAGGCCAGCCTCATGTTCAATCTGTGACATTTCATCCAGCAGGGTATAGATGCAGTACTCCATCGTACTGGCTTCCAATTCCTCTTTGGATTTGAAAATCAGGTAGAGGCTTCCCTTGGACATGCCGCATAGCTCCGCAATCTCCTGCATGGACGTTGCAGCACTGCCTTTGGCAGAAAACAGCTTGAGAGCTGTCGTTATAATGAGTTTTTTCTTCTCATTCATTTCATGAATTGGGTTCATTAACGATACCTTCACCTCATCTGCGGAACTTATGAGTTCTTGAATTGACTTCAGGGTCAAAACAAGTATAAACGAAGTGGAAGAGCAAATTCAAATGGGAGGAAATTGGAAATTCGAACAATGAGAGCAGTCCAGTTTTTCAAGAAGGAGAGAGAGGTGGAAGTGAGCATTGCCGTGGATAAACGTAAAAACGTGTAAAGAACTATGCTCCATTCCCGAAGGCATGTATGGCCAGAATAATGATGGCTGTCAGTGCGACCAGATAAAATGCAGCCAGGAGGGCTAGGAATGAATAGCCTGCAAGCGTGCTGAGACGTACCAACCATTTCTTCATACAAGTCATCCTTTCCACATTCACAGCGTACATATGCCTATTTACATGATATACCAAAAAGACGACTTCCAGATGGAAATCGCCCTAGTTTTTACAAAATGAATACCATATTTACGTAATCAGCTTCAATCCGACTGCAGCCACCAGAATCATGGCAATGAACAGCAGCCTTTTGACCTCCTTGCGCTCGCCGAACAGGAACATGCCCGTTAATGTGCTGCCAACGGTACCAATGCCTGTCCAGACAGCGTAGGCGGTGCCCATCGGAATGGAGGTCATCGCATAGGACAACAGCGAGAAGCTGAATACAAAGGAAATGAGCATAAGCACGATATAAGGCCAGCCCTTTTTGGTCGAAGCGCCGTTGATTCCGATTACGCCGAAAATCTCACAGATACCTGCGCCTACAATTGCTAACCATGCCATTATGCCACACCTTCCTTCGCTTCTTCTTGTTGATCCGTCACGAGCTTCAGTCCGATTACGCCACAGAGCAGCAGTCCGATCAGCAGGATTTTGGCCAGACGGAATGGCTCCCCGAACAGCAGCATTTCCGCAAGCACGGTGCCTGCGGTACCGATTCCGGTAAATACGGCGTAGACCGTGCCCACCGGCAATCTCTTGGAGGCTGCGATGATCAGGGCGAAGCTAATGATGATAGCTGCAGCGGTTAGCGCCCATTCCCATAGATTGGAGGCATGCTTCAGTCCGCTTACCCAGACAATTTCGATGATGCCTCCGATAAATACGTATAACCAATTGCGGTTCATGATGATGTTTCTCCTTCCGGCACGATGTTCTGTGCCTCTTCGTTCAAATGATGAATGCCATGCCAAAAAACAGGCCATGCCGCCTCAAGACGTCTATTGTAACGGCGAGAGCTTCCATAAATAATCTCCACGGTAATTCCATCGAGAGAAGTCATAAAGGCAATGGCAGCTTGTTTCGTTGGAATCGAAGGTAATTCTCCATGACGTACTGCTCGCTGCAGGAGCCGGTTCAGTGATCGCTCCATGCCATCAAGAAATGGATGTGCGATGTCCATCACTTCGTTGTACAGTCCGGGAGGGGGGAAGTAGGACATGCGCAGCATCAAGCGTGTTGAAGGGCTAGCGTTATATTCCTGTTCGAACCAGGGGAACACGCCCTTGAGTCTGTCTTCCAGGGGAAGTTCGGCATGATCGCGGAAATATTCCAATGTATGGCGTTTTACTTCTTGAAAAGCATGAGCCAGTGCCTGGAGGAACAAGTCTTCCTTGCCACTGAAATGGGCATATATGGACGGTTTCTTAATTCCTACATCGTCAGCGATAGCCCGAAGGGATGCCCCTTCATATCCATCTCTGGCAAAGTGGAACAAGGCCGCATTACGTATGGATTGTGCTGTCATTTTATTCACCTTCCTAACGGTCGTTAGGAGACCATATTTTCATATTTCACATCAGATGTCAAGTCCATTCAAAAAAAGCCGCCTGCAGAAATTTCACAGGCGACCAATACACAACTCAGGGTAGCTTAGAACGTGGTAAATCCCAGTATGAGCTGCAGTTTATAGAGAATTCCCTTCAGGAAAGTGGTTTTCTCCTGGAATTCGTCCAGATTCAGAGTGAACTCGGCATCCTCATTATTCCACACTCGTTCAAAATAATCCGCCACGCTGCGACTAAACTCATTATCTGCAGGCGCAGCTACCCATAGTTCATTTTCAAGATTATAGTCATTCATGTTTCGGGGCGTAAGATTGGTTGATCCGCCAAGCACAATATGATCCCCAGTGGCTTTGGCAATATACAACATTTTGGTGTGATACTGCTCCTTGGTTGTGTTGTACCAGCGGATTTGGATCTTGCCATCCGATTTATCATGCAGCTCGGCGGCTACAGGCCGATTCGGAATACCGATTTTCTCCTGGCCGAAGGCATTCTCGTTCGGATCGAGCACAAGCCGGATATCTACTTCTCGTTTGGAAGCATCAAGCAATGCGTCCAGAACTTTTGGAGAAGCAATGTAGAACATGCCCATCCACAAGGTATCCCCTTTTTCCGTCAGATTGATCTCATGTAATACGGCATCATTCACTTTTCCTTCGGTCAGATAGCGGATGCGCAGATCGCCTTGGTTTGGATTGGTGGAAGGTGCTGTGTAGGAAGGAACTTGACCTCCCCCTGATATATCCAGTACGGCTTGTTCCGAATGAAGTATATCTCCAATGACGGGTCCCGTAACTTCAAACGCCACATTGGAGTGGTAGGCACTAGCATCATGGATATTGCCGGAGGAGACGATTGCCTTTTTCTCACTGGCTACGACCTTGCGATGATTGGCCTTTACATTAAGCAGCTTAAGGTAAGAGCGCATGGTAACATCTGGGCCGTCACTTGCCATCAGATTCGGAATCCAGCCATCACCCGACTGGCCAAACCATTGGAAGAACGTACGCCAGACTGCCGAGTATACGGGCGTCGAATCCCGGAGTGGATCCACATTGGTAATCACAACTTCAATGCCGGCCTTCTTCATTCGCTCCAGCAGTTCATTGGGTGCCGAATTATAATTGGTGTTCACTTCATCCGTAATGAACAAAATCTGCATGTCAGGATGCTGCTTTTTTTTGGCGACCAGAGCATCTGTGAATTCTACGCTAACCGGTGGGAAATGCTGACCCTTATGCTGATAGTTGTTAAACAGGAACATATCCACCACAACAAATTGCTCCGCCTCCTCCACAATCTGCAGCATGCGCTGGAAAATCTGCTGCTCGTGTTCCATCTGCCCGTCTGCCGACGGATAAGTGAGATCATGAAGGAATGCGACCTCGTCTACGCGATATTCCGGGCTTTCATAGGAGATGCCTGCGGGCAGGGGCTTATAAGTTTGATATAACATGACGGCCACAAGCCATAGAATAAGGAGTCCAAGAGCTGTTCGTATGTATGGAAAACGACGTCTGGATGTTTGGTGTTCTGATGATGATCGCCTTGTAGTAAACAACGGCATATCCCCTTTCTGTAAACGTGCTGACTACTATTACCACTCTGTCATGAGCATTGACGCAGGCTGCGTAGGGGACAGAGAGAAATGTATTTTATCCATATATGATTTGCCTGAATGCAATCGACAGGTGTGTGACCGTTGTGTATAATGAGTGTATTATTTTTGTAGAATGTTGGGATTTCCATATACTTGACAAGGACGGAGGAAGTATTCGTTAACCTATTGACGGTCGGGATATTTCAGAAAAGAGAGTAGGTAATCAAGTGTATTCCATCAAACAAGTCGCTGCCATGCTGGACATTCCAACGGTTACGCTCCGGGCTTGGGAGAATCGGTACAGTGCGGTAACCCCTGAACGGACGGAATCGGGTTATCGGTTGTACACGGATGAAAATGTTGAAGATTTGCGTTGGCTGAAGGAGCAGGTAGAACAGCATCAGACCAACATATCGGAAGCCGTGCGCATGTTAAAAGAAAACAAAGCAAAAACGCCAGAAGCGGTCATTCCGGGTCCGCTCACCGCGCCTGTTCCCACAATGGAAGAGGCCTACTTACGCATGACCGATCAGATATACGACTCGCTCTACCATTTCCAAGGTGAACGTGCCAACGGTTTGATTGATTTTGGTTTTACCATGTATGGATATGATTCGATGTTTTACCATGTGCTTGTACCCATTCTCGTTCGCGTGGGGGATGCATGGGAGCAGGGCAGAGCATCAGTCGCACAGGAACATTTTATGACCCAGCTGATCTCACAGCGGTTCTATCAGTTTTTCCATCTGTTCCCGATCTATCCGCATCTGCCCAAAGTTCTGGCACTCTGTCCGGAGGGGGAGCATCATCAGGTGGGATTGCTGTTGTTCTCGTTGTTTATGCGTAAAAATGGAGCCGAAGTATTATATCTCGGTGCCAATACTCCGGAGGAAGGGGTTTTCCCCATTATCCGGGAGCAAAAGATTAAGCTGGTCTGTCTCTCCATTACGAATCCAGCCTTAAGCGAGCAGTGTGATCGCCTGATCGATCGCATTCAGTCCGAGTTTCCGCATATGCGCTTTATCCTCGGAGGCAAGGGGTATGAGCGCAATGAAAATGCAGCTTATCCGGAGTGGGTCATGCCGGAGGAATCATCCGACTGGCAAGCATGGCTTGAGCGCGAGTATCTGACCGACAATCCAACCCGAACACAGGGCTAAGTGTTAAGTTCATCGGCCGACAAGTGTATGTGACCGAAGAGTTGAATGAGCGAATGCTCTCCCATGATAAGGTATAGGCTATTCAAGAAAAGGCATCCTATGACGCAAGCGCGTTAAGGGGTGCCTTTTTGTGATATTAACGCTAATTTTTTCGATTATTTGACCCGTGAGTCATATTTATGTTTACAAGTTCGTATAATATTTGTATTATATTTGTATAACGTTTTGTCTATTATCCGCTTCGGTGATTCTTCAATGGTTTAATAATAGGTTAGGAATGGTAAGAGTAGGTTTCGGACCATAAGAAAGGTGAGTGGCATGATATCTAATCAGCAACGTAAACGTGCGGCTGTAATTGGTGCGGGTCCAGGCGGGCTTGCAGCGGCCATGTTATTGTCCGGTCAGGGATATGAAGTGGACGTTTATGAGAAACAACCGGTGATTGGTGGACGTTCTGCCAGGCTGGAGCTCGGAGAATACCGATTCGACCGGGGCGCGACGTTTTTGATGATGCCCGGGCTGCTTGAAGAGATGTTCGAGTTGGTAGGACGCAAACTGTCCGATTACGTGGATCTGAAGGAACTGACACCCTTGTATGCCCTGAACTTCGGGGATAAGGTGTTCACGCCTTCCCGTAATCGTGAAGATACTGCTGCTCAGATCAAGGAATTGTTCCCTGGTAATGAAGACCATTACCTGAGGTTCATGCAGGATGAGGAAGTCAAGTTTGGTAAAGTCATGCCTTTGCTGCGTCGGCCTTTCGGCAAGCTGACAGATTATCTGCGCAAGGATGCGATAACGGCTCTTCCGAAGCTGGACGTGAACAATACCGTCTATGGCATCCTGTCCCGTTATTTTACTGACGAGCGTTTGCGCTGGGCCTTTACGTTTCAATCCAAATATTTGGGCATGTCTGCCTGGGATTGTCCGGGTACATTTACGATTCTGTCATTCATTGAGCACCATTATGGGCTGTTTCATCCGATTGGCGGTGTGAATCGCGTATTCCAGGGCATGGCTGACATTGTAAAGGAATATGGTGGACGTATACATACATCCTGTCCGGTGAAGCAGGTCGTCGTCCGTAACGGCCGAGCCGAGGGACTACTGCTTGAGAACGGTGAACGCATTGAAGCGGATCATGTGGTCGTTAATGCAGACTTTGCCCATGCGGTGAACCATCTGTTCGAACCGGGTGTGCTTAAGAAATATACGCCGGAGAAAATGAAACGCAAGAAGTACTCCTGTTCTACAGCGATGCTCTATCTGGGAGTAGACGGCGAGATTGATCTGCCGCATCACTCGATTTACTTTCCCGAAGATTACCGATTGAACGTGGACGAGATCACGAAGCACAAAGTATTGTCCGCTGACCCGTCTCTATATATTCATAACCCTTCCAAGCTCGATTCGACACTCGCACCTGCAGGAAAATCTTCATTATATGTGCTTATGCCCTCTCCGAACCTTACCGGGGACATTGATTGGGATGTGGAACGGGAGAATGTACGCGAGGCGATGATGCAGCGGCTTGAAGCGATCCCGGAGCTCGCAGACATTCGGAGTCGTATCGAAGAGTCCATGATGTTTACCCCGCTTGACTGGGAAAATGAACTGGATGTGTACCGCGGTGCGACATTTAATATGGCTCACAATCTGGGTCAGATGATGTATCTGCGTCCGCATAACCAGTTCGAAGAGCTGAAAGGGGTATGGCTGGTCGGCGGTGGAACCCACCCGGGCAGCGGACTGCCTACGATATTTGAGTCTGCTCGAATCAGTGTCAGGCTGATCCAGGAAGAGGATGCCAAAACCCGTTCAAACCGGTCTACTTATGTGAAGACTGCTGAAGCCGGAGGTCATTCATGAAGCGGGCAGCCATTGTAGGAGCAGGCATTGGCGGGCTGACCTCGGCACTGCTGCTGAATCGGCAGGGCTGGGACGTCACCGTTTACGAACGGGGTTCCCGGGTTGGCGGACGCATCGGCTATGAGCAGAACGGGGAATATCGCATTGACCAGGGTCCAACCATCGTACTTCTGCCCGACATGCTGCATGGCATTCTGGAGGAGGCTGGGGTGGATCGCTCCAAAGTGGAGCTGCTCCGCTGTGATCCGTTATACAGGGTTCACTACAGCAGCGGACGTGTCATGACCAAGATGACAGATCGCGGTCAGCAGGCCGACGAGATCGAGCGGTTATTCCCGGGAGAGAGCCGAGGGTTCACAAGATTCATGAAGGACATGGATACCCTGTTCCCGGCAGGACGGTCTGCTTTTCTGGAAAGAGCTTTTCCGCGGAAAAGGGATTTTTTCACACCGTCTCTCATGTCCCTGATGGGCAGGCTCCGTGCACACAAAAGCGTACGTAAAGCTGTAGGAGATTATTTTCATCATGAGGAACTGGTTGATGCCTATTCACTTCAGAGTCTGTATATTGGCGGTTCGCCATTCGGTACTCCGGGAATCTATTCCCTTCTTCCTTATGCAGAGCATGAATATGGAATCTGGATGGTGAAGGGCGGATATGCTGCATTACCGAAAATTCTGGAATCCGAACTGATCGCGCGTGGCGGGCGTGTTGTGCTGAATACGGAAGTAACGGGACTGCGAATTGAACATGGCGTTTGCCGAGGGGTAGAAACGGCTGCTGGTTCGGAAGATGTGGACGCAGTCATCTATAATGGCGATTTCCCTCATCTGACAGGTCTACTGGGCGGCATACCGGAAGCAGTGCGCAAAAAGAAACCCTATCGTCCCTCATCCGGGTGTGTGTTGATTTATGTTGGGGTCGACAAAACTTGGGAAGATGCAACGACGCATCAATTTTTCCTGCCACCCAGTCTTGATGGAAGCTTGCGGGAAGTATTCAATCAGCGCCGTATTCCGGAACAGTCTTCATTTTATGTATTTAACCCGGTAGCTGTTGATGATTCCGCTGCGCCAGCCGGTCAAAGTGTATTGTATTTCCTTGTTCCGGTGCCAGACGCAGAAGGTGTGGACTGGTCCAGGGAGAGTGGGGCTCTGGTGGAACGGGTGCTGGAGGAAGCGGAAGAACGTGGTTTCCCGGGACTTCGTGCATCGATCAGGTGGAAGAAAGTACGCACGCCAGCAGATGCCGAGCGAGATGGACTCTACGGCGGTGGAAGTTTCGGTATTGCACCTATTCTGTTTCAATCGGGTGTGTATCGGCCGCAGCCGAAGCCGTTTCCGACGATACGCGGATTGTACGCAGCAGGAGCATCGGTGCATCCAGGCGGTGGCGTTCCGATCGTAATGCAAAGTGCACGCATGGCCGTCAATCTACTCATGAAGGAGATGGGAACATGAATGAAATGATTTTGAACAGGTGCGAAGAGTTGATGCAGAAGGGATCTTCTTCTTTTTATCAGGCTTTCAGAGGTTTGCCCAGTCCGCGCCGTGAAGCGGTGTATGTGATCTATGCGTTCTGCCGCATCATTGATGACAGTGTGGATGAACCAGAGAAGTCGATGTATACGATACATGAGATTCGGGATCATTTTGAATACCTGGAAGAGGCAGAAGGCCATTTTATCTGGCCTGCATTGAGATGGTTATTCTCGAACTTTCCCCACCTGGACAAAGGACCTTTCTTTCGGCAGATGGACGGACAGATGACCGATCTCGAGGTAACTCACTATGCAACGATGAAGGAGCTGGAACATTACTGCTATCTTGTAGCAGGGACGGTAGGGGAGATGCTGCTTCCTGTGCTGCGTGATGACAATGGTGCCGAAGTGGCCGTAAACGGCATTGCACTTGGCAAGGGCATGCAGATCGTCAACATCATTCGTGACGTGGGGGAAGATCGGGCAAGAGCACGCCGTTATGTTCCGCTCGAAATTATGGAAAAGCATGGGTACTCCGAACAGGATTGGGCAGAGGGTATTGTGGACGAACGGTTTGTAGCCATCATCCAGGAATTGAAAGCCTCAGCACTCGAATGGTTCCGTCTTGGCATGGATCGGCTCGAGACCTATCCTACGGAAAGTGCATTTGCCATTGAACTGGCAGCAGCCTTCTACTCCACCATATTACATGCGGTAGAACGTAACGACTATGACGTGTATAACAAACGGGCATTTGTAACCGACGAGCTGAAGCTGGAGATGCTAGGAGCCATTGTGAAACGTTATCCGGTACTCGCCTATCAGGCTTCCCGTACGGCGGTCTCCTGATGATTCAGGGTCTCTATTGGGCATGGTACATCATTGGAGCCACGCTAATGCTAACCATTGGAGTACCTGAACAATTATCGTTTTCCAACGGACTGTTTCTTGTGTTCTATGCACTTTATGTCGTGGAACTGATCTATCAGGGACGAAGAAGGAATGGAATGTCCGACCAGTCAGTCATATGGAAACAGCCAGGACTCTGGGTGTCTTCTGCCATTCTGTGGCTGGGTGGCATGGGGATCGAATGGATCGGTGTCCATACGAAATGGCCTTTTGGTGAATACGGTTATTCGGACTTCTTCGGCATTCATCTATTCAGTGTACCGGTCACCCTGGGATTTGCCTGGATTGCAGTCGTCGGAAATTCCGCTCTATTGAGCGGCGGGGGTTCGACCTGGAAGGGGAAGCTGATTCGGGCGATCAAGACCGGTTTCTGGGCCATTTTGCTTGATCTGGTGCTTGATCCGGTTGCGCACGCCAGAGGTTTCTGGCATTGGGAGGCCCCCGGTGGCTTCTATGGCGTCCCTTGGACCAATTACATCAGTTGGTTCATTATGGGTGCGTTCCTGTCGCTCTTTCTTCCAGCCATGCCTGCTGACCGCAGTTCGCTGCTGCGGGCCAAGTGGCTGTACCAGCTGTTCATCCTGTTATTCGGTCTGCTCGCATGGAAAGAAGGTATCACAGGCAGTTTCATCATTGCGCTTGTGGGCATGCTGCTAGCAGAAGGGAGCTGGTTCTATGATTCCCGCCGAAAAGTCAAAATCATTTAACCGAATGTTTTATTTATACAACCAGTATTACTTGCTGCGTCGTCGCTTTCGTTCGTTCACACTATCGGGGACACTGGATCCGCAGTTTGACGGCCATTCCGTCTCTCCGATTGACCCGAACCGGCCAGTTCTCTATTTCATGAATCATAGCTCCTGGTGGGACGGACTGCTGCTCTATCATGCATCCCGCCGTACTTCAACGGGGGACCATTACGTCATGATGGAAGAGAGGCAGCTGCAGCAGTATGCCTTCTTTCGCAAACTCGGCGCATACTCCATCAACAAGGAGAGCGCTTCTGCAATCCGAAAGACCATGCAGTACACAACAGGGCTGCTTCAATCCGGCAAAAGGGTGTGGATCTTTCCGCAGGGTGAAATCCTGCATCAGGATGCAAGACCCATTCGATTTCGCCCAGGCATCGGGCTATTGCTTCGCCGTTCTCCGCAGACGCTAGCCGTTCCTGTGACCCTGTGTCATGGTATGGTTCAGCATGATATGCCGGAGGTTTCGATGCTCGCCGGTGCGCCTCTAATGGAAGACTGGCATGTATGGAAGAGCGAAGAGATTGCAGCCAGACTTGGCCTGGTGTTGGAACAGCAGTTAGACGAGCATAAGTCGGAGCTGGTTCGCATCGGACAAGGGAGTCTGCCGGGGGCCGTTTCCCTGATTCGTAACGGAAGATCCACAAGTGAAAAATACGATGCAGCACGAAAGCGGGGGGTCCGTTAACATGAGTGCATCCGAGATATTATGGATCATATTAACAACTGCACTCGGTGTGCAGTTGATTTTTGCTCTCTGGAATGCGACTTGTCTTCCCGGAATTCGTTCGTTCCCTGCAGACCAGCTGCTGCACCAGGATAAGCTCGTATCTGTCCTGATTCCGGCTCGGAATGAAAGACTACATATTGAAGGATGCCTGGAGAGTGTGCTCGCAAGCAACACAACCGGCTACCGGATGGAAGTGCTGGTATTGAATGATCGTTCCGAGGATGAAACGGCGGCCTTGGTTCAGAAGATTGCGAATCGGGATGCGCGTGTACGTCTCCTTGATGGGGCGGAGCCACCACCTGGTTGGATGGGCAAGTCATATGCGTGCCACCAACTGGTTCAGGAGGCCAAAGGCGAGTGGTTTATGTTCGTTGATGCGGATGTAAGGCTTGAGCCAGAGGCTATTCGGCAGACCGTATCTGCCGGCTGTGAGTTGGGAAAAGGTCTGGTGACAGGGTTTCCCTATCAGGTGGCCAAGACCTGGATGGAGAAGCTGGTCGTACCGATGATGGTATTCACGATCATCAGTCATCTTCCCATCTTCATGATACGCAGATCATCAAGTCCGCTATTTGTAGCAGCAACCGGAGCTTTCCTGCTGATTCATCGTTCGAGCTACGAAGCTTCCGGTGGCCATGCAGCCATTCAGGGAGATCTGGTGGACGACATGAGTCTGGCGAAGGCGGTCAAGCGTGCAGGTCATCCGGTTATGCTGGCGGATGTGCATGAATTGGTCAGCACGCGGATGTATCAGAATGGAACCGAAGTATGGAACGGATATAAGAAGAACATGTACGAAGGAACGGGACGCAGGGATGTACTCCTGCTGGGTACCCTAGTCATGTACACCCTAATGTACATTGTCCCTCCTCTTGGATTGCTGTTCGGTTTACTATCAGGAAGCTCTGCAGCCATCATGTATGGACTTATTGGTACACTGCTGGGTATGAGTGTAAAAAGGGTGGCGGATCAGACGGGCGGGCAACCCTGGTGGCTTGCAAGTCTGCAATCTGTCAGCATGGCCTGCGTGATTGGTATTGGAATAGCATCCTGGCGAGCCGGTCGCTCAGGGAAAGGATACGTTTGGAAAGGCAGGCGGTATAGTTGAGCAGAAAAGTGGTCATTATTGGCGCGGGCTTCGGTGGCTTGTCCTGTGCCATTCGCCTTGCATCACAAGGCATACAGGTAACCATGCTGGAGCGTCAGACACATGTGGGTGGCAAGCTGCAGCAAGTGGAACGGAACGGATATCATTTTGACCGCGGTCCAAGTACGATTACGATGCCTTCCACCTTCCGCTCTGTCTTTGAGCATGCGGGTACCAAAATGGAGGATTACGTCCAGCTGTATGAGCTGGAGCCCCGAACACGCAATGTGTTTGCAGACGGTACCGTGGTGGATCTGTCCGGCAAGCGTGAATGGATGGAGGAACAAATTGCAGTGTACAGTCCGGAAGACGCACTGCGCTACGATGCATTCATGGATGAATCTGCAGCACTTTATGCGGAAGCCGATCGTCATTTTCTTGGCAAACTGCTGCTAACTGCCAAAGACAAGTACAACCTCCAGATGCTTCGCAGTTTGCTGCGCGTTCGCCCGGCTGTGAAGCTTAATCAGCTCCTGCGGTCGTATTTTAGTCATCCCAACACCTTGGCGATGTTTGGCCGTTACGCGACCTACGTCGGCTCATCACCTTATCAGGCTCCATCCATCTTCGCGATGATGGGCCATGTAGAGGCAGATGAAGGGGTATACGGTGTAAAAGGCGGAACCTATGAGCTGATCAAAGCCATGGCGAAGCTTGCTCAGGAAAAAGGAGTACGGATAATGACTGGCATCGAGGTCCGGCAGATTGTCGTTCGTCATGGCAAGGTCATAGGTGTGGATACGGATCAAGGCTTCCATGAAGCCGATCAGGTGGTGGCCAACGGGGATGTGCTCAGTGTAAACCGTCATCTGCTTGCGCCGGAACATCGGAAGCAGATGAGTGATCGCAGGATTCGCAAATATGAGCCGTCCATTTCCGGTTATGTGACACTGGCTGGCGTGCGGAAGCAGTATGACTCCCTGCTGCACCATACTGTCTTTTTCCCGGATAGGTATGAACCGGAGTTCGAACATATTTTCCGTGAACGCAGGATGCCGCTGGATCCGACCATCTACATCTGTTATTCCGGTTATTCGGAGGCAGGCATGGCTCCTGAAGGAGCGAGTAATCTGTTTATATTGGTAAACGCCCCATATCTGTCGGATGCATGGAACTGGGAAGAGCAAACGGAACGCTACGGCGAGTTGGTACTGGATAAGCTTGCACAGCGGGGAATTACAGGATTAAGGCAATCAGATGTATTAATACGGTACACACCACAGGATATTGAACGCGATACATTGGCGCATCAAGGGTCCATCTACGGGATTTCCTCCAATTCAGTGAGGCAGACCTTCTCTCGCCCCGGCAACAAAAGCAGGGATGTACAGGGGTTATGGTACGTGGGTGGAACGACGCATCCGGGAGGCGGGACGCCGATTGTAACGCTATCCGGACAGCTGGTGGGCGAGCAGCTTGCATCCATGCTCTTGTGATTCATCAGAGATGAGCGGGTGCGCCCTTTCATTAGCATGTCCGGAACGGTATACTGGGTAGAGTTGACGCGTGGAAGATATCACCGGCGACTCAGTAGGAATTCTATACATGCAGAATTATGCGTTACATATAAGCAAAAAAGTAAGCAAAAAATGGAGTGTTTCAATTGAACGGAACCGGCAGGGGGTCCCTGTCCATCCGCACAATTTCTCACATAAGGAGGTCTCATCATGAATGAACAAGAGCGAGCCGGCAAGCGGCTGCTTCCCGAGGTGGCTACGGGGGAACGGAAGCTGGAGCATGTGCGCCTCTGTCTGGAAGAGAATGTTGCAGGAGAAGGGATCACGAGCGGAATGGAGCGGTACGTATTTCGTCATAATCCCCTGCCTGAACTGAATTTTGATGAGGTCAGTCTGGATACCGTTTTTATGGGAAAAGAGGTTCGTACACCGCTGCTCATCAGCTCGATGACGGGTGGAAGCCAAACGACTGGCGCCATTAACGAGCGGCTTGCCCGCGTGGCCAATGCCAGAGGCTGGGCGCTTGGCGTAGGTTCCATACGGGCAGCAGTAGAACAACCTGAACTGGCACCGACCTTCGATGTACGGCGCTGGGCCCCTGACATCCCGGTAATCGCCAACCTGGGTGCAGTGCAGTTGAATTACGGCTTCAACACTGCCGACTTCCAGCGTGCGGTTGAGATCGCTGGTGCGGATGTGCTGGTACTGCATCTGAACGGTTTGCAGGAGATCTTCCAGCCGGAGGGCAATACGGACTTCAGCGGGTTGTTGAACCGGATTGAAGACCTGTGCCGTACGATGGATGTACCTGTTGGAGTGAAGGAAGTAGGCTGGGGCATTGATGGAATAACGGCACAGCGGCTGTATGAAGCGGGTGCGGCATTTATCGACGTGGCCGGAGCTGGAGGCACCAGCTGGGTACAGGTGGAGAAATACCGGAACAACAACCCGGTTCGCAGGGCAGCAGCCGAAGCTTTTGCCGATTGGGGCATTCCGACTGCCGAGTGCATCCGGGAAGTCAGAGCACTGAATCCGGAAGGAGTACTGATTGGCAGCGGCGGACTTCATCATGGAGTGGATGCAGCCAAGGCGCTCGCGCTGGGTGCAGACCTGGCCGGTTTCGGTCGTTCCTTGCTCGAATCCGCAGTGGCTTCGGATGAAGCGCTGGATGGTCGGCTGGAGCAGGTAGAGTTCGAACTTCGTACGGTCATGTTCGGTATCGGAGCCGGGCGAATCGAAGATTTGCAGCAGACAGAGCGATTGGTCGAGCGGCGTTAATACGGAAGAGGGGCAACCTTGTCATGTTCATGCTCATGACATCGGGTAAGCCCCTTTTTTATTATGAAAAGACAGAAGGATTACCAACACTCTTCTTTTACCGTGATATTGTCGTTGGTTACGGTGACATAGGTATTGCCGGATAGATACTCCGTGTAACCACAGACGACTTTGGTATGAATTTCCCCTCGGCTATCCGTAAATTGTAGGTGAACGGATGATTCCCCGGAAGGACTAAGCCTAGGGGCGAACTTTACTTTTTTACCGCTGGCGATATCCTTTTTCAGCTTGTACACGGAGCCATCTCTTTCGCTGTTAACCGGGCCTTCACCTTGGACCAGACTTGCATTGACATTTGCAAGATCGAAGTCTGATTGATTGTGAATGGTGATCCTTAGCGATCGGAATTGGTCTATGGTTGGATAAGCCATACCGATGATGATTGCAATGAAGATAACCACACCCGCCAAGAGAATGATGATTTTCCTTGAAGGTCGTTTGCGACGTCTGTTCATCTTATATTTGCTCCTCTCGTTATGGTGAATAAACAATGGAAGTCTGATAAAAGTTATGCAGATTTTTTTCCACTTCATGTATGATGAACAATAAATCGTTTCATTTAGATCAAGACTTAGAAAAATCGAATACGGAATTTGAACCCGGGAGGGAATACTATGGAGCTTATATCCATGAATGATCAAGAGTTTGCGAATTTCCGAAAGCGTTCAATTACGGATTTTGCAGTTGAGAAAGTAGAAGCAGGGGCATGGGCGGAGGAAGAAGCGCAGGAGCTCGCTGAGGCATCTTATGATCGCTATTTGCCTGAAGGACTGAATACGCCTGGAGCCTTCATCTATAACCTGGTGCATCCGGTAGACGGCAATGTGGGGTACATCTGGTTTAACATTACGGACAATCGCCGGGGTAAGGAAGCCTTCTTGCTCGATATTGTTGTCGAAGAAGCATATCGGGGCAAGGGGTATGGTACCGAAACGATGGAAGCACTTGAACAAGCGGCACGCCGTCTTCAGGTGGATCGAATTGGTTTGCATGTGTTTGGACATAATGTGCGGGCGAGTAGCTTGTATCGCAAGATGGGATACGAGATCACTGATCTGACGATGTACAAGGAACTTAAACGGTAATCATGCAGAAACGAAACCCGAAGTTCCTTGATGCCTCCGGGTTTGTCATATATAATGTATAAGATTATCCATACCGAACAAGTAATGAATGAGGAGTTGTCATATACATGGCTTTGAAAGCTGGAATCGTGGGCCTGCCAAACGTTGGTAAATCCACTCTGTTTAACGCAATTACACAAGCAGGTGCCGAGTCGGCAAACTATCCGTTCTGTACGATTGACCCGAACGTGGGGATCGTTGAAGTACCGGACGAGCGTTTGGACAAATTGACAGAACTCGTTGTACCGAAGAAGACAGTACCCACAGCGTTTGAATTCGTAGATATCGCAGGTCTTGTGCGCGGGGCAAGTAAAGGCGAAGGTTTGGGTAACAAGTTTCTTGCCCACATTCGTGAAGTGGATGCGATTGTTCACGTGGTACGTTGCTTTGTTGATGAGAATATCACTCACGTAGATGGCAAAATTGACCCGGTAAGCGACATCCAGACGATTAATCTGGAGCTGATCCTGGCTGATATCGAGAGTGTTGAGAAAAAAATCGAACGCTCCAAGAAAAACATGAAGGGCGGCAACAAGCAGGCTGCTCAAGAAGTGGAAGTACTGGAGAAAGTGAAGGCAGTTCTGTACGAAGATAAGCCGGCACGCAGCATGGAATTGACAGACGAAGAGCGTCTGATCGTACGTGATCTGCACCTGCTTACCCTGAAGCCGGTTCTGTATGCAGCTAACGTAGCCGAGGATGAAATCGGTGATGTGGCGAACAATGCCTATGTGCAAAAAGTAAGAGAATTCGCGGCTGCTGAAAATGCAGAAGTGGTGCCGATCAGTGCAAAAGTCGAAGAAGAAATCTCCGAGCTGGAAGGCGAAGATAAGCAAATGTTCCTGGAAGAGCTCGGTATCGAGGATTCCGGTCTGAACTTGTTGATCAAAGCCGCATACAAGCTGCTGGGTCTGTACACATACTTCACGGCAGGTGTACAGGAAGTTCGTGCGTGGACGATCCGCAAGGGTACAAAAGCACCGGGCGCAGCGGGTGTAATTCATACGGACTTCGAGCGCGGATTCATTCGTGCAGAAGTTGTTTCCTACGAAGACCTGGTTGCAGCTGGTTCCATGAACGGTGCCAAAGAACGCGGACAGCTTCGTTTGGAAGGTAAAGAATATGTTGTCAATGACGGAGATGTTATGCACTTCCGTTTCAACGTATAAGCGTATAACCAATCAATCTAAGCAGTACATGATAGACACGAACAGCCCTGCTGTCTTCCCTGAAGATGGCAGGTTTTTTTATTTGTGATGAAGGGTGTAACGCGCAGATCAGAGGAATAGGCGAGAATAGGAGGGAAGGATCCGTGCTGGCAACCCGCTTGTTCTGCTTATACTGGATTGTTTGCGCAGTGTGGATATAATAGAGGAAAAGGGCATGGGGAGGATGGACAATGGAGAATGCAGTAACTCGTATTCAATATGATGAAGCATATGTGAAAGCGATGCATTTACCGAGAGAGATTAGCGATCTGCTTCTTGTTGAGGGAGTACCCCAGTTTCGCGATGAGGGTAACGATCTGCTGGGTGTCCATTTTCGGTCAATGCCGGAACGAGGCTTGATTCAGGTGCAACGTGATGACGGCTTCACTACGCTTCTGCCGATCGGATATGAGTGGGAGGAAAAATCCGCCTTGTTCGGTGTGGAGACAGGAACGGGCGCAGTTTACTCGGTAGACGCATCATCAGGGGAACACGGGTTGATCAACACCAGTCTGGTTCGGTTTCTTGAATTTCTCCAGCGTTACGCTCAATTCATTGAGAATTTCTCCGAAGTGCATGAGCCCAGTGTGATGACACTGAAAGAAGCACAAGCCAAACTGGCAGCTTTTCAAAGGGGAGAGCTTACACCAGGAAAGAAAAAGGGCCATGTATCCGGCCGAAAAGAGGCCATAAGCGAACTCCGGGCTTTCTTTGCCGAACAGGATCCAGGTAGTTTATCGAATAAAAAAGCTTGGTGGAGCCTGGTTCTTGAACAGCTTGAAGATGGCTTGTTGTAGCTGATATCCATTGAAGAATAATGTAATAATGCCATTGTCAGTTGTGCCATAATCTAAAGCGAACCTGTAGGCAGGTGGAAAAGCATCTGTTCAGGATGAGAAGAATATGCTATAATTAAGAGTCGTGTACCTAGGTTGATTTAGCTCGCTTTTTGTAAGACTTAAGCGGGGATTAGCGTAAGGTACATGAGCTCTTTTATATAACTTAAAAGTAAAGGATTTGATGACGTTGTAGCGATGTTGCGTCGGTCATTAATGAATGTTACGGTCAGGGTTCGGTTTGGCTCAGAACCTATGCGTTATGAAAATAGATGATATAAATAATGAACATGGAGCGCCTGCCCGGAGAAGACGTGCAGCGCATCACCAAAAATAAATCGTGAGGTGACTATATATGTTGGATAAATTACAGGCATTGGCAGACCGTTATGACAAGCTTAGCGAGCTGCTCTGTGACCCGGATGTGGCAAGCGATAACAAAAAGCTGCGTGAGTATTCCAAAGAGCAATCCGATCTGCAGCCGACGTACGAAGCATACAATGAGTACAAACAGGTGAGTCAGGATCTCGAAGCAGCGAAAGAAATGCAAGGCGAGAAGCTGGATGACGAGATGCGTGAAATGGTCAAAATGGAAATCGAAGAACTCAGTGCCCGTCAGAAAGAACTGGACGAACTGATTCGTGTTCTCATGCTGCCCAAAGATCCGAATGACGACAAAAACGTCATCGTGGAAATTCGCGGAGCAGCGGGTGGAGATGAAGCGGCGTTGTTTGCAGCGGATCTATACCGCATGTACACACGTTATGCCGATAATCAAGGCTGGCGCGTGGAATTGATGGATGCCAATACGAATGATGTCGGCGGATTCAAAGAGGTTATTTTCCTCATCAACGGCCGCGGTGCATACAGCAAAATGAAGTACGAGAGTGGTGCACACCGTGTACAACGTATCCCGACAACCGAATCAGGTGGACGGATTCATACTTCCACTTCAACGGTAGCCGTTATGCCTGAAGCTGAAGATTTCGATATCGAAATTCATGATAAAGACATTCGCGTGGATACGTTCTGTTCCAGCGGTGCCGGCGGACAGTCGGTTAACACGACGAAATCTGCTGTACGGGTAACGCACGTTCCAACCGGAATCGTAGCGACATGTCAGGATGGTAAATCGCAGAACTCGAACAAGGAAAAAGCGCTGCAAGTATTGCGTACCCGGATCTTCGATATGATGCGCCAGGAAGAAGAAGCGAAAATTGCAGGGGAGCGGAAGAGTAAAGTGGGTACAGGGGACCGCAGTGAGCGGATTCGTACGTACAACTTCCCGCAAAGCCGTGTAACAGATCACCGCATTGGTCTGACCATGCACAAATTGGATCAGGTCATGAACGGAGAGATTGAAGAAATCCTGTCTGCGCTGACGATTGCCGAGCAGACGGAGATGATGGATAGAGGAGAATAATGCTGTGACCCGCGCGCAGTTTGTGATGACGCCGGAACAGAGCTGTCGGGAAGCCTTCGTGGAGGCTTCCTCTTTTTTGGAAAAGAGCGGCGTGTACGAGCCGCAGAATAATGCCCGGCTGCTGCTGGAGCATGTACTCGGCGTCTATGGCGCCGCGTATTACATGATGCAGCCGGAACCCTTCCCCAGCGAGCTGCGCAGCCGCTGGGAGGACGCCGTCACGCGCAAGGCTGCGGGTGAGCCGGCGCAGTATATTATCGGCAGCCAGGAGTTCTATGGGCTGCCGTTCGAGGTCACGCCGGCCGTGCTGATTCCGCGGCCGGAGACCGAGCTGCTAGTCGAGGCTGTGCTGCGCGAAGCCGACCGCGTGTTTCCCGGCGGCGCTCCGCTCGCCGTCGATATTGGCACGGGCAGCGGTGCGATCGCGGTGACGATCGCCTCGCAGCGCCCGCGCTGGCAGGTCGGCGCCGGAGACATCTCGGCGGCGGCGCTGCAAGTGGCCGCGCGGAACGCGGCCGCGAACGGGGTACAGATCGACTTCCGTGAAGGCGATCTGCTGGCCCCGTTCGCAGGGGCTCGGGTGGACATTTTGGTGTCCAACCCGCCATATATCCCGGCGGCGGATATCGCCGGGCTGCAGCCTGAGGTGCGCGATCATGAACCGCGCACGGCACTGGACGGCGGTCCGGACGGACTGGCACCGTACCGGGTCATGCTGGAACAGCTGGCACTGCTGCCTGCGCCGCCGCAGGTCATTGGTTTTGAACTCGGTCAGGGACAAGCTCGCGACATCGCCGCATTGCTTGAATCAGCCGGACACTGGCCGGAAATTATCATTGTTCCGGACCTTGCCGGGATCGAGCGGCATGTCCTGGGTGTTCGTACTTCGGAACAGGTGACGAAAATGTAAGGTTCTGCGGGTTTTCTTTTTGCCGCGAAATCCTCTACAATGGGATATACCGAAGATTGCTGAATGCTTGGGGGAACATAACTACATGCTGCATAAATTCAAAAAGATAGACTACTCGATTGTGTTCATCTTGCTGATCCTGATGGTCATCAGTATTTTGTCCATTTATAGTACGACCTTTGGCCGTCCGAAGCTGGAGGGGCTCACGAGAAACGCTGTTATCTTTTATATTTTAGGTTTCGTGATCTTTTTTGGAATTTCAATGATCAATTACAAGGTTATTATCAAAAACTATTTATATATTTATGGAGTAGGCATGCTGCTGCTTATTCTGGTTATGTTTATAGGTCAGGAATATTACGGCGCCAAGGGCTGGTTGTCCATTTTTGGCTTCAGTTTGCAGCCAGCAGAGTTATTCAAGCTCTGTCTCATTGTGTTCTTGTCGGCCCTTCTGGCTCGAAAGAAGAACCGACCGCTTTATTTTGGACGTGATGTCGTACCGGTTTCACTTTGTGTGCTGCCACCTTTGCTGCTCGTCTTGCTGCAAAATGACTTGGGGAACGCACTGAGCTATGTGATCATTCTGGTAGGACTGCTCTGGATTGGCAACATCAAATTCAGTCATGCCCTCATTGGATTTATGATTGCTGTGGCTGCTTTTGTTGGGGGAACACAGGCGTACATTCACTATCATGATGAAATCGTCAAATTCCTGAAGGAAATTGGTCGTTCTCACTGGGCGGATCGCTTCGACCCATGGCTCGTGCCGGATCAGACTTCCAGAGACGTGCTCTGGCAGACCTATAACGCGAAGCTGGCGATTGGTTCTGGTGGCATTAGTGGTAAAGGATACTTGGAAGGTACAACGATTCAGTCAAATCGGGTACCGCTGGCTTATGCCGACTCGATTTTTGTGCAGATTGGGGAGGAGTTTGGCTTTGTAGGTGCTTCAGTGCTGCTGCTGCTGTACTTTATTCTCATCCACAGGCTGGTCCTTATAGCCCTCGAATGTAAAGATCGCGCAGGGCCTTATCTCATCGTCGGCATTATCGCGATGCTGCTCTACCAGATTTTTGTCAACATTGGTCCGTTCATCGGGTTAATGCCGCTGACCGGGATCACGCTGCCTTTTATCAGTTCAGGAGGGACCTCGCTTGTGCTGAACATGATCAGTATGGGTATCGTGATGAGTATCAAGGTCCATACGGAAGAGAACGAGGATATTTTGGGCTCTGCAGAACAACCGGGGATTACGGATATCGTCCTCAAGTTGTTCAGAAGGAAACCGTCCCAGCAGGAACAGTAATTCCTTTTATCAGGTACAGGAAACAAAAAGAAAGAAGTCAGTCATAGAACCCTGGAAAGATCAATCCAAACCATTTGGATCTGGTGCTTCTAGGGTTTTTCTTTTGCCAGATTTCCTCTAATGGTTATGTAAGTTGAAATCCATCCTCCGCGAAGTGATTAAAATTTCCAATTTATCTCTCTATTTTATACAATGGAAATTATAAGTCAATTTGGAAAATGCGTATATAGGTACCCGGGAGGACGATTGCAGTTATGTTGAGAATGCTGAAAAAGATGGACGGTGTTATTCTTTTTGTATTGTTTTTGCTGATGATCGCAAGTGTGTTTGCCATTTATAGTGGTACGCAGACGGATGCCACTTTGGCCAAGCATCATATCAAAACCTTGCTATTTTATATCTTAGGATTTGTCGCAGTAGTGGGCATCGGACTAGTGAATTACAAAATGTATGTGAAATATGCTTTTTATCTGTATGCCTTAGGAATCGTTCTGCTTGTTCTCGTCAACTTTGTGGGCGGACCTATCAATAATGCCAATGGCTGGATCAAGCTTGGGGAAAATCTTTCGTTTCAACCTGCGGAGTTGTTCAAGATGATTCTGATCCTGTTTCTTGCACATTTGCTTGTGAAGCGTCAGAGAAACACGCTAGGTTTCTGGAGGGATATTATTCCCATCGGATGTTGGGCGTTTGTTCCGTTTGCACTCGTCATGATTCAAAATGATTTGGGCAACGCGCTGGGTTACGTCGTCATCTTGGCTGCGGTATTATGGATCGGTAATATCAAGCTAAAACATGCAATCATTGGCCTTGTTATTGTAGCTGTCACTTTCTTTGGTTTCGTCAAAGCCTACACGACGTATCATGATGAAATCTTTACCTTTCTCGAAAAGATAGGCCGTGAACACTGGGCGGAACGGATAGATCCCTGGCTCGTACCGGAAAAGGCCACATCCAAGGCGACGTGGCACACCAAAAATGCCGGCTTGGCTATAGGCTCAGGAGGCATTGTCGGTAAAGGGTATTTGCAGGGAACTTCCGTCCAAAGTGGACGCGTGCCGTATACCTATTCGGATTCCATCTTTGTCGTTATCGCTGAGGAATTCGGTTTTGTGGGGGCGTCGGTGCTGTTACTGCTGTACTTCATTCTGATTCACCGAATGGTTCTGATCGGTATGGAGTGCAAGGATCGGGCGGGGCCAGTCATTATTGTAGGCATTATTGGCATGCTGTTATACCAAGTGTTTGAAAACATAGGTGCGTTCCTCGGACTGATGCCACTAACAGGGATTACCCTTCCGTTCATCAGTTATGGCGGGACTTCATTGCTCATTAATATGGCTTGTATCGGACTGGTCATGAGCATTAAATTATATGGAGATGAAGAGGAAGATGACCTGCTGCTTGGAGAGCAGAAGCCTGGTTTGCCAGACCGGTTACTGCATTTGCTGAGAAAAGAAAAGAGCGCGTTGTAATCATCGAATAGGGTTATGTATTAACAGTTGGGTTCCATAGGTCTCTTAAGCATGGCTGATGCACACCTGTAACAGGTGTGGTCAGCCTTTTCTTAATTCCGCTCAACCACGTTAAAATAAGAGAATGAATTTGCTAGATTTATGATTTTTGCTAGGTTTACTTCTGTCTCTTCCGGGCATACTGATAGACATGAGAGAGTTGCAGGGAACATGATCACGGGAGCCGAGGGGGAGAACGGGATGAGCAGAAGAACAGTGAAACAAATTGGACTTATTATCGTTTGTCTTATGATGATTATTATGATGTGGGAAGGTCAGAAGACGGATGCAGCTGTAGCCGCTACAGCAATTCCGGAGCAATCCATCCGTTTGCGGATTCTAGCGAATTCGGATGCTCCAGGGGACCAACTGGTGAAACGCGAGATTCGGGATGCTGTGGTTGCGCAGATGAGTGAGTGGGTTACAGAGCTGGATAATCCGCAAAGTCTGGATGAAGCACGCCATGTCATTCGTGAGCATTTGTCTGAAATCGAAGATCGGGTGGGAGAAGAGCTGGCCAGCCGTGGATTGGACTATCCATACCAAGTGGAGCTTGGTGTCGTACCGTTCCCTACCAAACTATATGGAGGCACGGTATATCCCGCAGGTGATTATGAAGCAGTGCGTATAACACTGGGAGAAGGAAAGGGTCAGAATTGGTGGTGTGTGCTGTTTCCGCCGCTATGCTTCATTGATGCAAGCACAGGGGATGCGCTGGCGAATCCGTCTACGGTATCTGCAGCGGCTGCTACTGAGCCTGGAGATGCTGAAGCATCTGTCCAGGGAGCAACACCGGAAGCGCGTTTTTTCCTGGTGGATCTGGCGGTTAAACTATGGGATTGGGTAGCGGGGTTGTTTGCATAATATCGTGAGAATGATAGGGAAGGGCAACTTCGATACAGGAAGCTGCCCTTTTGCCCCATTTTTCAATGAATGGCTGTCATGCTTAAGGGATGGGGTTTATAAGAGAGCTAGCGAGCCCGTTCTTAGGTTGAACAGATATGCTATAATTATAGGTATTCGAAATGTAAGCAAGACAGCTACCGTCAAGGTCGAGGCCCCGCGGTTACTAACCTATTGAAGTTTAGGGATGATGGATATATGAGTAGAGAACAAGACCAATACCAATACACAGGAAACAAAGATTCGGGCAACCCAGAAGGATTGCTTACCTCGGTGTGGGATGTCAGAGCATTGATGAGTGAGAAACAGCCGCATGTTGTGGGTAATTTGGTTATGGGTGAACCTGAGGGACAGGGATCTGATGAGAAAAAAAAGAGCGCCTATCAGCAGGCGCTCGCTGACTTGCAGGCTGCCGCTGCCTGCATTCGTCAAGGCCAGACCGTTGCGTTTCCGACAGAGACGGTATACGGTTTGGGCGCGGATGCGCGCAGTACAGCCGCGGTAGAGGCTATATTTGAAGCCAAAGGCCGCCCGTCTGACAATCCGCTTATTGTGCATATCGCACATCGCGATCAGCTGGATTCACTGGTTACGGAAGTGAATGAGGCGGCAGAAGCGCTGATTGAGGCCTTTTGGCCAGGTCCGCTCACCATTGTGCTGCCTGTTAAGCCAGGCGCCGTATCCCCGCGGGTTACGGCTGGCTTGGATACGGTGGGTGTCCGCATGCCGGATCACCCGGTTGCTCTGCAGCTGCTCGCAGCAGCGGCGTGCCCGGTGGCTGCGCCAAGTGCTAACCGCTCCGGGCGGCCAAGCCCGACGCTCGCTTCACATGTAAGCGAGGATCTGGCTGGCCGCATCGGCGGCATCGTGGACGGCGGCCCCACGGGTGTGGGCGTCGAGTCCACGGTGGTGCAGGTCGGTGACGACGGTACCGTCACCATCCTGCGCCCTGGCGGCATTACGGCGGAACAGTTGTCCGCCGTTGCCGCCCGTGTCGCCACGGACCCGGCGATTCTCGCGGGTGGGTCCGAAGGCGAAGGCAGCCCGGCGCCGCGCTCGCCGGGCATGAAGTACACGCACTATGCGCCCACAGGGTCGCTGTGCGTGGTAGAGGGGCCGCCGCCAGCCGTGGCGGCCTGGATCAGCGCCGCCCTCGCGGAGGCGGCGCAGCGCGGAGAGCGCACCGCGGTGCTGGCGTTCGCCGAGCACGCGGAGCAGTACCGCGCCGATGCCGTATTCTCGCTGGGCGATGCCAGCGAGCTTGAAGAAGCAGCGCGCCGGCTGTACGCCGCGCTGCGCAGCTGCGATGAGCAGGGCGCCACATACATTGTGGCTGAAGCCTGCTCACGCGAAGGGCTGGGAGCAGCCGTCATGAATCGGCTGCTCAAGGCTGCTGGTCACCAACTTATACAGGTTGGGGACCAGTAGCACCATGACCGGAGCTGACGACGTCTCTCCGGTCCACCTGATCGGCAGGCCGTGGCAGCAGGCACCACCAACCACGGCCTGCCGATTAGACCAATCCTCTTTTGACACGCCTGCCTGCATCTCTCTGACTATTCATTCTCTATCTCCCGTCATGTTTGTGTCCTTGTCCGCATATCGTGTACAAGAACCTTTACGTGACTTGGGGGTATGGGAATGTGGGATGTGTCTGCCCATCTGGGGCAGTTGGTAACCATTTTGATTATGGCCGTCGCCCTTGGGCTGGATGCCTTCTCGCTGGGTATTGGGATCGGCATGAAAGGCATTCGTTTGCGTGATGTGCTGCGAATCAGTTTTGTCACGGCCCTGTTCCATGTGATCATGCCGCTGATCGGTATGTACACGGGGAAATACGTCAGTTCACTTCTTGGGGACATCACGACGTATGCTGCAGGCGGATTGCTCGTTCTGCTTGGGGGTCACATGATTCTGAATGCATTTCGTGAAGGTGACACCAAGCTGGTGGACCATCGCTCCATGCTAGGTGTGATCTTATTTTCACTCAGTGTGAGTGTGGATTCGTTTTCCGTTGGGGTATCCCTCGGCATGTTTAGCAGTGATCTGGTACTGACGGTACTTGCCTTTGGTGCATGCGGTGGAATCATGTCCGTCATGGGTCTGCTGCTGGGAAGACGAGTGAGCCAGAACCTTGGTGATTATGGTGAAGCGATTGGCGGAGCCATCCTGCTTGCGTTTGGACTGTTGTTTATTTTTTAATAGTCATAGAGCGGAGCAGTGCAGTGCAGCCATTGTGCAGTCATAACGATATCCTTTAAATTTTCATCATTTAAAATTAAAATATTGCATCATTCGACAACATTTGCGAAATGGGGAGGCTATCACAATGAAACATATTTTGTTTGTATGTACAGGGAATACGTGCCGCAGCCCCATGGCGGAGGGGCTTTTGCGCAAGCTGGCAGCAGAACGGAGCATTCAGGTAGAGGTTCGTTCTGCAGGTGTGGCGGCAGCATCGGGAATGCCAATTTCCCGTCATGCCGAAGCTGTATTAAGAGATCACCAGGCGGAAGGGCCTGGTCATTCCACACAGCTTAACGCGAGCCTGATTGGCTGGGCAGATTTGGTCCTTACGTTAACGCGAAGCCATAAACAGCATGTCATGCAGGTTTTTCCGGATTCGGTACACAAGACGTACACGCTGAAAGAGTATGTGGAGAATGATAATCAGGTTCTGAATGATCTTCAGGAACTGGACAGCCTGTTCGCCACACTGGAACTGAAGCGTGCACTCGGTCAGGAGATTCTGGCATCAGAGCGTGAGCGCGTGATCGAGATTCGGCAGCGTATTCCAAGCTTTGATATATCTGACCCGTTTGGCGGCAGTCGTGATGATTACAATATCGCCGCTGCGGAGATCAGAACTGCACTGGATCGCCTTCTGGACAAGTTGGGATAAACCGGGATTGTGCAGGTCATAGTAATGGGACAATGAAGATTGAATTTTCAAATTTATTTTTATATGCAAAAACGAACATGTAGTGTAAATTACCCGTTGATTTTAAGCGTGGGTTGTTTTATGATGAAGGGGAAAACAGGGATCCGGTGTAACTGGCGACGAAGTGGGCACAACCACAATGGAGCACCGGAACAAACGGCCGGTCGCCTGGGCAAAAGAGCAATTCTGCGATACCCGCAGACTGCTCTTTTTTTCGTCTTTCATCTGATTATTCGCTATAATAGTACCTGAGATGCCGTGCATGAATACAAGAGCGGGCTGCCGTGAGGAAGTCAGGCATGATTTTATCGGGAGGCGATAGGATGACTATTGAGTTAGATTCGGAACAACCCGGATTGCAGGAACAGACCGCATCCATTCTGCGTGAACTGGCACTTGCCGGAAAGCTTGGACCTGGACAGATTGTTGTGATCGGTACAAGCACAAGCGAGGTTGCAGGCCAGAAGATCGGTACGAGTGGTGCCGTTGATGTAGCACAGCAGCTTCTTGCAGGGATCCGCGAGGTACAGCAGGAATTCGGTTTCGAGCCTGTGTTCCAGTGCTGTGAACACTTGAATCGCGCACTGGTGATGGAGCGTTCATTGCTCACACGTCTTGGTTTGACCGAAGTGGGTGCCGTACCGGTTCCCAAGGCAGGTGGTTCCATGGCATCCGCAGCATATCGTTCACTGAGTGATCCTTGCCTGGCTGAACATGTGCAGGCTCATGCGGGAGTGGATATCGGGGAAACGATGATTGGCATGCACTTGCGGCATGTGGCAGTTCCTTTCCGTACAGCGCTCCGCTACATCGGGGAAGCCCGTGTGACGACAGCCTTGACCCGTCCGAAGCTGATTGGCGGCGAACGTGCGGTGTATCAGATGGAAGAGCAACCAGATTCGACATTTTGCGACTAAATCTTCAACCTACTATAAAGCGAAATTAATGTTTACACGAAAACGGAGAGTGCAGGACAAATCTGGAGAAACGAAGTGCTCGCCTTTATCACCGGATTTCCCCTTTAGAGGGGGATTCAAAAAAATCTGGGGATAACAGCGATCGGAAGATTGTGCTGCATTCGGAGTGGCGAGTGTAACCTTTCAATTTTGCTTTAAACTTCACTAATATACTGGGAGGAATTTAAACATGGAACAATTGCGTAAGAATGACCCTGCAGTACTTGAAGCGATGAATTTGGAGTTGAAACGCCAACAGAACAACATTGAGCTGATTGCATCCGAGAACATCGTAAGTGAAGCGGTAATTGAGGCACTTGGATCTGTACTGACGAACAAGTACGCTGAAGGATACCCAGGCAAACGTTATTATGGTGGCTGCGAGCATGTGGATGTTGTGGAAGATATCGCACGTGACCGCGCGAAGGAACTGTTTGGAGCTGAGCACGTAAACGTACAGCCTCACTCCGGAGCACAAGCAAATATGGCAGTTTACCTTGCCGCATTGAAACCTGGTGACACGGTACTGGGTATGAATCTTGCCCATGGTGGACACTTGACTCACGGTAGCCCGGTGAATGCATCTGGTTTGCTCTACAATTTCGTGGCCTATGGCGTACAGGAAGATACTTTCCTGATCGATTACGATGAAGTGCGCAAAGCAGCGTTCAAGCACCGTCCTCGTCTGATTGTAGCCGGCGCAAGTGCCTACCCGCGTACGATTGATTTCGAAAAACTCGCTTCCATCGCAAACGATGTAGGTGCATTGTTCATGGTGGACATGGCCCACATTGCAGGACTGGTTGCTGCTGGATTGCATCCGAGCCCGGTTCCACATGCCCATTTCGTAACAACGACAACACACAAAACGCTGCGCGGACCTCGTGGCGGTATGATCCTGTGCCGCAAATCCTGGGCAGCTGCAATTGATAAAGCCGTATTCCCAGGTTCCCAAGGTGGACCTTTGATGCACGTTATTGCTTCCAAAGCGGTGGCATTGGGTGAGGCCCTGCAGCCTTCGTTCAAAACTTATGCACAAAACGTAGTGAAGAATGCTCAGGTTTTGGCGGAAACACTGATTGCCGAAGGATTGAACATTGTATCCGGCGGTACAGACAACCACTTGATGCTGATCGACACGCGCAGCGTGAACATCACAGGTAAGGAAGCTGAGCATGTGCTTGATTCCATCGGTATTACCGTGAACAAAAATGCAATTCCATTTGATCCGACCAGCCCGTTTGTAACGAGCGGCATTCGTATTGGTACACCGGCAGCTACTTCCCGTGGCATGAACGAAGAAGCCATGGTTGCTATTGGTAAAATCATTGCCAAAACATTGAAAAATCCTAAAGATACAGCGAAACTGGATGAGGCCCGCGCGGAAGTAACGGCTTTGACAGACCAATTCCCGCTGTACACAGATCTGAAATACTAGTCCATCTACACATGGAATTATTGTACAACTAGAGCAAAAAGGACCGGAACATGCCAAGTTTCCGGTCCTATTTTTATAGTATTTGGTTTTCTGTAATGATTACATGTCCTTTGATGGTGTAATTCGGTGTAGGTGATGATATAATATACAGGATTTATCGGGCCTATGAATGATGATTAGGCATTATTGGAAATGCTGAACATGAAGAACTTACCGGAGGGACAAATTAGATGGGAAAATTAGTAATATGTGATCACCCCTTGATTCAACACAAACTGACGTTTATACGCGACATGCGTACGAATACGAAAGATTTCCGCGAATTGGTGGATGAAGTGGCTACGCTGATGGCGTACGAGATTACAAGAGAGATTCCGCTCGAGTCTATTGATGTGCAAACACCAGTAGCTGAAACACAAGGAAAAGTCATCTCTGGACGTATGCTTGGTCTGGTACCAATCCTGCGCGCAGGTCTGGGTATGCTGGATGGCGTTGTTAAACTGCTTCCTGCGGCAAAAGTAGGACATGTTGGTCTGTTCCGTGACCCGGAAACACTGCAACCTGTTGAATACTACACGAAGCTGCCTACGGACGTTACGGAGCGTGAGCTGATTGTTATCGACCCTATGCTGGCAACTGGCGGATCTGCCATTGCTGCGATTGACGTGCTCAAAAAACGCGGCTGCACCCAAATCAAAATGATGAACCTTGTGGCAGCGCCTGAAGGTGTAAAAGCAGTTCAGGACGCGCACCCGGATGTGGACATCTACGTGGCTGCACTGGATGATCGTCTGGATGATCACGGTTATATCGTTCCCGGATTGGGAGATGCAGGAGACCGTCTGTACGGCACTAAATAAGCATGCTGCATGCTGAATAGAAAAGGGGCTTTGTTTGAATGTCCAAGAAAATTAAAGTTATGACGATATTCGGAGTTCGTCCGGAAGCCATCAAGATGGCTCCGCTTATTTTGGAACTTCAGAAACATCCCGAATCTATCGAATCCATCGTCTGTGTGACCGCACAACATCGTCAAATGCTGGATCAGGTTCTTGAAGTGTTTAACATTAAACCGGACTATGATCTGGACGTGATGAAAGATCGCCAAACGCTGAATGAAATCACGATTCGTGTGCTTGGTGGCCTGGAGCCAGTACTGCGCGAAGCAAAACCCGATATCGTGCTTGTTCACGGCGATACGCTGACTACGTTTGTAGCCAGCTATGCAGCGTTTTTGCAGCAGATTCAGGTGGGCCATGTGGAAGCAGGCCTTCGTACGTGGAACAAGCTGTCTCCGTATCCGGAGGAAATGAACCGCCAGTTAACCGGTGTGCTTGCAGACATGCATTTTGCACCGACGGATTGGTCGTTCTCCAACCTTGCCAAAGAAAATAAACCGGAGTCTAGTACCTATGTCACAGGCAACACGGTAACAGATGTGTTTCAATATACAGTACGGCAGGATTACACACATCCGGTACTTGAATGGGCACAGGGCAAACGTCTTGTGCTGATGACAGCTCACCGCCGTGAATCCCAAGGCGAGCCTCACCGCAACATTTTCCAGGCCGTCAAACGGATTGCCGACGAGTTCGAAGATATTGCCATCGTGTACCCGGTGCATCCAAGTCCTGCTGTGAAGGAGCCGGCTCACGCGATTTTGGGGAATCACCCCCGTATTCAATTAATTGATCCACTAGACGTGGTGGATTTGCATAACTTTTATCCGCATACTCACTTGATTTTGACCGATTCAGGCGGTTTGCAGGAAGAAGCGCCTTCGTTTGGTGTGCCCGTGCTGGTTCTGCGGGATACAACGGAGCGCCCGGAAGGCATCGAGGCTGGAACGTTGGAACTGGTGGGTACGGATGAGGAACGTGTTTATGAACGGACCAAAGCTCTGCTTACGGATGAAACGCTGTATGCAAGCATGAGTCAAGCTGCCAATCCATACGGTGATGGACATGCATCGGAAAGAATTGTCAATGCGATTTTGCACCATTTTGGCGTAAATAGTGAGCGTCCGGAATCATTTCACAGAAAATTCAAAAAATAATTCGTTTTTTCTGACTTAATCATAAAGGGTACAGCATACAGTTAAACTGTACGGTTTACGCGGGTTTATGGGCTCCCGGGGGCCTGTAAACCCGTCGTTTTACCCTTTAAAACGCTAAAATCAATCAATTGACAAAGGCTCTCATCATTCAGTAAAATTAACTGGGATTGCAAGGGTGGCGTGGAAAATGGCCGATTCGAACAAACCAAATTCATCCCGTAACCATGACAACAATGTATGGAAAGCGATGGGGCTCGTGACAGCTTTTGGGATCGAGATTGCCGTTCTCGCTGTTGCCGGATATTACGCTGGCTCCTGGTTGGACAAGACCGTTGGAGGTAACGGAATATGGATCGCCGTAAGCGTTCTCTTTTTTCTGGCGGCAGGTGGCGTGAGCATCTACTTTATCGCGAAAAAATTCATGGGGGAAAGTGATGAGTGAACTAACCAGATACCGCAGATGGATGACTGTTTCCGTCATGTACTTTCTTATGATTTGTTTTCTCGCAGCGGCCTTTATGCCACGTGTGGAGACAATTGCTTTGGGACTGGCCCTGGGTACAGGAATTAGCTGGATCAATGCATTTTACCTGGGCTACAAAGTAAGGAAAATGTCTGATGATGCGGCAGAAGGTAACTTGAAGCGTGTGAACCTGGGATTTTTGACAAGAGCGGCACTCGCTGTGCTCGGTATATACATATCGATGCGCTTTCCGCAGTATTTCAATACATATGCGGTTGCAGGCGGTCTGGTCATTGCGCAATTTTCCTTACTGATTATAGGGATCGTCTATTCCCGCAGAGCAGAATGATGTTAGGTGCTGCAGCTTTCAAGTCGAGAAAGGGGTGAGAAAAATATGCATGAAGCTCCAATTATTATGCTTGGCGGATTTCGACTGGATCTATCGGTTGTGTTGATGTTGGTCGTTACAGGTGCCCTCGTTTTTATTTTCGCTGTCCTGGCTACACGGAGATTGTCCGTTGAAAACCCCGGCAAGCTGCAAAATTTTATGGAGTGGGCAGTCGAATTCGTCCGCAATCTGATCTCCAGTACGATGGATATGAAGAAAGGGAAACATTTTATCTCTCTCGCTCTTTCCATGATTATGTTTATCTTTGTCGGTAACATGCTGGGTCTTCCGTTCCAGGCAGTTACTGAAGTTACGGAGGTCAGCCAGGCACAGGTGTTCAATCAGCCGATTGTTACAGCGGTCGATGCGTTTGAAGAGGCGCATGCCAAAGATCCTGAAGCACATCCACACGTTGAGCTGGCTTGGTGGAAATCACCTACCGCTGACTTGTCGGTAACGATGGGACTAGCACTTGTTGCGTTCATGGTATCTCATGGACTCGGATTGTTCCGCAACACGAGAGGTTATCTCAAGCACTACCTTCAGCCATTCGCCTTGTTCTTGCCCATCAACTTGATTGAAACGGCATCCAAGCTGCTGACACACGGTATGCGTCTATTCGCGAATATCTTCGCGGGTGAGGTACTGATCGCAACGATCCTGAAGCTGACCACGTTTAAAGTGTTTGGCGCAATAGCTGCCATTCCTTTGCTGATGGTGTGGCAAGGCTTTAGTATCTTTATCGGCGCGATCCAGGCATTTGTTTTTGTAATCTTGATGATGGTGTACATTTCACAGAGCATCGAGACGCACGACGAACATTAAGTTCCAAGCCCTACGAAGATTTCTTCACCAGGCTGAACAATAAAAAATTTGATTTATAATTTTAAGGAGGATATACAAATGGGAGCAATGGCATTAATCGCAGCAGCAATTGTTGCAGGACTGGGCGCGTTTGGCGCAGGTATCGGTAACGGTATGGTAATCAGCAAGACAGTAGAAGGAATTGCCCGTCAACCGGAAGCAAAATCCACTCTTCAAACAACAATGTTTATCGGGGTAGGTCTGATCGAGGTATTGCCGATCATCGGTGTGGTACTCGCGTTCATGTTCTACGGTGCGGCTTAATTAAATTGATAAGGTTTGGCGGGGAAGGCCATAGCCATCCGCGCCTTCTTTTTAGGTAATGTCCGTTCATGCGGATGAACGTTTCAAGGATACCTCCAGGAAGGAGTGAACAGATTGAGTTTCGTATGGGAAAATACGCTTCTTGCGATTATCGCATTTGCAATTTTATATTGGCTGCTTAGCCGTTATGCTTTCGGTCCTTTGTTCTCCATCATGGAAAAACGTCGCGAACTCGTGCTGACGCAGATGAATGAGGCTGCTCAGACTCGGGAACAGGCCATTGCCTATGTGGAGGAACAAAAACAAGCTCTGGAGCAAGCGCGCAAGGAAGCTCACGACATCATTGAACAGTCCAAACAAACGGGCGGCAAACAGGCTGAGTCAATTCTGGCTGACGCAAAAGCTGAAGCTAATCGTCTGAAAGACGATGCGGTACGTGAAATTGAAAGCGAGAAGAACAAAGCGGTTGCAGCGCTTCGCAGCGAACTGGGTACAGCTTCCGTTCAGATTGCTTCCAAATTGATCAAAAAAGAAGTTGAGAACGGTCCAGCACAAGAAGAGCTTGTGAACCAATACCTCAATGAGGTAGGGGGCCGACAATGAGCCGCGATACGATTGTTGCCAAGCGTTATGCGAAAGCATTGTTCGAAGTTGCTCTCCAGCAGCAGCAGGTACTTGAAGTTGAACAGGAACTGCGTGCGGTTGTCAGCGGATTGACTGGGGATGCCGAGATCATCAAGTTCATCGTATCTCCAAACATCTCTGATGAAGCCAAGCGGAACGTGCTTCATGCGAGCCTTGAAGGCAAAGTGTCCGAACCTGTTCTGCGTACGGTTCTGCTCCTGATTGAGCGTGGCCGTGTTGAACTGCTGGAAGCTCTTTTGAGTGATTATCTGAAGATCGAGGGCGACTCGCTCGGCATTGCCGATGCTCGCGTTTACTCGACTTATGCATTGAATGATGAAGAAAAAGAAGCGGTAGCCCGTGAATTCGGAGGCCGTGTGAATAAAAAGATCCGTATCGAGAACATTGTCGATTCGACTCTGCTGGGCGGATTGAAAGTCGCCATTGGCGATACGATCTATGACGGCAGCTTGGCTGGCAAGCTCGAACGTCTTGAGCAGTCTTTTAACAGACGAGTACAGTAGATTGGGGTGAGGACACTTGAGTATCAAACCAGAAGAAATCAGTACATTAATTAAGAGCCAAATCGAACAATACAAGACCGATATCGATGTAGTCGAAGTCGGGACGGTTATCGAGGTTGGTGATGGTATTGCTCGTGTATACGGACTTGAGAACGTCATGTCCAACGAGTTGGTTGAATTCCCAAGCGGTGTAATGGGACTCGCCATGAACGTGGAAGAGAGTAATGTCGGTGTCGTTATCCTGGGACCTTACTATGATATTCGTGAAGGCGACCAAGTAAAACGTACTGGCCAAATCATGCAAGTGCCGGTTGGCGAAGCATTGATTGGACGTGTTGTGAACCCGCTCGGTATTCCTGTCGATGGCAAAGGGCCAATCGCGACAACGGAATTCCGTCCGGTTGAAGGTAAAGCACCAGGCGTAATGGATCGTAAATCCGTTCATGAGCCGATGCAAACAGGTATCAAAGCCATTGATGCCATGGTACCAATCGGTCGCGGACAACGTGAGTTGATCATCGGTGACCGTCAAACAGGTAAAACCTCGATCGCAATTGATGCGATTCTGAACCAAAAAGGCAGCGGCATGAAGTGTATCTATGTGGCTATCGGTCAGAAACAATCTACAGTTGCACAAGTTGTGGAAACTCTTCGTCGTAAAGGCGCAATGGAGTACACGATCGTTGTAACTGCAGCTGCTTCCGATCCATCACCACTCTTGTACATCGCACCGTATTCCGGTTGTTCGATGGGTGAGTACTTCATGTACAAAGGGGAGCACGTTCTCGTTATCTATGATGACTTGACTAAACAAGCTTCTGCTTACCGTGAGCTTTCCTTGCTGCTTCGTCGTCCTCCAGGCCGTGAGGCATATCCGGGTGACGTCTTCTACTTGCACTCCCGTTTGCTGGAGCGTGCTGCGAAGCTGAATGATGAACTTGGTGGTGGTTCTTTAACCGCACTTCCGTTTATTGAAACACAAGCTTCCGACGTATCTGCTTACATCCCGACGAACGTAATCTCCATCACGGACGGACAAATCTTTCTGGAAGCCGACTTGTTCAATGCTGGACAACGCCCGGCGATCAACGTAGGTATCTCCGTATCCCGTGTCGGTGGTTCTGCTCAGATCAAAGCGATGAAAAAGGTTGCAGGTTCCCTGCGTCTCGACCTCGCTCAATATCGTGAGCTTCAAGCGTTCTCCCAGTTCGGTTCCGATCTGGATAAAGCCACTCAGGCCCGCCTGAATCGTGGTGCTCGCATGATGGAAATCCTGAAGCAGGGTGTAAACCAGCCTCTGCCTGTTGAACAACAGGTTGTCAGCTTGTATACAGCGGTTAAAGGGTTCCTGGATGAAATCCCAACAGGTGATGTGACTCGCTTTGAACACGAATTCCTAGCGTTCATGGAGAGCAACCATCCGGAGATTCTCGGGTCCATCCGTGATACAAAAGAATTGACTGCAGACAACGAAAATGCACTGAAAGGTGCAATCGAGAAGTTCAGAAAGAGCTTCGCTGTCTCTGTCTAAATAGATGATTGCAGCTGCGGAGTTGTTTAACCGATTCCGCATGTCTGCATGTAAAACTTTGATGCTTTCAAAGTAAGATAATGCTTACGAAGTAGTTTTGACTACGTCAAAACTTGAAGGTGGTGAAATCATGGCAAAAGGCATGCGCGAAATTAAGCGGCAAATTAAAAGCGTACAAAGCACCAAGCAAATCACCAAAGCAATGGAGATGGTTGCAGCTGCAAAACTGCGTAAAGCGCAGGAAAAAGCTGAGGCAGCCCGTCCGTATTCGGAGAAACTGAAAGAAGTTGTGGCTAGTATTGCGTCAAGCACGCAAGGGATCCAGCATCCGATGCTCGAGAGCCGTCCGGTCAAAAAGACAGCTTACCTGATCATTACATCGGACCGCGGTCTTGCGGGTGGATACAATGCGAACGTTTTGCGTCAGGTCAATCTGACGCTCAAAGAGCGCCATAACTCCCAAGATGACTACGAGTTGTTTGTTATTGGGCGTAAAGGACGCGATTACTTCAGACGGCGCGAAATTGCGATGGCATCCGTTACAACGGATCTATCCGATTCACCAGCATTTGCAGACATCAAATCTATTGCACACGAGGCTGTTCAAGGATTTGAGTTGGCTAAATTTGATGAATTGTACATTTGTTATAACCGCTTTGTGAATGCGTTGACCCAGATTCCTACGGTAGAAAAACTTCTTCCAATGGAAACACCTGAGGTAACTGCTGCGGAAGGACCGACGGCGAGCTACGAATACGAGCCTTCAGCTGAAGCTGTACTGGAAGTTTTGCTACCGCGTTATGCGGAAACGCTAATCTATGGTGCACTTCTGAACGGTAAGGCGAGTGAGCTGGGGGCGAAAATGACGGCAATGGGTAATGCAACCAAAAATGCATCCAAACTCATTAACGATTTGTCATTGACATACAACCGTGCCCGTCAAGCGGCTATCACGCAGGAGATTACGGAAATTGTGGCAGGTGCCAACGCAGCACAAGGCTAACCGTTTTTTATTTAATGAAGGCTTGCACTGCAAAGATAAACGAACGGAACTTTATTTTTGTCAAAGTAGCAGGCTTGTAGGAGGGGAACGTTAAGATGAACAAAGGACGCGTTGTGAGCATCATGGGTCCGGTTGTTGACGTCGAGTTTGAACGCGGCGGTCTGCCGGAAATCCTCAATGCCATTACGATCACTACAGTAACCGAAAGCGGCGTAAGTGTAAGTCTTACACTCGAAGCTTCGAAACATCTGGGTGACAACCGGGTACGTTGTATCGCGATGTCCTCCACGGACGGTCTCGTACGTGGTATGGAAGCAGTAGATACAGGAGCTCCAATCTCTGTACCTGTTGGGGAAGCGACACTGGGTCGTGTATTTAACGTACTCGGCGAAGCAATTGATACTGGCGGTACTGTTGCAGCTGAACATAAAAACCCGATTCACCGCTCTGCTCCTGCATTCGATGAACTGACGACTCAAGCTGAAATGCTGGAGACAGGTATCAAAGTTATCGACTTGCTGGCTCCTTACGCCAAAGGTGGTAAAATCGGTTTGTTCGGTGGTGCCGGTGTAGGTAAAACCGTTACAATTCAAGAATTGATCAACAACATTGCGCAAGAGCACGGTGGTATCTCCGTATTCGCGGGTGTTGGTGAGCGTACACGTGAAGGTAACGACTTGTATCACGAGATGAGTGATTCCGGCGTTATCAACAAAACAGCAATGGTCTTCGGACAAATGAACGAGCCTCCAGGCGCACGTCTTCGTGTAGCCCTCACAGGTCTGACGATGGCGGAATATTTCCGTGATGAAGAAGGCCGTGACGTGTTGCTCTTTATCGATAACATCTTCCGTTTCACCCAAGCGGGTTCAGAAGTATCTGCCTTGCTCGGACGTATGCCTTCCGCGGTAGGTTACCAGCCTACGCTGGCAACAGAAATGGGTCAATTGCAAGAGCGTATCACTTCCACGAAAAAAGGATCGGTTACATCCATCCAGGCGATCTACGTACCTGCGGATGACTATACGGATCCGGCTCCTGCAACAACGTTTGCTCACTTGGATGCAACAACGAACCTGGAGCGTAAAATTTCCGAGATGGGTATCTACCCTGCGGTAGATCCACTTGCATCCAGCTCCCGGATCTTGGCACCAGAAGTTGTAGGTGAAGAACACTATAGCGTAGCACAAGGCGTTAAACGCATCTTGGCGCGTTATAATGAGCTGCAGGATATCATTGCGATCCTGGGTATGGACGAGCTGAGTGAAGAAGACAGAGCGCTCGTTTACCGTGCTCGTAAAATCCAACGTTTCTTGTCCCAGCCTTTCCACGTTGCTGAAGCATTTAACGGTATTCCGGGTAAATACGTTCCGGTTAAAGAAACAGTGCGCAGCTTTAAAGAGATTCTCGAAGGCAAGCATGACGATCTGCCGGAAGCAGCATTCCTCTTCGTGGGTACGATTGAAGAGGCAGTGGAGAAAGCTAAAACACTGGTATAATCTGAATCCAGGATTGTCCTTATGAAGCGAGCTATCCTTCGGATAGTTTCAGGAGGGATGGAATTGAGCACCTTTTTGTTGGAAATCGTAACGCCTGAGCGTTTGGTCTATTCGGCGCAAGCAGATAGCATCATCGCTCGTGGTATTGAAGGGGAGCTGGGGATCTTGCCAGGCCATATCCCTATGGTTACTCCGTTGCAGATTGCACCGATTATTATCAAAAACGGAAAAGAGAACAAGCAGGTCGCTATTGGCGGCGGCTTTATCGAAATCCGCAAAGATAAGGTTGTTGTTCTCGCAGAAAGTGCCGAATTCCCGGGAGATATCGATGTGGATCGTGCGCGTGCAGCGAAAGAACGGGCAGAACGCCGTCTCAGCAGCCAAAGCAACCAGGACCACTTTGATCACCGCCGGGCAGAGATTGCTCTGCAAAAAGCGGTTAACCGGATCAACGTATACGGCAAATAAACGATTAAAGGAAGCCCGGCGGCTTGGTCTGCCGGGCTTTTTTGCTGTGTTTCGCAGAAATGACTTCCATATTTATGTGTGGTAATCGTGATTTACTGGATGATTTTATGTAGATTGTCCGTTAATTTTTGTAAACAATGATCACCGTTGGTGTGATATTGAATATAGTATAGGACTATAGTAGTGGTGATAGTTACCACTAATAGACCCATTTTTGGCCAGTTCAAACCAAATTATTTCCGAGGAAATGACAACATCGATATCGAAATAGCGCTCTTTTATGTCGTTTTAGTCACAAAATCCCGATGGTTTAAAATTAAAATATTTTCAAAGTGGAAATCAATGTAATTGACAATGTATGATGAAAGAGCCTATATTCCATAGAGTCAGCAGAGATTGCAGCTGCGAAGATGAATTCCATGATCATTCTCAGCCAGATTGTGCTGCTCGATGAATGGGCAACACGAAGGATCTCCATACGGGGTACTTCAGCGGTGAATCAGTTGTGTTCTGCTGGAAAAAACCATTCTTATGACTTTTAAATTAAGGATGACAAGCAAAATTACGCTGGTTGCTGCAACAAATGTGGAGGTAATGAATATATGGATATTGATCTGACGAATCAGTTGAACCAGTCATTAAGCACAAATGGGTTAGTTTCGATTGTCGTTTCGCTATTGTGTATAGCACTCGCATGGTGGGCACTGCAAAACCTGAAGCTTGATCTGATTATAAGACAGCCGAAGGGTGCTCAAGGAAGATTGCTGCATTTGCTGCTTGCCATTATTCTGGGTCATGCCGTATCCGGGTTCGTTATTGATTATTTATCATGGACCCAAATGTTGCGTCATTTGTTTTAATGTTGAGATGGTTGGTTAATCATCTGTTAGGTTCTTCATGCAGCCTGATTGTCGAATAACATCGATTGATTGTGTCAACAATTAGAGTATGACCAACCTGTTAACAATTAAGAAAAATGTGTGACATGTAATTGGTTGAATTGAGATGTTTTATGTAAAAATGCTTGTATCGTACAATTCAAAAATGTTATGATGGAAGTTAGGGAATTAACTATTGTTTACTTTAACCTTAGGTTATAAACGGGATCCCCGGTAATTACCGGCTAATAATCATCCCAATCCGTCTGTCCTGATGTTTTGCTGACCTGTAAGCCTTAATTACAAGTTTGCAGGCAATCAGCACGGCAAGTGTTATCATCAATTTTGGATTATAAACCAATTCTTTTCTGAACAGACATCAGGCGTTTTTTGCCGGGTAATGTCGAAATTCCACACACAGCAACAGTCCTTTCTAACACAGAGGGCTTACGTATTCCGGAATGAAGAAAAGGGAATAAAAGCGCGGAGGGAACCATGATGAGCAAATTTATCGTCCGCGGTGGCAAAAGGTTGACCGGAAGTGTCAAAGTTAGCGGCGCTAAAAATTCTGTTCTTCCGATCATCGCTGCCTCTCTACTAGGGGAAGAAGGACAAAGCGTTATTATTGACGCGCCTCCTCTAGACGATGTGATGACGATTAACAAAGTGTTGGAATCGCTGGGAGCGGGTGTTACATACCGGGACGAAGTGATTACCGTGAATGCGGAAAAACTTACTTCCTGCGAAGCCCCGTATGAATGGGTAAGTAAAATGCGGGCGTCTTTTCTGGTCATGGGGCCTTTATTGACGCGTATGGGTCATACAAGAATTTCGCTTCCTGGTGGATGTGCCATCGGAACACGGCCGATTGATCAGCATTTGAAAGGTTTTGAAGCCATGGGTGCCGAGATCAGCTTGGGCCAAGGCTATATCGAAGCTCGCAGCCAAGGACGGTTGCGTGGTGCAAAAATTTATCTGGATGTAGCCTCCGTCGGAGCTACTCAAAATATTATGATGGCTGCAACGCTGGCTGACGGTGTTACCGTGCTGGAGAATGCAGCAAAAGAACCTGAGATCGTGGATCTGGCTAACTTCCTTAACGGAATGGGTGCCAAAGTCCGTGGCGCGGGTACAGGGGTAATTCGCATCGAGGGTGTGGAGAAACTCACTGGCGTGAAGCACACAGTAATTCCGGATAGGGTAGAAGCAGGTACTTACATGGCTGCTGCTGCAATTTCCGGTGGTGATGTGTACATCGAAGGTGCGATCTCCGACCATCTGGGTTCAGTTATTGCGAAGATGGAAGAGATGGGAGTAACCATCCTGCCAGATGAGAATGGGGTGCGTGTTATTGCGGACCGTCCACTCAAGGCAGTAGATGTGAAAACATTACCATACCCTGGATTCCCTACTGACATGCAATCCCAGATGATGGCGCTCTTGCTGGCATCTGAAGGAACAAGTGTCGTAACGGAAACGGTGTTTGAGAATCGCTTCATGCATGTGGATGAATTCCAGTTGATGAATGCGGAGATCAAAGTGGAAGGCCGTTCGTCCATCATTACAGGTAATGCCAAACTGAAGGGTGCCAAAGTTACAGCTACCGATTTGCGTGCGGGTGCTGCACTCATTATTGCGGGTCTGGTTGCTGAAGGCACAACTGAAGTCGGCGGTGTTCATCACATCGACCGTGGCTACGTTCACCTGGCTGAAAAGCTGAATGGACTGGGAGCCGACATTTACCGTATTTCGGTTGAAGAACCGAAACTGGACGCAGCTAAGCCTGCAACCGAAAAAGCTGAGGAAGAAGTGCCGATGTTCAAGGTACAACCGACTTGGGCTTAAATCATGTTTTTAGTAAAAAGCTAAGCCATCTGGCTTGGCTTTTTTTATGCCCTTTTTTGACACTATACTATTAAAGTATGGCCAACAATTCAGTACCTGATTCTATTAATAGCTGGTCCTAATGGAAGAACTGTGGGTCTAACTTTTGAATATATACAATTGAATAAAAGAACATCAATAGAGAATGCGGTGCATGGTGAGGCATGTCAAAAATGCCTGTATAGCGGCGGTTTATCCACTATAGCAGAGCAATGTTAATCTAACATTAAAAAGAAGCAGAAGCTCTTTCTTTCTCTCAAATCAGGTTCTATCAGATCGAAACAGCTCATACCCTAAACTATGGATTTGAACAAAAGGACCGGTCTATGACGGCCTATGTACAACGGAGGGTATGTCGAAATGAAAGAAGCTCGTATACAGGTTAAGGTGCCCCTTGTCCCCCGTCCAATGATGGAGGAGTCCAAGCAGACTTCGGATGCCGGAATGGAGAAAGACAAGTCCATGGCCATGAATACCAGAAATTCAGCTGCAGAGGCCAAAAGAACAATCAATCCAAACCCAACAGGAGCATCAGACCAGTCTGAGCGTGAGTCAAGGAGAATTCGCGGACCGGTCATTGAACTCGATCAGTTCCGCCGAGTAAAGAGACGCAGGATGAGGACATTCGGAAGAGGACGCAGGTGGTCAAGCGGATCCAGGCGCTGGCAACCAGCTGCTGCTGTAACAGGGCTCTTGGCGCTGGCACTCCTGATCCCTGCTATATTAGTGTGGCCCCGGACAAGTGATCCGGTGAAGCCGATCCCAGTTACACCATCAACAGGCAGTGTAACGAACACCGTCCCAGTCCCAGCTGTGCCAGTGACATACCCAGAACCCAATGTAAGAGTGTATCTGTCGGCAACGGGAACAACAATGAGTCTTCCGCTTGAGGAGTATGTGACGGGTGTTGTTGCTGCGGAGATGCCTGCCGAGTTCAGGCTTGAGGCACTGAAGGCACAGGCCATTGCCGCGCGGACCTTTATCGTCAGAAGGCTGGCAGCGCACGATACCAGCGGTGTACCTTCAGGTGATGCAGATGTAACGGATACGGTCAGTCATCAGGTGTTTATTCCACCGGATCAGGTGGAGAAGGAGTGGACACGTTTGGGGAAAGCGGAAGAATGGGAGAAGTTACAGCAGGCCATTCGCGAAAGCCGGGACGCCGTGATGACATATCAGGGTAAGGCCATTACTGCATCCTTTTTTTCTACAAGTAACGGTTATACGGAGAACGCTGAGGATGTATGGGGAAATGTCGTACCCTATTTGAAAAGTGTAGCAAGTCCATGGGACCAGAAGTTAGCTCCGGGATTCAAGGAGACCGTCACAATGAAGCGCAGCGAAATTCTCCAGAAGCTGAATTTGAGTGCCAGTGCTATCCCGGTCACTGCCCAGGAGGGCGGCTCCTGGATGGAAGTGCTGTCTACAACAGAAGGTCACCGAATTAAGGAGCTGCAGATCGCAGGTTCGACTTTCAGTGGACCAGAGGTGCGCAAGCTGCTTGGATTGAGATCCAGTCAATTCAGCTGGACGACAGAGGGTGACGAGGTGCAGATTACGACCTACGGTTACGGACATGGCGTGGGAATGAGCCAGTGGGGAGCGAATGGCATGGCGCAGGAGGGACACACCGCGACACAGATTCTGAAACACTACTACACAGGTATATCCTTTGGACAGGCATCAAAGATGCTGGCAAAACAATAGCGCCATGAACATTATTTGTACAACAGCAATTTAATAATTGAGCCATTCAATCATACCCCGCCTCATCTGAACCAAACTTAATAAATGGCTAAACATTCAGCAAGCTACCCATATATAGAATGAGGACGCGAGCAAGCAAAGAGTGCTACCCCTCTGAACCAATTAAAATGCTACGCTACGACATCAAACATGAGTGCCAACATCATAGAATTCTATCTCAAAAAGGTTCACTATATTTCATTAAGATTGGCTATTAAAGCCAATCACACTCTAAACACCGCCCATTCCGGAGCTTTCAGAATTTAGCTATATATACGGAAAGTGAGAGTGTACGGGGAGCGCAGGGACAGAAAAGACCTGTAGAAGCGAAGCTAAAAGCTTTCTGAAAGAAAGCTGCTTCGGAAGCATAAGCTTGCCTTTACTCCTGGATTTCTCCCTTTGAAGAAGGTGATAGAAGAAATCCGGGAGTAACAGCGGTCGAAAGGTTTTCTGGCACCGAAGCGGCGCACGCACTAACCACTCATCCACATATATAGCAGTCTCTGAAACCTCCGTGAAAAAAATTAGAGTCGCGCGTGTATAAAAGAGTTGCACCCGGTAACACTTGTTACTGAGGTGATCAAGATGAATGAACAAAACAAAAAAACAGTCCAAGAAGAAACTCCTAAAACAACTCAAGGAGTACCGGCCAGCCAGCCCTCTTCATGGAAAAGAGCAATGTCCAAACGTTGGGTCTTCCCGGCAGCCTACATCGCAGCAGCAGGCATTATACTAACATTAGTGTGGGTCTATCAGGGTACAGGCGAGAAAACGCTGAACTCCGATCCTGCTAGTGGAGTAGTAGAAACGGGAGCATCGGGTACAGAAGAAACAGCAGTTGGTGGAGAAGAAAGTGTGGAAGTTGTCGCCCAGTCGGAAAGTTTTGCATGGCCAGTAGCAAGTCCGTCGGAAATCTCTGTTGTTAAACCGTTCTATGAGAACGAAGGCTCTACCGAAGAACATGAAGCCGCAATGGTGCAGTACAACGATACGTTTATTCCGAACACAGGCGTAGACCTGGCGCGTGGGGATAACAAATCATTTGAAGTAAAAGCAGCACTCGGCGGTAAAGTGACACGGGTGGAGCAAAATCCGCTGACGGGTCAAGTTGTGGAAATCACACACAGTGATAACCTCAAAACCGTATACCAAAGCCTGTCTGACGTCAAAGTGAAACAGGATGATGAAGTGAAACAGGGAGATGCAATTGCATCCGCTGGCGTAAATGAACTGGAAAAAACGCTCGGCAACCACCTGCACTTCGAAGTATACGAAGACGGTCAACCGGTTAACCCGCAAGGATATCTTCCGGAAAAATAAATGATTTTTAACGCAGAATGAAAAGGGCAGAGGGAAATTCCCTCTGCTTTTTTTGTGCTTTTCAGAAATTATTGGGACCTCCGAAGCTTGTCACACCTCTAAACCGCGAATATATAGGCATGCTCCTCATATAATGTACCAAACTATCCACACAGTAGGGAGGCGGGAGCGTGCACGATTACATCAAGGAACGGACCATAAAAATAGGTCGCTGCATTGTCGAGACGAGGAATACGGTCCGTACCATTGCCAAAGAGTTCGGCGTGTCAAAGAGTACGGTGCATAAGGACCTGACGGAGCGTCTGCCGGAAATCAACCCTGATCTTGCTGACCAGGTGAAACATATCCTGGAGTACCACAAGTCCATCCGCCACTTGCGGGGCGGCGAAGCGACCAAAATCAAATACAAAAAAACAAGCGGCAAAAAGCGTGAAGTACTGGCTTCCGCTAAATCGTAACCATCGCGAAAAGACGTAGGCCAAAAAGCTCACACATGGATTGAATCCCTCCCCTGAAGTATGATATGTTAAAAGCTGGTACAGGATCGAATTATGACATCTTATCAGCCCGATTTTTACATATATATGTTGCACTTTGTCGAACGAGCGGTGACGTGATAAGGGACTCTTTTTCACAGGATACGCTGACCAAATAATATCACTTTGGGGGCTCTTTTATGTTAAGCAAGGATATCGGTATTGATCTTGGCACGGCGAACGTGCTTATTCACGTGAAAGGAAGTGGGGTTGTCCTCGATGAACCTTCCGTCGTGACCATTGAAAGCGATACGAAGCGGGTCCTTGCTGTTGGGGAAGAAGCGCGTCGTATGGTGGGGCGTACTCCGGGTAACATTGTTGCCATCCGACCGCTGCGTGACGGCGTTATTGCGGACTTCGAAATTACGGAAGCGATGCTCAGACATTTTATTAATCGTGTGGGGGCGAGAAGCTGGTACAGCCACCCGCGTATTCTAATCTGTGCACCGACGAATATTACTTCCGTAGAGCAGAAGGCGATCCGTGAAGCTGCGGAGCGCAGCGGTGCCAAAGAAGTATTTTTGGAAGAAGAGCCAAAAGCGGCAGCCATTGGTGCAGGAATGGATATTTTTCAGCCGAGCGGCAATATGGTCGTGGATATCGGCGGCGGAACGACTGACGTTGCAGTCCTGTCTATGGGCGACGTAGTCACCGCCTCTTCTATTAAAGTCGCAGGGGACAAGTTCGACGAAGCGATTATCAAGTTTATCAAAGCCAAGTACAAACTCATGATCGGTGAACGCACTGCCGAGGATCTGAAGATTGCAATTGGTTCCGTAAACCCGGCTGGACGCCAAACCGAGATGGACATTCGCGGACGGGATATGGTATCCGGATTGCCTGTTACGGTAACGGTGTCGGGAAGTGAAGTACAGGAAGCGCTATGGGATTCCGTGCAATCCATTATCGTTGCAGCCAAATCGGTATTGGAGCGGACGCCACCAGAGCTGTCGGCGGATATTATTGACCGGGGTGTTGTGTTGACAGGAGGAGGCGCTTTGCTTAATGGGCTGGACGAGCTTTTGTCCAATGAACTGCATGTACCGGTATGGGTTGCAGAGGATCCGATGCATTGTGTCGTAAAAGGGACAGGCATTATGCTCAATAATTTGGATCAAGTGGTTAAGAAAAAGTTCTGATCTGCCGATATAAGTATCAAAGGTTTGCCTATGCTCGGCAATAGAACGGACAAGCATTGATCCTGCAGTGCAGGACAAGCGCTTGAGGAGAGGGGTTAATTCATGCTAAGAGGTTTGTACACCGCTACCGCGGGAATGATTACGCAGCAACGCCGCCATGACACAGCGACTCAAAATATTGTTAATGCGAACACGACGGGATATAAACAGGTGAACAGCGTAAGCCGTTCCTTCCCGGAAATGCTCATTACGTTGGTCGGTGGAGATGCCAATGTTCCGACGAAGCGGCTGGGCAGGCTGAACACAGGGGTGTTCGCGGAAGAGAGCTTGTCCATGAATTTGCAGGGAGCGATTATGGAGAGTGGTCAAAAGAGTGATTTTGCCATCTCGTCCAATCTGTCCTTAAATGATCCGCAGACGGGACAACCTGTCGCCTTTGACGGTTCAGGCAAATTTGTACGAGCTGATGGCACGGTGATCTATCAGCCTCAAGCGTATTTTACGGTGCGAGATGCGGAAGGCAATACAAGATATACACGTGATGGCCACTTCCAGGTTACCGGAACAGGAGAACTATTAAGCTCAACGGGAGCTCAGGTTCTGGATAATAATGGACAGCCCGTTGTGTTGACAGGCTCAGTGGACCAATTTAAAGTGGATGAGCAAGGCCGTCTTGTGGATGCAGTCACGGGTGCACCTACGGGGGTTACGCTTGGAATCAGCGTCATTGATCAGCCTAACCAACTGGTTCGTCAGGGTGACGGTAATTTTAGTCTGTATGACCAGGAAGGTGCTACAGCGCGAATGATGGCTGCGGGAGATAATGTGCAGATCCGTCAGGGCTACTTGGAAGGATCGAATGTCGATGCTTCCCAAGCTACGGTGGATATGAATGCCGCTTATCGTGCGTATGAAGCGAATCAGAAGGTTGTGCAGTTCTATGATCGAAGTTTGGACAAAGCTGTCAATGATGTAGGTCGTGTATAACGCGCGGCAATAGAGAGGATGAATTACTAAATGAATAATTCCATGATTAGTGCGAAGGTCTCGATGACCGCGATACAGCAACGTCTGGATGTCATTTCCGATAATATTGCCAACGTGAATACGGCAGGCTATAAAAGCAAGCAGGCGGCGTTCGAGGATGTACTGACCCGGGTGCAGCAGCAACCGGACAAGTATAAGCTCGATGGACGTTCCACCCCAATGGGATATAATCTGGGATTTGGTGCCCGTTTGACGAGTGTGACGAAGGATATGTCTCAGGGGACACTGAATGAGACAGGCAGTCCAACGGATTTGGCAATCGAAGGCAACGCGATGTTTGCGGTTGAAGCGAATGGTCAGAAAATGTGGACACGTCAGGGAGCATTCCATTTTGTCCCTGATCCAACACCTAACCCGAACCCCAATGCACCTCAGATGATGGTGCTGGTTAATGGGGAAGGCTACTTCGCGCTGGATCGTCAAGGTAACCGGATCACGGCTCCGAACAATAGTAAAGTGGCCTTCGACGAGAAGGGTAACCTATTGATTCGTCGCGGGAATGAAGCCAATGCAACGATTGGAGCCCAGCTGCAGCTTGTAGACATCGAACGTCCGGAAGGACTTGTGCAATACGCAGATAATCTGTTTGGTCTGGATGCCGGCTTGACCGAGAATGATGTGTTTGGCGCTAATGCGGCTACACGTGATGCAGTAGCTACGATTCGTGCGGGCTATCTGGAGCAATCCAACGTGGATCTGACACAGGAGATGGCACTATTGATGCAAGGACAGCGGACCTATCAGCTGGCAGCACGTGCACTGACATCAAGTGATTCGATGGCAGGTCTTGCCAACACTATAAGAGCATAAAGGTGAATGCGATGACAGATACACAGAAGCAGAACAGCAAGCCGGAGAAGAAGGAAGTCAAGAAGAAGAAAAAGAGTGGATGGCGCGTTGCCAGATGGTTCCTGATCCCGGTCTTGCTTGTTCTTGCCCTCGCTGGCGGCATGGTCGCTGGTTATGTGGTACTGGGCAAACAGGATATTGGCTCCGTGTTCCAGTGGAGTACCTGGAAACATGTATATGATCTGGTGTTCGCTTCATGATCGTGAAATAGCGAAAACTCCTGCGCAGGCAGGAGTTTTCTTTTTCGCGTTGAAAACAGTATAATGATGGATGACGTTTGACGTCAAAAGAGGCCTCCCCTGCGAAAGACGAATGTCATCGCGAAGAGAGACCCCTTATCTCAACCTTCACTACTGCAGTCATGAAGGATATTAGTAGTGTTAACCGAAAATGCGTTTTTCATACCAAATAAAAATAACCACATTTATATGTAATACATTTAGCATAATGGTTTTGTTTTAGCGACGTGTGGAGGGGACGGAATCGATTCTGAAGAAGCAAAGCGTTCGCCTTTGTCTCCAAATTTTTACCTTCAAAAAATGAATCGAGAAAATTTGGAGACAACAGCGATCGGAAGAACGATCCGTAACCGTAACGGCCACCGCGCATACAAGCAATTATGTAGGGAATGATTCGCATATAAATGACACCGAAAGGAGATTACACTGTGCTCGATAGCAAACAGATTCAAGCCATTATCCCGCACCGTCCCCCATTTCTGCTGGTGGACAAGATTGTAGAAATGGAGGATGGCAAACGCGCCGTTGGTCTGAAGAACGTAACGATTAACGAACCGTTCTTCATCGGTCATTTCCCGGAATATCCGGTAATGCCTGGGGTGTTGATCACCGAAGCACTGGCTCAAGTAGGCGCAGCAGCGATTCTTAACGTGGAGAGCAATAAAGGGAAAATCGGCTTTTTGGCGGGACTGGATAATTTCCGATTCCGTGGACAAGTTGTGCCTGGAGATACGTTGATGCTGGAAGTGGAAATTACACGTCTGAAGGGTTCGATCGGTAAAGGCAAAGCGACAGCCCGTGTGGAAGACAAAGTCGTCGCTGAAGGCGAAATCATGTTTGCCCTGTCTGACCCAAGCTGATTACAACCATGAGCATTTGCATCAGTCAGAGTGTGTATATAACGGATTGATGCAAAATGCTGAAGCAGCTCAGCAAACCATTGAATTTATATAGACGGAAGGGGTTTATAGGAATGGAACAGTTAAGCGAAACAGCAGCACAGACGCTACAGCAGTGGTTGGAGGATGCTTCGATTGATGAAGCGACGAAACAGGAGCTTCGTGATTTGCAGGATCAGCCGAAAGAGCTGGAGGATCGTTTCTATCGAAATCTGGAGTTTGGTACAGGTGGATTGCGCGGGGTCATTGGCGCCGGAAGCAACCGGATGAACAAGTACACCGTTGGTCGGGCGACTCAAGGTTTTGCACGTTATCTGCTCGAGCAGCATGGTGACAAGGAAGGCAGACCTTCTGTAGTCATTGCCCATGACTCCCGTCACTACTCGCCTGAATTTACACTGGATGCTGCGTTGGTTCTTGCCGGAAACGGCATTGTAGCCAAGCTGTTCACATCTCTGCGCCCTACGCCGCAGCTGTCCTTCAGTGTGCGTCACTTGCAAGCAACGGGCGGTATTGTGGTAACGGCAAGTCATAACCCACCGGAATATAACGGATACAAAGTGTACAACCACGAAGGTGGCCAACTAGTACCGCACGAAGCAGAGAAAGTCATCCAGTACATTCAGGAAGTTCCTTCCCTTGCCGATGTGAAAAAGCTGACTCAAGAAGAAGCTGAAGCGCAAGGCTTGCTGGTATGGCTGGGTGAAGAGGAAGATCAGGCATTTGTTGATACGGTTGCCAGCGTAAGTCTGAGTCGTGACCTGATTCAATCAGGCGTAGGCCGTGACTTCAAAATCGTCTTTACGCCACTGCATGGCACAGGAAACATTCCGGTTCGTCGTGTGTTGGAACAGATCGGTTTTGAGCAGGTCCATGTTGTGGCAGAGCAGGAACAGCCGGATGCTGAATTCTCCACGGTGAAGTCTCCTAACCCGGAAGAACGCGAAGCATTTACACTTGCCATGAAACTGGGTGAATCCGTAGGTGCTGACATTCTGATTGGTACGGACCCGGATGCAGACCGCATGGGTGCAGTTGTAAAAGACAATGATGGCAAGTATTTCGTACTGTCTGGTAACCAATCCGGTGCGATCATGGTGCACTATGTGCTGAGCCGACTGCAAGAGACAGGCAAGCTGCCAAGCAACAGCGCAGTCGTCAAAACGATTGTAACGAGCGAGATGGGCGCGGTCATTGCTGAGCATTACGGTGCAGAAGTGATGAACACGCTGACAGGCTTTAAATATATCGGTGAAAAAATGAACCAGTTCGAAGCAACTGGCAGTCATACATTCTTGTTCGGATATGAAGAGAGTTATGGCTACCTGGCAGGCAGCTATGCTCGTGACAAAGATGCCATCCTGGCTTCGATGCTTATTGCAGAAGCTGCTGCATATTACAAAAACCAAGGTAAAACGCTGTACGATGTCCTGCAGGAGCTCTATCGCCAGTTCGGGTATTTCCTCGAGAAGCTGGAGTCCCGTACGCTGAAAGGCAAGGACGGTGTAGCGCAAATCCAGGCAAAAATGACGGATTGGCGTTCGAACCCGCCACAAGAAGTAGCGGGTATCGCGGTACAAGATGTGCTTGATTACTCTCTTGGTTTGGATGGCTTGCCAAAAGAAAACGTCCTGAAGTTCATTTTGGCAGATGGATCATGGTTCTGCCTGCGTCCTTCCGGTACAGAGCCGAAGATCAAAGTGTACTTCGCAGTACGTGGTGAGAGCTTGGAAGATGCGGAAGGCCGCATTGAACGTTTGGCTTCCACAGTAATGTCGCGAGTAGACGCACAATAAGTACGATTGTTGTACAAAGCACGAATGGTTAAAAGCCTCTCCGCACCGTAAGGTTGGTTGGCGGAGGGGCTTTTCTTTTAGGTGTGATTTTTTGCAGAGGTTGAAACAGATTGATCGGATATTCGAAGGCTTGTTGACACAAGCTGTGTATATACCCGTTAATTATTTGAATGAATTACTTGAGCTGAACGTGGATTTGGTTCCAACACTTGAGGAGGTACATGTAGTGCGTCAAAAATGGCTTTATTGGAATACCGCTTCCCGGAAGTGGCTGTGGCTTGTTGTCATTATAGGACTGATCGCTTCCATCCCTGTTATTAGTGATCGGGTACAGACGGAATCGTCCGCCAAAAAGGTGGAGCTTGTATTCAATTATAGAGGTCTGTTGGATATATCGGCTTATCAAGCCCATCCCCAGGATTTTATGAATGAGCAATTGACTCGCTTGAAAGATGCCGGCGTAACAACGATGGCTGTATTCGAAAGTACACTGGATGAGCTTAGAAAGTCACGGAAACTGACCGTATATAACGGGCAGGATGTTGCTAACCTGACTCAGAACGTGGTTTCTCCTAACGAGAACTTCACGTATGTGTTGTTCACATCCGAAGAAAATGCTCAAACGTATACACCCATCATTGAACAAACGTTCGCGGATCGTCAGATTCCGGTGGTGCCATGGGAGTTTGAAGGTCGAAGCGGCTTGATTTTGCAGACTCCTCCGGAGAATGCCAACATGCAGCCGATGCAGCCGGATCCGGTTGCCATCCAGATGCTGCGTGATAAAGGGTTTTACATTTTGCCAAGGATCGCAGATAGCGTGCCATACAGCCAGGAATCCATGGAGCGTCTGCTTACCTTCTTCGAAGAGAATGGCGTGAAACGCATCCTGTTTGATGGCGATGCAGTGAAAGGGTACAATGATAATGCGGAGATGAAGAGTCTCGATCAATTCGCACAATTGTTGAACAAACATGACATTGGACTTGCAGCCATTGAAAACTTGAAGAAACCTCAATCTGGATTTGAAACCCTTGCCTACAAAACGGACTACAACGTTGCTCGTTTGTATTCGTTAAGTGAGGGAGATGCCAATCTGGATGTAGATGTCATTGCGGACCGTTTTGTGCTCGCTACCAAGGACCGTAACATCCGCATGCTCTATTTGAATGCAGGGCCTAGCCGGAACACGGCCAAAGCCATGATTACGGATCCGATTGAGAACCTGATTAACAGTCTGGGTGAGCCAGGGCATGCCATTGAACGCATGGAGAAGCGCGGATTCGAGCTTGGACAGGCTGAGGCATTTACAGTAAAAGAATCTTCGATTCAGCGTTATGCCAAGCTGGTTGCGCTAGTTGGTGCAATTGCCATGATTACCTTGATGGTGTCATACTTCGTACCACTGTTGACCTTGCTTGTGTTTGTATTAGGTTTGGTTGGAAGTGCGGGCTTGTTCCTCCTGAAACCGACCTTGCTTGAGCAGGCGATTGCCTTGCTCGTTGCGATCTCCGCACCAACCATCGCGATGGTGCTTGCGGTGAGAACCGTGAATTATCAGCAGCAGCGTCAACCCAATGCATCTGCGGGTCGTCGATTGGCACAAACGTTGATCTTATATGTAAGAACGTCTATTCTGTCGTTCCTTGCCGTGCCGTTTATGATCGCATTGCTTAACAGCATTACGTATAGTCTGGTCATTAACCAGTTTAGGGGCGTGAGCCTGCTGCACTTTGCTCCAATGGGACTGGTAGCTCTTTATATCTTGTTTTATCGTGGATCGGGTACGATTTCCATTAAGCAGCTCAAAGGAATTCTCCGTACACCGGTTAATGTACTGATGGTTGTTCTGGCGGTTGTTGCAGCCGCAGCTGGATATTATTATTTGACACGTACAGGGAACTCGGGTTCAGTAACCCCGTTTGAGATGTTCCTGCGTACAACGCTGGAAGATACATTTGGCGTACGACCAAGGTTCAAAGAATTTGTGCTGGGACACCCGCTGTTTATCGTTGGCGTGTTCGCCGCTTTAAAATATCGTCAAGTCATCTTTGTACTCATTATTGCAGCGATTGGACAGTTGTCCATGGTGGATACGTTCGCGCATATCCATACACCGGCTGTATTATCTCTCATTCGCGGAGTAATGGGACTCGGAATTGGCTTGATCTTCGGTATCATTGCTGTGGGTGTGTGGCAAGTAGCGGAAGGATGTTGGAAAAAATGGTCACCACTTCTCAAAAGTTAGTCATCTCGGGATATTACGGATTCCGCAACAGCGGAGACGAAGCGGTACTTAAGTCGATTCTGACTGCACTGGAAGAGGAGAGTCACAGATCTGGCGTCAACATTGAGCCGATCGTGCTCTCCATCGATCCGGAGTCAACGACCTCCATGTATGGGGTACGTTCCGTTCACCGTATGAAATTGAAGGAAGTTCGTGAAGCGATCAAGGAAAGTGACGGATTGATCAGTGGCGGCGGAAGCTTGCTGCAGGATGCGACCGGACTGAAATCCATTCCCTACTATCTGGGTGTAATCAAGCTGGCCCAGTGGCTGAAAAAACCTACGTTTGTTTATGCTCAGGGAATTGGGCCCGTTAACCGTAAATTCTTCAATCCGATGATCCGTTCCGTATTCAAGGGGTGTAAGTATATATCGGTGAGGGATGAACAATCCGCTGATTATCTGCGCGGACTTGGATTGCAGTGGAATCAGATTCATGTTGTGCCTGACCCGGTTATGGGACTGCCTTTGCCTGAAGGTAGCAGGGAAAAGGATGTTACGACGGGGACTGTGTCGGATCAATCGAGCGATGGTTCATCTGCGGCGCAAACGAAGCTTCCGGTCATCGGTGTATCTGTGCGTTTCTGGGAATCCGATCGGAAGGAACTGACGGCAATTGCCTCAGGACTGAAGAAGCTATGTGCCAAAAAGGCAGTGCATCTGCGTTTTATGCCATTTCATTTGCCAAAAGATGAAGAGGCGTCCCGTTTTATTATGGAGATGCTCGGAGACGTCACCAGTAAAGGCAGCGAGGTCAGCATAACTCCGAATCTGACAGATCCACAGCTCATGTTGGAGGAAGTCAGCAAGTGTGATGTTGTTATTGGCATGCGTTTGCACAGCTTGATCTATGCCGCATCGCAGTATGTGCCACCTGTGGCTATCTCATATGATCCCAAAATCGATCAGTTTATGCTTCGTCTGGATAGTGAGCCTGTAGGAAGCACGACTGCACTCGATGGGGACAAGCTGGCGAAGAGCGTAGCCTCTCTTCTGGATCAACGTTCACAGTGGTTGAAGGAAAACGAAGATCGCATTACCGAACTGAAGCAGGAGGCCAGAGTGCCTGCAAAGCAAATTATTAACTATTTAGGCCGCAAAGGGTGAGATAAAGATGAATCAGACCGGACCAATACCTACCGTTTCGATCTATGGCATTCCTTTTTCCAAACTAACGATGAAAGAAACGGTGGAGACTCTCCGGGAAGCCGTGTTGTCCAAGAAGCCGCATCAGGTCATTACAGCTAACCCGATCATGGTGATGGCAGCACTGGAGAATCCGTCCATGATGCAAGTGATGCAATCTGCCGAGTTGATTGTACCGGATGGTACAGGCGTCGTGTGGGCTGCCAATTATTGTGGGGATCCTGTAGCAGAGCGAGTACCCGGATTTGAGCTTTTACATGAATTGCTGCGGGTTGGAGAAAACTATCGCTGGGGTGTGTATTTGCTCGGTTCCACCCCTGAGGTGATTCAAGAAACGGCAGTTCGGTTACAACAGCAATATCCGGCGATCCGTATTGTGGGCTATCGCGACGGTTATTTTGGCCCGGCTGAGGACGAAGAGGTGGTTGCTTCCATTCGCGAAGCTGCACCTGATCTACTGTTTGTGGCACGCGGCGCAGATACGCAGGAGCCCTGGATTCACAAGTATAAGGAGGCGCTTCAGGTTCCCGTAACCATGGGCGTTGGAGGCAGTTTTGATGTCATTTCCGGCAAAAGTAAACGTGCCCCAAAACTGTTCCAGAAGCTAAGACTGGAGTGGTTTTACCGACTGCTTCGCGAACCAAGTCGTGCAGGGCGCATGCTTGCGCTTCCAAAATTCGCGATTAAAGTGATCCAGGACAAAGAAAACGTGACTAAAGCCCGTTAAATACAGGCTATTACGAGAAAAATGCACGTTTTTGCTAAAAATTGAGGTTGGCGTTTCGCGTGTGATCAGCGTATAATTCATTCCGGATTACATGTATGTTCGCAAACAATGAATCAAACCGTTACACTTGGCACTACGATTGCAAGGCAACCTTCCGATTGCTGTTATCCCCAGATTTCTTTTATTCCCTTTTGATAGGGAGAAATCCGGTGATAAAGGCAAACGTTGCACTTCTCCAGGTTTTCCTTGCACTCTTCGTTATCGTGTAACCAATAGTTCTTCATTAAATAGGGCTAACAATATTTCTTATATATATAAAAGAGATCAGGGGATTTATAATTTCGTATGGGTATTATAATTGGGGGTCGAATGTTCAAATGGTAGCGATCTTTATCATTGGATTTATCGTGTCGATGGGACTGGCTCTTGCCCTGACACCGCTTGTCAAAAAGTTCGCGGTAAGAATAGGTGCAATGGACACACCGAATGCACGTAAAGTGCACACTCGGATCATGCCACGTCTAGGTGGTTTGGGAATCTTTCTTGCTTTTATTATTACAGTAGCTGCACTTCTTCCTTTTGTATCTGCATGGTTTACAACAAGAGATATGAGCTTTGTCAGTGCGTTTCTGATCGGCGGATCGATTATCGTTCTGATTGGCGCACTGGATGACCGTTTCGAACTGTCAGCCAAAGTAAAACTGCTTGGGCAGCTCGTTGCTGCTGCTGTGGTCGTATTCGGATTTAATATCCGAGTGGATTTCGTTAACATTCCTTTTCAGGATTCTTATTCCTCACTGGAAGCTTGGGTATCCATTCCGCTGACGATTCTGTGGATTGTTGGTGTAACGAATGCGATTAACCTGATTGACGGTCTGGATGGTCTTGCTGCAGGTGTATCCGGTATTGCGATTGGTACTATTGCCGTGATGTCCTTCTTGATGGGCAATATGATGATTGCCTTGATGTGCCTTGTGCTGCTGGGCAGTATTATCGGGTTCCTGTTCTTCAACTTCCACCCGGCCAAGATCTTCATGGGAGATACGGGATCACTATTCCTTGGTTTCTCTCTGGCGATGCTATCCATGCTCGGGTTCAAACAAATTGCAGTCGTGTCCTTTATCACGCCGCTGATCATTATCGGTGTACCTCTTTCGGATACCTTCTTCGCAATCATTCGTCGTGCGGTACAACGGAAACCGATTTTCTCACCGGACAAAGGTCACCTGCATCACTGCTTGCGTGAACTTGGATTCAGCCACCGCCAGACGGTGCTGATCATCTACGGCATTGCCGCATTCTTCGGTGTACTGGCGATCATTCAGTCATCGGCCGCTATGTTCGAAGCCAACTGGGTAACGTTTGTTGTGATCTGTATCATGATGTTCTTCCTGCAGGTTGGTGCAGAAGTCATTGGACTTGTAAGTAAAACCAGACGACCGGTTATTAATTTCCTGATGCGCATGCGTGTCAAAATTAATCCGGAGACTCGCTCGAAATCCTAGATATAAACGCTCGTTTACTGCAATTCTTGAATATTATCCAAGCCCCAAACCTTATCCAAGTGGATAAGGTTTTTTTGTTTATTTTGCTGTTTTTACTAAATAATTGGAACCTAGGCACCGATATAAGAGGTAACTGACTTAAAAAGAGGAGAGATGATACTTAATGCAACAAAAGAAACGACCGTTGGTATGGATCATGTTGGTCACCATGGTGCTCTCATTGTTCCCACAGGGTCTGTTCAGTGGGTCCATTGCATCTGCTGCGGATGATGACACGAATGGATCTAATGCTTATACAACATACTTTACGCCAGATCTTAGAACATTGCGTGAAACGGCGGGACTTTCAATCTTGCCAGATGCAACTAAGCCCTTTTTGACGCGTTCCAATGCATATACGACTTCAACCTCATCTATCACGATCTCAGGCTCATATGCATTTGTATCAAATACAAGCTTGAAGGTTAAGGTAGAGCAATTGAATTTGGTGACTGATGGTACAGACAGCAAGTGGGTAGCTGATGCGACCAAGGCAATTACAACTGCTGTTACTGCAGATCCTAGCGGTAATAACAAATTTACGGCTAATAATCTGAATCTGTTCCCAGGCTTCAACCGGATCACATTCTTGGGTAACCAAGGATCCGTAGAAAGATCGGATACATTCTATGTGTTATATGATCAGGCTCCTTTCATTGAAAGCTTCCAGGTATTTACGGACAGCTCTGCCACAGGCGGCAATAAGTCTTACAACTTGAATGAGGGTTCCAACACGGTGGTAGACACACAACGTGTATCCATTCAAGGTAAAGTTCAAAACTCCACGCTCGTTAGTGTGAAGGTAAATGGTGGAGACGAAATCAATGCTTCCATGCTTCAAGATGGATCATTCTTTTTGCCACAGCTTCAATTGAAGGCAGGTCTGAATAATCTGAAGTTTAAAATCTCAAGTGCAAGCAATGCCATTGAAACAGAACGCTCCATTTATTATTTTGATAAGGATCAGCCATTCACGGATTTAAAAGTACAGCTAGGTGGACAGGATAAGTCCATTCTGGGAACGAATCCGACATTCACGGGTTCTAGCCAAACAACTGCAACGGTAACAGGACAGGTGCTTCTTCCGTATTCAGCCAGCGACAAGGAATTTGATTCAACCAATGGTGAGATTAATCTTGCCAATGGAAATCTGACGCAGCCGACTACCTTTGCTTTCACGACTTCCGATGAAGTCCTGATCACAGGCTCTGACGGGGTAACGATTGAGTATCGTTTGGTTAAGTTCGCAGTGACAACACCTTACAACTTGGAGCTTGCTACTGACGGAACCAGTCCGAAAAAGGAACAAACGTTACGTCTTCGTCTTGCCTACGGCAACTTTAGTGCCGGGTATAACGCAAGCTATGTGTTTTCGCCTGGTGCCCAGGACATCACAGAAATCTACTATCTCCCTGATTATGTTGAAGGGGAAGATATTGATTCACAAACGAAGCTGGACGGAACCAAATTGCAGAGCGATTCGTTCTACATCATGGTAGAATCCAGTGAGGCTATTACGGGTACACTTGTAGGTGAATACTTGCCAACAGGAACAACTAAACTCACTATTGCAAACGTAGCTTCACCAGCGAGTCTGACAGCTAAACAAAAGATCTATAAAATTACAGGCTTCCTAGGCGGAGATCAGCAAGTAAGATTCTATTACGGTAGTGCGACTAATCTGCCTAAAGTCGTGAAGATTTCTTATGTAACAGCAAGTTCAATCTATGTAGAAAGTCTTCAAAATGGACAGACTTATACATTTAATTCTAAAAACAATCAGCAAGTCCTTCCGCTTAAAGGGCGCTTTATCGGTTTCAAAACATTAAACGGAAGCAACTTTATAGCCGAAGTTCTTGTAAACGGTAAAAAGTATAACACGGGCACATTCCCTGCTGCAGACGGAACATTTAGTTTGAATTTGCCAGTGTTGAAAGAAGGCCCAATTGTTTACGGTGAGAACACGATTCTCATTCGGGCAACAGATGAGGATGCGAATAAGCTTCCAATCACGATTTCAACAACATTGAAGATTAACGTTATCGACCAGAATCAATCGACGATTACTTCTTTCATGCCAACGTTGATTCCTAAGGATTCGCGTCAGCAATTCATTAACAAACCGATTACACAATATGAAGATGAAGAAATGAAACGTATTTTCTCGGTTACACCTGAATTTGCGTTCAAAGAAGACAAGTATGTAACAAGTGAAGAGACCTACGACCTGGTTGTTAATGGTGGTGGAGCTGATATCGTCAATGTCTATTTCGGGTCAGACAAGATCTTCACCAAGAACCTGACATCCACAACGATCTATGAAGTAAACCAACCTGCGGCGAATGGACTGCCGAGCTATGATATTACAGGTAATAGTGATCTATTCATTGCACGGATTCAAAACTTGAAGTTTGATGCACCAGGAACACATGTGTACACGTTGGAGCTGATCAACAGCACAGGTGCGAGAACGACTCAGCGTCTTGAAATTGTGCGTGAGCCAGCATCTTACCGTATCCTGTCACCGCAGCCTACAGTAGGCAGCAACATTGTGGTTAACAAAAACTTCGTTCGCTTCGACATTGAAGCAGAAGGTGCAACACAAGTATTGATAGGCAAAGAGCCTGCGGTTAAACGTACAGATATGAACAATCGTTTTGTTCTCGATTATGTTGGACTGAAAGCTGACAAAGACAACAAAATTAAAATTGAGATTATTCGTGACGGAGGCACCATCACGGATACAGTAAGTGTGTATTACACCAGTGCCATCGCCATTGACTCGCAGTATATGGCTCCAAAGGTAGCCACGAAGTACACTGTGTTTAACAAGGATCTCGTTCTGTCCTTCCCGAAAGGGACTGTGCTGCAATCTACTACGACAAGCGGTATGGTGAAGTTCTATCCGGACAACAAATTGCTGTTTGGTATTGCTGATCCAAAAGATGGTGTTGTAGAACGTAAAAACGACTATGGTAACGTGATTGGTGTCAATCCAGATGACAGAAGTACCAATGGCGCCAGCGTTATCCGGATTCCAACCGAGCTGTCGAGCTTCTTCGCATCGGTAATTAACACGAACAACTTTACACAAGTATCTGATATTTACTGGATCAATGGTGGTCTGGGTGAACTTGGAGACCGTGGTACCAATGGATACAAAGCGGGAACCAACGGCATTACGCCATACTCCATTGAAGGGGAGTTCACTAGATATGCACAAGAGCGTATTCTGACACCTTCCCAGCGCGGAACCTTAACTCTGAAATACGATCCATCTATTGTTGATGATGTAGGCTCCACGATTACAGTGTACCGTTATTCGGATAATTCAAACGTAGGTAAATGGGTTTCCATTGGTGGTGTTGTTGATACCAAATCACACACCATTACCGTTCCATTTGATGAGTTCGGATATTACAAGGTCATGAAACAAAGCCAAAGCTATCCGGACATTACGAACCATCCGTGGGCGCGTAACTTACTGAATGCCATGTATTCCAAAGGTATTATGAATCCGCTCAGAACCAATGCGTTCGGTGCCGATGACCAGACGACACGTGGGGAATTCGCTACCCTGCTCGTGAAGGGCATGGACATTCCGTTGGTCAAAACGACCAAGGCAACCTTCACCGATGTTTCTGAGAATACCAAATCTGATCGCTGGACCTATGAGGCCATTGAGACAGCGGCAAAAGCAGGTATTGTCCAAGGTCTCAGTGACGGGTTCTTCGGACCGGATCAGCCTGTTACACGTGAACAGGCAGCAGTGATGATCGCTCGTGCCATGAATGCGAAGCTGGCGGCTAATGACAGCAAGCTGTCTGCAGCATTGGCGAAGTCTTTCCTGGATTCAAGCTCCATTGATTTCTATGCGCGTCCTGCAATTCAGGCTGTGACCAAGGCAAAAATCATGGAAGGAAGTCCTGTAACGATTCCAGGAGCAACCAAACCGCAGTACCAATTTAATCCTAAAGGTAACATGACTCGTGCAGAAGCAGCCAAAATTGCTGTAGAGCTGCTCAAGAAAAGCACCAAGTTATTCCCTAAAACATTGAGCTAAACTGTCAGAGTTTCACATTTTTTAGGAAGGACCTGTCCCTTTTGCTAAAAGGGGCGGGTTCTTTTTACGAGTGTTAATGGACTGGTGAAGATCACTTTTATAATAGAAGAAAGATGATTTTTACCAATAACTATTTTTGTAATTTGCTAGAGTTTAAGATACAATAACGGTAAATACACAATGATCTAGAGGGTGAAGTTAGCTAATGAAACCGATTTATTCGAAGGCCCAACTGGGCTACATGAAGGCAAAGACTCAGTTCGAGAAGCAGGCAGTCATTCTGGAGAAAAAGCTGGAAGATACACGCAAGACGCAAGAAATCTCTCAAGAGGTTATGGAAGGGCTCGTACAGACGACTGGCTTCCATGATGCATATAACCAATTGGTGCTGGCTGAGAATGAATTGATTGAATGGTCTCACACCACCATGAAGCATGAGAAAACATACCGGGAGAACCGTTTGGCCATTGACGATATGTATCTGAAATTGAACAGTGATCCCAAAATGCGTGCTCAAATTATCGATCTTGCGATGAAAATTCGTTAAGCCATAAAACGAGGAATTACTTAAGGCATCCCTGTAGGGGTGCTTTTTATTTTTTTTACATATCATACAAATTGTCGCTTCATGGAGGAAAATTAAGGGTATAAATAAACGTCTTCATCAAAATAAACACAGAGTAAAAGCATAACCGCAGCTGATTTGATCAAGATTACATGGTTTTGAACTGTCCCAGACCCGCGTTGTATCAATACATAAATTAGTTCAAAACTTTTTTTGAAGAATCCGCAACTTTTTGAAATCTACTGCGTTTAAGATGTAGAGTCGAAAACATTGGGCCTCTTACCAAGAATGACCTCGTGAAGAATCTTGTCTATTTATTAGAAAAAATTGCTTTACGGCACGAGAGACCCATTGTATAATACGTAAGGTAGGATTAGGAAACTACTCTATTTTCGTATGATTCTATTATTATTCTAGTTTACAAGTTTCTGTGATTTGCTCACAGACATCATTTATATTAACTTGCTCATGACTCTGGAAAGGGGGTGCGACAATAGAATGAGGAACACGAGCGACCCTATTAAAGAAAATTCCCATGTTATGAACGCCCAAGGAGGAGAAAAAAAGGTTATGAAGAAAATTTTATCCGTCGCTTTGTCTACAGCAATGGCATTCTCGATGTTTGCATCTGTAGCATTCGGTGATACAGCAGTTACACCACAACAACAATTTGATGCATTGAAAGCTAAAGGTATCTTCAACGGTTACCCAGATGGCACAGCTGGTCTGGACAAAGAGATGACTCGCGCTGAGTTCGCGAAAGTTATCACTAAATTGCTCGGCTTGAAAGAGATCACTGGTGTGTACTCTTACAACGACAAAAACTACAACGCTAAAAACTGGGCTGCTCCTTACATTGAAGCAGTAACAGCTGCAGGCATCATGGAAGGTAAAAACGTTGAGAAGAAAATCTTTGACTTCAACGGTAAAGTAACTATCGCTGAGATGGCTACAATCCTGACTCGTGCACTGGATCTGGAAATCCCAACTGAAACTAACAACAGCGCAGCAGCATGGGCTAAAGGTTATGTTCAAGCAGCGATCAACGCTGGTCTGATCGATGCTAACGCTAACTTCAGTGCTAACGCTTCCCGTGAATTGTTGGTAGGTGCAGCATACTCCATCGATCAAGCTCAAAGCTTGAAAGTGACATCTTACACAGTATCCGAAGCTGGTAAAGTAGTTGAGTTCAAAATCAGCGACGGCGAAACTGTTAAAGTAACTTTGGATAAAGCTCTCGAAGCTAACAAAGAAACTGAAGTGAAATTCACTTACAAAGATAAAGAGTTCACTGAGAAAGTTACTTATGTAGTAACTGAAGCAACTAAATTGCAATCTGTATCTGCAGACAACTTGAAAGAAGTAACTGTTACTTTTGACGGTAAAGTTGATAAAGCCACTGCAGAACTGAAAGACAACTACAGATTGAATGCTAATCTGACTGTGAAATCCGCTGTACTGAGCGCTTCTGGAAATGAAGTTGTTCTGACTTTGGATCAAGATCAAGCTTTCAAAAACCAACAAAAATACACTGTAACAGTTACTGGTGTTAAAGCTGGTACTAAAACAATCGAAGCAAGCAATGTTGAGTTTACTCCAGTAGACAACAAGCTTCCTGAAGTTGTAAGTGTAACTGGTTTGGGAACTAAAGCAATCAAAATTATCTTCAGCGAGCCTGTAAAACAATCTTACACAAACAACTTCCAGGTTGATGGTCAAGGTTTCTACAGCTCTCCAAATGTTGAAGGTCGTGAAGTTATTCTGAAATCCAGCTCTGCACTGAGTGTTGGTGAACACACTCTGACAGTAACTGGTGTTGAAGATTTCGCAGGTTTCAAATCCTTGAAATCCGACCACAAGTTCTCCGTTGTTGAAGACAACACAGCTCCAACAATTGCTGAAGCTACTGCAACTTTGGAAAAACTGACTGTAACATTCAGTGAAGATATCGATGACTCTACACTGGATAAAGCTAACGTTTACCACAAACGTGGCGATTCTAAAATCACTCCTAGCAGCGTTGTAAGATTGTCTGCTAACAAATACGAGTTCTACTTCGATACTGATAAAGCTCTTCCTTCTTACGAAACTACAATTTTCGTTGAGAAAGTAAAAGACTTCTCTGGTAACGAAATCACTCAAACATCTAAACTGGTTAAAGCTGAAATCGATACAGAGCGTCCACAAGTTTTGGATGCACGTGTAACGACTGGAACTAAAAATCAATTGGCTTTGACATTCAGCAAACCACTTGCTAGTCAAGATTTCTTGAAATTGATCACTGTTAAAGACAAAGACGGAAAAGTTCGTCAAATCTCCAGTGTAACTTTCAAAGATTCTTCAACTAAAAATATTCTCTTGGTTAACTTCTTCTCGGATCTTCCAGAAGGTACTAACACTTTGAATATTGCTGGTGTTAAAGACGCAACTGTTCTTGGTAACGTAATGCTGGATTACACTACTACATTTAATGTAGGTGATACTACAGCTCCTAATGTTGCCTCGGTTTCCTTCAACGTTTCTGACAATGCTCGTCGTGCAGTTATCGTGTTTGACGAGAAAATGGATCCAGAGTCCTTGTTGAACCGTGCTAATTACTCTTTGACATTTGATAACAAAGAAATTGGTCTGCCGAGCGATGCTTACCTGTCTGTAACACAAGATGGTAAAGCAGTGGTAATTGAATTGCCTGTAACTATCGGAGGCCAAGATGTAAATTCTACTTTGCTTACAAAAGTTAGAGTACAAGGTGTTAAAGACGTAGCAGGTAACTACCTTGCTGGATTTAACACAGTATTGGATCTTGCAGAATACCGTTATATCAGCCTTAAAGATTATAACGATGCAGGAAACAGTGCTTCCCTTACAGGAAAACGTGATATCAAAGTTAAATTGAATCAGTCTGTTTCTCGTGTTGTTAACAAAAATTCAGTTACTGTACCTGGATACGGTGTAACTGATGTTGTTGCTAATGATACAGACACAGTAACAATCAAATTGGATCGTGACGTTTATTCTCCAGCAGGTTTGTCTGTATCATTTAATGGTACTAAATTCATCGGTGCTGCTCAAAATGAAATTTCATTCAACAGCACAACACCAGTTGTGATTTCTTCTAACATTAAAGATGAAGTTAAACCTGAAGTTGCAGCTAACCAAAATGTTTATGCTACAACAGTTACTGGTTCCACTTACACTACTACTGTAAATGTAACAGAGAACTTGAATGCTACTCCAGCACTTGTTGGTTTGTATGCTCAAGATCTTATCGTAACTCGTTTGTCTGACAATAAAGAGGTACCTGCATTCACAAACCAAACTGATTTCCATTACAACGTAGTTCAAGTAGTTAATGCAACTGCGACTACACCTGCTCAATTCATCGTTGAGATTGTTGACGCTAAAGGTAGTGCAAATGGTTACTCTATCGAAATCAAGGATAATGCTAAATATATCCAAGATACTCAAGGTAACGTAATCACTGCTAAAGGTGCAGTTAGAACTCAATAAGTAATACTTTTCTAAAAAAGAGGTCTAGAATTTTTCTAGACCTCTTTTGTTTATTTTTATAGTTGAAATTCAACAACATCGTAACTTTCTCTCCCTATTAAACGTTTATACTATAAGTGCAACAAGCAACATATGGGAGGTTTGGAAGTGAGTCGAAGAAAATTGTTTGTAAGTTTACTCGCGAGCACCTTGTTAGTTAGCTCAACACCTGGGATTGCGATGGCAGCGAGCACAACCAATAAAACGTCAGCCAACAGTTCAAACAGTAGCTCATCGAAGAAAGCGACAATTACAACGAACAAGGTTGTACATACACTAAGTAACTTATCCTCTGTTAAAGTAACATCACGCAGCACCGTGAAACTAACGGATGTGAACATCCTGTCTCAGGATGATGGCAACGTGGTTACGTATACGTTGACTTACAAAAACAATGATAGCTCGCCACTCATGATGATCGATTATTGGAGCAAAGTGAAAACAAAAGGCGGAACGCTCTTCTCACCTAAACTGATTGCGAAGGATCAGGAGAAGAAAACAGTTGCCCCTGGATCCACCGTAGATCTGACGTACGTTATGAAAGTTGGACGTGAAGTAAAGCTAAGCGATCTGAACTTTCTCATCGTTAAATGGGATTTCAGTCAAGCGAACTATGAACGAACGCTGGGTAAGTTTAATGTGCCCGCTTCCTATAGTATTACAACACCCGTAGGGAAAACGAAAACCGTTCGACTTAGTGACTCAGCTGTAAAGATAAAGGTCGCTGGTATTAAGGTATTCCCAGGGGAAGATAAGAATCAGTATGTGAAAATTGGTGTGAATTTAAACAATATTAGTTATAAATTGCTTGAAAACCCGAACATCAAATGGATTTTGCGTACACCAAGTGGAACCAATTATCCGCTTACTCCAGATAAGGATAGTACAAGTGTGAGCATTCAAGCTCAGGCCAATAAAGCCCTCAGCTTGATGGCATCACTACCAACTTCGGTTAAACTGCAAAAATCCGAACTCCTTCTAGTTGAAGAACAGGGCGAGGAGAAAATGGTACTACCTGTAGCTGCACTACAACTGCCAGAAGCCAGTAAAACGAACGTAGAGGTGGCTGCGAATCAGCCGAATATCATATCGGTTGAAGGACAGCGGTTGTCCACACTTCTAGAGTCGGCCAAGGTCCGAGTAGATGATGGAGCATACGATCTCAACATGCAGCTGGTGCTTAAGAATGAAGGTAAGAAAGCGATCAAAGTACCAACATATACTTTTGAGGTCCGTACCGCAGATGGAACGGTGTATCCAATAGAAACGAAAGCATTGGATGCTCTGAAGCTGAATCCTGGAGATATTAAAACGATCAAGCTTAATACGAGTCTTCAAGGAGACGGAGATACAAGCAAGATTAAGCTGTACGCGATGAGTCCGATGAATAAAAGTGAAAGCACGGAATCTGCGACTCCATCTAATAGTTTTGAATTTTCCTACCCTGTAGGCGTTTATGCCATCCCACAAGCTATTTCCAGTGGTGATGGATTAACTACAGAAAGTTTGATAAAAAACAATAAAGGAACCTTTGGTGTTTCTCTAGGGTCTTTACAGCGTCTGCCTTGGTTGGACAGTGACATTGTTGCAGCCAAAGTAACCATTCGTAATGCTGGCACCAAAACAGTACAGCTGCCCGAACTAGAAGCCATGTTTACCATTGACTCCGCTCAAGTTGATGGAGACAAGAAGCTGATCTACACGCAGAGCGGCAAATTGTTGGGAGCGGGTATGACGACAGAAGCCTATCTGTTAACCAAGATTCCTTCTGAGCTTCGTATGAGCCGGCTGGAAGTAAGTTTAATTGAGAAAGTCAGTGAAGAAGAAACAAATGAATGGATTACGTTGAATACATCAGGGCTGATTCAGCCGATTTCTTATGTAGGTACAGGTAAGACATATACGTCTGGTACAGCAGATAAAGAGACGGAGATGAGTGTGCGAAGAACCATTCGTTATCCGGGAACATCATCGGATATTGTGTATACTGAGTTCGAGATGACCAATAAATCACTCCGTCAGAGCGGTCTTGGCAAGCTGGTTGGATATTTTAAAACCTCTGACGGCCAATATTACCGAGCAACCGCCAAACAATCTGAACGATTACCTGGACCTGGCCAAAAGTCGATTGTTACGTTTTGGGCCAAAGTTCCTAAATCAGGCACATTCTCGGATATGCGTCTGATTGTGGGAGAGGGAATTGCTGATAGTAAATTTGTTACGGGTGAAGGAGAGGCAACTGCCTACGTGAATGCACTGGCTTTTGAAGTGCCGCCTACGTCCATTAACGTATTGGGCACTTTAACGAATATTGATCTCTATCCATATACCTTAACCGCTAACAGTGTACGAACATATCTAGCAGGAAGTTCATCGGTTCAGGTAGAGATGAATTACAGTTTGTCGCGTAATGAAGAGATTGAGATGGGCGAGAACGAACACAAACTCATTCTTACATTGACCGATCAGTCTGGCAAAACATTTGAAAAAGAGCTGGCCATAGGAACAGATCTGAAGGCTGGCACCAATCAAACGTTAAGCTGGATTATAGAAGACAGCTTCTTCGAAAAATTGCGTGGTGGTTCGTATCGCTTAACCGTATACGACCAATTCCAAGGACAGCGTATTCGACTGGCCGAGCAAGGATATGGATACGATACATCCAAGCTTCCAAAAGAAGAACCTGAAGAGTTTAGATAAGTTTCCAACCTTTTAATCTCGTATAATTTGACAAGCAAAACCTCGCTTCCATATCATTGGAGCGAGGTTTTGCTTGTCGCACTGGGTATTTTTCTCTATAGTAAATGATAGATAGATTACCAGAGGAGGAAACAAAGCAATGAAACCTTATATGAAAGTATCCCTGGCTGCGCTGGCTATTGGTGTGGGCGTGTGGGTTGGATCTGTATACAGCAACACAGCTATAGGTGCAGGAACAAGTCAACCAGGGACAGCGGATGATCCGGTTGTGACGAAGAGCTATGTAGATCAACAAATTCAAAAGGCTTTAAACGGAGGTACTAATGCTGGATCGGGAAGCTCCGCAGGCAATAATAGTGGATCTACAGGGACAGGCAGCACCGGTGGTGACACTTCGCTTCCACCGGTGGTATCTGGAGCATCTGATGCGGTAGAGATCGTTACCGTGAAGCCGGGTCAACAGCTAATCGGTGCCTCTGGCGCTGAGTTCATTGTACGCAGCGGCAAGGCTGTGATCGTCAGTGAAGGTACAAACGGTGTAGCTGATCTGACGGACGGAGTTGACCTAACGAATGGACAGGCAGCGCCGACCAATCACCTGCTCTCTTTTCCAAGGGATGGACGGGGCATAACGGTATTGGATGGTAACAAGTACAGCCTGACAGTTATGGTTCGCGGCGGATATTCTCTGAAATAGGTTAAGCATTTATTCGCATTTTTATACATTTCATTTGTGTAGATTAACCAGTTCTAACAAACATTTATAAGGCTAGCCATGAGTGTTCCTGCTCACTCTATAATTGTACAAAACCAATTAACGGAGGTGCAGGAATCATGGCTAGAAGCAACCGCAGAGTGGTACCAGAAAGTCGTCAGATGCTGGATCAAATGAAATATGAGATTGCTGCCGAGTTTGGGTTGAATGTAGGGTACGGTCAAAATGCCCTTGCTGGTGCAGATACCGAGTTTGGTTCTGAGCTGGGAGCTGTGAGTGATCATTCCTATGGTCAGTATAAAGGCTGGGGACATCTGACATCCCGTGAGAACGGATCAGTTGGTGGCGAGATTACGAAAAGGCTGATTCGTCAGGCTGAAAAGCAGTTATTATAAGGTTTTTCCTTATCCCACATGGTTTGACACGGCTTGACAAATGCGTTAAGATGGCAGTTGAGGTATGCAACCTTTTCCAGGAGGAAAAGGTTGATTTTTTGTTAGGGCAATTACCTGAAAAATCCTTATCTTCGTAACTGCGGACCCTGCGTCCTTATTCCGCCCGGAAAGCTTTCGAGGGTACAGTGAACGAATCACCGTAAATGTTTTGTTCGGGCAATCGCCATACTACTAGTTATGGGAGGTTGAAACTTCATGTCTGTTAAAGGCCGACATCTATTCACATCGGAGTCTGTAACCGAAGGACATCCGGATAAGATTTGCGACCAGATCTCGGACGCCGTATTGGACGCGTTTCTGGCGAATGATCCAAACGCTCGCGTAGCGTGCGAAGTTTCCGTGGCTACAGGCCTAGTGCTTGTCATCGGTGAAATCAGTTCAGCTTCTGAATACGTAGACATTCCGGCCATTGTACGTAACACGGTTAAGGAAATCGGGTACACACGTGCCAAATATGGTTTTGACTACAACACTTGTGCCGTTCTGACTTCTCTGAACGAGCAGTCTGCCGATATCGCGCAAGGGGTTAACGCAGCTCTGGAGAACCGTGACCCGGCTCAAGTCGCTCGCGAAACAGAAAACATCGGTGCGGGTGACCAAGGCCTGATGTTCGGGTTTGCAACGAATGAAACACCAGAACTCATGCCATTGCCAATCGCATTGTCCCACCGTATTGCACGCCGCCTAGCTGAGGTGCGTAAAAACGGTACACTGGATTACCTCCGTCCGGACGGTAAAACTCAAGTAACGATCGAATACGACGGCGACAAAGTAGTTCGTGTCGATACAATTGTAGTATCCACTCAGCACGCTGAAGAGATTACCCTTGAGCAGATTCAAAAAGATATTAAAGAACAAGTTATCCTGCCTGTCGTTCCGGCTGAATTGCTGGATGAGCAGACTAAATATTTCATCAACCCAACAGGACGTTTCGTTATTGGCGGACCTCAAGGAGATGCAGGCCTGACTGGACGTAAAATCATCGTAGATACCTACGGCGGTTATGCACGTCACGGCGGTGGCGCATTCTCCGGTAAAGATCCGACAAAAGTAGACCGTTCCGCTGCTTACGCGGCTCGCTACGTAGCGAAGAACCTCGTTGCTGCAGGTCTTGCAGACAAAGTGGAAATCCAGCTCGCTTATGCGATTGGTGTAGCCAACCCGGTATCGATCAACGTGGATACATACGGAACTGGCAAAGTCAGCGAAGAGAAGCTGGTTGAGTTGGTACGTAACAACTTCGATCTGCGTCCAGCTGGCATCATCCGTATGCTGGATCTGCGTCGCCCAATTTACAAACAAACGGCTGCTTACGGTCACTTCGGCCGCACAGATCTGGATGTACCTTGGGAGCAAGTGGACAAAGCCGATGCTTTGAAAGCTCAAGCGGGTCTGTAAGTTCAATTGCGATAGATCAAAGCCTTTGGTTCCGATCAGGAATCAGGGGCTTTTTTGCGTACAATGATAAAATAAACACCTTTTATTTCCATTCTATTAAACAAAATTCCTCCGGTGACCGACATAAATAAAGAGGTCTGTATATCAGACAATAGGAAAATGGGTTGATAGGAGGAAGGATGGGTGTTTGTGAAAAAAATGGCCCGTAAGGGATTCATTAGCCTGATGATTATGATGCTAGTTATACAAGGTGGGTTAACCGGATGGACAGGATTGGAATCTGCGTATGCTGCTGACGACCTGACGACAAACGGAATTAGTGCAACAACACCAACACTAAACGCAACACAGGCAGATGGCACTGTGCCGCTGATGATGGAGTTTATTAAACCTGTCAAAAAAATAGCAGGTACTACGGATAAAATCTCGATACGCAGAATTCAGGATGACTCTGTGGTTACAGAGGTTCTCGTAGACAGTGAAACAGTAACGGTTAATCCAGATGATTTATCAGTAGATCCTAATCTGGGTAAAGTTGTACGAATTCAGCTGCCAACACCGCTGCCAGGGGGCACCTTTTATGTCACAGTGGGCAGCCAATCATTTGAATATGCGGATGGACAGCTGTTCGGTGGATTGAACAAAGAATGGACATTTCGCACAGCGGGAGTCAGTTCAGCACGATTAACAGGACAGTTTCCTGCTAATGCAGCAACGAATGTATCGCCTTCTGCCAATATTCAGCTGACCTTTGACCGTGCAGTGAACAAGGGAGCAGGCAAACTGAGAATCTATCAGGGAAGTACAGTTGTAGAGGAAATCGATGCCAATTCATCACAGCTTACTTTTAATGCAGCTAGAACTACGGTGACGATTGACCCGGCCCAAAACTGGACCAGTAACAGTACGATGTACATAGATATACCGGAAGGATTCCTGCGCGATGATCAGAACAATGATACGGGATCTATTCAGCGGAGCACGTGGGGCTTCACTGTTGTATCCGATCCAACTGCACTAACCGTATCTTCCCTGTCTCCTTCGAATGGAGCAACAGGCGTATCACTTACGAATGAATTTACTCTAACCTTCAGCAAAGAGCTGGATACCAATTATAAAGGCTCGGCTACCTTGAAGAATGCCAACGGCGGGATTGTGGCTTCTACCACAGTTATTAATACCTCCAACCCAAGGCAGCTGCGAATTATTCCACAAGCCAGTCTGACGAGCAACACGACGTATACTGTGGATGTTCCAGCGAATGTTTTTCGCGATAAATCAGGGAACTTGTTTACAGGCTTGAATGGTGCGACATCGTGGTCCTTCAGAACGTTAACGGTGGATACCACACCTCCTGTACTCAAGACTGCAAAAATGTACAGCAATACAATTATTCGATTGACCTATGACGAGCTGCTCTCAACTCTGGATCCGTTTTCTTCCAGCTTCACGGTAACGGTGAATGGGGAAAATCGGAATGTAAGCACCTCCTATGTATCGGGAGACAGTGTACATGTTGTGCTGGATACGGGGGTAGCTGTTGGCCAGGTTGTTAGAATTGCTTATGCTCCTGGAACGGGAACACGCAAAATTCAGGATTTATCTCTAAACGCCGCTGCTGCCTTCTCGGCTAGAGATGTGGAGAACAGTCTGGACTCTATTATGTCGAAGCCTCGTGAAGGCAGTGCCTACAACAATACCATCACACTATACTATCCGGAGACGGTCTATATCAGTTCCAGTGACGCAGTGAGACAATTCAGCGTTACGGCAGATGGATCAGCTGTCGGGATTAACAGTATTTCAACGTATAACAGTTCGGTAGTTACGCTAACTCTTAGTCGTTCCATCCAAAATGGTGAAGTCTTGCGAGTGTCTTATGCGCCTGGATCCTGGCCTGTAAAAGATAGCCGCGGACAGGCACTTGCCGGATTCAGCGGATTCTATGTTCGTAATACAATTGATACGAAGCCGCCTGAATTCAAAAGTGCAGAAGTGAGCGGCACGACCATGTGGATCAGATACAATGAGCCGCTTAGTCGGACGAATAAACCACTCAAGAGTCAATACTCCGTACTGGTAGATGGTAAGGCCGTTTACGTGAATGATACGGAAATTGAGGATGATCTGATTACTTTGACGCTGGCCAATACTGTAGCCAGTACACAAAACGTCACGTTTTCTTATGTACCAGGAACGCTTCGTTTAACTGACCTGAATGGAAACCCTGCAGGTTATGTTAACTTGGCTCCAGTAACGTACACTTATGGTAACGGAAAGATCCTATCAGCTACCCTTCAAGGGGACAAGGTATATATTAACTTCCGTGATGCACTCCAGGCTCAAACGGCTCTTACGGCTTCCCAGTTCAGCGTTCAGCTTGGGGGCACAACAACAAACGTAATTTCTGCTTCAATTACTGGATCAGTGGTTACGCTAAATCTCTCCACTGCTGCTACAGCAGGTCAAACGGGTACAGTCAGTTATACGCCAGGGGCTGTTCCATTGCGGGATGCGTTGAATAATACGATTGCTGCATTTGGACCACTGGCCTTACAACAAAGTGGAAGTTCAACCGGCAGTCAGACAAGCGGGCGTCCTTCATGGTTGACCGAGCTGGAGGCTTCGAGCTATGGACAGGCATTGTATGTGATGAGCAATGATACAGCTACTGCAACATCTACGATGTCACGCAATAACCGTTCCACGCAGCAATACAATGTAGATGGGGCAAAGCTGATGCAAGCTTATCAATACGCCACGACCAATGGGAAAACGGGACAACCGGTTGTGTTGGAAATTCCGGGAAGTGACTCTTCTGCATATATTGGATTCCCGTTGAATACTCTTGCTCAGGTTGCTTCCAGTAATCGAACAAGCTCCATCGGAGTCAAGTTCGGAGATCGCTTGTGGATGGTTCCGCTGTCCAATCTTGATGTAACTGGCTTGCTTCAAAGTGTAGGAGGCAATACGACAAGTACTGATGCTTCCTATCTTTACGTGCAAGTGGAGACTGTGCCAGTGTCCAATTCGGGAACCATAGACGGTATGTTAATCAGTGCCGGAGCGCAAAAGCTGGGAAATGTTACAGAGGTATATCTCTCTGCGTTTAACCGAAATACAAACCAACGAGCCGAGCAGAATATCAAAAGTCAACTGTCGATGCAGCTTCCATCCAATACACCTACATTGACTTCTGGTCTGACCTATATTGATCCGGTAACGCTGGTCTTGGCAAATGTACCGCATACGTTCTCAACGACATCTGGGGGATTGATTGTCAAAGGACAGTTGAATGGTAATCAGACGGTAGTTCCGGTCAACCATTCTGTTAGCTATCAGGATACGGCCAGCCACTGGGCTGGCCCAGTGATCAAAGAACTCGCATCCAAGTGGATCATTGGTACAACGAATGGTTCTTTCTATGGACCGAATCAGAAAATCACACGTGCCGAGTTTGCCGAGTTGGTAGCCAAGGGGCTGGGACTGAAAGGTGATCAGACCGCAGCGCGTCGTTTCCGTGATATTCGCGGTGGTGACCTGACGAGTGCCTACATTGGTGCTGCTGCAGAAGCAGGAATCATTACGGGGAATACAGATGGAACCTTCAAACCAGATAGTCTGATCACCCGTGAGCAGATGGCTATTATGATGGTTCGTGCGTTGAGTTACGGTGGAAAGCCGGTATCACTTCAATCATCAGCGGCTTCAACATTGTCCAAGTTCAAGGATAGCAGCAAAATTCAATCCAAGGATTCGGTTGCCAAAGCAGTTCAGGAGGGTATCATCCAGGGGATGACATCCAGAACATTTGAACCTCAAGGTAATGCAACTCGTGCACAAGCTGCAGTAATGTTGAAGCGAGTGTTGAATCAACTGGGTTACTTGTAATTTGGAACGTAGATGAATATATCAATGCGACTTCAAGTGTGGCCATTCCATGCCATGCTTGGGGTCTTTTTTTGTACGGAATACCCTCAAAGTTGGCTGCGGGCGTAACTTTTTCCACGAAAAGCAGTCTATTAATAGTAGAGTATACTAGGGATCTGGCTGTTCTCTGCCATTTTTGGCAGGACACTTGATGTCTAAGATTGATATACAAGATGGGAGAGACGTTTCAAACATGCTGGGGAAACACGGGAAACCGCTGGAAGACGTGAAGGGCAGCAAGGCGAAGAAATGGGCAATTGTGACACTGGCAGGTGTGATCTGGATTGCACCGGTTTTGGGAGCAGGGCAGCAGGTCTGGTCGGGAACGACGTGGCAGTCGGTAGCTGCTGCGGCATCTACAAGTACAAGCAAGTTAAGTGAGGAAATTCTGACTTCCGGCGCGAAGCTCATGAAATACAAATATACAACCACAAGATCCGGCTCGAAAGTGAATGTGCTGGCAGACGTAATTCAGGTAGATCTGCAAAACCCTTATGTGAAACTCGATGTGATGACAGGTAAGGGCGGCAACTTGAACAGTAAACAAAGCACAGGCGGCATGGCCAAGGAAAACGGTGCAGTTGCTGCCGTGAACGGTGATTATTTTAACGTATCCGGGGAGCTTGCTCCAATTGGTGGACAGGTCTCAGACGGTGTTCTGATCTCCACACCTTCGGAACTGACAGGTATGTATGCTCTCATCGTGACTAAAGATGGCAAACCGATGATCGACGAATACTCTTTCGACGGTACGGTGAAGGCCGATGACGGTTCTACGTTTGCTCTACGCGGAATTAACAAGGAAGACTATACGGTAGAGTCAGGCTCGGTCAAATACAGTCACGCCAACTCGATGTATATTTATACATCTGCCTGGACTTCAACCAAGCGTCCGAATGACCCTTCTACGACACCAACAGAGGTGCTGGTACAGAATGGCGTCATTACGCAAATTTCCGACAAAAAGGCACTGGACATGACGGTACCGGAGGACGGGTACATTTTGCGTGCACACGGAACAGCCGCTACCTGGATCATGACTCACCTCTCCGTGGGACAGACGCTTAATGCGGACTACAAGCTCGTAGCCAAAACAACCGGACAATCGGTGGATCCAACCAATCTGGACATGATGATTGGTGGTCATACCATCCTTGTCAACGGAGGCAAAGCGGCTACTTTCTCCCGTGATATCGCCTCTTCCGGTATTGGAGGTATTCGTGCGAGAACAGCGGTAGGCTATTCTCAGGATGGTCGATATGTCTATATTATTGCGGCTGAGAAAAACAGTAACAGCAGCGGCTTGTCGCTGACTGAATTGCAATCCTTCATGACCAGTATCGGAGTATGGAAAGGCATGAACCTGGACGGAGGCGGCTCTACCACCATGGTGACACGTCCGCTTGGGGAAGAAAATGCTAGTCTGACTTTCAATACAGAATATGGCACAGAGCAGCGTCAGGTCGTAAACACACTCGGCGTATTCTCTACCGCTCCGGAAGGCAAGCTGAAAGGCTTCGCTGTAAGTGGCAGTCAAACGCTGCTGGTAGGACAAGAGGGCGAGTATTCAGCCAAAGGGTATGACACGTATTACAACCCGATTGCGACCGGAGACATCAAGCTGACCTGGAAATCAAGCAACAATGGCATCGTCAGCGTGAGTAATGGCGTGATTAAGGGTGTTAAACCGGGAACGGCTACGCTCACAGCAACCAGCAACGGAGCATCTTCTACCGTTAAAGTAACGGTGCTCGGTGGAAGCGAGCTATCCTCTCTGACTGCAGGTTCTGGTCGTGGCTCGCTGAAAGCGGGAACGACCATGTCGATCCCTGTGACTGCGAAGACGAAAGATGGGCAAAGTGTAACCGTTCCGGCTGATTCGCTGACATGGGAATTTATCGGTTTCAAAGGTAAAGTGGCTGGCGATCAATTAACGGTATCTTCTGTAAATTCAGGAGCACAGGTTGGATACGCAATCGGTCGTTATGACGGCTACAGTACGGTCGTTGTTCTTACGGCTGCTGACAGCGAAACCACCTGGGAGAACTTCGAGAATGTAAGTTATCCAATCAACTTTACAACGAACGCCACTGGCGTAACTGGTTCAGCAGCCGTAACGGCGGGTACAGGTGAAAAGGCTGGCTCCAAAGTGCTTCAGCTGAGCTACGACATGACTGCAGGTACAGGGAAAATGTATGCTTATGCCCAATTGAACGGGACAACAGGCAGAGAAGTATCTTCAGCCGCAACGTCCATGTCGATGGATGTAATGGGTGACAAGAGCCTGAACTGGCTCCGTGCAGAGTTTACGGATGCCAATGGGAAAACCGTATATGCTGATCTCGCGAAGGCCATTGACTGGAGCGGGTGGAAAAAGGTGAACGTGGACCTGAGCGGTCTGAACATTGCATATCCAGCCAAGCTGAAACGTGTCTATGTAGTCAATGTAGAAGAGGGCCAGGATGAGCGCGCCATGACAGGTACCGTTGCATTTGATAACATTGCCTTCACCATGCCATCGAAATCCAGTGAAGTAGGACTGCCTACAGGAACAGCTTCCCTTGTACTTGGACAGAAGTCGATGACAGTGAACGGAACAAAAAAGGCAATTGATGCAGCACCGGTGCTGAAAAATGGTACAACATATGTCCCAATCAAGCATGTGCTGGATGCCTTTGGAGGACAGGCAAGCTGGGATAGCAAAAATCAGCGGATCACCGTTATTCGCGGCGGGAAACTGATTGATCTGGTCGTGGGACAGAAAGAATTCATCTTGAATGGAAAAAGACAGAGCGCAACAGTAGCCCCATATGTATCTGGAGGTAGGACTTTAGTCCCTCTTCGACTCGTTTCCGAGCAACTTGGATTGACTGTAAAATGGGAACAGAAAACGAAGACCGTTACCATCTCATCGTGATATGGTATGATATATACCGGAAACGATAGAAATGGAGTCGAACTAACGTGGATTTACAAGCCGATGCCATAGACCGCGTCATTAAAAACGCCATACAAGTCATGGAAAACAGCAAATATCAAATGTTCGAAATCATGGACTCAACCCGTGAGGAGCTAAAAACTCTAAATGAGGAGTTGAAGTCGGTTCTGAAGGAGACGGCGGAAACGATCGAGAAAGTAGATCAATTGGAGCTCAACTACCGCCGCTCCCGGATCCGTCTGACTGAGGTTAGCCGTGACTTCGTCCGTTATTCCGAGCATGATATCAAGCAGGCGTATGAGAAAGCGACGCAGTTGCAGCTGGACCTGATGATTTATCGTGAGAAGGAAATGTATCTGAAGGCCCGTCGGGATGACCTGCAGAAGCGTGCCAAAAATGTGGAGGCTTCTGTGGAGCGTGCTGAAACGATTGGTTCGCAGATGGGGGTCGTACTGGAGTACTTGTCAGGTGAGCTGGGTCAAGTGACCCGGATCATTGAGTCCGCCAAGAATCGACAAATGATTGGTTTGAAAATAATTTTGGCCCAGGAAGAAGAGCGGAAGCGCATTGCACGTGAGATTCATGACGGGCCTGCGCAGATGCTCGCCAATCTAGTACTTAGGACGGAAATTGTAGAAAGAATGCTCATTAAGCAGGATTTTAAGATGGTCCAGGCCGAAATAATAGATTTGAAAGGCCAGGTTCGTTCCAGTCTTGAAGAAATGAGAAAAGTAATATTCAATTTGCGTCCTATGGCACTGGATGACTTGGGATTGATTCCAACGCTTCGGAAATACGTGCAGGATTTTGAAGTAAAAACAAAAATTCGCTCGATTTTTGAAACAAGAGGCAAGGAACACCGCTTGTCTTCTGCAATGGAGGCTGCAATCTACCGTCTCGTGCAGGAGGGTCTATCCAATGCTGCAAAGCATGCTTATCCCACTCATGTTGTAGTGGAAATTACATACCAGGCTCAGCTCGTCAAAATTGTCGTTCAGGACAATGGGCTTGGCTTCAAACCGGAGCTTCTTGCGAAGAAAAGCAAGGATCACAACCATTTCGGTCTGATTGGGATGAGAGAACGGGTTGAACTGCTGGAAGGCAGAATAGAGATTGAATCCGCAGAAAATCAAGGAACCAAAATCGTGATTCATATCCCGACAAACGTGGATAAGGGAAAGGAGTAGCAGGATGGAAAACCGTGATACTGGTAATACATCAATTAAAGTTCTTTTGGCTGACGATCATCAGCTGTTCCGTGAAGGGCTAAAACGCATTTTGAACATGGAGGACGATATTGAGGTCATCGGCGAATGTGGCGATGGGATTCAGGTGCTTGAATTCTGTAACCAGGAGAAGCCGGATATCGTTCTAATGGATATCAACATGCCTGTGGAGAACGGGGTTGAAGCGACGGAGAAACTGCGTGAGCTGTTCCCGGACGTTAAAGTCATTATTCTTTCTATTCATGATGATGAAAGTTATGTATTTGAGACTTTGCGTAAAGGTGCCAACGGATACTTGCTGAAGGATATGGAAGCTGAATCCCTAATCAATGCGATTCGTTCCGTTCATGAGGGGCATGCGTTCATTCACCCTAAAGTAACAGGCAAACTGATCATGCAGCTGCGTCGTATGACGTATCTTAATGAAACAGGTGCGATGAGCGAAGGTGCTTCAAAAGAAGCTGGGGTTAAATTTGTCGCTGGCGATAACAACCCGCTCACTCGTCGTGAGGCAGAAGTGCTTCGTCTGATGGCTGAAGGTAAGAGTAACAAAATGATTGGTGAATTCCTGTTCATCAGTGAAAAAACGGTGAAAAACCATGTCAGCAGCATTCTGCAGAAGATGGAAGTAGATGACCGTACACAAGCCGTTATTAACTCCATCAAGTATGGTTGGGTTACGCTCTAATACACGTATAAGATTTCCTGTTAATAAAATTAGAATGGTACCATAGATATCTGTTCACTCGCACCCTTCCCGATTGCCCGGATTGGTCTGCGGGTTAATGGACTTTA
>NZ_BIME01000002.1 GCF_004000925.1 Paenibacillus illinoisensis NBRC 15959 | reverse complement strand
ATCTAACTGAAGAGAACCACCGATGATTTCACCAATAAAATGAAATAAAATAACCTGATGATTTGTACTACTCATGAAATTGTAAACGCCTGTGGTGGCTGTAAGTTTAACATCGTACCCGGTTTCTTCCTTGGCTTCTCGACGTGCCGCCTCTAGAATATCTTCATGATATTCGATTCTCCCTGACGGGAAGTTCCATGTATTCTTAACAGTAGTCTTGTGTTTTCTTTGATCATAAGCAGCTTATCTTCATGTATTATCGAAAAACTCACAACCAATACAATCCCGTTTTGAGTCAAGTTAAAAGCCGTCCATAGTTAGAAAATTAGTACCACTATTATTAGGATATATGTTCCGTTTGTTGTAAATGACTGAACCTACACTCGTTACGCTAACCTGCCCGTTAGTTAAACAAAAGCAGCTGATCATGTTGATCCGCTGCTTTCTTAGTTGTATTAAGCTAACGTTTCCCGTTAGCTTAATGGACCTTCTTCGATTTACCACAGTATGTGATACGATTTAGTTTAAGGGGACTGTCGGCATTAATGCATAAAGGACCCGTAGAATCCTACAATGTTTGAGGTATTGAAAGATGAATATACTCAATGCAATTTGCTGTTCAAATAACTTGCCGTAAAGGTAACAAATTCGGAAAAATCATCAACAAAATTTATAGCTTCATAATTCATTCCGGATTGTTCCATGGCTAGTTTTTGGATAGGCGTCGGCGATGTATAAGGGAATAGTCCAATCACATAATTGGATTGCAACTGAATGAATTTATCAATGGTTTTGACGTCCCATGCAGGAAAAATGATTTTAATGACGTTGTTTACCTCAATCATAGTGATAAGATATTGCTTTTTGAAATCTACAAGTCTGTCGAGAGAAACATTTCTCTCAATCATGGTAAAAAGCATAGAAACAAGCTTTAAAAACCGTGGATGCCGATACAAAACTTCTGCCCACTGGCGTGAAAAATTTGAAATATCATGAGTCATATCAGAGTCAAAAGTATGTCTGATGTCACGCATCCAATCCTTAATCTCATCCAGCGCTACCAGAAGATATATCTCTTCTTTGGAAGAGATATATTTATATAAATTCCCACGTGTAAAGGTCGTTTCATTAGCAATTTTAGCTAGGTCAATTTTATGAAATTCCTCTGTATCAAAAAGCTTGATCGCCGCACTTTTTATCTGTTCTATCCTGATCTTTCGCTGTTCATCATTTCTTACCCGGTTAAATTCCATCACTTAGAGCCTCCTTCGAAAAAAATTATAGCATATAAACCTTGCGCATCCCTATTCAGCAATTTATAATAACTGGTAAGTAACGTGACGTCACGTTACTTACCAGTTATTATCGTCTACATTCGGTTTATCGATTACCAATAATCCAGGAGGCGAGTGCGATGAATAGGAATGAGCAAAAGGTCGTTTTGGTCACAGGAGCATCGGCAGGAATAGGTAAAGCCACAGTAGAGTTACTATTACAAGAAGGGTTTATAGTGTATGGAGCCGCCCGACGAATAGAGCAAATGAAGGACATTGAATCCAAAGGCGCGCGGATTATAGCAATGGATGTAACCGATGAAACCTCCATGAGTAATGGTGTATATCGTATCATTCGGGAGCAGGGAAGAATTGACGTTTTATTCAATAATGCGGGATACGGCGCCTATGGCGCAGTTGAGGATGTACCACTGGAGGAAGCAAGACGACAATTTGAAGTGAATCTTTTTGGATTAAGCCGTCTGACACAATTGGTTCTTCCTTATATGAGAAGACAAAAATCAGGGAAGATTATCAACACTTCGTCTGCAGGCGGCAAAGTTTATACGCTACTTGGTGCCTGGTATCATGCTGCAAAACATGCTCTGGAAGGATTCTCTGATTGCCTGCGCGTGGAAGTCAAGCCATTTGGAATTGATGTCATTATCATTGAGCCGGGGGCTACTGATAGTGAATGGGCAGAGGTTGTATTTGAACATGTGCAGACAACATCAGGGAGTACGGCATACAGTATCATGGCCGATGCTTTTATAAAAGCTTTAAAAAAACCCGGTGCTGTTTATCCTCCTACTCGGATTGCACACTTGGTTTCAAAGGCGATCCGATCCAAAAAACCGAAAACAAGATACGTAGCGGGCAACGCCAGACCGGTTATACTCGTAAGAAGAATCTTGTCGGATAGAATGTTTGATCGTATTCTTTACCGAGCGTTTAACATATGATCGCTTGACGTTAATCATCACGCTCTTTATTAAGTGACTTTTATAAACTGACCTACACATTATTATCTATTCTCATGTACCTTCTCGCATTTCCTTAGCACGCAAAAAATTAGGTGTAGTATGGAGCGAGACCAACCACTCTTCTCGATGTAAATACAGGCTTTTCTAAAAACTTGCTTCCAACCGGTAAACTGCTCCTTGCTATTGAATTAACGTTTCCCGTTAGCTTAAAGGTTGTTCCATTAATTAAGTTATTCACCTAAAAACTCTCTTTCGGCTTTTCCCCAATTAAGCCCAACAAAAACATTTGAGAAAAAGCGAACCCTTTATACGTTTTCGATAGACATGAAGGAATTGTCAGATCAAGGTCCATGTAGGTGGTTAGTATCCGCTGTGTGAATTCTTTCTGATTGGTTAAGGAATATTCCTGCAATTGTTTTGCAAACTCATTGCTTACGTTTCCTCTCCCGCCAAGCGCTTCTTGTAATTGGTACCCTGCCATATATAGCTCAGCTGCTATTTCTTCATCAACTCGCTGATGTTCAGATATATACGTCGAAATCCAATCACGCACTAGTGACGAGGTATCTTTATTATTATCCTTAGCAACCTGCTGGAAACTTTCTTTCATGTCTTTTGATATTCGTATTTGTAAATTCGTATCCATTTTAATTCATTCCCCCTTAGCCTGAATATGCTTATTGTAATCCAGTCGTAATTACAATGTCAATACATTGTAATTACAAAAATCAAAGCACTATTACCCTGCTTCATATGGTTCGTTATTGCCCGTTAGTTTAATGAATTGAAGGGCAAGATGACGATTAGATGCACGCCTAATCGGCAATAGGAACATGTTCTTGTCCTTGGCTCGAGACAAGAACTTGTACCGATAAAATAAAAAAGCCGCTAAAATAGCGACTTCAATGGGACCATCTTCTTGTCCCTCGACAGTTTTAGACGATTCAAACTAGCCCAAAACCAAACCCGTTAATGACTATTGCCGATTCTTGATCAGCTGATTTCTTTTTTATTTATTGTATGGATGTCCTGCCTCAAGCATTATTTTGCTTAAATGACATATCCCCTATATCCGATAAACGATTTGACGAAGCCGCTGCCAAGCTGATGATCATATCTATCGAAACGGATGGTCATTGCACTACACCTTTCGATGAAGTATTTCCGACAGAACTAATGGTTTGGCGAACCATCTAATTTCGGAATGCCCTCCGAGAGTTTACTTCAAAAAGTCGAGCAAAGAACTCTTATGGGGTGCCATGCTCGACTTTTTCCATATTATTCTCTGATCGCAATTTTCACATTGCTGATTTGAGCACTGCCTTGACTGACGAACAAGCCCAGCTTCCCTTGAAGAATATCATACATTCTGGCACTCATCGCAATTTCATCGTCTACGTAAATTTCGCATATCGAATGGTCAATATAAACTTTGATTTCATAAGGACGATTGGGAACAAGCTGAACGGGGCGTTCCAGCTCAACCTCATAAGGGAACGTCTTCCCCCCCTCTTCCGACTGCATAATCGCCCCCTGAAAGGTAATGCGGTTCCGCTGTGGTTCCAGCGTGACATAATAGGCCTCATCTAGAGTGTCTTTTGTCCGGAGCATGAACCCAATACCTTGAGTTTGTTCAGTGAATGAGACAATAGCCGATATTTTACATTGATCGGGTAAATCTTCCGGAGTTGTACAACCGGCAAACCTATACGGTGACTCGCAAGAGATCGATCCGTCTGCGAACTCCCACTCTCCAATAATACCATTGAATTGAACAGGCAGCGTTTTGTCAAAAGCGGCATCAACCGTTTCTGGTACTTTTACGCCAAGGGTGCCATCCGCCCGTTGAACGATTTCATGCACAATCAGATTCCCGCCCCAGTCCCAAGTGTCGTAATCCTTGCCAAGGGACTTCGGCGGATTCCAGCCGAATAAATCGTCATTCTTCGTCGGATTCCATCCAAACAGATAGCGCTTCTCGCCGTCTGAAACGGATTTGGCAGCATAGTAGGCACGACCGTCGAAGGTATCTTCCTTTGGAGTAATCCAAGGGCCTTCCAGGGAACGGCTCATCCGGTAAAAGGTCGCAAATCGTCCGGTATAAGAAGAGTAGATCAAATACCACCAATCCCCGATCCGAAACAAATCGGGACATTCGTGAGCCCCCACGTGCAGATTTGGCGAGTACAGGGGCTCGCGGTACTCCCAAGCTTTAAGATCCTTGGATGACAGCAGCGCGGTGCATCCTTTTCGATTAGTTGGCCCTTTTGCCATCGCTGCAAGCAACATCCAGTACTGGCCTTCCTCTTCATTCCAGAATACGAAGGGGTCACGCCAATCGGATAGCTCATATATGTGGTCGTCAGCGGTAAAGGTATCCTCAGGGATTGCCTCCCAGGTCTTGAAGTCTCTACTTATCGCATGACATACCAACTGCTTGCCTTCAGGAAATATGCAATAGAACATATGGTAGATGCCGTCCACTTTCAAAATGTGACCGGTCCCGCCTTCGATCTTGCAAGCTCCTTCTTCCCGATAATTCACAAAATCCTTCGTTCCGACAAGATACCAGCCGTGGTCGAGGCCCTCCCGGTAGTTATCTCTCCATCCGTGCAGATAGAACAGCTTAAACTCCCCGTCTTCATAATATGGAATAACGTCTCCTACCCATGCGTTATCCGGCCGATAGAAAAATTCCTTCATTTTTCATCCCTCCTGGTGTTTAAAGTAACTAAGCGGTTATTGAGCGAAACGGGCCTATACTCATCGCTTGTGCCCCGCTCCTGATACCAATAAACCGTGGAGGCATACAAACATTGGTTATTTAGGCCCCATTGATTCTCTTTATATTTCTCAATAAATCCCTCGAAGGAGTTCATGAAGGGAATGTTATCACAAATATGAAATCGGCTAACCGAGGTATGTCCGTTCGCATCCAATTCGATAAACGGCTGACTGGCGAAAGCACTGTCAAACATCGGGAAGGGAGGCTCAGCCGCCCAGGCATAGCCAATATAGTCCTCGCTGCCCGTTCCGAAAGTGGACGGAAAGGATTCGCCATCCACGAAAAATTTCTCGTCCCCTTCTCCCCACCACCAATCAATCGTTTTTCGATCCCAACGCCCATACCACCAGGTTTCGGATTCCTTATTGGGTTTCTCCCAGGTATTGTACACGTGAAGATGAACGCCGCAGAACCTTCCCCGCCCTTTCGTCAGCAGCAGAGGCCAATCCGGCCAGCGATCCCCGCCTTCCTTGAAGCGCCCCACGTCCAGATCCAGATAATCGTCCCGGTGCCATTTCGCATGAAAACGCAGGAGATCGCAAGTATGAGATGCTGTCAAGGGAAAATAACGGATATCAGCTGAGATCTCACACGGCTGCGTTCCATCATTTTCAATTTCGATCCTGGCACCTTCCGAGAACGGCATGTACCAATAACTGTACATTTCATGTTCATTCATACCCAGAGGCAGAGAACGGTACGGCTTGATGCCGGGAGCGCTTCCAAAAAAATCACCCAGTGGAGCCCATACGGAGGGATCAACTTCATTGTCCCATTTCATTGAGATGGCCAATTGCCTAGCCAAGATCCGCTGCTGTTCCTCGCTCTTTCGTCCAAGGTCAGTCCTGATCCGGATCATGGAGATAGCGCCGGCCCCCTGTTTATCAAAAAGCACAGCCTTGCCCCCTGGTGGTACGGATATCGTAACGTTCTCGAGGAAAGACCCTTCCTTATTCAAGGAAGAATCGATTCCTCTTTGCTGTAATACCCGATCCGCTTCGGCCAGTGCAATAGCTGACTCCTTGTCGATGATACCATCAAAAGACGGCAGTTTAACTTCGGAAGGGAATGAAGTATAAGTGATGTGGTAATAAGCGCCCCAACCTTTATCCAACAGCACCTTGCAATGTTTTTGAAAGGAGATCGGAATGAAGCTGTTTCTTCCGCGGGATAATGTAGGCGACAGATTCGGAAAATTGGCCGGGGGCCCTTCTTGGTTGAATTCTTCAAAATAATCCCGGAAGGGCTGATTGATTACAGGGGTATCAGCATGATCAATATAAATCCGGATATGTCCATCCTCCGGAAGCGCAGACCAGAATCTCCAGATCACGCCAGGACCGCCGAGTTCCATAGCGACGATGCTGTCCCCTTCCTTACGAATGAAGCCCCCTCCGTCATCATTGGCTCCCCAATTCTCGTATAAGCCGGTCTGGGCATTATAAACAGAACTTCGGTCAAAGCTTGAGAAGCACCCCGATTTCTCACCTGCCTGCGGCGGTACCGCCAGCGATTCAAAGTCATACAGTCTTCTCACAAGATCCTTATATAAATAAGATTGCTGCTCTTGATTGGCTTGAGTCATACTGTATACTCCCTTCTTTCTTACCTGTTGATCTTCTCCATACTGCCTTCATTATAGATAATCTGAAGTCTTAGACCTCTCCTAAAGCGGATAAATCCGCTTTATTCTTGCTTCCGGCATGCTTATCCATTCCCTGCAAATCCTTCAATATTTCTGCGGGAACTTCGATCTCTGCATCACTCTCTGATCTTCAGAGCGTTCTTTTCATCGTTGGCCGCTGTTCTGACCGGGAACCGCACCTGCCGTTCCGAATGACAAGCTGCTCTGACTTGCTCGGTTTGTTTGCGGTGACCACAGAGTTATTCTCAGGGCTGGTAGGACCGGCTGGATCGATTGAAATGGTCGGATTATTTAGATTAGTCGGGTTATTCACCTTAACCGGTACATTGAAGTCATCGACGTTAATATGTCCAAAACCGCCTGTGGTTTGGTCAACCACCTTGATGTATAGCTCCTCGCCGATATACGCCGACGCGTCCCAAATCTTCCGTTGATACTCCTCATAATTGGTGGCAGTCTCTTTAAATAGCTCTTTGCCGTCCGACGCCCGGACCAGCGCAACATACAGCTTATCTAGATCGCGCCCGCCGCTGACCAGAAAATTGAGTTTACCGTTCCCGCCAAGGATGAAGTTCTGTGATTTAAGCGTTCCCGTTAAACTGTCGCCGCCGGCTTCCTCATTGAAGCCCCACAAATGATAGCCTCCTGGAATTTTATGCGACGGATTGAAATAAATCGTGTCCCAGAAAAACTGGGTGTCGGTCACATGGACATTCTGGAAGGCGTCTCCTTCCGTTATCCAGCCTGTTAAGTCGCCTGTAGCAAAATCATGGTTAGCCAGGTCCGTAATATCGGTGTATACGGAGTTGTCCCAGTTGTCAGGCACATCGACCGGAGCAGCCGGTTCACCCGTCAAAGCATTCATATTCCATACTTCCATCGACTTGACCGTTATATTGTTGTCGCCCCAGACCTGCAAGCCTAAGGAGTCGTATCTGCCTACATAGACGCGGGTTGTCAGCTTTTTCTTGTAATTGGCAAAGGCTTCAACAACCGAGCGATCGAGGAAGATATGCAGCTTCAGGTTCTCTCCGTCAAGATCTACGTACCCTCCTTGAATACCGTCCACGCGCACATCCGGATCAATGCTGCTCTTGGTCCGATCCACATTAAAGGTCCCGTTCGTCTTGTCATAGTAAATCAGCGTTTCCTCTTGGCCGTTATCGGAGCGCCGCACTTTGAGACCGAATTTCTGGGCTTCGCCTGGATCAATTTCCATCACAATCTCCAGCATGTCGCCTTTGACATTTTGAATCAATTGATTGGCGGCAGCCAAATTTTTGTCCGAGAAATCAACCACCTTATCTCCCCGGAGACTCTGCAATTCTTGAATGGGCTCTATGCGCAATTGATCCTGGTCGTCCAGGCTTAGGGAAACGGGCAGTGCCAGGTTATGAGCCCATCCGGCTTGATATTCAGCCTGCGGTGTTCTTACGTTTTGCACCATGGAGTAAACGACCGTTCTTCCGTCAGGTGTGACCATACCGCTCTCTGCGGTTAAATAACCATCACCCACATCCATTTTGGAGGGTGCTTCTTGATCAGGTATAAATTTGAAGTGTTCCCGGTCCCAGGTGCCTACCCAGTAAAAGACCTCAACATCTCTTTGCACATCGTTCGCCGGAGGCACTTGCTCCGGCTTTTCATGGGGATTAATCATGAAAATATACTTTTGCTTGCCCGTACTGTCTTTGCCTAACGGCAATAATACGGGCAGTTCCCATACTGTACCCAACTCTGGATACTGGCTTCTGTCACTAACGTATAAAGGCCCCTTATACTCCCAATTGTACATGTCATCAGACACATACACCAAAGCTGTGCCGCTGCTAAAGTCCTCAAGGCCGGACGTCACTAACTGGTACCACTTATCTACCTCTTCGTCGTACCATACAAATGGGTCCCGAAACTCGTTATGGATGCCATTCCCGTTTTGCTCCGTTACCGGTTCGGGATATTTCACCCATTGCTCTAAATTGGGGTCGGACAAATCCGCCGGAGTCGCCAGTCCTGTTCTTTGGTTGGGGGACAGGGAGTCATTGCCGGCGGTATAAAAGAGAACGGGATTTCCGTCTCGATCATACGCAGCACTGCCTGACCATGCGCCGTCCGGATCAAGGGTGCCCGCTTCGGGGGCAAGAGCAGGCCTCACATTTTCCCAGTGAACCATATCGTCACTAACCCAATGTCCCCAGTGGATTTGATGCCAAAATGGACCCTGGGGGTTATGCTGATAAAATAAATGGTATTTGCCGTTATAATAAATCGGTGCATGCGCTTCATTCATCCAGTTTTGCGGAGGCATCGCATGGTACTGCGGACGGTGCTGATCACCGTCGAATACACTAGGGTCCTCATCAATATCGCCATTTGGAATTTCCGGAACCGCACCGCCATGAAGTGACTTCACCTTGTCATATTCAGCTAGCAGCTCCTGAGCGGTAAGGGCTTTGTTCTGCAGATTCACTTCATCGATGAGTCCGCTGAACATATTGTAGGAGAACAAGCCTGCCAACTCTACCGGTTTATTGTTTTTACCGATAATCAGGCTTGCCGCAGATGGTGTGATCGGAACGTTGACTGGTGTTGCCTGGGAAGCCACTTCCTCGCCGTTTAGATATAACTTAATCATTCCTTCTTCCTTGTCGAAGGTAGCGGCCATATAATTCCACTTGTATTTTTCGAGCGGATGATCCTTCACCCATACTTGAATCCACTGGCCGCCGATCCCGACCTGCATCGACCATGTGCCGTGCCGGTACATGCCAAGCGCGAAGCCTTCCGCTTTATCCTGATCGGACTGATTTACAATCGCAGAGAGCTTGTTCCCGTCTCCCCATTCGTAGCTGCGTGGGGCGACCCAAGCTTCAAGCGTGAACGCATCGCTTACAGGAATGGTATCCTTTGTATTCACCTCAATATCATTCGAATATCCATCGAACAACAAGGCGCCGCCTTTTACTCCGCGCGGAGTCCATCTCGGCTCCTTCGAGGCCATGTATCTGGCGTTGTTAAATACATAGTTCACATTGTGCTCCAGATTGCTTACTTCCTCAAGCGCCTTCTTTCCTGCGCCTTCATCAAGACTCATATAAAAAATGGTCCCGAAACCATGAGCTTGAAAAGCGTCAACCGCAATACTTGCTTGGTTAGATTGATCGACAACCTTGACATAGAGCTTCTTATTATAGTGTTCCTGTATTTCCCAGGTAATTTTCTCGTTCGCACTGACATCCCCGATCTTTTCAAGCAATGCATTCGTACCCGCATCATAAAGTGCGACGAAGGCGTCCTCCGGATTTTCGATATTCAAAACAGTGAAGGTAATGCTTCCGGTTCCCTGAAGGGTGAAAGTATTGGAGGTAATGGAGCCTTGTCCTTCCGCAGAGGACTTGACGAAGAAGTTTCCTTCTTTACCGGCTTGAGCTTCTTGGGTCACTTGAAAGGCATTTCCCTCAGCTGTCCACCCATCCAAATTCCCAGTTTCAAAACTGCGGTTTGTGATTTCGGCCGGGATAATGTTTTCTGCCATAACTCCTTCATCTGGTACGGTTTCACTGAAGGTATTGAAGGCATCCGCAAATATCAGTCCCCAATCGGATGTTGCATGATCTACAATTTCAACATACAGTTTCTTTCCGATATACTTGGACAGGTCGGCTTTATATTGTTCCATATTCGCCAGTCTCAGACCCTGCTCAGGATCCGGGAACCCGGACTCATTAAATTCGCTATTCCCGAACCTGGCAATCAAGTCTCCCGTATCCGCCTCGATGACGTTCACATACACTTGATTCGTATTCTTGCCTCCACCCAGTCTGAAGGTAATCCATCCGGTTCCACCCAGCTCGAAGGTGCTCGAACGAAGCACACCGGTCGCAGCCTCATTATATTTCCAGCCGTTTAAATGATAATTGCCTTCCTGGTTATACGGGATTTGTTCATCCCAAAAGGTTTTGTCGTCCGATACACTGTTCGGACCAAATGCTTCACCCTCGACAACCGTCCACCCTGTTAAGTTTCCGGTTTCAAAGCTGGGATTTTCGATTTGATAGCGTTTGAAATCCGGCTTAATATCCGTGGCGATAATTCCTACAGTCGGCTCGGATTGATGATACATGAAGAATGCATCCGCAAATACCACTCCCCAGTCCGTGGTTGCATTATCGACGATCTCCACGTACAACTTCTTGCCTAGATGTTCGGAAAGATCTGCCTTATATTGCTCCATATTGGCAAGCCGCAAGCCCTGATCGGGATTCGGGAAGCCAACGTCAGCGAAGGCGCTATTGCCATACCGGGCAATAACCTGCCCCGTCTGGGCTTCCACGATATTTACATATGCTTTGTTTGGATTTTTGGCGCCGCCAAGCTTGAAGCTGATCCAGCCGCTGCCGCCCAGCTCGAATGTGCTGGAACGAAGCACACCGGTCGCAGCCTCATCATGCTTCCAGCCGTTTAGATGATAAGTACCTTCCTGATGGTACGGGATTTGTTCCGCCCACCAGGTTGTTTCATTCGATACGCTGTCCTGACCAAACGCTTGACCTCTGACAACCGTCCAGCCTGACATATCCCCAGTTTCGAAGCTTGGATTTTGGATTTGATAGACTGTATCCGTAACGGACAGCCCCTCGTCAGGCTTGGGAATATGATGGACCTCATCCGTAACCGACAATCCCATGTTCACCTGTGGACTGAGTGTTTCCTCAACATTAACCTTGGATTCGGCTGCGGCCGAGATTCCGGGAGCTACAAGCTGAAGAACCATCACCCCTATAACCATTCTGGAGATCCATCCTTTGTTTCTTTTGGCTTCTCTCATCAACGAGCCTCCTTCGTCATTTCTTATTCATGCAAACATTCATACGTAATTTTGAAAATGGCTCTCCGTATACAAGGATGCATAGTCATGAAGTAAGAGAGGCGTTAATGAAGCGTTTCCATCCCGAGGGTGGTAAGTGGCCTAAATATCAGTTACATTACCCATAGTAAGTAAGGTGCGCCTAGGCGCTCACGTTACCATATGGATCGCATATCCCATATTTCCATGGACTTAACCAGCAGATCCACATCGCCCCAGATCTCAAGTCCCAGAGCATCCTTACGGCTCGGATACACCCGGGTCGTCAGACTTTTCAATCCGTTGGCATACGCTTCGACCATGGAGCGGTCCAAATAGATGTGAAGCTTCAGATTCTCTCCCATCAGCTCCAGTTTACCTCCCTGAACCCCGTTACACCTTTCTCCCGGATGCAGCGTCGTTTTCGTCCGATCAACCAAGAGTTTAGCTTCATTTAGATCATAAAATAGTAGCGTTTCTTCTTCTCTATCCGGCGTACACCGGACTTTGATTCCAATTTGGCTGGCACTGCCCGGCTCCAGTTCCACTTGAATCTCTAGCATGTCGCCTTGAACATCCTGAAGCAGTTCATTAGCCTCAGCCAATGATTTGTCCCGGAGCTCTAGCCGCTTGGCACCACGCAAGGATTGAAGCTCTTGAATCGGCTCGATTCCCAACCGTCCGTCATCCCGCAAATACACGCTGAGAGGCAAGCCGCCGTTATGAGCCCAGCCCGATTGATATTCAAGCTCAGACGTCCGGTCGCCTTGGGCTATTGTAAATATGATCTTTCTGCCGGTCTTCGGATCCACCATGCCGCTCGGGCCGGTAAAATGGAAATCACCGACATCAATCAGTTCCGGCTCCTCTTGATCTGGAATAAACGAAAGGTTTTGTTTATCGAGCTGCCCAATCCAGTAGAATACCTCGACATCCGCTCCTTGTCCCACAGGGCTTACCAGTAAAAGATGCTTGTTCACTCCCTGTTTATCGCTGCCAAGTGGAAGAAGCACGGGCAGCTCCCAGATCGGTCCAAGATAAGGGAACTTCTGAATCTCCGCTTTAAATAATGGCCCTTTGTACATCCAATTCAGCATATCCTGCGACGAAAATGCCAGCGCTGCTCCACCTTCGCCTTCGATCCCGGACCCGACCAAGGCAAGCCAACCGTCATCATCCTTCCACACGAATGGATCCCGGAAATCTCCGAATAAGCCCATGCCCTTCTTCTGTACAATCAACGGCTCCGGATGTTTGACCCATTGAACCAGATCCGGATCTCCATCCCTGGAATAGGTGCTTCGGGCAAGCGCCACGCTCTGATTCGGCGAAGCACTGTCATTGCCCGCCGTAAAGAACAAGACAGGCAGGCCTTCTGCGTCATATGTCGCGCTACCAGACCAAATCCCGTCCGGTGCGAGTTGATCTTTTTCGGGTGCTAGGGCCACGGGAAGATCCAGCCAATGTACCAGGTCCTTGCTTACCCAATGTCCCCAGTGGATCTGATGAAAGAACGGTCCGAGCGGGTTGTGCTGATAAAATAAATGATATTGTCCGTCAAAATAGATCGGCGCGTGGGGTTCATTCATCCAATGGGCCGGCGGGCTAACATGATATTGTGGTCTGTGCCGATCCTGCAGCAGAGGCGTCCGATCCAGCTTGATCTCATCATACGTTAATTGTGGATGGCTTCCTCCATGGGCGGTGTCCAGCACATGCCGATAGGAAGCGGCCACCTCGTCCGCGCTCAGAGGCCGATTATAAATCTTGAGCTCATCGATGATACCGCTAAACATGTGCAGGCTGAATACTCCCGCCAGCAGGCTGCAGTGATTGTTTTTGCCGATGAGCAGATCCTCGTCCACAGCCTCGGCCAAGCGGGAACCACGAGGCAAGACGGCCGAAGCGATTTCATTGCCATTCAAATACAGCTTCATTTCCCCTTGGTCCCCATCGAACACGGCACTCACATAAGACCACACATTCTTAGGCAGTTCATGGCCGTCCGACGACCAAACTTCCTTCCAGCTCCCCCCTTCCAGACCGACTTGGAAGGACCAGGTACCGTGACGAAACATGCCCAGCAGATAACCCTGCTTGCGATCCATGTTGTAGCGATTCACAATGGCGGACAACTTGCCCCCATCTCCCCATTCATAGGAGCGTGGCGCTACCCATACTCCGATACTTAACGCTGACCGATATTCCGGCTCGCGCTTCGAATCTCCCTCTTTTTTGAATGAATGAGCAATGCTAGTCGAGTAACCGTCAAACAGGAGGCCGCTTCCCAAAACTCCCTGTCTCCACTGCGGATCGCACGGTTCGGTAAACTCCGCTTGATTAAATACGTATTGAATATCATTCCGATCATGAGAGACGCTCTCCATCGTGCTGGTCCCGTTTCCTTCATCGAAGGCCCAAGACATAATCAAACCCTGATTGTCGGGTATTTGGTTCACGATTCATCCCTCCTCGATGTGTTTCCTGTGTTGTTATTTGAAATATGAATGGACTGAAGTGCATGGACATACAGCGAATTCAGTACAAACTGCCCTGATTCCGTACTTATTGAAATATGATCCACCGGGGCATCCGGAAAAATTTGATCTGTCAGCACAACCAGGCCTTCATTCGCATACACTTCAACCGAATTGCGATCTAGCCAGATATGTAGCTTAATTTTCCCGTTTTCCGGAAACAGCCTAACTCCATGCTGACATGCAAACGAAGGATGGAAGTCCGTTATGCCCGATTTGGATCGGTCGATGAAAAGCCATTGGCGCCCAGGATCATATCCTATGATGGTCTCACTCTGCTCGGACGATTGCATTTTGATACGAACCTCGCCCGCAGATCTAATATCGATATCCGCTTCGATCTCCAGTAGATCATCCTTTGTCTTTAGCCTAAATGGGACATCCGGAGTAACCGTGGTATCAGACCAGCTTATCGATTCTTTTCGAAGCTGCTCTATTTCCTGGACAGGCATTTGGGTTAATACGATACCCTCATCCCGATTGGTTAAGGACAAGGAACGAGGCAGCGTCATGGCGCCTCTCCAGTCTCCCGTAGGCGTCTCGTTGGCATATTTCCAGTTACTCATCCAGCCAATGATCACGCGACGGCCGTCTAGTTCATGCATATCCGACCAGGTGACCCCTGCATAGTTGTCCCGACCATAATCCAGCCACATGATATGATCCGCAGGATTGTCGTTGATGAAGGTATTTCCGTCAAACTCTCCGATAAAATATTGCGTGCGTGATCCTTCCGGACAGGAAGGGTTATCCCCAATGCTAATGACAAGTACCCATTTGGAACGCCCACTGTTATCGATTGACAATTCAAAAAGATCCGGGCATTCCCAAACGCCATCATGCGAGCCTTCCTCTTGACCGAACTCCCCTGTTAGTGACCATTCACGCAAGTTTTTCGATCCATAAAACCGAACATGCTCTCCCGCGACAATCGTCATGACCCACTGCTCACTTTGCGAATGCCAGAACACCTTCGGATCCCGGAAGTCTGCCAGAGCAGGTTCGGCAAGCACCGGATTCCCCTTATATTTGTGCCAGGTCCTTCCATTATCACTGCTGTAAGCCAAGCTTTGCCGCTGGCGCGGCTGTTCGGTCTCTGGACATGTATCCGCATGGGTAAAGATCGCAACCAATCCATGAGCACCTTCGAAAAATCCACTACTGTTGTTAAAGTCAACCACACAGCATCCGGAAAAAATAGCTCCATGTTCGTCCGGGAAAAGAGCAACAGGTTCATGCTGCCAATGAATCAGATCTCGACTTACGGCATGGCCCCAGTGCATTGGCCCCCATGTATTGCTATAGGGATGATGTTGATAAAACAGATGATATTCTCCCTCGTAATAGACTAATCCGTTCGGATCGTTCATCCAATGAGATGGAGGCGAAAAATGAAATCCCGGTCTAGATCCATTATTCACATGCTGTTTATTTAACTGCATTATCTTATTAATTTCATCTGTCGTCGGCATAGACTGAAGAGCCCCTTTCCGTATTGTTATTAACGTACCGCCAGCATTGGCAAATTCAGCAACTTATAAGTCTATCAATACTCCCTCGTCAGCTATTACATTAAGCACAGATTCTCCCCACCCAACGCTTGATTATTTATTTGTTTAAATTTGCGTTATAACGATCCAGCCCATTTTGATAGATCTCCATCAATTCGTTCAATCCCATCTTCTCCAGGTTCTTCAAATAGCTGTCCCACTGTTCATTCACGCCGCCATCAACAATGAATTTTCCTCGTTGGGTATTTACATATTTAATCAATTCGGGCTCAATTCTATTGATTTTGTCCAGTTCCTCCGGCTCAAAGAAGATACTCGGATAGTTTTCCTCTTCCATATAGGGATCGTAATATTTCTCCAAATCTTCAACTCGCTGTTGGGCTCTAGGCTCCAAATCAACTACTTTCCCCAAGTCTTCGATGGTAATGACGCCAGGGCCGCCCGCTCCTGGAGCCACTTTTTGACGGAATTCGCCTGCGGATGTTCCTTCCGGAAGCGGCAGGTTTACCAACTTTCCATTCTCGTCCTTCTTAAATACGATATCCAGCGGACCCCAGTGGATTTGAGCAGCCATGTACGGTTCATACTGCTGATCGATCCAACGCATTGTGATTTCCGGATTCTGGTTCTCTTTTGTAATCACGAAAGCGCCGCGCCCTGGACCGCCACCATTGCCGCGACCGATCAATTGATCCCCGTTCGGTCCTTTGAGCGGAGACAGTAAAGCATAATCTTCGCTTCGCTCCGTTCCGACCACCTCGTCGACTTCCCACCAGATATAGGAGCCGAGCGTTTCGACTGTTGTCTTCCCTTTGGCCAGGTACTGAGCGGCGTCCTGGGTGAACGATTCAGGGTCAATCAGGCCCTGCTTATACCATTTTTCATGAAAATAGTTCAATGCTTCCTTATATTCAGGTTGCGTAGCGGTAAAGATCACTTTTCCGTCGCGAACGACCCGATGCTCCATATTATCCGGAAGTCCGAAAGCTCCGAATATGCCAGCAATATCCATACACCACTGCATGTGCATAAAGCTTAACGGAATTTCATCGGCCTTGCCGTTACCGTTTGGATCCTGTGTCTTAAAGGCAACTAATGCTTCCGTGTATTCATCCAAAGTTTGCGGCATTTTCAGGCCCAGTTTGTCGAGCCATTTTTTATTAATGACGTGAAAGAAAGGGTTTGTTCCAAGGTTGTTCTCTTCCCACGAAGGCAGCCCGTAAATATGCCCGTCCGGTGCCGTGATCGAGGATTTGATGTCAGGTCTGCGTTCTAAAAGCGCTTTCAGATTAGGCGCATATTGATCGATTAAATCCTCCAGCGGAAGGATCGTTCCGTCTGTGCCGTAATTAACCAGCTCGTAATCCGAGAATCCGGCTCCATAAAAAGCGTCAGGTAAATCTCCGCTGGCCAGCAGCAAATTTTTCTTCTCGGTAAAGTCGGTATCCGGAATGTTCTCCCACTCGATCTGAACGTTGGTTTGCTCTTCCAGCTGCTTGAAAATTTCCATTTGCGAGTACTCCGGTGCCAAAGCAGCTTTCGGTGATACCATCCTTAACGATACTGGTTCATTCACAATTGGAAGACCCGTTTTGTTAAAACTCGCAGTCTGATCGGAATTTTCCGACTGGTTCTTGGAGTCTCCTGAACATCCACTCAGTGCAAACGCTCCGGCCAGCATAAGAATTCCCGCTCTTTTGAATACAGATTTCATTGTACATAACCTCCCTTTAGATCATTGCACAAGCTAGATACCTTTCTTTGACCTTCTTCTGTAGTGATATATCGAAACTGCTCCACATCCCCCCTTTCAAGTACCATGACAACCTCATCCCTTGATCGAGCCGATCATTACGCCTTTGACAAAGTACTTCTGCAGGAAAGGATACAAAATCAGCAGCGGCAGACTGGATACCATGATGACACCATATTTGATCAGTTCCGTTACACGCATCTTTGCCGCATAGGATTCCACATCTACCATCATGCCGGAGTTTACCTGATTCTGGACGAGAATATTGCGAAGCACCAGTTGTAGCGGATATTTATTTTCGTCGTTTAAATAGATCAAAGCGTCAAAGAATCCATTCCAAAACCCGACGACATGATACAGCACCATGACGGCTAATATTGACTTGGATAAAGGCAATACAATGCTCCAAAAGAATCTGGTATTTGAACAACCGTCAATCGAAGCGGCTTCCCACATTTCATCCGGGATGGAGGACTGAAAGAAAGTCCTTACAATAATGACATTCATTATGCCGCCAGCACCGGGGATCACAAGTGCCCAAATCGTGTTAAGCATATGAAGATCCTTGATTAACAAATACGTAGGGATCAACCCGCCGCTAAAAAACATGGTGATCAGTAAAAACCACATGATGGCCGATCTTCCAACCAGATTCTTTCGGGCTAACGGATAAGCTGCAAATACGGTAACACCTACTCCGATCAAGGTTCCTAAACCCGCATACAACAAAGAGTTGGCATATCCGATCCATATGGAAGAGTCACTGAATATTCGTTCATAGCCATCGAGCGTGAAGCCCTTTGGAAATAGCCATACTTCCCCCGAATAAATCAGATTGGGATCACTGAATGAAGCAATCAGTACAAAATACAGCGGAAATAAAACAATCAGCATAACTACGGTCAAAGAAAAATAGTTGACAGCGTCAAACCATGCGTCCCCTCTGGTTTTTCTCTTCAAAAATAGGTTCACAGTGAATCCCCCCTACCACAAACTGGTTTCGGTTAATTTTTTGGCGATCCGGTTGACAATGACAATCAGGATGATATTGATGACAGAATTAAACAGTCCCACTGCGGTAGAAAAGCTGTACTGCGCCTTCTGAATCCCCAATTCATATACATAGGTTGGAATGATATTCGAGGTGGCATAGTTCAGATCGCTTTGCATAAGAAATGCTTTCTCGAAACCAATGCTCATGACGTTTCCAAGTGCGAGAATGAGCAGGATGACAATGGTCGGCAAGATGGACGGAATGTCAACGTACCATACACGCTTCCATTTACTTGCTCCATCTACAATCGCGGCTTCATGCAGCTCGGGATTAACCCCGGCAAGGGCAGCCAGGTAAATAATCGTGGCAAAACCAGTCTCTTGCCATATCCCTGACAAAATGTACAAAGGACGAAACCATCCCTCGTCAGCCATGAATAGAATGGGTTCTCCACCGAACCAGGTAATAATGTGGTTCACGATCCCGCTGTTTGGCGATAAAAAAACATGGAGCATACCGACGAGGACAACAGTAGAAATAAAGTGCGGTGCATAAATGACCGTCTGGATAAATTTCTTGTATCGCTTGCCTAACATCTGATTCAGCATAATCGCGATAATAATTGGGGCAGGGAAACTGAACACAAGCGATAGAAAACTAAGTGTTAGCGTGTTTTCTATGATCGTCCAAAAGTTATAAGAATTGAAAAAATCAATAAAATGCCGGAACCCTACCCATTCGCTGCCCCAAATTCCCTGACTCGGCGAAAAATCCTTAAATGCAATTTGTACTCCGTACATCGGATAGTACTTGAACAGGAGGTAAATCAGAATGATCGGCAGCAGGAACAGATACAGTTCATAGTCGCGTTTGACTCGACTCCAAGTTTTACGATTTTCTTTGATCAGGGGCTGATCTCCCCCAAAATCTCTTGAATTCATCCTCATACTCCCTTTCTTTATAGAATGCATTTTGTTTTTGAAACGTTTCCAAAAAAAAATGAAACGTTTCCAATTTAGTATAAGAAAAACGTCATCCGGTAATTCCACCGGTGAAGCAGCCGGAACAGCTGATGTTTTTCTAGTAATAATTAAAGGGTACATTATTTATTTCGAGGAAATAATCAAGTAGTTTCGCCTTTTCTAAAGATGACCGGAAGACGATAAACTTCCCTGTCCAATGTTTCGCCATCGATCTTTTTGTAGAGCAGCCTGATCGTTGTACGAGCCATCTCCTCTACAGGTTGTCTGATCGTTGACAATATCGGATGGAAATAAGTATGATCCTGAATGCCGTCATATCCGATGACCTTTACATCCTCCGGAACGCGAATGCCCTGCTTGCCTGCTCTTTCAATATATTTGGCGGCGAACATATCGGTAATGGCAAAAATGCCGTCCACATCCCGATGCTCCTTTAGAAACTCGCCAAAATAGGCATCATCGTCTACAACCGGGTCTGGCTTTTCGTATATAACATAGTCGACTCCCATTGCTTTGGCTTCATGAATAAAACCTTCTCTCCGATTCATCGTTTCGCTGAAAACGGATGTAACACTTCCCATAAAAGCCGGTTTTTGGGCTCCCGCTTTGACAAGTTCCCTTAACGCCAGACGTCCACCTTCATAATTGTCCGAAGTAACGCATGTGATTTTCTTGTTGAAGTGCCTGTCGATACTGACAATCGGAATGTCATTGCTTACGAAATTTTCGATATCGTTGTACGTAATGCCGACAATACCTGCCACTTTATTTTGCTGAAGCATATCCAGATAATACAATTCCTTTTCAGGCTTGCCGCCGCTGTTGCACAGCATAAGCTTAAAACCTTCCCGGTCCAACTCATCTTCGATGTAATAAGCCAGTTCAGAAAAAAAGGGATGCCAGATACTTGGGAGCAGCAGTGCTACCATCTTGGACTTCCGCATTTTGAAATTTCGTGCAATCTCATTAGGGATATAATTCAACTCTTGTATGGCCTTCTCTACTTTTTTGCGTGTTGCGGGTTTTACAGAGCCTGAATTGTTAATGACCCGGGACACGGTCCCCACAGCTACACCAGCTAAGGTGGCTACATCTTTAATACTTGACATTTAACCCCCCACTTAATCTCTTTTATGAAAGTCATCATATCATCAAATTGGAAACGTTTCAATACCTTTCTTTGAAGCGCTTTCTTCTATTACTTTTCCGTGCTTTCTTAGTTCTATTACGCTGTAGTTTCCCGTTAGATCAATGATTATTGTTATTCAAATTCAGTTCTGACGGTTGTCCTTCACATCAGTTACTGTATACATTACTCAATCTAGAGCATGCCTTCGTTGATCTATAAACTTGAAAGAAGTACAAAGTCTAAGAACAGACTTCATACTTCTTTTTCTGAATGCTATACCTTATTTCAATTTGCCTTTAATTAGTCTCGTGTAATTTCGCTGTTGATGTTACATCTAAAGAATAGCCAATCATTCGAATGGCAATTTGCATTCTTGTTCAACTTATTGTTCCTCTTTAAGCTTAACGTACATCAATTCGCGTAGCTATTTCCCAGACCATGGCATTTGAATTTATGCTTTGGGTTTTTCTTGACATCTTCTTCCTGAAGTTCATACATAGCTATCTTATAGTTTAGTTCTTCCAAGTGTCTTATTTTCTCTTCAATGTTCTTTTGCACTTCTATTTTATGCTTAACCAACATATCGTGTCTTTGCAAGAAGGTAGAATTTCCTTCTTCATATAGATCTTTATATTCCTTTATCTGAGCAATTGACATTCCAGTTTCTCTGAGACAACGTATAAAAGAAATCCAATCCAAATGTCCTTCACTGTAAACCCTTCGCCCTATTTCATCACGCGATACATTCGGCAGTATCCCTTGCTCTTCATAGAATCGAAGTGTCTTTGCCGTGATATTAAAGTTTTCCAACACATGTTTCATGGAGTATAACATTTCACTCACCCCTTACTACAGTTACTGTAACTCAAACAATATAACAAATGATTATAATATTCCAAAAAAATCTTAATTCTTATGTAAAAAAATTTATATTTGACTTGCCCTAAGGTTAACACATTACACTTTAGTAGAACTTGAAACAAATTAAAATGAATGAGAGGTTAATAAAATGAATCAAAAATACAGTAAGTTTTTTGACTCCTTCACCTTCAAAAGCGGAGTAACGATCAAGAATAGAGTTGTTATGGCACCCATGACAACATGGTCAAGTAATGACGACCTTACCATTTCGGATGACGAAGTAAAGTATTACAAACACAGAGTGAATGGAGTAGGGCTCGTCATTACAGGTTGTACTCATGTTACACCTAATGGGCAGGGTTTTACGAATGAATTCGCAGGGTACAATGATGAATTTACTCCAAGTTTACGAAAATTAGCTGAGGCAGCAAAAAGTGGAGGAGCTCCTGCGATCCTACAGATTTTCCATGCAGGCAATAAAGCCATACCTGGATTGGATGCAGTTAGTGTGAGTGCATTGAAAGCCGAAGCTACTAATCCTTTTGAAATAAGCGTAGAAACAAGAGAGCTAGAACATGCGGAAATCCTGTCAATTATACGTGACTTTGGCGACACAACAAGAAGAGCGATTGAAGCCGGATTTGATGGCGTCGAAATTCATGGGGCTCATGGATTTTTAATTCAGAATTTCTGGTCGCCAGCGACAAACCAACGGACAGACCAATGGGGAGGATCACTTGAAAATCGCTTGCGTTTTCCATTGGCGATTATTGAAGAAGTCAAAAATGTCATTGAAAAACATGCTAAAAAACCATTCATTTTAGGATACCGATTTTCACCTGAAGAAACCTCCAAAGTGGACGGATTACGTCTGAAAGACACTTATGAATTAATTGATAACCTTGTTGAACAGGATTTGGATTATATACATGCTTCATTATTTGATAAGTCTATAAAGCCTGTAGATAGTCAAGAAGATAAAACATGGCTTGAATTAATCCTTGAAAGAGCAAACGGTAAGGTCCCTGTGATGGCTGCTGGTTCCATAATAACACCGGATGATGCTCTTAAAGCTGTGGAATTAGGATTACCATTAGTCGCCATTGGACATGCATTAATTATGAATCCCGATTGGGTTGAAAAAGTGGAAAATGGACGTGAAGCCGAAGTCGAAACCGAGCTGGATATTTCAAAACTCGACCAACTTCATATTCCAGGAAAACTTTGGGATCAGATTCAAGTATCGCCAGGTTGGTTTAATATCAAGAAATAAAAAAGCTGCCCTTTGGGGCAGCTTTTTATTTCTTGCAACTATCCTGCCCGCTAGCTGAATTGTTACAAAGATAAGACCGGATTTATTTGCGCTCTGGTCTTCCTTCTTACTCTTTTAAACTCACCATTAATTCGGCTCTCTGCTTTACCACTACTTGTGATACGGTTCAGCGCGAATGATCTTAAACTAACCTGCCCGTTAGTTGAACAAAAAATTTTCTCCTTTAAGATATTTCACAAAATAATCTTGAATAACTGATGGGAAATTTTCTGCCCCTTTTGGATTAATATCAGAACAGGAACATTTGTTTAGGAATTCCAGCCGCTTGCCTAACTTTGCCGTGTGTTTCAAAATCAACTTGCTGTACTTGCACTTCTTTCTTAAAGACCTTTCCAACAATACGTACCAGTTCTTCTTGGTTAGAGGTTTAATACCAAGTTCATATTTTAGATCGTAAGCACAGCTTTGCCTGTAAAGCGGCGATTGATTAATTGACGTGCCACGGCGTCAATCTGCTCCCAGGATTCTTGCACCGCGATAACCGTCTGCAATTTGCCTGCTTCAACCAACCGAGCGAGCATAGCAAGATCTTGCGAAGGCGCATGGCGGTTCATTTCTTCACCGAGAAAAAAGCTATACAGCGTCCTTCCGCCTAAACCGAGTATGTGCAAAGAAGAGGTATCTGAAGAAGAATGACCCAGGGATACGCAGACGCCTTGTGGGATCAACTGCGGGAAAAGAGCGGCAAGCGTATCTCCGCCAACGGAATCGAGGATAAAATCATAGGGGCCATTCGTAGCGATGGCTTTCGTCACGTCTTCCCCGACAAGGACTTCATCTGCGCCAAAAGACATAGCTTGCTTGGCCTTGGACTCGGAACGGGCAACGCCGATTGAATAAGCGCCAGATAAGGCAGCCAACTGATGAGCGAATGCACCGACCCCTCCGGTTGAACCTGTAATTAACACTCGCTTGCCTAGCAAGAGTCCTCCTTTACGCAAGGCGTATAGAGCCGAGAGGCCGGCAACTGGCAAGGCAGCAGCTTGTTCGAAGTTGATCTCGTCAGGAATTTCAGCCAGAGTGAGGGCAGGTACCGCGATTTGCTCCGCCCAGGCTCCCGTTAGCAAAAGACCAACCACACGGCTCCCTTTCTTGGGGCCAACGCCATTTGAGGCCTGCTGCCGTACAATACCAGAGAAATCCCAGCCGGGCCTGCTCGTTTCCTGGCGCTGGATTGCATCGACGACTTCGCCGCGATTAAGCGAAAAGGCTTTAACTTCCACGATGGTCTCCCACGGTTGTGCTTGAGGTGTTTCGACTTCCTGAATAGTGAATGGATCTTTGTTGTGCGGGTTGACAACAATCGCACGTATCATGATGATCCCCCCTTTTCAATGTATGGTGAGTTGGTATACTTTGTAGTATATCTGCAGCAATTTCATTTCCCAAGTGCAGAACTACACCTGTTTTTTGAATGGGAGGAACACCGTGACGACATCAAATCAAGATAGAAGCGCTGCCGAATTAAAACGTGTACTAGACACGATTGAACGGCTTCGGATACAGCGGCAGCAGAACCCGGGTAAGATTGTCTCCCGGATCCAGAACATGAAGCGTTTTACCCAACAGGAATTGAATGATGAGGCTTGCGGCACATACAAAAACTTGCTGATGGGACGTTCTCGACGCTTGCCTGATCGTCAAACCCTTATGGACATCGCGAATTATTTGGAATGCACAGGCGAAGAACGAAATGATCTGCTTCTATCCGCAGGTTATGTGCCGATTCCCCTTCCCTTATCTGACCGACAATTGGACCGGGTTCTGGACCAAACCAGATCCATGATGCATCAGTTGCCTTATCCGGGGATGATCGTAACCGATGTGCTGGATATCGTCGGATATAATGAGGCTTTCTGTAACATGTTTGGTCTGTCCGATTTTTCTTTTGCCTCCAACCCGCCTAATATGATTGATCTTCATTTCAATAAGGATATGCCTATTCGAGCGGCTTCTTCCTTTGACGAGAAGTCGCGGGCCCGCTGGGAGTCCCATGGAATTGTTGGCATTCAAACTTTTAAGAGCCACCACCCGGCTCTATTTGTTGACCCTAAATATGCGCGTTTTCATGGGTTGATGGAGAAATATGCAGAGCTTCGCGAGTTTTGGAATAGAGAGGCATGGACGGTTGAGCAGGATTTGAAGACGGCGAAATACTTCCTCGCGCGGCAGCCAGGCTCAGCAGAACGTAGACCCATACGGTATAACCAACTGCACCTTGCCGTGACCGATCAAGCTTACCCACGAATCGAATTCTTTGTACCGGCGGATGAATCCGCACGGCAAGTGTTTGCTGCTTGGGGTTGTGCTATTGATTGCTCATTTAAAAGTGGGCCCTACGCATGATATAAATGACGATTTGAACATGTGAAACTGATTGTAGCCTCCCCGTTAGCTTAATGAATTTATGGCAAATAACGATTAGATATACGACTAATCTGGAATAGGAACATGTTCTTGTCCATTTCGGCAATCGGTACAAGTTCTTGTCCTTGGCTTGGGATAAGAAGTTGTACCTTTAAAATAAAAAAGCCGCTAAAATAGCGACTTTGATTGGAACAATGTTCTTGTACCCCATTGACGATTGACGTTGTTCTTCCCTTCATTTTATCCGGGTAACGCCAAACCTCCTCTTGGTGCAGATTCTTTTGTATTTTTACTCGCTTTGCACAGTGAATTTATAATAACTTTAAGCTTTGCGAAGCATTGGTCTCGCGCTTAGCTGTGAAAGCATATCCTTCGTCATGGCCTTCAAGTCGTAGCGGGCATGAAATCCCCATTCTGTTTTCGCTGCCGTCGCATCAATGGAATGCGGCCAGCTATCGGCAATCGCCTGTCTTTTCGGATCAACCTCATAATCGAGGACAAAGCCGGGTAACTCTTCCCGAATCGCTGCAGCGATTGCCTCCGGATCCACGCTCATTGCAGTAACATTAAATGAGTTTCGATGCGTCAACCGGAATGAATCCGCTTCCATTAAATCGATGATAGCGTTCAGGGCATCCGGCATATACATCATGTCCATGTTTGTGTCTTTGGCGATATAAGATGTATACCGGCCAGCCGTCACGGCTGCGTAATATATTTCCACCGCGTAATCCGTCGTTCCTCCGCCGGGAGGCGTCATATAAGATATCAAGCCCGGGAATCGCAACCCCCTAGTATCCAGGCCGTACTTGTGAAAATAATAATCACAAAGCAGTTCGCCGGACACTTTGTTCACACCGTACATCGTATTGGGCCTCTGGATCGTATCCTGCGGGGTATTGTATTTCGGAGTCGTAGGGCCAAAAGATCCAATGGAGCTTGGAGTGAACAATTGGCAACCGAGCTCTCTGGATATTTCAAGTGCATTCATCAATCCGCCCATATTCAAATTCCAGGCAAGCAGGGGTTTCTCCTCTGCAGTAGCCGACAGCAGCGCAGCCAAATGGATGATGGTATCCACTTCGTACCGCTTGGCGATTTCAAACATTGCCTTATCATTTGTCACATCCAGCAGCTCGAATGGTCCTGATCGGGTAATTTCGTGGGCTGATGACCTGAGATCCGTAGCAACGACATGATCCGCACCATAAATCTCACGTAATTTAACAACTAACTCAGAACCGATTTGACCCAGTGCTCCAGTCACCAAGATCGTGTTCATAAGACATTCCTCCCGAAATATACTCCCGCAAATGCAGCTAAATCAGCTTCATTTCCTTGCCAACTTTCTCATAAACAGAGATCACCTGGTCGAGCATCTCCTTGGTATGAGCAGCTGTCGGCATGTTGCGTATTCTTCCAGTTCCTTTCGGGACCGTAGGAAATACGATTGCCTTGGCATAGACGCCTTCTTCATAGAGCCGTTTGCTGAACTGTTGGGTGGTTACTTCATCGCCAATGATACAAGGTGTGATTGGAGTTTCACTTTGGCCTACATCATATCCAAGCCGGCTCAAGCGTTCTTTCAAATGATTGCTATTCTCCCACAGCTTATCGATCAGCTCTTTGTCATTCATCAAAATGTCGATAGAAGCGCTACAGGAAGCGATTGCAGCCGGAGGTAGCGATGTCGAGAACAGAAACGGACGGCTTCTCAGTTTCAGCCATTCGATCAATTGTTTTTTACCCGCCACGTAACCGCCGACAACACCGATTGCCTTGGAAAGAGTACCAATTTGAAAGTCAATGCGGTCGGACAATTCAAAATGTTTCACGGTTCCTGCGCCTGCTCCGAGAACGCCCGAACCGTGGGCATCGTCCACATAAGTAATCAGATCGAATTCTTCTGCTATTTTCACGATTTCGGGCAGCTTTGCTATATCACCATCCATGGAGAAAACCCCGTCGGTGATGACCATAATTTTATGGTACTGACCGGATTCCTTGGCCTCTTTCGCCAGCCGTCTTAAATCATTCATATCCGAATGCTTAAAGCGAATCACCTTGGCTCTCGACAGGCGGCAGCCATCAATAATTGAAGCATGGTTCAGCTCATCGGATAAAATCGCATCATGCTGGTCCATTACCGCGGATATAGCAGCCATATTACAGTTAAATCCCGATTGATACACGATAACGGCTTCCGTTTTTTTGAAACGGGCCAGTTTTTCTTCAAGCTCAATATGAAGATCCATCGTACCATTAATTGTTCTCACAGCCCCTGCCCCTGCCCCGTATGCCTGCGCCGCCTTAACTGAAGCATCAATCAGGCGGTAATCTGTTGCCAAGCCCAAATAGTTATTAGAAGACAAATTGATTAGGGACTTTCCGTCAATACGAATAACAGGACCATTTGCACCCTGCAGTGTATCGATGAAGTTATATAGACCTTTATTCTTTAGATCTTCGATGTTCGAACTTAAAAATTGGTCCAATACTTGACTTGACATTCGATTCCCTCCTTGATATACATTTGTCCTCATACAGGAGACATGTTATTCTGCGAAAAACCTTGTTATACAGGGGGTTATACTGATTTCAATGTAGCATCTTTTTTATTCTTTGTACACATGTGGAGGACAAAAAGTAAAAAAATACGCAAATATACATAGTGATTATTCTCCCATCCCCAGAAGCAATCGCTATTAAATTTTTGTTTATTTCTTTTGCTGCTCGGTAACTTCTTGTGCAGCCATTATTTCTTTTGTTTATTCTTTAAATCAAGCGATTTACCCCAGTCCAAACGGGATTCTTACGTGGCCAACGCAATGAGATGGCTCCGTACGGAAGCGCTTGCCGAAGTTAGGCTCTCCTAGCCACTTATGTTCTTGTCCATTCTGACAATCGGTACAAGTTGTTGTCTTTGGCTCGGGACACGAACTTGTACCGATAAAACAAAAAAGCCGCTATAATAGCGACTTCAATGGGAATATGTTCTCGTCCCTCGACAGTTTTCCGTTAGTTCAATAACCTCTTTAAATCAACCCTTGTATAAGTTTGCTCATATGTTGTCCCGTCTTCATTGTGGAATAAAGCTGTTCTTGAGTATGGTTCAGTAATTCTTTTATATCCAAGCTTGGTTATAAGCTTCATCATTTTAGGATTCCCAATTGGGTCAACACGAACGAATATTTCAGAATAGCCGAGTTTCCTCGCAAGTTTTTCACGATGTCTAATTAAACTCGAACCAATACCATTGCCACGATAGTTTTGATTTACATATAAGTCACTCAATTTGGGCGATAAGTTACTATTAAGTTTTAAAAGACCGAACCCCAAAATTGTTGATCTATCCATTTCAGCAACAAGGAGATACACTTCCTTTTTTTCTTGTTGGTTCAAATACGTTGTAAATAAATCTTTGTTATTTCTAACATCAAGTAAAACTCTGATATCTTCTTTCTCTGCTAAGCGTATGATGTATTCCATACCCACCTACCTTCCCATACTTCAGGCTCTCACCGATAGTATAACTCTACATAGTACCATAATAGAACTAACCTGACCGTTAGTTAAATAAAAGCAGCTGACCACGTTGATCAGCTGCTTTCTTGGTTTTATAGAACTATCGTTTCCCTTTAGTTAACTTCAAAACTCAATTTGTATAGGAGATCAGATCGAAGATTGAGGCATCAAGTCGTTGCTGAATTTCGTTAGCTAAATGAAAACGTATGTTTTGTTCTTCATCTTCAGTACGTTCGATTTGATTGTCGATTGCAAATACATTTTCTGCAAAAGACTTTGCTCCCATCGAGGCTAATATGGGCTTCAACGTATAGTCAATTGAAAGCAAATTCGAAATAGTGCCTCCTACAAAATACGAAGCAACGATTTTCTCTTTAAAGCCTTTTTGTGGTAATAAATCAATATAAGCTTTAAGGACACCAGTATAGGTTGTTTTATAAACCGGACTAGCGATAATGATTCCTGATGCTTCTTCCACTTTGGTGTGCGCGCTTAATATGGGCTTGCTGTTGAAATTGGCGTGCATCAAGTCAACTGGAGGTAACGATGACACATCAATGATCGCCACTTCGCAGCCCTTTTGCTCCAATTTCAACCTGGCATATTCTATGACTCCGTTTACTCGGGATTTACGGTTGGGGCTTCCAGAAATGATTGCTATTTTACACATGGTTTGCTTCAGCTCCACTAGTTGTTTTTAGGGTTGATAAATAAGCTAATGTCATCCCATGCTGTGGTGGTAAGCCCAGCAAAACTCTTCCGTAAAGTTCAAGTCCCGTAGATGCCGTAGTCAGTGCATGATTCGAGCCGCCTCTAATGTCGCGGAAGATTTGAGATAAGCGATTGGAATCAGCAATAACACCACCTCCGCTCTCTGCCATTAACAGGTCTACAGCTTCCCAGCATAACATCGCAGCATAAGTCATATCCGTTTGTAGCTGAGCCAGTTTTTTTAGACTCAATACTTCTGCATCTTGCACGTGCTCCTCCATATTATCAATTGCTCGACTTATATGAAGGTGAGCGGACTCAACTTTCATTGCAGCTAATCCTACTTTATATTGAATATGGCCTACAGCAGCTTGAGATGTATGGACAGTCATTGTTATTCCTTTATGAGGCGCTTTTTCAACAAAATACTCAACTGCTCCTCTAGCAAGTCCAAGTATCGCGCTTATTCCGGTTGTAATACTTGTAATAAGTTGCACATATGGTCTATATCTGTCACGTCCTTCTAATTTAACAGTTAAGGAAGTGACCTGTTCTGTGTCCTGGGTGACGACATATTGATCTGGAATAAATACATTCTTCAACGCTAAACTATTACTTGCGGACCCTTTTAAACTCATCGTATACCAATCATCAACAATTGTAACTTCACTCATCGGAACAACAGCCAACATCATTTTCATATTCCCGCTTTCTTGCATGGCCTTTCCGTCATTCAAATTTAACAAAGCGTGGGTTGCATGCTTAGAACCTGAACCGAATCCCCAAAATCCATCCTCTACCAAATACCCTCCGTCTACTTTTTTCACTACAGCTTTGCGCGCTGCTAAGACGGAACAAAAACGTACCTCTTCTTTCTGACTGTAGAGTGAATCTAATGCTTCGGAAGGTAAAGATAATGAAGCAGTATAGTTATTTCCGTTTATGATTTGTACGACCCAGCCAACAGAGCCGTTCCCCTTGGCTACCTCGGAAATAATCTCAACCATGGCACGGATACTAACCTCATGTCCGCCGTATTTTTTGGGTGTACCAAGTTTGAACAAACCAGACTCAGACACTTTTTGAATAACCTCTTCAGGAATATGTCTTTCTTCATCAATAATCGTTCCGAACTTTTGAAGATAAGGAACTAACTCTGTAGCATTGTTTAGTAATTGATGTTCAAGAGTAGTGAGTTGATGTTCCTTACTTAAGTTAGCCATTTATATCACTCCTTATTTAACTGTACACATGTATATTTAAGATGTGTTTGTAGAATAAATGATATGATGTATAATCAAATTCAACAACCGATAAAAACGCTGATATGTCGAATAACGATACACGGAGAGGAATCTGTCATGGTTAATAAAACAAACGAAGACCTTAGAGTCAGAAGAACCCATAAGCTCTTATACAATGCTCTACTTGAACTAATGGGAAAGCACCCGTTTGAACAGATAACAGTAAAGCAAATTTGTGAGTTAGCGATGGTGCACCGAACTACGTTCTATACACATTTCCAGGATAAATTCGATTTACTTTCCAGTGCCGTACGTCAAATTGCTGAGGAAGAATTTAAGAATTTTACCGAGGTATCTCTTACTCCGTTTGATAATTTTCGAGAATTGCTTTCTATTGCAAAGAAACATAAAACATTATTTTCACAACTTCTATTTGAAGAAAGAGATTCCTTAAGGAATTTATTGCGAAAAGCTATGGGAGCAGGCATGAAAAGATACTTGACTGAGAATGGCTCAATAGAAGTAAATTCCATAGAAATACAAATTAAAATAGAGGCCTACATCGGAGCAGTTCTTGGCGTTTTAAATTGGTGGATTGAAAACAACATTTCTATGGATGAGGAAGATTTATATAAAAAGATGAATATCTTTTCAGAATGGAATTTCGCGGAATAATTTCGTTTTCGCAAGGGTGGTAAATGGAAATAACCTTCCCTTATATCTTTACTTTATCAAGGTAACAGTTAAACATTAATCTAACTGGACATTAAATACTAATTTTAATATTAGAAAAGTAATAGAAACACCCCTTTTCGTCTCTAAGACCTGGGGTGTTTCTAATGTAACAAAATGGTATCTTGTTACATTTAATTCCCGAAACGTGATTGAATACAGCTACAGCCAAGCGAGATAGAATTAAGGAAAGTCTCCTTAATTGATTTTTCCATCTCTTCTCCAGCCGATGGAGATAATCCCGAAATGGACGCTAACAATATAAGAGATCTTGCTTATTTTTTTAAAGGCATAAAATTTATTATTGATTTAACTGGTGCTGTCGTAATATGAGAAATCTACAATCTTAAAGTGAGTGGATACTCACTTTTTATTGACATGTAATTTAAATTCGTGATATAACCCTTTAAGTGAGTAACTACTCACTTATAAAATATACCAAACAGACGAGGTGTTAACTAAAGTGACCCCAAAAAATCTATTCAGTGAGATCCAGTTGCCCCAAAAGCTAAGTGTGAAACAGGAACGGATTATCAAGACGGCCATACAACTATTTGCTGAGAAAGGTTATTCGAATACTGCAACTGCTGAAATCGCAAAAGTGGCTGGGGTTTCTGAAGCAAGTATTTTTAAGCAATACGGCACAAAAGAAAACTTACTACTGACCCTTATTATCCCTTACTTAAAAGATTTTTTCCCTTCCATGGCTGACACAACGCTTAGTCGAATCATGAATATCTCAGAGAGTTTCGAGGATTTTTTATCTGCTTTTCTTAAAAACCGAACGGAGTTCATTTCACAAAACAAAGAGATATTTCAGGTACTCGTCAAAGAAATTATTTATAAAGAGGAACTAAAAAATGAGCTTATCCCATATTTCTCAGAAGTCATTTTTTCTCGCCTTGCAAAAGTTATTGAGACATTCAAAGAACGTGGTGAGCTCATTGACATGCCTACGGAACGAATTCTGATGATGCTTTCCACTTTTATCGGCGGCTTCTTTGCTTCTAACTTTGTGCTGTTAAACAAGTCCTCTATTCACGATGATGAGATTGAAGAGGCTGTACGTTTCGTCATGAGTGGTATCAAAGGCTTATCCACGGAAATTCAAACGAAATAATCAACTTGAAAGGTATGGTCTACTTTGAACATGTTTAAAAATAAACTCGCTTTGTTGTCACCTATTATTGCTTTATTAGTCATTTTTATTTTTTCACTTACCCTCTTCCCTTCGGTTAAGGTCGAGCCTAAAAACTTGCCTATTGCCATTGTAAACGAAGACCAAGGAGTCGAAATTCCGAATCAGCCCACAATGAATATGGGGCAAACGATTGTTGAGACGATGCAAAAAACATCAGAGCCGACCTCAGACGAAGTGCACGTTGTTGAATGGTTGGAAGTAAAAAGTGCGGCAGAAGTACAGAAGGGTTTAAATAATCAAGAGTATTACGCGGCACTTGTTATTCCTAAAGATTTTAGCGAGAAACAGGCTTCATTGCGTACTCCAGCACCTACTTCTCCAGAAGTTGAAATTTTTATCAACCAAGGTATGAATACTGCAGCATCCACCATGGCAGGACAAATTTTAAATGGAGTCGTTGATAATATAAATATCAATGCTCGTGCACAAATTCTCGATGGATTCAAAAGGCAGGGAGCAACACTTACCGTAGAACAAGCTTCCAGCTTGGCAACACCAATTGCAAAAAAGGTTACCAATGTCAATGAAATCGGCACGAAAAGCGCAAACGGCAACGCCCCTGCTTCCTTATTCCAGCCACTCTGGATGGCATGTCTTGTAAGTGCAGCGGTACTCTTTATGGTTGTTAACAAGATGGTGACGACAACTCGATCGGAGCTGTTCACCGCAAAGTTTATGCAGATTATTATGGGGGCTGTTATTGCGGTAGTGGTCGGGTTCGGTTTAACGTGGTTAGCCGAAAGTATGGTAGGGCTTCATATTCCGAAATTCGTAGATACAGCACTGTTCTTAACGATTACCTTCTTTAGTTTTTTCCTCATGATATCCGCTGTGGTTTCGTGGTTAGGCTTCAAGGGGCTCCCTATTTTTGCGTTACTTCTATTCTTTGGAGCGCCATTACTCGCCCTCGCCCCTGAAATGATGTCTACGTTCTATCATGATTGGGTGTACTCTTGGTTACCTATGCGATTTATGGTGGAGGGACTTCGAGAACTGTTCTTCTTCGATAGAGGGTTAAGCTGGAATAGCGTATCAACGCTCACTTGGATTGGCATCGTAAGCAGTGTTGTAATTCTTACTTCGGTGTTGAAACCTCGGGCAGTTCAATCACAGCAGAAACTGAATGGATAATGCAATCCATGTATTTGTTAACCTACCCAATTACGTTAAACTGACCGTTAGCTTAATTGAGACTTTAATTACATCGCTTTTCATTTAGATAATCATCTAATCGGTAATCGGTAATCGGTACAGGCTCTTGTCCTTGACTTGGGACAAGAAATTGTACCGGTAACGCAAAAAAAGCCGCTAAATTAACGACTTCAATGGGATTATGTTCTTGTCTTCCGACAATAAAATCCGGGAATTCTCTCACCCTAAATTGATTATCAGGTAATTCCTCATAGGACCAAAAATTAATCGCCCCACACTATGCACCATCTGTTTTTTTAGAAATGATTTGTACGGAGTTAGATGAAGAGAATTGAACTTAATACTAGCGATCACATCATTGAACTCACCAATTATTATTCCGTTTGTATCCTCTTTCAAGCTTATCTTTAGCCTGTTAATTATATCTTCTAAAAGATTGTTTATCTTAAGTAGTACTCCCATATGTACATCTTATTAACAGACAATGAATTTTTCTAAATTATATCCATTAAATAACTTACACATTTCAAAACAGATCTTCTTTTTTCAAACTACCCGTTAGCCGTCCATGCCCCTCTCGGGGCACCACAGCGTAATGAAAATTTTGATGCGGCCTTTTATACTATTCTTACGGCTGGTGAGGAAGGGTGTTAAGCACTCTTAATGTTCTAATTTCTCATACATCCTAAGAAGCACCGTTTTTAAAAACCACTAAAGCTGGGCTTAGTTTCATGCTGTCATTTCTGGATCTCTGCTAAGAGTAATTTTCGAGATAGATTCACTTTTTTCGCAAAATTCTATGACGACAAGACGGCTGCCAAATAAGGGTATCTCTCTAAAAGAACAGTTCGGTCCCTGCATAGATTACAGAATAAGAACGGACTGCGGGGGATGATATCGTTATGATTAAAAGAGAAACGTTATTTTGTTTTTTTAGCAGCATGGCGGAAATATTTTATCACCCTTCGATACATTGTCTTGTCCTTTAATTGGTTGAAAATATAAGGGTCCGGTTTGACGTTCACCTCAATAATCCAGGGTTTCAAACTCCGGTCCAGTCCAACATCAACGCCGATTTGCTTAAGGTACGGGTATTTTTTCTTCATGTGGCGTGCAATACGTAATCCAAGCTCATTCATCTCCTGGATGAGTTCATTTCTGCGTTTCAGGGATGCATGAGATTCAAGCAGTCTGTGAACATCCATTGGTTTACCACCGCTGTGATAATTGGTCACGATTTTTTTCGGATGACCGAGTCGGCCGATGATTCCCGTTGCCTCCCACTGACTGTCGGGACTTAACTGTATCATGACTCTGATATCAAAACGCCTCTTGTTGTGCTTAAGCAGATCGATTCCTCTCTGAATGAGATAGCTTCTTTTATGCACCAGACGTACAAGACTTGCATGGAACGAGTCAAAGTTATCAAACGACAGTCGTTTTTGTTCAATCTGATAGGTGAAATACTGATGACTCAGCATCTCCGCCTTTATGACACCCATTCCGTAAGTGCCAATCTCGGGTTTAATATAAACCATACCGTATCTGCTGATCATGGACCACAGGCTGGCTTTGTTAAATCGCTGCGTATCAGGTATAAATGGTTTGATAGAACCATTATTGAGGATCACTTTTGTTTTCAACCATTTGCTTCTTAACGGCTTCAATTTATCAACCCCCATATAACACTTCTCCCTTCAACAAATGAATCCAACCCTGATGTTTCATCAAGATCATGCAGTATATGTAATACCGATAAAACTACCCTAAACAAATGCCCTTGTTCGTAAAAATGGTATATTCGCACATGCCCTGACCAAACCAATTTTGCACACATATCATGAACAAGATGTAACCATTTGTCCAGGGAGTTGAGAAGATGCCAGTTCAGCATGGAAAACAGTTAAATCGTGGGCCTATGATCGATGTTCTTATACCTGCGATTGAAAAAGATTTGAGCACCCTTCCTCAGGTTATCGATAGCATTCGCCGTTATGTGCGGCACCCGATTGGACAGATTTATATTGTTTCCCCGACCAGCAACAAAATCAGAAACCTTTGTTCCCGCAAAAACTGCATTTTTGTTAACGAGCGGTCAGTCCTGCCTATCACCAAAAACGATATACACTATCAATCATCCCGCTGGGACCGCTCAGGCTGGTTATATCAACAACTGCTTAAAATGAACGGGGATCACATTGTGAGAGCGAAGCACTTTCTGGTGATGGATGCGGATACGGTGCTCATTAAACCTCATTCATTTATTGTTGAAAATAAGACGGTATTTTACTGTCGCGACTGGAGTCAGCCAGAATATTTCAACACCTACCGCAAGCTGTTAAAAATGAAAGCGCCGCGCCCACGCTCTTTTGTCACCCATTATATGCTGTTCGAAAAATCGAAACTCGCTGCTTTGAAAAAGAAAATCGAAACGATCCATCAGCTGCCATGGTACAAAGCGATTATCTCGAATATCAATAAGAAGAAGCAGTTTGGGTTCTCTGAGTATGAAACCTATGCCAATTTTATGTATTCGAACAACCCGGCCAGCATGACCCTAAAGAGTTCCATGAATAAAAGTCTGAACATGAACGCTTCTTCGTTAAAAGAACAACAAATTCGCAATTTTGCGCTTAAATACCGATCTCTTTCCTTTCACAAACGTAAAATCTATAGCAAAACTCCCCGAGCTTAGGAGGAAGCCAATGCATATCGTACTGCTATGTGGCGGCGCAGGCAAAAGGCTTTGGCCGCTGTCCAATGAGCTTCGCTCCAAGCTGTTCGTGGATATACTTCCGTCACCTGCAGGCGGAAGAGAATCCATGATCAGCAGAGTATGCCGCCAGCTTGACAGCTCAGGCCTACTGGACCAAACGCTCATCATTTCACATCAGGACCAGACCGACATTACAGCCCGTCATACCAAAGGCAAGATACCCGTCATTGGAGAACCTTTTAAGCGAGGGACTTTTACCGCAGCTGCCTTGGCGACCTTGTATCTGAAATCCTCCGGAGCGGCTGAACCTGACGATATGATTTGTATCGCCCCAGCGGATGTGTTCGCAGATGAGGACTTTTTCAGGAGCTTCAAATTACTTCCGGATATATTGAAACAGACTCATGCCGATATCATTTTAATTGGGACAAGGCCCACATACGCTTCAGAACAATATGGATACATCCTGCCAGGAAAAAAAGAACCTAATGGTTATGCACCGGTTACACAATTCATAGAGAAACCTGAATTGGATGTCGCTGAAACCCTGCTACAGCATGGCGCATTGTGGAACTGCGGGGTGTATGCCTTCTCTCTTGCGTTTATGTTGTCCCATATTGAAAAAAATGGCCTTCCGGTTCATTACGATCAATTGTTAGCCCTGTATGAACAGTTGCCTGAACGCAGTTTTGACAAACAAGTTGCTGAACAATCGCAACGGGCTGTTGTACTGCCATATGAGGGTGTATGGCAGGATATCGGGAGCTGGGATGCTCTTTGTGATCAGTTGGATTCCAATGTATTGGGACATGGCAAAATATCCGAATCCTCCCCGGATTCCTACATCGTTAACGAGCTCCCCTACCCGATCCACGTCATCGGAGTCCCAGGTATTATCACTGTCGCAAGTCCGGACGGAATTCTCATAGCCAACAAAAAAGATTCAAATGAAATTAAAGAGCAATTGGGCAGTATTCCACTGCAACCGATGTACGTCGAGGCAACTTGGGGCAGCTATCGCGTCATGGAGAGATCGGTAGAAGACGAAAATACAACCGTAACCACATTAAATATGACGCTTTTGCCTGGCAAACATATCGGATTACGCCAGCATCGATTAGGGTGCCGAGCATGGACTGTCATTTCAGGCAGTGGGCAGGTGCTTATTAACGGGCAGATCAGGCAGGTGACCACAGGCAATCAGTTTGCGATTACCTTGAATAGCCTCTTTTCTATTCTGGCCGAAACCAGGATGGTAATTCTTGAGGTTCAGCTTGGCGTACCGGAGAATGAGGACAGCATGCCTTATGAAGCAGAGGATTGGAAGGTAATGATTGATCGCGCAGGATCTTATAAATCACCGGATTAATGCACGATGAAGAAAAAAGCCGCCCATATGACGACTCCTTATGCTTTCTAGACAAAGGTAAGCCTTACGGAAAGAGCTTTATGGTCCTTCGCACTCGTGAAGGACCATAAAGCTTTCCATACGTTCTTAAAGCTTAATGAGGAGCAAACGGATCACCAACCTATGATCATTTTGGAATCAACAGGACATTACCATCTTCCTGTTACTCGTTTTCTCGAAGATCATCATTAATTGTTTGAAGTCGTTAATCCGATGCAGGCCTATCAGCCAAGAATACTAATAGAATGTAATGCATGGTTTCGACAAAGGTAAAAATTTATGCTTCATATCCGCTCCCCTCTATTCAGTTCGACTATGTAATTCAATTGAATAGTCAATCTCAAGACTTTATGTTTATCAGCTAAACCTATCTGATTCGAAATTGGTATTGAATTTGGGATGTAAACTTGCATTTATAAACCGATCGGTTTATACTAACACAAACGGTATAGAAAGTGAGGAAAACTTAATGAATAATTTAACTCCCCCATTCACTCGTGAGACAGCAATCCAAAAAACTCGTATGGCCGAAGACAGCTGGAATAGCCGAGACCCTCAGCGCGTCTCACTTGTGTATACTGAGGATTGTTATTGGAGAAATCGGAGCGAATTTATAACAGGCCGCCAAGAAATTGTCTCTTTACTAACTAGAAAATGGGCCAAAGAACTGGACTACCGCCTGATCAAGGAGCTTTGGTCATTTACAGATAACCTTATTGCCGTTCGATTCGCATATGAATGGCATGATGATAGTGGAAATTGGTTCAGATCGTATGGAAACGAGAATTGGGAATTCGCTGACGACGGCTTGATGAAGCGTAGATTTGCTTCGATTAATGACATGCCGATTAAGGAAGAGGAACGAAAATTTCATTGGCCTCTGGGCACGCGCCCAGCTGAACACCCAAGCCTAAGTGAGTTAAACCTATGACTCGTACCGTTTTTGAAAAATCCGATGTCATCCCTCTTATTACTGAGGTATTTCGTGAATTAGGTTATGAGGGGGCATCTTTGAGTAAAATTACAGCCCGGACGCGTCTATCTAAAGGAAGCTTATATTATTTCTTTCCGGGTGGAAAAGATGAGATGGCTGCTGAAATTCTTGCTCATATTGATCAATGGTTTATCAAGAACATTTTTGAACCGCTCGAACAGAATGAACCCCAAGCAGCCATTGATCATATGTGGCAAGAGGTCGATACTTATTTTCAATCTGGTCAGCGTATATGTCTTATTGGTGCATTCGCATTGGACGAAACAAGAGATCGATTCGCTGCTGTAATTCAGCAATATTTTATACGATGGATTGAAGCCTTAAGCGCGGCACTAGTTCAAACAGGTATCTCTAAAGAGACGGCTGACCAAATTTCAGAGGAAACAATTGCTAGTATCCAAGGGGCATTAATTCTAAGTAGAGCACTTCATGATGAATCCTATTTTGAACGTGCGTTGGCAAATCTATCACAACGAGTCTCAAGTTATGTTTCTAAAAGCAACTCTGGTCACTGACGCAAAAGTGTTTTTTAGTAAAACTAGCGGAATTTCTTCACCAAAAAACAAGTGATTTTTTCTTAACGATTTCAATAGAGACTGTATGGGGGGCAAAATCATGAGCAATTTTGTGGCAGATCAATTGGGATTTGTTCGCCGTCAAGCAGTTGAAAATGTGAGGAATATAAATGACTCCGCCTCGGAAATCATTCCACCAGGTTTGAAAAACAATATAAAATGGAATCTAGGCCACATGTATGTTATACATGAGAAGTTCGCTTTCCAACTTACGGGGGAAGAAACCAATTATCCTGCTAATTTTAGCAAGTTGTTTGATCCAGGAACGCAACCGTCTGACTGGAATATAGAGCCTCCAACGATGTCTCAAATAATCGCCTTGTTAACTGAACAAATTGAAAGGGTTGAATCGATACTTTCAAGCAAATTGAAAGAAGAAATCAATCCTCATTACAAGTCTTCTACAGGACTTATCTTTACAAATGTAGAAGAATTACTGGGTTTTCTGATTTACCATGAAGCAATGCACTTTGCAACAATTAAAAATATCAAGAGCATAAATGAAAGTTAGGATTAATAAAGAATTTGTTAAATCGACCATTCTGGCAATCGGTACAAAATCTTGTCCCTAGATAACTAGAATTACAGTACTCTCCTTAACCGCATAACTATCTTTTGTTAAATAGTGGGCATTCGAGCCTTGCAGTAAAACAGAAGCCGCCTACATCGGCAAATGCAACAGGGTCGCCAACGCTGATTCCTTGGGCTTATCTGTAGAGCGAAATTAAAGGCACCCAAATGGGTGCCTTCGATGTTCTTACTGTCTCTCTTTGGCAAGTTGGATAAACGAACTCAAATCCATCAACCAACCTTGTTGGGACACTCGTTCACTGTACAGAACGTGCAAGTGCTGCGACCGAACCGCGGAAATCGGGTCTGCCGTCAGCCGTCCACAAAAGCTCCGTCACAAATGTATGGCGATTCGGATCGTACAGCGGATCTCCTATAATGTTCTTGTAGGTTCTTGCGTGAAACACAAATAGCGTCTTTTCGTCGGCCTCTGACACCGTGAAGGAATTATGACCAGGACCATACATCGAGATACTCTCATCTGTCGAGAAAACCGCTGCTTGCGACTTGCGCCATGAGGTGGCATCGAGCAAATCAGCATCCGCATCGGCTTCAAGCAGGCCCATGCAATAATTGAAATCAGTGGCGCTAGCCGAATAAGAAAGGAATACCCGATTACCCTTGCGAAGAAATGCTGCGCCTTCGTTCACTTTATAACCAATGATCTCCCAGTCAAATTCCGGCATCGAAATCATCGTTTGCGGCCCAGTCAGCGTCCACGGATTGCTCATTTTAGATATATACAGATTAGAGTTACCTTCGATATTCGGATCCTTTTGTGCCCATACGTAATAACGGCTGCCATTATGCTCAAAGGTAGTGCCATCGAGGGCGAAGCTTTCCCACGCGGTACGAACCTGTCCTCTTTCCGTCCAACTGCCTTCGAGCGGATTGGCATTGTCATTCTCTAGCACATACATCCGATGGTCGAACAAGCCTTCATTCGTATCCGTCGTGTGTGCGGCAGCGAAATACACGTACCATTTGTCATCAATAAAATGCAGTTCAGGCGCCCAAATGTTGGCACTAAGGATACCCGTCTCGCGTTTTCTCCAGATCACCACAGGAGTTGATGTCACAAGGCCCTCAAGGTTCTCAGTTCTACGGATTTCAATCCGATCATACTCCGGAACGGATGCTACGAAGTAATAATAACCGTCCGAATGTCGGTACATAAAAGGATCTGCTCTCTGCTCAATTAATGGTTGAATGTCGTGCAATGCTCTTTGTTGCATTTTCATCTTATCACCTGCTTCATCATAATATTTGCTACCCTTTAACAGCACCTGCAGTCATACCGTCTATAAAATATTTCTGGAAAGCAATAAACAGTATGAAAATTGGAATGATGGAGAAGAAGGAGCCTACGATCAATAGGTCATAGTTATTGCCATAAGGAGTTAACAACGTTTTCAAACCGATTGGAAGTGTATATTTACTCTGATCTCCTAATACCATGAATGGCCACAACAGATTATTCCAGCTATTCATACCATTAAGAATGGCCATTGCTGCAAAGGATGGCTTCATAATTGGCATAATGAGCCTGAAATAAATTGCATACTCGTTTGCGCCATCAACCCGCCCAGATTGAATAATCTCTTTGGGTATGCTTCTTAGATATTGCCTGAAGAAAAATATTGTCGCAGCATTGGCCACACCTGGCAGAATAATTGCCGAATAGCTATTCACCATTCCCAAATCATTAATTAGGCTGTACAAAGGAACCAGCAGTATTTCGAAAGGCACCATCATAATGAGCAAAACACATATAAAGAGGAAGTTCTTCCCTTTAAAATCATATGCTGCGAAACCATATCCAACAAATGCGCTTACAAAAAGTGTTAAAACCACTTGAACGATGGTTAAAGTCATACTGTTCCAAAACCAAACAAAATAATCATGTTCTCCAGTAAACAGATAAATGAAATTGTCAAAACTCATAATACTAAAATCCAAACTTAGGTTAAGACCATATCTAATTAATGATTCACCTGGTTTAAAGGAAGACAGGGTCACTGCATAGAATGGAATCATAATGATAACGAATAGTATAATAAACAAACAAATAATAACTATTCTGGAAATAAAATTATCCCTCGTCTGACTTTTGCCCACTTTAATCCTCCTCCTTTTTGAACATTCCACTTAATTTCAACTGCGTTAAATTGATAACCATAGCAATGACTAACAGAATGATACCAACTGCAGCTGCGTAACCCAGCTTATTCTTCTCAATCCCTTGTCTATACAGAAATCCAACAATGGTTAAGCCAATATTTTTGGGTGAATTGTTACCGTTAAACATCATCAGGCTCTCGGTAAACATAGCTAAACCTGCATAAACACTAATTGTCGTAACATATACCGTGGTCGGCTTCAATAATGGCATTGTAATCGTTCTAAACTTCTGCCAAGCCGATGCCCCGTCAATTGAAGCAGCCTCATAATATTCATTGTCAATGCTTTTCAAACCGGATAGATAGTAAAGCATATTAACACCTGTCCATCTCCAACATGCGAGGATTAACAGTGCTGCCATACTCCATTCTCCGTCTTTCAGGAATTTAATAGGCTCTACACCAAATAGACCTAGGAAACTGTTCATTAATGAACCTTCCATTTCACCAAATGTAAGGCGGAAAATGGTACCCGCAACTGCGACAGATGTCAATGCAGGGAGAAAGAACGAAGATTTAAAAAACTCTCTTCCCAGCATTAACTTACTGTTGATCATAACGGCGAATAACATGGGAAAGGGAATTAATAGCACTAAGGTTCCTAACATGTACACAACGCTATTTTTAATAGCCGTCAAAAACACTTTATCTGTAAGTAATTTCGAATAATTCGCTTCACCAACCCATTTAGGATCCTGTCCCAACATCTTATCTTGAAAGCTCATTACGAATGAATTTACAAGCGGATAGAACCAGAATAACAAAAATATGAGTATAAATGGCAATACAAAAACATAAGGTGCAACCTTTTGAGAGTATACAAATTTCTTTATCATATTCTCAATCTCCCTTGACTATGGTTAAACCTGCCGACTACTATACCTGCCGACAGGTTTAATCAAATCATTTACTTATTGAATTTATTTCAATTCTTGTTCAATTGCTTCTTGTGCTTCATCCAGCGCTTCCTTCACGTCTTGGCCATCTTCAAAGATAGCATTCAAGGTAACCGTATTGAATATATTGCCGATGGTCGGTGAAGCTTTAACGGACTTGATTGCTCTAATTTCGTCCTTGATTTCATTCAAAGTATCAAATGCATTTGTTTTGAAGTATTGGACGTATTCATTATCAGGGTTTTTCGTTACTGCATCATCTTTCCATACTTCCATGTTGATTGGGTCAAAACCAAGTGTATTCCAGATTTCAGTCGTAGCTTCTTTCGAAAGCTTGGCAAAGGCTACAAATTCTTTGGCCAACTGAACGTCTTTACCATTCTTAGTAACAACTGTGCCAGTACCGCCTAAGCCAACGGAACGAGGATTACCTTCTTCAAATACAGGCAATGGAGCAATTGCATACTTCCCTTTAAGGTCCTTCATTTCGTTTACAAAGCGGGACATGTACCACTCAGGCATCAATGCGCTTGCGTAGTTGCCTTTGTTGTATTCGCCTTTTGCTTCTTCTGTGTCGGGTTGTCCGCCAGGGATCGTATGAATAACATTGTTCTTCTGCAGATCGACTAACATTTCATACGCTTTAATCATTTCAGGCGAGTTCACTTTTGGATTACCATTTTCATCTGTAAAATCTGCGTTTTGCTGAGCTAGCAGCAGCGATGCTTGCCACGTAGCTGATGTATCAGCAGTACCTAAGTACTTGCCAGTCTTTTCATAAACCTTGATGCCTGCTTGTTTGTAATCTTCCCAAGTTTTGATTGTCTTGTAGTCTACACCTGCTTGTTCGAGAATTTCAGTGTTGTAGAAAGCAAGCGTAGCACCTACGTGATAATCAAAGCCATAAACCTGGTCGGCTTTGGAGTAAATCTCGACACGTGAAGGAACAACAACGTCTTTGTATGGTGCAAATACATCATTCAAAGATTCCAGTGGAACGTTGTCACCTTCCAAGAATTTAGGGAATTGACCAAGCTCGATATCCGCGATATCAGGAGCACCTTTTCCGCTTGTAACTGCCAATAAGAGCTTGTTGTGCATATCATCGTAAGGCATAACCGTTACATTCAACTTAATCTGTTTGTCTGGGTTCTGTTGGTTCCATAATCCCAGCATTTTATCTAAATGCTTGCCGTGCAAATCTACGAATGTCCAAAATGACAATTCTGTTGCATTCTCACCAGCATTAGCGCCTAATTGCTGTGTTTCCGTTTTTGAATCAGAAGGAGTACCACATGCTGTAAAAACAAGTGACATAATAAGGACTGTAACGAAGGAGATTAACGTACTGCGTTTTTTCATTTGTTCGTCATCCTCTCTTTTTTGGTTATGCATTTGAAAAGTCGGCTGACTAGTTAGTTCTGTTAATTTAAGCGGGTTCAATCTACCTTGGCACCACCATCCTTAACATCAAATCTAACCGTTCAAAGATAAGACCCCTTCGCAACAAATTCTCAGATTCCATATTGTAAGCGCTTTACATGCCGTATTATAATATAGATGAAATATGCTTTATATAACCAATTGATTATAAAATCATAAAGTTTATGGGGAGATGCAACTTTTTGAAAAAGCTGGCGCTCTACAAACAAATTCGAGAAGATATTCTTCAGAAAATTAAATCAGGGCAGCTTCGGCCAACCGACCGCATTCCTTCTGAGCAAGAACTAATGGATGAATTCAGAGTAAGTAAAATAACCGTCAGGAACGCCCTAACCCTACTAGCTGACGAAGGATTAATTAAACGCGTACAAGGCAAAGGCTCATTCGTCTCTTCTAGTCTTGTTATTTCCAGTATCAATTCTCCGCCATCCCCAAGGAGTGCGTCCTCCATGCCGCTCATCGGCTTTATCATTCCGACGATGAGGACCCGTGTCATTCAGAAGCTCGTTGACTACACGGAACAATTCCTGCAAGAAGCCGGCCTCAGCATGATACTAAGCATCACGCGCGAGTCCTCCACTATTGAAACAAACGTCATTCGTACACTAACGGAGCTCGGTGTGAAGGGGCTGATCGTTTTTCCGACAGAAGATGAGAAGTACAACGAATCATTACTGCGTCTGTCGCTCGATAAATTCCCGTGCGTGTTCATCGACCGCTATCTGCGCAACATTGAGACGTACACCATTACATCCGACAATTACGGCGGTGCGTACAAGGCTGTCTCCCATTTGCTATCCAAGAGTCATCAACAGATTGCGCTCATCTCACCTGAAAATGCCAATACAGCCATCGAGGATCGCACGCTTGGCTTCGAGCAGGCGTACACAGATCAAGGCATCTCGATTGACAAGAGCTTGTGGTGTCACATCCCTCTCGACATTCTACGCAGCGATCAAGCATTGGACTATGTAAGCGACTTCTTACAGAACCACAGTGGAATTTCGGCAGCCTTCTCCTTGACTGAAGAAACCGCACGCCTTACATCTGCCGCGATCGATCGTCTGAACGATCACTCCAATATCGATTTACTATCTTTCGATAATCCACATATTTCAGGCGTAGCTTATGTGCAGCAGGATGAACAGGAAATGGCACGAACAGCCGTAAAGCTGTTACGTGAACAAATGGAAGATATTTATTCTCCTAAGAATGCCGTCATTCCCGTGCAACTCATCTTCCCTTGACACGACAAAAGTTGAGCCATGGCGGAGCTGTTGCGGGAAGGATGTCAGGTTCGCTCCAGTTTCTCGCCACAACAACACGACCATCTGTTGTCTTAAGGTTATTGCAGGTCTTTTCATTCGAGGGGATATAAGTGAGAATCATCAAAACCCAATAAGATTGGACATACTTCACCGTGCAAAAGCACTTTCGACGGCAATCCTCATTCAGGTCGATGACAACTTTCGAACACTGAAGGAACTCAATGACCCTTTCTTCCAACGGCGCTGGGAAACATCATAGACCAAGAATAGCGAAAGAAGCGAAAGTGCCTTCAAAAGCACGTTCGCTTCCAGCTGCGACACTCCTGACACTTTTCTTTCCCAGCCTCGGAGAGTCTCCTCCATTCACGAAGCCCTCTTCCCTCCGTGGGATGTGACGAGGATGCACCACTCAAAACGCGATAGCCTATGTACCTTTTCAGCGTTACCATGGCCCGAAAACCTGCGCACTGTCCTTTTCGACAATGGTACAATGTTCTTGTCCTCAGCAAGGGACAAGAACTTAGTTCCTTAAATCAAAAAAGCCGCTATATAAGCGACTTTGAATGGAACAAGGCTCTTGTCCCGCGACAGCTTTACCGATAATACGCTTTGATTCCCCTTTTCCGTAGATATTAGATGTATCAATTAAATTGATTTGAAGTCTAAAGCTTCATCAATGATTTTTATGCTCTCATCTTCGCTTACTCTAGTTCCAAAACTTGATCCGCCTAATGCAAACGCACTAACTTTTGTCCCTGACTTCCCAAGATATCGATATTCCATGGTACCCTCCTAAATGTAGTCAGAAATAATAAACACATGTTGATTAAAGCTGTAGAACCTATTATAATTTGGCATTAACCCATCAATATTCAAGAGTTAATGAGCCACGAGTACGATAATGAAGCTTACCCTCCAATCACGAAAGCCTTTCAGTACTTGCATGTTCATGCTAACTTCTTTAAAACACTAATTTGTTCGGGAGCTCCAACTGAATTAAGAGAGCGACTCCAATATTTGGTGGGCACACGAATGTTTGAAAATTTAACCAAAGATCCAGCCTATATGTTTTCTGACTATGCAATTACTTATTTAGGAAATGCACAGTTTGGAATTATTCAACACTGGTTTATGACAAATTGCGAATTCCCACCAGAAGATATAGCAAGGATACTAACCGCATTTATCCGCAAATCTCCGTGTCTTGTTTAATGAGGATTACTGAGCAATTTCAAATTTGAAGAGCACCAGCTCAATTTTTTTGAACTGGTGCCATAACCATTTGCCGCCATCGAGAAACTGACGTTTCTGTTCCGAGCCTTCGTCGTGCTTTAAAGTAAAAATAACGGAATGCTGAATCCATGTTGCTCTATGCACGTGCTTCCACTGTTCTTAGAACGCTATGATAGCGAAGCCTGGCCGAAGTATATAATTAATAAGGACGATCGCCAATAATGGAAATCCGCTCCGCTACGCGACGGTTTGGATAATAATCGGAAGAAGCGTAATGCTGGGTCGAACGGTTATCCCACAGTGCAATTGAATTTTTCTCCCAATGGAAGCGCACTTGGTATTCCGGAATTTCCGCCTGACGGAACAGGTACTGGAGCAGTTCCTCTCCTTCCTCCTCAGCCAGGCCAACAATTCGCGTCGTAAATACCCGATTAACAAACAGAGTTTTCCGCCCCGTCTCCGGATGCGTGCGAACAACCGGATGCTCGGCGGCAGGGAATTCCGCCTGCTTCTGTGCCAGCAGCTCAGGTGGCATTGACCGTCCGAAGGTTGGCGTGAAATCGTGAATGGCCTTCAGCCCGTCAATGCGCTCCTTCACCTCATCCGGAAGGTTGTCATAAGCAGCGCCCATATCCGCCCACAGCGTATCCCCACCTTGCGACGGCACCTCAGACAATCGAAGAACGGCACCCATGGAAGGCTCAAGACGCCAGGTGACATCCGCATGCCAGTTGTTCTCCTGCCCCTTCATATTCGCATCTTTCTCGAAACGGGTAATCTCCGCTGCCGCACCCTTTGGCAGGAACGGATGATTCTCAAGTTCTCCCCATTGTCTCGCAAAATCCAGCTGCTGCTGGCTTGTAATGTCCTGGTTGCGGAAGAAAAGAACCTTCCATTCCAGCAATGCACGGTGTAGTTCAGCCTTAACCTCTGGCGACACCTGCTCTCTTAAGTCAACGCCTTCAATCTCGGCGCCAATAACAGGACCAAGCGGCTTGAGCGTGAATAACGTATAAGGACGGTCTTCCAGGCCGTCAGCCAAACGCTGCAGGAAACGCGGGCCTCCTTGTATCGTGCGTTTCGCTAAAAGATCAATTTGACGGGATGTGTCTACGGTTAATTGAGTCATGGTTAATCGCTCCTTTTTAGATAAAGTGATTTATTGGGACAGCTTCTCAAGAAAACTCATCTCGACATGATCCTGGAAGCTAATCTTATTCTTAATGAGCCACCACCGTTACCAGCGCTATAACTGATAAGTCTGTCAGCGTGAAACCCCGAAACTTGTTTCTTTTCATATGCTCCCTTTTTCTCAATGGAACTTTGCCTATATATTTAATCGGATTTAGAGAATAAAAGAAAGATTCGATTTCCTATCTTCCCCTGTGATCAGGTAAAAGGTTAGGAAATCGAATCTCCGGTCGTCCAGTCGATTCTTCATTCACTTCGTTCGACAAATTGACAGAATGATCAATTTGTCATTTTATAACTGTGATAATACCAGCTGATTTTTTTGCTGTCAACCACTTTTTTGATTATTCCAATCCGCTTGGTTTACTTTTTTACAACAAGCCTCAGCATAATATCGACGGCATTACCGGAAGGCTCGCCGAAGCCGCGGTAACCCCATATTGATGTGCTTTGAAACAGCGACAGCAGCAACGTGGCCAGTTCAACCGCATCCCCTTCCACGATTGTACCCTCTGTCTGCCCGTCACGTATAATGTCAGCGAGCAGGTCACGGTTAGCCTGTGCTTTCTGATTGATCTCCGCTTTCTCCTCCGGATTTAACACTTCGGTCGCCTGCGCCTGCAGCACGATCCAGAAATTCGTGGACGTACTGCCCTTCTGTAGGTATTGTTCAATGAGCCATCTAAGTTTGTCCAATGCTGTTCCGCTGCCGCCGCGCGCTTCGAGCAGCAGCTCGGTATACCTCTCCTGTGAGGACTGTACAAGTGCCAATAGGATCTTCTCCTTGGAATCAAAAAAATTATAAACATGACCGTAGCTTAACCCCGCTTCGGTCGCAATATCGGATATTTTCGCTACGGCTACGCCTCGCACGGAAAATACGGAAGCCGCTGCCGACAAAATTTGATTGCGGCGCAGTTCCCTCTGCTGCTGGTCTTTGATGACGTTCCTGGCCATAATATCTGCTCCTTTGCCATGATCCTTTCAAGAGGTCTCATACGCTCATTCCTGTTTCCTTCGCATTTTCCGTCTTTAACGGGCGAAACATCGTAAGTGACCTCTCATGGAAGTCATTGAGATTAACGCATTCTGCCTGTCCATCGATACTTTCAAACTGCTAAAAGGTATCTCCGTTATAAATATATCACAAACGACGTCATTCAGGACCTACCAGCACGCCATGGTCTGTTTGGCTCTTGAAGTTAGCTGTGGTTTCCCGCTCGGGTTATTACAAGTGAAGAAAAAGCATAGCAGCGGCAATTATACATCCGAATAGGCCCTTTTTAGTTACAGCAAGATTTGAAAAGTGCATTTTTAACCTCTGTGTTATCTTGAGATCATTCATAATAATTCAAAAAGAACGGAGGGCATGAAGTAAATTATGGTAATTAGTATGCTGAATCAATCGGCAGTTTTTTGATAGGTGCATAAATGTGGAAGGCAGATTGAAAATTGTGTATATCATCAAAAGTTTGAATGAGCTCAATATGTGAATCCTCGGTTTCCTGTCTAGAAATTTTCAAAAATCTTGCATAATCAGTTTTAAGGATATCTCCTATTTCAAGGAGATCACCGAAATACTTGAATTTGGCACAGAAGAGATGTGGTACGTCAATAGTAAAATAAGAATCTTTATTGATCTGAATGTCATATGGGATTCCAAACAAGACTCTAAAGCGGGTTGAATTAGGTAGGCAATTTGAATAGATGATATAACATGGGCCACTTACTGTTTCATCAATTGACTGCAATAATTTGTCAGATTGAGAGCGAATCTTTGTCTTATAATCATCTTCAGCCAGATCAACTTCAAAAGCTATTCCGGTAACTCGTATGGATTCAAAGTCTGTTAGGGTGAAGTCAGTGACAATATCACCATTGATGTTCTTTACGGGTCTTTTGACCACTGAAGGCATTGGTGTTAGAGGGATTTTCATATTTTGTACTCTTAGAGCGCTCGGGGTTATGCCATATTGGCGTTTAAAAGCACGAGTAAATGATGATTGGGCTCCAAAGTTAAGTAGGTACGAAATATCTGTAAGGGATAATTGATCGGATTGTATGAATTGTAGTGAAGCGTTCAATCTTCTGGAAAGTATGTAATTGTTTAAGGAAGAACCTGTTATGGCGGAAAACAGTCTGTGAAAGTAATATTTCGACATGTTGGCTGTATCCGCTACAGAATCTAAAGATAAGGGCTGATCTAAATTGTTCTCAATATGGAGTAGAGCGCTCTCTATGACTGCGTAATGGTCCATAATAACCTCCAATCCATTTTCAGAGTAACTCTGCAATTATATACCTAGACAGTAATTAATTTAAGGAGGTAAGGTAAAATGACGCAAGACAGAAGGAATGGAATTATAATCGGGATTTTTTATATTGTTGCTGCAGTCACTTCAGTTATCGCTGTTATCTCTTATGAGCCGGTATTATCTGAACAATGGTATTTGTCCGTGGCAAATGGTTTTAAAACAAAGGTCTTGCTCGGAGTACTTAACGATCTCATACTCGTTCTAACTGCAGTTGGTACATCGGTTATGCTGTTCCCTTATCTTCGTCGTTGGAATGAACAACTCGCGTTAGGATATCTATGTTTTCGATTCATGGAAGCTGTGCTTATTGCCGTTGGTGTGGTAAGTATACTAGGTTTAGTGCAGCTTAGTATATATTATGAAGGAAACAGTTTAACGAGTATAGAAAATCTTAAAGAGCTCGGTCACTTGCTGCAAGCATTTCATCGATGGACATCGATGTTAGGTCCTAATTTTATGCTCGGTATTAATACTGCACTGTATAGCTATTTACTTTTTAGAACAAGGTTGGTTCCAAGAACGTTAGCGCTATCTGGTATTATGACTGCTATACTTGTATTTATAGCGGGTCTTTTAGAAATGTTCGGTATTATAGAACCTCTTTCTGCAGTAAAAGGAGTGATTGCTCTTCCCGTTGGCGTATATGAATTGAGTTTGTCTGTATGGTTAATTGCAAAGGGATTTGACAAGAAAAACCTCAAGAAACTAAAAGCGAACTAGGGATTTAATCCTCAATATTTAACTTCTCCACCTCACCTTTACGACACTTAAATCTTTTGAATTGCCATTTCAATTTGTTTGTTAAATTTCGCATTCTTCGAATTGTCTACGGTTTCATGATGCCAATAAAGAATAAGAACATTTTTGTATTCATAGATGTTCGGTATTTAAATATCATATTTTTCATTATAATCCCCCTTATCATCAGTTATCGACGTTCCGAAATGGAGGAAGGTTGCTAAGATAAGGAATTATAATATGATGTCGATCCTGCCCGTTAACTTGAACAAAAGCAGCCGATCAAAGTGATTAGCTGCTTTCTTGGTATTATCCAAGCTATCCGTTAATTTGTAGAACTGTGTTTCAGACATGTAAGAAGCTCCCACCTAGGGAATCATAACTTCAACCCAAATGCGAATGACATATGTATCGGGATTTTGTTCAGAGAAATAGTTGATAAATCCATCGTGTAGGCGTCCCCCCCCCACTCTCAAGCCCTTAATCTGTATGAAACTTCTAAGAATGGAACAGGCTCTTTTAGATTGTTCGCAACATAGCCCCAAAAAATCCTCCCTGATTCAAAACTTTCCTTACTTATAATTGTCCAGATCGGAAATTCATGTTGGATTACATAGGTCATATCATCAACTCTTCGTCTATCGGATATTCCCATAGTCCCAGTTTTCCCTTCGCAGGAATATAGGGCTTGAGCAGACGGAAACCCGCTATTTCCCAGGCAAAATAACCTGGACTGTAATCGCCTAACAGTAAGTCCTCACCCGTCACAACCTTTCCGCAATCCAGAATGGCTGACGAAGGATTAGTGTCGATGACTTGATAACAATTTGAAAGCTCGCAAGTTGCAAGGATAACCCCCGTAGGGAGGTTTTGTTCCGTATAGCCATTCTTGGCGAGTAAAGAACGTACGGGTTCATATTTGCAGGCCTGCTTATCGACTTTCCGGCTTGCATGAATGGCCAACGGACCGCGATACCGGGTCTTCCAGGATCTTGTTTCATAGAGAGTTTCGCCTCGGACAAGCAGGGTCGCCCATGGTTGAATCATAGATAATACTTTCATTCCTCTACGCTCCATTCCTGTTCATAATGAATTACTATTCCCCAAACATCCTCGAGACTTTCCATACCCGCATGATGCGACTCTAGATATAAACAGAGATCCTACCTGCTTAAATAACATCAATTCAAATGAACAACAAAAAAAACCGTTGATCCTCATTATTCAGATCAACGGCTTGTTCATTGTGCAAACAGCTGTTTTATTACTGTTCCTTATACACGCGTACATAATCCACTTGCATCGTCGCCGGGATATCGGAGGCGTTCGGAGTACGGCCGCCGTCAAAGTTTCCGCCGATTGCCAAGTTCATAATGAGGTAAAACGGCTCATCGAAAGGTGCATTCGGATTATTCGGTGCAGCTGCAGAATACCACTGCTCGTTAGTGACTTTATAGTAAAACTTGCCGTCTACATACCATTTGATATTGTCCTCTTCCCAGACTACCGAGTATACATGATAATCATTGGCAAAAGTTTGCCCTTCCGGGAAGTGATAATCGCCGCCCGAATATTGGTTGCCGGGCCATTGTCCCCCAAAGTGTATGGTACCGCTTACTGATCCAGGCAGACGGCCTCTCGCTTCCATAACATCAATTTCACCTGATGCAGCCCAAGTGCCGTATACCGAGTCTTGTGGAAGCATCCACAGTGCTGGCCATACACCGTCACCTGTAGGAAGCTTGGCACGAAAATCGACTCTGCCGTACTTCAAGGACAATTTATCCTTGGTGTTAATCTTGCCAGAAGAATACTGTGCAAACCGATTCGGATCCTGCGGGAAAGATTTGCTATCGTTCATGGCTTTGATATTCAGCTTTCCGTCCTGTACATAGACATTTTGGGTGCTGTTCGTGTAGTGCTGCAGCTCTGCGTTACCCCATCCCCATGTAGCGGGATCGTTATTGAGATAATAGCCTGTTTCATAGTTCCATTTGCTTGTATCCAGCGTAGTTCCGTTAAACTCATCCTGCCAGATGAGGTTCATGCCTGCGATTGCCGGGTCGGTTGGCGTTCCAATGGAGATATCCTCTTGATCAGATACATCCGGACGCGGAGCATTGGGATTGCCGATAAAGGTATAGTTGACGAAGTTGTTGCCTATATTTCCGCCCGCCTGTCCGTTCAGTGGATAGCCGATACGAATCTGCATATTCTCTTGGATCGGCTGGAACCAAAGGCCATAGACGTAATCGGCCCAGTATCCCCACTGGTTGGCATCGGACATATTGTTGTACCCATTACTGGAGTATGCAAATTTGCTCTGGCTGGAGTTACTCAAATCAACCCATTGCCCATTGATGTTAATTTGGTATACAAAATTGCCCAGTTCCTTGGCGATTGGCGCCCCCCCATCAATTTTCGGAAGCGGAACCCCAATGGAACCATTTGCATCTGCGGTGAAGGTTGTTCCTTCATATGGCGTAATCACATATGAATTTCGTGTAGGTTCATTAAACGTAATGGTATAAACAAGATTAGCCGAGGAAGTCTTTGATTCCAATTTGACATTGATCGACTCCGTTACGTTAAACCAGTACCCACCGCCGCCATCAGTGAATTGGCCAAAATTGTGATCGTAGATCCAGCCGCTGGCTGCGTTATTATCAATATCAATCCAGGTGCTGCTGTTAACAGGTTTGACATACACCTTCAAATCATCCGCAACAGCTTCATAAGTGACCGCAGGATTATTGTTGAACGTTGGATATGTAAAGCCTGCACCGCCTGTGAAACTTGCTGTGATTTGTGGACCTTGTGTCGGACTCATCGCTGTGATGGTTGTTTTGTTGATGTTTTGGAATACAAGTTGATACTCCAGCTTAACACCATTCGCTTTGGAGTACAGTTGAATCTCGGTTGTTGCGGAGAGGGTGAACCAATAGCCATTGAAGCCGCCATCGCTCCAGTGCCCCCAGTTTTGGTTATAGATATAACCGCCTGCCTGGTCGATATCAACCCAGTTGCTGCCCACTTTTACATTAACGCCTACATCATTGTAAACATCATTCCATGTCGCGGAGCCTCCATTGAACTTAGGCATAACAAATCCATAGCTGGCTTTGCCAACCCCTGATTTTGAAATAACAGGCCCGTCTGCTGGTGAGAAGTACTCCATTGAGGTTACGGTAGTTCCCGCTGCCTGAACCTTTGAAGCTGGGAGTATGCCAACACTAGCCAGCATTACAACTACAAGGAACATACCAAGTAGCTTTTTCATAAACCGTTTCTCCGTAAAGTAAGATGGTTTCATCATTGCCCTCCTTTTAATGAAATAATAGCTTCTCCCAATTCATGCGCACTTAAGTAATCGCTTACATGGGGGATATCCTTATTCTATCGAATAGGTTATTTTGCTGAAAAGGTACAATTGTTTTTGTGGTATCCCATTTTTTTGGCTTTTGATTCAATCTGCCTTCTGCCGCATCATCTGTCGGTACTCTGTGGGTTGGATCTGCATCACATGTCGGAACGCCCGTGTAAAGCTTTTGTAGCTTTCATATCCAACCATAGCGGCCACCTCAACAATTTTATGATCGGTTTCAGCGAGAAGCCGCCGCGCTTTATCCAGACGAACATCTCGTAGGTATTCAGCAAAACCTTTACCCATATTCTTCTTAAACAGATTTGAAAAATAAGCATAATTAAGCGATACATGATTGGATACCATCGCAAGGTCCAGCGGTTTGTGGTAACTCTCGTGGATAAAACGAATGGCTTCATTCAGATCCTGCGAATGGCGATAGCTGCACTTATAGTCATAATAGAACTGATTCAGCCGAAGCAGCTGCTGCTGCAGTGCTTGTATATAATCACGCATCCCTTGATAATCAAAGAGATTGCGCAATGATTCAAGGTCCAGCTTTTCTTCCCCCATATAAGGGCGGATAACTCGTTCATATTCCTCCATCATTTGAACGGTGGCGGTGCAGAGCTGTTGGGTATAGCGAATAGGATAGCGTTGCAGCACCTTTTTATGAAATATTGTAGAAATACCCTGTGTAATGGTTCCACTGTTCTCTGTTCCAACCGACTGGAAAAGTTCATATAAGTCTTCATAAGGAAGCTGCCATTGAAGCTCCATATGCTCAATATGTGATGGGAAGATACTGTACTGATCAGGAAACAGGTAACTGTGGCGATAAAGGTCAAGCACTTGGGTATAACTGCCTGGTAGTTCTTTTAACCCCTGAATCGGGTTAGTCATGGCCGTTATGGCAGTGATCTTTGCTTCCTTGAGCGCTTCAGGCAAAACACTTGGATCGATGGACGCATCCACCGCAAGGATCAGGTATGGGCGATGCTGCAGGCATATACAACCTTCTCTGCCAAACACACGATAAGCAATGGCTTCCATGCTATGGGAGCTGCTGGCTCCGGGCTGGTTTATGCAAGCTTCCTCCCGCAGCAGCGCTAGGCGATAATAACGCCATAACGCATCATTTTGTTCCTCAATCTGAAGAATCCATGCATCATCACTTAACGCACCTTGCATAAACATTCTTAATTCTTTACGATCTGTCTCTTGGGCTAGACGGGATACATGCTGCATATTGTGCGTAAGTGCCTGCCGTGTCTGGATCTCTTTCCATACCTGCTCCAGGGAATTTTGCAGATCCTCTCGCTTCAAAGGTTTAAGCAAATAGCCCTTTGCCCCAAGCCCGATCGCTTTCTGGGCATATGTAAAATCACTGTAACCGCTGATAATGAGGAATTCCACATCCATGTATTCCTCTTTGGTTTGAGCCATGAGTGCCAACCCATCCATATCCGGCATTCTAATATCAGTAATAACGATGTGAAAGCAGTGCTGCCGCAATAGGGTCAGCGCTTCCATACCGCTCGCGGCACAGTATATGTTGTTCAGCTCCAGAGGAAATTGATGCAGCATGGCCTGCAGGCCGTCACGAATGTGTTTTTGATCGTCCACAATCAGGATATTCATCATGCTCTACCACCCTCCAAGATTACCATTTTTCCAAGGCAAGCGTATCGTTACACAGGTATATGCACCTTGCACACTATCAATCCAAAGACCGCAATTCTTGCCATAATGAAGCTGCAACCGCTTATTTACGTTTTCCAAACCAAGTCCGCTCCTGCTAGTCACCATCGGCGTATCCGATTCGCTCCGCAGTACCGCCTGAAGACAGTGTAACATCTCAGGCTCTAACCCCTCTCCGTCATCTCTCATGTTAATGAAAAGCAGATTGTCATCCTCTACAGAAAAGGTAATCTCTATAGATACCCTGCCGCCTGAAGGTGCCCCGTGATGAATTGCATTTTCAACGATGGGCTGCATACACATCTTGGGAATGGCGTAGCGAAGGATCTCCTGAGGAAGATCTGCCGTCATAACGATACTGCCACCTTCCATAAAGTTCATAAATTCAATATAACTCTGGATATTGGCAAGCTCCTCACGAAAAGCAACGGTATCACTGCGCCACTGCATGCTATAGCGCAGCTGGGAGCCGAGCGACACCAATGAATTGGCTATAGCAGGCTGCCTCTGTACCTCTGCTACCATGCGGATCGATTCCAGAGCGTTATATAAAAAATGGGAGTTAATCTGCGAATGCAGGGAGTGCAGCTGTGCGTTTTTCGCAATTAATTGCTTATCCACGACCTGTGTCATTAGACGTTTGACCTCATGTAACATTTTATTGTAATTCACGGCCACCTCATCGATTTCATCTCCTCTTTCATTCTCATCAAGGCCAGTATCAATCATTGCATCCAGCTCGCCTTTCCGTACCTGACGCATGGAACCCAGTACGTTGTCCAACCGCCGGAAAATACGCCGCGTCGTTTGGGATACGAGTAACATAATCAGCAGCAATACACATAAAGTAATCGTTACCACAAATGCATACCAACTGCGCGGACCCTTCATCAATGTCTGATGAGAAGCAATATCGACCACATAAGTGTTCAACGGAGCGATGTATCGATATAATGCATAGTAGCTCTGATCTCCTACCTTAACCTGAAGTGGGCTTTCCTGCGACGATGCATCCAGCTGGCGATGAATACTGTCAAGGATCTCCTCCAGCCCCTGCCCGTACTTCTCAGAAAACTCATGCTGCGGATTGTAAACATACTGGGGAGGATCACTTGCGTTCATCAACACCGAAAAGAAGTCCCCCTTGCTCTCCTGGAGCAGGTCGCTGAAAAACATGCTGTGCGGGACTCGCACTTCCATAATACTAGGGCGTTTTTGTTCCTGTCCTTGAAGTCGAACCAGACGATAGTAGGATAAGGTGTGTTCACCATCCCTAAATGAAAATAAACGGTAAGCCGAACCACCTTCATCCCGAAGCTTTACCCAATAATCCTGCGGGTAAAATTTCTTATAATGGTAGATTTCAGGCCAGATTTCATACAAGTTTGGGTTATCGACGTAAAAGCTAAGCTCACTGATCATCGCATTGCTTTGAATAATATTGAGCATTTGCTCAAACTGGTTCTGCTTAAACTTTACGAGGCGCAGTCCATCCACAAGCATATTGGAATGAATAAAATCCATAAATGACTTTTGAGTGAGGGCCGTATTGGAAGCGTTCTCAATCATGTCCATTCTTCTGCTCAATTGTTCATACAGCCATGAAACGTGGCTTTTGCCCGTTGCCATAGCGTCCTTATATAGCTGCGTTTCTTGCATGCGGATATACACAAAGGATATCAAAATAACAGGTATGGCAATCATCAGGCTAAATGCCAGAAACAGCTTCTGGGATATACGGGCATTCCGATAAAGCTTCCTCAATCTCGTCAGTAGGTATTTCATTCTGATGTATTCACCACCTTTGTTATACCAAAAATATCTAGTGTAAGAATGTGTTAGGGAAAGGTTATCTGGCTATCTTGGCTTTCCGCAGTTCCAGTTCAGCCTGGCGATATTCCATCACCTGGTTAAAGCCGTAGTTCACACGACGTATCAGAAAATTTTCAAAAATTTTGTCAAAGGCAGCTTCATCCTTCGCTGTAATTAGTTCTGGCAGCACTTCTTCCCAATTCTGAGAAATACGTGACCAGGCTAACGCTATATCGGAATCCCCTACAGGATCTAGTCCCTTATAGATGCCGCTGTCCAGATCGGCCTGTTGGTTGGCGAACTCCTCCATTTGCTTAATGGATGGGGTATGCTCTGGTCTCCACTGGTTAACGAAAGCAGGGTTTCGCAGCATCCAGTAGGTATCCATTATGCCATATTCCTTTTCCAGCCGCTCCCGATCCGTGTCATACAACTGGACCATCGCCGCCGTTAACTGTGGTTTACCGTTCTCCATCACCCAGGTTTCACCTTCTTTGCCCAAAAATAAATCCCGTTGGCCTTCTTCGCTGGCCAGATAGGTCAAAAATCGGATGGCTCGTTCAGGGTTTTTCGTGGATCTGCTAATCATCGTAACCATCCAGCCATCCATGCTGCCGGGGAACAGTTTGGCGGATTCTCCCCTGCTGCTCCGGGGTCCATCTACAGCAATATAGTATGAATTTTGATTCGTAAGGACTTCCAATTTCGAATTGAGGTCCGATATGTCTGTCCATTCCCGAATCATCATAAAATATTGGGCATGGTTGGTTTTTTCCTGCACCTGTGCACTGGAGTCGACCAGAAAATCAACATTAATCAGGCCCTGCTCGTAAGCGGTACGAAATGTTTTCAGCCACTCGATATAATCGGGATCTGTCATTCGGTCGTATACTTTACCGTTCTGCTCATGGGGGATCGCAAGCAGATTTTGCAAATATTCAGTCATCCCATAGGATGCATTCCCCTGTGCCCAAAATGGACTGATCAGCTGTCCTTTATAAACCGAATATTGATTCTTCAGCAATTGCAGTGCATTTAGAAACCCTTTCGGCGTGCTAAGGTCTGGTTTGCCCATCGACTCATATAGATCTTTGCGTACGAGAAAGGTTTGGTTCGCTCCCGTCAAGCCGGTTGAACGCATCTGTTCGGGACTGTACGCATCATTGGGAATAACATAGGTATGGCCGTCTTCCTGCCGATACCATTGTAAAGCACTATCACCTGCTACCTTGTAAAAGTAAGGATCATACTGGTTGGCTAACTCATCCAGGGCATAGATGAGATTACTCTCCCGAAGTTTGTTAACCGCACTCTCCCAGGAGCCGATGGTTATCAAATCTGGCAGACTACCTGTCGTCAACGACCGTGATAACATCTCGCTTGGTTCACTAGTTGCTACTTCAAATTCGATATTGACCCCTGTTTTTTGGGTGACGTATTTGGAAGTCAGGCTCTCACCCCAAGTGTGCCCGTACCATTCGGCTCCAACGAACCACGTTAGATCTACTGGGGTGGTATCCAGCTTCCATGACGGTTCTTCCATATTCAGGCTCTGTATCTGCTCCGTGAAGTCAGCCTTTTTCGAAGCATCCCTGTCTTCCGATTGCTCTGACTCAGAACAAGCAGCCAAGCCTGACATCAGACACATCATCAACAAGGCTAAAATATATGGACTCCGAAACATAAGTATCTATGCGCCTCCTTTCTTTTCTTGCCTTCTCCAATCCCCATCTGCCCCATCATTTCTACTAGTGGTGGTACAACGATTTTACTATCCTTGGATTAAAATGGAAATGGTTTAGTGGTCGATTCTCAAATGTTCCATATCATTCCCCTAACGGAACATAACTTGTACCGATATAACAAAAAAGCCGCTAAAATAGCGACTTTCAATGTGACTTATAGTGGAAGCATTCGAATTGCCTATTATTTACTTTTTTCCTTTAACCAACTTTCAAATTCGGAGGCCACAATGCGTTCCCCCGAGATACCCTCCGCTTCCGATGAAGCCAAAAAGATAATAGGTTCCGCCATAACCTCCGGCTGCATCAGCTGGAATTTCGCCTCGATCTCGCTGCGCAGATCATCCGGAATCATGCCCGTCGCCGTTGCTCCGCCCGGTAGCAACATGTTGACCGAAATTCCAGATTCCTTAAGATCCTCTGCCATGATCGCTGACAGCGATTCTGTTGCGGCACGCGACGGACCGTACGGAACAAAACCCTTTCTTTTCATGGTCTCATGATTCATTGAGATGTTAATGATTCGTCCTTTTCCTTGTTCAATCATGAGTGGGGCTTTAAGTTTTTTTATGGCTTCAGTTAATTTTGATCCTGGACGGGATGCTAGTGCTACAGTTGCCCCTTTATTAAGAAGGGCTTCTGCCATGGCATAACCTAAGCCGTCGGAGGCTCCGGTAATGACAACATGTACATTATCTAATGCTTGTACCATTCTTTCACCTCACTCCAATTGTTAGAGTGTTCTCCACTTGATCATAAACAATTATGTGAAGAAATCTCCTGTTCCGTTAAACTCCAGCCCCTAAATTCCTAGATTTTCTAAACTATTATTTCCCCTATTCCAGCGAGAGCAACAAAAGAATCGAAATTTCACCTGCAACATTCATGGATGTAAGAACCCCAATAATGACGGGATCGAATGCATACCTAAATCCTATGATTCATATCATGTATCGAAACAGTCGAGAGGGAGAGAACTGCAGTTGTTGAAATGTTCTTCATGCCAAAAGTTACAGCTTTTCATATTCACCCTATTGTTATGGCATGCCTTGAATTTGCCTGCATGCTTCTAATATGGAATTGAAGAGTTCAAAGGTTTTTCTCTCTATAAAGAAAGCCTTTTTACATTAGGCACCTTCATTAAAAAATACTTGTTCACATTCTCATCTTATTCTCCATTAAAGCTAGACGGGCATAAATGTAACAACAAAAGTTACATTTATGCCCGAAAAAATGTTATTAATTTACTGTGACTTTTTTATCTTATCGTCCACATCTTCTAAAGTGAAGCAAGCGAGAACATCTTCCATTGATTAAGTAATTGGCAGTATATTTAATGATTGTTGTTTCATGGTAAAATACTCAGAAATGATTTGTTACAAATCGACTTGGAAGCTACAGCAAGAATAACAAGTAACCATACTCATTCTAAGAAATTTACCGTTTTACATTCGTCAGTGTACTCCCCCATTCACCGACTGGTTCAAGCCAGCTTATGATTCTATCATCAATAAGGTTAGTAAGTGCACTTTCATACTCAGCTCGATAAGGTTTAGTAAGCTCGTGTTGAACCCAGCTTTCTCTTGTTCCCTGCCAGATCTCATAGATGACAAGATCATCAGAATGATCAAGATCATTGGAGACGATTGCATTGACAAAGGCAGGTTCACTTTTGAAGTTGCTAATCATTGCAAATAGGCTTTCACGGAAAGCTTCTTTCTTACCAGGCTTAATTTTAAAACGTATATTGAGAATGATTTGATGGTTGTTTGTTGACATCACTAAACACTCCTTTTATTATCTTCATGGTCACGAGTCTCATTATGTACTAATTATCACTTTTAAAATAGTACGTACTTTTAAGTTATATAGTAACTAAAAAGTGATAATTGTGATGGAGTACAGAATAAATTCATTTTAAAATTACTCTATTCTATATTTAATCTTCGATATTCATCCTTGTTCAATGTCTTCTCTACATAATCCTGACCCCAATCACAAAGAGCTCGCAAAGTGGGTTCAAGTGACATGCCCAGTTCTGATATTGCATATTCCACTTTTGGTGGTACCTGATTGTACACTTTTCTTATAATCAAATGATTACTCTCCAACTCCCGCAGCGACTGTACTAACATTTTCTGAGAAATTGATGGTATGAGCCTTTTCAATTCACCGGTCCGTTTAGGTCCTTTTATTAAGTAATACAGAATAAGAGGTCTCCACTTTCCGCCAATGACATCTAAGGTAATTTCAAGATCGCAATAAATAGTTTTCAATGGAGAAACACCATCCCTCATTTAATTTCCATTATTATAGTACACTTATTGATTAAATCCACCTTCCTTGCCATATATGCGGTCTGTTTTTATCAATACCATTACCCTGTCATAATACGGAAAAGGGAGCCCTTTGAGCTCCCTTCTTTGCATGAATAACTTCTATTGGATAGTCAAATTGAATCCATTTTGAATCTGATGCACATTGGGGTTGGCAATGTTGCTCGTTGTCAGATGGTTAAACGTTGCTGAACCATTGCCGGTATACGTGTATATTGCAGCTCCTTTATGCGGCGTTGTGAAGCGTGATGTCTCAATTCCATCTAGACCGGTACCATTAATATTGATATTGTTAAACACAATGTTCTCGAAACCACCGCCGTAGCCGAATTGAATGGCACTGCGTTGTGTATTGAGAATATCGATGTTCGTAAAGGTTACATTCTTAATGGCATCATTGGAAGCTTCCAGATCGATCGCTCCCCGTTCCCCGTTATACAGATCCTTGCTGGTACCACTGTTAATAATCGTTGTATCCGAGAACAGAATGCCCGTGTTGTTTTGGAAATGGTAGCCTGGGAAGACGGTATTCATTCGGATCGCTGAACCGCCAACCGTATCAACAATCAGATTGTTGGTGGCCTTATGTCCGCTACCTCCAAAAAAGGCGATCCCCGCTGCACGCCAATTGTTCTCAATGGTGTTGAACGAAAAGGAGTTGTTCACCCCTGCAGGTGCACCATTCACGTTGCTGGTCCATACAGCCAGACCGTCATCACCGTTGTTGCGAACACTGCTGTTGCGTACCGTCGAATTGCTCGTGCCTTGGGCAAAGTTGACCCCATCTGCAAGGTTATTCCGAATACGACTGTTCTCAATGACCAAGCCATCAGCGATGATCGCTGGTGTGTGTGCATAATCCCCCACCCAGAACCCGCATTCAAAATGCTCGACCCATACATTGCTGACTTTCGAGTTTTTACCGAAATTGTCCATAAATCCCTTGTAGACTGCGTTCTCACTGTATCTTGAGCGCAGCATGGAGTTCATATAGACATTGCTGAAATCCAATTTGCCTTGCACTCGGAAAGAAACGCCACCCGATGCTGCATTCGGATTGGTGAATTGAATATTCGTATGCCAAATGCCTGCACCAACAACAGTGAGGTTATTAATCATGTTTGCTGGCGTTCCAATCTTCCACATGTTGCCCAGATGGAATGTACCCTCTGGGATATATAACGTTTTGCCTGTAGAAACGGCGGATTGAACGGCTGCTTCAAATGCGGCAAGATCATCCTTACCATCGTTAGCCACTGCACCAAAATCGGTTACAGAAACAGCGTTGGCCGGACGCGAGATTACAGCAGGTACAGATTCAATTTCAAGAAAATCAACGCCATATTCCAGGTTATCCCCATTGGTCTTCTGAATACGAATCGTGTCTCCAGCTTTCAGAGGTGTATCTAGTTTCCAGTGAACTTCGTCAAAACGGAACAATGGACGTCCTGCGCTTGGCGTATCTCCCGGATGATCACTAGAGAAGTACTGCCAGTTGTAATAAGAGGTTAGGGGAACCGTTTTGACCTTGCTGCCATTTACATATACGTCCAGCGATCCATCTAGTCCCATACCGTCTGCCGAATCCGGCATCGTAAATCGCATGGTAACTCCGGCGCCTCCTTCGCCTTGTCTGACCGTCCATTGTGCGTAGGAACCATTGGTTGGCAGGGCAATATACTTCTGCCCAGATGCTTCCGACGCCGTTAATGCCTGGTCAAAAGTCGGTGCTGACTTCAGCGTTGCACTACCGCCACGAGTAGCATCATCCGTATCGTACCTTGTGTACGGCATGCTCGCACCGCGAGCAGAATATACAGTCAGCGCGCTTGTCGTTACGTTGTTCGATTGTTTTACCGGGGCTTCATTACTATCAGCGGCAACGGTCGTTGTCACATTATAGTTACCATTTGCAGCTGTCCAGCTGCCGACATTGACATTGACGGATGCACCCTGAGCTAACACACCAGTATACGAGCCAGAGTATGTCTGAATCGTTGCTCCGGCAGCATTTTTGAGTACAACCGTAACACCGTGCGCACCGCTTGCTGAAGCCTGATTCCCCTGATTTTTCAGATTAACGGTAAAAGCTACCGTGCTGTTTACGGTAGGATTGCTCGGACTCCAAGAGACCGTTCCTACCAGATCCGAGCTTGTAATTGGTGCAATGATCAGATCAGATGAATGCGTATAATGGTTGTTACTTTCATTCTCTTCGATGATTTGATTTTTCTCATCCACCTTCGCGCTTAGCGTATATGATGCGGCGCTTCGGTTGCCGGCGTTAAGCGATACCATTGTCGAAGCCCCTGCCTGCAACGCATTTACGGATGCTGAACCAGCCAGCTCATTATTCAGATAAAAGTTGACGATAGATGCCGGAGATGCAGTAGAGCCCATGTTTTTAACTATGGCATTCAGCGTGATTGGACTGTTCTCTACAGGTGAAGAAGGCGTCCAGGACATGCCTGTAATCGTCAAGTCGGGATTCGGTGCAGCGGTGCCAAATACCTGAAATTCAGCAATTTGACCAGCTGGAGCGCCAGAATTCGCCGTAATGTTTAATTGCAGACGTTTCACCGTTGCTGTTACAGGAATCTTCACGTTGTTACCTGAAGCTGGATTAAACGTGTACGATTGGGCAGACACCAGATTGCTGAAAATGGTTGTGTCCTGGTTATGTCCAAGTACTTGAATCGTCTGCGTTCGTGTACTCCAAATCGGATCCGGGTTTAGTCTCAGTACAATGGCTGTAATCTGATGATTGGAACCGAGGTCCAGCGTCAGCGTGCTCGGATTGCTGCCTCCCTCCCAGTACGTATTGATATTATTATCGTTTGCATTCGCAGCAACATAAGACTGACTGCTGGAAGATGACGTGATTGCTTTGCCGATCGCAATATTCGTTCCTTCCACAGGCGCTTCGGGTTCAGTCGGGTCAGGATTTGGTACCTGCGAAGAAGGACCGTAAATTTCAAATTCGGACAATTGAGCAGCGGGCCATTCGGTATTTCCGGTCACCATGAGACGAACATATCGTGTTTCTGTAGCTTCAAAATTAATCGTAGTCGTATTCTCTGCCACGGATGGATCAAATATATAGTCCTTGGAAGCAACGATGTCTGTGAACGTTGAACCGTTACTGCTTCCTTGAATGGTGATCGTCTGTGAGCGAGTTTCCCAAGCTGAAGGCAGCTTCAAGTTGATTTGTTCAATATTCGTATTTGCTCCAAGATCCACTTGAATCCATTGCGGAAATGCGTTGTTTGCACTCTCCCAGTAGGTCGTCTGATTACTGTCGGTCACATTGGTAGGGCTATAGGCTTGGTTATAGCTGCTTGCGGTAACCTGTTTACCCAGTGCCAGATTCTCCCCACCAGCAGCCGAAACTTTGGCAGGAAATCCGACATTCAGGAATACGTTCGAGACCAGCATCGTTAATACGAGTGACCATACAATGTATTTGCTGCGCATTCAATTCCTCCTCAGGATGCTATATAAACCGCTACTTAAAACATTCTCTGAATTCGAGCTTATTTAACGTTCATATAACGCTCATAAGCATCATTACGGATGGTCACCAACCGTTCAAGACCCATGTCATTCAGCTTTTTGACATAAGCATCCCACCCCTCTTCAATGCCACCTTTCGTTACCCATTGGGCACGCATCGTTGCCACATAACCATCAATATCCGTTGTCAGCGTTGGCAGCTCCTGAAACTCTTCTGCATTGTACATGACCTTCGGATAAGGCGTTGTAACGTCTGCGCTGCCCAACTGATCGATTTGCAGCTTGAGTCCGTCTCCCGCCTCCGGGTTGAGCTTGATGTTTTCTTCAAAGGAAGGGCTTACATATTTAGGCCCAAAATCGCGCAGCGATTGATCCCAGTACCAGGCATCGGCACTTGTGCCTGCAGGAGGGTCCATAAGTGTGTAGGTGCCATCATCATTTTTCTCAATGACAGTTCCGATCGCACCCCAGAAATTCTGAATGCTAGCTTCATTCGTATAGAATTGATCGGCCCAGCGTGCTGCTACTTCCGGAACCGTACATGAACTTGTTATGAGCAATTCATTACGGGCCAGATTCATGCCACCAGGGTCACCTGGCTGATAACGTTTGCCATCAGGTCCGGCAATAGGCGCAATCGCTTCGTACTGGTCGCTCCACTTGCCAAACACCGCATCAGGGGTCCATTGGTTACTGAAGCCGACAATGGGAATGTCTGCATTTTGCCATTTGGCTGAGGTCATGGTGTTGTCTTGGGTGAACAATTCCTGATCGATCAAACCTTCTGAATACAATTTATGTGTGTAAATAAGAGCTTCTTTATAAGCGTCCGTTGTCGGAAAATAGACCGGCTTGCCATCCTGAACGATCATGCTGCTGGCATTAATATCCGTGATCCCGAACGGATTCAGAAAGTCCATATTCAGACCCGTTTCCGTGTATGGAATTTCATCCGGTTTACCGTTTCCATTTGGATCTTTCTCCTTAAACGCTTTCAATACCTGATACAGTTCTTCTGTGGTTGTAGGTGCCTTCAACCCAAGTTTATCGAGCCATGCCTTGTTGATTACAGGTTGATTCCTGCTCTTCGGACGGGAAGGTAATCGGGTAGGCATGGAGTAAATTTTGCCGTCAGGAAATGTGCTTATTTTCTTCATGTCAGGCGTCTCTTCCATCGCTGCCTTCAAGTTAGGCATATACGAATCGATGTATTCATCCAGCGGACGGAAATAGCTCAAGTTATTGACAATGTCCGAATCGCTGAACACCTGATCCCCCAGAATAATATCCGGAAGCGTACCACTCGCCAGCATAATCGATTTCTGCTCACCCCAATCATTGGAGGACATGACTTGCCACTCAATTTTCACATTGGTCTCCTTCTCCAAATCCTTAAGCCATTGGTTCTGGGTAAAGGTATCACCCATGTTCCCCCAGCGAACCGTCAACACTTTGAGCGTTACCGGATTATTGACAATCGGCAGCCCTTCTTTATTAAAATCGCTTGATATTGGAGTCTCTGCGACCTCGCTGCTATTACCACTACTGCATCCAACAACGCTTACCAGCATCACGGTAACAAGCAGCAAGCTATTCATTTTAGTGAAAAACTTCTTACCTATCTTTTTCCCCATGTGGGACCCTCCTTGATTCGTAATGAATGACCATCTGCCTTATTCCTTCACTGCGCCGATCATCACCCCCTGATTGAAATACTTTTGGATGAACGGATAGACACACATGATTGGAATCGTGGCGATAATAATCACGGAATACCTCATTAGATTTGCAAGACGTAAGGCGACTTGTGCAGCCTCCCCGGTTCCCATGCCGGATTGCATCTGATTCGTGATGAGAATGTTACGCAGAATCAATTGAAGCGGGTACAGGTTAGGGTCTTTTAAGTAAATCAAGGCATTAAAATATGAATTCCAATATCCTACGGCGATCCATAATCCCAACACTGCGATGATCGCTTTGGACAACGGCAGTACAACCAGCACAAAATACCGCAGATTACCGCAACCATCGATCTGGGCTGCCTCCCATAGATCCCCAGGAATGCTGGTCTGGAAGAAGGTCCGGGCAACGATCATATCGAACACCACTACGGAGAACGGTAGCACCATCACGAGAAACGTATTGTAAAGATGAAAATCGCGAATGGTTAGGAAGGTTGGAATTAAACCGCCACTAAAAAACATCGTAAAAATAAAGAACAGAGAGAAAAATTTTCGTCCAACCAGATCTTTTCTTGATAAGGCATAAGCCGCCGAAATATTAACAACAAGTCCGATAAGCGTTCCTACCACCGTGTATAGAATGGTATTGCGATATCCAATCCATATATTTTCGTGCCTCAGCAGTTCCTTGTACCCTTCAAGCGTAAAGCCTTTGGGAAAGACCCATACCTGTCCGTTAGCCACAGAAGAGGGATCACTGAAGGATGCAATGACTATAAAATAGATCGGGTACATGATCGCAATCAGAAAAAGAATAGCAAAAACATACATTATAGCTTCTGCCACCGACATGCGTGATCGTCGCTTAACTCGGGGAGTTCTGGTGATTGCTGCCGTCTCCATAACGCTCATTTGGTTTATCTCCCCTCTACCATAGGCTGTTCTCACTGTATTTCTTGGACAACTGATTGACCAGAATAAGCAAAATGAAATTAATCACCGTATTAAACAGGTTAATTGCCGAGGAGAAGCTGTATTGACTGCTCAGCAAACCGATTTTGTATACATACGTGGACAGAATCTCACTGGAAAGGATATTCAAGTCGTTCTGCATAAGATAGACCTTCTCAAATCCTACACCAAGCAATCCGCCCATCCTTAGAATGAGCAGCGTGATCGCCGTCGGCAGAAGCATCGGAATATCAATATAACGAATCTTGTGCCACCTGCTTGCCCCATCGACCGTTGCCGCTTCATAGAGGCTTGGATCTACGGCAGACAACGCGGCAATATAGATGATGCTGTCCCAACCGACGTGCTGCCACACATCAGACCATACATACACACTGCTGAACAGAGCCGATGAGCCCATTAAGTCCGGTGCCTGTGCTCCAAACAACTGATACATATTGCCAACCAGTCCAGTGCTAGGCGAGAACAGAATTAGCATTAATCCGACCATGACTACCGTTGAGATAAAGTGGGGCATATAGGAGACGGTCTGGAAAAATCGCTTGAACCTCCCTGCCCTCATCTGGTTCACCATTAATGCAAGCATAATCGGAAGCGGAAATGTAGCCAAACTGTACAGGCTGATTATAAGTGTGTTACGTATCGTATTCGTAAATTGATAGGAATGAAAAAACTTCTCAAAATACTTGAATCCGGCCCATGGGCTGCCCCCGATTCCCGAGGCCGGACTATAATCCTTGAATGCGATAATAACGCCGTACATTGGCTTATAAGCAAAAAGTAGTGTTAACACGAAAGCCGGTAAAAGTAAAACGTAAAGCCCCCAATTGCGCCTGATTCTTTCCATTGTCTTTACAAAGAATAGTGGGTAAGTCCGCACAGTTCTTTCTTCCCTCCTTCCCATATACTGATGCTGTTTTCCCGTTTGAATCATTCATCTCAGGAATAACCTCAGTATAAACGGCTTCCCACTCTCTTTATCGGACCCCTTCGTACGGTATTCGGACTTCTGATGTTCCTTTCTGGGGTTGCCTGCGGGTAACCTCAAGCTTGCAAAAGAAAACATATGGCAATCCAGACCTTCCTGTGTGTATTCCGGACTTTTGAACTCCAAAAATGCAAATCTTTATGTTTTTTTCATGCAAAGGTCTTATACTATTTCTGATATATTAAAGCGTTTACATTATGAAGCATTTAAGAAAGGGTGTATTGTTCTGGCAAACCTGGGCGCCATTAAACCCTATCCGATTCGTCATTATATTCGCATGATGTTCGTCATTTCATTTGTCGTGTTCGTTCTGGATCTGATCATCAGTGTTGCTTCCATCTCCTTGGTCAGGCAGCAGTCCGCCCAATACTTGCAGGACACCACGGATTTGTATATGAATCGCATTAATCATGATTTTGCCTACATTAATCATTTCATGGGATGGACTCTCGCCAATGACGAAAATCTGGAAACGATGAATACGTATGGTGTGAATAGCATTCCTTTTCTGAAGTCCAACGAGAAATTACATAAGCTTTTTGCCGAATTACAACGAAACTATGGCCAGTCGTACAATTTCTTTTATTACTTAGAGAACAGTGAATACTTCCTCAACTGTGCGCCAATAAGCATCTCATATTCAGATTATTCGGAAGTGAAAAGACAAATCATTACTCTAACTCGTGACAAAGGCGTATATGAGAAGTTCTATTCCCATTGGACGCCCATCCACGTGAATGGTACTTCTTATCTGATCAATATTGTGCCGTACTACAATCGCTATCTTATTGCGTTGATATCCGCAGATGATCTGATCGCTCCACTGCAGCAAATCAATCTGGGCGTCAACGGATACGCCTCACTGGTGGATGAGAATGGCATCCAGCTTTCTGGACCTGCCAGAGGAGAGAACATCTTGGAACCGATACCTTCCTTCCTTGATGTGCTCCAGTCACACAACGTTGTCAGCAGCGACTTTTCCAACGCGGATTTTAGTGCACGCATGGTTATCAAATTCGGTGCATTCGAGAAAATCATGGTGGCTCAGCTGCTCATCATGCTGCTTTTTTTGATTGTAACCTCCTCATTAAGCGCAATCCTTATGTTTTTCAGAAAGAATCTGCTTGTTCCCATTCAGCGTTTTTCCAAAAATCTTGCTCGAATAAACGAGGGTGATGAGGCGACAGATCATAAGAGCAGCCGGATTATGGAACTGGAACAGGTTAATGCACAATTCAAGGAACTGGTGGGCCAGATTAAGCGTTTCAAGATTGATCGCTATGAGCAGGAATTGGAGAAACAGAAAATACGTTTGGATTATATGAAGTTACAGATCAAACCTCATTTTTTCCTTAATTGTCTGACAAGCATGTACAGTATGGCACAGATGCAAATGTTTGAGGAGATTGAAAGTATGGCTCTCGCCACGTCCCGGTATTTCCGTTATATCTTTCAAAGCGGAGACAATTTCGTTCTGCTGGAGAACGAAATTGAACATGTGAGAACGTATCTGGACATCCAGAAATCACGTTACCGGGATGCTTTCTCCTATCGAATTGCAACGTCCGAAACGATCACAGGTATCGCTGTTCCACCACTGGTTATACAAACCTTCATCGAAAATGCTGTCAAATATGGAGTCTCACGGGAACGGGAATTATGTATTACGTTATCCGTACATGTAGAACAACAGGAAAATGGTGATCGTGTGCTGATCCATATCTCTGATACAGGACCCGGATTCAAGCCGGAAATTCTTGAAGCTCTCATCCGTGGAGAAGCACTGGAACAAACAGGAGGCAACCGGATTGGCATTATGAATACCATTCAACGTTTGGAGCTGCTGTACCGGCATGAAGCTGCAATTACGTTTGCAAACGACACAATTGGCGCTCGAATCACGCTTTCCTTGCCTAAAATGATATTGAATTCAGAACCTTCTGGAGAGGTGATAAATCATGAATATATTGCTGGTTGATGATGATTACTTTGTTGTCATGGCATTGGAGAATAAAATTGACTGGGGAGCCTTGGGAATTAATACGATCTTCACTGCCTACAATATTGCACAAGCCAAAGAGGTACTGCAAAATCATCCGGTTCAGATTCTTGTTTGTGATATTGAGATGCCGCAGGGAAGCGGACTCGAGCTGCTCGCCTGGGTCCGTGATGAATCGTATAATGTACAAACGATCTTTCTTACCAATTATGCCGATTTCAACTATGCGCAAAAAGCCATCGAACTGCAAAGCTTTGATTATTTTCTAAAGCCCATCGAATTCGACAAGTTGACTCTGATTATTCAGAAGGCAGTTGCCAAAGCCCGGGATCAGCAGTTTATTCAGAAGGCCATTTATGAAGGTGAACTTTGGCAGAAAAATAGAAGCAAGCTTATTGAGGACAGCTGGCGCAGGCTCATCTCCAGTAAAGTCTATCTGTCCAACTCCGCTGATGTTTCTGAATTTTTGACTGAGCAGCATCTGCCTTATGAGCCAACGGATCTATTTCTTCCTATGCTGGTTAATCTGTTTCCATATGATGGTACGCTGGGCAAAACCGACAAAAATCTGTTTGATTACGCTTGTTTGAACGTGATGGTTGAACGGTTTCAAGACAGTTTGTTCTCTATTGAAGCAATATCCGAGATCAAGGATCATAACTGGATGGTTATTATAAAATGGAACAGGCTACCGGATGTACAACTTATCGAATTGATGTGCAGCGCCTTCATTCCGGAGGTAAACAACTACCTGAAATCGGATGCTTGCTGTACGATCGGCTTCTCCCTGCCGCTCGGGCAAATCCGCCATACGGTGAATGAGCTATTGTTAATGAATGAAGAGCGAATCAAGCACCGCAACCAAACCTTCTTGCTGGAGAACTATAAAAGGCCCGAATTAGATTATATACCGCCTGATCTGGGACTGCTGGAGCAATTGCTGAATGAGCATCGTTTCCAATCCTTTCTGGATGAAACCGGTCGTTATATGCATCAACTTGTCCATGAAGGCAACGCAGGTACCGCTGTTCTCAGTCTGCTGCGTCTTGATCTGGTGCAGTTAGTTTATGCCCAATTGAAAAGTAAGGGAATTGAAGTCCACAAGCTGTACATGGGCAGTACGAATGATCAATTGTTTATGCAGTCTCTGCATTCGATTGAAGATATGCAATCGTACATTGCCTATCTGGTCAATACGGCTGCGGAATATTTGAAGGTTTCCGAGCAGCCGAAGTCGGTTGTACACGAGATCACCCATTATATACGCACCCACTATGGAGAAGACCTAACGAGAAATAGTCTTGGAGACAGAGTCTATATGAACCCTGATTATCTCGCAAGACTGTTCAAGAAAGAGATGGGCATGTCACTCGGCAATTATGTTATTCACATCCGTCTTGTAGCTGCCAGGCAACTCCTTGAAACCACCACACAATCGATTCATTCCATTGCCGGACATGTGGGGTATGCCAACTACTCACACTTTACCAAACTGTTCAAACAGGAAATAGGATGCAGCCCTAATGAATATCGCAAAAAGCATAGAGAAAACTCTCACGAAATAGGATGCTAAAGCTGACGCTAAATCATATATGCTTATACGAAAGCCAAAGATGTTTAAACGGCAAAACGTAAACAAAGGAGATTTTTTTGAACTCAAAAACTGCTCATATAAGAAAAAACGTCATATATTATAATGATGAAGCGCACAATTGGAAATATAAAAAAATACGTAAGGTAGCCAACTGCTATGCGTCATTTCATAAAACTAACCTGCCCGTTAGTTGAAAAAAAGCAGCCGATCATATTGATCAGCTGCTTTCTTTGTTTTATAACGATATCGTTTCCCGTTAGTTTAACGACGTATTAGTCCTTTAACTACTTCTTAGCTCTTTTGTGCTTCTAAATCTTGTAAGGTAGGATAGTCCGTGTAGCCTTTACTTCCTGCCGCGAAGAAGGTTTTAGGATCTGCCTCATTTAATGGTGCCCCTGTTTTAAGGCGCTCTACTAAATCCGGATTAGCTAATGACCATGCACCAACTGGTACGATATCAGCTATGCCGTTATCAAGATCGTTACTCAGATCTTCCAGAGCACGTCCTGCCCGGTTGACTAATAGTGGATTGGTCCAAATGGAGCGAACGTCCTGCAGCAGCTTTTCATTTCCAAGATGCATCACATGAAGGTAAGCCAAATTCAGCTTCGCTAATTCTTGGACCAGGTAGAGATAAAGTTCAGGACCTTGTTCCCCATCCTCAATTCCTCCAAGAGGTGTCCCCGGTGAAATACGGAAGCCTGTTCTTGAAGCGCCAATTTCTTCTACAACGGCTTTGGTCACTTCAATTGCGAAGCGGGCCCGGTTTTCGATCGATCCTCCATATTCATCCGTCCGTGTATTCGAATTTTCACCAATGAATTGATTAATGAGATATCCATTAGCTCCATGAATTTCAACGCCGTCTGCTCCGGCTTCAATAGCCGCTGCTGCTGCTTTGCGGAAATCGGCAATGGTCGTCTGAATATCCTCTTTGGTTAACTCGCGCGGAACAGGGATGTCCTCCATGCCTGTAGCGGTAAACATCTGTACACCAGGAGCAATCGCTGATGGCGCAACGGGCTGACGATGATGGGGTGTATTGTCGGGATGAGACATCCGGCCAGCATGCATTAACTGGATAAACATAAATCCGCCAGCTGCATGAACGGCATCTGTAACTTTTTTCCACCCTTCAATATGTTGTTCCGTATAAATCCCCGGCGACCACAGGTAACCTTGACCATCATCGGATGGTTGTGCCCCTTCCGTAATGAGAAGCCCCATCGAAGCTCTTTGTGCATAATACAGGGAGGTTAATTCACCCGGCGTACCGTCTTCTTCTGCTCTGCTGCGTGTCATCGGTGCCATAGCTAAACGATGCGGCAATTTCAGATTACCGACTTTGGTTTCACTCCACAATTTGTTCATTTTGAACACTCCTCTTTAATTTTAGTCCAAACCGTAATTGTAATTAAGAAAGATGCGGGTATAGAGTAGCAACGCCACCGGAAAGTCCAGCTTGAATCATTCGACTGTTATCATCGGCAAGAATCTCAAAGCTGCCGCTTTCGATGCCATCAATAGCCATTCTCGCAACATCTGAAGGGTTCGATTTGGGAGCATCAAGACCGGCTGTCATGTCTGTTTCCATAAATCCTACATGTAAGCCTGCAACTCTAATCTGACGAGGGTACAAATTCAAACGCAGATCGTTCGTCAATGCCCAAGCTGCAGCCTTCGCAGCAGTATAAGCACCCGCAGTTCCGCCACTGAACCAAGATAATGCGGAAAGAATATTCAGAACCGTACCTCCACCGTTGTTTTCAATGACCGGGGCAAAAGCACGAACCATGGATAACGTACCGAAGAAATGCGTATCCATTTCCAGCTGGATTTTTGCCAAATCCCCTTCCAGGAGAGAAGCACCTGTAGATGATCCTGCATTGTTGATGAGAAGGGTAACGTCCTTAGCAAGGCTTGCAGCTGCTGCTACCTCTTGAGGATTGGTTACATCAAGCTTTACAGGTATAACGCCGGGGATATCGATGGTCTCTGGATTTCTTGCCCCTGCGTAAACCTTAGCCCCTCTAGAAAGAAGTTCAAGTGTAAGCTGGCGGCCAAGCCCCCTGTTTGCTCCAGTAACCAATGCGACTTGTTTAGAAATGTTCATGGTATTAGCTCCTTTTTTGTTTGTTTTGGATTGTAATTATTCATAATAAAATCAGGGCCCAAAGGCTTAACGTTTGAGAACGATCATTCTAATAATGATTGAATAAAGCACCATTTAGTAAGATTATTTAAATGAAGGATAGATCATTAATTTAAGAACGATCATACTAGAAAGTGCATAGGGAATGATGCAACCATACTTTCTTAGTCGGATCTTCAATCATTATTTAGTTAGCAGGTGAATCGATGTATCGGCTATATGTTGCAATTTTTCCGTGGGTATGGAGGTTCTTGTCATTACTCTTATCCCTACATAAACGGCATGCAAATGTTCCGCTTGGTCTTCAGCACTAAAACCAGTACTAAACTCTCCATTCTGCTGTCCCCACCGAATAATATCTCTAAACAACTGTTCTGATAAAACAAACAAATCTGTGGTCTTAATATCAACCTCGGTATCCCGCATTGCAAGTTCCACAGCTGAATTTACCATCAAACAACCGGAAGGTGAGTCATCCACACTCCAGATTACGGAACTGAAAATAAGCTGTAATGCCTCCGCAGCAGTCTTAGAGCGTTTAACCTCTCCTGCAAGCCCAGCACTTAATTTATCGTGAAATCGGTCCATCGCTTTCAGAAACAGTGTGTGCTTATCGCCAAACGTGTCATATAAACTTCTTCGGTGAATCCCCATATGCTCCACTAAGTCCGCTATCGATGTCTTCTCGTAGCCCTGTTCCCAGAAGAGCTTCATCGCCTTTTCTAATACTACATTCTCTTCGAATTCCTTACTCCTTGCCATTTGGTTCCCTCCCTGTTAGTCAATATAACATATTGAGAACGATCGGTAAAGAATTTTGAAGGTGTCACCACTTACTCATCCTTACTGCTTTGATTTGAGGAGCATTCGTCCCCAAGTATGTGTGATGAAATCCGGAGCGAACTTCATGGAAAAGCGCATAACTTTCGTAAACCCCGCATTTACTCGCAGTTTATTTTTCTCCATCCCTTTAATACCAACATGAACAAGCTTCTCTAATGGCAAGGAAATCATCTTATTTAATAAGCCTTCGTTAAAAGTGTCTGTGAGATTGGTTTCCGAAATAACCGGTGGACAAAGTTCCATTACATGTATGTTTTTACCTTTAGCCCGAATTTGCTCACGTAACGCATCACTAAACATGTGAATGCCAGCCTTTGTAGCAGAATACGTAGGTGCGTTGGCAATAGTAATATTGGCAAGTAGAGAACTCATGTTAACAATCATTGCCTCCTGTTGTTTAGCTAACAGGGGTAATAATGCCTTGGTCACGTAGATTGTCCCGTTCAAATTTGTGGCAATTTCTGCAGTAAGATGCTCGTAAGTGACTGTTTCATCAAACAAGTCGAATTCGTGTATAATACCTGCATTATTCATAACAATATCCAGTTTGGGATAGTGAATGGTTAGTTCCTTCGCAAGATGCTCTACACTATTGGGATTGCTAACATCAGCCACTATGCCTATAAAGCCGGGATTGTTATTTAAGATCTGGTCGATTCGTTGTTGTGAGCGTCCAGTTATGATTACCGTATTCCCCATGTCGTGCAGTCGTTTCGCAAAAGCAAAGCCAATTCCGGACGTACCACCAGTCACCAGAATGGTTCTGCCTTTCAATTTCATGATCATCACCCCCTTCCCTTAAAATCGGATAATAACTTTTCCTTTAGGATGACCTGTTGCAACAAGGTTTAGAGCTTCATTGATATCTTCAATGCGAAACTCTGTAGGGTCCACCGCGGGAACAATTCCGTTCTTTTCAATAATCTTAGTAATTTTTCGTAACTGCTCTCCATCGCTGCGTACAAAGACGAAATGATATTCGATCTTCTTTTTCTTTGCTTTGTGATCATACTTGGCTCCGGCAATGCTAAATAGCTTTTGTTTCCACCACGGTAAGCCCATTGCTTTAGCAAAACGTTTATTAGGGCCTGTTCTTAGCGAAAGAAGATGACCGCCTGGTTTAATGACGGAGAGTTCATGATCGAATTCACTGGGTCCCAAGGTATCGATCACATAATCAAGATCGCGAAGTCGTTCCCAATAGTTCTCGGTCGTGTAGTCAATGTATTGACTCGCTCCAGCGGCCATTGTACGTTCGCGTGCTGTTGGACTTCCACTAACGATGACCTTCAGCCCCATGCTTTTAGCGATAGGAATAGCCATTTGGCCAAATGAACCAGAGCCGCCGGGAATGAACAAACTTTCTCCAGCTTTTGCAGCTAGCTCTTCATGCAAACTTTGATAGGCTGTCAATCCTGTTAAAGGCGCAGCGGCACCGGTTACAAAATCCAGATTACCCGGTAAGTGAGCGATGGCATCCGCATGAATCGCCGCGTATTCGGCAAACGCACCGATTTTTTGCAGCGGGAGCCGTGTATAAATCGCATCGCCAACTTTGAAACCAGTGACGTTCTTGCCAATCTTTTCGACAATACCAGTGAGCTCATTACCGAGTGTCAGCGGGAACGCATAGTCCTGGATTAACTTCACGCTTCCGGTCGCGATAAGCAGTTCCAGGTGGTTGACCGCCGCAGCTTTTACCTTCACCAAAACTTCGTGATCCGTTATTTCCGGGACTGGGATATCGCGTACTTCAACTTTAAACTGTTTTGAATATTGGGTAATCTGTGCTGCTTTCATAAAATTATCCTCCTGTATGCAGTTTCACCAAGTAACATTTATTTAATTTTGTAACTTACACAGCAAGCATAATCTTATTGGTTACAAAAGTCAACGTTTGTTACTACATATTTTATATGCTAAAATAAATTAAAAGGTATGATTACCGGGTGGTAAAGACTAACTAACGAAAGAAGGGTTGGGCAGAACGGTGTGAGACTGGGGTATAGCAGTAACTGGTCGCTTCAAAAAGCCCCATATTCACCTGCCATAACAAATGGCTAAAATCACGCAGCAGCTTATTATTGAAACTGCCGAAGCATTAATGGAGCGCACGGAGAAATCCGAAGTGACGCTCTCACAAATAGCGGATGAATTGAATATTACCCATGCAGCACTCTATAAGCATTTTAAAAATAAACAAGAACTCTGGGCAGCTGTAGCTAAAAACTGGTTCAATCGGATGATTTCAGAACAAATCAGTATAAACATGGCGCATTTGGCCTCATCCCAGGAAGTGCTCCACGACTGGCTTTGGGCATTTGTGAATGCCAAAAAACGCGCTTATAATGAGAATCCCAAAATGTTCGCATTGAATACACAGTATGTGGACAGTAATCCTTTGGTATTACGGGATGTTCTCTGGGATTCATATCAAATTATTGATGGGTTTATGGGTTATAACGATCCTCACTTTGAACGGGCCGAGGCAATACTATCTGCTTTTGCGGTGTTTAGTCTCCCCTCTTTTAAGGAATCATGGAATTCACCAGACTACCAAGAGCGGTTTGAACGCATCTGGAGTTTAATCAAACAGGGTGTTTGAAAGGATATCCTATATTACAAGGAGCAGTGTTGCCTGCCTGAGGTACCTGCTCCTGTTTCATTGCTGCACTTAAATTCTTATCTAAGTGGGAACTTGTTCTTGTACATGAGAGCCTGGAACTGGGGAGTTCTTTTCCGTCTTTTCCCCAAAAGAATATTCGCCTTTGTGGTAGTTCAGAGCAATTAATATTCAACTAAACTGTCCTATAGTTGAACAAAAGCAGCCGATCCCATAGATCAGCTGCTTTCTTGGTATATTAAATTATCGTTTCCCGTTAGCGTAATGTTCTGTACTTCTACCTTTGATACGGATCACCGTAATGAATCAATCCACTTCATGGCCGTGTGGGATTCTGAATAGTGATATCATATATTGCATTCTTCAGTTCATATTGATATTTACTATAGTTTTTTTAAGTCCTTTTGATGAAAAAAGGTCTTTTTTTGGTTATAATTCTATCTCCAATAAATTTTGCCCTGTTGGATATTCAGCAGCCTCATTATATGAATTTGCAAATCCTAGAAGTTTCTCAACTTTCCATGTTCCATAAAGATATTCTTCAGTTTCACGATCCAAACTTATACGATCTACAATACAATCGGATTTGTTTTCTGGAATAAAAGACTCTTCCGTTTCAGGTGTAAGCTCACTTGATGCATTGGGATATGATGTTGTTTCAACATTTCCACAAGCCGATGCTCGCATCAACATTATCATAATACAAGCCAATAATGTTTTTTTCATTTCTCACACACATACTATAAAGTTATGTTTTCGCATGTTTACTCGCTTGCTAACTGAATTAATCCCCGTATGTATGGATTAAAGTCTCCTGTTCCATTGTTGTGTTTTTAGTCTAATACAAAATAAACACTCCGATTATTAAATAAAAGTCGCACATTAATATAATAGGGTAAAAGCAAACAGAGCACTCTTCAGAAGAGTGCTCCTTGTAATTCACTTATAGTTGATGCTGGAATTAACTTTTGTAACGGTATTCATTTTATTTAGGATGACCAATGCAAATATTGCAATCGCAATCCCAGCAGCACCAATCCATGTAATCGACGTGAGAGAGATCGTTTCAACAGCTATCCCTCCCACACCAGCACCTGCTGCCATAGCAAGCTGCATCATGGACTGATTAAGACCAAGCATAACTCCTGATGCTTCAGGTTCAATTGTCGTTAAATGATATTGCTGCGTTGGACCGGATGACCATGCTGAGAAGGACCACAACAAAAGAACGATCATTACACCAAGTAATGTATGGGTCACAACGGACAACAGGATCAGCATGACAATGTGGAGTGCCAATCCACCGGATAATGTTCGATGAACGCCCCACCGGTCCGTACTGAAGCCGCCGATTTTGGAGCCAATCATGCTGGCTATACCAAATATAAGCAATGCGCCGCTGAGATATTTATCACCTAGTCCCGATACTTCAAGCAAATAGGGAGAGAGGTACGTATAAGCGATGGAGTATCCTCCAAGCCAAAAGAAGGTAATCGATAATCCTAATGCAACTTTAGGCTTTTTCAATAAACTTAACTGCTGTCTTAACGGAATGGGCGCGTCCCCCTTAATACGCGGAATGGCGAAAGAAAGAATGATCATTGCGATAATCCCCAAAAGTGCAATCCCCCCAAACACTGATTTCCAACCAAGAGTGTCGGCTGTGATTCGTCCAAGAGGTACACCAACGATTAATGATGCTGTGAAACCCATGACCACTGTGGCAATAGCACTTGCTTGTTTACCTGCTGGTGCTATTTTAGCTGCAATATTTAAAGCAGTGACCACAACAACTCCTGCACCAATCGCCATAATGATACGAGCAACTACAAACAGTCCATATCCTGGTAGGGTAAATGCGAGGATATTAGAAATCACAAATATTGCTAGGCCAATAATGATCAATTTTCGTCTGTCCATACTCGCGGTTATCGCCATTAGAATTGGAGTGAATAAAGCATAGACCAGAGAAAAAATGGTGATTAACTGACCAGCTGCAGCCAGTGAGACATCAAAAGACCCGGCTACCTTATCTAAAATGCCAGATAAAATATACTCAGAAGTCCCAACCAAAAAACTAACGATAGCTAAAATATAGACTTTCAAACTCGATGACATATGTAATACAACTCCTTTAATAAAGTATAATAAATGACATATTGCGAAATGTAGATATGTATAATTACAAATAAACATATAACGAATTGTCGAAATGATGAGCGGAGAAAAAACTGAATTCTTGGTAAGAACTCAGTAACGACTTACATATCATTCATCATATAACGAGCCAATTGCTTTATGGCTTCCTCGTCTCTCTGATAATACGTAAATTTGCCTATCCGTTTTGTTGTAATCAACCCTGCCCGCTGCAATATCGTAAGATATTGAGAAGCCGTTGACTGTGTCATGTTAAGCTTGTCGGTTATTTGACTTACACAAACCCCTACTTCCTTCATATCCACTCCTTCATGGGGTTTGAAATGCACGTATGGTTCTTTGAGCCATTGTAAGATCTGTAACCTGGATTCATTCGAAATGGCTTTAAATACTTCAATTGGATTCATAACCCTTATTATATCGATCATTTGCGATATGTCAATTTAAATTTCTTAGACATATAGATCATGGAAAGTACCGAAAAAAAAACTGCGGTATCAAGTCTTTTGAGCTAAAATTCAAATTTTTTAGATAGGATAAACTTTGTTACGGATAGAAAAGAATCGTTACATGACATGTAACGTTGTTACAGTTCAACAAAAACGATCGAAACCTACGAAAAATAGGTTTCGATCGTTTTGTTTTTTTTAATCTTATTCAGATACCGGATAAACATGTCCGGAAAGATCAATAACAGAACGAGGCTGCTATACAAACCATATGTATAACTACTCGCATAGGCCAAGCCGAAGCCTTCATTGAACATATATGTGATTAGGTGAATCAACATATTCGTAAAACAGAAAGCATAACTTCGGATCATGTAATTCCGGTGTTTTACGATTCGTTTCTTTTTAATCTGCACAATCGCCATAACTGTCATTAGTGGCCAAATGATGTTGATTATGTTAAATGCGATGCTGTTGATCTTGCCTCCTGTGGAATATGGAGCCATGTAGCCGGATGTCAGCACAACCATCATCACAGAAACGACATAGACATACCCATTGATCCGATGAATTTTCCGGTGTTTCTCCAGTATGAAGCTTGAAAAATTGACTAATCCTGCTGCCATTGCTAAACATGCAAATGCAACATGAATGTACATGATTTTTAGCCATACCGGAAGATTCAATTCACGCTTCAGCCCGGTTTTGTGATTGAGAAATGCGGTTGCTTCCGGATCGAATACGTAATGTCTAACTAGTGAATACAGAATGAAAATGATGCTGACCCCGACCAAAACGCGGTAGGCCATGTTTGTTTTTTTCATGATTGAACCTTTCCATTTCTAATATCATCTGTCGTTACACTGAATCTCAATCAAACTAAGCGATGACCTGTCAGTTTCGATGCTGGCAAGAAACCAGCCTTGGCAGTTCCAGTCATCACATCCCCTTGTACGTTTACCTCAAAATGAAGCTGTAATTTCATCGGTTTGCTCACCCGAAGATCCCAGACTAATTTATCACCCTGATCCCGAGGTTGGATGAGTTCCACAGTCTCACCGTCTTGCGTAGCTGTGCCCCGAATGCTGCCGTTATCTGTATGAATCACAAGCCTAGTTTCAAGTTTTCCAATTGGTGTTGAGATGACTACTTCCCATTTCCCTTCGTAAAGTGACGCAGAGGTATGCACCTTCTCTAGGGTAACCGGCGCGAATTTTATTTCCTCTTCTTTTCCTGTCGCGTCCATGTCATCCGCCCGCACCATTCCTTCTGCTTTCCATACCGTTCCCCGCCGCTCAAATTCAAATAGCTGTTCCACGGCATGTGCGATACGAGGGCCTAGTGTACGTTCCACTAAATATAACGCAACATCAAGCCCAGAAGTCACACCACCTGCACTCACCAAATTGCCGTCATCCACAATGCGTGCCTGAATAGGAAATGCACCGGTAGCGCCCAAAACTCCCATGCCCATATGATGCGTAACTGCATGTCTGCCTTCAAGCAAACCTGCCATCGCAAGCAGAAGCGAACCGCCACACACCGTAGCAACTAGAACGTCTTCTCGTTCCAATGCTTGTCTAATCTTTACAGAAATTTCTGTACCAGCAGCATGGTTCAGAATGATTGGAATTGAATCAGGCTCCTCTCCGGAGACTTTACCGGATGCGCCCGGCACAAGGATCATGCCCCCACATTCAGGATCCAGTTTCCCAGTCGCCTCGATCTCCAGCCCTTGAATGCCACTTGTGACGTCCCGTGGCCCTTCCGCGGTCACTAGTTCTACCCTCAGGGCTTCTTCAGTATACATCGATGCCGCAATAAACACTTCATAAGGCGCAATTGCATCCAAGAGATCAAAACCATCAAACAACACAATTTGAACATGCAACATAAATATGTCCTCCCTCTGATTTCGATCCTGATGCAGGGAATTCTCCCTGTTCCTTTGAAAAGGATACCAACAAAACCTCTCGAAAGAAGGCGCACACCCGCCACAAAACCATCAACAAAATATCACAAAATTATAAACATTCATTCGTTTTCAATACGCCCATGTTACACTAGGTTTTGAAGGTGGGATACGGATGAACGATTCAATTACTGTGCTTATTGTTGACGACGACCTTAGCATTGTCGAATTATTAAAAGACTTCTTGGAACACGAACAATTTCGTGTCATCACGGCTTGCAACGCTACTGAGGCTTGGGATGCGCTCCAGCATTGTGCCATTCAATGTATCGTTCTGGACATCATGATGCCTGGACAGAACGGCTTCGATTTGTGCCGCCAGATTCGCAAAGAAAGTTCTGTGCCGATATTGTTCTTAAGCGCCAAAAGTGATGACGTGGATAAAATTAGAGGGCTTTCGCTGGGTGGAGATGACTACATTGTGAAAACGGCTTCTCCTGGCGAAATTGTTGCTAGAGTAAAGGCTGTATTAAGACGTACTTCTTCCCCACCTCAGACCACGGTAGAATCTTTGCTGGAAAACGGTCATCTGCAATTAAACCTCGTATCCAGAGAAGTATTCGTAGAAGGCAACAAAGTCATGTTTACCCCCAAAGAATATGAATTGTTGCTGCTGTTTACCCAGCACCCCAAGCACGTATTTACGTATGATCAATTGCTGGACAAGTATTGGGCAGGCATTGGCGACAGACATACGGTTCGTGTGCATGTAAGCCGCTTGCGCGAGAAGATCGAAATCGATCCGGCTAATCCGCAATATCTGGTGAACGTTTGGGGCGTGGGATATCGCTACGAAGGAGGTTCACGTGAGAACGTTAAGGATTCGTAAACTCATGTTGCTTTTTCTGCTGTTCATCCTGCTGTTGCCTTGGCTCCTCTTTTTGACCGCTCATTATATCGAAACCGGAACCTTACGATTTTCCGCAGCTCCACTGCTGAATGAAGAACAACAAATGCAACAGAATGAGATTATTGGGCAGATCGAAGCGAATATGGACCGCTGGAGTGTACCCGAATGGCAGGTGCAGTTGAAAGGCCTGTTGGATGATACAAACATGAAGGTTTCCCTGGTCTCCGCTGCCGGACAGGAGATTTATCGTACTAATGCGGACCATATCAATAGATATTCAACTGTTGAACGATATACATTGCTCGCAGATGGTCAAATAAAAGGGAAAATCGAACTTTACATTCCTAAAACAAACCAGCTCCAAGTGTTCTCAATCTTTATCGGATTTTTGGTTGCCTTGTTTGTCATCAGCATGGCGATGCGGCATTTTTTGATCAAACCGCTTGAGAGGCTTAGTACGTCTGTGCGATTGCTTGCTTCCGGGGATTGGAACGTGCCTATTCCTGCTTCACACATCAAGGAAATTGCCGATGTCCGGGATGCTTTTGACGAGATGGTACAAGGATTGCAAACGTCTCACTTGAAACAAACGAGCCTCGAAGAGGAACGTCGTTTCGTCATTGCCGCTGTGGCACACGATCTTAGAACCCCGCTCTTTGCACTGCGTGGATACCTCGAAGGACTTGAACTGGGGATAGCCCAATCACAAGAAAAAACTGCGAAGTACGTCGCCGTATGCAAAGAAAAAGCATTACAGCTGCACCGTTTGGTCGAGGATCTATTTACGTTTTCCAAAATGGATTATAGCGAATTTATGCTTATCGAAGAAGTCGTAAACCTGCACACTGTTCTGCAGCAATCGGTAGAAAATGTGGCGCCCTCGGCTCAGCAAAAGAATATCTCAATAAATTTGCATTTAACAGGTGCATGCATTGTTCGCGGCGACGCTCATCTGCTAGAACGCGCGATCAGCAATTTAATGGATAATGCCGTCAGATACACCCCTGATTCCGGAAAAATTATCATAGAGTGCAACAGCATTACCGATCAAGTCAGGTTTACAATCCGAGATACGGGTTCAGGATTTGCAGAGAATGAACTGAAGCGGGTATTCGAACCCTTATTTCGAGGCGAGATGTCCCGGAACCGTTCTACTGGAGGCAGCGGTCTGGGCATGGCTATATCCGAACGCATCATCCGGCGACATGGAGGCGAACTTATGGCTGACAACGATACCCGCGGCGGAGCGCTCTTGTCGGGATGGCTTCCATCCTTGAAATAATCATGTAAGAGGCTACCAATGGATTGATAGAGACCAGTCCATTAGTAAAAAAATAGCAGCCGATCATATAGATCAGCTGCTTTCTTAGTTTTATTAAGCTATCGTTCCCGTTAGTTGAATAATTATTTTACTTTTATAATTCCCAAATCGCCTCTCCTCAGAAATAATTAAAAGTGGGGCTCGAATATGAATACGGTCTTATCTGTTCCATTCTACAGAGTGCAGGTTTTTGTCCATCAGAAGAAACATAATTAATGAAATAAACTATACCTCCGCTGTCAGGCTGCTAGCCTTTTCCCCGAGCGTTATAAGTGCACCTCGTTCATCTGCTGAGCGTATCTCTGCTTCTATAATTTCAAGACTTCCTATCGCGCTCTCTGGGGTGCATACCGACACTGGTTCCCCTGCTGCAACCGAGCGGATAAAGTACCGGATTTGTTGATAATACCCCGAGTCTGGAGAAAGATCGGCAACAAAGCCTGGTGCATCATTCGGATTCACTTTTAGTTCTCCATTCTCAAATACAAGGTTTCCCTTCTCAAAATTAACGCGGAATGTCATTGAGAAACCGTAATCACCCTCTAACGTCCAATCTGCCTGTGCATTCAGTACCTTTCCATCAGGATATAGATAATGGGTCGATAGGATATCATAGCCACTCCCTGGATTCACATTACGAGCGAGTGTAGAAACCTGGTCCGGTTTTCCAAATAACCAGTGGATGATATCCGTATCATGGATATGCATATCTAATATACAGCCACCGCTTTTGTCACCATCCAGAAACCATTCTTGAGGCAAACCTGAACCACGGAAGAAATAACCTGCTTTCACCGCTCCATACCGCTTCTCATCAACCACTGACTTGAGATATTCATATGCTGGCCAAAAGCGTAAACATTGACCGATCATCAGTGTTTTTCCCGTCTGTTTTGCGGCATGGGCCATCTTCCAACCATCTGATGAATGGCGTGCGACTGGCTTTTCACAAAGCACATGGATGCCTTTGTCCAACATGGCACATGTGAGCTCTGCGTGCAGCGGTGTAGGCAATGTAATATCAATGATATCCAGTTCTTCTTGCTCCACCATTTCTGCGATGTCGTCGTATAGCCGATAAGGTGTGAGGTCATAAATTTCTTGCTCTGTTGCCATATTTCCGGATGCTTTACCATGCTGTAGTTCATCTATTTTCAAATCACAGATAGCAACTAGTTCGACAGATTCCCCTTCCGAGGCGAGGCGTATATAGTTATCAAAATGCATGCGCCCCATAAAACCAAAACCAACCAAGCCCACTTTCAACATGTGTTTCCCTCCTAATGTAAAAATGATATTTTATAAATGCGTTGTTATATGATTTCAATAAATGGATCTCTCCAGAATAGCATCCATCGCTCTGGACGTGTTGTAGACTATCTGCTCAGAATGATGGGTGTATGGCGGAATCATCTCTGCCGTAACGTAGTTGTCGTAACCAATGTTACGTAATGCTTCCATAACAGCGGGATAATTCACATCTCCGGCGAGTAGATCCACAAAGCCATGTAGTCCACCCGCTTGCCGGCGATAATCCTTTAAATGGACCTTTTTGATCCGATGCCCCAGAATACGAACCCATTGTTCCGGATAGCCGCTCTGCACCACATTGCCTACGTCGAAATAGGAGCCAACATACTTGGATTGGAAGGAATCGATGAACGTACGAAGTTCGAGCGGCGACACCAGAAACTTGTTCCATACATTTTCAATTCCGATCGATACTCCGGCACTTTCAGCATATGGCAGCAGGTATGCGATAGCTTCTTGAGCCCGCTCATAGGCCACCTCGTAATCAGTCACTTCGCTCTCAGGGATAAAATCAACCCCTACGGCACCGGGAATTACCAAGATCGTATCCACGCCAAATGCGGCTGCGAGTTCCAACTGTTTTTTGCACACATCCATTGCTTTGGTGCGAGTCTGCGTATTCGCACTCGTCATCGGATAATCCCAGTATAGTCCGGTAGCTAGACCTGCAATCTCAATTCCTGCCTCTTCAAGACGTCCTTGAATATCGCGAACTTCCTGATCTGTGGTTGACAGGCTTAGCTCCCCTTCTCCGTTCAGCGATAGTTCAATCCCCTCGAATCCAGCCTTCTTAGCTGTCCTAATACAGTCTGCGATGGCTAAGTTCCCTGGAAACGACCATATATTTATTCCTTTTTTCATCTTCATTACCTCCTCGTCGTTATGAATGGCAATGCTAAGCCAATTGCAATAGACCAAACTTGGATGACATATGAAAGTTAATGGCTCCGGTTGGCTGCCAAGCCTGATATTCCCGTTCTCCCTGTTCATTCTCATCAATGCGATACATGTTAACTCTCCAACATAATCCTGAAGTCAAGGGTGAGTTGAAATTATCGGACGGGATATGAATACAGTACAGTCGGTTACCTTGGTCATCGGCTTCCACCTCGGTTTGAAGTCCCTCTAGGCGCCAAGTTACATCTACCTTCAGCTTCTTGCCCTGTCCGTCATCATTTTGGATGAGAGCATCGAAAATCACGTTGTTCGGACTGATCTCCAGCTCCATGTAACTTCGGCCATCCCCTTTTTCGTCGATAAAGATTTCAACTACGTCTTGTTCGTACAGAGGTTGATCTCTTTCCGTGAAATTGGATACGACGTAGGGGTCCTGACACACATAACGGATATGCAGGTATTCCTCACTCCACCCCAAACGTACTTCGGTTGATTGCAGAGGTGGCAAACCCGTCACTGTATTGACCAAATTCAGAGGCACACAATGTTCCCAATCCGAAGGAGTTGGCAACTTTCCCTGCGTCGTGAACTTGAATGCATGACAATGGTAGGGGCTGCTCCGTTCCACAGGAAGAAAGTCCATCCCGCTTCATCTCCTTAATTTGACTTAATCCGTGATATTGTATATATGGAATGAAGATGTAATAATAGTTGTATTATATATAACCTTTTCTGAATTTGATTTAGAAGATCAAGAGATTATTTGTACAATTCCGTTCTGTTTTCATAATCTGATCATGGCAATGAATTACATAGAGAGGAGTTGAAGCCTGTGTCACCTCCGCAAAGGGATTATCCAGTACAAAGAACTGCCAATTACAAGGAATGGTCTCCCAATGTCCACTATGCACAATTTCAGACTCTACCTCCAGGCAAACTCCCCAGACGGCGACTGTATGATTTCGAACTTCTCTACGTCTGTCAGGGTGAAGCAGCGACCTACATGGACGATAAACGCTATACCCTAAAAGCTGGAGAACTCATTATGTTACCTTCCGGGGTATATCATCAAAATGAAGTCGTATCTCGTCCCGAGGCACGTTTCATTGGTATTCACTTTGACTTTTTCAACGAGTTAACCATTCAAACTGAGGCAGATATGGTTGTAAATGAAGAGACTATTCAGCTGCATAAATTCGCCGCAGAAGCCTGCGCAGAAGGGATGCCACCTTTATCCGCGACCCCTGTCTATTCACCGTCCTCTTCTGCAGTTCAACTTATGGAACAGCTGGTCCATGAATTTACGATGCGTCCGCCAGGTTATGAGCTCATATGCAAAGCCTTGATGCTGCAATTGCTCACCCATCTGCTGCGATCACCTTATCTGAACTCATCACGCCATGTTTCCGTTCATGGGGATAAGCTGCGTGAACTCATGAGGCAGATCGAAGATGCTCCCTCAGAGCCTTGGACCAATTCAGGCATAGCCAAACAAATGAATCTTAGCATAGACCACATGGCAAAACTGTTCAAACAAATGGTTGGCATGCCTCCAAACGAATACATTCAATCCATCCGCCTAAGGGAAGCCCGCAAATTGTTGCGGGAAACGGACTGTCCCATCGAGGTCGTAGGCACACAAAGCGGTTACCCTGATATTCATTATTTCAGTCGCACATTCCGCAAACATGAAGGAATATCTCCTCGAGAGTACAGGAAATTATCACGAATGCTATAAAAAAGTTCCTTCATCCATTCGTGGATGAAGGAACTTTTAGGTTAACGCTTTTGTCTCCAAGGAATTAATGTTTTAATCCCCTTTTCATCTTTATTTAACTGACTTATAAATGATCAGAATTATCAGAATTCTTCGGTATATCATTTAAGAACAGATGGATTTGTTGTTTGAAGAGTTCATGCTCTTGTGTGTCAAAATAAGCCAATCTCCACTCCTGTTCCACAAGACAATCGGCTTTGTCATGGTTCCAATTGGGTTTGCAGTGTAATCAGCAATGTCTGTCCAAGGGTATCTCGCATATTAATCTTCAGCTTCACCGTGGGTGATAATTGCAAGACCTCGATCCGATCGTCTTTACCCAGTATGCCCGCTGCATCTGCATCCAGTTCCAGTTCAATGTAACCCTGATTCTCCAGCGTAGGATCAGACACCGCAAGCTCAATCGTATCCGCCTCCGGATTGTTTCTAATCATGACAGAGGCTTGCTTATTCGAAGTAACACCACCTGCCGAAGTCAGAGTATCCGTCCAGAAATTATACCCGGCAACGTCAAGCGTATTCTCTCGGACCGCCTGAACCGTTTGTGAATTGGCAAGAATGGTGACATCCGGGGAATCGGCGTATTCTTTGGTTTCCTGCTTGCTTGCATTTGGCAAAATCATATATTCATACTTGCTGTCAGCAGGATTATCCCCATGATCAATCCACATGGTCAGGAAATAATTCTGTAGCAGGTCGGTAGGTGATGTTGCAGAAGGAGGGTTGCTGAGATTAACGTCGGACCATCTTCCCTCTTGAATTTGTCTGGTTAATTTGATGGACGAATGATCCGGGAAGATATAACCAATGTTCGAATCTGTCACATTACCCTCCAGATAAGCCCATGATGGCCTCTCTATCTCTTCATTTTCGATGATCCCATTCAGGGCTTCGCCATCCAGGAAGAAACTGTTGGAGTTGTCTTCCTTCAGCTTCCGCTGCTCAATGACGCTTTCTACAGGAAGGTTATCTGTGCTTGCAATGCCAGCACCTAGCGCAACAATTTCATTGTCAAAAGCAAACCAGGATTTCCGTGCCTTCATTTGTGTGCCGCTCTGAATCAGTTCCATGCCTGTAACGCCGAAACTATCCAACGTTGTACCGCCTGCCCAGGAATTAAGCGGGACGGTCTCACCATCCCCGTTTTGATAATTGCTGGAATTCCTTGTGCGCGAGACAACTGTTGTGCCCGGCAGCCGGTTCCAGTTCACCGTTGCCCAGAAGCTGCCTGTATACTGGGACAAATCCTGGTTGTAGAGATACGTCATCCCGTCACCAGTATACCAGCCTTTAGGATTCTCTCCGTTGGTAAGCTCATAGGTGGCAATGCGCTTTGAACTTTTACTGACTCCGAACAGAAAGTCCTCTCCCCAATGTACACTGCGAGCCATACCATTCAACTCATAGTGTGCCTGAACCTCGCTAGCAGGAACTATCGCAGGATCTTCCACCCAATGCCTGATCGTATCTGCCAAATCGAGCGGAAATTGATAGTAGGTTACCCCCCGGCTCAGCTGATATTCTACATGATATTTCACCAAGCTCTTTAATTTAAGTGAAAGTTCGGCAGGAGAGGTCAGTGCAATTCGTGCGATACCTACCAGAATATTTCTGCCGGAGTAATAAGCATCTCCTGCCGGCCTGACGATTGCGCGTCCTCTCGTCATATCGATAGCCTGCCCTTTATATAGAATAGGAGCAAATCCTTCGTCGATCCACCGATAGACATTATTCATCTCGGGAACAACCGGCTCCCAGGTGCTTCCGTTCAGCAGAAACAGCAGGTTCCCCATCCCCTGTATCAGAACCTCCCCATAACTTCCCGTGTAGGCTATCGTGCTGTGCTGCACATACGAGCCGTCTTCATAGAATCCGTCGCCTGCTGCTGTGTACTGAAATAGCTCACTCATCCCATTCCTGGCCTGAATTAGCCGGTCATAGTTATGTTCGACAAGCCCCATGCGGACTTGAATCAGCATAATATCGGAGCGGTTGGCACCTGTCTGTGTAAAAGAGGCGGCGGTGATGTCCCCGATATAATGATCGATGCTGGCCGTATTCCTCAGAATTTGTTCCGGTGTCAAATCGTCATACATCAGGATCAGAATATCGGCCAAACGATTGGGAACGCCGATATCCCAGTTCCACCAGTTGCCGAATTCGGTGCCCGTGTCCGTATACAACTCATCCAGCATCCAGTCCATGGCTTGCAACAGGTCGTCCTTTAGCCCGGAATTATGGTATAGAGAGGTTCCTTTAGTCTGATAGGCTAATGCCATTGTCTTCAATCGGGTATAGTGGTTGTTGATAAAAGTAGAATCACTGGCGGAAGCGGGCAGGTCATTCCAGAGCGTTGTGCCTCCCGATGCGAGTTGCATGCTCTCCCAGTATTGTTGAGCTGCAGACGCATTGGCTTCAATAATGGCTTGCACCGCTGCGTCATTGACATCCAGAGAATCTTTGCCGATCAGAGTCTCCTTCCAGCGCAGCCTGATTTCATCATATTCCTCGGGATTTTCCGGCTGGGGAGCAACCACCTCAAGCGTAACCGAATCCGCTACTCCGTTAACCGTACTTGCGGACACCGTAGCCGTACCGACGGCAAGTGCCTGTATTGTGCCATCTGCAGTCACACTTACGATTTCAGGGTGATCGGAAACCCAGCTTAGCTCAGAGTCCGTTGCATTCGCCGGCTCTACATTCGCAGTGAGTTGGAGGCTGTCGTATTTGGAAATTTGTGAGGGTGGATGGGTAATGGTAACAGAGGTGACAGGAATATATGGAGTAACAACAACGGTAACCTCTGCGAAGATCGTCGAATCAGCTTGTGATACTGCTGAAATCACCGTAGAGCCGACCGATATTCCGGTAATTTCTCCAACGGCATTTATGGTGGCAACAGCAGGGTTGTTGGAACTCCAGTCCAATGCCTGATTCGTCGTATTCTGGGGATTAAATACAGGCTTCAGTACTTGCGTGCTTGTTACCGCCAGATTAACTTCATCCGGCAATATGATGCCCAGCGGAAGCACCGGTTTGGTCACTGTCACTTGAACCGCAAGCGAATAATTGCCTTCATAAGTGCTTACATTCACTGTAGTGCTGCCTTCTTTGAGCGCATAAACCGTACCATTAGTCACCGTAGCCACGTCAGGGTCATCCGTACTCCAAAGTAAGCGCTGGTCGGAAGCATCTTGCGGCAAAAGCGTAACCGCTATATTGGTGCTGGCGCTCTCCGGCAGCTCAAACATTGCCACTGAACTACGGATTCCCGTAAGTGGTACGTAATTCGCCAGTTTCAGGTCATCGACCATCCACTCTGCCTGCAGCCCGCTTTGAAAATACTGATGTAGGTATATATGTCTAATATTCAGCCAGACGGAAGGCAGCGAGGCTTCCCCTAAATACTGGTCATTCAGGAAATAGGATATGGAGCGGGCTGAGTTGTCTATGAACATTTTTATGTTGTACCATGAATTCTTCTCGTAGTGGGCCAGGAGCTGATTACTGGCATCCCGTATTTCTCCTGCAGTATTGAAGGTAAGGGCGGAAACATTGGTAGTGCTTGTAGCGGGGTAAGGGGCGTTCAGGCTTCTGAACTGAATCTCCCTGCGATGCGTAGTACTGTTCATATAAACTGATGCTTCAAAAACCAGCTTTCCGGCGATGCCAGTATTGCCAGCTACCGTTCCGCCCAGATTATTTCTTCCGGTACTCACGTTTTTGGTATTAGAGACGATTTTGAGACTGTAATCCTCACGCTGGGGAGCGTTTTCTATAGTTACATAATCTGTTTCTGCCGAAGAATTATAGATGCCCCAACCACCGCCGACCGAGCCACTGTATGTGGAGCCGTTATAGAGCTTCGTATTCTTGGCATTTCCGCTTTCATCATAGTTAACATTTACGTATACGGTGCCGGCAGCGAACGCCGGCGGCAAGGCTACAGCGGGAATGATGAGCGACAGAACCAGCAGCATAATGATAAGACGGAAGAAAAACGCCTTAATGAATGGCTGATTATACACTTGCATACCAACCCCTCCCAAATTTTTGATTTTGCAGCAAACGCCTATAAACATGCGAACGAAATTCTAGCCGCTTCAAAAAATCAGGAAGAATGAACTCTCGGGTAAATCGCAGGCAGCAGGCGACTTAACCACCTGCCCGGGAACTACTCCACTGTTCAAATATGGTAAGGTTCACTCTTATCCCGCTCATACCAATACCCAGGAATCTGCTTTTCCAGGCGCAGTAGCGCTTCAAGATAATAATAGTCCCCCCAGATCATATAACCATCCAACCCATAGTTGCCCCTGACATGATATGATCCATGATCGATAAGGCCTTCGTTTTCCTGCGACATGTCCATTGAGGACTTGGCTAGTGCCGTCATGGTCAGCATGACTGCATCCTCTAGTCGCTGTCTGAGCGGATCAGCTGGTTCCAGATGCTCCAGTAGTTCCAGTATGCCGCAAGCAGCAATGGCGGAAGCCGAGCTGTCTCGATTGGTGGAGCCCGTCACGGGAACATTAAAGTCCCAATAGACGATGCCGTCAGCCGGTATTCGTTCTATGAAATAAACAGCAAGGCGCTTCGACGTTTCCAGAAAACCTATGTTTCCCGTGTAGCGATAAGATAGAGCAAAACCATAGATGCCCCACGCCTGTCCTCGCGTCCAGGTAGACCCGTCACTGTAGCCTTGATGTGTTCCCCCTCTAAGCGAATTTCCACTTTGGTCAAAATAAAAGGTGTGATAGGACGAGTCATCTCCCCGCACAAGAAACTTCCTTGACAACTCAGCCTGTAGGACGGCAACCTCCGCATAGCGAGAATTGCCGGTTGCGTTGGAAGCCCAATACAGCAGCGGGAGATTCATTAAACAGTCGATGATGATACGCCCTCCATTTTCGGGGTCATCTTCCGGCCCCCAAGCCTGAATGAGCCCAGATTCCTCTCTCCAACGTCCCAGTAGATGGTCAGCAGCGCGCAGTGCAAGCAGCTTGTGCCGCTCGTCCTCCTCAACGATCCAGCCCGCGAGTGCGGATAAGCCATATAAGAAGCCAATGTCATGATGTTCTAGAGCATGTTTGGCCTGGAGCCTGCGATGAAAGCTATCAATCTGGGTATTAGCCTGCAAGCGCAGATATTCGTCACCGCTGTACTCGTAACATAGCCAGACTATCCCAGTCCAGAAGCCTTCGATCCAGTCCTCGTTATCACCCCATTCATAACACTTGTCATTGGAAATATGGGGGAACTTCTGGTTGTGCAGGGACAAATTGTGTTTCGTTTTGAGGACTGCATATTCGATGGCCTCTTGCCATTTAACGTTCTTTACTAGCGTTTTCTTCACAGTTTTCATCCTTTCACTGAACCGGCAGTAATGCCCGTGATAAAGTATCTCTGGAAGAACAGAAATACAGTGACTACTGGAATAAGTGACAGTACGGTACCGGCCATAATCAATTGGGTCTGCGATGTAAACTCTCCGTTCAGACTGGCCAAGCCGAGCGGTAATGTCTTAAGGCTGTCGCTGGTAAGATAAATAAGTGGAGCCTGAAAATCATTCCACACCCAGGAGAAAGCGAAGATTCCAAGTGTCGCTAACGCCGGCTTGGCCAGCGGCATGATGATCCTCGCAAAAATGCCAAATTCGTTGCAGCCGTCGATCCGCGCCGCTTCAGAGAGTTCCTTCGAGATTCCTGACAAGAACTGGCGCATTAGGAACACGCCATAGGGACTAAAGATTTCAAGCAGGATTAGTGCCCAATGGCTGTCGACAAGGCCTAGCTTCTTAATGACGAAATACTGCGGAATCATGATGACCTGATAAGGGATCATAAAGGCTGCAAAATACATGATGAACAATCGGTTCTTCCCGGGGAAATCCAATCTGGCAAATGCGTACCCCGCCAGAGAACAGGTGATCAGCTGCCCCAAAGTAACCAGGATAGAGACCTTCAGAGAGTTGAAATAGTATAACGGAAATGGAATACTGGTCCATACCTCGACGTAATTTTCGAAGTGAAATACCTGCGGAATCCACTGGATCGGATACTGGAACACTTCCTCCTGCAACTTAAAGGAGGTAGACAACATCCACAGAAAAGGTATGATCATGACCAGGGATATTAAGAGCATGAACAGATGCGCCAGAGATTTCGGCACTGCTCGACCTAGTAGTTGACCCATCGTTTCTCCCCCTTGAATTGAACATATGTAATCGCCAGAACGATCAGGAACAGCACGATGGCCTCAGCCGAAGCGTAACCAAATGCGGAATTGCGGAAGGATTGAACGAAGATATCATAGACGAGCAGCTTCGTGGAGCGGCCCGGACCACCACCGGTCATGACATACACAAGATCAAATGACTTGAACAGATTAATAATGCAGGTAATGATGACAAAGAACGTTACTGGAGATAACATAGGCAGTGTAATATTGCGGAAGCGTTGTAGGATATTGGCGCCGTCAATGTTGGCTGCCTCGTACAGCTCTTTGGAAATTCCCTGCAATCCTGCCAGGAAGAGCAGCATATAGTAGCCGGCCATCTTCCAGGCGGAGACAAGGATGATGCTGAGCAAAGCCCAGTTCGAGCTGACCAGCCATCCGGGGGGGTGCTCCATAAATTTGCTGAGGAACATGTTCAGCGGTCCGAGCGTTGGATTGAAAATGGCCTGCCAGACCACCGCTACTGCGATAAACGATGCAATATGGGGGAAGAAGAATGCCGCTCTGTAGAGTGACATCCCTTTCATTTTCCGGTTAACAAGCAAAGCCAGTGATAGAGATGCAATGATAACGAGGAGGCAGGAGCCAAAGGTGTAGAGCAGCGTATTCTGTAAAGCAATTCGGAAGTTTTCGTCCCGCACAAGTCTGAAATAATTATCCAGCCCGTTCCATTTCACCGGATTATACCCGTCCCATTCTGTGAAGCCAAGCCCGAACGCCATCACACTCGGAATAGCAATAAATAGCAAGAACCCTAGCAGATTTGGGAGCAGAAAGAGATAGGCTGTTCTCGCTTGCGGATGCATCATCCGTTGCCACAATGACGGTTTTTTGCTTTTTTCCAGCAGGCTGGTTCCCTGTGCCCCCAGTGCGCTTTTATTCAAAGAAGACATTTCATCACTTCCCACCTCTTGATCTATTGAATCTCTTGGTCTCTTCTCTTCTTGATGTTCTCGATTGCTTCCTCAGGTGTTAGCTCGCCCAGAAGGGCTAATTCTCCTTCTTCTGTGGCGATCGTATTCATCTGGGTAATTCCCTTGCGCAATTCCCGTTCCGGGACAGATGTAATATTGAAGATGGCATCCATGTTCACCGCATCATTGGTAAAGGTTGCTTTGTACTGATCCTTGACACTATCGGCTGCGGAAGCTGGTGTCTGATATTTGGCCACGATCTTCTGCCCTTCTTCACTGGAGATGAAGCTGATCCACTTCTTGGCTTCCTCGGGATGCTTGGAATCCGAGTTCACGGCATGAACAACCACGGCAGTCATTGTTGTGCCCTTCTGCACTCCCGGCGGATGAGGAACATACGTCATCCCCCAGTTAAAGCTCAGCTTATTGTCCTTCTGATCCTGTTCCAGCATGCCAGGGAACCATGTTCCCGTAACAACCATTGCATATTTCCCAGTCAGAAAAGCCGTTCTGTAATGTGCATTGGTTGCCTTGTTCTCGGCTACGGAAGGCTGTGCTCCGCTTTCCGACAGCTCTTTGCGCAGCTTAAGTCCTTCCACATAAGGAGTTAAGTTGTCGCTGTAGAGCGAGCTGCCGAGCTGCTGCCCATAGGAGTACCAGGTCTGTGGCCAGTCTGGCATGAAGGAGCCGTAAATTTTGTCTTGCCCGCTTCCGCTCGTCATCTGCTTGGCCAGTTCAACGTATTGCTCCCAAGTCAGATCGTCGCCGGGATATGCAACCCCTGCTTGATCAAAAAGATCTTTATTGTAGTAGAGCGCCCAGCCGTCCGAGCGGAAAGGCAAGCCGTATAGGCTATCGTTTATTTTCAGATCGTTAAAGAAGGAATGAACACCCGAAAGCTCTGTGTTGTCAGCAGTTGCAAGATCATCGAGTGCCAGCGCGCGCCCCGACGAGGCCAGCTTGTAATATTCATCCAGACTTTTAAAAGCAAAAGCATCAACCTCACCACCGCCTGTCAGCGTAACGGTTAAACGTTCACTGTAAGTATTCGCATCACTTTTGGTAAAATCAATGGTGATGCCCGGGTTTTTCGCTTCGAACGCCTGAGCCAGTTCATCATACATCCGCTCTGAGGCGCTGTCGTTCCATAGCATGAACTTGATGGCAACTGCCTGCTCAGAAGCTGATGTATTCCCTGCTGTGTCATCCGTTTTGCTTGATCCGCATCCGGCCAGCAGCACTGCACTGGCCATAATTCCAATCAAAGGTTTTAACCAATTTCTCATGTATTCCCCTCCACGTTTGAATGTGTGAGCATTTCTTACTTGATGTAACTATAATAGAGTTCTAGGCTTTTGTCTTTGCACAAAACCCAGTACAATTGTTGAGTTATTCACATTTGTGATAGCGCTTCCCGTAACATTTATGTTATTAAACACTTCATATACATAACATACAGGCATAAAAAAAAGGGGTGTATCCCCTTGGCTAGTCGAATATTCAGTTATGTATTCTGTTTTACAGATACCCGCGGTATTCTGAGGGCGTTTTTCCTGTCATTTTTTTGAATACCCGTGAGAAATGACTGAGATTATGCAGACCTACCTGCTCTGCAATCTCCTGTATGCTTCCCTCCCTGCGCCTGAGCAGCTCTTTAGCCTTTTCCACCCGAAGGCTGGCCACGAAGGACATTGGCGTCTCTCCAGTCTGTTCCTTAAACAGCGTGGAGAAATAATTTGGATTCAGATGAGCAGCACCGGCCAAGCGGCCAAGTGTTAGCTTCTCTGCATAATGCTCCTGCACATAGCGGATCGCCGATTCCACATCTATGGTCACCGAACGTTCATTGTCCTGCATCACGGTCCTTAAAGCAGTTGACATACGCTCCATGAATTGTCTGGCGGTCGTACAGGAATGGGCAAGACTGATGGCTTCCCCCCAAGCTGCAATATGCTCACTTTGAAAATATCTGCCGGGAATATTCCGCGTGAGCAGCATCGTTAGCGCCTGAACCAGCCGCTTCGGATGAACGCTGCGCCGCTCGGCGTCCTGCATCAGCTGATCTAAACAATCCATGATGGCATTCGCATTGCCGCCCGCCAGCAAGGCAATCAGATTCTCCTCCTGTTCAGCCTTAAGTACCGGGACGGAGATTTGATAAATACGCTTGTTTCCATACTCCACCATATGGTTCCAGCCCGTATAGAATAAGTCCGCCTGCAATTCCTCGGCTTCGCGGTAAGCCTTCTCCCACTCGCTCGGTCCGGCCACTCTGGAGCTGATCAGTATACCCGTATCTTCATAGCGCTCCAGCAGCAGGCGCGGCACTTCTGTCTCGTCCTCTAGAATAAGATGCAGCCGCTGCTCCGTGTCAACGAACAATCGCCTCTCCGCAATGACGCCCGGATAGGGAAACCCCTCCAACCAAGCATAAATATCCGTCTGCCCCCATATTTCTCGGTCCATCAGCATAATAATCCATCTCCAGCCAGCGCAATCCCGCGCACTTGGCCTGAACTGTTTCAGCCATGCGGATGGAGACTGCAGCTCAAGTATACGGACTTCAGGCTGTGGTGCTTCCAGTAGTCCGGAACCGCCACGTTGCTCGGAAAGCTGCCCGTAAAAGGTATCATACAGCCGCTCCAGACAGTGTTCGATCTCGCCGGATGATAGATTCAGCTTGTCCAGATATTCGAACACCCCGTAGCGTATACCCTGCCTAGCGAGCTCGAAATCGGTATGGCTGCTTAGTATACAAATTAGCACTGTCGGTGATATCTTGCGGATACTGGCGATCAGTTCTAGCCCGTCCATTCCCGGCATGCGGATATCCGTAATGACAACATCCGGCTGCAGCCGAATGAACATTTCGAGCGCATCTTTTCCATTGCCCGCCTGGCCCGCAATTTCAAAGCCATATTGCTCCCAGGGTACTGTTCTAAGCAACGCCTCTCTAATTAGCCACTCATCTTCGACCAGCATCGTTCGAATGGACATGTTGTCGCCTCCTTATGAACACAGCATTTTTTATCTTATTGTCGCTTCGGTATCGTTATCTCCACCTGGGCGCCGGATCCTGGAGAGCTTTCGAATTGCAAGGTTCCTGCTCCACCGAAATACAGGGCAATGCGTTGCTGAATATTGGACAACCCAATGCCAGAATATGTTTGCATCTGCTCTATATCCTCCACTTCTAAGGTCGATTCGAGTGGACGACTGGCTGTACCGGCCCCGTTGTCGGAAACGGTGATGGTGAAGGTGTCGGATATATCATAAGCCTGAATCCAGATATGAATGGCTGCCTCACCGTACATACCATGATAGATACTGTTTTCCACCAGCGGCTGCAAAGTAAAGCGGGGGATATACTGCCCAAGCAGTGCGTCTGGTACATCAATCAGGACATGAATGCGGTCCGGGTAGCGAATCCGCATAATGGTCAGATAATGCTGCAGTGCATCCAGATCCTCTTCAACAGTCACGAGGGGGTTCTCTGGATATATTTTTGATGATAGAAAGTATCCCAGAGCATGGACGACCTCACGGATCTGCTCCATCTGTCCGTGTAACGCCAACCCACTGATCACCGCCAGGGTATTCTTAATCATATGGGGCTGAATTTGTGATAGCAGCGTTTGTAACTCTAGTTCTAGCTTCTGTCGCTGCTCCATTTCCATGCGCTCATGCAATTCCTTCAAATCGGAGGTCATGCTCAGGAATGAACGCTGGAGCAGGTCAAGCTCAGGGTCGGTGCGAATAAGCGGAAGATGCGTCCATTCCCCGGACCCGATCCTTCTCATGACGCGGACCATCTGCTTAATCGGCCGCAGGATTCTACCGGTGAACAAGTGTCCAAGTAGGATGGATAGTAATGCGCAGAGTCCGATGACCACCAGCAGGATGTTGCGGATTTGTGCCAGCTCGGACAGTAAATTCTGGTAGGGAATTTCCTTGACGACGACCCAATCATTCAGGAGTTTGGCAGATATATAGAGAGAATTGTTCATGCTTTCCCCCTGATTCAATACGGTGGCGACTTTATCGTAATCTGCTGCGACAGCTTCTTGGAGGATTGCATCGGGCACGGTTGCATCCGAGTCAGAATACACCCGCGAACCATCCGGTTTCGCGATGATAAACTGGTTATTTGAAGCCAGATCGTCTACCAGGGCCGCCACCGAACTCGAAATCAGTATTTTCCCCCACTCTGCACCGGATTCTGCATCCGTATATCCGGCCTCATAAGTGAGCATAGGCTCTGGCGCGCTTGACGGATCGAACGCCAGATGTGGAGCTACCCATACGAACCGTCCGCCGCTTCCGGCTTTCAGCACTTTTTTGAACTCCGCCTTGCTGTCCAGATAATCGGCTAGCCTACTGCCGTCAGCACCCCAACTCGTGAACACTTTACGGTTATAGCCGTAAATGATGATGGAGGGCGTTTTGTCGAATTTGGAAAAGACCAGTTTGCTCATCAATTGATTGAACATATCCCATTCCTTGATGTACCGCCTCAGATCGTCTGGTGAAGATTCCGGATCAAGCATCTGGCGGACGCTTTCCTCCTGCCCAAACGATCCAGCGAGCATTTGGTACATGGACAGCTCACTGTCTACCGAGGCAACTGTCTGTTCGAGTAAACGAGACTGGATTTCCATAGCTTGGTGAATGATTGTACGTCTGGAGGCGTCATATCCAGCCCAGCCGATAACAATCATGGGAAACACACCGAAGAACAGCAAGATCACGATGAATTTGGATCGCAGCGTCCATCTGGTGATTTTTGTGCTCACAACCTTCCACCCCCTGTAAGACCAAGGAATTTTTCCCGCCAAGCCGTAATGTTGGAGTAAATAAATTTAAGTATGTGTCAAATGAGCTTGGACTTCAAGAAAAAAAGGAAGGAAAAGGATCAGCAATGAATGAATGCATGCATGTAGTGATCTTGGGACAAGAACTTGTACCGATACAATAAAAAAAGCCGCTAAATAGCGACTTCAATGGGACCATATCCTTGTCCCTCAACATTTTTCTTTTCTACCTCGCGGAATAAACGGATGGTATTAGATGTCGGATAATTAAATTGTCTGTTTGGATATCGTCCTGAAATATTCTATAACTACCTCACGGAATTCGTGAGCCGCTCGTGAAATGTACCGACTCCTCTGCCATAACAAAGCGATCTCCCGTACCAATTCATGATTTTCTACTTTGAGATATTTGATATGTGCCTCAGAATACCTTGCCGTACTTGGTATAAAGGCTATGCCAATCCCAGCTTCCACTAGAGAACTTAGCCTTGCAGGTTCATCACCTTCATACACATATGTAGGTATAAATCCAGCCGATTTGCATATAGAATCCACCAGATCGCGAGTACCGTAGCCTCTTTTTACACCAACAAAACATTCATCCCTTAGCTCAGTCAAAGATATGTTGTTTCGGTCAGCAAGCCGATGCCCTTTGGGAACAGCTACAAGAATCGGGTCGACAAACATGATTTGACATTCGATGTCTTCCCCTCGTATAGGAGGTGAGGACAAGCAAAAATCAACCTCTCCTCTATGAAGAAGCGTAACCATTTCCTGCGTGGTGAGCATTTGCACATGAAATTGGATATCGGGTCGCTTGTTCCGAAACTCTCGAAGGATCTGAGGCAATGTGCTTGCGGTGGTCACCGCCAATTCGAGTGTGCCATGTTCTGGGCTGGACAAATCGCTAATCTCCTGCTCCCCCTGTTCCAATTCAAACAATGCCCTTTCTGCACGGAGATAGAATCTGCTACCAAACTCATTCAATCGCAGTTTCCTCCCTACTCGATCGAATAACGGGACTCCCAAATCCTCCTCCAAGCGCCCAATCGTTTTGCTTAGTGATGATTGAGTGACATGCAGACTTCGTGCTGCTTCGGTCATATGTTCCAAACGAGCTACCTCGAGAAAATATTTCAGTTGAAGAAGTTCCATTTTACACCCTCCACTCATTCCTTTGAGTCAATGAAATCATAACATGAAATGCATTGGAATAAATAAATGTTTTCAAGTACGATGATGACACTAATATACAGAGTGGAGGATTGAAATGAGTATTCGCAGTAGGTGGTTGATGATTTCCGTTGGACTAGGGATTCTATTGAACCCTTTGAATTCTTCAATGGTTTCAGTTGCTATTCCAAGGCTGCAAAATGTGTTCCATCTCGACTTTACAGTGGTATCCTGGATTATTTTTTCGTTCTACATTGCGAGTGCTATCGCTCAACCGATCATGGGAAAAGCCAGCGATTTATTCGGTAGGAGGAGGATATTTCTTAGCGGACTTGTTGTATCCTTCACTGCATCATTATTAGCTCCACTATCCCCAAACTTTGGATGGCTCATCGTGTTCCGCATTGTGCAATCCATCGGAACAAGCATGATGGTTGCGGTTGGAATGGCCATTGTGCGAATTCATATTACGGAGAAACAAGCAACTGCACTGTCAGTGTTGTCCATATTTCTGTCCGGAGCGGCAGCGATTGGCCCCTTTATTGGCGGGGTCATCATTCACTGGTGGGGCTGGCCTGCTATCTTTTTGGTTAATATTCCTTTCGTGGTAACAAGCTTTTTATTAGCTTGGAGGCATATTCCTGAGGATGATCCGTCTACCACATCCGTTGCTCGCAACATGTCCTTTCGCAAATGGTTTGATTTGATTGATGCATCAGGAGTTCTGCTATTCACCGTGGGTCTCGTTGCTCTGCTCGTTGGATTATTGTCCGCAAAATCATCTGGTCAGATTTCATTTAACAACGTTATTGTCGGGCTTATTGGCTTCGTTGGACTGGGAGCTTTCGTGCGACATGAGTTAAAAGCGAAGGCACCCTTTATTCCTTTACGCACATTCGCTAAATATCCTGCAATGACTTGGATCAACGTCGAATTCATGGTCGTTAACTTGCTTTTTTACTCTCTCTTTTTTGGGCTTCCGTCCTACTTGCAAATCGTACGTCAAGTCAGCGAGTTTCATACAGGGATGCTCATGCTAAGCTTAGGCTTGTGTTCGCTCATTGCTTCTCCAATAGCAGGACGCTGGATCGATAAATCAGGACCCGGGCCAGCATTGCTTATGTCCGGAATGCTGATGACATTGGGGTCCGTGTTGATCGTGACACTGGATCAGACTTCACCGGTTATCAGTGTGTGTCTTGCTTTAGCTGCATTCGGTATTAGCAACGGGTTGAACAGTGTCGCTATGCAAGCGGCCTTATTCAAAAGTTCACCAAAAGAAATTATTGGTGTAGCATCTGGAATATTCAATACTTCAAGATACCTGGGAACCATTCTCTCTTCTTTGCTGATTAGCATTGTAATGGGAGATAACTTCAGCTTCGAAGGATTTCGAATACTTGGAATGATCCTCACGTTAATTGCATTGTCATTGGTATTCATACATTGGCGGCACAAGGAGACAGGGCAGTTGCATGAGTCCTAGTTATCTGACAGATGTAAATTATCCTTCGTCTCAAGAGAAAGCGGCAGCTGATTATGAAAATCGGCTACCGTAATATCTTGTTGAATTAACGTTTCTCGTTGGTATAATGACGGCAGCGGCAGGGTAGTCTTATCATCTGTTCATTAGCGATATTTGACGGACCAACTTATTGTCTTTATTGAAAAGAGAAACTTCATTCTAAGAGAGCCATTGTATTTTTCCGAGATGTTGAGCATAAGCCCATTCGTTTGGACGATCCCAAAATGCCTCTATACGAAGAACTTCTTGATCTGATTTATCAATGACAATTAAGTATCCAATTACAAAAGTTACTTCATGCACAATATATAAACCTGCTTTTAATCTTCTGTCAGGACTTGAAATTAGTTTTCTCCAAAACCATTCGTTTCTCATATCTCCTTCAATTACCTTTAAGAACGCCTGCTCGAAAGAATCTGAATCCCATCCCTTTTCAGGAATGACCTTATCAAGCCCTTTTCTTAACAAATCAAATGTCACTTGTTTCTTTTGTTGATCATTCATCAAGAAGAATGAATCAACAGGAAATTGTATTTGCGTTTCGCAAACTCCTCCAGAGGTAACTACTCTAGGATCAGTAACTTCAGATACACAACTAATTAAGACCTTCCATGCATCATTCGTTTTATATTTTCCAAAATAACGTTCGTAAAGAGAAGCAATGGTAAGGAATATCTAAGTCGAATTCTTTTAAAGTAGGCAACTTGTGAAACTCCTTTCCTAGTCAACTTAAACTAAATCATATGACGAACTTATTTACTCATCCTATTCTTAAGTTCTAAAAAATAGGCGGTTCTTATGATCGACCGGCTCCTATACGACATTGAAGTAAAGTTCTCCTGTTAGTTGAATGAATTGAAGGGCAAGATACGATTAGATATACGCCTAACTGGCAATGGGACCATGTTCTAGTCTCTCGATATCCGCTGTATATTCTTCAATGGAGATTTTTCAATACCACGACGATATTACAACAAAAAACCGTTAATATTAAACTTAACGGTTTTAAAAAATTCGATATGTTTTCATATGAATCAACTATTTTTTTGAGATTTCAGTCGATGTAATTTATTTGCTTATTGATAACTATACTTGTGAGCTATTTTTGGGAACGATTGATATCTCATCTCAATGATTTTCTTTAAGAGAGGAACACTGATCTCCTCACTTCTCTTCCCTGCTATTTTCCATAAGCGCAAAGAAAGACGCGTACGCCTTCTGTGATGATACGTTTGGTTTGCTCCTCCTCCAAATCGCTTGCTTTTATCGGTTGATCAAATACCAACAAAAACGTTAAGGCAGCAAAGTGCTTTGTAGCCATTACAGGATCTGGCACAGCGAGCAGTCCGGCTTGTCCAAACTCGGTAAACCTCCTGATAATCCCCTCTTCCGTTGCGTTATCCAGCTTTTCCAAAAACGAGCCTGGCAGGTTGGCGGCTTCCATAGTAACCAGACGCATCAAAGCGCTGTAATCGGACGAACCGTTCGCAGAAGCTACGAATTGTTCGCAGAATAAGATAAGCGCCTGCTCTAGATCCTCAAATTCCCAGAGGTAGTCTGATATCCCTTGCTTGATCATGTCCAGAACCGCCTCACTGGTTTCTTCCACAACAGCAAGCAGCAAGTTCTGTTTGTCGCCATAATAATCATAAACGGTCCGTTTGGAAACTCCCGCTTTAGCTGCAATTGCATCGACGCTGGAACGATCAAACCCATCTGAAAGAAACAGGTCTCGTGCTGCCGCAATAATTTTGGCTCGTTTGTCTGAAGAGCCTTTGCGGATTTTTTTGTTTTCCGTATTATCCATCCTTATGTTTCCCCCCTATAGGTATACTATCAAAAATGAGTTCCACTTTACAAACTACACTGCACGGTGTAGTATAATCAATGCAACATATGAATATCAATGATCAAGGAGGAATTTATCCATGAAAACCGCGCAGTCTTATGTTGATGTTCTCATTGTCGGGGCCGGCCCAACAGGGCTTACACTTGCCTGCGACCTTGCCCGTCGAAACGTCGACCATCGTATTATTGAACGAAGCGCCTTATATAACGTAGCGTCTCGCGCCAAAGCAATCCAGCCCCGCTCGCTTGAGGTTGTTGATGATTTGGAGGCCGTTAATTACATTATGGACACAGGTGTTGTGGATTTGCCTGTTCGTTACTATACCGCAGATGGCAGGAGTGTCGACAAGCCTGCTATTACCGTTGCAGCCAGCGCCGAACTGGAGACACCCTATCGTGATCCGGTCTGGATTGCTCAGTATGATGTGGAAAAAGCATTGCGCGACCGCTATGCGGCGCTTGGCGGTCAAGTCGAGTTGGGCGTGGAAGCTGTAGGGCTTGAACAGGATTTGGATGGTGTGACGGTAACCTTGAATACACCGCAAGGAGAAGAGCAAATTCGCGCTCGTTATGTCGTCGGCGCTGACGGGGGGAAAAGCAATATCCGCAAGTTTATTCACTTACCGCTGGTTGGGAAAACACACGATCAGGAGCGATGGTATCTTGGCGATGTACGATTGGAAGGGTTGGACCGCGATCATATTCATATCTGGACATCTTCGGAGGGGATGGTCGGGGTGACACCACTGCCGAAATCCGATATTTGGCAGCTGCAGGCTACAATTCCGGCAGACATCGAAGAACCAGAGCAGCCGTCACTCGAGGCGTATCAAGCCATGTTTGAGCGTCGGGCCGGGACAGGACTTGTTCAGCTCACGGATGCTTCCTGGCTTTCCATCTACCGGGTCAATGTCCGTATGGTTGAATGTTACCGTAACGGCCGGGTCTTCCTTGCAGGCGATGCTGCTCACGTTCATTCGCCGGCCGGCGGTCAAGGCATGAATACGGGGATGCAAGACGCGTACAACCTCGGCTGGAAGCTGGCGGCTGTCTTACGCGGAGCAGACACCGAACTGCTCGACACATACGATGAGGAGCGCCGCCCAGTGGCTCAAGCCGTGCTTGAGGACAGCACGAAGAAGATGCAAGGGGTCATAGGAACGGCGACTGAAGGCGGAGGGTTGTCCCAATCGTTGAGCACCATATCCGACGATCTGACAAGTGGGCTTCTCATTTCCTATCGGTCAAGTTCTCTTACCCGCCCGTCTGCTCGCAGGAATGTTACCCGTTCATTGGCCGGGGACCGTGCTCCTAATGCCGAGGGTCTGCAAGGTATAGGATTTACAGGAAGTGTATTTGACTTATTGCGCGGCCCACACTGGACTCTGTTGGCTTTTGTAAACCGCACAGATCATCTTTCTTTGAAAAACTTCGCCTACGACGAACTCCATGTGCATTGCATCCTTCCATCGCATGTGGAAAAAGTGGAAGGTATAACGGATACCGGAGGGAATGCCTATCGGATTTACGATATAAAAAGTAATGAACTCGTATTGATTCGTCCTGACGGTTACATCGCACTGCGGGCCTACATTCATGATACCGCATCGATTTCGAATTACTTGAATTCCATTTATCGCGCAAATTGATTTGGTCAAGGCCAGTGGAATTCTTTTCAACATCTCATATGGCTATCGGCTCTTTTATTCTTTTAATTTAGGTTATGGAAGGACTGTTACTATGGAAGATATTATTCGAACCGTTAACTTGACCAAGCAGTACGGGAATAAAGTCATTGTAGATCGCGTTTCGATTTCCGTTAAGAAAGGAGAAATCTATGGATTCCTGGGGTTGAACGGTGCAGGGAAAACGACAACCATCCGAGCTCTTCTCGGAATGAGTAAGCCTTCTTCCGGAGAAGTGTATTTGTTTGGTCAGCGCTGGGCGAATGGGAATCCTGATTTGTCAAGACGAGTAGGTTATATGGTGGAAGTTCCTTATGCCTACCCTACCTTTACGGTTAGGGAAAACTTGAGTTTAATGGCCAAATTGCGAGGATTATCGGTTCCGAGGGCAGTTAACGAAATTATGGAGCAATTGAATTTGACCCAATATACGGATAGTAAGGCAAGAGATTTGTCACTTGGTAACGCGCAGAAACTTGGATTGGCCAAAGCGTTAATTCATAAGCCTGACGTCCTGATTCTTGATGAGCCAACCAATGCGCTTGATCCAGCCGGAATTGTCGAGATAAGGGAGCTGCTGAAAGCTCTAGCTTCTCAACAAGGGGTTACCGTGTTTATATCGAGCCATATCCTTGAGGAAATATCCAAAATGGCTTCTCGAATCGGCATTATTCACAAAGGCGTATTGCTTGAAGAACTGACAACAAAAGACTTTGAAACTATCCGCCGAAAGCAGTTGATAATCGGGACAAAAGATGATCGAAAGGCTCAAGCTATTCTTACAGAGTCCGGGTATGCGGTACATTCGACTTCGAACGGCTTTGCGCTACCAGACGATCATGCCGTTAAACATCCCGAACATATTGCGAGATTGCTTGCTCATCATGAAGTACCGCTTACCATGCTTAACATTGAAGAAGAGAATTTGGAGCATTATTTTCTCAATGTAATCGGAGCCGAGGAGGAAAAACGGATTGAGACCATTGTTGACAGCCTGTAGTGTTGAAGTTTACAAATTGCGTCGTTCCTATGTTTTATGGGGCACGCTTCTGTTTATATTGTTTGTCACCACATTGTTCTTAGGACAGCCCAATTGGCGTTCATTTTTTGAACGGACTGCATTTTTGTATGCATCTGTGTTTGGGCTGCTGGGGTTTGGATTGGTAACAAGTTGGACATTTGGCCGAGAGTATTCCGATCGAACGCTCAAAGATTTGCTCGTTTTGCCTGTATCACGTGGTAAAATCGCGATTGCCAAATATGTCGCAATTATATTCTGGTGTTTAGTAATGATGTTGATCAGCTTTGCTTATGCCTTAATACTTGGTTTTGCAATCAGACTTCCTGGCTTTTCGTTTGCAATTGTTCAACATTATTTGTTCTTAATACTTATAATTGGTGCTCTCCACCTATTATTAAGTGCTCCTCTTGCCCTATTGGCTTGTATATCACGCGGTTATCTGGTACCGATCGGCTTTGCATTTACAACTTTAATGTTGGCATTAGTGTTCGGCCCAACCGCCCTTGGAGCTTATCTGCCATGGTCTGTACCTGCTTTGCATTTGCAGGAAAGCGGAGTATCTTTATTTCCCTTGTTGGGTACCAGTTATTTACTTGTTTTCTTAGTCGGACTCCTAGGTCTCTTTGGAACGGTTAAATGGTTACAAAACAGGGAGCAGTGATGATTTTACAAGGAAGACTTCTGCGTAAAATCCATTTGGAAGAAGATGATGCACGCACAAAGTAACTTGTAATTCTTTGTCAATCAAAAACAATTCTTCGACAAATTCCTTGTGGCGTCTCCAAGTATAACCGAGGCGCATCGGTTCCCCGAAATAACCCATCAGCATGCTCTAATAGGCATATTCAACCCTATAGCTATATGTCGAAAAAACCTTATTTCTGGAATAAAAAAAATCTTTATTCAAGCGAAGTCTTATATTCATGTACTTTTATCTAGTTAAATGATATCCAGCGTGACACTAATTAGGTAATTATCTAATCCGTATAAAACCAAGTTCTTGCTCATTTCGGCAAAATAGTACACGGTTCTTGTCCCCAGCTAGGGACAAGAACTTGGTTCCTTAAAACAAAAAAAGCCGCTATCATAGCGACTTGGAATGAACAATGTTCTTGTCTCGCGACAAAAATCTCGTATAACTTAACAATGGTTGATACCTGATATATTCCTCTCCATTTGTTGCATTAGATTTCTTAATATCAGACGTTCTTCCTCAGGTATGGAGTAAAGCAATTTTTCTTGTTGCTCCCTCCACTTTTTATCAACTGGTTTTTCTAACTCTTTTCCTTTTTCTGTCAGATAAATACGCATGACTCGCGCATCTTGTACATCACGTTTACGATATATAAATCCGTTATGCTCCAGTGATTTAACCATGTTTGTTACTGTTGGAGGCTCGCATTTTAAGTGTTCACATAGCTGCATCTGTGTTACTCCGTCACCCATCCACAGACGATACAGCAAATTATCTTGCCCTACATAAAGATTAAGTTCCCTCAATGATTCACTATAATTTCGACGCATTTGGGAGGAAATCCGATCTAAAGACTGGCGAATGTCACAGTCTACTGCATCTGTCATGTAGTATCCCTCCCTTGATGCTAATTAATATTTAGTAAACTAAATGTATCACGACGTTATTTTAGGAGTCAATGTACTTTAGAGTTAAACTACCCTGGTGCTAAGGACATCATTTTTAGCAAATTTTTCTGCTGAGAATTGTACTGTATGTGCCCAAAATTTTAAATAAACGACAGATAGACATTATTGCGTGTCTTTCATCTGCCGCTTCTTCTAAATTAGTATCAGAGTTATTGATTTAGGAATTATACATTTCTCTATTTAGGTTGACGATTTCTTTATGTGAATATCCACCAGAAGCCGTGATCAACTTCTCCATAACTTTGTCCCGCAGAAATGGGGCTTGTTCTTTATTTGCCTTTTGAAGTGCTTCAGTTAATTCCTCTTTGGTTAGTTCTGTGCAATATGCTGGTGTTCCTGGCTGCTGTCTCCATGAATCATTTAAATTCCCGCTATCGACCGAATCGAAACCTAATTCGCTGACTATGCTCATAATTGTTTGCTTTTGCTGCAAGTCATCACCGGCAATAGCTGCCGCAATGCGACGACTGCTGCCTTCCGGTGTACCCTCATGTTCTAAAGTATAGGCTAACAAATTGTTAAAAGCTTTGATAATTGATCTGCCTAATTGTTTTGTAACCCAGACACTTTCAACCATCCCGTTCTCGATCTCATCAATTTTCACTCCCATTTGAGGATAATAATTAGAAGTATCGACGACAATAACTTCATCCGCCGCTTTTTCAACTACACTGCGAATATGAGGTAGTGCATGAAGAGGAATAGATATGATGAGAACATCAATATTGGAAATAACATTCTCTACCATTACAGGTGTTGCGTTAATCGGTTTCCCTTTCAATCGTTCTATATCACGAGCATCTGCAATTTTCACATCATGGTTATTATTTACCAACTTTTTTGAAATAGATAAAGCAATGGGGCCAGCCCCGATTATTCCGAATCTCATTTTTTTCGCTCCTTTTTGATATTCTATTTTGTGAGTCATTTCAACTAATAACATAGTTCTTCATTTGAATGGTTTGATATATGGGGGTTATGCGGCGTTTAGTTAGCAGACAAGTAAATATGAATATTAGTTTGCTTTATAGCTGATTCATAACTGGTCAGCGATAAGGTGTGCGATGTTACTTTTTGGCGAATCCTTGTTTGTTCAAATAGTTCATCATTTGAGGTAGGATACTTCTTTGTAGATGATCCTGAATGTGATCACTCCATCCTGTTACTTTTTTCACTGTGAAAGGAGCTCTTACCGGACGATTCTCATAGTATTTCAACATGGTTTCGTCATAAATAGCCAATTTATCTTGATCGAGTGCCCGATACTGATTTTCAACTAAAATCATAGATTGAGGCAGACGAGGTTTCAGTTCAGGTTTATTCCCCGCGGGGGTACCTATGCATAATCCTACCAAGGGAATCACATACTCTGGTAAGCCCAACAACTCTGTTAATTCTTCAATATTAGCTCTAACCGCGCCAATGAAAACACCGCCTAGTCCCATAGATTCAGCTGCAGTTAATGCATTTTGTGCCATGAGCCCGGCATCGAATGAACCAATCAACAGGAATTCAATATATTCGATATCTACATCCGGAGCAATTTGATGGTTTCGGTTAAAATCGGCACAGAAAATCCAAAACTCTGCCGCTTCTTCAATATAAGGTTGGTCAACACAAAGTTTTCTCACCTTTTTTCGTAGAGCCGGATCAGTGATACGAATAATGGTCACGGCCTGCAGAAGACTGAACGATGAAGTTTGACTGGCGGCCTTAAAGATCTCATCAACTTGTTCCTTAGCCAGGGGTTGCGATGTGTACGAACGAAATGATGTATGATTATGAAGCAACTCAAGTGTGTGATTCATTAAATTCTCTCCTTTATTTGTTTATTCCAATTCCCGTATCCCATATTCGTACGGAACGCCCATATTCTCTCGAAGGGTATTCCCTTCGTATTCGGTGTGAAACAAACCACGTTCCTGTAAGATAGGTACAACCTGCTCTACAAAATCCGCAACACCATCAAAAGCTATATCGGGGACGATCGAGAAACCGTCACACGCTTCAGCCAAAAACCATTCTTCCAAAAAATCAGCAACCTGGTGTGGGTGTTCCTGCAACGACGGGATGATAATTAATGACACCATGAGCAAGAACATCGCGAACAGATAACCCTCGCTGTAGTAATTTCAAGGCTTTTGGTGAACGTGGGTCCATTGGCTGAGCATATGCATTTTTCAACAAGCCAGGAGGTAGTGGTTTATCAATATCTATCGAGTTTACCGACAAAGGTAAACTGATCATTGAACCGAGATAACTTACCCGACTAGGAATTTCCTGAGGATTAAAGCTCATAAGCTGTTTTCGACGGTTCAAAGCTTCTTCTTCGGTAGATGCCAGCGAAAACATAAAACCAGCAAACATTTTGATATCATCAGGTTTCCGGCCAAAACGAGCGGCACTTTGCCGAATCGCTAGTCTTTGTTCACGAGCAGATTCGATATCATATGGATTCGCGTACACTCCTGAAGCATATCTCCCAGCTAATTCTAATCCCTCATCCCCTCCTCCCGCCTGAAAAATAACAGGTTGGCCTTGTTCAGAAGGAGGTATTGGCAAAGGACCACGAGATGCATAATATTGACCTTGAAGGTTTATTGGCTTGATTTTGTCCATATCAGCGAATTGTCCGCCTTCTACATCAAGTGTCCAAGCATCGGACTCCCAACTCCCCCACAAAGCCTGAACAATTTGAATACTTTCATGTGCTTTGTCATACCGCTCTTTACGGTTGGCAACTTTTACACCAAAATTGGCTGCAGCTGAGGGGTCGGATGTAGTAACCGCATTCCACCCTACACGTCCTTGACTAATTACATCCAGTGCTTTGAACTGACGAGCGATGTTGTATGGATAGTTGAATGTCGTAGAGAGTGTAGCAACAAGTCCAATGTGTTTCGTTTCTCGGGCTACGGCCATTAGTGCCAACGTTGGATCCATTGGGAACGCAGGCGTCTGAGGGCCTAAGTTCACAGTTAATGAAGGAGTATCGGCAATAAAAATCATTTGAAACTTCCCTTTTTCGGCTATTTTCGCCCGTTCTACATAACTATCCATATTCGTATAAGCTGCTGGGTCAGTCCCAGGCATTCTCCAGGCGCTGAATTCACCTCCGTATCCCGAAACCATCTGTAGAGCCAATTGCATTTTCTTATTTTTTTGCATATATTTCTTCACCTTCATTTTCCATAGCAATTAGTGGATATACAATCTTTAGCTTGCTAACTATGACATTAAAAAATATAATAATTACTTAGCATGCTAAATATAAAACTAAAAATTTATTCTTCCTTCTTTTAAAACAATATCAAATGGGTTTGTTTGGGTTGTTGACCCAATCATAAGTGCATTCGTTTCGTTTGCAAAGAGGGCAATTTAAATGAACATAGTACATTTTTCTGTACCTATAGAATAGGAATGATGTCAATGCGGGTTTGTAATGAAGGAATTGAACAAGAGTTTATAAATGAAAATAGTGATATGTACGCGATAGCCTTTACGCAGAATCTTCTTTCCGGACGCTGGAAGTATTTTATATTATGGTATTTAAAAAATGAAACACGTCGTTATTCGGACATCAAAAAATTTCTTGGAGATCTCTCGCAAGGCTCGCTTACCAAGCAACTTAAGGAATTAGAGAATGATGGCGTTATTCAACGTGATGTTTATCCGGAAGTTCCTCCACGAGTCGAGTACTCTTTGACAGAAAAAGGAATGAAGTTACTTCCAATCCTTGAAAAGATGGAGGACTTCGGTAAAGAATTCGGTGAAAACATTTAATTTAAATGGACGTTCCCTCAATTACTACGCTAAACTGCCCGTTAGCTGAACAAAAGCAGCTGGTCGCTTTGATCAACTGCTTTCTTTATATCATTGAGTTATCGTTTCCCATTAGCTTAACGTGCTATAGTAATTCTTTAAATACATATCAACCTGAGGTGACTTTCTAGTTTTTATCATCGTACAACGAACGTAAGCAAATCAAAAAAACCGCCAGTAAGGCTGGCGGGAAAAGTAAGAAGTGAACTCTTATACTAAGAAAGCCTTGGAGATAATGACCAATAAAATAAACAGTACGAGTATTGCACCAATGGACGTAAAGCCACCATATCCTCCACTTACTCCTCCTACATTATCATTACCATATCCAACTTCACTCATGCTTCCATCCCCCTCTTTGTGGTATTGGATAGATTATTCAGGTATATCCATTTTGACAAGGCTTTATTAAAAAAAAGGCCACCAACCAACAGGCAAGCCTGCTTCAATCAACTATGAATGGGAGTCTTCTTTATCATACCTGCTATGTCCACAACGTTAGGAGGTGGGTATCTCATGACAACATTTTTGGATGCTCGAACATCGGAACATGCAAGTTTAGCTAACTCTAGCGTTACTATACTGCCTAATTGAATTTGTACTGAACTAACCTGCCCGTTAGTTTAAAGGTCTAACCCAATTCGCAAAGATTTTGTAAATGTGCTCCGTCTCATGGTTGAACATAGCTGTAACCTCTTTATAAGCTACCTCGCCAGCTCTTCATTATTGGAAAAATCTCCCTTTTGCATTCGCATCCTTCAACATGTATCTGAGCTCTGTAGCATAGGAAGGCTCAAACCATATGGTCGACAGGTCCTCCCTCCATTCAACTTCAGCGTCAGCATTTGGTCAGCTAAAAGGATATCGAAACAGCGGCATTGTAGGACACAAAGCCCTAGAATGCCTCTGTACATTCCCCGTTCGTATATCAATACATCATCTCTGTAGCACAGAGGCGTTAATGTACAATAAGAACTGGGCAAACGGATAGCTGTGAAACCTTGTGGCTGACACTTCCAAGCATGATTTCTTTTATCCCGCTTAGCCCACGGCTTCCAATAATAATGAGTTGCTGCTCAGTATCCCTTGCATATCTTAATATTTCATGTGCAGGGTTTCCCTTAAGATGAACTGTTTTCGGGTTAATCCCCGCAAATTCTAATTTGGATTTGGCTTGTTGTAATTGTTCCAAGCTCGCCTTCTCCATTTCGTTCAATATTTCTTCCAAGAAATTCTCTGGTACATATGTCATGCCATTCGATACATATTCCTGGCTGACATTAATCAAGGTAACTTGAGTTGGTTTGTTTCGGGCTATTTCAACGGTTGCATCGAGGATTTTGTTCGTTATTTGATCTTGATCAATGGCCACCATAATGTTCTCAAACATTTTTATCGTCCTTTCCGTGCAGCTCGTAGCTATATCGGTTACCTACAAAACTATTTCTTGCTGCTCCTATACCAACTAAAAAGAGTAAGACCGAAGCACCAAGTAGAATGAAAAGAGGCAGTTTCCAGCTATTTGTCGCATCATGCAGATATCCTATAAGGGCAGGACCGACTGCGGCAAGAAGATATCCGATCGATTGCGCCATGCCTGACAGTTCAGCTGCTTGATGCGCATTTTCGGTACGTAATCCAAAAAACATCATGGACAAACTAAAGGCGAAGCCTCCCCCAATTCCGAGTATTATGATCCACAACAATATGATATCGGAACTCCCATAAAGAAGTCCGAGCGTTCCCGTTAAAAGCAAAGTGGTTGTGATGACCACTAACAAACGTTGGCTAGACATTCGCCCAGCAATAACGGGAACAACAAATGTAAATGGAAGCATGGCTAACTGCATGATCGAGAGGTACCATCCTGATTGGTTGGAGTCAATACCTTGTTGCTTTAAAATTTCGGGTAACCATGCGATCAACACATAGAAAACCATAGATTGTATACCCATAAATAAGGTTACTTGCCAGGCAAGAGGGGAACGCCAAACATTCACATCGTTGCTGTCCTTGTGTTGGCTCGTCGTGGCTGTTTGCCTCGTTCGATTTCTTAATTGCGGTAACCAACAAAGGATCGATACGAAGCTTAGAATCCCCCATATTCCTAGCGCTCCCTGCCATTTTAGACCTGCGTTCACGGCTAGCGGTACACTTATTCCTGATGCGATTGCTCCACTTAAACTCATTGAAATAGAGTAAAGACCTGTCATGGAACCCATTTTATTTGGGAAATCCCTTTTGATAATACTGGGCAATAATACATTACATACGGCAATTGCCAACCCAAGAATTGCAGTCCCGATATACAGATTAGCTGCGCCAGATAAAGAACGTATTACAATACCAACAGTCAGAAATATGAGTGCAATCAAAATGATGCGTTCAACCCCATACATTCGTGCTAATTTGGGTACTAGAGGCGATAATAAAGCAAAGGCAAGTAAGGGTAGCGTTGTTATGAGGCCGGCTAATGTATTTGAAATTTGAACGTCATCCCTTATAAGACTCACCAAAGGCCCAACTGAGGTTAAGGGAGTACGTAAATTAGCTGCAATCACAATAATGCCGAGAATGATAAACCCTATAGAAGATGGTACGGCTTTTTTATTTTGTTGGTTCGGCATTCTTCAATTCTCCTTTCTGAATTCATACGTATGGTTTGTTTCCTGCTGATTGAAAAAAGAGGCAATAACATCCGCGCGGACAACAAAAGTATATTATAATATATTATTTTTTACAATAAATATTCTATAATATATTTTAAATCGTTTAAAAACAAAAATACAACTCTGAATTCCCGTCATGGAATTCGGAGTTGTATGATAAGTAGAATTTTGATTTTTAGAAACCATACGTTAAGGAGATATGGAGCACTGTTTCGCTATTCGTATGATTGGTATAAGAGTGAGGACAATCTGCACGAAAACTGATCGTATCATATTGATTCAATGTGTGAATCTCTTCGTTGACTTGAATTTCAATGGAACCCGTCATTACTGTTGCAATTTCAGTTGTGTTGACATGATGACCTTCAGGGTGATACGAGCTATTCGGCTGCAAGTAAGCCCGACACATTTCAATACCGTTGCTTTTAAAGACGGGTTCAATGATCCAATTTTTTTGATCATTAGAAAATCGCAGTCCTTCGCCTGCTCGATACAAACTAACAGGCTCTTCTGATTTGAACAAAGCCAATAGCGGTAAAGATATGCCTTTTGATATTTTCCATATAATCGCCAACGTTGGATTGGTCTCGCCACGTTCGATATTCCCCAGTGTAAGTTTGCTTACGCCCGTTAATTCCGCTAAGTCATCCAAGCTCATATTTTTTTCTTTTCTGTACTTTTTCAAGGCACCGCCCAATTGTAATACCATTTGTTTTGATTCATTGATTTCATCCATTAAATATTCACCTCAACCATAAACTGTTATAGCTAGTATATTGTTTATCTGAATTCTTTTCCAGACTTCCCTCACGTTCTAAGGAAGAGGTGTTGCTGGATCGCTGGTATTCATCAATATGAAAAAAACTCCCCTCACAATAACAGGCTGGATTTATTACACCTGTCTACTGTATGGGGAGAATACAGATTTTGGGAATAAGCTCTTCATGTTGTAATAACATTTGGCTCACTGTCGCAGAAGAAATTATCCCTATTGTTTAGCCAGATACACTTTCATATCAGGCTTTACTGTGAAGGGTAACTAAGTGACCGTCTGGATCTGCAAATGTAAAGGTTCGCCCGAAGGGTCCATCGATTAGTGCGGAAATGATCTTTACAAATAATACCGGGCTTTTCCCTTTTCAATCAGGATGATGCTGATTTACAGGCTTCTGTCTTGCGTAAATATGCCCCCGTTTTCGAATGCTCGTAAGCAGCAAGCTGGACAGGAGTACCTTCGAACACAATTTGGCCACCCCGGTGACCGCCCTCGGGACCCATGTCAATAATCCAATCCGCGCTCTTGATCACATCTAGGTTGTGCTCGATAACCACCAACGTATTTACCCCGTCCACCAAGCGGTTCATTATGTCCATCAGACGGGAGATATCGGACATATGCAGTCCGGTTGTCGGTTCATCCATTACGTAAAGACTGCCTTCCTTGTGAAGTTCTCCGGCCAGTTAATGCGCTGGCATTCACCGCCCGATAAGGTGTTCAGAGGCTGGCCCAGTGTCAAGTATCCGAGTCCCACCTCCTCCAATGTCTGCAATTGACGAAGCAGCTCCTTCCTGCTGAAGAACTCCGAAGCTTCCCGTACTGTCATTTCGAGGACATCGCTGATGGATTTTCCGTTCAGTTCATACTGCAGCACTTCATTGTTAAACCACTTGCCTTCACAAACTTCACATGTCGTCCTTACCGGCTCGAGAAAGGCCAAATCCGTGTAGATCATCCCTAGACCCTGACAATTGGAACAGGCTCCCTTGGAGTTGAAGCTGAACAAGGATGCGCTTACCTTGTTAGCTGCTGCGAAGAGCCGCCGAATCTCATCCATCATACCTGTGTAGGTAGCCGGATTGGAGCGGACGGAAGTTCCCACAGCCGTCTGATCAACGACAATCGCTTCTGGATACGTTTGCAGGAAGGCTCCGTTAATCAGCGTACTTTTACCTGAGCCTGCTACTCCAGAAACCACCGTCAGCACACCAACGGGTATATCGATCGTAACATCCCTCAGATTGTGTAGACTGACACCAGCTACTGTCATTTTGCCCTTCGGCACCCTAGTTGTTGTTTTTAAGGGCAGATTTTGCTTCAAGCACCTTCCTGTCAATGTATCCGAGCGCAGCAAGCCCGCAAAGTCTCCTTTGTAGACGATCTCCCCGCCGCGGGTTCCCGCATAAGGTCCGACATCGATGATGCAATCGGCGATCTCCATGACTTCGCGGTCATGTTCAACGACAAGTACGGTATTCCCTTTGTCCCGGAGCTGGCGCAGCATGCCGTTCAGACGATGGACATCTCGGGGATGCAGTCCGACGCTCGGTTCATCGAAAATGTAGATCATGTCAGTTAGACTACTGCTCAGATGACGGACCATTTTGATGCGCTGTGACTCCCCGCCCGACAAAGTCGCTGTCTGTCGGTCAAGACTAAGATACTCCAGCCCAATATCGACCAGATGGTTCAGCCGTGTCAGAATTCCGTCTATTATCGTGCTAGCAACGGGATCTCGAACGATCTCGATCATCCGAATAAGATCCCCTATCTCCATCCCCGCGCATTGCGCAATGTTGTACCCGTTGATCCGGCAGCTTAATGCCGCTTGATTAAGCCGACTTCCCCTGCAAAGGTTACATCCGCTATAGGATAGAAATTGGTCAAGAGTTTCGCGTTTAGCATCTGGCATTTCACTGTTATCCCGCTTTAAATACAGGCGGGTGAGCTTGGGTAGCAGACCTTCATAATCCGATTCGATGTCGCCGCCTTTGGTGCGGTATACGATCTTGCTTTCTTTGCCATGGAGGAGGGTATCCCATTCTGCCAGCGTATATTCGGCAAGCTGCTTGTCGTTGTCGAACAAACCAGAATGGACATACGTATTCAAGTACCAGCTCCCCACTTTAAATACAGGGAACAGGATCGCTCCTTCATTCAGCGACTTGGACCTGTCCAACAGCTTGTCAACATCGAACTGTACAACCTGCCCGAATCCGGAGCATTCCGGACACATACCGGCCGGGTCGTTAAACGAAAAAACATGCGAATTGCCGGCAAAGGGCTTACCAATTCTGGAGAACAGCAGCCGGAGCATCGCATAAATATCGGTTATCGTGCCGACCGTCGAACGGGAGCTGCCACCAAACCTTTTCTGATCGATGACAATCGCTGTAGACAAGTTCTCAATCCGATCGGTGTCCGGCTGACTGAACCGGGGCAGCCGATTGCGGATGAAAGCGGAAAACGTCTCATTAAGCTGCCGCTGAGCTTCGGCGCTGATGGTGTCAAAGACCAGAGAGGATTTGCCTGAACCCGAAACACCGGTGAAAACCGTGATTTTTCGTTTCGGGATGCGCACACTCACGTTTTTCAGGTTATTTTCGCGTGCTCCTTCAATGATGATTTCATTGACGTTCATAGCCTCACCTTGGATTTAATTTTCATCTAAATGATAAATTAGTTGTACAACACCCGAAGAAAACGTTCTTGTATTCACCATTTTTAAATTCAACCTCTGTTTTATATCAACAAACAGTGGTTTTCCTTCTCCCAAAACAACAGGGTGGACTGATAATCTAAATTCATCAACAAGCCCTAAATTGATAAAAGTTGTAATAAGACTTGCTCCACCATATAGCCAGATATCTTTACCAGGCATACTTTTTAATTTATTTACTTCTTCAGAAATACGATCGTTTATGAATATTGCTTTATGGTCTGTCCCCATTTGTGTTCTGGAAAAGACATATTTCTCTTTACTATGAAACAATCCCCATAATTCTTTATCGGAATCCGTGGGTCCTTCTGGAGTGAAATTTCCCCATAAATCATAGCTTTTTCTCCCAAATAAAATGGTATCAATTTGATTTAAAAACTGATCGAACCCCATCTCTGCATCCATAATGCACCAATCAACCTCACCATTCTTGCCTTCAATAAAACCATCTAGAGTAACCGCCAAATCTAAAATTATTGTTCGTTTCATATTTTGCTGCTCCTTTCTTTAATGTATCACCATTATAAATCTCAATTACGTCAAATTATGTCGTATTTAAAGCAGATCTATTATTCTTTCGGTCATCACAGATTTTATTTCCTAAGGTGTCCTTCTCCATTAGAATATGATTCAGCTGATCATGGCAGTGGATCTGGCGCTTTATTTGAGTTTTACAACATTTTACTTTTTGTTTAGAATTGTTTGATACCGCGTTTTCCGAAGATATTGCTAAAAACATGAAAGGTGGTTTGGTAATGAAGATTCTCATCGTTGGCTATTTTAGCGAAACTTCAAAATCAACTATTTCAAGGTATTTTCCCCAAGACTGGAACGTTGTAATTGTCCCGCCCGGACAAGAGATGCTGCATCACCTTGAAGATTGCCATGTACTCGTCCCTGAGCATATTAAAGTGGATCACAGCCTGCTTTCTGCCGCAAAAAAATTAAAATTGGTACAGACAGGTGCAGGATTTGATAATGTAGATATTCCTGCCTGCACACAGCTTGGCATTTGGGTCGCTAATGCTGCAGGGGTGAACGCACAGGCAGTGGCCGAGCACGTAATGGCAATGATAATGTCTTTTTATAAAAACATACCGTTTCTTGATTCGTTCATGAAAAACAAGATGGATGAAAATCAATTGAACTATACAGGGAGTGAATTAAAAGGAAAAACAATTGGGATTGTCGGTTTGGGCGCTATCGGAAAAAAGGTAGCTGCGTTTAGCAACGTTTTTGATATGAATGTGCTGGCTTATGCCAGAAATACCAATGTACAGTCGGATGGTTTTGTGAAAATGACGGATTTCGATACGCTTGTAAGCACATCGGACATCGTCAGTGTACATATTCCTTTGAATCAGCAAACCAAACAACTGATCAACAAAGCGGTATTCAAGAAAATGAAGAATACCACACTGTTTATCAATACAGCCCGCGGCGGGATTGTCAATGAAAGAGACTTGATTGATGCATTAAAAAACGGGGATATTGCAGGCGCATGTCTGGATGTGTTTGAATCTGAACCGCTTCCTATGGACAGTGAGCTCCGGAATCTGGGTAATGTGATACTTACCCCCCATACAGCAGGAATGCCTGATGGTCGGAAATTTCATAAAAAAAGATATGATTTCTTTATAAAGAATATAAAACGTGTAGAGAATGGTGAAGAGCCTGAAAGCAAGCTCAATCAGATATTATAGTTTTGGTGTAATAATAATGGGCTGTTGGACACAGTTCGAGTAAAAAGTCGTGTTCTTTTGCAGGTGAAATGGCTTGGCATCCGGGAATTTCATCTTCTTCGTACATTTATTTTCTTAGCCGCAAGAGGTGTTACCCCATGCATCCGCTGAAAAGCTTTTGTAAATGCTGCCGGACTGTCATAACCGTACTTCAACGCGACATCAATGACTTTACAATCCGTTCCCACTAACTCCTGCACCGTAAGCGTTAGCCGCCTATTCCTCACGTACTGGGTTACGGTAACACCTGTCACTGCATGAAATATTCGCTGAAAATGGTATTTTTAACTCATTGCTGACCTAGCAATGTCCGCAATCTCAATGGGCAAGTGCAGATGTTGTTCTTTGAGATATACGACTCTTTAGACGCTACGCTAACCTGTTTGTTAAACCCTACGCTTCCTAATGTCATACAGCGGAATACGGGTCCCTCTGCTTCTCTATGTTATGCTGGGCTATGGCTTCCTCTTTCATATTCCCAATTACTTATCAAGTTCATTTTCTTATTCAGCACAAAAAAAAAGCAAGCCATCTTTTGGATGACCTGCTCTTTTTCTTCATTTAGAGCCTCCTCTTAATGACATTGCCAAAGAGGGATCTTCATGTTATTAGTATTGGTTCGATTGTCCGCCATCAATAGGAATGACAGCACCATTAATAAATTCGGATTCACCGGATAGCAGGAAGGCAACAAGACGACCTACTTCTTCAGGTTTACCAAAACGTCTCTTAGGGTTTACGCTAACAAATTCTTTGCCGGCTTCTTCCCATCCTTCTTCGCCACCGATTTGTTTAAGGGAACCGACAACCATCGCAGTCATAATTGCCCCTGGAGCGATAGCGTTGATGCTCAGGTTATATTGTCCGTACTCGATTGCTGCATTTTTCGTCATACCCGATACAGCATGTTTACTTGCGACATACGCCGCCTGATTCAGAACTCCGCGAATCCCGCCAACAGATGCAACATTGACAATGGAACCGGATTGTTGCTCTTTCATCACGGGAAGAACGTATTTCATACCATAAAAGACACCTTTAAGGTTAATGTCAATGACTTTGTCAAACACTTTACTGTTATATTCAGCTGTAGGAGCCTGAGTACCTTCGATCCCCGCATTGTTGTAGAAGCCATCGATGCGACCGAACTTTTGAACCGAATCATCTACATATTTTTGAACAGCTTGCTCATCAGATACATCCGCAGTAAGAAGAAGAACTTCTGCCTCAGGTGCAACTTCCAGAATCAATTTTTTGGTCTCTTCAAGTGCAGGTTGATTAAGGTCAACGAGAGCAAGCTTGGCACCATCTTTTGCGATTTCAAGTGCCGCTGCTTGTCCCAGACCTGAGCCTGCTCCAGTAATTAAAATAACTTTTGATTCAAAACGTTTACTCATGATCCATACTCCTTTATTAAGTGAATTAACGAAATGTTCGTCTATTTTAGATGAGAATAAAATTCTCAATTAAAACCTTACATTGGCAATAATAAATCACAAAAAATTCACTTGCAATAATCAAACAGCACGCCATGTGTCCGCTAAACAACGTTTTATATTCATATGTTCACCCAAGTATGCAAAAATAAACATTTGTCATCGATTATGTTGAAACTGTCTCTGAATCCTCGCGAGCGCTCATCAAAAAAAGTCACTCAGGAACAAATCCTGAGTGACTTTCGGCTATTCTGGCAACCACAATGCAAGGACTTCGGAAGGAGTCCAAGTATATATTGATGTGTGAGCTTGACGACAAATATAAACGACCCCTTTGTAAAGGACACGATCACCGATGTGGTATGACGTATTCTCAGCCCAAGCTTCAGGTGCATCCGGTTCTACAACTGGCGGAGATGACTCAAGTGTAGTAACTGTAATGACGTTACTCGCTACAGATACATTTCCAGCAGAATCCTTGGCTTTAATTGAAAATGTATATGTCGAGCTTGATTTCAGACCGGTTACCTCATAACTTGTCACGGTTCCATTTACAGTAGCGATCCGCTCTGATCCTTGGTAAATGTCGTAGCTGCTAACGGCCACATTATCCGTTGAACTGGACCACATCAGACTTACTGATGCTGCACTCACGGTATGTGCGTGAAGATTACTTGGAGCCGTTGGAGCTAAAGTGTCAGGTATGGTTGCAGAAGTTGTCTGCACTGTAATCTCCGAACTGAGAGGGGATCCATTACCTGCAGCATCAATCGCTTTTAACGCATAGATATAAGTTGTTCCTTGACTTAATCCACTTACATCATAGGATATAGACGTTCCTGGAATAGTCGCAATCTTGTGTCCATTTTGATAAAGTTCATAACTCATTACACTCACATTATCAGTCGAAGGATGCCAGCTAAGTGTAAGTGATTTTGTCGTGATGTTGCTTGCTTTTAGATTTATTGGAGCTGTTGGCGCTGTTACATCGGTGTTTGTTCCACTTCCACTATCCGATTTCGTTAAATTTACGTCAAGCGCTTGATAAAAGGCATTACCAGTATCAGCGATTTCCCAAACGCCGAGAATAACATGATAACCGGTACGGTCTGCTGGTATTTCACATTGATGTGAGACCGATTTTTCTGGCAATTTCCCGCCATCACTGTAGGTACAAAACAGTTCTAAATCCTTACGCTCAATCGGAGAATTAGGGTTCCAGTCTTTCTTGGTTATGTAATATTTCCACTCTTTTGTTGCATGTGCCGCTGTCAATTTCCAGGTAAAGGTTTGGCTTCCTGTTTGCATGTCTAGCTTCGTCCAACGTTCTGCCGTTTGAGTATATAACTCCGGAAAAATACCTCCTCCTGTAATTTCTCCATCTAATGGGCCTCCCGCCGGAAAGTTCCCTTTTGCTTCCACACTTTGTGGTTCATATTGCACCTGACCGCAGTTACTATTGAGATTCTGTTGGCATAAGTATGCGCGGCTGGCTGGTGACTCTAAGTAACCATGAGCTGAGGTGACATTTGCATACACCAGCAAAAACAATATACCCGTTGCAAATACCAGGATCGTTTTCGGTACCAAGGATGTTTTCCTAGCACCTGAGATTGAGAGATAAGTTGACATAATAATCCTCCTGTAAAGTCTGATGATGTTAACAAGAAAATTTTATAAAATTTTACATGGAGCTGTAAGAGAACAAAGTTCTAATTTCTTTTGGATAAAAAACCCTTTTCATGATATTTGTTTTGTTGAAAAACAGGAGAAAAGTCGTATTAGCTCTAGGTTTGAACATAAGATAATTGAACCGCTCCTCTCTTAGTAGAAAGAACAAAAAGCCGCTAAAAGCGACTTTTCTGTTTGAATATATGTTATTTTAATTGGTCTCTTCGTGAATAGCATCCATTAATATTTTCTTGGCTTTAGCGCCATTGTCCAAGTAATCAAACATTGACATACTCCCCCACTCACTGAAATCAGGAGCCCAATACCGGATCCCTATTAGTCCGTGTGTTTTTCCCCACTCAATAACATCATGATAGATAGCAGCTTGTCCTTCTTCATTATGTGGGTAGCCCTTGACGGTTTTTGACCATCCGGCATATGCACCTTGCACCTCACCTGAAGGATAAGAAAACTCGGCGATAAATACAGGAATACCTACCTGTTTGTTAATAGCAGTAACGATTTTTTTATACATAACCATTTTATCAATGTATACTCCTGGCGCACTAGGATAGAAACTGATACCAGCAGTATCAACTGGGAATCCATTTTCCTTTAACGTCTTGAAATATGTGACTGCTGTATGAACGGTTGTGACTACGGTTGCGATATGAGTTGAAAACTTGACCTTACTTGAATTAAGTCCCAAATTCTCGTAAGCATTTTTAATTCCTTTAGCAACTGAAGCCATCTGTACTGCATTGTATTTCCATATATTTTTCTTGAGCCAGTTGGTACACATGACAGAATAGACATGTCTCATAAAACCCGGAACTTTTTCGAGTTTTTCGTTTACTGCGGTTTTCAATCCGATGCTTACTCCTGCAAAACCATAGTTAGCTTCATTGCCAATATTCCAGTTCTCTACTGTCGCACCCGTTTTCAAAATTTCTGTAGCGACAAACTCACCGTAAGCCTCCAGAACGACGTTCATTTCATCCAATGTTAATTCTTCCCACTGTTTCCCTTTTTGCAAGGCAAAGATCTCGGGATATACTTCGAAGTTAGGAGCTTGTTGCCGGTCCATATCCATATAAGTGTAAGCAAGCATGAGTTCAGGGTTTAACGGTATTTTTAATTTGGCTGCCATGTGGGCTAACTCTAATCCCTGCTCTAACGTGTGGTAATTAGCGTTTGAATCTTCCTCACCATTCACCAGGTTATCTTCTGTAGGATATCTCTTTGTCGCAATTCGTGCGTACATCTCCGTAGCACCCGATGACATGTACATTCGTTCTAAATCCTCTCTGTTATTCGCTGTTAAATTCCCGGCAGTGTAGGTGTAACCTTTCTGAAATGCGTTCCCCGAAAATGGGCTCACTGAAAGCGCTACGCGAAAGCTCTCAGTACTTGCTGCAGGAACATAATTTTCTTCTTCAACATAGACTGATAAATTTCTTACAATAATTCCTGCTACGATTAAAACAATAATAAGTAGAGAGATTATGATCTTCGTTCTGGTTCTCATATGCTGCAATAACCATTTTAGTTTGTTCATTTATAATGACGTCTCCCTTTATAGCTTATCTTGGCTAGTGATCTGATCAGGGTTATTTGAGTATAAAATCGTTTCATACCTTGCTTCGTTGACAAATAGAATTGCAATTGTTAGCATAACCTGAGTTACAGAGATAAGGAGGTTATCCCTATTCAACCCCGACAACGCCAGGAAAATGAGCGAAGCGAGCTGCGAGAGAAACGCCGTTTAAGCATCATTGAAGCTGCCATATCTATTTTCACACAGCAAGGATTCGAAAAGGCTACCATGCAGGAAATTGCCACGGCTGCAAGCCTTGGGGTAGCTACTGTATTCCGCTATTTTCCCAAGAAAGAGCATTTGATTGTTGCTGTTGCTTCATATATTGTTCAGTCCGAAGTGATTATCTTTGAAAAGATTGTTCATGGAGAAGGAACATGTTACGAGAAATTAAACGAAATATTCGACACCCTGATTTTCTTTCAGCAAGCTGAGCATCAACAAAACTCCAAGTTGATTGAAGCCTTTGAATGTTACGTGGCGCTTTCGAAAGAGCCTGTAGAGCATATGGAATTGTATCAAACCGAATATAACAAAATCATTGGACTTTTTACCGAATTGGCAGCGTTGGGAGAACAGGATCATTCTGTCCGTGCCGGTTCAAATTCCGTCAACATTCTACTTACGATGATGAATGTATTCGGAACATTTTCCAAGAAAATGTCCATGCTAGAAGGTATCGATGCATTCAACACTCGTGTAGACCCATCCGAGCAATTCAACTTACTTAAATCTCTTTTTCTAGAGTCTTTGAAACCATGACTTCAATTCGTATGAACGCTGTAAACTGATTCATGACATCCAACGGAGAAGGCGCTGCAGTAATGGGCAGCCCTCATCCTCTACTTTTTACTTCTCGTAAGTTTTTCTCCTTAATAGTTTGATCAAAACCACTGGTGGCTTTATGGTTTTCTCGCATAACCGACTCGCCCTCTACATCGATGTTAGGCAACAAGCGATCAAGCCATGCCGGGATATACCAGGCACTTTTTCCAAGAAGGGTCATTATAGCCGGCACAAGTGTCATACGCACGATGAAAGCATCCACGAGTATGCCAAATGCCAGGGCTAATCCCATGGATTTGATAATGGTATCTTCTGCAAAAATAAAGCTGGCGAACACGGCAATCATAATTAAGCCTGCAGCAGTAACGACTGGGCCACTATGGATTATCCCGCTTTTTACCGATTGACGTGCATCTCCAGTCTGAGTGAAGTCTTCACGCATCCGGCTGACAAGGAACACCTCGTAGTCCATGGCAAGTCCAAATAGAATTCCAGTGACGAGAATGGGAAGGAAACTAAGCACCGGCCCAGGCTCAGGAATACCGAACATATTGGCCAGATAACCATCTTGAATGACCCAGACAATAAAACCGAGTGTTGAACCTAGTGTAAACAGAAAACCAAGTACAGCCTTGATCGGTACAAGCAAAGATCGGAAAACGAGCATAAGCAGTACAAAAGCAAGACCAACAATCAATAAAGCGAACTTAGGTAATGCCTGTTGCAATTTCTCGGAAATATCAATGTTAACCGCAGTTCCACCCGTAACCATAATCTCGACCTGTTTATTGTTTTGTTGATCGGCTTTTTCACGTATAGTCTCCACAAGTTCAGTCGTTCGAATATCGTGCGGGCCTGTCTTGGGTAACACTGTAATGATGGCTGCATTTCCCGATGGACTCGGTATTGCGGGTGTTGCACTAGAGACATTCGGCAGATCGCTGATGTAAGCCGTCGCTTGAGCGATTGCTGCTTGAGGATCGTCACTATGATTAGCTTTGGCGACAATCACGAGTGGGCCATTGAACCCTTCACCGAATCCCTCAGCCATTAGATCATATCCACGACGCTCTGTCGTTTCAGTCGATTTCAGGCCATTGTCGGGCAAGCCAAGTTGCATATGCAGAAAAGGCAAGGTACACATCGTTAAGACGGCAATACATAGAATGGCAGTAAGCCAAGGCTTTCTTGTGACAACTCGACTCCATGCGTCTTCGCTTGTTTTCTCTTTTTTGCTCCCGGACCATTTTCTCAGCCAACGATTTTCGCGGGACGGACTGATGCGGTCTCCTGCTGCAGCCAATATGGCAGGTACGAGAATGATCGCAATGAGGACAGCTACAAATACGCTAATAGCAGCCGCAAGTCCCATCATCGTAATGAAGGGAATTTGTACGACGGATAAACCCACTAATGCGATAATTACAGTCAGTCCTGCAAATACAACCGAGCCTCCTGCTGTTGCGTTAGCCTGAGCTATCGCTGTTTCTCTATCATATCCTTCTGCCAACTGCTGACGGTACCGTGACATGATAAATAGTGCATAATCAATACCGACTGCTAAGGCAAGCATGACTGCTAACGTAATGGAGAATGATGACATCGATACGAAATTAGAACCAATGATTACAGTCATTAGACCAATTCCGAGTCCTATGACCGCTGTAAGTATGGGTAGTCCTGCTGCTAGAAACGAAGTAAACGTAAACGCTAGAATCATGAAGGCAATTAGGATACCAATGACTTCGGATATGCCCCCTACTTCTATTTCAGAAAAGGCAACACTGCCTCCAATCTCTGTTTGAATCCCTTCCTTACCGAGCCACTCTGCAATGTTCAACACATGTTCTTTCGAGTGCTCATCCACTTCACTGGCGGGTTTAGAATACGTAATGTCCGCATAACCAATCTTTTTATCCGCACTTAGAGTCATTGACTCAAATGGACTAGCTACAGATTTGACTGATAAATCCGTCTTTACATCTTTCAGGGCTTGCCGAATGTAATTTTTGTTTGCCTCGGAAGTCAATGAATCATTTTTCGCTTTGAAAATGAGCCTGATCTGACCACCGTCATCTGATGATGGAAACTCTGAGTTTAGTACTTTCGCCGCCTGATCCGACTTCGTTCCTGGTATAGTCATTTCACCCGTAAACGAAGTACCCATACCAAGTCCTAAAGATGCAAGTACAATAAGAAGTGCTAGCCCCATCGTAATGACCATTTTCCGTTTTCTCGTTGACCAAACCCCGAGACGATATAACCATTTTGCCATAGCTGATTTCTTCCCCTTTCACTTCCACAAAAATCCTAGAGCTACCTAAGGAAACGCTCTGTCCCCCCATAGTAACGAAATAAAAACAAAAAAAAATCGTACGAAAGGGCAAGCCTTTCATGTACGATGGGGCATAGAAGGGATAGGTCATAACGGGGCATACCATTTTTTATCTTTGATTACGAAAGAGTGCCTTACAAGTTACAAGTGTAAGATCCCCTTCTCGACAGCTACTGCAACAGCTACTGCAACAGCTTCTGATCGCGAATTCACTCCAAGTTTGTTGTAAATGTTAGTGAGGTATGCTTTTACTGTTCTCTCGGCAATACCCATATCAAAAGCAATATCTCTGCTGCGTAAACCACGAGCCACGGCTTGTAAAACGAGTAACTCTCTCTCACTAATCAGGGTTGACTCCTTGTCAATTAAAAGTTGTGGCTGTGTTTTGGATTCTTGAGAAGACTTCGCATGAAACGCAAAGAATCTTGACGTTATTTCAGGTTGAAGCAGTGTTTCTCCACGAATGGCAGAATCCAATGTTCGAAATAATTGTTCTCGGCTCGTATCCTTGAGCAAGTACCCTTTGGCTCCAAGGGAAAGTCCCTCGATCATCAAGTCATCTTCGTTGTATGTCGTTAGAATAATGACAGGTATACGAATGTGTTGCTCGTTCATACGTTTCAAGGTATCCAAACCACTGAGTCCCCCGGGCATATTCAAGTCCAGGAGAATGACATCAGGCTGTTTGTCTAACATAATTCGGATAGCTTCTTCTCCTTCCTCAGCCTCTCCGACAATTAGATAGTTGTCACTGGTCTCCAATATTAATTTAAGTCCTTCACGCACCACCCAATGATCATCTACGATGAGTATGTTATATTTCATTCAGACTTCTCCTTTTTCAAGTGGAACACGAAACAAAATAGTCGTTCCTTGTTTTCCGCTTTCAATCTCAATGTTGCCACCTATCAGCCTGGCCCGTTCATTCATCCCGATCAAGCCATAGTGCCCGGATTGTTTTCCGATTCGGTCTACGCTAAAGCCCCTTCCGTTATCTCGTATAATCAGATGGAAATCTTCTTTCTCCATAGCCATGTGAATGGTTACGCTCGTTGCCTGAGCATGCCTGGCTATGTTCATTAGCGATTCACTTAAAATGTGCAAAACGTGCTCCATTCCTACTTTGGATATGAAACTCGGAGCATTCCCGTCCAAAACGACTTCAATTCCGGTTGCCTGTTGGAAACGTAGCGTCTGTTCCTGGATTGCCTCTCCAAAGGTAATAGCCGGTGTGGCCTTGGTTCGAAGGTCATCAATGGCTTTGCGTGCATCAGCCAATGTTTGGCGTGCTTGGCCCATTGAACTGTGAATAATCTCGTGGGCGCGCGGAAAGCTCCCTCGATTCATGTGCTCATCGACGGCCTCCAGCTGCATTATAATACCAGCGAGTCCTTGAGCCAATGTATCATGCAGATCTCTTGCCATACGTTGTCGCTCGCTTGTTAGCGTCAATTCCTCTACTTTTTGATGAGCCTTCTCCAGCTCATGCAGAAACGTTAATGTTCTAACACGGGCATTGACCTGACGATAGAAAAGCACTGCATAGGACACCACGACAACGATCATCATTAACAGTAATAGGATTAACAAGGCAACATCCGTACCAGATCGTGTAAACAGGGTTATCGTGCAGAATAATAAATATAATAAAAATGCAACCAGTACAATTTTTGCCGTCTCATAGTATATGGCAAAGGTCTGTCCAATCAACACCGGAATTAAACCAATCAATACAGCAGGCATACCGTCTGGCATTAACATGGCACTTCCGTAAATTAACCCTGATTGAAGAAGTATATAGAGCAATTTGGATCGTTGTATAAGTTTGTTTACTTCCCAGTACACCATGGTATGAATTAACATTGCGGCTACAAAGATAATACTAGGTACTAATTTAGGGGCTGACATCGTTTGCAGGATCAAAGTAGCTATGGCAACAAGCCAAAGCCAGATGATTATGGGAATACGTGAAGACGCAATAGGGTCCGTTTCTTCATTTATTCCGGACGGATTTGCCTTCTTCCGTACTATTTTCATGGGATCACCTCTTGTATAAGTCATTATAGTCCAAATCACGACCAAAAAGATGTACGATCGTGCATGCCCTTTCGTACATACCCTTTTGTAATGAAAAATCGTCCACAAGTTAGACTTATGGACGATAATTTCAAATAATTATGCGAAACTTCACAATGGGATCTCCCTCCGGACAGTTCCTATTGTTGTAGCGTTTCAGAATGTGAATTTGAACAAATAATTAGAGTGTGATGCCACCATCTGCGAGGATGATTGATCCTGTCATGTAACTGGAATAATCAGATGCAAGAAACGCAACGATCTGGGCGAGCTCTTCTGGCTCTGCATAACGCCCGATCCGCATATTCGGAAACTCTTCAGGCACGTAACCGCTCTCCTGCAGCGATTGGGGAACCGCAGCCGTTAATGTTGTAGCTACCCCGCCTGGACAGATGGCATTGATACGAATACCTTTGCGTACATATTCAAGGGCCGCCGCTTTGGTCAAACCTGCAACCGCATGCTTGCTTGCGGTGTATGCAGCCAGACTGTGTTCAGCACGAATAGCCGTAGTGGACGCCGTATTAATGATATGCCCGTATCCCTGTTTATCCATAACCTGCAAGGCATATTTCATGCCTAAAAAGATCCCTTTCACATTCACATCCATGATCCGTGTAAATTCTTCCTCGGAGATATCCTGGAAACGTTGGAATTTCTGGAGTATGCCCGCGTTATTGAATGCCACGTCAATTTTTCCATAGGCTTCTACTGCTTTTTGAATATAGTTTTGAACATCACTCTCTTTGGATACGTCAGCCTGTACAAAAGTAGCTTCGCCGCCATTTTCGCGAACCAGTGCTAACGTTTCTTCCCCTGTCTGCTCATTGAAATCAACCAGTACAAGCTTCGCTCCGCGAGATCCCATAATCACGGCGCTGGCTCTTCCGATTCCACTCCCAGCTCCCGTAACAACGATCACTTTACCTTCCAGAGAAATACCTTCTTTATTTCCTGTCGGTGCACCAATTTCTTGCTTCTGGACTGTTGCTTCAAACGCAATGGCTGCCAGTTCCTGCTTCAAAATCTGAAGAGTAGACAAAGAAATATCTACCTGAGGCAATGCAGCTAATTGATCCAACGTAAAGTTAGTGGCCATCTTGAACGTTGGTTCCTTCACGAATTCCGGCAAATGCTTTTCAAGTACAGCAAACGATTCTGCGTTGTTCAACAATTCACCAATTCGGATATTCTCGTCATAACTCATTAGGTTCATCTCTCCAATATATTGATTAATTTAGGTTCAAACTATGATTTCGATTAGTATACGACCGGAAAAGCTTTAAGTCCCCGGATGATCATACCTGGCCTCCACTCCAGCAGTTCCGCATCCGTATTTAACCGAATCTCCGGCAGCCGGTGAAGTAAAGCGTTGATCGCAATTTCGCCTTCAAGTCTCGCAAGTGGAGCGCCAAGACAATAATGAATTCCTTTACCAAAAGCAATGTGGTCATTGACTTTGCGAGTAATATCAAACGTATCGGGGTTCTCATATCGACTGGAATCCCGATTCGCTGAGGATAAAGCGACCAGCATCATGTCTCCTTGGCGAATTTGTATTCCTTGAAAATCAACATTTTCTGCAGCCCATCGAACATTGCTAATTTCTGCCGGCCCATTAAATCGCAGCACTTCCTCAACCGCCGCTTGAATCAGATCCGGTTGCTCCATAAGTAGTTGCTTTTGCTGCGGATGTTCCAGCAACGCCAGCATGCCGTTCCCGATCAGATTCACTGTTGTTTCATGCCCCGCTATGATGAGTACGAACACAAGTGCATATAATTCCTGCTCTGTTAGTTTGTCGCCTTCTTCCTCTATGCTGATGAGATCGCTGATGAGGTCCTGTTGAATATGGTTACGACGCTCCGTGATCAGTTCTTGTAAGTAATCTACAAACGCCTTCATCACTTCATCGCTCTCCTGGTTCATCTGCGGATTGCTGACACTCTCCATAATGGTGTTGGACCAGGCTCTGAATTTGTCTTGATCCTTCAGCGGAACGCCTAACATTTCACAAATAACGATAATGGGCAGCGGGAAGGCATAGTCCTCGACTAAATCAAACTCCCGAGAGTTTCCGGCCTGAATCTTATCTAGCAATTCATCGCTTATTTCCACGATTCGTCCCCGCAGCCTCTCAATCATGCGAGGAGTAAATGCCTTCTGAATCAAGCGTCGCAGTCGACGATGATCTTCTGGACCAACACTGATCAGATTCCTTGAAATAATCGCCTGATGCGGAGGAAGGGACTCCTCCGTTTCATCGTTCCTGTTATCGAGAACCCCGGTTACAAAGCGACCATCCTGCAAAATGTTGACGGCATCCTCATATCGGGTAACCATCCACGCAGCATGCCCACTTGGCAGTAATAGTCGATGGACAGGCTCTTCGGAACGCAGTTTTTCGTAGACTGGGAAAGGCTGCTGAATGAAAGAATGATCCATGAAATCTACTTTGGACTTGGATCGACCTTGATTTTCATTGGTAAACATCACATCACCCCTTAAAATGATAGTATTAATATCACTACAATATAAAGACTATCATATTTAACAATTCACTTTCAAATAAGTTCATTTATTCCCAGTAATCCGCTATAACTTGCATCTTCCTAAGGATTCAAGCGTTCTTCCAGTTCTTTTACAATTTGAGGATACTTCTCATCCAAATCGTATTTGCGCAAGCAGAGATACGTAAGAACGAATATCACCAAAGGAAGATATACCGTCAGAACCAGGATGCTGGTAATCGCTGAATCGGCCTGTGTTACTAACGCTCCATCGTAGCTGCCCATGGCAAGAATCCAGCCGATCATCGCGGCAGCCAGGCCCGTACCAATTTTAACGCCAAAGCTGTTTGCGCTATTGACCATCCCAACTAAGCGTTTACCTGTCTTCCATTCACCGTATTCCACGGTGTTGTTCACCAACACTCCGCCGACAGCCATCATTGGAATGGTTGCCAGTGTCGCAATACCGCCAAGTACTATAGCTGCAATAAAGTTATATGGCATAAAGCAACGAATAAGTGATGAAACGATGCCAAGAATCATGCCTATCCGTGCAGTTCTGGTAAGTCCGAATTTCTTGATCATGGGTCCCACCATAACAAATCCCAAAAAAACCGGGACTAATCCAACTGCCCCCATGATTCCGATCAGGTTCTCATTCCCGAGAATATACTTGGTGTAATAGATTCCTGTTGAACCATTAAGCGTATAGAGCATGTTGATCAATAACTGAGCAAACAGCATGATGACCCAGTATTTGTTCTGGAATAGGAGCTTGATGCTTTCCCAGAAAGGAATGTTATCGCTTTCAACAATACTTGCGCCAGCATTGTTTTCTTTGGATGCTAAGAAGGTCAGGATTAAGGAAATGAAAGATACAATACCCAGAACAACCGCAACGATAATCCATGCTTTTTGATCCCCACCAAGCATATTGGTTAATGGAATTAATGCGATAGCGATAATCATCCCGATAATATATCCAAAGATGGTTCGGGTAAGGCCCATTTTACCGCGTTCTTCTACACTTCTGGTACGGATCGCCATCAAGCTTCCGAAAGGGATCGCAATTCCCGTATACACAATAGCTGAAGCAAAGGCAACTGTAGCTAACGCATAGAAGGTTTTTACCGTTGATGATGCCTCGGCGGGCACTTTGAACAGTAATATGATAGATGCCATTGCGGGGAGAGCCATCCATAGAATCCAAGGTCTAGCCTTTCCATATTTGGATTTTGTCGCATCAACGATCCTACCCATCAGCAAGTCTGTTATTGCATTGATAAATTTGGTGATGAGCATAATCGTGCCCACTGTGGCAGCAGCAATCCCTACCTTGTCTGTATAAAAATAAGTTAACATCCCAATCAGTCCGCTGATGGAGTTTAAAGCTACTTGGGCTGCTCCATCGCCTAAGTAATGGTAAGGGCGCATTGTTTTCTGAATTCCTTGGGCATCAAGGCCTAATGTCCTGGACTTTTTACTTCCCTTTCCAACTGGTGGATTAAAAATATCCCGCTCTGCTTTCATTGCTGTTCCCCCTTATTTCATTCGCTTCATGGTACCGCTTTCAAACATTATTTTAGTCCTCCTCAAGGGTTTAATATGGTAACTTCATTATTTTTTTAGTAAATTCGTATTGGTGCTTATCCTTTTTTTAAGTGCTATTTTTTCGTTCTTCCATAACGAATTTCTGTAATACAAAATGGCGCTGCTCGTTTCCTGCAGCGCCTTCATAATCAATCCTTATCCCTTCATACCTAAGATGCATTGAGCATTTGGATGACTCTTCTAAATAACTGTTCGGTCTCCTCTGGCGTATTGGCGAGCAATTCACTTACAGATAAATCATAAGCATATTGAATCATCGGGTGATCCAGCATACCGGGAGCGTGCTCGTTTAACATTCGAACTGCTGTGGGCTCTTCCACAATCTCTTTGAGTGTCGAATCCATGGTAAACCGTTCTCTTTCGAGACTGGTTTGCGTCGCATATTCGAAGCTGTAAGATCCGGAACCAACCTCCACAGGCACAGGTTTCTCAGGCAGTACAATAATTGCGGTTGTATTTGCTGGTATCGTTACTTTTACAATAATGTTACCCGCCCTGCATGACCAAGAGCTTTTTATCTCTCCGTAGACCGAATCAAAAGCAGCATCTACCGAACTGATTCCTCGGATGAATTGAGGTTTTATCAGAATCTTCTTATAACCTGCCTCAATTGGATTAATTCCCGCGAGTTTTCTATACATCCATTCCCCAATGGATCCATAGGCGTAATGATTCAAGGAATTCATACCTGATGTATCGAAATCACCATTAGGCAGAATGGAATTCCACCGTTCCCATATCGTGGTAGCCCCTTTTTTTACGGCGTACAACCAAGATGGGAAATCCTCTTTCAGAAACAAGGTACCAGCAAGGTCATGCAGGTCATTGTCCGATAAGGCATGGCACAGATATGGAGTACCAACAAATCCTGTCGTGAGATGGTTTTTATGTTTCGCTATATTGTTTTCAAGCGTCTTGCGAATCCGATCCTTGTATCTTTCCTCAGCAAGGTTGAAGTGTAGCGCTAACACGCAGGCCGTTTGAGTTTCGCTGACCAGTCTGCCAGTTGAAGAGATATATTCTGCATTGAAAGCCTGTTTGATCTGGCTGTGCAATTCTTCGTAACGGACGGCATCTTCGGTTTTGTCCAGAAGCTTGGCTGTCTTTGCAACCAGTTCGGTCGAATATGCATAAAAAGCGTTTGCTACCAGATAAACATCTGTAGCCCCTGTTCTATCGTTACTAATCTCCTCTTTGTCCAACCCTAACCAGTCCCCATATTGATAACCAGTCTGCCATAGTCCATTGGTTCCACAACGTGCAGTAATATAATCAATCCACCCCTTCATGCTGTCATATTGTTCTCGCAGCAATCGAAGATCTCCATAGGTTTGGTACATGACCCAAGGGACAATAACAGCGGCATCGCTCCAGGCAGCAGCACCTTCCTGATTTCCAAGAATGTTAGGAATGACATGGGGAACCCCATATTCCTCCGTCTGCTCAGAGGCAAGGTCGCGCAGCCATTTCTTGAAGAAGGAGGCAACATTCATATTGAACGCAGCGGTCCCGGCAAATACTTGTGCATCTCCTGTCCACCCTAGACGCTCGTCTCTTTGAGGGCAGTCCGTCGGTATATCCAGAAAGTTACCTCTTTGGCTCCACTGAATGTTGCTTTGCAGCTGGTTCACCATGGCATTGGAGGTCACGAAACGGCCTGTTTCCTCCAGACTTGAATGCAGCACGCAAGCTGTGAATTGATCGAGCTGGATCTCATCTACCCCTTCAATGGCGATATACCGAAATCCATGGAAAGTGAAATGAGGACGGAAAATTTGATCTTTACCGTTACAGATCAATCGATCAATGGATACTGCCTGTCTTAACGTATCCGGATAGAAATTTCCTTCCTTATCAAGAACCTCAGCATGCCGTATGGTTATCGTTTGACCTTTCCGCCCTTTGGTTCGAAGCTCTACAAACCCAGTAAGGATTTGCCCGAAATCTATGACACATTCTCCTTTAGGGGTTGTAATCAACTGAAGGGCAGGGAGCCTTTTTGTGATTTTGACAGATTCACTTTCCTGAGCGACAAGGCGATTTTTATCGAAAGAAGCCGTTTCCACATCGAAGGACTGACTTTCATGAAAACAAGAATCATAAGTCTCGCCCATGTAAATTTCACTTGAACGGATGGGTCCGGTAGTCACCTGCCAGGTTTTGTCGGTTGCAATGATCTCTTTTGTTCCATCCGTATAGACAATATGGATTTCAGCAAGTGCAGCAACTCTATCCCCGTAATGGTTCGGAGTGCAAGTAAAACCAAATATGCCTTTATACCAGCCATTCCCCACCGTAATCTCTATTTTATTCTGGCTCTCCAGCATCCCGTCCAAACGGTAAGTCTGATACTGCAATCGCTCGTTGTAATTCGTCCATCCAGGTGCAAAGTAGTCTTCTCCTACTCTTGTCCCATTGATCGCAATTTCATAAACACCGTGGGAAGTGGTATAGATTCGGGCTTGCTGAATTTCCTTTTCGACAGAGAATTCTTTGTAGAAAACGGGTGGAGCACTTTCTTCGCTCGGGAATGGATGTGTAATCCACTCTGCCTGAAAGTTGCTGCCATTCAGCAACCCGGTCTCAAAATGTCCTTCCATGACTGCGTGATTACCTTTGTTATCCCAAACTTCGACTTGAACCTGATACAAAGTCGAGGCCTGTAAACGAGGACCAGCATATTCCACTAAAACGGAGACGTCTTCATCCCTCTTTTCAGAATCCCAGATTTTCTGCAAATCTTGTGTGACACTTATTCGGTAAGCGGATTGCATTACGTCCTGTTCAGTAGAACCTAATTTCCATGAGAATCTTGGGTTTACTGTGTCCAGTCCAATCGGATTATGCATGTATTCAATCCGGAAATCTTTTAATTCCATGAGATGACCACCCTTCAACATAGATCTCACACACCTAAATGTTAACGCTTACTAAAATATCATAAAGAATTTTCCTCACACAATATGGTAATATCATTGTAATTTTATAATTTTGATGTGATAAAATGATTAAAAAAAGGAGTCACACACAAAATGGACCTAAAACGTCAATGTAAACTTATTGCAGAACTTTTTGATATGTCCATCTTCTTTGTAAGCTCCACCGGAGAGGTTCAATTCGAACTGATGGGTAATCGAATACTTAATCCGCTGTATAAAAATGATAAACAATTCTTTTTTTCAGTGTTGGGGTTTGATCCATCCGTGTGTAAAGAAGATCCTTCAGTTGTAAGAACGATGTTTTTTGAGAACTACATTTTAATTCGTATTGGTAACGATCTGAACGATGAAGGAACCATCATTTTAGGACCTTCCCTTCCATTTAGCTTGATTGAACATAAAATAAATGGGCTCATTAATGACACACATCTCTTTGCGAACCGGGAACAAGTATATCATTATTATCAGTCTGTTCCTGTGATAACACATGAGAGGCTAATTAACATCACGATCTTGGTTAATCAAATGTTTAATCACGAATTGATCGAAGCTGAGGATGTAGTACAGGACTATTTGCGCGGTATTCATATCAAGGAAAAAGAAATACAAAGTTCCATAAATTCATCAAAAGGCTATGATGAGATGCTCCATCACAACCCGCTAAATGAAAAGAAATTGTTAACGATTGTTAAGGACGGTAAATTGGATATGCTCAAACACTTTACACAACTTGGTCGTGAAAATACAGGAGTCCTGTCCAAATCAAGTCATATCCGTTCTAAAAAGAATCTTGGCATCATCGGTATCGCTCTTGCAGCCAGAGCAGCAATTGACGGGGGTCTCTATTCGGAGATTGCTTTTTCGGTAAGTGATGTTTACATACAGCGCCTTGAGGATCTACGGACCGATAAAGAGATCGATCAATGCTGCTTGGAAGCATTTTTTTCGTTAACCGAGAAAGTCTCTCAGGTTAAAGAATCGCAGCATTCTAAAATCGTAACACTTTGCAAAAATTATATATATAACCACCGTTATTCCAAAATGACACATGAAAAAATTGCTGAACATGCCGGTATTAGCCCAAACTATCTATCGGTACTCTTTAAAAAAGAAGTAGGAGTTCCCGTTAATAAATATATTCAACAGATTAAAATTGAGGAAGCTAAACATATGATTCACTTTACGAGCACTCCACTTTCTGAGATCGGGTCTCTTTTGAGTTTTACGGATCAGAGTTATTTCACCAAGATTTTTAAAAAACACACAGGTAGAACCCCTAAGCAGTATCAACAAACGCATCATATGTTAGAGGAATAAGCCCGATGGCGGGCTTATTCTAACGATGCATTCATTCAACGGTTAACAGCGGATAAGATACTTTGAAGTGTTTCTTCTGTGAACAGACCGTTGCTCATAAGTGCTGCATTGTGCAATGTGGTACCCATAATTAATTCCTGCATTCCCTCACCCAATCCTGCTCCATTCCCGTCATATTGCCCCATCGCAGCCATAATTTCAGCTCCGACGGGATGCTGCAGTAATTCACCGAATGTGGAATGCCTAGTAATTGGTTTGGTAACTATTACGCTCGATTCTACCTCGATCGTTTCAGTGAGTTCAATCTCTCTTGAAGATTTTCCGACCATAATGTCGAATTTCCCCGTCTCCACATGCCAGTCTTTCAGCTTAACATCGTAGTAAGCAAAGGCTCTTTTGCCCAGTTCAAAATGTACAGTGGTCTCTTCACCAGGCTGAAGTGAAACTTTGGCGTACCCCTTCAATTCCTGAAGTGGACGTGGGACCGTTGATTCCACATCACGTACATATAGCTGAACGGCCTCTTTTCCCTCTGTTTCACCCGTGTTTTTAATTGTTACTGAAACCGCTACACTGTCGGTATCTTTGATCTGTTTATGACTGACCTGTAGATCACTATAATCAAATTGGGTGTAGCTTAAACCGAAGCCAAATGGAAACAAAGGCTCAACATCTCTTGTATCGTAATGACGGTAGCCAGTAAAAACACCTTCTCGATATTCGACAGTCTCGCCGTCTCCGGGGAAATTCAAGTACGACGGATTGTGGATCAGTTTTTTAGGAAATGTCTCAGCCAGTTTCCCGCTTGGATTTACGCTTCCAAAGAGAATATCAGCGATTGCACCGCCCAAAGCCTGACCTCCAAGGTATGCCTCCAATACACCCTTAACTTTATCCAGCCAAGGCATTTCAATGGGACCTCCATTGCTCAATACAACAACAATGTTCTCTTGAACCTCCGCGACTGCTTCAATTAAAGTTCTGTGACTTTCGGGCAATTGAAGATGTTTCCGGTCGAAACCTTCGGACTCATAACGTTCAGGCAGCCCGGCAAAAATAACTGCAACCTGTGCATTCTTTGCGGCAGCTACTGCTTCTTGGATCAGTTCTTCGTTTACAACATCTTCGTCCAATGTATAACCGGCCGCATACGAGATGTTTGCACTGTCAGTGGCTGTTTTAAGGATTTCTTCATAGATGTTATCCAGCTTCGTTGGTATAACATGTGAACTACCGCCGCCCTGGTAGCGCGGGTGCTGCGCAAATGCTCCGATAACTGCAATGGAATCTTTGGTGTTTAGAGGTAGAATGCTCTCCTCATTCTTGAGCAGGACCATGCATTCGCTTGCCATTTTTCTGGCCAATTGGTGCTGTGCCTCTACATCAACCGATACTGACTTCCGCTGGCTATCTACAGCTTTGAATACAAGTGACAACAATCTCTCAACAGACTGATCCAGCACCTCTTCGCTCAGCTTTCCCGATTGAACAGCTTCAATAATTTTCTTGCTTCCCGCACCATGACTGGAGGGCATTTCCAGTTCCAGACCGGCAGCTAGTCCCTGATCCCGTTCATTGACAGCTCCCCAATCCGAGACCACTACGCCTGAAAATCCCCATTCATCCCGGAGAATTTCAGTCAGTAACCGGCTGTTTTCGGAACAAAATTCACCATTTACTTTGTTATAAGCGGCCATGACGGTCCATGGCTCTGCCTCTTTCACTGCATGTTCAAAGCTTGCAAGATAAATTTCCCGTAGAGTCCGTTCATCCACCACTGCATCGACGGACATACGCTTATATTCCTGGTTGTTTACAGCAAAATGTTTGATAGAAGTACCCACGCCTTGGCTTTGTACGCCTGAAATATAGCTAGCTGCCAAAGTCCCCGATAAATAAGGGTCTTCAGAAAAATATTCAAAATTTCGGCCACACAGCGGGGAACGCTTGATATTCACAGCAGGCCCCAAAATAATCGAAATATCCGCTGCTTGTGCTTCTTGTCCGAGTGCTGTCCCCATCGTATGGGCGAGTTCACGATTCCACGATGAGGCAACTCCACTTCCGGATGGGAAGCAGGTAGCTGGTAAACTTTTGTTTATACCTAGGTGGTCCGCAGTCCCGTCTTGTTTTCTAAGTCCGTGAGGCCCATCTGACATCATAATAGAGGGAACCCCAAGACGGTCAATGGTATTGGTATTCGTGAAATCTCTACCTGAGCAGAGTTCTGCTTTTTCTTCTAATGTCATTTGCTTGATCATTTCTTTCAAATTAGGATTCATTCGCTCTCCTCCGTTGGTAAACGTTAATAATGTAATCGGTTACTTCATAAGAGTAGAGCAAATGACCCTGAATATATGGTAAGATCGTTTTCTTTTTGGAAAAATAATATCTTATTTATAATGTGTGAACTCCGTAAGTGCTAACCTTATTTCTGCTTCATAAACCAATTCATGATTACTCCAAAGATTAAACGAATAGAGTGAGTCCATATTACAATTTGACAAAAAAACTGCACCTCCAATCTGTTAGATGGTGTCTAACAATTGGGTGCAGTTCACACATTGGTCAGCTTGCTTTCTTATTTGTATTCAGTTAACGTTCTCGTCGTCTAACTTATGCAATAGGAGTACCGTTAGGGATTTCAGTATCCGGCGTTAATAGAATAACATCTCCTTTTTCCGGGACTCCGCCCAAAACTAATACCTCCGATTTGAATCCAGCAATGCGCCGAGGAGGAAAATTGACGATTCCAACAATTTGTCTTCCTATAACGTCCTCAGCCTTGTAACGCTTCGTTATTTGTGCACTTGAGGATTTCATCCCGATCTCCGGTCCAAAATCTATCTTAAGCTTAATCGCAGGGATCTTTGCTTCTTCAAAAAACTCCGCTTCCTTAATCGTTCCGACACGAACATCTAGTGCTGCAAACTCATCAATTGTTGCCAATGTTTGACCTCCCGAATGTTCTAGTTTAATGCGCTGGACGAAACGGTTTCAGGAGTCGAATCCCTTCCTCAATGGATCCCTCCATCAGTTCTAAGAGCTGAGGCACCAGTTCCTGCATCCGCGGGGCGTTCAGGTGTCGATCGAGAGCATCCCGGTTTTCCCAGCGCTCGTAGATGATAAATGTACCAGGCAGGCCCTTCTACCTCGTGAGCTTCATAGTCAATGTTACCCTGGTCGTTCCGTAACGGGGTGACAGCTGCAGTCATAAACGCCCTCATCTCAGCTTCTCTCCCTGCCTTGGCTCTCGCCTCCCAGAGTACAGTAACGTAACGGTTATTGGTATCGTTCATGTTGATTCCTCCTAAGTTATTAATAATGCATGTTCAAACGGTTGTTGTGACATCAGTCATACTCCCGTTACTGCAGCTTCATCTGGCTGCGGAGCATCCGGTCGAGAAGTTTATCCGGGAGAATACGAACCAGTCGGGTCAGCAGAGCCGAATCTCGGCCAGCCGTATATCGGGTGCGCGGATTACTTGCGTGGATGGCTCGTGAAACCACTTCTGCCACTTTCTTAGGAGGAATACCGCTCGTTGCCCACGATTCAGCCTGCGCCTTCACGGCGTCAAAAAGACGACCATGGCGTCTGTGCTGATCGGGAGTCATCAACTTGGACAGCCGATTGGCTGTCGTAACCCCTTTCTCCGACAGGCTGGTGCTGACACCGCCCGGAGTAATCATGATAACATTGAGTCCGAACGAGGACATCTCTCTGCGGAGGCTGTCATTGATCGCTTCCATCGCGTATTTTGCAGCTGAATAAATTCCGAAACCGGGCATGGAGATTTTGCCACCAACGGATCCGATATTCACTACGCGTCCGCTGCTCTTCAGCAAGGCGGGAGTAAGCGCCTGAATAACCGCAACTTGCCCGATCACGCTGACTTCGATCTGACGGCGTAATTCATCAAGCGGAACCATCTCAAGAGGTGCATTAACGGCAATGCCGGCATTGTTGACCACTGCGCGGAGCGGGCGACCAAGCGGATCTTGCTCCACTCGTTCGGCCAGCGCCCTTAGTGTGTCGATAGCGGTAATATCGAGAATCACCGGTTCGATATTTTTTTGTTTGATTTTGTCGGCATCTTCCTGACGGCGAACCCCTGCTAAAACGTGAAATCCTTCAGCGGCGAGCTGCTCCGCGGTAGCCCTGCCGATTCCACTTGAAGTACCTGTGACGACAACCATTTCTTGAGTTTTATATGGCATTGTAAACCTCCTGAGTTTAATAAGTTATGAATCACTGTATAGCACTGTTATACGGTCATTATAGCACCGCTATACAGAGCTGTCTATAGCGGTGCTATATATTTTTTTATATTGTGATCCTCCTGCGACCTGAACATCATTAATGACGGGCGCAACGTGAGTTACTTCGATGCTTACGAGATACCGTGGCGTGAGGAAAGAGATCATCGAATCCCTCTGAATTGAAAAAGATCGCCATCCTGCTTGGATAGGCGATCTCTTATGTGCCTCTATTTGTGGTCCTTCATCATTTACCATGAAACAAAACAAAGCCCACATTGGGGCTTTGTCTGGAGTCTCCAGGCTCTGTCATCGATCCCTCATTTTGAACCGGAGTCCGGCATTGGGATCAAGATGATCTGCATCACACTTTCTCGAATGAGATCAACGACGTGAGGCTGGGGTGGGGGTGCCTTGCGTATTTGGGACGTCACATACAGCCAAGAGGCCGTATTGGCTGAAGCCCAGACCAGATCTGCTGCAGCTTCGTCTGAAACAGCCAGTTTTCCTGCGGCAGCAACTCTTTGAACATTTTGCACCAGTGCTTGGTATGACTGATCTGCCGCTTCGATATGGGCGCCCTCAAGCAGCCGCCCCATCATTGCCGCATATATCCGAGGACGGGCTGCCGCGAAGCGGACATAGTCATCCCACCCCTGACGAAGCGCCATCTCTGGAATTGGGGACTCCACTGCGGCAATTTTGCTTTCGAATAACTGTTTGAACGCTTCCACTATAGCTGCACTCAGGAGTCCATCTGCATTACCGAAATGGTGGTAGAGTGTAGGTGCCGTAACCTGCGCGATCGAAGTGACAGCTCGCGTCGAAAATTGGGCTCCGCCCTCTTCTTCGAGTACCTTAAGAGCAGCTGCTAATATTTTGTCATATGTGTTCATAACCTCTATTATAGCAGTGCTATACACGTATGTCCATGACAAGGCTATACTCCTATGACCATGATCATCCCGTTTGAGATCACAACATGGTGAAACACTGCCTCATTTCGTTTTAATGGGTTCTATTTATCAAAAAGTAGGTGCAGGTAATTCATCAATTTTCAAACGTAGTAAACTATACGGTTTTATTCGCAGGTCTTTTCCATAATGAAATCTTGCCTGTCTATGTAATTGGTTCACAATTACATATAAGTATTGATCCGGTCCAATAGAAAACGTATCTGGCCATAAAATTCGGGGATCATGGGCGATGGTTTCCATGATTCCATTCGGCAATATCTTTCGAATACTATCGTTTTCATAATCTCCAGCATACACGTTTCCTTTTGCGTCCGTGATCATCCCATCAGATGCACCCTTCTCTCCCCAATACTGCACAAGATCACTTAACTTGAAATCCGGTATCGTTCTGTCTCTTAACGATTCTGTTGAGATCGAGTATAGCTGGCGACTGGTTAATGGACAATAGAATAACATTTTTCCATCAGGGGAATTGGCTATCCCATCAGAGGCCAAGCGAAAGGGAGATGTCGAACCATCTGCGTTTCGATTCATCAAAATTTTACCTTCCACTTTCGGTACAAAATACGGATCGGGTGAGGTTGAGCTTGCTCCATGCAACCGTCTATACGCATTGCCGTTTTCTAGATTTACGACGATAATAGCGCCGGGACCATTGGAAGAAGAATCCGTTATATAGGCGTAACCTGCGTTACCTACACGAAAGTCAAATCGGACATCATTCAGATACGTTGTCGGCAGGACCACATCATCTGCAAATGTATAAACTTTTCTTATTGTGTTTGTTTCTAAATCTACCGCGACTAATTTTGCCCCTCCTATAATGGGCTCAGAAAAATTTGGTGCAGCCGTGTCCAGTACCCACAGGGCTCCCCTTCCATCTGCAACAACACTTTGCACACTAATGAAGGACATCGCGAGATTCAATGGGTTGATCAAATTCGTTTCTACATTAGGATAAGGCTGCAGCTGTCCCTCAACAATTTCCGCTACCGTAAATCTAACGTCATCTCCCCATTTCGGAAAGCAAATAAAGATTCGCCCGGTTTCGGATACACTAACGCCTGTAGGCATAGCCCCGTAAAAGGAATGAACGAGTTCTAGCTTACCAAAATATTCTTCCATAGGTAACATAGGCTGTATGATGTCCTCCTCAACATAGTTGGATAGATATTACCTATAATTATGTTCAAGACTTTTTCTAATGCCTGGCCCTTAATCATTCTTTATCAACCGTGATTTTGAAATTGTCCGATACATCTAAAAATACAAAAAACTTCGGCGTAAGCCGAAGCATGTTGACCGTAACGATATGTGTTCTAGGAAAATTGCTTCCTCCGATCGTCAACGCAGGGTAAATCCCCATGCAGAGAGTTTCGGAGAAAATACGGAATAGAAAGAAAAACGCTGCCAAGCTTATCAGTACCAGCACCGTTTTATTATTGGTCCGGGAGACGTAATGCGTTTGCGGAAGTTTGCGCTTGATCTAAAAATTCATCTGCTCGGGTCAATTGCTGCCGGGCTTTTTCCAGCGCTTGTGAATTTGTTGCATTAGATTCATTTAACGAGCTTATTGCCTGATTTAAAGCCGTCTGCACCTCAGAAACCGCATTAGATGCATGCTGCTCCAGTGTATTTCCACTCGAGTTAAGGGCACCTTCTGCCGGTTTTCTTGCATTTTCGGTGGCTAGATCAATTTTGTTTTTATTGGGCACAGTGAGTCCTCCTCCCTATTTCAAAATCATTTAAAACAGAAATAAGTATCGGATTATGATTTTGTTTATATTCCTGCAACTGTATGGGAATATTCGGATCTCCCATCTCCCGCAATCCATTTTAGTATAAGATCCGATTCGTTGGAAAATCTAACGCTAATGAAAAAGGAGGTGATCATTTCTCCATGAACAAACCAACACTAGCGCCGCACGAATCGATGGAACTGCATGAAGCTTTAAACTTTAAAACGCTATGCATCGCTAAGTCAAAACTGATGCAAGGCCTGGTCTTTGACCAAGAGCTAAAAGCTTTAATGCAGAAAGACGTCACTGAGTCCATACAACAGATCGCCGAGCTGCAAGCAATCTACGCGAAAGCTCCTTTCCAAGCACCTGTTCCGAGTAGTCCGACACCTATAACACATTAAGGGGAGCTCAAATGAATACCGATTATTTAGACCCGATTAACTCATTAAATATGCCGGAAATGGCAGATATGACTTTTGCCATGGACTTCCTTATTCGTGCCAAGGAAGGTGTACGTAATCTGTCTATCGCCCTGACGGAAACGGCTTCACCAGATGTAAGAGCCCTTCTGCACACTCAGCTTAAACAAGGGATTGCAATGCACCAGGAAATCTCGGAGCTCATGATTCGCAAAAAGTGGTTCCATCCTTACGAGCTGAATGAACAGTACCAACTCGACCAGCTATCGGCCAATAATACGGTAATGATCGGGCAGATGAATCTGTTCCCGGGAGATACGTCGCGTAAAGGGATGTTTGATCGGACCCCAGATGAACATATTGGAGGACATAAAGCATGAAGGCGGTAACGTATCAAGGGGTTAAAAATGTCGTGGTCAAAGAGGTTCCGGATGCGAAGATTGAGAAACCGGACGATATGATCGTAAAGATCACCAGTACCGCCATTTGCGGTTCTGACCTTCATCTTATTCACGGGATGATCCCTAACCTTCAGGAGAACTATGTCATCGGACATGAGCCGATGGGGATCGTAGAAGAAGTAGGCCCTGGCGTGACCAACCTAAAAAAAGGCGACCGTGTAATCATCCCGTTTAACATCGCATGTGGAGAATGCTTTTATTGCAAAAACCAGCTGGAAAGCCAATGTGACAATTCCAACGAGAACGGAGATATGGGGGCATATTTCGGCTACTCGGGAACGACGGGCGGATATTCTGGCGGGCAAGCTGAGTATTTACGGGTTCCGTTTGCCAATTTCACCCACTTCAAAATTCCTGAGAACTGCGAACAACCGGACGAAAAGCTAAGCTTGATTGCTGATGCCATGACCACGGCATTCTGGAGCGTAGATAATGCCGGCGTAAAAAATGGAGATACGGTCATCGTTCTCGGATGCGGCCCAGTTGGACTCCTGGCCCAGAAATTCTGCTGGCTGAAAGGAGCAAAGCGGGTCATAGCCGTTGACTATGTCGATTACCGCTTGCAGCATGCGAAGCGAACGAACAACGTCGAAATCGTAAACTTCGAACAAGATAAGAACATTGGCAATACACTCAAGGAAATGACCAAAGGTGGCGCCGATGTTGTCATTGATGCAGTAGGCATGGATGGCAAGATGAGTGATCTTGAATATTTAGCCAGCGGTTTGAAACTGCAAGGCGGCACCATGAGCGCATTTATCATTGCTTCTCAGGCTGTCCGCAAAGGCGGCACCATCCAAGTCACTGGGGTATACGGTGGTCGTTATAACGGCTTCCCGCTCGGTGACATCATGCAGAGAAACGTGAATATCCGTTCCGGACAAGCTCCAGTTATTCACTATATGCCGTATATGTACGAGTTGGTTACGTCTGGCAAAGTGGACCCCGGCGACATTGTTACTCACGTCATTCCGCTCAGCGATGCCAAGCGGGGCTATGAAGTGTTCGATACAAAAACGGACAATTGTATTAAAGTCATCTTAAAGCCTTAAATATGGATAGATACTTGGGAGGACAATCCGAATGAATTCCAAATACGCATTGCATGAGGTGCTTGAGGTACATGAAATAGCTGCATTCAAGACGGTTTGCTTGACTAAATCCCAGACCATGCAAGCTCTGGTAACAGATCCGGAACTCATGCAAATCTTGCAACAAGATGTGACATTATCACAACAGCAGCTTCAGGAGCTCGGTGAAGTGCTGTCTAAAGCGACTGTATAGGAGATAAAAAAATGAACCCAATATTAGAACACATGTCAGGCCTTCATACGCTTACTGATGACGTAATCGCAATGGATTTGTTGATAAATGCCAAGAGCGGAGTCAGAAATTACGCCATGGCTGTGACTGAATGTGCCACCCCCGAAATCAAGCAAATTTTGATGAAACAGCTCGATGAAGCTATAGTCTCTCATGAAAAGATATCAAATTACATGGTACAGCAAGGTTTATACCACCCTTACCATATTTCAGAACAAATTCAGCTTGATCTGAAAAACATTCAAACGGCTATGAACATTCCGTCCTGACACCGTTTAACCACTGCCGGAGACTTCAGAGTGCATAGTGTACTGTGTCCATAATCCAGCAATGAAACAAGGGCGGATACACTCCGCCCTTGTTTCTGCTGCGTCACTATACAAAACTTAAATAAGCGTTTCGTTCCTTTTCCTTCGCCAGTTTTCCTTTGATATTCCTCGCGATACTAGCGGGCACAATTCCATTTTAGAGCAACTTAATTAACTCTTCTAACTCATCAACCAATACTTTGGCAAGTTCAAAATTAGTATCTTTTAAAGCCAATTCTATTTTCATTTCAACTGATTTTTTCTGTTGTTCAGTTTCTAAATAATCTTTATTAAAATGACTAGCATAAATCATCTGTCTAAATTCCTGCATACTCATTTTGCTAATCGTTTTATCGTCAATGATTAAAACATAATCCATACCATTTACAACAGTATAAAAATCATGAGAAATCATGAGAATCGCACCTTTATAGTCTTCAATAGCTTTCTCCAGTGCAATTTGTGAGTAAGTGTCTAGATGGCTTGTCGGTTCATCAAGAAGCAACACGCCCGCTTGACTGCCAGAAACTTTAGCCAGTTGAAGCATGTTTTTTTCTCCACCAGATAATGATTCAATCTTTTGATCAAGGATTTCTCCTTCAAATCCATAATCTGTAAGATGCGATCTGATCTCATCATACGTTTTAAATCCAGCATCTATGAAATCATGTAGTATGGTATTCGAATCTTTAAGCATTTCACCTTGAAGCTGAGATAAATAAGCCACATTAACATCATCATTTATTTCAATGGAATCCTGATTGTTTTTATAGATTTCACGGAGTAAAGTGGTTTTCCCGGTACCATTTGGACCGATCAGGGCTACTTTATCTGTTGATTTGATCTCGAAGTTCACATTTTCCAAAAGCAACTCGTCAAAGGAAACGCTATAATGATTGACTTTAAGAACAACGGTGTCTTCGATTTCCTTATTGATACCAAAACGGATATTCGGCTGCTTGATATCGACAAACGGCTCTTTTATCCGACGTGCTTCCAATCTCTCTTGAAACTTGACTCTGGCTTTTAACGCTCTGCCTCTTGAGGCTTCCGAATTATACGTGGCGATCTCTCTAAGATTGTCGATGATGTGATCGTATCTCTCTATTTCTTCAGCTTCAGCAACCGCGATTTCTTGCAGCTCGATCTTAGTCTGAAGCAGCGAGAAGTTGTACTCGATATATCGCCCGTCAAACTCTTGGATTTCCGTATTTTCAAGGTGAATAATTTTGTTGAAACAATGATTCAATAGATAACGGTTGTGCGTAACAACGAGCAGCATTCCCTTGTGGGAATTAATTAATTTTTTAAGCGAATTTAGGTTTTCAAAGTCCAAAAATACATCGGGTTCATCCATAATCAATAAGTCTGGACGATTGAGCATTTCCTTCATCACTTGAATAAGTTTGAATTCCCCACCACTCACGTCGGATATATTAAGATCTTTGAGCTTCATGAGGTTGGCCAGGTTTAGCTGCTTATTGATGGTGTTTTCGAAATTATCCCCACCCATCGATTCGAATGCATCCAAAGCCGATTGAACCTTCTCCATCAGCGAATCCATGTCAGACGTGGTGGACATCTCCGCATACAGTGCAGTGATTTCATCTTGTATCTTAATAAATTCTTCTCCGATATATTCAAATACGGTTGTTTCTTTCGTTTTGTCGACTTGCGAGAACTGACTGACATACCCTATTCTGCATTCCGGGTCTATCTCTAACTTGCCCTCGAACAAATATCTTTCCGGATCTATCAGTATATCGACCAGTGTACTTTTCCCACTGCCACTTGTTCCTATAAAAGCGCAATGTTGTGCCTCTTCTAACGTAAATGAAATGTTGTTATATAGTTCTTTTTGCGGAAATGAGAAGGATAAGTTATCAACTTTTATCATAGTGTTACCTTTCTTTATAACCTAAATGGTGACTATTATTAAATATATTATTGAACATAGACTTTCAGAGTAACACTGTTTACCGACTAGTTCAATCTATTTTACTTTCCCCAGTAATATGTACTGAGGTATCATTTATCCACCATTCCCTTTTGCCATCTTGCGGAAATGAAAACTCCCAAAGTTTCAATGCCTACTTATTGGTAATTTGGTAATCAGTCTTCCGGTATTTGGCTTAAGCACTTTATAGCTGTTCTCAGCTACTACTCCACCCATCGTGTCAAATACTAAATCGATATCTTTTAGAATCTCTTCAAATTTTTCCTTTCTGTAATGAATGACTTGATCAGCACCCAATGAATAGAGAAGTTCATGTTTTTTTCACTTGCTGACGAGTCTACAAACGAAAAAATACCTGCCCTCTTCCGGGCAGGTATTAAAGGTGAATCGTATGAATGGCTTACCAACGTCGATCACTATATATTAGTCCAGAAGGCTGTAGATCTGAATGCTCTCCACCTTGGCATCCTTAATATGAAACGACATCACATCCACATAGTTGGACGGCTCGTAACGGAAGTCATCCTCCTCATCAGGGGCTCCATCACCAAGCAGTTTCCCCTCAGGGTAGGCGTTTTTGAGTGTATCCAGACTATCTCCTGCTTTAATGTTTCGTACTGTTGCGTACTTAGGATCTGTAATCTCGATATGAAAGATGGAGTCTTGTTTCCCCTCCGGTATACTGATTGTTTTAATTTCCAGACCAGGATACGTATATACCTTTTCTGTAAAACCGATTAACGTATCCATGTTGGTTCCATCGTCGGCAGTGTACGTATGGGATTTCAGATTATCCGGTTTCCCGAGCATCTGTTCCATCTGCTCTTCATTCGCTGTATCGGAAATCGCAATGGTGTGCTCATTATAGACAAAAGCAAGCTCCTTCAGCACCACATTGCCTTCCTTCTCCATCGAACCTTCCTTAATCGCTTCACCACTCTGTTCTTCGGAATTTTCAGAAGGAGGTGCTGTGGAATTCGATGCTCCTTCACCTTTGCTTTGTTCATTTGCTGTGTTCTGTCCGGTTGCTGGAGATGTAGCATCACTGGACTGACAGCCCGTTAATGCCCCCGTTAGTAAAGCACCTAGTACGATAAAACCTGCAGCTTTCTTTGTTAACTTCATCATGATCCCTCCATAAATGTGATTTGTTCTTATGAAGTGATTATAAAAAAAGCATTTGTTAGTCTCATAACAGAAATGTACCAATCTTGTAACGTTACCTAATTAGGCTTGGGTTTAGAATGCGGTCTACACACGAGGCAAAACAATCGTAACGCTCGTTCCTTCCCCGATCTGACTTTCCATGTCGATATATCCATTAAACCGCTCTACAATCTCCTTGCAAATCGAAAGTCCAAGACCTGAACCGTTCGCTGTACTTGCATTTTTTGCCCGGTAAAAGCGTTCCTGCACTCTCTCCAGTTCATCGCTCGCAATTCCGATTCCTTGATCACGTATCCGAATAACGATCTCGCTTGGCGTATGTTCCATCTCTACTTTAATCTGTGAGTGATTGCCTGAGTACTTGATAGCGTTGTCCACAAGGTTGGCGATTGCATGGGACATTAACATTGGATTGATGTTGGCATAAACTCTTGTTGTACCCTCATCATCCGGTTCTCCCTGTGCTTTACTAACCATAATCTTGATCCCTTTATCTTTAGACTTCGCTTCCATATTCATTGCCACCTGCTGAATCAGTTCGTTCATTTCCGTTTTCCGGGCTTCCAGTTCGTTAGAACCAGCCTTGTCGAAGCGGGATAGCAGCAACAGTTCATTAATCAAGCGTGTCAACCGATCCGACTCCTGCAGCAGATGACCATAGATTTTTTGCAGTTCCTTGTTCTCATTCTCCCCTTCAACCAAGTATTGAGAGAAACCACGAATCGCTGCCAAGGGTGTTTTTAACTCGTGAGATACGTTGGAGACAAATTGTTTCTGGTACTGAATGTAATCATGTAGCTGACGCCCCATGGAATCCAGCCCATCTGCCAGCATGCCCAGCTCATCCTTCCGGTTAAGATGAACTCTTTGAAACTCTTGTCTAGAGAAGCTTTGCACAGCGCCAAGCAGCACCTTAATCGGCTTGGTTGTGTTGCGGGCAATCCACAGACTGGCTAACGTAATCAGTACAATGAAACCGCCCGCACCCGCAAACAGGATATAACGGATTTGATCCATCATCACATAAAAGTACGAAATGTCGTCCACGAACTCATACACATAAGCGTTCTCGTAAAATTGATTCTGAATGGGAGTCGCAAAATAAAGCAGATGATCTTCCGTTACGGTGTAGGCATAACTGCCGCTCAGGGCTTTCTCAATATTTTTGTCAAAAATAAGAGGTTTGCCATCATTAATGATGATGCCATCCACAGCGAGGCCCAGCAGCTGCTTGGAGCTGTCATAAATTCGTACTTCCTTCCCTGAAGCTTTCAGCTTCTCCAGAGCAAGTCTGACGATTTCCTGGGTCTGGGGCTCTACTGACGATGACCTATGCTGTGCTAACACCTCTCGAAAGGATAGCTCGGACAGATCCGCCTTCTCCATCATTTGTTTCTCAATAGTAACGAAGCTGTAGTAATCAATGGCTTTATTCACCGCAAAAATGATGATGCCAAAGGACAGCACGGAGAAAAATAAATAATTCAGCAGTAACCGGGTTGCATATTTCAGGCCTCGCCACCTCCAAGCTGATAGCCGAATCCATAGATCGTCCTGACATACTTCGGTTCGTCCGCGTTATCCTCCAGCTTTTTCCGTAATCGCATGATGGTCATATCCACACTGCGACTGTCTCCCATAAAGTCATATCCCCATCCGATCTGCAGCAGCTCATCCCGGGTAAAGATTTTGTCCGGCCTTTTGAGTAACGTTTCCAGAATTTTAAACTCTTTGGCCGTTAAAGACACGGGTACACCGTTTTTCAGCACCCTTCGGCTTTCCAGATCAAATGTTAGCTCTTCATGAATGATGGGTGTTGATTTCATCTCTGTTCCTTCACTGGATTTCTCCTTGCTCTCGTTTCTTCTCAGAATCACCTTGATCCGAGCGAGCAATTCACGATTGTCAAAGGGTTTGGTCATGTAATCTTCCGCTCCTAGCTCAAGTCCGAGCACTTTGTCGATTACCTCATTTTTGGCAGAGAGCATGATGACAGGAACGGCACGTTTCCCGGTGATTTCCTTGCACAGGTCATATCCGGAGCAGTCAGGCAGCATCAAGTCAAGCACCACCAGGTCCGGCCCAAAAGCATCCAGCAGCTGCAGGGCTATTTTACCGTTTTCAGCAGTTTGAACAACGTAGTTTTCTCTCCTCAGTACGAGCTCGATTAAATCTCTGATGGCAGCTTCATCATCAATGACTAGAATTTTCTTCAATGTACACCCCTATCTAGCCTTGTTCTCCAGCTTCAATTATATTTAACCCAATCTTAGCACAGACACTTTAGATTCCTCCACCAACTGGAAGCTGAGGTATATTCCACTGAGCCCAACATAACTTGTAATAAACCCGAAGAAAGGAGAACAACTCAATGGATCTGCTCTGGGTACTCATTGTTGGTGGACTTATTGGCTGGTTAAGCGGCAACTTGATTGGGCGTGACGTACCGGGCGGTGTACTTGGTAATATCATTGCGGGTTTTATCGGTTCCTGGTTAGGAACAGAATTGCTGGGACCAAGGGGTCCGGTGATTGGCGGATTTCATATTATTCCAGCCATCGTTGGCTCGATTATTGCCCTGCTCATCTTCTTCGCTCTGGCACGCGGCGGAGCCTTCCGAAGACGTTAACGAAGTGAAGCGGAAACCGATACCATCGTTTATTAGAATTTTATTAATTTGCTGCCACGGCATAGTAGGTAAAGGATAAAAACAAAAGGACCGAAAGCATTCATCGATGAAAGATGAACACTTACGGTCCGTTTTTGTACTGAATTATCCCTTCTTCAACGCAGCGATCTGGCGTGCTACCCTTTCGGCTAATGTTGCATCAGCCTCGTATAAATAGCCTAACACAATCGTCTGTATCTCATGAGAAGCTGCCGATAAGTCATCAGCGAGGTTCTGAACAAGATGATCCTGTTGAACCCCTGTTAGCGACTGGTAGAATTGTCCCGCTTGGGTGAAATTATCAGCCTTCGGAATATCGGATCGAACGAGCCGGCCAGCTACATAACGCCCTTCTCCGCTCGTTACCTGATCCATCGGTGACCAGTTGGCTTGATGGTTAATCGGAATTTTGCGAAAGTCCGATCCAAGGCGGTGGCGCTGTGAATCCCAATAAATATTACTGCGGCCTTGCAGCATTTTATCATCGGACAGCTCAGCACCATCCAGAAGGTTGGACGGGGAGAATGCCAGCTTCTCGATCTGCTCCTGATAATTCGTCGGGTTCTTATCCAAGACGAGTCGACCAACGGGCAGAAGCGGGAATTGACGCACATCCCACACTTTCGTGTCATCCAACGGATCGAACGGCAGCATTGCCTCATCCTGTGGGTTCATCAACTGCACATACAGCCCATACTGGACAGGTGTACCTTGTGCAATCGTGTCATATAAGTCTTTACCCGAATAATCGGGGTTCTCGCTAGCCAAGCGAGCCGCTTCTTCCGCATCGATATATTGCTCTCCAGCTAATGGAATCCAGCGATATTTGACGTAGAAGCGTTCGTTCTTTGCATTTTTCCAAACATAGGTGTTAACACTGTGTCCTGGCGTATGGCGGAGGCTCTTGATCGTCCCTTCGTCCGAGTACAGTCGTACAACGAAATGGGTTGCCTCTGGTGCTCTAGCAATGAACCCCCAGAATCGATTCGGATCAATGAGATTGTTAACGGGTGATGGCAGGAAAGCATGAATTGACTCAGGAAACCGGATCGGGTCTCGTACGAGAAACACGGGGATATGATTACAAAGCAGGTCGAAAACGCCTTGCTCGGTATAAAATTTCGTCGAAAATCCACGAACGTTGCGGGATGTATCGGGTGTTCCTTTGTTGCTGACCGCAAGTGAGAAACGAACGGTAACAGCAACCTGTTGTCCTGGTTTTTGTAAGAAGCACAGGTTCGTATAAGCGGCCATCGAGTGTAGGGTTTCAAAATAACCCAATGCTCCGAATCCCTTTACGTGGACCGGGCGCTCTAAAATTTTTTCGTGGACAAAGGTTTCGAGTGTTTCATGCAGCATGCTGTCCTGCTCCAGAATCGGCCCCCGTTCCCCTACTGTCTGTGAATGGTGTTCTGGCGACTGCATGGCATGCCACTCGGATTGCACATTGCCTCCCTTCCTGCTTCGATTGTTTCCCTGATTATTAGCATTGTTACCGTCCATTGTTCCGCCCCCTATACCTACATTCTCGGGGATATATATGCATGGCTAGGTACTCAATATGACAGCATGTCATATTCGGAGGCTGTATCTAGAACCTTCAACGAACAACTACTGGGACAATCCTTGGTTTGAAACTTCGATGCGGTTTTTTAATAACAGACCTGTGACAGGATCATTCTCGCTGAACGTCCAGACTACTGAAAAATCGTTCAACAAAAACATCACCATATATTTTCTTCATATGTACTGTGTTAAAAATATATTGATTCATATGCTCAAGCTTGCGCAGACTGCGTACCAGTACTTTCCGTTCATCGTCAGATAGATTAGGGTCATTGTCAATCTTCGTCATCGCATTTTTCACACGTGAGGATACCTGTTCAACATACAGATGATTTTTGTATTTTGGCGGAATACATTGCGTCAGGTCACAGTTCACAAAACGAACACCTTCAAGGATGCAGTTTTCAAAATTGGCGATTAGCTTTTGTTTGCCATTTCCCTCAAACGTAATATCAACCAGCTTGCCGGAAAAGGAACAATTAACGATATTCGCCGCTTGTAAAATCTGGTCATTGAATCTGCATTTAACAAAAGTACAATCGATGAACGTTGCATTCTCCAATGTCATGCCTCTCATATCGCAGGAGGAAAACTCACAATTGGTGAAAACAGCTTCGCCCTTGGCAATGCCAACTGAGCGCAAGTCGGAACGAATAAATGTACAATGATCAATCGTAGTATCGGCAAAAAATCTCGCATTGTTAAGATCGCAGGTATCAAACACAAGTTGATTCAGATTACAGCTCCAAAAGATAGGTGAACCAACATTCGAGTTTTTTATAGTCGTTCTGCTTATCGTTACGTGCTCATACCTGACAATATCAGAAAATAATTCGTTATCTATGGACATACCAGACTCGAGTCTTATCATCCTTCTCATCCTTTCATTTCTTTCTTCAGAATCTCTTATATTTAAAAATACACTATACTTTCAAATGCTGCTCCTAAAAGTGATGATTCCCTCTTAGATTTTTCAAGTTATTTCTATATAACTAAAATCTGAAATTCTCAATCTACCATCTCAGTTTAACAGGCGATCATAGATAATTTACTATTCTGGAGAGATCAAAACAAACCGACGGGTGTTTCAATACAAGGCGGTTTGTTTTATTTTATCAACAGCTGGCTTTCCGAAATATTACACGCTGGACTAGTACATACTAAGGAAAAGTTGGATGAAGCTTACATAACGGGGGTTCTCTTCATGGTATTTACAATCACAATTATCATCGTTGCACTATTTGCAATTTGGGGAGCTGTCGCTCCTGATCAGCTGGCTGATGCGGCTGACGTAGCCTACAACTTCTCTATTCAGAATTTTGGCTGGTTTTATTTGCTAGCAACACTGTTCTTCCTGATCTTCGCTTTCTATCTGGCATTCAGCCGATTTGGCGGTATCAGGCTGGGGGATGACGATGATGAACCGGAATATTCTACGGTTTCCTGGCTGTCTATGCTGTTTAGCGCTGGTATGGGCATAGGTCTGGTTTTCTGGGGAGTTGCAGAACCGCTGTCCCACTATTTATCTGCACCGGAGGGAGCGGTACCCGAAACTACGCAAGCCGCAAGACTTTCAATGCGTTATTCCTTTTTCCACTGGGGTCTGCATCCTTGGGCCATCTACACCGTCATCGGCTTAGCGCTTGCTTATTTCCAGTTTCGGAAAGGCCATAAGGGGCTGATCAGTTCGACCTTTATTCCTTTGATCGGTGAACGTCTTGCTGCAGGCTGGCTTGGTAAGGTCATTGATATTCTGGCCGTCATTTCCACCATCTTCGGAGTTGCGACCTCGCTTGGATTGGGTGCACTTCAGATCGGCGGGGGGCTGAATTACTTATTCGGTATTCCCAACTCAACGCTGTCCCAGGTTGTCATCATCGCCATTGTAACTGTATTGTTTTTAATCTCGGCAACCTCCGGTCTGGATAAAGGTATTAAGATTTTGAGCAACACCAACCTCGTTATAGCTGTGCTATTAATGTTGTTTGTTTTGGTGACTGGGCCGACTTCTTTTATATTTGACACATTCACGACCACCTTGGGAAGTTACCTGCAGAATATTATTAACATGAGTTTGAGACTGACGCCGTTTTCAAGAGAAACCTGGATTGGAACCTGGACGTTATTTTACTGGGCATGGTGGATCTCGTGGGCTCCTTTTGTTGGCACGTTTATCGCAAGGGTATCCAAAGGAAGAACCATTAAAGAATTTGTAATTTACGTCATGGTTATTCCAAGCCTTTTCGGATTTATCTGGTTCTCCGTCTTTGGGGGAACAGGACTTCAGTTGGAATTGTTCAATGCCGCTCATCTGGCGGAAGCCGTCAAAGAAGACACAACAACTGCTTTATTCCTTATGCTGGAGCAGCTGCCTTTAGGCACGATTACAGCATTCGTTGCTACTCTTCTGATCATGATCTTCTTTATTACGTCGGCGGATTCGGCTACCTTTGTGCTGGGCATGCTGACTTCAGATGGCAAGTTGGACCCGAGTACAAGAGTAAAATTAACCTGGGGAATCTTGCAGTCCGCCATCGCGGTAGTTCTGCTGATCAGCGGGGGATTGAACGGCCTCCAGACAGCCTCCATTGTGGCCGCACTGCCGTTCGCTGTTGTCCTTATCGGCATGTGTGTCTCCCTACTTAAAGCTCTGCAGGCTGAGGACAGAGAACGCCGTCAAAAGGAAAAACGGCAGCGCCAAAAATTGAAACGATTACTGGAGGAACAGGAACTTGCAAAATGAAGTTCCCCATAGATAATCTATACTTGATCTCTATAGAGATGGCACCTGCCTATAGGCGGGTGCCTTTTGATTTGTCTGTCCTACATTATTGATATTTAATATTTCAGTACTACTTGACATGTGAATCAATTATCGATAAGGTGTGAATGAGTTCACACTTTATATTAAGGAGTACTCTATGCCAAAAAAAACTTTCTTTCGTTTAGATGAAGCAAGACGCGAGGAAATATCTAATAGCGCTATGCATCTTTTTGTTAATAATCTTTACGAGGATATATCGATGAAGATGGTTTTGGATTGTTTATCCATGCACCCTGGAACATTTTATCGCTATTTTGAAGACAAAGATGACCTTTATTGTCTCTTAATACGTAATGTGACCCAGAAAAGAGCTTCGTATTTTAATAACACGAATGACGATTCCCTTTACCGGTTTTTCCTTACTGGCTTATTTGGTAATGTTAATGGCATGATAACCGAGCCATTGAATGAGTTGGAAATCAAACTTACTGAAACAGTACTATACATTCCTGAGGACATATTGCTTAAAGTCTATCTGGATGTGCTAAAGGGAGAGTCATTCCCCATCATCAAGAACATTTTACGCCGAATGAGGGTTGATGGATCTCTCCGACCTGATATTGACGACGACCTGATTTCTTTTATGTTTGAGTCCATGCAGTTTAATCTTGTCATGTTTTTTCGAGAATTCGATATCAAGGACTCTAAGCTGCAACTGAAGATTAGCAAGTACTTTACTGACTTTATGGGTCATGGGCTGCTCGAAGATCATAAATATTCTGAAATGGTTAGCGATCTCAAGAAAGCCAAGGAGTAGATACGATTCCAACGAATATAGGGGGAATAAGAAAATGAAAACGTATGATGCATTTCCAGAACCCATTGGCGGCTATACGGTGGGTCGAACCCAGATGGATTTTGAGTACATGGCATCAGATCACTCAAAAAGAGAACTGACGGCGTTTGTGTACTATCCGTCCGACAGTAACGAAGGGAAGACGACATCAACGTACATGTTTCCTGAAGTATACGAGATGTTGAATGAGCAGCCGCTTCTCACTGCGTTGAAGGATGCTTACTCTATCGATATCCAGACCCAGTGTTACGACGACCTTGCTCTCTCTGGGAAGGAAAAGCACTATCCGGTATTATTCTATGTTTGCGGCGGGGGAGGTTCTCCAGAATGGGGTACCGTGATCTGTACAGACTTGGCAAGCATGGGATATGTAGTGGTAAGCGTCGGCCACCAGAATAGCACCATGTATAAGTGTAAAGATGGACGCCTGTTTAATGTATCAAAGGATTTTTCGGATGTTATTATGGCGTTTTCTGAAGATCCGGAAATGGTGGAGTTGGCTGGTAAGATGGAGATGCGGCCTGACGAAGAAACTGCCATTGAGATGTGCCAAAACGTGCTTACACTGCCGATACTTGCCAAGTTAACAGAGCATAGCGAATTACAGGCAGAAGATATAAGGTATGTAGCCGATTATCTTTTCAAACTGGACTCTGGAGAACTGAATTCCATCTTTAAGGGCAGATTATGGCTTAACATCGGCATGGGTATAGTCGGACATTCTTATGGAGGGCCTACGGCGGCGATTGTTTGCCGGGACGACGAAAGGTTCGCCTGCGGGATTGGCTTGGATAGCGGTGCGTTCGGACTTCAGGGCAGCGACCTCAAGAAACCCTTCTTGCTACTATTTAGTGAACCTAACTATAATATGAATGCGATAATTGGCGCTAACAATAGCATGGAAACCTATTATTTCTCTGTTGATGGTGCTGCTCATTTAGATTACTGTGACATCGTGTTTACCAATGTTAATGAGGAACTCAGAGGCGAACGGGACGCTATGGAAATGCGAAATCTTGTAACAGACTATACGAAGAACTTTTTTGATCATTACATACTACAGAAGGCAGCAAGTGTGGAAAGTCTGGCATACGTTGGCGTGGACTTGGTCAAGAAGACCAGCAACAAGTGACATACCCGAGAGGCTGCTATAAATGCATGTCTAAGAACTAGCCGTACAGACACAGAGCCAACAACCCAATTATGCGGTTATCGGCTCTCTCCTATTTCGGCATTATTTCTATTTGAAGTTTATTCCTATCTTAGCTTGGTGTCATCCCTTTTAATGTCCTTCGCTACCTGATTGCCTTCAGCAGAAATATTAAACATCTGTTGTCTGTAGATCTTGGTATTGGTGTGGTTTTAGATTACAACAGACGTTCCGACGTCTCTAGCTGTATCGCGGCTGATCAGCATTACGGTGCCAATTTCGGATTTGAGCAATGTCACCCTCATGAGAAGCTGTTGTACGGCCACCCGCTGATTAACCTCCTCGTTCATGGGTATGCTTGACCCTTCTCCGAGCCTGTAGATCAATTCGTTTTCGACTAATACTGACTTCGTAATCTTGTCGTATTCCTTGATAAATTCATTCAATGAGGACTTAATCTGGGATGTATACAAGGAGGCAAATTCCTGTGAAGATTCTTCCAGCCCTTTAGCTGACTGATGAAAAATGAATACGCTTACAATAATAGCGGAATGATGCAGGCCAGAAGGTAACTCAACATCAATTTGTTTTGAAATCTCAACCTTTTTATCATGGGCATCCCTTCCTTTGGTGCTCATCTTATCTTTTAAAATCTACTGTCCGCCATAATTGCGTTAACTTTAACGCTCCGACCCCTATCTTGTAAAGGGATTTTTGTTGCCTTCAAGCATAGTTTACAGCAGGATGGGTCCTTGCATCATGCTCAACATGTACTGTCTTAAAAATGACTATGTAATTCCTTAAAAACAACCTGTTGATAGCGAAGTGGGCAGATCCCAAGTGGATATAAATCATTTTCCAGTAAAATACAATTAGACGAGATAAAGCAAGGTCATGTATGGTGATTACACAACAAAAAATTCTTAGGAGTAATCTCACACTATGTTCATTCGATTCGTTAGCCTATTTTCCATTCCTTCGTATGCTTTACTCTTTATCTGTATGGCATTGCAGGGAATGGGCATTTCGCTCAGCACCCCCTTTTTATCTATTTACTTCACGGAAAGGCTTGGCGTATCTATTGGCATGTTTGGTCTTTATCTAGGCGTTACACTAATAGCAGGAATATGGATCAGCACGCTAATCGGGAGACGTTCCGACCTCGGCTTAAATCGAAAGGGCGTTTATCTTTTCTCTACTCTCGCTAATGCCCTGGCCTTTAGTGGATACTTGTTCATTCAAGATTTTCCGATCTTGTTCATTTACATGACTGTGTTTACTGCACTAGGTGCACCAGGGATGCCTCAGTTGTTCGCTATTTCCAGAGAAGCAGTGATAAAGAGTCATTTTACGGAGCGTGCGTTTGCTAATTCTACTTTGCGTTCTGCTTTCTCTCTCGGCTTTATTACAGGTCCATTAATCGGCACTTTATTACTCGCTGCTATTGGATTTGAGGGGATTTTTTTGGGTACAATCGGAGTTTTCCTACTTGTTGCTCTGCTTGTTTTCCTATTTCTCAAATCAAACAAGGAAATGAAGAGCAATCAAGCTGAAGTGAAAATAAAAAGTTTCCGGCTGGCTCAAAACCGAGATATTTTAATTCCTTTTCTAATTCTGATACTCATGTATACCGCTCATTGGATGAGCAGCATAAACACGGCTCTCTTTATTACAAACAATCTTGGGGGAACAACAAGCGATGTCGGTTTAGTCAGTAGTATATGTGCTGCACTGGAAATTCCTTTTATGATTGTACTCGGTCTACTTAGTGCAAAGTATAGTAACCGAATCTTGGTGTTTTGCGGGGCTATTTTCGGAGGAGCTTATTATTTCGTTATACTTATATCAAACGCGATGTGGCAAATGCTTGCTGCACAAATTTTGCTCGCTGTTTTTGTCGCCGTCATTTCTGCAATTGGAATTAGCTACATTCAGGACCTGCTGCCCAGAATGCCAGGATATGCTTCCACGCTATATTCCAATTCATCCACAATCGGCAGACTGCTTGGCAGTCTTGTTGGTGGTGGAGTAGCCAGCATTGTCGGTTACCGATACTCATTTATTTTCTGCTTTATACTAATCATTATTGCTGTGATTATGCTTGCGGTAAGTGGACGACAGCCTGCAGATGAACCGCAAATTTCAACCTAATTACGCCGATTCAACGGGATAATATAGATATTTGGGATTTTCCACGTTTGGGGTATGGCATCTTATTCTAAACTTAAAACAAAAGCTGCTGATCACATTGATTAGCTGCTTTTGTTCAGCTATTGAGTAATCGTTTACCGATAGTTTAATAGAGTAAGCAGCTGGCATTCGCCGAACATAGAAAGACCGCCATTAGAGGCGGTTTTAAAGTTTATCAGTTCTGCCCAACAATATGTCCTGGGGATATGGAGATCTGGGATGATTCGCTGTAAGCCTTGATTTTATACAACAAAAGGTATTAATTCTCTTAAAGTTAGAGCCACTCACCTAATTAGAGCGTGCTGCACCCTGTTCTGTTTTTACCATCCAATAGCCGCACCATCGCAGCGGGGGTCTGTGCCCCCGAGCAGGAAGCCATTGTCATCGATCATAATGGCATGCGCATGTCCCATGACTCTAGCAAAATCTTCAACTGTGTGTACCTTGTGTCCGGCGAGTCGTAAACGCTGCTGCACTTCTGCCGCGATTCGGCCCTCAACTCTCAATTCTTGCGTTGCCTCTCCCCATGTTCTTCCCCACACCCACCGAGGTTCACGCACAGCGGTCTGGGGGGTCATACCATAATCCACCATGCGGGTCAGCAGCGCGGTCTGTGTCTGTGGTTGACCTTCTCCTCCCTGGGTACCGTACAAGATATACGGCTTCCCATCGCGGCAAGCCATTGCCGGCATCAGCGTATGAAAGGTTCTTTTGTCCGGTTCAAGCCTGTTCACATGCGACGGATCAAGGGAGAAGAACGAGCCTCGGTTCTGCAGCAAAATACCGGTGTCTCCCCCAACCACAGCAGAGCCGAACTCAAAATAGAGACTTTGGATAAATGAAACGGCATTGCCCTCACTGTCTACTACAGCCGCATATGCCGTATCATGACCTACCGGCTGGGTATCCATCGGCAGAGCTCGCTCCATATCGATGCAGGCCGCCAGCTTCGCGGCATAGGATTTGGATAGCAGCTGGTCCAGAGGAATGGAGGAAAATTGTGGGTCTGTCAAATAACGATCGCGGTCACGGAAGCTCAGCTTCAGCGCCTCCACAAGCAGGTGATAGTACTCATAGGAACCATGCTCTATACTCTCCAATTCAAATTGTTCTAGAATTTGCAGCGCCATTATACCGGTAAAGCCCTGTGAATTCGGAGGGACCTGATAAAGATCAAGCCCTCGGTAGCTCCCTTTGACCGGTTCCACCCATTCACCTCTGTGTCTCGCAAAGTCCTCCAGTGTCAGCAGACCTCCCTGCTCCTTGAGTGAGCGAACAATCTCCTGACCAACACTGCCTGAATAAAATACGTCTCGGCCCTGGTCCGCAACCTGCAGCAGGCTGCTTCCCAAAGCAGACTGCACAAAGCGGCTGCCTTGCTCCGGGACCTTGCCTCCGGGCAGATAGATGGCGGCTGTCTGTGGATAAGCTGCCAGCACATCTGAACGCTCGGCCGTATTGACATGCTGGTCCGGCGACAGCGGGAAGCCTTCCAGCGCATAACGGATCGCGGGCTCAAGCACCTCTGCCAGCGTCTTCGAGCCATATTCCTGTAATATGGCATCCCAGCCGTCCACCATACCCGGCACGGTAATGACGCTGCGGGGTCCCCGCTGCGGGATGGCTGATTCGCCCGCAAAGCAGGCTGCGGTAATCCCGCTGCCCGAACGCCCACTCGCGTTATATGCCCTGATTTTTCTCTCTTCGGTGCTATAGGTTAACCAGAAGGAATCGCCTCCCAGTCCCGTCATATGTGGATATACGACAGCAAGACAGGCGCTCACCGCCACGGCGGCATCAAAGGCGTTACCTCCTTGCTGCAAAATACGCGCTCCTGCCGCGCTGGCCAAAGAATGAGGACTGACTACCATCGTCTGTGTGCCTGTGACTTGTGGAACCATCTTGCCACCTTCTTTCTCTTCTATGTTCAACTGACGGTAATTCCTGTTTGTTGCTTATTATGTTACCAATTCAGAAGCGAATGTCTGAGCTGTATGCAAAGCAGACTGCCATCTGCCGGAGGCATACACCCAGCGACTCATTTTTGTACCTGATAGCAGCTGCGTGACATCCGAAGCATCCGTGACAACAAAGTTGCAGTCATGCCCTTCTTCAATCCCATACTCGTCGCAGCCCGTAATTTCAGCAGGTATATCCGTGATCATCCGCAGCAGCTGTACTAAATCCCGTTCACTGCCCATATGGGCAGCATATGATGTGATTTGGGCGATCTGTATCAGATCCCCGCGGCCGAACGGATGGAACGGGTCTTGAATATTGTCGGAGGCCGCAGCAAGCGGAATGCCTTCTGCAAGCAGCTCGCGAATGCGTGTTGTGCCCCGTCTTACCAGGCCGCGATCTTCCCGTCCCTGAAGATACAGGTTCACCGCAGGCAGCGTTACCGCGTTCAGACCGGCTTCCTTCATCTTCGCCATCACATGCTGTGCATCTTTTTCCGTCATTGCAGACAACGAGCACAGATGATCTGCTGTCACTCTGCCCTGATAACCGTGGCGAATCGTATGCTCTGCGATGCTCAGCACGGTTTTTTTTTCGGGATGATCACTTTCATCTGCATGCAGATCAATGGGCACACCGAAATGATCCGCTAACCGAAAAATCCTGCCAATCTCTCTTTCAGAGTCATCTGCCAGATGAGGGGCTCCACCCAGTACATCAATTCCCATCCGTAGTGCTTCCTCGATTGCCTCATCCGCAGCTTCTTGATTGCCGCGGAACGGAACCATGAGCGCATATTGGATAGCCATACTGTCCTTCAACTTCTCCCGTACTTCCAAGGCTGCCTCAATAGTCCGAAAGGCCACCTCTCTCCCCAAATGAACAGGGAAGTCAAGGTGGCTCCTTATGGTCGTGGTCCCGTAGCTCAGAGCCATTCTAGCGGCAGTCAGCATGCGTTCCGCTAGCTGCTCCTTGCTGAATGTCTGTACAGCCTGGCTGTAATTAAGAATGGCTTCATGAAGCGTGCCGGATCGGTTCGACACCTGCTCAAGCGAGAAGGCCTTATCCAAATGCATATGAGAGTCAACCAGGCCAGGAAGCATCATCCCGCCCTGCAGATCGATGCAATCCGCGTCTGCGAGCCGTTTCAGATCCGATCCAGCCTGGTGCGGGACCATCAGACGGGAAGCACCGCTTTCCCGTGCATCAAGGAAACGATCTTGCCGACGGATACTAACCCATTTTCCAACCTCCGCCTTTAGTTCATAAAGACAGAGGTCTTCTCGGTGCGGAAGGCATACATTAATGAAACGCAGCCCTGCACTCATTGTGCGGTAGCCAGCGCCTGAAGCACGGCCAGATCCTCCTCGTCAAGCTCGGTGGCCGGACCCGCTTTGATCATATCCGAGAACATCTCGTCTGGTACCATGGTCGTCAGACAATACAGACGCGTGCTGCCCGTGTTAATAATATCGTGATGGTTGCCCGGTGGAATGATAATGAATGAGCCTTGGCGGATCGGAGTCTCATACTCGTTGCCAACTTTGGCTAGCCCCTCCCCTTTTAACACATAAAAATATTCATAAGCTTCCCGGTGTTCATTGGATGGAGTTCTGCCTCCAACCTCGAAGATCTCCACAAATGAAGTGAAAGGAACCTGCTCCCTGTCGCACAGCAGGATGAACTTATTCGTATCCTGTGCGGAAATTTTGTGGACGGGACAATTCTCAAAGTTACCAGCAACCAGACCTGGAATGTTCACCATATACATTCAACCTCACTTTGATTGATTTTAATTAATGCTTGCTTTTCATCTTTTTAACGGCAGCCTCAAACAGGATATATCCTGTTCTGTACTGCGAACAGCCGTTGTGGCAATCTTCAACCCACCCGTTCCCGTGCTGTTTATCTCGTCCGTAACACCGTTTGGATGCCGGGCGAATAACGGGAAGGCGCTGCCTGTCAACTCAAGCCGGACATACGAGCCAGCCGGAAGGGTGGCCGCCAAGGGACGCAGCCGGATCTGCGCTGTTCTCCATTCATTGGAAGCATCTGCTCCTTCACTGCAGATTTCCGTGCGACCCACACTCAGTAGCCGGGCCGTCCCTTTCTCGGATACGGTGGTGAGGATGGCTACCAGATCCGTCGGGCCTCCCAATGTTTGGTACTGCACGGATAACTCCGGGGACCCAAAAATCGGGATATCCTCTGCAAGCGGTCCTCCCGTATATACCAGAATCTCTTGCCGTTCCTGAATGGCAGCTCGGTCGGACGGCAGGTAAGAGTCAAGACGCATCGGCAGACGCGAGTCGTATACGAATACATCCGGCACAGCTTCCTCCACATCTTCCTTATGCTTTTCCAGTCTCCCGCCTCCTGCCGCACCGTTCGCCGGGGTCTGTGACCCGGACAAATAATACCATTCGGACGGAGAGTGTCCATCCTGAAATACAGAAGGCAGCTGTTCCGCCGTATGCCATTCATGACTCAATTGGTCAAAATATCGGATTTGCAATTCACCAGGCAATTCCATGTCTTCCTTGCCCTTCAGCCAATAATCAAACCAGCGCAGCTGCTCCAGATGATGACCACCATCTGCCTGCTCGCCATGATCGATTCCGCCCGCTCTGCGCCCCCATGGAATATGGGCCCACGGGCCGACAATGAGCCGATGAAAGCAATCCGGCGTGGCCGTAGCTTGCAGAGCTTCAAACGACTGTAACGTGCCCATGAGGAAACCGTCATACCATCCCCCAATATGAAGCGCCGGCACGGGTTCCTTTACGATATCGTTGATCCAGTTCATCTGTTCCCAGTACTCATCGTACGTTTGATGATCAATCCAATCATAAAATGCGGGAAAGTATTGCTCCAGAATCGGATGCCTTTCATTCAATGGCATTTTCCAAAGCATCTCCTCGGGGCTCCGCATCAATCGGGAGCATTGCTCTGCCGTTTCGAAGTCACCCGCTCTTTGTGCCGTGTCACGAGCCAGCTGGAAAGCCCACGGCAAATGATTGCCAAGTGCAAAGGAGCCATGCGGGTAAAATAATCCATGATACATGTCTGCCGGACACATGCTCGGTGCAATCGCCTTGAGCGCAGGGGGGTGAAGGGAAGCCGCTGCCCATTGTGTTAGGCCTTGATAAGAGAAACCGTACATGCCTACGTTCCCGGTCGAGCCGGACAGACCGGCTGCCCACTTGATGGTATCAAATCCGTCCTCTGCTTCTTGAACAAACGGATTAAATTCGCCTTCCGACTCTCCACGCCCCCTGACGTCCTGAATTACTACGATATATCCCTTACTTGCATACCAGACGGGGTGGGCATGCGTAACGGTAGAAGCAATCGACCGTCCGTAGGGCTGGCGCATCAGCAGCACAGGATATTCTCCTGTCTCGCCCGGCAGGTATATATCTGAATACAACGTTATACCGTCGCGCATCGTGCAAGGGACCTTTCGGCGGATGACCACATTTCCAAATTTCATGCAACTCGCTCCTTTGCTGTAGATACGGATTGACTATTAAAATCCGCATGGCACGTTAACTGCTGCAGGTTGCGCCATTCTTCCGTCACCCGTTGATCAGATACCGCTAACAGCCGAACGCTTTAATTTTTCCTGATTCAAAATGCCCTTCGGGTCATTGCGATGTTTGATTTCCCACAAACGATCATGGGCGTATGATCGCCCGCCTTCCTTCAAATCCCAAGTGTGCGGATTATTTACTCTAACCCGGTTTTCCTCGTAACGTTCCATTAGCTGATTCAGGTTTTCCTCCGTTGTGAACGGAACCAGCGGCAGGCCAGAGATCAGCAAATTTCCGTTTTGGCGGGCAAACTCGATGTGATTCATCACTTCTGGATATTCCTTTTTCATTGATGAGATTTGCTCAAGGGCACTGGAGGGTTCAAAATTTAGCTGCAGGTAGGTCAAGCCAGGGTCTGCCTTGCGCGCCCACAATGTTGTATGATTCCATGTGAAATCGGAGACCCCTACACCTTTGTGATACTGTTCGGCAGAGACCTTCATAGCCAAGTGACCTCCATATTCCGAAAGGATACGTTCAAGCTGGAATTCGTTGGCTGTATCCACTTCCAGTAATGCGACAGCATGATCAGCGGGGAGATCAAGCGGAAGAAAATAGGATGGTACCGGCCATTCATGGATGGAAATTAGCCGTTTCACCAAGGAAGTGTCCTCAGCAACCGACTGCCCGAAGCGAAAAGCCTGTTCAAAACTGTCAAAGGTTACTGCCCATTGCATCCATTCCACTCGGGGAGCCAGATTGATTTCCACTTCGGACAAAATGCCGATTGTACCGTAAGTATGCAGGTAAGGCAGCACCTCGTCTCCCTGGAGCTCAATGGTACGGGGATGAACCTCAACGGTCTTGATTTTTAGAGAACGTACCAGCCCATCCCAGATCGTCCCCCAGCTGATCGAACCGATGCCGCCAAAACCACCGCATAAAAAACCGCCGATCGTCGCGGATTGAAAGGTGGAAGGCATCGTACGCAGCTCATAACCCGCCTTGCGGGCAGTGGATTCCATTTTGCCGAGTCTAGCACCGGCCTGGATCCGCATCGTGCCTTCTCCCATTTCGAGCACCTTGTTGTATTTGGCCAGATTCAGGACGATTCCGCCTGTGACCGGAACGCATTGTCCATAGTTGCCGGTGCCGTTCCCCCTGATCGTCAGCGGAACTCCCAGCTCTGCAGCAATGGAGAGCAGATCATCAAGCTCCTCCTTGGTGCGCGGACTGGCAATGCACTCGGCGACCTTACCCTGCAGCTGACTGGCCAGCACAGGAGAGAAGTGATGATAATCCATCGAATATTTGGCAAGGGCTGCCTCCTCCCACTGCAGCAATTCTGGGTCCATGCGTTCTTTCAATACGGCTATCCAATGTTCATTCATTCGGTTCCCCTCCCGTATGTTGTATAACTGATCTCCCAAAGGAATCTCTTAGGAATTCGGCAAGAACTCATCCGTAAATACTTTGCTGACATCAGGCTCCTCTTTCAATGCCCCAATCTCCTTTAACTGCTTTCCGAGCTCCGTCCAGCGTTCATCTGTCATGTAGCCTACACCATGTGTCGCCGCATCACCTTCATATACAAACGGGATAAGCGCTTCTGCGGCATAGTTCAGCTTTTCTTTCGTAAAATCAGGGTTTTCCTTTAGAATGACGTCATTCACGGTATCATAATTGGTCTTGTAATAATCCCAGCCCTTCATGGAAGCCTCGACATAACCGCGCACAATATCAGGATGATCCTGAATATACTGCTCCGTGGTGAACAGCACATTGGAATACGGGTTATAACCGGCATCTGCCAGTAGCAGGAAATTAATGTCTACATTCTGCTGCTTCATCTCGTACGGCTCACTGGTTACATATCCCTGAATGGCAACCGTTTCATCAGCTACAAAAGGAGCCAGAGAACCGGTATAAGCCAATTCCTTCACGTTACCCAATTGGTATTTACTCTTCACAAAGTCCCAAAACACCGAGCCCGTCCCCACGTATACGGAGCGGTTGTTCAAATCGGCCAGGGAGGACATGCTCTGATTGGCATGAACCATAAGTCCCTGCGGGCTTTTCTGGAATATCGTCGCAATTGCTACAAGAGGGATTCCTTCTTCACGAGCGACCAGCAATTGATCCGCTGTAGCCAGTCCGAACTGCGCCTTGCCTGAAGCCACGATCTGTGTTGGAGACACCTGCGGCCCACCTGCCTGGATGGTCATATCGAGACCAGCCTCATTGTAATATCCTTGTTCCTTTGCCGCATACAGACCCCCGTGCTCTGCTTGTGCAAACCAGTTCGTCACCTGTGTAATTGCCGTCAGTTCCTCGCTTCCCCCCGTAGCAGAGGCATTCTCAGCAGTTGGCTGATTCCCGCAAGCCGCCAGCAATGTGGATAAGGAAAATATTGCTGCGAGTAAAACGACAGTTCCCTTTTGTCTGTACTTGTTCATCTCATTACCACTCCCCAAGGAAAATTACTGATGATTTATACGACTTCCCCTACCGGATTTCGAAGCGTCATAAAGCCACTGATTCTACACTCGGCGACATCTCCTTGCTGAATCTGGACGGATCCGGGTGTGCCCGTCATGATCACATCTCCCGGATAGAGAGTCATCATCTGTGAAAAATACGAGACAATGAACCATGGATGATAAATCATGCGAGACACCGTATTGCTATGAATAACCTCATCATTCAACACAGTTTCAACGACGAGGTTCTGCAGATCACTTATTTCATCAGGTGTTATTAGTTGTGGTCCAAGACTGAAAAATGTATCGAATACCTTGGATCGCTGCAGGAATCTGGGGTTCCGTGCGTGAATGTCCTGGTTAGTCATATCCAGCGTTGCGGCAAAACCTGCAATGACCTCCTGCGCACGTTCTTCCGGCACATTTTTGCAGGTTCGGCCGATGATAATGCCAAGCTCTGCTTCTGATGTCACATTCACATCCTGAGCCGTCAGCTGGATATACTCTTCCGGCCCGATCAGGCTTGAGTCCGGCTTCATGAAGCAGACTGGCTCACGCTCTGGAGGAGTAGATGCGAGATCGATCGCTTTTTGCACATAATTCATGCCAATTCCCCATATTTTACGAGGGTGGCGGAAGAGAGGAGCAGCTATGGCTCCTTCTGAAGGTATGAAAGGGATGGATGAAACTGCTCTATCCCCGTGCTTTTGATACCACTGGATTAGCTCCTCTAGCTGGCCTTGCTGCAAAATCTCCATAACGGAGGTGCCCCATGCGCTTCCTTCCGCCCTGTTGATCTCCTCCAGAAGAAAGAATCGTTCCCTGTGTTCAATTGCTGCTTGTTCACCATCGCCGTGTTTCAGACTGACGAGCTTCACGGGGTGCTTCCTGCTGGCTGTTGAACCGGTTCAGTCCCGCGGACATCGGTGATTTCGAAATCACACAGTTCCTCCAGCGCCTCCGACAAAATTGTTGAGATTCGTTCCTGAATAATGCTGCCTTTCTCAGGTGTGGCCGTCGTAGCATCACCAGCAATGCCGGTAGCAGAGATATCAGCCATCTTCCAGGCGAAACGAATTTTCCCTTCTAATGTAAGAAAGCGGTAAGAGGACATATCAGGAAGCTCTTTGACGAGGAACTCCTCCTTCACCCAGTCCGGTTTAATGGACATCACGAGAGAGGTCTCATAATCACCACCATGAATACCGTATTCCAGCTCCTCGGGAGACAGTAGATCCTCTGCCACATTCAGACTGCTGGGACTGAGATAGAAAACCATCATCCCCGTTCTGATCCGTATTTCTCGTGATACTGTATTTAGCAAATCCACGTTGCCGCCATGGGTGTTAAACAACAGTAACTTGCGAAAACCACTAGCCTTCAGGCTTTCTGCAATGTCCAGCATGATGGCATGCAGTGTGCTCGCCGATAAGGAAATGGTGCCCGGAAGTCCGATATGTTCATTGCTTTTGCCATACGAGACCGGAGGCAGCAGCCAGATCTCCTTATCCGCCCGCACCCGCTCCAGCGTTTGGGATAATGTCGCTTCCCCAATCAAAGTGTCTGTATATACGGGCAGATGGGGGCCATGCTGCTCCACAGCTCCGACTGGGAGAATAACCAGCGCCTTATCCTTCGGCAGTTCTTTGACCTGTTTGCTTGTCAGACGGGGCAAAAATCGTTCCTCCCACGCTGTTCCTTCATATCGTTGAAACATAACTGACACCCTTTCTCCTGCGGCTTTATTGTTTTTACGCGTAGCTTCATGTCCATATATCGAATGATGCTCTTATCCTTTTATTTCTGAATTTACTGCTGAAAGAAAGGATGTGGCCCATTCCAGCAGACGTTGATCCTGTCCCGGACCGGCAATGATCGAAATACCGACCGGGCATCCCAGCACCCCGGCAGCGGGGATCGTAAGCTGCGGTAGACCCGACAAACCGGAAATGCAGGTTAAACGCATCGTTTTCACTCTTCGTTCTTCAATTAAAGGCCCGTCCAAGCCCAGCTTCGGGGCCACTCCAGTCGTCGTCGGAATCACAAGCACCGTATCCGTTCTGAGCAGGTCAGCCATGTGCTTGCGTACCTCAACCCGGCGTTCAGCTGCATTCTCCTGATCTCCACGTTCAACAGTGCTTGCCCAGGAGAATCGCCCTGCCGTATCTGGCCCGAAGGTCGGCTGCTCACGTTCAATCCACGCCCCATGCTCCTGCCATATTTCATAGCCCTGGATCGTCCTGAACATGGTCATCCATTCAGGTAGACCCTGCGGGGCGATGCGAACCGTTTCATGGCTCGCAGCCATGCCGTACAGCAGCTTCAGGTAAGGGGCAAGCGCCTCTTTGCTCTCAGTATCAGCAAGCTCCCACGCATCCTCACCGATGAGCACCCGGCTGAAGCCTGTACCCGAGTCTGTCTGCGGCAAAAGCACTTCTCCTACCCGGTACAGCGTCTCGAGATCCCGTGCCATCCAGCCGACGGTGTCGAAGCTGGGAGCGAGTGGGATAACGCCTTTCGCGGAGACAATGCCATGCGATGGACGCATTCCATAAATTCCACAGTACGAAGATGGCACACGCACCGATCCTCCCGTATCCGTTCCAAGGGAGAAGTCAGCAAGCCCAGCGGCGACAGCTACCGCCGATCCGCTCGATGAACCTCCAGGGATACGATCGGGAGCCCTTGGATTCACTGGTGTTCCATAATGAACATTTTCACCATTCAAGCTGAACATCAGCTCATCCGTATGCGTCATCCCCGTTAGCCTTGCTCCTTGCTCCAATAGCAGGTTGAGCGTTTCCGCGTGTTCCGCCTCGGGCCCATGCGTCTGGAGCCAACGTGGATTACCCGCGCCATTTGTATGGCCACGGACGGCAAACACATCCTTGACCATAAAGCTGAGTCCGTTCAGCCTACCCTGCCCTGTCGGTTCAACGTTTACCTGGTTGACAACGGCGTTCCATTGGTCCTTCATTGCGTCATCCCATCCTTCCGTTCAGCCTTCTAGCGATGCCAGCTCTTCCGAGTTGTTTCTCTCTATAGGGGTCGCTGCCCCGTTCAGCTCTTCTACCAACCAGGTGGAATCCGTAACGAAGCCATAACATTGCTTGATATTGTACAAGGTCGCTTCTATGCAGAAATCCGGGGAGCTTGTTGCCGAGCAATCCTCCAGAAGTATGCCGTCATATCCGAGACAAGCCGCGTCCTGCAGTGTATGCATGACACACTGATCGAGATTTACCCCGGCAAACAACACCGTTTGAATATTAAGATTGCGTAGAATACTATCCAGTGGTGTATCCCAAAACCCGCTCATGCGGTATTTATCCACATAGATATCATCGGTGGACGAATCCAGACCATCGACAATTGCCGTTCCCCAACTGCCTTTCTCCAGCACCTTGGATCCGTTCCCCGGCAGCGGGTCCCCAATGCCGTTGCCCCGCCCATCCGAATTGTATACATGAAGTACGGATGGCGGCACGTTCATTCGGTCTTCCCGGTTGCCCCAGTTCACCCATATCACAGGCACTCCCGCTTTTCGCAGCTCGGGCATCAGTCGGTTCAGCCTGCTGACCGGGTTAAGGAGCGGAGAGGTATCAACCCCAATGGAATCCAGCCATCCACCCGGTGTACAGAAATCATTCTGCATATCGATGACAATAACTGCCGTATGCTCGAGATCAAATATGACTTCCTGCGGCTGTGCAGGGAGGGTTACTGACTTGCCGTACTTTTGCGTTCGCCTTAGATCCACCAGCGTTTCGGACACTTGCCAATAGCTCTTTCGATTTCCAAGTTTGAACATATTAGGTCCCCTCATTTTTTCTGAAATTTCTGATTTGAAGCTTCAAATCCTTTGGTTCAGGTTTATGGCTTCATCAGATACTCCGTTGTAAACGCCTGGGTAACATCTAGTGCCTTCGTTAATCCTCCGCCCTTGATCATCTGATCCTGCAGGGTGCTCCAGCGTTCCTTTGTCATGTAACCAATACCATTTGCCTCAGATTCTTTGTTAAGAATAAAGGGTTTTTCCTGCACTGCTTCATAATTCATTGCTTCTACCGTCATATCGGGATTATAGGTTTGAATAAACGGGTTTACCTTTTCATAGTTGTCTAGATAATAGCTCCAACCCTTCTGACTTGCCTGCACCACAGCTTCAACAACATCAGGGTGCTCTTTAAGATAATCTTCCGTCGTAAAAAGAACGTCTGCATAGTTCGCGTAACCGGAATCGGCGATTTTCAGATAGTCCACCTCAACCCCCTGCTGAGAAAGTGCGTAAGGCTCATTCGTGATGTAACCCTGATTGAGCGAACTCGGGTCATTGATAAAATTGACAAGCTGCCCGTTATACTTCATTTCTTTTACATCTGTCAGATTGTATTGGTTCTTGATATATTCCCAGTAAGGCACCGCTGTACCGATGTATACGGTTTTGCCGTTCAGGTCTGTGAAGTCCTGAATGTTCTCCCCCTTGTGGTACATCAGAACCTGCGGTGTGCTTTGAAAACCGGCAAGGATACCGACAACAGGAATTCCCTGTTCCCGGGCCTTCAAGATTTCATCCGCATAAGAGATACCGAATTCAGCTTTGCCTGCAGCGACAAGCTGCATGGTTGACACCTCGGGGCCTCCTGGCTGAATCGTCATGTCGATCCCTTTGTCCTTATAATAGTTCTGCTGCAATGCCGCAAAATAGCCCCCATCTTCCCCTTTGGCGTACCAGCCCTCGATCAGTTTCACCTGCTTCAAATCTGTTCCGGCTTCCCCACCCGCCGAGGCGGCGGATTCTAGAGCGGAGGAATTGGAGCATGCGCTTAGAAGCAGTAGGATCAAAGATGCAGCCGACAGCAGCCATTTCTTGTAACGAAAGTTCATATGATGTTTGGACATGTTGGATCTCTCCCCCGGTTCTGGTATCATTTCATTGCTGATTCATGCCAGGACTTCAAAAGTTTGTTCGACACCATGTTGATGATCAGGAAAAATGCGATTCCTAGGGCCGATGCTGCTAAACCGCAGGCGAACAGATAAGGAGTTTGCAGGCGGGTTGCTGCAACGGTAATCCCGTAACCAAGTCCGCCTTGTCCGCCACCAATGCCTGCAATGTATTCACCCACGATCGCTCCGACAACCGAACTGGAGCATGAAATTTTCAGCCCTGCCATAATGTACGGGAGTGCCGCAGGAAATCTCAGCCTCCAAATGGTTTGCAGCTTGCTAGCATTATACAAGTAGAATAAATTCTTCATGTTCTGATCCGTTGAGTTCAATCCGATCAGCGTATTCGATAAAATCGGGAAAAAGCTAATTAAGAATGAGATAATTACAATCGCATTTATTCCCGCTCCGAACCAGATTACAATGATTGGTGCTACCGCAACGACCGGAATAGTCTGTAGGATAATAGCGTAGGGATATACGCTTTTTTCCACTGTTTTGGACAGGGCCAGCAGAATGGCCAATGAAATACCGAGCACTACACTGATCGTAAAACCGATCAATGCCTCAACAATGGTTGTGCTTACCGACGTAATCAGATTCGCGCTGTTCTCAGCTGCGGCTGCGGCAATATCGGATGGCTTGGGCAAGATATATGGGGGCATTCCGAGTATCCGCACGATTAATTCCCATCCACCGATAAACAGGACAAACACGACGATTGGCGGCAGAATTTTTTTCAGCAGTCCAATGACTGGGCTCTCTTCTGCCGGATGATGGCTGCGGACATTGTCCTTCCCAGAAGCTCGGATGCCTGGTGTCGTTTCAACGGCTGGATTAGCTACCATCTCTTCCATGTTGCTTCCCTCTCCTCTCATTTCTGGCTATCAATGTTTTAGTACATTGGACACGCTGCGTACATATTCACCGAATTCAGGCTGGGTCCGGAATTCATCATCCCTCGGATAGGCAAACGGAATATCAATGAAATCCGAAATTTTACCGGGACGAGGCGTCATCACTACGACTTTTGTTGATAGGAACACACTTTCGAACACGTTATGCGTAATGAACAGAACCGACATCTTCTTGTCCTGTTCCCAAATATTTAGCAGTTCATTCTGCAGCGTCTGCCTGGTAATTTCATCAAGAGCACCAAACGGTTCGTCCATTAACAGCAGCTTGGGACGAGATATTAACGCTCGTGCAATAGATACTCTCATCTTCATTCCGCCTGACAACTCACGGGGCAGCACCTTCATATAATCCTTCAGACCTACCAACTCTAAAACCCGCTCGCCTTCGGTAATCCGCTCCTTTTTGGATACGCCACGCAAAGTAAGAGGCATGGTGACATTATCAATCAGCTTGGCCCACGGGAGCAGGGTATGCTCCTGAAATACAAAGGCAATTTCATTCTGTTTACGTGCTTCCTTTGGGGAAGTACCCAGCACGGTCAGATGACCGGAGGTCGGTTCCGTCAAACCGGCAATCATATTGAAAATGGTAGATTTCCCGCAACCGGAAGGACCGACAAAACATAGAAATTCTCCTTCCCCCACATGCAGATTCGCATGCTGCACAGCTACAGTGCCATTGGGATAGATTTTGCCGACATCATCGATTACAAGCATGGAACGGCTGTCCTTTTGGGTCGCTGCCTGTTGATTTTGGGTGAGCTGCATCTGAATCCCCTCTTCTCTTTGAAGTTGTGTCCTATCATAAAGCCAAAAAATATACATGTAAATATTCCTTACACAATTTTGGTTTTTTATCTAACGGTATACGCTTTACGTTGGTTCAAAAACAGAATAATCTATGTTTTTGGTCACCTTATATGACATATATATAACAATAGGGATTGCAGGAATTCGACAAGACCCTATATAATTGCTTAAAAAGTTACGCGGTGTCCGGTACCTGATTCAGATATGTATCGTTTAGGAGGATGGATTGACATGCATTTAACTATAGAAGATGCGTTGGCGGTATACCCGTTATCGGAAGGGAAGTTGGCAGCTGGTCAAAAAGGAATTTCTCGAACGATTAGCTCTATCAATTTGATGGATGCGCCGGATGTGATCAACTGGATGAAAGAAGGGGAGCTCTTGTTGACTACAGCTTATGCGATTAGGGATTCACCTGAGGAATTTGTTAATTTGCTGCAAAAGCTGAATGAACGTGGGGCCTCCGGGCTTGGCATCAAGCTTGGTCGATACTGGGCGGAAATACCAGAGATAGCCCTGTTGGAAGCCGATCGGCTGGGCTTGCCCCTAATTGAGCTGCCTTTTGAGTTTACCTTCTCCGAGCAGATCACCGCTCTCTACCAATCCGAGTTCCAACGCGATACCCGCCGGCTGAATGAATTGCTTGAAACGCAGAAGAAGCTGGTTGATTTTGCGATGCAGGCGGATGAGTACACCAATTATTTTCAAAGTATCACAAGCATTTTAGGGGTTCCTTTAGCCATCGTTACCTCTGACGGACAGACCTTGTATAATATGACACGCTGTTCCGATATGGAGCTGTTGAGCGATTGGCCCTGGAATCAGGACAATCGGTTTTACAAGTCGGCGAGGAACCTGTTGTATCGGGTCCCCCTCCTGAAAAACGGAAAGTCATACGGTTATTTGCTGATACAAACTGAAAATCTGCTGGAAGCACATGAAATGGAAGGCATTTTTCACCAAGCTGCCGTTATTCTTTCCTATCATCTGGAGGTCATCCAGAATCAGGAGGCTACTGCGGCAGGCAGTCGTCTTGGCATGGCCATGGAACGTTACTTAAAGGGGAATGCCTCTCTGAAAACGGTGCTCGAATTTGCCGAAGCATTGGGAAGCACATTTTGGAGCACACCCTACGTATGCATGGTATCTTCCACAAGAGCGGATGCTTGGGACCATGAAAGTCAGAGGCGCAAACTGAGGGAGATTCAGAATAGGCTTCAGGACCATCCCAAAACGTCCTCCTTGGAATCCCATCATTTTTATGTGATGAACCGCATATATTCACTCTTCCCCCTTCTAGAAGAAGAGGCCAAGGATCGAAGGAAGTATGAGGATTCGGTACGTTTGTATGCGGATTTGATGCATACATGGGACCACGGAACAAGGACATGTTTTATCAGTAAAGTGAGAACGGGCATGGAGGAGTTCATCGACGGCTTCCGGGAGTGCGGGGATGCTGAGAGAATCAGTACGGAGCTTGGTTTAAGCGAACCGATTGTCATGTTTGCTGACCTGGAGTTTATTTATCTCTTCAAGCATATTCCGCAGGAGGTTATGGTCCGGTATTGCTCTTATTTATTCCGTTCACTCATGGACAAAGAAGAGGAATACACCAGTGAGATGATGCACACACTTGAAGCCTATTTCGCCAACAACGGCCAAGTGAATGAAACGGCACGTGAGCTATATATCCATCGCAACACAGTGCTGTACAGGCTCGAGAAAATTTCGGGGCTGCTGAATCTGGATTTGAAGAATACCGACCATCTGCTGCTCTTAAAGCTGGGACTTATGTTTAGGCACTTGATGTCGCCTGAGAGGCAAATTTAAAAAAGGGCAATTGCCGCCGCACTCTGTTCCACCCAATAAAAAAACCTCAGCAGGTTTACCGAGCTGAGGTTTTTTTATTCATTATACTTGTTCACTCTTATCTTGAGCTGCTGCCACTCTAGTGTCTTTTGATTCCGCTTGAATTTCGCATCAGGTGCTTCGAATACTCCCTAATTGACGACTAGAGCCGCACCTAGCTTATTCATTTAATAACTTCAACCTTTTTATCCCCTGCTGTCTTCGCTACCTCTAACGTTGTGGTACCTTGGATCGCGACGATCACGCCAGCAGCCAGCATAGAAACGATTAAAGCTGCGCTGAGAGTTGTGGACATTTTCTTCTTGACCATAATCATACCTCCGGTATCTATTATGTAATAAGCAACGCAAAATGGACGAGTCGAGGGTGACTACATGATTGCAAAAAAAAGGAATTACAACATTTCAGTTTTTTGTAAAGTAACCCACTTGTTGATTGTATTATAACCTACTGTAAATGATTGTAAAGGGATTTTTTTCTAGGTTTAGATAAAAAAATATTAGGCGCGGAAAATAAAGTTGTCGACTATAACTCCGATATTTGGACTCTTCCAGCACTACATGGCTAGAATGAGAGAAGTAACACTTATATTGGCCTGAAGATAGATGGATATCAACCATTCCTGTGTTTTCATCTCGAGTGCTTTGCGGGATTTTACATATTTGAAGCCAGCGAGTGGTATCAAACCCAGCAGTGATTGTACGTAAACTCTATCAATTCATGGGTCGATGACTGCTCGCTAAAAGTATACTGACCTAGAATGGAATTCATGTTTGAGACTATACTTGATTTCGCACCTGCACTTTGACCTGCGTTTTTGTTCATTATAGATCAACAGCAGAGGAAGCGTAAAATACGTCTCCATGCATATGTTTAATTCGATTCCAGTTAGCGGGATTGGTTGTGTCTAGGGAGCGGTTCTCCATTATTGCTTGATATAGAGCTGTCTTTTCTTCCAAATGCGCTAAGTGCTGTTTGGCTTCTTCAAACTTAGCAAGAGCTGCCTCTCTATGCTCCATCATAAGTGTGTACCGTTGTGGGATCGTTGAATCTCCTTCGAGACAGTAATCAACATACATTTTAATATTTTCAATTGGCATCCCGGATTGTTTGAGACATTTGATGCCATGTAACCAGTTGATTGATTCTTCGTCAAACATTCGAATATTATTCTGATTGCGCTGTACACTTGGCACCAAGCCTTTATCTGTATAAAAGCGAATAGCATGCTCGGTGAGTCCTGTGATCTGCGCGGCCTCTTTGAAGGTGTGCATGAGAAAACCTCCTTGATAAATATAAATTCCAAAGTATGCTTGCCTTCGTGTAACACGAAGGTGATAGGCTCATTGTAATGCAACTCGACCTTGAAGGGAACGCCCTGTTGAGGTGCCCAATTTCGAATCTAGGGCTATTGCATATTACATTTAAATATTAGGAGGAATACTATGCAAACCGTAACATTAAATAATGGGGTAAAAATGCCGATTATCGGCTTTGGTGTTTACCAAGTTCCGGATGCTGAAGAATGTGAGAATGCAGTATATGAAGCGCTGATGGCTGGTTATCGGTTGATCGACACTGCATCCGGTTATTTAAATGAGGAAGCGGTGGGACGTGCGATCAAGCGCAGTGGCGTGCCTCGTGAAGAACTGTTCATCACGACAAAGCTCTGGGTCCAGGATGCCAGTTACGAGAATGCTAAGCTTGCTTTTAACAAATCCTTAAATAAGCTGCAGTTGGATTATCTCGATTTGTATCTCATACACCAGCCGTTTGGTGATTACTACGGTGCTTGGCGTGCAATGGAAGAGCTGTACCATGAAGGTAAAATCAAGGCGATCGGTGTTAGCAACTTCCTGCCCGACCGTCTGATGGACCTTATTGTGCATAATGAGATCGTGCCAGCTGTTAACCAAGTCGAAACTCACCCGTTCTATCACCAAACCGAGAGTGCCACCTTTATGAAAGAACAAGGAGTTCAACATCAGTCGTGGGCTCCGTTCGCTGAAGGGCTTAATAACATGTTTGGCAACGAAGTGCTCATATCCATTGCTGCAAAACACAGTAAGTCTGTCGCGCAGGTCGTGCTGCGTTGGCTTGTCCAGCGTGGAATCGTTGTAATTCCAAAATCAGTGAAAAAAGAGCGGATCGTCGAAAACTTCAACATATTCGATTTTGAGCTCAGTACCGAGGATATTGAACAAATTACGGCCCTTGATACTCGGAAGAGTCTTTTCTTATCGTATCACGATCCGGAAGTCGCCAAGATGATGGGAAACTGGAAGATTGATCTGTAAACCATATTGTAATGTGCAAAAAGAATGTTGATCTGCCAGATCAACATTCTTCGTTTTTCTTATCCATCCGATTTCAAAAGCAGACTATCTCAGGACACGTACATTGAAGCATTCTACATCCATATAACCTTGTTGTGTTTTGAGATTCAAGTTGTATATCCCAATTCGGTCTCCCCGATCGTGTCCTCATCCCAATGGATAGACTTCACTCAGGTTATTGAATTTTTCGCCATCCAGGATGTATTAACCGACGGTCCCCATATTCGTTACCAACTTTTCAAGTTTATCAGCGTCATCCATCGTTAATGAATTGAACTGAGTATCAGCCAAGTCATACAGATTGGGAAGTATACAATCTATTAAGTGTCTGCCTTTATCCGTTAATTGTACGAATATCACTCGACGATCCGAATGACAAGGGATCCGTGCTAGCAGCTTTTTATTCTCCAATTTATCCAAGATATACGTCAAAGCACCACTAGTCAAAGATACATGTTGAGAAAGCTGTTGAATTGCTTGTTTCTCTTCATGTTCAAGCGATACTAACACAGAAAGTTCCGTGAAATTGAGATCTGCTTTCTTTAACTCGCTCCGAAATTGGTCCTGAATCATTTTTGACATTTGAATGAAATGAAGACATGCTTGATATCGAAAATTATTCATTGTTTCTCACTCCATTTTATATATCTCAGTTTTAAGATTCTTTATTTAGATATTACTTGTTATATGTACTTTTGTCAATTCAGACCAAGCTCAGGGATCAAAATTTCTTGTTACTGATAACTAAAAAAAGCCTCCATATTTAATTACCTACGATCCCAGATAAACGCAAAAAAACCTCCCAGGCTTCAATGAGCTCGGTTCGGTTTTTATTCACAGCATGATGACAGTGCTATCTCAGTCCAACATCTTTAAAACGATTGCCGATGGTTTCAGGAAAGGCCTGCTTAATGGCATCAATGGCACGTTGTTCCGTTTCTCTCGCTTGATGTAGAAGCGCTATCACAGACTGAACACATCCCGGTTCTTTTACATCCCATAAATTGGAATGATCAACCCAACGAATCATCTCCAAATAAAGATCTGACAAGGAAGTATATTCTTGAATGACCTGAACCATCTGGTCAGAGAGGTATCCAAGACCTGCAACATAGGAGGCAATATTCTCTCTTGATTTGCAATAATATCGGAGGACTGCAGCAGCTTGCCTCGGATCATAAACGCTTGTTTCCAGTGCTAAAGCAATGGCAGAATATGCAGCAGATCCGCAGGCATAATCTTGAGATGGCAGCATGTAATCATGGATTTCCCATTTGTAGACGGCCTGAATCAACGATTCCTTGCAGACCTCCCATAAATCTACCGCTCTACAGGATTCCAGCACTTGATAATACCAATAAGGCGTACTATTTCGCCCAAAAGAATCGTAAGGCAAACGAGTAACGTCATGTCCTTCGCAGTTACAGATGAGCAAAACTTGCTCCACATCATCATACCCGGCAGCAATAACAAATTGGTCATGCCATACTATGGCCCCCACACCCCGATCAATGGATGTCTTAATGTCCACCAATGCCTGTTTTTGATACAGAGGAAACGTCGGTGCAAATGAAAACCCTGCTGACTGACTGGCCGTTACTCCAATGAAATCAGCAGCTACAAAGTTTTCTGCCATCCAGTTGTAGGCTGAGATGGATTCTTCGGTCAGACGCCGATCTACGACCAATCGAAATACAGTTGCTGTCATACCCGCAATCATGTGACGTGGGAATTCTGTCCACTTCTTATGTATTAAAATGCGGTGCATCACATCTGCATAGGAGCCCATGCTGTTTGGATCCTTAGAAAACGGGGTTTGTTTGGCTTGAATCAAGTCCAGATAAACTTGTTTTGTCATTATCCTTCCTCCCTCTGTCTATCTTGCCGAGTGTGCTCCCCATCGTGGCACAGTAGAGCGCTTACGATCAGGGAAATTTACGGATATCATGCGAAAAAAATGAACCGCTTGCTCTTCTAGTGCTTTCGCTTCCATTAGAACTTGTGCCAGTTTTTCCGCTGCATCCAGCTCCAGGGTCCATTTGTCCTCCTGCTGAATCATGAATCCCCTCATCTGGTGAATTAACGTTCCAAGCTGGTCATAACATGAATAAGCTTGGTCCAGCTCATCCCATATTCCTTGCATATCCTGCAGGTACATTCGAATTTCATTTCGAGACTGACAATAAGATTCTAAAAGATAAGTTGCCCCTGATGGATCATAATCTCCACTTCGTAGAGCTTGCACCCATACGTCATATGCCAATCGGCCAGAAGCGATGTTTTGATCTGGTAATAGTCGATAAGGGATATCCCAATCCTCGATAGCAAGTCGTAAGGATTCCAACAACATATCCTGTTTGGGTATTGGAATCTGCTCACCAAAGATCTGACAATACCAGAAACCTGTGAAGTTTAGCCCGAAATTGTCATATAGCAAAATCTGAGGCTCCTTACTCGACCCATCTTGTAAGTAAAAGATACAATCTTCGTCATCATATCCATGGATAACCCCGAACTCCGGAATCCAATAGATTACTCCTTTTCCCTCGTCCAGACTTCGCTTTACCCATTGCACTGCATCTAGCTGATAATAATCGAATGTAGAATGGCGTGTACGTCCTCCATCCCAGATTGTGAATATTCCCAGGTTGTCAATTCCAGGGCGGTGTGCTTCTCCCCATTGTCCATACGCAGTTACCGACATGGGAAGAAGCCTGCGATGCACCGAAAGTTTAAAAGCCATTCCCGTATACCCAGAGAGCAAATATTTTGCACCTTGAAACTGACCTGTATGGGTCAATATAGCATGCAGACTATCCACAAATGATTTAGACTCTCGCTTTACCACCAGGTTGTTTAACTGTACTTCGGCCAAGATAAGATCTCCCTCCATGGTCTTTACTTCACTTGAGCATGATTTGAATTGTGAAGTCTGTTAAGTATTGCGTCTGCATGGCTCTGTATCCTGCGTCTTAGCCACCCGGGAGATATTAATTCCTCCCACTCACTTATAAATAATTGCTGCATGAAAGCTTCTGTGTCATAAAATTCAATAGCGTGGATCTGATCCTGTTTGTCCCGAATGGGGTACCCTTGCCACTGCTCTGTTTGCTGCACTTCTTTCAGACGAATCTCAGCTATAAACGGTTTTCGAACAGGCAGAGGTTCTTCCCATCCACTGAGCTGCATGTCTGAATTACACTCGAATGTTTGATCCGTCAATCGGACATGAACGATACCCTCCAGCCGTATGGCACTTTGCTGTACAGGATCCGTTTCATAGCCAATGACGTAATCAGCATTGTACTGGGATATGATCTTCAATGGACACCAAGGAAACTGCCTTTCTCCGGAAAAGTCTCTGTAATAGATATGTACTTTAAGTGATTCTGTTATGGCATGGGATAATAATTCAAAGTGCTGAAGAAGCTTCGGCGATGCAGCGAATGTGGGAAGTGGACGGCTCAATATCTTCTGCTCTTCAGCCGTAAATCGCTCTAACAGATGCGCCACACGCTTTACCACATCAGATTGTTCGTGATTAAAATGCCGATAACGATGAGCCAAATACTTAAGGACGCTCTGTTCTTCTTCTGTCATATATAAATGGGGTAAGCGATAGGTCTGGTCCTCATAACAATACCCTCTATATTTCGCAAGATATAGTAAAGGGGCACGTAATGAAATCGCCATATATTCAATATCGCGCTGTGCCTGACGTCGGGATATTTCAAATTCACGGGCAAGCCAGCTGCTGTTCGGAAAACGTCCGCTTCGAATCTGCTCGTCAAACCAGTGAATACGATGCATATTACTCATCATTACAGACCCCCAATTGTTTCCACAATGTGCAAAACGTAAACCCATTATACCAAACGAATGGCCCGCTCCGAAGAACAGGCCTGCTACGTTATACGGTTGCTCTATCCACTCTGGATTGCACAGCTTTGGAACATTTCTTGCATACTTTCAGACTTGTCCCATCTGTTTTCGTTTGCGAATATAACAGTTTTATACGTGTGCTGCTGCATACCGGACATGTTCCCCGCCCCCGGGAAGGAATATTCCACAAGACGCGTCCTCTTTTGGTTTTTGCCAATGGTGTGAACCTCTTTTCAATGTAGTTTGTGTGTTCACCGTTATTATAGAGGTCATGGTACGACATAGAATGTCGCAGCAGTGCGTTTTGAAATAAAAAAGTCCCTTCTCTGGATGAAAGGACAACTTGCAGAACAATGTGCATTCCGAAATTAAAAAGAGGCATGAAGCCAAAAAAACCGTTTTACTGGCGAATTTACATACAATATATGTTTTTGTCCACGGAATCGATGCTCCAATTCCCATCCTAAAGTATAATAATTAATCGCTATAAATCCGCTTTCCTTTTTTGCTTGCGTCTGATGCTGTAAAATCGCATCCCTGCGGGTACACCTTTAATTTCAAGAACTCCATTATAGATGAGTTCCCGCAGCCTATATTCAAAATAAGAATCTCCGATATATTGTTCACAGTACCCGATTGCCTCTCCAATGAGACGGGCTGATTTTAAGAAATCCTTGTCACCCGCAGGAGGCTTAAGATCATCTAATTTCTCTAACAGGTACTCATCATAATAATCTGCTGGCACTTCAAGCACAGCTTGTTCACTCCATATGCGTAAAGTCCCTGACTGCTCCGTGATGACCTTCCATTCTTCTTTCAGACGTGTAATATCAGCAGAATTTAATCTTCTCTTATCGTCTAGTCTGGTGACTACTTCTCGCAGCTTTTCAGAAGGGATCTCTCCTGAGTACCTGTAATGAATGGATGCATCAGGCCGGTTGTAAAGTTTTTCACAGACTGCACAAGCATCATATAACGAAATAGCATTAGGTTTGCTGTGAAGTAAGTGAACCGCATGGCGTAAGCCTATCTGCTCACAAGCATTGCTACTAGTCCAAACAACGATCTCCGCTTCTTCTGGTATTAGATCTAATTTGCCTAGAATCTCATTGTATTCATTTTCGAATTCATCGTAATCTTCAAATCCACCGATGATGTTATTCCTGAACCAATTGCTGCGTTCCATACGTCCTTCTGCCGAGTCTAGACCAAGCGGACCAATAGCGTAATTCTCCGGCAACGTTATAACCTTGTGCGTTTCTTCGAAACCGAGTCCTCTTAAGGCTTGTTTCATGCTGCCCGCAAAAGACTCCCCATTCACAATATGAACATGAGTACAAGTCGGTACTGGAGACCAAAAGACTTTTTTCTCTTGAAGACTCATCAGCTCATCATATAGTTCAATCAGTTCGTGAGCTACGGTTTCGCTTGTTCTCTCTTGCTGCTTCATCAATTTGATTTTGGCGAGCATAAATTGAAAATAGGGTTTTAATTCTCCTTCTCCCAAGCTATCGGTTGCTCTTTTAATGACTAGGAAATCTTTAAGATTCAAATCCACTTCCCTCCTCAATCGTTTCATCGTTCAATCTGGAATGACGTGTTAAGTAATTTTACTGCTGAAAGTTTTCTCGCTTTTCATCGGGGAGATTGTGCATCCCCCATTTGCACATTTCTTCAAGAATCGGCATGAGAGTTTCCCCCCTTGGAGTTAGAGAATATTCGACTTTTGGGGGTGTTTGTGAGTACTCCACCCGTTTGACAATCCCGCTTTCTTCTAACTCTTTCAATTGAGAACTGAGCACCTTATGAGAGATCCCCACAATACTTCTCTTGAGTTCACCGTATCGTAAAATTTTTTGGCATGCTATTTGATACATGATTTTCATCTTCCACTTTCCGCCCAACACGCTTAACGTGTAGTCAAATGGAGTTAGGAGGTTATTGGTTCCACTAAGTTCGGAGTCATTGCTCATCAAGATCACTTCCCTAAATGTAAGTACGCACTTCAAAGTGCGTACTATATTATTCTTATAGCACGTGTTTATACTTACTAGAGTATGTAAGCAAGTAAATAAATTCATGAAAGGACAATAGAATCGTTATGCCAGGATATGACTCACTTCATTTTACTAACACCGATGTAAACGAGCAAGAAATGTATAAATTAATGATTGCCGCAGTTGTACCCAGACCAATCGCGTGGGTTTCCTCTATAAGTAAAGAGGGGTTTCTTAACTTAGCTCCCTTTAGTTTTTTCACAATTGCCTCTCGCACCCCGCCTACATTGCTACTCTCTATCGGACCCGGTGTAGGAGAGAGAGCTGGTACAATTAAGGATACACTTACCAATATTCGTGAGGTTGGCGAGTTTGTTATTAATATGGTACCTGAATCTTTAGGAGAAGCAATGCAGCGTTCGTCTGCTAATCTCGAGCCACAAATGAATGAGTTTGAGTATGCAGGTGTCACGCCTAAAATCTCCAAGACAGTCAGTGTGCCAGCAGTGCTCGAAGCACCCATAGCTTTTGAGCTTAAACTGGATCGAATTATTCCTGTGGGAGAAGATCATGTGATTCTTGGAACAGTTGAACACGTGCAGGTGGATCATTCAGTTTATGGAGGAGATTTTAAAATTGAAATTAATAGTTGGAAGCCTCTAGCAAGCTTAGCTGGTGACTTTTCTGGACACACCCCACCATTTTCAATCGGTCCTGCCGATCGTGAAAATTAGTACAGATATCAACATAGATTTCATAGGTGCTTTATCATGATTTATAGTGAATATGATGATAACCCGTCACCCAACCTTCACTATACCCTGCCGCGTTTTAGATCGACCTACAAAAAGGAAAGGCTCGCACAGGCAGGGTAACATGACTCCCCTGCCCAATACGAGCGTGTACACTAATTTGCACTCAAACGGTATGGTCCGGGTGAGTACAGTTAGCAATAGTTCATTTCATTGAGCGATATTCCAGTAAATCCGTCAAATTGGAGATTTTCTGCAGCAGCTTCTCCCCGATATTGGTTTCCCTCACCAGTTTCCGCGCCAGTTCTTTGTCCACCAGTCTTTTTATGGATAACACATCCGTTCCGTTACATAGCACGTCTTCTTTTGAATTAAATTTCTGATGAGCGACGAGCTGCATGCCAAAGGAATTATACAATAAGGTATATCCCGCGATACCCGTTGTGGATTGATAAGCTTTGGAAAAACCACCGTCAATGACGACCATTTTCCCGTTTGCTTTAACAGGGCTCTCTCCACGAATTTCTTTAACTGGCGTGTGTCCGTTAATGACATGTCCATGATCCGGATTCAAATCAAACTCCTGCAAGATCTTTCGACAGATCTCTTCCTTTTCACGTAAATGGTAATAAGGGTTCTTTCTCTCCTTATGCGCTTCCTTATCTTGGATAAAGTACCGTTCAAAAGTGGTCATTTCTCTCTTGCCAAAGAGCGAGGAACATTCCCCTGTCCAGATGTACCATACCATATCCGTCGCCAGGTCATCAGTCTCTTCCGGATGCGCAAAGGCGTAACGTAGGTTCTCTTCAAAAACATCAAGCAGCTGACGGCCCGCATACGTCTTGTCTTCAATCTGCATTTCTTCCATATTTCCTTCTTCATCCAAAGGAATACAGCCGTGGATCAACAAATTTCCATTGTATTTTAAATAAAGGCTGCCCTTTTTCATAAGAAAATTCATATGCCGGGCCAGCTTCTCGGAATGCTGAACGGAGAACAGCAGCTTTTCCATCACCTGGCGTTCTTCCTCCAGCAATTGTTCCGGGTTCTGTGGATTTACGGTTGCAAAACAGGTGTTTTCCAGCTGGTATGTTTTTCCGCAGATGTTGATTTCATTTTTGTCGTAATCGATCTGCTCCAGCAGAAGTCTTTCAGACATATTAAAGTCTGGGCGTCTTTTGATAATCGGAATTTCAAGCTTAAACTGAATCATGGCAATAGCCTGGTGAATCTTGGTGATCTGCAGAATTTCCTGCTCCGATACGTTATGGCCGCCCTGCAGCTTAGGTCTGAAAGGTGGATTATCTTCATAGTATTTCTCCGCCAGGTTCAACAATGGGCGAAGATTGATTCCGTATACATCTTCGATGATGTCCAAATTGTCGTATCTCGCGCAGATCCGGATAATATTCGCAAGGCAGACCAGTGAACCTGCATAGGCGCCGATCCAGAGCACATCATGGTTTCCCCACTGAATGTCTACAGAATGGTAGTTGATTAACGTATCCATAATTTTATCGGGGTCTGGCCCCCGGTCATAAATATCGCCAACCACATGAAGGTGGTCAACCACCAGACGCTGGGTCGTATAAGCAAGGCCGATAATGAGATTGTCCGCCTGACCCAAGGATATAATCTGCCCATATATTTCCTCGTAATAAGGATCCTTATTGTTGGTCGTATCCGTCTTGTATAGAAGCTCTTCTATAATATATACGTACTGTTTCGGCAGAGCTTTCCGCAATTTGGAGCGTGTATATTTGGAAGAGGCATAAGAGACAAGCTTAAGCATGTTTTCAATCGTTTGTCTGTACCACTGGTTCAAAGCCTGTTTATTGCTCAGGTCCCCTATAACCAGCTTTATTTTTTCTTCCGGATAATATACTAACGCCGCAAAATCATTAATTTCCTGCTCTGTCCAAACCTCACGAAATAATTCTTTGATTTTCTCTTTAACGGTACCTGAACCGTTTCGTAGTACATGCTGAAAAGCCTGGAACTCGCCGTGCAAATCACTGACAAAATGCTCGGTTCCCTTCGGAAGATTGGAGATCGCTTCAAGGTTGATAATCTCTGTTATGATTTTTTCTTCCGTATCATATTTCTCAGCAAGTAGATCTAAAAATTGCTCATCCAAAACAGATGTCCCCTTTCAAGGAATTATCGTGATGTATAGTTGGGTCCAATCTTTGCAAATGCAATTATAACCACTCTATATATGTTTTTTTACCAAACAAGGAATTCCTTCTAAATGCTATCCGCAAAGGTCATTATACTCCAGTTTCTTATGGTTCAACAAATTTCATAAAATGAATGTACTTGGCGTTTGCTTCATTTAAGCCTACCGGACAACATCAGTCCATATGGAAGCAACGTCAAGCTATGGCTGAATTCACATTTATCGTTTAAGTTCATTGTAGTTATTTTGAAATATGAATTGTGTTTACGCTATTCATAACTTATGAAACCAGGATAAGGAAGGAAGCGAGATGATGAGCAATCATTCGTTAATGGGGTTTGCCCCTGCACTAGGATGGAATTCATGGAATACCTTCACATGGGACATCAATGAGCAGTTGATTCGGGATGTTGCCGATGTGTTTGTAACGGAGGGTTATCTGGACGCCGGATACGAGTACATCGTCATTGATGATTGCTGGAGTCTGAAGGAACGAAATGTAGATGGCAATCTGGTCCCAGACCCCGCTAAATTTCCGAGCGGAATGAAGGCGCTTGCAGATTATATCCACGACAAAGGTCTCAAATTTGGCATGTATTCCTGTGTTGGTACACATACTTGTGCAGGTTATCCAGGCAGCTTCGAGCATGAATTCCAGGATGCTGCGTTATTCGCCGAGTGGGGCGTGGATTATTTAAAATATGACTACTGTTTCAAGCCGCGCCATATCTCAGGTGAACTGTTATACAAGCGCATGAGCCTTGCACTCAAAAACTGCGGGCGGGATATCCTGTTCTCTGCCTGCAACTGGGGAGAGGACAACGTATATGAGTGGATTCGTGAATCAGGGGCTCATATGTATCGCTCCACCGGTGACATTCGCGACAACTGGCAATCGGTCAAGGACCTGGCGCTGTCTCAGCTCGGCAAACAAAGCTACACTGGCTCCTTCTGCCATAATGACATGGACATGCTCATCGTAGGCATGTACGGCGGAAGCAACAACGACTTTATTGGAACCATTGGCGGCTGTAACGACACGGAATACAAAACGCACTTCTCGCTCTGGTCCATGATGGGATCACCACTCATGATTGGATGCGATGTACGCAAGGCCAACCAGGCCACCAAGGATATTTTGTTGAACCCGGACCTGCTTGCCATCAACCAGGATGCGGAGGCACGCGGAGCCTATCGCATCAAACCCGAGCCTCAATGGTTCCATACAGATGATGTATTCATGCTGGTGAAGGTGCTGACAGACGGCGATCTTGCCATCGGCTTCTTCAACCTGAGTGACAGTCAACGCGAGCTGTCCCTTCAATTCTGGGATATGGGGCTACCTTACGCCGCGGGTTATTCCCTATCACTCTACGATTGCTGGGAACACAAGGAGCTGGGTGTATTCCGCGAGCGTTATGCACCGGTGGTTGGGGCCCATGATTGTCTCGTCGTGCGAGCCAAATTGGTGAAATAAATGGCACAGAGTAGGCTGTGCACCACTTGTCAGGTTCCGCTCTTGTCCGATGATGTGGGAATTTATCTCAAATTGGTCTCTCGCACAGCCCAGCAATTCCTCTGTATCGACTGTCTCGGCGAGAAGCTGAATTGCGGGCGGGATCCGATTGAGAAGCTGATTCGTTACTTCCGTGAATCCGGGAACTGTGCGCTTTTTCGATAAAAGCAATTTCAAATCTGTCTTAACGGTTAGTGTGCCGACCGTATTCCCCTAGTGTTCTGCTTGTTTCTGATGTAACAGCCTGTAGGCTGATGGTGTATACGATGTTAACTTTTTGAATACTCTCGAAAAATAAAGCGGATCATTGTACCCAACCGAATAGGCTATGGATTGAATGGACAATCTGGAAGACTTCAGCAGCTCACAGGCGCGCCGGATACGGCATGCCGTTATATACGCCGAGATGGATTCGCCTGTAGCTTCTTTAAACCTGCGGAACAGGTAGCTTCGCTCCAGATTCACGGCCTGTACAATCTCCGCAACCGTCAAGGTCGATTTCCAGTAGTTCTGCTCAATATAGGTCCTCGACAGCCACACATAATCTCTGGCTTCCTCCTGCGTCTCGCGTGGGAAGTACTCCATGTAATAGGATAATAACAGGTGTAAACGTGCATCCGCCCTTAACACTTCACTGGGGGATGCCCCTGCATTCCAGGCCAGGTGAAACAAGGGTTCCAAGGTTTCCGGCGCAGCTGGCAGTACGGGATGCTGGACCGAAAACTGTGTCAACTCTATAAGTCGTCCTGCGTCTCGTCCGTTAAACTCCATCCATACGTATTCCCAAGGATCGGCCGGATCGGGGTAGTAATAGATTTCTTTTTGCGGAAAAATAATAAAGCTCTCTCCGGCACCCAGCCGAAATTGCTGGCCCCCGGTTTCCAGTGTACCCTGCCCTTGCATGATATAATGCAGTGCATAAACGTCACGCACGCCCGGTCCCCACTGGTGAAGATTGACAGGTTTATGGGCGCCGCTTATAAAATAAACCTGACTCGCCCTGCTCCCGTCTGTCCATGATGAGTCCACATCCGGCTCCTCCCTTCTTGATACCAGTCATTATATATGATTTTGTAGAGTTTTTGATTTATTTTGATGCTAGAAACTTCCTTTCAAGTTGCTTATGATCGAGATAGTGGTCTCATAACCCACAGCAGATATGTAAGCGCAACCACACACACCTTGGATCGACATGAATAAGGATGCTCAATTCAGAGAGGAGAATGTTGTGTTGCTTAGAATTGTTAAGGTAGAAAATGGCCAAGTTCAGGGGCTGCCTGCCGCTGACCCACGTGTTACAAGCTTTAAAGGTATCCCATTCGCCGCCCCTCCGGTAGGCCAGAACCGCTGGCGTGCACCACAACCTGCATCCGATTGGGATGGGGTGCTGCAAGCTTTCGATTTTGCCCCCACCTCTATGCAGGCCCCGACCGTCATTGATGATAATAACATCTATACGCGAGAATGGGCTGTTGATCCCGACCTGCCGATGAGTGAGGATTGTCTGTATTTGAATGTGTGGACACCTGCCAAACGAACGGATGAGAAGCTGCCTGTGTTTGTCTGGTATTTTGGCGGTGGGCTTCAGGTAGGTCATACTGCTGAAATGGAATTTGATGGTGAGCGCATTGCCCGCAGGGGAATCGTCGTGGTTACCGTCAATTACCGTCTGAATGCGTTTGGTTTCCTGTGCCACCCCGAGATTAGCGCTGAATCCCCAGAAGCACCTGCGAACTTTGGACATCTGGATCAGCAGGCAGGTACGGCCTGGGTGAAGCGTAACATTGCTGCCTTCGGCGGTGACCCGGATCAGATAACAATCGGTGGACAATCTGCAGGCGGCGGCAGTGTGCTAAGTCAGATGACTTCCCCGCAGAACAAAGGCCTGTTCCAGCGAGCTGTCATCATGAGTGGAATTGCGACCGAACTGTATCCCAATGTGCGCGTACCTTCTGTCCGCGGCACACTGCGGGATGCCGAGCAGAAGGGCGTTGATTTTTTCCGTTTTCTGGGCGTATCCAGTTTAGATGAAGCCAGACAGCTGGACGCCGTCACGTTGCGGGATAAAATCCTGGAATATCAAAGCTTCTGGGGAACAGTCATCGATGATCAGTTCTGTACAGGTGATCCGTTCATTCGTTTCATACAGCATAAGCGCGAACTCGTTCCCGTCATGCTTGGGCATACCTCTTCCGAGTTTTGGACCCAGCCTGCGGTAAGCAGTATGGACGAACTGAAGCAAACGGCGACTGAACTGTTTGGAGAGGATGCGCCCGCCTTTTTGCAGCGCTGTGGCGCCGATACTGGAGATCTCGATCATGTATTGCAGCAGGCATCGATCCGCATGATTGAGCATGCGATTCAACTTGTGATCCGCTCCAATAGTGGTCATCCGTCCGAGACACCGCTCTATTATTATAATTTCGACGCGGAGATTCCGGGCTGGGATCAGCCAGGCACGTTCCATTCCGTTGATCTGTGGTTTTTCTTCGAAACTCTCGCCAAATGCTGGCGCCCTTTCGTCGGTAAACATTATGACCTGGCACGCCAGATGTGTAATTATCTGTCCAATTTTATCGCGACAGGTGATCCCAATGGTCTGGATTCCACTGGCAAACCCTTGCCCTATTGGATTCCAAGCAGTACCGAGCAGCCTTACCGCATGGAATTCGGTGATACGTCCCAGTTACAGCGTGCAGAGCCGGGGCCTGTACTTGAATTGGTCATTGAACAGTATTTCAAAAAGCAGAGTGAGCCCGTTGTGTAACATCTATACTTTTACATGAATCAGACAATGAAGAGCCATGCAAGTATGCACGGCTCTTTACGTTGTCTCACCTGTCGCTGTTAATGATTTAGATCAGATAAAATGACCATCCAGTTTCAGCAGTCTTTCCGCGAAAACCTCGTTTGCTCTGGTAGGAATATGACCTATCCGGCGAACTAAGGAAAAGTTTCGTTCGATGTGGATATCTGGAATCGTGATTTCCTTCAACATGCCAGCGGATAACTCCCTTTTTACAACCCAGCGGGACAACATGGCGATGCCTAATCCAGAGAACACCGCTTCTTTGACGCCCTGACTGCTGTTGAACACGTATGAACGGTTTACCCGGAGTCCCGTCTGAGCCAGAAATCGATCACTAGACGATCTGGTTCCTGAACCCATCTCGCGAAGTATCCACACTTGATCTTGCAATTGTTCCAGATCCGCATTCACCGAAGCGTTAAGAGGATATCCTTCCGCTGCCACAATAATCAATTCGTCCTTCATGAATGGTGTCACGTTCAGATCTTGGGCCTCAATGTCCTCTTCAATCAAACCAAAATCCATATGATTATCTCGAATAGCTTCAACAACTTGAGATGAATTTCCGATGAATACTTCCATGGCCACTTCAGGGTATTGCCTGGCAAATGACGAAAACAGGCGAGGTAAAACATATTCTCCAATCGTAAAACTAGCCCCAATCTGCAATGAGCCGCTAACATTATCCTGTAATCTGGCAATATCCAATTTCGCCGACTCGTATAGATTCACCATTTCCTTGGCACGTACATATAGCAGCTCCCCAGCCTCCGTCAGTTTCACCCATTTGGGCGAACGATGCATTAACTTTACATCAAATTCCTTTTCTAATTTACGAATGTGTAAGCTAACACCGGGTTGCGATAAATGCAATAGTTCTGCCGCTCTAGAAAAATTGCGCTGTTCCACTACAGTTATGTACACTTTCAAGCTTTCCACGATCATATAATGCATCTCCCTGATAGTATTTAGCCCCAAATATCATTTCAATCATTATGATTCGTTATGATCAGCATTTCATTCCGGTATTTCTCTTTTCAATCATAACTAATTATAGTTACAAGTGAACAAGAAATAAAGAAATCGGACGTGATATCCATGAATTCAACTTCTGTCATGCAACAAGAGAAAAAGAATAAACAAGGGTTTGTGCTGGGAATTGGGCTTACTCTAATGCTTGCCCTTGCTGCCAAATATGCAGCCAGCTTACCTTTTTTGCACATCATGGGCCAGCTTGTACTTGCTATTTTGTTTGGCATGATCTGGAGAGCGGTCAGGGATGTACCTGATCATATAGTGGGCGGAATTTCCTTTTCAGCTAAAAAGCTTCTGCGATATGGAATCATTTTGCTTGGCATGCGGCTGGATTTGAAGGATATTCTTCATGCGGGGCCCAAGGTTGCCTTGATCTCCTTCCTGAACATTACCATAACCATTTTTGTTGTGTATGGCATTGCCAAATTTTTTCACGTCGAGAGACGTTTGGGGCTATTAACTGCATGCGGAACAGCGATATGCGGAGCTGCGGCAGTTGTAGCCATTGCACCCCAGATCCAAGCCAAAGACGAAGAAGCCGCCATTGGTGCAGCGACTGTAGCGATTCTGGGAACCATTTTTACGATGGTTTACACTCTTCTATATCCATTTCTACACTTGTCTGCATCCGGATATGGCGTGTTTTCAGGGGCTACATTGCACGAAATCGCACATGTGATTGCAGCTGCAGAACCAGTGGGCCAAGATGCTGTTGACCTGGCTGTCATTGTTAAATTAACGCGTGTAGCTATGCTGGTGCCTGTCGCCATCTTGATCGGATTCTGGACGAATCGTTTGGATCGCTCCAAAAACTCAGAAAACATCAAGTGGAATAAGAGAAGCCTGAAATGCCTCCCGATCCCCTGGTTTATTTTCGGATTCCTCATGATGAGTGCTCTGAATACGCTGCAGGTCATTCCTTCAGGTTTGACGAATCTAATCATTCTTGCGGCTTATATGCTGATTGCAATGGCCATGGCTGGTCTGGGCCTCAGTGTAAATACAGTTACGTTTCGGCAATTGGGTCTAAAAGCTTTTGCAGCCGGCTTTATTGGCTCCATCGTTCTTTCCCTCATCGGATATGTATTTTTAAAACTATTTAATCTTGGCTGATGAAAATGGTATGTGCCATCAATGCCTCTAGAACCCTATAAGCTGGACTAACCTTACTACGACAAATAGAAAAAAAGCCGCTAATAATAGCGGCTTAAGATGGAACTTTCTTCTTGTTCCTAGACAATAGGTCTACGAAATAATGACATACCCTGATCTCTTTTTATACTTCTTTACCAAATACGATTTCTTTAACCTCTGCTATGGGCATATCTTCCCCAGTAAAAAGTTTATAAGCAAGTGCGCCCTGCCATAGGACCATACCGAGTCCATTGATCGCTGTGGCACCAGCTGCTTCGGCCTGTGTTAATAGTTTGGTTTTGCGAGGATTATAAACGACATCTGTCACAATTAAATCTTTGCGCAATACATCGGTCATGTCATCAACGATACTTAATTCGTCTAATGGTTTCATGCCCAAGCTTGTGGCGTTTGCCAAAACAGCACTTTCAGCGATCTCTTTGCGAAATGCTTCTTTATCTTCTAAAGGAAAAACGTTAGCTTTCACGCCAAAGTCTTTCATTTCGTTGTTAATATATGCTGCATTCTCTTCTGCTGCGGAGAAAAATTTATCATTTCTTGCGAAGATGCTGATCTCTTTAATGCCAGACTGCACCAATTGAATGGCGATTGGTGTTGCAGCACCTCCAGAGCCAACTAAAGTTACTTTTTTCCCTTGTAACTCGACTCCATGTTCTTCAAGATTTTTAACATAACCTAATCCATCGGTATTATATCCGATCAACTTGCCATTTTGGTTTACAACCGTATTGCTGGCTCTTGAGAACTTCGCAGTATCATCTAACTCGTCCAAATACTGAATGACATCAATTTTATTGGGCATGGATACGTTGAATCCTGCGACGCCCATCGCTTTCATACCCTCAACTGTTTCTTTCAACTTGTCCGGTCCAACCTCAAAAGCCAAATAGGCATAATTCAAGCCACTTATTGTATAACCCACATTATGCATTTGTGGGGAAACGCTATGTCCAATTGGTGTTGCAAGTAATCCAACCAAAGTTGTTTTGGCATCTATTTTTGCAAGGTTTTTATCGTAATTATTCATTGTAAGGACTCCTTATACATTATATTTATTAACGAAACACTTTTTTACTACGAACAAGCACAAATGCTGCCAGCAATGCACTCAGAAGTGCAATGATCATATCCAAAACAAGTGTCATCGAAATACCCACCTGTCCCACCAAGAAGCTGGAGATGAAAGGAATCAATATGAAAGCAAGACTTCCTGCTATATTTACATATGACGTTGTCGTGCCTTTATTCTTGACGAAGAATTGTGTCATCACAGTGATAGCCAATTGGAAGGTACCAGAAGTAGATAATCCCAAGATAAACGTCATAATAATAACAATTGGATACGATTGAACAAAGAACAAGCTTAGCATGGATAAGAAGGCAATCAATGGGTATAGAATCATAACAGTGATTGGTTTGACGAGCTTATCCAGTACAGCTGCAAGCAATAGAACCGATACCAATGCTCCAATACTAAAGTAACTTAGGAGCTGTACTGAAACATTTTCACTCAGTCCAATAAATTTGGATCCCAGCTCTGGAAGCCACGTTTGCCAAACCACAAACAATGAGGTGGACGTAAATCCAATCAAAATAATGGCAAGTCCTTCTCCCCAGAACTTCGGCTCTTCCTTGAAACGACTTTTTCCACCTTCACTCTCTACCTCATCTTTAGCATTGGTTTTAAATGCTGGGAACGGCATAAAGATCAAGTAAATTCCACTGATCAAGAACAAGGCACCCAAAGCGTAAAATGACCAACCCCATGAGATATCGTTAGCAACTAGAATCGCAAGAATGAATGGCAGTAAAGTAGCTCCAATGGACATGATCGCTTTGACCAGGACCGTCGCCGAGCTGGATTTCTTAGGAAAGGATTCAATCAATGCAGGATATGTTCCTGAATCAAGTAATGAATTCGCTATCCCGGCAGTGATGGCCAATACAAACGCCACGGGGTAGCTTGACATCAAAGGAATACCCACTAAGAACAGTAAGTACAGAAAACTTCCTGTGATGATAATTGGTTTACGGCCTATTTTATCGGACAAGCGGCCGGCAAAGAATAAAGCAATCAGCTTACCAATACCAATTGCAGAAACAAGCAGGCTGATCTTTTCAACAGGTCGATTGTAGTTTTCGGATAGGGCACTCATATTGGAAGCTATAATGATATTGATCATCCCGAGCATGAAGTAATTCAAGTACATGCCAAGAGACGTTTTAATATATGGATTCTTCATTTCATTTCTCTCCTCTTATATTAAAAGCAAATATTTAGTGAGACTTTATTTTGATAGTGATCTTTCTTATTTGCTTGGATAAATAAAGCGCCAGACATGTACTCATCACAGCAATACATAAGTCAAAAACAAATACTGCGGATATGCCAATATATTTAACGAGTAAACTTGTGACAAATGGGATAACCATGAAAGCCACACTGGCAGCAGCACTTACGTATGAGACGCTTACCCCTTTTTTTGCCGGAAATAAATCAATCATTACCGTCATAGCTAATTGATACATTCCTGAAGTAAACAGTCCAAGGAAAAATGCGATAAACGGCGCCATCAAAGGATTACGGGACACAAGCAGCACAATCAAAAATAGGGTTGCGACACCTGGTGTAACGATCATTGCCGTAATAGGTTTAATGAATTTCTTCAACAAGAAAGCAAGCACCAAAACACAAATTAATCCGCCCATGCTGTAAAAACTAAGTAACTCAACTGCACTCTTTTCATTTAGGTGTAAAGCTTGTTTACCATAAGTAGGCAGCCATGTCTGAATAACGGATGACAACGACACAGAAAAAAAACCGATGATGACCAGAGCAGAACCTTCTTTCCAGCTATACAAGTCCGTCCTTTGCTCACCGGAATGTGTCTCACTTCTCTGCTTGTCAGGATTCTGGGTAGTCATTCCAGGAAATCGAATCGTTACAAAATACATTCCTAACAGAGCAAACAGAAACGCAGGTATGAAAAATGCATAACCAAAAAACAATTCTTTAGACATAAAAAAGGATATTAATGCCGGTAGAATGATGGCTCCTATTGACATGAATGCTTTTATTAACACAATTGCCGTACCTGCTGCCTCTTTGAAGCTTTCATTCAAGGCTGGGTAAGCACCAGAATCCAGAAGCGAATTACTGATTCCAGCCAAGAAAGCAAATATGAGAGCAATCTGAAAGTGAGTTGATAATGGTGTTCCAACAAGAAAAACAGCGTATAGCACAGCAGCTGCAATGATCAAAGGTTTTCTTCCATAACGATCGGATAATTTACCTGCAATATTAATGGTTAGTAAGTGACCAATCCCAACAACAGAAATAAGCAAGCTAATATCTGTTTGGGCAACATGTAGTCGCTCCGATAAAAAGCTCATATTGGATGCGAGCATGATATTGACCATTCCTAACAGTAAATAACTTAGGTAAATCCCTAATCCCATTTTTAGGTACGGAAATTTCATTTGCTGTCCCCTTTGCGAAATACAACTTCAACAATTTGTTAAAATTTCATTCCTTTGCCCCCTAATGATACAATTTTGTACGCCAATATTAGGAAATATACCTTGATGTATAAACCGCGGTATATCGATGTACAAAAATAATTAAATAACTACAGTATCATCCTTTAAAAACAAGGGTTAAATCTAGTATATCGATATACTAATGATGCGCAGAACCTACTATACTCCTCTGAAAAAAATGTGTCAATATTGTGATAAATTTCACAGTTGTTTCGTTATTATGTTTAACGTCCTATGGGGAGTCTCCTTTCATTTGAGTAATTGAATGAGAAATCAAAAAAAACACCTCCCAGCGATACTTGGAACGTTAGATTAACGATCCTTATCTCACTGGGAGGTGTTTTTCTATTTCATCGAATTTGGAAAAACTTTATATTATTTAGATGTTTCTCTTACGACTAGCTCCGGCTTAAGAATAATCCGTTGAAGTTCTTCACTTTCACCAATAATCTTACTATGCAGAAGCTTGGCTGCTTGAATCCCGATTGATTTAGGGAAGGATGAGACCGTTGTTAGTGGTGGGTGGTAATTTTCTGCGTCTGGTATGTTATCAAATCCGACAACATCTACATCCCGTCCAACAACCTTCCCCTCTCTAGTTAACACCTTCATTACTCCGAAAGCAATCAAATCACTAAAGCAAAAAATGGCTGTAGGAGGATTCGGTAGACTTAATAATACGTTTGCGGCTTCCTCTCCGCCTTCGCTTGTAGGGTCGCTGGCTATGATAGTGCTCTCTTCGAGTTCAAGATTATGATCCATGAACGCCTTCCGGTATCCATCCATTCTTTTCGTCCATGTCGAAGATTCTTTAATGCCACCTAGAAAAGCTATTCTTCGATGCCCTTTTTTTGCTAAATGTGTGATAGCCAGGTACGTTCCTTCTTCATAGTCGATACCCGCATAATCGGCATGAATATTATACATTTCCCTGTTAGCTAGCACTAAAGGTATTTTCAGATTATTTAACTGTTTAACTGTCTTTTCTAAACTTATAGAAGATGGGTTTAGGATCAGACCATCAATCCTGTGTTCAACCATCGTTGAGATTAAATTTTGCTGCTTGGTTGCATTATCTGAAGTTGTACCGAGTAACACCGTGTAACCGAATTCCTCAAGTTTGTCTTGTGCTCCAATCAGAAATTCTGAAATAAATTTATTTGCAATATTAGTCACAATCACGCCAATCAAATTTGAACTTTGTGAGCGCATATTGGCAGCTACTCTGTCATAGATGTAACCTAATTCCTCAATTGAACTCAACACTCTTGCACGAGTTGCTTGTGGAATTCTGGGATTATTTCTAACCACCAGAGAAGCAGTCGTTGTAGAAACACCGGCGTGCTCCGCTACATCCTTCAGAGTTACTCGTTTTTTTGAATTTGTGTTTTTCATCTATTCCACCAACTTTTTATCTATGTTAATATTTTTTCTTATTTGAATCGTAGTAAAAATATTTCTTATATCAAAAGCTTCAACAAGAATTTTACTACATATTCTCGTCTACAACCACTTTCGGTGATGTTATTGCTTTTCACACATCAGTTCGTCGAATGATTCACTGTGGTGGGTTATATCACAAATTTTCTAATGGCATTAGCCACACCATCGTTATCATTTGAATTGGTTATGTAAACTGCGCATTTTTTCAGTTCATTGATCGCGTTCCCCATGGCTACAGGAAATCCGGACAGATGGAATAGGCCTAAATCGTTAAAATCATCCCCAAACACCATCACATTTTCTGAATTTACCCCAATTTCACTTAACACCCATTCCACGGCTTTTTCCTTTGAAGCTGTTTTATGCATGATTTGAATCAATACTCCTTTATCCGTTGCGATCACGTTTACATGGTCACCAAATTGCTCGCTTAGATCCTTCCATGTGTTACAACCTAGAACTAATATTTTGGTCGGGGATAGAGAGTCTATATAGTGTTGGTCCACAACCTGAGGTTTCAGATCATTCGGACGGATACCGAATTGAGCGCATTGCGAGTCCAGAACTGGCCTACTTGTGTACCATGAATCATTAACCTCGTATGAGATTATGGATTGAGGCATGTTTAACTCGATGAATGTATTAATCTGTTGATTGATCTCCAAAGGGATACGAATATGGCGCTCCTTCTGTGTGGATTTGCATGTAACTAAAGCGCCATTGTAATAAATCATGTAATCTACAAACGGAAACTGCTTCACAAATTGATTTGCCGCTCTAGGCGGCCTTGCCGTGGCAACTATAATATGTATCCCCGAATCAAAACATCGTTTAACAGCCTGAACATTTCTGGGAGATATCGATTTATCACTTCCGAGCAAAGTTCCGTCCAGGTCCAGTACAATGGCCTTAATAGTAGACATCCGATTCCTCCCACAGAGCTAAATTGGTAAAATAATACTACGCTTCAAGAGGTATCGTCAACGAAAAAAGAAATTGCAGATTTGCAGGAACATACAACCATCGTGGTTGGAGCAACGCTCAGTCCGGATTTACACCTAAAATTATGTTCGAGAGCAATGATCTGCAGTGTAACTTATTCGTACTTCCTCGTGTTTAATCTTCAAATGCCATAAGGAGGGTTCAATGCCAAAAGCCATTGTAATAACATTCCTGTCTATCTTTCTAATTTTCATGACAGCATGTAGCAAAGATAGTTTGCCAAAAGATGAACCAAGCATATCGGAAATTGAACCGAATCATGATGCAGCTTCCGATATAACAATAACGCAAGATGCTGTAACTAAATCATCGTCGAATATTGACTTTGAAGCTGGATTGACCATTGACCTAGAATCAGCTAAAGATTTGTTAAAAGAGAATGAGCGTCCCGCGCTGAGTGTACTCGAAAAGAACCTGACTGCTCTCGTGCAGCATGATCACAAAATGTACCGATCAGGTTTTGTTAATGATCGACTTGCTGATGCGATGGAATTTTATTATGGGAAGCACTTCCAGTATAAATTTTCAAGTATCGAAAGCATTGAGGAAAGTACGTCTATTAGGAATCAGGTGCATATTACGGTTCTTGGTGAACGTCTGGATACAACAAACGGCTCCGTTGAAGAACTAAAATGGATGTATGCAATCCGGCAGAATGCACAACGAGATTGGGATATCTATACCATTGATTAGGATCATTTATCTGCATCTGCTTTTTATCTAGATTTATACGCTTCTATAATATGTAGACTCCGAACTGTTCTCAGCACAGCCCGGCTTTCTTTAATACTGCCTCACGATGGAAACCTTGCGGAAAGGCGCTTGCCAACGCCCGCCCGCAGGCGTACTTTACCTAAAAATCCACCTTGTTTCGACCGTATTTCTTGGTTTATATACTCCTTTATGTGCGGTATTGCTCTGTAAATATTTCAAAGTAAGGAGTGGTATCCCTTTCTGCCATTGAACCGTCAGCTCCTGGTCCCCACCCGATCTCCGCTCGCCAGCTTCCTAGCATACCTGAATGGATTAAAGCCTCCTCATTCACACCGATCAGCTGATCTGCCTGTGGAGCTACATAGAGTGCATCAACAGGGCAATAAGCTTCACACATAAAACAGGTTTGGCAATCCTCCTGACGAGCAATCACCGGAATCTTGCCTTGCATTTCGAATACATTTGTCGGACATACTTTGGTACACAATTTACAACCGACGCACCGCTCCAAACTGATGAGTTCAATCATGTAGCCTGCCACTCCTTTCTTGCCTTTATTTCATAGGCATGAGGCACGGCCTCCGTACTGATCCTTATTTGTTGGATACCGGATATTATCAACCGATGGGTTTGTTCCGGGTCGAGCTCCGGATATTCCGCCAGCTTTTGAAGACCGCGTGTTTCCTTTCGGGCGAGAGCGGCGGTATACATCCACCTGCCGACCGTAAGCATAGCTGCTGCTTCGCGTGCCCGAACAATGCCCTGAACCGTGGTAGGAACTTGCTGGTTCAAGCAGGGCTTCAAGGCATCCAGCCGCTTCAAGGCGGAGGAAATGACCGGCTCGCTGCGGAAATAATTGATCTGCAGCGGCAAGATTTCACGCTGGATCGCCGTGATGAGCGGCTTCACCTCAAGTGTGTCTGAGCTGTTGGCCCCAGCCGCAAGGCCATAGCGTCCCGCTGCATTAAGGTTGCGGCTGCCCGCCTGCCCTCGGCAGGAAAGTGCATATCCGGCAGCTCCCTGCCCTGCCCAGCTTCCGCTACATATGGCCCAAGAAGCATTATAAGCCCCGCCGCCGGAGATGGCGCCGGTCACTTTCTCGCGAGATGCAGCATCACCCGCCGCATAGAGTCCAGGCACAGTCGTCTGGCAATCCATCCCGGTTATGCGCAGCCCTCCAGTTCCTCGCATCGTGCCCTCATAGCGCAGGGTAAGCGGGAATTTATGTTTAAATGCATCAATTCCCGCCCGCTCCAGCGGCATAAAGAAAATCGGATGCGCTTTGCGCAGAAAATCCTGTTTCTCCGCAGTATCTGCCAGATCCAACGAAGCATAGACTGCACCTTTCAGCATCAGTTCAGGAATACTGCCAAAGGTCCGATCTCCTTTTAGCAGCGGTTGACCATCCGCGTCATACAGTGTTGCCCAAGCCAGCATCCGTCCGCGTGTTACGGTTCCATCGGCAAAGCTTGGTGCGTACTGGCGACTGAACTCCATTCCTGACAGGTCGGCACCTGCCTCAGCGGACATCAGCAGCCCTTCCCCCGTTAGCACGTTGCAGCCAAGGCCCTTGCTGAGAAAAGCACACCCTCCGGTAGCCATCACAACAGCGTTGGCTTTTACTTCCCATGTCTTTCCTGTCAGACGGTCAATTCCACGTGCGCCTCCTACACCATGTTCATCCTGTAACAGTTCAAGTGCTGGTGACTGATCCAGAATAGTAACTCCTGCTTTGCGCACAACACGTCTCATCATTCGCATGTATTCTGGTCCGTGCAAATGGGTGCGTAAGGATTTTCCTTCCGTATCCTTTGGAAAAGGATAACCCCACTGCTCCACCAAAGCCAGATTCTGTTCTACTTGATCGAGTACACGGTGAATCCAAACATTCTCCGATAAATATCCACCGGCCTTTAATCTGGACTGAACCGCCTGTTCTCTCAGCTCCGCAATCGGTGGAATAACAAGCAAGGTTGTCCCACCGGGTGCAGTTGCACCACTGGTGCCCAAGTAACCCTTATCAGCTAGAACTACCCTTGCACCCTGCGACGCTGCACTCCATGCCGCCCACGCGCCTGCCGGACCTCCGCCAAGAACGAGAACATCCACAGTCATTTCCTTCTGGAGCTGCGACATTTCATTCCCCCTTGAATTCATGCTTTCCATCTTCCTTATTTCAGCTGCCAGTCGCTGATATTGAAGTCTTTTTTCGCTAACTTCTCTTTATACAGAAAGTTTTTGGTGCCCTCCAGCAGCTTAATTCCTTCATCAGTGAACGCGGTATCTTTGATATCACTAATCGGATTCACTTGCTTCGCCAGTTCAGGAGTCGTATCTCCAATCTCAGCTAGAAATTGATAATACTCATCCTCATGCTGCTTCAAGTCCGCCAAAGCTTTCTCACGGGCTTCGTTCCACACCTTCGGAAAGTCAGGAAATTTCGTTAGATAATCCTCGGACACGACAGTTGCGCTAGTTCCAAGGAGGTTGGGATGCTTCGAAGCATCGTCTAAGTGAGTGTAGCCTTGATCAAGTAACTTTAGGGCTGGGACACCCAAATTGGTCGTAGCATCTACATCTCCACGAGCCAAGGCAGCTGTAGCATCAGGAATGAGCATATGCACGAGTTTATAGTCAGTTACACCTTCTTCTTGGAGTAATCCGACAACATAACGGTGCATGAAGGATCCTTTTTGAATAGCAATCGTTTTGCCTTCCAAATCTTTCACCGTCTTGGGACCATCCTTCTTACCGATTAAATAGCCAATGGAATTCGTCGACGATTGTGAAATCAGGCGAGTCTTAGCTCCGGAAGCATAGGCGATAATGGCTGGCGTGTCTCCAAGACTGCCGATATCCAGCCTACCGCTGATCAAAGATTCTGTCTGATCTGGACCGTTTGGAAAGCCTGTAAGTTTCACTTCGGTAATCCCATGTTTCTTTAATTCTTCTTGAATAATCCCTTTGTACAAGCCCCATCCCTCAGCACCGCTCGGTACATTCAGTTTGTTGGAGCCGATAAAACCGTAATTCAATACTGGCGGAACATTACTTGTTGACTCTTCTCCAGCCTTGCCGGTATTAGCACCACCTGATGCAGAAGCCCCATTCCCCTCCGTGTTATTGCAAGCTTGCAGCACCAGCATTAGCATCATAATGGTAGTTAAAATTGCCAATCGAAGCTTTTTGGAGTGTTTAACTTCCTTCTCTTTGTACACTCGTTTCATGGTTTCTCCCCCTCGTATATGTGTGTTATTTCATCAAGAAATTAAGATTAGAAGCCTGCCCTTAACGACAATTTGTACATATAATCGTGACTTGCCACCGGTTGTCTGCCTTTACCCCAGCCTACTTTTTCACGGTAACCACCAAGAAGCCCCTGCTTCTCAAGTGCTGCCTCGGTTACTCCCACAATATTCTCCGAATCTGGTGCAACGTAGAGTGCATCTACCGGACAATATAGTTCACACATGAAACAGGTCTGGCAATCGCTCTGCCTAGCAATAACAGGTATACCATCTTCCACACGATCGAAAACATTGGTCGGGCAGACAGATACACATTGGTTGCACTCTACACATCTGGCGGCACTGATAACCTCAATCACGATAGGACACCCTCCTTGGCTACGGCTTCCGTTTTCACCCATACTTGATCCAATCCGCCGCTAATCAAACGATGATGCTGCCCAGGATCTGTATCCTTAAAGTCCTCCCGCTTATGCATACCTCTCGTCTCTGTACGAGCAAGTGCAGAACTGTACATCCAGCGCGCTGTAGCGGTCATGGCTTCTGCTTCGCGCGCTTTGACTCCTTCGGGTGTACGCTGAATTTCGCGGTTACGTTGTTCTTTCCACAGTTCATCCAGACGACCTAAAGAAGAGGTTAACCCTTGGTCCGTTCGAAATAAATTGATGTCATACGGTTTCACTTCAGCCTGCACAGCAGATACGTACTCTGCCGTTCTGGCAGCAACTCCCGATTTCACTTCTTGATGCACTAATGGTGAAGAAGATAACCCTACCGGATTGCGCTGTGCGGCATGTGAACCAAGGCTCTGTACATAGTCGGCAGCCCCTTCTCCAGCAAACGAACCGGAAGACATCGCCCAGGCTGCATTATGACTGCCTCCACCAGTGAATCCACCACAGATCAGCTCACGGGTGGCGGCATCCCCTGCAGCGTACAGACCGGGAACGCCAGTGCCGCAGCTCTCGTCAGTAACATGGATACCACCCGTTCCGCGAACCGTTCCTTCGAGCCGCAAGGTTACCGGGAACAAGTCCTTGAACGGGTCAATTCCTTGTCGGTCAAAGGGCAGGAAGAAGTTTGTCTGAGCCACCCGTAGAAGTGGTCTTAGATCCTCAGGCGCTCCATCGAGCTTGGCATACACCTGATTGCCCGCCAGCAGATTTCGAGCAATCACGGAACGGCCTTTTTTAGAACCGGCCCCTTCCACAATACTTCCATCCTCATAATAAAAGCTGGCATAGCTGTAATACGCCGTCTTGGTCACCGAGGAGAACGTAGGGCAAATTGCATAGGCATTGGAGAATTCCATACCTGACAAACTTGCTCCCGCCTCAGCAGCAAACAGATAACCATCACCGGTCAGTACGTTGCAGCCGAGCGCTTTACTTAAAAAGGCGCAGCCTCCGGTAGCAATAACGACAGCCCCCGCTCGAACGTTCCAGGTCTCGCCGCTCTGTGTATGGACTCCGGCCGCTCCAGCTACACCATGCTCATCTGCCAAGAGCTCCAAGGCGGGGCTGTGATCCAAGATTTTTACGCCCGCTTTTTTTACCAGCTTACGCATTAATTTCATATATTCTGGCCCTTGGAGACCTCTACGGTGCTGATTGCCTTGCTCATCTAATGGAAATGGATAACCGGAAACACCAAGCTTATTCATATTGGCATAGGTACGGTCCAGTACTCGGTCCATCCAGCGAGCTTCAGCCAGCTGGCCGCCTAGTGCGTAACGACTTGCCTTGGCTTCCTCCCGAAGCTTCTCATCCGGCTTCACATACCAGACTCCCGTTCCTGATGGAGCCGTTGCACCACTCGAACCGCAATACCCTTTATCTGCCAGCACTACCTTGGCTCCCTTTGCTGAAGCGGTTAGAGCTGCCCATGTTCCTGCAGGTCCGCCCCCTATAACGAGCACATCAGTTACCAAGTTCACCGATTCTTTTTGTACGAGTCCACTCATATGTTCAAGACCTCCTCAAATTGGGTTATCCTTTGTAACTTTCGCGCCAGAACAGAAACTTGCGTTCAATAATACGGAACAGCGAATCGATCAGCTTTCCAACAATAGCGAAAATAATAATGCCTACAAATACAATCTCCGTATTCGAATTCTGCTTCGCCTCATTGATAAGGAATCCGATGCCCGACTGTGAACCAATCAGTTCAGCGACAACTAAACCGATCCAGGCTACAGCCAGCGACAACCGTAACCCTAATAGAATTCCAGGTAGTGCTGCAGGTAATATTAGCCTCCTGAGTTTCTGGTAAGGGCTGAAGCCCAGCACACGAGCCACCTCGAACAGCTTGTTGTCTATATTCCGGATGCCCATAAACGTATTAATATAAAGCGGGAAAAAGGAGCCTGTCATAATTATTGCAATTTTGGAGACCTCCCCAAATCCGAACCACAGAATAATCAGTGGCGCTATGGCTAGATGGGGAACAAGCCTCAGTACCTGTACGCTTGGATCAAGCACATATTCCACACTCCGAAACAAGCCTGTCAATATACCAAATACGAGACCCAGAACACCTCCGATAAGAAATCCGATTCCCGCTCTCCCCATGCTTACACCCATATGATGGATTAACTCTCCGCTAACCAAAAGGTCGGTAAAAGCTCTCGCTATGGACAGCGGAGTCGGCAGAAACGTTGCTGAGACCCACCCCATACTTCCCGCAAGTTGCCAAAGGACTATCGTCATCACCGGAATAATTGCACCTGTTCCCCAATCCGTTAAGATAGGTCTCCATGCTGCAGGAGCAAGAGGTTTCCTCGATAACTGAATGGACCTAGAAACGATATCCCTGCTATTCGGTGTTTCTCTAGACTTGGAAGTGCTCTTAATAGTCGCTTCTCCTCCATCACTCACGTCGTACCCTCCCATCGTTTAATGAGTATTCAATGTTATCCACTGTAACTGTCTTGCCATCTCAACAGCCGCCGTTCAATGTAACGAACAATGGAATCACTTACCAACCCTGCTGCGGCGAAAATAATAATCCCTACGAACACCACAGGAGTATCTGCGAATTGACGAGCATCGGACATCATATAGCCGATACCGGAGGTAGAAGCGATCAGCTCTGCCACAACCAAGCCCAGCCAGGAGAGTCCCAGGGAAAGACGTAGACCGAGAATAATGTTTGGCAGCGCTGCTGGAAATACCAGTGTACCGATCTGCTTCATACGACTGAAACCAAGCACCCGGGAAACTTCAAAGAGCTTGTTATCCACGCCGCGAATGCCCATGAATGTATTAATATAGAGTGGAAAAAAAGCGCCTTTAGCAATCAACAGCACCTTCGACTCCTCACCAATCCCGAACCATAGAATAAACAACGGTACTACCGCCAGACTCGGTATCATGCGAATCATTTGCAATGAGGGATCTAGTAACTTCTCGGATCTGCGGAACAATCCTACAAGGATGCCGAATAGGAGACCAAGCCCACCGCCCAACAGAAATCCAGACAGAGCTCTGACCAAACTAATCCTAAAATTCGACCATAAATCACCTGAAGCAGCCAAGGTTACAAAAGATTCAGCAATGGTATAAGGTGTGGGAAAAAGCATTTCCGAAATCACACCATAGTGCCCGAGGATCTGCCACACAATCAGTACGCTGACTGGGAGCAAAAGACCAAGCCCTAGCTTCTCTACCTTTCCGGGACGTCCGGAAGTTCTTATGGCCACAGGCCGATTTGTCATCATCTGCATCCACCTTTTTTTAGCTTTGCAACCCGTTAAACAAACAGAAAGAGACTCCCGAATGTTAATATCTTTCGAAAGTCTCCATGGGTATGGTCAACATATTTTATATTCCTGCTCCGTCCGTAAGCTCCAGATCATCTACTTTCTCAAAATAGTTCAACACCTTCAAGCGAAGCTCCTGAAAGGAAGTCGTTGTTTTTTTGCGTGGATAGGGTAAATCGATGGGCACAATTTTTCGTATTTTCCCGGGACGAGGCTCTAGAATCACGACCCGGTTACCCAAGAACACAGCTTCATCAATATCATGTGTCACAAAAATCATGGTTGTTTTATTAGCTCGCCAAATGTCTAGTAATACCGTCTGCATATGTGCTCTAGTGAATGCATCCAAGGCACCAAAGGGTTCATCCAGAAGTAGAATTTTCGGATTCCGCAGAAGTGCACGCGCGATTGCCACCCGCTGGGCCATTCCACCTGAGAGCTCACGGGGATAAGATTTCTCAAAGCCATTGAGCTTTACCAGATCGATCAACTCATCCACTTTCCGTCTGACCTCTTTGTTCCCTAAAGGTAAATCGGAGGCGATATTCTTCTCAACGGTAAGCCAGGGAAAAAGACGATGCTCCTGAAAAATAAAACCTTTATCAATCCCCGGACCGCCAATTTCCTCCCCTCCCAGAGTGACGCTGCCAGTGAATCCACGATCCAGACCTGCAACGATACGTAATAATGTACTTTTACCGCAGCCGCTGGGGCCGATGACTGTAATAAATTCACCTTCTTGGACATCGAGATCGACATTATAGAGGGCTTGAACATGACCCCCAGCAGACTCAAAACGTTTATTTAGATTCACGATAGACAGCAGCTCTTTTCCCACCTTGAGCCCTCCTTCATACCATATGGATAAAAAAAATAGAGGCATTGCAGAATGGACACATTCGCAATACCTCTGTAGAAACAGTCGGTCATTATTCATAGTAAACAAATTGGAATTATGAAATTTAAATTATCACAAAACCAATATACTGTCAAACAAAATTGATAATGGGACATGATTTATTGAAAAGGCACCTAATATAAAAAATATTATAGTGACTGGAGATCATTTTATTGTCAATCAGTAACAAGTAGCATCTACTTTTCTAATAAAATCCTCCACTAACCTCCCTTGCATCATCTTGATTAGGAATCATTTCCTCCTGTGTCCTTCGCTTGATTGTCACACCATGTTCACCATTTATTCAAAAAGTTTAATTATACATAGACATTAGTCCAACAAGTGTCTATAACGTAGACACATCTTTATGGATTAATGATTGGATCATTGCAATTTTAGGCATACAATTAAAACCAAAATCCATATGTCATATTTTATATTAATGTCGCTTTAGGTAGTCGAAGGATAATACACAGCCCAAATGCGATGAATTCGCTTTGTTATCTTTTAACGAAATCAGTGAGGTGTAATTATTATGAAAGCAGCAGTTTGGTATGATCGCAAGGACATTAGAGTAGAAGAAAGAAACATAAAGACACTAAAAGATACCGATGTGCTTGTCAAAGTTGCGTGGGCAGGTATATGTGGTACAGATTTGCATGAGTATGAGCTCGGCCCCATTTTTATGCCCAAAGATACACCTAACGAAATAACCGGAGAAATGGGCCCTATGGTTCTTGGACATGAATTTTCCGGTATTGTGGAACAAGTAGGTAATAACGTATCAACATTTAAAAAAGGCGATAAAGTCGTTGTGAATCCAGTCTATACTCCTGGCAAGCTTCCGGCTGAGATCGATCGTTACACGGGTCTGGGTTCATTGGGTCTCCACACGGACGGAGGATTTGCAGAGTATGCTGTCGTCTCTGAAACCAATGTCGTACAGATCCCGGATAGCATGCCTTTAGATAAAGCCGCATTGGTAGAACCACTGGCTGTTGCAGCTCAAGCCGTTAAAGACGGAAGTGTGAAACCTGGAGATGCCGTAGCTGTATTCGGTTGTGGACCAATCGGGCTGCTTACCATCGTTGCAGCCAAAGCCGCAGGAGCGAAGGAAATCTACGCTTTTGATCTATCGGATGAAAAACTGGAGAAGGCTCGCGTAGTAGGGGCAACTCAGATATTGAACACGAAAACTGGTGATCCAGTAAGCTTTATTAAAGAGAAATATCCCTTTGGTGTCGATGCAACCTTCGAAGCTGCTGGGGTGAAAGCTACATTCGATGCATCCATAGCCTCCACTCGACCAACAGGCACAGCAGTAATCGTTGCAGTACACGCCAAAAACTTGGACTTTAACCCTGTTGTGCTGATGCTTTCAGGTGTAAAAATGAGCTCCTCACTTGGGTATGAGCCTGAGACTTTTAAGGACACGGTTCGAATCCTAAATGATGCAAACACGAATGTAGATCCCATTATTACGAAAAGAATCAAGTTGGATGACGTTGTTGAAGAAGGCTTCGAGACCCTCCTCTCCGACATGACCCAAGCCAAAATTCTCATTCAACTCAGTGGTCAACTGTAAAATTTGGAGAACAATCTTTAATGAATCAGGCCATCCTTAACAGGATGGCTCTACTTTTATTTAAGTTATCAATCATCTCTCCACATTTGCTGCACAGCGAAAACCGACATTACCGGAGGAACTGTCTGGTGTATTCTTATTGCGGGCGGCTACTCGGTATCGGTTACAATAGGAATCATGGCATAAATAGGAACCACCTCTCATGGATCGCACATGTCCTATTCCGTTCCCTAGAGGATTAATCATTGACGTTTGCTGATGATAATAAGGATTAAATACATCCACACACCATTCCCATACATTGCCCGCCATATTATAAATCCCGTATCCATTCGGCTCATATTCATCCACTGGAGATGTCCCTACATAACCGTCCGATGCATCATTATGGGTTGGGAACTCTCCCTGCCAAATGTTGCACATATGTTGATCTTCTGGTGTTAGTTCGTCCCCCCATGGATACCTCAATTGCTCCAGCCCTCCTCGGGCAGCGTATTCCCACTCCGCTTCTGTAGGCAATCGTTTGCCGGCCCATTCACAATAAGCTGCTGCATCATTCCAGGATACATGTACAACGGGATGCTCCATACGACCCTCCAGATCAGAACCTTCTCCTTCTGGATGCATCCAGTTTGCCCCCTCAATCACATGCCACCAAGGCGTCTGAACGACCATTGTAGCTTGGTTATGACGCTTTTCTGCCGACAACAGCAGATGAAATACAAAAGAGTTTCCGAATCGTTCAGCTTCCGTTTTGTAACAGGTATCTCTAATAAAATCTTGAAACTGTGCGTTAGTCACAGCATATCTATCGATGTAAAAGGGACTGATCCTAACCTTTCTAGCAGGCCCCTCCCCATCCTCTGCAAAACCTTCATTACTGTCTGTTCCCATATAGAATTCACCTCCTTCTAGACGGATCATGTTTGAATCTGTTTGTACACGTTTAGCCTCCTTACTATGGTCTTGATTAATCACCTGTTTTGTATGGATTCGCGTATTCATTTTGAAACGAGTGGATGCTTTCTCATGTCCAGGTGCACAGCAAGAAAACTTCTTGTCTTGCTCATTGTTCTCCATAGGAACTTCTCCCTCCGATTTGGCAGTCTTGTTTCAACTTTTCAAACATCACAAAACCGTCAATCATCGATCAACGGTCTCTACCAATTTTGTTGCTTCATTATTTTTTCTAGCATACTTCAAACACAATAGCTAGATTATTCCAATGCCTGTAAAACAAAACGATCATTGACGCCTTGCTTAAATGCTATTTCTTTCTTAAGAAAGCCGTTCTGAAGGAGAATGGCAGTTGTTGCTTCCTGAGCGGCCAGAGCTTCTTCCGAATAAGCAGTTAGCAGGTTGGAACTGCGCTCCAGAACGACCTTGATGATGTCGGGCGGCAATTTGGTTTGTTCCGAATAGATCTGAGCCGCTTCATCCAAATTGGCCGATTGCCATTCAAGCGAACGTTTAAATTGCTTTAAATATTCGACGACCAGTTCCGGATGATCCTTAGCAAACTCAGAATGCGCAATCATGGATAGGGGCGCAAGGACTTCGGTATTAGCATCAAGTGCTTTTGCTTTATGATTGGCAACATTCAGTGTCACATTCGGATCGACGGTAACCCAAGCATCCAATTGACCGGATTCGAAGGCTGCTTGCGCATCCTCAGGCGTCAAATTAATGATGGTAAGGTCTTCTTGCTTCAATCCGTTTGCTTCCAACACTTTGATTAAGTACACATGCGAGGATGATCCCCTTCCCAATCCAACCTTTTTACCCTTTAGATCTTGAACTCCTGCTATGCTGCTATTCACCGGAACAAGTATGGAATTCAGGTTTTTGCCTTCGCCGATCAGGCCGACAACCTGAAGGGGCAAGTTGTTCGATAAACCTGTAATGGTTGCACCATCTCCAAGAAAAGTAAGATCTACCCTTCCTGATACCAATGCCTCAAGAATGGGTGGACCGCTCGCGAATTTGCTCCATTCGACTTCAGCATGAAGTTTATCGAATCCTTCCTTCAACCATCCCTTCTCCTGGGCGATGATAAGCGGATTCAAATTTCCGTTAACAGCAATTCTTACCTTGACTGTCTCCCCTTCACCAGCTGGTTGGGCGCCTGAATCTGTTTTCCCTTCCGTGCCGTTTGAAGATATACTTCCTGAAGTGGAATTACCTGCGTTTGAGCATCCGGCTATTACAATAGCCATCACTATGAGAACAATAAGTAATGGCCCTCTATTTCTCTTCATTCTCATCATTTCTTTAAGCCTCCAATTCAGATGTAAATAATGGGTTTTATGAATCAAAAAAAGACTTTCTAACACAGTCGTCAAGCTAATAAAGCCTGAATCTCTGGTTGTCCAGTCGATTCTCATCAGGATAAATAACATATTCACAACGTGACTTTCAAGTCAAAATGTTTTGTGGGTAAATCATATCAGCAGGAAAATCAGAATGTCAATCTTTTCCCTGAAAAAATATTCATGTCCAATTATGGACCAATCATCTGCATGAGTAATTGGATCGTCGTTTCGTTCGCCGGCTCGTATTCACGAACCTTCAGCAGCATGAGGTTCTGTATTAGAGTTGCAAATAAAGTCGCCAAATGAATCGGATCTCCTTGACGCACGGAACCATCTGCCTGACCTTCGTGGATTAGCTGAACAAGAAGTTGTCGGTTCTTCTTGCCACGTTCACGAATTTTCTTCTTTTCTTCATCGTCCAACAAATCGGTAAAGATCGCCTGCAGCAGCACCATATAGCTGTCTGCGTTCGACTCTTGTGACAACACCTTGGTCGCAATATACCTGAATTTGTCCGAAGCTTTCCCTTCAAGCTCAATTGCTTTGTTCAACTGTTCTCCGTACAGATCTTGTCCCCTTTTAATGACGGCAAGCAATAGTTCTTCTTTCGATTTGAAGTAGCTGTATATGTATCCGTGGCTGCGTCCTGCCTCGGACGCAATATCGTCGATCTTGGTCAGTAAACCGCGACGTGCAAAGACGCTAGCTGCTGCATCGAGAATTTCCTTCCGGCGCTGCTCGCGCATCTGTGTGTCACGCATCACATTTCGTGGCATTGTATTAAACCTCCTGGGTTGTTCCAACGGGTATTTATTCCCTTTCTAGGTTAGTGTAACAGAGCCAGTCCCCCTTAAACCACAATAACATTTCGCCTCTGAATTGTTCTTAAATAATTATCTGATCTGATTATTCCACTTATTTTACTTGGGTATTGACACTGGGAAGATTTAGGTGCTAAGATCACCAACAACATGACTTCAAAGTCAATTTGTCAACTGGATAGGAGCGAATGCCATGCAGCCGGTGTTACACATTCATGAAGTGAGCAAGACATTTCACACGGATCAACAAACCACTCCCGTTCTAGACGGAATAAGTCTTGACGTTCACGAAGGGGATTTCACGGCGGTCATCGGACCAAGCGGCTGCGGAAAAAGTACGCTGCTTAAAATCGTCGCCGGTCTTGACGGCGAATACGATGGCAACGTCCTACTGAAGGGTGAACCCATTCTCAGTCCCTCGCAGGAAAAAGGGTTCATTTTTCAGGAGCATCGACTTTTTCCATGGCTTACTGTAGAAAAAAATATTGCTGCTGATCTCTCCTTGCGAGATGTGTCGGTCCGTAAAGCGGTGGATGATCTGATTGAGCTGGTCAAGCTCACTGGATTTGAGAAGGCTTATCCGCGTCAGTTATCCGGCGGGATGTCCCAGCGTGTAGCCATTGCCCGGGCATTGCTGCGCAAGCCGGCTGTTCTCTTGCTTGATGAGCCATTTGGCGCGTTAGATGCATTTACAAGAAGCCATATGCAGGAAGCGCTGCTCGACATATGGAGGTCCAATCGCACCGCGATGGTATTGGTTACCCACGATATTGATGAAGCCATTTTCTTGTCCACCCGAGTCATTGTCATGGATGCAAGACCTGGAAGAATCAAAGCGATCGTCCCCATTGACCTGCCTTATCCCCGTAGCAGAACCAGTCGTTCCTTTACAGAACTTCGTACCCTTATTCTTAACGAGCTAGGCCACAAAGAAGAATCGGAAGACTACAACATTTAAAATGCATAGAAAGGAATGGATATTTATGGAGGTACCCATTAGGTCTAATGCCCATCGTGAAAAGAAACATAAGATGATGCCCCGTTCATCTGGCGGCTCATGGCGTCTATTCATTCGGGGAGCCATTCTCCCCGTGTTGATCCTTTCCATATGGCAGATTTTAAGCTCGACTGGAACCATTTCCACCCAACTTTTTTCGTCGCCTGCCCTCATTCTACGTCAGTACTGGGAGCTGAGTCTCTCGGGAGAGCTGCTTCACCATTTGCGAATTAGCCTCGTTCGTGCGTTGCTCGGTTTCTTGCTTGGAGGCAGCTGCGGATTACTTCTCGGTTTATTCGTCGGCATGTTCCGTAAGGTTGAAGAAACCGTGAACCCAACTGTACAAATGCTAAGAACTGTGCCTCTACTGGCTATTACTCCCCTATTCATCCTGTGGTTCGGATTTGGCGAACTATCCAAAGTGCTCCTGATCTCCCTGGGTGCCTTCTTTCCCTTGTACGTAAATACGTTTCTCGGCGTGCGCAACGTAGACGCCAAGCTATTCGAAGTGGCCCGCGTTTTGGAATTCAGCCGATTTAGCCAGATGATGCGCTTGGTCCTTCCAGCAGCGCTACCCAATGTGCTGCTCGGTATTCGCCTATCGCTCACGATTGCATGGCTTTGCTTGGTTACAGCCGAACTTTTGGGCGCCGACACCGGCGTCGGGTTCATGATTCAGGACGCTCGCGCATTTATGCAGACGGATATTGTATTTGTAGGCATCACGATTTTTGCTATTGTTGGTAAATTGTCCGATTCCATCGTCCGGTTCTTTGAAATCAAGTTGCTTCGTTGGCAGGACAGTTATAAGGGATAAGGTACGCTCCAAGCCGCTTTATTCATGAACAATCATATAATTTATGTAGGAGAGGACGTTCAATCATGACTTCGAAACCGCAAAATGTATTGTTTATCATGTCGGATCAGCATAACCGGGACATCCTGGGACACAACGGTCACCCCATCATTCAAACCCCCCATTTGGACCAGCTCGCGAAGGATGGTGTGAATTTCACGAATGCTTATAGTAACTGCCCTATTTGTGTTCCTTCACGAGCCAGTATTGCCACCGGTCGTTATCCTCATGATAACGGCTCTTGGGATAATGCAGCACCTTATTCAGGAGACAGACCAAGTTGGGGACACAGGCTTGTGAATCAAGGAATTCAGGTCACTACTGTAGGAAAGCTTCATTACCGGGATGCAGTCGATGATACGGGCTTTCCCGATCAGCGCCTCCCTCTCCATGTGCTGAATGGTGTGGGAGATCTGTTCACCCTGATCAGAGAGACGGGCTTGCCTTCAGGTAACCTGGGCCGCAAGCAGGTCCTTGCAGCTGGGCCGGGCGAGTCATCCTACACCCAATATGATCGTGCCATTGCAAAAGAAGCCGTGAATTTTCTCCAGAATGAGGCAACAGGCATTGATAAACCGTGGGTGCTCTTCGTGTCGTTTGTCACGCCTCATTATCCACTGACTGCTCCACAGGAATACTTTGACTTGTATCCGTTGGAAAGTATCGAACTTCCGAAAAATTACGGATTGGATCAGCGTGGCTCCCACCCTGTCATTGATGAGTATCGACGCTTGATTGGTATTGCCGATGAATTGGAAGAAGCGGATATTCGCAATGCGCTTGCGGCATATTATGGCCTTTGCAGTTTCATGGACGCCCAGGTTGGTGAGGTGTTATCGGCATTGCGGGAAACTGGTTTGGACCGTTCGACACGCATCATCTATACATCGGATCATGGCGATTCCATGGGAGAACATGGTCTTTGGTTCAAATCAACCATGTATGAAGGATCTGCGGCCGTTCCTTTCATCATGTCAGGACCCGATCTGCCCAAGGGAAAACAAGTCGAAAATAATATTTCTCTCGTCGACTGCTTCCCAACCATACTCGAGATGGTCGGAGCACATCTGGCACCTGAAGATCACGATCTTCCGGGAAAATCATTGTTACCCATGGCCCAAGGGGAAATCGAGCCCAATCGTGTTGTATTTAGCGAATACCATGCCGCAGGCAGTATTACAGGCTTTTTCATGGTACGGGAAGAACAGTATAAATTTATTTATTACGTCAATTACCCACCACAGCTGTTCAATCTGGCCCAAGATCCTGCGGAATCAAACGACTTGGCTGGCGATCCACAATATGCAGACGTGATTCGCCGGATGAATCAGAAGCTGCGTGAGATTGTTGATCCGGAAAAGACTGACGCTGAAGCTAGACGGGATCAGCAGCGGCGGCTCGATCTTCACGGTGGTCGGGAACAGATCATGGCCAAAGGATTCAAAGTTCCATACACGCCAGCACCAAAGGTTGAATAGGAACGGTATAAGAAGGAGTTGAGAGCGTAATGGATCCGAAGCTAATAGACATTATCCGTCAGAATATGCATCACTCGTATCGGTTTCTCCCCACTGCAAGTGTGTTTCGCGGTAGTGGCGATGTCTCCCCGATCGCCAGCGATCCGCAGTACTTGGACGAACTTGCTTTTGTTGACGCCGCCGGAAGAGCAACAACGCTGTCAGAAACCTTGGAACAGAATCATACGGACGCTTTTCTGGTTATGCACCGCGGGAAGATCGTCTATGAGAAGTATTATTCCGGCATGGAGCCCACGCTTCAGCACGGACTGGCATCCGTCACCAAATCGTTTATCGGAACGTTAGTTTCGATCGAGTTATACGAAGGGAACCTGGGTGCCAATGATCGTGTTCATCGGTACATTCCGGAACTGGCCGACAGTGCATTTGGCGATGCGACCCTCCAGCAGCTTCTGGATATGCAGATTTCGTGTATCTATCCTGTTTTTTTTCCGGAAGCAAATTATATTGACAACCAGCGCAATCTGCTCCTCACTGCCATCGGTACAATTCCTGCCAAAGAAGGATATACAGGGCCCAGAACCATTCATGAATATCTGGCTTCCATTACAAAGTCTCAAGAACACGGCTCGGCATTCCTATATAGTAACGGTCCAACTGAGGTGCTGGGCTGGATTCTAAGTCGATTACACGGCGTCTCACTTGCAGAATTGTTGAGCCAACGAATCTGGTCCAAGCTGGGTGCCGAGAAAGATGCGTATTTCATAGTGGATTCGGAAGGTACCGAACAGGCTTGCGGGGGGCTTCATGCCACGCTTAGAGACGTAGCTCGGTTTGCAGAGATGATGCGTAATGACGGTTTTTTCAACGGCTATCCCATCGTTCCTGAGGCAGTTATTGATGCTATTCGCCAAGGAGGTCGGAGCGACTTATTGGCCGCTAGCAATCGAGCCATGGCAAGACCAGGGTATTCGTACCGCAATCAGTGGTGGATCACACATAATCGATTCAATGCATACGAGGCAAACGGACTATATGGACAACGCATTCATATTGCTCCATTAGCCGAAATGGTCATCGTGCAATTTTCTGCTTATCCAGGGCACAGCGATGAGACAGCTACATTGTTTTCTCATGCTTTTGAAGCAATCGCCAATCATTTGATTTAGCAATTGCTTCCCCCCAACTCATCGTTCTCTTAAATGTCATTATGCATGCCATCCTGTTTTATTTGCCTAAACTATCCCAGAAGGTTTGGAAAGTACCTTTCTCCACCTCAAAAACGACGGGTACATTACCGTACCGCACCAGTCCTTCTTTGAACAGAACCAGTGGGACTTGCGTCTTGTCTTCCAACGCTAGGTAGATGATCTTACGGTCTTCCTGACCATAAAGATGCTCTTCCAAGTCTGAAGTCATGGCTAGTGGTTTGGACTCATATAGTGCGGAAATGAATTTTTCCAATAATTGGTCCGCTGCCAGCGGCTGTAACTGTGATAAGCCATTATTCCAGCTTTCATAGGTCTCCCATTGTGCAGAATGGATGTTACCTTCGAGATTCAGCTGGCCAAACAGATCGACACCGCTCCCGATCGTGATATCATTGTTCTTGTCAAACAATTGAGCAAACACCTGACCATCCATTTCAGTGGTTGACATGATTCGGAAGTCCTTATCGTAGCCATGAACCATATAGATATCCGCTTCACCAATGTTGGAGGCCAGCTCTTTATATTCATCCTGACTACTCAGCTCATGTATACCACCCGTTGTAGTACCCAGTTTTTCTCCGCGTAATGCCAGCGCATCCTCACCGTTAAGCGATGTCGGGGACTGCGTATAGACATGCCCCTGGTATACAACCAGTTGAAGCATACTTGCCTTTGGACCGTTGCTATTTGAATTGGGGATTTCCGTCTTCGGAATCACTACCGGGTCATATGTAACTTTCGCAGCCATTTGTGTCCCCGGTTGTGTCGAACCGTTCCACTGCTGCCATAAGCTCGGAGCAGCCAGTCCGATGCTGGCAGCAATGACAACACTCGCTGCAATGTAAAGAGGCCTGCGCTGGCGTTTTTGTTTATGGTGCCGCACATTGGAGATGTGCTCCATGCGTTTTTTCATTTGGTCATTTGTTTTCATCTGATCCACCGCTCTCTTATAATTTCGTTTGAATTGTTCCTCGTTCATTCGGTTCCTCCCCTTCAAGCTCCAGTTTTAACAGCTGTCTCCCCCGTTGTAATCGCATCTTCACCGCTGACTCGCTAATCTGTAAAATTTCACTGATTTTTCGGACTGGATAATCCTCGTAATAATACAGATGAACCACCGCTTTATACTTGACGGGCAATGACAGCACGAGTTCGATTAGCACTCGATCTTCAGGGTCATCTGTGGTTAGGAATTCTGCTCCCTCCAGATTGACCTCCCGTTTGCGCCAGCCTCTACCTAATAAGGATTTGCAGTGATTGGTGATGACTCGGATCAACCATGCTTTCTGATGCTCTGCATCGTTGAACGAAGGGGCTTTTTCCATTAGCTTGATGAAAGTATCCTGAGTAGCTTCCTCCGCGTCCTCTCGTCTACCAAGGTGTACCATGGCTATTCGGAACAGAGTATCCGCATAAGTCTCATAAATGTTCATCACATGATCGCCCGGTTGGGGCACGGATCGCCGCATGGTTGTTCAGCCCTCCTTTATACCTCTAACACTCTTAAGGACGGCATTTGGTCACATTTTGTTGAAAAGTTTCAGGATGTTAAAAGAATGATTGGATTCGGGATTCAAATTGCATACAAAAATACCGACCCTCAAACTTCAAAGGTCGGTTTACCCACATTCGGGAGAGGAAAACAATGGTTATAACTGCATTATGTCCACGCTTTGCAGTTATATACCACCTTCCGCTCTAACTCTAGTGTTATTTGGACAATTCAGTAATATCGACGTTCATATGTTCCGTAAGCATTAAGGTAACATCCACTTTCACTTTGCTCCATAATAACGTCATTTTATGAATGTAACCTCTCACCGAATAATTTACCGTTAAACTTAGCTCAGATCTCTGTTCATCAATGATTTTAATATGGTGTTCCTTTAAACTTTGTTTGGATCGGTACATCTCTAAGGCAATTTTCTTTTGGGTCCCGTCTAAGTAATCAACATAGACCGATTTCATCTTAAAGTTTGAAGCGTATATTTTATGCTTATCTACCTCCAGAGCGCTTAACAGATAGGGAAGCTCTACCAGTCTCTTCACGAGTGCAAGTTCCTCAGAAGTCTGTCTCACCGTACACGCCTCCCTCTTCAAGTTTGACCGTGACCAATTGATCAAAATCGACCCATTCAAATCCATTGTCCATTTCAATTTTGATTTTCTTTCCAACGGTACTGACTGAAGTAACGATTCCGTGTATATATCGATTGCCCGACTCATTAAACACTTCAATGGTGGCTTGTAATGTATAGTGGAGCGACATATCTACATTTTGAGCAATGATCTCCCACTCATCTTCATGAATTATCGGTTTGGCTTGATCATGAATTTGATTACGATGCTGTATGATTCGCTCTTTATGTTGTGGAAGCATCATACGGCTCGATTCCCATAATCCATTGGCCTCAAGTTTTTTGCTCATTTGTAGTGCCCCCCAATTTTAGATGCTCTATCTATTGCTTGACCAGCAGCTGTAATGGAGCTTGCTCGAAGTATGGCAATGTCGCCAAATCGATCCTTAATGTCGTCCATCACCTGATCAATAGCCCGTTTGTGCTCCTGATCATCAAAGAAAGATAGTTGATATGTATCCGCGTCGGATAATTGAGAAAGGGATACGCCTACACGGCGCACCGGTTGCCCATCCCAGTGTTGATGAAATATGCGTTTGGCGATCTTGCACACATCAACGGTTATGTTTGTTGGATCAGACAGCTTAACCTGCCTGTGAAAGCCTGTTGGATTGTCGAAATCTGCTCCAGACACACTCACGGAAACGACACTCCCCATCAGTCCTTTTTTACGAGCTCTTCGGCATACTTCAGTACAGATATCGAGGATTACCACTTCGATCTCCCAAGCCTCTGTGTAATCTCTAGGCAAGGTCATTCCGTTGCCAATATCCTTTTGTGTACTGTGTGTGTTGACGGTTACTGGTGAGTTATCGAGTCCATTGGCGATGCGCCAGATCACTTCTCCATTCACGCCCCATTTACTCTTGAGTTGGGTAAGAGGTGTATTCGCCAAATCTCTAATCGTTCGGATACCCATCTTCCACAGATGTTTTTCCATTCTTGAGCCAATCCCCCACATATCGCGGATGGGCTTATCTCCAATGTGGAGGTGTAATTCTTCTTTCTTTAAGTGGAAAATGCCCCCTTTGACCTTTTTAGCGATCATATCGCAGCACAATTTACTAATGATTTTGTTTTCACCAATGCCCGCTCTTGCGTAAACCCCTGTTTCATTATAGATCTTATCTTGAATTTGCTTGGCTAGATCGACAGGATCATTACCAAACAGATGCATAGACCCTGTAAAATCAGCGAATAATTCGTCTATACTGTACGGCTCAACCAGATCGGTGAACTCTTCAATAATGGACATGATTTGAGTAGATACTTCAATGTATTCTTGCATATGAGGTCTAACAATGATTAGTTCAGGGCACTTCTGAAGCGACTGCCAGAGTGGTTCTGCGGTGGATACACCCCTCGCTTTGGCTAATGGACAAGCAGCAAGAATAATGCCAGAGCGTCTTGCTGGGTCACCTGCGACGGCGAGTGGTTTATTTTTGTATTGAGGCATTTTGGCCTTTTCGACTGAAGCATAAAAGCTCTGCATATCTATGAGCATAATGGTTCGCTGCTTAGTCAACACTGAAATCACTCCTGTACTTAAGAACGTATGTTTGTATATATTATAAACCGAACACACGTTCTTTATGCAAGAGGTAAATATTTATATTCATCGGAGGGATGGTCATACTCAACTTTCAGAAGCGTGTCTTATGACAAAGAAAGACCCTGAGGGAACAAACCCTCAAGGTCGATTAGAGACTTCTTCATGATTGATTTAATTAATATATAGTGGATATCCCCTTCTATATAAACAGATTATGGTTTGATTTGTCAGCCTGGCCCAGATAATAACCTACCCCACCAATAGTAACCTGATCCATGATCTCTTCCCGCTGGATACCCATCAGATCCATAGACATCTGACAAGCAACCATTTCAACACCTTGTGCTAACGCAGTTTGAATCAATTCTTCCAGAGAGGCGACGTTGTTTTTCTTCATGATGCCGCGAATAACTTTAGGACCGACACCAATCATATTCATTTTGGACAAGCCTAACTTGTGACTACCACGTGGCAGCATAAGATCAAACATACGGCCTATCATGTTTTTGGATACCGGTCCCGGCTGATGCTTGCGAATAATATTTAGTCCCCAGAATGTATAAAACATGGTTACTTTGCGCCCGCTTGCAGCTGCGCCATTAGCAATAATAAGAGAGGCTATTGCTTTATCCAGGTCGCCACTGAAGACAACCATCGTACTGGCAGGTTCCACAAGTTGAGCTTCGGAAGCAGATGATCTGACCGGCTCTGTCTGCTTGGTTAGTACTGCTTCTATGATACCGTTCTTACCACGTTCCAACTGTAGGAGTGCTGCGCCAGACATTCCTGCCCATGCCTTTACATCTTCGTAAAACCCTGGATCAGAAGCTTTTACCCGCAGCGTTTCTCCATCGGATAGTTGATCCATCTTCTGCTTTACTTGTATTAACGGACCAGGGCAGCTCAATCCACATACATCCAATTCTTCATCGATACGTTGGGACTGAGACTGAGCAGACGGTTGATCCTTCTGATGGAATGTATTTTGCTTTGGATGAGAAACATGATCGCCATGATTTTTATCATCTGTAACCTCATGCTTTTGGCCAGAATACGGAGCTGGTTTAAATTGCGCTTGGCGATACGTTTTGAATCCACCACTCAAATTTTTAACGGTGAAACCGTGCTGACGCAAAATCTGTGTTGCAGTATACCCCCGTAAACCTACTTGGCAGTATACCCAGATTTCTTTAGAGACATCTAACTCATCCATTCTCTCACGAAGCTCATCCACTGGGATGTTTAATGATCCGGGAATATGGCCATTCCGATGCTCCAGCTCGCTACGTACATCTAGTAGTATGGTTTGCTCCGGCTGGCGCATAGACAGCTGATCATAGGTGAATGTGTTGACACGTCCAGCCAGAATATTATCTGCTGCATACCCAGCCATATTAACCGGATCTTTTGCTGATGAATAGGGCGGTGCATAACTCAGTTCAAGTTCAGTCAAGTCGCTTATATGACCCCCAAAATGAATAGCAACGGCAATATCATCAATCCGTTTATCCACTCCTTCGAATCCGACTGCCTGGGCACCCAGGATTTTTCCTTCAGGTGAGAACAGCAATTTTAGAGTAATTGCACTCGATCCTGGATAATACGATGCATGAGAAGCAGGATGAACAATCACCGTATGATAATCCACGTTAAGACGATTTAATATCTTTTCATTGCTGCCCGTGGTTGCTCCAGTCAGTCCAAACACTTTAATAATAGAAGTCCCTTGTGTTCCTTTGTAGGTAGAATTTATGCCAGCAATCCGATCCGCAGCAATACGTCCTTGTTTGTTCGCAGGACCTGCAAGCGGAATCGCTGTCTTGGTTCCATGAACGTAATCACTGACCTCAATTGCATCACCAACCGCATATATATGCGGTATATTGGTTTCCATGGCCTCATTAACAATGATGTGTCCACGTGTCCCCAAGGAAATACCACTACTTTGCAGAAATGAGGTGTCTGGCGACACGCCAATCGCGAGAATCACAAGATCTCCTTTTAAAACGTGACCATCTGAAAGCTCGACCCCTATGCCTTGCTCCAATGAACGAAAAGCTTTTAAACGCTTAGAAAAAAGCAGATTAACACCATGCTGCTCCATTTCTTGTGCCAGTGCAGCTGCGATTTCAGGATCAAATGGAGTGAGCAATTGTTCGTTACCCTCGACCAGCGTTACATCTAGTCCAGCTTCCCGCAAATTTTCTGCCATTTCAACACCGATAAATCCACCACCAATAACGATTGCTGACTCGTTGTTAGATGCACTTATTGCCTCTTTGATTCGATCAATGTCTGGAATGCTGCGCACTGTATAAATGAATGGATTATCTATACCCGGCACATCGGGGATTTTCGGACGTGCACCTGGAGACAGAATCAACTCGTCATAGGTTTCTTCATATTGACCGCGCTCCACGCTGTTCACTTGAATCGATTGATGTTGGGGATTAATTGATATGACCTCACTCTGTGTACGTACATCAATTCGAAAACGATCTGCCATCCCTTTAGGTGTTTGTACCAACAAGCGGTCACGCTCAGCAATCGACCCGCCAATATAATAAGGTAAGCCGCAGTTGGCGAATGAAATGTAGGGACCCTTTTCAAATATGACTATTTCCGCATGTTCGTCCAGGCGGCGTAGGCGGGCAGCTGCTGACGCACCCCCCGCTACTCCACCAACAATGACTACTTTCTTACTCATGATTAACATTCATCCTCTCCAAATAAAACAGTTATAATCTGTTCAATACGTTGGTTTGCAAGTATATAATTCACTTCGAGGCCATTTCGCTCCGTATCAACAATTCCTGCACTGCGCAGCTTCTGTAAATGCTGGGAAACGGTTGATTGCGGCAGATCCAGACACTCCTGCATATAGGAAACATTACATTTCTTTTTACGCATCAACCCACGCACAATGCACAGGCGTATAGGATGAGAAAGGGCCTTCAGTAAGTTAGCAGGTTCCTCAAACTGCTTCAAATCACCGCTATCGTTAAAACCGAGTTTATCCAAAGTTAACCCTCCTGTATCGTTATATTAGAATAATACGATATAGTAAAATGAAAGTCAAACGACTTTGTTTGTTATTATTATCCATTGTAGTGGATGATCTCCTATATTAACTCACTCTTAATTCTATACTTCATCTTATTTTTAGGACAATAAGAAGACGCTGTCATGCGCTATGACAACGTCCTTTTCAATTAACATATTCACTATCCTCTGATTTACTATTCTAAGTATTACATATTCAAGCCCGATCGAGATTCAGGCCCAGAAAAGCTCTTCATTCAAATAAAGATTAAATTTGTGACCCGAACTGTATCAAAACCTCTGCATCTTCTTGAGCTAATCCCTTGCCAATCTTGGCTTGCACTTGATGGATAAATCCGTTGATTGCGCCTTTTTTTCCTCCCTCATTACCTGATTCATCGGCTCTTTCTACTTTGGTCCATTGTTCCTTTAGTCTATCAGCCAGCTCTTGATCATTAGCGAGGAACTTGTCGATAAGTCCTGCCATACCTTTATAGGTAAGGATCACCTCATAAGAAAAAGAAGAATTCGTAGCGTTCCCAGCGATATCATGGGCGGAAGCATGGACCAAATGCTCCCCAACACCATTCAAATAGGCGGGGCGATCTGCAAGCACAGCATCACAATCACTTTTAGCTACACCTGATAATGCATCCTGAGCGGAGCATTCGATCCGGACTTCCTCATCCAGCTCGTAGACGGATTTTCCTGAAAATTCGATGATAGGAGCCGTTTTGTCAATCTTAACTTCGGTAGTAGAGGGCACCCCGGGCACACCATAAGCCGATGCAGACCAAAAAGTTACGGCCGTCACTCCTTCTTCGCGTACAGTAAACTCAGTGGTACCGCCTTCGGTCTCACGCTGATTGATTTCCTCAGCCCCCGTAGTTTCGAAAAAGATGGAGCTTGCTCCTTCCGAGTTTAGCGTAATCGAAACATCTTCATGGTGCCAACCCTGCTCATTTGCCTGCGGATTAAGCGTAGCTTCAGTCAAGGGAGCCGTATTATCTTTAACCGTTACAGAAAAATCGTCATAGTAAGCTGTGGAGATATTATAGCGGCTGGTTACCGCAATTAGTCTGGCATAAGCCGTTCCTTCCGGTGCCGTACCGCGGAGAGTTACTTTTTGCCATTGGTGAAGTCGCGATTCATCCAGATGTGTTTCCAAAGTAGACAAGCTCTGCCCTTCTGCATTATAAAATCGGAACATGAAACCAGGCTGGCCTGACTCAATATATATTTGAGTACTTGCGGTGTACTCCTCTCCAGGCACTAATGGGATTGGATCGCTTTGCACCGCAACGGAGGCAGTACGAATACGATCCGTTGTTTTCAGGCTATAATCACCTGCATAACTCTTATTGCTGCTCCGCTCGAAATAAACATCCGCACTTGTCGCAAACAGTGAAGTCCAGCCCGGCAGCTTTCCGCTCTCTTCTGGCTGCTCCAACCCGGCATTGTTTACCGGCAAAGGAAGCCCCGGCGGTTCGGCCACAATCTCTCCATCAATTTGGATTCGATACAGAACCGTATTGGTTGCGAGATCTGTGAAATACAGGTCCCCATCCATGCCAAGATCAAATCTCGAAGCATCCGTTAATGTTCTGAAATCCAGTGTTTCCGGATCAATCACCGTCAGCTTGTTGTTAAACAGGACATACAAAAGTCCGTCTTCCGACCAACGCATCGGATGATGATGCCACTGGGTGTAATAGAGCTTCGGATAAATCTTCTTATATTTTACAAGTTGGTACGTGTCCGGATCGATCGCAAATATATATTCGTAGGATGCTCCCCAGATCAATCCATCCGGCCCGAGAGACAGGTCCCCAATGAAAATAGGATCGACAAGTTCGGGAATATCCAGCGTAAACTCTGTAATTTTTTGCTCATTTTGAACATCCCACACAAAAATTTTGGCCTCCTGCTCGCTCGGCGTGGAGCCCAGTCCTCCCCTAATGGTCGTAGATCCAAAAATCTTCCCGTCTACATAAGCAGTACTGAGCACACTCTGATTCTGAACCACGTTTCGATGGACTTTGGTTTCACCTGTAGCGGTATCATGAACTGTAAGCGATCCTCCCAACGTCCCGTATCCAGAGATGGTCGAAATAAACAGTTTACCGTCCCCTTCAGACATATGCACAAGGCGTTCCTGATCGTTCCCGAGTACAGCGAGACGCTGCGGATTCGTATTTCCCGGTTCTTGACTCAGATCATAAACGTACAAGCCACCTTCCGGGTAGACTCCCATATAGACTTTGTTTCCAATCGGGTATACGCTATCCGCTTGACCAATGCTGAAAGGTTTTGTCGTCATGGTCTCTAAGTCAACTAACGAAGATCTGGCTTGAGAACCCGTTGTTATCAGCTGTGTATCGGATACACTTTGGAGGCGATTGACGACTCCCGGCAATCCCGGAATAATCGGCGGCTGTACAATGACTTTTTGGGTATCGATATTGAGCATGGCAACTCCGCCGTCATATCGTACCGTAACGAGCGTTTTTCCCGGCAGCTCGGGATTGTTCTGAAACTCTACCCAATCCGCCCCTCTGAACCCACTCTCATAGGTCATGCCGGTTTCCTCTACCTGATGTGTCGCCAGGTCAAAGGTTTTCAGTTTTTTCTCGGACATATAATACAGCTTTCCATCCACAGAGTCAGCTGCGTGAAGACCGGTTACCTGCTGAAGCTCCACATCAAGCCAGGATCCTGTTGTGGTATCGTAGATATAACCCTCACCCGGTACACCACTTCCATCCGTATAACGTGCGAACAAATAACGGTTATCAATCGTACTCAAATCGTATACTGTATCGTTTTTGACGGTAAGCGAAGCGGCAATATTCGTTTTTTCACCTGTAGCCAAATCCACACGCACGATCTGTTCATGGGCTGTACCGGCATAAATATATCCCCCCTGGTAAGCAATGGAGCGGACATACTCCTGATCAACCGCACCGATAACACGGCCATAATCCCTCACTTGCTTGGTCACAGGATCATACTGCCAAACCTTGCCGCCCGGATAAGTCCCCACGTATACTCTACCCTGTTCATCCGTCGTGATACTATTGGAGACAGACTGTCCTTCAAATTGAGCCACTTGAACAGCCTGATGGGTGACTGGCGAATACTCCCATAATCGTGCACCGGATCCTTCGGCAGCCACATAAAGCGTACCGTTCGGCGCAACGGTATGCGCCCAGGAGCTTTCCGACGGCCCAAGAGAAACCGTCCGAAGCAGTTTGTACTCTTCGAGGTCGATCACATTCAGGAAGCCAGGCTTGCCTTTACTCGTGGCATACATGACTGGTTTTCCATCCTCATAGCCTACAGTTCCGTTAAAGACAGCTACCGTGTAATTGTTGGGAACAAGCAGTTCTTCGGGGGCGCTGAAGTTTTTTTGAGTAAGCTTGGATTCCTCTGCTTGGGCAGGAGCAGACTGCACGGGAAACATCACAATAACAAGTAAACAACTCATGAACATGGTGATCAGGTTGGAAAAAGGCTTTTTCATCACACATCTCCCCTTCTTCATGCATTAAAAATACTTGATCAACGTGGCAAGTGCCCCTTGAGCCGAATCGGATTGATAATTTTCATAAGCTTCAGATGCTTCATCCAAGGCGAACATATGCGTGATAGCAGGACTTACCGTAATTCGCTTATCAGCAAGCAACCTGACGTATTCGTCCATATTTCTTCCTTCCGTCCACCGCACGAAACCGATGGGATAATCCTGATTGTGCTGCTCGTACTGCAGATCGTACCTCCCAGGCCCGCCTGCTCTGGAGATAAGGACCTGAGCTTCTTTGCGAAACATCAAATCTCTTGAAAACTCCATGGACAAATCACCAACGATCACGACTTTTCCCCGGTCACGAAGCCACTCAAGTGACTTGTTGATCAGCACTTCACCAGGCCCGCCAGCACATAAGAGGATGGAATCGAATCCTAAACCTCCCGTTTCGTTCATCACAAAACGCTCCACTTCCTCTTCAGTTGAAAAGCCTGCTTGAATGCCCATCTGCTCCTGAAGCAGCTGAACCCGTGCTTTGCTCAGATCGTATGCAGCCGTGTGACATGCACCAGCAGTGGCGATTTGGGCCACAAGATTACCGAGAATACCCAGTCCAACGACAAGCACCTTGTCGCCGAATCTCACGTCAGCCGTACGAAGCGCATGTATGGCGATGGCTCCGAGCCCGGTAAATGCGGCCTCCTCTGGTTTGACATGTTGAGGTACTTTGGTTATCAGATTGGTCGGTACCGAAATGATTTCTGCATGTCTTACATAAGGCACACCATAACAAGCCACTCGGTCTCCCGGTAGAATATCTCTGACTTCACTTCCCGTTTTTTCCACAATCCCAACAGCGCTATAGCCAAGGTATACTGGGGATACGCCTGATCTTTTAATCGCACTCATTTCCGTACCAGGACTAATGCCGGAATATTCGGTCCTCACTTGCACATGTCGTTTGTTCAGTTCGGGTATATCCGCTTCCAGTATCGTGACCTTTCCTTCCTTCGCAGCAACGATTTTCATTAGATATGGCTCCTCCTTCAGTCAATTTAGCCTTTTTCCGAACCGAGCATCACCCCTTTAGCGAAATACTTCTGAGCAAACGGATAGATGAGCAAAACAGGGATCATAGAAAGTACGATGGTTGCATTTTTAATAGACTGTGGGGCAAGGGCCGAACGATCCACAAGTCCCGCGTCGTTTTCTGCGCTGTAGATTAACATATCCCGCAGCACGACCTGCAAAGGATATTTATCCGGATCGTTCAAGTAAATCAGCGGTAGGAAAAAGCTGTTCCAGTGGCCCATGAAATAAAAAAGTCCGATGGAAGCAAGCGCAGGCTTGGATAAGGGAATGACAATGTTGAACAGAATCCGGTATTCGGAAGCTCCGTCGATCAGGGCCGCTTCGCGTATCTGGGAAGACATGTTTTCGTAAAAGCTTTTAAGAATGATCAGTTCCATTGTCCAGATGGCATTGGGAAGTACGAGTGCCCAAACCGAATCTGTTAACCCCAGCTGCTGCACGACCACATAAGTGGGAATAATACCGGGATTCAAAAACATGGTGAGGACAATGGCCATCATAAAAAACTTTCGTCCGAAAAATCCTTTTTGCGACAAAGGATATGCAGCTACAGCCGTAAAGAGTAAATTCACAAACGTACCGAATGCCGTATAAAAAATAGAATTCAGGTAGGCTCTTGGAATCGTGTCATTTTTAAGCACCTCGACATAAGCCTCAAGGTTCAGCCCTTTCGGAAAAAGAAACACCTTACCTTGAACGACCGCTGCTGTATCACTTAAAGAAACGGCCGTAATATACACAATGGGATAGAGTGTCGCTACAGCAACAAGACAGAGGATCAGCGAATTCAAGACACCAAAAACAGATATTTTGCGCTCACCTACCATAAGCCATTACCTCCCAGCCGTTTGCTGATCGCATTGGCGGACAGCAGCATCACCATTGCAACGAGCGCTTCGAATAGTCCTACTGCGGCTGCATAACTGTAATTGGATTCAAGCAGTCCTTTGCGGTATACATACGTTGAAAATACGTCTGCAACGTCATAGGTCATCGGATTATAGAGCAGCAGCACTTTCTCATAACCGACGCGAATCATGGAGCCGGTTTTCAAGATGAACATGATAAGCATCGTGGGAAACAATCCAGGAAGCGTAATATGGCGGATCGTATGGAAACGACTGGCACCGTCCACCTTGGCCGCTTCATAAAGCGTAGGACTGATCCCCGCAATGGCTGCCAGATAAATGATGGATTCATATCCTGCGTTCGCCCATATTTCCGAAATGACATAGATCGGACGGAACCAGCCTGGATCTACGAGAAAGTATTTTTTCTCAAAACCAAGTGCAGCCAGCATTTGATTCAAAATACCATGGTTTGGCGAGAGAAAATCGATAATCATGCTGCTGATAATGACCACGGACAAAAAGGCCGGCAAATAACTGAAGGTTTGAACCGATTTTTTAAACCATTTGGTTCTGACTTCGTTCAGCAGAAGGGCAAGCAGGATGGGAAAGGGAAAACCGAAAATAAGCGTATATAATCCCAAGAGCAGCGTGTTCCGGAAAAGCAGCCAAAAATCTTGGTTCGTAAAGAACTTGATGAAGTGCTCCAGTCCCACCCATTCACTGCCAAGCACTCCTGTAAACACACTGTAGTCTTTGAAGGCAATAATCAATCCATATAGGGGCCCGTAACGAAAGATGACATAAAATAGGATGCAAGGAAGAAACAGCAGAAGCAGCTGCCTGTCGCGCTTAATATGATTCCACGTCTGTTTAAGCCGACCTCTGAAGCTCTTCTTTCGCAGTTCTTTATGGTAAGCTGCCGAATGTTCCGTGCCGATGTCTGCCATAAGATTATCGCCTCCAATACCTTTTTCCCTAAGGAGGAAACGTTCCAAGCATCGCCTCCTCCAGTTCAATCATGTCTTAAGCTCATTTATTTGGATTCGTCATATCTTTTTTGAGCTTCATTATAGATTGCCATCAGCTCCTCCACACCGCCTTTGCTGATCTGGCCTCTGAAATTCTCCCACTCGCCATCTCCGTAGCCGGCGTCAAGAATATATTTGGAGTTGAATTCTTCAGCTGATTTTTGCAGTGATGTCTGCAGCTCGGCAATCTTGGAGGTTTCCTCGTCCGTAAAATTAAGGATCGGATCAAGGGGCTCGAAACGCTCCTCATTCACGATTTTATCCTGCGCCTCCTGCTCTTTCTCCGAGAAACGATAATAGATGCTTCGATGGTCCGGTCTTAGGTAAGCTCCTTCGAGCCACATGGCATAACGATCCTCGAGCACGGTTATATCCACAAGGGGAAGATCCTTTAATTCCGGGTACACCGGATATCCGTCCTCGCCCCATTCGAAGTTCACCGTTTCCACTCCGATCGTCATTAACTCGCTCCCGGATGGACTGGTCAGATAATCGAGCAGTTTAAGCGAGGTTTCTGTATTTTTGTTTTTGGCAACGGCAACGCTGAAATCTGAAACCTCAGGCAGTGTTCTGATATTGCCGGTCGGTCCCACGGGATTGGCATATCTGAGGTCATAGTCTGGATTTTGCTCTTTGATCTGGTTATAAAAGAGATCCAGGCGTCCAATCCAGTCAAACGTGACAAACGATTTGTCTGTCGTCATCTTGGTCGTCCAGGAATCCTGAGTATCTGTCAAAAATTCTGGATCAAGCAGTTTTTCATTGTACAGTTTCTTCATGAAATCAAGCATGTCCTTATGCTCTTGCTGTACTGCGGCGTACTTCCATGTACCGTCTTTTTCATCGTAATAGGCAGGGTACTGATCCGTATTGCCGAGTCCCCAGCCGAAGGCCCAATCTCTGAAGATATTAGCCAAGCTCTTGGATGCATAGGGGTAAGAATCGGGATAAGCTTCTTTTACTTTTTTCAGAGCTTCATAAAACTCGTTCGTGTTCGTCCATTCCTTGATACCAAGCTCATCAAAGATATCCTTCCTGAACATGAATCCGTGATTGACTTTGCGATTGAGATTGTAAATAGGCCAGGTATATATATTGCCGGCTTCATCGCCGAAAGACTTGATGACCCAGTCGTTTTCTTCCATATATAGCTTTTTGAAGTTAGGGAGCTGATCCGCGTATTCATTGATGGCAACCACACCGTTTTGTTTGCCGATTTTCTTGAGTTCGGCCGGTTTTAGCCCTGTAAAAATGTCCGGCAGCTTACCGGATGCCACAATGACTTTTAATTTATCCTGGTAGGTTTGTGGGGAATACGTTTGGAAGTTAACTTTAATACCGGTCCGTTTTTCAATCTCCTGGACAACCAGTTTGCTCGGGCCAAGGTCTTTTGCATTGCTTGGCAGCATGTACGTGATGGTCGTCGGCTCATCAACAAGAGGCAAAGTGAGACCCCCTGTATCACCGTACTGTCCGGGTTCCTGGGGCGGTAGGGCAGTCGAACCGCCTTTGTCTGTACCACTGCTGCATGCGGCAAGGATTGAGGTCAACAGTGTGATCGCAAGTAGTATGGAAATCCTCTTTTTCAGCTTCATCAAACATTCCTCCTTCAGATAGGTGGATCTGATTCACTAGAGCAAGGAGTCAACACGTATAAGGTTTGATCACATTTCCATGAGGATGGTGCATTTTTGTAGACGACTTTGCTCTGCGCACTCCAAAAACCGGATAACTTCCAGCGTTTCGGAAGGATGCACGGTGCACACTCCGTTTTTGAGCCAATTCATGACCGACTTCAGGAGCTCTTTGTAGCTCGGTTCAAGCGGGATATGCTGGTTAGCGTTTCTGGTGTGTAGCGTTATTCCAAAGTTCTCTGGGCCATTTCGAATTCCGCGGATCGTTCCCATCCTCCCCTCTTTCCAGGTTCCAGTAATGAGATCGCCATGATCGGTAGAGAAGGCGGTCACTTCCCTGCATCCAGGGCCCATGATTTGAAAGAGTAGTTCTGCCGAATGGATGCCGTACCAAAAATAATGACCCTGCGTTGATTCGACATGCATTGGTCCGAACACGTCCGCCCCCAAGATGTCTCCTCTTGTGCATTCAGGCAGGGCTTCGGCATAACGCAAGCTTGAAGCACTCATTAACGGGATTTGAAACTCTTCTGCGAGTCGGATGATTTCACCTGCGTCTGCTGAAGACAAAGCAAAAGGTTTATCGATAAACACGGGTTTCCGGTAAGAACAGATCGCCTTGAACTGATTCAGATGTATCCTTCCGTCGGTACTCAAGATAAGGATGGCATCGGTGTTTTCTGCAACTTGCTGCATCGTGGGCATCAGTCTCACTCCGTATTCTTTCGTCATCCGACCGGCAAACGTGTTAACACGGGTGATACTGAGTGGAAAATCCGGAGATCCGCCCGCATATGCAGCCGTCACAGTCACATCTGCAAAAAGAGTCTCCCAACTTTCGTGAAGAATACGGGTGAATGCCAGGGCATGAGAGCTGTCAAGTCCAATGATTCCGATATTCATGTCTGGGAAAGCGAAGCAACCCTGAGCCACTCATCCAGATGCTTCTTCACAAAATCATCATCATTCAGGTGAGGATACTGGCGGTATACACGATCGATTTCCTCTTTTTGCCCGTTGGATAAGGTCTCCTGCGGATTCAAGCACCAAATCCCTCTCATGAGACCCTGCCTTCGAAGAACCTCGTGTATCCCCGGTATACAGCCAGCAAACTGATGGGCAGGATCAAAAAAAGCAGCATTGGCATCTGTAATCTCCACGTTTCGCGTGAGCAAGTCCCGTGACAACGGTGATCCCTTGGGCTTGCGGAGACGTTTCACTTCTTCCAGCAGCTGGACCGCTTGATGTGTCCAGACAGCGAAGTGACCCAGCAGGCCGCCAACGATTTCTTTTTCCATGGGACCTTCTTCCGTTACGAACCGAAAAGTGGTAAGTAGATCCATCAGGATGTTGTCATCGTTCCCTGTGTACAATGCAATTTCATTGCGGCGGCTTGAGCAGCAAACCGCTCGGACAACATCAATCGTTTGATAGCGGTTAAAAGGAGCTATTTTGATGGCGATGACATTGTCAATTTCAGCAAAAGCCTGCCAAAAATCGAAGCTCAGCCAGCGGCCACCGACAGAAGGCTGAAGATAAAATCCGATGACCGGCATCATTTCAGCTATCTTTTCCGTATGCCGAAGCAGGTCTTGCTCACTCCAATCATGGAGTCCACCCATACTCAGCAGCACCGCATCATATCCGAGGGCTTTACTAATCCGGGCTTCTTCCTTCGCCTGTTCACTATCCCCGCAAACGCCCGCCACCTTGATGAAGGGCCTTTGCAGGCGAGCTTGCTCCGTTTCCTCTGCGGCCAGGCGAAGTACCCGTTCATAGAGGTTAACCTTGGGATCCCGAATCTCAAATTGGGTGGAATGCACACCAACTGCAATTCCGCCAGCTCCTGATGCGATATAGTATTTTGTCAGCACCCGCTGATAGACTTCATCCAGCTCTCTGCGTTCATTTAAAGCAAGCGGATGAGCGGGGATAACCAAACCTTCATGGAATGCAGCTGCCAGTTCCGGTGTAAGTGAAGCTTGTTTTTTGTGCATTCAGAACCTCCCCTTCCTCTCCGAAAAGTGGGTTGGTTTGTTCCACGTAGGTCCGCCGGATTCAACCCATTCGGCAATGAAATCAATCATTTCCAGCAAGCCTACTCTCGGATAACCGAATTCGCGAAACGCCTTAGCTGCATTGCTGAGCAGAGCCGTTTCGGATTCGCTTCCCTCAAACGATGCGGTAAGACCAAACCTTTTGGCAAACTGCTGTGCTGCCCAGCGAACGGACATGGTTTCAGGTCCGGTCACATTCAAAATTTCGGGAGGACTTTGGCACTTAAGCAGGCTCCTTAAGGCAATCTCATTGGCATCTCCCTGCCATATCACATTGGCATGCCCCATCGTAAGGGATACTGACTTGCCTTCATGGACCTTTTGGGCAATTTCGAGCAGCACCCCATAGCGTAAATCAATGGCATAGTTCAAGCGGTACAGCAGCATCGGCGTGCCATACTTATGAGAGAAGTATTCAAACATTCGCTCTCTCCCCAGAGTGGATTGTGCATATTCCCCGAGAGGTTCAGGGGGTACAGATTCATCTACTCCGCCGAGAGCGACCTGGGAAAAGGGATACACGTTCCCGGAAGAAAAAACGACGATACGCGAATCTTTATACTTTTCTGCCACTCTTCCAGGCAAATACGTATTCATTGCCCATGTATAATACTCTCTGCCCGTTGTACCAAACTTGTTGCCAGCCATATATATGATGTTGTCCGCTGCAGGCAGCTGCATGAACTCTTGATCGTCTAAAAGATTGCAGGAAATGGTCTTAACTCCAGCGCTTTCAAGATCGTTCTTCACCTCCTGATCCTGAAACCGGGATACAGCAGTCACCTTCTTGTTCATTCCTCCCGCTCTGATGGCTTGTGCGGCCAATCTCGCAAGACTTGGGCCCATCTTCCCGCCTGCGCCCAAGATAAGAAGATCCCCATCCACTTTATGTAAGTCTTTGATTAGCCGATCTGATGCCTCCGAAAGCTTTGCTTCCAATTCAGCCACGGTCTTCATCCGAATACGGTCACCTCTCCCTGTAAACTTTCATAGTTGGATCATATGTGGTTCTTATTTTCAATAAGAAATTAGCATACGGCACGTTTTCTGTCAACTGGTTCTTTTGTAGTTCATATAAAACAAAAAAGGCACTACCTGATGGCAGTGCCTTTTTAAAGCTTCTATTCGTATTTATAACTTGAGACTTTTAGACGGAAGCAACACTTCAGCGAGTCCCTCTTCATCCATTAAATAAGACATGTACTGCTTCAGGCTTTCTCCGAAACGAATCTGAGTCTGCATGGAAATCGACAGATCCCGATACGTCATGTATTTCGAGCTATAGTCTCGATGAAGCTCCAACCTGGACGGTTTGTTTTTAAGCTCCACTGAACATGTTTCGGTTATATATCTGCTTGCAGGTAGACTGTAGGTCTGCTGCCTAATATAGGTCTGTGCCTCATCTGAATTAAGATAATTCACAAAACAGGCTGCCGTGTCCTTTTGGCTCGATTCTGCACTGAGAGCAATGGCCGTTGACAGAAGAAGTGTCCTATCATTCTTAAAATGTGGTAACTGTGCAATATCAAAGGAAAAGTCCGCATTTTTAAGCTCATTCAGCATGTAATATGTGGTTAGCATGACGGATATCTTCTGCTCCTTAAACAACTTCTCGGCTTCAAATTCACCTTGGGCCAAGGCAAGCGGAAATATGCCTTCCTCCGTAACAAGATCCCTCAGCCATCTTAATCCTTCTGTAGGAAAGCTAGTTCCGTTCTGAGCTGGACTGGAACCCGTCGAAGATAGATCGTCCTCGTTTTGCATCCAAAAAATTGGCCACCGGTTCATGGAAAATAACTGAAAAGCGATACTGTAGCGATGAGGCGCCTTAAGTTCTCTGAGCAGCGCCGCCAGTTCATCCCAGCTCCAGCTGCTATTGGGTTCCCCCAGTCTCTTCTCTCTCAGATGCTCCTTGTTGTAACACAGAATAACAGGTGAATAGATGAAAGGCTGTGCTGCCAAAACACCCGATTCCTTCTCAAAATAAGTTGTAAGAAAAGGATATATTGTATCGTCTCGATCCTGGTCGACCAACAAATCAAGGTACTTTTTTTCTTGGAATTGGTACATATCCTGTAAGTTGATGGTTAACGCATCGACAATCCCTAATTTGACCAGATTGGCGATACTGTCTGAATTCATATAAGGAAGCTCAATGGTCTCCACATGAATATGTGGGTGTTTCTCGTGGAATCGCTTAATGAGTTCCTCCATCCCTGCTTCTTTATAAAGTGAGGGATATACACCAAAACGAATGGTTTCCCTCGAAGCTGGCTTTGCCACCTGCGTGCCCACCCTGGGGATTTTAACGATCAATCCCTCCTGTACAAGCTCATCCAGTACGTATCTCACGGAATTTTTACTTAAATTGTACTGTTCTGTTAGTGCCAACTCAGAAGGCAGAAATTCTCCCGGGCTGTAAGAGCCGGAGTTAATTTTTTGCTTCAGGTCGGCAGACATATGTCTGGTTCTGGTCTGAAAAGTATGACGATCTATTTTCGCCATGGGCCGTTCCACCTATCCTCTTCATCTTTTTTTATATTTTACCTATATTTTCATTGTATTTCCTGATTATTATTTTTATTATACCAGATATGAACCAGATTTACACACAGTAAGTAAATGAATTCACAACCACAATCACTCCAAGTTTCCTGGAAACAAGTAAAATCCGGAACGGATTGTCCCGGATTTCCTTGAGGTTAACTCTGCTGCCCATGAGTTTTATCCCTATATGCTTAACATAATTCCAAGTGAATTCGAGCTCCCTGGTGGTTAGGCTCCAGCTGTAACGCTTCATTAAATCGGTTTTTGGCCTCTTCTTTGTTCCCAAGACCCAGTAATCCAAGGCCAAGCATAAACAAGCAGTGGGTTTGATTCCGCTTATTCAGATCATCCTCAAATACCAGAAAATCGGGTAAGGAGACAGCAAAATAGTCGATTTTCACATCATCAAACAGATGTCGTTCTGCGTAGTCGATCAGCTTGTTAAATCGGCGCTTCGCTTCCTTCGAATGGTTCAATTGATTCCTTGCAAGGCCTTGATAGAATATCATCTCCGGTGGCTGATCATTGTAATACATTGCACTCGCTGGTTCCTCCAACCCCTCTGAAGCGAGTTTCCAATGATAGACGGATTTTTCATGTTGTCCAAGTCCCTGATAGGCCATGCCCAGCTCATAGTGAATATTGTTCTCTTGTGCGCCTTCAAGCTTGCCCTCACCCAGATTCTCCGGATATTGAAGCGCCCGTTGAAGCAGCAAAATGGCTTCTTGATAGGATTGACGTGCATTCTCCTGCTTGGCAAGCTCAACGAGAGCTAGTGTATATTGTCCCGTTGCTTTTCCCTCTCCGCCTTCCCAAGGATGAAAGCGGCGACTTAATAATAAAGACAGTGCTTCATCATGCTTGCCTAGCGTGTTCAGCAGTGTAATATATTCCAGATAAAGATCGTCGCGTTGCTCGACCAGGTGCATATGTTTCTGAAGCTTCGTTAAACGTTCCTGTGCAGAGACGCCCGTTTTTTTAAACAACTGATCGAGCTCGTAAAAAACCCGGGCATCATCCTTGTCACATGCAAACGCCTGATGAAGCGAATGCAATGAAGCCTTTGCATCATGGCGCTTGTTATAATAGGCCAGCGCAAGATTGCGATGAGCCGTGGCGAATTGATGTTCAAGGCCAATGGAAATCTCCCAGTGCTTTATGGCCTCGTCCGCTCGTTTTTTATCGTAATAGAGGTTTCCTAAATAATAATGGGCCTTACTGTCCGATGGATTTTTATGGATTGTATGAAGCAATACACTTAGATCAAACAGGCTGTTCGGGAAACAGTAATCCGGGGCAGCAGTGCCTCCAAGGTGACGTTCATGTTCTGCTTTCTCAATGAGTCCCATCTTGTCATAGACATAGGCAAGTGTGTAATGAGCCATAGGATACGCCAATCCATCCTGATGAGATGAAACTTCTTCTAGTAGACGCGAAGCTTCCTCATAGAAACCACTTCCCGCATAATCCCAAGCCAGGTTCAAGTAATTATGCGCGTCATCTCTCAACAACCGGCGGAGTTCCGATTTCACCAGATGAGCATCTTCGTTTTTCCCGATGGTTTCGAGATTCATGAATTTCTCATATCGGGCACCAAAATCCGCAATGTCCATTGTCAGCGTTTCGTCTGCAAACGCAATAGCTTCCTCATTACGACCCAACTTGCGAAGCAGCGCCGTTTTTACGAGCCTTGATTTGTAGTTTCTTGTATTGCGAATCAATGCACGTTCTACCAGATCCAGAGCTTCGATAAACGCCCCCTGCTCGGAAGTAATCTGGCTTAATGCGTAGTAGCCGCTATCCTGATATGATGCAGACCATACTGCCTTATAAAAGGCTTTGAAAGCCTCTTCATTTCGTTCCTGGAGCCGGAGCGTCAAGCCAAGTTGATAGTAAGCTTCACTGTCATATGGATTGGGATTTCGCCAGGTCAATGACTCAATTGCCTTACGGAAGTGCGACTCCGCTTTCTCCAAATACCCTCTTCGAAGCAGCAATGTTCCATAAGCGATATTGAGACGAATGTCAGAAGCATCTCTTCTCAATCCTTCTTGGTAATAGCTTTCCGGTTCAAACGTAGCGTGCCTGTACTGCTCCAAATGAAGACCGGCAAGATACAACTGTTCTGTACTCTTCAGTTCTTCTGGGAGAGGAAGCGGTTTGGCGGCATCCGGAATCTGTTCAATGGATGGTTTCGCTGGCTTGTAGCTGATGAGCAGATTTTGCTTGGCATCTCGAACCGCGACAAGCAAGTCATGCGGTTGATCTTCATCGTCCAACGTAATGATCGTTTTATAAGTTGATTCTGGAGAAAGGGTGGCAACATCATTGACATACGTACGCTTACGTCCCTTCAATGTTATGGTTGCTCCTTCAAAGACCGATGTAGCATAAGCCATAACCGTCGCCACTCGGAGCTGTTCATCCACTTCTAAATTCACTGCCGCGTCCACGGAAGCATTTTTGACGACTCCAATGTTTTTGTACGGCATGAAATATTGGGTAAACGACTTTTCTTCGTACGGCTGGAGCCAAGTAAAGTCAGGCTGGTTGTCGGTAAATACGCCGGTCATCAACTCGATGTAAGGTCCATCTTCATCCGTCAGGCTTCGGTCCCAGGCTTGGCCGAACTCCCCGTTCCCCCACGTCCACTGCTTCTTGCCTGGGGAGATATGATGATTGGCTACATGCAGCAATCCTGCTTGCACGCTATGGTCGTAACCGCCTACAAAGTTGTAGGCCGATTTATATGCCATATAAGAGGTCGGGACCGGGATATTTTTATACCTGGAGATATCCACGCCTTCGGAATAATCCATTTTGTAATAAGTCCCGGTAGCAATCGGGAATTTGGATACATCCCTTTTTCCGTGATCAAAGACTGCTGTGACATCAGGTGGAAATACGGTCTGTGTATGATCATTGACTGCCACGGCCGGGTTGGCCCACCACAAAAACGTTTGCGGCTCGGAGGTCCGGTTATACATTTGCGCCTTAATTTCGATATAGGCCTTACCTGGATGCAATGTGAAACCGGTAGTTACTTTTGTGCCATACATGCGATCAATCTCACTAACCCATACGGTTGCGCTGCCGTCCTCATTCTCCGTCGCCGTGTGCTGTACAGGTCCAAACGTATTCGGTCGATGATGCTGCGGCCAGTTAAATTCGATACCTCCTGAGATCCATGGGCCAGCAAGCCCAACGAGAGCAGGTTTGATAACACGATTGTAATAGACGAAATCATAGTTGTTTGTTTTATCTAATGCGCGGTAGATCCGTCCGCCGATTTCGGGCAACATTTCGACGCGAATGTATTCGTTTTCAAGAATGGCCATGCAGTAGGATTTGGATTCTTTTTCATCCAGGATTTTATCGATGACTGGATACGGGTAGACTCGTCCGGAACTCCCCTGGTACACGCGCTTCTCCAGAAACATGGGATTCTTGTCAGGTTTGCCCGTTCCGTAAGTGGGAATTTCAACCTGTTCCTCCCATACCCGCACCTGATTAGAAACGGCTGATGAATCTTTTGTACTCATATCGAGATCCTCCTTTGTGTTATACGTTTAATCTAAAGCCGCTCCCCCTTTTATACAATTAACGAAAGTCGGTAGTTGATGGATTATATTCTTAAACTTGATTGAGCAAATGTTGTTAAAAAATAATGGGATGCTCCCCGACCGAATATCGGAAGCATCCCATATTACTCTCATCTATAATCGTTAATAACAAATGCCTACCCGTGTCTTGATATAAGAGTCATCTTTAACTTGCTTGTAGGTAAATTCTGCTGTATCACTCACGGATATCTCCGTGCCGCCTTCAGGCAGAACATCACGCTCTACACGGTATACGCCTAAATGTTCTCCATCCGGCAAATACGTAGGACATACGATCGTCCATTCCAATGGTGATTCTTGAAGCAGCGAGTACACACGGTGATGCTCCTCGGCAGCGCGGGTGGATTTACGCCTCGATTCACTGGATTGATATCGTAGAATACTCGGAAAAAGCCTGCTTTGCAGAATACCTGCTGTCCCTACAGTAATGATTCGTTTTATCCCTTCTTCACGCATTGCTTCAATGATTAACGGCATACTTTCGGATAGTGTATGGGTTCCATCTGTGTTCAGTGCACTAATAACGACATCAGCACCACGAATAGCACGCATAATATCCTCCTGGTTCAACACATTGCCTTGAATGATTGTGAAATGTTCATCATTTACCTGGCATTTTTCAGGATGACGAACCAATACAGTTACATGATGCTGATCCTTAAGTGCATAGGCAGTGATCTGACTGCCGACTCGTCCTGTTGCACCCAATACTAGGATTTTCATATTTCTAATGCCCCTCCATATGATGCAGTGATCCATCTATTATCTTTTTGATTAATAACAAGTAGCTTAGGTGGCAACAACATTTCTGAATAAAAGTATCAAACAGTATATGACAAAATCAATAGCAGACATCTATTAAAAAGAAAAAAGCCGCTGATCAGCGGCTTATTTACCATCAATTGAACCGTATTAATATTCGAACCAACTTCCTCCACTGCTCAGGATCTACAGTTTCACAACGGCTATGAAGGTAACTGTCCGTCTACTGATAGCAGACCCTGCTATTCACTGGATACGCCAAGCGCTTTGTTCCGTTCCTTGAACCTCTCGTTATGTGACGATACATAAGCCATTCTCGGCGCCTCGGGATCGATATATAGTTTGGCGCTGTTAAGTGCTAAGGCGGCATCCGTGAATGCCCCTGCAATCAGGTTGAGCTTGCTTTCGTAATTGGCGAAGTCCCCAGCCCCGAAGATACCCGGCAAGTTCGTCTCCAGTTTCGGGCTGACAAATATGTTCCAGTCGTCCATATCCAGTCCCCAATCCTTGATCCCTGTAAAATCGGACTTCAGTCCGTGGTTGACGATAACCTCATCTACTTCTAGCTCGCGTGAATCCCCTGATTCGATATGGTTAATGGTCACCCGTTCAATCGACTTTCCGTTGCCGCTGTATAACTGCGTGACTTCATATGGCGTAAGCACATCGGCAGAAGACTCCTTCATTCGAACGACGTTTTTTTCATGCCCACCGAAGTGGTCGCGTCTATGCACGACAGTGACCTGGGCAGCGATGGAAACCAGCTCATTCGCCCAATCGACAGCAGAATTTCCCCCTCCCGAAATAAGGACCCGTTTTCCTCTAAAAGGCTCCAGTTCCTGCACCGTATAGTGCAGATTGGATACCTCATAGCGCTCAGCCCCTTCCAGCTCCAGCTTCGCCATTCGCAGAATGCCGCGGCCAATGGCCAGAATGACCGTACGTGTCCAGTGCTTCTCCCCCGTTGCCGCCTCCAGGATGTACGTTGAATCCGCTTGTTTCTCCAATCCGACAATGTGCTGGCCGAATACAAGGGTCGGGTCGAACGTCTTCGCCTGCTCCGCCAATTGGGCGATTAATTTCTCGCATAGGATCGGCGTAACCCCTCCAACATCCCATATCATCTTCTCGGGATAAATAAGCATCCGCCCGCCCAGCTCGTCTTTCGCTTCGATTAGCTTTGTCTTTAAATCACGCATTCCACTATAAAAAGCAGTATACATTCCCGCAGGACCACCGCCAATAATTGTCACATCGTATAATTCAAGCTGCTCCGTCAATTGATGTCCTCCTCCAGCCGGCTTATGTAACATCCGTATTTATGATAATCATTATCAATAACATTGTAGTCTCGACAGCTTGACAAAAACAATGGACAAAACCGACGGTTGCTTTATACAAAATGGAGGATGCAGTTCCGCCAGTCACAAGGGAAACCAAATTAAGCGAACGTTTGCAGGATATCATCAATTTTTTTGCCGTTGGAGATCATTCCGTTATTCATTCAAGAGAGATTGAACATTCCTCGCCGGTTCACTTTCAAGCTGCTAATAACGATTCATAAGCAAGACACTCAAGAAATACGACTAGCTTTGCTACATCATTCGAGTTTTTATTCCATTTTTCAACATCCATGTTAAAATCGATATAACTAAATAAACGCTAATAAGGAGTATATTTTTACATGAAAGCTATTCTTATTGACGATGAAGTTTTAGCGTTGTCTTATTTGGAGCTTCAACTACTGAAGATGGAAAACTTCAGCCTTGATATTATCGGTAAATTTACAAACCCATACGATGCCTTGGATATCGTTAAACATGCCAAAGTGGATATCGCCTTTATTGATATAGAGTTACCTGAGATCAATGGTATTGAACTGGCGGAACGCTTGTTGGAGTATGACCCTGACCTGATGGTGGTATTTGTTACAGCCTATCAAGAATACGCTGTGGACGCTTTCGAATTAAACGCCATAGATTACATTGTTAAGCCGGTTCGCTTTGATCGGTTGTCCAAAACAATGAATCGGATATTGGGTAAGAGTACCGCCAGATTGGATAACCCTGATCCCCATCAACCCCTCAGGATGACCATGTTCAAACAAGTCATGATTGAGGAGCCACAATCGCCTGGACAATTTACGTTGATGCAATGGAGAACCTTCCGAGCGCAGGAACTTTTCCTGTATCTGCTTCAGCATAGGGGACAGCTTGTTCGTAAATCGTTTATCGTTGACTTATTATGGAGCAATACAGATGTGAACAAGGCCTACTCACAGTTATATACAACCATTTATCATATTCGCAAAACGCTTACTGCGTATGGAAAGAGATTTCAGATTAAGAGTGCAAATGAAGGATATTTACTAGAGCTGAACCATATCATTTTGGACGTAGCATCTTGGGAAGATTCTATGCAGACCATCGATATCTCAGAGGATAACCTGGAGCTTCATTTGGAGAAGATTAACAGCTATACGGGTGAATATTTGCAGGAATACGATTATTGGTGGGCAGAGGCAGAAAGGCATAGGCTTAAACAATTATGGCTAAACACAGCTCTAAGTGTCGGCAGTTGGTATGAGGATCAGCAGAGATTTGGCGATGCGTTGACTACATACTTACAAATTCACCGCCTCTATTCAATAGAGGATAAGTCTTCGTTTGCCTTAATGAAGCTGTATGACAAATTGAACGAGCCACAGAAAACGATGGAGTGTTATCAAGAACTCACGACACGACTAAAAGAAGAATACGATATCCTCCCAGGAAACGATATTCAACTATGGTTTAAGGAGTGGCAAGAGAAACAACTGCCCTCTTAATCCGCATTTTAGATGTATAACAGAAGCTTTTTTACAAGCCCACTATAACGTATGATAAAGGATTGTTCATGTTGCCATCATTCACACCTATTAATAAAACCATATCCAAACACAGGATGGCTTGGCTCATCCTCATATACTTAGCAGCTTTAATTGGAGTAAGATTTTTATGGTATACGGAGTTCTCCCCTCCTAATCAGCCACATGCAGCCCAGGGAGAACTTGATTTGTCCAACTTGAAATTTACGGATCAACAGACGATCACACTTAACGGGGAATGGAACTTTACTCCGGGTACCTTCATTCAGCCAAGCACATCCTTTCGTGATACATTACATTCTGCTCATTTGACAGAGGTTCCCGGTACTTTTAATGATACGAGCCCAGAATCCAATTTCGGAACTTATCGACTTCGTGTACTTTTGCCTACATCTAATGCGTCTTATGGCATTCATATTCCTGAAATCAAGACTGCTTATCGCTTATATGTTAATGGAAGCCTTCTATACGAATCAGGCCATCCTGATGACAACCCGGTTGGAACGATCTCTAAGGTTGTACCCTATACAGGTAACTTTACCGTGGAGCAGTCCACCATGGATATCGTCATTCATGTCAGTAATTTTCACTACCATAATAAAGGTGGCATTATTCAATCCATTAAATTTGGTACTCCATCTGCTGTCCTGAATGAAATACATTTTAGCGAAAATATGCAGCTGCTCGTCGGAATTATTTTGCTGCTTCATATGTTATATATCGTTATTCTTCTTTTCGTAGGGCACCGACAGAAAGAGCTTCTTTATTTTGCCGGAATTATTTTGTTTGCCTTGCTTGTTACGTTAATAGACGATGATAAAATGCTGCTTCAATGGTTACCAATCAACTTCGAATGGGCAGTACGTATGAGGATTATTGGATACTCCGCCCTTTGTTATTGTCTAGTGTTATGTACAAAGCACCTGCTTGGCGTACATAGTTTTAAGAAACTGATTTTTATTTTCTCTATTTTCTTTTACACCTATGTATCCATTACACTTTTCTTTCCGATCAGTTGGCTGGATTATACCTCTAAGATTCTAGGAATTTTCATGGTCATAGCCATCTTACTCGTACCGATTATTTCAAGGCAGGCTGTGAGGAGTGGTCAAGAAGCTGCCACTTCAATATTACTTGCGGGCATTGCCGTATCATTTAATATAGCATTCAGTGGATTGTTCAAGTCATGGTTTAATAAAGACCTGCCGTATTACCCGATTGACCTGATTGTAGCCTTTGTTGTGTTTGCATCCTTTTGGTTTGTACGCTTCACCAAAACAGCAATACGTGCCGAGAAACAAGCGGAAGCGCTCAAGAAAGTGGACAAACAAAAAGATGAATTTCTCGCGAATACGTCACATGAGCTTCGGAATCCACTTCATGCGATCATTAATATGGCCCAATCCATCATTATTCGGAAGAGCAATAAGCTAGATACACCTGATCAAGAAGATTTGATGTTGATTACCAAAGTTGGACAACGCATGTCACATCTGCTCGATGACTTGATTGATATTACCCTACTGAAGGATAGCCGTATTACGCTAGAACCAACAAGTGTCTCTTTACCAGCAGTGGCCAAGGGAGTTGTCCATATGCTGAACTATATGACGGTAGATAAGAACGTGCAGCTGCACAACGAGATTCCTGATACATTACCTAACGTAGCAGCTGACGAAAACCGACTTACCCAAATTATGTTCAACTTAGTGCACAATGCATTGAAATATACCAAGGAAGGCCGTGTTTCGCTTCGTGCGGAGACGCTAAATGATGCTGTTTATGTTCATATTATAGATACGGGTATTGGAATTGACGAAGAACTGCAGCAGCGCATATTCTCCCCGTATGAACAGGCGGATTCCAGCATAACTTCTCCAGGGAGCGGCTTGGGTCTGGGACTCAGCATAAGCAAAAATTTAGTAGAACTTCATGGAGGAACACTGGAGCTGACGTCTAAGATTGGACACGGATCCGTCTTCACATTTTCCTTACCTCTGACAGACGCCGTACCGGCTGTTAAGGGTGTACAGAACGTTGAAGAATTAGAGTCTCATTTCAATCACCTGGGATCCGACGTGATGGATGCAGCGATGGAAGTAGCTGTTTCTTCAGAGGATAGATACAAGGTGGATCATATCAAGGGGTCTATTCTTGTAGTGGATGACGATGCCATCAATCTGAAGGTTATAAAATCATTGCTGGAGCTGGACAACTATGAGGTTACCGCTGTAAATAGTGCTGAAGAGGCCCTTAGACAAATTAACCATAAACAACAGTGGGATCTGATCGTAACCGATGTGATGATGCCGGAAATGTCCGGATATACCCTGACTGAAATGATACGAAAGAAGTTTACCATTTTCGAGCTGCCTATACTGCTATTGACGGCTAGAATCAGACCAGAAGATATTCATACCGGGTTTCTTGCGGGTGCTAATGATTATTTAACAAAACCGGTTGATATGTTAGAGCTTCAGTCAAGAATTCGCGCTTTAATTCATTTTAAACAGTCTGTAGACGAGCAATTACGTATGGAAGCTGCGTGGCTCCAAGCTCAGATTCAGCCTCACTTTTTGTTTAATACAATCAATTCCATTGCTTCGCTTAGTCTATTAGATCCAGACCGCATGATTACGCTGCTCGAAGCCTTCGGTGATTACTTAAAGGGAAGCTTTAATTCAAGGAACTTGGAGCGCCAGGTTCCTCTGTCCCATGAACTTGATTTACTGCGAGCTTACTTGTATATCGAAAAGGAACGATTTGGAGAGCGATTGGAAATAGAGTGGAATCTGCCTGATCCGTTGGAGGCTAAACTTCCTCCACTTACGATCCAACCTATCGTAGAAAATGCCATCCGGCACGGAATATTGAACCGTACCCGTGGAGGAAAGCTAACTCTATCTGCTACGAAAGAAGCGGATTACATCAAATTCATCATACATGATAACGGAGTGGGTATGGATGAGACCAAGCTGTCTTCCCTATTAGATCGTAATAAGAAAGCGGGGACCTCTGGTGTGGGATTAACGAATACCGATCGACGGCTCAAAAAAATGTATGGACAAGGCTTAACGATTCAAAGTAAACCTGGTGAAGGAACGACGGTTTCCTTCATCGTACCGAACCCATAGAATAATAAAAGAAGGAGCGAGCATGATTTCATGCGGCTCCTTCTTTTATTAATTTCAATCCAAAAGCTTGCCCTTTACGATATCTCTCGCCGAATGGCGCCATTGGATGCTTTTCTTATAAATAAACCATGTTAGATACGATAATCTCAGTCTACAGACTAGGATAACCTGGTTCCTCATTTCCTAAGTACATCTCGGTTTTTTCTCCATTGAATAAAAGCTGAATTTGCTTTCGCAATTTGGAAGGATACAATGGTTGCCCGATCAGATTATCGATATCAAGCCATTCATAACGGACGTGATGTCTGTCACCTTGGAAAAGTAAATGGTCCGTTAATCCTTTATATTCGCATAAAAACACAAAATCCACACGGTGAAATGCCTCACCATATACGCCTTCAATGACAAATTCCAATGAATTAGGAATAATCTCTACTCCGATTTCTTCTGCGACTTCACGCTTCAATGCCTCAGTTAATGTCTCCCCCGCACTTTGACTTCCACCAGGCAGTGTATAAAATGCATCGCCATCATCGTCTATCTTAATTGCCAACATTTTTCTGTCTTCAATGATTAAGGCCTTTACGGAATTTCTTATCCTTCTCTCCATCTTATCTACTATCCCCTATATTCCTATTGATTTTATCTTCAGTTTCAGTTGCGCTTAAGACGAAGTTAACATACCAGTCTCAACATATTCTGAACACCCCTAATGTATTTTTCGTCAATATTGGCGTAGAGATTTAGTCAACGGGCGAGGCAATTTATATTGGTAATATTTACTCATTAAACAGTGTTCACATCTTTGTTACAGTGGATAAGCATTATGAAGACATAGACAGGAGTTTTAATAGACATGAACATTCGCACCAAATCCATCATTGGTCTGCTTTGCGTCACGACTTTAGCAGGCGCGTATTTCAGCTATACGGAGCATCAGAATAATCGACAATGGGAGCGGCAGCAACAGAGCAGTACGCAACACTGGTCGCACTTGCAATCAATCTACCTGCGTGATTTCGACTATGCACTTGCGGAATCCCTAGCGGCATCTACGATTGCAGATCGGCAAGCAGCACTTCAATCTGCGATTGAACATGCCAAAGTTATCTCGGAATATGTAAGGATCGGATCGATCACCATGAACTTTCAATCTTCGTCCTCGTATGAGTGGTTCATCACGGAAGGCAGCCGCTACTTGGCCTATCCCGCCAGCGAGAAGGGAAAGTCGCTCGATCCGGATCAATTAGAACAAATTCAGCGTTTGAGAACGTTCGCGAGGACCGCCCAACCATATCTCGAGCAGATGAGAAAGAAAGCTTTGGATTCCTCTTCTTCAGATATAGAACAGATTTCGACCGAAATGGAAGAAGCCTTATCTGGGCTTGACCCGTTCTTCACGTCCGGCAATAAAGCCTATAATGAATTCCTGTACAACCAGAATCCTTACATACCTCTGAAGCCAGGAACCGTTTTCGCCGGTGAAACCACGTATACGGCTACGGAGCTTGCGGCCAAAGCGAAAATTTTCATGGGGGAGGCTTGGAATAAAGGGGCAGGTAAGCAAATCGTCCACATGGCCTCTGGCGGGAGCAGCTCCGAGTTCGGAGAATTCATGGATTTCCGGTTATCGGACACCGAAGGAAAATCAACCAGCTCCTATACCGTAACACTAAGTAAAAGCGGACACGTGCTCCAAGTGAGACGCAAGGGCTCGATCTCCAAAGATGCAGCTGTAGAGCAAAATATGGACTTAAAGCAGTTTATCGCAGTTGCGGACGCCTGGATGACTCGCTGGTCTGACGAACGTCTGACATTAACAGCGAAAGACATAAAAGAAACTTCCATTTATCTCGTCTATATTCCACTCCGGGAGCAAATCTCCATTCCGCAGATGAAAGTCGTATGGCGATTTGATCGTCGTACAGGTGCGTTGATAAGCTTCGATGCGTCTAATTATTTTTCCCATTACAATAAAAACTTCCCCCTTCACCCGAAGCTTACAGCGGAGCAAGCCTCTTCGAAGCTTGGCCCATACGTAAACGCCTCGGGTAAGCCCAAGCTGAAGCTCCACAACGACAAACTCGTCTATGCATTTCCCGTCACCGGGATCGAAGGCGTTACTCACGTATACATTAACGCCCGCACAGGCGCTGGCGAAGGTATTGACTACAAACTGTAACCTATAACAAAACGAGGCAGCCCCGCGAATACTATCCCCACGGACTGCCTCGTTTTTTTGCCTTGTTGTCATATTAGAATAAATCTCACGAAAACACACTCTGACTCTTTCTAAAATTCACTCTTTCCGTTCATCCGTAGCACAATGAGCTGGATATTCTGCTTCTTCTGAAGCAGATCGATTTATTAATCCGATCATTGGGTTTGTGACAACATTTCAGACGAAGACGGTGTAAACGTATACGTTCCGCCAGCTTCTGCGTCGAAAGAAATCGCCTTAAGGCCAGGACCTTCCAACTGACAAAGTCCAGCAATTGAACTTTTTACGGTGACTTCAGTAATTTCCGATTTCGCCCAGGAAAATCCAATGGTATATCCGCCACGGGCCCTGAGCCCCTCCACACTACCGTCACACCAATTGTCTGGTAAGGCAGGCAGAAGCCGAATTACATCGGTGTGGCTCTGCATCAACATCTCAGCAATTCCAGAGGATCCCCCGAAGTTGCCGTCAATCTGAAACGGAGGATGATTGTCAAAAAGATTGGGCAACGTGGAGTGCTCCAGGAGAGCTCTTACATTTTCATAAGCCTTCTGCCCATCCTGAAGTCTTGCCCAGAAGTGAATGATCCAGGCTCGGCTCCATCCGGTGTGCCCACCACCATTGGCCAATCTACGTTCGAGCGTTGTACGTGCGGCCTTTGTGAGTTCCGGCGTGTGTTCTGGAGTGAAGCTTTCTCCAGGGTACAAACCAAATAGATGTGAGATGTGCCGGTGCCCCGGTTCCACTTCTTCGTAATCCTCCATCCATTCCTGGATTTGTCCGTATTTGCCGATTTGAGTCTTCGGAATTCGCTTCAGAGCAGCAGCAAGTTCTTCCCTGAAGGTATGGTCCCTTCCGATCAACTCGGCACTTTGAATGCATGCAGTGAACAGAGCCTCAATAATCTGAAAATCCATCGAAGCGCCAGCGCATAGCACCCCAATCTCCCCATTTGGCAGCTTGTAACTGTTCTCTGGAGAGACGGATGGACAGGTAATCAGACGGCCATCTGCATCCTCAATCAGATAATCAAGGAGAAATTGGGCCGATTCCTTCATCGTTTCGTATGCTTCCTCCAGAAAAATGAGATTCTGACTGTAGCGATAATGCTCCCATAAATGCAGGCATAACCAAGCAGCACCAAGCGGCCAGAAGGAAGCTGGCAGGTAGGTATCCTGAGGGGCCGTGTCTGCCCAAATATCCGTATTATGATGTGCGGTAAACCCGCGGCAGTCATACATCTTTCGTGCCGTAATTCGGCCAGGCTCCCGCATTCGCTCAATCAGATCGAACAATGGCTCATGGCACTCGGCTAGATTGCAGTTTTCGGCGAGCCAGTAGTTCATTTGGGCATTAATGTTGATCGTAAATTTGCTGTCCCAAGGTGGAGTGAAACTGTCATTCCATATGCCTTGAAGATTAGCAGGCAGGGAACCTGGCCGGCTTGAGGATATCAGCAAATAACGACCAAACTGAAAATAGGTTTCGATCAATTCGGGGTCTTCTTCTCCCCTTTGGAACTGTTGTAATCTCTCATCCGTCGGACCATCATGACGATCAGAACGTTTGGACAGGTTCAACGAAACCCTGCTGAACAGTTCATCATAATCCGATGTATGCCGTACAAGCAGTGTTTCATAAGGAATCCGGCTGAGCTCTTCTAAACGAAGTGTATTGTATAATTCCGGATCTTCCTGGCGGAAAGTCGTTTCCGCAGCAAGCAGCAGGGTGACCGAGCTCGCGTCCTTCACCAGCAAATACTCGCCAAGGAGCTGACAGGCACCTCCGTCTGGTATCGCTTTCAACACAGCTGCGAAGGAACTGCCGTCTTTACCACCGCATTCACCACGCATAATGAGTCCATTCTGCTCCCACTTCTTGGTTTTCTCCAGGTATCTCCAATTCTGACGATTGAATCGGGCTTTCATGGACAAGGCATTCTTCTTGTCTGATGAGATTCGGATGATGATGGCTTGGTCCGGATGACTGGCAAACAGCTCACGAGTATAACGGGTACCATTAACGGTATAGCTAACCTTGGAGACGCCCTGGTTCAAATCCAGCTCACGTACATAGTCCTCAACAGGACCATCATGATTGCCGAATGATAACTGCAGCTCACCAAGTGGCACATAATGTCTCTGGGCTTCAGGAAGCCCGGCCATCGTCATGCTGGCCATCTCTTCAGCCTCCTGAAGTTTCCCTTCCATGATTAAGTTGCGGATATGGGGCAGATTGGGCAGTGCATCTTCGTTATTCCGATCCCGAGGACCCCCATACCACATCGAGTCTTCATTTAACTTCAATCGCTCCTCCGCTACGCCTCCAAATATCATTGCCCCAAGCCGACCATTCCCGATTGGCAAGGCCTCATTCCATATCTCTGCTGGTTTGCTGTACCACATGCGATGATTGTTCCGATTAGATTCTTCCATTCTGAACCTCCACTATGAATTTCAATGAATGACAAGAGATTAATCTCATATTAACATCCCAACAAAGAATAAAAATAACGTATTCATGCAGATCCATACTCTTTCATGATATGAGAATCGAAAAGATCATGTATTGGGAGAGTTTCTTCGATCAAAATCAATGAGATTGGTGGCTGCCTGCCGTAAAAGATTAAGGACCTGATTCGCAAAAATGCGAACCGGCCCGTGTTTGATAATAATGGATGAAATTGCCGCCCAGGATGGGTATAACCCCCCCATTCCCTCTACTTGGAAATGGATGAAGAATCATACGCTGCCTGCATAATTTCCAGATAACGCTGGATGTTGAGACCTTCCAGCCCTTTCACATAATCGTCCCAATCCTTTTCCAGACTCTTTGCTCCAGTGATGAATTGCAGGGCATTCTGGTCAATATAATCCTTGAGGTTCGTCTGCATCATGCTTGTTTCGTCCGCATTTGCCGGGTCCACCCATAGTGCCCAATGCGGAAAAACTTCCTTGGGTTCTTTGCCTTCCATCAAGAGTGTCGCCTCATAAAGTCGGCGCTCATATCCGTCACCTGCATAGATGTCCTTGCCTTGTACTTCGGCATCGCGGTATGCCCTGTGGTGATTATACTGACTCAGCGCACCCCAGCTGTCATTACGAGGCTCCTCACCTGTGGGGAGGGGAATGGCTTTGTAGAGTGGACCTACCTGATCATTAAGGGCAACGTCGCCTTCCTCCGGCTTGCGCCAGCTGGTGCCCTCCTCACCCAGATATGCACTCATGGCTCCTTCTTGTGTGTAGAGATAATCCAGCATTTTTATTGCTGCAATCTGCGTCTCTTCACTTGCCTTGTTTGTGAGTACAAACGATGCTCCAGGGTCAATTGGATAGTTGTAGGTCGCATAATTGGCATGCGGTCCTTTCAAAGGAGGAATCGGATTATAATCCTTCCCATACGGAGCACCCTCGGCCGTATTTACAAAAAGAGATGGGTGCATGGCTGCACCTGCGCCAAGAAGCTGCGCATCCGCATTATCTCCGATTTTTTTAAAGGCCCCCACATTTTGCGTGAACGCACCGGGGTCAATCAAACCTTCATCGTACAGCGATTTGATATAGGCCAGTCCTTCCTTCCACTCCGGTTTGTTCGCAACCGTATCAACCCGGCCATCCTTTGCAATGAGATAGGTTCTGTCATCGTCGTAGATAAACCCGTTCATCAAATAGGGAATAATGTGAACGCCGAAATTTTCAATGGAACCGCTCAGCGGCACTTCATCCGCTTTGCCGTTGCCGTTCGGGTCCTTAGTTTTGAATGCTTTTAGCACTTCCTTAAATTCTTCCGTCGTTGTAGGCTCGGATAAACCAAGCTGCTCTAGCCATTTCGTATTCATCCACATTTTATTCGGATATGAGCAGTGGAAACATTCATTCAAGCCCGTAAGACCGTAAATATTGCCGTCGGGCGCAGTGTTCATTGCTTTATAATACTCACTGCTGTCCAGTACCTTTTTGATATTCGGTGCGTATTGCTCAATTAGTTCATTCAGCGGTACAATGACTCCTTGCTGACCAAATTTCAACAAGTCCGTTTGAGAAAAACGGTCCACCCATGGAATGAGCAAATAGAGATCCGGGTAGTCTCCCGAAGCCAATGATATTTGTCTTTTTTCAGCCGCACCGTCAAAAGGAACCGTCGTCCAGTTTATCTTCACATTAAACTTCTCTTCCATCTTTTTCGTAAACTTGTTCGTTTGAAGGTTAGTATCCGAACTTTGATGAGCAAACACATTAATGGTCACGTTGTCCCCGGATGAAGGGCCGCTCCCCTCTTCTCCGCTGCTCTGATTTGAGGATGAACATCCTGCCAGTGCCACAGACAGGAGCAGTATACAAGCAAGCACGAATGACCCTGTTTTTCTCAAATAGACCCTCTCCCTTACGAATAAATGTAGTGAACTAGCCCTTGACGGAGCCAATCAACATGCCCTGAACGAAATATCGCTGCACAAACGGATAAATGACGAGTACCGGCAAACTGGCCATAACAATGAGTGAGAACTTCATCAACTCAGCCATTTGCTGCTGTTTCACCATCTCTCCCACATCCATATTTCCCGTGCTGTTACTCAGAATCAGAATGCTGCGGAGAATCAACTGAAGCGGATAGAGCGATTGCGTTTTTAAATAAATCAGGGCATCAAAATACGCATTCCACTGCCCAACGGCATACATCAATGACAAAACAGCGATGATGGGTTTGGCGAGAGGCAAAATGACGCTGAAAATGAAACGGATATCACTGCATCCGTCAATATCGGCTGCCTCGGACAGCTCTTCCGGGATGGAATTCTGAAAAAAAGTACGTGCGATAATCACCTGCCACACCCAGATGGCATTAGGAATCAACAGAGCCCAGCGGGTATCAATCAGTCCCATGGATTTTACCACCAGGTAAGTTGGAATTAATCCGCCTGAGAATAGCATGGTGAATGTAATAAACATCATGAGAGGGCTGCGCCCAACAAAGGTTTTTTTGGAAAGCGGATAAGCAATCATAATGGTCAGCGCTACACTAATGATTGTTCCTATTGTGGTATAAAATAACGAATTGGCGTAACCCATGATAACCTGATCGTTGCGCAATACAGACTTATAGCCATCGAGTGTCATATCAACGGGCCACAGCCAGACTTTCCCGGATGTAACTGCTGCCGGGCTGCTCAGAGAAGAGCTTACGATATAGATCAGTGGATAGAGTACTGCAATCAAGACAACCGTCAGAATGAGGTAGATGATGGCTATAAATACCCGGTCCCCAAAAGATTCTCTGATGGTGCTCCTCTGACTAACCGCTGAACCGGCTTGGGATTGCAACTTGCTCATCTGATTCCCCCCTTTCCTTTTGCCGCATTACCATAAGCTTGTATTGGACAGACGCTTGGCAGCAGCATTGACCGTTAACAACAGAATCAGGTTAATAAGCGAATTAAAGAGGCCAACTGCGGTAGCAAAGCTGTAATTGGCATTCAGCAAACCCATTTTGTACACATAGGTGGAGATAATCTCGGAAGCGGATAAGTTCAATGGATTTTGCAGCAAATAAATTTTTTCAAATCCGACGGCCATGATATTGCCAACGCTCAGAATCAGGATAATGACTGCCGCCGGCAGCAGGCCGGGCAGATCGATGTTCACCATTTTCTGAAACCGGTTGGCTCCATCAACCTTGGCTGCCTCGTACAATGAAGGATCAATACCTGCAAGTGCTGCCAAATAGATGACTGCGGAATATCCCATGCTCTGCCAGACATCCGAAAATACGTAGATGGAACGAAACAGCCCAGGCTCTCCAAGGAAATTGACCGCTTCAAAACCAAGCGTTCCTGCGATTGTGTTCACAATGCCCAGCCGCGGCGATAGGAAAAGCATGATGATGGATACCATGACAACGGTTGAAATAAAGTAAGGTGCATAAGTAACCATCTGTACCGTTTTTTTGAATTTGGCGTTCTTGACTTCGTTCAACGCCAGTGCTAGAAGTATCGGGACTGGAAAACCCACGACCAAACTGTAAAACGAAATATACAGTGTGTTTTTGATCAGGGTAGCGAACGCCGGGTTTTGGAAAAGCAGCTCAAAATATTTGGTGCCCACCCATGGACTTCCCCAGATCCCCTTAATTACGTTGTAATCCTTGAAAGCGAGCACTGCATTAACCATAGGCACATACTTGAAAATAATGAAGTACGCGACAGGAGGAATCATCAACAGATAGAGCTGCCAGTGTCTCCTCCAGCTTCTGGACAAGGCCAGTTTCACTGCAGAGCGCCTGCCTTGTTTTACTACCGTTTTGTCATTAGAAATTGTTGTTCTCAGAGTCATCCCCCCAGGAGGTAGCCAAAATGAATAAGGCCCTCTTTTTTTGATAGCGCTTTCTTGTTCGTAATCATAAGAGGGCTCCCTTAGTCACGTAAAGGTACACTTTACTCGATGAGGTACGATTCAAGGACAACAAGGCCGAGAAGCCTGATGTGGCTTTAATTTCGCAATGATTTTTTTGATGTTTCTGCTTGGATTGATAATCATGATTGTGCTAGCTTCATTCCATTTCGTTCTCCATCTGGCGAAATGAACTAGGCAAAATCCCACGGACTCGCTTGAAGGCTCTTCGGAACGAATGTGCGCTGTTGTATCCGGTGGTCAGGGCAATCTCATCGATCGTCCGTTCAGTCTCACGCAGCAGTTCAGCAGCTTTGTTAATTCGTACCTTCTCCACATAGTCGGAAAGGTTCTCTCCGGTATACTCTTTGAATAACTGCGAGATATATTTTTCCGGTTTACCCATTTGTTCTGCAATGCGATATACCGTTAAGGTTGCATCCGCATAGCGTTCCTGAATGTAAGCCATCGTTTCGTTGATAATTTCAGCATGCATATTGGATTTTTTGCGTTGTATGTCCAGGCAGACGTCTTTTGCCAGTTGGTGAAACTTGTCCCGGAGTACGGTAACACTGTCCGTTACCTGAATAGCCGCAATCCGATTCTTAAACTCATCAACAAGTGCTTCGTCCAGCATGATCTTGGGTTCCAGCTTCAGAAATGTTCCCTTCAATTCCACAACGAACTGCTGTGTCATGTCATAAGACAGCTCTCGCTCAGTAAAATTGCGGTGGAACAACTGATCCAGAACCCGATCCGATTCTTCCATTTCACCCGCCTTCAGCGTATTGAGCAGACGCTGTTCTGACTCCATCGGATAGTAATACAATTCGGTTTCCTTGACGGTGTCCTCGAATCTCACCAGATGCTCAGTTCCCATATGAATGGCATATTCCAATGCTTGTCTGGCCTCGTTAAACGAACGGCCAACATCATTCCACACCTCATAAGAAGCACCCATTCCAACAGTGGTCGATACCCGGTATTCCCGGTAAACTGCATCCATCTGTTTGCTCAGTTCGGAAACCGTTGTGTGCAAGGATATATCCGAAGGTTCTACGCTAAGCGGTTGTACAAAAGCAATCTGATCTGTTCCCCAGTCTGTTATCAAGATCTCTGAATTCCATGCCGTTAAAGCTTCACGTACGATAAGCCTCGCGACGCTTAGTTCTTGAATAATTTCTTCGCTATCCGGACTTCCATAACCGTCTACCTTCACAATTCCTACAACCCCTCGACTCGTCTGAAGGGATATGTCAGTCTGGGAAGAAATCGCCTCCAACTCACGGATGGTGTAAAACTCACCTGTCAGCAGACGTTTGATAAATCCATCCCTTAACATGGGAATCTGTTCATTTAATGCATTCTTAAGTACATGGTTATTGGTAATTAGGCTGGTGATATTGCTTGCCAAAAAATCATATTCGTTGCTTGTCTTTCCCGGCAGCCCTATATCCTGTTCCCGGAAGACCGACAGAAGCCGGTGAATCGGTGCGCTGTGTCGGTAAGCCAGCATTAGCCCAATCAATAATCCAATACCAAGTGTTGCTAACGTAAAAGTTAAGGTAACCTGCTTGATCTGATCGGCCTTTACCATAAGCGCACCTTCGGGGATGCCAGCCATGTAATTCCAGCCATTTTGATTGGAGTGAATGGAAATGAGTAGCCGCCCATCGTCCATTGGCATCACTTCATCGTTCTTGTTAGCAGGCATACCTTTCAAGTTTTCCGCCTCGGCTTCATCTATGCCACGTGAAAAAATAATATCCCCACTCGAATCTGTAACCAATGTCCACCCCCCATATTGCTCCACAATAGGTTGAGTCAAACTCGCCATCTGATTCTCATCAATCATGACGCCAATGGTAGCCTGCGGCTTGTTGAAGCTGTTTAAAGGAAGCGACTGAAGAAACGTGATGGCTGGAGCGTTCACAAACACATCACTTCGAATCTCCTTCTTATAATTTTGTAGGGGAATGATTTCATTTAAATGCGGCTTTTTTAATACGTTCTCTTTCCACTCTGCAAACGTGATGCCTTCTAGGCGGTTGGCAGCAAAATAATGCTCAGGTCGGTAGTAAACCGTCGTAGGCGTAATAATGACATTATAGTTGGGAATATAGATGAAAAAATGAGACAAATAATCATTCGTACTGCTGTACATGGACAGGCTGCGCTGCATGCGGCTCAAACCATAGACATTATTAACGTCATGCGGCTTGGGATCAGCTATCAAACGGTTTAAATCCTGGTTAATGGCCAGTTGTCTCGTGAAATCCTCAACCAGCTTCAGATTTCGTTCAATAATCTCCTTGCTCAGGTTGAGCGATTTGAGGCTGTTCTCAATCGAGCTGGTCCTCGCTGCTTCAATGGATGTTCGATAGGAGGCATATCCGGCAATTTGAGGAATCATGAGAACAATAAGATACGAAATCATAAATCTGCGAAACAAAGGCGAGAATTTGGACCATAAGCGCTGCATATGTACCCCCTTCTTTCGTAAGCGTTTACAATGCTGTTTTGTTAATGATACACCTATCATTTGCACAAGGTGAAGGTACAACTTCGGCTTTGGGGTACAAATCCTTAATTTACTGTCCAATACCGAAATCAATCGAACATTAACAACCTTTTTGCATTTTACCCCACCATGCGTTACTATCTTTATATCGACAAATTTGCAGGTCAAAATAAGGAGGTTGCATGCTATGTCTCCCCGTACCAAAGAACAAAATGAACTTATTCGCATACAACGCAGAGAACAGATCCTGGACGTCGCTGCGCGTTCCTATTTTCGCACGGGCGGCAGCTTTGATATACGTGACGTTGCCCGCGAGGCAAAGCTTGGTTACGGCACAGTGTACCATTATTACCCCAACCGGCATTTATTAATAGAAGATGTGCTGGGCAGCGGCTTTGAGAAATGCGAACAAGTTATCGAAAAATGGACGAACAGCAACAGAAGCAACCCGGATGATAAGCAGGTATTGACCTATTGCATAGCGCTGCTCCAGCTATGGCAATCGGACGCCCGTGCATATCTTGTCTACAAAATGGCAGCAGAACATTATGCAGGCTTGCCTGAGAAGGATCGCTACCACGCCAAGAAACGATTCATGGAACGGCTTTACGTTCCACTTCAATCGGCCACCCAGTGTGAAGATGATCAAATAGACCATATGCTCGCCGTGCTGGTCGGCTGCTGTGGATTGTACTATTATGCAGGCAATTCCGACCTTGATGTTAATCGAATTGCCCATCTCGCCATGCAAGCTATTAAGAAGGAGTCTTGATACGAAAATGGTCATTTTAAAAAGCAAGTATGAAATTGAGGCTATCCGCAAGGCATGCCAAGTGGTGGCTGAATGCCATCGTACAATCGCCCCGCTTATCAAACCAGGCATTACGACTAATGAGATTGATCGCCTGTTCGAGGACATTATGTTGAAGCACGGCGCAAAGCCATACCAGAAAGGCTATAAAGGCTACCCATATGCGACCTGTGCTTCCGCCAATGATGTGATTGCACATGGTTTCCCCAACAATAAGCCCCTTGAGGAAGGCGATATCGTGACGATTGACACGGTTGCTGAGCTCGATGGTTGGCTCGGTGATTCTGCCTGGAGCTATGCGGTCGGGCAGATCTCGCCAATGGCCAAGAAGTTGATGCGGGTCACGAAGGAATGTCTTGACCTCGGGATCGCGCAGGCGCAGCCCGGCAATCGGCTCGGCGACGTGACAAGCACGATTCAGCGGCATGCGGAATCACACGGCTTCGGGGTCGTGCGCGACCTCCTCGCCCATGGCATAGGCCGCGACCTGCACGAGGAGCCGACTTATATGCATGTCGGCAAGCCTGGAAAAGGCCACCGCATCAAGGAAGGTATGGTATTCACGATTGAACCCATGATTACCGAAGGATCTTACTTCCTGACAATTGATCCCGACGGCTGGACCGCACGGACGATCGACAACAAGCTTGCCGCTCAATACGAACATACCATTGCTATCACGGCTGAAGGTCCACAAATTCTAACCCTCCAATAGAACAAATATAGGTCTTATACAGTAATGAGAGTTACTGTCTTAATAGAAAAATGCTCCCGCATCTGTGATCACGGGAGCACTTCATTTAGTTGCTGAAGTAATGAGACTGTTGGAGGTCGGCGATCAGTGTAGGGTGCACAGGCCTCCATCCAAGAAGTTCTTGAGTTGCAACGCTTGATCTGGGGATATCCATTGCTGCAAGTGTGCTGAGGAAACCGAAATGGGCGTCTGCCTCTTTTCGTGAAATAATGACTACAGGCACATGGAGTCCTTGCTTTTTTATGCAATCATTTGCGTTAGCTTAATCGTGTATCACACAAACTCAATTAACTTCCTATCTATTTCTGCGATATCACCAATCTCCGATGTACCATCCCAAAGAATAATTGAAGAAGCTTCATCGTTTTCAACAAAATCATGAAGTTGGGATAGTTCCCCCATAAACAGAGCCCCATATTCTGTCCGTTCAGGTCCATGGAAACTTGGCTGAAGTCTAAACTTCATTAATCCTTTAAATTCAGCCGTGTCCATAGGTTGATTGGTTTCCTCAAACAATTCTCGAATGACACATTGCTCAGCGTTCTCACCAGCTTCAATAATACCTCCCGGCAGTTCCCATTTGTTTCTCCACTTATTATGCATGAAAAGGTACTTCCCTTGGCACTTCACCACAATTAGAGCATGGGTTAGTGGAACATCCAGCGTCATTGAAATGAGCTTATCATACTTGATAGGATTAAATTCCAAAAAAATGTTGCCTTTTGAATCCGTCATGATTGCCATGTACACTCCTCCATTTCTGTTATAACAAAAATAAAAAACGCGCCAGACCGAAGTCCTGCGCGTTGTATTTCGCAGGATGGTAAGCGCGTATAGCGTTAACCCATCCCTAATCTTTCAAGGAATAGATTAACGCTCTCCATGATGATGACGTTGTTTTAATTCTAAAATGAACATGGTTCATTCCTCCAATCACTGATTATGGAAATAATACCCATCTTTGTGCTTTAGAGTCAAGTATAAGTTTTGATGACCTAATTTTTTCTTTACGACCACCCAAATATGTGTTAGCTTTTATAACATTACCATTACGAAAGCGAGTGGGTTGAAGATGGATCTGCAGCATTTATTGACTATCCCCATTCTATCCAAAGCAAAGGTTATTGCCGGGCATCACGGCCTCAATCGCTTGGTACAATCCATTAATATTATGGATGCACCGGACATTGTACAATTCCTGAAACCAGGAGATATGCTGCTTACGAACGGCTATATACTGAAAGACCGCCCCGATGCTCATCTTGCATTCATTACGGATATGCATGCGATTGGATGTGCGGCACTTGCGATCAAGACACAGCGCTTCTCTTTTGAATTATCTCCGCAACTGCTCGAGACAGCCGACAAACTGGGGTTCCCGATTATCGAACTGTCTGAGATCGACAATACACTCGGTGAAATATTCCAGCATTCGATCAGCTCCATCCTTCAGAACAAAACTGATGAGCTCCACTACGCCTTGTCTATTCACAAGCAATTCTCCACGATGGTTATGCAAGGAAAAGGCATTCCATCTATTGTCGATACGTTGTCCCAGCTGCTATCTTCACCTGTATTGCTGCTGGACTCGAAGAAGCAGATTACGGCAATCTCCCATCATGCACAACATATAGATCCCTATTCTCTCGCTGCGCCTATACTGACATTTATACATGAGTACCCTTCCTTCCAGATTGCATCCTCTATCTGCCTGCTTACTGCCGATAAATATAGGCATATCGAGCTGCATCCTATCTTCACCGACCGGCACGAGGGCTATTTGATTGCGCTGTACGACAGCCCTGCAACCTCGAAGCTCTCCAGTCTGGCGTTAGAGCAAGCCGTTAATGTCATCGGTCTCGAATTAACCAAGAAACAGGCGGTCAAGGAACGTTCACGCCGGTACAAGAATGAATATTTCTCCGATCTCATTCAGGGTTTCTTTCGTTCTGAACAAGAGGCGCTCCATCGCGGCAAAAAATATGGACTGAAGGCACAAGAGAGTTCGGTTCTCATCCTTGCCAAGATGGACGAATCTCTAGCAGACAGGCCTAATCCGAACCTTGCTCCTATCAAGGAAGAGCGATACATCTCGGAACGAGATGCTTATTATGAGCTGATTAAACAGGCGTTCACCAGACTGAATCTTACCTTCGTCATGTTCACGAAGAACGATCAGTTCGGCATTCTCGTCTTTTTGGGTGAGTCGTCTTGGGATGAACAAACGGTAGTCCAGCAGCTTGAGAAATTAGCGAGTAATCTGTATACGGATTCGCAGCTCAGCGTTTCATTCGGAATAGGCAATCCCTACACAAACGTATTGGATATCGGACTCTCTTATAAAGAGGCAGTTAAGGCACTCCAATCCGGCTATCAGATGAAAAAGACCCGCTTCGTTCATTCCTATCAAACCATGGATATAAGCCGGTTGCTGCGTATGATTCCTTATGATGAGATTCTCCAGTTTCATCAAGAAACCTTCAAACCCTTCGCCGGACGGGATTCAAACGAACGTAGTGAACTTATGAAAACCTTGTCCTCCTTCTATGAGAATCATTGCCAAATCGGCGATACAGCCAAAGAGTTGTACGTCCATCGTAATACGGTTATCTATAGGCTGGAGAAATGTGAGAAACTGACGGGGAGGAATATCAAGGACCCGATGGAAAGTCTGCGCTTTCGTCTCGCCTTCGCACTTGAGTCCGTGTTGAATGCTAACCCCTCCCCTAACGAAGCTCCCCATACATTTTGAATCGATGGCGTGTCATTTATAATGACACGTTTATTTTTGTTTTTCTCATTTCATCGATCGCACTCTGTGCATTTTAACTGATTTAATTCTATTTTTATGTTTAACATGACTAATGACAATTGAATCGACAATCTTTATGATAAGAATACATCCGATGATGTTATATTAACTAACACAAAAAAAGGATCATTCATCAACGCTGGAGGAAAGGGGCTGCCCATTATGGCTATTCAAATACAAAGCGTCTCCAAATCATTCGTCAATGCAAACGGAGAAGATATTCAGGTACTGGCTGAGGTTTCAATGCAAATTAAAAAGCAGGAGTTCTTCAGTATCGTTGGGCCGAGCGGATGCGGCAAGAGCACCATTTTCAATATTATTGCGGGTCTGCTGAAACCAACGAACGGCAAGGTTATCGTCTGCGGTCAGGAGATCGATCAAACAACCGGACATGTCGGCTATATGATGCAAAAAGATCTACTGCTTCCTTGGAGGAGTATTCTGGACAATGTCACGCTAGGCTTGGAAGTGAAAGGCATGCCCAAAAAGGATCGCGACGGTATTGCCATGGATTATCTGGATCGTTACGGCCTGGCTTCATTCGCCGGTGCCTACCCCTCCACATTGTCAGGCGGTATGCGCCAGCGTGTAGCCCTTATACGTACTCTCGTTACCCAGCCCGATATTATATTACTGGATGAGCCCTTCTCCGCACTGGATTATCAGACCAGACTCATTCTGGAAGATGAAATCTTATCTATCCTGAAATCCGAGGGCAAGACCGGAGTTCTTATCACTCATGACATCGAGGAAGCGATCGCCATCTCCGACCGCATCGCTGTCATGAGCAAAAGACCTACGACAGTGAAGCAAGTGTATGACATCGGTCTCGCTTCGCAGTACGGTTCAGCACTAAAAGCCCGTTCCGACCCCAAGTTCAAGCAGTATTTTGAATCAATCTGGTCGGAGCTGGATATTCAAATGGGGAGGATCAGCTAATGAAAAGTACATCACCTGAAATGTCCCTAACGAAGGAGCATACTGGGGTTGCGAAAAATAAAACCAAACGCAAACAATCGCCTTTCACCAAAGAATGGACGATGACGATGATATGGCGGTTCATTATTGTTGCAGTCATCCTGGTGATATGGGAAGCTGCAGTCCAGCTAAAGCTGGTAAACGGTTTCCTGATGGGATCGCCGAGTGCCATTCTAGATGCCGCTATCGCCATGTCCAGCTCAGGTCAACTTTTTACAGATGTTCTAGCTACGGTTAATGCCACCATTATCGGATTTGTGGCGGGAAGTCTATTTGGCTCATTGGCAGGACTACTCATGTGGTATTCCAAGGCCGTCGCCCGGGTGCTTGATCCGTTTATTGTAGCGCTGAACGGCATCCCGAAGATTGCTCTAGCTCCCATGATTATCATCTGGTTCGGTTCGGGTATCTTTTCCAAGATTGTTCTTGCCTCCGTGGCAACGTTTATTGTAGCGTTGTTATCCGCTTACCAAGCGACTCACCAAATTGATGAGTCCCAGATTAATCTCATGAAATCCTTCGGAGCAAAGAAATCACAAATTTTCCGCAAAATTATTATTCCCTCCTCTCTGCCATGGATCATCTCCGCCTTCCGTATCAATATTGGCTTGGCACTCGTGTCTGTCGTAGGCGGAGAATTCATTTCTTCAGACAAAGGTCTCGGCCATATGGTATTTGTCGAAGGCAACCTGTTCAACCTTCCGGCAGTGTGGGTCGGCGTGTTCATGCTTATGCTCGTTGCCATGCTGCTCTACACCTGTGTCAGTTATATCGAGTCACGCCTCCTTCCATGGAATGACAATAAAAACAGCAGCAAGTCCACATCCGTATAAACAACTTACACCATAAAAGGAGCCTGATGACCAATGCGTACTTTCAAAAAGATAGCTATTCTATCAACGATGACCCTTTTATTGACTGCACTGCTCAGTGCATGTGGAAGCAATGCGACGTCTGTGAATGGAACAGACACTATGGCGAGCGGAGGACAAGAAGATACCAAGGTGGACACGATCATGGTTTCCGAGGTGTATCACAATCTGCTCTACCTTCCACTGTATGTAGCAAACAATCAAGGATTCCTAGAGCAGAATCGCATTGAGCTATCCTCGATCCGCGCTGCCGGAAGTGGGCCAACCGCCTTGTCTTCGGTCATCTCAGGCGAATCTGCATTCTCCTTTCACGGTCCTGAGCATGTCGCATTCGCTAATGCAAAAGGTGGAGATGCTCGCTCACTGGTCCTTCTATCGGGCAGCGCTCCCGTATGGGCGGTTGCGCGTGAAGGAGTATCCGTGAGCTCGCCAGAGGACTTCAAAGGCAAAACCATCGTTGTCGGCTTGGCACCCACAAGTTCCAACAGCTTAATGCGTAAGCTCTTCGAAGACAACAGCATCGATATCGACAAGGATGTTACAATCACAGAGGTTCAGAACGGATCCGAACTTGGTGCCGTATTAGCCGGCAAAGCTGACATTGCATTCGTGTATGAGCCTCAGCTTGATCAAGGAATTGCTGAGGGACTGCACATCGTCCATGATTTCACGAAGGATTATCCTGACTTTGCTTTTGCAACAATGAATACAACCACAAGCTTCATTGAGAAAAATCCAGATCTCACCCAGCGCTTCGTCACCTCTATAGAGCAAGCATTGGACTACATTCACTCGAATCCTGAGGGCGCTAAGGCAGTCGCGGTAAAGGAATTCCCGAATCTGGACAAGAAAGTCGTGGAGCAAGCCGTACAACGCATGATTGACAGTAAGGTATACCCCGCTGATGGGCATATCAATGAATCAGCCTTTGAGGCCGCGATCGGTATGCAGCGCTTCATTGGCAATCTGAAAGAAGACCTGGCTTACGAGGATATTATCGATGCAAGTTTCACCAAATAGAGAGAGAAAGGTTGATTACTCTGAATCAGGACGACTATCTCACCCACCGACGCACTGAAAACGCCAAATATGCGAATGGAGTTATTACGAGCGAGGAGCTTGCCCTTTTCACAGCAGACTTGAAATTGATTCGCAGCTTCAAGCTGCCTGAAGTAATAGGACCCAATTCCCCTTACAGGAGAGTGCCTCTGCGATGATTACGAAACCACTTAACGAACTGTCGATCACCGAAGCGGCCGAACTGATTAAGAACAAGATGATATCTCCTGTCGAGCTTACACAGTCCTATTTGAAACGGATTGAAGAGGTGGAGCCTGCTGTGCAAGCCTTTGTTACTATTACTGCTGAGCAAGCCTTGCAGGCCGCAAAAGAATCGGAGCACAAGCTGATGAGTGGCGATTATCTCGGTCCACTGCATGGCATCCCATACGGAGCCAAGGACATTATCCATACTGCTGGTATACGCACATCGGCTGGATCAAGCACTTATCCAGACTTCGTACCTGAGAACAACGCAACGGTGATTGATAAATTACAGACGGCTGGCGCTATCTTGCTCGGCAAGACCACAACGACAGAATATGCCTTTCAGGGGGGAGAACCGCCAACTCGCAATCCATGGAATGTGGAGCATACCCCGGGCGGTTCCAGCTCCGGCTCCGCCGCTGCAGTAGCAGCTGGCATGGCTTCCTTCACACTCGGAACCCAGACCTTCGGTTCCCTGCTTAGACCCGCATCTTACAACGGGTTAACCTGTATGAAACCCACATATGGCAGAGTTAGCCGCAATGGTGTCATAACAGCAAGTTGGAGCCTTGACCATGTGGGCGCCTTCACTCGATCGGCACAAGATAACGCAATTGTTCTTGAAGCCTTAGCCGGACAAGATGAGCTGGACCCCTTCTCGCTGCCTCACGGCAAGCCGGATTTAACAAGCACTCTTATGCATCCTATTTCAGGAATGGTTATCGGTTTGCCAAGCAGCTTTTTTCACACGGATGAACCGGCGATCATGGTAGCCATTGAGTCGGCAATAGCTGTACTTGAAAAGATAGGCATGCAAACGAAGAAGGTTGATCTGCCTCCTTATATGGAAGAAACTCTTGCTGCTCACCGAACGGTGATGCGGGCAGAAGCTGCCGCCTTTCATCAGGAACGCTTCGCAGAGGCCGCTGATCGTTACGGCCCTACGATGCGGGAGCAGCTTGAGCTCGGCTACCAGACGAGTGCCGTTGATTATTTGCAGGCACAGCGCATCCGAACGTTATTCCGCAGCGAGATGATGATGCTTTTCGATGAGGTCGATGTTCTATTAACGCCATCAACACCGTATGTGGCTCCCTATGGCTACAAGACAGGCAGTCCGATCTTTAACGGACCCTTTACCAATACCGGTCTACCGTCCATCACGGTTCCTATCGGATTTGATTCAACCTCCGGGAAGCACTTGCCTATCGGCATGCAGCTCTCTGGCCCACACATGAGAGAAGACCGTTTGTTGTCCATCGCTCATCATTATCAGCAAACTACAGAATGGCATCTCGCAACGCCAAGCCTAAACTCGCACTAGGAAAGGAATGATAGCTACGATGTCTACCATCATACACACAAGCGCAGCACCCCAATTCCCGCTCCCCTTCTCACACGCTGTCCGCGCAGGAGATTTTGTCTACGTCGCAGGTCAGGTAGGCGTAGATCCGCAGACGCTTGATCCAATCGGCGGCATTAAGGAGCAGACGGAACAGTGCATTCGTAATATTGAGGTTATTCTGCAAGAAGCTGGACTAACACTCGACCACATCATTAAGGCAACCACTCATCTGGCGCGAGTAGAAGATCAGGCCGAATACAACGAAGTATACAAGCGAATGATGAAAGAGCCCTATCCTGCCCGTATTACCGTATTCAGCGGATTAGGCCCTTACTTGATTGAGATGGAAGTGTTGGCGTATGCCCCTTCCGTGCGGGGAGAGTAGTACAACGCCTAGAGATGCCCCAAAAACTTCAAAATACAATTTAGGGAAACAAAAAAATAATGACGGATTCAAAAAGGGACCAAGCATTGTTCTAAGCTGCTTGGTCCCTTTCTCGATATACGAAAATTCAGTTTTGTGCTCATCCAAACTATACGTTTCTATAGATATGAATATCTATTCCTGTATTCGAAGGTATGCCTTCGCCCATTAGTTCATCATTGTTCAAATAGGACAGCGCTTGACTGTTCGTGATGATTTTAGGAGAGGTTCGAAACAATATATTCTCCAGTTTCTCATCGAACATTCCATTATTCTCGATATACATTTTACAAGCTTCCCCTGTATAATCCTTACCTTGAAGCATGTATCTTGCAGATAAGCTATGCCGACCGCCATTCGGGCCAATAATTTGAGTATCTACCCCTCCAGGAAGAATGTCACCTTCGAAATATTTTCCTGTGACATGGCCACCAAAAGAAATCATGACTACGGAGTCGCCATCATGATTATTGGAGAGATCCGTAGTTTCCCCTATCGCAACATGTACCGTAAATACTCTTTCCCATGCCATGAATTCACCTGCTCTTTAAGTATAGAGTCATCTACAATTTTATCGTTAACAGCATCTGTTGAACTGAAATAGTCCTTAAATGGCTGTTATAAATGCGTGAACATAACCTTATAACATATCTTCTTATATGAAGCATTAGATCACAAGCAAACTTCAATCTTCAATTTAATGCCACACAGCGGAAGGCACTGATTGCAATTCGATCTTACAGGGGAACCCAATTTCTTCAATTCAACATGATGTTATTCTTTTCCTCCAAATGATCACAAATTATAATTTCTGTTTCTCCACCATCTTGTAATAAACCCCCTTTTCTTCTTTTTTCAGCGGATAAATAATGTTTTCTAAAATAAACTTATTCTACAGCCGTCCCTTTTGGAGAATACTAGCTTACTTTCATAAAAGGTTTTAGAATCGGGTTAATGATCTCCTTTCTCGTTAGCTCAAAGACTCCGTAATAGAAATTAGCCAATCACGGCTGCTATCTTCAGCCACGACTTCATACTGTAATGCCTTGCCCCTAGTCGGTCCTACCTCTGCCCAAATCAATCTCTGTGATTCATTGTCTCCGATGTAAACGGCTTCGTTGGAACGAATGGTTAACTTCTCAATCGTTTGTTTCTCTATATCAGGTACCTGAATACGACTTTTTGTCGTTCCAAAAATCCGAAATTGAAATACCGTTTCATCTTTACGATATAATAAACTTACACCAACGAACGTATCATTTGGTTTGAGATCTCTCACAACGTCTTTGCCGGTTTCTGAACTCTCCATAGCCATTTCATCGATTTCTTCCTCTGTCAGATTGTCAAATCCATAATAAACCTGAATATCCATCACATTAGCATCAGCAGGAAGTACGGGCTCCCATGGTGATAGTTTTGCCATTAACTCTGTAACACCTCCGAGCCACTTCACCGCTCCGTAATTTGTTTGCTGACTGATTTTTTTATCAGCGGCAAGATATATCCCTTTTCCCATCCCAGGTTTTAATTGGCGAACAATGCGATCAATAGTATTCTCCTCTTGAGATGAATCGATATATACAATGGCTAACACTTCTCCCTCTTCATTCCTCATTTCCAAAGTCTACACTCTCCTTGTAAGGTAGTAAGCACGCAGCTTCAAAATCATGAGTAACCCCCATCCCAGGAACCGATTAGCGGTTCAAAAGCAGGACGGGGGCTTGGCTAATTATTCTCTACATTGTCATAACGGCACACTTATTGGACTGCAGTGACATTGATGTTATCAATATTTGGCCCTTCTGTACCGGTTGTGACCACTTTAATCGTATTGGTTCCCGCGTTCATGGGGACCTGAATGGTTTTTTCACTCCAGGTCGACCAGCTGCCTGTTGCCGGGAAAGGTTCGTTGCTGATGACTTTGGTTCCGTTAACGAAAATGTCGAGATTACGCGTTCCGCTTTCCTGGGCGTAACGAAATTTTACGTTTTTGGTACCTGTTATCGTGTTATTGATGGCATTCCATTGAATGGCCGAACCTGTATACGCATTAAAGTTCACGTATCCAGTCCCAGTGTATCCCGGGTAGAGAGTCTCGATAACGGCATCGGTAAGTGTAGTGCCCGTTTCCGCCTCGTACGTGGTTCCGCTGCCTGGAGTGACACTACCACCGGTAATGTTGGCTACAAACGTTGTTACGCTTTGGGCTGGCAGTTGTGCTGTAAAGGCTCCACCTGACACCGTAATCGGTGCTCCGCTTGCCAGGTTTCGGCTGCTATCCGTAACCCAAGAGGATACAGTGGAAGCGTTACCATTCTGTAGGACAAATTTTTGGCTTACAGCAGATGTGCCGCGATTAATCGCCACAATGACCGCCTTGTTATCACCTTTATAGGCTGAAACGAACGTATTGGTATCCGGATTTTTGGTTGCATCGACACGGTAATAGCCTGGTCGCACGAATTTGGAGAAGTGGGCCATATTATATCCACGTTTGCTAATGATTCCATCCTCATTCATTGGGCCATACTGTCTCCGAATGTACCACCATACATAAGCCTGGAAATCCCCTTCAACCATGGCATTATGCATATGGTAAGATACGTCCAATGCCTCAGGCCAACGGTCTGACGAGTTGTTATCGCTGTTCGGGTAATACACCTCGGTCATCCACAGTTCTTTGCCGGCTCCCTTTTGCTTAAAGAGCGGGTATGCGAAATCTTTGAACTGTGTCCCGTACGTATGTGCTCCCAGAATGTCCATATTGGCGAGTGCCTGAGGATCATTTAGAATCGGATCAGACATGTTTTTCAAATACTGGAACGATTCAGGTGCCATGACTTTGGTATTCTGAATGGATCCCGCATTCTCCTTCATGAAACGAAGGATCTCCTGCGGAGTCCACCAGGTCCATTCATGGGCATAATCCGGCTCATTTTGTACCGAAATGGCATACAGATCCACACCGTTATCTTTCATATATGTGACAAAGTCGTTCAGATGCTGCGCGTACGCGGCATATTTGTCGTATCTCAATCGTTTGGCGTTCGTATCCCCGTTGCGATTGAAGGTTTCGACCATGTCGCTTGGCGGATTCCAGGGAGAAGCGAATACAAGCGCGCCTTGCTCTATGGCTCTTTTGGCTGTAGCCACCTCCCTGTACCAGTTATTTCGATTTTCATCGACATAGATTCTCAGTATGGAAAAACCAAGCTGATTCGGTCCGTTGCCAAAGGCGGTTTCTCGCTGAGCTGCCGTCAAGTCGCCGATCCAGGCGGGATGATTAATGCCTCCAAACCCCTTAATGAGCTGTTTTTCGGAAGACAAATTAATGTTGGCATCACTTGCTGCTGATACGTGTGTTGGCGTTAACATTAGAGGTAGGGCTGTTAAACAGGCCAACAGAACATGAACCGATTTTTTTAAATTCATCTTAAATTTCAATATCTTCACCTTCCTCAAATTGTTGTAGATATGAAAGCGTATTCATAAATATCAACTTGTCCAGCATCGAATAGAAACTCATGTACCACTCCCTTTCAAATCAAAAACAAGTGCTAGATTTTATTTGTAAATCTTACTATATTATTCATTTAGCTAAAACCTGACAAATTATAGGTAATTTCTTGATTGCGCAAATAGCTGGTTTAGCAGTCAGATCAGCAGCTTGGCAGATGGCAAAGCTATAAAAAAAATGACCCCTGAAGAATACAGGAGTCATCTGTTAAGCACTTCACAACCTCAAGCTTGGTTTTTCAAACGTTTACTACAAAGGTCTTAATTCAGCATTGAATCGGTCCAATTATGTCGTTTCGTTGTTTGTTTTCTTATACAAAAAGTAATCAAAATCAGCATGCTGGCGGGTACCGCCAAGATCCTGCACACAGAGACCAATATAAGTTCCCGTAAATCGGATGTATTCCGGAGATTCATCGGACAGATGTGTGACATCCAACCATCCACCTGCAGGATACCAAGATGGGTCATCATCACATGCATAGTAAAAGCAGGCACGGTCATACTCATACGCCACCTTCAACCGAATCCGACTCACTGATTTCAAGGGAATATCCTCCAACAGTTCATCGTATATTCCGTATCTCGACTGAAGAATTCCCAAGCACGTTCCCTTCTCTTCATGAAAGGTGACCCGTAAATAGAGATAGTCTTTGGTATCGTAGTACAGAATTAGTCCTGCCATTTGCTGCGGATGGTCTGGCGCAAATTCCAGGCATGTTTCAGCTTCACACCTGAAATCCTGAAGCCTCCGGGCGACCATGCTTTGTCTATGTGTCGAGCTCATGGACTCCATCCCGCGCAAGCGCAAGTAACCTGGACGTTCCGTCAGGCTGAGCCAAGATGGATCGGGTGGGATACGAAGGGTATTCCAATCGTTCCGGAGCTCTGATTGATCGAAATGGTCCAATTCCGGTGCCGGTTCAAATGGAACCGACGAGATTTTCGGTGCAGGCACCGAAACCTCCGGATGCCGACCACCGTTTGAAAGCTTCAGCCAGCCTTCATCGCTCCACGTACACGGTTGAAGAGCAGTCTCACGTCCAAGAATGCAAAATTTCTCATGAACTGGCCTTCCGACCAGATGAGCCATATACCATTCACCCGTATGAGTTTCGACAAGACTGCCATGACCGGCCTTTTGCAGAGTCAATTCCGGCCTGCCGTATGAAGTAAGAATTGGATTCGCCGGATCAACTTCATAAGGACCTTGCAGGGAACGAGAGCGGGCAACCGTAACGGCATGTTCATAACCGGTACCGCCTTCAGCCGTAATCAAGTAATAATAGTCTTTGTATTTATATAGATGAGGCGCTTCTGTCAGCCCCAGTTCTGTTCCCTTAAAAATGTTAATGGCAGGTCCGATCAGCTTTTGGTCCTGAACAGAGTATTCCCGCAACACGATGCCTGCAAACCGATTTTTGCCCTTCCGATGATCCCAGATCATGTTAACCAGCCACTTGCGACCATCTTCATCGTGAAACAAGGAAGGATCGAAGCCGCTGCTGTTCAGAAAAACCGGTTCGGACCATGGCCCTTCGATATCTGTTGCTGTCACAAGGTAATTGTGAGTATCTTTGAAAGCCCCTACACGGCTTTTGACATCTGTGTAGATTAGGTAAAATACACCATTGTCAAAGCTAAGGCATGGCGCCCATACCCCTCCGGAATTAATGTTTCCTTCCATGTTCAGCTGAGTGCTGCGGGTCAGCGGAGAAGTTATCGGCCGCCAATGAATCAGGTCCCGGGAATGGTGAATTCGTACACCCGGGAACCATTCGAAGGTGGAAGTGGCGATATAATAATCTTCCCCCGCCCTGCATATGGACGGATCGGGATGGAAACCGGGAAGAATGGGGTTGGTAATCATATTCATTATAGAAGCAACCTCCGGTATTAAAATAATGGCAGATACAACAAATGATAAGAATGCATCACCATGCCAGCGCTTTTTTGCCGGCTTCCAGGGCAGTTATGATCCGGTCTACATCATATATATTCCCTCTCCATGTTCCGCCGCTGACAGCTTGCAGCGCAGCCCAAAGCCTGGTATCATCCGGCAAATTTTCATCAGGACGCATATCTGGATGAAAGGTCCTTTGAGCCAGAATGAAAGCTCCTTCTTCCGGCGAAAACTCCGTATCTCCTTCTCCAATGAAGTTCACGCTGCCCTCCAGCTTGCCCCGATCCACAACGATGTCAATCAAGTCGCCGTTTCGGAGTTTGCCAATGGGCCCTCCTGCCAGTGCTTCGGGCCCAACATGGCCAATACATGCTCCGGTTGAAACTCCCGAGAAGCGAGCATCGGTGATGAGCGAAACATACTTCCCAAAAGACAAATGCTTGAGCGCAGACGTAAGCTGGTACGTTTCCTCCATCCCGGTTCCTGAAGGTCCACGACCGAGCAGTACGACAACGTCGCCAGCCAGAACCCCGCCAGTCTTAATGGCACGGATTGCCTCGCGTTCAGTTGTAAATACCTTTGCCCGTCCACGATGCCGATACACGCCATGTTCATCCAGCACATCAGGATCAATGGATGTGGATTTGATGACAGAGCCTTCTGGCGCGATATTCCCGGTTGGAAAGGTCACAGTCGAAGAAATCCCAAGACGCTGCGAGCGCTCCAAGCTCATAATAACACTGTCCGGATCAATCCCGTCCTTCTCTTCCAATTGCTTGCGTATGACATGACGACGTTCTGACGATTCCCACCAATCCAGCACTTCACCCAGTGACGCACCTGTTACTGTAAGTACAGATTCATCCAGCAGGCCAAGCTGTCTAAGGTGAAGCATAACTTCGGGAACACCTCCGGCCTGAAAAACCCGTATGGTCGGATGGAAGATCGGTCCATTCGGCAGAGCACTAACCAGTCTTGGAACGTTTTTGTTCACCTGTATCCAGTCCTGTACCGTTGGCACAGTTAAACCCGCTGCATGAGCAGCAGCCGGGATGTGAAGAAGCAGGTTGGTAGATCCACCAAATGCGGCATGAACAGCCATGGCATTGCGAATGGAGGCATCTGTAACAATGTCTGCCATCTTGATCCCTTGGGACTCCATGTTGATCAGTGCACGCGAAGATTGGCGCGCCATCTCGAACCAGATGGGCTGCCCTGAAGGTGCCAGAGCGGCATGCGGCACCGTCATGCCCATTGCCTCTGCTACCACCTGGGCGGTTGCCGCGGTCCCTAGAAACTGACAGCCGCCGCCCGGTGTAGCGCAGGCCCTGCACCCTAGCTCCGATGCCATTTCAAGAGAGAGCTCCCCATTTGCGTACCTTGCACCGATGGTTTGAATTTTACCTGCATCCTCCCCATCCGTAGGCGGAAGCGTAACGCCGCCGGGAACAATAACTCCTGGCAGCTGCGGCATACCTGCAAGTGCAAGCATCATGGCGGGCAATCCCTTATCACAAGTTGCAACGCCGAGCACGCCTTTTCGCGTGGGCAGGGATCGAATCAATCTGCGGAATACCATCGCGGCATCGTTCCGGTACGGCAGTGAGTCGAACATGCCGGTTGTTCCTTGAGACCTGCCGTCGCAAGGATCGCTGACATAGCCAGCAAACGGGATTCCTCCGTGGCTCGATATTTCTTCTGCGGCAGCTTTCATCAGCAAGCCGACTTCCCAGTGTCCCGTATGGTAGCCAAGAGCTGCGGGACTGCCATCTTCATTCCGGATACCGCCCTGCGTACTTAAGATTAGGAACTGTTTTCCGTTCAATTCTCCAGGCTTCCAGCCCATTCCGACATTCTGGGACATGCCGAACAAGTCGCCGCTTGGAGCATTCCGCAGCAAATCATCGGTTAAAGGCAGACGTCCTGTTGCCCCTGGAGCATGCGCTATAATATCATAGCTGCTTGACTCCTTCTCCCCCATAATCGACATTATCTGTTCGTACATGGTAGCCTCCCACAGTTTATGACTTCACAAAGACTGTTTTGATCGCCGTAAAAAACTCGATGGCCGCTTGCCCCTGTTCTCTGGAATGCGAGCTTGACATCTTCATTCCACCGAACGGTGCCTGCAGTTCTACGCCGGCAGTTTCCGCATTAATTCTTACGAGTCCGGCATCCATATCCCGGATGAAGGACAGCATGGCCCCGACATTTTGTGTATAGATTGAAGCACTCAAACCATAATCGCTGTCATTTGCCAACGCGATGGCCTCTTCCAAGGAATCCACCGGAATCAAGGCCAGGACCGGGCCGAATATTTCTTCTCGGGCAATAGACATGTGCGATTCGACACCTTCAAATACCGTCGGCTGTACATAAAATCCTTCTGCGAGCTCAGGATTGTCCGGTCTTTTTCCTCCAGCGAGCAGTACGGCACCTTCATCCTGTCCTTTTTGAATGTAACCAAGCACGGTACTCAGCTGGCTTTCACTCGCACATGGACCCATCCAGCTTCCGGAAGACATCCCGTCACCCAGACGGATTTCCTGGATTTGGGACAGGAGTTTTTCTTTAAAGGCATCATATACTTTTCGTTCAATAATGACCTTGCTGGTGGCCGTGCATTTTTGGCCAGTTGATTTCAAGCCGCCGCTGATCGTGGCCTCAACAGCCAAATCCAAATCAGCGTCTGCCGCGATGATAATCGGGTTTTTGCCACCCATTTCAAGCTGGTACTTGGCTCCACGAGCAAGTGCTGCGGCGCCGACCCGCTTCCCGACTTCATTGGAGCCTGTAAACGTTATTCCGTTTACATCAGGGTGCTCAGCAAGTGCGGAGCCGATCACCGAGCCTTTTCCGCTCACGAGATTGAGAACACCAGCCGGGATGCCGGCTTCCTCAAAGCATTCCAAAACCTTGGCTGCCGTAACCGCCGTTTCCTGAGCTGGCTTCAATACAACGGTGTTGCCATAGATCAAAGCCGGTGCCGTTTTCCAGATGGGAATAGCCACCGGGAAGTTCCAAGGTGCAATGACACCTACGACGCCAAGCGGCACACGGGTCGTGAACATTAGTGCCTCCCTATCGGTTGAGGGAATCACATCACCCGTTTTTCGCATGCCTTCCCCTGCGTAATATCTCAAAATGGCGACGCCGCGCATCGTTTCTCCCTTGGCTTCCGGGAATGTCTTCCCCATTTCTCTGGTCATGGCTTCCGCCACCTCGTCGGCCCGGCGCTCCAGCACATTGGCAGCTTGAAAAAGATAATTCCCCCGTTCCGCACCCGTTAAGTTCCGCCAGGCCTTCGCAGCTTCTTTTGCCGCTGCGACTGCATGGTTCAGGTCCTCTACACCCGAGGCTGGCACATAACCCACGATTTCTTTTCGATTCGCCGGATTAATGCTCGGTTCCGTCAATCCGGACGTTGGTTTTACCCATTCCCCGTTAATAAAATTGTTATAGGTCTGCCCTAACTGAAATGCGCTCATCGCATTCATCCTCCTTCTAAACTAGTTTGAAATGACAGGATTGATCAGTGTCCCGATATCACTTATGGATATTTCAATGCGGTCTCCTGGTTCAAGGGTGAAATCATTCGGAGGCACGATGCTAGTGCCTGTCAAAAGTACCGTACCATCATACAAATCGTTATCCCTTGCCAAAAAGGAAACCAGTTCATCCAGCTTGCGGTTCAATTCACTCGTACTCGCTTCACTTTTAACAACCATTGATTCATCCCGATAGATCTGGCAGACAATGCTGAATTCATAGGGATTCTTGACCGTTTCCGCTAATCGAATAGCTGGACCTATGGAACAGGAATTGCGCCATATTTTGGCTTGTGGCAGATACAACGGGTTTTCCCCCTCGATATCGCGGCAGCTCATGTCATTCCCGGCGATGTATCCCACAATGCTGCCATCCGCGGCAAGCACCAGTCCGAGCTCAGGCTCCGGGATCTGCCAAGTAGAATCGCTGCGCAGCGTGACAGCCTCATTCGGCCCGACAGTCCGGGCTGCAGTGGATTTAAAGAAGATCTCCGGTCTCTCTGCGTCATAGACCTTATCGTAGAAAGTTTCCGCATCCAACTTTCCATCCGTAGCTTCATAATTCCGCGCTTCCCGGCTCCGCTGATATGTCACACCTGCTGCCCACACTTCCGGTGCATCTACTGGTGTGATCAGGTGCAGAGAAGTCCAATCGTCGGTCAGCTTGTTTACCGGTTTAAGAGCGCTTTCAATCCATTGAACCGGAGTAACGCCCTTCTCCCTCGCCTGATAGATTAAAGTCATAAAATCTGCTTGCGGCAAACGATACGCTTGTTCATCATCCGTAACGGCTGCCAACCACTTCTGTTGTCCATCCAAAAATCGAATAATTCTCATTCCAGCTTGCCCCCTATCTCCCTACCGGGTTGATAACATTACCATAGCACCAGCGATGTTTCATGACGATGTACTTATCACTCCGACGACTTACCCTTTTCACGCATTATTTTTCTGTTAAAATAAATCTATTCGTATTTGGAATACAGAGCGTTACGAGGAGGTAGCTGTGACCAAACTTTCAAAAGCCGTATATTTAGGCCGTCTGCCCGATGTTCGCATGTCTTTTCAATTGCTCGGACTGCATGCAAGACAAGTAGATTCCAACTGGACGTATCCGTCTCATGAGCATTCCATGTATGAAATTCACTGGATGTTGGACGGCGAGATGAACATGGTGGTCAACGGTCAGTCGTACAGTCAATCGATTGGAGACCTTCTGTTTATCCGTCCGGGTATGACTCACTCCTGCACAGGTGCCGGACCGCAGGGTTTCACATACTTTTCCGTTCATTTCAGCGTACACGATACCTCCTTCTGCAGAGAACTCAACCGCTGCAAGGACATTTATTATCCGGCAGATTCGAGCCTGGCTTCAGGACTGTCCTCTTCACTGTGTACCTTGTATGATCTGGCCACAGAACACTTATCCATGCCGTTGTCTTCCTCCAAACAGATGAAAGTCCATGCCGCCGTATTCGAACTTCTCGGCTCCCTGGTTGGCCAATTATCTCAGAACGCATCCGTTACCTTATCGAGAAAAGAAACCATCGCCCACCAAATTGCCGAGCACATTGAGGACTCCGTAAGATATATCCATCTTCATGGTGACGTTCGGGAGAGCGAACGAACCTGGATCCAAGACATCGCGAGGTCGCTGAACATTAGCCCTTCACAGATCAACCGGATCTTTCGGGAGGTATATGGTACAGCCCCGCGCAAGTTTTTATCAGAAACCCTTCTGAACGAAGCCCAGCGGCTGTTAAAACAAACAGACCTGAACATTGACCATATTGCGATGATGCTTGGATACAAGACCAATGCGCATTTCAGCCGTCAGTTCAAGCGATGGACGGGCATCACGCCAAGCGAATTTCGCATCCATTCCCAACGGACTGCTGCAGCGGAGCATCTCGGTGATTGAAATACTTTTCCACATGAAATAAGCAGCTGCCGGGTTACCAGCAGCTGCTTTACTTTGTCTTAATAGTGTTTCTATCTGTGTAGCCGTTATTCTAATGTAAAAGAAGACAGGCTAGCGCCTCCTGCTCCCCTGTAAGTCAAATACAAAGCCTGCCTGCCGTCTGGAACGGTAATGTCAGCCGTATATTTTTTCCATTCATTTGTAAAATGTACCGGAATCGTTCCCAGTACAGGACCGTCCCATGCGGTTTTAATCTCAAATTCTCCATTGCAATATCCTCGGACCTTCACCGTGACCTGGCGAATCCCATCACAATTGAAATATTTAAAACCTGCTGTGGCTGAATCCACCATATTGGCAATATATCCGACCTCTTCATCACCGTCTCGCCCATCCTGGGTAATCTTCGGAAAGCGGCTGTCCAGCCAAGCACCTCCTCCAAAACCACCGGTATACATTTGATCATCTTTTGCAAAAAGATTACATGCAAGGTATGCGGGATATTCCCCTTTTCCTACAAGAGGGCCCCCATTCACGCCGCAGGACGTCATTTCTACCTGAGATATCATTCCATGCTCGTCAAAAGAGATGCGTTCAATGCAGCCCTGACGGTTGAATGCATCCCCATTGGTATGGCGGTGATAGAAAATGTACCAGTCTCCATGGATTTCAACAATACTGCCGTGATTGTTCCCGCCATAATACATTGGCTTGTCAGCTGGTTTATAGGAGTCAATATGTAGATCGCAGTTGCTTATGATAACACCCTGATATTCAAACCCTTCGTTAGGAAATTTGCTGGTAGCATAACATAATTCATGCATGACAATGGAGGAGTAAACCAAGTAGTAGGTATCCCCTCTTTTCCGGATGGAAGGAGCCTCGAAAAACTCATGTCCTTCGAATCCGCTGCCTTCGCTGTATGGCTGACTCGGCGCTATGAATACGGGCTCTTCCACAATCGTGAGCATGTCGGGACCAAGCACCGTTGCCATCGCACCGTGTCTTGATCGGTCTCCGGGCGCACAGAATCCAGTATATAGATACGTACGCTCTCCTTCGGTCAGCACGCCTGGATCGAATTGGGGCTCGTCCCCTTCCCTTTCCCCCAGTCGAGTGCCATCCGAATATTTCACGTATCCGTAGAATTCATATTTGCCTGCTGGTGTATCGCATACAGCCACAGAAACAACCGGCACTTTATCCAACACATAATAAAGATAATATCGTCCGTCAGCACCAAGCGTAACGTCTGGGGCGTAAAGGCACATACTGCCGCCCGGATTAAGCGGATCATCTGCCTTTTGGTAGATTACACCTTCATTGCGCCAATTCCCGAGGTCATCCACAGGTGCTGACCAACAGACGTAGTCGTTTAGACAAAAGACATGTCCGTTAAACCGGTCATGCGAACCGTACACATAAACTCTATCCTCAAATACATAAGGCTCACTATCAGGGACGTACTCCCAGGATGGAAGATATGGATTGAACCCCTGTTTTTTCATAAAAGCTACACTCCTCGTCAGCGTAATTAAGCAATATGAATCGAAAATGAATTCGGTATAATAGAAAAATAGTCCGTCTGATAAACTTACATGATATAGGTGAAAATCAATGACAAATATATTTTACGTAGAATATGACGCAGCACATCATAGCAATTTTGTTTTTGATATTCCCCAGGGACATCCCTGCTGGCTTCTGGTCATTACGCAGACTCCCGCTCAGTTCTGGGTAGATGGAAAACTCAAGGAATACCCTCCTCATTGTGCTGTTCTTTTCGAGCCCCATCAAAAAATATACTACCGGGCTTCCGCAGGGAAATATATTAATGACTGGATCCGCTTTGCAAGCGATGAACCTTACGTAACCGAAACCTCGCTTCCCTATGGCAAGCCTTTTCCTTTGGATGATCCTGAATATTGTCACAAGCTGTTCCAGCTGCTCGTCGTAGAGAATTCATTCAATAAGGACTACAGAGAATCGTCCATTGATTGCCTGCTCCGAACCCTGTTCAACAAGCTGCTGGAGTCTTACTTTCAAGAGGAAATTAGTCCTCAGCACTACAATCTTTTAAAACTTCGGGCGGCCATTCATAACAATCCAAGCCACCCCTGGACCATATCGGAAATGGCTAAAATTATTAGCATCAGTCCAGGATATCTGCAGTTGATTTACAAAAAATTGTTTGGCCTCTCGTGTATGGATGATGTTATTCATAGCCGGATTCGCTTAGCCAAAGAATATCTAAGACATGATCAGTATACGGTTGCGGAGATTGCGGATCGGTGCGGTTACCGCAATGTGGAGCATTTTTGTAGACAGTTCAAACAAATGACCGGTTCATCACCCAAGAAATTCCACAAACGCACGAGTAACTTAACTCCCGGCCCTGCAAATTCCGAAAAGGTCATCCTTTGATTCCGGTCATTGTAATCCCCTGAATAAAATATCTCTGTCCGATGAAGAAGAGGATTAGCACAGGAATAACGGTAATTAAAGAAACAGCCATCAGCATCTGTATTTGCGAGGAGCCAAAAGAATTTTGGAAGAACTGCAAACCGATAGCGAGTGTGAAATTCTGATCGCTGTTCAAATAGATCAGCGGAGACATGTAATCATTCCAGTGAAAGGTAATCGACATGAGACCGACCGTAATCAAAGCCGGTTTGATTGCAGGCAGCAGTATTTTGTAATAAATCTGGAATGCATTGGCACCGTCGATATATGCGGCTTCATCCAAATCTTTCGGAATGGTTTTGAAGAATTGTCGCAGCAGGAAAATGTTAAAAGCGCCTCCCCCAAAAAAGGATGGAACAATAAGAGGCATCAAGGTATCGAGCCAACCAAGCTTGGTGAACAAGAGGTAAGTAGGAACGAGAGTGACCTGACTGGGGAGCATCATGGTCGCAAGCACGATCGTAAATAACAATCCGCTGTATCGAGATTTAAACCGTGCAAAGCCATAGGCTACAAATGAAGCGGAAAGAACCGTTCCAATCGTCGCAAGTCCTGTTACGATTAAGGTATTCCATGTATAACGGGTGAAATCCGCATATTGCCAGCCCTGAATGAAGTTATCCCAAGTGAACGTTTCCGGGATGATTTTGGGAGGCAGCGTATAGGCTTCCGAAGGAATTTTAAAGGCGGTTGAAAGCATCCATATAAACGGAAAGATAAACACGACTGCTATGATCGTCAATATCACATAACTCAGACTGACTTTAATCCGGCTGCTGGTTTTTTTACTTTTGTAATAAGCCTCCATGGTTGCACCTCCCAAATTTTAGTTATCGTAATAAACCCAGTGTCGGGAAGTCCGGTTTACGATTAGCGTGATGATCATAATAACGACGAACAATAACCAGGCCAGAGTTGACGCATAACCCATCTCGTTGTATTTAAATCCGCTGTTATAGATATGCATCATGTACGTGTAGGTGGAGTAGCTGGGGCCACCCTCGGTCAGAATGTAAGGCTGCATAAAGATTTGGAAACCACCAATGATCCCCATAACCAGATTAAAATAAAGCGTTGGCGTGATCAGGGGCAGGGTAATCTGCGTAATTTTGACTAAACTGCTTGCTCCATCAATCTCAGCGCTCTCATATAAGGCTTCCGGAATATCCTGCAGCCCCGCCAGTGTAATGATGATGGAATTCCCGATGGTCCAGATCCCCATAATAATAATCGCCGGCATGGCCCATTTCGTATCGCTTAACCAGTTAGGACCGGTAATACCGAATAGAGAAAGGAAATAATTGATAAAGCCAAACTGGGCATTAAAAATCCAGCCCCATAGCAAGGTAACCGCAACCCCTGATGTGATATACGGGATATAGAAGCTGGTTCTGAAAAAACCAACTCCCTTTATTTTTTGATTGAGCAGAAGAGCAATCAGAAACGACATGAGTAAACTGGCCGGAACAGAAACCAACACAAAATATAATGTGTTTAGCAAGGAACGATAAAATAGTGGATCCTGTGTAAAGGCCCTGACGATATTATCTAAGCCGACAAATTGGCCTGAGCCGGTCATATCCATATCGGTGAAAACCAAAAAGATAGAATAACCCATTGGATATAAGGTGAATATTAGAAAACCTAAAAGCCATGGCGAGATAAAAAGGAAGAATTGTTTCTCCTCCCTGTTTTCAATGCGGTTGTTTCGCGCCTTCATTCTTTCGCCTCCAAAGCTGCCTCCTATTGAGACCGGATTAGGATAGAAGGGGGAAGATCGCTCCCCCCTCGTTGTAACCGGGTGTTCATTATTCGTTTATTTACTTTGATGAATGGAGTCGAGAGCGGACTGAATTTGGGATGTATAGGCTTTCGCCGCTTCCTCAGCGGATTTTCCTTGAACAGTGACCTGCTGCCAGGTTTGCTCATAGAGGTCCCCCGCCTTTGCAATGGAGCCACCCCACGGGAAAGTTATGGCATCCTGCAACCCTGTTACGAAATCCACCATGGAGATATCTGTGCCTTCAATTTTCAAGTTGGCAAAAGTACTATCCGCCGATTCTTTTGCCGCAGGAAGATTTACCTTACTGTACAGATCTCCGACCTCTTTATTCAGAGAGACGGTTTTAATATAAGCCCACGCAGCTTCCTTATTTTTTGAATCCTTGTTCATGGCGAAGCCTGTCTGGAATTTAATGTTGACGGTTTTACCGGATGGATCTTTTGGAGGCATCACGATACCCCATTGAAAATTGGAACCGATATTTTTGGCAATCGTCGAAGCTTCAAACACACCTAACGGATACATCGCAGCTCTACCTGCAGCGAACATTTGGTCCATAGGCATGCTTTTGGCGGCCGCATCATCTGGCATTGCTTTTGCTTTCACTAGGTCTCCGAACAACTGGTATCCCTTCAGAGTATTGGGATCATCCAGAGTCTGTTTGCTCCAATCCTCGTTATATGGCATCCCGCCGTATATAAAAGGTGCAAAACTTTGCAAGATCCAGTGGGACACAATGCCATAGACCCGGTTGGCACCTTCACCCGAGGAGACCTGTTTGGCTGTTGCCGAAAAATCATCCCAAGTCCAGTCATTCGTTGGGTACGGGAGCCCCGCCTTGTCAAAAATGTCTTTATTATAAGCAATCATAAAATCCGAAGCGGTTGTTGGCATGCCTTCGCGTTTTCCGTCCGCATCGACATATCCCCCATCAACTCCCTGTGTTAACAATGCCTCGAGGTCCAGTTGATCCTTCTCAATATAAGGGTTTAAATCTTCGAACCATTTGGATCTCAACCCTTTCCAGTCTGGAGACATCATGATCACATCACCGGCATTTCCAGCAGCCAGAGCTGCATCCAGCTTGACATCAATGTTATCTGCCGGGAGCCAAACTTCATGTACCTTCACTTTTGGATACAATTTTTTGAAAATTTTGGTTGCTTCCTTTCGAGACTGGAGTTCCTCGCCGCCGCCCCACCCAAATACGGTAAGGTCACCGGAAATTTCTCCATTACCCGATGAATTCCCCTCTGCTTGATCACTGTTTGCTGAGCAGGCGGTGATCACTGTCACGAATATTCCGATAAGCAGAATGATTGCAAATTTTCTCATAGTTATCCTCCCTTTTATACTTAGGCGAGCGACTGGTGTCGTAACCCGATGAATGAATTTGGATTCTCAAGTGGCAATCGAATAAAAAGGAAATACTAATCTATCCTCATGTAACATCAAGGATCTACAACCTTTCAAACCTGAATTTGTCATTACATTGCAAGGTGAAATGACAGTTAGCGCATATTAAAACACCACTCTTTCTGACTTGTTAGCGTTTCCATCGTTATTTAAAAGTAAGGTTTCTTCGTGCATGATACAATGACATATCCTTAAGAATTATTGATGAATAATCATATTCTGAATTTGAAATCCAGCGATTCAATTCAATGAATGCCAAAAAAGACGACTCTGATCTCCGCTGTTCAAAACGGTTAGAGTCGCCCTTTTCTCTTTCTATTCTTTCACCTTTTTTGGAATTATGATGTGCGATAACAGCTTCGATAGTCCTGAGTAAGAAGGCTATTGGCAGACGCATTGGCCTTTTCTGCATCAAGCAGGCGGCGGAACAGGAACACCAGATTTAGCAGCAACAGGTTTTCGGTTTCTTTAAGCGGAATACCAATGAGCCGTTCCAACTTCTCCAGTCGGTAAGCCGCTGTATTGCGGTGAATGTACAACCTGGAGGACATTTCATTGATGTGGCCATTACAAATTGCGTACGTTTCCAGTGTCTGTAGAAGCTCAGGATCATAGCCTTCTACTGTAAGCAGGCTGCCAATATAGCGGTCGACATATTGTTGCATTTGCTCTCGCGGAATGTCTTGAACCAATCGGTGAAGATCTTCCTGAACGGCAGACAATCTACCAGCTTTTGCGGTCATTGCTTTCCCTCCTTGAAATGGGACGTACTCTTTTCAAGATCAAGCATGACTAGCTACTTATTTCACCGCTCCCGGGCAGACGATACTGAATTCCCTGCCGGTACCTTGGTTAAGCAATGGCGATGCTTCACTATACGTGATCCGGCCTCGCAGCAGTGTCATCTTAACTTTACAGCCAAAGCTGCGGCCAATGTAAGGGGAATGACGATGCTTCTGATAGAGGTCTGATGCTTTAAGTGTGTAGGAAGCATTTAAGTCAACCAGGGCCAGGTCGGCATCGCAGTTCACTGCAATCCGTCCCTTAGCCTGATCTAGTCCGAATCGTTCGGCTGGGGCACCAGACAACAGACGCGCCAGCAGCGGAAGGGGAACCCCCCTTTTCAGATATCCTTCATCCAGCATCAATTCGAGCGTGCTCTGTACACCGGCAATGCCGCCCCACGTTTCAAACATATCATCCCCCGTCTTCATGCCGGCTGGGCAGGGTGAATGATCCGAAGTTAAAAAGTCAAACCAGCCTTCCTGTAACCTGTCCCATAGCTTCCCCTGTTCTTCCGCATCACGCAGTGGAGGTGCACATTTCGCTACAGCACCCATGACTGCAAAATCATTTTCAGTCAGACATAGATAGTGCGGACAAGTCTCCAGGGTTACATCAACTCCCGCTAGCCGGGCTTCACGGATTCGTTTTGCAGCAGATTCACTGCTTATGTGGACAAAATGCAATCGACATCCGCTCTCGGCTGCATAACGCAGCGCTGTTTCCACTGCTTCCACCTCTGCCTCTATCGGACGTGAAGCTGTATAGCTCGCCGGGTCGAACCGCCCCAAGCTGCGGGCTTCACGAGTGAGCCTTGCAATAGTCGGCTCATGTTCAGCATGGAGTGCCAGCAGTTTGCCTGTCTCCGCAATCATTCGCATCCCTTCTCTGAGGGTTTCGTCGTCTGACCGACGAAATCCGTCCTTGTCCTTGTCCCCCGGAGAAGACATGAAGGCTTTGAAACCGATGACTCCGGCGTCAGCCAACAGCGGCAGCTCTTTAAGGTAACCGGGCATAAGCCCACCCCAAAATCCATAGTCCGCATACGTTTTACCTGCCGCGCGGTCTCTTTTTTGCTGAAGTGCACGAACTGTAATTGTAGGAGGAACAGCATTGAGCGGCATATCCAGAAAGCACGTTCCTCCTCCGGCAGCAAGAGCAGCGGAACCCGTCTGGAATCCTTCCCAAGATTCCAGACCCGGCTCATTAAAATGTACATGAGTGTCGATAACACCAGGCATCACGGTCAATCCATTTGCATCAATGATGGGAGTTCCCGAAGGATCAATGTTATCTGCGATTTCAGCAATCAATCCATTCCTAATACCGATATCCTTTCGCTCAACGGCTACTTCCGTAACGATTGTTCCGCCTGTAATGACTAGATCATACGATGTTGCGGATTTCATGCTTGCTCCTCCTTATCCATACGTAAGGTTGTAACAGCACATCAGCAATCTTCTATGTGTTCATGCCGATAAGCCTTGCCGGATTTGTCGCTACCATCCGGTAAATATCATCCGGAGCGAATTGATAATCGAGCATGCTGGCAATCATTGTTCTCATCCCTTGCACAGGCGTTGAGGCCGCACGAATCCCATAGTCCGTCCCAAGAACGAACTGATCGATTCCCACTTCACGGATGGTATTCATCCATTTCGTCGCATTCGAGAATCTGCCGAGCTCAGCTCCCATATCCATGTATTCTCGTTCTACATAGTAATGGGTCCGGGGGACATCAGGATACAGCCAATCCACAAGGCATGCCTCTAGAAAAGCACCCCTGGCGGCAGCAGATTTTTGCTCTTCGATTGTCATTTGTCCGCGGACGGGATGAGCGATTAACACCTTCGCTATGCCGTATTGTTCAGCAAGATCCAACAGACGGAGCGCTTCCGGCACAGATACATGACCCGTATTCAGATAGACCTCCGGATGTTCTGCCACCATGCTCAAGATCTCATCCAGTGCTTCTGGAACAGGACCTTCCAGCGGTATTGACGTCGCCACAGACAGCTCTTTCTCCACGAATTTCGGATAGGCATCCTTAAACGGAACAAGCTTGCCATCGATCAGTGTGGACTCGCGCTCAGCTGAATGGCGTGTACAATGTGAACCGAAGCTGATGAAGCGGCAGCCTTCTTCCATATGCAGTGCGGTTTTTACGGAACGCGGATTCATACCGCCATGGCAGGAATTCATCAAATAACCCCCATACGTGTGAATGCCCGGTACATGACGGTTCACTACCCAGGCCATTCCTGAAGCCCAGCCGAATACATCATAGTACACAATGCTCCTCATGCCTGCAGCTGCGGCTTCTTGCGCTACCTGAATCGGGTCCAGATGCCCAGGGTTAGAGTTCAACACCGGCCCTGCATGTACATGACTATCAATGGCACCAATCAGAAGCTCATCTGGCAGTTCCATTGACCTCCGATAAAAGGATTCATTCCATTTCGTACGATCTGGTGTCCGCTTCTGTGGTTGTTCTTGATTGGAATCAAAAGTAAGCATAGTAATCCCTCCGTGAACGATGAATTTTTAGCGATTATCCCTTAATAGCTCCCGCCATAACGCCGGAAATAATCCGCGAACTGAATACAAAATAAATAATCGTGACAGGCAACATCGATAATATCATTCCGGCCATAAGCTGTGGATAGTTGGTGCTGTGCTGGGACTTGAAATAGGACATCCCGAGCGGAACCGTGCGCAGCGACTCATCATTAAGCAGGACGAGAGCAAATGAAAATTCATTCCAACAGGAGAAAAATTGTAGAATTGCGACCGTTGTCAGTACAGGTACGGCTATCGGCAGGATAATACGGTACATGGTTCCACTGAAGCTAAGGCCGTCGATTGCTGCTGCTTCCTCAATTTCTCTTGGAATGCCCATCACGTAGCTGCTGACCAGCATGATTGGTAAAGACAGGTTAAAGGCAATATAAGGGATGATGAGCGTATACCATTGATCTGCCAGCCCCCAATTTTTAAATAGCAGGTAGATGGGAACAAGCAGAGCGTGAATGGGTACCAGCATACCGAAAAGGTAATAAAAGATCATTGCTCTCTTCCCCTTGAAGTCCAGCCGGGCCGTAATATAGCCTGTTACATATGCAATTGCCGTAATGCCAATGACCGACAGGAAGGTGATCCTCGCACTGTTCCACGATAGCTGCAGCATATTCGTCAGCTTAATCGCTTCCCAATAATTACTAAACTGCGGTGCACTTGGCAGACTAAGAATATTGTTGGCGAATTCTGCTTGCGTTTTCAATGATGAATAACCGATCCAGAGCAGCGGTATGATACAGCTGGCGGTAAAGAGCAGCAACAAGGCGTTCACGGCCAGCTTGGCTGGATTGGGAAGGAACCGACGGGGACTGCGCTGCGATTGTAGTTCCAGTTGCAACTCCATTTTTACGCACCTCCCTTGGAGTTATTACGGCGCTGGAGTAAAAGTGTGGATAGCAGGATCATAAGCATGGTAAGCGTAATGATGGCTATGGCGAGCGCAGAACCGTATCCATACCGGAAACGCAGGAAAGACGTTTCATACGCATATAACGCCATCACCGAGGAAGAGTTACCCGGACCGCCCCCGGTCAGTGCGTAGATATGCTCGAATCCGCGCATATTGTTGGCAATACAGAGCAGTGAAGCAACGACAAGGGTAGGTTTGGCTAAAGGAATGATGATATACCAGGCTTTGCGAACACCTGTTGCTCCATCCAGTTCAGCAACCTCCAGAACTTCCTTATTGATTGACGATAGCCCTGCCAGCATAAGCAGTGTGAAGAACCCGATGTTTTGCCAAGACAGAGGTATGGAGGCCAGCAGAACGATTGGTCCTGTCAGATCCAGCCAGGATTGCACCAATGCACCTAGGCCAAGCTTGGTTAGTCCGGCATTGAGTAAACCGTAGTTATAGTTGTAGACCAGCATCCAGAGAAAAGCGATAATTACCGGGGCAAGTGTAGAGGGGAAATAGCTCATTGTCCGATGCAGCCCTTTTAGTTTTACCATCTTGGACATCAGCAGCAGAGCAAAAACAAAACCGAACCCTACTTGTCCAATCAAGCCATAAGCTGTCATCAGCACATTGTTCAGAAATGAATGCCAGAACACATCATCCTGAAGAATTTCCTTGTAGTTTCCCGTGCCGATATACGTTTTTTTGGGACCTCCTGTCCAGGAGTAGAAGCTGTCTCGAAGAGCAGAAAGTATGGGAACCAGCACGACAAATGAATAGATAAGAAGACCCGGAAGCAGATATGCCACAAGCACCCAGCCTCTCGGTCGCAGCGCCTTGCCCATGTTCTCACTCCTTCAATAATAAGTTATGGATGATTTAAAAAAGTCTCATAGGCTTGTTGTGTTTCCTCAGCCAGCTGCTCGGGTGTTCTGGAACCAGCCATTACACCTTGAATCCCCGTATTTAGCACTTCTACGATCGAAGCATCAAACCAGAGGTCAAAGATTTTAGTTGCGTCAGCTGCCGCGCTGGCCTCGTAAGCAGCCAGGGCTACCGGATGCAGCTTCCCAGTATCGAAGTCTCCGGGATCATAGGCTGGGAATCCTCCGACTTCTGCCATAAGCTTGGCGCTATCCGAACCAGTCATATACTCTAGCATCGTCATGATGGCGTCTAACTTTTCTCCGGCTTCTACCCCAGAGTTAACGCTATAATAGACACCGGCGCCCCCGGAAGAACTGAGCGGATTGCCAAGTCCGTTCTCGACGCCCGGAAAGACGGCAACTCGTGTACTCGCCTTAATCCCATCCGGCGCATTGTTTACGATATTCATTGCTGACCAGATTCCGCTGACAAAGGCAGCCGATCGACCTTCAAAGTAATAGTTAACCATAGTGTCGTTGTCGACAGAATTCAGGTCCTTATTCAGATAACCGGCTTTCGCCAGCTCACTCATGATGCCAATTCCCTGTATGAAACCTTCATCGGTAAATTTAGCACCATCGCCGTTCAAAATGGACTCCGTCCATTCCGGGCCATTGATCCGATCAGTCAACGCACTGATCCAGCTGGACATGGCGTATCCTTTGGACTTGTCTCCATATGAGAACAGGTTAATGCCTTTTTCGGCCAGTTTGTCTCCGGCATCCATCAGCTCAGGCCAGCTCGCTGGAAACTGATCGTATCCGATGCTTCCAAACAGATCAGCATTATAGTAGATCAGATGCGTAGGCCCGGCTGCAATGGGTATCCCGTAAATTTGACCTTCACGAGTTCCGGCATCCAGTGTTCCAGCACGGTAACCGTCTCGCCATTCAGGGCGCTTGTCCAATTCCTTGTCCAAAGGGAGTACGATTTCGTTGTCCACAAAATTGGTCATCCATGAGCCAGGTACGATGAATACATCAGGCATATCGTCAGCCGCTGCCAGTGCCTGAGCCTTAATGGAATAGTCCTCATTCTGAAGCTGCTCCTCTATGATCTCGATATCCGGATAATCTTCCCTAAACCGCTTCAGTCCATCAAGTACTGCGGTATCTTCCGGACTTTTGCCGATATTGGATTCCTGATACCTGTGCATGAGCGATATCGTAATGGTATTGCCACTTTCAGCTGCTGATTCCTCGTTCTCTCCACTTCCGCAAGCACTAAGCACAGACGATGCCACCACCATTAACCCCAGCATGAATGACCGTTTGTTCAAATCTCTCCACTCCTTTGGATGCATTTTCAGGTAATTTAGAATCCAAAATTGGATACAATCCTATCCAAAAAAAATCACTTCTGAAAGATCTCTTTAAAATTCAGGACATTGGGCGCCGTTTCTGTGAAATTTAGCGAACGTTCGATTTGCCAGAGATGCTCTGTCATAATGCGAGCTGCCTGCTCACCATCTTGCTGCTGAATCGCCGCTAGCAAGTCTACATGATCATGGCAGAAGCTCTGATCCGTCCCATACAAGGCGATGATGACAGAGGTGAGCGAGATCAACTCCTCGAGAAAATGATAGTAGTAATAGTTATCCGATAGTTCTGCCAGCTTAAGGTGTATATCTACCGTGACATCCAATGCGCCAACGATATCACCTTCATGGCTAGCCTGATGCTCATCCCGGATCAGAGCCTCGATAGGGAATAACTGCTCCGGCTTCACGGTTGCGCATAACTTTTGGACCATTGAGGTTTCGATAACCCTACGCATTTCAAAAACTTCTCTTGCTTCATCAACACTAGGACAAGAGACGAAAGCTCCCCGGTAAGGTATAACCGTGACCAGCTTCTCCATTTCGAGCCTTCTCAGCACGTTTCGGATTGGAGTGCGGCTGACCTCAAAAGCCTCGGCCAGTGCATCCTCCACCAGTTGGGAGTTCGGCAGCAGCTTGTGCTGTGTGATCGCCAGTTTGATGTCCCGGTAGATTTCCCTCTCCTTTCCTTTAGTCATATACGTCATCACTCCATCTCTTCTTAGGGTTACCTACTAATTAAGAATGACTGAACTCTTAATTGAATATTATGATAGTTTTAGTCCTATTGAACGTCAATATATGTAACCTTATTTCGGAAAAATGCACAATAAAACCGAACGATATTCCTGCCCCTTCATTTATACGCCCTATATAAGTTAATACCTAACATGTTTATGATATGTATTCATTCATGCAGTCATTTGTTAATGTGTAATCCCACGGAGCTTGACTAGAAATTGTCTCGATAAAATAAAAAAAGCCGCTAAAATAGCGACTTTCATCAGGATTGTATTCTTGTCTCTTGGTCAACAATGCTGCATCTGTATGGCAGATAATGCCGCGGGTTTATCCATTACGTCAGCAATTCGATATATCCTTCAGTTCCGTGTAGACGAATTCGCTGCCCATCTTTTATCAATTTGGTCGCATTCTCCACTCCAACAACGGCAGGCAAGCCATATTCACGTGCGATAACAGCCCCATGAGTCATCAGTCCACCCACCTCCGTAACCAAGCCTTTTATGGATAAAAATAATGGAGTCCAGCTGGGATCGGTAAAAGTGGTCACAAGTATATCTCCATCTTCCAGATCCGCGTCCTCCATATTCAGAATGACACGCGCCCGCCCTTCGATCACGCCTGAAGATACAGCCAGACCGACAACAGCTTCAGCAGGGACGTTCCCGCGTCTGTACTTGCCTGTAATAATTTCGCCATCAGACGTGATCACGCGTGGCGGAGTTAGTTTTTCATACAATTTGTAATCATTTTTCCGTCTGTCAATGACCTGGTAATCCAATTTCATCGTGCGTACGGCTTTCTGCAGTTCTTCAAAAGTAAGATAGTATATATCCTCCTTATCACGAAGAACATCGGCTTGGACGAGTTGGTCCGCTTCCTTTAGCAAAGCCTGCTTATAAACGAAGTAACGACTAACAATGTCGTATTTCGGATATTCACGATAACCGATGAAATTACGGATCAGGTCGATCATTTGTTTTGTTTCTCTAGCTTTCTGTTTGCCGTCAGGTAATAGCTTCAAACGAGCTAATATGTCCTGTTCTTTTGACAAAGCTTCCTGTCGTCCTTGTTCAAACTTCCGTTTACTGGCTCCAGGCTCAAGGTTCTTGATATTACTGAGGATCATAGGTATCAGAATACTCGGTTTTTCACTCCATCGAGTCCGTGTAATATCGATCTCCCCGGCACATCGCATTCCATATTTATCGAGAAAAGCAGAAATAGCTTCATATGCTTGCTGGCCGCCTTCGAATTGAACCAGTTTATCCATAAAATGATCATCTCTTACTTGTTGTAAGTACTCAATGATTTCCGGATAGGGACGAATCACATCGGCAACATCCAGCAGCTCCATACCCATCTCTGAAGTAATGTTATGAGGTACAGACAAGGAAAGTGTGTCTGCTGCGTTTTTCTCACCTAACCAGTCATCCATCTTTTCATTGATCCATGCGGATGCGTGAAAAGCGGCCATGATCACACTCAAATTTTTCGAGTCGGAAGAACGCTTCTTCCGCTGCTGCATATCTTCCAGAATGCAATCAAATACGTCCAATCCTGCTTTCGTTTGCATCGTATGTTTCAACGCAGATACCGATGTCGCGCTACTCCGTATCAAAGCAGCAACAATGGCTGGATCGCTTCCTGCCTCTTCTAATATATCCGCAGGAGACATGCCCTGATGACTTTTTATAGGTCCCTGTTCGCTTTTGTCAGTCGGGTCCAATGGAATAAAATCTCCCCGCTCTATAATGGTCATTAGTGCATCTTTTATGAGCGGGTCGGAGTGTCCCAAGACACCCAGCAAATTCTGCCTGCCCGCCGAGGTAGACAGCCCCTTGGTAATATCGACAAACAGCCTCCCACCACCCGTTTTAAACATGGAGGGGTTGCCCGTTAGCTTCCAGATGGACATTCCTAATGGTTTGATTGGATCTGTCATCATTTGCTGATGACCAACAGATACATACACGTGATTTTCCTCATCTTGTGCTTCAGGAATCGGAAATAAAGTGGTGATGGGCCGGCTCTGAACCATGTAAAATGTATCATCGTCTATACACCATTCGATGTCTTGGGGGCATCCGAAATGTTCTTCGAGCTGTCTACCCAAACGTGCGAGTTGTAAAATCTGTTGATCCGTAAGTGTTTGCATCTTTTGCTGCTCAAGCTGGAGCTGCTTGATCTCTGTTCCGCCTTCCTTCCGCCCATAAATCGCTACTTTTTTGGTTTCAATTCGCTTACTGACGATTTCCCCATCCTTAACTTGGTAACCATCAGCAGACACTAGGCCGGAAACAAGCGCCTCTCCGAGTCCGAAACTGGCATCGATCGAGATCAGTTTCCGATTGCAAGTGATCGGATCCGCAGTAAATAATACCCCTGATGCCTGCGGGAACACCATTTTTTGAACCACAACAGATAAATAAACTTGGCTGTGGTCAAACCCATTCTGCATCCGGTAAATTACCGCGCGTTCTGTAAATAGAGAAGCCCAGCATTTACGGATATGCTCCAAGATGGCTTCTGTGCCGATAATATTTAAATAGGTGTCTTGTTGACCAGCAAAAGAAGCATGGGGTAAGTCTTCAGCAGTTGCACTTGAGCGCACCGCATAGGCTTGATCCTCACCAAAGCGAGAGAGAGATTGGACGACTGCTTTCACAACATCGGAAGGAATGGCTGCTTCCAAGATGACCTGTTGGATCTCCTTACGGATTTCATTAACACGTTCTCGATCTTCTACCTTAAGCTCAGACAGCTGATCCAACAAAGCATGAACCATTTTATTCTGTTTGATCGCTGTTTGGTATCCGACCGTTGTGACACAAAACCCTTCAGGCACATGAATCCCTTCCAATTTGGATAATAACCCTAAGTGCAGCCCTTTTCCACCAACCAGCCAAAGCTGAGTGTGATCTATTTCTTGAAAATCGAGAACCAGTGAATTCATTCAACCTCTCCTCTATCCGTTAAAATGGAAAAACAAATATGATCGTGTCAGTCCTGTTCCCCTCGAGTACTCCTTTCCCCACCTTTCAAAAAAATAGCATTGACAAATCAAATTATAAGATGTACTATAAATATAGGAATAATAATACGTACATACTTTTATTGATTGAAATCAATGACGTTTATCGATTATATCATAGCGTTTTTTTGTGTTCAATTATTTTTTTGCTTAAAAGAGATGACCTTTGTTTTTAGGGATCATCTCTTTTTTTCACTTACAGTCTGAATAACTTAGCAAACTTTCTTATGTATAAAGAATAGATGGCCAGGAAAAATATAAATGGATCTATTAAACAAGTGCTCAAAACAGAACTAGGAGATCTCACCAACCTCTGTATTTGACCTCAACTCTAACTTCTTAAAAAAAGGAACTGCCGTATTAGCAGTTCCTTTTTTATATTGCAGGCGAAACTCCGAAACTCCGCTAGCCATACCAATTATGCTTAAGGCGCAGTTAGTTTTGAAGGTTTACGAGTTCTTTTCTCAGCACTACTTGAGGCTGATTCAGAGTTCATTATACTAAGAAAGCTTTGGAGATGATGACTAACAGAATAAAAAGTACCAGAATTGCACCAACGGACGTAAAACCACCATATCCCCCACCAATTCCGCCAACATTACCATTGCTATATCCACTCATATTTCTTCCCCCTCTTCTGTGGTATGTGTTAGATTATTCAGAAATGCAAAATTTGACAAGGCTATATACAAAAGGGGCTTATAGCTACGCAGCCTTTGCTTGTTTCCTGTTCGTTCATAAAAAACAAACAGCCGATCACGATGTCGGCTGCCTTATTCTTTTATTCAGTTATGTTTACCCCATTATCTACAAACACGCTACTTCGATACAGGATATCACCATGCGAGCATCAGCTTAGGTTGCACCCATTGTTTGTTTGCTTCGTGGCAATAGACGCTAGCACTAAGGATTCGGAGGTGTTGCAATGGCTGGTTCTCCTTCGCGGCCAAGCCGCCGGCTTGCCGTTTCTTTACGCCCCGTTGCTGGAACGTGGGCTCCCGCTTTTGCCAATCCAAAGGTCGGCATATTGTTGTAAACACATTCATATTGCCCTTCAGGAACCAGATAGGTTTCGTGGAAAATCCCTACATCTCCCCCAGTTCCAACTTTGCGGTTGAAATCCCTCCATGCCTTCAGGTGGTTAGCTCCATGTCGGGCATAGTGCTCCAGGTGTTCAAAGCTCCTCCAATATTGAATGAGTGTAAGTCCACGGCCTGAAAAATGATAGGAACCATCCATGAACCCTAGCTCCTCTTTGTTTCGATACAGCTCCTGAAGCATCGGGGACATGGAATTCATAACAGGTAGCCATTTATGTACCGCCCACCATTTGTTAATCCGAAAACCAATCACAAAAACAACGAAGGAACCTTCCATCTGTGCGGTATAACGACCTGCGATCACTTTAGCCATACATACTCACTCCTTCTCCTATATTTCAAGCAGACCCAGATGCGTATCATAAAAGCGGCTAATATCCGCTGAATTGTACAGTTGAGCCGTCAGAAACGCACCATAGAAAATGGTGAAACAAATCTGTACAGATTGCTCCAAGGTGAGAGATTTGTTGAGCTTACCCACTTGTTGTTCTTCCTTCATAAACTGTTGAAATAAAACAAACATATTAGGCGATTCACTCCCCGCTTCCTCGTGACCTGGAAAGAGCAGCGATACTTCCGCTTGACTCAGTTCAGGCATACAAGGCTGCATGTTCTGTTCTGCAAGAAAGGAAATCAAACTCGGCATCATCCCCGGCCTTAATTGATGCTCCTTAGCAACCTTGGACAGCAAATGGCGGAATGCCTGGAATCCTTTTTTCTCTTCCTGTTCGATCTCGATCATTCGTTCAGTAAGCCATACCCGCATAAAATAAATCAGCAAATCCTCTTTACGTTGATAAAACTTAAAAAAAGTGACCTTGGATATTTCAGCAGTCTTGCAGATGTCCTCAATCATGACCTGGCTGAACATTCGATCCTTCATTAAGGATAATCCAGCTTCATACAGCGCGATTTTGTTCTTGGCTTTTTTTAATTCCCTTAGTGAGATATCCTGATTCATATTGATTGCATCTCCTCGAAGTTAACTACAGTTAATAAATTAACACGAGTTAACTTATTTAGTCAATACAGTTAAGCATACAGACTAAATACCCCTTACATTCGCTACACAGATGCAGGGGTACAGAGCCTTAGTGAAATAATTTTTTATTCCCATTGGGACGCATATTAAATTGTTGTACCGATAAAAAAAAAGCCGATTATCACGGCTTCTATAGTTCTTGTTCCATCTTCCCTTTTACGATCTCGATAGATTTCACATTTAAATGTGCAGTGCAATTATACACCGAACAGTCCCATCGAGGTTGTGCTGTTTGCAGTATGGTGATAGATGTGTTCATTAAACTTTCTTTCATGTCGATATGCGGGATCAGTTTCTTTAAAGTCATTCCAAGGAATGCACCGTGACTCACGATTAATATATTCTCGTCTGGGTGTCTGTCTGATATGTCGGCAAGGCACTCCCTGCCTCTTTTTACAATCTCATCTTCTGATTCGATGCCGAGATCCAGTCTAAACCACCCATACCCCCATCGATTGACACGCTCTTGTTCTGTCGTCCCTTCTATAAGCCCACAGTTCATTTCTCTCAAGCGTGGGTCGGTTCTAACTTCAATATTGTTGATTTTGCCGATGATTTCCGCTGTTTCAAGTGCTCTGGACAAATCACTAGAATAAATATAATTCCACTGTTCTGTGCCAATTCTTCGGGACAAGAGTTCAGCTTGTTGTCGCCCCTTTTCATTGAGCGGGATATCTGAATGGCCTTGTGTCCGATATTCGTCGTTCCAATCCGTTACTCCGTGTCGGATCAATCCTAACGTAGTCATTTGGTATCCTTCTTTCCCTTGGAATTATGTAATCGGTCAAGAGAAAACCTTCTGTTTATTCAACGAATGTTTCCCTTAGACCAATGAGACTTAGCCCCATTTCCTTTTCTTCTTTGCTCTCATGATGAAGACGGCACTCACCACAAGGATTATTGCAAGGACGATATACAAATCAAAATCCTGCTCCACCATAAACCACATCTTGGATTCCAGATTGACTTGTTGTTTTGGCTCGAATCCCTCACCAAATTGTTCAGTTGCTTGATTAAGGTTATTCATTTCAATGGTCGTGCTGCACGGACTACTGCTTAATTCGCCATCCATTTCACTAATAAATATGAAGTATTTACTGCCTTCCTTGAAGTTAAAACCCCAAGTGTAGTCGGTTGCGACAATGACCTCAGAATCAACTTCCGTTTTCCAGCTTCGTTCAACTTCCACTAATATATATCTAACTTTCTCTTTTGTGCCCGTTATCCCTTCTTGCTTCAGATCAACTTTAATTTTCTTTATTTCACCGTAAACAGCACCAGTATATCCGTCTAACTCTTCTTGAAGGCTTCCCTTCTTCTCAGCACAGGATAGAGCTTTGACTTCTTGACCATTCGCAAAAAAGAATAGGGTAGTGAAAAGAAAAATGATCGTGAGTAAACGATGTTTCAGTTTCTCCACCTACTTCTCATCATATTATGACGTCCATCTTAAATCTTATTGACTTTCTCAGCAGACGAAATGTTGCACTCATCCCTCAGCTAGTTGAACAAGAGCTGTCATACACATCTGCCATTTTGTAATTCCAAAAGACAAAAAAGCCGCTACTTTAGCGACTTTGAATGGAACATTTTTGGTCTGCGGCAATTCTTATTCTTATCCCCTTAATAGCTTCCTCTACCTGGAAAACTAACAGCATCTACATAATGGAATACAGTGAAACAGTTGTAGATCACGTGTGAATGTTCTTATTTTCTCCTATGTCTCTGCCTAATTAACTGTTGTCTGATGTGAGGTCTCTATATAAGAGACGATTCCTGCTGTATCTGTAACCATACCGAAATACGTATCCACTGTTTTCAGCGTCATATCATGTTCCGCTTGTGAAAAAGCCGCGCAGGCATCTTGTATAAGTACAATGTGATAATCAAGCATAAAACCTTCCCTCGCTGTAGACTCAACACACAAATTCGTGCTAACCCCTGTCATGATGAGGGTTTCTATTTTGAGCGTTTGGAGAACGCTCTCCAATCTGGTGTGGACAAACCCACTGTAACGATGCTTTTTGACAATGATATCATTGGCCTGTGGTGACACTTCGTAAAAATCTGCACCCCAGCTTCCTGTACGACAAATAGGGTTTACACCATCCGGAAAACGTGAAAGCCATACTTCGGAGTCCGTGGCATCTTCATGGTTGGTTTGCAAAAAAATGACGGGTATTGAGCTTTTTCTTGCAGCTTCCAATAAAAAATGCATATGAGGCATCATTTGTTTTACTGAGCTCACATCAATTCCGCTTTTGGAGATCGCCCCATCTGGATGACAGTAATCGTTTTGAACATCGACAACAATTAAAGCTGTATTTTTTCCCTCAAGATGAATTTTCATTTTATCCATTCGTACACCCCCGGAGCTTAGTATTTAGTAGGGTGCAGCTTTTTATACAAAAAAATGAAGTTACAGACCAAATCATTGACAGACGCTTTTATTTCTGGTTAGATGAAACATTTAAAAAGAACTTTGCAATCAAGGAGATACATATGATGAACATAAATTAAGAAATCTGCTGTTTGGGAGGATTGTGGGATGGGTCGTTAGTTATCTAAACTTTAACGAACATCTTTGTAGTAGGTAAACAGTGTATGTGCAATATAAGATATTATTAACGAGCGTCTCAAAAAAAGGGGGCATTTTAATGGATGTTTCTTTATGTAAAGCAGATTTAAATGATGCAGTGACTATTCACAACATGAAAGTTAAAGCGTTTATGCCCTTGTTGGAAACCTATCAGGATTTTGAAACAAGCCCCGCCAATGAAACCGTAGAAAAAGTTATTACTCAAATCAATCAGTCTTTTACAGATTATTTCATAATCTATCATGTTGACGTTGCCGTGGGCGGTATAAGAGTCGTCAAAAAAGAGGATCAGATCTATAGTGTTAGCCCCATTTTTATACTGCCAGAACATCAAGGAAAAGGCATTGCTCAAAACGTCTTTACAAGCGTAGAGCAGAAATATGACGATGCAAAGTCATGGAGACTGGGTACCATCTTGCAAGAGAAAGGAAACTGTTACTTGTATGAAAAGATAGGCTATAAAAAGACGGGTATAACTAAAGTAATTAACGACAAAATGACAATGATATTTTATGAAAAACATTTGTAGAGGAATAGCCATTCCATTAAGATAACCAGCCAGTGGGCGGTTATCTTTTGTATGAACTCACAAGCCCAGTATATACAAAAAAGGAGTGATTACCGTAAGGTAACACTCCTTCCTATCTATAATAAAGCAATACCGTTATTTTCAAACCAATCTCAATCCACGGAACAAATGCTGCGACGGCGATACCCAGATAAATCCCAGCAGCGAAGTAAAAAAGGTTAATCTTAATCTTTCTGTGCAAAATCCCTCGCCTTTTATGCAATTTCCACTTTTGGTTTTACAAATTCTATTTGCCCAGTGTTGAGCACAATGGGCGAGTTGGTTTACACAGATTTCCATCGCTCAAAGACTTCATTTTACCTCCTCTTTTTTCGATATATTAGGTACAGATTTAATTTAAATTTTAACTATCGGGTTCTGAGTTAGATCTGTACTTTGACATACTTAGGGGGAACTGAAGTGAAAACAAAAATAGGATCTATTCTAAAAATGAGAACGTTAAGGGCCAAGTTAGTCTCTTTGTGCTTGGTTATACTTATTGTGCCCACAATCGTAATAGGGTTCAGTTCTTATACCGTTTCAAAAAATGAAATGAATGAATCCGGCAAGGCCGCACTTGAAAATAGTGTACGAATGGTCATTGGTATGATTAATCTCCTCAACGAGCAGGTAGAGAACGGAAGTTTGACATTGGAGCAAGCGCAGGAAAAGCTCCGCGTAGAACTGCTCGGTGATAAGAATGCAGATAATAAGAGGCCTGTAAAAAGTGAATATACTGTAGGGGAAACAGGATATCCATGGGCTGTTGGCAAAGATGCGCATTCCGTAATGAATCCTTCAAATGAAGGTCAGGATTTGACAGATGTCGTTACAGAAGATGGCGTATATTTGGGAAAAGAGATCGTTAATGTTGGAACAGCCGGAGGAGGATTTGTCACCTACAAGTGGGCTCTACCTGATACAGGTGAGGTAGAAACGAAAGTTTCATATGTTGAAATGGACCCGCATTGGGGATGGATCATTGGTTCGGGTGCCTACTTAAGTGAGTTTAACAGTGGTGCTACACAAGTTCTGTATCTTGTTCTTATAGTTACGGCTGTGGCGGTTGTTCTAGGATCCATTATCGTTAGCATCATCTCAGGACGCCTAACGAAGCCGATCCTTATGGTCGCTAAGCGATTGAAATCCGTTGCGGACGGTGACCTAACCGTTGAAGAAGTTAAGATGAAGTCCAAAGATGAGATTGGTGAACTTTCACAGGACTTTAACCATATGATTAAAAACATGAGAACACTTATTAGTCAAGTCGATCTCTCTACCAAACAGGTAGCCTCATCTTCCAAAGAGTTGACTCTTGGTGCGGAGCACACCAGTCAGGCAACTGAGAATATCACCATTTCGATCCAAGAATCTGCAGCAGGTGCACAAGAGCAACAAATGATGCTTCAACGGACAACCAACTCACTCGAGGAAATATCGATCGGGATTCAGCGAATAGCGGAAAGCTCATCAACCATTGCCGATTCTTCTGTTGATGCGATGGAACTCGCGAACATAGGTGGTACGGCCGTAGAGCATACGGCGAAGCAAATGAAGCTGATCAACAAGTCGGTTAATGAAACGGATGTAGTCATGAGAATGCTGGATGAACGCAGCCAACAGATCGGTACCATGCTGCATGCCATTACGGATATTGCGAAGCAGACGAATCTTCTTGCTCTGAACGCCTCGATTGAGGCAGCCCGCGCAGGCGAAGAAGGCCGCGGTTTCTCGGTAGTTGCTGCTGAGGTGAGAAAACTTGCTGAACAATCGAACCAATCATCCGGGCAGATTTCCACGTTGATTCAAGATATGCGTACAGATATCGAACAATCGCTCAAAACGTTGAATCGAGTTAAACAGGACGTCGACTCCGGCTTACAGATTGCTAATGAGACGGAACAACAGTTTAACAAAATCGTAGGGTCGACCAACTTTATCGCCCAACAAACGGAGGAACTTGCCAGCGTTACACAGCAGATCACGGCAAGCGTCCAGGAAATCACCGCGGGTCAAGAGCAAGTCTCCAATCTTGCACTCCAAGCTGCAGACAACTCCCAAAATATAGCTGCTTCTTCAGAAGAACAACTGGCTTCAATGGAACAAATTACGAGCCTAGCCACAACCTTGTCCGATATGTCTCAAAAGTTAGAGCGTTTGACGATTCAATTTAAATATTAATTTTGATTCTTCTAGGAAAAAAAAGCAGCCGACCCCTTCTACTTTGGTCGGCTGCTTTCTCCGTTTTAAACCACGAATGTATAGCCATCAGCAAGCTACACCGATCAAGCTCGCTTATAATTCCAGATCTGCGGCCCGGGCGTTCGCTTCAACCTGCTCCGGACTTTTGCATCCTGGAATGACGCAGCTAACGGCTGGATGCTTCAGACACCAGGCAAGAGCCCACGAGGCCATGTCGACACCTTCAGGGACTTCGTTCTTCTGGATTTCAGTTACCAGCTGCAGCTTCTCATCGATCTCTTGACGCTCGCGTCCCTTTCTGACATTGTCATTGAACACTGCGCCTGGCTTGTACTTGCCGCTCAGATAGCCGCTGGCCAGTGGGACTCTTGCGAGCACACCAAGGTCCTGCTCCTGACATGACGGGAATACCCTCTCCTCGGGCTTCTGGTCCAGACGGTTATATACGACCTGTATAGCCTTCGCGTTTAACCCACTAGCCTTGCTCGTCTGATGCAGATTATCGTTGCTGCCAATGGAAATACCAAGATTTCGAATTTTACCGGCTTGTACCTGCTTGTCCAGCATGGTCCACAGCTCGTCGTTATCAAACACCTCATCTGATCCGGAATGGAACTGATACAAATCGATATAATCTGTTCTTAGCGCTTTCAGGGATTCTTCCAGTTGAACACGGATCTGATCCACGCTCCAGGCATTGGTCCAGTGATCATGCCACTGATGACCAAACTTCGATGCGATCACCCAATCCTCACGCCGGTCACGGGACATAAAATCGCCGATAAAGCTTTCCGACATATGGTGGGGTCCGTAACATTCCGCTGTATCAATCAAATTAATACCAAGTTCTTTGGCACGGTAAAGAATATCATCGACTTCTTTCTGGGTATAGTCTTTACCCCAGTCCCCGCCAAACTGCCAGGTGCCCACACCTACGACGGATACATCCAGCTCGGTCTTGCCCAATCTTCTGTACTTCACTCTACTCACCTCGAGGTTTAATATGTTGGTCAAGTGACCGAATGGTACAATAAGTATTCGATTAACGATAACGCTTTCATAATAAAGGATAATTAACAAATTATCAATCTGAAGGCAAAATAAAAAAAGCCCCTTAGAAATTCATTGGATAAACGGCGCTTATTCCAATAACTTATCTAAGGGGTTCACTTGTTTGAGGTCAGAAATTAGTGAGTGAATTCTCTGTTTACTTCATTGGATACCTGTAGGAAAATCAAACTTATTCTTTATCGCTTAAACCAACGATCGTTTCATACGGTCGCAGCACCCTTGGCAGCTTGCTATCTTCGTAGTTGGTAAGCCAGATCTCGGAGAAGTTAAGGCTATGCTCTTCTTCCTTAAGCTCTACGGCTTGATCAGAGAGATTGACTACGACCAGCACCTGTTGGTCTGCCAGAGTTCGTGTATAAGCAAATACACTTGGATGTTCCGGCATAAGAAGCTCATAGAACCCATATGTCAGCGTGTCGTGTTCTTTTCGCAGCTGAATCATTCGTTTATAAAAGTGCAGGATGGAACGCGGATCCTGCAGCTGTTTCTCTACATTAATATGAACGTAATTGTCATTCACCTTAAGCCACGGCGTACCATTGGTGAACCCTGCTTGTTCTGCAGAAGACCACTGCATCGGCGTTCTGGAGTTATCGCGACTCGATGCCCAGATGATGTTCATGATTTCCTCATGCGACATCCCCTCTTCACGTTTAATCTGATATAGATTCCGGTCAGCTACGTCGTTATAGTCCTCTATGGAAGGATAAGCCACATTCGTCATGCCTATTTCTTGTCCTTGGTATATGAACGGAGTGCCCTGCATGAAAAAGTACATGGCTCCAAGAGCTGTTGAACTTTCATACCAATACTCCGCATCATTTCCCCAGGATGAAACTTTACGTGGCTGATCGTGATTTTCAATAAACAAAGCATTCCAACCGATGCCTTCCAGCGATTTTTGCCACTTCGTCAAGACGTTTTTCAGTTTGGGAACATCGAGTTGCCGGTCTGTGCTGTTTTTCCACAGGTCAAGGTGTTCGAATTGGAAGACCATATTAAATTTGCCTCTGACTTCACAGATCCAATCGTATAGATCTTCTTGGTCCTCTACTTTTACTCCATTGGCTTCCCCAACGGTTACCACGTCATATTTGGATAACGTTTCCTCTTTCATTTCCTGCAAATAACGCTGAATTCCTTTGACATTCATGTGCTTCTCAAACGAAGAGATGTATTTAAAGCCTTCTTTGACTGGCATATCCAGCAGGCCCTCTTCTTTGTGGATATGACTGATTGCATCGACACGGAAACCATCAATACCTTTATCCAGCCACCAGTTCATCATTTCATATATGGATTTCCGTACGTTTTCATTTGCCCAATTCAAATCCGGTTGTTTTTTGGAGAACAGATGAAGATAGTACTGTCCGGAGACTTCATCATATTCCCAAGCAGAACCACCGAAGATGCTTTCCCAGTTATTCGGTTCTTCTCCGTTTTTCCCATCTCTCCAGATGTACCAGTCCCGTTTAGGACTATCCTGCGAAGATCTCGATTCGATAAACCACGGATGTTCGTCACTGGTATGATTGATCACCAAGTCCATGATGAGTTTCATGCCACGATCATGTACTTCTTTTAATAATTGATCAAATTCAGCCATCGTGCCGAATTCATCCATAATGGAACAGTAATCACTGATATCATAACCATTATCATCGTTAGGAGACTTGTACATCGGGCAGATCCATATCAGGTCAATACCGAGGTCTTGAATATAATCCAGTTTTGAAATGATTCCCTTGATGTCGCCAATCCCGTCCCCATTGGAATCCATAAAGCTTCTAGGATAGATTTGATATGCTACTGCTTCTTTCCACCATACTCTTTTCATTTGATGTAATCCTTCTTTCTCAACCACGATATAAACTGCACCAATCGATCACACAAGGGCACTACGAGCGCAGTACCATCTTCCGATCGCTGTTATCCCCAGATTTTTTGACTCCCCTTCTCTAAGGGGAAAATCCGGTGATAAGCCTATGCTTCCGATGCAGCTTTCCTTCGGAAAGCTTTTAAGCGAACGCTTCGCTTCTCCAGATTGGTACTGCCTCTCCGTTAACGTGTGTCTGTTTAAGCGGTTTATAAAGACTTTATTTATAGTATTATTCTTTACGCATGCATAAGGTACATTCTCGCTTCATATGGACGCAGTTCGTTCAGTGGCAGTTCACCTGCATAATTCGATATCAGCAGCTGATTCGTCTCTGCCAAGTGTTCCTGCAGCGGGAGCTTGATCGTATTCACCTGAAAATTACATACAACAAGGACTTTCGTTCCATTCAGCGTTCGGGTATAAGCAAACACCTCTGGATCATCCGGGAAAACCAGCTCATAATCTCCATACACAATCACTTCATGATCTTTTCTTAATTGGATTAACTTCCGATAGTGATGAAATATGGATTCAGGGTTATTCAAATTGTCCTGGGCATGGATATCGGTATAGTTCGGATTCACCTTGATCCATGGTTCGCCACTTGTAAACCCAGCGTTATCCGTAGAATCCCACTGCATCGGTGTTCGAGCGTTATCGCGTCCCTTGGCGAAGATCGACTCCATCACGCTGCTTTCAGGATATCCTTTCCCCATTCTTTCTTTATAGAGATTGAGCAATTCAATATCCCGATAGTCTTCAATCGCATATTGAACATTCGTCATGCCTATTTCTTCACCCTGATAAATATAAGGTGTGCCTTGCATGCCATGAAGAAGGGTAGCCAGCATTTTAGCCGATTCAATTCTATATTTTCCGTCATTTCCCCAACGGGAGACGATTCGAGGCAAGTCGTGGTTATTCCAGAACAAGCTGTTCCAGGCATCGCCTTTGAGCTCTGTCTGCCATTTGGACAGCACTTTTTTCAATTCCAGCACATCCAAAGGCTTGAGATCCCACTTTCCTTTGCCTTCTTGTTCATCCAAGCCGATGTGTTCAAACTGGAATACCATTGAAAACTCACTGCCGTCCGGGTTGCTGTACAGTTTGGCAATCTCAGGAGTAGCGCCCCATGTTTCTCCAACCGTTAGCAGATTTTCTGCTTTTTGAAACGTTTCCTTGCTAAGTTCCCTGATATATTTATGCAGATTGGGCCCATTCCCCGTAATCTTCGCATCCGGTTCTTTACCAATTAAGTCGATTACATCAAGTCTAAACCCGCCGACTCCCTTGTCGATCCACCAATTGATCATATCGTAAATCTCTTGCCGAACTTTGGGATTTTCCCAGTTCAGATCTGGTTGTTTTACGGAAAAGAGATGCAAATAATATTGCCCAATTTCAGGAACCCATTCCCAGGCTGAGCCACCAAATGTGGATCCTAAATCGTTCGGAGGCGTTCCTTCCACACCATCTCTCCAGACGTAGTAATCATGGTACGGATTGTCTTTGCCTTTTTTGGCTTCTTGAAACCAAGGATGTTCATCCGATGTGTGGTTCAATACCAGATCCATAATGATCCGAATATCTCGTTTCCCGGCTTCATGAATTAACGATTCCATATCATCCAGAGACCCGAACATGGGATCGATATCCTGATAATCGGAAATGTCATACCCATAGTCATCTTGAGGTGACTTGCAAACAGGTGACAACCAGATCGCACCAATGCCGAGTTCCTGCAAATAATCGAGCCTTGACTCAATACCCTTCAAGTCGCCGATTCCGTCTCCGTTACTATCTTGAAAACTCCGCGGATAAATTTGATATACAACGGTTTCTTTCCACCATTTTTTATTCTCCATGTCATACAACCTTTCTACCTTCTCCAGATTGGTGTGCCTCTCCGTTAAGGTGTGTTATAACCTCTCATTATTCTTTGACTGATCCAACGACAATGCCGGTTACAAAGTATTTTTGCAGCAGCGGATAAATCAACAGCAGCGGAATGACCGCGACTACGATTTTAGCTGCATTCAGGTTTTTATTCGAAATCTCAGTCAGGTTGCTGAGCTCGCTGGAATTCGTACCAGCTTGCAGCAGATCGGCAATATTTACGTTAAGGGACTGAATATAGGTCATAAGCGGATAATTGCTGACCTTGGTCATATAGATCAAACCGCTGAAGAAGTCGTTCCATGTACCCACGATACTGAATAAGGCAACGGTCGCCAGCGCAGGAATGGACACAGGAACATACACTTTGAACAAGACTTGGAGCGGATTCGCCCCATCGATAAACGCCGCTTCTTCCAGTGCTTTAGGTACTGCAGAGAAGAAGTTCATCACAAGGATGACACTGAATATCGGGACAGCACCTGGCAGAACAAGTGCCCATATTGTATTTAGCATATCCAGGTTTTTGATCAGCAGGTAACTTGGAATCATGCCTCCACTGAACAACATGGCAAAAATCATGATATTCATATAGATGTTTCTGCCTTTGAATTCCCTTTTCGACTTGGATAGCGGATAAGCCATCAAAATAATCAGAATCATGTTAAGCACAAGGGCCAGCGCAACGCGCAGAACAGATATGCCGAAAGAGCGCCAGAACTGTGCATCATCAATAATTTTTGAATACGCGGCTGTCGTAAAATTGACCGGAACGAGACCTACGGCATTCGCCGATACAGCCTCGCTGCTGCTAAATGAAATGGCAACAATATTCCATAACGGAAGAAGGCAAGCCAATGCCAGCATGATCACGATGGCATAGATGACAAACCGGCCAATTCGTTCTTTAACGTTTGCAGAATAGGACACGGACATTGCCTCCTTAGAAAATTTTTCTGTCTGTATATTTTTTGGCGAGTTGATTCGCAGACAAGAGCAGCACGATGCCGATCACGGATTTGAACAATCCAACAGCCGTACCGAAGCTATACTGTCGCCCAACGAGACCAATCCGGTACACGTAGGTATCCAGAATATCGCCCGTTTCATACACTACCGGGTTATACAGGTTATAGATTTGATCGAAACCGGCACTCAAAATGTTGGTCAGACTCATTACACCCATGAGCAGGATAATAGGCAGCATACCCGGCAGCGTAATATGCCATACTTTTCTCCACCAACTGGCTCCATCCATTCCTGCCGCTTCATATAGACCGGGATCAATCGACGTGATAGCAGCCAAATAAACGATGGAACTATAACCAAATTCCTTCCAGACGTCTGTTCCGATGATCAGTGGCTGGAACCACGTGTTGCTGCCTAGGAAATTGATATGGTCCAGGCCAAAGAACGCGAGCATTTGGTTCACGATTCCATCCAAACTGAACATGTTGACCACGACAGATGCGAGTACAACCCAGGATAGAAAGTGCGGCAGATAAACAATCGTCTGCACGGATTTTTTAACGTATTTAACACGAATTTCATTCAATAATACGGAAAATATAATCGCCATCAACGTTCCGAGCAGAATCTTGGCAATCGCAATGACTAGCGTATTACTGATGACCTGAGCGATATCCGGGAGTTTGAACATATAAATAAAATGCTTCAGCCCGACAAATTCGGAGCCGAACATGCCCTTGGCTGGCACATAGTCCTGAAAAGCCGTAATGACACCGACCATTGGTATATAGCTGAATACAAGCAAAAACAAAATACCCGGCAGCATCATCATATGGTACATGGCACCTGTGCCTAGCCGGCCTCTTGCTTTTAATTTCCCCTGTTTCATGGATGAACCCCTTTCCTGAAAGAAAGGCTGCATATCGCAGCCCTGCTACTGTTCATGGATGTCTATTGTTTCGATGCGATCTCGTCTTCGATTTCCTGAATGACTTGATCACCGCCTTGTTTCTTCCAGTTGCTGACGAATGTATCGAAGTAATCCAGCGGTTCGGAACCCGTCACAATTTTGATGAACGATTCCTGCTCGAGCTTCGTCAGATTGGCCCACGTTTGTTTCATGCTTGAGGTCGTTCCAGAGAAAGCAGGAGTCATCCATACGAATTTATTCTCCTGTGTCAGCTTGTCGATCAGTCCAACGCCGTTAATCCGTGAATGGTATTTGGACCAAGCGGTCACGTCATCCGTGTCCATGTCACTCAAATACGTTTTAATGCTTCCGATATTGTTCTTCGATTCGGTTGTGCGAACCTCATCCAGACCAATTTCCCCTTTAATTCCACGAACGACATCAGAGTAATCATCCAGCAGCGATGTAGCGGAATTGACTTCAATGTTAAACGGTCTCGTAGAACCGTCTACCCCAGTCTCCTGATACTTGGCAGCTTCCGGCATGGTTGTTGCCACATCTTTATCATTTGCCAGTTTGTCGTAGAACAGGTTTACAATCTTCACTGCCAGTTCAGGGTGCTCATACCCTTTTCGTACCACGATAAACTGATTGGATGGATTAGCATGTGCCACGTTCACATTGCCGTCTGCATCTTCCAACGTATACGCCGAAAATTTCGCGTTTTTATCCATCTGCTTCACGCTGATCAATCCCCAGTCTGGGATATGCCACGGTCCAAAAGCGATACCGCTCTGGCCATTGGTATAGAGTGCAGTAATGTCATCAAACGTCCGGGTTCCGAATTGCGGGTCAATGATGCCGTTCTTGAACCAGTCCGCCATGATCCCTAGCATTTGCTTGGTCTCTTCTGTCGTGGAACCATACACAATTTTGCCGTCTTCCCCATTCATCCAATATTGTGGGAACGCGCCCTGGGTTGAGGCAACACCAAGCATGGTATAGGAAGAGGCATTGTAATCTGTAGTATTCAATGTGTTCACAAAAGGAATACCGACCGGATTACCGGTTTGACCTGGATCTCTTTTCAGGAATTCCTGTGCTGTTTTCTCCACTTCTTCGAGCGAGATGGCTCCATCTCCGTCTGCATCAAGTTGGATCCCCAGCAGATCCAGCCAATCCTGACGTACCCAAACCATCGTTGGTGCAGAATCCAGGGACGTCGCCGGAAGGCCCATCAAACGGCCATCAATCGTTGCATTATCTAATGCACGCCCATCATAGGAATCGTAAATCTGCTTGATGTTATCTGTGGCATATTGATCGTAAATGGTTGTCAGATCTTCAATCAGATCATTGTCCACCAGTTCTTTCAGTTCGTCTTTGGAGTCGACACGCATCATGTCAGGCAATTCCCCGGAGGCGATAGCGAGCGAAACCTGACGGCTGTAATCTTCACCATTGGCTTCAAATTGATCTGTGATTTTAGCGTTAAATGTATCTTTAACCAGTCGCGTATATGCGTTGTTCTCATAGGTATCTCCAGCTGGCAGTTTCGGATTGGCTGTAGTCACCCGTCCCATGGTTACGGTGATTTCGTCTTTGTAGGCACTGAACGGATCTCCCGGAGTTACCTCATATTTGCCTGCTTCCTCCGCAGTAGGAGGAGTGGATGCGCCTCCACATGCCGCGAGAGCTGTAACCATCAGCGCAGACATCGACAGCACGGCCAGACGTTTCGTGAGCGGTTTGCTTTTCAAGGACCATTTTGTTCTCATCTAATTCGATTCCCCTTATTCTGATTATCTTTTTTTGTTTACGCTTTCATTATAAAATGGAGTGAAGATCCACTGAGATAGGGATTGCACGTTCGTTTGGATAGAGAAATGATTACAGTTTTCTACCGCAATCCTGGAGCATTGGTTAGCTCGTGAACATTTATCCTACCTGCTGACTTACATTCATCTATCTATCCTTATTTCCATTCAAAAACAAAGGCCGGCAGCTCCTCAAACAGGAAACTGTCGGCCTTCAATTTATCCATAATCGATAAAATGTCTCTTGGACCATTTCCATGACGGCCTCCAACAATCATTATGGAGACGGTCACTTTCCCTATGATGGGTGTCTGTTCAATGGGAACACGTCTGCTATTTGACTCCTCTGCCTAGCTGCCGATATTCGCTTGGCAGAAGGCCTGTCATTTCACGGAAAATCCGGCTGAAATATTTTTCATCCGTATAACCCACTCGCTCGGCAATCCAGAAAATCGTGTTGTTTGTATTAAGCAAATATTCCTTCGACTTCTCTACCCGGATGAACCTGGAGTACTCATTAAAGGTTTTCCCCATCAGATCTTTGAAGCATTGACTGAAATAACTTCGGCTGATGTTGAGTTGTTGGGAAAGACCTGAAGCCGTATACGCCTGCTCCAAGTCATCCTGAATGATCATCACTGCTTTTTTCACGGCATGGATGATTTCCTGGGAATACGAAGTCTGTTCGTCGGCCTTACGAATAACTACAGCAGTCTGTTTAATCCATTTCTCAACCTCGTACCAGGAATTGAAACCATGGATCATCGAGATCCTTCCAAGCGTTGTTTGGGCAAAAAGGTGATTCCACTCCATAACGAGGGAGTACAGTAATCCCATCAACTGGCCCTTGTTTAATCGTAATGATGTAAACTGTTCAATGAGTTGGTTGTAGTACGTGTCATGATGAGTCCATGGGGTTTGGAACCAACTTTGCTTAATCCGGTCTATGTCCTCATCCTGCGGTTCTTTTAAAAATGTCTCTTCCTCGTTCATCGAAACGGCAATGACTCGGTAATCGGGGTTATACGCATAGAATAGATATGTCTCAGTATAATTCATAATCCAGTTTTTGATTTGAGACCATGTTCTCTCTTGTACATCGGACAACACCAATAAGGTACTAGAGGGAACTTGATCCAGGGATGCCTTCAGCTGAAGAAACAGCGGGTCCTGCTCATCATAGGAAGCTGCCCACATCCAGCTATTCCGTTCAACCTCCCACCGGATCACATCTCCATCGGTGGTCAGCTCCACTGGCCACTTCTGTTCGGATTTGCGATCTTGGGAAACCAGTGCATACACGTTCGGGTAATGGACATTGATTTCATTGATAGAAGGCATCTTTCGGCTAGAGCTCGTCAACCCAGTAATACGAGTATGGATCCGGTGCAGAACATGTTCAAATTGCTCCTTCTCCAGCTGGACTTTGGCTATATAATCAATGGCGCCCAGTCTCAACGCTTCCTGGATATAATCGAAATCCTGATGTAAGGTTAACACGACAATATGAAGCTCCGGATAGAGCTGTTTCGTCGCTCGCATCAGTTCAATCCCTGACATGACCGGCATCGCAAGATCCGTCAACATGAGATCGACCGGTTGGGATTTCAGGAAATCCAATGCTTTTGCTCCGTTACTCGCTTCTCCTACAACCTCCATATTGAATTCGTTCCATGGCATCGCTGAGCTAATGCCTTTGCGTACCAGCTTATCGTCATCCACAATCAATACCTTAATCATGCTGAGATATCTTCTCCTTTAATGGGCAGTATGAGCAGAATACTTGTCCCCGTTCCCAATTCACTCTCGATGACCAATTGTGCTTGGTCCCCATATTGTGACTTCAACATGCGGTGAACGTAATTGAGTCCAATGCCCATTCCTACTTTTTGTTGTTCAGCTACGCGGTTGTTCAGCAGTTTATGAATGGTTTCCTCGCTCATGCCTGCACCATTATCCTGTATCATAATGTTCAATGTTGTATTACATGTCACTTCAATTTGAATAAAGCCTTCATCACTCAATCCATGATAGAGCGAATTTTCAACCAGCGGTTGCAGAATAAAACGAGGCACAGGAATTTGAAGCACTTGTTCATCAGCAGTAATCCGAACGTCAAATTCAAAGTCATACCGAATTTGCTGCAAAATCAGATACTGTCTTAATGCATCAATCTCCTCTTCCATCGTGGATACTTGCCCTAATTTGCCCAAGTTGTAATAGAGCAGCTTGTTCAATGACTGTACCAGCTTGTCGATCTCCCCTTGTCCGTTCATGACGGCCAGCCAGTGTACCGTATCCAGTGTATTCATCAGAAAGTGCGGGTTAATCTGATAGAGCAGTTTTTCCACTTCCAGGTCTGCACGAATTTTTTCTTTCTGCTGCACTTCCTTGAAGAGATCGCCAATTTGATGCTGCATGTTCGAAAATTCACCGAGCAGAAAATCAAATTCGGGAATCTGGGTGCGAGCTCGGCTCCCCGTCGTTTGTGGGTTTTTGGACATCCCGTTGATTTCCGAATGGAACAAACCAAGTGGTTTGTACACCATCTTCCACAGGAGCCAAGCTAGAAATACGGTAAAGCCGAGGAAAAATAATGCGACCAGCAATATTTGAAGTAACCACTGGTTTTTCTCCTGCTGATATTGAGCCTGCGAAATGACTGAAACGACGCTCCATTTCTGTGATGAATCCTCCTTGAACCAGTGATACCCCCGGGATATCCCGTCCTTGGCAGGATCGGCTGTCAAGCTGGAGAAATTCTCCCCGACCTTCATCGCTTCCGGTATTTCACTGTACACAATGTTGCCTTCACCATCCAGGATCAAATGAGACAGAGCCCCATTGTACTGACTGTATCCCAAGTTATCCTGTGTGAGGCGAAAGCCCGACTCAACGTAAATGTACACGTCGTCCCTTTCGGGCAGTTGTACTCTTCGCAGAGCAGACAGAACGAGTTGGTCATCGAATCGGTTCATACTGATATGTGGACCATAATATTTAATACCATAGGTCTGGAAGAGCACAGGCAGTGACTCCGGAGAAAAGCGATCCTTAATCGGGAAGTTGCCAAACTGTGTAGTTCCATCCTTCTGGAAGTAATATAAGGTCAATCCAATATTCGGATTGGTAAATGTGACCACACTTAACTCGCTTTTTAATTCGTCTCTCGCCTCCATCAATAGGAAGATATCCGAGGAAGGCTTCAGGAATTGATCCAGCTTTTTGCCAATGGTTCCACGGTAGGACAATTGCTGTGTAACGTGATTCAGATTGGTGATTGAATTCTCCAGAGAGGATGTCACCTGCTGTAAATTGCTGCGGATGCCGTCATCGATTTTATTTGCGAAAATGGAGTCAATGGTATAGTAAGAAATCGCAAATATGCTGATAAAAGGGATAAACGCACTGAGGAAGAACAATAAAAAGATCCTTTTTTTAAGTGTCATTCTGACCTAGTCTCCTTCAAAAAATAAAAACAGCAAGCCTCCTGGTTATGGAAGCTTGCTGTGAGTATACATACAGCTATACCGAATATCGTTATCCCCATAGGCTGAGGCCTACTTTGAAGCTCGTCGGCATTTCGATCCATTCAGGCGGACACATTTCAGGACACTTCGTCAGTTTCCGTCCTCGTCCAATTTCCTTCATAATTATAGATCGATATTCGAATAAGTCAAACGCTTTCATACTTCTCGCCACCAAAACCAGTGGAAGGACAAGGGGAAGTTAATATACACCCCTTCTTACATGAAGGTGAAGAATTCATATAACTATATCTTTTCATATCGAGCAGGAGCAACAGAATACGAGTGTAAATTCATTTGTATATTAACGAGGCTACCGATGATATCGAAAGCCCCGCATTCATTTATATTAAGCTTTGTTTTCCAGCAGAATATAGGTGCCCTTTTTACTTTTGAGCAAGGATTATATAGACAGATTGGTTGGCGATTTGGGTCGACGGGTAGATCTTATTAACAATGGTGAAGCCAGCATCAAGCATTTCCACTTCCATATCTTTGGATGAAACTCTCGGACCCGTTGAAGTCTCTGACTTTTCTAATTCGATACATAAGAACAAGCCTCTGTCTTTCAATACTCTGTTGACCTCTTTCAAAGCTGTTGCAAGAGGCTTAACTTCGTGTAAAGAAATGGATGCAATAGCTATATCAAGAACCTGGTTATCTAACGGGATTTCTCTGAAGTCACCTACAACAGATGTAATATTCGTTATACCTCTCTCCGTCGCTTGGGTTTCCAAATATTCAAGAACATCCTTATCATTGTCCAACGCATATACGGTGTTCACTTGTTCAGCAATGGACATGGAAATATAACCGGTGCCCGCCCCAAGGTCCAATACATTGTCGGTTTTCTTGACAGGTGTTAACTCCAATAATTCCTCTGCCGGAAATCTCTCAATATTTTCTAAGTTGTTAATTTTCTTTTGTAATTTTGGATTCATGTTGCTCACTCCTTTAATTATGGATAAAATAACTCCTTAATAACTATAATAAACTTTCAATGTAATGTAAACGGTAATGTTCCTTAAAATAAGTGGAAGGATTGTTATTGCTTAGTCGTATTTTCAATTGATTTTTCTGGAAGAAAAGGTTATTTTATAAAGAGCTTAGTGATAAGCTAGTTCCTTACACGAAGGGAGATGTTTTAAATGGCAGCTACTTATATGGTGGTTTCGTCTTAAAACTGAATAGTTGGCATATACGAAAAAAGCGGGATACACCCGCATTATTTGGTATGCCATCCAAAGTAACCTTTCGTGAATATTGCTGTTTGCAGATACGATGAAGGTCGTATCTTTTTTGCGTCCTGATGCCGCGCGACAGCAGCTTCTTTAGAGGCTGCTTTGTCCGTGGCATTTTTGCGTCCAAAAAAACAACATTTAAAGGAGCTAACGAAAAGATATGAATATTAAATCCGAAACGCTGAACGCTGTCTTGCGCAGAAGATTTGAGAGAGAGATCATCTCGGCAGATTATAAAACCATGCCTTTACATGGCGGTACTGTGGGAAATGTAAACATGGTGACGGGGGTTGCCGAAACATCCGAAGGCGAAAAATTGTCATTCCGCATCGTGCTAAAAATTCAGAAGCAATGGAATCGTTACAATGATCCTGGCTCATGGCGCAGGGAATATGACCTCTATGCATCTGACTTGGGTGAAACATTCTCCGATGCCTTGCGCTGGCCAACATGTTATTATGCCGAGATGAATCCCGAAGAAGATGAATTCCATCTATGGCTGGAATATATTGATGGCGTATCCGGTTTGGACTTGACCGGTGACATGTATGAACAGGCGGCGCTGGAATTGGGACGCTTTCAAGGTAAACTGTATGCCAAACAACCTGCTGTACTGCAGAGCCTGACTAACCTGAGCCATGCGGACCTCATGAAAAATACCTATCTGCACTACCGGTCATGGCCAGTTGTCTACGACTATATACGTTCAGAGAACTGCGAATTTCCGCAGCATGTGCGGCAAATGCTTATCGACATTGATGAGCACGCAGACGAAATATTTGACCGCATTGAAAAACTCCCCCTTGTGCTATGCCATAGGGATTTCTGGGTGACCAACTTGATCTATGCTGAAGGGAAAATTGCGCTTATCGATTGGGATACATCGGGATGGGGCTACTTGGGTGAAGATCTAGCAAGTCTGATTGCGGATGAAGCAGATGTTAATTACATGGTCGATTACTACAAGCGGTGTGTTCCCGCGTATTACCAGGGATTTTCTGAATATGCAGATGCACCCCCTGTTGCAGACCATTGCGTCTATGAAATGATCCTTCTCGTATTTGGATACAGGTTTGTGGAGAGTTATCTCCACACAGAGGATGATAAAGAGAAGATAAAACTTGTTCAAATACTCCAAAAAATTCATGAAATGAAGAACATCACTGTTTAATTTGTCCTGACAGAGAAACTCCGAAACCCTTGAATATAGTGGGGTTCGGAGTTTCTTTTGTAACATCAATCGATTCGACGAACTGAAATACTACTTTTTATCACTATTTTGAAATCCTAGATACCGGCCATAGTGCCCATCTCAAAATTTGGCGGCCCCAAAAAGCAAAGACGGTCGTACCAGTCCATAAGCTGCGTCTATTTTCGCTGTACTGATCGTTGATAATATAAGTCCTTGTGGAAGCAGGGCTCTTCAGACCGAGCTTTTCCCACTCCGATGGATCATTTGAATCTCCAAGTCTTAGAAGCATCTCCTGAGATGCCTTATCGATTTTATACGGAATTTGCTCGTAGGCCTGGGTGATTTGCATATGAAATTGGTCGATTGGATTGCGGCTGGCTATGCTCTCCAAGTGGATGCTTTCGCGAAGGTAAGAAACATATGCCAGATGTTCCGCCCAGAACTCATCGATATAAAAAAGACGTACCCTCTGTTCCGAGGGGCTCATCGGTATATCGCCTTTTAAAATCTGAAGTCGTTCGGCGTATAGAATTCGCCTCTGATCTTCCACCATATCCGAATAACTGTTCAGTTCCAGATGAATATCAAAGTTCTGACCCATAATAACGCGCTGAATATGCTCGATTTTACTGAGAAGCACCATGTCATCGATAGCCTCATCCTGCCTAGGTACGTGAACCAATTTATGGATGCCGAACTGAACCATTAGCTCATCTTCCAAGCTTACGAAAAATACGGAGGATCCCGGGTCGCCCTGGCGGCCGGAACGCCCGCGTAGTTGATCGTCAATCCGCACACTTTCATTCACATATGTACTGATCACGTATAAGCCTCCCAGCTTGGCGACCAATCCTGCCTGCTCAGGATTTCCGCCTCCGAGCCGAATGTCTACGCCTCGTCCTGCCATATTTGTAGAAACGGTTACGGCACCGATTTCTCCTGCTTTAGCGATGATTTCAGCTTCTTTTGCGTCGTTTTTTGCATTTAAAACATGGCAACGAACATTAACCTTCGCCAGCGCTTCCGCTAGGTCATCGGACTCCTCAACGCTGGATGTACCAATGAGAATCGGACGTCCTGTCGCATGGACAGAAGAGATTTCTTGTACAAGCGCTTTAAGTTTGGCTTCTATATGAGTGTAAATTCGGTGCGGATGGTCGATCCGTATGTTTGGTTGGTTCGGCGGAATTCGCATGACCTGCAGCGCATAGATATGTTCAAATTCCATAGCAGAAGCATGCGCTGTAGCCGTCATTCCGCAAATTCCCGGATACAGGCTAATGAAGTGTTGAATCGTAATCGTGCCGAGAATTTTCCCGCCTACTGTCCACTGCAGCCCTTCTTTGGCTACAAGCGCGGCTTGCAGTCCGTCAGGTAAATACCTGTTTTCAGCCACTCGGCCAGTATATTCGTCAATCAACTCGATTCCACCGTCCCGGACGATGTAATCGACGTCTCTTTTTAGTAACGTTTCCACATGCAGCGCACAATTTAATGATGTTAACAAATGAGAGTTATGGCTATCGTACAGATTGCCGCATCTGAGCAGTGACTCTGCCTTCGCTGAGCCTGCTTCATTCAAGTAAACGTTCCGTTGGAACTCGTCAAATTCGTAATGCTCTCCTTGATCGAGCTGCTGAGCCACTTTTACGAAACGAATGTCGTCATTCTTGGAAGAGCCCGACTCTCCACTTATAACTAGCGGCACCCGCGCTTCATCAAGAAGCAGCGAATCCGCCTCGTCGACGATGACGAAGTGGAACGGACGATGAACCAGATCAACTTCGTTGAGCGCGATCGTGTCTCGTAAGTAATCAAATCCTGCTTCTTTAGCCGTCACATAGGTGATATCGCTAGCGTAGGCATTCTTTTTCTCGTACAGATTCATGCCAGCTTGAACTGAGTTAACACTTAACCCAAGAAATCGATAGATCGGGCCCATCCACTCGGCATCTCGGTTGGCCAAATAATCGTTGAACGTCAGCACATGCACGCCTTGGCCTGTCAACGCATTTAGATAAGCGGGCATAACAGCGGAGAGTGTTTTTCCTTCACCCGTGTGCTGCTCGATTAGAAATCGCTCATGCAGAGCGATGGCTGCCATGATCTGTACATCGTACGGGTTTAATCCGAGCTTTCTCTTCGCCACCTCGCAGACTAAAGCGTAGGCATCGACAAGCAGCTCATCCAAAGCTCTGCCTCCTAACGCTTCCTCTTTCAGTCGATGTGATTCCTCTTGAAGTCGTTCATCGTCCCAGGCCTCCAAATTCCTTTTTCTGATAAGTTTCACTTGGTCGCGATAGCCTTTCAACTGCTGTCGGCTATCGCGATCTTTGAGTTCACTCATCAACTTGGTGACTACATTCACGGGTTGATCCCTCCTCGGTGGAAGTGCACTTCCTTTGCTCAATGAAGTGCACTTGGATTCGACAACATGAGATCAAAAACAACTCACTATCACAGCAATTATTGTATTTCTTTTCACAAATGAGAATATGATTGTTGGGCTACTTTCCAATTCGTTCTAATTAGTATTCTAGCCGTGCAATTCCATCCCCTTCTTGATGGCTTCATTACCTAAAGAACGGTGTAATCGAGCAAGATCTTCATGGATTAAAGGGTATTCAGGCAGACTCGGCACGTCCGGCATGTCAATACAGAGGTTCTCATTATCTTTGATGGATTGTGTAAGCCTTTCGAAATAGACCTTGTACTCATGCACCCGCTCTTCCGCTACTTCTCTTGAAGGATGGCGGGACGCTGCGAGTAACATGTAACCCAGGTGCAAGCAATCTCCCACTGCAGGCCAGAGACTTGTAACCTTTACATCCCTGCGAAGTGATTCAGCTAATGCACTGTCATATACTAAACGAAGCTGAAGCAAAGCATGTTGGAGCTCCTGTTGTTTGGAGGCTTGAATTGACGTATGTTCACTCTCTAACATGGAAATCAACATCTCTCCTTCTTTTCCAACAGCATCAGAAAAAACGGTAAGCAACCGTTTGGAAGAAATCTTCCGCCATAACAACGCCGTCCCGACAATGGCCACGATGCTTCCAATGATGATATCGACGAGTCGGGCAGATATGAAATAACCGCTAGTCAATGCTGGATTAATTGTCGTTCCAATCAGAAGCGTACTGGGAGTAATGAACATAACCGCGAGCGAATAATTTCGGGCGTAGATTAATTCCACGATAAACTGCAATCCGGCAAGTGTTAAGGAAACAAACAAGCCAGCAGGCTTCAGCCATAGCAAGGCTGCCCCTATCCAAATCCCAATGATTGTGCCCACCGAACGTTGTATACCACGATGCAGGTTACTGACATATGTCCCTCCTCCCATGACTGCAGCCGAGGATAACGGAACCCAATACGAACGGTTTAAATGAAAACCATACGCAATAGCTGCTGAAATAAAAATTATCGTTCCGTAACGGAGAGCGACAAAAGGGATATGAGAATCCCTGCTGAACGCTTTTTTAATTAGATCATTACCAATTACATTTTTCTTCTCTTCCTCACCAGAAGACGCTGGAGCAGGAATCAAATCAACTGTCCCAAAATGTATCTCATATGCGAACTTTACGTTTGCATAGAGATCTCTAAGAAAAGCACTGCTTCCTTCTTCTGATATTTGAACGTTTACATCTTTTTCCTTATCTTTATCACGAAGCTGATTGCTAATGATCTGAAGTGATTCGGCGAGTCGATCTTCCATCTCATGCTTTTGCTCTTGCGAGACATCGAGTATAGAAAGAAATATGACTTCAGCTTGTGCGTTTAATCGTATCAAGTTTTCCAAAACGTAATTGTTCCGCTTCCATTTTCCGAACAACTTGGCATGGGATAATGTTCGCTCTGCCTGTTTGATGAGAAATGCCGTCTGATGCTGCCGTTCTGTATACGTATCCATTCCGATCGATGACAGAAGAGTCGCCAAGCTCTGGTATACCGCCGAAACGGCCTTGTTCTCGTTACGGTGCGGTTTTACAAGCACTCCTGTCATAGCAACGATCCAGGCAAAAATGGCGCCCAGCAATACGCATAACACGTTGGATCCGAGCGCAGCCAGATCATGTGGCATGGAAGTTCCAATCGCATAAGCAAGGACAATAAACAAGCCTCCAGGGCCGACAATTTCAAAAAGCTTAAACAGCATGGTGCTAATAAACCCAATAACTCCAAACATAAGCACCATAAGTACATCGTTATAAGAGCTTAACGCACCAAGTGCAAATGAAGCAGTTAATCCAAGCGCAATCCAGAATAATCTTACAGCACGCTGGGAATACGGTTCATTCGATACATATAGAAAGGTAAAACCTCCGACGGAAGCTAGTATGCCAAGAGCAGGATCTCCGATCAAAAAACCGATTAAAGAAGGAATTCCCACACTGATCGCCGAGCCAATTCCCCTGAACCAATTGAGCGGAATCGGTTTGATACGGAAGGCTTCGCTATATGTTGCTTTCTTCGGAAACGGATGCTTAGGGCGTCGTCTGTTATCATGGGTAAATTGAGTATGATCCATCTTACTAACCTCTATTTCAACATAGTTTTGTGTATGAGTTCTTGCATTGTTCCCGATACGGAATAACAGACTGCTCAACATGGAAAACTCTTCCTTCATCATACCTTCCAATATTTTGGCCAAAGTAGCGTATTCTTTATCCGTAATGGTGCAATCTCTTTTTTGAGAAAAGCCTTCAAGTTCATACACCCGCTTCAAAACGGTCCACTTTCGAATCAGCAGTCACGTTGTTGTTAGCATAGTAAAAAAGGACGTCCTGTTTAGGAACGTCCTTCTTTGTAGTCTAACCCTAAATGTATGTAGGATTACATACTCATGGCCGAACATGAAGAATTTTCAACTTGAAAATCAAAAATTTGGGTTGTTCGTTTCCCCCATTCATTGAATAAGGTATCTGAGTTTCTCATAATAAAAAAGTGCTGCTCCTCAAATGGATGAGGAATAGCACTTTTTAATATATCTAATCTACTTCAGTTCTAAATCACTTGTGATAAAGGAATACCTTAAACAATTTTACCTACTTTCGTACGGTTACATTTAATTTGGACGATCTGGTTTCCCCTGAAGAATTACGAAGTACAGCTTCATACTCATAGATTCCAGGTCCCCTTCCAGTGATTGTGGTTACCGCAGATTGTGCATTTGGCGTATTCGATTGCAGCGACTGTGTGTCGACCAATATCCCATTTTCGTAAAGTTCGTATTCGGTTGCGTTTGTTCCCCACCACAGATTCATGCTGACATTAAAGTTACCGTCCCCGTCCCAGTTGTCGTTTGATAGAACCGCTTGACCCGGAGAAGCATGGGTAACCGTGACTGTCAGCGGAACACTCATGGTCGTACCCAGTGAATTGATCAACTCTCCGGTATAAATGTAGGTGCCATTTTTCTTTCCAGTAATATCAACTTGAACAGACTGAGCGGATGGTGATTGATCGACCAGTGCAATTTCCTTGATCAATTCACCATTCTCATACAGTTTAAACTCATTGCCGTTATTGCCCCACCACAAATTCATCGTGACTGTGTAGTCCCCGTCTTTAAGACCCGTGTCGTAACCGTTATTGTCAGAAAGCACAGGCGTACCAGGGGCCCCGTTCGCTAGTGGAGTTGCTTGGTTGAGCCATTCTTCCCACTTCATTAACACATTGGCCTGATCATCCGTAAAGACAGTTCCTCTAGCTGCTTGAACATCATTACCGTAAGATGCAAGAAGTTGACGTGCCTTTGCTCCTTCATGATTGATAGCTGCCTGGTTGGCCTGCCCTAATGTGTTCGCGAGCTGCTCAGCAAGAGCACTTGCATTAGGATCTATCGATTCATTCGCAAAGGAGTTGGTCAGATTAATCAGGCTATCGAATGTAGCAATAACTCCAAAGCTATATTCTACCGTCTGCTCCCAGCCAGCCAAATCGGAGACGGTTGCCGTTACCTTGTTCAGGCCCGGTTCCAGTGTATAAGCCGGAGTATCCAGGAGCACACCCGTCGGTTCTGCCACGCCGGATATTGAATCAACGGCTGTATAGCCAATTTCCACGTGCTGATCAATGGTGTATTCGGCTTGACCCTGAATTTCAACGGTTGGTGGTACGAGATCAATAGACAGGGTCAGAGACTGTTCACTCTCTTGATTACCTTCCACATCGACGCTCCAGTAGGTGATGGTGTGTGTACCTTCTTCACTTAGAGTCAACTGTGTGCCACTCACCGTTTCGCCACCATTGATTTTATAATAGGTCCCTTCGATCTCAGAATCTTCATCATTTGCAGTAAAGGTTACTTGTACTGGAGAAGTATACCACCCGTCATGCTCATCTCCATCCACGGATACCGTGGTATGGGGGGCTTTCTGTTCCGGTGATTCCCCTTCCAGTGTGACAAAGGCTGACAGCTGTATATTCAGTTCTTTCACAAGACGTGCCACAATTTCAGATACCTTGATTGCACCGTTCATCTGCAAATGGGTATTGTCTTCCGTTGTGCCTACCCACATGAAAATCGATTTGGTTCCTTCAGTGCCGAGCTCCTGGAAATACTCCCAGCTTGCCTGGTTCAGATCGATGATGAGCGTTTCTGTCTCGTCGGCCGTTTCTTTCATCGCCTGAACGTATTCCGGAAAGCTTTTGTTCAGGGTCTCTCCAGTAAAATCACGACGGTTCACTGGTGTGACCAGAACAGGAATCGCACCTCTTTGCTGAGCTCCTTCAATGTATTCTTTCAAGTATACCTTGAATTGCTCAGGCGTAAGATAACGCTCCGGGCGGGACGGTGTGGAATCGTTATGAGACCACTGCATAAACAGATAATCGCCTTCATGGATGTCGAGCAAAAGATCGTTGAGATATCCACCGACCAGGAAGGTCTTACTGCTGAGTCCACCGACTGCCCGGTTATCAATGCTGACTTCATCTTGATCAAAATATCCGCCCAGCGTTTCGCCCCAGCCTGCTTGCGGACGATAGTTCTCTGCGTAATTGGCAACGGTGGAATCGCTCGCCAAATAAATAACAGGCTTATCGCCCACGCCGTTTTCAGGCAGACGCTCAATCTTCAGTGCATTAATCTTCGGTGTATTTCCAGAGAAGTCAAAGTTAAATACGCCGTCAATCAGAGCAATGTCCGTTGTGATTTCTTTAAAATCGCCCTTGGCAATGGTTGTGAGCGGCAGCTTCGTCATCTGCTCCACAACGACACTTGCGCTCGTCGATTCCTCCGCATCCCCAACGGTCATCGTTACCCGGTAATTGGCTGGTTCCATTTCCACCAGGAAGGAAGTCCCATTTACCCGCGTGAAATCCTCCTTGAGCGCATCTCCGGTTTCCCGGTTCACATCTTCGGTCAGCGCAGTATTCGCAAAGCCATACCCATTGCCTTCGATGAACGCTCTCTTGGCATCTACCTTGATGTATCCATCGGCAGCGCTGCCGGAACCAAAATCAAACTTGTACTCAGTTACCTCTTCAGCCGCCTCTTTGGTCAATGAATCCTTGGCGACGGTTAACATGTTAAACACATGGTCAACTTGAGCCTGCGTGGCTTCGGTATTGAATATGGCTTCCGCAGCTGCCAAAGCCCGGTTCAACACAGCTTTCGATGCGTCTGTATATTCCGACAGTTCCAGTGCTTTGATCTCATCATACAGAGCAATCAAAGCTGTCTGATCCCCACCCTCGGAAGGGAGCTGCGTGCCTTCAATTCGCACATTATCGATCTGAGTCGTCCAGTTCAGTGTGCCTCCACCGCCTTTTCTCGTACCCAAGAACCGAAGGGCTCTGACGTTGTCTGCGTAAGCACCGGAACTCATCTGAATAGATTCGATCGTCTGTGTAACTGTCGGATCCGCTAGGTTCGTTAATGTCAGATCCAGCGTTTTCTCTGCAAAGTTAACAGTTGCATCCACGTTCACCCACTGGTTCTTGGAAATCTCTGTCGCCGTTCCCCCTTCAGGTATGGCTGTATCACCCGTACCGTAGTCCGCATTATATGCACCGACATAATAATGAATTTTGGAACTTCCGGTTTTCGTATACAGTGTGAAAAGCGCATTTTCGTTAGCATCCATGATGGTAAGATGCCCCTCTGACGGATAGGCACTTACGTTGCCCGATTGCCAATCAAACTTCACATTTACCTGATCGCCGTTTACGGCATCGAACATACGGAACACTTTAGCCCGATGTCCTGATCCGGATCCCGTGACGGACAGCACTTTATTTCCGCTTTGTTCAACAACCGTTCCCGCCATCGTTCCTGCAATACCCGTAGCATTAACCATCGCATACTGGTAATCGGCAGGGTCTCCTTCAAAATCCTCCTCGTAGAGCTGAATTTCCGGCTCCGGTTCCGGCTCGGACATATCCGGGTCGATCACCAGAGAAGAAATACTCAACTCCATGTCTTTGACCGCGCCTGCAACCAGTCCGGCAATTTTCTGCGCGCCATAACGACTGAAGTGGGTGTTATCGTTGATTCCATTCGGGTATTTCGGATATTCACCCGGATTAGCGTAAAGGAACACTTTCTCCGTTGCAGCATTACCGATTTTGTCGTAGTATGCAATGCTCATCTTGCTGAGATCAATCAGCGGAACGTCCAGCTCCTCCGCTACCTCTTTGGCAGCCTGCACATACGCCGGGAAGCTGACGTTGAATTCCTGAGTTACCGTATTGAAGTCTCTTCGTCCAACCGGAGTAAGCAAAACCGGTGTTGCACCGCGCTGTTTGGCACCGTTTACATATCTGGCCAGGTACATCTTATAATCTTCAGGTGATGCATAACGGTCCGGTATCCCTGCACTGGCATCATTATGACCGAAGGAAATGAAGAAGAAGTCTCCCGGCTTGATTCGCTGCAGGATCGTATCCAGACGACCGTCTACCATAAACGATTTGCTGCTTCGGCCGCCGATCGCATCATTCACGATCACTGCCCCATTTGAGAAATAACGACCGAATTGCTGACCCCACCCTTCTTGTGGTGCCTGCATCTCACTGTAAGATTGCATGGTCGAATCACCGGCCATATAGATCGTCGTTGCGGCACCGGCCGATTTATCCGGATATTTCTCTATGATAATGTCTTGGATGTCTATGGCTGTACCCGTAAAGAGGAAATCAAGCTGACCATCCACCAGGGCAATGTCATAGGAATACTCCAGCGGTTCTCCCGCTTTTACATTCGTCATAGCTAGCTTCTGGACATATTCGGATTTGACTCCAACGTTGGAGTCACGCGCATCGCTACCTAATCGCAGCGTCACCTTGTAATTTGCATTTGGCAGATCAACGGCAAATGTTGTGCCTGTGTTGACCGAAACCTGGTTTGCCCCTACCTCAATCCCGCTCGTATCCAAGAACCCGAATCCCGGATCTTGCGCGTAGAGCGTATCCTGTACATTTGTACTTCCTGAGGCTGTCTCTGTACCGAAATCAAAGCGGTAAACAGGCTCCGGCATTTCTGCATCGCGCGTCAGCGTCAGATCGGCTTTGGGAAATTCCGTAGCTTCTGCTCCAAGATAAAAGCCTGTATGTGGCGGCTGATTGTAGGCAACATTTTGCCAGGCAACGCCAAGTCGATACACAGGATCCTGCATCAGCGTAGGGATGCGATAATCGGAAGGAATGGTGGTCGTGTAGAGACGATACTCCGAGCTATCTTCGCTCCGCAGCAGAATTTCCTCTCGCCAGTCTCCCAGAATATCTGCCTGTAGCGCTGGATTTCCTTTGGTATGATTGTTTGTTAACGTACCGGTCGCCCGGAAGATTTCATCCAGCTTTTTGTTCTCGTAGTCCCACTTGTAAATGAGTGGAATTCCTCTGGCTGTGCTGTTATCCCACTGATGGTCAAACAGCTCCCGCTGAAGATCTCCGTCCCACCAGATGGCGAAATTGGCGGTTTTGGGCCCTTCGTCCACCGTGTAGATCGCCTCTCCGGCAGCCGAATAGGTATTGGTTACAGGTACACTTTGCCCGTTGGTAACGGTCGTGGCCCATGATTCATAGCCCGGATAGTTCGGATCAATGTCCGCTGACATCCCTCGACCGGTGTCGATGCCTGTTTTCTGCCCCCAGATAATTTCGCCTGTAGCAGCATCGCGCATCTCCAGTCCATATGCCGCATCCGAATGCTCGTGCACACTCACCACCTGGTATCCATCCCGGTTCGGATCGAGCTGGCCTGCATGCATGGCGTCCCCGTGGCCGAGTCCGGTACTGTACATCAAACTCCCATCATCGTCGATGGCCAAGGCGCCGAACATGATTTCATCTTTGCCGTCATTGTCGGCATCCAGAACACTTAAGTTATGATTGCCTTGTCCTTGATATTGTGCTCCTGCTTCGTTCGTGTCGAAGGTCCAGCGCTGCACGAGTTTTCCACCAACATAATCATAAGCAGCAAGCACCGTGCGGGTGTAATAACCGCGGCTCATCACCACACTTGGCTTCTTGCCGTCCAGATAAGCGATGGCGCCAAGAAAGCGATCTACACGGTTGCCGTACCCATCGCCCCAATCACTGACGTTTCCTCTTGGGGGATTGTAATCCACGGTGGATACGGCCGCTCCGGTCTCACCGTCAAACAGTGTGAGATACTCCGGCCCTGACAGTATGTATCCGCCCTCGTTGCGGTAATCCTTTGTGCCATCACCAATGACCGTACCCTGTCCGTCTTTTGTGCCGTCCGCTGTTTTCACAACGACTTCGGCTTTTCCGTTGCCATCCAGATCGTATACCATGAGCTGCGTATAATGAGCTCCGGCACGGATGTTGACTCCAAGGTCAATCCTCCACAGCTTCGTGCCGTCCAGTTTGATGGCATCGATATAGACATTGCCGGTATATCCTGCCTGCGAATTGTCCTTGGAATTGCTCGGACTCCACAGGAAGACGATTTCATATTCGCCATCACCGTCCAAGTCCGCAACGGAAGCATCGCCCGCATAATAGGAATAGGTTCCACCGTCCTTGGTCCGACCGTCGGCCGGCTTATCAAGTGGAATAGGCAGATAATCGTTATGCCAGACCGATACAACCTCTGGCTGCATTTGCTCCTTGCCCGCAATAATGGTGGATATCTGATATTGCGAGCTGTCGAAGCCGGTTGTGTCCACATAGTTCGTCACGTCGCTGATCGGTGACGTGTTCACTTTGGTTCCATTTTTGTATATATTGAAAGCGATCTCATCAGGATCATTGTTTAAATACCTCCAGCTTATAAAAACGCCGTTGTCTACGAGAACCGCAACCAGCCCCCGGTTAAGATATTCTCCCTGGCGGCCCGTCAGGATGTCGGATGACTCTGCGCGTGCCGGAGCCGGAGGTACAGCCAATGAAATAACCATAAGGAATGCTAGAAAAGATACAAATATCGATTTCTGGATGGAAACAGTTCTTCGGTCCATTGGATTAGCTCCTCCTTTATCCAAAAATTGTTACTTCAAATCTGGGATTAAATCTGGGGAAAGAAGTCTTTCTGTTGTAAGACAGCCCCAGGAAATCAGTTCAATCTGCCCTGCATGATGTTGTCGTTCGCTGCACTTCTGCAGCATTATTCCTTTGATGCAGGAAAACTTCACTCGCTAACCAAAGGAACACAAACGATAGTCACCTCCTCCTTATGTTACCGCTTACAATTATCTTACAGGTGTAAAAAAAGGCAGACAATCTAAAAAATGTGACGTATTATATAATAAAATTGACTTTTTTAGGCAGGGGATGAAAGTATGGTCCATACGGTCTCTTATGCTTTTCGTAACGACGATACATCAATCATGACACTGGACTCTATTGGATGGCAGATCGTCTCCAGCGAGCAATATCGCTGTCCAAGTGACGATAGACCAGACCCCGGGCACGTTGTTTTTCAATACACCCTTAATGGACAGGGCTATCTGGATATTGATAATCAAACCCTTCCTTTACCGAAGGGACATGCACTACTCGTTAGAATCTCTGGGGAGCATTGCTATTACTATAAACAAGAGAATAATGAACCTTGGGAATTTATCTGGATAAACATTCGCGGGGATGAAGCGAACCGAATCTGGGATATGATTCATGATAACGAAGGTCATGTCATTCAACGAAACGCGGATTCTCCCTTGATTCAGGAGTTATGGCAAATTATTCATTTGATTCATCAAGAGAAAGTAACGGACAAGTATCGTTTGTCCATGCAAGTCTATCAGTGGCTGCTTATCTTGGTTCAGACAAGTCGGGATGCGGAGAGAGATATCGGCGTCCTTTCGATTACCACGATCGAGAAATGCAAAAAGTTCATCCGGGAGAATTATGCTGCTCCATTGACGCTGGATGTGCTGGCCAGCCATTGTGATATCAATAAGCATTACTTGTGCAGATTATTTCAGAAATCAGAGAAAACTTCACCGCTAGCCTATCTCAAAGACAGACGGATTGAAGTTGCAGTCCGACTACTCCGCACAACGGAACTTCCAATTTCCCAAATTGGCCAACAATGCGGTTTTGAGAGTCCCAGCTATTTTGGCAAAGTTTTTCGGCAATATATGTCCATGTCACCCAAAGAATATCGCTTGAATAAGTTAGCGTTTCCTTACGAGGCCATCTATTATGAGTAGCCAAACTCCCACTCCACTGCGGCATTCGAGGGCAAGAAACTTGTGCAGATAGCAAAAAAGCCACCATAACAGCGACTTTCGAAGGAACTGCGTTTGTTCTCTCTCTGCATTAAAGAACCATTTAAAGAATCACATCTGTCTAAATGTTGCCGTTGGAATGACCACCTTCCTCCAATGTGGTGGAAGCTCGTAGTTCTTGATATGATGATATGCAATGACTTTAACCTCGCCGGAATTGTTTATATGAAATGTAATCAAATCCTGACCAACACTTAAGTGAGGACCAACGTACGGTTCAACCGTGACGTGGGCAATAATGTGTGAATCATGGTAATCTAACTTTAAGTCATTCCCGCCTAGAAAAGGAGCAAACATAGGCTTTTCAATTAATCGATCTTTATAAAAAAGGGTTAGTTGTTCTTCTATTTTTGGACTTAAAAGAGTTAGAATCAGTCTTTGGTCCTTACAATTTGTATCCGATTCAGCATAGGTTTTGGTGGGTTCCAAAATAAGCGTTAGACAGAGAAGCAATACAAGTAATCTTCTTATCACTCTTCCAAACATCGACTTCACCTCCGGTTAGAGATAGCGCACTCCAACATTTGATCAATCTCCCTTTACTTCGAAATCACTCGGAATTAATTCATACAATGCACGAACGTCACAACCGATAGAGTCGGCAATCGATATGGCAATTTTGAGTGGCATTACTCTTTTGTTTTCCATAAAGTCGTAGACTCGTTCCGGTTTAAAAAGCAATTCCTTTGCCAGCCACTCTGCTGACTTTCCGGCTTCCACCAAGCGTTCATTCAGTAAGCAGCGACCTAGTTCGAATTTCAAGAAACGATAACCTCCTGTGTAACATTATATTTTAAACTTATGCGTCCGTTTGTCAGCATGGGTCTTTCCTTACTGGTGGCTCACAATATTAAGCCCTGACGGATACAGTCCAAATAAAAATCAATGAAACAACCTGTTTAAACAAAGAGCACCCCCAATGATTTTGTAGTATTGTACCCTTCGTTGATTTCAACTATCCTGTTCGTTAGCATATTGAATTTTGTTATTCTTCCACAACAAAAAAATGTCTAATGAACGAGTTAATCACTCATTCATTAGACACATCACCTTTCTCTTTACTACATATCAGCTCTATAACGTACTAGTGGAAACTTTATGGCCTCTGTGAATCTAAAGCTTTTGAAGTGGTGATCCAGATGGACACCATGAGGATCAATTCAAATATATTGGTTACAGCTGTACTTGCTACAGGTATTTGTAGCCCTTGACCTATAAATAATAGCAATGTTCCAACAAACAGCCATACCCATTTTTGTTTTACTAAAACGATTATACCTATTATCAACAGCAGAAAACCAACGATGATCACCATGAATGGCGGACCTGCAAGACTTTCTGACGTATACCTCAAAACCCCATACTCTTCTATGGGTATAAGACTTTTTACTTCCTGTAAGGTTGAACTTACAATTTGGTAAATGATAAGGCCCAATGTTATTAACCATGCCGTAATATGTGTAATGATATGTTTTGAAAACTTGACTTGTGAGCTGCGCAGGATGTAGTAGCCTACAAGTATCAACGTAGGGGTAGCAAAGGCATGAAGCCAAAATCGAACACTGCTAAGTCCCTTGAGCAGCTCTCGCTCACCTATCAAGTGACCTGCTGCGATGATTCCGTTATCGTACGCAAGACTGAACAATACAAAAATCTGAAAGATGGCGTAATTGAGCCATTGTCTTTTTCCAGATAATTGAGCAGCAATCCTGACAACAAGAAACAAATAAATTAGTGCCAGTGCCGAATAAATGACAAGATCCAAAAAGAATCACCTTCCCTTATACTTTTTTGTGTAGCAGCTTACATTTATCAGAATAGTCTATTCCCCCGTTATTAACCCACATATCAATATTCTTATTCAAATAAGTTAAACAGCCTCCCCTTTATATAAGCTATGGTGGAAAAGTTACTTCCAGTATGACTTTGTATTTAGGGTTCATTCTAAGATGATCAGTTTAGCGCCCCCTATTAGATGGCGATTTTATTATGTATAGATTTTTGCTATGCTGAATTAAAAATGGTTAACGGGAGACTGAGCATTGATGCATAAAATACTAATCGTGGACGATGAAGCCGATCTTCGAAAGCTGCTGACCGATTATTTTGAAATCAATGGATATGCTGTCCTAACGGCCAAGGATAGCAGAGAAGCGCTGCGGAAAGTCGAACAACAGCCCGACCTTGTTTTGCTAGATATCAACATGCCTGAACAGAACGGGCTTCAATTATGCGAGCAAATCCGTAATTTCGTCTCGTGCCCCATCTTATTTTTAACAGCTCGAATCGAAGATGCGGATAAGATAGCCGGATTTCGGGCCGGAGGTGACGACTACATCCTGAAACCTTTTAGCATTCACGAACTGGGTGCCCGAGTTGAAGCTCATTTGCGCAGGGAACATCGTGTCCACACCAAATCCTCTGTGAGATTTAATGATGATATAGTTATTGACTATACAGCACGGATGCTCTACTACCGAGATAAGCAAGTCCCACTGGCCAAAAAAGAGTTCGAGATCATCGAGTTGCTGTCCACACATCCCAATATCGTGTTCGAAAAGGAACGCATGTACGAAAAAATTTGGGGTTGGGACAATCAAGGTGATAGTAATGTAATCGCGGAACATATCAGGCGAATTCGCTCTAAATTTAAAGAGTACGGATGCGATGACCGAATCGAGACCGTTTGGGGAGTAGGATACAAATGGCCAAGCACATGAATGGACGGCTATTCAAGCGCTTTACCTTGCGGCAATCTTTTATTTTACTATCTGTAGCCACAGTTATTGCGGTGCTTGCCGTCGTAACTCTGGAGTTCGCCTGGGCGGAGAAGCTACAGCAGCGTTTCAGAGAATCAGATTGGATTCTGCCCTCCCTCGTCGCGATGGTCATGCTTACCGTGGCAGCCGGAATTGTTACCATGGCCATCCTGTTTTACAGATGGAAACTAAAACGTCCGCTGGAGATACTCAAACAAGCCTCGGAGAAAATTTCGGCCAACGATCTAGATTTCCGCATCTCCTACGACAGCCGGGACGAGATGGGCGAGCTAATCGAAGCATTTGAAAACATGCGCTCAACATTAGAGAAAAACGTAAGGACGCTCTGGCGATCGGTTGAGGAACGCAAGAAACTGAATGCAATTTTTGCTCATGATCTGAGAACACCGCTTTCAGTTTTAAAAGGAAACACCGAGCTACTTGCAGCCTATCTGCCGGAAAAGAAATTGTCTGAAGAAAAGGCGCTGGAACTGATCCACACGATGAATCTTCACATCGTGCGTCTGGAGAGCTATGCGGAGGCCATGAACTCGATTCAGAAACTAGAAGATGTCCCCGTACGGCATCAATCGATGGATATAATCACGCTTACGACGCTGCTGAACGACAGTGCCAAACAAATGGCAAGACAATCGGGCAAAACCTTCGTCGCCTCCATGGAATATGATCATGTCCAAATCAACGTGGACCCCTATATCGTCATGCAAATTTTTGAGAATATAGTGGCTAACGGAATTCGATATGCTGCCAGCCAAGTGAATGTTCACTATGACATTCAGAAAAGCTTTATGATAATTAACGTCACAGACGACGGACAGGGCTTCTCAACAGATGCCCTAGGCAAAGCTGTCCTGCCTTTTTACCGGGGCGAAGTGTGGGATGCGTCCGAACATCGTGGACTGGGCCTTTACGTTTGTAAAGTGTTTTGCGATAAACATGATGGAAACCTGCAGATTGAAAATGGACCTCATGGCGGTGGAAGCGTCACGGCTAGTATTGGGATCAAGTTGATAAATAGTTGAAAATATTCTGATAGCATTCCCTTATCTTGAATGATGGGAGTGCTATGATGCTAAAAATGAAAAAAAGAATGTTAATTACAATCGCCTGTTCACTGTTGTTATGTTCAGTCTGGCAAAACCCGATTTCAGCCACAGAAGTCCGTGACAAATCAGAAATCCTGCAAGACATCGACGAATATATGAATCGGAGTATGAAAGCCAATCACATGCAGGCTGCCTCACTGTCCATTGTTAAAGACGATGAAGTATATTATGCAAAAGGCTACGGAACATTTGAAGATGGCCAAAGAGTTACAGGCGACACTCATTTCCCCATTGCTTCGCTAAGCAAGTCTTTTACCGCACTAGCCATACTGCAGTTAGCGGACAACGGCCAGATTGACCTGGATGCGGCTTATGATTCTTATTTTCCAGAGCATTCTGTACGGGATCCCCGCGTTCACAACATCACGATCCGCCATCTATTGAATCAGACTAGCGGTCTCAATGACAAAATAAATCCTGATATGACGAGGAAACCGCAATTCCAGGCACTGCATGAGGTGAACCAGCTGTTAAGCGATGTACAACTTGCCCATAGCCCTGGGACAGCCTACAGCTATCATAATCCCAATTACGTCCTGCTGGCGAACCTCGTGGAAAATGTGAGCGGAGAGCGCTTTTCAGATTATCTGAATAACCACATTTTTAAGCCGCTAGGTATGAACCATACCTTTAGTGTCAGTACAACGCAGCAATTTTATGGGAATGAAGCTATTCCGCTAGGACATTACTTGAGTTTGGGACGGGCGGTAGGACAAAAGGAACCGATATGGTTTATTGAAGGCCCGGCAGGCATCGTTTCAACTGCCGAGGACATGTCCCGATGGATGCTTGCCCAATATCAAGGACAGCTACTTTCTCCTACCCTAATGAAACAATATCATGCAGCGGGGACCATCGGTTCCTACGGCATGGGCTGGCTTGCTGACCAAGAAGAATCTCACGGCCAAATCATCTCCCATAGCGGCATTTTCTGGACATACAAGTCAGAAGAAAAGATTTATTTGGACGAGGAGATGGGCATTGCGGTAATGTTTAACTCCGGGTTAAACGCTTCTGTGAATTACTCGACTTTTATTCATGACATCGCGAAGATCATGAGAGGGGAACAGCTTGAAACCTCATTTGTGAATGGTCGAAACGTGGAAATGATTATGATTGCGCTAATCATCGCTACGCTTGTATGGGGCATATATGCATACTTTCACATCCGCTTCAGAAACAAACGCCTGACGACCAGCAAAATAATTCTGATAACGATTGGAAGGCTGACCCCGATCCTCATTCTCTTGACCCTTTCGCCATTGATGACGTTTATCGGTGGAGGACGTGTGCTGCCTTGGTTTGGTATCTGGACTACGCTGTCGACTCCAATCATATGGCTTGTTGTATGGTCCATCGTCAATGTTGTGCATCTGTATTGCTATTATTACGTCTATGTACAGTATAAGAAGAACAGTCAGTTGAATTAACATCAGTTCATATGACTTCAATTGATAATATCAAACGTCCTATCCAATTGTTAAACGAAAGCAGCCGATCATGTTGATTGGCTGCTCCTCTGGTTTATTGAGCTACGTCTCCCTTTAGTTTAAGGAGCTAGAACTCCCCATGATTTAGCACTCCAACAAGCTCTGCACCATTAGCCTTCTCAATTAGTGCAGCACGCTCTTACTCTTTAATGTTATCAAGTCACAAACAAGAAAAACAGCTGACAGACTCGAACCTTACAGTCGAATTTGTCAGCTGTTTATATGCTTCTATTCCATCTGTCGTTACTATTATTCCTTGGCAGAGGATTCTGTATCCTCAGCGGTAGCTGCAGGAGCATCCGTGCTTTCATCCGCTGGCTCAAGTGTGTTAACAATCGTAGCCTTGGAGCGCAATTCACTCATCCAATTCGTACTGAGCTCACCGACTTGCTGCTCCACCAGTATGTTACGAATATCTTCTTTTTTGTCTTCCTCAGTCGGATTGGTTGCCTCTTTATAATCTGTCCTCTTGATAATGTGGTAACCATAATCGGACTTAATTGGGTCGCTAATCTCATCGTTTTTCATGGAGAAGGCTGCTTTCTCAAATGCTTCTACCATTTCACCTTCTCCGAAAAATCCAAGATCCCCGCCATTCGCTGCAGAGCCTGTATCTGTGGATTTTTCTTTTGCCAGGGTTGCAAAGTCTGCTCCCTCATCCAATTGTTTTTTGATATCATCCGCTTCTTCTTTTGTCTTCACAAGGATATGAGATGCTCTAACCTGCTCCGGAGTGGCGAATGTTGCTTTGTTCTCTTCATAATAGGCACTGATATCTTCATCTTTTACTGTGGTTTGTGGTTCAAGAATTTTACGGATTTTCACTTGGACTTCCGTATTTTTCTTGAGTGAATCCATGGTCATACCAGATTGAGAAAGTGCCGTGTTAAGCCCTTCTTCACCGCCATATTGGGTTTTTAGAGTCTCAATCTCGGCATTCACATCCTGTTCAGTAACAGACACGTTAGCTTTTGCAGCTTCCTGGTCGATCAACTTCATTGTAATCATGCTGTTTAGTGTGCTCTCGCCACCAAGAGAAACCAATTCATTATACAGCTCATCCTTAGAAATGTTCGACCCATTGACCGAAGCCACAGACTCCCTGCCCCCACCAAACGGTGGAAATACAAGTACAACGATAAGTGCTGCAGCTAAAACTCCCGAGATTGCCATCCAGAGCACACTTTTTTTCCCTTTAACCACTTGTGGTTGAATCTCGGATGGATGCTGTATATTCTCTTCTTCTTGCATTTCGGGCAGAATTGTTGTTTCTTGCTCGGTTTCCCGCTCTGCGGTCAGTGAATCTTTCACTTCTTCTTCGTTGTCAGGTTGCGACGGCTTGTTGTTATCCATTAAATTATGATCCCCCTTAGGTCTTTTCCTAAATCTACTTTTTAATTAAATATAATGTATTCGGAAAATAATACCTTAAAATAACATAAAAATTCTTAAATCCTTGTTCATTTGATTCGTTTATTTGTGGTTATTTCGTTATGTAAATAGATATCGCCTTCTCCCACATCCACATGGGTAATTAGCCTTTAGCTCCTAAGGGGATATCTACAAATGGTACGTATCGATTTGATTTTACTTCTTTATATACGCGAACAAAATGGACATTAAAGGTTGGATAAGGAGCTAATATGTTCATTGCTAACTGTTCCATTTCGAGGATTTCAGTCTCATTCAATCCCCAGCAGGTTTGCCCCAAGGTCAAATGAGGATGATACTTATCCATTTCAAAGTAGCGATCTACCAGTTCTTGTGATGGGGAAATCACGTTGACCAATCTTCGATGTAAATCAATTACTTGTCCAGTTTCAACGCTAAGAAATAGAACTTTACTTCCGAACGACCCAGGTACCGATAATGTTAATGGAAAAGTTTGAACTGAAGAGCATGTTTGTCTTACCTTTTCTAACCATTGCAGATCTCCATAAAGACCTCCTTGGGCTTTTATAGTGATGTGTGGCTCTGCAACATCGTTATGATAACTACTAGACCAGCGATCACGGAATGTCACTATTTTTTCTTTGTAATCATCTGGAGGAATAATTCCAATAAAATATTTCATTATACAGTCACATCCTTTATCAACCATTACGGAACATTTTACACTTGCTCTCACCATTCTTATTTCTTCGATTATTCAGACGATCCTGCCTGTTAGTTAAATAATGTGTCACTCCCAAGAAAATTCACCGATAACACATACAAACATTATTAGATATAAAAATAGACCCATTCTTATAGAACAGGCCTTCCCTTATATTCCTTATAAACCTCTTACTTTACTGTAGGCTCAACAGAATAAACTTATCTGCGTCCTGAAAAAAAATCCCGAATCATTTTCAAACTTTCAAAATGTCGTTTCAGATTCCCAAACATGAACGCTTTTTAGTTCAGGTGTCATAACTGACCAGATAATGATGAAGCTCTGTATTGTAGCAGCCGATACTGTGCTCTATTAGTCTTCCTTCCCCGTCATAGGAGTTACGCAGGCGCTTGAGCACATACATCCCCGTGGGGATCTCCAGCAGCTGGCACACCTCGGGAGGTGCTGGCTCTACAAAGAAACGGTCCCTGAAGTTTTCCAGCTTAATGTCGTTCTCCTCCAGTGAGTCGTACAGCGATTGAATATCTGTATTCATTTCTTGTGTACCGCCCGGCAGGGCAGCTGCGGCCAGAAAATGTATGAGATGAATATAAGGCTGACCGTTCAGAATGTAGAGCCTTTCAATCCGCTGGCAATACGGACCGAAGCGGTTATATTCCTCTGTCCCTTCATCATTGGTGACTAATTGGGAGTTCAGCACTCTCTTTTCCAGTTTATGACCCTCTTCCACGAGCAGCTCCGTAAACCGCTTTCCCTTAGAGAGCTTCTGATGGGAGGTATTGCGCATCACAATCGTGCCAACACCACTTTTTTTCTGCACATATCCTTCTTGAGACAGCTCCTGCACCGCACCGCGGACCGTCATTTTACTGACGCCGAATTCCTTCTCCAGCTGTGGCTCAGAGGGGATGATGCTTCCGAGAGGATATACCCCATGGAGTATTCGGTCTTTGAGAATTTTTTGAATTTGCTGATATAAAGGACCTTGCTTGCGCTTCAAGGACACTCGCTGTTCACTACCTTTCAACATCTAAGGTATGGTCTGACAACGCCCGGAGCACCTCACTCTCGCTAAAAAGCGCTGTATCGCCTGGAGTGGTGTGGGCCAGCATCGCTGCCGCCACTGCCATATTAACCGTCTGCTGCTGCGGGTATTGCTGCAATTCCCCATGGATAATGGCGCTGGCAAATACATCGCCGGCTCCGATTCGGTCATACACCGGGAAGGTCAGTTTGCCGGAAAATACAAACGTACCTTCATGACAGATATAACCTGTCAGGGAATGCGTATGGTCAGCATTAATCTCACGTTGGGTTCCCGCTGCCGTTCTGATGCAGAAGCGTTCCACAACTTCGGGGATCACTTGCTTTAACTGTGCTATTCTATCATAATCTCCAGCCCCAATGCCAAGAATATAGCGCACATCCTTCTCATTGATCAGTGCTATGTCCGCAAGTTCGAGCATTTCTTCATAGTGTGGACGAGCTTTGGTATAGCCATCTGTTCCCCATAACGCAGGACGGTAATTGCAATCAAATACAACCTTCCCCCCAGCACGCTTCACTTCCACAGCAAGTTGTTTCATCTGCTCGCGAACGCCTTCGTTCATTGCCAGCGTGATGCCGCATAAATGAAGAACGTCGACTTTGGCCGCAAGAGCTGGCATGTCATAGTTACTCGCCTCCGCGGTATTAAAGCTGCTGCCCAGCCTGTCTGTGTAAGTGACTCTGCCGGGACGGGCTCCAAAGCCATTCTCCAGAAAGTACATCCCCAGATGCTTGCCGCCACGGCTGATCAGTGAAGTATCCACTCCAAGCTTGCGCAGATAAGCGATTGCTGATTCGCCCACCGGCGTTTCCGGCAAGGTTGTTATAAGCGCACCGGTATGGCCGTATTTAGCCAGTGCTGCGGTAACATTGACCCCGCTGCCAGAGAAAGAATACTCCAGCCTGCTGCTCTGAATCAGCGTTTCATAGCCCGGAACCTGCAAACGCATCATCACTTCACCAAAAGCAGCGATCCTAGGCATATCGGTCCACCAGCGATTTCATCATATCGAGTAGTCTGCGAACATCCTCCACATTTGTATTCCCCGTCTCTGGATCAATAATAGAGGAATAGACATGCGGGATAACCTGGGGCACACCTGCTTCTAAAGCAATCTCCAATATGGCTCCGAAGTTAGCCAGATCGATTCCACCCGTAGGCTCCAGTGCAAACCCGGCTTCTCCGCAGGCCTTGGCAACTGCTCGGTACTCCTCCTCAAGCTTCATACCCTGCATGGGATAATATTTGAGCGCATTGCCACCCATGTCACGAACCAGTGCAATGGCGGCATGAACCGGAACAATGGCATGCGGAGCGGTTCCTGAACTGACAGGCCCCGTTGATATATCTACATAGCCGGGTTGCCCACATGGAGAAACCAGGCTGTTAATCCAACTGTCCTTAGCTCCCAAGTTCGCACGGGTTGCCCCCACTGCCGGGAAGACCTGATTGATATGGCTTCCCGGATAACTTGCTGCAATCTCCGCCACAACAGCCGCCTGGCGATTGTCTCCGGCTCCGAGCCCAATGGATACGGCATCTAGAATAGCCTGACCATATGCAGTCATGGCAATTGCTGCTTCCTCCGCCGTATCGTAGTTTTTCGAGAGCACACCTATCAGTACATATCCTTCTGCAGCTTCGAATACTTCCTTAGCGTTCCCGATACTGCCAGCCAGTACATTAAGTGCGGCCCTGTTTTTATACAATCGCTGCTGTATATGACTCATTTACGCTCACCTCCCACGATTTCTTGTATTCTTGTGATAATGACCTGAAGATCATCACCTTGCAGCGGCCTTGGATCAATATCGAAATAACCTTGCTTAACGCCATAGTCTCGGGTATATACCGCAATTTCACCTTCACGCAGCTGGTCATTCACATCCTTCGCATCCATTCCTGCAACATTGGAATCAACCTGGATGCGTCCACGGTAGATCGCTCTGCCCGCTTCATCTTGCACGATACGAACTGAAACCCCAGGAATCTCAGCGAGCAGCTGAAGATCCTCCAGCGCCTGCTTCTCCCGTTCGCTGTTATCGGCCTTGTTCTGGTATTCCTCCAGCGCCTGAAGCAGCCCGAAGGTAGTCTCTTTACCAACCTTCATACTGCGGCCGATCCCGTGCAGCTGTATCTTAAGCCACTTGACGTATTTCTTTTTACCAGCAACAATCCCAGAGGTGGGTCCCTCAATCGCTTTGGAGCCACTGTAAATCGCCAAATCTGAGTACTGGACATATTTGGACAGGTCCTCTTCTGCTGCGGCATCAACAATTAGCGGAACCCCTCTGCGCTGTGCTACCTCCCAGGCCTCTTCCACAGAAATCATGTTCTTTTGGACAGCGTGGTGAGATTTGACATAGAGAATAGCCGCAGTATATTCACCGATGGCCTGTTCAATATGCTCCTGCCGGCCTTCATTGGCGTATCCCACTTCCACAACCCGGCCGCCGCCAAGAAAAACCATGGTTTCAACAGGTGCTCCATATTGCACGTTATGACCTTTTAGCATAATAATTTCGTTTTTCATTATCGGCTCTTGGTGAAGACGAAGACTAAGCCGCGGATCTCCGCCGGTCACCATGGCTGCCACTGACAGGGCTATGCCGCTGGACGCCGAGTTCACAACAGCTGCCCCTTCCGCACCAAGCAGGTGTGCAATATATTCACCCGATTTGTCTACAAGGTCCGCGATTTCCACGTACTGTTGTCCACCTTGTTTCATGGCCTCCATGACCGAATCCGTTGGTGCAGAAACGCCAAGAATGCTCATTCTACCACTGGCATTTATCACACGCTTCAGTCCATATCTAGCTTGTAATGAGTGATCCATTAGCATAGACTCCTTTAACCTTAATATAGTGCTGTGCAATTCGAACATCGCCTTCCGAGTCCTTAAGCTGCTTCTCACCTGCTTCCAGAGCAAACAAAGTCAGGTTCGCCTGCTGCCCCACCCTAATCTGTCCGAGCTCCGGCTTGCCGAGCCATGCTGCTGCGTTGATTGTAACCGCGCGGATGACCTCTTCCAAACTGTAGCCAAGAACGAGAAACTTGGTCAGCACATTGGACATACTGTACACTGGCCCGTTCAGACGGTTGCCGCGGTAAATATCCGTACTGATTGTATTCAGCTCAATGCCGGCCTCTTTGGCCTGTTCTGCAATCCGGAAAGAGAAGCTCGCTGTGCCATGGCCCACATCCAGATGAACTCCACGGGAAGCAGCATCAATCAGTCCTTGTAATGGTGTGCCGTCCTCATGAAACAGGTTATTGGACTTGCCATTAAGGTAATGGGTAATTACATCGCCCGGCTGTAATAGCTCCAATACTTCGGAGATTGCAGGCGGAGCGGAACCAATATGAACCATGAGCGGCAGCTTCGTTTCTTCGGACAATATGCGTGCCAGCTTGAGCGGTTCAATGCCGTTGTCTTTGACGACGCTTCGGCTTATGCGTGCTTTCAGACCAACGATAAAATCAGGATACGCCGTTGCTGCTGCCTGGGCCATTGCCCGGTCTATCCATTTCAGCTGTGACAGCTCATCTGTCCGTTCAAGCCCGATCCTCGAAATATTTAATAGTGCAAACATCCGCGTCTCAGCCTTCAGGCTGGCATTGTACAAGGCACCGATCCGATCTGCACCGCAGCTTCCGGCATCCACGAGCGTGGTTACTCCCTGCTTCACACCAATTTCGTCGATATCATCGCCATAAGGATCAAGCTCCGGCACGGCATGCACATGCAGATCAATCCATCCGCTAGACACATATAACCCGGAACAGTCTTGACCTCTCTTAGCTTCCCCAGCCTGGCCTGACGGTGTAATGTCAGTGATGACCCCGTCCTGAATGGCGATATCCATGATCCGCCCGTCAACAAGCTGCAAATTGCGCAGCACATTCTCTGTGCCCAATCATCCCATCTCCTTCTTCGACCCAGGTATACATGAAAATTCAAAATTGGAATCATTTCATGAAACCTGTACCTCCTTCTATTAAAAATAAACCTGACGTGCTACTTTATTCCAAAGATTATAATGTTATAATGTTTATGCTGACTTAAGTATACTCCAGAACAGAACATTAATTTATATTCCAAAATGACTAATTCGAACTTTTTAAATGCGGGAGGGACAACTATATGGCTAATTCGGCAATCAAGCCATCCTTGCTCAACCAATTCAGACTCAGCTGGAATCATTTCAAATCAAGACTTCTTCTGAAATATGCGTTTTCCTACATCCTCATATTTCTCATTCCTCTAACAGGGGTTACTATTTTCGTATATGAAAACGCTGTCAAGGGCCTTCGTGTCGAAATTGAACAATCCAATGTTAATCAGCTGAATCAGGTGAAGAACACCATAGATACCCGTATGAACGAGCTTCAGGAAATAGCCGGACGAATCGCTTATGACAAGTATTTGACCCCATACATGGTGAAGGATCCCTACTACAGCATGGAGGCGATACAAGCCTTGGCGAATTACAAAGCCAGCAGCAACATTGCCGAGGACCTGCTTCTGTATTTCCATAACGACTCCAACATCTATTCTCACCGTGGTCTTGCTGATCTTCATGTTACCTTCGATACTCTCTATCAATTTGAACGCTGGACCCCTGCAGAATTGCGGCAGGACTTAAATGAAACCCGACAACCGCTAGTACGTCCCGCGGAAAATGTAACCATTAATTCCCGGACGGATCCAATGCTTGTCATGCTCGTACCCATTAAACCGAATGACCCCTATCCATATGGAACGGTTGTCTATTTAATGAAAGAATCCAAGCTTACCGGAGTTATGGATTCGATTTTGAGTGACTTCACGGGGAGCAGCTATATATTCGGTCCTACCGGAGAGGTGTTGACCGCAAACAGCTATGGCGTCACCCTTCCCCAGAACGAGCTTGAGAAGATATCCGGACTTGAGCCTGGAATTCATAATCTGAAGCTGGACGGGGAACAACACTCCGTCGTTTCGGTGCAATCGGAAGAAAATGGATGGACCTATGTGACCACGATGCCAAGCTTCCAATTTTTCAGCCGTGTGGCCCATGTTCAGACCCTGATTTTAATTGTCTTTTGTATTACAGTAATCACTGGAATAGCTGCGGCACTGCTGTTGGCCAAACGGCAGTACCATCCGATCAGGGATCTGATGGAATTCGCCAAGCTGAAAAGCAGCGGCAAGGATGCTCCTAAGGTTCGCAATGAGTGGGAATGGATCCGGCAGACTCTCCACGATTACAGTGCCAAAATAAATTTACAGGAGCCTTTCGTCCGCAATCAGTGTATGCTGCTGCTGCTTAAGCACGGCAAACCGGACGACCCTGAGATTGAGCAGATGATCTTCAGTACCGGCTTCAGGCATCCTCAGGGAGAAGGCCTCTATTTCTCAGCTATACTGTCCTGGGATGACACCAAGCCGGGCAGCAAGTCCTGGCAGGAACGACATCTCCTGCAGGAGATCCTCAGCAATGTGTGCTTGCCCACTTCTGGTGCACAGATCTTTGGTGTGGAATTTTCGGTTAAGGACCAATTTGCCCTGATCATTTCACTTCCCGGAGAAGCGGACATGCTGGTCCAGACCCGAATGGAGCAGGTTATTGAAGGCATTCAAACGATCATTCGTGAGCACTCGCAGCTGTCCTTAAGCATCGGAGTTGGTATGGCATACAGCGACCTGAGCCGTCTTAACCAATCGTTTATCGAAGCTGCTGCGGCATTGGAACACCGAATGATCCGTCGCAGCGGACAGGTAACCTACTTTGAGCAGCTTGCAGAGCTGAACCCTTCCGCCACCGAGAATTTCTGGATTCCGCGCAAATCCATGTTGAAGCTGGAGCAGAGTCTGAAACAGGGCAACGAACCCGTAGCCGTCCAGATGATTGCTGATACCATCGAGATGATCAAAGACGAGCCGCTGCAGGTTCATCTGCTGCGCTGCATCTGCTTCGAACTGCTGAACGCTTTTCTGCGCACGGCCTCCGAACTTGGGATGGACAGTGTGTTCGCCAATATGCCGGAATTGACCTCTTTTGAAACGCTGGAAGAGCTGGAGAGCCGCCTGCTCTCTCTGGCCGCTGACATATGCATGCAGGTCGAGCGGAATACGGAGACTAGCGAATCGTCGTTAATGGATGACATTCTGACATACGTGGACGAGCAGTTCGCAGACTACACACTCAGCCTGGAACATGTGGCGCTTAAGTTTGCCATTTCAACCTCGTATTTGAGCCGGAGTTTCAAAGAAAAGACTGGCAGCAATTTCACACAATATATCTGGCATAAACGTGTGGATGAAGTTATCCGGCTGTTGGAGAACACTAGCGCACCGCTCAAGGAAATTATCGAGCAGGTCGGTTATTTGGATACGCCGAATTTCATCCGCAAGTTCAAAAAAGAAATCGGTCTGACACCAGGGCAATATCGTAAAGAACATGCTTTGAAGGGGACTGTTGTGAAAAGGCCTATTTAATTCCGGGCTTTCTTCTTCCCCCGCAAAGCACCTGAATCACTAACCAAGTTGGCCCTGCTTACTGCCCTTCCCAAAGAATATGCTCTACCAGTTCATCCAGAGGAACCGTGGCGAGAGCAATCGCTGTATCCGTTACGCCGTAATAGATATAGAGCAGTCCGTCTTTGACCACGTTTCCTGTCGGGAAGATCACATTCGGAATCTGGAATCCAAATTTCTCGTAGTACGTCTCCGGCTCCATAATGAAATGATGGGTCCGGGCAATGATTTTCTCAGGCTGCTCCAAATCCAGCAGCATTGCTCCCACGCGGTAGACGATATCTTCATCAACGCCGTGATAAAGCACCAGCCAGCCTTTGTCGGTCCGGATTGGAGGCGTCGAGCCCCCAATTTTCCGCGATTCCCAGGACAAGTTTCCGGCGGTGGCGAGCAGCTTGGGCTCTTCCCAGTTCACCAGATCCTCGGAGTAGGTAATCCACATGGCCGCCTTATCCGTACCGTAGCCTTCTCCCACATATTCCTCGGGGCGGCGCAGCAGCACGAATTTGCCACCTATTTTTTCAGGAAACAGAATGTTGTCCCGGTCGTTAATATCAAGAGGCGTCGTATCCGCCACAAACTCCCAATCCAGGAGATTATCTGATTTCAGAATGGAGGACCGGGTCAACCAATGTCCCTCCTCTTCCCCCCAGCCGTCCGGATATTCGGGTATAGAGCGCAGGGGGACGCCTGCTCCGGTAGGATAATAGCTCATGGCACAGGGACGCAGGGCATAGTTCAGATAGAAGGTTCCATCAATTTTGACAATACGAGGGTCCTGCACACTACCATAAGGAAAACCCAGCATATCGGGCGTCACAATAGGCTCGTCCTTCACGTGGGTGAAGTTAACGCCGTCATCGCTCTCCAGCAGCCCCAGATAATTCTTGCATGGAGTCAGGGAGCCTGCAGTGCGCTCAATCATGTAAAATTTGTCGTTATCTATGATGACCGCCGGGTTGAAGACCGTAACCTTGCGCCATTCATAGCCGCCCGGGACGACTATGGGATTGTTCGGGTGTCTCGTTATTTGCATGTCTGTTCCTCCTGGGATACATGTTCAAGGTATAGTTTGCGCAGAGGCTTGATTAGTTGGATTTCCACCGGTCATACGCAGCCTGATTAATTTCAGCCACACGCTCTCCGCCCATTTTCTTAACGGTAGCCACATAATTGTCCCAACTGGTTAGCGGCTCTGCACCGGTGATGAACTTCGCTTCCATCTGCTTCACGTAAGTGCTCAAATCGGAATTCAGGTTGCTGATTTCCGTCTGTTCTTCCACGGTCAGGAACAGTGTTGGGAACGGAATCCGTGCGCCTTTATCGAGAAGCTTCTGCTTAGTTTCCTTCTCTACCCAGAGATCAAAGTCTGTCTTCAGCCCTTTACTAATATCATCCATGGACAGGGTCGGAGCAGGAATACCGTAGTTAGGTGTCAGAGTGGCTCGATAATCTTCCATTTCCTTTCCGTCCGGTACAGGCAAGTATTTCTTGACCCGGTTTTCTTTGTCGGTGTATTCCCAGAGAATGCCCTCTGGCCCTTTATTGAAGAACATGGCACCTTCGTAGGAATAGAGATAATCCACCCAACGCATGGAGGCTTCCGGCGCCGGGTTGCTCTCCGTAATGGCAAAGGCACCCGTTGTAATGCCTCTGTTCTTCGCAATCGCCGGAGCATCAACCGATTCGCTGCGGACCGGTGCAAACATCGGATCTGCCGTCGAAGGCTCTCCGCCTTTGGACATGTAGGCATGCCAGTCGGAGAAAAGGGCGACCTGATTGTTCTGTGCCTTAGCCTTTTTTTGCTCTGCCGTCTGCGAGAAGCTCTCATGATCCAGCAGCTCTTCGGACCACAGACGATTCATATAGGTCAAATATTCCTTATATCCTTCTTCAAGCGGTGTATAGTGCACCTTATCGTTATCGTCCACGTATACCTCTTCTTCATAAATACCGAAGGCGCCAAGCAGCCAGGTACGGATATCACGGAGGTTGGCAGCAGGTGTTGTTACCGAGGATATCGGAATTTCATCGGCGATACCGTTGCCGTTCGGATCTTCTTCCTTCACACGCTTCAGGTAGGTATACAGCTCTTCTGTCGTTTCGGGAAGCTTGTCAATATTCAATGCTTTCAGGAAGTCCCCGTTGTACCACATGGGGTTACGATACCAATGCTGACTGAGTTCGACTACCGGCAAAGAATAAATATGCCCGTCCGGTGCTGTAATGGATTTGCGGACATCCGGATTCTCATCCAGCAAGGCCTTGAAGTTTGGAGCGTATTCTTCAATCAGATCTTCCAGGGGAACGAGGATACCCTGCTCTCCATAATTCATCTGCTCCGCAGTGGTCAAACCGGCAGCATAGAGAATATCCGGGTAATCTCCGCTGGCGAGCACCAGATTCTTCTTGGTCTCGAAGCTGTCTTTCGGTGCATTCCTGTATTCCAGCTTAATGCCTGTCTTCTCCTGCATCTGCTGGAGTACTTTCATGTTCTCCCAATTCTGAATCCCTACATCCGGCGCCATAAGCGTGAGAGTTACGGATTCATTAACAATCGGGAAACCCTCTTTATTCACAGCAACTGCTCCGGTACTGTTATCTCCTGCTCCTTTGTCAGCATTGCTGCAGCCTGCCAGCAGTGTAAGAACTAGAGCCGAAGACAACAGAAGCTTCCATGGTTTGCGTGTGGTCTGCATGAATAATTCCTCCCTTGTTATATACACATTCTAATAGTTCAACCTTTAACAGAGCCAATCATGACCCCTTGGACAAAGTAACGCTGCAGGAATGGATACACCGCCACGATCGGCAGCGTGGAAACCACAATGACTCCATATTTGATTAGTGATGCCGTTTCAGCCTTGTTATTCATGGCGGTCGCTACCTCGCTATTGATCGAAGCGCCCGTGGTTTCAGCCGACATCTCCTGAAGGACAAGAATCTGGCGCAGAACCATCTGCAGTGGATATTTGGCTTCATCATTCAAATAGATCAGGGACGGGAAATAACTGTTCCAGTGGCCTACTCCATAGAATAGAGCCATAACGGCTATAATGGGTGCTGACAATGGCAGAATAATGCGGATGAACAGCTTCAGATTCGTACAGCCATCGATGTGAGCCGCTTCCTGCAGCTCTTTTGGGATAGTTGTCTGAAAAAAGGTGCGGGCCACAACAATATTCCAAACTGAAGCAGCCACCGGCAGAATCAATGCCCACATGCTGTTGATGAGTCCGAGATTCTTGACCAGCAGATACGTCGGCACGAGCCCGCCGCTGAAGAACATCGTAAACAGAATGAGACCCATGAATAGATTACGCCCGACAAAATCAGATCTGCTAAGCGCATACGCGGCTGGCAGAGTAACGGCGAGATTGACCAGTGTCCCTACCACCGTATAGATAATCGTGTTCAAATAACCATTCCATATCTTCGGATTATCGAAAACAAGCTTGTAGCCATCCAGTGTCACATTCTTCGGAAACAGCCACATGGCTCCCGAATTGACGTCCTGCGGTGAACTGATGGAAGCACTGAGAATATAGATTAGCGGATAGAGAACCACAAGCAGAGCAAGAACCAAATAAATATAGGTGCAAATCACAAACAGCTTGTCCCCTCTGGACTCTTTCATGGCAGTAACCAAAGACCTCAACTCCTTTCTACCAGAGGCTATTCTCACTGGTACGTTTGGCAATCTGATTGACAGTAACAAGCAAAATCACGTTGATTACCGAGTTAAACAAGCCAACAGCCGTTGAGAAGCTATACTGGGCATCCACCAGACCGGCGCGGTAGACATAGGTGGAGATTACATCGGAAGCTTCCATGTTGAGTGAATTCTGCAGCAGCAGAATTTTCTCGAAGCCAAGGCCCAGGATATTCCCCATATTTAAGATCAGCATGATTGTAATCGTGGGTACAATGGTCGGCAGATTGATATGCAGCATCCGTTTAATCCGGCTCGCTCCATCCATAATGGCAGCTTCATGCAGCTGGGGATCTACGCCAGACAGAGCCGCGAGATAAATAATCGTACCCCACCCTGTACTCTGCCAGACACCCGAGAAAACATAAATCGTCTTAAACCAGGCCGGGTCCGTCAGAAATTGTGCAGGTTGAAAGCCCAGGAATTCGATGAACCGGACTATCATTCCACTGGAAGGCGAAAGAAAAGTAATGATCATCCCCGCCATAACAACGACGGAAATGAAATGCGGAGCATAGGTTACCGTCTGAACCGATTTCTTGAACGGACCGTTCCGCACCTCATTAAAGGTTAGCGCCAGAATAATCGGAAGTGGAAACCCGATCGCGAGTTCATAGAAGCTGATGCTGAACGTGTTCCAGAGCAGATCCCAAAAGAAATAGGAATTGAAGAATCGTTCAAAATGGTCAAAGCCAACCCATTCACTGCCTGTAATTCCTTTTGAAGGTACGAAATTCTTGAAAGCAATCTGAATGCCGTACATCGGGCCGTAATGAAAAACGAGGAAATACAACAACGCGGGAAGCATGAACAAATAAAGCTCCCAATTTTTCCAGATTCTTTTGCCAAGGGATTTGTTCTTTAATGAAGGTTTTACGGATACTGCAGCATGACTCACCTTCATTCTCCCACTCCTCTCTATGGTTTTTTTCGTTACATAAAATAAATTTGTATCCGCTTTGCATTTAGCTGACCTCTCCTATGCTAGCGCTTACAATTCAAATTGTAGTGAAACCTAGCTGACACCGTAAATATGTAGGTTGTGCATTGTCATATTAAAAAGCACGTAAAACCCCGCTGCAGCGGTACTTTTCGGCTTGCCATGATGTAAATACCCCTAGATGAAAGATGGCTATAATGTGTGAATTATGAACCTCCCTTCACGCTGCAAAAGTTACATATTGTGATCAACAGACAAGTATGCAAACATTTGCTACGAATGCCAAGGCTACCCCACGCACGGATGATATCAGAAGATTTCTAATATGAACCGTGCAACCTTACCCTAACTATGTAGGAGGAGTTTGACTATGAACCTGCCATCTTCCATTACCGAGTATTTGAATGAGGCCGACGAACGCCTTGCCCATCATCCCAAATTGCAAAAGCTGTTCCGCAACTGCTTCCCTAATACACTTGAGACGACAACCAAACTGCTTGAAGACGGCACTACTTTTGTTTTTACTGGCGATATCCCAGCCATGTGGCTGCGCGATTCTACAGAGCAGGTGCGCCACTACATTCCGTTTGCCAAACACGACTCTGAGCTTCAGCGGATTCTCCGCGGCCTGATTGCCCGGCAGATGTTCTATGTGAATATCGACCCGTACACGAATGCATTTAATGAAACAGCTAGCGACAAGCATTACCGGGCTACGGACGATTGCAATTTAAATCCCTGGATGTGGGAGCGCAAATACGAGCTGGATTCCCTCTGCTTTGTCGTTCAGCTGGCTTATATGTACTGGAAGGAAGCGGAGCAAACCGATATCTTCGATACCGAATGCTACCAAGCACTCAGCTCCATTGTGAACGTTATTGAAACGGAGCAGTACCACGGAGAGAAGTCGTCCTACCATTTTATCCGGCAGACGCTTCAGGATACGGAGACGTTGCACAATAACGGACGCGGCATGCCTGTCAACTACACCGGCATGAGCTGGTCGGGCTTCCGCCCGAGTGATGACAGCTGCGAATTCGGCTACAACATCCCCTCCAACATGTTCGCTGTGGTGATTCTCGAGTATATCCGTGAGATCACCAGCGTTATCTATAAAGACGAAAGACTGGCTGCCCGAGCAGCAAAGCTGCGCAAGGAAATTGACTTCGGCATCCGGACGTACGGGATTGTGAATCATCCGAAATACGGTCGAATCTACGCCTATGAAACGGATGGATTCGGGAATTATTCCCTGATGGATGATGCTGGCACACCGGGATTACTATCTATTCCTTATATTGGTTATGTAGGGGTGGAGGATGAAATATATCAAAACACCCGCCGATTTGCTCTTAGTTTCGACAACCCGTTCTACTTCGAGGGTAAACATGCCAAAGGCATTGGCAGTCCGCATACGCCAGGAGGTTATGTGTGGCATATGGCACTGTCTATGCAGGCACTAACAGCAGATAATGATGAGGAAATGAAAGAATTAATTGATATGCTGATCAGGACTGATGCAGATACCGGGTATATGCATGAAGGCTTCCACCCCGATGATCCCTCCGATTTTTCACGTGAATGGTTCGCTTGGTCTAACAGCCTTTTTGCTACGCTGATCAGTAAAGCGATGGAGAAAGGAATTGTCTAAGCTCTTCTTACTGATCTTGGCATTCTGAAGAAACACTGCTTTCAAAAAGTAATGCTTTGCAAATAAAAAAACCGCTGCGCCGCTTAGATTAGAGGGCGGGCTCAGTCGATTTTGGAGCCATGATCGAATAACTATGCAAGGAGCTAGTAACAGAAGCTCCTTGCTATTTTTTTTAAACCGTTAAGCTGTCGGCTGTCATTCCGGTAAATTTTCTCGTTTTATTGAGCTACCGTTAGCCGGTATGTTAAACCCAATTCCTTTCAATCTATTGAGTGTTAGCTTCTCTTATAGCCTCGCAAACGTAATGTAATCGATTTGAACAGGCTCTGCCGATTCAATTCGAAGCGCTTGGTTGATCTGTCCCCGGTGATATTGCCCATGTAAGATAACCTGTGACAGGATGTCCCGGACAGACGTTTGAAAGAGAACCCCGCTCTGGTTCACGTAGTCAAGCATCTCGTCCAACCGGGATTCATCAAGTCCTTCCATATAGACGCGATATTGCTTGGCGTTTTCTTCGAACATCGACCGGATCACCGAGAGGTCTTCTGCCTCCTCCCATAACGAATACTGCCCGCTATCCTTGCCAAGCAATCTGGATAGCCAGACACGTTCTGCAACCGCGACATGCCTAACCAGCTTTAACAGGCCTTTGTTCTTCGTCTCACTTTTCTGAAGCGCGTCCAAGATGCGTCCGTCGGCCCAGTACAGATGCTCCATCATAGCCTTAATTGTCTTCATTTCGACAATCCCCTCTTCTTTTAATCACTTTAAATTCACCAGTTCAATTCTAATCAACTACATTCGACAAAGGCTTATTTTCTTATTGTGCAACTGAACAATACAATCGTTCATCTTATGGTTTAGCATATTTTAACATAATAAAAAGGTTGAAATGATTCAAGAATTCAATTATATTTGACATATCAACTATTGACTAGTCAAATATTGATGCATCAACTATTAGATAAAGGGAGAGAAATGATTATGAAACCATCTCAAAAAACAAACGATTTTAATGAAATTATATACGGACGCCGCTCGATTAAGACTTATGATCCATCCGTCAAAATTACCAGAGAAGAAATGACTCAAATGATCAACGAAGCGAGCACTGCTCCTTCCTCCATTAACATGCAGCCTTGGCGTTTCCTTGTTGTGGATACACCAGAGGGAAAAGACAAACTTGTGCCACTGTCCCGCTTCAACAAAGAAAAAGTAGCTCAAGCTTCAGCTGTTATTGCCGTGTTTGCTGACAAAAACAACTTTGATTATGCCGAAAACATTTATGGAAAAGCCGTTGAGCTCGGATTAATGCCGCAAGCTGTTAAGGACTTTCAGTTGAATGCATTCAAACCGATCTATAACAACATGTCTGATGCTGAAATGAACGATGTCATTATGCTTGACTCCGGTCTGGTTTCCATGCAATTAATGCTGGTTGCCCGTGCGCATGGATATGACACCAATCCAATTGGTGGATATGAAAAAGATCAAATTGCCGAAGTGTTTGGATTGGATAAAGAACGTTATGTACCAGTGATGCTGCTGACCATCGGTAAAGCAGCGAGCGAGGGATATACCTCCTACCGCCTGCCCGCAGAAGAAACTACATTCTGGGCTTAAATCAAATTAGCTGCATGCCATAATGCGAACAGCCATCACATTGTGATATAGTTGCCTTTAGCTGCTGAATGTCTTGGAAGAGATGTGCCTTGGTTACCAGGCTGCTTTTCCAGGATATTCAGCACCATTCAAGGAGGGGCACACATGAATTGTTCATTGGAGCAAGAAAACCTACTAATTCTACTTAAAAATATAAGTAATCAGCTGAAACCCAAATTTGAACGTTGTACGGGGATCAGTTCCTCACGATATGTTCTGCTGTACCATCTCTATATTCATGAAGAGGTGACTCAAAGCCATTTGCAAAAAGCCATTCACATCGACAGTGCTGCCATTACACGCCATTTGAAGCAGCTGGAAGCAGATGGTCTCGTATCAAGAAGACGAAATCCCATTGACCAAAGAGAAACCTTCGTTCGGTTAACGGAACAAGGACTCACACATATAGCCAACTTCAAACAGGATCGTAACCAGTTCGTTCATCAGATGCTGCTTGATTTCAGTGAGGAAGAAGTTGCCATGATGACAGACATGCTCGCACGTATGCAATTCAATATGAAAGATATGTAACATTTAAAGGGAAACGGTCTGGAACTGCCGAGCTTGGTCCATTTTATGGAGATCTTTACGTCCTATTAGCGAGTTTTATAGACCGTTTTCAAGCCTGTTCTTCTTCACATTAAATCCTTGGATTTTTTTTAACCACTGCAGTACCTTACTAGCCTTTTCTTGTATCAAATCCGGATCATGCGTCTTTTCCAATTGAGGAAAGGAATCATCATATCTAGCTAAGTATTCACTAACAGACCAACGGACTGCCCAATTGCTATCTGTGGAACATGGAATCCACTTGGATACTTCAGATTCATTCGTATTTTGTAACAATCCGTGCGCATACCAACCGCGCACTCCTCCCTCGCTTTCCTCGCTTAATCGTTTCCAATAGAGCCTTCTCTCATATTCGTCTTCTGGTTTAGCTAAGGCGTAGACTGCAATTTTCCTTACTACATCGGATTCATCTTCAGCATACTTCCATAATTCTTGTCGAGTTACGATTTGTTGTTGAACAAGTTTGGATAAAGCTAACCCCCTTTCAATATCATCTAAAGATTCTATAGAATGGTGGTCATGGCTAGCAATACGGACACTCGATACACATGGGTTTGCTTTTTTCAGGTTGACCTGCATTTCTAAACTATGAATTACATTACCTACATTTATTCTTGGTGCATTATTTTTGTAATCTTCTATTGGATCAGCATTTTCAATCAATTTACTACGTAAGTTTTTTGAATCTAATTCGGGATATTTAGAAAATAAGTACGCAGCAATACCAGTTACGAGTGTTGCTGCACCGGAAGTTCCCCAATAATATGATACCTGTTCTTCTCTCTCCTTGGATTCACAGAAAGGAAGCGTTAGGTATACTCTTGGAGCTAGAATATCTGGCCTGAAATGACCATCTCCATTCTTGCCAAACGGCTCATCGGGATAAGGCAAATGCAGGTGACGCTCCGCCTTCCCACGATCATTGAAGCCGCCCACAGTGAAATATTCGATAGGCGGCATAATGTTGCCCAATCTGGTATTACCGTTTGAACAGATGACCATCAAACCTCTTTGGACTGCAGAATTTAAAGCTTGAACTGTTGAATTTTTATGAGTTTTCTGTAGGAGTACAGGATTATCCGAAGCATGCCAACCTGTGCATAAAATAATTTTAATATTCCAGTTTGGCTGTTTCAGGACCCAATCCATTCCATATTTTAAACGCTCACCTTCACCTTCTCTGAAAGCACCATGGTCAAGCACAATGAAGTTTGCAGCAGGAGAAAGACCTACATGTGTTTTTCCTTCTAAAAAAAAAGGTTTATGAGCAAGGGTTAATATTGTCATCAAGCCATGTTCACCGACATCCTCATCTACCTCACCTGAAGATTGGAATGCAATATTATTGCAATTTATAGTTAAATCATTTTCGACAGTTACGTACTTAATTCGGTCACCCAAGTGGCGAATTGTATGATGGGGTTTCATTTTATCAATGATTACTACTCCAATATTATGGCCGGAATTATGAAAATCCGGTGGTTCCATAAATCCTAACCTTGCCCATGTTGGATCAGGAAATGCCATCGTTGTTATCCCCCTATATCGTTCGTAATAGAGATAATTTAGTTTTAACAGACTTTTCTACTTCCCTGCCGTCAAATTCTTCTAACAGCGATTGTATAACAGAAAAGACTCCCTAAGGAGTCCTTCTTTCCATGCTTAAGCAAAATAAATTATTTGTTATCACTCTGGTCCATAAGATCAACTACACTACTTCTCCATTGGGAGCGGTGTAAAGAGCAGGTTAACTGGCAGGTTGCTTCCTGGGGCTGCTGAGAAAAGGATCGTTACACTTTCCGAAGAGGATCCTGTTCGGTATAGTACGCTTTGTTCACTGGACGTGTTGATCGATAAGCTACCATCGACAATTTGTACAACTTGACCGTTAACAAGAGCTACTCCAAAGTACTTTCCTCCACGTGGGTTAAACGAGATCAGTGTACGCGGAGCAACATTGCTTAACGTGATTTTGTATAACACCCCAAAGTTACCTGCATTGGATGCATCCGTGTAAGCCATCGGATCCGTTCCAACCAAATTCGGGTCACTGGCATTGTCTCCAAGGGGCAATCGCGCTGGCGTGGCTCCCACTTGCTGGTCGTACGTTATAACACGAGTTGCATTCGGGTATGTGCCACGGTTGTGCACACCGTCACGATCGAGCACAGGCAGCGTTGGTAACGCTTCGAACGGGTCTTTATTTTCTTCAACTAGAATAACGTTATAATCCAGGGAATAATCGCTGAATGCATCCGAATACAGTGAGATTACTTGTCCTTCTTTCATCGGAGTTTTATTGAGTTCAGTCAAAATCAGTTTACTTTCCCCTGGTTCAAAATATTCTTTCTTTTGATCCGCTCCAGTCTGTATCGACTTGAACCATTTATCAATAGACAATTTGCCGGCTACAGTAGCAAACGGTGTAGGTCCTGCGAAGCCCATATTTTGCTGCTCGAATACTGCCGGATATGGGTTGTTATTTGTCGCAATAACATACATTTTTACTCGTTTGCCTGTATTGTTCACATGGTGAATCATGAAGCGCGTCTGCCCCGAAGAAGACTCCTGGTACACAATGCCTTCCGTATTAACCGTTTCAGGACTGTTGCTGCGAATGAGCAGACTTGCCTCATCCCTATACGTATAAGGTACTTTCTCCATGGAAGTCACTTCGCCACCATTGAAGGTAAATTTCTGTCCAACCGGAGTGAAGAGTAAATTAAAATCCGAGAAATTATATAACGTCTCATTGGTTATGTTTATGACTTTGGAATACGTATCAGTAGCACCATGGTTATCTGTGACGGTCAAGGTTACCGTTTTGGGTCCAGGTTCAAAGAATGCAAGCGGATTGTTATCCCAAACCGTTTTCTCAATCTTGCCTTCATCATCTGTACTTTGATCCATGTACGTTATTTTTTCACCCATTTTATATTGGTCCTTGTCCGTTGTGAACATGGCTACAGGTGGAAGATTAGGCTGCAACACTTGAATTGTAACCGAATAGGGATCACTCCACTGGCCGTTTGAATCCTGAACTTGATATGAAATGGTATATGTACCCGCTTGATCAAACGAATCCTGACGACCTGTCCAGCGTTCGCTCGTGATCTCCAGACCGTTTGGAGAACTATAGGAAGTCACATAATCCACTGTATCTCCCGCAAAAATTTCCTTTTGGGAAATCACAAAGCTTGCAACAGGTTTCTTATGTAAATTGAGCACAACGGTTTTCGCCGACTGATTCACTTTGTAGGAAATGTTCAGAGCTTGAGTAATGGAAGTTAAAGGCACCATAAACGTATTTTTTTGCTGATACGCAGGGCCTTTCATCGTTCTGGACTCACCATTAACGGTATAAACCTTGCTGTTTGTTTTGAATCGGAGCTCATTGTCACCACTGATAATAATGGTCTCCTTGGTTTTGTTATCGTATTTAACTCCGTATCCCACACGATCCACCAAAGCACGAATCGCAACATAGGATACACCGTTTTTGACAGTCATTGGCTGGCCTGCAAGATACGATTTTCCATCCTGCTCCATTTTATTGCTGTTCATGTACAATGTAAGGTCTCCACCCGGCGTTCCGGCAGCAGTACCTGTTGCAGGCTGCTCTACTTGAGCTGGAATAGCTGGCGTAGCTGGCGTCTTGTCATCCTCGGCAGTTCCTTCCTGGATCGCGGAACCCTCCTCGGATTCATTCGTTGTTGTTGCTTGATCAACAGCAGCCGGATCATTTTCTGCCGCCGGTGTTGTCTCCACGACTGCTGATTTGGAGGCTTCCGTGTCTTCTACAGTAGATTCACCTTTTGATGATGTGCTGCTTTTTATTTTCACTTCATTCTCGGTAAGCGGCTGTTCTTTCTTCATGACCTCTACGGATTCTACTTTGGCAGGCGTTACAACTGCTGCTTCCCCTTGATCCACGGTTTGTGCGCTCGCTGAACCAACTGTAAATGCTTGAAGTACAGCCACCGCCGTGATTATGGACATATTCTTTTTCAAATTCATTCTTTATTTCTTCCCCTTTCGCTCCCTCGCAAATTTCAATCTATTAAAAGTCATACTATTAAACGCTCGAATACGGAAAAAGTTACTAAATAAATTGAATATTATGGATTTGATGCAGCTATTTTCAATAGGCATGCTATTCATATAACAAGATTATTGAGTCACCTCTAGCTCAGACGCTATCCTTTCGTTAGGTTAGAAGTAAATCAAAAACAGCTGATCATATGGATCAGCTGCTTTGATTTCGGTTAACTAGTGATAGACTTTTAACCTCTACCGCTGAACCGTTTAATCGCTTCCTCGCTCACTGGCTGGAAGAGGTTAATGAGATTGCCGTCGGGATCACGGAACAATATCGCACGATTCCCCCACGGCATCGTAGTCGGTTCCTTCACCCAGTCATTAACAACAGGCTTCAAACGTTCGTATTCGGCATCGACATCATGAACACGGAACTCGAGGATGACACTGCGATTGTAGGCAGCCACTGCGGAACCAACACCGAACAGTGGTGCCGTCTGGGAGTGGCCTATAGCCAGAGTGCACGAAGGCAGAACGAGTTCGGCAAAGACTGGCGCGGGACGTTCCGCTGTGATGCCCAGTACTTCCTCATAGAACTCGACAAGACGATCCACGTCGTCGGTAATTACACGTACAGAAGCGAAATTCATTAAAGTACATCCTTTCTACAATAAAAGATACAATGCCAAAACAACTTTAGGTCAGAACAAGCTTCCACCCTTGTAAATCATAAATGAACGCTACTGACCACGGTATGTCAGTAGCGTTCACACCTCATAACTTCTTAGATCCTTAAATTCTTAAATCATTCAAACAGATTCAAATTTCATGATTAAAAAAGGCAGACGCCATTCCGCAGACTGCCCGTGATTTTTTATTAACGTTATCGTTTTCTAATCATGGTACATGGCATATGTTACCCGCTTATATGAGTATGATCGGCTTGGTCCCGGAAAGCCCGGTAGCTCAGCAAACCTACCAAAAGTGCTAGAATGGTTAGTCCAGCCGCGAACAAATAGAGATTCACAATCCCGATGTATTCGGCAAGTCCAGCCATGCCCAGCAGCGAAATGCAAAATACGAGATGCATAAGTGAAGCTTGAGCAGATAACACCTTGGGCAGCAGCTGTTTGTCTACACTATGCTGAATCAATGTGCGGCGGTTAATCACGGAGAGTTCCGCGAATGGCCCCATTAACATGACTAAAATAAGAGCGACAAAAGGCAGCGTGTTAAGTGCATAAAGCGCGGTCAGCACTCCATATCCAGCCATACCAATCATCATCACCAATACATAACGGTTACCGATAATCCGTGCCAGTGCCAGTACCAGCAAACCACCACCTATGGTCCCTGCAAAATAAGCCGCATTAATAAATCCCCACCATTCTTCGCCTTGACCAAGTGCAACTTGTACAAAAGCAAGGGTAAATGCGCCTACCCAAATCGATGCTCCGAGCATGTCGATAATGTCCATAAAGGTTAGCACCCTCAGGCGAGGCGTTTCCCATATCATTTTCCAGCCTTCAGTTAACGTATGCCATTTGGATGTGCCAATTTCCGATATGGGATTCGAAATTGCATCTAATTCCTTTTCGACGACTTCCGATTTCATGGGTTCTTTGACACCCAGCGTAAATACCGCGGCCAGACCATAAATAACAGCGGTGAGCAATAAAGTGGGGCTAGCTCCCATAAATGCAACGATGATACCGCTTAGTCCCCAGCCTGCAAATTGCACGATCTGATCGCTGACGCTAAGCAGTCCGTTGGCTTTGAGCAGACCTTGCTCACGTAATACCAAACGCGGAACAAGTGCATTACGAGCCGGAGTTGTCCATCCATCGAGAAAAGACATCACGAATACAAGCAAAAACACCAAAACAAGTGATGAAGCCTCTCCGTTAAACTGCAAATAAACCGCCAAGCCAATGAATAACAAAAATTGTCCCACTTGTGACATCAATAGAAGGTTGGACAACTTGAAACGATTAATCAGTAATGGCGCAATCAAACTGCTCAGCATTTGGGCTCCGCTGCGCATTAGCGGCATAAGCGCTGCCGATACAAGAGAGTCAGTTCGATCAAGGACCAGCACTGTAAGTGCCATGATGTAAAGCACGTCTGCTGCATTCGCAGCAGTCTGGGTCGTCCATAAAAAGTAAAATGGACGGGTTAAATCAGATGACTTCATCGAAGCTTATTCTCCATTTCTCAATAAGTTACTTTAATAACTAATATAATTGATATTTCAATCAAAATTAGATTACGGCACTTAAAACCGTTTTACAACAAAAATCAATATAAAAAATATAGATAGCAGCAAGTCACCGTATAGGTCGTACACCTTATTCCAATGCATAGAGGTCACCCTCCTATCTAACTAGTCCTGTCAAAACAAAAAAAGCCGCAAAATAGCGACTTCCAACAAATTGCTAAGGTCCGACTAGAAAAGGGCCGTTAATTAAGAAGACAAGGATAACTTCTAGATCAGCGATATCATACTCTTTCAACTGTTTATACAACGATACGGTACAGTGAGACAAGTTAACTGCATATCAGAAGAAAAGTGCAGCTAACGAAAAAAAGGCGAGCCCTTAAGCTCGCCAACATGTGACTTTCAAGCACTAGATGATTTGAATAACTACAATTTGTACCAACATCCGATCATTGAAAATGAACATATACGCAGCCAGAATAACAGTTATACTTTCATTTTCAAGCTGATATGTTTAGTAAATCGTAGGGACCATTCCTCCATCCATACGAATCGGTGAACCTTTAAATGGCGCTGCATAAGGGCTGCATACGAATGTAGTAAGTCTGCCAATCTCGCTCGGTCTGATGAAACGCTGCAGCTCGGATTGCGGGAGATTCGCAGCCATGAATGTTTTTTCTTTTTCTTCAAAAGTCAGGTTTTCATCCTGATAAACGCTCTCGATGATCTGTTGTACATTCTCCGAAAGTGTTGGTCCAGGCATGATTGTGTTGACCGTTACTTCCGTTCCCACTGTCAGCTTGGACAGACTCTTCGATAATGAGAGCAGCATGGACTTGGTGACGGCATATTGCGGCATATGACCTGGCATCACGGCTTCTTCACTCGCTATAAAGACGATCCGGCCAAATCCGCTGTTCAGCATAGCGGGCATGTAAAATTTGGTCAGTGCATTTGCGGAAAGCACATTAGTCTGAATGTATTTTTCCCACACGGCGTCATCTACATCGTAATAAGACATGATCTCATAAATCCCGGTGTTATTTACCAAAATATCAACCTGCGGGAACTTTGCAAACAATGCTTCGCGCTCAGCAACATTGACGATATCAGCTGCCGCATTTCGAGGCGAAGTACTCGGGTACGCCGACTTGATCTCTCCGACGACACGTTCAACATCTTCATGATTCCGTCCATTAATCAGTACGTTGACCCCTTCTTTGGCCAACTCGATGGCAATCGCTTTGCCTATTCCTTTCGTGGAACCTGTTACCAACGCTGTTTTGTTATTTAATCCCATATCCATGATGCATTTCTCCTCTGTTCTGGTTGATTAATGAATATTCATTCTTCCTGATGGCATATCTTCTGCGTGTGTATAACCTTCCGCATGTTCGCTTCGCCAATGGGCAGGCGTATCGCCTTCCCAAGTGCGGAATGCGCGGTAAAACGAATTTTGGTCCTCATATCCAATCAGGAATGCCACTTCCTTGATATCGAGTGATAGGTCTGCCAAATACAAACGCGCCTGTTCATGCCTCGCTTCTGTAAGCAGATAGTTAAAACTTGTGTTCTCATCAGTTAGTCGGCGCTGCAAAGTACGATCACTCATACCCAATTCCTTGGCAACCGTCTGTACATCCGGACGTCCGCCGCTGAAGCTGCGCTTCATGATCCACTTGACCATGTCCGGCAGGGAACGATTGCCTTGATGTTCATGCAGCGTGCGGTCGAGCGCAGGAGTCAGAATCTCGAGCAACTCTTCATTATAGGTAAGAAAAGGACGATCCAGATCTTTCCGATGTAACGTCAAGCGGTTGCGACCGGCATTCGTTCGAATACGGCACCCAAAGTAAGCTTCAAGAGCCTGTACATCTCCCATCGGCTGCGAAAATTCTACGGTGCTGGCCATCAAGTGCTGACCTGTGCCCCGTCGTCCCAGTTCAAGCAGAAATGCCAGTGTGACACCCACCAGTAAAGGTGGACAAGCTTGATCGGAAACAAGCCACTCCAATTCGATGATGCATTCCTCGCCATCTTCAGTCATCCTTAAGTTTTCGGGAGGACCGAGCTGTTTATATCGGGCCATCCGGTATAACGCATCGCGATAATTACGAGCGTGATACGTGACCAATATCGTTGGTGGATATTTCGTCACTTCATAAATGGTTGCAAGTTTGATCATCCCCTGGGCGATATTACCCGCCAAATCGGAATACGCCTGCCAAATCGCGTAATATTGATCAGTGTTAAGAGCCGGCTCAGTGATAATGGTGAGTGGCAATCCGGCTTTGCGGGCTACATCATGCGAGGCAATCCCGAGTTGACCCAGACCCTCCCAAAAACCTGTCGGCAATTTGATTCGGTCACAGGAATGGGTTGTCATTCATTTGCACCTCCTACTGCTGACTGACACATTCGGACTGAGAAGCATCCTCTCGCTGACTTACGGATCTAATGATACGCTTAACGTTTCGATGTGTAACTAGCAGAGAGCGACAACAAACTAGCAGATCGCGCCTATTTAGAATGATACATTCCAGAGAACATACCAGAAGATTTGGGGACTGAATCCACTTGTTTACAGATCAAAGGTACACATCAAAAAACCGCTGATCTTAATACAGATCAACGGTTCAAATATCATATTTAGATTCTCATAACGGTGATGTTCTTCAAGAATCTATAAACGACCCTTCATAATCGAATCACTATGGATTTCATTTGTGAATGGCATTCTGACCTTTAACATTTCGAGTTGTCTCTCAGTATATCGGAGTGCCGGTCGTCTGTTGTTTTTGCCCAATCAGGAGAAAACGGCATAGTGCAAAACCCGCCACGGCGTACGCGCCGATCATGCCTACAATGCCGATCCATCCAAAATGGCTGTACAGATATCCCCCGCCCGTTCCACTAACACTGGAACCAACATAATAAAAGAATAAATACAGGGCGTTTGCCTGCGACTTATGATGGGCCGCAACAAGACCGACCCAGCTGCTGGCGATGGAATGCCCACCAAAGAATCCGAAGGCGAACAACCCGAGACCCACAATTTTAATCCACAATGCCGGATGCATGGTGCAGATGGCACCCGCCAGAATGATCGCAATGGTAATGCTAAGTACATGGGACCGTCCATAACGGTCGGCAAGCCTGCCCATCCAGGTACTGCTGACTGTGCCCATAAGATACACGACGAAAAGACTTCCTACCAAGGATTGGCTTAGATGATACGGAGCACCGGTCAGTTCAAAACCGATGTAGTTAAACAGTGTAACAAAGCCGCCCATTAATAAGAAGCCCAGCCCATACAAACTGAGAAGCCGCGGGTTCCGGCATTGTGACCATAGTAGAGGCAGCGCCTTGGTTAATCCCGGAGAAGTCTTGATAAAATTCCGTGATTGCGGAATGACCAACCAGAAGACAACAGCTGCACATAGGCCAAGCACACCGATAAATCCAATGGCTGCCCGCCAACTGAACCAGTCCGTGATAACTCCACTTATAAATCGCCCTGCCAGACCCCCGATGGAGTTGCCACTGATGTACAGCCCCATGGCGTACCCCAAACTAACTGGTTCAATTTCTTCCGACAAATACGTCATCGCCGTGGCAGGCAGACCCGCAAGTGCCACGCCTTGCAGGACGCGGAGCAGCAACAAATCTGTATATCCCTGGCTGAATGCGCTCAGAATTGCGATGATGGAAGATAGCACCAAGGATGCCGTCATGATGAATCGCCGCCCAAGGGCATCAGACAACGTGCCGATAAACAGCATGGTGATAGCCATGGCCACCGTTGAAACGGAAAGCGTCAGGCTCGATTGTGCCGGAGTAATGTCAAATGCGGCACTAATCTCCGGCATAAGAGGTTGGAGACTGTATAACAACGCAAACGTAACGAATCCTGCGGCAAACAACGCAAGGCTAATGTTTCGAAACGTCTTGGTTCCCTGCTGAATCATTGAAATTCCAACTTTCTCGGCAGGAAAGCTCCTGATCGGCAGCTGCCTGATCGCTTGCTCGAAGCCTTCCGGGATTCGTTATTTAATGAATAATTTGCGCTCCATATGCGTCAGAAACTCATATCCGTCCGGCGTCACGACAACCGTATCTTCGATTTGAAAGCCACCTGCGCCAAGCTCGTAATAAGGGACTTCCACGCAAAGAACCATACCTGGCTCCAGTATGTGCTGGTCACCCGGGGAAATGGTCAAGTCGTCATACAGCTCGAGGCCGATCGCATGGCCCACATGCTGTCTCCGGTAATGAGGGATCCCTTCCAGCTGTACGCGGGATACCGCCGCATGAAATACATCCGATGCTCTGACACCAGGTCGTACAGCTTCTAGGGCAGTTTCCCAACCGCTCTTCACCGCATGAAAATGTTTTTTCATCCAGGCCGTTGGTTCACCCGCAACGACGGTACGGCCCGTATCCCCCCAGTACCCGTCTAACTGCATGCATAGATCGAAGCGGATCTGGTCTCCCTGCTCGATCGTGTGGAAATAATTTTCGATCAGCGGCAGAGCACTGCGCGGTCCTGCTCCCACGGCTGTCATCGCTGGCGTACCGCCCGCACGCATCACGGCGATCCGGTAATGATCGGCGAGTTCCTTCTCGTGCACGCCTGCGGCGATCAGATGAATCAGCTCCTGCTCAATTCGTTCATTGACCTCTGCCGCGCGGCGCAGCCGTTCGATTTCGAATGGTGTTTTGACTAGTCGGATATGCCTGAATAATTTATAAGCAGGTATAACAGCTCCATCTGGCAATGCGTCCTGGACCTGTGCCATAATATCCGGCGAAATCCGCATTTCGTCGATACCAATAGGCTGGTTCTCGATGCCGAGGTGTTTCAACGCAGCAAAAAGGGCATCTGCTGCCCCTTGGTGAATCACAGTCGTTTGCAGCAAGGAATAGAACAGATCGATGTCTGCGGTGGAAGGTTTGCCTTCAATCGTTCCCTCAACGAAGAAATCGCTATAAGCAAATATGTCAACGTTGGTGATACCAAACTGAGCAACGACGCCCAGACGATTCGTCGGAATGACGATGCACGGCCTTGCAGAACGGTCAGCGGGTAGTATCGCATAGATCTGCATCGTCCAATTGCTGGCACGCAATTGCGATCCGATGACATAATGGATATTTTCCGGCGTCGTCGCGATAAGGGCTTGAAGTCCCTTCGCTTTCATTACTTCATCTGCGCGGTCCCTGTTTAAGCCTGAACCTTCGGATGGTTGCTGTGGATTCATGTTTTCAATTCCTTCCATTTATTTTTTTCTGCTTCCAAACCATCCTTCGAGCCCCGGAATGGAGCGAAGCACCAGCTTGATGGCCAAAAATAGTGCCAAGGCGCCGACAATCAATACAACCGATACGGCTGCGATCGTTGGATCCTGCCACTTCTCCATATAGAGGAATAACTGGATCGGCAGTGTATAGCTGTCCTGACGAAGTAGCAGCAATGCAGCTTCGACTTGATCAAACGTAAATACAAAGGCGATCGATCCGGACAACAATATGGCGAATTTGAGCTGAGGCAGCGTAATGGTAAAAAAGATCCGCCAAGGGCTTGCCCCAAGATCAGCCGCAGCTTCCCGATGGACCGACTTCAGGTTGGCCAGTGCACTGCCCACGATGGTAAGTACAAACGGCAGTACAATGACGGCTTCGCCTAGTACAAGTCCAAATAATCCGCCTGCGATGTGCATTTTAGAGAACAGAATTAGATATGCGATACCGAGTGTGATTTTGGGCATGACCATGGGCGATACAAAGAAAGCTCGCAGCAATCCCGCACCAGGAAAAGGATACTGCACGATGGCTACCGCAGCGAGCGTGCCCGTCACCAGTGCCAAAATGACAGCTCCTGCTGAAGCAATCAAGCTGTTTTTGAAAGCATCAAGAAACTGGGTTTGTTCTTTCAGGTTGGCGTACCATTCCAAGGTGAACCCTTGAGGCGGAAATTTGCTTGCTGATCCCGAGCCTATGGAAGTGAATGCAATCATTAATAGTGGAAGCAGTAAGTATATGGCGACCGCTCCAACGAACACCGTGAGTAGCCATTTTGTCACACGTCCCGATTTAACCATGTGCACGTCCTCCTTCCCGGGAACGGCGGAACATAAGCCACTCCGCTCCTTTGTTGACCAGCAACGATACCACGACGGACGACACCAGCAGGAACAAGCTAGCAACTGCCGCCATCGGCCAGTTGGTGTCCAGTGTTCGCTGGTAGATGAAGACCGGCAGCGTCATTACCCTTCCCCCGCCGATTAACTGAGGGGTCGTGAATGCCGTCAGGCACAAGGTAAATACGATTTGGATTCCGCTAGCAATACCTCTGGCCGACAACGGCAATGTTATGGTAAAAAAGGTCCGCCAGCTTCCTGCTCCGAGATCATGTGCAGCCGCCTTGAGTGAAGCATCACTCTGGGAGAGCACATTCAGAATCGGAAAGACCATAAAGGGCAGGAAGATGTGTACGAGTGCAATGACTACGCCTGTCTCGTTGTTCATCATATTGAAGCCTTCCTCTGTCAAACCCAGATGAATGAACAGCCAATTCATGAAACCCTGCTTGGACAGAAGCAGCTGCCAGCCATAGGAACGCACGACCGCGCTCACGAGCAGAGGCAGAAACGTAAGCAGTAGCAAAAACTGCTTCCATCCCGGCTTCTTCAAGCCCGCGATGCAATATGCGAGCGGATAAGCGAGAAGCAAACTCCACGCGGTTACTTTGAATGCAATGCGGAACGTATTTCCGATCAGTTTCCAATAATACGGATCTGTCAGAAAAGCCCGATATGTGCTCCAATCCCAGCCGCGGACCAATTTGCCATTGTCGTATATATCGAAGCTGTATCTTCCGAATATCAGCAACCCGCCGAGATACACGATGCCCATCAACAGCAGCGCGGGCAAGAGCAGAAGCAATTGGGTCGTCCATTTGCGATTGCCGGACGAGTATACATCGACGACCTTGTCGGTAATCCGGCTCATGATGCCGCACCCGTCCCTGAGTCTGCGAGCAGCAGAGCATCATCTGGGTCAAAACCCAGCTGGACAGATTCGCCCGGGGAATATCGCGTTCCTCCGCGTTGATGCGGTACACTCGCCTGAATGCGAAGATGATCCAGCGTTTCGATGACATAACGGATACTTGCCCCGCCATATACACTCTCAATAACGCGACCTTGCAACTGGTTTGCACAACGGGCGGCCTCTTGCCCTAGACGAATATACTCGTAACGGATGGATAAGGAATGCTTCGCCCCTGGCCGGAACGCAGCAGGTTCTTCATTGCTTCCTGCGAGCAGCGAATGTCCCAGAATGCTTACACGTATTCCATTTGAATCAGGCTCGACAACCGAAACGTCCAAAAGGTTCGTATCCCCAATGAACTTGGCTACAAAGCTGTCGGCAGGTCTTTCATAAATTTCATCCGGCGTTGCGTATTGAAGCAGCCGACCTGCACGCATAACGCCGATGCGGTCAGACATGTTCATCGCTTCGCTCTGATCGTGTGTGACGAAGATGAAGGTACCTCCGAATTCCCGCTGAATGCGTTTCAACTCCCGCTGCATATCAAGACGCAGCTGCATGTCCAGCGCGGAGAGCGGTTCATCCAGCAGCAGCACTTCCGGTTTGTTGATTAATGCTCTCGCAATCGCTACACGCTGTGCTTGTCCGCCAGATAGCTGAGATACCGCCCTTCTGCTGTAGTCTCCAAGTTGTACGAGTTCCAGCATCTCATGGACCTGGCGTTTGATCTCTGCTTTTGGGGTCTTTTTCACCTTGAGTCCATAAGCGATGTTGTTGAATACATCCATATGCGGAAACAGTGCCAACTGTTGGAAAATCATATTGCTGTTCCGGCCGTATGCTGGAACACCCGTGACATCTTGCCCACCGAGCAGAATGATTCCGTCGTCGGGTTGTTCGAGCCCACCCAGCATTCGAAGCAGCGTTGTTTTGCCGCAACCGCTCGGACCGAGAAGGGATACGAACTCTCCCTTGTTGACCTGAAGCGTGACTTGATCGACGGCAGCCCGTCCGTCATAGATTTTTGTAACATGCTTTGCCTCAATCGAGACGGATTGGTGCTCATTGCTCATCTCGGATCCTCCTATTCCTGCCTGGTAATCATCTCGTCTATGTTCCAGGCGACCATGTTATTGAAGATTGGTTTTCACAAGACGATCCCACAGGTCCTTCCATGTGGAGCTGTTCTGAGCGAGTACGTCCCAATCCGGATTGATGCCATTGCTCTGGGTCTCAACAGAGAACGATGGATCATCCTTGTATTTATCCGGTACAGCAGCAGCTGTGCTGGTCACTGGTGTGCCGGTTGCTTCGGCGTAACGTGTGAGCGCGTCTGCACTCAGCAGCTCGTTGATAATTTCGCTCGCCACGCGTGTTTGTTCTGGTGTTGAACCTTTAACGACCTGGAGCGAGTACGGAAACGAGATTGCCCCTTCTTCCGGGTAGGCTACAGCCAGCGGTGAACCGTCATCAATCCAGGTTTGAGCGACTTGCGCACTGAATGGTGCAATGAGGGCATCACCGGATTCGAGCAAAGCTTTTAACTGGTCGTTGGATGTAACGAGCGTGCCGACTTGATCACTGTGGTCAGCCCAATATTGAAATGCAGGTTCAGGATTGTCGTAGGATGCGCCGATCTCCTCACCTTTGGTTGCAATCAGAGGTGAAATATAGGAATAGAACATGTAATCCCATAATGCCGTTTTGCCTTTGAATTGTTCGTTATCCCACAGATCATTCCAACTGGTTGGCGGCGTAGTTACCAGTTCTTTGTTGTAAACCAGGCCGAAGCTGGATACGCCCCATACGATGCCTTTGTTGTCAGGCTGGTGAAATTGTTCAGGAATGTCCTTGATATTGGTTACGATGCTGGTATCCAGCGGCTCCCACATGTCATCGTTTACGCCTTTGGCTGTGGCATCTGCATTAAAGTAACCGAAGTTGACAACCGGATTGTTCGGATCGGCTTGTTTGCCAGCTACCATTTTGGGATACATGATCGCATTGGAGGATTCCTCGAAAGTAACTTCAACGTTAGGGTGTTCCTTGACATACTCCGCAACCACTTCTTTAGGTACGATATCCTGATTGGAGCCTGCCCAGATAAACATGGTCAGCTTGATTTTGTCGCCGCTGCTATCCGGAGTGCCCCCATTCTCTGAAGCAGTTCCCGAGCTGCTTGCTCCGCCGCAGGCTGAAAGAATAAGTGAAGCAGTCAGTGTTAATGAGGCCAAGCTGAAAAAACGTTTGCGTTTTGATTTAAACATGTGAATTCCCCCATAAGATTAGTTGGTTTAATATTCATACACCTTCACATTTGCAGGCTTACGTACGACCGGCTCCATGCAGTCCGATGTTGTTCCTTAATCCGCTCACGGTGGACGCAATTTCCTCTGTTGTCACGGACAGTCCATCGGCATGCCTTTGTTCCAAAATATCCATCGTACGGCGCTTCAGGTAATCCCGAAGAGCAAGCGGATATTCCTTTAACGCTTGTCCCAACGTCAGCTGCATCTCATCGCTCCAGATGGCTTCGAATTGGTCTCTGGTTGGACCATAACTGAAATCTTCCACATTAATCTGCATAGTCGCCCGCAGTGATTGCGTTTCGGACTCGTCAATATTCGTGCCCTTCACCACGACGCCATAAAGTTCACGTGCTTTTGCAATGGAAAGCAAACCGCTTCGAACGTCTGCGAGCACAGACTGGACATTTCGGTTTAACGGATCTCCATATCCTCCTCCTCCTTGGGACAGGAAGGTCACCGTATCGCCGGGTTGCAGCAGCAGTTCGTCAATTCGGCCAAGGTCTCTCTCATCGAGAAGCCCCTCATTCAGAATAGCCTCTCCATGCGTTCCAACATCACCGCCCATTCGGCCCCAAGGGTGAAATTCCATGCGCTCCATGTTGCGTGCCGTCATGACCGTGTCTGGTGTGACGATTCTAACCCGCAAGGCGATCCCGCTTCCGCCGCGGTATTCCCCGGCGCCCGCGGAGTCTTCGCGAAGCCCGTAATGCTCAATGAGAACCGGCATCTCGGCCTCCACCGTTTCTGCCGGAATGTTGCGCAGATGACCAACGGCGAAATCCATACCGTCAATGCCGTCTTTCATCGGTCTTGCTCCGGAACCACCACAGATCGGCTGGATGACCCCAACCTTTTTCTTTCCGTCATTTGCATCCGTCATCGCCATCATGACGATACAGGCTTGTCCCGCTCCGGCAGCAGGCACTTTACTGGCCTCGGCTTTGCTAAGAGCACCCGTGATCACGTCCATCAGACGGATAAACGTGGCTGCTCGTGCGCCGACAGCGGCCATCGGTTCCGGATTCAACACCGAGGCTGGTGGCGCGTAATTGCTCACCATACGGATCATGCCGGAGTTCCATGGAATTGTCGGGTCCAGGGTGCGGAAATAGCGAATCAACGCAGGTACTAGCATGTAGTGGCCTTGCTGATTATGCGTCGGGATATTAAACGAAGCCCGGACCTGAGGGTCGGTACCGCTGAAATCAAGATGAATGTTGCTATCTTCGATTGTCATTTTGCATCGTAAACGGATTGGATAGCCTCCGGGTCCCTTTTCGAGATAATCCCAGAAATCGTAAGCTCCATCCGGAATTTCACGAACGATGGCTCGAGCCTTCATTTCGGCATATTCGAGCAATTGCTCGATGCCCTGCTCAATCCGTTCCACGCCATAACGCGCGATCAGTTCGGCAAGTCGCTGTTCACCCCGATTCAAGGCTGCCATCAGCGCTTTGAGATCCCCAAGGTTTTGCTCTGGAATCCGGCTGTTATCCAGAAACATTCGCATTACCTGCTCGTTTAACACGCCTGCTTCATATAACTTGACTGGGGCGATGCGTATGCCTTCCATATGAATATCGTATGCACTTGGAGAGACACTTCCAGGTACCTTACCGCCAACATCGGACGAGTGAACGAAACACATCCCATAGGCAATGATGCGCCCCTCGTGGAAGTAGGGCTTAATGAGATGAATGTCTGGAAGATGGGTTACCATGCCTTTGGTCGCATAAGGATCATTGCAGATAACCAAGTCCCCTTCCTGCCAATCCTCAATGCTGCGTATCGTTGCTTCTGCTGGAATACCGAGCGAAAGGTTATACCCTGTTTCCAGCGGTGAACCAAACGTCTCTCCGGAAGGAGACAACAGATAAGTACCGAAATCACCGGTCTCTTTGACAAAAGCGGTAAATCCCGTTCGCAGAACGACGTTTGCCATCTCTTCGACTGCCGCTTGGATTCGATTGTTGAAAATTTCCAGAAACACCTTGTCCGCGATCATTCCGTCGCCTCCCCGATCAGATTGCCGTGCGCATCCCTTCTTACGTTATAACCTGGAGGAACAAAAATGGTCGTATCGTATTCCTCCACAATGACCGGGCCCGGAATACTTGCTTCCAACGGGATCTGTTCTCTAGTTAGCACTTTCGCCGTTCCCCGCGCATGATCGAACGTTATCGTTCGTTCCTCTGCTCCCCCGCCATGACTGACTTGGGCATACGAATCCACGCTTCCATGGCTTGGTACGATGCCGACAATTGTCGCCCGCAGGCTGATGAACATCACTTCGGATTCCGGCTGGCTGATTCCGAACACATTATGATAGAACGCATGGAACTTCTCTTTGGCCTGTTCAGGATTGGCAATCTCCTCCTGCGTTAGGGCAATCTCCAGATCAAAGGCCTGTCCTTCGTATCGCATATCGGCACTATAGAGACAGTAGACGCTCTCGAGTTCAACACTGCCCCGAGCCTCTTCCTCTACCCAGCTTCGCCCCTGCTGCTCCAGATCTGCATAATAGGAAGCCAATTCTCCACTGTCTAATGCATGGCTGCTCTTGTGCAGCGATAGGACAAAGTCGTTTCGGAGATTTGCCACCGTGCAACCCATGGCACAAAGTGTTCCAGGAGCAGGTGGCACAAGTACACGCCGGATCCCGACTTCCCTGGCCATCAGAAACGCATGCATTGGTCCCGCTCCTCCGTAGGCCAGCAGTGTGAAATCACGCGGATCAACACCCTTACGAGCCATTAGAGGCGAAAATTGGGCGTACATGTTCGCTGTGGCCACATCCAGAATCGCTTGTGCGGTCTGTGATGCGTCAAGTCCCAGCTTCGTGCCGACCGTGTTCAGTGCACGTTCTGCGAGCTCTGGATGGAGTTTCATCTGACCACCAAGGAAACGATCTGCCTGCAAAATGCCAAGCTGCAGGTAAGCATCCGTCGTTGTCGGTTCCTCGCCACCTCGGCCGTAACACGCAGGTCCCGGATAGGCGCCGGCGCTGCGTGGACCAACCTTGAGCACACCGACGCTGTCCAGCCATGCAACCGATCCACCTCCTGCGCCAATCGCCGTAACGTCAACTGCCGGCAAAATGACCGGAAAATCACCGACTTTGTTTTCCATGGAATACGCTGGCTCCTTGTCAATTAAAGCCACATCCACACTTGTACCGCCCATGTCGAACGTGATCACCTGATCAATGCCGGCCTTCCGGGCAATATGCGTCGCTGCGATGACACCTGAAGCAGGACCCGAGAGCAGGGTGCGAACAGGTTCACTCGCAGCACTTGCCGCTGTCATAATGCCACCGTTGGACATCGTGGAGAGCAGATTTGCTTTTAAACCGTACTGATGAATGCCTTCCTGCAGCCTGACAAAGTACGAACCCATGCGTTCTCCCACATATGCATTCATGGCCGTTGCAAGTGTCCGCTCGAATTCACGCTGCTGCGGCCAGATGGCACTACTGCGGCAAATGAACAACTGCGGATGCCGTTCCCTGATCATCTCTTCTGCTTCCTTCTCATGAGCAGGGTTAGCGTAAGAGTGCATAAAGCTGATCGCCAGTGCGGTAATGCCTTCGTCCACCAATTCATCAACCGCCTGCATCAGCTGATCTTTGTTAAGTGGTTGCAGTATGTCTCCACTAGCTAGCGCCCGTTCTTCAATTTCTTTGACGAGATATCTCGGTACGAGCGCCTCCGTTTTATCACCGTACAGGTTCGTCGTATCCTCTAGGCGAAGTCTTCGAATTTCGAGAATGTCCCGAAAGCCCTGGGTTACGATCAGTCCGGTTACAGCTCCATTCCGTTCGATCAACGTGTTCACACCTAGCGTCGTGCCATGCACAAACAAATCGATATCGCCAATGTCCACACCTTGTTCCTGAAGCTGATCCAATGCATTAAAAATAGCCCGTTCTGGCGCTTCTGCGATAGATGGCGTCTTCAGTGCAGCCACCATCCTGCCTTGCCGATCCGTCACCAGTGCGTCCGTGAACGTGCCTCCGATGTCGATACCCAAGCGATAGTTTTTGTCCACAAGTTCATCTCCTTTTTCAACGCGCTTCCTCGATGTTTAATATCTGGTTTTTTATAGCAAAATAACGTTTGACATCTTCGATCATCTGATTGATATGATTGACCATGGCCGCTTCGGCATCTTCCGGGGACCGTGATATGATGGCATCCAGGATCTGACGATGATCCACCACCAATTCACTCCCAACAGTGCGCCGAATATACGCAGTCTCCAGAAAGTCTCTGCTGGTGTCCCATACCAATTCCACGGCATGGCGCAAAAATTGGTTCTGGGCGGCAAAGGCGAGCAACCGGTGGAATTCCCGATCTTCCTCATAAGGTATGATATTTTGCTCCAATTTCCGATGCTGCTCCTTAATGGATTGTTCGAGCAGATGGATATATTCTTTTGTGGCATGTTCTGCTGCCAACGAAGCAATCTCCCGTTCAAGCGCTTTTCGTGCAACAAGAATGTCAAGAAGCGCCTTTTCCCCAGAATGGTTCAGCGTCTGCATCAGGCGTGAGTTAGCATTTTTCTGCTGCAGCTCCCGTTCAATTAACTTCAGCCGTTCTGAACCCGCTTCGGTCAAAATACGACCTTTCCTGCCTTCCAGAGTCGTATATCCTTCAACGTCCATTTCCATTAGCCGTCTGCCTATCGTTGCCTGGCTTAATCCGTATTTTTTGCCTAACGTATGAACGAGCGTACTTGCACCGATTGGAGCAGTTGCATCCTGAAGTTGCTTCAGCAGGTCGTACTCCAATTCCAATTCATATAACTCTGGAGCCACATGTTTCCCTCCTATGTATGTAAGTTTCACTTTCTTGTTACTCACTGATGATTAACGTAATTAACAGAAGTATATCTTCTATCGAACATAATATCAATCATTCAGACCAAATTAGTGTGGATTAAAGTTAATATTTTGACGTCCACAATTGTGTAGTGACGACTCTCTCAAAAAATCAGTGTGTTTTTTCAAGGGCAACTTCCCCGTCATTCAATTGAAGTTGAAATTATCCTAATAATTATGAAGGATCCTGCCGCATAAAGGAAATAAACAGAAAAAGGCCACTTCCATCCATTGGACGGAAATGGCCATGATGACAAAACCAAATCTCCCCTGCCGTCAGCTCGCTTTCGCGAGTTTCGTGCCACGTACGGACGATATCGCATATACGATCAGTGAAGTCCAGATCAACGCAAACCCAACAAGGAGAACCGGCGATACGGATTCCTTAAATACAAATATGCTTAGGAACAGCATGATGGTTGGCCCGATGTATTGTACGAATCCGAGTGTGGACAGCGACATCCGTGCAGCAGCACGCGCAAAAAATAACAGCGGCAGCGCCGTTACCACGCCAGAAAGAAGCAGGCCTATGAACATAGACGAAGACAGCGTCCATGCAGTCGATTCTCCTACGACCGCCAAATAGATCCAGTAGCCTAGCGCGATGGGCAGCACTACAGCCGTCTCCGACAACAAGCCTACAGAAGCGTCTTGCACCGTTTTTTTCTTCGCAAGTCCATACAAGCCAAACGATGCAGCCAGCGAGATCGCGACCCATGGAAAACGACCATAGTCGATGGCGATAATGAGCACCGCGGCACCAGCGATAGCAATGGCGAGCCACTGGCCGCGGTTAGGCTTCTCATGAAGGAAAACAACGGCTAGCAGTACGTTTAGCAGTGGGTTCAAGTAGTAACCAAGACTTGTCTCAACAACGTGCCCATTGTTGACCGCCCAGATGAAAATAAGCCAATTCACTGCAATCAACAGTCCACTTGTGGCGAGCGATAGCAGCTGTGACCGATTAGCAGCAATCCGCTTCATATCACCCCAGCGGCGCTGGACAGCCACGAGAATACCCATGAAGACAAACGACCAGACGACACGGTGGGACAGAATCTCGCCTGCTGGCACATCGTTGAACAATTTCCAATAGAGTGGGAGAACCCCCCACATGATATAAGCAATTATAGCGTTGACTAACCCGTTGTTCATGAATCCAATTCTCCTCTTCTCTCTCTGATGTCAGAACGGATTATACGCCTTGATCCTAACCTAAGTAAAGGAAATAATAAGGCATGCAGCAAGCCACGCTCTTGACCTTCCCTCCAGGTATCTTGCAAAGAACATATCAAAAAGCAACCAATTGTTAGCCAGCTGCTCTCATGAAATGTTGCTGAGTCACTAATAATACGATAAGTGAAAAAATACAGCTTGTTATTGCAATGATAATCCGAATGCAAGTGAACGAGATTTTTTCCAGAACATTTCTTCTCTTTTTTTGACTAAAATACGAGTAAATTAACACAGTAATCACAACAGGCAAATATTGATGAAGGTCCGGTCCCTCCTTACTTTACCACAGTCTTCCAATTCATGCTGTCTTGGGAAGCTGCAGTAGGGTATAGTAAGTATAGTTCGAAATATATACCAGGAGGCTACAGCCATGTCACAGGAGATCTGGATTAACCTGCCAGTCAAAGACGTTGAGAAATCAACTGCTTTTTTCAATGAGATTGGATTCCATGCGGTGAGCGTTGGTAGCGAAAGAGCCAAGCTTACCATCGGGCAAACCACCATTCTGCTGTTCCCGGATGCGGCGTTTGAGAAATTCACAGGTTCAACCATCGCAGATACTTCCCATAGCGCAGAAGTCATATTCTCTATTGGTGCTGATAGCAGAGAAGAAGTCGATGCTTTTATTCAGAAGGTTGAATTTGCCGGAGGAAGCATCTTTGGCAAACCAGCTGAAAATGAAGGCTGGATGTATGGTGCTGGATTTGCAGACCTGGACGGTCATCGGTGGAACCTGCTCTACATGGATGAGAGCAAAATGCCGAAACGCTAATTGAAAAACGCCGGTAACCTTTATTAAGGTCACCGGCGTTTTCGTTATACCTCTTACCCTCTTGCCCTCTTGCCTCTTACTGATTGCTCATGACATGGAGATAAAAGTTCAGGTCGTTCTCCAGGTGCTTTTTCATCAACTCTTCGGCTTTCTCGCCGTCTCTGGACTTGATTGCATTATATATTTCTTCATGCTCATCAATCAGGTGAGGACGATTATAGATGACAACGGTTTTCCTGAACAGATAAATAATAGCCTGCATCCGGTCTATAATATCGATCATGAGCGGATTATTACTCGCTTTTACAATGTCATTATGGAAGCTTTCATTCGCGGACATAATCTCATCCTTGGTCCCCGATCTCCCGATTTCCACATACTTGTACAGGTCCTCAATCTCGTTGTCTTTTAGGAAATTCGCCGCGCATTTAGCTGAATACCCTTCCAACAATATCCGAACGTTGAACAAATTACGTAAGTCCTTTTCCGTTGGCTTAACCACTTTCTTTTGAACAATTAATCCTTCGTTCTCCAGTTTTCGTATGGAATCCCTTATGGGCGTTCTGCTAACTCCAAGCTCTGCAGCTAGTTTCTCTTCAACGATCTTTGTACCGCTAGGAAGCTCACCGTTTAAGATCTTGTCTCGGAGAATTTCGTAACACTGATGATACGCCGGTCGTGAGCTATTATGGTCATGCACTAACTTCACCTCAGTTTCATTTCTCATCATAAATATAGTACCAAATTATGTTCATAAAATCATTCCAATAAACGATGGTAGGCAATAAAAGTATACGTAATTTCATTAATTGTATACAATTTTATATTTTAATGTATACAATTTTATATTTTAATGTATACAATTTTTAATTTTTAGTATACAATGAAAACGCAAACAACGATGTAAGCGGTTGCTGAATCAATCGTTTTATTTTCAGAAACTCAAGTTCACTTCAACGTTGTTTGAATCTAATCAGTGTACAGAACTCAATTCATAGGCATATAAGCCTTTCTTAGAAAAGTTATTAGGAGGAAAACAACATGGCAAAAAAAGTTGGCTTTATTGGACTCGGCATCATGGGGAAACCGATGGCTCTAAACCTTAGAAAAAAAGGACACGAACTAACCGTTAATGATCTGAATCAGGAAGCGGTACAAATATTGGTAGAATCAGGTGCAGCTGCAGCCTCCTCACCTAGAGAAGTCGCTGAAAACTGTGAAATCATCATCACGATGCTCCCTGCATCCCAACATGTGCAAGCTGTTGTTTTGGGGGAACAGGGCATTTTATCCGGAGCCAAAGAAGGCTCGATTATTATCGATATGAGTTCCATCACTCCTGCTGTTTCTATTGCTCTTGCTGAAGAAGCAGCGAAAAAAGGCGTCGGCTTTTTGGATGCACCCGTTAGCGGCGGAGAACCTAAAGCCATTGATGGCACATTAGCCATTATGGTGGGCGGTAAAGAAAGCGTATTCGAACAAGCCAAGTCCGTATTGTTTGACATGGGAACGGCTGTCACCCTAGTTGGAGATAGCGGATGCGGAGTTACAGCGAAGCTCGCGAACCAAATCATCGTTAACTTGAATATTGCTGCGATGTCCGAAGCCCTTGTCCTGGCTGCCAAAGCGGGCATCGATATTGAGAAAATGTATCAGGCAATCCGAGGCGGATTAGCAGGCAGTGCTGTTCTGGATGCCAAAGTTCCGCTTATTCTGGACAGAAACTTTGCCCCGGGAGGCACGATTGCGATCAATATGAAAGATATTACGAATGTCATGGATACAGCTCACGAGATTGGAGTACCTCTTCCCCTTTCCAGTCACCTGTTGGAAATATTCCATGCCCTAAAAGTTGACGGGAAATTAATGAACGATCACGGCGGGATCGTACAGTATTATGAAAAATTAGCAAATGTCGAAGTTAGGGGTCTTGACCATGAAAACGAATAATCGGTCTGTTGAAGAAGTGTTCAGCAACATTCCTTCTGTGGATACCACTCTTGTCCATGAAATGATTGAAAAAGAGCTTCAACACTTTAATCACAAAATTATCGTGTTGGATGATGATCCAACTGGTGTCCAAACGGTACATGGTGTATCGGTCTATACGGATTGGTCGTTGGAAAGCATCGACAGAGGTTTTAAGGAAGAGAATTCGATGTTCTTTGTTCTCACCAACTCACGCGGATTTACTGCTGCAGAAACGACAAAAGCACACCAGGACATTGCTGCAAATATCGTAGCAGCTGCCAAGAAAAACAACCTTGAGTTCACCATTATTAGTCGTGGAGATTCCACACTTAGAGGCCACTACCCGCTGGAAACGGAAATACTGAAGGATACCGTTGAAGCCCAGTCAGATATCCGATTTGACGGTGAGATCATCCTTCCTTTCTTCAAAGAAGGCGGACGCTTCACGATCGATAATGTTCACTACGTGCAGTATGATACGGAACTGGTTCCTGCTGGAGAAACCGAATTCGCCAAGGACCGCACCTTTGGTTACACCAAGTCCCATTTGGGTGAGTGGGCTGAGGAAAAATCGAATGGTCAGTATAAAGCTGAACACATGACTTACATTTCGCTTGAAAGTCTGCGTGCCATGAACTTGGATCTGATTGAACAGCAGCTGTTGAACGTTGAAGGTTTTAACAAAGTTATTGTGAATGCAATCGACTATGCCGATGTACAGATCTTCACCATTGCTTTAATTCGAGCCATCAACCAAGGTAAACACTTGATGTTTAGAAGTGCTGCTGCCCTTACGAAGGTCATGGGAGGCGTTAGTGACAAAAGTCTGCTCACTCGTGATGAGATGATGAGTGATCACACAAATCATGGCGGACTAGTCATCATCGGATCCCATGTTAAGAAAACAACGGAACAGTTTGAAGAACTGAGAAAGTCCGGTGCAGTAGAATTTGTTGAATTTAATGTTCATCTTGTTCTGGAGCCCGATCAATTCGAGAACGAGCTTAATAGAGTTGTGGAGACTACCAACCAATTCATTCTTCAAGGTAAAAATGTGGCTGTCTATACCCGAAGAGAACGCTTGGATCTTGGAGAAGACAGAAAAGAAGAGGAATTAAAACTTTCCGTCAAAATTTCGGATGCCGTCACGAGTATTGTCAAACGGCTGGAAGTAAGACCATCGTATATCATTGCTAAAGGTGGCATTACCTCGAGCGATATTGGAACGAACGGCCTTGAAGTAAAACGAGCTACCGTTGCTGGACAGATTCGTCCAGGTATCCCCGTGTGGACAACAGGCAGTGAAAGTAAATTCCCGGGGATTTCCTATGTCATCTTCCCTGGTAACGTCGGTACCAAAACGGATTTGAGAGAAGTCGTTGAAATGTTGAGTACGAAATCATTCTAATTCAGTTTAGTATGGCCAGACTGTAAGGAGTAACACTGATGAATAAATATAACAAAAATCAATCGTGCACTCCTTACATTGTGGTCTCTTTGATCAAGCTAATATAGAAAAGAGGAAAAGTATATGCCAATTATCTCTGTTACCATCGGGGTCATTTTACTGCTCATATTAATGATGGCTTTTAAGTTAAACGCTTTCATATCACTCATTATTGTATCCCTGGCGGTTGGCGTACTGGAAGGAATGACACCGATTCAAGCTGTCGAATCCATCGAATCCGGTCTGGGTGGGACGCTCGGACATTTAACGATGATTATTATTTTCGGAGGTATCCTCGGGAAACTAATGACTGATTCAGGTGGTGCGCAGCGTATTGCCACAACCATGATAGGTGCCTTCGGTCAAAAACGGACTCAGCTAGCGGCAGTTATTACGGCGGCTATTGTTGGAATCGCTTTATTCTTTGAAACAGGTGTAGTGGTATTAATTCCATTGGTATTTACCATCGCGAGAGCTGCACGCGTGCCAGTTCTGTATCTGGGAATGCCCGTTATTGCAGCGCTGATCACCATGCACGGATTCGTGCCTCCGCATCCTGGACCGACAGCGGTTGCTAACGTTTTTGGAGCCAACATCGGATTAACGATGATCCTGGGTATAGTTATTGCGATCCCTGCCTTTATCCTTGCGGGTCCTGTTTACACCAAGCTGTTTAAAAAAGAAGCATTGCAGATTGATATCCCTAAAGGTCTATTTAATCCGAAGGAATTCAAAGAAGAAGAACTTCCTAAATTCGGAATCAGTCTTTTTACAGCTCTTCTACCGGTCATTTTGATCGCACTTCAAACCATTGTTGAGATTTTTGCTCCTGAATCAGCAATTTCGCCAGTAACGGACTTTATCGGTAATGCAAATGTCGCTCTGTTAATTTCAGTTATTGTGGCTATCTTTACTTTCGGGTTAAATCTGGGCAAAAAAATGCCTGAGATTATGACCTCACTGAGCGAATCTGTAAGCGGAATCGGAATGATCCTTTTAATCATCGCCGGTGGTGGTGCATTTAAGCAAGTTTTGATCGACAGTCATATTGACCAATATATTTCTGATCTCATGTCAGGCTCGACCCTCTCTCCACTCCTGTTAACCTGGCTGATCGCAGCAATCTTAAGAATTGCTGTCGGTTCTGCAACCGTAGCCGGTATGACAGCAGCTGGTATAGCCGCACCTCTGGTTGCTGCAACGGGCGTAAGTCCCGAATTGATGGTTCTCGCAGCGGGTGCCGGTAGCGTTACCTTCTCTCATGTCAATGATGCAGGATTCTGGATCTACAAGGAGTACTTCAATCTTAGTATCGGTAAAACGATAAAAACCTGGTCGGTCATGGTCACGATAATCTCACTTGTGGGACTTGCAGGTGTTCTGATTATGGATATGTTCATGTAAATCGTAAATAGGTAACCAAGTAATAAAGGCACGTTCTTATCAGAACGATGCCTTTATTTTGTGATGTTACATTAAGAAGGCCATTGATATGCCATGTGCCTGTTATCTGTATTTATGTCCTCAAGCTTTATAACATAAGGTACGATAATAAATAATTCGCCTATTTACCATTCTTGAATATATTGTAGGAATTCGAATGGAAGGACGGATTGGCATATGAATCGTACTGATCGTGAAGCAATCCTTTTTAATTCTAATGTTGGGGGTGGTTCGTACGACATTTGGCTATATCACGTATTAACAGGTCGGACCATGAAGCTAACCCAGAATCTTGGTGAAGAGTTTTCAATTCCATATTGGTCCCCAGATCTTCAGCATATCGCCTTTATCGGCAAGAATAATACTGTGATGGTATTGAATCTTAACAGCAGAACATGGGCACAGATTGATCAAATTGAACCTTATACTTTACTAAGCTGGTCACCGGATAGTCATTACTTGACTTATGTAAAGGACCATCGGATTGTGATCTACAATATCTACACGCATACCAGCGGCTCGATCGTTCAATATGGAGTCACCGATGTTCAATGGTTTCCCTCTGGAGAAGCTTTCCTGTATGCAGCACCAGATGAAGCAGGCATCACTCAATTATATAAGATCAACCGGGATGGCATGAACAAACAGCAATTAACTCGTAATACGGAGGGGCCACTCCACAATGTCAGAATATCTCCGAATGGAGAGTTTGCTCTATATACATCCCCAGGGGCCAGCATTTCCTTAATCACTACCGTGAATTTATCAACAGGAGTAAGCTCCCAACTCCAAGGTGGACCTCAGGCCAAGAACTATTTTCCCGAATGGTCTCCAGACTCTACGACAGTCGCATACAGCGCCACAGATATCGTGAATAATCAATACGTTTCATTCATCCAGACTGACAGGCGAGCTGGCGGGCAGCAAAAAACATGGGCGGTCTCCACCTGTTTCTCCACCCCGCTTAGTTGGTCTCCGGACGGGAAACGACTTGCATACTTATCAGGATGCAGCAATCAAGAACAAGCAGACGAAATTTGGGTTATTGATTTAGATCACCCTAATCATCCGACTAAAATTGTTGAAGCCAAGTGGATTACATCTCTAGCCTGGTCACCACAATTCCATGAACATGATTCCTATAAATTATACCTAAACCAGGTATACAAGGTATCCTTCTATTATCCGCGAAACTGGCGCAAAGTGACCGAAGAACGATTCGAAGGATCGGACGGATTTTTTCAGATATCGGCGATATCTTCCGAAGAGGAAATTCACGCAGTATGCAGAGCCGAAGCCTTCCATGTCCTGCAACCCTATGGAACCAATCCACGAATCTTTCCTGCATTGGTTCAAGCACAGGAAGCCTGTTTCATATTTCCTTCAGAAGACCAAGCCGTAGAAATGAGAAATCAGGCGGCACTTATTGTCAAATACCCTACGCCTGTTGTGATTCATGGAAGTACGTATTCCTATTTCATCTTGTGGGCCGATCAAGATCACTTAATCTCACTGGTAAAAACTTTGACTTTCATTTAACATAAAAAAAGAAAAGCTAATTTAAAAAGAGGTGCAGAACGAAAACAGTGTTTTGCACCCCTGTACCAAGTACATCATCCTTGCCAATGAAATAGAAAAACCGCCTTGAAATAGGCGGCTGTTTTCTGTGAGGTATGTGATATGATCTACCTTGTGTACCTTTCAATATCGTTTATCTCAGTATGCGACTCTCTTCGATAATGATCTTCGTGCTGACGAACATCATTCTTTAACTTTACTACGAATCCCCATCCCATTAAGGCAAGTAAAAGTACAGTAATCAAGGCATAAGCGAAACTGAATAAATTCATGAAAAAATTAATAAAAATTGCGCCCAGCATGAATCCCAAAATCCATAATACCCATTTTGTGCTCTTTTTCAACCATCTTCCTCCTTGAAGTTATTCCTTATTTTCCCTTCTATGTATCATAGTACATACGAAGGTAATTATAAATAGTTTCCAATCAAGGATTCGAAGATTCACAACTAGCTATTAGCGATTTATCAGGTTAAACCATGCTTCGAGTCCAGCTACTACTTCCTCCAATTGCTGTTCCTCAGTAATTGCTGGTGCATGATCTCCTTTTTGTTCCCCGTACGAGCCAAACTGCCCATGATTACCGCCCTTGATGCTTACATATGTCGTGTTTTGAGGAAGATTTATTTTGGATTCTTCCCATCGTTCGAAATTCAGCACGCCATCATCTGTACCAGTGATCTGTAAGGCTGACAAGTCCGTCTCCTTTAGGCTTCCACTCTCATCGGCGTAGGATGCTAAGTAAAAGACACCGTCCAGCGTGTCTGTGTGCTCGGCAGCATACCGTGATGCAAAAACTCCACCCAGCGAATGGCCACCAATTACAAAGGCTTCGTCTGGATGTTCCTCAATAAAAGAATCCGCCTTGTTTTCCCCAAACATGGCCAAATTGAAAGGCATATCGGCAATATAGACTCTATGTCCTTCTTCTGCTAATTTTCTGGCAAACGGAGCATAACTGGCTGGTTCCACTAGACCTCCCGGATAAAAAATGATGTTAGGTTCCACGATTTCGGTACCCACCGGTTCAAACCGATAGCCATTTTTGATCTTATTGATGCTAACCTGACTATCCGGGTTCATGGCTGCTTCGGCTCTTTCCGACGGACTATACGTGACGGATTGGAGATAAACGAAAAGTCCAATCACAACTATAATTACGGATAGACAAGACCAAATGAGTACCTTTTTCCACTTGTTACTGCGTTTTGCTGTCTTCAACTTCATTCCACCTTTATTCATTACTCGTTTCATTTCATACAAATTATACTTACCGGTAAATATAATTACAAGTCGATTTTGCTTATGAACGAGGTTTGTCATAAAATATTCATGGAGGAGAGTGTGCAATGCCAGATAAATCACCCAAACGTTTGCCCGGAAGACCCAAGCAAGCGGACACCAAAATTTCTGTACAGCAAACGATCATTTTAACTGCTTCCAAATTGTTCAAGGAATACGGCTACGAAACTGTCACGCTCCAACAAATTGGAAAACGATGCAATGTGTCTAAGCCGACCATATACTATCACTTTGCTAGCAAGCCTGAACTTTTTAAGGTAGCTATGATAACCATGTTCCAGAATGTACGCCGAGTAACTTCAGACTTTCTTGATCATGCTGAACATCTGGAGGATGGACTTATACGGTTGGCCGAGGCCAGACTGGCGAACCCGCATGCAGAGGTTGAAACCATGATTAGAGAAGCTGAGCCTTTTCTTGAGAAAAATCAAATTCAGGAAATCAGAGAAGCCGAGGCTCGCATTCATGAGGTATTGGCGACCCATTTCCAATTGGCCATGGACCAGCAAACTCTTCGCGAAGACGATCCCATGTTCTTAGCTGAGACTTTTTCGACCCTGATGTTAATGGGCAATCGGGAGAACACCCCGCAAAAGTATGAATCTAATCTTGCACTGGGCCAAAGGTTAGTAGGTATCTTTCTGAGAGGTGCGAAATCAACTTAGATTATGGTTGCTCCAGTGTAATTATGTTTTTTTGATTTCCTGAGGGAACTTTTTCAGATCTGTTCTTGAACTGCATTATTAGATTGTTGCCCGCAGTCGAGCTTAGCGCTTGGCTGCGGTTTTACATACTGTGTTGTAGTTAAAGCCTCAAACATTATCATTACCTTACTTTATGCCTGTGGATGAATTTTCAATTCTCTGATTATTTATTGGAGTACGTCCTTTTCAGGTATAGCTATTCGTACACGTTCTTATTCCTGCTCCTAACTAGGCGTTTGGTCCCTATGTATAAAAAAAGCCGCTAAATGGTATCAGCGACTTTTCAAAGTACAATGTTTTAGGACTCGTATATCTACATGTTGAGATCGGACTGAACCTCTTCAGTATGATCGGGTATCTTTCTAACCAATACGAAGTAAGTGATAATAGCAACAATACTCGTCCCTAACAAAGTAAGGCCCAATGGAACAGCTGTATCTTCACCCGCAATTCCCACCAACGGAGCGACCAACGCGCCAAGCAAGAAGGGAACAACCCCAAGTAATGCTGCGGCACTTCCGGCACTTTTGGCTTGACTCTCCATGGCAAGTGGAAATGCTGCTGTTGACGTAATCCCAATAGAACATACAAAGAAGAACAGCGGTATAACCAGAGCAAAAAGAGGGCCGTGAGCCAGCGTCACCATCAAGGCAGCAATACTTGCCACTAGTGCAAGCCATAGTCCCGATAATAGGAGCGTCTGCTCAGAGATTCGCTGTGCCAACCGGCCTACAAGCTGAGAGCCGATGATCAAGCTGATCCCGTTGGAAGCAAATAATATAGCAAAAACCGTCGGCGTGACTCCATATATATTTTGATAGATAAAAGGTGTGCCTGCTACATATGCAAAAACCCCAGCCGTCATAATTCCCTGTGCCAGCATGTAACCTACGAACTTCCGGTCACGTAGAAGCTGTCCATAGTTACGTAACTGAAGTTTGAAGTTAGGAGCAACGCGTCGTTCCGGCGGGTTCGTCTCTTTCAGACGCCATTTGGTCATTGCCCATAAGAAAACTCCCAGAACGGAGAGTGAAATGAACACACCAATCCATGTCGTAAATGAAAGAACGCCACTGCCTGCGATCGGTGCTGCCAAAGGCCCCAAATTCCCTACGAGCAATAATAAGGAGAAAAACTTGGTAAGCTCATGTCCACTGTAAAGGTCGCGAGCTATCGCGCGGGAAATAACGATTCCTGCTGAAGCCGAGAAACCTTGAGTGAAGCGAAACAAAATCAACAGACCAATATTCGGAGCGTAGGCGCACGCTAATGAACAGATGATATAGGCTGCCATGGAGATTAGTAGCGGTGTACGTCTTCCATAAGCATCGCTCAGTGGTCCCATGACCAGTTGTCCCGCACCCAGCCCTAGTAAGCAAGCAGTTAGACTGAACTGAACAAGTGAAGCGTTCGTGTTGAACGTTGATGCAATCTCAGGGAATGCTGGTAAATACATGTCGATCGTGAATGGGCCCAAGGTTGAAAATAAACCCAATAATAAGGCCAGGCCTGCAACATTCCATTTGTTGCTTTTAATCATTGATCCATACCTCTCTCTAAACATTACTTTAAACCTTTAGATAGTATAGCTCTTAGAGTTAACTTTAGGTCAAGCTATATTTGAACGTTCATGATTCAAGCGTTGTACGAACTGTTATTCGTTAGCCACCCTTCATGTATTAAACCAAGTAAAATAAAACCGTAAATCATTTTAGATTAACGGTTTTTAATCATTTACTATTCGTTTGACATAACCTTCAACCACAAACAACACAAAAAAAAGCTGCCCAATTACTCGGCAGCTTCGGTGCTTTGTTTTAATATAACGTTGGAACCGGAGAACAATTGAAGGAACGAATCTCACTCAATCCTATTGAATACTGATTCCATCTCCCGCCAAAAAATCTGTAGCCATAGGCTCTGAATTCACCGACCGCTGTCAAGAAAAACCAAAAGTTGTCTCCATTCCTAAGCCACATATACGTGAAACGATTAATGCAATTTTGAAGTCCCAAGGGATTAGCAGGATAGGGAAAAATGGATTGTGGGTATGCCATATTTTCAGATTCACTCCTTATAGGTAATTGACCTAACACCACTTTATGCCCAGCGTTACGATTTGGGTTGGGTGTTAGCCCGGGAGATCAGCTGATTTACATCATTGAATTTGCTTTGATTTTGACTTATATGAATCGCGCACTCCTTCTGCTTCCGTATTGAAAAAACCAAAACCCAATTCCTGAGTAAAAAAAGGTTTAGTCCAAAGTAAAATATGTGCACGTTCTCCTCTTCTCCATTCTCCTCTCTGACTCAAAAGTAAAAAATGAACGCGTTCTCGTCAATAACTTTGATATCGCGTTATCCCTTTCTAGATTACAATATTTTCAAGAATAGATTTGTTGAAATATTGCTAATAAGGGGGAAAAGAAATGAACAAGAAAAGCAAATTGGTCATGTTGTCATTATGCATCTCATCCTTATTATTGGCCGCGTGCACGAGTGAGGGCAGCTCCGGGAAAAGTCCAACGAACACAGACTCAGAAACCAACGAGGCTGGAACGGTAACCATTCACACGGTAACCTCTGAATACACTTCGGCCAAATATCCTAAGGGTGACGATATCACCAACAATGTGTGGATCAGGAGATACAAAGAGAAACTTAATATTGATGTAAAAACAGACTGGGTTAGTGATGAATACGATACCAAACTGAATTTGGCCATATCATCGAACGATCTTCCTGACGTCTTTCGGGTGAATCCTTCACAACTACGGCAATTAGTCGAAGCAGATATGGTCATGGATCTTACAGATGCATTTGAACAGCACGCCTCCGACCGTCTCAAAGGATATATGAAAGCGGATGCAGACAGTTTCGAATCGGGTAAAAAGGACGGCCAATTGTACGGGATACCACAAATGCACTGGGGTTTAATTGATCAACCGGACTTCGTCTGGATCAGGAACGACTGGAAGGAAGAACTCGGCCTCGAAGATCCAAAATCAGTGGCAGATATCAAGAATATCGCACTGAAATTTATGGAAAAGCACGGTGGTTATGGCATGGCGGTTGATCAATCGCTGGATTATCTGAATCTGCTCGCCATCGCATGGAACGCCCATCCGGATATTTGGATCGAGGATAGCAGCGGAGAGCTCGTATATGGTTCAATTCAACCGGAGATGAAAGCAGCACTGGCTGAATGGGCCGAATGGTATAAGCTTGGCATCATTGATCCGGAATTCGCGATCAAAGACTTCAATGCCATGAATGCCGATATTGTCGCCGGCAAAGTGGGCATGCAGCCTTACTATCAATGGTGGGGTTATAACCCTGGAGTTGATACGGTAGCCAATTTGGGCAAGGACGCCATCTTCTATCCGTATATCATCCCCACAATCGACGGTAAGGAAGCAAAACAATCGATCTCTTTCGCGAACGGCAACTATATTGTCATGAAAAAGGGATTTGAACATGCTGAAGAAATCATTAAAATCCTGAACGACTACGCTTATATCGTAGATGAGGGCCAGGGCAAGGAATCGAAAGAAACGTTATCCGCCTTACTGGACAACGATATCGCTCACGTGGTTGGAGCTTTCCGTGTACTTAATCCGAACTCCGACTATGAGCAGTTTGAGGCGGTATCCGCTGCGCTTCAGTCCAAGGACACCAGCGGCCTCACCACTTCGGGAATGTGGCAAAAATATAATAACAGTGTTGAATTCATGGAAAATGCAACGCCAGGAGCAGTCGGTGACTATTTGCAGCAAGGCGCTCCTAAGAATGCTTATGGTCTTGCAAAAAAAGTGCTCGATAGCGGGAACTATGTCAAGACAGGACTTTGGGGAGTAACTCCCGAAGCGCTGGCGAGCTACGGCACAACCTTGGATGATATCCTGACCGAAGGATTCACCAAGATCATTATGGGTACGGAAAGTATCGATTATTTCGATGTGATTGTTCAGAACTGGAGAGCTGCCGGCGGGGATGAAGCCAGCCGGGCAGTCAATGAAGCTTACGGAAAATAAATAGGTTTTGTAGCGGGGATGAGGAATTTTAACTTCTCTCCCCTTTTATTTTGCTGGAGATTCGATCTTATTACCGTGAACGGAGGAAAATGAATGCTGAGAAAATTAAAGCAGCAGAGTCCCTACCATTTAATGTTGATACCTAGCTTAATTTTGGTTTTCATCTTCAGTTACATCCCATTCTACGGACTCGTTATTGCCTTTCAGAAATACAATCCGGGGCTGGGGTTCAATTCTCCATGGGTAGGATGGGACAATTTCTCGCACGTGTTTAATCAGCCCAATTTCGTTAGGACGATCTGGAACACGCTGTATATGTCTGTCTTCAAGATCATTGGCGGCATTATTGTGCCTGTTATCTTCGCCTTACTGCTTAACGAGGTCGTAAGAAGCGCAGTCAAACGCACGTTCCAAACCCTTGTTTATATCCCCAACTTCCTCTCTTGGGTCATCATGGCTGGAATTATGCTCGATATTCTTAGCGCCGACGGCATCGTTAATTCGTTTTTAGGGGTATTCGGGATAGAGAAAATCTCATTTCTAGGCACGCCATCTATTTTTCCGTGGACCATGATTATAAGTGATATCTGGAAGGGATTTGGCTTTGGTACCGTTGTTTATCTGGCAGCCCTGACGAGTATTGATCCCGGGCTATATGAAGCTGCCGTGATTGATGGAGCCAAACGTTGGAAGCAGACCATATATATTACTCTGCCGCTTCTTATGCCCACTATTGTGTTGATGACCGTATTATCGCTTGGAAATGTACTTAATGCCGGTTTTGATCAAATTTATAACCTGTACTCCCCTGTGGTTTATCAAACAGGCGATATTATTGATACCTATGTGTATCGTTTAGGGATTCAACAGGCGCAATATTCCATTGGTACCGCTGTCGGATTATTCAAATCCATCATTTCCACGATACTGATGGCCCTATCTTATTTCCTGGCGTATAGGGTAGCAGGCTATCGCATCTTCTAAGGAGGACTATCACTATGATCAACGATAACAGTATAGGTAGACGTCTGTTTCATATCATAAACTACACCATATTGATGATCATCTCTCTACTATGCATTCTGCCTTTTATCAACCTGCTTGCCGTTTCATTTAGCAGCAGTGCGGCAGTGTCTGCAGGCAGTGTTACCTTCTGGCCCGTAGAATTTACGACAAAAGCGTATGAATTTGCATTATCCGGCGGAGCGTTCTATTCTTCCCTTTGGGTAGCCATCAAACGTACCCTGCTTGGAACACTCGTTAATCTTGTCCTGATTGTGCTTACAGCGTATCCGCTCTCAAAAACAAAGCAAAAATTGATGGGACGTAATGTATATATGGGATTTTTCATCGTGACCATGCTATTTAACGGAGGATTAATCCCAACATATCTCGTGGTGGTCAAAATGGGACTGATCGATTCGATCTGGTCACTGATATTACCTGGCGCTCTACCAGTCTTCAGTATGGTCATTCTCATGAACTTCATCAGAGGATTGCCAGAAGAGATTGAAGAATCCGCGATTATCGATGGTGCAGGTCCTTTACAAGTCCTTGTCCGTATTTTACTCCCCCTTCTTAAACCTGCTCTCGCAACTGTAGGGTTGTTTAGTATCGTTGCCCATTGGAATTCCTGGTTCGACGGTATTATCTATATGAACAATCCGGCCAATTATCCGTTACAGAGCTATTTGCAGACGCTCCTGCAGAGCTTTGAACAAATCATGCTGAAATCAGGCTCCGATTACACCCAACTCCTCTCCATGATGAACGCCAGAACCGGACGTGCCGCCCAGATGTTTTTGGGTGCCATTCCGATCTTGCTCGTTTATCCGTTTCTCCAGAAGTATTTTACGAAGGGTTTGGTACTTGGCAGTGTTAAAGGGTAACGTAAGAGGCTTGCAGGATGACCTGCAAGCCTCTATTTTTTTACTCAGGTACACTCGCAATAACAGGCAGCAGGATGGAAAAAATTGTACCTTCTCCCACCTTACTCTCTACCCGTACTCCATAGGGTTTGCCAAAATGCAGTTGAATGCGCCGCTGCACATTATGAAGACCGATTCCATTGGAACCATTGCCCGGATCAATCCTTCCTTCCATAAAACTTCGAATGGCATGATGTTCCATACCGACACCATTATCGCAAACTTCTATCGATATATTATCGCCCTGCGGCTGAATCCGAATCGTAATCACACCGTCTTCTTCGATTTCGGCTAGACCGTGAAAGATGGCATTTTCAATAATGGGCTGTAGAATCATCTTAGGCATAAGATAATCCAGCAGCTCATTTTCAATCTCATATCTCATCTGAATAGATCCGTAATATCTGACATTCTGTATGGTTGCGTAATTGATGATATTATCCACTTCCTCGCGAATGGTTACCAGGGTTCCATCCGACTTGGTCGCATAGCGAAGCATCGAAATGAGTGCATCTGTCATTTCCACGATTTTATCTGCTTGCTGCATGGATGCAATCCATTTTACGGATCCAAGTGTATTGTACAGAAAGTGAGGGTTGATCTGATCATGAAGTGCTCGCATCTCGGCTCCGGCTTTCTCTATTTCTTCTTTTTGCATTCGCTCAACCATACGTTTCAGTTCATGCGACATCTTATTGAAGCGAACCGACAAATGTCCGATCTCGTCTCGAGATCGAACCTCTTCAACCTGTTCAAACTGCCCTTTTTCAACCAGCGCGATATTGCGTAAAAGTTTCTTAATAGGACGTGTGATCACATGCGAGAGAAAGATCGAAATAATGGCAGCAAACAGTGACATGACGATAGCCAGCATGATGAGATTACGACCTAGTATTTTGCCATCCGCAGTCAGCTCATCCAAAGGCATATATAAATAAGTGGTCCACTTTTGCTGACTAAGCGGGCTGGTTACGACAATATTCAATGATTCTACTGGACGAACGTTGTCACGGAACAAGGTCCCAATCAGCTGGTCATTTACGTTGTATACAATTTTGTCATCCTCATCGACGATCATAAATCTGGAGCGAAGCCCTTCCTGCAAGTTGCGATTAACGATCTCTATAAATCTAATATCGATACTGACCACGATAACTCCGAGCAGTTTTCCGTTGGTCACATCATGAATCTTGCGTGCGTGTGATACGGCCAGAATTTTATTTTCCAATTGCTTATCAATCCTGGTGGTCAACGTAATCGTTCGATCATTGGAGTGCATAAACTTTTTAAACCATAATTCGTTCGCCATCTTGAAGTTGGGGTCTATGGGCTGGTGTGGACTAACGAACAGATCCTGTCCTCCGTTCAAGTTATAGAGGTAAATGGAAAATACGCGATCCTTCATCATGATGTAATTCATCAGAAGATTATAGGCCGCAATCTCATTCTGCTCCGTACCATTCCGCAGGAAATCCTGTATCGGAAAGCTTCCATCATGTGTCGCAGACAAACTGTCGTTAAGACCATTGCTGGCCAGCAGCGAGATTTTCTCGATTTCTTTAAGAAACTCGTCAATGCGAATATTGGTCTGCTTGGCCAGATCGCTCAGCAGCTTGGTATAATTCTGTGCCAACAAGCGTTCAGAAGAGTAATATGAATTGATGGTCATCACGAATACCGGAAGGATAATCACTGTCATACAAATCACCAAAATTTTGTACTTGATACGGAAGAGCCCTGGACGCTTCATATGCTGCACCTCTATTCACGGGATAACCTGGACTCCAGCTCTAGCTCACGGTATTCCTCTGGAGTTACACCTACTACCTTTTTGAAAATCTTACTGAAATACGTGTAATTGTGGTATCCCACCGTATCTGCGATCTCATATACTTTTAATTCGCGGCTTAATAGATAAGTCTTGGCATGTTCGATTCGAACCCGGGTCAAGTAGGAGATAAAGTTCTCTCCTTTCTCCTGCTTGAACAATCTGCTAAGATACGACGGGTTCACATTGATCTGGCCAGCTACGCTTTGCAAAGAAATGTCCTCGGCATAATACTTGTCAATGATCTGAATGGCCAGATCTGCATACGTAAGCTCCTGCATGATTTGGGAATCGGCTTTGAAGCAATATTCGATATGAGTCAGCATTTCCTGATGAATGTCCTCCCAATATTCTCCCCTCAGAACCCTTTCATAGGGCGACTCTTCTTTTAAATAAGGCTTGCTGCCTCGAGTATCGCGTGTCATATGGGAGTGGAGCATTTCCATTACCGTGATATATTGCTTACGAATACTGTTCTCATCCCCCCGCTTTGCTTCCAGATCCGATCGCACCATTTCAAGAAACTTCTCCGCCTCTTTGACGTCCTTGCTTACCCACAACTTATGAATGTCTTTTTGTTGCTGCGGACTCAGTATCCCATTAATTTCGTATCGTGCTGGAGCTTGAGCCAAATTCTCGTAAAACAATACCTGGTTGCTGCCTGTGAAAAAACTCTCCCTTAGTGCGGATTCCGCCTCTTGACATGCCTTCCTAAGAAAGCGAAATCCGGAAACCGTTGTACTTACACCAGCGGTTAGCGATAGATTCATAAAATCCTTGATCGAGGATAGAAGCTTATTGCACAGTTTATTAATGTCGACCTGGTTGGACCCACTGCCAGAAGGGAGATTGACGATAACCCAATATTCGGATGAACTTTCAACTAAAATCTCCTTGTTCCACTTGGATGGAATGATCTCTTCCATAATATTCACGATCGAAAAGCGGAGCAGCTTCTCTCCTTTCTCAATATATTTCCTCTTCACTTGCTCGTAATAGTTCACGACAAACTTGATAACCACAAGCCTGTCAGACCGTATGCGAAAATGCAGCTCTTCGGCTTTGGTCATCATATCTTTTTCACTTATGAATCCGCTTACAATATCCTGGAAGAAACTATCCTTGAGATGTCTTAAACTCTTCGAATAATCATGCTGCACAAATGGTACATTTGTCAGACTGTGCTGTTCGCTTTGCAGTTTCTGCCTGATCTTCGTAAGGAGTTCGATCAGGGATGATTCTGTAATTTCACTTTTGATCAAGTAGTCTACAGCACCCAGCTTTAATGCTTCCTTCACATAATGGAGTTCATCAAAATTACTCAGAATGACATACTTGCAATTTTTCAGTACTAAAGACGCTTCTTTTATGAGCTTCAGTCCATCCATAATGGGCATCTTGATATCCGTAATGATCAGATCGGGAGAAGCTTCGAGTGCAAGCTCCAAACCTTCCTTACCGTTTCCTGCTTCACCGACAACACAAAAGTCAAATTCCTCCCAGTTCAGCATGGAACGAATTCCAACGCGCATTAACAATTCGTCGTCCACAATCATCAGTTTATACATGAGAACCCCCAGTTTACGTTATTTCGTGATGAACCCTATTCTATTGATTTTGCTGAAAAATGCGAAAGCCCTGGAGCTTTTTAGCTATTTTACCATTGCAAAGTGAACGAGCCTATCTCCTTCAGAACTAAAATTCTAGTCCATATGTAAAGCCCGGAACTTGTCTACTCTCCAAACCAAATTGGCCCAATAAACTTTATGCAAATTGGCTCTGTTGAATCATCCAATTAACGAAAGAGAATTGGTGAATCTAATCGAGCGGTTGGTTACTGCTGGAGTCTCCTCTATCTGCTCGAACCGATCTGGAAGCTATTCCGGCAATATGGAAGTCTTCGTGTCGCTGCTGCAGCTGCTGAAATTATTGGTTTGACTTCAGGTTCTGGCCTCCCTCTTCCCTTACAGCTACTTCACCCAACAGCAAGAGATCTGTTGAACCCCTTACTTGCGGAGATTGAATCCTAGGAAAATATTTTCTAAAGGCTCCCTTGTAAACAAAACAATGGAGCACCTGCCGACTGACAAGCTGCTCCATTACGGCTTTCTTTTCTTATCAAATAAAATGATATTCAATAAGCTTGAAACAAGCTATTCCTCGATTCTTCCACAAAGTAATACAGCCGCTTGGATATCGGCTATACTAATCCAGCGACCCATGGGGATAACAGCAAACTGACATCACTGGTATTAATAAGATCACCAACCGCAAAACCTGTAAGATTTTGAACTCTGAAATTGATTGGAATTGCATCATCTACAGTCCCAGTTCCTGTAGTACGGCCACCTATGGATGAACCGTTAATTTGGTTATAAACAGCTAAGTAATAGACTATATTACCTGAAAGAGTCACTGGTGCAGTTAATGGCAATATGAACAGGCCTGGTGTTATGGTTGTTGCTACCGTAGTGACACCAATGACACTCGCTGTTGTGCCAGTGACTGGCTCCAACACTGCCATCTGAAAGGTACCTGTATTTGTACCCATTTGTGTAACAAACGCTGCAAGCCTGCTGATCGTAGAGTCTTGACCATCAAAAGCAAGTGCCCCAATGGCCTGATTATTTCCGCTCCCAGCATTAAAAGGGATTAATGTATCGATGTCTCCTATTTTGAGAGTTTCAATAAACGGCGAATCGGCGCCAGCAATTCCAGTCGCCCCAGTCACACCGGTTACTCCCGTTGAACCTGTAGCGCCCGTTGGGCCCGTTAAACCTGTGGCGCCGGTTACTCCGGTAACTCCTGTCGCTCCTGCTGCACCTACGCCTCCGGTTGCTCCCGTTGGACCTGTGGCACCTGTTGCTCCGGTGACCCCCTGCGCTCCTGCTGCACCCGCGCCTCCGGTTGCTCCTGTCGGACCTGTGGCACCTGTTGCTCCGGTGACTCCCTGCGCTCCTGCTGCACCCACGCCTCCACTTGCTCCTGTCGGACCTGTGGCACCTGTTGCTCCGGTAACTCCCTGCGCTCCTGCTGCACCCACGCCTCCGGTGGCTCCCGTTGGACCCGTGGCGCCTGTTGCTCCGGTAACTCCCTGCGCACCCGCTGCACCCACGCCTCCAGTTGCTCCAGTTGAACTTGTGGCACCTGTTGCTCCGGTGACTCCCTGCGCACCCGCTGGACCGACACTTCCAGTTGCACCCGTTAAACCTGTAGCGCCCGTTGCTCCAGTGACTCCTCGCGCACCCGCTGCACCCATGCCTCCGGTTGCTCCCGTTAAACCTGTAGCGCCCGTTGTTCCGTTGACTCCTTGCGCACCGGCTGGACCGACACTTCCCGTTGTTCCAGTTATGCCTTTAGCTCCGGTTGCTCCGGTAACTCCCGTTACACCCGCTGGACCGACACTCCCGGCTGCTCCTTTATCTCCTTTTATTCCTCTATATCCACGTGGTCCTCTCCAACTTCTACATCCTCTTTTGCACTTTCTGCTCTTCTTCTTATTATATTTTTTAGAACATGCATCCCTACTACAGTAAGGTTTATGATCTTTTGGAGGTTCATTATTTTGAATCTGGTTACAACAAGGTTTTGTTTTTTTCAGTTTCTTCTTCGTTGAAGAGCGATAGCTGGCCTTTTTCGGTTGCTGTCGCAAGGAGTTTTCTTTTATGCGAGTAATCTGATTGAGATCCAATGAAAAGGTCAACTTCAACACACCTCCTTATGCCTAAGATATGCGGTGGTTGAAAACTGGGACTAGGTAAACTCACCAATATATAGCCTATCGTCATCTAGACAATTGCTCATAGTAACCAAATCCCTTAAGCAGGCCAAGCCAAATATCAGAAAATCTCAAAAGACAATACTATGTATAACTGGGATCGACCCGTAAGTCTATACTCCATGAATTTCACAGAGTTAGCTCCCTTCTCGCTTTCGACCAAACGGTTATTTTGTTAGTCTACGAATACCTTGATATATTAATATGAAGAGCTATTAGTCAGATATATAAAAATTGGAGTTCAAGTTTGTGAGGTGAAGCACGTGTATACCATAAGTGAAATGCAATCTATATTGAATATCAATGCTTCGACTCTCAGATATTACGAAAAAGAGGGGATTCTCCCCGAAATTGAACGTAATGATGGTGGAAGACGGGTTTACAAGGAAGAACATGTACTGCTGTTGAAATTTCTCCTCTGTTTAAAGGAAACGGGAATGAGCATTGAAGACCTGAAAGCCTATATGAACTTAGGCTATCAGGTGGAGACTATGCTTGAAGACCGAAGAGATATTTTAATCCAACACAAAAAAAGCGTAGAACACCAGATTGCCCAAATCCAATCCAATCTAGAACGCATCAATCAGAAAATTGGATTCTATGATGATTTGATTTCGAAGAAGAACCTTCCTGAGTGAGGATGCTTGACTTAAAGTTAACTTTAAGATGTATGTTATGTACACATCACGAAAAGGAGAATTAAACATGCACTCAAACAAAACTTATCGTCGTACTCCTCAGGAGCCCATTACATCAGGTTACGGAAAACATTCCACAGCAAAAGATACGCTCCAAGAAATCAATCTAAGCGATAAAATTTGTATTGTAACCGGCGGATACTCTGGCATTGGACTGGAGACCACCCGTGCTTTGGCAGAAGCCGGTGCTACAGTCATTATACCTGCACGGACTATAGAGAAGGCTCGTACGGCTCTAGCCGATATCCCTCATGTTGAGATAGAAGAGCTTGATCTCATGGACCTCGATTCCATTGATGCCTTCGCCAAGCGCTTCCTGGATTCGCAACGCCCACTTGATATTCTTATTAACAATGCTGGTATCATGGTTCCTCCCCTGACCCGGGATTTCCGTGGGTACGAATCCCAATTCGCTACAAATCATCTAGGACATTTCCAGCTCACTGCGCGTTTGTGGCCTGCCCTTAAACAAGCAGGAAGCGCTAGAGTCGTCTCGGTCTCCTCTTCAGGCATTGTGTTCGGAGGAGTTAACTTTGAAGACCCGAATTTCGAACAAGAACCATATGAGAAATGGAGAGCTTACGGACAGTCCAAATCTGCAAACTCCCTTTTTGCCGTTTCATTAGATGAACTCGGGTATGATTATGGCATTCGGACATTCGCTGTCCATCCTGGTGCAATCTATACCGATTTGTCACGCTTCCTGTCCGAGGAAGAATTGAATAATTTGGACTTTGGAATGGACCTCAAGACAGAAGAGCAAGGAGCAGCAACGAGTGTATGGTGTGCCACAAGTCCGACTCTGGAAGGTCAAGGCGGTGTGTACTGTTTAGATGTGAACATTGCCAGAGCCGTACCTACGGTGCAGGATATGCCAGGTGTACTGCCTTGGGCCATTGACTCTGACTCAGCACAACGATTGTGGCTGCTTAGCGAGAAATTAACCGGTGTGAAGTTTGATCTCTAACCTAACCGGAAGTTTACGAAACGGTACCTTTAATGATCACCATTTTTACATTTGATTCCTCCACGCTAAGTCATAACTCCAGAGAGCAAGGCGAATAGGCAGCCATTTATCCCTTCTCGTTTAGGACAGGTGTAATCAACAAGAAGCGAGCCGTGCACTGATAGCACGAGCTCGCTTCTTGTTGTCCTATGACTACTTTTACGATGACCGCTTGGTAACTTCCATCCCTCTCCTCTTACCGGTTCCTACAGGACTTCACTCCATTATTTTAATTCTCTCGTAAACTCCTTGATTTTTTCAGAGATTTCTTGGGGATGGGAACGATACAAGTAATGTCCCGCATCCATTAGGAGCATTTCTGCATGTGTAGAATCCTTTATTTGCTTCTCATGTTCGGGAACCCATTGATCCGTTGCGGCGTTATTCGCTTGAACAAAGAGGAGAACCGGTAAGTTTTGAGGGAACGATAGCTTCTCGGCTTCAGTAAAGTTGGCATACATGTGCTCTGCCTCGTTCAACTGCGTGTTGTTATACATGTTTTTACGTATGAAGATGTCTATTTGCTCTTTGGTTTGTTGATCATATGGCAGTCCTTCATAAGGGTCCGTGCTTAGTTTTAACTGTATGCGGTGGAAGCCCAGGTTACGAAACCATTTAATCGGAGTGGTCACCGATGAATCAATGGTCTGTTCTTCTTTCAGCGTTGGAACACTGCTATCCAGCCCGATAAATGCTCTCACCTCGTCCGGATATTGGTTCACATAATCCAGACTATAGATCCCTGATATGGAATGCCCCATGAGAATGTACCGGTCAATATCGAGGCTTTGTAATGCTTCATGAATTTCACTTACGATATTTGCAGTGCTGCGCTCCTTCTCAGTCTGATCGCTTAATCCGTAACCAAAAGGCTCAACGACAACGACTTTGTAAAATGGTGCTAATTCTGCGATAAGTGGTTTAAAATCAAGTGCAGGTGCCGCTGTTCCATAACCGGGTAGCAGGACAACCGTCTCTTCGCCTTTCCCCTGAATCGAAACATTCATCTGCTTCCCATCCACAGATACAAGCTGACCGTAAGGTTCCGTTCTTTTTTGTTCTGAATAACGGCTAACCTTGTTAAACGTATACACGCTGGCTACAAAAAGCAGGATGGCTATTACGATTACAGCGATAATTTTAAGTAAAATATGTAACACTTTCTTGAATAATGTACGTTTCCTTACTTCCCTTGCTACTTGTTGTGTCAATCTCTTTCAGCTCCTCTTGTCATCTATACAATGGCCTTCCGGCTACTGATGCAAGTCTAACCAACCAAGTTGTCCTCTGAATGAATGCAATATGAACGGAGTATGAACAACCTAAAATGCAAAGGATGAAGTTCCTAAACTCCTTCCAAGCGTAAGAAATCAGCCCAATGTAATTAAAAAAAGCCGCTAAACAGCGACTTTTAGTCAGATAAGTTCAATTGTTATATCCCTTTTTAGCTTCATTCCAAGCAATGAAGAATTCACGGACACATCTGTATCGTTGATCACGATCCTGACTAACCGCTCGTAGAGCGACTTCGTATAGTGATCTGTTTGCTTCCCATTTTGCAAATGAATGTTCCATCTCACCACCCAGCAACCCGAATGCAATGGCTCCCATGGTGAACACATTCGTTCTCGCATCAATAGGCGCACCCCGTGTGAACTCTTCCGGTGCCTTTGAGCGTGCTGCTCCCCAAAAGTTCTCTCCCATGTCATTGACGGAAGGAGACGTTCTGTAGAAGTCAATATCACAAATCTTCGTTTCATCCGTTGTAAAATCATACAGAATACTACCGTCATAAAAGTCAACAGCAACGTATCCTTTGGACTCCACGTGTTGATGAAACTCAAATATCGTATCCAGTGAATACTGCCTTTGCTCAATTGATAATTGTTTATATTTATAAAAAGGCGACTCAGGGTGACAATGTTTTGCCTCCCCTGCAAATAACCAGTGTGAATGCAGGCATTCACCAGTAAACCATTCAAAAATGGCAGCATACCCATCTCTTGTTTCAAAATGATCTATAAGCTCAATGAGATTGGGGTGAGCCAAGGTTTCGTACAGCGGCATCGCACGTTTTAATCTGGAAATTGCATCTCTGGGATCCCCAGAGAACGCCATCGGTCTGCAACCCGCATATTTAACAAATCGCTTCTTGCCGTTAATCTCAACTCCAAAACTGATGTTACCCGAATCCTGCTGGTCAAACACGCTAAAAACGGTACCAAGCGATTGTAGCCAAGTGAAATCATGGTCTTCTTGAAGTTCAAATGATACATGATCCATGTTGAATGGAATCGATTTTTGATCCATATTATCGTCCCCTCACATTTGGGGATTCACGCCGTTTATAGGGCTACTTAAACGTGTTCCCCCCATTTTGATCTGCCCTGTTATCATATAAATGTCTTTTCATAAGACATCACTCCTCTCGTATTCTGTACCACTATTATCCATCTAAATGTAGTTTTTGCAAACCTTCATCAGGGTGAGGTAACTCCCCGTATTTTACTTAATCATTGAAAATCAAAAAAAGTCGCTTAGATAGCGACTTATAGTTTAAACACTCTTATTTAACTATCCAGCAAATTTAATTGGATGCTCTTCATGCATTTTAATTAATACTGAAATACCGCCGGGAATTGTTGTACAATTCCGCCTGTCATCATATCCGCCATCTCTAACGCCTGCTGTTGAATTGAATCACTTATTGCAACATTTCTTACGTAATCTTTCGCTATCCGAGTTGCTACTTCTTCCGTGAGGAGACGTAAATGCTCATGCATCATCCGGTGCCATTCGATTTGGGACCAGTATGGATTAATTTGGGCGAGAAAGGCTGCTATTGCATCTGCATTCGCATACCACCGTTTCTGAGCATCTGCTGCAGCTGTCGTGTTACCTGACTTCAAGTTACTAACAAGTTCGGCGGCAATCGTTAAATGTTCTCTAAACAATTTTTCAAATTGATTGGCTATGGCCGTCCCGTACAATGCTTCTAGCACCATGGCGAAATCACTTGGATTGCGTAGAAGTCTCGCGGTTGTTGGCTGGACATCCTCAAGCCCATCGACGATACTGTTCACCGTTAATCTCGTCCAGAACACATGCTGTTCCCATAGTGATCTGAGCTTCCTGTTTAAATCGACGCTGGCTGGCGTCCAGCTCAAATGATCTGCCTTTCGATAGACAGGATAATAGTACGTTGGAATATAATCCATCATGATCCGTCAGCTCCTTTTCTACAACAATATATAGGCAATAGCCTTCATTGGTGCATTCTGATGGACATCGTCTATTCTTTTGTCATTTCTGAAACTTTTGATTAGAAAAAAATAAAAACCAATGGACGAGGAACGTCCACTGGTTTACATCTTATATATCGTTACAAGGATTCTTCCCACATCTCTGGTTCAACATGTACATGTACAGTATACACGTCGTGTTCTCTGAGCAATTCGTCTTCAACATCGGTGCATATATCGTGTGCTTGCTGCATGTCCAGGTCAGAACGAACCGTAATAACGACGTCTACAACCGCATTATTTCCGTAGCTTCTCGCTCTTACATCTTTCACTGTCTCTACCCCATCAATCGTAGCAATGGTTTTTCTGTACTCCCGAATAAGCTCCACATCAAAACCGTCTGTTAAATGGTGAGTAGCCTCTTTGAAAATATCCCATGCTGTTTTACAAATGAGGAAACCTACGATGACTGCTGTTACCGGGTCAAGCCAAGGCAGGCCAAACTGCGAGCCTACAATTCCAATGACGGTACCGGCACTTACCCAAGCATCGGATATATTATCACGAGCTGCGGCCATGACCGCCTGGCTCTTGATTTTGGTAGCAAGTCGTTTATTGTAGCGATAGACCAAGTACATCACAACAGCACAGAAAATGCCTGTATATGCGGCAATCGGATCAGGCGATTCATTTTCCCCTTGAAAGACGGAACCAATGGCTTCAAATAAAACTTGTAAACCAACAGCCATCATGATGAAAGAAGCAACTAATGATGCAACGGTCTCCGCTTTCCAGTGACCATATGTATGATCCTTGTCTGCTGGACGTTGAGCAAGCCGGAGTCCAATAAGGACTGCGATCGATGCCACAATATCGGTTGCGTTATTCAACCCATCTGCTTTGAGCGCTTCTGAGCCTGCGATGGAACCGATAACCAGTTTTAATGCGGTCAGGCATATATAAGCAATGATGCTAATAATGGCTCCTCGTTCACCCATTTTTAAATTGTCGTACTTCAGTTGATCCACGAATAAAATCCTCCTGCATTCCCCAGTCTTCTAGCACGTTTTTGATAGTATCATCGAGAGATTATGTGGGTCTAGAGAAACGTTTTGGGGACAGTGAAACATAATCTGAACGCGGCAAGACTGTTATAACAAACTAAAAGAATTGGAGTGGGTAAACTTTTCCCGTGTGTAGAACTACAATTAGAAAAAGCGAGCTGTTTGCTCGCTTTTGTACAAACTTGCATAGTAGTCAATTCTTCAAGGCCGGTATCTGAGTGCTCCACTCTTCCCCGTTGAGAGTCCCCTTGAATTGGTAGACTGGCTGGTAATACCCCTTTGAATCGTAGGCATAGGTCAATTCATAATCCGTCACAATCAATTTGTCGTTTTTTTGCAGGTCATTATACATGTAGAAATTCCCTCTGAGAACTTCTTCATACGCCTGCGCTGGACTGCTCACATCAACAGTGCGAATATATTTATTTTTATTCATGGCATAGAACAATTCCTGTGGAATAAGACCTTCTGCCGCAGGAACAATGATGATCATCCCATGATCAAAGTCTCGCTGTTCTGTTGACATATCGGAGTTGGTCATATGCAAATCCCATCGAACGGTATCTTCATTTTGCGTACTAAATTCAGCTTTTTGAGGCAGTAATCCATGCTGACTTAGCCACTTACCATAGGCAGTTCCTTTTTCTGTCAGAACCTCCGGCTGCATTGAGATCGTCGCATACTGATCAGGTGCCAACGACCAATTACCGCTATTCATGTTGTAATTAAAGGTGTAATCGTTCCCTCCGCTGTCATACAGCTTCCAGATTCGGTTGAATCCGTCAATGGAGATGTGACCTCTCTGTTGCAGTTGAAAATGATCACTCAGTAATGAAACCATCTGCTTGGCATACTCCATGTTATAAATCTCAAAGCTTCGATATAGTGCTGCGGGTTCAGCGTGGTCGGGCAGTTTCGTGTCTAGCGTCACATGGACTTGATTCATTTTCTGCGATGTGGCTGGACGAATGGCAAGGTTCCCGAGTTCTTGGCTGGAATACATGATAAGTGCCCCTGTAAATAACAGTACAAAGGTCAAAGGAATACAGAACGCACGAAACATAGCTTTGAAGGATATTCTCTTTTTTTGCCTGATATCAAGGATTGCACTCATCAACCCATATCCGGCTAAACTGCCGAGCGTATTGTGTAGTATGTCATCCAGTTCAAAAATCCCTCTGCCTGTCACCATTTGAAATGTTTCTATACCTACTGTAATCATCAGCGATATGATTAATATCGACTTGAAGCCACGTGTCTTCATTCCCAGAAGCGGAAGCAGGAAGCCTAGTGGTGCAAACATCAACATATTGAAAATAATAAGCTGGAATTCACTCAGCGACCATTGATTCCATGCACTTACATAGCCGCTGAACAACTCCAGGTTTACCCATCCGGTATAGTTAGCGCCTCTGCTAAATGTAGTTAACATCATGACCATGATCAGCCAGCCCATCAACGATAATGAGGCTATAAACTGCCATAATTTTATGATGCGTTTTCCACCTCTTTTTCTATACAACCTATACGTTACTAACACGATTCCCAAGGCTATGAGACCGACTATTAATGCAACACCCACGACAGGTAATAGTTTCTGTACCACTTGAATGAAATCCATCTGTAACTCCTCCCATAATGAATGGCTGCACTCCGCAGCCCTTAATGGTTCAAGTATACCGATAGTGGAAAAAAGCTCCTATCTATCAAGCTTTCATGAATCTTTCAATCGTGTAAGGTTGTGCTTGAGATCCATACAAAATAAACCAAAAAGGAGAGCGGCCTGTATAATTACAGGTCGCTCTCCTTCTATTTTAAATCGTTTTCTAGTGATCCAGAAATACAAGCTGGATGAAGAACAATACCGCAAACACGTAGAATACAGGATGAACATCCTTTCCTTTACCACGAAGCAGCTTCAGAACCGGATAGAAGATGAACCCTACGCCAATACCTGTCGCAATACTGTGCGTTAGTGGAGTAAGGATGATAATCAAGAAAGCAGGAAATGTTTCTTCGAGATCCTTCCAGTTGATTTTGCTGATAACACTGATCATGAAGTACCCGACAATAATCAGTGCCGGAGAAGTAATCGCCGGAATACCGGATATCACACTTACGATAGGTGTAAAGAACAACGTAAGCGCAAGCAGTACACTTACCGTTACTGCCGTCAGTCCGGTTCTTCCTCCCGCAGCTACCCCTGTGCTGGACTCGATATAAGCCGATGTTGGGCTAGTTCCGAGCAAGGCGCCGGTGGTCGTTCCTACGGCATCTGCCAGGAGCGCACCGCGTGAGCGAGGGAATTTCCCGTCCTTCAGGAGTCCTGCTTGTTCAGCAACACCCAGCATCGTTCCCGTTGTATCAAACAGCGTGATTAACAGGAAGGTGAAGATGATCGTATACAAGCCATTCGAGAATACACCTGCCAGATCCAGTTGGAAAGCCGTTGCTGTAAGCCCTTCTGGCATGGATACGATCGATTCCGGCATTTGAAATAGTCCCATTATCCAGGCAAGAATCGCGGTAACCACCATTCCGATGAACAGATAACCTTTTACATTGTAAGCCATCAACACAACCGTAATAATCAATCCAATAATCGTCAGGTAGGTCATTGGCTCTGCCAAGTTCCCGATGGTAATCAAATTCGATTCCGAATCGGCAATAATTCCCGCATTTTGCAAGCCTACCGTCGTAATAAACAGTCCGATCCCTGCCGTAATCGCATGCTTGAGACTCGCCGGAATGGCATCGAGCAGCATGTAACGGAAGGAAGTAAGTGATAGAATAATAAACAAAAGCCCTGCGATGAATACTGCGCCCAGTGCAACCTGCCAAGACACACCATATCCCGCAACTACACTATAGGCAAAGAAAGCATTCAGACCCATGCCCGGCGCGATAACGATTGGATAGTTGGACCATATCCCCATAATCAGCGTTGCCACAATGCTCGCAAGAACCGTTGCGATGAATACCCCGTTGAACTCCATTCCCGTGCTGCTGAGGATTCCCGGGTTTACAATCACTATGTATACCATCGTGAAGAATGTCGTGATCCCTGCGATGATTTCTGTTGAAACACTCGTGCCTCTTTCTTTCAGTTTGAACCAGTTGTTCATGGTAAAGCCAGCCTCCAACTTTCAAATTATTTCTGGATTAGATAAAAACAAAAAAATCCTAATCTTCGTATAGGATTGTAATATTACCGCTCCTATATTCGTCATTAGGATTGAACAGCTAAGCTTAGAGACCCAAAAAGTGATCCTCATATCTGTTATAACCTGATGTCCATTTCGTATTTTAATAAAAGTAACACGCATTGTCAACGAATCAACCGATTTGTTCACAGTTAATTACGAACTATATAGATATTTTATAGATTATTCATTCGTTTTTTCGACTTTGATACAGTTCCCCATTAGCCATGGGTATCTGCAAACGCAGAACAAAAAACAAACCACGGCATCGAATCCGGTACCGCAGTTTAAAATTTACCATACTACTTTATTTCCTTCATGTATTCTTTGAATTCCTGGGCAATTTCTTTGAATTTCGTATGATGCAGGTAATGTGCCCCCTCCATTGGGATCATTTTACCCTGTGCAGATTGTTTGGCTTGCTCCTCATGCAGCGGAATCCACTGCTGATTTTGCTCATTATTTGATTGAACAAAGAGAAGTACTGGCAGATCACGAGGATAGCTGAGATGTTCTCCATTTTTGAAATTGGAACCGAGATGCCGTAGCTCATCCAACATCGTTGGATTGGTCGCGACCTGATTCGAAATCAAGTTCATCTGTTCTTTGGTATGTTCTTCGAAATCAAGGGATGCATAAGGATCGCCACTCACTGCTTTAATTAATCTCATCCAACCTGAATCCTGAAGGAACTGCATCAATCCCAGAGGCAATTGGACATCCATGCCAGGTTGATTGGGAACACTGCTGTCTATGCCGACAAAAGCAATAACTTCATCCGGATACGTGTTCACATAGGATACTCCATAAAGTCCTGTAATTGAATGCCCCATCAGAATGTAACGGTCAATACCAAGCTGCTGCACAGCTTCGTGATATTCACGGATAATATTCTCTGTTGTTCTCTCTTTTTCCGTTTCGTCACTCAACCCATAACCGAAAGGTTCAATGGCTACAACTCTATAATCGGGAGACAATTCATCAATCAATAATTTGAAATCAAGTACAGGCGACGGAGTACCCTGCCCCGGAAGAAGGACGACGGTCTGTTCGCCGTCTCCCTGAATGTATACATTCATCTTTTTCCCATCTACATGGACATACTGGCCATAGGGTTCGATTTTCTTTTTCTCGACTCCGTTACTTATAGCATTAACGACGAATACGACGCCCATGAACAGTACAAGGACCCCAACAATTCCTCCAATGATTTTCAACCATAAGTTTCGTTTCTTACGTCTCTTCATTCCCGTTGTTTGTATTTCCACCGTTTTTACCACGTTCATCTTCTCCTGTCTCTGCTTGTGAAGCGCCGCCTTGGCGACATATTCCAAGTGTAATCAAGCAAGATGTCCGCTTCGTGACGACAGTATGAACGGAGTGTGAACAAGTCCAAAAGAAGGCACTGCACCTGTAAGATGTATAGTGACACTAAGCTCACTGCAATTCCCATGGAGACAATAAGGACCTAAACTAGCGATCAAATCGCTAAATTAACGCAGCTAGTAAATGCGCTCCACCTGCATTGGGCTGTGGTTTATCCCTCGGCACGAAGTGCCCAGCAGATATCTCCCATGTCCCAGGGACAAAACAAAGGGGCTAGCGGAAATTACCGTCTAACCCCTTTGCGCTATCATCATTGTTCTACTTACTCAACAAGGCATCTGCCTTCTTCGCTGCTTCGGCTATAGCTGCCTCTGCCGTAACGGACGAATCAACAACCGCACGAAGAATCTCATCCTTAATCATCTCACCAATTTCAGGATAAACCTTCTGCATCGGACGAGGACCTGCATATTCCAGTTGGTCTACCGCTACTTTGAACAGCGGCTTTTCTTCATAGAGCTTCTTCATTTCATCACTTTCCACCGCGCTGATCCGGCTAGGTAAATATCCCGTAAAGGAGCTTGCATAGATCGTTTGCTCTTTGGAGGTCATCCACTTGATAAACTTCCACGCCGCTTCCTGCTTTTCGGGAGACAGGCCAGAGGTCATCACCAGGTTGGCACCACCCGTTGGCACACCAAACGTATCATTCGCAGGCATAAATGTCGTTCCAAGTTCAAAGCCCTGCTCTTCTGCAACCTTCATATTATTGGTCAAGTCTGCAGTTGAAGCGAACAGCATCGCTGAACGCTGATTGTGGAAATCCGTCTTGGCTTGCGTACCTGCATCATCGGTTGTACCGATGCTCATGATGCCTTCATCCTTCATCTTCAGCCACAACTTCACAGGTTCAATTCCCGTTTCATTATTGAATGCCGCACTTTTCCCATCCTCACTAATCATTGTTCCTCCGCTCTGTCTTACAAAAGCCTCATAGAACCAAATGTCCACAGGCATCGAAATGCCGTAGCGCTGATCCTTAATCGTTAGCTTGCGTGCATAATCTTCAAATTCGGTCCAATTCTTCGGTCCAGCCGGATCAAGTCCTGCCTCCTCCAGCATCGTACGGTTTAAGTACAGGATAGGTGTACTGCGTAAATAAGGCAGAGCATACAGCTTGTCATTCACATAGGAATTTCCCATCAGACCTGGAATGAAATCATCCATATCAAGCTGATCCTTCTCTACAAAAGAAGTCAACTCCTGCGTCATGCCAGATTCGGCAAATACACCAACCGAAGCAATTTCATTTTGCCATACTTCGGGAGCATTACCCGCTGCAAAAGCCGCCTGTGCCTTGGAATGCTGATCTGCATACGATCCCTGATATTCAGCCTGCACAATCACTTCATCCTGGGATTCATTAAACATTTTTACCAGGTTCTCATTGTTCTCGGCAATCTTGTCCCCCCATGAGTACCAATATGTAATCTCTACCGGTTTATTCGCCGTGCCATTCGAACTCCCAGAAGCAGCAGCATTATCGGTTGAACCCGCAGAATTGGAATCACCACAACCAGCTAAGGCAAGTGCAAGCGTTCCTGCTAACAAAAGTGAACCAAACTTTTTCATGGATAAACCCTCCTATGAATGATGGATTGAATTATTTCACACCCGAATAAACAAATGCTTTAATAATTTGCCGTTGTCCAAATAAGAAAACAATCAGAATCGGAACGACCAGAATCATGTTTCCAGCCATCAAAATGTGCCATGCCGCCCCTCCATCCACCTCGCGAAGCTTGGAAATCCCAATTGGAAGTGTTCTGGCTGCATCCGAGGTCGTCATCACCAGCGGCCAAAAATAATCGTTCCAGTGTGCTATGAAACTGAATAATGCAAAGGTTACCAGCGTCGGACGGGCCATCGGCACCATAATCCTAAGGATGATCTTCCATTCAGGTGTCTGGTCAAGCCGTGCAGCTTCAATAAGTTCTTCCTGTACCTGCTTGAATGACTGCCTGAGCATGAAGATCCCAAAGGCGCTGGAAGCGAAGGGCAGTATAAGTGCCAGCAAATTGTTAATGAGCCCCCACTTGCTGAGTAACAAATACACTGGCAGAAAAATGAGCTGACCCGGAATCATTAAAGTGACCATCGTAATTCCAAATAACAGCTTGTCTCCTTTGAAGGAGTATCTGGCAAACGCATAGGCTGCCAATATAATGGTCGTAAATTGAAGAAGAAGGATACTGATGGATACGACAACACTGTTCATTAGATATTTCAAGAAAGGTCCCGATTCCCATGCCGCCTGGAAATTGCTCCACATCACCTTGGAGGGAATCCATTTGGGTGGAAAGATCACGGTCTCCGGATACGACTTCAATGATGTTGAGATCATCCATAGAAAAGGGATAGCAAAAATCGCAACCAGTACGATCGTGGCCGTGACGTTCAGAGTACGCAGAATTGACTTACTTGCCATGATATTTCCCTTCTCCTTTCTATTGGTAGTGAACCTTGCGGCTTAGCAGCTTGAAGTAGACTAATGTAAGCAAACCAACGACAACAAGCAGGATAACTCCCGCAGCCGAAGCGTAACCGATCTTGAAGTAGCGGAATCCGTACTCATAAATGTAAAAGACGAGTGTGTTCGTTGAATTGATCGGACCTCCGTTAGTCATGATGGCTATGGTTTCAAATACCTGGAACGAACTGATCAGATTAATGATAATTAAGAAGAAAAGGGTCGGTGATAGCATCGGCAGCGTAATCTTGTAGAACTTCCGCCACCAATTGGCCTCGTCCAGAGCTGAAGCTTCATACACATCCTTGGGAATACTTTGAAGTCCAGCGATGAAGATAAGCGCGTTATAACCCACGCCCTTCCAGACCGAAACAAGGACAAGTGACAGTAATGAACTGTCTGGGCTGCTGAGCCACTCCAGCTTGGGCAAGCCCACCATGTCCAGTAAACCGTTAAGCAAACCGAACTTGGGATCCATCAACCACATCCACACCAGGGATACAGATACAAGAGAAACAATATGTGGACTGAATAATGCCCCCTGTACTAACCCATACCATGCGCCTTCCCGATTCAGCCATATGGCTAGCAGCAGTGAAATTACAATGGATAAGGATACGGAAAGAAGCGTATAGTTCAAGGAATTGCTCAGGACCTGAAGAAAGGCACGATCCTTAAATAACTCGACAAAGTTGTTGAAGCCTACAAACTCCTTGACCGGATTAATGAAGTCCCAGTTATAAAAGCTCAGGAAGATCATATAGAAGATCGGATAGATGAAAAAGATTGAAAATATGACGATTGAGGGAGCCACCATGACATAGGGACGAAATTTGGACCAAACGGTCATGAATATTTCCCTCCCAGGACAATGAGCTCTCTCTCTTCGGATCTCTCATGCTGACGAGCACGGACTCCGTCCCGATCAAAGTAGTACAGGTCCTGCATGGAGATCGTGATGTTCACCTCGGAAGCTGTCTCCAATGGCTTCAAAAAACTCTTCACAGACACAAATCCAAGCGCGGATTCCAGTTGATAGATGATTTCTGCACCTAGTGTCTCACGTGTCATGATCCGGCCCGGGAAATGAACAAGTCCGGACTGCGGCCGGTTCTCAAGCGTCATCGTTGCTTTCTCCGGTCTAAAACCAACCTGCCCAATGTTGTCATGCAGCTGCCCATTCAAGTATGGCAGGATACGTTCACGATCAATGACATTCATCGGCGGTGTACCGATAAACTGAGCTGTGAACACATTATCGGGATCGTCGTAGATTTTCATCGGACCATCTGCTTGTTGAATCAGTCCTTTGTTCATGATGACGATGCGATCTCCCATCGACATTGCCTCAACCTGATCATGTGTAACAAAGACAAAGGTTGCGCCCAGCCGTTTGTGAAGCTGAATTAACTCCGTTCGCATTTGATGACGAAGCTTGGCATCGAGATTCGACAATGGCTCGTCCATCAGAAAGACCGCAGGACTCTTCACCATGGCCCGAGCCAAGGCAACCCGCTGGCGCTGACCTCCAGACAGAGCTTGCGGCTTCTTGTGCAGATACTCTGCCAGACCGACAACCTCCGTGATTTCCTTAACGAGGCGCTCGCGTTCGGGCCGGGGGACCTTGCGATTTACGAGTCCGAATTCGATGTTCTCCTTGACAGTCATCATCGGATATAATGCATAGTTCTGAAATACCATAGCCACATTGCGCTTGCCTGGTTCTACGCCATTGACACATTGATCTCCGATCCAAATTTCTCCGCCCGTTTCTTTCTCGAGCCCTGCGATCATGCGGAGTGTCGTCGATTTTCCACAGCCAGACGGGCCGACCAATACCGTAAAGGAACCATCCTCAATGGTCAGATCCAGACCCTCAATGACTTTATCCTGCTTGAAGCTTTTTTCAATCTGCTTCAGCACAATTTGTGCCATGAGCTTCCCTCCTCTTTCATTTATTGAGCGGCCGATGTGTATTGAACGGATAAAATAAGGTCGCTTTTTTCTCCTAATGCACCAGCGACAGGACCGAAGCCCGGCATATCACAGCAAAAGCTCTGAATATCAGCGAGGAGACCCGCACCCTGTATCGGATGGTGAGTTATCTCTACCTGGCCCTCATGGACTTCGATCACACGGTATGCCGGCACGTCCAGGCAAGCTGCGGTCTGAACATAGTGCCACTTCCCCTGCTTCACAATGGAGTTGATGTGATTATGTCCGCAAAAATAGAAGCCGCCTTCCGGTCGACTATTGAATATGCTCTTCAGTTCATCCTGTGGACGAATGTACAGCTTATCAAGCGTCGAGCGTGCAGTGGTATCAAATACCGGATGGTGCCCAAAGAGAAGTACTTGCTTATCATGTGAATTGTTAAGCTCTTCTTTGAGCCATGTCAGCTGCTCTTCGTCCAGCTCCCCTCCCCAATCTGCAGGATTCATCTCCTGGGTTGTATCCAGAAAAATCAGCCTGGCATGAGGCGTGTCAACCGCCCGATAGCGATCTTGACCTGTTAATTTGGAGATTTCATGCTTCGGTATCGAATACGTGTCATGATTGCCAAGCACATGAATGAAGTTCTGTTCACTCCTGGAAAGGAAGGAGAAAATCGATCGGAATTCCTGAGCTGTTCCTTCATGCGTCAAATCGCCAATAGAGACATGAAAGTCCGCCTCAACCTCCAAAAAAGCCTGGAGCATATGTTCATAAGCACGAACTCTTGCAGCTTTCATCTCTTCCGTTCCGTGACTCATGCTTGAATAGTGATAATCACCAAGTAACGCTAAACGCATGAATTCCACCTCCATTATTTTTCAGAACTTACTGCTATTTAAGTTCTCTTCATCTGCAACACCATTGAGTGCTTGGATTGGCTATCCTGCTCCATGATGCATTCGTTGAAAGAAGACCATATATAGTCCGGAATAATCCCTGTTTCCTCGATATCCTCTCTTGAGGAGATGCCTGTGAGCACGAGGGCTGTCTTCATTCCTTTCTGTTGACCAAATAAAATATCGGTCTCCAACCGATCGCCTATCATAAGGCATCTGCTGTTGTTCACATTCAAGAGCTGGATTGCCTTCTCTGCATAGTAACGGGAGGGTTTACCAATCACGACGGATGTTTTCTGCTGGCTGGCTGCCTCAATCGAGCTTAGAATCGAGCCGGTATCCGGAATGATATCTCCCTGGACGGGACAGCAGCTATCCGGATTCGTTGCCATGAGAACTGCTCCATGACGAACTGCTTTTGCCGCCAAATGAAGCTTGTCGTAATGGAACTGCCGATCCATTCCGACTAATACATGCGTTGATTGAGTTGGATCTTCCGTCATTGTGATCCCGATCGCTCGAAGTTCACTCCGCAAAGCCTCCTCACCTACAACCAGTACTCTGGCATTAGGCGCATACTCTGCAAAATACATCCCTGACACGTATCCCGCGGTCAGAATTTCGTCAAGCTCGCATGGTACACCCAGACTCAGCAGCCTCTTGTAGCAATCCTCCCTGGTATGTACGGGAGTATTCGTTAAGAACAACAGACGCTTGTCTTGGGATCTCAAGCTGCTAATGAAGCTGTTTACGCCAGGAAGGATCATCTGGCTAACATAAATCGTTCCGTCTAGATCGAAGCAATACGCATCGTAATCATACACATTTTCCATAACCTTACCCTTGCCCACTCATACTGAGCTGGGCAGCTCCAACACATCCATGAAGGATTCGAGCTCGTCTGTACAGACCCACACAGACGGATAATCTTGAAATTTCTTCATGATAGAAGTCTCGTTAATTGTCCAGGCCATCAATTGAATCCCCAGCTCTTGACATCGATGAATATAATGCTCGGTTACAAAAGCGTAGTGCATAGACAAGAACGTCGCCCCCATCTCTACAGACCAGTCAAGAATAGCCTTCGAACAACCAAAGGTAATCAGACCGATGCGTACCTCCCTAGATAATTGTCTGATTCTCTCCAAGGCGTCAAAATCAAATGACGTAATGACGACCTGATCCAGCATGTTGAATTCCTTAATCACTTCAAGTACCTTCTCCTCGAGCTGAGGATAGTAAGTACCCATCTGCTTAAGCTCGATGTTAAGCCCAATGTTCCCCTTCAAAGCTCGAAGCACCTCTTCTAGGGTTGGTATGTGCTCATCTTGTTCTATGTGGAACGATTGCAGCTCCGAAGCTGAATAATCAGCTACCCTACCTGTTCCATTCGTCATGCGGTCAACCGTATGATCATGAATGACAACCGGGATACCATCTTTGCTTAGATGTACATCCAGTTCGAGATGGGTGAACCCAAGTTCCACCGCTTTTAAAAAGGATGACAACGTATTTTCAGGATATTTCTTGGGATAGCCTCGATGAGCAACTGCTTGAATAATCATGCTCCATTACCTCCTGTTGTATTTTTTGGACAACACAAAAAACCCAGCAGCAAATCACCCTCCTTCAACATCAAGGTTGTATTGATTTACTTACCACCGGGTTTTCTCGTCGTCTCCACCCAAGGATAAATGTATGAAATTAAGTCCAGAATTTCTCATGGCCTATCGATACAAAATCTGCCCCACTCTTTAGGGCCTGCTGTATCTCTTCCTCATGTCGAATCAGTCCACCAACGATCAATGGCTGTGTGATGCGCTCATTCAGCTCTTGGATGACTCGAGGCATAAGCCCCGGCATCAGTTCAACCTCATCAGGCTTGTAGCTCTTAATCATCCGCACTGCAGTCTCAATGGCTGCTGAATCAATAGCAAATATACGTTGAATGCTTAATATGCCGGCTTGTCTGGCTGCTGACACCGCATTGCTCTTCGTTGTCACAATCCCATCGACTTTAAACATATCAGCAAGATATTGAATGGCAGAGGCATCTCGTCCAATTCCGGATACCATCTCCGTATGTACATAGGCCTGTTTACCGCTTTGATGCAGTTTCTCTATGATCGAGCCAAGATTCGTAATGTTTCCTGTCATCAGAATAACTCGCTTCACATCGCTTGCTATAGCCTGTGCAATTTGCTCATCTACCGTGATGGAAGCGATGATCGGATAATTCTTCATGATTCAGTCCTCATTCCCTCGTTAGTCATCTTACATGTTAAAGCTAAAATATTTCTTCTGTTTCATGTTCATGTAAACGGGTTGTTAATTTCACGACTCCACATTCACTATTCGGAGACAGCCTAAATGTAAGGTGAATTTGGTTCGAAGCAGCTTGAGTGAATTGACACTTTAATAAAAATAGGTCCGTACCCGACGAAATCGACTACAGACCTATTCTGTCACGCTATTCGTTTGTTCTTAGGCTATGTCCTATGCAGCTACTCCTTCACCGAACCCAGTGTAATACCGTGAATGAAAAAGCGCTGCAGGAACGGATATACAATAAGTACGGGAAGCATGGCAATAAAAATTTTCGCGGCATTCAATGTTTGATTGGACAACTCGTTCATGCGTTTATATTGGTCTTCCGTCATGTTCGACGCGTCGATGACCACAACGAATTGCTGGATTAACGTTTGCAGCGGATAATGATCCTGCCCTGAAGTCAGCACCAATCCATGGAAGAACTCATTCCAATGGTAGACGATGGTGAACAATGTGACAGTAGCCAGTACCGGTACGGCCAGCGGTACATAAATGGTGATTAACATTCGCCAAGGCCCGGCCCCGTCCACGAGCGCAGCCTCGTCCAGTTCCTTGGGCAGATTACGGAAATAGTTCACGATCAGAATGACGTTAAATACCGGCACTCCCCCGCCAAGAACAAGTGCCCAGATGGTATCATATAGACCTATCGCCTTCACCGTCATGTACCATGGAATCAGGCCGCCGTTGAACAGCAGCGTGAACACAAGAATCCACATGAATACATTCCGCATACGGAATTCTCGCGGGCTTCTTGAGAGCGGATAAGCCATCATCGTTGTCACCACAAACGTGATTGTTGCACCAAGCACAACCCGCTGAATGGAAATCCAGAAGGAATTAAAAAAGGAACGGTCGCCGATAATTTGTTGATATGAATTGAAGTTGAAGCCAACGGGCCATAACCATACTTTTCCGGCAGCCGCCGCTGATTTTTCGCTTAAGGACACGGCCAGCGTATACCAGAGGGGCAGTATGCACAGGAATGCAATCAGGAGCAGCACAACCAGAAGCGTGACATCAAACACCCTGGATCGCAGCGTTGTTTCTCTAATCATCTCGCTCGACTCCTTCACCTTATCAGAATATACGGTAATTGGCGAATTTCGAAGCCAGCAGATACGAAACGATAATGAGCACAAAACTGACTATCGACTTCAGCAAACCAACTGCGGTTGCAAGTCCGTACTGCATGTTCAGCAATCCTTCGCGGTATACCCAAGTATCGATAATGTCACCCGTGGAATAGAGCAGCGGGTTGTACAGGTTGAAAATCTGGTCAAAGCCTGCGTTCAGTACGTTCCCAAGGCTTAACACCGCCAAGAGTACAATCGTGGTTCGCAAGCCAGGCAGTGTTACATGCCATATTCTCCGCATCCGGGTTGCTCCGTCAATCGAAGCCGCTTCGTACAAGGATGGACTGATGCCCGTGAGTGCAGCCAAGTAGATGATCGTGTTGAAGCCGAACTCCTTCCATACATCGCTGCCGACGACAATAAATGGGAACAAGTCTGCACGGGCGAAGAACAACACCGGTTCAATCCCCACGATGTTCAGTAATCCGTTGACCGGACCCGTGTACGAAAACACATCGAGCAATATGCCTGACAGGATCACCCAGGACAAAAAATGCGGAAGGTACACGATCGTTTGAACCCAGCGCTTAACCACCATAAGACGCAGTTCATTCAGCATGATCGCAAAGACTAACGGCACAATCAGGTTACCTGCTATTTTCATGACGGCAATGTACACGGTATTGAAGAAAATGGTCTTGGTATCGTTCAGGCTAAACATATATTCGAAGTTCTCCAGCCCGATCCAGGTCGATTTCCAAATGCCCTGGCCCGGGTTAAAGTCCTGAAATGCAATGGCAATCCCGAACATGGGAATGATGCTGATGAACAGCAGCCACACCATTCCGGGCAGCAGCATGATGTAATAATGTTTGATGAAACTTCGGTTTCGCATCCGGTGTTCCTCCTCTGCAATCTCCCATCCCTGATCTTCTCAGGAAGAAGCGCCGGATGACTGACCCCCGGCGCTCTGGACAGCTTCTACTTGACGTACTCCTTCACTTCCTCGGTGATTTTGTCCCCGCCTTGCTTTTTCCAGTCGCTGACGAACGTATCGAACGTATCCAGAGGTGCAGCCCCCATAATGATCTTCAGGAAGGTTTCATCCTCCAGCTTTTTCAGATTCGACCAACGGCTTTCCATCGTGCGGGTTTGGGAATAGAGCAAGCTGTATACCTTGTTGTAATCCTGCTGCAAGGACGATGATCCGACCAAGAGTGAATAGATGCGGCTCCATACACCAAGGTCTGCCTGAGGGTCCCAATACTGGATGTCCATATTGTCATACGGCTCTTTCTTCACCTTTTTGACGTTCTGAATGTCTGCAGCAAGCAGTTTGTAGCCTGGATCGGTGAAGTCTTCCGGTTTTTTCGTGCCAGCAAGTACTTCTTGCAAAGCTTTCGCTGAATATTCGCTCTCATCCATATAGGACATCGGTACACGCAGCGGATAGTGACCTACAGGCACAGAGATATCAAACTTCGATTCATCCCGAATGAGCAGATTCAGCATTTTGATGACCGCTTCGGGATGTTCATATCCTTTGCGCACAACAACGAATACGGTAGAAGGAGCACCCATATGAGCATTAAATTGTCCATCAGCATCCAGCGGCAGCAAGTATGCCTGCCAGTTGGCGTTTGGATCGTTTTTAATCGCATCGGGAAGAGGTCCATATCCCATCCACCATGGTGCGAAGAAGATCCCTGCATTACCGTTGACTACGGGCTCGGACGCGGCTTTGCGAATGCCGAGTTCCTTGTCAATGAGCCCATTCGCATACATGTCGCGCAGTTTGGCGAGCGCTTCCTTCGTTTCTGGCAGAATGGAACCGTAAACCGGGTTACCTGCATCATCTTTTAACCAGTAACCAGGATAAGCCTTGTAAGCCCCGAAGATTGGATCAAGTCCATACGTGTTGTTCGTTGATTCCAGGAAATTCGCATATAATCGGCCGCCGTTCTGCTGTCCTGCAATCCCAATCGTATCGCTCTTGCCGTTGCCGTCCGGATCTTGTTCCACGAATGCTTTCGCTACATTCTCCAGTTCCTCCATCGTTTGGGGCGGTTCAAGTCCCAGCTTGTCGAGCCAGTCCTTGCGTATCCACATTTGGTGAACACCATCGGAGTGTACTTGTATACTAGGGATAGCGTACATTTTCCCGTCAAATGTTACCGCCTCGGCAGACACACCGTTTGTTTTCTCCATATAACTCTTCATGGCTGGTGAAGCATATCGATTAAATGCATCGGTCAGGTCTTCCAGCTGGCCCGCCTTAACCATTGCCCGCAGCTGGGTATCCTTGACCACGAGGGCATCGGGTAAATCGTTACTTGAAATCGCGAGGTTAACTTTCTGCTCATAGTTCGTTCCGGTCGCCGCCTGCCAGGTGACTTTGGTATCAATATTCAGATTGTCCTTCACATAACGCGAATACTGGTTGTTCTCCGGTGTATCCCCGGCAGGCAAACTTTTGTCTGTTGGATCGACCTCTTTGCCGTACCTTAGTGTAATCGTCTGATCGTACTTGCCAAATGGATCTGCCGGCCCTTCTTCAACAACGCCAGGCGTAGTATTACTTTCCGCCGTTTCATTCTCCTTGTTGCCCGCGTCGCTGCAGGCGCTCGTGAATGCGAGCAACAGCGTCATTGCCACCATGACCATTTTTTTGCCCAAATGGATGCTCCCCCTTTAATGGAATGTCCTTCGCGTCCAGCACCAACAATATAACACGGCCGGAAAACGTTTATGGATAGAGAGCCGAACGAAGAACAGGAGGTGAAACGTCTGTTTTTGTTAACGCTTACAACTCATTCATCCTACCTTCTCTCCATTCGTCTACCCTCTTCTTGGTGTATTGCGGTACTCGCTTGGCAGCATGCCTACCTGCTCACGGAAAATCCGGCTGAAGTATTTTTCGTCCGCATAACCCGTATGTTCCGCGATCCAGACAATCGGTTTAGCTGTTTGTGTCAGATAGTCCTTCGCCTTGTCGATCCGAATTTTGCGCAGATATTCGTTAAACGAATAACCTATCATTTCTTTGAAACATTGATTGAAATAACTGCGGCTGAGGTTGACCCGCTTCGATACATCGCTGGCGAATAGTGGATTCTGCAACTCGTCATGTATGATTTTGACGGCGGTCATGATACTGCTGCTGACCTCCTTGCGCAGATACTGCCCACCTGATAAACGTAGCGCTTCTGCACGAAAGTTCGCCATCCATTCCACCACATCGTTCCATGATGCAAAATGAACAGGTATCGTCATTTCCGTGATGACAATGTTTTTAAATGTCCGGTTCCAGTCTTCCGTTACACCGTACAGCAACTGCATCAATCGGGGTACAGGCAATCTCATGGTTTTCAAATCGTGTAGAAGTTCACTCATATAACGCTCTTCATGAACCCAGCGAAACGAATGCAACTTGTCCTTAATGCTCACATCGCTCGCTTCAATGACTGACGACCCAATCCGTTCATGTTCACAGCACGACTCACCGAACGATGGAGTTTCTTTTCCTTGCTCCCCATAAAATAGCGCATCCTTTACGGATTCTGTCGCGGCTTCGTCATTAAACCGTTTTCGCCTGTCGGCCTGGATACGGTCATGAATGCGCCCAAGCACTTCCTCGAACCGTTCTTTCTCAAGCTGTACTTTGGCAATGTAATCGATGGCGCCCAGACGGAGTGCCTCCTGAATGTATTCAAAATCCTGATGAAGGGTCAGAACCGCAATTGGCAGATCCGGGTATAGCTTACGAGCGGTACGGATTAACTCGATCCCTGACATGACCGGCATGGCCAGATCGGTAATCAATAGATCGACGTGGTTTTCAGACAGAAATTCAAGCGCCTTCTCTCCGTTTCCCGCTTCGCCAACGATCCTCATTTCAAATCTGTCCCAAGGCATTGCGAGCATAAGGCCTTTGCGCACGAGTTGATCGTCATCGACGATGAGTACGTCAATCATGATTTTTCCTCTCCTTCACAGTGAATTGGCAGCTCAATGACGATCCAGGTTCCTTGCCCCGGTTCGCTGGATACGTTCATACTGGCTTGGCCTTCATAATAAGACTCCAGCATACGCTTGACATAATTCATGCCAATCCCCATTCCGACCCGATGACGCTCGGCCTGTTCTTGTTCCAGCAGCGCTTTGATCTTTTCTTCGGAGATTCCCCTGCCGTTGTCTCTGATCGAAATTTCAAGCCGGTCGTTGTGCCTGCTTACTTCAACTTCGATTCTTCCTTTGTCATCCAGCCCATGGTACAGCGAATTTTCAACGAGCGGCTGCAAAATAAACCTCGGCACGGGCACGTTAAGCAGCTTGTCATCAATATGAATGCCAACATCGAATTGAAAATTATAGCGAATCTGCTGCAGGATCAGATACTGCTTGAGCGAATCAATCTCCTCCCGTATGGTTGAGCTCTGTCCGCCCATGCGCAAATTATAATACAGCAGCTTGTTCAGCGAAGTAACCAGCCGGTCGATCTCCTCCTGTCCATTCATGACCGCCAGCCAGTGCGCAGTATCGAGCGTATTCATCAGAAAATGCGGATTGATCTGGTAGAGCAGCTTTTCAATTTCCAGGTCTGCCCTGCGCTTCTCCTTTAACTCTACTTCGGAATATAACCTTGCAATGTGGGACTTCATTCGTCCAAATTGTGTCAGCAGCATTTCAAATTCAGGTATGCGCGAGTTCGCGTCGACCACGTTGAAGTTGCTGTTCAGCATCAGCTTCATTTCCCGGTGGAATTGGGATAACGGCCGATATACCATTTTCCACAACAACCAGCCGATGGCCAAGCTGACTGCCGCGAATAACACGGTTAACAGAACCATCTGCATGATCCAGCGGTTTTTCTCCTGATCATAATCTGCCTTGGATACGAGCGACACAACGCTCCATCCCTGGTTGCTGTATTGCTGGTACCAATAATAGCCCGAAGCGATTCCTGACGTTGTAGAAGGTTCGGAGAGCTGGCCGGAAACCGGGAAATTTGCGTTCTCAGGGAAAGCGTCCCTTAACTCACTGTAAGAGATGCGTCCGTGATTATCCAAAATGAGGTGGGCCGTGTTTTTACTGACATCATCCAGATCGAGAATGCTCTGTGTCAGATTAAACCCGGTTTCAATGTATACATAGGCATCCTCCCGTTCGGGCAGATCCACCTTTCGGAGCGCGGAAAGAACATATTGATCGTTGAACCTGTCGTTACTGATATGAGGCCCGAAATACGTGATTCCGTAATAACTCGCCATGATCGGCAATTTCTCCGGATCGAATGAGTCCTTCACCCCCATAGTTTCAAAGAGATAGGTGTCGTCTTCACGAAAATAGTACATCGATAACCCAATATTGGGATTGGTAAACGCAATCAGGTTCAGCTGATTTTTGATCTGGTCGGTCAAATAACTGCGGTCATATGGTTGATCCGCAAGCATGAGCTGCTCCAGCTGTTTACCAATGCTTCCCTCGAAGGCGAGCTGCTGAGACACATGGTTCAGGTTGCTGAGAGTGTTTTCCAAGGAAAGTGTCACCTGTTTCAGGTTACTTTGGATCCCGGATTGCAATTTCGTCGTCAAAATGGAATGGATTGTTCGGTAGGATAGATAGCAGGATAAAAGAAAAGGAATGAGGGCTACTGCCGCAAAAAGGAAAAGAATTCGGTTTTTGAGCGTAATTCGTTCGATACGGGATCTTCGTACATGTTCTGGTTTCATGCATTCATCTCCGCTTCCGGGTTTCGAGAAGGCCAGACATGGCGGAAGTCCCTCGGGTAATATACGAGGGACCTTCTGTCCTGCCAATATTGAAACCACGCGTTATGTTCAGGTGCCATTCAACCTCTTCAAACAGTGGAGCTGCTTCGATGACCCACGCTTCAGCTGCGCAGCCAGACGCTCATTTCACCCGGTTCACGGTTCCCCCACAGATAATAAGGAATGGCGGTAAAACGTACCGGAATGCGAGGTTTGCGAATCGCTTGGTACAGTTGATCTTCTGTCCATGCTGACCCATCCGTAGTCAGTCCGTCGCCCTCGACAACAACGCATCCGCCAAGTAATTCCGGTGCATCGCGCTCCGTTAAGTTCGCTGCTTCGGCAATGGATAATGAAGCCAGCGGCGCTCCGTTATCCGCCTCTTCCACGCAATATACAAGTGGTCCGCGCTGAATGGCTGCTTTGCCTGCATCAGCTCGAATCTGCGGATGAGCTTCTATCAAGTGCGTTTCAAATGGCAGTAACCACTCTAATGAATCTCCTTCCGACCAAAGTCGTTGGATCTGAGCATAACCATTGTTCAATGTATATGCCTGCTCTTCCCCATTCACTCGCAAAACTGGCTGCCCACTCTGGAACCAGTTTGGAACTCGCAACGCGAGTGTGAATGCAGCACCATCTGAACTGTCTGGAGCAAGCGAGATATTGAAGTTGATTTTTCCATTCCAAGGAAGCTCCGAATGTTGACTCAGCTTGACTGTCCTGCCATCGGCAGACGTAAATTCTACCGTACTGCCAATGTATAAATGAACATGAACCGTGTTCCCTTCCGTAGAGACATCATAAATATAATCGTTCAGCGAGCTGAGCAATCGCGCGACGTTTGGCGGGCAGCAGGAACAGCCGAACCACTTCTGACGGACCGGTTTCACATGATGCTTGTCCGGATTGCGCATGCTGGCCTCTGGCCATACCTCAAGCGGGTTGACATAGAAAAAGTGTTTGCCGTCCTTGGACATGCTGCCAAGCACGTTGTTGTACAGCGCACGTTCCATCACGTCCGCATACTCACTCTTCGCCTCCAGACGAAGCATGCGGCGCGCCCAGAAGATCAGTCCGATGGATGCGCAAGTTTCCGCGTACACCGCGTCATTCGGCAGATCATAATCGAAAGTGAATGCCTCGCCCAAATGTGTCGCGCCGATGCCTCCCGTAATGTACATCTGTTTGCGAGTTGTATTGGCCCACAGCCGTTCGCACGCTGCTCGCAAGCTCTCATCCTTCGTCAAACGGGCGAGATCGGCCATGGCCGTATACATGTAAACGGCACGTACGGCGTGTCCAACGGCTGCTGTCTGTTCCCGTACCGGAAGATGGGATTGGTACATTTCCAAGTTCGGTGAACCGTGCGACCAGATGTTTGTTCTGCCTCCCCGTTCCCATTCCTGGATGAAATAACTTGGGCTGCTGCCCCGCTCATCAATGAAATATTGGCTAAGATTCAAATAACGTTCCTCACCGGTTGCATGATATAACTTGACGAGAGCCAGTTCAATCTCCTGGTGCCCGCAGTATGCCCGTTTCTGGTTCTCTCCCGTACCGAAGAGATTGTCGATTAAGTCAGCGAAACGGCATGCAATGTCCAGCAGCTTACGTTTGCCCGTTGCATCAGCGTAAGCCACCGCAGCTTCGATCAGGTGTCCGGCACAGTACAGTTCATGGGCTTCATACAGGTTTGTCCACTCTTTGCCCGGTTCCTTGATTGTAAAATAAGTATTGATATATCCGTCATCCCGCTGAGCCTGTCCGATGAGGTCGATTGCCCCATCTGCGGTGTCCTCCAATTCGGAATCAGGATGACTCCGCAGCGAATAAGCAACCGCTTCCAACCATTTATATAAATCGCTATCCTGAAACACCCATCCGCCGAATTCTCCCTGTTCCAGACCGGCAGCAATTCGGAAATTGCGAATGGCGTAACTGGGTTCCGCCCCTTCGATACGATCATTCAATGCCTCCCATTGATAGGGTATGACGGTTTGACGTACCAGTGCGGAATAATCCTCCCAAAATGAGTCCCGGATATGAACCTTTGTTGTCTGCATCAGTAGTACCTCCTATATTAATTGACTCTTTACGAACTCAATTATATGCTTGGTATAACCGACTTAATAGGAATGGAATGAACCATTTTCTATAAAATATGACACAAGCGAAAGGATGCGAATGTCCTGGGTGAAGACACCATGATTGAACTTCATATGCCCCCACTCCCCTACTATTTGGGATCGGGCCTGACAGAGTATAAAAGCGGGGACCAGCATCCCCATCGCAGCAACATCGGGGCGTATGATCTGCTGATCCTTGTCCGCGGAGAGATGTACATCGGCGAGAATGGATCACAATGGACATTAACCGAGGGAGACATGCTGCTCCTGCTGCCTGATGGAGAACATTATCCGATCCGACCTTGCGATCAGGATACCGTTTTTTACTGGGTTCACTTTGAGCATGCACCAAGACGGGATGCATTAGTGGCAGTGGCAGTGGAAGTGGAGAACAATACATCTCCTTACACAACCAGGCCGTTTATTAACCCTTACACGCTGCGATTGCCAAAATACATGCATTTGACTGACTCACGTACGGTGTTCGGTATGGTAGAACAGCTGCTCACCCAGCCGTCTACGCTTTCCTTTTGGCAGGAACAGCAGCTTCTCGGAGAACTGCTCAGCTTGCTTGAAGAAGAATGTTTCGGCCGAACAGATTCGGTGGCTTCCCGGTTGGCTGAACGGACAGTAGCTTACCTTCAAGCTAACTACCGTGAGAAAATAACGAATGAAGCCCTCGCGACCGCCCTGCACTTTCATCCAAACTATATTGTACGATGCATGAAGTCGAGATACGGATGTACGCCATCCGATTATTTGCAGCAGTTTCGGCTGGAGCGGGCCAAACGTCTCCTGGTCACAACCGATTGGTCCATTGACCGGGTCGCCGAGGAAGTGGGTTTCCGTTATTCCCCGTATTTTTCGTCCTGCTTCAAACAGGAATTCGGCTCTTCTCCGCTGCAATTTCGCAAGCAATACTTTAAATAGAATTGAGCTGCATTGCTAACAAATTTGAAAGTCTTCATGATCAATCATGGAGGCAGCGATTGTCATGAAATCTTTGGCTCCAATTTCAAAATGTCCTTTGCGGAATGGTAATCCCCAATTTCGATTTCCGCGTGTAAAGTCGAGTTCGTTTAATAGAGAGGCAATCTTTACTTCCCGACACGGAACATAACGGATATCCCGGCGGAAGGGTACAAATGATTCCGTCATCTGATATTTATAGACTGGGCTGTCCTTCACCTGGCCAATAGCGGTAAATGCCTGGAGCGGCTTCCCTGTCGACATGTCTGTGCGCGGAGAATAGTATATCAGCCAATCACCTGGGGACATCAGACGCAGTGATACTGCCTTGCCGTGACACAACTGTGCAAATCCGCCTTCTACGGCTGTATGGACATGAGAAGCAGAAACAACGCCAATCCAATATCTGCTTGTCTGATTTGTTATAACCGACATTAGATTTCCCCTTCTCTCTGCCCAATGCCTAATTCCATCTTCAAACGATTCAGTTGCAAAAAGTGATGTCTGTAATGCATTTCAATCAATAAAAACCATTCCTGGGCATCCAGTGCCCCAAGTCTTGGGTGAATAACTTTATCCGTTGCTGCCGATGGACGTAAAACAGCTTCCATGTCTCTCATTTCTTCAATGACTTGATGCAGCCCTTCAACCAGCTGCTCCTTGTTCTCCGGTGACTTCGGAGTGTATTGCGGTGAAGCAGGGACTTTAACTCGAATGGCCGGAAATTGTTCTTGCTCGAACACGCTTTCCCCCAGCTCCGTTTTTCCCTTATTCGAATGTACCGATGGTTCGCTGTGAACCAAACATTGTTTTATATTAGGCAGGTGCATAAAGAGCGCTGATTGAATCAAATGCATATACATCTGTCCTATGGACCATTCCTCCTCATTCGTCTTTCTATGTAATTGCTCCATATCAAGCTGTTTCAATTCAGCCAAATACCTCTCTACCACATTTTCAAAAGATTTTAATACATGAAGTGTGTTTTTCATCCTTCCAGCAACCCCTTTTCATCTTAGATATAATCAAAGTATAAAAAAACACTACTGACAGGGGTATGTCAGTAGTGTTTTAAGATATTTTTCGCAGCTTCTTGAATTCGCAAGCGCAGAGACTCCGGCTCAATCACTTGAATATCCCCACCCCAGCCAAGCAAATGATGCAATAGTTCTTCCGTATGCCGGACACGAAAATGAAAATTCACACCGTCCACATGATCCTCTATGGTTTCAATATAGAAGTTGACTCCCTCTATAATCTTGTCTGCTATTTCAGGGTTTGCCCTAATCAATACCCGTACATTCCGATCATCAGACGGCCGATATTTGCTTAGGTCAAAACCATCCGGTAAAAGAAAGCGATCCTTCAATACGTGAAGTTCCGTCATTCGGGACAGTCGGAAATGACGAATGTCTTGTCGCATATCGCAGTGTGCGATTAAAACCCAATGTTCATGCAAAAGGGATAATCCATATGGAGAAACCTCCCGGAGATTGCTTCGATTCCCGTCTGGCCCCGGCATTTTTTTACGGTACATAAAACGAATCTTGTGCTTTTCCAAAATGGCGCTACGTATTTGCATAAGGTACGTTTTAACCGTCTCCCCAGTTAAGGGATCACTTCCATGAAGGAGTCGCATGGTTTCCCGAACACGTGAAGATTCATCTCGAACGGATTCTGGTAAAATAGCTTCAATTTTACGTTGAGCCGATTTGGCTTCATGTGCGTATGTATGATCCAATCTCTGTTCAATAAAATCTGCCCCCATGAGCAGGGCTACGGCTTCTTCGGCTGTAAAGCTAACTGGGGGGAGAAAATATCCTTCCATTAGAGAGTAACCCTGACCAGGTGCTCCTATTATTGGCACCCCAGCTTCGCTTAGTGCTTGCATATCCCGATATATCGTTCGTACACTTGTCTCAAACCGGGAAGCCAGATCTTCTGCCCTTAGCGTTTTGCTGCGCTGTAACTCAAGGGTAATTGCAAGATGCCGCTCCGTTTTATTCATACTTCTATCCTCCGCTTATCCATCATCCAAACTGCATTCATTCTATCATAGTAAGGCGGTATGGGATGAATGAGATTTAGCGAAATGCGATATTGAGTTTCATCGATATCCGACGGAACAATAAGCCTTTTTCCTCAAAATAACGAACTATTTTTTCAGAATTACTCTATTCGTTTCTCGTATTTGAATAAAATCAGCTTTTGAGTAAGCTGAACCTCTTTAGTCTTTTGGTACCCAAACTTTTCGTAAAAGTAATGATTACGAAAGCTTAAATGCGGTGTATATAAGGTCCATAATTTTGTATTCGGAAATTGTGATTCCACAAATTGAATTGCTGCAGTACCTACGCCCTTACTCTGATTAGAAGGAGAAATGAACACCTTATCAATGTGCATGCGCTCATCGTTGCCTCTTACCTCAATCGCACCTATAATTGTTTTTTCCTCTAAAATGGTAAAGTGTTGATATTTTCTAATATTTTCAGCTAATTTTTCATAGGTTTCACATGCCGGATTAGATTCAAAGTCTTCGTACTTTTCCAAATCCTTTTGAAACGCTTCTTTTTGAAGAAGAAGCAATGCTTCAATATCTTCTAAGGTCGATTTCTTAAATGTTATAGACATCTTTTATTCTCCTTTTCCATAAGAAAGCCAGTATGCTTATCCGCTTGTCTAAAAGAGCATAGAGGTTCATTTAAGTATGAATTGTAGCTAGCTGTGATCGACATACATCCAAGGCACGATAGGCGGAGCGTTCCATGTATGCCAAGATCTCGTCTAATGAAAAAACACTCAACTCCTGCTGGACATGTTCCACTGGGTAGTTAAAGTCCTCCAGCGCCTGTTTTTTCAATGCGAATACATTCTTCTCATCAAGTTCATCCATAACTGGTATGTACACAGCGGAATTCAGTGCTTCGTATAGTCCCTCAGAAATAAACATCTCATTCAGCTTCGCATTGCACAATCGAAAGTCATGGTGATAGCGATCGTACAGTGTAGGCTCCTTGATCAGTCGCTCTTCCAATCCGCTAAAGTAAGATTTCATTGCCCAAACTTCATCCGCCACCAAATGAGTTAAGTAACCCAGCATGAAAGGTTCAGTAATACGCTCCTTATATTTATTGATGAAACGCCCGTACTCCCATCGCCTGTTGACGCCATACTTGAATTGATCCCCTAGAAAATGGGTATCTCCTTTTTCAGATTTTGCATCTGGCGCTATGGCGCCAAGGAGCATATCCCCGCGTTGTTTGATAGACAGCTCCTTGCCCACAAAATCTGAAATCAACAAATGCATCAACCTAGAGCCCACCTTATCATCCCCTTGATCCATTTCAGATGTTCGTAATCCAATGATAGTACCACATATTGGGATTAACGCTCAAAAAAAACAGCCGATCCATTGATCAGCTGCCTTGATAGAAACTTTGGTATTAGTTAATCGTAAATGCAAACTACTTGTTCTGTGATGGCTTCATACCTACTAATATCTTAAAGTCCATCGTAATTTGTCTCAGATCCATCCGTAAAATCTGTTCTCTGGACTCTTGTGAAGCCCCCCAAGATAACGGAGTCATCCCAAGCAAAGGTGGAATGAGGTGCTCACTTAGGCTAACTTGATATTGAATGTCTTCAACCGCTATTAAATTGAACCGTTCGTTAAAATAACGAATTGTAGGTGTATTGGAATAGACCTGTTTACCTGTTCCTTTATAGAGGATATCTCTTATTTCTTTTAGATAGTGCTGCTCTGGAACCACTTTAATCACCAAACCATCATCTGAGAGCAATCTCTGGAATTCGGAATAATTGGCTGGGGATAAAATGTTTATGATGAAATTGAATTGCTGGTTAACCAGAGGGATGTTTGCAATATCTGCAACACACCACATGACATTTGAATATTCCGCTGCTGCAAGACTGATCCCCTCTTTTGAGATATCGATCCCAACGGCCAATAAAGGGTTACGTTTTCTCTGATTAATAATGGTTTGTATGCTGTTCAGATGAGAACCTTCTCCGCAACCTGCATCAAGTAAACGTATTGGTTCTTTGGTCTTGTTTTGACTCACCATTATTTCACTTACGGCAGCCTGCAAGGGATGAAACAACCCGCTCTGACTAATTATTCTTCTTGTTTCAAAGGTTTGTCTATCATACTTAGACTTAATGGATCGTGAGGATAGATTGATATATCCTTGCTTGGCAATATCGAAACAATGCTGATTCATGCAGATTAAGCTCTGCAAGTGAATCAATTTCATCGGTTTACTGCATAACGGGCAACGAAATATCTCTTGGGAGTCCCTGATTCTCTCAATACTCATCTGCTTTTTACTTTTGTTGAACACAAAAAAAGCACCCCTTCATTCGTTTTAGGTCAACGAAAAAAGGCACAGTCAAACAAACCCGGCTTCTTGTTTTAAAAATTCCGGGGGATGTGAGCTGTACCTCTCCCTACCTTAAACGAATGAATTGGATGATCATATTTAAGCGCTCCTTATCATGATAACTTTAAAGCACTTAAATAGTAACATGTTTCGCATGTCTGGTGAACATTTACTTAAATCATAAAAAACATCACTTTGATGAGGCATATCTTCACCTAGTTACCTGTATTGTTAGTTTCCGAAGCACGTTGTTCGAAAGTATCTAAATGCTGCATCGAGTTCCCGTGAGTTGCCCATACTACGTACCGAATATATATAAGGGAGAGACTCGAATGGATCTGCAGAGCGGTAAATTATACTGGCCGACAACAATAGCTAATCCCCCCTCTTATTCTAAGTTGGAGGAGGACATATCCTGCGATGTGCTCATTATCGGCGCTGGCAGCTCCGGAGCTCAGTGTGCAAATTTCCTTTGTGACCAGGGTGTATCTGTCGTTATCGTCGACAAGAGAAGAGTTGGAGAAGGCAGTACCAGCACCAATACGGCCTTGATTCAATATGCAGGTGAAAAAAGTTTTGTATCGCTCAAGCACTCCTTTGGTGAAGAAATAGCCTCTCGTCATCTGAAGCTATGTGAAGAGTCTATTAATCATATCGAGCAAGTAAGCAGTCAATTACCCATCAATCCTGATTTTATAAGACGTGATAGCCTCTATTACGCAAGCTATGAAGAGGATGTTTCCGCTTTGAATGAAGAATATGCCCTTCTACAGAAGTACGGATTCAAGGTAGATCTGTGGAATGAGGAGCACATATCCGGCTCTTACCCATTCCGGAAAAAGGCAGCGCTGTACTATCACGACGATGCCGAGATGAACCCTTTAAAATTTGTATATGGACTTCTTGAGAAAGTAAAAGCTCAGGGAGGAAAGATCTATGAGAACACGGAGATAACAGGCAGACGATTCGAACAGGAATATGCTGTCTTCTACACCAAGGAACGTCGCGAAATCCGAGCCAAACATGTAATTATTGCAGCCGGGTATGAAGATAGTGATTTTAAATCCGAAAAGAATGCTACGCTGGCAAGCTCCTATGCCGTCATTACGAAGCCTATTAACGATTTTTCAAGCTGGCACAAACGAACATTGATCTGGGAAACTGCACGCCCATATGTGTATATGCGTACAACCCCGGACAATCGGGTTATTATCGGAGGAATGGATAAGGATACTTCCTTCGCTTCAACCCGAGATTCAAAAATCCTGGCGAGCAAGGACAAGCTCATTCAAGAGTTTAACAAGCTATTTCCTGACATTCCTGCCGAGCCTGAATACTACCTGGGCGCCTTCTACGGAGGCACGCATGACGGATTGCCTGTCCTCGGCCAATACGAGACATATCCCCACTGCTATATTTTGATGGCATACGGAGATAACGGAACGGTGTATAACGGTGTCCTAGCCAAAATTGTTTCGGATCAGATTCTTACTGGATCGAGTTCGGATCTCGATATCTACCTGCAAACCAGACCGCTTATTTCCAGGTAATCCAAGATAAAAACGACCTTCACGGCAAATGTATGGGTACAGGTCTGCAGTAACATGCTCAGGTTCTCGTTCCCCTGGAACAAGAACCTGAGACACAAAAAAGCCGATTTCACAATGGAAATCGACCTTCGACAACGCTCTTGTTCCCGTTACTCCGTGATAATAATCGGACCATTTTTGGTCAGGATAATCGTATGTTCGATTTGAGCCACATAGCTGTTTTTGGTAGCAAAGGTCCAGCCGTCATTTTTTTGGAATACTTCTTCTTCAGAAGTTGAAATAAACGGTTCAAATGCAATAACCATTCCATCTTTTAGCAATTCATCATCCGATGTATCGTTGTAATTATAAATATGATCGGGTGCTTCATGGATTGTACGTCCAATACCATGTCCTGTAAGATTTTTGATAACCGTTAATTCATGCTGCTTTGCAGTTTGAAACACTGCTTTTCCGATGCCGCTTTTTTTGGAACCGGGTTTTGCTTTTTTAAGCCCTGCTTCAAATGCTTTTTTTGCAACGTCGCATATTTTGGTTAATACTTCTTCTCCCTCGCCAACTACAAAGGAGATTCCCGTATCTGCAAAATAGCTATTCTTGGAGCCGGATACATCTATGTTTACGATATCACCTTCCTGAATAACGCGCTGTCCAGGAATCCCATGCGCTACTTCATCATTAACACTGATACAAGTGTACCCCGGAAAATCATATTCACTTTTTGGAGCTGACACGGCCCCTTCTTTGGCAAAAAGCTCTCCGGCTATGTCATCGAGTTCTTTCGTCGTTATACCCGGAACGGTCCGCTGTACCAATTCATCGCGTATGGCGGCTACGATCTTACCAATTTCCTTCAAACCATTAAAGTCTTCTTCTGTCTTTGCAATCATTTTTTCTACCTCACTATCTTTTATCATCAGGGCATTTCATTAATGCTATTCTCTCGAATAACTCAAACCATGTAAATGAGTAACCATACCTCTAACTAAACTTACCTGACAGGTTGTTGGATGAGCCTTATTATAATCTCTCCAAAATCATCGGTGTTCAGAAGTGGAACACTCGGCCATTTGTGACCACATTTATTTATAATAACGCAAATAAGCGATATTAACTATCCTGTCAATACGAAATTTAATGCCAAAACATCATAATTTCTTCAAATTGGTTCATCCTATAAAGAGGGATCAAAGTACTTTCCAGAGAGAAGGGGATTCGAGATTGAATGGGATAAATGAGTGGCTCAAGCAGATCGCACATAATTACGTACTGATTGTTATTGCGGCAATATTATTTTTTGCAGTTAAAGCCGTAATCGGGTTTATTACATATAAGCATTATGATAAACAATTAACAATCTTAAACCAGAAGCTTAATACCCTACTTGAGGATAAAAATAAGAGGAACTAATGGATAAACCGGCTTTGTGCTAATGGTCGTTGAACAGGAGGAATGATCAACATGTTGGGAAATATTATTTTTGGTTTTATGATTCCTGTTCTAATTGGTGGATGGATTTTACGGAGACAGCCCAAAATTCTTCTCCTTTTTTATCCGCTAGGAGTAGCTGCCTCTGCTTGCATCAACAGTGTGGGTTTCAACTTTTTCTGGAACATACTCCCTAACTCCAATAATCAGTCCTATACCGCTCTTCCAATGGATCTGGGCATCTACCCGATCTCAGGATGTCTTATGATGTATGCCATTATCAAAAAAGGCACAAAACCCTGGCTCGCCATAGTCATTACATCCGTGGTTCTTACCCTCATTGAATGGCTGGCCAAAGAATTGGGCAGAGTAGTGTACTTCAATGGATGGAACATCTACTGGACTGCCGTTTCCTACCTTCTGCCTTTAGCTATAGCTTACGGTTACGGCCTTCTTTTCAGAAAGCTGTTCATACATTCAGAACTATAAGAAGAGATTTTACATGTCAGCCATCGCCATTTCTGATTTCTTGTCACCCGGAACACCAATCCTCTATGTCAAAAAGGAAAAGCCCCTTACATCTGTCTAAGGGGCTGTGAGTTGATTATGCTTCTTCCTGTTCGGCCTGACTAGGCCCGGCCATGAGACCTTGGACAGCACCCATGAACGGCTTGATGGACTTGATCATACCGTAGCCCATTTTCACGACGGGCACGAATTGCTGAATCATGCCGAATAACCGCATTCCTCCGCCAAGTAATCCTCCAGCACCTCCAGCTGCAGCCCCGCCACCGAGCCCGCCAAACAAGGAACCCATCATGGGTAGAAAGGACGAAACCTGCGCTTGCGACATTTGGCGCGAACGCGTAGACGGCTTACGTGTGCCTTTGCCCTGTTTTCTTTTGTGAGAGGAGCCTCCCTTACTGCCTGAAACAGCCTTACGGTTCCCGTTGGAACGATGGGAGCTGTCTCCTGGTGTCGGTGTGCCCAATACGGTTCCTCCACCAGTTAGCACCACTCCACCGTTATTCACTTCAGCGATATAACCAATGTATGTTTCACCATTATGAAGAGTCACGCAGACGGGTTTGGCTTTATATCGCTTTGCCTTTAGGCGTATATCGTTGATTTTAGCCATAGAATTCACCTCGCTCTACTGAATCTCCTGTAGTTTACGCAATAAATGGACTGCTTGCCTGTGCGAATGGGGCATATGTAAGGTATTCTCAAGACACCAACGATAATTGGAAGCCCAATGGCTTCTGAGCCAATTCCGATTGCTGCTCCAGCAAGTGTACCAACACTAAAAAGACCATGAAAAGCAGGCAATAAAACTTTATTTAACGCCTTCTCGACTGCAGAACCTTCCATGTTCAGACCGACTTCAGCTGCACCAAAACCACATCCAAACAGAAATAATCCAGTCATAACGAGCGACGTGACCTGTATTGATGCTTCGATCCCTATGACAACAAATTCAACAATTTCTTCGACAGGGTTAACACATAAGAGAGTGCCTTCAGGAGCAAAAAGCAGTCAGATGATCTATTCCAAGCCGCTTATAATTAGCGTTCAGTGTGAATTTCACCCGCCATCTGTACAAGATGTCTATCTCAACGGTGCGAAATGGCTGATTGACGATAGAATCTTCTCCGTTCGTTCGATGACCTCAGAAGTAAGTACCAGTTCGGTCGCTTTGATGTTTTCTTCAATTTGTGCCGGTCTACTGGAGCCGATGATGGCCGAACTTACAGCAGGCTGACGCAGAATCCATGCCAGAGCAAACTGGGATAACGTTGCCCCGAGCTCATAAGCCAGTTCCGACAGCTGTGCAGTACATTGGAGCACGTCTTCACGCAAGTAACTGTTGATAACCCCATTGGTTTGATTATTGGAAGCCCTTGTTCCTTCTGGAATCTGCTGTCCAGGTTTGTATTTGCCCGTCAAAACACCTTGTGCTAATGGAGAAAACACAATAAGTCCCTTTCCTTCCTGCTCACATTGTTCAATAATACCTTCTCTCTCGATATAACGTTCAAACATGTTGTAAATCGGCTGATTGGATATGAATGGACGTAGATTCAGGCGTTTGCCGATCCCGGAGGCTTCCGCAATCTGTGCTGCGGTCCATTCGCTGACACCCGCATACAAAATTTTGCCCTGTGCCTGCAAGTCATCTAATGCCCTAAGCGTTTCATCAATAGGTGTTTCGGAATCAAAGCGGTGGCATTGATACAAATCAATGTAATCGGTACCTAATCGCTTTAAGCTCGCTTCGCACTGCTCCATAATGTGTTTGCGGGACAATCCACGATCGTTTGGACCCGGTCCTTGTGGGAAAAAGAGCTTAGTGGCCAGTACGTAACTGCTGCGTGGATAGCGTTTCAACGTACTGCCCATTACCTCCTCCGCACCGGGATAGGAATTGGATGTATCGAAAAAGTTGATGCCCCGTTCATATGCCTGATGCATGCAGGCACGCGCTGCTTCCTCCGATGTAGCCGATCCGTAGGTCAGCCAGCTCCCCAATCCGATTTCGCTTACTTTCAATCCGCTTCTGCCCAGTCTTCTGTACTTCAACCAAATCACTCCTTCATTGAATGTTAAAATGAGAGCTTATCTCCTGAAAACGCTCTATTGAACAATCTTAGGATAGTGGTTAAACTTAGGTTTAAGTCAAGCCATTCAATCGATTTTTTTGAAAGGAAGATTTGCTTGGAATTTACGATTAAACAAGTCGCGGAACGCATCCAATTACCGCCTTCCACGTTACGCTTCTACGACAGGGCAGGTTTAATGCCTTTGTTGAAAAAGACAAAATACGGTACCCGCCAATATTCCGAGATGGATATCTGCTGGCTGGAGTTAGTCCGCTGCCTTAAGGACAGCGGCATGTCCCTGGAAGATATCAAAGCATTTATGTTGTTATGCCTGGAGGGTTCTTCCACGAGTGAACAGCGAAAGGTTATGCTGGAGCAGCATCGACAAAATATACTGAAACAACTGGATATGCTGAACTGCAGTCTTGGTACAATTGACTATAAGCTGGAGCATTATAACGAAATTGGCATCTTTCACATCGACTCCAAATAGCATATCGATTGTTTAATATTCTATAAAAAAAGAGGCCCATCTGAATCTGCTGGTTCAGGTGGGCCTCTTCATTTAAATGAAAAGTTTATAGCAGATCGAACCAATCCAGACGGCAAGGACGATCCACACAAGGATAAACAATCCTCCTGTAATCCAATTCGTGGGTTTACCTTTCTTTCGGATCTCCTCCGCTTTATCCCTGCAATCCCGGATGACTTCTTGAGGAATCAGCTTCAAAGCTATTGTAATGCCGAGGGGCACTATAATCAGGTCATCAAGATACCCAAGTACAGGTATAAAATCAGGGATCAGGTCTATTGGACTGAAGGCATAAGCTACTACGCCGACCGCAAATAATTTTGCATACCAAGATACCCGAGGATCCTTGTACGCCAGGTACAAGACGAATATATTTCGTTTGATCTCCCTCGCCATGGCTTTTACTTTATCGATCCATTTTATTTGTTTCATCTTCTGCCCTCGCCGCTTGTCATCGTAATGAATTGATCATAAACCATTCACCTCCGGTTTGATAGCAAATTATGAGTATACTTCAGGCATCACACTCACAGCATTTATCCACAGGGCTTCCTTCCACTCCCTGTCTGCACTTGCTGGTCCTCTTTTTTTGTAAACTTTTTACACAACGATTACAGAGGACTGGGACTTCTTTTACAGTCGAATGATAATGTTCATATTGACGGACAAATGAATAAAGATACATATGTTCATGTTTGATAATAAAAGGAGGAATTATCATGAAATTATCCAAAAAAGTACTACCTGCAGCTGCACTCAGCCTCGTCTTTGCCGCTTCTACCGTCTTGTCTGCTGGTCAAGCCCACGCGGTACAAGCCGTTAGTGTAGAGACAAAAAAAATCAAGAATATCATCTTCCTCATCGGTGACGGCATGGGAACGGCTTATACTTCCGCTTACCGTTATATGAAGGATGACCCTTCGACTAAGATCATGGAGAAAACGGTATTTGATCATTATCTTGTGGGCGCTCAAATGACCTATCCGGATGACGACACACAAAACGTAACTGACTCGGCTTCCGCGGCGACCGCAATGTCTGCTGGTGTGAAAACGTATAACGCAGCTATTGCTGTTGATAATGACCATACTGAAGTGAAAACGGTTTTGGAGCAAGCCAAGGAAAATGGAAAGTCCACCGGACTTGTAGCTACGTCTGAGATCACTCATGCTACACCTGCTGCCTTCGGTGCTCATGATATAAGCCGGAAGAACATGGATGCAATCGCAGATGATTATTATGATGAATTGATCAATGGGGAGCACAAAGTTGATGTGCTTTTAGGCGGAGGAAAAACCAATTTTGTACGTGAAGATCGTGACTTGACCAATGAGTTTGAAAAAGCCAGTTATAGCTACGTGACTGATCGCAGTGCACTTCTCAAGGATACAAATAAACAGATTCTCGGACTATTTGCTGACGGAGGTATGGACAAGTTGATTGACCGTACTAGCGAAACGCCTTCGCTGGCCGAGATGACCAATACAGCTATTGACCGCCTGAGCTCAAACGAAAATGGGTTTTTCCTTATGGTTGAAGGAAGCCAGATCGACTGGGCGGGTCATGATAATGACATCGTTGGGGCTATGAGCGAAATGGAGGATTTTGCTGCAGCATTCGAGGCGGCTATTGATTTTGCCAAAGAAGATGGAGAGACACTTGTCGTAGCAACGGCTGACCATTCCACTGGTGGACTTACGCTCGGGAAAGACGGAGAATATAACTTTTTCGTGGATCCGATCAAAGCCGCTGTACGCACTCCAGACTTCATGGCAGCTCAAATCGCTAAAGGGGCTTCGGTGGAAGAAACACTTAAGAGCTATCTCAAACTTGAGTTAACTTCCGAGGAGATTCAATCGGTAAAAACCGCAGCTAAAGACGCAGATGTCACGACGATCGACAATGCCATCGAAGCGATTATTGATAATCGCTCGTTCACTGGCTGGACGACAGGCGGACATACGGGAGATGACGTGCCAGTCTACGCTTACGGTCCGGCAAGTCATCGATTCTCCGGCCTGATTGATAATACGAATAATGCAGAGATCATTTTTGATATCTTAAAGAAGCATAAATAATAATCTGCCTTTCACCAGTAGCCCTCCTCTTTATCCCACAGGAAAAGGAGAGGGCTTTTCTGTTTTATTCTAAGTTACCTTAGTAAAAGAATGGTTATAAGAAGAAATATGCAGCTTATATTATTGGTTTTCTCGCGACTTCTTGTCTATCTTAAGCTTCCCACGACTCAATCTGCCTTGCTAGTTAATGTAATTTCAAATTGTGAATCAGTATCTCCTGCAAAAACAACTCTCCCATTCTCCGGAAGAATAACTTCATTGGTACCGCTGACCACAGAGTGGTTAATACAGCGACCAGCCTGATCATACACAGCAAAAGCGCCATGTGATGGCAGTTTGACCGTCATGCGTTTTCCTGCCACTAAATTCGGAACTGAATACCATGTCGCATAGCCACTCGCCTGAATCGTGGTCTTCGATTGGGTTCCCACATAGAGCGGTTTCACGATGTCTTCACTGGCATAGATGCTGCCTCCTGCGGAAATGTACTCCACGCCGCCTACCTCTGACACTTCGAAGTTCATTAAGTCCCTGCCGGCCATACCCGGAATCTGCAGATCTCCTACAGCCAGATTAGCATCCATGATGGGGTTGGTGTACACACGGCCCGGTGCCTCATTGAACATTTGCAGAGAGACAATCGGCAATGCATTCATATACAGCATGGATGTGTACTTCTCGTTCATCAAAACATATTTTTTCCCTTCACGTGCTTGCCATGAAGCTGTTACATCTGCGGGCACTTCGGGCGTATCCAGCTTTACGGCCTTGTATTCAGAGGTCGCTAGCTGTCCCAGGCCTTTCGCTGATAAATAAGAACGGGACCATAAGTAGGTTTTTCCATTCTCCTCCTTAATGAATGATAACTTCTCCGTTCCTGCTTCATTTACAAATGAACCATCGGAGGTATACACATACGACTGTTCCTGACTGTTCGGCGCCGTAACGCTCGAAAGGGTTAATTGTCCTTCTTCCTTTATGTTCAACTTCAATATGGCCCTGTCCCTGGCACCATAGTTTCCTGCAAAATGCATCATTTCCTCAGGCATGTTTGCTTGTACAGGAGTACCGAACGACTTCTCCGGATTACGCTCTGCAATGATCTGCTTCTCCTCAAGCGCACCGAGCAAGAGCTCTCTTGCAATCAATTGATCCGTTGAGCTCGAACCTCCAGAAGAGGTTACTGCCGCTGCCATATTGTATTCCGGAAGCACAACGAGCGAGGAATGATACGATAACGTGTCTCCGCCTTTGGTTACAGCCTGGATGCCGTAATCATTGAAAGGAAACAGGTTTACACTATCCCAGCCGATCCCGTAAGCAATGGAGGAATCAGCCTCACTGGGCCACATGCCTCTTCTGTATTCTTCTTGTGCCATGGCTTCGACCGACTCAGGCGAAAGAATGCCTTCCACTTCTCCAGTGAAAATCTGCGAGAACTTGACCAAATCTTCGGCAGTAGAGTAAATGCCACCTGACGCAATGATGTTGTAATTTTCTTGCGGAAGCTGCCCATCTACCTGTGGAGAGTACACTGCGGCCATTTGGGCAGGGTCCACGTTATCCTGCGGTGTTTTGGTATGCTCCATTCCGAGCGGTTCAGTGAAATGTTGATGAATAAAAGCGGTAAAAGTCATGCCGCTAACCTTCTCAACCAAAATCTCGGCTAACGTAAAACTATCGTTGGAGTACACGGAGAATGCTCCGGGGTCTGCCTTCAGGTTTTGAGTCGCCAATCGGTCCAAAAAGGTATCATGCGCCTCTGTATCGTTATCTCCGTACAAAGTGGCATTATGACCGGAGGTTCCAAGAAGTCCGGAGGAATGATTCAGCAGCATTCGTGGTGTGATTTGTTTGTAACGCTCGTCCTTCATTTTGAATTCAGGAATGTAGCTCACCACAGGCTTATCCAAATCGAGCTTGCCTTCATCAACCAGCTTCATCACGGAAGCTGTAACCATCATTTTGCTGGTGGAACCGATACCGTAAATCGTGTTTGCCGTAAGAGGCACCTCATCGTTTAGGTCGTTTTTCCCTGTCTGTCCGGAAATTACGATCTCACCCTCATCCATAAGCGCATACTGCACACTTGTCACGCCATACTCTGCGGTCAATATTTTGGCTTTTTCCATTACGGCGGCCTTGGTCGCATCGTACGTTAAATCACTTCCGGTGCCGGAGGCTGGTGCTGCCATTGCGGACATGGGGGCCAGCATGGTCATCGCGAGCGTAATGACGGCTATGGAAGTTCTCTGTTTCAATGTCAATCACATCATCTCCTGTCTGGTTAGATAAGATCACTACTTCCAATTGGATCACCTGCAAGTATATTCTATAAAAATGTATTGAATATGACGTGATGATGAACAGAAGATGAACTGGGCTTGCCTATCGCTCGTTTGATTTTAAAGCTCCCCGACTAGAGGCTGAGTGAGGGTAAATAATTGTTCAGATAAAACAAAAAAAGCCGCCATTCAGGCGACTTCCTCTGTGTGAATTACATGTGTGAGTTGCTTTGCACGATGTTTATTCATGAATCAGCATATACACTATTTTAGCCATTTCTGCCCGTGTGACTTTACCTTTCGGATCAAAGCGTAGGTTCGCTTTGCCTGTCATCAGTCCAAGAGCATTCACATGCTCTACAGCATCTTGAGCCCAAGCAGATACCTGGCCTTGGTCAGAGAATTCTGCTCTTACCGTGGATTCCTGCTTCTCCATAAACAACACTTGCTGAGCTTTCATCAGCATCACGGCTGCCTCTTCGCGGCTGATTGAATCCTTCGGCCTGAAGAGATTACCGTTTCCTTGTACAATACCAAGTTCGGTCGCCTGAGCAACGGCTGCTGCATAATATGCATTCGCTGGTACATCTGCATATACCTCGGTTTTCCCCGAAGAATTCACCCCTGCAGCACGCATGATCAGGGTAATGAAGTCGCTTCGACTTACCTGCAGGGCAGGACCGTAGTTCTCACTGTGCATCCCCTGAATCAGATGTTTTGCAGCCAAAGTATGAACGTAACGTTCAGCCCAGGAGTCTTTCATATCCTTAAAAGGTTTATGATATTCTAGGATTGCGTACAAGCCTGGCTGCTCCGCCTCAAACGTCACCGTTCCAGCTACGAAGCGACCACCTTGATATTCCATTCCTTGCCCAAGCAAATATACGCCTGCATATTCAGATTGAATCTGTTTTTGCTGTTCAGCCGTCAACACTCGATCCATCTCGACCGGACTGCCGAACTTCGTAACCTCCGTCTCGTTCTCTCCTTGGATCAAGAACATACGAAGCGATTGCACAAACTCCGTGCGGGAATAATGCTGCTCCTCCAATAGATTGTTATCCAATACCTGCTTCGCATTATTGTCATATACAGTACTGAGACGCAACAGCAGCTGGTCTGTCTCTCCCCATTCTTGCGGCAGGGAACCAGCCGGGAGAGTGACTTTTAATACAGGTGATGAGATCTCTATGGAGAGCCCGTCTGCTTTCACCTTTTTCACCGCACTGGCAGGTAGATATACATCAAACTCCCCGTTCTTGTTCTGCTCTTGTATGCCAGCAAGTGTAATGACTACTTCCCCTCCACTCGCTGAACTGGCGGCTTGCTCCAGCGCTTGTGCTTCAGCACGATAACTACCATCCGAAGATGGATTAAGCGTAATTTGACCATTGCTGATCGGCGCTGCTGGCTTCGTCACACTATTATTTTCGGCAGGAGCTGCCGGATTACTGTTACCTGTACCTCCTCCATTACCCGGAGTCTGTCCCCCTGGAGCAGTGGCCCCTGTAGAGAATCCCCAAATATCGGATAGTGCACTTCCACTATGCTGATCTTCAGCTTTGGCGTACCATTGATAGTAGCTTTCGTCTGATAGTCCCTTCCATACCACAGAGGCTTCGCGTCCACTCGCTACGTTCGTTTTTGAGGCTATTTTCTCATCCGTGTAAACATTAACCCCGATGTAATCCGTGGCTACTCGCTTTGTTGTTGGTGCCAAACCAAGATCCAGGCTAAACTCATCTTTGCCTTGTTCGGTCTCTGGATCGTAATAGTTGTAGTCATCTAGATAAGGTGAATACGTTTTGATGTGAAGCTTGTTGTTTGCCATGTCAAACTGCATAAGCCGGATATAACCAAGTCCTCCTTCCGGAGCACCTTGATAATCTGCCAGCATTTGATAAACGTTACGGTCAGGAATGCCATCTCCGTTATCATCCAGCTGATCGACCTTAAGCTCGGCATCGTGATAGTGCCCGGAAAGGGCAGCAATCACGTTTTTGTTCGGTTTTACAACCTTCTCAAAAATCTGATCGGCAATCGGTGAACGGTTATTGGATACGAGCAAATACTCATGCAAACAGAGAATTGCTTTACGTTCCGGGTATTTGGAAACGATGTCGTTCATCCATTCAATCTCTTTTTCACCGAGTCCCCATCCCATATACACAATGACAAAATCATTACCGTTCGCTGAAACCAAATCATAGTGTCCACGGTTATTCTCGTATGAACCGCTATATACCTGATTATTGATGAACCGCTTCGCTCCAAAATACTGCTGGAACTTCGCATAATCGTTATCCTGGTGACCCACGTCGTGATTTCCTGCCAATACTCCATAAGGTATCGAAGCATCCTCAAGTACTTTCATGTTTTTATCTGCTTCAATCCACTGGTATTCCTGATCTGCCTTATCAACGACATCCCCGGTATGAATAACGTATTTGATGTTCATATTTTCTTTTTGCCCGGCGATCCAGTTGACGATGTTTTGATAAATTAGTGGATAGCTCTGGGAATAGTACTGTGTATCCGACATCCAAACAAATGAAAAATCGTACGGGTCCTGTGACTCCGGTGTAGGCTTATTGCCTGCAGCAGCAGCTGTTTCCGCTAATTCGTCCTGCACCATAATCTGGATGACATCTTCGTTTTCATAATCCCCCGCCTGGACCACAGCATTTAATTCAAAATCTTCTGTTCCAGCAATAACCTGATCCAGCTGATTCCATTTTTGCTCGCTTATGCTCCACGCATACAAGCTTACTTTCCTTCCTTCAAGTGACATGCCCTGCCATTCGATTTCAACACGATCTGTACTTTTCACGGTTGGATCAAGCTTCACTTCGAAGCGTTGGTAAGGAAACTGCTCAACCGAATCATTGACGAGATATGTTCCGTCTAGCGCAGCAATTTTTTTGTAATCCTCAGCATTCATGGCTTTTTCTCCGGAAGGAACCATTTCTCTAGGCGGCTCCGTAACGGAAGTATTCAGGTATCCTGCAAAACCTTCGGCTCGGGTTGCATCGTATTTATAACCTTTGTAAAAGGTCACATTCATGTCGTCTTTGCTTGGGTCCTGAACTGTAACTGTCAGGTTGGCATCTGTGCCAACATTTGTTTGATTTTGCTTAGGCGCCACCAATTCCGGTGGTAGCGGGTTCTCATCGGGTACTTCAAACTTTACTGTTCTCTCCGCAAAGTTACCCACCTTATCCGTTGCCTGAATATGCAGGACATGCTTCACGCCCTGCATCTCTCCCGACGAGGTTCTTAACGGAAGAGTAATTACTTTGTCATCCAGCTTCACACTAACCTTGTCCACGCCAGCTATCGCATCCTCGATTTCGGCATCAATGACGAATTCTCCACGATATGTCTTACCATCTTCAACGGTCGGCTTAATGTCAGGTGCCGTATTGTCCACCATGACTTTGGCCGTTAACTGCTCTTGACCATCGGTTAGAGCGACTTGATGTGCTCCATCGCTGATGCGGGTGGTGTCCCATTCATAGGCTTTAGCCGTAAGATGTTCCGGTTTCAACTCAAAATGGAAGCCGATTGATTCGCTTTTCCCGGTAGAATCGCCCATTTTAATCTGTTGTTCTTTTTCAGCGTAGGCCGGATCCCATATTTCAGTCCCGTCAGCCAAAAGCAAGCGAACGTTTTTGACTTCAAAGTCATCTTTGTTCTCCTCCGGTCGCTGATCAAACGGCGAGGTTTTGGAACCTGCCCGGATGTAGATCACATTATTCCCCTGAAGCAAACGTTCCGAATCAATAGGAAAGGATAATGTCGTATAGCTTGTAATTGGGTTCATGAACGTATAGAGAATCGATTCGTCCCCCAGTTCCGACGGACCCATGGTTACTGCGTTTTTAAAATAATAATCGACATTAACGGCTTCAAATACGAAATATGCATCATGCTCAAGCGCAGCATAAGTACTGCCATCAGGCAGAACTTCACCGTCTATACTGAGGCTGGCGTCCATTCCCACCGCTTGCGAGGTTCCTTTAATAGTGTGCACACCACGAATGGTATCCAGTTCCTTCACATTTAGTCGAAGCGGTTCATCGCTTACTCCTCCGGTCACGGATATAACAGCTGGCTCGGTTCTCGTTTCGTTATTACCGTCCGAAGCAACGAAATAATACTCCATAGTTTTGCGTCCGATGAGATCGGCCGGTGACATGTTATAGTGATACCTCAGGTCATCGTAATCTTCCGTCAAACGATGTGCCGTAAATTCAGCCTGTTTATCTGAACGAACGAATACCTCCACGGATGTTACTTCACGGTCATCTTTGGCATCGACGATCAGCTCTAATCCGTTTGATTGATCCGCTTCGGTCGCTTTCGTCATATCCTGAACGTTTGGCGGAACGGTATCCAACTCGATATGGATGGGCACGGTAGGAACTTGTTCCGGCAAGATGCTGCCTGGGGATGGTGTTTCCATTCCGGAGCTTGATTTGATCATCATTGTGCTGCCGTTTCTAGGATAGGTGTAAGTGATCGCTTTATCTTCCTTCGTTTCATCACCTTTGGTTCCATTTTCATAAGTCTGATCAGCATCGTAATAGGCAGAGGATATTTCCTTGCCGGTATTCGTTTTGATCACGAGTGCTCTGCGGCCGGAATTCGCCATGCCATCACTCTGGATCGAGTGCAGCATAACATTGGGGATGAGGTTGGTTTGATAAAATGCGTTGAAATCTTCCTCGGTATAAGCAGTGTTGGTACTATTTTTAATCCAAAATGCAACCGATTGCTGCGCAGGAATAACAAAATCGGGACGAACTGCCCCCCATTCCACATCCGCGCTTGGTCCCTTGTCAGGATAACGATAGTACAGGCTGTAGTTTTTAAAATTAACCGGTTGGTCCGTATTGTTATATACCTCGATATACTCATAGGCATCCGTGGACGTCCCCGGTACGTTCGCCGTATTCGGCACAAGCTCAGTAATAAGCAGCGTTGGTGCTTTGGACGGATCGAATGCATCCCATTGAACCTCTGCAGAATATGGCTTGTCCAGATTACCTGCTTGTATCCGGTATTGCAGCTCAGGCTCTGTAAGTGCCGACGCCGGAATTGCTGCTGTATACTCGTCTGTTTCAACTATATTCGTCATGACTGTAACACTGTATCTGTTCTGGGAAGGCGTCTTGTACAATAGCTTGACCGCAGGCTTGCTCCCATCTGCATTTGTACCCAGATTCTTGATCTGCGCCTTGATCTCAACATCCTGAATGGCCAAGGCATCAGTTGGGGCCGTATGCAGAATTTCGATTTGAAACCCTTCATCCACAACAGGCGGAACGGTTTGTTCAGGATCAATGACTCCTGGTGTGGCAGCAACTTTCCCGGAATTCTCCAAGACGCTCATCTGCATGTTTCCGGCAGCCGGATGCTTGAAAAAGATCCCCATATTCGCTTTAACCTGAGCTGGTTCATAAGCTGCGGCAACAATACTTTCGCTCATTTGATTTTTAATCACAAGTGACCTGGCGCTTCCGTTCGCCATACCACCTCCGCCCTGAATACGGAATAAGCGCTCCCCTTCGATTAGGGTTGTTCCGTAATTGTCATTGAATTGCTCTGCCGTAAGATCGTTGTTGCTTCCGTTCAAAATCCAGAATACGGCCGGACTTCGAGCAGGAATGATGATATCCGTATCTTCTTCTGTCTTCCAATTATCCTTATTATTGTAGAAGAAATAATAATCTTTGAAGTTAATGTCATGATCCGTATTATTGTAGACCTCAACGAACTCGTACGCGTCAGAGCTGACGTTAGGCAAATTGGTCGTATCCGGTACCATCTCAGTAATAAGCAGCTCTGGTCCAGTGGACTGCTGCATTATAGATATGGAAGGTCGAATGGCCGCCGAGTATCCTGTCGATTGAATGATTTTTCCTTCCTCATCCATGATGTCAATGGCATAGTTTAACTCACTGCCGATCAAATTCTCACCAGGAATGTTCCCCACATAGGTTTCCGGACTCTGCTCTAAGGGTACAAGCTCCACCGGAGCATACATTTGTCCGTCTACCGAATAAGAGATACGCCCGGTCCATGACTGGTCAGTGCCATATACCATTGCAGTAACCGTGTAATCCTGCATTTCGTAAATCCAATCCGCCGGGGTGTGGTCTACCTGAACGTTTTCAGCTTGAGTGACTTGTGTCTGTTCCTGGCTGTCTCCCTGCGGCAGGCTTTCTGCATAAACTGCTGGCAGTGATGTGAGAGGCATCCCAGTTGTCAAGATCATGCTGCTTAATAAAGCGATTGCAATACTTCGCTGAAGAATCCTTCTTCTGTTCAATTTAACCCGCATCTCCTTTTATTCCATTTTTGCTTGCTCCACTTTGACAAACATTGTTTTATCATAAGTGGGATTTGTTAGGAGAGTGCGCTCCCTAAGTAAATGGAAAGTTAACGATAGTACTCTTTCTCGATTAACTAGAGTTGAACAGGCTCAACAAAAAAAGCCGCAAATCGCGGCTTTTCATGGAATTCTATTCTCTATCAGGCAAGGAATTTATATCAAAAAATTAACGTCTGTCTACCAGATGTTTAAATTCTTCAATGTTTGTCTGAAAATCAGGAACCGTTTGTGTCTCTTCAGCAGCTTGGACCAGCTTCACAACCAAGTCATTATACGGTGTCGCAATTCCTGTACCTTCCGCTTTGCTCGAAACGACTCCATTAATGTAATCAATCTCGGTTTTGCGTTTTTTCTCCAGATCTTGAAGCATGCTTGCTTTGAGCAGCCGGGAAGGTTCCATCACATATCGTAACGTTTTAATCCGTTCAGGAATATCTTGTTCACTTTGGAGTTCAAGGGATGCGATATCGAATCCGTTCATTTTGACAAATTCAACCCCACTCGCATGTCCGACCTTGATCGTTTCGTCTGCGATATGAACGGCACTTACAATACCGACTTCATCATCCAGAATATCTCCGTATTCTCCGTTCAATGCCGCAGACAGACCACTGAATGCATTATTGATCAGCAGCTTGGACCATTTGGTTCCCACTAAGTTGTCGGAAATGTGTGTTCCACCCACCAGGTCCAAAACCGATTTTACACGCTGAATGCGTTCGGACGTTTCTCCATTTAATTCGCCAATCTGAAAAGCATACTTCTTGAATTGGGTGTACTCCGTTGTGAGGCTTGATACACCTGGTTCCATAAACGTGGCCCCAAATTCAACGGACCCGGCAATAACGCGCTCTGCGCCCACAATGGAAGCCACGTTCTCTTCAGGAATCCCGTTCTGCAAGGAACACACGATACTCTCCTCATGTAAGAACGGAAGCAATTCCCGAAGGATAGTACCATTGGATAATTGTTTGGTCAATAGCAGTACAAGATCATATGTCCCTGATTTTTGGTCAGGAGTGATGGCTTTAACCTTTGCATGAAACTCCGTTGTACCGACCACTTTAGCTCCCGTTTGATTCAAGGCATCGACATGCTCCTGATATGCATCAATTAACTCCACATCCATGCCACCATCCGCCAGGTATGCTCCTACGATGGTTCCTAGAGATCCTGCTCCTAAGATTGCGATTCTCATTATAATTTCCTCCTTATTTCTGCTCAAGATAGTTATATACAGGCTGTGCTGCGTTCAAGGTCAGGTCTGTCAGGATATGTGAAGCTGAAACAACTTCCAATACAGGCAAGTCGGCAAGGGGTGCGAGTGCATGTTCAAAAAGCTGAAGCCGTGCTGGTCCCGTCCATGCTTCCTTCACTTCGATATCCGTAATTTGGGTTCGAATCAAATCACATATTCTTAAATTCCCACTGTAATCCGTAGCAATTTTCATCATAAAGTTAGGCCGGCAGATTTCATTTCTGGCGAGTTCCTTATCCATCGCAGCATGCTTATATCCCATCGTTGCAGTTGCAACACGAAGCGTTCCGTAATCAAGCGTACCCACAAGTGTATCTGAATCAATATATAGTTTGGGTGCGCCTAACTTTTTGGGATACGCCGTGAGCTCTCTGCCACTTGCAATCGCAGGAAAGTTATCCACGTACATGGAATGCACATAGTCACCATCCTCACCATTGAATCGCACAGGGATAACCTGCCCAGCTTCGGTATATGCACCTAATCCGGAGACATCCGGCATCCACATCACTTCAAATTTAACCAGCGGCTCAACAATTTCCAGTGGTTCTGGCACCGCTGCCCGTAAAGCTTTTTCATCCGTTCGATAAATAATATTTAAGTATTCCCGATTCACAAATTTATAGGGCGGCATGGGGTAAGCCGGTGCCGTTAGGGGTGTATTCAGATTTTTGGCTATGTTATTCACATCGATTTTCATGAAGGACACCTACCTTTTAGGTTATGTTTTTATCTCTCTCACAAATAAAATTCTACATTAATAATTAAATTTAATATAATACATAATAAGTACTATATATATTTATTGAAATAAATAAGGAGTGCGAAACGAATGGAATTGCTGCAGCTCAAATATTTTCAAACTGTTGCCTATACCGAACATATCTCCAAAGCAGCTCAACAACTGAATATTGCTCAGCCCTCCTTAAGCCTGACGATCAAAAGACTGGAGGATGAGCTCGGTACAACCTTGTTTGATCGAAAAGGAAGAAACATTCAATTAAATGCGTCAGGGAAAATTCTGTTGAAGCATGTTAATCGGATCTTTACCGAAATTGAAAATGCACAACTGGAGATCCAATCGGAAGAACAACACGTTTCTAACACCATTCGAATCTCGATCACGAATCCAAGATTCCTTACCGGGCTAATTAGCGAATATATTAAAAGCAACCCGCAAACCCAGATTCATCAAGGCATTGGAACGAAGAACGAAATCATCACAAGCTTGCAAAAAGGGGACATCGATGTAGGAATAACAGGTCATCCGATCCAGGATGAGGAGATTGAGAGTTGTGTGCTGGTTAATGAGGATATTGTTCTTGTTGTACCTTCCCATCATCCGTACGCTGGAAAGACAAACATCTCGTTACATCTTGTTGCAAACGAACCCTTCATATCTCTTGCCGATAATGTGGAGTACAGCAACTTTACCACCATGCTCTGCGGGAAAGCAGGCTTCGTACCCAATCAGGCCTTTGAAGTGGATTCACACACACTGCTTGAAATCATCAAGCTTGATCAGGGAGTTGCTTTGTTACCTGTTTCCGTATGTAGAAAGCTGGGGTTGCACTATATAAAAATTGCTGATGATTCAGCGATCTACCCGATTAGCTTATCCTGGACCAAACAAAAATCATTGTCTCCTTCGGTTCAACATTTTCGTGATTTTATCTCTATGTATTATGAATTGAATGCTGACCTCTTTACGGTGGTTAAGAACAGAAAAAATTCATGACAAAAAGGCAGCGGGATTCACCCGGCTGCCTTCTTCATCTTTACCCATCTTCCATTAATGATGATTTAATCAGCTACTGCTGTCTGCACAGGGCCAAGATTGGTCAGGCTGACACCAGACAACGTAATTGTGGTGTTACCATCTTCGGCGGCACCTGTAATATTACCCATGTCAAACACGATACGGCTGTTTGCATAGCTTGGCTCGGTTGTATCGAATGTGAAGGTGTACTCTTGCTCTTCCGTGGATAAGTTCACTTGCTGCCCATAAAATCCATGCCACGCGTATCCAGCCGGAACATCCACCCAGCCGATACCAACCCCCATTTTGCGCGCTTTATCCGCTTTGGCCTTGAAGGTCAGCTTATACTTGGTTCCCTGCTGCATTGCAAAACCTTCATTAATAACCTGCCGATCCCACGGATTCGTTCCCGCCTGACCGATCACAGCTTGCAGCTGCTGATTCTCAACATGAATCGCAAGGTCAGATTCAACACCGGCTGCATATTTGAACCAGCCTTCACTTCCTTTGGCAAAGTCACCATTCGGGATCAGATTGACGTGTACCGGCTGTCCCCCCTGATCCGCACCCGGGTTCACCTCGAACAACATCACATTTTGAATGGATACACTGTGCTCTTCCGCTAGCGGTCTGCCAAGATCAAAGTTCAGTAAGGCCGCCGCATCCGCTGTTTCTCCCATTGTAAATGTGAAGGTGTATGGCTGCTTAATTTCAGTTAGATCTACCTTTTCATCCATATACTTGGCTTCGCCGCCATTACCTTGCGAGACCACAGCCTGTATTGATTTAGATGCAGATGCTGAAGCTTCAAAGCTCAGACGATAGGTCTTGTCAGCCTCAAGAGCAATTGAACCCTGCTGGAAAAACGAATCCCACCCATCGTCGGTTGCAGCCGGCAACGTAATACTAATTCCATGGTCTTTCCCATACGTAGCCGAGAGCACGTCGGGAATTAGCGTCCAATCCGTTCCATCTGCGGTCAGTTCGCCATTCCTTACTTTATTCTGTGAAACGTCCAACCAACGTGTATTATATTCGTTTCCTTCAAAATTCACATAATACGATGTTCCGGATTTCAGAGAAACTGCTGGCAGATATACCGTCTTATAGGATTGCCATCCCCCCGTATCTCCAAGCAGAAGTTCGGAGCTTGCAACCGTTGTGCCTTGTTCATCCTGCACACTGAATCGGACTTTTGAATCGGCTTTGGCACTTGCCATCCTTGTGGAGAGTGCATAAACGCCATCATTTGCTGCATCGATTTTGAATTGCAGCAGATCACCTTCGTCCATGTAGCTGACATGTTTGCCGCCTTCATCGGAATTTTCGAGCTGCAGACCTTGCATCATCCATGCATCCGTAGCAGGAATATGAGTATAGCCTTGAACTGTTACCGGCTTACCTCGTTTGGTCAGCTTCACATTGTCGATGTAGACCTTCCCTTCGGAACTGCCGAATAAAAGCTTCAGTTCGGCTGTTACCGTTGCTGCTGTCGTTGCGTTCTGTCCGATCACAATTTCACCCGAATAATTCTTGAGTTCCTGCCCAAGTTGAATCTGCTGCCCTTGATTCACCTGCACATCATGCCCCTCTGCGGTAGACAAATCCAAATCCATCGTACGTGGCGTATCTGCCTTTGCATCAAAAGAGAATCCGTAGGTAGTGCCCGCATCCAGCTTCATTCCCGGCTGTACCACAGCCACCTGATCAGAATGGCCGTTCGTTCGTAGAACGTCGATCACGAGCTGCCGTTCCATGATCGGGAACTTCAGGAAGTTGTTCACGGTAATCTGCGCTTCAGCATCAGACTGAACCTGTTTGGACCAGAAGCCGAGGCGATCCTTCCCTTGATCAAATGTGCCATTAAAGACATAATTTCCATCCGGCAGTGCTTTGCGTTCCACTGGAAGAGAGTCGGCTTCACCGATATCTGTCAACCGCACATTGGTCACCGTAACTTCCCCTTCATTCAATCCCAGATTGAATTCAAACCTTGCATTGTTGTCTGCCCCATTCAGCATGTTGAAGGTGTATTCATACGGTTGCCAATCTGTAGTTAATGAGAAGCTCTTATCCTCGGAGTAATTTGTCCAGCTTTTTTCAAACTGCGTCACTTTCGAACGGATGACTCGATCCGCAGATGCCTTGGCATCGAACTGCACTTTGTATTTTCTGTTTTTCTTCATATAGATTGGCATTTGTGTAAGTTGTAGGGAATAACTTTCGGTTCCGGCTTGTGAGATCGTTACTTTCGCTGCCTTACCCTTCTGCACATCATCAATAACCTCTACCTTACCAGCCCCGCCTGCATTCGTGATGAAGTTCCATTCGTTCGGCACACCATCTACATCCACACCTTCAGAAAAGCGATCATTGTAGATCTGGTTTCCATCCGCTTGCGGTTCCCGCTGCCATTCAGGTTCGATAGGATTAGAAGTTACGTCCGGCCATTCGCTCAGTTTCTTGTACTCGTAAACCCGAACGAAATCAACACTCATCTTCTCAGAGACAAAATCACTTTCCGGCGATCCCGGCCAGTCTCCTCCAACGGCTAGATTGAGAATCAGATAGAACGGACGATCAAACGGAGCAGGAAAGGTATAACTTTCCGGTTGTCCGGCTGCGGTCGTCTCCCAGTTATTTACCTGATGATGCAGTTTGCCGTCAACATAGAAACGAATCATGCCAGGCAGCCATTCCACCTGAAAATCATGATAATCATCTGCGAACGATTCACCTTGTGGCAAGCTAAACTTGCCTTGGTCATGCCCGTGTGAACCGTCTGTTTTTGGGGAATCGTAATGGATCGTACTGTATATTTCATGATCTTTGTTTTTACCGCCAATCAACTCCATAATGTCGATCTCCCCGGAAGCGGGCCATCCTCCGTAATGTGCTTCATCTGTAGGCATCATCCAGATTGCTGGCCACATGCCCTGCTGCGCGGGCAATTTCGCTCGTACGACCACTTTTCCGTACGTCCAGTCACCCTTCTCTTTCGTAATCAGTTTACCAGAAGTATAATTTTTGCTGCCCTTCTGCTCCCGCTTTGCTTCAATCTGCAATACATTGCGGTTGCCATCCTTAACAATACGTGTGTTATTCGGGCTGTAATATTGTAACTCATTGTTGTACACAAGCTCCGTATCCTGAACGGTCCATTTGGATGCATCCACGGAAGGCGCATTGAATTCATCATTCCAGACCATTTCCCAATGCTCATCCGGAATCGTCGTTGCAGGAATCGGTTTTTCTCCTGAAGGATTGCCCGGTACGGATGGTGTCGTTCCGCCTGAATTGGAAGAGCCGCCCCCACCTGTACTAGAATTATTGCCACCGTTAGAAGTACCTGGTGTAGCAGCATTTGGTTGCTCGGACTGTCCTGTCCCAGGCGTAATGCTATCCTTGTATTGTCCTGGTGCAACCGCTTTCCCATTAAGCAATACGTTGTCTGCATCTACGTCCAGCAGATTGATTTTACCTTTGCTGTCAATCATGGTATTACGGGCTTTGCTGCTTACTTTTAATGTATTAATCGTACTCTCGGCAGACAACTCAACGGTAGCTCTGCGTTCAACAAACATGTTTTCAATTTGAGTTGTCCCTGTGATCTTCACATGTACCGGACTGGTGTTTTTGTCTACCACGACTCGATTTAGTTTGGAGTTATGAATATCGATAGAGTGGCTTCCTCCGCCTTTCACGATTACACTTCCAGTGACCGTTACTCCGTCGAGCGCCACTGTACCTTCTCCAATGGCTTCTGTAAGGAGCAAGTTGCCGTTAATTGTTGTATTTTTCAGCGTCACATCGGTTGAGCGAACGATCAGATTTCCATCTACATTGGATTCATAGGTACCTGGGTAACTTTTAATATCTGCTATCAAGGTAGACATGATGGTAGCAGCTTCTGCTCTCGTAATGTTGGATTCAGGTGCAAGATTTCCGTTGTATCCGTTTACAATTTTATTGTTTACAAAGTAGTTCATCGCATTCCTAGCATAGTCAGCTACATCTTTGTCGTCTTTAAACGCAGAACCGAGCGATTTATTCTCACTGCCTGTCGATAACTGAAACGCACGATCTGCCATTACGACAGCATCCTGCCGGGTAATCGGAAGCTGGGGGGACAGATGTGTTACATCAGTTCCCTGAATAATGCCAGATCCACTTGCTCGTGTGATCGCATCATAGTACCAGTCTTTTTCACTAATATCTGTGTATGACGCCGCTCGGGGGCCTCCAGCGAATCCGAACACCCGATCGAGCATTACAACAAATTCGGCACGGCTGATACGTTCACTCGGTCTGAATGTGCCGTCCGTATAACCTTTAGTGAGCGCCATATCCTGCATACGCATCACTGCATTTTCAGCCCAATGTCCCTGCAAATCTTTGTACGGTGCCCGAAGCAGGCTTGACGCCTGCTCCTGCTCCGTTACCATTTGCTGCTTCATCTGTTCTGCCCCGACTACGGCCGGAGCTGCCAGTGAAACGATCATGCTTCCTGCTACGAGACAAGCCAACCCTTTTTTCACTCATATTCCTCCCTAGAATGTGTGGTCACTTTCAGGGCAGTACTACTCTTTTACTGCCCCAATGACGATACCTTTAACGAAAAAGCGTTGTAAGAATGGATATATGACCAAAATCGGCAATGCCCCGATGAAAATCTGTGCTGCGCGAACCGTACGCTGAGAAACATTCTCCAGCATGGATGGGTCCACGTTGATTTTACTGAGGTCTTGCTGCACGATAATGGTTTGTAGCAAGGAAGCCAGTGGGTAATTTTTGACATCTGACATATAGATCATGCCATCGAACCAAGAGTTCCACTGACCTACCATGGTAAACAAGGACAAGGTTGCAATCGCAGGCATGGATAGCGGTACATATACCAGTGCCAGTGTTTTAATGTGACCTGCTCCATCCAGATAAGCTGCTTCCTCCAGCTCTTTAGGCAGACCACGGAAGAAGTTCATCATCAGGATAACATTCCACACGGACAATGCACCTGGCAGCACCAGTGCCCAGATCGTATCCATCAGTCCTAGTTTCTGGACCAAGATATAACTCGGAATCAAACCTCCGCTGAACAAAATCGTAAATACAAAGAACCAGGTGTAGATCGAGCGGCCTTTGAAATTGAGATCTTCCTTCGACAGCGGGAAAGCGGTAAGTAACATAATCACCATACCGATCACGGTAGCAATGACGGTTCGTTTAACCGAAACCAGCAAGGAATTAATGAAATTTGAATTTCCGAACGTTTTGACATATGCATCTGTCGTAAAGCCAATCGGCCAGAAGCCGACAAGATTGGCTGAGGCCGGTGCCATGCTGCTGAACGAAACAGCTAAAATATGAATGATAGGTAGAATGCAAAGCAGTGATAGTACGCCTAGAAAAATATAATTCGCAACGCTGAATATTCGATAGCCTTTTGTTTTGTAATACAAGCCCTTTTCTCCTCTCTACTAGAACACGCGGTAATTCGCCAATTTGTAAGCCATGCGATATGAGATAACGATCAGAATGGTTGCCACGACCGATTTGAACAATCCTACAGCCGTTGCGAAGCTCATTTTGCCGTTCAAGATACCAAGACGATATACGAAGGTATCGATAATATCACCTTTGTCATAAACTAGCGGATTGTACAGATTGAACACCTGATCGAACCCTGCATTCAAAATGTTTCCGATGGAGAGTGTCATGAGTACAATCGTGATCGGCATCAGGGCTGGAATTGTAATGTGCAGTGTTTGTTTGAACCGGTTTGCACCGTCCACTTCCGCAGCTTCGTACAGTGCCGGGTTAATACCGGACAGAGAAGCCAGAAATACAATCGTGCCAAAGCCAAATTCTTTCCACACATCACTAACAATCAGTGTTATCCGAAACCAAGTTCCATCCCCCAGGAAAAAGATCGGATCTCCGCCTAGTGCAACGACCAGTTTGTTCACCATACCGCCCTGCGGCGAAAGAATATCAAGCAATATTCCGCCCAGGATAACCCATGACAGAAAGTGCGGCAGATACACCAGTGTTTGACTGACCCTTTTAAAAGCAGATAAACGAACTTCGTTCAACAAAATCGCAAACAGGAATGGAGCAATTAAACCTGCGATTATTTTGAAAAATGCAATCACCAGTGTATTCCAGATGACCTGCCCTACGTCCGGGTATAAGAATAAATACTTGAAATTATCCCAACCTACCCATTTGGATTCGGTAAATCCGAGGTATGGTTTAAAATCCTGGAAAGCAATCACAATCCCGCCCATCGGTATGTACTGAAAAACAATTGCCAGCAAAACCGCTGGTACGAGCATCAAATGCAAGGACCAATTTCGTTGCATGTTCCAGCGCTGTCTCGCCTTGATGGCACGCCCCTTGCGAGGCGTTTCTAACGTATGTTCCTTCACCCCTACATCCCCCATGTTCTAAAATTTGTATTTTACAAGTGCATATGAACTTGTATATTAAAATTATAGCAACGGTTATAAGCAATCTATATCCTAATATTGCAACAACGATAACAATATTTTAATGAGTTTAGGAGGCCCCGCATTGTTCGCTCGTCTGAATGTCTTTACCAAAATTACACTGTTGTTTGTAGCATTGCTTGTCCTGGTTTTGTTTCTGTACACCTATTCAAACCGGGAAAGTGTACGGGTGATCGAACACGAAATTCAGAACAATACCATGAATCATTTGTCCACTTTTGCCGACTCTGTAGAATCCAACATTTACCAATTATCTCTCTATGGGATGTCCATTGGGCAAGATTCCAGCATACAGGAATATCAGCGCCCGGATTACAAAGATGTGCCATATGAACGGGTCAAAGTTGGAAGTGCCATTCTTGAAAAAATGAATCTGTATAACGCAGCCAGCAAATGGCATTCGACCATCACACTCTATTTTCCTAGGTTGCAAAAAGTCATTTCCACGGATTATTATGCTTATATCCCGTATGAAGAGGATGAATTTTCCAAGCCACTTTCGAAATCATGGGCATATAAGCATAATCAATTTGAGTGGTACACGACCGATCCAACGACAGCGATCGACACTCCTGGGAAGTCGAGACTGATTACCAAGATCAGCTTTCCAGTGTATCATCTGACCAGCATGCTGGATCAGAACAAATTGAATAACAAAGGTGACCCTTTTATGTTCCATCCCGAGTTTGGCTTAATAAGCAACACTAGTGGAAATGGCACATTGACTGCGATTCAGTCCAAGCTGAAAGAGATGACTTTGCAGGGGAAAGGCGGATTCACCACGACGCTTGACCGTACAGAATACTATGTCTCTTACATACATTCAGACAGTCTGGGATGGTACTACGTAGACTACGTGCCTATGCAGCAAATTCTAGGGCCGATCACGAATAGTCGTAATCTCTTCTACGCTTCCATAGCCGTTTTGATTGCTATGAGTGTTGTGGTGTTGTATGTGCTTTATCGAAGTGTGCAGCTTCCATTGCTTCAGCTCGTAAAGGGAACGAACCGTTTGTCGACTGGAGATTTCTCTGTTCGATTACATCATTCTTCACGTAATGAATTCAGTTTATTGTTTGCACGATTTAACATCATGGCACAGCGAATTCAGGAGTTGATTGAGAACGTGTACGAAGAACAACTCCGAAGACGTGAGGCCACACTAAAGCAGCTACAATCACAGATTAATCCGCATTTCCTATACAATTGCCTCTTCTACATCAAAAATATGGCGAGGATGAAAAATGAGAAAGCCGTTGTGGCAATGGCGCTTAATTTAGGTGAGTATTATCGGTACATCACCAGATCCGAGAATGATCAGGCCTCCATCAAAGAAGAGTTGAACATGGTAAAAAATTACCTGGAAATCCAGGCACTCCGGCTGGAACGCATGCATTTTACCATCGATGTACCGGACGATATGCTTCATAAAACGTTACCGCGTTTAAGCTTACAACCTATCGTTGAGAACGCTATCATTCATGGCATTGAACCCCGTACTGAAGACGGTCATATCAACATAACAGGTTATCATACGGATGAATTGTGTACGATAACCGTCGAGGACAGCGGGCTGGGTATGACGGAGAATCAGATGCAAGAATTGGTTGATAATCTTAACAAACCGCTCGATGGCAATATGGGATGCGGAACTTGGAATGTTCATCAGCGTTTGTCTTTTTTGTATGGTGAAGACGCGGGTCTAAGCTATGAACATACGCCTGGCGGAGGCGTTAAGGTAAGCATTACATGGCACAACAATATCAATGAGTAGGTGAAGTACATGTTACAAATTTTGTTAGTTGATGATGAACGTTCCGTTGTAGAAACGCTGGCGGAAACCATTCCGTGGGAAAGCTGCGGAATCGGCACTGTACACGAAGCCTTGTCAGGTGCCGTAGCGCTGGAGATTATGGAGAATCATGATATTGATATTGTAATCACTGATATTCGCATGCCGGAGATGTCTGGTATTGAGTTAATCACGGCAATTCACGAGAAATGGTCGCATGTGCAGACCATTTTACTCTCGGGCTTTGCTGACTTCGAATACGCCAAACAAGCGATGGCTCAAGAAAGCTTTGATTATTTGCTGAAGCCTGTAAGTGATGAGGATCTAATCGAAACCGTACAGCGGCTTGTTGACCGGATCAAACAAAAATGGGAAGCGGCGGCCTCCTATCAACGTGCCTTACATGCATTCCAGGATAACTTACCTTTATTGCAATCTACGATGCTCCATGAATTGCTGACAGGCAAAACCTATTCTCCCTCAATGCTCGCAGACAAGCTCGAATTACTAAATCTGCCCTACTCGGTTGGTGAGGAGCTGGGCATGCTTGTTATTCGAATGGAAGAGCATCTATCCGAGATGGCTGACCATGATCTTTCGCTGATGCAGTATGCCATTAGCAACATTATCAGCGAGGTGACGCAGCAGCATTTTCATATTTGGCATACGCGGGATGTCCATGATTATCTGGTTGTGCTGGTTAGTGTCAAAAAAGGCGGCACACCAAGTGTGAGCAAAGAGGAAAAACCTCAAGTGCTGCTGGAACATTACGCTGCCCAAATTCAGACAAACGTTCAATTATATTTAAAAGGGGCTATTTCAATCGCAGTCTCTCACTGGGGCAAATTCCCTAATGAGATTGGTGAGATTTATGAGAGTGCTGTCAGATCCATGCGGAAGCGTATGGGACATGCGCAGGGTTTGTTCATCACGGCTTCAGACGATAAGGATGTACACCCCCTTCCTGCCATCCGTTCTCTGTACAAGCCTCCAACCCTAATCAGTCTTCTGGAAGCTGGCCGCTTTGACGATGTGGAACAGAAGATTGAGGTCATTTTCGAGGAATTGCTCGAATCCGCGCAGCATCATGATATCGCGGAAACGACGATTGAGGTGTATCATGCCTTGGCAGGGGCTTTTGCTTATATCATCCACAAAAACGGAAAACAGATCTCTTCTGTCCTGCCTGCCGAAACGTACAAATACTTCCAGGCACCAAGCTATGCTACTGCCCAGCAGTTGAAAGACTGGTCGATCCGCACACTTTATTCCATCAGTGAAGACGCGGAACAGGAGCTGAAGGACAATCACAGTACCATCGTTCGCAGTGTCAAAAGCTTTGTGGACCTGCATCTGGCTTCCGATGTTTCCTTACCGGCTATTGCCGAACATGTCCACCTGCACCCTGTGTATCTTTCCAAAGTGTATAAGACGGAGACTGGAGAAGCGCTGACAGCTTATGTCTATCGTTTGCGGATGGAAAAAGCAGCTTACTATTTGAGATCCTCAAGTGCCAAGGTATTCGAAATTGCGGAGCTTGTCGGCTACAACAACACGGCGTATTTTATTCGGGTATTTAAAAAGTTTTACGATCTGACACCGCAGGAATATAGAGAGAATCTGCCGGTTTGAAGCAAAAAGGCCTTGCTGGAATGATTTCCAGCAAGGCCTTTTCTTTGTACTTTCCCACCTGCTTTAGCAGCTTGGTTAGAACGAAATAACGGATAAGATTTCGTTGCTTAGCTCGTACTTACTTTCCGCTCGTAACGGATTGGTACCACTCATTAACTTCCTTCGTATTTTGATCTCCACCGGAAGACTTCCACTTCTCTACAAACGTATCAAACGCATCAATCGGAGCTTTACCATAGATGATTTGCGAGAACAGGTCCTTCTCCATTTTGGTTAAGATGTCGTTGTTCATTTGCATTGACATCGTTGGTGCACCTGTGAACATCTGTTTTAAAGCGATATCTTTTTGATCCTGAACAATCTTGGCCGCTTCCACCATGGGTACCGGTACACCAGACTTAAGTTTTTTCTCGAAAGGTGTTGTTGCTTCTTCACCGTTAGCAAACTTCGCAAGCGTAGCCATGTTCAGACTTGGGATACGTGCACCATCAAACGTTAATGTGTATTTCTCAGGTGCATAACCGCCTGTCACACTAGCATCCGTTGTTACTTTGCCGTCTTTCATTGCCCAGTCATATCCTTCAGCGAAGCCATTTTCGAATTCATCACCTGCTTTTGGATTAGCATAGTGATCAAACAGATAGTTTTGATAAGTGAAAAAGACTTCTGGGTTTTTCATATCTTTGTTAATCAGAATTACACCGTTGTCGTTCGCGGTACCTCGTCTGCCTGCCTTTCCATCAGGTCCAGATGGAATCGGGTAAGCTTTGTACTCCGCTTCCGTATTGTTTTTCTTCACATCTTCGAGCGGCCATGACGGCATCCAGTGAGGGCCTACAACAATCCCGGCTTTACCTGCTGTAAACTCTTCTGCTGCTTTGGTTTCATCATATACCCCAGCTTCTTCTGGAATATACCCTTTTTTCATCCAGTCAGCCAGTGTTGCCAAAGCTTGTTTAGCTCCTGGATTTACAGAACCGTACTCCAGTTTGCCTTCTGCGTTCAGATTCCACTGATTTGGCATCGTGCCGTAGGCTCCGAAGACCCAACCAGCATCAGACATCCATGTGCTGAGCCAGTTTTTGAATCCGATGGTCAAACCGTAGGTGTCTTTTTTACCATTGCCATCCGGGTCTTTATTCGTAAACGTTTCCATAATCACTTCAAGATCAGCCAGCGTTTCAGGTGCTTTCAAATTAAACTTCTTCATCCAATCCTCGCGAATCCACATCACCGGATCACTATTGTAGGAGTAATCCAGAATCGGAATACCAATCCGTTTACCATCCTGCATGTACGGATACCATACGGAAGGATCTTCATTCACGGCAGCTTTCCAGGTATCACTTGCATATTGATCAAACAATTCACCAGCATCAACGAACTTGCCTGTTTCAATCAACTCACGTGCCAGATTGAAATCGCCGCGATACGAAATAATGTCCGGCATTTCTGCATTGGAAGCCAGCGACAAGCGCAGCTTCGTTTCAAACGCATTGTTGGTGGACGGTGATACCCACTGATTTTTTAATTCAATGCCGAGCTTGTCTTTTGCCCATTTGGTGTGCACGTTATTGTCCTGATCTTCACCAGATTTGAATTTGATTTCGGGTCCCCAGGGACGTAAATAAGTAAGTGTTACGGGCGGATCATACTTCCCGTCCTTCAATTCCAGTGCAGTACTCGGTGTGCTCGGTGCAGCCTCTTTGCTCGCTCCACTGTTACATCCGCTAAGAACTGCTGTAAGCGCCAACATTCCTGCCAAAGCCAAACCGCCAATCTTTCTTTTCTTGATTGTTTTCAATTTGTGAGTCCCCCTGTATGTAGTGATGTTGTCTACAGAGTCCATCATAATGAATGAACCATATGAATGCCCATACTAATATTGCAACATTTATTGTATTAATTTAGGATATTAAAAAGTGAATATGGATGTTGTATTAGTACAACGTCTTACTCTTGTCTCTCTTGTTTATCAGGGTGACCGAAAGGTTCCAGCAAGGTTTATATCTGCTTGGCATCCTATGGTTGGCCTAACGGTTCAATAAACTGCTCGGGTGATCAGTTGTTATTGGTATCGCTGCTGTTACTCATACTCATGGTTTTCCGTCCACTCTATGTCGAGTTCATTTCCACCCTTTTCCCTCATCATCTTACGTTTCGATTGTTCTGTAAAGGTTGAAAATGATCATAAAAAAACAGAGGATTGCGGAAGTAATCCGCTCCTCTGTTTCTTGCAGTTTATTGCACTAGTTGGACCCGTTCGTGAGTTTCAGTTAATTACTCGTATATTTCACCCAATCATATTCTGCGTATAGCGGATTAGCTCCATTATATGCCCCTAACCAGCTGTCAACGCCGGTTCCGTTCCACAAGTTCATCATAATCTTCCCAGGTGTGCTGGGAATGTTAGCGGTGGCCGTATGTTTCAGCACACCATCCACATACCATTTGATATAACCGGGTTGCCAATCAAACGCATACGTGTGGAATCCCTGGGACGCATCGAAGCCCAGATTTACGATCTTCTCATGATTTCCAACGCCGTTTGTATAATAATTGAATTGTACTTTCGTTGTGTCTTTGCCAAGGAACTCGATATCAATCTCATCCCATTGTGTGCCATCAGAAGGACCGGTATAGGTGAAAAAAGAGGATACAATTCCTGTATTTTTAGCAGGCTTCATACTTACTTCATAGAGACCATAGCCGTAAGTATTCGTTGACCGATATTCTCCACAATCAAACTTGTTGTTTGAAGGACTTGTCAGACTCAAGCGCAGCTTGCCATCACTCGTAAAATTAGCATTATTCGCCCGCCACGTGCAGTTGAACATGGAACCGTTGGAATACCCATCTGCCTTCTGCCAGGTACTTGCATTGTGATACGTCAGCGGTTCCCAAAACACCCACCCAGCAAAAGCGCTTACCGAAATAAATAATGAAACCACTCCAGATACCATTAATGTGAACCAAGTCTTCCTCTTCATCAATACACCTCCATTTCTTATTCCAACCATGTAAACGAATTTTTGAAACTCCCTTCGATCCTAGATTCAACAGCCAGTGCTTGATTTAATTATTTCATAAAAGCGCTTACATTGGTTGGTATTTCCATTTTATATGGTTCATAATCGGTGAACTATAGCAAAGTTTAAAGAAAACATATTCATTTTTTAAGATCATGTTCTCTGTCGTCTTCTATAAAAAAGGCCCTTCTGTTAGGAAGGGACCTCTTATATTCCACGTACGACTCGAAACCCCTGATCGGGGCCAAATCCATTGGCATCAAATTTACCCGGAAAGGAAATCTCATTGTTGTTAACACCGCCAATCCAGCCGCCCCCCTTGACCACACGCCAGGTATTCTCCGGGCTCTCGGGATGGCTGTACCAGTCCCAGCACCACTCTCTCACATTCCCTGACATATCATGGATACCCAGTTCATTGGCCTTCATGGTACCCACTTTTTGGGTTTGATTTCGGTTGCTCTCAATCGCAGGCCAGCTCCAGTCGCCAGTCAATATCTTGTCCCCTGCATTGATCCAGTACCAGGCTACTTCATCAGGATTGCTGCTTCCACTATAGACGTAGTTCATGCTTTTTTGGCCTCCGCTTGCAGCATACTCCCACTCTGCTTCAGTCGGCAAGCGGTAACCGTCTGCGCCTTCATTTACAGTAATCGTCCATTTGAGATTGTCGTTTTCGTTTTTGTTGCTTGGATCGGTCGTATTCTTGTCGATATTATAGTAGGGTTTCAGGTTTTCCTTGATGCTGCGCTGATTGCAGTATTCCACGGCATCGTACCAGCTCACCATTTCAACGGGCAGGTCATCTCCCTTGAAACCGGATGGATTCTCTCCCATGATCTCCATCCATTCCTTCTGCGTAACTTCGTATTTCCCAATGTAAAAATCAGAAACGGTTACGTCCTTACCGCTAAAAGTCGACTTGGTGCTCTTAAAGGTTCCACCCTCCACGTAAACAAAATGATCCCCTACATCAGCATTCGTTGATGTACAAGCGCTTAGGCAAGCCACAGCTGTAATGAACAGAAATAGCATCCACTTTTTCATTTTATGTCTCCTTCTGGTTCCTGGATTGTAAGCAAGACAGGCCTTGGACCTGTCTTGCTAGATCTCCTGTTCAGAAATTACGATTGAACCATTCCCTAGGAATGATGACCAGAAGCTAGGACGTTACCAAACGGTCACGTTGGAGCTTCCGCTGCTTTGATATCCTTCAGTTGCCATCACCTGATAAGACCAGCTGTTGCCCAGATACATGCCTTTGCTTGCCCATGCATTCACGTGATTGCTGAACGTAATCGTGGAGTTCACACCAATGGGACGCTTGGTTTGTCTCACACTCCAATATTGAGGGAAGGTCTGCGTGCCATCAATGGAAGGTGCGTTGTATCTCATGGTGGTATAGATGTCATATGTGCCGCCATCACTGTTTACTGTGCCTTTGTATGTTCCGGTTGGACGGTATGTTCCCCAGTTGTCCACCACGTAGTATTCAATAAGTGCATTCCGTGTCCACCCGTAAAACGTCAAATATCCGTTGCCGGATGGAGAGAATACACCCGCATTATAATTCACTACACGATTAGGTGTACCGTAAGTCCACCCTTTACCAACAACAAAGTTCCCCGTGTTCTGCCAGTTTACACTGTAATTTCCTCCCGAACCGTTCACGGCATTAACAGTACCCCCTCCATCTGTCCAGTTCTGCCAATAATCTGTTGCTGCGCTGGATGTAGCGGCAAATACTCCGAAGCTCATGGAAGCGGCAAGGACAACAGTTAACAATTTTTTTCCGAATTTAAACATGGTAAAAACCTCCTGATATTTGGATTAGGTTTTGAATAATTCGGTACTTTTTCGGGTAGACACTGGAGTTGGAGTTGAGTTGGTATTTATTTAAAAAGACGTTTGGAAAACAGATACAAATCATTTTTCCACACTGGCCAGTCATGACCTCCGCTCTCTTCATACCAGATGTGCGGTACGCCCTGTTGCTCCAAATATTGATGTACGTCAACGCTAATTTGGATAAGATTATCCTGATCGCCACAGGAGATCCAAAGAAGCGACAAAAGCGAGATTGCTTCCTGCGGATTAGGAAGGAGCAGCTCTGGCGCTTTGGTGTTTGGAGCGGGAGAGAAGGCCCCGACCCAAGCGAAAAGGTTGAGATTGCCCAGCCCGATGTTTAAGGACTGTCCTCCGCCCATGGATAAGCCGGCAATTGCCCTTTTATCCCTGGTTGTACTTGCGGAATAATTGGCTTCAATATAAGGAATAAGGTCATGAATCAAGTCGGATTCAAATCGCTCAAAGGCTTTTATTTTCTCCGGGTCAAATAGATCTCCCTCGGCTCGATCGTTGGGCATGGCGCGACCGTTGGGCAAAACAACAATCATGGGCTCCAGCAGGTTATCGTTGTACAGATTGTCCAAGATGATCTGTGGGCTACCATGCTGCTGCCATTCCAACTCATCTCCACCGATCCCGTGAAGCAGATAAAGTACAGGGTATGTCTTTTCGGAAGAAAATCCTGGAGGTGTGTACACCAGTGCTTTCCGGGTATTCCCTACCGTAGTGGAATCATACTCTATCGTCTCTATTGCTCCGCGAGGTATATCATTGCGGTATTGGTCAAATCCAGCCGGTGCTGAAGATATCATGTACAGTACTCCCTTCATAGGTGCATTTAGCTATTGGATTAATCTCCGGCCTTTGTTTTGTTAACTGACATAGCCAAAACCAAGAATCGTGAAGTGTTTATCCTCGTGCCCTTCTGCCATTTCAATCTCGATCGTATGCTCTCTGGCATGCTTATCTTGAATCAGGAGCATGGCATGACAGCGTGTCCAATTTACTTCACGCGGATTGGCTTGTTTCGTGAGAACACCATCCACTTTGATAAGGGCTGTTCCGAACTCGTCGCTTCCGGAGTCTTTGAAGATTAACAGAAGACATCTGCAACGCATTTGCAGCTTGAACTTTTGCGTTTCGGCCCTCTCACCGCGGGTATACTTCCAATTGTGCGGGAAGAGCGGCGTAGCATAATCGTGATCATCCATCTCGGCCATCTGCAGGTCGGTATCCGTCTGCGCGAAGCACCCCGGGTTGATTTTGGCAAGTTGATTGCCGTTTTTTCGATCCAGCAGTTTCACGTGGACGAAATCATCCCCAATCAGAGGCGGCCTTCTCAGATCATGATCTTCCTGGTCCAGTTCGGCATGATCCACTGCATCAAACAGGTGACCCAGTGCATCGGCCATGATCTGATGTCCCAGGTTGGTCGGATGATATATATCATGAAAATATTGCTCTTTGGTTACGACGTTACCTTCGTGCTTGGTCTTGTGGAATTGCTCGACAAGAGCATCCTTCATGCTCACCATGGGCAGATTGTAATACCAGCCCACCGGAGCCAGGCGATCCTGTAGATTCCAGTCGTTCTCAAAGACACTGAACAAAAGGATGACTGCAGGCTTGTTATCTGCAGCAAGCGCTTTCAATATTAAACTTTCGTAACAGTTCCCCCGGGTTTCATCGTCCGCATCATTAACGGCAAACTCAATAACGACGATATCCGGTTGAAGTTGGCCATCTCCAAGCACATCACGATCATAGCGTATCATTCCCAGTTCGGAAGGCGTTCCGCCTACTCCGGCTTTAACCAGCTGAATGGAACTGCTGTCCGATGGAGCAAACATCGCCTTGAACCGCTCATACGATCGATAGGCGTAACTACGGAGATGAATAGGAATTGCGCCAGCGCCGTGGGTGATAGAACCACCGATATAAGCCATAACGACAGGTTCACCCTGCCCAGCCTTCTGAATTGCCCGTTTTAATCTGGCATTGTGACCTTTGTTCAAAAGTGATTGGCTAATCATTTTGTGATATTCAGGGGAGCTGTAATCGAACACTTTTTCGTCATTCGTCTCCTTCACTCCAACGGGATCGCGCGGTGCAGTTATCCCTTGGTGTATATCTGCTTTTGGTGTATCTCCTGCATCGCGAACCATGTTATACCACCATCCTTTCCTCGATCATTAAGTTTCATGGTCATTTGAAGGAATCCAAACCGGTAGAACTTTATGCTTGAGTGGGTCCTTCCTCACGAGTGTAACACTTACATAATTTAACAGATACCCGATAAAGTATAGGACTTGCAGCAATCATATCATTTCAATTTAGCCATGATAATCCGAAGAAGGAAAGAACTAAGATTTCCAATGTAAACGCTTTAATTTATACACATTTACCATGATATAATTGGATTAACGTTTGCAATAAAAGGAGGAAAACCCATGAATATCACCGGTCAAGGCGCCTATGATACCAATACATATATCAATCTCTTCCACAAATTTGGTTATGATGAACAGGAAATAACCGCACGGCTGGAGGCGTCGTGGAACGAGCTGTTTTATGGAGAAGAGAATACGCGAATCTATTACCCGATGGGTGAGGACAAAGGCTATTTACTCGACACCGGTAATAGCGATGTTCGCTCCGAAGGCATGTCTTATGGCATGATGATGGCTGTGCAGATGGACAAAAAAGAAGAATTCGATCGGCTCTGGAATTATTCCCATACATTCATGCAGCATGCTGAAGGTCGATACAAGGATTATTTTGCCTGGCACTGCAAACCTGATGGAAGCCGCTTATCTCAAGGTCCTGCACCTGATGGTGAGGAGTTTTTCGCGATGGCTCTGTTCTTTGCTTCTAACCGCTGGGGTGATGGGGATGCGCCTTTTAACTATAAGGAACAAGCCAGAAGAATCCTCCGCGCATGCATTCATCAAGGTGAAAATGGCGAGGGAGATCCCATGTGGGACCCGGAAACCAAGCTGATCAAATTTGTACCAGAATCACCATTCAGTGATCCATCCTATCATCTCCCCCATTTCTATGAGCTGTTTGCATTATACGCGGATGATGATGATCAAGCCTTCTGGAGAGAAGCAGCGGCGGCAAGTCGAGCTTACTTGCATACCGCCTGTCATCCTGTAACCGGGCTTTCGCCTGAATATGCGAACTATGACGGGTCACCCGCCCCTGTTCAGCCGCATGGAGATTTTAGACACTTTTACAGCGATGCTTACCGGGTTGCCGCGAATATTGCTCTGGACTGGGAATGGTTCCGCAAGGATCCCTGGCAGGTGGAACAATCGAATCGAATTCAGTCCTTCTTCAGCAGCATTGATGTCGCAGAATATCGCAGATATACCATTGAGGGTGAACCGTTCGATGAACCTTCCTTGCATCCGATCGGTCTGCTCGCTACCAACGCCATGGCCTCACTGGCTGCAGATGGTCCACATGTGGAACATTTCGTACGCCTCTTTTGGAACACCCCCCTGCGCCAGGGTGAGCGCCGCTATTATGATAACTGTCTGTATTTTTTCAGCTTGCTGGCTTTAAGCGGCAGATATCGGATATATTAATCACTCTACAATGAGTCATCGAACAAACGAGTTCATATGCATCACAGCGCATCGCACAGACTGAAATCTCAACGTAAAGAGGACCTTTCCGGCAATAACAGCCGTGGAGGTCCTCTTGTGCAATAATGTTAATTGCTAACCGCGATAAATTTCCATTGTTGATTCGTTGCACCCGTGTACGTATTCTGCTGCAACTTGGCGCCATCGGATGTGGAAGCGTTTTCCACTTCAATCGCTTTGTTGCTGTTCACGTTAATGATACTCCAATATCCATTCCCCAGATCGTTGACTTTGAAATGCTGTGCGGTCGTGTTCAGATTGCTCATGAGCTGAACCGCTTCACCGTTCGTGAGAGTACCGTTGCGAATATCAATCACTTTGTCCGGTGAGTTCACGCTGGTTAGTGTATAGCTGCCACCGCCGATGGAGGTCAGAACCCACTTCTGAGGATTGCCGCCCAGATCGCTCCATTGCTGAAGCTGAAGATTGTTTTGATTTTGCCCCCCAGGAACGTCAATGACCTTATTGGAATGTTTGGCCACAATTTTGTAGGTTGCACCTGACACTAGCCCGGTTGTGGGTCCACCACCATTTCCACTACCTGGATACGATTGAGCACGTTCATGGTACCAGTTGAACAGGAATCGTCCCATGGCACTTCGTGAAGCATCGCCATCCCATTTCAGTCCAGCCGTTGGATCGGCAAAAGAGCTGCGCTGCCCCGGCTCAAGAATGAAGCCGTTCATGTGAGCCGCAATACTAACGTTTCCAGCCGCGTTGAAGATGGTTTTGGTATTGGTACCGAAACCTTCGTTGCTGCCATTAAACAGGTTCCAATAGGCCGAATCACCAGGCTTGTTTTTAAACCAGGTTACTTCCGTGATATTGATCGGATACTTGTCTGCAGCTGCTTTCACATTGGTATTCCACTGATCTTGCAATATGGAGAAGTTATCGTACGCGCCGTAACCCGGATACCAGTGAACCGCATATCCGTAGTTGTTCAGGGGATCCGTCAATGGATGGCTTGCCGTCAGACTGTAGAACTGGTTATACCCCAAACCTGCAGCCCAGATTACGTTATCGGCACCCTGGTTACGAATCGTGGAGATGATGGAGTTCTGGAAATTGCGCAGATCATTCCAGTGATCCACAAAATCATTCTCCCCGTTGTATCCGCCCCAATGTCCATTCGCATACGATTTCACTGGCTCGTTAATGAGCTCAAAGTGAACGTTATCGGCACTTTTAATCTCGGGGCGAGATGCAAGATATCCCCAGATTTGATTAAATTTCTGCAGGTTGGAAGCGGTAGTTGCCTGGTCATCCTTCAACGTAAAGTCGAGTCCCAGGACTACATACACACCTTTGGTTTTGGCATATTGAATGTATGGGATAATGACGTTCTGCGTAACGGTCTGCACACCGGCAAAATTATATGTACCCGCCGCCACATCACCCATGTCCTCACGATCAATGAACAGACGTACCTGATTCATGTTCCATCCATGATTGCTGCCGTATTTCGGACTTGTGTCCGCAAATGTATCGGTAATGTCTTTCAGGTAAGCCAGGGTAGCCGCATGACGATTGTTGCCGTGAAGATTAAGATAATAATTGCTGTTCTGATACGTCCAGTAGGCACCTGAAGGTTGATGCCAACCGTTCAGAAGCACAGGCTGATTGTTGCTGTTCACCAGATTCTTGCCACTTACGTGAAGCTTGCCCATAGGCATGCCAACCCACGCCTCTGCGCGGCTTCCTCCCCATGGAGCAATCGTAATCAGTAAAGCCAAAACGAGTAAAAGTTTACAAGACATCCACATCTTTTTCACTTTATATCCTCCTGTCATGATCGATTGCTTTTCCTCAATGCAATATCCGATGATTGCAGCAAAATCTACGAGTAGACTAAGCTTCAGTTGGCGCACGCTTCCGCAACCCGTTCCATACGTTCAGGCGCAAGACTCCTCCTCCTCTCTTCAGATCGTATCGATCTGTTTCGGATCTTTCTTCACGGTTAAGCCTACCGTTTTAGCCAACGATTCCTGTACGTTCTACACTCTCCACGAAATAGCGCTGCACGAAGAGATAGATGACAATCAAAGGCAGAATGGCGAGCAATATTCCCGTATCCTGAATCATGCTTAGATAAAAAGGATCCGCCTTGGAGGCTCCATCACTTACTTGTTGGGCCAGATTATACGGAAGCGAAGACAGTTGGGTTGACATGACCTTACTTGAAGTCAGATACGTGGTCGTGTAGAAGCTATCATTCCACTGCCATACAAAGGAAAACAGCATCACGGTCACCATGGATGGAATTGCATTCGGGAGCATAATTCGGGTAAAGGTCCGCCCAATGCCTGCCCCGTCCACATATGCAGCCTCTTCCACTTCCTTCGGAATGCCGCGGAAGAACTGACGAAAGATGAAAATATACAACCCGGCTTTAAGCGAATTGGCCGTAATGGCGGTTAGAATGAACGGCCAGTAGGTATTCAGCAGGTTCACCGGTTTGCCGGTAATCAGTGTCATCAAGCCCATCAGGTCGAAGCTTTTCAGATTCAGATACACCGGAATCAAAATCGTCGTGGGTGGAACGAGAATCGTGAGAATCACCCCTGCGAACAGCAAATTGCTCCCCTTGAACTTCAACCGGGCGAAACCATACCCTGCAAGGGCACAGGACGCAGTCGTTAACAGTGTTGTTGTCGCTGACAGCGCGAAGGTATTGAACAGCGTCGCCCAGTAATCCATAACCCGGATAGCCTGCTGAAAGTTATCGATCGAGAAATTCTGGGGAATCCATACTACCACTGCGGAATACAGGTCACCCTTATCTTTGATGGACGTTGAGATTTTCTGAAATATTGGAAAGAGGATAACAAAGGAAAGTCCAGTAATCAGTACGAACCGAATCACAGACCAGAGCCAGCCTTTCCAGTGTTCCAGCGATAATAATCGAGAAGTCGTCACGCTGAACGTCCTCCTTTCTAATCTTGATAGAAGACTCGTTTCGAGAAAATTATGGATACAATCACGAGAATGATGGCAATCGCCAGAAAATACACCCATGCCATCGCTGAGCTGAGGCCAAAGTCAAATTTCACAAATCCGGTATCCCGGATCAGTTCAGTCATGGCGTTATTGGCAAACGAGTCGATAATGGTGTAGATCGCATTGACAAAGATCAGCGGACTGACCATCGGGAATGTAATCTTCCAAAATGCTTCGTACCCGGTAGCACCTTCCATTTTGGATGCCTCATAGAGCTGAGGCGAAATGGTCTGAATGCCAGCCAAAAAGATCAAAATCTGCACGCCCGACTGGCTGACAATCTGATAGATCCGATCCACGGCACTGCTCAGATACGTCACGATCCATTCGCTCACCCCGGCATCCAACATCAGATTTTCGAGCTCAAATGTACCTAGTGCGCTTCCTCCAGTACTGTTCTGGTTAACAGCATCAATCAAGCTGGTGCTCTCCAGTGACATGATGACACCGGATGCCAAAATAACGGGCAAGAAGAATATGGAACGTGCCACTGCCCGGCCTCTGAACTTCTGGTTCAGGATGACGGCGAGAAACAGGCTAAATATGACAATAAGAGGCACATTGACAAGCACATCGGTAATCGACTCGATCAACGCTCGGTTAAAACTGGTATTGACGGTGAGTGCCTGAATATAATTGGCAACCCCGGTGAATTGAATGGCAATACCTTCCGCATTGGCCTGAATCGTGCTCATGCTGTAACGCAGCGACGCGAGCAGCGGGATGAAGAAAAATAATACAAATCCAACCAGCCATGGAAGCACGTAGATGACGCCCCACATGGCTTTCTGCTGAGCGTACGTACGACTTCCCGATTTCCATTTCAGGAGTGTCTTCAGAGCTGCTCACCACCAGTCACATAACCTTGGGCTTCCACGGATTGGCCCTCAACCTCTACAGGAAAATCATTATAATTCACGATCACGAAGCCACCGCCATCATAGGTTGTTCGGTACACACCTTCCGCCAATGCTTCATGCGACGTCATGGAACGCCCGGCAAATGGAAGGTTGGTCTGATTGACCTCGTTGTACATCTCGGCAGCCAGATCTACCCACTGCTTGTAATTTGCCGCGTACAGATCGTCATAATCGGTCTGTTTGACTACATGATTAGGCGCATTAAACCAGGCAAAGTACGGACTTGCACCGTATTCGATCAGCTTCAGCACATATTGTCTCGGGTTCGTATACGTCGAAAGATTGTATGGAGATCCCGTGTAACTAATATTTCCATGAACCACCAATTGGAAAAATGGAATTTCCTCATCCTCCAGTTTGAACTGGCTGCTGCTCATTGGAGCATCCGTCAGTCCGGTAACATACGGCAGCGCGTAGCCATTTCCACCTTCGACCACAACGGAGCCTGCCTGCTGTTTGATCTGTTCGAGGGCTTTGGTGACCACGCCCAACGCTTCCGTTCGATCCAGCTGCTTCTTGGGATTCATGTCGCTGTTCAGCTGTTCAGCCAGATCCTTCAGGCTCAGTGATTGCGCTTGCTCTTCTTTTGAAATAGACTTCATCTCATCCAGCATCTCTGTTGTAACCTGATCCAGCTTGTTGGGCGAAAGTACATAGGATGGTGACCTTTCCCGGTCACGGCGCTGTAAGGCTTGATTCATCGGATACACAACAGCCGGTTCCTGGGTTAACGTTCGTGAAGCCTCTTTATTCGGTTTGAATCCTTTCTTCGACTGCACATTCAGCAGAGCTATATCCGGATAAAATCCGATACCCGCTTCCCGTGCGTAATCACTAAAGTCACGCATACCTTTCTTGCCGCCAATGGCTCCGTCCACCGAAATGGAATCCGGCAGCCGATGGTGCAGTCCATCATTGAACCATCCGGCGTAGCGAACCTGAATGTTGGATACATTTTTCTCCGTCAGCGTGGACAGAATCTGCTTGGCTTCCTCAAAGGTCGTAAGCGCCTCTGTCGAATCATAAGGAATCCCCAGCATATGCTGCCTGGTTGTCATCCCGCCGAACAATTTCAGATAAAATGGAATGCCGGCCTGTTCTTTACCCGCTTGCTGCTCGGGCAGTCCGCCGGTATGTAACAGGTAATTCCGATAGAGTTCGGCCAGCCCTGAATAGGAAGCCTTCTCCCCGCCGACAAAGGCGTAACGGACAACAAAGTCTGACGCTGTCGGTTTTTTCTGGAATTTGGGAAGTGTTCGCACCATGTCACTTGCCTGAAGCGTTACATCGCTTTTATTCATAACATAGAAGCTTGGATATACGTTGTTATAGCTGTTCAGCTTGCCGCTGATATCCGCATTCACCACTGCCACAGCGTCCCCTTCCTCGATAATGCCAAGGAAAGCTCCCTCTTTGCGAATTAGACCAAAGACTGGAAACCGGGCTTTGGCTTCCGCCGATCCGGCTTCCCGCAGCTTCATCGTCAAATCCGGGCCATAAATATCTTGTTGATACCCTGGATATTGGAGCTTGCCATTGTTAAAATGGATCAGTGCTCCCGAGCCGTCCGGTACAAATATCGCCCCCTCTTCATTCATCCCTCCGGCTCCGAAATATTCCAGTACGGAAATGGTGTTGATCGGATATTCTTCCGGAAAATGAATGCCGGATGCTGGAACACGCACCAGCAGATTCTCTCCATCCAATTCATATTCCAAAGTCATCATGAAGAGCCGCGGTCCACTGCGCTCCTGATCAATCCCGTGTTCGGCATGATCCTGTGCCAGGTCTTCTTCCGTATAACCAGCCGTGTCAAATGCCTTCAGGGCACGGGACAACTGGAGTCCCTGCAGGGCCTTGTCAATTCGAACATAGACACCCTCATCTTTATCTTCGGTATACCCGATCTTCAAGGCGCGTTCTCCTGCCTTGTCGAGCTGTGCTAACAACTTTTGCTCAAATCGTTCCTTGCTGATTTTGACCGGCAAATCTTCAATGGAGCGCTCGGTGCTCCCGAACTGATAGTGAACCCGGACCCCGCTTGGCATAGCCTCATAGCTAACCTGCTTGTGACCGATGCTATCCGTATAAGAGTTCACCGTACTGCTCTGACCCTGGCTGTTGAAAAAGCTAAGTCTGGCCTGGGATGACAGAAGATCTTTGTTAATCCCGGCCGCAATCCCGTCCTGCTCTCGATCTGCCGGATTGCTGCGCCAGATCTGTCCGCTCTTTCTGTCCAGGACAGCAATCTCTGCCGTCTTTTCATCGATAAACAGCTGCAAGGCTTCATTCCGGGCAATACCAATCATGCCTTGCAGGCGAGGATTGCTGAAAGAAGATTTCAGTTGTTCTCCGGGAGGCAGGGAGGGAAGATCGGCCTGATCTACAGCTGCTGCTGCCTCACGAGCTTGCGGTGATAGCGAGAACTGGCAGCCACTTAGAAGCAGACTGCCAATCAGCAGCATTCCGGTTATTTTTTTTGCTACAGCATATTTCACTGGATGTCCTCCTTCCTTAGCCCCGAAGCACGATTTCTTGATAGATGGTTACGACAAACGATACGATCTGCTGCACAAGACTGAAGAAAAGCAAGCACAGAAAAGCCATAAAAGCCATGGCTACGAGGGTAAGCAGCATCGTAAGCACTGTCTTAGCCGGTGTGTACTGATGAACGGTCATGTTGCCCACGAATAACAGATACACCGTCCAAGCCACAGTAAGTGCATTGGAGAAATAATAAAAGGCTGTCTCCTGCGCGGAAATGACCAGACTCAGCCAGATCCACGGGAAATGAATCAGGAGCAGCGGCACCAGTGCAAAACACGTCGACATGAAAATCTCCGAAAACTTGCCTTCTCCATCCATCAGGGTCGTTAACGACCAGTTGGCCACACACCAGAACAGTACCGGGATCATGACATACAATACTTCAAGCAGGCTGTTCAGATACTTGGGATTGTTAAAATTAATGAGAAATCCGCTGTACTGGGCATGCAAAATCTTGGTAACTGTCAGCAGCAGCATAATCATACAGGCAATCAGCAATGTCGTTCGTTGATTACGTTCATATTTCAGTTCCCAGTACCCATCAAACGGGTGAAAGATGAGGTGCATCGGATACTGGTAAAGCTGCTTACTTGGCGCTTGCATTTGTTGTCCTCCTTTTCTGCCTGCGAACGATGACGACGGTAACAAACGCAGCAACAGCAAGGAATAGACCGGACATCATCCAAGAAAAATGCTCGCGCATCAGCTCCTTGCGGAACAAGAGAAAAGCTTTGGAGTAACCCTGCCGCTCCATGCTCCGTTTGAAATATTGCGCAGATTCGGCATAATCCTTCTGGCGAAGCAGCGACTTGCCAATACCCGCATAGGCATACTCCAGGTTCGCATTCATCTCGGCGGCCTTGGCGAACAGCACCGAGGATTGATCTTCATCCCCGTTGTAATAACTGCGCACCGCTTCGTGCAGCGTGCGCCCGTATTCCGTGATCTCGAATACCGTAATCTCACCGAGCGCCTTATCCAGCACAAGCATTCGGTCTCCTGCACGTTCCAGTGCAACTGGTGTGTTAAACTGTCCCAACCGATTGCCTATCCCCCCAAAAATATGGAGCAGGTACCCATCCCCGTTATAGGTGAATATTCTCCCTCTGCTGGAGTCAAGCACCGAATACATGTCACTATCTCCCACGTCTACATCAATCAGGCGCGATGGCCCTGCTTCATTCGTGTACATCAGATCACCTTGTGGGTAATGATAGCCTTGTCTGCGCAAGATATCGGTCCCCTGGGCATTCAGCTTCTTGATTGGATCTTTGCCGCGGTCACCGCTTGTGGCATAGATGAATCCCTCTTCATCCATATCCAGGTTGGTGAATTCCGTCGGTGTGAACATGACCATCTGACTGCGCTGCTCGCGCGTGGCAAACCGTTTCCACAAATACTCTACCGGGTCAACTTGAACCCTGTTCGCTCCGATAAAGGAGGAAAATGTACCGTCGGCACTAAACTCCATGTATCCGTCAAATACACCCGCTGCCATGACGTAAATACGGTCTCCTTTATCCATGACAACCCGAACGGGTTTGAATTGAAAATCCGCTTGTAACAGATCCGATTTCGGTTCAGCCACAACCTTGACCAATTGGCCTTGTTCATTCAGATGAACGACCCGTTGATTGTCGGTATCCGCAATGAGAAGATCCCCTTTTTCACTTACATACAGCCCTTGTGGATTATTGAATTGCTCCTTCTTTCCCTCACGTTCAAAGGAATCAATCGTCCGGACCAGCTTCAAATTACGATCCATTTCCACAATGCGACCATTGCCGGAATCCAGTACGAACACTCGCTGATCCGCTGTGACATGCATGTCACTTGGTTCTTTGAATGCACCAGCGTTCACTTTTTTTCCCGTAATGATGGACGTGGCCTCGTATGCTGCAGGAGCCGGAACGGAATCGCCCCAGTAGGAATATTGGTAAGCATCCTGCTTGCCATCTGCACTCACGGGTGCTGCCTCCTGGCTGAACCACAGGAGGCAGACCATGCCCATGATGATCCAGCCCTGCTTGTTCCATGTGCTTATCCGCACCTCGCTGCCTCCTTTCTACTCTTTCATGCCCGAAGTAGCCATCGTCTGCATGACGCTGCTCTGGGAGATGATGAACAAGGTGATCGGTACGATCATAAGCAGCAGTGCAACCGCTGCACCAACCCCCGCTCTCGCTATTCCTCCCTGAACAATCTGGCTGAGCGCGTAATGCAATGTTTTAAGATTCTCACTGTAAATAAAACTTCCACCGTCTGTTCCCCAGAGGGCCGGAAACTGCAAAATCATCAGAGTAAGCCAAGCCGGCTTCACATTAGGCATCACAATACTCCAGAAAATCCGGTATTCATTCGCGCCATCAATCTTCGCTGCCTCCAGCAGTGCATCTGGGATCTGTTCCATGAACTGTTTCATCAGGAACAGTCCCAAGGAGAACGCTAGGGATGGCACGATAATCGAAGCATGACTGTTAATCCAGCCGAGCCAGGACATCACCATGTAGTTCGGGATGGCAGTGACATGCGGCGAAAACATGAGGGACAGAATGACAATCGTGAACAATACCTTAGAACCGGGAAAACGATATTTCGCCAGTGGATAAGCCGCCGCAGAGGCCAGAAGGATATGTCCTGCTGTTCCCAGGATCGTAATGAGCAATGTATTGGCAATATAGCGGGATAACGGTACCCACGAATTGCCCATCAGATTGATCAGATCCGCGAAATTCTCCGTTGTCGGATTGTTCACCCAGAAGCGCGGTGGAAAAATAAATAATTCATCCAGCGGCTTAAATGCGTTGTTAACAGCATAGATGAGAGGTAATACCATAAATGATCCAAACACGGCCAGCAGGGCAAACAGCATCAGGCTGACGGTAAATGACCGATTCAGTCTTTTGGGCATGCCGAACACGGCACGTACTTTGCTGGTCATTGTCATTCACCTATCTTTCTCAGCATTTTTTGCGTCAAGACGTTCGTACCAAGCATCAGTGCAAACAGCACCGTTGCAATGGCCGAGGCATATCCCATCTCGAAGCGAATGTTGCCGAAGTCCATCAAGTGGGTAACGACCGTATGCGCTGCATAGTTAACACTTGGGAAACCGGCCAAGGCAATCGAAATTTCGGCTACAGCAAACGAAGCCGTAATTTGCATGACCGCGCCAAACATGAGTTGGGGTCTCATCGATGGCAGGGTAATATACCAGAGCTCCTGCCAGCGATTTTTGATCCCATCCACGGTACCGGCTTCCACCAGGGAGCGGTCAATCGTCTGCAGACCTGCGATAAAAGCCAGGAAGCTGGTTCCAAGACTGAGCCATAGCTGAACGATAATGACGATGGCCAGCACGTATCTCTCATCTGCGAGCCATTGGATGGGTTCCAGAGTGACGCCCAGGCGCATCAGGAAACCATTCATGTACCCGTAGCTGTCACCGGAGAAGATGATCAGCCAGATGAAAAACACGTTACCGGATATGGATGGAGCGTAGAATACCAGCGTCATGACCGCCCGGATTTTGGGAGACAGTTCATTGATGATCCAGGCAAACAAAAAGCAGGCAATATAACTGACTGGGCCGGTGATAACGGCAAACAGTAGCGTATTTTTCAGAGCAATTAAAAAGACATCGTCCCCCAGGAACAGGCGTGAATAGTTTTGCCAGCCGATAAAACGCGGCAGCTCCAGCATATTAAAGTGGAAAAAGCTGAGCCCAAGCGAAATGCCGACCGGTATGACAGTGAACATGAAAAAGATCAACATAAACGGTGCCATCAATACGTAATAGTGTCTGCTGAGATACAGATCCCTTTTCAAAAGGGACCACCTGCCCGCTGGACGCGTATGGATGGCAGGAGCGGCTGCTGTCTTGGCTGTTTTGGCTTGCAACCGTTACCCTCCCTTCCTTCTACTTCAGATTGAATTCCTTGCGCTTCAACTCGATTTCATCATCGATATACAGGACATAGTCCGACAGGGCCTCACGCGGGTTTTCGTTGGCGTTGACTACTTTACGGAATGCATTGTCCAGATGCCTGCCTGTGAAATAACCTCCCGGCAGCTGCGGGATACCCTGTACCCATTTCCATTGTTTCTCCAGATTTTGATAATCCTTCACGGGCCAAGGCAGCTGCTGAAGTGCCTTAATATTGGCCGTCGGATAGCGGGCAGCTGCCCCCATCAGGCCTTCCATTTCTCTTCCGTATTCGATCTGGGTCTGCTCATCGGTCCACCATTTCATGAACTTCCATGCAGCTTCCTTGTTGCCTGCATTTTCGAGCATCATTACGGCGCTGGTCGCACTGGCTACCTCATGCCGTATAGTACCGTCCGGAAGCTCCGTACCCGGAACAATGGTAAAATCCCAGAGGTTGCGAATTTCCGGTGCCATAACCGTCAGCATGTTGTACGTGGTATAATCGGCGATGCCAATCGGCATTTCCCCAGTACGGAACCGGTTTGGAAAGTCTGCCTTGAGCGGAAATTTGTAATTGGTATAGAACTGGGTCCAGCGTTTAAATGCATCCATTGAAATCTCCGAATCCAGTGCACTCTTCTTCTGATCTTCCGTATAGAAGGTGCCATCATTCTGATACAACAGCATGGCAAAAGTGGAATTCGGTACAAGGTTTGCATTGTTCAGCGTATCCTCGATCGGCAGATAGAACTCCATGTTGTGTTTTTGCAGCACCGCGATGGCGTTATAGACGTCCTGCCATGTCTTCGGCGGTTCAAGGCCCAGCTCATTCAGGATATCTTTACGGTAAAAAAGCATCGGGAAGTGCTGCTGCTCCGGCAACGCGTAGACCCCGTCATTGTAACGGTAAGGCGTCAGTCCGCTTTCACGGAACCGACCGGAAATCTCTTCGAAGTCCGGGAACTTGCTCAGATCCGCTGCTGCATTTCTCATCGCATAGTTCACGGGAATGTCCTCACCCATCTGCATGGCCACGTCCGGTCCTTCCCCCGAAAGCGTTGCAGGCAGCAGAATGTTGGGCGGAACAAGGCGCAATTGTACAGAGACATCGGTATCCGGGGTAAACGAATCATCGATCAGACCCTTAAGCACCTGTGCCTGATCCCGTCCAGTTGTAATCCAGACGGTAATTGCGTCTTTCTTTTGCTCCACGTTGCCGATACTGTCGTAATCTTCCGTATAGGAAGCCACATAGGCACCCAGTTCATGCTTTACTTGCTGGATGGCCGAAGAATTTGCATCCGGCAGCGAACCACCTGGCTGGGATACGACAAGGTAATCCATCGTAATGGGCTGCTCTCGCACGGTCAGAATCCAGGTGCCAAGTCCGCCCACGTTAATCTTGAATGTATCCAATCGTTTCGGTACCGTCTCGGGTCTGGCCACCATATCCTTAAGCTGAACGACCATTGCATTCAGAATCGCAACTTTATCGCTCTGCTCACCCGTGGCCTGCTCCAGATAGGCTGCTACCGAGCTAAGTGTATCCGCCTGTCGTTCAAACACCTCGGTCATCTCCGGAATACGCCGTTCGAGCTGATAGTCCCGCAGCGGATCGGGCTGGTTCGAGGTGATCATTAATATTTTGCGGTACATCTCGTTCAGTTCCAGCACGCTGGACTCCACCGTACGAAGCAGCGGAGCGATATCACCCAGTGTGACCGTCATCCGAATGCGGTGTTTCCCTTTATCAAGATGGAACTGATAGGGCTGTTCTTCTCCGGCTCCAAGGACTTGCGTTTGCCAGGAAGGACTGTAATTAAAACGAATGCGTTTCATTTCCTTGAACGGTACCTTGCCGTCAATGGTCAGACTGCGGGTGGCATAAATGCCGCGCAGTTGGTCCTGCTTCACCTTCAGCGCGATCTGATATAACCCGTCTTCCGGCACGTCAACCTCCCACTCAATCCATTCACCAGGCAGCTTCCAGTTTATCCCTCCAATGGCATTAATCCGAATCTTCGAAACGTGATATGGCTCCAGTGAAGGACTGGATCGATCCGAGATGGGTGACAGTGTCGGCGACGACTTGCTCACTGCCTGCTCTGCCTGAACCTTCAACATGACAGGCTCAGCCGGCTTCAAGCCACGTGTCTCATAACTTGCCTGCAAATCCGCATAGGAAGGGACGTCCTCTTCCTGATACAGTTCGAAATAATCAATGGCCATGCTCTCTCTTAGCGAGGTGAGCGTTAGATCCTGTGTACCCTTTTCAAAATAAAATTGGAACGGCTCCTCGAAGTAACCTGCGCTATCCCTGAAGGAAGCGAGCTGCCACTCGGGCTGTTCCACCTGTCTCGGCCTGAGATCGTTGCCGCGGTCATCCCGCCTGATGTCTTCTTCCCGATTGCCCCACACCCTGTCGAACAGCAGGACATCAGCACCCCTGAATGGAACCTGCCCGTTTAACTCCAGCCTGCGTTCAATCCCTGAACTCTTGCCTTCAACGGGATAATAGTGGATGCGGACATGGTACAGACCACTCGCTTGTACGGGCACATCCCAGCGAATGCTTCCGGTTTCAGGTGTAATGACGGCTTTGCCATCCAATCCTTCATATCCCTGTACAACTTCGAACGCCCCGCCTTCCGCCTGAACATAAGATTCGCCTTCAATTCGTATGACGTTATCCGGCTTGGCGCTGCTGGCATGCATACTCAGATAATGTTCATAGCTGCTTTCATCGTCCGTGTTCGAGACCGCTTCAAAATCTTCGAGCGCATGTACCGTTCCTGTGCTTTGATCACGCGATGGATAGATCGTCCAGATCGAGAACACTAAGGCCAGGACAAGCACCAGAATCAGCCCCATTTTCTTACGTGACCGCATGTTCGAATGTATCCCCTTTCCTGTAAGCGTAGCGACCATAAAACGGTTGACTAACTAACCCGGACAGACCGCACCGATACGGATGCGTTCTGCCCGTGAATAGTGTAGGTGCTTATTTATATACCTCATCAATCGCTGCCTGGAAGGGAGCCTTGTATTTCTCAATCAGCGTAGATACGGATACGCCCTCTTTAAGCTCTGCATCAAAGTCCCAGAATGGCAAGGACGGGAATGTATTATGGTCGAGTACAAGCATGCCCTCTGCAACCTCTCTAGCGTTATTGATGTCCGCCTCATCCGTCAGGTGTGTCTCCAGCGTGGATTGGCCGGGATACTCGTAGATCGAATCAATCTCGTTAATTTTCTCCCAGATGTACATCAGTTGTTCCGGATTCTCCACCGCTTTAGGAATTGTAATTGCCTGGTAGCGTGATTCACCGGAGTGATACGCCGAAGCACTTGGTCCTTTGGGAAAAGGTACAAAGCCGATATCATAATCCTTCATATCCGTCATAATGCCTTCCACCTCGTACATTGCTCCTGCGTACATCAGTGTATTACCTTGACGGAAGAAGGTGGATGGTTCTGTCCAGTCGCCGCCTTCTGAAGCTCTGCCGACTTTCTCGGTTGCCATTTTGGACAGGAAGTTCAGCGCTTCTTTGGTCTTCGGATCTTCCAGGTTCTGCTTATCTTCTTTGGTCAGAGAAGCTTCGTTGGAATACAAAACGGGTTCAAGAAGACCTGTCTGAGCAAGTCCCCACGTATCCAGCTTGCCATCATTGTTTCGATCCTTGTTTGCTTCTTTTGCGACGCTAAGGAATGTATCCCAGTTCCATTCATCGGCATCCACATATTCCTGCAATGGCTTCAAGCCCAGTTCCTGCATAAGGGTCCGATTGTAGAAAATGCCGTTAATAAATGAAGATTGATCTTCGGTAAACCCGTAGCCCTTGCCTTCGTACTGCATGTATTCCTTGGTCGTTTTCTGGTTGAATACCTTGTCGTTTTTGATATAGTCATCCACTGGCCACAAAAGATCCTGTTTGGTCAATGCGGGGATGGCGTAATCCTTACCGAGCCTTACAAAGTCCCCAAGCGGTTCACCTGCCATCAGGGAAGCCACCACTTTCTCCTGATACTCACCAAAGTCGATGGAAATATATTCGATGTTAAAGTTGTGTTTTTTCTTCAGTGCTTCCAGATTTTCGAGGCGCTGAATATTGTCCGGGTTATTGTCCTGAATCTCCATATCCCACCAAGCAACCACTTTGATGGTCCGGCCGCCCATATCAAAATCCATCTCCGGCGTGGAGTTTGCATTCTCGGGCTCCGTTTCGGCAGGTTGTTGTTCCTCCTGAGGTGCCGGTTTCTCCGGTTCAGGTTGCGCGGTTGGCGTAGAACTGCATGCAGCAATTAGTAGCATGACCGCGAATACCAGACTCAGCAGCATAAACTTGTTTTTTCTCATCGTCTTCCCCCCTGATTGTCGTTTGCTCCCACAGTGTATCTCTCGGATGAAAGCGCAAACAACCTGATGAAACTTAGATATTTACCCTGTCAAATTATAGAAAGGCAGGCTTTTGAAGAGATACGCTTTCTTTTTAATGTGAATTGGTAAAGAAATGCACTGTCTGAAAAAAGTTGCACATTGTATGCGCTTTCTTTTATTCCCATAATAAAAATATGCCTTTATCCAGAGATGAACCGCCCGAACGAAATTCAGGAAGGTGAGGTCATGCTTCTTGTACAATATGCTGCTTGTCGATTACAGTCGCCGTTGGTCCAGAGAACTTCAGCATCTGCTGAACCATAACAAATCGCAGTATGTGATCGGTGAATGTGTCCATTCTGCTCCTGCAGCCCTGACTGCTTTGTCTGAAAGGCTATTTGCCATTGTTGTTGTATTTACGGAGCAGTATGATACGGCTGGGCTGTGGTTATGTCACCACATACGGAAAACCAGTGATATTCCAATCCTTCTACTGGGTGGAAGAGATCACTACCGACTTGTGCGGAAAGCACTGGCTTATCAGGTAAATGACTATTTGTCTGGTCCAGTCCGTCCCTCGGATCTGCTGAACAGTTTACTTGGAATGCAGAGCAGGCTGAGCTCTGAACCAGTCAAACAAAGTATGCCTAGTAAATCCCCTATTCCAATCTACGGAAAAGCAATGAACTCGAGTCATGTCATCCGCCTTGTCAAAGCCTATATCCGGGATCATCTGGGGGATGAAATCACGTTAAGGAAAATTTCCGATATGCTGCATTTCAATTGCGCCTACCTGGGCCAGAAGTTCAAGCTGGAGGAAAGTATGTCTTTCACGGATTACTTGCTTCAACAGCGTATGGAAAAAGCCAAGCAGCTTCTATCCTCAACCCGTTTGCGAATATACGAGATAGCTATAGAGGTCGGTTATAAGGATATTGATTGGTTTTACAAAAAGTTCAAATCGTATACCGGTTCAAGTCCCAATGCCTACCGGAGACAGAAAACCCATACGGCATAGGATGAATGAATCTGTTTGCTATTTGGAACTCTTCCAGTCAAACCAAAAACGCAGGAGCATCTGCTCCTGCGTTTTTATCATATCCGGATTCTTTTAACATCTGATGAAGACAGTTTACCTATCGTAAATGTACGGAAGCATACTTGACTCATGTAACCTGTGTCAGCCAATTATTTCTGTTTTATTGCATTCCCCTATCGAACCAGCAAGGATTCGCGATATTCCTGCGGCGTCATACCTGTCAGCTTCTTGAACAGACGAGTAAACGAATGAGCTGCTTCATAACCAACTTGCAGCGCGATCTCCCGTACCATAAGATCCGTATGGGCCAGCAGCTCCTTGGCTCTTCGAATGCGGCAATCGTCAATAAACTCGGATAAGTTGATCCCGGTTTCCTGCTTGAAGAATCGGGAGAGATAGGATGGGTTGAAATGATTCAATTCAGCCAGTCGGACCAAGGATAAATCCTTCTCCAGATTATTTTTGATGTATGTGCATATCGTTTGGGTTACCAAATTAGCCCGTTCCGCTTCATTGGCCTGTTTGAATTGAACCAACTGATCAGCTGCCTGGTACAGGTTGTGTACGGCCTCCCGTATACTTCGGTAATCTCCGAGATGAAGAAGGCTTCGCTGATCAGGGATCTCATGCGGAAGCCCCCAACGATTGAATGTGGTGTACAGCATCAGTGCCAAGTGATAGTACGTCTCCATCGCTCGCTCCATGATCATGTCCTGATGCAGCAATTCATTGATCAGCTCTTCAAAGACGTCATAAAAAGACTGGAACCTGCCGGTTTCCAAATAACCGATCATTATTTCGATCCGGCTTGAAATGCGCAAATAATCCTTGGAAGCCCCTACTGCAGGTTCTTCGGTTTTATCTGTTAACACCATGGATATCCCGTCCCCGATCTTCATCCACTGCAGGAGACGCAAACGTTCGTATTGTCTTGGAATTTGGGACCATGGACAGCCCTGTCCGCTTAATGCGAATGCAATGGATACACCTAATGAGGACTGGCAAGCTTCTTGTACAAGTTCCAATGTCCCTTCGACATAGGTGACAAAATGATCGTCCGAGCTGACTTTCTCTCTATTCGGTTGAATCAGCCAGACCGCATCGCCATAATGATCGGTTACGCTGGCAGATATCGCATGTTCACGAATAAGCGAAGAGCCGATCACTCGAATGGATGCTTGAACATGTTCGAGATCAGCCGGGTTTACAGGCATCGTGTTGAATCGTCCAAGCACCAGGAACACCGGGGAATCGGCTTGCAATTCAATGTTTCTTCGGGTCAGCTCAGCTTGGATCTCATCTGCTGAACCGGCCGGCTTACACTGCTGAAGAAGCTTACGCACATATTCCTCCTGCTGCAGCGCGGCTAATCTGGAAGTAATCTCATCAGACTGTTCCAGCACTTCATTCATGGTATGACTTTGCCGAATCTCTTCGATTACCTGTTCGACGACGGTCATTACTTTGTCATAGCCCTCCGTTTTGAGTAGATACCTTACGTTGCCCATTTGAAAAGCCTTGTAGGCGTAATCAAAATCACTGTGTCCCGTCAAGAAAATAACGCGGCATTGCGGCCATCGGGCCTTAATCTCCTCGGTCAGCTCCAGGCCGCTCGTTCCCGGCATACGGATATCCGTCAGTACAATGTCTATCCTGGAGCGCCGCATCCAAGATAACGCCTCCGCAGCAGAATAGGCTTTGCACACGTCAAGATTGTCTGGCATATATCTGGCAAACGTCTCATACAGACTATCCGTGATAATCTCCTCATCGTCCACGATCAAAAGTCTATACATTCGTTATTCGACTCCCCTTCCTTCCGCCTGAATCCGAACAGCGACCCTTAGCCCCTGCAGCTCACTCCTGGAGAGAAAAAGACCACTTTTTTCCCCATAGGTCAGTCTAAGGCGCCGGTGTATATTCATTAATCCGGTCATTTCATCTGTACTTGTTTCATTCAGCAGCCGTTCCTGGAGGAGCTCAATATCTTCCATGCGCAGCTCGTTTCCGTTGTCTTCCACGACAAATTCGATAAAGGATTCCTCCATATAGAAATGTACGCGCAAGAGACCCATATCTGTATTTTTTTCAAGACTATGCTCGTAAGCATTCTCAATAATCGGCTGAATAATCAGCCTGGGCACCTGAATCTGTTCCATCTCCAGGGGTACCTGCCCGAAGTCCACCTTGATACGTCTGGAGAATCGCAGCTGCTGAATTTCCGTATAGATTCTCGAATGCTCCACTTCCTCCTTTATGGGAACATGATCTGTCCCGTTTCGGGTGATGAAGCGAAAATACTCGCCAAGCATGTTCGTAAATTGTTCAATGCGATCCGTATCTCCTGTTCTGGCGAGGGAATTTAAAATAAAGAAGCTATTGTACAGAAAATGCGGATTAATCTGGGATTGAAGCTGTCTTAATTCTGCCCGCTGCATCATCATGGTCATTTTGAAATCACGGTCAATCAGCTGCTGAAGATTTTCGATCATAAGATTGAAACGGCTGTACAAGAAACCGAATTCGTCTTTTCGATGATGGTTAATTGGGATGTCCAGCACGCCTCCCTCCATTTTCTTGAACCTTTTGACAAGCAGCAGCAGCGGCATGTGGATCAGCTTGTAGCTGGAATACAGATACGCCGCAATGGCGATGAATGAAGTGATGGCAAAAATCCAGGCCCATTGAACAAATCTGCTGAGGGGTTTGGTTACGATTTCCTCCGGCAAATAGGTGGCTACGGACAAGCCCAGCGTACTTATATGAAGCTGGTTCACATGATACACGGTATCGTCCACACTCACCTGAAAGTTGCTTTGCGAATTTGTAGGACTGGACTTGCGGTGACTGGACAGAATGGCATCACGCCGCTGGTCCGAGATGGCAAGCCCCGTTTTGTCCTCAACCAGCAATGTTGTGCTCTCGGGATAAAGATTCAGCTGTGACAATTCATTCTGAACTTCCGCGTTATCCAGTTCCACTTGGACAACAAACAGCGGATCCTCACCTCTTTGACCAGTTAGTCTTACAGCGCTAAGATTCAGGTTGTCACCTTTCACAGTAAAGCGAATCCCTTTTTCTTCTCGGGTTGAGCTAAAGTAGCTAAAGGATTCCTGATCAAAGTCATCAATGCCCTGCACGGCCGATACACTCTTGTTGACTGAAGGGATATGTACGTAAACGTTCCTGATGTAAGCACTGCTGTTTTTGAAAGCAGCCAATCGTTCCGATAAATAATTCAACGTTTCACGTCGCTCCACTTGATCCATCATGTTCCATAGAATGGCAAGCCGGTTCAGTTTGCGGTCTTCCGCGATGTCGAACTGCTGCAGTTCCATCCATTCGATCTCCCTGTTCAGCTCCATGGCAAATTGGTTCAAACGCCGATCAGTCGACAAGGATATTTCCTGGCTTGCCGTATCGTAACTCCAGTGATATAGATATACGCCAAGAAGAATCAGCGGAATGACAAAAGCCAGATAAGTCATGATTAGTCTTGCAAATATGCTGTTGAGCCACGACTGGGCAGGGATCCTAAACAACCCTTTCACCTCCTGTAAGCCAAACCACGAAAGGATTGTGAATTAATTCGAAGATGCCAACGAGCCGTGATCCCCTCCACCATTGGTTCTGAACCACGCATTCACCTCCGATGTAATTTCTTCCCCACCCAGCTTGTACCAATCGTCGACGAACCGATCAAACTCTTCGAGGGGCGAGCCAAGGATAATATTCATATAGGCTTCAAGCTGGAGATCTCGAAGAATAATTTGCCGGTCTACCATGGTTTCGGTTATCCCCCCGGTATATTCGTCGTACATCAGCTGCCCGTTCAAGTCATAGGCATCGGCAATGCTAAAAGCACCCGAAGGGCCATAGGTCTGTTTCCATCCCCATCCACTCTTTATGCCTTCGGAGTCATAAGCAACCATTCGTTTGTGGATCGCTAGTGCTTCACTCTCCAAGCTGGAGTAATCCCCTTTTTCTGTGGCGTCACGAATATCTCTGTAGGCATCTATGTTTTTGGTTCCTGGAAACGGTGTTACTGGTGAAAGCTTCCAGACGGCGCGTGAGTCATCATTGTAGTACTTTTCATACTCAGCTTGTTCACCCCAGTTTTTGTCCAGATGCAGATTCATAAGCTTGACGATGACCTCAGGATGCGCAAATCCCTTTTTTACGGCAAAATATTGTCCTGTATTGGAACGCAGCGGGACCCGTATGTCTTTTCCAGACTCGGCCACAAGAGGGTAGGCTTGCCACTCTGCGGCGGGGTCCGTATCACGCGTAGTCTGCAGCATGAATGGGGTCCACTGTTCACCATACAGCATGCCTATTTTACCGTCCTGAACCAGTCGATACTCCTTACTTCCGTTTTTGTAGGCAAACTCGGGATCAACCTGGCCATTAAGGTATAAGTTTCGCAGCATTTCAAGCGCTTGTTTGACCTCCGGTTGTATGCCACCGTAAACGAGATTCCCCTTCTTATCCTTGATCCAGATATTCGGATAAGCTTCGTAACCGGCCATGAACCCGGATACACCCATGACGGGATCCCACAAATAACTCGTCATCGCCATTCCGTAGGTGTCGTTTTGCCCGTTACCATCGGGGTCTCCTTGTGTGAACGCTTCCGATATGATCAGGACCTCCTCCATCGTTCTTGGGGGCTGTAGATCCAGTTTTTCGAGCCAATCCTTTCTGATCCACAGATACTGCGCCGTTTCAATGGAAGATGACGATTCAGGGATGGCCATCAGTCTACCGTTTATGGTAGCAGCGTCGAACGCACCTCTACCCTCAGCCTCCAATATTTTTTTGGTAAGAGGAGTGGCTTGCGTCTGGTACACTTCGGTTAGGTCTTCAATTAATCCGGCATTGCTTAACTGCCTGAGCTGGTATGGGTTTACTTTGACAACGTCAGGGAAACGGCCTGAAGCAAGGGCTACCCCCAGCTTCTGATTATAAACGTCACCCGTTGCGATCCAGTCATAACGAATCTGAATTCCCAATTCTTCTTCATACAAGCGTGTCCAGCGATTATCTATCAGACTTTCACCCGGTAACTCCTCAACCATTCGCTCCAGTTCCTCCTCTGTTTCCCTGACAAAAGTGACTTGTATGGACGGAACATATTTTCCTTCCTCCTCAGAAGGCTCTCCCTGCTGCCCCGCGGGTAACGGTTGCGTCTGCTCAGACATTCCTTGCATAAGGCTTACAGGCATGAGCACCGCAAGGAGCAGAATTAAGGTCCATCTTGTTCTGTACTTCCATCGATTAGACACGACAACTTGCCCCATTTCTATTGGAATGAATCATGCCATTTATTTTATGGATCATACGGAATTCAATCATTCTATATCCAATGATCCGTAGGCGTACAAAAAGCCGCCACCAGGCGACTTTATGCATACCATTGTGTGTTCATTGCCTAGATAACCTGGTATTCGAAATTGGAGAAATCGGCTATTCCTCCAATAACCTTCGTGGAATAGAGGAATAAGCCAATCCGGCAGCCCATGAAATGGTCCAATTTATAGAACATCTTGTGAGGGATGCCAACTGGCTTCCACTCCGTAGCATCAAGATAGGCAAAAGAACACTCATCCTGATTGTTCACAAAATGACCTGACGCCTGGAGCGTAACGACCGGCCCGGCTACGGGGATTCGTGCATGTTCCGTGGCAGGTTCCTGATCAATCAAATTCCCGAATATGCTGGAATCCTCACTTTCCCGTGCATGCATGACAAGGTAGAACTGTCCTTCATCCCTAGTTAACGCAATCAGACCGTAAGTTCCTATTAAAAAACATATGCCTGCATAATCACCATCGTTTAATCCGCTGCCGTCCAGTGTCACGTTAACCGTACATGCAGGTCCCATCGCGCGCTGGGTTAATGTGTTTACGGCAAACGTTAAGTTCGGACTGAGCTGACCGCTCCGAATACGATATGTACCAGGCTTCTCGGTTACAGTCCAAAGCTCATCATGGGGCGTATGATTCCACTGCCAAAAATCACGCAGGCGTACTCTACCGTCTTCTCCAATGTGATAACTGAAATCGTCGCTACCTACCAGTGGGCTATATTGATAATCCGGCCTTGTGCTAGGAATATCAATTTCTTTTGGTGCCTTGCTTGCAAAAACGGGTATACTGCCTTCGAAATGCACGGGAACAAGTACTGGAATACGACCCACCGCACCATGATCCTGAAACAGCATAGCATACCATTCTCCATTCGGTGTATCAACAATCCCACCTTGCGCAACACCTGAATTGAAATAATCCATATCATCGTTAAAAACTTCCCCACCGACAAATTCACCTTCTATCGTATCCGCCATGAAGTAAGCCTGAGTTCTTCGTCCCGCCTCTTTCGAAATGTGAATCAGGAACACATAATACTTCCCATTGATTTTATAGAAATGGGCACCCTCGTATCCCAGATGGTAAGGCTCTCGCTCTTTTACGATTAAACGCTGCAATCCCCCCGGTTTGGGTCCTGACAGATCAGCTTTTAACTCGATCAGATGAATTTCGGTATTGCCATGTACCAGATATACCCGGTCGTCATCGTCAAAGAAAAGTGAGCAATCATGATAAAAGCCCTCAACAATGCGTTTGTTCCATGGCCCCAATATAGATGAAGATGTGTACAAATACGTTTTTCGCGTATCATTGGCTACAAAGATTACATAAAAAGTCCCTTGATGATACCGAAGTGAAGCTGCCCACATTCCTTTACTATAAATCTGCTTGCCGTCTTCCAGTCTTTGGGCGGGTGTGTCATCCAGTCTATCATACACATGAGTTGCCACTTCCCAATGCATCAGATCATATGAACGCAGGATGACACATCCTGGCATCATATGCATCGTCGTACTCACCATGTAATACGTATCTTCTACGCGGATGACATCGAGATCCGGATAATCGGCCCATAGAATCGGATTGTGATGAACCATTCCTTAATACACCCCGCTTATTTTGAATATTGTAAAAATATCGTTAGAAATAGAATTCAAACACTGACTCCTCAGTCAAACCCATTTTACATGTTTTAATCCAGAAGCAACAGAAAAAAATAACATCGTTCTCCATTATAATGAAGGTTGATGCCACTTCCGCATACAGCATAATAAATTCCCATGCAATCGTTATATGACAAGAAGATTAATCATGAGTTGACGAGTGCTAGCCCGCTTGAACAGACTGATTATGTGATTTTGTGGATGCAAGAACAATCACATCCTATAGTAAAAGGTGGAGTAATAAAATTATCATTTAAGCGCTTTCATAAATAGATAAGCTAATATGACCTTCTCTTTAAAACCAAATACATGCCAAAAAAAAGATTTTAAAGGGCGGCTTCAAGGGATGATTATATAAGTAGGGAGGCCCGCGAGGCCCCCCTTAAACTTGTTATTTTTCCGGGTATGGATCAATCATGCGAATGGTTCCATCGGAGTTATACGTCAGTTCGGCAAATTTGACACAGCGCTTGTAATCGACACCGCCGGACAGGGAACAGTCATGATAAAATAAATACCATTTATCCTCAAATTGAACAATGGAATGATGTGTTGTCCATCCCAAAACAGGCGGTAATATAGTGCCCTGGAACGTGAATGGTCCCATAGGATTGTCCCCTGTAGCATACACAAGCTTGTGCGTTGTTCCCGTGGAGTAAGACAAATAATACTTACCATTATACTTGTGCATCCATGGGCCTTCGAAATATCTGCAATCTTCGTTGCTGGCGGTAAGCGGGTTGCCTTCCTGATCCACGATTACAATTTCCAATGCTTCCGTAGACATAGAAATCATATCCTCGCTGAGCTTGGCAATTCGTGGGCCAAGGGCAGGCGCATCCGGAGCAGGACCTTCGGCATCTTCCACGTAGCTTCCCGTCTGCCACTTCTCCAACTGTCCGCCCCACAGCCCGCCAAAGAGCATGTAGGCCGCGTCGTCCTCGTCAATGAATACGGCAGGGTCAATGCTGAAGCTGCCTGGGATGTACTGCTCCTCAGGTTGGAATGGACCTTGGGGAGAAGAGCTTGTTGCTACGCCGATCCGGAAGATGCCGTCATGATCACGTGCGGGGAAAAACAGATAATATTTCCCGTTTTTGTACGCTGCATCTGGCGCCCACATCTGACTGGATGCCCACGGGACATCCTTAACGTGAAGCACTTCACCATGATCCACGACCGGTGAATTCAGATCGGCCATGGACAATACGTGATAATCCTCCATTTTGTATTGGTCTCCGTTGTCATTCACCGGACCGTCATGATCCAGATCATGAGATGGATAGATATAGATCCGATCTTCAAAAACATGTGCTGATGGATCTGCAGTATAGATGTGGGTGACTAACGGTTGATGCGGTTTAGGCACTTCAGACATTCAAATACTCCCTTTCAAAAAAAATGATTCAATTTCAACATTTTTTCGGACGCTTCAACGATAAAAGTATCACTTTTTCTCCATAGCAGCACGCTTCGGAATTTGAGCGACTCGCTCATAAGCCGGTTTGGGAGCATGCGACTCATCGAACAAAAATGGCCAATTTTTCCTGCCTCTGACCGGGAAATGATCAAGCCAGGTATAATCATCGGCTGCTCCCCAGAATGTGACAGCACTGATATGTTCACGATATTCGTAGAGGAGACGGAAAATGGATTCATAACGCTCGGCTTGCAGTTCCAGCATCCCCTTCTCAGGACGAGTCAGGTCCGTACGTCGGTCTTCAAAGCGAAATACCGATACGTCAAGTTCAGTGAGCTGAAGCTGAAGGCCAAGCTGGGCATAACGCTCAATGGCAGCACGCATGTCGTCCAGCTTGGGGTCGTATAAATTCCAGTGTGCCTGCAAACCTACCCCATGAATCGGTACGCCTTGATCCAGCAGTGAACGAACAAGTCGGTAGATGCGCTCCCGCTTATGCGGGTTGGACTCGTTATAGTCGTTATAAAACAAGAGAGCCTGTGGATCTGCTTCATGAGCAAACTCGAATGCTTTGGCAATAAAGTCCTCCCCGGCAATATCCAGCCATTTGGAAGGCCGCAGAAATGCACTTTCATCATTCTCATCAGAGATGACCTCATTCACAACATCCCAGCAGTAGATCACATCCTTATATCTGCCGACGACAGTCTGAATATGCGAGCGAAGCCGTTCCAGCAGCTGCTCCCGCTCCGCCTTTCCGCCCGTTTCGTTTTCGAACAACCAATCGGGAGTCTGATTATGCCAGACCAGCGTATGTCCTCGCAGTGCCATGCCTTGTTCTCTGGCAAATGCAGCTATGACGTCTGCGTTCTCGAACTTGTACAGATTCTCTTCCGGGTGCAAGCTTGAAAATTTCATTTCATTTTCTGCTGTCAAGCTGTTGAAGTGGTAGGCCAGAAGCGAGCGCTGGCTGTCGATCGTCAGGGGATTAACCGCTGCACCGATATGAAAAGCATCCTTATATAAAGCCTTCAATGATTCCTCTTCACGCCTGGATTCCATAATTCCCCTCCTCCTGATTACCGAATAAGTAATATTAGTTCGTCTCGTTAGATCAGTTAGCTAGATTTCATAATCGAACCAATCGAAGCGTGCAGGTGTATGACTTGCCTGGCCGTTGCCAGTGGCATATAATCCGACTACCGCTCCGGTAAAGCACATTTTATGCACAAAGTCTTCCGGAGAGATGGCCCGTGCCGAACCCGTGCCAAGACTTACCCAGTCCTGTTCATCCAAGGAGCAGCTCAGTTTATAGTCCGTCTCCGTTGATTCAATGCGAAGAAACAGCTGCTCTGCTTCAGTCTCATTCTCGTACACGATTTTCGACTCTCCACGTACCGTCAGACGGGCAAAAATGAGGTTGCGTCCTTCCGACCTTTTAACACCAAGTTCATAATGCGCATCCTCATCTCGGCGAATGCACATGCCCGCTTCTTCTCCATCAGCAGTCGGCACAAATGTCATGCTGGTTGTGTAGCTAGCCTGAAGATGCTGCTGTCTACGGCCAATAAACGTAATCTGACCAACGTCGCTGAGATTTGCCTCCTGCCCGTAAAGTGTCAAAGAACCCGGATTATCCGTTATGGAGCATGCTCCTTCTGACGGATTGCGCACAAACATCCACTGCGGACCCAATTCTTCATTAAAGTCATCCCGGCCAGCAACAATTGCTGCATTACCATCCGCTTGAGAAGGAACTGACATCGGCATACGCTGAATCGCCATGTCCAGGCTTACCGTACCTTCATTGTTGTCAATGTGCGGCCAGCCCTCATTCCAGAAAACCGGTGCAAGGAATGTTTCGCGTCCAAGCACGCTATATCCGTCTTCTGTCAAGCGGACGCCAAGGAATACAGCCCACCATTCTCCGTGATGATCCTCCACCAGATCGGCATGGCCCAAATACTGAATAGGGTGGTCCAAATGGCGGTGAGTCAGAATCGGCTCTGGATACCGTTCGAATGGACCATACGGATGTTCGCTGCGACCGATGATTTCGCGATGCTCCTTGGCTGTCCCTCCAGAAGCAGACATCATATAGTACATCCCGTTGATTTTGTACAAGTGCGGCCCCTCGGTCCACGGTCCACCGTCTCCGTGCCATACCACCTGCGGTTCGGATAACGCCTCTCCTGTCGTGATGTCGATCTCATATTGAATGGCGTGAGAGTCGTAGTCCGCTCCTTGCTGCGCCGTAACATACACTTTTCCGTCATCGTCAAAAAACAGAGAGGGGTCGATTCCTCCATACGGAATGCGAATCGGATCAGACCATGGTCCTGCAGGGTTGGTTGCCGTAACATAGAAGTTCCCGATACCTCTAACATCTGTCGTGATCATATAAAACGTACCTTCGTGGTATCGCAGCGCAGGGGCATAAATCCCGTCCGAGCTCTTCTGACCAGTCAAATCAAGCTGGCTTACCCGATCCAATACGTTGCCGATCTGCTCCCAGTGAATCAGATCCGGGCTCCGAAAAATCGGAACCCCCGGAAAATACTCAAACGAACTGCAAACAAGGTAAAAGTAATCCTCTGCCTTCACAATGCTCGGATCCGGATAAAAACCAGGAAGAATCGGGTTCGCATAGCGAATTTGTTGTACTTGAAGCTGTGACATTTATTCCTTCACACTCCCTACATTAAGTCCTACGACAAAGTATTTTTGCATGAACGGGTATACAAGCAAAATCGGAACGGAAGCCACAATGGTCACGGCCGCACGAATGGAAATTGGCGTTACCTGAGTCGAATGCTCTGCCCCTACACCATTGGCTACGGAAGGATTGCTGTTGGCGTTCATGCTGGAAGACAACAATTTCATCAATTCATATTGCAGCGTGCTGAGCTCTTGACGAGACGACGTGTACAGAAAAGCATCAAACCAGGAGTTCCACGCACCCACGGCAACAAAGAGCGCAATGGTTGCCAGCACAGGTTTACATAGCGGGAAAATAATTTTCCAGAAAATCCGGAAATCTCCTGCACCGTCTATTTTCGCAGATTCAATCAAGCTTTCGGGTATCGTGTAAATATACGTACGAATGACGATCAGGTTAAACGCACTTACCAGTGATGGCAGCACATACACCCAGAAGGAATTAATCAAATGCAGATCCTTCATGAGGAAGTATCCCGGAATCAGACCGGCATTGAAATACATGGTCAGTACAAAAACAGTTGTAATCAGCTTGCGGAAAATATAATCGCGCCGGCTCAGCGTATAGGCCAGCATGGTGGTCAAGAAAATATTAAGCAGAGTAGAAAGTACAGTCCGCGCAACTGAAATCAAAAACGCATTATAGATCGTGCCCGATGCAAAAACAGCTTTGTAATTCTGCAAGGTGAAATCACGAGGCCATAAATATAAGCCTCCCCGAATGGTGTCATTCCCTGCATTAAACGAAACTACAATGGTGTTTAAAAATGGATACAGCGTCACAATTACGAGCAAAATCATGAAGATCGTGTTAAAGGTGCCGAACAGAAACGGTTCAAGCCCTCTGGCACCAGGACGGCGTACAGAAAGCGCCGATGTATTTCCTAAACCGGACAATGGTGTTTTTTTCATCTTATAAGAGCCTCTCTTCCCCAAGCCGCTTGGCTGTCCAATTCGCTACAAGCAACATCGTAATGCTGACCACGGTCTTGAATATACCGCCTGCAGTCGCAAGCGAATAGTTACCCTGTGCAATCCCGTATTTGAGCACAAAGATATCAATCGTTTCTGCCCAGTCAACAACCAATCCGTTACCCAGCAAATATTGAACCTCGAAACCGGCCTCTAGAATATGCCCGATCGACATAATCAACAGGATGACAATGGTAGGCTTGATTCCCGGCAAGGTGACATTCCACATTTTTTGATAACGGTTAGCTCCATCAATGTCGGCAGCTTCGTACTGTGCCGGGTCAATCGAGGCCATGGCCGCCAAATAAATGATGGTACTCCATCCGACTTCTTTCCAAATGTGGGAGCTTGCAACAACGCCCCAGAAATACTTGCCTTCCGTCAGCCATAGAATAGGCTCATCAATTAAATGCAATTTCATCAGGATATCGTTGACAATACCGTCAGAAGCAAGTGATGTTGCCACGATTCCGGTAACGATAATCCATGATAAGAAGTGAGGCAGATACGAGATCGTCTGTACCGTCCGCTTCCACATGACCTTTTTGATCTCATTAAGCAGCAATGCCAGAACAATAGCGGTTACGAAACCCAGAATCATGTTGATGATACTCATGGCTAGCGTATTGCGAAGCACTCGCAAAAAATTGTCATCGGTAAATAAAAACTGGAAATGCTTGAATCCTACCCACGTCTGCTGTGAGAAACTCCGAGCCGGTTTATAATCCTGAAAGGCCATCGTCCAACCCCATACAGGTACATACGCAAAGACAATAATGTACGCAAGCAGAGGAACAGACATCCAAATGAGTTGTCTCTGTGCTTTAATATTCTGCCAAGTAATCCGCCTAATTTTCGGTTTTTTCTTCGGGCGGAGCGGCTTGGTACCCACTACAATTTCCTCCATAATATCAAGCTCCCTATCCATCTTTATAATCAAAGGAAAACGTCGAAACACCCAGAACACATCTGCCATAACCATGTTTCAAAAGAATCAGGAAGGAAGGTTATCTTCCTTCCTGACATAAGTTGTTTTTATTTCACAGACCAGTTATCAATTCTCCACTTCAACACTTCATTGATACGATCTTCATATGCCTTGATGTCAAGCTTTTGAATCTCGGAAACGTATTCGTTCCAAACATTGTCAAACTCTGATGTACCGGCCAAGATTGATTTTGGCAGATATTTGGTCGACAATTCGTTCAACTTCGTATTGGCAATCTTGGCTGGAGATCCCTCTACCACATCGACAGACCAAGCAGGGTAAGTTACCGGATTTTCTGGTGGAGCACTGAAGAAATCGACATAGCTGTTGAAACCATATGCATCCAAAACTTCCTTATCAAACGGTTTCAAGCTTGCCTGGTATTCTTCTGGCTGATTACTTGCCGAAGTTGCGTTGCCATCGCTAAAGTACCCTTCCGTTTTCGGCGCAGTTCCATAAAATGCGTCAGCTTTGTTGGCAAGTTTCCAAGCAGCATCCGCTGCATTGTCGCGTTGTTCTTGTGTCTTCATGAAGCGGCCTTCTTCATTGACATAATAGTCTTCATCCACAATGCCCCAAGTGAGTGTTTTTTGCCATTCTTCCTCCATCAGTTTGTCGAGCACTTTGAGGATTTTTACAGGGTCTTTGGCACTCACGGTAATACCGAAACCATTGTTAAGATTCAATGCTGCGCGATCACGATAATAGTCTTTGGTACTGCTGTCATACACAAGCGGGAAACCTACATAAGTGCGTTCGATTTTGTCTTGCGTGATGAGGGAATCTTCCGCGCTTTGGAAGTTCCAATGTTGATCGAACATGCCGAGTACGGAACCACTGGACAATTTGGCCATATATTGGTCGTAGTTTTGTGCAAACGCTTCCTTATCAAGCAAGCCTTGCGCATTGATTTCATTTAGCTTCTGATAGTACTGTTTGGCATAATCCTTATCGGCGAAGATCTCCGCCTTGCCATCGTTGACGACCACTCCGCCATCATTTGGGTGACCGATCAAATGCTGAGGCGGGTTCAACAAGCCCCAGTTTTTCCAGTCATAGTTCAGGACCTCAAAACCGATGGTCGGCTTGCCGTCAATAGTCGGATATTTCTCTTTGTATTTCGCGATCAGGTCGAAGTATTCATCCAGTGTTTTTGGAGTCGGGTAACCGAACTCTTTCAGTACGGCTTTTTGAATCCAGAACGCGGGACCGCTGTAATAGGTGTCAGCTACTTCGCCGTTATATGCACCATAGTTTGGCAGGTAGTAGATATGTCCATCATTTGGATCCTTCATTTGATTCCAGTACTTCTCGTAATGTTTTTTTAAATTCGGGGCGTGTTCCTCAATCAGATCTTCAAGCGGAATGACTGAACCTGCAGCTGTCAGTTTGGTATCAGCTGAGATCAGGTCTGGATAATCCCCACCAGCAATCATAACGCCAAGCTTTTGGTTTTTGTCACCGGCCAGAAATTCGAACTTGAATGATACGCCAAGCTCATCCTTCATTTTCTTGTAAATCTTGTTGTCAGCGGTTGGCTGCTGTCCGGCCTCGTTAAGGAATACCGAGATTTCTATCGGATTATCAGGCCCTACCTCTGTACCACTTCCCTCTTCTCCGCTGCCTGGGTCATTTGTACCGCCTGAACAACCAGCCAGTACAACGCTCAGTGACAACAACATGGTTGCCCCCATACGGAAAAACTTCTTTTTACTTTCCCCCATAAAGCACCTCCAAAGTTTGATTACGCCTTCATGAAAGCCCTTTCATTTGAATAATTTCATTATAAATTTAATGTTAAATGGAAAATACACCCGAATTATAGCTCTTTCCGAGAAAAACTCAGGTTTTCATTCTATAATCTATAGATTCAACCGTACGCGATTTTCTAAAGGTATTTTGTTAGACATGTTTCTTATATTCATTCGGAGACATGTTCAGCCTTTTCTCAAACTGCTTCAAAAAATGATGGTAGGTGGAGTATCCAACTTTTTCCGAGACCTCGCTATTTTTGTATTGATTCATTTGGAGTAAACGGCAAGCTTCCTCAATCCTCAAATTATGTAGCAGTTCATTGAAACCAATGCCATTTTTTCGTATAAGCAGCTGTCCCAGGTAGGCTGGATGCAAAAAGAAACGCTCGGCAAGCATTTTAATGCTCAAGCCTTCCCGGTAATGCTCATGAATGTAATCGTTGATGTCCTGTACTATACCCTGCGCTTCGGAAGCATTCTCCTTAAGCAAAAGTTCAAAACAGACTCGCCCGCACGACTGCAGCATGTCGATCAGATCAATCCATGTCAGCAGGCGTTCATCCAGATTGGGAATATCGAACAGACGATTTGGAGCGCCCGTATCCTCTGTCAGTTCGGATCTCATATATGCTCGAATCTCATGAAGTAGGTAGATCACGTATTTGCGGGCCTCCTCCGGGTGAACTCGTAACTGGCGAAAAGATCGCTCAATATAATCCACTGCTGACCTGTAAGCATCGTGATCAATGAGTTGAAATGCCCCCAAGATTCTCGCTGTGAGCTCTACCTGATCATCAGGTCTTTGGAACGTAAGATCCTTAAGGCTCTCATAGTCCATCACGCTGTTCCTATTCGTTTCATAAAAGGTATGCAGGAGCGCTTTTTCTGCTGTGACCCTGGAATGATTAATGAAAAGAAGTGAAGACGCCGCTTCACCAATGGCCATAAATGCGCGAAAGTTCGCCAAACGGCGTGCCAATTCCTCCAATCGGTGTCTGGCTGTGCAGCTCGTGCCATGGGAGGCTGATTCAGCACTGCCAAACACGATGGAAACCAGATCATTTCGCAAGCGAATCACATACATGGCTTTTGACCTGTCCAAAAATTCCGCAGCAACCGTGCTCCACCTGCAATAATCCTCTGCCGCGATCTGAACGAGGCATACATTCCAAACATGAGAGGAGCCAGACAAGGACTCCAGTACACCAGCAGCTTCTGTGGACAATCCTTTGCCAAGTAGAGCCTCCTTTATCGCCAGATTTTCCTTCTCTCTCTGTGCCACCTGCCCGACGTATAGTTGTTCCCGCTCCTTAGCCAGTTCCTGTCCCACCTGACGGATCTCTAGCTCGGCCTGTTCCTCATCCAGCGGTTTAAGCAAATAGCGTGAAACTCTATATTTGAGTGCCTTTCGTGCATAATCAAAATCACTGTACCCTGTCAGGATAATGAATTTGGTAGACTCATTGCCCCTGCGTCTCCACTCCTCAATCATCTCTAGGCCATTCATCACCGGCATATGAATATCAACCATGACCAGATCGGGCTTCAGCTCCTCCATTTGCTTCAGGCCCTCCGAACCGTTTCCGCAGACACCGCACACCTCAAAGCCAAGGTTCTCCCATGGTATCCATAACTGCAGACCCTCAAGCGCCAAAGGCTCATCGTCAATTAACAACACTTTAAATGCCATCGTCCACGCCTCCTTTTACATCCTGACGTTCCAGCAATTGCAACGGGATTTCAAAGGATACCTCAGTCCCCTCCCCGATCCTGCTTACCAAATTAAAATTCACTTTATCGTCGTAGTACAATTCAAGACGGCGATACACATTTCGTATTCCAATATTGTATCCACCGCTCTCTTCCTTGCTTCGCATGTGATACAGAACCTCTTGAAGCCGTTCCTTGTCCATACCCTTTCCATTGTCAGATACGACAACACGCAGATGCTCGTTCACAATCTCAGCCTGAATCTTCACATAGCCAAGCCCCTCAATGGCCTGAATGCCATGTTTGCAAGCATTTTCCGCCAGCTGTTGGATACTCATTTTGGGTATTTTATATCGCCTTGCCTCTTCAGTGATGTCAATATAGTATTCAAACTTGTCCCGGAAACGGAATTTCTCAATACCCAGGTACATGACCGTAAAGCTCATTTCCTCCTCCAGCGTGACCACATCATCCTTCCAGTTCAACAGACGGCGAAGCAGCTTGGACAGATCCTTGATAATATCCTTCACGTCCGCATAGTTATTTTTGGTGCTAACTACTAGCAGCGCATTCAACGTATTGAATAGAAAGTGAGGATTCATCTGGCTTTGCAGCAGATTAAGCTCTGCTCGAATGCGCTCAGCCTCCTGGCTTCGCTGCTGAATTTCTAGCTTGTACACGTTGTTGATCAATGAATGGATTCGTGCCGTCATCATATTGAAATTGCTAATCAAATGCCCAATCTCGTCATGTCCACCATCCATGTTGATTAGTTCGAATTTCTCGTTACCCACCTTCTGCATATGTCTCGACAGCCGCTTGACACGATAATTGTAGGAACGGAGCATGACATAAATGAAAATGGAAGTGATCAGGGTAATAATCCCGGCCAGCATTCCAAAATAAAGCTGCATGGATAACATTGCTTGTTTGACACGTGTTTCCTGAGGAACACCAATAAGCTTCCAACCTTTCACATAACTAGCACTACCGATTGGAACGATATGCAAGTCTTTGTCTGCCGCTTTGCTCATATCAAACAACGCATAGCTACTCTCCATCTCGCCCTGATACTTGTCATCCGCAGATACAATAATTTGATTCTGGGCATTCACCAGATACAGATCCAGAGAACTCTTTTCTCTGGCAATCACATCATAGAAGCGACTCACGTAGAAATCGATGCGTACCAATTTCTGATAAGAGTTGTCGGCGTTGTAGTAATCCATTTTTTCGATCACGCTTAAATACGAGGAGGTTGCTGCACGATCATTCGTTGCCTGATCACGGTATGCAAGCACTTTTAGGGTTTCCCCAGCGGCCTTCCATTGCTCGAACCAGGTTCCGGAGCGTACGTCGTTGTCCAGAACATAGTAATCCCCTCCAGGCACAATGGTCGGATTTTCGGTGTAAACCCCTATTCGCTGAATTTGGTTGTTCACAGGAATATAGGAAGTCACCCGGTGACGAAGCTGATCATCGAGTGTGTTATAGAAATCCAGCTGACTGTCATACACCCGATCCATGGATTCGGTCAGCAACTTGTCCGTAATCAAGGCATGACTGACGGCGACGCCACCATCAATCATGGTATGAATATCCTTTCTTGCACGCTCCAGTGAGATTTGTAAATTCTGCTCTTCCCGTTCCTTGATCAACCCTGACATACGATCCATAAACAAAACATTGCTTACAAAGATAGGAAGCAAAATACCAATGACATATATCAAGATAAATTTGTAATTCAAGGGTATATCGTTCACGATGCTGCGAAAACGGAATGTTCTGAACATGTTTGCTATCGCCATCCTTCATTCGTACTTCTCATCTCTCGGGGGATCTATTGCTGCTTACGATATGCCGAAGGCGCCATGCCCGTCATTCGCTTGAACTGACTTACAAAATAGTCTGCATTCGGATAACCAGACTGAACCGCAATGTCAGCAACGCATGCGCAGCTTTGGCGTAATAGTCTTTTCGCTTCCTCAATCCGTTTATCGTTTAAATATTCCCGAAACGTTTTGCCCGTCTGCTGCTTGAATGCCTGCCCCAAATAATTGGCGTTCATGTGAAATTGATGTGCGAGCTCCTGAAGCTGCAGCTTCTTACGGAATTCCTGATTGACATATTGCACCACACGAAAAATGGTGCTGCATTCCTTTTCTTTTCTCCGCTCCTGCAGCGCCTCCAAAGCGTTCAAACTTAACACACGTGCATAATCCCGAAATGCTGGATAGGAGTCGATTTTAGTAATGCCGCCTGCCTTATTTTGAACGTGAAGCATAAAACTGCCCATATCTCCATCCAGCTCTTTCAACTCCTTGAGAACACTCATTTCAAGGGCAAGCAATTGAACCCGGACGTATTCCATATTGGAGAAGGGCAATCCTAAGTCAGGATCAGCAAGAAGTGCTTGAATCTTCCCTTCCAACCTATCCTGTTCACCAGAAAGAATGACTTCCATCAGATTGGCTAAAGCTTTTTGATTTACGCTGGCCAATGGGTCACTCTGCGGCAGATCCTGATGTTGAACAAATCCGCCCCCTCCCTGATAACGCTTCCATTTTAGAGCGAACAAAGCTTTCTCGTAGGCTGACCGCATACCGATTTGTGTGCCCGAATGATGTCCAACGGCCACAATCATGGAGGAATGACCAGCATAGGTCTCCACGATATTTCTGCCCATTGACTCAAGCAGGTTCAAAGAATTATCGATATCGGCAGCGAACACACCTAGGTTTCCTTCAGCATCCACAAAAGGTTCCGACCAATGGACACCACCAAAAGCGTGTATTCGCCCTTTCACGTCATCTTTACTGATATCCGTGGCAATTAGAAGACAGGCCATATCCTCATGACCTTCCATTTGCAGCATGGTATTCACTTCGTCCTGCAGCTCCATGCTGTCTTCCCCTTGAATCAGGCGATCAAACAAACAATTCACATACAGGGCACGATCACGCTGGTGTACTTCTGCCGAAATCTGTTCTTCCTGAATTTTACGGCCCATCTGTTCCAGTACATTTTCTATCTCGATCTCATCAATAGGCTTGAGCAAGTAGTCCTCTACTCTCTGCTCCAGCGCTGTTTTTACATACTCAAAGCTGTCATATCCACTTAATATAACGAATCGGGGTGCTTTGGCCAGTTCATGCTTGGAACGGTCAATCAGTTCCAGGCCACTCACAGAGGGCATATGAATATCTGTAAACACCAGATCCGGTTGAAGACTTTCGATCATGGACCAGGCAGCATTGCCATTCTCCGCCTCACCACAAATGCGAAAACCGTATTTGTCCCAATTCACCATGGTTCTCAGTCCTTCGAGCACCCACGGCTCATCATCCACCAACAAAACATTCATCATTTATGTTTCCCCCTCTCCATTAAATGAAGCACGTATCGTGTTTGATAGTGAACTTATAATGTTTCATTTCTTTCAACCAATACTATCATTATGCTTAACATCATTAAACCTAAAAAATACGTCGATCTTCTCTCCCGATGGAGAGAGATTCAACACATCTGGCGCTACCCTCAGGTATAAGTGACTACAATAATAACTGTGTAACATTCTAATTATCCAGAGCTTTTAGCACATATACAACATACAATACTTGATTTAGCATCCAAAGCTTTACTATTTAATAGTAAATAATGATACTGCGACATGTTCACAGCGTAATGAAGAGATCTGCATGTAAATTTTCACAGAAGAAATAAAGGATATGATCAGCCCTAATCACTTTGAGGCCTGCATGCATAAATTAGCTGCATAGCAACACATGGCTAAGGAGGGCTGAAAAATGAGTGAAATATGTAAAAATGTCAAATCGACAGGCACAAATTCAAATAAGTCCGCTTTCTACAGGGACATTTGGGAATGGGGAGCTTCCGTTTCCTCCGGCGGGGATGAAAAAGTTTCCCCTTTTGATCTTGGTGAAGCCGTTAAATACGAGGTACCGAAAACCCTTGAAACGGAAATTCACCGTTATTTGACGCCCTATACCGCTCATCCTGAAGGTGGGTATGTTGCATACATATCAAATGGGCGAGTTTGGGGAAGATCAGGTTCTGTCCTGACATCAGATGAAAAACTGATCTTCGACCTTTCTCCCGAATACGATGGAAGACTTAATAGAATGCTGACACTGGAAGAACACCCTGCTTTGTATCGGAGTAAGACACAGGAGCAACTTTATCTCCATGGGACTTCTGCCGTTTTGACTTTTTGCGGGAGTCATAATTATTTTCATTGGTTATATGATGTGCTGCCTCGATTGGGTATGCTTAAAAATCTAAATATTCCTTTTCAATCGCTGATCATGAATCCGAATCCTTATGCATCATTTGTGGAAGAAACGTTATTGATGTTTGGCGTATCGAAATCGTCCGTGATTCGTACTGGAGACAATAGGGAACTTCAGGCTGACAGGTTGGTCGTGCCTTCCTTAATGATGAATTCCCACTATCCCCCTTGGGCTACATCTGTCCTTCGCATGTTTATGCTGCCTGAACGCTACACAACGCTGCATTCACCGGAACGCATTTTCATTTCCCGGAGCAAAGCCGCTGCACGACGGATAGCTAACGAGGGTGAAGTCATCCGGCTTTTGGAGACGTACGGGTTTGTTCCGATCTGTCTGGAAGATTGGAGCGTTGCCCAGCAGATTCAGCTCTTTGCTTCCTCAAAAGCGATCGTTTCACCGCACGGAGCCGGGCTGGCCAATCTCGCTTTCTGCATGAAGGACACCCTTGTCGTAGAAATTTTTCATATCCGGCATGTAGTGCCTACTTACTGGATGATCAGCAACCATAACAAACTTGATTATTATATGATGTATGGGCAAGATGACGGAACGACACCGGACCTTTTTCCGGGATTAGAGGACTTCACCGTGGATCTGAATCGACTGGAGCAAACGCTGCGTATAGCTGGACTGAATAAGCGGGCTACCTGAACAGCCGTTCATGTCCCTTAGAGCCACTCATCACTAGTCGGTAAGGATGCGGGTTTCAATATCGTGGTTACATAAAATAATAATAAAGGGCTACTGACTAGGAAGTCAGTAGCCCTTTATTGAACTCGGGACATGCATCAGACTGATGATTATGGACCGATGAATTTGCATATACCATCATGGACTATTCATGTGACAACATGAATGGGAAAGAATTTTATGCTCTCATAGTTGTTTTCCCTTATCACAATATTCGGTTCTTGGGATCGAAAGACGATCGTTTAAGCGAACCCGCTTTCTTCATACCTATCTAAGTTTCTCCATCCTCCGCAGGCGGATATATCCTCTGCCCCTTCTTCAGCGTAGCCTTCGCATATAAAACCAGACACCTCTGTCCCGTCCTGCAATTCAATTTTGCCTATACCAAGCGGGGCCGGAATTAATGCAGCGAACGCGCCAAAAGAAGCGGCAGGCATCTCCCACAATTCAAGCGCAATAGCAGTGCCTCCTACCTTTTTCTTCAACAACCCGGGCTTAGCCGGAACTGTAGGAAGCTTCACCATTTGATACTTCTCCGCCGTATGAGACTCACGAACAAATTGACCCCCGTGTTCCAGCATCTGCTTCTCCAGTGGATAACCTCTCATGTGCAGGCCGCAGACGGCAACCAGGATCGTTTCTTGCCTTTTTGCTTCCAGAGGCGGCAAATTTACTTCAAGAAACGAGGCCGCAGCGTTTTCCATCAAGTGCTCATTGCCAGATAGCGAAAATAACGTAATTCCAAAAGGCATCTGAGACGCGGCATCACCCGCTTGTACAGCCACCGCACATAAATCTAGAAGATTACAATGGTTCGTATACCGCCCCATGTCCGAATTCGTAGCTATCGGATCGGCTTCAACCTGTCCTCTCGTCCATGTGCCTCCACAGGTCGGCATGACAAGCACCGCTTCCTGGAGAAGCTTGTTGCTTATCATTCGCAGCTCCTGAAGCTTATGCATCGCGGTAAATACGGAAGCTGCGTCATGCTTGCCTGATCCTCCTGATCGCAAGACTTGTTCCGTCACCGGGAAAGTGACTTCTGGACTTGATTCAATGAATTCTCCTACACTGGCCCAGCGCTCAGCTACCCAAGGTCCATCGTACAGAAGTGCGGCAGCCTCCTCGAAGAGAGCGTAATCGATATACTCGACTGTCAGCTCCAACCGTTTGATCCTCTGGACTGCTGAATCCCATCCCTTGCTGTATTCCTCAGCCAACGGACCAAAAAACGTTAATGGTTTTTCAGGCAGATACAACTTTTTGGGAAGCTTATCGACCAATCGCGGCATTTCCTTGGACCATGGGTCTGATGATTCAAGACCTCGTACTTGCATATCTACAATCCTTGCTTCGTGTATTGAATGGGTAAATACAGTTACACAGTCCAAACTGGCACAAGCGGGAACAACACCTTTTGTCGACCAGGCTCCGAGACTCGGTTTATAGCCGATGAGACGGTTCAGCGCCGCAGGAACCCTTCCGGAGCCCGCTGTATCCGTGCCCAGGGCGAATGCCGCCTGTCCCCTCGCTACCGCTACAGCCGATCCCGAACTCGACCCGCCGCTTATCCATTCAGCGCTCAGCGCGTTATGTGTCTCACCGTAAGGACTCCGGGTGCCTACAAGCCCGGTTGCGAATTGATCCATATTGGTTTTACCTACAGGAATCGCTCCGGCATCTAACAATCGTTCTACAACTGCAGCATGCCTGTCTGGAACATATGCATATTCGGGACAGCCAGCCGTTGTTGGTGTTCCAGCCAAATCGATGTTGTCCTTAATGGCGAAGGGTACACCCCACAGCGGTAAGGAAGTATCCATTGTTTGGAGACGGTCCAAATACGGCTTGATTCTCTCCAGCACAGGCGGAGTGATCCAAATATTCATCCCTTCGTCCTCACGGGAACGGCGGATGATCTCTTCAATGACCTGCTCCGGCTTGAGCTTCCCACTCCCATATTGCGCTTGCAGCCAGTCTATTGTCAGTTCGCGCGGTATTTTCATATCCAGCTTACTCATCCGTCATCCCTCCTTGACGCGTACATATCAATCAGGCTGGTCTCATTTCATTCAGCTTCATCGCTAGATGCAGCTGCAGCACATCATCGCCATTGTCCATGCTGATCCCCAGCAATTCACACACCCGCTCTACCCGATAGGAAACCGTATTATAATGGGTAAAAAGCTCCGCTGACGTCTTTTTCACATTACGATTATGCTTAAAGTATACCTTCAACGTTTCAAACAGCTGGGAATTATGCTTCACATCGTACGCAAGCAAGGGCAGAATGAATCGATCGCGATACTCCTGAACCTCCTCCGTATCAGGCAGATGGTATAAAAGCTGAAACACGCCTAGCTTCATATAGTCCACATAAGGTTCACGGTAATCGCAAATGGAGCTGATATGATGAATCTTTTTGGCATCGTTATAGCTTTCGTATACCTTCTCCGCAGCTTCGGTTCGATTGCCGATACAGAGAGAATAGCTCTCAGCAGGGAAAACCACTTTCATATCAGCGATAATGGCTTCCATCGCCACATTCCGAATCCCATGCATTTCTTCTGCGAAAAGAAGGACAAGCTCTCCCTCCAGTATGGTTGCCTGAAGCCCCACACATCTGGATTTGGTTCTCAATCTTTTAATCGCCTGCTGCATGGTCCTGATGCTAGGTTTGACGTTCAAAAATCGCACTAACGCGACATGCCGCGTTTGATCATCATCAAGTGGATGCCCGCACGCTTCCGCTCGCAGCCTCAAATCCTCAATGGTTACAATTCGGCCCGTAACCCAGTCCTGCAGAAACTGATCGACGTACTTCAGCTCTACTTCCCGCCTGGCGTTGGTATTGATCATCTCGAGTCCTACCAAAACACCTACGCGATCAATCGTCAGCCGATCAACAACCGAGTGCTCCTGATTCCATTCCAGCAGAACCAGCAAGCATTTGTCGTATTGCTTGTCATTAACGGCTGATACATATACACGAATTCGGCGCTCGCCTAGTGTTATGAAACTCACACCGAGGCTGCTCTCCTCCCGCAGACCGGACCACAGCATCGGATTATCTGCCTCCACAATCTCCTCTGCCTGGGGAGAGAGGAACAGATGATTGGAGTCATCAAGCAATACAATGGGATTGTTCAATATGCCATCCAGCGTTTGCAAAAATTCCTCTAATCCTTTCCCGTACAGGAGCTGTTGAGACAGCTTGTGAAAGCGGCTTTGCAGCAGCGATAGCTCTCTTGCCTCCTGCACAAGGACCCGTTCCATAATATCCCGGACAACATCCGAAAAAACGGTCGCGGCCGGAAGCTCGAAGATCGGAAAGCCCAATTGGTCAGCCAGCTCGAGTGCACGGGCAGGAATATGATCAATGAATCGTTTGGTTTTGATCCCCAGCGCTGATACACCTTTCTCCACCAGCTGCGGTATGATATCCGCAATGGCCTCCGGCTGATCACGAAATGGAAATCCACTGGTGATCAGAAACTCCCCCGGGCGCACCCAATCGATCACATCCGGCACTTCCATCACGTTGACACGGTTAATCATTCGCTGCATGCCACTTGCTCCAGCCAAGACGACAGCTTCCTTAAAGTCGGGGATCAACAAAACATCACTGCACGTGAATCCTGCCTTCTTGTGATCTGCCATCTCCCATCCCGCCTGACTATTTCAATTTGGTGGAAAAGACATCTTCCACTAATGTCGTATTAAAAAAGGAGTTAACCGGAGCATTTTCTTCAACCGGCAAAAAAATACTGATCTGCTCTGTCGCCTGTACATCGTCATTAGCTACCGAATGAATAACGCCTGCCGGGACATGGAACGTATCGCCTGCCTGGTAGCTCTTCCATTCTCCATTGCATAACAGTTTCACTTTACCTACCGTGATGTGAATGATTTCAGCTACATCATGATAGTGAGGCAATACCTGACCGCCGACTCCAATCTTTTCCCACAAAACAGAGCTGGCACGAAACCCCATCTGATCCGCCTGTTCCGCAGACACAATCTCGCGGTGATACAGGTGAATATGATTCGGCATTAATCCCCATTGCATGTCTTCTCCAGTGATAACCTCAGTTTTCTTGGCTGTAATCATCGTGTCATTCCTCCATTTGTTTTTTATGGATGTATCCCGTCTATTTCCTACGTTTAAAAACGACCGCCACCGGCCCGCCGCCTGCCGGCCCCTGATGTTCGGCTCCACCAGACACATAGATCATTGGATCACCACACACCGAAGCAAGCACACCTCCGACGACAGCTCGCGCATGTCTCGTATGGTTGATATCCGAATCATCAAGCATCGTGTGCCGGTGACCCCGGATGAATCCGGTGGGATCAGCCTCTGCCTTAGCCATCACCTGCACCATTTCAGCATCAGCATGAACATCCAGCAGGCGCTTGAGTGCAGGAGCGTCAATAGAATCGTTCATTACAGCATGGTCGATAAAAAACGGACCTTCCGCAAAGTCAGAATTGCCGAAGACGATCACCTCACAATACGCCAGCTCGCTGCCTGCCGACGTGGAGGCTACACTGCTGAACAGATGCCATGAATCGCAAATGTCCGTATCTTGAAGTCCAGCTCGTTCCACCTCACCGAGAGCAACTGCCGCACCTAGTGCGGAGGCTCCTCGTGAATATCCCATGGATTTGTAAGTATCTTCTGTCACAGTGGTTTGTGATCTGCTCAAAGCATCATGCACGCCCTCGGACGTTAACAGCGGACACTTAATTTGCACAAAATGTACATCTGCCGAAGATTCGATGCCAGCTTCCGCTATGGCTCGCTGAACGGCAGCTTCCACCTCGTCCACTTGAGCCAGCCTTCCTATTTCCTCTGGAAGGAAATCACGTGTTTTCGCGACGCCAATGGCCAGCGATTTCTGATCTTGTCTCTGAACATCTTGGTTATAAGCACCTTTACGGCTAATCACTGTAAAGTGAGGGCTCAATATGCCCTCGGTTCCTCCAGACATGACATAGGATATGGAAGAAGTTGATTCTTTCCGATATTCGGTAAAAAATTGCTTTAACGCCAGCACAGCATAACCGCGCGTAAAATCGTTCACGCAGCCATTGCCCTCTGTTTTGCCTAATACTGCAACCACATCTTGAGGATCAATGATTCCCTCTTGGATCGCTTTCTCCATCGCAGCCGTATCGTTAGGCGAACGGCTTGGAATACGGTTCACCGTGCATCTCATCATAGGTCATCCGTCCTTTGCCAGAATATAATTCTTCTCTCAAGTAAGCTGATGGCCCAAAAGAGAACCAGTCCGCATAGTGCGGATGCAATAATTGCGGAGAACATCACAGGTGTATCCATATGGTATGAAGATACCAGGACGACATAGCCGAGCCCTTTGTTAGCGCCGACAAATTCACCGACAATGGCACCCACGATAGCCAGCGAGGTCGAGATTTTCAACGCAGAAAACACGTAAGGTAAACTTGCAGGCAGCCGTAATTTCCAGAAAATTTCCGACTTGGTGCCTTTATATGTGGAGAACAGCTCCCATGCTTCATGCTCAATGGCTTTCAGACCCTTTACGCTGTTGACCAAAATAGGGAAGAAACAGATTAGCATGGAGGCTACGACCTTGGAGGAATATCCCGTCCCCATCCATACGACCAGAAGCGGAGCCAGAGCGACAAGCGGGGTCGTTTTGAGTGCAATCGCCAGCGGGAATACTCCCTTTTCAATGGGTTTGGAATGCACGAAGATCACTGCGGTAATCAATCCCAGGACATTGGCAAGCACGAAGCCTGCCAAAGCTTCCAGCAGCGTGACCAGCATATGTGACCATAAGGAGCTGTCCATTACCGATAAGATGCCTGTGGGAGATGGAAGCAAATAAAGGGGTATGTCGAAAAGGCGTACAATGAGTTCCCATAATATAAGAAAGGCAATGGCGAATACGACAGGATACATGGCATCTTTGATCTTGGTTTTCATAGGTGTTTGACCCGCTTTCTTAACTCATTGACAGTCTGGTGGAAGGCCGGGAGTTCATCCATGCCAATTTCCCTCGGTGAAGGCAGGGGAACCGAAATAATATCCTCCACGCCGGCAGGCCTTGGTGACATCATGATCACGCGGTTGGATAGCAGCACGGATTCCTGAATCGAGTGGGTAACCATCACAACTGTACTTAGGCTCGTTTCGGGACTCTCCCATAGACGCAGCAGCTCGAAATTCAGCTTTTCTCTCGTAAATTCATCGAGCGCCCCAAAGGGCTCATCCATAAGCAATACTGTCGGATCTGCAGCAAGTGCCCTTGCAATCGCAATCCGCTGCTGCATGCCGCCGCTCAGCTGATGCGGAAAATGATTCATGAAATCCTGAAGTCCAACCAGCCGCAGCGAGGATTCCGCTTTTTCCTTGATCTCTTTTTTGGTGAACTTCTTCTCTCCGATCGTGAGAGGCAGGGATATATTTTGGATTGCGGTTAGCCAGGGCATCAATACAGGCTTCTGAAACACCATGCCGAGCGAGAGATCCTTCGATGGATAGACGATCTCTCCTCCTGCATTGGGTTGAAGCAGATCGAGCATTAACCGGAGCAGCGTAGACTTCCCGCAGCCGCTTGGGCCGAGAATGGAAACAAACTCATTTTTATAAATATCAATCGACACATTATTCAATACGTTGACGTCACCAAAGGATAAGGAGCAATTTTTCAACGTAACCGCGATGTCGCTTTTGGAAGAAATGGTTGTCTGTTGTTCATGCAGCCCTGAAGCTTCTTTCTCCAGACCACTGGCCGTTGTTAGCATAAAATCACACCCTATTCGATAAATTCGTTTGAAAATACGTCTTCAAGGTTTTGCTCTTCCTTCAAGAATTCCAGATCGATCAAGTTCTGCTGCAGCACGTCCCATGCCTCTGATTCCATCTTGCCGAGGGGAAGATTCTCCGGCTCCAGCAAAGGAATGCTTGCGTTCATCATGCTCACCTCGTGGTCAATGGTCAATTTATCCCCGTATTTCAAGCCAAATTCGGCAGCCTCTTCCGGGTTCTCAATAGCGTAGCTCCACCCCTTCATGGAAGCCTGTACGAAGCTTTTCACCATTTCGGGATCACGCTCGATGATGTCCTCTGTCGTAAACAACGTATCCGCATAAAAGTTAATATCATAATCGCTCGGCTCAATAATATTGACTTCATTCCCCTGCTCCTGTACGGCGAGGACCTCATTAATGACATAACCCGGCCATGCCTTCACCTGTCCGCTGAGCAATGGGCTGAGATCATATTTTGCTGGCATTTCCTCCACCTTGGTTCCGTCTATGCCCGCATTCTTCACCATTGCTCGGTAAGTCAGCTCTTCGTTACCTCCAAGCTTCACACCGATCTTCTGGCCGACCAGATCCTCCATCTTCGTGATCCCTGAATCCTTGAGACTAAACAATACAAATGGCGTTTTTCTGTAAATGGCGGACAGCGCCTTCACGGGAACCCCTTTCTCCCTGGCCATCAGTATTTGATCTGCGCCCGTTACGCCGAATTGCTCTGCACCTGATGCAATCATCTGTACGGAAGGAAAATCCGCGCCGCCGGGTCTGATCTCAACATCCAAACCCGCTTCTTTGTAAAATCCCTTCTCTACGGCGGTATAGAATCCGGCAAACTGTGCTTGATGAACCCATTTTAGACGCAGAACCACTTTTTTCAATCCACCGGATTCTCCATCTCCTGAAGCAGAGCTAGGCACATCGTTCGACCCGCAAGCTGTTAGTGCGAGCAAACAAACCGACATTACGATAAGCAGTGACTTTCTGGACCATCTCCACATATGATTTCCTCCCATGTTGTTGTTTTTCTATTGCTGTGGCAGTGTTGCTTAAAAGGCAGCTAGCGCCTTTAAAACCTCGCTGGAGTTACTGACGCTGCCGAACACGCCTCCCTGCATTTTGACCATCTGGAGCGCTGCGTGATGATTATCAGGGTCGGTTGCTCCCGTGCAGTCTTCCAGGATCAGACATTCATATCCTCTGTCATTGGCTTCACGCATGGTTGTGTGCACACAAACATCCGTTGTAATTCCCGTTAAGATCAGATGAGTAATGCCTTTATTCTTGAGGATTAGATCCAGGTCTGTAGCATAAAAACTGCCTTTACCCGGCTTATCAATGATCGATTCACCTTCGATGGGAGCAAGCTCCTCTATAATCTGCCAGCCCGGTTCACCTCGAACCAAAATGCGTCCTGCCGGTCCGGAAGAACCGATCTCGGCCCCGATCTGTTTGCTGCGCCAACGTTTGTTCGCAGGCAGATCGGATAGGTCCGGTTTATGTCCCTCTCTCGTGTGAATGACGTGAAAATCTTCTATCTGCCTGACCCGATGCAAGAGCTTTCGAATAGGCTCAATGGGTTTGGCCGTCAGGGACAAGTCATACCCCATCTGTTCCACATACCCTCCTTTGCCGCAAAAATCGATTTGCATATCAATAATGACTAATGCGGTTTTACAGGGATCGATGCTCCCGTCGTAAGGCCAACTGTAAGGTGCTGCTGTAATTTGCATAAATATTCTCCTTTCAGAACAGAACTGAGATCCCTGTGTTGATTTATTTCGATGTTATATAACCTGACTTATTCCTTCCTTCATTCATTCTTCTTGCGTCATATTATATTACGAACATTTCTGAATGTCTTTGTAGTTTTCCATAAAAAAGCTTCATTATTTTTTGTTATTTTTCACAACCATTCAATCTGTGTGTTATAAATTATCACATAATCCTCTATCCCCTGGCCTAAAGAGCAACAAAAAAAGCCGCTGATTCAGCGACTCTTGATTGGTATGAGTTGTTAAGATGATAATACTACCTATCTTTGACCTTATAGAATTGTGCAGTTATGTAGCCACTCCTTGGTTCAGGATCATACTGTACTCGATAAAGTCGATCCGTTCCACGCGATAGAGGTCATAAATCTGCTCCCTGGTATTGATGGATCCGTATAATTCAGAATGCGAAACATTGGCCAGTTTTACATAGGGCAGTTTTTGTGCAGCTTTGCTCGACCGGATATTTTGTTTGCGAATCTTCAAAAACACCGTTTCTATGGCATGTTCGAGAAATAGTTCACTCAAAAAGATGGATTTCGCCCGTTGACTGTATCCGTTACCGAAGTAAGGTGCTCCAATCCATGTGGCCAGAAACCCTGTATGGTTTACGATATGATACAAATCAATGGTTCCAATGGGCTGGCCCGCTTCGTTTAAAATTGTACGGGAAATCGTGGTTTTCTGTTCTTCCTCGTCCATCAACTGTTTGGTCAGGAATACATATTCCTCAGGTGAATGACATTGGTAACGAACATAAGGTGACACTGAGGGGTCGTTCAATAAGCTGTACAGTGCGTGGCATTCATGCAAATCGCGTTTTTTTAACATTCTGTCTACCACCTAGTCCTTTTAGTTCGCTATATAAGCAAATTAAGTATATAAAAGGTATTGTGGCGTTTAATGAATTCTGTATATGGCTTATGTAAAATTCATTGGCAATATGGTATTTGTGTTTGAACGATACCGAACGAGTACTACATAAAAAAAGGCATGTCCTTTCTTGTGAGAGGACATGCCTTTCGTACGATGAAACGCATGATTTGATTACTGCATCCCCTGCATGATGGCATTAATAATGCCTTGCTGGGTAACCGTGTTGTTTGAGCGGTTAAACAAAGCGAAACCATGCTGACCGTTATGGCCATTGTCCCAATACACCGGCACGGCCCCGTACTTCTTGGCAGTTGCCGTTACCGCTTTCGCATAAGCTTGACGATAAACGTTATTGGTGGAGTCATACGCCGTTTTATCAATGGAGCCAAATTCTCCAATAACAACCGGATAGCCCTGTGTTACAAACTTATCGTACATCGATTTGAATTGTGCATTCAGATAGTCTTCCTGACCCCAGGTTGATTTCTTCGAAGGATTTGTTGCCGCTGCGCCCCACTGCGTGATATTTCCGTTCTCCTCACCAGCAAAATCCCACGGAGAGTAGTAATGTGCGGAGATCATAATTCTCTTCTGAGAGCTCGGGATTGCCGAGGATCTGAAATTATCTGTTGGAAGAGCAAAGCCATAATTGCCCACCGTATAGTCAATATTGGTGTTCCAGCCTGGAATCAGTAACCATCTGGCGTTGTTGTTGCCCCCAGTCTGCCGGACCGTGTCCACAAAGATTTGATTATAGGCGTTCAAGTTAGCATAGTATGCAGCATTCGGATTGCCGTAATTTCCGTCGAACACTTCATTCATCGATTCAAAAATAAGACGCTCATTATAATTGCTGAACTTGGTAGCAATCTGCTGCCACACCTTTTGGTATTTCTCTTTAATTGCAGCCTGATTGCTGCCATTCACAAGAAGCCATCCGCCCGGGATGGAATTATACCCATCTCCATGAATGTTAATAACGACATATAAACCTTCATTATATGCATAATCAACGACGGTTTGGACTCGATTCAACCACGCCGCGTTAATCGTGTAATTGGGAGCGCTTCCAATATGATTGAAATAGGATACAGGAATGCGAATTGTCTTGAAGCCTGCTGCCTTTACCTTTTTAATCAACTCTGGAGTAACGACAGGATTGCCCCAAGCCGTTTCACTAGGGACGCCATTCACCGTTGCTTCAAGCTGGTTCCCCAGATTCCATCCTGCACCCATCTCCGATACAATCTGTGAAGCGTTCAATGATCTGAAATCCGCTGCCGATGCTTTAGTACTCCACCCGGTCAATGCCGCAGCCGCAAACAATACAAGTGCCAAACTGCAAACACCATATTTCTTCATTTTTTTGAGCATAACCAAACCTCCGCTTATTTCTCATTTTTTACAAGCAGTGCCGTTACTCTCTTTATAGCAATTGAATGAATCGAGCAGATGTCCCTCCCTTCTATATCGATCACACCAATGAAATGGTCGCCTATCATCAACAGAATAACACAAATATGGAAAATAAAGAACAATATTCTGCATGGAATTTTCGACGAAAACAATCTGTCCCAATCTTGGCTATATCCCGTCATACTCAGAAATTCTTTAGAAAAATCCTGCCCAAATATTCAGAGTTTTTCTCTATTATTGCTGTGACCTATTTACCAATTAGACATACCATTCAACTTTTTTCGGAACATTGAGCAATTGGAATCCTACGAATACAAGGAAGAATACATCCAGCTCGTACACGAAACTTATGCAGCAGCATATCAATTGCGAGAATTGCTCAATGACCATCGTTTCTATTAAAACAAATCAAGCCTAGCCAACTTTTTGGCAAGGCTTTTTTAGGTTGAATGGAGATAAGTTGTTAACTTACTTAAATAATCTTTAGATTTTCTTTAGAAATATACTCATTAATTCCTCAGTTTATTTCATTATGATTTTGCTATCGACAAGCGAGGAGGTAAAACCATGGTCAGTAATACAATCTTAGAGCTGCTTCATCAGTATGGATATCTGATTTTTTATTTTGCCTTCTCCCTGGGTCCGTTCGGAATTCCCATTCCGAATGAGATCACGATTATCAGCGGGGCCATCCTGAGCCACACCGGTGCAATCAATGCCGGGATCACTTACTTCTGTATTTTATCCGGACTTTTAACAGCGATCACTGCTGCCTATGTTGCAGGTAAATTGTACGGCGCCAAGAACCTATACCGATTTCAACATAATAAACATTTTATCAAAGCCGAACGAATGCTGAACCAACGGGGCCATTGGGCGATGTCGATCGGTTTGTTTATTCCAGTCGTACGATATGTTCTTCCTCTGGTGATCGGGCTGAGCGGGGTACATTTTAGAAGATTTGCAATGATAACCTATTCCAGTGCTCTACTCTGGACCTTAACGTATTTTGCTGCAGGCATTTACTTTGGAGATCCCCTTCTGTCTGTGCTTCAGTTATTACGCTTTTGAGTCCGTCTTGTATTTGCAAAAATCGATATGAAACCCTTGGAGGAACTTAATTCATGAATTCAGATGAAACGATTTTGTTTTTGAAAAGCTTTGTAAAGAATCCCAAACATGTAGGCAGCATCATACCAAGTTCTCGCTTCCTGGCTAGCAAAATGGTCAGTCATGCACCATGGCCTGAATTCCAGGCCATCGCAGAGCTCGGTGCAGGCACAGGGGCCATCACTCGTTATATTGAAAAACAGGTGCAGGATAGTACCAACGTATTTGTGTTTGAGTCGAATCAGATTATGAGGACTAATTTACAAAAGGCATTTCCCACATTCTCCTTCTATCCGAATGCTGCTCAATTAGTAGCTTCAATGAAGCAAGAAGGCGTTCAGCAATTAGATTGTATCTTTAGCGGATTGCCGTTTTTTAACTTTGAGCCTGAGCTCCGAAACACGTTGGTAGACCAAATCGATCAGGCTCTCAAACCTGGAGGTTTATTCATCGCCTTTCAATATTCGCTTCAGATGAAAAAGACACTTTCCAAACATTTTGTCATCGAGAACATCGATATCGTGCCATTGAATATCCCTCCTGCGTTTGTTTATGTCTGTCGCAAAAAGGAAACAATTTAAACATTCTGGACGATGGATTACACTGGTAGATGTCACGAATTCATTATATTTATTTTAGAGTGGACTAAAAAGGAGCTAGATTTATGAACACCGTACTCGTTGTCGATGATGAACCCGATATCCGCGATGTCATTCATGTCTATTTACGTAACGAAGGATATCACGTCATTGAAGCAGCCGATGGTCTGGAAGCACTCAATATTATAAAAACAACATCGGTTCAACTCGTCATTCTGGATGTTATGATGCCCGTCTTGGATGGAATTCAAGCCTGTCTTAAAATTCGCGAAGTATCCAACACTCCGATCATCATGCTGTCAGCCAAAGAAGAAGACATTGATAAAATCACTGGCCTGACTACCGGAGCCGACGACTATATGGTCAAACCGTTTAATCCATTGGAATTACTCGCTCGTGTCAGGGCTCAGCTGCGGCGTCAAACCCTGATTGGAAAAGCTGAATATAACTCTTTAATTCTCGTTAAAGACCTTGTCATCGATAAAACTAAACATTCCGTGAAGTTAAAAGAGAACGATATTCCGCTTACACCGCTGGAGTTTTCAATACTTGAGCTGCTTGCCAGCCACCCCGGACAGGTATTCAGCTCCGAGAAGATATACGAAACCGTGTGGAAAGAACCTTACGGATATTCGGATAATACCGTGATGGTACACATCCGCAATCTGCGTGAGAAGCTGGAAGTGAACCCAAGAGAGCCTCAATATATTAAAACGGTATGGGGAGTAGGTTACAAAGTTGACTAAGCCGCAATCCAAGCAAACGAAAAAGATACAGTTCCACATCCTCAATCGATTGGTGATCAGTTTTGTTATTTCAATTGTTGGTTCCGTTTGCGTGAATAATATTCTTATTATGACGGCTTCCAAAATCAGTGATGGATTAGAATGGCACTGGCTTCTTAACTTTTTCCCTTATGTCATTACGCCTATTTTTATATTGATCTTCACATTCACTTTTTTGATTGCCACGCGAAAAATAGTCAGAGATCTGGTCTCTTTGGAGCAAGGTCTTCAATTCATATCGGAGGGCCATCTGGATTATCGGGTAGCCGTTAATCGCCAAGACGAATTGGGACGGGTCGCCACCAACATTAATCTCATGACGGAGCAGCTTCAACAACAAATCATGAAGGAACGCGAATTGGAAAAATCCAAAATGGACTTAATTACAGGTATTTCGCATGACCTGCGTACGCCTCTTACGAGTATTATTGGCTACATTGAGCTTCTGCGGACCAATTCCTTTCAAGACGAGGCTGAGTATACACGATTCGTAGAAAACACCTATAACAAAGCAACGCACTTGAAAAAATTGCTGGATGATCTATTTGAATATACTCGTCTTACCTCCGTTGATACCCAATTGGATCTGAGAAAAATTGATTTATTTCAACTTATAGACCAGATGTTATTCGAGTTTGAACCTCTCGCCATGGAAAATGGCATCCACATCGAGAAAGACATTGGCGATTCACCAATGATGACCTATATCGACAGTGATAAGATGGCTCGCGCCATCGATAATCTGTTGATGAATGCCCTGAAGTATTCTTTCAAACCGGGTACGATTCATATCCGAATGGCCATGCAGCCTGAGCATGTAATCATTGAAGTCGAAAATAAAGGAACTCCCCTAACGGCAGAACAGATGGACAAGCTGTTTGACCGGTTTTATAAGGTGGATTATTCAAGAAGCAGCGAAGGCATTCAATCGGGATCCGGGCTCGGCCTTTCAATTGCAAGAAATATTGCAGAGCTGCATCATGGCACCCTAACCCTTCAGCATGAGGATAATGTATTTAGGTTTCGGCTAAGGTTGCCTTCCGGCATCCGGTAGATTTTACAACAATGGAGGATAAATGATTGAAAATACCCAACTTTCTTCTTTTTCTGCTAGCTTTCCTCAAGAATCCGAAAAGAGTAGGAAGCATCTTCCCCAGTTCTGCATTTCTGGCACGTAAAATTATTCAGTCTGTGTATTGGAATGATGTTCGAGCCATAGCAGAGCTTGGGGCAGGAACGGGTGCTATAACACGCATCATGGAAGCCCATTTACCGAGCTCTGCAGCAGTCCTTTTATTTGAAAGAGACCGAAGAATGAGGAAAGCTCTAAAAAAGGAATATCCTCATTTCAAGCTCGCTTCCAATGCCTCCTCTTTAGTAAAGAAAATGAATCAGGAGCAAGTTCTACACTTGGATTGCATTATTAGCGGATTACCTTTGTTTAATTTTTCCAAGACAATGAGAGAACACATTCTTGCTCAAATGACTCAAGCTCTCCGGCCAGGCGGCAGGTTGGTCTTATATCAGTACTCACTTCATATGAAGCAAACTCTGGCTGAAGAGCTGATTATGGAGAACATCCAGTTTGTCCCCTACAATTTCCCACCCGTCTTCGTGTATACATGCCGCAAGAAAGACAACGACACCTGAAAAATATCCACACCTGATCAACTAAGTTAATCGCCCCTGACTCATAAAAATTCGATCGTGTTTCCTTTAATCAAGAAAAGCCGCTTAATTCAGCGGCTATTTTCCATTAAAGCTCAAGTTCATAGGTTTGTTCGATGTGGCGAACTCCCCAGGATTCGTTCTCTTGTTCTTTTATTTTGACGAAACCTTCCTTGGTATACATGGCTATGGCCGTCTCCTGGTCCTCCGTCGTTTCCAGAAAGACGCTGCGGTACCCTTTTTCTCTGCAGTAAGCAATGGCGTCCTGGATGAGCCTCTTTCCGATCCCCATGCCTCTGCAATCTGGATGTAAGATAAACCAGCGAATCTGAGCTCTTTCACCTGAATGACCGATTACCGCAATACTGCCGACAATTTCGTTATCGGCTTCTGCCAGCCAGAACCGATCTTTGTCCGGGCTGTAGGTTTGCAGCAGCTCATAAAACGTCTTGCAGACATATGCTTCGAAAATATGATTATAGCCGCATTCCTCCGCATATACCCAACCGTGAAGATGAATCAATGCCCCGGCGTCCCCGGGTTTTAGTTCGGTCCGGAATTGTATTCTCGGTTTTGCGGAATGGCCAGATAATTCATTCTGAATGGCGGTCATACTTCGGGCGATATCTAACCGGCTCTTGTCAGACAAATTGATAATCATGTTACGAATTTGATCATCGGATAAGGCGTTCATTCGAGCCAAGGTTTCTTCTCCGAATTCCGAGAGATACAGCAAGGACGATCTTGCATCCTCCTTGGATTGAACACGGTAGGTTAGTCCGAGCTTTTCAAACCTCTTCAACATACGGCTCAGGTACCCTGGATCAAGTCCCAGTTGCTCCGTGAGCACACTTGCGGTACAGTGTTCGGCATTGCCTATTTCGTAAAGAACCCGGACCTCCGAGAGAGAAAAGTCACTGTCGAGCAGATGCTTGTCCAGCAGCCCCAGTATCTTGGTGTAAAAACGGTTAAATTCGCGAATAATTGGAATGATCGATGTTAGTGATTTCATAGTTTCCTCCTGACACACAGAACATAATTTACTGGGTTCATTTACTTGACTAAGTCAACTATATACACTTTACCCTATTTTATTTGACTTAGTCAAATAAATGATGATGGCCCACCAAAATAAAGAAAAACCGAATTGCTGCCAAATTGAGGTCACAACTCGGTTCCTTGTAACTACCTACTTGATAAATAACAAAGATCCATATGCCTCTGGAATCAGACCACACCAAAAAAGCCGCCACATGAGCGACTTTCTTCGGTAGTTCGTAAACAATTTAGGATTAAAAACCAGACCCTTTTCTATGAGTTATCCGAATTCAGATTTTGATCAGTCCATCCGAATACCAGACATCTGGAATCATCTCACGTTCCAATTCCAGAAGTTCTTTGATGATCTGGTCCGCGTCACCGATGGAACTAACAAGCGGATCCGTCAACATCGCTCTTCTTAGCTTCTCCAAGCTCTGCTCCACAACGGCCTCTGCCGTAAGCTCATGGGTATCCAGTACAAGCTCCTGCATTCCCCGAATTCCTCTCGGCATCTCACCAACATGAACCGGTTTCGCTCCCTCCATACTTACATCACATAACAGCTCCAGGAACGAATCATCATTCATATTTGTCACTGCCCCATTGTTGAGGGTATTCACGAAGAAGCGTTTCCCCAGATTACCCACCATATTTTCAATAATGTCTGTTGCATGATCCGGGCCGAAGGTATTCATGTAATCGGCAATGGGAATGTCCCCCGAAAGGAAGCCGTCCACTTGCCTCCACATCTCGTCGTGACGATGATAACGGTCCTCTGTCTCCCAGATTGATAACGGCGGGATACGATCCGACGATTTGCCATGACCTTGCCAATACCGGACATATTCCTTCGTATGTGCAGTGCATGTAGGGATATATCCAAAAATATCGTACAACTCATACGTAATGGCGTCGTTATGGAGAGCTTTGGCACCTTGATCACCACCGTTGTTCTCCTCACCAGCGGATTTCCGCATAGCCTCCGCAATCGTCGGCATGACATTCTTGCCTTCGAACTCCGCCTTTAGGAGCCACGTAAAATGATTGACCCCGGCAATGCGGAAATCAAACTTTCGATCGATTTCCTCGGTGAACTCCTTTCTGTCGCCAATGATCCCTGCTCGCACAGCATAATAAGCTTTCTTATGAGGCATATGATGACTGTCACAAAGCGCGAACGATTTCAGCTTCGGTGCATAACGGTGTAACGCTATACCGTGGACGGTAGACGGATTGATATAGTTAATCACCCAAGCATCGGGACAGAGCTCCTCTATGTCTTTGGCGCATTCCATAATGATCGGCAATTCCCGCATCGCACGGAAAATTCCTCCTGGCCCGATTGTATCCCCCGAGCACATACGGATGCCGTATTTCAACGATACCTCGCAATCAATCCCCCGATATTTCACCGATTGTTCTGCGAAGCTGAGTACAACGAAGTCGGCCCCCGGAAGCACCTGTCTTCGGTCTGTCGAGCCCTCAATCTTCAAGGATACATTGTTCTCCCGAGCAACCATCTCCGCAAGTTTCACCATTTTTGCCAGCCGCTCTTCGTCGGTATCGACCAGAGCAAGCGTCCCCTGGTTCAAGTAAGGGGAATGAACCATCTGCCATATGGACTGACGACCAAAAAATAGACTCCCTGCGCCAATAACGACAACCTTAGGCTGCGGCATGTTCGTCGTGTTCATGAATAGCCCTCCTCATGTGATATAAGTTCATTATAGAAGAGTGGCTAATAATCGGAATGTGCAATAGTTTTCAATACATGTCATATCGTACGATATTTAACAACGTGTAAAACCTTTGATATAATGAATTAATTTTAAAGATGTCATGTGGTAAAGGTGGATGAGGAAAGCGGATGAGTGAAAACAGATTGAATATGAGCATCCTTAACGAACTTTCGGAATATATTCATCTCCGGATGAGTTCCTATCTAGAACAGACTCACAATCAAGACTGGACTGAACACAAATCGCATCCTGATTACGATCTTTGGTTCATTCAAGAGGGCTCCATTAAAATGATGATCGATGGGTTCGAATATACGGCAGTCCCGGGGGATGCTATATTTTTTTATCCGGATATGCCCTATATCGCCTCGACGTCCGAGGACGTTTGCCGATTCATATACATCCATTTCGACTTTGGCATCGGCGAGCAGCAGCGAATTCTGGGCGGTTTTCAACTTCCGGGAATTGTGCCGGGCAACCTGATTCAAGAGGAAACCATGCTGTTCACCAGAACATTTCGTCGATTGAAACAGGAGAACGGCACGTCAGGGAACCAACTCTACTTAAAAGCCTCTCTTCTTGCCGTTATCGCAAAGATTATCGAGCTTTACGGTCAGGGCGCCTATGTCGGTCAATTCCTGAACGGCAAGAAACCCAGAAAATCCGAAGGTAGCCTGGACGTATTACAAGACGTATTTCAATATGTCGATGCGAACCTGCATCGTCCCATACGGATGAACGATCTCGCAGCGATGGCAGGGATCTCCGAGAAGTATTTTATTTCCTATTTCAAGAAAACCGTCGGGATCACCCCGGGTCAGTACATTTCCCAGATCAGAATGAATCGCGCGAGGGATTATCTCTACGAGAAAAAGTATACGATCCAACAAATCGCCGGCTTCCTGGGCTATCCGGATCCGTTTACCTTCTCGAAAGCTTTCAAAAAATACTATAACGTGCCTCCATCCAAGTTTGAATGATTAGATTACATTGATGTAGTGTGCAGGAAAAACGCAAAAAAGCCGCCTCATGGCGGCTTCTTCTCCTAGCTGTGCTCCGATTGTATGCTAATCGTTCTGTCCCTACCCTATTTATTCTTCATAGACTACAACGGTTCTGCTTTGCTCTTCCCATAGGACAGTTGCTCTCAATGCCTCACTTATAAAACGAACAGGCACATACGTACTCCCTTTGGTGATGGTGGCTGGCGCATCCAATGATACGTTTTGACCATTGACAGTTGCGGTCTTACTGTCAACCACAAGTTTGATGCTTACTCCATCCTTGGTGACAGTTATGGAGCGTTCTTCAGGGTTCCAGGTGACTTCGGCGTTCAAAGTCTCGGCAATGGCGCGAAAAGGAACGAATGTGTTACCTTTTTTGATGAACGGTTCGGCATCTGTCCCTTCACCATTCACATACAGCTTCACTCCATTCTTTTTACCCGCCTTTTCATTCAGTTTCCCCAATGTTTTGTACAGATCCAGGTTTTTGAAATTAGCCTTTATGGCTTCTTCCTGCAAATACACAGCATCCGTCACACTACCATTATTCTCAAGCATCTCTGCTGCGGTTTCCAATGCCTTATCCTCTTCCATGATAGCTTCCAGTTCTTTTTTCTGTTCGTCCGTCAATTCAGCTGCATATTTTGTGAGCAAAATATCAGCCAAAACGGTACCCGCCGGCTTATCCTTTACATTTTGAATGGCTTTTAACAACCCTTTGTATCCTTTTGGTCCTTTTTTACCGGGTTCTGATGATTCGGTTGTAGGGCTCTCTGTATTCTCTGCCTCTGATACTGAAGGCTCCTTCACTTCATCTTCTTCCGCGCGGACCGTTTCAGAAGGATCGATTTCTTCGGTCTGTTTCTCCTCCGCTTGCCGCTGCTTGTCCTTAGGTGCTTTTGATGATACTTCTTTACTTGGTTTTCCGGGTGGAGTGTTTCCCGGTTTGGCTGAGGCTGTGCCTGCAGCGGTGCCTAACATTAGCGTTAGACTTGTTAACAAGATGACCGTTTTTTTCATCGATGATTCCTCCTGAAGTAAAAATATATGCACCTTCATTATCGGCAGAATGCATACGTTTCGATAGGGAGTTTACAACACCATCAGTGAGAAAAGTACTCTTTTAACTCGATTAAATCATCGATAACGATATCAGCCTGTGAAAGTTCGTCACTTTTGGCAAAATCAAAATTACATCCGATCGCTACCAAACCGTTGTCTTTAGCAGCAAGAATATCCGATAGGCGGTCTCCTATTACAGCTCCATTCGAAATTCCATATTTTACGATAATCTGCTGAACAAGATCTGATTTATTCAACGATTGAATTTGCTGAATGCTAAACGTCTCCGTAACCCAATGATCCAAGCGATAATACGCAACAATGGCTCTTAGATATTCAGTCAAACCATTACTTGCTATGTAAATTGAGAAATCTCTCTTTTTAAAGTAGGCGAATATTTCTTTTACGTTAGGGTATAGAGCCCCTTTACCATTTCTTATATTATGTATTAATCTTTCTAGGAAATACGCATCCGTTAATTCCCTCACCTCTGCAGAATGCTGGGGTAATAACGTTTCCCATACCTTGGGCAGCGGCACCCCCATAATTTCTCGATATTGATTAATGGGTGTAGAATTAAACCATTCATGTCGTGCTCTTAAATGATTAAACGTATCTTCAAGTGATAATTCTAAAATTTTATCTGTTTGAAACAACGTTCCATCCATATCAAATATAAGTGATTGTGACATAGCTGCATCTCCCTCGGTTAAATTACATTATATATTATTATACATATATTAGGTTCTTACGGTGTGACTGAAATGATCTCTCTTAATAACTATTGAAAAAGAGCAGTTTGCCCATTGGCAAGCTGCTCTTTTTATTTCCAACAGATATACCCCTCTACTCTTCATTCGGCACAGTTTAGAGTCGTTCTGAAGTTAGTTCAGTGTCACTTTTTCGTAAAACTTACTTATGCGGGGAAAGAGACGAAATGCGTTGCCGTAAGCAATAGCCTTCATGTTATCTTCGCTAATCTGCATGGCTTCATGGAGTACCGACTCCCGCTGCATGCGTAGTACGCTGTCTGCCGGCCAGGGAATATCTGCACCAAATAGAATCCGATCAGGCCCAATTAACTTTTGGATTGTGCCGAGGTTCAGCGTGGAATCATAGTAGAGATGGTCCAATTTGGCCATTTCGGCTTCGAATAGTTCCGGCGTTGCTTCCACTTGGATGGAATCCTGCCCAATGGCTGCAAGGGCAATCCTCCATTTGATGTACGGAACCATGCCTCCTGTATGAGGAAGAATAAACCTAATTGAAGGGTATTGGTCGAAAATGCGATGAACCGCCATCGTAGTGACAGCACGCGTCGTATCAAAGGTTCCTTCAAGCAGCGCAGGACTCAGTCCGGCAATTTTCTGGGGAATGAGAATCGGGTGAAGAAACACAACCGCACTACGTCGATCCAACTCGCTTAGCAGTTCAGCGTAATCTGGATGACTTAAATATTTCCCTTGATAACTAGTGAGCATTGCAACTCCATCCAGTCCAAGAATATCTAGCGCATATATGGTTTCTTCCAGGGCAGCTTCGGCATCAGGGAGCGGCAGCGTAGCAAATGCACCGTACTTTTCTGGATACTGCTGAGCATACGAAGCAAGCTCTTCATTCATTTTCCGCGCAAGCGTATTGGCAGATGGCTGGTCAATGAATGTCAGATCTGACGGGGCCGAAAGAAACGAAAACGAAATGTCGGCTACACCCATTTTCTCAAGTCCAATCTCGGGCGTCCACTTCGGCATAAAACTCGGAATCTCCATGCCCAGCTCCTTCTGTTTCCTTTGCATTTCTCTAGAAATGATATGATGATGCACATCAATAACGGGATTAAACATATATGATCAGCTCCTTTTATTTGTTTTCAAGCCATTGGTTTAACTGGTTTTGCTTTTCTGCCAATATTTTGTCAACGCCTGCACTCTTTAATTTTTCGATATAAGCTGGCAATTCTGCCGGGTCAAACGTTCCTGTCTGAAATCCAGCGTCATACTGATTCTGGACATTGGTTACCGATGTAATTTGCGTTTTGACCGGATTGATATCGAAGCTGAATCCCATCGCCCTTGATTTTACGGCACTTTCATTTTCACTCTTTAACACCTCCCACATATCAGGGTCATTCCCTTCCCAGATATAGGATAGAAAATTGTTGCCAACTGCGTATTGATTGGAATCATATCCTGATGAGCTCACGCCGTCCGGCTTGGCAATGAGGCCATCGCTCTGTTTAACATAGTGCTTGCCCTCGATGCCATTCGTGAACAGATTAATAACCGCTTCGTCCGAGTAGAACAGTTCCAACACCTGAATTGCCTTATCCGGCTGCTCACTGTTTCTCGCCAAAGACATCATGTTGGAAGCAACGCTATTTCGCGTCATATAGGAATCCTCCAGGGGAACACATGCAAGCTCTGTCCCTGCCGCCAGTGATTCCGAGTAACACTCATTGATATTCCGGATATAGGAGAAGGCTTTGCCCGCCTTGATCAGGTTGGATCCCGTTTCCTGGGATGTTGCAACATCTTTGCTAAAATAACCATTCTCGTACCACTCGCGCATCAGATCGGTCATCGTTGAGAAGCGTTCGGTGGCAAAGAGATTCTGCACGGTGTAATCTGTTCCATTGAAATCCAGTACGCCAGGCGCTGTTCCCAATGGATCGAAATTCAGCATGGCCTGTCCGGGAGTTTCCTGCGAGGTATAGCTGACGATTGGTGTGACTCCCGGCTCTTCATCCTTGATACGTTGCAGCACACCCGAGATATCGCTCCATGTCTTTATGGACGCAAGGTCGATACCATGCTTATCAGCCAGCTCCTTGCTCATCACAAAACTTGGAGATAGTGCCCAGGCTTTGATGCTTGGAACGCCATAGGTTTCACCATTCATTCTTCCGGCTTCCGCCGCTTCTCCCGGAATGGTCTCCAGAATCTTTTGGCCGAATTCATTCAAATGTTCGTCCATAGGCAGCAGCTGCCCCCTGCTGATCTGAGACTCCAGACCAAACCACACACTGGTATACACCAGATCCAGTTTATCGCTGCCAGCCAGCATCAAGTTCATCTGATTCGCATAATTGGAGCCATTTACAGGCAGGAGCTTTACCGTTGCACCTACTTTCTCAGCTGTAATTTCACTAATGGCATCCTGGACCTCCTTGACATCCGTCACGTCACCAAAAGCTGGATACGTCATGACCACTTCGTACAAGCCGGTTTCTGCATCATTTCCGCGTACCGATTCTTCCTCGCTGCCCGAATTTCCGCATGCTGTTAGTAAAACACCAAACAAGGAAACCACCAGCGTGAAACCTACAAACCTTTTTTTTGTAAACATCTTTCTTCACTCCCCCATGTTTGCTATTGGAACAACCTATTGGATGCCGAGCGCTGTTAGCCTTTTACAGCTCCAATGGTCAACCCTTTAACGAAGAACTTCTGGAAAAACGGATAGGCTGCGATAAGCGGCAGTACACCGATGACGGCAATAGCCATTCTCACGCTTGCAAGAGGTACGGATGAAGCGACAGCCGTCTGGCCGGACAAACTGTTCTGCTGTAAATACTGAACATCCGACAACATCCGGTTAAGCAGGTTCTGAATACTGTACAGGCTTCCATCATTGATGAAGATCAGACCGTTAAACCAATCGTTCCAGTACGAAATCATGAGCATCAGACCAATCGTAGCCAGACTAGGAAGCGCTAGCGGGAGAACAATTTTGTAATAAATAACCCATTCATTGGCACCATCCACGTAAGCCGACTCCACAACTTCACCGGGAATTGACGTGGAGAAGAAACTGCGCATCAATAAAATGTAGAAGCCATTAGTCAGTAGATTCGGGATGATCAAGGACCAGATGGTGTCTTTCAAATGGAAGAGGTCCGTATACACCAGGTACATGGGCACGAGCCCGCCATTGAAAAGCAGAGTGAAAAATACAAAGAAGGACAGGAACGAACGAAACGGAAGCACATTTCTCGATAATGGATAAGCGATGAGGGTTGTAATCAGAAGGCCAAGAATGGTTCCCACAATCGTGATGAACGTGGTAATTCCGTACGAGCGCAGAATCAATGAATACTGATTGAACAAGTACACATAAGCGTCGAAACTGAATTGATCTGGAATCAAGCTATATCCATTTCTAATGATGGCTTGTTCCTCGGTAAGCGAAGCGGATATGAGGAGCAGGAACGGAAATGCTGCAGCAATTGCCATCGCGATGAGCACGAAGTGAACCGTTATTTGATAAACTCGATTTGAATACAAGTTGACCACCCCCTTTTACTAAAACAGAGCCAGATCCTTGTCTTTTCGGCGAACGAACGCATTGGTCGTCATGACTAACACAAATCCGACGATGGACTGGTATAGTCCTGCTGCAGATGACATCCCGAAGTCCCCGAAAGTCATCAATCCGCGGTAAACATAAGTGTCAATGACATCCGTAGTAGTTTGCAGTGCACCTGAATTCAACGGAACCTGATAGAACAGTCCAAAATCGGAATTGAAGATGCGTCCAACCGAAAGGAGAACCAGAATAACCATTGTGGGTTTAATCAGTGGAAGGGTGATGCTCCAAACTTGCCTCCACTTGGAAGCTCCATCCAGCGTAGCTGATTCGTAGTACTCCTGGCTGATGCCTACGATGGAGGCCAGATAGACGATGCAGGTATAACCAACATTTTTCCACAGGTACACGACACTTAATATGTAAGGCCATTTCCCAGCGTCTGCATACCACGACACCGAATCGATCCCCAGCCAAGGAAGCACGTAATGGTTGACGAACCCGTTCTCCTCGTTTAGCAAGGCTAGTACCAAATAAGCGACTATAACCATAGAGATGAGGTAAGGCAGTAAAATAATGCTCTGATACAAGCGGGAGAAGAATCTTTTTCTTACTTCGTTTAGCAACACCGCTACGGCTATAGAGAGTATCGTTCCGAGCACGATAAACGCGCCATTGTACAATAATGTGTTTCGGGTAATCACCCAGGCATCCTGCGTTTGGAACAGGTAGGCGAAGTTCTCAAGACCTACCCAGTCGCTTCCCCATATCCCCTTTGCGAAATTAACATTTTTAAATGCAATGATAATGCCAAGCATCGGCAAGTAGTTGTTGATGAACAGATAGATGATACCTGGTAAGATCATGACCAATAGCAACCAATGCCTTTTTATGTTTTGGATGCGATATGCAAAGGCACTACGACGCATGCCCTTCTCCCCCTTTTCTACGTAAAGATACTTGGTGTCGTAAATCAAATATATCCCTCCTTTTCTCTTTCGTGTAAGTTTATCTAACGTTATTTTCTTCTTACAAGAATAATACGCTGTAAACGTCCCCTAGTCATTGGTGTTATCGTCTAAAAAATTCAACGCATCTTGGACTGATACACCAAAAGGAACTCTCTATCCCGACATCCGTGTCAACAATGATCACGTGAGAACACAACATGTCTAGTTTTTCATACATCCTACTTCAGCAAACAAAAAAAGCAGCGCATCAAGGACGCGCTGCATCTTACTCCTAGCAGAAAATAGTTATGAATGAATTTCTGCCATCCGCCTACTGGTTGGGAACGCACGGCCTCCAACAAGCACACCACCCGAGAATACCGCTTCTCGAGGAGGTACCGCTGCCAGCGCATGCATCGCATTCAAGGCATTTACTAAAGAGAAATCGGCGCGATCACCCACTTTTGGAGTTAACGGCGCATTGGAAATCAGCTTGTATGTCTCAAGTAACCAGTGGTCTTCTACCCAACCGGAGGCTTCAGCGAGACGTGACCCACGTGAGAGCATATCGCCATTGCCGAATGGACTCCACGAATCCAGAATATTATCCGAACCGACATGTACAGCTACTCCCGCTTCCAGCAATAGCTTAATGGGCGGCATAGGTCTATCGATAGGTGCACTTGTCATGATGGATACGCCGGTCGCGCACAGCTTTTCTGCCAATGTACGTACCTCTGCTTCAGTAACCTGACCCAAACAATAGGCGTGGCTCACTGAAGTGCGGCCGGACATGCCTGCTTGTTCCGTTAAATCAGCGAAACGATCGATCGTGTATGTTCCGAGGTGATCCGGGTCATGCAGATGTAAGTCGATTCCCGCAGCAAATTCAGCCCCCAGCTCAAACATCGCTTCCAGGCTGGCGTCCACTCGGCGGTCCAGCCCGGCCGGATCCACACCGCCTACATAATCGGCTCCAGCGCGGAGTGCTTGCCGCATGACGGCTACAGATTCGGATCGAAGTAGTCCTTGTTGAGGAAACGCAACGATCTCCATATCCATGCGGCCCCGATATAATTCACGAACTTCCAATATCTCTTCAAGATGCGAAAGACCGATTTGCGGATCAACGTCAACGTGCGTTCGGATCTTGGCCGTACCTTGGGCCAGCATTAAATCCAACAACCGTTTAGCGCGTTCGCCTGCTCCGGTCGGAAGTTCTCCCAGCATGCGTTTCTCGAATTCCAATTGGCCAGGCAGGGTGACAAAGGGCTGCAGTGTCTTCCACGGCTCGCCAAGAAAATGTTTGTCCAGGTGGATATGCATATCTGCCATGGGTGGAACGTAATGCAGACCTCCCGCTTCGAAGACATTTGCCCCGTTATGGTTGGTACCTCCAGATGCAAACTCCGCATCGGTTGCAGCTGTTTCAATGCTGATGATTGTTCCCGTCGTTCGATCAATCGTTAGATCGAATAGATCATCTGCCCATTTTACGTTTTTAATGATGGTTAACTGTTTCTCCATAGCTTCATCCCCTTCACTCGTGTTTCAATGGTATCCATAGCATGTGATTTCCGCAGCCATTCTATTGCTTTTGAACCATACTACCCACCTGCACACCCGATTTCCAAACCATTCTTGTTTCCGGCCTATCCAGCAGCACGTCCCTTTCTGATCGTTCCCAGAACAATACCATATCTGCCGTAGCGCCTACCTTCATTCCATAATTTTTAATACCCAAAGCCTGAGCTGCGTTATACGTCAGCATCCTGATCAACGCAAGGGCATCCCGTTCCCCGCCCATATACGAAGTGACTGCCAGAAGCCAGGCGACCTCTAACGGATCCGCTTTGCCAAACGGTGTAAATGCGTTGCGGACATTATTGACGCCAATTGCTACATTCACACTGCATTCCTGCAGCAATTTCACTGGCGCCAAGCCTCTGCGCGGCCCTTCCGCATCTCCTCGACCATTCAAAAACAGGTCGGTCATCGGCAGCGTAATAACGCTGATCCCGGCACGATGCAGAAGTTCCGCGATATCCATGGCTTCATGCTCAGGCAGAGAACCGAGCGAGGTTACATGTCCGGCAGATACCTGTCCCTGCATTCCTGTGATGAGTGTTCTTCTGGCTATGTCCGCAATGGCACGGTCCTTGGGATTGTCCGAAAAATCCGTATGAAAATCCAGCGGTTTTCCGTATTTTTCTGCCAGACCAAATGCAAAATCCAAGTGATCTTCCAGGCATTCATCCTGATACGTGATTCCTCCGACGACGTCAGCCCCCATACGCAGCGCTTCCTCCATTAACTCTTCCGTCCCAGGACTTCTGAATACGCCTTCTTGCGGAAAGGCAACCACCTGCAAATCCAGTTGATCTCTTATAGATTGTTTCAGATGGAGAGCCGACTCCATTGCCTTGAGACCAAGAATCGGATCCACCTCAGCATGGCAGCGCATATGGGTAACACCGTTGCTGACGGCATGACGAATGACAGCAAGCGACCGCTCGTACATGTCCTCGTCTGTAAAAGAACTTTTCAGTTTAGCCGTTATCTGAATTGCGTCTTGGAGAGAATCTGCATCCCGATCCATGACATCCAGTAAATAGGCTTTTTCCAGGTGAATATGCGGCTCGACAAAGCCGGGCAGCAGCAAGCCTCCTTTGGCTTGAACGACATTCATCGCTTCCGATATTCCTTCACCGTATGGTGAGATAAATGCAATTTTACCTGAGGATACCCCCACATCCATTCGCCTTCCATCCTTGGATAACACGGTATCGGTGATAAGCAAATCAACCATGACAGCCCTCCAATCATGTACGCTTTGGTTACATGTTAAAAACAATTCAAGCATATTCCACTCTGCAGGGGGAAGTCATTGGATGATAAAGATAAAAATAATTTGGATTATTGGACGAACAAGCCAAAGATATTTACTCGCAAGGATCATAATGTTATATTACTTAACAATAGTTTAACTTGTTCCAGAAAGGGATGGGTCGATGTGCTGCTGATAGATTTGCTCAATAACGGCATTTACGATGATGCCAGAGTGATTACTGGGCACAAGGGTCTTACTCGCGAGGTTCAAACCGTTAACATTATGGACTGTCCAGATATCATACGGTTTTTAAGGCCCAACGAGCTCTTGCTGACCAACGGCTATTTCATGAAACAGCAACCTGAGGTGTTCATTCACCTGATCAGGGACATGCAGCGGCTTCGCTGCTCCGGTTTGGCCATCAAAACCAAGCGTTTTGAACTTCCGATCCCTGATGAAATATTACATGAAGCCGACCGTATCGAATTTCCTATCATTGAAATTTCCGATGTATGTCTATCCCTTGGTGAGATTTTGCAACGATCGACCAGTGTTATTCTGAACAATAAGAGCGACGAACTCCAATATGCACTTAGCATTCACAAAAAATTCTCCGAAATGATCATGCGAGGCAAAGGAATTTCCGGCATTATCCAGTCCTTGTCCAAACTACTCTCCTCCCCAGTCATCCTGCTAAACAACAAATGGAAAACCATTGCTGCCACCAATCAAAATGCAAATATTACTGAGCTTACCGCAGCTGCAGTTACTGCACTTCACAACTTGTCCGATACCTCCAGCCCGACTTCATTGTGCTTAATCGACTCATCCCTTCGGGAACGCAGCTGCATGCTAGTATATCCTGTAAAAACGTATCGTCACGAAGGCTATTTGTTATCTTTTCATACGCCAGATCAATGGACTGGTCTGTACGGTTTAACGCTTGAACAAGCCTCCAACGTCATTGGAATGGAGCTGACCAAATCCCAAGCAGTCAAGGAACGTTCCCGCAGGCATAAAAACGAGTTTTTTTCCGATTTGATCGAGGGATATATTACTTTCGAGCAGGAAGCGCTGAACCGCGGCAAGAAATACGGGCTTAGAAAGGGTTATTCTTGTGTCGTGCTGGCTATTCGTAATGACGAGGCGGCGGCTCTAAAGGGAGACAACTTGACCGAACAAGAGGAGCAATACGAGCACATTAAACGTCATTTTGGTGCGTTGGAGCATTCTTTCACCATGTTTACCAAACATGATACCTACTGCATTCTGCTATCCATCCCGGAGTCAGGCTGGGACGAGGTGAAGCTCACCGAGCATCTCACAGGAATGCTTAAACACCTCCATTATGAGAATGGAATGAGCATGTCGGTTGGCATCGGCAAACCTGCAATGAATGTGCTCGGCGTTCGCCATTCTTACACAGAAGCAGTCAATGCGTTGCAATTCGGCTATCGATTTAAACGCAAACAATTTGTCCAATCCTATCAAGCCAAGGATATCGGGTATTTATTCCATATGCTTCCCCACGACGAACTAAAACAATTTTACGAATCGACTCTAGATGGATTATTGCAAATCGCCGACGAATCCGAAAGAAAAGAGCTGCTCCGTACCTTGAATGCATTTTATGAAACACAATGCCAGCTTGTCGAAACATCCAAACAGCTTTTCGTGCATCGGAATACGGTAGTGTACAGATTGGAAAAGTGTGAAAGACTCCTGGATGTTAAACTCAAAGATCCCGCTGAAAGTCTACGAATTCGTATAGCGCTTGCGATCGAACCTTTATTGCTGCAAAAAGATTAAGAGACACATCTTCATGAAGGTTCTTGTTTCGTCAAACATCCTATGCGATGCATCCCGCTGTTCTACCGGTATCTCACTAAAAAAAACAGCCGCTCTCAGGATCTCTGTGATCGGCTGCAGATTATTTTTTTCAACGAACGCTATCATTGACATGAACGATATATACATTTATGGCCGAAACACGAAACGAGAAGCTATCGACAAAAGGAGGCCCATTATTAAAAGTGACGCCCACGAGTCATGAGCAAACATTTGAACAAGCTCCCATACGTTTGAAGGGCCAGATTGAGGTCCATCACGATATGGATAATTAAAAAATAGAGGAAGAGCTGCAGTGATAATAAAAATTGCTCCAAGCACAAGTAAGGATTGTGATGCCATTTTTCTCATCATGAACCGCACCTCTAATTTCAGTTTTGTCAGTTCCTATGAACACAACCTGATCACACTTCTCCCCAAAATATCTCCGTTTCATAATCAAAAAGAACAGTACCCTCCCGTTTATTTCGATCAAATATGTTCTGAAGCTCAGACATCATCGGAGTATAATTGGGATGACCGGGCACAGGACTGTAGGAAGATGATCGCAATCTGCCTTTCAAGCCCTCGAAGTCGAACTCCTGACTCATTTGAAAGTTTGCTTTCTGCATCGTGCCTTCCTTGAAAAAGGAATGAAGCACAGACTCAGAAATATTCTTATGATTCACTTTTTCATAGTCGGTTCCGTACGCATGCAGCAGCTGATCGTATTCTACACGAAACGAGTTACCGCTAGTAAGACGGGAATTCCAGATTAATACCACTTTACCTCCCGGCTGTAAAATCCGCCTAAACTCGGTCTGCGCTGCCAAGCGGTCAAACCAGTGAAACGCCTGTGCGCACACAATAAATTCTACCGAATGATCAGGTAATCCCGTAGATTCTGCAGAGCCTGATATCGTCTGAAAGTTCGGTTCATTCTCTAGCATCTGCTCGGCGGCTGCGCGCATGGCCTGATTCGGCTCGACGGCTATAACATAGCTCCCACGTTCCAGAAGTAATTTCGAGAAAATCCCTGTCCCTGAACCAACATCTGCGATCTTACTGTTCGAATGCAAACCAACGGAGTTGTACAGATAATCAATAGCCTTTTTCGGATAACTCGGGCGGTAGTTCGTATAGGAATCAACCCGGTTTGAAAACCGTTCTTCATTTTTCATCTGTCATCAGGTCTCCTTTGAATTAGACTATCTAAAGCACCATTTCACTACCTTCTCTCTTTTATCTCAGAAACCCTTCCTGTTTATTCCATATTCTTCCCATAAAAAAACAGACCCCGGGCAGCGTATGCTCGCGATCTGTTATTGCCATTGAACTCGTATGATGTAACCCGCGTTTACTTTAAATGGATCTTGAACACATCTCCAGCTTCACCACCAAAAACGATAAAGCCGGCTTTGGGAAGCTCAATGGATTGTTGATCAGTAGCGACGGAAAAGTGAACCACTTCACCCTGCTCATTATATACAGCGTAACCGCCGCCATTCGGCGAATCTACCGTCAACGATTTGTTTGCAGAACGAGAATCGATAGCAAACCAACGGGCTTGACCGCTCGCCGGTATGGTGGCCTTACCTGTCTTGCCGCCAAAGACCGGTGTAATCGCATCCTCTGCAATATATTCCTGTCCGTCCTGAATCAAAATCTCAGCATTATTCTTGGTGTAAAATTGCAGATCGAAAGCATCTCTACCGTTCATCACGGGAATCTCTGCGACATTCACTGCATGGTCTGAATCTACAATTTGAGTGCCGTTTGCATAACCGTTCTCCGTATCCACGCTCAGATTTTTGATTAGCATCGAAGGAAGCAGATAAAAAATCGATGTGATTTTTTCATCTAGTGCGTAATATTTGGAGCCGTTGCGATCTGCCCATTTCTTTCCTGTGGCTGTGTTCAAAGGGTTGGGATCCAACTTTTGATAATCATACGTGTTCATCACCGTTTGACCTAGACCCGGCAATGAAATCACTGCCTGCACCTTAACATACACTTTCCCGTTTTGTTCCTTCACGAAACTGGCCTTCACACTTCCATCCGCACTTGTGAATTGCCCCTCTCCAGTGTAGACATACTTCTGCTCTGGAATGATTCCGCCCTGCAAAGCTGGCAGTGTGATTTCGTCGTTTTTGACCTGAATATCCAGTGTTGTACCTACTGTACCATATAGACCCGAATACGCATTAAGTTCCGTAGGCATCTTCACTTTTACGGGTGGGGAGGATGTCTGATCTTCCTTGATTTTCTTGATGACACCCTGATCCTCCAATACCTCCAGCAGTACTTTGCTCGCAAACATCTGATTGTAGATGGAGGACCCACCTGAGGACAGAACGGCCATTGAAATATCATGCTCAGGTATAGTGATTAGTGATGCATGATACATCATGGTGTCACCACCTTTGGCAAGTGCAGTAATACCATAATCGCTAAACGGGGCAAGATCCACAGCATCCCATCCCAGGCCATAATTGAACGTGTTTCGCTCATCTGATACCCATATTCCTTGTCGATATTCATGATTTTGCATAGACTTGACCGAGGATTCGGACAATATGTCCGGTCTATTACCCATCAATACTTCAGCAAATTCGGTCAATTCTTCGGATGTGGAGTATATCCCGCCTGTACCAAGAATGTTCGCATTTTCAACTGGCATTTTGGTTTCAATCGTGGGCCAATACGCTTCAGATAATTGATCTCTATTGAATGCATCCAGCGGTGTTTTGGTTGCTTCCAGCTGTAACGGATTACTGATAAACTTGGCGACATAATCGCTGTAGCTTAAACCACTCACGCGTTCAACCAGGATCTCAAGCAATTGAAAGCCATCGTTACAGTAGACAGAATATGAGCCAGGTTTCGATTTTAACTTTTCAGTTTTGAGTTTAAGCAATAGTTCATCGTGGTTGCGCATGTCATTGTCGTCAAACAGCATGCTGTTCCCGTAATGTGAACCGTAGAGACCCGATGAATGATTCATCAGCATACGCGGGGTAATTTGGGTGTACCTGGCATCCGCCATCTCAAAGTCCTGAATATAGGTAGTAAGAGGCTCATCCAGATCTACTTTCCCGGAATCCACCAGCATCATGGTGGCTGCAGTGACAACCATCTTGCTCACCGAGCCAATGCCGTACATACTTTCCCTGGTGACTGGTGTCTGGGATGCTTTGTCTTGAAAGCCCGTGCTGCCCGACAATATGATTTCCCCTTGATCCCTAATGGCATATTGCAGACTTGTGACTCCATAATTTTGCACCAAATCTGCGGCCATTCGTTCTACCTGCTTTTCAATTGAAGTGCTCTTATTCGCCTCTGCCTTGACGTCTGTCATCGGAGTGATCACAAGCACCGCTGTAAATAACACACTGAAAAGTTTCTTCATCCTCAGCTTCCTCCCTCAGTACTTTCGATAAGATGAATTCATCATATCTGGGAAGAGACACTCTGAACGTGAACAAACCCTGAATGGAAAAAAACAATCCCTGAACGGCATGTTCAGAGACTGTTGACTTCAAAGGGCAGCACGACCATGTTATTGAATGTCCGATGATGATGTTCAATTGTCATATGCCCTCCGTACTTTTCACACATTCTTGATATATTCGTAAGGCCGATTCCGTGATACTCCGGATTGGGCTTCTCACTCTTCAAATGTGTTAATGATTGCTCTACATGATTCAACACCTGGACAATAATTGCAGAGGCAGTAGAGTGAATCGCGATCAGGATATATCTGTCTTCAGCCTGTCTGACTTTCTTGGAAGCTTCGACGGCATTATCCAGCATATTGCCAAGTACAACGCAGAGATCATAACGATCGATATGGACCTGTTGAGAATGAAGCTGAATGCGGGCGTCAATCTTGATCCCGTTTGCCTGTCCTACGGCTATGGTATTCGTGACAAGCGCATCGATCACGAGATTGCCGGAGTTCACCCGCTGGTACACGCCTTCAATCTTATTCAAGGTTAGCTTTATATGATCAGAAGCCGCTTCATGTTTGTTTTGCTTGATACATTCTTCAATGTACAGAAACTGCTGATGAATATCATGGATGATGCCTTTCACATTTTTGAAACTGTGCACTGTCTTCTCGTAGTTGGCGTCCTGATAATCCATCTGACGCTGCAGCTGGGCATTCTCATTCGCAAGCTGAACCTTCTCCACCATATTATCGAATACATAGACAATGAACACATTGAGAAACAGCGAGCCCATCACGGAAATGATATAAAAGATGTTTTTCTCACTGTAGTTCGAAGCCACATTAATCTGATATAACGTAATGATCGGTACAATGAGAAATAAAAGATAATAGCGATAGTGCAGGGCGAAACTTCTTCGTTTGGCAATAAGACGAACGACCTGAATGACAATAAACATGAGACTGCAGCCAAGCAGCATGACCTTGTAGAACACCTCATGATAACCCTCGTTGAAGTGATCCCATGTGGTGTAATCCGTAGCGTCCCAGACACTCATAATATATACAGCAATATAATTCACCATGGTGACCAGTACGGCATAAAGGACCGTGAAAACCAGTTTTAGCTTCAACTCCACGTCATAGGATTGCGCCAGACTGAAGATAAATATTAATACAACCAACGACGAGATGAGCGAAGGCAATGTAGAAGCCAGATAGAAAAAACATAAGACAATAAACAGGACAAAATAGACCACTCTGTTCGGCTTTTGCCTGGACTTGCCCAGTACCGAGTTGAAATAAAAATTCACCTGGAATGCCATAAGCAGCGTAACGACGATGACAGACAAGATCGTAAATGGTTCCATATCATTGAATCCTCATAATCATATATTTGGTGTAAGCATCCTTGACTTCCTTGACTTTGGAACGGCCGATGGGCAATTCAGCACCATTTAACATGACGACCTGGGAGCCGCTAAACTTCTGGACATGCAACAGGTTAATGATAATCGAGCGATGAATTTGCAAGAAGCCATGATCCTTCAACGCATCAGCATAATTCGAAATAATGCCTTTACTTTCATGCGTGCTTTCGTTGGTCACAAAATTCAGTTTGTTTTTGATCGTTAAACTCTTCATCACTTCAATCCAGAGAATATCATCGTATTTCAACAACAATTCTTCATAAGCTGATTTGATTAATACAAACTTTTTGTCCATTGATCTCAAGTACTGGCATAGTTTAATCATTTTCTCCTCGAAGATATGTGTCTGGATCGGTTTGATCAGATATTGAAAAGTAACCACATCGAAGCTCTCTACCATATACTCCGGATAGCTGGTCAGAAACATGATTTGCACATCCAGAAATTTCATCGTTCTGATTTCTTTGGCTGCCTGTATGCCGTTCATCCCATTCATCTCCACATCCATAATGAGAATATGGAAGGTATCCCCAGCCGTTTTGTAATGAGAAATCAACTCTTCACCGGATGCAAATAAGGCAACTTGGAAATCAATATTCGTTTTCAGAGATAAGGAGATCAGCATCGCTTTCACGAACTCTCTTTGTTTCTCCTCATCATCACAAATGGCAACATTAAACATAATAGAACATCCGCCCTTCATTTGACGACAATTCTGAGTTTCACTCTCAAATATACTACTTTATCATACATTTCAGGGGGAAATGGGATGAAACGCATGTTTCAAACCCTAAACTGCATGGAGACCGGTTAGATCCGTTGAAATTTTTATATTATCGAACCACTATTGCTTGCTACCCGTGTCATTGATCAACTTTGAGAAACATTTTTTCTTTGGATTAAATAGGCTAGGTTATGCACCGTCCCAGCTATTAGTGCGTAATAGAAGTAACTATTCAGATATCGAGGTGATTCAAATGAAGGCTGTAACGAAGTTACTGTTCCTATGTATGATTCCTCTGTTCTTGTCCGCCTGCTTACAAAACTCGGAAAGGAATCAACCGACTAATACTTCAGATCTGAAGTCCCCGGTTAATATTTCATTTGAAGAAGCGGAAGCTAAGGTTCCGTTTGAAATTAAACAACCGTCAGTTCCTTTCCATGTTACTCAACAATCAGCAAGGATTTTAGATACCAATGGAGAATTTGATGCAATTGAAATTACGTATGCAAATAGCGACGAAGGAATGAATCTCATCATGATGATTACAAACTCACAGATTGATACACCTCCGACTGGGAAGAAAGGTTTGAAATTAACTAACGGTTCGCAAACATGGGACCAAGGAAACGAACATGTGAGTGCCATCTATTGGAGAAACGAGGGTCTAACTTACTCTCTTATTTCAGGAAAAAATAACAATCTTGAACCTTTATACGATTACCAAACCTTAATTGATATAGCAAATACATTCAATTGAATTTGATTGCTAATCGTACTCATAATGAGACAAGAAAAGGAGCCAACTCCGAAAGTTGGCTCCTACTTGAATGTGAAGATATAATATAGTAACACATGAATCATATAAATTAGGTTATTTTACAACCCCATATCATCAGCAAGCTTCTCAACACCTGTGAAGATGGAATCTCCGTAACCCCAGAAATTGTTGAAATCAATAACATAGATCTTCTTGTTTTTCACTGCGTTAATACTTTGCACCTGCTTGTTAGCAAGCAACTTGTCAATCGTTTCTTGCGGATCAATACCGCCAGCATATTTGGAAATGATCATCACATCCGGATTGATCTCGATGAGCTTCTCCAGACTGAGTGTGCCTGTTTCATTAATCAACATATTATGTACGTTGATTAATGACATTGCACTTTCGATAAATGTATCTCCATTTCCGTTGTAAACCGCAATGGTTCCATCACCATTATCAGAGAAGGACGCATAGTTGATCGTTTCAGCGCTAGCACGAGCCTTCAATGCTTCCTCGCGTACTTGAAGTTCCTCAATATAGGCCGCCGCGTTAGCTTGTACGTTGAAGATCTCACCTAGCTCGGTGATATCCTTATACAGACTATCCAACGAAGCATCAGTAACACTCGTGCTCTGCACAAACGTTTTGATACCCATTTCATTCAAGCTGTTGACTGTACCCACACCCCAGTCGGCATCCTCAAACAGCCCGCCACGTCCCATAATCAGGTCAGGTGAAGCGCCAATGGTCACTTCCTTCCCAACATATCCTTCGGCCAGAACAGGGATTTTCTTAAACTCATCAGCAATATCTTCAGGCACACTGCCAAACAAAGCCGCTACTCCCACGAGCTTGTCCGTCAATCCAAGGCGAATCATCAGCTCGGCTGCACCTTGGGTATTGGCAACAACGCGTTCAGGTGCCTTGTCAAATGTTTGTTCCTTGGCGACCCAAGTACCGTTCTCTGTTGTATAATTCGACACGGTTACCGGGTAAGTTGTTTCAGCTGCAGCTGAAGCATCAGCATCAGTCTGTTCCCCATCTGCTGCTGCATTCGTGGCGCTGCTCTCCGCAGCTTGCTGTGAGCTGCCCTTGGCACCGTCGCTGCCACCGCTTGAACACGCAGCAAGCACCAGAATCATTGCAGTAATCAAACAAAGAAACATCCCTTTTTTTACGGACACCAACATGTAAATAACCTCTCCCTTTTCCATTCTCGTCTGTCTTTTTGACCATTATGTAAAATAACTATTGTCAGTATACAGTAAATGTCGGAGTGTGTAAATGAGAACAATAATCAATATCATTCTGTTGAGAACAAAAAAGCCGCTTTACAGCGACTCACCATACAGTTTTATTCTTCCCTCTCCATGACATCCGTTCAAGAGGCTGCACGAACAAATGATCAATATGATTGCCAAAAACGTTCCTCAACCCCATTTAAACTGTTGATCATGGTAGGCTTTATCCAAATTGACCTCTCCTCCGGACCATGCTTTCCGTGAAGTCCACTCGGCCTCTCCCTGCCAGAAATCAGCCTCAGGTGAGAGTCCTAACGCAAGGAATACGGTCGTGCACAGATACAAACTGCCCGTTGATATGTAAGCTTCACCGATTTCCGGCTGGCTTCCGGCGAATCCAATTCGCAGCCATCCGGCATCGTCAAACGTCCCTGGCATCTGAATCTGCCGCTGGATCACAGCCGTAAGGGCACAGCGAACTTGAGCTGGTTCCACTTCTACCGGGAGTTCCTCTCGGAGTGCCATGAGAGATAAATGCTGAAATGCTCCGAAACGATAGGCAAGTGATCGCCCAATGGGCGGGAAGGTGCCTTCTGGTGAAATCAGGCGTTCCAGGATGGCAGCATAGCGAATTGCTCTGTCTAACACCCTGATCCTTATCGCCTTCCAATCGTCGAATTGATCTCCTAACGCGTCCAATGTATCCACGAGCATGGGTTGAATCACAAAGCTGTTATAGTAATCCCAATGAAAGTCAGGCCCGTCACCATATGCACCATCACCCATGTACCATTGGTCATGCTGCCTTACCGCATAATCCACTCGCATGCGATCCCAAGTCTCTACACCCATTCGGGCAAGGGCAGCTTCAATGATGGCACTAAACAACAGCCAGTTACTGAATACAGGGCGTATAATCCGTGTGGCGAGCAGGGCTGATTTCAGATTATCTTTTGCTTTCTCGTCCAGCAGTTCATACAGCTCATGTGGAGCCCGAAGCACCGCATTCGCAAGAAAAGCAGCATCAACAACAGGCTGGCCGCCTTGCGTGAAATTCATAAAATCGGGCGAAGCTGGATCTGTCGCCACTCCGATTGCACGCCTGGCCAGATCTGCCATCCTGGCTCGAATCTCCCCTTCCTCACCTGAACGAGGGCCATGTTCAAGCCATGGTGCAATTCCTGCCAAAGTCCGCCCCAAAGCTTCCAAATAGGCGTAGTCGGTACGATCTCCCCCCTTTGATTCAACAGGCATATCGATAACCAGTCTGCTTTCCGATAAGGAACAGAGCACAGGATGCGCTATGCGAACCAACGTATCGACCCAATACTTTCTGTCAACCGACACTTTCTCCTCCTCCTTCAAAATAAACATTTTTAGAAATTATAGATGGTTGTTTAGACGTGAACAATAAACTATAATCATCAAAAACTGACCTATTGTGCTGAGGAGGATAAGGCATGCTTACGTTACTTTCTTGCGGCTATCGTACCATTCACCATGAAGGGATTGTGAGAAACCGGCCAAATGGTTCTGGAAATTACACCTTTGTGTTTTTTAATAGCAGAGCAGAAGTGAGATTGCATGACAATACAAGCACGGTGGAGAAGAATACCTTCATTTTGTTTCAACCTCAAACGCCTCATTATTACCGTGAGCTGGAGAGTCCATTTATTAATGATTGGTTCCACTGTAACGGCAGCGATTTCCACGAATTTCTCCTAAGTATTCAATTTCCTGTGGACACGCTTATGGAAGCTTCAGATCCCTTGTTGATCTCCAGAAGCATCATGGAACTTCAGAATTGTTACAGACTGGATGGAAAGCTGCGTGAGAAAATTATCGATTGTGACCTTCAGTCTTTCTTCATGAAATTGAGTGACTTGCGAGCAAGAACTACTCCCCACCAACTTAGCCGTTATTACATCCAATTTACTGAACTCCGCAACGATATCTATCGCTCTCCTCAGCAAAACGTAACCGTAACAGAACAAGCTTCACGATTAAATATGAGCAAATCCTACTTTCAACACATCTATAAAGAGCTATTTGGTTGTTCCGTAATGACGGATATGATTCATGCACGGCTTGATCATGCCAAATATCTTTTGGATCACAGTGAGCTCTCCGTTAATCAGATTGCGGATGCATGTGGTTATGAAAATGACACCCATTTTATGAGGCAGTTCAAGAAATTTGTTGGTGTTTCGCCCAGGAAATACAGATTCAGAATCGAGCCCAGTTGAAAACGATTTTGTTAGACTTCAGAGATTTAACCAATCTGCCTTGCGAAGCTGGTAATGGTTGTACTTCTCCTCTTCAATTTCAATCTCAGCAATGAAGAGAAAATGGTTTTTCAGAATGACTTTATTAGACGAACCGTTCTCTAAGAGTGCAATTGCATTTAATTGTTCAACTTCTGTATTTTCGAATAAATATTGAACAATCCCTCTAACAGCTTGAGAAGCATAACCTCGATTTCGATGTTCTTTCGATATTGCGTACATGATTTCTCTATTCGGATTCGGTAGTTCATCTTTTATACCAGAACAACACCATCCGATAAGTTCTCCTGTCTCTTTCAAAACAATCCCTAATCTTAAAATAAGTTCCTCCACAGGTTTGCCCTCTTGCACGCGTTGAATAAATTCATTGTTGGTTGGGATTTCGTAATTTATCAGCCATTCTTGGCGAACTTCCTTTGGAACATTCCACCCTGGTAAATAGCCATGAATTTCAGGTTGCCATGTGAGTTCATGAATACCCTCAAGGTCGGAAAGTCGATATTCCCGAAGGATAATATCTTCACATGTAATGGAGAGTCTGTTATTTATGGTGTCATTAGATTGCATTATATCCTCCTATAATTTTATGTACGAATCCATTTGCGAGCGCAATTCTAGTAAAGATAGCCTAGCAAGTCCAGCTCCCCTTCATCCCAACTCATCTCACTTACTTCCTTGATCATGATTTCGCTTATCGGCTCGTGACCTATTCCGTTCGTCATTTGTAATTCGTCATTAATCTTCAACCACTTTACTCGATTTTCAACTCTTTTATAACCGTTCTTTAGATACAAAGCCATGTTATCTGCAAACAGAAGATGAAAGTCAATATTCCTACCAATTGAGAATGTATCAATTTCCTTAAGCAGCTTGGACCCCAGTCCTTGAGAACGCTCGTTTTGTGAGACGCACAAATCAATCACACCAAGGACTCTAATGCGTTTACCATTTAGATTCATCACCCTGTAATCCAGACCTACTTGTCCTACAAGTTCATTCTCATCATTAAAAGCCAAGAATCTAAACTGCGGTACTTGCTTGAAGTAAATTCGATCCACAGGATAAACTTCAGGAAAGCTTTTGATTAATAACGCTTGTATTTTCTCGCTAAGCTCCACACCAATTTCGAATTCTAATACCTGTTCTATTCTCAAATGACTCCTCCTAAACGAAAATATGGATATAAACCTTTATCCATTGCCTTTCTACACTGGTTTACTAAAACCCTTTTATATTAACGCAATAGATGTCTATAAAAGCAACAAAAAACACCCTTACGGGTGTCTTTTTTGTTTACTCAAAACTTTTGGTTCATGAGAATCTGGTGGTTCACTTCGTCGCACTATCGTAAACTTCATCCGTGACAGGTTCAAGCCATTCAGGTGTACCTGCAGTGATCGCTATATGTTCAAACCAGCTGTCTTTTGCGGCACCATGCCAGTGTTTTACACCATCATGCGTAACAATAACATCGCCAGCTCTCAGGAATTGGGCAGGCTTGCCTTCCTCCTGATACCACCCTTCCCCACCCGTAACTAACAATATCTGGAATCCGTCACGGTGAATATGCCAGTTGTTTCGGCAGCCCGGTTCAAAGGTCACGTTCCCTACGCCCACATTCACTTTCGGATCTGCAACCAGAGCTTGAAGATAGCTTTGTCCCACAAAATATTGGGCATAACCTTCATTCTTCTCTCCTACCGGGAATATAACGCCGTTCTTTACCTCTTCATGTTTCGTCATATCTGATTTCTCCAATCTGTTGATTAAAATCATTTCTCTTCATTTGCCGGAATCACTTCATTGATGCAAGCAAGTGCATTGAGTGTCCTTGGAAAACCCATATAAGGAAGACAATGTGTGATCGCCGCAATCAGTGTTTCCTTGTCATTTCCCACATTAATATTTCCCTGTACGTGTGCCTTAACTTGGCCTTCGGCTCCTCCCAATGCACTAACCATAGCCAGTGTTAACAATTCCCTGATTCTCAAATCAAGTCCGTCACGAGTATAGAAATCCCCGAAGCAAAAAGCCGAAAGGTATTCCTGAATATGCTTCTGGTTCGGAGGTGCACTTGCTCTCATTGTTTCAATGACATCACCAAAAATCTCTATCTGAACAGCAAGCCCTTTTTCCAAACGACTATGTTCTGAGACCAGGCTTTGGCTTTCAATAGGCAATGCAATATTACGGGACGTGAACACCTCATTCACTTCATGAATGGCGTTTAATGTTTTCGGAAAACCGATGTATGGGGCACACTGGTAAACGGCTTCTTTAATTTCTACCGGAGTCACCCCAACATTCAATGCCGCACTTACATGAGCCTTAAGCTGAGGTATTGTCTGATTGACCGTAAGGACCACCAGTGTCAGCAGCTCCCGCTGAATGTCCGTCAGCGTACCTTGATCGAACACTTCTCCAAAGATAAAACGGCTTAGGATGTCCTGAAATTCAGGATCTGTTGCATAGGAAGAAGGTACGCTCTCACCAAATAGTTCTTGGTATTTTTCCTTGCTCTTTTCGATTCGATCCATGCGTCTCGCCTCCCTTAATCTTCTCTTCTATTATTTCAGTTATTTCAGTAAAGGAAACATCAATGATTGAGATAATACATATTGATGCGTTACCGCACATGTGTATAATATAAATGCAAAGTGATTCAGCTTCAATAAACAAACCGTCTTCATTCGTGCGATATTGCACAAATTTGAAATAATGTGCGATTACCCTCAGGAAAGGTGCGAACCCCATGTCCAAATTGAAATTGGATCGAAGAGTACAAAAATCTCAAGATGCCATTAAGAATGCATTCACCCAACTGATGTCTGAGAAAAATCTGGATCAGATTACGATTCAGGACATTTCCCATCGGGCAAACGTCGGTCGAAGAACGATCTATGATCATTACATGGATAAATTTGATTTGCTCGACAAAATTATTGAAGAACACATTAACGAGCTACGAAGAATATGCGAAGCGGCATCTGACTTAAGTTTTGCAGAGGGAAATCTCCTCTGGTTTGAATACTTTGAACATCATCACCCCTTCTTCTCAGCCATGTTATCAAGCAAGGGCGCCTCTGTATTTCGTCATCATTTTCTTGCATTTGTTATTGAAGAATTAGAGGGAGAAGTGAATATAACCGAAGGAATAAATCAGGGATTAAGCAAGGAGATCATTCTTAATTTCTTTGGAGCGGCAATCGTGGAGATCGTCGAAGGGTGGCTTACCAATGGAATTTCTGAGCCTACTCAGGTTATTGCAGAACAAGTAGGGGTTTTGTTAGATCGGAATTTTTAGGAACGGATTACAGAAATGAGATATCACAACAGAAGGGGCATTGAATCATGATCTTTATTACCAAAAAATTGCTGAATCGGCTAACTCAATCTCATAGAGAACCTAACATGTTCATATGTTATTCCACTCCGCAGAGCTGGTCAGCGAAGACAAGCCGGGCTATATTGCTCATGAATGAGGATAAATTAATTATTCTTTTCCTCAATTTTTTTTCGACTAAAGTCGTTCATAACGTTGAATTCCAAACAGCTGAATTACAAGATCAAACCTATCATTCTGGAACCTTATTGTCTGCAACATGGTCATTCCATGTTCAAGGCCGGCGATGGAAATTCATGATTCCCAGGAAGATCCTTACGCTGGGCTCGATGCAAAGCGACTTTTTGAATTTTATGAAACTGCATATCTATCATTAATGTTCAAATCGTCACATCGGTCTCCGGCCGTATGAATAAGAGCAGTCGATCCAACGAATCGACTGCTCTCTTGTGTCCAATCAACAGCTGTCCAACCAATTGACGCTTGAGCACCTGCACATAACTTTATTCAACTGCAAGCACCCGTACAGCTAAACATGTCGATGAAGCTTGGTGTTGCACTCCGATGTTGTCGCAGTGACATACTCCACGTAATTCACTGAACCTTGAAAATTCAGATACGCTTCATAACGCATGCGGATAGCAGGTAGTGTAATATAATCCAGCACCTGTTCCTTGGGAACCCACCTGCACTCGCTCGTTTCCTCAGATGCAGCTAATTCTCCACCTTCTAATTTGCACACAAAATCAAACATGACCTTTGTCGGGACATCCGTCACACCGTCATACCACTTATGTACTGCTGTATTCGAGACCACACTAATCAAATGACTAACACTGGCCTCTATCCCACTTTCTTCCTTGATTTCACGGATCACGCCATCAATCAGGTTTTCTCCTACTTCAGTAATCCCTCCTGGGTAGACCCAGCCATCGTCATGGGCCTTTACTAACAGGACATTTCCGTGTCCGTCTTCTACAATTCCGCCTGCCGATACAATATGCGTTGGAAAGACCATCTAACCACCTCCTCTACAGTAATCTGTATATATATTCCACATCCTTCATACAGCTTCCTGCTTAAACAGAGTCCATTCATATTTTGGATACAAGCCGCAGGAAATGTGATATGGTCTAGAATGTATTTGTTGCATAACAAACGTACTACAACATGTTGAGGAGAAGATTACAAGTGAATGAGAGTCAAGGAATTGAGAAACCGCACAGATTAACAGATCCACTGGTTGTAACCTTAATCGCAAGCCTATGCTGCTTGTTGTGGGGAAGTGCTTTCCCATCCATTAAACTAGGGTATATCGCTTTTAACATCCTGCCAGAAGATATTGCCTCCAAGTTTGTATTTGCTGGATATCGATTTGTACTTGCAGGATTGCTGCTCCTGACCCTATACCGCTTGATTCGAAAACGAAAGTTTGCTCTATCTGGACGACAATGGACCAGCCTCACTATGCTGGGCGTCATGCAAACAGGACTGCAGTATATGTTTTTTTACATAGGTGTATCCAATACGACCGGTGTTAAAGGCTCCATTATGAACGCGACAGCTACCTTTTTCAGTGTGGTGCTAGCCCATTTCCTGTATCAAAATGATAAGCTAAGCAATAAAAAAGTCATGGGGACTGTGCTTGGATTTATCGGAGTCATCATTGTGAACTTCAATACAGATCTATTTGCATTTTCTTTTACATTTACAGGTGAAGGCTTTGTGATTGTGGCTGCTTTTATATTTTCCATTACTGCCATCTACGCAAAGCATCTAACATCTTCCATCGATGTATTGGTCGTTACGGGATTCAGCTTGTTTGTCGGCGGATTGATGCTTGGTCTGCTGGGCCTCTTGCTTGGCGGACAGGTTACACATTTCACCCTGGAATCCATTAGTAACTTAGTTTATTTGGTTCTGTTGTCATCAGCCGCATTCTGTCTATGGAATCTGCTTCTGAAATACAACAAAGTCGGGAAAGTATCGGTGTATAACTTCCTGATCCCCGTGTTTGGCGCATTACTATCTGCTGCATTTTTGGGCGAAAGCATTATGGAACTGAAGAATCTGATTGCCCTCCTGTTCGTGTCGATCGGCATTTACATCGTGAATCGAGCAAGCTCTGCATAACATTCGGCTGCTCGTAAACGGTATGTCCCGGAACGATAGAAAAACCAAGTTCATGTCCTTTTTACGGGATCGAACTTGGTTTTTCTTTACCTTATCTATTATTTCCGTGCCTGGTTAACCTTGGCGATAAGTTCATGAATAATTTCATCAGGCGAACGTTCATCCATCCATTGTTGACCGAACATTTGGAATACTTTGATCATCGGGAAATCTGCCCAGAATCCCACAAACTCCTCATTAAGATATACCTTGTCCGTAACGTGCTCGTTCATTTCATTCAGGCAATGCTCCAATTCCTTTTTCGCTGCAGGATCACTGATCCACTCACTAAGCAGACTGAATTTGTGGAACGTGATTTCTTCCTTACCAAAATCACAATGCAAACGTTCTGTAATTCGGAGATCTTTGGACGAGCTGCCAAGTGAAATTTGGAAAAAGCCGGTCTCTGCCACCCAACGGTTATACTTGGTGTTGTAGTATGCAAAATCTCTCTCTTCCAGTTCAAAAGTAATCTTGCGTTTTTCACCGGGCTCCAGTTCAACTTTGGCAAAAGCTTTCAATTCTTTCTCTGGACGGGTCCATGTGCACTCTTCATCGTGTACATACAGTTGAACAACTTCTTTCCCCTTGCGCTTACCGGTATTTTTCAATTGGAAGGACACCGTAACACCGGTATGGGTCTGAGCCACTTCCAGATCCGTATACAAAAACGATGTGTAAGACAATCCGTGTCCAAACGGGAATTGAGGTGCTAGTTCTTTCCGGTCATAATATCGATAACCCACGAATAGGCCTTCGCGATAATACAGCTTGCCGTTCTCTCCGCGAATTCGCATATGTGAAGGGTTGTCCGACAGTTTGACAGGGAAAGTCTCAGACAGCTTGCCTGATGGGTTCGTTTGTCCGAACAATACATCTGCAATCACTTTACCCATGCCTTGACCCGACAACCACGAATGAATCACACCAGGTACATGCTGTACCCATGGACGCATCGCCAGTGCGGAGCCGCTGCTCGTCACAACAATGCACTTGGGCTGAACCGCGGCTACCGCAAGAATCAATTTCACCTGATGCTCGGGAAGATCAATGCCTTGCAAATCATGCATCTCCGATTCGGCATATTCCGGTTGGCCAACAAACAGTACAGCAACATCGGAATTCATGGCTAATGAGACGCTTTCCTGAATTAGCTCATCATTGATAGAGTCATCCTCCGGGTACCCTTCTGCATAGTTCATGCTCATGGCATCACCAGCCAGATTCTTTATCTCGTCCCAAGGAATATCAACATTTGTAGGCGTTACCTTCGCACTGCCTGCTCCCTGAATTCTCGGTTTTTTGGCAAACCGTCCGATCACGGCAATGGACCCCACCGATTCCGGCTGCAGGGGAAGAATCGCGTTCTCATTTTTCAGAAGTACAATACTTTCGGCCGCCGCTTTACGTGCGAGTGCATGATAGTCCGCATCTGGAGAAGAATCCATGTCTTTTTTGCCCGTTACCCGCTCAACCAGCTTCAAAATACGACCCACGCTTTGATTCAACTGTTCTTCGGACAGGCTTCCGTTCTGAACCGCTTCAATAATCGCTTTGGCATTATAATTGGCGGGACCCGGCATTTCCAGATCAAGCCCGGCCTTCAGTCCGCGTATACGATCATTGACAGCTGTCCAGTCGGATAGGACAACACCTTCATAGCCCCACTCTTCTCTCAAAATGTCATGCAGCAAATGTTCGTTCTCACTCGTATATGTTCCATTCAATAAATTATAGGAACACATGACCGTCCATGGGTCGGATTTCTTAATAATCCGTTCAAAGGCGCTCAGGTAAATTTCGCGAAGCGTCCGCTCGTCGATTTCCGAACTGGTCACCATTTTCTCGAACTCCTGGTTGTTGCCGGCAAAGTGTTTGACAGAAGCGCCCACTCCTTCGCTTTGGATCCCGTTTATAAATGCCGCACCAAGCTCACCCGTCAAGTATGGGTCTTCCGAGTAGTATTCGAAGTTTCTTCCACCAAGCGGCGTTCTTTTCATATTTACACCAGGTCCAAGCAGAAGCTCGACGTCCATCGTTTTTGATTCACGTCCCAGTGCCACACCGACTTCATACAACAATTCCGTATTCCACGAAGAACCGATGGCTGAACCCGTAGGGTAACAGGTTGCGGGGACATTTTCCGTTGTAATACCCATTTCTTCATCGCTGTTCGTTTTACGGATGCCGTTTGTCCCATCGTACATATGAACTGGCGGAATGTTTAACCGCTCAATTCCTTTTGTCATCCACATATTCAAGCCTGCGCAGAGTGAAGCTTTCTCGGCCAGCGTCAATTCCGATAACAATTCATTGATTGATTTATCCATAGTACTCACCCTTCTGATATCAATTTTGTTCCTGTTCTTTCTTCAGTTCCTGTGCATCATACAGTTTGAAAAACGGAAACCAGACAATAAATACAATCACCAGGACAACCGCCAGCAAGATAAGCCCATTGAATCCGGACATAATGTAGGTGGACAGGCCGATCGGTGTATACCATAACTGGAAGATCTGGCTCGGAATTCGTACCCAACCCCAGTCGAGAGCCAAGTAAACAATCACTGGCGTGATAAGTGAGTTAATCCACATCGGCACCATGAGTAATGGATTAAAGGCAATCGGTGCTCCGTACACGACTGGTTCATTAATGTTGAACAAGGACGGGATAATAGTCGCCTTGCCGACAGATTTCAGCTTTTTCGAACGTGCCATCAGGAACCAAACAACTAAAGGCAAGGTCGCACCCATACCACCAATACCAAGCCAGCCGGAGAAAAAGGTTTCAAATGTGTTGATATTGACCGGATCTTGTCCCGCTGCGACAAGAGCTGCATTTTCTTCAATTGCAGGTATCCAGATTGCATACCAGATCGGTGTCATGACCCACGGGCTTACGCCGAAGGAATACAGCACGACGCCGATAAAGTTGAACAATAAAAATCCGGTTAAACTTTGTCCTACGGCATTGATCGGCTCAAATACGTTCACGATCAGGCCAAAAATATCAAAATGAAGCTGATATACAAGTACCCATCCTGTTGTTAATACCAGGGCGATCGGGACGAGAAAATCGAACCAATCCATAATGAATTCGGGAAGTGAAGATCCCTTTTTGAAGAACGAAAATTTGTTGCACAAGATCATGACAAGAGCGACGAATACACCTACCAGAAGTGCTGTAATCATCCCCGAGGGTCCGAATCGTTCAAGGATGAACTGAATGGTACCGTCTTCGTTTACCGTCGGGTTAAGCAGCATGACGAACAGAGATATCCCCGTCATTCCCGCCAGCAGCTTGATTTTGTGTCTTTCTCTTTTTTCCATCACCACATAAGGCGTCAAGAAAGCAATAAACAACCCAAGCAAACCGAAACTGAATGTCGTGATCGGTGTCAGGTCCGGCATACCAGGAATGAAATCCTGCAAAATCGAAATCAATGTAATAATTGAACCGATGAAAATCATCGGAATGGCGACCATGATGGCTTCTTGAATCGAAGAAACCCAAATATTGTTCGTAAACGCCTCCAATCTTGGCGCAAACGAATCTGTCATCCATTTCATGAAACGCTTCATCCAAAACTCCCCCTGTCTTCCTCTTTGCTGCCACAACCATAGTATATCGATTTGTGTGAACGCTTTCTTGTTGGAACTTGCCACTTCATGGTTCGTTTTTTGCCCATTTCTAATCCTACTTTCTAGCTTGCCTGCCTGTACAAGAATTAAACAACAAAAAACATCCCTCCATTGCTGAAAGGATGCCTTAAGGATACTTTTTTTAATATTGTCTATTCAAAATGAGCAGCGTCACGCCATGTGGCGGGAGCAAAATCTCTCTGCGCCAACACTCATCCCTAATTATCTCTGTCCCCATGAAGGGTCCGCTTCTGCCGTTTAGATAAGAGATCTCTTCTTCCGTTAAAGAGTATGGCGATCCCATGCGTGTCCACTCATCAAATACGGAGCCATGATCCCGATCGAGTTGATAACTGGTGCATTTATAAGGCCCTGGAAGCTTGTTAAGCGTGAGTTCAAAAGCTTTGCTGCCCTTCTCCTCAAATACGTCATAACGGGTTGAACAGGATAATTCGGACCAATCTCCACTCGCAAACAACTGATCTACATGCACATAATGATAGAACAGAAATTGCATGCTTCCGTCACTTTTTCGCGTTCCGACATAACCGTCCCCCTTGATTAGCAGCTCATCCCCCAGCTTCTCCATAAGCTCAAATGCATAATAGCTAGGTTTCTTCAGACCATCGCGATTGATCAGCCCAAATCCCCCATAGAAAGGAGAAGTTGGAACGATACTTTCTTCGAATACATCGGTAAAAGACCAAAAAGCCATGGCTTTCACATCACCGAGTGTATTCATCGTGTGATAAATGACGAACGGAGCCATGAACATGGTATCGTGCAGCAAGTTACGGTCATACAGCGAAAAATTCCACTCAGTGACATGGAGTTCAACATGTCCGTACGAAGACGCCTTCATTTTCTGCCGAAGAAGATCAATGCTTTCCTTATAGAAAGAAGGCGGCATGATTTGAGTTAATCGATCCTCTTCAACTTTTAGCTTGGGATACTCCGAATAGATATGGAACGAGAAAAAGTCGAGAGCAGCTTCACACTTCCTGCAATATGATAGAAACTCCTCAGCCCAGGTGTCGTTCCAAAGAGATCCATAACCCATAGCTGGGCCTCCCACTCTCAGATCGGGCAATACTGTTTTGATGACATGGGCGGTCAATTCGTAAAAAGCGAAATATTCTTCCTTGCTTCCTGCCCAACAAACACCAGCCAGGTCAGGCTCGTTCCATACTTCGAAGTACCACTTCTTCACTTCTTCCGCCCCATAACGATTCAAGCAGTGCCTAATGAATTCACGAACAAGTGCCTGCCACTTGGCGGGGTCGGATGGCGGGCTAATATTCCCCCTCCACCAAAACAACGTTTCCTTGGATCTCGCCAGCTGGCTCGGCATAAAGCTTAATTCCACGAATGGCCGAACTCCCTGATCCAGCAGGAAATCATACAACTTGTCCACATAAGACCAGTTATAGACAGGAGTGCCTTGCTCCGTTTCGCTATACACCATCATCTCATCATTAAATATGCCGTGAAATCGAATGTACTTAAAAGGTACTTTGCCTTTCAAAGCAGACAGCTGCTTCCGCCAATCTTCACGCAAACCTTCGATGGCTCTTCCCGCCGTCATGGTGATATTCCAGTGCTTTTCGTAGACGAACGATGTCTGATCCGCACGAACCTCGATGCTAGTTTGGTCTGACAGATGTGCAGGTGATACAGGGAGCATCTCCTGATCTGCGTCGCCCTTGGGATCCAAATATCGATACAGCGAGCCAATCGCATTCAACGTTTCCATCTCGTAATAATCTCCGCTAGAAGATTCCTCATACGTTTTGGGCTTGCGATTCACATTCAACTGATGAGGTTCCGGTGTACGCGAAGCTTCCCGATAGGAACCGGGCGTGCAGCCGTACTTTTCCTTGAAGTATTTGTTAAACAGCTTCACATTGGCAAATCCGCAATCCAGCGCGATCTCCGAAATATTTTTATCGTTTGCTGCCAGTTGGGCCTGGGCTTTCTCCAGGCGAATGAGGGTCAGATACTTTTGGAAAGGTATCCCGATCTTGTCCGTAAAGAAGTGGGAAAAATAATGCAAGCTTAAATGCTCGGAATCTGCCATATCCTGCAGCGTAATCTTCTCATTATAGTGAATATCAATATATGTGAGGACCCTGTTCAGCCTTTTATAGTCATAGTCCCTGCTTCCTTCTTCCAACGTCGGATTCGTTCCATTTGAAAAATACCTCTGCAGGAAGCCGCATAACATCTGTAATCTGCCCATGGTGAAATTTTGATACCCCGGCGTTTTTTTGTTGATCTCCCACACCATTTGCGCAAGATGTTGTTTGATGCTAAGCAGCCGGGGAACGTCCTGCTCCACGTTCAGGGCAGAGTTACAGGAGATAAAAGCATTATTGTTCATCAACTCCGGACCAAACTGCAATGTTAATAACACGTTGTCCTGATTGGTTCGTTCTATCTTGTGGACGGACATGCTGTTTACCACAATCAAATCATCTTCATGCAATGTATACTGCTGCTGATCCAGATACATGTTGATTGAACCATGGAGAACATAGACAACCTCCACTTCCTTATGCCAATGGAAATCGATATGTTTCACTGAGTTCACGAAGAGTTTCATAGGCAGATCGTCGTGATGTTGAATAAACTCATATAGATAGCGAATGGTCTGCACCTTCCTTCATACCGCTTATTATAGACACAGCATTTTGAAGATATCAATGTGCAGGTCAATTTCACGTCCGTTACATTCATTGTCTGTCTTTTGGAACATCCGTACGTTGTTCTTTAAGAATAACAAAAAAGCCGATCAATTATACTCAATTGATCAGCTTTTTTCCTCACTATTCAGACTACCTACTACTTATCGAAATCCATTATATCTTACCAACCGCGGTCGGACATGCGCTCATCCGCAGACAGTTTGGAAATCTCGATCCCTTTCATTGGCGCACCCAGGTTTTTGGACACTTCGGCAATCAGTTTGTAATCCGTGTAATGTGTCGTCGCTTCGACAATGGCACGAGCGAATTTCTCAGGGCTATCCGATTTGAAAATACCGGATCCAACGAATACGCCGTCTGCGCCCAAATGCATCATAAGTGCAGCATCTGCCGGAGTGGCTACACCGCCTGCAGCAAAGTTAACGACTGGAAGTTTGCCATTCTCATGTACTTCAAGCAAAAGCTCATAAGATACACCCAGGTTTTTCGCTTCAGCATACAATTCGTCCTTGGACATGTTTTGGGCTTTGCGGATTTGGCTGTTAATCAGACGCATATGGCGAACCGCTTCCACAATATTGCCTGTTCCAGGCTCACCTTTGGTACGAATCATGGATGCGCCTTCACCAATGCGGCGAAGAGCCTCTCCCAGATCTTTGGCTCCACATACAAATGGTACAGTGAACTCATGTTTATCAATATGGAATACTTCGTCTGCAGGTGTCAGTACTTCACTCTCATCGAGATAGTCCACGCCAAGGGATTCAAGCACTTTGGCTTCGATGTAATGACCGATACGTGCTTTGGCCATCACCGGAATGGACACCACTTTCATAACCTCTTCAACGATCGTTGGATCTGCCATGCGAGCTACACCGCCAGCTGCGCGAATATCAGAAGGTACCCGCTCAAGAGCCATAACAGCTGTTGCCCCAGCCGCTTCCGCAATTTTAGCCTGTTCCGCATTCATGACGTCCATGATGACGCCACCTTTTTGCATTTCAGCCATTCCTCTTTTAACACGATCTGTACCTGTTTGCATGATTGTAATCCTCCCAGTTTAACTTTTGATTAATTTCAAAAAGGACATCTTATTTCAACAAAGTAAATGATCTATTTTTCGATGCCACTATTGTTTCCCCTTAAACTATGAATTAGTATAAAATGAGAATGGACACATAAAAAGATCCAATATCACCGGATTTTATTGTACCACTTTGAATCTGTTGAACCACTTTATACAACCATTGGAGGATCTATGCAATTTCATCTAGCGTACAGTTCATATTTGAACCGACAATATACTAAAATGAAGGCTCTCTATCATGCGGTTCGGGACGCTATTCATGATGGTAATCTCGTATACGGCGAAAAGTTACCTTCCACAAGGGAGTTAGCAGCGTCATATCACATTTCCCGAGGAACCGTGAATCAGGTCTATGATACGTTAACTGCCCAAGGTTACCTTCAGTCAGAGCACGGAAGAGGTACCTTTGTTGCTTATCAAGCGGATTTAAGCCATGAGGAGTACCAGGTAAAATCCTGTACTCATCACTTGTCAGCTTGGGGAAACCGTATCCAGCAGCTTGAGCAGCAGACCCCTCAACAAACGGTACAGATTCGTGATCACAGCAAAGAGAATAGCGAAATGATCGACTTCAGCAAATATCAGCCGGATCTTTCCAAGTTCCCTTACGATGAATGGAATAATCGATTGTATGCAGAGATACGGCATCGTGAGGAGAATGTTATCCATGCTTCTGCCTCTGTTAGCTCCACAGGAGACCCGAAATTAAGAGAGGCCATTGCTGCCTACCTGCGGAGAATGCGGGGGATTCATGTAGATGCGGAGCATATTGCCGTTACTGCAGGTTCAATGCAGGCAATAGCGCTGCTCACTCAGTTGCTCGCAGACCCTGGCGATCATGTTGTGACGGAAAGCCCTTGTTATGTCGGGATTTCTCAAGCCATTATGGCTGCGGGCGCCAAGTTAATTGAAGCCAATCTCGACGGTCAGGGACTGGTTCCCCAAAACTGGGATGCACGTATGTTGTTTGTCACGCCATCGAGGCAATTTCCAACAGGTGAAATGCTTAGTCTTGAACGCAGACAAACCCTGCTGGACTGGGCACATCGCCGGGATGCCATGATTGTCGAGGATGATTACGACAGTGAGTTCCGATACCGCGGAATGCATGTTGAACCTCTGAAAACACTCGACAAAGAAGGGCGCGTCATTTACCTTGGAAGCTTCACCAAAACATTGCCTTTTGAAGTCCGACTGGGTTATGTGGTCCTCCCTCCCACCCTGGCAGATACCTTTAGAAAGGCTCAGGCTTTATATGAGCCAAGACCTGTTAATCTAATTGAACAGCGGGCGCTCGCAGCATTTATGACAAGCGGTCAGTATGAACGCCATCTGCGCAGGATGAATCGTCTGTACAGCCGCAAGTTCCATATGTTACTCAAACTGTTGAATCAGCAGCTCTCTACATGGTTTGATTGGGTGGAAAATGAAGCGGGTCTGCACGTATTCGGCTGGTGGCGAGGAAAAGCCTCAGCTTATGAAGCCTTTCGGGCATCCGCCAGATCGGAAGGGGTCCACTACTCGGAAGTCAGCAGCTCAACATCGGATGGCATAAAGGTTGGTATTTATTTATCATTTGCCCATTTGTCAGATGCACAAATACAGGAAGGTGTAGCGAGATTACAAAAAGCTGTAACGGACTAGTCTCATCATGAGGCACTGTCTCTTTAATAACAGTAAAAAATCCCCTCATGTGTGGCAGGAAGAATTCACGATTACGTGTGATTTCTGATTGATCCTGTCACCCCGAGGGGATTTTTTGATTAATGCTAGGCATTTCTTAATGTATAATGTGCCTATTTCCTATTTCATTACATTCTCATTGCTTATTTGTTAAATGTTACCTTCTCCAAACCGTCTTCAAGAATGATCGACGTATCCCGTGGTTTCGTTTCCGCGATTTTGCGGCCGCCTCTGAACGAGTAGAGCACGCCAGCTTGTTTACGGATGGCTTCATATTCATTCTCTGCTTCCAGAACGATGAAGTTGGCCGGCTTGCCTTCTTCAATGCCGTACACATCCTCGATGTGGAGCGTTCTTGCGCTGTTTTTGGTAATCAGGTCAATGGAATTCACGATCTGATCGTAACCAAGCAACTGCGAAGCATGGATACCCATATGCAGCACCTGAAGCATGTTACCCGTACCGAGTGGATACCATGGATCGAAGATGTCATCGTGACCGAAGCACACGTTCAGACCTGCTTCCTGCAGCTCTTTGACACGAGTCAGTCCTCTTCTTTTCGGATACGTGTCGAAGCGTCCCTGCAGGTGGATGTTAACCAGCGGGTTGGATACGAAGTTCAGGTCAGCCATTTTCAGCAATCTGAACAGCTTGTACGTATATGCATCATTGTATGACCCCATTGCCGTCGTATGACTCGCTGTCGTACGGGAACCCAGTCCACGTTCGTAGGCTTCCTTGGCAACGACTTCTACAAAACGGGATTGCTCATCATCGATTTCATCACAGTGAATGTCGATTAGACGGTCATATTTCTCAGCAAGGTCAAATGCAACCTTCATTGAATCGACGCCGTATTCTCGCGTGAATTCGAAGTGGGGAATGCCTCCCACGACGTCAACGCCCATTTTCAGCGATTCTTCAAGCAGTTCCACACCGTTGGGATAGGAATGAATACCTTCCTGCGGGAAAGCGACAAGCTGGATGTCAATGTAAGGCGCCATCTCTTCTTTTACTTCAAGCATCGCTTTAACTGCCGTCAAGCTTGGATCCGTTACGTCCACATGTGTCCGCACATGCTGGATGCCCTGCGCCATTTGCCATTTCAGCGCCGTTTTGGAACGTGTTTTAACGTCTTCATGCGTCAGAAATGCTTTGCGTTCGGACCACCGCTGAATGCCTTCGAACAGCGTGCCGCTCAAATTCCATTCCGGCTCACCTGCTGTTAACGTTGTATCCAGATGAATATGAGGCTCAATGAACGGTGGCAGTACAAGCGAACCGCTTACGTCGATAACTTCCTCATTCGCAGTAGCAGCTGGCTCCTGCGTGATTTGTTCGAATTTTCCGTCCTTTACGACGATATTCCATAGACCGTCTTTACCCCGCAATTTCGCGTTCTGTATAATCATTCATTTTCCCCTTTTCTTTGGATTCTTTCGCAGAAACGATCAACATGAGTACAATGTAAGCCACCGCTGTACCAAGAAGTGCATTTAATGGCGTTACTCCTGGTGCCAATTGAGCGAATGCCACGCCGATCGCCCAAGCGACCATCGCTATCCAGTTTACCGTTTTGAAAGTCATCTCGGCAAATGGTTTATAATTTCTGCGCTTCACGAAGAAGTAGTCTGCAATGATGATGGCTCCGATGGACGGTACGGCTGCGCCGAGTACATTCAGGAAACCAACGAAGTTGTTATACATCCACATCGCAAAGATGGTACCCACGATGCCGTTGACGACGACGAAGAATTTTTTCGAAATTTTAGTGATGTTGGCAAAACCAAGTCCCGAAGCATACAGAGCATTGTCGTTTGTTGTCCAGATATTCAATCCCAGAACGATGATCGCAGGAATGATCAAACCTTGCAGGAACATGACTTCCGAAATGTCTGCCAGGTTATAGGCCATGGCGCCGACTGCACCGAACAGGAACATGAGCGAGTTGCCCAGGAAGAATGCAATGACAGTTGCGGTAACTGCCTGGCGTGACGTACGGGAGAACCGGGCAAAGTCTGGCGTTAACGTACCCCCGCTGATAAACGATCCGATACAAATGGTTAGTGCTGCTGCTGCAGTGAGCGACTGTGCCGGCGTGTAATCAAACAATCCTTGCAGGCCACCAAGCGTGTCTGCGCCTTGGAACATGGAGTAACTCCCGAGAATGGCAATGGCCGGAACAGCGATATAACCCAAAATAACAAGCGACTTCATACCGAAGATTGCAGATGCCGTCATGGCGAGACCAAACACAAAGATTAACAGGTACACATTCCAATCCATCGCTTTGGCAACGGGAATCGCGAACATTGCTACGCCGACACCGAACCATCCAACCTGCGTGAAGCCGAGCAGGAACGAAGGCAGATACGACCCTTTCTCACCGAATGCATATTTGGCCAGCAAATGTGTGGACAAGCCTGTCTTCGCCGCGATATGTGCCAGTGCTCCCGTATAGATCCCGAGCACCAAATTACCCGCAAGCACGATACCAATGAACTCCATAAACGTTAAGCTGACACCAAGCGTCCCTCCTGCCAGCATGCTTGCCGAGAAGAATGTGAAACCCAGCATAACGGACAACGTCTTCCAAAAATGGTTTCTCTGCGTTTTTGGCACTGCCTGCCATGAAAATTCTTGATCTTGTTTGCTCATCAGAATACCCCCAACTTAAAGTGTCCTGATACCAAAAAGCAGAAAAAAGAGGCTACTCGTCAGGTCATAACTGACAAGTAGCCTCTTTTTTGCATCATAACCCGCGCGAAGACGCAGAGCATCCCTGAACGGAATATGCCCTGTTTCACGCGTGATTATAAAAATCCGCTGCCCTTGCCAGCCTCTCTGGACTGAATTAAAGGTACCAGTATTCAATTACATTCTATTATTTTGGAAAATGACACATATGTCAATGTCATTATTATCCAAACACGATAAAACAGCTATGTAATCAACTTTTCTTCTTCGCAAAGGCTTCATACACGAATATGATGAATGGACGGACCATTTGGTTTATTACAAAAATATCAATTAATTTTCTCCACTGGTGAATCCAAAGATCAAAATCAAAAGACGGACTCCGTATGCTGGAATCCGTCTTTTGATTATTTTTTTGAATATTTTCAATATGTTTTAATTCGTTTTCACTGGCAACTTGCCGGTAGCTTCTTGATGGCCAAGCAGCACGTTGATTCCGGCTTCCGTATTGGGCTCCTGTTTGCCATAAACAGCAAGTCCTGAGCGAATGTTCTTCAGATATATCGTTTCATAAGGGTTGCCGAGTGACAACAGCGTGTAGCGTTGATTACGAGTGTTCATTTCATTGATTAAGGCTTGATAAGCACTCCATCCAAACTGGCTGGCCACGTTACGGAACTGGTAGGAAGCCAGGATGACATAATCGGCTTTGGCAACCGTCTCTTTCGTTTGAGCTTGTCCAATTAGGGCAATGTCCGTCTTTAACGACAGGTTATTTGAAGCCTGCTTCAACTGTACCTCAAGCTGCTTGGCTTGCTCTTCTTCCGCTGCAACAATGACGACCCGATCTCCTCGTTGGAATGAATCCGGATGCATACCGTCACGGCTGGCCAACAGGGTCACTGCTCGCTCTGCAATTTCCCGCTCCACCTCGCGATGTCCCTGTGAACCGATAACATTGTTAAGCTCGGCTAGCTTAGACGTAAGGCTTTCACTGCGTTCAAACAAGCCATACTTCGCTTTCAGCTCCAAAATACGCTCGACTGAAGCATGGATGGTTTCCATCGGAATCGTTCCGTTCTTCACCGCATTCACCAGTGTTTGATGAGCAGCTGCAGAATCCTGCGGCATTAGGATGATATCCACACCTGCGTTGACCGCCCGTTCTACCGCTTGGTCTTCACCAAAATGCTCCGCTATCCCATCCATGGTGAACGCATCTGAAATAATAATCCCCTCATATCCCAGCTCTTCCCGAAGCAGACCATTCAATACCTTTTTGGATAACGTGGCAGGAACAGGCACGCGTTGTCCGTCTTTAAGCGATGTGACCTGTTCGCTGTCTATGGCAGGAAAAGCAATGTGTGCAGTCATGATCATCTCCACCCCGTTCTCGATTGCAGCCTGAAAAGGTTTCAGCTCCACCGCATCGAGCCTCTCGCGGTTATGCGTCAGGACTGGTAATCCGAGATGGGAATCCACCGTCGTGTCCCCGTGTCCTGGAAAATGTTTAACTGCCGCAATGACGCCCGATTGCCGCAGCCCTGTTATCGTTGCGAGACCAAGTCTGGTGACCAAATCTGCATCTGAACTGAATGATCGCATACCGATGATCGGGTTGTCCGGATTGCTGTTAATATCGAGTACTGGCGCAAAGTTGATGTTCAGCCCCAGTGCTTTCAGCTCTTCTCCCGTCAGCTGTCCAGCCGCTTCGGCCAGGGTTGAATCTCCGGTTGCGCCTAGAGCCATTTGACCCGGCAAATTGGTGCCGCCAGGGATTCGCTTAATAACGCCTCCCTCCTGGTCAATGCCAAGAAACATCGGAATGTCCCCTGCTTCCATTTGCAGATTGTGCGTAAATGTTGTGACCTGCCGAGTGTCTACAATATTTTTATCGAAAAGGATTAAGCCGCCCAGATCCTGATTATGGAGGCTGCTTTTCAACCCTTCATTAACAGTCGTGGTCACTTTACCATTCCACTGCCGAATGTCAGGCATGAGCATTTGACCGACCTGCTCACTCACGGTCATATAAGAAATCAGCTTGTCCCAATCCTGTGCCTGAATGGCTGCCTGGCGTTCGAACTGAATTAATCGTGACATAAATACGGCATATTCTGCTCGCGTCACCGTTTGATTCGGACGATAGGTGCCATCTGAATATCCGCCGACCAAACCATTGGAGCTCATGACGAGAATGGGCGCTGCTGCCCAATGGTTTTCCGTATCGGACCAATTGGCGGTTTGCTTGCCTTCCGATAGAGAATATGCGCGTGTTAAGAAAGCTGCAGTTTCAGCGCGGCTAAGCGGTGCATCCGGACGGAAGGAGCCATCCGGGAATCCGCTGGCAAGTCCATTTTTAGAAGCTATCGCAATTTCTTTATTAAAGGCGTGTGTCTTTGGAACATCCGAGTAAGTCGTACCTTCAGCGGGCTTCTCAAGCTGTTCCGGGTATAGCTCCCGCACCAGAAAGGTGACTGCCTGTGCTCTAGTCACAAGCCCTGCGGGTTTAAATTTCCCATCTCCATACCCTGCGACGGTTCCCCGTTTCGCCATGTACTCAATACCGTCTTCTGCCCACTTCGAATATTGTAGGTCGTTAAACCGCTCTTCCGCTGCTGCATTTCCCGCCCATATGAGCATAGAGCCGAGAACGGCGCCGAATATGCCTATCATTTTTAGCTGCATTTGTTTCACTCCTGTTGCTGTTCTATGTAAGATAAATAGACGCTATTGATATCCGTTTAGTTGCGTTTTATAGCCATGGACTTAATCATCGCTTATGTACACTTGACTGTAAATGACGCTTCTAAGATAATTAGGGTTTCACTAAAAATAGACGAAGAGGAAGATTTTACATTGGGAAGTGAGGTGATTGTTTTGAACTGGTTAAATGAACTCTCTAAATCACAGAAACGCAAACCGAAAAAGGACCTCGAACGCTCGCTTGTGGAAGGCATCTTTCGGGTGTATGACCGTTTTCCCCGAATGGGTCTTCGCGAGCGGATTGGGCAGCAGGATATGTCTCTGGATATAACGGATGCCTATGTTAACGGGCGTAATGCCATGATTGAAGCTGGCGTAGGTATCGGCAAGTCTTTTGGATATCTCATCCCCAGTCTGCTCATTAATCAGGTTTCACAACAGCCCATTATTATCGCCACATCCTCCATTCAGCTTTCGGAACAGATACATAAGGATCTTCGCGTCATCGGCAGCCGGCTCGGCTTCACTACAGTTCGCTCTGTCGTAGGGAAAGGCATGGGCCAGTATGCTTGCCGAAACAGGGCTGCGGAGTTGTTCAAGCCAGATGATCCCAATTCCCCCTTGTCCACCCTTGCTCAGCGAGTAATCAATTATGAAATTGATGAAAGAGCAGACATCCAAGGTGGAATTAGTGATACCGAATGGTCTAACGTGTCTGTAAATGATTGCCAATTTGAACGTTGTCATCATAAAAATGGATGCATGTTTTATGAAATGCGAGCCAAAATTAATGCAAGGCCAAGCGAGATTGATTTTATAATTGTGAATCAGGACCTGCTTATCCGGGATCTGATGAAGAAAAAAGAAGGAACACGGGGCATCATTACAGAAAGACCAGCTCTAATCATTATTGATGAAGCTCATAATCTGGAGGCCAAAGTTAGAGACGCAAGGACGCTGGAGTTCACATTAAGAGGCATCTGCCGTACACTGGACGACACGGTGCAATTGCTCATGAAGCAGTCTATGGACAAGACTCTCCTTTCCCAATCCAAATTTATCAAAAGATGTGCTCAGCATATTTTCAAACAAATCGACGCTGACCTGCTCCGAGAGGCCAAACAGGATAGTGACCGTATCCAGATTTCTGAGATGCAAGGCATACCATTTCGCCAAGTCTCCCAACATTTGAAGGACCTTAGTCTTCGCTTATCGGTTCTGACCTCACGCAACGAGCGGGAGATTGACGAAGTTTATGAAGCTATGAACGGGCTTATATCTCTTATGGATGTCTTGGCTAACACAGAGGAAAATCATCTTAGTTGGGCAAGTAGGACACTTCGGGCAACCACGATCAGCATCTGTCCCAAAGATATAAGCCAGTTTCTGAAACATACGTTATTTAACGGTAAGACGTCTGTGATTCTCACGTCGGCCACGATGTGTCAAGGCGGAGAAACACTGGAGGAACAATATTCTTATTTAACACAATCGCTTGGTTACAGGGGCGATTATATGGACCGCAAACCCTCTCCATTTGATTACACGAACCATGCCATGATGTACATCTCGAACAAGGTTCCAACCTATCAATACGATCAGCGCGAGCTGTATCTTGAAGCAGCCTACCACGAAATGATTCAACTCTGTAATCTAACCCAAGGTAGAACACTAGTCCTTTTTTCTGCCAAGGAAGACATGAAGTATGTTCATCAGAAGTTGATCTCAGATAAGAGTAAATATCCATGGGCGGCACATGTTCAGAAGGAGGGATCTTCCCAAGATGGGGTAATCGCTGAATTCCGGGGAAGTAAAGGTGTGCTGCTTAGTACAGGCGTTTTCTGGGAAGGTGTAAATATCGAGGGTCCTGACCTGTCACAAGTCATTGTTTTTCGTCTGCCCTTCCCTGTTCCGTCCGATCCCATCTATGAGTATAAGGCCACTTTATCGGACAATTCGTTCATGGACGTGTTTGTACCGGACATGCTTCTTCGTTTACGGCAAGGAACGGGACGATTGATTCGCAGCGAAACGGACCTTGGCGTGCTCAGCATCCTTGACTCTCGTCTTAGCGCAGCAGCCAGGAAGAATTACCGGGAACAAGTGCTGGAAACTTTGCCTTTTAAGAAGGTGACAGAGGATTTTTCGGTACTGAAGAAATTTGTCCACGAAAAGGGCATTAAACGGTAAGGTTGAAATGGGATACTACTGTTGACGATTGGTTGCAGACACTCATTAAAGAGTCGAATTATGGGCGTTCAACATAAAAAAAGCTGATACGGTCTTATCACCCGCATCAGCTTTTTCAGTTTACAATCCAACAAGGGAATGTACCTTGGCAATCACTTCTCTAATATAGACTGTCTCTATTTCGTTGCACGTTATGCGCAGCGCATCGTAAGGTCTGCCGGGGCGACTTCATCCCCAGATGAGCTGTGAATATCGATTTACTTCTCATGCTCCTTGATAACCTGCTCAATCCCCATCAGAATCAGCTTCAAACCAAATTCAAAAGCCTGATCGGTCCCCATGACCTCAAAAAGTCCGCTTTTGTACATTCCTCGGAATAGTCCCGCTTCTGCCTCAGTCATGGAGTCCAGAAGTTCGTTCATCTGCCCGCCCGGAGCCACTCCCTCATCCTCCAGCATCACGGTGATATTGCGCTGATGTTGATAATCATCCAAAACGAAATAGAACACATAGTTTGTAAGCGTTAAAACGGCTTGCAATTTCTGCTCTTGCTCAAGCGGGGTCGATTCGACGCAAAGCAACATACGGTTGGTGAATCGGATCATGTCAGGTTCATGAGGCAGCGTCATCATCATGAGCTGCGTCGAGCAGGGGTAACGACTCAACACACTTCGAATGGTTATGGCTAATTCCTCCAACTGCTCTTTCCAATTCCCCTCCGAATTGAAATCCTCCAGAATGATTTTCGATATCTGGTTAGCCAGACGTTGATAGAGATTCTGCTTGCTCTTGAAATACCAGTAAATAGATGGTGCCTGAATCCCCAAACGATCGGCTAATCGTCTCATGCTGAATTTCTGGATGCCCTCTTCCCCCAGAAGTTCCCACGAGGCTTCCAATATTTTATCTTCCGAAATTTGTGGCTGTTGTTTTTTCATTTATATCCGCCCTTTATCTAACAGTGTAAGTTTTACTTTACAGGTTCATACGCTCATGATATCATCTTACACTGTAAGGCACAAACTAACGCTGTTAGATTGTCAGCAATACTAAATTATATGAAGAAGGTAGTGACCCACATGGATGCAGAAAACCTCCATTATTTCGAAAAGGCACCAATTACCAAAGCCGTAGCTCACTTTGCCATCCCCATGATGCTCGGCACGTCAATGAACGTCATATACTCCATCTTGAACGCCTATTTTCTCGGTACGCTAGGCAATACTGCGATGTTAACCGCTCTTGCGCTAACCTTGCCTTTGTTTGCCGCCATCATGGCGTTAGGTAACTTGATTGGCATAGGGAGTGGCACCTTTATTTCCCGTTTGCTGGGCGAGCAGAAATATGATGACGTAAAACATGTGTCTTCCTTTGCGTTCTACAGCAGTTTAGCTCTCGGTTTGCTGGTAATGGCCATCGGTCTTCCATTGGTCGATCCCATCGTTCATGGCCTGGGCGCAACAACAGAATCATTTGGATTCACAAAAGAGTATGTCACCGTTATGCTGATTGGCTCGCCATTCGTAATCCTGTTTTTCACACTGGAAAATATCGTACGTTCCGAAGGAGCGGCCATCACGTCGATGGTCGGCATGATCCTCAGTGTTGTCGTCAATATCATACTTGATGCGGTAGTCATCTACGTCTTTCACTGGGGCGTTATTGGTGTAGCCTCTGCTACCGTGATCTCCAACCTGGTTGCGAGTGCATTCTATGCCTTTCATATGGGGAATAAAAGCCGTTTACTAACCATTTCTGCCAAATGGTTCAAGGCAAGCAAAGACATCCTGAGCAATGTATTCAAAATTGGTGTTCCTGTCTTTATCATGAGTATCTTCCTGGGGGCCATGTCGCTTTTCTTGAACCATTTTCTTGCCGACTATGGGGATCAGGCTGTAGCGGGATACGGGATAGCATCACGTTTGCTGCAGTTTCCTGAATTTATTCTAATGGGGTTATGTGAAGGAGTTGTGCCATTAATTGCTTTCACGTTTACGGCAAACAAGCTGCGTATGAAACAAACCATTGGATTTACGATTAAAAGCATTCTCGTTCTAGCCGCCGGGTTCGGCATCATCGTTTATCTGATCTCTGATCATTTAATCGGACTATTCACGAGTGATCCGCAGCTCATTGAAATGGGAAGCTATATTCTGCATGTGACATTTCTGTCCCTGTTCATCTCAGGAATGACGACGCTGTTCACAGGCATTTTCCAGGCAACTGCCCAAGGAACCGCTGCTTTTGTTATGTCCATTATTCAAGGAGTTACATTGATTCCTGTGCTTTTCATTGCGAGTCATATGAACGGCTTCCATGGCGTGGTCTGGTCACTTGTTATTGCGGATGCTGTTGCTTTCCTCGTTGGTGCGGCCATGATGTTTATTCTGCGGAATAAACTGCAGCCTGAACTGGAACACCTTGTACAGTAGAAAATATTATCGGGTATTTGTGTGATTAGGCCAAAACGTTGCAAAAACAAAAATAAGCCGCTTAAGCAGCGACTTATTTTTGTATATTCCTAGTGTACATTTTTAATTTTTACAATGCACTTTTGCTTCTATCCATTTACGGATTTGTTGACCATAGACCCGCATGCTTCAACAATACGCGTGGGTGCAGCTTCAGTTGTGCCACAATCAGGTCTGCCAGATCTTCAGGCTGCATCACCTTGTCCGGATTGCCGTCCGTCAACTTGAGCTCGACTGCCATATCCGTAGCAACGGTGCTAGGGGTCAGAGCCGTGACACGAATGTTTTTCTTACGTACTTCAAGCATCAAGGACTCGGTGAGTCCATTCACAGCCGCTTTAGATGCAGTATACGCGCTCGTAAGCGGCGCACCTTTTTGTCCAGCCGTAGATGAAATGTTAATGATATCGCCTGCGTTGCGCTCCATCATCTCTGGCAATACCGCACGGGTCGTGTAATATACACCCTTCACATTGACATCAATGATATTGGTCCATTCTTCCGGTGTTAACTCCATGAATCCGCCGAATTTGCCAATACCCGCATTGTTGATTAGAATATCGATCGCTCCGAGCTCTCCCCGTACAGACTCTACTGCTGCTGTAATGGAATCCAGATCGGCCACATCAGCTGCAGCAATCGCTACGTTCACATTGTACGGTTTAAGTTCTTCCTTGACCTTTTGCAAATTCTCAAGCGTACGGCCTACAAGGCCTACGTGGATGCCCTCTTGTGCAAATGCAATGGCAATCGCGCGACCAATCCCGCGACCCGCTCCTGTAATTAATGCTACTTTCCCTGCTATGGACTGCATATTATTGTTCGCTCCTTTGAATCTTAGATAAGTTAAATTGAATTAAAACCTAGCGTTAAAAACAATCGTTCTCAACTTCTATTCCATTCTAACTGCCCTTACTTTAAATGAAAAGCATGCACTTTTTGGTGCGGTGGTTACCAAACGGTAACTGCCACATCCATTTACTTGATTTCTTCCTTAAGCTGACTTAGCCGATTCAGACCCCAAGTATACATCATTTCAACGATGGGCAGTATGCTCATTCCTACTTCTGTCATCGAATATTCAACCTTGGGAGGGACATCCGGATAGACTTCTCTATGAACTATGCCATCCTCAATTAGCTCACGCAGCTGGCTTGTCAACATTTTATGTGAAATTTTAGGAAAGAGCTTTTGTAAATCGCTAAACCGATGAGGGCCTTCCACTCCCAAATGCCATAAAATAACCACTTTCCATTTGCCGCTAAGGATCGATAACGTATACTCTTTCTCGCAATGGTAATCCTTTTGGGCCAATCGATCCCGGATATCTTGTCTCAGCGAATCTGTCATGTAATATCATTCCTTTATTGAAATAAACTCCTGTTAGCGATCTCGCTACCACTGTGGTCAACACAGCAACGTATTTAGCGACCTTTCTATTATACCATCACATGTTTGAATGTAAGACGATAACGTGAAACGGATGTGAAACACGAAGCTGCTCTATCAACTTGTCAATATGTAAGGCGGCCGAAAGATAACACACAAAAGGTTCTTTAACAACAAGCGAGGACCTTATTCGTGAAGAAAGCAAGGTTCATTTCGTCCGGATTCTGCTCTAGAATTAATTCACCCTATTAAATATTAACACCATAAAGGAGCAGCTTCCTGCCATTGAAAGGTTGAGAATATGTCCAAGCATATACTACAATTAAATCCAGAGCTAGAAATCCAAAGGAGGCGCTACCATGCTTGAAAGACCAACGACAGAGGAGTATGCAGCTTATTATGAAGGATACATAAAACTGGTTCCCGAAGGGAATATCATCGAACGGTTGGAGCAGCAATCCAATATCGTACAATCCGTTCTGTCCTCATTGACTGAGGAGCAAGCGAATTACCGTTATGCTGAAGGCAAATGGAGCGTAAAAGAGGTCATTGGCCACCTGACGGATAATGAACGTATTATGAGCAGCCGACTGCTTCGCATCGCCAGAGGCGACCAAGCAAATCATCCCGGTTACGATCAGGATGTCCTTATGCAAAGTCATCCATTCGATGCGTACACCGTGGCCGATCTAAACGAAGAATATGCGGCCGCACGCAGCTCCACCCTGCTCATGCTTCGTCACATCTCGCCGGAAGCCTGGCTGCGTAGAGGAATTGTTAGTGATAATCCTGCTTCAGCTCGATCCATTGCTTATGTTCTGGTTGGACATGAACTGCACCATCTGTCCATTCTTCGCGATCGTTATGCGGTAGATGTGCCATTATAATTACTAACTCAACCTTTTGATGTCATTCCCATTATGGTTATCGGACAGACGTTGATCCTTCTTTCTCATTGAAGATTTCAACATCTGTCCGTCATTCCTTAATCCGTCGTTCAGCGCTTACGGATCACCTTAGCTTTAAAAATGATCAAACCCTTCCTCCTTCGCAATGACCTCCCTTGCTGCTTCCAGAAAAGATAACAACATGGGTGAAAGCCACTTGTCCTTATGCCATAACATTTGTGTATATACGTGCAAGTCAGCAATTTTCCAAGGAAGAACGATAAGTTCACCCCGATCTACTTCGGCTTCCGTTGTTAATTCCGGCAGGAACGCAATACCTATTCCAGCCATGGCACATTGCTTAATCGCTTCGGCATTTTGAAATTCCAAATGTGTAATGGTATCAATCCCCTTTTTCTCAAATGCCCGGTCAAACATGGTTCGATATGTACAGCCCTTCTCATTGGTCAGGAACACTTGACCGTGAAAATCTTCAAGCTTTAATACCGTATGCTGCGCAAGTGGGTGATCCGGCGCAGCGTAGAAACGGAATGTCTCTTCCACCAACGGTTCCACTGCAAGACCTGTAGAGCGAATAGGTTCGTCCAACATAAAGACCACATCTGCGGTCCCCTCAAAAAGCGTGTGCTTCAGTTGTAGGTTGGGAACGGAGCGGAAGATCAGGCGAACTCCCGGATGCCGTGAGCGGAATAGACGAAAGACCACTGGAAGCCGGTAGGCACATAGAACCTCATTGGCACTAATTGTTAAGGTTCCACTTAATTGTTCATCGTCATGAACGGCGCTTCGAGCTTCATCCAATTTATCCAGAGCACTCTCAATATGAATTAAGAAGCGTTTCCCCGCTCCTGTGAGTACAAGCTGCTTACCCAAGCGGTCAAAAAGTCGAACACCCAGCTCATCCTCCAAAGCCTTGATCTGCATCGTCACGTTCGAAGGTACATAGCCCATAGATTCGGCTGCCCGGCTGAAATTAAGGGTCGATGCGACAGTCCGGAACATATTTAATTGGCGCAATTCCATGTATTTTTCCTCCTCTTATTATCAAAAATATTGAACACTATATTGAGTTTTAATCACTTTTATTGAGAGTAACACGGACCTATACTGAGTACAAGAAACACACATAATGAGTCATTATATTTGAAGGGAGAAACTAAATATGGACTATGACATCTTCAAATTGGGTGATGTAACCTTGCAATCAGGCGTGACGTTACCAAATGCTTTTCTTGCTTACAAGACTTACGGTAGATTGAATGAGAAGAAAGATAATGTTGTTGTCTATCCTACGGCTTTTGGCGACCAGCATGTACAAAATGAATGGTTGATTGGAAATGGCATGGCACTGGATCCGGAAAAATATTTTATCATCGTTCCGAATCTGTTAGGTAACGGATTGTCCTCGTCTCCCAGTAACACGCCTCCTCCATTTGACCGGGCGAATTTCCCCAGAGTAACCATCTATGATAATGTTGTTCTGCAGTATCGGCTAGTTACCGAACTATTCGGCATACAAAAGATTGCACTTGTTGTAGGGTGGTCCATGGGTGGTATTCAAGCATTCCAGTGGGGGGCAAGTTATCCCGATATGGTGGAACGCATCGCGCCTTTTGCAGGCGTGGCCAAAACATGGCCTCATACGTTTGCGGTCCTGGAAGGAGTATGTGCCCCCCTCCTGTCAGCCGTGCAATTTGATTCGAAACAACTCAATCATTTGACCACTGCAGACATGCGCGGGGCTGGCCGAGTTTACGCGGGATGGGGATTTTCACAGGCTTTCTATAGAAGGAAACTTTACCGTGAGCTTGGTTTCGACTCATTAACAGATTTTATGGCAGGCTTCTGGGAAGAGGTCTTCATGACTATGGATCCGCACAATGTTCTCGCCATGTCATGGACAGGCCAACATGCCGATATTAGTGATAATCCCCTCTATAACGGAAATTTCGAGCATGCGCTAAGCAGTATTAAAGCGCTCGCCTGCATTATGCCAGGTAGCACGGATCTCTTCTGCACGGCGGAAGACAACGAGTACGAGGCTGGCCTTATTCCTAATGCTGACTATCAGCCGATTCATTCGATTTGGGGACATTTCGCCGGTCGTGGGATTAACCCTGCCGATAACAAATTTATTGATGACAATCTGAAACGGTTGCTTACGTTAAGTCCAGTCGGCTAAACCGACTCATCTTTTGATTCATCTCTTATCATTTCATTACTCAATAACAAGTGATAAACCAACCTCTCCTATCGTCATGACCACATGAACGTCAAGAGAGGTTTTTTCATGTTTATCACGCCATCTCTACTCTCAGCCCATGCACCAATCCATGTCGGGATAATTTCTATAACGAAAAGGAACGATTGAATAACATGATGGGATAAACGTACAATTTTTCACTCAAGGTAATTTGATTATAATACTACCTTGACAGTCACAGTAATATGACGTATTATACAATTGCGAGGTGATTACATGAGCCAAAACAAAATTACATCCGACCTACTACGCGGCCATACCGATACAATGATTCTAAGGCTCTTATCCGAAGCTGACAGATATGGGTACGAAATTGTCAAAAAGATTGCCGAGCGCTCAGGCGGTGAGTACGAATTAAAAGAAGCTACCATGTACTCCAGCGTTCGGCGACTTGAAGCGGAGGGTGATATCGAGTGGTATTGGGGCGATGAATCTCAAGGTGGACGCCGTAAGTATTTTAGAATTACCGAAAAGGGCAAAGCAACACATGCCAGCAACAAAGAAAACTGGGAGTACGCGAAACGTGTGCTTGAAAACTTATTATAAGGAGTGTTGAGGTTATGAATGAAAAGCTCACTCACTATTTGAACGGAGTCTTTGCACCGTACGATGAGGTAAAAAGTGTCACCGAATTAAAAGCAGACCTGCACTCCGATTTGCAAGAAAGGTTCCGTGACCTCAAGGCTGAGGGCAAAGATGATGAAACTGCTTTTGAGATGACCATTGAAAGCATCGGCGATATTGAACAAACCGTGCAGGAGGTTGCCAACCTCTCCCGTTCACTGGAACGGCAGGTAGTGACAAACTTTAACGCAAGTAACCTGTCAACGAGCGATTTTGCTGGTGTTACCGCGCATAAAGGACAATTCAAGTCCAGTGCGCTGCGAGGCTCCAATTTCAGGGATGCAGATTTGACTGGTAGTTCTTTTATTAGCAGCGATGTCCGGGATGCCAATTTTGACCGCGCCAATCTGACGGACTGCACCCTCTCTACACTGGACCTAGCAAATGCAAGCTTCAGTCAATCCGTTCTGGTACGCACGAACTTCAGCAAGTCGGGTATGGACGGGGCCAAATTCACAAATGTCAGACTGACTGACGTTGCGTTCTCCTTAACTGATCTTAGAAAGGCTATTTTCCATAACTGTATCTTTGACGGTGTGGAGTTCAAGTCCTCCGATCTGAGCGGGCAGCGTTTTGATGGGCAAACCTTTACCGGGGTCAAGTTTGACAAGGTGGCATTGAACGAAGTTTCATTTCAAAACGCTACACTCAAAAACGTATCCTTTCCAACGTCTTCATGGTCCAACAAGTATTATCGGGTGATCAAGACCGTCTGCTTTGACGGTGCAATGATGGATAAACTCACTTATGCGGCTCTCAAAGGTATGGAAGCCAATGTGTCCAAAGTTACGGTTATCTAAGGAGGAGATCCTGTGCAAAACAAGTCCATTCAAGTGATTGGCCTGCAAAAATCCTACAAACAGCTGCACGTCCTTAAGGGCGTGGATTTCGAAGTGGAAAAGGGCAGCATCTTCGCCCTTCTCGGTTCCAATGGTGCTGGCAAAACAACCGTTGTCAAAATTCTCGCCACACTGCTTCAAAAAGACAGTGGAACTGCGACCGTGAACGGATTCGATGTTGCAACCAATCCTGACCATGTACGGCAGGCGATCAGCCTGACCGGTCAATTCGCCTCGGTGGACGAAATTTTAACCGGACGGGAAAATCTGATCATGATTGCCAAACTGCGATATCTTCACAATCCACGTCAGATTGCTGAAGACTTGCTTCAACGCTTTGGTCTGACGGATGCTGCGGACCGCAGGGTATCGACGTATTCGGGCGGGATGCGTCGCAGACTCGACATTGCTCTCAGCCTCGTGGGAAAACCACAGATCATTTTTCTCGACGAGCCAACAACCGGGCTGGACCCCGAAGCACGCATTGAGGTATGGAAGATTGTTAAAGAGCTGTCGGATGGCGGTACGACAGTATTTCTGACTACACAGTATCTGGAGGAAGCTGAGCAGCTTGCTGACCGAATAGCCATTCTCCATGAGGGCAGAATTATCGCCAGCGGCACGCTCTCCGATCTGAAGAAGTTGATTCCATCCGCAAAAGTGGAGTACGTCGAAAAGCAGCCTACACTTGAAGATATATTCCTCGCAGTCATCGGCAAAAAGGAGGCGAACTAAATGGAAACGGTAAAAAAACACTTTTTCAGTGATATGAGCGTAATGCTGGGACGTTCGTTGCGCCATATTCTTCGCAGCATGGACACCATTATTACGGTTACAATCATGCCGATTGCCTTCATGCTGCTGTTTGTCTATGTGTTTGGCGGTGCTATTCAAACCGGGACGGACAACTACGTCAATTATCTATTGCCCGGCATACTACTCATTGCAATTGCCAGCGGAATATCCTACACGGCGTACCGCCTGTTTATCGATGTACAGCGGGGCATATTTGAACGGTTTCACTCCATGCCGATTTCACGTTCCACCTTGTTATGGGGGCATGTCCTGACCTCGCTGGTTTCTAACGCCATTTCCGTAGCCGTCATTATTTTGGTTGCACTCATCATGGGTTTTCGTTCACCAGCCGGAATCCTCTCATGGCTTGGCGTAGCAGGCATACTCACTTTGTTTACACTGGCATTAACCTGGGTTGCTGCGATAGCAGGACTGTCCGCAAAATCCGTGGATGGCGCAAGTGCCTTCTCCTACCCCATTATATTCCTTCCTTTTATCAGCTCTGCATTTGTACCAACTGAATCGATGCCTACGGTTGTTCGTGTCTTTGCCGAAAACCAACCAGTAACCTCCATTGTCGAAGCGATCCGTGCGCTGCTCTTAGATCAACCGGTGGGCAATGAGATATGGGTTGCTTTGGCATGGTGTGTCGGGGTCCTGCTGGTCGCATATATTCTTGCAATGAGAGTGTATAACAAGCGGGTATGAGAACTTATCAGCTCAGCTTCTAAGTATGACTCAAGGTCACACCCCTAAATAATTTAAAAAATACTGGATTGTACCTTCCTTCGATAACATTAATGAGTTAATTATCTTTAGCAGATTAATCTCTTTAAACAATTAGCTTCCCAGGTTCAATTTCTGCTGCTGCGTTTTTTCCATCCTTTGCTCAGGTATGAATAGCCCCTTGATTTACTTCCCTTCTACATGCTTTGTTGAATGCCAATGAACAACCTTTATTGCTTCATGCAAGCATGCAGCAATACAACCAAAAGGCCCACGTATGCTGTTATTAAGCAGCATACGTGGGCCTTAAACCTGCACATAACCTTGAGTTGAAAACAAGTCATATGTCGATAATATTAAATGGATTCATTTTCGCCGAAGTGCAGTAAAATATCTTTCACCGATTGCTCTGGTGACTGCTCCGAACTGTCCAGCCAAAATCCGATTTTCGGTGTTTCCTTCAAAAAATCCGAATACAAATTTTCTACCGTAAATCCGGTATACCCGACTTTTCCCCTTCCTCTTTCTCGCTCTTTTACCACCTCAACATTTGGACACAGCACAACCACCTGAAGCGGGTAATCTTTAAGCTGCTCCATCATATAGGGTAGTGCCCCTCCATAGTAATTATCTTGCAAAACAACAGAAAATCCATAGTCATAATAGGTCTTTGCGGCATTCGCAGCTAACCGGTAACGTAAATATAATTGACGGACAGCTTCTTCGGAAGGTTCAGCGGACATTTCTTCGCGTCCTGAACTAATCATGCGACGGAATATATCCCCACGTAGATGAACACCTTTTCCCAGCTTGGAAGCCAGCAGCTCCGATACCGTTGACTTTCCAGAGGCCATAACTCCTGTAATTAAATAAATGGCTTCTTTCATCATATACCGCCTCCGCCCTTATTTTAAAAGATTATCTTTGTTAGACACCGAATTTCGACATCAATACATACCTGTTTACTACCATGATTATACAACTTATGGAACTATCCTCGCCCTAAGTTTAAAGTCCTTTTAAAAGAAAGCCTTCGGATGCAAGTTCGCCCGAGACAGGGACAGGGACTTGGTCCTTAATAACAAAAAAAGCCGCTGCATTAGCGGTCTAAATGTTCATTTGGGCATTTTCATACTGGTTTGTTTTGCAACTGAGTACAATTCATTCATATGGGTATATTGGATAATAAAGTATTTTTTGGTGGAGGTGAATTCATGCCGAGCAAAACTCAAAACGAAAATTCGGACCCGAAGATAATGAATCGCTTCGTTTATTCGAATCGTAACCTATGGTCTGGGATTCTCTTCGGCATTGGTTTGGTTGCCTTTATCGATGAGACCGTTTTCCATCAGCTGCTGCACTGGCATCATTTTTATGACAAGGCGACCACAGAGGTTGGTCTGATTTCAGATGGTCTTTTTCATGCTTTTAGTTGGTTCGCTACCATCGGAGGATTGTTTATGTATGCAGATCTTCGAAGACGAATCGCATTTTGGCTTACGAGATGGTCGGGAGGCCTTCTTCTTGGAGCGGGTAGCTTCCAGTTGTATGATGGACTCATTCAACACAAACTCATGGGAATCCATCAAATTCGTTATGTGGAAAATGTTATTCTCTACGACCTGGTATGGAACGTCCTTGCTGCTCTAATGATCCTGACGGGGCTCAGTCTTATGTACCGCACAAGAAGCAGACCATTCTCAGGAAAGGCTCACTCCTATGAACATTAATACTCACATTCATCATCACCATGGAACTGAGCTGGATCATATGGCGGGGATCGTACCACAGCTGATTCTGGCACTACCTTTTGCACTCGCGTTTGGGATGTATATTTATGCTGCAGTCCGTTCCATTCGTAAGAAATCCTGGCCAATATACCGGACTGTTCTCTGGTCCATCGGCACTCTTTTGGCGGTTATGGCCGTTGCGGGACCTCTTGCAGATCTGGCCCATACTGATTTCGTGGCCCACATGTTCAGTCATTTACTTTTGGGTATGCTTGCACCACTGCTTATGGTGTTGTCTGCACCGATGACTCTGCTGCTGAAATCGCTAAGCACACCATTAGCCAGGCATCTTACACGTCTTCTGCGAAGTTGGCCGTCCCGGATATTGACTCACCCTATGATCACTTCGCTCCTTAATATTGGAGGACTCTGGATACTATACACTACAAACCTATACTCACTCATGCATGAGAATACACTTCTGTATCTCGTTGTTCATTTCCACATATTCGCAGCAGGTTATCTGTTTACCATGTCCATTATTTACATAGAACCCATGCCCCACCGGCTCTCCTTTTTGTACCGCTCCATCATACTAGTGATTTCTTTAGCAGGTCATGGCATGTTGTCCAAGCTGATCTATGCACACCCGCCTACCGGTGTACCTTTGGATCAAGCCAGGGTTGGAGGCATGCTCATGTACTATGGTGGAGATGCTGTTGATATAGTCATTATCTTCATATTATGTTTGCATTGGTTTAGAGCAACTCGCCCTAGAACTGGCTTAATCATGAGCTAGAGATATCCTCCAGCTTACTTTCCAACAATAGTACCTCCCTTACGTCGCCCATTTCAGACAAATATCATGAAGAAGAGCTTATAAATCAAGCACAGCCTGCATGCGAAGTGCAGACTGTGTTTTTAATTCGGAATTAAGATGTGCGATAACGTCTTCTGTAGTCCAGAGTTAGGAGGCAATTACCGGAACCTCCCCCTCCTCTGCTTTGAGCAGCCTGCGGAACAGAAAAACCAGATTTAGCAGCAGCAGATTTTCCGGGTCCTTGAGCGGAATGCCCATGATCCTCCCTAGGTTGTCCAGCCGGGATGCCCCTGTGTTACGGTGAATTGTACAACCTGGAGGACATTTCATTCATATGGCCTTTACAGGACGCGGGTACCCGAAAACCCTGTGTTAATGCTGTTTCACCCACTAAAATCCCCCAATAATCAAGCTTTGATGTTTCTCATAAGAGCGCACTTATTTTCAAATATGTAATGGTGAACGTAAAATCAGAAACATCTGTGAATTGGATTTGAAGCTTGAAATGATCAATCTATTTCCTATGTTATAATGAACCAAAGTAATTCATGGATAATATTGGAGGGGTATCATGTTTAGTAGTATTGGTTTTCCTGGAATCATCATTCTGCTCTTAGTCATTCTTTTATTCATATGGTTTGTCCGCAAACTGATAAAATCCTTACGGCAATAGGCACACATTTCTGCACTCAACCCGGGACAATAACTTCGTTATACACAACAAAGAAAGCCACTATATTAGTGACTTTCTATGAGAATCAACAGTATTTGGGCATATAAAAGAAATTCAACATTACTTATCACTTTGTACGGTTGCCAGGGAAACTAGAACGGGTCCGGCAAAATCGGGGGCTTCTTCCCCTTTCGGATTATGAAGGCGGAACAGAAATGGATCCCCTGCTTCTGATGTCCACACCATATAATCACTTATGCCTTCCTCCCCGGAAGCTTGAAGGTAAAGTTCCGGAGAACCAAGAGGATGCTCAACCAACTCCCCACTATAATCGGATACTTCACCAAGTCCACTGATCTCTTCCTTGCCTGCAGCTTCAAGCTGAGTCAGATCATAATCGGAAGGCAGCGGTTCAATGTCCACATAATAATCCGGATCACTTCTTAACGACAAGCGACCTGCTGTCTCATCGAAGGCAAACTTTTCAAAGACATACAAGGAAAATCCTTCACCCTGATGCAGGACCGCCTCCATGGATTGATTACCTTCAGCGGTCATTAGTTCAAAACTCTCCGTCTCCGGGCGATTCGCTTCAACAGATTCTTCCTGTCCCTGTTCTGATGAAGGTGGCGATACGGATTCAGCTTCTGGAGCAACCGTTTCGGGGGTGGCCACAGGTTCTGTCTCACCTGTACAAGCGGAAATCATGACGACCATGATAAAAATCGGAATGTTTAGCCGAAAGGGATAGCGATTTTTCATAACAAACGCTCCTCTCAAACCTGACCTATTGGTCTGGATAGAATATGTGTTCAACATGCCAAACGCACCAAAACTTGCTTATGTTGCCTACAATAGACTATTACCCATAACAATATAGTGCACACATCCATTTTTACCAATCCTCTAGATTTTATCTTCTGCTCCTCTACCTACTAATTTAGATTTTATCTGGTGAAATTGACATTGATCCATAAAACAAAAAAAGCCGCTCGTTTGCGACTTTGAATAAATCCGTTTCTTGAATATGATAATGCTCGCTTGCTGCGCCAAGCATTTGTCATCTTCAGAGTTTAATATGCGAATTGAGAAGACTGCCAGCATTGTCGCCGGCAGTCTTACATTTATACCGTAGTATTCTTCTCGTCATATTCGCTCGATATTTCTTTAAGCGATCTGATTTTACCATGAGGATGCTGTTCTTGCTTTCGTGACTTCCAAGCAGCTTCCTGCCTTTTCTTCTGGCGAGCCATAAAAGATCTCCTCCTCAGGAAATTAGAGTGATACTACTTTTCTATGATGTGAATTATCACTGACTTTCATTCACGTACAGCTTCATCTTCAATAATCCACTATTCAGAAGTCACCCGCTCTTATTGAGCAGTGTATCCACCATCCACGATCAGGCTGTTTCCTGTCATGTAAGACGAATCATCGCTGGCCAGGAACAGAACGGCTTTAGCCATCTCTTCCGCTTGACCAAGACGTTTCATCGGTGTTGCAGCAGAAAGAGCCTGCTTGCTCTCTTCAGGAATAATCGGTGTATCGATAAAACCTGGGCATAGTGCGTTGACGCGAATGTTTTTCTCTGCATATTCCAACGCCAGCGAACGAGTCAAATTCACAACGCCGCCTTTGGCTGCATTATAGGCTGCAGAACCAGGTGAACCAACCCATCCATACATGGATGCCGTGTTAACGATTGTGCCTCCACCGATTTTGAGCATTTCACGAATAGATTCACGCGCAACCAGGAATACTCCGTCCAGATCGACATTAACCGTATTACGCCACTCGGCATAGTCCAGCTCGTGCGACGGATGAACACGTCCGATTCCTGCGTTGTTGAATACGATGTCCGCTTTGCCAAAAGCTTCAACGGTTTGTTTGAAAATCTCAGCAACCTCTTGTTCGCTTGTGATGTTGGCTTTGATAAATAGAGCCTCCGCGTTAAGCGCTTTCAGCTCCTGCTCAAACGCTTTGCCTTTTTCTTCATTTAAGTCCACCAGGACGACTTTGGCTCCTTCGGAAACGAATAGACGAGCTGTCGCTGCACCAATTCCGGATGCTCCTCCTGTGATGACTGCTACTTTGTCTTGTAGTTTGCCCATGACTAAATCCTCCAGTATACTATTTTGAATAGCGCCTATATCAATAGTGCTATATGATGTTTACAAAACTAATTGTATGCTTAAAATTGTAACAATCCAATCATTAAGATAAAGCCAAGTGTCTACCTTCTAGACACTTCTCTAAACAATGTCTAAATTTATAGGAGATTTTTTGAATGAATGATGAACTTACTGTGACTTCTCAACATCGTAATCGAACCAAGGAACATCTCAAAGCCGCTCTGATTCAGCTCATTAAGAAAAAAGGCTTCCATGCTGTGTCTGTCAAAGACATCGTTGATCAAGCGGGTTACAATCGCAGCACCTTTTATTTGCATTACCAGGATAAATTCGTTCTTGCCGAGGAGTTATTGATCATGAAGCTTGAAGGGTTGAGAAAAGCCACAGGTAAACCCTACTGGCACGGTCAAAAGGTCCTCACAAACAAGCTTAACGTCGAATCTTTTCAAATCGTGGATTATATTTATGAACACCGTGACTTCTTCGAATTAATCCAATACGATGATACGTTACCTGGTCTGCATACAGGCTTTCCGCAAACCATGCTCAAAATTTATGAAGAGCAATTTGTATTCGAAACGATCAATAACTCCCCTGTCAACATGGAGTATTTCAAGTACTATACTGCATACGGTTTTTTTGGACTATTGAACAATTGGATTTTAAGCGGATTTCGTGAGTCACGGGACGCGTTTATCCATAACGTAATTGAACTCACCAAAACGCATATTCACTCTTTTTATTATGTGGGGGATAAACTGGATTAAATACTTTGTTTTGCGGTTCAACTAAATAAGGCATTTTCCACCATACGTCAAAGTTTTTCAAGTTTAAGCGGATTCGAATATACCTTAAAAGCAAAAAAAGCCGCTAATAGCGACTTTAACAGATTGTATATTCTTGGCCGGCCCCTGTTGTTGTGACGACTGCCCGCAAACTTCACAGGCAGTCATTCGCTTAAATCACAGTACGCTTTCTTCATAATTCGGTTGATAATTACTTAAGCGATTTGATTTTTACCAGGAGGATGCTGTTCTTGCTTCATGACTTCCAGGCAGCTGAGACGACATCCTGTTACTATCATCACGCTGACTTCGTGCCAATAAGTTCAGCATAATTGACAGCATTCAGCAGAAGCGATACTGCTTCAGCCGCATCGCTGTCTATTTCTATCTCGACGATCCAGCCTTGCCCGTAGGGATCGTCGTTGACTTTTTCAGAAGCATCCAGTAACTGATCGTTAACCCTCGTAACTGTACCGCTAACTGGACTGAATAAGTCCGATACTGTTTTGACCGATTCAATCGTACCCACCGTCTCGTTCGCTTGAAGCGTTGTTCCCACTTTCGCCACTTCTACAAATACGATGTCACCAAGCTGTCTTTGCGCATAATCCGTAATACCGATCCTAACAAGGCTAGATCCCCGCACCTCCACCCACTCATGCTCAACCGTATAACCCAATCCAGCTTTGACTTCGCTCATTCATCGGCACCCTCTCGGTCTACATTTTTTTCTGAAGCTGCCCCCTCGAGAAGAGAGGGAACGCCCCGGCAAGCTCAGCAGTCTGCTCTCTTACTTTGGCAATGACTACCGGGTCGTCTCGATGTCTCAAGGCTCTTGCGATGCAGCGTCCCAGTCTTATCATTTCTTCTTCGTCCATACCTCTCGTAGTCAGTGCCGGGGTGCCAATACGGATGCCGCTCGTGACGAACGGACTGGTCGTCTCTCCAGGAATCGTGTTTTTGTTCACTGTAATGCCAACATGCTCGAGCAATCTTTCGGCCTCTTTGCCCGTGAGTCCCCACGGACGAACGTCGATCAGCATCAAATGGTTATCTGTGCCTCCGGAGACGAGTGTTGCACCTTCTGCCATCAATGTGTCCGCAAGCGTTCCAGCATTGCTGACGACCTTCTTCGCGTACGCTTGGAATGACGGCTCCAGTGCCTCTCGAAAGCTTACGGCTTTGGCCGCAATAATATGCATGAGCGGACCGCCTTGGATACCCGGAAAAATCGACTTGTTCAGCCCTTTAGCCGTTTCTTCGTCGTTCGTCAACAGTAGTCCACCGCGCGGACCGCGCAGCGTTTTGTGCGTCGTACTTGTTGTAACGTTGGCATATGGAACCGGAGACGGATGCACTCCTGCCGCCACAAGTCCAGCGATATGTGCCATGTCGACCATGAATTTCGCACCAACTCTGTCCGCAATCTCCTTGAACTTTATAAAATCAATGATCCGTGGATAAGCGCTGGCTCCGGCGATGATCAGGGCCGGCTTTTCCTTGTGGGCCACCGACTCTACTTGGTCGTAGTCGATCAGATGAGATCGCTCATCCACTCCATAGGAGACTGCTTCGAACCATTTGCCCGATAAGCTTACCGGGCTTCCGTGAGTCAAATGCCCCCCCTGAGAAAGGTTCATCCCCATCAGCTTGTCGCCCGGCTTCAGCCAGTGGAACAGCACGGCCGTATTGGCTTGCGCACCTGAATGGGGCTGAACGTTGGCATGTTGGGCACCAAACAGCAATTTCGCCCTCTCCATCGACAGAATCTCAACTTCGTCCACATGTTCACAGCCTCCATAATACCTTTTCCCCGGATAACCTTCCGCGTACTTGTTCGTCAGGACCGTCCCCATCGCCTCCATGACCTCCGGACTCACGATGTTTTCGGAAGCAATCAGCTCCAGCGTCTCTAATTGTCTGTCGTGCTCTCGTTCAATCGCAGCATAAATGTCGGAATCATAGTTTAATAAACTCAAGTAAATGTCCTCCTTAGGATAATATATAAAAAAAGGGACAGTGAACCAGCTCATGCCGTGTTCTCTGTCCTGGGTACCTGAGAGTTTAAACGGCCCTCTTCGACCGTTATTACCCCTTTGGTGGCTTGTTGGCTCTCTCCAGAGTTGCGTCGGATGGCGGTACGTTTACCTGAGAGTTTAACCAGCGGCTGGCCAGCCGCTGACTTGCTCCTTCGGTGCCCCGAAGCTTTATTTCGCTTCCGCGGTCTCTCCCGGCCATCGTCATTCGCTATATTCAGTTGAGTTGGAATTACACCTTCACCGGAGTTTGTTCAGATGCTGCTCCGGCCGTTTTTGAAGAGAAGGAAAGAGTCGGAGGTATCACGTCATCAGGGAACGGGCTAATGTACGACTCTCCTTCCAGTCGTTCCGCCAGCTCTGCCTTCGCCTGCTCAATGAGGGCTGGGTCAAGCAGAGCTGCAATGGCAGTACACGCCATCACTTTGCCTGCGAGCAGCATGCCTTTGTGTGCATAGCTGCTCTTGCCTTGCGCAACAGTCTGCCAGGCATGGATCGGCGTCGCATAAGCCCAGGTCGCGGTACCGCATTGTGCAGTCGGCACGTTCCAGCTAACATCTCCTACGTCCGTTGACGCTGGCATAACGCGCATTGTATCCATAAGTGGAGCGACGAAGCCCGCAAGAGGACGGGCCGAGAGCATGTCATGGACCTTCTTTCCACTCTGTCGCGATGCACTTGTCTTATCCTCTTCAGGGATCATAGCAAAGATCTCTTGGGCAAAGGCCAATTCGTCCTCAGTATAAACGGGAAGCTCAAGTCCAGTGAGGAACTCGTGCATTTTACCTTCCAGAGCTGCATTCGGGATGAGATTGGACGCCCCGCCTTCATAGTGATATGACATCGTAGTTCCCGTCATCAGAGCCGCTCCACGAGCAACATCGAGAACCCGTTCAAACAATTCCGCAACCTGGGAGGACTTCGGCGCCCTAACCAAATAGTTCACTTCTGCTTCGGCCTGCACAACATTGGGTGCAAAGCCTCCTGTATTCGTCACGGCATAGTGGATTCGAGCATCCGAAATCATATGCTCACGCAAGTAGTTCACTCCCACATTCATCAGCTCGACCGCATCCAGCGCGCTTCGTCCGAGATGGGGTGCTGCCGCCGCGTGGGCGCTGCGGCCCGTGAACTTGAAGTGCACATGCAGATTGGCAAGAGAGGACATATGCATGACAACGTTCATCGTGGCAGGATGCCAGCAGAAAGCGACGTCGACATCTCGGAACAATCCCGCTCTGGCCATGTAGGCTTTGCCGGATCCACTCTCTTCCGCCGGACAGCCATAGTATCGAACCGTGCCGGACATACCATGTTCCTGCAGATAATCCTTCACCGCAAAGGCAGCCGCCAGAGAGCCTGCTCCGAGCAGATTATGCCCGCACCCGTGTCCATTCGCACCCGGCACAAGAGGATCGAAAACTGCTGATCCCGCCTGCTGACTAAGGCTTGCCAGCGCGTCAAACTCACCAAGAACAGCAATGACCGGAGAACCGTTCCCGAAACTGCCTACAAACCCGGTGGCGAGTCCGGCAACGCCTTTCTCTACTGAAAACCCCTCCTGTTCCAGCGTCCTGCAGAGCAAATCCGCTGACTCGAATTCTTCGAATCGCGTTTCAGCGAAGTCCCAGATCGAGTCGCTTACATCGATAAATAAATCTCTCTTGCCTTCGATATACGCGGTGACTTCTTCAATGATCTTCTCATTCATGCCAAACACCTCTCTCCTTAATTTCGGCTACTCTACATCATTGGGCTACGGAAACAGCAAATACACTGAGTACAGGCTATCTGTTAATTAAATGCAAAGCAGGCAACGGCATGATCGTGACCTTTAAGCTCCGGTTCGAATTCGCGACAGATTGCTTTGGCGATCGGGCACCGCGTGTGGAAACGACAGCCGCCTGGCAGGCGGACTGGGTTCGGAACATCCCCTTGGATAATAATCCGTTTGTGTGAACGAAGCTTTGGATCGATTACCGGATTCGCACTTAACAAGGCGTTCGTATAGGGATGCTTCGGCGCCCTGAACAGCTTATCCCGGCTCGCAATCTCCACAATCTTGCCTAGATACATAACAGCTATTCGATCGCTGATATAGCGGACTGCGCCGAGGCCGTGTCCGATGAACAGGTATGCGAGCCCCTTCTCCTTCTGGAGCTTCTTCAGGAGATTCAGAATCTGGGCCTGGATCGAGACGTCGAGAGCTGAAACGGGCTCGTCGCACACGATAAACCTGGGGTTTAGGGACAAAGCCCTCGCAATGCCAATTCGCTGTCGCTGTCCTCCGGAAAATTCATAAGGATAACGACTTTTGTCTTCTGTCGATATTCCGACAGTTTCGAGCAGGCGATCCACCCGTTCTCCAACAGACGAACGACTTTCAAGTCGGTGCGCCAGCAGAGGCTCTGCCAGAATATCACCGATCCTCATTCGGGGATTGAGCGAGGAGTAGGGGTCTTGGAAAATCATCCCCATGCTTGCCCGAATTCGGCGAAGTTCCCTCTTGCCGAGTTCTGCCAGTTCCCGGCCCGCATAGAGGATCCTTCCGTCATAAGGCGTCTCAAGTTGAAGCAGCGTGCGACCGACACTCGACTTCCCACAGCCCGATTCTCCGACGAGACCAAGCGTCTCACCTTCGCGAATCGAGAAGCTGACACCATCGACCGCCTTGACATAGTCTGTGACCTGCGAGAAAATGCCCTGCCGGATGGGATAATATGTCTTGAGCCCTTCTACGCTCAGCAGTGGTGGCCTTTTCTTTTTCATATCTAGCATCTGCCGCCCCTCCCTGAACCGAAGCTGATTGTTATTCGATCAAGGGGTGAATTTCCACTTGGCGACGTTGTTCGTTAAGCCCACCGTGCTGGTATCGAGACCTTTGCCGATGTCCAGGTTTTTGGCCGCTGCATACATTTGCTTATCAGCATACAGGGCAATTACCGGAACATCGTCGTGCAGCATTTGCTGAACCTGCTGGTAAATCTCGAAACGCTTGGATGGTTCAAGCTCCTCTGCCCCTTGGGCCAGCAGCTCGTCAACTTCGGTGTTCGAATAGTCTGCGATATTAAAGCTGACTCCCGATTTGAACAGACCCAGCACGGAGTTCGGATCGAGAATGAAGCCCAGATTGAGTACCGTTAAGTCGTAGTCGTGCTTAAGAGCTCTTTGATAGGTTGTCGGAAAATCGAGCTTTGTCACTTGCACTTTCAAACCGGCTGCTTTCAAATTCTCGGCTATGATGTCAGAAGCTTGCTCGCGGATTTTGTTGCCTGTCGGGACGACGAATTCAATCGACTGGTTGAAGTCCCAGCCCGCTTCGTTCAGCAGTGCTTTCGCTTTCTCCGGATCGTAGCTGTAAAGGGGTATATCTTTATTGTAGTAAGGGTGGTTTTGGCCCAGCATGCCATCCACGAGTTCACCTTGTCCTTTGAGCAATTGATCTACAATGAGCTGGCGGTTCATGGCATAGGCCATGGCTTGACGCACTTTTGGATCCGGGAACTTCTTCGTATTGATGAACATGATGTTTGGATTATTGGCATCTCCATAGCCGGTGGTCACATTCGCCATATTCGCTACCTTGTCAAAATCCTGTACCGGAATGAGACCTACACCGGGAGAAGTCAACTGTATGTCACCTGTCTGAAGCTGTGCTGCGAGATTCGTCGCCGGCATCATTTTGATATAAATGTCCTTAATATTCGGCGCACCCTCGTAATATTGCTCATTTGCAGTGAGTTGAACGTACTGGTCCTTGGCAAATTTGACAAATTTGTAGGCTCCGTTGGTGACCGTAGGATTCATCATAAATTCGTTCTTGTTCAGATCCACCGGGGCCACATCCTTCAATATGTGCTCTGGAAGATATCGGAAGTACGTGCCGAACTGACTCTTGAATTGATTCGTTTCCATCGGGTTTTTCGTCTTAATGACGAAGGTGTAGTCATCCACCTTCTCGAAAAATCCCAGCTCCGTTTGCCCCTCCTCTCTCTTACCAGCTTCGTTCAGTCCAGCGACAAACGTCATGTTAAGGAGTGTCTTCACGTTAATGTCCGTGAACATGCGGAACGTGAACTCGACGTCGTCTGTCGTGAACGGTTCCCCGTCGCTCCACTTGGCGTTCTTGTTCAGCTTGATGGTGAAGTTCAGGTTGTCCGTTGTTTCGATCGATTCGGCAAGCTTCGGATCGAATCCATAATCGCTGTTCATGGCAACAAGTGTATCGCTCATCAATGAGTTCACGAAGACACCTGCATTGTCCAAATTAAAGACATCGAATGTCGTCACTGGATTCACAAGGCCGATATACAGAGGCTGACCGGTGCCCCCGGAAGCAGAAGCACTTTCGCCACCCGATCCCGGAGACGATGATGTATTGCTGTCAGAATTCGTACCGCAGGCCGTGACCAGCACCATTAATAATGTCAATACTCCGCAAATCCAAGCTTTACGCACCCTTTTCATCGGATCTCCTCCACCTAATTTCTCGTTTTGTATGTCATCATTGAGAGATGCACTGTAGTTTATTGTTTCGGGTCAAGTGCGTCACGTAAGCCGTCACCGACGAAGTTGATAGCAAGCACCGTCACCAGGATCATGATGCCGGGAGGCAGCCAAAGCCAGGGCTGGTCCGTCATGACGCTAATAGATTGAGCATCCGTCAGCATATTGCCCCAACTGGCCGTTGGTGGCTGAACACCCATGCCCAAAAAGCTTAGCCCGGACTCTGCCATGATTGCCGCGGCAACACCAAATGTCGCGTTCACGATAATTGGAGCCAGCGCGTTCGGCAGGATGTGACGGAAGACGATGCGCGGTGTGCTCAGCCCCAAAGCCACTCCGGCTTTAATGTAATCCATTTGCTTGAGCGTCAGTACGCTCCCCCGAACCAGTCGGGCAATGGATGGCCAGGAGAATAGAGCAAGAACAAGCACCAGCGTCCAAAGTGTTGGTCCAAGCACACTGACAACCACGAGAATAACCATCATATAGGGGAATGCCATGAACATATCTGTAACTCTCATGACCAACATATCAACCCAGCCGCCAACATAAGCAGACCAAAGACCGATGATGGTTCCAAACGCGACATACAAGGCGACTGTTCCAAATCCTACCGTTACAGCAACTCTCGTCGCGTACAGCAGACGGGACAGCACATCCCTTCCCACCTGGTCGGTTCCAAGCCAATGGGAAGAGGAAGGTGCAGCAGAAAATTCGGCGGTTACCGCATAAGGGCTATGCGGGGCTAGCCAAGGAGCGAAGATGGCTATGAGGATAAGCAGCAAGGTAACAACAAGCCCGGCGACGGCCAGCCGATGCTTCAGGAAACGTCGGGCCATTTGCCGGAAGACGCTCTCGGGCTCTGCTTGTTGAATCGGCAGGATAACTCCTCCGGCGACTGGGGTTTGTACAGCAGACATCGAATCCGCCTCCTCTCATTCGTGGTTTGTTTCGTGGAATATAAGCCTTCACTTACTGATATTGGATACGAGGATCAGCTACCGAGTAAAAAATATCTGTAAGTAGATTGGCAGCCAGTACAATCATGGCAGCGACCAGATTTAAACCCATGATGGTCGAATAGTCTCTGGACATGATCGATTGAATAGTCAACTGTCCGATGCCAGGCCACTGAAATAATTGCTCCACAATGACGGCTCCACCGAAGAGCATCGGAATTTCCATTCCGACAACAGTAATGATCGGAATCAGAGCATTGCGCAGGGCATGCTTGTTGGTGACATAGAACTCTTTGAGCCCCTTGGCTCGAGCTGTGCGCAGGTAATCCTGCTTCAATACATCGAGCATGCTGGCCCGAATATAACGCACTTTGCGTCCGGCAATGCCGACTGCCAGTGCTATGGAAGGTAGCACCAAATGTCTGATCCGGTCAGCTAACCCTCCACCACCGCCAAGATCCTCTGTTCCGCCGACGGGAAGCCAGCCCAGCTGAACGGAGAAAATATAAATGCATACGAGACCAAGGAAAAACTGGGGAATCGACGTTCCGACGAAGGAGAGTCCGGTCATTAGATAGTCGAATTTCGAGTTTTGCCGGACCGCACTCATGATACCGATTGGCAGCGCGATCAGAAGGCCAATAATCAGTGCGCAGATGCCGAGCAGCACTGTCTGCCCCAGACGCTCACCGATGAGTGAAACAACCGATTCACTAGTGCTGAAGGAATATCCCAAATTGCCGGCCAGCAGTTGACCGAGCCATTTGAAATATTGAACGATAATCGGATCGTTTAATCCAAGCTGCTCCTTACGTAACTCGAGCAGTTCCGGAGGTGTATCCGGTGTCATATACATGTCAATGGGGTTACCAGGCGCAAGGTTGATGATGACAAAATTGATGATAGTAATGCCAAACAAAACGGGAATCGCAATCAGAATGCGGCGAATGACGTAAGTAAACATGCTCTTTCTCCTCTCTTGCGATTTAACCGGCAGTCAGTGGATAATGACAAGCCACCGCGTGTTCTTCTCCTTGCAGAAGGGGCTCCTGCTCCTTGCACATTGCTTGGGCGTACGCACACCGGGTATGAAATCGGCAGCCTGACGGGGGACTAGCGGGACTGGGTACATCTCCCTGAAGAACGATCCGCTCTTGTCCGCGCTTGCGGGGATCCGGGACCGGATAAGCATTGAGCAAAGCTTGCGTATACGGATGACGCGGGTTTGCAAAGATCTGCTCCTTCGTTCCGATCTCAACCACCTTGCCAAGATACATCACCGCGATACGAGTACTGATGTACTTGACGGCCCCGAGACCATGAGCGATAAACAAATAGGTGAGTCCCAGCTCCCGTTGCAGCTCCTTGAACAAGTTCAGAATCTGCGCCTGAATGGAAACGTCAAGCGCGGATACCGGCTCGTCGCACACGATGAGCTTCGGATTCAGGGAAAGGGCACGAGCGATCCCGATGCGCTGCCGCTGACCGCCTGAAAATTCATGAGGAAATCTCTGCTTATAGCTTCGGGGTATACCGACCGTATCCAGCAGGTGGTCTATCCTTGTCTCCAGCTCCGCTCCGGTGGCCAGACCATGCACCCGCATCGGCTCGGCAAGCAGCTCCTGAACCCGCATCCGGGGATTAAGTGAGGAGTAAGGGTCCTGAAAAATCATCTGCATTTTCGTCCGTTCCCTGCGGAGGTCCAACATTGTGCTTTTCGTAATTTCCTGCCCTTCAAACCAAATTCTTCCGTCCGTTGGATTCTCAAGACGGATGATGCTCCGGCCGATGGTCGACTTGCCGCAGCCCGACTCACCAACGAGTCCTAGCGTTTCTCCTGGGTACAGCTCCAGCGAAATATCGTCCACCGCTTTGACATTCCCAACTGTGCGAGACAGCAATCCTCGTTTAATAGGGTAGTACGTCTTCAAACCTTCGATTCGAAGTAGAGGTTCTTGGGCCACTCTGCGTTCCACAAGCGTCATATGGCTTCCTCCTCTCGCGCATTCCAGGCACCGGGTTCCTGTTGTGCCATCCAGCAGCGCACGTGGTGGCCTTCCTGAACCGGCAGCAGTGTCGGTGCTTCGGACAGACATTTCGCTTCGGCAAACTCACAGCGAGTATGGAATCGGCAGCCCTTCGGCATGTTCGTAAGTGGAGGCACCGCACCAGGGATGGAGGCCAGCACCTCCTCGGCATCGGATTCAATGTGGGGAATGGATCTCATCAATCCTTGTGTGTAAGGATGGAGCGGCTTCTCAAACAGGGTAAACACGTCAGTCTCCTCGACCACCTGACCGGCGTACATGACGATGACCTTGTCCGCCATCTCTGCAACAACGCCGAGATCATGGGTGATAAGCATGATCGAAGCCTCCATCTCTTCTCGAAGGTCCTTCATCAGATTCAGGATCTGCGCCTGAATTGTCACGTCCAGTGCGGTCGTAGGCTCATCGGCAATGAGCAGTTTCGGCTTGCAGGAAAGTGCCATTGCGATCATCACGCGCTGTCTCATTCCCCCGGATAGAGAGTGCGGGTAGCTCTTCATGATTGCTTCAGGGCGGGGTATTCCGACCTTTTCAAGCATTTCGATTGCGTATCCATCAGCTGCCTTGCCCCTCAAATCAGTATGCAGCCGGATGGCTTCCGTCAATTGATTTCCAATAGTGAACACGGGATTGAGAGAGGTCATCGGTTCCTGAAAAATCATCGCAATGTCTCCGCCGCGAATCAGACGCAGCTCAGCCTCCGACAGCTTCGCGAGATCCTTGTCCATGAACCGAATCTCCCCCTCCCTGATGCTGCCATTCTTGCCGAGCAGTCTCATGATTGAGAGGGAGGTAACACTCTTACCACAGCCCGATTCTCCGACGATGCCTATGGTTTCCCCCTTCTCCAGCTTAAGGCTAACCCGGTCCACCGAAGTGACTTCCCCTTTGTCCGTTTTAAAAACGGTCCTTACGTCCTTAAGCTCTAGCAGCATGCGCAGCCCCTCCTTTGTCTCAATATTTGGTCTGCCACCAAGCTTTAATGTTATATTTCCTTACATAATTATTATCTTACGAAGCCCTCATAAGGAGGAGAATGTGAAGTCCCACACTTTAATCTCTTATTCATTGGGAGAATCAACATACATTTCACAAAAAACTTATGCTATATTTCAATTATCGTATTCTTCTTTTTGTAAACTCCCCCTGACATCTCAATCATGTATCTTACCTTGTAACTTTATTTAACGTTAATATGACGATTAATTAAAGACACTTTTCATTAGCTTTTGGGATCATTTCTTGGCATCAAAGCCTCCATAGGACCAAAAAGGTATCAAATTTTAAGAATACAAAAAGAACGGGGTGTGGGCCGTGTACAATCTTCTAATCACTGATGACGAAAGCGAAATTCGCAACGGTCTAAGTAACTATTTCCCATGGCATGAATTTGGGTATCAGGTTGTCGGTCAAGCTAGCGACGGAGAGGGAGCCCTCGCCTTTATCCAGGAGACGCCTGTGGACGTGCTTCTCTGTGACATCCGCATGCCCTCCCTGTCGGGCATTGATGTAGCCGAACGGCTATATCGGCAAGGCTCAGAGGTCAAGGTCGTTCTTCTAAGCGGATTCAAGGAATTTGAATATGCACAATTGGCTGTACAGTATGGAGTTAAGCGGTATTTGACAAAACCTACTAAATATACGGAAATTGCCGAAGTGTTTGGACATCTCCGAAGTGAAATGGACAATGCGAGATTGCCTGTCCCTTCCCCCTCTGCATCGTCCGCGGAGAACAGCCTGACGGACCAGACCATCGAGAAGGTTAAAGCTTACTTGCAGGATAACTTGTCCGCCGCTACCCTGGAGAACGCTGCAAAGCATGTTTTTCTTAATCCCTTCTATTTAAGCAAATTCTTCAAAACCAAGACCGGCGAGAACTTCTCCGATTATGTAATGAAGCTTCGCATGCAGCGTGCGGCCGAGTTACTGAAGACCACACACTGCAAGACGTACGAAATCAGTGAAATCGTCGGGTACAGTAACGCCAAGAATTTCACTAGGATGTTCCGGAGCTTCTTCGGGGTGACTCCCAGAGAATACAGGAACGAAGAATAATGTATGGTCACGACTACTGTTCGCTTTTTCATCAAGAACCTGCTGACCTTTCTTTTGCCCATGCTGATCCCGCTCGTTGTTCTCAGTGCTCTGTCCGCTTTCCTAACCCAGCAGTATGTCGTTCAAGGTATCAAAAGCAACAACATGAACATGCTGAAGCAAACCAAAGAGAACATTGAACTCCTATTCAATGAACAGAACGCTTTGAACCTGCATATTATCGCCAGCACGACCCAGTTCATGAACCTTAAGGATATGCTGAACAAGCCCCTGCCATCGGCAGAGGATTACCAACAACTGGCCGTCCTGAAAAACTTTATCGATTCACCCTCCATTGCCAGCTCCTATATTGACTCTATCTATATCTATCTAAATAACGACAACCAGCGCTACATTTCGTCCGTTACCGGAGGCTTTATCGAGCTTGGAGAGGACCCAGATCACTTATGGTACGACAGCTATCTACAGCATAAACATCACGAAGCGATCTGGACGGAAAGCCGGAAGATTCCGCGCTATAATTTGAACGAAGAGATCGATTATGCAGATGTCATTACCATGTACCGCAATTTTAAGGTGTCGGACGACACTACCGGCGTTATCGTCCTTAATATCAAACGTGAGTATATTGAACGCAGGCTGAACGATCTCGCTACCGCAAAAGGGCAACTGCTCGCCGTTGTGGATCAACAGGGCTCTGTTATATTTCAGAATAATGCCAAGTACGAGCTAAGCCCCGAGGAACTGAAACAGGTCATTTCGAGTAAAAACAGCTCTATTACGACGCAAGCTCCGAATGAGGAAGCCTTGATCAACTTGATTAACTCTGAGACTTACGATTGGACATTCATTTCCGTCACTCCGAAGCAATCTCTATACACCGCGCTTAATCGTCTGCTTCGCATTGGGGCTGTTTTGATGGTCATGGCGTTGGTCGCTGCGCTTCTGCTAGCCTTCCAGCTGACGAAGAAAAATTATTCGGACCTTAAAATCATCATGTCCATTCTGGACGCCGCAGAGAAAGGTAAGCCTCTCCCTTTACACCGTTCAAAGGGTAACAGTGTGTACAGCCAAATTATCCGCAGCCTGTTGCAGAATTTCATTGAGCATAACTACATGCGCGTTCAACTTTCGGAGAGCCAGTATAAAACGCAAGCTGCCCAGTTCGCTGCCCTACAGTCACAGCTCAACCCTCATTTTCTCTACAATACGCTGGAGACAATACATTGGAAGGCAGCCGGATACACCGACGGGCCGAACGAGCTAACGAGCATCGTAGAGCATTTATCCGATATTTTGCGGTATTCTCTGGACGGGCAAAACGGACTTGTGCCGCTTAACGTGGAGATCGCTAATACGAAGAGCTACATCGCGATTCAGAAAACAAGATATGGGGAGCGATTTGACATTTGGTGGGAGTACGACGCAGAACTGGAGAAATACCAAGTGCTCAAACTGATCTTTCAGCCGCTGATCGAGAACAGCCTGCAGCATGGCTTGAGCCGTTCGGATCAGAAGCTGGCGGTTAAGATCAAGATTCAGCGCAGTGGCACACGCCTGCGTATGGCCGTCATTGACAATGGCAACGGTATATCGGAGACGCGTATGGTCGAGCTGCGCACGAGGTTGTTTAGTGACTCGATGGACGCCAACCACATTGGTCTTATTAATACACAGAGAAGAATACAGCTTGCTTACGGTCACAGAGGCGAGTTGTGCATCAAGAGCAAGCCCGGCTGGGGAACGCTGATTGACATCAAGCTTCCAATCAGTTAATTCGTGGGCTGTCAGGCTGGGACGCTAATATATTTTTTCGCATGTCTTCCGCTTCCAGAAGTTTGAGACTTCTCGGAGAAAGTCTGGCTAACTCTCCGTTTAGGTGTCGCTCAAATGGCAGGCCAGATAAATTTTCAGCCATTCGTCCGGCTCGTCCAGATTCAGTCCAAGAAGTTCTTCGATCTTGCGGAGCCGATGATATAGTGTGTTAGGATGTATATGAAGTTTCTCCGCTGTAAGGCCTGCAGCACGGTTTGCGGCCATGTAGGTTTTGAGCGTTCGCTCCAGCTCGCCCGATTGCCCGCGCTGTGAGCGAAGTGGTGCAAGCACGTCCCGCACGTACGTCTCGATTTCATCCGGATCTTGATTGATGAACAGACGGTTAATGCCGATGTCCCCGTAACGGATAATTCCCGGCCTCTCCCTCCGAATCAGGTAAGCGAGTGAGCGGTTGGCTTCGTCATTACTCTTGGATACGTTCGCAAGCCCTATGTACAGCCCTCCCACTCCACCGAACAACAGAGATGTCTGTAAGCTGGACCAATTATCCACCACCGACCTAAGTTTCTGCACGAATCGGTCTTGTATCTGCTCATCGGCGGCGGAAGCAAGAAGCGTAATCTTGTCTTGCGCGCTGAACAGCAGCAAGTTTGTTCGGCCAACCTCCTTCTCTATCCCTGAGATCAGCCTGCGGAACTCGCTGTCCTGCCGCTTTGAATCCGAGTTTTCTTCCGTCAGCTGTAAGATGCAGACAAACAGCGGTGCGTGATTGGAAAGTCCGAAACGTTTCAGCTTCATTTCTAGCTGCCTCGGCTCCTGGTGCAGCACGATCTCGTTGAACAATTCCTGATTTCCACGATAGTACATCTCGGTCAGGGAGTGCGTGTTCATCATCTCCAGGGCAACGACCGCGCTCCCCTGCTCCAGTACAACATAATCGAGCCTCTCCAGAGGGCGCCCGAGTTCGACGACAAAGCATCCGAGTAGCATGGAACGGTTCCAGATCGGATAGAGACAGTGCTTCCTTTCATCTTGACTCTCCAATGTTTGATATGTCGCTATGCTATTAAACAACTTGCGCAGCCTCTCCCCGGAGAAGTCTTGGGATGACTCTGAACGGGGATACCATTCATCCTTGACCAGATCCACAAAGAGGACGGACAAGCCAATCATGCGGCTCATCGTTTGCGTGAACATTCCCAAATCGTTGCCTTCCACGGATAATTTTGTGAAAATATCGTGGATCTCGTTGCGCTTTGTCAGATAGCGATTCTTTTCCTCCAGCTCGCTGAACAGACGGGCATTAGCGATCGCAATCGCCGCTTGATCCGCGAAACCTTGGAGCCGATGAAGATCGCGTTCTTCCATTTGTTTATACTTCTTAGTTTGATGGACGAGCATGACCCCAATTTTGTCTGTGTTCATGGTTACAGGAACAGCCATGACCGCGTTCACCTTTTCTGGAGAGTCCTCAAACGCCTGGGACAAGCTTGCCATATTGTCCATAGCCACGTTATCCATTGCTTTTATGAAAGAGGGCGGCGACAAAAATATTTCTCCCTTTCCACTGTTAAAAATTTTCCCAGTAATACCTTCCCCCGGATGGACCCTAAACGCATAAATTGATTCTCCGACCCCCACGCTTGCCCTAGGAACTAGCTTGCCCGACTCCGAATTAAACATCATGAAAAAACCGCAATCCGCAGAAGGAATCACCTTCAGGGCACTGTGCATGATACGCAGAAGGAGCTCGTTTAAATCTAGGGAAGAAGTCAGCTCCCTGAGGCTGCGCAGCCATAACTCATCTTCTCTGCTCCGCTCAATGACAAGCTCTTCCAGCCACCATTCCCGGATAATCCAATGCAACCGGTCCTGCCAATCCACTTGAAGATCCAACTCTTTGGGATACAGAAGCAACGCCTCCCGGCACAGTGGCTCTTCATATTTGAACAGGATTCGCTTAGTTCCGTCGCCATGTTCGTCCTGCAGTTCCGGATCCATGCCAGGAGAAGTGATCCCAACCCCTTCAATAGACTCTCCTCGTCTCCAGCGGCGCCAAGGAGCTTCTGATCCAGAACGTGCCCATAGGCCATACTGTGAAGATTTCATCCAAGCCTCCAAATTCGATCTCAACTCTCGATCTTTCACATTCATCCCTCTTTTCATGTAACCATTCCTACCACACAATCTTATTTCATAGTGTATTCAAACAATAAAATCTTGTAAAGATCGTTGAATGAGACAATGTATTTGCCCTTAAAGAGAGCTAAAATGTAACTATTCTTAACAAGGAGTTGAAGCCCTGATGAGCAAACAGGATATTCTCAGCTGGATTGATGATAACTCTGCAACCTTTACCGAAATGGCTAGGAAGATATGGGAGCATCCGGAGGTTGGATATACGGAACGTTTCGCCTCCTCGTTACAAGCGGACACGCTAACGAAGGAAGGCTTCAGCATTGCTTGGAATATCGGAGAAGTATCCACGGCATTTATCGCTGAATATGGGAATGGCAAGCCGATCATCGGCATTTTGGGTGAATTCGATGCTCTGCCGGGTCTGTCCCAGGAAGTCAGCTATACGGAAAGCCCTATCGTTGCAGGAGGTCCAGGGCATGGCTGCGGTCACAATCTGCTCGGAACCGCGGGTGTTGAGGCTGCGATTGCACTGAAGAAGCGTATGGAAGAGGAAGGTCTACCAGGAACGATCCGCTATTATGGCTGTCCGGCGGAGGAATTATTGTCGGGGAAAACATATATGGCGCGAGAAGGGGCCTTCGACGACCTGGACAGCGTGCTGACCTGGCATCCCGGCAGCTTCAACATGACGGCCAATTTTAGCATGCAGGCGCTGACGGCGGTCGAATTTTTCTTTTCGGGTCGGACCGCACATGCGGCCGGAGCACCACATCTTGGGCGAAGTGCCCTGGACGCCGTCGAGCTGATGAATGTAGGTGCAAACTACATGCGTGAACATGTGCCGGACGGGTCGCGAATCCACTATCAGATCACTAACGGCGGTCTCGCGCCGAACATCGTTCCGGACAAGGCAAGCGTCTACTACTTTCTGCGTGGTAAAACCCGTCTGGCCGTTGACCAGTTACTGGAACGTTTGATCAAAACAGCACAGGGCGCCGCCATGATGACCGAAACAAGCGTGGATTGGGCTATTCGTGCCGGCTGCTATGATACACTCCCGAATGTGGCACTCAACGACCTCATGCACACCCAGGCTGAATTCGTCGGACCGATGTCCTTCACGGAAGAGGAAGAGCAGTTTGCCGTTCAACTTCGCGGAAGTATTCACCCTGAGGTGCTTGCCACCGGAAGCGCAATGACTCCGTCCAAGGAGAACCTACCTATCGGCTTCTTCAATCTCAAACAGACTTATGGAATGTCCATAGGGGGCTCCAGTGACATCGGTGACGCTTCCTGGATCGTGCCAATGGGCCAGATCATGACTACGTGCGCTCCTGCCGGCGTCCAAGTGCACACATGGCAGGCAACCGCCGCCTTCGGCTCTTCCATCGGCATGAGAGGCATGCATTACGCAGCCAAGCTGATGGCGTTATCTGCTTATGACCTGCTCCTTAACGTTGATGGCATCATCGACAAGGCCAAAGCCGAGTTTGCATTAAGTACGAAAGGTGCCACATATAAGAGCTGCATTCCAATGGATGTGAAGCCGCCGTTCTTCAAGGAGACAGTCCCCGCCGGATAATAACCATCCAGACAACCAGCATGGGAGGTTGGCGATACAACTAGATCAAAGATTAGCTATTTGGGATTGTTGATAGAGTGAGCCCTATTAGCCAATAAGCCTAGACAAAGGATTCCTCCTATGTCTAGGCTTATTTTCATTCATCACTCCCCAAAAACGAACAACGCTGCTAACTTAGTACTACGAGGGGAGAGAATTTTGCTTTTAATTAAATAAAGCTCACCTTCATATCGGTTATTCTTCTATGGTTTTTATTACTTTTGCCGGTATACCAGCCACAATGGTGTTGGCAGGCACATCTTTTGTTACTACCGCTCCTGCTGATACAATGGAATTTTCACCGACGGTTACTCCTGGCATAATGGTTGCTGCAATACCAATCCAGGCTCTTTTTTTGATAACGATCGGAGTCGAAACGGTGGATCTTCTATGAGATGGCGAGATTGGATGATTGATGGTGACGAGATTGACCTTAGGGGCAATCAACACATAATCTTCTATGGTTATGCCACCTCGATCCATAAACGTGCAACCTTGGTTGATAAATACCTCTTTTCCCACCCGGATGTTTTGGCCGTAATCGGTGTAGAACGGTGGTAGTAATTCAAACGTTTTATCCACTTTTTCTCCGGTTAACTCGCTAAATAAGTCCCTTACTTTATTGGTGTCATGGTACCCCGAATTTAATTCTGCAATTAGCTTTTGTGCACGTTCAATAGCTTCGGCGATTTTATAAAACTCAGGGTCACTGATCGAAATGATTTCTCCTGAACGATCTCGCTCAAAAATATCTTTGCTCATTGGCGCTCTCCCTTCTTCCTATATAGAGTAGTAAGTATTTTTACCGTACCACTTCGATTTAACTCTAGGTCAACATCTATTTTAAGAAGGAGCAATTTCCTTTATTTAATCCTTCATTCGATCTACGGTACATCTACTTTTCATTTTCCTTCGAATGTCTCCAATCCAACTTACCAACAAGGTGAATTCGGCAATTCATACACCCGAACCGAGCAGAACAAAAAAATCCCGCCCTGGCGCTTAGCCAAAACGGGATGTCACGAGTACTAGTTGTTTGCGTTTTCCTTGGTCACCAGCTTCAATTCTGCCGGGATGGACTTCTCCACCTGTTTGCCGTCCAGGACATCCAGAGCAGCTTGTACGGCCAGCTGTCCAATCAGTCCCGGCTGCTGAGCGACGGTTGCCGTCAGTTTTCCGTCCTGAATGGATTTGATTGCATCGTCGTTGCCGTCAAACCCGATCACTGGAATGTCTTTGCCCGAGCTTTGAATCGCTTCAATCGCACCAAGTGCCATCTCATCGTTATGGGCAAACACAGCCTGTACATCCGGATTTCCCTGCAGCAGGTTTTCCATCACATTCAAACCTTTGGAGCGGTCGAAATCGGCCGACTGTTTGGCAACCACGTCAAGCTTCTGGTCAGCTACCTCGTGGAACCCTTTACCCCGTTCACGTGTAGCGGAAGCCCCTGGCACTCCTTCTAGTTCAATGACTTTAGCACCTTCACCGAGCTGTTCAACGAAATATTCTGCTGCCATCTGTCCGCCTTTGACATTATCGGATGCTACCAGAGCCGCTACCTCACCTTTGTCTGCGGAACGATCCAGTGTAATTACGGGAATGCCTACGCTGTTGGCAGATTGAACTGCCGTAGAGATTGCCGCGGAGTCCGCTGGGTTAATCAGGAGTGCATCAACACCCTGCTGAATAAGGTCATCCACATCGTTGGTCTGCTTGGCCGAATCATTTTGTGCATCGACCACGATAACCTCAATGCCTTGCTTTTGAGCTTCGGCAACGACTCCGTCTTTCAATGAAACGAAGAACGGATTGTTCAGTGTTGAAATCGAGAGACCTATTTTCTTCTGTCCTTTATTTCCGGCACCGTCCGGCTTCGCCCATTGAGGCGGCTCCAGTGAGCACCCGGCCAGAACAATAATCATGATCATGCTTACAAGTGTTAATGTCCATTTTTTCATAATTGTTTCTCCCCTTAAGCCGTTTTCTTGCGGTCCAGCAGGACAGCAATCGCAATGACGACACCTTTGACCACCATTTGATAGAAGGAGTTCACGCCGAGTAGGTTCAAACCATTGTTCAGCACGCCGATAATCAGAACACCAATTAATGTGCCCACGATCCGTCCGCGTCCACCTGTCAGGCTTGTTCCGCCCAGAACAACGGCTGCGATCGCATCCAGTTCATAAGAAGTACCTGCAGTTGGCTGTGCGGAATTCAAACGAGATGTCAGAATTGCACCTGCCAGAGCTGCCAGCATGCCTGCAAGGGAATAGATCATGATCTTCACACGTGTGACTTTGATACCCGAGATGATGGATGCTTTCTCATTACCACCGATAGCATACGTTTTGCGGCCAAAAGCCGTTTTATGCAGAATCGTCCATAGAATCACGAACGTAATCAGCATCGTTATGGCAGGTACCGGAATGCCTAGCAGATAGCCGCGTCCAAACAGTTGGAACAGCAGACTGTCCCCGAGTCCTGTAATCGGATTACCATTCGTATATACCAGCGTTAAGCCGCGGAATATGGTCATTGTCGCCAATGTTGCGATAAATGGAGCCATTTTCCCCTTCGTAATCATGAGTCCATTCACCATCCCCATCACACCACCAAGTGCTACCCCGATGATGATGGACAAAATCGGATCCAGGCCAGACAACATCATATTTGCGACAAATGCGCTGGATAAAGCCAGTATGGAGCCAACGGACAAGTCGATCCCGCCTGTCAGAATGACAAAGGTCATACCAAAGGCAATCAGTGCATTAATCGATACCTGACGCAGCAGGTTCAAGATATTAAGCGGTTCCAAGAAGCTTGGATTCAGTACGGATACGATAATAATAAGAATGATTAAACCAAGCAGCGGTCCTAATTTCTGTGTTACGCTCGATAAGCGGAATCCCGTTCCGGTTGTTTTGTTGTTCTGCATTGTTGTCATTTCACTGTCCCCCTGTGGCCAATGTCATAATGTTTTCCTGTGTTGCTTCTTCCCTGGCCAGCTCTCCGCTGATCTGCCCTTCATGCACAACCACAATTCGGTCACTCATACCGAGTACTTCAGGAAGCTCCGAAGATACCATGATGATGGCGACGCCGCGTTCTGTCAGTTCATTCATCAACTGATAGATTTCACGCTTTGCTCCAACATCCACACCTCTCGTTGGTTCATCCAGAATGAGCACACTTGGCCCGATACCTACCCATTTGGCAATAACAACCTTCTGCTGGTTGCCCCCTGATAGGTTACGCGCAGCTGTCTCCGAAGATTGCGTCTTGATCTGCAGACGCTTGATCAGGGTATCGACGAAATCCTGTTCTTTTGGAGCTGAAATGAACCCTTTACTTGAGAAGCTGAACAGATTGGTCAGCGCCATGTTTTCCCGAATCGAGAAGTCCAGTACAAGCCCTTCATCCTTACGGTCTTCTGTTATGAAACCGATGCCGTGTTTCACTGCATCCGAGGGTTTATGAATGTTCGCTTTTTTGCCACGGACCAAGACTTCTCCACTGTCCAGGGTATCCAGACCAAAGATCGCTCTCATGATCTCTGTTCGCCCCGAACCCATAAGTCCGGAGAAACCAACAATCTCACCTGCTCTTACGTTGAAGCTGACATGTTGGAACAATCCCTTAATGCTTGCGTCCCGCACTTCCAGAACAACTTCGCCATAGGAAGGATTACGGGCCGGATACCGCTCGGTTAACTCCCGTCCAACCATTTTCCGCACCACTTCATCGAAGCTTGTCTCAGGAATCGGCCGGGTATCTACCGTCCTGCCATCCCGCATGACCGTGATCCGATCGCAGATGGTGAAGATCTCCTCCATACGGTGAGAAATATACACAATGGATACTCCGTTTTTCTTCAGTGCAGTAATCACATCAAACAACTTCTGAATTTCGCGTTCCGTTAATGCTGCAGTAGGTTCATCCATAATAATGACCTTCGCATCCGTCATCAGCGCCTTGGCGATTTCAATCATCTGCTGCTGTCCAACGGAGCATTCTCCTGCCGGCCGTTCGAGCGGGATTTGTACCGACAGCTTGGCGAATTGTTCTGAAGCGAGCGCTTTCATTTGTTTTGTATTGAGGAATCCTAAGGAAGATGTCATCTCCTTACCGATGAAAAGATTATCGAGCACCGTCATTTCGGGCCAAACGTGAAGCTCCTGATGAATAAATGCGATACCTAACTTCTCTGCTTCCTTCGGACTGCCGAAATAGGTTTCCTTTTCATCAATGGAGATCGTTCCCTGATCACGCTGGTGAAGTCCGATCAAAATGTTCATCAGCGTGGATTTGCCAGCTCCGTTCTCACCCATCAGGGCATGAACTTCACCTTCCCTCAGTTCGAAATCCACTCCGCTTAGCACCTGGTTGGTGCCAAATGCTTTATGAATGTTGTGCATCTGAATATGCATCATGCAACCTCCTTTTAACCAAAATGGACTCCTGCTTGTAAAATGCAATTGGCATAGGGTGTAGCTTCACCTGTACGAACAACCGCCTTAACCTGCCGGGTTAGTGCTTTGAATTGTTCGTGGTTGATGGAATCATCAATGGCATCGTTGCCAAATTTATCTGTAACGAACTGCAGAGCTTCCGGATTGCCTTCCTTGATCTCTTTTGCCACGATTACTCTCTCAATGACCATGTCTTCTGCGATCAGTTCAACCACTTCCTGAAAACTTGGCGTTCCGAGTTTCAAAGCCACATCAATCTTGAGCACCCCTTCTGGAACGGGGAGACCCGCATCCGCAATGGCAATCATGTCCGTATGACCTAAATCAGATAGTATTTTAGAAATGTGACTATTTAGTATGCCGTTTCTTTTCATGATAAACTCTCCTCCACTTCGTCTCTCGTCGGCATGCCGCCCTGTGCTCCAAACTTGGTCACGGACAACGATGCGGCACGATTGGCGAACCGGATGCTCTCCTGCAGCGGCTTGCCTTCCGCTAAGGCGACCGCAAATGCAGCATTAAATGTATCCCCTGCACCCGTGGTATCCACTGCCTCCACTTTATATGTTGGCACGAGGATTTCTTCCGCTCCGTCAAAGTAACGAACACCTTTACTGCCTTCCGTTATGAACAGTTTGTTTGGGTATTTGCGCAATGCCTCAGCCGGGCTCATGCCTTGAAAAAGGATTTCGGCTTCATGCTCGTTCGGCGTGATGTAGGCAGCATTGTCAATGACTTCCTGCGGCACTGTTCTCGCTGGAGCCGGATTAAGCAGCAGTGGTGTTCCGTATTCAGCACACAGGCTGCTCACACGGACAACGGTTTCTTCCGGAATTTCCTGCTGGATCAGTACGATATCGGCATTGCGGATCACTTCCGCCGCTTGATCAACATACGCCGGAGTGACTTCGCGATTGGCAGCTTCAACAAATACAATGCTATTATCACCTTCCGCCAGTATGATATGAGCCGTTCCGCTTTCTGAATGTGTAACCGGTTTCACATTTTGCGTATTTACAGCATTTGCTTCGAAATTATTCAAAATGTCTTGACCAAAAGCATCGTCTCCTACCCGGCCAATCATCGTTACCTCACCACCCAGTCTTGCAGCAGCAACCGCCTGATTGGCTCCCTTACCGCCAGGTACTGTTTTGAAACTTTCCCCGAGGACGGTTTCACCCGCCCCAGGACGTCTTGAAGAAGTAACGACCAGATCCATGGAACTGCTTCCGATTACGCATATTTTAGCCATCTGAATTCACCTTTCTCGTTGTGCCTCGTTCGATAAAACTTACGGGCATCTGTATGTTTTTGTTCTCAATTGGAGCTTGTTCCACAAGTCCGATAAGTAATCCCGCCGCTTCCCTGCCCATCTCGTATGCAGGCTGGCGAATGGTTGACAATGCGGGTGATAACAGGCTGCTCATCGGAATGTCGTCGAATCCGATCACTTGCACATCGTCAGGAACCTTTCTCCCGATTCGCGAAGCCTCATGCAGTACCGCCATAGCTGCAATGTCATTGCTGGCAATAACTCCATCCGTGTCACCATATTTGCTGAACAGCTCTTCTGCCCACAATCCCGCTTCGTTAAAAGAGAACGAGGTCGTCTGGATCACATGGTAATCCAATCCGGCATCCCGGATGATTTCAATGGCTCCCTCGAACCGATCCTGTGCTGGCTTGATATGTGACGGACCCTGCATAACGGTTATCCGATGACTACCGCGCTTGATGATCTCTCTTGCTGCCAATCGTCCGCCCTCTCTTCCGTCTGCATAGACAGAAGGACTATCCAGTGCAGTCCTGTCAAGAAACACAACAGGTATTTTTAATTTTTCATATATTGGAGAATGAGGGTAGTTCGTGGATGAAATTACTCCTACTACGTTATTTTGGATAAACGTCTGGATGTAATCCTGCTCCTTCGATTCATCCTCATCACTATTTCCGAAAATCAGCCTGAAATCCTGCTCCTGCATCCGATCTTCTACACCCCGAGCTAACTGTGGAAAGTAAGGGTTTGCAATATCCGGCAGCAGCAGACCAATCAGTTTGGACTTACGTTTATATAATGAGCGAGCTACTTCATTAGGGGAGAAGTTAAGCGCCTTCACGGCATCTTCTACTTTCTTGCGTGTATCCGCATGTACATAACCCCTGTCATTGATGACCCTAGATACGGTGGCTACTGATACGCCAGCCAAATTCGCTACGTCTTTGATTGTTGTCATGAATTTGTTCTCCTCTATGTGTAACCGGTTACAGACATTAAATTATCACATATCTTTTTATTTGACAATCATTTTTTCGCTGGAAATTTATCCAAGTTGTTTTGTTTTTTCTGATGCTATTGAATATTTGAACACAAAAAGCCACGGTTAACGTGACTTTCTGTCCGTTTCCAATGTTTATTTCATCGTTTAGTTCTTGTTGCTTGCAAGTGTAATTTAATACGCTGAACCGATATTACACCAAAGCAATGATGCCCTTCTCAGGGAGCAAATTGCCCCTGGATTTTTCTTGACTTTTACTCATGGATAATGAAGTTCGTTTTAACATTTGGGGAGCGCAAGTGTAGCTTGATTGTAGGTCAAAACAAGGTACGGAAAATGGTTTTGTTATTGTGAATTTTTCATATGTTGAAATATTATAATTGTAGATCAGAAAAAGAACCTTCGGACTCACATTAAAGTGATTTGAAGGTTCTTGAATTTTTTTAAATACGCATCCGGCTAGTTTCCCAGTGCATTTTCCATCGTTCGTTGCTGTTCTCTCTCCTGCAAACGTTGATGTGCTATCCACAAAAAAGGCACTCCGCATACAGCACTTATTGCAATTGGTACAAAGATAAGCAGTGGTTGGTTAGCCCCGAAGCTGTCCAGCAAAAAGCCGCCCAGGATTGGAGCACTGACATTACCCAGATTGTTGAATCCAATCATGCCGAAATATGTCCCTTTCAGTTCCGGCTTCGCAATCCGATCCACCAGAACATCCATCAGCGTAAACATGAGTACTTCTCCTACCGTAAAAATGACAACTGCCGCTACCAGCAACCATGGGCTTTGCGCCAATCCAAACAGCAGCAGACTGACAGATACCATAATATTGCCTGTCATGAGCGGCACTACAGGTGGAAAGCGACTCGCGATACGAACCACCGGAAATTGAACGGCGAGAACAACCACAGCGTTTAAGGAAAGCATGTATCCAAACCATTTCGCACCATCAACCATATTCGGGTTAATCGCCATGTACTGAGGTAGCGTCGAGCTAAAGTGTCCGTACCCGAGCACACAAAAGATGGTACCAATCAAAACAAACATAAAAACAGGATCCCCACTTGTAATGCGGAATGCTTGTTTCAAACGGATCGGCTCCGCCGTCCCTGAACTCTGCTCGTCCTGCTTCAGAGGATGAAGAATAAATTGAACAATTAATAGAATACCGTAAGCTATGTATACTCCTCCAGCGACCAGAAAGGATAAATTGGAATCCGATAATCCCAAATACAGTCCCAGCAGCGGTCCGAACACAACCCCCAGATTTATCGCTGCATACCTCAGATTGAATACAAGCAGCTTGCTTGACGGTGGTGTGATATCCGATAACAACGCCCTGGATGTCGGTTCAAATAACGCCCGGCAGATGCCGTTGAGTGCATTCATGATAAAGAACAGCCAGATCTGGTCCGATAGGGCAAACCCAATAAATACGAGCGCCCAGCCAAATACTGACATGAACAACACTTTTTTACGACCAATTCGGTCAGAGATGTATCCACCATAGAAGCTGGCAAAAACACCGACGAGCGCGCTCACGGCCACGATTAGGCCTGTCTGAGTTGGCGACGCCCCCATCTGCTGTGTCAAATAAATGGACAGAAACGGAATGCTCATTGAAGTCGCCATACGTCCAAAGATGGTACCGACGATAATCGTCCATGCCAATGGATGAATTTGTTTTAACTGTGAAGCCATGCTGTTCCCCCTTGTTGACCACTCCTGATTTTACATGTTCTTATCAACATATGTATGAATTCTATTATACGGCCCGTCGACTTACTAGAGGGACATTTTATTTGGAAAACGAACTTGACTTTTTACGTTTAGGCTTAATCCTCGCCCTTTTTCTCGTCACAGGCTTACACTTTATCTATATCTCTTGCGGATACACGAAGAATGTTTATTGTTGTGAATTTTTCATATGTTGTAATATTATAATTATTATATTTTCAAATTCTTCTTCTATTATTTTTTCTTGTCTCCTGTAGCTTGGATGCCTAGATTCAACTAAAAAAAGCCGCCCGAGGGCGGCTTTCAAAAATCGACGGTTCTCTGTCGAACCGTTTCCTCTATTCTTCAATTACGTACGTCCGGTCCAATCTGCTCCGGCGACTTCCTTCCATCGTGCCCTGATTTCATCGTACAGCTCCTGCGGAAGAGATCCTTTTGCGACCAGATCAGCATTTTGCTGCCACCGGTTCGGCTTCGTTGTTCCAACAATCGCTGTATCAACGCCCTCCGTACTTAACGTGAAACGAAGAGCCGTTTCAACCGCCGCTTGCACATCATTACCTGTCAGAAAACCGTAGCCCAGCTCCTGCAACCGTCTCCAATATACGAATGGATAGGCATCTTCGGGGAGCGCGTCAAACGTCCATGCTGCATTGGCAATCGGTCGTTTGGCAATGACACCCATGTTTCTTTTTCTCGCCTCCGGCAATGTCAAATCAATCGCTTCCTGGTCTGCAATATTTAGCGAAGTTTCCAAACTGTCGAACACCCCGGTTTCAATCGCGTACAACGCGTCCGTTGTGTCCCCGCTGTACCCGATAAACCTGGTCTTTCCGGCTTCCTTGGCTCGCTGCAGCACTTCAATTACCGCCCCTTGCCGGAGAACTTCTTCAGAACAGCTATGCAAATGAATGACATCCACATATTCCGTTTTGAGTCTTCTCAGACTGCGGTCAATCGTTTGCTCCAGCACCTTGGCGTCCCAATCAGGTCCATCTATCCCGGCAGCATGTCCGCATTTGGTAAACAAATAATAGTCATCGCGCCGATGCGAAAGTACATCTCCAATCAGTTCCTCACTGTCCCCATAACATTCGGCGGTATCAATGACATTCAATCCGGCATCCAAAGCGGTATTCAGAAGTGTTTCCACGTCTTGTTTGGATACGTTGCTTCCGATTTCGGATCCGCCAAATCCGAGCGTGCTTACTTTCATGCCTGTGTTTCCATATTCGCGCAGTTCCATGATTGATTCCTCCGAGCTTCATTAATATAGGTACAACTTATGAAAGCTTGACAACTCTATGGGTTATTACCCGTTAGACGAACATCGCACCCACTTTAGATCTATTTCTCCAACAAACATTTAAAATCCGTATAAGAAAAGTGCCCTCTGTTCTTGTCCATGAAATATCGGATCTAATCGTGTCACACGCTCCTAGTTCAATCCAATATGTATAGTGACAGTCGATTAGTTCCTCACACACTTTTACGTTACAAAAAACTGGCTCGGATTACCGAGTTCCGGATGAAATTTCTCACGAAATCTTCCTCCTGTGTAGGCTCCGATCACTTTCCTCCAGAACGCCTGAGCGATCACATTGTTGCGCACCTGCGTTACTTTCCATCTTCCCGGAAAACGATGAAACAGCTCGTGTGCCGCTTGAGTCCCTATTCCGCTCCGCCGATATTTTTGCATGACAAAGAACTCCGTTAAATAATAATCGTTATCCTTGCTGCCAGGCTCGAAGCGCTCCACCAGTGCAAAACCGGCCGGGGCTCCATCACACGTAATGAGAAAAGCAAATTTACGCCCTTCCTCCTCCCAAAATGCCTCCAAACCGGGATACTCCGGAAAAATGCCATTGCTGTCCACATCGATATTCAGATATTTTGTAAAATCATATAGATAAAACTGCATTAAATGCCGAATTACCTGACTCCGTTCCCGGGGAACCAGCTCGATTTGCATATTCATCCGGTTCACCTCCTCTGCTTAACTTATACTATTTACTTTAAAGGTTTGTAAGGCGAAGGGCAAGAATACAGCCCTCCTCTGCACTATTCCTTGAACAGGCTGTGACCAAGCAAATTATGGTACACTAAGACATAGACTTTTAGAAGAAGAATTAACCAGGAGGTGCCGAACTTGACCAATGTGCAAAAAGAGATTGATCGACGCAAGCTGGATGATAAACTGCCTTCCATGCCTTGGTTCGTTCAGCAATTCATTGACTATAAGCTTCCCGATTTATCACCCTCTACCCTGCTGGAGTACTTAAGGGATTATGATACTTTTTTCAGTTGGCTGCGTGCTGAAGGATTGTCCCAGGCTGAGTCGAACCGGGAAGTGACGTTAACTGAACTAGAAGTATTACGGATGGATTCGGTAACCTCGTTCCGATTGTTCCTCGCTACTAAACGCGAAGGAGCCAATTCGAGAATTACGGTATCCCGCAAACTGTCTTCTCTGCGCTCCCTCTTTCATTATTTGAGCCAAATTGCCGAAGATGAAGATTTCTATCCGCTGCTGAAGCGAAATATTATGGCCAAGATTGAGATCAAACGCACACACAAGCCAAAGGACACTGCGGCAAAGCTCAAAGGGAAACTATTAGAGGATGAGGAGCTGCTTGAGTTTATCGGATATATCCTCGAAGGATATGCAATCGACATGCAAAAAAACAAACAAGCCCTCTATTCCCATGAACTCAACAAAGAACGGGATGCTTGCATCGCCAGTCTTATTCTGAATTCCGGACTGCGTGTATCCGAAGTGGTTAATTTAAATGTCGATGATCTGGATTTGAACAACAAACTGTTATATGTTTACCGCAAAGGTAACAATGATGAAACGTTCAAAACACCCGTATATTTCAGGGAGCAGGCCAAGGATGAACTAGCCAACTACATGCAGCTCCGGCAATCAAGGTATCGCACACCCAAACGGGAAAAAGGATTATTCATTGCGCTTCGTAACGGTGAGTCTGAAGGCAGCCGTATGACCAAACGAGCGATTCAGGCCATGATTATGAAATATGCCAAATGTTTTGGCAAACCGTATCTGACGGTGCATAAACTGAGGCATTCCTTTGCGACAGACTATTACCTGCAAAACGACATCTATAAAACCAAGGAACAGCTTGGGCATGCTTCGACAGAAACGACCGAAATCTATGCACATCTTACGGACAAAACGATGTCTGAAGCCATTGAGCGTCGTTCGGAAGGTACGGGGTCATAGGAGACTCCCATAGCAATCAAACAGCGGATACTTTTTACTGATGACCAGTAAGAATATCCGCTGTTTTTTCGTTTATTCAATATTTTTTTGATAACGAATACTGTAGAGTTTGCTGAAATGAACCTGGATTACTCTTTCGATCACACCAAGTTCTTCCCCGTCCTTGTCTACCCTTTATTCACATGTTCCAGCAACCATCGAACAATAAATTCTGGCTCCTGCACAGAGTGCCAAACCACATCGCTGAGCGGATCAGGTTCACTGCATGAGGATTGCAAGGATTCTCTCGGAAACCAGGAAACAACTGCCATCACTCCCTTTAGCTTCTGAAGTATAGCCACATGCTGTTCTTCACGAATCATCACCAGTTTGGGATAGGGTGCCGCTTTGTATCCTTCAATTAGAATCCAGTCGTAATCCGATAGACGAGTCAGCATCTTCTCCAGACTGGTTGGCTGCTGCTCGATGATAGCCGTTCGCTTCTCCGACATTACAATCACTGCGGTGGCCCCCGCCTGATTGAAACGAAATGAATCTGTTCCTTCATGATCCATCTGGAAATGATCGTGTCCGTCATGCTTAATGACGGCAACCCGTAACCCTTCCGAAGAAAGATATCTCGTGAGTTCTGCAGTTAAGGTGCTTTTCCCCGTATTTTTGTATCCCACGATCTGCACAATGTGTGGAAGTGTCCTTTTGTTGACCATGTGCCCTACCTCACCTGTCCACTTGGCAGCTTAAGTATGCGTACCTGTTCTCCTGCAGCAATCCCTTTCTTGTCAGGCGGAATGATGATCAGACAATCACTGTCCTTGATGGTAATCATGACGCTGGACTCATCGACTCGTGACGCAGCGGGCATTGCATATACCCTGCCATCCCGAATCTCTGTGCGCCCCCGTACGAATCGCGTAAAATTGTTCACTTTTGTATATTCTTGATCCAGGGTCGCTGTCCACTCTTCCAAATAAGGCCGGGCATCGTTTTGCATTATGCGAATGGTAGGCCGCACGAACAGTCCGAATCCTACAAAACAAGCTCCCGGGTTACCGGATAGGGCAAATAGTAACTTCCCACTCACAACCGCTGCTGTCGTAACACTTCCTGGTCGCATCGTCACTTTATTAAACAGCATCTCCATGTTGCCTTCCCGTACCAGATCCCCCATGATGTCATAATCCCCAACCGATACGCCTCCAGTGGTCACAACGATATCGTTATGCTCGACTGCTTCTGCCAGTTTAGCACGAGCCGTATCCACATCATCGGCTATAGATCCATACATCACAGGTTCGCCACCTGCCTCCACGACCAAGGATCGGAGCATATGACTGTTGCTGTTACGAATGCGTCCAGGCTGCAAAGGCTCATGCACCTCCAGCAATTCCGTTCCCGTTGCAAAAATGGCAACTTTCGGACGTCGAAACACCGGTACATCGGCCACACCAAAAGTAGCCAATACGGATTGTTCTCCTGCCTGGATGATCGTTCCGGCTTCAAGCAGCAGTTGTCCTTCCTGAACTTCCAATCCAATTGGCGTTATATTGGCATTGGGCTGGATATGGCGCTTTAAGGCAATCCATTGTTCTCCATCCTGTTCCCTGCTTTCGGTCATCTCCAGCATAACAACGGCATCTGCTCCTTCAGGTACTTGAGCACCCGTCATGATCCGCGCGGTGGTACCTGGAGTGATGGGTAAATCCGAAGTATATCCACATGGAATTTCATCAACGACTCGCAGCCAGATCTGTTGATCGCTGGACGCGTGAGCTGTATCACTGCTGACAATCGCATAACCATCCATACCTGACCTTCTGAAGAAAGGGTATGGATGCGGAGCATGAATCGTTTCTGCCAGCGTTCGTCCATGCGCAGATTCCAAGGTTACTTTTTCAACTAAAGCTGTAGTAACATGAGGTGATATTCTGGCCTGAGCAGCTTCGACCTGCACGGCTGTACGGTTAAATTTGGGACTTGTCATATCATCTGAATGTGTATTGATTCTCAAAATGGAACGGACCTCCTTGGGACAGAACTTGTTTAAGAAAGTGTAGCGTGAAAGCAGGGGTGTGACAAGTACTCGCCTCGCGGGTAACATGAAACTGTGTGCTTATGCCCATAATAGGGGTAAGGACGGAGGAGCAGATATGAGCAGCCGATGCGAATTATGCTGTAGAGAGCCTGTGGAAACAACAGTTCATCATCTCACGCCCAAGGAACTGGGCGGTACTTTCATGCCTACTGCTGATCTATGTATCCCGTGTCATAAACAAATCCATTCGCTATTTACCAACCAGGATATCATAAGGCTCCATTTAACAGAACTTCAGGCACTACGAGAGAATGAACGAATGGCCCCTTTTGTTCGCTGGATTCGCAAACAGCCACCTTCCACCATTCCCCGGACACGCAAATCCAATCATGTTCGCAGATCCTAATTAAAACGATACTTCCTAATATAAAACAAAAAGAACAGCCACAAGGTGAGCTTGCATGGCAGGGTTCATTCTGCCTTACCTTGTGGCTGTTCTCTATAAACTCTTCAGGCTGGCAAATCTCGTCTTTACCTTCGCCTCATGATTCGTCCGCCGCCTACCCTTGTTTTGGGTTTCTTATAAGAGCTCTTTGGTGAATTGAACAATCCACCGCTCTTGTTACGTTCGACGGTACCGGTGCTCGGTTCCTTTTTACGGCTAAATAATCCTCCGCCTGAACCTACACTAGTATCGGTGTCTCCTCCCCGCCGGGTAATGGATCCTTTTCGGTCAACCGTGATGGGCGGAGCTGCCTTTTTGTCATTGCTTGTTGGTGCACGATAAGTACCTTGATTCGGTTTGTACGTATCACGATCGGTGTACCCTCTGTACTTTCCGTATCCGCTGCCGCCAAAGGAATCAAACAAATTGCCAATGAGCGTTGCGGTCAAATACCCCTGTAAAAAGGAAGAATCATAATTCTGACGTACATATTCTTTGGAATCCACCTCAATTAAGGTATCTTCCTTCTTGTTCGGGTCCTGCTGCAAATGATAATACTGGTCCTGATACACCAGGAACATCCGCTCTTCATTTTCCGCCGAGATCTGATCAGGTTTGCGCTGTTCGGATAACTCCTGAGCGACTTCCGGTACAGAACGGTCGGCAGCCCGATACACATAGGATGTCGTATTGCCACTGCCGCTTACAGACTCAAGCGGATAAGTGTCCTGAACGGAAGGCATCCCGCACGCGGACAACAGGGACATGACAAGGCTGAGGACCAGCATTAATTTTAATCCAAGTGCCATGCGCTTTTTCATTGGAACCTCTCCTAGCTCGAACGAATCACTTTGATATCCGCAGGAAGAATGGATTCACCTTCATACAGAGTAAATCTTCTGTCTTGCCATTCCACACGCAGAAGCATGTTATCATCAGACTGGTACTGCCAAACCAATTGTTCTCCAGCCTGACCATAAGGTGTCCTGCCGGCAGTGGTAACCATTCCTCCATATTCTTCCTCCAGATGATACGCGCGTCCGTCCAGATCAAGTAAGGTTGGTACTTCGTCTGGTGCGTCAAGACGGCCATCAATTGGCGTATAGAGGGAATAACGCGTCAATTCTCTTTCTTCTACATGCAAATGTCTAAACGTTGTACCGTCCTGCAGTGTTAGTACCACCGCTTTTCGGGCACGATGCTGCACCCGCCCCACAACTTCATACGTAACGAGCGAGACCTCACAGATATCTCCAGGCTCAAGGTCCAGCATGGTTTTCTCTGCTCGTGGTGGTTCGGGTTTGGCTAGTATTCCTTTAATCCGTTTCCATACACTCATACCCATTACTCCCGTTCGTTATCTTATAAACAAGCTGCAATAATTAATGCGCCTACGATGTGCAAAGCACCGGAGAACAAGCCATATCCGGTCTTCCCTTGCTGAATTCCTGTGTCCAAATCAAGATTGGCCCACGTGCGAATCATAAAGTGCACAACGCTCTCCAGAATAAGCAGGATGACAAATGAAACCACCGATACAAGCAGCGCTTCACCCAGATGACCCGCTGTCGAAATCGAAGTGGCAAGCACATACCCTTGAGCAAACAGCTTCATGACCATCCGTGTCGTAACCGCCATGTTCCCTGCCTTAACTTCTGCAAAATCCTTATACTTCGTAAATAATGAATCCACATACATCAATACAAAAAGCAAAACCGAGCCAGATAATGTCCAGACCAGCATCGCCAAAATGTTCAAATCCATTTACACAGCCCCCACTTATCAACATGAACCGCATTTAAAAGCGAAGGAGAAACGCTGTCTCTCCTCCGCTAGTGAACCCTGCCTAAGATGCAAGGTTTAGTTCTTATTTTCGTACTGCTTCATGAGTGCCGCCAGTTCATCCTCAACGGCCTGATCCTTGCCGAGTTTCTCGAACTCTTCATCCAGTGATTTTCCTTTGGAAGACATTTCGTTGCTCGCTTCAGCCTGTGCTTCCATTTGCATCATTTTTTCTTCCATACGTTTCATGCCAGCACTAGCTGTGTCGGAACTGAATCCGTTCAGCGCTTTGTTGATTTCAGTTTGTGCTTTTGCTGCATTGTAACGCGCTACCAGCGTTTCACGCTTGTTTTTCATTTGTGTCAATTGCTTGCGCATTTCATCCAGCTTGCCGCGCAGATTGTCTGCCGAAGCCTTGTTTTGATCATAGCTTGTTTTATATTCTGCCATTTTTACTTCAGCAGCTTTTTTCTCTTCCAGAGCCCGGCGCGCCAGATCCATGTTCTGTGCACGTGCTGCGGTATGAGCTTGCTCCTCACGTTTCTTCACCAATGCTTCCTGTTCCTCGAACAGCTGCTTGAATTTTTTCTCAATCGCGATTTGTTGAGCAACAGCCTTCTCGGCATCTTCCAGATCTTCCTGCATATCACGGATATATTGATCCGTCATTTTGATTGGATCTTCTGCCTTGTCAATAATGGCATTAATGTTAGACATTGTTAAATCACGCAAACGTTTGAAAATGGACATTATGGTATTCCTCCTAGTCGATATTACATCCTTGTATATAATCATACATACGTGGTAACCTTCATCCCGTTTCAATTTTACCAAAAAAAATCATAAAACACGATTCCGGGTCAACCAAAATCTACTATTTTATATCATTCGCCAGGGTTAAATGGTCGCTCAGCAGCTTCTCCGCCGTCTGTACGATCTCATCGATCTGTACACGTGTAATGGCGTCAAAATGAATGCCCATAATAACGGTTACGGTCACCTTGAGAGAATTTGCGGCCTTACGTGCAAGGCGCTCACATAATTCCTGTTCCTTATGCCCCGGAATATGGACTGCCGTTCCCACCACGCGTTCTCTTTCCGGATAAAAGGTCGCCACAGCCCCTATATGAGCTTTCCCACCCGTGACCAAAAATATCTTATCCTCTCCAGCTTCAATGACCTGCAATCGAACCGATTTCAAATCATACGTACTCATCCTAGTCCACCCATCCTTTTTGTGTATATGTAATGGTGGAATTATGAGCTTATCGACCGAATTGGACAATGAAACTTCTCACATTTATGCATAATGGACCATCACCGCGGGCATACCAAAGAGAACGCAATTTGACAAAGGAGGCTGTATCATGCGTATTCGCCTCATCGCATTCTCCATGTTGATCCTTATGTTTATGAGTGGAAACTATTCACCTGGACAACTGCTGGCCAAACCCGTTCCAGAGAGCATGCCTGCTGCAAAGCCGGATCTATCTGAGGATGAACAACTGACACTCGGTCAGCTAAGGCAGAAATATGCCGATACGTTCAAGACCAATGGACCTTCAACCAGACAGGTAGCACTGACTTTTGATGATGTGCCTGATCCGCGCTTCACTCCGCAGGTATTGGATATTTTAAAGAAATATAATGTAAAAGCGACTTTTTTTATTGTCGGCAACCGGGCAGAGAAACATCCCGACCTCGTCAGACGGATCGTTAGGGAAGGTCACATTGTTGGGAACCACAGTTACAACCACCCTGAATTCAGTAAGCTGTCTTTGAATGCTTTTCGCAAACAAATTCTACATACCGGCGACATTATTCGTAAACTGACCGGGTATACACCTAAAATGATTCGTCCTCCATACGGGGACATTAATGAGAAACAGCTGCAATGGGCCGCAAGACAGCAATACAGCATCGTCAACTGGAATGTGGATTCGCTGGATTGGAAAGGCCTCAGCAAAGAGCAAGTGAAGCAGAATGTTTTATCTGCAGTCAAGCCAGGCTCCATCATTCTTCAACATGCGGGCGGAGGTGTGGGCTCCAATCTATCCGGTACCATTGGAGCACTTCCGGAGATTATAGATGAACTGCGATGCAGGGGCTTTAATCTGGTGACTTTGGACGAAATGCTGCAATTGCCAAAAAGCAAATAATACTCGGCTTCGCAAACCAAACACACAAGTTATGGAACTACCAATATTGCGCGTTTTAATAAAGAAAAAGGGTACCCTTATTTCACGTTAATCGTGTCATAAAGGCACCCTTTTATTGGCGCTGATACTTATTTCAAGATATAAAGTTCAACATCCTGAAAACCAAATGTGCTCACAGACTTCTGGCTTCCAGGAATGAAAATATCAATCCGTTTCCCTTTGATCGCCCCGCCGATATCCCGGGCAGTAGCCACAAATGCCTGCTTAGGCAGCCCCGGATGGGAGTGACCTGTAACAAGAACCTTCGTACCAAGTGGGATCACACTAGGGTCTACTGCAATCGTGCCGAGTTCAAGTGGATTACCGAAATAATCAACAGGACCCCATCCACCATTTTCGGAAGCGGCTGCAGAGTACGCTGTTGCTTTCACATCAATGGATTTACTGTAATCAAACGTTTTGCCCCAGGCCTGAACGACTTTATCGTCAGCATTCACATCAAGGCTAGCTGTCGTAATCGTCTTTGCACCCGTAGAGCTCTTCGCTGCTGGAGCAGCTGAGGCTGTGTTTACTTTTTCAGGAATCGTAATTTTCAAACCACCATAAATGTTGTAAGGTGAAATATCACTGTTTGCTTTAACCAGTGTGTTCAGTCCAACTCCATATTGTTTCGATAAGGTATAGAAGGTATCCCCCTCTTTGGCCACGTGAACAGAATCAGCGTGAGCTGGAACGGCCTGAATGAGCATTGCTGCTGTCAGCAGGGCTGTTGCTGTTTTGGCTATAGTTCTCTTCTTAATCATGGTCTTCCTCCCTCATTGTGCCTGCGAAGTTAGTTGTCGGATTCGGATGGAGGAAACCACCCTATAGGTCACTGTTACATTCGTCTTGCGTTATGTACCCCTAATTCACCCCAAGCAGCGTGCGTTTCAATCTTCCCCTCCACGGTCTGCATCATTACATCCTCCACACTTCCTCCTCAGGAAGTTTCGGCAGGAACAATATATCACAATTTTGTAACCAGGGTCCGTAGTAAATGTTACCAACTGTCTATAACAACACATTATGATGCTTTAAAAATAAGGATTTTTCTTAAAAAAGAGCGATCAAGCAGCTCTGGAACGATGACAGAAACGTTACTTTTACGACACTGGATCCTTATACATGCACAAAAAAACAACCCTGCTAACGTGACGTGAGCAAGGTTGTTTAATTTCGTTTTTTTGTTCATTCTATTTAATACGGTTCACTGACTGGATCATGCTCAAAGGCTATGACAAGACTTTACCGAGGAAGTCACGCGTACGTGGATGCTTAGGTTGACCAAATACTTCATCTGGTGTTCCCTCTTCCACAATTACACCGCCATCCATAAAGATGATACGATCACCGACTTCACGGGCGAAGCCCATCTCGTGGGTAACGATAACCATCGTCATTCCGCCTTCAGCCAGGCGTTTCATAACGTCGAGTACTTCACCAACCATCTCAGGGTCAAGTGCAGACGTCGGCTCGTCAAACAGCATCACATGCGGCTGCATCGCAAGCGCTCTGGCAATGGCAATGCGCTGCTTCTGTCCACCAGACAGCTGACTTGGATAAGCATCTTTTTTATCCAAAAGCCCCACGGTTTTGAGCAAGTCTGCGGCGATCTGCTTGGCTTCCTGTGCAGACTGCTTTTTGACTTTGATCGGGGCAATGGTAATGTTTTGCTCCACGGTTTTATGCGGAAACAGATTAAAGTGCTGGAACACCATCCCCATTTTCTCCCGCGTTGCATTAATGTTGTGTTTGGGATCCGTGATCGATACGCCTTCGAAATTAATTTCACCTGAAGTAGGCTGCTCCAACAGGTTAAGACAGCGAAGGAAGGTACTTTTGCCTGATCCTGAAGGACCAATCACGACAACGACCTCGCCCTTGCCAATTGATACATCTATGCCTTTAAGTACTTCGTTTTTGTCGTAAGATTTGTGTAATTGTCTAACGTCTATCACTTGCACTCAACTTCCTTTCCAGTCGACCCAGCAGCTTGGACAAAATGAATGTCAATACAAAGTAAATGGCTGCTGCAATAAGGAACGGATTCATTCCTTGGTACGTAATGTTTTTGACTACACTTGCCTGATACATGATATCAACCATACCAATGACCGAGATAATGGAAGATTCCTTGATGATGGTTACGAATTCATTACCGATGGCAGGCAGTACAGCTTTGAAAGCCTGTGGCAAAATAATAAATCTCATGGCCGCGGCTCTACCCATCCCAAGCGAACGGGCAGCTTCAAGTTGACCACGGTCAACGCCTTGAATCCCTGCACGGAAGATCTCTGCCAGGTAAGCACCACTATTGATGGAAAGTGTTAAAATACCTGCCTGAAGAGGCGAGAACGTAATACCAAATGTCAAGGCAAGACCATAATAAATAATCATCAATTGAACCAACATAGGCGTACCGCGAATGACTTCTACATATGCCGTACCAATCCACCGCAAAATTGCTGTATCATGCATTCGGAACAAACAAATGATCAAACCGATGATTACCCCGAAGATTACGCCAAGTGCTGACAATAGGAGGGTATAACCAACCCCTGTAGCATAAAAGCTTTTGTACTGCCAGAACACTTCAAAAATATTTGGCGATTTGACCTCACGGTCTGCCATCAATTGACTGGCTTCGGTTACCATCTGATCAATTTTATTCTCGCTCTTCAATCGTTCAAGCGTACCATTAACGGCATTTAGCAACTCCGTATTGCCTTTGCGAATACCGATCGCTGCTGCTACCTGCTCTTCGTCCGGAACTGCAGGAGCAAGTCCAATCATATCGTCCAGGTAGCCTGCGGCAACCGTATCTTCAACGATTGCAGCGTTGATCCGTTTAGTCTGCAGTTGAAGCACAATGTCCGAGATTTTATCAAGAGACGTCAGCTTGGCTCCAGGAATCTTCTGTCCGATCGTTTCCTGAATCGAACCTTTCTGTGCTCCGATCTTTTCATTTTCCAGTTCAGCCATGGTCGGGTATTTGTCTTTATCCTCATTGCGAACCATGATGACTTGTTTCGATTTATAGTAGGTATCCGAGAAGTCGATACTTTTTTTGCGGTCCTCTGTCGGTGTCATGCCTGAAATAACGATATCCACGCGTCCACTCTGCAATGCAGGCAGCAGGCCGTCAAAACCCATATCTTCGATGACAAGTTCTACGCCCAGATCGGCAGCAATCTCTTTGGCAATGGCAATATCAAATCCGACAATCTCATCTTTGCCATTAATCACTTTATGGAATTCATATGGTGCAAAGTCGGCACTCGTGCCGAGAACCAATTTTTTACTGTCTGAAGTGCCCGTAGTTCCACTTGCCAGCGCCGAAGGAATGGCAGCTGTCAATAAAACGACAAAGGTCAACAGCATCATGGTGTAACGACTAATCAATTTCAACCCTGTTCTCCCCTTACAATACATTATGTGCTTCCTCATGTTGATGCCTGAGTCATTATAAAGTACAATGCATGATTATGCAATGAGTTTTCAACTTACAAATCCTGACTTGTTTCTGAAAAAATCAAGCAAACATGATATAATGACTAAATTATTTTCATTTTGCACGAAGGAGTTCACGATGACACATACCAAATCACAAATTTTGTCGGTTATTGATCAATATGCTTCCCGTTTTAAGGAGATTTCATCATACATTGGTGCCAATCCTGAACTCGGGAACGAGGAATACCTTGCTTCTGCCCGCTTAAAGGAAGAATTGATATTTCACGGTTTCGAAGTAGAAGCTCCCGTACTTGGACTGGGTACGGCTTTTATCGGCACCTACGCTGCTGCCAAAAAAGGACCAACCATAGCCCTGTTATGCGAATACGATGCACTTCCCGAGATTGGTCACGCTTGCGGCCATCATCTGATCTGTATGATGAGCCTGGGCGCAGCTGTCGGTCTAAAGTCCATTCTGGATGAAGTTGGAGGAACGTTAAAAGTCTTCGGCACACCTGCGGAGGAAACTCGTGGCGCCAAAGTTCCAATGGCTGAAGCAGGTCTGTTTGATGATTGTGATGTCGCGCTAATGGCCCATCCATATTATGCTTATGAGAAATCGGGCAGCTCTCTGGCCATTGATGCCGTGCAATTTGAGTTCCACGGCAAATCCTCTCACGCCGCGGCCAGTCCGCATGAAGGGATCAATGCTCTCGATGCCGTCATTCAAACCTTTAACGGTATTAATGCATTCCGCCAGCAAGTGAGAAGTACTGTCCGGATCCATGGTGTTATCAATAGCGGTGGTCAGGCTGCCAACATCATTCCCGACTATGCTTCAGCCCAATTTTACGTACGGGCCGCAACCAGAAAAGAGCTTAATATACTAACGCAGCGTGTCATACAAATTGCCGAAGGTTCTGCGCTCCAAACAGGCTGTCGTCTTGTGACTTCAAATTATGAAACGTCATATGATGAGATGGTAACCAATGAATCTTTATCTGCAACGTTCACTGAAAACCTCATGGAACTCGGTATTCCACAAGACGAGATCGTTAGCGGAGATGATCATGGCTCCATGGATATCGGTAACGTATCCTTACGCTGTCCTGCAATTCATCCTTACATTCGGGTCGTTGATGAGGTTCACACCCTGCACTCCATCGAATTCCGCGATCTGGCATTACAGGAACGGGCACTGGATGGCATGGTCTTGGGTGCAAAAGCACTTGCCACAACAGCTTATGATGTGCTAACGAAGCCTGAGCTGCTGCAAACGATTCGAACAGAGTTTGAACAGGCCCTACGATAATATAAGTTTTAAGTTAATAGAGACAACCAAAGAGGTGTTCTCTACAGATTGGATGGATATCACCAGGTCTGCAGAAAACACCTCTTTTCTTTATTTTGCATACGTATATTCAAGCCTAACCTGGAGATGCTTGTGAAATGAAATCGATGAAAGTAATGAAAATTTTACTAATTATGTAAACCTTTTATGGTTCATTTGCTGTCTAGCTTGGTTATGTAATGCTATACTCATCTTGATACAGGAGGTGCCGTCATGCTGCTCGAAGCGATGTATCACGTTCCCCGTGACAAGTGGGCTTACGCCTACAACACGTCTACGATTCATCTGCGTGTACGTACGAAGAGAGATGATGTAGACTATGTGACTGCACTGACTGGTGATAAATATGATTGGGACGGAACCTACAGGGAAATCCAACTGGAAAAAGCTGCTTCGGATAGGATGTTCGACTACTGGGAGGCTGCGGTTAAACCCCAATTCAAACGACTTACTTATATTTTTCGAGTCACAGCGGGTCATGAAAATGTATTTCTGGCCGACAATGGGATTCACCGCGATCCCCCTTACCCTACTGGAGGATATTACGAATTCTCGTACATTCATGAAATTGATGTGTTTAAGGTTCCCGAATGGGCCAAAGAAGCTGTTTTTTACCAGATCATGACCGAACGGTTCGCCAATGGCAATCCAGACCTCAATCCCGAAGGAACTCACGCCTGGGGAGGTACGCCCGAGCTGGATAACTACTTTGGCGGAGACCTGCAAGGCGTCCTAGATCATCTGGATGATCTAACCAAACTTGGCGTAAATGCTATATATTTCACCCCCCTCTTTCAAGCCAACTCCTACCATAAATATGACACCATTGATTATAAAAAAGTAGATCCGCATTTTGGAGATAATGATTTGCTCAAAAAAGTCACAGAGGAATGCCACCTGCGTGGTATCCGCGTCATGCTTGACGCCGTTTTTAATCATTGCAGTGAAGATTTCCCGCCTTTTCAGGATGTGCTGCAAAATGGAAAACAATCAAAGTATGTAGACTGGTTCCATATCAATGAATTTCCTGTCGGTATTAAGAACGGTATACCTACCTATGATACCTTCGGTTTTTATGGAAATATGCCGAAATTTAACACGGCCAATCCGGAAGTGAAAGCGTATCTGCTGGATGTCGCCGAATACTGGATTAAGGAGATCAAGCTCGACGGCTGGAGATTGGATGTAGCGAACGAAGTGGATAACCACTTCTGGCGAGATTTCCGCAAAGTAGTTAAAACGGCGAACCCGGAAGCCTATATTGTGGGCGAGGTTTGGAGTGATTCCCTGACATGGCTGATGGGTGACCAGTTCGATTCCGTTATGAACTACCCTTTTGCCGACAAGGTCCTGGAATTTTTCTGCGGATCCATGGATGGCTACAACTTTGCAAATGAGATGGGGTCCCTCATTATGCGGTATCCCCAGCAAACCAACGAAGTGATCTTCAATATGCTATGCAGTCATGATACGCCTCGCCTGCTCTCCCGATGCGGTGAAGACAAACGCCGATTAAAACTGTCCGTTGTATTCCTGTTTACCTACATCGGTACGCCGTGTATCTTCTATGGAGATGAAGTAGGCATCAGCGGTGAAGGAGATCCCGATTGCCGCAAATGTATGGAATGGGACCCTGCCAAGCAAGATCGGGAGCTCTATGACTTCTACCGGCTGATGATTGATCTGCGCAAAAGCAATGAGGCACTTCGCAAAGGGCGCTTCCGCTTTCTTAAAGCGGATCACAACGACCCCTGTATCGTATACGAGCGAATGGATGATCAGCTTCACTTTACCGTTTGGATGAATAATACTCCCGATGTACGCACCCTTTCTCACCCTATGGAGACCAGGGACTGGAGAGATGCTCTAACCGAAGATCCGGTTATTCCCACAGATGGCATCATGAACATTAAGCTCGATCCTTACGGTTATCGAATTCTATACAGACAGCTAGATCCTTCATAAAGGAATCTCCTAATTCATCAGATCCATGCTCCCTTTCTTCGATCTGGTGTTTAGGAGGTTTTTTTATGATAAATGCTAAACCTTTGTCCCCTTAATATTACCATTGGCATCAACAGTGACTCTCCAGCGGGTGGAATTGGGCCCTGTCAGTACAAGGTCGTTCACCAGTTGGTAGACAGAACCATTGTTGTCCTTAACCACATCAATCACGACGTTTTTTCCATTCGAAAAAGCACTGGACCCGAATAAATATCGACCAGTGGCACTAGACGATACCAGCAACACATTATCTTTAATAATGTTATTTTCCACAACCCGATTAGCATTATCAAAATGGACTGCCCACCAATTCCCATCATAGTTCATGCGATTGCCGGTTATAACGCTGTTTGATCCACGAATTTTCAGTGATGTGCCTTTACCCGAAATTGAATTGCTTGCGAATGTCACATTGTCATTAATGCTGACCATCCGGTCAGGATTGGTCGTGACAAAACCAGGCTGAATGATATTGCTGGTGGCGACTACCCCATTACTCAAGTCCATTGCAATTCCTGCTTTGGCAATATAATTGCCTTTGATGATGATGTTTCCGTCTGCAATGATCCCCCAATGATTGCCATTAGGAATCACGATATTATCGGAGATAACGCCAATATCCATACCTTCAATTCCGTTATTGGTTCTTGCCTCAATGGCTGCTGTAGGATTCGACTTCAAAATAGCATCAATATAATTGCCCTGAATCACAAAAATATGGTTGCTCTCATCATTTGGGTTGAATTGGGAAGGGAGAAAGGAGACAGACACTACAGAGCTGTTTCGAATATTACTGAAGAAGTTTGAAGTGACAAATGCGCCTCTAAAACCGATAAGTCCTACGCCAAAAGCTGTTCCAATCACACTGTTGTCATGGATATGCAGGCTCCGGGCCCCTGTCTCGCCACCTTCATTGTTACATGTAATGCCTCCACCTACTTTGGGCACATTAGACCCTTGCTGGCCTGCTGTAAACGTAGTATAGTCTGCATCTGTTGACAATACGGGTGTATGAAGAAAGTTTGTCGTTACAAATACGTTCCAGGTTGCTTTAATGAGGATCCCATCACCCAAGTATCGGTAGCAGTCATTTTGGCTAATGATGACAAAGGCCAGATTGGTCCTCACTGCAATGGGCTCTTCACCCAAGTGGTGAAGCTTGTTGTTTCTAATGATAACATTTCTTGAAGGATTCTCCTGACTGGTTGAACCATTCACGCCAATGCCGTCCGTAAATTTGCTAATATCATTATTCTGCAATATGACATTGCTGGAATTCTCTACGTAAATGCCTGTTCTTCCTTTGGCCCATCCAGCCTGAGTTGTACGCCTTAACGTTAGACCACTTACTTCAATGTGGTTGCTGTTCTCGAAGCGTAAACCCTGATCAGAAACTTCCAATATGGCTCCCGGATGAGCTCTGATGGTTACCGCTTTTCCATTAAACGTATAAAACCATCCCGATTTGATGACTTTGTAGTGTCCCGGCGTAAATAGTAAAATATCACCTTCTTGCGCTGAGTCAAAAAAAGCTTTGATCTGTGCGGATTGGTCAGTTCCATCACCCGGAGCGAAGTTTCTAACGTCAATGATATTTCCAGGGATAGAAGATTCAACCGCTGCAATATTCCCCAAAATCTGACTAAACATTGCGTTCATCTTGAGAGGATCAAATGTTTCATTCCCACCCCATGCCTCCAGATTCGGATTATAAGTGGAGGTGAAATTAATATGATTGGCCATTTTATCAACTCTCTTTCATCCTTTTTTCAACCTCATTCACTTCATTCGACCTCTACAGGGCATTCCAACATGGCTCCGGATTTACTCTGCAAAAAAAGCCACAGTACAATATATACTGCGGCTCCGTGGTTTGGTCATTATTTTGTATTCTCAACAGTAATGCTGCGATAAATGTCCATGTATTCATCAGCCGAAACATCCCAGCTGTAATCCCCGTTCATGCCATTTTTCACAATCTTCTTCCAGTGGTCGGGCTCGCGATACAACTTCTCTGCACGACGGATCGTATTCATCATGTCATGTGCGTTAAAGCTGGTAAACGAGAAGCCGTTCCCTTCACCGCTGAACTCATTGTATGCCTGCACGGTATCGTTAAGACCACCCGTTTCACGGACAAGCGGCACACTGCCATACCGGAGTGCTAACAGCTGACTTATGCCACACGGTTCAAACTTGGAAGGCATGAGAAATATATCACTTCCTGCATAGAAACGACGGGATAATCCATCGTTGAACTTGATTTGGGCTGACATTTTTAGTGGATAACGATAGGACGCCTCCCGGAACCAATGCTCATAGGCAGGATCCCCAGTTCCCAATACGGCAAACTGGATATCGTCGTAGTACAACAGCTCATCCAATATGCGACAAACGAGATCAAGTCCTTTAGAGTCAACAAGACGGGTAACCATTACCATCAATGGTGCATCCGGACGGACAGGCAGCCCAAGCTCCTTCTGCAGCTCAATCTTGTTCTCCGTTTTCTTGGATAGGCTTGTTCTGTACTTAACCGGGATTTTGTTATCCGTCGCCGGGTTGTAACTCTTGGTATCAATACCATTCACAATTCCGGTAAAACGTTCGCCAAGAGAGCTAAGCAAACCGTCCAAGCCATAGCCATAATAGGAAGTTTTCACTTCCTGTGCGTAGGTGGGGCTTACTGTTGTTACATGGTCTGAATAGACAATACCTGATTTTAGAAAATTGACATTACCATAATACTCTGCGCCATCCATGGTGAAATATCGGTCGTCCAGTTCAAGCAGATCGCTGAATAACGAATGTGGGAATACACCTTGATACAACAGATTATGTATGGTGAATACGGTACGTATCTCACTATAGAATGGCTCATGTGCATAATGCGCCTGCAGCAGCAGCGGAATCATTCCGGCATGCCAGTCATGACTATGAAGCACATCCGGCTTGAAGTCCAGAAGCGGCAATACCTCGAGTACCGCGCGATTGAAGAAAGCAAATCTCTCCCCATCATCCATATACCCGTAGACACCGTCACGGCCAAAGTAATATTCGTTATCGACAAAATAAATCGGGATTCCGTCATGGACGAGCATTTCAATGCCGCAGTATTGTCTGCGCCAGCCGAGTGGAACATCGGTCACGATAACCGGCTTCATGGCCTCCTTATATTCGTCAGGGATCCCTTTATATTTGGGTAAAATGACACGAACATCTGCCCCAGCCTTTTTCAAGGCTTGAGGCAAAGCTCCAATAACGTCAGCGAGTCCACCCGTTTTGATAAATGGATGGCCCTCGGCAGCAGCGAATAAAAGTTTCACGCCTTTTTCCCCCTTTTTGATTTGGCAGTGGTCTTATTTGTATTTGTATTTTTGAGTGCTTTTGGTCTGACAGAAGCGACTTCATTTGCTGTCTCATCCGTTTTCCGACGTGTATTCTTTTTTAGAATAACCACGCTTAGCGGAGGCAAAACAATCTCCAGACTGTGGGGATGGCCATGAAAAGGAATCTTTTCGGTAGCTATCTGCATATCATTCAATATACCTGATCCCCCGTAATCGGGATGATCACTGTTCAGAACTTCGGCATACATACCGGGACGCATGACACCAATCCGGTAACGCTCCCGCTTGACCGGCTGGAAGTTAACAAGCACAAGGAGTGTATCCGCAGGTTTTTTTCCTTTGCGAACATATGAAATGACACTTTGGCCATGGTCCTCCGGAGTGATCCATTCATATCCGTCCAGGGAATGATCAAGCTCCCACAAAGCTTTTTCGCTCAGGTACAGCTCAGACAGGTCACGTTCAAACTTGTGGAGTTTGCGGTGACTGTCATAATCCAGCAAGAACCAATCCAGTTCATCCTCATCTTTCCATTCAATAAACTGGCCAAATTCTCCGCCCATAAAGAGCAGCTTCTTGCCTGGGAAAGTCATGAAGTAACCCAAGAAAGCTCGCATGCCATCAAACTTTTGTTCGTACGATCCAGGCATCTTGTCCAGCAAGGACTTTTTGCCATGTACGACTTCGTCATGCGACAGAGGCAGCACATAATTTTCAGAGAAGGAGTAAACCACAGGAAATGTCAGCAAATGATGCTTCGACGGACGATCGTGGAAATCGGTTTTCATATAATCCAGCGTATCGTTCATCCAACCCATGTTCCATTTATAATTGAATCCCAGTCCGCCTACGTCCACAGGAGACGTGACCATCGGCCATGCACTGGACTCTTCAGCCATCATCAGCGCATAAGGATAGTACTTAAAGATCGTTTCATTGAGTTGCTGCAAGAAGGCAACAGCTTCTTTATTTTCCAATCCTCCGTCTGCATTGGGACGAAATTGGCCAGAATGCTTTTCAAAGTCAAGCCTTAACATGCTGGTAACCGCGTCTACACGCAGACCATCAAAATGATACATTTCCATCCAGTACAGCGCATTGGAAATAAGGAATGAACGAACTTCCGGTTTCGAATAATCAAAGCTTAGTGTTCCCCACCCTGGTTTCTCAGCCAGCAATGGATCTGCATATTCGAAAAGCGGTGTGCCATCAAACAAACGCAGACCGTGGGCGTCCTTGGCAAAGTGTGCAGGCACCCAATCAAGCAGTACACCTATTCCAGCCTGATGCAGTGTATCCACTAAATACATTAGATCCTTAGGACCTCCAAAACGGCTTGTCGGGGCGAAGAAGCCCGTACTCTGATACCCCCAAGAAAGGTCATAAGGGTGTTCACTGAGCGGCATCATCTCCACATGTGTGTATTTCATTTCTAATAAGTAAGGAACAAGCAGATCCGCGATCTCTCTATAACTGTATAAAGAGCCGTCTTCCTTTCGCTTCCATGTTCCGATGTGCATCTCATAAATATGTAAAGGCTTGTTATATACAGCCCTCTGTTTCCGTCTCCATGCACCATCGTTCCATTTGTATCCTTGGATGGAACTTGTAATGGAAGCCGTGCGAGGCCTAACTTCGGCGTGAAATGCATACGGATCTGCTTTCAGCAGTTCTACTCCGTTTTCCGTTAAAATACGGAATTTGTATAAAGTTCCTTCACTGATTTCCGGAAAAAAACGAGTCCAAAATCCAGAATCGGGTATCTTATATAAAGGTGCCTGTTCACCTTTCCAATCATTGCAGTCAAGAGCCAGCCCTACTTCTTTGGCATTTGGAGCCCAGACGGTGAAGCGATACCCCTGACGATGATCCTGAGTCGCAGGCTGTGCGCCTAATATTCGATAACTGTGATGAAGGTTTCCTTCATGAAACAAATAGATATCCTCCGGCGAAATGGCCGGATCTGCCAATGGTTGAATGGCCAAGAGATCACCTTCTTCCCCTAGAAAATAGATATAACGTTAATCATTACCCCATTCTAGCCAAGTTGAAAAGAAAAATGACGTGTTTAAAAAAATGTTGTAATTTTACAGGAATTTTACAGTATACATCGTTTCAACAGCACCACTTTGCGTTTATGTAAGTACTACACTGGACAAATATCTTGGGAGGGAAACGATTATGTTTAATAAAGATTGCATCGCTATGCTGTTGGCGGGAGGAGAGGGGAAAAGATTAGCCCCATTGACCTCAAGTATTGCTAAACCCGCTGTACCGTTTGGCGGGCACTACCGGATTATCGATTTTCCTCTCAGCAACTGCGTAAACTCAGGAATCGATACGGTTGGAGTATTGACGCAGTACCAAGCTGAATCTTTACACGATCACATTGGTGGAGGAGAACCATGGGGACATGGGAATTCGGAAGAGGCAGGAATCTCCCTGCTTCCATCTTATCATACAGGAAATGACGAATACTTGGGAACGGCGGATGCCATTTATAAAAATATCGACTATATTGACCAGCAAAACCCCGAAAATGTTCTAATTTTGTCGGGAGATCACATTTACCATATGAATTATCGTGACATGCTGGAATCCCACAAAGCGAACAAAGCTGTTGCGACCATTTCGGTAATGGAGGTTCCTTGGGATGAAGCACATCGCTTCGGAATTATGGCTGCGGATGAAAATATGCGTGTGACCGAATTTGCAGAAAAGCCCGCTGAACCAAAAAGTAACCTGGCTTCCATGGGTATTTACATGTTTAACTGGGAGTATCTGAAACGCCATCTTCTGCTGGATGCGGCTAACCCGAATTCCAGTCACGACTTTGGTAAAGACGTAATCCCTCAAATGCTTAATGAAAACAACTCTCTTTTCGTGTATAACTTCGATGGTTACTGGAAAGATGTTGGTACTGTAAAAAGCTTGTGGGATGCACACATGGATCTGCTGCATAACGAAGAAAACTGGAGCCTGCACAAAGAACACTGGCCGATGTTCACTCGTGACTGGAAAACCAAATTAAGTGCTCACAAAGCTCGTCATTCCCGTGCTGAGCATGCGTCCTCCATGGTCCATGAGTCATGTGCCATTGAAGGTCGTGCAGAGCGCTCTGTTATCTTCTGCGGTGCTGAAGTAGGAAAAGGTTCTGAAGTCAAAGACAGTGTTATTATGCCAAACGCCCGTATCGGTAGAGGTGTTCATATCGAACGTGCCATTATTGGTGAAGGTGCCATTATCAAGGACGGCGCCATTGTCAAAGGCACTGCTGATGAAATTGTCGTTGTAGGCCCTAATGAGGTTGTGTCTGCCAAACCGGCAGTCCGCACTCAGCCTGCACGTATTCTGAAAGAAGTATATGAGAAAACCGGTCGCTTGCGCGCTGGCGAACTCTCTTCATAATATACCAAAAAAGGCAAGCCGTTAATGGCTCGCCTTTTTTGATGCATTCAGAATGTGTCAATTGCAATCGGGTGTCTATTCGCTTTTGCCTGTATCCGAACCCGGTTTAATGTATTGTGCCCCGCTCTCTTGTTGCGTTTCTGAAGCGAGTTCATTCACCTGATGCTCAGTTACGATCTCTTCTTCCTGCAAAGCGGGCAGTTCTATCGTGACGGTTGTACCCGATCCGAGTTCACTTTGTATCGTAATCGTTCCTTCATGCAGCTCAACGAGTTCTTGCGTAATGGCAAGCCCCAATCCTGTTCCACCATTCTGGTGATTGACCTGGAAGAATCGATCACGTACTTTGATGAGATGCTCCTCGCTAATCCCGATCCCGGTATCCTGCACAGCTGCTATGATCTTTCCGTCCTCTTCTTTTACCGACAGATAAATCCACGAATTTTCATGTGAGAATTTAATTGCATTATCCACGATGTTCAGGAATACCTGTTTCAGGCGATTTCCATCACCATGCACGTTAAAAGCACGGGTCTCATCTGTGTCCAGCTTCAAATGTATTTGCTTTTGTTCCGCTTTGGCCCAAACGTTCAACATCGTTTCCTGCACGATCTCACGAATACTGACCGTACCTTTGACCAGCTTCATCTGATTTTGCTGCAGTTTGGAGAAATCCAGCATCTCTTCGACCAGCCCGATCAAGCGTTCTGTTTCTTTCGAGATAATGCTCATGCCAATACGTGTCTCATCCGGATCATATCCGCCTGAATCCAGCGTTTCACTCCAGCCTTTAATGCTAGTCAGTGGTGTTCTGAGCTCATGAGAAATGGATGAGATAAAATCATCCTTGATCTGGTTACTGCGAACGATCTCATGAGCCATAAAATTCAGTGTGGATGCCAATTCGCCAAGTTCGTGCTTATAGTTCCCTTTGACTCTGACATCCAGACGTCCTCTCGCCATCTGGGCAGATACCGCGGTAATATTGTTAATGGGACGGACGATGGAGTTCGCCATACCAATGCTGATAATCAGAACAATGGCCATAACAGCAATCCCCACGGCAACGGCAAGCAATCCCATGACAAGCAGCTTCGAGTTTACATTTTCGAGTGAAGTCAGATATCTTACAATGTACGTATTCTCCCCACCCAGATCAAGTTTGTGCGAAACGGCCATGACTTGCTCACCGGTGCCCGGTTGTCTGCCTACCCACCGTCCCGTATTGCCATTTATGGCCTGCATGATATCACTTGTCTGCATTACGGCCCGGTCAGACTCGAAGGCCGCAGAGCTGGCAAGAACTCGTCCGTTGAGATCAAGAATTTCGAGCTCTGTGCTGGATAGTTCCAGGTTCGAAAGCAACTTCGACAGATTACCATTATCCGCATTATCCTCGCGGGCGATGGGCTCCAAAAAGTCTTTTGACATGGAAATATGAGAGCTGATGGTATTGTATATACTCTCGTAATAATACCGCTGCACCGCAAGCATAAAAATAAATTCCACCAATAACAGAGCAAGCAGAACTACGAAAAAATAATGTAGTACGATCTGCCTGGTGATGCCTTTTTTAATCATTGCTCCCGGCCCTTCCATTTATAACCGTGACCCCATACAGTCTGCAGGTATTCAGGTTCGGAAGGATTGTTCTCGATTTTCTGGCGTAAGCGGCGAATGTTCACATCCACAATTTTGGGATCTCCCATATATTCCTTGCCCCATACATGATCCAGGAGCAAATCACGGCTAAGTGGTGTATTCTCTTTTTCCAGGAAGAATTGAATAAGTGAAAATTCCGTTGGAGTCAATTCAATCAATTCATTTTGTTTTTTAAATTGTTTGGAGATCAAATCAAGAGAAAACGGCCCCGATTGGAATGTGACCTTAGCTGCAGTCTCCCGATGCACATTTACTCTGCGCAGCAAGGATTGAATTCGTGCGATCAGTTCGGTCGGGCTGAATGGTTTGCTTACATGATCGTCTGCTCCAACAGAAAGAGCATATACCTTGTCCTGTTCCTGAACCTTGGCCGTCAAGAAAATGATGCCCAAACGTTCATTGGTTTCACGGATGCGACGACACACTTCAAAACCGTCAATTCCAGGTACCATGACATCAAGAAGAGCCAGGTCAATATCTGGTACAGTTTGCAAGATGCGAAGTGCTTCATGCCCATCTCCTGCTTCAAGCACTTCGAACCCGTTTCTCTTCAAATTGATTACGATAAAACTGCGGATGGATTCTTCATCCTCAAGAATAAGTACTTTACTCATTTAGTTCTCCCTTTCTGTTCAGCTGAGACATATTATCAAGTAATCCATCATTACTATCCTGCGCATTACGTGAAGCAATCACCCGGTCGTTTGTTCGGGTAATTTCCTTCCATCTCTTTCCTTTCTCCTGTTCCCACTGAGAAAGCGTGAAATATTTAATTTCACCCACGGTTTCATCCGTATCAATCATTTTAAATCGAATATATTTTTCCTTTTCCGATTTGGTGTCGATTGTAATCTTGCCGTACCACTCAGGTTTTAAGTTTAAATGAAACAGATTGGCATCATCACGGTACTGGAATGAGACAAATTCCTTTCCATCCTTGCCATCCCATTGATAAAAGGTATAAAACCACATGCGGGAATCAAACACGTAATGTTCCCAGCCTTTTGGCGTTTCCTTTAGTCCAAACTCAATAATACCATCATTGTTGAAATCACCGCTTAAAATTTTGTCATCTCTATAGGTTTGATCAGGTGATTTGAAGGCATTTACCAGTTTGTTATCCTTCACATAGATCAGTTGTGAGAAAGAACTGCGGTCATCCAGCTCTGCGTCCAGCACAATACCCATCTTATCCTTGGCGATTTCTCCTCCAAGCGCATTGTAGATCTCTTTAACGGTATAATCGGTCTGCAGCCGATCAACTTCCTTAAAGCTGCCTTCGTCATACTGATACAACGCTACACTTGCAAACCCACTGTTATTTAGGGCTACAATGGCAAAATCGCTTTTTCCATCCCCATTCATGTCCAGTGTGTTACCTTGCAGATCATCAATAATATACTGGTTATAAGGGACTCCACCCAATACCTGCTCAAGAGCACCGCCATAATATGAATACGCCGTCAGTGCTTTTTGGTCTTGCAGACTCACACCGAGTATGATATCCGGGTTTCCATCGTTCGTGATATCCAACACTTTAAAGGATTGCAATTCACTTCCCGGAACGTCAAACGTCAGCTTCTTAACCCACGTATCTCCCTGTTCCTCCAGGAGCATGCCATGAATACGCACATTCTCATTGGGTGTTTCGTAAAATACGATAGCTTCGCGCGTTCCGTCCCCGTCGAGATCTTCAACACGGATCATGCTGGTGTTGTTCATGTCTTTGGGGCGAATCAGATTGCTCTCTGGCGGCTGCTCTTTCTGAACAACGTAAAACAATTTTTCTTTGTCCGTGGACAGCATGGGTTTCTTCATCAAGCCCTTGGGGTCGCTTATGACCGTACATCCGCTAAGAACGGAGCCGAGCACCACCGTTACTGCTCCACACGCTAACAGGCGCCCCCATCTTGAGTTAAGCAATTTCATCACTCATTTCAATAGTTTAAATCATGTTTTTTTCCTTCTGTGTCAGTCTACGTCCACGTATATCAAAGGCAATCTTGCCTTCTGCAAGACCCCAGATGCGAGCTGCATGTTTCTCCGCCATCTCAATAGGTAAAACGGCAATAACCGTTGCCCGTTCTTCTTCGCACAGTTTCCGCAGCGTCTCGAGAACTGTGTCGGCAGTATGTGGGTCAAGCCCAATTACTGGTTCATCCGCGAGAATGACTTTTGCCCCATGGGCGAGTGCACGGGCAATCGCTACACGCTGCTTCTCACCACCGCTTAGCTTTTCTGCGGTTTGATGAGCTTTATCCAAAAGTCCGAGTCCTTCAAGATAATCCATGGCACCCATGTAATCATCGGAACGGACCATTCCAGTCACCATTCTCCACCAAGGCGTCTGACCAGACCGACCGATCAATACGTTTTTGAGTGCTGACTTTCTAGGATAGAGCTGAGGATTCTGTTCCAAGTATGCCCATTCACGCTTAATTTTCCGTTTGCCGGACCAGCCTTCTTTCAAAATTTCGACACCGTCAACCGTAAATCGGCCGCCATCCCATTTCTCCATCATGGCCAGGCACTTGAGCAGCATGCTTTTTCCACTGCCGCTTGAACCGACTACTGCGATCATTTCACCTTGTTGCATATCAAATCGTATATCCCGTAGAACCGGAACACGGTCCGCTCCAACGGATTTACTCAAATTCTCAACTCTGATCATCGCGATGTCTCCTCTTGTCCATGTTTTTCCCTACTATATAGTGTACTCGGAAATGGACATCAATTTCCATGCGAACACCAGCTTCTATTTTAACACAGAATGAGAACTTGGTTTATGTTGGAACAGGACACCTGCGGCACCAAAAAGCAAATAAAAACAACCAAGCAAGATAAACATGCTTCCGGGTGAGATCCAATTGATCATCTGACCACCCAAATTCGGTCCCAGAATACTGCCTATCGTAAAATGGAACGAGGCCACGACGTTCGCTGCAGGAAGAAGTGCCTTTGGTAAAATATCTGCTGCATAGGCAAGTCCAAGGGAGAAAAAGGACCCTACCAGCCCACCTGCTACGGTCAGTAATACCAGCGTCCACCAGAAGTGAGTTCCGGCCACAGGTACCAGCATGAACATAACCCCGCCTGCAATACCAGCAGACATTAACACTTTTTTACGTCCAAAACGGTCACTGAGGATGCCCAGAGGCAACTGCAGAAACAATCCTCCAATTCCCACAAACGGCAGTAAAGATGAGATCTGATTGGCGTCTAAACCAATCCGCAATCCATATACCGGAAAGTTGCTGTTCATCCCGGCTTCCATATAGCCATAAAGTAGAGCTGGTATTAACGCATACCATGCCCATGCCCAGCTGCGTCGGAAGCGGCGTTCCGGGAGCTGACCAAGCTCTGCTTTTTCCGGTTTGGTATCAGGAAGCTTCATTAATACAAGCAGGAGCACAGCTCCCATACAAACGAAAAGAACCCAGAACGGCACTGCCTCGCCAAATCCGAGCAGCTTGATGCCCAAAGGCCCGATACTGAAGCCAAGTCCGTAGGACATGCCATATAGGGATATGTAGCGACCTCTCTTTTCGGGTGCCGTCACGAGAAGAACCCAGAGCTGAGCAGCATAATGTAAAGCACTATCGCCTATACCAACGACGAGACGAAGAATAAACCATATTTTAATATCCGGTAAATACGGAAAAAGAATCAGGGGAAACATAACAAATAGCAGGCCGCCGACAATCAGCTTTTTAAAACCAACTGCTCCGAGCAGCCGTTCAGCGACCAGAGTCATTGCAAAGGAACCTACATACAGCGCTGCTGCATTGAGGCCATTCAACCCAGGTGATACCCCTTTTTGCTCCAGAAAAATGGATAGTACGGGAAGCAATAATCCTTGGCTAATCCCTGCTACAACTATAACGATGATCAGGATGAGATAGTTGGATGTAGAATGTGATGATTTTGCGACATTAATAGATGACACGAATTTCATTCCTCCTGCGGACAACCAAAAGAAAAATCGCCATCGCTGACGACTTTTCGCATGTTATTCATATTCATATGATAAAGCGCTGCTTCACCGGTGCATTTGCCCCGGACTTGAACATTATAGTGGACAACGCCCTGCAAAACAAGCCATAATAGTACATAAGTCGCTGCGTACATTTAGATGTGACGGGAGGATTCTGCATCGTTATGACTTATCATGTCAAGATTGATGTTTCACCGATATATGAAATGCTGAACAGTTTTCTTGTATATGTCACGAAAAAATGGATTCAGCATCTGGATGTTGGACCCGAATGGATTCTTGAAGTGGAAGGCAAACTAAGTTCCAACGTACGTGCTGCTCTGGCACCTGCGTCGACTTGGCCTTTTGATGATTTTGATGTTTTGTTCGCATGGGCTGCCTACCGGACCTGCTCTTCAGAGAATCAGGATTTTCTGCATATGCTTGCGAGTCTGCCTGCAGAGGAATTGTTTGCACGTGTATCTCCTCTTCTGCCGAGTATTACAATAGAAGAAACAAATCGGATTCGGGACAGTTACGTGCCGCTTCTACGTCTCTGGGACCAGCATTACTGCCAAAATATAAGTGACGATTATCGTACCTGGCTGGAAGAGGACGCTCATGAGAAGCGAATTCTTTTGGAGAAAATGGGACCTGAACTGCTTATTGAATATGCTACAGCAGGTGTTATTGTGGAGCCAATGCCCGGATTAGATGAAGTGATTCTATTCCCCACAGTACATAACCGTCCGATTAATATCTACTGCTTCTACGAAGGCATGATGATTATGCAATACCCGGTTGATACTCCTGAAGAGAATGAAGATCAGCCGCCAACCTGTCTGCTGCGTTTTACACATGCTTTGGCTGATCCCGAACGCCTTCGCTTGCTTCGTTACGTATCCGATGAGCCAAAGTCGCTTGCGGAGATGTGTGAAGAATTGAACAAAGACGAAGACATGGTTAAAGATCAGGTTATGGCGCTACGTGTCGCAGGTTTGCTGCGAACCCATCTGCTCGGCAGTAACCGCAAAGAGAAATACAGTATCCGGCCGGATGGCGTGTCTGAATTGAACATGTTCCTGGAATCCTATATTCGCATATAAATGAGGATGTAACTGGAGTTGCCGGCTGCAAGGAGTGATTTTGAAATGAACACGATTAAACAGCATATCATTTTCGATCTGGACGATACGCTCGTCTATTGCAACAAATATTTCAACTTAGTCCTCGGTGAATTCTTCGAGAACATGCAGGAGTGGTTTGACAATCATGCATTAACCGTTCAGGACATTCGTGACAAACAACTGGAGATTGACGTGACCGGTGTGAACCAGGTCGGATTCGCCAGTCATCATTTTCCACAGTCTCTTATTGATACGTATCGCTATTTCTCTCAGAAATATGCAAGAGCCACTTCCACTGAAGAAGAAACGTTCCTCACGAAGCTTGGCATGAGTGTATATGATCGGGAGGTTGAACCTTACCCTCATATGGTTGAAACACTGGAAAGCCTGCAATCAGCCGGACATGCCCTCTATCTGTATACCGGAGGCGAAACGGTGATTCAACAACGGAAGATTGATCAGATGAAGTTATCCGCTTATTTCGATGACCGTATCTATATAAGGCAGCATAAGAACGTCGAAGCACTTGAAGGCATTTTATCTTCCGGCCCCTTCGACCGCAAAACAACATGGATGATCGGAAACTCATTACGCACGGATATTTTGCCAGCGGTCACGGCTGGAATCCATAGCATATATATCAAACAACCAAATGAATGGCAGTATAACATTGTTGAACTTCAGCCCAATCCGGAGACTTCGATGTACACCATCACCGCTCTCGAAGAGGTGCCTCAGGTCATTCATGAGAATATTCAGCAGCAGCAGCAAAAAAGGACCCTGGGTTAAGGGTCCTTTTTGTTTACATAAATCTGTGATTGCTTTATTTTTTTGAACTACCTTACTACTCCTGCCTTTCAGCTGACAGCTTGCCCGAAGATTGATCCTGCAGGATGATCCGGGCCTTAACCGTACTCCCGTCCTTACGTTTGAAAGACAGCACCTGAGTGCTTCCCTTCTCGATCAAAGACTTTAACATCGTACTGGTTATTTTTTTGCCAACGTACTCTTTCCAGATGACAAACCCACAGCCTTCCTTAAATCGCGTACACCCATAGCCTTTTTTTCCCTCAATAATCTGACCGGTGCATCCTGGTGAGGGACAAGATGCCAAGGGCTCACGAACACCGGCATTTGCCGAGCTCGCAGATGCAGTCTTTGCCACTGAGACTGCTGTGTTACTCGATTTGGAGACAGACCCTGAAGACTGCCGTGATGATTTGGGAGCTGAAGCTGCTGTTCTTGCTGTTGTTTTCGTTCCTGATTTTGAGGATTTTGCTCCCTTACCTTTGCCACGTCCCCCGCGTGAATCTTCCCCAAAGGCGTCTGCAGGTGCAGGGGCTTGTACACGCACCTTATCAATGATGGACATGGTAAACTTCTTAACGTTCTCCATAAACTTGTCCTGACCGGCTTCCCCTTTGGAGATCTGATACAATCTTCTCTCCCATTGTCCAGTCATCTCCGGAGAGGTTAACAAATCAACTCCGGCTCGCCGAATCAATTCAATCGCTGTTCGGCCTTTTAGCGTCAACTGCATCTTTTTCCCCTGCATCGTGATATAACCAACATTTTTGAGCCGCTCGATGGTTGCAGCTCGTGTCGCTGGCGTACCCAGACCACTGTCCTTCATGGCATCTCGCAGTTCCTCGTTTTCGATCTGCTTACCCGCACTTTCCATCGCTTTAAGCAAAGTTCCCTCCGTATAACTTTTGGGAGGTTGGGTTGCTTTTTCCTTGAACTCGCTCTTGCTACACTGCACTGGAAGTTCTGGCTGCACAGAGAACGACTTATCCGTCCATTCTTCGGATTCTTCTTCCTCATTATTGTTCTTCTTCGTTTTTTTCTTTCCCGAGCCATTCTGCTCTTGATCTGTAGAAGGCAGAACAACTTTCCATCCGAGTGACAGCAGCTCCTTCACAGAAGTTTTGAACTGATGCTGCTCTACTTCAGTAAGTACGGTATGCTGCTTGTATTCTGCAGGCGGATAGAAATGAGACAAAAACCGTCGGACGATCAGGTCGTAGATGTTCTGCTCATCCTTCGATAATGTACCTGGCCGTTTCAACGTAGGCAAAATGGCATGGTGATCCTCAACCTTGGAAGGATTGCAGACTCCCTTGTTATTCTTATAAACCAATTCAGGTTTTGCACCAATGGCCAGTTCACTATAGGGCCCGTTCTTTAGCAGGTTTAATGTTTTGTGCATACCCTCAATATTCTGTTCCGTAACATAGTTGGAATTCGTCCGCGGATAGGAAATAACCTTGTGTTTCTCGTACAAGGCCTGTGCAATGTCCAGTGTCTTCTTCGCTCCATACCCATACTTGGCATTGGCTTCACGCTGCAGCAGAGTCAGATCATATAGTCTGTACGGATACTCCTTCGTTTGCTTCGCCTCATACTTGGTAATATGTCCGGTCTTGCCCTTCACACTGCTCGCTATCGCTTCAGCAGCTTCCGCGTCCGTGAGCTTGTCTCCTTGGCGTAAACCTCTGTACTCTACACCCTCCTGACGGAACCAGGCAGCGACTTCATAAAATGTTTGTGATTGAAATGCCTCAATCTCCATTTCCCGATCATAGATCAACGCAAGAACGGGTGTCTGTACACGTCCCACAGATAACAGCGCGTTATGCCTGGTCGTAAAGGCACGTGATGCATTCATGCCAATCAGCCAATCGGCCTCACTTCGGGCGCGAGCAGCATGAGTCAGATTTTCGAACTCTGATGCATCCTTAAGTCCGTCAAAGCCACGCTTAATGCTCTCTGCAGTCAGGTCCGAAATCCATAGTCGTTTAACTGGTTGACGCAGCTTCAACTGCTGTTGAATCAATGCAAAAATATACTGGCCTTCACGCCCGGCATCACATGCATTTACGATTGATGATGCTCGTTTGGCAAGCTCTCCAATGATCTTCAGCTGATCTTTTGTTCTGGGATTCGGCACGATTTTGAACTGATCCGGAATAATGGGCAGATCCGCAATATTCCATCGTTTGTATTTCGTATCATATGCATCCGGTTCAGCAAGCCCGAGCAGATGACCAATCGCCCAAGTGATAATGTAATGCTCACCTTCAAGATAACTGCGATTGTTCTTGGCTCTTGGTTCTATGACGGCGGCAATGGTTCGACCCATATCAGGCTTTTCCGCTATAACCAATGTCTTCATCCGTCCATCTCTCCTCCTTCACCGTCCGCATGACGGCAAAAAGGGGCCTTCCGCCCACGGAAGCCCCTTGCTTCTGAATCCTATTATATCAGATTTTGATTCCGGGAGCATCCTCCGTGGAACAATTAGCCTGCAGCTTGTTCATTTATGGCCTGCTTTTCCCGGCATTCCCTGCATACACCCTGAAAGTCAAGACGATGATCCGTCACGGCAAATCCGTATTGACGTTCAATCTGCTGCTCCAGACGAAGCAACCCATCTTCCATAATTTCTTCCACGGTTCCGCACTCTGTGCAGATCAAATGATGGTGATGATGGGAACCATCTGTACTCCGCAGATCGAAGCGTGCAGCACCATCTCCAAAATTAATTTTCTCTACAACCTGAAGATCACTTAGCAGCTCTAGTGTCCGATATACGGTTGCCAGGCCGATCTCAGGAAACTGCTCCTTCACCAGCAGAAACACTTCCTCAGCACTGAAATGATCCTTTTCATGTTCAAGCAGCACACGTACCGTCACTTCACGCTGTTGTGTCAATTTATATCCTTTGTCTACCAATTGCTTTTTAATGTCAAATATTTGTTCTGAAATGGACTTCTCCCGGTTTCTTGCCATAGCTGTCGCACCTCCGGATTTAAATTCTCTATTTAACAATGTCATTTGTTGTCTTATTTATAATTATTATAATCTAATAATAAATCTTTACGACTTAAAAAGCAATGCTATACCGCACACTAGCCCAAATTATTTGATACGCAATAGAGTTATGAAATAAAAAAACAACTCCCACTATAAGCGAGAGTTGTTTTTTGTATCACATCTTTTGTTCCGATATAATTTATGAAATTATTGCTTATTACAAATTAAGCAAGAACGGTGGCACCCATCAGGTATTTGTCTACTTCACGAGCGGCTTCGCGTCCTTCATTGATTGCCCACACAACCAGACTTTGTCCGCGACGCATGTCTCCTGCAGCGAATACTTTATCCACATTGGTATTGTATTTGCCGTAGCGAGCTTTAACATTGGTACGACGATCTGTTGCAAGCCCCAGCTGTTCAACCAGCGTTTGCTCCGGACCATCAAACCCGATCGCGATCATTGCCATTTGTGCAGGGAAAACGCGCTCTGTACCAGGGATTGGCTGGTAGATCTTACGACCTGTTTCATCAACGATACGCTCGATTTGAATCGTATGCAGCTCTTTGAGGTTGCCCTCTTCATCTCCAACAAATTTGGTTGTCATGATGGAGAATTCACGCGGATCTTGCCCGAACAATGCTTTGGCTTCCTCTTGTGCATAGTCCAATGTGTAAACGTTAGGGAATTGCGGCCAAGGGTTGTTAATGCGATCACGTTCCATTGGTGCTTGGGTATGTGTACCAAATTGAGTTACGGTACGACAACCGTGACGGAGCGATGTAGCCACACAGTCCGAACCAGTATCTCCGCCACCAATAACGATAACGTCTTTATCTTTTGCAGAAATGTAGTTTCCGTCCTCCAGATTGGAATCCAGGTAACTTTTGATACTGCCATTCAGGAAGTCCATCGCGTAATGTACGCCTTTCAAGTCGCTTCCTTCAATATTGAACTCCCGCGGCTTCGTAGCGCCACCACACAGCACGACTGCATCATACTCGTCCACCAATTGCTGAGCAGGAATATCCTTGCCAATCTCGGTGTTTGTCACGAACTGAACGCCTTCCGCTTCAAGCAGATCCACACGACGTTGCACCACTTTTTTGTCCAGTTTCATTGTAGGAATACCATACATCAGCAAACCACCGACACGGTCCGAACGCTCATATACAGTTACCGTATGACCTGCTTTATTCAACTGAGCTGCCGTTGCAAGACCTGCAGGGCCAGAACCAACGACCGCTACGCGCTTACCTGTGCGTTTCTCCGGAGGTTGGGGAACCACCCAGCCTTCTTCGAATCCTTTTTCGATAATAGCTTCTTCAATCGTTTTGATGGTAACCGGCTGGCCGATCAGGCCAACGGTACAAGATCCTTCACATGGAGCTGGACAGACACGACCTGTAAACTCCGGAAAATTATTTGTTTTGTGCAGACGATCAAGCGCTTCTCTCCACAATCCACGATATACAAGATTATTCCATTCCGGAATCAGGTTATGCACAGGACAGCCCGACGTTCCGCCAATCATATCTATACCTGTATGGCAATACGGGGTACCACAATCCATGCATCGTGCACCTTGTGTTCTGAGCTCTTCTTCAGCCATATGTTTATGAAACTCTTCCCAATCCTTAATCCGCTCAGCCGGCTCCCTGTCCGCAGGCAGCTGCCGTTTGTATTCCATAAATCCAGTAGGTGTAGACATCTTACGTTTTCCCCCATCCGTTCTCGTCTTAATCCTTTCATTGGCATGGTTCTATATGAAATGGATTACTCATGCTGAGTTTTTTGTCTATTGTATCACAAAAACTTCTCAAAGATATTTCAATTATAGTAGCATTTCGACAACTGAATATTAAATGGATTATCCGCATAATTATTTGTATTTTATACATCATATCGTCAGGTTTAGCTGTGGTCAATACCCTTATTTTGGAGCTGAAAATGATGATCAAAAGTCTGATCTAACGTTTATTATGTCGAAAAACAAAACGAACGTCATGTGAATGTGAGCTAATTTACCATTAAAATCAAGCAAGTCAGCCCTATACACCTCCCAATTCCGAATATTCACTCGAATTTAGGGCTTTACAACGGTAAATGCCCATAACTTTTATACTTTTTTACTAGTTATGTTGAAAAGCTTATTTTTGAGCCCCAATTTCTCATGGTTACAAATGTTATATTCGTGTAAACCACAAATAATGGCAGAGGGCAACCTACATTTTTAAAAATAATGAAAAAAGACGCTGTTCACGAATATATCGTCAATCAGCGCCTTTTCTATTTTTCATTTCACACATCAAATTTCAATGAATTATCATCTTAAAGGTTAGCTTCAGCGTTTGCGTTCATAAAACTCAAACGTATAGGCGTACACATTTTTCTCGTCCTGCTCGCCCTCAATCTGCTCCTTCAGCTCCCATTCGGACCAATCCACATCCGGGAAAAAGGTATCTCCCTCAAATTCCTCATGGATCCTGGTAACCACCAACCGGTCCGCCAGCGGGAGGAACTCACGGTATACCTGTGAGCCACCGATTACACATAGTTCCTCTCCTTTGGTAGCCTCCAAACCTTCTTCAATGGAATGCACCACTTCTGCCTGCTCTACCTTGTAGTTCAGATCTCTGGTGACCACAATATTCCGGCGCTGCGGGAGCGGCTTACCACCAAAGGATTCCCACGTATTGCGACCCATAATAATCGTTTTATTTAACGTACGTTGCTTAAAAAAAGCCATATCTTTGGGCAATCGCCATGGAATGGAGTTGTTCAAGCCAATAACACCATTTTCACCCATAGCCCACACAAGTTCAATACTCAAAATGCTACACTCCTTTTTCGAGTCTGCTTATACCGCAATTGGAGCTTTGATCCCCGGATGATGCTGATAGTTCTCAAACTCAAAATCCTCAAACTTATAATCAAAAATCGAATCCGGCTTACGTTTAATGATCAACTTAGGCAGCGCGAAAGGCTCCCGCTCAAGCTGTGTTTTCACTTGCTCCACATGATTGGAATAGATGTGCACATCGCCACCCGACCAGATGAAATCTCCCACTTCAAGGTCACACTGTTGGGCAATCATATGTGTCAGTAACGCGTAGCTGGCAATATTAAATGGCAACCCCAGGAATGTATCCACGGAGCGCATCGTAAGCATACAGGATAGTTTACCCTCCGCCACATAAAATTGAAACGCAAAATGACAAGGTGGAAGCTTCATGTTGTTAATCTCTGCCACGTTCCATGCACTTACCAGATGCCGGCGTGAATCCGGGTTATTTTTAATTGAATCGATAACTGCTGAAATCTGATCAATTTTCTCCCCGTTTGGTGCTTCCCATGTTCTCCACTGTGAACCGTAAACCGGGCCTAGATCGCCATTCTCGTCTGCCCAATCGTCCCAGATCTTCACTCCGTTTTCTTTCAGGTAGGCAATATTCGTATCCCCACTCAAGAACCATAATAGTTCATGAATGACGGATTTAAGATGGATTCGCTTCGTGGTTACAAGCGGAAAGCCTTCTGACAGGTTATAACGAAGCTGTCTGCCAAACACCGATTGTGTACCCGTTCCAGTACGATCCCCTTTATGAACACCGTTATCCAATATATCTTGTAATAAATCGAGATAGTTTTTCAAGTTGATTTCCCCTCGCATCTCTATATATGTTGCCACTCAGTTCCAGATTGGTCTGAGTTACATCGTGTCTGATCATCTTAACAGTTTATCACACTGTGCACGATGGAAAAAGAGTTGAAAACACATTCAATTTTGCTTATGTTTACAACACAATGTACATGATATAACTCTACGGAAGCCTTCTACACTCACAAAAAAAGAGGCGAATAACGCGTTAGCGCTATTCACCTCTTGATTTACGTATGATGCCGGACGAGTCTGAAGCTTAGACGATATTAGCGGGAAATGATGTGGATCGGGTGACCCATAACCAGTTCCGCAGCTTCCATCACGATTTCGCCCAAAGTTGGGTGAGCGTGAATAGTCAGAGCCAGATCTTCCAGAGTAGCACCCATTTCGATTGCAAGACCAAGCTCAGCAATCAGGTTGGAAGCTTCCAGACCAACGATTTGGCAACCAAGTACAAGGCCGCTTTCTTCGTCAGCTACGATTTTCACGAAGCCTTCAGCATGGTTCAAAGATACTGCACGGCCGTTACCCGCATAAGGGAATTTACCTGCTTTAACTTTGTAGCCTTTTTCTTTGGCTTCTTTTTCAGTGTAACCTACGCTGGAGCACTCTGGATCTGTAAATACAACAGCTGGCATACATTTGTAGTCAACTACAGATGGTTGTCCTGCGATTGCTTCAGCAGCCACTTTACCTTCATAAGAAGCTTTGTGGGCAAGTGCCAAACCGGATACGATATCACCGATTGCGAAGATGTGAGGAATGCTAGTGCGGCCTTGGTGGTCAACTTTAACGAATCCACGCTCGTCAACATCAACACCGATCAGGTCCAAACCAAGCTCACCATCCGTGTTTGGACGACGTCCAACAGTAACAAGCAGGTAGTCTGCAGTTACTTCTTTGGACTCACCATTTACGGAATATTTAACAGTTACATCTTTGTCCGTTTGCTCAGCACTTTCAGCTTTTGCACCCGTTACGATTTCGATGCCTGTTTTCTTCATGTTTTTAGCCACAAGGCTAGTCATGTCTTTATCGAATCCTGGCAGTACAGTATCCAAACCTTCGATGATCGTTACTTTAGCACCGAATTTGGAGTACATTTGACCAAGCTCAGCACCGATATAACCGCCACCGATAACGATCAGGCTTTTCGGTACTTCAGGCAGGTTCAATGCTTCTGTCGAAGACAGAATGCGTCCGCCAAATGGGAAAGGTTTCAGTTCGATTGGACGGGAACCTGTTGCAATGATTGCATTTTTGAATTTGTAACGCGGAGATTCGTGATCGTTGAATACACGCGCTTCGTTTTCGTTGATGAACATGCACTCACCATTGAAAACTTCAACTTTGTTGCCTTTAAGCAAACCAGCTACGCCGCCAGTCATTTTCTTAACAACGCCGTTTTTGAATTCTTGAGTTTTGCCGAAGTCCACTTTTACGTTTTCAGCAGAAATACCGAATGCTTCACCGTGAAGTGCATTTTCATATTGGTGTGCAGCAGAGATCAGGGCTTTGGACGGGATACATCCGCGGTTCAAACAAACGCCACCAAGCTCGGATTTGTCTACAATCAATACGCTTTGGCCCAGTTGAGCAGCGCGGATGGCAGCTACATAGCCGCCAGGACCCGCACCAATTACTAATGTGTCGATATTGAGAGAAGCGTCGCCTACTACCATATCTTACACCTCCATAACAAGCAGCTCAGGGTTAGCGAGCAGCTGTTTAATGTAGTTCATAAAGTTTTGTGCTGTTGCGCCATCGATGATACGGTGGTCAAAGCTCAAGGAAAGAGCCATTACAGGTGCTGCAACAACTTCGCCGTCTTTGATAACCGCTTTTTCGCTGATACGTCCAGTTCCGAGGATTGCAACTTCAGGGAAGTTGATGATCGGAGTGAAGAACATACCGCCAGCAGAACCGATGTTACTGATGGAGATTGTGCTTCCTTTCATTTCGTTAGCGCTCAATTTGCCATCACGGCCACGAGCTGCCAGATCACGAATGGAATCAGCGATCATCCAGATGGATTTGCGATCAGCATCTTTGATAACAGGAACGATCAAGCCGTTGTCTGTATCTGTTGCGATACCGATGTTGTAGTATTTTTTGTAAACAATTTCGTTAGCTTCTTCATCAATCATTGCATTCAGAGCAGGGAATTGACGGGAAGCTGCAACCAATGCTTTAACGATGAACGGCAGATAAGTAACTTTCGTTCCTTTTTTCTCTGCGATTGGTTTCATGCGAGTACGGAAAGCAACCAACTCGGTTACGTCCACTTCGTCCATGATTGTAACGTGAGGTGCAGTGTAAGCCGATTTAACCATAGCATTGGAGATTGCTTTACGGATACCTTTGAATGGTACGCGCTCTTCTTCAAGGCGTTGGTCAGCTGCTGCCGCTGCTGGTGAAGATTTTTTCTCTTCTTGAGCAGGAGCTGCGGAAGCTGCTGCGGATTGGCCGCCACCATTTTTGAAGGATTCAACATCTTCTTTGGTTACTTTACCGTTGTTTCCAGTGCCGTTAACCTGAGCGATGTCTACACCTTGCTCACGAGCAAATTTGCGCACGCTTGGAGTTGCCAGAACGTCTTTGGCAGGTACTGCCGGAACGCTGTTGTTGCCGCCTTCTTGAGCTGCATCTGAGCTGGAAGCTGCTGCAGAAGAACCACTAGTGTCAGCTCCGCCTTGAGCTGCGTCTTTCTCTTGTGCACCTTGGTCGCCAGCAGGAGCGTCGTCTTGCTCAGGCAGTTCGCCTTCTGCATCGATAACAGCAACTACTTCACCAACATGACAGATTTGACCGTCTTTAGCGAATACTTCAGTAACTGTTCCGTTAACCGGACAAGGTACTTCTACTACCGCTTTGTCGTTTTGTACTTCCATGATGATATCGTCGTCAGTTACTTTGTCCCCGACTTTGATGTGCATCTTGATGATTTCGCCTTCGTGAAGGCCTTCGCCTAGTTCAGGGAATTTGTATTCAAATTTAGCCAACTGAAAAACCTCCTTGATTATGTGCTCAATCCTGAAAACAACCCTTAGCTCCAAGAACTAACTGTTACTGCTAATGCAAATAACTGTCAATCAAGGGGCTAATGGCTGTTTACAGTGCAGCCTGTGCTGCGATGTCAATCACCATACTGCGCCTTGCGGCATGTCAGATGATCAAATTAGAAATTTACGACTTTGTTAACCGCAGCAACAATACGTGCTGGGTTAGGCAGCCATGTATCTTCAATTTGTGCGAATGGATATACAGTGTCCGGACCAGCTACACGCAGAACCGGTGCTTCCAGGTGAAGAATAGCTTTTTCATTGATTTGGGCAATGACTTCAGCTGCAACACCTGCGCTCTTTTGAGCTTCTTGTACAACAATTGCACGATTTGTTTTCTTAATAGAAGCAACAACAGTATCGATGTCGATCGGGCTGATCGTACGAAGGTCGATGACTTCAACTTTGATTCCTTGTTTTTCAAGCTCTTCCGCTGCTTTAACGGAAGTATGAACCATCATACCGTAAGTGATGATCGTAACGTCGGAACCTTCACGAACAACGTTTGCTTTACCCAGTTCAACAACGTAGTCTTCTTCAGGCACTTCTGCACGGAAAGCGTGGTACAGGTTCAAGTGCTCCATGAAGAATACAGGATCGTTGTCGCGGATGGAAGCGATCATCAGACCTTTTGCATCATAAGGGTTAGAAGGAACTACTACTTTAATACCCGGAGTTTGCGTGAGCAAACCTTCCAGAGAATCTGTATGCAATTCTGCCGCTTTTACACCGCCACCGAATGGTGTACGGAATACGATTGGAGAATTGTATTTTCCACCGGAGCGGAAACGCATACGAGCAGCTTGCACTACCATTTGGTCAAGTGCTTCGAAGATGAAACCTACGAATTGGATTTCAGCTACCGGACGGAAGCCTTGAATACCCAAACCTACAGCCAAACCACCAATAGCGGACTCAGCCAGTGGAGTATCAAATACACGCTCTTCGCCAAACTCTTTTTGCAGACCTTCCGTTACACGGAAAACGCCGCCTACATTACCTACGTCTTCACCGAAAAGCAGAACGTTAGGATCACGTTTCAACTCAACGCGAAGCGCATCACGGATTGCTTCTTTCATGTTCAATTGTGCCATTTGCTTCATTTCCTCCTTAAACATTGACAGTTCACATTTGAATTCATACATGTATACCGAGACACCAGAGCCGGCGCCGGATGTTTATGCTTTATCGGAAAAAACTTATTGGAAATCAGCTTTTTGCTCTTCCAAGTGCTTAGGCGTTTGTTCGAACATGCTGTCGATCAAGCCTGAAATCGTCATTTTCTCGGTTTTTTCCGCTTTTTTGATCTCTTCATTTACTTTAGCTTTTGCTTCTTCTTTCACACGAGCTGTATCTTCTTCAGTCCAAAGACCTTTTTTCTCCAGATACTTAGCGAAACGTGCGATTGGATCTTTTTCGCTCCATTCAGCCTCTTCTTCTTTTGTACGATATTTGGAAGCATCGTCAGAAAGGGAGTGAGGACGGAAACGGTAAGTTACCGCTTCGATCAATGTAGCGCCTTCTCCGTTACGTCCACGTTCAGCAGCTTCCTGAACCGCTTTGATAACAGCGAAAATGTCCATACCGTCAACTTTAACACCTTTGATACCTGCTGCTACCGCTTTGTGAGCGATGGACAGAGCTGCTGTTTGTTTAGCAAAAGGAGTTGTGATGGCATAACCATTGTTTTGTACGAAGAAGATAACTGGCAGTTTGTATACACCAGCGTAGTTCAGACCTTCATAGAAGTCACCTTCAGAAGAACCGCCATCACCTGTGTACGTAATAACAACTTGCTTTTGTTTCTTCAGTTTATAACCCATAGCAATACCCATTGCGTGCAGAATTTGTGCACCAATGATGATTTGCGGCATCAATACGTTAACGCCATCAGGAATTTGTCCACCATGTTGGTGTCCACGGGAGTACAAGAATGCTTGATAAAGAGGAAGTCCGTGCCACACGAGTTGCGGAATATCGCGATAGCCTGGAGCAATAAAGTCTTCTTTCTCAAGTGCAAACTCACTACCAACCATTGTTGCTTCTTGTCCAGATACTGGAGCATAGAAACCAAGACGACCTTGACGGCCCAGGTTTACTGCACGGTCATCCCAAGTACGGGTAAATACCATGCGGTACATAATTTCTTTTAATTGATCGTCGGAAAGTTTAGGCATCATGTCTTTGTTTACAATTTCGCCGTCAGGAGACAGCACGGACAGAGCTTCTACATCCTCCGTATACACTTCATAAGGAACCTTGCTCATTTTTTTCTTCACCTCAACAAAAAATTTGAATATCAAGTTCCGCTGTTATAATATTATTATACACCTGTTTCACTGCATACGTCAAAGATATCCGTAATTTTTTTATGTTTCCTTCCGGATTGTATGTATAACAGGGGCTTAATATTGGTATAACAGCATAATACATGATTGCGTGTTTGACCTATCCCCGCACCAGGTTAATCTTACCGTATTGCGCGGACGAATGCAAAAATAAACCGAGAAAGGTGACGTTTTATGACGGATTCCCGCTATTTGAAACGTACGATTGTAAAGGAAGAAATCGATAGCCGCTATCTTGGAGAGAAGCGCACACTTCGAATTTATCTTCCACCAGGCTATAACGAATTACTCAGCTACCCTGTCGTTTATTGTCAGGACGGCGAAGAATTCTTCAACTTTGGTCGTATTGCTACGACTGCCAACCGCATTATTCTGGATGAGGGTGCTGAACCTTTCATTATTGTAGGTGTTCAGGTTGATGTCTCCGTTCGAACCCAGGAATATGCTCCATTCGGTGATCGATTCAAAGCATATACCTCATGCTTTGCTGAAGAGATTATTCCCTTTATTGAAGAGAAATATCCGGTAAGACGCTCTCCACAGGAACGCGTTCTCGCTGGCGATTCCCTTGGTGGCAGTGTTTCATTGCATCTGGCCCTGCTCTATCCGGATCTGTTCACACGGGTGATCAGCATGTCTGGAGCCTTCTATTCTGCCTCCCAGGAAATCTATGCAGCTGAAGAAGACTTGTCCTGGCTTTCCATCTGGATGATCGTTGGTTTACAGGAAACTGCCTTTGAGGCGGATACCGGCACTTATGATTTTGTTCAGCTAAACAGAGACACACGTGATTTGCTTGAAAAGCGCGGTGCTCACGTCTCTTATCGGGAAAAGGATGGTCATCATCAATGGGGATTTTGGCAAAAGGAACTGCCTGAAGCCTTGTTATATTTCTTGCAAGAGAACTAGTGTGCTTCATATTATAAGCGGCTGTATTGGCCGCTATTTTTTTCTTTTTATTTGATAACGCTTACAAAAATCCTCTTAAAAAAAGCAGGAATCCCCTGCTTGTCTATAACCTCATTTTTGAAACGAATCCTGTACCTCTTAGGATTAGGCAAGAGAATGATCTTTTTGGATTTGCTCCAAAAGTTCATTGCAACCCGCTTCTACCAGCTTGTACACTTCTTCAAAGTTACCTGTAAAGTATGGATCGGGCACTTCCCGAAGGGATTCATTCGGCAGAAGGTCCATGAATTTCATAATATCAGCCTCTGCTCCGCCAGTTATCTTACGCACGTTGGCAACATTGGAATCATCCATGCAGACGATATAGTCAAATTGGTCAAAGTCAGCACTTCCAAATTGCCTAGCAGCCATGTCGGCATAGGAAATTTGGTGCGAATCCAATAGCTTGCGCGTTCCTTCATGCGGAGGCTTGCCAATATGCCAATCTCCTGTGCCAGCCGAGTCCACCTGAATCTGGTGCTGGAATCCTCTTTCCTCTATCTTGTGACGCAATACCGCCTCTGCCATAGGTGATCGACAAATGTTACCTAGACAAACAAACAAAACACGAATCATGATTACTCCCCCTTGCTTAACGTACGCTTAAGCGCTGACTGTGAAGACTGTGATGGAACTGCTTCTGCGCTTACCAATGAACGGCGAGGAAGCTTCCATTTATAATGTACAGAACACATCCGGAAAAATACAACTGCTGCAAAACATATCAACAGTCCCATATTCGAGGTAAACCATCCCATACCTATAACAAATCCGGCTGTCATAGCCCATACCGCATAGATCTCGTCGCGGAGTACTAGTGGCTTGCGGCCTGCAAGCAAATCACGAATAATTCCCCCGCCGATCCCCGTCAGTACTGCAGCAACGATTACCGCGCTGATGGGATGTCCCATATTAGCAGCATACAGTCCACCCTGGATGGCAAACGCCGCCAGTCCGATCGCATCAAATAGCGCTTCTGTTCTCTTCCAGTGACCGATCCACTTCAGTGGAAGCAAGAACGCTACAGCAACAGATACCAGTGCTAGCATAATTAGTCCACCCTGACTCCATAGCGTAGTGACAGGCACCCCAATTAGCACATTACGAACAACCCCGCCACCGAAGGCGGTCACCAGCCCCAATACGAGCACGCCCAAGATGTCATATTCCTCTTCCATCGCCACGAAAGCACCAGACATTGCAAAAGCAACGGTGCCTATAATGCTGAACACTTCAAAAATGTGCAAGTCCAACCTGTTCAAACCTCACTTTTCAAGTCATCTCCATGTCGCTCTACCCATTGTATCCGCGAGGACTGAAATTGTGCAACCACATTTTGTGTTTTATACTGAGAGCATTCGTGAATACTGTGAAATGATGTTATACGTTCTACATTAATAGAAGGGATGAATGGAATGACTACGAAACGCATTGTGATTTTTACAGGCGGGGCTCTCTCTCCTCAATTTCTCAAAAAAATTAGGCAGGATGATATGGTTATCGCAGCCGATCGCGGAGCACTGTATTTAATTGAACATGGCGTAAAGCCTCATATAGCCGTTGGAGATTTCGACTCCATTACAGAGCAGCAATGGCAAATGGTGCGTGAAAATAGTGAGCGCATGATCACGGTTGATCCTATCGCAAAAGATTGGACAGACACTGAAATGGCCTTTGAGACGGCACTAGACCACGAACCCACCCATATCCTGATGCTTGGAGCTACGGGGACTAGACTGGACCACACCTTGGCCAATGTACATATTATGGTTCGTGCTATGCAGCATCATATCTTCTGTACCATTCAGGACGAACACAACTATATGATGCTGACAACATCAAAATTAGAGGTGGAGGACCGGGGATATGAATACATTTCCTTACTGCCCCTCACTCCAGAAGTTACGGGTATTACATTAGATGGCTTCCTGTATCCTCTTGATCAAGCTACCATTCGGATGGGACAATCTTTGGGGATAAGCAATAAACTCCTTGGAGCAACAGGAACTGTATCCATAGACAGTGGATTATTACTTATCATACAGAGCAAAGATTAAACCTATATCCACGATAGTTATTACGTTTTTGTAACCTATAAAATGTACGGATTATAAGATCATAACTAGAAAAGACCCTTGATTATCAAGGGTCTTTTCTAGTTTTCTGTTCAATCATATAAGTCAACGATTAATTTTTTGACATTTTTAATCATTTTTTAATAAAGAAACCCAAACCTAGGCTGTACAAGGGATTATAGCGGTGTATCCAATTTCTAGGCTGTTACAAACCTGTTATACTCGCTTTAGCAACTTAACGAAAACGAATTTTGGAGGTAACAAACAACATGAAAACAAACATCTTAGTCCAAAAGGCCGTAACCGTCGGGTTGTGCGCTACATTAGGTTTTGGAGCTGTATTAATGACAAATGCACCTGTTGCACAAGCAGCAACTGCATCCGTATCTACTGGACAACAAATCGTAAACTACGGCAAAAAATTTACTGGAACACCGTATAAATTTGGCGCGTCAACGTCCACTACGAAATATTTTGACTGCTCTTCTTTTATGAAATATATCTTTAAGAAGTATGGTGTAGATTTGCCACGTACGTCTGTTAAACAATCCAAAGAAGGTAAGGCTGTATCGAAGGCTAACCTGCGTGTAGGAGATCTGGTATTCTTCTCGAGCGGTAGTCGTTCCACAGGTTCAAACATTACTCACGTAGGAGTATACGCTGGCAATGGCAAAATTCTGCACACTTACGGCTCTCCTGGTGTAACCATCTCGGATCTGAATTCCGGTACTTGGAAAAGAACATATATTAAAGCTCGCCGCGTACTGTAGTTAAACTATAATTTATACTATAGACAGGCAGTTGGGACCGGATCTTGGATCCGGTCCTTTTATATTTACCCGGATTTCTCAGGATTACAAACAGGCGTATTTTGGTAACTTAACGTCATATTGATGCTGGGAGTCATTCATTAACTGGTATGAAGCATGTAGCCGATGCCGCGTACGGTATGGATCAGTTTAATATCTCTCCCTTTATCAACCTTAACACGCAAATGTTTAATATATACGTCAACTACATTGGTATCCATCGCAAAATCATACCCCCACACTTCCCTTAGAATTGCACTCCGCGTACACGCCTCATTCACATGCCTGGCCAAAAATTCCAGCAGTTCATATTCTTTTGGTGTCAACATGAGGTAGTCCCCTGAACGGCTTACCCTGCGTGAACGCAGATTCACTTTAAGATCATGCACAACGATGACCTCCTCATCCGTTCGGGCTGCATTCCAGAAGACGCGGAGTAAATTTCGAATTCTCGCCATCACGATTTTCCACTGAAACGGTTCAACAATTACATCATTTGCGCCTTGATCAAGCCAAGCGACTATCTGTTCCGGGGTTGCCTGTGGTGTAATCACGATAATAGGAACGACGCCTTCCTTATACTCCATTAGCCATTGCAGTTCCTCCACAATTGAATTGTCATGCTCCTCATCCACTACGCCAATTATCATGCTGCAGGTTTCCAGCTGGGCGTCCTGTTCCTGATACAGTTCTTCCCATTTAATATCAAAAACGGAGTAACTCTCGGTACACAGCACTTCCTTAATCGAGTTCGTTCGGTCTTTGGCACCAATAAGTAAAATGGACGTTTTCATTTCGTTTCACCCGGCCTGTCTCAACCGCTGTCAAGGTGTAAAATGACCAATTCGCTTATCATTTCCACCTGGAGTACAGCAACCTATTGTTTGCTTAGCATGCCGTAAAACGAAAAAGTCCATTCCCCTATAGGGAACAGACTGTTGAATTTAATCATTTAGCCAAAATATCGATGTACGAGTGTTCGAGCTTCTGCAGTATCTTTTGTGCCATGAACCAGAACACGTCCATCCTGAAAAATAACCAATCGATGCACCCCTTTCGTAAAAGAGATCAGGAACGGATTGACTTCAACTGGTCCTTCATCAAGCCTCCTCAGACGCTCAGCCGTATCTTGAAGATTCAGCTTCATGGAGCGAGAAGGACGAATCTGAACTGTATCCCTACCGCATAACACATCGGTTTTCTCCAGATTTGCAGCGGAAAGGTATGGATAGGAAGCGGTATTTCCGCAGGAAGGACAATCTGCTTTTTTGGCACCATCCACATTTATGGATATGTACTCATTCCGCCATACATCAAAGGACAACAGCTTACGCCGCAGCGCACCTTCATTACCGCTAAGCAGCTTCATCGCTTCTGCTGTCTGGTTCGCCGTTACCATCTGCACAGCCTGGGGTATAATCCCCGATGTATCGCAAGTATCTCCACCGAGCGGTACCTCGCCAAGTAAACAGTTCAAACAAGGGGTATCCCCGGGCAGGAACGTATACGTGATACCATAACTCCCCACACACCCCCCATAAATCCAGGGAATGCGGTATTTCTGGGACATGTCATTAATCAGCAGCCTTGTATCAAAGTTATCCGTGGCATCCATGATAAGATCTGCATTTTGAATGAGATCCTCCAGCTCGTCTGCACGGACATCCATCACCTTGCCTTCAATGACAACCGAGGAGTTGATATCGAGCAGGCGTTTTTCGGCTGCCATCGCTTTTGGCATTCGCTGAACTGCATCCTGTTCAACATAGAGCTGCTGTCGCTGCAGGTTGCTCCATTCCACATAGTCCCGGTCCGCAATGGTAATGTGTCCAATACCTGACCTGGCGAGCGTCTCTGCAATGCCGGTTCCCAGTGCACCGGCCCCCACGATAACAACCCTGCTGTTGTTTAGTCTGCGCTGACCTTCTTTGCCAAGCGGAGCGTATCGTTCCTGTCTCGAATATCGATCACTTTGCTCCGTTGAATTTGTTTCTTCTATCATGTATGAACCATTCCTTCCGCCGGACTGCTGGCTGCCGCATAACGCTTAACGGGTATCATGCCTGCCTCATAAGCAAGTCTTCCCGCTTCAACTCCCATTCGCATCGCTTTTGCCATTTTAACCGGATCTCCCGAACCGGATACCGCCGTATTCAGCAGCACACCATCCGCCCCCAGCTCCATGGCATAAGCAGCATCTTTGGGGGAACGCAATCCGGCATCCACAATTACAGGAACAACCGCTTGCTCCATTATGATTTCCAGGTTGTACGGGTTGATAATGCCTCTTCCTGCTCCGATCGGTGAAGCTCCTGGCATGACTGCATGAACCCCAAGCAGCTGCAGCCGTTTGGCTAAAATCACATCATCTGAGATATAAGGCAGTACGATGAATCCTTTTTCCAACAGGATCTCGCAGGCCTTGTACGTTTCGATCGGATCTGGCAGCAGTGTGATCCCATCTCCGATCACTTCTACTTTTATCATATCACAAAGTCCTGAGGCACGGGCAAGTTCAGCGATTCGGACGGCCTCTTCTGCAGTGGAAGCACCCGCGGTATTAGGGAGTAAAGTGAATCGCTTCAAATCGAGTGTATCAAGGAAGTGGTGTTTATCCCGATCTTCCAAGTTGAGGCGTCGAACTGCAAAAGTCAGCACTTCGGTTCCTGACGCTTCTACCGCTTGACTCTGTATATCCAAATCGTCAAATTTGCCCGTACCCAACAACAATCTAGAATGAAATGAATGATGTCCTATCTTCAGCATGTTTTAACCGCCTCCCACAAAATGTACGATCTCAATTCGGTCTCCGTCTCTTAAAACGGTCGATGCATGGTGCTCCCTCATCAGAATTTGGCGATTTAACTCAACCACCACAGTTTTCACCTGCAAATTAAAAGATTGCAGTAGCTGATCCACATGATTTAAATCGTCCTCAATGTTCATGCTCTGCCCGTTTACGATGATGTTCACTGCATAATCTCCTTTCTGCTCAAACGCTCCGGACTCAATTCATCAATGCCAAGCTCCTCCGAAGAATGGCCAGCCATCAGATCAGCCATCAGGCTGCCGGTAATTGCGCTAAGTAAGATGCCATTTCTGTAATGTCCAAACGCGGTATATAACCCGGGTATGCTTTTACAAGCTCCCAGATAAGGCAAACCGTCAGGAGTCGATGGTCGAACCCCTGCCCAGGCACGGATAAACTGGGCTTGCTGTATTCCAGGGACCCACCCTGCTGCGGATGCAAGCAGCTTTTGAATACCTTCAACAGTTACATCCCGATCCGAGCGTCCTGGTAAACTGGTTGCTCCGATCCAAACTTCACCGTTTGCTTTGGGGACAATGTATACATTATCTGCATAAACCGTCTTGTCAGGTCTGTAATCTGCATCATGTTTCGCATATTGAATTGCTGCAATTTCACCTTTCACTGGAAGAGTGGGCAGGTTAAGACCCACCTGCTTCAAAATCTCTCCACCTTGTAATCCAGCTGCGACAACAACATGCTTACACGTTAATCTTCCAATCGACGTTTCCACACCCTGGATTCCGCTCGAATCGGCAGTTAGACTTACATTCTGTACACCTTCGATTACTTTGGCTCCCATTGTTTGAGCTGCGCCCGCATAGGCACGTGCCAAATTGACAGGAAGAAGTTCACTTTCTGAAGCTCTATACAGAGCCCCGAAAGCTTCCTTGCTTATCCATGGGGCTTCACGTTGAAGCTTGGAATGATCCCACCACATTTGCTCTGTAGGCAAAACTGTACTTCTTCTCGAATCGCTATACTTTTTCATCTCGGCTTCATTCCGAAATGGTGTAATAAATCCACTCTGCTGCAGGCCAATTTCAATGCCGCTTAGTAGTTCAAGCTGTTCTTTTTGCTGATGCAGTCGTTTTCTACTTTCATATGCTAGCTTTGACATCACAGTAGTATGAAACGTCTCGCTGTCTGCAGCTAACATGCCCGCTGCCGCAGAAGATGTCTCACTTGCAATACGCGCACGCTCGATTAAAATCACTTCTTTACCTCGTGAAGCTAGCTCATACGCGATGGCACAACCTATAACGCCGCCTCCCACAACAATAGTTTCCGCATGAAGCTTGCCACGAATTTCTCCACGTATTAGTGTCGTACAAGCTGCTCCATTTCGGTAAAGGCTGCCACTTCGTCTTCGGCCTCTTGCTTCTCTGCTCATTCATTCACCTCCGTTATTCATTCGATAGCACGCCTCAAGGATGCTGCCGCGCTTTCCGGATTATCACTGGTCCAGATAGAAGATATTACTGCCGCACCATTTGCTCCGGCTGCACGTACAGCAGCTATGTTTGCCGGTCCAATACCGCCAATGGCAATTACGGGAATGGAAACAGCTGAGCATATTTCAGACAGTGCATATATCCCTCTCGGCTTGCTCCCAGGTTTACTGCTGGAGGAAAATACATGACCATAAAAGAGGTAATCCGCTCCCCGTTCTTCAGCTACTCTAGCTTCGTGAAGAGAGTGAACAGAAATACCGAGACGAAGTCGATCGCTTTTGTTCAGGCTGCTGCCTTGAGTAGTCGCCATATCGGACTGGCCCCAATGAATCCTCTGAATGAAAACATGTTTCTCCAAATTATTCAGCTCACATAGACCATTGATTACGATCCTGTCAGATGGAATTCCTGCGTTCAGCAAACTATGAGCCCATTGAATTTTTTGTTCAGTGGTTAGATGTTTTTCCCGGATGTGGATATAGTCAAGCCAAGGCCATGCATCCGCTGCAATCTTCAGAAAACGTTGTTGATCCCCTACCCCTGGCGAAACAGCATGCAGTTCAAACGATAGTGAATTCACAGGTTTTTTAAAGGTATCCGTTTGGTTTCACCTTCCTTGCCGTCACAATATGTAAGTACAAAAAAGCCACTCCCGTAGGGAGTGGCCGCGATAACATGTCCAGTTAGTTAAATGAGCTTTACATGCCAGTTGTCAGGTATACAAGCTATTAAACCATAGCCCTGATATATACGAGATACCTTCATGTTCCACTTGTGAGCATTCACATTCGCTACAAAATCGAATATTAATTTGCCCATATCATTAACTAAAACGCGCCACTTCCCTACGCTGGTATAATCCAGATCAGGTGCAAAGGGTCCGGAATCGCATTATTCCATCTCAGCCGCAACGAGCGGCCCCCCTAGTGATTGTATGAAGTTGTAGCCTATGTTACCATAGTCACCTTTTTTTGTCACCGTTGATTTTTCAAACTCATGTTGATGAATGTTTTGATTGTAGAGCACTAAATTGCTCCGCAACAACTAGTTTTTCTCAGACCAGGCTTCGACGTCCCATGTCTTGGTGACCCAATCCTGATAAAATTCAGGTTCATGGGAAACGAGCAGTACTGTACCTTTAAATTCTTGCAAGGCACGTTTTAGCTCCGCTTTTGCTGTTACATCCAGGTGATTTGTCGGTTCATCAAACAGGATCCAGTTGCTTTCACGCATCAAAAGCTTGCACAAGCGAACTTTCGCTTGTTCTCCCCCACTAAGTGCACTCAGCGGACGAGTGATATGCTCGTTTTTCAAACCACAGCGGGCCAAATGTCCGCGTACTTCATTCTGAGTTAGATGGGAGAATTCGTTCCACACATCTTCAATTGGCGTAATGTTGCCAGCCCGAACTTCCTGTTCAAAGTAAGCCGTTTCCAGATAATCCCCCAGGAACGTTTTACCGCTGATCGGCGGGATTTTGCCCAATATGGTTTTAAGAAGTGTCGACTTACCTACACCGTTACATCCAACAATGGCTATTTTCTCACCACGTTCAATGGTCATTGTCATCTTAGGCAGCAAAGGGTAGGAATAACCAATCTCGAAATCAATTCCCTCGAATACTGTTTTGCTGCTGGCACGGGCATCTTTGAATTTAAATGTCGGTTTTGCTGCTTCATCCGGGCGATCGATTCGTTCAATCTTGCCCAGCTGTTTCTCGCGGCTTTTGGCACGTCCGGAAGTGGAGGCTCTTGCCTTGTTACGCTGAATGAAATCTTCCTGTTTCTTAATATATTCCTGCTGTTTCTCATAAGCGTCGATATGTTGTGCTTTTTGCATATCTGCCATTTCAAGAAACTTATTGTAGTTGGCAGCATAACGCGTCAATTTAGCAAATTCCAGATGATAAATGACGTTAACGACTTCATTCATGAACTCCGTATCATGTGAAATCAGGATGAATGCATAAGGGTAATCTTTTAAATATCGCGTTAACCATTCAATGTGCTCCACGTCCAGGTAGTTTGTTGGCTCGTCCAGCAAAAGAGCCGTCGGTTTCTCGAGCAACAACTTGGCGAGCAATACTTTGGTCCGTTGTCCCCCGCTTAGAGCAGCGACGTCACGATCAAGCCCAATAGCGGATAATCCGAGGCCATTCGCCATTTCTTCCACTTTTACATCAATCAAATAAAAATCGCCCTGCTCAAGCTGCTCCTGGATTTCACCCATTTCTTCCAGCAGTTTTTCAAGCTGGTCTGGGTCTGCATCAGCCATCTGGTCTGTAATGGCCATCATTTCTTTTTCCAGTTCAAGCAGGGGAAGGAAGGCATCTTTTAAAACGTCGCGGATTGTTTTGCCAGGAGTCAGCTTGGTATGCTGATCCAAATATCCGTAACGGACTTTTGGTGTCCACTCCACTTTCCCGCTGTCTTTCAGCAATTTTCCGGTCAAAATGTTCATTAAAGTGGACTTTCCTACACCATTTGCTCCGACCAGGCCTACACGCTCTCCTGCAAGTAAACGAAAAGATACATTTTTAAATAACGTGCGGTCACCAAAATTGTGACTGACGTTCTCCACTGACAATAAACTCATGAGATGAGGTTGCTCCTATCTATTTAACATTACTTTTATTCGGTATTGTTGATACCGGTCAAGTTCTGAACTGAAACCCTATTTTAGCACAGGACCTGCCTTTCTGAAAGCAATGTAGTAGCGCAGCAGTCATACTCAGTGAACAACCTTGTTAATGTAACAATTCCCCTCAAAATACCCCGCTGCCGCGGCCTGCTTCACATCGGTAAAAACTTCTTCAGCTCGGAAGTTATTCTTACAAGTTGCTGGATAATAATATTTTATGCCGGTAGAAGGTTCTATCCCTCCAATGACTGCTGTTCTTTTAACCAACCTTCCTCCACCGATGGCATAGGTGTTTACCTTTTGGCTCCCTACAGGCAAGCCCTGAATAAAGGCCATGATCCCCGTATCATTAATCGTATTGTACCAATCCTCCTGAGAAATAAGAGGCAAGGTAAACGTATAGGATATCCCGTTTCTTCTTGCAAACTCATTATGCCGATTAATGACTTCGGCTAGATTCTCCTGTACGCTCATGACGATGCGAGTTTGTCTGACCTGCTCAAACGAATCTAAATTTTGCAGCAATGGAATTCCACTAGTCGAAGCGAGTTCCCTTTGAAAGCCTTCAATCCATTTACCCTGAACGGCATCATAAGCATAAACATAACCGTCAAGTGTAAAATTAATGCTGCTGCCGTCTGAATCTGAATATGTATAAAGCATTTTAGGACTCCATACCTGGTGGTACGAATCATCAGTCTCACCAGTCATCTCCGCTTCCTTAGCTAAGATATAATAACCATCGTAATCCAGTACAACTATGGCCGGTATGTAATCAAACAGTGCTTTAATTGCCTTTGGATCGTCATGTATGCCCATATTCAAGGCCATCGTTTGAGTGAATGTCTGAAGCGCCAGTTCCTTATCTGCCTTTACGAATTTGGTGGAATCATATCCTGCCTCACTGTTTTGCTTCTCATTCTGGTGCATTACGTTTCCCGCGTCCAATACAGCTGTTTGGAGGGCTGATCTATACCTTTGATTAAGAAGCTGAGCTTCATCCGCATCATGGGTATTCCGAGAAACCATCCAAAAAAAGGGTAGAAAAACTAGAACAAACACAATGGATAAATCAGTAATCTTCATTGAGAACCATGCCTCCATAAGTGGTAAACACTGCTGCCGCAGGAGCCGTACCATTCAGCCACTCGCGAATCAGCATGGCTGATGTCCGATTGGTATTTTTAAGTGTAATCGTGAAAAAGTCACCCATGGTCAGTGTGTATCTACGAAGCGGATCATCGGCTGCGTACGTGCCCGAGACAGGGAACATTTTTTCTAAGATTTGCGCTGAGTAATATGCATCCTGTACCGTCTCATATGTTCCTGTAAATGTACCTTGATCCATCGGATCCGTGTAATGAGGAACATATTTTTTGTGCAGATGCTCCATGGTAATCTCGTAAACATTGCCTGTTCGCGCTAGCTGCTCTTCAAATTCGGCATACATCCCAGGAGAGATATAACCATTCGTTCTGACCGAATCCACAAAACGGGTAACCGTCTGATATGTGACCATTCGTGCTATATCGTCTTGTCGATCTGCCGTTTCCGCAGTCGGATATACATATAGCAGAAGTACTGCCAGCATAACTGCTAGCAGCTTGGATACAGCATTTATCAATTGATACTGGCCTCCCTCCAAAATGCAATTCGAAGCAATTCACCGCTATCATCTCTTAAAAACTCCGGTTTATAGGAAGCAGACACGTGAACAGGTATGATCGCACTTCGGTTGATAAGCGGGTCTATCGTATACTTTTTCCCGTCAACCTGCACTTCCACCGCTGTACCTGTCATTTGTCTAACCGTATGTAACACCTCAGCTCCGCTGTAACGAAGGGGTTCGCTTATTCTTAATGTTGTATTTATTCTTCCTTCCATGTCTTCATTCGTGTGCACACTGGAACTCAAAGCACTGACCAATACGCTAACGCTTTGTTGTCCATACAGGCAGGCTGTTACAAACAGGACAATTGCGGTACAAAACAACATGAGCTGCTGAGTATTCTGGGACAATGGAAACCAACTCCTGTCAGGATTGCTGGAAGATTAGTCCTCTCACCACATTTGATTTGTCTTTAACGATTACGGCCTTGAACTTTCCACTTGGGTTAACGTATTGATTGTCCTTTTCGCTCATCGTCTGATTAATACTGCCCACTTTGTTATCTGGAGCAATGACTGAACCGTAATCGGCATTATTAATATCCTGAGAAATGTTCAACTCATTGCCATACCACTGACCACCCTTGTTTTTTCCTGTAATGACCTGGATACCAAATTGATCCTTGTCCGCATACTTACGCAGTGCGTTAGTAACTTGGGAGCCACTGATCGTTGTCCCGTCATACACCGTAAATGCTGCCTGAGATAATTCTGTCTGAATATCCGCAAAATTGTTTTGCGCTGTTTTGGTTGCCTCCTGAGCAGAAATAAACAGAAGTACCACAATCGTAATAAGGGCAATCGTCAAAAAGATCCCTGCGGCTACCTTTAAAGCACTTGAAGCATTGTTCATGTTAAATCCTCCTATGTTTTGATAAATAAATGTATATCAGCCTGAACGGGTTCAACCTGAACCGCTACAGTTTCTGAATTTGTTCATAATAAATGTTCATTTGCAGGAAGCTCATACCAACAAGCGGGATCACCAGATAGAGAAAAATAAGGGCATACATCGGGGTAAAGCCAATCATTCTGCCCCATGAGGCTTTTACATCTATCATTCTGGTATACTCCTGCTTCCGCTGATCAAAATAAAAAGCCATCATGCTGTCCAGATCATCAAACGCTTCACGAATCGATATTTTACCGAGTGCAAGCTGCAGTTTGTCCACCAAACGCTGAAACTCAGCCAATCCTGCATCCTCTTTCAGCTGCTCAAGTGCATTTTCGGGTCCATGTTCAAAGTGCAGCAGACATTTTTGCAGTGGTCGTTTGAAAATGACGGCAAAACGATTAAGCCATTCCAAAATCTCTTCAACGGACATCCGGTCCATCTCACGCAAAATGGAGATCACCGTCTGATATTGGTAAATTTCATGCTTCATGTCCATGCTTCGCATTTTACGCTGGAACATCATGAGCCATATGGGCATGTAATATCCGGCTGCGCCGATAAAGATGGCAATCAGCAGCTCCCACCAGTGCAAGTACTGCTTGTTGTATATTTCGAGCTTTTGAATGATGCGCAGACTCGTTTCAGTTTGTGTATCAGAGTCTAATGGGATGGGGGAAACCTGTTGTAACATGTTAAACACGTCATCATAACTAGTTCCACGTTTCATGCCTAACCGCCCCATTACCTCTCGGTCCAAAGCTGTTTTTTCGGCAGCCTGCTTCAGTTCAGCTTCGGCCATTGCTCCAAACATGCGGTCATCTCTTACCGGATCGTATAGAACATGATTTCGTTCAATTTGATGAAGCAGTAATATACAACCGATAGCCAGTGCTAAGGAGCACACAAACAACATCAGTCTGCGGATCGCCAGCCACTCGTATTTTAATTCAGCGCTGCTCTCCCTCATCAACCTTACCGTCTGGGTATAATTTGTACTTCCTGGTTTAGCAGCAAACAACATGGCCAATTTACGAATGAATTTTTGGTTGTACAAAAAACGGTCCATGATGGAAGGTTTGTGCCCTGAGCGGAATCGCGTTTCATCGTAATGCTGAAGTCTCTGCAACAGCAAGTAGGCCAAAATTATGATGATATAGATTGATATTTTGGTTATGAATCCAAGCTTGCTGCGGTAAAACTCATCCATGGTCGGGAAACTGCCTCTCGCCCAGCGTTCAATGGGAGCCGTAAACAATACCGGAGCCAGCGCAATCATATTCAATCCTTTTAAAAGGTAATCCAACTTGTCACGCCGCAAAATTTCCAAATGAATTTCCTGAGTTAGGTTTCCCAAACCTTTCAGGTATATTGAACCTTGAGCCCTGTCCTTGTCCCCAAACTCCATCACCATATAGGAGATGCCAGCAAAAGCCTTCAAAAATCGATTGGGGGCTATCTCGTAATACCTCTCCAACGCTTCATTGGGATCTGGTGAAGTCAGTGCCTCATAGATTAGCAATACCTGATCGGCTGCTTCACCCACACCAGCTTCTCCAGCTTCATAGAGTGCTTCTTCGATCATCCCGTGCTGGTGGTATCGATGTCGCACGTCCGCAAACAGATCCAACATTTGGACCAGCAGCCGTTTCTCTGTGCGATTCAGCCACAAGTCCACGACAAGACTATGGATTACGACAGCGCAAAGTACAGACAAAATGAAGAAAGCAATCCCTGGTTGCATTAAGAACAGCAAGATACTAATACTTCCGTATCCTCCCGCAACAATCAGAACAACAGTCATGGTCATACGCCTTAAAGAGGCTTCATCTCCAACATGTCTGAATGAGACCCGCTTTTGAATCAAATAGATGTAAGATGCCAAAATCGGCACCCTCTTACCCCAGCGATAGGACTGCAGCAGAAATGACCTTACCCAGACCGTTCGATTGGCAACAGGAGTTGTTGTTCCAGGAACTCTATCGCTTAAACCCTTCCCCCTCTTTTGAAAGAATTGGAGAGTCAGGAGCGTAATCATGAGCCCGGAGATACATATACCCAGCAAAAGGATAAGCCACGATTTAGTTGTCATGCATATCACCCCAGTGCCGCTCAATAAACTGTTCAAACTGTGCAGCATCGTGCAATGTCATTTGGTCCCGCATATCCATAATGCAGCTAGGTGACAGGGGAGCGGTTACCACATATTCGCCATCCTTGTATTCAATGACATTCCGAAAAGCAAACCCTGCCCGTTCTTCCACACTGTCCACCTGATCAGCACGAGGCAAGCACTCTGTAATTCGCTCTATGTATCTGCGTCCTTCGGGGTCCTTTTTCATGTGCACATCAAAATTGATGACACTGACGACCTGTTCCTCAGCAATGTGCTCATGTTGAAACATACCTGTTTTGAGCAAAGAGTTGCGGAGCGAGAATACCAGATCCCGGAATGTCTTGGCATGGTGGGTAAACAGAGTGAACAAACTCGCCACCTGCGACATTTGAATCATCCAGGCAGCAACCTCATCACTCGCAACCTCTCCCAGTATGTTGACTGTTCCATCTGTTTTTTTCTGCAAATCCAGTCCTTGTTGACCTGAAATATGTTCCGTCTCCCGAAAGCTCAAAATATTACGACGACTGTAGATTCGACGCAGCTGCAGCTCGAATGCCATTTCTTGTACACGCAGGGTGTATGAGGCATAGATATGCTTGACCATCGCCATCAGCAGCGTCGTTTTACCAGATCCCTGAGCACCAGTCACAGCTGTAATACGACTTCCTTTCATGAGGTACTTCAGTAATGTGATTGGCAGTTCGGCATTGCTGCCGGTTATTAATTGCTCAAGCGACGCATTGGGAATATCGAATTTCCGGACAAAAAACGCCCAGGATTCTGCAAAAGGAGGTCGTACCACAACGACACGAGAGCCATCCTTCATTTCGTTAACCTTATATCCATTCGCTTCAGATAACTGACCAGGATAATTATATTTATAAATATTCTGACAAACCCTCTTCAGCTCCCGTGTACTGCCAAACGATAAAAATGAAAGATGGATCGACTTCCCTTTGTAAAAAATCCAAACACTCTCCATACCACTTAGCGGAACGTCAACGGGTGTATCCTCCAAGCCATCTTCCAACAGATCATTCCAGGAAGCCGGGTGCTTAATTCCGATATCTTGCATGGCATCCAGCATACCGCTAACCCCGCCGCTAACTCCATCAATTCGCTGGTCTCTGATTTCATCTACAACCGAGAAACCTTTGTAATGTTGGTATATCCGCTGAACGATAATATCCGTTTTTTCTCTAAAACCGAGTTCACGGTATTCGCACTCAAATACATACCGGATATCTTCTTCGGAAACATAATATCCACCGCCGTCCTCAGCACCATCCTCCAATCGGAGTCTGCCCAGATCGTAAGTGTCAATCAAGCGTGACAAGGCATCGACGCCGAACTGCTGTCGGTACAGGTAAAAGACAATTTCAAACTGGTCTTGAACGGATAACAGATCGGGCTCCGCAAAAAGGATGACTTCATCCACATTGGTTTTATTCAGACCTATGTTTCGAGTAAGTAAATCAGCGATTAGGTTCTTTACATAGGTTTTGTCACTTATGCTGCCAGAGACGCAGCCTTTCAGCGCTTTTCTCATCTCGGCACGCTGATTGATTCTCCTGCGATATTCTTCTTCATGAAGACCGATATCCGCAAGCTGACTATGACTTAATTCATGCAGCGAGTTCTTCACCTGTTCAGTTAGCATTTCAATCGTAAATGCCTCGCGTTCAGGAGTTCCTGCATTTTTTTGCTGATGGAATGATTTCGTTTTGATCCAGATGTATGTCAAAACAGCTATTACAATAAAACTGATCCCTATTGTATTCCAGAGCATTGGAGGTTCAGGCTCCCCTTTCCAGCCTTTTCAGAACAGTACGCATACCCGCACCGTCCATAATCAGGCGAGCAAGTTCAGCCATACTGGCGGCCATGCTTCCTTTTCGAAGATCTCTACTGTCACTCAATCCTTCAAGCTGCAGATACGTAGCCGTATCCCTCCGATTCACAGCATCCAGAAATGCAGTCGTATAAGGCACAATGGATATGGATCCCTTGTAACGGAAACGTCGGCGAATGTTGTTAAGAGTTGCCCTTGCTTGCGGATCATACTTGTTGATGACAACATGCATGTTTTGGTTACTTAAGTTATCAGGTTTGATGTGTTCAAAAAACAATTCCAGATCACGCATATTTTGTGTCAAATTCACTACAACATAATCAGCTTGAGCCAGTAGAACGGTCGCATCCATTCCCTCACGGTCCACATCCAGCAAAACCATATCGTAGTACTCATTCGCCACTTCCAGCAGTGCTTTCAACGTTTCAATGTGTTCTTTGGGCGTACGTTCCATCTGGTTAATTCTTCCGGTCAATAAATCCAATCTATCCCGTAATAGCGGCTTCGCGTAATCCTTCAAATTATGCTTGCCTAGGCTTCCGCTTATATGTAGTCGTTCTACTGCATCCCAACCACCCTCTTCAAATCTGAACAGACTGTCAGCCTGCCCTAATTCCATAGATGGAAGCGGTGCTTCAATACCACTGCCGACTGGACCTGTGTTCACTAATAAAACTCGGGTCCTGTATTGAAGTGCCATGGCGTAGGCGCTAATTACTGCACTGGACGTACTGCCCGAACCTGCAAAAGGACTCCAAAACAAAATGTTGCTCATGCTCTCATCCTTTCCGCTTCCTTGATCGCTCTTCGACTTCGAACACTTTCCCATCCAGTCAATTGTTCGAACAAACGACATAGTGATTTTTTGTAGCTCCGTGACAAAGGCCCTAACCGCACCCGACGGTGATGTTCATTTTCCAATTTCACCGCAGCAGTCAGTTCATCCCATGGAAGTATCAAAGATTCGCCTGTCCAAACAAAAGGACTTCCTTCCAGATAGGCCCATAGGTAACGTTCTTCCAATTTGCAGTCAACTGCATTAATCAGAATGCGCTGAAATGAAAGCTCTGTTGGTAAAGATTGCTCTTCAAGAAGCCGCCTCAACCAGCCTTTTCCTCGTTCCAGATTGTAACGTTCATAATCACTCACCCAGACTCGAATATCAGCCGTGAGCCATAATTCTCTAGATGCGAAATGGGAGGTTTCCATGTCATACAAGACATAATCATAAGCGTCCACACCTTCTCCACTAGCCTCCAGATGACTCTCAACCGCGGCCGAAGTTACAAAGTGACAGGCAATATCAAAACCCTCAAATTCGGTGATACGCAGAGAATGGTGTCCTTCTCCAACCCCGTACCCATACTTTTGTTGTAAAGTTCCGTCAACCAGTAACACCCGCTTGCCTGAAGTGGCTAAAATTTTGCACAGATATAACATAAGATCATTTTTTTCACATAATCCAGCGAAAATCCAAGTATGCACGTGACACTCAACTCCTTCCTTTTATGCATTATTACGTTGTTATCAGCATTATATTTTTACATTTTGAATGTCTACTACTCTCCTCCGGTCAACAGGCTTTTCTGTTCATCCGTATATGCGGAAGACTCCGTGGATGGATTGTTTCCATTTGTCGTTTGCTGATTGCTTCCTGATCCGTCATTCCATATGACTTCGTCCGAAGTATTGTTAGAGCGAGGTCTGCTGTTATGGGAAACGGATGATTGTGCAACATCTTGCTCAACACTTTGGGAGGGCGCTGTCATGGAAGCAGCCAGAGAGCTCTCAAGGGAACTCCGTACCTGTCTCGACAACTCCTGTTCTGCCCGCCGAACAATGTTCGGGTCACTTTCAAGCAGTTTCAGCACTTCACTATTGGCAGGGTACGTTGGAATTGCAGCTGTCTGGAACTGAGGCTCAACATACGTTAGTGCATAAATTGAAGCTTTATGTAAATAGGCATCTACGATTGCGCTGGACAGCGACAGAATCTCTTCCTCGGTCATGGTAATCCACAACGTCGCTTCATTCAGGCGCTCTACTTTCTTCTTGGACAGAAGGATATAGTCCTGCCCTGTTGGAAATTGGATGCGAATGTCTATATTATCGCCTTGTGCAAGTGAAGTGGGTAATAAAACGACCTGCAGTTCACGATTTCTTAAATCTGGCGGTGCTGGCGTGTCTTCATAAACCATTTCGGTTGTTATGGCTGTTCCTTTTTTCAATTCTATTTTGGCTACTTGCCCATCCATCTGTTTGGTGCTGGACCATAAATTACGTGGCGCTTGAGCATCAGGCACTGCGATAAGCTTAATATCCTCGGGTAAGATCGGTTCTCCTGCTTCAACGTCGCGTACCGTTACCCAGCCTTGTGCTCCTGTGTTCCATTGCTGCAGCAGCTCAGCTTCTTTTTGTTCGTAAGCTGAAGCATACTGGGACTCCATTTCAGATTTGGTGTCATTCATTGTAATCACGTTGTAGATGACATATCCCCCGAATAATAATCCTACTGCTCCCGCACCGGTTAATCCGGCATAGATCATTTGTCGGCTTTGTTTTCTTAATTTGGACAAAAAAGGCTCTCCTTTCACAAGCTCCTCTAATCATGATTTTATTCTTCTTGCAAAAAACGAACGCTTCTTGGGCTGCTGCCCGATCAAATGATTCAATATATGGGCTAATACCTTGTCTGTCTGAGAATCCCTATCAAAAGGATCAATGTGCAATGGAAGTCCGTACACACTTGATGTATTCAAAGTTCTACGTACACGTTGAACAGCATCTGTGGCTGCAAGCGGCAAACAATAAATCCATTTGTCTCTCGGATAACGATAATGCGAACGAACAAATGCATTAATCTCTGCCTGCTTCCACTCAGCACCTGAGCCCACAACAATAGGCAGGTCTGCTCTCAGAAATTCCTCCAGTCGATTCTGATCCTGACCACTACCCAGATCCATAACGATGAATTGGTAGCTGCCACCCAGCAGAGACAAAATGTCTGCTCGTCCGGACTGCTTCCAATAGTGCACTCCGTCTACTGCAAACTGTCTGCCTGCCAATAATGGTTTCCCAGCTTGGGCAACTTGCTGAATCCTTGCAAACGATTGGGAGCGCGGCGACATCTCGATGACTGCCACCTTAAACTGTTGTCTCTCCAGGTAATGGCTAATGGCTATGGCGGTATGCGTAACCCCAACACCGGAAGATGCTCCTGTCAGAGCAATAACTCTAGTTCCACCGCTAATGGTCAATGTTGTCGAATCATTACTCTCCGTTATTCCAGGTCTTCGAAGCAGTTCTTTGCGGACTTCATCGGCAGATTGGAAGCGTTCCTCGGGGTTCTGTCTCAACAATCGCCGTACAACCGGAATGTAAGTGCGAGGTACATCACTGCGTATGGAACTTTCGACCCCTTGTATCCATTCTGTATATGTACCACCCGTCATGAGGTAGAGCAGCAGTGCTCCGAGCCCATACAAATCCGATCTGGCATCCGTCTGTCCGGTACCGTATTGTTCGGGAGCAGCAAACCCTGCCGTACCCAGTTTCACCGTATCCTCTGTATGCTGAGCCTTGAAGCTGCGAGCAATCCCAAAATCAATCAACCTGACTTCATGGTCTGGGGTTATCATGATGTTGGATGGCTTCAGATCGCGATAAATCACTGCTGGATTCAGACCATGCAAATAACTGAGCACGTCAAGTAATTGGAGCACAAAATCTGTCATATGTTCGAGGGGGATCTTTCCGCGACATTGCTTGTGATAATCACTTAGTGTCTGACCCTCAATGTATTCCATTACCAGGTACGTGTAGCCCTCTTCATTCGGTACAAAAAAATCAACAATCAGCGGTAATCTGGGGTGCCTGAGTGAGGTCAAAAGAGCAGCTTCCGTCTCCATACTGGATTCGTAAGGTACCATAGCAACACTTTCTTTTATTGCCCAGGTCTTACCTGGCAACTTCATATCTTCTGCCTTATATACGTGACTCATCCCACCTGTACCCAGTACGGACTCGATCCGATATCGTCCTCCCAGCAGGCTTCCGTGTTCCAGCCTCGCCGGATGTCTCATGTATACTCCTCCTTTCTGCATAACAAAAAAGGGAAAGCTTACCGAAGTGCAACAGTCCGGTTATCCAGACTTGTCCACCTCGGGATGCTTTCCCTTGGATTCATTATGGTTAATAATGGTATCATTATAGTATACGCCACAAGATATTGTAAAGTAGTAAATTTAAAATCTTTACGTGCTTAATATTTAATCATATAAAGTGTTATTTCCTCGCGATTGTGAAACAATTGTTTGGATCGTTGAATCTGCATCCGTGAACGCTCAAACGTATCAATGACTTCCTTGATCAGCGCGAGTGGTTTCTTATGAAGCAATTTTACCGTAACAACCGCTGTTCCACCGGATTGAAGACTATATAACAAGTCCGAAACGAGTCGGCTCATCAATTTGGGACTCCAGCTCATGTCACAGACAAGCAGGTCAAATTCACCTTCACGGAACCGTACATCACCTGCATTCTTTTTCAAAAACGTAAGTTTGGGCGATTCCAGAAGTGTGGCATCCATTTTGGCCGGGTCCACTGCTGTGACTTCTAATCCTCGTTCTAGCAAAAAGGAAGTCCAACCACCAGGGGCAGCACCAATATCAAGCGCTTTGTGAAACGATGCAAAATCGATGCCAAATGTCTGCTCTGCCTCAAGCAGCTTGAATTTGGCACGCGAGATCTGGCCTTCCTCTTTTTGAAAGCGTACAGCTCCCCCGCTCCAGTCGGAAAGGTTCTGTTCAGGTCGTGATATACCAGCATACAATGCATCATCTGCCGCAAACACAGAAATAACAGAGTCTGCATCGCGAACAACCCAATCACAGCCTAGTGTATCCAGTTTTTCGGTCAACCATTGCTTCAATGAAGCAGCGTTCTCCAGCCAAAATGAACCTTCCGTTTTACGAACCTGTAATGCCACTTTGGTTCCGGTCAACTCCGTATGGTTTGTAATAAAGGCAATCAGTCTCTCCATCGCCTGATCAGAATCTTCCGTATTCTCCTGAAACTGAACAGGCTGAATGTGACGTAAAAACGTTGGATTTTCCTCAAGGAGTTTGATCGATACCTCTTCTTCTGTTACCGGTAAGCCTGCAAGAAGGACTTCACCCGGTACAAGTACCGTGCTCTTAACAGCACCGAATGTACGGCGCAGTTCTTCCTGAGCATAGGGCGCAAAGCCATGATTGGCTGTGCAGATAAAACGGGAGAAGTTCCCTTCTCCGCTAGATGACTGTGTACTCAACTTGTGTTACCCTCCAGAACGTACGCGAATCCATGGTCGATCGTGATCCCACTGGATGTCGACCGGAATGTCGTACGTATGCTTAATTGTATCCTGTGTCAAAACATCATGTTTGTTTCCAGCCGCAGCAATACGACCTTCGCGAATCAATGCTACATGTGTAAATAAGGGCATGATCTCTTCTACATGATGCGTTACATATACTACTGTTATATTGCGCTGACGAAGTTGGTCGATTTCAGCCAACATTTTTTCCCGTTCATACAGATCGAGTCCAGCGCACGGCTCGTCCATAATTAATAACTTAGGATCCGCCATCAATGAACGTGCAAGCATAACTTTTTTTCGCTCGCCCTGGGATAGTGTACCCAGCGGGTGGTTAGCCAATTTAGCGAAGCCCATGTCATCCAGAAGATTCAAGGCTCTAGTCTTCACTTCATCGGGAATGGTCTGATAAAAACGCAAAAAGGCAAATGCACCTGTCGCAACGACCTCCCAGACCGGGTCTCGCAATGTCAGTTTTTCAATCAGCGTTTGACTGATATAACCAATCTCTTTTCTGACTTCACGAACGTCACATTGCCCATATAAGTTCCCCAGCACCTCAATACGCCCTTGACTGGGGAACATGTATCCATTCATCATTTCCAGCAGTGTTGTTTTGCCTGAACCATTACGTCCCAGAATGACCCAATGCTCGCCCTGCTCAATATGCAGATGAACGTCATCCAGGATCTGATTATCCTCCCGGCGAAGAGAAACATGCTCCATCGAAATAATCCTCATTTCAGGACCGCCTTTCGAATTTCATTTAGCAGGTGCTCCACCGAGGACATTCGATAAATCATTTTAGGTACATCCTGCTCACCATCAAACAGCATCACTGCAGGTACGCTTGAAATTTTAAACTGCTGCACAAGATCCGGAATATCATGAATGTTCATTTCAAATAATGTGTTCTCAGGCAGCAAATGCTCCGCGATTTCCAGCATTCTTCTCGCTGCAGCACAAGTACCGCATAAAGGGGTGTAGATAAATACAGCTTGAGGAATACCTTCCCACACACCGCGCATCAAAAGCTTCGAATGAATGGGCTTCATCAGCTGAGCTCTCCCGCAGCAACCCGAAGCATAACCTCACCTGTCATCGGACCGTTGTGTACCTTTACAGTGTCAGGTTTATTGGTATATAACAATTCGTACATCTGACGTTTGCCGTACATGCTGGAGGTGTGTAAATAAATTTCGCGTGGAAACAGCCCTTCCCGTACAATGGCAGCTGCAACTTCTCCACCATTTGGCGAATCCGGCCCCAATTCATAATCCAGGGACAGAATATCCACGTCACCTTCCCTGAGCAGCATTAGACATTCTTCCGCATTGGTAGCCAAGACAAATCCCTTGGGACATGACCGGTAATCATCCAAGAAAACATGCATACGACCACTCCTCTCCCCGTTTACAACCAGGAACGCATGACCTCAATATCATCTTTGTGCGTCCCATCCTCACCTGTCTCGGTTTCCAACACAACGACAGCCTGTTGGAACTCGGTCGAACTCAACAATTCTTGCATCGCTTTGCTTCCTATAAATCCCTGACCGATTCGCGCATGTCGATCCTTGCACGAGCCGGAAGCATATTTGGAGTCATTAAAATGCACAGCAGCAAGTGCATCCCAGTACCCAAGCTGTCTGCCTTTTTGAAGCATATCCTGTTCACTATTGCTGTGCCACATCCCTGAAGCAAAAGCATGACATGTGTCAAAACAAAAAGCAATATGCTCCGGATATTGGCTCAGCTTGCGAATCTGAATCATTTCTTCCATCGTCGTGCCCATTGGACCGTGGTCACCTGCCTGATTTTCGAGCAAGATCTTTGCCTGTCCATTCCAGTCTTCCAAAACCGTATCCAAACAATGGATGAGATTCTGATACCCTTCAAGCGGCTGATCACTCTTAAGATGACCAAAATGAACTACCGTTCCTACTGAACCGCACACATCTGCAATATGCAGATCATTCCTTATGGAAGCTACGGTAGCATGAAACCCCGCCTCTCCACGGGTCATGCCCAAAGCCGGATTCGTCGGATAGGGTGAGTGTGCAATGGACGCAATGCCATTCTCCTCACACCACTCCCGGCACAATTCAGCATTTTTAAGATCAGGATCTTTCAAACCAAGGCTCCGGGGGTTCTTCGGAAAATATTGAAATGCCGTTGCCCCCATCTCATATGCCCTCTTGGCTGCTTGTAAAAATCCACCTCTCGTGCTGACGTGTGCGCCGATTCCGTAATTAGGCCTCATGCTGACAATTCGGACAGAAGAAAGCCTTCTTCCCCGTAATTTCCACTCGTTCAATCGTGCCTCCACAACGTGGACAGCTTTCCCCTTCGCGATCATATACCCTGCATTGCTCATCAAAACTTCCTGTTTTCGTGTCCCCTTGCATCAGCGGCATTTCCATATAACCACCCTCCGAAGCTGCTTCACGGAGCACCGACTGCATAGAACGGAACAAACGCTCTGTGAGCTCTGGTGAACTGGCGATGTTCTGTGTTTTGGAACTAGGTCTCAAACCTGCAGCAAAAGCAATTTCATCCGAGTAACAATTGCCGATACCAGCAATAATGTGCTGATTAACCAGGGTCGTTTTGAGCGTTCCGCGGCGTCCTTTCAGCAATGAAGCAAAACGCTCAGGATTCATGCGTCGATCAAGTGGCTCAGGTCCAAGATCGGCCATGGCTTCTTCCGTTTCCTTGGATGTAAGCAGGTGCAAATAACCCAATCGGAGTCCAATAAAGAACAAGATATGATCACCAAATTGAATCTCAACTTGTGTCGACCGATCGGGACGATCTGCCTCAGTCCCCCAGTAAATCATGCCTCCCAGCATGAGATGGAGCACCAGTCGTTTACCGTTTGCCAAATGAAAAATAAGATACTTCGCCCGGCGCTCGACAAAAATAATACGATTGCCTGTAAGTTCGCGCGTAAATTCCTCTGGCTCTTTATTGATGGATTTTTCCCGATTAACGACAACACCAGTAATAGGTAAATCAAGTATTTCTGCGGACAATAATGTCCGGTAGTTTTCCATTTCCGGCAGTTCCGGCATCTGTATCTATCCCTTCTTGGATGCTTGGCTCTCTTGTTGCAACAGCCACTCAATCAGTTTATGCAAATCATCAAACACATGATCAGGACGTATCTTGGTCGCGCTAATATGAGTATCCATATTTTCTTTCGTTGTGACTCCGGTCAATACGAGCAATGTCTCGCATCCAGCTGCTGCTCCTGCTGCAATATCTGTACGCATATTGTCCCCGATCACTGCCACTTCATCAGCCCTTAAATTTAATCGATCAATCGCTGACTTCATAATAATGCTGGAAGGCTTGCCGATTACAGTTGGTGAAACACCTGTAGCCGCTTCGATCGCAGCACCAATGGTACCTGCTCCTGGAGTCAAGCCATCATCAGAGGGGAGCTGTAGATCTGGGTTGGTCAGGATTGATTTTGCTCCATCATTAATCCAGCGCAGTGCCTTGGTTAGTTTTTGGTAGGAAAATTCACGGTCAATGCCTTGAATGACGTATTCCGGCTTTTCTTCCGTCCTTTGCAATCCTGCTTCATCGATAGCCTGAAGTAAACCAGCTTCTCCAATGCAGGCAACTCTTGCGCCAGGAGATTCTTCAGCTACATATTCAGCAGCAGAAACTGCAGAAGTACAAACTTGAGATGCTTCCGCTGGAATTCCCATTTCGTTCAAGTGATCTGCTACCCCTTGCGGTGTACGTGAAGAATTATTTGTTACAAATAAATAAGGTACAGCCTGTTCATTCAGCGTCTGAATAAGCTTGTCTGCCCCTTCAATCCGATGTCTGCCATGATAGAGTGTTCCATCCAGATCGATCAGATAGGCCTTAATCATACAGAGCACTTCCTTTCTTTTAGACCATTAACCATTCATGTCCTTAATTACATTTTGAAGTTTTTTGATCCATAGCTATGTATTTCAAAAAATAATACGGGCTTGCTCGTATGAGCACGCAACACGTCGAACCGAATCGAACCCAGACGTTTTCACTCGCGCGCCTTCTGTACAAGCTTGTCATTTCCTGCGCTTTCCCGGAAAATAATTTGGTTCATTTCCCTGCTCATATTGCCCATCCTACACGCTTTCCGATCAGATTGCAAAAGGGACCTCAGGGCCTCTCCCCTTCAGTCCCGCCTGAATTGCCGCCTTTAAACGAACATTTTTGAAGCCCAACTGCCTTAATTATAACTGAGATCCATTCTGATGATGAATGACAGGAATTAACTGATGCTCATTCGCCAATCTGGAGTTAGGAAAAACGGCCTTTGCCTCGTCCAAAAGGGGCTGCAGCTGTTCATCATCCTTATAACGAGAGCTAAAATGAGTCATAATCAATTCTCCAACATCTGCTGCTCTGGCCGCCTCAGCCGCTTGCTTAGCAGTGCTGTGATAGTACTCATGAGCGGTATCTGCCAAATCGTCCATAAATGTTGCTTCATGCACAAGTACATCTGCATGCTTAGCGAGGGGCAATACATTTGCACACGGTCGTGTATCTCCTAAAATGGTTATCACTTTGCCGCGTTTGGGAGCTCCTAATACATCCTCCGGACGAACAGCTTTGCCGTCATCCAGGGTAATCGTCTCACCGCGTTTAAGACGACCAAAAAGAGGACCCGGCTTCAAACCATACTCTGCCAGCTTAGCTTGATCGAGACTGCCTGGACGATCCTTCTCCGTAATTCGGTAGCCGTAGCTGTCGATCCGATGTTCCAGTAATGCAGACTCTACAATGAAGCTCTCGTCTTCAAACAGCAAACCACCTGTATGCTCAACAATCTTCAACTCATAGTTAATCCGAGACTGACTTAACTCCATTACGGTTGTAATCATACGTTCTGTCCCAGGCGGTCCATAAACCGTAAGGGGTGTCGTCCCTCCCTGGTAAGCCCTGCTCGAAAGCAGGCCGGGAAGCCCGAATACATGGTCCCCATGAAGATGAGTAATGAAGATTTTCTCCAATTTACTCAGTTTTAGCGGTGAACTCAAAATTTGGTGCTGGGTTCCTTCCCCGCAGTCAAACAACCACAAAGCTCTTCGCTCATCCAACATGCGGAGCCCAATGGAAGTTACATTCCGCTGCAGTGTAGGTACACCAGCGTTAGTTCCCAGGAAATATAGTTCCATCCGGATTGCACCTCTTTCTGTTGCCAGCAAAAAGCCTCCGACGATGCGGAGGGCTCTGCCTGACCTCTTATTGACTATGCTTTTTCAACATTAAAATATTTGGCTTGCGGATGACTGAACACCATCGCGGATACGGAAGCTTCCGGCTCCATCATGAAGCCTTCCGTCAGTTCCACACCAATGTCCTCAGGCTGCATCAGCTTGAAGAGTGGCCCCTGATCTTCCAAATCCGGACAAGCCGGATATCCAAATGACACCCGTATCCCTTGGTAACGCGCGCCATGACGCTGTTTCATGGTCATGTTCGCCGGATCCGGGAAGCCCCATATATCTCTCATCATATGATGCACTCGTTCAGCTAATCCCTCAGCTACTTCAAGTGCTACAGATTGCAGAGCATGTGATCGAAGGTAATCCCCTTGCTCCTTCCATGCCGTAGATAGTTCACGAACACCGTGACCGGCTGTTACAACCATGAATCCAACGTAATCCATTTCTCCAGATTCCACTGGCTTCAGGAAGTCAGACAGGCACAGGAACGGTTCAACCTTTTGCCGCGGGAATGTGAAGGTATGCAGAATATTGCTTGTATTCTCGGGATCGTAAATGATGACGCTATTGCCGCTGGATTGTGCCGGGAAGAAGCGATACATCGCATGTGCCTGGATAATTCCATCCCGGACTGCTTCTTGCATAATTCCGTCTACAACCGCTTTGAGATCGGTAGCTTTGGGATCACCCGAAGCGAGCAGCTGCTCCACAGAACCGCGAAGGCCAAGATGATGACCAAGCAGCATCTGCATGTTTACATACGGCAAAATGTGCGACAATGGATAATTACGCAGCGTGTGCCGCTCAAGATCCGGAGGAACAAGAACAGGATTGTCGATTGCGATATCCGACCGCTCAACTCGCGTAAGCTCCGGCAGCGGTTTAACTGTTTCTGCACTGGACGCATCTGCTTCTTTTTCGGCCTCCATCTCCAGCTGCATGACTTCACGGGAAACCGGGTTCATCAGCTTGTTAGCCAAATCCAGACCGTCCATCGCGTCTTTTGCGTATACAACCATTCCGTCATATTCAGGACGAATCCGGTTCTTGGTGAATTTGCGCGTAAGTGCTGCTCCACCCACCATGATAGGTACGTCGATACCCGCTGTACGCAAATCTTGCGCGGTGACAATCATCTGCTGTGCCGATTTGACAAGCAAACCGGATAAGCCGATTGCATCGACTTTTTCTTCTCTATATGCTTCTATAATTCGTTCTGGTGGTACTTTTATACCCAAATTAATGATTCGGTAACCGTTATTGGACAGGATGATCTCCACCAGGTTCTTCCCGATGTCGTGCACATCACCCTTAACCGTTGCCAGAATGATTTTGCCCTTCACAGATGTTTCATTTTTCTCCATGAATTGTTCCAGATAAGCAACTGAGGCCTTCATTACTTCCGCACTCTGTAGAACCTCAGCAACGATCAGCTCGTTGTTGTTAAACAGTCGGCCTACTTCTTCCATCCCCTGCATAAGTGGCCCATTGATGACTTCAAGCGCTGAGTATTTGGCAAGAGCCTGTTCCAAATCTGGCAACAATCCCTCTTTGCTGCCTTCGACAACATAAGAGGCGAGACGCTCTTCTAATGAAAGATTCGAAATCTTCTCTTTCTTCTCAACCTTTTTGTTCCGGAATGCCGCTACGAATGCAGCGAGTGTTTCGTCATTTGTATTATAGAGCAGCTCTTCCGACAATCTGCGTTCTTCTTCAGGGATGGAAGCATAACGTTCCAGCTTCTCCGTGTTTACAATCGCGTAATCGAGTCCTGCCTTCGTACATTCATACAAAAAGACAGAGTTCAGGACTTCCCGACCGGCCTCAGGCAATCCAAATGAGATGTTGCTGATACCAAGAATCGTATGACACTCAGGCATAGCTTCCTTGATAACCCGAATCCCCTCAATGGTTTCCTTGGCAGAACCAATATACTGCTCATCCCCGGTGCCAACAGGGAACACCAATGTATCAAAAATCAGGTCCTCAGCCTTCAATCCATACTTGTTCACCAGCAGATCGTATGAACGCTTGGCAACCTCCAATTTATCTTCCCGACTAATGGCTTGTCCACGTTCATCGATTGTACCCACTACAACGGCTCCGCCATATTTGTGGATAAGAGGAGTTACAAGCTCGAATTTCTCTTCCCCATCCTCAAGGTTAATGGAGTTAATTATCGCTTTACCTTGAGAGTACTGAAGAGCAAGATCGATGACCTTTGCGTCGGTTGTATCAATCATCAGCGGAACTTTTACTTTTTTGACGACCAGTTCGAGAAATTTTTCCATATCCTCAGCTTCTTCGCGGTCCGGGTCCTGCACACAAACGTCGACAACATGTGCTCCATTTTTTACCTGAGCGCGTGCAATTTCCGAAGCTTCCTCATATTTCCCTTCAACGATCAGGCGCTTGAATTTCCGAGATCCAAGCACGTTGGTCCGTTCACCAACCATATATGGACGATTATCCTGCTCTATATATACGGGATCAATACCGGATAATGCTGGCGGATGTGTTCCGTTCATTTCTCTTGGGGGGTACTTGGCAAGCGTATCACGCATCGCCCGAATATGTGCTGGAGTTGTACCGCAGCAACCTCCGGCGATGTTTAACCATCCCTGTTCGGCAAATGCTCCAATTTTCTGAGCGAGTGAATCAGGTGATTCATGATAATTACCATTTTCATCAGGTAGACCTGCATTCGGATAACAGCTGACTGCTACTGAAGCCATTCCGGAAAGAGAACGGATGTGGTCACGCATAAATTCCGGGCCTGTAGCACAGTTTAGTCCCACTGAAATTGGGTTAAGGTGTTCTAGGGATATATAAAAGGATTCGATGTTTTGACCCGCAAGGGTTGTTCCCATCGGTTCAATTGTCCCTGAGATCATCAAAGGGAGCTTAATTCCGCTCTGCTCGAATGCTTGCTGGATACCTATGCTGCCTGCTTTGACATTAAGGGTATCCTGCGAAGTTTCAAGCAGTAGCGCATCAACGCCTCCCTCAATTAAAGCGAGCGCTTGCTCGGAATAACTGTCGATGAGCTCCTGAAACGTTACGCCGCCCGTAACTGAGAGCGTCTTCGTTGTTGGTCCCATCGCACCTACCACATACCGTGGGGATTCTGGAGTCGAAAACCGATCTGCCGCAGCTCTCGCAATTCGAGCAGCTTCGAGGTTAATCTCGCGGGCACGATCCTGGATATCGTATTCGGCCAATACAACCGAAGTAGCTCCGAATGTATTGGTTTCGATTAAATCTGCACCAGCTTCCAGATATTCTTCATGAATGCGCTGGATGAGTTCTGGACGTGTAAGTACCAACATTTCATTACAGCCATCCAGATCCTCTCCGCCAAAATCTGCACCAGTGAGATCAACTTGTTGAATCATGGTCCCCATCGCACCGTCGAGGATTAATATTCGTTGTTTTAATGCATCATGTAGACTAAGCTTATCCAATAACTTCACCCCCGCAAAACGTTAAATCTTAGTTTAACAGAAACTTACTTATTGTGAAAGATCGGTTTTATTCAGCTGTATGGCGGGTTTCAGACGATCAAGGTCGAATTTGCGAATCGACAAAAAGGTAGACATCCGATATAATATCTATTAAACCAAGTGGAAAAGAGGGAAAGAACATGGCTGAAATTGTGATCAGAAATACGAACGAACGTATCACTGGAGACGAAAATGTTCGAAATTTCTTGGACAAATATGAGGTACTCTATGAAAAATGGGACGCATCCAAATTAAGTGCTGAATTGCAAAATAACTTTGGATTGACTGATGATCAGAAAAACCAGGTTTTGGAAACCTTTGATTATGAAATCAAAGACCTCGCTGCACGTCGCGGATATCAGATCTGGGATGTCATCACCCTCTCCGAACAAACGCCAGATATTGAAGAAAAATTGGCCAAGTTCGAGGAAATCCACACACATGCCGAAGATGAAATCCGTGCCATTGTCGCGGGTAAAGGGATCTTTGTTATCAAAGGTACAGATGATGTAGGTTACTTTAATGTAGAATTGTCTCCTGGAGACGTCATTTCCGTACCGGAAAACACGCCGCATTTCTTCACTTTGATGGAGAACAAACAAATTATTGCTGTCCGTCTCTTTATCGAAAAAGACGGCTGGGTTGCTGACCCGTACCCGGATCCTACTTTTATTAAGCAGGCCTAATCTTATATTACGGATATCGTTCATTCAACAAACCCCTGTCCATTTGAACAGGGGTTTGTTGCGGTTTGGATCATTATACAACACTAGATGGATTATATAAAATAATGTGGATACTTTGCTTTGACCGTCTCCTGTTCAACAACGACAAGTCTAAGGTGAGCTTCCATCACCTTCATCGCTTGTTCTGTTTGGCGCTCCTTGATGAGCTGGTAGATTTCCTTGTGTTGGGAGATAATAATTTCGGAATTAATGTCTTCGGACAAGCGAAGGATACGCAGACGATTAAACGGAATGTTAAGCTGCTGAAGCATTTTCCACGTTCTCATTTTTCCAGTTCCCTGAAACAGGATCTGATGAAACTCCTCATCCAGTTCAAACAGTCGATAGAAGTTATTCTTATCCATACACACTTCCTGCATAGCGATATTGGTTTCCAATCTGAATTTGAATTCTTCTGCAAATGAGGCACACGCCAGCGCTACAATTTCCTTTTCTATTTTTTCTCGCATAAATCTGCCTTCTTCCACATGCTCCAGATTAATATGTGAGACGATTGTTCCACTCTGTGGGATAATATCCAAAAGTTCCTCTTCAGCAAGCTTCATGAAAGCTTCACGAACAGGAGTTCTGCTGACCTCAAGTTCATCCGCTATTTCTTTCTCTGAAATCTTCGTACCAGGTTTAAGCTCAAGGTGCAAAATTCTTTCCTTTATCAGCTCATATGAATAAGCCCGGGTCGAACCTCTAATCTTTTGATTAAGTGACATTCCTTAACCTCTTCCTCTCAGCCGTATTCATTCATCTTAGCATAAATTGCCGTTTCACTAAAATGAGCTCAGCGAAACGGCAATCGTTTAAACTTTGTTTATCATGCTACTGCTGTTTGTTCTCTTTATACTTTTTGTACGTATCGTTGGAAATCTGCAAGTACTGAGACAACCCTTGTCCTTCCAGTTCCTTTACAAATGCATCAAACTCGTCAAGACTGCGTTCGCCAAGAATAAATTTAAGGGTATTTTGGTCCGAGTAGTCCTTAAGTGGAGTACTAAGCAATGTCACCTGTTCACGGTCAAGATCTGAGTACGGGATTGGAGGTTCAGCAGGAATAACTTCCTTGGTATCCTTCATGTCCTGCTGGAATTTCAATTCTTCTTCACTAAACATGGAGTGCAGCAGATCCGTTGTTCCACCATAAGCAAACACGCCACCAGAGAAACCGTAATCAATACGCAGATCTTTTGTGCCTTTAGGATTCAATCCATTATAGTTCACATCATCCGCAAGCTTGCGAACCCCATCCTGTTTCGTGAAGGTCTCTCCTTCAACTCCCCATTTGGCAAACTCCTGTCCTTCATCACTGTAGTATAACCAGTCAATAAATTGCATTGTTGCTTTGAAATTTTCACTATCTTTGATTTTACCGGAAATCATGACACCGTTTTCAAGTCTTGATCCAGACATTAATTGTCCTTTCGGACCACCCGGAACCGTAATTTTAGCAATGGAGAATTTTCCTTCACCCAACGTTTTATTCATATCATTGCGATGCAGCACTAACGTTTGAGAGTTACCGTTAATGATAAACGACTTGCCAGAGACAAATTTTTGTGTCGCTTGATCATCATCTTGAGTGAAACTTTCCTTGTCCAGCAATCCTTCGGACACCATTTTGTTGAAGTAGGTCAGCATTTCTTTGTACTCAGGAGTAGTGGATGTATATACGAATTCATCCTTGTCTTCCTTATACGTAAGACCATTGCCGAAACCCCACCCGCCCTTGGTTCCAAAACCAGCAGCCGCAATATTCAACGTACTGTTAAATTCAAATCGGTCAGAGAACGGAATCGAATCTGGGTAGATCTCTTTCAACTTCTTGGCAGCATCATATAGTTCATCCCAAGTTGTTGGGATAGGAATGTTGTTTTCCTCGAAGACATCCGTTCTAACAATCAGTGTATAGTCTGGCCATACTTCTTCATGCAAACCAGGGAGAACATAATACTTCCCGTCTTCCTGACGGAGACCCTCCAGTTCATCCTCAAGTCCCCATTTCTCTATCTTGTCCTTGAAATTAGGCATCAAGTCAACATAGTCACTTACGGGTAATATGGCTCCAGAAGATACGAAGGCAGATTCTTCACCCGGATAGGTTTTAGGGATTACGAGAGGTGCATCTCCCGAACTGATCAAAAGAGATCTTTTTTGCGGATAGTCAGACATTGGTACAATGGTAGGATCCAAGGTCACACCCGTCAGCTCGGTGATTTTTTGGAAAAGCAACCAATCTTTCTTGTATGGATATGCTGGCTGATCACTATAAAGTATGGATAAGTTGAATGGCTCCGAGGCTTTAAACGTTTCACCCACTCCGTAGGACTCCATAGCCCCTTTGGATTCAGGTTCGGCCTTCTCGGTTCCCGCTCCGCTGCTGCATGCTGCCAAAACAACACTCATCATTGTTGCCAAAACCATCTTGCCTACAAGCTTGCGTGGTCTCTTTTTCATTACATTGTCCCCCTGCATGTGGTTTAGATTGGCCTTGCGTCTAAGAGATGTTAACTATATGCACTTGGAATTACTGCTTGACAGATCCCAACATGATACCGGTTACAAAGTATCTTTGCACAAACGGATAAATCGTAAGGATAGGCAGAATCGTAAGTACCATCGTTACCGACTTGATATTAGCTGAGATTTGAGTCAAATTATCAGCCGACGCTCCAGCAGAAGCTCCTCCTGTTGCACCTGCAATCATGTTCCGCAAATAAATGGTCACAGGGAACAGTTCCTTTTTGTCGAGATATAGGAATGCCGGGAACCATGAGTTCCAGTGTCCCACTGCGTAGAACAGAACCATTGTAGCCATTACAGCCTTACTTAGCGGCAATATGATACGAAGTAAAATACCATATGTGTTTAAACCGTCGATGGCTGCTGCTTCCTCCAGCTCCTCAGGCATGTTTTCGAAAAATGATTTCATAATTAACATGTTATAAATGCTGATTGCTCCAGGTACAACTAACGCCCACATCGTATTGTTCATGCCAAGGGAATTAATCAGGACATAGTTTGGAATCAATCCGCCACTGAAAAACATGGTGAACACGGCAAACATTGTCCAGAACTTGCGTCCCATTAATCTCCTTTTAGAAATTGCATACGCGAATATGGTTGTCATAAACATGGATATCAACGTACCTACCACGGTGTAGATAACTGTATTTTTATAATTGGTCCAGAACATGCTGTCACGCGAGATGGTCTTGTAGGTTTCAACATTGAACCCTCTCGGGATGATACTGACTTTCCCGGAATTGATATAGGATTCGCTACTGAAAGATTGTGCTACGACATTCAGGAACGGATAGAGTGTGACGAATACCACGAGCAGCAAAAAGATGGCGTTGAACACTTTGAACACTTTGTATGATTTTGATTCCTGCATGTTGCCCCTCCTTTACCACAAGCTTCGTTGTGTTAGTCTGCGTGAGATTGCATTTACCGAGAATACCAAGATCAGTCCGATGAGTGATTCGAATAATCCAATCGCAGTAGCGTAACTGAAGTTGCTGGATTGCAAACCTACACGATACAGATAAGTGGAAATCACGTCTGATGTATCATAGATAAGCGGATTGTAAAGGAGGAGAATTTTCTCAAATCCGACAGCAAGAAAATTACCCATATTCAGAATTAACAATGTAACGATGGTTGGCAAAATGCCTGGTATGGTTACATGGATCGTCTGTTTCCAGCGATTCGCACCGTCAATCCGTGCAGCTTCATACAAAGAATCATCGATTGTTGTTAAGGCGGCAAGATACAAAATGGCTCCCCAGCCCATGCCTTGCCAAATTTCAGAGGTTATATAGATCGTTCTGAACCATTCGGCGCGCTGCATAAAAGGAATATTGTCTCCAGTAAAGAATGCAACCAAGCCATTAATTGATCCATTCACTGCCGTTAGTTGCAAAATCATACCGGCTACGATAACGATCGATAAGAAATGCGGCAGATAGGATGCAGTCTGAACGAACTTTTTGAAGCGTTTACTTTTTACTTCATTCAAAAGCAGCGCAAAGATAATGGGAACTGGGAAAGTGAAGAGTAATGCAAGCCCACCTAAAATGAGTGTGTTCCCAAATACTTTCCAGAATGTGGGGTCCTGAACGAACATCTGAAAATACCTTAACCCAACCCAGGTTTCACCAAAAATGCTGCCTCCGGGTACAAATCTTCTAAAGGCAATCACATTACCAATCATGGGCCCGTATTTAAAAATTATCAGATAGATCACTGGAAGTATTAATAGTGAATACAGCTGCCAATCTTTGCGGAGTAAGGCTCCAGCCGTTCTTAACCTGCTTTCTTTGCGTAATGAGGTCATCGTAAGTGTGGTTTTAGCAGTTTCTGACTTCATATCTGATTCACTCCGATCAAATAAACTTGATAAAATTAAAAGTACTTCATGACAGCTCCCATCTTCACTTCTTTCTATCGAAACCCTTGCAGAAATTTCACCCCCACTGCATACTAGATATTTTGAATGTAAGCGATATCAATTTAAAGTAGTTTAATGGATATACTTAGGTACAGATTGTTTTCTTATTGCTCAATCTCATGAATACCTATTGTATTCCAAAAATTAATATTTTCCAAAACTATGTAAAGCGCTTACAATATACATAAAAATAATAAAGCAATAACTTCTGATTCCATAACCTGGATATTCCAAAAGAGTACTGCTTTAAATGATTCCCATACTAGTCATACTAGTATGTTAGTTACATTCTAAAACAGCAGTCCCAACATTACAATACCTTTTTTTATTATTTTTGATATTTCTTCACTACGCAGTTGCTTTAAAGTTTCAACCAAACCAAAAAACATTGATAACCCATGAATGATTTTGCATCATTCACCGAGGTTATCAATGTTTTAAAATGCACTATTGTTCAATTCTGAAATAATCAGAAATTAGCAATAATACGATCTAATTCTGATAAGTGCTTAATCTCATGATCAGGTACATAAGACTCCGAGTTCACTTTGTTCTCACGATTAATCCAGACAGACTGGATTCCTGCTGACAAAGCTCCGCGGATATCCGTCGTGAGTTTATCTCCAACCATCAAGCCTTCTTCTGGTTTTACTCCAAGTTTGCTGAGCGCATGTTCAAAGATGGACGGATCCGGTTTTCCTTTTCCAAAAGTACCCGAGATGATGATCTCATCGAAGAAAGGAGCCAGTTCAGGCACACCATCCAACTTCTCTTGCTGCAGAGCTGGACAACCATTCGTCAAGAGCAACAATTTGAATTTTCCCTGCAAGTGACGCAAAGTGTCCATCGTTTCTTCATATACATGGGGTCTGGATCTTCGCTCTGCTCCAAATTGCGAGGCAAGACGTTCAGCCAAATCTTCACGGTCCACGCCCAGCTTCAATAAGCCACGACGCCAGGACTCCTTACGATATACAGGGGCAAGCTGCTCCAATTGACGAAATTCAGGCTGGTCACCACCTGTAAAATTAGCCCATAGTCCTTCAAACGGATTGATACCAATCATTTTGGTGAATGGAAAGGTTTCATATGATTCATATAGACTACGAGCTTCATTACGAACAGCTTCTTCCAATGCCTCAGCATCAACGCCGGTTTCTTGTGAAGCAAGCAGGCAAGTTTCGTGGAATGCTTCCCGCACACTGCGTTCATCCCACAATAAAGTATCATCCAGGTCGAACAAAATCGCTTTTAATGCCATTCCGATCATCTTCCCCTTTGTGAATAATTACTTTTTCTCGTCTGTTTCTACAGTAATCTGATGTGCTTTGGCAAATTTCAGAAGTCGTTCAGAAATGGCATCTGTGTCATAGCGGTTCAACAGTTTAGTGAACACCCATCTTTTGCCACGGCTGTTATGTTCGATAACTACCGTTCCCTGTTCGAATCTAAACTTAACGATGTCATCTACTCCAATGGAGCGTTCCCGATTCCCTTTGGTTGTTATAATCCGGTTGCTCCCGATTTTGATGTAAGGACGGCGAAGCATAAAAATTACAGCCAAAAATACATACAACAGCATCGTAACCCAGTCCCATGTTGTCATTGGAGCTTTAACAAGAAATGTGCTCATAAACAGATACAAAAACGCAAGTCCAATGAGGAAAATAGGAAACAGAAGACTGCGTCCTTTGAAAATGTCCTCACCGGGCGTACCCGAAATCGGTTGACCATTTTTTTTGCGCTGCTGATTCAACTGCTTTGAATTTTTCCGAACCGTTCTCTCGAACGAACGAGCCATGAGAATCCCCCTTATGTCATCTTTGTATCGGCTTACAAAATTCGCAAACCGACATTCCCCCTATAAATTTGCATCCTCAAAATAAAAGGAAGAAACCTAAATATCATAATGATATCTTTAGGTTTCCTTAGTGTTTGAGTTTGCCTTGGTGGCCTTGATCCTTCTCATCATCAACAATTTCAATAGAATCCAGTTGCTGTCTGAAGTTGCTGCGGATGTTGTTTAAGTAAATTTCTCTAAGTTTAGCACGTTCGGCAAGTTCTTCCTCTGAAAGTCCAGTGGACTTTTGTTTACGAGCCAATTCATTGATGCGTGCTACCAGGCTATCTATATCCAAGCTTGTCCCCTCCAAAAATACAAAGTCATACTAACTTTGACATGATCGAGGCTGCTTGTCAAGGTTGCTACTTACTCGCTCCACTGAATCGTGATTTTAAGGGGTAAACTGAGGCAAAATTAGAACCTGTCCGGCTTGAATTGAAGTTGTTTGAAGCTGGTTTACTTTCTTTATTGCTTCTATATATACACGCGTATCCATATTTTCAGGTTTATGTTCCAAAGATAAGCTCCACAATGTCTCACCCTGGGAAACAGCTATTTTGCTGCCAGGAAGAACATTGTTCTCGTCTCCTGCAAACACAGTCAATACAGTGCTGCAGCCAATAAATATGATTAACGATGCCATAATCAATTTCAACAACCATGTTGGCATCTTGGCTTCTGCAAACCATTGTTTAACGTTACCTATGTTAGACTTGACCGCTTCCGAATTCACCGGTTCGTAAATACTTTGATAAGTGGAATATCTCATATTAATCGTCCTCCAAACGTTTGTTCCTATCTGTTAAAATCAATATAACACGAACACTTGTTTTGTACAACAGATTTTTAGAACAATTGTTCGCTTTATTTTAAACTCCAAATTTCCCGCAAATCTCTAGGTGAATCCAACTCGTTTTTTTACTATTGTTAAATTTGAAGGATTATACGAATAAAAGACTCAAAAACATTGATTTTATCGGATTTTATTTAGAACTTATGTTTGTACGAACGGAGGTTCTATGTTATAATTTTCCCAAACGTTACTAAAATGGGGTTGATACGGTATGTCGAAGATATCCAGCAGGCAGCAAGCTATTCTGGAGTTTATACGCAATGAAGTCCGGTTGAAGGGATATCCTCCTTCCGTACGTGAAATTGGAGAAGCGGTTGGACTGGCTTCCAGTTCTACGGTTCATGGACATCTGGACCGCTTGGAGAAGAAAGGTCTCATTAGACGTGACCCTACTAAACCAAGAGCCATTGAGTTGTTAAGCCAGGAGGAATCAGAACACTCCCATCAGTTTGCACACAGTGTTGCTCGCATTCCTGTCGTAGGTAAAGTCACTGCAGGGGTTCCGATTACCGCAACAGAGAACATTGAGGATTATTTCCCGCTACCGACACATTATGTTGGAGAACAGAAAGTGTTTATGCTCTCTGTTGTTGGTGACAGTATGATCGAAGCAGGAATTGTCAATGGAGATTACGTTATCGTACGCCAGCAGCAAACGGCAGATAATGGAGATATTGTCGTTGCGATGACTGAAGATGACGAAGCTACAGTTAAAACATTTTACAAAGAGAAAGACCACATTCGTCTTCAGCCTGAGAATGCAACATTTGAACCACTTCGTTTAAAACATGTTAGCATTTTGGGTAAAGTGATTGGCCTTTTCCGTGATATTCACTAGTCTTTCTTTCAACAGCAAGTCAGCTGAACTGTAATGACAAAAAGAGGTTGCCCTGTTCAACAGGACAACCTCTTTTTACATGCTAAATTTCTACTTCGTTAATTCCATATGTTATCGTTTGAGAATGCTTTTGTGATGGGAGAACACTTCAAAGCTTTGCTGACCATGATATGACCCCATACCACTCTCTCCTACACCGCCAAACGGTAAATAATGTGAAGTCATATGAGACAACGTATCATTAATGCACCCTCCACCGAAGGACACTTGATCCAAGACCTGATTCTGCAGCTCCTCTTGCTGCGTGAACAGGTATAGCGCCAGCGGTTTGGGACGGCGTACGATCTCAGCGAGCAGAGGATTAAGATCATCGTAAGTCATTACCGGCAGAATGGGACCGAATATCTCTTCTTGCATAACAGGTGAATCCCAATCCACATTTCCTACCAAGGTAGGTTCAATCAGCAGCTGATCCCGATCAGAGCGACCACCAATCAGAGCATGACCCTCTTCTAAGAATACAGACAGTCGATCAAAGTTACGTGTGTTGACGATATGCGGAAAATCAGGATTTCCCATGACATCCTTACCGAATTTATCTTGAATCTCCTCACCAATCTCTTCAAGGAGTTTATCGTGTACGTCCTGATGTACAAGCAAGTAATCCGGAGCAACACAGGTCTGACCCGCATTCAAGAACTTGCCACGGACGATCCGCTGAGCTGCCAACTTCAAATCTGCGTCTTTATGAACAATTACAGGGCTTTTACCACCTAATTCAAGCGTTACCGGCGTAAGGTGCTCTGCTGCTGCCTTCATAACGATGCGACCCACACCCGTGCTTCCTGTGAAGAAAATATAATCAAACTTCTCTTTCAACAAGGCTGTGCTCATTTCGACTTCACCTTCCATGACAGCAACATATTCCTCAGGAAAAATATCCGTGATCAGGTCATACGTCAGACGTGACACTGCCGGCGTTAATTCAGAAGGCTTAATAACAGCACAGTTACCCGCTGCAATTGCACCAATCAAAGGACCAAATGCCAGTTGAAACGGATAGTTCCATGGCGCAATAATGAGAGCAACTCCATAAGGTTCTGGATAGATCGTGCTTGTACCATCAGGTATAACAGCACTTGTAGGCACTGCTCTAGGAGCCGCCCATTCCTTAAGATGTTCTAGTGCAAAATCCAGTTCACCCAAAACGATGCGAATCTCAGAGTTATAGGCCTCTGTTTCCGATTTATTTAGATCAGCATGCAGTGCATCCAATATCCGTTGCTGATATTTCTCAATGCCTTGTCTTAATTGCTGAAGAGCATGAATCCGATACTCGATATTTTTAGTTTGTCCTGTATAAAAGAATGCCCGCTGTCTTGCAACGAGTTGTTTCGCTTTTTCCATATTAACATCTCCAATTAATGTTTTAAAATTAAATTGCTAAAAATATAATTGAATTATATCTTGTTTATATGAAATTATCAACATATTAAAATGACTGTTCTAAGTAAAATATGTATCTTCTCTCTTACTATTATATAAATACTATTAAATGCTGGTATTTTTTAGAAAACTACTCACCTCTGTCCCATTATGTAATTCATCAAAAAAAGCCCTTGGCACTTTTTTGCGCCAAGGGCTTTCCGAATTAGTACAACGTGATATATTGATCGCGTTCCCATTGGTGGACTTGTGTACGGTACATATCCCACTCAATTTCTTTCAGCTCGTAGAAGTGAGCCAAGGCGTGATCGCCAAGCGCATCACAGATGACTTCGCTGCGGATCAATTCGTTCAATGCTTCTTTCAGGTCAGCCGGCAAGCTTGGAATGCCTTCTTCCACACGCTCTTCTTCTGACATAATGTAGATGTTACGGTCAATCGGAGCTGGTAAGGAAAGCTCACGTTTGATTCCGTCCAGACCTGCTTTCAATAAAACAGCCAAAGCCAAGTAAGGGTTAGCAGCCGGATCCGGGTTACGAACCTCAACACGTGTACTCAAACCACGGGAAGCTGGAATACGGATCATTGGGCTACGGTTACTGGCGGACCATGCTACATAACAAGGGGCTTCATAACCTGGTACAAGACGTTTGTATGAGTTCACAGTTGGGTTAGTAATTGCTGCAAACGCACGCGCATGCTTCAGCGTTCCAGCCATGAAGTGACGTGCAGTTTTGCTGAGACCCAGCTCGTCCGACTCGTCAACGAATGCGTTCGCACTGCCTTGGAACAACGATTGGTTACAGTGCATACCGGAACCGTTCATACCAAACAATGGTTTCGGCATAAAGGTCGCATGTAGACCATGCTGACGTGCAATCGTTTTAACAACGAGTTTGAACGTTTGGATCTGGTCTGCTGCTTTTAGAGCATCAGCATATTTAAAGTCGATCTCATGCTGACCTGGAGCTACCTCATGGTGGGAAGCTTCGATCTCAAAGCCCATTTCTTCAAGTGTGATAACGATGTCACGACGACAGTTTTCACCAAGATCCGTAGGCGCAAGGTCGAAATATCCACCTTGGTCATTCAGTTCGTTAGTCGGGTTTCCTTTTTCGTCTGTTTTGAACAAGAAGAACTCTGGTTCAGGACCGACATTGAAGGAAGTGAATCCCATTTCTTCGGCTTCCTTCAGGTTACGTTTCAAGATGCCGCGTGGATCTCCAGGGAATGGGTTGCCATCCGGCAAATAAACATCACAGATTAGGCGAGCAACACGGTTCTCAGCTACCCAAGGGAAAATCAGCCAAGAATCGAGATCCGGATAGAGGTACATGTCGGATTCTTCAATACGCACATAACCTTCAATGGAAGAACCATCAAACATCATTTTGTTATCCAAAGCCTTGGTCAATTGGCTTACAGGAATTTCAACGTTTTTGATAGCTCCCAGCAAGTCGGTAAATTGCAATCGAACGAATCGTACGTTTTCTTCTTTAGAGATGCGGAGAATGTCTTCTTTTGTATAACTCACGATACCTCTCCCTTTCTTTTCTGCTTATTTGGCTTGCATGTTATATTTGTACATTAGAAAGTTCCACGGGTCAAGGAGTCTGCCATCACAACTGCATGATTTCCCCTCACTCGCCAAGTTATGCGAACTTACTTTTTATTAAAAAATCGGGAAAGCTCTCCCTGAATGAGAGATACTTGTCCAGGTCTCTTACCCGAAACCAGCTGTTGCTTCAATAAACGGTGCAGCTGTGTATCCGACAGTTCTCTGCGCTTCACTTCTGTATCTGCGGTGATAACTGTTGCTTCCTCAGATTCCTTGGATACTGGATTCATAACCTGCTTGATGCCGGCAATATTAACACCTTTTTCGATCAAAGCCTTGATCTCCAGCAATCGTTCTACGTCATTAAAGGAAAACAAACGTTGGTTACCTGACGTTCTTGCCGGTACAATCAAGCTGTGCTGTTCATAATATCGAATCTGACGAGCGGACAGATCCGTAAGTTTCATAACAATACCTATCGGGAATAAGGCCATATTTCTGCGAATTTCGTCACCCATGTTCATCAACCTTCCAGTCATCTATTCTTCACCCTATTGTACATTTAGTTATTACTAAGTGTCAATGACGTGTTAGATAAACTCACAATAATTTACGATCTTTCATTGTCTGGAGCGCCATCAAAACGCCATATTTAACATGAGAGTAGGTTAATCCACCCTGCATGTAGCCGATATATGGCTCTCGAATAGGCGCATCCGCTGACAACTCCAGGCTTCCGCCCTGTATAAACGTACCTGCCGCCATAATGACGGGATGTTCATAACCAGGCATGTCCCATGGCTCAGGAACGACATGACTATCCACTGCAGCAGCCCGCTGAATTCCCTGTACAAAAGCGATCAGATGCTCCGCGGAGGAGAACTGCACAGCTTGGATCAAATCTGTGCGTGTCTCATTCCATGCAGGTTTGGTTACGAATCCCGAAGCAGCAAACATTGCAGCGGCAAAGGTACTGCCCTTGATGGCCTGTCCCACAATTGTCGGCGCCATGTAAAGTCCCTGGTAGATCCCACGGGTAGTTCCCAACATGGCACCAACCTCACCACCTATGCCAGGTGCAGTCAAACGATACGCTGCCAGTTGAACATACTTTTCCTTCCCGCATATGTAACCCCCGGTTTCAGCAAGGCCTCCGCCAGGGTTTTTGATTAGTGAACCTGCCATCAGATCTACCCCGACCTCTGTCGGTTCGCGTTTCTCAGTAAATTCGCCATAACAGTTATCCACGAACACGATAACATCTTCTTTGATGGCCTTTACCCGTCTTACCATATCAGCTATCTCATCAATACAGAAGGAAGAACGCCAGTCATACCCACGTGAACGTTGGATACCAATGACTTTGGTTGAAGCAGTAATATTCCCTTTCACTGCGTCCCAATCGACACTTCCATCTGCCAGCAAAGCGGTTTCACGGTATCCAATACCAAAGTCCCGAAGAGATCCGGTTCCATCTTCCGGACTTCCAATGACTTTGTGCAATGTATCATAAGGTTTACCTGTGATGTATAACAACTCGTCACCTGGGCGCAGTACGCCAAAGAGAGCGGTGGCTATCGTATGTGTACCTGAGGCAAAATGGGGACGAACCAACGCAGCTTCTGCGCCAAATACGTCCGCATATACTTCATCCAGCACTTCCCGGCCACGATCGTTATATGCATATCCCGTTGAACCGGCAAAATGAAAATCACTGACTTGTTTGCGTTGAAACGCATCAATGACCTTCCACTGGTTGTAATCCGTAATACCGTCAATCATTCTCATCTGTTGTTCTATCTGGGCCTCAACTTGTTGTTGCAGCTCCACAATCTTTGTATCCAAGCTTGCCATCTTACTTCATTCCCCTTCATTGCACTAATCTAACGCATAATATCGATTATCGTGTCAACTTACCATACCAATATGTCATGTATATTACAATTCAATGAAATCTTCAAGTAAATAACCGAATTTTTCATATTCTCCTTTTTGCAGCTCAACTTGATAGATCACATCGTTTTCTTCAAAAGTGGTTTCAACAACATCTCCAACCTTATAAAGCACGGATGTAAGATCGCCCCGCTCTGCAGGAATACGGAACCGCTTCGTATCCCCCGTCAACTCTTCCTGAATTCGCTCCCGAATCTTCAGCAGGTCAGCTTCTTCCAGTGCACTTACCTTCATATGGTCTTTGTCCAAAGGAAGCATTTCCAGCTGCTCCGGTGTACATGCATCTTTTTTGTTATAGAGCACCAATTGAGGCTTGTCGCCAGATCCGAGCTGCTGGAGAATGTCGTGCACAGTTCTCATCTGATCTTCCCTCATTGCAGAGGATGCATCTACAACATGTAAAATCAGATCGGCTTCGTTCACTTCCTCCAATGTTGCACGGAAAGCGGCAATCAGATCATGTGGAAGGTTTTGAATAAATCCTACGGTATCCGTAAGTACAATTTCTTTACCGCTCGGAAGCTCCATCGTACGTGAAGTTGGATCCAACGTTGCAAACAGCTGATCCTGAATATATACGTCAGCGGCAGTTAATTGTTTAAGCAATGTGGATTTGCCTGCATTCGTATACCCCACAAGTGCTACCTGTACAATGCCTGTCTTTTTACGACGCTCGCGATGAAGTTTGCGGTGGCGTGTAACCTCTTCCAGGTGCCGTTTCAGATCATCAATGCGCCCCCGGATATGACGGCGATCCGTCTCCAGCTTGCTTTCCCCCGGTCCACGTGTCCCGATTCCCCCTCCAAGCCGTGAAAGGTTTTTGCCATGACCCGATAATCGTGGAAGCAGATAGCTAAGTTGGGCCAATTCGACTTGAATGATACCTTCTCTTGTATTTGCACGTTGAGCGAAAATATCCAGAATCAACTGGGTACGGTCGATAATTTTGAGATCCAGTGCCTCTTCCAGGTTACGAACCTGAGCTCCAGACAGCTCTTGATCAAATATCGCTGTGGTCGCGCCTAATTCCTCTGCAATCGCACGTAGCTCCTCCACTTTACCTTTTCCGATAAACCACTTCGTATCCCGGGTTTCCCGGTTCTGGGACAATACACTCAGCACCTCAACACCTGCGGTCTCTGCAAGCTTCACCAATTCCTCCAAAGAGTACTCCGGATTAATGCCTGAACGCTTTACTTCATCTGTAATCAAACTAACTAAAACGGCGCGGTCTTTCTTGACCTGATCTGTATCGTGGGTAACTGTCATATTCAATGTGTCCTCCTTCTCAAACTCAGCTTCATCTATTACGGTTATTGTTCCCTCATAGCGTACTTTAAGCCGAACCGGTTAACCCGGCCGGCTGCTCCAAAAAAACCATTATCGCTTACTTTCGCTCAAACTTCAAATCCTCTGTTCGAATCGTCATCAGTTCCAATTTTCCCGGACTGCCCTGGGTATACTGTTCCAGCAATCGAACCGCCTGATGACGAATGGACCGCTCAATTGCATTTCGAACGTACCTAGCATTGCTGAAGGCATGCAGAGATTCATTTTTTTCCTGCAGCAAATGCTGCTTCAACTTCAGGATGGTCTGTGGCATTAAAATATAATCTCGCTCTTTCGCCATAATCTCTGAAATCTGTATCAACTGATCTATACTGTAATCCGGAAATTCAACCTGGATAGGAAATCGGGATGGTAATCCCGGATTGGTCTGCAGAAAGAAATCAATTTCTTCAGAATACCCTGCCAGAATCAAAATGAATTGATTTTTGTGATCTTCCATGGATTTAACAAGTGTATCAATAGCTTCCTTGCCAAAATCCTTCTCGCCACCGCGAGCCAAGCTGTATGCCTCGTCGATAAACAAGATGCCTCCAAGTGCCTTCTTCACCAGATCACGCGTTTTTTGGGCCGTATGTCCAATGTACTCTCCGACCAGATCGGCCCGCTCCACCTCAATAAGGTGCCCTTTGTTGAGCACGCCCATCTTTTGGAACAGCTTTGCCACAATCCGCGCAACCGTGGTTTTCCCGGTCCCTGGATTTCCTTTGAAAATCATATGATATACATGTGCTCCACTGATCAGGCCTGCCTCAGAACGCATCTGGGCAATTTGCAAAAACGCATAGATTTCAAATACGAGATCCTTGATATTTTCCAGCCCAACCAACTGCTCAAGCTCACCTTGAATCTCTTGAAAATGGCTGTGCTTGGCTAATCCCTTTACTGCCTGAAGTGGTGTCTCCTCTTCCTTCGCCAACATCTGAGGCTCTTGGTTACGCAATACAACATTAATTTGTCTGGATGGTCTGCCTCCCGGTTGCCCTCCTGCAGCCATGACCCGTCCGTTCATTCGCCATCACCTCTATTTTATCGGGCTGATCTCTCCTGATTATTAATGTATTCTATCAGATGCTCCAATATTAGAAGGATGGCGAAGTAATTCTCTGATTGGTCAAAACTCAGATTTGAACGTTTTTGCGAAACTCCCCGTTTTCAAACAAGGTCTTCCGATGTTTCAATGATAGTTGAAAATAAGGAAACACATGAGCATCAATGGCATGCAGCAATTCCTTGGCCGTACGGTTAGCCAGATCATAATCGCTGGTTGTAATATGTTTGCGCGAGAGGGCGTCTTCAAGCTCATCTTCATCCAGCAAAAATACCTCTCCATCTTTCAGGACGACGACATCGAGATAGAGATCATCAAACCAGGGAACCCCCTGATCCGTGATGCCCTGGCTTCGACAGGTATCAATGTACCATTCAACGATCCGTTCCTGATCATCAAACATGGCTGTCACCACGAAATGCTCTCCCTTCGGGTAATACTGCAGCCATGAATACCCTTTATCTGCGATGCAAAACGTACTCCCCCCATAGGTTTTCCACAAGGGTTCTTTCAAATCCTGTATGGTATACAACGTAATGTAACCTGTAAAAACTTTGGATTGTACGAACCGGCATGTAAATTGTCGGTTCGTAATCCGGCGCCAGTTCGCGCGGTCCCCGAATTTCCGTTTCATACGAACCCCTCTTTGCCGACTACAGGCCCTTGACCTGTTCTCATATTGGTGAACACTGAATAACGTCCGCACAGCCGATTCCATGACTTACGAATCAGTTTTGCACAACGTATTACGATAGCTACAGCTTACCATATTTAAGTTATACACTCAAAATTAAGCTTTGCCTCACCAATTAATCGATATGAATGGAGTTAAATTATCGCTGTCTATAGCAAAAAACCTGCTTCACCGATCATTCGGGAAGCAGGTTAAGAGCTGCGTTAATGATAATTAGTTGAAGTTAACCATCGTTTCCGGTCTGTGTTTCAACCGTACCATCGTTTTCACCTGTGTTGCTTTCTGTTCCGGCATCCGGCGGAACAACTTCACCAGGAGTCGTAACCGAACCATCGCCAGATCCATCATTGTTCCCACCAGGATCGGTAGTTCCCGTTCCAGGGGATGTATTTCCATCACCAGGCTGGCCGTTTCCTTGCCCCGGTCCTCCATTGTTACCATTACCGTTGCCGTTACCGTTATTCCCATTGTTACCGTTGTTTTCACCCGAATTCCCATTATCCGGTGAACCGTTATCCGGATTCTCGGTACCAGGCTGTTCCGTTCCTGGATCCGTTCCTGGGTCTGTACCCGGTTCTGGTTCCACTGGTTCGATCTCCTGCGCCTCAATCATAAGTGAGATCGTATTGGACGGATCCGTTTCAAGTCCAGAGGCCAGATCAAAGGCAGTAACATAATACTCGTATGTCAGGCCTGGAAGTGCACTTAGATCCTGTGCACTAGTCGATCCCACCGAATCAATCAGATGGGTGAATTGCGCTTCGGACGTCTCTTTCCGATAGATCCGATATTGAGTATTCGCATCTCCTGTTCCTGTCCAGTTAAGCGAAACCGTCTGAGAATTCTGATCATACGCCCCGCTTAATCCACTAACCGATAATTGCGGCTGCTCCGGTTGCGTTTCTTCCGGTGGTGGTGCCTGTGCACCTTTAGGTGCTTCAAAGTCCTTCACAGGTACACCCTTCAGTGCATCAGTCATGACTTTGGCGAAGAAAGCTGCGGATAGCTTACTGCTGTTTTTGAGCATATGGGTTGCGTCCGGATTATCATATCCCATCCAGACTGCAGCAGTCCATTCAGGTGTATACCCGACAAACCATACATCACGGTTTGCGCTGTTGCCAGCGATGCCGCTCTGCACCGTACCGGTTTTACCTGCTACCGGGCGATCCAGTCTTGCTGAACGTCCTGTACCATCATTGACTACATTTTGAAGCATCTGTGTCAATGCGTATGCATTTTGTTCACTCATGACACGCGTCGTGTCTGACTTGTCATGTTTGTAAACGGACTTATCCGAGCTGTCCTTGATTTCCTTGATCGAATAAGCCTGTTGATATTCACCGAGGTTGGCAAATGCACTATAAGCTTGTGCCATCTCAAGGGTATTTGTACCTTTACTCAGACCACCCAGAGCAATCGCTAGGTTTTTATCCTCATCTGTAAGCTGAATGCCTACACTCTTGGCAAACTGTACGCCTGTATTTACACCTATTTTATCAAGCAGCCACACGGCAGGAATGTTCTCCGACTTCGTGATGGCCTCGGTCATACTGATTGTTGAAGAGTATCCATGCAAGTTTCCCGGGCAATAATTGCCAAAGCACTGCTTCTGATTGCTCAGCGGCGAATTGGCGTTATATTCTCCAGACTCCAGTGCAGGCGCATACGATACGATGGGCTTGAATGCCGATCCCGGTTGTCTGCGGCTCTGTGTTACCCGGCTGTACCCCTTCGTTTGATAGTCACGTCCACCCAAGAGAGCAACCAGACTACCATTTTCATGGTTCATGATAACCATGGATCCTTGAACCTTCTGGTCGTCTTTGCTTTCCTCAAATAAACTGTCATCCGAGAAGGCACTTTCCATGGCCGTCTGTGCCTGAGCATCCATGGTTGTATAAATCTTGTATCCACCGATGTTCAGATCATCTTCTGTTTTGCCTGTTACGCGTTCTGCTTCACGAAGTACATAATCAATAAAAGCTTGATATTTTTGCTCTTTCTCCGGTGGTGTATAATCGTAATCCACCGCTTTGGCTTCATCCATTTCTTCCTTCGTGATGTAGCCTTGTTCGTACATCAGCTGCAGCACCACACCGCGGCGCGCTTTGGAATCGTTCGGATTGCTCAGCGGGTTATAGGCGGACGGCCCTTTAGGCATCGCAGCCAGTGTAGCAATTTCCCACAACTCAAGTTTATTCAAATCTTTTTCCCCGAAATAAAATTCAGAAGCGGCCTTGATCCCATATCGCTGATGACCAAAGAAAATCCGGTTCAGGTACATCGTCAGAATCTCGTCTTTTGTGTACTTGCGCTCCAAAGCCATCGCAATGGATACTTCCGTCGCTTTCCGGAAGAATGTTTTGTCACGGGACAGGAACATATTTTTCGCAAGCTGCTGGGTTAGCGTACTCCCCCCCTCAACCATGGAACGGGCCATGATGTCTTTTACAGCTGCACGTCCGATGGACCAGATATCCACACCCTGATGCTCATAGAATCGTCTGTCCTCTGTTGCCACAAAAGCTTCCTTTACCAATTCGGGAATTTCATCTTCATCAACGGGTTCCAGCTTCTGAATCGACAGCTCCCCCATTAATTGACCATTGCGATCATATACTTTCGATGTCTCATTAATTGTTGTTTTGTCCATGTTGGCTGTAAGCAGCCGCTCACCACTGACCATGATGAACAGATACCCGCCAAGTGCACAAAAGATGGCGATTGCCATAGTGAAAAATAGTGTCCACCCAACGCGTTTACCCGTAATTTTTTTCTTTTTAGAGGTCTTAGGCTTCGCTTTCTTGGGTGACTTGTTATTGTTGTTGCGATTGTTAGACCTCGACAACGGATCGTTTGGCATGTTACCTCCTGACTCCCTTTCGGTTGCACAATTTCTATTTGCCTGTAAAGGCTAATGCTTATCATAACCCTTTTTTGCCCGGAATGAAAAGAACAACCCTTGTTAAGGTTGCTCTGCTTCAATTCCTATACTTGTAGACGTAATGGTTGTAGAAAAGGTTTCGTAATTTTTTTAAGCTTCGCCGCTGTTATCCTGCTGCATCAGCGATACGCTGCGTTGCGGCGTGAACGTGGAGATGGCGTGCTTATAGACCATTTGCTGGCGTCCGTCGCTGTCAATGACGATCGTAAAATTGTCAAATGCCTTGATCGTTCCACGGATTTGAAAGCCGTTGGTCAGATAGACCGTAGCAGGAATGTTTTCTTTCCGCAGTTGGTTCAAGAACGTATCTTGGATGTTGATGGACTTGTTCATTAGCCGTACCCCCATTGGTTCATTTGAATTCGTGTTTAAGATAGTATTCAATATCGCTGAGTAGCTTTCGTGCTATTATATCATGAACAGTTTCATATAATCCACAAAAACCCCTTGTCTACTAATTTGCATCTCGGAATCAGCCTGACGTGCAGTTAGAAGACTTATCCATTATACACCGCTTGTCTAAAATGCAAAAGAGGGACAAAATCATCGTTTTAGAGCGCTTTATTCCTGCCGTTCCTGGTCAACCAAAGGGTTCGACAATGCTTTCGTTAGCGGAATTTTCTGCCGTTCTTTTCGATCATGAATCAGCATTTTCAGGTATGTATTGGTATTGGACAGAACGATAATTACCCAAATTAGGGCAATAAGACCCAGAATGGCAACAGCAACTCCGAATAATCCGGAAAAAAATAGATATAAGCTCGTTCCTCCACTAAAGCCCGAATCCAAGAAGACCATCCCTTTCTCATTGGAACACACGGTTCATTATTTGATGTTGTTATGTGTTTTCATCTTAAAGTTCATGTCATTTTTTTACAACCATTTGATTAAATCTGTTCCTTTATTTTCTATGTTTTGCACTCAAAATAAAAAACCTCTACTCTTTTTTGAAATCAAGAGATAGAGGTTCAAACGTCCCATAAGGGACCTATTTCACACGTTTCGCAATCATTTGAACTTTTGATGAATTAATGCACATACCCTCTCATAGTTCCCTGCGAAATCTTCGGTATCTGTCATATCCACCCATTCAATGTCCTTCATATGCCGGAACCAGGAAAGCTGGCGTTTGGCAAAGCGGCGGGTATCCCTCTTCAGCCATTCCACCGCAGCATCCCAGCTGACTTCGCCTTGAAGATACGCCGCAATTTCCTTGTATCCCAGTCCCTGCATGGAGATATGACCTCTGGCCACACCGCGTTCCAGCAGTGACTTCACTTCTTCTACCAAACCTTGCTCAATCATCAGGTCAATCCGTTCTTCAACCCTGGCGTAGAGCTTTTGACGATCCATTGTTAAACCTATAATACTCAGATCGTACGGGGATTCTTTCTTCTGCGACGCCAGTTGTTCAGATAACTTCTCCCCTGTCAGGTGGTAAATCTCAAGAGCCCGAACAATTCGCCGCTGGTCGTTCACATGTAGCCGTTCCGCACTAATTGGATCTATTTCCCTCAGCTTGTCATGCAGCGCCTGAGCACCGTGTAACTCCGCATAGCGAAACTGTTCCTCCCGAAAAGCCTCATCCGACCCGCTTTCCGAGAATTGAAATCCGTAACAGACCGACTCTACATACAGACCGGTTCCCCCAACAATAAAGGGCAGCTTACCGCGATCCTGTATTTCACTGATCAGCCGGGTACAGCTCTCCTGAAATTCTGCAACCGAATATGGATATTCCGGTTCATGGATATCAATGAGATGGTGGGGCACTCCTCTCATCTCTTCACGGGTAATCTTGGCTGTCCCGATGTCCATTTCACGATAGACCTGCATCGAATCTCCCGAAATAATTTCGCAATTAAACGCTTGTGCGAGCTCGATACTCATCCTTGTTTTGCCTACTGCTGTCGGTCCAACCAGTACAAGCAGTTTAGGTTTAGCTTCCGCTTTCAACATTTATCACTCCGTACAGTGTTTTTGCATTGGCGCGATCCAGCACCTCGAATCCGAGCCTCGTAAACTCCGCGCTGCCGCGCTTTTCTTTCATCACAACCCGTTTGCGGGCTACCCGTTTGGCCTCCATAATACTTTGAATATCCAGTGCATGGGAGTTTGCATAATCCCGCAAGGGCTGAATCGCACTTGAATCCATCATCGGTTCGCGGAACATGGGGTCGAAGTAAACTGTGTCGCAGCTTCGATCCGGCATAGAACGAAGAAAATCCAGATGATTGGCATGTCTTAATTCAATTCTGCGAAAGGCTTCATCGACTTCGGGCTGATTACTCTCGTAATAGGACATCCCCTCAACCAACAGTGTATAGAGCTGCAGAGAGCTCTCACAAGCAATAACCTTCCCCTGCTTACCTGCTGCGACGGAGAATACAAGCGCATCCGTACCTAATCCGGCTGTACAATCAATGATGGTATCTCCTTTAATTACAGCTCCCGCTTCCAGCATAGGATCAGGCTCTCCGCGCAACACACGCTTCGCGCGTACGAATCCCATGCTTGGATGAAATTCAAGCTGCGGCGCATTCTTGCGATACAAGCGCGCCTTGCCCTGAAGCACGACCAGGATTTCGTTAACGCCATAACGTTCAATCAGCCTGGGCAAAGACTTTTTATTGCGCGGCACATAGGTACCACCCGTCGTTTCCGCGAGCTTGCGCGCGCGTTCCACAAGCGAAGGCGCCTCTGTATCACCGGTTGTAATATACATAACTTCCTCCTAAACAGCTACATGACCCGTTTGAACAGTTTCTCCAGATCATAGGTTGAAAATGAAACGACTATCGGTCGCCCGTGTGGGCAAGTATAGGGCTGCCTGCAGGAACCGAGTCGCTGAATGAGCGTCTCTGCTTCCTGTTCTGTCAGCTTCTGATTGGCTTTAATCGAGGCTTTGCAGGAGCACATGATGGAAGCAGCTTCACGCATTTTCCCCACATCAATGCTGCGCTCGCTGAGCACCCATTCAGACATTTCCTCAATAATATCCTTCTCGTCCCCTTTGGGAAACCAGAACGGATGGGAGCGCACACGAAACGTCTGTCCACCGAAATGCTCCAGATAGACTCCAGCCTGTTCAAACCAGGCAAGCCTGGACTTGAGTTTTTCCGTTTCGGACGGTGTAAATTCCAGTGTGATCGGCAGCAAAAGCTCCTGTGAAGCTTGAGCCGGATTGCCAAACTTTTCATAATAATACTCATAATTCACCCGCTCATGAGCGGCATGCTGATCAATCAGATAGAGGCCGTCTTCATTCTGGGCAATCAGATACGTACCGTGATGCTGACCAATCAGGCTAAGCTCTGGAAACGCCGGCAACGTCGCATCCGACTTCACCGCTGCTGCCAGCTTTGCAGTATCAGGTAAACCTGAACCCTTCCAGCTGCGCTCCATATTGGAACGATTAGAAGCTTGATATGACAGCCGGTTTTCTCTAACTGGAACATTCACGTTGGTTGGTCGATATGTCGGCGCTGTGTCCTGAGCTGGCACCTCGCGTTCATCTGTCTGAACCCGCTCATCAACAACAAGGGCTTGAAACGGATTTATCGGGTTGAGCTGATCTGGCGGTGGAGCGTCCGGCAAGGGTGGCACCTCTGAAAAGAGTTCCGCAGCATGACCCGGTTGAATATCAGCGGGGGCATCCAGATCGTCCTCTTCCATGGCCGTGTTGCCTGGCACAGGGGTGCTATTCTTTTTGGACTGTGCAACCTCATCTTCTATCACTGGCTCATCCTTGTATGGTCCTCGCGGAAACAGAAACTGTTCCTGTATAAATGAACTGTCGTCTCCACGTCTGATCTGCTGTTTGGTCACTTGAGGTATAAGCACTTCCTGCCGCAAAATCCCCCTCACTGTCGTTTCAATAAATTCGTACAACTCCGCTTCTTTGCTGAACCGCACTTCCAGTTTTGCCGGATGCACGTTTACATCCACGAGTGAGGGATGCATCTCAAGCTGCACCACAACAAGCGGAAATCGATTGATCGGGAGTAACGTGTGATACGCTTTAAGAATGGCTTGATTAAGACCATAATTGCGAATATATCGACCATTTACAATCGTTGACATGCCGCCCCGATTGGCCCGTGTCCATTCCGGAAGACTGATTAATCCACTTACCCGATAATCCAGATTCTCGCCCTGGACGGGCAGCATGGCTTTGGCTGCACTGGTACCGTAGATTGCTGCCACCACCTGAAGCAGGTCGCCGTTTCCGAGCGTCTGCAGCAGCACATTGGCATTATGCCGCAGCGTAAAGGAAATATGCGGATGAGACATGGCCATCCGGTACAGCACATCCGAGATATGTCCCAGCTCGGTTTGGATGGTTTTCATATATTTCAGGCGGGCAGGAGTATTATAAAATAATTCTTTGACAACAAACTCTGTCCCTTGAGGTGAAGCAGCATCCTCATGTGTACACAGTTTGCCACCCTCAATCACAATCCGGCGCCCCCGGCCGTCGTCTCCGCTAGCCGTTAGCACTTCGACCTTGGAGACAGCCGCGATACTCGGCAGAGCCTCTCCCCGAAAACCAAGACTTGTGATCTGGAAGAGATCACGTCCGTGCGTAATTTTGCTCGTTGCATGACGATAGAATGCTGTTTCCAGATCCTCGGGTTCAATGCCTGAACCGTTGTCTTTCACACGAATGCTGAGCAATCCGCCCTCTTCAACGGAAACTTCAATTTTGGTAGCCCCTGCATCCACGGAATTCTCCAGTAATTCCTTAACAACCGAAGCAGGCCGTTCAACCACTTCACCTGCTGCAATCTGGTTGGCAATATGTTCGTCAAGGACATGTATTTTCGCCACAGGTTTCCCCTCCCATCATATCAGGATAATTGCTGTGCCTTTAACTTAAGCTCATTCAATAATTGCATCGCCTGCAGAGGCGTCATATTCATAACATCAATGTCTCTCATGTTGCTTATAAAATCTCGCGCGGGTTTGTCCACAGCGACCACAGCATCGGGCTTGCTTCCCACGTCGGGCTCATCATCACCGAATATCGACAGCTGGACAACGTCTTGGGGTTTGGAACCAGAATTGTTCTTTTGGCCCCGCGCATTGGACGGCTCTCTCTCCACGTAAGTCACCGTATCGGGTACCGAAACAACAGCTTCCTCTCGTATCACTGTGGCATTTTCCATTCCAGGTGTATTATTGTAGTCCGATCTCGGAATGCGGCTTCCCTTCCCAGCAAACTCACTGCCGACCGCCACCTGTGCAGCCGCATGTTCGAAGCCGTGCAGTAAACCATTCGCTCGTTCAATAATACTATCCGGCAGACCAGCAAGTCGTGCGCAGTATATACCATAACTGCTGCTGGCAGCACCCGGAATCAATTTGCGCAAGAAATTCACTTTGTCCCCACTCTCCTGTACGGCCATGGAGTAGTTTGACAGCTTATCCAGACTTTCTTCCAGGTGAGCCAGTTCATGAAAATGCGTCGATACGAGTGCTTTACAGCCTATAATGTCGTGCACATACTCAATGACGGATTGGGCAATGGCCATCCCCTCGCTTGTTGACGTGCCCCGGCCCAATTCATCGATAATGATCAGGCTTCTCGGCGTTGCTTTGTCAGTCATTACCTGAATATCCGCCATCTCCACCATAAACGTACTTTGACCGCCAATCAGATCGTCTGCTGCCCCAATTCGTGTGAAGATGCGATCCATGATGGGTACCTCTGCCTGACCTGCTGGTACAAAACAACCGATCTGCGCCATGATTGAGATCAGGGCAACTTGTCGCATATACGTACTTTTCCCAGCCATATTTGGACCAGTAATCAGAAGAATCCGTGCTTCTTCCTTTTTCATTGCCGTGTGGTTGGCGATAAAGGCACCATCCCTCATAACAGCCTCCACCACAGGATGACGTCCTTGTTCCACAACAAAGTCATAACCATCTGTCAGTGTTGGTCTAACAAAATTCCGCTCTGCACTGATTACCGCGAAGGATTGATACACATCGATCTCCGCAACCTGTTCAGCCAGTTTTTGCAGTCTTGCAATTTCCTGATTCAACCGATCCCTCAGCTCAGCAAACAATCCGTATTCAATATCGACCATCTTGTCCTGTGCTTCGAGAATCAATGTTTCCTTTTCCTTAAGCTCCGGCGTAATGTAACGTTCTGCATTAGCCAACGTCTGTTTTCGCTCATAACGGCCTTCCGGCAAGGAGGCCAGATTGGACTTCGTAATTTCGATATAATAGCCAAACACCTTGTTGTAGCCAATTTTCAGGGAGCGGATACCCGTAGCTTCACGTTCTTTTGCTTCCAATTCAGCGATCCACTGTTTGCCGTTCACCGATGCTTCCCTTAGTTCGTCCAGTCGTTCATGGTAACCTTCACGGATTAATCCTCCATCTCTTACGGATACCGGAGGCTCGTCCACAATGGCGCGCCCGATAGCATCCCTCAAGTCACTACAGTCATCCATCATCTCCGCAATGTTCTGCAGCGTGGTAGAAGAAGATTCTGCACAATACTGGCGCAGTCCAGGTATTTTATCCAGCGACAGCTTGAGTGCGTTCAAATCGCGCCCGTTGGCATTCCCGAAAGCAATCCGCCCCACCAGTCGTTCCAGATCGTAAATGTCCTTCAGTTCAGCACGCAAATCCTCACGCAAAATAAACTGATTGTATAACGTGTCCACTGCTTCTAGCCGCTCATTAATTTTCCCTTTTTGAAGTAAGGGTTTATCCACCCACCGCCGCAGCATCCGCGCACCCATGGATGTCTCCGTTCTGTCCAGCAGCCAGAGCAACGAGCCTTTTTTGGAACGCTCGCGAACCGTTTCCACAAGTTCCAGATTACGTCTGGTGAATGGATCCAGAATCATGAAGTGATCCGGCTCGTAAGTCGAGATTTGTGTCAATTGCCCCAGAGAACGTTTCTGCGTTTCACTCAGATAAGAGAACAGTCGTGCAACACAAACTTGACGTTCAGGCTCCAGTCTTGCCCATGCAGCTTCGCCGAATTGTTGCCGAACGAGATCTTCCTTGCTTTTGGTCCAAGGCGTGTATACAACAGGTCTACCGATTGGTGAAGACTGCGCAGCGATGGTATCGAGAAGAGTCGCATCACCGACTAATTCGGAAGGTTCGTAAATGCCGATCTCATCTTTCAGCCATTCTTTGGAATATGGCACGGACGTCACGTACAATTCACCCGTTGACAGATCACACGCTGCCAGCGCCAGTGTATTTTGGTTTCCTGTCAGGCAGACCATATAATTGTTGGATTTGTCGCCAAGAGTCTTGCCTTCCATCACCGTTCCAGGCGTGATGACACGTACAATCTCCCGGCGTACCATGCCTTTTGTTACGGTTGGATCTTCCATCTGCTCACAGATGGCAACCTTGTATCCTTTTTCAATCAGACGCTGTATGTAATTGTCCGCCGAATGATAAGGCACACCGCACATCGGAATTTTCTCTTCCCCACCGCCTGCGCGTGCAGTCAGCGTAATTTCGAGCTCACGTGCTGCATTGACAGCATCATCGAAGAACATCTCATAGAAATCACCTAATCTAAAAAAAAGAAAAGCGTCTTGCGCTTCGGCCTTCACTTGCAAATATTGTTGAATCATTGGCGTATACTGAGCCATGAATATCCTCCATCCGTTCCTATGTTGTCAGGAAGAGTCCCTGCCCTAGAAGGAACAATAAGGCGGTCAGGCACATCTTCGTGCCTCCGCCTCATGTTTCGGCCACCTGCCGCTTCCTTCACAGACCAGTGTCTGCATGTCTTCCATAGCTGTAATCAGATCCAAAATTGACTTACTTTCTATTATAACAAAAAAACATCTACTCTTCATGAACCTGCACGAATATTCCAGACTTTGCGAATGTCCCGGCTCTCATCCCACGTCTTCCCTTCTCTCAGGTGACGTATGAGCGGAGCGGCATACTTTTCATATCTTGAGTAGTCCTCCAAGCCGACCAGATCGTCCAGAAGCGCTGGAATGTATTCCTTCATTCGTTCCCGGTCTCCTTCGTAAAAAGCAGCATGCACTGTTGTGTTCATCAAAGGACGAAGAGGAAGACTGGTGTAGGAGGCGGCAATAAGACCTGCGAGAGCGACCACTCCTTTGGCAACGAGTGGAGAGATCAGGAAGCTGGGCAGTGTTCGATATTCGAATCCACCATAGTGCTTCAATCGAAAATCACCCAGTGCTCCGTACCTTGGACGCCTGCCCGAACCACGCGGGTCCTGCAGAAACGCAAGCGGCAGGGCCAGATAATTGTCAAGCACACGCAGCAAATCCCCGTTAAGCGTCACTCCGCTGAAATGAACATGTCCCCCGAGCGGCAATCCACGCTGCGGCATTCCCCCAGCCTGCCAAATGAGCGAATGGTCGGTTATGCTGCGGGATGCCAGGTCGAAAGCTCTAAGTAAATGAGTTAGCAGCTCTCGCGGTTCCGAACTGGGGGCAGGACGAAGTTCAGCAACCGGATAGATCCGCCTCCCCCCGATAGTCACGGAATCGCAGCCTACCATTCCTGTGCGTCCGAGAAACCTTGAAGCAGGTATAATTTTGGACTCCGGCATCTGCACGAGTAGAAACTCCGGGTCCATTCCAAGCACGGGCGTTACTTTATTCTGACTTTCCTCATCCAGTTGAGACTGCAGCTGCTTCCAGCCTTCCCGGTACATGACAGATAAATCTGTCATGCCCTTCCACGGACGCGGGTCAATCGAAACAACAGTGCACCCGTTTTTCCCCGAAGCTTCCAGCCGTACAGCGCCGTGATCGAGTCCAAGGGTATACAAGGTTTTAACAGCTAGCCGCTCGATTCTTTTGAACAGCGTCGAAGCCGCTTCCCGGTCCAGTACGCTATCCTGTGCACCGCCCATGCCGCTCGTATCCCGCCGTTTAATCCGAAGTGCGTACAGGCAGCATATCTCTACATCGTAACGTACTCTTAGGCCAGGCTCCCTTTTTTGCCTGTCACGTGAGGCAAGCACTTCAATGCCGGCTCGCTCCAATCGTCCTGCCCGTTCACCCGCCGACATGCGTTCGTAACGTTTAACCGCTTGCTCTGCCTCTTCCATTACATTCATTCGGTCCCTCCTTTCCATCGCCCAAAAAGAAAAAAGAGGGCTTGCGCCCTCTTCACTGCCGCTTGCGGCGCATATAATACCTTAGCTAAGGATACAAGAGACGAAGAAATTACAGTTCCTCGTCAAGCAGGTCCGGATCAAGATCATCATAATCTTCATCCGTGCTGCCAAAGTCATAATCCTTGTCTTCGTAGTCTCCGCAACCATCTGTGCATACCTTCACGCATACTTTGGTTTCGGCAACCAGTTCAACAGCGAATTCCCGTTCTACTCGGATAACTACGCTGCCTCCGCCTGCGGATACAGTGGCTTCCACACAGCTTGGTTCCTGCGTTGCATCCGCAGATACCTCCACTGTGGAAGCCCGGTGTTTCGGATCCAGGTAAGACAAAGGTACATGTTCTACATACGACACCGTTTCTTTGGCTACATCTGTCTGCGAATTTTTGTCATAGGAATACCAAATGTTGATATCGTAAGTACCAATAACTTCAATTCCGTCCCCCGCTGATACGGCTTCATATTGGTGGTTGATAATCCAAGCCCCCAAAATACTGGTCGGACCATTAGGCGGAGTCACGGTATGTGTTACGGTAGAGAACTTACGACCTTTGCCGCAGATCGCCTTCGTGATGATCTCTCTACATTGATGTTTATGACTCAATGACATCTTTAAACCTCCTCCATACAATCATTCACTACAAGTGTATGCAGGGCATCCGTCTAGGGTGACAACTATTTTCTATTATTCGTTTGTAGATTGGGACCGGTCCGTAATCGGAGACGGTGCTTTGTCCTTTTTCGCAATTTTCAGATACAGCGCGAGTTCCCGGCACAGCTGGAGAATCGCAGAACGAATCTCGAATTCTTCCCTTGTATCTGGCAGTTCCATTCGCCTGAATTCTTCCTGCACATTTGCGAGTAGTTTTTCGGTTCGTCCAGTGTAAGACTCTGTGAGCACATCCTGACTGAGCTGGTCAAACAGCTCCGACACCATTTCGGCGTGTGGCATCTTCTGATAAATTTGAGATACCAGATGCATCATATGCTGAATGGAGTCCAGCTGCGTTTTTCGCATGTAAAAGTATACGCTCCATTCTTCGTTGGGATGAATGACCTGATTCTCCAGTGAACGCTTGGCTGCTTCAATGCCTCCAAGAACAGCCTTGTCCGCTTCAATCAGTTCCTTCCCTGCCCAGACCTCATTCGGATTACGAAGAGTCGCAGCAAACTCCTTGAAGATCACGGAGAATAGTTCATCAATCCTTTTGCGAATCTGAAGCATTTGCGGGTCCGCTGCCGGCATATATGCCAGATTAACGACCATTGCAGATCCCAGACCAATCAGCAGCAACCCGATTTGCACCAAAATGACTTCAACGTCCATCTCCCCGCCACTGAAGACACGAAAGACCACGACAGACCCCGTCACAATGCCTTCCTTGAATCCGGCCCGAACAATTACCGGAAACGCAATCAGTATGTACACGGCCAGAACCCAATAATGGAAGCCTAGAAAGTGAAAAAGTACACTTGCAAACAAAAGACCTACCACGGAAGCAAAGAATCGCGCCGAAATCGTGCGAATGCTTCTTTTTCTCGTAACATCGACACCCAGAATGGCCAGCAAGCCTGCCGATGTTGGCCCGGGCAAGCCGCACCAGTCCGCAATCAGCACAGCCATCAGTGCAGCAATTGCGGTTTTAATTACTCTAAAACCCATTTCTCATTACCTCTCCTCTAAGCTGCTTATATGGCCAAGCCAGCTCTTCGTCCCATCCGGATGAATGCATGTCCTGCTTCATACCTCTAACAAATCTGCGTTAGCCTGCTTCTGCAATACGTAGTATTCGTAGTATTACACACCATTAGGCAAACCATTTCCCGTTTTACAAAAAAAGAAGCTATTGAAGGGATGCCTAGACATATGCAGTCACATCAGAATCAATAAACGGCATCAACCGACATGCCCATGCATGCCGGTCACAACATCGCGTCCCGGATGTGGGACGCTGGCAATTTCGATTTGATGCGGGGTGAAGACATATAAGGCCCTAATCTCCAATCTCCGCATACATGAAGGACTGCACGGAATATTCGTATTAGTATGGTACTTGATTTTTGGTTAGCGGGCAACGTGACACCCCTTGTGAAATTGTATACATAACACGATCTAGCAAGCTCTATTAACTTTTTTCGTGGCACTACCTGCGACCTGCCAGCAGTTTTCTCTCTACATACACCACAAGTTGATACATTGCTGTAGCTACGGCCGCGATAATAAGCAGGCTCGATAATACCAGGGTAAAATTGAAGACCTGAAATCCATAGATAATCAAGTACCCGAGCCCCTGTTTGGCAACCAGAAACTCACCCACAATTACACCGACCCAGGCCATGCCCACATTGACTTTCAATGTAGAAACAATCGCGGGAAACGAAGCCGGCAGGACAACTTTGGTAAAAATCACGGACCGGTCGCCACCGAACGTACGAATGACCTTGATATAATTGCTGTCCACTTCGTTGAAACTGTTGTACACAACCAGGGTCGTAATGATCACCGTAATGGACAACGTAGTCATGACAATAGCCGTAAAGCCTGCACCAAACATGACGATGAAGATGGGGCCGAGTGCCACCTTTGGCATGCTGTTGAATACGACCATATAGGGATCAAGCACTTTGGACAAAAAAGGAGACCACCAGATCAGGACCGCAAGCAGCGTTCCGACAAGCGTCCCCAGCAAAAAGCCAACTGCTGTCTCCCCAACGGTGACTGCGACATGAATCCAAAGTTCACCACTAGCGATGTCCTTGCCGATCTGGGCAAAAACTTTGCTCGGATAACTGAACAGCAGCACATCAATCCAGCGCAGCCTGCCCGCCAGCTCCCATAACAAAAACATGCAGACCAGCAGGGACAGCTGAACCGCAAGTACCTTGCGGCGCCACTCAGCAACCTGCTTCATGTGGCCCTGGTGCAGTTTCTGCATCCATTCATCCCGGCGCATTTCCTGCTTCTCTCTCGTATGATTCACCCGTTCTTCTCACCTCCTCCGGACTGTTCCAGTTCGCTCCATAATGCCTGAAAAAGCTCATTAAAACCTTCCTGTTCTCTTGCGTAGAAGGGCTGGGATTTCCGAATGGCTTCCGGAATGATAAACTCTTTCCGAATTCGTCCAGGATTGCGGTCCAGCACAATAACGCGGTCACTCACTGCAATCGCTTCGGACAGGTCATGGGTGACCAGCACCGAGGTTTTTCCCGTTTCCTTGAGCGTATCTGACACCAGATCCTCCAGCTGCAGCTTGGTCTGATAGTCCAGTGCAGAGAATGGCTCATCCAGAAGCAGTAAGGATGGATCGGTTGCAAGCGTCCGCACGAGTGCGACACGCTGCCTCATGCCCCCAGATAGTTCGGAAGGATACAAATTCTCTGTTCCAGCAAGGCCCATCTCTGCAAGCAGCTCGCTTGTTCGTTTACGACTCCGTTCATCCAGCCTGCCCGTCAATTCAAGTCCGATCAATGCATTGTCCAAAATGGTACGCCATGGAAACAGATAGTCCTGCTGCAGCATATAGCCAATCTGGGCAGAAGGACCTTCAACCAGTTTCCCTTTAACTTTCACCTCTCCCGCGGTTGGCGTGAGCAGCCCGGCGATGATGGACAACAATGTTGTTTTGCCACACCCGCTCGGACCAACAAGACTGACAAATTCGCCTTGTTTAACCTGAAGGCTCAGGTCTTCGATGACCAATGAGGCTTCACGCTCATTGACATACACTTGCGAAATCCCTTCCAGTCTAATCACCGTATCGGATTCAGGCATGGCGATCACTTCCTTTCCTGAATGCCTGGTTACTTCACAGATGCTGCTTGTTCCGCATAGGTGTTGTCGACAATCGCTTTGGAATCCACCCGTTGTTCGAGTTCTCCAGCCGCACTCATGACGTCCAGCAGATTGTTCCATTCTTCATCATCAATAATCGGATCTGTTGCATACGTCCCCTGCTCTTTATAGCGATTAATACTACTTACGAGAATGGATTGATCGATGTCTTTAAAGTAAGGGAGGATGACCTCGGCAATCTCTTCAGCCGAATGGGAATCTACCCAGACCTGTGCTTTGTGCAGCCCATTTGTAAATTTCTGTACCATTTCCTTGTTATCGTTGATGTAGCTTTGTTTTGTCATGAACACCGTATAAGGCAAATGTCCACTCTCCGTTCCAAACGATGCAACGACCTTCCCGCGGCCTTCCTGTTCAAAGATTGACGCCTGTGGTTCAAACAGCTGTACATAATCTCCGGTACCCGACGCAAATGCAGAAGCAATGTTGGCAAAATCGACATTTTGGATCAATTCCAGATCATTCTGCGGATCAATGCCGTGTTTGTTCAACGTGAATTCTCCAGCCATTTGCGGCATCCCGCCTTTGCGTTGTCCAAGAAATGTACTTTGGTTCAGCTGATCCCAATCAAAGCTGCCTTCCGCACTCCGTGCAAACAAAAATGTTCCGTCTGTCTGGGTTAGCTGGGCAAAGTTAATGACCGGATCTTCCGCTCCCTGCTGATAGACGTAGATAGATGTCTCTGCTCCGACCAGGGCAATATCCACGGAGCCCGCGAGCAAGGCAGCCATCGTTTTGTCACCACCAGCCGTTGTCTGGATCTCGACCTCAAGTCCCTCTTCTTCAAAAAAACCTTGAGCTACGGCTACATACTCCGGTGCGTAAAATACCGAACGCGTCACCTCGCCAATCGTAATTTTCGCTTCGTTTTTCTCTCGGTTGCAGCTCGTGAGCGCTACAATGATAATCAGCAATATAACGATGGCACGGATGAACCAGGGCGTGTATTTCATGCTGTTTCCCTCCTTCGCTGGTTTCAGCAGTTTCTCTCTACTATGAATATGCCGCTGCCCATCAAAAGGTTAAGAACTTGCACACCAAAAAAGAGCCGGGCATATGCCCGGCTCTCTCTAGTACCTGCTTCGTGGTATGTGAATTGTACAACTACAGTTTGTAAATCTCGGTATACTTTGCTTCCAGGTAGTCCGCCAGATAATCCGGGTTTAGTTCCTCACCTGTTACAGCGAGAATCAATTCGGATGGCGTACGGCTCTTGCCGTAACGATAAATCTTGTCCGTTAACCATTCCTTGATCGGTATCAGATTGCCTTCAGCAATATAAGAGTCAAACTCCGGCAGTTCCTGGCGCAACGTATGTAGAATCTGAGCGGCATACATGTTGCCGAGTGAATACGATGCGAAATAACCAAAATCGCCACCGGACCAGTGAACATCCTGAAGCACACCTACACCATCGTTTGGAGGAACGATGCCTAAATATTCTTTGTACTTGGCGTTCCAGGTTTCCGGCAAATCCTTGACTTCCAGTCCCTCATTGAACAGCATTTTTTCAATCTCATAACGGATGATAATGTGCAGATTATACGTCAGCTCGTCTGCTTCAATTCGAATCAGGGAACTTTCGACGCGGTTGATCGCACGGTAGAAATCTTCCAGAGCCACATCGCTCAATTGTGGAAAATGCTGCTGCAAGTCTTGATAATAGCGAGTCCAGAACGGACGGCTGCGGCCAATCATATTTTCCCACAGACGGGACTGGGATTCATGAATACCCATCGACGTTCCTTCAGCCAGAAGGGTACCTGCCAGACTTTCGTCAATATTTTGCTCATATAGAGCGTGTCCGCCTTCGTGCAAAGAACTGAATACCGCGCTCGTCACATCATCCTGCAAGTAATTCGTCGTGATTCGCACATCCCCCGGGTTAAGTCCTGTCGCGAACGGATGAACACTCTCATCCAGTCTTCCGGCATCAAAGTCATAACCCATCTGTCCCAAAATGAACAAACTGAATTTTTCCTGTTGATCCGTATCAAACAGCTGGTTTAAGAACTCCGTATTCGGCTTGTTTTCGGAAGCATTGATCCTTTCCTGCAGCGGCACCAAACGTGCTTTCAACCGGGCAAATACCGCATCTACTTTCTCTACGGTCAGATCCGGCTCATACATATCAAGCAGCGTATCATAGCGTGTGTCTTTCACACCCCAGTAGTCGATGAACTCCTGTTTGAGTTTCACGATCTCTGTCAAATACGGGGAAAAGCCTTCAAAATCGCTATTATGCTTGGCATCTTCCCATGCCGTTTCCGATTTGGCCGTAAGCACCGTATATGCTTGAACCTTCTCAGGCGGGACAGATTGGCTTCGGTCGTATTCCTTTTTGCATTCCAATACCAGACGGCGATTTATATCATCCAGTTGATTCAACACCTCTGGTTTTGTCAGCATGTCCAAATAGGTTTTCATCTCAGCCGAAGTTTGAAGCTTGAACGCTTCGGTGGATAACATGCCGATGGTTTCCGAACGAGTCGGAACGCCTTTCTTCGGCGCACCAGTGCGCAGATCCCAATGAAGCAAACCAATGGCTTCGTGATAACTTTTGATTTTGCTGGCCAAATTAAGGAATGGTTCCAGATGTTTCAGGGTTTGTTCTTCCATTGTTATCGTTCACCTCTCCAAAAAAAGTTTAGACTCCCTATTGATGATACTTTTTGCAATGCGTATAATCAACTTTTAACAGAGGTAAAATGGCTTGATTCTTATTTATAAGATATCGTGCCGTTTGCTGACCGTGGTATAATCAAGGGCAGGGCTTAGGACAAGCTGCATACCGATGCAAGCAGCCGTGCTCATCGTATTGGATAACAGGAGGCAATGGACATGAACAACATTCAAGAGATTTTGGCGTACAACAAATCATTTGTCGAAACAAAAGAATACGAAAAGTATACGGCCGGTAAGTTTCCAACTAAAAAAATGGCAATTATCACATGCATGGACACCCGTCTGGTGGAACTGCTGCCAAAAGCGATGAATTTGAAGAATGGTGAGGTTAAAATCCTTAAAACGGCAGGCGCCATTATCTCTCAACCTTTCGGTTCTGTTATGCGAAGCGTGCTTGTAGCTATCTATGAGCTCGGAGCAGACGAAGTTGTTGTTGTCGGTCACACCGAGTGCGGTATGGCATCTTTGCAAGCAGACACAATGATTGGTCACATGCTTGACCGCGGCGTATCCAAGGAAGTCATCAATGCTCTGGATAACTCCGGAATCAATTTGAACAATTGGCTTCGAGGGTTTAGCAGTGTTGATGAAGGGGTAAAACATACTGTAGGAGTCATCAAAAATCATCCCCTGTTTCCACAGGGAGTACCCGTTCACGGCATGATTATCGATTCCTCCACAGGCCAGCTTGAGCTTGTAGTTGAAGGGTACGAGTAACAGGCATCTCTCTAATTGGTTTTGGGTGCGGACCTCAGGGTCCGCACTCTTTTTTTGTCTAAATTGAGGCAGTTATGCTGTCAGGTTGTCAAACCATACAGTTTCAGTGTACACTTTTATGAAAGCGGTCATTGATGGCAATATCCATTGTTTTCACTGGCCTAGCCCTAATATTAAGGAGACATGTGCATGAACATACTTTCCTACGGATTGCTCGGGCTGCTTACCCGCGAGGAGTCGTCTGGTTACGATCTGATGCTGAAAATCCAGCCTCATTGGCAAGCCAAACACAGTCAGATCTACCCGCTCCTGTCCAAGATGGAAAATGATGAACTATTATCTTCCCGCTGGGTGCAACAGTCTGACAAACCGGACAAAAAAATGTATGCAGTCACGGAAAAAGGTATTGAGAAGCTGCTCGGATGGATGATCACTCCTGTTACCGCTCCGGTAACGCGTGACGAATTCAATTTGCGGATTTTGTGTGTCGGCATTGCCGAAGATGGGAGCATGAGACGCATTCTGAATGAGCGCAAAAACTGGTTTATGGAGCGCATCCGTTATTTCGAGGATCTGAAGTCCCGCATCCCTCAGGATAACCTCCGCGTAGGCAGCCGGGAATTTGGGAGCTACATTTTAGTTCAAAAGGGATTAATGAATGCCCAGACCGGCCTGGAATGGTGCAACTGGGTGACTCAGCTGCTCGATGGTCAGGCAGCCATTCAGGACCCTTGTCCGATTATTTCGGAAAATTAAACAAAATTTGAAACGTTCCTGCTTTTTGACCGTATTACATGAGTAAGGCCCATTTTTAGGGCTAATCACACAATTTAATCGGGGGGTTACGATCTTTACAATGAAGAAAAAATTTGGAATTAAACATCTGATGATGGTTTTTATGGCTTTCACTCTGCTGTTCGCAACAGTTGGCGTAGCAAATCCGGATTCTGCTGATGCAAGACGTGGTGGCGGTTTCAAGTCAGGTACGAAAAGTTATACCAATACACCTAAGAAATCCGATAATAATGTGAGCCAATCGAACTCGAACAAATCGGGTACTGGTACAGCTGCAACGAACCGTGGGGGATTCTTCGGCGGTGGCGGTGGATTCATGAAAGGCATGATGCTGGGTGGTCTGGCAGGTATGCTGTTCGGCGGATTGTTCGGCGGCATGGGAGCCCTCGGAAATATTCTTGGATTGCTTGTCAACGTCGCTGCAATTATGCTGATCGTGATGCTGGCAATGGCACTCTTCAGAGCGATCACGAATCGTCGCAAACCGGCTGCAGATGGTCGTTATGACCGCCGCAATGATCGTGATGATGATGACCGCAACAGAAACGGACGGTACTAATCGTTATGGTTCTAAGCATGGATGAGATTGTTAATGCAATCTGTCTTCACATGGCTGAACGCAAAGGTGTGCGCCCGACCGATGTCAATGTTGAACTGAGCTGGGAAGAAGATACGGGATACTCCGCTGAAGTCTGGATTCAAGGCCGTAGCCAATACTTGGTTGAATCCAACATGATAGAAGCGATCCTGCGCTACCTGCACAGCGAATACAACATCCGGGCTTACCGTGAAAACGTCAGGCTTGATCTGGACGAAGAGATTACAGCCATTGTGAATCAATAATCAAATCAATTATTTGCGGATGAATTGTTAAAGGGCCGTCTCCCTAATGTCATTGACATTAGTGGAGACGGCCCTTTTGTTTACCTGAAGAGTTATGAATATCCTGGGAATTTAAACTAACGTTATTCTTCCCAAGATATCCATGATACGGTACGTTCCTACTTCAATTTCACAAGGCTGTAGTTCTTCTTGCCTTTGCGAATAATGATGAACTTTCCACCAATCGCATGCTCCGCAGACACTGTGAATTCCAGCTCTGTAATCTTCTCTCCGTTCATAGAAATCGCACCTTTGGTGATATCCTCACGGGCTTGGCGTTTCGATGGCTCAAGGCCCAGATCCACCAGCCAGTCCACGATGTTTTTGGCTTCGCCGTCAGTTTCAAATGTCGGCATTTCCTTGAAGCCCTGCTCGATCTCATCGGCTGTCAGGGAGCGAATATCTCCACTGAAGAGGGCTGCGGTAATACGTTTAGCTTGCTCCAGCATCTCTTCGCCGTGAACGAATTTTGTCATTTCTTCGGCGAGTGCCTTCTGCGCTTCACGTTTGTGCGGCTCAGTCTCTACCTTTTCAGCCAAAGCTTCAATTTCCTCTTTGCTCAGGAAGGTGAAGTATTTCAGGTATTTGATGACATCGCGATCATCCGTATTCGCCCAGAACTGGTAGAATTCGAACGGTGTCGTTTTGTCCGGATCCAGCCAGATCGCGCCGCCCGCGGTTTTACCGAATTTCGTACCATCGGCTTTGAGCATCAGAGGGATCGTCAAACCGTATGCTCTTGCTTCAGATCCTTCTTTCTTGCGGATCAGATCCAGACCGCTCGTGATGTTGCCCCATTGATCCGAACCACCGATTTGCAGCTGCACATCCTCGTTTTGGAACAGGTGGTGGTAATCCAAAGACTGCAGGATCTGGTAGGAAAACTCGGTGAACGAGATTCCGCCTTCCAATCTGCTTGCCACGACATCTTTAGCCAGCATCGTGTTAAGATTGAAGTTTTTCCCGTAATCACGCAAAAACTCGATGACGTTAATTTGATGTGTCCAGTCGTAGTTGTTTACCATGCGAACCTGGTTGTCGCCTTCGGTTACAAACAATTTTTTCATCTGTGCTGTCAGCTTATTGACGTTCTCTTGGACCTGTTCCAGTGTTTGCAGCGAACGCTCGGATTGACGTCCACTTGGGTCACCAATTGTACCCGTTGCCCCCCCAATCAGGATTACCGGACGATGTCCCGCTAGTTGAAAACGTTTCAGCATCATGAACGGAATCAGGTGACCGATGTGCATACTGTCTCCAGTAGGGTCAACCCCACAGTACAAGGATATCGACTTGGTTTCGGTCAGCTCACGCAGCCCCTCCGCATCCGTCTGTTGGTTTATGGCGTCACGCCATTCAAGTTCATCAATAATATTCAACCCAAACAACCCCTTTCTCTTCTAATGGTTCTTCAGTCATGGACTACGTTAATGGTCAAAAATACAGATGGGAGCAGCTTTTTTGGACACAAAAAAATCGCCTCCTTGTCTTCATTAGACATAGGGACGATTATCATAACCGTGGTACCACCCAACTTGCATGAACAGATGCTTACGCATTATTCATACCGCTTTTGGCAATATATCGTTTGCCCATTCCGCTTGGCATTACCCAAGTACTCCAGAGTGTAATTCGCAGCCCTTGTATGTATCAGGTTCCATCAACCCCTGACTTTCTGTAACAGGGACAAAGCCGCTACTGCGCTCCATCAACGTAATTCATGTATTAGATTATAGCCAGTATAGCCGAACGTTCAACCCATTGCAAGAGCCTGTATTTAATCTGCTCACCGTACAGCAAAAGAGACTCTGATCTTATATACTATGCCTCTATATTCAGCTTCCTATGAAAATGCGTGTATGCCTTCTCCGCAATTTGATCCTCGTTATCCCACAATCGCTGATCCAGAGTATCCAACCTTAGTTCCTCTTCTGTCGTGAGTAAACGGGGAATGTCCCATAATGCTTTAAGCCTTTCATCATCCGCCAAATGCTCTATCAAGCGATACTGCTCTTGAATATTGCCCAGCACCTGGTTCGCACCAATCCTATGTAATGCCCGTAAAACATGAAGATATGCCTCTTCTCCCCAGTTGCAGAAAAATTGAATGAACCCACCGTTATATACGTCTACTTCCAACAGCCATAGGGCTGCAATCTCCTGTTCCTCGGATGTTAATCCCGACCATCCCTGTTCATGTTTGTTCTTTTTGTCTACAAACTTCAACGCATAATCATACCATACATCATGAATATCTTGATTAGTCAAGCCCTTCTTCCCCTCCCTTAGGCTGCATGCTCTCCAGTTCCTGGCGTTTACCAGTTTGATGCCAGTGCAAATAGGGTTCTCCCAATTGCTGAAACGCGTTCGTTACGTTGCGATCCATTTCCTGTATCACTTCGCTCGTATATTTCAAATGCGTGTTGATATTATCAACATCATATTTTTTCAACATCTCCACATGCACCGTGGTAAAAATAATATCCTCCAGCAGCCAGTAGATAACCATCTCGGTCTGCTTCAACTTTTTCTCCAACATGGGCATTCCACGTTCATAGATGGTGACGATATAGGTTCCACTTTCCATTTCAACATAAGGCACACCTTCCCATTTGAAAGGCTCCAATAGACGGTTAACATATGTATTGCTCTGTTCTTGGTCAAAGTCTGTTAGGGATAACAGTTCAAGCAGCTTGACTGCTAATTCCTGTTTGGTTAAAACATCTGACATGGCAGCTCACCACCTGTAATTCATTTAAATTGCATTCCCCATGACCTGATCATGAAAAAGCTGCCGGTGGCAGCTTCTTCGTGATCACCAGGTTGCTTGTTGTACTCGCAAGGTACCTATTGCAACTCATGATTGTATTTTTTAATCTGAAATTTTCAATCTGAATGCTGAATCTGCACTCCCATCAGGTTCCGCAAAATGTCCGATAAGATGGATCACAGGTCGCCGGCAATGTGGCGTATTCTTCCTGTTCCGGTGTATGTGCGTAAGGTTTCCGGAGAACGGCTAGCAGCTGATTCATTACGCTATAATCCCCATCATTCTCTGCCCGTTCGAGCGCTTCTTCCACTCTATGATTCCGTGGGATGACTGCAGGATTGCTGCTCTTCATCAATTGCTCTACAGCCTCTTTTGATTCAGACTGCCGGCCCAGTCTGGCTTTCCAGCGTTCGTTCCATTCCGCAAATTCCGGTGCTTCGTTCAGATTCGAGTTCTCCCACTTATCAAAAGTCAAAGCTAAGAACGTATTCGTGAAGTCCGCCGATTGCTTTTCCATCAGTTCCAGAAGATCTTTCATCAGCGTTTCATCTTCGTCCTCTTCTGTCAATAATCCCAGCTTGGCACGCATGCCGGATAACCATTCATGATGATACTGCTCTGAAAATTGGGAAATGGCATCCTGTGCAATCTGTATGGCCACATCTTCATTATCATGCAGCAGCGGCAGTAATGTCTCGGCAAGACGAGCCAGATTCCAGCCCGCAATATAGGGTTGATTGCCGTAGGCATAACGGCCTTGCGTATCGATTGAACTAAAGACTGTAGCCGGATTATAAGCATCCATAAATGCACAAGGGCCGTAATCTATCGTTTCTCCACTGATGGCCATATTGTCCGTATTCATGACACCATGTATAAATCCAACATTCTGCCATTTGGCGATCAGCGAAGCCTGTCGTTTGATGACTTCCCGGAGGAAGTTCAAGTAACGGTTATGATCTAAAGGAATGTCAGGAAAATGCCGTTCCAGCGTATAGTCCGCCAGTGCTCTCAGTTCGTCTACAGTTCCCCATCTAGCTGCATACTGAAAGGTTGCCACGCGGATGTGACTGGAGGCCACACGGGTTAATATGGCACCCGGTCGTTCCGTTTCACGAAAAATGCTTTCTCCAGTAGTCACTACCGCCAAACTTCTCGTTGTAGGGATACCTAGTGCTTCCATGGCCTCGCTAATAATATATTCACGCAGCATCGGTCCGATCGCTGCCCGACCATCCCCTCCACGGGAGTATGGCGTTCTGCCCGAACCTTTGAGCTGAATGTCCACCCTCTCGCCCTGTGGCGTAATCTGTTCACCCAGTAGCAATGCCCGTCCATCACCAAGCATGTTGAAATTGCCAAACTGATGGCCTGCGTAAGCTTGAGCCAGAGGCTCGGCTCCAGGCGGAATTTCATTGCCTGCAAAAATTGCTGCCCCTTCCTTGCTGTTCAGCGTTTCAGCATTCAGTCCGAGGCTGGTCGCAAGGGTTTCATTTAAGATGACAAGCTCAGGTGACTGTACCGGTACTGCACCCTGACTCGTATAAAAGGTCTGCGGCAGCCGGGCATAACTATTGTCCAAATTCCAGCCTGCCCCTAACTTATCCTTTTCCATGTGCACTCCACTCCTTCTCCTCAACAAAGGAACTCCTCTGTTTGTATTCATGTAGCCTGTGTGAACCAATGCTCATTTATGTAGTCGCATGGAATTTCGAAATGATGAACATATCATATGTTCATAAGGAAACTTTAGCATATTTGTAGGGTGTTTGCATGTTTCATCGCATCCGACAGCCAAATAAGCCCACAAGGTATTCATTAGGAAGAAGGATATTTTCCACTCTTTCCAGCAATGAATCCTATGTGGGCTTACTCGTTTAATTCGCTATTATTCAGTTAAGATGGAATCAGGTATGTGCCTCCTGAGTTCCCGCTACAGGCTGAACAGGCAGACTTTCCTTTTTGAAACCAAGGTTGAAAAAGATATTAAGCAGAATCGCTGACAGACTTCCTGTAATGATACCATCGCTCACAATGATCCGAATGCTTTGTGGCAGCTGGGCAAACAGGTCTGGTACGGCTGTGACACCAAGCCCGAGCGAAACCGAACAAGCGACGATCAACAGGTTGGACTGCTTGCCAAAATCGACGGTTTGCAGCATTTTGATTCCAGAGGATACGACCATACCGAACAGAACCACTGTCGCACCGCCTAATACTGCACTTGGGATAATGGTTGCAAATGCCGCTACCTTCGGAATGAGTCCGAGGAAGACCAGTATGCCTCCGGCTGCAACCACGACATTTGTTGTTTTCACCTTGGACAATTGTACGAGCCCGACATTCTGCGCGAATGTATTGTATGGAAAGGCATTGAATATACCGCCAAGTACAAAAGCCAAGCCCTCTGCACGATAACCGCGAGCCAGATCCTTCTCATTGATGGGCTGATCGCAAATTTTGCTCAAAGCCATAAACACACCTGTTGACTCGATAATCACGACAGTACCTACGATGATCATTGTAATAATCGGGCCAATCTCAAATGTTGGCATTCCGAAATAAAAGGGTTGTGGCAAGTGGAACCATGATGCTTCCTGTACAGGAGAGAAATTCACTTTTCCCATGAGGGCCGCAATGAGAGTTCCTGCGATGATGCCAATCAGGACCGCAAGAGATTTAACGAAACCCCGAGCATACCGGTTCAGTATCAAAATAAAGAGCAGTACTCCGAAAGAAAGTGCCAGATTGTCCAAGCTTCCGAAGTTCTCACTATTTGCCCCGCCAGCCATATTCTTGATTCCGGTAGGAATAAGTGCTAGACCAATAATGGTTACCACGGTACCAATGACAACGGGAGGGAACAGCTTGACGATTTTGCTGAAAAATACGGCACAGATGACGATAAATAAACCGGCTGCTATGATGGACCCATAAATGGCTGGAATACCATACTGAGATCCGATGGCGATCATGGGCGTAACAGCTACAAATGAACTACCGAGTACTGCCGGCAAACCAATGCCCAGATACTTTCCCTTCCGAGCCTGCAGCCACGTTGCAATACCGCATGTGAGCAGGTCAATGGATACCAGATATGCCAGCTGCTCTGCAGTCAGATTCAAAGCTCTTCCCACGAGTAAAGGTACCAGAATAGCCCCGGCATACATTGCCAATACATGTTGAATCCCCAGTGAAAAAATTCTCATCTTTTTTGTTTCGTTCATCCGCGCTCGCCCCCGAAATTAGAATCAACCCATCGCACTGAATAATCATGTTATGTTGATTCACATTATATAAACTATTTCGAAAACTTCCATGATACATGAACGAGAATTGTTACAGGAGATAAAGAGATCGTATCTTTTTGGGCAAACGAAACAAAACAACGGATTTTTAGTGTAATATTATATAACATCTCACTACATTTTTTACTGAATATCAGGAGAAAAGAAAAAAGCCAGCACTACATGTGCCAGCCTGCTGTTCAATCGTTTTAATCATCAGTGTTCTCCTTCATGACCTGTCTTATTTCGAAGGGATCGGAAAGTCCGTTACAATAACATTCTCTACCCATCCGTTAAGGGAAGCTACAAAAGCCTGATGGGCGGGATGTGGACCATATGCACGCAAGGCTTCTTGGTCTTCAAACGTCACTCTTAATCCAAGTGTGAATCCCTGAATATGATCCGTCTCTTCCGTTACATTGATCCCGGCAGTCAGATCAATGATCCCAGGAATCTCGTCCTGCAAGGCTAGCAATTGTGAGACAAATTCCTGCTGTTTTGCCGGCGTAATTTTATCGTTGAATTTGAATACCACCAGATGTTCGAACATGAAATTCCCTCTCCTTCGTTACAAAATATTCATTTACGACATAGTTCAGATTCTATAGGTTTTTACCATTTGTTTCAATCCGCGCTCCTGGTTCTGCTTCGCAATATAGACGAAAAAAGGCGCGTTCAAAGCCAGACTGTCGCTGACCTGACGCACCTCTACGCAGACACAGTGACGCTAAACGCGCTTAATGCCTTAACGCCCTGCTCTGAACATGGTGAAGGAGCTTCTCCAACCATGCAATGTTGCTCTCAATCGTGTGATAAGCATGATCCCTCATCAGCCACAGAGCATCCATCAAATCCTCACTTACCTCGATCTCCTCTGGTTTCTGCTCGTCAATATAATCGAGTTTTTTTCTTTGTTTCACGATGATATCTTCAATAAGGTATGCAATCTTCTGATTATCCACCTTATCCAGATTAACCAGCGCTGCATAAAGGGACTGAATGGTCGTGAATTTCTGAAATACTTTATAGATGCTCTCTTCCAGTGCGAGCCGCCCTTGATCGGTGATCCCATACATCGTTTTGTCTGGTCTATTCTCACTCTGGATCGTTTCAATCTTCTCGATTAGCCCCTTCTTATGCAGCACTTCGAAATTGTAATAGATCGTCCCTTCCGTAATTTTCGCCTCGGTCTGATCCAAATGTTTGCCTATTTGCTTTTTAATATCATAGGGATAACAATTCCCTTCACTTAATGCACCAAGAATAAATATTTGAATTGACATGTGACTGCCCCCATTCTGCTCTCTTACCAAGGGCACAGCTTCTTACAAATTCGCCTGAGCCCTTTATTTCTTATTTTATACGATAGCGGGCTGTTGTGAAGACTCTTGCAGCGGATTGGTTTGCTTGGCATGTTTGAAATGGTGAATGGCTGCATTGAGAACGAAAGCGACCAGTCCAACCAGCGCTAATCCAATGGCGTAATGGGCCGTTCTGCCACCGCCGAAGAGAATATTGTAATCCAAATGCGTGGAATAGAACATCGGCGTGATCTGACTGACGAATTTAAAATATCCAGGCATCATTTCGGGTGACATGGACGTACCGTTGGCAATGGATTGACTAAGCACGAATATCATGTTGATCAGCATACCTCCTTGACCGAGAAGCATGATGAAGATACTTGTAAATTCGATCGACACGAATAATTGCAGACTGTGCACCAGCCACATTTTCAGAAACACTTCCACCCCATATCCTTGAACCATGAAGTAGATGCCTACTCCAACCAGAGGAGCAATCAGGGAAATGAGCAGGTTCGCCCCCCGCAGGGCAAAAAAGGCTTTCCATTTTCCCATTTGTGCACGCAGCTGCTGCATTCCGCCCACGCTCTGCATGGCATAGATCATGGCTCCAACATAGAGTGCCATCGTGATAAACATCGGTGCCATCTGATTTTGCATACCGGCAGGCTGTGGGTTACTCATGACGATATTGGATGAGACCTTACCCGTGGTTGATTCCACAATCTGTTTGGATTGATCCGCAGGAACCTGCATTCCGTTCAATACCGCTTCGAAGCTTTGAGCCTGAACCTGTGCGCTGATCTGAGCGGTAATTTCTGCTGCTACACTTTTCATCGAACTGGTAATTGTCGTTGGGTTAGATTCATTAATCAAATATTCCAGCTGCGCTTCGCCGCTCTGTTCAGACAGTTTCTCCGTAAAGTCACCAGGTATACGTATCACCATATGGATATCACGGTCTTCCAGACCCATCTTCGCCTGTTCCAGCGACTCATCGGTTACGATATTGAACGGGAGCTGCTCTTGCAGCTTCTGAACAAATTCAGTACCGGATTGTTGGTCTTCATTAACGATGGCCACGGTAAGATTCGTTACGTTTTTGGGGATCGCGCTATATCCGGACATGAAAACGGTCAGCATCACAATCTGATAGAACACAATCATGAATATCCCCGCTTTGACTCCTTTATGCTTCAGCATGCTCTTCACTCTCTACTCCACCTTATTATTATAAATTAAACTACTTGAATTAAAGTACTTTTGTTTGTTATATTTGTCAATGACCCCAACTAAGGAGGTAAGATGAATGAAGAAGAGCACGATTATTCCTCTGTCTGAAATCACGAAATTCCAATCGAAAGAAGAAGAGTTTAGTCCTTATCGTTGGTATCGCCACATGCTCAAACAGGAACCTGTAGTTTACAATGAAGAGACGGATTCCTGGCATGTGTTCAAGTATGACTTGGTCAAAACCGTATTGAATGATCATGAACATTTCTCCAGTGTAAGAGAAAGATCGATTGTGAACGTGGGGTATTCAAGTGAGGGAGAAGGTGCGGACAGCGAGCACCACATTCCGGACAAGCTGGATATTCACAACGTCGATCCTCCGGAACACCGCAAGCGAAGATCATTATTAGCAAGTGCATTTACCCCAAGAAGTCTCAAACTTTGGGAGCCGCGCATTCAGGCAGTAGCAGACAAGTTAGTCGCGGAATTTTCTCAGCTTCCCGAGGTGGATATTGTACAAGCCTACACAAGTATGTTTCCAGTAATCATCATGTCTGATCTGCTTGGCATTCCTTCCAAAGACAGGCTCTTATTTAAGGAATGGGTAGATATTCTCTTCATGCCAACAACGGATGCAACCTTTAGCCATATCAATGAAATGAAGAAAATTGCGGGTCAGCAATATTTCGAATACCTTTACCCTTTTGTTGTGTCCAAACGAACGAATCTTGCCGAGGACATTATCTCGGACCTGATCCAGGTCGAAGTGGATGGTGAACATTTTACGGATGAGGAAATTGTACGCACCACCATGTTCATTCTGGGCGCAGGAATAGAAACGACAAGCAACCTGTTGGCCAATTCCTTCTATGCGCTGCTCTATGATCAGCCTGAACTGTACACGGAGCTGAGAGATAATCCAGAGCTAGTTGGAAATGCAGTGGAAGAAATGCTGCGGTACCGTTTCCATATCAGTAAAATGGACCGCATGGTCAAGGCGGATAATAACCTGCTTGGGGTTGAACTCAAAAAAGGAGACGCCATCGTAGCCTGGATGAGTGCAGCCAACATGGATGAGGACATGTTCGAGGATCCATTCACATTGAATATTCATCGTCCGAACAATAACAAACAGCTCGCTTTTGGCTTCGGAACACACTTCTGCCTGGGTGCACCTCTGGCTAGGCTGGAAGCCAAAATTGTTTTGACGACATTTTTGCAAACCTTCTCAAGTATTGAACCCGTCAGCGGATTCATGCTGGAAGACCACCTGACCCCGTCTGCAGCAGGACAATCTCTGACAAGCCTTCCCATGAGGTTATATAAGTAGTACGCTATAGAGGGATAACAGAAAAAGAGCAGGAAATCTGCTCTTTTTTGCTGCTTCCCCGCTATTAATAGCATGCGAGGGAGCAATATCGTCCAAGAACTAACCTTCTTTTCAGTTTATACTGACAAGAACTTACGAGAAAGAAGGTGCAGCATGAATCGTGAAGTACGAACCGTTGTATTTGATACCGATCTGCAGCTTGAAGCTTATCAATTCCAGGGTATTATGCAGAAATTCCCCAATCACTTTCATGACTATTACGTCATTGGTTTTATTGAGCAGGGCAAGCGACATCTGGTCTGCAATAATCAGGAGTATGTGCTGAATACAGGCGACATGATCGTATTTAACCCTCATGACCCCCATGCCTGTGAAGGGATTGACGGAAGAACGCTCGATTATCGCTGTATCAACATCCAGCCAGAGGTCATGAGAGAATACACCCGCGAAATTACCGGACAAGACTATTTGCCACACTTTACAGCACCCGTACTCTATCAACACGAATTGGTCGGCTCTTTGCATGACCTGCATTTGATGATTTTGGAGGAGCAATCCGATTTTGGCAAAGAAGAGCTGCTGCTCCTGCTGCTGGAACAGCTGCTTCGGGATTATGCGGATGCTGAATCCCCCGTCTCTTCTCAGGATGTCACAATTGAAATCAAGCGTATCTGCGAATACATAGGGTCTCATTACATGGAAAGTATATCGCTCAATGTGTTAGCCGACCTAAGTGGAATGAGCAAGTATCACCTGGTGCGTCTATTTACTCGCCAAAAAGGCATCTCACCGTATCGGTATCTGGAAACTATTCGTATCAATCAGGCCAAGCGCTTATTGGAACAAGGAACGCTGCCGCTTGAGGTATCCGCCCAGACGGGATTCAGCGATCAGAGCCATTTTACGAACTTTTTCAAAAAACTTATCGGCTTGACGCCCAAACAATATCATCGAATTTTTAACCACGAATACGAGTCCCAACGGCTGCAGGACCGTGTTTCACGATGAGTGAAAATAAACATACGGCTGGTCACCTGCTCGCCTTGCTTACGATTTTGATCTGGGGGACCACCTTTATCTCCACTAAAATTCTGCTCATCGACTTCACACCTGTCGAAATCCTGTTGTTTCGTTTTCTGATTGGATATGTGGTGTTGTTTCTGATCTACCCTCGTGTGATGCGGATATCAACGGTCCGGGATGAGATGCTTTTTATGGCGGCCGGACTGTGCGGAGTCACATTGTATTTTTTGATCGAAAATATCGCGCTTGTATTCACACTGGCTTCAAACGCAGGTGTCATTGTGTCCATTGCGCCCTTCTTCACCGCTGTGCTTGCGCATTTCTTCCTGAAGGATGAGCCGTTATCTCGGCATTTTGTCGTCGGTTTTGCTATTGCTTTGACAGGCATTGTGATCATTGCGTTCAATGGGAGTTACAGCCTGCAGCTGAATCCGCTGGGCGATCTGCTTGCTTTTGTGGCTCCTGCTGTCTGGGCAATCTATTCCGTCCTTATGCGTAAGATAGGCGATCTTCACTATCACACCATTGGTGCTACACGCAAAGTGTTCTTTTACGGGCTTTTGTTCATGCTCCCTGCCTTATTCCTGTTCGAATTCCATTTTGACATGGAGCGGTTAGCCGATCTGACCAACCTTTCCAATCTTCTTTTTCTCGGGGTAGGCGCTTCTGCATTGTGTTTTGTAACCTGGAATAGGGCGGTAAGCCTTCTGGGAGCAGTGAAAACCAGCGTTTACATTTATTTGGTGCCTGTAATTACATTGTTAGCCTCTGCACTGCTGCTGCATGAACCCATTACTTGGGTTACCATGCTGGGTGCGGTGTTAACACTCCTGGGTTCCATCATCTCAGAACGAAAAGTTCGGAAGCATGCCCCCGGATCGAAGTTGTCCGAGATCCATTAGGCTCTGGTCGTTTGGAACGCAAAAGAAGGCACCATCCATCCTTTCAGGATTAGTGCCTTCTTTATGTTTGCGTGCGATGACTTACCTTTTGCACAAATGTTATTATCCAAGCTAGGAGTAGTCAGCTAATTCAGCCTGGCAAGCAGCGTACTCAGCTCATGCTTCTCCAGATGCCTCCATTGTCCTCGTTCCAGCTGATCCAGTGTTATATTCATAATACGGATGCGCTCCAGTTTCAGCACTCTGTACCCCAGGGCTTTGCACATTCTGCGAATTTGCAGGTTAAGCCCCTGTGTCAGAATAATCCGAAAAACATTCTCACGGTGACGATATACTTTGCATGGCTTGGTTATTACGTCCAGAATCTCGACTCCTTGGGACATCATTCTTAGGAATTCATCTGTAATCGGTTTATCCACGGTCACCACGTACTCTTTCTCATGATTGTGCTCTGAGCGCATCATTTTGTTAACAATCTCTCCATCGTTCGTAAGCAAAATCAAACCTTCGGAGGCTTTATCCAGCCTGCCAACGGCAAAGATGCGTGATGGATAATTTACATACTGTATAATATTGCCCTCGACTTGTTGTGCTGCCGTACAGACAATACCTATTGGTTTGTTGAGAGCCAGGTATACAGGTTGGCGATCAACCTGAGGGATTTCCTTGCCGTCGATAAGGACGATATCTTCTGCTACAACCTCTGCCCCTTTTACACATACCTTACCATTGATCGTAATGCGCCCAGCTGCAATTAAGCGGTCTGTCTCTCGCCGTGAGCAGAATCCCGTTTCACTTATGTATTTATTAATTCGCATGCTTCACCGCTTCTCATCTGTAATATAGCCATCATCTCATTTATAATGAAAGGAAGCAATGAAGCCTATGCGAAAGTCTTAGAATAAGCAACTAACTTTTGAGGAGATGCTCATGGACAAAAAATGCATTAAAGTGCTTAAAAAGCTGTATCTGCATACCAATGGCAAGTATGACAGGGAGCGCCAAGTGATGGTGTATCAAACGGATACACTAACTGCTGACGAACAAGAAGTATTACATACGCACGGCTGGATTCCTAATGATCTGGAGCTAATTGCTCATGACGAGATCATTCAACAATTAATTGATTTGCAGCAAAATGAACATCTATCCTGGACCACGATCACCAATGCATTTGTGGCGGGTGTTGGTGGAAGTTATCCCCGAGGCATAACTACACTTGGAAGCTATCATATGATGGTTCACATGCAGCACCATGCTTATGAAGAAGCGAAACATTTCCATTGTTGTAAATACTGCGGTTTAAGCCGTAACAGCAATGACGCATGGGATAATTTGTCCTTTATTCGCTATGCCGTTCACTTGGGACATGATTACAGCTCGAATAGTTTAGGGACATACGCTGATTTGACAGAGTTAGTTTCCCTGCTTGAACATGAATCCATTACACCGAGTGAAGAGGACATTCACACCTTCAATCAACTGCTTCATAGTTTGGATCAGGCAGAGAGCGATGAATCTCCGGGAAAATATGAGAAACGGCTCACAGCGGAGAAATTGATCAAAGGACAGGCTGGCATCCGCCGAGGCATATTAAAATCTTTATCCCGAGTAGGGGTTCTGCCAAACCAGATTCTCCCCCTTCGTCCTGATCATTGGACCAATATCGAAGAGCTGCTGAATGCCGAATTACAGCTCAGCAATACGAAAGGCCGCTCCGACATGGAGATGCCTTGGGCTGGATGGCAAGGTAAACTCGGTGTGGATTGGGATAAGGCCCGTCAGCTTTTTGGAAATATGATCCTCCATCATTCTTAATCGAAAAAACAACCCAAACAGCTTCAATTCGATGAATTGAAACCGTTTGGGTTCGCTTGCTGCAATTGTTTTTGAACATGCATTTCTTAGAAAACGTCTAAACTGAAATATCCAGACTGCTTCCCAGATTCGGATGTGGGGCTGGAACAGATTTTAACATTTCCGTAAGCTGTTGACCTTGTTGTTCTGCCATGTTTTTCGACAATGACATCACCTGCAAACTCGCCGACTGCGCCAGCGACGTTTGACTCATGGCCATTGATAATGCTGCAATATCCATGTTCTGCACTCCTTTATGTTTCTAGTAAATGAGCGTACCTAATATATATCGGATACTGTACAGGAATTATGTAATCTAACACACGCCATGATCTTACTCTATGTTACAACTCAAGCGGGAGGGATCTGATGAACGGGAAAAAATTTGTATTTCTTTTTACGCTCCTATGCGGACTGTGCGTGGGAGGTTTCGGCGCTCTCCTCTTGTGGATCCTGACCCTTCTCTCTGAGTCTTAACATTGCAAACAGACATCTCCATTACAGGAGCTGCCTGATCGCCCTACTATTTTAATTGGCAAGAACACTAGGACTGGATCAAGCCATACTTCACAAAACTGTGATACAACCCGTCCTCCTCAATGGCTCCGGTAATGTCATCGGCGATGGCTTTCAGACCGGGCTTCGCATTGCCCATGGCAATGCCTATTTTGCAAAATTCCAGCATCTCGGCATCATTCATGCCGTCTCCTATGGCCAGTGTGTTTTCCCGAGACATGCCCAAGTGTTCCAGCAGATCCGCAATCGCAATTGCTTTATGAATGCCAGGAATCATAAGCTCCCCGCTTCCCTCTCCAAAGATAGGTACGGTACATTGGATTACCTCGAATTTGCCCTGAAATTCCTGCTTGATCCGTTCGAACGGAACGACAGCACTTTCCAGAAAACAAACCTTATTAACATCATCCTTATATAAGTTGGCTTCACCGTAGGTCAGACCCGTAATAAAGGGATGTGGCTTCTGTTCCTTTTTCGCTCTGGCTACCTGATCATTCTCCACATCACCGTATATGCGACGTTCGAGATGGGTTTGAAGATTGCTACTTGCATAGAGGGCCGAATTGGATTCCAGATAGAAATCAATCTGATGTTCATTGAAAAAATCGACCATATGCCGAACGTCTTCAGCCGTTACCTTTTTATGATAGAGAACTTCATCACCGAACTCCACGTATCCGCCACCTGCACCAATCAGACCGTCGAATCCGACGTCCCAGATGGAATCATAAATTTCCGCTTTCGAACGCCCTGTGCACAAATAAAGCAGATGTCCATTCGCACGTGCCTGCCTACAAGCTTGCTGAGCTGAAACAGGTATGTTCCCATCATCATCCACAAGTGTTCCGTCAATATCGATAAAGACTATTTTCTGTGTCCGTGTGTTCATCTGCATCTGCCCCCATTATGTCTCATGCCATGTTGTAACCATCCATTCAGGCAAAACACGTATTCCTCTATGATTTCCCAACGAGCCGGTCTTAGCACATAAACAGCATAATGAAATTACGGATTCCGAGGGGTTCGTTGATCAATTAATTTCTCCAAAAATTCGGCGAAGGAGTCCGCGTACACTTCAGGCTCGCCATTAAAATAATCCAGCCGCATAACCTTGTATTCCCCACGTTCATCAGCGGTGCGTGTATCAAAGTAGTAATACTCGTCCTCATCCGGAATAAACAGTTCCAACTTGCCTTCCTGCTTCGCCTGTTCATCAGCAAGCCGGTATATATACAGAATATCCGTGTCTGCATATTCTCGGTCCTCTGGAGGCGCAACCGTTAGAATTTCTGTCCCGCTTAGCATCGCTTGACCATAATTCAGGAGCCACCAGCGATAGGAAGGAGGCAATGCGAAGCCGAGTTCCTGTTCTACTTCAGTAATCCAGCTCTCCTGAACCTGATGATTGGGGAACCAGCGTATAGCCTCGGTATGTTTCAGTTTATCAATCAGACTTGTATACATAGATACGTCTCTCCGATCTCAACGTTTTCGATTTGACCGTTACCAACTGCGCTCGTTTGCTTGCTTCGACTTGATCATTGCTACCTTCTTTACAGTAAAGATTACTTCCCAGCTGGCTTGTCCATATGCACAATTTGCCACTCATTATGCTCTTCGGTCACGATTGTAAATCCTTGACGCTGCCAGAAATCCACAGCCCCAGGCAAAAAACGGTGGGTGTGTAGGTATAGCGTAGTGTATGGCATTTCTTTTACCACACGCTCCAGCTCTTTCACCAGAAGTGAACCAATACCGTATCTGCGATAGGCAGGATCGACATAACATTTTACAATTTCAGCTGCGGATTGTTCCGGGTACCGACCTTCGATCACCTGAATCCGTCCATCATATGGCACAATGCCGATGGAGCCTACAATGCTTGCTTCTTCCGTTACGGCTACAAGAAAGACTGCACCCGCTGTCTCCATATAATGTTCTCTAAATTGCATCAGATCCGCAGGTATCTGTTCATGATTCATCATTGGAAATACTTCTCTGCGGACACGCATGGCAAAATCAACAGCTTGCTCAATCTGATGGAGCTGAACCTTCATTACCTTGGGCACTGTCTGAAGCTGTGTCACCATATTTTCATTCCTATCCTGTAGATTAGAGCCTGGCTGATAGCAGCTCCCCCGAACCCGCATTCTTAGCGAGCTCGCTCTCTTTCATCATCTTACCTAATTTAATTTCTTCTATCAATCTAGCTGTACTCCTATCCAAAATGATAGAAAGCCCGCGCGATGTGAGAGACTCTGCATACGATAAGACGTGTTACCAAATCAAACTCACAAGGGGGAAAAATTGATGTGGCTATGGCTTGGTATCTCTGCTGCATTTCTGCTCATGCTGGGATTTATATATCGTTACGTAGAAGACATCCTAGAAACGCGAAAGTTTCATCCCCATGCTCCCAAGCAGCTCTTGATCAAATTTAAGGAAGGCACCACGGCAGATCAAATGCACACTCTGCATAAAAAAGGAAGATGCAAAGTTGCCGAAACGTATGAAGATCTCGGCTGGTATCGGGTAGAATCAAACAGAATCATGCATCGCATGCTAAAGAATTATAAGGATCATGAACTCATTGAACATGTAGAACCCAATTACCTCGCTCAGGCATCCTATACCCCGAATGACCCCTACTTCCCTTATCAGAATAACCTGCAAAAGATTAACGCACCTGCGGCTTGGGATATTAGCCAAAGCAACAGCTCCATCAAAATTGCCATTATTGATACCGGAGTACAGCTAAACCACCCCGAGCTTGCCAGCAAGCTCCTTCCAGGTTATGACTATGTCAGCTATGACGCCATCCCCGAGGACGGGAACGGACACGGCACACATGTGGCCGGAATTGCGGCTTCCGTCACGAATAATGGAGCTGGCATCGCTGGCGTTGCTCCGCTGGCGTCCATCGTACCCATTCGTGTGCTGGATGATAGCGGGATGGGAACCATGGGCAATGTCGGCAACGGGCTGGTCTATGCTGCCAATAACGGTATACAAGTGGTTAATTTGAGCCTGGGCGGACCTGTAGGTGATGCCTTCTTGCAAGCTGCGGTACAGTATGCCTGGGACCGCGGGGCAGTCATTATTGCTGCTGCCGGCAATGACAATACTTCGTATCCAATCGTGCCCGCTTCCTACCCCAATGTGATTTCCGTCGCCTCCACCAATCCTTCCGATCTGAAATCCAATTTCTCCAACTATGGTGCATGGGTTGATATGGCTGCTCCGGGTGACAGCATACTGTCGACATATCTCGGCAGCTCGTACGCTTATATGAGTGGTACATCGATGGCTGCACCGCAGGTTGCAGGTGCGGCTGCCTTGCTTGCAGCCCAAGGCAAAACCAACGCCCAGATCCGCGATGCGTTGTGCTTTGCCTCCGATCCCGTATCCGGGTCCGGTGTCTATTGGCAGTATGGCAGGCTAAACGCTCATCGGAGTCTGCAAGTCCCTTAATTGGTTCTTCTCTTAGATAAACATAAAAAAGTGAATTTTCCAAAGTTCTGTTCATTTGAACAAAAGAGGAGCAGAACCGTGTGTAACACAGGACTGCTCCTCCCTTTTTCTGAATTTCACTTACTGGACAGCACTTAGAAGTATTGTGCCCCATGAGTAGCAATGATGTCTTTGTACCAGTGGAAGCTTTTCTTTCTCACTCTTCTAAGCGAACCCGTGCCGTCATTATTTCGATCTACATAGATGTAACCATAACGTTTCTTCATTTCTCCTGTACCTGCACTGACCAAATCAATCGGGCCCCAGCTCGTATATCCAATGATCTCGACTCCGTCCTGAATGGCTTCTGCCATCTCGGCAAAATGACGGTTTAGATAGTCAATGCGGTAATCATCCTCCACCGTATCATTATCCAGCAATACATCCGTAGCACCAAGACCATTTTCCACTATGAATAATGGCTTGCCGTAGCGGTCGTGCAGCTGATTGCAGGTAATTCGCAGACCTTTCGGGTCAATGGTCCATCCCCATTCCGATGCATCAAGATAAGGGTTTTTCACGGAACCAAATACATTGCCCTCCGTTGAATCTTTCAAAATCTCCGGATCTGTGCTAGTGCAGCGGCTGGCATAATAGCTGAAGCCGATATAGTCCACCGTATTCTGCATAAGAAGTTCGGCATCTTCTGGCTGCATCTCAATATGAATCCCGTTTTCTCTGAAGAAACGCTTCGTGTAGCCCGGGTATGCCCCTTTGGACTGAACATCAATGAAGAAAAAAGACTCGCGATCCTGCTCCATCGCCTTCCATACGTCCTCCGGATTGGAAGTGTAGGGATACACCGTACCTGCAGCCAGCATACATCCGATCTGTGCACCGGGAACCATCTCGTGACACGCCTTGACGGCAAGTGCACTGGCTACCAGTTCATGATGCGCCGCCTGATACAGGACCTGCTGCTTATCCTCTCCCTCTTGCAGGACAATACCTGCACCAATATACGGAAGATGCAGAAGCATGTTGATTTCGTTAAACGTCATCCAGTATTTCACTTTGTCCTTATATCGATGGAATAACGTCTTCGCATAGGTTTCAAAAAATCCAATCATCTTGCGGTTCTTCCAGCCGCCATATGTTTGCACGAGATGTACAGGTACATCAAAATGACAAATGGTAACGACTGGTTCGATATTGTATTTCAACAATTCATCGAAGACATCATCATAGAATTGCAGACCTGCCTCATTTGGCTCGGCGTCATCCCCGTTCGGGAAGATTCGGGACCAGGCGATCGAAAGTCTGAAACATTTGAACCCCATCTCGGCGAATAAAGCAATGTCTTCCTTGTACCGATGATAGAAATCAATAGCTTCATGAGAAGGGTAGAACTCGCCTTCCTTGGGTTCGAACGAGTCCAGGTTACCCATCGCAATGGGGAAACGCCTAGACCCGGTAGGGATCAGATCGACCGTAGTCAATCCTTTCCCCCCTTCCAAATAGGCACCTTCCAGCTGATTCGCTGCTGTTGCTCCTCCCCAGAGAAAATTCTCCGGGAAGGAAGTTGGCTTTTCAAACATAAAGCACTCCTCCTCTTCATCGTAACTTGATTTAACCAAGCACCGTCAGCAATTTGTCTTTTTCGTTCACCGATGCATTCTCTGTGCCCACAACATCCAGGTAATTTGAAGTATTCGTAATAATAATGGGAGTAACCGTCTCATAACCGGCATCCTTGATGGCCTGCAGATCAAACTCCATAATCAAATCTCCAACGTTGACACGGTCACCATCTTTCACATGAGCATTGAAATGTTGACCTTTCAGTTGTACCGTATCTTGTCCAATGTGGATCAGCATCTCTACACCATCATCCGTCACAAGTCCAATGGCATGCTTTGTGCGGTAAACCGTTTGTACAACACCTGTGATTGGAGATACCACTCGGCCACTTGTTGGTCGAATCGCAATGCCTTTACCCATATGCTCACCAGCAAACGTAATGTCGTTAATTTCCTTCAATTGAATAACTTCGCCAGCCATTGGGCTGAAGATTTCGTATTTGCTGTTCGGATTGGGATCGAGTGCAGGTGCTGGTGAAGCTGCCGGAGCTGGTACTGGTGCAGCAGCTTCCTTGAAACCAATGACATACGTAAGAACGAAACCAAGTATGAACGCAACGGCTGTTGCAACAAGTGCCATGTAGAATGAAGAATCAACACCTGTGGCCGGGTTAATGAAGGTCGGATAACCGAATACGCCAAGTCCACCAAACATGTACATTTTCGAACCGAAGAATCCCAGTATGGCGCCGCCAATACCACCTGCAATACAGCTCATGATAAACGGTTTTTTCAGTGGAAGGGTCACACCATAGATTGCCGGCTCGGTTACACCGAAGATGCCTGAGATGAAGGCAGGAATACTCAAAGATTTCAGTTTGGCATTTTTAGTTCTCAACATTACGGCAAGTACCGCACCAATCTGAGCAAAGGAAGCAGCGAACGACATGGCAACCACCGGATCCGCTCCGGACGTACTGAGGTTCAGAAGCATGACTGGAACTAGACCCCAGTGAAGACCGAACAGTACGAACACCTGCCACAGGCCGCCAATGATAAGTCCTGTAAGAAGTGGGCTCAGATCATAGATTCCGGTTGCTCCTGCACCGATCAACTGTCCAGCCCAAGTGGATACTGGACCAATTACAAGGAACGTTGCCGGAACGATAACAAGCAGCGTAAAGAATGGAACAAGGAATGTGCTAACCACTTTAGGAATAACATTTTTGAAGAATCTTTCGATTTTTACGGCAAAGAATGTAGCAATAATAATTGGAATAACCGACGATGAATAGTTCATCAGGATCACAGGAATACCAAGGAATGTAATATGAATCGGTGATTCAAACAACGTACCCGCGAATAGTGTGTACAATGGATCTCCCGCAGTCAAACCGGACAGCGTAGGATAAACCAGTGTAGCCCCGATGGCCATACCCAGAAACGGTGAGCCGCCAAATTTCTTGATAGCCGTATAACCTAGGAATACCGGGAAGAAGTAGAACAGACAGTCACCTGTTGCATTCAGCAAATGGTACGTTCCGGATGTGTCCGTCAACCAGCCGAAGGATAGAAACATGGCTGTAAACCCTTTGATCATCCCTGTTGCAGCAAGCAAGCCGAGAAGTGGAGTGAAAACTCCCGAGATCATATCGATAAATCGGCTGAACAGCCCTACTTTTTTCCCCGATTCGTCCTTGTTCTCTTCAACCTGACCTTCTGTCGGCAAGTTGCCCACCTTCACAATCGCTTTATATACATCCGGCACTTCATTGCCGATGACTACCTGATATTGGCCTCCACTCTGCATAACCGTAATAACGCCAGGCAGATTTTTAATCTCTTCTGTTTTAGCAACGCTTTCATTTTTCAGTTTAAAACGTAATCTGGTTACACAGTGGAAAACGCTGTTCACGTTTCCAGAACCACCTACACGGGATAGGATGTCTTTGGCCAGTTGATCGTAATTCATAGTTATTCTCCCTCTCTAAGTAGACTCCCCATGCTTGTGAAACAAAGAAAACCTGAACTACTGAACATACACAACGTGCCGGATGATCCGGAAACAAGTCGTGTTATTCAGCAATTCAGGTTTTGCCCTTAATGGTTGCAACCCTGTAAGGCTGTACACAGCGATATTCGGTTGTTACTTCAACAACTTCATCTTAAAGTAAGTTGCAACCAGTCTACTGACCTGGAGTGATCGGCATTGCCTGATTGAACAGTTACAATCCGATTTTGTATGCGCTTACTTTATGGATTCATAATAGTATAACTTCTGATCTTTTGCAAGCGCTTTTTTAATGGAATATTTTGGTTATATCGATCTACTCTGAAGTGGCGTGCACCACGCGTTCAATATGAATCGACAGATACATCATTTCCTCGTTAGTAAGTTGATACGTGTAGTTATTTTCAATGAATTTTTTGATTTTTTCGGAGCACTTGTGCGCTTCGGGATACTTCTTCTGGATCAGTTCAAACAATTCATCATCATTGTTATTTTTATAGTGCTTACCTTTCACCAAACGCTGGGCGAAAAATTTCAGATGTGTCACAAATCGGTAATAGTTCAGCGAGTTCTCGTCAAAATCCATTTTGAAATGGTACTTGATGATCGTCAGCACCTCTTGCATCACCTGCGTCATGCTTCGAATGTTCGGCATTTCTTCGTTAAGTGCTGCATTTACAAAATGCAATGCCATAAATCCGGCTTCATCTTCCGGTAACAGGACACCAAATTGATCACAAATCATGTTGAGGGCCTCGAGTCCCACTTCGTACTCATCCTTGTACAACTGTTTCGTTTCCCACAGTAGTCCATTTCGTATAGGCAGGTTGTTGCGATATCGCTCAATGGCGAAATGGATATGATCTGTAAGATGGAGATAGATGCTGTCATTCAATTTTTTGCCCAATTTCAGTTTGGCATACGCGATGATCTCTTCGGAAACTTTCATGTATTCCAGCGGTATGCTGGCGATTAATGTTTTGAAATTTTCCTGGATATCTTCGTTTTGCAAAGTAAAGATCTTGTCAATATGCTCCTCGGAGACCCGATCACCTGCCCGCTTCTGAAAAGCTATTCCTCGGCCAATGACGATGACTTCGCGCCCATCCTGAATGGCAACTACAGCATTATTGTTCAGCACCTTCTCGATTTTCACTTTATCCACCCCAATATACAGAAAAAGACAAGCCATACCTTCAACGAGGTCATAGGTCCTGCCCTTTTCAACTTCAATATCTACGATATGTGCGTTCATGGTATTACAATTTTCTACAATGTGCAACAATAAATTTAATTTGGTTCTATCTGTTTTATTTTATTCAGTCTCTCCCGTATGTTCTTGAAGCATTTGCATTAATTCCTCTGGAATTAGTAGAATACACCCAAAAATGAAGAGCAAAACTCATCTAATTTTTGGTCTGAGATAGCCAGTATTCCATACCATTCATGGTTAATGAGAGAAAGCGGCATGTATTACCGACCCGAGGAGAACTATCTCTTTTTTTGCATTAAATTGCATGACGTAACAGACTTGCACGCCTAGTTTTTCTTATTTCTATTTTCCTTCTCCAGTTCAGCTTCAATCCTCTTGTTAATCACACTCATCTCATCGGAACTAAGTTGATCCACTTGCTTGAACTCTTTATCGAATTCGTACTCTTTTGATTCCTTATTGTTCATCAGCCCCAAATGATTTTTAATCGCACGAATGTCCTCACGAAGATACAACGTATTTCGATAATTATCCACCACAAGACCAAGTATAATGCCAATGACGATGACAGTGCCGTACGGAACCAAAAGACTAACAATGGCTCCTGCAATCATCAAGACTAATACAAACAAAATGATTCAACTCCTTAGAATTTGTAAATATTAATACAATCGTTTCTCATACGATTCTTGCATAGAACGGTCGACATCGTCCTCCGTAACACCTAATTTGCTAGCATGCGCAGCGATAATACGTGCTGGTTTGGGTAATTCCTCCTTGACGAGCCAGTTCTCAGGTTCCCATGTGTGCGAACGTTTAAAGGCTTTGCCACAATGCATATAGCACTCTTCTACCGTTACAGCGATACCTAGTTTGGGTGTTTTGCCCTGCGCCTGCATTTGCGTCATCATGTCCATATCCCGAATAATCATCGCTCTGCCATTGATACGCAGTGTCTCTTCAAGTCCAGGAATAACAAAAATCAATCCAATGTGCGGATTGGACAAAATGTTTAGCAACGAGTCAAAACGTCGGTTGCCCGGCCGTTCAGGAATGACCAGATGATGCTGATCGACGACGTGTACGAATCCTTTTCCGTCACCTCGGGGAGATACATCACAAGAGCCAGAACGATCACTGGTTGACATAAAGAGCAGGCCAGAACGGGCAATGAATTGCTGACAATGCTCATCCAGATAGGCAATCGATTTATTCTTCACCAATTCTCCCGGTGTACCGCAGATCTCTCGAAGAACGTCCTCCGACGCTATGATGTCTTTAAATATGTTGTTGGTCAACATGACCACGTCCTTTCTATCCTTCTAAATATCTTGGTGATTAGCTGACTATAGATCAAATCTTTTCTTGATGGCTTCTGCCACCTCTTCAGGACTTTTATGTGTGTTATTGATTCGAATATAGTGCTCATGTGTAAATTCTCCAGGGACTGAATTCAGTTGGTGCTTGTTCATGCTATCTAGCAAATCCTGTTCGGACCATTCTACGTTTCGCTTCGTTGCCTTATGCAGCAGCCGGTGAGGACTCCGGTTACGTTTCAATCGCTCAGGCATATCTGCCTCCAATTCGACATAACACACCTGTCCGCCATGAGCAGTGAACAGCTCACTGATTTTACGGATATATTCTGCATCCTCTTTAGAATCAAACGCCCACACGTATGTAAAGATCAAGCCGGGAAGATTGCTCTTCGCCACTTCTTCAAAAATTTCCTGGCGAAACAGACTCACCAGTCGTTTACCTTGAGGTGTACCATAACTGAAATAGGGAGCTACCAGTTCAATGGTCATGTGATTATGAAACAACTTCAGATCCGTGATCTTCTCTAGTTCCTGGCCGACAGTCATCTTCCCGACCGCTTGTGGACCAAAAATGATGACAAACTTCATCCCATCACTCCTCATTTGGGTATAAATGATTTGAATTTTCTGGACATTCATCCATAATACCTCTTTAAAAGCAAATAAAAAAGAGATTCAAGTTCCCTCTTTTTTCATCAGGAGCCTTAGAATCTCATTCATATTTTTAAAAATAATATTCAAATTTATCGCCCAATCAGCGCCCAGCCCCATTTCATTCGCCGTAATCCAATCGCTATCAACCAAGAGAGCAGCAGGGCAACGACGTATGACAGTAGTATGCCAAGACTAAAATGCCGGGCCAGTTCCACCGAGAACTCCCGTCTCCAGAATAACAATACTAATGGGTGCATCAAGAAAACTCCGAAAGCAACTGTACCCAGTGAGTCGAAAAGACGATGAATCCGATGTGCTCGATCCCGCTTTTTTGCCGCCATTCGTTCACATCCCATCAACAATAACAAACATGCAGAAAGTGTAAACAAATTCCGGAACAAAAACAGCAAGCTATACATCATGATTGGAATTGCAGTTAAGGATGTTTTTATGTAGACACTGCCATATACAAATATAAAAGCTCCGCTTAAAAAGGCCAAAATTAAGCCATAGCGGTATGAACGCAGTTTCCCCAGAGAAACATTAAAGTTTAGGCCAATCCACGCGCCAAATCCAATAACGATCAGGTAACTCGGCAGTAGACTTCCCATTCGTTCGAAGTGAAACTGAAGATGCAGCGCAAAAAAGACAGCCTGAGCTGCAACAAAGAATAAGGGCAGATAACGCTTAAATAAACGAAACCGGGTTAGTGATAACAGTAACGGAAATACCGCATAAAACTGAAGAATAATAAGAAAAAAGTATAAGTGCGTATGGGCTGTTCCTGTGAGCAATTGTTTAAGAAAAAACGTAAAATGAGACATTGGATCATGACGTGCCAGCAGCTGTTTGACCGCAAAGTAAATGAATGACCACATCACATAAGGCACAAACACATAGAGCAGACGCTTTTTATAAAATCCGAACACCCACCCTGTTTCCTTCACCCTGGCACTATAATTGTAGAACAAGACAAGGGAGGACAAAAACAGAAACGCAGGCACCGCAAATTGCAGTATACTGTTCCAGAAAAAATAAAAATCATGGCCTTGCGAATGAGTTGGGTAATGTGTAACTGCTGTGGATGTTGCATGGATGGCAACCACCGCCATGATGGCAATAGCCCGAAACAGATCCAGATATTCAATTCGCCGGGGCCGATTAACCGGTTGATTCATGATAAAACCTCACTTATGACTGATATAGGATGATAGTTTCCGGCCGCAATCCAGATTCTACACTTCATTGTAATCAGCCTGAGAGGGTTATACAATCGATATCCATATTATTTTCGTCAATCCACACCCATATTCAACATTTTTCGACATTATCAATCCAGAATCGCTCCACTACGTTACCATCTGGCTCAACATAATGTTGATCCTGCACTCCCCCATTACGAAGAATGACTTTTTTGGAAGCGATATTGTGGGCGTCGCACACAACCAGCACTTTGGTAATTCCAAGCTCCCGAGCCTTAACCAGGCTCAGTTCAAGGATCTGTGAACCATAATGGTTCTGACGCTCATCTGGACGAATTCCATATCCAATATGTCCACCACTGTTGAAAAGTTTGTCCGTAAGCTCATGCCTGATATTTACGGCACCAACCATCTTGCCGGTCTCTGTTACAAGCCAGTATGTACTATCCTTGACCCACCCTTCCGGAATGTCAATTCCTTGTTCACTTCGATGAAGAGAGGCTATCATTCCTTCAAAATCACTTGGATCTTTTGCAATAACCCAAGGTACCATCAATTCTCCACTTTGGAGCCAATCCTGATAAAATGCCATGTAAGCTTCTTTATACGCAATCGATGGTCTAACGAGTCTGACTTGTTCTTTTGTCATACGAAGTACACTCTCCTTTCCCTGATTCTACAATTACATTAAATAAAAATGAAGAAGGACCTGCGTTAATGCAGCTCCTTTTTTCACAATTCTTATATTCCTCTATCTATATTACTTTATGATTACGTGCTCCGATTCCTCCACACACTTGTATGTGAAATGGTAACTTCCCGATCCCAAATCAATCTTCACGTGGGATTCTCTCGTTTGAACCCCCTGAAGATGAGGCACCTTGTGCAAAGGAAGGCCACCCTCCATAACTGTCTGAAGGCTTGCACCCGGCAAAACAACGGTACCAGTTGCATTTGCGGGAATGGTTACGTGCACTTCCATCTCATTGTGTTCCCGGCGATACCAGTTTGAACCCACACGTCCATACATTGTATCAAGACTTGCTTCCACCCAATCCAGACCCGGACCAGGCTGCGGCTCAATATGCACAACATGGAAACCCGGAGATTGCTCACCGGAACGAATGCCTGCAACATAACGGTATAGCCACTCTCCAATGGCACCGTACGCATAATGGTTGAATGAATTCATATCTGCACTCCATAGGCTTCCATCTTCTTTTATTCCGTCCCAATGTTCCCAGACGGTCGTCGCCCCTTTCGTTACCTGATACAGCCAGGACGGGTAGTCTTCCTGAAAGAGCAGCGTGTAAGCCAGATCATGATGCCCCGTTTCGCTGAGTACCGGATTCAGGTATGGCGTTCCAACAAAACCGGTTGTCAGATGATTCCCTGCATCTGTAACCAGTTTTCTCAGTTGGTCGATAGCCCGCTGTCTTGCCTTGGAATCCAGTAATTCAAAATGCAGGGCAAGAACATGGGCTGTTTGTGTAGGAACCGCCAATTTCCCCGAAGGCGTAACAAATTCCTCACGGAAGGCCGTTACAATATGTTCATGCAAATTTGCATAGTATGCTTCATCTTCGCCCTGCCCAAGAACTGCGGCCGCCTTTCTCACAAGTGAGACCGAATAGGCATAAAACGCAGTTGCCACAAAGTCCTTGTCCGTGGCACCAATGTAGCTGTCCGGCTTGGAATCGAGTCCAAGCCAGTCCCCAAAGTGAAATCCCGTGTTCCATAAGTATGGATCGTTACCTTGCTCATAAATATAATGAACCCAACGTTTCATGCTATCATATTGCTCGGCAAGCAATCTGACATCCCCATACATCTCGTAAATGGTCCAGGGACAGATGACCGCTGCATCGCCCCAAGCAGCCGACGAATGACTGGTATCTCCCCAGCCCTCTGAAGTTGAACTTCTTAGATCCGGAACGAAAAAGGGAATACCGCCGTCCTCGCCCTGATCTGCCTGAAGATCCCGCAGCCATTTCGTGAAGAAGGGACCCGTGTTCATTAGATATGAAGCTGTCCGAATAAACATCTGGGCGTCGCCGGTCCAACCAAGACGTTCATCCCGCTGTGGACAGTCTGTCGGTACGTCAAGAAAATTCCCCTTTTGTCCCCAAAGTATGTTGTGATGAAGCTGGTTTACAAGCGGGCTGGAGCATTGAAAATCACTTGTTCGCTCCATTTCGGAGTGCATCACCACTCCCTTAAAGTCATCAAGATTTATGGATTCCGCGAATCCAATGAGCTTAACATAACGGAATCCCTGAAATGTGAAATGGGGTTCATATGACTCAACCCCCTCACCTTTTAAGGTATATCGAATAGACTGCGCTGCTCCGCGCAGATTCTCGGTATAAAAATTACCCTCATGATCCAAAATTTCAGCGTGTCTTAACTCAACGGTATGCCCTTGTTTACCCTCGATGTTGAATTTCACCCATCCCACCATATTTTGCCCCATGTCCAGCACGCGGTCTCCCTGTGGTGTTGTGATCAAGGCGATAGGTTCGAGCTCCTGCACCTTGGTAACAGGTACATTCTCCTGAGCAACGATAATATCCTTGGTATATTCCAGTACTTCTACAGTTGACCAACGGTTTGAAGTGTTATCTGTCCAATCTGTCTCCAAGCGCGCATCGTATGTCTCCCCCATGTAGATATCCGACATACGGATGGCACTGCTCGCCGTCTTCCAGTCTCCATTAGACAGAAGGGTTTCTACCGTTCCATCCGCGTAGTGAATATGGAGTTCCAGCAGTAAAGCTGCTTGATCTCCGAATATCCTCTTTTCTTTATTCCATCCCAAATGACCTTTATACCAACCGTCACCAAGGTATGCACCCAGAATATTCCCACCTGCTTGAAGAAGATCAGTGACATCATACACCTGGTATTGCAACCGCTTACCATAACTGGTCCATCCAGGCGTAAAATAATCCTGACCCACTCTCTTGTTATTCAGGTGCAATTCATAGAGTCCAAGAGCTGTTACATATATTCTTGCACGAGTTACCTCTTGTTTCAGTTCGAAAGTCGTACGTAGGCGAGGACAGGCCGTATCATGCTCATCTTCGGGTCTTGACGTAATCCAATCAGCCTGCCAAGCATTCTTGCTGTCCATCAGTCCCATCTCGAAGAACGCTGCTGCTGACCAGGCAGATTGCTCTTCAGCAGTGTCCCAGACACGAATGCGATAATAATACCGGGTTCGTGCCTGAGGCTCCCAACCAGCCAGTTCCACATGAATGGACTGATCGGAGATTACTTTCCCGGAATCCCATTCAGTCTGTTCATGGCCATCCGTTAGAGACAATTGAATTTGATAGGCGGATTGAACACAGTTTCGCTGGTCCGACTGCAATTGCCAGCTTAATCGGGGTGATTTTACATCCAGTCCAATCGGATTTACTTTATACTCGCAACGAAGATGATTGATGGTCAACATAGGATAAACATTCCTTTCCATCGTGGTTTCCAACACAGGCTTACGCTATAATTATACTGATCCCGCTCAAGGAAATACCCGGTAATGAGGACTGTTTAACCCGGTAATTCGGCCATAACCATAAGGAGGTGAAGACATGAACTCTTCTGTGCACCTGTTAAAAAGTGAACTCTTCTTCAACTCCGAACTGCAGCTCTTTGTTAATAGATGTACCGAGGACTTCAACCTCCCTTTCCATGCCCATGATTTCTTGGAATACAGTTATGTTGCGGAAGGCGCAGGTTTCCATCACATTGATCAGGACATTGTCCCGGTTCAAAAAGGCATGCTCTTTGTCATCCCGGTCGGTGTTCCCCATGTATTTCGTCCATCATCCTCCAATGTCTCAGAGCATCCGCTCATCATATATAACTGTCTGTTCCATACCGAGCTGATACATAAACTGTCCCTCACCATTCAGGAAGAGGACATTCGAAGCCACCTGATCGATTTGGCCAACAATGAGGTCTCTTATATATCCATTGGTGATCAGAATCGTCAGATTGAAGAATTGATGTTGAAGCTCTACCACGAAACTTCGGTTGCGGGAATCGGATCTTCCACCATGCTGTACACCCTCGTTTGCCAGCTTATCGTAACGACCTACAGACAGCTTCATCAGAAAAGGCACGGTGAACAAAGGCCATCTTCCGATTTTGAATACATTCTTCAATATCTGGATCAGCATCTTAGCATGCGCATTCGCATGAGTGATCTATCTCACCGATCAGGTTGGAGCGAAAAGCAAATTGGTCGCATGTTCTTGAGCTATACGGGCCAGACGTTCAGCTCTTACCTCCAGCACCTGCGCATACAAAAAAGCCGTGAACTCCTGAAGAATTCACAGCATAAAGTTAGCCTCATCGCTGAGCTTGTCGGCTACCGTGATGTAGATACATTCTACGCCGTTTTCAAACGAATTACAGGGGAAACTCCGCTGACATACCGCAAAAAGTCCAGAACCTGAAGTCCTGGACCTTCCTTTTGGTACTTTGACTAGCCACTTGCAGTCTCAAACAAATCATCTATGTACGCTTTGGCACCTTTCCAACTGGACATCAAGGGAAACGGATATTGTTCCCGTTCACTCCCATTCCATGGATGCGGAATGCAAATGACTTTTTTCCCCTCTTTCCAGGCAGGAATCAAATTATGTGCTCCGTCATCAATTAACAAGTCAAAGTTAATCAAATTTTTCCGTTTGCATGTGATAAACTGCTCCGGCGTGATAAAGGGCATATGGCGCTGAAGCCAGTTCCACTTTTCCACCACGGTCTTCGGGTCTGCTGCCGTTACAATAATAACATCATAAGCTTCATTCAGCTTCTGCATTTCATCCACAACGTACTCGTCATACAGCTCCAATTCCTCGAATAGTCCCGGCCGACCATAAAAAACATCATGAGTACTCTCCGGATGACGCAAGTGAGACGTATCCCAATGAGTCATATCCTCATAACGCAGCGGATGGGTCGGGAAGTTGATGTTGTTGTGGTAAATGGCTCGCCGGACCAGATGACAGATCGTATCATCCATGTCTACAGCAATAATTGGTTTCTTCATGTTATCCCTCCCCCGTACGAACACAGTATATCACCCCGGGTGTCATGAAGCTATTCTTTTTACCATCTCCTCTATGGGTAAAAAAAAGCCGCCCCCTGCGCCGCTCATCTGCTGCGCCTGGGGCTGCCATTATGAATTAAGCCAAATCTTCACCGTTGGAAGCAATGACTTTTTGATACCAGCCAAAGCTTTTTTTCTTATAACGGTTCAATGTACCTTGTCCGTTATCGTCCTGATCGACGTAGATTACGCCATAACGCTTGGACATCTCGGAGGTGGATGCACTGATGATGTCGATCGCTCCCCAGTTTGTGTAACCCATGAGGTCCACACCATCCATAACGGCTTCCTTCATTTGCGTAATATGTTTTCTCAGGTAGTCAATCCGGTAATCATCGTTAATGGAACCGTCAGCCTCAACTGTATCCTTGGCACCTAATCCGTTCTCCACAACGAATAACGGTAATTGATAGCGGTCATACAGCTCCTTGAGCACTACGCGAAGACCGATTGGGTCAAGCTGCCAGCCCCATTCTGTACGCTCCAGATTCGGGTTCTTGATCGTGCTGTACAGATTGCCACCGGTCACTCCATATTCCTCAGGATTTACGGCAGATACCAGAGAAGTGTAATAACTGAATGAGATGAAATCGACTGTGTGCTTTTTCAACAGCTCTTCATCGCCTGATTCCATGACAATGGAGATCCCATGCTCAGCCCAGTAACGTGCCATGAAGGTTGGGTAACTTCCGCGAACCTGCACATCGGTATGCAGCAGATTCAGTTGGTTATCAATCTGTGCCTGTAACACATCTTCCGGTTTCGAAGTGGCCGGATAGTGAATCATGCGAGCGAGCATGCAGCCAATCCGAAACTCCGGATTAATTTGACGTGCTTTTTCCGTAACCAGACTGCTGGCAACAAATTGGTGATGAAGTGCCTGATACGAAGCCTGCATCACGTTATCCACACGGTCTTCGATAATGCCTCCACCTGTAAACGGCTCGATGATGGTTGTGTTGATTTCATTAAACGTCAGCCAATATTTCACTTTGTCCTTATAACGGGTCATCACCGTTTCGGCGTATCTCAAGAAATGGCCAATCACTTCCCGGCCAGCCCAGCCGTTATACTTCAGTACCAGTGCCATTGGCATTTCATAATGAGAAAGTGTTACGAGTGGTTCAATGTTGTGCTTGCGCAGTTCATCGAATACTTGGTCATAGAAGCGCAGTCCTTCTTCATTAGGTTCCGCATCATAACCGTTCGGGAAAATACGCGGCCAGTTGATTGATAGACGAAATGTCTTGAAACCAAGCTCAGCGAATAGCGCAATATCCTCTTTGAAGCGGTGATAAAAATCAATGCCGTAGCGTTTCGGATAACCCTCCGCACTATGGTGGGACATCGCTTTCTCAACGGTTGCAGTCGTCACATGCATGAGCTCTCTTAGATTGGTGTAGTCTTTTTTCTCAAAATAAGGAACCATGTCCGCCGTGGACCAGCCTTTGCCACCTGCATCGAATCCACCTTCAGCCTGATTGGCGGCAATAGCGCCGCCCCACAGAAAGCCTTCCGGAAATCCTTGTCGATTAATCATGCGTATCTCTCCTCTTCTCGTTGATTAAGATTAAATTTGGGCTTTCAATACCTCTTGACCCATCGTGATCTCACCCAAATTTACTGGCTGAATGTCTTTGTAATCAGCTGTGTTCGTAACAACCATGGCCGTTGTAATGTCATATTCTTTTGCAATTTGATCGAGTTCGAAGGAAAGCAGCTTGTCCCCGGCCTGGACACGAGTTCCGGCAGCAACATGGGATTCGAAGTATTGTCCGCGCAGTTTGACCGTATTGATCCCTACATGGATCAGAAGTTCCATGCCGTTATCACTGCGAACAACGATTGCATGTTTTGTTTTGAACACATTCATAACCGTTCCTGTAACTGGAGATACAAGCTCGCCCACGCTTGGAACAAACGCAACACCTTTACCCATTAATTCATCGCCAAACGTTGGATCATTGACTTCTTTCAGCGGAATTGCTTTTCCTGTCATCGGGGCTACAGCTGTCGCATCACTTGTTGGTGTTGGTGCACCCATATCATCCACGTTCACTGCTGCCTCATTGGAAGGCGCTGCTGCTGGCGTAGAAGAAGCACCAGGGGAGAATTGAGCGAGCGCTTCTGCGTCTCCTTCTTCTTCCTTAATTCCAAATACCGTGGACATAATCGCACCTACCACGAAAGCAAGAATCATACCAATCAGGGAATACCAGAACGTTTGTCCAATCAGGGAAGGCAGTCCAGGAAGTCCGCCGTTACCCGCAAGTACATAAGCTTTGGCTCCAAAGGCCAGTGCGAATCCGCCACCTACAGCACTACCGATCATGGCTGCAGCAAATGGCTTTTTGTATTTCATGTTTACCCCGTACATTGCCGGTTCAGTTACACCCATGAGGGCTGTAAAGCTGGTCGATAATGCAACGGTTTTGAGCTTTTTGTCTTTTGCCCGGAAAAATACGCCGAGAGTTGCACCGGCTTGACCCATATTGGAGATATACGTCAGCGGCAAGAATTTATCAAAGCCCAGTGTAGCAATGTTACTCAGGATAATCGGAACAAGTGCATAGTGCATTCCTGTCATAATAATCAGCGCCATTGCACCGCCAAGCACGATACCTGCAACCAATCCGCCTTCATTCAGCAGCCAGTTAATACCGCCGGACAATCCATTACCTACGAATGTACCCAATGGACCGATCGCGATCAGCGTAACCGGAACCATAACAAGCAAAGTAATCAACGGAACAAGCAGCAGCTTCAAAGCGGCCGGAATTACGCGGTCAACCCACTTCTCAACATAGGACATGAGCCATACGGCCAGCAAGATCGGGATAACCGATGATGCATAGCTTACTGCCGTTACCGGGATGCCGATAAAAGCAACGGATTCGCCGCTGGAGAGCAGTGTGCTCATATCCGGATACATCAACGCCGTACCTAATGCAATCGCAACAAACGGATTACTGCCGAACTTGCGGGCAGCGCTGACTGCAATCAGCAGTGGCAGGTAATGGAATACACCATCACCGATGGCTGAGAGAATACGATAGGTGTCCGTACCTGCTGACATCCAGCCGAGAGATACAAACAGGGCAAGCAAACCTTTGAGCATACCTGCAGCGGTGATCGCTGGCAGCATGGGTGCAAATACGCCTGCAATCGTTTCAAATATTTTAAGAATTACATTTTTTTTGTTATCCGACTTGGTCTCTTTCTTTTCCGGGCTCTGCTGCAGTGCTGGATGTTCTTTGACCATCGCATCAAACACTTTTGGTACATCATTACCAATAATGACCTGGAACTGGTCGCCGGAAATGTTGGTCCCCATGACCTTGTCCAGCTTCTTGAGTGTACCGTTATCCACTTTGTCATTGTCTTTCAATTCAAAGCGAAGACGGGTAATACAGTGGTACACCGAGTTGATATTATTTGTGCCCCCAACGGCTTTGATAATTTCCTGTGCCGTTTCCTGATGGTTCATGATGTTTTCCTCCTCATATTTTCCAATAAAAAATACCCGAACGAATACGACACGTCATGTGCGCGTCATTTCATTCGGGTATTGCCTGATTGAACAGTAACAAGCCCATGGGATATTCAGTTAACATCTAATTTTCTCGCTTGGTTTTCATTAACCGCTCCAGATGGAGCGTGAGATATAACTGTTCCGAGTGTGTCATGTCGTATTGATAATTCTTATGGATAAACGTTTCGATCTTGCCGATACACTTGAAGGTTTCCGGATAGTTTTTCCGAACCACCTCGTATAAATACTCCTCTGCATCATCATGAGTTGAATGCGTGATGACTCTCTGGCAGAAGTACTTCAAATGTGTGATGAAACGGAAATAGTTAACGCTATCTTCATCCAACTCGACATTGAAGTGATATTTGATAATGTTCATGATTTCCTGAAGCAGCTGCATGAGATGAGTCACATCATTCATGGAATCATTGACTTCCGCATTAATGAAATGCAGTGCAATATTGCAAATCTCATCTTTGGGAAAATCAATATCCAGTCTTTCCTTGAGCAGCGTGAGCGCTTCTCGGGCGACATCGTACTCCGCCTTGTAAAAGTGCTGCACTTCCCAGGAAAGCGGATTCCTTGTAATCATGCCCTTTTCCATTCGCTGGACAGCAAAATGAATGTGATCCGACAACGAGACATAGATCCCGTCACTGATGGTTTTATTCAGTTGCGTACGCGCCAGCGTTACGATATCATCCGTTGCCTGCAGAATTTCAATCGGCACTTCTGTGACGATGGACTTAAATTTCTCATAGATCGATGCATCCTGAAGACGGAATACTTTCTCTATCCGTTCCTCATCAATTTCATCACCGACTTTGAACTTAAACCCGATACCCCGGCCGAGGATCAGCAGTTCCTGATTTTTGTCATCCACGGTACTGACAATATTGTTATTAAATATCTGTTTAATAATCATTTTGGACCACCCGTTTTTTTTGAGGATTAAAAAAGGGCAAAACCAAAATAGAAATAATAAAATCATTTCCATAGTGGTTTTGCCCGCATTACCGGTAACAAGCCTCGGGTATAATTTATCACAACCTGAAAACGGTGTCAACCAAAAATGCTACCACTGTCTTATTTGCATCGGATAATTACATAGAAAAATCCTTTTTATTAGGGCTTTAAACTTAGCGATTTACTTCCTATCAGGTATTTCACCTGTTTACCCCTATAGAGTATTGCCATCGAACGGTGGTGTGAAACCTTATTAATATATACTGGTTATTCTAATTCATTCGGGTATCATCTTTTACTTCAGTAAGCAAAGGCTTGTCACTTAACGGTTGAAATCGTACGAGCTTATAACTGTTAATCCATTCTTCGCTTACTGCATTTAATACAATTATTTCTGCGAGGTACTGTTTCTTTAACTCCGTTAACTTCACATCTACAGTAGAATATTCAATTTCATCAATGCCATAATAGACGTAAATCCACCCCTCATGCTCAGCAGCTAACACTTCAAATTTTCTGGCTTTGCCCGCTTCGTCTTCAATTACCTCCATGACCTCAAGTGGTGCCTGAGCAAGTTCAATCGTCTCAAAAGCAACTTCAGGAATCTGGGACTGGTCTCTAATCCAGTAGAGATAGCCAGCCAATATAACCAACATCAGACCCATGACGCGCACTAATCGATTTCGTATTCGGGAATGTCTTTTTGTGTTCAACTGATCATCTCTTTCTTAGAAGTATGTATGTTAATATCCTAGTTTCCGAAATATATAAGCTCTATTTATATAAACACAGGTTAGATGCTTTTGGTTTGCTTAAAGCAAAGACACTTCCATAAAAAAAGACCCTTCCTTTGAAGGGCCTTTTACTATTATTGTTGGAATGTCACATGAATCTGAACAATTTCAGAGCGACTGCTCGTGCGGATTGGCGGTCCCCAGAAGCCATAACCCGAGGTCACAATGGAATGCATCGAACCTTTTTGCAAGTAACCCCAATCGTTCTCGTAGATCGCCTGCGTGATGAATTGAGCTGGTGCAATCTGGCCACGGTGGGTGTGACCGGACACAACCAGATCTACATGATTCTGCTCCGCTATATCCAGATCATACGGCTGATGATCCATCATCAGCACCGGCTTGCTGAGATCGGTATCCTGCATCAACGTTGCCACTTCAGCACGATCGTCTTCCGTTCTGTCTTTCCGTCCAATCAAAGTGATTTTGTCGTCCAATATGATCTTATCATCGTAGAGAACCTGCATATTGCTCTTCTCCAGCGCAGCAATCAGATCTTCAATCGGACCGTCGAACTTGTCATGATTGCCCAATGAAGCGTAGACTCCGTAAGGCGCCTGGATACCACTGATAATATCTGCGATGCCACTACCCAGGTACATGTCCAGATTGTCATCGATAATATCACCGGGATAGAGGACCAAATCAGGCTTCAAAGCGTTAATTTCCTCCACCATGCGCTTGGCATGTGCCGGTCCTGATAGAAGCCCAAAATGCATGTCGGCAGCCATAACAACGTTGAGACTGTCGATTCCTTCCACCTTTTTATCAATCTGAATGCTGTACTCTCTGACGACTGGACTATACGCATTGTAGATCCCGTATGCCATCGTAGAGAGAAGTAACACCAAAGTAACTACACCCGCCCACTTCTGCGTGTGATGTCTGGGAATCCGCGTTAATCGGAGCAACCACAATGTTAAATGGATAACGGGCAAGATCAGCAGCAGCAACGAAAAAATTGCAAGCCAGTAAGAACCAATTACACTTAAGAAGGATATACTTCCAAACAGCCGGGCCAGAATGAATGAAACTGCAAGAAATACAAGGGCCACAATATAGAACCATCGAAATCTGGCTGACACGACAGGCTTCATCCAGCTCCAGCCGCTCCAACCTATGTAAAACACCAATAAACCGTATACCACCAAAAACAAAATGCCTGCCAATACGAACATGCTCCGGTTAACCTCCACGTCAGTAAGTTGATTGCTGAATTTACACCAAACAAACCATAACTAGTAGTCTGTCTGAACCAGTATAACGCAGTTTGCAGGGTCGAGGCATCACCTTCACCAGCATAGATACGTACATTTTATTACAATTTGGGAATGATTAAATTCCAACCACTCGCAATTGATAATATTGAGTAGTATGGTACCTAGTTAAAATAAAAAAAACATGCCTGCATTCGTCTAGAATATAACACTTCTAAACGATGCAAGCATGCTTGCTTGTTGTGTTCAGTACATTGAATCAACAGATCTTACTCGTTTGTATCCATCCATTGGAAGTGGAATGAACCTTCTTTGTCCACACGTTTGAAGGTGTGAGCACCGAAGTAGTCACGTTGCGCTTGCAGCAGGTTTGCAGGCAAACGCTCTGTACGGTAGCTGTCGTAGTAGGAAAGCGCGCTGGAGAAGCCAGGTACCGGAATACCTTGTTTTACAGCAGCTGCTACAACTTCACGCCAAGCATCCTGGTAGGATTCAACGATATTTTGGAAATATGGATCCAGAAGCAGGTTTTTGAGTTCTGCATCTTTGTCATAAGCTTCTTTGATGTTTTGCAGGAACTGTGAACGGATAATGCAGCCGCCGCGGAAGATCATCGCGATGTTACCGTATTTCAGATCCCAGCCATACTCGTCGGAAGCCGCACGCATTTGGGCAAAGCCTTGTGCATAGGATACGATTTTACTTGCGAACAATGCTTTGCGTACACTTTCAATGAACGCTTTTTTATCGCCGGAGAACGCTTCAGCTTTCGGTCCATTCAGGATTTTGCTCGCAGCTACACGTTCGTCCTTCATCGCGGACAGGAAACGGGAGAATACGGATTCCGTAATCATGGACAATGGTACGCCGAGATCCAGTGCGCTTTGGCTTGTCCATTTGCCTGTACCTTTTTGTCCGGCCGCATCCAGAATAACGTCAACCATCGGTTTGCCGGTTTCCGGATCGTATTTGGAGAAGATATCCGCCGTAATCTCAATCAGATAGCTGTCCAGTTCGCCTTGATTCCACTCTGTGAAGATTTCGTGCAGTTCCTCAACGGAAACATTCAGAACGGATTTGAGCAGGTGGTAGGCTTCCCCAATCAACTGCATATCTCCGTATTCAATACCGTTGTGCACCATTTTGACGTAGTGTCCGGCACCGTCTGGTCCGATGTATGTGCTGCAGGCATCATCGCCAACTTTGGCAGAGATCGCTGTCAGAATCGGTTCAACCAGTTCGTATGCACTTTCTTGACCACCTGGCATGATTGCTGGGCCTTTCAGTGCGCCTTCTTCGCCGCCGGATACACCAGCGCCAATGAAACGGAATCCTTTCGCTTCCAGCTCTTTGCTGCGGCGCTGGGTATCAGGGAAGTAGGCGTTACCTCCATCAATAATGATATCGCCCTCATCCAGATGAGGCAGCAATTGTTCAATCGTCGCGTCAGTCGCTTTACCGGCTTGAACCATGATCAGAATTTTGCGCGGGGATTCCAGGGATGCCACGAACTCTTCAATGGAGAACGCGCCAGTCAGGTTTTTTCCCTCAGCTTCTTTCAAAAGATCATTCGTTTTCTCCGGCGAACGGTTGAACACCGATACGGAAAATCCCTTACTTTCGATATTCAGGGCCAAGTTTTTGCCCATTACTGCAAGTCCAATAACACCAATCTGTTGTTTACTCATTATGTCCTCCCCATGCTCTTTGTTTTATAGGAAACGTTTAGTCTGATTGAATTCGCTAATCAGAAGTTACCCTTATTGAACTGTTTTTTTCCAGTCCGCTGCGAATTTATCCATGCCTTGATCCGTCAGTGGGTGTTTGGAAATTTGTTCAATGACAGAGAATGGAACCGTAGCAATATGTGCTCCAGCCATAGCTACACGTGTAACGTGGTCTGGATGTCTTACGGAAGCTGCGATAATTTGAGCATCCAGGTTATGTGTACGGAACAATTCAGCTACTTTGGCAACCAATTGAACACCATCTTCCGAAATATCATCCAGACGTCCGAGGAATGGAGATACATAAGTAGCGCCTGCGCGTGCTGCAAGGAGTGCCTGATTCACAGTGAAGATCAACGTTACGTTGGTTTTCACACCTTTTTTGGTGAGGTAACGGCAAGCTTCAAGTCCTGCAAGTGTCATTGGCAGCTTAATTGTAATGTTTTTGTCGTTATTGTTGATTTTGATCAGTTCGTTCGCTTGAGCGATCATTTCTTCAGCTGTAAGGGCATCCGGTGTTACTTCTGCAGATACGGATTCAACTTCAGGTACTTCACGCAAGATTTCCTCAATGCGATCTTCAAATTTAATGCCTTCTTTGGCTACCAATGATGGGTTAGTTGTTACACCGGACAGGACGCCGATTTTGTATGCTTTTTTGATGTCTTCCAAGTTTGCTGTATCGATGAAAAATTTCATGTTAAAACCCTCCAGTTAATTTGTTTTTTGAATTACAAGTTTGAATTTACAGCGAGTGGTGCAGCCAGTGCATCTTCAGCGAATTGTTCTGACGGCTCATCGAACCACCAGTGATGACCTTCGGCAGCAAGCATCTCGTCTGATTCCACAGGACCATAGCTACCTGCAGGGTAGAGATGAAGCGGCAGCAGATTTTCCTCAAATGCCTCCAAGATTGGTTGAACCCAAGCCCAGGACAATTCAACTTCATCCCAATGAGCGAAGAACGTTGGATCCCCTTGGAGCGCGTCACGAATCAGGTTCTCATATGCTTCGGCCAGATCTTCCCGATCAGGTGCCAAATCAATGTGAACCGGCTTGAATTCCCCTTTGTTCTGAGGGTCGCTCGCATTGAGCTGAAGTGTCATGCTTTGATCAGGACTCATTTCAATGACAAGCAGGTTTGGCTTAGAGCCATTGCTCTTCGCTGCATTTGATTGACCAGACGGTTCCTTGAATTCGATGACGATACGTGTTGATTTCTCCTTCATTCGTTTACCTGTGCGGATGTAGAATGGAACCCCGCGCCAGAAGAAGTCATCAATCTGCAATTTCGCAGCTATAAAGGTATCGTTCATTGTATTTTCGGCAACGCCCGGCTCGGCAGCATACGCGCTTACCGCTTTGCCTTGGATGAATCCTTCAGCATATTGTCCACGAATCACGCTTGCACCCACATTTTGTTTCTGCAGCGGCTCGATCGATTCCATAATATGCTTTTTCTTCTGCCCAACCTTTTCGGTCGTGCTGTTGTATGGAAGCTGGATGGCCATCATCATGAGCAATTGCAGCATGTGATTCTGGAACATATCCCGCACGGCTCCTACATGATCATAGTAAGAAGCACGTTCCTCCACGCCAACAGTCTCGTTAGCCGTGATTTGCACGTTGGAGATGTAACGGTTGTTCCACAATGCTTTCATGATCGGATTGCTCTGATGCAAGGTTTCCAAACGCTGTACCATTGGTTTGCCGAGATAATGGTCAATCCGATAGATCTCTTCTTCCGTGAATGCCTCACTCAGTTTGTGATTAAGATCACGGGCCGATTGCAGATCATGACCGAAAGGTTTCTCAATTACGAGTCTCTTCCAGCCTTCAGTGGATCCAAGTCCGCTGCTTTGGATATTTTCGGCGATCGGTTCGAAGAATTCTGGGCCGACAGACAGATAGAACAGGCGATTGGACGGAATGCCCAGCTCTGCTTCTCTCTGTTCAACCAATTTTAACAGCTGTATATAATCTTCCTTATGGCTAATATTCAATACATTGTATCGAAAAGCCTGCACGAATGACTTCACACGTTCTGGATCCGGCTTGCGTCTAGAGAATTCATTCAATGACTTTTCAACTTGTGCCTGAAAAAATTCATCAGACCATTCTCTGCGGCCCAGGCCAATCAGTGAGAAGGTTTCAGGAAGTTTCTGCTCAATATATAAATTGTATAAGGCAGGATATATTTTTCTTTTGGCTAAATCGCCAGTAGCACCAAATAAAATAATGCTCGTTGGTTCCATTTCACCGTTCTCCTTCCAAGTAACTCTGGTTTCTTTTCTGTAGTTACACTATAATACGTTTTATAGCCATACAAGTAATTAATATATTTCACAGGAGCTATAGACAATATCTATGACAACAAATTATGAGTTATATAAAGTCTTTTACTGGGCTGCCAAAACCGGAAGTTTGACTCAAGCTGCCAAGGCACTCTATATCACTCAACCCAGTGTCAGCCATGCCATCAAGCAGCTGGAGGAAAGTTTCGGCCTTACATTGTTTTATCGGAATTCCAAAGGGGTGGCATTGACGCAGGAAGGCGTTAGCCTATATTCCTATATTGAACAATCCCAGATTCTGATTTCTCTAGCAGAAGAGAAAATGGCTGCATTGAAAAGTCTGGACAGTGGAGAGCTTCGAATCGGCGGCAGTGACTCCTTGTTCAAACATTACATGCTTGCTTACCTGGAAGAATTCCATACCCTCTATCCCAACATTAAGCTGCATCTAAGTCATGGGACAACGCCGGAAGTCATTACGTTTCTGAAAGAGGGCAAAATTGATCTCGGTGTTGTACGGATGCCGATTGTTGATCCACAGCTGGAGGTCCGTGAAAGCATACAGCTCAAGGATTGCTTCGTCGCGGGCGAACGTTATGCTCAGTTGAAGGACAAAGTGATGACACTGGATATGCTGCTTGAGCACCAGCTTATTCTCTTCTCGCGGAACAGCCGGGTTCGTATGGCCATAACGGAATTGTTTAATAGCTACGGTTACACACTGAAGCCTGAAATTGAGGTCGGAAGCGTTGATCTGCTCATTGAATTCGCACGGCGGGGATTGGGTATTTCTTATGTAACCCGTGAATTTATCTCCAAGGAGCTGGAAGAAGGTTCACTGTTTGAAATTCAGCTCGATGTCCCTCTTCCCCCTTCACATGTGGGGATTATGACCAAACGGAACATGCCTATTTCCCTGGCGGCCAACCGATTTATGGATCTCATTTTTAAAAGTTAAATAAATCCTTAACACAAATAAGTGCTTCTACTCCTGATTAGGAAAAGAAGCACTTATTATTGATCTTGATAGCGATTATTGCTTTAGTTATTTTTATTTATTGCTGTACTCTTGTAAAACTTTGCGCTGCAGAAAGCTCATTATGTTCCAAACATTTGCTCCAGCTCCAGCAGACGGCTCTTGATTCGATGTGGAATTATCTCAAATAACTCGTCCCATAGGATAAACTTCTCCGGTCCAAGTATATACTCCTCAAACAGCATTGTCGGCACAAAGGCTTTGGTCTGGAGATATTTCCTTACCCGGGCATCAATGAATTCATTGGTCTCATAATAATTTTGGAACAAGTCGTTTACCAATAGGCCGTCACATCCGGCTTGGATACCTGCAGAGGAATACAAATCGGGAAGCAGCTCAAACACGACAGGAAGCGGGGAGAACGCGTGCTTACCTGGCTGTGAATAGAGGCAGACGTGACGATCAACCATATTCACCCGATCCCTCAGCATCCCGCGCAGCACTTTACCATGAAAACTGGCTTCACAATCCACTACCTCTCCATCATGACCCACATAGATCCATACATGTTCCATTTCATACAGGTGCCCTATCTCATAATCCCACCATATCGCATACTCAATCACAAATTGCACGGCCTCAACCGGGAAAAGGATCTCACGCCTAAACGAAGGTGAAGGACCAGGTTTCTCGAGCAGTGAAATACCAACCAGATCCGGATAAAACGGTTCGTTCTGATCAAACATCAGAATGGGCGCATAACTCATCGCTTTTTCCAGCAATACCATATCCATTGTCGTCATCCATGTTCCCCTCCGTAAACCCTAAGTGTGATTACATGCTAAATCTATATTAACCAAGAAACTTGGTTGTGTATATTTGTGCAAAACAAAAGCCAGTAACCAGACGTGTATTCTGGTCACAGGCTTCGCCATGATCTGAAATGAAACTAAAGTCATCCTTTGCTTTTAGATGCTGGGTTCACTTGGTCCGAAACGGACTCCACACAACCAATTGGCGGTCCCAGGATCGCATCATTTTGTATGGATGCAACCGCTTGGGCATAAGCTTCTTCGTCAATGCAGTAGGCTCTATGCGCCACCTCAGGAGGTGTTGCAGCCAGGAAGTCTGCCCCCAGCACAATATCAGGAGTGGGCTGATCAAAGATGGTCAGCAAGTGAACATCGTCCGTATCTGCCACAAACCAGTGGAACCATCCCTTGGGGAAAATGGAGACTTGACCGGGTTTCAAATGATAATTAATCCGCCTGCGGGAAAAGGGATCAAATACGGATGTAGTAATCTCTCCACTAATCAGGACAATCATTTCCGTCGTGTTGGTATGCCAGTGAGGCTGAACAATAATCCCCTTGCTCATGTGTACATTGAAAAAGCCATTTTGAATGGTGGGCAGTTGTTCCCCGAATAACTGCGTAACATAATTTCGCGGATCTCGCTGATAGTTCAGTACAGCAGTGGAATCACCCGCGAGCTGAATATTCGGGATTTGCAAAATCGGATTGATCATGCTAATTTTTTCCTCCTTATGGGCGAACATCTCATTGTTGTAATGTATGCCCGGAGCGCTGAGATCATGCTGTTAAAGGGGGCGGTGCATATCTTTCTTCCTTGGTCTATCTTTATTTTCTTGTGAGTCATGGCGTATATGCGGGTAAGAACATATAAGGACGGAAAGGTGGGGTTATCATTTGAAGTGGAATACAATCACATATCTTGCACTCGGGATCATCGTCACTTTAGCTCTGGCGGCCTATAGTTCAGCTCCTGAGGAGCGTTCGAAGATTCAAACCTCAGAGAACATGCAGAAACGACAGGAAATCCAGATGAAAAGCTATCCAGCGGCGGAAGGTGAAGCATTATCACAAGGAGCCAGAACTAACAAGAAGCCCGTCGAATCCCAGGAGCGTCAACCACTGTCCGTTACCGAAGCATCCACAAGTATTATTAAAGCTCTTTCAGAAAAAGACATGGAGACTGTAGCTTCATGGGCTTCAGCGGATGGAGTCCGCTTCTCCCCTTTTGCCAACATTGACCCAGTCCATGATCTGGTGTTCACACCAGATGAGATTAGCAACCTACTGAGAGATCCTACCAGATATGTATGGCGAACACTACCTGATATGGACGATGACAAAATCAAAATGACCTATGCAGATTATCATCTTAAATATGTGTATAACAAGGACTTTATTCATGATGGCGAAAACGCTGTAAATGTTCTTCTTGGCAAAGATGCTCATCCTGGTAATTTACACGAGATATACCCTGAGGCCAATCATGATTTCGTTGAATTCCATGTTAAAGGCACAGACGCCGAGGGAAAAGATTGGCATACACTGCGTCTGGTATTTGAGCAGATCGGTCAGGACCACATCCTTATTGGTATCGTCCATGATCAAGGGATACCCTGATAAAACTTCTTTTCTAGCACTCTTATAGCCCAGACTGCAATATAAATAACGCCCCCGACCTGAATGGAAATGAGGTCTGAGGCGTTTTTGAATGCCTATAATATTCTAATTTAGGTTTTTGTACGCAAACTTTATCCTATAGAATTGAATTACACTTCAGTCGAGCCAGATCAAGATGCCCGCAGCGTTGTTCCACAATACTCATAATCTGTTGATTGTTTAGGATAGATTTTCGCTTCAGGATATTCGAACTGTCGTTCCACAGTATTCACATTCTGTCGACATATTCGGATATACTTTTGCTTTGGCTCCACATCCGGGGCAATTTACCGAAACAGCCTCTTGGGGTTTCTCAAACTCATCTTCATATTGTTCATATTGTTCATACTCTTCATCATATTCTTCCTCATAATACTCATCATGATTGGAGTGGTGGTGATAAGTATCAGCGGCATACGCGTGAGAGTGAAACTTCGGTTTACTGCACATTTTAATCCCCGTAACAAGCACGATAACACCAGGTACAAAGAATATAATGGTACTAATGACGGCAACATCCGTGCCTTCTGATACTAAAAACAGCGAGAAAAGAATAGTTAGCGATGAAATCAAAATTAAGATGATCCCGAAAAATTTTTTCACAGCTTTTCCTCCTGAAAACTCATGATTTGCTAGCGATTAATTGTCGATTCCGCTCAGTTAACCGGTGTTTTAATTGTGATAATTGCCCAGCAAGCCGCTCGCTGTTAACCCCTTCACCCGTGGCAATTTCACTATTCATTAATTCAATATCCAGCAAAATTTGGTGATCGTTATATATAAGTGAATCTGGAGTAATGGGATCACTGTATCTTACTAGCTCAATGAGAGATTTGACATCTCTCCTCTGCTCATCCACTGATGCTGTTAGAGGATTTCCCAGCGTATGATGTAATTGTTGAAGAGCTTTTTCGATTAGCTGCAGTGTTACCATTTTCGTTTGCATGCCTGCTTCCTGACGTTGCGTATTTCGAATATAAATTATAATAATGCCGCACAGAACCAATGCCAGTGCCAATGTTACGATATGTACTAACGTGAATAAGCGAAATGAAAGATGAGCTATGCTTGTGAATAGAGAGTAAAAGACTACACAAAGGAGGTACATGACTGCAACTACACCCAATGCTGTATAACCAGGCACAAACCGTTTAACCTGTTCCAAATTGCTCATGATATAACGTACATATATCCAGATAGCGGTAATCGCGACGTAGGAAGCGACCAGATTGATCCAAAATGCAACAGACCCTACCGCATCATTGAATATCGTAAATGAAACGACAGAGGTTACCACGATACAGATCAGATAGATCGCATTTAAAATCAGGAAGTTACTTTGTTTCGTAGTCACTAGACCTGTCCCCCCTTTTGCAGATTGTGTCCGCAATCCAGACAGAACTTCTGACCCGGTTTCACTTCATGCTGACATTGACTGCATTTTAATGCCAGATTGGTGCCACAATTGCCGCAAAATTTGGTGTTTCCAGAATTCATGTGGCTACATTTTGGACAAGGACTTGGCATGGGCTGATGACACTGAATACATTCTACAGCGGTCTCCGGATTATCTGCTCCGCACGAAGGGCATGCATGATATTTGTCACCGCAATTAGGACAGAATTTGGTCCCCTTTTGTAATGAATGTCCACAATTGTTGCAATCCGTTGAGGCTGCTTCCTTTTTCAAAGACTTACCGCATTTACTGCAAAAAGAGGCTTGTTCCTGATTCGGATGGTGGCAGTGCTCGCACATATGCATGGGTGGCGTTTCAGTAGTAGACATTACCCGTGACATTTGGGACATTTCACTGCTGAAGGAACCTCCGAGACCAACACCCATACCCATTCCAAGCCCTGCACCCATAATGTCGGACTGCATGCTTCCTTCATTTTTGGCTGCCCCTTCAAGCGTATCGAAAGAGCGTTCCTGCTGATAGGTGTATCCGATAATATCCATCTCGGCTTTGCGTGCCAGTGCTTCCCTCAACCGGATGACGGAAGGGTCCTCTTCAGGCAGATTGATATTGTGTATATACAGATTAATTAATTCGATGCCAAACTCATCAAATGTTGAAGCTATTGTATCTGCAAAATGTCGGGATATTTCTGCGATATAGGCGTTGATTTCCAAGACACTAACTTTTCTATGTACTAAGTAGGAAGACAACATGGAGTTAATATTCATAATGATCAACCCGCGGAAATAATTGACCAGATTGATTTGGTTAAATTCAGGCAATGTTCCTACCAACTTGACCAGAAATTTGCGTGAATCAGCAATTTTGATTCCCATCTGACCAAAAGTCCTTACAGGAACGATAATGTTATATTTGGGGTCTTGAATCTGAATCGGATTCGCTGTTCCCCATTTGACATCCAGAGCGCTTACTTGGTTTACATACCATACTTCTGCTGCAAAAGGTGACTTCCCACCGAACGGTAGGTTAACAATCCGGTTTAAAATCGGAATATTGGCGGTACTTAACGTATGGCGTCCTGGACCGAATAAATCTAGCGCCCTCCCATCCTTGAAAAGTATGGCTTGTTGTGACTGATTCACAATCAGTTGGGTCCAAGTTCCCAGTTCGTTCTCTGGATGCTTCCAGGCAAACACATCGGGTGAGCCATCATACTTAATTACATCAATAATTGCCATGTTCAATTCCTCACTTCAGTATATGATTACTACAAAAGCTCAATCAGACTATGATTCTAAAATCTCATTATTAAACGAACTAGTTAAAACGACTATATATTATTCTACGGAATTCTTGTTTAAGCATTGCTATTTTACCATTTCTAACCTCTTTTCGCATCAAAATAGTTCATTTTTCCCGTGTTGTTTTTCCTAAAAAAATTATTTCTGCTCCAGGCAAAAAAACGCCTTTAGGCATTTAGAATGCAAAAGACGCGTAAATGTAATTTCGTCGTTCCGTTATGAAAAGTATACATAATGTCTTCTAGTTTAAAATCGCTTCGATAAATGGTACAGGTTCCCCTATAAATGCATCAAACGTTCCGAGGTTTGCATATTCCTGATGTTCTAAATCAACGTAACCAATAAGCTTTTTACTGGGATTCCAGACGAGATGAATATGGGAGTATTGATCTACATCCGCAGATAAACGAAGCAGTTTCTGTCTGCCCATCTTCATCTCCACAGTATCTAACAGACTAAAGAAATCTACATATGTAATCCCTGATTCGTTATCAGGCAATTCCACTCTCCGCGGTCCTTCTTTAAGAAAATGAACAAGTTCCTTCGGCAGCTTGTAAGGCTTTAACGCATGCAACTTGTTACTTAAGTCATGGAATTCCTTCGGTTCGCGAGCCTTTAAGTAATCGGCCATCACGTCATTTTTTTGACTAACCGCAATCGTGTATGCCCGTTCCCCGTCCTTTTCCTGGATGGTCACATCTGCCCCCTGTTCCACGAGAAATTGAACCATCTTCATATTGTTGTTACGAGCAGCAACAGTAAGCGGGGTTGGCCTATAAGGGTACACCATATCCGGTTCATTATAGTTAATGTCTACCCCTTCATCCAGCAAGTACTGTATCGTTCTCATATCATGGCCAGACACTGCTGTGCGCAATGTTTTCCCACCATATTTGCGAATGTCCAGTCCAAGCTCGTTCAGTACAGCTATATTCTTTTTGTTGCCGTAATAGGCTTCATCGTACGCACTCGATTTCACCTTGTTTAAACCAGTCAACTTCGCACCCTTTTGGTGCAGATACCGGACGACCTCTTCTCCGCCATATCTGGCTGCGGTAAGAATAGATGGTTTATCCTTCATATTGAGATTGACGCCGTTCTCTACGAATAACTCTATGATCTTCTGATGATTGGTGATCAAAGCAAGATCAAGCGGTGTCAATGCTATGTATTTGCTGAGAGAGATAGGTGCATCCAGATCCACACCCTCTCTGATCTTTTCTTCTACGGCAGCAGTGTCTCCCTTATAGATCGCCATGGCGAAATCAGGCAGCGTTTCAAACGTTCCTTGACTTCCAATTTTGAACACAGGTGTACCCTCCCAGTTGGTATATATTGATATGAAAACTACTTATAAGCATCTACTCTATTATAACTTCGATATATATTTTTGCCTAAATGGATCTCATCTCCTTTACTTCATTTGAGCTCAGCACTTTCCTATGCTAATATTATGAACACCTATTTTATAAACAGCCTCAGAAAGGAACATTATGAATCCTTCATCCGTACAATCTATTTTTCAACAACATATTCCGTCATTGGATCTGCGAAGCTGTCTCGTCAGCATGCAAGGGGAGAGCATATACAAGCATTATCGCAATAAGGAAGCAGCAAGCCAGATCGCCAAAGTTAATTCTTGCACCAAAAGCGTGCTGTCTGCACTTATCTGTATCGCTATGGATCACGGTTGGCTGCCAGATGCATCTACTCCACTGTCTGCCTTTTTTCCGGCGCTGGTTTCAGATCCTGACCCCCGCAAACCGCAAATTACTCTGGAACAGCTGCTCACCATGACAGCCGGCTTCAACTGGGATGAGTTTGGTGGACAGAATTCGTTTCCACGTATGACACGCACGGAGCATTGGGTGAACTTTGCGTTGGAACAACGTCTCAGTCATACACCCGGAACACACATGGAATACAATTCGGGGGTATCGCAAATACTTGCGGCCATTCTAATGCAGCATACTGGAATGAGTGTAGCCGGATTCGCTGAACGGTATTTGTTTGGTCCATTGGGGATTACGGAGTATCAGTGGGAGTGTGATCCTCAGGGTGTACATACAGGAGGCTTCGGGTTAAAGATGCTGCCCGATGATTTGCTGAAATTCGGTCAGCTCTTTTTGCAGGAAGGCATGTGGCATGGTGAGCGTTTGATTTCAAGTGAACTGGTTAACCGTTCCACAGAAGCATTCATTACCGTGACACCACCGAATCGTGGGAGCTACGGCTGGCACTGGTGGGTCGATACTTGCAAGAGGGATGAACGATCTGAATATAGTGAAGAACGTAAACAATCTTCGGAGTCAGATTCCACCTCCATTAACAGTTCTGACCGAAACTTAACTGTACTTGACTATTATTACGCCCGTGGATTCGGCGGTCAGTTTGTATACATTGTTCCTGAGCTTGAGCTTGTTACGGTCCTGACGAACGACAAGCGAAAAAAGGAAAAGCCTCCTCTGGATGTTTTCCCTAGATTGATCGCTCCACAGTTACTTAGCCTATTGTAAACCGCATCTATCAGTTAATATGTAACCCCGTATAACCCCAACCATGACCGGATATTTTCCGATCGGTTGGGGTTGCTCGCGTACATTTTCACTTCGTTACACCTCAAAAAGTGTCTCTTCAATTGCACGCGTTATAGGATAGGGACCTGACTCCTTATTGGAGAGTACAACTAGTTGTGCAGCATGTCCAGGGTATACCGAAGACATAAACGACACGCCAGGATCAAATCCCATGACATGTATTTTGAATATCCCTTCATTTTTTTGATCAACCCAAACACCACGTCCATAGTAAGTCTCGCCTTCTTCATGAACATGAGGTGTAATCAAATGTTGTGTTGTCGATTCACTCAATAACTGATAAGTTAACAGTCCATCCCAGAAACGAATCATATCAGGTGCTGTTGTATACGCCCCACCATCGGCCCCGCCCTTGATTGGGATTGAGAATATATTGGTGTTCCAGGTTCCATCCTCGTTGTCGATATATCCAATTGCTGTGTTTCGAGGAAGCTGATCGGTCAAAAAATAACCGGAATTCGTCATTCCGCAACGTTTAAAAATGTGTTCCTGTACATATTCCGTGAAAGGTTGCCCCGATTGTTCTTCCACAATTAAGCCTAACACGATAAATGCCGCATTATTATAGTGGAAACGTTCACCCGGAGCTGACTTCATCGGCAGATGCTGGAACATCGGTAAAAAGTCGCTCCCATTCCGCATGGAATAGACGGGCCGCTCTTTCCACAATTCAGCGAAATCCTCCATGACCTCTTCGTCAAAGTAATCCGGTATGCCTGAGGTGTGCGTTAGCAATTGATGAATGGTAATCTCCTTGTTCCACAGAGAAAAATTAATATTCAATGCATCCACAAGCTTTGTTTCATATGACAGCCTGCCCTGTTCAATCAGTTGACATATGCTCACTGCCGTGAAAATTTTGCACCCTGATGCAATTCCAAATCGGGTATCGATCTGGTTGAAAAGCTCATCGCTGCGATTCGCGTATCCCCGGCTCAGATTCAAGAGTGTCTGTCCGTTTTGTCTTAACAAAACTACACCTGAAAAATCCTTAGAATCCATTAGTTCTTCCACTTTACGTGCTGCATCCATTATATTGGTCATTTATTATTCACCTATCTTCTTTTTCATTTCTTTTCTTAACACCATATCTCCCCAATATGTAGCTTTTCTCTATCCTATTATGATTCCGCTATAAGCCCCTTTACTTTTGTTTCAAATACATCCCACTTTAAATCAAACCCCTTTTCAAAGCTCCACCCGTTTGAACGGAGTTTCTCGCCTAAATAAATGAAATTAGCACGCTGCTCATCGTTTAAACTCACATCAAAAAGTTCTTCACTATACTTGAACTTATCCAAGTAGTCGAGCAATTCCAAGAACGTATCATCTTTATAATTGTCTTCCTCCATTCCATGATTTAAGAGAATAGAATCAAGGGCATCATCAAGTTTCTCTGTAACAAGGGTTTCATTTTGCCAATTATGATCGATTTGGTACTGTATCGTCTCTTCAAGTTGAGCTAGATCTCTGTAAATGGAAGAATTCAATAATTCATTTTTAATTTCTTGTTTCCTGCCTGCACGTTCATGATTTTGAAAAAACGCCAAATTCCCGAGCAGTGAGAATATTAAAATTACTTTAAACCAGTCTGATTTTTTCATACTCTCCTCTTTTCATCACCACTTAGATATTCCCGATTCTATCTTTCTATGACCTTCCTTTCGATGACGTAAAATAATAAAAAACCGAATATAAGCCCACATATGGTATGAGGTGTTGTTCCAGAAGTGATCAATAGATAACCCAAGGTTAAATCATAATAAGAAATAGGTAGACTAGACCAATACAACAGCGGAACTAAAGAGACATAGAGTGAAGGTATGCCGAATATACAGAGTTTAATCCAATTTATTTTCCATTCTCCAGGCTTTCGCATTAAATCTAATAATCTTATCAAACCGAGTAATACGCCAATGAACATTGGAAATAGGACAGAGAAAACAATACTAGCTTGAAGTTGATACGTCTTCTGAGCTTCTAACTGTAAATATTGTTGATATTTTAACCCAAATATAAAGACTAAGATCATTATTAGTAAAAATCCCAAATAAACAAACAAGTTATTTGACAATAACTTTTTCATATATTCACCTCACTTAGTTTAATAACCCATACGTTCCAAGTATAGCTTTATTTAGAAACATGTCATTTAATAAACGCTATTTCTTATGGTTTTGTTTGTTTTTTTACCACTAAAATATCCTGCCCTCTGGTTGAATGTTTCCGATAAAATAAAAAAGCCGCTAGATTAGCGACATTAATGAAAATATCTTCTTGTCTCTCGACATCTGAAGAAAGCCCAGATAGTTAATAATCACATTTTATATTTAGACTCTGCATTAACGAGATAATACAGCGTCACGTAGATGGTAAGAATAAATACGCCAAAAAACAAGCAAAATGCAAGCGATGGACGACTGATACTTTCTATCATTAAGTTAAACAGCGTATCACGGTTAGTTAGTGCATCCCAGCTGTTGAGTCGGTAGACCCTACCTAGCAAGACACCGTAACTTCCCAACGCACAACCCGCCAATACAAAGACCCATGATGCCACATTCCCCAATTTTCGATGTATGACCTCCTGGAGCTGATACATGGACAAAAAACCGAGCAGCAGACCTGTCCAGACAAACATCAACAAGACAATCAGATCGTACCAGTACTTGTAATCCAGACCGCTGCCAACATAATAACGGGAGCTTCGCGCCGTCAAATGAACAAGATCCGTTACGATATAAGACGCATTCGGGAAAAACAGCAACCATAAGAGCCCACTTGCCACCGCAAGCCATGGAGCAGCTCTCCACTTCGATACACTGAAGCCATATGATATGTAAGAGAAAACAAAAGGAATCCAAGCCAAGAAGAGATTCCAGATGAGAAATCGGTAATAACGTTGGTCCAGCCAATCAGCAGCTGCAAAGTACAGTCCTACTGTCACCACAGTAACTAAGCTTAGGAAAATAAAAACTTTAAAATAATTCAGCTGTCTCAATAGTGCCTACCTCACTTATTTTCGAAAATTGCGAATGATCCCTTCCATGCTCAACCTAAAAATTGAATTAATCACCACATTAGGATCATACCACGTACTCCGCGAGAATCAAATTTATCTGAGTTCGGTACTACTATGAGGTCCGTTGAAAAACATTATGCCGATACTGGAATCCATACTTGCATAGCACAAAAGCGGCTGTTCCGTTAATAGGAGCAAGCCGCTTTTAATTGTTCACTTCTTCTTCTCCGTTGCCGTTCAATGACTTCCTGCTGCAATGGTCTTCAATTTATCTGGATTCACAACCAGATAAACGGCCTCAATTCGTTGACCGGACAAGTCGGACTGAAGGCATATGACTTCGCTTACCTCACCATTGTTCAGGAGTGCAACCTGGACTTCTCCATTGATAATCGTTGGCACCCACTCCCGCTCCCTTAATCGGGTAAGCACACGCCGTGAAGTCAGAAGAGCTAGGACACCCTTGTGAACCTTCATCGTTCTCATCACCGTATGTACCCTCCCACCACCGTCAGCAGTGAATACAGGTTGTTCAGAGAGCAGATCGAGCATGGCCGTCACATCATAAGCAAGAAAGGCAGTCGTGAAACGTGCGAGCAATTTTTCTTTAGTAGCATCATCTGTGGTGGTCTGGACCTTATCCGGAAGTTGATCCGGCAGGTTACGTCTGGCCCGACTAAAAATTTGTCGGCAATTGCTCTCCGTTTTGCCAAGCCAATCAGCAATCTCCCGGTACTCATACTGAAAGGCTTCTCGAAGTACAAATACAGCCCGCTCCACGGGCGTCAAACGTTCCAGCAGTACCATATAAGCATAGGAGATCATTTCTTTCTGCTCATAGGTTTGCTCAGGCAGATCCACTGTCTCGCCTATCGGCTCCGGAAGCCACTCACCAACATAGTGTTCTCTTTGATTGCGCGCGGAATTCAGCAGATTCAGGCTTCGATTTACTACAAGTTTGGCAATGTAGGATTTGGGATTACGGATAACCTCGTCAGATTTGCTATGCAGCCCTGCAAAGCAGTCCTGTACGACATCCTCTGCCTCCACAACACTCCCAAGCATTCGATAAGCAATGGAGAACGCATAAGCTTTATAACGGATATACAGTTCACCAACTTCCAGAGAAGACTCTTCCGGTTCAGTGGTGAGTTTATCAGGATTCATATGAAGGCCTCCTCTGGAAGCGGTATTTGAAATTTTTAATTAAAGCAGCCTGGATACATGCCTGTCGTGATTGCAATTCGGTTCCAGTTGTTAATGGTATTAATCGCCATAACCAGATCTACCAGTTCTTCTTCACTAAAGTGTTCCCGGACCTTATTGTATAATTCCAGTGAAACCCCTTGTTCAGAAATTCGGGTCACAGCTTCAGCCAGTTCAAGCATAACACGCTCTTTTTCCGTAAATAAAGGAGTTTCGCGCCAAACGCTAAGCAGCAGGATATGATCTGCGTAATCACCAAGCTTCATCAGATCTTTGGCATGCATATCAAGACAGAAAGCACAGCCGTTGATTTGTGAAACTCTGATTTTTAACAGTTCATATAATACTTTATCTTCAAATTGACCCGATATAAACTGCTCCATTGCCATTAATGCCTTGAAAGCCCCGGGATTCGCTGCTCTGTAATTCATTCTCAAAGTCATCTCATTCGCCTCCGTATTGTAGTGTACATACTGAAGACAAATGAACAGATGAATCTGTGACATTCATTTCAAAAAAAAATTATGAAATATAATTAGTATCTCCAACCATTACCAATAATAGGACGCTGTACAGTGTACGGCATATATTCGGACTCTGCTGGTACATAAGCAGCATTTGGATTATGCCCATACGTTGGATTCATTGAATCGGGGTAAATATATTCCGGACTTGGCGCGTATTGCATCTGTACATAAGGCTGAACGTTTGGTTGGATGTTTGGTTGGACGTTCGGCTGGCTGTTTGGTTTAGGCATGTTATCGTCAGCTGGTGACACTTGAGTTGCACAATCTGCAGGCGGTCCAATGAATACCGTCTTTTGAATAGGAGCTAAAGTCTCTTTCACCTTGTTCTCATCCAGACAATACGTATGGGCCAGCACACTCGCAGGCGTCAGACGCAGAATGTCTGAACCAAATATCGCTTCTGGGACCGGAGCATCGAAAATGGCCAGCAGGTGAGTCTGATCAACCGTTGCAACTTCATAATGCCACCAGCCTTGGGGAACATTCGCTACCTGGCCAGGACTAATAGGGAAGTTTAATAATTTGTTGGTAAAGGGGTTAATGAGGGATACGACAGCAGAACCACTAATACAATAGACCAGTTCTGTTGCATTTTGATGTATGTGAGGTTCAACGACATTGCCAGTACTCAAATAAATATCCAACAGGGATGCATTCCCCAATGTATTTAACTGTTTAATGGATAGGGAATTGATGTAGTTATTTTCATCCTTTTTGAACAATTGATTCTGGTTCACATCATACGTGAACTGTGTGGTTGGTAACGTATAATCCATATAAGAAGTCGCCAAAAGTTAACGCCTGCCCTTCGCTCATGGTTTAGGTAAAAACCTATACGCCAGCTTATGCCCTGGGCATATATGCGTGAGCCCAATTTTGCAGGAGCCGATTTCGGGGCAAATATAAACATAAAAAAAACCTTGAGCCATTTCAAGGGTTCTGATTATACACAGAAAGGACCGAGAGTGAAGGTAATTAACCTTATACTCTAGATCCTTTCTGTCAATGCTGAGATGCGCGTGGAGGGACTTGAACCCCCACGTCAAAGACGCTAGATCCTAAGTCTAGTGCGTCTGCCAATTCCGCCACACGCGCATATCGTATTA
>NZ_BIME01000001.1 GCF_004000925.1 Paenibacillus illinoisensis NBRC 15959 | reverse complement strand
ATTCATGATCTTGGTTTCCATCTGAGGCCAGAAGTACAGCATCTCTTCACGCATCATGCTCATGATATCCCGCTGCCAATCCGTCAGCACTTCCGAGAACTCCTGAATAAACCACATGATGTCCTTTTCCGGTTCGGGCGGGAAGTGATGAACCTGAATTCCTTCGGATGGAGCTTCCTCTTTCTGCATATCGTCAAGCGACCATAAGTCGTCATATCGTCCTTCTGGACGTGGTGCCTTTTCACCACGCTGCTCCCGCATTTTCATCTCCATATAACGTTGTTTGTCCAAATGACGGGGTTTGATGAGTTGAGGGTCTACATGTTCCTGAATGGCGATCACGGCATCAATGAATGACTCAACAGCTTCGGTTCCGTACTCCATTTCGTAGTTGCTGATCCGGTCCGCCGTGGCGGCCATGCTTTCGACCATATTGCGGTTCGATTTGGAGAAACGGGCATTGTTTTTGAAGAAGTCACAGTGCGCAAGCACGTGGGCCACGATCAATTTGTTCTGAATCAGGGAATTGCCATCCAGCAGGAAGGCATAGCAAGGGTTGGAGTTAATGACGAGTTCATAAATTTTACTGAGGCCAAAATCATACTGCATCTTCATCTTGTGAAAGGTTTTCCCAAAGCTCCAGTGACTGAACCTTGTTGGCATCCCGTAGGCTCCGAAGGTATAGATGATGTCTGACGGGCAGATCTCATAACGCATCGGATAATAATCCAGGCCGAATCCATCGGCAATCTCCATAATCTCGGCAATGGCGTATTCAAGGTCGCGGATTTCATCTGTCATCTTACGCTGCCTCCTTCCCGTTTCTGGAAAAAGCTGCGCAAAGCTTTGTACACTTCGCCTTTTTCTTTGATCACATAGTACATAAACTGATCCATCTTAATATGTCGGTAAGCTGACATTAATGTACTGCTGCGGTTATATTGATTGACCTCTCCATATCCAAACATGTTGCTGCGCTTCATTAGCTCACCAATCAGTTTCACGCAGCGTTCATTATCCGAGGTGAGGTTATCCCCATCCGAGAAATGAAACGGATAGATATTGTAACTGGAAGGAGGGTAACGCCGATCAATGATATCAAGAGCCTTCATATATACAGAGGAGCAGATCGTTCCTCCGCTCTCGCCGCGTGTGAAAAATTCCTCTTCCGTCACTTCTTTGGCTTCCGTATGGTGAGCCAGGAACACAATTTCAACCTTCTCGTATTGGCGGCGCAGAAAACGGGTCATCCAGAAGAAGAAGCTGCGAGCGCAGTACTTTTCAAAAGAACCCATAGACCCAGAAGTATCCATCATGGCGATAATGACGGCGTTGGACTGCGGAATAATTTTGTCTTCCCATGTCTTGTAACGCAAATCATCCGGACTGATATGATGAATACCGGGATTCCCGGTTGTGGCGTTGCGCCGGAGATTTTCAAGAATGGTTCGTTTCTTGTCAATGTTGGACTGCATACCTTTTTTGCGGATATCATTGAAAACCACGGTATGTGTTTCAATCTGATCCTTGTCTTTCTGCTTCAGATCCGGAAGCTCAAGTTCAGAGAACAGCATATCTTCCAGTTCTTCAATACTGACTTCGGCTTCTACGATATCATGACCAGGCTGATCTCCGGCTTTTTCGCCTTTGCCCGGTTTTTGTGAGGCAGGATCACGACCGATGACATCTCCGACCTGACTGTCACCGTCGCCTTGACCGACATGTTTTTGCTTTTGGTAGTTATACACAAAACGGTACTCATCCAGACTGCGGATCGGTACCTTGATGATTTGTTGTCCATCGGACATGATAATGTTTTCTTCCGTAATCAGATCAGGCAGATTTTGCTTAATGACATCCTTAACCTTTTGCTGATGGCGCTGCTGGTCCTGGTACCCTTTGCGGTGAAGCGACCAATCTTCCCGGGATACGACGAACGAGTAAGGCTGGTGTGAATTTGACATGTAGGCACCCCCCATTAATTACGCGGCACAGTTTGGCCTGTCGGTAATTAAGTATATTCACCGGCGGGGACGATATGTGATGCGAGAGGAGATAAAATGATACAATTTACGCGAGTGCAATTTCGATCACGGCTCAAAATGCCTGATGCAGCTCGAACTTTTTACAGAAACGATGAACCAGTATGACAAACTTCCTTTAAAATAGGGACAGGCATTGAATTGGCATTCTCTCAGGAATGCATGAAAAGGAAGGATTCTACTTGGATAAACGGGCCGTTAAAGCTTGGATTATGTACGACTGGGCCAATTCTGCATACGCGACCACAGTACTGGCCGCTGTTCTTCCGGTCTTCTACGCTTCGGTAGCTGCGGCAACACTGGATGAAGGCACAGCAGCATCTTATCTGGCCTATACGCACTCGATCGGGATGTTATGTGTGGCCTTGCTAACCCCGCTGCTGGGAGCGTTGTCGGATCTGTCTGGCCGTAAAGGGGATTTTCTGCGCGTATTTGCTATCACAGGAATGATCGCAACACTGGGCTTCAGCACGGTTGGGGAAGGGGACTGGCTGCTGGCTTCAGCCTTGCTTGTCATCTCGACCATTGGATTTGCCGGCAGTAATACCTTCTATGATGCGATGCTGCCGGATCTCGTGCCTGCGGACCGCAGGGATATGATCTCATCCAAAGGGTATGCATATGGTTACATTGGCGGTGGATTACTGCTGGCAGTCAACATGCTCATGATCCAGCAGCCTGGTTGGTTCGGGATGGGAAGTACACTGGCAGGTACCAGACTTGCCTTTATCTCCGTAGCGCTCTGGTGGCTGTTATTCTCCATCCCGCTGTTCCGTCATGCTCCCCGTCGTCCTGCGGCACCGGATATGCCTGAATCGTGGAAGGGATACGCAGAGGTAGGCATACGCAGATTGCGCCAAACCTTTCGCCAGATGCTTCGTTTTCCCCAGCTGATCCGAATGCTGGTGGCTTTTTGGTTTTTTAATGACGGCATCAATACGATCATTCTAATGGCGACAATCTATGGGACAAGTATTGGCATCGGGACAGCCGATCTGATGCTTGCGTTGCTGCTCACCCAATTTATCGGTTTCCCATGCACCTTGCTGCTTGGCGCATGGGCACAGCGCTGGGGAGCGAAGCAGATATTGATGTTGAGTCTGTCCATCTACGTGTGTATTGTCATCCTCGGATATTTCATGACAGAAGCCATCCATTTCTACTTGCTTGCCGGGCTCGTTGGCGTAGTGCAAGGTGTCAGTCAATCGACTGCCCGTTCATTGTTTAGCAACCTGATGCCTTCAGGCAGAACAGGGGAGTATTTTGGCTTTGTTAACATCACCGGCAAATTTTCATCCATTTTCGGCCCGTTTGTTTTTGGCTGGGTGGGCCAGATTACGGGTTCAAGCAGGTGGGGCATTCTTTCCCTGCTCTTTTTCTTCCTTGCAGGTATGGCCGTTCTAATGACAGTTAAAGTGAAGCAAGGCATGAACGACGCACTTGAGGCAGATCGGGAAGACAGCCGTATTTTGGAATCCATTGCCCCTTCTCCTGGAGTGAACGCTAAGGCATAGTGGATCAATAAAACACAACCTTTTTTTTGAAAAGAAATAATAAAAAAATAGCTGCTCCGGAACTGTTTATCAGAAACAGATTCGGAGTTTTTTCATGTTTGTGCACAGTCATATTTCGTAGGTACAGTGGAATAAGTATGGAGTGCTGAGTTGCCGGTGGAGGGAAAAGAGTGAACGGAAAAGGAAATTATGAAAAAGTGAAAATAAAAGATTGACATGATACATTTTGTATCATAGAGTAAAACTATGAATACACAACGTATCTGAAAGATGTCGAAACATCATAGAATTGGATTTGTACATCTTCTGTTTCTTCAGAAAAAAGGATGAGAATTCGATGACCAACTGCATGCTCATTATATTCGGACAGAGGAGGGGATGCCGGTGGTAGATGTTCAAGGTAACGGACTTGTCTTATTACTCTGTGTCCCTCGTAGTGGAAGCTCACTATCCACCGTCATGCTGCAGAACCACAGCCGCATATTTGCAACCCAGGAAATGTGGTTTCTGATGAATCTGGTGGATCTGTCGAAAGCGGATGCTCGTCCTTACGGAGGAAGCCCCATTATTCGTCAATTTTATAGTTCCATGGTCTCAGATGATGTATATGAAAAGGCATGCAGGAGCTTTGCTCTTGAAATATATAACGGATTTCTGCAGGGGAATGCAGCAGATTTCGTTGTCGATAAATCTCCGCGTTATTACTATATGCTCGAATGGCTGGATCGACTTTTTCCAGAGTCCAAGCGTATCCACCTTCAGCGTAATCCACTCTCCATCGCTGCCTCCTACAAGAAAGTTAATCGTAACCAAGGAGAAGGGTTTGATCTGGTCAGCAGTCTAAAAAGCCCACATCTGAATATGAAAGCCGTTGATCTTACGCTCGGCTTGCTTCGCTTAAATGATTATTTTGCAGTAAAGCATGCAAATGCATATGAGCTTCGTTATGAACAGCTGGTCTCCAAGCCTAAAGAAGAAGTCGAAAAGTTGTGTGAGTTTCTCGGCGTTGGATATGAAGAGGGAATGGAGCAATATGGCCTTCATGTAAACAGTTCGAAATCCAACATGTTCTACAGTATGGGGGTCGGAGACCCGTTCTTGTCCACGCATCAAGAAGCACACAAAAATTCTGTTAACAACTGGAAAAGTATACTAAGTACAACTGAAGTCGAAACATATTGCCGTGTTCTGGGGGCAGACGTGTTCCATCGTATGGGTTACTCTGAACAGCTGCAAGAGGCGGAACAATGGACAGGAGTCCGTTATGAAGCAGCCCCGGATCAGGAAGTCATTGAACGACTTGGCCATCAGTTTACGGAAGCAACGGGTTGCAGATGGCAACCACATTACAGCATACAGGGATCCCCATCCATAAGTACGACGAGAGATGAGATGCACGGAGCAGCCCACCGTTCGGAGTCCGATACAGATCCAACCTTAGCTGCGCTTGCCACAATCAGACAATTGGAAGCAGCACTTCGTGCAGCAGATAACCGCTTGGAGCGAGGATACAGTGAGCAGGAACGATTGAAGAGGCAGCTGGCTTCTGCTCATAGCAAGCTTCAGCGAATTAAATCCTGGATTCCATTTGGTAACCAAATCAGTGCGTGGGCATCCCAGCGAAAGATACTTCGGGGAGGAAAGTCATGAGTGCCATAGCGGGAATTGTTCATACCGATGGTCAGGAAGCGTTTTGGGAAGATAGCTGGCGCCTGTACGCGAGCCTGGGACATATTCCGGCGGATACAACCGGCGTTTGGAAAGGGAATCAGGCATTCCTGAGTTGTCATGCTCAGTGGATCACACCCGAGTCAGTCCATGAGAAGCTGCCTTTGGTTGATGAGGTCAGTGGTCTCACGATAACCGCGGATGCTATTTTGGATAACCGGGAGCAGCTCGCTGATCAGTTATTCATCTCCAGAAGCCAGTTGTCCGTCCTCTCGGACAGTGAACTGATCTTGCGAGCCTATCAGCAATGGGGTGAACAAGCAGCCAGCAAGCTGATTGGGGACTTTGCTTTTGCAATCTGGGATGACCGCAAGCGGACATTGTTTGCAGCGAGGGATATCACCGGCATGAGGACGTTGTATTATCGGCATGACGGCAAACGTTTCTCATTCTGCACACTTATTGGCCCTTTGCTTGATCTGGAAGGGGTAACCAAGGACTTGAATGAGACCTGGTTATCCGAATTTCTGGCCATCCCGGAAATGCATGGCTCGGCAGATATTCACATGACGGCTTATTGTGGAGTGAACCAGTTACCACCTGCTCATACCCTGGTCTTCCGAGCAGCCACTCTCCAAGTGGAACTGAAGCAGTATCATCGCTGGGACGAAGTAGAGCCGCTGCTTCTCAAATCCGATGGGGAATACGTTGAAGCATTCCGTGATGTATTCACTCAGGCAGTCAGTGCCCGCTTACGAACCCATCGGCAGGTAGCGGCTGCATTGAGCGGTGGACTGGATTCCGGTGCTGTTGTCGGCTTTGCTTCCGGCTCCCTGCGCAGTCAGGGGAAGAGGCTGAATGCGTACAGTTACGTGCCAGTGTCTGATTTTACGGATTATACTTCCAAAACGCTGCTCGCTGATGAACGACCTTTCATTCGCTCCACAGTGGATCATATCGGGAATATATCGGAGAACTATCTTGATTTCGAGGGCAGAAGTCCTTTTAGTGAGATCGATACCTGGCTGGACATGATGGAAATGCCTTATAAGTATTTCGAAAATTCATTCTGGATCCGAGGATTTTACGAAAAGGCAAGCCAGCAGGATGCAGGTGTTCTCCTTACAGGAGCCAGGGGGAATTTCACCATTTCCTGGGGGCCTGCACTGGACTATTACGCCAGTCTGATGAAACGCGGCCGCTGGATCCGCATGCTGCAGGAGATGAGGCAATATTCCCAGCGAACAGGCATGAAATTTTCCAGAATTGCTCGTATTACCGCACAAAAAGCCTACCCGGAACGTTTCCATACTGCCTCGAAGGGTGCTGCCAATGTCGCGACGAGCCAACTTATACATCCGGAATTTGCGAGCAGAACCGGGGTGCTGGAGAGACTTGGATCACTGGTTATGCTTCAGGGAGGCGCTAGAGCCGATGCGCTGAAAGTAAGAGCCGAGAAATTCAACAATCTGGCCATAGCAAACAAGAATGGAGCAGTCGCCACCAAATGTTCCTTGCGTTATCGGGCATGGGAGCGCGACCCCACCAGTGATGCCCGCGTCATTCAATTTTGCCTGTCGGTGCCCATCGAACAGTATGTCAGCAAGGGAACAGATCGCTCCCTGATCCGGCGTGCAACTTCACCTGAATTGCCTGATAAGGTAAGGCTTAATCAACGTGTTCGCGGCATACAGCCCGCGGATTGGCTGCACCGGATGATCCCTGATTGGGGTGCTTTTACCGCAGAAGTGCAGACACTTTGTTCTGATAGTCGTGTAGCCGGCATATTAAACACCGACCGCATACAGTTGGCGCTTAAAAACATTCCACAACCACGGCCTGAACTTGCTTCACACCCGGATATGCGTTTGATGATGCACAGCCTGATTGTCTACCGCTTTATCCGCAAATTTTGAACGTTAGATTTACATACTAGGCAGCATTGTAGACTCTTGAAAGGAGGTGACAACAATGGAAAAGAAAGAATGGCAAGCACCTGCACTGGAAGTGTTGGAAGTGAACCAAACTATGGCTGGAACTGGATTCAGACAAATCGACTGGATCTCCGAGCACGATGCTGATCTCTACGATCCAACTTCCTAAGTTATTAAGTTTTACGAAGAGCTATCATACTTAAAGGGCGGAAAGACAACATCTTTTCGCCTCCGCCCTTATATTTGATTCCTATGAATATAAGGGCTTTTTTACATTCAGCATTGCTAAGGAGGAGTCATTCATTGTTGCCTGTGCAGTATGAAGCATATGGATTGCGTTGGCTAAGCCAATTTCAAATGCCAGAACTCCAGATCGTGCAGAACAGTAGTCAGGATGCTGGTGATATTGACGTACATATCCAGTCTGCCGATTTAACCGCGCTTTGGGAAGCGTGGAATGTGGGGAATGAAAATTTCGTATCTCGTGACGGCAGCCTTTTTTTTCGAATTGAAGATACAGGCATCTTCCTGATTGAGCAAGGACGCAGAATTATCGTTAACCCTAAACAGGACGCTGATGAAAAAAAAGTCCGATTGTTTATTCTCGGTACTTGCATGGCTGTCATCATGATGCAGCGGGGCATCCTGCCACTACACGGAAGTGCTGTGGTTATTGATGGCTGGGCTTATGCATTTGTGGGGCATTCAGGTGCTGGGAAATCCACTTTATCGGCAGCTCTCGCTTCACGCGGGTATCCTCTTCTGACCGATGACGTCGTTGCGTTAACCTGGGATGCCGGAGGAAGAGCTATTGTATCTCCAGGGTATCCACAGCAGAAGCTGTGGCAGCCCAGCCTGGATGGGTTTGGCATGAAAGAAGAGAATTATGCCACCGTGCATGCCGAGATAACCAAGTATGCAATACCGGTTCAGCATTATTTTCATGAGAGAGCTGTCCCGCTTGCCGGCATTTTCGAGCTGAATCCCAAACCGGATGACGTAAGGAAGCCGATTCAATTGACGCAGGTTCACGGATTGGAAAGACTTCATCTGCTGTGTACACATACCTTCCGAAGTACTCTTGTCGCAAGACAAGGCCTTGCACAGTGGCTGTTCGAGACCGTTTCCAGATTATCAGCGAGCATAGAAATTTGTAGATTGACGAGGTCAGGTTCTGATTTTACTGCATTTGAGATGGTTGAACGGATCACAGATCATGTACGCAAAGGGGTGCACACAGAACAATGAAAAGTACAAAACAATTCGATTGGAAAGATCGTGTGAAGCAGAAGGAAGGCAATCTTGTCAGTGATATGGGCGGAGAAAAGGTCATGATGAGTATCCAAAGTGGAAAATACTACAATCTGGGCAGTACCGGCGGGCGCATCTGGGAACTGCTGTCTCAGGAACGTACAATCGCCGACTTGGTTGATATTCTGGCTTCCGAGTACGAGATTGATACAGATACATGTCAAGTGCAAGTCATTCCGTTTCTTGAGCACATGTCCCGTGAGGGATTAATCGACGTTGTTCACGAGGATTAAGACGATGCTACGCAAAATCAAAGCTTATCGTTCATTGCCCCGTGAAGTCAGGCTTATGGTATGGGAGGCTTACATTCATTTGGGGTGGGCACGAATCCTCAAAGCAAGACCTTTTGCCAAAATCGCCCCTGGGCTCGGCTCAGCACAATATGAAACCTCGATGAACGGATTGAGTCGAAATCAGATTATAGCGATTAGACATGTTTCCAAGGCCATTTTGCTCGCGAGCAAGTACACATTATGGGAAAGCCGCTGTCTAGTCATGGCGATCGCTGCAATGAAGATGCTGGAACGCCGCAAAATAGAGAGTACGCTGTACATGGGAACTGCGCGCAATAAGCAAGGACAAATGATGGCTCATGCCTGGCTGCGAAGTGGGAAAATTATCGTAACCGGAGCAGATACTATGGACCAATATACGGTTGTCGGCGTGTTTGGCAAGCGTTGTCCGGAGAAGGGAACTGGAGAAATTGTCTATGAATCCTGAATTTGATGACTATACAAAAGGGTTTCCGCAGGAGCTCAAGCTCATTTTGACAATTATGAAAGATGAGCTGCACGGACTTGCTCTGGAAGGAGTCAAAGCTATAACCGAAGGTATAGACTGGAAGCTCTTTTTACGACTTGTCTACCATCACAGATTGTACTCGGTCCTATATATGAAACTCAAAACATTAGAATCTCCCTTCATTCCTGCGTCTGTTGTAGAGAGTTTAAGGCAGGAATATACGGCGAATACGTTTCGCATGCTGCATCTGACCGCGGAGATGGAACAGGTCTGCAGAGCTTTTAACGAACAGGGAATTCGGAGTATTACGTTAAAAGGACCAGCGCTCGCCCACGATCTCTACGGAGATGTATCTTTAAGAACATCCAAGGATTTGGACATTCTCATTCCTTTTGATGATGTGGAGTCTGCCGAACAGATTCTGGAAACACTCGGTTATGCATCCAAGGAAGGTAAACGGCGCCGAACCGTGCAGAGCTGGAAGTGGCGGGAGCATCATATCTGTTACAAGCATCCTCTCAAGAAAACTCAAGTGGAGATCCACTGGCGGCTTAATCCGGATTCCGGAAAAGAAACGGATTTTGAGTTGCTGTGGCAGCGCAGTCGGTTCAGTACGTACACGCAAACCCCGATCCGCATGCTGGAAAGAGAAGACTTATGGGCATATCTGGTAACTCACGGCGCCCGACATGGCTGGTTCAGATTGCGCTGGCTCATGGACATCGATCAGATGATTCGCAGCATGCCTGTAGATGTAAACCTGTTAACCAGACGCCTGAAAGCTGAAGGGCGGCTCGTTATTGGTGCCCAAGCGCTTCGCCTTGTATCCGTCCTGATGAACACACCACTGGGTACTGATTATCGCAGCTTGATGTCCTCTCAAGAACGCGCAGGAGAACGGCTCGCTAAGCATGGTGTGTTATTTATGAATGATATGCTGGACACGCCGGCGAATTTACGTAGTTACCGCTCCTATCTGTTTGCACTGAGAAGTACCAGACAGAAGTTGTTTTTCTTCATTGAACGATTATATCCAAGTACCTGGGATGTGGAACAAATGCCGCTTCCGCGCTCTTTGCACTTTCTGTATTTTCCGTTACGTCCTTTCCTCTGGTTCTGGCGGCGAATGAAAAGGAACGCGATGACGGAAAGGGGTTAACGAATGATTTCAGAACTTCGATTTTATATGCGCAAGCTTCGTGATGTAACAGGACCCATTCTCTATTGGAACTTATTAGGTATGATCTGCATTAGTTTAATGGAGGGAATTGGCATTTATATGCTAGTCCCGATGTTAAGTTTGATCGGTATATTTGAGATGGGTACAACCGGTTTACAGTTATCCTGGCTGTCCGAATGGTTAGGTCATCTTTCCGACAACAGTCAATTAGTATTGATATTGAGCATTTTCGTGGTTATCCTCTCCGGACAGGCCTGGCTCCAACGTATGCAGACGATTCGAAATACCCGAATTCAACAGCAGTTTATAAGAACTTTGCGACAGGAAACGTACCGGGCCATTATTATGGCCAAATGGTCTTTTTTTCTCCAAAAACGAAAATCCGATTTTAACCATATATTAACGACAGAACTTGCACGAGTCAGTCAAGGCACGAATCTGATCCTGCAAATGGCTGCGTCCTTGATTTTTACAGCTATTCAGATTGGGCTCGCTTTTTGGCTATCTGCGAAGTTAACTGCGATTGTACTCGTCTTTGGACTTCTGTTGTTCTTCGTGCTCAAGAAGTTCGTGCAGCGGGCCAAGCAGATCGGTGATCAGACATCCGAGCTATCCCAGCACTATTACAATGGTATTACAGAGCATTTTAACGGTATCAAGGATATCAAGAGCAACATGCTTGAGGAGTCGCATATCGGATGGTTTGAAAAAATATGCAAACGCATCGAGCGAAATGTCATTCAATTCAGCCAGTTGAACAGTGGAACACAGCTCATTCACCGCGTATCATCGGCTGTTATTATTGCCGCCTTCATCTACCTGTCACTGCGTGTTCTTGCTGTACCTCCGGCAAGTTTACTGCTGATCATTCTCATTTTCTCCCGGCTGTGGCCCAGGTTTACATCCATTCAGTCCAATCTGGAGTATATTAGCTCAATGCTGCCCGCCTTTCAGCTCGTCAGAAAGCTGCAGGCTGAAACCAATTTAAGTCGTGAAATTAGTCGTTCTACCACAGGTGCAGGAGCTTCAAACCGGACTACCGAAAAAGACATTCATCCGATTCAGCCGCTTGAACTGATGCGATCCATCGAATGTATAAATGTCAATTACCGCTATGAGGGCAGTTCATCTTATTCGCTCGAAAATGTTAGTGCATCCATTCCTGCGAAAGGGATGACAGCCATTGTGGGTAAATCAGGTGCTGGAAAGAGTACCTTGATTGATCTTATTATGGGGCTTGTCCGTCCAGAAAGTGGGCAAATCCTCATTGATGGTGTTCCACTGTCTGAGGAGCAGTTATTGGCGTGGAGAAGTTCAATTGGATATGTGTCCCAGGATCCATTTCTGTTCCATACAAGCATTCGTGAGAACCTGCGACTGGTTGACCCTGACGCGAGTGAGGAACAGATGTGGCAAGCCTTGCAGTTTTCCTCCTCAGCAGCATTTGTCCGCAAACTTCCTCACGGATTGGATACGATGATTGGAGATCGTGGGATTCGTTTATCCGGAGGGGAACGCCAGCGTCTGGTACTGGCAAGAGCGATGCTGCGCAATCCGTCTGTACTCATTTTGGATGAAGCCACAAGTGCGCTGGATAGTGAGAATGAGCAGCACATTCATGAGGCGCTTGAACGACTCAAAGGACATGTTACCATTATTGTAATAGCCCATCGCTTGTCCACGATTCGCACCGCGGATCGGGTGATTGTACTGGAGGAAGGCCGAGTAATCCAGCAGGGAGGGTACCAACAATTATCCACTGACCCGGTAGGAACCTTCAGCAAGTTGTTGAATATGCAGGCCGGTGTTGTAGGCCAGTAACAGATGGATGAAATCATACTCACGCACATTCAAAAAAGGCACAGGATCGTCACTGTGCCTTTTTTCTATAATGGGTCCATAACCTGAATCCATACATATTCGGATTAAATCTGACTGGTAGTAGGAGCGAGGGGAAGCTGAAGTGCACCTGTCAATTCGAGGTACTGCACTATCTTTTGGACGGCTTCGTCCAAAGGCAGTTGTTCCGTATCAATAATCAGTGAAGGATCCTCTGGAACATCATAAGGTGCCGAGATTCCGGTGAAATGGGGAATATCCCCGCTGCGTGCTTTTTTGTACAACCCTTTCGGATCGCGCCTTTCACATTCTTCGATGGAACACTGCACATAAATTTCAATAAAATCTTCAGGCTCAAATAATTGTCTGACCATTTCCCGATCCTGTGCATGAGGAGAAATAAAGGCTGAAAGAACGAGTAACCCGGCATCCACCATCAATTTGGCCACTTCACCAATGCGGCGTAAATTCTCTTGTCGATCTTCCGATGTAAAACCAAGATCGCGATTGAGCCCATGACGCACATTGTCTCCATCAAGTACATAACAACGAACGCCTCGGCCATGTAGATGCTGTTCCAAGGCAAATGCAAGTGAGGATTTACCAGCACCGGATAATCCGGTAAACCACAACGCACGGCTGCGATGGCCGTTATGTAATTCCCGTGCATGCCTGCTTAAACTCGATTGCTGCCAAGTAATATTGCGCTCTTCCTTCGACATGGAAATCCGCCTCTCCAACTCATGATTTGTAATATATTTTAACATATTTACAAGAATATAGCACGATCTATAATGATCTGAGGTTTAGCGTGAACTTCATCATTTTCGGGTATAGAAGTAGTACACCCATAGCAGGAGGAAGAGCAATATGAACGAAAAAATACAGAACATACAGGTTAGCTTTCAATGTGCGGACTGTGAGCATGACATCCTTGTGAGTTTTGCTGCACAACAGATAAGTACCGTACGATGCTCGGGGTGTAATAGGGCTTACACCTTAATGAAACCAACGATTGGGGAAGAGATATTGCTCGATTGGGAGCAAGAGGCGCTATATCATAAGATGCGCGCAGATCGTTCAGAGATGGATTACGACAGCATGTCTGCACTTATTATTAAGGTGATCGAACTGCTCACCTGGCGTGACCGTGGTGACGGGCAAACAAAGGCGATCGAAACGGTCAGGGAATGGTTGTCCTCCAGCGGGAAGCCGCAAACATTAATTGAATTGCTACATCAACCCGAGCAAAGCAACAAACGATTCTAATACGGTCATGGCAAGTGTCATTGAAGAGGTACATACATTCGCTGTTCCGGTGGCATATTACCTGAAGGGGCTCGTGATAGGAAGCGACAACCCATTATTCAGGAACAGGAGCGGTTGAAAATGAAGCGACTGGTTTTATATATGCTGTTGACTGCCGTATCGGCGTTCAGCATTTTTCCGGTGCACACCGAAGCATCGCCCGTTACCGGAGCATATCACTTTGGCTTCAAGAAAAGCCAAAACGGGCAGCTGCCCTCTATTGACCAGGAAGGTTTTAAGTCGATCCTGGAAAATAATGAAGCGATCTTTTTGGGGGATACCAAACAAAAAGAATTGTATCTCACGTTTGATAACGGATATGAGAATGGGTTTACACCTGCCATTCTGGATGTGCTGCGTGATAAGAAAGTTCCTGCCGCATTTTTCGTCACTGGTCATTATCTGAAGGATCAGCCGGAACTGGTAAAGCGCATGGCAGCTGAGGGACATATTGTTGGCAACCATTCCTGGAGCCATCCGGATATGACCCGGGTATCCAACGAAAAGCTGAAAACAGAGCTTGAACAGGTGAAAGCGGAAGTGAATCGTTTAACCGGCCAGCAAGCCACTTTTTTGCGTCCGCCTCGTGGTATTTTCAATAACCGTACGCTTGCGGAGAGCCATGCTCAGGGGTACATCAATGTATTCTGGTCACTGGCTTACAAGGACTGGGATGTCAATGTACAGCGCGGAGCTGACTATGCACGTCAACAGGTGCTCAAACAATTACATCCTGGCGCAGTTATTCTCCTGCATTCAGTCTCCAAAGATAACACAGAGGCACTGGGCTCGATCATAGATGAAGCACGGAAACAAGGATATGCGTTCAAGAGCTTGAATGACTTGAAAACAAAAAGTTATTAGTATAGGAGCAATGTAAAAGGGCATCCTTGGCTGTGTGCAGCCAGGATGCCCTTTATGCGCTTGGTTATCGTCGTTTAACCAACGATCAACGTGTATTGCTTTTTTACAAAACCTTGTTATAGATGATACCTATTGTTTTGGGTCCGCAATGGCTGCAGATTACACATCCTGCTGTAGTTAATTCAACCCGTCCACCCGTTTGTTCCTGCAGGGATTTCTGCAGCTCAAGTGCATCCTCTTCAGCCATGGTATGTACAACAATGATGAGGTCTGTGTCGATCTGATGCTTTTCGCTGAGTGTATTTTGCAGCATTTGATCCAGCGCCTTTTCCCTTTTTCCACGGACTTTGTAGGCTGGTGACATCTTGCCATCTGTTACGCGAATGACCGGGCGAATCTTGAGCAGGCTTCCGATCAGGTTTTGCATGCCTGAACAGCGTCCACCCTTGTGCAGATATTCCAAAGTATCAATCACAAATTCGGTCCGTACATTGGGCTTCACTGCTTCAACTAAATGAGTGATTTCTTTCAAGCTCTGACCTTTCTGCGCAGCATGCACTGCCTTCATGACAAGCAGTCCTATGCCGGAGGAAAGATTAAGTGAGTCCACAACAGAGATACGGCCTTCGGGAAACTCTGAACTTGCCAGCAGTGCGTTTTGATAAGTGGATGATAGCTCAGAAGACAAACTGATATACAGGATGTCGTCCCCTTGTTCTATGTATGGTTGAAAAGCCTTCATGAAATCAGCAGGGGATGGAGCAGCCGTTTTGGGCAGTCGTCCGTCCTTGCTTACGCGCTCATACAGCTGTTCAGGTGTGATCTCAACACTATCCTTCAGGGATTCATCACCGAATACAACGTACAACGGAATAATCCCGATATCGTGAGTCTTAATCCAGTCTGGATTCAGATCACTCGTGCTATCTGCAAAAATTTTGATTCTTGACATGTCGATCTCCTTTGGATACGAGAATTTGGCTAAATGGTTGTGGTCTGGTTGTTTTACGTCATATAAATGCCTGCCAGAATGAGTCCTGCAAATGTAAGGATCATGATACCGTTAAGGATTGTACCGATAATGGGAAATACCTTTTTACGATTTTTAAGCACAAGGCCGATGACTCCGAGAATAAGACCGGCCAGATTTAGAACAAGGCAAACCAGGATAAACAGGGATGCCATCAATACAGCTGGATGTAAAGCAATTTCCTCAACCTGCACAGGTTGTGTTATCGTCCCAAGAGCACTGCTGAGTGCAATGGTGGCGAGGAAGAAGGTCAAAATAAAACCCAAGAGTGCTACCAGTCCAATGACAAAACTTGCGATACCCGGACCTGAATGTTTCGTTCTGTTCAGTACGGGATCTGTTGGATCTGCAGGATTGGTTGCAAAAGGATCATTGCTGCCGGCTTGTTCATACGTATTTTGATGTTCCATTAATATCATATCCCTCCCTACTCGTTATTGATTGTTATTAACCTCATTTAAGCATGGTGATTCTCCTGATGGTTACAGGAGTACAGACCCTTTTACTTTTCCACAACTACCGATAAAAATCAAGGTTTCTCTTTCCTTTATGCCGCATCAGACCAACCTTTCGATCCACATCTCAACGCCATATGTATGGAAGCTCATAACATCCCACTGAACTGGTAAACAGCTCAGAGATTCGCTAAAATAAACATTAGTGTGACATGACATAAGGGGAGAGAAGTGAAAATGCAACGAGTATGGATGACAGTTGGAGCGGTAATGACAATGCTGTCTGTAGCGATTGGCGCGTTCGGTGCCCATATGCTTAAGGAAAAAATCGGTGCAGATGCGATTGCCGTATATGAAACCGGAGTGCAGTATCACATGATTCATGCCCTGGCCCTGTTGATTGTTGGGTTAACAGCTGGTCAACTTGGGGTGTCCTCCAAGCTAAAATGGGCAGCGCGTCTGTTGTTTATCGGTATTATTGTGTTCTCCGGCAGCTTGTATGTACTTAGTATTACGGGCATCAAAGTTTTAGGTGCCATTACACCTATTGGTGGAGTTGCTTTTATTGCTGGATGGCTGTTATTTGCCTTAGATGTGTGGCAACGAGGGAAAGAGCGCTCCTAATTAGGGTGTGACTACCCAACTGGTCAATTGTCCGCGAGAAGTAGGAACCAGCTTACATGAGAATGGAAAAAGCAGCTTACGAGGAATAATGTGAAATTTCCACGTAAGCTGCTTTTTTTGGTTTGCGTTCGTAATGGATCTACAAAAACTCGTCAATTTCATTCGTTCGGAATGAGTAGACCTGTTTTTCATCTACATGGTAGACACTTACAATGCTGTTATCCCGATCAAAATTCAAAATGCGGCATGGAATACTCTGATGTTTGCCGTTCTTGTTGTTGACCACAATTCGTGTAAGCCGGTTTTCCTTAATGAGGGTATCAATCCATTCATCAAAGGAATTTCTCTGAGAAGAACTGGCTGATTCTGGTGCAGCTAAATTCTGAGAAGAAACCGTTTCCTTTTGGTCTTGTGGTTTTGCCGAGTTTGATGAATTTGTTGATTGATTCGATGGAGCTGTTTTCAGTCCGCTCAATTGAGATTTTTTCCGTTCGTGGTGAAGGGAGGTGATCGAATCTTTCCTGGACTGGATCGTTGCTTCAATAATCTTGCCAAGCTCTAAGCCAGATTGAATGCGAAAGTCCGCAATTTGTTCCTCTTTGTTCATGAGCTCCAACAGGGACTGTAGCGCCAAGGCATTCGAGCGGCTTTTGATAAGAATGTCGACATTAAATAAAAAGCCAACTTCTTCTCCGTTGGATAAGGTTTCCTTCATTCATCCCAGCCCCGTTTGTAGATATGTCAGTCGATAAATACGCTTCAATTCACTATATCATTAATGTGGCAATAATCATAGTACTAGAGGCGCAGAAAATAACGAGCAATACTACGAATCTGATACAGTTTTCATATGGCCAGATACATATTCTGCATCTATTTAATGTTATGGGATGTCGTGAGAAGTTTAGTATGAATCTTAAAGGATCCTTTTTAAATTTAAAGTGACCTTTTTAAGCCTTTTAGTTTGTTTTCCGCAGGTGTCCACACCGAGACTGGGAATGGGGCATACAATTATCCTGACCTGCGGGAATAGGAGGTGGATCGTGAGATTATGGTGAGCATGGAGCCGATTGTAGTTGGAGAGCATGTGCTGGTTGGGGTGGAAGTGAAGTTACCCAAAACGACGTTACTGACAATAAACACATCCAAAGGATATATCATGTGTGGAGCACTTGATGTCGGATTACTTAACGAAAAGCTTGGGGATCGCAAGATTATTGCAGCTCGAGCGGTTGGGGTGAGAACGCTGGATCAGCTGCTGCACGCACCGATGGAGTCCGTCACAACCGAAGCTGAAGCGATGGGCATAACGGTTGGTATGACAGGTGTAGAGGCATTGCTGAAGATGATCTGATCCAGGACAACGTCCGTTGAAACGAAGTGAGCAGCTGAGATAGCTTCGAAAAAGTTCTGCTTGTGGCTGGACCGGATTCTGCAATGGTTTTATAAAGTAAAAGTAAAAGGGCCCCTGCGGAGCCCTTTTTTTATGTGCAGCATCTAAGTCAGATACAACATTATACTTCTTCCTTGGCAAACAAGGCAGCTAGGTTTTCTTTGAACGGAGCACGCACGACACCTTTTTCCGTAATGATTGCTGTTACATACTCATTAGGTGTTACATCAAATGCAGGGTTAAATACTTTCACCCCTTGTGGTGCTGTACGTTTGCCAAAGCCTTCGGTTACTTCCTCGGCAGAACGCTCCTCAATCGGGATGAGATCCCCGGAAGGTGTGGACAAGTCAATGGTGGACAGCGGGCTGGCCACATAAAACGGAATATTGTGCGCTTTGGCAAGCACCGCTACGCTGTAGGTTCCGATTTTGTTCGCCACATCACCGTTTGCCGCAACGCGGTCTGTACCAACAATAACGGCTTGGATCCATCCTTTGGACATCACCATACCTGCCATATTGTCACACAGAAGGGTAACATCGATACCCGCCTGCTGTAGTTCAAAAGCGGTAAGCCGTGCGCCTTGAAGAACAGGACGAGTTTCGTCTGCAAAAACTTTGAGTTGAATGCCACGTTCCTGAGCGAGATACATTGGTGCGGTTGCTGTGCCGTATTTGGCTGTGGCAAGTCCACCAGCGTTGCAGTGCGTAAGCACACCCATACCATCTTCGAAGAGTGGGAGGGCATGTTCTCCGATCATCCGGCAAACCTCTTCATCTTCTTTTTGAATCAGGAGAGCTTCTGCTTCGAGTGCAGCATTGCTATCTTCGATGCTTGTTCCAGCTTCGGCCAGATCACTTGCCTTTTGCATCATTCGATCCAGTGCCCAGAACAGATTCACCGCTGTTGGGCGTGAAGTGGCCAGATGGGCGCAAATGGATTTTACATGATCAAGCCAGCCTTGAATGAAAAGTCCATCGTAAGCTTTAGCCCCCAATACGACACCGAACGCAGCAGCGATTCCGATAGCTGGAGCACCGCGGACTTTCATGGAGTGAATGGCTTCCCACACTTCTTCAGGCGTGTATAGCTTAAGCATGAGAATGGTTTCGGGCAGAAGGCGTTGATCAAGCATTTCAAGCTTGTCCTGTTTCCAATTGAGGGAGGACAGAGGCTGATGTTTAGGGGTTGTCATGGATGTTCCTCCGTTCCTAAGTTTAAACTTTGATTGAGGAGATGGCTGTGGACACAAGGTCCAGCACTTCACCAATGGTATTCAGTCGACGGTTGCTCTTGATTAACGTTTTACCAATAGCAAGTGCTTTGCGCTGAGCACGTTCACGTTCTGTAGCATCCTGAATCGTATCAATATCTGCCACGTGGGCAAGGCCGACAATGCGGCGTACCATTTTCGCACCCGCGAAGCCAATGGAATCTCTGAACAATTGTTGTACATAAAGGTCTTGGTATCCCGGGGCTTTCGCCATTGGATCAACGAGATCAGATTCCCATAATGCACGGAAGCGGGTCTCAAATTCATTCCATACATCACGAACCATATCAAGCAACAGCGTTTCGCGATCACGCAGTGCGTTTTCATCCTGAATCCATCCTGGCAGAGAAGCATAGTTCAAAAGCAGGTTGGCGAGTACAGCACCCACGTCGAATCCCATTGGACCATAGTAGGCAAACTCGGGATCAATAACTTTGGTCGACTCTGGTGTGACAAAAATACTTCCCGTGTGAAGGTCACCATGAATCAGAGCTTGTCCATGTGTGAGGAATTTTTCCCGAAGCAGGGCCACTTCCAGATGCAATGCTCCGTCTGTGCGAAGGGCTTCAGCCTCGTCCTCGATGGAAGCTTCATAATTGTTTTTCTCAGCGATCCGGTATGGTTCGTCAAAGATCAGATCTTCCGTGATTTTACACTGATCCGGATTCACGAATCGACCCTGCTTTTCCTTCTTCAACTGTTGATTCATGCCGAGATCGGATGTGAAGAAAAGCGTTCTTGCCATGAATTCTCCAATATGCTGTGCGAAGAGAGGGTATGTGACACCTTCAATGAGGCCTTTGCGCATAATCACATGATCACTGAGATCTTCCATAACCGTCAAAGCGAGATCATCATCATAGTGATACACTTCTGGCACCATCCCCGGGCAGAGACGATACTCTTCCTGGAGAATTTCGCGTTCAATCCGGGCACGAACCAGAGACAGAGGCCAAGATTCGCCAACGACTTTCGCATAAGGAAGGGCCTGTTTGATAATGATACTTTTATCGGAGTTCTGATCCGTGATATGGAAAACCAAATTCAGATTACCGTCTCCGATCTCACGGCATTCCAGATTTGCATCTGCCGTAAATGGACCCGGTAAGGTTTTGGCCAGCTCGATTGCTTCTTGGGGGGTTAACGGGTGATATTGAGACAAGGATGCCACCTCCATATATATGAAGAAACAGGAAAACCCACTTCTTTGCTTGGTATAAGTCAGTATATCGGAATTAACCCGTTTTTTGTACCCTTTTTTTAAGGCCAGCCCTATTGGACTTGTTTCGAAGCAGGTGTGCCAGGGTAAAAACAAATAGGCCGGACGGTTCACAAATTACCACCTACAAGGCCAGCCGCTATGCAGCGGTGACGAACTGTTTAACTCTCTGTTATGTAAGGCAGATTCATCTGTCAACCCAACATAATAGACTAATTTTATAATAAAGGATGGGATTCACATGGCTACAAAAAACAAAACAGATCAAGCGAAATCAGTAGAACAAGTACTTAATCGTCAGGTAGCTAACCTGAACGTCCTGTACGTCAAAATCCATAACTATCACTGGTATGTAAAAGGACCAAACTTTTTCACGCTGCATGTGAAATTTGAAGAGTTCTATAATGAAGTTACTGTACAAATGGATGAAATCGCTGAGCGTATTCTTACGCTTAAAGGCAGCCCTGCAGCTACTATGAAAGAGTATCTGGAGCTCGCTTCCATCCAGGAAGCTGCAGGTGGCGAAGATGCAAAAACAATGGTGCAAAACCTGATCGAGGACTTTGCTACGCTGTCCAATGAGTACCAGGAAGGTATCGAAGTAGCGGAAGCTGCAGAAGACCAACCGACATCCGACATGCTGACCGGTTTCAAAGCCGATCTGGAGAAACACATGTGGATGCTGCGTTCCTTCTTGGGTTAAGCCACAGCTATAGAGCCGTGTAATAAAGTTAATGTCTTCTATAAAGGAGCACTTCCTAAACCCTTGATCTTAAGCTGTTGTCAGGAACAGACAAAGCGTCTATACTGCTGACAAGACAGATTACGGGAGGAGATCCGCATGTTAGGCACAACGATACCGGCATTAAAAGAGTGGGCTTCCGCAATTAAAGCGCTGGAAAACGGTCGCCAGATTCTGGTGATGCGCAAAGGCGGTATTGTGGAGGAAACCAGGCATTTTGAGTTGAAAAGTCCGGCATTTTATCTGTATCCGACTTATGAACATCAGCGTAAAGAACTGATTAAGTCCTCAGATCATTCGTATGTTGAAGAATCACTGGCCGAATGGGTGCCCGAAGCTTCGACAATCCGTATCACTGCATATGCCGAAGTGATACAGGATTTGGAGATCAGAGATCAGGAAATGCTGGACCGACTTCATGACTTTCATATGTGGACATCGGATTTTGCCGAAGACCGCTTGAAGTGGAAACGGAAAGATCCGTTACATGTATTGATACTCCGTGTGTACCGTTTGAATGAACCGATGGAAATACCGGTGCTGCCCGAATATAATGGGTGCCGTTCCTGGATTTCCATTCCGAATGGTCCGGTGCCGCGCGAAATGACGCCGGTGGTGGATGTTGCGGATTTTGACGAACAGGTACAGAAGATTAACGATATGCTCAAAATATAAAATGAAATAAGGAAGGGCTTGTCCAGATTATGGATAAGCCCTTTTTGGCAGATTAATATGGAATGAAATAATCAATTACAGTGATTTTTCTCACTGTGAGTTGGAAGAAATAACGGTTTCTCATTTGATTCAAACCGGCTTTTATTATAGAATCAGGTAGAATCATGTTTCCTGAGAGGACAAGTGTTCTCGGAAATGACTTGATAATCAATGAGAATCAGTTTAGAATTATTCTAAAGTGATTATTGCTTTGGAAATTGCGGTACTTGTAGAAATTCAGGGGAAGCCCTGTTCAGATATTTAATAGGCGCTTTTTCGTTTTCGACAGCAAACATCAATTTAATCAATGGAGGGAAACAATACACATGGCTACGAATTTCGTCATTGAAGGTCTGAAAGCGACGATCGAAGGTAAAGAAATCCTGAAAGGCATTAACCTGGAAATGAAAGGTGGAGAAATCCACGCAATCATGGGTCCGAACGGAACAGGTAAATCCACATTGGCATCGGCTCTGATGGGTCACCCTAAATATGAAGTAACAGACGGTACAGTAACCCTTGATGGTGAAGATGTACTGGATATGGCAGTAGATGAGCGTGCGCGTGCAGGTCTATTCCTGGCTATGCAATATCCGAGCGAAATCGCAGGCGTAACGAACTCCGACTTCCTGCGCAGTGCAATTAACGCACGCCGCGGCGAAGGTAACGAGATCTCCCTGATCAAGTTCATTCGTCAAATGGAAGGCAAAATGAAAGAGCTCGACATGAACCCAGAGTTTGCACACCGTTACCTGAACGAAGGTTTCTCCGGTGGTGAGAAAAAACGTAACGAGATTCTGCAAATGATGCTGCTTGATCCAAAAATCGTAGTTCTTGATGAGATCGACTCCGGTCTGGATATCGACGCGCTGAAAATTGTAGCAAATGGTGTAAATGCAATGAAGAGCGAAGATCGTGGATTCCTTATCATCACTCACTATCAGCGTTTGTTGAACTACATCACACCTGATTATGTGCACGTTATGATGCAAGGTCGTATCGTGAAATCTGGCGGACCTGAACTGGCTCACCGTCTGGAAGCAGAAGGATATGACTGGGTTAAGGAAGAGCTGGGAATCACGGATGAAACTGTAGGCCAAGAAGCGTAAAGACAAAACGGAGGAGGATAATCAATGACTACACAAACAATTCTTCCGGTTGAATCTGAAGCGCTTCGCGCCTTGTCGGAAAGTAACAACGAACCCGGCTGGTTGACCGAGCAGCGGCTTGAAGCCCTTAAGCTTGCAAGTGGTCTTGCGCTTCCGAAACTGGAAAAACAGAAAATCGAACGCTGGAATGTCAGCGAATATGGCACATATAAAGCAAGTGAAGCTATTTCTTCTCTGGAAGAAGTACCTGCTTCGATTAAAGATCTCGTTCAGGATCAAGCTGAAGGCAGTCTGGTTATCCAGCGCAATTCCAGCACAGTATACTCCAAAGTATCTGCGGATCTGGCAGCCAAAGGCGTTATTTTCACGGATCTGGCTACTGCGGTTCGCGAGCATGGTGATCTGGTAAAACCTTACCTGAACACAGCTGTGAAGGCTGATGAGCATTCTCTTGCTGCTCTGCATGCGGCTCTCTGGAACGGTGGAGTATTCCTGTATGTTCCTAAAAATGTGGAAATTGAAGTTCCGCTTCAAGCTGTTTTGCTCACAGATGATGCAACTGCTACATTTGCACCTCATGTCCTCGTTGTTGCTGAAGCGAACAGCTCTGTAACTTACGTTGACAACTATGTTTCCGGCGAACTGTCTGCACCTGTTTTCCATAACGGTGTCGTGGAAGTCTTCGTAAAATCCGGTGCAAAAGTACGTTTCGCCTCTGTTCATCAGCTGTCTACGAATGTTACTGACGTTTCCTTCCGCCGTGCAGTGGTTGAGAACGATGGAACAATCGAGTGGATCGTTGGTGAAATGAACAACGGCGATACAGCCAGCAACACGATGTCCGTGCTGAAAGGCAATGGCTCCAGCTCGGATTCGAAAGTCATCGCTGTTGGTTCCGGATCCCAAAAAATCAACTACACTACAGAAGCTCGTCACTTCGGCAAAAACACGCCGAGCCAGATGATTACTCGCGCAGTTATGCGTGAAGAAGCTTCTGCCATTATCAACGGAATTACGAAGATTGAGAAAGGTGCAACCAAAGCGGACGGTCAGCAAACAGAGAAAGTATTGATGCTGAGCCCGAAAGCACGCGGAGATGCCAACCCAATCCTTCTGATCGACGAGGACGATGTTACAGCAGGTCACGCGGCTTCCGTAGGTCAAGTCAATGCTGAACAGATCCATTACTTGATGTCTCGCGGGATTAACCGTACGGATGCTGAACGTCTGATTATCTACGGCTTCCTGGCTCCGGTGGTGGCGGATATTCCTCTGGAAGCACTGCGTACCCAATTGCAGTCCCTTATTGAACGGAAATTGGGACAATGAATCCATCCATCCGCGAGCAGTTCCCGATCCTCCACCAGGAAATTAACGGACACCCGCTCGTATATTTAGATAACGCAGCGACTTCCCAGAAGCCGCTGGCCGTTATCAATGCGATTAAGCATTATTATGAATTTGAGAACTCCAATGTGCATCGCGGTGTGCATACACTTGGAAGCCGGGCTACGGATGCCTATGAAGGTGCACGCGAGAAGGTTGCCAAGTTTATCAATGCACGTCGTACACAAGAGATCATTTTCACCCGTGGGACAACAACGGCCCTCAATTTGGTGGCTTCGTCCTACGGCCGGTCTGTCTGCAAAGAAGGCGACGAGATCGTTATTACACCGATGGAACATCACAGCAACCTGATTCCTTGGCAGCAAGTAGCCAAGGAGACAGGTGCAACATTGAAATACATTCCGCTTCAGCCGGATGGCAATATCGATTTGGCAGATGTGGAGAAGACGATTACGAACAAAACAAAAATTGTAGCAATCGCTTATGTATCCAATGTCATGGGTGTCATTCATCCGGTAAAACAAATTGCTGAAATTGCACACCGCAATGGCGCTGTCATTGTTGTAGATGGCGCACAGAGCACTCCGCATATGAAGGTGGACGTACAGGATCTCGACTGTGATTTCTATGCATTGTCTGGTCACAAAATGTGCGGACCAACCGGAATCGGTGCGCTTTACGGCAAAAAGGCGCTGCTGGAGTCCATGGAACCGGTTGAGTTCGGCGGTGAAATGATTGATGAGGTTGGTCTCTATGACTCCAATTGGAAAGAGCTTCCGTGGAAATTCGAAGGCGGAACCCCTATTATCGCAGGTGCGGTAGGTCTGGGTGCAGCCATCGATTTTCTGGAGCAGATTGGCATGGATGAGATTGCCCATCATGAAAGTGTATTGGCAGCTTATGCAACAGAACGTATGGCAGAGATTGATGGGCTGACCATCTATGGTCCAGCGAAGCGTCATGTTGGTGTGGTCACTTTCAACCTGGGGGATGTACATCCACATGATGTGGCAACTGTACTGGATGCGAGTGGTGTAGCCATTCGTGCCGGACACCACTGCTGCCAGCCGCTTATGCGCTGGCTGCAAGTCAGCTCAACAGCTCGTGCCAGCTTCTATCTATATAATACTGAACAAGATGTGGACCGGCTTGTCAGCGCCTTAATTCAGACAAAGGAGTATTTTGGCGATGCAACTTGATGATCTGTACCGGCGTGTTATAATGGACCACTACAAAAATCCGCGTAATCGCGGAACGTTTGATAATGACGCTGTCACGGTGAATTTGAACAATCCTACGTGCGGCGACCGGATTTCATTGCAGCTTTTACTGAAAGACGGAATCGTCCAGGAAGCCAAGTATACGGGTGAAGGCTGTTCCATCAGCATGTCGTCGGCGTCCATGATGACCGATGCTGTGAAAGGCAAATCGATGGAACAGGCACTCGATATGGCTGACCGTTTTTCCTCACTGATGAAAGGGGAAGAAGTCGATTTCGACGATTATGAAGATCTCGAAGCCCTATCCGGTGTGAACAAGTTCCCTGCACGCATCAAATGTGCCACTCTGGCCTGGAATGCTTTACGCAAAGGAATTGACGAAGAGGACAATGTACAATAACGATAGGGAGGTAGAGCAAGATGGCTAAAAAAGCACCAGAAATGGAAGAGTATAAATATGGTTTTCGCGACGAGCACAAATCCATCTTTCAAACCGGTAAAGGTCTGACTGCAGAAGTCGTTACCGAAATTTCCCGGATTAAAAACGAACCGGAGTGGATGCTCGAGTTCCGTTTGAAAGCACTGAAACAATTCGAGAAAATGCCAATGCCAAAATGGGGCGGAGATCTCGACGAGCTGGATTTCAACGATATCCAGTACTATGTTCGTCCTTCTGAAAAACAAGGGAAAACATGGGAAGAGGTACCTTCCGAAATCAAGGAAACCTTTGATAAACTGGGTATTCCTGAAGCAGAGCAAAAGTTCCTTGCAGGGGTATCGGCTCAGTATGAATCTGAGGTTGTATACCACAACATGCAAAAGGAACTTGAAGATCAAGGCGTAATCTTCATGGATACCGATACGGCTCTTAGAGAGCACCCGGAAATCCTGCGTGAATACTTCGCTACGGTAATTCCGCCAGCGGACAACAAATTTGCAGCACTGAACAGTGCCGTATGGTCCGGAGGAAGCTTCATCTACGTGCCTAAGGGCGTTAAATGTGAAGTGCCTCTGCAAGCCTATTTCCGGATTAACTCCGAGAATATGGGACAATTCGAGCGTACACTGATCATTGCTGACGAAGACAGCTTCGTTCACTATGTTGAGGGCTGTACAGCTCCAATTTACAGCACGAACTCACTTCACAGTGCCGTGGTTGAGATCATCTGTAAGAAAAATGCCCGTGTCCGTTACACAACGATCCAAAACTGGGCACCAAACATCTACAACCTGGTTACCAAACGTGCAGTTGCTGAAGAAAATGCAACCATGGAATGGGTCGATGGTAACATCGGTTCCAAACTGACGATGAAATATCCAGCCGTTGTACTGAAAGGCCGTGGAGCAAAAGGTTCCGTACTTTCCATCGCTGTAGCTGGTAAAAATCAGCATCAGGATGCAGGTGCGAAAATGATCCACTTGGCTCCGGACACGACTTCAACAATTGTATCCAAATCCATCAGTAAGCATGGTGGTAAAGTAACCTACCGTGGTCTGGCTTCCTTTGGTCGTCAAGCAGAAGGTGCCAAGTCCAATATCAAATGTGATACGCTCATCCTGGATAATGAGTCCACATCGGATACAATTCCTTACAATGAAATCATGAATGACAACATTATGCTGGAGCATGAAGCTACGGTATCGAAAGTATCTGAGGACCAACTCTTCTATCTGATGAGCCGTGGTCTGACCGAAGCTGAAGCAACACAAATGATCATCATGGGCTTCATTGAGCCGTTTACTAAGGAATTGCCAATGGAATATGCGGTAGAAATGAACAGATTGATCAAATTCGAAATGGAAGGCAGCATTGGTTAATTGCTGCCTGCACAAGGACCGGGGGATTTCCTCCGGTCCTTGTTTTTTGTGCACGAAAATAATCCGATTTATATGAAAAAGCGGACTTGTATGGCAGAAAACCGGATGGTTGAATCGTTGTTTTTCGCATAAAATAGGTTCAACAGCACAAGCGATTTCATAGATTGCTGCATCTATTGATAGAAAAGGATGGTGAATCTATGAGCTTCAATCCTTTTGTAGGATATCGCATTACAAGTTCGTTTGGTTATCGCATTCATCCAATTCATGGTGGACAAACGTTCCATCGGGGAATTGACCTCGTCACAGAACCTTGGAATGGCCCTGTATACGCCTTTATGGAAGGGACCGTGCGATTTGCCGCTGAAGGAGCTACGGGCTCCGGATTCGGCGGTTATGGGCTTACAGTGGCTGTCCAGGATCATCGTGGGTATCTGCATTGTTACGCCCATCTGTCGCGAATTGCGGTAAGGGTAGGTCAGCAAGTGAAACGAGGTCAGCTCTTAGGTAATCAAGGGAGTACAGGACAGAGCACCGGACCCCATGTCCATTATGAGATTCGCAAAGCGAGTACCCCGTCTTACGGGTATACAGCCAGTGTGGATGGAGTGGTTGAGCCTGGAGCATATTTGCAAGCGGAATTCGGTTCCACATCTGAAGAGCAGGAGGCTCTGCCGATGACAAGTGAAGAGAAGAAAGCTTTTGAAGCGATGGAGAAGACGCTGGAAGCTCAGGCGTCCTGGATCGCGCAGCAGAAGAATCTATCCAATATGCCCTGTCCGCCTTGGGCAGCTGAGGCGTATCATTACTATCGTTCTTATATCATGACGGATACAGGCAGTTACGACTTCTGGAGACTGCTGGTTATTATGTATCGCAAGGAAAAAGGAATTCAGGTCTCGTCCGATTCGGGAAAACAATGAGGGCCAGCGTGCTGATTACGATGATTCGTATTGAAGCAGGCAAAAAACCATTTATCGAATATTGCCATTTCGCCCGGTTCGCTTACCCTGCAAGATCATATGTTAGGGTATACCTGATGAAGAGGAGGCAATCACATGAGCGAGGTAGGATATGGTTGTGGTGGCAACGTAGGCGGAATTGGTGGATACAACCCATTCACATCGGTAGGCGCAATCTTGGTATTGTTCATTCTGTTGGTTATCATCACTAAAGCATTCTGCGTTTAATACGCGCATCAAACCTGATTAAAGCAAAAGGGAAGCCGAAAAATCGGCTTCCCTTTTTACTTTCATAAAATAAGTTCGTATTAATGTATTTCTTCGTAATCATTCATTTTTTCTACGTGCTGCTACGAAACCATGGAAGCTATTGAATATAAATTTCAACGATGGCGATATCTCTTTCTTTCGCTAAATCAATAAAGGCTGTGGATGTCTGAACAAGGGGACGGAAATAGTCTGCAGGGTTATTCATGACGATGATGCCAGTTTCCCCCGAGGTGAGCAGTACCCTTTTTCCTATAAAATTGGGCAGCATATGTTTGATAAGCTCCTGGGTAGCTTCTCCATTTAGTTGGCCAAAGCTCAGGCTGTACAGCTCGCACAGCACGGAGATTAACTCCTGCTTGGTCTGATATACCCGGTTGGTCGTCATGGCGCTGTACACGTCAGCTACGGCCGTAATACGGGCATACGGATGAATATCGTTCCCTTTCAGTCCATGAGGATAGCCGCTTCCGTCTTCCCGCTCATGATGCTGAAGGGCGACCGTTGCCAGAATCTCATCCTGCGTGGACGCTTTAACAATCTCATATCCATATAACGTATGTTTCTTCATTTCTTCGAATTCTTCCGGGGTTAGTTTTCCCGGTTTATGTAGCATTTCAGGAGAAATTTTGGATTTTCCAATATCGTGCAGATAACCTGCTTTTGCTACGGTCAGGCATTCTTCAGGATTGTAGCCCATCCAGCCAGCAATATAAAATGCGAGCATTCCCACTTGCAATGAATGGTTGTAGGTATAATCATTATCGCCGTCAAGCATAAGTAGAAGGGAAACGACATCCTTCTGTTTCTCCAGTTGAGTTGTCAGGTTAATCAATATTTCATCGACCTGAGCTTCGTCAATAAACCCTTTCTCCATCGCTTGCTGAAACAGAGATTCGGTACCTTTGATCGTATCGTCAAACAAGGTAGTTAACAGACGGGTCTGATCGGAAGGCATGGTTTGCGTATCAGAGTGTAGGTCGGATGTTGTATGTTCTACATCTGCGTAATCGATTCCATGTTGCAGCAATTTGGTAATATCATCTTCGCTGAGTAAGGAACCTTTCATCAGCATGTGGAGACCTGAACTGTTGTATACATCATTTTTTAACAGATCACCAGGTTTAAGATCAGTAACATGCACTCTCACGTATAAACCACCTTTTCCTCGACTTATATCGACATATATGCTTATAATAACAAGAAAAAAATGGGTTGACAACGACTTATTTACTAATTTAATTAGCCTTGCAAGAGGTGGAATGACTATTTATAAATTGTCCAAGGGGTTCCAGGGTCCCAGTTGATGCCCCTTCCACTCGGAACCATCGTCCCATATTTCCTTTTTCCAGATCGGGACCGTTTGTTTCAGTCTTTCAATAGCGTAGCGGCTGGCATCATAACAATCACTGCGGTGAGGCGAGGAGACGGCAATAATAACACTAATCTCTGCAACGTCAACCTGACCGATCCGGTGGCTGATTGCACATCTGACACCTGGCCAGCGCTCGGAGATTTCACTTCCGATGTTAGCCATCTGAGAAAGTGCCATCGGTACATACGCTTCATATTCCAGATGGACCGTTCGCTGATCCCCGGTCATTTCACGAGTAGTACCTACAAAAGTCAGTGCTGCCCCGTGGTTTGCGGTTATGACCAGAGCTGTTGTTGCTTCGACAGACAAGGGGGACTTCGTAATCATAAACATACCGTCCGGAGTACGATGTTCGGAGAGTGAAGACCTATGCTCATCCTCAGACCCTTCAGTACCGTCACCTCCTGAAACAGGGGGAATTAAGGCAAGTTCATCTTCGGGCTTAATCAAGGTATCGGCCGGAGCATACTGCTGGTTTACCGCCAGAAAGGACGTTCGAATCTGTGATGCAGCCTCTGGATAGGCGAGTGCCAGGCTTTCTTTGAGAAGAGCTGCGGTCAAAGGACTTTCCGTATATTCATATTCAAGCAGCGACGTGCCCAGACGTTCAGCAATACCTGCAAACAGTTGTATGGTTAATATCATGCTTATGCGTCACCTCTTTTTTATCTCTAAACCCTTTCAATATATCATAACGACGCGGAAAATGTTATGCTTATCTATTAGAGGAATGTACGTTAGGCAAGGACTGAGAGGAGGCGGTGTGATGAGCACCAAGGAAAAACAAACGTTAACCATTCTGCACACCAATGACATCCACAGTCATTTTGGTTCCATGAGCTCTATCGCCGCCATGATTGCACAAGAGAGAGAACGGAGCGAAAACGTTCTAGTTCTGGATATCGGAGATCATATGGATCGTATGGCCGTAGAGACAGAGGGGACACTTGGGGGAGCCAACGTTGATGTGATTAATTTGACGGGGTATGATGCCATAACGATTGGCAATAACGAGGGACTGACATTTACACCGGAGCAGCTGGCACAGTCCTATTCGGGACTATTGTGTCCTGTCGTGTGCGGAAATGTTGTGGAAGAGGCCAGTGGTCTGCCTCCAGTTTGGATGAACTCATCCCTTATTGTGGACAAAGGACCATTTCGGATAGGTTTGCTCGGAGCTACTGCACCGTTTACTGCTTTTTACGGCTTGCTGGGATGGAAGCTGCTTGACCCTGTGGAAACACTGCGTGAGCAAGTTGAAGCGTTGCGCCCTAATGTGGATATCGTCATAATACTCTCCCATCTGGGTTTATCAACGGACCGGAAACTCGCGGAGCAGATTGAGGGCATTGACGTTATTCTTGGCGGACACACACACCATGTGCTTGAGGAACCTCTGGTCATTGGGAATGCGGTGCTGGGAGCAGCCGGAAAATTCGGTCAGTGGCTTGGTAAAGTCGTACTAGAGCGGGATAGCAGTGCGAACAAGCCTAGACTGGTTAGTAGTGGCTGTTTTCCATTGAAGGATCAGATGCTGGATGAGAAGGTTGCACTGGCTATCGCCGCACATCGTACGGAGGCAGAGCGAGCTCTTGGACAGACAGCTGTAATAATTAACCGTACTCTTCCGATAAAATATGAGAAGGAATCACCATTCGCTTCGCTGCTTGCACAGGCAGTAAGGCATTTCACGGGAGCGGAGCTGTCGCTGGTTAACGCTGGCCAACTCCTTGGTGAACTTCCGCAAGGGGACATCAGCAAGGGAATGCTGCATTCCCTATGTCCTTCTCCGATCAATGCTTGTACAATAAGGCTGAAAGGCAGAGAGATTCGTGAAGCGCTGGAGCAGTCTTTGCTTCAGGAGTATACGGACAAGCCCATCATCGGATTTGGATTTCGCGGGAAAATACTTGGTACGCTGTGTGTGGATGGGATTGAGGTGGAGTATGATCCAGCCGGTCCTCCATATCAAAAAATTAATGCATTATATGTCGGTGGTAAGCCTATGGGTGATGAACAGGAATACGTGGTCGGAACACTAGACATGTTTACATTTAATGTGGGATACCCTTCGTTAGCCCGGGGAACCGAAATTGCATACCGACTTCCTGAATTTATACGGGATCTGCTGGAGATCGAATTAAAAAGACCAGGGGCGTTGGATGATAGCCTGCGATCCCGCTGGCATGAAAGAAATTAACGAGTACTTGCCTTCTGCTGAAGCGGCGGCTAGTGGAAATTACATCTACGGAGCGGGAGAGGATAGGCTGTGCGTTTGGTACATATAAACCTATTGCAGCCTGGCATGAAGCTGGGGAAACGGATTTATAGCGAAGAGGGTTTGGTTCTGCTTAGTGAAGATGTGGAACTGACCGAGCGGTTGATTAGACGTCTAAAAGACCTCGGCGTAGGTTACGTATATATTAAGGAAGCAGCAACAGAGGATATTATCGTTCCCGATATGCTTCAGGAGGAAACCAGACGCAGGGCACTGGTAGAAATCAAGCAGCAGTTTCAGAGTATGTCAGGTTTGAAGACCAAAAGCCGGATTCCGCATTTTGGCAAAGCGCTGAGTGGACTGATGAATACCATTTTGGAGGACATCGGCGGTCAAAAGGAAGCAATGATCATGCTGATGGATATGAATTCCAGTGATCTTGATCTGTACAACCACTCCTTGAACGTATGTGTGTACACACTGGTTTTGGGCGTCGCCTCAGGGTATTCCAGACAGCAGCTGATGGAAATAGGACTGGGTGCCTTGCTGCATGATATAGGAAAGACACAGATTGATCCAGTTGTTTTGCATAAACCAGCGAAATTGACGGATGAGGAATTTAAACTCATTCAGCAGCATACTACATATGGACATCGTATCTTAAAAGATGAACCTGGCATACCGCTGCTGGCAGCACATTGTGCCCTGCAGCACCATGAGCGAATCGACGGTAGTGGCTATCCGTTTGGCCTCAAGGGTCCTCAAATTCATGAGTATGCCAAGTGGATTGCACTGGCTGACTCGTATGACGCGATGACGAGTAATCGCGTATACCGTAAGTCATTGCTCCCTCATCAGGCAGTTGAGGTATTATATACTGGATCTGGCTCGTTGTATGAACAGCGCATGCTGGAGAAATTCCGTGACTGTGTGGCAATTTATCCCGTAGGTCTATCTGTGACGCTGAGTACAGGGGAAGTCGGCGTCGTTGCATCCATCGATTCACGTATCCCGCAGCGGCCGCGGATTCGGGTGTTGAAGAATGCTGATGGACAGACGTTAAAGGCTCCTTACGAAATCGATCTGTCCACAGCCCTATCGGTTATGATTACTGGTGTTGAAGGCGATGAGGGCGTGCCTCCGACTCCTTCCTGTGATGAATTTTCTTGATCGCTGTTAAGTTATTGCCAGCAGGGAGACTGCGCTCATAGCAATATCCGGGCCAGGTTGGCCCTGGAGTTGTATGGGCGTTTTTGTCATGTAATGGACAGAGCACTTCATGCCGAAGCGTTCGAAATTGTGCTATGATAAAAGATAGCTCCAAAAAGATCATGCCGAAGTATGATGTAAATAAAACTTTTTAGGTTAATAAAAGGAATAAGGTGAAGAACAATGACCATGCTAAACTCAGGATCGGTTGAACCGATGCCTTTATCGCCGACTAATGATCCATGGGATCCGATCGGCTCTTTGCGTACATATGGACGCCACGTGTTAACCAGTGTTGAAATGACCGTGACTCATCTGTGCAATATGCGATGCGAGCACTGTGCTGTAGGGGATATGCTCACGATGCGTGAAGCTCCCGCACTGCCACTGCCTCTAATGCTGAAGCGGCTGGACGAAGTGGAGCATCTGCAGACCATCAGTTTGACAGGTGGTGAGCCAAGTTTCAGTCAAAAGACAGTTGATGAAATGATCATCCCGCTGCTGAAATATGCCAAGGAGCGCGGCATCAGGTCACAGATCAACTCTAACCTGACGCTTGATCTCAGTCGTTACGAGAAACTGCTGCCATACCTTGATGTGATGCACATCTCATTCAACTACCTGAATGCCGATGATTTCCATCAAGTCGGTTTTGCCAACAGCGGCAGACCTGTCAAGCGTGAAGTAGCGGTGAAAATGTATGAGAAAATGATAGAAAATTCGCGCAAACTGAGTGAAGCAGGCATGTTTATCTCTGCTGAATCCATGATTAATTTCCGTACGCATGATAAGTTGGAGGGGATCCATCAACTGATTCGGGAGATGGGCTGTGTACGTCATGAAGTACATCCGATGTATAACTCGAATTTTGCTTCCACATTACCTGTCCTGTCTCTGGACCATATGCGTGCAGCCATTCATCGGTTGCTGGATGTGCGCGACAAAGACATGTGGATGTTGTTCGGAACACTTCCATTCTTTGCTTGCAGTGCGGCCGACCAGGATCGGGAATTGATCAATCGCCTGTACAGTGAGCCTAATGTGACCGTACGCAATGATCCAGATGGTCGAAATCGCGTTAACGTCAACATGTTTACAGGCAATGTGTACGTTACGGATTTTGCTGACATCCCTGCCTTTGGCAACATTCGGGATCGGAAGCTGGATGATGTGTTCCATGAATGGTCAGCGGAGCATCCGCTTAATCAGACCGTTAACTGTCACTGTGATGCTGCGTCCTGCTGCGGCCCTAACCTGTTGGTGGCGGACATGTATTATAAAGGTGTGGATTTCAAATCCAGAAAAGCAATTACGCGCTGATTAGGCGCTGATATTCCAGGTATATTCCTGAAATAGATAGAAAAAGGGGAGTGTTGACTTGGATATTCATACCGAATTTCATCTTGGGCAATTGGTGTTCAATTTGGTTTGCGTTTTTCTGCTCGTCTTCTTGAATGGCGTATTTGTCGCAGCAGAATTTTCTCTGGTTAAAGTCAGACAGACCCGGTTGACTCAATTGCAGAGCGAGGGGAATCGGCTGGCTGGGTATGCACTGAAGGTAAATGGAAAACTGGATGCTTACTTGTCGGCAACCCAGTTCGGCATTACCCTGACATCCCTGGGACTTGGCTGGCTCGGTGAACCCGCCATTTCCGAATTACTGGTAGAGCCGCTTATGTTCAAACTGGGTGTGGCGGATACAGGACTGATCTCTACCGTTTCCGTTATCGTCGGATTCTGTATTATTACGTTTCTGCATATTGTACTTGGAGAACTTGCACCGAAGTCGCTTGCTATTCAAAAAACAGATGGCGTGGCTCTGCTATTGTCGGCACCACTTCTGCTGTTCTACAAAATCTTTTTTCCATTCATCTGGATTCTCAATGCATCGGCCAATGCGCTGCTGCGATTGGCAGGGATAGAGCCTGCGAGTGAAGGAGAAGCCCATTCTGAAGATGAACTTCGAATCTTGATGAAGCAGAGTGCGAAGAGTGGCGTCATTGACAAGGATGAAATCAAACTGATGGATAACATCTTTGATTTCTCCGATATGCTTGCTCGTGAAGTCATGCTGCCACGTACAGATATGGATTGTCTGTATACCCATCTGTCCCTGGAAGAGAACTTGAAGATTATTAATGCAACGAAGCATTCCCGTTATCCTGTTGCCGTTGAGGATAAAGACGAAATTATCGGATTTATCCATATTACGGATCTGCTTTTGGCAGCCCCGGAACAGCAGCAGGACCTGGCTTCACTTGTGCGGCCCATCTTGAACGTTCCGGAATCCATGGAAATCAGCCACGTCCTTCAACTGATGCAGAAAAAGCATTCCCAGATGACCCTTGTTGTTGACGAATATGGCGGCACCGCCGGATTACTGACGGCGGAGGAAATTCTGGAGGAGATCGTAGGGGATCTATACGATGAGTTCGAGGATGAGCGACCTCATATGGAACGCAGCGGTGATTCCTTCTCCATAGATGGACGATCCCTCATTGAAGAAGTTCATGAATGGACCGGGGCCATCATTGATGATGAAGAAGTGGATACCATTGGCGGTTGGTTGTTCAAAGAGCTTGAAGGTAGTCCAGCCAAAGGTAAAACGCGGGTGCAGAACGGCTATGTTTTTGAAGTGGAGGAATCCACCCGGCTGCGAATTACCCGAGTCAAGGTGTATAAGAGCCCGGTCTCTGAAGAAGAAGCTGCTGCTTTGGATGAGGCTCAGGACGTTCCCGAATCGGACAAGTAGTGATGTACATGGACTACCATAATGAAATGAATGTGACCTTTGGAACACTTCCCGTGGGGAGTAACCAAGGGTCTTTTTTTTGTTAATGAACAAAACCTGAGAAGTCCCGAAAGCTTTTTCAGCTGATTTGGGATTAACTTATGAACGATGACATATGGATAATAGACGGGAAAAGCAAGGGTTTTGGTCGCCTACCGACGAGTGACCAAATTTCAGTGAAGGGAGGCGTTTGGAAATGATTGATCCACAGCTTCGCGCATATGCCCCTTTCGTGGGGCCGTTTGATCCGTGTAAACCGATTGAAATTAAAACCTACCTTGTTCCTCCGCAGTTATTTATCCCTTTCCAGCCGATGGGCTGGCCCCAATATAGTCCGGCAGAAGCGCTGAGACTCGGAACATTGTGGCCTGCACTATACAGTCCTTATACATCCAAAAAAACAAAGGGGAGGGAGGTAGGAGCAGATGGAGCCTGAAACAGCAAAAGCGTGTGACGCCAGATATTATGAGTTGCTGGAGGAACTGCAAGCCTTGGATTTTGTACTGGTGGAGCTGAATCTGTATCTGGATACTCACCCGGGGGACTATCAGAGTATTGAACAGTATAACAAGTTTAGCCAGGAGCGGATGAGGGTAGCCCATGAATTTCAGCAGCTGTATGGACCGCTCATGAACTTTGGGCATGCGTTCTCCAAGTATCCTTGGCAGTGGTCAGAGGCACCCTGGCCTTGGCAGGTGTAATGAACGTTTGAGTTGATAGCGAAAGCATACTGTACCCGGGTTTTCTGGAAGCGCAGAATCAGGATACCCGGGAAGTGGAAGTATCAACTATCCAAATTGGATCACATTCAGTTCACATTTTTGAAGGAGGGATCGTCCAACATGTGGGTATACGAGAAAAAGCTGCAATATCCTGTTAGGGTAAGTAAATGTGATCCTCATATGGCCAAATTGCTGATGGAACAGTATGGTGGAGCAGACGGGGAACTGGCTGCAGCCCTTCGGTATATGAATCAGCGATATACCATTCCGGACAAAATTATCGGTCTGTTGAATGACATCGCTACAGAGGAATTTGCCCATCTTGAGATGATCGCAACAATGATCTACAAACTAACCAAGGATGCAACCATTGAACAGCTGGAGAAGGCAGGCCTGGATGCTCACTATGTGAACCATGACAAGGCACTCTTTTACAGTAATGCCGCAGGTGTGCCTTTCACTGCAACCTACATCCAAGCAAAGGGTGACCCTATTGCAGATCTGTATGAAGATATTGCTGCGGAAGAGAAGGCTAGGGCTACATATCAATGGTTAATTGATCTGACGGATGATGTGGATCTGCAGGATAGCCTGAAGTTTCTGCGGGAACGGGAGATTGTGCATTCGCTTCGTTTCCGTGAGGCGGTCGAGATCCTGAAGGATGATCGGGAAACCAAGAAGATCTTCTAATCATGCAACCTTCCTTGCACATATTAAAAAGAAGGATGTCCCTTAAAGTGAAAAAGGACATCCTTCTTTTGGTTTGAGGACCAGCTTAGTATTCGACCACCATGGCAACATTTTGCCACCCGGCTCCGACCGTCCAGAACAATACTTTATCACCACGCTCGACCTGACCTGAGGTTATGGCTCGATGCAAGGCAATAAAAGGACTGCTGGTTGAAGTATAGCCGAATTCGTCTCCAATGTAGACGGCAACATCATTAGCGATCCCAATGTTCTCCGATACCGCACGAATATTACCGATGGATAACTGGGAGAAGCAGGCTGCTTTGATCTGATCTGCTGCAATCTCGTTACGTCCTAACAGTGTAAGAATAGATTCAGAAGCGGCATCGACGCAGATCGAATCATCAAACGGTGTGAATTTTACATGAAAAGCTCCTGCATCCACCCCGGTCTGACCCAGTTTCGCTAGCCCTTCTGCAGGAAAGAGGGAATTACCGTACACACAGGTATCCGTTTGATAGATAGAATCAATGAATCCGGTAGCCTGTTCGTCGCGTTCTATGATGACAGCCGCTGCTGCATCGCCAAAATTAGCATAGTAGACAGGATCATCTGGACTCGCGTGCGGGGCTACATAATCTGAACCGATAATCAGTGCTCTTCGAATTCGGGGATTCCCCAGCATCTGCCTGCTCACCTGTTCAAAGGCTGCCGTCATTCCGGCACAATTGGCGTTGCTGTCGATACAGATGGTATGGGATGCACCATTAATTAAACGATGAATCATTAAGGAATTCGTAGGGAAAATGTATTCCGGCGTTTGACTTGCATAGGCAATCAGGTCGATATCCGCCCCGGTCAGTCCGGTCTTTTCCAAAAGGTTACTGGCTGCCTCATAAGCCATGCTTAGTGAGTTCTCGTCATCGTTGTTAATTTTGTAACGCTTATCACGCCCAAGCGCTTTTAACAATCCCCGAATATCTACCCCTCTCGCATCAAAATGTTCAATGTAAAAGTCATTGTCCACCTGGTGCGCTGGATGATAAATATCCATATCCACAATACGAATCCCGGCCATCTTCATTCTCCTCTTGAGCGGACGGGTGAATCCACAACTTGTCCGCCTGATTTATTAGGTGGTAACGGTAGATATAATTTCGAGGTTGTCCAGTCCGACAGCACGTCCAAGCCTGGACAACTGCATTTTCAAAATGGCATTATTTTCAAGTGTGAGTACAACCTTTTTGAAGCCGTCCTTTTTGAATAGAGCCAGGCAGCCTTCGAGCAGAGGTACAATTTCCGGAGCGGTGACATTCAGCTTTTTGCAGTCGATACGCAGTTCATATTCCGTTGGGTCAATAGGAGCAATCGTATCCTGATAAGCCGAGATGGAACGCAATCCATCTTCTTGAGAGAAAGATCCCTCCAGTTCAATGTTAAGCACCTTGTTTGGAACGTCAGTCTTGAGTATAAAGCTTCCCATAATTGTCTCTCTCCTTTAAATGAGTTAGGCTATCCTGCTACCAGGGACAAGGTGTTATCGCCACCGTTACTGGCTTCTACGATGTAAGCTGAGATCGAGGATAATTTACCCATATTATAAAGGCGTAGATGTAATGAGATCAAGAATAAAGTCGAATCGTGTATAAAAATGTAGAATAGTTAATTATTGGATTTCGTTTAGCGTCGCAAGTAGGACGTTAAATGCACTAATAATACGCGGCGCCCCTACACAAGGTGCCAAATGCAGCAGAATTCCTTTGAGCTCCTCCACAGTTACTCCAACACGAAGTGCCATAACATAATGAACACCCAGTTGTTCAAACTGCCCTTGTGTAATTAGTGAGGAGATAACGGCAACTTCTTTCCATTGATCCGAAATGCTGGTGCGCCCGAAAATGTCTCCGTAAGCTGTACCCATAATGAATTCTGCCAGCTCGGGAAAGTGTTCCTTGATGGGGGCCAAGGCTTTGGCTCCGTACTCTCCAGAAAGATTAGCGAAACGCTCCAGCCCCTGAACAACCTGCTCACTCATTTTTGCTCCTCCTAGTTCAAATTCACGGTACGATGGGCCGTAGGCGGAATCTCATCGCGATCCGTCAACAGCTCGATTACAGCGACTTGTTTCAGTTCTTGTGCTGCCTTGAGTGCAGCGGTGAACTCGCCATGTGTTTCTGCCCGAAATGCGGCTGCTCCGAGAGCTTCAGCAAACTTCGACGCATCCATAGGCACTTCAAACAAGGTCCCGTCGATCCGGCCTGTTGTTTTTTGCATGCCTTTGAGCGCCATATCCAGCTGTTTATTATTCACTACGATGAAGATGACCGGCAGATTGTGGCATACAGCGGTATTGATTTCGGCTCCGAGCATCATGAAGCATCCGTCGCCTGTTATACAGACGATCGTCTCGTCTGGTGCTGCTGCCTTGGCGCCGATCGCCATACCAATGGCATTTCCCATACAGGCGAAGTATGCGTCAAATACAAAACTGCCAGGTTTCTTCACTTTATAACGCTGAACAGCATGGAAGCCGTGACTTCCGTCATCAACAAATAAGGTATGATCATACGGCAGCATATCGCTCAATTCATCCAAAATCGATGCAAGGGAGAGGTTAGGCAGCATTGGCAGGGGGACCGTATAGTCTACTGCCGTCGACTCTCTCTCGGGAGCTTCATATTCGGCCAGGGTACCCAGCAGAAACTGCAGATTGTCTTTTAGATCGCCAGTAATATGTAAGGTTTGTGAGTGGAGTATTTTACCGACAAAGGCAGGATCCGAATCGAACTGAATGAGATGTTCAGGATGATTCTCCGGTTTGAGATTGCAGATCGTCATGTCACTCAGCCGCGACCCAAGCACGATATAGAGGTCACTTTGGTTGAGCAATTCATCGGCATGGGGGAAGCCCCCGACACCACAAGGTCCATGATATAACGGATGGTTCCAGGCGATAGCACCTTTCCCACCGGGCGTCGTGATGACAGGAATTTGAAATTGTTCTGCAAGCTGCAATAGCTCGTCATGAGCTCTGGCTCGATTGACACCTTTGCCTGCGATAATTAATGGGTGACTGGACTTGTGAAGAAGGGGAAGAATTCGATTAAGGTTAGAGATGCTAATTAGAGGCTCGGGTTCAGGCATGACAATTCGGCATTCAGCAAGCAGTTCGGTCTGAACGTCAAAGGGTAGACACAGATGAACCGGACCTTTGTTCGGGCCAAGTGCAATGGAGAGAGCATGATTGAGCAATGTGCCGAAGTGGTCGCCACGCTCCACCAGTTTGCTGAATAACGTAGCGGGTTTGAACATCTCTGCGAGATCGGCCAGATAGGAGGAAGAGTCCTGGCACTGTGGAATGCCTAATTCCTGAATGGATTGATGCCCGGTAATAAACAACACCGGAAGGTTATTGGCTTTGGCATGAGCTGCAGCGGTTAAAAGATTGGTTCCACCCGGACCTGAAGTCGCGAATGCAACACCCAGCCTTCCGGTTTGGAGAGCGTAACCAGCTGCTGCAAATCCTGAACTGGATTCGTGGCGACCTGGTATGAACTCTAGGCCGTGGTCCACCATCTTCAGAACAGCAGGGCATATCGATTTTCCAATAATACCGAAGACGTGAGTAACACCAAGCTTGTGCAGCGTTTCTGCTAAATAGTCCGCAACGGTTTTCATGCGGGACACCTCGCTTCATAAAATAGGTTTTAAGACCCATAGGGTATAATCCAATTTTTTTCGAATGCAAGTGCTTGTCTAAGGTTGTAAAAGGAAATATATCCTTGTTAATACGAAGGTTATCTTTTTATGTGGTTTTTTGTCAACTTATTTTTATAAGCAAAAGTACCTGATTCTTAAGTTGGTAACGCTTAACTGCTTAATGGATATAGGAAAATGAAATGGTTATATATTCCTGCAACCAATGCCCTAATGAGGATGCTTTACATTATATGTAAAATGAGGACATCAGATATAGACGTAACCTTTAATTGATTATAAGCATTGAGCTATATGCTTTTCTTTGCATGTTAACGCAAGAAAACGGACCCCATTTAACTTCTGTTATAATGGAAATCAGATTGGAGGAGACATAGTGACACTATTAAAAATGGCTGTGATCGGGTTAGGAAAGATGGGTTTACATATGATTCAACAGGCGGAGCAAGCAGAGCTGAATGGAAGTATTAAGCTTGTAGCCGTATGTGAAGCACACGATGAATCGCTTAGGAACTTTACTGAATCCCATGCAGAAATTAGCGCATATAGCGATTACATGCAGCTGCTGGATGAACATGAAATTGATCTATTGTACATTGCAGTACCGCCTAAATTTCATTATCCTGTCGTCATGGAGGCTTTAAAGCGGAAGATCCATGTGTTTTGCGAGAAACCCCTGGCGAACAGTACAGAAGAGGCGAGAGAGATGCTTGAGGCCGCGGAGCAGGCAGGGGTAATTCATGCCATTCATTTCTCCATGCCTCATGAACCTTCTGTAATGAAGCTGCAGGAACTGGTGGAGCAGCGCAGCATAGGTGCGATTCGCAAAATAGAGCTGATTCTGCAATTCCCTCAGTGGCCGCGTGCATGGCAGCAGAATTCATGGATTTCAAGCCGTGAGCAGGGGGGCTTTATCCTTGAAGTGGGCATCCACTGGATCCATATGATACAGCATGTGTTTGGCCCAATTACAGAGGTAAGCAGCGAAGTCCAGTACCCCGATAATGCGGAAGAATGTGAACATGAGGTACAGGCTGTAATGAAGCTGGAGGACGGAACTCGTATTCAGCTTAATGGAATGGCTCATTTTGCAGGTAAGGAACGAGTATCCATGGTCGTTTACGGAACTGAAGGCACGATCGCTCTGGAGAACTGGGAAGAACTGATGATGGGGCCAGTTGGCCAGCCGCTTGCACCCGTAGAGGTAGATGAATCGATGGGAGAGCTGCCAGTTATCAAGCATGTCATTGCTCGTATTCAGGGACAGCCGGCGAAAATCTATGATTTTAACGATGGATACCGTGCCCAGTTGGTGTTGGAAGCTCTGCGTAATCCGGAGGGGAACACGATCCAGATCAGCCGCTAGTCGGTAGTGTTGCCGTCTTGGATTAGATGCTGAAAGCAACAATCTGCTTAACTATTTTATACTCTTGCAGAAATAAATTATACAAAAAGAGCAGCTGCCTTAAGTGGAAGCTGCTTTTTTTGTTTTAGCTGTTGTAATCACACGGTTAAGCCAGCTTGAATCGTTTTACCAGTTCGTCGAGTGCATCGGACATTTGATTCAGCTGTTTGGAAGTATCACTCATTTCCTGCAGGGAGGCAAGCTGTTCTTCGGTCATAGCGGATACTTCCTCCGTAGCGGATGCAGTATCTTCCACAACGATCGATACTTCGTTAATGGAGTTCATGACAGCTTCACTGCCCGTAGTGAGCTCTTCAACCACCGCGGATACATCCATCATTTGACCGCTAAGGTCATGTATATGTTGTGTAATATTGGCAAAGGCATGGCCTGCGTCCTCGATGGTTCGCAGTCCCTCATTAACATGAACCGTGCTCTCATCCACAACATCCACTGTGCTATGAACACCTGCGACCACAGTTTCCAATATGCTTGTAATTTCCTTGGCAGATGTTGCGCTTTGGTCCGCAAGGTTGCGAATCTCTGCTGCGACAACTGCGAAGCCGCGTCCATTTTCTCCTGCGCGTGCAGCCTCAATTCCGGCATTCAATGCTAGCAGATTGGTTTGTCTCGCGATCCCTGACATGGCATCCGCAATATTAATGACTTGGTCAGACATCTTGGAAATATCATTAATGGCTTCCTGTACAGAGAAGAAGGATTGCTCAATAACTCCCATTTTGCCAACCGCATTGTCAATACGCTGCTGCCCATCGATGGCTATGGATTCGGTGCGTACCGCCCGTTCAGCCACGTCTGCAGCAGATGCGGCCACCCGGCTGAGTCCGGTCTGGGATTGTTGCACTGCAGCGACCATCGTTTGGGTAAGAGCAACCTGCTCATCTGCCCCTTCAGCTACTCGTTCCATGGCTGTGGCTACTTCTTTACTGGCCAGGTGGCTGTCTGCCACACCTTTATCCATACGATCCGATGCGGTGCTAAGAACAGTGGCATTGCGCTGGATGTCCAGCATCATTTGCTGCAAACCAAACAGCATCGTATTCGCAGACTCGGCGAGTTCTCTTGTCTCATCCCTCATTGGGGTAGCGATGCGCAGGGTCAGGTCACCATTGGAGGAACCGATGTCATTCAGCGCATGGTTAACAGTACGAATGTTTTTGACAATGGCACGGGACAAAATGAATGCCGCAAAGATGGATATAAGGGCAACAAGAATTAGAGCTCCGTAGAGTTCCCAGTTCAGGATCGTGTTTTTCTGTTTTAATGCTTCTGTACGTGATTCTGTCAAAGCCAGTTCGTTGTTCCGGAAAGTAATTAGGGAACTGCGGATCTCGTCCATATCTGCTTTGCCTGGATCTGTTGCAAAAAACTGACGGATGGCATCCAGATTATTAGCCTGACGCAGGGAGACAACCGGCTCTCCGGCCACTTGAATCCAATCATTCATGGAGCTATGTATATCTTGCAATAATGTCAGTTGAGCCGGGTTATTGGAGATAAGGCCGGCTAACTGCTCCTTGAGCTCGATTAGCTGCTCTTTTCCCGATATATACGGCTCCAGGTAACTTTCCTGTCCAGTGATCACGTAACCACGCTGTCCAGTCTCCATATCCACCATGTTTTTCTCCAATTCATACGTCAAGGAATGCACTTTCATGTCGTGATCGACGAGATAATCCAGTTCTTCCTGCAGCTGACCAATACTGTTCTGAATCAGTAAAATGCTTCCAGCTAGTACCGCCAATACAAGCAGGTAACCCAGCCCGATTTTATAAAAAATTTTGAATGTTCTCCGTTTCTTCATGATTCCTTTTCCTTTCTTTTGGTTATATGTATTTGTCGAAAAAACTTGAAAAAAGGCAACTTACAGGACTTATGGATCGGGAGTCTTAAGAACTATTTTTCAGTATTATACGTTATGAAAGTAAGTTTGTACATAGTTCGTTTATATTTTGTATATAGTTTGTATCGACACATGAAGCATGACCGAATAAACCTTTTACAGTGTTTGGTTTACACTGCCAAACGTTTTTGTTTATCATGGAAAGGGTATGATGCTGATTACATATTTCAATCCGAAAGGAACGAATCCTGGAAATGAGTAAAGAGACTGTATTGCGAAAACCGGAAGCGATGATTTTTGATATGGACGGAACGTTGTTCCAGACAGAGACCCTGCTGTTGCCTGCTTATCAAAAGCTTTTTGATACACTGCGTGCCGAAGGACATTTCGAAGGGGAGACACCTCCCGAGGAACGGATGCTGGGAAGCTTGGGTATGCTGCTCGAAGATATATGGAAAGTGGTCATGCCGGAAGCTTCTGAAGCGGCACATCGTCGTGCGGATGAATTGCTGCTTCAATTGGAAATCGAGGGACTTGACCAGGGAAGTTCCCAACTTTACCCGCATGTAAAAGAGACGCTTCAAGCCCTCAAGGAACAAGGTGTTCGTTTGTTTGTTGCGAGTAATGGACTGGAGGACTATGTCAAAGGGGTTGCGTTTGCACACGAGATTATGCCTTTATTCGAAGGCGTATACAGTGCAGGACAATACAAGACACCTTCCAAGGTAAACCTGGTACAAATACTCCTCGAAAAACACCGGATTCAGGATGCCTGGATGGTAGGAGACCGCTCGTCCGACGTTGAAGCAGGAAAAATGAATGGACAGACTGTCATTGGCTGTGCATATGCCGGCTTCGGTCGTGATGAAGAACTTGCTGGATCAGATGTATTAATCTCTGACTTTACCGAGCTTACTCGTCTATACAGAGAAGCTGAATAGCAAGCAGCACTACATCTAGAACTGATCTGAATCAGCGTTCAAAACCGGAAGAGCCTTTATCTCCGAAGCCTGTTAAACGGGCGTGGAAGAGATAAAGGCTCTTTGATATGCAATGAGTATCGATTTAAGATGCATGGAGGCCGAATCCAAAGTGAAACGGCTACTTTAATCTTGATTTCCGGGACCTCCGGGCTACGGTGGTCTTACCGGTTACTGGTTTGGTTACTGGTTTGGTTACTTTCACCTTGTTCGGAGTACTAACTGTCCGGTTGCGGTACACCCAGAGAGCATACTCCAGTGGCTGAGTAATTGCTTTGTAATAGATATTCCGCTCACCAATCCGTGCAAATACCTCTCGTGCCGGTTTGGGATTCACTTCAAGCAGGAAGATGCGGCCATCCTTGTCAATCGCCAAGTCCAGAGCAAGCTCACACAGATCACCGTACGTATCTTCCAGGAATGAGGCCACTGAAATGCCGAGTTTCTCGGCTGTGGCATTAATCTCATCCCTCAGTTCCTCATCGGTGATCCATTGTTTCATCAATCGGTGCATGGGAACAGCCTGACCGCCGCCATGCAGATTCGATGTTACACTCTTCTCAGCTCCCATGCGCCCAGCACAGCCGGTCAGCTCCCATTCTCCCTCGCCATTCTTCTGTACAAGCATGCGATAATCGTGTACACGGCCATTTGGGAGCTGGAGCTGAATACCTTCCTGAACCAAATATTTATCTTTCATGTTCCAATGCTGGAGCAGAGAACCGAGCCTTGATAAATGGACCTTGCGCGGGGTAATGATACGCCGTTTCTGATCACGTCCCTGGACAAGGACCATGTTAGTGTCGCTACTGTTGCGTTCGATCCGCAGGATTCCACGTCCGCCTGTTCCGTTTATGGGCTTCAAATAGATCAGCGAAGAAGCTTTAAGCATTCGATTGACATCAGACATATCCTGGAACAGAACGGTCTCCGGCAAATGTTCACGAAAGGCGGATCTTGCCGAGAGGGTCTGATGTATGGTCCATTTATTGCGAAGCGGCCGGTTTAGGAAAAGCATGTGCCCGTATTTCTCGCGAAAGGCGAGCAGCTGCTGGAATCTGCGATTTCGCTGTATGCGGCAGCGGTCGAAGATCATGTCCGGAAATGGGCGCCATTCCCTGGACCATCCCTTTTCCGAATGGAAGACCATCGCCTCGATCTGTTTGCCACCGGGATGTACATCCGCAGGTGTGAACACGTAAATGTCGAGTCCCCGCTTGCGTCCTTCAAGGATCATTCTGCGGTAGATGCTCCGTTCTTCCAAGGCGCGATGTTCGTTTAAGTACAACGTCATAATGCCTAGAACAGGTGAGGACACAAACAATCACCTTCTTTAGCTGTTATTCCTTTCCATTATCGTTTGGACTGGCGGGCCAGATAGGCGCTATATTGGAAAATGCGTTCCAATGACTTTTTACGAATCTGGGGTTCATCGAATTTCATCGGTTTCGCATTGGCTTCGAAGAACCAGATTTCTCCGAGATCATCGATGCCAAGGTCCATAGACATCTCCCCAAGCGTGTGGCCAGAGCCTCGTTCAACCTGACGGGCGATCGTTAATGATGTCGATCTGACTTTTTTCATTAGTGCAGTTGTTGTTTCTTCCCCGAACAGTTCGGTAAGAAGCTTCTCGGGATCTTCGACGCTGCCTCCGCGTGGAACGTGGGTTGTAATGCTTCGTGAACCCGCCAGTCTTGCACCCACCCCTGTTACACTCCACTGTCCTTTGCCATTCTTCTGTACCAGAACGCGTAGATCGAAGGGGCGTTTGCGGGATGAGGCAAGTTCGATTCCTTGCTGCATGATATAAGGTGTATGCCCGGTTTCCCGGCGAATACGAGACCATAACTTCGCAAGTGTTGCTGCCTTATACGTGGTGCTCTTTCGGGAGCTTTGTATTCTGAGCCGGAACGGCAGACGTTCCTTTTCCTGAAACTTCAGCATCATAATGCCTTTTCCCGCTTTTCCGCTCTCCGGCTTCAGATAGAGATAGGGAAATGCCCGCAGCACCGTACCCAGCGTAGTAGCACTTCGCATCCGGCGTGTATGAGGGATCAGGTGCTGGGTAGATTTGGACTTCTTCAGCCATTCGAACAGATCCCATTTATTGAAGAAAAACGGATTATACAGCTCAATCCCCGATTGCTTGCATTCCTCAATTTTTCGCTGAACGGAAGGCTTTCGCTCATCTTCCCGATAGGGAATGCGATTGTACAGCACATGAGGGAGAGGGAAGGACTGTGAAGTCCATTTTCCGCTCCCTTTGTTGTACGTATAGCCCTTAACCGTAGGACCGCTCACGTTCAGATCTCTTACAGTGACGATATACACCTGATAACCCATGTTTTCGCCTGTCTGTATAATGTCCAGAAAATTTTGATGGTTTCCCCTGAATCCCCGGTGGTCGTCGTGCATGGTCAACACGGCAATGACAGGTTTGAAATCATCATGAAGGCTCATCAAATGCCGTCCCTCTTCCGGAATTTGCTCAAATACAGGCAGTGTTCCAAAATGTGCTCCACCGATGATTTTCCCTCCACCCGGAGTGAAGGGTGACGGAAGATGGAGCGCCCGGGTTTGGCGTTTGCTTCGAACATCCATACATGTTCCTCCTGATCAATGCCCAGATCAAAGCCAATCTCACCAATCAGATGCTGGTGCTGGGTTTCAATCGCCTGGGCCAGTGTAATAGCGACGGATTTGGCCTGCTGCAGCACTTCTCCCGCACGTTCGCCGAAGTTACGGCTGAGCGCCTGTTCAGGGGTCATCAGGGAGCCGCCGTTTTTGATGTGGGTAGTCACGCTGCCCCGACCAGCCTTCTTGGCACCGATACCGACGACGACCCATTGATTGCTCCCGTTTTTGTGCATATGGAAGCGAAAATCAATCGGACACTCATCGATCTCAATGAGCCGGATGCCCTGCTGTACGACGTAGCCTCGCAGCTGTTTTCCATGCCTGCCCTGAAGCATGCGCATTAGGCCGTTGAATGAACCGAAGCGTAGGAGGGCATTGCCGCCTTTCTTCCGGTAGCGTGCGAAATATCCGCGTTTGGGCGAATAGGTCAACCGATAAATTCCGTTACCGAGACTTCCCGCCGTCGGCTTGTAATATACAAACTGGTGTCGTTCCAGCATTTCTCTCATTTGTTCGACAGTCGGATTGGTGATCGATTCTGGAATATATCTACCTGCTTCAGGATCATTCTCCAGCAGCTTGTAGATGTCCGATTTATTGAAAAAGCTCCAGTTGAAAAATGGGATCTTACGACGGACAAACCGTTCCCTCAGTTGATTGATGGCAGGCGAGAAATCGGAACGGCGGCTGGGTAACCTGTTGTACACGACGTCTGGCAAAGGGACCGTTTTCCGAACAAAGCTTCCATTTTCGTTCAGAAAAAAACCGGATACCGTTTCATTCTGCCAGTTAATATCCCTTGGAGTGAACGCATAGATATAGGATTTACGGCTGCCTTCCCGGAGCAATTGCTTGATGAACCCGGTACGGGAGCCAAACGGATTCGAGCTCGTTGCAGGTCCATCGGACAATACTCCAATTAGTGGACCGAGCTGGACTTCATCATTTTGCAGGTTGCGCAGATAGATGCTGCCCCGCTTGGGAACGTTCATCAGATTGCGTATGCCCGAGGCGAGATAGAGATGTTTCCCTGCCTTCTTGATCGGTTTGATGGTTGCAGGCACCCGGTCTCGCCCAAACCGCAGATGTATCGTTTTTTTGCCGGATAGATTCAGACTTTTCATTAATGCGTTGGATACATAAACCACTTTATCCGGTTGCTGCGTAAAATGCAGATTGCAAAAGGTCAAACTCATGATTTATCCTCCTATCCTGAAAAAAATCCTTCGGCTCCATGGCAAGCGGGCGCTGCGGGCCTAGCCGCCTTGAATCGGGATGGGTTTCAGGCCAGCTGTGCTGGATGTATTCGGCATTTTCATTGGACGAACGACGTCCGTGAGAACATGTTGTTGCAGCAAATAACGAGCATAGGCAAGCGGCTGGGTGTATGTCAGTGTCTGCATGTGTCGATCGCCTGCCTCTGCGAATGAAGAGCGCCCTGGCTTCGAATTGACCTCAAGCAGCCAGAGACGACCTGTCGAATCTGCTCCAAAATCCAGTCCCAATTCAGCAAGTCTGCCGAATTGACCCTCCAGCAAGGGAGGGATTAGAGCAGCAGCATGATGGATCCCTTCTTGAATGGTGTTGGCACGCATACTCCCGTATCGATTCATAAGATAAGAGTGAGCTGGATAGGCCTTTCCTCCGCCATGCAAATTGGAGGTAAGGGAGCCTTCGGCACCCTCACGAACCATGCATCCCGTCAGGGTCCAGCGTCCGTGTTTGTTTTTTTGCACCAGGGCACGGATGTCGAATGGATGCCCATTATGACTCAGGTCCAGATATGGCTGCATGATCATCCGGCGACTGGAAATCTTGGATTCAAGCCAGGTTGAGAGCGCATGAGGTGTATAAAATCTACGCTGAAAACGTTCATTGTCCTGATCTCTGCCTTCAATAACCCAGGTGGGGGTATCATTTTCTTGGGTTAGACGAAATGTTTCCTTGCCATGGGTTCCTGAAACAGGCTTGAAGAAAAGTCCCTTGGGCCATCGTTTCAGCCACTGCTCCCATGGAGCATGAGGTTGAAGGAGTACGGTAGGGACGAGAAGGCCGCTCAGCTGTTTTTCCCGAGACAGTGCCCGGTGGACTTTCCATTTACCCGGCAGGGAAACAGACCAGTAGGGTCTGATGTGCCCACTGCCCGATAAAGCAAGTTCATGAAGCTGCTGTCTCCATCGCCTTGGAAGTGGCAGCAGGCAGCGATCCATAAGCATCTGCACCCCGTGAACAGGAGCTGTTTTCCATTGTTCGTTACGGTAAATGTATCCTTTTTCTGGTAAAGGGTTATCTCGATCAGCGGATATGGGCAGCACGATGATATTCAAGTTATAGCGATGACTCTCCAAACTGAGACGACGGCAAAAGAGTTCATCCGAGAACGGCGGTGATCCCTCAGCACCACGGACCAGGATGGCTATGGTTGATGTTTGCGGCGATGATGGCATCGAAATGCACCTCCTGTAATGGATCACTCTTCAGAATCCGGCCAGATACGTGGAGTATTCCAGCATGGCTTTGACAGAGGGCCGGATTTTACTCTCGCTCAGTGGCGTATTGTCATTCTTGGACGGTTTCGAATTAACCTCGAGCAGCCAGACACGACCAGTGGTATCCATCGCAAGATCAATACCAAGTTCACCGAAATGGGCTGGAATCGCATGCTCAATTCCTTTGGCAATGTCGAGCGCTGCCGTATGAAGATTGGCAAAAGCGGAGGCTTTGGCTGATCCAGGAAGCTGGGTTTTGGCCACAGCATCCTTAACGGTACTGAGGCTTCCGCCGCGGGCTAGATTCGATACATAGTGGCTGCCTCCGGCAATACGGGCCACGATGGATGTAACACTCCATTTGCCTGATCTGTTTTTTTGTACGAGGGCACGGAAGTCGACGGGCCTGCCGCTGTTATCGATGAGTGACAGGCCTTGCTGGATCTGGTATCGCGTCGTTTTCATTTTTCCGGACAGACTGGCATAGAGTTTATCCAGGGAAGTATACGTTTGTTTGCGGGTGCCCCCAACACTGGTTGCGAGTGTAAGGAAACTGCCGTCAATTTGACGGGAGACCCGGATGATTCCTTTGCCAAGCGAACCTCGCACAGGCTTGAGAAATACAACCGGATACCGGGTGCACATCGTTTTGAGCGTGGCAGAGGACTTCAGCAGATGAGACTCCGGCAGGACCCTTTTGAGCGTTGTAATGGACTTCAAGGCATCAAACACTTCATTTTTATCCAGGAACTTTTCATTAAAGGTTTGTGTGCCGTAGAGAGATTTTACTTCTTTCATGAAATGCTGTACGCTAGGTTTGTTCTCAAGCTTACGGGATGTCAGCCTGTTATTGACGACGTCTGCAATGGGCAGAACCGTCTTTTTCCAGCCGTCATCATACACCCAGCCCTGAATATGACCCGTTACCGCTCCGATATCCTCTGGTGTGAAAAAGGATACATAGGCGCCCTGCTTACGGCAGGCCTTCACCAGCTCATGGCAGAACATCGTGATGGAGCCAAAGGGCCGATCGGGCTGATCGGGATAATCCTGGCTTACCAGCACACTGATGAAGGGTCCAAGGCGCAGCGTACGGCTGGCTGAACGATAGGATACACTCAGGACCGAACGGGGAACCAGGCCGGTCTTGCTGGCTACCGTCTGATTGATGCGAAGGCCGTCATATCTAGGAACCGGAATAACGGTGACTTCACGGCGGTAAGAGCCGAATTGAAGCTGAAGCGGCCTTCCCGAAGGGATTTTAAGGGCCTTGAGCACCCCTTCGCCCAGCATGATGACGTCGTCCTGCAGGATGCCCGAGCCGGTAACCTGAATCGTTACTTTTTTAGTGGACATCACGGATCTCCTTCCGGGCGGCAACTTGATGTCTGATCTCGAAGTTGAACGGCATCTGAACATGGCATGTGCTTCATCATATGAGGACATATACCCCTTGGTGATTGACCCATTTGGATTAAATGCAATTGATTTGACTTCGGAATCGATGACCTGTCTGGGTCAGCCATTGTTTGAGAGAAGAGAAATGCGTGTATAAACACGGGTGAACGTTGCGACGAGAAAAATGAGGGAATGATTGAATAGCAGCAGAACAATCCAAATTGAGGAGGAATAATAGTGAATATTTATGACAAAGCCAATGATCTGGCCAAAGCACTGAGAGAAAGCAGCGAGGTGGAAGAAATTACTTCCGCGATGAAGCTGATCGAAGCTGACCCGGAGGCGAAACGCATGCTGGACAGCTTCCGTGATCAACAAATGGAATTGCAGCAGCGCATGATGAGCGGCGACATGCCGGCACCGGACGAGATGGAGAAAATGGAGAAGCTGTTTGAGGTACTGAGCCTGAATCTCAACATCCGTCGCCTATTTGATGCGGAGCGTCGTCTGAGCGTGATCATTGAAGATGTGAACAAAATTATTGCTGACAGCCTGGGCCATCTGTATGGCGGTGCTGAGGCGTAAGACGTTTAACAGGTTATTTGTCTGAATCTTTCATATTGCACAGTTCCCGTTCATAGACTAGACATATAGAGTCGATCAAGAACGAAGGAGCTGTGTATGGTGAAAAGGTTGAAAAAGGCAAAACATGTGATCTATCTGCTTATCGCTCTGTCAATGCTGGTTATCGCGCTGCCGCGAATTTCCTTCGCTGGTGGAATGGACTGGGTTAATATTTTTGGCATCGTATGGGTGCTGTTCTCCCTATTAATCATTGGTGCGCACCTTCATTTCATTCTCGGTGTAGATGAAGAGAAGAAGCGTGCACTGGAAGCTGTTCGCCGGGCCAAGCTGCGGCAGTGGGAGATGAAGCTGGTGGACAAGCAGGAGCAGAGCAAGTCTGTATAAGCCTTGCATCAAGGCGTCAGGACAGAATCCGAAGACCGATGATCCTTCAATCCGAAGGGGAATCGGTCTTTTTGCGTTGATAAACGAAGAGGGGGGGGGATGGGGTTATTTTCCTCGGAGCGTGTTATAATAGATACAGAATAGTACAGATGCATCTTCGGGGGTGGTACAGATGGACGGACAGGAAGAGAATGTAACGAAGCACGAACAGCTGCTGCAGCATATCGAGCAATTAAAAGTCGGCAGTAAAATATCGGTCCGTGGCCTGGCAAGAGAGCTTGGCGTAAGTGAAGGGACAGCATATCGAGCAGTCAAGGAAGCAGAGAACTTCGGGCTGGTAGTAACCAAGGAACGGATTGGAACGGTACGGATCGAAAAGAGACCGCGCGGCATGTCAGAACAGCTGACCTTTGCCGATGTGGTCACCATTGTGGAAGGTCATGTGCTCGGAGGCAGTGATGGCTTAGCCAAACCACTCCACAAGTATGTGATTGGTGCGATGAAAGAGCAGGCCATGGCCCGCTATATAGATGCCGGAAGTCTGCTTATTGTAGGTAATCGGGATAATGCCCATTCACTTGCGCTTGAGCAGGGAGCGGGTGTACTCATTACCGGCGGATTCGGCACAAGTCGTGAAGTCCGATTGCTGGCTGATGAGCTGGGACTGCCGATTATTTCTTCCAGACATGATACATTCACCGTGGCTTCCATGATTAACCGAGCAATCTTTGACCGATTGATCAAGAAAAAAATCATGCTTGTCGAGGATATTATCGGTCAGAAACCCCGTCTTCAAGTGCTCAAGGTCACCAGCTCTGCCGCTGATTTTCACAAGCTGGTTGCCGAAACGGGAGATCATCGCTTCCCGGTAGTTGACGAATGGAATCGTGTTATCGGCATTGTCAGCCTGAAGGATGTGAGCGAACTTCTGGAAGACCAGAGCATTGAGAAATGCGTCGTGCGCCGCCCGGTTACAGCCTCGCTGCAAACCTCACTGGCTTCTGCCGCGCAGATTATGACTTGGGAAGGCATTGACTTTCTGCCCATTGTGGATCGCAATCGGAAGCTAATTGCCTCGATTACGCGGAAGGAAGTACTGCAGGCCATGCGCGACGCGCAGAAGCAGCCTCAGCTCGGCGAGACCTTTGATCATCTGATCTGGAACGGATTTGCGGAGGAACGCGGAGAACAGAATGAATTGATGTTTCATGGATTCATTATTCCGCAGATGGCGACAGACCTGGGCACGATCTCTGAAGGGGTACTGCTGAACGTCATGACGCAGGCGGGACGGCGGGCTGCCTGGGATGTTACGGGCAACGATTATGTTGTGGATAATGTGACGACGTATTTTGTCCATCCGGTGCAGATTGAGGATCAGATTTTGGTTCGACCCGTCATTCTGGAGACGAGCCGCCGAACCTGCAAAATGGACATTGTCATTACCCGTGAAGGAAATGTCGTATGCAAAGCGGTCATGACGCTGCAATCAATTGACCACGCCTAGTTCAGGTGATCAGTGAATCACTGCTCCCAAATATATAACAAAGAGGATATCCGCACTCATCGGTACATGTCGAACTGCTGTTCACGCCGCATTCAGACATGTATTGATGAGTGGAATATCCTCTTTTCGCTGCAGATAAATTATAACTGCGTGCATTAAACAGACTGCCTGGACGCGCTGCCTGACTGATTTCCGCTGTGCTCCCGTAGACGGGCAAAGTAGCTGCGGTTGCGCAAGCCAGCGAACAGATTGTAGGCCCCAATAATCAGAAAGAGCGCTTCCACAACAATAGAGAGGCTCGATCCGGTGAAGACAAACATGAGGATTATGGACAATACAATCAGCATGCCACCCATCCAAATATTGGTCCATGAACGGTAAAGGCCAGCGTCAGCGGCATTCGCGGCCCGGTACGAACGAATGCTGTTCAGCGCCGAGCAGACCATGGCTAGAGCGAATATGGCGATCAGGACATACTTGAGAACATCAATCAACACGAATGAGCAGCTCCTTTTCTGGAAAGCATTTACTGCCCTTATTGTACCACGCGAGCCAGGGACAAGGGCAGTTTTTTCTAGCTGCTTCCCAGTGGTTAAGCCGGAACATGCATCCGAATTTGTACCCAAACCTGAAGTACGCCTTCCATAACAAGCATGGTTTTGACCTGAACGGTGTATTCTTTTTCTCTTACCGTGTATACTTTCTGGTTCAACATGATGCGGGTCATTTTGCTGTACTCATCGATATTAAATACATCACGACCACGAAGAACCTCAAGCTCGTCCCCCAGCTTCTGCAGCATGATTTTCAGAGAAGCCTCGTCCGGACCTTTGTCAGACTCTTCAGCGCGCACCTTAATTTCCTTAATGACGGTTTGCCGTTTACTGTATTTTTTCAGCGTTTTGATATCCTCCTCATTCTGATGCAGCTGGAGCTGCAACTCCTGATTGGTTAGCCAGAGTTTGTTATAGCTCAGGTGAAATACACCGTTGTATACAGCGCTTCCCGCGATCATTCCAAGGACAAACACGGCTGTCATGCGCATAAGCGGGCGGTAGCGTGAAAAAGGCGGAATCCTCATGGGCTCAGTCCCGGTGCCATATTAACCCCGCCCTCCGCCGCATACCCATTTTACGAGTTCGGTTCCCATATGAGCGCCCATAAAGGCCGAGATCAGATACAAAATTTGCTTGACCGCTGGCGACAGATTGCCGTCGAGAACGTTGCTCTCAATGACACGCATCGGATCGATGGTGCCCCCAACTGCGGCTGCAAGCGCCCATATCTTGATTTTGCCGGAAATATCAAGCATCGTCTGAGTCGGAGGCTGGAGAGAGATAACAGCACCAATTCCTCCGATCATCGCACCGCCCAGCACAATGCCAAACGCAATAAAGAAATCAAGAATGGCTTTGGATAAAAATGTGCTCACCCGCTAACACCCCTTTCAGACCCAGCAGCGCACCTCCTGTCAGTGGCCCGAAACAGGGGGAGCGGCTTGTACTCTTATTGTATGGGCGTGCCCCCGGACGATATGATAAAATAGAATAATAAAGTACGGTTGTACGTGCTGAAATTTTATTTAGTTATTGTATTCATATAGAAGAAAGATAGGCAGCACCTGGGCTCTGAAGACAGATGCTGCAGCTATCCGCGGCGAAAGGAAGTAACGAACATGAGTTCTTTTGTGCATTTGCACGTTCATAGTGAATATAGTTTGCTGGACGGCGCTGCGCGTATTCCGGATCTCGTGAACCAGGCCGCAGATCTTGGGATGACCACACTCGCATTGACCGATCACGGCGTCATGTACGGCGCTGTTCCCTTTTATAAAGCCTGTATCGAACGAGGCATCAAGCCGATTATCGGTTGTGAGGCATACATGACCGCAGGGTCCCGCAAGGAGCGGGGCAGCCGCAAGGATCAGCCCATTCACCACTTGATTTTGCTGGCGAAGAACATGACAGGTTACCGCAACCTGATGAAATTATGCTCTATTGGGCATTTGGAAGGTTTCCATTACAAGCCACGTATTGATATGGAGAGTTTGGCTGCCCATCACGAGGGCATTATCTGTCTGAGTGCTTGTCTGGGAGGAGAAGTGCCTCAGCATTTGCTGCATGGACGGGAAGAAGAGGCTCGGCGGGCTGCGCTTCGTTATAAACATATTTTTGGTCCTGATTTCTATCTGGAGCTTCAGGATCACGGCCTCGCAGAGCAGAAAAGAGTCAATCCCCAATTGATTCGTCTAGCCGAGGAACTGGATATTCCGCTTGTAGCTACCAATGATGTGCATTACTTGTCCGAAGCGGACGCTGAACTTCAGGATGTGCTCATTTGTATCGGAACCGGGAAAACCGTTGATGATGAGAGTCGTCTTCGGATTGGTACCAATCAGCTGTATTTGAAAAGTGAGCAGGAGATGGCCCGCTTGTTCCCTCATGTGGAAGAAGCGCTGAAGAATACGGTTCGTATTGCCGATTCCTGTGAACTGCAGCTGGAATTTGGCAAGTCCATCTTGCCTGAATACAGACCGCTTCCTGAGGGACAGAGTCCTTCTCAGTACCTGAGAGAGCTCTGTGAAAAAGGCATGAAGGAACGATATGCCGGCTCAGAACGCTGGACGGATTCGGCCCTTCGTTCCGACTTGGAGCAGCGATTGAACTATGAACTTCAGGTCATCGACAGTATGGGATTCTCGGATTACTTCCTGATCGTATGGGATTTTATCGCTTATGCCCATAGACAAGGGATCGTTACTGGCCCAGGGCGGGGTTCCTCGGCGGGAAGCCTTGTTGCCTATACACTGCATATTACTGATGTTGATCCGATGAAATATAACCTGCTCTTTGAACGTTTCCTGAATCCTGAACGCATTTCCATGCCCGATATCGATATCGATTTCAGCGATGAGCGACGGGATGAAGTTATTGATTATGTCGCAGCCAAATACGGAAAAGCACATGTGGCACAGATTATTACCTTTGGTACAATGGCTGCACGTGCAGCAGTAAGGGATGTTGGACGGGCGTTAAATGTACCTTATGGCGAGGTGGATAAGGCAGCGAAGCTCATTCCTGCCCAGCTCGGGATCAACATCCGGCGTGCCATGGAAGCAACGCCTGAACTGAAGGCTTTATATGAAACGAAGCCGAAAACCCGTGAACTGCTGGACATGGCCATGAAGGTAGAAGGCATGCCGCGCCATGCCTCCACGCATGCTGCCGGGGTCGTTATATCACGCGATCCCCTGACCGATGCCGTTCCGCTTCAGGAAGGAAGCGAGGGCACTGCGCTAACCCAATACTCGATGGAAAATCTGGAGTCAATCGGGCTGCTCAAGATGGACTTTCTCGGACTGCGGACCCTTTCCATTATTGAACGCTGCCTGCGTTGGATCGGGGAAGAAGGCCAAGTTCCGGATTTCCGCTATATCGCGGATGATGATGCAAAGACGTATGAGATGCTTGGCCGTGGCGACACGATGGGCATATTCCAGCTGGAATCGGCGGGCATGCGTCGTGTGCTGAAGGATCTGAAGCCGACGGTATTTGAAGACATCATCTCCGTTCTCGCTTTGTATCGTCCGGGTCCAATGGAGTTCATCTCCAAGTATATTCAGGGCAAGCATGGACAAATTGAGGTCGATTATCCCCATGCCGATCTGGAATCCATCCTTAAGGATACGTATGGCATCATCGTCTATCAGGAACAGATCATGCAGATTGCTTCACGCATGGCGGGGTTCTCACTGGGGGAAGCAGACTTGCTGCGCCGAGCCGTGTCCAAGAAGAAACGGGAAGTGCTCGATCTGGAACGTGGACATTTCGTTCAGGGCAGTCTCAAACAAGGCTATAGCGAGGAAGAAGCGGACCTGGTCTATGACATGATCGTGAAGTTTGCCAACTACGGTTTCCCGCGTGCCCACGCCGCGGCATATGGTGTACTGGCGTTCCAGACCGCATATCTGAAGGCTCATTACCCGGTTCATTTTATGGCTTCCATGCTGACCGCTGTTATGGGCAGTCACCGCAAGGTTGCGGAATACGTCGTGGAATGTCGACGTATGGGAATTGAAGTCCTGCCGCCTGACGTCAACGAGAGCGGCATTCTGTTTACTCCAGTCTTTGCAGTAACCGGTAAACCGGAGAACAATCTGACTGACAGGTCCGACATAGACAATGGGAACAACACCGAAAATCATATGTATGATCATCCCGGCCAGGAAGAATATGGTGATGCACCATTGCCGGATGACCCAGGCCCAATGCCCGAAGAAGGTGATGATTCATATGGCTGGCAAGCTTCGACTGTAATTCCTGAAGACCTGAAACAAGAGGGGTTATCTGGAAACGGTAGTGAAGCGTCGGCGATAAAACATGTAGATCAGGATGAAACGGGTTTATCCGGCGGAGTGGACCAGAATCAAGCTGAGGTATTTGCATCCGGTTCTATCCGTTTTGGACTGGCTGCTGTGAAGAATGTCGGCACCCAAGCTATGGAGAGTATCATGCTCGTCCGCAAGGAGCGCCCATTCGACAGTTTGCTCGATTTTTGTCGCCGTGTTGATCTGCGTGTCTGCAACAAACGTGTCATTGAATCATTGATTCAGGCGGGAGCTTTTGACACTTTACCGGGACACCGGGCTCAGCTGCTCGCGATGCTGGACGAGACGGTGGAAGCTGCTCTGAAGTGGCGCAAGGAGCGCGAGGATCTGCAGATTCAGCTGTTTGATTTTGTTGAGACACCCAACTGGGAGATTGAATATCCACAGATCCCTGCGTATTCGGCCACTCAGCAGCTGGAGCTTGAGCGGGAATTGTTGGGTCTCTATCTCTCCGGTCATCCGCTTGACGATTATGAAGATGTGCTCGAATCGAGCGGGGCAGACCGGATTATGGAGCTGACCGAAGCGGCCGACGATACGATGGCCGTTGCTGCCGGGATGGTGGTGTCCGTGAAGTCGATCACGACGAAACAGGGCAAGGCCATGGCGTTCATGGAGCTGGAAGACCAGATTGAACGATGCGAAGTGGTTCTCTTTCCCGAAGTATGGCGGCGGAGCCAGCAGCATGTCGGGAAAGGCGAACTGCTCGTCGTGCGTGCCAAAGTGCAGCAGCAGGACGAAGGGTTTAAGCTGCTGGCTGAGGAGGTGGCGCCGCTCACACAGGCGGCACTGGAACAGCAGCTGCGCAGCCGCGAACGGCGCGGGAAGCCCGGCAGCGGCAGCCCTTCCCGGCCGGCGGCACCGGCACGGCAGCCAGCCGGTGCGGGGGCTGGAGCAGCAGCTGGAGCTGTACGCAGCAGCGCAGGTGGAGGGCTGGCAGCAGCGCACCGAGAGGAAGGCGCAGGCAAGGCTGAGGCGACGCCTGCATCGCCGCCAGGCAGCACCGTTTCTGCCAGTGGATCTGAGCAGATTCGCCGGTCTCAGCCCGCACAGCAGCGGGTGTTCGTGAAGATCACTCCACAGTCCGAGAAACCGGAACTGCTGACACGTTTGAAGCAGCTGCTCCAACAGCATCCGGGTCCGGTTGCAACGGTACTTTTCTATGAGCAGCAGCAGAAGCTGCTCGCGTTAAGCGATGCTTACCGGATTAAACCGTCTCCTACACTGTTCTCCGAGATGGAACAGATGCTGGGCGAGGGTACAGTTAAAATCAAGTAATGGCCTTGGCAGCGCCCATCGCCAAAGGAGGAACCTGTCCGGTTATGCCGGACGGGTTCTTTTGTTTGGCCAAACCAAGTGAGACTGCTGTCTGCGGAGCCCCGTTTAACCCCGGACAGAAGTCCATTTGTGTTTTTTTATGAACGTTTTGCTGGGTAGCCGCATACACTTGAGAACACCGAAGGACCTCGCGGTCCTCGGGGGAGCGATGCGGGAGGTCGAGATATGTCATATGAAATCGTAGAAGCTATGCTGGCCCGGCGGGGTGTACAGATTGATGCAATCGCTGAAATTGTATATCGTCTGCAAAAAGGGTACCACCCGGAACTGACAATGGATGATTGTGTAACAAGTGTGAAGTCTGTACTACAAAAAAGAGAGGTTCAGTATACGCTGTATACTGGCATTGCTCTGGATGAACTGGCTGAAAAACGTCTTTTGCCCCAGCCGCTGCAGGCCATTATGGAAGCGGATGAATCCCTGTATGGAGTGGACGAGACTCTGGCCCTTGGCATTACCCATGTGTATGGCATGATTGGTTTAACCAGTTTTGGTTACCTGGATAAAGAAAAAATAGGCGTCATTCACGATCTGAATGAAGATGGATCAGGCATTCATGTCTTCCTGGATGATCTGGTCGCCGGTCTGGCTGCTGCGGCTTCCGCACGTATTGCCCACAAAAATCTCAATGCTAAAAAATACCCTACCGATTAATAATTTCCTCCCTAGCTGCAGGACATTCAGGGCGGCAGGTGCTGCCCTGGAGAACCTGAACGTCTTATCTCCCTTGCCAAAATATCAGACGAAGTGTTAAGCGTATCGGTTATCCTAGTGGGACAAATGTCCCCCAAGATCCCGTTTTCTCCCCTAAGGTCCTGAACCCTTCCTTGCAGAAAAAAACGGAGGTATGGTATCATTAGTCCAATATACGGGCTCTGAACATTAGCTTAGGGGGCGGACATGGCATGTGGACGGTGATTTACATTGCACCGACAGCAAAGGTTGCGGACAAGATTAAGACCAAGCTTTCGGAAGAAGGTTTTCTGGTACAGACCCGTCCCATCAGTTTATCCAAGCAGCAATTTGAGATTCGCGTCCCTTCTGGGGAATTGGAAGAAGTCCAGGAAGTGCTGAATTCGATTCTGCATTCCTGATTTGATTCAACATCAGAGGTGCCTTGGCGAAGAAGAAAGTACCATCGGTACATAAGGGGCTGACCGCGCAAGCGGAGAGAGGAATCGACTTGCATGTATTGTATGCTGCTGTCCTTCCTTCTTTTTTTGTTAGGCTATGGACTGACCAGGCTGCTCCCGGAGACCCTACCGAGACAAGTTCAAGTATTTCGCGCAACAATCTTTCGGTAATACAGGTAACATCAATCGTGCTGATAGAAGCCACTGATTCTTGCCTTATGCCGGCGGATTTTTTTGTTGTGAATGCCTGGACAAGGCCCATTGCAGCGTGTGGGTCGTAAACGGTTCACCGCAGTACCTCTGTAGAAGTCGCTTTTCGCGATGTACTGCAGGGTGCGGCTATCAAATCAACGGCTGGAGAGGTGTAGTTGTGTTCAAAGATATATTCCAGAAAAAACGGAAGTACGCTACCATACCTTCCGAGCGTGCGGTTCGTGGCGAAGGCCAGGAAGTCGTAGAACGTCCAAAGCGTGAAATCCCTGAAGGACTTATGAACAAGTGCAGCAAATGCGGCACGATTCAATATAGCAAGGAATTGGAGAAAAATCTGAAAGTATGTCCTGCTTGCGGCTATCACATGCGCTTGAATGCCATGGAGCGTATTGCCATGGTTTTGGACGAGCAAGGCTTTGTTGAGCTGGATGCCGACATGGTTTCGGTTGATCCGCTTGGTTTTCCGGGATACAGCAGCAAGCTGGAGCAGCAGCGCCTGAAGTCAGGCTTGAAGGAAGCTGTAATTACAGGAGAAGGAACAATTGAAGGTTTACCTGTGGTTGTTGCTGTCATGAGCTTTGATTTCTTCACAGGCAGCATGGGTTCTGTTGTAGGGGAGAAAATTACTCGTGCTGTAGAGCACGCGACGGAGAAAAACTTGCCCCTGATTATTTTCTCGACCTCTGGTGGAGCGCGGATGCAGGAGAGTATCCTCAGCTTGATGCAGATGGCCAAAACAAGTGCGGCACTGGCTCGTTTGGATGAACAGGGAGGCCTTTATATTTCGGTCATCACGGACCCGACCACCGGTGGGGTATCAGCGAGTTTCGCCAGTCTGGGCGATATCAACATCGCTGAACCAGGTGCCGTATTTGGCTTTGCCGGCCGAATTGTTATTGAGCAAACCATTCGTCAGAAGCTGCCTGAGGATTTCCAGACGGCAGAATTTAATATGCAGCATGGTCAGTTGGACTTGGTGATTCACCGGAAGGAACTTCGTACGACCCTTGCCAAGCTTCTGGATATGCACAGCGAAAAAGGAGGGGTCTAAATGGCGGGTGAGTTGCCATATGAAGCGCCTCTGGTTGAGATGCGCAAAAAGATTGAGGAGCTTGTACAGTTTGGACAGGAGAAGGGCATTGATTTCACTGATGAAATCGCCCGCCTGGAGGAACGTTATCATAGACTTGAAGAAGAGATTTATTCCGGCATAACGGCAGCTCAGAAAATGCATCTGGCGCGTCATCAACAGCGTCCAACTGCACTTGACCTGATCCAGCTGATTTTTACCGATTTTATCGAACTTCATGGTGATCGGATGTTTGGCGACGATTTGGCCGTCGTTGGCGGCCTTGCGAAACTGAATGGAAGAACGGTAACCGTCATCGGACAACAGCGGGGGAAAGATACAAAGGATAATATCGCCCGCTTTTTCGGGAGCGCGCATCCGGAAGGTTTCCGCAAAGGACTGCGGCTGATGAAGCAGGCGAACAAATTTGGTCGTCCAATTATTACATTTGTTGATACTAAAGGAGCTTATCCGGGTAATACTGCAGAAGAGAGAGGTCAATCGGAAGCCATCGCCCGTAACCTGATTGAAATGGCGAAGCTCACGGTGCCTGTAATTGTTGTGGTTATCGGCGAGGGTGGAAGCGGCGGCGCACTCGCCTTGGCTGTAGGCAATCGTGTACTCATGCTGGAGCATGCCATTTATTCAGCGATCTCTCCGAATGGTGCAGCGTCCATCCTGTGGAAAGATGCGTCCAAGGCAGATCAGGCAGCGGAAGCGATGAAGATAACAGCCAAGGATCTGCTGGAGATGGAAGTTATCGAAGAAATTGTTCCTGAACCACGTGGTGGTGCGCATCGGGATTATGAAGGTGCTGCAGCAGCGATCAGCGAAGCTCTGGTTCGTCATCTGGAAGAGATGAAAGGCTGGAGCGGGGATCAGCTGAAGCAGGATCGGTATGAGAAATTCCGCAAAATCGGATCGGTTACGTTCGAATCTCCAACGCCACCGGCCCCAGTTGAAGCTCCGGAGGAGCCCGTTCGAGTGGATGCAGTGAATAATTTGTCGGGAAATGCAGAATGATGTGACGAATTTCCTATACAAAAGAACGAAAGTATAGTAAATTTAATAGTTGGAAAAAGAAAAAAGACATATACAGAGAGACCTTTTAAAATCGGAGGAAACCCAAAATGCGCAAAACGAAAATTGTATGTACAATCGGTCCATCCAGTGAATCACTGGAGAACACCAAAAAACTGATTATGGCCGGTATGAACGTGGCCCGTCTGAACTTCTCCCACGGTGATTTCGATGAGCACGGCGGACGGATCAAAGCGATTCGCCAAGCATGCGAAGAGTTGAACAAAACCGTAGCAATCCTGCTGGACACCAAAGGACCGGAAATTCGGACAGGTAAACTCGAAGTTGAACCGATTGAACTGGTTCAGGACGAGTACATCACTTTGACAACAGAAGAAATTCTGGGAACCAAAGAACGTCTTTCCATTACGTATGCAGATCTTCCAAATGATGTTGAGCCGGGATCTACAATTCTGATCGACGACGGTCTGATCGGACTGACTGTGGTGGAAGTGCAAGGCACCGAGATCAAATGCCGTATCGTGAACGGCGGAACGATCAAAAGCAAAAAAGGTGTTAACGTTCCAGGCGTTGCCATTTCTCTGCCGGGTATCACTGAAAAAGATGCGAACGATATCGTATTTGGTATCGAGCAAGGTATCGATTTCATCGCGGCTTCTTTTGTTCGTAAAGCAAGTGACGTGCTTGAGATTCGTGAACTGCTTGAGAAACACAATGCTGGACATATCCAAATCATCTCCAAAATTGAGAACCAACAAGGCGTAGACAACCTGGATGAGATCCTTGAAGTGTCTGATGGCTTGATGGTAGCTCGTGGTGACCTTGGTGTGGAAATTCCTGCGGAAGAAGTACCATTGGTACAAAAACGCATGATCGAAAAATGTAATGTTGCAGGCAAACCGGTTATTACAGCTACACAAATGCTGGATTCCATGCAACGCAACCCGCGTCCAACTCGTGCGGAAGCAAGTGACGTTGCGAATGCAATCTTCGATGGAACAGATGCAATCATGTTGTCTGGTGAGACAGCTGCGGGTAAATACCCGGTTGAATCCGTTCTGACAATGTCCCGTATCGCTGAAAAAGCAGAGTCCGCTCTGCCTTATCAAGAGCTGTATCTGAAACAACGTGTTGCACAACAAACAACTGTTACAGAGGCAATCAGCCAATCCGTTGCGCTGTCCGCTCAAGATCTGAACGCAAAAGCGATCATCACTTCGACTGAATCTGGCCATACGGCTCGTATGGTTTCCAAATACCGTCCGGAAGCTCCAATCATTGCTGTGACTACGGAAGATAGAACTTCCCGTCGTCTTGCACTGGCTTGGGGTGTTACACCGGTGAAAGGCAGACGTTGTGACTCAACGGATTCCTTGTTTGAGAATGCAATCGAAGGCGGTTTGAAATCCGGAATCGTCAAAGAAGGGGATCTGGTTGTCATCACTGCGGGTGTACCTCTGGGTCGCTCCGGTTCTACCAACCTGATCAAAGTAAGCCAAATTCCAAACAACGCTTAATTGAACAATTAAGTTTTAGATGGATCAAAACAGCAATGAAGCAATGGGGCAATTGTCCCGTTGCTTTTTTCCATCTTTATGACACTTTTACTGGATGAATACGTATAAATGGTAGACCGAAGGAGGCCGTTAACATGAAAGAACAGCACCATGGAAACTGGTATGCGGCACGTCTGCGTGTACGCTATCAAGAGAGTGATCAGATGGGTGTGGTCTATCACGCCAACTATTTGAATTGGTTTGAAATCGGTCGAACCGAGATGATTCGCCAAATGGGGTATACATATCGTAAAATGGAGGAACAGGGGCTACTGCTTCCCGTAACTGGACTGGATGTGAAGTATCATAAGCCTGCAAAGTATGATGATGAGATTATGATATTCACCCGAATTGTTGCATTTAGTGGTCTTCGATTAAATTATGAGTACGACGTAAGACGCATGACCGAAGACCTTGCTGTACAATTCGGCATTGGAGAGCAGCTATGGGCTTCTGATGAATCGCTTCCGGGAGAACGACTGGTTACAGGCTCTACCCAGCATGTGTGGGTGAATGGAGATTGGAAGCCGGTAAGACTGGATAAAGCCGCCCCTGAGCTCTATAGCGCACTGGAGAAAGTGTGGCTCTCAGGAAAGGAGTAATTGGTAATGCGAAAATGGATGTGGGCTATATTATTATTCGTTCCGGTTATTGAATTGTTTGGATTCATTCTGATGAGTGACTGGATCGGAGCCGGGAAGACCTTGCTTCTCATGATTCTCACGTCCTTGATTGGTATAGCGATGCTGCAATTTGAAGGGCGAAAAGTACTCGTCGATGCCAAAACCGAGATGGAACGCGGTAAAGTGCCTGGACGGAAAATGGTAGACGGACTTTTTATTTTTGTGGGTGGTTTCTTGCTGTTGATTCCAGGGTTTGTTACGGATATCATCGGATTTACCCTGGTATTTCCGTTAACACGTGCAGTGTACCGCTTATTTTTCCTGGGTTGGCTTGAGAAAAAAATGAAAAACGGCAGCATCACGTTCTACCGCCGTCCGTAATATGGTGTTGATTCATTATTAAAGGCTCCTTCGCGCAGATCTTTCCTGCAGAAGGAGCCTTTTTGATGTATTAAAAAATGTACAAAAGCTATCGGACCCGGCCATTGATGATGTACGTTCTCAGATCGCGCAGCACATTCGCACGATTGAAGGCATCAAGGATGACCAAGCTGACAGGACCGATGATCAGGCCCAGTACGCCAAAGAGCTTCAATCCAACAAACATGCCCACCAGTGTCGCAAGTGGATCCAGACCTACACTGCTTGCCAGCACCTTTGGCTCAATGATCTGTCTCGCAATCAGTACGATGAGATAAACGACCGAAATACCAATCCCGAGATAGAGGTCTCCGTTCATAAACAGGTATGCTGCCCATGGAACCATGACCAGTCCAACGCCAAGATAAGGCAAAAGATCAACCAGCCCGATTAGCAGAGCTATGGTGAAAGCAGACTTCACCTGTAAGATGAGCAATCCAATCATGACAAATACCGCAGTTATGGAAATCATGATCAGCTGAGCACGAGCATAGCCGAACAATGCTTTCTTTAAGTCGTTCCATATGTCCGTAATCGGTTTGCGGATTGAAGAAGGCACCCATCCCGAGACTGTAATGCCGTGGCGGGTCCAGCTTTTGCTAATAAAGAACGTCGAGAGCAGAACGACAATTAAAACTGCTCCCATGTTGGGAAGCGAGGTCAGCAGACCCAAAATCATATTGAAAAATCCAGTAACCAGATCGCTGACAGCGGTACCTACCGTTTCGGTTGTTTTGCTGATATTGCTGTTGATCGTTTCCTGATAGTTAGGATTTTCCTTATAAAATTCGTTAATCTGTCCGATCAGGTTCTGAATCGTATCGTTTTGGGTCCAGCGGACAAAGGTTTCCTTAATCTCGTCCACATGCAGGTCAAAACTCGTGGTGAGTGATATCACTTCTTTTACCATCCGGGTTACTGCTGCGGAAAGTATCACAACGATTGCCCCGAAATAGACGATTAATGAAAGGGTTACGGCTAACCAGCGTGGAAAGCGGGCTTTGTCCTGAAGCAGCTTCACCAGTGGATTCATCGCATAAGCAATAATCCATGCGATGACAAAGGGGTATAGAAGCGGGAACAGCAAGTATATGGCAAAGGCGATCAGAACGGTCGCAATAATGACCCACAAGCCGCGCAGTAGGCGTTTCATAATAATTCTGTCCAAACGTCACGTCTCCTTCTAACAATTTCGATCAGCATAGAAGCTATCTAGTTAATATAGAGCAATTGCAGCGTTTTGAAACGTTTGTTTGGCCTGCCAAGGAGCATTTATTTTCTTTTGCCTAGAGTATGCCAGAACACACGGATATATAGCAATATTCATGGAGCAGGCGCACAGAATTATATAAATAGGATAAAATGTCAACCTTGTTTTTGTAAAGGCTTTCAAAAATGATTTATAGGCGTGATAAAGAAGTTTGATGTGCGAATGGCCTTTGGTGATGTTCACATAACCGACAAAATCCAGTATGATGTTATAAGGAAATACCGATTGACAGATAAGAAACCCGAATTTTGACGGTTTTACTATTTAATGAATTGTAAATGTTTTCAACACCAATTATTATGCTTTTCTAAGAGCTTCATCATGCTTTGTGGTTTCTTGATTTCGTTTATTAAAGGAGAGATGTAATATGACAGCTACCAAAGGTCTGGAAGGCATCGTTGCAACAACCTCTTCGATCAGTTCCATTGTAGACGGTGTACTTACATACCGTGGCTACAATATTGACGATTTGGCTGAACACGCAAGCTTTGAAGAAGTTGCTTATTTGCTGTGGTTCGGCAAATTGCCCAATACGGATGAATTGAAATCCCTTCGTAAAAGCCTGAGCGATTACGCGCCGATTCCGAGCGAGTTGATTGCACAAATCCGATTGTATCCGAAAAACATGAGTACCATGGCAGCACTGCGTTCTGCAGTATCCGCTCTGGGACTGTATGATGAGCAGGCTGACGAGATGACAGCTGAAGCTAATGAAAATAAAGCGGTCAAGTTGCAGGCTCAATTGCCAACCATTGTGGCAGCCATCGCCCGCATCCGTCAGGGAAAAGAGCCTGTGGCTCCTAAAGAAGGCGCTTCCATCGCTGAGAATTTCCTGTACATGATGACAGGTGAAGAACCTTCCGATACGGCAGTTAAAGCGCTGGATCAGGCTCTGGTTCTGCACGCCGATCATGAACTGAATGCTTCGACGTTTGCAGCACGGGTAACCGTAGCTACGCTCTCCGACATTTATTCAGGCGTAACTTCCGCTATTGGCGCACTGAAGGGACCCCTGCATGGTGGTGCGAATGAAGCCGTCATGAAAATGTTGAATGAGATCGGCACGCCGGATCGTCTGGAAGCAGCGATTCAGGAGAAGCTGAACAATCGTGAGAAAATCATGGGCTTCGGACACCGTGTATACAAAAATGGTGATCCACGTGCCAAACACCTGCAGAAGATGTCCAAAGAGCTGGGCAGCATGAACAATGACACCCGCCTTTATGACATGTCTGTTAAGATTGAAGAACTGGTTACCGGACAAAAAGGGTTGAAGCCGAACGTGGATTTCTATTCCGCTTCCGTGTATACCCAGCTGGGTATTGAACAGGAACTGTTCACGCCGATCTTTGCCATCAGCCGGGTATCCGGATGGACAGCTCATATTCTGGAGCAGCTTGCGGATAACCGCATTATTCGCCCGCGTGCAGAATATACAGGTCCAACGGATCAACGTTACATTTCTGTTGAGCTTCGCTAATAGACGGAAAACCAGTATAATAAACTGGATGGGGTGAAGGGTCCCGAAAACTGGCAGCAAGCCTGGTCAGACATCAAGACCCTTCCTTCGATAAGACAAGCGGTATCATGATACCGGAATTATACCAACACTCTAGGAGGAATTATGATTATGAAATTAGAAAAATTCGCTCATCCAACTGAAGGGGAAAAAATTCAGATTGATAACGGAACACTGCAAGTGCCTAATAACCCGATCATTCCTTTTATCGAAGGTGACGGTACAGGCCGCGACATCTGGAAAGCTTCCAAGCGTGTATTGGATGCAGCTGTAGAAAAAGCATATGATGGCAGCAAAAAAATTGCATGGTATGAAGTGTTTGCTGGTGAGAAAGCATTCAATACATACGGTGAGTGGTTGCCGAATGATACGCTTGAAGCCATTCGTGAGTATATCGTAGCCATCAAAGGACCTCTGACGACGCCAATCGGTGGCGGAATTCGTTCCCTGAACGTAGCATTGCGTCAGGAGCTTGACCTGTACACTTGCCTGCGTCCTGTACGCTATTTCGACGGAGTGCCTTCCCCGGTTAAACGTCCTGAACTGGTAGACATGGTCATTTTCCGTGAAAATACAGAAGATATCTACGCAGGTATCGAGTATGCTGAAGGTTCCGATGAAGTGAAAAAAGTGATTCAGTTCCTGCAACAGGAAATGGGCGTTAACAAAATCCGTTTCCCTGAAACTTCAGGTATCGGTATCAAGCCAGTATCTTCCGAAGGTTCCAAACGTCTGGTACGTGCAGCAGTTCAATACGCCATCGATCACAACCGTAAGAGCGTGACATTGGTACACAAAGGCAACATCATGAAATTTACTGAAGGTGCCTTCAAAAACTGGGGTTATGAAGTCGCTGAGGAAGAGTTCGGCGATAAAGTGTTCACTTGGGCACAATACGACATCATCAAGGAAAAAGAAGGTACAGATGCAGCGAATGCAGCTCAAAAAGCAGCTGAAGATGCAGGTAAAATCATTGTTAAAGATGCGATTGCCGACATTGCTCTGCAACAAGTATTGACTCGTCCAGGCGAATTCGATGTTATTGCTACATTGAACCTGAACGGTGACTACCTGTCCGACGCCCTTGCTGCACAAGTTGGTGGTATCGGTATCGCTCCAGGAGCGAACATCAACTATGTAACAGGCCATGCGATCTTCGAAGCTACACACGGTACTGCACCTAAGTATGCGGACAAAGACGTCGTGAACCCTGGTTCCGTTATCCTGTCTGGCGTTATGTTGCTTGAGCACCTGGGATGGCAAGAAGCAGCAAACCTGATCTACAAAGGTATGGAAACTTCCATCAACAACAAAACCGTAACGTATGACTTCGCACGTCTAATGGATGGTGCTACTGAAGTTAAATGCTCTGAATTCGCTGATCAAATCATTAAAAACCTGTAAGGGGAGTTGAGAGGCATGACTATTCAGCGCAAAAAAATCACAGTAGTCGGTGCCGGATTTACCGGAGCAACAACCGCTCTAATGCTTGCCCAAAAGGAGCTTGGAGACGTTGTGCTGGTTGATATTCCTCAATTGGAAAACCCGACTAAAGGTAAAGCACTTGATATGCTGGAAGCGAGCCCTGTTCAAGGCTTTGACAGTAATATCGTCGGAACTTCAAACTACGAAGATGCGGCAGGTTCAGACATTGTGATTATCACTGCAGGTATTGCCCGCAAGCCGGGAATGAGCCGTGATGATCTGGTCAATACCAACGCTGGAATCGTGAAGTCCGTGTGTGAAAATGTGAAAAAATATTGCCCTGATTCCATCGTCATTATTCTGAGTAACCCGGTAGATGCGATGACTTATGCTGCATATAAAACACTAGGATTTCCTAAAAACCGAGTTATCGGCCAATCCGGTGTCCTGGATACAGCGCGTTATTGCACATTCATTGCGCAAGAGCTAAATGTATCCGTTGAGGATGTTCGTGGTTTCGTTCTTGGTGGCCACGGAGACGACATGGTACCACTTGTTCGTTATTCAAGCGTTGGTGGTATTCCAATTGACACATTGATTCCGGCAGATCGCATTGAATCCATCGTACAGCGCACACGTGTTGGCGGCGGCGAAATTGTCAATCTGCTGGGTAACGGAAGTGCCTATTATGCCCCAGCCGCTTCACTGGTTCAGATGACCGAAGCCATTTTGAAGGACAAAAAACGGATCATCCCAGTGATTGCTTACTTGGAAGGCGAGTATGGTTATAACGACTTGTTCCTCGGTGTGCCAACCATTCTGGGTGGTAACGGGATTGAGAAAGTATTTGAACTCGAGCTCACACCTGAAGAAAAGGCGGGACTCGACAAGTCTGCGGATTCTGTTCGAAACGTCATTTCAGTCGTGACCATATAAGTTTGAAAACTTCTTGAACATGGAAAGTGAGAAAACCTCCGGAAACCCGGAGGTTTTCTTTTCTTTGGATAAGTTCCCCAGTATAATGGGATGTGATGTATAGCACACTGAAAATAATGAGGAGGATGGAAATTTTGACAATGATTATGTATTTGCTCCATATCATTGGAGCGCTATCCATGGGGTTCTATCTGATCTTGCCGTTCGTTGTTGGTAAGATCCGCACGCTGAATGCTGCGGCACAGGAAGGCGCATTCACATCGGTTCGTTCCTTGAACCGCATTGCCCAGTATGGATTGGTTATCCAGCTTCTCACAGGCGGATATCTGATGACCAAGGGTGAGTATTCCTACCTGTGGATGGGTGTCGTTGTTGTTTTATTGCTCGCCATTGCTGCCATTGGCGGTATTATGGGTAAACCGCTGCGTCTCGCAGCAGAAGGTGTGAAAAGCAACCGTGATGTGAGCCCCGAGCAGGGCAAGATTCGTACGTTCAGTACAATACTGGCTGTCCTCTTGCTCATTATGGTTTATCTTATGGTTGATCGCACGATAATCTAACTAGTTATCTGCAAGATATTGCTCGATACAGCCAGTTAACCAGAATCTAAAACGCTTGCATAAAATGCGGGTAGACAAGCAGGCAAGGTAATCATGTTAGTATCAAAAATAGACAACCCATGAGGCTGTCTATTTTTATTTGCTTACCATATTGGATTAGGTAAGGCTGACTGAATGAGCAAATACAGCATTGCGCCCATTTCGTTTGGACTCGTATAATGCACTATCGGCATCCCGAAGCAAGGATTCAAGTGAATCCGTTTCACTGCTATACTGGGCAACCCCAAAGCTTGAAGTAATGGGAACAAGACTTCCCTCCACATGAAGAGGGTCATTCAGCAAAGCGACACGTAACTGCTCGGCTAGCTGCTTTCCATCCTGAAGAGCTGCATTCGGCAGGGCAATGACAAATTCCTCTCCGCCATACCGGGCGAACACCATTTCAGAGTTCAAATAACGATTACATACCGAGACGACATGAACAAGGGCCTGATCCCCAACTTCGTGTCCATAAGTGTCGTTGATCCGTTTAAAATGATCGATATCAAATAGAATAAAAGTTGCAGGCTGATGGCTAAGCTGTGCCTCGTTCAGTATTTCACGGCCTTTATGCAGGAACTGCGTCCGATTGTATATTTTGGTCAAACCGTCGAAATAAGCTAGCTGCTTCAATTGTTCTTGCAGAAACCGCTGCTCCGTAATATCGATTAGCATGATCAAGCTTCCAACGGTCTCTCCGTTTTTGTTATGCACATAAGATGTTCTGACCTGATAACAGACCGTCTGCCCATGTAACTGCCAATAGAGATCCGTCTGTAGGCCTTCTCTTCCATATTCCACGGGAAAAGTCTCTCCGGCCAGTGAAAGCCAGATATCATTCAGCGGCTGTCCAACCATGCTTGTCTCCAGTTCAGGCAGCATATCGCGCAGCGCTTTGTTGTAATCGACCAGACGATTCGAACCATCCAGGACAATAACGCCCTCGCGCATGCTCTCAAAGATACTGTCTTTGGCTATAGGAACGATGGTCAACAAGCGAGAAGACAGGATTGCCCAGATGTACATGGATGAAGTGACACACATGAGTACCGGCACAGGATCCATTCCTCCTGGCGTCAGTCCCATTAAATAAAGAAAGGCACCCGTCATCGGTATCAGTTGGGATGTAATCAATGTAAGCAGCTGACGGCGATACATTTTCTTGGTGTGCTTCCATTGCGCAATGAGGATCAGACACGCACATAATAGACATGAAAACGTAAATGCTCCGTGAACAACATACCATTGGCCAGCGGCAATATCCATCAAAGGAACAGAACTATCTGTTCGAAGCCATACTTTTTTATAGAACAAATGGTGATAGTCATTGGTTGCAACCATGAAGAGCGTAATCGTCGGAATGACGAACAACGCTGCAGTTGCCTTTTTCGATAGTGACTTGCCCGTGTACTGGATCATCAGGATCAAGCCGAGGGAGGCGGAGAAAGGCATGCCCATGTACTCCACTACCGTCCAGAATTTCATTTGTTCCAGTGTATTGCTGGCGAGCTCAATGGCATAACCAAAGGTATAAACGGATAAGGCAGCCGTATAGAGCATAAATACGTTGGCTCTTGAAATTTCTGCTCTTCTAAAATAGGTGTATACACACAAAAAAACATTCAGGACGGCTGAAGTGGTTACAAGGGATATATAAGCGTTAATGTGCGATTCCATTGATTGGCTCCATGTCAGATTGAGAATCTGTTATTTAAGATGCTTGATCGAACGCAGGATATATACCGGGTATAAGGTACTAAAATCACATTTGTATACTGTACATTGTACATCAGCCCAAGCAGCATAGGAATACAATTTGTGTCATGAAACAGGTCATTTTCGAAAAATAATCGAAATTTGGTACAATCTTTAATTCATTATATTTTCTGTTTGACCTCCAAAAGAGAGTGGTAAGTAAGTATCGAGACAGCAGAAGTGAGTTTTGGATGATGTCAGCTGCAGCAGGAATAATCTGTACTGTTCATGCCATCCTACAGAATGAGAAGTTTAGAGCCATTCATTTTGAGAGGAGAATGTGAAATGTCAACCAATACACAATCGCAAAAAACGATGCCAGCACAACATCAGGACCAGCGTCCCGGAATTGAATCGGAGATGCACCCTAAGCCGGAGTTCGAAAAACCGCAGTATAAGGCGGCTGACAAATTATTGGACAAAGTTGCCCTTATTACCGGAGGTGACAGTGGAATCGGGCGTGCAGTTGCCGTTACGTATGCCAAAGAGGGCGCGGATGTAGCCATTGTATACCTGAGCGAGCACCAGGATGCAGAAGAAACCAAACGTCAAGTGGAACAGGAAGGACGCAAGTGTATCCTGATTGCCGGAGACATTGGTGATGATTCATTTGCCAAGAAAGCTGTTCAACAGACGGTAGAGCAGCTGGGCAAGCTGGATATTGTGGTTAACAATGCGGCCGAGCAGCACCCACAGCAGCAGCTGGAGGATATTACGCCTGAACAGCTGGAGCGGACGTTCCGCACCAATATCTTCGGGATGTTTTATATCACGCAGGCAGCCCTGCCACATCTGAAGCAAGGCAGCACAATCATCAACACGACGTCCATCACAGCCTATCGAGGTAGCCCAACTCTGCTCGACTATTCGTCCACCAAAGGAGCGATTACATCGTTCACGCGTTCCCTGTCCATGAATGTTATTGAAAAAGGCATTCGTGTAAATGCGGTAGCTCCAGGCCCAATCTGGACACCACTGATTCCATCGACATTTGATGAGAAAAAGGTGAGCGAATTCGGCGCTACGCAGCCGATGAAACGTCCTGGTCAACCGGATGAGCTGGCTCCTGCATATGTATATCTCGCTTCGGATGATTCATCCTATGTAAGTGGACAAGTCATTCACATCAACGGTGGCGAAGTCGTTAACGGATAAAATGATGCTTGGTTTGAGTTAATACTTTCAACACACATATCTAAAGACGTATCGTTCAGCTAATGCTGGCGGTACGTCTTTATGTTTTTTTGACAATGTTCCCAAATTTCTGTGCTATGTTTACAAAAGTCAGGATCAGAAATGATAGTTACATGATATTCTTGATAAATGGTTCTCTTGGACCTCGTACCGTAAAAGCACTTTATGTCGTTCTGGTTTCAATTAGAAACGAATCTGTCCCAAAGGCAACTGTGATATGATAGACGGAACATACCTATCGGGAGGATACAACATGAAGATTAGCAAACAAAACGCAGCACATTACATATGGGGTGCACAATGTGATGGATGGCATCTCGTGCAGAACGAAGGTTTAAGCATTATTCATGAACGCATGCCTGCAGGAACAGCTGAAATACGTCATTACCATAACGTAAGCCGCCAATTCTTTTTTATCCTGAGCGGAGTGGCGTGTATGGAGCTTGATGGCGTGGAGTATACACTTGAGCCACATGAAGGACTGGAGATTCCACCAGGTGTGCCTCATCAGATGCAAAATACAAGTGCAGATGAAGTAGAGTTCCTGGTCGTTTCACTGCCAGGCACACGTGGCGATCGGATAGAGTGAACTGACCTATAATTGAGATTAACTAAAAAAGGAAGAGATTAATGAGACCGTTTCGAGTTCGCCTTTCCATCATCATGATGATATTGATTGGTGTATCCGTCATTGTGGCTGGATATACGATGGGCAGAGTATTTAAAACTACACACACCACGGCTCTGGAACAAACGATGGTGCGTGAAATCAATTTGCTGAAGGCGACGTTTCCTTTCCACGATGCGACCGATCCAACCTCGGCTGAAACAAGAAAGTACTATTCAGATCGTGCAGGCGAGCTGGAGAAGCTCACCGATTCAAGGGTAACGTTTATTAATCGGGATGGAACGGTCATTGGTGATTCAGAGAGTGATCCTGCTACAATGGATAATCACCATGACCGGGAAGAAATCAAGGGTGCAGTTGGTGATGGCTATGGCCAGTCCATCCGTTTCAGTGAGACACTGGGAGAAGATATGTTATATGTCGCTCTGCCCGTGAACTCGGATCAAAGTGACATGGTAGAAATACCAGGCGGAGAATTCGATGGTTACATCCGATTATCCATGAGTTTGGCTGCTGTGGACCAGGGGTTACAACGTGGCTGGTTAATCATGTTTGTAGCCTTGGGGCTGTTGTTCCTGATTGTGGCTCTGGTTAGTTACCGGGTTGCTCGGGGATTAACCTCACCGATCGAACACATCACGAAGGTAGCTCATCGGATTACCAAACTGGAATATGATGCACGGGTAAAGGTAACACGCAGAGACGAAATTGGACAGCTTGGACTGGCAATTAACGGAATGGCTGACAGTCTACAGACACAGCTCAAAACGATTCGTGATAATGAGGCACTACTTCAGAGTGTCCTGGCCAACATGGCAGGCGGCATTGTCATGATTGATGCCTCCCAATCCATTGCACTGGTTAACCGGGAAGCAGAGCGTATGCTGGGTATTCAATCGGAACGCGTGACAGGCAAACCCTATATCGAATTGAAGAAACATTATGAATTGACGCGGACGATTGAAGAAAGTGTAGCTGTTCAGGAACGGATGCATGAGGAGGTAAGTATTTTTAACCCCGAGGAACGTCTGATTCGTATTGACGGTGTTCCGATGACTGAAGATGATGGCGGATACCGCGGGATGCTGTTCCTATTGCAGGATGTTACGGCGATACGCAGACTGGAGTCGATGCGCAGTGAGTTCGTAGCGAATGTTTCCCATGAATTGAAGACTCCTGTGGCCGCGGTCAAAGGGTTTGCTGAGACGCTGCTCAGCGGGGGAGTGCAGGACAAAGAGACGGAACGGTCATTCTTGCAGATCATCTATGACGAAGGCGATCGATTAAACCGGTTAATTGGGGATATTCTGGAGTTATCCAAGATCGAATCCAAGCGGGCACCGCTGCAATGTTCTCCTGTACATGTGCATTCGTTCTTCGAGATGGTTCTGGGTACACTATCCAAAGTGGCAGAGAAGAAGCAGATTCGTTTGCAGATGTTTGTGCCAGAGGAGCTGTATATCGAGGCCGACGAGGATAAAATGAAACAGATTTTCATTAACCTGCTCTCGAACGGGATTAACTACACTCCTGAAGGGGGACGTGTTAAATTACAGGTGACAGTCGAACATGGTGAAACCGAGGAACAGGTGGTATTTGCAGTATCGGACACCGGGATTGGTATTCCGAAGAAGGACCTGCCGAGAATTTTTGAACGTTTCTACCGGGTAGACAAAGGAAGATCACGCAACTCTGGTGGTACGGGGCTTGGGTTATCCATTGTGAAACATCTGGTTGAGCTGCACCACGGCAAGTTATCGGTTGAGAGTGAACTTGGCATGGGTACAACGTTCAAGGTCATCCTTCCCCTGATACAGGATGAAGAAATCTAGGCCTGAAGAAGTGAATTGTAAAATCGAATGAATTGCTTTACACAGCGTTAACAAATAAGTGCTATGATATAAAAAGTGTTGTGGCAACAGACAACCTATAAGGAGAGAAGGGGTATCATGGCACAGCGTTTGCTAGTTATTGAAGATGAACCTACATTATCGAGATTGCTTACGTACAACCTTACACAGGAAGGTTATGACGTTACCGCTGAGGATCATGGATCTTCAGGATATGACCGTGCAGTTTCGCAGGACTTTGATTTGATTCTGCTGGATCTGATGCTGCCCGGAATGAACGGTCTGGATATTCTGAACAAATTAAGAGTTCAGGGTGTAACTACACCCGTCATCATCCTTACGGCGAAGAACGGTGAAGCCGAGGTGGTACAGGGTCTGAAATCCGGAGCTGACGACTATATCACGAAGCCCTTTGGCGTGTCGGAACTGCTGGCCAGGGTGGACGCCGTATTAAGAAGATATTCCAATGGTGATGACCTGCCGCAGCCAGAGGACAAGGATGGTTCACGAATTGTACTGGGCGAACTTGAGATCTATCCACTGAAGTATGAAGTGACGCTGGGTGGACAATCCATAAGTCTGCGTCCCAAAGAATTTGAAGTTCTGCTCTACTTAGCCAAGAAGCCAGGCGTTGTTCTTACACGTGATGACCTGATGAATGCGGTCTGGGGCTTCGATTATATTGGAGGCCAGCGCACCGTAGACGTTCATGTAAGTTCATTGCGTAAAAAGCTGGAGCTGGACCCGGAATCCGTACACATTGATTCCATTCGAGGTGTAGGTTATAAACTGGTTGTAAAAAGAAAAACTCCCCATCATTCAAATTCGTAATGATCGGGGAGTTTTATTTTACGTCCAATTTACATAAACCTTTATTTTCCTTTACATCGAGGGAGTAGCATGAACTTGTCCGAGTGATTCTTAGGACCTACATAACCCATCTCAGGACGGAGCTCATACGTAAAGGAGATTGCGCATTTATGCCCACGTTGCTCGAAGAAAAGCCTGATCTATCCGTAGAAGATACATATAAGCATGAGGATGACTCGATTCGTTTAACTCAGGATGATCTTACAGAATTAACCCTTAACAACCAGGTGGCCATCCGAGAGTACTGCCGTCAGGTTCCCATGGTGGGGGTGCATACCACTTGTGGAGAGGCTGCTAGCATACTGAGTCAGGAACAGAAATATCCATGTGTTGTATTGGGTGACGATCAGAATCGCCCGCTGGGGTTATTGATGCGGGATACCTTGTATCGAATACTGAATGGACGTTTCGCCGCGGATTTGTTTTATCGCAAGTCCATATCGCATGTTGCTAATTCATCTCCGGTAGTCGTGGATGTACTAGCTGATGCGCCAGAAGTGATTGATGTAGCCTTGTCACGAAGTGAGGAGCATTTCTATGATTGCATCATTGTAACGGAGGAGAACAGGCTGCTTGGCGTATTAACCATGCGGGATCTCATGTCCCTTTCCAGAAGGATGCAGCACGAGGCTGGAGAAGAACGTGTTCACACCATTACCGAGAGCCAGAAAGAAATATCCCGGATTCATGAGTCGATTACCAAACTGGTTCAATCCGCTGGAAAGACGGGAGAAGATGCGAAACAAATTATTCAATTGTCTGAACAGGGCGCAAGCAGTCTTATGCAGGTTGAGGCTTCGTATAACCGCGTACATCAGCACATGGGAGGACAGCGCAAGCATGCGAATGATATGCTGACCTCAATAGAAACCGGAGCGGGCATGGCACGTTCCATTCGTTCTCTGGCCGATCAGAGTGCGTTGCTTGCGATGAATGCTTCCATCGAGGCAGCTCACGCTGGCGAGTATGGGCGAGGCTTCCAGGTTGTTGCCAGCGAGATTCGGGCCTTAGCCAAACAAACTCGTGAGGTTGCGGGAGATATGTCCTCATTACTCGAAGGGATCGGTGAACTAACCAGACAAACCGTTGAACTGGTTCGCGCCAGTGCTGCTGAAATTGACGACAGCTCCGTACATGTTACCGAAGGAAGTGAAGCTTTCAATCGTTTAAACTCCGCCGTGGAAGGTATGCTGCATATTGCTGCCAACATCGCAGAGGAAGGCAAGCAGACTGGAGAAGTGGCGGATTATATCCGAAAAAAACTGGATTCTATGATTTCTGGGGGAGAATTGTAAACAAAGATAGACATCATTTACCATCTGTGATCGGAATGGGAAGGTCATGGCTTGTTGAAGGATGTCTTTTTACATTCCGTTAACATGAAAGTGATACTCTTTTTACAATAAGAAGGTAGGATATTAAGGATGACCGAGATGCTGAAGATTATTGATCTGGCCTCGGCCTCAACGTAAAGGGAGCTTGGTTTGTCCCTCCAGCGAAGGAGAAGTGAACATCCATGAAGGAACTCATTCACATTGAAGGACTTAATTTGTACTATGATACGCATCATGCGCTTAAAAATATATCAATGGACCTGCCGGAACGAACCGTAACTGCATTCATTGGACCGTCAGGTTGTGGTAAATCCACGTTGCTCCGTACATTAAACCGGATGAATGACATGATTCCGGGAGTACGTGTCGAGGGACAAGTTCTGCTCGATGGATCGGATATCTACAGTAATGAAATCGAAGTTGAAACGCTGCGCAAACGAGTAGGCATGGTGTTTCAGCAGCCCAATCCTTTTCCAAAATCAATCTATGATAATGTCGCATACGGCCCCCGTTTGCACGGTGTTACCCAGAAGGCGGAGCTGGACCAGTTGGTTGAGCAAAGTCTTGTGCACGCTGCATTGTGGGATGAGGTCAAGGATGTACTCAAAAAATCGGCGCTTAGTCTGTCCGGCGGTCAACAGCAGCGACTCTGTATTGCACGAGCCCTCGCGGTACAGCCTGATGTACTGCTAATGGATGAAGCCACTTCGGCCCTGGACCCCATCTCGACATTAAAGATCGAGGAACTGGTCAAGGAACTGCACAACAAGTACACCATCGTCATGGTAACCCACAACATGCATCAGGCTGCCCGCGTATCGGGTAAGACAGTATTTTTCCTGAATGGTGAAGTTGTGGAGGCCGCTGATACAGAAACGCTGTTCTCCACGCCCCAGGATTCCCGAACCGAGGATTATATATCCGGACGGTTCGGTTAAGCAAGCTGAATTCGAACGAACCCGGCGTATCCGGAGATGATGGACAAGGGGGACATGGAAACCTATGATTCGCAGGAAAGAATTTGATCAGGAGCTTGAAGAGCTTCGCATTTTGCTTCGGCAAATGGGTGAGCATGTAGGAACGGCATTGGATGGTGCCATTGAGAGTTTACGGACATTGGATGCTGAGAAAGCTCAGGTCATCATCAAGAATGATGCGAATCTGAATGCGCTTGAAGACAAAATCATGGAACTGGGCTCCAAGCTCATTATTACCCAGCAGCCAGTCGCGAAGGATTTGCGCCGTATTATTGTGGCGTTCAAAATCTCAAGTGATCTCGAGCGTATGGGCGATCTCGCCTTGGACGTTGCCAAAGTGACGCTTCGTATGGAAGGCCAGGAGCTGATTAAGCCACTTGTGGATATCCCGCGTATGGCGGAAATCGTCAAAGAGATGATTGATGAATCCATCGAGTCGTTCCTGAAGGAAAATACGGATCTGGCTTACAAAATGGCACAAACGGATGATCAGGTGGACCAGCTGTACAGTCATATGATTGGAGATCTATACAGTTTCATGACCTCTCATCCAACTCAGGCCTCTCAGGCCATGCTGCTCATGTTGGTAGGACGCTATATTGAACGCATAGGCGATCATGCAACCAACATTGGGGAGAGCACGGTTTATCTGGTAACAGGTAAGCGTCCGGATTTGAACCAATAATCAGTAACGGCAAATCAGTGGAATTGGGGACGATTTGCTGCAAAAACAAGGGACTTTTTCCCGGCAGCCTGCAAACGACAGGCTGTCTGTGGAGAGAGTTCTTTTTTTGCTGGATGGAATGTGTAAAAAGATGCCCAATCTTTTTTGTTGTAACAGGTGTGTATGTTATCATGAGAGTAGATGTACTTGAGGGTTTGACCATACGATACGTGAGGTGCTGGAATGGAAAAGTTTATTCTCATAGATGGAAATAGCATTATTTACCGGGCGTTTTTTGCAATGCCTCCTCTGACGAATTCGAAAGGATTGCATACCAATGCGGTGTATGGCTTCACCACCATGCTGCTCCGATTGCTGGAAGAGCATAAGCCAACCCATGTCATGGTGGCATTTGATGCTGGCAAAGTCACTTTCCGTCACGAAGGTTACCAGGAGTATAAAGGTGGCCGTGAAAAAACACCACCCGAGCTGTCGGAACAATTTCCATTACTCAAAGAATTGCTGCAAGGATTGGGTATTGCCCAGTTTGAGCTGGCCGGGTTTGAAGCGGACGATATCATCGGAACGCTAACCAAACGCGCAGACGAGGCTGGAAGACAGGTATTGGTTGTATCGGGTGACAAGGATATGCTGCAGCTTGCCTCCGAACATGTACATATCGGTCTCACGCGCAAAGGGGTAACGGATATCGAACTGTATGACCCTGCTCAAATTAAGGAACGGTATGGTCTGACGCCACTCCAAATTATCGATCTCAAAGGCCTGATGGGCGATGCGTCGGATAATATTCCGGGTATTCCGGGAGTTGGAGAGAAGACTGCCTTGAAACTTCTGCATCAATTCGGTTCTGTCGAGGAAGTATTGAACGGCACAGGTGAATTGAAAGGTAAAATGAAAGAAAAGATTGAGGCACATGCCGAAGATGCCCGGATGAGCAAACAGCTGGCGACCATTCACCGAGAAGTGCCACTGGAGCAAACCTGGGATGACATGCAGTTCGCCGGGTTAAAGGAAGAACAGGCAGGGCCAGCACTGGCCAAGCTTGAATTCAAATCCTTGCTTGAACGCTTGTCATTCAGTGGGAGTGCAGGCTCTGCAGCTGAAGCGGTACCGGCTGCCGAAGTGGAATCCACGATTGCTACAGAAGAAACGATTGGCGAGCTGTTTGGTTCCCTGGAATCCATTGATGTTCTCCACGTGGAGACCCATGGTGATAATCCACATCAAGCGAAATTGATTGGGGTAGCGATTGGATCAGGTGAGACGTATGTCTTCCTTTCACCCGAGGTGTTACATTCTGAAGCAGCGGTCCCGGTTCGTGAATGGCTTGGTAATCCGGACAAGCCCAAACGTGGTTATGATCTGCACCGCGTCGATCTAGCTCTGCACGCGCATGGTCTTGAATTCGCCGGAGCATCCTTCGATGTGCAGCTTGCTGCCTACTTGCTTGACCCGACGGAATCCAATCAGACCATTAGCGGCTTAACTTCGAAGTATGGCTTGCCTTCCCTGGCTGAAGACGACACGGTTATGGGGAAGGGTGCAAGATACAAGGTGCCTGATGTAGAAATCCTGGGCGATTTCCTGTGCCGGAAGGCTGCTGCCGTGGCTGCCATTATTCCTCTTCAGGAGCAGGCACTTGAGAATGATGAGATGAACGCGCTCTTTCACGAATTGGAGATGCCGTTATCACGCATTCTGGCAGACATGGAGAAACAGGGGATTAAAGCGAATACAGCAGATCTGCAGGCCTTGGGACGTGAGTTCGAGGAACAGATCAGCAGGCTGATGGCGGAGATTTACCGACTATCCGGTACAGAATTCAATCTGAATTCACCGAAGCAGCTGGGTGAGATTTTGTTTGATAGACTGGGTTTGCCAGTGGTGAAAAAAACAAAAACAGGCTATTCCACAGATGCGGAAGTTTTGGAGAAATTGGCTCCTTATAATGATGTGGTCAAGCATATTCTGCAATATCGTCAGCTTGCCAAACTGCAATCCACTTATGTGGAGGGCTTGCTTAAAGAGATTTCTGATCGGGATGGCAAGGTGCATACGTATTATCGTCAGACCATTGCTGCAACGGGACGACTTAGCAGTCAATTCCCTAACTTGCAGAACATTCCGATTCGGATGGAAGAAGGTCGCAAAATCCGGAAGGTATTTGTTCCTTCCGAGCCAGGATGGTCCATTCTGGCAGCAGACTATTCCCAGATTGAACTGCGTGTACTGGCCCATATTTCGGATGATGAGCGCTTGAAGGAAGCGTTTGTCAATGATATGGATATTCATACCAAGACTGCTTCGGATGTATTTGGTGTGAAGCCTGAAGATGTGGATGGGGATATGCGTCGTTCCGCCAAAGCAGTTAACTTTGGTATCGTGTATGGAATAAGTGATTATGGATTGTCTCAGAATCTGCATATTACGCGTAAAGAGGCAGCACAGTTCATCGATCAGTATTTTGAAGTCTTCCAGGGTGTGCGCCGATATATGGATGACATTGTGAAGGAAGCTCGCCAGGATGGCTACGTTAAAACGCTGTTGGAACGACGTCGCTACCTGCCAGAGATTAATGCCAGCAACTTCAATCTGCGTTCCTTCGCAGAACGTACGGCGATGAATACACCTATTCAGGGAACAGCGGCAGATATCATCAAGCTGGCCATGGTACAGATGGATGAAGCGCTACGGGAACGCCAATTGAAGAGTCGTATGCTGCTTCAGGTACATGACGAACTTGTATTTGAAGTACCTGCGGATGAGCTGGAGCTGATGAAGGAGCTGGTGCCATCCGTTATGGAAAAAGCATTGGAGCTCTCGGTACCGCTTAAAGCAGAAGTAAGTTTCGGGGAAAACTGGTACGAAGCCAAATAACCAACCGGCATGTATTTCCGTTTATTTACAAACATTTCCTCACAAGGATTCGACAGAAGAAGGGGTCCCGCTGAAGCTCAACTTCCGTTATAATATAGGGGAGGTGAGAACATCATGCCGGAATTACCGGAAGTCGAAACAGTCAGAAGAACATTGAATCAGCTTGTTGTTGGTAAGACCATTGAACGCGTAACCGTTAACTTGCCGCGCATCATTCAGCGGCCGGACGATATAGATGCATTTGCACTGGAACTCGCAGGACACACCATCATCGGAGTGGAGCGCAGAGGGAAGTTTTTACGGATTTTGTTGGACGGGCTGGTACTGGTCTCCCATCTGCGGATGGAAGGTCGATACGGCGTATACGAGCAGCACGAAGAAGTGGAGAAGCATACCCATGTTATCTTTCACTTCACAGATGGTACGGAATTGAGATACAAGGACGTACGACAGTTTGGAACCATGCATTTGTTTGCAGCGGGCGAAGAGCTCGTATCCAAACCTTTGTTGAAGCTCGGCCTTGAGCCGCTGGATCCGGCATTTACCGTGGCCGCATTTCGTGAGGCGGTTGGTAAACGGACAACCAAAATCAAGGCAGTATTGTTAAATCAGGCATATGTCGTTGGCATCGGGAATATTTATGTGGACGAAGCCCTTTTTCGCGCAGGCATTCACCCCGAAACCATTGCCAAGACGCTGACTGAAGCCCAATTGACGGTGCTGCACGAGGCTATTGTAGCTACGCTGCAGGATGCCGTGAATGCAGGTGGATCCTCCATCAAATCGTATGTTAATGGACAAGGTGAGATGGGCATGTTTCAGCATCAACTGAAAATCTATGGTCGCAAATCCGAGCCTTGTACAACGTGTGGTACATTGATTGAGAAAAGCGTTGTTGGCGGTCGCGGGACGCATTACTGTCCGAAGTGCCAACCACTAAAGTAACCCAAAGAAGATACAAATTGAAATTGTCGTTTACACGCTAACGGTTTGAATTTGTACCGGAATGAACGAAATGATTAAAACGTAGCACCCATGGATTACTCCCTCCATATACTGATATGGCAGAAATAAGCGGGCGAATACCTACCTGTAACGGTAGGTGGAAACGAGTTCCCGCACAGGGGAGGAATCCAGGGTGCTGCATCATTTTATTTCATTGCTGGCGCTTGCTTTGGCGCTTAGTTTAGATGGTTTTGGTGTCGGGATTACATACGGGCTGCGCAGGACGAAGATCCCGCTGTTATCCATTGCTGTCATCTCCATTTGTTCGGGGTTGGTCATTGCGTTGTCCATGCAGGTGGGAGTTCTGCTATCCCATGTGGTATCTCCTGATGTGGCTTCGTTCGTTGGTGCGGTTATTCTGATTGCCATCGGTGCGTGGTCATTAATTCAGTTGATCCGTAAGCAGGGGAAGGATCGCCTCGAATCGGAAGAGGGAACGGAAGCAGTCGGAGATGAAGAGCAAGCAATCCATGCAGCGCCGGTCAAAGGCAGAAATCAAGTGCTGGCACTTGATCTTGAACCATCTGTATCCGGCGGATCGCTGGAACGCATGGTATTTACACTGGAACTGCGGAAATTAGGAGTTGTCATTCAAATATTACGCAGTCCTTCCAAAGCAGATATGGACAATTCGGGAAGCATATCTGCTCAGGAAGCGATGTGGCTTGGAATCGCGCTGTCACTGGATGCCTTCGGTGCAGGGCTCGGAGCTGCTTTGCTCGGTTTCCCCACATTGTGGACTGCACTTGTCATCGCGCTGTTCAGTGGCGCATTTCTGTTAATAGGCATGAAAGTTGGATTGCGCTTTTCAGCTCTGCGCTGGATGAGAAGACTGTCCGTACTTCCTGCGTTGTTACTGATGATTATGGGAATAATGAAGCTGTTATGAGGTGAAACGATGAATATTGGCTTAACCGGCGGGATCGCAACGGGAAAGAGCAGTGTTTCCGCCCTTCTTGCCAGTAAGGGAGCGCTGCTGATTGATGCAGACGTGATTGCCCGGGAGGTCATGATGCCCGGGCATCCTGTTTTGGCTGCCGCTGTTCAGCGGTTTGGACAAGCCATATTAAATGAAGACGGAACACTGGACCGTAAAAAGCTGGGCAGCATTGTGTTTCAAAATCCCGAGGAGCGTAAAGCGCTCGAGGCAATCACACATCCGGCTATTCGCCAGGAGATGCGGGAGCGTGCTGCTGCATATGAAGAAGCCTATCCGGACAAGCTTGTGGTATCGGATATTCCTTTATTGTTTGAATCCGGTCTGGAAAAAGGATTTGATGAGGTTGTCGTTGTTTACGTCCCAAGATCCGTGCAGCGGGAGCGGCTGATGAGTCGGGATGGCATGACAGAGGAACAGGCTGACGCCCGTATTAATGCGCAGATGGATATTGAACATAAGAAGCAGCGTGCTGACGTGGTCATTGACAACAGCGGCTTATGGTCGGAGACGGAGCAGCAGGTTATTTCATTTTTGCAGCATAAGGGTCTGATATGAAGTTACTGCGTAAGAAACGGGTACTGCTGTTGATGTTTGTTTCATTTGTATTGGTGCTGTTCCTGAATACAAACTGGATGGCGTGGTTTTATCCGATTCATTACAAGGAAGAGATTCGTGCGCAGTCTCAGAGCTATGAGGTAGACCCTTTCCTTATCGCTTCCATCATCAAGGTGGAAACCAATTTCAAGACAAGCAAGGAATCCAGAAGAGGTGCCATCGGGCTGATGCAGCTGATGCCGGATACGGCCAACTGGATCATGGAGCAGGCCAAAATTCCCGGGACCTCGTTAGAGGAGCTGAAACATGAACCGGGCAGGAACATTCAGCTTGGGACATGGTACCTGCGTAACCTCTCAGAACAGTTTGACGGCAATGAAACGGCCATGATTGCCGCTTACAATGCCGGACCAGGCAAAGTAAGTGGATGGATCAGAGATGGTGTCTGGGATGGCTCCTTCGAGACAGTCAAAGATATTCCTTTTGGAGAAACCCGGCACTATGTACAACGAGTCATTTATTATTATAATCAGTATGTAAAGATCTATAATACGTTCTAATCGCTAATTGCTTGGATTATGCGGTAGTCTGGAGTACAATCGGTTTGAATTGAATTTTGATATCGTATGTCTTATTTAATAGTAGAAGCACAGAGCAGGCCGGTTATTCACCGGCCGCTCCATGCTCCTCTGTCTAACGTATTACAATGCAGATATTATTGGTATTGACCTGCCAATTGCTGTTCTGCAATTGTTACCAGACGTTTCGTGATGTATCCACCGATCGAACCGTTCTCGTAAGAAGTCATGTTACCTTGGTATCCGTCTTGTGGGATGCTGATTCCGAGTTCTTGAGCAACTTCATATTTCAATTGCTCCAGTGCTGCGGAAGCGCGAGTTACTACCAAGTTGTTGGAGTTACCGTTGCTGTTTTGTGCCATTGCTGTTCACCTCCTCGCGGTTGGTAAAAGTATTATGTGTCTTCAATGCGATTTTCATAACTAGAAGTGACAGGGAATTTATGGTAAAAGAAAAACATGGGAAGTGATCTGAGTTGAAATGTCCTTATTGCGCCTATCTGGGTACAAAAGTGCTGGATTCTAGGCCTGCTAATGAATCAAAATCCATCCGCCGTCGTCGTGAGTGCGAGCAGTGCAGTCGCCGTTTTACAACGTTTGAAATGGTCGAAGAGACACCGCTGATCGTGATCAAGAAAGATGGCAGCCGTGAAGAGTTTAGTCGCGACAAAATTCTCCGTGGCCTTATTCGGGCTTGTGAGAAACGTCCTGTCTCTGTAGAGACGCTGGAGATGATGGTTTCCGAGGTGGAGAAGTCACTGCGTAACACTGCTGAAGCTGAAGTGGAAAGCCGCCAAATTGGCGAGCTGTTGATGGAGCAGTTGTTCCCGGTTGATGAAGTTGCCTATGTGCGGTTCGCTTCCGTGTATCGCCAATTCAAAGACATCAATATGTTCATGAAAGAACTAAAATCGTTGTTGTCCAAAGAGGATCTCGACGATTAAAGAAGTGGATTAAGGGAGAAGAGCAGTCTGGGCTTGTAATTATGAGTGTTCTTGTCTGTACAGAGGTTGTTCTTCTCCAAACACTTTGCCTTCTGAAAAAGTTATTGACAGCTAAAGCTGCATTTTATATGATATAGGAGTCGCCTGTGGAACATCGCTGAAGCGGACAAGTACATATTTAATGTGGGGCCTTAGCTCAGCTGGGAGAGCGCATCGCTGGCAGCGATGAGGTCAGGGGTTCGATCCCCCTAGGCTCCATACTCGAAAACCTCTTGGTATCCAAGAGGTTTTTGCTTTTTATGGATCTCTTTTCCCGTGTCTGTTGCCAAAACGCTCATATTGTCTTACTCCAAAAAATAATCGCATTATGAACTCGACTTGAAGGGCATTGATTGAACTGGACGGAGCTACATTGATAATGGCTCCGATCAGTGCAGTGATTCCCTTTTTGATTTTTATGTAAACGCTTAAAAAAATGATGGACACAAGCAAAAGACTGATGTTATATTATTTCTATAGGAAACAATATAATCTTCACTGAAGATTAAATATCTTTGGATTAGTGGACATGGTAATGCTTACTAAATGTGCTCAAGGCTCAATGATGTGATCTCTTGGATGCTTTAGCACCATGAAAAGGATGGGATGAATATGAACCACAGTGAGACAACGATTAAATCGTTTGACGGAACACAACTTTATTTCAGCAAGGATACAGCCGAAGATGCGAAGGCAGCCGTGGTCATTGTTCATGGGCTGTGCGAGCATGCCGGGCGTTATGATGAGTTGACGAAGCAATTAAACAAACGTGGTTGCAACGTATATCGATTCGACCATCGTGGTCATGCGAGATCTGAAGGAAAGCGTACATTTTACAGTGATTTTCACCAAATCATCGAGGATGTGAATGTCGTAGTTGATAGGGCCTTGCAAGAGAGCAATGACCTTCCCGTATTCGTCATTGGGCATAGCATGGGCGGATTTGCAACCTCATCATTTGGCACGAAATATCCAGGCAAGGTCAAAGGTATTGTTTTATCAGGAGCACTTACCCGTTATAATACGAAGGTTGCTGGTGAACTGCCGCTTGATCTTCCTACAGGGACGTATTTCCCTAATGAGCTTGGCAGTGGCGTATGCAGCGACCCTGAAGTTGTATCCGCTTACGCAAGTGACCCGCTGGTAGAAAAACAAATTTCTGTGGATCTTTTTAATAGCCTGGGGAATGGCGTGGCATGGTTAAAAGAACATGCCAAGCAGTTTGTGGACCCGGTGCTCGTTCTGCATGGAGCAAACGATGGGCTGGTGAGCGAACTGGATTCACGTGAATTCTACGGCGACATTGCCTCGACTGACAAAACGTTGAAGATCTATGCACATCTCATGCATGAAATATTTAATGAACCGACTAGACATGAAGTCATAGAAGAAGCCATTACATGGATTGAAAAACATATCTAATTTCAGTAGAGTAAAGGAAAGAGAATCTAACTATGAAAGGGATTACTCATGAAATTAGATTGGATGGGCGACCATCGGACCCTGATTGAGAAAATTATCAAGTACGGCAATGCATATTCGAACACCTATAAACTGCAGCGAAGCTATGGTACTGACGTGATGTTCTCCGCCTCTCAGATCCAGACCCTGGAATATATTCTGGAAGCAGAGGATAAGGAGGAGAAAATGTCAGAGATGGCCGCACGTTTGGGCGTTAGCCGCAGTACATTTTCCAAGAATGTGAAGAATCTGACGGAAAAAGGCTTGCTCGAAAAATATCATCTAAGCGGTAACCGCAAAGACATTTATGTCAAACCTTCGGCGAAAGGGCGCGAGGTATATGCAAAGTACACTGAATTTGTCCGTGAGCTTTGCTTTGACGATATCTTTATGCATGCAGACCAAATTTCAACAGCCGACAAGGAGAGTTTTATTCGCATTATAGATCTGTTCGCAGATGTGCTGGTTTGGTATGGTGAGAAGGAACAGGAACCGCGCAAACTCATTAAAATTGATCCGGGCAGCGATTAAATTTTAGAATTATTGATGTAAATTCATCGTTCAGGTCAGCTTGTATGGATTGTGCTCTAACAAAAGGGGATTTTTTTCAAGGTATTTAACTTGAAGGGAAATTCCCTTTTTGTTAAATTAACGTTCCCGATCAGGGAATTAAGAACTCAGGGCCGGTTTACTATGTGGCCAACTATGCCAGATTACAGAGAGTCAAAGCTAAGTATGATTCAAAAAATGTGTTCAATAATTCGCAAAGCATCATTCGTGCGAAGATGCAAAGTTAAAATAGCAAGTTTACAGATGCATCAGCTTAGCAGTTGGACAGAGGGCTGTGAGCGACATATCAGACGTAGCCATCTCAGATCTGGAATCGATAATTTAACTAAGCTTCGTAAAGGAATAAGAAAAATGCCCTTGAACAAGGGCATTTTTTTGCACAATAGTTTTTTCAACTTGGACAAGGTTTGGTTACTATTTAGTGCTATTAAGTGGAATTCGTAAATCTCCATCCGGCTTCATCGTCGTATAGTTCGATACATAAAGATCGATGTCTTTACCCTTAAAATCTTGGAATACTTCCGTATGTTTATTATCAGAGTCGTTGAAATACAGCGGCGTTAAATAATGCTTTTCTCCCTGATCAAGGAAATAGGTTTGGTTAATCCCGCCAAATGTAGGCTCAGGGCTAAACGAACCAACGTATAGGTTGCCATCCTTGAGAAAATAGGTCCAGTTGATATGGAATCCTTCGTAATCACTTGTTATCGTCTGTGGCTGAGTCGAAATATTCTTTAGATGAATAGAAGTCTGACCACCAGCATGCTCATCAACTCTGTCCTTCGCGATTAAGGTTATGGGTTTGTTGGCCACAGAACTTACATCCATGAGAGACGAAACGTTCTGCTCAAATCGCAGTTCGGTCTGGTTAGGATTTAACGTGCCTTCGACGGAAACGTAGCCTTCCAACATGCTGCCACCCACTTCCAACTGATAAGTCCGGTATGGCACTCTGTAGTAGTCTTCTTGGTGATCAATAGTTACTCGAATCTGGGTTGGCGTCACCACTAACCCACTGATTCTAGCCTCTCCATCCAATGACTGCAGTGGAATATCCATTTCTTTCTTGACTGTCCCCGTTTCCATCTGCTGTTGAGACAAGGAGAGATTGACGTTCCAGGTTCCATCTGTTCGCTCTTTCTCATGTGTATACGTGAAGGTGAAATGATCTGCGCTCTCTTTGAACTGCTGCTCGTTAAATATTTGTGTGCTGGAGTATGTTCCGGTTGCACCATTAGTACCGTATATAGGGCTTTCTGTTTCTTTAATCATGTTCCCGTTTGGATCATAAGCTGTGATTCTGGCCCAAGTCTGTTCCTTCAACGCCGTATCTGTAAAAGTCACGTTGGAACGAATCATGATTTGATCTTCCGTGTGCTGGAAGGATTGTACTTCTACCGTTTCGATTCCGTCCTTTTGTATATTAAATTTCTGAGTACTATTGTCCTTCGGATCGAGTGTAATGTCCTCCTGAATGTCTTGCAAATATCGAACACCTGTAATGGCGAATTGTAGATCGGATTGGTTCTCAGACATCACCCAGTCCGTTTCGAAGTATCCCTGATACACACCTTGCTCTTCGTTCCATTGTTGATAATAGTGTCCTTCAATAGGTGTATCTTCACTGTCTTTCAAAACGATCTGATCATATCTGATTTCTGCTCCGTCTGTTTCCATGCCGGGTTTAATCGTATAGAGAAGGACGGTTCGGTTATCATCCACAAAAGCGTTATGCACCGTTAAGGTGACTCCGTGAGCTGTGACGCTTTGTTCAATAGACTGACCATATCCTGCTTGGAGAGCTGACTCAATTCCGGACTTATGGGATAGGACATCACTCCAATCATATTGAAAGGCTGCATATACTGGAGTGGCCATTACCGCTACAGATACACCCAGGACAATAGCAACTTTCGTCTTACCGCGCTGTGATCTTTCCTTGAGCTGATCTGCTACCCGAAGCTCGTCCATCTGTATGCTGTTAAACATCTTATCAAAATCCGGATATTCAATGTGGTCTGATTGTTTCATGTGATTCTTAATTTTGGATTCTGCTGTATTCAAAACGGTTCTCTCCTCTCATGTTAACCTTCTCATAGTACTCCAGTTTCTTTCGCATCAATTTAAGAGCCTTGTGCAATCTGGATCGAACGGTACCCTGACGTATATTGAGGATTTCCGAGATTTCCGCAACAGATAGATCACCAATGTACCGCAGGGTTACAACACTTCGCAGCTTGTCAGGCAATTGGCGCAATTGCTGTTCCAATTCAGCGAAGGATAACTTAGCCATAACTATTCCATCGACCGAACCTCTAGCAAGAACCTCGTGTTCATGTAAGTTCTGTAGTTGGTCTTGTTTGTCATTTTTGACTTTGTTTTTTCGAATAATGTTGAGGCAATGATTCATGGCGATCCGCATAATCCAGGCCTTGAGGTGTGTAACATTTCTCCAGTCCTGCCGAAACACAGTTACAAACACATCATGGCATACATCCTCGGCATCCTGAATGTTTTTGAGCATATACAAGCAGGTACGATATACATCTTTGTTGTAAGAATAGAAGAGTTCATGCTCGGTCACTTCCGCTACTCCTTTCTTGTTGGGATATATAATAGACAAGTGAGGGTCAAAAATGATTCACTTTTTTTATCCTGTCTTCCGATGAAGAACGTGCTAAGATAATCCATTATGGTTGATTCCTCATGAGTTGAACAGATTAACAGTTACCATAAAAGACTAGGGCCGGACAGATCAAAGCAAATAAAGACAGGCCGCAAAACAAGTATTCCTCTATTATAGAAATCAAGGAGTGGTCAACCGTATGAACTGGATTGAATCGTTGCAGAAGGCTATACAGTATATCGAAGAGCATCTACTCGAAAATGTAACGATAGAGCAAATCGCAGCACAGGCTCATATCTCGCCTTTTTATTTTCAACGTACGTTTACGCTATTAACAGATGTTACCGTATTCGAATATATACGGCGGAGACGATTAACACTGGCAGCACATGAACTTGTACAGAGTGAACAGAAAATTATTGATCTGGCGTACAAATACGGATATGACACTCCTGAATCTTTCTCCAAAGCTTTTCGCAGACAGCATGGGGTTGCACCAAGTGAGGTACGAAAAAGCAGCACCTCAGTTAAGTCGTATAATCGCTTGGCTATTCAAGTAAGTTTAAAAGGAGCGGAACCGATGGATTATAAAATTGTTGAACAGGCTGCATTTACGTTAGTTGGAATCAAGCAAGCTTACTCTTATGCAGATGGAGAGAATTTAAGGGAAATCCCTAAAATGTGGGAAGAAGCCTATGCGAACGGAACAGAAGATCGTTTATTGGCTTTGAATAATGGAGCTATTCAAGGATTACTTGGAGTCTGTGTAGATCAGACCGAGATCGAGGAGAAGCAAATGGAGTACTGGATTGGTACAGCTTATCATGGTGAAATACCAGAAGGTTTGTCTTCCCTCACCATCCCTGCTTCCAAATGGAGTGTATTTGAAGTAAAGGGACCTCTGCCTGAGAGCTTGCAGAATCTATGGAAACAGATTGTTTCCGAATGGTTTCCATCCAATCCTTATGAGCATGCCGGGACACCCGAATTAGAGGTTTATGCAGGTCCTGATCATGCGCCACAAATCTGGATACCGATTAAATAAGGGGGTGAAGGTGATAACTTCGAAATTTCATCATCTGGCAAGAGGAATTATAATCAGTCAGGATCAGGTTCTGCTCGCCCATGCCATTGGTCATCAAAATACGTTCTTGCCAGGAGGTCACATTGAATTTGGTGAAAGCGCACCGGATGCCCTAAAAAGAGAAATCGAAGAGGAACTGGGGCTGTCATGTTACATCGATGGATATTTAGGCTCGGTAGAGCATCAGTGGGAGAAAAATAAGGAGCTCCATTGCGAAATGAACCAGATTTTCAGAGTGAAAGTCCCTGAACTGGATCTGTTACAATCTCCTGTATCTCTCGAGTCTCATATTGAATTCTATTGGGCGTCTGTGTATGAGCTTGCTGCGCATCATTTGCAGCCTTATCCACTCCGTAAGTTAATCCCACAGCTTGTCAGAGGAGATACATCAATATGGTGGGAAAGTACGTTGAAGGATGGTATTACAGCGGATAATATCGAATAAGGTTCTAGTCTAGATAGGAAAGAGTGAGGAGTTCACTCCGTTCAATGTTGTTTTCTATATTTTGAAGATGAAGGTGTTTAAATGCCTTTCAATACCCTTCATCAACACCTTAGTTCAATATCTTAGTTCAACACCATTTTTTAAAACCATAGATTAACACCTTTCATTAATACCTTTTTACAAGCAACAAAAGTGTCTCAAAAGGCTTGATCCATAAGGGCTTCTGTATCTGGATAAATTTAGATATGGAAAGCCCTTATTTTTATGCAAAATGATAACGGTAAGGTACACATCAGGAAACGCCAAACCAACACGACATGAATTGAAATACCCATTAATGATCTATGCATCCAAATGAACAAAATCAATATAAACATTATCTATGCTACAAAACCACATGAGATAAAACGTTATCCACAGCTTTAATGGCGAAATTGGGATTCACAGGAAGTTATGAGATGACTTCTATTCCGCTATTGAAAGTGCCAATCTAACTAAATCCAACTAAAAGCTCGCAATAAGAGTAGAGTAGAAAAAAACAAATAGCAGTCATTCTACTATTCGTAGAACCACTGCAACACAAGTTAGACTGAAATGAATGATAAGGATGCACAAATAAATCTAACCCTATAGAAATTAGACGATGTGCGCTTGAGATTGAGTATTTTTTTGTCTATTCATATACTTCTCAATTTCCATCTTGATCTCCAGAATTGGAGCTGGAAGAGTTCTGATCCGGTAATAATGCTGGATAAACCATTCCGGATGTTGTCTGAAACGATTAAGCCAGCAAGAATGAATGAGACGAAGTTTGTCCCACACTTTAACTTGTTGGCTATGTGCTGCTTCGATTAGTTCTTGATTCATCATGGAGATCTCATCATTGGCAGAGAGGTTGGTCTCCGCCATGTGTTTCTTCTGCTTGATCTGCTCAAGCTCCACAGATAGTTGTACCGCATAGTTTAACTCGGCTGATTCCATAATGGACCGAAAATAAGCACTGATCTCATTCAGTTCATTCTTTTCTTCATTCACAATATAGGAAGAATCTTCTCTGTAGATCATGTTAAAGAATGTCTGTGACCGTCTTTTATAATTTTGAATGCTAAAAAGAGCATGGTCGAAAATTTCAGTTGCATACTCATATCCAAATTTCGCATAGTAATCTTCCATGACTTTTGCTATTTGCCAAACCGCTTTCCGGGATATAAAGTCACAACAAAAACGATGCTTCATAAGCTGTTTGGTCACCCACAGCTCAGCACCTTCAGAATAGATTTCACCCATGTCAATCCATTTGGAGTGAACGTTCAGTACTTGGAAGTTTTCCGTATGTATTTTGATCTTCAGATATTTGGAAGCCTTCTTAAGAATCGTGATCGCTTCTTTTGGCGTACGTATATTAAGAAGTCCAGTTGGCCCATAAAGATCATTGATGTAACCCCAGCGGAAATTGCCTGGAATATAGATAAGCTCTTTGCCAACATAATGAAGCACAAAGCGTTGAACATTTCGATCTTCAGACAGAAATTCATCGCAAGTAAAAAAGGCAAAATTTTTGGCATAGAGCGTTTCCTGTGAAACTTCTGCTTGATCACGTACAAAGATATAACGGTCAAAGAACAATGTACCAGCGTTATTGTAGTGAATAATACCTTCGTGTTCTAACTTGTGGAGAAGAATTCGGATTCGATAAGTGGAGGTACCCATTCGTTTAGCGAGTTCGGTCTGAGAAAGAGGAACTTCTCCGCCATATGCGCAAACGGTACCCAGCAGGAGTTTAAGTTTGAAAAGCAAACGAGTGTCATGATGTAGGGTCTGTGCATCGAATAGATCAGGATGGTGTTTCATCTGCGCCTCTCCTTAACTCCCAACTGTAAAAATGGGTATGGAAAATAAGGGTTTTGGCTTTTGTTTTTTTAGAAGACATGCTATAATGAACACATCAAAAAAGAAGCAAGACCAAGACCCCGACTTTTCGTGGTTTTAATAAGTGCCAGTCGCCAAACTATCCACTTATTAGAACGATATCGTTGGGTTCTTTTTTTTTATTTTAACAGAGATTTTTATTAGCTTTCCATTTACTATAAATAGATTATAGCATCCGTCTATTTAATTGGGAACACCATGAAAAGTACGAGAAATGCGTAATAAAAATAGAAATGAAGAACGAAACGTAATTTGACGACCATACATATAGTACGAGAAAAAAGTTAGAAAATTAAAAATAGGGCTACAAGCTTGCATTTAGGTTGTACTCGACACAACTAGAACTTTTTTTTGTTCATTTTAGTACGTGGAATTCGTAATAAATTTATTAAGGTACGAGTTTTGAGTAATAATTATTAGAAAGTACGAAAAATAAGTGAGAATTACGTTAATATTTAGGTCGGTACCCTATAGCGTAAAGCTTGAAACAGCGAATCGAAGTACGAGTTTTTCGTAATAAAAATGAGACTGTCTTTTCAGAGCATTGTATATTGTGAATAATCAATTAAAGTACGAATAAAAGGTAAGAAAATGAAATTAGGTACGTTGTTTTCGTAATAAAATAATGTGGGGGAATTGCACTAATGGCGTTGTAGTGGGATATTTATTTTTATTACGAAATGAAGTACGAAAAAAAAGTAATAATATAATGCCAGTACGAGAAATGAGTAATAAAAATTCAATCAAGCAGCACTACAAAAAGTTAATATTTCTAATCATCAGGGTAGATGGGGCTGCAGGAAAACCTACATAAGCAAAAAAAAAATGGAGAATGAGGTTCATTCTCCAATAAGTTCAGTCTGTATAGGAAAGGTAAGCTGAATAGGCGGCTCGGCTTGATCGAAAAAGTCATGCATTTCCGTATGTGTTAATGGAATAAACGAGATCTCAAACGAGGAATGAAGTCGTTTATAATCGGCAATCAGGAAATTCAGGCTTTTGAACTCCTCAAGCGCGTCCTGAATCTTTTTCATGTTTTGTTCCGTTTTTCTTTTGTCCATTCGGACTTTACGCAAGAAATAGCTGAGCGGGAAGATATCGATGAATTGGTTCCCTTGTACATACCGCTCCAGACGTTCTTTCTGTAATGCATGGACCAAAATTTTCGAGATGTTTCCTTCAATGGAGTTGAGGCTGTCTCTATAGATTTTGACGGTCTGTTGATTAATGTATTGCTGGTGGAAGTACGTACCGATAACAATTTCGGCATAACGTCTGCCATTCGGATTGGAGTTGATGACAACCGAGTCAAATATGGACCAGTCGGCAGAACCGGATCTTGCCTTTTCAGACTTCTTCTTAATCACGGCCTGAAAGCCAAACGACCTGATTTTACGCAATCTTTTCTCAATCTCAACGTAGTTTTTAACCCCAGAAGAATTATAAGCTTTGCTGACCAGCTTGGAAATATCAACCGTGATCGTCCGATCTGTGTAAAAGGATTCATCCTTCTGGGAAAGGACATAGAAAATGATATCCCGATCAGTACCATCCAGTGATTTCGTAAGGCTTTTATCCGCGAGCAGGAAATCTCCATCCTCAACCTTGATAATGGTGCGCAGGAACTCATTGTCACTGATCTCATAATCATCAAAATAGGTTTGTTTATTGGTGATTTCGTCCAATTCCATTCGGATCTTCAGGTTTGTTGATTTTTCCGCAAAAACGACATCTTCGATCAGGCCATGAGGCTGCACATCGACAGCATTGGTTAGATCGTGTTTATCAATAATATCAGCCACAATAAAGTGCAGGTCGGTGTCGATGGCCTTTTTGATCTGATTGGTTTTTTTACTCGACAAGTAACGATAGTCCGTGAGATACGTGGAGCTGGTGGTTGCCCACTCACTGATTTGTTGCAAACGTAAAGCGGGTAAATCATTCAGGTCCTTTACGCCAATCAATCTTTCGGATTCAGCAACGATATCCAGCCCCGCATTCGATGCCTTCATTTGCTCAAGCGCAAGTTTCCAAGAGCTAATCTCAATCAGAACAGGATTGTTTGGCACGGAATCCAGTTCCTCTTTAAATTTCTTGAGCCAGTACTTTTTGCTCTGTTGTCTTTTGCGATAATTTTTATCCCGAATCTCAACGTGGTCTTCCAGATGAGGCGTATCAAATCCAAAATTCTGGATTAAGAGCTCCTTGATTAGCTCAAACAGCCACGTCTCTTTTGAGGTGCTGGTCGTTTCTTTGTACACATACATGTATAGATGATCGACAATTCTTGGTGGTAAGCACTCAATTGTCTTGGTAATTGCAAAAAGCGAAAGTTTAACCATAACCATTCTCCCTTAAAAAAACTTCTCCTTAAAAATATATCATAACTTCATGTCCATTAGGGCAGGGATTATCATGGAAAAGGATTTGGTATAGGGAAATGACACGAGATCCATGTCGATCTCTTCCTGTATATTGCTTCGTATCTCTGCTAGGAGGCAAGAGGACAACAGTCAGATTCGTCGAACCCTAAGTAGTAGATGGCCAAAAGGAGAGACTATATGGATAGAACGTTAAATGAACTTTTAATAGAGGCAGACATCACTTCGCTACAGTCTGCGATGGAATCCGGATTGATATCGTCGGAGGTCTGCGTTCGTTGGTATTTGGAGCGAATTACGAGACTCGACCCTAACCTGAATTCAGTACTCGAAGTCAATCCGGACGCGATTGAGGAAGCTGTCGCGCTTGACGCGGAGCGAAGGGAACAGGGAGTGCGCGGACCACTTCATGGTATCCCCATCCTGCTCAAGGATAATATCGATACAGGAGATCACATGCATACCAGTGGGGGTTCAGTCGCGCTAGCAGAACATATTGCACAGTCAGATTCAATGGTGGCTGCACAGTTAAGAGCGGCTGGAGCCGTATTCCTGGGAAAGGCAAACATGACGGAATGGGCAAACTTCATGTCGAGCACCATGTGGTCCGGATACAGCTCAAGGGGCGGACAGACGTTGAATCCTTACGGTCCTGGAGAGCTGTTCGTTGGGGGATCGAGTTCGGGCTCTGCAGCAGCCGTCGCTGCCAATTTGTGTACCGCCGCCATAGGGACAGAAACATCAGGTTCAATTATTAGTCCAGCCTCGCAAAACAGCCTTGTTGGCCTTAAGCCGACGATTGGTCTGGTCAGTCGTACAGGGATTATCCCCATTACCTATAGCCAGGATTCGGCCGGGCCAATGACACGTACGGTAAGAGATGCAGCCATTTTGCTTGGTGCAATGACGGCAGTGGATCCGGATGATGCGGCGATGCACGAGAAAGGACGGAAAGCCTATACCGATTATACACCCTTTCTGGATGCGAACGGACTGCAAGGCGCAAGAATCGGCGTTCCGCGATTCTACTATGAGGAACTGGATGAAGCACGAGCAGCAGTTATCGAACGGGCAATCAGTCTATGCAGAGAACAGGGAGCAATCATTGTTGATCCGGTGTCATTGCCTTGCGAGAGTGCGAAGTGGGACTGGGACGTGATGCGTTATGAATTTAAAAAAGGGATAAATGACTATCTGGCCAAAGCGGGTCCCGGTGCATACGTTAAAACGTTAGATGAACTTATCGCTTATAATGAGGCAAATGCTGATGCTGCGCTTAAATATGGACAGGATACGCTGATCTGGTCGAATGAAACAAGTGGTACCTTATCTGAACCGGAGTACGCCGAGAGTTTGCAGCTTAATCGTCAGCTTTCACGGGAACAAGGCATCGACCATGCAATCCGTGAGAATCAATTAGATGCGCTGATCTTCCTGGGCAATGAGGAAGGACTCGATGTGTCTGCACGCGCTGGGTATCCTGTAATTACTGTTCCCGGCGAGTACGTCGACACAGGTATTATTGGTGAAGATGGCTATACGACCAAAGGGCCACAGGGGATTACGTTTGTCGGAACCGCCTACAGCGAGCCGATTCTTTTCCGACTGGCGTACGCGTACGAACAAGCGACCAATTTACGTTTTGCGCCTAACGATGAGCTCTAAACCGTTTGAAAATCAAACAAAATATCTGAAACATACAGTACAGCTAACCACCAATAGACGGTAACCACAACAGGTTGCCGTTTTATTGATTAACAAGACTAGTGAGAGTTAAACATTATCAGGTAAGCTGATGAGATTCATTGAAAAGAGTTATGCTTAGTATTTCCAGCAATATGATATGATCTCCTTAATCCTAGTACTCATACCAGATAAAGGGGAGGTATCATGTTTCTATTTGAACGACTACCTGAGGCAGTACGATTGTTTTCTGATGCACCTGCACTTAGGCGGCATGGACATACTATCACATACGGTGAGCTGCATCATCTCGTTGAAAAACTTGGGCGTGCCTTCTATGCGAATGGACTTCGACCAGGAGATCGTCTTGCTCTTCTCGGGCATCCGGATCCGCAGCTGGTTGTTTCCCTTTATGCAGCCGTTGAAGTGGGTGCGATACCGACAGCGATTTCACCGTTACTAAGTGTCCCAGAGATTGCAGCGATTCTTGAAGACGCTGAACCCAAATTCCTAGTTCATGATAATGATTACGCTAATACAGCATATTCCGCTGTAAAACTTCTCTCGCGACCTCCAATCCTTTATTCTGCTGAAGAAAGTTCAGTTTCTAATTCGATGACAGCTATTTTACATCAGGATCTAGCACCTATTCCCGCTGAGGTCTTTGACCGTCAATTGGATGATATCGCTGTATTGATTTATACAGGAGGAACAACAGGCAGACCCAAAGGAGTAATGCATTCTCATCGCAGTATGTCTGCTTGGAACTAATTAAAGCGGTCGAACATTTCACAGAGGCGTTGATCGTGAACAACTACTCTCAAGCAGAATGTGGTATGGCAATTAGTCGACTACTACCTGTACATCATATGGATAATCTAATGGTTCTACGATCAGTAGGCCGTCCTAACGACCTAGCTGCACAAGGAGAAAAAGCTTTTCAGGTTCGGATCGTTACTCAAGATGGACAAGATGCAGCAGAAAATGAGTCTGGCGAAATTGTAGTTCGTGGAGCCCAAACGATGTTGGGGTACTGGCGTCAACTAGAGACCACAAATGAAATAAAAGAGAATGGATGGATTCACACCGGGGATGTTGGTTGTCTTGATGGTGAGGGATATCTATATGTATTAGATCGTCTTAAGGATATGGTCATCATCAACGGTTCCAATGTGTTCTGTCCTGAAGTGGAACAAGTATTAGTGGGTCATGCACAGGTTAAGGAAGTGGCGGTTATTGGAATCCCTCTCCCCAGGGAAGGGGAGGAACTTGTAGCTTGCATCGTTCTAAGTGACGGGGGGAGTTTAAAGCTGGAACAATTGTGGGCGTTTTGCGAACCTAGGCTAGCACGATATAAATGGCCAACAAAGATCTACATTCTCGATTCTCTGCCTCGAACTGCTGTAGATAAGGTAGACAAAAAAAGTTTGCGCATGCGATTTTCCCATCTGCTAAAAATTAATCTGCAAGAAGAGACGGGAAAGTGATACGAAAAAAGGTTGTAACTCAGGCCCCGGTTTCCTTGTTTAATAAGATGAGGTGATATCAATGGGGCTGTTTCAATATCGGAACATGCGTTGGTTTTTATTATGCAGTTTGGTTGTTTTGGTTAGCTGCGGTACAGTGAATAAGCAGAAGTCTCAGGAAGCTAACCCTGAATTTGTGATAAATGAAGAGAAAAAGCCATGCCCCGGGGTTATCGAATGGATTGATTTTGTAATGATTGATGGTATTTTATACTTCCATAACAATGACCAAGCCGTACCGGCAGAGAATATAGGGGAAAGGATAGGAGAAGTCTCGTATATGCTGAATGAACATGCATGTGCGGATCACGTGACTGCCAATGGAGATGCTGCATTTCTTCCAATTGGAACGGACATCTATGAACTAAAAGGTTATAAGTCTCACTTTCGCGTTGTAGCGGATCATAAAATGTATCAAGTAAATGAAAATCCCAATGCCAAAACAATGGGCGGTCTCTTGGATATCGAAGGTAAAGTAAAGAAAGTTAGCCTTGAAAGTGGCAATGATGGCAGTGTGATCGGGGACTTTCCCCAAGAAATAGCCACAGAATTCGTTAACGAGCTGCTGCCTTTAACATATGTTGGTTTTGATGAGGTCTACCAAAAAGCAAAGCATGAAACCGGCATTTTTTTGCGTGTACACCTTCAAGATGGTACATCATTTAGAATGGTGTACTACCCGAAGGCCAATGCTTTCTCCGCAGGAGCCTTTGGAACAGAAAAACTGGGCACATTAATTACATCCCAGAGAAAACAACTTAAAGCAGCTGCGGGTTTGTAGCAGGAACGAATAAGGGATTCACCTACGTGGATCCTCGCTCTTCTTGTGTTCAGAACATCAGCTCCGATAGTCGCATCCAAGGCAAAAAGCCGTCCCCAAAGTCAAATGACTTCGGAGACGGCTTTTTGTTGTTTATTAGGACACATTGGAGCTAGATGCTTGCAAATGACCTAATGTGGTCTTAATTTTAGTGTTTAACAGCTTCGCCAGCGAATACTTCCACGTTCATCGGTGCAGCCATGAATGCTGCTGCTTGTTGAACAAATCCTTGGAAATGAGCGCTTGCGTTGTGAGCTGCTGTAGCTGCTTCGTCTTTCCACAATTCGATCATGGTATATTGATGTTCTTGTTCAGTGCTTTTGTTCAGAACATAGCTGATGTTGCCTTCTTCATTGCGAGTTGCTGCAACGAGTTCTTTGGCTGCTGCGAGGAATGCTTGCTCTTGATCCGGTTTAATGGACAGGTGTGCGTGAATGATAATCATGTGTGTTTACCTCCGTAATGTATATAAATTGTTTGATTGTTGCCAATAGTTAAGGGTGACGCAGTTCAATGAAAAGTGTGATACATCAATTATGCCCAAGTTGTAATCGTATCAACTGGCAGACGGTAGGATGGATGACCCTCTTTGGCTGATTTACCCATGGAGATCAGCATAACCGGTTGATAGCGTTCTTTGTCCATACCGAACGCTTCAGCGATTTGATCTTTTTCGTAACCGCCAATAGGGTTGGTATCATAACCGTGAGCACGGGCAACCAGCATCAATTGCATGGATACCAGACCTGCATCAATCAGGTTGACATCGCGAAGAGCAGATTCTGGCATAACCTTGTAATAAGGCATTACTTTAGCCAACTGCATATCTTTTACTTCTTGTGGCATATAACCAAGCTCTACCGCTTTGCCGAAGATTTCTTCCATATATTCGATGTTGTTCATGTCAACAAATACACCGATAACTGCAGAAGAAGTCAACACCTGATTTTGATTGAATCTGGCAAGAGGAGCAAGCTTCTCTTTACCCTCAGCTGTGTCCACAACCAGGAAGCGCCAAGGCTGCAAGTTGATGGAGGATGGGGCACGAGAAGCTTCGGCCAGAATCTCGGTCATCTCTTCACGACTGATTTTTACCTCTGGATCATAAAGTTTAACGGAACGACGGCCGTATGTGATCTCGTTAAAATCGTTCGTTTTTTGAAATGTACTTTGAAAGCTACTCATTCAGTGGATCTCTCCTCTATAGATAAAGTTGATCAGAAATTGTTCTGCATGCGTTCCAGATAGTTTGCAAGGGCCTGAATCTCATCTTCATTGAAATCATGTAATATCTGATGAATGAAATTCTTTTTCTCTACTTTGTAACCCTCAATATGTTTCCGGCCATCATCGGTAAGACGAACAAAGGTAACACGGTTGTCTTCCGGATTTTTGCGTCTGGTCACCATGCCGTCCGCTTCGAGCTGCTTCAAATGGCGGGTAATGGCAGCACTGTCGATATTGATGATTTTTTGCAGCATCGATTGGTTGATCTCGTCGACCTGATCCAATTCATACAGAATCTCAAAGCGGGATGAACTGATTCCTGTGCACCGCTCGAACTTCGGGCTGACTTTGTTGCCAAGAGCATTAAGAAGATTGATAATCTGCTCTTCCTTAGAAACGATACGTGTCATGACTAGACCTCCCGGGTGAATCTGGACATGAACAACGGCTTATGTTCACACAATCCGATTGTGGCCTTTTTTACGATGCCAGTGTTGATAAAAATAATGGATGCCTCAACAATTGACATGTCAATCATTGACTGCTCAATTAATATATCATGCCTCTTTTTGTTTTGCAACCCAAAATAATATGAAAAAATATGCACATCAATCGGATTCCTTCGTAATCACGCTATGCAGTAGGATGTCCTGTTATAGTCATAAATATTGAGATTATATTTAAGTCAGAAGGGCTATCAACTATAAAAATGAAGAACTTTTAAGTAGAAGAGGGCTATATTTTACAAAAACAGCTGTTATCCTATATACTTCAAGCTATTGATCAATTAATTACTACAGTTAGAGGTGAAACGACATGGCCAAAGATACAACGGCTTCAGTTAATCGGCGGAACGACATTATCTCAGCGGCAATTGACGTATTTGCAGAAATCGGATACTACCGTGCAACGACAGCACAAGTGGCTGAGAGGGCTCAGATTTCGCAGCCTTATATTTTTCGCTTTTTCAAAACGAAGGAAGCCCTGCTGCTGTCCGCACTGGAAGTATCATGGACGCGAGTCATTGATTCATTTCGACAGGTTGTAGAAACAGCAGCATCGGATCAACTGGAGCGCGAATTGATAGACGCATATGAGAAGATTCTGGAATCACACCAAAGTGAAATCCTGCTTCAGATGCAAGCTCAGACCATTCAGGAAGAAGTGATTCGTCAAGCGATGCAGAAAGGGTTCAGTGAAGTGAGAACCATGGTTCTGAATGCTTTTAGCCATGCTGGCATTGCCGAAGCGAAGCAAAGAACGTTGGTTTTCCTGGCGATCGGCATGTTATGCAATGTCTCAATAGCACTGGATATGCCTGAGCTCAAAGAGAGATAGGAAGGGTAAATACCCTTTTTCAAAATTAGTTATTGATCAATCACTAAATATGCGTTATATTGTGTTCAGGAGTTGTAAGTAATTGATCAATAACTTAATGAGTGAGAGGATGTATGGAGATGAAAAAGGCAATTGTTATTGGTGCAACAGGCGGAACGGGTGCTGCCATTACACAGGAATTGATTAAGCGGGGGATCGCAACGGTTGCCTATGGACGTTCACGGCACAAATTGGAACAGCTTGCAGCAAAGCTGGGTTTCCCGGATCATCTCCAGCTCGCTGTGGGTGATGCATTTAACCCAGATGAAATAGTCGCTGCTTCCCAGAATGCGGATGTGATGTTCCACTGTGCCAACGTGCCTTACCATGAGATGGAGAGAAGACTCCTACCACTGGGTGAATCCGTTATGAAGGCAGCTGAACAGCTGAGTCTGAAAGTGGTGGTCATTGATGGGATCTACCCATACGGGAGAAGGCAAATGAACGAAGTAACGGAAGAACATCCGAAGCAGCCGCATACCCGCAAAGGAAAAACAAGACTCGCCTACGAGCAGATGTTATTCAGCAGCAGGTGGTCCAGAGCACAAGTCATGATTGTACGTTTGCCTGATTATTATGGTCCGACCGCGAATGAAGCCTCTTATCTGGGATCAACACTTGAATCGATCGCTAAGGGGAAAATGGCTTTTTTCATCGGCAATATGGAAACACCACGGGAATATATCTATCTGCCAGATGCAGCGGTTATGGTAGTGGAACTGGCAAGCAGGGAGAACACCTACAATCAGAACTGGAATATACCCGGTGCTGGCATTATTGCAGGCAAAGAGATCGTTAGGATCGCACAGAGGGCGGCGGGTGTAACGAAACCAGTCATGGGACTTGGGAAAATAGGACTGTCCCTGATTGGGCTGGGGGTGCCGGTCATGAAGGAAGTCGTAGAGATGTTATACCTAACCAAGGAGCCACTCGTCTTAAGCAGACAGAAGTATGAACGTAACATTGGTCCTGTGAAGGCGACGCCTTTCGCAGAAGGAATTGCTGAAACCATTGCACAGCTTCAGAAAAAGTAAATTACATTTTTTAATGTTTAGTAATTGATTAATCACTAACTAAGCAAATAAATGAATACTGATTATGAATGACAGACAGATCCGGAAGCAATACCCGGGTCTTTTTTATATATGTACGCCTTGGTCATAACGATGACATCCAACTTTCAGTAACGGACAACAATTATTTGAGGGTGTATTTCGTAACGGTCAACAAGCATGTTAGCTATTTTTAGATTGGATGACAATAAAGCTTCCGTCATATTCAAAAAAGTAAAGGCAACCCATATACTAACGCTAATATAAATGTCGTAGATGCAGCGATTGCACTGAAAATGGATTAAATATGACATAAACTTAACGTATGGCTGAGATTGAATCGAAATCGATTAATGTATCTTGAAAGGGTTGGGGATCATGAGCCTGGAAGCTTTGAATCAACGAGTAAAAGAAGATCTCGCATATTTGGCCTATGGCGGTGCAAACTGGGTGCGTTCCATGAAACATGCTGAGGGTCATGTATATGACGTGATTATTGTAGGAGGAGGACAGAGCGGCCTGGGAGCAGCTTTTGGCCTACTGCGTGAGCGAATTTCTAACATTTTGGTTATTGACGAAAATAAAGCCGGACTGGAAGGGCCTTGGGAAACATACGCCCGTATGACGACCCTACGTACTCCTAAACATCTGACGTCCATTGATCTGGGTATTCCATCCCTAACCTTTCGTTCTTGGTGGGAGGCTCAGTTTGGACTGGAAGGCTGGGAAGCGGTGGACAAGATTCCGCGCGGGGATTGGATGAATTATTTGCGGTGGTATCGAGACGTGCTGAATCTGCCTGTAATCAATGAAGTAAAGCTAAAATTGATTGAACCCGCATCTGAGGGGATTCACCGACTTCATGTGGAGGGTTCCGGTGTCGATTCCGGCACGCTGCTGGCGCGAAAAGTCGTGCTGGCTACCGGCATACAGGGAGGAGGAGAATGGCACGTACCTTCCATGATTGCAGAACGACTGCCGAGAGAACTGTATGCTCATACTTCCGAGGCTATTGATTTTGAACGGTTGCGCGGCAAAAGAATTGCCGTATTAGGGGGAGGAGCTTCCGCTTTTGATAATGCAAGTTTTGCGCTTGCTGCAGGAGTTGCTGAAGCACATGTGTTTGTGCGGCGAGCACAACTTCCAAGTGTCAATCCCATACGCCAGATGGAGCAATCCGGGATGATTGAACGTTTTCATGCATTAGGGGCAGCTGATAAATATGCGGTAATTTCACACTTTTTTCAATACAATCAACCTCCAACCAATGATACCTTCAACCGGGCAGCAGCCTGGCCGGGCTTTGAACTGCATTTGAATTCACCCTGGCTCGGTGTGGAAGCAAACGAGGATGGAGCCGTAGTGACAACAGCCAAGGGAAAATTTGCTTTTGATTTTCTGGTGATTAGTACCGGGCTGCTAAGTGATCCCGCATTGCGGCCGGAACTCAAACTGGTGGAAAGTCATATTGCTCGTTGGGCGGATTGTTATGAAGCGCCGTCTGAGCAGCGCAATGAGCTGCTGGATGCACATCCCTTCCTTACTTCCGGATTTGCGATGACGAGCCGAAGTGAAGCAGGCGCGTCACAGCTGCACGGGCTGTTTGTTTTCAATTACTCTGCCCTTGCAAGCTGTGGTCTGTCCGCTTCTGCTATCTCGGGCACCAAAAGCGCAGTTCCTAAACTGGTGTCAGCCATAGCGGACCAGCTGTTTTTGGATGATCGGGAGACGATCTTACAGCAATTTTTTGATTACGATGAGCGGGAGTTCACAGCATCTTGGGTAAAAAGCAGCGTTCCCAGCTGAACCAACCTTATTGTAGCCACATTTCAAACCGTACAGTGAGTTTCTGCTGTGCGGTTTGTTTATTTTATAGGAGAACTTACACTCTGCATGGTTTTGTTGTAAAATGTCGAATGGAACATGTAAAGGGCAGGTGTACGTTGATGAAAGAAATGACCTACGAACAGTTTAGAGCTCATTTGAAGAAAGCTTCACGTAAGCGGGGTGTACCCATAATCAAGATTGTTGCGTTTCAGGAGAAATACATGAAGATTGAAGATATTCAGTTCTTCGATGTCGAGCAAAATTATATGAGTGTACAGGCTTGTAATACACTTTGGATGAATCTGGAGAACAAGTCTTTTCGAAATATGGTATCTCATCCTCTGCAGTTTTATAAGGATATGGAGGATCTGGGAAGACAATCGTTTGAGAATATGATTAAGGAATTGTATGATACGGCGGTTCCACTCTGGTTGGATTATGACCCCAATGATTATTACAACTCTGAACAGCTCGCTGAGATTCTGGCTACCGATGAGCAGAAGCTGATTGAACAGCTCGAAATGGGGCGTTTTAAGGGTGCGTTTATAAATGAAGATGGAAAATGGCTTAAACCCAAACCGGGAATAAACCAGTAATGCCTGTGATGATCCTGTATGCGATGAACGGCTGCAGGATTTTTTGATATAAAAAGGCAAGGGATAGCCTTGGTAAGATATTGGGACACAGATATAGGATTTTAGTATTGGATGATTGTGAACGTTTTAGTTAATATTATGGGAGATAATGGAGTACAAAAGTCGAAAGATGCTAGTTTCTGAAGGTTTATAAATTATTTTGAACGAAAATGATTGTTTTTTGCGGAATTTATGTTACTATAGAAGCAGTTGGAGGAATGAAGATGCTGACTGAAGAACGATATGCTGCAATTATAGAGCGCTTACATCAACAAGGGATAGTTAAATTACAGGAACTTGTCGACGTGCTGGGTGCTTCCGAATCAACGATAAGACGCGATTTAATTGACTTGGAGAGCCGTCAGATGCTGAAACGCATCCATGGCGGGGCAGCACTGATGAACGAAAAGACGCTCGAGCCAGGCATGGAAGAGAAAACATCCAAAAACATTCAACAAAAAGTGACGATTGCTCGTTTGGCTGCACAGGAGATCGAAAATGGCGATTGTATCTATCTGGATGCAGGTACGACGACGCTGGCCATGATTCCCTATATTGAAGCCAAGGACGTAACTGTGGTGACCAACGGTCTATCCCATGTGGAAGCGCTCGTTAGCAAGCGGATTAGAAGTTATTTGCTTGGTGGCATGATGAAAATCCATACCAAAGCCGTCATCGGAAGTATAGCATTACAAAATATGGACAACTTCCGTTTTGATAAATGTTTTCTTGGAACCAACGGTGTGGATCCCGAGATGGGGTATACGACTCCTGACCCGGAGGAAGCCTTGATTAAGAGAAGGGCGCATCAATTGTCCGGGAAATCTTACGTGCTGGCAGATTCCAGCAAGATCGGTGAAATTACGTTTGCCAAGTTGTTTGAGCTGGAGGAGGCAGATCTGATTACCGAGCAGATGCCAGAGCACTGGCGAGCCGTAATAGAGCAGAAAACTAAAATAATTGAGGGATAACAATGATATATACGATAACACTTAATCCTTCCATTGATTACATCGTGGAAGTGGATGACCTGAAGCTCGGCGGATTGAATCGCATGAATCGGGATTTGAAGCTTCCAGGTGGTAAAGGCATCAATGTATCACGTGTGCTGAATCAGCTGGGAGCAGGTAACACGGCGATTGGATTCCTTGGTGGATTCACAGGTCGTTTCATTAATGACAAGTTGCAGGAAGATCAGATACAGACTGATTTTGTTACCATTGCGGATGATACGCGGATCAATATCAAGTTGAAGCATGGAGACGAGACGGAAATCAACGGTCTTGGCCCGGCCATTCGTGAAGAAGAAGCAGCACAACTGCTGCAGAAACTCTCCTCGCTGCAAACGGGAGATATCGTCGTTCTATCGGGTAGCATTCCGCCATCTCTGGGAACTGATTTTTATGATCGTCTCATTCAGGTCTGCAAGCAGACGGGTGCAGAGTTCGTCATTGATACCACTGGACCGGCATTAATGGAAGCACTGGTGCATAAGCCATTGCTGGTGAAGCCGAATCATCACGAGCTCGCTGAACTTTTCGGGGTTAATATCGAAACTCGGGAAGAGCTGGTCTTGTACGGTCGCAAGCTTCTGGAGGCAGGGGCCAAGCAAGTATTAATCTCCATGGCCGGAGATGGAGCCCTGTTCATTACCGGATCGGATGTGTACCACGCGAGTGTGCCAAAAGGAATGGTGAAAAATTCGGTTGGGGCTGGAGATTCCATGATCGGAGGATTCGTAGGCACTTATGTATTAAATGGTGATATCCTTGAAGCCTTCCGTACGGGAGTCGCTTCCGGAAGTGCAACGGCTTTCTCGGATGATCTTGCTACACGCGAATTCATTGAAGAGCTTCGAGACGAGGTTACCATCACCAAATTGTAGATCGACATGTCCGAGGCAAGCCAATTGTAATTTATAAATTCGGCCTGACAAGCGCAGGCCGACTGAACTCAAGGGGAGTGTAACAGATGAGAATAACAGACCTGATGATCCAGGAAACGATGATCATGGACCTGCAAGCCACAACCAAAGATGAAGCAATTGATGAACTCATTGCAAGTCTGAACAAAAGTGGACGCATTAATGATCCAGTTCTGTTTAAGGAAATGATCTATAAAAGGGAGGCAGAGTCCAGCACAGGAATTGGCGGCGGTATTGCCATGCCCCATGCGAAGACATCTGCAGTGAATGAACCAACAGTAGTATTTGCAAAAAGCAAAAATGGATTGGATTTTGCAGCGCTTGATGATGAGCCGGCTCATATCTTTTTCATGATTGCTGCTCCTGAAGGTGCAGGTAATACCCATCTTCGCACACTCGCTGCTCTTTCCAGGCTGCTGATTGATAGCGATTTCATTGCTCAACTGATGAGTACAGATACGCCTGCAGAAGTAAGTGCATTATTTGATGCGAAACAGGAGGAAGCAGCGGAGAAAGAAGCTGCCAAGGAGAAAGCGAAAGCCGAAAAGGCTGCAAAAGCCGCAAAAGCCGCAAGTGAAGCAGATTCTGCACCGCAGCAAACTCCTGGCGTCATTGTAGGTAATGAGAATTCAGAAGATTTCGTCGTAGCTGTTACAGCATGTCCAACGGGAATTGCACATACCTTCATGGCTGAGGATGCACTCAAGAAGAAAGCTCAGGAAATGGGCATTAATATCCGCGTAGAGACCAATGGTTCCGAGGGAGCACAGAACGTTTTGACCGCAGATGAGATTGCTCGTGCCAAAGGGGTTATCGTCGCGGCAGATAAAAATGTGGAGATGGCCCGGTTTGACGGCAAGCCGGTACTGCAAAGACCGGTAAGCGACGGAATTCGTAAGTCTGAAGAGCTGATTCGCAAAGCGGTGAATGGAGATGCTCCAATCTATCGCAGCCAAGGCGGCAGCAATATGAAGGAAGACGGAGCGAGCGCGAGCAAAATGAGCGTAGGCAGCAAGATCTATAAGGATCTGATGAACGGGATTTCACATATGCTTCCGTTTGTCGTGGGTGGAGGAATCCTCCTTGCTATTTCGTTCCTGATCGAACAGCTTGCGGGCGAGGATAATCCTCTCTTTCAGCTGCTGCAGACGATTGGCGGCGGAACGGGTGCATTCCACTTCCTCATTCCGGTACTGGCCGGATTTATCGCAATGAGTATTGGTGACCGTCCAGCCCTGATGCCAGGTATGGTTGGTGGATTGATGGCCGTGAACTCCAATGCTGGTTTCCTTGGCGGACTTGCAGCCGGTTTCCTTGCTGGTTATGTTGTTATCGGTTTGCGTAAGCTGCTCAGAGGCTTGCCTAAAGCCATTGACGGTCTGAAACCCATTCTGCTGTATCCTGTACTCGGATTGCTCATTGTTGGTGCAATCAGTTACTATGTCTTCGATCCGATCTTTGGCTCGCTTAACACGTGGCTTGTAGATGCACTTGGAAATCTCGGAACAGGAAATGCTGTATTGCTTGGATTATTGCTTGGCGGCATGATGTCCATTGATATGGGTGGACCGTTCAACAAAGCAGCGTATACATTTGCCATTGGTGTATTCACATCAAGCGGCAACACGGACGGTGCTTGGATGGCTGCCGTAATGGCAGGCGGGATGGTGCCACCTCTGGCCATCGCTCTGGCTTCCACGTTCTTTAAGTCCAAATTCACGGAACAAGAACGCAAATCCGGCTTAACGAACTATGTACTCGGATTATCCTTCATTACTGAAGGTGCCATTCCATTCGCTGCGGCAGACCCGCTGCGTGTACTAACATCCTGTATCATTGGTTCGGCCGTTGCAGGTGGACTAACACAGCTCTGGAGCATTAACGTACCAGCTCCGCACGGAGGAATTTTCGTAGCAGCACTGGCTAACCATGCTCTGTTGTTCCTGCTGGCCGTTGCGATCGGTGCAGTAATCTCAGGTCTGGTATTGGGATTGTGGAAAAAGTCACCAACGGTTGTAAAATAAGCAGTGTTCTAATGTAACAATACCAAGGCATTTCCTGAGTGGCTTCATTCAGGGAATGCTTTTTATATTTTCGCTTGGCCCTGATCTGTGCTAAAATAGTTACAATAATTTAACTTTTGAAACGATGTTTCATCTATCGGAACATTAGGCAAGGAGGAAGCAGTATGACTCATGACGGAATGAAAGGACAAGTGCAGCAGCAATTCGGCAAAAATGCCGAGAAGTATGTGACCAGTCCCCTGCATGCCAAGGGCAAGGATCTGGATGTGCTGGTGGCTTCATCTGGGGCAAGTCCTGATATGCATGTACTTGATATAGCAACGGGAGGAGGACACGTTGCGTGTGCACTGGCCCCTCTTGTTAAGCAGGTAACGGCTTTGGATTTGACAGAGGAGATGCTCCAGGTAGCTGAACGCTTTATTAGGGAGAGCGGTCATCAGAACGTGAATTTTGTACCGGGAGATGCGGAGCAATTACCCTTCGAAGATGATGTCTTCGATATCGTCACCTGCAGGATCGCTGCGCACCATTTTCCCGATGTTTTTTCTTTTCTAACGGAGGCGTTCCGGGTAACGAAACCAGGTGGAAGACTGCTGCTGATAGACAACGTGGCACCGGAGCGTGATGAATATGATCAATTCTACAATGAAGTAGAAAAGCGCCGCGATCCCAGTCATGTTCGTGCATGGCGCAAGTCGGAGTGGATTCGAATGATGGAAGTGGCGGAATATCGCGTGGAAGCAATGGTTTCCTTCGAGAAAACCTTCCTCTTTGAAGATTGGTGCAAGCGTGCTGGACTGCCTGAAGCGGATGTACGGGAGCTTGAAGCAAGCATGCTATGTGCACCTTCGGTCATTAAAAAGTTCTTCCGGTTCGAAGAGGCAGTACCGAATAAGCTGTCAAGCTTTGGGGGAGAAAGTGTACTCATTCAAGCCTCGAAAGCTAGATAGTTCAAGAGATGCAACAAGGATACCATTTTTCATCCTGTCTGGCATATGAATAACAACGCAAAAGGCAGATGACCTGTACAAGGACATCTGCCTTATTGCTGTGCTCATGCTCCTACATTAAGGTTTCAGCACAACTTTGGTACATTCGTCTTCATGATCGTTGAAGATCCGATACGCCTCACTGGCATTTTCCAGCGCAATGCGATGGGAAACAATCTCGGTCGGATCGAATTCACCTGCTGTAATCTTGCGGAACAATTCCGGCATATAGTGGATGACAGGAGCCTGTCCCATTTTAAGATTGATGTTGCGTTCAAACATACTGCCCAGTGGGAACATGTTGTAGGACGAACCGTACACACCTGTAAGCTGGAATGTACCGAATTTGCGTACGGCTTTCATACCAATTTCGATGGCACTCAGGGCACCACCGTGAAGCTTCAGCTTCTGTCCGATTTCCTCCAAAGTGGATTTTTTACCGTCCATGCCGACACAGTCGATGACCACTTCGGTACCGCCACCCGTAATCTCGCGGATATGTGCGCCCATGTCATCATAAGCTTCAAAATTGAAGGTTTCCACATCATTCATACGCTTGGCTTTGTCGAGGCGATACGGAAGGCGGTCAACAGCGATAACCCGCTTCGCGCCTTTCATCCAGGCAAACTTCTGGGTCATCAAGCCAATTGGCCCACTGCCCAGTACGGTTACCGTATCTCCAGGTTTAACGCCGGCATTTTCGACACTCCAGTACGCGGTAGGAAGAACATCGGATAGAAACAGCAAGGCTTCGTCTTCCAATTCACAGGATTCCGGAATGACAAACGGCATGAAATTTCCGTAAGGCACACGCAGGAATTCCGCCTGACCACCAGGGTGATTGCCATACCGTTCCGTAAATCCGAAATAACCACCGGTGTGAATATCCGGGTTACCGTTGGAATTGTCACATTGGCTTTCCATGTCATGGTTGCAATAGAAGCATTCGCCACAAGAAATGTTAAAAGGCAGGACCACACGGTCCCCCTTTTTTACGCGTGTCACTTCAGGACCGACTTCCTCCACGATTCCCATCGGTTCATGACCGATGACATAATCCTTTTCAGCGGGTAATGCTCCCTGATAAATATGAAGATCTGATCCACATATGGCTGTAGAAGTAATACGAACGATAATGTCATCCTTTTGTTGCAGTCTTGGATCTTCAACCTGCTTTACCTGAATATCCTTGGTCCCTTGAAAAGTAACGGCTCTCATCATCATATTCCTCCTATCGTATAGTAGTTCTCTGAGAATTACCCCGTTTGGGACCATTTGATAGAGGTACATATGAAATTAAACGACAGGCCATTTCACTTTGCGCAGTGCATCAAGCAGCTCCGTTGGCGCGTTCAGATTGTCGCGGACAAGTTCACGAGGTGTAAGTGCCATCCATTGGTTCAATGAGATATCTTCAAAACGGTCACTTCGGAAGATCTCCAAAAACCATAAGGTATCGCTGCCTGTGTTTTGAACATAGTGCCCCATGGCTACTGGAACATACCCTACATCTCCGGCTCTGTAATTGAATGTGCGTGCCGTACCATTGCCGCCGAACACCGTCATTCTTCCTTGTCCCGTGAGATAATACTGCCATTCATCCGCATTCGGATGCCAGTGTAATTCACGCATGCCACCAGGCTTAATCTCGACCAGTGCAGCAGCGACGGTTGTGGAGATAGGGAAGTTGGTGGAATCCACGATGCGTACACTTCCTCCCGGCGTTATAAGCGGCTCCTGAGCCAGCAAGCGGTGTTTGAATGAAAAGGGGACAGTACCATAGGGTGAAGGAATCTCCTGACTCGCAAGTGAACCCGGAACCTGATCCTGAAAAATATAAATCTGATCTGTCGGCCTGGACTGAAATGCAGATTCAGGTACTCCAAAATTGACAGACAATACCTCTGCAGGGGTGTGCGCGAACCAGTCTGAAATGGATAACGTGTTGAGATCGGAGAAGGAACCATCATCAAAAACAAGCAAAAATTCACAGCCCTCTTCCAGTCCCTGAATGGAATGGGGCAGGCCTTTGGGAAAGAACCACAGGTCTCCAGGTCCGACATCAGCGATAAAATTCCGGCCCTCCTGATCCACAGATGTGATTCTTGCCGTTCCCCAGATCATATAAGCCCACTCGGATTGCTGGTGCCAGTGGAGTTCCCGTACGCCGCCTGGAGTCAAACTCATGTTGACCCCAGCTAGAGTCGTGGCAATGGGCAGATCTCGCACTGTAATCTCGCGTGACCATCCGCCATGATTTAACTGCATATGTGTATCGGAAAAGGACATTTTCAGATTGGGGAGAAGCCCTGCATCCGTTGCTGGAGGAACCAGCATATCCGGATTTTCAAGGTCTCTCATGACATCACGTGGACCCAAATCCGGCCCGCCTGCCCCGTCTCTTCGGATTGGTTGTGGAACAATGGTTGGTTTACCGTTAGGTTGTGATCCTTTGGTCATTCGTCTATCCCTCCAGTTCAGATCATGCTGAAGCATACCTTGTCGTCACTCATACATTTATGAAGCAGGGCCTGGATATTATGAAAGACAGGGTGGAGACGGGATCCATGGCTTGTCTGTGCCACAAACTCTTAAGACATGAAGGAGGACGCTTCTGGCATTGCTCGTTTGTGGCTTGAAACATAAGGATTGACGTTCATCGCATTTCATAGTACCCTGATATTGTTTCACATGAAACAAAAAACTACAAGCGGTATACATACTTATTCGGAAATGAGGAAGTTCATATGACAATAGCCGATACGATTCGCTCTCGACGAAGTATCCGCAGCTTTACTGCACAACCGGTGTCCACAGACTTAATTGTTGAATTGCTTAATGATGCGGTCTGGGCACCTAATCATGGCATGCGAGAACCCTGGCGTTTTATTCTCGCTGAGCGTGCAGAAGCAAAAGAACATGTGGCCAGTCTGATGCTGGAATCGGTGCAAAACATGAAATTGATGAAGTTGATGCCCGGCAAACTGCAGCAGGCGCTGAAAAATAAGATCAGCCGCATGCCTGCGCACCTTATTGTGGTAATGAAGAATGAAAAGGATCACCATAAGCAGGAAGAAGACTATGCGGCAGTAAGCTGCGTTATTCAGAATTTTCAACTACTTGCCTGGGAACGGGGACTAGGTATGATTTGGTCCACGATGGAATACATTCATTCCCCCATTTTTTGCGAGGGTTTGAGCGTGAAGACAGATGAGCGAATCGTCGGTGTGCTGCATATGGGGTACTTCGACAAAACACCGAAACCCAAGTCACGCACTTCCGCTGAACAAAAGCTTACCCTGCTGTAGTCCCGGAACAGGAGGTTGATAAATATCGTATTAATTCTGATTATATTGTTTCCGATGAAACAAACTTCGGTGTATAATATAAGTTATTCAAGCCTAGCTTGCATAATAGACCGAGAGAAGAAAAGGTTGGGGAAACTATGGATCAGGAACAGACGGATCTGCGTTACATTTATGGATTGTTTATTAAGCTTTTGCATCAAAAAGAACAAAAGGATGACCAGGAAAATCTATTCTTCATGAATATTATTCGCGAGACTCTGTCATCAGACGCAGCTATGAACATGACGGATGTGCATGTGATTGCGTGTATTGGGGAACACGAACCCATTAATCTGACTTCCATAGCTGAACGAATGGAGCTCAGCAAAGGGAACACCTCCAAAGTGGCCCATAAACTGCTGAAGCAAGGATGGCTTCGAAAGACACAGTTAAATGACAACAAAAAGGAGATTTATTTCCGGTTAACCTCACCAGGCAAAAAGCTGTTTCACGTTCATGCCGATCTGCACGAAAAGATTGAAAATCAATTCCTCCGTTTTCTGGGCGAATATAACAAAATGGAGCTTGAATTTTTAAAGAGATTTGTGCTGGATTTGACTCGTTTCTATGAGCAGTTGGATACTCGAAGTTTAATGGATGGCTTGGAGGAAGAGTGATTTGACAGGGAACAAAACTGAAATGGAGAGAACCCCCGTGGTGACACGGGGAGAATGTTACTTGCCAAAGTACAGTCTTTCCAGTTGTTAATCGCTTTTTTGATTTCCACTTCCTGCAGGGATTGAAAATAGAAACTCTTGCTCGTAAATTTCATGTACCCGCTTCAAAATGATGGGACCTTGCTCTTTGAAACGAAGTTCAGTCGGTTTATTTTTTATCAGGAACGTACCTGATTCGTGATTGGTCTGTGAGAATGCGGCACTATACAGTAACGAAGCACCGTGACTTGGAGGAGGGAAGAACAGTTTCATGACAGGCTTGATGTAAAAGGGCAAACCGGATTTTTTGCTGCCGCGTAAAGTATTGTTACCTCCAGGATCTACGCTCAGAAGACGAATGCCATCTGACTTCGCCGCCTCAGCCGCCTCGCGTGTCCATAAGGAGAGGCCAAGCTTCGAGGTGGCATATGGACCAAACAGCTTTTTGAATTCGGTTGGACGTTCCAGAATGTCCAGGTTGAACTGTCGGACCATACTGAATGCACTCGTTGAAGTATTAACAACCGTCTTGAAAGTGCCCCTGCGTATAAGATCATATAACTCCATATAAATGATATAAGGAACGATGGTTTGAAGTTCAAAGTGCATTTCATGCCCTTGGTCAGAAAAACGAAGCTCTGCCGCACTGCCCCCTGCGTTATTAAACAGGACATCAATCGTATCCAATTGGAGTTTAATCTGATCGAGCGCGATTTTCAGACTTTCGTAGTTGGTCAGGTTGGCCTGAACCAAATGAAGCTGCCCTGAACGTAATGCACGTTGAATATCGCCTTGCTCTGCCGGAAAAGGTGAACGGTTGAGGCCGATGACCTGCCATCCTTCGGCCAATAACGAGCGGGTCAGCTCGAGGCCAATTCCTGAGGTTGAGCCCGTAATCAGCGCGGTGTGAAGTTTGTTTGGTTTATTCATAGTTACCTCCATTTTGTTGGGAATTACAGAACCAATCTGTATGCTGCGCTCATTCTATAATTTGGAGTCGACTCCAAGTCAAGCAGTTGGATCGAATGAATTTTGAACATTCATGTTGATTGGTTGTAGGGCTGGATCCGGCTTGACTTGGAGCTGACTCCAAGTTGTAAGATGAAGGTATGAGGGCAAAGGAGGCTGAGGCGGATGAGTAATGAGGCACTATATTCCATTAAGGAAACAGCGGAGAAGGCGGGATTATCGGAAGATACGATTCGATATTATGAGAAGATTCAGCTTCTGCCGCGGGCAGATCGGAAGGCGAACAGGCACCGTGTATACCGTCAAGAGGATATTCGGACCATGAAACTTATTTCTTGTCTAAAAAAGACAGGTATGTCTCTGGAGGATATGAAGCCTTACCTGCACATGTCGATGGATTCGAATCTGGACGAATTCCCGGAAGAGCGTGAGATGCTGGTGAGCCATCGAATGAAAATAGAAGCGCAGATTGCCTCGCTGCAGCAGGTCGTTGATTTTATCGATGAGAAGCTGAACAAGCGGAGCTTGTTTCCTGATGAATGTCCTATAACTGGAGAGAATCAGATGTCGGTTTTTGAGAAAAAGAACATGTTCTCCTGATGGACACCATCCCAATAACATTCATTACACCCGAGAACCCACGTCTGGACGACGCGGGTTCTTTTTGATTGCGATTAACACTCAAATTTGCAGCGCATGACGAAGACGTTGGATATCGCTTTTTGGTGGCAGACCATACATTCGGGCATATTCCCTGCTGAATTGGGAAGGGCTCTCGTATCCAACCTGAAATGCGGCATCGGCAGCATCAGTTGAACCGGCAATGAGCATACTTCTGGCTTCCTGCAACCGGATTTGTTTTTGAAATTGTATGGGGCTCATGGCGGTGATGGCTTTGAAATGGTAGTGAAGTGAGGAGGAACTCATATTAACCATGGCGGCAAGCTGGTCCACGCGCAGCGGTTTGTCATATTCGGATTGGATGACTTCGATCACCTTGGCGATGTGCTGTGCGTGGCTGTTTTGAACGGCAAATTGTTTTATTGAATGTCCGTGTTCATCCTGAATAATTCGATATAAAATTTCACGGATAATCAGTGGAGCGAGTATTGGAATATCTTCTGGAGTATCGAGCAGCCGAACCAATCGGATGATGGCTTCAAGAAGCGGGACCTTGTTAGAGCTGACAAATAATCCACGCTGGGTTGAGTTGTCCGGTTTGAATTGTAGAGCAGTCGGGTCTTGTATCAGATCGAAAATCTGACCAGAGTCAAAATCAAGTCGCATACATAGATATGGCTTATCTGCAGTAGCTTGAACCACTTGTCCTGAAATAGGCAAGTTTACTGAAGCTACCAAATATTGTGTCTCGTCATAGGTATAACTCTCCCGGCCCAGTATGACTAACTTAGATCCTTGAGCGACAATGCAGAGAGCAGGTTGTTGAACAGAATATATGGGTTGAGATATCTCCGAGGCACGAATCAAAGAGAGCGCAGGGATAGCCGTGGAATGAATTCCGTCTTTTAGGGTAAAACGCCCGATAAGATGAGCCAATTCCTGCATCTGAAACGTGACATCCTCATCCATATGTAGTGATGAAGTCATGGAGCATACAACCTCCTTTTTTCGAATCGGTTTATTTTATTCTAGAATCTTCTGGAGGAATAGGCAAGATTGTTGGGGGAATCTTCTATCTGGTGTGAGATGATCTCCTACATAATAAGGATAAGCAATTGAAGCTTTTGAAAAACGCAAGGAGGTTGGGAAATGGAATACAATCCATCAGGTAACAGACCGGAACATGGACACCCTTATGTTGGCATGTGGGTGACAAAGGATGGTTATATCCGCCATGAACTGCTCTCGAATGGTCGATATGATGAAGCCAGAGGTCAGAGGAAAAGTGCATATCAAGGACGTTATGTCGTGGAAGGAGATCATATTGAATATGTGGATGATACGGGTTTTACAGCGGATGGAGACTTTGTAGAAGGTATTTTATATCACGCAGGCATGGTTTTGTACAGAGAAACAAATAAAAATAACTAATGGTAAAGGAGCGGATTTCACATGTTTAATGTAAAAGGAAAAGTCGTTGTCATTACAGGTGCTAGCAGCGGAATTGGAGAAGCGACGGCTCGATTGCTGGCACAGCAAGGGGCTCACGTGGTTATTGGGGCTAGACGTGTTGAACGTTTGCATGCACTCGCATCTTCCATCCGTTCTGAGGGTGGATCCGTAGAGGTTCAGGCACTCGATGTAACCCGGCTGGAAGAAATGCAGAGTATTGTAGATCTGGCGCTAACCCGCTACGGTCGTCTGGATGTGGTTATCAACAATGCGGGTTTGATGCCTTTATCTCCTCTTGAAGCCTTAAAAGTGGATGAGTGGAATCGAATGATTGATGTCAATATTCGGGGAGTGCTACACGGGATAGCAGCTGGGTTACCTGTCATGAGAAAGCAGGGTGCTGGCCAATTTATCAACATCGCTTCGATTGGTGCCTATGCCGTAACACCGACAGCATCCGTCTATTGTGCAACCAAATACGCAGTCCGTGCGATCACGGAGGGTTTACGTCTGGAAGTGGGTGGGGATATTCGGGTAACACTTGTTTCTCCAGGGGTAACCGAATCGGAGCTTGCCGAGACGATCACGGATGTCGGAGCGCGTGATTTCATGAAGGATTATCGGCGTATTTCCATCCCGGCATCGGCCATTGCCCAGAGCATCTTGTATGCAATTAGCCAACCTGCTGAGGTAGATGTCAATGAAATTGTCGTCAGACCAACAGCAAGTCTCGTTTAAGGCGAACACTCTTTTGGTATATAATAGAACCAACTATACGAAAAGAGGAATAACACGTTGACTCTGCAACAATTAAAATATGTGATTGAAGTTGCCACGCGCGGCTCCATGAATGAAGCGGCCAAACGGCTATTTATTTCCCAGCCGAGCCTTTCGAACGCGATCCGTGATTTGGAACAAGAGATGCGTATTACCATTTTTGAACGTACAAACAAGGGAATCTCACTGTCCAAAGAAGGCGTGGAATTTCTGAGTTATGCCAGGCAGGTCGTGGAGCAGGCAGAATTGCTGGAGAATCGTTACTTGAATGCCAAGCCTTCTCCACAGCATTTCTCGGTATCCACCCAGCATTATGCGTTTGCCGTGAATGCCTTTGTACGTCTGGTACAGCAGTATGGTCAAGATGAATATGAGCTGGCACTGCGGGAAACAAAGACATATGAAATTATACAGGATGTAAAGAGCCTGCGAAGTGAAATTGGGATTCTGTATTTGAACGAGTTCAATGCCAAGGTCATTAACAAATTGTTAAAGGATGCCGGTCTGGTGTTCACAAGCCTCTTTATAGCCAAACCGCACATCTTCATCAGTGTGAAGAACCCTCTGGCTAAGCAAGCATCCGTGGCGATTGAGCAGCTGAAGGACTACCCTTACCTGTCATTTGACCAAGGGGAGTACAACTCTTTTCATTTTTCCGAAGAGATTCTGAGTACGTTATCCCATCCCAAGAGTATCCAGGTCAATGACCGGGCGACGTTGTTTAACCTACTGATTGGTCTGAATGGGTATACCATTTCAACAGGTGTTCTCAGCGCTGATTTGAACGGAAATGAGATCATTCCTGTTCCGCTGGAGTGCGAGGAATCGATCAATGTGGGCTGGATCAGCCACAAAAGCACCTCTCTTTCCAATCTGGGTGTGGAATATGTCAAAGCTTTGCATGAGGCCATAGGGTCCTGACTGTACGGACAAGTTGGGATTTTCCTGAAAAATATGCGAACCTGCTCCACTCCCGTATTCGGGTTTGGTCATTATTAAAATTTGTGAGCTTATCTCAAGCCATTCAAAACCGTTTCCGGGTAACCGTGAACGGTTTTTTCTCATTTTTATGGAGTACGGCGATAGAGAATTGTTATAATGAAAAATAGTTTATTTACATGTAATGGATGGAACTTGAGAGGAGTACAGCTCGTGAGAGTTTTATATCGGAATATGAGTGAGCAGCATGCGTTAACCGTATATGATACAACCAGGCTTTATGGGGAAAAGGGACATTTCCGGGTTTTGGAGTTTTCGAACGAGGCTGTTCAGGGAGCCATGGATCTCGATGAGCCTTCACGAATGCTGCTTGAATACCCAAGGGCGATGGTTCATCTAATGGAGCGCAATACGCCTGAATACGAAAAGGTTTTTGTAGTAGGGCACGGAATTGGTACGCTCTCGACTTATCTGTCAAACCGCCAGGTGAAGATCGCCGAGTTGGACGAGGAAGTGGTTGAATTAAGCAAGACGCTATTTGGATATGAGGGCACTGCAGTCATGGTGGGAGATGGCCGGGAGCTGCTGCAGCAGGAACCAGCAGAAACGTATGATTATATTATTATCGATGCATTTACCGCAGCAGGAACGCCGAAGCAGTTTACCTCCAGATCTTTCTTTACGATGGCTCAAAGCAAGCTGCGGTCTGGTGGAAGCGTACTGTTGAATGTATTTGGGCGTGCGGGCAATGACAGACTTGTAAACGCGATATATGCAACGATGGCTGACCAGTTTGATTACACACGTTCATTTGCACTGCCTGCGGAAACGCAGGATGAGATACAGAATCGAATTCTGGTGGGAAGCGATGCTCCTATTGACTTCCAATCGCGCTCTATGGCTGGGTTTGTGGAACAGGAGCCTGGGGAAGGATACATCATCGAGGACGAGCTTTGATTCTGGAGAAGAAGACAGACGCCTGATTTATAAAGCTTGTCATGGAGTTGTCAATTTTAATTGAAGAAACTGTAAAATATTCACACAAAATTAATACATTCATAACAACTTTCGTATAGAATAGTGAGAATATGCCTTTTCATGAAAATCCGGGGGAAAGCACTAATGATCGCAAAGAAAAAAGCATCCAGATGGCGAAGAAAAGCGAGAACCTATAAAAAAATCAGCCTTCCTGCCTTGCTCAGTGGGCTGGTCACCATTTCGGTGCTGATGACCTTAACAATCATGTTTATTTCGTCTTACACAACGCAGAAGCAGTCTCTCATTGACAATACCTTGTCTCTTAATTATTCAAGCGCAGCTCAAATGAGTCAGACACTGGATTCGCTATTTCAGTCCATGCAGAGCAGCTTGAAATATGCTGCAGACTATTTTCCTCAGATGGACTATTCAGATACGGAAAAGTTGGATTCGACGCTGGAATTGATCCAACGCAGCAGCAATTATTTTAACTCTGTAGCCCTTGTGGATGAGAAGGGTGTGATACGCAGCATGTCGCCGTATTCGGGTTTATCCGTCGGGGCGCATGTTTCATCTGAGGCAGCCAAAAAAGCGATGGAGCTTAAGGCGCCCTATATTTCCGAAGCCTATCAGACCCCAAGGACGAAGCGCAGAAATGTTTTTGTCAGTGAACCGATCTTCGATGCAGCTGGACAATTTAAGGGGACTATTGGCGGTAACATCTATCTGCAGGAGAATAATATCCTGAACCTCTCTTTTGGAAGTCAGCTGAGGACAAGCAATGGTTCATATTTTTTTATTGTCGATGCCAAGGGCACGCTTTTATTTCATCCAGATACCAAAAGAATTGGTGAGGACATCAGAAAAAATGAAATTGTACAAAAGCTGATGGATGATCAAACCGGTAAGGAGCAGTATAAAAATCTGGCTGGCATAGATTCGCTTGCCGGGTATCAGAAGGTGCCTGCTACCGATTGGGGCGTCGTGGTCGTATCTCCAACTCAGACGGTGTATGATCAGTTAAATGAGCATATTCGCATGTTATTGCTGTATACTTCCGTTCCGTTTCTCCTCCTGACCCTGATTGTCATTCGGGTAGCGCGTAAACTGGCGAGTCCATTTGTCTATCTGGCCAATCTGGTTAATCAGGTGGATCAGGGCAAAGTGGACCTGCCAACGATGAAACCGCATTGGAACAGGGAGGCCGATTTGTTAACCCGCACGGTTTTGGGTGCATTGGTGAACTTTCGCAAGCAAACGGACCAGCTTACCTATGATGCCAGAACGGATGTACTGACAGGCATGACGAACCGCAGAACATTTGAAGAAGTCATTCAGCAATGGATTGATGAACAGACGCCATTCTCGATTATTGTTCTGGATATTGACCGCTTCAAATCCATTAACGATACGTTCGGGCATCATGCTGGAGACGAGGTTCTGAAGCATATTGCAGGTCTGATCAGGCTGGCCGTTCGGCCGCAGGATGTGAGTTCCCGCTTCGGCGGGGAGGAGTTTGTCGTGCTGCTGCGCGATACCGGAGCTGAAACCGCCTATCAGATTGCTGAATTTATTCGTGTAACGGTTGAGGAGAGTATCATGCCGATCGATCGCTCCGTGACGATATCGGCAGGGGTTGCCGAATATCCGCTGCATTCATCTTCAGCGACGGAGCTGTTCCATCTCGCGGACACAGCTCTGTATCAGGCGAAGGAAGAAGGGCGCAATCGTACCGTGACCATTCAGACCGTAGAAAGGTCATAAACAGGCCGGGAAGATCGCCTATGAAATACACTATAAAAAGCTGGTCCCTTATGAGAAGGAATCAGCTTTTTTTGCGTTCACTATACTTCCTGTGACTTGGCTTGGACGACTTCATTTGTATAGGTTTCTCCCCAGTCCCGCATGCTGAATATGATCGGACGGAGTGTTTCCCCAAATGGCGTAAGTGAGTATTCCACTTTGGGTGGCACTTGAGGGTAGATTTCCCGGTGTACAATCCCGCTGCTCTCCAATTCTCTTAATTGCAAGGTGAGCATTCGCTGCGTAATGTCGGGAAATAACTTTCGGAGTTCATTGAATCGCAAGGAACCCGAAAACAAGTGATACAGGATGGCTCCTTTCCATTTTCCTCCAATAACGCTAAGTGTAACTTCTACGGCGCAGCCATAGGGTTTGGGGCAAGTCTCGGTTGAAATTTTTTTCATCTATCTGCACCTCCGTCAGCTATGTGTATAGTATCAATTTAAGCACTACGTACCTAAAATGTGTGTATATTGTCTTCAAAGCATACCATGTCTGATTCGGATTATAAACCCTGGATACCGGATTAAAGAAAAGGTGCAATGTATAGTGAAAAACCCGGTTTCGTTATACGAAACAACGGGTTGGTGTAAGATTGAGGGTATACAGTAACATTTAGTTGTTAGACCAGTGAAGACAAGATGGTATCACACAGGGCCATCGTTCCGACATTATCCTTGCCGCTTGAATGCGGAAGCGAATTATTGTGGCAGCATGACATGAAATGCGTCATCTCGCCTACAAATCCACGAAGGTAGAGATCGCGGTATGCGCCTGACATGGGAGAGCTGGAAGGAGTATAGACCGTATCCTGCTCTTCAAGAGCCTTCCAGGGGAGGCTGTCTGAGGTACGAGAGTGATGAACGGTAAGTGTATTCATTTCATCTGCTGACGCAAAACCATGATCGAATGTAACCAGTACGCTTTCGCTTTCGCGTGACCATGCACTCATGCCTGCGAAGTAGGCACTGCCCACAATACCGTTATCAAATTTCAGGGAGATGCTCTGATTAATATGTTCCCCATCCTTGACTGTGGTACCCGTCACTTGCTGTACCTCGCCGAAGAGGAAACGCATCAGATCGACCATGTGGATGGCAGCAAGCTTCATAAACTGTTCTTCATTCTTGCAAAATGGAGTACTGTCAACAGCAAATTTCATCTGAAATGAACGCGTTCTACCCATCGAACCACCATCAATCAGTTCCTTTAATTTCATATATATAGGCGCGTAGCGTTTCATAAATCCTACCATTAGTACAACGCCAGCCTGTTCGGCCGCATCTGCAATTTCTGCAGCTTCTCTGGCAGTCCAGCCAAGGGGTTTGTCAACATAGACATTCTTGCCTGCCTTGATGCATTCCATGGCGAGAGACGATTGATCCCGAGGTTGAGCTACCACAACAACGTTGTTGCAGTCTTCGTTTTGCAGCATGAGAGTTGCGTTATCATATGCTGATCCTGTGCTGCCATATCGCAGCAAAGCGGCTTGAGAACGTTCAATACTGCGAGTGGAGATGGCCTGGATGGTAGCCCCTGCTTCTACAGCAGAAGGGTAGATATTGGTCGTTGCATGAAATCCGGCACCGATGAAACAAAGATTCGTTTGAGTCATAACCATTCTCCTTCATTGTTGATCGAACCATTTTTGTCAATCTAAACAGCTTTCTCGCTCAAATGGTACAGCATCTGGCTTGCAATCTCCGAGTTGACGATATGAGGAACAGGCTGTGGTCCATTTACCAGATGCTGACGCTGCTGAACAAGATAGAGCAGGGATGCAGCCTGAAGGGACAAGCCCAGATCCATCGTCTCGGCAGGATTTCCGCTTCCACCTGCAAGATTAAGCATCTCACCTTGGGTAAGCAGCATGAGCCGTCGGCCATTCGCAAGGGTGAATTGTTCGATATCTGTTGTAAGACGTTCGGTATGTGCAGCTTCCTGTCGAAGTCCGTCCAGGTCCATTTCCCAGGAGAAATGTCCAGCGTTGGCAAGAATGATACCATCGTTCATCTGATTAAAGTGTTCCATTGAGATGGCACTCGGGCGACCTGTAACCGTGATGTAAACCTGGGCAAAAGCGAACGTTTCTTCCAGCTTCGCTACGCGAAATCCATCCAGAGCAGCTTCGAGTCCAGCGATAGGATCGGTCTCAACCACAATAACCTGGCTGCCTAGATTACGCAGATATCGGGCAATCCCACGTCCACAGGAACCATATCCTACGATAACGAAGCGTCTTGTAGGCAGAATCAGGTTCGTGGTGCGCATGAATCCTTCAATAATGGTCTGACCCACGCCATGTTCATTTTCCATGATGCGCTTGAGAGGACTATCATTAATGACAATAATCGGGAAGGTCACTTCCACCCCTGTTTCTTCACGCAGCAGATTGGCTCCTGTCGTGGTTTCTTCTGTTCCGCCAATGAGCGCACTATGGTCATAGTGCTGAATGAGAGTGCGAGCCAGATCGGCTCCATTATCCATGAGAAGATGCGGCTGGTGTTCAAGCACGCGATGAATATTGTGCATATGCTGACGGCGTTCATCTGAACGTTGTCCATACACGGGAATGCCTTCGGCGATAAGTGCAGCAGCAACTGCATCCTTGGTTGTGCCTGGGCTTCCTGTTAGTACAACGTTGGCTCCACCAGCCTGTAGGGTTCGGCATAGAACCGCCGTCTTAGGCTCTACGTGAATACAAATTCCAATGGTAAGGCCAGCAAAGGGGCGTTCTTTGGAAAATCGGGATTTTAGTGCAGCGAGGAGGGGCATATGCATTTCTGTCCAATGAATATGTCGTTTTCCTTCTTCAATAATTTCAGGTGTCATGTTCATAGGTTTGCTCATATTCCTCTCTATCCATAGGTTGTCTGTCCTTGAGGACAGTTGGTGATGTTTACGATAGGAGGTTTTTAATTTCTATAAAAGGACATATGTCCTATCCATTTCAGATCATAAAAAAAGTATTGCATTCTTCTTCCAGAGCCTGTATACTCTTAATTACGGTGAAACGAGAAATGGTTTAACCGGATGCTTTTCATCAAGGATGAAAAGATACATATTATGCGGTCGTGGCGGAATTGGCAGACGCGCACGGTTCAGGTCCGTGTGGGCTAACCCCCCGTGGAGGTTCGAGTCCTCTCGACCGCATCGAAGAAAAAAGGTTCGAAGATTGCTTTTGCAATCTCTCGAACCTTTTTTTTATTTTTCTACGAATTGAAATGTCCTGAAACAGGCTTTGGTTATGTGTCCTCTTGGTTCGGTTGTTAGTGTTGACGCTGGCGCTGGCGTAAGAAAATCGCTGTCCATAGTCCGGACAAGGCACCAATGATGCCGAAAAAGGAAACGCTGCCGACCACTTCATACGCCTGAAATTGGAACAAGAACGCAATCCCGCTGCCCAGGGTCGTTCCTGCAAGAAAACCGAGAGATAGGCCTGTATCTTTGCCGAGCTGCATTGGATCACCTGCTTCAAATAGTTTGTCAAAACATTTGCAAAATACGGGTACAAGAAGTAAAGTGTGAACAGGAAAATCATTGAAATTTTTCCTATACTCATTGTGTGGCTTTTCCAGTGCAAATATGCATGAACTTAGAAACGGGAGGTTACGAACACATGAATATGAACGAACGCATTGCCGCTTGGAATGCGGAAGCACAGCAGTGTACCTGTGGACATGATCATCGGCTGGTGCAAATGCAGGTCTTTTTGGAACATGGTGCAATTCGTAGATTACCGGGGTACCTGTTGGAACAGGGCTATAACCAGGTTACTGTGGTATATGATGGCCAGACAGGTCCTGCGGCGGGTTATGAGGTGGTAAAAAGCCTGCGGGATGCGGGCCTCATAGCGGATGAATTCCAGATGCCGGAGAACAGTGCGGGGGATATCATTGCCGATGAGGCTGCGATTGTGCAGGTACTGCTTGGTGTAAAACAAATGACTCAGGCCATTATCGCAGTGGGATCGGGGACCATACATGATCTGGTGCGATTTGTCTGTGCCAAAATGAACAAGCCATTTCTGTCTGTCCCAACAGCGGCATCGGTTGATGGCTTCACTTCAGCAGGAGCGCCGCTCATTGTAAGCGGCATCAAGCAGACGTTTCAGGCTGTACCGCCCGAAGCGATTTTTGCGGATATTGACATTACCCAGCAGGCTCCCCAAGCAATGACGGCGGCGGGATTCGGTGATATGTTAGGCAAATATACGTCTCTGGCAGATTGGATTGTGTCGCGTGACCTGGGCGGGGAGCCATTCTGTCCGGTTGCTTATCGGATGACGAAAGAAGCGCTGACGGCCTGCATCGAAAATGTGCAAGCCATCGCCGAAGGAAGAGCTGAGGGTATAACCGCATTGATGGATGCGCTAATCATTTCCGGTGCCTCCATGCTAATTATTGATCATTCCCGTCCGGCATCCGGCGGTGAGCATCATATTTCTCATCGTTGGGAGATGGAATTGATGGTAGCGGGCCGGAAACCTGTTCTGCATGGGGCCAAAGTCGGCGTAGCTTGCGTGCTTCTTACAGAGCGCTACAAGGAACTTGCGAGTCTGTCCCGAGAACCTGTTTTTGATGTGTATGCTACTTTACCTGATGCGTCACAGCTTACGGCATGGCTTGAGCAGGTTGGGGGTCCGACCACAACAGATCAGCTTGGGGTTACACCGGATATGGTGGAACATGCATTTGCAACGGCACATACACTTAGAGAGCGATATACCGGACTCAAATATATTAATGAATCTTTGAACGTAGTTTAAAATAAAACCAACCTGTACATCGGATAAAAAATATCGGAATGGCTCTGTGCTTCGGCCTTATTTGTACGTACAAATACGACAGCGGTTTATTATAAGTTCGAACAAGTTGCTGGAGCAAAGTGAAGGGGATGCACGTGACAGGTGTATCAAGAGGTATGTTTCATTTAAAAAGGCTCTGTCTTCCCGTGTGGGAAGAACAGAGCCTTTTGTTTGTTCGCTTATTTAGTTGTTGCGACGGTCTTTCAGGATGACATCTGCGAACAAGATGGTTTTCGGGATGCGGAAAAATTGTTCCGCTTGTTCCTGAAACGCGGCAGAAGGCAGCGTTCCCTGATGCAGCCATTTGCGGAAAGTGCCGGGATGAACCCCGATCCAGTGGCTGACATCTGTCACCGACAGATCATGGACCATACACAAGCCTGTCAGAATACGGTTGCTAACCGGAGATCGGGTCACCGTACGCTTCATGAAACGGGAAGGCTCGGGCTGACAAATGACCGGGCTTTTGCGTACCACTTCTTCATTGAAGAGAATGTGACGCGGGTAGCCTAGCAATTGGCACGCTTTGTCCAAATTGGTACTGCCGGGTATCCGCCCCTCATACACCCACGCGCTCACGCTGCGTGATGAGATGGATAGATCTTCGGCAAGCTGGGACAACTTGATATCATTGGCCATCAGCACGGCTAGAAGAACGCGGTTTCGGATTTGACAGCGTGTCGGTTTACGGAATCGTTTAACACGGACGCCTTTTCCCAAGTATTTACGGTTGATCAGAGACCACGCCTGGATGGAATGTTGTTCTGGTTGATTAGGCATATTTCCTCCGATTTTTTTAACCAAATACTACAATAAGAACCGGGGTACTTTCAAGTGCCAGGTGCACTGGTTTGGATTGGGCTCAATCCTTTGAGAAAGTTAAAGGAGGGAATTATGGACTAGGGTATGTGCAATTCGTTTCCTAGTATATTCCTAGATTACAATGTTTCACTAAATTTCAGGGATCAAAGAGAACATGAAAACCAATAAATTAGGTCTTTAAGACTATTTATAGGACTTTTATACTTTTCTCTGATTTTAGTTGATATGATGCGGATTATTACCTAAAATCCACCAAAAAATTGGGACAGTACTAATCTTTATCCCGGAATGATGTGCACAAATCCGAAAATAAAATCCGCAAGTTGAACCGGGCGATTGGTCTGTCAAAATCTCTAACTCTTACATATTTTGTATAATGATCAATTCAGAGAGAGGGGTGAAAACGTGAGTCCAGCCGTAAATACCTTTGCTGCAATTTCCGGAGCGTTCGTAACGTTTGCTTTTGGCGTTTGGGATGAATTGCTGAGTCTGCTTGTCATTGCGATGGCTGTGGATTATGTTACAGGTCTCGCTGCAGCGGTGAGGTCGGGAACAGGGTTAAATAGCAACATCGGGTTCTGGGGACTTGCCCGCAAGGGGCTAATGCTGACCGTTATCCTTCTTGCTCACCGTATTGATCTGCTTATGGGAACAGACATTATCAAGGGAGGAGCCATCTACTTCTACTTGGTTAACGAGTTAATTTCCATTACTGAAAACTATGCCAGGATTGGTCTTCCGCTGCCTGATAAGCTCAGACAAGCCATTGCCGTGCTGAAGAAACAGGAAGACCTTTCGGATCGGGAGTGGTCCAAACCGCAAGTAGAGGCACCTGAAGCTGATTCGAAAACCCCTTCAGAAGAGACATCTCCTGCACAGGATGAAGATAATGCAAAAAAGAACAGTTCAGCATAGCATTGTTTTATCGTTTAGAGAACGTTTACAAGTATCCTTTCGCAATAACTAACGTTATGATATATTTTGGTTACACGAAAATTCATTCATTTCCACTAATATATGCAAACGGGGTGCTTGTTCAATGATTAAACATATTGTTCTTTTTAAAATGAAAGATCGTTCTCCAGAAACCATTGAGGCTGCTGCAAACGTTCTTCGCAACTTGCAAGGCAAAATTGATGTCCTGATCTCATTGGAAGTTGGCGTGGATGTGCTTCGCTCTGACAGATCTTTCGACATCTCATTGACAGCCGAATTTGCATCACTGGAAGATCTGCAGGCCTACCAGGTCCACCCGCTTCATCAGGAAGTCATCCAGTATATGAACGAGGTCAGAGAACAGTCGATCGCAGTGGATTACGAGATCTAATTTAATCATTTCATTCTGCAGTTGTTAAAGGAGACTGGGCATGAGCGATTTAAGAGACGTTATGGAATTTTTATATATTTTTATCGTGTTTTTGATCGCTTGTCCGGTGATGCTATTCTGGCTTAAGCGAAGAGGGAAACGGAATCGATAATTCACTGAACGGGAAGTGACTGCATTGTATTACGTAAACAGAGAACAGATTGCCCGCAGACTTGCTGCCGTGCCGGAAGTAGCCGAAGGGCTCCGCCGGGCAACGCAAGCTTGGGATGGCAGTCTTATGCTTGGTCTGGTCCAGGAACGCTGTCTTCATCTGGCTATTGAGATTGTAACGGATGTGGGAAGTTATCTTATTGATGGTTTCATTATGCGGGATGCCAGCAGTTATGATGACATTATTCAAATCAATCACGAAGAGAAGGTATTTGACGTTTCGACTTACGAGGTGCTGAAGCGTCTCGTGTCGCTGCGCAAGCCGCTGGTACAGGATTACTTCAGCTGGGAGCGGGGAGAATTGCACCCGTTAAGCGCAGAGGTACCATCTATTCTGGAACAGTTTGCTGAGCAGGTTAGTATCTATGTGGAAAAAGAACTTGGTCCATTTCAGCAAGGTCATACCGAGGGACAGAGTAAGGAATGAGGGGAACCAGCATGACAAATGAAAGGCAAGATGAAATAGAGAAAAATGAAGCGAATGATATTCCTTCCGGATTTCACCCTGTTTATATGGTAGAGCTGTTATTTCGAGAGCAACCTAAAATAGACCGGATCCGGCTGCAGAATGCACTTACTCGTTATACCGGACAAGTCCGTCTGGCTGTGAAGCAGGTCAATGATCAACGCGCCTCACAGAATAAGACGGATGAGGCAGCGACGGAGATCGGGAAAAGTGATACTCCAGAGCATAACCTGGACATGCTTGTTTTCTATCATATGGATCATCCGGTTTCATTTGAGGAAGGGAATATACCTGCACAGACCTGCATGCTTCCTGTGAACGAGATCAAGGATCGTTCCCGCTTCGGTGGGGCAGTGCAGCAAGCCTGGCACTGGCCGGAAGCAGGAGAGACCGTGAAGACAGCGCAGTATTCGATCCGGCTTCATGATATGTTCTCTGCAGCCATGTCTCGCAAACAGCGTCTGGAATTGTTCCAGAATACGCTCCAGGCAGTCATGGAAGTTCTGCCTTGTGAGGGGATGTATTGGTACGGCAGTGACAAGCTGGTTGAGCCGGAGGCTTACATTCAGTCACAGAAGCGGGAAGAACATCTCTATGGAGCAATGAATGTCCGCATGTATCAGGCAGGTGGAACGGAAGAACAGCGTGAACTGGTTATGGATACCGTTGGGTTGTCCGCGCTCGGTGTTCCCGATGTGCAGTGTCACTTTACGGGACTGGATCCGGATACGGTAGCCCAGACATTGCTTGGGGCAGCCTATTACATATTCGATCAGGGTGATGTTCTGCAGGACGGACAGACACTGGGCTCTTCTGGAGGAAGACGCTGGCGCTGTGAGCATCAGGCTGCGCTGATTGCGCCTGGCCGTTATGTCATTGATCTCGATCCGGGAGATGCCCATGTTGCACAGCCGCTCGAATCTTCTCGGCATCATTAATGCTGACATTCTAATGCGCAATACGGGATTTAAAAAGTTTTTGCTATCTGGAGTGTCAGGTCAAGCCCTTGCTGCTTATACTGCATCAACAGAGTAGGCATTCGCCCGGATCAATAAGCATCAAGATGTATTGTTGCTTGGTATCCGGTACTTCATTAAGGTAAAGGGAGAGATGCAACGTGAAGGATTCAAACAAAAGTTTGTTGTGGGGAGCATTGATCGGTTCGGTAGTGGGTTCTGTAACAGCGCTGCTGTTGGCGCCTAAATCCGGACGTGAGCTGCGTCAGGATATTTCGGAAGGTGCGCGTCAGGTCACCGAGAAAGGTCAGGAACTGGCCGTTAAGGTCGGCGAACAAAGCTCACAGATCGTATCCAAAGTAAAAGAAACGGCAGACGTTGTCATCCAGGATATCCAATCCTGGCGGAATTGCGCTGAAGGGAAGGAATTACGTGTATCTGCTGTCATTACCGACTCGGATTCGTCGGTAGATTCTTCTGTGAATAACGATGAAAATGAGTCTGGCATTGAGGTCGTTGCGAAGCTGACTGCAGATGATTCAAAAGACAATATCTGAAGCAATGCTTGGCAATAAGCAGGCTTTCCTCGAAGAATGAGGAGAGCCTGCTTTGTTGTGTGCGACAATGATGTGGAAGCCGCAGCGTGCGGTGTTTTATTTGAACCCTGAGATGAAATCGGGTAAGATGTAGGTACCTTTTTGCCGGAATAATCATACGGTAGGAAGAAAGCTCTGGAACCCAAATCGTTATCAGAACCAATTCAATGAAGAAGGAAGCGGTGTGTTCGTGCAGCAAGCAATCGCTATATTAGACTCCGGTGTAGGGGGATTGACCGTCGCCAAGGAAGTGATGCGTCAGCTCCCGCGGGAAAAGATCATTTATTTTGGAGATACTGCCCGGACACCGTACGGACCCCGTTCGTCCGAACAAGTTAAACAATTTACGGAACAAATCGTTGATTTCTTGATCCAGTTCGATCCGAAGGTTATCGTTATCGCCTGTAACACAGCCACGGCTGCAGCCCTTGACTATATCCGGGCGAAGGTGAATGTGCCTGTCATTGGGGTCATCCATCCCGGGGCACGTGCTGCCATTACGGCTACTCGAACAGGGCGCATTGGCGTAATCGGTACAGTGGGAACGATAGGAAGTGGTGCATATACTTCGGCACTTAAGCAGTTATCCCCCTATATTGATGTCGTCAGTCAGGCTTGCCCCGCATTGGTGCCTCTGGTAGAGCAGGGTGAATTTCGTTCCGAACAAACAACACTTGCGGTGGAGCAGTCGTTGGGTCAGATCAAACAACAGCCAATTGACTGTCTCATTTTGGGTTGTACCCACTATCCATTTCTCATGGAAACGATCCAGGAAGTCATGGGACAGGAAGTGAAATTGATCAGTTCGGCAGATGAGACGGCGAGGGAAATCAGTACGATTTTGTATGATAAACGAAAGCTGGCAAGTGGGGATGAGACACCGGTGCATCAATTTTTCTGTACGGGAGACCCGCGCATGTTCCAGAATATTACCCGCCAGTGGTTGGGAGAACAAATCTCGAAAACCCCTGTTGTTTGGCAGGTCACCCGATTAACGTAACTTAGCAGTATTACCCATTCATATTGGAGTTGAGGTTGAAGCTTAACCCACTGCACTCATCGGTCATTTCCGGAGCCCTGGCGCTCCGGTTTTTTATTTACTCGAATAACAGCGCATGAAAAAGGCTCGCGTGATTCATGTCACATGACGGACAACCGGGTTCGCATACATATTAGGGTAGCACAATAAGAGCATAGGACGGGGAGAACTGCATTCTCCTGCCGGGAAAGGAGACACCATGGAGCTTCAGTGGATTATTGTTCAGTCAGGGGATACCTTATCCCGTATTGCCTCTGCGCACCACATGACGAGGGCATTGCTGGCTGCCCTGAACCCGGAGGCAGCAGCGCAACCCTACTTGTTTGCCGGGCAGATGCTGCGAATCCTGCCGGGAACCGGTCGCAGATATGCTGTTCAGCCTGGGGAAAACGTGGGGTGGATCGCAGAACGTTTTGGCCTGAATGAAAAAGAGCTGCGTGACGCCAATCCCGAATTTGCGAACATTGAGGATTGGTGTGGGCGGTGTATTCATATTCCGGATTCAAATGGTAAAACTATTGTCAGGTTACAGGGTGAATACGGTTACCGTGAATTGAGCCGGGATGTCGCTTTGCTTGAGAAGCATTATCCGTTCATCTCCACAGGTACAATCGGTGCAAGCGTCATGGGGAAGGCTATACCCTACGTAAAGATTGGGGAAGGACCGCGCCATATTCACGTTAATGCTTCCGTTCATGCCAATGAATGGCTTACGAGTGCGGTAATCATGCGTTTTGTTGAAGAATATGCGAGGGCATACACTGACAGCGTGCCTTGGCAACAATTCAGGACAGAGCGTTGGATGCAGGAAACGACATTGTGGGTCGTGCCTATGGTCAATCCGGATGGAGTGGAGCTCGTTCAGGAGGGGGTTGTAAACAGACATCCACATGCCAAGCAGCTGCTTGCATGGAATGCTGGACGTCCACATTTTACCCATTGGAAAGCCAATATCAGAGGGGTTGATCTGAACGATCAATTTCCGGCTCACTGGGAGGAAGAGGCAGCGCGGAGAGGCATTACATCACCCGGTCCCCGAGACTATGCAGGCAAGGCACCGTTATCTGAGCCAGAAGCAAAGGCACTTGCAGAGTGGACAGAACAACACAGCTTCGCTGCTGTCGTTTCCCTGCACAGTCAGGGGCAAGAGATCTATTGGAATTACCGTGATTTGGAGCCCAGAGAGAGTGCGCCGTTATCGCGCAGGTTGGCACGGGCCTCGGGTTACAAAGCAGTTAAATTAGGTGGAAGCGATGCGGGATACAAGGACTGGTTCATTCAACAGTTTCGGAAGCCGGGCTTCACGGTGGAAGTCGGACTCGGCGTCAACCCACTACCTGTTGAACAGTTTGATGATATCTGCGTCGAGGTAGGTCTGCTGCTGGCTGAGCTGCTGTCGGATGGGGAAACCGGAACAGAAGCCCTGTCATGAAACTTCAAGCTTCCCATTTCGTATATAACATACGGGCGCTGTGACAGCGTCCCGTCTTTTTTTGGTTATCATACTATTCTTAAAAGGGTAATGAGTGGAATACGATCATGCGCCTTCATTGGCTCATGAAGAATATGGAGGGATTCACATGAAGTGGAGAAGACTGCTGTCGTTCAAACGATGGACTGAAGTGTTCAAGAGACTGCCCCGCCTATTGCGGGCTCCGCAGATCCCTTTGCATGAGAAACTGCTGTTCATCATCCCGGTCATACTGTATTGGGTTCTACCGGATGTCATGCCTTTTATGCCTATCGATGATATTGGTGTTACTTTGCTGCTCATGAACTGGTTTGTCAGCCGTGCGGAGCGTAAATATCCGGTGCTACCCTCCCGCGCCTAAAGGAATCATGAGGTAGATCGATACGGTTTACCTTTGATTTTGCATCAATGTTATTGCGAAGCGGAGTAACTTTCTTTACAATAGATGCTGGAGTTTAGAAATGCTGAAATTGTTGGAACCAGCAATTACAATATAGGAGATGAAGTCGAAATGAACTGCAAAATTACTCGTAATGCTGCCAAAGTATTGAAATTGGAGCTGGACAAGCCCGAAAACGAAGGGAAAAAACTTCGTGTAGTTATCACGCATGCTCACGGTGACCACGCTCACTACGGTCTTGATCTGGACACGCCTAAAGAAAACGATACCGTAGTATCTACGGACAAAGAGATCGATGTTATTCTTGAGAATGATCAACCACTTCTGGATGGCGTTAAAATTGACTACCTGTACCTTCCTCAAGAAGGATTTGTCATCACGAACCCTTCCAAAGGCAACCACGGCGACCACTAAGGCTGCGAAGAAGGGGAACTCATGGCTAACGATATCCGCGTATGCGAAAAGTGTAATCATATCAGACTGAAGTCGATTGTACCCAAGCTGGAGAAAATGGCTCCGGATACGGAGATCAAGATTGGGTGTAAATCGTACTGTGGTCCGTGTGCGAAGCGTGCTTTTGTGTTTATCAACGGTCGGTACATTAGTGCGCCGACGGAAGAAGAAGTGCTGACAAAAGTCGCAAAATTCGTGAAGTAAAAGAGAGGCTGATGCCTCTCTTTTTTTGTGCACAGAGATAACTTGGTAGTATTTTTAATGTTCCAAGAACCTTAGGGAGGATTATAGGGGAGCGTCTTTTTTCATTTCATGAATTTCAAAGGTATCCTCACGTATTTCGATAGCGACTACCGTGTCGTTTTTTTTGAAGAAATGAACATGTCCCATTTGGTTCTCCTCCAACTCTACCCACCCTTCATCGTGTAATTTCTGAAAATAATCAGCAGGCGTATAAAGGCCTTGTTCACCTCCGATATGTTTCAATTCATACGTTTCACTTATTTTAATATTGGGGTTTGCTGAGTCTGTCGTGACTTTTAATGGTTTGGCATTCGTCGGAACTGGAATATCGGCAATAATGGAGGAACTTGTATAACCCGTTATTTCATACGTTGCAGAAGCACAGCCACTGGTTATCAATAACAAAGTCAACATGATGACCGGAATCCTCAGGTTTTTCAAACAACCACCTCTTTCTTCTAAAAAGTCATCTATAAGATAAACGCAGTGAGTTAGGGGAAGGTTACAACCATGGGGATGATGCAGGTTCAAATGGAGTCACGACATTGCATTCATAAATTGTTTATGCAAAAGAAGAATAAGGCAGGACCTCATCATCCATCCTAAAGGGGTAACAGGAACATGATCCCAAGGAGGAATAACTCATGCCGAAGCGTTATGATTCCAGTTTGCAAGCGAATACGACCGTATCTCAGGCGCAGAATGCAGTGAACAAACTTCATTTTGCCGTATCTCAGGCCATGTCACATCCTACAGAGCAGACCATTGAACAGGCCGAGCGCCGATTGGCGCATACGGAGCAGGCGATGCTTCAGGCTGAACGTTCGCTTGGAGGACAGGGTGTCGAGCTGGCAGAAGAGATGTTCTCTGAGGAGAAGAGAAGATTGAACTCCATCCAGAGTCAGAACGGGCAAGGGAATCAATAGCTGTTCCTGTCACACCAGAACCCGCATGCCATAGAGCGTTGCGGGTTCTTTTTTTTCATGCTGCCTTTTCAAGAATCTCCCGGAAATAGGTCGCCCTGGACAGTAAGATAAGGGAACGCTTAAATTTCTGTCAGAAGGTTAATAAACCTTGAGCAGCCAAATTCCATACGGGAGGTACAGAATGACCAAACATATTACAGATTGCACGATTCTGAATAATGGGGTAACGATGCCTTGGCTAGGATTTGGAACATATAGAGCAAAGGGTAAGGAAGTGCAGCAAGCGGTTGAGACGGCATTGGAAGTAGGATATCGCAGTATTGATACGGCATCTGTCTACGGGAATGAAGAAGAAGTGGGACAAGCCATTGCGAGCAGTGGAATTGCCCGCAATGAGCTGTTTGTGACAACCAAGCTCTGGAACGAGGATCAGGGTTACGATTCGACGCTCAGAGCATTTGAGGCCAGTCAGAAGGCACTGGGACTGAATGTCATTGATCTATATTTAATTCACTGGCCGGGAAGAGACCAGTACAAGGAGACGTGGAGAGCATTCGAACGTCTATATAGCGAAGGAAGCGTACGGGCGATTGGTGTGAGTAATTTCCAAATCCATCATTTGCGCGAAATCATAGATGAAGGTGGAACGGTACCTGCTGTCAATCAGGTGGAACTGCATCCAGGTCTGATTCAGCAGGAACTGCAGGATTTCTGCGGGGAGCAGGGAATTCAGCTGGAAGCCTGGAGCCCCATCATGCGAGGAAAACTGAACAATGAATCCACGTTAAAGGGCCTTGCCCAAAAATATGGAAAGACGCCGGCACAGATCATTTTGCGCTGGGATATTCAAAATCAGATTGTGACCATACCGAAGTCCGTTACACCCGAACGGATTCGTGAGAATGCAGACATTTTTGATTTTGAGTTAACGCCGGATGAACTTAGATCGATTGATGCCTTGGATTCTGGTAAGAGAACCGGGCCGCATCCGGATCAACTCTTTTGGGATTGAGTAAGGATAGCAATGTCTATGCCATAAACTGAAAGGTCCTCTTCAAGAAGGAGAGGGCCTTTTCTCTCTTTCAAAATTGCTGCCCGACTTGGGTTCGAGGGATGCTTCCTAAGTGATGCTTCTGTTAAAGGAAAACGTTTAACGCATGCAACCGAAGAGATTCAGTCGTAATAACGAACAAAAATTTCCTATCACAACAATGTCAATTTGGTGTATAATCTAATATTATGTGAACGTCGTCACAAAGTGTTAAAGATTTAGCATCATAGGAGGCATAAATACATCATGAGTAATTGGGCTTTATTTAAAAATATGACTCGACTGTATTCCGTAACGGTAATGGTTGTTCCGGTAATACTAGGCACCATCTCTGCCTACGCCATGCAGAAAGAATTTCATTTTCTTTTGTTTTTGCTGACGCTAGTAGGCGCGGTGTCAGCTCATATTTTTTCCAATATGGTAAACGATCTATGGGATTATCGGAACGGAACCGATACCCAAGCAACGGAGACGGAAGGTGCGATTTCGACGCACTCCGGGTTTCTGACTTCGGGAACCATGACCGAGAAGAAATTTGCGGCTATTACCTGGGGATTCCTTGTGCTGGCTGGGGTCTGTGGTCTTATTCTTACGATCGTCAGCGGTTGGCCGATCCTGGCTATTGCGCTGATCGGGGCTTTGATCGCTTATTTCTATGTTGCGCCGCCAATTAAATTCGGCTACCGCGGAAAAGGCTATAGTGAGATCGGGATATTTGTTTCCTTTGGTATCCTGCCAGTTCTGGGTGCTTACTATGTACAGACAGGAGAGTTTGCGCTTGCGCCGCTGCTACTGTCCTTGCCGGTCGGCATGCTGACCACCATGCTGCTATTTAACCATCATTTTCTGCACTGGCGTGCGGACCGTGAAATCGGCAAGAAGACGCTGGTCGTCATGTGGGGGGAAGAGCGGGCGCTTCGTCTATCCAAGCTGATGACGATCCTTGCTTATGTCCTTTTGATCGTAAGTGTGGTGTTCCATGCTTTGCCCGTTTATGGTCTTGTCGCGATTATTTCCGTTATCCCAATGTATAAGGTTTATAAATCACTGGGCAAGGTTAATCCGTCCGAGACGTATCTGCCGCTTATGGGAGCTTCCCAGCAATCATCTGTGCTCTGCGGTCTAATCATGTGCGTAGGGCTGCTGCTCTAAAAGAGGGTATAAATAGGGTCCGGTCCTGCGTCAGGCAGGTCGGACTTTTTATTTATTTTATATGGATGAATTTTACGTAAGGATTAATTAGATTTAAGTTGAAAAAAAGCAGCAGGTTCAGGGGATTGCCCTTGCTCCTGCTGCTTTTGTGTTATTTGGATGGTTTATCGGATTGCGGTACTTCGCATCCATCATCAGTGCACACACCGCCGGCATCGGCGTTAGCTGTGCTGGATTCAACCATGGTGAAAGGGGAGCGCTCATCCCACGCCTTCTGAATGGCATCACGGAACACGTCGTCCGGCTGCGCGCCTGATACCGCGAATTTGCGGTCGAATACGAAGAATGGCACGCCGCGAATGCCTAATTGCTCGCCTTCAGCCTGATCTGCACGAACCTGCTCCGCGAATTGATTGCTGGCCAACACCTCGGCAGCTGCGTTGCGATCCAGACCCACTTCCTCGGCCAGTTGAATCAGTACATCAGTGTCACCAGCATGTTTGCCTTCTATGAAAATGGCCTTGAACAAACGCTCGCTGAGTTCAAGCATTTTGCCTTGTGTATCTGCCCAGTGGGTCAGGCGGTGAGCGGAGAACGAGTTGGTTGGGATCATCTCATCAATGTTATATTCCAATCCGGCCGTACGGGCATTGGCATTCATTTGAGCATTCATGCCCTTTGCCTGTTCCACGCTCATATTGTATTTGGCAGCCAGATATTCCGCGTTCGTTTTGCCGCTGTTCAGTTCAGCATTAGAATCCAGCTCGAAGCTTTTGAATTGCAGTTTCACTTCATCACGGTGTGGGAACTGAGCCAATACATTTTCCAAACGGCGTTTGCCAATATAACAGAAAGGACACATAAAGTCAGACCATATTTCAATAATCATTCTTTTTAAACCTCCATATAAATGAAACTATTTTAGTTACAATTATAAAGCGACTTTCTAAATAACGCAAGGCAGGTATCGGGCTGTTCCAAAAAAAGAAGTGCTAAACATGCAGTGGGCTGCACGCTTAACACTTTTGTGGTAATTAAAGGTGGAAATGCTCGATTCGGAAGTACCTGAATACTTGAATTACATAAAGAAGCAGAACTGTATCCCTATTTGTCCTGATAAGCCTGGGACCAGTGGTAAGGCTGGATTTCGTCCAGTCTTTTATAGATTAACCTTCCATCCGGGTCATATACAGCGGCTTTGACATCTTCACCCCAGAAAAATAAACGTTCCTGACATACCCCGCAAGGAGTAAGCACTTTGAATTCCGAATGTTCGTCATCTCGTGCCACGCAGATGGAGTGAGTAACTTTCTCGTTTAATTTATGTGCTTCGAGGTAGGCGCCCGTCTCCATGCACAGGTGTGTGGCATCATTGATCACTTCCGGAGCAACGCTGATTAACAGCGAACCCGCTGCGGTATAAACTGCTGCTGCACCGCCCCAACCCTGAGGGTAGCGATGCTTCACAAAGTTCGCCGCTTCATCATATAATTTTTGTTCAATGGACAAGGGTTCGGATTGAATTGTCATGATTTTATGTTTCTCCTTTAATCAAAAGCTGCTATACGAAGACATTGGCATTAGCTGTGTCTAGGAAGCAGGTTCTGCGCTGTTTTCTTCACGGAATTGCCGGATAAGGTCATACGTTATGACGGTATCGGACACATGCAATCTCTTCAAAGCTTCATCATGTCCGGAATTGCACGCACTGATGTCTGTCTTGTTGCGGGTGGACAGATCATAACATGAACCGTTCTCGTAAATATAATCGTCTGAAGGGATATAAAACACCGAACCGTCAGTGAATGCACCACTTCTCAATACAACGGTTCGGGATGATCCGTCATAGATGTCGTTCCCCATGTGATAATATTCATCTGTGATGCCGAGCAAATGAAGCGCTGATGGAGTGATATCCAGTTGTCCGGTAGGTTGGTCTACGGTTCCTGCTTCGGCTCCGTCCGGCAGATGCACCAGCAGCGGGACCTCATTCATGATTTGCTCCATATCCAGTTCATTCAGGGACCGTCCAAGGAACTGCTCATACTGCGCTTGTTCTTTGATCGAATTATCGTGATCCCCATAGAACATGAAGATGGTTTTGTCCCATAATCCTCGGTTCTTCAGATCTTCCACCATACTGCCCAGTGCAGAATCCACATAATGAACGGATTGCAGGTAATCACCAAACATCGTGCCCTCGAACTCACCTACATCAAGCTGCTGTTTATCCTGCGGGAGTGCATATGGATGATGACTGCTGAGTGTGATGAGGAAGGAATAGAACGGCTCGGTAATCTCGCTGTCCATCTTCTGAACGGATTGCCTGAAAAAAGACTCATCAGACAGGGACCAGCCCAGTGGATCATCCTGTTCAAAATCATTTTTGCTGTAAAATTTGTCGTAGTTCATGTTCTGATACATTGTATAACGGTTCCAAAATCCACTCTCGTACGCATGAAAAACATTGGTGCTGTATCCATTGTCCTTCAGTATTGAAGGCAAAGAATCATATGCGTGGTCTGCGTACCGAACAAAAGCTGATCCAACAGGCAGTGGGTGGAGTGAAATATTGGCTCCAAAATCGGCATCCGATGTTCTGCCCTGACCTGTTTGGTGATAAAAATGACTGTAATATTGGCTTTCCTTCATCAGTTCGTTAAAATGCGGCGTGATTTCCTGACCACCGATACTTTGCCCGATCATGAAATTCATGAAGGCTTCTCCTTGAACGATGATGAGATTACTATCCTTGTACTTGCCAAACAGGGCATTTTCACTAGAAGCGTTATTCTGTCTGTCAGCAAAAAAGGATTTGGCTTGCTCGACATCTGCAGGATCGGCTTCGGGGCCGGAACCGATATGGTCTTTTGCATAGTTGTACAGATCATATCCATGAAAAGCGAGAAGTCCGGTCACGTTGTACATGGAGACGTTCCACCAATTATTGTCGAACAGCCCCTTGGCCCACGTTTTACTGTAAAAATAGATTGGCCCCACCGCAAGACACAGTCCGAGCACCAAGGCAATGCCGCCTGCAGTGAGTCTGCGCATGCCTCTTTTCTTGCTGCGGTAATTGGAGTAATTCCCCAACCCGTTACTGGTTGTAGACAAACGGGAGATACGATTTCGCCTGCTGAATAGCAGGATTGCCCCATACGGAATGATGGCAAGCCAGTCTGCGAAGAACCACAAGTCACTGGCGTGTATGAGCGTAGCAATGCTGTCGCCCAGAGCGTCAACTTGTCTGGCCTGCATTAACACAGGGATCGTTAGAAAGTCCTGAAAGTATCGATAATAAACCATATCGGCATAGATCAGCGCTGTGAGGAGCAGATTGAGAACGACAAGAGACAAGATCATGCCCCGTCTAGGCAGCCACCAGGTCCAGAAGGACAGGAGCAGCAAAGAGCCGATGGCAATGACTTTATCCAGGAGACCCATGGTGATGTTATAGGCGTGCAGGTTGTGATGAAGCCACATGAGTTTCAGCAGCATCAGCACTAGAAAAATGAGATATAACGTAAGTGGATGATTAAGAAGCCTACGCGGCGTCATGCTGCGTGTAGGCTGTGAGATGACCATCAAGGTTCCCTCCCAGTTGCAGTGTTTTGTTCATTTAATGTTAACGGAGTGTAAAAAACAGGGCTCCATTCATTATAGCTCTCCTTCATGGCATTTCAACTATGCCCCTAGCAGATGTGCTTCATGCAGATCATTGGTTGCATAACCGTACAAAAAAACGCCCCAGCCGTGAAGGCAGGAGCGTTCTGTTTGAATCGTATCATTACTGTTTCGGTGATGAATTCCGCGGAGGTAACGGCCCCAAGTACTGATAGTATTGGGTCTCAATGCGTCCGTTAAACAGTTTGCGGCGTTTATCCGCTTTACGGCCAAAAGCTTCTTCGAAGGATTTGGTTGAAGTGATGGCAAAAAAGGACCAAGTCGGCATCTCGAGATAACTGCGGCCTAAGGAGCGGATCAGCTTCAAGACGTCCTTCTCTTCGCTCAGGCGTTCACCATATGGCGGATTGGTGATAATTACACCATACTGCCCTTGAGGTCTTGCGCGGTGTGCAGGCAGTACGCTGACCTCAATATCCTTGGCAAATCCTGCACTTTTGATCGCTGCCTGCGCTACCTCGATCGCTTCAGGGTCAATATCACTACCCGAAATCTGCAATGGAACGTCGTCACGAACAGCATCAAATGCCTCCTCGCGAGCCTGTTCCCACAGTTCTTTAGGGATGACATCCCAATTCTCGGAGTTGAAGGAGCGGCGCAGTCCTGGTGCGATGTTCCACCCGATCATGGCTGCTTCGATCAGCATGGTGCCTGAACCGCAGCACGGATCATAGAAGGGGCGGGATACGTTCCAGCGACTAAGCTGAATAAGCGCTGCAGCGAGTGTTTCTTTCAGTGGAGCCTCCGTCACCAGTTTACGATAACCCCGTTTGTGAAGTCCTGGTCCGGTCGTGTCGAGTGTAAGCAGGGCGCGGTCATTCAGCAAAATCACTTCAATGACATAACGAGCCCCGTTCTCGGGGAACCATTCGGTGTTATGTGTCAGCTTCAGTTTCTCAACGATCGCTTTTTTCACGATACCTTGGGAGGCAGGGACGCTGCTCAGTTGGGATTTGTGGGAGCGGCCTTCGACAGGGAATTCACCGTTCGCTGGGATCCATTCTTCCCAAGGGAGTGCTTTGGTACCTTCAAACAATTCGTCAAATGTGGTTGCCGGGAATTCACCCATCTTGATAAGGACACGGTCAGAACTTCTCAGCCACAAGTTGCAGCGGCAAATATCAATATAATCTCCAGTAAATACAACCCGGCCGTTCTCGACCGTAACATCCTCATACCCCAGCTGTTTCAATTCCCGAGCTACAACAGCCTCAAGTCCCATTGCTGAGGTCGCAATTAATTGCAATTGAGCCATGTGTTTCATTTCAACTCCATTTCAAGCGGAAGAGGACGATGCCTTCATCCAGCTGTATAGTAACGGTGCGGCCTTGCCGCATTCCGTGAAAAAACTTACAATGAGAAATGCGGTGAGCGCTAAGCTCGCTAAAGAAGCAGGTGATACTGTAGTCTAACCGCCTGTGTTGATAACAAACATTCATTATAGAACATTGGCATCCATAAGGAAAGCAGTCCAAGTGTCCAAGGAGGATATACGTGGTGAATCTTACCCCTGACGAATATGTAAATCAATTATTTCAAGAGGATGAGCTGTTATTAAAGGTGAAAGAGGCCATCCGTTCAAACAACATGCCTGAGGTGTCGGTTGCACCGGCATATGGCCGTTTGCTTACGTTTCTCGCCAAGACATCAAAGGCAGAGGCTGTGCTGGAAATCGGCGTATTGGGCGGTTACAGCGGTATATGCCTTGCTCGCGGCATGAGTGAAGGAGGAACTCTGACGTCGCTGGAATTGAAAGAAGAATACGCGGCGATGGCTCGTGGGCATCTGGAGGAAGGTGGCTTCGGCGAAAAGGTAGAGTATCGCATTGGCCCGGCGGCTGACAGCCTGAAGCAATTGGAACAGGAAGGTCGCACATTCGATTTCTTCTTTATTGACGCAGATAAGGAGAATTATCCTGTGTATCTCGATTATGCTATTAAGCTGGCCCGGCCGGGTGCTGTCATTGTAGGCGATAATTGTTTCCTTCGTGGTCGTACGCTGAATCCGGACAAGCAAGGCCCGGCTGTGCTTGCTGTGCGTCGTTTCAATGAGCAGATGGCGAGTGACCCGCGCCTTGTCACCACCATGTTGCCGGATTATGATGGCTTGGCGCTGGCCTGGGTGAAGTAGAAGTGGAAATTTTCTAAAGATCAAACTCCGATGAATCATGATCTCACGCTCTTGTGTTAGTGAGGAAATTCTTGATTCTGTCGGAGTTTTTTTAGTTTGAAAAATATTGATCGTTAAGAATGATTTTTTATTGAGATCTTATCTAAATATGAATTTATTATTAGTGAAGAAGGTGTCATAACTACCTTTCAGGAAATTTTATGGTAATATTGTATAAAAGGAGTTATAAATTTCTATATATAGAGGTGTTAAATTGAGACCTTTATTCATTTTTCTTTCTTTGCTTCTGATCTCAGGTTTCGTATTTCATTTTCTTAACATATACACGCCATTTTTAATACTACCAGTTTATTTTGTACTTATTGCAGTGTTAGTTCTTTTGATTTTTTATCTTTTTAAGTATTATTTTATTAAATAAGAATGTATTTGAAATTAATCAGAAAATTTATATAAGGATTGATTAATTTTTTATGAAGAACAATTCGCTGCGCTTTTGATTGGATTAATAGCCCACCGCGTTGTTGAAAAGTAATACACACAATTGAAAACGCAAAAAAGAGATGAACACATCCCTGATCACAGGGCCTGGGTTCATCTCTTTTTGCCATTTTATAAAATAAGGATAAAAGTATGAGAGCTATTAAACTTCAGGTGTACCGTATGTTTCAAACCATTTTTTAATCGTTTCAAAATCATCACTGAATGACAGGCCGAGCATGAGCAAAATACGTGCCTGTTGAGGGCTGAGGTTGTCCCCGGCAATGACACCGTTGCCGCCGCCATATACACTTCCTGAACCTGTACGGGTCGTGGTTACAAAGATGACGCCCTCTTCAATTGCTTTCGTACGGGCCTGTCCCATTGCTCTGGAGATGCCGCCTGCTCCGGTACCGGAGGTTACAATTCCTTTGGCTCCGCCGCGTACGAAACCTTCAATCGCTTCCCCGCCAGCTTCCTGATAGGAGATGGCAATTTCAACTTTCGCCAGATCAGCCTTCGTAATCTTGCTCAGATCAAATGCCGGCTTGGCTGTGCCTTCAGGCTTCAGTGCACGTGCCGGAGCACGGTAGATTCGGATATTCTCTTCATCGATGTAACCAACAGCACCGAGCATTGGCGTCTCAAATGTATCCGTACGATAGTCATTCGTTTTGGTTACACCACGTGCAAGCTGAATCGTGTCGTTCAGCATCAATACCGTTCCGAACGAGGTAGTGCGTCCGCTTCCCGCAAGTTTGATGGCGTTGTACAGGTTCGCTTGGGCATCTGAACCGATAACGGTCCATGGTCGCATGGAGCCGGTAATGACCACAGGCTTATCGCTCTGCACCGTCATGTCAAGGAAATAAGCGATCTCCTCCATGGTATCCGTACCTGTCGTAACCACGACACTGTCATACTGTGCAAGTGCCTTGTCTACGGTAAGGGATAAATCGTATAGATCTGCCATGGTATATGAACCAGAACCTGAGTTGCCGAATTGGAGCGTGCTAACATCTGCTATCTTCTGTTTGTCGGGTAACGCGTCAACCATTTCTTCAATGGGGAGTGTGCCTGCCTTGTAATTTTGGAAGCTGGTTGCATCCTCGGATTGACCGGCAATCGTTCCGCCTGTTCCAATGACAAGTACATTAGGTAATGCAGATTGTTTGGAGGATTGAGGCAAGGCCGGAATGGATGTATTCCGTGCTGGAGTACTAGGCGAAGTGGACTGTACCGCACTTGTTGTTCCGCTCACTTCTACAGTCGCTGCTTGAGCAGCATAAGTTCCGACTGGGGACAAAGAGATGGTCAGAGCGGTTAAAGCAGCAGTACTCCATACAGCCCAGGGACGAAGATTTGAATGTTTACTCATAATTAGCACTCTCCTTCAGGTTAGTAACATGTGATGTTTGTTCGGAATATTATGTAAATCAATTGAGATGATTGTATTTGATGTTAACTAATATGACAATAGTAGAAAAACGGAGATTATAACGTTATATAGATAGATATTCAGAGTAAAACTATTATTTATAAGGTTAAATGAATAAATATAAACCGCTAAAAGTAGAAATGAAAGGAGAGGTAGAGCTCGGTAGGGATTTTTGTGTTAATTAAAATGACATCTAAGACTTTTATCCTGATTGAAAAATGAGGTTCGTGGGATTTAAATGGCATTCCCTAGGAGAAGAGGCTCAATTATTGCCAAATATTTGTATGACCATACAGTAAAGTCTATAATATATGGTGTTTCTTATATGTAAATAAATATATATTAGCGATTGGAGGAATGACGATGAACCGAGCACCCAGAAAGTATGCCAATTATATTCCGATCCGGGAACTGGAAGCAGTAGAGCAGCAGCTATCTCCCTTCCAGGTGTACGCCGAACTTCGTGAGAATACTCCAGTCCGATACGATGAGCACCGTGAATGCTGGGATATCTTTCGTTATGAAGATGTGCAGTACGTCCTGAAAAATCCCAAGTTGTTTTCTTCCGCACGTGATCGTGCAAACACCAGTATGCTTACAACGGATCCGCCCAAACACAAGCAGTTAAGGGACTTGGTTAATCAGGCATTCACACCGAGGGCCATAGAAGCGCTTGCTCCGCGCATTCAGGAGATTGCCGATGAATTAATCACTCCCCGGTTGTCCCAAGGTCAAATGAACCTGGTCGATGATCTGGCGACTCCGCTGCCTGTTATCGTCATTGCGGAACTCCTGGGAGTCCCTGCAAAAGACCGGCAGAAGTTTAAAGTATGGTCGGACGCCTTGGTTAAGGGGGCGCGCAATGACAGTGATGAAGCTTTTCAGGAGCTTATGGAAGAGAAAAAACGAAATCAACAGGAGCTGGCCATCTATTTTACAGCCATTATGGAAGAACGTAGGCAGGAGCCACAGGATGATTTAATCTCTTTGCTGCTGGCAGCAGAGATTGAAGGGAAGAAGCTGAGCGAGGAGGAACTGGTTGGTTTTTGCATTTTGCTGCTTGCAGCAGGTAATGAAACGACGACCAATCTGATTACCAATGCAGTTCGCATTCTTGCAGAACAACCCGAGCTGCAGCAGCGGCTGCGTGAACATCCAGAGCACGTTGCATCAGCTGTTGAGGAGACGCTGCGTTACTACCCGCCGATTGTTGCGATTGGACGTGTAGCTAAAGAAACGGTTGAATTGAACGGGCAGGCCATTCAGGAGGGAACTCAGGTTATTTCGTGGGTGGGTTCGGCCAATCGGGATAGCGAAGTTTTCGGCGATGCAGAACAATTTATCGAGGATCGCAAACCGAACCGGCACATGGGATTTGGATTTGGCATTCACTTTTGCCTGGGAGCCCCGTTAGCCCGTCTGGAGGCGAGAGTTGTACTCCACACCATGCTGCAGCAGATGCAGGATATCAAGCTTGTTCCGGGAACGACACTGCAGCCAATCCAGAGTGCGTTTGTATTTGGTGTGAAGGAATACCCTATTCTATTTGAGCACGTTAAGCAGTCTTAACAAAGTGATAACGAAAAAAGCCGCATTCTTTGTCCCTAGGGCAATGAATGCGGCTTTTGGTGATGCGTTCCAAGTGAAGGGATGTCCTGCTCAGGATTCCCTGACGAGAGCAGGCTTTTTGTATAGTTTGAATCGAACCCATACCATATTGATTAACAGGAGTCCGCCAGATACGATAAACAATCCCTCAATGCCGATAAATCCTGCCATAAAACCGCCGATTACGGCTCCGAGCATATTCCCGAGAGCGAGCGTACTCGTATTGAAACTGAAAGCACGACTGATCATGCCATCTGGAGTGTAGGCTCGAATCAAGGCGTTGACGCTAGGCAGCAAACCACCCATGAATACACCCATGGCGAAACGTACCAAAATGAGCTGCCATACCGATTGTACGAAGGCTTGTGGAATTAGCAGCAGTCCCGTACCTATAAGAGAGAAGGTCAATACCTTGTGTGCTCCAATACGATCACTGAGCTTGCCGAGTATTGGAGACATGGCCATGTTGGATAGTCCGGTAACAGCACCGACAAGACCTGCCCAGAATGCCACGTTTACATCCGATGCATGCAGCTTCTGTACATACAGCGGCAAGAGTGACATGGGGCTGATCATCGCAAACTGCAGCAGGAACGTTACAGCAAACAATGCGGGCAGCTGTGGTGACTTGTTCAATTCCTTCAGTCCGGACAAAACGGATTGTTCAGGCAGTTTGGCCGCTTCCTTGCGGTCGAATTTTTCCCGAACAAGGAACATGGCCAGCAGCGATGCAGCAAAGATGAGGCCACCTGTAATGTAGAATATGGGCCGGAAGCCAACGGCATCCGCAAGCAAACCGCCGATCAGCGGACCGAGAATCGTTCCGGCTACCTGTCCGGACTGACTTATCCCCATGGCGAAACCCATGCGATCCTTGGGCGTTGTTCCCGAGATTAGGGAAACGGCTGCCGGATTAAAACCGGAGATGGTACCGTTGAGCAAACGCAACAAGAGGAGCTGCCAGGGATTTTGGGCAAATCCCATGAGCGCGATCACAATCGCCATCCCGAATCCGGAGCGCAGCAGCATAATTTTACGTCCATACTTATCGGACAGTTTGCCCCACAAGGGCTGGAACAAAAATGAAGTGAGGAAATTGGCAGCAAATATAAATCCCGCCCATATGCCAATCTCGTGCTCACCGACGACGCCTAAATCCTTGGCAAGGTATAAGGATAAAAAAGGCGTAATCATGGTCATGCCCGAATTGACCAGAAACTGTCCAAACCAAAGCACAATGAGGTTTACTTTCCAAGTTTTCAAAGTGCTTTCACTCCCTTTCTGTAATTCGTGGAAAAAACACCATTCTTTCATTATACCATAATTGGCATATGGATGATGCGATGTAAGGAATGTCATAGTATTGTCATCGGAACAGAGCGGCACGTGGTTGTTACAGCTCTTCAAAAAGGGCATAATGAGAGTTATGAGTCCAAAAACTATTGGAGGCTTCTTACATGAGCTATAATGATCGTTTGATTCGAGCCAGCTTCAAGCAGCAAGTAGACCGTGTTCCTGTATGGTACATGCGTCAGGCTGGGCGTTATGATCCTGAATATCGTAAAATTAAGGAAAAGTACTCTTTGCTCGAAATTTGCCGCAGGCCAGAGCTCGCAGCTGAAGTTACACTCATGCCGGTACGTAAACTCGGTGTGGATGCGGCTATTTTGTACTCCGATATTATGAATCCGGTTGCGTCTTTGGGCATTGATTTTGATATTGTAAAAAATATTGGTCCCGTTATTGATAACCCTATACGTTCGGCGGCAGATGTGGATCGTTTGCGTCCGATCGATGTCGAAGGGGACCTGTCGCATATTTTGGAAACCATTCGGATTCTGGACAAGGAATTGGATGTTCCCCTCATCACATTTGCGGGCGCACCGTTTACCATTGCCAGTTATCTGATCGAGGGGCGTCCTTCAAAGGGCTACATTCGGACCAAAACCATGATGTACAGCGAGCCTGAAGTATGGCATAAGCTCATGCAAAAACTAGGTGATATGGTAATTACATATGTCCGTGCACATATTGCTAATGGAGGCAAGGCTTTTCAGCTATTCGACAGCTGGGTTGGAGCCCTTTCTCCAAATGATTTCAAAACGTATGTGTTGCCGACGATTACCCGTATCTTTACCGAATTATCGGATTTGAATGTACCGAAAATCTATTTCCCTGGTGTGGCCTCCGGTGAACTGCTACCGACTCTGACGGATCTGCAAGCCAATGTAATCGGTCTGGACTGGAGAGTTTCCATCACAGAAGGCCGCAAGAGACTGGGTGGCAAATTTGCCGTACAAGGCAATCTGGATCCCTATGTGCTGACAGCACCGATGGATTTGATTAAGCAGCAGGCAAAAGTCATTATTGATGAAAGCATCAAGGAGCCGGGTTATATTTTTAATCTGGGACATGGCTTGTTCCCGGAAGCTTCTCTTGAAAAATTGAGAGAACTTACGGCATATATTCATGAATATTCTGCAGAAGTTTTGAAGACGGGGGTGACGGTTAGCAATGACTAATACCGTAGGTGTACTGGTGATGTCTTATGGCACACCTGAAAATATGGAAAGTATTGAAGCGTACTACACACATATTCGTAGAGGACGTCCGCCTGAGCCGGAACAACTGAAGGAACTGACGGATCGGTATGAGGCTATCGTTGGGGGCGTTTTCCCGCTTCGTGAAAATACCGATAATCAGGTTAAGGCTCTGCAAGAGACGCTGAGCCAGGATGAACGTACGAACGGAGTGGAGTTCCGTTGTTATCAAGGTCTGAAGCATGCTCATCCATTTATTGAAGATGGTGTGGAACAGATGGCGAAGGACGGAATTCAGACAGCAATCGGTGTTGTACTTGCTCCTCACTATTCCACAATGAGTGTGGGCAGCTACATCAAGCGTGCTCGTGAAAAAGCAGAGGAACTTGGAATTCAAATGACATTTGTTGAGAGCTACCACCTGCATCCTAAGCTGATCCAGGCTCTCTCTTCCCGTGTCAGTGCCAAGCTGGATGAATTCGAAGAGGCTGGTGCGAAGCGTGGGGATGTACGAGTCTTGTTCAGTGCACACAGCTTGCCTGAGCGGATCGTAAGTCTAGGTGATCCTTATCCGCAGCAATTGCTTGAAACCTCCGAAGTCATTGCATCACGTGTAGGTATTAGCAACTGGCAATTTACATGGCAAAGTGCTGGACGTACGGCTGAACCGTGGCTTGGTCCGGATATTTTGGACACACTTCAGGAACTGTCCCGGGAACAGATTGAGGATGTGCTGGTTGCACCCATTGGGTTCGTCTCTGATCATCTTGAAGTACTCTATGATCTGGATATTGAGGCCAAAGCGATTGCCAAGGAGATTGACATGCGCCTAATGCGGATCGATTCGCTCAACAGTGATCCTCTCTATATGGAGACGTTAAGTGACGTCATCATTAGCCAGTGGCAGCAAGGGTCGGATGTGTAATGGAAGACCAGAAACGTCGTGTTGTTGTCGTTGGTGGAGGCCTGACGGGCCTCAGCGCGGCATTTTATATTCGGAAGCATTACCGGGAAGCCGGGATTGAACCGCAAATTACACTGATTGAAAAAAGTTCGTCCATGGGTGGAATGATTGAGACGCTGCACCGGGATGGGTTTGTCATTGAAAAAGGCCCAGATTCATTCCTGGCTCGCAAAACTGCCATGATTGATCTCGCCAAGGAATTGGAAATTGATCATGAACTGGTAAGCCAAAATCCGGAATCCAAAAAAACGTATATTATGCAGCGGGGCAAGCTTCACCCCATGCCTGCTGGACTTGTGCTCGGAATACCAACAGAGTTGAAGCCGTTTCTGAGAAGTGGCCTGGTTTCTCCGGCAGGGAAGCTGCGCGCGTTGATGGATTTCTTTATTCCACCGCGCCGTAGCGCGGAAGATGAATCCCTCGGTTACATGATTGAACGGCGTCTCGGTCCGGAGGTGCTTGAAAACCTGACCGAGCCTCTGCTTGCCGGTATTTATGCCGGGGATATGCGTCGTCTGAGTCTTCAGGCGACATTCCCGCAATTCGGTGAAGTGGAACGGGATTATGGTAGTCTGATCCGCGGCATGATGACAGGTCGTAAACCTGCAGAGACACATACGGGAACGAAGAAAAGTGCGTTCTTGAATTTTCGCCAAGGACTTCAGAGTCTTGTTCACGCCTTGGTTCACGATATGCAGGATGTGGACCAACGCCTGAATACGTCTGTTCTATCATTGGATGTTCAGCAAGGTGGTCAAACGAGGTACAGTGTGCAGCTCAATAACGGGGAGCGTATTGAAGCGGATGACGTGATTGTTACAGTCCCGACGTATGTGGCATCTGAACTGCTCAAACCGCATGTGGACACCTCTGCGCTGGATGCAATTAATTACGTATCTGTAGCCAATGTAGTCCTTGCTTTTGAGAAAAAGGATATTGAACATGTATTTGATGGTTCAGGCTTCCTCGTTCCACGCAAGGAAGGGCGGAATATTACAGCCTGTACCTGGACATCGACCAAATGGCTGCACACCAGTCCGGATGACAAAGTGCTGCTGCGTTGTTACGTCGGCCGCTCCGGAGACGAGCAAAATGTAGAACTTCCCGATGATGCGCTGACGGCTCTGGTGCTCAAGGATCTGCGGGAAACGATGGGTGTAGAGGCCGTTCCGATCTTCTCGGAGATTACCCGCCTACGCAAATCCATGCCGCAGTATCCCGTAGGCCATCTTCAGCATATTGCAGCACTGCGTGAGGAACTAGGCAGTAAGCTGCCGGGTGTTTACATTGCTGGTGCTGGTTATGAAGGAGTAGGTTTGCCGGACTGTATCAAACAGGCAAAAGAAATGTCGCTTCAGGCAGTTCAAAAGCTGGCTGTGCACTAATGCAGCCAATATAAGGCTGCCTTTCCTGCGGAATGAATTCATTCTGTAGGAGAGGCAGCTTTTTTCATGCAGGATATTTATTTACAAGTGAATTGAATGATGGAAATCCAGGATATGCCTGATATAATGATAAAGGATTGCTGTAGAAGAAGAGGAGCTGCCTATGTATCCCCCAAGATCTAATCGAAGTAATCAAAAGAAAAAAGAAAAACGTGCACGCAGACGTATTATCTGGATGATCAATCTGTTTCTGATTGCTGCAATCGGAGGGGTAAGCATATATTACGCAGCAGAGATGCAGAAACAGCAAGCGGAGCCGGCGACAAATGAAGCTGTGGTAAAAGAGCAACAACCTGCGGATCAGGAGGATGCCAAAGGTGGCGATGAGTTGGATTCGCCTGAAGCGGAGTCAGATGCAGATCCGGATGCAGAACAAGATTCTATGGAAGTAACCAGTCCGGAGTCAGAAACTGCTGAAGATGAGAGCGTTTCATCCGGCGGTGAAACAACGGAGTCGGGCAGTAAGGAGTCGGTTAAAGGGTCCGAAGAAGGACAAACAGGGACGGGAACAGCCAAACCATCAAATCCGAAGGACAATGAAAGTTCCGGAGCCCAAACAACGGTTCCACAGCCTACAGGATCAGGGAAGAACGTAACCATTAATTTTGTTGGTGATATTCAGTTCTCTGGCAAGGTGGCCGAATTGTTGGATAAGAATGGCTACGATTACCCTTATGCCAAGCTTGGCGGTCTGTTCAAGAACGATGATCTGACCGTGGGCAACCTGGAGACTCCCGTGACGCTGGGTGGGTCAGCTGCTGAGAACAAATCATTTGTTTACAAATCTTCGCCAAAAGCATTGGCAGCGATGGCTGCTGCCGGATTTGACGCAGTAAATCTGGCCAACAATCACATTTTGGATCAGGGTGTTGAAGGACTCGTCGACACACTAACCTACCTTCAGGAGTATGATATTGCGCATACTGGGGCCGGAATGAACAGGGACGAGGCGTATGCGCCTGCCTATCTGGAACGGAAAGGCATTAAGATCGCACTGCTTGGCTTCAGCCGGGTTGTGCCGGAATCGACCTGGAAAGCGGAAGGGAATCGTGCTGGTGTTGCAGAAACCTATGATTCTACAGGGGCGGTAAACGCGATTCAAGAAGCTCGTCAGAAGGCGGATCTTGTGATCGTGGTAGCACATTGGGGAGAAGAGCGAGTCAGTACACCCAATGATGACCAGACCAGACTGGCACATGAGTTTGTGGATGCTGGGGCTGATCTCGTCATTGGTGGGCATCCTCACGTGCTTCAAGGAGTAGAGTATTATAAGGGCAAGTGGATCGCATATAGCACAGGCAATTTTATTTTTTCGAAATCAACGACGGAAGAAACCTGGAAAACAGCTGTTTTTCAGGCAGAATGCAGCGCTGAAGCGAAGTGCAGCATGAAGGTCATTCCATATGAGGCGGGGCTTGGTCAGGCCATTCCAATGATAGGTGAAGCCAATAAGCTGTTATTGGAGCAGATGACTAAGCTCTCACCAGGCATTCGGTTTGATGCAAATGGAGTAGCTTCAACAAGCTGATACAAGAATGAATACGTCTAAGGAGTGGGAATACATGAGTAACCTATGTGTAGCACACCGTGGATTTTCTTCCACAGCACCTGAGAATACGATGGCAGCTTTTCAGCTGGCCATGGAGCAGCCTTATGTAACTTGGATCGAACTGGACGTGCAATTGTCCCGCGATGGCGTGCCTGTAGTCATTCATGACTTTTCGTTCAACCGGACGACGAATGGAGAAGGGCTTGTACGGGAGACCAACTGGTCTGATATTCAGAAGCTGGATGCAGGGAGCTGGAAGTCCAAGGCCTATGCGGGGGAACGCGTACCGGCTCTGAGCGAAGTGTTGGACAGCTGCAAGGGCAAAGTACGTCTGAACATTGAGCTGAAAACACAGGGAGACATGTATCCGGGGTTGCCGGCAGCCGTTATTGAGGAAGTACGAAAAAGAAATATGCAAGACGAAGTCGTTTTCACTTCCTTTGAACCTGCTGCTCTGACTGAATCCAAAAAACTTGCACCCGAAATCACTACAGGTCTCATTATTGATGCACGTCCAGGAGATCTATTAGCGAGACTTCGTCAGCTGCAATGCGGGTTCCTATCGATCGGTTACACCAACATGGACAAATCACTGATGCAGGAAATGAAGAACGATGGCATTCAGGTCATGGCCTGGACCGTAGATGATAAGATCATTATGAAGCGCCTCGCTGCAATTGATCCCGAGCTCATGCTGTGCACGAATCGTCCTGACGCTTGGAATCAGGCATTGCAAAAGTCGAGCAATCGGGCATAAAGATCAGGGTCCATATTCGCTAATTAATCCAATAAAGGTGGTCGTATTCCGATGCTCTCAACGATTCGTAACGTATACTGTGTAGGACGCAATTATAAACTTCATGCGGAAGAGCTGGGTAACGCGGTTCCGGACGAACCAATGATCTTCATGAAGCCTTCGCATGCGGTTGTACCCATGAATGGAGAGGCGATTGAATTACCTGCTTCCCGTGGGGAAGTTCACTATGAAGCTGAACTGGTCGTTCAAATCGGCCGGAGTTATGAACCAGGGGTTGCTGTAGAGGATTTGATCGAATCGTATGCATTTGGCATTGATTTTACGCTGCGTGATGTACAGTCGGTCATCAAGAAGAAAGGCCACCCGTGGACTGCGGCCAAAGGATTCAAAAATTCCGCACCTGTAAGTGGTTTTCAGGCCTTTTCCGGTACGGAAGCTTTGCTTGCAAAAGACTTTACGCTGACCAAAAATGGTGTTGAAGTGCAGCGAGGCAACATTCGCAACATGATTTTTGACCTTCAACACATTGTGGATTATGTAGGACATCACTATGGTCTTGGTACAGGCGATATCATCTTTACCGGGACACCGGAGGGTGTGGGACCAACCGTAGAGGGAGATGTGCTTGAGCTCGCCTGGGATGGTCAATCCGTTGGGAAATGTACCATTGCAGCAGCGAAATAATCCTGTAAGTTCCGTATGAATTATAATTATACAGTCATCCATTCAGGGGCGGGAAACCGCTCCTTTTTGACGTGATTTTTGAAGATAAATGAACACGCATCTGTACACGTTTAGGCCCACTCGTAAGAGGTACGGGCGCTTTCCAGAACAATTTGTTCGATTTCCGCATGTTGTGCCTCATATTGCTCTTGGGTGATACTTCCGCTTGCCAGTCGATCATCCAGCTGCTGCCTGAGTTGGTTGACCTGCAAAGCCACGACCTGACTGAAATCTCCATCATTCTCGTCTGCAATGGTTTTGAGTGATTTGCCTGCATACAGATCCTGATACAGATCTTCCTCAGAGGAATGGTTCAGTGCAGTCAGCAGCTCATCCTTGTCATCATCTTTGGTATTTAGACTTACGATGGACCACTCCGTCAAGGGGATCGGAGAAATGGCTGATTTGCTCCAGGCGGTTCCCGCAAAAGACATGGTTACAATCATCGTACCCACAAACATTACACGTTTTATATTCATTCTTGTCATCCTCGCTTCTCTATTTAAGTACGAAGGGAATCGTAGCTTAATCTTGTTGTTTTGATCTGAGATTAGTTTAACCGGAGAAGCTGAAGTGAAACTTAAAATGGCATAAATAAATCCTAACAGGCAAAAAAAGAATAAATAACTTTTAATTCTTACTTGACAGGTTGGGTTAGTAGGTTATATGATGAACTCAATTATTTTAACACTCATTAAATGAACAGTGAAATAAATTTGAATACGGATGCGAGCTGATTGGACCACCAAAGGCTCCCGGGACTACTCCATATGGAATGTCTTCGGGAGCCTTTTTGCGCACTTGCTAACGTTTGGGTTGGATAGGAGGAAATGAAATGAACGAGAGTGATTGGGATGCGTTGGAGAAAACGGATTGGCTGTTCCGCAAGATGGTCAGGCGATTCGTCAAGGAGCGGGATCGCATAACGGTGGAAGGCATTAGCCTGCCAGGTATGCTCATCCTGCACAAAATCATTCGTGAAGGAGAACAGCGGCTCGGGGACCTGGCCGATCAATTGGATTTCACTTCGGGTGCCATTACTGCATTGACTGACAAGCTGGAGAAAAAGGGATTAACGATCCGCAGACGCAAGGAAGACGATCGCCGTACCGTCCTGCTCGATATAACCGCCAAAGGTAGGGAGATGTATGCCCGCAATAGCAATATCGGTGCCCGATGTATCACGCTTCTGTTTGAGGGATTTACCACTGCGGAACTGGAACAGCAAAGCCAATTGTATGAGCGGGTGATCGCGAATCTGGAAGGATTCTCAGATACACTGCTGAAGCTTGCCGAGAGCAACACGAGAGATGAGACAGATCCGTCTGTGGACAACGACCTTGAACAGAAGCGAAAGGGGAATTCCGGAAAGAACAATTATCTCAGTTATTAATGCTTGAACTGTAGTGAATGAAATTAACAATCCAAGGGAGAGATGAGAACGATGGGACACTCAACAATTTATCCAACGGGAGCAACGCTGTATAATCCGGAAAAGGCTTGGGGTGGTTACACCGTGTACCAGGCAGGTGAAGAAGGCGTTGTATTAATTGATATGAACGGGAAGGAAGTTCACCTCTGGAAAGGACTGCTCGGATTTCCGGCTAAGATTTTCCCCGGAGGTTATGTGCTGGGTAGCACGGGCAGAAGAGATCCAAAGTTCGGTATTCAGGATAATGTGGACCTGGTTCAGGTGGACTGGGATGGCAACATCGTGTGGAAATACAATAGCTACGAACATATTGAAGATCCGGGATACGAACCATTGTGGTACGCCCGCCAGCACCATGATTATCAGCGTGAGGGCAATCCGGTAGGGTATTATGCTCCTGGTCTTGCTCCGAAAACACAGGGTGGCAAGACACTGATCCTGGCGCACAAAAACGTAAGCAATCCGCAAATCTCGGATAAACCTTTGCTTGATGATGCCATTATTGAAGTGGATTGGGAAGGCAATGTGTTGTGGGAATGGCTTCCGAACGAGCATTTTGAAGAACTGGGCTTTGACGAGGCTGCACGCAATGTATTGTACCGTGACCCGAATACGCGTTCATTTGGTCACCTTGGTGGGGGTGTAGGTGATTGGCTGCATATTAACTCGGCTTCCTATGTTGGCCCCAACCGGTTCTATGAAGCGGGAGACGAGCGCTTTAACCCGGATAACATCATATGGGATGCCAGAGAAGCCAACATTATTGCCATTACGGACAGACAGAGCGGCAAAATTGTTTGGAAACTCGGCCCGGATTATTCCTCTCCTGAAGCGAAGCATATCGGCACCATTATCGGTCAGCATCATGCGCATATCATTCCACAAGGACTGCCGGGCGAGGGCAATCTGCTGGTGTTTGATAATGGAGGATGGGCAGGTTATGGTCTTCCGAATCCGGCTTCTCCATATGGCTTGAAACACGCGGTCCGTGATCATTCACGCGTACTTGAGATTGACCCGTTGACACTGGAGGTTGTGTGGCAATATACCTCTGCCGAAGCTGGCTTTTCCGTTCCAACCGATTCTTATAAATTCTACAGCCCATATATTAGCTCAGCCCAGCGCTTGCCTAACGGTAACACGTTGATCACCGAAGGGTCCAATGGCCGATTGTTTGAAGTTACAGCAGAGCATGAGCTGGTGTGGGAATATATTTCTCCATACAAGGATGGGCGTAATACCAATATGGTTTATCGTTCTTATCGGGTTCCATATCAATGGGTTCCTCAACTGGAGAAGCCTGAAGAGGTGGCGATCGAAGCCATTGATGTATCGGTCTACAGAGTGCCGGGAGCCGCAGCCAAAGGCTCTGACTCGGTAGTCAGTGTAGAGACAACACTGCCGTTTGTTGAAGGAGCAGCTTGCGTAGCAACATCGGATGAAGGAAAACAAGGCAGTTAACGGTAGCCGAGGATAAATTGATTGAACGGGGTGCATGTTGTGAAAAAAACAGCCATTTTAAAGGGAGCATTCCTGCTGCTCCTCTCCATAACTTTTATCATCTCCGGATGTTCTTCAAACGGAACGGTGTCCGAAGCGAAAGGCGGCTCCGCAGGTAGTGCCGCCAAGATAAAGATCCGCATAGCGGATACGAGCACAAACCCGACGTTCAGGGTAGCCATTGCCAAAGGGTTCTTTGAAAGCCAAGGCATTGATGCAGAGAGTATCACGTTTGGTTCTCCGGCAGAAGGCGTGAATGCACTGTTTATCAAACAGGTCGACATTGCCTATGGTGCTGACTTCCCGGTGTTGAACGCTCTGGCCAAAGGGGATTATTCGATCATCGCTTCTGCGGGTCAGACAACGGATGAAGCAGCAGCTGCATGGAAGCTGTATGCCAAGGAGGAGATCCAGACGGGTGCAGACTTGAAGGGCAAGAGCGTAAGCTTTATTCGAGGAACATTCATTCCTTATCTGTGGGATGAGTATTTGAAGGATCAGGGGCTTGCGCTTGGTGATGTGAAGCAGATTGGGCAAGGGGCCTTCGATGAGTCCTATATTGCATTGAAGCAAGGGGAACTGGATGCCACTTGGGTTATCGGATCTGCATTAACCGACAAGTTCGATACGCTCGAAGGCGTGCACCAGCTGACAGATATGTCCCAGACTCCGGTAAGGCTTGGCATGGGATTGGTTGCAAGCAATGAATTCATTGAAGCGAATCCGGAAACGGTAAAGGGATTTCTTGTGGCGCTGGATCAAGCTTCAACATATGCCCAAGCTCATCCTGATGAGGTAGCGGATCTAATGTACAAGGAGACAAAACAGCCCAAGGAAGCAACTTTGAAGGATCTTCCCATCAATCCGTGGGTCGTTGGCTTTACCCAGGAAGCTTATGATAGTTTGGCGGGACAAAAGCAATACATGGTGGATAACGGAATCATTGAGCAGGATTTTGATCTCAAAGACAAGTTAAACCTGGCACTTCTGAAACAGGCATTGCCGGATAAAGTAACATATACCGAATAACCCAAAACGTACTGGAGGTGTCCTTATGTCCTTACCCGCAGATCGTCACTCGATTCATATTGAACAGCTTCGAAAGACCTACAACGCTCCAACCAATGGAGAAGTGCATTACATTATCAAGGATGTTGATCTGGTGATCAAGGGCGGCGAATTCTTCGTTCTGCTTGGTCCCAGCGGCTGCGGAAAATCAACGTTACTTAATATGATTGCCGGTTTTATCTCCAAGTCGGGCGGACAGCTTAAAGTGAATAACAAGGAGATTGACAGACCTGGAAGGGATCGTGCGATGGTGTTCCAACAGGCGGATTCCTCACTCTTTCCGTGGCTTACCGTAAGGGAAAATGTTGAATTCGGACTTCGGATGTCCAAGGTGCCCAAATCTGAACGCCGTACGATTTCGGACCGATACATTCAGCTCGTGGGGTTGGGAGGACATGAAGGGAAGTATCCGAAGGAGCTGTCGGGAGGCATGAAGCAGCGGGTACAACTGGCGCGGGTGCTCGCCAATGACTCCGAGATTCTGCTCATGGATGAACCTTTCGGTGCGCTGGATGCCATGACTCGAAGAGTCATGCAGAAGGAACTGGTGAATATCTGGAGGGAAACACATAAGACCGTTATTTTTGTTACCCATGACATTCAGGAGGCTCTATTGCTCGGTGAACGGATCGGAATCATGTCAGTGGGACCTTCGTCGAATATAACGGACATTTACCATAACGTTCAGTCTTATCCGAGAAATATTGCTTCGGCTGAATTCAATAGCCTGTACGATCAGATTCAAAGCCATTTTGAAGAATAACTGAGGTGATCTGGACCATGAAATGGTTGGAGAAAAAGTGGGTGTCTGTACCGATATTGTGGGTTACAGTCATTCTGATATGGCAGCTTGGTGCATTGCTCTACGGGCCGGACGTGATTCCTGGTCCATGGGATACTGTGCAGGGTGCTCGCGAATTAATTGCGGATGGCACACTCATGCAGTATATCGGGATCAGCTTCACACGTGTACTGGCCGGATGGGTGCTGGGAAGTGTCATTGCCATTCCGGTAGGGCTGCTTATCGGCAAGGTTCACATCATCCGTCTGTTTGCCGAACCCTTCCTTAATTTTATTCGATTTATCCCGCCGATTGCTTTCATTACATTGTTCCTGGTCTGGTTTGGCATTGGGGAACAGTCCAAGATTGCACTGATCATGTATGCGACATTTTTCATTGTTGTACTGAATACACTGACGGGTGTCCTGTCCATTGAAGAGGATAAGATTCGTTCAGCCCGCAGTATGGGCGCGAATGAGTGGCAGATTTTGCTGCATGTGGTTGTCCCTGCTACGACCCCATACATTTTCACAGGTATTCGATTGGCGATGGGAACTTCCTATATGGCCATTATCGGTGCAGAGATGATTGCTTCTAATGAAGGCGTAGGTTATCTGATCTGGAATTCACGGTTATTTTTCCGGACGGACTGGATTTTTGTTGGTCTCATCTCCTTGGGATTCATGGGTTTTCTCACGGATCGTTTGTTCAACTGGTTTGGTCGCCGTGTATTGTATCGGTATGGTGTCATCGGCGGGGTCAAGAGAGGCTGACACCGTGCGAAGCGGACGACGCGATGATTGTTATAAAAGGGCAGTTTCGATCAATTATATTTCATCTAGCAGACCTGATTCGCAGCTTACTATGCTGCCGGATCAGGTTTTTGTCATGCCTGCAACGGGAGTTTCGGCATTGGGCTCAAACCGTGGTATAATTGAATTTCAAAAATAACATAAACGTCATGTGGACCATAGATGCTGCCACATGCAGGAGAGATTATGGACTGGATTATCGGCGCCGTATGCGCTTTTATTGTGGCGGGTGCAGCCTACGCGAAGAAGTCGCTAACCCTGTCCGGTTGCTTGGCAGCTGTGTTGATGGGAACGATCTATTACGGGGCAGGCAACTTGTTTTGGTTTGGCACACTGCTGTTGTTTTTCATAACTTCAACCTTGTTGTCCAAGTATCGTAAGGAACGCAAGCAGGAGCTGGAGAAATCGTATGCCAAGACAGGCAATCGGGATGCAGGGCAAGTGTTTGCCAACGGCGGAATGGGCATGCTTCTATGTTTGGGATACTGGATATTTCCACATCCGGCCTGGATCTATGCTTTCATTGGTGTAATGGCAACCGTAACATCCGATACCTGGGCTACCGAACTCGGAAGCCTGAGCCGTAAGCCGCCACGTTCCGTGGTGAGTTGGAGGGTGCTGACTCCGGGCGCTTCCGGTGGTGTGTCGTTACTTGGGACAACAGCGGCGGCAATAGGCGGAGCATTAATTGGAGCAGGGGCATTTTTCTTTTCTTGGATCGCGGACTTTGAAACGCTCGGATTTCTGAGCTGGACGTGTGTTGGTCTTGTAGGTGGATTGGCTGGAGCATTTGCCGATTCCTACCTTGGAGCAACAGTCCAGTTGATGTATCGTTGTACTGAATGCGGCCGTGAAGTTGAGGTCAGTGAACACTGTGGCCACAAGACCGTTCGCGCACGAGGCTGGACATGGATGAGCAACGATCTGGTCAACGTGCTGAGTTCGGTGATCGGAGGATGTGTGGCTATCGGTTTGGGTATTATTTTGGCGCTGTAGGGAGGGAGTGCAAGTGAGCACTGTGCAGGGAGACAAGTCGGAGGCTATTTTGGATGCGGCTTATGGTATTTTTGGATCAAAAGGATTTTATGAGACGAAAATGTCCGATATTGCTGAAGAAGCTGGCATTGCAAAAGGCACCATTTATTTATATTTCAAGAGCAAGGAACAACTATTCGTCGCGGTTTCCAAGCGGGACTGTAACAGTTTTATCAGCAGGCTTGATTATGCCTTGAAATCTCAGGAGAATACAGGTGAGAAGCTTGGCGCAATCGCCAAGACGCACCTGACTTATTATTACGAGCGGCGCAATCATACGAAGCTGTTTTTTATGGCACCTAATAACGATCCGGATCTAATGAAATTCATGAAGGCCTTTATGAATGAGTATATGAGCATGGTGTGTGAGGTGCTGAAAAGTGCAAGTGTACCTGAGCCTGTGCTTTTGGCAGAAGCCTATATCGGGATTTTGGATCGATTGAAGATGGATATTATGCTGAATCCGGAGTTCAATGAGGAAGATCTGAATAAACGGATTGCTTTTGCAGCGGCACTATTTCTGGACGGTTGTCGTTCTTTTTTACAAGTATAAGTATCATCATGAGTATGGAATCAAGAGACTGTTGAATCTCAATTTACAGAGAAGTGGGTAACGAGCAATGAACATAATGACGGTAGAGCAAATTTCAAAAAGCTATGGCGAAAAAATATTGTTCAAGGACGCCTCGTTTGGCATGGGAGATCAGGATAAGATCGGCGTCGTTGGCGTAAACGGAACGGGAAAGTCCACGTTTCTGCGTGTAATTGCAGGCATGGAACCGGCTGATGAGGGGCAGATTGCCATCGGAAATGATGTCCGTATTCAGTTTTTGGCGCAGAATCCTGAGTTTAACCCTGACAATACCGTACTGCAGCAAGTATTCGAGGGCGATAGCCCAGAGATGAAAACAGTGCGTGAATACACGGAGACGATGGAACTGTTGGAATTGAACCCATCCGATCCTGCCTTGCAAGAGCGGTTATTGCGTCTGAATCAACAGATGGAGCAGCTTCAGACCTGGCAGATGGAAAGTGAAGCCAAAAGCATTCTGTCCAAACTGGGTATCCGTCAATTTGACGCGCTAATGGGGACATTGTCCGGAGGACAACGCAAGAGGGTGGCTTTAGCGTCTGCGCTGATTCACCCCTGTGAGCTTCTTATTCTGGATGAGCCGACGAACCATATCGATAATGATTCTGTCGTTTGGCTGGAGCAATATCTGCAAAAACGTCGTGGTGCACTCCTCATGATTACGCATGATCGCTACTTCCTGGATCGTGTGGCGAATGTGATGCTGGAGCTGGATCATGGGCGTTTGTTCCGTTATGAAGCAAACTACACCCGCTTCCTTGAACTTAAGGCAGAGCGGGAAGAGCGCGAATCAGCCTCAGAGCAAAAACGGCAAAACCTGCTCCGTACAGAGCTTGCCTGGATCCGTCGCGGGGCCAAGGCGCGGACCACAAAACAAAAAGCAAGAATTGACCGTTTCGAACAGCTCAAGGATCAACAGGGGCCGAATCGCTCTGGCTCATTGGAGGTTTCGGTAGGCTCTACTCGTTTGGGCAAGAAGATTCTGGAGATTGAGCACTTATCCAAATCCGCAGGTGGACGCAAATTAATTGAGGACCTGAACTATATCGCCGTGCCTGGTGACCGGGTAGGTATCGTGGGTCCGAATGGCAGTGGTAAATCGACTCTGCTGCAGCTGATCTCAGGCAAATTGGAACCGGATGCTGGAGAAGTCGTCCTCGGTCCTACCGTTAATCTGGGCTATTTCACGCAAGAGCATCAGGAGATGAATGAATCTCTGCGTGTCATAGAATATATCAAGGAAGTGGCCGAGAATGTACGGACGGCGGATGGATCCCTGATCACGGCAGCCCAGATGCTGGAGCGGTTTCTCTTTACTCCTGCGTCGCAGTGGACGCCAATATCCCGTCTGTCAGGTGGGGAGAAACGTCGTCTATATCTGCTGCGTATATTGATGGCTGCGCCCAATGTATTGCTGCTGGATGAGCCAACGAACGATCTGGATATTCAGACGCTGGCGGTACTCGAAGATTACCTGGATGACTTCCCGGGTGTTGTTTTCGTTGTCTCCCATGATCGCTATTTCCTGGACCGTACAGTGGATAAGGTGCTGGCCTTCGAGGGCAATGGAGCCATCCGGGTACATGTTGGCGACTACAGTGAGTATGCCGAATGGATGCTGAAGAATGCACCGGGAGCTTCTCAGGTGGGCGATATTGGGTCAGCAGCGAAAAAAGCAAAAACAGATGAGGTTAAGCCTGCTGCATCTACGGCCAAGCCGAAGCTGAAGTTTAGCTTCAAGGAACAACGGGAGTATGATCAGATCGACGAGAATATTGAGAAAGCGGAGGCTAACCTTGCGCGGATCAACACGGCGATGGAGGAATCCTTCAGTGATTCAGCCCGTTTGCAGGAACTCATGGCAGAGCAGGCTGAAGCAGAGCGTCATCTGGAAGAACTGATGGAACGTTGGACGTTCCTGAATGAGCTTGCAGAGCAGATTGAGAAAAGCAAATCCTAATCAAAAAGTACAAATCGTCATCCTTTAAAATAGGGCTTAAGGCCTTGTTTTGAAGGATGGCGATTTTTTTATATGAAACGTTAGCCATATCCATTACGTTGTAAGTAGTAAGGAAATAATTCCAGTGAAAGGAGAGAACACCACATTTATGTACAAAGAATTGAATGAACAACTGGCTGTGCTCAAGGAAAAGGGGAGAATTTACGAGAAATGGAACAATCGCCTGGAGAAGTTGAACCAGGAAGAAGCCGAGTGGAAGGCGAAAGTACAGCGGCGCCTGGAGCATCTCCAGAAGGAGCAGAATGATGTGGACCGGCTGAATGGCATGACCTTATCTGCATTTTTCTATAATTTGATTGGCAAAAAGCAGGAGAAGCTGGAGAAGGAAGAACTCGAATTAATGGAGAGTAAGGCTGGGTATGATACAGCATGCCAAATGTTACAAGACATTCATGAGCAGAGGAAAGAAGTGCAGCGCGAACTGGATGAGCAGAGTAAATATCGATTCTGGGAAAATGATTACAAGGTGCTGTGGGGCAAAAAGGAAAATCAACTGCTGGCGAATCACGATGAACTTAGGCAATTGGCAGAGGATCTGGAGCATTTACGCGGAGAAATGAAGGAACTTAAGGAGGCAGACCGCGAAGGAGAACGCCTGCTCAGTGCACTGGGCCGTGCGGGGGATGCGCTCAAGTCTGCAGGGAATTGGGGAATATACGACATGATGGGCGGAGGTATGATATCCACTCATATCAAACGCGGTCGTATGGATGACGCTCAATCTGCCTTAACGGAAGCGGGAAGACATTTGAAGCGATTCCAGAAGGAGCTTGAAGATGTGAAAATGGCAGTACACGCTGATCTGGAGCTTGGGGGATTATTATCCTTTGCAGATTATTTCTTCGATAATCTCTTTGTGGATTGGATGGTGCAAGACAAAATCCGAAAAGCCGAATCCCAGGTGGAGGATGGCCGTCTTACCGTCCGTCGTACATTACATGTGTTAAAAAATGAAATTCGTGATCATGAGAGGGAAGTAACCCAAATCGAGCAGCAATATCGTCAGTATGTGGAGCAGGCTGATTAAGGTAGATGTCCAGTTAGGAGAACATGATAGGGTAAAAAAAAGATGCCAGACAGCGATGTGAGCTGTTGCTGGCATCTTCCTATATTCCTGAAGTTTATAAGGGTGATTACTTGGTTGTGATGTATGAAGCGAGCAGTCTGGCTGTATTCAGAACGGCATCCTTGTGCGTGCGCTCCATCGAATGGGACGCATGTACCCCAGGGCCAATCAGTGCAGCACGAATGTTGTTTCCACCTCGCAAGGCAGCACTGCCATCTGAGCCGTATTGAGGATAAATATCAACGACATAATCGAGATTTGCTTGCTTGGCAAGTTCAATCAGGCGACTCGTCATGTCATAGTCATATGGACCTGAGGAGTCTTTGGCGCAGATGGATACATCCGTTTCTTTACAGCTGAGATCGTCACCCATTGCCCCCATATCTACGGCGATCAATTCACTGATCTCGGACGGGATATATGAGGCGCCATGTCCAACTTCTTCGTAATTCGAAATAAGCAGAGAGACGTTATGTAGAGGTTTCCAGCCTTCCCGATAAGCAGATTCCAAAATGCCGAAAAGGGCAGCTACACTAGCTTTGTCATCCAGATGACGTGACTTGATATAACCGCTTGGCGTAATAACCGCACGTGCATCGAAAGAAATAAAGTCACCGACGCCGATACCGAGTTCAAGAACATCTTCCTTGGATGAAACCACTTCATCAATACGAACTTCCATATGGCTTTCCTTACGCTCAAAGGTACGGGCATCAGGGTAGACATGAACCGAAGGGTGCAGGGAGAGAATCGTACCGGTATATGTTTTGCCATCCCGTGTGTGGATCGTGCAATACTCGTTTTCAATACTGTGCATGGTGAATCCACCCACAGAGGTTAGTTTGAGCGTACCGTAAGAAGTGATGGAACGTACCATCGCGCCTAGCGTATCCACATGTGCACTGAGTCCAATAGTCTTGGAGGCATCCTGCCCAGGCAAAGTGAGTACCGCTCCGCCTTTGTTATTTAATTCAAATGAAATATTCAATGATTGTGCTTCTTCCCGGATCATCTCGATAATGTGGTGTGTGTAGCCACTTGGACTCGGAGTATCCAGCAGCCTTTTCAGAAGGTCCAGGACGTAGGATTCATTAATTGTAAAATTCATATAGAGATTCCTCCTCATAATCAGTGTTCCCAAACAAGAATACAGCCTGTCTGGTCGAATGGGACATCCATTCCTTATGCCAGCAGGCTGCTTGTTCTTCTTACAACGAATCTGCAGAATTTCCTTTGCGTTGCTGACTCTGGATGGAATCCGTCTCAGCCAAGCGATCCGTTTCAGTTGTTTCGAAGGCTTCCATTGTCGCGGTGGAACCCGGTGAAGAATAGCTCGAAGCCGTGTTCTCCAATTCGGTTACACGCAATTTCAATTGCTTGTTCTCACGCTGCAATCGATACTGACGGAAAATGCCATAGGATCCGACAATGATTCCACCAATCAGGGTACAGCCCAGAATCAGCAAAATCAGGGGGATTTGAACCGTGTTAAACAGCAGGTTAACCTGCACGGAATCCACATTAATAACAGCGAAGATTCCGGTAAGAAGTGCAAAAACAAGACCTGCGATGAGGGTCCATTGCATTTTCATGGTGGTGCCTCCTTGTTGAACAATTCAGGAATACGAATGCATTACCCCAAAGAAGGCGCTGTGCATCTGGCTTGATTATAAAATCCCTTGCCCGAAATGGGCAAGGGATGCAGGTCGCATGTAACAGAGAGACAACTTTATTTAGTCAATTGTTCCATCTGTTCAATCAATTCTTTGAAGACACTCATGGCTTCGCGAATTGGCTGTGGAGAAGACATATCCACGCCTGCTTTTTTTAGAATATTGATGGAGTAGTCACTTCCACCACTCTTGAGGAAGCCAAGATAACGGTCTACCGCAGGCTGACCTTCTTCGAGAATCTGTTTGGAGAAGCTCGTTGCTGCAGAGAACCCGGTTGCGTATTTGTAAACGTAGAAGCTGTTGTAGAAATGGGGGATACGTGCCCATTCCATCTCAATATCCTTATCCACAGCCATGCTGTTTCCATGGTATTGGACATTGAGGTCGTAATAAATTTCAGACAGCAGCTGCGGTGTAAGGGCCTCACCCTGTTCAGCACGCTCATGAATGATTTTCTCAAATTCGGCAAACATCGTTTGACGGAACACAGTTGTACGGAATTGATCTGCATAATAGGTCAACAGATACAGTTTTTCCTTCGGATCCGTGGATTTGTTAAGCAGGTAATCCATCAGCAATGCCTCATTGGTTGTGGATGCAACCTCTGCCAGGAAGATGGTGTACTGTGCATCCCGATACGGAAGGGTAGTATCCGAATAATAGGAATGCAGAGCATGACCCATTTCATGTGCCAGTGTAAACATGCTGTTCAGATTGTCTTTATGGTTAAGCAGGACGTATGGGTGTGTGCCGTATGCACCCCAGCTGTAAGCACCTGAACGTTTGTTTTCGTTCTCATATACGTCAATCCAGCGGTCATCATATCCAGCCTGCAATGTATTCGCATAATCCTCGCCCAGCGGTTTCAAGCCATCTTTGACGGTCTGTTTCGCTTCTTCATAAGTGATGTCCATTTTATACTCATCAACCAGAGGAGCGAACAAGTCATACATATGCAATTGATCCACACCGAGTAATTTTTTGCGCAGATCCATATAACGGTGCAGGAGCGGGAGGCTTTCATGAATAGTGTCCACCAGGTTGGTGTAAACCTCTGTTGGAATGTTGTCACCATACAGTGACATTTCCATTACGGAAGGGTACTTCCGGACATTCGCATAGAACATGTTTTTGGTGACATTGGCATTCAGGGCTGCAGCGATCGTGTTCTTCTGTTTGGCGTACGTTTCATACACCGCTTTGAAGGCACGTTCGCGAACTTCGCGATTAGGGTTCTCCAGGAATTGAATGTAACTTCCGTGGGTAAGCTCCACTTCGTTGCCGTGTTCATCCTTAATTTTCGGGAACTTGAGATCAGCATTATTCAGCATGCTGAAGATGGTTTGCGGCGCTTGGGACAAGTTGCCCACCTGTGCAAGCAGGGCTTCTTCCGTTTTGCTCAAGACATGCGCCTTCTCACGTTTCATCTCTTCCAGTGTGAACTTGAATGCAGACAGTTTCTCATCTGCAATGAATGCATCCAGCTGATCATCCGGCAGAGAGAGGATTTCTGGTGTGACAAAGGAAAGAGCTTCTCCGACACGCACACTCAGCTTTTGCGCTTTTTGGGACAGGTTTTGGTATGTAGGATTAGCTGTGTCTTCATCTTGGTGCATGCGTGCATACACAAAAAGGCGTTCAATTTTGAGACTTACCTCATCTTCGAGTTCAAAACATGCCTTAAGAGATTCCGGCTTGTTCAGCTTACCTTGAAATTCGGAGGCTTTCTTGGTCAGAGACGTTACTTCTTCGTATTCCTGATCCCAGGCTTTTTGATCGGCGAACAAATCTTCGAGTTTCCACGTATGTTCTGTTGGCACCTCGGAACGTTTCAATAATTGACTCATGGGAATCCTCCTTTGATGAAGTTGATGTATAGACCAATCTGCTCCCGTCTCGCTCGCTTGTGCGGAGAGAGACGAAGGAATCAGACTGAGTACTAGTATGACAAACAGTGATTTTCGATATTTCAACGGCCTTCCTCCTGACTATACGAGCAATTCGGTATAGTATGGCCTCGGACCGGTTGAAATATTTGAGAGCACTAGGCTCCCATGTTGGCCAGGAAATAGACGATCAGGAAAAAAGCAAAACAGATAAGCAGTGTGGCTATAAGGGCCATTCCCCGTCGCAGTCGATCCGGGATGGAACTGCGTCCCAGAATAAGCACAACTCCCAGTGAAAAGGCAAGGATAATGAAGATGACAACATTGCTTGAGTCAAGCGTCATTCATTACACCTCTTTGAAAGCAGCCATCAGCTGACGCCATTCATCCTCGCGGTTCTCGAAATCGGCTTTTGGAAAACGGCGCTCAGCCCAGTGCATCAAGGCAGGGCGGCTGAGAAACGTATGGCATTCTTCGCCCCATTCCTCTGAAATTTCACGGAGTACGAGGTATTTGCCTTGTACTTCTACCGTCATCATATTCCACTTGTCTCTTTTGTATATTTCATGTTTTTTAATCATAGATAGTCTCCAAACTTACGGTTTTGGTAAAATGATACCGTACCCTACGTTTCAAAGCAAATTTTTTCCGCATTTATTGAAAAGATAAATTGCAAAGTGGAAAGTCATACAGTATAATGAGGGTATTCGCCATAGATGGCGATATTTTTAGGAGGTTGTTCATTTGAAAGGTACAGTTAAATGGTTTAACGCAGAAAAAGGCTATGGCTTTATTTCAGTTGAAGGCGGCGAGGACGTATTCGTACATTTCTCCGCAATCCAAGGCGACGGCTTTAAAACATTGGAAGAAGGTCAAGCGGTAGAATTCGAAATCACTGATGGAAACCGTGGTCCTCAAGCAGCTAACGTAATTAAATTGTAAGATTTTTCCGTTCGACGGATTTCTTATAAATGATTGGCTTCTAGCTGAATATAAAGAACCCAAGCACAGTCCCCCTACGGAGACTGTGCTTTTTTGTGTTCATTGATATAAAAGAGAGCGAGGTGCGATCATTGTGCACGTTTGGTCATGCTGGATAACAGCTTCAGGATGAAACCAAGCAGTGCAGCGAGTGAGAAGGCCATGGCTGTGAGGTAGAAGACCTGTCTGCCTGCATGATCCAATATCAACCCGCCAAAGGTTCCGCTGAGCAGACCTGAGGCACTTGACCATACGATGGTGAACAGGGCCATACCTGTCGCACGATACGCATCTGGTACAAGGCGGGTAATATAACGAACGGCTGTTACATAGAAAATGCCAAAGGTGACGCTATGCATGGTTTGAATGGCCACAACAGCCGCTGGTGTATCCGATACAGACATCAGAAACAAACGAAGGGTATACATAAGTGCAGCAAAGGTGAGTAACGGAAGCTCTTTGTACCGATTGCCATACTTGCTGAGCAGCAGGAATATAGGAATTTCACTCACGGAAGAGATGAGCAGCGACCAGCCGATCAGACCTTCACTGGCACCGAGATCCTTCAGCGTGATGGTGAGAAAAGCTTCGTTCATCCGATGCCCTAATGCCAGCAGGAAGACACATCCGAAAAAGCTCAGCACATCTCTGCGTTTCAGGATTGCCCAGAGCCCGGAGAGCTCCATTTTACTACTGCTTCCAGAGGGTTCATTCTGATCCTGCAACCGGAAACCAATCAGAAGTGTCATGGCCGCAAGTGTAACGCACACCCACATCGTCCACCCGGGTCCAAAAGAACCAAGAAAATAACCAATGCTTAATGCAAAAAAAGCATAGCCAATGGAGCCGAAAACTCGAATGGACGTAAAATTTCGACCGTATTTGCTTGCAGTGGTAATTGCCATCGTATCGGCAAGCGGGTAGACCGGATAATAGAAAAAGTAAAATAACGTCACCAAGATAAATACTTGGCCAAAGGACGTCGCATTGGCGAGCATGACGCCTGTAATTAATTGTCCGCCGAGCAGAATGATCATGACTTTGCGAACCGTTTTGTAGCGGTCACTGGCCATACTCCAGAACATGTTGGAGAATACGGAGACAAGTGGACCGATACCGTACAAGTAGCCAATCTCGGCCCGGCTGAATCCCAGATGACTGAAGTAGAGCTGGAGATAGGATACCACCAGCACGGTCGAACCGAAGATTGTAAACATAAGTGCCCGCAGCCAGTTTTGATCCGGGCGAGCGTTGTGACTTAATTTCATGTTGAGAGACTCCATTCTTCATTACATTTCAGTATTTAGCCTTTAAGTGAAGATGACTTGCGGGACGGTGGGGCAGACATGGAAGGTTCCTTCTGCGTGCGCCGGATGACGAGCCATACAATGATCAGTTCTGCCAGCAGACCTAGTGACTGGGCGACTGCACCAATCATGCCGTTCCAAGCCGGGAAGATGCTAACCAGAATGAGCAGGACGATCACGGTACAGATTGCATTGGCTGACTGGGAGCGGAACATCGTTTTGGTCTGTCCCCGCAGCAGGAGTAGCCCATTGCTGAAATCAAGAAAAGGCGAAATCAGCGGAAATAGCACAAAGGCACGCAGCGTCCACAAACTTTGCTGCAGCAGGTTTCCTTGAACACTCATTACATTTTCCAGTACCCATGGACCTAGAGGCGTATAGGCTATGGTTGCTGTCATGGCAAAAGGAATAAATCCGGTCACCAGTGCGAATTTTTTCACCAGTTTAGCATCAATCTCATAGAAATTAAGCACAATTTGATGGATGTAGGTGAAAAAGCTTAACATGAGCTGCATCAAACTGCTGGCTACAGCAAAAGAAGAGATGGCCAGTGCAATACCCGTCGTTTTGCCAAGCACGATATTAATGACAGGTCCGATGAACAAGGCGACAAAACTGGATAACAGCAGCGGTTTGTAGAAGCGGAAAACGTCTCCTTTGTTTTCGACAGGATGATCCTCCAGCTTGGCTGGCATGTTCCGCTTGATGCTGTTTCCCTCAAGAAAACTGACGAGCGCTTCAATCATCATCCCTGCCGCAAAAATGATAGCGCCTACACGACCACTGTTAATACTGTCTGTATAGATGAAATACAAGGATAGGCCATACATGCCTCCAAGACGGAATAACATGCCTATCGTCAGCCATTTGGTCCGATTATTCGTAATGATAATGCCTTGATAGATATTGCGAATGACCGAGAAGATACTGACGTACATCAGGATTTCGTAGACATCAATTACTTTGGACAATAAATCGGGACTCACGCCGAACAGATATTTAAAAACCACTGTACCAATGGGAGAGTATACGATCAAGAATCCGATCAGCAGTACACAGGCGAGAAATATTTTGGTGACGAAAGTGAGGGCCTGAAAGGACAGGCGGTCCCGAACCAGCGCAGAACAGGTTTGCCGCAGCAGTGTGGAGGGGCGTTCCGTAAGGGTCAGCAGGCTGCCTGCAATGGCGTAGCTGGCAATGACCGTCTCCGGATGGGCGGATCTGGCGAGTGTACTATTAATAATTACGTGAGAAATGGTAACCAAAGAGGCGGATATGCCGAGCGGTACAAAAAAAGCAAATAACCGTCTCCACGAGAGAGGCTCACTTGACATCATGTCAACGACTCCTTTGATGGATGAAATATGCTTAGTATATCACAAAGGCTAGTTGGCGGAAGCGATTTTTTCCCGTGATTATGCGGTAGATCATTTGTACAATTAAGGGGTTCATATTATAATGGGATTGGTTAAAAATCGCTCTAATACGTATTCAACCAAGTGGAGGCACATTTATTTTGAGCCAATCTAATCAAAGTCGACATCAATATCCGCGGGGACCGCTGGAATTGATGAGAAGGGTGTATAAGTACACCATTCCGGAAACGCGGAAAGAACTGGCTGAGTGGAGAGCTAAGGCTGAGAAAATTCCGAATGAGGAATTGCGCAATCAGGCTCTGGCTAGTCTCAAGGACAAACAGTTTCACTGTGAGGGTGGAACGGTTTATGCTATGCCCGATATGCCTAAGAGGCACATCTTGATTCCGCTCATCGTTTCTTATCAAACCATTAGTGATTATTTGGACAATCTGTGCGACCGCAGCACATCGATGGACCCGAATGATTTTCGGCTTCTCCATCAATCCATGCTTGATGCGGTAGATCCCGAAGCAACACCGGTCAATTATTATGCGCTCCGTGAGGAGCAGGACGATGGTGGATACTTACGGAATCTGGTGACGACATGTCAGGAGCTCACACGTCAGCTGCCTGGATATGCGTCCGCCAAGCCTCAAATTCAGGATCTGGCAGGCCTATACACGGACCTGCAGGTATATAAGCACATCAAACCGGAACTGAGAGAAACGGCACTGCTCGAGTGGTGGGCAGAGCATCGCCACCGTACACCTCAGTTCCGTTGGAACGAATTTGCCGCCGCTACCGGCTCTACGCTGGGCGTATTCATGCTGTTTCTGGCTGCGAGTGATGATCAGCTGACTGAAGAGCAGGCGGCCTCAATCCATACTGCCTATTTTCCGCATGTATGCGCATTGCACATTATGCTCGATTATTTAATCGATCAGGATGAAGATCGTATCGGTGGAGATCTCAACTTCTGCAATTATTACGAAAATGTGGAGACGATGCTAGACCGCATTGCTTTTATTGTGGAGATGGCCCGCAGTGATGTGCAGAATATTCCGGGAAGTGCTTTTCACCGGATGATTATCGAAGGACTGCTTGCCATTTACCTGTCTGATCCCAAAGTCAGCGAACAGCAGGAAGTTCGCGCCATATCCAAGCGTTTGATGAAGAAGAGTCCAATGACCAGAGTTTTTTTCTTTATCTTCAGTCGCTGGATTCGCAAGCATATGTAAGTCAGGCGCTTTGTTGCGGAAGCCTGAAGTGAAACTAGAGGAGGAAGAAACATCATGACAGCAGTAAAAAAAATCGCAGTTTTAACGAGCGGTGGTGACTCACAAGGAATGAACGCGGCTGTTCGTGCGGTCGTTCGCAGCGGACTGTTCCACGGTCTTGAAGTATACGGTGTTCAACGCGGGTACCAAGGTCTGTTGAACAACGATATATTCCCAATGGATCTGCGTAGTGTAGGTGACATCATTCAGCGCGGGGGAACGGTTCTGCAATCCGCCCGTTGCAAAGAGTTCTATACTGCTGAAGGTCAGCAAAAGGGAGCCGATATCCTTCGTGCACGCGGCATCGATGGTCTGGTTGTAATCGGTGGGGACGGCTCCTACAATGGTGCCAACAAACTGAGTAAACTCGGTATCAATACAATGGGTCTTCCGGGAACCATCGACAACGATATCTCGTTTACGGATTACACGATCGGGTTCGATACAGCAGTAAGCGTTGTGGTAGATGCAGTCAACAAACTGCGTGATACCATGTCTTCCCACGAACGTTCTTCCATCGTTGAAGTTATGGGCCGCCACTGTGGTGATATTGCGCTTCATGCCGGACTGGCTTCGGGTGCAGAAACGATTCTGGTGCCTGAAGTTCCATTTGACATGGATGAAGTGGCAGACCGGATGAAAGCCAACTTCGCACATGGCAAACGCCACAGTATCATTATCGTTGCCGAAGGTGTTGGCAAGGGTGAAGATGTGGCCAAAGAACTGATGGAACGCTGCCCGACATATGAGCCGCGTGTAACCGTACTGGGTCACATTCAACGTGGCGGTACGCCGACTCCGTTTGACCGCAACCTTGCCAGCCGTCTGGGAGACTTTGCTGTGCGCAGCCTGATCGCGGGAGAGACCGACAAGGGGTGTGGCATTATCAAAGGTGAGCTTGTTCTGACAGACATCGATAAAGTCGTTAACACCAAAAAGGATTTCGATATGAACACCTACGAGCTTGCACAACGTTTATCTCAATAAACAACAAGCAAAAGAGCACAGCGCCGTCTAAACGGGCTGTGCTCTTTTTTGTATGAATCAACATTATGATCTGTTTGCATTATAACGATCGGTTTATTGGGATTGCTTAATCATGCGAATGGCGGCTTTCCGCTGAACCAGGAACAGCCTCCATAGTAGTGCTGTAGCACCGACCGCGAGGCCGGCAATCAAGCCGATCCAGTATCCAAAAGCGCCAAGTGCTGTATACGTAGCTGTAATGTACCCCACTGGAAGACCAATGATCCAATAAGCCACAAACGTAATGATCAGTGCAGGATTAACGTCTTTGTATCCCCGAAGAGCACCCTGAGTCGGTGTTGCAATGGCATCTGAAATTTGAAAGAAGATGGCGTATATCAGGAAATGCTGAGTCAACGCAATGACCTCTTGCTCGTTTGAATACAACCCTGCAATCTGTTCCCCGAACACGAGCAATACGACTGCAGTGAGCAGCGAGAGTACAATAGCTCCGCCGATGCCAAGCAAGCTGTACTGTTTGGCATCTTTCAATCGTCCTGCACCCGCCTCGTAACCGACCAGGATGGTGAGGGCCATACATATGCTCACTGGCAGCATGTACAGCGTAGAGGCGAAATTAAGAGCAGCCTGATGCGCAGCAATCGTGATGGTATCAAATCGGCTCATCATTAATGTAACGGCTGCAAAGATTGACGTTTCAAAAAAAGTAGCGAACCCGATGGGTACCCCGATTTTGAGCAATTCTTTCCATTTGCCCAGCGATATGCCGGAGAGATGGCGGAACACGCCATACTGGGCGAAGGGTTCAATCCGGTGAACAAAGAAGATGCTGATCAAAAAAATGATCCAGTATGTACACGCGGTAGCGACGCCTGCACCCACACCTCCCAGCTGGGGGAAACCCCAACGTCCGAAGATGAGCAGATAATTCAGCAAAATATTAACCGGAAGTGACACTAACGTAATTAACATGGTTATTCGTGTCTGTCCAAGTGCATCCATAAAACTGCGCAGCACGGTATATCCGAACAGTGGAATGATGCCAAAAGCCAGTGCGCTTAAGAAATAAAGAGCTACCCGGGCAACCCGTGGCTCCAGGGGCATCCCGTTCAGAATGGGGGTAAGTACCACGGCTCCGATGGCCAGAACGGCTAGGCTCACCGCGATGCCCAGATAGAGTGCCTGGATCACACTGTGGCCGATCTGATCACTGCGCTTGGAACCCAGCAGGTGGGATACCACGGGGGTGATTCCGATAAGAATACCGCTAAGCCCGGTTTGTACCGGCATCCACAGACTCGTGCCAATAGCTACACCAGCGAGATCCGCAGGGGAAAACTTGCCTGACATATTGGTGTCGAAGAAAGACATGGCAGACAGGGCAATTTGTGTTGTGAATATGGGTAGAAATATGATCAGGAATTGCTTTACTTTTTGCGAAAAACGGGTGGTTGTCATGTTCACTTGAAGTGCCTCGCTATTCATAAGAATGATCATCAAACTATCATACGACAGCTATTCATTGTAGTGGATTTTGCTGAGTTTGAACAGGGAAAGGCCGGAATTACGTGGCGAAAATAATAAAAATCCCGCTCCGCGTCAGCGGAACGGGAAGATAATAATTAAGGGAAGAGTGCTTTACTTATAGTTCACACCTGAGGTGTAACGATTGGACGCATTCCAGAGCAGATACTCATCCACATCCATGTCTTTCATTGCACGAATCTGGTCTTCAACTTGCTTTTTGCCGTATTTGATGTAGTGTCCACTGCCGAGCCAGCTGGCCGTAAAGTCCTGAATCCAAGGCCGAATTACCGGTTTGAGATCCTTGGTTGGGTCGAGTTTCTTATGTGTATCCTCCATGGAGCCTTTGATCGTTGTGTAAGGGTCCTTGTCAGGATCCTTTACGCCATACCATCCGGTAGAGTAGTGACTTGGATAGACCATTGGTGAGATCACGTCCACATTTTCGGAGATTTTAACAAAGTCCTGACCGATTCCTTCTGCTGCGGGTACAGAGGCCGCATAGCCGAAAATATCAACCGAAACCCGGACACCCAGAGGCGCAAGCTCCTTGCGGGCGTATTGAACAAATTCCGCAACAACATCGACCCGCGATTTGTCGGTTTTGGTGTATTTTAATATATCGGCACGGTTCTCGAAACCTTCTGGGAAACGCACGTAGTCAAATTGAATTTCCTTGAATCCTAGCTTGGCGGCTTCCTTGGCGATTTCAATATTATAGTCCCAAACTTCCTTGCTGTACGGATTAACGAAACTGTCGCCTTTGCCATTGGCCCATACCGATCCATCCTTGTTTCGGAAGGAAAGCTCCGGATTTTTCTTGGCAAGGATCGTATCTTTGAATACAACGACCCGTGCAATTGGGTAGACCTCGTGTTTTTGCAGTCGTTTCATCAAGGCGTCAATATCCCGGATAAACGGTTGGGATTTGCCCATTTTCTGTAACGATTGGTTCTCTGTAGGGTAGGTTATGTATCCGAGGTCGTCCTTGATATCAATGACCATGGAGTTAAGCTCTGTGTTATCAATCAGATCGAGCAGCTCCTTCATCCGGGCTCCGCCGGCACTGTAAGCCGTAACATAAATTCCTTTGACAACTGGAGCATCCGGCTGAGGGTCAATTTTGGCAGGCGGATTATCCGCATCAATGACGACTTGATCCTTTTGGGATTGAATAATGGCGGTGTTAAAACTATTTGTTAACGATTGAAGCTGCTGGTCACCCTGATCTGCTGTTGCCGATACTCCACTGAAGCTTCCCAAGGCCATGGCCAGTAAAGCCCAAAACGTATTCATTTTATTCCCACTCCCTTTATGTACATTCCATGATTGAATTATATAACAAAGCCTCTGGGCTTTTAACCATATTAATCAAGTGATGAAACATTCCGGAAAAAATGAAAACCGCTTCCTGCGAGGAGAACCTCCCAAGAAGCGGCGTGATTAATCAAAAAAAAATTATTGAATGTAGATGTCGTTCTGATGCTCACAAATACTGTACTGAATGATTTCCATTGCGTCTCCCTGCTCCAGAATGCCCAGCCCATCCCGGAGAACAATAAGTGAATCGAGCTCATTCGGTTTCAAGAAAGGGAGCATTTCCGGGCACCATCTGTTGACGATTTCAAACAGTTTTACCGTTTCCATATCCACAATAATCACCCTTTCCTACTCGAATTCCAAAATGGTAAGTCATTCGGGGCGAATCGGAAAAGCATATGGCCTGTGAAAGTGAAGGGCAGATCCTGCTATACATCATATTTAGGAGCCGTGCACAATTATTATACCACAATTATATAAATTGTTAACCGTACATGTGTCTCAACTTCGGCGGAAAGAACCCATGACACCGACTGTCTCAACGATATTGACGAACGCATTTGGATCGGTTTCCTTGATGATGCGTTTAATCTCAACCAGCTCATAACGAGTAGTCACTGTCATTAACATGTCCTTTTCAATGTCGGTGTATGCTCCCTGAGTTTTGATCTTGGTCACACCACGGGGACGAACCAGCAATTTTTTCAACATGGCTTCCGTCTCGTTCGTGATAATGTACAATGTCACCTTGACATGGCTGATATGGATCAGATCAAGCACCTTACCTGTAATGTAGATCGAAACCATGGAGGCAAGAGCGATATTCCAGTCATTGTTCAGATAACCAGCGAGCATAATAATAGCTCCATTCATACCCGCCATAACGGTACCAATGGGGAAATCCCGGTAACGCGTGAAGATGGAACCCACAATGTCGAGTCCTCCTGTAGAACCGCCTACACGGAAGGAGATGCCTGTACCAAGACCTACGAGCACGCCGCCGAACACACAACTGAGCAGAGGGTCTGTTGCCACGACAAAAACAGGCAGCAATCCAATAAACCAGGATGTGGCAGCTACCGATACGATGCTTAATATAATAAATCGTCGTCCAAGAATAAACCAACCTGCGACCAGCAGAGGAATGTTGAGAACAAAGTACATTATACTAAGATTCAAACTTGTAAAATAACCAAGAAGCATGGAAATACCAGATACCCCGCCGCTTAGCAGCTGATGGGGAACCAAAAACCAGTTGAAGCCACAGGCAATAGCTGCAGCACCCAATATGATCACTAAAGAGTGCCATATTATTTTGGGCAATTTAATCACCTCATTTATATTTAAAACCAGATTGCTGGTAATCTTGAATTGTTTTGTGATATAATGATTTGTGGATATTCTTGAGTAGGGAACTTTTTCCAAATGGAACGATAAAATTTGAAATGTTTCAAACACATGTATGTAGTTTTAGTCTTATGTTGGGGACCCATTCACGAATTATGTTGATAATGAAAATAATTTGCCCATATGGGATACCCTATAAATATTAACGCTACTTAAGAATACAGACAACAAAGTGGATTGTCCACCATGTCCACCCTATAGAAGGAGTATGAATAATTTTGACAAATTTAAATTTCGTAGATTTTAATCTTGAACCACTGGTGCTGCAAGCCATCACCGAACTCGGGTTTGAAGAGGCGACGCCGATTCAATCCAAATCGATCCCAATTGCGCTAGAAGGCAGAGATTTGATCGGCCAAGCTCAAACAGGTACCGGTAAAACAGCTGCATTCGGTATTCCGCTGATCAGCAAAATCTCCAAAAGTGACGAAAAAATCCGCGCCCTCATTATGGCACCTACACGTGAACTTGCGATCCAAGTTGCCGAAGAGATCGAAAAACTTACCCGCTTCAAAGGTTTGCGCTCCCTGCCAATTTACGGAGGACAAGATATCGTTCGTCAAATCCGTGCACTGAAAAGAAAACCACAGATTATCATCGGTACACCTGGACGTCTCCTGGATCACATCAACCGCAAAACGATTAAACTTGAAGATGTACAAACTGTTGTATTGGATGAAGCAGATGAAATGCTCGACATGGGCTTCATGGAGGATATTCAATCCATCCTGAAACAAGTCCCTGCTGATCGTCAAACGATGCTCTTCTCAGCAACAATGCCTCCTAACATTCAAAAATTGGCTCAGCAATTCTTGAACAACCCAGAGCACGTGTCCGTTATCCCGAAACAAGTTAGCGCACCTTTGATTGACCAAGCGTACATTGAAGTGCCAGAGCGTCAAAAATTCGAAGCGCTTAGCCGTTTGCTTGATATGGAATCTCCAGAACTCGCAATCGTATTCGGTCGTACAAAACGTCGTGTTGACGAATTGGCTGAAGCTCTTCAAAAACGTGGATATTCTGCTGACGGTCTCCATGGTGACCTGTCCCAGAACCAACGTGATACAGTAATGCGTAAATTCCGTGATGGAAGCATTGATGTACTCGTAGCAACAGACGTTGCTGCACGTGGTCTCGACGTATCCGGCGTAACACACGTTGTGAACTTTGACCTTCCGCAAGATCCGGAAAGCTACGTTCACCGTATCGGTCGTACTGGACGTGCTGGTAAAGAGGGTGCTGCCTGGTCCTTTGTTACACCGCGTGAGATTGATCACCTGCACTTTATTGAACGTGTAACTCGTCACCGTATCCCTCGTAAGCCTCTGCCAACATTGGCTGAAGCAGTAGAAGGAAAACAACGTTTGACAGCTGAACGTTTGCTCGAAATCGTACAAAATGGCGAACTGAACGAATACAAAGGTATCGCTATCCAATTGCTTGAGCAATACGATTCTGTTCAACTGTTGTCAGCTTCCCTGAAGCTCCTTACAGGCGACAAAAAAGATGCTCAAGTTGATCTGACTCCTGAAGATCCGATCCGTGCGAAACGTCGTAAACCGGATGTTCGCTCTGGCGGACGTAAGCCATCAGGTTACAGCGGCAACCGCAGCAGTGGCGGCGGTGGCTACAACCGTGACCGCAACAGCAGTGGTGGCGGACGTGGAGGATACAATCGCGATCGCAACAGTAGTGGCGGTGGAAGCAGAGAAGGTGGTTACAACCGTGACCGCAAACCACGTCCAAGCAACAACGAAGGACGTCGTCCTGCGAAAGATTCTTCTTTTGAATAATATGCAAGATTGATTTAAGAAATGGGGCAGGCAACTGCTCCATTTTTTTTATGTCTCAAATTCCCTGAATCCGTTACGCTTTAGAACCCATAACAAGCATGGTTGCTGATCTGTTTTCGGGAAGTACTGGCTTTTCCTATCAATAATAAGGTATATTAATATTAGACTTCAGGTTATACGCAAGGCTGCGGAGGAGGAGAAATGTTTGGAATTTAAAGGAGCTATGGGTGGGATCTATCGGCTTACAGAGTGGATTACGAGACTGGCCGCAACCAATCTGTTGTGGGCTATTTGTTCGTCTCCGTTCTTGTTTTTCTTGATTATGAAACTGCTCGTTATGCAGCAGAACCTCGCAAATGAATCATTGCAAATGAACTGGGCTATAGCTATTGTGGCACCGCTTACACTGTTTCCGGCAACATCGGCCCTTTTTACGGTCGTTCGTAAATGGAATATGGGTGACACGGATGTACCGATCTTCCGTACATTCTTTGTAGGTTACAAAGAGAACTACAAACAAAGCTTAATCGGGGGCATATTTTACACTTTGCTTTTTGCCATCATGTATCTGGATTACACGGTATACATGACACAGTTCCGTAATATGCAGCTTGTGGGAATTATCATGCTTGTGCTGCTGTTGCTTTTGTTTGTTTCCTTGTTTAACTTTTTTTCGATGGTTGTACACTATCATATGTCAATCGGACTCATTATTAAGAATGCAGTACTCTTGACTCTGATCAGACCGTTTCGTGTGTTCTCCACATTGCTCGGAAGCGGACTATTGTTTTACATTGGATTCCGCTATCCGGTATTGTTTGTCTTCTTTATTATCAGTATCATTGCCTGGTTTGCATTCTTTAACTTCTACGCAACCTTCATGAAAATGCAGGAGCAGATGGAGAAAATGCAGCAGAAGAAGGAAGAGGAAGAAGCAGCGCAAAATGATGATGGAGTAGATAAAATCGGTGATCTTGAAGCTTCAGACGTGAAAAACGAAAATCTGCAAAAATAAAACATGAGGCGTCACCATTTACTTTTTACGCGGTTAGGGATATAATAACTGTACATCCTGCGATGTACGTTTCGGTTATTCGTTGTTTTGAACCAATGATGATGTCTTCGGGAGATCTACACAGAATGTTGCTGAAACGCCCTGTCTATACGACATGGGGACTTCAAATAATACATTATTGCGGTCACCCACCTGCTAAGCAGGTTCATAAGACAATGTAGCCGGACGGCATGGCGGGTTCCTATTTTACAAGTACAGCACCCTGACTCTTTCCTCTAATCCAGGAAGCTCAGGGTGTTTTTTATTTGAAATTTATGTTTTGACCAGTGTATTTGCGTTAAAAGCGCGGTACGCCCTTTTGTTACTACCTGAACAATGTTACACTAGAATACATAAATGGAACGGTTACATTCAAAGGAGGAAAGGTCTTGACCTTAAAGAGAACGCTCGTCGGTATCATCCGCAGTATGGAGGGAACCAGCGATCGAGCCAAGGATCCCAAATTAAAAACACGGTATTATAATTTATCCAAAGAAAGAGCCTGGGAAGAAGTTTCTTCAACATTGAAAAAGATTCCGGGTTATAAGGTGCTTCATGAGGTTCCTTCGGTCGGAGAGATTATTCTGGAGAAACGCACGACGTTTGGGCGGACCATGGATATTACGGTTTCTGTTATTTCGGTAAGTCCGGTTCGAAGTGCAGTAGACATGTATTCAGCTTCACGTGGTTCGCTTGGAGATCTAGGTTCCAATTATCGAACAATCATGAATCTGTTTTCTGTACTCGATAAGAAGCTCGCCAAATATAAGGCAAACGATTAAAATAGATGGATGGTAAAACAAAAAGCGAGAGAAGGTGAACCTTCCTCGCTTTTGTTCTGAACGTGGATTCCTTTTACAGCAAAGCTTTTACTGCAGCAATGGCTTGCTCGAAATTAGGGGATTCTGTCATCTCAGGCAGATATTCCACATATGTAATCCGGTCTTCGGTATCCACTACGAAGATGGAACGCATGTCCAATTGGAATTCCTTGATCAGAACACCGTAGTTTTCGCCGAAAGAGCGTGTTTTGTAATCGGACAATGTTACAACGCGGTCTACACCGGCAGCTCCGCACCAGCGTTCCTGTGCGAATGGAAGGTCGACGCTTACCGTCAAAACGACAACATTGTCGCCAAGGTCCCCGGCTTCAACATTGAAGCGGCGAGTTTGGGCATCGCATACTCCAGTATCCAGTGAAGGAACTACGCTAATCAGTTTGATTTTGCCTGCGAAGTCTTTCAGGGATGCATCTTCAAGCAGATTTTTGCTCAATGTAAAATCGGGAGCTTGATCGCCCACTTTCAATTCGGGTCCGATCAATGTAATAGGGTTGCCTTTGAATGTGGCTGCGCCTGTACGTTCTTGTGCCATAATAATGTTCCTCCTTAAATTGGTGATCCGTGCCAAAATCCATTATAATCTTTTATGAAAGGCATTGTCCAATTCGGGCGTGCAATTATGATAATGAATACCAAGTGAAGGAAGATCTGAACAGGGTGGAGTGAAAGGGAAAACGTATGATATTTATTCGGTATGAAAATTGGAGAAGTTATTTGAAGTTTTTCCCGCTGACGTCAATTTTGTTGGTTGCCAATGTCGTGATGTTTATATTACTTGCTGCCAATGGTGGATCGACGAATATGATGACATTGCTGAGATTTGGTGCTTTGACTAACCATGAGTTTTTCTCGGGAGAATGGTGGAGATATTTTTCGTCCATTTTTCTTCATGCAGGTTTCAGTCATCTGCTGTTTAACAGCTTTGCACTGGTTGTATTTGCGCCTCCGATGGAGCGCTTGCTCGGATCGGTAAGATATGGCTTATTGTATCTGGGCAGCGGGGTTCTGGGTAATGTTTTGGCTCTTGCCTGGTATAACTCTGCAGGAGAAACAACAATCTCTGTAGGTGCATCAGGAGCCATTTACGGGATTTATGGTGCGTTTCTGTATGTTGCTCTGTTCCAGCGGACGATGATGGATGAAGCATCACGCAAAACGTTGTATACACTGCTTGCATTCGGTATTATTTTCTCATTTGCCATGTCGGGCATTAACTGGATGGCTCATTTGGGTGGATTGTTGGGTGGATTCTTTATTTACGGACTTCTTATCCGTTTGTGGAGGCCGAGGAAATTCAGAAAGCAATAAACAAGTATGGGTGTAATGATCTGAAGACGGAATGCAGGCAGGTCTAAGAAGGGTATAGCAGATTGGAGAGATCAGGCGAGTGGAATTAAGACAGTTGCATTACTTTTTGAAAGTGGCACAAAAGGAGCATGTGACCCAGGCAGCTGAAGAGCTGCATGTCGCACAGTCAGCAGTGAGTCGCCAGATTCATCAGCTGGAGGAAGAGCTGGGTGTTGACCTCTTTATGCAAAAGGGGCGGAATCTGCAGTTGACCGCAGTAGGTCAGCTCTTCTGCAAACGTGTTGAAGGGATTTTAAAGGATCTGGACAAAGCAGTCGGGGAAGTTCATGAGTTTTTGGATCCGGAACATGGTGAAATTCGTATTGGTTTTCCTCATAGTCTGGGTATCCATCTGATTCCTTCGGTCGTGGCCGCATTTCGTCAGCGTTATCCCAATGTCAAATTCAGATTTAAACAGGGCATGTATCCGACGCTCATTCGTGACGTGCTGTCTGCTGAGGTGGATCTGGCTTTCATATCACCTTTCCCGGAAAAGCATGATCAGGTCGCAGGTGACATCGTGCTAACCGAAGAATTACATGCCATTCTTCCTCCGAATCACCCGCTTGCAGGAGAAGAGGAAATCGCACTTGAACAGCTCAAAGATGATAAATTTGTACTGTTCAGCAAAGGGTACTCATTGCGTCCGATCGTGTGGCATGCCTGCCTGGAAGCAGGGTTTACGCCGAAAATTGCTTTTGAAGGTGAAGAGACGGATACCATTCGCGGGTTGGTTGCAGCGGGCATGGGAGTGAGTCTGCTGCCAGAAATGGCACTTTTCCAGACCAATCCACTACAACCGGCACATGTGGCCATTTCTCATCCCAAAGTAACGCGGACTATTGGATTAATCCATCGCGCGGATGACAAATTGCCGCTTGTGGCACAATCATTTCGTTCGTTTTTACTTAACTACTTCGGTTTACAGCAAAACAATACCCCATCCGAGTAAACGGTGGGGTATTGTTTTTGTTTCTATTATGTTCGATTAGTCGCGACTGTTGAAAATTCCGATGTAACGGATCAATTCAAGCAGGGAGATCAGTGCAGCGGCCACATACGTCAACGCTGCAGCGTTCAGTACCTTGGCTACGCCTTTTTCTTCTTCGTTTCTAATGTATCCTTCAGAAACCATAATTTCGCGTGCGCGATTGCTGGCATTGAACTCTACTGGCAATGTAATGAGCTGGAACGCAACGGTAACGGAGAAGAAGATAATACCGAGACCAACAAGGTTCATGGCATTGAAGATAAAACCGGCAATCAACAGAAAAGGTGCAAGTCCGGATGCGAAGTTCACAATCGGGAAGATCCGGTGGCGAAGTGCCAGCATCGGATAGCTTTCCTTGTGCTGTATCGCATGGCCGACCTCGTGACAGGCTACGGAAACAGCTGATATCGAATTTTCATAATATACAGGTTCAGACAATCGTACAACCCGGTTAATTGGATCGTAGTGGTCTGAGAGGGCGCCGCGAACGGGTTCAATTGGAACATCGTGCAGACCGTTGGCATCAAGCATGTGACGAGCTGCATCGTATCCGGTCATGCCATTCAGGTTTTGCACGCCAGCCCAACGGTTGAATGTACTTTTAACGCGAAATTGCGCCCATAAGGAGAGCAAAAAGGCGATAATGATCAAAACGAACATACCGTTATTAAAACTCATATTCATTCCTCCGCTTTCTAATATTAAGCTACATCATGGTGTTCTCAAGCAAGATCTTCAATGCTTCCATCGTACCGGCGCTTTTCGTAAGTAGGCCTGCCATCATTTTGCGTGCTTGTACAGGTTTCATTTCGCCAAGCAGCGGTTTGAGTTCGTTGACCTCTCGCTCGAGTTGTTGTACGTGGAGCTCAAGTGTTGTCAGTTTACTGGCAACCTGCTCTTCTGTGCTAACCAGGCTCCACTTCTCAAGAGATTGTTTAATCTCGTCGAGACTATACTTCTCTTGTTTCATCTGTACAATACGTTCTAGTCTGGTTAAAGTTTCATCACTATATAGACGATAGTTTTTTTCAGTGCGCTCTTCAGGAGCGATCAAACCAAGCTTCGTGTAGTAATCAATCGTCCGTTCACTCACACCAGCGGTCTTGGCTAGTTCGCCAATCCGAAAAAGTTTCATATCCCCAATGGTATTCACCTCGCTTGCAAGTTCTAATGTAGGGAACTGTTCGATTCCACATGCGGCTTTACAGACTCCGCCCAATTTTTTTCTTACTAATAGTTATGATACATGATCTTTAACCGTACAGTCAAACGTTATGCTTTGATCCGCCGTAAATCGTGTTTCTATATCTATGTGCTCATAGGACATGAATATGTACTTAAGTGCAAGAAAAAGACGCATGACTTTATTCCCAGAAATAATTTCTGGATTTGTTTAAAATACTCTTGTCAACTTTCCTGTCTTCTGCTTATAATGACATTAAGAGTTTCACGTTATGTGAAGAAAATTAACATAAGAGGGAGTGGGGTACATGAGAAAGAAATGGTTGGTTTCGGTGTTATTAATGCTTACTTTACTGGCTTTTCCAGTCAGCGCGTTTGCTGCAGCTGAGGGGCCGACTAACATCGAACTTCAAAGCGGTCTAAACTCAGCCTTTACGTTTCTGGCTGTTGTGCTGGTTTTCTTGATGCAAGGGGGATTTGCATTATTGGAAGCAGGTTCAACAAGAATGAAAAATGCAGGACACATTGCGGGTAAGACGATCCTGACATTGGGTATTTCGGTTATTGCCTTCTGGGCTCTCGGCTTCGGTCTTGGCTTCGGTAACGGAAACAGCTTTTTTGGAACAACAGGATTTTTCCTGAGTGGTGACCAAATGGCTGCATCCTTCGAATCACTGGCCTTCTCCGATGTCCCACTTACCATTAAATTTGTATTCCACCTCGCTTTTGCGGCGGTATCTCTGGCCATTGCCTGCGGTGGTATGGCTGAACGTGCAAAAATGAGCGTATATATTGTTTTTGGAACACTTTATACCATTATCATGTATCCGGTTGTTGCCCACTGGGTATGGGGCGGCGGCTGGCTTGCAGAGCTGGGTATGCAAGACTTCGCAGGCTCAACTGTAGTTCACTTGACGGGTGCAACAGCTGCATTGGTAGCTACGATCCTCTTGAAACCGCGTATTGGTAAATATAACAAAGACGGCAAACCTAACATCATTCCAGGTCACAACCAAGTATATTCCGTGCTCGGCGTAATCATCCTCTGGATTGGTTGGTTCGGCTTTAACCCAGGTAGTACATTATCTGCTATGGGCGATGGATTCTTCGGTTATGTTGCATTGACTACTAACGTTGCCGCAGCTGCTGGTGGTGTTGCTGCACTGCTGATCTCGTGGGCAGTTCTTGGTAAATCCGATATTCCAAGCATGTTGAACGGTGTTCTTGCGGCACTCGTTGCGATTACAGGTGCTTGTGCCTTTGTAGAACCTTGGGCAGCTCTGGTTATCGGTGCTTTGGCAGGTATTATTACATTCTTCACGGCTCAATACTTCGATCGCAAAGGAATTGACGATCCAATCTACGCTTTCTCCGTTCATGGTATCGCTGGTATGTGGGGAGCGATTTCCACAGGATTGTTCGCAACTCCGGAGCTTGCTGAAAATGCAGGTGTAGGTCAAGCGGGTCTGTTCTACGGCGGTGGATTCCACCAGCTGGGAGTTCAACTCTTGGGTCTGGCTGGCGCATTCGCCTTCGTACTGGTTGTTTCCTTCATTATCCTCGGCGGAATGAAAGCCATCATGGGTATCCGTGTAACAGAAGAAGAGGAAACCATGGGTCTGGATCTTAGTGAGCACGGTACTTACGGGTACCCTGAGCAAATGAAAAGTATTGAAGGTAAATCGAGCGGTGGCGGTACGTTCAGCTCCTAGGGTGAATGGTGACTGAATCACGCTTCAAGGAGGCAGGACATGATGGAACCTATCCCGTTTATAAACCATTCTTGGTCCTATCAAGGGATCGATGGTGCCGCTTCAACCGAGGAGCTGCGCCAGGCACGTGTAGTATTGCAGAATGAGCTCCAGGAATTGTTGTCCGCTTCCTTGTCGCCGATCGAGTGGTACCAAACGGTAAATGAACTGCATGACCGGATATACCGGAAAGCAGTAGAGTTATGCATCCAGGGGATGGTAGAGGAAGGCTTCGGCCGACCTCCCGTCCCCTATGCCTTTATCGTTTTTGGCAGTTCGGGCAGGGAAGAAGCTACATTATGGAGTGATCAGGACAACGGCATGATCATCAGCGATAACCCGCATGAGGGAAAAGAGGAGTATTTTGCCCAACTCGGGGGACGAATGGCTGATATGCTTGAAGAGCTAGGCTATGCCAAATGTGAAGGGAAAGTGATGTGTTCAGAGCCGTTATGGCGCAAAACACTGGAATCCTGGAAGGAACAGCTTCGGTCGTGGAGGTCAGATCTGGCGTGGGAACCTGTACGCAATTTGATCATTGCTTCGGATATGCGTTTTGTGGCAGGGGAGAAAGGTCTGGCAGATGAATGGATTGCTGCCTTCTATGATGGGTTCAGAGCTGTTCCCGAGCTGTCTGATGCTGTCCTGCGCAATACCGTTAAACACAAGGCAACCCTGAATATTCTCGGTCAGGTGGTCACAGAAAGGTTTGGTGAACATGCTGGCGGATTCGACGTCAAGTATGGACTATATATTCCACTAGTAAACAGTGCGCGTTTCCTGGCACTCCAGCATGGAATTAAGGAAACATCTACGCTCAAGCGAATACAGAGATTGGTGTCCCTTGAAGCGGTTCCCCTTACACTGCTTGATGCGGCAGGGCGTGCTTTTATGATAGCACTGAAGTTTAGACGCAGTACACCAGTCGTCATTAGAGGTGGGCTGCAGCAGAGCAGTGGTTTTCTGGATGAGAAACAAATGAAGCAAAAACAGATGCATTATGAATTGCGGGATACATTGGGACAGGTGCGACGTGTGCATCGCGCACTGCAAAGACAACTTCGTTTTGCAGAAAGGAGACGTCCATGAGAGAGCCGGCAAGGGGCAATACTGGATTTTGGAATTCGCTGCGTCAGGGAGGGGTTCCTTCTGCCATCGCTTCCATAATGGGGGCCCCAACGGCGCAACACATGGCGTTCATTCGCTCAATGATGAGGGAGCAGCGCAGACCGGAAGTTCTGCATACGCCGCTGAATGAATTGGATGCCGTTGTGTTCGATTTGGAGACGACAGGTTTTTCTCCGCAGCATGGAGATGAGATTCTATCATTTGGCGCCGTGCGCATCAGTGGTGGTGTAGTGCTGGAGGGAGAACAGTTTTATACACTCGTTCAATCCAAAGCTGCAGTACCAGAACACATTACCGAACTTACAGGTATCACACAGCAGATGTGCGTTGATGCACCTACACTGCTGGAGGGGTTGCATGATTTTATGTCTTTTGTTGGAGGCAGTGTACTGGTTGCACATGCAAGTGCGCATGATCGGGCATTTCTGAATGCTGCTCTGTGGCGCACCTCCAAGGTGAGGCTGACCCATCGGCTGATCGATACCATGATGCTGGCTCGATGGCTGGAGCCGGACAGACCGGGATATGGTCTCGATGAACTGCTGGAATCAAGAGGGATACCGATATACGGACGTCATCATGCATTGGAAGATGCCAAGATGACTGCGCAGCTATGGTCCTGTTATTTGGAGGATATGACTCATAAAAATGTAGAAACACTGGGTGACTTGTATACCCATTTAAGTCATGCGTAGTTGTGCTGGCTGAAGATCATAGCGCTTTTGTTGATTTGACTTACTTGGGTCTTTCACTTTGTACAGGATCTCATAACCATTCAAATGCATACAAGGTTCAGACTTGCTTGTCAGAGCAGGCGTGCCGATCAGATACACCTTGATTAATTCAGCGTAAGCTGGAAGGGCCATGAGGTCCTGATGGGACGGTACGGGACTGGTTTGCGGATGTGAGTGAAAGATACCAACGAGCTGTGGCTCGTTGAATATGCAACGAATCCATTCCGCCTCATCCAGGCTGAAGTGATGCAGCGGGTTAGGCGCAACGTTGCGAATTGGCTGAAACCGACTGATTCGTATGCCGCCCGCTGCAGCTTCACCCAGCACAACCCCGCAGGCTTCCTGCGGCAGCGAATTGTACATGTATTTCGACATTTCTTGCTCTACGGAAGAAGGAATGAAGATCGTGTTTTGCTGTCCGTGAAGTGCTGCCATTTTGTATTCACCCCTCTCTCTTTGGCTCCTGCTTAGGCAGGGGTCCTTTTTTTGTTTGAATTTGTATGATCCCTGATTGTAAAATTTTAAAGGAAAAGGGTACAATATTAAAGAGAGTATTTTACAACAAGGAATAAGTGACATCACCATGTGCAAACGTATCAAGTGGTTAGGACCACTTGCAATGAGTAACCGTAATGAAGTCATACCCAAGATGCTGATTCTACAAGAAGGTGGCTAGCCATGAAACGAAACATATACATACTGCTTGGTGTTGTATTGCTCATTGGATTTGCACTGGCTCAAAATGCGGATAACGGAATCGCTGCTGTGTTCAAACAAGAAGAGCCGCTTCCAACCGAAACAGGACCAAGAGCGGGATTGCTGGCCCCAGGGTTCACTCTTAAAGGCATGGATGGAAAAACATATACTGCAGGAGGAGCGAAGGAAAAGGCTGTATTTGTCAGCTTCTGGGCTTCCTGGTGTGAACCCTGCAAGGAGGAAGCGCCAGCGCTTAATACCTTGGCAGCTAAATATAAAGATGAAATGGATATGTATGGAGTCAATGTAACCCCTTACGATAAGCTGAAAGATGCGAAAGCTTTTGTGGAGGAATACAAACTGACGTTCCCTATTTTGCTTGATGAAGACGGGGAAGCCTATGCAAAATATAATGGTGTCGCTTTTCCCACAAATGTTCTGATTGACAAGAATGGGGTTATTCAAGAAGTCATACTCGGCATTTTGCCAGAGAAGGAATTGGAGCGTAAAATCAAGAAAGTCATCAACTAGTGAGTCAAATAAAAAGCGCCTGTCCCCAGTGATTTTGGAGACAGGCGCTTCGTTTATTTTCCGGGAAATAAGCGTTAATGGTTGCTTAATCCATGCATGGCTGTGTGGACAACATTCGGCTCGTCCTGTAACTTTTCCTGAAGCAGGGCATAACGGAAACTGTGAACAAGGGCTTCCCAACTGGCTTCAATGACGTTTTCGGAAACGCCGACCGTATTCCATGTATTCTCTGTATTTTTGGATTCAATTAATACACGTACTTTGGCTGCTGTGGCATCCTTCTCATCAAGTACACGAACTTTATAGTCAGAGAGATGCATGTTAGCAAGCGAAGGGAAATATTGGACAAGTGCTTTCCGAAGAGCATTATCGAGAGCGTTGACCGGACCATTGCCCTCCGCAGCGGTATAAACACTTGTTCCAGCGACATTGAGCTTAACAAATGCTTCGGAGACAACGGACTTGTCGGCTGCTTTTTCCACGAGCATTTTGAAGGATTCAAATGTGAACAGTTCCTTCATATCTCCGTTTGCTTCGCGAATGAGCAGCTCAAGGGAAGCGTCTGCACCTTCAAACTGATAACCTTGATGCTCCAAATCTTTGATTTTTTCAATGATCTGGCGTGAATTGGCGCTGCTTGGATCGAACTCCAGTCCAAGTTCCTGTGCCTTGGAGACGATGTTGCTCTGTCCAGCCAACTCGGAAACGAGTACACGCTGTTTGTTCCCGACAAGTTCAGGTACAATATGTTCGTAAGTACGGGAATCACGCAGGATAGCAGAGACGTGAATGCCGCCCTTATGAGCGAAGGCCGCATTACCGACATAAGGCTGGTTGATCGGCATGTTCACATTGGCAATCTCGCTAACATAGCGGGCTACGTTTGTGAGCTGTCTCATCGAATCTTCGGACACGCATTCATATCCAAGCTTGAGCTGTAGGTTCGGAATAATGGAAGCCAGATTGGCATTGCCGCAACGTTCTCCATAACCGTTCATCGTGCCTTGAACCTGTCTGGCGCCAGCTTGTACAGCACTAAGCGTATTGGCGACAGCCAGCTCACAGTCATTGTGTGTATGGATTCCGAGATGAGCATGAGGGAGACTTCCAGAGAGTCTGGATACAATCTCGTATACTTCATGCGGCATGGTTCCGCCGTTGGTATCACACATCACGAGCCAGTCTGCACCAGCTTCATGAGCTTTCGTTAACACAGCTTGAGCATACTCCGGGTTATGCTTGAATCCGTCGAAGAAGTGCTCGGCATCGAAAATAACTTCCATTCCATTTTGCTTCAAATAAGCAATGGAATCATAGATCATGGATAGATTCTCTTCTAAAGTGGTTTGCAAGGCGGTATGGACGTGGAAATCCCACGATTTACCGACCAATGTTGCTGCTTGTGCACCGGATTCGATCATCCGTTTCAAATTGGCGTCTTCGCTGGCGATGCTTCCTTTGCGACGTGTACTGCCAAAAGCAACAACCTTGGCATTGAGATTTAATTCTTTCACTCTTTTGAAAAACTCAATGTCCTTGGTGTTGCTGCCGGGAATTCCGCCTTCAATATAATGAGCACCTAGGTCGTCGAGTTTCTTGGCAATTTTAAGCTTGTCATCTGCCGATAAACTGACACCCTCCCCTTGTGTGCCGTCACGTAAAGTCGTATCGAAGATGGAAATGGCCTTTGACATGAAGATCCTCCTTTGAGATAAAGCGCTTTTTAAAAAGTTGAATGTTGTGTTGGGAAAGTATTCAAATAAATTAGCACGTGAATCCTTCGGTTCTGCAACGCTACACTGTGTTAAACTCCATGTGTTGATTTGTCCTAAAGTCGCGAATTTGTATAATTAATTATTATAGCACCATTATGGCCAAATGCTACACAGAAATCGCAGTTTCGTGTAACAAATTTTTTGTTTCTCCATCATCACATAAGTGAATGATGGAGAAATGTATGTTATATTGGATTTTGACTGGTAAATGGGATTTATGGTAAATAGGAGGAGTATAAATGAATTTTGTATGGGAAAATACAATTATTATTTTCTTGATTGCTTTAGTCCTTTTTGCAAGTGTAGGGTGGCTAATTATTCGATCGATCATCCGATCCATTCGGAAATAAAACGTAACTGATTTTACATAACGAACTTGATATAATAGGGTGAATAGATATTTAAGCTTCATTAACTAGAGTACGAAAGGGCGGAGGTACATGTCTGGGGATGAAACACGTCACACGAATGTGGATCGATATTATCCTGCCGCCGGAAGGGTCATTTTGCATGTCGACATGAACGCATTTTATTGCTCGGTGCATGAAGCCGAAGAGCCGGAACTATACAGAGGAAAAGCAACAGCTGTAGCGGGCAGCAGTGAAGTAAGAAAAGGCGTTATCGTAACGTGTTCATATACGGCTCGAAGAAAAGGCATCTCAACAGGCATGGTCGTCCATCAGGCGTTGAAAAAATGTCCGGAATTAATCGTAATTCGTCCTGATTTTCATCTATATCGTCAATACTCAAGAGCATTTATGAAAATAGCCTACAGTTATACACCACTGCTGGAGGCAACCTCAATAGATGAATGTTATCTGGATATCACAGGCTCTAAACAGTTCGGCACTCCCATGGAAATTGCGGAGAGCATCCAGCAACGAATTCGGGAAGAACTGGGACTTCCATGTTCCATCGGCATTGCACCCAACAAATTGCTGGCAAAGATGGCTTCCGATCTGAAGAAACCTAACGGCATTTCCATCTTGCGAATGAGGGATGTACCTCAGATTCTCTGGCATAGACCCTGCAATGAGTTGTTCGGTATTGGCAAAAAGACGGCTGAAAAACTGAAAAAGCTGGGCATCGAAACCATAGGACAGCTTGCAAAATCGGATGAGCGGATGCTGACGGATGTATTCGGAGTTAACGGTACCTGGCTGAAGAATTCAGCCAATGGCATCAATCATTCTACCGTTCAGGCAGAACGGGAAGCGAACAAATCCATTGGGCATACCACAACGCTACCAGCGGACATTACCGAGATGGAGGACGTACACCGTGTACTGCTCAACATTAGTGACCAAGTGGCCAGGCGTTTGCGCAAGCACGAGATGCTGAGTCAGGGGATTCAGATTACAATCCGAACACCGGACATGAAAACCATCACCCGTTCACGGATGATGGAAGTTCCTACGGAGGATGCAACGATAATCTACCGGGAAGCCTGCGCATTATTTGCCAAGCACTGGAGTAGTGGGAAGCCTGTACGCATGCTGGGAGTTACCCTTCAGAATTTGATTCCACGTGAGGAATCAGCTGTACAGCTGGACCTGTTTGAATACGAACAGAAGCCGAAAAAGGAGAATCTGATTCGCATTATGGACCAGCTGCGTGACAAATTTGGAGAGAATGCTGTTGTAACAGCGGGCATGCTTGGGGATGACCCTTCCGTTTTGCTCCGTAATCACAAGGTGAGGGGCACGTCTCTGCAAAAAGATAACTTGCAAAGTCTTGATTAAATAGGGCATAATATACTCTTGATGTTGTCAAAATAATTTGAAATTACTTCTACTTTGGTTTAATATGTTTTCTAGATAAAAACACTGTACGTTTCGAATTTTAGGAGGAGAGATTGTAATGAGTAAGTACACTTGGGTTGAAAAAGACACATGTATTGCATGTGGTGCTTGCGGAGCAACGGCGCCTGACATTTATGACTATGATGATGAGGGCTTGGCAGAAGTGATTTTTGATGGCGATGCTAACCAAGGAATCAAGGCTATCCCGGACGACCTGTTCGACGATATGCAAGATGCTTGTGATGGCTGCCCAACGGATTCCATCAAAGTAGCGGATGAACCTTTCAACAAAGAAGGCTAATCATACACCATATAACCACGAAGAAGCACATTCCTCTGTCTTAGGGCAGTGGGACGTGCTTTTTTAGTGCGTAGAAATTCATGTTGGTGCGGGTTCTATAGTTGAAGGGGTTGTGATATTTTGTCGAATGCTTTGCGTTCCATCCGGGTACTCAAGTCCTATGGATTTCATTCCGTCCTATGCCGATATAAAAGATAGTAACGGAAAAAGCGAAATCAAGCGGAGGATCGGATGCAGAATACTCACCTAAGAACATATGTTAAGAAACATCCTGATAATAAAATGGCCTGGTATTTGCTCGGTAAGGAGTATGTGCGTGAAGGTCAGGAAGGCAAGGCCAACTATTGTTTTCAGCAAGCGGGCGAAGTATACGAAGCATTTGAACGGAGTAAGGCTCCTGCAGACATATGGGTGGATTATCAAAACAAGCTGGTGGAGATGGGAGAACAGAAGGAGAGGAAACATCGTATTCGCAAAATGTGGCTGACCCTGCTGATGCTGCTTGTGCTTGCTCTGGTACCGCCTGCAGATGCTCCAGGATTCAATCGTGATGCTGCTGAAGCGTTGGCATCGGCTTTGGAAACCGGAGATGATGATTGGGCGGATGGCTCAATCTCTGATGATCGTGAAGCTGCTTCAGCTCCTATCACCAATTCGAATGTTTTTACAGCTGCGAGATTCGGAGGGAACCAGCAGGGAGAAACTGCGCTTGCTGCTGCATGGTCGGGTGCGGGACCTAAGGTGGAGACCTCCGCTGTTCTGGGCATGCAGACTTCTGACGAATGGGCGTTATGGAAACGGAATATGCCGGTAAAATATATTGTGCAAACAAATAGCAGCGGCAGATTAACAGCCCAAAGTTACGATGCCGACCAGTGCAACTGCGAACCGCCGGAAGTTTCAAAAGACATCAAGCAGCTTGCACAAGTGTGGACAGCCAAACAAGAATCAGCGGCATCGTTGTCCAGTGCAATCCATACATACTATAAGCAAAACAAAACCTGGCCCAAAAACGTAAGTCAGCTTGCGCAGCCTTTTCCAAACAACATTTTGGGTGAGACAGCACCGGGGATGAAAGACATGTTTCCTGCAATACTTGCGATGCAGAAGCAAGGAAAGGAAGAGGCAGGTCAACAAGCAGGTCAGGAACAAGCCGGACAGTCACCTGCTCTGCAAGCAGATGGTCCATTTGCAGACACGCTTGGAGGGGAACTCTTTTTACAGGATCCATTGGAGATCGTAGTCGATAAAAGCAACCACAGACTTGCGTTGATTAGCGGTAATACCATTATTCGCAATTATGAGGTCGGGCTAGGGGGAGGGCGAACACCAGAAGGCACTTTTGTCATTACGGACAAAGTCGTGAATCCGAATGGTCGCTCTGATGGGGAATTTGGGACAAGAGGCATGCAGCTGTCGGATACGAATTATGCCATCCACGGGACCAACGAGCCTGACAGTATTGGGCTGGATGAGTCCCTTGGATGTGTGAGAATGAGTACTGGGGATGTGGAGGAACTGTTTGCGCTCGCACCTCAGGGCACCCCGGTACGCATTGGAACGAATCTGCTGCCAGAGACCATCCTTGTTCCGGAAGCGAAGGATCGCTATCAGCATACGCTTGTTCCCAAACAAAACAATCCAAACAAGACGTATCATTGGCTGAACTAATCGATTCCTGTAACCTGTTACGATGGCGTGTACTCCAGCTGAAACATTATGTACTGGACTGGCAGTCGGTTTGACCGTTTACATATTGGCGATAATGATGAGTGCGCCGATAATAATGATCAATCCGATGACGCTGGCCGCTGTCCAAGCAATGGCTTTCCGATTGACTTCTTCTTTCTTTTGCTGCAAAGCAGGCGGTTTACGTTTGGGAGCCATGGGCTGTCCCTCCTTCATTCATTGGTACTGGTATATCGTTGCCATGCTCCCATTGTAAAGAATTCACCACGCCATTTCCAGTATGCGGGATTATTTCTTCCATAAGGTTTAAAGTGGCTTGCAGACATGGCTAAAATGAGAATGTCTATGCGCAAACTACTTTCCTTTTGATGAAGAAACGGATAGACTTGTGTGTAGAGTGTTTTTTTACATATGAAAAAGACGGGAAAGCATATTTACGGCGTACCGGACGAGAACGGAGTGAGTGATTTGTTATATAGAAGTCTTGCTAAACCCTTGTTGTTCAAAATGGACCCTGAACAGGCCCATCATCTGATTATTGGCGGCCTTAGCGGCATGGGCAGTATTCGCCCGGTACCTTCCGGCTTGCGGGTGATGTATGGCGTGCGTGAAACGGAAGATCTGGCTGTCGACATGTTCGGCTGTCATTTCCCCACCCCAGTGGGCCTCGCAGCAGGTCTGGACAAAAACGGACAGGCCGTAACGGGTTTCTCATCCATTGGATTCGGGTTCATGGAAGTCGGCACCGTAACACCGCTCGCGCAGCCAGGCAATGACCAGCCACGTCTGTTCCGTCTGCCTCCAGATGAAGCTCTGGTGAACCGGATGGGGTTTAACAACCTTGGAGCGGAAGCAATGGCAGGTGAATTGGCACGTCTGAAGGAGCGTCGTATTCCCGTTGCAGTCAACATCGGCAAAAACAAGGCTACACCTAATGAAGAAGCACATCTGGATTATGAAAAATGTATTCGGGCGCTGTATGCTTATGCGGATTTGTTCGTCGTGAATATCAGTTCACCAAATACACCGGATCTGCGTAACCTGCAACATGGGAATGAATTGAAGGAACTGCTTGCAGCGGTGATGAGTGAAATGGAAGCACAACGCACAAAAGCAGGCGGATCGGTCAAATCGGTTCTGGTCAAAATCGCACCGGATGTCAACGACCAGGAGCTTGAATATATGGTCAGCACGATTGCGGATAGCGGCGTTGCCGGCATCATTGCCACCAACACGACGGTTAATCGGGATGGTTTGTCCCATCAGCATGCCAAGGAAACCGGTGGACTCAGTGGTAAACCGCTGCGGGATCGTTCCACGGAGGTTATTCGGCGCATCTATCGTCAAACGGAAGGGAAACTTCCGATTATCGGTTCCGGAGGTATTTTTACCAGCGAAGATGCCTACGAAAAAATTAAAGCCGGTGCAAGTCTGGTGGAAATATACACAGCTCTGATCTATGAAGGACCTGAGGTGAATCGGCGTATCCATGCCGGATTGCGTGAGCTATTGCGCAAAGACGGCTATCGTCATATCTCCGAGGCTGTTGGTGCAGAGCACAGATAAGAACATAAAGGATAAGAAGTTCCCCGGAGCGAAAATATAGAAGCTTGGAAGAGCGGATTGCGTACGGGACTCTTCCCCCCGCTGAACATCATGTATAATAGACTAGAACAGGGGACGCTATAGAGACAGGAGGCATAAGCATGGACGGTAGAGACTGGGGTACATTTTTACTTCCTTATGAACAAGCGGTAGAGGAATTGAAAGTCAAATTCAAGACAATGCGAGCGGAACTGAAGAAACGGGAAGAATACGCCCCGATTGAATTTGTTACCGGTCGTGTCAAAAAAATATCCAGCATTCTGGAGAAATCCAGACGTCTGAATGTGCCACTAGATCAGGTAGAGACGGGAATTGAGGATATTGCGGGAATTCGTATTATGTGTCAATTTGTGGATGATATTCGAAGAGTGGCGGAGTACATCCGCGCACGCAAGGATTTAACGGTATTGATTGAGAAAGATTATATTACGAACTTCAAAGAGAGCGGTTATCGCAGTTTCCATATGATTATTGAATATCCTGTTCAGACGGCTCTGGGACAGAAGAAAGTGCTGGCCGAGATCCAAATCCGGACGCTGGCCATGAACTTCTGGGCTACGATTGAGCACTCGCTGAGCTATAAATATCGGGAAAGTCTGCCGGATGATATGCGGGCAAGGCTGAAGAAAACGGCAGAAGCCGCTTTTGTATTGGATAATGAGATGTCAGCCATTCGGCTGCAGATCCTCGAAGCGCAGAAGGAGTTTGAAGATGATTCAAACATCGTCTCCAAGACACTGTCCATCATACATCAGTTGTATTTCTACCATCTCGTCAATGAGGCCATTGAGGCTCAGAAGCGCTTTAACGACTGCTGGGAGCGTCATGACATGGAAGCACTTAAAGATTTATTGGACGATGTGAAAGCTCTTCTGAATTCGGCTAGGAAGGGCGAAAATCCCGATGAGCAGCTATGAGCCGCTGTATATTGATTATTTGATCTATTTTAACCGTGATCAGGACTACTTCGAATGCCATGAGGTATTGGAAGAGCTGTGGCTGGAACTAGATCGGGATCCTTTTTATAAAGGCTTGCTGCAGATTGCAGTTGGCTTATATCATTTCAGAAACAGCAATCTTCGTGGAGGGAGGATGATGTTGCAGAGTTCGATTGATCTGCTGGAGCATTATCCTGAACGTACAAAAGGGATTGAACTTGGAGAATTGGTCGAGGAAGTGAAGGGACTGGTCAGCGGACTAGCAGGTCCTGAATCGCAGCATTTTCCATACAGGGATCTGACCATACGGATCTGGGATGAGACACTGACTAATGCATTTCAAGAACGATCTAAGGAACTGAAACCCAACATTCCGCAGCGTCGCAGCCCGACGCGGGGACGGATCTATGAAGAGAAAATGAAAGCAATGCAGCAGGCGAACAATTTTGACGAAAATCAGAATTAGTATAGATGGCATGATGCATATCGGATATAACATAAATCACCCCGGCTGAACCTTGGATAAGGATTGGCCGGGGTGATTTTTTGGTCTGCCTTTATTGGCTATGAAGCTCAGAGTGAATATGGAACAGCCTGTCCACATGCACAACTTGAAGTGAGATGTTGATTTGTAGTCAACGATTATTTCTTAGCTTGCCGAAGCAGCGGAGCTGCCTTTGTACTTGTCAAAAAATTGTCTGTAATCATCCAGCGTATAACCGTTGTCACTACCATTCTCCTGAAGTCCGCCAACCATGCGATCCTTCTCTACGCCATCTTGATAATAAACCAGCGTAGGTGTAAATTCGATATTATAATCTGTCCAGCCTGAATCGAACTCACGCAGATTGAATTGTGGCAGCTCAATACCTACTTCGTCTACCAGCGGCATCAATTGTGGTGTCGTTGCCCGGCAATGTGAGCAGTCGGAGGCAAAGAAATAAACGAAAAAGCTTTCCTTATTGTCAATTTTGGATTTGAGATCATCCGGCAGAATAATCTGTTGGTAGTTAGGATCATCGAGCAATTCGCGTGTAGCTGGGTTAAGCTTGGAAGCTGCAATACCATAAGCGTTCTCCACAGCGTCCATTTGTTTCTTGGATTGTTGGTTTACTACGACAAGCGCTGCGATTAGGACCACGAATATACCCAGGAAAATCAGGATTGAGGCACTCTTCTTTTTCTTCGATTTCATTGGACATCCCCCATCGATCATATCAAAATATAGTTTTGGCAAAAATAAAGGTTGGGATAATATACATAAACACCCGTTTTTTGCACGAGAATCAACCTACTTGTCATTATACAACATTACACGCTGTAGTGGAATATGCAGTGAATCAATAGGAAAGCTACACCGGGATATGATAACATAGAACAATATGCATTTTAACAGGACAGGATGAGTGAATATGGCTGTACAGCTACCTTCAATCTTCGCCGAGCGCATGAAAAGCTTGCTCGGAGATGAGTTTGAACAATTTATGAAATCATATGAACAGTCTCCACATGCGGGACTTCGAGTGAATACGTTAAAAATATCCATGGAGCAATTTGATGAATTGGCTCCTTTTGATTTGCGGCCCATTCCGTGGTGCGGGACGGGCTTTTATGTGCCGCATGGCGTGAAACCAGGCCTACATCCGTACTATCATGCAGGGCTATATTACATTCAGGAACCAAGCGCGATGGCTCCGGTGGAGCTGCTTGACGTTCAGCCAGGGGATCATGTACTGGATTTGTGTGCAGCACCCGGCGGTAAATCTACCCAGATCGCAGCAAAGCTGCAGGGTAAGGGTGTGCTGGTGACCAATGATATTCATTCCGAACGGACCAAAGCACTTGCCAAAAACGTAGAGTTGTACGGTGTGCGAAATGCTGTTGTCCTGAATGAGTCGCCGGAACGGATTGCCGGTGCATTTCCGCATTATTTTAATAAGGTACTCATTGATGCTCCTTGTTCAGGAGAGGGAATGTTCCGGAAAGATGAAGACATGGTGAAGTCATGGGAGCATCATTCGGTAGAGAAGTGTGTGCTAATGCAGCGGGATATTCTGGAGACAGCTGCGAAGCTGCTCGCTCCGGGAGGAACGATCGTATATTCCACGTGTACGTTTGCGCCGGAGGAAAATGAAGCCATGATCGCCGAATTTCTGAATCTCAATCCAGACTTCACTGTTCATGATATTCCGGGAACAGCCGGATTCGCTCCGGGAAGACCGGATTGGGTACGCCAGATGCTGCCTGAAACGGCAGAAAAAACAGGTGCTGTACTGGATCAAACACGTGGTACAGCGAGATTGTGGCCTCACTTGTTGGAGGGCGAAGGGCATTATGTAGCTGTTTTGCAGCATCGTCCTGAGACTTCTGCAGAGCGGATCAGCAGCGTTGAGGATGAGAAGGAGACTGTACCCAAGATCTCCGAGGATCAAGGAATTGCTGTAACTCAGCCGTTCAGCAAAGCGGACCGAAAACGCGAACGATTGATGAGAACTGAATCGAGAGAACGGAATGAAAAACCAGCTCGAGGCGGAAAAAATGAGGGAAAAGCGGGAAGAAACAACGAGCGTGATGCGCGTAAGTCCAATCGTGGAAAAGGTCGAGGAACTGATCAGGTGCACATTGACCCGGGGACTGTGTATCAACAATTTATAGAAGAGCATCTGGAACTCGAACTCCCTGGGGAAACAGTATTTTACGGTGACCGTGTATATCAATCGTCTGTTGGCGCATCGCGTCTGGAAGGGCTCAAAGTGATCCGGCCCGGATGGTTTATGGGTACCGTAAAGAACGGAAGGTTTGTTCCGTCTCATCCACTGGCTTGTGCGTTGAACAGTTCTGAGGCGAAAAGGGTTATAAACCTGGCTTCTGCAAGTGGAGAAGCGGTAAGGTACCTGAAGGGCGAAACGCTGAATATCGAAGAAGCGCGCCTGGAGTGCAAGCCTGGATCAGCTGCCAAAGGTTATACGCTGGTATGCGTCGATGGATATGCTCTTGGTTGGGGCAAATGGCTGGATGGCGTGCTGAAAAATGAGTACCCGGCTGGCTGGAGGTGGACATCGGTATGAGTGACAAAGGAAAGAAAACACAGCGTCTTGACAAAATACTAAGTCACATGGGTGTAGGTACCCGGAGTGAACTCAAAAAAATGGTAAAGCAGGGCAGAATTTTTGTCGATGGCCAAGCTGTGAAGGATAGTGGTATGCAGGTGAATCCAGAGACCAATGTCATTGAAGCTGATGGAGAGCGTATCGTATACCGTGAAACGATTTATTTAATGCTGCATAAACCTCCGGGTGTTGTGTCGGCAACGGAAGACGCCAGGGATAAAACGGTTCTGGATCTCCTCCGCAAAGAGGACAGGGTATTTGATCCGTTCCCGGTAGGGCGGCTGGATAAAGATACAGAAGGATTGCTCATTCTGACGAATGACGGTCCGCTTGCGCATGATCTGTTATCTCCACGTAAGCATGTACCGAAAACATACGAAGCCCGTGTACTGGGGAAAGTGGATGACGAGGATGTTCAACGCTTCAAGTCCGGCATACAGCTGGATGACGGTTATGAAGCCATGCCAGCCGAATTGACTGTGCTTCATCATGAGGAGACGGAGGAGGGAGTGATCTCTTCGATCTCTCTCATTATTCACGAGGGCAAATTCCATCAGGTGAAACGGATGTTCCAGGCTGTAGGCAAACGAGTGGTTTATCTGAAAAGGGTAGCCATGGGCGACCTTCAGCTGGATAAGGAGCTTCCGATCGGCAGATACCGTGAACTAACCGCAGACGAGCTGGCCTGTCTGCGTAAGTAAAGCTCCCGTCCTTCGCGGAGCGGAGCAGGGAGCTCTGGGCAGAGGGCGAAGCCCTGCCCACAGCGCCACAGGCGCAAGCTCCCGTCCTTCGCGGAGCGGAGCAGGGAGCCCGGGCAGAGGGCGGAGCGCTGCCCAGCAAGCCACAGGCGCAAGCTCCCGCCCTTCGCGAAGCGGAGCAGGGAGCCTGGGCAGAGGGCGAAGCGCTGCCCTCAAGCGCCACAGGCGCAAGCTCCCGTCCTTCGCGAAGCGGAGCAGGGAGCCCGGGCAGAGGGCGAAGCCCTGCCCTCAGCGCCGCAGGCGCAAGCTCCCGTCCTTCGCGGAGCGGAGCAGGGAGCCTGGGCAGAGGGCGAAGCGCTGCCCGAAATGGTCGCACTTAAGCTTGGCCTGGATTTCGCGATAAGCGGAGATCCAGGCAGACAAGCGCTCCCACACCCACCGTCACATAGCAAGACCCGACACATCGCCGGTCAACAGACGGGAGTCCAGAGGGCAGAGCCCTCTGGGGCCCTACCTCGGAAGGGAGGGTTTGGGAGGGTGCGATTACTTAAACAGTTGAGGAGTGAAGACCCGATGACAATCAAATTAATTGCGCTTGACGTAGATGGCACGCTGCTTAATGATCATCATGAGCTTACCGAATGGACCCAAGAGATTCTGATCCGTGCTTCCCGGCAGGGAGCCGAGATCGTTCTGTGTTCGGGCAGAGGCCCGGCCAACACCATTCCTTTTATGAAGCGAATGGGGCTTGACGGATATGTGATTACACATAACGGAGCCGTGACGGCCGAAGTGGAGAGCCGTGAAATTGTGCACAGATTTGCCATGGATGGTCAGGGATTGGAGCCCTTTGTCACATATTGCCGTACAAACGGTGTGCATTTTGACATCAACACGGCATTTGGATTATATGTGGATCAGCCGGAAGGATTGGAATTACAGGTTCGGGAGATGTACAACAACTTCATGATGGAGCCCTTAAAGCTTCCGCAGTGGGCAGACCTGTCAGAACCGCTTGCCAAATTCACCGCGTTTGGGCCCATAGAGCAGATGGACAAGGTTCAGCAGGAATGGGGAACTTGGAATTTGCCTTACTACATGACTCGCAGCGGAGACTTTTTCATTGATCTGATGCACCCGCAAGCCTCCAAGGGAGCGGCGCTGAAGAGACTGGCTGAATCCAAAGGTATTGTACCTTCAGAAATTTTGGCAATCGGCAATTACTACAATGATATCACGATGCTGACTTATGCAGGCATAGGGATTGCCATGGACAACTCGCCGGAAGAGGTGAAGGCTGCTGCGGATGAAGTGACACTCTCTAACAACGAGCAGGGTGTTGCGCATGCTGTCCAAAAACACGTCCTAGCTGTCTAATAACAACCACATTTTTCATTTTCAAAGGCTCCTGCTTCATAATCTACTGGCCTCATGGGTAACCTATGAGAATACCATTAGAAATGGAGGAGGACAGGCACATGAAACAGAAAGTGGAGCTGATTCCGGATCTGCGTACATCAGGTGGTGAAGTGCTCGATATAATGGTGAATGATCAATACGCGGGTTCACTTCTGCTGGTATATAGGGAAGGAGACCGTTTGTCTGGCAGTCTTCAGATGGAACGGGAATTGGTTTCAGCGGATGAGGAAAAGCACATCATTGATCAGGTTCATGCATATATCCGGTCCCTTACGGATGCAGTGGAGGCGATCTATTATGAAGTGCTGGTCAGCTGTGGCACATTGCATTCGGTTCTGCAAAACCTGGAATTTGATCCAGAGCGTGAGTCGGATGATATGCATTACGAGGCTGATGAATACTTGGATGACCTGGATGTGGATGACTCTCGCGTAATTCCGGATACAGCAGATGAAGCTTTTACATATGAAGATCGGGAACATGTGCTGGAAATGGAGCTTGTAACCGCCGGACGAAGTATATCGACCTATGTGTTTAACGATGCTGACGGGACTGAGCTGGCAGAAGCTTCATTGAAACAATATGGGGCCGACATTCAAGGCGAGATACACTGGTATGACGTGCCTCTCGAGAGCCAGCTTGATGCTGCGGCAGAGCTGCTCGTAAGAGAACTCGACGAAGAAGTGATCGACACGATTACTCTTCGCATGTGGCATCAGGGGACTGAGCTGGAGTCCATGGAGTGGGTACACCGCGACTTTGTGGATGACTCGGAGGAAGAGGAGTTTACCGAATACGAGGATTGGGATGATTCTGAAGACGAGATAGACGAAGCAGAGGATTCCTGTTATGTCATGTTGGTGCGCAAGGACCGTGAATTCAGGGTCTATGAGCTATTTCTGCAAGAACGTGGCGGATTACCTGTGGGGACAGCAACCATTGATACATCTCATGCCGACCTGACGGGCTATATGGATTATCAGGTACCCGGAACCAGTGCACAGCGGCGGGATCTGGTTGAGGTGCTGCTTCAGGAACTGGACAAGGACCTTGAATTCGACACATTGCACCTTACCATGCTGTACCGGAACCAGATTATAGATGAAGCGAAGATCGACGGGTAAGAGGCTTATGCCTTTTACCTTTTTTGATTTGTTTTGACGAAAAATTCATTTCCGGGTATAGTTCCAATAGTTCTAAAGAGATCTGGAATTGGAGGAGAACCATGAAGCACTCATTTTCAATCATTACAGAATATATTAACGATGATTTTAGAGCAATGCAGGCTCAGCCGGAAGACACGGAAGATGTACTATCCTTGCTTAGGGAGACAGCTGAATGGTTACGCAGCCAGGGATCTTCCCAGTGGAGTGCGCTTTTGAAAGGTGAAGATTCCCACGATACAGCAGGGGCCATTCGTCGCGGTGATGTGTTTGTGTTCAAGAAAGAAGGCGATGTGGCAGGCATGGTTATTCTGATGCAGCAGCCAAGTGCTTGGGATTCCGAGCTATGGGGACCGCAAGCGCATCAAGCGGATGGCGCCGTTTATTTGCATCGTTTGGCCATTCGGAGAAAGTACGCCCGTACCGGACTGGGTCGGGACATTTTGGGTTGGTCCAGCAGTGGAATCCAATTTGACAACAAACACGTCATGCGATTGGATTGTGTGGGTGACAATGAGAGGCTGAATGAATTTTACCCTCGGAACGGATATACCTTTGTGGGGAAAATGAATGGGTATAGTACGTTTGAGAAGCCACTTCAATCCTAAATGAAATTTAAAAAAATAGGTCATTTCATTTCATCAACCTGTTAACTCAACTCCATTAATGAACGGAAAATAAAGCCGGGAGCACTAATGCTCACCGGCTTTGAGTCGTGATAGGGTTAGTCTACTGCATGCGTCTAAGGCCTTTAGGCAAACGGTTTTTTAACTGTCCTGCACTGGCTTTTCCCCACCCCAGTGGAAGCCCGTTGAACGTCACAAGCGTCCATCCGGTAATTCCGCTTTCGGCAGGAAGGCTCTCACCGCGAAGATATGCCGCCACTTGGCTGGTCTCTGCATCTAGTGCTGCATGCTGCATGTTGACAGCCTCCAGTTGTCCCAGAGCCAGCGCGAGTGCATGAGCAGGCTCGAAGCGCCCTTTTTTCCAGTCACCGACATGAAGCCCTGGACGGGGCAGCTTCAATCCGTTTAAACGATCATCGGTCAGCAGCTGTGCAGCACGCTCTGGCAATACATATAAAGCTTCACCAAAAAGCAGAGGTCTGCCAGTTCCGTTAGCTACCGTGTCTGTATGGTCAGAACTCCAGGCCAGATAAGCATTCCACGCGGATTCTACTTCTTTGGATGCTGTCGTTTGACGTGGATTCCTGCCTCTTTTATCTTTGCGTTTGCGAGGTTGTTCTTCCTGTTCTTGGGATGCATAAGCTTGGGATTCTGCTTTGGTCACTACAGCTACAAAGTGTCCCTCGCCCTGGGCCAGGTGAGGCCAGATTCGTTCAGTCCGTACCAGAGTCAGATCTGGATAAGTGGTAACAAAACGTTCCATCATGCCTTCATTCTCTTCGCGATTGAAGGTGCAAGTGGAATAAGCCAAAGTCCCGCCCGGTTTAAGCATGATATAGGCATCCTGCAAAATGTCCCATTGTCTGTTCACACACAGTGTGACCAGATCATCGCTCCACTCGGTGACCGCATCCGGATCTTTGCGGAACATACCTTCGCCAGAGCAAGGGGCATCCAGCATAATCCGGTCAAAGGCTGCAGGAAAGCGCGCCGACAATTCTCCGGGTGCTGCACTTGTAACAACAACGGAAGAGAGTCCCATTCGTTCCACGTTCTCTGCCAAGATTTTGGCTCTGGCCGGATGAATTTCATTGGAAACGAGCAGCCCCTGGTCTTCCATGAGTGAGGCAATGTGGGTTGTTTTGCCGCCTGGTGCAGCCGCGAGATCCAAGATGATCTCACCCGGTTGTGGGTTCAGCATCTCCACCGCCGACATCGCAGAGGGCTCCTGAATATAGTACAGTCCTGCAGCATGATACACATGTTTGCCAGGACGCTCATTCGATTGATAGTAGTATCCCGTCTCGCACCAGGGAACCTTGGTCAGGTTAAACTGCTCTATCACCTGCTTTTTGAGCTCTGGTGTAGCTTTAAGGGAGTTAAAACGCAACCCCTGTACACGAGGCTGATCGTAGCTGTCAATAAATGCTTCTGCTTCTGAGCCGAGCATTTCCCGAATATAATGTATATACGACTCAGGGAGTGAAGGCTTGCTCATGTCTTGTTGCTCTCCTTTTCATTAGCTTGTCCGCATGACCCTTCCGGATAACCCTCAGGGTCTGCAAGCTGCAACGTTGTTGTTAAAATGGTGAGGAATAAACAGTTATTTCTTTACTGAAACATACGTTCTAATATATCATGATTGAAGATGTACTGAAAGACTGAAGCTAGAAAGGGGGAAACTAACGGTGAAATTGCTGCAGGCGCTTTTCTTTCCTCCGGAGCAGCCCGGAGGTGTATCCTCTATGATTCCGTATATGCAGGAGAGGTTTACTTCCCCGAGGTGGGAGATGGACTTGTTTTCGCTGCCGAAGCGAATTCGCAACAAGGGCAGGGAGGACGTGCAGTTCGAAACGTTCGATTGGACCAAGTATCAGGAAAGTCCTGTCGTTCAAAAATATATGCAGACTTACCGTGATTATTTATGGTGGACGAAGCTGCGGATCCAGAAGCCTTATGATTTGATTCACGCTCACCATCCCATTGCGGGTCTTGCCATGAAAACTGTATTTCCCGATACACCGCTTATTCAAACCATTCACTCCAGTTATGAGCGTGAGTTGATTCTGAATGGAAGAATCGAGCCAGACGGTCTGGATCATCAGTTTTTGATTGCCATTTACGGCGAGCTGGAGCATCAGGCAGAGCGGTTGTTAACCGTCTCCGAATCATTTCGGCAGTATTTAACTCCTTATGTGAAGCAGCCTGACGTCATTGGCATTATTCCGAACGGATTTGATGAGAAACGTTTTAAACCCATTCCTCATGATAATGCGATCCCGCAGCTGGTTACGGTATGCCGGCTTGTCCCGGCCAAAGGACTGGATATTTTGTTCAAAGCCTGCGCGGAACTCAAAGGTCGAGGACATGACTATGTTTTACATATTATCGGGGATGGTCCGATTCGACCTGATTTGGAAGAACTGGCTCAGCGTTTGGGTATCTATAACGAGACTATTTTTTATGGATACACCCTGCATCCGGAAGAGTTCATGCCATTTTTCGATATATTTGTACTTCCTTCCAGGGCAGAGGCGTTTGGTTCCGTGTTTGCCGAGGCAGCGCTGAGTTGTCTTGCACTTATAGGTACGGATGTGGGCGGAATTCCTGAACAGATCGAGAACGGCAGCAACGGGCTGCTCGTTCCCCCTGAGGATCCCTCGGCACTTGCTGAGGCGTTGGAGAAAGTTATGCTGGATCCTTCGTATCGTTACGAACTTGCACGCTCGGCGTGTGAGAAGGCCAAAACGCACTATTCTTTGGGCCGATCGGTTAATGAACTGAAAAAGTTGTACCTGCAATTCGCGAGCAAAGCCTAGATTCATTTTTGAGAATAAAATAAACAGAAGAAGCCGCTGTGAGAACAGCGGCTTTTTGCTTGAGAGAATATGGTATTAAAATATAATACATTTTGGCACGCAGTATAACTTACAAGTTTTTATGTCTCGTGCGAAAGCTTCCCCAACGGTCGATCACCAATTTTCCGGCCCAGACTAGGGCAAGGCTGCCGAAGATTGGATAGAGAATGGATAGAAGAGAACTGAATCCAAACTGGCTGAGTGAGTAGCACAGCATCATAATGGTTAATGTAATTAATCTAGGGGGGACTTGTAAGTGCTGACCAAGCTGAAGAGTCATACCATAGATATCTGCGACGAATGTTGTGAATATTTCCATGAAGATCAGAGTTACATACACAGACTGCACAGCCCATCCAAGTTGGAAGGCGATGCTCCCCATCGGAATTTCGAACTGCATGATACCTGGCATCTGGGCTGACATGGCGAAATGGGCGGCTAACAGCATGAAGCCTACGCCGATTCCGCCGATTACACCGCCCCATTTCAGGACATTACGATCACGGATCTGATTGCCTACCGGCACCAGAACAGCTTGGGCCAGTACCAGATTGAAAGATGAATACAGTAGTGGAGACAGCCACACCTTTATAGGATTGGTATCTGTAGTCAGCGTAACGAACCGTAAGGCACCGGGATGGTGTATGGTGCTTGTAATCATGAGAATGGACAACAGGAGCATCATCGGTACCACAATGCTATTCATTTGCAATATGGCTTTGATGCCTCGTCCAAGAAGCAGGTACGTTCCCACTATCGTAATAATCAAGCCAGTCTGGTAATTCAGTCCAAGATGCTCCACGAAGACAGAGCCTGCTCCGGCGAGCATTACACTGTTTACACCAATAAGTATCAGAAGCGTTATCCAGGTAATCCACTTTCCAGCCTTATGGCCGAATAGGTGCTTGTTCAGGTCCTCGTAAGAGCGGGAGCCGGTATCATGGGCGATGAGCATCATTTTGGTGCCCAGCCAGACAAATAGTATGGTCGATAAGCCAATGGTGATGGTGGCCCATTTGCCATACTGGGTAAAAAACTGCAATATTTCCTGCCCTGTCGCGAAGCCTGCTCCTACAACCGTTCCGATGTATGTAAATGCGATCTGCAGCACCCGGAATGCCTGTTTCATGCGTTTCCCCTCTCAGGCCCCATTATAGTTTGGACATGCGGGTACCATGGTACAAGGTATGCTTGACCCTGGTAACTCATGACAATTGTAAGAAGCTTTGCGTCCCCAGAATCGTCCAATGATGGAGGAAAGCCCGATTTCGCTTGAACTGACAGCCTCATCTATGATACTTTTACCTCATAGGATAGGCTTGGGAGGTCGAATGATGGAAGTATTAAAACAACGAATATTACAAGAAGGCGTAGTCATCTCGGATCAGGTGCTGAAGCTGGACGGATTATTGAATCATCAGATTGATCCTGCACTGACAATGGAGATGGGCCGCGAGTTTGCCGCTCGCTTTCGTGAAAGTGGAGTGACACGGGTCATAACGGTTGAGTCTTCAGGGATCCCGGTTGCTTTTGCCGCAGCTCACGAACTTGGGGTGCCGCTCGTATTTGCCCGTCGAAAAAAGACACTTCTGGCAGATCCCGATGCCTACTGTGAACGCGTTCCTTCCTTTACCAAAGGGATCGTAACCGATATTATGGTATCCCGCGAATATATTCATGAGAACGACCGTATTTTGTTTATAGACGATATTATCGCCAACGGAGATGCAGCTCGCGGTGTCATTAAAATCATTGAACGTTCAGGGGCGGAGCTCGTCGGATTCGGTGTCGTGGTCGAGAAATGTTTTCAGGCCGGTGCACGTACGATCCGTGAGCAGGGCATTCCGGTGGAAGCCTTGGTGCGCATTCGTTCACTGAATGATGGAACCGTGCAATTCGACGATAACCAAATGTGACAGTTTAAAGGAAAAAGCCTATTTTTTGAACAATGCCTTTGCATGACCGCGGATTTCATTTATAATGGGGTTATGTTAGGGAGAGGAGGCAACACCATGGGGAACCAACCGGCATCAGAACAATTTTTTATTGAAAAGCTGGCGGAGTCGAAAGTTCATTTTGAACGTGCCCTGGATTGTAAACATACGGAATTTGATGACCTTTATCCCTATATGATTGAACATCCTCAATTTTTCTGGTACAAACGCTATGTTGCCTGGTCAGAGTTGCTGACCATTGTAGGCTTGTGTGAAGAGTTGTCCTTCGCTTGGAAAGAACAATTTACACCACATCAAGTGGAGTACCTTGAAGAACGTGTGATGTCCGCCAAAGTGCTTGATTTTTGGTTCGAGAAGAACGACAGCAAAGAGCACGCGCAGCGGTAACTTTCAGTCGGGATATTTTTCGAATGACATAACAGTCCAATACAGTCACGTGAGACCTAAATGACTCTTCATTTAGGTCTCTTTTTGTAAATTATTTTGGAACATAGGAGCCATAGACATGATTAGTGATGCAGAATTGGATGCACTGCGCTTATCGGGTGAAAAAGTAAGAGTGGTACGGGATGGTTTGGAGTCCAACGATGTAACAGGGATTGTCGTTGCATGGGATGGGGAACAGGTGCTTATCCGTCGCCAGAACAGACGTGTGGTCAAGCTGGACCGCAGCTATCGCTATCAGCTCTTTAGCGAACCGCGCCAAAGCCCGGCTGATGAATAGAGCCGCTCTGGAGACGGATGCATGGAATTACCATGGATGCTTTGGCATAATTCCGCCACTCGGGAGAGAAGATAGGTACAGCGAGAATTCGTAAACTTATCAGCCGAGAGGATGTGCGGGTAGCCATGACATTGATGAATGATAAGGTACATGCCTACAAGGATCAGATTGGAGAATTAAGCGATGTATTGCCTGGCGTAGTCAAAGCGTATCACGAATTTACGGGTGAATGCTTTCAGTCAGGTGCCATTGATGCCAAAACCAAGCAGCTGATTGCCCTCGGCATCGGATTGTTTGCCAATAACGAAGTATGTACGTTTTACCACGTAGAAGAGGCACGTGCGAAGGGTGCAACCGATCAGGAGATTATGGAGACGGTTGCGGTAGCCGGAGCGGTAGGCGGCGGTCACGCGCTGTCTCAAGGCGCAATGCGTGTGCAAAAGGCATTGCACTAAGGTTTCTCCTGCAAGTGTGTCTGAATAACTAGACAGCAAAACAGGCTCTGGAATGATCCAGAGCCTGTTTCTTGTCCAACTTATATTTTTCCAAGCATCTTGTTATACATAAACTGTCCGGTCACCCGGCGCGCTGTTACATAGCGGTCACTGAAATAGGGATTCGACATTTTGGTGATGCTGACACCTTTACTGCTGGAAGCATGAGCGAATTGTCCGCCCCCGATGTATACGCCTGTATGAGAAATGCCGCTGCCTGAAGTGTTGAAGAATACCAGATCACCTGTGCGGATATTGGCTTTGGATACCGGAGTACCCGCCTTGGCTTGCTGCTGTGAAGTACGTGGCAATTCAATGCTATATTTTTGGAAGATATATCTCATAAATCCAGAGCAATCAAACCCGGCCAGCGTCGTGCCGCCCCACTTGTAAGGAATTCCAGTCATGTTGTTAACGACGGTGTTGATACTGCTCGCCTCAGTGCTTGCTGCACCAGATGTGAATAGAACGGCTGCGCCAAAAATAGAAATGATCAGTTTTTTCAAAATCAATGTTCTCCCTTCGATGCCTACGGAGTTAGCTAAGGGTTCGGTAGAAGGTTCCCTATATTTCCTATGTATAAGAATAATTCACCCAAAATGGTTCCCCCGTTTTCAAACATGAAACTCGGCAAATGAATAATTAAGTTTTTGTAACCTTTTGAAACTATATTGCATAAATGCGTAATTGTCAAACCTTTCTTCCTTCTGCAATGTTAACGGAATTCAAGACTTTTTGTGGAAAATAGTAGTTCTCCATGTTTATTTATGATGACAAAAACGTAATTTGTGTTTCATCAGCACATAAATTGGACAAATAAGTAAATTGGAGTCGTAGAGGATAGCAAGGTTCATTCTCAACAGGAAAAGTCAGGTCTCGACCAGATTTTATAACTTTCGGTTATCGTAGTTTTATACTAAATCATTTAAATGTTGACACATTGAATTTCACATGATATATTATTTCTTGTCGCCGCGATAGGTTATCTCGGAGATATGCTATATGCGGTCGTGGCGGAATTGGCAGACGCGCACGGTTCAGGTCCGTGTGGGCTAACCCCCCGTGGAGGTTCGAGTCCTCTCGACCGCATCATAAGAAGAAAAGGTTTCTCGTTAGGCTAGCGCCTGTGGGAGGCCTTTTTTTATGTCTTTCTACTTGACCAAAACTACGATACACACATCGTTACTAAACAACGTCCTCCGAATCGATCTGATGGCAGCAGCTCACTCGCATAATCTCCGGTGTAAGGGGGAGAAATGCCTGTTCTATGGCTGTTGTACCCCCGCTTTCATGGTGAAATGTACGCAAAATTCCGAATTGTACCTATCCTGAGCATAATACATCCACTACTCTTATCACGTAAGGAAAGCGCTATCATTATGGATTTGAATTCACTATTTCAGAGGGGGTAGGAATGATTTGAAGCGAATGGGCAAACGGATGGCGATGGTTTTTCTGGTGTTCATCTTTGCAGCAGTTCAGTTTGGTTTTACAGGGACCAAAGGTCGTGTGGTTGAAGCAGCGGCGGAGAAAACATTGGCTGAGAAACCGTACATGGGCTGGAGCAGTTACAGTATGCAGGTGTATGACCCTTCCGTAAAATGGACATCAGCGGAGAGCATCAAGAAGCAATCGGATGCCATGCGCGAGAAGTTACAGGCTCATGGCTATGAATATATCAATATTGATGCGGGATGGAACGGAGATAATGATGAATACGGAAGACCGATTCCCAACAAAGAGCTGTATCCGAACGGATTCCAGGAGGTTATCGACTATGTTCATAACAATGGTCAGAAGATCGGGATCTATCTGATTCCCGGATTGTCCATTGATGCATACAATAAAAACCTCGAGATTTATGGGACGGGCGGAGCTTGCCGAATGCAGGATATTGCATATCAGCCGCTTACCGTGATGGATGCTTGGAATGCGTATACCTACAAGATTGATTTTTCGAATCCATGTGCTCAGAAATACATCGATTCCATCGCAGATCTACTGGGCGAGTGGGGGATTAACTTTGTCAAATTCGACAGCGTGACTCCAGGATCAGGAATTAACAATTTGAGCAGGGATGCACGAGGAGATGTGGAGGCCTGGTCCAAAGCTTTGGCAAGGCATAATATCTGGTTCGAGCTTTCATGGGCACTGGACCATAACTACGTGGATTTCTGGAAAAAACACGCCAATGGATGGCGTATTGACTGGGATGTCGAAGCATACGACAGCAATGTGGGTTTAACGCAGTGGGCTAATATTGCACGACTGTTTCCAATCGCTGCGCTTTGGTGGCGTGATGCAGGCCCTGGCGGGTGGAATGATTTTGACTCGCTAAACGTTGGCAATGGTTCCATGGATGGGCTCACGAAGGATGAACGGAAGACAGCCATGACATTCTGGGCGATCTCGTCTGCACCGTTGTATACAGGGAATGACATGACCAGGCTGGACAGCTATGGACTTGAACTTCTTACCAATGATGAGGTGATCGCTGTCAATCAGGCTGGACGTCCGGCTCACCCGGTATCGATGGATACCCAGCAGCAGGTATGGTACGCCAATAACGGAGATGGAACGTACAGTGTGGCTCTGTTTAATCTGGGCAACCGGAGTGCTGAGGTCAAGGTCAATTGGAGCGATATCGGTCTGGAAGGACCTGCATCGGTCCGTGACCTGTGGAGCCATTCTGAACTGGGTACCTTTAACGAGGGATTTAGCAGTGGTTTATTGGAGCCTCATGCTTCACGAATGCTGAAAGTCAAGGCACTGAACGGAACATCGACGGTGAATGACGATGATACAGGCATGCGCTATACCGGAGATTGGAAGCGAAATGGAGGCAAGGAACAATTAGAGGGTTCACAGGACCTGACTATAGCAATTCAGGATTCCACAAGTAATGATAGAACGACTGTTGATCCAGCGAGCAATTCCAATGTAGCAGATGAACTGGCTGCTGAACCATCCATTGCTGGAGAGGATACCACGGTTACCGAGGTGGTCTACGTTAACGATGACGACGGTGAGATACATTACACAGGTTCGTGGAATGCGAATACTGGCAGAGGTTTTGGGGACTTCAATGACGATGTGCATTATACAGAAAAAGACGGCGATTATTTTGAATACACGTTCACAGGTACAGGTATCGAGCTGCTGACAGAGAAGCATCAAGAGCAGGGGGACATGAGCATTATTCTCGATAATGGAGAGGCAGAACAGGTAAGCGCGTATACCGATGGAGAAAGGGAAACCCAGCAGGTGCTGTACAGCAAAACAGATCTGCCAAGTGGAACACATACCATGAAGGTCGTTAAGGCATCGGGCCAATACATGCTTCTGGATGCACTCAAGGTAACCAGGGAAAAAGAGTCTGATGGGCAGAACAGTGGAATAAGTCCAACCGCTGCAGACTTTGATAAGGCAGTGGATCAGCAGGCGGATGTGAAGATCACGTTAAACCTGAATGGTAATACGTTAACTGGTGTGACATACGACGGGGGCAATCTCGGCGAAGATGACTACGATGTCGTTGACAACACGTTAACGATCAAGAAACAATACCTCACCCAGCTGCCCGTTGGCACAACGAAGTTTAACGTGGTATTTAGCGCGGGGGATCCGCAGACGCTGACGATTAAGGTTATTGACACCTCAGGAATCCGATTCGCGATGATTAACAATGACGATCCCGCAATCAAGTATAGCGGCAACTGGTCACGCAGCACGGGGAGAGCATTTGGCGACTATAAGGATGATGTGCATTACGCCGAGCAGAACGGCGATTATTTTGAATATGAATTCAGAGGAACGGGTATTCAGTTTTTTACGGAAGTGGATCCGTCCCAGGGCGACATGGATATTTACGTGGATGGTGAGTTTAAGGAAACGGTAAGTGCTTACCGTGACGGACGTTTGGCGCAGCAAAAGGTCTATAGTGTCTCAGGGCTGCCAGATGGGCTGCATACACTTAAAGCCGTGAAAAAGTCGGGACGGTTCATGCTGCTTGACTTCCTCAAGGTGGAGATTCCCAATATCATTCAGCCAGTGAGTGCTGTTTTTGACAAAGCTGAATCTGCTCAAGCCGATATTGAAGTGACACTTTTGCAGGAACCGGAAAGTTTCAAGAAGATTATGAATGACTCACTTGAGCTGGTAAAGGGAACCGATTACGAGGTAGCAGGGGATAGGGTGACGCTTAGAAAATCCTACCTTGCTGCGCAGCCTCTCGGCACGTTGAACCTCCGTTTTGTTTTTGGCGGCGATTATCTCAATGATGTTCATTATTCGGCTGTAAACGGTGATTCCTTTGAGTATGTCTTCAAAGGTACTGGCATCCGTATGATTACTCCGACTGGGCCGCAGCAGGGTGAGGTGGAGATCTACATCGACGGAAATCTGGTGCAAACCGTAGATACGTACAGTGAGGGACGTAAAAATAGGCAGGAAATCTACAGCATAACAGGCCTGACAAGTGGTGTGCATACGCTGAAGGCGGTCAAAAAGTCCGGTGAGCTCATGCTCACGGATCAACTGAAATTTACGATAGCTGCTGGGGACAGCGGGCCAACAAACCCAACAAATCCAACAAATCCGAGCAATCCATCTGGACCTTCCAATCCGGGTGGACCGTCAACTCCTGTTGTACAGCCTCCAGTTACTCCGGTTCCGGAAACAGAAGCAGGAGAGGAACCTTCCGGGAATACGGAGACAACTCGGCATGAGGCATATATTAACGGTTATAAGGACGGACTGTTTAGACCGAATAACAAGATCACTCGTGCAGAGATGGCAACCATACTCGCCAAAGTCGTTGAAAAAGATGCTGCATCATCAGATGTGACGTTCAGTGATGTGAGTTCTTCCCATTGGGCAGCAGCAGCTATCGACAAGGTTGCAAAAATGGGACTGATGCAAGGCTACAAGGATGGCACATTTAAACCGAATCAGTCCTTGACCCGTGCAGAGATGGCAAGTTTGGCTGTGAGCCTGGCTCCGGATACGACCAAGCAGGGCAGCGAGTTCTCTGATATTGGCAGTCATTGGGCTAAGGAGGCGATTCAAAAAGCCCAAGGGCTGGGAATCCTGACAGGTTACAAGGACGGCACCTTCCGGCCGAATGCTGAGCTGACAAGAGCAGAAGCCGTTATTGTCATTAACCGGACGCTGGGAAGAGGGCCACTTAAGGGAGTTTCACAGCCTCAGTGGAAGGATGTATCACCCTCCCATTGGGCTTTTGAAGATATTGAAGAAGCGTCAGTTAATCATGGTTCGAAGCCTGCTGCAAGTGGCGGAGAGCAATGGGTTGAATAGCTGAAAATAGTGCTAATTGAGAAGGGGACCATATAGGTCCCCTTCTTTCTGAATCATTTTAATAAAGGGTGGGCTGCATCAGTAAAGCGCATTGCATGAGCTGCTGCACAAGCAAGAAAACATTTGACTAAGCCAAAAAATGATATAATCTGTGATTATGATAGCGCTACCAACAACTCGGGGATGGAGGGGTTGCCCATTCGAAATTCCAGTGTTTTTCGGAAATTTCTCATTTCATATGTCATCATTTTGGTCATACCCAGCATAGGTGGCTACATGTCTTATCTGACTTCGATTTCCGTAACGCAATCCATTTCCATTGAGAATGGGGTTACTCAGCTTGAGAAGGGCCAAGAAATATTGGAACGGCGCATGGCTGAAGTCGAGGGCTTCACCAGACAGCTTGCCGTAAATCAGGAACTGAACGTCCTAATGAATGAAAGGGATAACGAAACGAATGTATATGGCATATGGCGAGCCATGGAGAATGTGCTGACATTTGGGCAGACGAATGATTTCCTGCAAAATTATTATATTTATTTAGCCAATTATAATCTAATTCTTACCCCGGGTTCGTCCTACAGGCCGAATCATTATTATGCCGATTTTCATTATACAGATCTGTCCCTCGAGGAATGGATGAAGCAAGTATTACAACAAACGCATCGTAGTGAAATTAAGCCGCTCAGTTCCTATGTCAGCAGAGGCCAGCAAACTTCGGTCATTACATATATGCAATCACTGCCTTTGGACAGCTTCAACGATTCCTCGCCGGCGGTAGCTGTCGTCGTCATTGATGAGAAGATGATCGTAGGACTGCTGTCCAGTATGACGGACCGATATGGCGGCTGGGTTCACATTAGCGATGCGGAAGGGAGAACCATTGCGCTGAAGGGCAGTGGAGAACCTGAGATGGCCAAGATGATCGCTGATCCGAAATTCGATCCGAACAAGGTTAGTCAGTTCTATAAGGATGATTTGGTCATCACTACGCAATCGGATTCTAACGGCTGGGTATATCAGGCAGGGATTCCGCGTGACCTTCTTCTGGAAAATGCAAACAAGATCAAGAAGATGAGCATGCTCATTACAGGTGGAACACTACTGATTGGACTGATCGTAGGTCTGGTGCTTGCTTATCGTCATAGCGCCCCAATCAATCGACTGCTAAGTGTGATGAAGGAGCAATTCGGACGAGATGACGGGACTTCCAGGAATGAGTTTGATTTTCTAAGCGGAAACATCTCGGATATGATCACCAAGAACAAGCTGCTCGAGACAGAATTGAATCGCCAGCTGCCACTCGTAAGGGATGCTTTTTTGAAGCGCCTGATCTCGGGTGAATTCAAATCACGTGACGAGATTCTGTCAGCTGCAGAACAGGCGGATATTCTTTTGCATCAGGGAGCAGGATATGCGGGTCTCGTTCAGATCAAAGGTTATGGCAGCATGGATAACGTTGATATCCTGAATGAACTAAATGCTTCTCGGTTGCTGTTGAAGCAGGCGCTGAGCGAGCTTGGTGTTAATGTACTGATGACCGATTGGGGATCGGATAAAGTAGCCACTTTGTTTTTCTCAACGGATGAGGAAGCTGGCACACAACGCACCGTAGAAGATATTACGCAGACCATGGATGAGTTGGCACAGGTTGTGTTTAATGATTACCGGATCACCATCCAGTCGGGATTCGGCAATCATTTCTCGTCCGTGACGGAGGTCAGCGATTCCTTCGACCAAGCCAATCAAGCTCTTGAATATGCCATCTACATGAACGAAAGGGGCATGGTGTGGAGCAGTGAAACACAGACCGAAAATACGACCTATTATTATCCGCTCGACTCCGAGCAGCGACTGATTACAACGATCCGGGCCGGAGAACTTGAGGAAGCCAAGCGGATTGTCGAAGCCATCATGGTACAGAACATGGAACAGCGGGAGCTATCCATGGAAATGAAACATCAACTGATTGGCGAGATGAAGGGAACCTTTATCAAGCTGCTTGATAAAAAGGCATTTACGGAATACGATTCCATCGAAAACGTCAAACGACGGATCATCGACATTGGGTCCGCGGAGACACTGGAGACCGTTAAGTCTGAATTGTACGAAATCATGGAAGAACTGTGCGGACTGATTGCAAACAAGAAGAAGGATACCCACAGTCAAATCGTTAAACAGATCAAAGCGTATACTGCAGAGATGTATTCGGATGCCGAGCTTACTCTGTATCGTGTTGCCGAACACGTTGAGCGACCTGAAAAATACATTTCCCAACTGTTCAAGGAGTATACGGGGGTTAATTTTTCTGATCATCTGATCAAAGTGCGAATGGATCAGGCGATGATCCTGTTAAGGGACAGTAATTATACGGTGGACGAAATAGCAGCAAGAGTGGGTTACAACAGTTCACATTCCTTCCGGCGTGCCTTTAAACGATTGAATGGTATTTCTCCAAGCGTGTATAGACAGACTCCTTACGAATGAAATCATTCAGGTCTTATGACCGTGTTGTCCCAAGAGGACGATGCGGTCTTTTTGGTGCAATCTAGCGGTTTATATGGAGAAATGGCCGTTCTGTTGCTGGTTTGTGCCCTCGAAAAAGGGATAACTGTACGCTTTACATCTCAATTGTACCTGTTAATAAGCCATCTCAATCCACTATGATCAACATGTAGTAAGCGCTATCATCATTGAACATCACAGACTGAAGTCAGGGGGGGTTGTTCTGGAGAAGGAAGTCGTTGTGAATCACAGTTCATTGCCACAGAGAAAAGAAACGAGCTTATGGAGCAATGCCCGCAGGAAAATGAGGAAGCACTGGCAATTGCATTTACTGGTTATTCCACCCTTGCTGTTTTTTCTTATTTTCAAGTATTACCCAATGATTAATGCAGTCCTTGCCTTTAAGGACTATAACGTCATTAAGGGTATTTGGGGAAGTCCCTGGGTGGGGCTGCAAAACTTCCGTCTGTTCTTCGAAAATCCGTTATTTTGGACACTGGTGAAGAACACGATTATATTGAGCGGATATTTGCTGCTGGCGGGATTCCCGATTCCAATTATCTTAGCCCTTATGATTAATGAGGTGCGGAGCACGAAGTTTAAAAAGTTCGTACAGCTCGTATCGTTTGCGCCCTATTTCATTTCAACAGTCGTAATGGTATCCATTATCATGCTGTTTCTGGCACCGCGGCTTGGCTTTGCCAACATTGCCCTGAATTTTTTCGGGCTTGAATCGGTCAATTTCCTCGGCGAACCCGGGATGTTCCGATCCATCTATGTCTGGTCGGATATATGGCAAACCGCAGGATACAGTGCAGTGATCTATTTGGCAGCTCTTGCCGGAATTGATCCGACGCTGTATGAAGCGGCCAAAGTTGATGGAGCTTCACGGTTTCAAAAGATCAGACACGTCGACCTCCCAGGCCTTGTTCCGACCATCGTAATTATTTTGATTCTCAATGTAGGGAATGTCATGGCCATTGGCTTCGAAAAGGTCTACCTGCTGCAGAATCCGCTTAACCTAGCCAGCTCTGAAATTATTGCAACCTATGTTTACAGCATCGGCCTGTTGAATGCCAACTATAGCTTTGCGACCGCGGTCGGACTTTTCAACTCGCTGATTAATCTCGTTTTGCTGGTTACCGTGAACGGTTTGGCGAAACGAGTGACCAACAATAGTATCTGGTAGGAAAGGAGGGTCCTCGAGTGGCAGCAACGGTACCAAAAAGGATTAGGGAATCTGCCGCCGACAGAGCGTTCCTGATTACGATCTATATTGTGCTCAGTCTCGTTGTACTGGCGGTGATCTATCCTCTGATTTTTATTATCAGCAGCTCGTTAAGCAGCCCGGCAGCAGTCACTTCTGGCCGTGTATGGCTCTGGCCTGTAGATATTTCATTCCGTGGTTACAAGGCACTATTCAACACACCTGAAATCTTAAAAGGGTACGGTAATTCCATCTTTTATACGGTGGTAGGTACGTTTATCAGTGTGGTCCTGACCATCATGATTGCCTATCCGCTATCCCGCAGAAGCTTTTTTGGCCGCAATGCCTTAATGATGATTATCACCTTTACGATGATTTTCAGCGGCGGGTTAATTCCGACATATATGGTTGTGAAGCAGCTTCATCTGATCGACACACGCTGGGCGCTGCTGATTCCTAATGCCATTTGGGTATGGCAAGTCATCATTGCCCGTTCCTTCTTTAAATCGTCCATTCCCGAGGAATTGCTGGAAGCCAGCGAGATGGACGGCTGCAGTGACATGCGCTTCATCTGGAGTATCGTTCTCCCTCTATCCAAGCCCATTATCGCTGTGCTGGTACTCATGTATGCGGTTGGGCAGTGGAATGCTTATTTTGATGCTCTTATTTATCTTAAATCGGCTGATCTGTTCCCGTTACAGCTCATTCTGCGCAGCATTATTATTCAGAACAACAGTGCAGGGGCGATGGATGCGGCGAAAATGGTGGAGAGACAGCAGCTTGCCGAGCTGTTAAAATATTCCTTGATTGTGGTGGCTACATTGCCTGTGCTGGTGATCTATCCGTTTGTACAGCGTCATTTTGTACAGGGAATGCTGGTTGGTTCCATTAAGGGCTAATTCACAGCTTGAGTTAGGGAATCATTTTCTTCACCGGTAAATTACTATAGGGAGTGATCCATTTTGAAGAAAAGTCTGACAATCATACTCATGCTGCTCATGGTGTTCACAATGGTAATGAGCGGATGCTCGAGTGACAACTCGTCAAGCCCTGAATCAGGAGAGTCGGCTGCAGGAGACGGTCCGGTGAACATCAGTGTATTTTCCGTACAGGAATCGGGGATCGATATCCCGACCAACCAATTCACCAAATTCGTGGAAGACAAGTTCAACATCAAATTCAACTGGCAGATCAATCCATCGGACGGAGCCAAGGAGAAGCGCCAGATCTCACTGGCAAGTGGCGACTATCCCGATGCCTACCTGCTTACTCATTACATTGACCAATTCTCCCAAGCGGATCTTTTGAAATATGGCAAACAGGGCGTCCTCTTGCCGCTCAACGATCTGATTGATCAATATGCTCCCAACATCAAAGCAGCGATGGAAAGTAACTCAAATTTGAAAACGCTTAACACAGCACCGGATGGCAATATTTATGGCCTCGTTGCTTATACGGAATGTTTCCACTGCTCTTATCCGAGCAAGATGTGGATGAATACGGATTGGCTCAAAAAGCTCAATCTGGAGATGCCAACCACGACGGAGGAATTCAAAAATGTGCTGCAGGCGTTCAAAACGCAGGACCCGAACGGAAATGGCAAAGCCGATGAAGTACCTCTTAGCGGTTCCATCGAAGAATTTGGTGTGCGCATCATCCCATTCCTCATGAATGCCTTTGTGTACGATGATGACCGCAACTATCTGCAAATGACCGGAGGAAAGGTTCAATCCGCAGCCATTACGCCGGAGTGGAAGGAAGGATTGACCTATATCAAATCGTTGTACGATGCAGGTCTCATTGATCCAGGAGCTTTTACACAGAACGCTGAAGCCTTTAAGAAAATTGGGGAAAATGCAGATGCGGAAATTCTCGGCGTCGGGGCAGGAATGCACCCCGCAATCTTCGTAAACATTGATCCTGGCAATACACGCTCGGCACATTATAACCCTGTACCTCCGATTTCCGGACCGGGAGGCGTATCGTACGCAACGCATGATGGAGGCGGCGTATCTCCGGGAGCCAAATTCGTCATTACCAACAAGGCAAGCGAAGAAGCGCAGATCGCTCTAATCAAAATGGTGGACTATATGTTCACTGCCGAAGGTCAAACGAACGGGGCGAGTGGTCTGAAAGGAATCGATTGGACCGATCCGGGAGAAGGCGACGTGGCACTGGGCAAGGATTCCAAGCCGATGGTTAAACAGATTCCAATGGCTGAGGGAGAAGCGCCGCGCAATGCGGGCTGGAGCGGAATGGCTCATTTCTATATGCCTAAGGAGTATCGGGATACCTTTGTTCAAGGCACGGATATCTATGCTTCCGACGGTTATGAGCGCAGACTGTATGATGCTACGCTGCTGTACGAAGGACATGAGCCAGAAGAGCTGTTCCCGATCTGGTCCGTATGGATTGATCCTTCCGAAATTGATGAAGCAAGCTTGCTGCAAACCAATATCCGAAACTACATTGAACAGAACCAGCTTCAATTCATCACGGGCAACAAGGACCTGAACAAGGATTGGGATGCGTATGTCAAAGGTCTGGAAAACCTGAAGCTGGACCGCTATCTTGAAATTTTGCAAAAGGCCTATGAGGCATCCAAATAGCAGGTGAAGATTCGAACATCAGGTGCCTGAGTTGGACCAGGCACCTGATGTTTGTTGCATCCACAGCATAAGGATGATGTGAATAGTCTTCGTTCAATGACCAACAAGAAGGGGTGGATAACCATTCATCGGTCGAAACAAGCTGCAGAGGCTGCGCCTGTGATCATACGATTAACGGATTATGGGGCTCAGCCGGATTCGGAGCAGGATACTCAGCCTGCCATGACTCGTGCCATTCAGGCGGTTTCTCAAATCTCCGGACCAGTGGTGCTGGATTGTGCTCAAGGGAGGTATCATTTTTATCCGCATGAGGCCATTCAGGCTACTTATTACATCTCAAATACGGCCAGTGAGGAAGAGAACCCGGATATCACCAAGACGATTGGCTTGCGGTTGAAAGGTCTGAATGGACTGAAACTGGAAGGCAACGACTCATTGTTTATTTTCCACGGGAAGCAGACGATGCTGGTGCTGGATGGTTGCACCAGTGTGGAGATATGCAATCTGCGTATTGACTATGCCCAGCCAACGGTGACCGAGATGACGATTGTAGACAGGGGAAGCAGCTATTTTGATGCCAGGGTTCATCCGGATTCCCGGTATGAGATCCTTAACGGACAACTGGCCTGGGTCGGAGAGGGTTGGAGCTTTAAGAACGGGCCAATGCAGACCTATGATCCCTTGCGCAATACAACATGGAGAATGGACAACTGGCTGGAGCAGGCGAAAAATGTTGAGGAGATCGAGCCGAGGCTGCTTCGTTTTCATTTTGAATTCTCCCCTGATGTTGGCCTTGGTCATGTCCTGCAAAACCGGGATGGGCTTCGTGACCAGGTGGGTGTATTTATCACCGAATGCTCAGACGTCACCTTTGCAAATGTTGGTCTGCATTTCATGCATGGACTTGGTGTTGTGGGCCAATTCAGTCGTAATCTTACTTTTCGCCGAATGATTATGACTCCTCGTCCTGAAACTCGAAGAACGGTTGCCGGCTTCGCCGATTTTCTTCACCTGTCCAGCTGCGGAGGCAAGGTCGTTGTGAAGGACAGCCGTTTGATAGGTTCACACGACGATTCCATTAATGTGCATGGGACCTATCTTCGTATCATCGAGCGAATGGGGAAGAATTCCGTAAAAGTCCGTTTCATGCATCCCCAGACGTATGGTCTTCCTGCGTTTTACCCCGAGGACGAGGTTGAGTTTGTTCGTGCTGGCTCTCTTACCACCTATGCAGCGAACCAAGTGGTAGGGGTTCAACGTCTAAGTGCGCGCGAGTTCATTTTGACCCTGGCCCATGGTCTTCCGGAAGATATAGGCAGCCAGGATGTGATTGAGAACATCACCTGGACACCTGAGGTAGAGATTGTGAATAACTACTTTGCCAGGGTCCCGACTCGGGGCATTCTGGTAACCACCCGGCGTAAAGTATGGATTGCTAACAATGTGTTCGAACGGATGCATATGAGTGCTATTTTAGTAGCGGCGGATGCCAAGTCATGGTATGAGTCGGGGAGGGTAGAAGATGTGACCATTACAGGCAATCATTTCATTGAATGTGGGAGCGAGGAATACCCGGTTATCTCCATTGCACCGGAAAATGAAGAAATGGATGAGGGTTTACCCGTTCACAAGCAGGTGATTATTCAGAACAATCAATTCGAGACGTGCAGCAACGTTATGCTCTTGTGTGCCAAGAGTACCTCAGGACTAGTCTTCACATCGAATAAAATCGTTCGTGCTGGCGGAGTGGATCTGCGGTCCTGCATTGAAGACTTCGTCCATGTCACCGCTTGCACTGAAGCTGATATTCAAGGCAATACAGTCATTAGCAATACCAAAACGGAATGAGGGAGAGAACCTATGAAACTTCAATATGACAAACCCGCCAGTGTATGGACCGAGGGGCTTCCCATAGGTAATGGTCGTCTCGGTGGCATGATTTTTGGAGGAGTAGAGCAGGAGAAAATCAGTCTGAACGAGGACACTTTATGGTCGGGCTATCCTACGGACGGTAATAATCCGGGTGCGAAGGAGGTTTTGCCGAAGGTTCGCAAGCTGATACAGGAGAGACGCTACCAAGAGGCAGATACGCTGACGAGAGAGATGCAGGGACCCTATACGCAATCCTACTTGCCCTTCGGAGATTTGCATCTTCGTTTTGAGCATGGGGGGATTCATCATTCCTACAAACGGACGCTGGATATAGAACGGGCACTGCACAGCGTTGAATACCAGGTTGGGAACGTCACCTACAAGCGTGAGATGTTTGCTTCGAATCCCCATCAGGTGATTGTGCTGCGTCTGACCGCAAGTGTACAGGGGAAACTCCATGTGCATGCCGCTCTGGACAGCCCGCTTCGGCACACACTTCAAGTAAAGGAAGATCGCTTCGTATTATCGGGTACCGCTCCGGAACATGTGGATCCCAGCTATGTTGCAAGCGATCATCCCATTAGATACGGTGAACCGGAAGCCGGGAAGGGCATGGTTTTCGAAGGACAGCTGGCCGTGATAGCAGAGGATGGACAGGTGATTGTGGATAGTCAAGGAATTCATCTGTTGGGGGCAACCGCTGCCACCTTCTATTTCAGTGCAGCTACAAGTTTTAATGGCTATGACAACATGCCTGAAGGGGAGGGAAGAGAGGTCACAGGGATGAATAATTCACGACTGAACATGGCGACAGCCCAGCCATATATAAGTCTGCGTGACGCCCATATCTCGGATTATCGCTCCCTGTTTGACAGAGTGAAACTGCACCTCGGTACGCCGCTCGCCCCGGAAGGGATGTCTACAAGCCAGCGGATTACGACCTATGCGGCAAAAGATCCGGGACTTGTGGAGCTGCTCTTTCAATATGGACGCTACTTGCTGATCTCAAGTTCTCGCCCTGGTACACAGGCCGCCAATCTTCAGGGAATATGGAATGCACTCACCCGCCCGCCATGGAGCAGCAATTATACCTTGAACATTAACACGGAGATGAACTATTGGCCGGCTGAGGTCTGTAATTTGGCGGAGTGCCATATGCCTCTGCTGGATCTGATCGGTAATCTGGCAGAGAAAGGTACTGAGACTGCAAAGGTTAACTATGGTACCCGTGGCTGGACGGCTCATCATAACTCGGATCTATGGGCGCATACAGCCCCGGTTGGAAATTACGGAGGTGGAGATCCAAGCTGGGCATATTGGCCAATGGGTGGCGTATGGCTGACTCAGCACTTATGGGAGCATTACGCCTTTAACAGAGACGAAGCGTATTTGAGAACAACTGCCTATCCGATCATGAAGGAGGCGGCACTCTTTGCACTTGATTGGCTCATTGACGATGGAAATGGAAATTGGACTACAGCCCCATCCACTTCTCCAGAGCATAAATTTCGCACAGCGGAAGGTGTAGCAGCAGTCAGCTCGGGTTCAACGATGGATATTTCCCTGATCTGGGAGTTGTTCACGAATTGCATGGAAGCTGCGGAACGACTTGGAACAGACATGGAATTCAGGAAGGAGCTGGAGCGTGCACGAGAACGCCTGCAGCCGCTGCAAGTCGGTAAGTATGGTCAACTTCAGGAATGGTCGGAGGATTTCGAAGATGAGGATACCTACCACCGGCATACTTCGCACCTTGTAGGCGTATATCCTGGACGGCAGTTGTCCGAGGAGGAAACGCCGGAATGGTTTGCCGCGGCAAGAACTTCACTGGAGCGTCGCGGAGACGAAAGTACAGGCTGGAGCCTGGGCTGGCGTGTTGCACTCTGGAGTCGGTTCCGGGATGGTAACCGTTCCTTGCGACTGCTCTCCAACATGCTCCGCCTGGTTCAGGACGGGGACACGGAGCAGTACAACCACGGCGGAGTGTACGCCAATCTGCTTGGCGCGCATCCGCCATTTCAGATTGACGGCAATTTCGCTGCATCCGCCGGCATTGCCGAGATGCTGGTGCAGTCTCACCTTTCGTATCTTGAATTGCTTCCGGCCCTACCGGATTCGTGGCAGAAGGGCTGCGTATCCGGGCTGCGTGCCCGAGGCGGTTTTGAAGTTAGCATCAGGTGGGATAGGGGACAGCTCGCCGAAGCGCAGATCACCTCCATGCTGGGTACGGATTGTGTACTTCGTAGTGATGTCCCGCTCATCGTAACTTCGAATGGCACTCGGTTGGACGCGATCCGCATCAATGCCTCGACACTGAAATTTCCGACATCAGCTGGCCAAACGTACAGTATTGCAGTGGAGGGTGACCAGTAAACATTTTGCCAGGAAGTGTGTTAAATCGGGATATGGATCGGAAGATCGGTGCATGGATTACGGTCTGTCCTGTCTTTATAATGAGGGCAGACTTGGGAGAGGGAACGACTGCTCCTGCCAACCAACCATGCAACATCGAGGAGGCATATGATGCTAACGAACGATACAGCCGTTGAAGTTCAGCAGAATGACACACGGATCCAAGTGAGCAACGGCCATGTAAATCTGGAGATTCATCTTGAAAATGGCGAGGCTTCCTGCAATGACAACCGCTCTTGTCTAGTTAACCATTTCCACAGCGCTTTTCGCTGGCAAGGTCGGGAATACAGCACGGCACACTATGAGAGACATGAGCTGAAAAGCAAGGAAGCCATTGTCCGGGAAGGATTCGGCAAAGGAGTGCATTTGGTAATCCAGCACCAGTCGTCCAAGCTTCCCCAATTAGAACAGCATTTCTATGTATACGAGTCTGTACCATTTGTGTTAGTACAGAGCACAATTCAAAGTGATAAAGAGATCAAGGTCAATCGCTTCGCGGTCGTTCAATCCAAGCAGGTATCACTTAACGCAGGAAATCAACAGGAAGAGTTCAGCATTCTGCGGATTCCTTATGATAACGACAAATGGGTTCGATACACGGTTGTCAAACCTCCAGTGGATGTCGAAAGCTATGAAGCTGCAGCCGTGTTCGAGCCGGATAGCCGCCGGGGAGTGATTCTGGGTTCACTCACGCATAAGGTATGGAAAACGGGAATCCGGTTTAAAAGCGAGAAGAGCGGCCACATTGAAGAGCTGGATCTCTATGGCGGAGCTGTCAGTGAGCTGACCCGCGATTCCCAGCCGCATGGATATGTTACAGGAAAAATCATTGAATCACCACTCGCATTCATCGGATTTTACGAAGATTATAGAGATGGACTCGAAGCTTATGGCCATGCCAACACCTGGATGGAGGCCCCGCTGCCATGGAAGGGCGGCGTTCCGGTCGGCTGGAACAGCTGGTCAGCAGCGATGAGTAAACTCGATTATGACTTGTATACGTCGACCAGTGACTTTTTGAAGAAGGAAGTGCAGTCTCTGGGTTTCCAGAACGAAGAGACCTTATACATTAACTTTGATGCCTTCTGGGACAACTTTACACCTGAACAGATGAAAGATGCGCTGGACCGGGTACGGCAAAACGGACACCGAGCCGGAACGTATTGGACGCCATTTACGTTCTGGGGGAGCCCTGAACAGTTCAGCCAAGTCGTGGAAGGGACGGATGGTCAGTATACGTACGGGGATATTCTGCTGAGAGACATGGAAGGCGAGGTTTTGCCGGATGTGGATGGCGGTTTGGCTATAGACCCGACACATCCCGGAAATCTGCTGAGAATGGACTGGTTTGCGAATAAATTTGTCTCGGAAGGATTCGAGTATATTAAGCTGGACTTCCTTGCACATGGTGCCCTTGAAGGGCAGCATTACGACCCCGACATCACAACAGGGATTGCAGCTTATCGCCACGGTATGTTTTATTTACAGCAAAAGCTCTCACCGGAGGCCATTGGCCGCCCGTTCTTCATCAACCTGTCCATTGCGCCGATCTTTCCGTACGCCTTCGCTCACAGTCGCCGCATTTCCTGCGATGTCTTCGGTACGCTTCAGGATACGGAATACCTGTTAAATTCATTGACCCATGGCTGGTGGATGAACAATACGCTGTACCGCTACAATGATCCGGACCATTCCGTGCTGTATAAGAGCTTCAACCAGGAAGCAACTGGCTGCCACGAAGGAAGAAGCCGTCTGACCGCCTCGGTGATTGCGGGTACGGTATTGCTGCTCGGAGATGATTTCCGTCAGGCAGAGGCTGCGGAGCGGGCAAAAGACTGGCTTGCGAATAAGGAAATCATGAACATCGCCCGACTCGGCCGAACGTTCCGTCCGCTGGAAGGAGATTACGGAAAGCAGGCATCAGACGTATTTGTACTGGAATCGGCAGACGACAAGAGTTTTTATATGGCCGTTTTTAATTTTGATGCTGCGAATGCTACACATAGAACGGTTTCCCTGGAGAGAGCCGGACTGGATGCAAGTGCCGTGTACAGTTATCAGGATTTATGGGAAGGGGCACAAGGGGAAACCATTGGCCACATGAGCGTAACGCTGGAACCAGCAGAGTCTAAAATTTTTAGATTAACGATGAAAAGAAGCTAACAATCTGCATTAACCTAATAATAGGCGCGCTTTTGTTGGACACAGACAGCGCGCTTTATTTGGGTTTCGGCGATTATAGATTCAGATAATCCATTAGAACAGGAGGGCGTGAAATGGACGATTTTACATTATGGTACTCAACCCCAGCAGTGAATTGGAATCAAGGTTTGCCGCTCGGGAACGGAAGAATGGGAGCTGTGGTCATGGCTGCACCGTATCGTGAAGTATGGAGCATGAGTGAGGTCACCTACTGGTCCGGTCAAGCAGATCCAGAACCGGCTCTTGCAGGAGGGAAGAAGGCACTGGAGGAGATACGGCGTCAGTTCTATTCCGGCAATTATGATGAGGGAGATCGTCTTGCGAAGCAATATTTGCAGCCCGACAAGCAGAATTTTGGCACCAATCTGGGGTTGTGCAAGGTTGTTATACAATTTGCGGAGCAGGGCCCTGACAAAATGCTAGAGGGAAGCTTTCGGCGTGAGCTGGACTTAAACCTTGCGCTAGCCAAGGCTGCCTGGAGGAACAAGGATACAACTGTGTATCATGAGGTTTTTGCTTCACATGCTGACGACCTGGTTGTTTCCAGGGTTTGGAGTGATCGCTCTGGGGGCGTATCCTTTTCGCTCAGCCTGGAGGGAGACGCGGGATCGTTCCGCAGCTTAACAATGGATGACTGTACATTGAAGTTTGAGGGCCAGGCTACCGAAAATGTCCACAGCAACGGGATCTGCGGTGTATCGGCCGAAGGGTATGTGAAGATTGTTGTGACTGGCGGTACGGTTACCGGGAGAGACGGAAGATTGACCGTCCATGGAGCAGATGAGGCCTCCATTTACTTTACGGTCAGTACCGATTATCGTAAAACGGGACCGGAGTGGAAACAGGAGAGCCGCGTAATACTCGATAAGGCACTAGGCAAAGGATATTCCCTTCTGCGAACGGATCACATCGAGGATTACGCAGAGCAGTATAACAAGGTCGACATTCAGCTTGGGACTGCAAGCAAAAGTAATCTGGCGACAGATCAGCGCATCCGGCTGCTGGCTGGAGGTGGGGATGATGATCCCCAGCTTTTTGCGCTATTTCTGCAATATGGCCGGTATCTGACCATTGCCGGTTCGCGTGCCAATTCTCCGCTTCCTCTTCATCTTCAAGGAATATGGAATGACGGAGAAGCATGCCGTATGGGCTGGAGCTGTGATTACCACCTGGATATCAATACCCAGATGAATTATTATCCGGCAGAGATTACGAACCTGGGAGACAGCCATCTTCCGCTCATGAGGTATGTTGAAGACCTGGCAGCAGCCGGAAAGTCAACGGCACGTAACTTATACGGCAGTGAAGGCTGGGTTGCGCATGTCTTCTCTAACGTCTGGGGTTTCACACTTCCCGGCTGGGATACATCGTGGGGGTTGAATGTTACCGGAGGACTGTGGCTCGCCACTCACTTAATGGAGCATTATGAATATAGCCAGGACCGTGCTTTTCTGGAAAGTACGGCGTATCCTGTGCTCAAAGAAGCCGCAGTATTCTATCTGGACTATATGGACATTCATCCCGAATATGGTTGGCTGGTGACGGGTCCATCCAATTCTCCGGAGAATCATTTCTATTCGGGTACAGCTGACGGTGCTGTGCACCAGCTCTCCATGGGAACGACATTAGACCAGATTCTGGTGCGTGAATTGTTTGAATTTTGCCTGAAGTCGATTGAACTGTTGGATAGGGACCAGGAGTTCGGTGAACAACTGAGAGAAGCTGTTGATATGCTGCCACCGCTGCAGATTGGGAAGAAAGGACAGCTGCAGGAATGGCTGGAGGACTATGAGGAAGCACAGCCGGAGCATCGACATCTGTCACATCTATTCGCCCTGTATCCGGGGCATCAGATCACGCCTGAGCGGACACCTGAGCTTAGTGCGGCTGCAAGAGTCACGATGCAAAACCGGATGCTGCAAGAGGAACTGGAGGATGTGGAATTTACAGCTGCCCTGTTTGGACTTGGTTTTGCGAGGCTGCATGATGGAGAAATGGCTTACAAACATGTCTCGCATCTGATTAGTGGACTGTGCTTCGATAATTTGTTTACGTATTCCAAGTCAGGCATTGCCGGTGCGGAAACCAATATTTTCGTCATTGACGGAAATTTCGGAGGAACGGCGGTCATTGCGGAGATGCTGCTGCAAAGTTACGCAGGTGAAATTCATCTCTTGCCAGCACTGCCGCAGGCTTGGAGTAAAGGGAAGGTAAACGGGCTAAGAGTCAAAGGCAATGGCGAAGTAGATGCAGTCTGGGAGGATGGGGAGCTGACATCAGCCACGATCCGTACTTTTACGTCTGGAACGTACACCGTATGCAGAGGAGAGCGGAGAACGACTTTTCAGGCCGAAGCGGGAGGAAGTTACACTTTTAATCGTGAGCTGGACTTGATCAATCAATGAATCAAGCAAATAAGCAATTGTATCATAACCGATCTGGTCGAATGGGAGAGAAAACATATAATAGAGACAGAGACAGCTTAAATGGAGGGGACTTCAATGTACAGTATTTTTCTCGTAGACGACGAAGAGCTCGGGCTTGGGATGATGAGAGATTACATTCGCTGGGAAGAGATGGGGATCTACATTATTGGGACAGCGAGCAACGGCAGAGAGGCTTTGGAGAAGATTGAGGCCCTTCAGCCTGATATTGTACTTACCGATGTACAGATGCCCATTATGAACGGGATTGACCTGGCTCGAAAAATACATGAGTTGTATGATTCCATTCAAGTGATGTTCCTGACGGGACATGATGAATTCCATTATGTGAAATCGGCGCTTCATGTCGGAGCGGTTGGATATTTGCTTAAACCACTTGATTTGAATGAAATTGAAAGCGTTATTTCGAAGGTGAAACAGCGCTGTGAAGAAGTTGCAATCAAGAAACGTTCCACAGAGGCTGCTAAAGCCACGATTCTAAAGGAACTGTCCTATGAAAAAGATACGACTCGTGCTGCGGATCTTGCATCCGACTATAGCAGGTTGACCCGTTTGCCCGTGACATCACGGTACGCCTTGGCCTTGTTCAGTATCGATCCCATTGAAGCGGAAGAAGAGCAGCAGAGTCTGGAGGAGTGTACTACCCGGCTAGTGTCTTATCTGAATTACTATTTCCAGGCGAAGAATCTGAAGGCTAGCTTTGTTGATTACAAGGAAGGCGAGACAGGACTATTTATGGAAGCAGACCAACAGCCAGGATATTATGCATGGGAGGACTTGGCAGTGGCAATGCGAAGTGCACTCGATTTTACGGTGACTGCAGCGGTAGGCGCCGAAGCTGCCGAATTGTCCAATCTCCACGATTTATATGAGCAAATGCGTGTGATCCTGAACGAACGTTTCTACGAAGGAACGGGAACGATGATCCATGCAGAAGCCGTAACGAATCAATTGTACAGCGAACATATGCCGCCTTTTGAGAAGAATGAATGGTTTGAAGCCATACATCAACTGGATTTTGAGTGGGCAGCACAGAAGCTGCATCAATATATTGAAGCCCTGGCTGCCATGCGAATCAAGAAGAAGATGATATGTGACTGGTCCATTGATCTCGTCGATGAACTGCTGGAACAGGTGCAGGAGCCCTTTTCGAAGGGAGTTCAACGTGCAGAGTTATACCACTCCATTTATAATGCATCGACATTGCATGAGATAGAGGGGCTAATTCTGGATGCGGCAGGTCATGCCGTGAATCTGCTGGGAGAGCGATTTATGGATAAAAATGAAAAACTGATTCATAAGGTACGCACCCTCATTGATCAAAATTACAATCATCCGGTTACGATTAACAGCCTGTCTGAACAGGTTTATCTGTCACCTAACTATTTGCGGTCCATTTTCAAGGAAAAGACAGGAATGACCATCCATGATTATTTGACGCGTATCCGGCTTGGCAAAGCAAGGGAGATGCTCGCGGATGGCTCGCTCAAGATTCATGATATTGCTCAGAGAGTAGGCTACGAGAGCACGTCCTACTTCATTTCCCTTTTTCTTAAGAATGAAGGAGTAACGCCGAATGAATACAGGAAAACGATCTGAACGTTTATAAATCTCCCGATTGTTGTGTAAAAGAGAGAAATTCAAATATGAATCGTAACATTGCGATATGGATCATTCCTGTCGCTCTTTTTACAATTAGGCATGTAACGAATAACCAGCCCTTATTACATCGGAAGCACAAAGGAGGATGAGAAACTAAACCATAAATTGAAAGCGATTTCATAAAAACGTTATTCACTGCTTCATCATCCATGCAAATCTGACATTAGCCTAATTATTGAAGCTGGAGGGATGTTATGTTAGAACGAGTCCTGCAAAAATCCTTTATAATCCTTTTGATCTTCTGTCTGGTGACAGGTATCGGTCCAACGGCAGCCATGGTAAGTGCCAGTGATCCTAACAGCTATGAAGCCGAAGCGGATGGGAATACGCTGAGTGGAAATGCGAGTGTATCGGATAGCCCGTCTGCATCGGGGGGCAAGAAGGTCGGAGGTATGTACCAAGGCAGTTCGCTGCAATTCAATAACGTGATCGTAAACGAGTCGGGAAATTATAAAGTTGTCGTTTATTACATTTCGGGTGATCCCCGGCCGTTCAACATAAGTGCCAACGGCGGGGCAAAACAATTCGAAGAACCACCGAAGACTGCGGATTGGGATACCGTAGGCACATATGATGTTACGCTGCCCTTGAACGCAGGGAGTAACTCGATCCTGATCGATGACAACCATTGGTATTCACCTGATATCGACAAAATTGTCATTGCCGGATTGGATGATAGTGAGACAGAGCCCGGGAATCCCGGTGGAGAAGAAGACCTGGGTACACCAGGTGATACACATCAATATGGAGCAATATCGGTAACGGATTATACGTACGGTTTTCTCGTGGCAAACGAACATTATGAAGTAACTTATAATACCCAGTCAGGATTGGTTGGTTACAGCTGGGCTGACGGTCAGAAGCTTCGGGGCGTATACAGCAGCATGAAACTCGGTGATGAGTCTCTCGTGCAGAGCAAAGATTATGAGAACCATACCACTACTGGCACACCGATAGAACTGGAAGACGGATTTGGCAAAGGCATCGAGCTTTCATTTGTCCACACATCTGCTGGTAAACCGACGTTGAAACAGGTGTATCGTTTCTATGAAGATAAGGCGTATTTTCTGACCGGTTTAAATGCTATTGGGGAAACGGAGATTCATACGAATTACATGTCCCCGATTACGGTGACCAATACAGGTGGGGTGGACATCGGTGATAGCTCGGATAATCGTATACTCACCGTGCCTTTTGACAATGATGCCTGGATTAGGTATAAATCTCAAACCATGAACCGGACAGATACAAGTTATGAAATGACGGCCATCTTCAATAACGCAACACGTAATGGATTGGTGATTGGTTCGGTAACACATGATACTTGGAAAACAGGTATTGATTGGCAAGGATCTGCCAACCGAATTCATGAACTTTCCGTATATGGCGGAGCTGCCACTGATGTAACAAGAGACACCCAGTCGCATGGCAGTCTGACGGGAACGGAGCTGTCCTCGCCGTTGATTATGGTGGGAGGGTTCAGTGATTACCGGACAGGTCTTGAAGAATACGGTAAGGCCAATGCAATCATCACGCCACCACTGGAATTAAATCCGGAACTTCCGCAAGGCGTTCCCTTTGGATGGAATAGCTGGGGAGCGTATGGCAGTATACTGTCTTATCAGAACGTTGTGGATGTCTCCAACTATTTTAAGAACAACCTAGAGAACTTTAATAACGAGGGCAATGTATTTATCAACATGGATTCCTACTGGGATAACCTGAGCGATGAAGAACTTGCACAGGCTGTATCCGTTATAAAGGGCAACGGTCAGCATGCGGGGATCTATTGGGCACCATTCGTGTATTGGGGAAACAATATGAGTCAGACGGTCGAAGGCACCAACAACCAATATACCTATGGCGATATCGTGCTTAAGGACTCTACCGGCAAACCGCTGCCTACCCTGGACGGGGCTTATCCCCTGGACGTGACACATCCCGGAGCCAAGATGCGGATGGATTATTTTCTGGATAAGTTCAAAAATCTCGGTTTCACCTACATCAAACTGGATTTTCTGACTCACGGTTCTCTGGAAGGGGAGCATTATGATGAGAAAGTAACCACCGGCATTCAGGCTTACAATCAAGGTATGCGTTATGTGGAAAAGCGATTGGACGGAAAAATGTTCATCAGTGCCTCCATTGCTCCGATCTTTCCAAGCCAATATGCGCACAGTAGACGCATCTCATGCGATTCGTACGGCAGCATTAACGAGACAGAATACATGTTAAACTCGCTGACCTACGGCTTCTGGCAAAATGGAACCATATATTCCTATACCGACCCTGACCATTTGGTGCTGGCCAAAGCCTCAAGTCTGACGGAAGCCCGCAGCCGGGTGAACTCGGGTGTCATTGCGGGAACGGTCATGATGGCTTCCGATGATGTGAATGATCCCAAGGCTCAGGAGTACATGACAGCACTGTACAACAATACGGATGTTCTAAATGTTGCGAGGAAAGGGAAAGTTTTCAGGCCTCTTGAAGGCAACACCAACGCGAATGCTGCGGATACGTTTGTGTTGAAGGATGGGGATGATTATTACCTTGCCTTATTTAGCTACAGTGCGAACAGTTCCGCTGAGCGGACGATCGACTTGGAGCGTGCCGGATTGAATGCAGCCCAAACGTATTCGCTAAAAGACCTCTGGACAGGCGAAGTTTCGTCCGTATCGGGTTCATGGTCGGTTACGCTGGAAGCAGCTGAATCAAGACTGGTGAAATTGACGGAAATGAAGGATAATCCGAGCAATCCGAGCAATCCGAGGAATCCGGGCAACCCGGGGAATCCAGGGAACCCTGGGAACCCTGGAGTGCCAGGAAACTCAGGAAGCACTGGCAATACTCATGGCAGCAGCATAAATGAGAGCAATGGTAATCAAGAAAGTGTGACTACAACCCTGTCCATCACAGCAGATATGCTGGAAACGAACAACGAGTCAGGTCAAGCCGTAGTGGAAATCAAGGCTGACACGCAGGAAGTGCAGTTATCCTCAGCTGTTGTCAAGCAGCTTGGAAACCACGCACTGGTGTTGAAATTGGGCAAGCTAAGCCTTCAAATTCCTGCAGAAGTGCTTCAGCAGCTTATGAATAAGCTGCCAGAACAGCATCAGGAAGGCAGCATCGTCTCTCTCAAGATGGTTGCACTTGGCAGTAAAGGTAATGAGATCATTGCCGCAGCACAGGACATGACGCAAGCCAAGGTTTCATTGAAGAGTGAAATCTACGAATCCAGTATAACCATTCAGAGCAAATCAGGGTTAAACGAAACACTCTCCAAGCTTGATAAGCCCGTCGTGTTGAGTCTGCATGCGGTGGAAGGTTTCGATACGTCTAAGGGTGGTATGTATGAGATTGGAAATAAAGGTAAGCTTGAATTTGTCCGAGGTGAATATGCAGCGAATGTGCTGACAGGGGAAATCAGTGAATTCGGCACATATGCTGTATTGGAGCTGGAGCGCTCCTTCACAGATGTCCCTGCTTACCACTGGGCGAGTCCTGTTATTCATGAGTTGACGGCCAAGCTGATTGTTCAAGGTACACATGCAGGCCTGTTTGAACCAGGCCGTGAGGTCACGAGGGCCGAGTTCGCTTCAATGCTTGTACATTCCCTGGGACTGACCACAGCCGGGGAAATGGAGTTTCGCGATGTAGCGGCAGATCGCTGGTATGCTGCGCCCATCTCCATCGCGTACAAGGCAGGGATTGTAAGCGGCAAAAGTCGGGATGCCTTCGAACCTGATCTGCCGATTACTCGCGAGGAAATGGCAGTCATGGTAATGAAGGGCTATTCCTTGGGGAAGGATCAGGAGCCTGTTAATACCAACGGTACCATATTCGGCGATATGAATCTGGTTTCACCATGGGCAGCTGATTCAGTAACTGAAGCAGCCAATCGGGGCCTGATTCAAGGAAACAGACATGCCAAGTTTGAGCCCAAAGGGATTGCATCCCGGGCAGAAGCGGCACAGGTCATCTACAATTTGATTCTGAAGTAAAACGTCAAAGGCTGCGGAGCAATTCCGCAGCCCTATTTCCGTATTTTTGTAGAGAATAGTACAATGGCATTCATGATTGTTATAAAAGGGCATTTTGTGGAAGGATGATTTGCACAGTCGTCCCCGCACCCAATCTGCTGTATACGTAGACACCGTAATTCTCTCCAAACTTCAGCTTAATCCGCCGGTCCACGTTGGAAATACCATATCCCCGTCCTGGTTTGTCTTCAAGTAGAGATAGAAGGGTTTCACGCGACATGCCCATCCCGTCATCCATGACGGAGAGGATGATCGAGTCATTTTCGAAGCCCCCCTTGATATGAATATTGAGCGGCCTTTCCTGATTCCAAACGGCATGAATAATCGCATTTTCAACAAATGGCTGGAGAGCAAGCTTAACCGTGGAGTAGGGTAAAATCGCCTGATCGATAGTATAAATAAAATTTAACTGCCCCTTGAATCGGATCAGCTGGATGGCGTTATAGCTTTGCGTTAATTTTAACTCCTCATTAATGGTCAGAACACTTTTTCCTTTGTTTAGGGATATCCGATAAAACTTGGCGAGATTTAATACCATCTCCTGAATTTGCGGGTCCTGATGTTTAATCGCGAGAGAAGAGATCGAGCCCAGGGTGTTATACAGAAAATGAGGGTTAATCTGGGCCTGCAAAAGATCGAGCTCGGCTTCTTTGCTCTGCAGTTCTTTTTGATATACCTCGGTGATGAGACTTCTCAACCGGATCGTCATCTGCTGGAATGCGAAGTGAAGCTGTCCAATCTCATCACTGCCCAATTGTTCCTCATGTGTTGGAGTGAAGTCTCCACGTTCAATCCGGCGAATCATACGGATTAAGGTCCGGATGCGTTTGCTGAACAGTGAGGCCGTAATATAAATGAGCAGCAGGGCCACACCAATAAAGGCAAGGGACACTTTAATAATAAGCTGCGACAGTGATTTGGCATCTTGAATAATACTTTCATATGGGAAGATGGAGACGGTCTTCCAGCCATTTTTGAGCGTGTTATAGACGGCGAGTGCTTTGACGCCCTGATAGGTCGTGTCGAATCTGCCGGAAAGAGAGTCATCAAAATGTGGATCAAGCAGTTCTGGCAGCCGGGTATTGATTAATTTTTTATCCGCAGAAGATAGAATAACGCCTTGGTCATTCATGATAAAAATATCTTTGCCTCCGGCTTCCTTCTCCATTAACGAATAGATAACCGACTCGGAAATTTGGAATACCAGCATCCCATATGGATATTGATTGCTATTATTATTCAGCAGCCTCGCAAGAGTAAACATAGCAGGTCCATTCGCCGTTTGCGGGGAGGAGAGGTGAATGATATTACCATACGACTGTTTCAGCTTCTGGACCAGTTCGGTCTCCTGAACTTCGGGTGTAATGGGCTTGATATAGTAGTTATCTTTGGGCAAAGACGGATTGTCTGAATAAATGAATGCGCTATCAAAATCAGGGTAGGCAGCCATAATGGTATCGATGCGATTGCCAATGTAATTATAAACATCCAGATAGGAAGGATCATCCTGATACTCTGTTGTCAGGTAATTGGCAAGTCGATTATCCAGATAAATGGAAGCCGAAATATGTTCATAGCTATCGAGTTTGTTTTCCAGGTTTTTGGCAATCTGGGCGGTTGAATTCATCATGTTGATGTACAGCTGTTCCGTCAGCTTGGATTTGGTAAGTTCGAACGAGAAATAAACCAGCAGCATCATCGGGATAATGGTGACCAGCACAAAAACAAGAAAGAGTTTGGATCTGAAGCTTAAATCAACAAAAGGCATGTAAATGTATTTTCGGTAAAATGGACGCATGGAGCAGCCCTCTCTCAATTGAAAGTGTTTACATAGAGTTCATCATAGCAGACCAAATATGGAAATCCAATAACGGTTTTCACCGAAAACATCTTTAAAAAGCGGCATTTATCGGAGAATTGAAGTATGGAAAGCAAGCGCTATCAAAATTAAGATAAAAAGGTAATCAGCTGAATCTGAATCAGGCCAATCATGATGGTATAAAGAAAGGGGAGGGCATCTGATGCATAAGGTAAGCGCTATCAAAACAGTCAGGAGCAATAATCTGATCAGCAGACTAAAAGAACAAAAATGGTTATTCGTGCTTATGCTGCCTGCCTTCGTTGCAACCTTGCTGTTTTCCTATGGTCCCATGTTCGGACTGTATATGGCATTTACGAATTATCAGCCGGGAGGGGAGTCTTTTTTTAGGCAGTTTTTTCATGCGGAGTTTGTAGGCTTCCGGTGGTTTGAATATTTCTTCACAACAGGGGATTTCTATCGGGTTATGCGCAATACACTCGCAACGAGCTTGCTCACACTGCTGTTCGGGTTTCCTGCGCCAATCATCCTTGCGCTTGTCCTGAATGAAGCCAGACAGGGATTTTTCAAGCGTTTTGTACAGACGGTATCCTATTTGCCCCACTTCATCTCGTGGGTTATTGCGGCCAATATTGTCATTACGCTCCTGGCTTCAGACGGTATGCTCAATAATATTCTGGTGCTGCTGGGTATTGTGGATGATCCGATCGCTTTCCTGCAAAATGGACCTTTGTTTTGGTGGATTATCGCCTTGTCCAACATGTGGAAAGAGATGGGCTTCAGTGCCATTATGTATCTTGCGGCCATTTCCTCCATTAACCCTGAACTTTATGAAGCTGCTAGGGTAGATGGGGCGAGCAGATTTAAGCAAATGTGGCATATTACTCTGCCGGCTTTGCGTCCAACCATTGTCATACTGGCTATTCTTGCGGTCGGCGGAATTCTGAATGCGGGTTTTGAACAGCAGTATCTCCTGCAAAACAACACTGTACTTGAGTATTCGGAAGTCATCGATATTTATGCCTACAAATACGGCTTGCAGAACAGCATGTTTTCATACGGAGCTGCCGTTGGAATGTTCAAATCTGTCGTTGCTTTCATACTCGTTGTTATTGTGAACCGGATCTCAAGAAAGGTGAATGATCAGGCGTTGTTCTAACCAAGAAGGAAAGGAGTGCTCATGATGTTAATGAACAAATTCGGTGATCGGATATTTAAGTTCTTTGTATATCTCATTCTGGTCCTGGTTTTACTGGTTACATTTCTGCCTTTTTGGAATATACTTGTCCTCTCCTTGAATAGCGCGGAAGATACGGTTCGGGGCGGCGTCTATTTGTGGCCACGCGTGCCTACCTTGGACAGCTACAGCCAGATTTTAAAAGACAGTGAGATTTTGAATGGGCTGTGGGTCACAGTCAAACGAACGCTGATCGGTGCACCGCTCTCGGTGCTGGTTATCACGATGCTGGCGTATCCGCTGAGCCGGCGGAATTTGGTGGGGCGCAAGGGTTGGAATTTGTACTTCATATTCACGATGTATTTTGGCGGCGGATTGATTCCCTATTACATGGTACTCAAAGCGCTGAACATGATTGATACGTTCTCCGTCTTCATTCTGCCCAGTCTGATGAATGTGTTTTACATGATTATTGTACGAACATTCATGGAGCAGCTTCCTCATGAGATTGAGGAATCAGCCAAGGTCGACGGAGCTAATGATCTTACGATTTTTTTCCGAATTGTTATGCCGCTGACCACGCCTGTACTCGCGACAGTGGGATTATTTCAGGCCATTGGACACTGGAACTCCTGGTTTGACTCTTATGCATTCACATACAGCTCAGATTTGAAAACCTTACAAGCCGTACTTGTCAAAATCCTGAGTCAGTTTCAGACCGGTGGGATGATCTCACAAACGCAGATGCTGGCCAACTCAGCCAAGCGAAATGCTGTTTCGAGTGACACCATACGAATGGCTGCGACCATGGTTGCTACGTTGCCAATCATTCTCGTCTATCCGTTTTTACAGAAGTATTTTGTCAAAGGCATGACGCTCGGAGCAGTAAAGAGTTAATCATTGCTGGTCTGGCTGCCAGAGAAGAACTCTCGGCGGGCACTCCTGAAAGGGGGGTGGTACAGCTTCATTGGTTTGCTCCATAATACACGCAAGTCACTTCATTCATTGGGAGGAATTAGGGTGTCAATGAAAAAGACAAAAACATGGATGGTTATGGGTATTACTGCTGCATTAGTCGTGGGTTTGCTTGCGGGCTGTTCTTCTAGCGAGGGGACAGGTAGCGCAAGTACAGATGAAAAAGGGGCTGAACAAGGCCCGATCACGCTGACCTGGTTTGATGGTAATACCAAAGGTGAGCCATTCACTGATGCGGTTGCACAGCAAATCACTGAAAAAACCGGAATAGAGATCTCCATACAGCAGCCGACGGGAAATCCGACGGAGAAGCTGAGCTTGATGCTGGCGAGCGGAGATTACCCCGATGTCGTGGTGATGAGCCGGGGAGATGCCTCACTGGACAAATATATTTCTAGCGGAGCCTTCATTCCGCTGGATGAGTTAATTGAGGAATATGGAGCAGATTTAAAGGAAATGTACGGGGACACGTTGATCAAGACACGTTATACGGACGGCAAAAACTATTATCTGGCAAACTGGTACGGACTCGACAGTGATCCAGTCTTCGGTATGCTGATGAGGCAAAGCCTGCTGGAGGAGCTTGCTCCTGAGAAAGCGGATGGATCCGAGCCGCTCACGACAGATGAGTTTGAAGCACTGCTTAAACAGTTTAAACAGAAATACAGCACGATTGATGGTAAAGAGTCGGTTCCCATGACGATGAATGGCGAGAATATGGGGGCGAATCTGGGTACCTTCAAGGGCATGTGGGGTTTAAAAACCTATTACGATAATAATGGTAGATTGCAATATGATGTCAAAGATCCGAAGTATCGTGAAATGCTGTTATATATGAATCGTCTATATCGAGAAGGATTGATTGAGAAGGAATTCGCCATTAGCAAAACGCAAACATGGATTCAGAAGCTAACAACAGGTGCGGTATTCTCCACACCAGGCGCGTACTGGGATCCGGGCAACGGCAATGCCGCATTGAAGAAGGATGGCGGTGAGAAGAATCAATTATTCGCATATAAAGTCGTAGCTCCTGGTGTAGACCCGGCCCAAACGACCTTTGGACCGAGAAGCTCGCTCGGCTGGGATGCCATTGCCATAACCAAAAATAATAAACACCCGGAAGAAACGATGAAGCTGTTCAACTATTTGGCGAGTGATGAAGGACAGCACTTGCTCCTATGGGGTAAGGAAGGCGAACAATACACCATGGTGGATGGCAAACGTCAACCCGATCCCGCATTCCTGCAGAGCTTCAAGGATAACTGGGATGAAACGGTGAAAACCAGCGGGGTTCGTAAATGGCTATGGTTTATCAAAAATGGGTTGGATCCGAACGGTCAGCCGTACGACATGGCCGTCAAATATCAGCGCAGCGAAGTAGATGAACTAGCCATCAAGAGCCTGGGCGATTCGGTATGGGATACCGCTGAATATGATAACCTCAATCCGGATGGGGGAACACCAGAAGCCCTGACAGCACAAAAGGTCAAGGATATTATGGACCAGAGCATTACCAGAGCCATTATTGCCCCGACTGAAGCAGAGGCCAATGCCATATTTGACAAAATGCTCGAGGATATGAAAAAGGCAGGGGATGAGAAAGTCGAGGATATTATCAACCAGAAATACGCTCAGCGCATGGAGGTATGGGGAACCAAGTAAGCTGGACGGAATGGACGATATTGTGGAAGGCTCTCCGAAAGGAGGGCTTTTTCTTATGCAAGGAACAGGCTTTTTTTGTCTAACATATTCCTTCTTCATTGTTCAAATAATGAGGGGAACGAACAAGGGAGGGAACGATGGATGAAAAAGGCCAAACGAAAAGTACAGTCCAGTACATGGACGATTCGAACTGCATGGTTGATGGTGAGTATGCTGTTTATTACTTATGGAGTGAACTCGTTTACCTGTAATGCAGAATCACTGGTCACAGAACCTGCGCAGGCAGCGGTAATGACTCCATCCCAATCACAGCCGAAACGAATGGCGATCATCATTGATGATGCGGGCAACAATATGAAAGGCACGACGGAGATTTTGGACATGCCCGTCAAGCTGACGCTTGCCGTCATGCCGTTTTTGTCCACCACCAAAAAAGACGCTATCGCTGCACATGAAAAAGGGATGGATGTCATCGTACACATGCCCATGGAACCCAAATCAGGAAGACCTGAATGGCTCGGTCCTGGTGCGATCACATCCAATCTAACGGATGCTGAGGTCCGCGAACGAGTGGAGAAAGCGATTGATGATGTTCCCTACGCCATCGGTATGAACAATCATATGGGCTCTAAAGTTACTTCAGACAAACGAATCATGTCTATTGTGCTTGATGTTTGCCGGGAACGAGGACTGTTTTTTGTAGACAGTCGTACCAATTTCCGTTCGGTTGTGGGTGAACTCGCCGTTTCCAAAAACATGCCTCCGGTTGGCAACGATATATTTCTGGATGACCAGAATTCTAAGCCGCATATTAGTCACCAGATGGAATTGGCAGCCAAGCGAGCCCTCGAGAAGAATATGTGCGTTGTCATTGGACATGTGGGTCAGACGGGACTAAATACATCCAGCGTTGTTCGCGAATCCGTCACACGGCTGAAGGGTGAGATCGAGTTTGTTGGCATCGGTGATCTGGTCCGTGAAGTATGGCACTGGCACGCTGCCCCTACACTACCGACAAATAATAAATAATGCCATCGGCAATGGACTGGGCAATGCGTTTCTGCTCTGCCGGATTATTCAACATAGCCCGGTCTTCTGCATTGCTCAAAAATCCGGTTTCAACGATAACGGCCGGGTGTTTGATCTGATTCAGCAGATAGAAAGGCTTGCCCCAAACAACCTCGCGCCGAGTACCATAGAGATGATTAAGCTCGTTCTGGATGGAGGCTGCCAGAAGGTAGCTTCTGCCTTCATTCTGGTAAAGGACAACGGGTCCCCTTGTAGACGATTTGGGACTCCAGTTTCCATGAATGCTGACCACAATATCCGTGCTTACTTCTTCGCTGAGACTCTTGCGCTGTGCCAGATCCCTGCGATGACGGGATCTGCTGTTCAGCCAGCGGTTTTCGTCACTAAGGGCATAATCCCCCAGCCGGTTGATGATGACAGCATATCCTTTGCTGCGAAGCAGGAGGTACACCTTTTGACTGATCGCCAGATTGATGTCTTTTTCAAGCACCCCATTTTCTGACGTACCCCCATCAATACCCCCGTGTCCCACATCCAGCAGGATGACAGGAGCTGCAAAAGCATGGTGCGTGGAACGATAACTGTCACCATCCGTTACAGGCAGCAGGGAAGGACTTACTGATTTTTGGTTGGGGTAGGATGACGCAATAACCGCGGAGGTTGCTTGCGCAGGTAACATTAATACAGTATTGAACCCGATCAGCCATGCCACTAATGCAGATAGCAGCTTAACCATGTATATGCACGCTCCTTTTTCTCATAGGCATCTCTTGCAATAGCGTATTAGGATGGATACCTTTGGCATTAGACTGTGCATTCTTGGTTATTTCATACTCCTAGCAGCAAAAAAAATGTTTATGTATGGACCGTTCTGCACACAATAGATGTATCGTAAGCTTGCACATTACAGTTGAGCAGTTTGCACAATGGCTCAGCTAAAGAAGGAGGCAGAGATGGATGGCCAAAAGTGATGAGCTGGTGAAGTATATTACGCAGCGGGTTGTTCATTTTATGGATACACCGAAGGAAGAGCGGAAAGGGCGTTCCAAGGTAAAAGAGCCCTGGGCGATGAAATGGTTTGGCATGCTCCCCTTTGCCGTATCATTGTGGGTAGGAAAAAAGGAAAAAGCACTAGATCCACGTGGGAAAATGCATAAACGAAGCTCCTCTGGAAAGGGATAAACGGCTTTTAGCCACAATATAAAAAGACGCGTTCCTGATTTTGAAATCAGAGGAAGGCGTCTTATTTGTGTTAGCTTGACAAAACTCACGGCTTCACGGCTTGAAAGTATAAAAATGACCGTCGTTCATTAACGTGTCGATCGGAACGAAACGTTTTACGGAAGAGTGTCCCCCAATCGCTACATATTCCATTTGCTCCGAACCATCATCCATTCTCCAAATCTGATATCCGGTAACAGGAAGAGGGCCTCCATATAATACATTGCGCTCATCTGCCGAAAAGACAACGGCCTGATGGTTTTTCCACTGCTGTATCAACGGCTGCAAACTTCTTACAGGGACGGCTTCCGAAGTAATCCACAAGAGATTTTCGGCAGGATTAAAATCCGGTTGCACGTAGATCGGATCCGCTGAAAAGGCTGGAATCTTGGGCACCTCATCTGTTCTGGATTGGAGTTGTACAGACACGGATAGCGTAGGAGAAGGCAGTCGAGTATGTTCAACCCGAGATTCACGCTCAATGGCCTTTACAGCACCATTCGGTAAAGTGTCACCGTTGGTTGCATCAATATAGATGGTGCCAGCACCGGATTGTTCTACTTTCCAATAGGCAAGAAGAGGGGAGGCATAACGTAACTGGATGTCTTCTGCATGTGACAATTCCTCCAGATTCAGATGATGTCGTTGAAGAGACTGCAGCAGCAGAGAGAGGTCATACGGATTTTGTTCTCCCTGTCCGTACTCGCTTAGCTGCAGGTTCCCTGTACGGTTAGCTGTAATGATCATATATCCAACAGATGTTCCATCGATATGAGCGTTTACAAGCCAGCTGTGCGTTCCGGGACCAAGAGGCGTAAAGTCTAGCTGCGCCTGGTTCCAGCCTTGGTCCATCTTTTGTAAGGAGCCCAAGGCCTTGACTTGTTGAAGAGCAAACTGCTGAACAACAGCAGGAGCAAACTTGTCAGATGCATGGGAAGCATCGCTTTTTGCCGTCGTTAACTGGTAGGAAAGTTCTGTGGTGGCTGCTTGCAAACCTAAGACATCTTCTGCCTGCAATGTTGTGGACAACGTAGTTAAACCCAAAAGGCACATGACACCCACGCCTGCTGCCCGGCGGATGACAAGCCATGGCCTATGGAAGATTTGGTTCATAATTAACACCTTCTTTTTCTGGAGTACATTATGACGAACAGGGACGATTATTCGCTGCACGATCACTTCTAGGTTCATTCTAGTGGACAAGCCATGCAAAGGTTGCTGCAACCTGTCGGGTGGCTACTCATGAATAAACACTACTTTTGCCGTCATTTGCTGGAAAAGTAGTGTCTGCGTCTATCTTAAATGAAACATGCCGGTGCTTATGGCCGTGACCTTCACTTTGGGCTCATACTGCCAGATCATTTCTGTCCGGCGGGTTTCGTATTGCAGTTTCATCGCTTCACGGTCCAGAACTGCCTGGCGTGCCTTCTCCTGCTCGGTATCCGTTTCCTCATCCAAAGGGACAGCCTGTTCAGCAGCAAGTTCGGCATCCGAGTGTGTCTCCAATCCAGCCATACCTGCGGATATTCGATTCACAGGAGGGACATGGGAGTGATCATCTGCAATAGACTGAATTCTCATGGAATTAGTCCCGAGCTCTTGCCCGGTGGAAGCAGAATCACGACCATCTCCTGTGGAATTGTCGTCTAACTCAACCTCAGGCGTATCCTCCCTAAGTACGGCTTCGTAATACGCATCAACCACAGCGAGTTCCAGGTCCAGTCGTGCCTTGGCTTGTTCAGCCCAACCATAATCCAGTTCCAGCAGCCGCCTGGTAAGGTGTTTCTCGAGTGCTGCTCCAGCATCCGACAGCGATACCTTGGCTGTCTGGACATGCATGTTCTCAGCCAGCCTTGGGCTGAGGTCTCGCCGGTTCAGCTTGGAACCGAATTGTTCGATAATTTCACCTGTGCGAAGGGAGATACCAAGAAAATGGAGCTCCTCCCGTTTCAAATCACAGGCGAATTCCACTTTGAAACATACACCAAGCCATGGTTCATATACAGCTGGTGCGGCAGCGCGCAGCTGACGTTTGGGTGCCTGCTCAAACAGGTTCACGAATGCGCCGCCTTCACGGGCTGCCTCGAATATCTGCTGCAGTCTGCGACTGCCATAGACGACATCTTCACGCAGGATGCGGCCGGGCCCGAGCTGTGGCAGAGCTGGAGTAATGCCGAAATAGCGGCCAAGAATGGTTTCTTTAGGTGCATCTGGTCCGGAACCAGACCCGGCGCTGCCTGGGCCGACAGGTCCGCTCTGACTTGCAGAGAGCGAGGGAGATGCCTGAGCGGCTCTGGCTTCTGCTGCCTCGATGGCTTGCTGATGCGCTGCCGGATCAAATACGAACGTAAAGGACATCGTCTCCGCCGGAGCTCCAGTGCGCTCAACAAATCCCCAATAGTACGGACGGTTGGTTAGAGCCTTGTCGGCTTCCGGCGATAGTTTAACAGTTATATGTGCAGGAGAACGCTCCATGATCTGGCATTCCATGGCTTCGAGATAGGTTGTCACATAGGCTTGAACTTCTTGGGGTGACATGGTCATGGTCAGTGTCCTCCTTTTCCCAGATCCAGAAGGGAGACGGACGGCACTTCATCGGCGACTTCACGCTGAATGGAATTCAGTGATTGTCCAAGCGAATCCATTTTCCGGCGAATGTCATCTTCGTTCTGGGATTCGAGCATGATTTTATAGAGACTCTTTTCGATGGATTCCTTTTTCTCCAGGCGTTCCAGAATAACGTCCAGTCCGCCGATAACCATCTCGAACATGTTGATCTTTTCATGCAGCAGATTCAGAATATGTTCTTCAATTGTGCCTGTCGTCGACAGATTGTAGATATTGACGTCATTTTGCTGTCCCAGCCGATGTACCCTGCCAATTCGCTGCTCTACACGCATCGGGTTCCAGGGCAGGTCGAAATTAATCATGTGGTGGCAAAATTGAAGGTTAATGCCTTCACCACCAGCTTCGGTTGCGATCATGGCCTGAACACGACCTCGGAACAGGTCCATCATCCAGTCCTTTTTCCCCCGGTTCATGCCGCCACGATAAGGAACAGCAGTGAGTCCGTTGTTGCGAAAATAATTCAGCAGATACTCCTGCGTGGCCCGGTATTCGGTGAAAATGATGACTTTCTCATTCATGTTTCGAATCAGTTCCATCGTTTTCTCGGCCTTCGTATTTTCCTTAATGGCCTTGATATGGGCAACCAGATCCCAAATTTTGTCCCGGAGCGGGGAGTCAAGCGGGAGCTTCTTGGACAGATTGACCAACGTAACAAATACTGCATCCCGGCTGCTGCACACTTCCCGCTGCAGCGTAACAAGGGAGAGCATGCTGCTCAGGTTTCCACCAGCCTCCTGATATTGATCTTTAACAAAGGAAGTTACCCCATCATAGAGTGCCTGTTCTTCAGGAGATAGCTGCAAATTCACATTGGAAACATTCCGCTTGGTGAACTGTACTGGTCCTTCACCGCGGCGGTTCCGGATCATGACTTTGGACAATTCGTCCTTAAGCTGCTCCTGGTTTTTGGGGATTCGTTTATCCACCACAAAGTTGGCACTAAAGTCACCTTGACGACCCAGCTGGCCCGGCTTCAGCAAGTTTATGAGATTGAACAGCTCGCTCATGTCATTTTGTACAGGTGTTGCAGTCAAAAGCAGACAATATTTTTTCCGCAGTTTCAGCATGAATTGATAGTTGGTCGTTTTTTTATTTTTGAGTTTGTGGGCTTCGTCAATAATGATCATGTCATAGTCCGTACTCAGCAAGATGTCCTTATGCGGATCTCGCTTAGCCGTATCCATGGAAGCCACAACCACTTCATTTTGCCAGGAATAGGCTTTTTTCTGTGCAATTGCGGGAATGCCAAACTTTGAATTCAGCTCTCGTACCCATTGAAGAACAAGGGATGCAGGCACGAGAATGAGGACCTTGGATACGAGACCGCGGACCATATATTCTTTCAAAATCAGACCGGCTTCTATGGTTTTTCCCAGACCGACCTCATCGGCAAGAATGGCACGGCCTGACATTTCAAATAATACTTTGCGTGCAGTGTCCATCTGGTGCGGAAGCGGCGTCAGTCCTTGCAAATGCTTCAGACACTGTATTTCATCAAAATTGGGAATCAGATTGGTCTCTTCGGCTTGAATACCAAGCTGAAAGAGTCTGTAATCTCCCCAAGGACCGCCTTTATCGAGCCGTGACTCCAATTGGGTCAGCCAGCTGCGATCGAATTCGAGCGGAACGGGCAGTTCTGCTGCAGGTTGATTCATGTGAAGCGGATGTTTCCGGTTCATGGTGATGCCTCCCCTGCCATACATGATGACGTTTTATTCGTAGCTCATAGTATGGACGAATGAGAGGCAGTTCATAACCAACCTCCAAATAAGGTGCGAATTCGAACCTTTATGTCTAAAAAAATTCACAAATTTTGAATGAGAGAGTCTGATGGCGTAAGAGTGAGCTAGTCCAAGTACAGGGTGAATAGAAAGAGCAGCTGTGACTTAAGTCACATGGAAAATCAATATATGGTGTACTATAGTTAATATAAATCACTATATGTGGTGTTTTGGCATAATTTAAACACATAATAGAAATGTAATGGGATTTTTGGGGAGGCTGTTAAACATAATGAATTCGAACAAATTGTCGCACAAGTTGGAAGGACTAAGTGAAAAAATATTTTTGGACCGTTATGCCTGGAAGGATGCTGATCCAAACCATGCCAAGGTAGGAGATGTTGTACTCGTTCTGACGAAAGATGACCCGAAGTTTCCGACAAAGGAAGTGGGGGAAATCGTGGAACGGCAGGGTCAGATGGTGAAAGTGAAGACTCGCAGTGGAGAAACGATCCAGACGGAAGTGGAGAAGCTGACACTTAATATAGAAAAAACACCGGAGGAGATGTGGGACCGGCTCGCGAGAGCGATGGCATCTGTAGAATCCACTCCGGAAAAACAGCAAAAGTGGCAATCCAAGTTCCGGGCTGTCCTGGACGATTGGAAGCTGGTTCCGGGAGGCCGAATTGCTGCTGGTGCGGGTGCTAGCGATGAGCTGACCCTCTTTAACTGTTATGTCATTCCTTCTCCGCAGGACAGTCGGGGTGGCATCATGAAAACGTTGACTGAAATGACGGAGATTATGGCTCGCGGTGGCGGGGTTGGCATCAACCTGTCGTCACTCCGTCCGCGTCGTGCCGTTGTTAAAGGGGTCAATGGATCTTCCAGCGGTTCGGTATCCTGGGGAGGCCTGTTCAGTTATACCACTGGACTGATTGAACAGGGAGGAAGCCGCAGGGGAGCACTTATGCTGATGATGAACGACTGGCATCCGGATGTGATGGATTTTATTACCGTCAAACAAACGATGGGGCAGGTCACCAATGCCAATCTGTCCGTATGCGTGAGCAACGCATTTATGGAAGCCGTCAAACAGGACGGGGACTGGGAACTTGTTTTTCCGGATACGAGCGATCCCGATTATGACAACGAGTGGAACGGGGATCTGCAGCAATGGAAGGAAGCCGGGCACCAGGTTATCCATTACCGCACAGTAAAGGCCCGGGATATATGGCGTACGATTATCGAATCGGCCTGGAAATCAGCAGAGCCGGGTGTTGTCTTTATGGAGTACTACAATCAGATGTCCAACAGCTGGTATTTTAATCCGATTATATGTACCAATCCATGCGGCGAACAAGGCCTGCCAGGATGGGGCGTCTGCAATCTATCGGCTATCAACTTATCCAAATTTTACGATGAAACCAGTCATGATGTAGCATGGCAGGAGCTGGCGGAGACGACACGAATTTCGGCCAGATTTTTGGACAATGTGATTGATGCGACTCCTTATCATTTTGAGGAAAACCAGAAGAATCAGCAGCGGGAGCGCCGGGTTGGACTAGGCACGATGGGTCTCGCGGAGTTGATGATTAAGCTGCGCATCCGGTACGGCAGTCCGGAATCGCTTGAATTTCTGGATAAACTGTATGGCTTTATCGCAAAAGAAGCATACCTCGCATCAGCAGAGATTGCGGCGGAGAAGGGAGCATTCCCTGCCTTTGAAGTGGAGCCGTATTTACAGAGTGGATTCATGAAAAATCTGGTCGGGACCTATCCGGAAGTGGGAGAGGCCATCCGTAAGCAAGGCATTCGTAATGTAACGCTTATCACGCAGGCCCCAACAGGAAGTACGGGAACGATGGTGGGTACGTCGACAGGAATCGAACCCTACTTTGCGTTTAAATATTTCCGTCAAAGCCGGCTCGGTTACGATGAGCAGTTTGTCCCCATTGCCCAGGAGTGGCTGGATGATCACCCCGGCGAGGAACTTCCTGACTATTATGTAACGGCGATGGATCTGTCAGCAGAAAATCATATTCGGGTACAGGCAGCGATTCAACAGTGGGTGGACAGCTCCATCTCGAAGACGGCCAACTGTCCGGCTGATTTTTCGGTTGAAGATACGGCACAGTTGTATGAGCTTGCTTTTGATCTCGGTTGTAAGGGAGTCACGATCTACCGGGACGGTAGCCGCGATGTACAGGTCCTATCCACGACGAAGAAGGAAGAGGCGAAGAGCGAAGTCAGTGAACAAACAAGTGTGACAGATCCGGTAAAAGAAACGAGTGCTGCAAACGAAACGACAGCCTTCACGTCCGCACCATCGGAGACAGGGAACGAGGGCAAAACAAGTGTGGCGGCTTCGCCCGCTGCCAAAGTACTGGATAAACAGTACAAGAGTCGTCCGCAGGTGCTGCGGGGAGCAACGTACAAAATAAATACTCCGTTTGGCATGGCTTACATTACGATCAACGACCTGGGCGGCATTCCTGCGGAGATCTTCCTGAACGTGGGTAAAGCCGGTTCCGATGTATTCGCCATGGCGGAAGCGCTGGGAAGAGTGTGCTCCCTGTTCCTGCGATATGGTGATCACGGACATAAAGTCGAACTTCTTATCAAACATCTGAAAGGCATCGGTGGTTCGGGAGCGATTGGCTTTGGTGTAAACCGGGTAGAGTCCATCGCAGATGCAGTAGCGAAGGCGCTCGAAAGCCATGTACAGAGCACCCCTCAAGAGAGTGCATCCTCTACTAATGAAGAGGCAGACCAGAGTGTGAATCGAATTTCTGAATCGGTGATTGTGGGCGAACCGTCAGTAACCTCTACAGCATCGAGAGATTTGTGTCCTTCCTGCGGTTCAGCTTCATTGATCAATATTGAAGGCTGCAAGACTTGCAGCCAATGTGGATACAGCAAATGTAATTAGAGGATACACATCATCCAGGTTAATGTGATGAGTAGAATACAGTTAAGGGTGACCAGCACTTTGGTCGCCCTTTTTGTATGACCTGACGTAGAATCAGCGGGCTTCAGAGGATGATTTCAACTAGAGGATTCCCGGAATAAAAGAGGATTCGTCCTTTTCACCTCCAGAGACCTAGGCATCTAGAAGCATTTATGGGCAAAACTTTCAATCCGGCTGAGGATAGGTTTATAATGGATTGTGGCTGCTGAGGAAGTCGGCGGTCTTTTTGTATTGATATGGTAGTGAGGTAATATTACCCAGCCCAAGAAAAAGACTGTATTAAACGACAATTTTGGAGTATGATTTTACAGCTATATTAGCTGGCAGGAAAGGTTACATCGTTTCACCACTTTGTAACTACTGCTGTAATTTATCTCACTGCGCTTGAGCGTATAATGCTAAACGTGAGTGTTGATCGATATATTGGAAATGAATGACGAAAGGTGCAATACGTATGTTAATGACAACCAGAATCACGATGCGAAGCCAAGCTGATTTGCAGCTGCCCCAGACATCCACGATGTGGGCCCGAAGCAACAAGGAGGGGCGCGAATGTCACAAACGTTGAACAACAGGCGGCATATGAACGGATTGGATGGTCTGCGGGCCATTGCCGTGCTTGCTGTGATTGGATATCATCTTAATCTGAGTTTTATTCCCGGCGGTTTGCTCGGTGTAGGCATTTTCTTTGTTTTATCAGGTTATCTGATTACAGATATTCTTGTGTCCCAATGGCAGGAACATGGACGCATATCACTCGGTGATTTTTGGGTGAGACGAATCAGGCGTCTCGTGCCTGGCATGCTTACCATGACTGCAGTGGTCATGATTTGGCTTCTCTTCACAGATCCTTCCCGGCTTGCTGCCCTGCGTGGGGACATTATATCGGGTGTATTATACATAAGCAATTGGTGGTATATCTTCCACCAAGTATCCTATTTTGAGAGTTTCGGTCCTCCATCACCGTTCGGACATTTCTGGTCGCTTGCCGTGGAAGAGCAGTTTTACCTGGTGTGGCCGCTGCTCCTTATCCTTTCAATTAAGCTGTTCAAAAGAAAGGGATGGCTCGTTGTTTTTATTGTCGTTGCCGCTGAGTTATCTGCTGGAGCAATGGCTATTCTATATAATCCGAATCTGGACCCGAGCCGTGTGTACTATGGTACGGACACGCGTGCTTTTGCCTTGCTGGCCGGGGCTGCCCTGGCTGTTGTGTGGCCAAGCCGCAAACTGTCCTCCTCCCTTGCGAACCTTAATCGAGCCGTGCTCGATGTATCGGGCTTGGCAGCACTGGCCCTGCTGGTCTACATGATGCTGAACAGCAGTGAATATGAACCATCGCTCTACCAAGGGGGCATGGTACTTCAAGCCATAGCTACTACGCTGCTGGTCGCTGTGTTGGCCCATCCCTCTTCGATGCTGGGACGCCTGATTGGTGCAAAACCGCTGAGATGGATTGGGGAGCGTTCCTATGGGCTCTATCTCTGGCATTATCCTGTAATCATCCTGACAAGTCCTGTGGTCGATACGGGAGGTTTACATCCGGTTCGAAAGGTTCTGCAGGTTGCAGCAACGGTAGTGCTGGCTTCGCTATCATTGAAGTTTATCGAAAATCCAATCCGCTATAACGGATTCCGTGATACCTGGTCCCGGCTATGGGGTAGAGGGCGAAACGGTATTAGTACGCATCAGATCTGGTTGAAGCGGGGCGGAGTGGTGATGTCAGCTCTGTTTATGTGCTTAACCGTGTCACAGATGATGATTTCCTCTGCAGCGAACTCCGACTCACATTCTGTATCGATGTCTACCACATTGAATGGAGAACATGCTGTGCATGAAGAGATCGGACAGGATGTTCTTCCGGCTCCTGTTGATACTGCAGGTTCCGGCCAGAAGCCGGCACCGCAGAAGAATGACAAGCCTGCAGATGATGGTGGCAATCAGCAAGACAAGCCAGCAGAGCAGACGTCGAAGCCAGATACGCCTTCCAAAACGGAGGAACCGGCATCTGATGAAGGAGATGGAACGGCCGCTGATGAGCCGAACCAGACTGCTGGAGATGCTGCTGGAAATAAGGATCATGCCGATGATAACGGGACTGATTCTGCGGGGAACCCGGATCAGCCAGGAGATGCTTCGCAAGAGGGTGGAGACAAAGCTCCCCCTGCTGAAGACGGCAAGATCCACTATACCGTGATAGGGGATTCGGTCATTCTGGATGCCAAGCCTTATTTGGAACAACATATGTCCGGGGTACACGTGGATGGTCATGTTGGTCGTCAGATGTGGGAGGCAGCCGATGTCCTGGATGGGCTTAAACGAAACGACCAACTTGGCAATCAGGTTGTCCTTGAGCTGGGAACCAACGGTTCATTCAATTCCAAAAGTCTGGATTCCGTGCTGGATTACCTCAAGGATGAGAATCATGTATATCTGGTTACTGTCCGGGTCCCTCGTCCTTGGGAACGAACGGTTAACAGAGCACTGAACGAAGCAGCCTCATCTTACAGTAATGTTTCCCTCATTGATTGGAACAGTGCAAGCGAAGGGCACGACGAGTACTTTGAAAAAGATGGCGTACATTTGACGAAGGAAGGCTCGGAAGCTTTTGCGGCACTTATCAAAAGCAGCATGAAATAAATTGAACTTATTCTTTTTCATACGAAATAGTTTGTTTGCTTAAAGAGCTCTCCATCGAGAGCTCTTTTTGTTCTAATTACAAGTAACACGCTATTGGGTAGGGCATCCGATATTTTTCACCCCACCATCCGTGGATCGTCACCTTACGTTATGATAGCGTTACCATTTACAATGAGGGTATTCAAACAGCCAAGGGGGAGTATAGAGATGTTAAAAAGATGGCTTTCGGGTTTTGTGGCAATTGCCTTGTTTTCGATGGTACTCGCTGCCTGCAGTGGCGGTGATGGTTCGGAGGGAACGGGCAACAGCGATAAAGTCACGGTTACGCTGTGGCATAACTGGACCGGACAGGATGCAAAGGCAGTAGCCATGCGAAAAATTATTGAAGATTTCCGGGCAGCACATCCGGATATTGAAGTGGTGGATGAGGGATTGCCGACAGACGGCCTTAAAACAAGGCTCCGTACTGTAGCAGCTGCAAACGAAATGCCGGATTTGTTTGTTATGTGGCCGGATGCCATGACGAAAGAGTTTGTAAAAGGCGATCTGCTTCAGCCCATTAACTCAGAGCTGGATGCGAAGCCGGAGTGGAAGGACAACTTTATCCCGAATGCACTGGATGGATATACGGTTGACGGAAACATCTACTCCGTGCCGATGAATCTGGCGCCAAGTTCCTTCATTTATTACAACGAAGCACTGTTTAAACAGTATAACGTCAAAGTTCCTGAAACGTGGGCCGAATTGGAACAGGCCATTGCAACGTTTAATGAGAACAAGGTTATTCCAATGGCGCTGGGGAACAAGGCCAACTGGGTTGCACAATCGACGATCTTCAGTACATTGGCAGACCGGATTACGGGTACAGATTGGTTTCTGAAAGCAGCAGCCCAGGATGGTGCCAGTTTTACGGATCCGCAGTTTATTGAGGCGTTAAACAAAATGCAGGAGCTTGGTAACAGCAAAGCATTTCAGGATGGGTTCAACAGCATTGACGAAACCCAGATGATGCAGCTGTATTTTCAGGGGAAAGCAGCCATGGTCATGAATGGTGGATGGGCCCTGGCGAACCTGGTGAACAACGCACCTGCGGAGGTATTGGACAACACTCATATTACTATTCTTCCCCCGGTAGATGGTGGTGAAGGAGAGCCAAGAACGACATCAGGTGTGGTAGGTACCGGTCTGGGTGTAAGCAAAAAGCTGAGCGGTGCCCAAAAAGAGGCAGCCATGGAGCTGTTCTATGCCCTGGCAGGGCCTGACGGCCAAAAGGCTACGCTGGACAGCAGTACACTCGTTAGCTACAACATTGAGCTGGATAAATCCAAGGCACATCCATTGTTCATCGAATTGTACGACTTGATGCAGGAAGTGAAGATTAATCCGGTTTACGATTCCAAGCTGGGGTCTGCAACGGTTGAAGTTATTAATAATGGATTGCAGGAACTGCTGATGGGCGGCAAAGCGGAAGATATCGCTGCCAAAATTCAGGCTGCACAGGCTAATGCCGCTGGCAATTAACAGAATCGATGAGGAATAGGTTGTAGATTGAAAACGCTCGGTGATTCGTACTTCATGGGATTAACTGAGCAGTATAGCCCCTTCCCGGCAGGGGAGGGGTTTTCCGTTTCATTTGCAGGCTTTCAATGTGTGAAGGAGATATGTAAGGCATTAATGAAGGGAAGTGAAGGAATGAATGCACTGCGCAGTCGTCGCTTTATTATGCTGGGGCTTGCTCCGGCAGTCATCATATATGCATTGTTTGTATTTGTTCCGGTTGTATGGTCAGCCTATTACGGCTTCTTCAACTGGTCCGGCATCGGGGAGTCCAAATATATCGGTCTGAATAACTATGTGGAGATCTGGCATGACCCGGTATTCTGGCGGGCACTGAAAAATAACGTCATTTTTGTACTGGCCTCCGTGTTCGGTCAGATTCCGTTAGCGCTGATGCTCGCGGTCATTTTACACAAAAGCAATCCGCTGCAGCGCTTCCTGCGCTCTGCTGTCTTCCTGCCCATGGTCTTGTCTACCGTCGTTATCGGCATGATCTGGCAGTATATCTATCATCCGCAGATCGGGATCCTGAACTTCCTGCTGGATGCGCTCGGCCTGGAGAGCTGGAAGCTGCAATGGCTTTCTGACGATAAAATTGCCATCTTCTCTCTCGTACCGCCACTGCTGTGGAGCTTCGTTGGTTTGTACCTTATTATTTTCATCTCTGCACTGCAAAACATTCCTGGTGAAATACATGATGCTGCCAAAATTGACGGCGCTTCGGGCATCCGTAAGCTGGTATCGATCTCACTGCCCATGATCTGGGGTACCGTGCAGGTTGCGATCATTCTGTGTATTTCGGGCAGTCTGAAATCGTTTGATCTGGTGTACATCATGACCAAAGGTGGTCCGGCTCATGCAACCGAGCTGCTCGCTACGTATATGTATAATTCAACCTTTACAACCTACCGTTACGGTTTCGGTAGTGCAATCTCGACAACCATTGTATTGATCTCCTTGCTGCTTATCGGAACAAGCCAGTGGGTGACCAGTCGCAAAAGAAAAGAGAATTAGAAGAGAGGGGGAACTGTAATGAGTACGACACCTGTAACGATGCCATCACCAGGAAGAGCTTCAGGCCATCCGGTTCGCCGGCTGCGCAGCGGAATTGTTTGGACGCTGCTGACGGTGTATGGTATTTTAACATTGTATCCGTTTTACTGGCTTGTGATCAGTGCGTTCAAAACGAATGAAGATTTCTACAGCAGGCCATTTGGTTTGCCGGCCCAATGGAATGTAGCCAATTTCACCAATGCATGGGAAAGCTCCAGATTGGGTACGGCATTTGGCAACTCACTGGTGGTATCATTGGGATCATTGATTTTGACTTTGTTTATTGCAGCTCTAGCCTCATTCATACTTGCACGATTCCAGTTCCGCTGGAAAGGGCTGGTCATGACCTTTTTCGTTGTAGGTATGCTGATTCCCATTCATAGCACACTGGTTCCTTTGTTCATTCTGATGAAGCAGATGTCCCTATTGAATACGTATTGGGCATTAATCCTGCCGTATACGGCCTTTGCATTGCCAACGGCCATCTTTGTACTGACGGCATATCTGACGAGTGTACCACGTGATATTGAAGAGGCGGCGTTTATCGATGGAACAGGTCTGTGGGGACTGTTTACCCGGATCATGCTGCCGATGTCAGTGCCTGCCTTGTCTACCGTTACGATTCTGAGTTTTTTGCATGCTTGGAACGACTTTTCGTTCGCACTTGTATTCATTAACAAGACAGGATTGAAAACGTTACCGCTGGCGATTGCGAATTTCGCGGACGGATACCAGACGGATTATGGATTAACGCTGGCCGCCATGACATTGTCGGTTATTCCGACCATAATTCTATATCTTGTTTTTCAGGAACAGGTGATGAAAGGCATGACGGCTGGAGCGGTTAAGGGTTAAACGAAGGTGCATCCAGAGGAGGAAAAGAATTGGGAAGCTGGCTCACATCATCGCTGCAGAGGAAGCTCTCGGTTGTCGTAACTGCCTCCATGATCGTGCCGCTGCTGGCGCTGGGTCTGTTCGCATTTCTGATCTCTTCCCGCATTACCGAGCAGAAAACGAAGCTGTCCGGTATGGACACGCTGAAACAGGTGGAAGCCAATCTTCGTTACATGCTGCAGGACGCCGAGAATATTTCGATTTTCCTGATTGGAGAGCGCGATATTCAGCAGTATCTGAGCCGAAATGAAGATCATGAACTGGACCGCGTGGATATTGTCGGCAGGATGACCAATCTGGCGGCGTCTAAAAAATATATTGCGAATATAGCGATATATCCGGATCGGTTTGATGCTGTTCTGACAACGGCTACCTGGTATGAACCGGGTACTTCCGATCCGCCAGCTCCTGCTGGCGATGCGGTAAAAATGTGGACCGGCGTCTATCCGGTTCGCAACTATGCAGGCATACAAAATGTGATCACGTTGGTGCGTCCCATCCGCAGCATTCATGATTATCGACCCATCGGATGGCTCGCGATCAGCCTGGATGAAAAGGCCATTTCCAAAGACTGGGCTGCGCTCGGACTAGGCAGAGGTGAAGGGCGTCTGGAGCTGGTCGGACAATCCGGAGAGATCCTGTCCTCTATGGATAAATCCCGGCTTGGGCAGACTCTGGAGCAGGTCGAACCAGAATTGCAGACGCTGATTCGGCATAGTGAGAGCGGGACGACTACGTATGGCAGCGGAGAAAACAAACGGACGCTGCTCTATTACCCGGAACAGCTGACTGGATGGACGTTGACTGGAACAGTTCCTTACGACCAATACAAGTCGGAGAACGGTTATATACTGATTCTCACGGCTGTAGCCGTGGTGGCTTCTGCTGTAATCTGTGCAGGGCTGGTCTGGTTTACCGTCCGCCGCGTGACAAGGCCGCTCCGTGTGCTCACCAGGCACCTGTCCCGTATTGACCCGGATCGGCCGCTGCCCTTGTTTCGATCTGAGAGTGATGATGAGATCGGCAGACTGGGAGAGAGCTACAATCTGCTCGGTGCACATATCGAGAGCCTGAAGGAAGAGGTTATACAAGGTGAAGCCCGCAAGAAAGAAGCTGATCTCAGGGCACTTCAGGCACAGATCAATCCGCACTTTCTGTATAATACCCTATCGTCCATTCACTGGATTGCCCTGATGTCAAAAGAGAGCCGGATTGCGGATATGGTCGAAGGTTTAAGTGATTTCCTGCGCATCAGCCTGAATAACGGCAAGGATTTCTGTCCTGTTGGACAGGAGGTTGCCCATATCCAGCATTATGTACGGGTGCAGTCCATCCGCTTCCCTGATAAATTTTCGGTGCACTATATTGTGGATCCTGCACTGGAGCAGCGGATGATGCTGAAGCTTCTGCTGCAGCCGCTCGTTGAGAATGCCATGATACATGGTATTCAGCCCAAGAATGGTCCGGGAACGATCACCATCATGATTCGTCAAGATCAGGACGAAGCACGAATGAACGTATTGGTGCTGGATGATGGTGTCGGCATGGACCAGGAGAGGCTGGAACAGCTGAAGGAAAGACTGCCGGAAGTGAATCCCACTGCTGGTGGCTACGGGATCCACAACGTTAATGAGAGATTGCTGCTCCATTATGGTGCGGCTTCTCAACTTGAAATGGACAGCCGTGTCGGTGGAGGGACCCGTATTTCATTTTCCATACCCTTTCTGGAGGAATCGCCATGAGACTACTGATTGTCGATGATGAAGTGATCATTCGCACCGGACTTGCCAGCGTTATTGCCTGGGGCGAGCTGGGGATTGATCTCCTTACACCAGCAGCCTCGGCAGAAGAAGCGTTGTCCCGGTTGGCTGAGGAGCGGCCGCACATTCTGATGACTGACATCCGCATGACTGGCAAGACAGGGCTTGAACTTGCAAATGAAGGACTGCAATTGCTGCCTGAGATGGAGGTCATTATTTTGTCAGGCTACGATGACTTCTCTTATGCACAGCAGGCGATTCGGCAGGGTGTGACGGATTATCTGTTAAAAACGAGCAAACCGGAAGAGATCATCAAAACGGTTCTTCAGGCCAAGCAAAGAGTTATGGACCGCTGGACAGAAAAGTCCAAGGAAGGGCGACTTTTACAGGAGAATAAACAGCGGTTGTTTGAACGGTGGGTTATTGAAGGTGATGTGATTACAGGTTCGTGTCCAGCATTTTTGAAGCCAGGCGCGGCGGAGTCTGCTGGTGTGTCATTGGACGGCAATCAGGTCTATCAGCAGGTTGTATTCGTTATTCGTGCGCAAGGATGGAGTCGCTCTTCTGCTGCACTTCTGAGATTTGCCGTGCAAAATATGCTGGAGGATATGCTGCCTGGTGCAGCGACACATATTCATAAGGAACAGATTATTGGTGTAATGCAGATAACGAGCAGGCAGCAGGAATTGCTGAACACGCTGGGAACGGTAGTTAATCATATGGAGCAGCTCCTGAAATGTACGCTCCGTGCAGCTGTAGGGCATCCGGTTAGTGGCGAGATACATCTTCACGAAAGCTATTTAACAGCATCCGCAGCGTATCAATATATGAGTCTGCTTGACGATAAAATTTGGAGCATCGAGCATGTAAAAAACCGCAAGGGTGGTAAAACATTACTTACGCATGAAGAGGAAACCGTGCTGGGGACCCTTTTGCTCGATAATGACCCTGTCATGCTCACCACATGGACGCGGGAGCTTGTGAAAGAACTCGTGTTGGATCCGGAGGTAACACCGGAATCGTTCAATGCCTGTTTGCATTCCGCGGTCATTGCAGGACAACGCTGGCTGGTTCGCACGATGCGTGCAATAGGAAGAGAAGAGCCTGCACGATATGATCCATGGTTGCCGAATCCTGATGCAGATGCTGCGGACCTTCAGGATATGCTGTTTCACCATTTATATGGTCTGATGCATACATATTACAGCCAAATGGGTCAGGGGCAGGCTTCGCATGTGCAAAAGGCCATTGCCTACATGGAATCCGGGTTGGCTCAAGAAATCAGTCTACAGCAGGTGGCTGGTCAAATCCATTTGCACCCGGGACATCTCAGCGAACTGTTCAAGAAAGAGACAGGTACAACGTTTGGGGATTTTGTAACGAATATGCGTATTCGGCGGGCCATGGAGATGCTGGCAGTCTCTCCTGCAAAAGTCAGTGAAGTGGCTGCCATGAGTGGGTATGAAGACGTAAAATACTTTAGCAGGCTGTTCAAAAAACATACAGGCAAGACCCCGAGTGAATTTCGCGAAGAGGCATATGCATTCAAGCCTTCAGGAAGTTAGCAGACACGAATGGTTGTAGTTGTTTCTGCAAACGTTTTCGATAATGTGGAATGATTCAGGGATCTGGGGAGCGAGGCATATGATGATGAGGAAGAGTGATTCAAGTCAGGATTTGTCAGGTCAATGGAAGATCCAGCATTTTGAAGCCTTGGAAAAACGGACGATGGACATTGCAGCTGCTGCACTGGATGACCGTTTCTGGATCGGGGCGGAAGTGCCAGGGGATGTTCATTCGGCCTTGGTGGCGCGGAGCATAATTGATCCGCCATACTACGGGCATAACGATGCCAAGAGCCGTTGGATCGAGCAAAAGGAATGGTGGTATCGTACCAACTTTAACCTGGTGAAGGCGGAAGAGGGTCAGGAACATTTCGAGCTTGTCTTCGAAGGTTTGGATACGTTCGCAACGGTCTATGTGAACGGACATGAGGTGGGGAAAACAGCCAATATGCTCATGTCCCATACCTTCAATGTAACGTCACTGGTCCGCCATGGGTGGAACGCCATTGCAGTTCGATTCGATCCGCTGTCTCTGCACAACCGGGACAAAGAGACATTCGATTGGTCATCCTATACGAAGGAACGGCCTTGGCTACGCAAGGCAGCGATGAATTTCGGCTGGGACTGGGGACCGCGCATGGTTACTGTCGGCATCTGGGGTGCAGTCCGGTTGGAGAGACACAAGATAGCGAAGCTGGATAGTGTGTTTGCCCAGACCAAGTCCGTCAGCCAAGAACAGGCGGTTATCGACGTTACGGCAAAAGTGAAATCGGTGATGTCCTTCCGAAGCAGACAGCAGCTGAAGCAAGCTGTGGTCACGACATGTGATGTCCGCTTGTTGGATGCGGGCGGTGAGGAAGTGATTCAAGCTGCTGCGCTGACTGTCCAAGGCGGACAGGCGGATACAACACTGGCTGTGCCTTCACCGCGATTGTGGTGGACGCATGATCTGGGTGAACCGTATTTGTATACACTGGAGGTAGTCCTATACGCCGATGGAATTGAAGTAGACTGTTATCGCGAGCCCTATGGGATACGAACCATTGAACTTGCCCTCCACAATGAACAGGGAGAAGACGCATTTGCTTTTATACTGAACGGAATCAAAATGTATGCCAAGGGGGCAAACTGGATACCCGCTGATCATCTAATTGGTGCTATTCCCGACTCGAGATATCGGGAGCTCATTGAGCTGGCTGTCGAAGGAAACATGAATATGCTGCGGGTGTGGGCAGGCGGCATCTATGAGAAGGATGTCTTTTATGATGAGTGCGATCGGCTAGGGGTGCTGGTGTGGCAGGATTTTGCCTTTGCCAATGCATTATTTCCTGACTTCAATCAAGATTTTATGGAGAATGTCAGATGTGAAGTTGAAAATAATGTGATCAGGCTGCGGAACCGGGCATCCCTTGCCCTCTGGTGCGGCAATAACGAGATTGACTGGCTTTACGATATGAAGTCTGCCAGCGGAGACATCACCAGTCCGTTCTATGGGGAGCTGATCTATCATGAGCTGATTCCTGAGGCTCTGGAACGTCTGGATCCTTCCCGTCCGTATTGGCCCTCTTCACCGTTTGGAGACAAGGATGGCAATGATGCCAATGATCCGGATGTTGGCGACCGTCACAACTGGCAGGTTTGGCATGGTTCCGTTTATCCAAGAAAACACGGTGAACTGCCGCTGCTCGACTACAGCATTGAGGGCGTAACATTTAAAAATTTTAAAAAGGATTATGCCTTGTTCAGCAGTGAATTCGGCATGCATGCTTCGGCCAACCGTTATACGCTGGAGAAAAATATGCCTGAAGGGCAGTTCTACTGGGGAAGTCCGGAGATGGCCTATCGCAACAAGGATACCAATCACCAAAAGGGCATTCTTCTGATGGAAGGCTACACGGGCATTCCACAAACGATTGAAGAATACATGAATTATTCGATGCTGACTCAAGCAGAAGGCTTACGGTACGGAATCGAACATTTCCGGAGGATCAATCACCGGAATAGTGGCGCGCTTGTGTGGCAGCTGAACGATAGCTGGCCGGGAACGAGCTGGTCCATGATTGATTATGAGCTGCTGCCCAAGGCATCCTTTTATTATGGGAAGACCTTCTTCCATCCGATCCTACTGTCACTGGAGCATGAGCCAGGCGATCCGCTTGCATTGTGGGTCGTGAACGATAAACTTGAGGGGTTACATGGACATCTCCGGATTAATGTATATCAGCTGAATGGTGAGAAAGTATATTCGGATACACTGCAGGTGGAGGTTGAACCCCAATCTTCTTCAAAGGTTGGAGTATTAAGTGAAGCAGCAGTGCTGCAGGGCAGACGTGCCGAAGAAGTCATGATTGAACTCGTATCGGAAGGATTTGCTGCCCCGCTTAACCGATATTTCCTGCGTGATCCGAAGGATATCGCGCTGCCGTTGTCCCAGCTGAGTGTACATGTCAATGAGGAGGAGCAGTCTGTTACCGTTACAGCCAGCGGTGCCATCGCAAGATTGGTTAAACTGGAGCTTCCGCTGGGACGTGTGCGATTCAGTGACAACTATTTCGACTTGCTTCCAGGGGAGAGCCGAACTGTGTATTTGCGCCATCCAGAGATGAGGTCGCTGCCCCTGAATGAGCTTCGGGTAAGTGCAATGAACGGTCGCGAAATATAATTGCAAAATGAAGCAAAACATGCCGATGGCCTCTGAACAGAAGCCATCGGCATGTTTGATATGAATTAAATGTTATCGATTTCGAGCGGTTGGTAGCGCATGGATTCGTAACGCTGTTGAAAAGAGGATTCCATCTCCACCTGACGAGCAAGCTGTTGTTTCACTTTGCTGCTGCGAATCACCTGAAGCTGCCTCAATAGGTCCATCGATTGAAATTGATCAGAGGCCATCTGAATGATAATTTCGGCAAGTACATCGGCATCTTCTAGCGCTGCATTGAGCCCAAAGGCTCCTGTAGGCGTCATGGTATGTGCCGCATCACCGAGCAGAACCACATTGTCCTGAGTCCATGACTCGCTATAACTGCTCTCTACGGATAACAGTACAAAATCGCTCCAGGTCTGAATATGTGCAGCAACCGATTCCGCGAGACACGGGAAAGCTTCAACGAGTTTCTCCACAAAAGGGGCAAAGGGCTGCTCACGCAGCTTGGAGAAGGAACCCTGTGGAATATTCCAGCCAATCTGTACATACCCGCCGTATTGGGAGAACAGCGCCAGCTGCTGACCGTTCATGCTCGCCATACGAACGGCTGGTTCCCAGCCTACAGGCGCGGGAATTCGGGCCCATAACAGATCATAACCATGCTTGCGTATATCCGGGTTGAGGCCAGCGTATTTTCGTACAGCAGAAAATCTCCCGTCCGCTCCGACAATAATGGCTGCTTCTATAGAAGCGGGAACACCATTTTGCCGAACATTGATGCCTACTGTTTTTCCTGTCTTATCTCTAAGCAGTCCGGTCATCACCGTATTAAATAGTACCGTCTCGTGATTGTGCGGCAGGGCCTGTGATTGTGAAACAATATAATCCAGCAGGTGATCCTGTGGTACGTGGATGCCCACATGCGATTCTCCCTCAACAGGGTAAACCGTGTGGATAATCTGTCCGTTCTCCCAGTATTGAATCTGCTCCAAAGGCATGGCTCCAAGCTGTGCTACGCCCGAATAGAGTCCATGCTTGCTAAGCACAGCTTCACCGTCCTGGTTAAGCAGTTCACCGCGAAATGACTTGTGCAGATGAGGTTGACGCTCAATTAGTGCTGTTGATATTCCTTGGCGGTTCAACAAGTAAGACAGGAGGGCACCGCCTGGTCCGGCTCCAACAATACAGACGTCTACTTGTAACGGATTATTGTCATTCATATATAAAATTCCCTTGCTATGTTATTATATTACTTTCTGATAACAAATTTATAAAAATTATTAAGTAACTAAAAGTAACTTTAAGATACTAGTTATTATAAACAAACACGCTTCAATTTTGCAATAGGCAGTTGTGACTTTGCTTAGAAGGTGGACTCAAGCCTGCGCTGTTTTCCCGCTTCTTGAAGGGAGGGCAGGCTTGAGAACAAAAAGGTAAGATACATCCTCCGAATGAAACACGGTCTAGGTGATCAGACGATTGGTGATTCGGGCGACACGTTCTCCAAGTGCTTTGCCAAGAGCAATTCCTTGATCGCTTAACAGAACGTCACTATCCACTGGGCAGGTAACTCCAACGCCATAATAAGAACCATATAAGGCGTTGTCAGCAAAGTTTCCTGGCAGACCGGTTATAATCATTCCCTGATGCAGCATCGGGGTTAGCAGATGAAGTAATGCTGATTCGAGCCCTCCATGTTCTGTGGCAATCGTACAGAATACAGCACCTACTTTATCCACGAGTTTTCCCTGAGCCCATAGGTAACCCAGCTTGTCGATCCATTTTTTCAGACCGGAGCTGATTGAACCAAAATGACCTGGACATCCCCATATAATGGCGTCCATCTCCACCAGTTTGTATACATCTGCTTCTTCGGTGGAGTGCAGATGAACGGTGGCCCCGTGTACACTGGCTGCCCCGGCTGCAATCGCCTCGGCCAGCGCTTGTGTATGACCGCCCTCGCTATCGAAAACAATATAAATATTCAAGCTCCATTACCTCCTCAAAATGCATCATTTATCATGCTATGAGGTAGCTTGTCACATGTATCGCAAAAATAAGCATGAACTTTACAAACAACAATGGATCCATGGAGCAAGCGTATTTTTCACAAACAAAAAAGTACAAATATGTTACAATGTTAGGAAGGTTATGATGAAAGGCAGGAGGAACGTTTATGAGCCTGGATACGGAGCAAAACTCTCAATTGGCAAACATTGATCAATTGTTGGAGGCCTTCTTCAGATATAAAAATAAGGTATTGGACCAGCAGCAGAAAACAGAAACAAACTGCAAACTGAATCCGACTAAGAGTCATATATTGGGCATGCTTTTAAGGGAACAGCGCTGTATGGCTGTCGATGTGGCGAGGCAGCTCAGCTTATCATCTGGCGCTACCACCATTGTTTTGAATCAGCTGGAGAGTGAAGGGTTGATTCAGCGGGTACGCAGTGAAGAGGATCGAAGAATTGTGTGGTTATCCCTGACGGAAGATGGAGAGCAGCTGGCCAAATCCCTGACTGCAAACCGTGGACGTATGACATGGGAACTGTTACAAGCGCTTACGGAAGAAGAACAGCAGCAGATGATAGGCATGCTTAAGAAAATTGAACTGAAGCTGCTCGAAAAAATGAAGGTTTTGGAACAAACACATCGTTAAAATGGCATTGAAGCGTCAGTCTTCAAGGTTCGCCCCCGTGTTGGGACGAATGTTGAAGGCTGACGTTTTTTCATGTTAGCTGATTATTACAGGTGGAATCGCTGAATGTGGTCCATTAGGCCAATCTCCATCAGGATTTCTTTTTGTTTCTGTCCAAGCAGGTCAAAATGGGGAAAAGGCTGACGTCGATGGATATAGCGCGGATCAAGGCCGTGTTCCAGACACCATTGTTCAAGGCGTTCCAGATTCGAGCAGCCTACTTTGGTTACGCTTGTAATGCCCGGGAAACGCGGGTCTATCCAAAAATGAGTAAGATAAGCAAGTTCGCCGCGTGATACACGGTCTTTCCATTCTGACAACTCCTGCCGATTAATTCCAAATGCCATAGTTACCATGTTCCTTTCCAAACGGGTATTGTCCTGAGCATATTGTAACATCTTATAAACAAATCCAAACTGAATTGTTACTCTGAGCTACTTGTCTTCGCTATCAGGGTAATGGATATGACAACATTTTTATAACAAAAACGGATATATGTTAAAATAAGACTACTCCGATTGGGTTTATTACTTCATTTAGGGAAAGGGATTACCATCATGGAATTGTTTATTGCGGTACTTGTATTGCTGGTACTCATCGGTTTATCGAACATCCTGAACCGGTTTGTACCTTTCATCCCGGTTCCGCTCATTCAGATTGTCCTCGGCGTAGCCATTGCGCTTCTTCCTGCAGGGGTACATCTGCCACTGAATCCGGAACTGTTTTTTGTGCTCTTTATCGCGCCATTGTTATACAACGATGGCAAACGAACACCAAGGCATGAACTGTGGAATTTAAGGGCTCCCATTCTGCTGCTGGCACTCGGTTTGGTCTTTGTTACCGTAGTTGTGGCTGGTTATGCCATTCACTGGCTGATTCCCACTATTCCGCTGCCTGCCGCTTTCGCCCTTGCAGCCATCCTGTCCCCGACCGATGCGGTTGCAGTTGGCGCCATGGCAGGGCGTGTACATCTGCCCAAAAGCATACATAGACTTCTCGAAGGCGAAGCTTTGATGAATGATGCATCGGGCCTGGTTGCGTTTAAATTTGCCATCGCAGCAACGGTTACAGGCGTTTTCTCGTTGGCGGAGGCTTCATTCAGCTTTCTCATCATTGCCATTGGTGGACTGCTGGTAGGTGCGCTATTATCCTTTCTGCTCATTCGGCTCGGTGTATGGATCCGGCGTTTGGGTATGGAAGACGTCACCGTGCATATGCTGCTGCAGATTCTTACGCCATTCGTTATTTATCTGGTGAGTGAAGAAATTGGCGTTTCAGGTATTTTGGCCGTTGTAGCGGGAGGTATTATCCATGCCATTGAACGTGACCGGACTGAATCGGTTCAGTTGAAGATGCAGGTTGTCTCTGCAAGCACATGGTCCGTAATTCTATTTATTTTAAATGGCTTGGTGTTTGTCATTCTGGGTGTCCAGATTCCGGATGTGCTGAATACAATCTTTAAGAATGTAACCTTTAACAATTTTCAAGTTCTGGGGTATGTTGGATTAATATCCGTATTGTTGTTATTGCTTCGTTTTGTCTGGATCTATCTGTTCTGGCGGGGGAACGAGTGGTTCCGCAAGAAGTCCCCGATTGGAAAACCAAGGTTAAAAGAGATGACCATTATTTCCCTGTCGGGTGTGAGAGGCGCGGTAACCCTTGCGGGTGCATTCTCCATCCCGTATGTGCTTCAGGACGGGTCCCCTTTCCCGGAACGGGACTTGATCATATTCCTGGCTGCCGGAGTTATTCTGTTTACGTTAATCGCTGCAAGCGTGTTTCTGCCAGTACTCGCCAAGAATGATGAAAAGGCTGCTGATGGCTCTCAGCAAACGACAGAGCGAAAGGCACAGGACATCATGCTTAATGCGGCCATTCGGGCAGTCAAGTCCGAGATGACCGACGAGAACAAAGCCGCAGCACTTGCTGTAGTCTCTGATTTATCGAAATACATCAGGCAGGCTGCAGGACAGATGACGGCGGGCAAACGCAAGGACATCATGAAGCAGGAAACGGCCATTAACCTGATTGGCACGCGTGCGGAGCGCAAGGAAATTGAAAGTATGATGGATGAGAACGTCATTGCATCCGAAGCGGCGTTTAAATGTAACAGCTGGCTGGACCGTAAGGAAATGATGCTGGCTAACCGCACCAATACGCAGATGATGTTCTCCATTAGTGAGATCGGACGTGTGCTCGGTCATCTGTTTACGAATCGCTCGGAGAAGCCTGAGCAGCCGTTCATGTTAGAAAATGCAGATCAGTTTCGACAGGTTAAGCTTCGTACTTCGGAAGCGGCTATCAAAGCCATTCGGGCTCATATGAACGACGGCAATCGACCTGTGGCGCTGTCCGTGATTGCCAAGTATGAGCGGGTGATCGCCAGACTGAGAAGCTGGAATAAGGGGAAGACCGAAGATCCGTTCAATCAGGAGAAGCTTGAACTGCAAATGATAGCCATTCAAGAGCAACGTAACACGGTACAACAGTTGTATGAGAATGGTGAGATAAATCGAGACGTGGCTGCGAGGCTCCGCCGATTTATCAATGATGTTGAAGCGACCGTACTGAAAAATAGCTAATCCGATAAATCCGATATTTTAAATGTGAATATGACTCTGATATAATGGGTTCATCGCAGGAAGAACTACTTACGATAACATTTAGCCAACGCTCAGGAAAAGGAGATGGATGAATTATGGCACAGCAACAGACTCGCTTGGGGAAAACCGATTTGCTCGTTAACCCGATTGGATTGGGTGCAAACGCAGTAGGGGGACATAATATCTACCCGGATATGCTGAACGATGAAACAGGCAAGGAAGTGGTTCGCACAGCGCTGAAACAAGGGATAAACTTTGTGGATACGGCTTTCATCTATGGACCTGAACATTCAGAGCGTTTAATTGGAGAGGTACTTAAGGAGACGGGGCAGCGTCAACAAACGATTATCGCCACTAAGGCAGCCCACAAATTCGTGGATGGCAGCGTGGTGATCGATAACTCTCCTGCTTTTCTGAAAGCTTCTGTGGATGAAGCCTTGAAACGTCTTCAGACGGATTACATCGACTTGTTTTACATCCATTTTCCGGACGAGCAGACACCGAAGGATGAAGCAGTAGGTGCATTAAAACAACTGAAAGACGATGGCAAAATCCGCGCGATCGGTGTATCCAACTTCTCCATCGAACAGCTGCGTGAAGCGAACCGGGATGGTTATGTGGATGTGCTGCAATCCGAATACAATCTGTTCAAACGAGAGGCTGAGAAAGAACTGCTTCCGTACACAGCAGAGCATGAAATTTCTTTTGTTCCATACTTTCCGCTGGCAGCCGGACTGCTGGGTGGTAAATATAATCGGGATACGACATTCCAGGATGGACGGGCCAAAAATCCGCTGTTCACTGGTGAAAACTTTATCCGCAATCTGGACAAAGTGGAACAGCTCCGCAGCATTGCCGAATCCAAAAATGCCGAGGTTGCACATCTCGTGCTGGCCTGGTACCTGACTCAGCCTTCGATTGATGCACTCATTCCAGGGGCGAAGAAACCGGAGCAGGTCATCAACAATCTGAAAACCTTGGATGTGAAGTTGTCTGCCGAGGAGATCGCAGTGATTGACCAGATTTTCCGTTAAATAGTTCCGGCATTTCGGGAAATGCTAACAGGGAGTTTACGTTTGACGATAAAGAGAGGACTTAAACATGAACCTGAAGGCAGCCCGAACGATCGGATTGTTCACCCTGATTCTCATGCTAGGCACCAGCTCTGCCTATGCGAAGCCGGTACAGAAGAATCGTCAATATTACGAGGAACGAGGAGAGATTGTCTGGGAGGTCCCTACCCATGACAAGCTCATTGCGTTGACCTTCGATGATGGTCCTGACCCGGTACAGACCCCGCAGATTCTGGCTTTGCTTAAGCAGTACCAAGCTAAGGGCACTTTTTTCGTACTGGGTAAATGGGCGGAAAAGTATCCTGAGCTGGTCATGCAGGAGCAGCATGAAGGACATGAAGTGGCCAATCATACTTATGCACACACTTATGCGGTTAAATCCACCACTAAGGACAAGTTTACGCAGGATATGGTGGCTGCCGAGCAATCCATTATGGATGCTGGTGTCCCACGTCCGCTGCTGTTCCGACCACCCGGAGGATTTTACAATGACATGGTCATTGATGTTGCAAAACAAAAAGGGTATACCATTGTGTTATGGTCCTGGCATCAGGACACACGGGACTGGGCTTCACCTGGGGTAGCAGTCATTACGAACAAGGTGCTGAAAAACGCACGCAATGGGGATATTGTTCTATTTCATGACAAGGTGGATGGAAGGAATCAGACCGTTGCTGCGCTCAAAACAATTCTTCCCAAGCTTCAGCAAGAGGGATACCGCTTTGTCACCGTATCGGAACTGCTTGCAGTGAAGGCAAAAGAAGCAGGCAAGGATGGCGTTTCCTTTAAATAGCGCTCCTAATATAATAACAAAAGCCGCCGGTTTCTCTTAGGAGAGACGGCGGCTTTTGTTATGTTTCCGGAATAAGATTATTGTTCTGTCTTCACCGCACGAGGGCGGGCTCTTGCCCGCCGCAGAAACAGCGACAGGAGCAAACCAATAATGGAAATCCAGGTGGCAACAATAAAGGCATCGTTAATGCCTTCAATCGTCGAGGTCTGAACTGCGATACCGTATAGCTGCTGTAACGCCAGTGAAGAACCCTGTTCAGCTGGCACGCCTGCTACGGCAGCCATCTGCGAACCTAGGAGCCCGACTTGTTCAGTTAGGGGCACATTGGTTGTCGTGACCGTATTGCTGTAGTCAGCCAAATGAATGCCTGACCGTGTAGCCATAACGGTAATCAGCAGGGCTGTTCCAATCGAGCCAGCTACCTGTCTTATCGTGTTGGACATGGCAGTACCGTGACTGGTCAGATGAGGGGGTAACTGGTTTAGGCCCTCGGTCTGCACGGACATCATCAGCATGGACATGCCGAAGCTCCGAAGAGTATACAGCATCATAATGTGACCATAAGGCGTTTCCCCGGTCAATTTGCTGAACTCAAAGGTAGAGAATGCAGTGATCAGCAAGCCTACAATGGCTAGTGGGCGGGAGCCGATCCGATCGAATAGCGCTCCTGATATGGGTGACATAACCCCCATCAGAAGTGCACCTGGCAGCAGCAAGAGACCCGATTGCAGAGGGGAGAATCCTCTTATATTTTGGAGATAGATGGGTAACAGAAGCATCCCCCCGAAAAGGGCCATGTTGATGGTAGCACTGACCAATGTAGAGATGGTAAAAATATCGTATTTAAACACACGAAACTCCAGCAGTGGATGCTTCATTGCCGTTTCCCTGAGAACAAAGAACGTAATGAACAGAATACCGATGATCAATGTCAACAGTACAATTGCACTGCTCCATCCCTTGTCGCCGGCAGAGCTGAATCCATACAGCAGAAATCCGAATCCGATCGTTGAAAAGAGCGCACCGTACGCATCGAATTTGGGAGAACTGAGCTTGGACACATTTCGCAGCCAGAGAAAAGCAAACAGGATATCAAGCAAAGCCAGCGGGATAACCATGTAGAACAGAATGCGCCAAGTGTAATGCTCCACGATCCAGCCTGACAGGGTAGGACCAATAGCTGGAGCAAACATCATGGCGATCCCCATGGTTCCCATCGCTGTTCCCCGTTTTTCGGGTGGAAATACGGTTAAAAATACGTTCATAACCAGCGGCATGATAATGCCGGCACCACTGGCCTGTACAATACGCCCAATCAGCATGACTGTAAATCCCGGACTGATTGCGCAGATGGCAGAGCCAACGGTAAACAGCAACATCGCTGTGGTGAACAGTTTACGGGTCCCGAATGACTCAATCAGATAGGCTGTTATGGGGATGAGAACCCCATTCACGAGCAAATAGGCAGTGGATAGCCATTGCACTGTTGTAGCCGAGACGTTGAAATCATTCATCAGATGGGGGATCGCCACATTAAGCAGAGTCTGATTCAGAATGGCGATAAAGGCGCCGAGCAGCAGGACGGCAATGGTTCTTCCGAGCGGCAATTGATTATCCATCGGCAGACCTTATATATGAACGCGCACAGTGGCGCTCATGCCAGGGACAACACCCAGACCTTTGTAACCCTCAATCGTAATGGTAATCGGTATAACCTGCGTAACTTTGGTGTAATTGGCATTGGTATTGGACGACGGCAGTAGGGAAAAAGAGGAAGCCGTAGCAAGCCCAATCTGATCTACTTTGCCTGTTAGTGTGGTATCTGGAAATGCATCGATGTATACGTCAACGATTTGTCCGCTTTTGATTTTGTCGATGACGGTTTCTTCCACATTCGCTGTCACATACAAGTTATTAAAATCATAGGCTCTAGCCAGTGGATTACCGGCAGAAACCAATGAGTTCTCCACTGCGGTCGCCTGGACAACGGTGCCGGCAACAGGCATGGTAATTGGAGTTGATTTACCGCCTGCAGAGACGGTCCCGATCGTATCCCCTTGATTGTACGAGGTACCTACTTTGCCTTTCCACGTTTGGAGTTCGCCGCTAACGGTGGAAGCAATGGATATGGGCTGACCCGTGACTAACGCATTATCCGTCTTGACGTAGCTGGTGGATTGGTTGTAGTAGTATATGCCTGCGGCACCTGCCCCCAAAATCACCAGAATGACAATGATATTGATCAATATGGCACGAGAGTTCATGTGGATCATTCCTCCTAATATGTTCTTCTGCTGACAATCCTGTTTGGAGCATTCCCGGTACTCTGCTGCTCTATACGAAACAACATGAAATATAATTCGCAGATTGGGGAACCAATATATTGATAAGTTGCCACAGGCGATGACAAGGAGGATGCTCAGATGTTGATTATATTGGCCGTAATTGTTTTACTAGGGGTTATTTTTCTCATGATCTTTAACTCAAGATCGACCCGCAGAGCTGCAGAAGCCAGGGCTGCCCAAACGGCTGAGACAGAACGAGAGCCTGTCCTTCTGCAGGGGGACGAGCAGACAGATGAGCAATTGCTGGATTCTTCAGACCCGGTGGATTATACGGAACCGGCTGGACCAAGAGAGACGGAAACGGAATTGCGGGAAAACAAGATTGAAGTGAGCCACCAAGCCAGGCAGCAGGAAACTCAAACAAAAGGAAATGATAGTGAGTACCGTCAAGCTCTGCTTCATTTTCGCAAACCACCTGAACCCCAAGAGGAACCAGTCGAGTCCACCTCTAATGAAATTGAAAAGAGTGCCGATGAGGTCTACCGGTCCGCTCTGCGGGACATGAAGAGCAAATCATCTCCTCCGGATTCAGATCCGAAATAAAGGGTGCAGCACGTTTCCACGCAGCGGGCATGGCTTTTGTTTTAAATCCAAAAGATTTACAATAGATGAAGCTTTGCTCTAACATAGCTGAATGGATTGACGTTGCAAGAGGAAGGAGAGGATTGCATGATGAACGGACAACAACGAGTAAACATTAAACCTGGTCTGGAAGTAGATATCGTACTGAAGCAAGATCAGCCTACAGGCAAACTGACAAGGGGGATCGTCAAGGATTTGCTGACCAAATCACCCACGCATCCCCATGGCATCAAGGTTCGTCTGACAAGTGGGCAAGTTGGTCGTGTAAAACAGGTGATTACAGGAGCGGCGGAATGATTCGTCTGCCTCAGAATCCATGAAGACAACTGCTGAGGTTTTGGCACATTTGGCATCCGGGAACGAACGGCAGCGGGATGCTTACCGGGTGCTTCTTCAGAGTGGTTTGTTCTCCATTTTGGAGGCATATACCCCTTATCCGGCAGGAACCGTACCCATTGATATAGACATTCCTGGCAGTGATCTTGATATATTGTGTGAAGTTCGCGATCTGAACACGTTCGAGATGGTAGTGACTCAGCATTTTAGCGGAATGGAGCATTTTTCGTGTCAACGCGGAACGGGGCTAGGTATGGATATCCCTAGTGCCTACATGACTTGTTCTTTTCAGATTGAGGATTGGCCATTGGAGATTTACGCCCAATCGTTGCCGGTCAATAAACAAAATGCCTACCTTCACATGTTAGTCGAATGGGAGCTGCTGCAGCTCTGGGGTGCAGAAGGTCACGACGAGATCCGCCGACTGAAATGGGGTGGATTGAAGACAGAGCCAGCCTTTGCCTCAGTGCTGGGGTTACAGGGTGACCCTTATGTGGAGCTGCTGCATCTAGCCCATTGGAGCAGGCACGAGCTATGGCTCTGGGCCAGGCAGCGAACTTCTTTTCAAAATACGTAAAAAGCTTGCACTAATTATAGTAAGAAGATGGCGACGATCGTCGTAACCACTAAACCAAGCAGTACAGGCTTCAGGTTGCGACGCGCCAGTTCAAATGGATTGACTCCGCAGATGGCAGCAGCTGGAATTAAAGCCCAAGGGATTAAGGTACCACCGCCAACCCAGATGGCAGCAACCTGACCGAGTGCTGTTAATACGGGGGCTGAATCTGCTGTGCCGGCAAACATCGAAGCGATGGACCCCACCAGGGATATCCCTGAAAACCCCGAACCATCCATTCCTGTAACGGCTCCAATCAAGGTCATTGTGATCGCACCTACCGTATCATTCAAGGGAACCAGCCCCGCAAGAGCAACACCAAGATCATTGACTATACCATGTGATCCATCGGGTAGAGGGTTACTAAACAATTCAGTGATGGCTGCGTCCCCCAGATAAAAGAAAGCTGCAATAGGGATAACGGGACCGAATACTTTGAAGCCGAACTGAAAGCCTTCAATTAAATAATTCGTTGTCTCTTCAGGGCCTTCATGCCGATGTGCTGCGAGAGTGACCGTGATGAGGATAAGTACGGCGGTACCTCCGATTAAGGCTGTAGCGTCCCCGCCCTGAAGCTTAAGAACAAACATCAGAATCACATCCACTGCGAATAACAATGGAATAAGTATGGCGAATGCCTTTTGTAATCGTATCGGTATCGCTTGACGTTGTTGTACGGGTACGTCCCCGGCCCCCGGCAAGGATTCGGAAGGAGAAGAAGCCCCAATTAGAGGTTCACCTGGGACAGGAGAACGCATCTGAGTGCGGGCGCCACTTTTCATCTCATTTCGTAACATCCAAAAGGCCGTCAGTGTGGATACCGCGCCCATCACGAGGACCAGCGGTATGCTTGCCGTCATGACGGAAGTAACCGGAAGGCCAGCTGCATCTGCCGTCAGTTTGGGAGCTCCTTGAATGATATAGTCTCCCGAGAGGGCGATACCATGTCCGAACAGATTCATTGCGATAGCAGCACCAATGGGGGGAAGTCCTACACGAACGGCGACGGGAAGCAAAACTGCCCCGACCAGTGCTACCGCTGGCGAAGGCCAAAAAAACAGGGAGACTGTCATCATGATAAGTCCAATTCCCCAATAGGCCACCTGCGGAGAACGAATAAACCGGGTTAGTGGAGCAACCATTACTTCATTAATACCTGTGCGAATCAGTACCCGGCTCATGGCGACAATGATCGAGATGATAAAGATCGTGCTGAGCAGCTCTTTGGCAGCATATACAAAACTATTGAAGATTCCTGACACCGCACCGCTTAACGTCTCTGTTGCCAGTAATCCAATCGTCATAATCCCGGCAACACAGATAATCATCGTATCCCGGCGCCGTATCATGACAGCCACAATGAGCACGATAAAAGCCAGATATACATAATGTAACGGTACCAATTGAATATTCACACCGCATACCTCCTTCCACCTTAGTCCTAAGGCGTGATATATCGTATGCATGTCAGGACCGGGCGTTCATGGAGAAGAGGAGGGCTGGAAGGCTTTATTTTTTGTGTAGAACGTGTGAGTATGACAACCAGCAGGAATTTTTTTGCAAATGGAGAATTGATTAGACGGTACATATCGAATGAACGACGTGATCAGGTCACCAGAGCTGACAGAGAAAGGTCACTTCATCATATATACAGCACGTAATAAGCATGATTACAATGAACATGCCGCCGTTAAGGAAGAAATATGGAAATTTAACGGCAGGTCGGAATAGAAACAGAATAGTAGGTTTTTTGTTTTTGATAACGTTTACAGAGTGAATGGTCATATAAAACATAGAATAAGAGGGCGGGAATCCATGAACTTTATCCGTTCACTGCGCTTCAAATTCATGGTTGGCTTAACGCTGATCATGCTGCCGCTGTTTCTGCTGTTGTATTACAACAATGTCTATGCAATTCGAGTCGTCAGGGACAAAGTATCCCTAACCAACATGAATCATCTGGCGAAGAGTGTGGAGCAGAATGAGCGAGTGCTGCAGGAGACCAATCGATACCTATACAGTCTGGGCGAGCGGGACCCGGATATTATTTCGCTTTTTTTTCTGAAATACGGCAGCGGGGACTATATCATTGCGAAACAGCGGATCATGAACAAATTCATGACCGATATCGGATTTTACAATCTGATTGATTCTTTCTTTCTGTATGATGCGGTAAATGATGATCTGCTGCTGGCGACTTCGGGCAGTTATGACATCAAAATGTCACTCGTCCGGGAGAGCATGCCTGTACAGATGACGCAATTGAATGATGAGACTCAGCGGCCAGAATGGAGCATTGTTCGCGGTGGTGGATGGAATGCACTGGTCAAAACGGTCCGAATTAATCAGCAGTTCTACGCTGGTGCGCTTGTGGATATGAATGCACTGAACCACCCCGAACAATTCACTGAATCCGGTGAACGGGGAGGTGCCGTTATCGTGGATAGCAATGGGGGAGCGCTGTCCGGTTCAGCCCTCAGCTTGGCGCAGATTAAGCTGGCTGCAGCACATCTCTCCGGTTTGGAGAATCCTTACCAGGTCATATCAGAGGTTACATCCAAGGGGGATGAACGGCAGTACCTGATGCTCGGCTTGCCTTCGGCGATGTCCGACATGAACTATATTGTCTTGTTGCCGGAAGAAGATATGCTGCGCAACCTGCCGTTCTTTCAGCAGATTATTCGCCTGCTGCCTATTGGTGCAGCGGTCATTTTGATCACGGCCCTGATTTTCCTGCGTCAGTTGCTGTTTCGACCTATGAATACTTTAATCAAAGGGATGAGACGAGTCAGTCGTGGAGAACTCGACGTGAGGCTTGATCCGCCGACTTCATCGGAATTAGAGTTCGTCACTCACAGCTTCAATCAGATGACCAGCCAGATTCAGCATCTGAAAATCGACGTCTATGAAGAACAGCTGCGTACCAGGGAGGCTGAATTCAAGCAGCTTCAGATGCAGATCAACCCTCACTTTTACCTGAATTCCCTGAATATTATTCATAGCCTGGCTTCACTGCAAAAACATGAACTGGTCCAGCAGATGGCCGGACATCTTGCCGATTATTTCCGGTTTAGTCTCCGGGCAGGCAAACGCGTTATCCGGCTGGATGAAGAACTCGAGCACATTCGTCACTATCTGGAGATTCAAAAGCTCAGGTTCCCGAACAAATTGGATTTTTCTCTTGACGTGGATGAAGGTCTTGGTCATTTTGTACTGCCGCCTTTAACCCTCCAGCCTTTTGTGGAAAATGCAATTATTCATGGATTTAGGCGGCGTACGGAACCATTTGTCATACGCATCTCAGCCAACTTAACGAAAACGTTATCCAGTCCACAATCTGAGGTTGAAGCTATACAGCACAACACTACACTAAGGGTTACAGTAGAGGATAACGGTGTCGGCTTCGAACAAGACATGCTTGCGCGTCTCCAGCGAGGGAAGTATGCGGAAGACCCAAGTGGACAGCACATCGGGATCTGGAACGTTGCTCACCGTTTGCTAGTGAAATACGATGAATCAGCCAAATTGGAGTTCCAAAACCTGAATGCTGGTGGAGCGGCAGTGATCCTGTATCTGCCCGCCCAAACGGAAGAGGAAGAAGGGGGAGCTTGAACTGATGCGAAATCTATTAATCGTGGACGATGAGGTTTATGCTCTTCAGGCCATGGTAGAAGGGATTGATTGGCGTTTGGCCGGCATTGATCGGGTATTTAGTGCGGGTGATGCCGAAGAGGCACGAATGGTGCTTCAGAGCCAGTCCATCTCGATCATGATCTCTGATATTGAAATGCCGGGAGAGACTGGTCTGGATCTGCAGAGCTGGGTATTGAAGCATGCTCCGGGCATTCTGACGATATTTCTGACAGGTCATGCCCTGTTTGACTATGCTCAGACAGCGCTCAAGTTAAACAGCTTCGATTATGTGCTAAAACCTGCCCAAGCTGATCAACTTCTTAAGGTGGTTACGCAGGCCGTGGATAAACTCAAGGCCGGAGAGCAGCGTTCGCGTACCAATGAAATATATGAGTCGGTATACAAGCGCTGGCAAACCCACAAACCACTGCTGACGGAGCGGTTCTGGAAAGATGCCATTTCCCAGCGCGTCACTCTAACCAAGCCACGGCTGAAGGAGCTGGCCGAGGTCTATGGTGCGGAGATCGACCCGCATGCCCGTATTCTGCCGATTGTCATATCGGTAGAGGAATGGGTAAGGGAATTCGATCTGCGTGATGAGGAGGTGCTGGAATATGCTCTTCGGAATGCAGCGAGGGAGATGATCCTTGGGGATCGGCCAGGAGAAGTATTTCAGGACCATAGCGGTCTGAATATCGTACTTGCGTATGAACAGGATGGAGTTGTACCTGTTGCTAGCCAGGTGGCACAGAATTGTCAGCTGTATATTCGGGAATGTGGGACGTATTTCTACTGCCGCTTGTCCTGTTACGTAGGTGCACCCGTGGCCGTAACCGAATTGCAGGGTTTGCTGAATGAACTGATGGATATGGAGCGACGCAATATCAGAGAGCTTGAGGGAGTATTCGTTTATGATGAGCAGGGAAAGAAACCGGAGGACCGATTTCTGCCAATCCCCTGGTTTTCGGAGTTGTCGATTTTGTTTGAAACCGGCAAAGTGGATGATCTTCGGGAACGCGTGGAAGAAATATTCGAGCTGCTGGCTGCGCAGGAACAGTTATCTCCAGAGATTCTGCGCCTGTTCTATCATGCCATGCTGCATGTGGTTTATCCCCTGCTTCATCAGAAAAATGTATCCGTACGCAGTCTGTACCCTGGTGAGCGTGAGCCTGAAGAAAGTATGGTTACACGCTCCTTGCCGCAATTAAAACTTTGGTCCATGGATCTGATTGACCGTGCCATTCCGATCCTGTATCCGGATGATCACAGTCCGATGACGATTGTGGACCAACTATGCATTTATATCGAGAATCATATTGGCGAAGATCTGATGCGTGAGGAACTGGCGTCGTTTGCCGGCTTCAATCCAGCATATCTGTCCCGGCTGTTTCGGAAGGAGAAGGGAATGTCTCTCTCTGAATTTATATTGCAGCGGCGGGTAGACAAAGCCAAAACCTTGTTATCTGAATCCACCGTAAAGGTCACGGATATTGCCGGCAAAGTGGGCTATTATAACTACTCCCATTTCACGAAAATGTTTAAAAAGTGCACGGGCATTACGCCGCAGGAGTTTCGTAAACAGTCCAGAACGGTCTAGCGTTGACGCAGCATGCTGCGTCTTTTATTTTGTTTTTATTTTATCTGGTATCATACAAATGTCATCATTTGATAAGTGAAAAGGTCACCACAGCCGATATTGGGCCAGAGCTCCCCGCGGTTATACTTGAACCACAGGATACACAGCGGTGCTTCATCCTGAGGAAGGAAATCAAGAGGAGTGAGGGAGAAGAGGTTATGAAGACACAACCCCAGGCGGGTAAGGGTGTACGGGTAGCGGATATACCGGATAGATCAGTCCGCAAGCGAAAGTCTGTTTTGTACAATCTTGGTAAGTTCAAGGTCTTGTATCTCATGTTTTTGCCAGGGATTCTGTTTCTGCTGGTGAACAACTATATGCCGATGTTCGGCGTCCTCATTGCCTTCAAAAATGTGAATTACGCCGACGGAATTTGGGGCAGTCCCTGGAGCGGTTGGGATAACTTCAAGTACCTGTTCTCAACGAGTGATGCTTGGGAGATCACCCGCAACACACTTGCGTATAACACGGTATTTATTGCGCTCAATCTGTTTGTGGGGGTAGGGCTTGCGATCCTGCTCAATGAAGTAAAGAACAAAGCGATGTCGAAACTGTATCAATCCTTGATGCTCCTGCCTTACTTTTTATCCATGATCGTGGTTAGCTATCTGGTTCTGGCGTTTCTCGGCAAGGATTCAGGTTTTATGAACTCGACGATCCTGCAGCTCTTTGGCGGGCAGCCCATTGACTGGTACTCGGAGCCGAAGTATTGGCCGTACATTTTGCCAATTGTGAATACCTGGAAAAACATCGGATACTATGCCGTCATTTATCTCGCAGCAGTCGTAGGCATTGATGAGGAGTACTACGAAGCCGCCGTGCTGGACGGAGCAAGCAAGTGGCATCAGATCTGGTTTATCACGGTTCCGTTTCTCGTTCCGCTCATTGTCATCATGACCTTGCTGCAGATCGGCCGAATCTTCTATGCGGACTTTAGTCTGTTCTATCAGGTTCCATTGGAATCGGGGGCATTGTTCCCTGTAACGAACGTACTGGATACCTATGTCTATCGCACATTCCTCATTGGCGGCGACATTGGGATGTCTTCTGCGGCTGGACTGTATCAGGCTGTTGTCGGATTTGTACTTGTGCTTGTATCCAATACGATCGTCCGAAGAATGGATAAAGATAATGCATTATTTTAGAGAGGAGGCAAGTCTGCTGTGAAATCACGTGACCCACTTGCTGTATCGCGGCGTTCCGCGTCCGTTATACACGCGATGTTCATCTTCTATGCCATAGCCTGCATCGTTCCGATTTTGCTTGTCTTCGCCATTTCCTTCTCGGACGAGACAACCGTCATTGCGAACGGATACAAGCTGATCCCCGAGAAGTTTAGCCTGACGGCTTATGAGTTTCTGTTCAAGGATATGGATCAGATTATCCATTCCTACGGCATTTCCATCATCGTGACAGTGGTAGGTACCATTACCAGCGTGGCGTTGACTGCACTATATGCCTACCCGCTTTCCAGAAGGGATTTGCCTTACCGCGGATGGTTTGCCTTCTTTATTTTCTTCACAATGTTGTTCAACGGGGGGCTCGTTCCCTGGTATCTCGTATACGTCAATGTCCTGGATCTGAAAAATTCCATTCTGGCCTTGATATTGCCGTTATTGTTATCACCGTTCTTCGTTCTGGTGATGCGGACATTCTTCGCCAATTCCATTCCGGTATCCATTCTTGAATCGGCACGGATTGATGGAGCAGGTGAGCTCCGAACGTTTACGCGTATCGTACTGCCGCTCTCCTTACCGGTTATGGCCACCGTGGCACTGTTCAGCACACTGAACTACTGGAATGACTGGTACCTCAGTATGATTTTTATCTCTGATAACCGGACGATCAGCCTTCAGTACCTCATGTACCGAACACTGCTCGATATTCAATATTTAACATCCAACTCCAATGTTTCTTCACAGATTTCATCACAGGGCGGATTGTTGAATCTGCCTAACAAAACGCTGCAAATGGCGATGGCTGTCGTGGGCATCGGTCCGATTGTGCTGGCCTATCCGTTCTTCCAAAGGTACTTCATTAAAGGTCTGACGGTGGGTGCTGTGAAGGGATAACTCCGTCCCGGTCAGCGGGGTAGTGGATGATCCCAAGATAGAATGAAAGGGCATATATACAATGCAGTGAAGGATCTGAGTTAGATCCGGGTTACATGCGAATTGGGGAAATCGTGTGCGCAAAAGTTCAACATTATTGGGAGGGGTTCAGTTGATCAAATCAATGAAGGTATGGACGCGACTTACGGCAGCCGTGATGGCATTCAGCCTGGTGCTTGCCGGATGTTCATCAGACCAAGGCGGAACAACGCAAGGGGCAGAAAACGGAGGTTCAGGGGAAAATGCAGCCAAACCATATGAGGTAACGTTGTACTACCCGGGGACACCACAGAAAGACGTGGCACTGGTGGAAGCCGAGATTAATAAAAAAATGGAGCCCAAGATCGGAGCTACGCTCAAGATTAACGCAATCGACTGGGGACAGTGGGATAACAAGCTCAATCTGATGATTTCTTCCGGAGAAAAATCGGATATTATTTTCACGGCGGCATGGCAGAACTATACCGTCAACGTGGCCAAAGGTGCGTTCCTGCCCCTAAATGACCTGCTTGATCAATATGGGCAGGATATCAAAAAAAATCTGGACCCTGCTTTCCTGGAAGGTTCCCAGGTTGATGGTGTAAACTACGGCGTTCCGACAAACAAGGAATTGGCAGCTACACGTGGTGTTCTGGTGCGCCAGGATCTCGCGGATAAATACAAACTTGACCTGACCACGGTAAAAACGTGGACCGATCTGGAGCCTCTGCTGAAAACAATCAAGGAAAACGAACCATCCGTTACTCCATTCTATATGTCGAACACCAATGGTAACGGACTGCTGGAGAATCTGGATTGGGATTATCTCGGTGATGCATCCGTACCTGGAGTCATCTCCAAGACAGCTGGCACAACAACTGTGCTGAACGAAGTAGAGACACCTGAATTCAAGGAGGCCGCAGCACTGGCACGCAAATGGTATCAAGCGGGGTATATCAATAGCGATGCGGCAACTTCCAACGTCTTCCCGAAAGATCAGGCGAAGGCAGGTAAAGCGTTTATGTGGACAGACGGCATGAAACCGGGGAAGGACAAGGAAGAAGAAGGATACGTCGGATATCCGCTGACTCAGATTGAAATGACAGAGCCGACCATCACAACCGGTGATGCTTCCGGTGCCATGCTGGCTATCTCGCGTTCTTCCGAGCAGCCGGAAAAAGCGATGCAGGTCATCAACCTGCTCCACTCGGACAAGGAAATCAATAATCTGTTGAATTTCGGAATCGAAGGCAAGCATTATGTGAAAAAGGATGGTCAAGACAATATTATCACGCTGCCTGAAGGCGTGGATGCAAACAGCCGCACGTATAATCCTGGTGCCCAATGGCAGCTGGGTAATCAGTTCCTGAACTTCCTCTGGGATAATGAAGATCCTCAGAAGTGGGAGAAGTTCAAGGAGTTTAATGCCAAGGGAGTCAAGTCGCCTGCACTTGGTTTTACCTTCAACAGCCAGTCCGTCAAAAACGAAATAGCAGCGGTTAATAACGTGAACAAACAGTTCAAACCAGGCATGACATCCGGAGCAGTGGATCCAAACGAAATGATTCCCAAGTATCTGGAGAAGCTGAAGGCCGCAGGTATCGATAAAATCATTGCAGCCAAACAGGAACAGCTCGACGCATTCCTGGCCAAGTAACGATACTTCTTCTGATCAAGGTGTTTTCGGCAATAGTCGAAGACGCCTTGATTTATTTTTTTTGATATGGATTGTACACCATAATTAGGAAAATTATGATATAATCAGGTGGCTAAATAGGGGGTGTTCCTGTGTCGAGGACGAAATTAGCGTTCTCTGCGATTTTGCTGCTTTTTGCGATCATTTTTACGTTTAATCACCACCTGGGTTACTCGGTGGGAGATCGGATGTTATCCAAAATAGGGTTATCCCCCTATACCACGGCGTACATGAGCGGTGTACATATTACGCTATTTATAGGACTAGGTTTATTAGGATGCAGTTTTTATCTAACCCGCAAGGAAGTAAAGTCTTCGTATCCTCGGCTGGCAAGACAGCTCTGGCTGATCGTCGTGGTCATTATTTTAAGTTATTCCTACATCACAGATAAGGTGATGTATGTCGCCAAATGGGGTTCCACTGGTATCCATGGTGTATCATATCTTCAGAATGATAGCTCCTGCATGTACGAAGTGGCTCTGGATGGAAATACAAGAGTAAGCTGTGATCTCACACTTAAAAATTATAGCAGGCAGACCGTCGCAGCTGTGCTTTTGCCCGACTTGGCGAGAAGTTACAGACAGCAGGATGATCCTTTATACGAAGCTCTGAAGTCCGTTGAACTCCAGCCGGTTCATCTCGAAATCATGCCACATGGCACGTTCACCGGCAAACTTGCATTTTCAGGTTCTGCACAGTCACCGCTTCAAGTAAGGGGAAAGCTTAGGGATATTGTGCTGGATGTAGAGGTAGAAGGTCAGAACATTGTATTCGATTATGCCATACCATAAGTTTCAGCAAGGAACACATACATATAGAAACCAATTTCAAGAAGCATGCAATAGCGATGTTATCCGCGAAGAGCTGGCCAATAGGCTGGCTTTTTTGTGTTGTGGAAGTTGCATTTAGTGCAGAAATATTGGTTTTGTGACCTTTATCCTCAATATGGTAACGCTTACGCTATAAATGAGCCGGTTTGATTGAGTCTGGTGAATGGACAAGGGCGGAGAACTGCGTGGATAAAAAAAGTGATTGTTTTTACCGCTTACATCATTACAATTAATGTCACGACAAATTTAGACAAGGTGAGATGAATAATGTCATACCGGACCAATCTGTTTTCCAAAATGGTGATCTTGATCCTGATTATGTTGATCCCCGTTGTATTGCTTTACTGGTACTCAAATCACAAAACGACGGCCGTACTCAGGGATGAATTGAATCGTTCCAATAGCAACCAGCTTGAGTTTTTTCAAAATCAGGTGAATACGCACATTGAACTGTTATCGTCCTGGCCTAATCTTCTCATCCATGATCCGGATATTGCGAGCTTCCGCCGGATTTATACCGATAGTCGGTATTTTGACCTCGATGCAATCAATCTGGTCAAGCGGATCCAGAACAAGCTGAGTATTCAGGAAAGTTCGTCGAACTGGACAACGAAATTATATTTATATTCCCCTTCCATGGGCAGGGTTGTCTCCGAACGGGATGCCCGTTTTTATGACAAGCAGGCACTCAGGGAAAGTATGGTTTCGGGTTGGGATGTCCGCAAGATTGTGGACGGGAAAGATGAGAAATTCATGTTCAGCTGGATTACCGCTTCTCCCTATGGGATTAAGGACCCCGCGGTGAATGCAGAGACCATTATCAAGCTGGAATTTGACAGCGATAACATTCGGGATATGCTGGACAAGTTCAAGGATGATGGAAGACATGATCCCTTCTATTATCGAGAGGAATCCGGTGTCATCTATAACCGAACCTCGGATCGTGAGTTGACCAATCGGCTGATGGACCAGCTGGCGATTCATACCCTTCAGGATGTGGACAATCGCACTGTAGTGATCGACAACGAACCTTACATGGTGAATACGGTCAAATCCAGCACGACAGGCTGGTATCTGGTGGATTATATGCCGTTATCCGATATATTGAAACCCATTCATCAATCGAATGTGCTTTTTTATTCTTCAATGATATGTTTGCTCGGCATGAGTTTCCTGGCCGCCTATCTGTTGTACGTTCAGGTACAGGTACCTGTGAAGCAGCTTATTCGCGGATTCCAGCGATTGAAGCAGGAAGATTATTCGGTACGAATTAAGCCCAAGGGCCGGAATGAATTCAGCTTTTTGTCCGAGCGATTCAACTCCATGGTGGAACAGATTCAACAGCTGTTTGAGCATGTGTATCTGGAACAGATTCACGTACGTGAAGCCCGATTGAAGCAATTGCAATCCCAGATTAACCCGCACTTCTTCTATAACTGTTTCTCTTTTATCACGAGTATGGCGAAATTGAAACGTGTGGATGCCGTGGTAGCCATGTCACACAATCTATCCAGATACTATCGCTATACAACCAGACAGGAACGTGACGTTGTGCCGCTGAACGAGGAAATCGAATTTGTGAACTGTTACCTCGAAATCCAGCAGATGCGCATGGATCGGATTCGTTACCGCATTGATCTGCCAGCCAGCATGATGAGACAGGAGGTTCCACCTCTTATCGTGCAGCCTTTGGTTGAAAATGCGGTCATTCACGGCATTGAAGCCGATGCAGATGCTGGAGAGATCAGGGTATCCGGAGAAAAACAGAATGGTGTCATGATTCTAAAGGTCGAAGATGACGGACAGGGCATGACCAGTGAGGAGCGGGATAAGCTGCTGGACAAGCTCACGGGCACGATGGATCAGGATATGGGTTGTGGTCTGTGGAATGTGAATCAACGATTGCAGCTGCGGTATGGAGAACAGGCAGGCATTAACATAACCGAATCCCCACTGGGGGGTCTCTGTGTAGCCTTGTCATGGCCAGCAGAAGATGAAACAGACGAGGAAGAAGTGCCGATGCAGAGTGATTGACGACCATTGATTGCTTTTTGAGAGTAAATATATATTGCAAATGTCGCAGACAGGGAGTGACGAACGTTGATTGATATACTGCTAGTGGATGACGAAACGTATGTAACGGAGAGTCTGGAAATGACCATTCCGTGGGGAGAGCTCGGAGTAACGACGGTGCTTCGTGCAGCGTCCGGCAAGGAAGCGCTGGAGATTATGGAGGAAAATGCGGTCGATATCGTCGTTACCGATATTCGTATGCCCGGTATGAGCGGATTGGACCTGATTGAAGAGGTGAGCAGCAGATGGTCTCATATCCGCTGTATTCTGCTGACAGGGCATAGTGATTTTGATTATGCCAAAAAGGCAATTCAGCTGCAGGCATCCGATTATATTCTGAAACCCGTGAATGATGAGGAATTTATGGCTTCGGTCTCTGCTGCGATTACGTCTCTCCGCGGGGAGTGGGATGAGTTTGATAAATATCATAGGCTCCTGTACAGCCGGAAATCGGATTATAAAATTTTGCGTGAAAATCTGATGCATGATCTGCTGCTTGGTCGTGAAATTACAACGCGTGCCCTTCGCGAACAGCTGCAGCAATATGAGATTGGACTTGAACCCGAAGAACCGGTGGTTATGCTCCTTATTCGTCTTACAGGCCGATTCTCTTCCATGGATCAGCAATCACTCGACCTGATGGACTTTGCGGTAGGCAACATCGCAGAGGAAGTTCTCGGGGACCAATTCAGAGTCTGGTTTGGACGAGGGCCGCATGAATGTCTGGTCATGTTTTTACAGCATCAGGGACCGGTGGAGGAAGCATCCATGAGCGAGGAGACATTGACCGGACCGGTGAATACTTTCCGGGAGCATGTCATTCGTTACCTGCAGGGAGATCTGTCCATGGTGGTTACACCGCCGTTTCCGTTTAAAGAAATGACTGCAGCTTACCGCAGAAGTCTGGGATCGCTGGTCCTTTCCGGACCGGAAGAGAACAAGATTATTTTCATGGACAAGGATAGATCCCTGCGGATGGAAAACGATGCAGCGCACGCGCTGGAAGAACTCTATAAACCTCCCGTTTTGCCCCAGTTGCTCGAAACGAAGCAGTGGGAAGCTGCAGCAAGCAAGCTTAATGCTGTATTTGACGCGGCAGATCGGGTGTGTTTGTCCAGAGAACACGTGTATGAGATGTATTTGTCTGTGACCAATGCGTTCATGTATATCGCCCACAAGCAGGGTCACCTGGTGCACGAGATCGATCATGCAGGTTTTGACCTGCTGCTGGCACATCAGTTGATCCAATCTCCCGAACGGTTGCGACGCTGGGCTACGGAAATGCTTGCGAAGCTTCAGGAAGAGTTATCCGATCAGGCGGGAACCCAGAGCCGCAGGCATGTCATCAAGCAGGTTCAGGAGATGGTTACCAGAGATACCGGACAGGATCTGTCCGTGAAGATGATTGCCGACAAGGTATACCTGCATCCCGTGTATCTGTCGAAGATTTACAAAGCCGAAACGGGAGAAGGACTTGGGGACTACATGATTCGCATGCGCATGGAACGTGCGCTGTATCTGCTGAAGAACAGCAACAAGAAGATTTACGAAATTACGAGTGAACTTGGATATCAAAATCCGCAATATTTCAGCAAAATGTTCAAAAAGCATTACGGCATGACGCCGAATGAATTCCGTGACCAGGCATAATTTCATCCTCCATTCCAATATATAGGTTGTCAAAGGTGCAGAAATCTTGTTTTCGTGACATAGGCTGAAAGGCCTGGCAGGCCTATAATGAAAGGGTAACCAAAACGATTGATTGAGGGGGAACAACAATGAGAGCGAAATCTACAAAAAAGAGATGGCTGCCGCTCCTGGCTACGACAACGTGTTTGGCTGTCATTCTTGCTGCATGCGGTGGAGGCAGTGGCGGTGAGAGTGCTGGTTCCAGCACGCCAGCCGTTGAAAACGAATACAAAGAAAAATATGATCCGGCAGTAACGATTACAACAGCATGGGGAATTGACCCTGAGCTGAAATTCAAAAATGGCGAATCGATGGAAAATAACGTGGCAACCAAATGGGCCAAAGACAAATTTGGAATTGAAATCAAATCCTTGTGGTCTGTGACAGATACGAACAACGCATTCGCGACAAAACTTCGTCTGGCCATGTCTTCCGGTCAAGAGATGCCTGACGTGGTAACGGTAGGAGATAACCTGCTGGCTCAGGATTTGATTGATTCCGGCATGTATCAGGAAGTCGGTCCACTTTTCGATAAATACGCATCGGATACTTGGAAGAAAGCAATGGAGCAGGATCCGAACGTATGGAACCAGTACAGCCGTGATGGCAAAAGAATGGGTATACCGGTACTCGACTATGCCTACAACAATGACTACCTGCTCTGGATCCGTCAGGACTGGCTGGACAAGCTGAACATGAAAGCGCCAAAAACGATTGACGAACTGGAAGCCGTAATGGAAGCGTTCAAAAATAATAACCCGGATGGATTGGCTCCAGACAAGGTCACTCCACTGAGTATCGGTTTCAAAACATCCATGAACACCTGGATGGGTGATCCATCCTGGATCTTCGGTGCATACGGTACGCTGCCATTCCAATGGAATCTGGGTGCAGATGGCAAGCTGGAGTATGGCTCCATCAACCCTGGCATGAAGCAAGGTTTGACCAAATTGAGCGAGTGGCTCAAAAAAGGTTACATTCCGCAGGAAGCAGCTTTGTGGGATGAGAACAAAACGGCAGAGCCTGCCGTGGCGGGTACGGCCGGCATTATTCCAGGCCCTTACTGGATGAGCGGATGGCCGTTGCTGGATACGGTGAAAAATGTGCCAAGTGCCGTTTGGAAGCCGATCGAAATTCCAGTAGGACCTGAAGGTAAAGCCATGCGTCACGGTACACAGTTTGTTAATGGTGTCATCCTAATTAAGAAAGACATGGAGCATCCTGAAGCGTTCTTTACTTATGAGAACTACCTGTTCGACAACTATGCGGATCCTGCACCAGGAAGCCCGTATGATAACGGTCTGTTTGAAAAGTATGACTATCAATTGGATGCTGACGGCAAACAATTGCCGATTGATCAAATTGAGGGCGGATATGTGAACGTTGTCCGTTATCTGCTTGTGCGTGATGGTGCCCGTATTCCGGATGCCCAGATGAAAGCACTGCTGAACCTGGCTGATGGCAAAGAGCCTGAGACGAAGCTTGAGAAGGACGTGGCCGTCAACTATGGGCCAGAAACCCCTGCTGCTGCAAAAGTATTGCTCAGTCAGGAAGAGATCTCGTACAAAAACATGTTTACAGGTCCTACAACAGCGACGATGAAATCCAAGCTCGACTATCTGAACAAAATCGAGAATCAGGCATTCAACGAAATTATTTATGGCAAAAATCCTGTAGATGCGTTCGATACATTTGTACAAACGTGGAAATCGGGTGGCGGTGACCAAATCACACAAGAGGTCAACGAGTGGTATGACAGTGTGAAAAAATAAGAATACAAGGAGCGTGCAGACCAGCCAGGTCTGCGCGCTTTTTTGTCGTTAGGAGAGCTTGATTTGCTTGATAGGGGTGCTAGCCCAAGAGGGAGGAATGGCTGTAAATGCAGCTAGTCCAAAGTGGTTGCTTTTGTGCCATTTATATTGCTTTTATGTGCTGTTTGACCTATGCAAACGGTTGATATAATCGCAGTATAAGCCACTCAGGAAGCCTTGAGTAGGAAGAATTACAGGGGGAGCAATCATGAGAACTTTGAAACGAACTTGGCCATTTCACGTAATGCTGCTGCCAGCCATCATCTTTCTGATTATATTCAGTTATGTGCCTATGGGCGGAATTGTTATGGCATTTCAGAACTACAAACCATGGCTCGGCATCAGCGGCTCGGAGTGGGTCGGGCTTGATAATTTTAGATATTTATTTGAACGCGAGGACAGCCTGCAAGTCATTTGGAATACATTGATCATTGCTGTGCTAAAACTCATTTTTAACTTGTTTGTCCCGTTTGTGTTCGCGATTCTGCTCAATGAGGTTCGCAAGATGGCGATCCAGCGAACGATTCAAACCTTGGTGTATCTGCCTCACTTCTTGTCTTGGGTCATCCTGGGCGGAATTCTGATTGATCTGTTATCCACCGGAGGACTGGTGAACCGGGTACTCGGGACATTCGGACTTGGGCCATATTTCTTCCTTGGCGATAACAGCTGGTTCCGACCAACGATCATTCTAACGGATGTGTGGAAGGAATTCGGCTATAACATGATTGTCTTCCTGGCTGCCCTTGCCGGCATTAACCCGGCGCTGTATGAAGCAGCAGAGATTGACGGAGCGGGTCGCTGGAAGCAGACGCTGCATATTACCATCCCGTCTCTTGTACCGATGCTGATGGTGGTTGGAACACTGGCACTGGGCAACGTGCTTAACGCTGGGTTCGATCAGATTTTCAACCTGTACAACCCGCTCGTATATCAAACGGGCGACATTATTGATACATTCGTATATCGCTCGGCGCTGGAAAATGGAGAGATGGGCTTCGCGACCGCAATTGGATTGTTTAAATCGGTCATCAGCATGATCTTGATCCTTGTATCATACAGCCTAGCCAAAAAATACGCCGGATATCGTATATTCTAATCGAATGAACGGAGAAAGAAGGGACCACGATGTATCATAAATCAACGCCTTATCGCGTGTTCAACGTCATTAATATTTGTTTTCTCATTTTGGTTGCCATTATGTGTATTGTACCGATGATTCATGTCCTGGCTGTATCCTTCAGTAACAAGGCTGCCGCAGACGCCAACCTCGTCAGCCTCTGGCCGGTAGGATTCTCACTTGAAGCATACAAAAAAACGATGAATAATCCGATTTTCCTAAACTCTCTCTGGATTTCCTTGCTGCGGACCGTTATTGGTACGGGAATTACGTTGCTGATTACCTTTTTGGCGGCCTACCCGTTGTCGAAAGAAAATAATGAATTTAAAGGAAGAACCGTCTATTCATGGATTTTCGTTTTTAGTATGATTTTCAATGGGGGACTGGTTCCCTTCTATATGGTCATTCAGAAAATCGGCCTAATGGATTCCTTCTGGGTGCTGGTGCTGCCGGGAGCTGTTAATACATTCCTCGTTATTCTGATGCTAAACTTCTTCCGGGGTATTCCGAAAGAGCTTGAGGAAGCGGCGCTGATGGATGGAGCGAATCACTTCAGAACGTTGTTCAGTATTTTCCTGCCGATTTCCATGCCATCGATCGCGACCATTGCACTGTTCAGTATGGTGTTCCACTGGAACTCATGGTTTGACGGATTGCTCTATATGAACAATGCTAAGGATTATCCGCTGGCTACTTTCATGCAGACCGTCATTATCAAACGTGATATGAGTACGATGGCCATGAACCCGAAAGAGATGGAGACCATTTCTCAAACCACGGTAAGAGCTGCACAAATCTTTATCGGAAGCGCCCCAATTCTGATTGTGTACCCGTTCCTGCAGCGTTTCTTTGTTAAAGGCATGACACTGGGTTCAGTTAAAGGCTGAGCCTGGTTGCTAAATCTAATCCAATGGAGGTTGAACAAGTGAGCAACTTGGAGAATAAGCCATTCATTCTTGGGATGGATGTGTCTTTTATGGATGAAATTGAACAGCATGGAGGGAGCTACAGCGACACGGACGGCAAGGAACAGGACCTGCTGTCCATCCTGAAGCTGAACGGTGCCAATGCGATTCGACTGCGGATCTGGAACGATCCTGTCGGAGGATTCTGCAATCTGGAGCGAACCGTAACGATTGCCAAACGGATCAAAGAACAAGGGCTGCAATTTCTGCTCGACTTCCATTACTCGGATCGCTGGGCAGACCCAGCCAACCAGTGGAAGCCCAAAGCGTGGGAGAATCTGTCTTATGAGGAACTTCAGCGGGCGGTGTGCACCTATACAGCAGATGTGCTTCGCACGTTAAAAGAACATGACGCGCTGCCTGACATGGTACAGGTCGGGAATGAAATTACCCCAGGCATGCTGTGGGATGAAGGACGGGTGAGCGGTGAAGAGCATGACACCGACGAACAGTGGGAACGTTTTGCAGGCCTGGTGAAGTACGGTATTGCTGCTGTTAAATCCGTTGATTCCAATATCAACATCATGATCCATATTGATCGTGGCGGGGATAACGTGGAAAGCCGGAAGTTTTACGACCGTTTCGAAGCACTTGGCGTGGAGTTCGATACGATTGGACTCTCGTACTATCCCTGGTGGCATGGAACATTGGACGCGCTGCGTGACAATTTGCATGACCTGGCCGCCAGATACGGCAAGCCCATTAACGTGGTTGAGACCGCTTATCCCTGGACACTGGAACAACCCGAAGATCACGAGTGGATTCTGAATCAGGAAGATCTGCTGCTGCCAGGTTATCCGGCAAGTGTGGAAGGGCAAGCGCGCTACCTGCAGGACTTACTACAGATTATTCGTGAGGTTCCGGGAGGATTGGGTCAAGGTTTTTACTATTGGGAGCCTGCATGGATCCCGAGTAAGCCGGAATGGTCTGTTGGACATCCGAACAACTGGGGCAATTTGACGATGTTTGATTTTAAAGGCCGCAAATTGGAATCGTTTACAGCTTTGAAGGCTGATGTAACTTCGGAGAAATCGGAAAAGGATACGCCGAAGGGCTCGGCATTGATCAGATAGAGAGCTATTCAACATAAGGATAAGGAGACTCGAAATATGACTTATAAATATCCACCTGTAAGTACGAAGGTGCCGCACATGCTGCATGGTGCAGATTATAACCCGGAGCAATGGCTCAAATATCCTGAGGTGCTGGAAGAAGATATCCGCCTGATGAAGCTTGCCAAGTGCAACGTGATGTCCATTGGCATCTTCTCATGGGTATCCCTTGAACCAGAGGAAGGTGTATACACCTTTGAATGGCTGGATCGTGTTTTGGATACGTTTGCAGCGAATGGAATCTACGCCTTTCTCGCGACGCCGAGCGGTGCAAGACCTGCCTGGATGTCCGCCAAATACCCGGAAGTATTGCGTGTAGGAGCCAATCGGGTTCGCAACCTGCACGGTTTCCGTCATAACCATTGTTATACATCTCCTGTATACCGGGAAAAGGTAACGGCTATCAATACCAAACTCGCCGAACGTTATTCGCAGCATCCTGCGGTGATCGGCTGGCATATTTCCAATGAATTTGGCGGCGATTGCCATTGTGATTATTGTCAGGAGGCTTTTCGCGGCTGGGTGAAAAATAAATATGGCACGCTGGATGAATTGAATCATTCCTGGTGGACTACGTTCTGGAGCCATACGGTTACAGACTGGAGTCAGGTGGAATCGCCTTCGCCGCATGGTGAGACACAGGTGCATGCCATGAATCTGGACTGGCGGCGATTCGTTACGGATCAGACAGCAGACTTCATCGTGCATGAAACAAAACCGCTCAAAGCAAGTAATCCGGATCTGCCTGTAACAACCAATCTGATGGAATTTTATGAAGGATTGAACTACTGGAAGTTTGCCGATATTCTGGACTTCCTGTCTTGGGACAGCTACCCGACATGGCATGATGCGGATGAGGAAGATAAACTGGCTTCCCGAATAGCGATGATGCATGATATCGTTCGTTCGATCAAAGGCGGGCAGCCGTTCCTGCTGATGGAGAGTACGCCAAGTTCAACGAACTGGCAGGAGACCAGCAAGCTGAAACGTCCAGGCATGCATCTGCTGTCTTCTCTTCAAGCGGTAGGGCATGGTTCGGATAGTGTGCAGTACTTCCAATGGAGAAAGAGCAGAGGCTCCAGCGAGAAGCTGCATGGTGCTGTCGTGGATCATGTTGGACATGAACACACACGTGTGTTCAAGGATGTGACGGACGTAGGCACGGCTCTCGAAGGAATGGAAGCGGTTGTAGGCACGTCCGTACCGGCAGAAGTGGCCATCATTTTCGATTGGGAGAACCGCTGGGCAGTGAAGGATTCCCAGGGACCGCGTAATATTGGCGTGAAGTATGAGCAGACGGTAGAGTGGCATTATGATGCATTTTGGAAAAAAGGAGTACCTGTGGACGTGATCGATATGGAAGCCGATCTCTCGAAGTACAAATTGCTGATCGCACCGATGCTCTACCTCGTTCGGGAAGGTGTAGGTGAACGGATTGAGCGATTTGTGGAAAATGGAGGTACATTCGTCGGAACCTATTGGTCAGGGATCGTCAATGAGAATGACCTATGCTTCCTGGGAGGTTTCCCGGGACCACTTCGCAAAACGCTTGGGATCTGGTCCGAAGAGATCGACGGGTTGCATGACCGGGATCAGAATGGGGCGATTCCTGTGAGCGGAAACGAACTCGGTCTGCAGGCTGAATACGATGCAATTGAATTATGTGATCTCATCCATCTGGAAGGGGCGGAGACGCTGGCAACCTATCGTTCAGACTTTTATGCCGGACGACCTGCATTGACCGTTAACCGATTGGGGTCCGGTAAAGCGTATTATATCGCAACGCGTTTCACTGCACCGTTCTATGATGATTTCTATGGCAAGCTCATTGCAGATCTGGGAATTGAACGTGCACTCGATACCAAACTTCCTGCAGGAGTCACTGCGCATCTGCGAACTGATGGTACATCCGACTATGTTTTTGTACAGAACTATACGCCGGAAACCAAGCAGCTGGAGCTGGACAAGCAATCTTATACGGATCTGCTTCGTGGCGATGAAGTTCATGCCCATTTGGATCTGCAGCCGTATGACATTCGTGTCTTGAGAAGACCGGCTGCACGAAAATAAGATAACTGAGAAAGGCTGTCCTACACGTCAGATCAGACGTAAGGGCGGTCTTTTTTTGTATAAAGTCATGTAGCAGTTGTCACTTTTTCTGGACAAGATAAAGGAAAAGAGTGCATGTACAGCGAAGAGAAACAGGTAACGTGCAACTCAAGACTTTCAGTCTGGGAGGAATTGGAATGAATCAGAGAAATCTGGACGGCAACAGCATTATTATTCGGCTGGAAATGACAACGAAAGATATCAAGTTTGGCGAAGTGGCCTCGGCCATCTCGGAAGCTGGGGGAGACATCATTGCCATCGACGTGATTTCGACCAATCAGGATGTGAGTGTGCGCGACTTGACAGTTGCGGTAACGGATGCGCAGGATAACAGCAAAATTATAGAAGCGGTACGCCAGCTCAAAGGTGTGTCCATTATTAACGTGTCTGACCGCACGTTTCTGCTGCACCTTGGCGGCAAAATCGAAGTCACTCCCAAAACGCCGATTCATAACCGGGAAGACTTGTCACGTGTTTATACACCGGATGTTGCTCGTGTATGTTCGGCGATTGCCGATGAACCGGGCAAGGCATTTTCGCTGACCATCAAGCGGAACACGGTTGCCGTTGTATCCGATGGCAGTGCCGTGCTCGGACTAGGGAACATTGGACCTCGTGCAGCGATGCCGGTCATGGAAGGAAAGGCTATGCTGTTTAAGCAGTTTGCAGGTGTGGATGCATTCCCGATCTGCCTGGATACACAGGATACCGAGGAGATCATTCGCACGGTGAAAGCGATTTCACCTGCTTTTGGCGGTATTAATCTGGAGGATATCTCATCTCCGCGATGCTTTGAAATTGAACGAAGACTGAATGAGGAACTGGACATTCCCGTGTTTCATGATGACCAGCATGGTACCGCAGTTGTGTTATATGCCGGTCTGATTAATGCGCTCAAACTTGTCGGCAAATCCATTAACGATGTGAAAATCGTCGTCTGTGGTATTGGCGCCGCAGGGGTGGCTTGCAGCAATATTCTCCTGTCCGCTGGAGCAAGCCGATTAATCGGTGTTGACCGTGAGGGAGCGATTGTACGGACACAAACCTATGAAAATGAGGTATGGAGTGATTATGCTTCGCGAACCAATCCGGAGCTGGAGTCGGGTTCATTGCGGGATGTTATTCGAGGAGCAGACGTGTTTATCGGATTATCCCGTGGCAATCTGTTAACCCGTGAAGATGTGCAATCCATGGCTGAGGACCCTATCGTATTTGCGATGGCAAACCCGGTACCGGAGATTATGCCAGCTGTAGCGGAGGATATCGTGGCCGTCATGGCTACAGGCCGTTCAGATTATCCGAATCAGATTAATAACGTGCTTTGTTTCCCGGGGATGTTCAGAGCAGTTCTGGACTGCCGTGCGACGGAGATTAATGAAGAAATGAAACTCGCAGCCGCGAAGGCCATTGCTTCTGCCATCTCGGATGAGGAACGTACGCGTTATTATATTATTCCAAGCGTATTCAATGATAAGGTGGTCAAGTCGATCCGTAAGCGTGTAGTTGAAGCGGCAGTGAGAACTGGTGTTGCCCGGCGTGTGCCGCGTGAACAGGTCCGAGAAGGCGGGGAAGAGTAATCGTGGACGACAATTCCAGTCTGACAATGAATATATCCGGACATCCTGAGCATGTAGATGGTACATCTGCCGGAGAGGCCATCCTTGGAGCCGCCCGAGCCTTTGTCCAGGGGGATGCCGGGAAGCATACGGACGGTCATGATTGGCCGCATATTGAACGAGTTACGGCGCTTGCTGTTGAGCTTGCCCATCGAATGGGAGCAGACCCTTTTGTCTGTGAGCTGGCTGCACTGCTGCATGATGTGCCGGATGAGAAACTGAACGAAAGCCTGGAAGCCGGGATGGAGAAGCTGAATCGATGGCTGGATGATCAGCAGCTTGAACCGGACACCCGGGAAGCTGTTGTTAACATCATCAGCACGATCTCCTTCGCAGGAGGGCAGCGTCCGGCTGTCTCTTCGCTGGAAGCTCAAGTCGTGCAGGATGCAGACCGACTGGATGCGATGGGGGCCATAGGTATCGCACGCACTTTTGCTTTTGCAGGAGCGCGAGGCCGTGAAATGTATGATCCAGCCCTTCCGCCGCGGGAGCAGATGACCCGGGAGGAATATCGAAATGGACGGAGCACGACAATTAATCACTTTTACGAGAAGCTGTTTAAACTGAAGGATCTCATGAATACATCCTATGGCAAGGAACTGGCCGAGCAGCGCCATGCGTTTATGGTGGAGTTCGTGGAGCAGTTCAAGCGGGAATGGGAAGGGACAGATCGTTAAGCACCCTTGTACTTGGTGGAACGATAACCAAACCAATATACTAGCAAACCTTTGGTGGTGGTAAATACCACATTCCAAAGGTTTGCTTTTTTTGCAAGAAAACAGGTTATCTAATCTTGTGAAATAAACATTATGAGGAATCACATGGTAACCACATAGCGTCCGTGGTAAAATAAGTCGTTCTGATAAAAATTATGTTGAAGTTACATGGCTACGGGACATAAAAGGAGCTGCTGTTATCGTTAATGGATGAAAAAGTGGAGTATTGGATCAAAATAATTCAACAAAAAAAGAAATACGGGGTAATAATGATTATTAATGGTTTAGTTCAAAATGAGAGTACAGGTAAGGAGGGGTTACCGTGTCGTTTGGAGCACGCGTGCTTAAGACAGGAATTGCGGTAACGCTTGCTCTGTACCTGAGCATGTTCTTGAATCCGCAGTCACCGGTACCGGCTGCCATAGCTGCCATCTTCGCGATGCAGCCATCAATCTATCGTTCCTGGAAGTATTTCCTGGATCAATTGCAGACAACTACGCTTGGAGCCATTGTTGCCCTCTTGGGCGGTATGGTATTGTCCAATGAGCCAATCGCAGTGGGATTGATCATTGTGCTTGTTATTATGATTTGTCTTAAATTGAATATGGGTGAGACCGTAGGGCTGACTCTGGTTACCGTCGTTTCCATTATGGAAGCTTCAGGTGACTGGCATTTTGCATTGAACCGGTTCCTGCTGACGCTTGTTGGTATTGTATCTGCGTTTCTCATTAATATCACGGTATTTCCGCCTAAGCCCAAGGTGCAGTTTGTGAAGCAGATCCAGAATGTGTTCAACAGCATGTCTCTGCTGTTACGCACGTCCATCTCGGATGAGATCAAGGAAGTCGTTTTCAGGGATGAGAAGGGCAGTCTGGGTGGTTCCATCAAATCGCTCTCGGATAAGTACAATTTGTTTGAGGAAGAACAGAAGAAAATGAAGCGTTCCAAATTCAGCGAGACCCGGCAGATGGTTGTATATAAACAAATGCTGCTGAGCCTGCAAAAAGGGTATGACGTGCTGGATTCCGTGGAGCGGCATTATTTCCAGGCACAGCGGACGCCGGAAATGGATCAGTTTTTTGATACACATCTCGAATTGGTCATTAAATTCCACGAGCATGCCTTGCTCAAATTTGAAGATAAGTTGAAGCCGAATGGGGAAGAGGCTGCGCAGTTCATATTGGATAATGATCGGTTCATGGAACAAGCCATATCCCAGTTTGATATGGATCAGGAAGGCATGCTGAGACTATCTATCGTTGCTGCAGCAATATACGATTACGGCTATCAGCTGGAACGACTCAACAGGCTTGCCGAACATGTGCATAGCTCCACGGAAGAAAACGAGTCACAGGATAAAATCCTGAACTGGCTGAAGTGGCCTTAACAGCAATTGCACACAGGCTTCCCCATCAGATACAATAGAAATACAACGTGTAGCCCGGACAACTGTGTCCGGGTTGTTTTGTATACATAACCAATGGATGAAAGTCATCTTAGTGAACTGAGGGAGAATAATATGAACGATAAACATCTTAATCCAGAATTTGTTGAATGGCTGAGTGGTGATCAATTGGAGGAGAAACAGCATGAGGCCTTGCAGCTGCTAACCGTGTCAGAGGATGGATGGCCGCATCAGGCCATGATTAGTGTGGGTGAGATTATTGCTATGAACCCGGATACACTTAGACTCGCATTATGGCCAGGGACACAAACAAGTATGAATATGAACAGAACAGGCAAGGCTACCTTGATTGCCGTACATGAGCATAAGTTGCTGTATGTGCGCTTGGAGATCAGAGCACTTCCTCCGTTAAAGGAAGCCATTCATCCTAGAGATCGGTATGAGGCTCAAGTGGCGGGCGTACGCATAGATCGTGCTCCGTATGCTGACATCACGACAGGAATTACGTTTCAACTAAAAGACGAAGCAGCATCCATATCAAGATGGAAAGAGACGATTACAGAATTGCGTCAATAGAAGACAAACCATATCTATATTCATCCATTTCGAGGGTAATAATAAAGAGGTCTATTGGAACGATGCCCTTAGTATATAAGGTTAGTGTTTAAGGGTAGAAACAACAAAAAACGCCTCCGCTTGCATCGGGACGCTGTCACTGGTACAATAAAAAATGGTTTTCAGAAAATTAGAACTAATTAACATAAAATTAAAATGTTTACTTTCTAATTAATTATACCATAGCCTTTTCGGGCTTGTCAAATGGGCTTTTGAGGACACAATCCGGGGAAAGAGGGGCGTATTAACATATGAGTACTGACCAGCAATGGAGCGAGGAGCAGCAGCGAGTAGACATCGTAACCGATCAGATCGAACGGAAAATAACCGACCTTGAAAAGGAGGTTGGGTCCTTCCGGGATGAAGTTGTGGAGATGAGAAAGGACTTCTGGGATGAAGTCACCATGAACTTCAGTGAGGCGGATGATGTTGGGGAAACATCGACCAGCATGCGGCAGCAATCGCAGGTCCTGTCTGATCGGGAGCGCAGTCATCTGAATACGGCAGCAGCGCTGGACAAAATGAAACGACTGCATCACTCGCCCTATTTTGGACGTATCGATTTTAAGGAAGACGGTTATCCGCTTGCAGAGCGGATTTATCTGGGTATTGCCTCACTGCTGGATGAGAAGGAAGAGTCCTTCCTGGTCTACGACTGGCGAGCGCCGATATCCAATCTGTATTACGATGGTGCCCCCGGACCAATTACTTACCATACACCGAGCGGGGAAATCAGCGGCGATATCGAAATGAAACGACAGTTTGTCATTCGGGATGGACGTATCCGTTTTATGTTCGATACCGGGGTTACGATTGGGGATGAACTTCTTCAGGCGGTGCTGAGCCGGACATCGGATGCACAAATGAAAAGCATTGTGGCGACCATTCAAAAGGAACAAAACCGAATTATCCGCAATGACCGTACACGTATGCTGATTGTGCAGGGAGCAGCCGGGAGCGGCAAAACGTCAGCTGCACTGCAGCGCGTAGCCTATCTGCTATACAAGTATCGCGAGCATTTGCAGGCCGATCAGATGGTGCTCTTTTCGCCGAACCCGATGTTCAACAGTTACGTATCCACGGTACTGCCTGAGCTTGGGGAAGAAAATATGCTGCAAACGACGTTTCAGGAGTACCTGGAACGCAGGCTTGGCCGCGAATATCAGCTGGAGGATCCATTCATTCAGCTTGAATACGTCCTCTCCAATATGGAGGATCCAGGTTACACGGCGCGCATGTCAGGCATCCGCTTCAAGTCTTCCGAAGCCTTCCTGAAAGTGATTACTCGATTCAAGGACAGCCTGATGTCGGAAGGCATGAAATTCAAACCGGTGCGGTTCCAGGGACAGGCGGTGGTAACAGCGGAGGCGATGGCTGAGAAATTCTACAGCTTCGGGTCATCCGTGAAGCTGGTGAATCGTCTGGAAATGCTGCGGGACTGGATGCTGAAGGAATTGTCGGCCTTTGGCAAAAGCGAATTGGAAGCACCTTGGGTTGATCAGCAGCTGGATCTGATGGAACCGGAAGATCTGCAGCGTGCTTATCAGCGGCTGAAACGCAAACAAAAGGGGAAAGTGGATACATTCGATGATTTTGCACAGGAACGGGAGATCCTGGCCCGCATGGTGGTTAGTGATCGGCTCAAGCCATTGCGGAAGTGGATCAAATCGCTGCGATTCGTGGATATTCGCCAGTTGTATGCGCACCTGTTCCAGGACCAGGCACAGATGATTCGACTGCTGGAAGGCGAGGCACTGCCTGCCCACTGGGATGAAATCTGCAGCATGACCCTTCGCCGAATGAAAGTACAGGAACTGGCATATGAGGATATTACACCTTATCTGTATTTGCGGGAGCTGCTGCTTGGATTCCATATCAACTCGAATATAAGACATGTGATTATTGACGAGGCCCAGGATTATTCTGCGTTTCAGCTGGCTTTCATGAAAAGACTGTTTCCACGGGCGAAAATAACGGCCTTAGGTGATTTTAATCAGGCGATCTATGCCCATTCTTCAGTACTTCGTGGGACTGGACCACTCACAAATCTGTATGGACCAGAGAATACCGAAGTGATCGAACTCACGCGGAGCTACCGTTCAACACAGGAAATTGTGGAGTTTACAAGGGGGATGGTCCCCGGTGGGGAAGAAATCATTCCGTTCAATCGCAGCGGCGAGAAGCCGGCAGTCATTGTGTCATCCAATACGGAGGAGCATATGAAGAAGATTGCAGCGGATCTTAGCCAACTCATTCAGGAAGAGTATGAATCGGTTGCGGTAATCTGTAAGACGGCGGAAGAGAGCAAGGAAGTTCACGAGGCGTTAAGCCGTGTACTGCCTGCTGCACCGAAATTGATCAAGAAGACAACACTTGCCTTCGAACGGGGTGTGCATGTCATACCGGCATACCTTGCAAAAGGGGTGGAGTTTGATGCGGTGCTGATCTATGACGGGTCAGCAGAACAATATGCGCAGGAGCACGAGCGCAAACTGTTCTATACGGCGTGTACCCGAGCGATGCACCTGCTCCATGTGTACAGCCTTGGTAAACCAAGTCCGTTCATAACCTCACAGCCGCAGCAATTATATGCCATTAATCATGTATCTGCGGCTCAAACAGATTAAACAAGGTGATCCTTCTATATCAGAAGACTTCCGTTCCCTCGAACGGGAGTCTTTCTATGTAGGGTAAGGTTTTGACTATGATAAACGGAATGGAAGAACTGGTCTGGATAACTATTCCTGACATGAGAATGAATGTGTTTAGTTTGATGGATAATTATGGAGCTTGAATTTGTACTCATGCACAATTGGTGGGAATTTTCTTTACACATGCCGTGCGGACTCATATAATCGTAACAATATATTTTTTTTGGATCGTTAATGAATGAAGGAGGCGATGGCATGAACAAACCATCTTTTGAACGGCCATTAATGGCAGATTGTGTGCCCGATCTGGTAGCAACAGCGCGAGGAGATATGAAGGCAACATTAGTCATTCGGGGAGGGACGCTGGTTAATGTCATCTCGGGTGAAATTTTGCCGGATATGTCCGTTGCGGTGCAGGGAGCTCGTATTGCCTATGTTGGCAAAGATGTGAGTCATACCATCGGAGAACATACACGCATTATTGAAGCAAAAGGGAAATACATTGCTCCAGGATTACTGGACGGACATTGCCACATTGAGAGCACGCAGATGAAGGTGACGGAGTTTGCGAGAGCCGTACTGCCTTCCGGTACAACCGGTGGTTTTTTTGACCCGCATGAGATTTCCAACGTACTTGGACTCAAGGGTCTGCGGCTCATGCTGGATGAAGCGAGAACGACGCCGCTCGCAGCCTATATGCAGGTGGCTTCCTGTGTGCCTTCAACACATCCTGGTTTGGAGACGACAGGAGCTTATATCGGGCCTGAGGAAGTGGCTGAGGCTCTCTCCTGGGGCCCTGACATGATTGGGCTTGGTGAGGTCATGAACTTCCCGGGTGTCGTATACGGGGATGAAACGATGATAGGAGAAATCCAGGCTACGCTGCGGGCCGGCAAGGTGGCGGACGGTCACTTTACCTGGGCAGCGGATGACTGGCGTTTACCTGTTTATGCGGCAAGCGGTGTGACTGGAGACCATGAATGTGTGACGAAGGAAGATGTCGTGGAGCGTCTGAGACTTGGCATGTATGCCAAAATGCGGCAGGGATCAGCCTGGCATGATGTGGCCGAAACCATCAAAGCCTGTACCGAACTGGGACTGGATACTCGCCGAATGATGCTGGTGACCGATGATCGGAGTTCCGAATCGCTGCTCAAAGAAGGACACATGGACTTCGTCGTCCGACTGGCCATCTCGCAGGGGGTCAAACCCGTGACTGCCTTCCAAATGGCAACGATAAACACAGCGGAACGTTTCGGTGTGGCTCGTGATATTGGGGCCGTTATCCCTGGCAATATAGCTGATATTATCTTACTGGATGGCCGACTGGCAGATGTGCGTGTTGGCATGACGATTGCTGCCGGGCATGTTGTCGCAGAGAATGGGAAGATGACGGCCGTCTGGGATAGCTTCACTTATCCGGAAGAAGCGTTGAATACGGTGAAGCTGGAGGCTAATATTCAGCCGAAAGATATGGAACTGCAAGCGCCGATTGTCGAGGGAGCCATCGGGGCCAAAATCATTCATGTGACCGAAAACCATGTGGATACGAAAGAGAGACATGTTCCTGTACCTGTGCAAAACGGTAAGGTAGCTGTGTCCACAACGGGAGATATCTGCAAAATTGCAGTACTGGAACGGCATAAGCAAACCGGAAACAAGGCAGTTGCACTTGTCGGCGGCATTGGATTCACACGCCCTGCAGCCATTGCAATGACAGTAGCTCATGACAGTCACAATCTTCTCATTATCGGTAACGATGATACCTTGATGGCGGAGGCAGGTAATCGGGTAATTCGCATGCAAGGCGGGGTTGCCGTGATTACGGATGAAGGTGTAACCGAGTTTCCACTTCGGATCGCAGGATTAATGTCCACCGAGCCTTTTGAAGAAGTCGCTGCACAATCTGCTGCAATCAGCGAAGCACTGCAATCGGCAGGCTGTACTCTGAATAACGCCTTTATGACACTTTCCCTGCTTGCTCTGGTCGTTATTCCTGAGCTGCGTTTGTCGGATAAGGGGTTAGTACGGATCTCGGCAGAGGGAATTGAGCTGGTGACACTATTTGACGAGACAACGGAAAGTAGCCCCATTACCCCTGCTGGAACATAACCTGAGAGCATGTTTTCTCATGCTAGCTGGTTTGTAAGAATGTGATAAACAGAAATGATAACATACAGATGGATGAAGTTTCTGTGTAAGACGGAAGTCGCCTTTATGGCGGCTTTTTTTGTTTCTTTTAGAGAAAACGCTTCCTAGGTCTTCTGTTGGTCATTCATATATGGCAATAACGACAGAAGTTGTGGAAATTTTCTGTGTAAATTAAAATCTTTTTAATAAATGAGACTTAAGAACTATGAATACAGAAGTGTGAATTCCCGAAATAATCTTATATGATCCTTTCGTCGTAAGTCTAGAAGATGATATTGCATATGAAAGCAAATGCATAAACGAATGGTTTATCTAATTCATAAAATGAAGGGTAAAACGACAAACATTCTTCCGTATTACGACGATGGAGCGGTAAATTACAAGGGGAGTGTACAAATATGCAAAGCAAGCGGGGGTTTCATTTTATTAAAATCATCAGCTGTCTGGTTCTGATTGCGGGTGTCACGTTCTCATCCAAGACCATTGCACAGGGTTCTGTAGAAAGTTATGAATCGATCCATGGCAACGTGGAAGGGCCGATTAGAGCGACCTGGGTATGGGATACCACTCAGATTGAGAAGAATCCGCAAGAGGTGCTGAAATTTGCCGTGGATCACGATATCAACACGGTCTATCTGCAGATCAATCGCGATGTGAAGATACCTTATTATACAGATTTCATTCGTAAGGCCAGAGCTTACAATATCGCTGTCGATGTGATGGATGGAAGAGCGGCTTGGGGGCTAACCGAAAGCAGAGATCAGATTGCAAGTTTCCTCGACTGGATTGAAGCCTATCAGAATCAGGTAGAACCTAACGAGAAATTTGCGGGGATTCATCTTGATATTGAACCGCATGTGCATCCGGAGTGGAAAACCAATCAGGCCAGCGTCATTACCCAGTGGCAAGGGAATGTTCAATACATCGTTGACCGCGCTGCCCTGATGAATATGCCTGTGGCAGCAGATTTGCCTTTCTGGCTGGATAATTACAAGATTCCGGGTTCAACGATGGCTGTGAGCAGCTGGATGATCCGCCAATTTGATGCGATCACGATTATGGCATACCGCGATACGGCTGCAGCAATCTATGACGTGGCCAAGAACGAGCTTGCAGAGGCTTCCCAGCTGGGCAAAACGATCTCGATTGCCGTAGAGACGAAGCAGAGCAAGGAAGGCGACTTCATTACATTTTATGAAGAAGGTTCAGCGTACATGGAATCTCAACTGAAGCAGGTGGAGAAGTTGGCGGCAGAGCACTCCTCATTTAAGGGATTCTCTATTCATGAATACACTTCCTGGAAAACGTTAAAATAATATAAGCGGTACGAGCTATAGAATAAATTGAATAATAAAAGGTGCTTGCAGCATAATCGCTGTAGGCACCTTTTTTGCTTCATATAAGCGCAGGCTCCATAGCCACCTTTTCATAAAACATTTTCCGATACTGCGAGGGGGTGGTATTTTTGTGTTTTTTGAATGTGGTGATGAAATAGCTCAGATGTTCAAAGCCAACATCCATGGCTATATCCACGATTTTGTGATCCGTGTTCTCGAGCTGGTAACAGGCTTGCTGCACACGGTAGTAGTTAATATAGTCGACAGGACTTTTCTGTACCATCTGCTTGAAAAAGCGACAAAAGTGTCCTTCACTCATATTGGCCTCATCGGCCAGCTCTTTCAGCTTCAGCGGCTCAGGATAGCGCTTGTGAATGTAGCCAAGGACGGATTTGAGTCGCTCCACTTTGTCATGGCTGCCTGTCGGGACGGTACCTTTCACAGGTGCAGGGCGCATGTGTTCAAACATACGAGCGAAAATGAGATACAGGTAGGCTTTGGTTGTCATCTCACAGGTTTCAGAACCGTTCGCATGATCGGCAAAAATACGCTGCAGATGGAGCAGGATCTCACGGCCCCAGTCATCCTCCGGCTTCATATGAAATGGAGGGATAAGTGTCTTATGAACGAGCGGTCTGATAAACTTCTCCTGTACGGCATCGAAGGTGCGGCTGCCCAGCAGCTCCGGACTGAACACGATGGAGGAAAAAACGCAGGGAAGGTCGCTTTTCAAATAGCCAGCATGAATTTCGCCGCGGTTAACAAAAATCGCCTCGCCCGCTTTCACCTCTACGGTATTCATGTCAATCTGAAACACGGCACTGCCTTGAGTAACCATCGTAAATTCCATCTCGTCGTGCCAGTGGCAATCCAGAATGCTGTCTCCATTAAGCTGTTCAATATCCGGATAAACACTGACGGGATACATTGCATTACCGTGGATTCGGTCCTCCCGTAATCGTTCGCGTTCCATAGAAGGTCCTCCTTTATGGTATCATTATTAATGTAATCGTTTCCACAGATTGGTGATCTTGTTCAATAATCGGACAGGAAATATCAAAATCGTGATATATTTGGTCAAAATATCGGAAGAAAACCATGTTTAATATCAATATTATTATAGTATAACCGAAGGGGGAAAGAAAACATGAAATTTACTGATGGATTCTGGATGACTCGTGAAGGATACCACATTCAAAACCCGACTGACATTCGTGATATTGTGCAAAAAGGGGATTCGTTGACCGTATATGCGGCAACTAAATATATTCGTACCAAAGGTGATACGTTGAACGGTACATTGCTGAAAGCAACGTACAGCTCACCTATGCCAAACGTTATTCGTGTAACCTTGAATCACCACAAAGGAAGAGTGAAAAAGAGTCCTGAATTTGAACTCAACTATCAAGATGTGAATGTTGACATCACGCAAGATGAACAAGGAGCTGTTTTGAAAAGCGGCAATCTTGAAGTTCAAATCGACAAAACCAAAGGCTGGGACGTCAGCTTCCTGTATGAAGGAAAACGGATTACGGGCAGCGGTCAGAGAGCGGCTGGTTATATTACAGGTCCGAGTAAAGAAGCATACTTCCGCGAGCAGCTTGATCTTGGCGTTGGTGAATACGTTTACGGTCTGGGCGAGCGCTTCACACCATTTGTTAAGAATGGTCAAGTGGTTGACACATGGAATGAAGACGGCGGTACAAGCAGCGAGCAGTCCTACAAGAACATTCCTTTCTATTTGTCCAGCAAAGGATATGGTGTATTCGTAAACCATCCTGAACGCGTATCATATGAAATTGCATCTGAAAATGTATCTAAAGTGCAGTTCAGCGTAGAAGGCGAGACTTTAGAATACTTTATTATCGGCGGTGACAATCCGAAGGATGTACTTGATAACTATACGAAATTAACAGGTAAACCAGCCCTTCCACCGGCATGGACGTTTGGTCTGTGGCTGACAACATCATTTACAACCGATTATGATGAAGCAACCGTTAACCATTTCGTAGACGGCATGGCTGAACGTGATCTTCCACTTTCCGTATTCCACTTTGACTGCTTCTGGATGAAGGAATACCAATGGTCTGATTTTGTATGGGATGAAGCGATGTTCCCGGATCCGGAAGGCATGATTCGCCGTTTGAAAGACAAAGGCCTTAAAATATGTGCTTGGATCAACCCATATATTGCAGAAAAATCCTACTTGTTTGATGAAGGTATGGAGAACGGTTATCTGGTAAAAACAGCTGATGGCAGCGTGTGGCAGTGGGATATGTGGCAAGCAGGTATGGCTCTGGTTGATTTCACGAATCCGGATGCTGTGAAGTGGTATAAGAGCAAGCTGGAAGTACTGCTTGATCAAGGTGTAGATTCATTCAAGACAGACTTCGGCGAAAGAATTCCGACGGATGTTGTATACTTTGATGGCTCTGATCCGGTTAAAATGCATAACTACTATACACATCTCTATAACAAAGCTGTATTTGAATTGCTTGAAGAGAAAATTGGCAAGAATGAAGCTGCCCTGTTTGCCCGCTCGGCAACAGCAGGTGGTCAACAGTTCCCGGTTCACTGGGGCGGAGACTGCTCTTCTACTTATGAATCCATGGCTGAATCGCTTCGCGGCGGTCTGTCACTCGGACTTTCCGGTTTCGGCTTCTGGAGTCATGATATCAGCGGATTTGAAAATACAGCGACACCTGACGTATACAAACGCTGGGTACAATTCGGTCTGTTGTCTTCCCACAGCCGTCTACACGGAAGTACTTCGTATCGTGTGCCTTGGCTGTTTGACGAGGAATCCGTGGACGTTGTTCGTGACTTCACCAAACTTAAAAACAGCCTGATGCCTTACCTTTACAATTCTGCTCAGGAATCAACTGTAAAAGGCATTCCGATGATGCGTGCCATGGTGCTGGAGTTCCCAGAAGATCCTGCTACTTACAGCCTGGATACGCAATATATGTTCGGTGATTCCATACTTGTTGCGCCGATCTTTAATAAGGAAGGCGATGTAACTTACTACTTGCCAGAAGGAACATGGACAAACTTCCTGACAGGCAATAAAGTACAAGGCGGCCGTTTCGTACGTGAGAATCACAACTTCCGCACCTTGCCAATGATGATCAAACCAAACAGTTTGATTGCAGTAGGTGCAACCAATAGCAAACCGGACTATGATTATGCTGGTGACGTTTCCCTGCACTTGTTCGAGCTCGCTGATGGCAACACGGCACAAGCGGTAGTTGTGAATCAACAGGCTGAACAGGAATTGGTTGTTAACGTAACCCGTAATGGATCTGTTCTGGAGGTACGTGCTGAAGGTGCAGGCAAGCCATGGAATGTAGTGCTTCGCGGTATCGAAAGTGTATCCAGTGTTGAAGGTGGATCCCAAACAGCTGGTGAACAAGGCATCGTAGTAACTGCAGCAGCAGGCGTAAGCTCGCTCACGATTCAATTGTAATCTGCACGCATGACTTAGAGGACGGTACCGTAAGGTGCCGTTCTGTTTGTCTACAACGGAGATGGACAGAAGTAGCTGCAGCCAGCAAGTCATAGTATGATTGAGGATAGTCAGTAATAGATAGGAGAATGAAGAAATTGAGTACCATTTCTACTGGCTTACACCGGGCTATTCCAACCGGGATATTATATCAATTGGTGGAGAAGAATTTTGGAACCGCTACCAAAGTGAAAAGGTACTCCCTCTTGCAGGGCGGACTTTTCAATACAACTTACCGGGTACTGCTGGAGCATGCTGCTTATTCGGATGTGATTTTGCGTTTGGCCCCAGAAAGAATAGATCCGCAAGCGGGGAAGGCCAGTGATCCGTTGTTTTCCTTTGAACGCACGATGATGACAACAGAACCGATTGTTTATGATTATTATCAGAAGGCAGGCATTCCGGCTCCCCATGTCATTGTGTGTGATAACAGCGGCATGATCATTCCGAGAACCTATATGTTTATGGAGTTTATTCCTAGCAAGCAGCTGAATCACCCGTCGATCTCGTTACCCGAAAAGGATAAGCTCTACCGCGAGCTGGGTAAATATACTGCCGCCATGCATCGGATACAGGGTGAATCCTTCGGCTGGCCACAAGGAGACGGCACCATCCAAGGATCGGATCGCTGGTCCGAGGTACTAGTGGCTTTTGCTGAAGAAACAGCGTGGAAAGCCGAGCAGGTTGGATATATGCCGGGTGTTGGCGAACAGATTACGAGCATGTTCCGGGATCACAGCGAATTATTTGATGAGGTGACCGTTCCCGTACTTGTCCATAACGATCTGTGGGAAGCAAACGTGTTGATTCATGAGGATAAGGATGATAAGGACGCTTTGAACATTGCCGCCATCATTGATGGAGATCGGTCCATGTTTGCCGACAGGGAGTTTGAAGCCATTTTGTCCACAGCACCGCCAGCATTTCACGAGGGTTACGGTCAAGCTCTGGATATGTCTGATCAGGGACTGGCACGCCGGCTGGCCTATAGAATATTGTCCTCTTATTTTAATGCTTACGTTCATGAATATCAGGTTGATCAGCCGCATGACGGACAGAAGTTTTGTCAACGTACGTTGGACCTCATGGAACAATGGAAAATGATGATTGAACCATACCAATAACTAGGAGGAGTAAGTATGAAGGAATATGAACAATACCCCATGTGGGATGCAGCTTTGCCACTCGAACAGAGACTCGATGACCTGATTAAACGTTTGACGATAGAAGAGAAGATCAGTCTGATTCCTACACGCGAAGCAGCTGTCCCGCGGCTGGGGATTCCTGCATACAACGTTGGAGGAGAAGCTGCCCATGGGGTGGCTTGGAAAGGGGAAGCAACCGTTTTTCCGCAGCCTCTCGGACTCTCAAGCACATGGAATACGACACTCATGCGTGAAATTGGTTCAGTCATTGGGGATGAGGCCAGAGCCTACCACCATCGCGAACCTGAACGCCACGGCTTGACCCTGTGGGCACCAACCGTTGATCTGGAGCGTGACCCGCGTTGGGGAAGAACGGAAGAAGGTTATGGTGAAGACCCTGTACTCACTGGGGAGATGTCAGCAGCTCTCGTGCAAGGCATGCAGGGAAATCATTCATTTTATTTGAAAATGGTAGCTACGTTGAAACACTTTTTCGCCAACAATAACGAGAAAGATCGGCTGAATTGTTCATCCAGCATAGATCCGCGAAACTTGCGCGAGTACTATCTTAAAGCATTCGAGACACCGTTTGTTGAAGGTGGTGCCTTGTCCATGATGACAGCCTATAATTCCATCAACGGCACGCCTGCGATAGAAAGTCCTTATGTGAACGATGTGGTTAAGGGCGAATGGGCTATGCCCGGTTTTATCGTCTGTGACGGAGGAGACCTCTCGCAAACCGTAAACTATCATGGATACCATGCGACGCATGCCGAATCTGCGGCAGGTGCCTTGAAGGCAGGTGTGGATTGTCTGACCGATGAAGTGGATCTGGTGGTAGCTGCATTGCAAGAGGCCCTTGATCGAGATTTGCTGAAGGAAGAGGATCTGGACCGGGCTATTCGCAACATTTTTGGTGTTCGCATGCGTCTTGGACAACTGGATCACTCGGGTCTTAATCCATACGCGTCTATACCGGAGTCTGTCCTGTGTGCGCCGGAACATGCCAAATTAAGTTATCGAGCTGCGGTAGAGTCTATTGTATTGTTGAAAAATGACGGGGTGCTCCCATTAAAGTCGGATGCACTTCGCAAGGTGAGCGTGATTGGACCTCTCGCGGATGCAGTATTCACTGATTGGTATAGCGGTACGCTGCCTTATCGAATTACCGTATTAGATGGTTTACGGAACAGATTGACTGATGCTGAGATCCTCTATGAAGACGGGAATGATCGTATCAGCCTCCAGACACAGGAAGGGCAGGTATTATCGATCGGAGATGAAGGAACCGTTGTAGCCGTTCCGGAAGGCAGTGCGGAGAAGGCTGCGTTCGTTCACCAGGATTGGGGATGGGGAAGTCACACGCTGCGAAGCGTGAACAATAATCGCTATATTACGTTAACCGAACAAGGCAAATATCAGGCGATTGCCCCAGAGATCGGGGGATGGTTTGTTAAGGAAGTTGTGCAATTTGATCCCGAGATCGATAACAGCAGCTTATTGCGGACGTGGAATGGTCTTCCTTTAGGACTTGCTGAATATCAGGGCAAGCATGTTTTGGCACCCGTTGCAGATTCATCAGAAGTTGGGACGGAAGCATCTGAAGCGAGTAATTCGGTGATTGGAGCGAAGGAGCCTGTACGACTGGTGAAGCATGTCGATATTGATGGTATCAAGCGAGCAGCAGCTTCTGCAAAAGTCAGTGATCTATCTGTAGTCGTTGTCGGCAACAGTCCCTATATTAACGGCAAGGAAGAAATTGATCGGCCTGGTCTTACGCTCCCGTCTGAGCAAGTCCGTCTGGTCAAGGAGGTTTGCAAGGCAAATCCGAATACCGTAGTCGTAATTGTGGGAAGTTATCCATTTGCACTTCAGGAACTGAAGGACATAGCTCCAGCCATTGTATATTTGACCCATGCAGGACAAGAACTTGGTCATGCGGTTGCGGATGTGCTGCTTGGCACATATGCTCCGGCAGGCAGACTGAATATGACCTGGTATGAGGATGAGTCACAGCTTCCCGATATCATGGACTACGATATTATTAATAACGGTACGACATATATGTACCATGAAGGTTCCGTCCTATATCCATTTGGACATGGTTTGACTTATTCTCCATTCGAATACAATGCAATTGACGCTCAGCGGATTAAGGGAGTATCCGGAGCTGATGTATTGAAGGTTGAAGTGCAGGTTCGAAATGCGGGAGAAGTTGCAAGTGATGAAGTAGTGCAGATCTATGGGCGTCCGCAGACATCCCGAGTGAAGCGGCCGTTGAAGCAATTAATTGGCTTTAAGCGTATCCATCTTACACCTGGCGAAGTGCAGACCGTATCTTTTGAAATTCCTGTTCAAAAGCTTGCCTTCTGGGATGTCACACGTGACCGATATTGCGTGGAGACAGCGACCTGGTCCATCATGGCTGGACGCTCCTCGGAAGATATTCGCCAGACAGCCGATATGAAGATTGAAGGGGAGGTTATACCAGCCCGCCAATTGGACTTGCCAACATTTGCAGAGAATTTTGATGAGTATGCAGGTGTGCTCATGGACGAGTGCTTGGAAGGACGATCAGCAGTTCGGGCGGTTGTTCCTGGAGAACCACTGTATAAGGAAGATCAGCTGTCCTGGATTGCTTTCCTGAATAACGGAACACAAGGAGCGCATACATTTGAAGCACGGGTAGCTGCTTTTGGAAAAGGTGGCGAGCTGCAGATACGTTCTGGAGGGCCAGATGGGCCGCTTCTTGGAACATGTCCCGTGCCCATGAATGGTTCTGTATCCACACCGGGCCAAGATCGCTCTGACATGCAGTGGACAACGGTCCAATGTCCACTTCAATCTGAGCAGGAACTTGAGCGTTTAACCATTGTGTTCCAAGGTGGCGCTGCCATTCAGCAGTTCAGATTAAAATGTTAATCATTGCTGCGGAGTGAAAAAGATCTGTTCCAATAGGATGAATGATACACATAGACCGTTCCGGATTGTACAAACCGGAACGGTTTTTTTATCATGCTGTAACTGAACTTTTTTACATATCCCGTATAATCAATTGGCGAACTAACCACACTAACATTGTTGTTTTCCGATCTCGTAAAGGTGGTTAAGGCATGAAAGATAAAAAGTGGGACCTCGTCGCACTTGCTTCCATCCCGGTAATTATGACGTTGGGTAACTCCATGCTGATTCCGATCCTTCCGCAAATTGAGCGTGAACTGAAAGTATCGTCTTTCAAGGTCAGCATGCTTATCACGGTATACGCAGTGGTTGCCATACTGCTTATTCCGATTGCAGGGTATCTGTCTGATCGGTTTGGACGTAAAGCGGTCATCATCCCCAGCCTTATCATTGCTGCAGCAGGGGGTGCGGTAGCAGGCGGAGCTGCATTAATGCTGAACGGAAGCATAGCGTATTGGACCATCCTTGGCGGAAGGCTTCTGCAAGGGATAGGTGCCGCTGGAGCTTTTCCCATCGTTATACCCCTTGTTGGTGACATGTTTGACGACGAAAAGCAGGTCAGCAAAAGTTTGGGTATCATCGAAACATCCAATACGTTCGGTAAAGTCATAAGTCCCATCTTGGGTGCTGCGCTGGCTGTTTGGCTGTGGTACCTGCCATTTATGGCCATACCGGTGCTCTGTTTGCTTTCCTTGGTACTCGTTATTTTTCTGGTAAAAACGCCGAAGAAAAAAGAGAAGCCACCGACCTTCTCCGAGTTTGTCTCATCCGTTCGTACAGTGCTAAAAGAAAAAGGCCGCTGGTTATATTCACTTTTTGCCATCGGTGGAATTTGCATGTTTGTTATTTTTGGCGTGCTTTTTTATTTGTCGGAGACGCTGGAGTCTGAATACCAGCTGAAAGGTGTTCTTAAAGGTCTGGTGCTTGCGATTCCGCTGGCGGCTCTGTGCTTGTCATCTTTCCTCGCAGGTAAATGGATTGGAAAGAGCAAGGTTCGCATGAAGTGGGTGGGTTTTACGGGACTTGTGATTCTGACCGGATCTTTGATCATTATGGGGCTCTGGGATAACATCTACATGGTGGTGGGATTGTTCACTCTGGGTAGTGTAGGGATTGGTGCCACGCTTCCATGTCTTGATGCACTCATTACTGAAGGCGTTGACAAAGCGCAGCGCGGTACGATTACAGCCTTGTTCAGCAGTATGCGTTTTATTGGCGTTTCTTTGGGGCCACCGGTCGTATCCCTTCTCCTTGGTACATCGCATTTTATTCTTTTTATTGTAATTGCAGCTACTGGAGCGGTAGGTGGCCTGCTCACATTATTTGCGGTTAAGCCTGAAAAAGGAAAACAGCCCAGCTCGGGGGAAGCCCCTGACAAGTTGGAGCAGAATGCGGAGACACATCATGTACCTAGACGGGTACCCGTTAGGCGTAAGAAAAGTCCATTTTAAATGAACTGCGTTAATGCGTAGACACAAAAACGCGCTTGCTGGCGAGAACATCATTCTCAACCGGCAAACGCGTTTTTTATTTATGACGAAAATTTTTTATTTTTCAGCGGATGTGGTGGAACTGGACTCTTTGGAGTCTGAATCCGTGCCCGATATATGTGTATGGGCAAGTAACGGATGGACGGTGACTGCGAAAGTTCCACTTCGTTTACCTTGGATAAGATAGATCAGCAAGAACACAATCATGAAGATGACAGAATACCGGTACATGTCCGTGTAGCTTGTCATGGAGGCGATAGCACCAAGCAGCAGAGCACCCGTAGCAATCCCCAAATCAAGTGTATTCAAGAACATGCCATTCGCCATCCCGCGCTGGGTTGGAGCTACAATCTGAATCATCCAGGTCTGCAGTGACGATTGCATGGAACCATATCCAATGCCGTATATAAATGCTGCGACAAATAAAATCGGCATGGACGTTGCAAAAGAAAGGATAGTCAGTCCGATCGCCACAAAAATCGCTCCAGGAATAAGCAGCGCTTTGGGTCCCTTGCTGTCATACAATCTGCCTGCAAATGGTCTGACTAGCAATACAGCTAACGCGTTAAACAAGAAAAATAAAGCAGGGTTGGCCAGATTGGCCTCTTTGCCATACAACACAATGAATCCGACAAGTCCACCATAGGTGATCGATAACAAACAATTCAGCACACTGGGCAAGATTAATTTTCGATTAAAAGGAATTTTCTCCTTCGTTCCGGAAACGTTCGCTGCGGGCCCAGCTGAAGTTTGAGGTGAACCAGCATGTGAACGTGCAGCTTTCTTACGTGTTAACGAATAACTGAGTGGATAGATGACGACGATTACGGCTGCTGTACACAGCATAAGTGTTACGAATCCTGAACCCTGCAGCAGCGTAACCCCGATAATGGGACCCATGGACATGGCAAGACTGGTAGATAACCCGAAATAGCCCATACCTTCTCCCATACGTTTAACTGGAATGATGTCAGAGGCCATGGTTGGGAAGGCTGTACTGCTCATTCCGAAACCAACACCGAAAATCATGCGCAGCAGCAGAAGAACAGCTATGCCGGCAGCAAAATAATACCCGAGGGTAGCAAGAAGGGCTACAGACAGGCCGATGTAGATCATGGCATTGCGAAGGCCTTTTTCGAGTGCTTTGGCTGAGTATAGGCGAGCTGCAATTGCACTAAGCGCAAACAGACAGGTGAATAAGCTGACTTCAAAAGCATTCGCGTGGAATCGTTCCTGTACGTAGGAAGGAAGAGGAGAAACAATCATATGCAGCTGTAGGAAAAGCAGGAAGTTACAGAGCATGAGCAAAATAAAATCGGTGGTCCAAAGTTTAACCTGTGTAGAACGGTCTTTCATATGAATTCATTCCCCCTTGAGATGTTCAGTTCATTACAAGTTGTGATTGATGAGGGAAAGAGTATGTTTAAATGCTTCCATCTGGTCTTCGGGTATACCTTCAGCAAGTTCTTTATTCATTTCTCTTTCAATGGGAACCAGAATATCGATCAACGCTTTTCCTTCCGCAGTCAGATAGAGGAGATAAGCTCTGCGATCCTGTTCACTGGTCCGACGTTCAACCCATCCCTTTTTCTCGAGTAGATCAATAATGCGTGCGGTGGTGGGTTGATCCTTCAGAACGCGACTCGCAACTTCCTTTTGGTTCACGCCTTCTCCCTTATCGATATTGAACAGAACAGAGAATTGCTCGGTTGTTATATCGTAAGGTTTAAAACGGGTTGCAAGTAAAGCAGCGGCTTTGCGATATGTGAAGCCCAGCATAAATCCGACAGATTGCTCTAGCGAATAGTCCATACGAACGTCGTTCCTCACTTTCCTATAAATCATCTTCAAACGAATTACTTGTTATAACAACTATATGTGATGCAACCAATTTTGTCAAAGCAAATTGGAAGAAACCACTTTCAAATTGGATTGTGCGAAGTTAGAAAATCCTGATAGAATGGAAGTGAACTGCATAGGTGGAAAGTTAAGGATGTCATCTTGGAATACCGAAGGTTATTCTGCTCCATTCGATGTGGAGCTAACAAGGAGAGCTGAGTATGCTGAAAAACATTCCTGCAATAATTTCTCCAGAACTGCTTAAGATTATGTCCGAGATGGGGCATGGGGACGAATTGGTGCTTGCTGATGGCAATTTCCCTGCAGCCAGCCATGCTAGGCATCTCATCCGTTGTGATGCGCTGGGAACCGTAGAGTTACTGGAGGCCATTTTGAGGTTGTATCCACTTGATACGTATGCAGAACGGCCTGCAGCCGTCATGCAGGTTGTAGAGGGGGATCAGGTTGTTCCGATCATATGGGAGGATTACCGCAGGCTGATCTTGGAGCATGAAGGCATCACAGACGCCTTCGACCAAGAAGAACGATTTTCGTTCTATGAGAGGGCTTCTCGTGCCTATGCCATCGTTGCTACCGGTGAACGTGCCCAGTATGCCAATCTCATCTTGAAAAAAGGGGTCATTTTCCCTGATGTAAATCCTGATCCGCAAAATCAACGTATGGAATTAAAGTGATTTCCTATAGAGTAATTAGTCCATGGCGACGGAGCCACTTACGCTCCTGTTCGCCTTTTTTGCGTTATATCGGATTATTAAGAGACAAGGGAATCTGTACGAGTGAACTTATTTTGGTCCAAGGAGCGAAATATATTGCAAACTTTGATGCACTTGATGAATGGTAGATGGTTGTGATTGCCTTAAAATAAATAGAGTATATGAAAAATCATTCCGTGGTTAAGGGAGGAAGAAACAAATGGTGTACCAGGTTAGAAGGGCAGGGTTTGATGATGCCCAGCAGATAGGTGAATTATTTAACCAGTACAGAATGTTTTACAACCAGGTTTCTGATACGGAGAGGGCCATTAAGTACATTCAGGAGCGTTTGAGTAAGGATGAATCTGTGATATGGATGGCAGAATCGGATTCCAAAACGGAACCTGGGCCAGGGAATATTGCCGGGTTTGTTCAGTTATATCCAAGCTTTAGTTCAGTGTCCATGGGGTCCATATGGGTGCTAAACGATTTATTTGTACATAAGGATCACCGCAAGCAAGGTATAGCTCGCAAGTTGATACAGGCTGCACAAGCCTTCGCCAGCGAGACAGGGGCGATTCGAATAACCTTATCCACAGCGATTAACAATACACAGGCACAGGCGTTATATGAATCAGAGGGGTATGCGAAAGACGATCACTTCCTGTATTATGAACGTAATGTGTGATTAACTTGGAATAGGTATACTCGAAGTAGAGATAGATAGGGGAGGGATGAACTCAAAATGATGCAGTGGATCGCCATGATCACGATGCTGATCGATCATATAGGGGCTGTCTTTTATCCGCAGGTTGAGGAACTGAGGATCATTGGGCGGATTGCTTTTCCCATATATGCATTTGCTGTCTATATCGGGTATAAGCATACACGTAATGTACAAAAATACATCTGGCGTCTTTTTTGGATCGCTGTGCTCTCTCAAATCCCTTTCATGGCGGCATTTAATCACTTGTCATTAAACGTCGTGTGGACCCTGTGGTCGTCCCTGCTGGTTTTGCTGGTACTGGACAAACTGCCGAACCGATTACTGGGTATCCCGATCGTTGTTGGGGCAGGCATAATTATGGAAATAACGGCCATGGATTATGGCATGTATGGACTGCTGCTAGTACTGTTATTCCGGTACTTCCAGGGACCCGTACTGGTGCTGGGGCATGTTTTGTTAACGGCTCTTTATATCCAGCTTTATAGCAGTTCAGTCCAAATGTACAGCGTAGTGGCTACGTTGGGCATAGCCATTGCACAGTATTACGGGGCAGGTTTTCGTTTGAAAGGACCAAGGTGGATCTGGCGTTATTTTTACCCGGCTCATCTTGCTATTATTGCTATAATACGCTGGACATAAAAACAAACAAGCCACCGGGCTGTCAGAAGTGACGGCCAGGTGGCTTGTTTGTTTATTATGAATGAATGGTCCTACTCCACAATATGAGATGTGGAAGAGTCAAGCTGCGGCTGATTAGCAGCAGGGAAATATCCAATGTTAACGGCATATTGCAGCATGCTGGAGATGAATGAGTCATCTGCTTTTGCACAGTGAATTCCGGCTGGCTCTACATACGCTGTTGTTACCGGGCAAGCATATACGTAGGCTGAATCCTTCGCACCGTCACCTTCCAATTGGGCAATGGCGAGCTGCAGGGCCTCTGGATCCTTGCTGATGGATGAATCGAATAACCAGCTGGTATATTCATCAAAAGGCAGCGTTTCGACTTCATATCCCGCACGATTGATGGAAGCAATCAAACGATCGTAACGGATCGACTCGGGATTACAAATGTGGAATACCCGTCCAGCCGTGTCATCACGCAGAGCCAAATGCACGATAGCCTGGCTTGCATAATCGATCGGTGTGAAATCAACCAACCATTCGGCAGCAGGAGCTTTGCCGAGAAGGAGCATCGCTTTGATCATCCGGTAGAAGGCATTGCTGTCGATATTGGACTGGAAGCGTCCCGTTTCCGAATGACATGTCAGGTTGCCCGCACGGTAGATGCTTACCGGTACACCTTCCTCTGCTGCAATCATCAGTACTTTCTCTGCTTCAAGTTTGCTATCGGAGTACAGGTTCTCTACATGCAGATCTGCCGGGAAACGGTCATACTGAAGGGATGATTCCCATTGTCCACTGAGCGCCAGATCTTCCGGTATGCCCATGGTCGAGACATGATGGAAGGAAGCGCCGGGTTTGCTGCGAACCAGATTCAGCAGGGCTACCGTACCCTCTACATTGGTTTTGGCAAACTGTTCAGCATCTCCAAAGTGTCTTACGTCTGCCGCACAGTGAATGACACGATCAATCCGGGCTTGTACCTTACTGGTTTGCTCAGCGGTTAAACCAAGGTTAGGCTTCTCCAGATCTCCCTCGATAATCACCACACGTGAAGCGAGAAGTGCACTGATCTCAGGCCCGAAATATCCCTCCATAACCTTGCTTAAACGCTGCATGGCTGTGTTACCGTCAGACGGACGACGAACAAGCGTATGGATTGTCACATCCGAATGAAGAAGGAGCTGCTGCAGCACATGTGAACCAAGGTAACCTGTAGCGCCTGTTAGCAGAACATGCTCCGGCTTAAGAATCTCAGGGTAGCCCAGTTGGGATGCCAATTCGACCGGATGCTCTGCCAGTTGCGTCATTACGCCCGTGTGCTCACCGGATGGGGCAGTTTGCTCAGTAATCTGCGCAAGTGACTGTACCCGAAGTGCCAGGGAACGAATGGTTTTCTCTGCAAAGAAGTCGGCAATCTTCAGCTGTGGATAGTGCGGCTTCAGAATAACCAGGACATGGATTACTCGTAAGGAGTCGCCACCGATCGTAAAGAAGCTGTCTTCGATTCCAAAGTCGCTATGTCCGAGAATTTCTTTCCACGCATTGAATATAATCGCCTCGGTCTCTGTCTCAGGCATGATCCGATTCGGCCGATTCTCATGTCTTTCCTCGTTTGGTAGAGATACCATCGCTTTCCGGTGAATTTTGCCGGTTGGTGCGATAGGCATTTCATCAAGCTGACAGATCCATTTCGGTACAAAATAGGATGGAAGCTTGTCTGCCAGTTGGGCTTTGATATGATCTACGGAGAGAGTGGTGCCATCCTTGGAAGTGAAATATCCCACAAGCATGTTCTGACCGTCCGATTCTTTCTTCGGAATGACCACAACATCCTGAATCCCTTCAAGGCGAGCAAAATGATCCTCAATCTCACCAATTTCAATCCGATGACCGCGGATCTTCAGCTGTGAATCACTACGTCCAACGTATTCGAGCAAACCGGTATCAAGCAGCTTGGCAATATCACCGGATTTGTAGATTTTTTCATCGATTGCAAAAGGATTATCAATAAAGGCTTGCTCTGTACGTTCTGGCTGATTCAAGTATCCTTTCGCCAGTGCAGGGGTAGCAATATATACTTCACCAGGCACGCCTACAGGGCAGAGCTGCTGCTCTTCATTGACGATATACACTTTGTAGTTATGAATCGGTTTACCAATCGGAATGTTAGCCACATGATCCGGTACCTGTTCACTGATCCGGTGTGTCGTTGTCGCCACAGTACATTCGGTAGGTCCGTACACATTGACGATATCGATCTGGTTACCAAATTTGCGCTGGAAGGCGCGAACCTGTTCTCCGTAGAGGGCTTCGCCCGCAACGGTAATAATTTTAACCTTGGCCAACTTATGGAACCCTTCGTCTGACAGATAGGATGCAAGCTGGTTGAAGAAGATCGTAGGCAGGATCGTAATAATCGTTGTACCTGTGCGCTCGATTGCCGTGGCGAACTCCTCTACAGATACACGTTCCTCGGCAGATAACAGATACAATTCCGCTCCATAGAACAGTGCACCGATCGTATCCCAGACGGAAGCATCGAAGCTGTATGTAGCAAACTGAGTCAAAACGTCCCCGGCTTGAATGTCACAATCGCGCTGCACGACACTTCCAAGGTTGACAACCCCGCGATGGGCAACGAGTGCGCCTTTGGGTTTGCCTGTGGATCCGGAGGTGTAGATGATGTAAGCGAGATCGTCTGCCTGAATATCCAGATTAGGATTACTTGCTGCAAATCCGGCCAGGCGTCCATCCACAGCCAGAATTTGACGTACGGTAGGAATACCCGAGAATAACCGTGAAGCTTCCGCTAGAGAGGACTCCTTGGTTAAAACAAAAGAAGAAGCCGTATCTTCCACGATATAACTATTGCGTTCCTGCGGATGTTCAGGGTCAATCGGAACGTAAACACCGCCTGCCTTCAGAATGCCGAGCAGGGAAATGATCGTTTCCAGACTGCGTTCCATGAAGATGCTGACGAACTCACCCTTTTGCAGGCCGTTGGATAACAGTACGCGTGCGACTTGATTGGCACGTTCGTTCAATTCTCTGTAGCTATACCGGCCAAATGGGGACGTGATTGCGGGCGAATCGGGATACTCGGCAGCCGTAGCTTCAAACCAGCCATGAATGGTCTGATGCTCAGGTTCAGTCACACAGGTATCATTCATCTCGCGGTACAGCGTCCGGTCAGAGGCGGACAAAATATCGACGGAGCCAATGGCCACGTCTTCATCCCGAAGCATGGAGAGAAGCAGGGTTTGATAGTACTCAGCGTATCTCAGCACGGTTGCTTCTTTCAGAAGGGATGCATCAAAGAACAAGTCGAGAGTGTATACATTCTGCTCCTCACGGATACTCCAATTGAGCACCTGCGGAGCCTGAGGAAGCTGAACACTATTAAACATAAACAAGGTTTCCGGGTAAGCACCCGGCTGCATCGAATCTTCTTTTTCTTGCAAAAGGGTAATTTGACGAATTAGCTCACGGAAGCTCATCTTACCATGTACCTGCAGCAGCAGAACTGATGCAGAACGATCCGGATCAAGCGTGCCAATGCCTAATTCCTGTTCTCCTGATAACCGGAACAACAAGGCAGCATATGCCGACAGGAGCGCGTTATAAATCGACGTTGAGCCATACTTCTGAGTGAGTTCACGGCTCTGTGTTGGCTGCAGCTGTATATGAGCTGATTCATACGAAAATGATTGTTGACGGCGCCCAAAATCCAGTGGAATCTGGAGAACTGGCAACTCAGATTCCACGGTCTGGGAAGATGAAGAGTGATGATCGATCACGTCTATTTTCCTCCTTAATTATAACGTTCGTTTTATCGTTTTTTAGGACTTGCTTACATTAAAGTGAGAGATCAATTCCTGTAATTCCTCAGACATGCTGTTCAAACGGGTGGAAGAATCAACAAGGGTGGACAGGGAAGCCTTCTGGTCATCGACAGAAGCGGCAATACGCTCACTGCTTTCTGCTGTTTTGCTAACGCTGGCAGACAGATCATCTGCGGTAGCAGTCATTTCCTCTGTACTTGCAGAAATTTCTTCTGTAGCACTGGAAACTTCCTGAATCTGATTCGATACTTTCTTCGCAGCTTCCAGAATATCTTCAAACAACTTTCCTGTCTGATCTGCAACGTCAAGTCCGGTATCGACTTCTGCCGTACCTTTTTCCATTGCGCGGACAGCTTGCTTGATCTCGGTTTGAATCTCGTCAATCAATACGGCGATCTGGCTTGTGGATTGTTCGGATTGTTCCGCAAGCTTACGAACTTCACCAGCAACAACGGCAAATCCTCGGCCCTCTTCACCAACACGAGCTGCCTCAATGGATGCATTCAACGCAAGCAGGTTGGTTTGGCTGGAAATGCCGGAGATGATGTTCAGGATATCTCCGATTTCCTGCGAACGACTCTCCAGAACCTGGATTGCTGAAGCCGTATTCTTCACGGATTCCGTAATCAGTGTCATTTGCTGAGACACTTGGCGTACAACCGTGTTACCCTGTTGGGAACGGCGTTCCATTTCATAAGCTTCATCTGCTACATTAGCGGAACTGCTGGCAATCGTTTGAATGACAGTCGCCATTTCGGCCATGGCACGGGCACTATCGAGACTTGCCTGTTCCTGTCCACGGATGTTGGAAGTGATTTGCGTTACATTGCTGTTGATGGAATCGGCGTTCTCGCTGTTTTTCTCAGATACCTCATACAGCTCTTTGGCTGATTGGTTAACCTCTTGAGAGGTGACTTGCACTTTAACGATTGTGTCATTGATTTTGCGAACCATCGTGTTGAACTTCTCGTTTACAAGTCCGAGGTCGTCTTTTCCTGTCGGAATGTTGACATTCAAATTACCCCGGCTAACGTCATCGATACCTTTGATCAGGTGACGAATTGGGGATAGCGTATTTTTAACTACTAGGTATTGGATAATCAGGAACAACAGAAGGAAAGCAACCAGAATGATGATACCGTTTTTAAGCAGTGATTTCAGTCCGGCAGGTACTGCTGTTGCATCTGCATCGACTGCAAAGTAAGAGAAGATTTTGCCGTTGCTGTCCTTGATCGGATAAGCAATGGTTGTCCATGTGCCAAAATCATCTGAATAGAAAGTCGTGAAGGTTGGACGGTCCGTATTAAGCATTTCTTTGAGTGCATTCGCCACAACAACGGGTTGTTCATACATGTCGCCAATATTAACATTATCGCTCTGGAATGCTTCTCTCAGATTGGTCGGCATGGCTACGAGAGAAGTTTCTCTTTTCGTATCTCCGCCTAGCTCTACACCAAAGATATAAGCTTGGGCGATATTCGGGTAGTATTCTTGCATTTCATCGAAATAAGCACGTAACTGGGCTTGCACTTTTCCATCATAGCTGCCTTCAGCAATAGCTGCCTCTACGTCGGCTGGGTTGATTCCCTCTGCCCACTTTTTAGTGATTTGTTCTACTTGTCCATGCAGCTGGTCTACGAGAACCGTCTTTTGGAAGTAATAGCTGCTCGCAATAAGTGCAACCCCGATAATAATGATGTTGGTGAATGAAAGTAATAAGTTTTTCGAGAAAAAGGACATGCTTTTCCAACTAAATGATTTCACTAAATTCCACTCCTGATCTTCTTGTAATTAACAAACCTTTTATTTGCTTGCATGAATGCAGCCAATCAAGTCATTTGTTGATCCCCCTCCAGAGCTTATGTATGCGACCATGGTCTTGGGTTCGCAGTCTTAATGCAGAGACTTTTGTACCTCATAATCCATAGGTGTCTAATTATTAAAACACATCTATACTTAATATGTCGTATGAAATGTTGTTAAATTGAATAGTTTTGTTAAAACTTTTTTAATAATTTACATATTTGCGGACATACCACTTATTACATAGGTATTTAGAACTGTTTATTTGGAGGAATTTCCATTTTCTAGTCTCCGTCTTTATTTTATAACAGGATGATACAAAAAACACCTTTAAAACTTAAGAATGACTCCAGACTTGAAAATTATTGTAATGAGCAGGAACGGCCTTTTGTCAATTAAGGGAAACGTAGTATGCCAGATTTCTTATACCATTTTAACTAACCATAAACTTACATAGCAGGAAATGGAGAAATCCGGGATTTGTCGTTAGATCAAATTTCCTGCTGCATGGCATTCGGCATGGATATACATCGGAAGCGGTTTTATCTATAATAAAGACAGTGTGCATTTTTCAAATCATAAGCAGGCGGGGGTTTATTTTAGATGAATCTGAAAAAAATTGCAGCAGAGCGGGCGGCAGAATACATTCAAGACGGCATGAAGGTTGGACTCGGAACAGGCTCGACGGCATATTTTGCGATATGCAGACTGGGAGAGCGTGTACGCGAGGGGCTGCAAATCCAGGCTGTGGCGACTTCGGAAGCTTCGGACAAGCTGGCTCGCGAGTGGGGAATTCCGATCATCCCATTCGACCAGATTGGAAGGCTGGATATTACGATTGATGGTGCAGATGAGGTCGATCCTGATTTCAATCTGATCAAGGGCGGGGGCGGAGCTCTTTTACGTGAAAAAATCGTGGCGGCTAACAGTGATAAACTCATCATAGTTGCTGATGGGAGCAAGGCGGTTCAACAGTTGGGTCAGTTTCCACTGCCGGTAGAAGTGGTTCCTTTTGCATCGGAATGGACCTTCCAGGCGCTGGAGAAGCTGGGCTGCCGACCAGAATGGCGTATGAATGAAGATGAGCGCTACCTTACGGACAACGGAAACCTGATTGCGGATTGCCGGATGGAATCCATCGTCAACGTGGCTGAGCTCAACGTACAACTCAACATGCTGCCAGGCGTAGTCGATAACGGTTTGTTCGTTGACATGGCCGATACGGTGATTCTGGCCAAAGATGACGGTAGTATTGATGAGCGCCATCGTTCCTAAGATCGATCAGATGACCCTAGGATACATGTGCTTGGCTTATTGATTGTAATGCCTTGTTTTGAGAAGTGCTGTGTGATGGATGAAAACGCTGCTTGGCATCGAAGCGCAGCCTGAATTTGCAAACCATTGACGGAGGATTATGGAAATGCCGAATACGGAGGACAATCGGGAACTATCTTTGCAATTATTCGTGGTTCTCGCCCGAGCATACAATTCTGTTACATCAAGGTCCAATCGTGACATCCAGAGTCATGGACTGAATACGACAGAATTCGGGGTACTGGATTTGTTATATCATAAGGGCCCGCAAGCCTTGCAAAAAATCGGAGAGAAAGTGCTAATGTCCAGCGGGAATATAACCTATGTAGTGGATAAGCTGCAAAACAAGGATTTGCTGTTTAGACGTGCATCCAAGGAAGACCGCCGAGTTATTTACGCGGAATTGACGGAAAAGGGAAGAAATCTATTCACCCAAATATTCCCTGGACATCATCAGGTTATCATCGATGCGATGGAAGGTTTAGAGCCATCGGAAAAAGCGGATGCCATTCGCCTATTGAAGAAGCTAGGACTAGCTGCTGAAGGAAAAACCGACTTGCGTTCATAACGCAGGCCGGTTTTTTTGTGTGAAAAAAAGGGGCATGAACTGGCTAGATGACTTGCAGGAATGCTCATAATATAGGAAAATTGTTCTAATATGCAGCTCCAAATGAAATGTTTCTCCCTGGAGTTCATGTATAATAATAAAAGCATTTCCCGATCAATAGCTGATTGAAATCGAATCGACTCTTATCGTGGATATTTCATGATGGTTGATACGATTCACAGCAAGAGGAGGGATAACGTAATGACCCATCAGGAAGCTGGGGAACGCTTGCTGAAAGCAGTAGGTGGGCTGGCTGATAAAATAACGGAGAAGCAGTATACGCTGCAACCTGAGTTGCTTGAACGTTTTGGTGAAAATGGCAGAATGCGGACTCAACAGGATTCGCAATATAGTTTGAATTATCTGGCTGAGAGCGTTCTGGTTAAGAGTCCTAACCTGTTTACTCATTATATATCTTGGCTCAAAACGCTACTGGCAGGTTATCACGTTTCGGCGGATGATCTGGCCATTAATTTAAATCTAATCAAAGAGACGTTAGAAGAAGAGTTTGATGATGCATCCAAGTCACTTGTTCTAGATTATCTGGAAATGGGAATCTATCAAACCCAGCATCATGACGTAGCACAAGGATTCGTTAACGAATCTTTTCCATATGGCCATGCTGCCAAATCTTATTTGCAGGCCCTTCTGGATAGCAGACGCCAAGAAGCTTTTGGCATTATTGAAGCCGAGCTGGAAAGCGGAGCAAGCATTCGTGATATTTATCGTTATATTTTTCAACCCACTCAATATGAAATAGGCCGCTTGTGGCAGCTTAGCCAGATCAGTGTCGCTCAGGAGCACTTTTGTACGGCAGCCACACAGGCTATTATCTCGCGGCTGTATCCCCGCTGGTTGATCCATGAGCCACAGCAGAAAAAGCTGGTTGCAGCCTGTGTAGGCAGTGAGCAGCATGAGATCGGTTTGCGTATGCTTGCTGACGTGTTTGAGATGGAAGGTTGGGATACGTATTATCTAGGGGCAAATGTTCCGAATGGCAGCCTGCTTGAGGCGATCGAGCGCCATCAGGGAGATGTGGTGGCTATTTCAGTAACGATGACATTTCATCTTCATCTTGCCAAAGAACTTATCCAAATGATTCGTAATCACCCGGCTACCTCGCATGTGAAAATCATGGTAGGAGGTTATCCATTCAACATTGATCCGGAGTTATGGAGGACCGTTGGGGCAGATGGTTATGCTCCCGGAGCTGATGAGGCTGTTGCCGTCGCAGAAAGTCTGCTGGCTCAGCAATCTGCCAACTGCAACGTTGGTATGATTCGCGAATAGAGAGGAATGACGCAATGTCTAATGAAGCTGGAGAGATCGAAAAGCTGCGTAAAACGATTGAGCATTTATCTGATCAGATTATTCGCAGTAAGGAACAGGAAGAGCGAATTCTTGGTGAATTCTCGGAAATGAACAATGAACTGGTGACGCTTCAGCGTCTGCTTGCTAAAAATAACGCAAGTCTGGATGCCGCTCGGAAAGAAGCAGTATCCGCAGGGGAATCCAAAAGTTCATTTATAGCCGTAATCAGCCATGATTTCCGTACACCCTTAAATGGAATATTAGGCATGGCTGAACTTCTGCAGCATTCTTCCCTGTCCGAAGAACAGCAGCATTCGGTTCAAGTGATTCAAGAAGCAGCGAGACTTCTGCTGAAGCTGATTCAGGACCTACTGGACTTTTCCAAACTGGAAGCAGGTCAGATGCGTCTTGAAATGGGAGATGTCGAACTGGAGCCTACGTTTAACTATATCGTTCGTTTGCTGGAGCCCAAGGTGATCCAAAATGGGAACAAACTGGTCGTGGAATGTGATCCCCGAATTTCCGGGGTTCTTGAGGGAGACTCCACACGAATTACACAGGTTTTGATGAACCTGATTCAAAATGCCAACAAATTTACAAAAGAAGGATCAATATGTATTCAAGTTGTCCTGGTTCGGGAAGATGAGAACTCTCAATGGATCCGATTTGAGGTAAAGGATACGGGAATCGGAATCGCCGAAGAAGATCAGAAAACCTTGTTCCAACCCTACGTTCAAACGGAAAAAGGCCGTTCCAAGGAATATGAAGGAACAGGCCTGGGGTTATCCATATGCCAGTCTCTTGTGGGGTTAATGGGGGGGCAGATTGGAGTCATTAGTCAAGAGAGCCAGGGCTCGACATTTTGGTTTGAAATTCCAATGGGACGCAAGACAGAACATGTAAAAACCACAGTCCCGACGGGACAAGATACATTACATGATTCGGGCGCCTTACTACAGGAACCCTATTCTCGGCCAATCCTGTTGGCTGATGATAATCTGATTAACCGTCAGGTTGTTTTGATGCAACTTAAGAAACTTGGGATCACCGAGGTCGATTCGGTTTCCAACGGAGAAGAGGCTGTTGCGGCCTTTCTTAGCAAGAGGTATGGAATCATACTGATGGATAACATGATGCCGATTATGGATGGATTTGAGGCAACACGCAAAATAAGAGCCATGGAGCAGGACGAAATGCGTCATGCCATTCCAATAATTGCGATGACAGGCAACGTCATGGATGGAGAGAAAGAGAAATGCCTTGAAGCTGGAATGAATGATTTCATTGGCAAGCCATTCACATTGGAATCCTTAAAAAATGTAATTCAAAAATGGCAGCATCCCCCGGAATTCCGGGAAGTACTGAATATGAGCATCGTAAAAGAGATCGGCGAACTGAACAGTGATGGCGAAGAGACGATACTTGAGATGCTGCTGGGCATGTATCGTAACGAAACACCTGGCAAAATTGAGGTGCTTCGCAGGTACGTTGTCTCCGGAGATCATATTGCTGCTGCTGAATGTGCCCATGATCTGAAGTCCGGCAGTTTGAGTCTCGGAATAGAATATTGTTCAACGCTTTTTGCCAGAATTGAACAGCTTGCCAAAACAGGTCAAGTGAGGAAGGCTGAGCCATTGCTGGGTGAATTGATGCCAGCATATCAGGAGGCCTGTGAAGCTTTGGAGAAAGTCATCATTTAAGGGTTTGTTGTCTTAACGAAATAGGTTAGGGCAGCAAGCCTGTTTTTTCGTCCGAAAACGAGTGTACATAAGAACATGTATCCTTAACTGTGTTAGGGGCAGAAGATCTTGAGAGGGGGAAAGAAGCATTCATGTTAATATACGGGACTACCGCACTTATTCTGGTCATTCTTATTACGACTTGGATCGGAGGACTATACTTTTTCAAAACAGCTATTCGCCGAGCGCCAAAACCATTTCTAATCGACAATCCGAATCTAATGCCTGAACCGGATAATGAATTGATCAGCAGTGCATCAGACCTGGAGTGGTTGGACACGCAGGATGGCGAAATGGTAAGCATCACGTCTCACGATGGGTTGAAATTGCAGGGAATATGGTTGGCTTCAACTGGGGAGTCGAGTCAGACGGTAATTCTGGCGCACGGGTATTCCGGGAGAGGTAGAGAAATGGCCGGTTTTGCAAGGTACTATGCAGAGAAAAGAGGCTGTAACGTACTCATGCCTGATGATCGCGCTCATGGTCACAGTGAAGGAGACGTCATTGGATTCGGCTGGCTGGATCGGAAGGATTACGTCGATTGGGTCCATTGGGTGATCAACAAGGTGGGAAACCAGACAGACATTGTGCTGCATGGCATCTCCATGGGCGGTGCAACGGTTCTTATGACAGGCGGGGAGTCTCTGCCGGATCAGGTAAAAGCCATCGTGTCAGACTGCTCCTATACATCGGTGAAGGATGAGCTTACGTTTCAGCTTAAACAATTGTACAAATTACCGCCCTTTCCATTTATCCCTGTGACAAGTCTGATCTCCAGATGGAAGGCAGGGTATTCCTTCGAGGAAGCATCGGCCCTCAAACAGCTCGCCAAGGTGCAGGTTCCCGTTCTATTTATTCATGGAGAGGCAGATACCTTTGTCCCGACGGAGATGGTGTATCGGCTTTATGATGCTTGTCCTACGGAGAAAGAGCTGCTGACCATTCCCCGTGCAGGGCACGGTACAGCTTTTCAGGTGGATCGTGTGCGTTACTTGGAAGTCCTTGAAGCTTTCCTGAACAAGGTAACGATGGAGCGCGCGAATTAGATATTAGATATGAGATATGCCGGGTAGTTAAAAGTAGGTGCTTATAACAGGGAGGTGCAGCATGCCGCGATCACGAAGAGTCTGTTCTTACTGTCAACAGGAAATGGGTGTAGACGAGTTCAAATGCAAAGCATGTGGCAATCTGGTTGAAATGAAGACCGTTCCTGCGGAGACTACACAAATGGAAGAATACGAGGAGGGTTTATTGGATCGTTACTCCATAGGTCTGCTAATTTTAATTGCGATTCTTCTTCCTCCGATAGCGATTGCCATTGGCGGGGTAATGTTATTTAATGACGATCCTTACAAAAGGGACACCGGGAAGATGCTTGTCACAGGTGCCCTGCTCGTGTTAATCATTTGGGCCATCATTCTTATTTCGATCTCAGGAACGCTGACAATCCAATTCTAGTTTATTACGGGGGTGCCATTCATGGGAAATGAACAATTCGAAGCAGCGCGCAAAGCGGAGGCAGGCTACCATTCGAACTTTTATCAGAATAATGAGCTATTTGAAGCCGGAACGTGGATGGCTAGACCGATGCCAATGGTGATGGAGATGCTGGAACGTTTGCTTGCACACAAATCGGAACTGCGAGTGCTTGATCTGGGATGCGGTGTAGGGCGACACACCATTCCAATTGCACAGCGTCTGCAGCAAACGGACAGCGAGGTTATTGGAGTGGATCTGCTGGATGAAGCAGTTGAAGGACTTCGGAAATATGCGAAGAAATATCAGGTTGATCATATGGTAAAAGCCGTGAAAGCAGACGTGGAGCATTATGATATCAGGCCGAATACTTTTGATTTTATTGCAGCTTGTTCCTGTCTGGAGCACGTATCCGATGAAAATGCTTTTCTGGAAGCACTAAGTCGTCTTCAGGCAGGGACACGCACAGGTGGGATTCATTGCATCACGATGAGTACAAGTGTAGAGGAGCAGGAGATTAGCACTGGACGGCGAATTGAGCCTTTGATCGAACTAAATCTGTCAACAGCCAAGGCCACCGAATTGCTTGAAGAGTCATATGCAGGATGGAATATCCTGCTTCAGGAACACGTAACTCAGACCATTGAAGAAGAAAAGTACGATGAACCGACACAGTTCCGCTGCGAATTGCTTCGTTTTGCCGTACAGAAGCAATAGCAGAACCTGCCGGGAAGTATGAGGTTATGCAGCCCGGCAGTTCTGTTTTCTATGACATAAGGAAACGTCGTTAATACAGTCTATTATCAGAGTATGGGGGATACGATGAATACATATGTGGTAGGCATTGATGGTGGCGGAAGCCATACAAGAGTGGCCGTAGCCGATGGAGATGGACAACTGTTGTCCTATGTGGAAAAGGGAGGTTGTAATCGTTATCACGATTTCAATGCTGAGCAGCATGTGCTCGGAGGCATTACAGAAGCGCTGGAGCAGGCTGGCATTAAGGGAGAACAGGTGGCTGCCATTCAAGCCGGTATGGCAGGTCTGGACCGGGAAGAAGAATTCACCTGGGCCGAGGGTGTTCTTGCCAAAACGGGCATCCTTGGGAGGAGAAGTGCGGTAAACGATACACATATTGCTCATACAGCTGCTTTTAACGGTAGGCCTGGAATCGTGGCAATTGGAGGCACAGGGTCTTTGATCCTTGCCAGGACGGAGCAGGAAGTATGGCTCCGAAACGACCAATTTGGGCACTATGCGCCGACGGCAGCGCGTTTTCTGTCATACGATACCGTGCATTCAATTCTGGCAGGCCGATATGAGGCAGAGGATCATTCCTTTATCGAACAGATTCTTGCATATTGGAATGTGCGTTCAGTGCCGGAGCTCGCAGCGCTTGGAGCCGCAGGGTTTGCTGATGATAAACAGGCGATGAACCGCAAATTCAGTCAAATGGCACCCTTGGTGACGGAAGCAGCAATTCAGCAAATTCCACTTGCGATGAGGGTATGTGACTCGGCAGCAGATACAGCTGTTGTAGGTATTCTTATGCTGGCAAGCTGTTTTCAATCTAAACAGGTCACTTACACACTGACTGGAAGCTGCTTGACCTCATCTTATATGAAGGCTGCCGTTCAGAAAGGGTTAGGTCAAAACCATCCATCTACAAGTAGAGAGTTCGTTTACATAACCAGCAAGCTGCCTGCCGTTGGCGGCGCAATCTTGGATGCTTATCAATTGGCTGGTATTAAGGTGAATCAGGATACTCTCAATGCGCTTCAGAGTCAGTTACAAGGGTATGAGACTTGAACTTTGACAGGCTAACGACTACAATACGATAACGGAATTAAGCAAGTCATAGGAGGAGTATAAGAGTGTTGATTAATCTAAAATCACGCATACAGGAGCCGGAAGTGCAGGAATTGCTGTCCTACTCGGTTTTTCCGGACCCGGAGCAAGTCGGTCAAGCGCTGCAACAATATGTGAATAAGGACGAGCTTCTGCTGGATGGATATGAGGATGAGGGACAGTTAGTTGGCTTGGTTGGGTATGAGAAAACGGGGAACAGCGAGATTACCATCCAACATATTGCGGTATTACCGGAGAACCGTTTCAAAAACTATGGCCGTGGCATGATTGCACAGCTGCTGGAGAAGTATAATCCGGACAAGCTCATCGCGGAAACGGACCAGGAAGCTGTGGAATTTTATCGTAATACTGGCTTTGTCGTATACAGCCTGGGTGAGTTATATCCAGGTGTCGAACGATTCCGTTGTGTACTTGAAAAAGACGAGGATGCAATCGAAGAATAGATGATGGATCACCATAATCATGGTGACCTTCGTAATGTAACAAAACAAGAAACAGGGCGTGAGACTTGGCCGGGAGCTAAGCCTTACGCCCTGTTTCTTTGTCGTGAAAACACAAAATAACAGGAATAAAGTATTGCTTTGCATTATAGTTTCAATATAGAATAGTTTCATTGAAGAATAGTTCGATAAGTGAACTATATGGACAGAAAGGACAGAAAGGAGAATAAACATGAATACACCGGATGCCAAAAGTTTGGTGAACCGTTATCTGGATGCATCGTTCCTGGTATCCAAACAGTTTGATACGCGAATCCGTGAAAAGGTGGGGCAGACCATGACAACAGACCAGTTCTGTGCTCTCCGTTTGATTGAAGAGAAACCATCCTGCACACCATCTGATCTGTCAGAGCTCCTCTGCGTCGGAAAAAGCAGCATCACGGCACTGGTTAACAAGCTGGTTGATCGGGATCTGGTCCATCGGGCTGGAGATGAGCGGGATCGCAGAGTGGTATATCTGACATTGACAGATACTGGCCGTCAGGTATACCGCGAGACAGAACGGGAAATACAGCAGCTTCTTGAGCCGTACCTGGTTCATTTTAAGCCGGAAGAAGTACAGAATTTTATTGAATCCTTTGAGAAGTTGGCGACCTTGCTAACGAATGAGGGAGGACAGGAGAGCGAATGAGAACGATTCTGAAAGCAAGATGGTGGTTGATGGGGTTATGGGTTGTTGTAGCCGCCGTATTGATGTTCACAGCCCCCAACATGAGTGAACTAATTCGGGAAAAAGGACAGTTTTCGGTCCCGGAAGGGTACTCATCCACCCAGGCAGCTGCCATCCTCGATGAAGCTGCTGCACAAAAAGGCGAACAGCAGGGCAGTCAGCTGGCACTTGTTTTTTATAACCCAGATGGTTTGGGTACGGTAGGCAAACAAGAGGCTGAGAAGGCTGTAAAGCAGCTGGAGTCGAAGAAAGAAGAACTCGGCATTTTGTCCATCTTGGAGCCCTTCTCCCAGCCAGAACTGTCAGACAAAATGATCTCTGCTGATGGAAAGACGATCCTGACGTCCCTGTCTATCGATCAGGGAGATCGTACTGTCAAGGAAATGCGTGAGGATCTTAATGAAACGCTGGACTCGGTCAATGTGGAACACTACATAACCGGTAAAGGATTAATCGATGAAGATACGGTAGAGAGTTCCCAGGAGGGACTCAAGAAATCGGAGTATATTACGGTTGTATTTATTTTGCTCATATTGTTCCTTGTATTCCGTTCGTTTGTAGCTCCATTTGTCCCTCTGCTTACCGTGGGTATCAGCTATATTGTATCGCAGCAGATTGTTGCATTCCTGGTCGATGGGGTGGATTTCCCGATTTCGACCTTTACGCAGATTTTCATGGTTGCCGTCATGTTCGGGATTGGTACCGATTACTGTATCCTGCTCATCAGCCGATTCAAGGAAGAATTGGCCCATCATGAAACGACGTGGGAAGCGATTATTGCAACCTATCGGACAGCAGGCAAAACGGTATTCTTCTCTGCTCTTGCCGTGCTGGTTGGTTTTGTCGCCATCGGTTTTGCACAGTTTATGCTGTACCGTTCCGCAGTGGCAGTCGCAGTCGGCATTGCCGTAATGATGCTTGCTCTGGTTACCATTGTTCCGTTCTTCATGGCGGTGCTGGGCAAGAAGCTGTTCTGGCCCTCCAAAGGTTCACTCGAACATGCGGAGAGCAAGATCTATGGAGCAGCGGGTCGCTTCTCTCTAAAACGTCCATGGGCTGCGCTGCTTATTGTCGCAGCTGTCTGCGTGCCGCTTCTGGCCACGTACGATGGGAAATTATCGTTTAACAGCTTGGATGAGATTGGTGAGAAGTATGATTCGGTAAAAGCGTTCAACATTATCTCGGAAAGCTTTGGTCCGGGGGAATCCCTGCCGGGTCAGATTGTGATCCAAAATGATGAACCGATGGACAATGCCAAATATATGGCCGTAGCCGAGAAAATCAGTCGCGAAGTGGAGAAGGTGCCGGGAATCTCCGGGGTACGCAGCATGACACGTCCGACGGGTGACGAGGTCAAGGATTTCGAAGTCACTCAGCAAGTGGGGACTTTATCGGACGGACTCGGTGAAGGCAAGACGGGTCTGGATAAAATTCGTGATGGTCTTAGCGAAGCCAGCAGTCAATTAAGCAAGAACGAACCTCAGATCAAAGAAGCTGCAAATGGTGCCGGAGAACTGAGCAAAGGTACGTCCCAGCTGCAATCGGGAATTAGCCAGTTGTCCGAAGGTCTTCAGCAGATTGAGCAAGGAATTCGTGACGGCTCGGCCGGTGCTGGTGATTTGCAAGCAGGACTGCAGCAGGCGAAAACAAGTGCTGACCAGCTAGCTCAGGCGAGTAATCAGCTGCTTGACGCTTACCGTCAGGCTGGTGCAGGCGTAGCTGCGCTTGGCGAGGGTACCGGGGAAATTCAGCAGCAGCTGACAGGCATATCTACGGCGCTAACCAGTCTGAATGAATCATTTGCAGCGCTTGAAGAAAGATACCCTGAACTGCTGCAGGACGCAGACTATCTGCGGGTCAAAGGTACACTTGGGGAAACGGGAACAGGTACAGCCCAGCTTGCCCAGGCACTAGGACAGATTCAAAGCAATCTGAGTCAAGCTGCTGCAGGGATCAACCAGGCTAACGAAGGCTTCACTTCCGCTGCATCTGGACAACAGGCTCTGGCTAGTGGGCTGGGTCAGATTGTAACGGGAATAGGACAGCTTGAAGCCGGGCTGAAGCAGGCAGCAGATGGTCAAGGTAAAGTGATCAGTGAGATTCCTTCCATCCAGGATGGACTCAGCCAGCTTCAGGGTGGTCAGGAGAAAATTAGCCAAGGCTTCTCGGACCTCAGTGGTCAGCTGACCCAATTAACAGATGGTTTGAATCAGAGTGTGGATGGAATTGCGCAGGTGTCCGGTGGTCTTGATTCCGCACAGGATTATTTGACACAGCTGCAGAATTCACCGGATTCCGATCTGGCCGGCTGGTATGTACCTGAAGAAGCGTTGAGCAACAAAGACTTTGCACAGGTATTCGATACGTATCTGTCCCAGGATCGGAAGACCATGACGATAGATGTTATTTTCGCTGAAAATCCGTACGGTATTGAAGCGATTGATCGCGTACCGGATATCGAAGCTGCGGTTCACCGTGCGGTACAGGGTAGTGCGCTGGAAAAAGCAGACATTGCTGTCGGCGGGGTAACCAGCACATTCGCTGATTTACAGGAGATCTCCAACAACGACTACACACGCACGGTTATGCTCATGCTTGCAGGCACATTTATCGTTCTAGTCCTGCTTCTGAGATCCGTGATCATGCCGCTATATTTGATCGTTTCCCTGTTGCTGGCCTATTTCACATCCATGGCTCTAACCGAGGCGATATTCGTGAATATCCTTGGTTTTGCGGGCATCAGCTGGGTTACGCCATTCTTCGGATTCGTAATGCTGATTGCGCTTGGTGTGGATTACAGTATCTTCCTGATGGATAGATTCAATGAAAATAAAGGCATGAGCGTTCAGGATGCAATGCTGTATGCCATGAAAAACATGGGTACGGTGATTCTGTCAGCAGCCGTTATTCTGAGCGGAACCTTTGCTGCCATGTATCCATCCGGAGTTCTCTCCATGATGCAGATTGCTACCGTTGTTCTTAGTGGTTTGGTTCTGTATTCATTGCTGTTCCTGCCGTTCTTCGTGCCTGTCATGGTGAAGATGTTCGGCCGGGCCAACTGGTGGCCTTTCCCTAATAAGGATCAGAATGATTCAGCGGATTCGGACCGTACGATGAGCATGTAGTTAAAATCATATAAAGCCCCTACGAAATATGAATATTTTCGTAGGGGCTTTTCATTTTGAGGAAATATGTGCATGTCGTAAAAAATAAAGGTATGCGCCTACGGACACCATCCCGCGCCTTGTCTTCGGTTCTTTCATATAGATATAGCAGTCAGTCATAAGTTAGCAGAGAGGGGCGACGGTGATGGTATATCGATATGCGGCCATTGGAGACTCGTTAACGGTAGGCACAGGCGCGCTGCTGGGCACCGGCTTTGTTCCTTTGTACCGCAGAATGGCAGAAATGAATGTTCGCACATTTGTCTCGATGGATAATATGGGGGTCAACGGATTAACCTCAGGTGAACTGATGCAAATGGTATCCTCCAACACGAGGGTAAGACAGTCTCTGCGCGAAGCGGACATTATTACAATATCCATTGGCGGGAATGATCTCATTCGCACATTCAAGGCGAGCGGAGCTATGCCAAGCGCAAGTAAAATGACACAGGTGCTTGGAGATACCCGCAGTAACGTTTCACAGATCATGAGACATATTCGTCAGTTAAAAGGTAACAGTGCCTATTTGGTCCGAACGATCGGATTGTACAACCCGTATCCTCAAGCCGCAGAGGCAGCGTATTGGGTTCGTCAGTATAATTCCTTTCTGAATGGTGCAGGGTCGGGGAACTACGCCTGTGCTCAGGTGTACGACCGTTTTGAAGGGCATGAACGGGAATTGTTATTCTGGGATCGTGTTCATCCCAATGCAAGAGGGTATCGTGTTATTGCGGACCAACTGAATCGTATGGGGTATAGACCTTTTAACTGAAGAACTCATTAGGACATTACGAGATGGCTGTGGGTATCCTGATTCAGACTGGACCCGCATATGGGCATACGTTAAGATGGGGAGAATAAGGGATTTTATCTTGTCGATTCATATAGACATTACAGATGAAGGAGTATTAATCGGTGCACAACATTCATTTACGTCCTCATGAGGATCTGGAACGACAGCTGATACAGGAAGTGATATCCGTATTTCTACCTCAATCCTGCTGGGAAGCGGAACGCAGATACGGCGGAATGAACAACACAACGTATATGCTTAAACTGGATGGCGAGCGTTATGTTCTCAGGGTGTACGAAACACATACGGATCTTGTGAAAATTGCGTTTGAGCACCATGTGTTATCGGCACTGAGAGAATCGGACTTCGGACTTATGGTACCAGCTCCAGTCAAAGCTATAAAGGGGGATGGGCACACGTTCCATTCCATTTACGATCCGAGGAATGAACAGTACAAAATCGCAGCCCTCTTTACGTATAATACGGGCAAGAATCCGGTGTGGAATAGGCCAAATCAGCTTGTTGAACTGGGACATGCGGCGGGTTTGCTGTCTGGTGCTCTGTCAAGACTGGAAATATCACTTGAACCTGTATACCCACCTTATTATCAAATTCAACAGGCATATCCACTCTGTCCGCCAGAGAAATTGATACAGCTATGTACGTCACCACCTAGCGAGCTCCAGGCGTGCGCAGAAGAAATGCAGGATCTGCTGCCTGTGCTTCCAGCTTTGTTCGAGTCTCTAAACGGGATGGAACGTCTGCCTCATCAACTGGTTCACGGAGATGTGAACGCATCAAACGTCTTGTCGGACGACGATGGCCGAATCTGTTCCATTCTGGATTTTGAGTTTGCCACATGGGATCTGCGGGTCATGGAGCTGGCTGTTCCCATGTCGGACCTGCTAACTATGGACAAGAGTGATGAATGGATGTGGGAGGCGCTCGAAGGACTGATCCGAGGATTTCGGAAACAGGTGATTCTGGAGCCGGATGAACTGCTGGCTATTCCGCAGCTTATTCTGCTGCGCAGTCTCGATGTGGTTATGCATTTTATCAGTCGCATGTTCGAAGGAACGGATGAACCCGATGTTGCAGTTAACCAGATCATTAAGCTGCAAGAGCGGATCCTCTGGATGAATCGTAATGAGGAGCGGTTACGCAAATTATTAACGTGAACAGGCAGCTGCCTTTGTTTAACCATTATAAACAAAAGAACGCCGATTCTGTTTTGAAACAGAATCGGCGTTCTTTTTATTAAGGGCATTCGACTCTACCTTAGCGTATGCCGAACACTTGTCGACATATAGGGTTGCCTACAATCCGCGCTTGCGGAACCAACTGCGGACAGCCCAGCGGCGTTCCTGGCGCTTCTTGTATTTTGGCAGGGAGCGGTAGACGTTCAGGGATTGCTCATAGGCATGCTTGGCATCTGCGGTGCGTTCCAGTGAACGGTAGACGGAACCCAGCAAGTAATAAGCTTCACTCGAGGATGAGTGGATATCCTGGAATTGTTGTACATATGTCAATGCCTTGTCTCGATCTGACTCCTTAAAGGCATTGGCTAAGGTTAGATAAGGCTGACCATACTTAACTCTTGGATTGATGTCGAGAGCCTGCAGGATATGCCGCTCACCTGATTCCATGTGACCAAGGTGAAGTTCTGTCGTTCCCAATGCCTCCCAGTATTCGGCAGATTGCTCATAGGGACGTTCAAGCTCAAGAAGCAATTCATAAGCTTCGTTATAACGTTTGCGTTCGATCAGAAGTCTGGCCAGGTCAAGCTTGGAAGAGACTTCATTGGGACTCATCGCAATCTGCTGACGCAGCCGTGAGATCGTACGCATGCGTTTGATCGGTTTCATAAAACTGGGGAACACCCCGACATAGCGACGATCCAGGAAATACAGAATAATGAGAAGAATCAGAACAGCCAAAAACGGATTGCCAACAATCCGCCATAGAAGGCCGAATATCAAAAATTTAATCAGCACAACAAGTTCAACTCCGTTTATGATGTTATCGCATTACGAACGCTTAAAATATATTTGGATTGATCCAGCGGATTTACGCCTCTGCGCTTGCGCAACGGCTTCACATCCGGAGGGCAATCCTGATACCCGGCAAAAGAGGTGACAAGTACACCCCGTCCCCCGGTCTCAGAGCGGAGCTTCACCGGATAATCCATGGAAGAGGCTAGCGGAATCTGCCCTTCCACAATACATCTCCCGCCGCCAATAACAGGAGCTTCAAACGTTGCTCGCATATGCACAAGATCGCTTAGAGCCTTGCCTCCGTATTCTTCCGGTACCGTTAAGCGAAATTGCAGAAGCGGCTCCAGCAGCTTAGTACCTGTACGAGCCAGGCCATCCATGATTCCCATCGGCGTAGCAACGACAAAGTCCAGCGGATGCGTATGCCAGACATGATGCTCTCCTTCGACAAGCGTGACCTTCAGATCGGTGACTTCCCAACCGAACATGCCCTGAGACAGGGCCTCTGGTACACGTCGCTGTACTTCATTTTGATACCGCAGCAGCAGTTGGTCTGTTCGAACGGTGGATTCATAGATCAGACCGCTTCCGCGTGGCAGCGGCTCCATTTGGAAGCGAAGAATGGCCCAGCAGGGTTTAGGCATCGTATAGGCGATGAACCCTTCACCTGGAGCGTTTAGCGTTTCTTTGTAAATGACGGAAGGCGGGTCGAAAACAACTCCCAGTCCAAAACGACTGCTTAACAAGCTCGACAGGATCTCAAGCTGAATGGTTCCCATGACTTTGAGGTGCAATTCCCGATCTTCTGGAAGCCATTGCAGGTCAAGCAGCGGGTCCTCATCGGTTAACTCCTGCAATGCAGCAACAAGGTCGGGGTAACGAGCCGGATCCTGGCCGTGTACCTGTACTGTCAGCAAAGGCACTGCCATTTGGTGCATGGGAGGAACGGCGTCTGGATTTCCTATAATGTCACCTACATGCGTCTCGCTTAGACCGTAAAGAGCGGCGATCTGTCCGCTGTGTACTGCTCCGGTATCTGACCATTTGCGACCATCCATCTGGCGGATTTGAGTCACTTTTTCTTCCAGTCCCCTGGTCGTGTTATAGATCGTGTCCCGGTTGTGAATGCTGCCTCCGTACATGCGAACGTAAGCTGTTCGTCCCATCGTTTTGTTCCGTTCAATTTTGAATACGACCCCCGATACTGCAGGATCCTCTGTGATTGCAGGAGGTGGAAGGAACCGGGTAACCGCATCAAGCAGTTCGGATACCCCAATCCCTTTCCCCGACGCACCAAAACAAACCGGAAATATCTCGCCTTGATGCACCAGCTTGCGGAATGTTGAATCGATCTGCTCTGATGGCAGAGGGACTTCATTAATGTAAGATTCCATGATCTCTTCATCCAGTTCTGCAATCATCTCAAAGAGTCCAGGAATCGTTTGCTGATTCGCCTGATCATGCCATAAGGAATGAACACCGTTGAATGAATCCTCATCCATTACGCAGGATTGTACCGGGCATACAAATGGAGAGAATGTGGAGTGAACCTGTTCCATAATGGCTGCTGCAGAGGCGCCAATCCGGTCCATTTTATTGATATAAATAATGGTGGGGATGCGAAGGGATCTCAAGGCGTGCCAGATGGTCTCACTCTGGGACTGAATCCCTTCCACAGCTGACAAAATGAGAATGGCACCGTCCATTACACGCAGGGAACGTTCAACTTCAGAGCTAAAATCGATATGTCCCGGGGTATCGACGAGGTCGATCACGGTATTGTTCCATGTAAGGGAGGTCATGGCTGCCTGTACGGAAATTCCGCGTTCTCTCTCAATGTCCAGGGAGTCCGTAGCTGCCGTACCGTCATCTACCCGGCCGGGGCTGCGAACAATGCCGCCATGATATAACATATGTTCTGTTGTGGTTGTTTTGCCTGCATCTACGTGAGCAAAGATACCGATATTTCGGCGATTGAATTCGTTATGCATGGGATCTAAAGCTCCTCTGACCGAAGAAACGTATCGTTTCTGACATTGTTATTCCGTTTTATCATACCACAAGGGCCGTATGGAAGAATATGTTACACTTTTGCAAATTAACCATTCATCGTTCTGCGGTAAGCCGCAGGCGTGGTGCCCGTAATTTTTTTGAATTGCCGATAAAAATGGGGCAGGCTCTCAAAGCCGCAGGCATCCGCTACAGATGCCATGGTGTCATCGTTCCGAAGCAGATGTTCCTTCGCCATGATCACCCGGCGGGCTAGGGCATAATCGGTTAGCGTCATGCCGGTATATTTTTTGAACGCCCGGCTGAAATGGGCAGGGGATACTGCTGCCTGAAGAGCAAGGTCTGACAAGGAAAGGCCGCTCCGAAGTTTATCGTCAATATTGGACAGGGTGGCTGACAGCCAGCTCGGACCGGAACTGGAATGAACAGAGCGGGCAGGACCGGCGTCCTCGAGACGTTCAAGAAATATGAGCAGCAGTTGAAGCCGAAGCAGGGCTGCATGGGCGCTTAGCTGATTCTCCATCTGGAATTCGGCATGGATTTCTTCAATAAACGCAGTCACTTTGGCTTGTTCCTCCGGGGTCAGGTGTCTTTTATAAACCCTGCGTCTGCGGCATCGCTCGAACAGGGAGAGCAGGACTGAAGCACTGCCTCCTGCAGCTGCAGTCAGTAATCCGGGACTGAAAAACAGAGCTGAAGAGGTTACAGGATTAATCTCGTCCGGCAAAGCCCGGTGTACTGTACTGCCAGGAATGATGAATAAATCCCCTGTCTGCATGTCTTCAAGACCCGTATCTATAAAAATGGTCCCTTGACCGCGATATACGTAAATGATTTCATGCCAATCATGCAGATGATCCGGCAGTTCATTCTGGGGAGCTTTCGTATCTGCATAGACCAGTCGAAAGGGAATGCCTGAATCTGACTGGATGGTTGTGCGAACGGGCGAGCGTGCCATAAGGACTCCTTTCTAAAGCTAATTAATACACGGTAGACCACGCCTGGTCATGAAAGAGTATATTTAACGCAATATAAGCAATTTAATTTCCTTTTTTTGATGATACAATGAATTTAAAGCGTTTTCAATTGATGGGTATAACAGATGGAATCGGATTCGGATTCGGATGATCACAAATAAATGATGAGGTGAGTGTGCATGTCAGCGAGCACCAAACGACCAAGACTCAAGCTGAATCTGTTGGGAAACGACGGGCAGCGAAAGTGCAAGGAAATCATGGATCGTCCCGTAAAGGTACTGCAGATTGGAGAAGGTAACTTTTTGCGGGGATTTGTGGACTGGATGCTTCATGAGAGTGCTAGACAAGGCAAATTTCATGGCAGTGTGGTGGTTACCCAGCCAAGGCCAGGGGGCAAGGCGAAGCTGGAGCAGATCCGGGATCAGGATGGACTGTACACCATGATTACCCGAGGTCTTTCTCAAGGTAAAGCCGTGGAGCGCACCGAGATGATTTCGATCTTTTCCCAGTGCATGAATCCTTATGAAGAATGGCAGGCATTTTTGGAACTGGCCGAGCTTCCTTCACTGGAGTTTGTTATCTCCAATACGACGGAGTCGGGATTAAAATATATTCAGTCGGATTACGTGGAAGGAGAGCCTGTTTCTTCATTTCCAGGCAAGCTGACCGTGTTTCTCCATCAGCGTTATGTACGGTTTGAGGGTGATCCTTCGAGAGGATTAATTCATCTGCCATGTGAATTGCTCGAAGGGAATGGTGATGTACTGCGCAGCTGCGTATTGCGTCACAGTGAGGACTTCGGCTATTCCGATGCATTCCGTAATTGGATTAAAGACCATAACCTGTTCCTGAACAATTTGGTTGACCGAATCGTGACGGGTGCGCCAACTCAGGAAGAAGCCGAAACTTTGGCAGGGCGCTGGGGTTATGAGGATCAACTGATTAACACGGCAGAGCCTTATCATTTCTGGGCCATCCAGGCTGATGAGGGACTGGACAAGAGATTGCCGCTGAAGCAGGCTGGACTCAATGTTCACTGGGTCAAAGATCTGAAGCCTTATCAGGTGCGAAAGGTTCGTATTTTGAATGGCGCACATACCTTGATGTCCTCTCTTGGCATTCTTCAAGGCAAGCAGTATGTGAGGGAAACGATGGAGGATCCCGAATTTGGACCATGGATCAGGGAAGCCGTGCATCAGGAAATTGTGCCTGCGCTGGATATGCCGGATCATCAACTTGACCAGTACGCTGAAGAGGTATTCGAACGATTCCTCAATCCCTATATCAATCATAAGCTTCAGGATATTGCGTTAAATACCATTGGCAAATTCAAGGTGCGTGTTCTGCCTACCTTATTATCTTATGAACAAACTCAGAACAGCTGGCCGACACGCCTGGTTCGTGGGTTTGCCGGACTGTTGTTATTGTACCGCCCGGTGAATACGTTAGACGGATACCACGGACATCGCTTCAACGGTGAATCCGTTGTGCTGAGGGACGACCCGGATGTTCTTGCAGCCCTAACTGCACACTGGGAGAACTATGATTCACTCCGAAGGGACCGGCAGCAGTTGAACGACAGGCTGGCTGCCGTATTGTCGGACTCAACCATTTGGGGAGAGAATCTGAATGAGCGAAGAGGACTGCGCGAAGCGCTTCTTGATGAGATCGTTTTACTGGAAGGTGAGACGGAATGAATACAACAAGTACAACGCATGACTGGATTGCCATACAGCCGCAGGATGATGTGATCATAGCTCTTCGTGATTACACAAAGGGAGAAACGGTCAACCTCCCTGACGGGGTTTCATTTACACTGCTTGATGATGTGCCCAAAGGGCATAAGATCGCTGTACATGGAATCGAACCAGGTGATGATGTCCTGAAATATGGTTTCTCCATCGGCATTGCCAAGGAACGGATTGAACAGGGGAACTGGATTCATAGCCATAATCTGAAAACAGGGCTGCATGGCTTGCTGGATTATGAGTATCAGCCTGGTGCATCCGTTCAAGCCGATATGCCCCCGGAACATTTACGGACATTTGATGGCTATTTGCGCCCTAATGGAGAGGCAGGCATACGCAATGAAATATGGATCGTTAATACGGTAGGATGCATCAACAAGGTGTGTGAGGCACTGGCACGTATGGGGCAATCACAGTTCGGCAGCAGGGTGGACGGCGTGTACCATTTCCCTCATCCATTCGGCTGCTCGCAGCTTGGCGATGATCTGAAGTATACCCAGCAGCTGCTGGCTTCCCTCGTCGAACATCCAAATGCAGGCGGTGTATTGGTTATTGGATTGGGCTGTGAAAATAATCAGGTCGACCAGTTCCGCGAATGCATCGCACCTGAATATCAGGGGAAGGTTCGTTTTCTCAAGGCACAGGAAGCAGATGATGAACTTGAAGAGGGTTTGCGCCTGATGGAAGAGCTGGTGGAGATTGCCGAGCTGGAACAGCGCCAGCCGCTGCCACTTAGCAAGCTCAAAATCGGATTGAAGTGTGGCGGTTCAGATGGTTTATCCGGCATCACTGCTAATCCGCTAGTGGGCTCGGTTGCCGATATGCTGGTTGCTGCAGGAGGGACAGCCATTCTGACCGAAGTGCCAGAGATGTTCGGGGCAGAGACCATTTTGATGAATCGGGCTGCAAATGAACAGGTTTTCGGTGATTTGGTGGATTTGATTAACGGATTCAAGCAATACTTTGTAAACCATGGGCAGAACATATATGAGAATCCTTCCCCTGGTAACAAAGCCGGTGGCATAACGACACTTGAAGAGAAATCATTGGGTTGTACTCAAAAAGGCGGTCGTTCTTCCGTCGTTGATGTGCTTCGTTATGGAAAACGTGTAACCCAAACCGGCTTGAACATTGTAGAGGCGCCTGGTAATGACTTGGTGTCGGTCACGGCATTGTCAGCTGCAGGTGCTCACATTGTACTGTTTACCACAGGAAGGGGAACCCCATTCGGAGGTCCGGTACCTACGGTCAAGATCGCAACGCAATCGGATCTGGCGAACCGAAAAAAACACTGGATCGACTTCAACGCAGGTCAACTGCTCGAAGGCCGGACGATGGATGACGTGAAAGTTCAGCTCTTCAGCCAGTTGATTGACATTGCCTCAGGACGTGCTCAGACACTTAGTGAGCAGCATGGTTTCAGGGAAATTGCCATATTCAAAGATGGTGTAATCCTATAGGTTATACATTCCTTGATTTCTTGGCATAGCATATCTTTATAGACTCATTAAAAATCCCGGTAGGCAATGGTGATTTGGCCTCCGGGATTTTCGTTGTGTACAGATATAAACTCAAAATCTCAAATGGTCTATTTCTATTGGTGGATTGTATCTTAATTAAGTGCAAGATGTCGGTCTAAACGATGCCAAACGCCTTTTTGATTTTTACCAGTCCAGCCTCAGTCGTGTGTTCAACGAGCTTGTCCAGTAAAAGTTCACGTGCTTCTGTGATGCTGCCGTTAAAGGGTTCAATACCCTGACGGCTCATCCAGTGACCTGCCGTCTCATAGGAAGAACTGTTCCAGGCCACCTTGCCTTCTGCAAGACCTTCCTTTTCCTTGGTTCCGCTAATGACAACGACTGTACTGCCTTGAAGATCCAGTAGCCCTTGGTCAAATGCCTTCTTATCTTCCTTGGCGCCGAAACCAGCCTGTGAACGTAATGCCCGTCCATCAATGCCTTCCTGATCTTCGATTCGCTCATAGAGCTTGAATGCGTCACGGGAGAGCAGGCCGGCATCATATTGCTCCTGGATGGTTCTGCTGTCAGATAGCAACCGGTGCACCCAAGGGAAACATTCACGCGAGATGAGGATCGCTTTCTTTTTGACAAATTTGCCGTATGCAGCAGCGCCTTCTTCAGCCAGGCGTGAACGCCACAGCCAGGGATCGAGAGGAGATTCGGTATGCCAATTTTCCGATGGCGTTAACGAAGACAGAGAAGGAAAGTCAGGAAATAACGGTGCGAGTGGAAGCAATCCCGCTGTCTGTATACGCTGGGCAGCTTCCTCATAGGTTACAATCGGCTCGGTAATCATGGTTAAGGCATCTCCTTTTATGTAGTTGTACAGGAATTCGGGTTAGTGCTCACATACAGTCGGTACACGTCCTCGGCATGCTGCCTGATCTCGCTGCGGAGTTCCTCGGGTTCAATGACTTCGGCTTCACGGCCCAGACGATAAAAGAAACGAACAGCCCACTCCCATTGGTCTGCTGGACAGAGGAAAGAAAGCTCCCAGAGATCCGGGGCAATCTCTGTCAATTTCTCACCAATGTGCCTGTCTTGTTCTGCCTCAACCATGGCGCAGTAGCTTAAACGTGCTCTGATACGAACGGCAGGTTTTGCCAAAGGGCGAGGCTGGCTCAATTCACGCTCGGCATCTATCGTTAACTGTTTGGTTTTGGAGGAGTCAATAGACTCAGCTTCCAGAATCCGGTCTACTCGAAACACACGCTGTTCCCCATGTTCCTCCGAATATGCATCACAGTACCAGAATCCTGCAGAAGCATAAATGCGAATCGGACGGATCTGGATCCAGCGCTGGCGTGCAGCCGAACGATACAGGATACGCAACCAACCGTGTTCAGGAATGCATGCAAGGAGCGGTTCCAGATGCTGAAGAATATAGTTGCGCTCCGGGATACAGTGATTCAGCTGTTTGAGCATGGGGTCGATCCGAGCCATGACGTCATCCGGAATAATGCCTTTGATTTTATCCATAACCGTCCAGCGTTTCTCTTGAAAAGGTGTATCTGCATAATGGCTAATTCCCTCAAGAGCGAATATGAGCGTTGCTGCTTCCACCGGATCCAGCTGCAGTGGCGGCAGCACATAACCCTCCATAAGCCGAAAGCCGCCACCAGGGCCGGAAATTGCAATAATCGGCACGTTCATCTCGGAGAGGGACTGGATATCTCGCAAAATGGTACGACGGGACACTTCAAACTTGTCTGCCAGTGAATGTGCTGTTTCCAGTCCGTGCTGTAATGCCATGACGATGGCAGCAAGCCGATTTATTTTGTTCATGTCAGCCACTCCGTTTCGAGAGTTAGGCCGCCGGAAAGGTTGCCGGAGTGCTAAAGCCATTATAGCAGCCAATTAGTGACATCTTGGGTGTCACCAATCATATGTACACCTGAATTTATGCTGAGTAATGGTGGGAGAGGGAGCGCTTTTCCGGCATGGGCCCTTATAATATGTGTCTCGTCCAAATTCGCCCTATGGAGTAATATTTCCTTCTCACCAAAACTCCATAAATGTTGGCAAAAAACCGTATCCGGTTATACGGATACGGTAAGTAGCAGTTAGGATGATGATAAGAAGCTTATATCTAGCTTAATCGATTGAGATTCACGTAATTTTTAAGAAAAAGCATGATTGTTAAGATTAATCGTAACACGTTGTATCGAATGATTACCTATCGTTCTGTTTTTTGTCTTTTTCAACATGATAGGGTCACTGCATCTTGACTCACTTCATCTCAAGCAGCTGAACACCGCGGCCCTCAATCTCCACACTACCCGAGAGTTCGCGATCCGTTAAGAGGTCCTGTGCCTTACCATTTCCAAGTTCATACGACTGAGTGGTCGCATTGTGGTTCATGACGAAGAGGTACTGCTTGCCGTCTTTTGTACGTGCGCTTACTTCCACACCATCTGGTGTTTCGAGCAAAGGGTGGATGTTTTTGGCTGCCGCAAGCTGTCCCAGCAGGCCATCCAGGAAGCGTTCTTCCGGATCGGAAGCCACATACCATGCTTCACCCTGACCGAACCTGTTGCGGGTTACGACAGGCATGCCTTGATAGAAATCATCTCCATACTCGGCGATAACTTCAGCACCTTCACTGTGCAGCAGGTCACACAGCATGCCGCATTCATATTTGCTTTGAAGATCACCATACGTGTCTTTCAGCACGATACTGTTCTTCTGCTCAGGGAGCAGAGCGTCGATCTCTTCGACCCAGATGCCAAGCAGCTTACGAAGTTCACCTGGATAACCACCTGTTGTGACGAGGTCACTCTCATTGACAATGCCGCTGAAGAATGTGGTCAGGAACGTTCCGCCGGCTTCAACAAACTTCTCCAGTTTGGCGGCAAATCCCGGTTTGACCATATAAAGTACCGGAGCAAGAACAATATCATACTTGCTAAGATCGGTATCCACGCTGACAATATCCACTTGGATATTGCGGCGGAAAAAGGCGGCGTAATATTTGTGAATTTGATCCACATAATTCAGGGCAACGGTAGGACCGCTGGATTTCTCGATGGCCCACCAGTTATCCCAGTCAAACACAATCGCCACTTTGGATTCCACCGTAGCATCCAGTGTTTTGTCACCGAGCAATTGCAGCTCCTTGCCAAGCTGGGCGACTTCGCGGAATACACGTGTATTCTCGTGTCCGACGTGCTCGATGACCGCACCATGATACTTCTCGCATGCACCGATGGAGCGGCGAAGCTGGAAGAACATAATGGTGTCCGCGCCATGTGCGATCGTCTGATAGCTCCACAGTCGCATTACCCCAGGACGCTTCAGCGAGTTGTACGGCTGCCAGTTTTGCTGGCTTGGTGTCTGTTCCATAAGCATGAATGGCTGACCATCTTTCAGCCCGCGCATCAGATCATGTGCCATGGCAGTGAAGCTGAATGGGGTGGCAAGACCCGGATAGCTGTCCCAAGAGATGATATCCATATATTTGGCCCATTTGAAATAATCAAGCTGCTTGAAGAATCCCATCAGGTTCGTTGTTACGACGGAATCAGGGACATGCTTCTTGATCGCATCATATTCCAAACGGTAACAATCAAGCATGCTGTCGGAGTTGAAGCGGGAGTAATCAAGGGAAATGCCTTGGAATGTCGAGTTGTTGTTACCCCAGTGCTCACTCAGATTGCTTGGCAGAACGATTTCGTCCCAGTCATAAAAGGTGTGGCCCCAGAAGTTGGTGTTCCATGCTTGATTGAGCTGATCCAGCGTCTTGTAACGCTCTTTCAGATACACACGGAAGGCTTTCTCGCAGTTGTCGCAATAGCAGTCTCCGCCGTATTCGTTGGAGATGTGCCATACCAGGACAGCAGGATGGTCTTTGTAGCGTTCCGCCAGTTTATCGGCAATTTTCTCGGAATATTTGCGATAGGTTGGGCTGTTTGGACAGGAATTATGGCGTCCGCCGAATTTGCGTTTGCGTCCGTCTGCATCCACACGCAGTACATCCGGATATTTTTTGGCCATCCACGCAGGATGAGCAGCCGTGCTGGTAGCAAGACAAACGTAGACACCGTTTTCATAGAGACTGTTAATTAATTGATCCAATTCTTCAAATCTATAGGTTACCTCATCAGGCTGAATCAGAGCCCAGGAGAAAACGTTAATTGTGGCAATATCAATCCCTGCCAGTTTAAACATGCGCAGGTCTTCAAGATGGGTCTCGTGATCCCATTGTTCAGGGTTGTAGTCACCGCCATAGAACATTTTGGGTAATTTGCTGCTAATCAATATATTCACCTCTTGTATAAGAATAATTGTATATTATATGATTCAAATAGCTTTTAAAATATAAGAAAAGTAATGATTCATATAAGAATATGGAAATGAGAGAAGCAGCTGTGTATTGGCTGGACGCTTACCATCGAGAGGAGAACACCATGTTAATCTCACCAACACATCGAAGATATTTCATGACGCCGCGCGAAGAGCCGCTCCCGCTGTATATCGAAAGCATTGGTTATAACGGCAATCAGGAGAACGTTCTCCGACCTGCAGGCTATCCTTGTTATCACTGGCTTCAGACGGTGAAAGGTGCTGGGGAGTTCCATTTTGCTGGTTCAACTGTAGTCCTCGGTGAAGGCTCCGGAATTCTCCTGCCTCCGAATGAGCCGCATGAATATGTACCTTCAATAGGGGAGTGGGAGACGCTCTATATAACGTTTGGCGGATCCCAGTGTCCGGCGATTACCGAGGCACTTGGACTTGGAGAGGCGGCACTTCATCAATGGGATGCAGGAAGCCCGCTGGAGAACTACGGCAGGGAGGTGCTGGGTTCCATCAGCAGCGACCAGGACTTGTCCGGGCTGGAAGCTTCCGCCGATATGTACCGCTTTTTGATCCTGCTCAAGAAACACGGCATGACTGGCAGCAGGTCATCCATCTCGCATGCCGTGGAACGGCTAGCACCGCTCATTGCATTCATGGACCAGCATTATGCGGATCCCGATATAGGTCTTGAACAGATGGCTGCCGTGCCAGGAATTACACCAAGGCATTTGAATACGTTATTTAAACAATCATTTGGCATGACGGCCTACAGTTATTTTATTCTTCTGCGGATTCGCAAATCCAAGGAATGGATGACAGGGAACAGCAAATTGACTGTGAAGGAGACGGCTGCGCGCGTCGGGTTTCGCGATGCGAGCCATTTTGTAGCGACATTTCGGCGAATTGAAGGTGTAACACCTGAGCAGTTTCGAACGTTATATTTATAGCGAAGTAGGGAGGGGTACGGCTCTTGATTACGATATCTGACCGTGTTTCTTCCCCGCGATGAGCCTATGAACAAAAGTCATGCCAGGAAGGTATTGATGCATGGGGGCAGTTGCCGTATGATGATATCGATTCCTTCAATTGGAAAACGAAAGCGGATGATCGTATCCGTTCTACTAAGAGAGGATGATAGAAGTTGACAACAACAACCATTCCATTATGGGATCACGCAGCACCTCATGCGGCTAAAGGGCATGAAGAAGAAATGCCCCACCTTATCCCTTTTATTCAGCCTGGTTCCGAGAGCGCTGTCATTGTCTGTCCCGGCGGCGGTTACGGGTTTCTCGCAGATCACGAAGGAGCCCCAATTGCCGAATTGCTCAACCGCGCTGGTATTAGTGCATTTGTGCTGAAATACCGCGTAGCGCCACACCAGCATCCGGCACCACTATCCGATGGTCAGCGTGCCATTCGATATGTACGCGCCCATGCCCAGGAATTTGGTATCCATCCTTCCAAAATTGCTGTACTCGGCTTCTCTGCAGGCGGCCATCTTACAGCTACACTTGGTACCCTGTATGATAAGGGACAGCCGAATCACGAAGATCCGATTGAGCGTGAAAGCTCACGTCCGGATCGGGTTATTCTCTGTTATCCGGTTATAACGATGGAATCATACGGACATGCTGGTTCGCGCGAAAATCTGCTGGGACCGGATGCCTCGCCTGAACAGATTAGAGCATTTAGCGCAGAGCAGCAGGTTAAAGCTGACGCACCTGAAGCATTTATCTGGCATACGAGTGACGACGAGGCCGTGCCGGTCGAGAACAGTTTGCGTTATGCACTTGCATTGGGTGCCCAAGGCATTCCTTATGATCTGCATGTATTCGAAAAAGGATCGCATGGTCTGGGCCTTGCTGAAGATGATCATGCCGTTCGGGCGTGGTCGGATCTGTTGCTGACTTGGCTCAAAAATCAAGGATGGTAACCGTTTACCCCTCATTTTAATGCGCTATAGGGCGAAGGAGATACGACTATGAAATTGCAAAAGAATGACAAGCTGCTCTTCATCGGTGATTCCATCACGGACTGTGGTCGTGAACATCCTGTAGGTGAGGGCAGTTCAGGACTCGGACATGGTTACGTTGCACAGGTATACGCACTTTTACGTTCCATTTATCCGGAATTGATGCTGCGTATTCAGAATGTGGGTAATAGTGGGAATACCATTCGTGATTTGAAGCAGCGTTGGGACCGTGACGTTATTGATCTGAAGCCCGATTGGTTGACGATCATGATTGGCATTAACGATGTATGGCGTCAGTTCGACCGTCCATTTTCGACAGATTCGCATGTGTTTTTGGAAGAGTATGAATCCACTTTGAGAGAACTTGTGGCTTCTGTTCGCCCCAATCTAAAAGGACTTGTCTTGATGACCCCTTATTACCTGGAGGCCAATCCCGAAGATCCTATGCGCGCGACGATGGATATCTATGGCGAAGCTGTGCGTAGGGTAGCGAATGAGTTTGATGCCATTTTGGTGGATACACAGGCAGCCTTTGTCCCGTTCTGGGATCATTTCTATACGTCAGTCCTGACTTATGACCGTGTTCATCCAGATGCAACAGGCCACATGATTTTGTCCAAAGCATTTTTGGATGCCATCGGTTTTGAATGGTCAGGCGGCGCCAAATCATAAAAGGATGTGATTGCTTGAGCAAGCTTAACATTGCAGTACATACCCCGGCACGGCTGGGGGAAGGTCCAAGCTGGGATGCAGAACACAATCGTTTGTTATGGGTGGATATCGAAAGTTACAAGGTACATGTCTATGATCCTCAAACAGGGCAGGATCAGGCTTACGATGTAGGTGAACATGTGGGTGCTGTTGTTCCCTATCGCGGCGATGAAGTTGTTGTGGCACTCCGAAGCGGGTTCCATACTTACCATCTGAGCACGGGAGAATTGAAGGCAATCGAGGATCCCGAGAGCGACAAAACCACCAATCGATTCAATGATGGGAAATGTGATTCCCTTGGTCGGTTCTGGGCGGGTACAATGAGTTTGCATGATGAAAGTAAAGCAGGCTCATTGTATTGTCTCGAGGAAGGCAAACCGGTTCGAACCATGGTTCGAGATGTGTCTACCTCCAATGGACTGGGCTGGAGCCCGGATGAGCAAATGATGTACTATATCGATACCCCTACACGTTCCATTGACCGATTTGATTTTGATCTCGCAGCAGGTGAAATCACGAATCGGACAAGTGTTATTTCGGTACCGGAGGACTTTGGTTTTCCTGACGGAATGACGGTGGATAGCGAGGGCATGTTGTGGGTTGCTCATTGGGGCGGCGCAAGAGTGACACGGTGGAACCCGCACAACGGAGAATTGCTGGAGCAGATTGAAGTACCTGCAGACCAGGTAACCTCCTGTTGTTTTGGCGGGCCTGACTTGGAGGATCTCTATATCACAACCGCCCGAATAGGCATTAGTGAGGAACGTTTGGTGGAGACGCCCGATGCCGGTTCTGTCTTTGTGATTAGGCCTGGTGTTAAAGGGCAGAAGACCCATGCGTATGGCAGTGTGCATCAGGCCGATTAACTCACAGCAGGAATTTCAATGTACGATGAAGCGTTTTGGTTTGTTCAAGTAATCATTGAACTTTAAGTAGATCGTAAGATATGATGAGAAGTCCTGGAACACCGATTGTCTTTAGGTGAACCATGGCTTCTTTTTTTGTCGAATAATAGTGTAAAATGAATGAGTGGATTTTCTTTCAGGAATACGTCTGACTTTCAATTTCCATTGATTTAACAACGATTATGGGATATAAAGAGAGAACCAAAACTTTAAAATTGTTGTAACCGCTAACACGGGGGAGCCGTTATATCCGATATAAAAAAGGTATAACCTGTAGAGACATAGAGGAAAGATTAGACAAGGGGGTCGCGATCATGAACCGGTTGTGCAAGGTGCTGATTGTTGACGATGAGTTTCTGGTACGCCAGGGGATCAAGCATCATATGAATTGGGAATCGGAAGGATTCCAGATTGTCGGAGAAGCATCCAATGGTGAAGAAGGCCTGGAACAGGTACGTTTGCTGAAGCCTGACATCGTCATAACCGACATTGTGATGCCAATCATGGACGGTGAAGCATTTGTAAGAACGCTTAAAGCGAGCCAGCCGCAGATTGAAGTCATTGTGCTCAGCAGCTTCAGTGAATTCGAATATGTGCGTTCGACGCTTCAGCACGGAGCTGCAGATTACATTTTGAAACCAAAGCTGGACACCGACGAGCTGCTGCAGGTACTTCAGCGAACGGCCGGAAAAATTCCTGAACTGCAGTATGAGCCCTCAAATGAAGGGTGGAAGCTGGGACAGTTCATGGAGAAGATGCTATCCGGTTTTGCATTGGAAGACGAAAAAGATATGGCTATGGTCAGGGATACGTTTCCTCATCATTGTTTTCGCCTCCTTGTTTCTGGGAAACATTCGCACTTGAGTCAGAAGGATACCGAAAGCAAGCTGCTAAATTATCTGGCCGATGTGGAATGTGCCATGGTACCGGTAGAGAGTGAAATGCCTATATTCCTTCTGAATGTAGACCCTGCCAAAGAGGAGTGGATGGTCGGGCGGATCAAAGAGATGGCCATTGAAAATGGAGCAGGCATCAAAGGACCCAGCTGGGTCTTAAGTGACAGCTTTACATCTTTTGACCAGATGGGTGAAGTGTACCGTAATCAACTCATTAAACTCATGGAATATCGTTTTTATTATGAGGACCGTTCAATTCTTGTCTTCAGCGAACTTCCACCACTGCATACGGCAGGTTATCAGTTTAATGTTAATATGTTTTTGCAGCACGTGAAGCGGAATCGTACCGAGTCAGCCAGGGAGTATCTGAAAGAGCATGCCCTTACCCTGGGACGTGACTACATTGCTGATGTGTTCGAGATCAAATCCTTTTTGGGCAATCTGATTTTCAACGTAACGATTACCCTTGCGGATATGGACGTACAATCTTCGGCTCTGGAAGAGAGCAAGTATACTTATTTCAAAAACGTGGACGGAGCTTCAAGCCTGAATGAAGCCATGCAGGTGCTTGATCAGTTCATGCTGGAAGTGCAGGAATGCACGGCTGGTGATGGAGGTAAACGCAGTGACCCCAATATGAAGATGCTGCTTGAATATATGCATGAGCATTTCGATCAGCCGCTCGGTCTCGCTGAAGTGGCGAAGCATTTTCATTTTAATCCATCGTATCTATCCAGTTATTTTTCATCACATAAAAAAGAAGGATTCAACGAATATCTGAACAAAATTCGCATTGAGAAGGCAGAAGAACTCTTGCGATCGGATGATGTTACCATTTCCGAAATCAGCAGCATGGTAGGCTATTCGGATCACAGCTATTTCTGCAAAGTGTTCAAAAAATTTACCGGACTGTCACCAAGCCGATATCGTCGGAAATTCTGGGCATAAAGTCAGAAGGAAAAGATCATGAAGAAATGGATGAACGGATTATCACGTCTCGGATTGTTTCCCAAGCTGTTTCTCGTCATGGTGGTAAGCATCGTTCTCGTTTCCGTACTTATTTTATGGACTACCGTCCATATGTCCACGAAGCTGTTTACCGAGACATTTAGCATCACAAACTCCAAGGTGCTTAGTCAGATTAAGACCACCTTCGAATCCTTTAATGATGCGATTGCGGCCGTCTCCAACAACGTAAGCCAAAGCGGGGCAATTCGCGGCTATCTGTCGGAGGGAGAGGGGGATTCTCTCACGATGGCCAAGTCCTATTATAATATGAGGGAATCGATGGACCGTATCCAGTCCATTATGGAATCCTATGAGGTTGGCATTACGATTAGCGGAATTAATGGGCGTACCTATTCTACGGACCGGTCCCACCTGAGGATGTCGCTGGAGGAGTTGAGAGAACTGCCAATTACGATCGACGCTGTGGAGACACCGAATCGGTTGATTTTTGATGATTACCGAACGGACACCGACGTTGGCACGCAGCAGATGATCTCAGCTACCAAAGCATTGGCGGATCGGACCCAGAGCCGGATTTACGGAACGCTCTATGTAACCATCAAAGAGAATGTGTTCCGTCAGTTTTACAGCAGTTTCACGAGTAGAGGCAACGATGTGGTCATCCTCAATGAAAATGGGGAAATTGTGTCTTCCAACCGGGAGGAATGGATTGGTACGAAACAGCTGGATCTTCTATCTTACGCCAGACAAATGGCCACGAAGAGCAATAATAATGGTATAAACGCAAAGGTAATGGAGCAGGACAGCGTAGTCCTGTCCGAATATCTGCCGTTTTACCGTTTCTATATTATTAATGTCGTTGATAAGAATCAGGCTGTGGGACAATTGCTTGATCTCAAAACCATTGCCTTGATTTGTGCAGCCATTGTGGCTGGGGCGCTTGTACTGGTGTTTCTAATCACCAACCAGATTACAAAGTCGCTGCGCAGGCTCGTGAAGCAAATGTCCAATATTACGAAAAGCGATCTCGATAACTACATTCCGGTTAGTGGAAGTTATGAGAGCAGGCAGCTTGGTCATGCGTACAATTACATGCTTGACGAGCTTCATGACTATGTGGATCAGCTCGTATTGACCCAGCGGGAACAGCGCAATGCAGAACTTGCGGCATTGCAAAGCCAGATTAATCCTCATTTTCTGTATAATACTCTGGCTTCGGTGAAGGTACTCGTGCAGCAGGGGAACAAGGATCGGGCAGCAGAGACGATCAACGCATTGATTGCCTTACTGCAAAATACGATCAGCGATGTAAGCGAGACGGTCATGGTAGAGCAGGAAGTGGAGAACCTGAAGAACTATGTCTTCATCAATCATGTCCGTTATGGTGGACGAATCAAAGCGGCCTTCTATGTAGCTCCCGACTGTAATCACTACCATGTACCCAAACTTGTCATCCAACCGTTTATTGAAAATGCCTTTTTCCACGCCTTTAACCGCAAAGAGACCGGGACCATTCATGTTCTCGTCTCACGGGCAGGGGAAACGCTGATATGCGAAATCATGGATAACGGAGATGGCATTGAAGGGTTTTCAATGGGGGAATCTTTGCCTAATCCCAAAAATAATCGGCAGCTGTTTAGCGGCATTGGTATTCGTAATGTACATGACCGGATTGAACTGCTGTATGGTGCCCCTTATGGTGTGACCATTATGAGTACACCAGGCGAGGGGACAAGAGTGACGGTGACACTTCCTCTGATTACAAGCTGAAGAAATGGCACGGATGCAATATGAGCTTACAAACGAACACGGATCAAAAGTCTTTCTGTGGAGTGGTTCCACACGAAGGGCTTTTTTTATTTTGATAAATGAAAGCGGTTTTTTGCTTTAATGGTAAAATTTTTGGCTCGATCTACTCCGAAATCAAAAGGAATTACCAAAAAACAAATTTAATGCAAACGGTTTCTGTAAAGGTTTTCATTGTGGCAATAAGATGACAAATCCGTACAAAATTATTACTAACGAATGCCGATTTGGGAATGATAAGATGAATACATCGAAAGCAACCGCTTTCAGAAAACGCAAACAAATTACACACAAAGAGGTTGAAGGGGAGTTGAATGATTTGAAAAAAATGTGGGTATTGATGCTCGTTACTGTCCTGCTGTTGTCCGCATGTTCTTCCGGAGGAGGAGGCAACACGGCTAGCGAGGGTGAGAAAGCATCCAATGAGATTACGATCTGGGCATGGGACCCATCGTTCAACATTGCTGCATTGAATACAGCAAAAGAAGCTTACGCTAAAGATCATCCTGATGTAAAAATCAACGTTGTTGAATACGCACAAAATGATATTATCCAAAAACTTAACACAGGTTTGAACTCGGGAACAAGCAATGGTCTTCCAAACATCGTACTAATTGAAGACTACCGTGCACAAAGCTTCCTGAATGCTTACCCTGATGCCTTCAAGGATCTGTCTTCCAACTTCACGGCTTCTGACTTTGCCGATTACAAATTGGGACCGACAGCTTATGACGGCAAACAATATGGTGTTCCATTTGACTCCGGTGTAACGGGTCTCTACTACAGAACAGACCTGCTGGAGCAAGCTGGTTACAAAGCTGAAGATCTGCAAGACATCACGTGGGATGACTACATCCAAATCGGTAAAGATGTTAAAGCAAAAACAGGTAAAGATCTGATCACTCTTGATCCGAATGACCTGGGTCTGATTCGTATGATGATTCAATCCGCTGGTTCATGGTACTCCAAAGAAGATGGAAAAACACCTAACCTGGCTGGTAATGAAGCGCTGAAAGAAGCATTTGTTACCTACAAAGCAATGATGGATGCCAATGTGGTTAAACTGAACTCCGACTGGAGCCAGTTCGTAGCAGCATTTAACAATGGTGACGTAGCCACGATCCCGACAGGTAACTGGATTACACCATCCGTTCGTCAAGAAGCATCCCAATCCGGTCAATGGGCGGTAGCTCCGCTTCCTAAAATGGCTGGTCAACCAAACTCTGTACATGCATCCAACCTTGGAGGAAGCTCCTGGTATGTCATGAACAATGTTCCTGGTGCAGATCAAGCTGCAGACTTCCTGGGCAGCACGTTTGGTTCTGACAAACAATTGTATCAAGACCTGCTGAACGGTATCGGCGCAATCGGAACATACAAACCGGCTACTGAAGGTGAAGCATTTGAAAAAGCAGATGAGTTCTTCGGTGGACAAAAAATCTTTGCAGACTTCGCAAAATGGACTGAAGAAATCCCTAGCGTAAATTACGGTATTAACACATATGCAATCGAGGACATTCTGGTTGTTGAAATGCAAAACTTCCTGAACGGCAAAGCGATCGACGACGTTCTGGCTGATGCACAAAAACAAGCTGAAGCTCAATTAAACTAAGATGATCCACGGTAACTTATAGAACCCAAGGAAGCATCGGAGCCGTTCCACCGTCTGGCGAAGCAAACAGCCGACCGGACATGGTGGAAGGCTCCATGGGTTCTATCCATGTTGCATGGAGAGAGAGGAGCCATACTGTGAAAGCCATGAATACAGGAGACAGTCTCCAAAAGAAAAATAATTTGACTGGATGGGCTTTTATTTCGCTCGCTGTCATTGGGATCGTTGCATTCTACTTCTACCCGATGCTGCAGGCACTGCTCTTATCTTTCAAGTCTGGCGTGGGTGCCAATCTTGAATTTACGGGGCTCGATAACTATAAAAGATTGTTTATTGATACAACATTCCGTACAGCCGTATCGAATACATTTTTGTATCTGATCATTCAAGTCCCTGTCATGATCATTCTCGGATTGTTCATTTCCGTTCTGTTGAATGACAGCACACTGCGCTTCCGCAGCTTTTTCCGTACTGCAATCTTTTTGCCTTGTGTAACCTCACTGGTTGCCTACTCTGTTGTATTCAAGTATTTGTTCTCTGCAGATGGAATGGTCAATCAATTCCTGATGAATCTGCATGTCATTGCTGAACCGATTCAATGGATCACCGACCCGTTCTGGGCTAAAATTACGATCATAATCGCCGTAACTTGGCGTTGGACCGGATATAACATGATTTTCTATCTGTCTTCCCTGCAAAATATCGATCAATCGATCTATGAAGCAGCACGGATTGATGGTGCAAATGCATTTACTCAATTTTTCAAAATTACAGTACCATTGCTCAAACCGATTATTCTGTTCACGTCCATTACATCAACGATTGGTACCTTGCAAATCTTTGATGAGATCATGAACATCACCAAGGGTGGACCGGGTAATGCTACGATGTCCATCTCGCAATACATCTATAACCTTTCGTTCAAATATTCACCGGACTTCGGATATGCGGCAACCGTTTCGTATTCCATCGTGCTGATGATTATTGTATTGTCCATCATCCAGTTTAAAGTGGCAGGTGATAAAAATGGCTAAGAACAAAGTGAAACGCATTTTCACCTATGTATTCCTGTCCCTTGTGGCCTTCATATCGATCTTCCCATTTTTCTGGATGCTCGTCAGCTCCACGAATGCTTCGGTAGATGTCACCAGAGGCAGACTGTTACCCGGCTCGGCTTTCCTGGATAACTTTACGAAGCTGCTGGATACGACCAATCTGGTACAGGCACTTGGCAACTCGGCCATTGTATCCGTTATTTCCACAGTGCTTGCGCTGTTGATTGGTTCCATGGCTGGTTACGGCTTTGAAGTGTACCGGACAAAATCACGTGACATCGTCTTCAACATCCTGCTGCTTTCCATGATGATTCCGTTCGCAGCCTTGATGGTACCACTCTATCGGATGTTTGCAACCATCTCGGGAATTGCACCGTTTATGGGTATTAATACGATGGCCGCAGTGATTCTGCCAACCATCACAACAGCATTCCTGATCTTCTTCTTCCGTCAGAACACCAAAATGTTCCCGAAAGAGATGCTCGAAGCAGGCCGGATTGACGGTCTTAGCGAACTGGGTATCTTCCTGAAGATCTATATGCCTACAATGAAAACAACATATGCGGCAGCTGCGATCATTACATTCATGAGCAGCTGGAATAACTACCTGTGGCCACTCGTTGTGCTCCAGACACCAGATCAACAAACGATTCCATTGCTGATCTCCAATCTCGGCTCCAGCTACTCGCCGGATTATGGGGTGATCATGACAGCGATCGTCATCGCCACGCTGCCTACAGCATTAGTGTTCTTCATTATGCAGAAACACTTTGTCGCTGGTATGGTTGGTTCTGTGAAATAAAGAAATAGTGGATGTCATCTGAAAAGACTGATGTAGAAAAAAAACGCAGAGGACACCAGCAATGGTGTACCTCTGTCTTTCTGTTTGTTATTGGAAGAGGAAATACAGGTTTGAATCTTGAATAATTCATACTATACATTTCGCACTAGAGGGAGAGAGAGCCGATGAAAGCAACACAAGCAGATATCAACTGGCTGGGAAATGTAAGCGTTTTTGAGGTCAACCGTCTAAACGCTTACTCGGATCATCGTTATTACAGCACTATGGAGGAAGCTCAGGCTGCAGGAACCATGAAAATGCGTTATGACCTGAACGGAACCTGGAAATTCAATTATGCCATACGTCCGGATTGTCGGCCGGAGCTGTTCTATCAATCGGATTACTCCTGTGAAGGCTGGGATGACATCGAAGTGCCTGGTCACATTCAGCTTCAAGGATATGGCCAAATTCAATATGTAAATACACAATACCCTTGGGATGGACTGAACGAACTGCGTCCGCCAGCACTGCCACAGGACAAAAATGCAGTTGGAAGCTATATTCGGACGTTCCACCTGCCATCAGGATGGCAGAACAATCCGGTATTTATTTCCTTTCAGGGAGTGGAATCCGCATTCTATGTGTGGCTTAATGGACAGTTCGTGGGATACGGTGAAGATAGTTTCACTCCATCGGATTTCGATCTGACGCCGTTCCTTCAGGATGGAGAGAACAAACTGGCTGTGGAAGTATATCAACGCAGCACGGGCAGCTGGCTGGAAGACCAGGATTTCTGGCGCTTCTCCGGCATTTTCAGAGACGTATATCTCTATACGGTACCGGCAGCACATATTCGGGACCTGCGTGTGGTAACGGACCTGGACCAATCTTATACCAACGGTACGCTGAACCTCGATCTGAAGCTGGAAGGTAAAGCTGCTGCGGGAGCACGAGTTGAAGCTGAGCTGCGCGATGCTGAAGGGAACGCTTTGAGAACATTTGGTGGTGTGGAAGTTACGAATGGTCTGGTTAGTCTTCGAGAAGAGTTCGGCAAGGTAAACCTATGGAGTGCAGAAATACCGTATTTGTATCGTTTATACATCCGTGTATATGATGCTGCAGGTCAGCTGGTTGAAGTGGTTCCTCAGTCCGTTGGTTTCCGCAAATTTGAAATGATCGATAAAGTGATGCATATCAACGGTAAACGCATTGTATTCAAAGGAGTTAACCGTCACGAGTTCAACCCGCGCCGTGGCCGTGCCATTACCAAAGAGGACATGCTCTGGGATGTGCGTACCATTAAACAGAACAATATGAATGCGGTTCGTACATCACATTATCCGAATCAAAGCTTGTGGTATGAATTGTGTGACGAATACGGATTGTATGTTATTGATGAGATGAACCTGGAGACACATGGTTCCTGGCAAAAGCTTGGCGCCGTTGAGCCTTCCTGGGTCATTCCTGGAGATAAACCAGAGTGGCATGACATTGTCATGGACCGGGCTGTATCCATGGTGGAGCGTGACAAAAACCACCCGTCCATTCTGATCTGGTCGTGTGGTAACGAGTCACATGGCGGTGAAGTTATCTATAAAGTATCCCAATACTTCAAATCAGCTGACCCAACGCGTCTCGTGCATTATGAGGGAGTTTTCCATGATCGTCGTTTTGATGAGACAAGTGATATGGAGAGTCGCATGTATGCCAAGCCAGCAGACATTGAGGAATTCCTGAATGCGAATCCGACCAAGCCTTACATCAGCTGTGAGTACATGCACGCCATGGGTAACTCCATCGGTGGCATGCACAAATATACGGAATTGGAAGACAAATACCCGATGTATCAGGGTGGATTTATCTGGGATTACATCGATCAATCCATTTACAAGAAAGACCGTTACGGCAAGGAATACCTCGCATACGGCGGAGATTTCGGCGATCGTCCTTCGGACTACTCGTTCTGTGGGAACGGCATCGTGCATGCGGATCGCAAAGTAACAGCAAAAATGCAGGAAGTGAAGTTCCTGTATCAAAATATTAAGTTGTTCCCGGATCGTGAAGGGGTCAAGATCATTAATGGAAACCTGTTTGCAGATACATCAGCATTGGAACTAGTGTACAGCCTGGAACGTGAGGGACATGAAGTGCTGCACGGAACGTTGGAGGTCAATGTACCTGCACAAAGCGAGAAAACAGTAAGTCTTCCGCTGGATACAGATACTCTGGCTGGTGGCGAATATGCGGTTAATGCTGCGTTTGTTCTCAAAGCGGCTACACTCTGGGCGGACAAAGGGGACGAAGTCGCGTTTGGCCAATTTATCTTCACACAAGATTCAGCTGTAACAGCTGCAGAGGATCTGAATCTGACAAATGATATTCAGGTGGTTGAAGGGGATGTGAACATTGGTGTCCGTGTAGGTCAAACTCACGTGCTGTTCTCCAAAGCCTTCGGAACTTTGGTATCCCTCAAACTGTCAGGCCGTGAGACGATTGCTCAGCCTCCTGCGCCATTGTTCTGGCGGGCGACGACGGATAATGATAAAGGAACTGCCATGGGCTTCGAACTTGGTGCGTGGTATGCCGCTAGTCTGCTGCCAAGATGTGTGGAGTGGAAGGCAGAACAGAAACCGGATCAATATCGCATTGAATTCACGTACAAGCTCAACATTTCTGCAGATGTGCAGGTAAAAGTGACTTATACTGTGCGTGCAGATGGAAGCGTGCATGTTCATAACGCCTACAAAGGTACAGCGGGCTTGCCTGACCTTCCGATTCATGCCTTGTCTTTCAAAACGTCACCGGAATATGGCAACGTGGAATGGCTGGCCATGGGTCCGGAAGAAAACTATGCGGATCGTGCATTTGGAGCACGCTTGGGCATTCATGGCAGTAAAGTGGCGGATACGGTTGCGCCATACCTGGTACCACAGGAATCGGGTAACCGCACAGGGGTACGCTGGGCAAAACTGACCGATGATGCAGGACGCGGCTTCAAAATTGAAGCTTCTGCAGCTCCGGTTGAGCTGAACGTATCGCCTTATACGGCATTCGAACTGGAGAACGCACAGCATGCATACGAACTGCCACCAGTACATTACACGGTGGTTACGGTAGCAGGCAAACAGATGGGTGTTGGCGGTGATGATAGCTGGGGTGCGCCGGTTCATCCGGAATATCGCATTGCCTCGGACGGCGAACTGGAATTTGAATTTGTCATTCGTTCACTGTAAGAGTCGTATCCTAATAAATGTAGAACAGGGGTCTCCGTGTATCGGATGACCTCTGTTTTGCTATGAAGAAATGGTCGCACAAGAGTAATTCCATGAAACCGCTACCGAAGCTATTTCGTACTATACGGGACATGGAACAAAGGGAGGGGCTTCATTATGAGCGGAAAGGCAAAAGCAGGTGTCTGGGTTACCGTACTGGCTGTACTCGGTATCATTGTGGGGTGTGTCATCTGGTATTTCAATACGGCTTCGGGTGAGCGGGCGCTGAAAACGATGAGATCCAACAATTCCGGAGGTCTGGAGCGGATCGTTAAAGTGTACAGTGACTCCGGGGAATTGATCCAGACCTATGAGGGGAAAATCGATGTGCAGGATACGGAATATGGCAATAAAGTTCTATTTGATCTGAATGGAAAGCGTGTTGTGATCTACAACGCAACGGTTATTACGGAAGAGAAATAACATGGAAAGAAAGAATATTTCTTGGTAGTCAAAGTTAAGACACACTTTTGCTTATGTGGTAAAATAAGGAAACTTGAGGTAAACAAATTTGGAGGTGAGAGGGGCATGTTCATGGAAATGTTATTTGCTCTAGTTGCGATCCTGGGTATGGGTGTGTTCTATGCTGTGCTCGTGTATTATCTCGTTCGTCTCATCTCCAAAAAAGCGTTTAAGCTTACGCTAACCAGGGCTGAGTCTATTGAAATTCTGGTTTGGCTGGGGATAGCGTTCTTCGGTATTGTGATGATTATTAAGCAGTATTGGAATTTATTCTTACCGGTAGTTCTTCTGCTGTTCTCCATGGTTAACTTTCGGCGCTCCAATCGGAAATACCGGGAGATGGAGAACCATGAACAGCCGGAGCATCATGGAGGTTTCTGAATGACATGGAAGTTTGGCTCTAAGAAATCGGCTGGTTGGAGCCCGTAACAGATGCTAAAGTGGAATAAGCCGTAACATCTTATTGAGGACTGCATACCGTCTTAATTAATGATTTCCATACATATTTGAAAGCAAATAAAAACAGGCCCTCTTTCGAGGGCCTATTTTTCATGGGAGAGGAGAAACCGGACGAAGAGCTTATGGGGAAACGTAAGTCTTCTCCGCGGTTGTCTACGACACTTGTGATGTCGATAATTATAGAATGGCCGAAAGGTTTCCTTTTTATACATATGCGTCAACAACGGGTCAACAATTTTTTGAAATGAATGGAGACAGACTATTTTTCAAACTGAACCCGAGTGTGGTACGATAGTTGTATCAATAAACTTACATAGAGAGAAAAGGTGACTCATCAGTGAGAGTGGTATCCGGGAGTGCGAAAGGCAGACCGCTGAAGGCTGTTCCTGGCAATGGAACACGTCCGACCACCGACAAGGTGAAGGAAGCGCTGTTTAGCATGATTGGCCCTTATTTTGAGGGCGGTACAGCATTGGATTTGTTTGCGGGTAGTGGTGGTCTCGGAATTGAGGCGCTGAGCCGCGGCATGGACAAGGCTGTTTTTGTTGATTTGGAATCCAAAAGTATTGAAGTGATCCGCGCCAATCTGAAGGCAACCAAGCTGGAGGATCAGGCAGCTATATACCGTAATGATGCAGGTCGTGCGTTAAAGGCGCTTGCAAAGCGAACGACACAATTTGATCTGGTGTTTCTCGATCCGCCTTACCGGATGAAAAACGGGGATGAGCTGATGCTTACAATGCATGAACTTGAACTGCTTAAACCGGAAGCGACGATCGTGCTTGAATATGAATCCAAATATAGTTACCCTGAGCAATTCGGCCCGTTTGAACAAACGCGCAAGGCTGTGTATGGGGAGACAGCTGTGTCCATCTATGATTATGCACCTGAGGCATCGAATGATGGAGAAAACAGCATAGCAGAAGAGGAGGCTCCTCATGACTGAAATGATACACAGGCAGGAACGGATTGCCGTATATCCCGGGAGTTTTGATCCCGTAACAATGGGCCATCTGGACATTATCGCCAGGGCGTCCAAGCAATTTGACCGCGTCATCGTGGCTGTACTGAATAATATGAGCAAAAATCCACTGTTCACGGTGGAAGAGCGTAAAGCGCTCATTACAGAAGTTACAGGGCATCTGCCCAATGTGGAAGTGGATAGCTTCCGTGATCTGACAGCCAATTATGTTCGGCAAAAGGAAGCTCAGGTCATCGTCCGTGGTATACGATCCGTGACTGATTTTGAATACGAGCTGCAGCTTGCTTCCACCAACAGCAAGCTGAACCCGGATGCGGAAACCATCTTTATGATGACCAATCCGAAATATTCGTATTTGAGCTCCAGTATCGTCAAGGAAATTGCTCATTACCATGGAGATGTAACCGATCTGGTGTCCCCGGAAGTGGAAACTGCACTTCGCCGGAAAATCAGCGAGAAAAACGGCGGTTAAACCAGTGGGTCAAGCCCGACAGGCTGATCATAATGGCAAGAATGATCGCAAGTCCGATACAGACTGCCGGGAAGCTGCTCCATAAAATCTCTGCCGCAGCGGTGTTGCCTTCAAGCTGGGATTGCATCGGCAGCAGAGTCGTCTCATCCGCGCTTGCAGAAGGCCAGAACGGAGCCCATACCTCTGCACTATAACGGCTGAAGGGTATCCATAGGAAGACACTTAAGGAAAAGGCAATCAACGCATGAAGCAAACGTACAGCAGCAAAATAGATCATGCTCTTGGCTGCCAATCCGGCTGACTTCATCACTGCTGAGACTTGTAAATGGGAGCACAGTCCGCCCCAACCAAGAACCGCAGCAATCAGGGAAATCGTAAGTATGGGAGCCCATGACGTTTGACTTAAATGGTATGTGCCCAAATGCACTTCCAATACAGAAGGCCAGAGGGCAGCCGAACTGCCGGGTGTGATGTACAGGCCCAGAAGTCGTATAAACACGGCAAAACCGATGATGTAACCACCAGTCATCATTAGCGTCTGTACCGCATGAGATACGGTGTCACCTAGCAGTTTACCGAACCCGCGGCCATCTCGGGCCTGGGCTTCACGGGCTGCGTTCATCATTTGGAACCAAAGTCCATGTTGCGGGCTCCGTTTGGGGGGACTGGCTGTAGTGGTCTGTTTTTGACGACGGCGATTGAGCCGAATGGCAATCATTGCAGCAATCCATCCACTGAGCCAATGAATTATAAGCAGAAAGTATCCGGCAGCAGGCTGGTGAAGAAAAGCGGCACCTATGACCAAAATGATCATCATCGGATTGGTGAAATGAGCTGCAGCGACCAGAATAATGGCCTGTTTGCCGGTTATTTGTTGATCCCGAACCAAACGTTGCGCCGTGTCAGCCCCAGCAGGAAATCCTCCACACATGCCGACGGCAAGGGCTAGTCCAGCATCGCCGGGTAGGCGAAACCAACGCTGCATCAGGGGTCCCAGCAAGACGCCGAGAGCGTCTGTAAAACCAAATGCAGTGAGCATTTGCGACAGCATCAGAAACGGAAGCATTGCCGGGAAGATAATTTTCCACCAGATGTCCAACCCTTGAATGGAGGCATCGAAGGCATCTTTCGGAGATACAACTACAGCGACGACCAGTAACAAAGCGCCGGTACTAAGTAGTACCGACCTGATCGGGTTGGATCCTGTAACCTCGGTCTGCATTGTCATCGTTTCACCTCATATGAAATAGCGCCGATTCATTCGGCTGCAGTAATCGGATTGGACGGCCGAATGACGTCCAGAGGACGGTTCGGCCTTGACCGGACAAGCGACAGAATACTGCGGCCTATCCGGCCTGTACCATTGTATGCGTGAGAATGAGGATGTTAGACTTATAATTATGGAAGAAACGCAAAGAACGGGGGCTCATGCGATGAATCGGATTCGAAAATCTGGCGGCTTCAGAGCTTCGATCTTTGTGATCGTGGTGGCTCTGGTTGTCTATGTTGCAGTGTATATGCCAACGCCATATATCATCTATATGCCTGGCAGCGCGGATGAAGTAAAACCGATGGTTACGGTGAAGGATGGGGACCAGGAAGAACGTGGTGTATTCATGATGACGACGGTGTCGGCAACGTATGCCAATGTGTTTTTGCTGGGTACGTCCTTGTTTAACCGAAATATGCAAATTGACAAAAAGGAAGACCGCCTGCAAGGAAAAACGGAAGCCGAGTACTCGGCCGAACAGGTATGGTTCATGAGCGATTCCCAATCTTCCGCCATGGAAGCGGCTTATGAGCAGGCGGGTGTTAAGTATTCCATTGTTCCTGAACATATCTTCGTGTTTGGTTTGTCGGAGGATCCGAAACCACAGGGAGATATTGCTCCTGGTGACATTATCCTGGGTGTGAATGGCACAGCTACACCGGATAACACGGTATTATCTGCCCTGTTGAAGGATAAAAAAGTGGGAGATACGGTAGAAATGCAATTGGAACGCGGAGGCGAGACGATTAGCCGTGATGTGAAGCTGATTGAAGTAAAAGACAGCAAAACGGGTGCTACCCGGCCTGGGCTGGGTGTAATGATCGGAACCGTACAGAAAGTAAAACCCGAAGATTCGAATAAACAAATTACGTTTACGGATACTCAGGTTGGGGGTCCTTCGGCCGGATTGATGTTTACCCTGGAAATTTATAATCAGCTTACTCCCGGGGACCTTACCCAAGGTCACCGAATAGCCGGCACGGGCACGATCACCAAGGAAGGCGTAGTCGGTCCAATTGGTGGTGTGGTGCATAAAATCGTTGCTGCGGATCGAAAAGAGGCGGAGATTTTCTTCGTTCCGAAACAGAATTATCAGGAAGCCGAAGCCAAAGCCGAACAGATTGGCACTAAAATGAAGCTGGTTCCTGTGAATACGGTAGATGATGCCCTGGCTTATCTGAAAACATTGTCTGCCAAATCATAAAAGCTTGAAATGGATTATGTGATTAGGAACAAGTGCGTTATCAAGGAAAAGTAAGAGCAGACAAATGGAAATCCCCTATGCGATCGTTTGAATAAACGACACGACATAGGGGATTTTTTTGATGAGAACATTTATGAACAATTTATTTACAATACAATGTTTAGCATCGAACTGGCGGCTCATAATAATCGCTATACATGGCTCGTGTGTCCGTCTGCTCATAAGAGAGGGCATACGCTGCTTGTGCCTGCACATCAAGCTCCAGCTGGTTGTGAGTAAAGGCAGAGGGTTTCAGCACAACAGGAAGGGACGAAGCCGTTTTCATCTGTTTCAAGAGACTTTGGCCCAGTGAATTGAATCCAAGGACACGAAGATAACCAGGTCCTTCGGCTAGCATGTCCGGGGTAAATTCAGCCTTGGCATGATTCAACAGAATATGGGTCAACATTCGCTGCAGCTTGGTGCGCGTATACCGCCTGGTTTTGAGTGCATCCAGCAGCGATTCAACCGATGGCTCCGGAAGCTGAGCCAGTGTGCGGAGCAGCCTGTGCTCCAATCCTTCCGTGACTTCGGCGATATTTGCCAGCTCGGAGGCACGGCGGGTCGCCGCGGTGTGCAGCAGCGGCTGGGCGAAGCGCTCCCAGTGCACGGGAGCGCTTCCCGCTTGCCATTCGCGCAGCAGAATGGCAAGTGTTGCCGCCGGCACATACGGCGCGGCGGCCTGGGGCCCGTCCGCCATCAGCAGGCGGCGGACGGCTGTTGCACTGGCGATCGCCCCCGGTCCGGGCGTCGCCTCATGATACGCGGCACCGGTGCGTGCCGTCGTCAAGGGCTGGATCGCGCTGCCGAGTCGTTCCAGCGCGATCAGGTAGTGCAGCCCAAGCGAATTGTTGGGCTGCCCGAGCAGTGCGGCGGCGGCAGCTTCGCTCACGCCGCCGGGCGCCAGCGCTGCTGCCGCGCCTGCGTACGCGGCGGGGTAGCTGGCGCCTTCCCGCAGGCGGCGCGCGATGTCCTCGCGCAGCCCTGCGGGCTCCACAGCCAGCACGCGCGCAATGCGCTGCAGGCTGTCCAGGTCGCCGGACTCGCTGCCGAAGCAGAGCGAGTCCACGACCCCGGTGCGGTGCAGCAGCGAGACCGCACCGAAGGCAAACCATTCCGCCGGTTGTACCGCATAAGCAACCGGCAGCTCAATCACCAGATCGGCTCCTGCGTGCAGCGCCATCTCGGTCCGAGCCCTTTTGCCCACAATGGCGGGTTCCCCGCGCTGGAGAAAAGGGCCGCTCATGACGGCCACAAGGGCATCTGCACCGCTTAGACGTCTGGCCTCATTCAAGTGATAGACATGTCCGTTATGCAGCGGATTATATTCCACAATCACACCTACAGCTTTCATCAGTGGGCACTCCTTTCAATAACAATGTTATATATCTTCAATACCTGACTGGGATTTTGTTCGCATTGGTCGATTAATGTCATTGCTGCTTCGCCGAGCAGAAACGTCTTGCTTAATAATAGGGGATACGAGCATCGTTATTCAAATAAAAGCGTTAAGAAAACGCCAAAAAAGCACGGTGTCGCATTCAAATGAATACGGCCCGTGCTTTCAGGGGAGTCATGGATGATCCTTTATTATTACTTCTGGAGATAAATTAAATGGCTTCCGGTGCAGGAATCAGGTTTGTTTTGGGACCAAAGAACTCATAATGAATATTCTCAGGTGAAACGCCAATCTCGCCCAGTGCCGCATACATCGTCTGCATAAAGGGGACAGAACCGGTCAAATAGTAATCGGATTCCAGGGGCTCGCGGATCATCTGTGACAGCCAGGCTGCATCAATATAACCCTCTCTGTGAAAACGCGATTGCTCGCGGTCATCTGGTGTTGGCTGAGCATAACAATACAATGCCTGTACGTTCTCATGCTGTTCTGCCAATGTATTTACATGATCCCGGAAAGCATGAACTTCGCCATTCAGGGCAGCATGAACAAAAGTGACGGAACGCTGGACATTCCTGTCAACCAGCGTGTTCAACATGCTGATCATCGGAGTGAGGCCAACGCCACCGCTCAATAATACGACATCGCGTGAATCCTCCGGGTTCAGTGTGAAATCGCCTGCAGGAGCAGACAATTCGACCAAGTCTCCTTCAGTGATATGGTCATGCAAATAGGTGGATATTACACCATCTGGTCGTTCCATCACAGCACTCTCACGTTTAACGGAAATGCGATAATACGGTTTTCCTGGAGCTTCCGAAAGGCTGTACTGTCTAATTTGGGCATAGGCATTCCCCGCAGGTTTCATCCGGAGGCTGATATACTGTCCAGGTTGATATGTTGCTATGAGGTTGCCGTCCGTTGGCATCAGATAAAAGGAAGTAATCAGGTCGTTCTCCTTTACCTTTTTAGCAACCTGGAAGGATCGGAAACCTTCCCAGCCACCGTTTTGGTTCTCGCTCGCTGTGTACAGATCCTTCTCTAATCCAATAAAAACACCCGCAATGACATTGTAGGCTTCTGCCCACGCAGAAATAATCTCCTCGGTCGCAGCATCCCCCAGCACATCCTTGATCGCTTTCAGCAAATACGTGCCCACGATTTCGTATTGTTCCGGGGCGATGCCGAGACTGCGGTGTTTGTGCGCGACCTGGCGCACGGCTGGCAGGACTGCGGCTAGATTATCAATATGCAGGGCAGCAGCGTATACCATATTGGCAAGAGCGGCCTGCTGCCGTCCCTGTTTTTGGTTAGCGTGATTGAAAATGTTCAGCAGTTCAGGATGATGTGCAAACATTGTTTTATAGAAATGGCTGGTAATGGCCTCGCCGTGAACTTCAAGTACTGGTACGGTGGATTTAATCACTCGAATTGTATTTTCATTTAACATGGATTTTTTCCTCCTATAAATGGATTGACAAATTAGATGGATAACCTTGCGCCATTTATCTATTATGCGTGGCATATAGCAAGTATAGATAGGGTCTAAAGGGGGACGTGTGATCTACATCACATGAATAATTAAAGAAATGTGTCCGTCATGCAAGTAAAAGGATTAGCTTGTAGTATGGCGGAGAGAAAGTTTATAATGCTGAAGAGTGTTTTTATCGTTCGGGTATCTTTCTTTTCCAAAAGGGTGTAAAGTTAAAAGTGTTGACAAACGTCTTGGAAAATCGGTATAATGATTTTTGTTTGTTAAGTCAATTTCATAATACTTTTAACGATGAATCGTCAGAATACATACAGTCAAGATATGAAGTGCACAACGATCAGACTTGATCTGTATAACTGCCGTAAAGTATTTAACACGAATTATGAAATTGGTTTCGTTTGGAGTGATGGGAAATGTTATTGCCATTTCGCAAAGTGGCTATCAGTGACCGACCCCTGCAGTTCAATGAACAGTGGGATATTAAGGAACTGATTTCTAACCGACAAGATATCACAGCCGTTACCCCGCTGACTGCGGATTTATCTGCAGAACAAGCAACGGGGGGCGTGGTGGATGTTCATGGCAAAGTGTCAGCAGGAGTGGACATGTTGTGCTCACGTTGTCTCAAGCCGATTAGTGAACATCTTCATATTGATTTTCATGAGCAATTCAAGCAGGGAGAACAGCCGGAGGACTTGCCTGAAGAAGATGATACTGTCTATGTGGATGGAGAGGACATCGATCTGAAGCTATATGCCGAGGAAGCTTTTCTGCTGCACCTACCGTTTATACCGCTATGCAGCGATACATGCAAAGGGCTATGTCCAAAGTGTGGCCATGAGCTGAACGAGGGTGACTGCGGTTGCGATAACGAAGTTATCGACCCGCGGCTTGCAGGGCTCAAGGATTTTTTTAAATGAGCAAATGAAAATCTAGTGTAACAACTACCTGCAAAGGTTGATTTTGATAAGGAGGTGGGAATAATGGCAGTACCTCAACGGAGAACGTCCAAGACGCGTCGCGACAAACGTCGCACTCACTTTAAATTGGCTGTACCGGGCATGGTGAAATGTGAACAATGCGGCGAATTGAAGCTTGCTCACCACGTGTGCAAAGTGTGCGGAACGTACAAAGCAAGAGAGATCATCTCTCAATAATAGTTAGACATCAAGTAGTACTTCATTTCGATGAGGTACTACTTTTTTTGAATGTTCAAATTCATGTTCGTGTTAAGGGCTGGACTGACTTCGGTTGATTGTTTAAAGAAGAAAGATTCGTAGAATGCAGGAGAGCGGCTGTTTAGCAGAGAGTGGTTTTTGCCCGCCCAGTCTTTCTTTTTGACACAGGATGAGATATACTATGCTTTAGTACCAGGTTCTAAGATTTGGGGTTACATAGAGAAGAACCATAAATTCGTGTGTTGAATAACCTCTGAAGATCAGAGGCTCAATTATAGAGAACGAAGTGAAATGATAGAACGGACCTGCATGGGACGCTTTCTTATACGATACAGCGGGGGGTGTCAGGCATCGAACGTGTACCGAAGAGACAGAGGCAGCAGCAATTGACCAAAATGATCGAAGACAATCCGTTTGTGACGGATCAGGAACTTACGCGCCAATTGAAGGTGAGTATTCAAACGATTCGCCTCGACCGTCTGGAGCTGGGGATTCCCGAGCTTCGTGAACGAATGAAACTGATGGCAGAGCGTTCGTATGACCAGGTACGCTCGCTGCCTCTGCATGAGATTATCGGTGATATTGTAGATTTGCAGCTGGACAAAAGTGGGATCTCCTTGTTTGAGATCAAGGAAGAGCATGTGTTTTCGAGGACGGGAATTGCTCGTGGTCACTATGTATTTGCCCAGGCTAACTCCCTGGCCGTCGCTGTCATTAATGACGAGATTGCATTGACGGCTTCGGCCGATATTCGATTTGTTCGTTCGGTTCATCTGGCCGAGAAATGTATTGCGAAAGCGTATGTGAGATCGATCTCGGGTCAAAAGGGGAAAGCAAAAGTTGAAGTCTTCACCTATGTAGGTGAGGAAATGGTGTTTCAAGGCAACTTTGTCATCTACCGTTCGGGTGGAGACGACAGCCTAGAGGGAGGTCATCTGGAATGAAAATCGTCATTGATGCCATGGGAGGCGATCATGCACCCCAGGCAACGGTAGAAGGTGCAATTGCTGCCGCTACGGAATGGGCAGATACACAGATCGTGCTTGTTGGCGATGAAGCCAAGCTGGAACCGCTTTTGAATCAGTCCGCTGCGAAGCCAGCTAACCTGTCTGTTCGTCATGCTTCGGAAGTGATCGGTTCGGATGACGAACCTGTTAAGGCCGTTCGTCGCAAAAAGGATGCTTCCATGGTGGTCGCGGGCCGCATGCTTAAGGAAGGCGAAGCAGATGCCATGATCTCTGCAGGTAATACCGGAGCGCTTATGACAACTGGTCTGCTGGTGGTGGGCCGCATGGAAGGTATTGAACGACCGGCACTTGCACCGATGATTCCAACAATAGATGATGTTGGGGTGCTTGCGCTTGACCTGGGTGCCAACATGGATGCCAAGCCCGAACATTTGGCACAATATGGACTTATGGGTAGCTTATATCGGCAGAAAGTACAAGGAGTCGACTCACCCCGAGTGGGATTGCTCAATGTCGGAACGGAGCCGGGCAAAGGGAATGAACTAACGAAGCACGCCTATCCGCTACTGGAGCAGCTTCCGATTCGTTTTGTCGGTAATGTGGAAGCTCGCGATGTACTTACAGGTGCATGTGACGTGCTTGTCTGTGACGGATTTGCCGGCAACATATTGCTGAAATCACTGGAAGGCACAGCAGGTGCCATCTTTGCATTGCTTAAGGAACAGTTCTCATCTTCGCTCAAAAGCAAACTGGCTGCAGCGGTGCTGATGCCTGAGCTGCGCGGGCTGAAACGGAAACTGGATTATACCGAGCATGGCGGTGCGCCGCTTCTCGGGTTGAGCAGACTGGTAGTGAAGAGCCATGGATCAGCGGATGGCAATGCGATCAAAAACGCTGTACGCCAAGCTAGAATTGCAGTGCAGAACCAATTGGTGGAAAGCATATCTAAGGAAATTAGCGGGAAGTGAGTGACGACATGAATAATTTGCGCCCGGTAGGGGTTATCGGTACAGGGAAATATGTACCGGAGAAAATTTTGACCAACAGTGACCTTGAGAAAATGGTAGATACCAATGACGAGTGGATCGTTAGCCGCACTGGAATCAAGGAACGTCATATCGCAGCTCCGGATCAGGCGACTTCAGACCTGGCATACGAAGCAGCGATGAAGGCGCTTGAGTCTGCTGGAATGACAGGCAGTGATCTGGATCTGATCATCGTAGCCACAATTACGCCGGACTCAGCATTTCCGTCTACGGCCTGCATTTTGCAGGATAAGCTCGGTGCCAAAGGCGCTGCGGCGTTTGATTTGTCCGCTGCATGTTCAGGATTTGTGTATGGCCTGGCAACAGCAACCAGCTTTATCCAAAGCGGCATGTATAACAACGCGCTTGTTATTGGCGCGGATTGTCTATCCCGGATTACGGACTATACAGACCGTAACACATGCGTATTGTTCGGTGACGGAGCGGGCGCAGTGGTTATTGGCGAAGTTCCTGAAGGTCGTGGATTCAAATCGTTTGATCTTGGAGCGGAAGGTGCTGGTGGCGGCCTGCTTCAACTGGAGGGTGGCGGTTCCCGTCTGCCTGCGTCCGCAGAGACGGTTGAGAATAAAAAACACTACATTTACATGAATGGCCGTGAAGTGTTCAAATTTGCCGTGCGTGTAATGGGTACAGCAACGGATGAAGTTCTGCGTAAAGCAGCCTTGGAGCGCACGGACGTGGATCTGTTTGTTCCTCATCAGGCCAATATTCGTATCATTCAATCCGCCATGCAGCGACTTGAGCTTCCGGAAGAAAAAGTGGTTGTCAACGTAGACAAATACGCCAATACTTCGGCAGCATCCATTCCGCTTGCATTGGTGGAGGCGGCTGAAGAAGGCCGCATGAAAGCCGGCGACACCATCTTGATGGTTGGATTCGGGGGCGGACTGACTTGGGGTGCCTCTGTACTCGTTTGGTAAATTAGATAGCTGGGAGAGATAAATCTAATGAGCAAAATCGCATTTGTATTTCCCGGACAGGGATCACAGGCTGTAGGCATGGCCAAGGACGCGTATGAGTCTGTGCCTGCGGCAGCAGAAATTTTCCGTACAGCCGATGATGTGCTGGGCTTCTCGCTGAGCAATCTCGTGTTTGAAGGACCAGAGACCGAGTTGAAACAGACATCAAATACGCAACCGGCTCTGCTCACTGCGAGTATTGCACTGCTTGAGGCTTTTAAAGAAAAAGGGATTGAGCCCGACTATACGGCTGGACACAGTCTGGGTGAATACAGTGCTCTCGTTGCAGCGGGCGTTCTGTCATTTGCTGACGCCGTGAGCATTGTACGGGCACGTGGTCAGTATATGGAACAAGCAGTACCAGGCGGGCAGGGAGCAATGGCTGCTGTTCTGGGTGCGGATCGGGAAGCGCTGGGGGTGCTTTGCCGGGACGTATCCGAAACGGGTCACGCGGTTGAACTGGCTAATATGAACTGTCCGGGTCAAATTGTTATTTCCGGTGTTAAGGAAGGTGTGGCTGCTGTAGCGGAACGGGTGAAGGAAGCTGGCGGCAAGCGTGCTATTCCACTGGAAGTTAGCGGTCCTTTTCATTCCTCATTGATGAAGGAAGCTGCTGGGAAACTGGCAGAGAAACTGGAGACCGTAACATTCTCGCCAGCCAAGGTTCCTGTAGTCGCTAACGTGACAGCAAGACCTGTGGAAAATGGACAGGTTCAACAATTGTTGACGGAACAGGTCTATTCTCCGGTTTTATGGGAAGACAGTGTGACATGGCTTATTGAGCAAGGTGTAGATACCTTCATTGAGATTGGTTCTGGAAGTGTATTGACCGGATTGATTAAAAAAACAGATAAATCCGTAAAATTGTACAATGTGAACAGTCTTGAAACGCTTGAAGCGACTGCAGCTGCATTAAAGTGATTAAATGACAGGTTATTTGGGGAAAGGAGGAATTAGGTTGTCTAAACCGTTAGAAGGTAAAAATGCACTGGTTACAGGGGCATCTCGCGGGATTGGCCGCAGCATTGCACTTGCTCTGGCTGAAGCTGGTGCCAATGTAGCCGTAAACTATGCAGGCAGTCAGGCTGCTGCTGAAGAAGTGGCGGAAGAGATTCGTGCCAAGGGAGTTCAGGCGATTACCATTCAGGCGAATGTTGGAGTAATGGATGAAGCTGAACAAATGGTCAAGGCTACTCTTGAAGCATGGGGAAATGTTGACATTCTGATTAACAATGCAGGGATTACACGTGATAACCTGATCATGCGCATGAAAGAGGAAGAGTTTGATCAGGTTATTGAGACCAATCTCAAAGGAGTATTTAACTGCCTTAAAGCCGTTACTCGTCCAATGATGAAACAACGCTCGGGCAGAATTATCAATATCTCTTCTGTGGTTGGTGTTCTGGGTAATGCCGGACAAGCCAACTATGTTGCTGCCAAAGCGGGGGTCATCGGTCTGACCAAGGCGTCGGCTCGTGAATTGGCTTCCCGTGGCATCACGGTTAACTGTGTAGCACCTGGGTTCATTGAGACGGATATGACCAAGGAATTGTCACAGGAACTCGTAGATGGTATGCTGAGTGGCATTCCGCTGTCCCGACTGGGTCAGCCGGATGAAATTGCCGGAGTTGTTACATTCCTGGCATCGGGAGCTTCATCGTATATGACAGGGCAGACATTGCACGTCGATGGCGGCATGTATATGTAAAACTTCCCGGACTTAAATCAATAGTCGGGGAACAGGCGCTGGACGATCCGAAATGCCGGAAAAAGGCCGGATTCCCCGGCCGGGAGCCGCATATGTCTTCTATGGCATTTTGCCTGCGATTCTCGTATAATACCAAGGAGGAGGTGAACCGGATGTCCGATGTATTGGAGCGTGTAAAACGCATCGTCGTCGACCGCTTGGGCGCAGACGAAGCTGAAGTTACACTTGAAGCATCTTTCAAAGAAGATTTGGGTGCTGATTCTTTGGATGTAGTAGAATTGGTCATGGAATTGGAAGATGAATTCGATTTGGAAATCTCTGATGAAGATGCAGAAAAAATCACGACCGTAGGTGAAGTTGTAAACTACATACAATCTCATACCTAAAGTCAATTCAGTCCCGCACCTGTTTTCGAACAGGCGGGACTTCTCATCATTCATTGGTTTTTCTCATTCCGCAGCGATGCTGATTCAGCTTGATTTTTGGATCGGGATGGGTGAGCATCCGCTTGCGGATATTCCCACAAAATAATTGCGCAAGCAGTCGATATAGAGGTGAGTCGGTTTGAAACAAAGAGTAGTAATTACCGGAATGGGCGTAATGACATCGCTCGGAAAAGATTTGGAAACGTTCTGGGGAAGTTTAATGGCAGGCAAGTCCGGAATCTCTCAGATTGAGGCCTTTGATGTGAGTGAATACACGACACAAATTGCTGCCGAAATTAAGGATTTCAACCCGGATGAATATATGGATCGCAAAGATGCTCGCAAAATGGACCGTTTTGTTCAATTTGCCGTAGCAGCTGGTTTCAAAGCTGTTGAAGACAGTGGTTTGAAAATTAATGAGAACATCGAAGCCGAGCGCTTTGGCGTATCTATCGGTTCAGGTATTGGCGGACTGGGAACTTGGGAGGACCAGCACAATGCATTGCTGCAAAAAGGTCCAAAAAGGGTTAGCCCATTCTTCATCCCTATGATGATCTCTAACATGGCTTCTGGCCAAATGTCGATTTCTCTCGGAGCTAAAGGTCCGAACACCAACGTAGTAACAGCCTGCGCTACAGGAACGCATTCCATCGGGGACTCTTTCAAGATGATTGCAAATGGTGATGCAGACGCGATGATCTGCGGTGGTGCGGAAGCGACAATCAGACCAACGGGTCTGGCTGGTTTCTGTGCAATGCGCGCGATGTCTACGCGCAATGACGAGCCGGCTAAGGCAAGCCGTCCTTTCGATACAGGACGTGACGGATTCGTTATGGGTGAAGGAGCAGGTATTCTGATTCTGGAATCCTTGGAACATGCTCAAAAACGTGGTGCACGTATTTATGGTGAAGTGATCGGTTACGGTCTGACTGGCGATGCGCATCATATGACTGAGCCGGATCCGGATGGAGCAGCACGCTGCATGAAGATGGCTCTTCGCAATGCCGGAATTGAACCGGAAGAAGTGGACTACATCAATGCACACGGTACATCAACTCCTGTGGGTGACCGATCCGAAACACTGGCGATCAAAAAGGCGTTTGGTGATCACGCGTACAAGCTTGCAGTAAGTTCCACTAAATCCATGACAGGTCACATGCTGGGTGCAGCTGGTGGCGTGGAAGCCGTAATCTGCGGATTGTCTCTGACTCATCAGACAATCGCGCCTACGATCAATTTGGAAAATCAGGATCCGGAATGTGATCTGGATTATGTTCCGAATGTTCCGCGTGAAACCAACGTGAACGTAGTCATGTCCAACTCGTTTGGATTCGGCGGTCACAATGCTACCATTATTCTCAAAAAATTTGAAGCATAAGGGGCTAGTTCGTTTGAGTGAAGATCTGAAGCAGTTACAACACAAACTTCAAATCAAATTTGACAACAGGCAGCTTCTAAAACAAGCGTTTACCCATGCTTCCTATGTAAACGAACACCGATTCAGTCAGCACCAGGATAACGAACGTCTGGAGTTCTTGGGCGATGCGGTGCTTGAGTTGACTGTATCGGAATACTTGTATCATTTGTATCCTAACCGTCCGGAAGGTGAACTAACGAAGCTGCGGGCATCTATTGTCTGCGAGCCTTCCCTCGTCAAATTTGCAGAAGCACTTGGTTTTGGTCAGTATGTACTTCTTGGTAAAGGTGAGGAACTGACGGGAGGACGAACACGGCCGGCTTTGCTGGCTGATGTGTTTGAATCTTTCATCGGTGCATTGTATCTGGATCAGGGACTGGAGCCAGTCAGAACGTTTCTGGACCAGCATGTTTTTCCGTTGATCGTTCTGGGCGGCAAGCTTCAGATGAGCGATTACAAGACGGAACTGCAGGAACTCACTCAGCATCACAATATGGGAGCTCTTGAGTATCGGATCGTCGAAGAACGGGGCCCTGCCCATGAACGTGAGTTTGTCTCGGAGGTCCATATGGGTCAAGAACGGCTTGGCAGAGGTACAGGACGTTCCAAAAAGGAAGCCGAGCAGCAGGCTGCATCCGCAGCGCTTGATCGATTGAAACTTCCGGAAGCCTGAGCTTTACCGGGTAGCGCATAGACAAACGAAGAGCAAAGAGCAGCCCCTCGGGTCCGCCCCGGCGGAAATTATCGGCCGGACTGCTTTTTGCTCTTTTTTTTGTAAAGAGAGGATGGGGAAGAAAGATTCATTCCTAATCCAAGATCAGCGCTGAAGGAGCACATGAAATAAGCAAGAGGAGGTGACGGGATACCCTATGTTTCTGAAACGAATTGAACTGGGTGGATTCAAGTCATTCGCCGACAAAACAGAGATGGAATTCGTTCGCGGCATTACGGCTGTAGTAGGTCCAAACGGAAGTGGCAAGAGTAATATTTCAGACGGGATTCGCTGGGTGCTTGGGGAACAAAGTGCCAAATCACTGCGGGGCGGCAAAATGGAAGACATCATTTTTGCCGGCAGCGATGCAAGAAAAGCCGTCAATTACGGTGAAGTGTCGTTAACGCTGGATAATGAAGATCACGCGCTTGCCCTTGATTTTGGTGAAGTGACAGTGACACGTCGTGTACATCGCAGCGGGGACAGTGAATATTTTATTAACAAACAGTCCTGTCGGCTGAAAGATATAACGGAATTGTTTATGGATACCGGGATCGGTAAGGAAGCTTACTCCATTATCGGACAGGGTCGTATCGAGGAAATTTTGAGTACTCGTTCTGAAGATCGCAGGGGTATCTTTGAAGAGGCATCCGGTATTGTGAAGTATAAATCCCGTAAGCGGGATGCCACACGCAAGCTGGACGAGACAGAGCAGAACTTGCTGCGAATTCACGATTTGGTTACAGAGCTGGAGGACCAGATAGGCCCGCTGAGAGAGCAGTCGGAAAAAGCGATTCACTACAAGGAATTGCGTGGACAGCTCAAATCAAAGGAAATCTCCATGTATGTCTACCAGATCGAACAGATTCATGCGTCCTGGAGCAAGGCGAATGAACGGTTACAGTCGCTAAAAGAAGAAGAAGTTGGTCTTGCCGCCATTGTTTCCACACATGATGCCAAGCTGGAAAGCGACCGGAATGCACTGCGAATCCTGGAATCGGAGACGGAAGAGCTGCAATCTGCCTTGCTGCAGTTCAGTGAAGCCACGGAGAAAAGTGAAGGTCTTGGAGAATTGCTCAAAGAACGTTCTCGTCATCTGCAAACTAATCATGAGCAGCTCACGGTTACACTTGCTGCGAGTGAAGATCGACATCGGGAACGTGAGGCTGAGCTGCTTGCATTACGCGAGAAGTTTGGCAAGCTGGAGCAGGAACTGGGTGACGTGCGAAACCGTCTGTCTGAAGAAGAGGCGAAGCTCATTGGCGTTACGGGCGGAATCAGTCAGCAGCAGGAAGAAAGCCTTAAGGGTAATTTGCTGGAACTGATGAACCAGATGGCTCAGACGCGCAACGAGATCCGGTACGCCGATCAGCAGAAAGAGTCGCTTGAACGTCGTATGAACCGTGCATCCGAGGAATCCGGTAAGTGGGAAGAGCAGAAGGAAACGCTCGAAGCTCGAAAAGCCGAGATTGAGAAAAAAGTAGTCCGCTTGGGTAAAGAGATCAGTGACTTGCGCGGCGGATATATAACTGAAAGTGAACGACTGCAATCTTTGCAAAAGCTGCTGGAAGAGAGCCGCAGCACGGTTCGAAAATGGGAACAGAAGCGCGAAGCACAGGTATCCCGCCGGGATACGATGAAAGAGATGCAGGATGATTTCGACGGATTTATGCTTGGGGTCAAAGAAGTCCTCAAAGCTTCTCGCAAAGGCACTCTTAGTGGTGTACATGGAGCCGTGGCGGAACTGGTTAAAGTTCCTGAAAAAATTGAATTGGCTGTGGAGACGGCAATGGGTGCTGCACTTCAGCATGTCGTTATGGAAAACGAGTCTGTCTCCAGACAGGCCATTGCATTTCTGAAGCAGCGTCAGCTTGGTAGAGCCACATTCCTGCCGCTGGATGTCATTCGTCCACGTACCGTTGGTTCCAGTGAGCGTTCCATGATTGAAGGCATGGATGGTTTCGTGGGAATTGGTGCGGATCTCGTACACTTCGATTCCCGTTATGCGAATATCATTGGAAGCCTGCTCGGCAATGTCATCATTGCCGAAACGCTGGAATACGCCAATAAAATTGCGGCACGCTGTCAGTACCGTTTCCGTGTCGTGACCCTTGAAGGGGATGTGGTCAATGCGGGCGGTTCCATGACAGGGGGAAGCCAGCACAAGAAAAATGTAAGTCTGCTCAGCCGGAAACGGCAGCTGGATCAACTGGATCAGGATATTTTGGATACCGAAAACCAGATTGTGAAGCTGCACCGCAGCGTTGACGATGTGAAAACCCAGTTGGAACAATGTCAGGACAAGCTGGATGAGCTGCGTCAATCGGGTGATGATACACGAAATGCCGAACAGCAGGCATCGATGGAAATGAAACAGGTCGAGCACGAGCTGCGCCATGTGTTGGAACAGGTTGCGGTAGCTGGCCAGGAGAAAAGTGGATTTACCGAAGAAATCAAAGAGATGGATACGGCACGCGAAGCAGCTGTGCAGAAGCTGGAGCAGCTTGAAGAAGAAGAGAAGGCAACTCACCGTGCCATTCATGCTGCAGAGTTTGCCCGCAAAGCGAATGAGTCGGCGAAGGAAGAGCTGCAGAGCCAGTTGACCGAATTGAAAGTCAGAGAGGGTAAGCTGGATCAGGAACGGTTCTCTAATGAGGAGCAGCTGCGCCGATTGGAGCGGGAAGTCGAGTCGCTGGTCAAAGATTTACGTCAGAATCGGACACTTCTGGCTTCCATGGAAGCAGACCTAAAGAAAACGCAGGTGGAGAGCGTCAAACAGATTGAAGATCTGAACCAGTTCAAGCTGAAGAAAACGGAAGCTTCCGAGCAGCTGGATTTCAAACGTGCTGCACGAAGCGAATTGTCGAAGAAGCTTGAACTTGCTGAGAGTGAAACGAAGGAACAGCGTACACAGTTAAAAGCGGTAGAGGAACAGATGCGTCAGACGGAAATTTCCGTAAACAGGCTTGATGTTGAACTCGAAAACATACTGCGTAAACTGATGGACGACTATGAACTTGGTTATGAGCTTGCGAAAGAGCGATACCCAGTACCGGAAGATGTAGAGAGCACTCAGGCTGAAGTGCAGAAGCTTAAGCGCAGCATCTCAGCTCTGGGAGAAGTCAATCTTGGGGCGATTGAGGAATTCCAGCGGGTTAATGAACGTTACGAGTTCCTGAATGAGCAGAAAAATGATCTGGTGGAAGCTAAAACGACGTTGTACCAAGTCATCCGTGAGATGGAAGATGAGATGGCTAAACGTTTCAAGACAACGTTTGATGCAATCCGCCGTGAGTTTGGTACGGTATTTACCAAGCTATTTGGCGGTGGGCGTGCGGATCTGGTTCTTATGGACCCGGAACGGCTTCTGGAAACCGGAATTGATATCGTTGCCCAGCCACCAGGCAAGAAACTGCAAAACCTGCAGCTCTTATCTGGCGGAGAACGCGCATTAACGGCAATGGCGCTGCTATTCGCCATCCTGCACGTGAAGCCAGTACCGTTCTGTGTGCTGGATGAAGTCGAAGCAGCGCTGGATGAGGCCAATGTGGTACGTTTCGCCCAGTATTTGCGGGAATTCTCCGAACAGACACAGTTTATCGTTGTTACTCACCGGAAGGGCACAATGGAAGAAGCTGATGTACTATACGGTGTCACCATGGAAGAGGGCGGAGTATCGAAGCTCGTTTCGGTTAGACTGGAAGATGAGGAAGCCGAAATAGCCAGTGCTTAAAGAATTCAATTCGATATGCATCAGGAACTTGTTAATTAAATAAACAGCACTAAGATTACGTACACGATGGAGGGGCTTTATGAGTTTCTTTAAGAAGCTGAGAGACAGCATTGCAAGCAAAACGGAGTCGGTAACAAAACAGTTCAAGGATGGACTGGAGAAGACTCGTAAAGGGCTTGTGGAGAAAGTATCCGATCTCGTTATTCGCCGCAAAAAGATCGATGAGGAATTCTATGAGGAACTGGAAGAAATCCTGATTGGAGCGGATGTTGGGGTCAATACCGTCATGAACCTGATTGAAGACCTGCGTGTGGAGGTTAAAAAACGCAAAATTGAAGACGCGGCTGAATTGCAGCCTGTGTTGTCCGAGAAATTGACAGACCTCCTGCGCGGTGAACAAAATAACGAACTGAAGATGAATCCGGATGGCATTACCGTCATTCTGTTTGTCGGTGTCAACGGCGTAGGTAAAACAACAACGATCGGCAAGCTGGCACATCGTTTCAAACAGCAGGGCAAAAAAGTCATTATGGCTGCTGGTGATACCTTCCGTGCCGGTGCAATTGAGCAGCTAGAGGTATGGGGACAGCGTGCCGGCGTTGAAGTCATCAAGCAGCAGGCCGGATCAGATCCGGCTGCGGTTATGTATGATGCTGTGCAAGCAGCGAAACAGCGTGGAGCAGATGTTTTGCTTTGCGATACGGCAGGTCGTCTGCAGAACAAATCCAATCTCATGGAGGAGCTTAACAAGATCTATCGTGTTATTCAGCGTGAAATCCCGGAAGCTCCACATGAAGTATTGATGGTTCTCGACGCGACGACTGGACAGAATGCATTGAATCAGGCCAAACTGTTTGGGGAGAAAAGCGGCGTGACTGGACTCGTACTGACGAAGCTGGATGGTACGGCGAAAGGCGGTATTGTCGTTGCCATTCGTCAGGAACTGGATCTGCCAGTGAAGATGGTAGGTCTTGGTGAGAAAATTGATGATCTGCAGCCATTCGACTCCGAGCAATTCGTGCATGCGTTGTTTGCCGGACTGATCCAAGAGCAACCGGATCAGGACGCAGAAGATGAGGAAGCCAGTTCTTAGAACCATTAATAAATAGGATGATTTAATAGCGTTAACCGTATTGCCAGTGATATACGTGATAAGTGTCACGTGTAATGTCACTGGCAATACGTGTATAATGGGAATACAGAAGGCAAGGCTAAAGGGCTAGAAAGGACGGTTGATATGGCCAATACCTATACCTATTCCCGCCGTGAAGAAGTCGCTAATGCAGTGACTCATGGAATCGGCGCTGCGCTCAGTGTAGCTGCACTGGTGCTGTTGATTGTATTTTCGAGTATGAAAGGCACGGCTTGGCATGTGGTCAGTTTCACGATCTATGGGATCACCATGTTGCTGCTCTATACGAGCTCTACACTCGTGCATGCATGGAAAGATGGGAAAATGAAAGATTTATTTGAGATTTTCGACCATTCTTCCATTTATTTGTTTATTGCGGGATCGTACACTCCGCTTCTGTTTATTGCTGTTCGCGGCACACTTGGTTGGACCCTGTTCGGTGTAATCTGGGGAATCGCATTATTCGGCGTGATCTTTAAGGCGTTTTTTACGAAAAGGTTTCTATTCATGTCCACGATTTTCTATATTGCGATGGGCTGGCTCATCGTTATTGCCTGGCAACCGCTTATGGCTGCCATTCCTACAGGCGGAATCGTGCTGCTGGTTGCTGGAGGTCTGATGTATACACTGGGGACGCTTTTTTATGTGTGGCGTGGATTTCCGTATCACCATGCGATTTGGCATCTCTTTGTGTTGGCAGGTAGTATTCTTCATTTCTTCATGGTACTGCTGTACCTGACACCACTTCGCTAGAACACGGTAAATAGTGTAAAACGAATCGGCTCCATCTGTGGAGACCCATTCGTTTTTTTTGTTCTATATTAAGGATGCAGCAGGTCGTATTCTGCTGTATAGGAATGGCTAAGATCAACCGTATAGTCACGAAAAATGAGTGCAAAATGAACGTTTTTATTGTGACAAGTATTTTTGCTTGACATCCTGATTTGTTTTCGGTATTATTAGGAACGTTGCAAGAGTGTAAAGTGTTTTTCCTTGACGAAGGGAGTGCCCTGATATGAGTCAAGAAAACCGGCTTGAGAAGACAAACCGGATTAACTTGCTGTTTGCTTTCTATGAACGTTTGCTTACTGAGAAACAGCAAACATTTCTGAAATATTACTTTCATGATGATTTCTCGCTTGGTGAAATTGCAGCCGAGTTTGAGATCAGCCGCCAGGCGGTATATGAGCATATCAAGCGTGCTGAGCAGGTGCTGGAAAATTACGAAAGCAAGCTTGGCTTGCTGGAGAAGCACGAACGACGCAGCCGCAATCTTGAAGAATTGCAAAATGCACTGGAACGCGCAGGCGTCTCCATTCATAACAACAAACAAATAAACGATATTGTTCACCAGCTCCGGGAATGAGAAAATGGGACGGAACGTATCGGTTCTAAAAACAGTATTACAGCTTAAGGAGGTGGGATCATGGCATTTGAAGGATTAACGACCCGATTGCAGAATGTGTTCAGCAAGCTGCGCGGCAAAGGCAAGGTATCGGATGAAGATGTTGCCGAAGCTATGCGTGAGGTACGTCTGGCATTGCTCGAAGCGGATGTAAACTTCAAAGTGGTCAAGGAATTCATCGCCAAGGTGAAAGAGAAAGCTGTCGGCAAGGAAGTTATGGAAAGCTTCACGCCAGGCATGGTAATCATCGACATCGTTAACAAGGAACTGACGGACTTGATGGGTGGAAGCCAGTCGAAACTGGCAAAAGCGAACAAGCCGCCTACGGTGCTCATGATGGTAGGTTTGCAGGGTGCTGGTAAAACGACGACATCCGGTAAGCTGGCTAAAATGCTGCAAAAGCAAAACAGCCGACCATTGCTGGTCGCGGGTGATATTTATCGTCCGGCAGCCATTAAGCAATTGCAAGTACTGGGTGAACAGATCAAGGCTCCGGTGTTTACATTGGGAGATCAGACAAGCCCGGTGGAGATCGCACGTCAGGGTCTGCAGCATGCTAAGGATAACGGCAATGACTATGTCATCATCGATACCGCGGGACGTTTGCACGTGGATGAGGAACTGATGGAAGAACTGCGCCAGATTCACAGCGTAGTGAATCCGGACGAAGTCCTGCTTGTGGTCGATAGTATGACAGGTCAGGATGCTGTTAATGTGGCGGAACACTTTAACCAGCAGCTTGACTTGACCGGAGTCGTTTTGACCAAACTGGACGGCGATACGCGCGGTGGTGCTGCCCTTTCGGTAAAAGCAGTAACTGGCTGTCCGATCAAGTTTGCGTCACTCGGCGAGAAGCTCGATGCTCTTGAGCCTTTCCATCCGGAACGGATGGCTTCACGGATCCTCGGCATGGGGGATATGCTTTCCCTGATTGAGAAAGCACAATCCAACATTGATACCGAAAAAGCCAAGGAAATGGAACGCAAAATGCGTAATGCAGAATTTACGTTCGAGGATTTCCTGGAGCAAATGGATCAGGTGAAGAAGCTGGGACCTATCGATCAGATCATGGATATGATTCCCGGCATGGGCAAGATGAAGCAAGCCAAGGACCTGAAAGTGGACGACAAGCAAATGGGCCGGATTGAAGCGATTGTGTACTCCATGACTACAGAGGAGAAACGCAACCCCGACATGATCAATCATAGTCGCCGGAAACGTATTGCTACAGGTAGTGGTACATCTCTGGCCGAGGTTAATCGCCTAATCAAGCAGTTTGATGAAATGCGCCGCATGATGAAACAGTTCTCGGATATGATGGGACCTAAAGGCGGCAAGAACAAGGCAATGAAGCAGCTGAAGGGTCTTGGCAAAGGAATGAAGTTTCCTTTCCGTTAATTTCAACAATGATTAATGAATATACAGATTTCATTGAAGGAGGTGAATTTTCAAATGGCAGTTCGTATTCGTCTGAAACGTATGGGTGCTCACAAAGCTCCTTTCTACCGCGTAGTGGTATCGGATTCCCGTTCCCCACGTGACGGTCGTTTTATCGAGGAGATCGGTTACTACAACCCGGTTGAACAACCGGCTGTTGTTAAGATCGATGAAGATAAAGCATTGCAATGGCTTCAAAACGGTGCGCAAGCATCCGACACTGTCCGCAACTTGCTGAGCAAAGCGGGCGTGATGAAGAAGTTCCACGAGTCTAAATTGACTAAATAAGGTGCTGATTCGGAGGGTCATCTATGGAAGAATTAGTAAGCATAATTGCTAAGGCTTTGGTCGATCATCCGGAAGATGTGGCGGTTCGGACGGTTGAGAAAGACCGGCTTGTCGTTTACGAGTTAACTGTTCATCCTGACGATGTCGGGAAGGTTATTGGTAAACAAGGGCGAATCGCAAAATCTCTTCGTACGGTCGTCACATCAGCAGCAGTTAAGATGGATAAACGGGTTACCGTCGATATCATATCTTAAAGATATACGAAAGGGGGTTAGGATGCATGTCCTAGCCCCTTTTCGTGCATGCTGAAACTTAAATACTATGATTGACTAGCTCGTCAAATATCAATAGCGCTCACGCTGCCTTTATCACTGAATTTTTACCTTTGAATAATGAAATTTAAATTTAGAGGATAACAGCGATCGAATAACGATCTATAACCGGAACGATCGTAAGAAAATCATGACTATGAACAATATTGAATGAAATGCAGGAGGAACGTATGGCAGAGTTTATGAATGTAGGTAAAGTCGTCAATACACACGGAATTCGTGGTGAGTTGAAAATCATGCCTTTAACCGATTTCCCGGAAGTGCGTTTTGCGAAAAATGCGGAGCTTTATTTGTTTACACCCGACAACCACCCTGTACTGGTTCATGTGGAATCGGCACGATTGCATAAAAATATGTATATCGTTCGATTGAAGGAATACGGAAATATTAATGAAGTGGAAAAGTTCAAAGGCGGCATAGCCAAAGTCTCCAAAGAGAACTTGGCTGAGCTGGAGGAGAATGAGTATTACTTCCACCAAATCGTTGGATGTACTGTTGTGACAGAAGAAGGTGAGAACCTTGGAACAATCTCCGAGATTCTGACGCCTGGAGCCAACGACGTATGGGTTGTTAAAACGGCGGCAGGCAAGGAAATTCTGTTACCCGTTATTGATGATGTAGTGCTTGATGTCGATGTGAATGAGAAACTGGTTAAGGTTCATCTGATGGAAGGATTGCTTTAACATGAGAGTAGATGTACTAACGTTATTTCCAGAAATGTTCGAAGGTGTATTCGGGACAAGCATTCTTGGCAAAGCTCAGACGAAGGGGCTCGTGTCACTGAATGCAGTAAATTTCCGGAATTATGCTACGAATAAACATAATACGGTTGATGATACACCTTATGGTGGAGGCGGAGGGATGGTATTAAAGCCTGATCCGATCTTTGCTGCTGTGGAGGATGTCCTTGAAAAACGCAGCAAAGAGTCAGCAGCATCGAGCAAACCTCCTCGCATCATTCTAATGTGTCCGCAAGGTGAGACGTTTACACAGAAAAAAGCAGAAGAACTGGTACAAGAAGATCATCTGATTTTTATCTGTGGACATTATGAAGGCTATGATGAGCGTATTCGCGAATTTCTCGTCACCGATGAATTATCCATTGGGGATTATGTATTAACCGGAGGTGAGCTGCCTGCAATGGTTGCCATTGACAGTGTTGCTCGTCTGATCCCGGGTGTACTCGGAAACGAGACGAGTGCCGTGACGGATTCGTTCAGCACAGGGCTCCTCGAATATCCGCATTATACACGACCGCCTGAATTCAGAGGCATGAAGGTACCGGACGTGCTGTTATCTGGACATCATCTGAATATTGATGCATGGCGCAGAGAACAATCTCTAATTCGTACGTTGGAGCGCAGACCGGATATGCTGGATACTGCTGAATTGACGGAAAAAGAACGGATATGGCTCGATAAACTTCGTTCTGAGATGGAACGGACTTCCGAGTAGCTGCAAATATTTTAAGATTGCATGGTAAGTAGCGAAGCGATGATTACAAGATATACAGGCCACCCTTTAGGTAACGAGGTTGGTCTTTTTTTTGTTGTTGTGGAAGGGTATGCTGAAAATTTCGTGATGATTGAAAATGTAAAAAGATGGATTAAATAAGCAAACTATTATAAAATGTAATTATGAAACTTTGTTTCACTAAATGAAACGTAGAGGGGTTACTGAAATGAATTATAACTTTTATGGTCTTGATCATGTCCAACTTGCGGCACCAGAAGGATGCGAAGCGGAAGCACGCAGATTTTTTCATAACCTTATGGGATGGACAGAAATTCCGAAACCTGAAGCTTTAAAAAAACGTGGTGGCGTATGGTTTCTATGTGGAACTCATCAGGTTCATATTGGAGTACAAAAAGATTTTGTGCCCGCTACCAAAGCTCATCCAGCATTTCACGTTCAGAATCTGGACTTACTTAAAGAACATTTAAGCGGCAAACAGGTTCATATCATAGATGACGATGCGAGGACGGATGAAGGAGTAAAACGCTTCTATGTTCACGATCCTTTTGGCAATAGGCTGGAGTTTTTGGAATGGATTAAATAAGATGAGGCAGCATTCATATCCAGGATGATTATACAATGTGAATGTTTATTTTTTAGGAATTCAGAACAAGAGCTATCAAAAACAGATGAGATCTTTATGCTAAATTTAGGGTGAGTAATCTAAAGCGATAAAACGGAGGAGGAAGATGATGTATCATCAGCCTTACGAGATCGGCAGAATAGATATAAGTAAAGCCGGGGAACGATGCAAAATGCTTCTCGGGGATCTGAATGGAGATGGACGATTAGAGATGCTGCTGGTTCAAGCTGACGGCGGAATCGATGACCGTTATGTTCCGCATCAGGTATCCTGTCTGACGGCATATGATCTGGAAGGAGAGCTCCTCTGGCAATTGGGAAAGCCTGATCCGGATGCTGGTGGTCCAGGATCGGATTACCCCGCTCAAATTGCCGATTGGGATGGAGACGGGAACAATGAAGTTATTTGTATCATGGGTAAGCAGTTTCTAATTTTGGACGGCAAAACCGGAGATATTAAAAGCACACATTCTTTACCGGGTGACGAGGCACATGACTGCATTATTCTTGCGAATCTGACCGGGGATGAACAGAAGCTGGATGTCCTACTCAAAGATCGGTATAAAACTTTATGGGCACTTGACCATGATTTCAATCTTCTATGGAAGCACGAAGGCAATGTAGGACATTTCCCATGGGTATACGATATCGATGCAGATGGGAAGGATGAGGTTATGGCAGGCTATGACATGCTGGATCATGACGGAACCTTGCTATGGTCTTGCACTGATCTGGACGATCATGCCGATTGTATCTGGTTTGGGGATGTGAACGGTGATGGTCAGATTGAAATAGTTATAGGCGGCAGTGTGACGGTAATGATGGACCGTTACGGCCATGAGATATGGCGCTATGCCGATTCTATTGAATCGCAGCACATCGCGTTAGGGGAGTTTTGTGACGGGCTGCCCGGTTTGCAGATCGCTGGTCTTGATCGTATCATCCGCGGTGATGAGCATGGTAAAGACGGAATGTTTTTGCTGGATTGCGAGGGAAAAGAACTCTGGAAGGAAGATCGCACTACACGTGGCTGGCTAACGATTATAGAACCTGTACGGGACTGGGATGACAGTGGACTGGATTATATATTGGCTTATCGCAGAGGCGGAGGGGTACTGCCTTCTTTGGTCGATGGACAGATGCAAACGGTTGCATTATTCGGGAAAGAAGGATATGCCGTACATGCGGATCTCTGTCAGACCGGGAAGGAACAGATCATTATCTACGACGCGAATGAAGCTGTCCTGTATTCCAGCTCCAAGATTGAACTGACCCCATGGACATCCAAAAAAGCCGAGCCGCAGTCCAAAAGACTGTACAGCTCGACTCTATATCCTGGCGGAGAAGTGTTGATTTAAATTCTATTGACTAATGTCGACCAAAGGGAGTATATCCGGCTGATCTGCCTCTGGGTTAAGCAATTTGGCTAAATCCGTTCCGGTCGTCACCGTTAGTCTTGGGAGCTTCATCGGGTTATCTCCCGGACGAACAAAACCCGAGCGAACCGAGAAGGCCATGCGATACCCATTTTGCTGCAGCTGATAAATCATCTGCGTGCTGGTGTAACCGAAAGGATATGCCAAATATGGCGTGTCGATTCCCTTTTCCTTCATCATCCTGATATCATTGTTCAGCAGGCTTGTATCAAGTCCTACAGGTACGCTCTCACCGCACCGCATAAACCCCTTATGATGCAAGTTATAGGTGTGGCTGTTAAACTCAAATACATCTGCTGCAGCCTTCATCTCCGGTTCGGAGATAAACGTTTTTTTGGCGGGATCAAAATCAGCTGGCTGATCCTGAATCTTACTGCCGATGACAAAGAGAGAAGCATGAAAATTATATTTTTTGAGCACGGGATAGGCAAGTGTATAATTGTTCTGATATCCATCATCAAAAGTGATGACAATAGACTTCTTGGGTAGTGAGATCAGACCATTCACATAGTCTTCCAGCTGCTCCAATGTAATCGTATTGTACCCTTCATCATGCAAGTACTTCATATTGTCTTCGAAATCCTCAAGATTAATAATGGACTTGTTTCCTGTTTCGTGATTATTCACTTTGGGCTGTATGTAGTGATACATGAGTACAGGAACTTCCGTAGCTGTACCAGGCGCAACTTGGAAGGTAGCCAGATTCAGACCGGTCTTGCTAGAGTAGTCCGTGTGTGACATCAGGAACGCTTTACGCTTGACCATGTCCCAGGATGTACATGCTTTGTGCGATAGTGCATTTGTCGGATGACTAACAGCATAGGCATATAGCGTAATGATGCAAGTGACTGCGGCTAGTGACGCAAGGGTAAATCTTTTCCAATGTTTCATAGTTCGGTTGTTTCTCCTTATACAATTTCATTTCTTAGTGCAATTGAGACAGGTATTCATTATTCTACCAAGCTATATCATAGACGAACATTCTTGACAGAAAGTTACATTATTTTTTCCGTAATGTGGTTGACTTCGGGTGGAAGAGTTGTTTGTGTTATTATGTTTATTTCTCCTTGTGTTTTAATATATGGCATGGTACAATAATTCTGTTGTGTGGAATACGGCGGTCCTCTATGGATAATGAAGGAGACAGGGTGTTCTCCGGAAGAAGTATGAACGCCTGTACGGAAGGAGGGAGTCATAGATGAATATCGTTCAAGCGATTACTCAAGAACAACTTCGCAAAGATATTCCGAGTTTTCGTCCTGGTGACACTTTGAAAGTGCACGTTAAGGTTATCGAGGGAACTCGTGAGCGTATCCAATTGTTCGAAGGTGTTGTGATCAAGCGCCGTGGTGGTGGAATCAGTGAGACTTTTACAGTTCGTAAAATTTCTTACGGTGTAGGTGTGGAAAGAACTTTCCCGCTTCATTCCCCTAAAATCGATAAAATCGATGTGGCTCGCCGTGGTAAAGTGCGTCGTGCGAAGCTTTATTATCTTCGTGAACTACGCGGTAAAGCAGCGAGAATTAAAGAAATTCGTTAATATAACGGATACCGGAGAGGGCTTGGAGACAAGCCCTTTTCGTTTTTGTCCGGGAAAAGTTGAACCGGAGGTACACTTCCGAGTAAAATGGTATGGCGGCACACGCGTGAGAGTCCGGGAGGCTTGTGTAATCAGTTAGAGCATATGTAATATGCGGATCATTTGTACTAAAATGAAATGCTCGTGTAGAAGTACATAACTGATATGAGAATTTTGCATGAATTCAATGAAATGAATGATGTGAAAAGCTGGATGTGTAAACTGCTATAACATGTACCGTGAAGAGAGGAAGATCAATAATGGAACAGGAAGTTCAACACCAGGACAATTCTGCTCAAGAGAAGGGCAGTCGATCCAAAAAAGCCAAAAATGAGATTGTCGAATGGCTCAAAGCGATTGTGATCGCATTGGTGCTCGTTATTTTAATTCGATGGTTATTATTCAAACCGTTTGTCGTGGACGGACCTTCCATGCAGCCGAATTTCCATACAGGTGAACGTGTCATCGTGAATGAAATCCTGTACGATATCCGGGAACCACAGCGCGGAGAGGTTATCGTATTCCATGTTCCTTCTGAGGGACGTGATTTCATCAAACGTGTCATTGCTGTAGCGGGTGATACTGTGCAGGTGAGTGGGGATACGGTTATGGTAAACGGGGAGAAAGTGAATGAGACATACATTCAGGGAGCGATTGACGCAGCCGAAGCGAATGGCGGAACCTATAATGTGAAGGACTTCCCGAATGAGCAATTCCCGGATGGCAAGGTACCGGAAGGCCATGTATTTGTAATGGGTGATAATCGTCCGAACAGTACGGATAGCCGAATGATTGGATACGTGTCTCTAGAAGATATCGTAGGACGTGCAGATGTTATTTTCTGGCCGATCGGTGATATCAAGTGGATTAACCACTAATCAAGTTCAGGATATATAAGCTAAATATATCGTTTACTCCATACCAGAGAGGGCAAAATAAGAATGGGGATACCCGTGACCGGAAACGTGTTTTGCCAATGAAGGGACCAAGTGAATTGTAGCTTTAGCTTATATATCATTAAATAATGAGGTGAAGACAAGGTGACGATACAATGGTTTCCAGGTCACATGACCCGGGCCAGACGCCAGATTCAGGATAAGTTAAAGCTGATTGACGTGGTCATCGAACTGCTGGATGCCCGTCTGCCTGTCTCCAGCCGAAATCCGATGATTGATGAAATTTTACAGGGTAAGCCTCGCATGATTTTGTTAAACAAGTCTGATCTTGCGGATGCCAAGGTGACACAGGAATGGATTGCCCATTTCAAAAATGAAGGAATTACTGCGTTCCCTGTGGATGCATCCACAGGTACCAATGTAAAAGACATTCCGGCACAGGCCCGGTTGCTGCTCAAAGAGAAAATTGACCGTCAGCTGGCAAAGGGGATTAACCCGCGTGCCGTTCGTGCACTCATTGTAGGTATTCCCAACGTAGGGAAATCCACATTGATTAACCGGCTTGCTGGACGAAATATTGCAGCGACGGGAGATCGTCCTGGTGTAACGAAGGGTCAACAATGGATTAAAGTAGGCAAAGAGATGGAACTGCTCGATACGCCAGGTATTTTGTGGCCCAAATTCGAGGATCAGAACGTAGGTTATCGTCTTGCGGTTACAGGAGCCATCAAGGAGGAAATCCTCAATGCTGAGGATATCGCCTTCTTTGCAATTAGCTACCTGATGCGTTACTACTGGGATGCTCTTGAGGAACGATACGAGCTTCAGGAGTTCTCCAAGGATGCAGATGATTCGGATAGCGTTATAGCCATCATGGAACAGGTTGGTCGTAAACGGGGCTGTATTGTTAGCGGTGGACGTGTGGACCTGGAAAAAGCATCGCGTGCTTTTCTGCGTGAATTGCGTGCAGGCAAGATGGGACGCTTCTCTATGGAAGCTCCATATTAAAACGGATTTGCATATTGCAATAGTGAGCCGAAAGAAGCGGCCGTTACCGGATTACCGGGAGCGGTCGCTTTTTCATTTTAGAAAAAATAAGGAGCTTATGATAGAGCAATGAATAAAAAAGCAGGGATGAAAGATGACCACAAATAGGAAAGGATGAGATTGTCTCGTGTATATATCTGAGGTGTAAAAATCGTGCTATGATGAGAGTTCAAGCAATTGGCCCGGTTGATCACAGGATATCTTCAATTTAAATCTTCAGATACCGATAAATGAAGAAACCAACTCTTATTATCATATGTGCATATCAGGGTGCTAATGAAGACGAAGTAATTTTTGCTAATATGAAAAACAAAGAGCTAGAATCTGCGTCTATAACAGAGTACCACGTTCAGGGTGTGATCAAGAGATTAAGTGATTTACTTGGACTGAACATATTAGGGTGTCAAAAAAATGTAGGGCTTCCCCAAACGTACTCAGGGAAAAGAGACATTGATGACTTATAGAGAGAAACATGTTAAAGCTTGCGTGGGTAGAGGAGATGAAAGCAATGACTGAACATAATGAAATGAATGAACTGATACCAATGGAACCTTCTGAATCCAAGAAGAAAAAAGCAGAGATTGAACCTCGTGATCTGCTGATTCATGAGAGGGAGTATTGGGAGAGTGGTTTTGAGCGAATTGCAGGAATTGATGAGGTGGGCAGGGGATGTCTATTCGGAGATGTAGTGGCAGCTGCTGTCATATTGCCTCGTGATCTGATACTGGAAGGTGTTAATGATTCCAAAAAACTAACAGAGAAGAAGCGTGAAGCGCTGTATGACGTTATTATGGAAAAGGCTTTGTCCGTAGGTGTTGGTTTTGCGGATGCAGAAACGATTGATCGTCTCAATATTAAACAGGCCACTAGACTTGCAATGAAGCGTGCCGTGGAGGCCCTGAACGGTGTACCTGACTATCTATTGGTTGATGCCGAAAAAGTGGACGTAAATGTACCTCAGATCTCCATTATCAAAGGGGATGCCAACAGCCAGTCCATCGCAGCAGCATCCATCATTGCGAAGGTAACCCGCGATCGGCTCTGCAAGGAGGAATGGGAGACGTTATATCCAGAGTATGGTCTGTCGATACATAAGGGATATGCAACAAAGTTTCATCGCGAACAGATCATGGCTCTTGGAGCCACGCCGATGCACAGGCGGAGCTTTCTGGGCAATCTGCTCGGCGAGCAGCATACTTTATTTTAACCAAGACGTACAGGAAGGAGGGAGAGAACTGTGAATATTAGCTCCATGATTCGTGGTCTCCTGGGAGACAGCAAGCCGGGGAATGCCAAGCCGTTAGAGCTTAAGGAGGGTCAGGTTGTACGTGGATCTGTCGTAAGTGTCTCAGAGGATGGTGGAGAGGCAGTTCTGCAAATTCAGGGCGTACAAGTACGTGCCAAGCTCGAGACACCACTTCGCCCAGGAGAAACCACACTACTTCAAGTGCAGCCGCCTGGAGAGAATGGCGTGACCGTTATGAAGCCGCTGGCTGGCACGTTGTCTGAATTGCCGCAAGCATCGTTGAACAATCTGCTTCAAGAGGTAGGTTTGCCGGATACCAAGGGAAATCGGGAACTACTGCTTGCCATGCAGCGCAGTGGGTTGCCACTTACGAAGGATAATGTGGCCATGGTTCAAAGTATGATGACTGTCAAACCAGCTCAGATACCTGTGGAAGAGTGGGTGCAGGCAACGGGTATTGCTTTTCAGCGTGGTCTGCCGATTACGGCTGAAACGGTAAAAGGATTGCATCAGACGGTATTTGGTCCACCCCTTCATCAGCTGCTAAATGGGTTAACGGAGCAGCTGGAAACGTTTCTTGCTCAGAATGCGGGCAAAACCGTGGTCATGGGCGAACAGGTAGGTACATCAAAGCTGCCAGCGTCTGGTAGTTTGCTTATAACAGTAGCCGGAGGGCAGCAGACAGATGATTCGGGAGTGTCCACGGCTGGAGGACGTCAGGCGGGAACCTCTGGGCAAACGGCACCATTGCCGCAGGGTGCTACAACAATGCCGGCAGGAGCAGGTAATGTTCCGTTGTCCAACAAAGGCGCAGCGGAAGCCACGGCAGACTTGCGGGGACCTATACAGACCAACCAGGGTTCGGGGGATGCTGAGACCGCAATAAAATCTGGAGCCGGACAAGCGGAAACGGCCGGAAAATCAGGACAAGGCATTCAGGCAGGGACGGGAATTCCTGGAGAGAGCCAGCGTGCCACGGAAGCGGGCCGCCCGGGTATACCTGGGGCGGCAGCGGATGTAGCAGCTGGACGAGCGATTGCCGGCCAGCAGGAAGGAAGCGCGGCTGGGCGACCAGATGGCCGCGCGGAGACGCCTGCAGCTGCGAGCGCTTCGCCTGCAGCAGCGCAGACAGGGGCAGCAGCACCAACGGCGGCTCAACTGGCGCCGAAGCTGCTGGCCCTGCTGGACGCGCTGCGCAGCGCGTCCACTGCCGCACCGGCACAGCCTGGTGCGGCAGCACAGGCCGCCCCTGCACCTGCGGGCGGCCAGGCGGCTGCGGCTGCCGGAGGCGTGCCGCAGCCTGTACCAGCCGGCGCTGATGTGCAGCCGGCTGGGGGGAATGCGGCAGCACCTGCGGGCGCTGCCGCACAGCACGCGCCTGTCACCCACGAGGGAGACCCGTGGGTGGGGCGCGTGCTGAAGCTGCTCGGTGCAGAGCACGAGCAGCAGGCAGTGCACGGCGCGGCTGCGCAGGCGCGCGTGGGTGAAGCGGCGAGTCCGGGCACCGCGGACTCGCTGAAGGGCTTGCTGCTGCAGCTTGCCAGCAGCGACAGTGCCCCGGCGGCCCTGAAGGAAGCCGCCGGGCAGGCTGTGCAATATCTGACGGGTCAGCAGTTGTTGCTGACAACGGACCGGGGCTCTACCTTTGCCCAGATGCACTGGTTCATCCCGATTACCGGACCCAATGGAGAAGAAACGGCTTCTGTACAGATCCAATCCCGGCGTGGTCAGCGCGGTGAACTGGATGCATCCAATTGCAGGTTGTGGTTTGATCTGGATATGAAAAGTCTCGGACCAACACTGGTAGATGTACATGTCGTCAACAATATTGTCAGCCTTCGGGTTCTCAACGATCGGGAGGGCATGGGTCCGCTTCTGAATAGCGGGCGGGAAGTGATTCAAGAGGCGCTGGATAAGCTGGGCTATCAATTACTAACCTTTAAGACAGAGCCCTGGCCAGTTGGCCAGGAACCAGGTGCTGAGCGTAAAGTAAATGCGTCCGACTTCAGCCCTGATCGTTACAAAGGGGTGGATATGCGAGTATGAAAGATGAGCCGCAGCCAGATCTTCTTTCCAAAAAGGCTGTTGCCTTAAAATATGTACCCGGCGAAAGTGAAGCGCCGGTCGTCGTGGCCAAAGGCCGCGGCAAAGTCGCGGAAGCTATCCTTGATAAAGCTAAGGAAAACGGTGTTCCTGTTCAGGAGGATGCTGCATTGGTGGAAGTTTTGTCCAAGCTTGACTTGGACGAGCAAATTCCTGCCGAACTGTATCAGCTGGTCGCTGAAGTGTTAACCTATATTTATCAGGCAGACCGGCTGGCATCCGGACGTGAGGGAGAGGATACATGGTGAGCCATCTACCTGGACCTCCTGGACATAACTCTACTCCCAAACTTACGCGTCAGCAAAAAGGCAAGTTGGGTGAAGAGGCGGCTTGCAGGTGGCTGCGTGAGCAAGATTATCATATTATTGAGCAAAACTGGCGTTGCCGCCGTGGTGAGATTGATATTATCGCTTCACATGGTGATTTGCTTGTCTTTGTTGAGGTACGAAGCCGTAGTGGAGCCGGAAAGTATGGTACACCGCAGGAATCGGTAGATCTCCGTAAGATGCAGCAGGTTCGTTCCACGGCAGCCGTATACCTTCAACAATCAAGAGGGAAAGAATTACAAATTCGTTTTGATGTGGTTGCTGTGATGCTTGATCCGGCAGGTCAGATTGTAACTGTTGAGCACATTGAAAATGCGTTCTGAATTAATAAACTGAATCAGTTAAACATGGTGTTTTCTAAAATGAATGGATTCTCTCGTGAATTCAAATTTTAGAAACACCTTTTTTTGTGTGAAACATAGCCAATACTTATTCCATGGGCGTTCTTTGAATCTGAAGAACGGTTCGTTGTATAATCAAGAATGCAACCAAGCGTATTGCATTTTATTTATTATAAAAGTCCGTTAGCAGCGCAGTTGGAATTTACTGTGATGGAGAATTTTCAATAGGGAGGTAAGTTCAGTGACCAAATCTACAAATATTGATACAGTCAATGATGTAAGAAGTGCCATTCAAAATCGGCGTACCGTCAAAAAGTTTAAGAAAGATGCTGTGCCTACAGAACAAATTATCGAGCTGTTGGATACCGCTGTCTGGGCACCAAACCATAAATTGCGTGAGCCGTGGAGATTTTTGTTATTTACCGGAGACGGGCGGAAGAAGCTTGCAGATGCGATTGAGGCAGAGATGGGCGAAGATAACAAATTTTCAGCCAATGTTTTGCAGGTACCGTCGATCATGCTTGTGGTTCTGGAAGAGGATCCAAGACAAAATATATGGGATGAGGACTTTGCTGCAGTAAGTGCACTGGTACAGAACTTTATGCTGGCCGCATGGAGTGAAGATATTGGAACCTTTTGGGTAACAAAGCCTTTCCTGTATGCACCGAAATTCCGCAAACCACTGGGGATTCAGGCTGGTGAGAAAATTGTCGGTATGGTCTACATGGGTTATCCGGAGGTCATCCCTTCTGCGAAAGAACGCACACCGGCCAAAGACAAACTTACCCTTTTTGATTAAGTAAAATAGAATGCCCTGTCCGTGTCTTAACCAATAAACCGTTCAAGGTCTCCTTTTCAATGAAACGAAGAAGATAACCTGAACGGTTTTTTTTAGTGTCGTCATTTAAGTGAATTTATATATTATGAGCTGGGGCTGTTGAGGGTCTAAAACAAATTCAAATCCAACTGCCGATACTGAATCGCCTCAGCCACATGAGTAGTTAAAATTTCGCCGTCATGATCCAGATCGGCAATCGTTTGTGCCATCTTGATAATGCGATCGTGAGCACGCATGCTTAAGTTAAGGGCCTGCAGTGTGTGCTGGAGCAGATGGTCTGCTTCCGAGGGAAGACGTGCAGTTCGGCGGAGCAGTCTTCCGGATAACTGACTATTCCAACGCACAGAACTGTTGGCATAGCGCTTAGCCTGAATATGATGAGCATGGACAACTTTGGCTTGCATCTCGGCAGAAGTAGGGGAAGGTGCTGCCTTCCGCCATTCGCCAGGTGGAGGAACCTCGACTTGCAGATCTATCCGATCCAGCAAAGGGCCCGAGATTTTGGCCCGATAAGCTGCAACGCGGGAAGGGCTGCATATACAGCGCTGATCCTCGGATTGAGCGGACAAATACCCGCACGGGCAGGGATTCATGGAGCATGCAAGCATAAACTGTGCAGGAAACGTAAAAGCAGCTCTTGCCCGGCTTATGGTGACCGTATGATCCTCCAGCGGCTGCCGTAAAACTTCAAGCACTTGACGATGAAACTCAGGAAGCTCATCAAGGAACAGAATACCGCGGTGTGCAAGGCTGACTTCACCCGGCTTCGGAATACCGCTCCCACCGATGAGGCCGGAGGTGGATATCGTATGATGTGGTGACCGGAAGGGGCGTTCCGTAACTAAACCGTTGGACGTTTCTTTCAGTTTCCCTGCAGCACTTAGCACTTTGGTAACTTCCAGTGATTCTTCCTCTGATAACGGAGGGAGAATCGTGGGCAGACGTTTGATCAGCATCGTTTTGCCAGTCCCTGGTGGTCCCACGAGCAGTATATTATGCATCCCGGCTGCGGCAATCATCAGCGCACGCTTCACATGATGCTGGCCGAGGACGTCACTGTAGTCATCGCTTAACGAAGCCGGAATCTGAGTCTTGGCATCGGGGTTGGAGAAAGTCTGTTCATATGCAGCAGGTTTAATAAGGTGAGCGAAGTTATTCAAAACAACCGTTCCCGCTTTGGACAAGACCCCATCTTTCGTCTGGGAATCAGGCTTATCTGGCGCGATATCTCTTAAATGGCTGATACCATATACGTTAATACCGCTAATTAACGAAGCTTCTGCCAGATTCTCAACGGGGAGGAGAACGGAAGTGAAGCCTTGACGCTTGGCCAGATCCACCATGGCAAGTACACCAGGTACGGATCGAACCGAGCCATCCAATGCGAGTTCGCCGAGTAAAAGTGTTCTTTCCTGGGACGGCAGCACGAGCTGCCCACTTGTCATTAGCAAAGCTACGGCAATGGCAAGATCGAATGAAGAGCCTTCTTTACGCAGGTCAGCAGGGGCAAGATTAATCGTAATCCGTTGTAATGGATATTGATAACCGCAATTTTTTACAGCAGCACGAACACGCTCAACCGCTTCACGAATCGCCGAGTCCGGCAAGCCGATAATGGAAGTCTGGGGCAATCCATTGGACAAATCCGTTTCAACTTCGATTAATACCCCGTCAATTCCATATAAACATGCACTATATAATTTTCCATACATAATAAAAAGAAACACCTCACTTCGTACTTGGCTGCGCATAATGCGGGCCAGTGTGCGAATTAAGGTGCTTCCTCAGCTTCTAATAAGCATTGTATATAAAAGAAATCAGGGCGTCAACCTGTCTTCATCATCGCTGCAATTCTAACCCTGAATTCTGAATTTTTATCTATCCGCTCTCGTGGATATCATCAGAAAATCATTGTTTGGAAAGGGTATATCGTTAATCATACAAACCATCTCAAAGTAGAGGGAATGAAACTGTTTTACAAATTTAATTAAAGTACGTTTAGTTCAACATCAATATTGCCGCGTGTTGCACGGGAGTATGGGCAGGCTTGATGAGCTGCTTCTACCAGCTTCTCAGCTGTAGCCTTGTCTACGCCTTTTGCAAGAACGTCAAGTGTTGCCGCGATGCCGAAGCCACCGTCTTCCACTTTTCCGAAATGAACTGTAGCTGTGACTTCAGTACCTTCTAGCTTGATTTTTTGCATGCGAGCAACCATATTTAGTGCACTATCAAAACAAGCCGCATAACCTGCTGCAAACAATTGCTCTGGGTTGGTACCTTCTCCACCTGCACCGCCCATTTCTTTCGGTGTCCGTACATCTAAACGAAGTTCGGGACTGGAGGATTCTACATAACCGTTACGTCCGCCAACTGCTTTTACCGTAGTTTCATACATTTTTTGTTGAATAGTCATCATGTCAATTCGCTCCTTTGTGCTTGTAATTATATTTTATACAATTTAATTTAGCACAATAAAATAGAAAAGTAAAATCCCTTGTGCTCAATTATTCTGTTTTTTTTCTAATTTGTGATAATATATATAGAGAGAGTTTTTAGTATGTGTAGATAAGCATGCAAAAGGCAGGCTTAACACAGCGCTTTCTATAAGCAATTAAATGTAAAATAGGCAGGTGGGATTAATATTATGCAAACGGATGCTTTGAAGTTGGATAACCAATTATGCTTTGCCATATATGCTTGTTCACGTGAAATCACGAAGATGTACCAGCCATATCTCGAGGTACTGGGTGTCACCTACTCGCAGTATTTGGTCATGATGGTATTGTGGGAGCGAGAGGAATGCACGGTTAAAGAAATCGGAGAGGCACTCTACTTGGATTCGGGTACGTTGACACCGCTATTAAAACGCCTGCAGTCTGCCGGACTCATTCATCGTGAACGTTCAGCACAGGATGAGCGCAAAGTGCTTATTACGTTAACTGATTCAGGTAAGGAGCTTCGCAATAAGGCTCTGTCCATTCCGGATTCTATTCAGGGGGATGCTTGCCTGAGCAGTACGGAATTTGAATCGTTGCTTGGTCAGTTTAAAGGGCTTCTTCAGAAGGTACATGAGACGAATATGAAAGAAGCTAGAAAATAACCTGGAAATAATCTTGATATAACGAAAAGGAGAAACCTTAGACATATTAGTCTGAGGTTTTTTTCCATTAATATCCAAGCATTCACAATATGGGATGATATCCATATCAAAAAGCTGTCTATTAACCATTACTTTTTTAAGGAAAGCGTTTTAAAAACGTGTTACAATGAATTGGGTTTAAGTGAAAATAGTCAACAATTGTCTTTTGGTAGTCAACCAACCCGCCTTGTTGCAGTCATGTTGATAGGAGGATTCGAGAATGAATATCCATGAATATCAAGGAAAAGAAGTACTGAAACAGTATGGAGTTGCCGTTCCTAATGGGAAGGTTGCTTATACAGTCGATGAAGCGGTTGCGGCCGCAGAGGCACTGGGCAGTCCGGTGACTGTAGTCAAAGCGCAAATTCACGCAGGTGGCCGGGGAAAAGCCGGCGGCGTAAAGGTAGCGAAGAGCGCAGACGAAGTTAGAGCGTATGCTTCCGAAATTTTGGGAAAAGTACTGGTGACACATCAGACCGGACCGGAAGGCAAGGAAGTAAAACGTCTTTTGATCGAAGAGGGCTGCGATATCCGCAAAGAGTACTACGTGGGTGTTGTTGTTGACCGTGCAACGGGCCGTGTCGTGATGATGGCATCCGAAGAAGGCGGTACGGAGATCGAAGAAGTGGCTGAAGCTACTCCTGAGAAAATTTTCAAAGAAGTTATTGACCCTGCTATTGGATTACAAGTGTTCCAAGCACGTAAATTGGCCTACAGCATTAATATTCCGAATGAATTGGTGAACAAAGCAGTCAAATTCATGCTTGCATTGTACACTGCATTTGTGGAAAAAGATTGCTCCATTGCTGAGATCAACCCTCTTGTTGTTACTGGAGATGGAAACGTTATCGCGCTGGATGCGAAATTGAATTTTGATTCCAACGCATTGTTCCGTCATAAGGATATTTTGGAACTGCGCGACTTGGATGAAGAAGACGAAAAAGAAATCGAGGCTTCCAAATACGACCTCAGCTACATAGCACTTGATGGCAACATCGGCTGTATGGTTAACGGTGCGGGACTTGCGATGGCTACGATGGATATCATCAAATACTACGGCGGAGACCCGGCCAACTTCCTTGATGTTGGGGGCGGTGCAACAACGGAGAAAGTAACAGAAGCTTTTAAAATCATTCTGTCTGACGCCAAAGTTGCGGGCATCTTCGTTAACATTTTCGGCGGAATCATGCGCTGTGATGTCATTGCAAACGGTGTGGTTGAAGCAGCGAAGCAGCTTGGCCTCACAAAACCGTTGGTTGTTCGTCTTGAAGGAACGAATGTGGAGCTTGGCAAACAGATTTTGGGTGAATCCGGCCTGAATATTGTACCTGCTGATTCCATGGCCGACGGTGCACAAAAAATCGTTGCCCTCGTAAAATAAGTTCATTCCTGGGCCATTTATATCAATCCAAAGAGCGGTTCGCAATCTTCATGAATTGGATCGGAATGCTTCAATCCGTCTAATTCATGTTCCCGCTAGCGATGGAATCGAATGATATAAATTGCTTTCTTAGTGCCGGAGCTGTCCGGAACTTGAAAAATAACCGTAAGGATGTGAAGCAACGTGAGTATTTTGATCGATAAAAATACAAAAGTCATTACGCAAGGCATTACGGGTTCAACGGGAATGTTCCACACGAAGGGCGCATTGGATTACGGAACCCAGATGGTAGGCGGTGTTACACCAGGCAAAGGCGGGACCAATGTTGATATCACGCTGGAAGATGGCAAAGTCGTTAGTCTTCCGGTATTCAATACGGTACAAGAAGCGAAGGAAGCTACAGGTGCAACAGCGAGCGTTATCTATGTTCCACCAGCTTTCGCAGCGGATTCCATCATGGAAGCTGTTGACGCAGAGCTTGATCTTGTAATCTGTATTACAGAAGGTATCCCTGTCCTTGATATGGTGAAGGTAGACCGTTTCATGGAAGGCAAAAAGACTGTATTGATCGGACCGAACTGTCCTGGTGTTATTACACCGGGTGAATGTAAAATCGGGATCATGCCTGGCTATATCCATATGGCTGGACATGTTGGCGTCGTTTCCCGTAGTGGAACGCTCACCTATGAAGCTGTTCATCAATTGACTACACGTGGAATTGGACAGTCTTCAGCGGTAGGAATCGGGGGAGACCCGGTTAAAGGTTCCGAATTCATTGATATCCTCAAACGTTTCAATGAAGATCCTCAGACTCATGCTGTCATCATGATCGGGGAGATCGGTGGTACAGCAGAGGAAGACGCAGCAGAGTGGGTACGCGACAATATGACCAAACCGGTTGTTGGATTTATCGGTGGCGTTACTGCGCCTCCAGGCAAGCGGATGGGCCATGCTGGTGCCATTATCTCAGGAGGTAAAGGTACAGCCAAGGAAAAAATCGCGAAGCTTGAATCCTGCGGTATCAAAGTTGCGCCTACGCCTGCCGAGATGGGCTCCACTCTGGTAAGCGTACTGGAAGAGCGTGGTATTTTAAATTTGTGCACGACACATTAATTCTTTTCCATTATAATAGTAGAAACGGTGCGGAGATGTTATTACTCTGGTAACCGACTATTGTGATACGGAAAAGGTAAGCAACCTTTTGCCCATAAACTGGGTGAAGGGTTGCTTTTTTGCGTTGAATTACTTACCAAATGAGAGAGCTGAATTGCTCTCTGTAAAGTAAACGCTTGCATTCTGTCGTCACAACCTACACAATATGAGGGAAGTGTTCTTCCCGCTCGGGAGGCTTATAGAATGGAGAAAAGCTTGATTCTGTTTGGTTTGCATGAAATGGATGGTGTTGGGAAGAAAACGATCTCGAAATTAATGACAGGGGGGCATAACCTTCCGGATTTGCTTCATTATGACGAAGGAGATTGGATTCAAGCCGGGCTGCGTAAAGATCAGGCCGCCAGGCTTGTAAATACTTTCGATGCAGACTGGATTGAGCATAGGCGTGAAGCGGTTTATAAACAAGGAATTCAGGTTATTACCTATCTGGATGAACAATACCCCATATTAATGAAGGAAACCGTTCAGGCACCTTGGGTTATGTACGGCCGTGGGGACATGAATTTGTTACATACAAAGGCAATTGCCATGGTAGGAACTCGAATGCCAACAGTATATGGTCGCAAAGTAGGCGAGAAACTGACGACAGAATTTTGTCATGCAGGGTTGACCATAGTAAGTGGTCTTGCCCGTGGTATTGATAGCACTTGTCATGAGGCCGCTCTTCGTGCAAAAGGTAAAACCATTGCCGTTTTTGGCACAGGAATTGATAAGATCTACCCACCTGAGAACAAAAAACTAGCTGAGCAAATTGCTGAAACAGGTCTATTGCTGTCGGAATATCCACCAGGCACACGTGCTCATCAAGGACTATTTCCGGAGCGTAATCGAATTATTGCCGGTTTGACACTTGGAACGCTGGTTGTAGAAGCGGATATTCGAAGCGGCTCTCTTATTACTGCAGATGCTGCGCTGGAGGCAGGGAGAGATGTCTTTGCTGTTCCGGGCCCCATTACATCACCCAAGAGTCGGGGGTCACATAATCTGATTCGTCAGGGGGCAAAATTGGTCACTTGCGCGGATGATCTGCTTGAAGAGTACCGAATGGACTTGCCAAATCCCGAACAACTTCCTTACAATAGAGGACGTTCCCCAGAAAAGGGGGAAGGTAATCATCCGGATATGTTTCCTAAGGTGAGTCTCTCATCTGATGAGAGAAGGATCATCTCACTACTGGAGCAGGACGAAAGATCTTTGGATCAACTTGTAGAGCAGCTCGGTTGGGATTTTGGACATTTGCATTCAGTTCTGTTATCTTTAATCATAAAAAAACAGATTAGCCAATTACCTGGAACCAAATATGCAAGGGTATGACAATGCTGTGACCACGCGGCATGTGAAAATAGATTATTAACGGAAGTTATTTAATTGCTGACAAGGATGAAAAGGAACAAGCAGTTTCATGACTGAGAGGAGGATGAACCTATGGCGGATTCACTCGTAATCGTGGAGTCGCCCTCAAAGGCGAAGACAATCGGCAAATATTTAGGCAGCAAGTTCATCGTGAAGGCTTCGATGGGACATGTGCGCGATTTGCCGAAAAGTCAGATCGGCGTTGAGGTGGAAAATGATTTTAATCCGAAATATATTACGATCCGCGGCAAAGGTTCAATTTTGAAAGAACTGAAGGATGCACGAAAGAAAGTGAAAAAAGTGTACCTCGCAGCTGACCCGGATCGCGAAGGCGAGGCTATTGCATGGCACTTGGCTCATGCACTTGAACTGGATGACACGGAGGATTGCCGTGTTGTCTTCAACGAAATTACGAAGCAGGCAGTCAAGGATGCGTTCAAAACACCACGCAAGATTAACATGGACTTGGTTAATGCACAGCAGGCCAGACGAATTCTGGATCGGCTTGTCGGATATAAAATCAGTCCTTTATTATGGAAGAAAGTCAAAAAAGGATTGTCCGCTGGACGTGTACAGTCGGTGGCAGTCAAAATCATTTTGGATCGCGAAAATGAAATCGATGACTTTACTCCAGAAGAATACTGGAGCATTACGGCGAAGCTGACTGCTGACGGCAATCCATTTGAAGCGAAGTTCCATCAATTGAACGGTGCAAAAACTGAACTGGGAAGCGAAGCCGAAGTACAAGCTATTTTGAAACAAATTGAGAATGCGGATTTTACCGTCAAAGAAGTGAAAGAGAAAGAACGCAGCCGGAATCCATCCGCTCCGTTTACGACAAGTTCTTTGCAGCAGGAGGCTGCACGGAAATTGAATTTCAGGGCTTCCAAAACGATGTCGGTTGCTCAACAGCTCTATGAGGGCGTAGACCTCGGAAAAGAAGGCACAGTGGGTCTCATTACGTATATGCGTACAGACTCCACCCGGATTGCAGCATCAGCTCAGGAAGAAGCCAAAGAATATATTGTTGGCAAGTACGGTGAAGCTTTTGCACCTGAGACGCCAAGAAACTATTCCAAGAAGGCTGCCAATGCGCAGGATGCTCACGAAGCTATTCGTCCAACATCCATTTTGCGTGATCCGGATTCCATTAAATCATTTATGAGCCGTGATCAGTTCAGACTTTATAAACTGGTATGGGAGCGCTTCGTGGCTAGCCAGATGTCTTCTGCTGTCCTCGATACACTCTCTGTGGATATCGCAGCTGGAGATACCATTTTCCGTGCAGCAGGCTCCAAGGTTCGTTTTCAGGGCTTCATGAAGGTCTATGTGGAAGGAAACGATGATGGTACTACGGAAGAAGATCGTTTGCTGCCTCCACTAAAAAATGGTGATCGGTTAGAGAAGCAGGAGATTGAACCGAAACAGCACTTCACTCAACCGCCGCCCCGATATACGGAAGCAAGACTTGTACGTACGCTGGAAGAGCTGGGCATAGGGCGTCCAAGTACATATGCACCAACCCTGGAAACCATTCAGAAGCGTGGATATGTGGCAATCGAAGAGAAAAAATTCATGCCGACCGAGCTTGGAGAACTGGTCATCGAGCAGATGGAGGAGTTCTTCCCTGAAATTCTGAATGTAGAGTTCACTGCCAATATGGAAGGTGATCTTGACCATGTGGAAGAAGGCTCGGAAGACTGGGTCAAAGTTCTTGCTGAATTTTACGAATCATTTGAGAAAAGACTCGAATTCGCAGAAGAAGAAATGAAAGAGATTGAGATTGAAGATGAGGTCTCGGACGAAATCTGCGAAAAATGCGGCAAGCCGCTTGTGTATAAACTGGGTCGGTTCGGCAAGTTTCTTGCGTGCTCCGGATTTCCGGACTGCCGGAACACCAAACCGATTATTAAGGATATTGGCGTAACTTGTCCGAAATGTAAGGAAGGACATGTGGTTGAACGTCGTAGTAAAAAAGGACGTATCTTCTATGGCTGCGACAAGTATCCAGAGTGTGATTTCGTATCGTGGGATAAACCGTCGGCCAAACCTTGTCCAAGTTGTGGTTCTCTCATGGTTGAGAAACGAAACAAGCAGGGGACGCGTTTGCAATGTACATCCTGTGACCATCAGGAACCGGTAGAGGAACCGGAAGAAGAAACAGCGGATTAGCATATATGGGGGTAAATGATTTTGACGAATGAACAAGTAGTAACGGTAATTGGTGCCGGGCTGGCAGGAACTGAAGCAGCTTGGCAAATTGCAAGTCGCGGTGTACGTGTGAAGCTATATGAGATGAGACCGGTTGTAAAAACACCGGCTCATCATACTGATAAATTTGCAGAACTGGTTTGCAGCAATTCGCTGCGTGCCAACGGTTTGACTAATGCAGTTGGTGTGCTGAAAGAAGAAATGAGAATGCTGAACTCCCTGGTACTGGGTGCAGCCGATCGAAATGCAGTTCCAGCGGGAGGAGCACTTGCTGTTGACCGCGATGGATTCTCGGGAGAGATTACTTCCACTCTTCATCAGCATCCACTCATCGAGGTGGTCAACGAAGAACTGACCTCCTTGCCAGAGGATGGTATCGTTGTTGTTGCTACCGGTCCACTGACTTCGCCAGCATTATCCGAACAAATCAAGGCACTGATGGGCGAGGAATACTTCTATTTCTACGACGCAGCTGCTCCGATTATTGAAAAAGACTCTATTGACATGAACAAGGTGTACCTTGCTTCCCGTTATGATAAAGGGGAGGCAGCCTACCTAAACTGTCCGATGACAGAAGAAGAGTTTGATATCTTCTATGATGCTCTGATTACGGCAGAGGTTGCCCAATTAAAAGAGTTTGAAAAGGAAATTTACTTCGAAGGCTGCATGCCGATTGAAGTCATGATGAAGCGAGGAAAACAAACGGCTCTGTTTGGTCCGATGAAACCTGTTGGTCTCATTAACCCGCATACAGGGGAGCTGCCACACGCAGTAGTACAACTCAGACAGGATAACGCAGCAGGAACGCTGTATAACCTGGTTGGATTCCAGACACATCTGAAATGGGGAGAGCAGAAACGGGTATTCTCGCTAATCCCGGGCCTGGAAAATGCGGAGTTTGTACGTTATGGTGTTATGCACCGCAATACGTTCATTAATTCTCCCAAATTGCTGCGTCCGACGTATCAATTCAAGGAACGTCCAAATCTGTTCTTTGCAGGACAAATGACAGGTGTTGAAGGGTATGTTGAATCTGCTGCTTCAGGTCTGATTGCAGGTATGAATGCAGCCAAAGCGGCGCTTGGACAGGAACTTGTAGTATTGCCTGTAGAGACAACGCTGGGCAGTATGGCACAGTATATTACTACGGCTGACTTCAAACACTTCCAACCGATGAATGCAAACTTTGGCTTGCTGCCGAAACTGGAAACGAAGATCCGTAACAAAAAAGAAAAAAATGAAGCTCTTGCACAGCGCGCATTGGATGGTATTGCCCGTTTTGCAGCTGCAGAAGGTCTAACCGTTCCGGGACGCGTATAAATTAGTTTCGTGGGAGGAGGCTGAATCATGGATATGTCATTTCATGCTACAACGATCTGTGCAGTTCGTCATAATGGCAAGGCAGCGATTGCCGGAGATGGTCAGGTGACTATGGGGCAAAGCGTTGTGATGAAAAATACGGCCAAAAAAGTAAGACGTCTATACCGCGGACAGGTTGTAGCTGGTTTTGCCGGTTCAGTAGCGGATGCCATTACACTATTCGAAAAGTTTGAGGGTAAGCTGGAAGAGCATCATGGCAATCTGCAGCGTGCCGCGGTGGAGCTTGCCAAGGACTGGCGGCAGGATCGCATTTTGCGCAAGCTTGAAGCACTTCTTATCGTTATGGATAAGACAGGGATGCTGCTCATCTCTGGTGGAGGCGAAATCATTGAGCCGGATGACGATGTCATTGCGATCGGTTCTGGTGGGAACTTCGCTCTGTCTGCTGCACGTGCATTGAAACGTCATGCAACAAACCTGGAAGCCAAAGACATTGCCCGTGAGTCATTGCAGGTGGCAGCAGAGTTATGTGTGTATACCAACAATAATATCATTGTAGAAGAACTGTAATATAACCCCGCAAACTGAAACATAGAGCATGGCCGTTAGGGCTATTCCTATCAATTTGCGGGGTTATCCCTAATTTTGATAACATATTTCTATGCAGGATTTTAAGTAGACTGGTAGGAGGGAAGCGAAATGCAAACACAAGCGTTAACACCAAGACAAATCGTTGCAGAGCTTGATAAGTATATTGTGGGTCAGAAACAGGCCAAAAAATCGGTGGCTGTTGCCTTGCGCAATCGATATCGCCGCAGCCTTTTGCCAGAGCATACGCAGGATGATATTGTACCTAAAAACATATTAATGATCGGACCGACAGGTGTTGGTAAAACGGAAATTGCCCGCCGTCTCGCTAAACTGGTGGGAGCCCCTTTTGTAAAGGTAGAGGCAACGAAATTTACGGAAGTGGGTTATGTTGGTCGTGATGTTGAATCCATGATCCGTGACCTGATTGAAACGTCCATGCGGATGGTTAAGCTGGAACGGACCGAAAAGGTAAAAGACAAGGCTGAAGAAGCTGCCAATGAACGCATCGTACATATTCTGGCTCCTTCCCAATCCAAGTCCAAAAATCAACGTAACCCGTTTGAAATGATATTTGGCAATAACGGAAACAATACGCCCGAGCAGGAAGAACCAGAGCCGGACACCAATGTCGCAGAGCGACGTCGCAAGATCAAATTCGACTTGTTATCCGGTAAGCTGGAAGAAGACATTATCGAGATTGATGTTGAGGATACAGCTCCGAATATGATGGATATGTTTGCAGGGCAGGGAAATGACCAGATGGGCATGAATATGCAGGAGATGTTTGGAAGCCTGCTGCCGCGACGCACCAAAAAACGCAAGCTGGCGATCAAAGAAGCTCGTAAAGTGCTGATCCAGGAAGAAGCAAGCAAGCTGATCGACATGGATGACGTTACACAAGAGTCCATTCGCAGAGCTGAACAGACGGGTATCATTTTTATTGACGAAATCGACAAGGTGGCCAGCCAGGGACGCGGCAGCGGCCCGGATGTATCGCGTGAAGGGGTGCAGCGGGACATTTTGCCTATCGTGGAAGGTTCTACTGTGATGACCAAGTACGGACCTGTCAAAACCGATTATATTCTGTTTATGGCGGCTGGAGCATTCCATGTGGCTAAACCTTCGGATCTGATCCCAGAGCTTCAAGGACGCTTTCCAATTCGGGTTGAGTTGAATAGCTTATCTCTGGAGGAGTTCGTATCTATCTTGACAGAACCTCAAAATGCGTTGACTAAACAATATGTCGACTTGCTGCGGACTGAAAATATTGAAATCGAATTCTCGGATGAGGCCATTCGTGAGATTGCCAAGCTTGCTGAATCCGTAAACCAAAATACGGAGAATATTGGCGCTAGGCGTCTGCATACTATTCTTGAGAAACTCCTTGAGGATTTGTCCTATGAGGCACCTGAGCTCACGCTGGAGCGAATGGTCATTACTCCAGAGTATGTACGCGAGAAACTGAACGATATTGCACAGGATCGTGACCTGAGTCAATATATTCTGTAATAAGACTTTCTTAATAAACAGAAGCAATATATAATATTGAAGTTTAATGGTGGTATTCACTGTTTAATAGAAATAAGACGAACTACTGTTGAAGGAATAATCCTGATCGGTTGGTGATTGCTTATCTTTATGGCAGATGGATGCTGCCTTTTTTTGTTCCCGACTAATGGATTTCCAGAGAAAAGCCGATAAAAAGATTGAAGTTACATTTAGAGTAGTAAAAAATAGGACTTGTGCCGCAGGTGTCTGGATCCGGTGGCGTAAGAATCTGAAAAATATCATGTTTGTGGGTGGAATAGCTTCCAATATAAGGTTGTCTGTTTTATCCAAGTCTGGTTATCGGTTTAATTACATTGCCGACAAAACTTGCGCAAATGCGCAAAAAGTCGATCGGAGTAATACGCTGATGTAGTAAAATATTTTCGTTGACTACCAGGTGTAACCGGATTTTTAATTGTTAAGAAAGTGTTGTGTTATATCAGGGTAAACAAGTAAAGCAAGAAGGCTAGCTTGTCCATTATTTAATGTATTGAATGTTTCCTTCTAAAGTTATGATGAATAAAAACCTTGTTGCAACGGCAAATATTGCTAACACAATTAAGAGAAATTTTCCCAATTGTAGATGAAGTCGATGAAGTGACGGCAGGAATAAGATGGAAGAGCCTGTTATAAATTTTAAGAATGTTTAAGTGTGTGTTTTGTAGATGTGAACTCCAATTTGTTTTGGGCCTCAACATTTGCGAAAAAATTCATAATTTGCAGAAAATACACAAAAAGCCCTCTCTTTCAGAAAAGATAGGGCTTTTTTCTTATTGTAATAAATGCCAATCTCGAAGAAACTTATGTTATACGACAACATCAGAGTTAATTCTACTTAAGTCCTAGAAAAACGTGAAAAGGCGAATGTTTTTGTCGAAAAACATAAGCAAATTTAAGGGGAAAAGATTGAATCTTTTTCCATAATTTCTAAGGAGAGGAGGGAAATCGTGAATCTTTTGAATGATATTAGCTTTAAAAGATTACAAGGTGCACTCGATGCGTCCAACACTAGACAACAAACAATTGCAGACAACATTGCGAATGCGGACACCCCGTACTACAAGCGTTCTGACGTATCTTTTGAAGAGATTTTAAGGCAGCAAACGGATGGAGATATGCCAGTTCTTAAGGGAAAAGTAACGGACTCAAGGCATTTTGTCATAGGACCTTCCTCTTCCGTTCCTACACCTGTAGTAACAATGGATCATTCGACATCCATGAATAATAACCAGAATAATGTCGATATCGACAAAGAAATGAGTCTTCTGGCGGAGAACCAGTTGCGTTACAACGCTTATATTCAACAAGTGAATGAACAGATTAAAATGATGCGTGTTGGAGTGGAAGGGAGATAACTTAGGTGAATATCAGTAACAGTTTTAACATTAGCTCCTCGGCCCTGACAGCCCAACGTTTGAGGATGGACGTAATATCTTCAAACATCGCTAATGCTGAGACGACTCGCGCCAGTGTATCGAATGGTGAAGCCGTTCCCTACAAAAGAAAAATGGTAGTTCTCGAACCAAACAAAGCTTCGTTTAGCAGTATCCTGCAAAATCAGATGGGGGGTAAGTCCTCGGGTGAGGGAGTTAGAGTATCAGAGATTCGTGAAGATCAGTCTCCTCTGAAACCTGTATATGATCCTTCTCATCCTGATGCCAACGCTGAAGGGTATGTGTATATGCCAAATGTGGATATTGCGAAAGAGATGGTTGACATGATATCAGCTTCTCGGTCCTACGAGGCAAACGTAACAGCGCTAAATTCAACCAAAGCAATGATAACAAAAGCTTTAGAGATCGGAAGATAGATTACGGTAATGTCAATGAGGTTTTAACATGAATAATGGGATAAAGGGGAGACATTGATGATTCAGAACAACATGTTTAACACACAGGTAGTTCAACCGTTGCAGATGCAAAATGCTTCCGTTAGCAAAACATCAACACCAGCCGAAACCATTCAGAGCTTCGGTACATACTTACAAGAGGCATTAGGGTCCGTGGCAACGCAGGAGACTCAGGCACATGAAATGTCCAATCAATTTCTATTGGGGAATGTGAACGTGGATCAGGTAATGATCGCTTCAGAACAGGCCCTGTTGAGTCTGCAACTCACGTCGCAAGTCCGAAACAAAGTAGTCGAAGCGTATCAAGAGATTATGCGTACGCAAATGTAAAAAGAGCATGATTGCGCTTCGATAACAGCGCTGATCATTACAACAAGCAGCTGCGATGCTGCTCCTGAGGCGGATCTCGTACTTTAGTAATAGAAGTACTTTGATGGCTCGGGACAGACTAAGCAAAGTTTCGGATGGGGTGACAGAGTGAATGAGAGAATCGCCCAGTACAGGGATAAAGTAACCCAGTATTGGAATAGCTTCAGCAAAAAACAGAAAGTTTTACTGGTTTCCACCTTTTTATTTTTAATTCTGGCAGCGGTTGTACTAACTATGCAGCTGTCCAAAACAGAATATGAAGTGGCATTTACTGATTTGAATTCCAGTGACTCAGCAGGAGTCATTAACTACCTGGATTCATCCAATATCCCCTACAAATTAAGCGCAGACGGGAAAACCATATCGGTACCAAGCACGGATGTTGCACTTGCAAAAGTCAACATAGGATCACAAGGGATTATTCAGAATGGTTCATTGGGATATAAATCATTCGAGGAGTCTTCATCGCCGATCGGGATGACAGACAAAGAATTCGATGTTAAATACAACAATGCCATTAACGGAGAAGTCGAACAGTTACTCCAGCGCATGCAAGGCATTCAAGATGCAAAAGTCTTGGTCAATATGCCGAAAGATAATATCTTTGCCGGCCTGGAAGAGCAAGACAAAGCATCCGCTTCCGTAGCATTGCAGTTTAAACCAGGATACCACCCGAATCAGGCAGCAGTGGATGGATATTTTAACTTGGTGAAAACCGCTATTCCCAACCTGCCGATTGAAAACATTACGATCACCAACACGGATGAAGCCGAGTTGATTCCAACAGCCCGTGGAGGCAGTGGTGGATTATCTTCCGAAGTCCAGGAAAACATGGCTTTGCAGAAGAAGTTCGAAAATGACGTACGCAACAATGTAAAACAGTTTCTGTCTCAAATCGTAGGCGAAGACAAAGTAAATGTACTCGTTGCTTCCAAGCTTAACTTCGATAAAGTGACAAGCAAAGAGAATCTGGTTACACCTGTTGATGAAGAGAACATGAAGGGCATCGAGATCAGTGTCCAGGAGATTCAAAAGAGTTATACAGGTGCGAGTACTCCAACAGGCGGTGTCGCAGGTACCGGTCAAGAAGAAGTTCCTGGGTATCCTTCAGCGGATGCAACGGGGAATTCAACTTCTGAGGAATCATCAAGCACTGTAAACTACGAAGTCAATCGGATTGCCAAAGATATCATTTCTAGTCCTTATACTGTAAAAGATTTAACCATTAACGTAGCCGTTGAACCACCTGAAGGACAAACAGAATTACAACAACCTGTCCAGGATGCAATTGAGAATATTTTGGTGAACATCGTTCGAGCTTCACTTGCAGATTCAGGTGATGTAATTACAGACGCTGATCTGACCAAGAAAGTTTCGGTTATATCCCAAGGTTTCCAGACTGCAGCCGCTGCAGAAACAGGATTCCAGCTATCAACAGGTATGATGTGGGGCGTAGGAGCATTGGTGGCCGCGTTAATCGCAGCAGTCGTTATCCTCCTCGTACGCCGTCGACGCAAACAAAACGAAGAGGAAGAAGAAGATATTCCTCTCCCAGTAGCAACAGAGTTCCCGTCCATTACGTTGGACAGTGTAACGAACGAAAGTCAAGTGCGCAAACAATTGGAGAGTTTGGCGAAGAAAAAGCCAGACGAATTCGTCAATCTGCTGCGTACGTGGCTGGCTGACGAATAGAGGTGAACGCATTGGCAAAGGCAAGCAGTCAAGGTTTGACTGGAAGACAAAAAGCAGCAATTTTGTTGATTACACTAGGTCCGGAAGTGTCGGCACAAATCTTCAAACATCTGCGTGATGAGGAGATTGAACAATTAACATTGGAGATTGCCAATGTTCGCAAAGTTGATGCTTCCGAAAAAGATATGATTATGGCGGAATTTCACCAGATCTGTCTGGCTCAGGAATACATCTCTCAAGGCGGTATTACTTACGCGAGAGAAATATTGGAGAAAGCACTTGGATCACAAAAAGCACTTGAAGTTATTAATCGTTTGACAGCTACGCTGCAGGTTAGACCATTTGACTTTGCACGCAAAGCCGATCCAAACCAAATATTAAACTTTATTCAAAACGAAAGTCCACAGACGATTGCCTTGGTACTATCCTACCTGCAATTCGAGCAGGCAGCAGCAATTCTATCCTCATTGCCTCAGGAGAAGCAGGCTGATGTTGCACGAAGAGTCGCTGTCATGGACAGCACCTCCCCTGAGGTTATCTCTCAGGTGGAACGTGTATTGGAACAAAAGTTGTCGTCAACGGTTACACAGGATTATACAAACGCAGGCGGCATCGAGTCGATCGTACAGATTTTGAATGGGGTCGACCGGGGTACGGAACGTACCATTTTGGATTCTCTGGAAATTCAGGATCCGGAACTTGCCGAAGAAATCAAAAAACGCATGTTTGTATTCGAAGATATTGTCAACGTGGACGATCGTTCAATTCAACGTATCATCCGCGATATCGACAACGCAGACTTGCAGCTTGCACTCAAAGTGGCGAGCGAAGAAGTTCGCGATGCAGTGTTCCGCAACATGTCCAAACGGATGTCCGAGACATTCAAGGAAGAAATGGAATTCATGGGACCTGTTCGGTTGCGTGATGTGGAAGAAGCCCAGACTCGTATCGTAGGAACGATCCGTAGACTGGAAGAAGCTGGTGAGATCATTATCGCTCGCGGCGGAGGAGATGATATCATTGTCTAATTTGATTAAATCTTTCCAGTATGTGCCGGTTGATGACCGCAAACGTCTTGAAAATCATCATCATTATGGTGGTCCTGAAACTGAAGGAACAGATAGTGAAGTAGAAGGTGCAGAGACAGGGGCGTTACAGGCTCGTGTAGACGAAGAAACTAAACGTCTGACTGCGGAGATGCTGGAGGATGCCAAGGAGTTTGCAGAAAAGCAGGTACGCGAAGCTTCCGAGGAAGCGGAACGCATGCTTAAAGAAGCCCGTGAGCAGATCGATACCTGGTGGCAGGAACAGCGTCAGCAGGATGAACATTTAATTGAAGCGATGCGCTCACAAGGTTTTCAGCAGGGTTTTGATGAAGGCAAAGTACAAGCTGAACTGGATCTCCAAGTGCAGATCGAACAGATGATGAAAGAAGCCCAGGAAGTACTGCAAGAGGCTTATGTAGCAAAAGATCAAATTATCCAAGAAGCAGAGCCTTTCCTTGTAGAGCTGGCATGCGGAATTGCAGAGAAGGTTATTGATAAGCAGCTCACTGTTGAACCAGAGCATACTCTTGAATTGATCCGTCAGAACCTGTCACGGAAACGTGAACAAGGAATGATTGCCTTGTGTGTAGCACCAGAGCAGTTTGCGTTTGTACAAGCTGCGCGTGAGGAGTTGTCCTTATCGATCGACTCACAGGCCGAACTTCAAATATTGCCTGATGCAACGGTGAAAGACAAAGGGTGTGTCATTCGCTCATCGTTTGGCAGCGTCGATGCCCGTATTGATACACAACTTTCTGAAATAAAAAAAGAACTGATCCGCATAGCACTTGAGGATGAGGGGCGAAAAAATCAACATGAAGGTTCTTAGTTCACAGCGTTACATGGAGCACTTACGCCAATTTGATCCTGTTCGGGTTAATGGTAAGGTCACACAGGTTATCGGGCTGATGGTTGAATCCGAAGGTCCTGACGCAAGCATCGGTGACGTATGCTACATCTACCCGGGTAAATCAGAGAAGCCGATTCAAGCAGAAGTCGTTGGTTTCCGGGATAACAAAGTGCTGCTGATGCCTTTGGGTGAATTGCAATCGATTGGTCCGGGGTGTGATGTCGTAGGTACCGGGAAGCCGCTTGGAGTTCAGGTTGGTTCAGAGCTGCTGGGCAAAGTGCTTGATGGACTTGGTCAACCTCTGGATGGATCGCTGCTGCCTTCAAGAATGCCGATGTTCTCCACATCGAATAAACCTGTGAATCCTATGGAACGGCCGCGTGTACTGGAAACCATGGGTGTAGGCGTTAGAGCGATTGACGGTCTGTTGACCGTTGGTAAAGGTCAGCGGGTTGGTATTTTTGCCGGATCGGGTGTTGGTAAGAGTACATTGATGGGCATGATTGCTCGCAATACGGCAGCTGATGTAAATGTTATTGCACTCGTAGGTGAACGGGGACGCGAGGTTCGTGATTTTATTGAGCGAGATCTGGGGCCGGAAGGGCTGGAACGCTCGGTGGTCATCGTTGCTACTTCAGACCAACCTGCATTGATTCGAATTAAGGGGGCAGTCATTGCCACCACGATAGCGGAATATTTCAGGGACAGAGGCATGAATGTCATGTTGATGATGGATTCCGTTACTCGTTATGCCATGGCTCAAAGGGAAGTTGGACTTGCTGTAGGTGAACCTCCAGCGATGAGAGGTTACACACCTTCTGTATTTGCGAGTTTGCCTAAATTGCTGGAACGTGCAGGGACGGGGCCAACCGGCTCCATAACAGCATTTTACACGGTGCTCGTCGATGGTGACGATATGAATGAACCGATAGCGGATGCCGTTAGGGGAATTCTGGACGGTCACATTGTGCTGAATCGGTCCATTGCGAACAAAGGGCATTTTCCGGCAATCGATGTGCTCGCAAGCATTAGTCGTGTCATGAAAGATATTGCGCCTGAAGAGCAGCTGGAAGCCGTTAATAATATGAAGCGATTGATGGCCGTCTATAAAGAATCCGAAGATTTGATCAACATTGGGGCTTATCAAAGAGGGTCGAATGTAGCTATTGATGAAGCGATGGATCAGATCGAAAGCATATGGAACTTTACCAAGCAAAAAGTGGACGAAAAAGTAACGCTGAGTGAAGTGCAGGAACGTTTGATTCTTGAATTTGCAAGGAGATGAAAGGTTAAGCGATGAAATTTCGATATCATTTCCAGAAGGTAGTTGACCTGAAAAGCAATGAAAAAACACAAGCGGAGTGGATGTTATCCACAGCAATCGGCAAACTTCAAACAGAAGAAGAACACCTTCTACAACTTATGAATGATAAAAACGAACTGATTAGTGTCATTCAATCCGCAACGGAGAGCACAGCTTCTGTATCCAGTCTACAAGAAATGCAGCGATACGTGTATCACCTGGATGAGTGCATCTCCAAAAAGAATACGGATGTTAAACACGCTCAGGTCAATGTGCAGCGGAATCAGACGTTCTTGAACGGTAAGATGGTTGATGAAAAAGTGTGGCTTGAAGCGAGAGACAAAGCCAAGATCAAATTTCAGCAGGAGATGCTCCTCCGGGAACAGAACGATCTGGACGAGATGGCTACTGTACGCTTCGCTGCAAAGGCCGGACGCGCAATCTGATGGGCTTCGCAAGCGAAGTTGTCTCGTGAAGGAGGAATGAAATAATGGCTGTTAAAGACACAGATATCGAGAAAGAGTCAGGTGGCGGTTGGGAAAAGTTTCTGATGATTTCAATCCCGATTGTCTTCACCGTAGTGTTGCTCGGTGTACTGCTGACCTTATTTAATGTGGATATTCGCAATAACATGCTTGAGCTAGCTAACAAAATTCCGGTAGTCAAGAATTGGGTCCCTGATCCTGTTCTGGATCCTGAAAAAGAAAAGCTGGACGAAAGCGAAAAGCAAGTTGAGAGTGCTGAAGCAACAATCGAAAAGTTGAAGTCTCAAGTAGCAGCTAAAGAAACAGAGCTACAGGCAGCAAAAGAGGCTACTACGGCAGAAGCAAAAAAAGCAAGCGATCTTCAAGCGAAATTGGATGAAGCAGAAAAAGCGGCGGAAACGGCGGCTGCCGAAGTTCCGGAGACCGAATCTGATTATCAGAAGCAGATTAAGGATTTGGCCAAAATGTACGCAGACATGAGTCCAAGCAAAGCGGCACCGATTTTACAGAACATGACCAATGAAGAAATGGTGCTTCTTCTGAGTGCGATGCAGTCGACTGCCCGTACGAAAGTGTTGGAGAAAATGGATCCGAAAACGGCGGCAGATGTCACGATGATGATGAAGGATGCAAAACCTTCCGGAGATCTGGCACTGGATGCGCTGCAATCCAGATTGAAGAAAGAAACGGCAGCAACTACAACAACATCAACTACCAATTCGAAAAACCTGGACAAAACCCAGCTCAGCCAAACGTTCTCTTCGATGTCAGCCTCAAGCGGAGCAAAATTGCTGCTAGAGACGTATAAACTCAGTCCAGATAAAACATTGACCATTTTAAACTCGGTAGACGATGCTACACGCTCACAATTACTTGAGAATATGTCTACAGAGAATTCAGCTGAAACAGCGAAAATCTTAAACCGGTTAATGGGAAATAAGTAGGTAGAACGCTCTTAATCCGAAAGGAGGTGAAACAAATGTCAATCGTATACCAAATGACCTCAGTATCCACTTCAAAGACAACAGGAGCAGCACAAACTTCGTCTGGAACGCAATCTAAAGGTGGGGTTACAGGGACCGATGGTGGTTTTTTGCAAACACTGGCACAGTCATTGAATAGTACCACTTCGGAAGAAAACAACTCGGCTACTGCTGGGGGTTTAACTGTAAATCCGTTAGCTATAGCCCTTGCAACTAGTGAAGAAGGGGAAGAAACGTCTCTTACAGCTGTTCTGGACTCGTTGTTTGGTGACTTGGATTCGTTAGATGAAGTTTTGGAAAATGACCCGACATTACTGGCAGAATTGCAAAATATGATTCAACAGCTGTATGCCCAATTAAACGGTGCTTCCGTTGAAACCGAAAAAGCGGATGGAACAGTAAATGTGCAAACAAACGTTAACGCTACTGCGGTGATGGATCTTACTGAACACCCGGCTGCAGTTCGCTTTGTGCTGCAGGATGTACTTACTCAGTTGGTTGCAAGCATGACTGAACCAGATAGTCCTATAGCCAAAAATACAGCTGAGTTTAAGCAGTTGCTTCAAACCCTCCAGAATCAGCTGCAGGAGGCTGGAGTTGATCTGAGCAGCAATAAAGGATGGACAGAACTTAAAACTATCATTGATTCCATGGATTCATTAAAAGATCAAGGTGTACAAACCAAAGCTACTCCATCTACGGAGAAAGAATTGACTGCAATTTCGTCTTCTACCAAAGAGCTTAAAGTGATAGGTGAAACAGATGTGAACACTTCGTCGACTGCAAGTGAAGGTGGAGAAATGGATCATTCGAAGGTGATTACAGCCGGTGAGTTATCCATGCGTACTTCGGGCACAGCGGTAGCTAAGCCAGCTGAACCTGTAATGCAGGCATCACAGTTTGCAAAGGAAATGACGCAATTTGTGGTGAATAAGCTGGATATCGTGCAGCAAAAAGGCTTTTCAGAAGCTACGATCTCACTTCGACCAGAACATCTGGGTAAGCTGGATGTACAGATTACCTTGCAGAACGGACAATTGGTTGCACGCTTCATGACTGAACATGCGATGGCGAAGGATATGCTTGAACAGCAAATGACACAGCTTCGTACCTCGCTTCAATCCCAAGGTATACAAGTGGAGAGAATCGAAGTCACTCAGAGCAGCTCCCTAGGTTCTGAGATGTATCATGACGGCGGACGCCAGCAAGGAAATAACTCGCAGGATCAGCGCCGTTCACGGGAACGTGAAGAGCAAACAGATGATGCAATAACTACGGCAAACCTTCAGGAAGAACTGAGGAATTGGCGCAGTGAAAATGAGGAAGGAAACGACTTCCAGGGAGGCTCGTTTACTGCTAAAGCTTAACTAGAAATGAGGTGAAAATATTGGCTACTGAAATTGTTTCTACCAATAATACATGGCCGAACTACTCGGCTTCGAACACGGCAACAACTAGTGCAGCTACCAAGGAGTTAGGGAAGGATCAGTTTCTCAAAATACTAATCACCCAACTTCAAAACCAGGATCCGATGCAGCCTATGGAGGATAAGGAATTTATTGCTCAAATGGCACAGTTCAGTTCGGTTGAACAGCTTGTTAACATTTCGTCGCAGCTCAAAACGCTGAATCAGTCTCTTGGTGCGGTTTCAAGCATGATCGGACGGGAAATAAGCTGGCTTTCTTCTAATAAAGAAGACAGCGGAACGCTTCGTCAGGGAATTGTTGATTCGATCATCGTACGGGATGGTGTACAGTACGCTAAAGTGGGCGAAGACGAAATCGAGCTGAATGAAATTATCCAGGTTTCGAATCCCGCTCCAATCGAGGAAGAAGCATCCCAAGATCAGAGTACTGTTGATGGTTCAACACCAGTGAGCGAAAGCGAGGAAGCTAAAACATCAGGTCAAGATAGTGGGAACACGTTATGAGTGAACGAATAACGGTAGGACAACTATATACAGGCCCAGTAACACCGAACTTGCTTAATCGCACTAAACAGAGTGAAGCAGCAATCACTCCAGAAAGACCTTTTGCCCAAGTGCTAGAGGATAATCTCCTTAAGCTAAGCAACCATGCAGCCAAAAGATTGGAACAGCGTGGAATTGAGCTGAAAAGTGAGCAGATGCAGCAGATTGGAACGGCACTGGACAAGGCTGCGGCCAAAGGTGCTAAAGAATCTCTGATCCTGATGCAGGATATGGCTTTTATCGTCAATGTCAAGAATCGTACTGTAGTCACAGCTATGGATAGCGAAAGCATGAAGGATAACGTGTTTACACAAATCGATAGTGCAGTAATCATATCTTAACCGGCTGGCCCTTCTCGGGAGCCGGAACACCGCTGACCGACTGATGCGGTAACCAAATTAAGGCTGGGAGGATTTATAATCATGTTGAAATCGATGTACTCTGGCGTTTCCGGGATGCGGGGTTTTCAAACCAAACTAGATGTCATTGGTAATAATATCGCAAACGTAAACACCGTTGGCTTCAAAGGAAGTCGGGTTATGTTCAAAGATATTATGAGCCAAACAACGGCGGGAGTAACAGCGCCAGGAGATGAAAACGGTGGTGTGAATGCAAAACAAATCGGATTGGGTGTATCCGTTGGTTCGATTGATACGCTGCATCTAGCGGGAAGTCCAATGACCACGAACAATCCAACCGACTTGCGTCTTAACGGTGATGGTTTCTTCCTAGTAACACTTGGCGGAGAGCAAGAAGTTCCTTTCTTGACTCGTGCAGGAGATTTCCATGTGGATGCTAACCGTAACCTTGTAACTTCAGACGGTTTGTTCGTTGTGGACAGTGGTGGCGAGCCAATCACTCTGGATGATACCGTAGTTTCGTTCACCATTGGTCAAGATGGAATCATCAACCAAACGATGGATGATGGTACAACTGAAGCTGGTGCACAACTGGGGATCGGTAAAGTAACCAACCCGGAAGGTCTGGAAAAGATCGGTGGTAACTTGTACCGCATTACTGCAAATGCCAATGCTGATGGCGAATTCGAAATTGTAACAGCGAACAGCACCGAATTTGGAACAGGCGCGGTTATTGCAGGCCAACTGGAAATGTCCAATGTGGATTTGACAGGTGAGTTTACAGAGATGATCGTCGCTCAACGTGGTTTCCAGGCGAACTCACGGATCATCACAACATCTGATGAAGTGCTTCAGGAAGTTGTTAACCTGAAACGTTAATAGCTGATTAGAAAGTTTTAATGCGTGGAGGAGCTCGCTCCTCCACATTGATCGAGAGGGGGCTTAGCATGATTTCGGTAACGCGGTTAAATGGTTCTCCCATGTGGTTAAATGCGCTGATGGTAGAGATTGTAGAAGAAACGCCGGATACGTATATTACTCTGGTAACTGGTAAGAGACTGATTGTCCTTGAAAAGGCAGATGAAGTCATTTCCAAAATCAAAGATTACAACCGTGAAATCGGGGTTCAGGCAGCCACTATTAAAGTGCAGCAAACGGAGGAATCCTGATGAAAAAGATGATGCCTTGGCTGGCAACGATTTTGCTTGCCATAACACTCATTGTGGTGGTTGTGTTTGTATTTATGCAAGGACAGACGGGTAACAAAGCTGAAACAGACGTAGCTTCGGCTGCTGAAGTCAAAAAGATGACTGCCGATGAAATTGTCGAGGTTACTTCCGAGATTACCGACATCAAAACCAATTTGGCAGACACCAATCACATTGTACAAGTCAACCTGGCTTTTAAAATGGCTGACGCTACAGCAAAAGAAGATTTCGAGAAAATTAAAGAAATTACCGTAAAACCAATTATTGTTCAGACTTTTGCGGATGCACAGCCAGAAGAGTTAAAAACAGCCAAGGGACGTTCTCAGTTTAATGAAAAACTGACGAAACTGATCAATGAAGCATTGCCTGAACCGAAGCTGAGCAGCACGAACTTTACTTATTTTTTGATGGCATCAATGTAATGAACAGAGCACGCTGTAAAACGGTAAGGGGGTGAGAACATGGTGGATGTATTATCACAAAATGAGATTGATGCCCTATTAGCAGCACTTTCCTCAGGTGAGATGGATGCCGAGGAATTAAAAAAGGAAGAAACTCAGAAAAAAATTAGATCGTATGATTTTAAACGGGCGGTTCGCTTTTCCAAAGATCATATCCGAAGTTTGACTCGAATTCACGAGAACTTTGCACGCTTTCTCACCACTTATTTTTCAGCCCAATTACGGACATTCGTTCAAATTAACGTCGTTCAGGTCGAACAGTTGCCTTATGATGAATTTATTCGTTCAATCCCTAAAATGACGATATTAAACATATTTGAAGCAGAACCGTTGCAAGGACGAATGGTGCTGGAGGTCCACCCCAATGTTGGTTATGCGATGTTGGATCGATTGCTGGGTGGTACGGGAAGTGCGCCGACTAAAATAGCTTCAATGACTGAAATAGAAACGACAATTATGGAGCGGATCTTTAGCCGAGCGTTCGAAAGTTTGCAGGAAGCTTGGAAAACAGTGCTCGACATATCGCCGAGAATGGAAGCACTGGAGACGAATCCACAGTTTATGCAGATCGTATCACCCAACGAAACGATTGCCTTGATCTCGCTGAGCACCAAAATCGGTGACACTACGGGCATGATCAATTTGTGTATCCCGCATGTCGTTCTTGAACCTATTATGTCAAGGCTGTCGACACATCAGTGGTTTGTTTCAGAGAAGAAAACAAGAGCGCCGGAAGAATACGATGCCCTTAGAGAACGTGTGAACAAAGCCAAATTGCCAGTTGTTGCGGAACTGGGTGAATCCAGAATTTCGATCTCGGAATTCCTTGGTCTTTCGGTCGGCGATGTCATTACGTTGAACAAACCGGTTGATGAGGGATTATCCATCAAAGTGGGCGACAGGTTGAAGTATATGGGCAGTCCGGGAACGATAAAAGACCGTGTGGCTGTACAAATAGATAAGATTGTCACCGAAGGAGTTGAAGAATTTGACGAGTAAGGATTATTTGTCCCAGGAAGAAATCGATGCTTTGCTCCGGCAATCCGAATCGATGGGTAGCACGGAACCTGCTGAAAAAACAGTTGATGATTTTCTGACTGAGCTGGAACAAGATGCATTGGGGGAGATCGGTAATATTACGTTTGGTAGCGCAGCGACAGCACTGTCCACGCTATTGGGATTAAAAGTAGATATTACAACACCGAAGGTATCCATTATCAGCCGTTCGCAATTCGAAGAAGCGTTTCCCAAGCCACATGTTGCAGTACATGTCAATTATGTGGATGGATTTGAAGGGATCAATTCACTAGTTATCAAAAAGCGCGATGCACAAGTAATTGCTGATCTGATGCTTGGAGGCGAAGGCAATCCTGCGGATGAAGAGCTGAATGAGATCCATATTAGTGCAGTACAGGAAGCAATGAACCAAATGATGGGTTCATCAGCAACCTCTATGTCTACGATTTTCAACCGATTTGTGAATATCTCTCCGCCAGGCATTGATATTCTCAATATGGAAAGTGGCGAGGGTGTAAGCAGTCTGCCGCATGACGAAACGTTGATTCAAGTATCGTTTCGCCTCCTGATTGGTGATCTGATTGACTCCAATCTGATGCAGCTTTTGCCTGTTGATTTCGCCAAACACATGGTGGATATGTTGATCGGCGGAGCACAAGAATCAACGGCTAATGCACCTGTGACAACACCATCGCATGCAGCACCAGCGGCGGCAGCTCCACCTGTGACGCCGGAGCAACCACCGGTTCAACAGCAAATGCCTCCACAGGCGCCTCAACAGCCTGCTCCAGACTATAATGGTTATGGACAGGCACCAATGGGTATGCCGCAAGGAATGCCGCCACAACAGCCTTACGGGATGCCACCACAGCAACCGTATGGTGCACCACAACACTACGGCGGTATGCCAAACAGGAATGTGAATGTACAACCCGTCCAGTTCGCCAATTTGCAAAATGGGGCTTACGGTCAGGTGGACGAAAATAATTTGAATTTATTGATGGACATTCCCCTTAAAGTCACCGTAGAATTAGGAAGGACCCAGAAGCAAATTAAGGATATATTGGAACTCTCACAAGGTTCAATTGTCGAGCTGGATAAACTGGCCGGCGAACCTGTCGATATTTTGGTCAATAACAAACTGATCGCTAAGGGAGAAGTCGTCGTTATCGATGAAAACTTTGGTGTTCGTGTTATAGATATCGTAAGCCAATGGGACCGAATTCAGAAATTACAATAAGCACAATTTAGGGAGGACTTGAATCAAGATGGCAAACCGAATTTTAGTCGTGGACGACGCTGCGTTTATGAGAATGATGATCCGGGACATTTTGTCCAAAAACGGATATGAGGTCGTTGGCGAGGCTCAGGATGGAGCACAAGCAATTGAGAAATTTAAGGAACTTCGTCCTGATCTGATCACGATGGATATTACCATGCCTGAGATGGATGGTATTGCAGCACTGAAAGAAATCAAAAAAATCGATGCGAACGCTAAAGTCATTATGTGTTCAGCTATGGGACAACAAGCGATGGTAATTGATGCGATTCAGGCTGGTGCCAAAGATTTCATCGTTAAGCCATTCCAGTCTGACCGGGTCATCGAAGCGATCAGCAAAACGCTGGGAGTTTAAGACACATGATGATGGCGCAGGGTGATACTCCTGGAGGAGCTGACATTGGGACCAACTATTATTTTCAGCTTGTATGGGTGATTGTCGTCCTGGCCGTCATCCTGGTCCTTATCGTCTACCTGCTCCGCTTTTTGAACAAACGGAATCAGCAGTGGTTCCGAAGTGGCACAGTCCGCATTTTGGGTGGTGTGGGGCTGGGGCCGAACAAGTCACTTCAGATCATAGAAATTGGTGGCAATGTTTATCTGGTCGGTGTTGGCGAAAATATACAATTGCTAGACAAAATTTCAGATTTGGAAGAGGCACAGAGAATTGTTGATTCATTTGAGAGAGAAGCTTCTTCACAACAGGGAAGCCTTTCACCATTAATCAACAAGTTGGCATCCCGCTTCCGTAAGCAAGAACCACCAAGGGAAATGGAACTTGAGGATACAGCCTCTTTTCACGAGCTATTCGAGTCGAAGCTACGGCAGATGCCTAACCGAAAAGAAAAGATGGACAAGCTCCTGGAAGAAGACAATACTACAGATCGGTCGAGGGATTCATGAAGAAAAAGATTTGGCTAGCATGTTGTTTGATGGGGCTTATCAGCCTGGCATCTGTGACGGTTGCCTTTGCCGAACCGATACCGAACATCGATATCCAAATCGGAAGCGGAGATGGAGGAACACCAAGTACGAGTTCTCTGTCCATAATACTGTTAATTACGGTGTTAAGTATAGCGCCTGCAATACTGGTATTAATGACCAGCTTCACCCGAATTGTTATCGTTCTCGGTTTTATACGGACATCCTTGGGGACACAACAAATGCCACCCAATCAGGTGCTTGTCGGTTTAGCGCTCTTCCTGACACTGTTTATCATGTCACCGACGCTGTCTTCCATTAATCAGGTAGCTCTTCAGCCTTATCTCAAAGGAGACATTACGCAAACGGAAGCGCTTGAAAAGGCACAAGATCCCATTAAGAAATTTATGTTCTCCCACACAAGGGAGAAAGATTTACTGCTTTTTATGAAATATAATCAGACCGAAAAACCAGAAACATATCAAGATATACCGATCACTGTCATGGTGCCAGCGTATGCAATCAGTGAATTAAAGACAGCATTCCAGATGGGATTCATGATTTTCATTCCGTTTCTAGTCATAGACATTGTGGTTGCAAGTACACTCATGGCTATGGGGATGATGATGCTACCACCGGTCATGATCTCATTACCTTTTAAGATATTGCTATTTGTCCTTGTGGACGGTTGGTATCTTGTAGTGAAGTCACTGCTGCTGAGCTTTAACACATGAGCAGGAAAGTTGAAGGAGGACGGTCATGACTTCAGAATTTATTATAGGTCTGGCCGGGAAAGCAGTATATACGTCGCTGCTGGCTAGCGCACCCATGCTTATACTTGCTCTAGTTGTGGGTCTCATTATCAGTGTATTTCAAGCAACGACCCAAATTCAGGAGCAGACATTAGCCTTTGTACCGAAAATTATTGCCGTTCTTCTGGCAGTGCTCTTATTCGGACCTTGGATCTTAAATATTTTGGTAGATTTCACGTATAACATTCTCGATAATTTATACAGATATATAGGGTAGGCTTTCGCACATGGAGACATTGTTGCAAAGTTTTCCTGTCGCTCTGCTTATGTTTTGTCGAATTGCATCATTTTTTGTAACTGCTCCAGTATTCTCAGCTCGAAATGTGCCGAATTCCATTAAGGTTGGTCTTTCGGCATTTGTAACATTAACGGTTTATGTAGTTTATGGCATGAATCAGGAAGTGCCTACCGATCTGAGTTACATTCTGTTGATTATCCGGGAGATATTAATAGGATTGTTGCTAGGTTTCGTAGCCTATCTGATCATGACAGCCGTGCAGACGGCGGGAACATTCATTGATCTTCAGATTGGCTTTGGTATGGCGAATGTATTTGATCCGATGACGGGTGCTTCTGCACCGCTGACAGGTAATTTCAAATATGCTTTTGCTATGCTGCTTTTCCTGACGATGAATGGACACCACTACCTTCTGGACGCCATTGTGTACAGCTATCGCTGGATACCTTTATCCAATGCCTTTTTCATACGATTGGCTGACGGTAGTATTGCTGAGTTTCTCGTTCGTACGTTAGGTGAGGCCTTTATGCTTGCCTTCCAAATGTCGGCACCCATTGTAGTGGCTTTGTTTTTGACGGATGTGGGATTGGGTTTCTTGGCTAAAACTGCTCCTCAATTCAATGTGTTTGCTGTCGGTATGCCGTTAAAGGTCCTGGTGGGAATCGCCATATTGCTTTTGATGGTTCCGAGCTTCGCCTTTGTATTTAGCCAATTGTTCGAAGCGATGTTTAGATCTATGGAAAAGTTGCTTGGAACGATCGGACAGAGGCCGGGCTAAAGGAAACGGAGGACAGGATTTAAATGAAATTTCAACTTGACCTTCAGTTATTCGCAGGGGAGAAGACGGAGAAAGCCACCCCGAAAAAAAGGCAGGATACCCGCAAAAAGGGACAGGTTGTTAAAAGTATGGAGATCTCCGGAGCATCCATTCTCCTGTTCACCTTTTTAATCATGATGGTTTTCAGTGATTTTTACAAAGAACGCATTGTTCGGTTATTTACAGATATCTTTATAAATCGGCTGAGCTTGGAGATTACCGGCGAAAATGTAATGGCGCTTATGATGCGCTATGGCATTGAAGTTATGCTGCTGCTAGCACCCGTACTGATAGGTGCGGCGGTGGTTGCCTTGATCGTCAATTATATGCAGGTTGGTTTTCTACTTGTGGGAGAAGGATTGAAGCCAAAGCTTGAGAAGCTTGATCCAATCAAAGGTTTCAAAAACATTTTCTCACTCCGTTCATTAGTGGAGTTTGCAAAATCCATATTGAAAATGTCGATTATCGGTTATCTAGTCTACAGTACGATTACAAGTTATCAATCGGATATTGCTTCACTTTCTCATTTTTCTTTGGATGCCATATTACATTTTTCGGCTTCAATCACCCTCAATCTGGGTGTCAAAATTGCTGTGGCCTTAATGGTACTCGCAGTGTTCGACTACATGTATCAGAAATATGATTACGAGAAAAACATTCGGATGTCCAAACAGGACATCAAGGACGAGTACAAAAAAATGGAAGGTGACCCGCTGATCAAGGGTAAAATCAGGGAACGTCAGCGTCGCATGGCTGTACAGCGCATGATGCAGGAGGTTCCAAATGCAGATGTGATCATCACAAACCCGACGCACTTCGCCGTAGCGCTGAAGTATGAAGGGTCTGAGATGGAAGCACCTCAGATTATTGCCAAAGGTCAGGATTACGTCGCCTTGCGCATCAGGGAGATTGCCAAAGAGCACGGTGTCATTACAATGGAAAACAAGCCGCTGGCACGGGCATTGTTCCAGAGGGCCGAGATTGGCGACGCCATACCGGCTGATTTGTTTCAAGCGGTAGCCGAAGTGCTGGCTTATGTATATAAATTAAAGGGCAGAACGAAATAAAAGGGATCGGAGGCCGTACATTCATTGAAAACAAAAGATATTGCTGTCCTTGCGGGTATCATTGGCATTGTGTTGATGATGATTCTCCCGATCCCAACCTGGTTGTTGGACATGCTGCTTGTTGTCAACATTTCACTTGCATTGATGATATTGCTCGTAGCGATGAACAGCAAGGAAGCGTTGCAATTCTCCATCTTTCCGGCATTATTGTTGATTACTACACTGTTTCGCCTAGCATTAAATATTTCAACAACAAAGCTGATCCTTGGAGAAGGAGACGCCGGGTCTGTCGTAGCTACCTTTGGTAGCTGGATCGCAGGCGGTCAAATTGCTATTGGTTTCATCGTCTTCCTCATACTGGTCGTTGTTCAGTTTATCGTTATCACCAAGGGTTCGGAACGTGTAGCTGAAGTTGCGGCACGGTTTACACTCGATGCGATGCCTGGTAAACAGATGAGTATTGATGCGGACTTAAATGCAGGCTTGATCAATGAACAACAGGCCCGTGAACGTCGTTCCAAAATTGAGAGAGAGGCTGACTTCTACGGTGCAATGGACGGTGCGAGTAAATTCGTAAAAGGAGACGCGATCGCGAGTATTATCATCTTGCTGATCAATCTCATTGGTGGATTTATTATCGGTATGACCGTACATGGTCTCTCGTTTGCAGATGCGTTGTCCACCTATTCTGTATTAACAATCGGGGATGGATTGGTCAGTCAGATTCCTGCACTTCTGATTTCTACAGCAGCGGGTCTTATCGTCACTAGAGCGTCATCCGAAGGTAACTTGGCAGATGATATTACGGGGCAGTTGTTTACATACCCGACGCTCATATATATTGTAGCTTTTGTAATAGCAATGCTTGGTTTCTTCACTCCAATTCACGCCATTACGACCATACCTTTGGCAGGTATACTGGCTTTTGCCGCATGGAGGATGCAAAATACGCTGAAATCCAAACAAGAGGCAGAAGAACAGATGGAGGAGGAACAACAGATCGAAGAGGTTAGAAGTCCTGAAAGTGTAATTAACTTGCTTCAGGTTGATCCAATCGAGTTCGAGTTTGGTTACGGTTTGATTCCTCTGGCCGATAACCAGCAGGGCGGAGATCTACTGGATCGGATTATTATGATACGTAGGCAATGTGCGCTTGAATTAGGGCTCGTTGTCCCAGTTATTCGGATTCGAGACAATATTCAATTGAGACCTAATGAGTATGTCATTAAGATCAAGGGTAATGTGGTGGGTGGCGGTGAATTGCTGCTTAATCATTATCTGGCTATGAGCCCTGGGTACGAAGAAGAATCTGTGACAGGAATTGAAACTACGGAACCGGCTTTTGGCCTTCCTGCTCTATGGATCGACGAAGTGACCAAAGACCGAGCTGAGCTTGCTGGTTACACGGTTGTGGATCCGCCATCCGTGGTGGCTACCCATCTGACGGAACTGATTAAGAAACACGCACATGAGCTTCTCGGCCGACAAGAGACGAAGGCGCTTGTGGACAATCTCAGAGAGAACTATGCTGCACTTGTCGATGAACTGATTCCATCGGTTTTGGGCATTGGGGATGTACAGAAAGTGCTGGCAAAACTTCTGCGTGAGAAAATTTCCATCCGGGATATGGTCACAATTTTCGAGACACTGGCTGACTATGGGACGTATACCAAAGACCCTGATGTTCTGACAGAGTACGTAAGACAATCGCTTTCCCGTCAAATTACCCAACAGTTCTCCCAAAAAGGTGAAACACTTAGAGTGATTACCGTTGGGCCTGGATTGGAAAAGAAAATTGCCGAAAGTGTACAACAATCCGATCAAGGAAGTTACCTTGCACTGGATCCTGCGTCTACACAAAGTGTGTATCAAAAATTGACCGAGCAGGTCAATCGATTAATCCAATCAGGTCAACAACCTGTTGTATTAACTTCTCCAACTATTCGTATGTACCTGCGTCAAGTCATTGAACGTACCATGCAGGACATACCGGTGCTTTCCTATAGTGAGTTGGAACCGAATGTTGAAATCCAAAGTGTCGGAGTGGTGAACTTATGAGAGTAAAACAATATATTGTTGAGACCATGCCCGAAGCTATGCTTCAAATTCGGAAAGACCTGGGAAGTAACGCTGTCATTCTGTCCACCAAAGAAATTAAGGTGGGCGGAATGATGGGAATGTTTCGCAAAAAGAGAATTGAAGTTGTAGCTGCGGTTGAAGAGGAAGATAAAAAAGAAGCCAAGAAGCAGATACAGAACCAAGTTGCGTCAGTGCCTCGTTCGTATGTTCCTGAAGCGTACAGGCAGACGGCTCGTTCATTTGTGAACGAAGCGAGTGAATCGGAATCGTCTGCTCAGGTTGTTGAGCAATACGCCGATGAAAAACGTAAGGAAACCGCTGCTCATGCTGAATCGATAAACATTGATTCAGATAGAGGGCGCGGTAAATTTGAGTCAAGCACGGATTATAAACCGCGACCGGAAGGGGCGGATTTTTCGGGTTCATCGTCTCCTGCCGTGCAGGAACCAAACAAACAGGGCCAACAAGAACTGATGTCTGAACTGAAAGAACTAAAAAAGATGATGACTCAATTATCTAGACAGAATGAATTGGCTGACCCTGTACCTGAAGCGTTTCTTTTTCTTAGAGAGCGGCTGAGTAATCAAGAGGTGCGGACAGAAGTTTTTGAGTCATGGTTTGAAACGGTTCAGACGCAGCTGAATGCTAAAGAGCTGGACGAAAATGAGATTGTTCAAACCGTTCAGAAACAGATTTTAACGTTTCTGGAGGAACGTATCGATGCGGGGATATTGCCCGGCACTCGTATTGTTTATGTTGCTGGACCTACAGGTGTGGGGAAAACAACAACCATTGCCAAACTGGCGGCTGAGCAGATGTTTAAGCATCATCGGAAAGTTGGATTCATTACATCGGATACGTACCGTATATCAGCAGTAGAACAACTTAGAACGTACGCTTCCATCTTGAATGTTCCACTTGAGGTTGTACAGTCTCCAGGAGATACACAACGAGCCATATCTCGTTTGCAGGATTGTGACCTGATCTTCATGGATACTGCAGGAAGAAATTATCGAAACGAATTGCTCGTTTCTGAGTTGCAAAGCCTGCTTGCACCAGTAGAGAACAGTGAAACCTTTCTCGTCATGAGCATGACATCCAAAAGCGCGGACATGTTTGAAATTACCGAACATTTCAGCAAGTATGGGTTGGATAAAATCATTTTCACCAAGATGGACGAAACGGGCACTTGTGGTCCAATGATTAATCTGCTGCATCACTTCCCGTTGAAACTTGCCTATGTGACCAATGGACAGAATGTTCCGGATGACTTGCTCAAACCAGATCCGGCTTCATTGACTAAACAATTGCTGGGAGAACTCGCAAAATGAAGGACCAGGCAGCCTCTCTTCGAAGTTTGGTGTCAGCACCGAGCGGATTGGACAAAACCCAGCGCAGTGGCCGCTCCTCGAAAATCTTAACGATTGCTAGCGGCAAAGGTGGGGTAGGGAAATCCAATTTCACGTTGAACTTTGCCCTTGCGCTGCAAACGTTGGGCAGGAAGGTACTCGTATTTGACGCAGATATCGGTATGGCTAATATTGATGTCCTTATGGGGACTTCATCTCCCTATAATCTGTATCATTTATTGTATCGGCAGAAGTCCATACAGGAAATCATTCAGCTTGGTGCGAATGGACTACCTTACATTGCCGGTGGATCTGGCATGAAAGAGTTATTTTCGTTGTCGGACCGTGATTTGGAATTTTTTGCAGAGCAAGTGGAAATGGTTGCGCAGGAAATGGACTATGTCATATTTGATACTGGAGCGGGGCTCTCCCGCGAGAATATGAAGTTTATTGGTGCAGCTGACGAATGTATGATTATAACCACACCTGAACCCACGTCCATAACAGATGCATATGCACTGGTTAAAGTGATGCATGGTCAGGAAAATGCTACACCTTTTCGGATGATCGTTAACCGTGTTGAAAATGAACAGGAGTCGGAACAGGTGGCGGACAAAATAGCAGGAGTAGCCAAGCGGTTTTTGCAAACGGATATCCCCCTGCTTGGGTATGTTTCAGAAGATCCGAATGTTGTTAAAGCGGTGAAGAGACAAGTGCCCTACAGCTTGGCTTATCCCCATTCAAAGGCTTCCAGAGACATACAGCGACTCGCCCTTCGCTATTTGGCTGAACCTGGGGTTAACGAAGCCGGAACCTTGACAGGAATCAGGGGATTTATGAAAAAGTGGCTTAGGAAGACAACATGATTCTTGAATAAAGGAAACAGAGGTGGACAAAACATGGCGGTGTATCAAGTATTGGTTGTCGATGATTCCGCTTTTATGCGCAAAATTGTCACGGATCTAATTGAAGCTGACCCGGAATTCAAAGTTGCGGCAACGGCTTCAACCGGCAAGGAAGCAATTGAAAAAGCAGTGGATTTAAAGCCTGATGTAATTACGATGGATGTAGAAATGCCTGAGATGAACGGGCTGGATGCACTGAAGTCGATCATGCAGAAGTCATCGGTGCCTGTAATTATGCTATCAGGTATCAATGAACAAGGTATGAAGGAAACCATCATGGCGCTTGAGGCAGGAGCCTTTGATTTTATACGCAAGCCTTCCATTTCACATGATCAAGATATTGCTCAGGTAGGCAAGGCCCTCGTCGAGCGGATGCGGGCGGCCATGAACGAAATCAAGCGAAAAGCAGAGCGTGAGGAATCCTTGAAACAGACGAAAGAGATTCAGGAACATCTCTTGCGTCAATCTCAGCGAGTACAGCGTGATGCTCCTGCACAAGTTCGCAGAGAACCCGCTCACAAAAGGATTGATCCTGTTCAGCCAGTTACAAGGCCAAACAGTGAACCAAGTGAGCGACCCCAGTCCAAAGTGCTGCAGCGAAACATGCCACTGGCGGATCAGAAAAAAGAGCGGCCAGACAAAAAACTGGAAGCTCCAAAGAGCCCAGATCGTGTTCCTGATACAAGAGACGCTAAGTTGCCTAAACCTATTAAGCCCCTTCATACTCCGAAGGAGTTGCGGAATGTTGAGCCAATACGGTCGGCAATGGAGCAAACGGCTGCATCCTCAAATCAACCATTACCAAAAGCAGTAACGGGGACTGATAGTGCATTCAACAAAATTGTCGCAATTGGCTGCTCTACGGGAGGTCCAAGGGCCCTTAAAACTTTGCTTGAGGAACTGCCTGCTGATTTGCCTGCACCTGTCATCATAGTGCAGCACATGCCGCCAAACTTTACAAGGTCTCTGGCACAACGGCTGAATACCTTCAGTCCGCTGCATGTCGTTGAGGCTGAAGAAGGTATGGTTCTCAAGAAAGGTTCTGCTTATATCGCTCCTGGTGGATATCACATCGTCGTAAGTAAAGCAACCGATGGAAAGTATATTCTGAAGCTTACGGAGCAACATCCGGTGAATGGCCATCGGCCTTCAGTGGATACGATGTTTGAGTCCTTGTTGCCTTTTACGTCGCTTCAGCGGCATTTGGTTTTGCTGACCGGTATGGGCAGTGATGGAGCGAGAATGATGAAAAAGTTGTATGAAGCGGGTGTAACGTCTACCTTTGCGGAAAATGAAGAGACCTGTGTGGTGTATGGAATGCCGCGTTCTGCTGTAGAGCTGCAATGCGTACGTCATCTTCTGCCTTTGCAGGAGATCGCCCCAAAACTTGTTCAAGCAGTGAAATAAACGGAGTGTAACTCATGGAGGAGGTGCCTCACAATGGACATGAACCAATACTTATCCATGTTTATTGATGAGTCTAATGATCATCTGCAATCCCTTAACGACAACATGCTTCAACTCGAAGGCAATCCGGAGGATCTGGGTATAGTCCAAGTCATTTTCCGCTCTGCTCATACTTTGAAAGGTATGGCCGCAACAATGGGCTTTGAGGATTTGGCATCATTGACACACAAAATGGAGAATGTGTTAGATCTTGTGCGTAATGAGAAATTGAAAATGCAGGACTATATTTTTGATACTCTGTTTAAGAGTTTGGACGCGCTTGAATCCATGGTTCAGGATATTACCAGTGGTGGAGAAGGTAAAGCCGATGTTTCCGCAATTGTCGCTTCCCTTCAAGCTATTGAAAGTGGTGAATGGACAGGTGGTGAAACTCCAGCTGCTACAACAACGGCTAAGCCGGTAGAAACCATTTCATCGGCTGTTGATCTGGACGAATTCCAATATTCTGTTCTGGACCAGTCTATCGCGGAAGGGCATCGAGTTTTCTACATTGATGTGCTTGTTAGTGAGGATAGCCAGCTGAAAGGTGTACGTGCCTACATGGTCTTTGATCTCTTGGAGCGTTCGGGTGAAGTTGTGAAGTCTTTCCCTACGGTTCAGGATATTGAGCAGGAGAAGTTTGAGCGCAGTTTCTCGTTGTATTACATAACAACCAAAGAAGCGCAGGAACTGGAAAAAAGCATTTTAAGCATTTCAGAGATAGAAAGTGCCAAAATCATTCAGCTGGATCAAGAAACTCTTCAGCAGATGACCAATCAGGCTGCAGCAGCAGTTGAAGCTGAAACAGTCGCCATAGCAACAGCTGTATCACAAGAGATCGCAACTGCGGTCAAAACAGAAGAAAAACCAGCAGCCAAACCTGCTGCACCAACTAAACAGGCAGCCGCACCTTCGCGTACGATCCGAGTGGATATTGAGCGATTGGATGTACTGATGAATTTATTCAGCGAATTGCTGATTGATCGGTCGCGTCTGGAGCAATTGGCAAGTGAAACGGGTAATAATGATCTATCCGATACTGTGGCTCATCTCAGCAGAGTCAGCTCAGACCTGCAAAATATCGTTCTCAAGCTGCGCATGGTACCTGTAGATACCGTATTTAACCGGTTCCCACGAATGATTCGTGACCTAGCCAAAACCTTGGATAAAAAGATTGACCTGGTCATTACCGGTGCTGAAACGGAATTGGATCGTACTGTCATTGACGAGATCGGTGACCCATTGGTGCATTTGCTGCGTAACGCTGTGGACCACGGTGTCGAATCAATCGCAGAACGTGTTGCTGCCGGAAAACCGGAAATGGGCACAGTTAACCTTCGAGCTTTCCACAGTGGCAACCATGTTTTCATTGAGATTGAAGATGACGGCAAAGGAATTTATCGTGAGAAGCTTTTACAAACAGCCATTAAACGCGGTGTCGTGACGGAAGAACAGGGTGCGAAGATGAGCGACGATGAAGTTAATCAGCTTTTATTCGCTCCTGGTTTCAGTACAGCTGACAAAATCTCGGATATCTCTGGTCGCGGAGTAGGTTTGGACGTTGTAAAATCCAAAATCACTTCGCTTGGCGGTAATGTAACCATTCATTCCACACCAGGCAAAGGCACTAATTTCTCGGTTCAACTGCCATTGACGTTGTCAATTATCGCTGCAATGCTTGTACGAGTTGGTTCCGAGAAATATGCGATTCCGTTGTCCTCCATCGTGGAGACGGCCATTGTGCAGCGTGAACAAGTTCGTAATATTCATGGTAATAAAATGATTACGTTCCGTGAGTCCCTCATTCCGTACTTGTCGTTAAACGAAGTGTTTGGCGTACCTGATTTCAATGATGAGGATGAGTCGGAAACAGAAATCGTTGTCATCCGCAAAGGAGATCGTCTAGCAGCGGTTTCCGTGGAAGAGTTTATCGGACAGAGTGAGATTGTTCTCAAATCAATGGGAACCTATCTTCCTTCCATTGAAGGAATCTCCGGAGCAACCATCCTGGGAGATGGACAAGTAGCTCTCATCGTTGATCCTAACGCATTTATTAAATAAGCAACTAAGCCTTACACTTATAGGGAGGTTTTATTCATGGAAGAATTGAAAGTCATCGTCTTTAAACTAGGATCTGAAGAATACGGTATTGAGGTTGATAAAGTTCAGACGATTGAACGCATGATGCCGATTACTCGTGTCCCTAAGACATTTTCCTTCGTAAAAGGGGTTATTAATCTTCGCGGGGTTGTTATCCCTGTTATCGACTTGCGTGGTCGTTTCTCTCTGCCAGAAACAGAATATACGGATCAAACTCGAATTGTCATTGTAGCTGTAGGTGACATGCAGGTTGGATTCATCGTTGACGCAGCCAATGACGTAATTGACATTAAGAGCAGTGCAATTGACAGTCCGCCGGAAGTGGTGGGTGGAGTCAAAGCGAGATATCTGCGCGGAGTGGCTAAATTGGAAAATGAGCGTTTGTTGATCATGCTTAATCTGCATGAAGTATTGAATAAAAGCGAAGTTGTACAGCTGGAAAGTGTTGAGGGCTAACACGTGGAGATCTTCAACCGATTTGAGGGATTCCAAATGGATGTGCTCAAAGAGGTCGGTAACATTGGAGCAGGCAACGCCGCAACGGCGTTGTCTCAACTTCTAAATAGACCGATTGACATGGGCGTGCCGACAGTACAGATGCTCCCTTTTGAAGAAGTAGCTGAAAAAGTGGGCGGGGACGAACGAATCGTGGTGACTGTCTTTTTACGTGTTGAAGGCGAGGCGCCAGGTAATCTGTTCTTCATGATGACCCCGGAAGCCGCCAAAATGCTGCTGAACCGGCTTGCTGGTTTTGATCTGAAAGAGGGCCTCATGTTTACGGATATGGAACAGTCTGCGTTATCGGAAATCGGTAATATTCTGGCTGGATCATATCTTTCATCACTTGCAGATTTCACCAAACTGTCGATGTATCCAACGGTTCCCGGACTTGCCATTGACATGGCAGGGGCAATACTCAGCTATGGGCTGCTGCAATTTGGCGAAATGGGAGACGATGCACTTTTGATTGACACATCGTTCTTCGAAGGAGAAGATCAGGTGGAAGGTCAATTTTTCCTGATTCCCGATCCATTGTCATTTGCCAAGATATTTGAATCTTTAGGGGTGCCTCTGGATCATGATTGAAGAAAAAAGCGTCGTTAAAGTCGGTATGGCGGATTTGAACATTGCTCACCTTCCTGGCATAATCCGCACGACAGGGCTTGGTTCTTGTGTGGGGTTAACGATGTATGATCCGCATTTGAAGCTGGCTGGAATGGCGCATGTGATGCTTCCTTCTTCAGAGATTGCAAGAGAAGGAAAATTGAACACAGCTAAATATGCCGATACGGCGTTGCCTGAGTTATTAGAAAAGATGTTAAAACTCGGTGCATCTCGTTCACGTATCGTGTCCAAAATGGCAGGTGGTGCTCAGATGTTTGCTTTTTCAGGAGCTGGAGATACCATGCGTATTGGGCCGAGGAATGCGGAATCTTGCCGGGAATGGTTGCAAAAGCTTAATATTCCTCTTCTTGCTGAAGACACTGGTGGAAATTATGGCCGGACCATTGAAATGGACTGTGAAACAGGGATTTTAAATATTAGAAGTGTACAAATGGGTGTAAAGGAATTATAAAACTATGATAGGAAACTACCGCATTAATCTTGGAGCAGGCATAGTCGGATTTATTCTGACTTTTTTTGTAGCATACAGCAGCAATTTGTTGATGACCAGTTTAATTCGCGGGTTAATCGGATTCGTAGCCTGGTACGCCCTTGCTTTTGGTTTGCGCTGGGGGCTGGGGTTGCTGCTGACCCCGTCCGCAGGAAGTAAGGGTTTCGATTATGATCCCCAAATTGGTCCAGAAATGAGAGGTTCGCAGGTTGACATTAAACTCGAAGACGATGGACAAGAGCTAAACGACTTGCTCAAGAATGGACAGAACGCCTCCTCTGGGGAAGAGATTCCGCCATCCGAGACGAAAGCTCCAACGGGTTTCGCCCCTTTGGATCCGCCTAAACTGGTCCGGACCAAGGATCCGGAAGAAATGGCGCAGGCCGTTCGTCACCTGACAGACAAATAAGGAGGGTGAAAGCAATTGGACGAGCGTAAAGCTTCACATTTGAACCATGCTGATCTGTGGGAAAAGTGGAAAGAACACGGAGATCTTGAAGCCAAAAAAGCTTTAATTGAAAAATATCTTCACATTGTGAATTATGTATCCGGTCGTTTGGCTGTCGGATTACCCAAAAATGTCCCAAAAGATGATCTGGAGAGCAATGGCGTCATGGGACTAATCGATGCTCTTGAGAAATTCGACTATGAACGAGGCCTTCAATTTGAGACGTACGCCTCATGGCGAGTTCGTGGAGCGATCCTGGATGGTTTGCGTCAAGGAGACTGGGTTCCCCGTTCAGTGCGAGAAAAGGCTAAACGAATCGAAGATGCTTATCAGCAGCTGGAGCAAACCTATCTACGGTCAGTAAGCGATGAAGAAATGAGTCAGTATCTTGACGTGTCGACTAAGGACTTCCAACATATGCTCCAGGAAGTGGCGGTAATGTCACTGTGCTCTCTTGAAGACCCGATTCGGGAAGAAGAGTCAGAGACTCGTCTTTCTTTAATGGTCGATGAAAAGGCCAAAAATCCAGATTACAAAGTGAACGAGTTTTATCTGAAGGATGCTTTGGTTCAGGGACTCGATAAGCTGACAGTTAAAGAGAGAACGGTAGTTTCCCTCTTGTATTATGAAGACTTATCGCTTAGTGAAATCGCTGAAGTGATGTCTCTTTCACCATCGCGTATATCTCAGCTGCATTCCAAAGCCATTTTGAGACTCCGTGGAACGCTCGAAAAACAGAAGGATCTGTTAATGCGCAAAGATTAATAGAAAGCTTGATTACACGGATTTCGGGGAGTGGAAAGTCTAAAAGGAGGAAGAACTGCATTGACACAGCGAATTGCTTTGGAACAATGCCTTAGCGTTGTTTTATCGGAAGATAAAAGTACGGCCTACCTTGAGTTTTCCAAGCAGGAAGAAGGTTTCACCTGCACGCTGGATGACCTGGAACAGTTTATTGCGGGTCATGGCATTAAGTATGGTGTGCTGCGTGAGGCACTGCTCGTGTTTGTGAATCAACCTGAAACTTATATGAATACGCAGTTGAAGATCGCCGAAGGCATCGCGGCTGTTCCTGGAACAGACGGGTACATCAAGGTATTGGTTGGCATGGAAGATGCGAGTGAACGGCGGCCTCTGGAAGCGGAAGATGGCAAGGTGGATTACAAAGAAGTAACTCGGTTGAATAATGTAAAATCAGGTCAAATCATTGCCGAGCGCATTCCTCCAGTGGATGGCTCAGTAGGCCAGGCCGTTACTGGTGAGCAAATTCCTTTTCGACCAGGGAAAGACGCACGATTCAAAGTGGGGAAAAATGTTGTTATTAATCCGGATGGATCTGCAATGTATGCCGCTTTGGATGGACTCGTGACCAAAACGGAAGGGAACAAACTGAATGTATTCCCGGTATACGAAATAAATGGCGATGTAGACTACAATATCGGTAATATTGATTTTGTAGGTACGGTGGTCATACGCGGCAATGTACTGACTGGTTTTAAAATAAAAGCTGCGGGTGACATTCGCGTAGTCGGCGGTGTCGAAGGCGCAGAGCTAGAAGCAGGGGGCTCTGTTGAGATCACTGGTGGTATTATCGGATATAACAAAGGGCTTATTCAGGCGGGTCACAATGTCAAATGCACCTTTATTCAGGAAGGTAACGTAGATGCAGGTGAAGATGTTCTCGTCTCTCAAAGCATTATGCATTCCAATATCCGTGCAGGCAGGAGCGTGATCTGTGCCGGCACCAAAGGCCTTATTGTTGGTGGATCCATTCAAGCCGGTGAGAACGTTTCAGCACGAATTGTGGGGAACAGCATGTCGACAGTAACTTCGATTGAAGTTGGTGTTCTACCCAAATTGCGTAACGAACTGAGTGAATTGCGTAAAGGGCTCAGGGAACAGATGGATTCATTAGACAAAACGAAAAAAGCATTGGTACTGCTGGATCAATTAGCTGCTGCTGGACAACTGAGTCCTGACAAAATGGCTATGCGAGTTAAGCTTACGGCTACACAAAAGTCGGCACTTCGTCTTAATGAGGAAACCAAGTCACGTATATTCGAAATTGAAAAAGTATTGGAAGATACGAGCAGAGCCAGGGTGGATATTCTCAAGATGATTTACGGAGGCTCTAAGATAGTTATCGGCAGATACACCAAATTTATTAAAGATCCTGTGAGTAGAATTTCATTTTATTATCATGACGGGGACATTACGATGACTCCATTCGTTTAAGTACAGCATCAGGCACAGGTAGAAAACCATTCGAAACCGTGAGGTGAGCGTATGAGTTTTAAGGCAGTAGAGTTGCAGATTGCAGTACCACGAACAAGTGAAGCCGGTCGGTATCAGAGCGAATATCAGCAGCGGCCGGTCACGGACCAGAATTTACTGGCAGTGCAAACGGCCAAGGAAGCAGAAGAGGCAAGACAGCGCAGTGAAGCGATGGAAGAAACAACACATACAGGTGTACGAGACGGTCAATCTAGTAATGGAGAGCACGAAGGGGGTTCCCGGGAGCAGGAGACGATCCAGATGTCAGAGCAAGTCAAACCTGCGGAGCATCCGTACAAAGGAAAACATGTGGATCTGTCATTGTAACCCTTTCCGTATTACAAAAATGAAGACTTGAGCTTTGAAGGCGATATCCAAAGGAGAGGAACCAATTTGTCACCATGGGTTATTATTGTCATATTAGGTGCCTGTGCCATTGCATATGCATTCATCATGCCCAAGAAAAATAAGACGCCAGAACCGAGCCAACAATTAGTGCAAGAGATGGAATCCACACTGGAACATTATATGGCTGAAATCGAAAGCGATAATGATGCCCTTATTCAGCGTGTTGCTGAAATGAAGGGAGAGGCGGCAGCTGCAGATCAACGCATGCAAACGCAGCTTGAAGAATTGCAGAAGCGTCTCAATGAACTTGAAAAAAGCAAAGAGTCCGAAACCCATCATGTTTCAGATATTTCAAAGGATGAATTCAATGCGTTGCAGGCTCAGGCTCTTGTGGCCAGTATGAGAGATGACGCCACAAAGCAGATTTCAGAAACTGAGCCAACACAAAGTGGCCAAGTGCCTGTCAATGAGCGAGAGTCAATCAAAGATCGGTATTCAGAAGTGTTTCATTTGTATGATGAAGGCAAGTCAGTGGATGCGATCGCAAAACAGACCGGCATACAACGTGGAGAAGTACAGCTGATTCTTCAGCTGGCAGAACGGGAGGAAGGCTAAGAGATGGACAAGCGCTCCCTATGGATTGGAATTGGAACGGGCATGATCATTGGAGCAGTGCTGCTTCAGCTTGCCACAGTGGGACAAAACGCCCTATCTGACAGCAGTTTGGAAACGGATCCGGCTGCAACTGCAGCCAATCTGACGAAGGAAGAGCTGGAGTTGGCTGCCAAAAGCATGGATTTGAAGCTTGTCGGTACAGAGGACGAACTATATACGGAAGCCGAATGGGTACAAAAGAAAAAGCAGGAGAGCAGTGAAATGCAGGGGGAAACGGCTGTTGCTCCGAAGAAAGCAGAGGATACTAGTGATCCGGAAGCTCCCACAGAGCCTCAGCAGCCAGCCTCAAGTGGCAATGAGAGTCCGAATAATGTGAGCGAGCCAAAAGCAGCAGAGCCATCGTCACCGAATACGCCTCAAAAGGCAACAGTCACATTTAGAGTGCGTTCTGGTAACAGTTTGGCGATTGTCGCTGGAAATCTCGAGAAAGCTGGCATAGTAGATGATGCCCAGGCCTTCATTAAGGCGGGAAAGGCAGAGCGAATCAACACCAAGATTCAGGTGGGAACGTACGCACTTGAAAAAGGGGAAAGCTTCGAATCCATCATCGCCAAAATTACTCAAGAACCGTCAAGCTGAGTACACTCAGGCAAGACGGTTCTTTTATTTTATAGTCTAATTGGGCAATAATTATAGTCGGAGATTCCACATAACATAAAAAACGTTGTGCGACTAGGTATTTTGCTTTCAAAGACTGTTGCATCAGCCAAGCAGTTATGCTATATTAGATAACGGTGTTAAAACACACGCATGTGCTAATTTTGTTGAGGGTGCTTTCCTGATGGAGAGTCTTGGCGAAAAATGATGCCGGCGGAGGACACAATAAAAACCATATTAGGAGGTGTGTGAAGATGGCAGTAATCTCCATGAAGCAGCTTCTCGAAGCTGGGGTACACTTCGGTCACCAAACTCGTCGTTGGAACCCAAAAATGGATCGTTATATCTTCACTGAAAGAAACGGAATTTACATCATCGATTTGCAAAAAACGGTGAAAAAAGTCGAAGAGGCTTACAACTTCGTTAAAGGAATCGCAGGAGAGAATGGTACAATTCTTTTCGTGGGTACTAAGAAACAAGCTCAAGATTCTGTTAAAGAAGAAGCTGAACGCGCTGGTCAATTCTACATTAACCAACGTTGGTTGGGCGGCACTCTGACTAACTTCCAAACGATTCAAAAACGTATTGATCGTTTGAAACAACTGGAAGCTTGGGAAGAAGACGGCACATTCGCTGTATTGCCTAAAAAAGAAGTTATCTTGCTTCGCAAAGAAAAAGATCGTCTGGAGAAATTCCTCGGCGGTATTAAAAATATGAAAGGCCTGCCAAGCGCCCTGTTCATCATCGATCCACGCAAAGAGCGTATCGCTGTTGCTGAAGCTCGCAAATTGGGTATCCCAATTGTAGGTATCGTTGATACAAACTGCGATCCGGACGAAATCGATTATGTTATCCCAGGTAACGACGATGCAATCCGCGCTGTTAAGCTGTTGACAGGTAAAATGGCTGATGCCGTGATCGAAGCTAACCAAGGCGAAGAAACTTCCGCTTAATAGATTCGAACATAACGAATGAACTAAATGAAAAGGGTGGTTGGTAGGTGGATAACCTCTCACTGCCCTTTTTTTAGAGTGTACGTGTACGTACAATACTTATTTTGGAGGGAATTAATAATGGCAGTTAACGCGAGTGCAGTAAAAGAACTTCGTGAAAAAACGGGCGCTGGTATGCTCGATTGCAAAAAAGCACTGGAAGAAGCAAATGGTGATATCACAAAAGCGGCTGAAATTCTGCGTGAAAAAGGTCTTTCCGCAGCTGCAAACAAAGCAGGACGTGCAGCTACTGAAGGTACTGTAGAATCTTATATCCACGCTGGTGGCCGTATCGGTGTCCTGGTAGAAGTTAACTGCGAAACTGACTTCGTAGGTAAAACAGACCAATTCAAAGATTTCGTTAAAGACATCGCTATGCAAATCGCTGCAGCTAGTCCGAAATTCGTAACTCGTGAAGAAGTTCCTGCAGAAGAGCTGGAAAAAGAAAAAGAAATCTTGAAAGCTCAAGCGCTGAACGAAGGCAAACCAGAAAAAATCGTTGAGAAAATGGTTGAAGGCCGTATCGGTAAATACTACGAAGAGTACTGCCTGATGGAACAAACTTTCGTTAAAGATCCAGACAAAACAATCTCCCAATTGCTGAATGAAAAAATCAGCCAAATCGGTGAGAACATCTCCATCCGTCGTTTCGTTCGTTACGAACTGGGTGAAGGTTTGGAGAAAAAAGTAGATAACTTCGTAGAAGAAGTTATGTCCCAAGTGAACAAATAAGACGGTTTTATACCGGCAAGCAGAAATTGGTTTTCGAAGATATAAGAATGATAAAACTTCGAAGCAGAGCTCCCTTATATCTCAGGAAAACAGTGCCTAACCGGTTAATCGTTTTTCTAAAAGAGTGGAACACAGTCGTGTTCCTTTCTTTTTAAGCAGGAGGCCATGCGCGAGAAGTTTTGTTGATTGAACACCGAAGGTGCTCAAGTTTAAAGTGGAGGGTGAACAATTGGAACAGCCAGTATTCAAACGCGTTGTCTTAAAGGTTAGTGGGGAGTCCCTTTCCGGTCAAAACGGCTATGGTATTGATGCAGAGACGATCTCGTCGATTGCTCAGCAGGTAAAAGAAGTTGTTGAACTTGGTGTGCAGGTTGCCATCGTATGTGGTGGCGGAAACATCTGGCGCGGAATCGCCGGCAGCGAAAACGGCATCGATCGAGCAACAGCCGACTATATGGGAATGTTAGCTACAGTAATGAACTCGCTAGCACTGCAAGATGCATTGGAACAGATTGAAGTGCCTACACGTGTACAGACTTCAATTGCCATGCAGCAAATTGCAGAGCCATATATCCGTCGCAGAGCTATTCGTCATCTGGAGAAAGGCCGTGTCGTTATTTTTGCAGCAGGTACAGGTAACCCGTTCTTCTCCACGGATACAACAGCAGCACTGCGCGCAGCGGAGATCGAAGCAGAAGTCATCCTGATGGCTAAAAACAAAGTTGATGGCGTATACTCGGCCGATCCGTTCAAGGATAGTACAGCTGAGAAATATGAGCAATTGACTTACCTCGATGTACTTAACAAAAATCTTGGTGTAATGGATTCGACGGCGTCCTCGCTCTGCATGGACAACAACATTCCGTTGATTGTATTTGCCATTACAGAACAAGGTAACATCAAACGTGTAGTTCTGGGTGAACGCATCGGAACAATCGTTAAAGGGAGTGTAGATTAATGCCAGAAGCGGTTAAAAAACATGCCGAAGAACGTATGGATAAAGCAATTCAAGCGTTACGTCGTGATCTTGCCACTTTGCGTGCAGGACGTGCAACTCCGGCTCTTCTGGACCGGGTTCAGGTAGAGTACTATGGAGCAATGACACCACTTAATCAACTCGCGAATATTAGCACACCAGATTCCCGTACCCTGATGATTCAGCCATGGGACAAATCTTCTATGGGCGAAATCGAACGTGCGATCATGAAGTCGGATCTGGGATTAACACCGGCCAACGATGGTAATATGATTCGTTTGTCCATTCCTCCACTTACGGAGGAGCGCAGAACAGAACTCGTAAAACTGACGAAAAAGTTCGGCGAAGAAGGAAAAGTTGCGATTCGTAACATTCGTCGTGATGCGAATGATGATATTAAAAAAATGGAGAAGTCAGAGATTTCCGAGGACGAGTCCCGGAGACATCAGGACGATATCCAAAAATCGACCGACAAGTTTATTGCTGAAGTCGATAAGGTACTCGCTGCCAAAGAAAAAGAAATTATGGAAGTGTAAGACAAGCGCAGCCCCTCCAATACGGTGGGGTTTTGTCTCTTTTTCTAGTCTTCAGGTGAAGAAACTTCAGGGATTTTGGAGGAACAGGAATGATCAAACGGGTTCGGTCGTGGTGGAATGGGGCTGAAAAGCAGGAAACGCTGACTATATCCGAGGATAATATCCCGCAGCACGTTGCCATTATTATGGACGGGAATGGTCGATGGGCCAAACGTCTGGGTCTGCCACGCATAGCTGGGCATCAGAATGGCATGAAGGCAGTGAAACGTGCAACCATCGCGGCGGATGAACTGGGCATCAAATATCTGACGATGTATGCTTTTTCGACAGAAAACTGGACACGTCCAAAAGAAGAAGTGGATTTTCTAATGAGACTTCCACAAGAATTTCTGGCGATTGAGTTAGATGAACTTATAGAAAAGAATGTCCGCATACGCATGATGGGGCAGGAAGAGAAGTTACCTTCACATACCGTTAATGCCCTACGTGAAGCAATTCGTCTCACGGAACACAATACGGGGCTTGTATTGAACTTTGCAATGAATTATGGAAGTCGTCGAGAAATGACGGACTGTGTGAAGCAGATTGCACTGCAGGTCCAGTCGGGGGAACTCTCGGCAGAAGACATTACACCTGAGCTCATAGACAAACATATGTTGACTGTGGATATGCCTGATCCGGATCTGTTAATCCGGACAAGTGGAGAATTAAGGCTCAGTAATTTTATGCTTTGGCAGCTTGCATATAGCGAGCTATGGTTTACGGATATATACTGGCCCGAATTTGGCAAACAGCACTTGCTTGAAGCAGTAGCCGAATATCAGCGCAGAACAAGGCGTTACGGCGGTTTGAAATAGATGGAGGATGAAGCCGTTGAAACAGCGATTAACGACAGGGATAGTAGCAGGTGTGTTGTTTTTGGGTTTTTGCATGCTGGGCGGACCTTGGTATCATGGCCTGGTACTGCTTATGGCTCTCATCGGTTATTATGAATTTGTGAAAATGACGGGGGTACAACCTTTTTCAGGTGTAGCCCTGATTGGATATGTAGGTGTTTTTGCGCTTGTCTTTCCATGGGAAATGGTGTGGGAAGGCAGACCGCTGACGCTGTTCCAGATCAGTTGGCTGGTTATGCTTGTTTTAATGACGGCCTCGGTGATAACCAAGAACAGGATTCCTGTGAATACAATAGCCATGCTCTTTTTGGGTGTACTGTATATAGGCATCGGTTTTTATTATATTGCTGAGTCCAGACACCTTCATCACGGGCTCTTTTGGACATTCCTATTATTAGGCTCGATCTGGGCCAGTGACGCTGGTGCCTACTTTGTTGGGAAGCTTATGGGGAAAAACAAATTATGGCCATCAATAAGTCCTAACAAAACGGTGGAGGGCGCGTTGGGCGGTATTGTGATTGCCGTTGTAACATCTGTTGTGTTTGCGATGTTATCGGATGGCTTGTTATCTTGGCAGAGAGCAATATTGATTGGGCTCGCATGTGCTGTAGTCGGCCAAATGGGAGACCTAATCCAATCCGCTTACAAACGTGTGTACAATATTAAGGATTCCGGCAACCTTCTTCCGGGGCATGGAGGCATTCTGGATCGGTGCGACAGCTGGATTGTTGTGTTTCCATTTGTACATATACTAATGCTTCTGCCTTACTAATGTTTTGAACATAAGACGTGTATAACAAATGGATTCGAAATTATGCACGCAATGGATAAATAAAGATGAGGTGCAGCATGAAGAAAATAGCAATTCTCGGATCCACCGGTTCGATTGGAACTCAAACATTGGATGTCGTTGACATGCATCCTGAGCTTTTTCAGGTGGAGGGCCTGGCTGCCGGAGGGAATACTGAACTTTTAATCAAACAAGCCAATCGCTATCGGCCAAAGAAGGTATCGGTAGGTACCAAAGAATTGGCTGATACGGTCGCCCCGCACTTACCTGCGGGAACGCAGCTCTTCTATGGAAAAGAGGGCTTGGTGGAAGTGGCAGCCGGGACAGACGCAGATACTGTGGTGACAGCTGTTATGGGGAGCGTAGGGCTCGAATCAACACTGGCTGCCATTGAAGCAGGCAAACAAATAGGGCTTGCCAATAAGGAAACACTGGTGACGGCAGGACATATTGTGACAGCGCGAGCTGTGGAAAAAGGTGTCTCTCTGCTGCCGATCGATAGTGAGCACTCTGCGATATTTCAATGTTTGAACGGAGAAAACCGTAACCGGGTAGCAGGAATTACCCTTACGGCCTCAGGGGGCTCTTTCCGCGATTTCTCACGTGAACAGCTGCGGGATGTTACGGTTGAAGATGCCCTGAAGCATCCCAATTGGTCGATGGGCTCCAAAATCACGATTGATTCCGCAACGATGGTGAATAAAGGCTTGGAAGTAATAGAGGCTCATTGGCTGTTCGGGTTGACCTATGACCAGATTGACGTGCTGCTTCACCCAGAGAGTATCATACATTCCTATGTTGAATTTGAGGATACGAGCATCATTGCTCAACTTGGCAATCCGGACATGCGTGTTCCGATTCAGTACGCGTTAACTTATCCTGATCGGCTGCCTTCACCAGCACAGCGACTATCTTTGGCCCAAGCAGGCAAGCTGCAATTCCGTGAGATGGATATGGAACGGTTCCCTTGTTTAAGACTGGCTTATGAGTGTGGTAAAATGGGAGGGACTGCAACTACGGCATTTAATGCCGCGAATGAGGTTGCTGTAGCACGCTTCTTGCGCAAAGAGATTTCGTTCCTTAAAATAGAGGATATTATTGCTTCCGTGCTGGATGCACACCGCAATGTGGACAATCCTGATCTCGAAGAAATTGCAAGATGTGACCAGGAAAGTCGTAAACATGCTTTTAGTCTGTAATCCTTTTTCCTCACAAATATGGAAGAAGTGATTCTCTTGTGCGGCACCTTGGAATAATGATAATCTAAAGGGACAGACTTCGGTTCGTGCCGTGAAGGAGGATGGATAGGGATTGGAAACCATACAAGTTGTATTTCTAACGGTGCTCATGTTCTTTGTCATCGTGACGGTTCATGAATGGGGGCATTATTATTTTGCCAAACGCGCCGGTATTCTTGTAAGGGAATTTGCGATCGGTTTTGGTCCCAAATTGTTCTCATATAAAAGAAACGAGACCCAGTTTACATTGCGTTTGCTTCCATTTGGCGGATATGCACGTATGGCTGGTGAAGACCCCGAGCTTGTAGAAATCCAAGAGGGTCAGACCATTGCGGTTAGACCGATGGATGATCAAGTGAAAATGATTTATCTGGACCAATTGGATAATCGTAAAAATGTAATACGTGGTGAAGTGATCTCCATTGATATGGAGAATGCGTTGAAACTGCAATTGGATGTTGATGGAGAGGTACAACACTACCGCATACATCCACAAGCAATGCTCGTTAGTCGCGGTAAACAAACACAAATTGCTCCGAAAGACCGGCAGTTTGGCAGCAAGACGGTTGGACAACGGGCGATGGCCATTTTTGCTGGACCATTGATGAACTTCATTCTGGCTTTTGTCTTGTTTGCCGTATATGCACAAATGGCGGGAGTTCCTGTGGAAAACCCTAAAAATCTGCAAATCGGTGAAGTACTTGAGGGCGGCGCTGCCGACCAGGCCAACCTGAAAGAAGGAGATATCATTGAAACCATCAATGGTACGGCTATAGGTATTGATTCGCAAAAAATGGTGGCTATGATTGCTGAGTCGAAAGACAAGCCGATGGAATGGACCCTGCGTCGGGGAGATGAAACGTTCAATATAACGATTACGCCCCGCACTGTAGAGGGACAAGAGGGTGGTAAGGTAGGAATCGTGCCAACATTGCCAACCCGATCTGTTGGATTTGCAGAAACGTTCAAAGTATCAGGTTTAGCCATGGTGGATACCACAAAAGTCATCTTTGAAGGTTTCAAACATCTGATTAATCAGTTTAACATGGACGACATTGGCGGACCGGTACGTACATTTGAAGTAACAGGTCAGATTGCCAAACAGGGCATTGAACAGCTAACAAGATGGGCTGCTATTTTGAGCTTGTACCTTGGAATCTTCAACCTGTTGCCAATACCTGCGCTGGATGGCAGCCGATTGGTATTCCTTGGAATTGAAGCGCTGAGAGGACGTCCTGTTGATCCTAACCGTGAAGGCATGGTTCACTTTATAGGCTTTGCCATGCTGTTTGTACTGATGCTGGCTGTAACATATAATGATATACTACGTTTAATTAACGGATAATTATGGTTTGACTACACTCTGAATTTGCAGAGAGGGTCGTTATGGGAGGACGCTGGAGTCTTATGTCAAAGGAAAATGATAAACAATTCGTGACTGAAATCACACCACAGGGCGAGGATTTCTCCCGTTGGTACATTGATGTTATTAAAAAGGCCGATCTGATGGATTATTCGCCGGTTCGCGGATGTATTGTGTTCAAGCCGGACGGCTTTGAGATCTGGGAACATATCAAGGATGAACTTGATCGTCGTTTCCGCGAAACGGGCCATCGCAATGCTTATTTCCCGATGTTCATTCCAGAGAGCTTTTTCCAAAAAGAAAAAGAGCATGTTGAAGGATTTAACCCGGAATTGCCTTGGGTTACCGAAGCTGGTGGTGAAAAGCTGGAAGAACGTCTGGCCATTCGTCCGACTTCCGAAACCATCATTGGTCACATGTATTCCAAATGGATTCAATCCTATCGTGATCTGCCTGTTCTGATCAACCAGTGGGCTAACGTTGTTCGTTGGGAGAAAAGAACATTGCCTTTCTTACGCACAAGCGAATTCCTCTGGCAGGAAGGTCATACGGCTCACGAGACGGAAGAAGAAGCACGTGAAGAAACGATGCGCATGCTTGAAATCTATCGCGAAGTCGTGGAAGAGTATTTGGCTATCCCGGTTATCAGTGGTCAAAAAACGCCTTCAGAGAAATTTGCAGGTGCGGTGGATACATACTCCATCGAAGCGATGATGAAAGATGGACGTGCCGTACAGGCCGGAACTTCTCACTTCATGGGTACTAACTTTGCAAAAGCATTTGAGATTCAGTATCTCAGCCGGGAAAATGTGCTTGAGCATGCGTATACAACATCGTGGGGTGTAAGTACACGCTTGATCGGTGCGCTGATCATGGTACACGGAGATGATCGTGGCCTGGCACTTCCTCCAAAAGTGGCACCAACCCAAGTCGTGATGATTCCGATTGGACCGCCAAAAACGCGTGATGCCGTTGTGGGTCGTGCGGACGAACTGTTCGATGAACTGAAAAAAGCAGGCATTCGTGTTAAAATGGATGACCGCAGCGACGTTCGTCCAGGCTGGAAATTCAATGAATACGAGATGCGTGGAGTTCCAGTTCGTCTCGAGATTGGTCCTCGCGATATGGAAAATGGTGTATGTGTGCTTGTGTCTCGGATCACAGGTGAGAAAAAAGTAGTAGAGCAGGCGAATCTGGTGGAAGAAATTCAGAATATGCTGAATCAGGTTCAATCTGATATGCTGGAACGTGCACGCACATTTATGTCGGACAACTTCTACTCTGTAGATACGCTCGATGAGATGAAGGAATTGATGGAAAATAAACGCGGCTTTACGCTGGCCGGCTGGTGCGGCTCCGAAGCTTGCGAAGATAAAGTAAGAGAAGTAACAGGTGCAACAAGCCGGAACATTCCGTTCCAGCCTGCGGAAGAAAAGCATACGTGCCTGGCTTGTGGTGAAAAGGCGAAGAACACAGTAGTGTTTGCAAGAGCCTACTAGGTCATCATTAACAGGAATATTCACCGTATGAGTAAGTAATGGAAGGCTTCTGTCGGATAAAATGAGTCGGTGCGGGTTCGGATCGGGGACATTTTTGATTGCAGAAGCTTTTCATGTTTTAAGGGGGTACAAGGAGGAACACGATGAGTGGAATCGAGGAGAAACGAAAACGGTTTGAATTGTTGATGAAACAGGCAGAGCTACCTGCAGGTCTGACCGATCCCTATTTTCTGGACGGATGGATTGAACAGGTAGAGACGAATCGCAGCAACCGGGAATGGCATATCCTGATCTGTAAGGATACGTTGGTCCCTGCACCGATCTATCGTACTTTTAGCCTGCATATTCAGGAGAAAATGAATCATATCGCCAAAATTACATTTGGTTTTAAGTATACAGAGCAAGTGCAGCCAGGTGATATTGTCAGTGAATATTGGAATCTGTTTCTGGAATGGGTCACTCGCGAGATTCCATCCGTAAATGGGTGGATGAACCGAACTACCTTTGAATGTGAAGCAGATTTGCTGCAATTGACCATGAGTGATTCTACATCGATGGAGCTGGCGCGCAAGAAACAGATTGATCAAGCGATTTCAACCTTCTATGAAAAGTATTTTCATCTCCCGCTCCGCATTAAACTACAAGTTGGTGAAGTGGGAAGCAATAAGGAAGCAATGGAGCAGTTCCAGGCGCAGAAGAAGGTTGAGGAGCGACAGGTCATCGAACAGATGATGAGCGAAGTGACCGAAATGGAAGCTCCGGAAGACGAAGATCAGGGCGATGTACGCTTGCAGATGGGCTATGAGATCAAGGAGCCAGCTGTACCGATGCAGGAAGTTCAGGATGAAGAGAAGAAAATTACGCTTCAGGGCTCGATCTTTGGTCTGGACCGCAAGGAGCTGCGGAACGGAAATACGCTGTTTACCTTCTATCTGACCGACTTTACAGATTCGATGCAGATGAAGATGTTTGCGAAGACAAAAGAGGATGTTAAAATCTTGAGCCTTCTGGCCAATGGGAAATGGGTCAAGGTTCGCGGACGCGTAGAGTACGACCGGTTTATGCAAATTCCTGAACTGGCCATGATCCCTTCGGATCTGACCGAAATTAAAGCACCTCCATCACGAAAAGATACCGCGCAGGAGAAACGGGTGGAATTCCATCTGCACTCAACCATGAGTACCATGGATGCTGTAACCTCCATCGATAAATATGTGAAAACTGCTGCGGAGTGGGGACACACGGCAATTGCCGTCACAGATCACGGTGGAGTACAGGTCTATCCGGAGGCAGCCAAAGCAGCGAAGAAAAACGGCATCAAAATGATATACGGCCTAGAGGCCAATGTAGTGAATGATTCCGTTGCCGTTGTCTTGGCACCACAGCCAATTGATCTGAAAACAGCGACCTACATCGTATTCGATATCGAGACGACGGGTCTATCCGTTACACAGAACAAGATTATTGAGATTGCTGCAGTCAAAGTACAAGAGGGCAAAGAGATCGACCGGTTTGCCACCTTTGTAAACCCACATGAACGAATTCCGTACAACATTCAGCAATTGACCAACATTACGGATGAGATGGTCAAAGATGCACCGGAGCTTGAACCGGTCATTCGTGACTTTGTTGCGTTTGCGGGTGACGGCGTGCTGGTCGCGCACAATGCACGATTCGATATGGGCTTTATCCAGGCGTCCCTTAAAAATTTGGGTATGCCTGAGCTGCCAAACCCTGTGCTGGATACGTTGGAATTGGCACGGCTTTTGTATCCAAAGATGAAAAACCACCGACTGAACACATTGGCTGACAAATACAAAGTCGCTCTGGAAAGCCATCACCGGGCGATTGATGATACGATTGCACTTGCTGGAATCCTGAATGGACTTGTGAATGATGCAGCCCAGTTAAAAGGCTTAACCATGCTGGACCGGTTGAATGATTACGTTGGGGTTGATCTGTCGAATACACGTCCATTCCACTGCGGGATTTACGCATTGAATGATGTCGGCAAGAAGAATTTGTACAAGCTGGTGTCCTTGTCTCATACGGAATACTTCAAGCGTGTCCCATGTATTCCGAAGTCCAAACTGGTCGGCTTGCGCGAAGGACTGGTTATTATATCCGGATGTGAAAAAGGGGAGTTCTTCGAGGCTGTTCTGAATAAATCACTGGAAGAGGCCGAAGAAATCGCCGAGTTTTACGACATTTTGGAGATTCAACCCCTCACGATGTATATGCATCTAGTGGACAAGGGACTTGTGGCCACACCGGAGGAACTGAAACTTGCGGTTCGTAAAGTAGTTGATATCGGAGCCAAATTGAACAAGCCGGTTATTGCTACAGGCAATGTGCATTATTTGGAGCCGAGGGATAAAATCTATCGGGATATTACCATCCACGGAATTACCGGTTTCAGTCCGCTGAAAGACCAGCGCAAACCGGATGCCCATTTTAGAACCACTGCAGAAATGCTGGAGGAATTCCAGTTCCTGGGTCAGGACAAAGCCTACGAGGTTGTCGTCACGAATACGATAGAACTTGCTGATCGCTTTGAGGAAATCAAGCTGTTCCCGGACAAACTGTTTACGCCAATACTGGAAGGTGCGGACGAAGAAATTCGGAACACCTGCTACAATACGGCAAAGTCGATATATGGTGAAGACCTGCCTGAAGTCATAGTGGCACGCCTAGAGAAAGAGCTCCAGCCGATAATCAAATACGGTTTCTCCGCCAACTATCTAATCTCGGAACGTCTGGTGAAAAAATCGAATCAGGATGGTTATCTGGTAGGCTCCCGGGGATCTGTAGGATCATCGGTTGTTGCAACCTTCCTAGGCATCTCCGAGGTTAATCCGCTTCCGGCTCACTATATCTGTGTAAACTCTGAATGTAAGCACAGCGAATGGTTCCTGGACGGAAGTGTACCAAGTGGATTCGACCTTCCAGAGAAGGAATGCCCCGACTGCGGAGGCAGACTGAAGGGAGAAGGGCAAGATATACCGTTTGAGACATTCCTTGGCTTTAAGGGGGACAAGGTTCCCGATATCGATTTGAACTTTTCGGGTGATTACCAGCCACATGCTCACAACTACACGAAAGTACTCTTTAGTGAAAAAAGCGTGTTTCGGGCTGGAACCATTGGTACCGTTGCCGAGAAGACAGCCTTTGGTTTCGCCAAGAAATATGAGGAAGAGCATCATAAGAAATGGCGCGGAGCTGAATTGAATCGACTGGCTTCAGGTTGTACAGGAGTCAAGCGGAGCACGGGACAGCATCCCGGGGGCATTGTCGTTGTGCCGGATTATATTGAAGTGGAAGATGTCACTCCTGTTCAATATCCTGCGGATGACGTTACTGCAGAGTGGAAAACAACGCATTTTGATTATCATGCCTTTGAAGAGAATTTGTTGAAACTGGATATCCTAGGACATGATGATCCGACGATGATGCGGATGCTGCAGGATCTGACCGGGGTCGATCCAACCACCATTCCGATGAATGATCCAAAAGTCATGAGCATGTTTAACTCTACGGAAGCACTGGGAGTAACTCCTGAACAGATCCGTTCACCTGTTGCAACCTTTGGTGTGCCGGAGATGGGGACGAAGTTTGTACGTCAAATGCTTGTCGAATCCCAGCCGTCGTCTTTTGCCGATTTATTGCAGATTTCGGGATTGTCCCACGGAACAGGGGTATGGCTTGGAAACGCACAAGAATTGATCAAGAACGGTACATGTAACATTAAAACGGTAATTGGTTGCCGGGATGATATCATGTTATTCCTCATCTATAAAGCGGGGATGGATGCAAGTCTGGCCTTTAAGATTACAGAGAGTGTTCGTAAAGGGCGGGGGTTGCCTCAGGAGTGGATTGATGAGATGAAAAACTGCAAAGTGCCACAATGGTACATTGACTCTTGTCTCAAAATCCAGTACATGTTCCCGAAGGCCCACGCGGCCGCTTATGTCATTTCGGCAGTTCGTACTGCATTCTTCAAGCTGTATCATCCTATTGAATTCTACGCAACCTATTTTACAGTTCGTGCAGATGAGTTTGACATCGAGCTGGTGTGTCAGGGGTACGATGCGATCTATCGGAAAATTGTTGAAATTGAACAATTGGGTTTCCAGGCACCGCCAAAAGAAAAAAACATGCTTCCTGTGCTTGAGATGGCTCTGGAAATGGCAGCTCGTGGATTCTCACTCAAGCCGATTGATTTGTATCGTTCTGAAGCTACGAAATTTATCGTAGACGGAAATGCACTGGTTCCTCCATTTTCTGCACTGGCGGGAATCGGTGATAATGCAGCACGTAATATTGCGGCGGCAAGAGATCATGGCGAGTTTCTGTCGATTGAAGATTTTCAGCAAAAATCCAAGGCAAGTAAAACGATTGTCGAACTGTTGTCTGGCATGGGCTGTTTCCGGGGGCTTCCGGAAAGCAATCAATTATCCCTGTTTTAATGGAAGCTTAAGCCGTCAAAAAAACGCCTGTCAGAAGGTTGCGTAATTTTTTCTTCATTAGTACGCAATTGACCTGAAAGATCGCTTACTTGTCACTATTACCAGACTATGTTATAATTTCTGAAGTGAACGAGATAGTACGAATTTCTGAAGAGTGGGGAAACCCACTCTTTAGTCTTTGGTATACAAGAATCTTGGGTATTACGAAATTGTCGGCTTAACATGTCGGCGTAACCTAAGTTGGAGGTTATCGGTTTTGAGCACAACGAAGATTAAATCTACCGTGGAAGAAATGATCCAACCCTACTTGAATGAACAAGGCTTCGAGCTGGTTGACATCGATTACGTCAAAGAAGGCAGCAACTGGTTTTTACGGGTGTATGTCGACAAAGAGGGTGGCATCGACATCGATGATTGTGTCTTGATCAGCGAACAGCTGAGCGCCAAGCTGGATGAGAACGATCCGATTCCAACCGTCTATTTCCTTGAAGTGTCTTCTCCGGGAGCTGAACGTCCACTGAAAAAAGCGGAGGATGTTGCAAAATCCGTAGGGAAAAACGTATTTGTTACTACCTACGAAGCAGTGAATGGAATGAAGGAGTTTGAAGGTAAACTGCTTTCCTTTGATAACGGGGAACTTGTGATCGAAGCAGGCAAGAAGCAGTACACGGTTCCTTATGATAAGGTAGCCAGTGCGCGCTTGGCCATTCTGTTTTAAGTGCCTTGTTCACTTTATTAATGAAAAAGACACATCTCACGATAACGGCAAGGTGCTCATGAGTTTTGAGCCTTTCGCCGTTTTACGTATGAGATGCCATGTTTGAAAGGGGGATCAACATTCATGAGTATGGATTTTATTGAAGCAATGAATGAATTGGAGCGGGAAAAAGGGATCAGCAAGGATGTGCTGTTTGAAGCGATTGAGGCGGCATTAATCTCCAGCTACAAACGTAATTTCAACACCGCTCAAAACGTGCGTGTTGATATGAACCGCAACACTGGAGTTATTCGTGTATACGCACGCAAATTGATCGTGGAGGAAGTCCTCGATTCACGCACCGAAATTTCGTTGCCTGCTGCACGTGAAATTAACCCACACTTCCAGCTGGAAGATATTGCGGAGATTGAGGTTACGCCGCGCGATTTCGGACGTATCGCCGCACAGACTGCCAAACAGGTAGTGACCCAGCGGATTCGTGAAGCCGAACGCGGCCTGATCTACAACGCTTTCGTAGACAAGGAAGAGGATATCGTTACGGGAGTGGTGCAGCGTCAGGATTTGCGCAATATCTACATCGATCTGGGCAAAATCGAAGCGGCATTACCGTTAACCGAATTGATGCCGAATGAAAAATTTGTTCATGGTGACCGTATTAAGGCATACATCACTAAGGTCGAGAATACGACCAAAGGGCCGCAAATCATTTTGTCCCGCACACATCCGGGTCTTTTGAAACGTCTCTTTGAACTGGAAGTTCCTGAAATCTTTGACGGAGTCGTTGAGATTCGCTCCGTTGCACGTGAAGCGGGCTTCCGCTCCAAAATTGCCGTACATTCACGCAATGAGGAAGTTGATCCGGTTGGATCATGTGTAGGCCCTAAAGGCATGCGCGTGCAGACCATTGTGGGTGAGCTGCGCGGTGAAAAGATTGACATCGTTCGTTACTCCGAACAGGTAGACGAATATGTGGCTAATGCATTGAGTCCTTCCAAAGTGTTGGAAGTTCAAGTGTTTGAAGAAGAGAAGATGGCCCGTGTCATCGTACCGGACTATCAACTGTCCCTCGCTATCGGCATCAAGGGCCAAAATGCCCGCCTGGCAGCGAAGCTTACCGGCTGGAAAATCGACATCAAGAGCGAGAGCCAGGCGGAACAGGAATTCGGCAGAGAAAAAGATTCTTCTTCAGAAATGCACCAAGATTCCGTCTCCGTCGATTAAAGTAAAGCACGGGGGGGCGCTAACGTATGAAACAGAAAAAAGTACCGCTGCGCAAATGTGTGGCGTGCCAAGAAATGATGCCCAAAAAGCAACTGATCCGTATCGTTAAAACGCCAGAGGATGAAGTGCTGATCGATTTGACTGGCAAAAAATCCGGACGTGGCGCTTATTTATGCGGCAAGGAATCCTGTTTTAAACTTGCACTCAAAAACCGGTCTTTGGATCGGGCGTTGAAGGGCAAGGTTTCACCTGAAATTTACGAGCAATTGGCTGCTGATTTCGCTTCTGTTGAAGATGATTTCATCGCAGCGCAGGAGCGTGATCATGATGAATAACAAAGCGTTGTCTTATCTGGGACTCTCCATGCGCGCAGGCAAACTGGTGACAGGTGAAGAAATCGTGCTCAAGGCGATCCGTTCTTCCGAAGCTAAGATGGTTATTGTTGCGGGTGACGCCTCGGCCAATACACAGAAGAAATTTCGCGACAAATGCGGAACCTACAAAGTTCCGCTGGTGATCGGATTTGACCGGGATAGTCTGGGTTCAAGTATCGGTAAAGAAACGCGGGTTGTTCTTGCGGTAACGGACCGTGGGTTTGCAAAAATGATCTCCAAGCAAGTCGGTATAATGTCGGAGGTGGAGTATATTGAGTAAACAGGAAAACAAGGATAAATTGCGAGTTTATGAATATGCGAAGTCCATTAATATGAGTAGCAAAGAAATTATAACCATTCTTAAAAAACTGGATATTCCCGTAAACAATCATATGAGTGTCATGGAGAATGGTTCAGTGGGTAAGGTGGAACAATTTTTTAAAGATATAAAATCCACTGCAGCATCCAAACAGAGCAGCGAGGCAAAATCAGTCGCTACTTCGTCCGTGCGCAGTGAAAAAACAGTGGACAGCAACAAGCCGGCCGGCGGAGCGAACACGCCGAACAACAGTAATTCATCCGGTAGTCCCGTACAAACAAAAATACAACAGGAAAAGCAGGTAGGTATGAACAATAGACCAAATTCAAACAATAACAACGGCTCCCAAAGACCCAGCGGCCAAGATAGCCGCAACAGAACGAACTCTTCCCAAGGCTCCAGCCAGGGCGGACAAACAGGTAATCGTTCCAGACCTTCACAAGGCGGACAAAGTAGTACGGCTTCACGTCCACAAGGCGGAACAAGCAGCACAGCTTCACGTCCACAAGGTTCAGGACAACGGCCTAACAACAGTGGTGGCGGTCAAGTGAGAAGCGCTGGGCCAAGCAACACTGGCAATGGCGGTAACCGCAGCGGTGGCCAAGGACAGAATCAAGGTCAAGGTCAGCGCAGAGGCGGTCAAGGAAATTCCGGTAATAACAACGGCAACCGTTCGAACAGTGGCGGCGGCGGACGTCGTTACGATGACAACCGTGGCGGCAACTTCCGCGGTAACCGTGGTGGCAAGAACAACCGTAACAGAAACCAGCAGCAGTACCAACAACGCGAGAAAATTGATAACACACCTAAGAAAATCATCGTACGTGGTGATATGACTGTGGGTGAAACAGCGAAGCTGCTTCACAAAGATGCTTCCGAAGTTATCAAGAAACTCATTGGTATGGGTGTTATGGCTACAATTAACCAAGAGCTTGATATCGATACCATTCTTCTGCTCGCAGGTGAATTCGGTGTTGAGGTTGAAGTGAAAATTGTGCTTGAAGACGATCGTTTCGAAACTGTGGAAGAGAACGATGATCCTGCGGATCTGCAATCCCGTCCTCCAGTTGTAACGATTATGGGTCACGTTGACCATGGTAAAACAACACTGCTTGATGCCATTCGTTCCACGAATGTAACGGGCGGCGAAGCTGGCGGAATCACGCAGCATATCGGTGCCTATCAAGTAGAAATCAACAACAAAAAAATCACGTTCCTGGATACACCTGGTCACGAAGCGTTTACAGCGATGCGTGCTCGTGGTGCACAAGTAACGGATATTACCATCATCGTTGTTGCTGCGGATGACGGCGTTATGCCACAGACTGTTGAAGCTATTAACCACGCAAAAGCTGCGGGTCTGCCTATTATCGTTGCGGTTAACAAAATCGATAAGCCTGGTGCAGATCCGGACAAAGTAAAACAAGAACTGACCAACTATGAACTCGTTCCGGAAGAATGGGGCGGTGACACCATCTTTGTTAACGTTTCGGCGAAACAAAGAATGGGTCTGGAAGGTCTGCTTGAAATGATCCTGCTCGTTGCTGAAGTGAACGAGTACAAAGCGAACCCGGACAAACGTGCCCGTGGTACAGTGATCGAAGCCGAGCTGGATAAAGGACGCGGCCCAGTTGCCCGTATTTTGGTACAGCATGGTACGTTGAAAGTTGGAGATGCCTTTGTAGCAGGTAACTGCTTCGGTCGCGTACGTGCGATGGTGAATGATAAAGGTCGCCGTCTGAAAGAAGCTGGACCTTCTACTCCTGTAGAGATCACAGGGTTGACTGAAGTTCCAGGTGCTGGAGATCCATTCATGGTATTTGAAGATGAGCGTAAAGCTCGTTCTATCGCTGACAAACGTGCGATCACGCAACGTGAATCTGATCTGGGTACCAACACACGTGTAACTCTGGACGATCTGTTCCAACACATCAAAGATGGCGAGATCAAAGATCTGAATGTCATTATCAAAGGTGACGTTCAAGGTTCTGTTGAAGCATTGAAAGGTTCACTTGCAAAAATCGAGGTTGAAGGCGTGCGCGTGAAGATCATTCATAGCGGTGCTGGTGCAATTACCGAATCCGACATTATCTTGGCAGCGGCATCCAATGCCATCGTGATCGGTTTCAACGTTCGTCCTGATAATCAGGCGAAAGTAACTGCAGATCAAGAGCAAGTAGACATTCGTCTTCACCGTGTCATCTATAGCGTAATCGAAGAGATTGAACAGGCGATGAAAGGAATGCTTGATCCGATCTACAAAGAAAATGTAATCGGTCATGCTGAAGTTCGGAGCACGTTCAAAATCAGTAAAGTGGGTACCATTGCAGGATGTATGGTTACCTCCGGCAAAATTACGCGCTCAGCGGAAGCACGCTTGATTCGTGATGGCATTGTTCTTTACGAAGGTAAGCTTGATTCACTGAAACGTTACAAAGATGATGCCAAAGAAGTAGCTCAAGGCTACGAATGTGGTATTACTCTTGATAACTATAACGATCTCAAAGAAGGCGACGTTATCGAAGCCTTTGTTATGGAGACGGTACAACGATAAGCAAGGAAGCATGAGGTGAACAACTATGGCCAAGATTCGTACAGGTAGAGTGGGCGAGCAGATCAAGAAAGAATTGAGCGTGCTCATCCAGTCCGAACTGAAAGATCCACGTATCGGCTTCATTACCGTAACAGGTGTCGACGTGACTAACGACTTGTCGCAAGCCAAAGTTTATCTGAGTGTCTTCGGTGAACAGGAGCAAAAGGATAACTCGCTTAAAGCACTCGATAAAGCAAATGGATTTTTGCGTTCCGAGCTGGGCAAGCGAATTAGACTTCGCCATGTACCTGAATTGATATTCAAGATCGACGAATCGATCGCTTATGGCAGCCGTATTGAGAAGCTGCTTGGCGACATCGGTACCGACAAGAACGAATCCCAGTAACAGCATAAAGGAGACGGCAATGCACACTTATGAACAGGCGCTTCAGGCAGGAAAGCAATTTCTGCTGGAGCATGATGATTACCTGGTCGTGTCGCATGTACAGCCGGACGGTGACGCAGTCAGCTCGACGGTAACAGTGGGCTGGCTGCTGTCATGTCTGGGGAAGACATTCACGATGATAAATGAAGGTGAGATCCCGCAGCGGATGCGTTTTTTGTGGGGTGCAGACGAAATCGTGAACATGACCGAACAACCACCGCAGCGTAAATATAAAGCAGTGATTTGTGTAGACTGTGCAGACTTTGCAAGAGTGGGCCTAACTCGCCATTATTTCGAAGAAGATGCTGTTATTCTAAATATTGATCACCACCCCACCAATGATGCTTATGGAACGGTTAATATCATTAAGCCGGATGCGGCAGCTACTGCAGAGATCCTGTTTGATTTTGTAAACTTGTTCCCGGTGACGTTGAACCAAGATTCTGCAACGGCTATATATACAGGGTTGCTTACGGATACAGGCGGGTTCCGGTACGCGAATACCAGTCCAAATGTAATGTCAACAGCATCCAAATTGCTTGAGCATGGTGTAAATGGACCGTACCTTGCGCAAATTTTGCTTGAACAGGTTACGCTTCCCCAAGTTCGGATATTGAATCAGGCACTTTCGAGTCTGCAGATGACAGAGGATGGAAAAATTGCTTGGGTGGTTATTACGCCGGAAGATATGATTGCTTGTGGAGCGGCTAATGAGGATCTCGAAGGCGTTGTAAACTATCCCCGTAATATTCAAGGTGTAGAAGTGGGGATTTTTTTCAAAGTCATCAACAATAACGCAGTAAAAGTGTCTCTTCGGTCGGCAGGTAAAGTCGATGTTGCTGCGCTTGCACAAACATTTGGCGGAGGAGGCCACGTACTGGCTGCCGGGTGTCGTGTGGAAGGTGAGTTGGAAGAGATCGTAGCCAAAGTGCTGAAGCAGGTGAATGCGCAATGGTAAAACCACTTGAAGGAATTTTGCCTGTATACAAGCCGGCAGGATTCACCTCGCATGATGTTGTAGCCAAAATGCGGCGCATTCTGAAAATGAAGCGTATTGGACACACCGGAACGTTGGACCCACAAGTTACAGGTGTACTTCCGCTGTGTCTCGGACGTGCCACACGGGTAGTCGAATACATGCAGGAACTTCCGAAAGAGTACTTGGCAACACTACGATTGGGCCTGTCTACGGACACGGAGGATCTGACAGGTGAGGTTATTGAACGTTCGGAAGAACCAGTCCAAGTTACCGAAGAACAGGTGCTTGAGGTCCTGAATCAGTTTAAAGGTACGATTTCGCAGGTTCCACCCATGTATTCAGCAGTAAAAGTCGACGGTAAACGTCTGTATGAGCTTGCACGTGAAGGCAAAACAGTGGAGCGTAAGAGCCGTGAGGTTACGATTTACGAGATTGAACTGACCGGAATCGAAACGCATGGCGACACGACAGATATTTCCTTCCGGGCATTATGTTCTAAAGGAACATATATTCGAACATTGTGCGTAGATATCGGCCGAGAACTGGGATACCCATCTACCATGGTACAGCTTGAACGTACCATTTCTGCGGGAATCACAGCGGATCGGTGCTTGCGATTTGAGGATGTGGAACAGCACATGGCCGCAGGTACGCTGGCTGAAGTGCTGATTTCGGTAGATGATGCCGTTGACTACATGCCTGCCCACAAAGTTCCAGAGGATAACACCAAAGGCGCTCTCCAAGGTCAGAAATTGTCTGCACGTTTATTGGAGCCGCCCGTGGAGCAGCCAGGACTTTTGCGGTTATATGCTCAGGATGGCACATTTCTCGGTATTTTCGAACGGGATGAACATAAACCAACAGTTCGAGCTGTTAAGGTATTTTTACCGGAATAAAGAGGCCTTGAGTTTAGGTTCATGTGATGTTAAGCTCGGTCTATCAAGTGAAATGCAGGTGAATGATTGTATGAAAACCGTAATGCTAACGTATCCGCAGACATTAACTTCCGATGAATTGCGTAGACAACCCCAGGTGCTGGCCATTGGCCAATTTGACGGAATGCATCTCGGACATGCAAGCGTCATTCTGTCAGCTGTCCGCATTGCTCGTGAAAAGGGCATGCAGTCAGCGGTAATGACCTTCCATCCGCATCCGAAGGAAGTCATGCGCAAAGGAGATTATGAAGGTTATTTGACGCCCCTGAGAGATAAGGAAGATATCTTGGCAGAGATGGGCGTTGACGTGTTATATGTTGTGGAGTTTAATGAAGAATTTTCACATTTGACACCGGAGCAGTTTGTACATGATCTGCTCTTTCCGCTTCAGACACGAACGGCGGTCGTTGGTTTTGACTTCCGTTTTGGTCACAAGGGAGCCGGTGATGAACAGATGCTTCGTTCGCTGGGCAGCAATGAGATGGCTGTGGAAACTGTACCTCCATTCCTGCTTAATGGCGAGAAGGTCAGCAGTTCTTTAATTCGTGGTTTGCTTAAACGTGGAGAAATGGATGAAGCGAGTCAGTGGCTTGGTCGTCCATACAGTATCAGAGGAACCGTTATCCACGGAGAGAAACGCGGCCGGACCATTGGTTTCCCTACTGCCAATCTCGAATTGACAGATCATTATGTGGCACCAGCGAAAGGTGTGTATGCTGTACGCGTATATCATGGGGAGCAGTCGTTGCGAGGGGTAATGAACCTCGGTGTGAAGCCTACGTTCCACGATAGCGGGATGAAGCCTACATTTGAAGTACATGTGCTTGATTTTGAAGGGCATCTCTATGATGAGGAACTGAAGGTCGAACTGGTTCACTATATTCGGGAAGAACGCAAGTTTGACTCCATCGACGCTTTGATCAGCCAGATTCGGGAAGATGCCTTGACTGCTGCAAGACTCTTAGGTTGAAATTCTGAGTAAAATGTATGTTTACATTTACTTTGGTTAGGCAACTATGATATAATGTACTACGTTGTCGTTTTGGACAACAGACAACCTTGGCTTGGTTGCACGCTCTCACCGGCGGTAACGAGGCTAATGGCGATTATAATGAAGGAGGTGAATAGGATGGCATTGACTCAAGAACGTAAACAACAACTGATCGACGAGCACAAAACTCATGAGTCCGATACTGGATCACCTGAGGTGCAAGTTGCTATCCTTACGGAAAACATCAGAAGTTTGACAGACCACTTGCGTACGCATAAGAAAGACCACCACTCACGTCGTGGACTTTTGAAAATGGTAGGTCAACGTCGTAAGCTCTTGGCTTACGTGAAAAACAAAGATGTTAAACGTTACAGCGCATTGATCGAGAAACTCGGATTGCGTCGTTAATTATCGTACATGTTTTCAAAACCAACCTGGCTGTTTTCCGTCGTTCCTCTGTATTGAGGGAGAAGCGGAGTTTACAGCCGGGTTGTTTTGTAGATGAACATGTTGCCATATATTTGTAGATGACAGCTCCGCAAGGAGCTTTTGTTTTGCAAGTTAATGAATGCAGGACAAGCAGGAAATACTGAGAAAATGCAGAATCCATTGTGTTAGGAACGATTAGAAGGAGGGATTTCATGGAAAAGCGTGTTGAAATGCAGCTTGGTGGAAGAACGCTTGTGCTTGAAACAGGACGTTTGGCTAAACAGGCAAATGCTGCTGTTAAAGTAACATACGGAGATACGGTTGTTTTGTGTACTGTTACCGCATCAAGCGAACCGAAAGATCTGGACTTTTTCCCGCTCACGGTGAACTATGAGGAAAGATTGTATGCTGTAGGTAAAATTCCAGGCGGATTCATTAAACGGGAAGGAAGACCAAGCGAGAAAGCCATTCTTGCTAGTCGTCTGACAGACCGTCCAATTCGTCCATTGTTCCCTGAAGGTTTCCGTAATGATGTACAAGTTCTTAACATCGTTATGAGTGTTGATCAGGACTGTGAACCACAGATTGCTGCCATGATCGGTACATCGGCTGCACTGAGTATTTCGGACGTACCATTCAACGGGCCAATCGGTGGCGTAAAAGTTGGACGTATTGATGGCGAATTCATTATCAACCCAACCATTGCACAGCTTGAAGTCAGTGAAATTGAACTCGTTGTTGCTGGAACCAAAGATGCCATTATGATGGTAGAGGCAGAAGCAAACGAAGTTCCGGAAGAAGTCATGCTTGAAGCCATCATGTTCGGACATGATGAAATCAAGAACATTGTGGCTGTCATTGAAGAACTGGTTAAAGTGGCCGGCAAAGAAAAAATGGCTGTAAAACTGCACGCTGTAAATGCTGAAGTGAACAGTGTTGTACGTGAATATGCGAGTGCTCGCTTGGTAGAAGCAGTTAAAATCGCTGAGAAGCATGCTCGTCAAGATGCGATTGATGCAGTGAATGACGAAACTGTTGCTCATTTTGAAGAGCAATACATCGAGACTCCTGAACTGCTCAAAGACGTGAAAGAAGTGCTGCACGACATCGTCAAAGAAGAAGTGCGTCGCTTGATCACACATGATAAGGTTCGTCCTGACGGACGTGGACTTGCTGAGATTCGTCCAATTGAGTGTGATACATCATTGCTGCCGCGTACACATGGTTCCGGTTTATTCACACGTGGTCAAACACAAGCACTTAGCATTTGTACCTTGGGTGCATTGGGTGATGTTCAGATTCTGGACGGAATCAGTTTGGAAGAAACCAAACGCTTCATGCATCATTACAACTTCCCGCCATTCAGCGTGGGTGAAGCTCGTCCATTGCGTGCTCCAGGCCGTCGTGAGATTGGACATGGTGCATTGGGTGAACGTGCTCTTTCTAAAGTTATTCCTTCGGAGACGGACTTCCCGTACACAATTCGTCTGGTATCAGAAGTATTGGAATCAAACGGATCAACTTCACAAGCAAGTATCTGTGCAAGTACGCTTGCGATGATGGATGCTGGTGTACCAATTAAAGCTCCGGTTGCTGGGGTAGCTATGGGTCTCATCAAAGATGGAGAGCATGTGTCCATTCTTAGTGATATTCAAGGTATGGAAGATCACCTGGGTGACATGGACTTCAAAGTGGCAGGAACACCTGAAGGTGTAACAGCGATCCAGATGGATATTAAAATTGATGGTATTGATCGTCAAATTTTGTCCGAAGCTTTGGCTCAAGCCAAAGAGGGCCGTATGCATATCCTGGGCAAAATGACCGAAGTAATGAAAACACCGCGTGAGCAGCTGTCTCAATATGCGCCTAAAATTACGACTATGCATATTAATCCAGATAAAATCCGTGATGTTATCGGTGCTGGTGGTAAAATTATCAATAAAATCATCGAGGAAACTGGTGTTAAAATTGATATTGAACAGGATGGACGCGTATTTATCGCTTCTTCCAACCAGGACATGAACGATAAGGCAAAATCGATTATCGAAGGAATCGTACGTGAAGTGCTGGTCGGCGAGATTTATGTCGGCAAAGTAAAACGTGTTGAGAAATTCGGTGCATTTGTCGAAGTTCTGCCGAACAAAGAGGGTCTGGTTCACATCTCACAACTGTCAACAGAACGTGTTGCCAAAGTAGAAGATGTTGTAGCCGTAGGTGATTCCATTACCGTTAAAGTAACGGAAATTGACCAACAAGGTCGCATCAACTTGTCCCGCAAAGCAGTATTGACGGCTGAAGCTCCGGCGCAGTCCTAAGCTCTGCCTTAATTATTACAGATTCATTGAATGAAGAGACAGAATGTGATTTCTGGCTCTTTTTTTAACGCCTAAAATCGGAAACGTTAATGGGTTTCAAAAGACTGCCTGAATTTGTTCATATTCTTGCCCTTGTCCTCATATGATGGGGACAAAGACGGCGGGAGGATGGAACTGTGAAAAACCAATCCAAAAAGCTGGTTGCAGTTCTGGCGGGTGTGGCGGCTGTCATACTGGTCGGACAAGTAGGCAGTGTACGTACATACATTACGGAGATTCGGGATGGCCCGGGGACACAAAATGCATTTGATATGTTTCAAGAGGCGACTGGAGAGGATGCCCTGTTGTCGGCGATCCGTGATAAAGCGGCCGAAACAAAAATAGCCCCGGTCAACGCCAAAGTGGACAGGGTATGGAAGGCAATACCGGGATATAACGGCTTAAAGATTGATGTGGAAGCCACGTATCGCAAGGCACTGGGTGGTAACCTCAATACCAAAATTTCTTATGTTTATCGTCAGGTTGAACCAGAAATCCAGCTCAAGGATCTTGGGGCTCACCCGGTATTCCGGGGAAATCCGGCAAAGCCGATGGTCTCGTTTATGATTAATGTGGCTTGGGGGAATGAGTATATTATCCCGATGCTTGACACGCTCGATGCTGAGAAGGTAAAGGCGACCTTTTTTCTGGATGGAAGCTGGTTAAAGAAAAATGCCGAGCTCGCCAAAGAGATTCAGAAACGAGGTCATGAACTGTCCAACCATGCGTACTCTCATCCGAACATGAGTCGATTGAGCGCAGAACGGGCCAGACTTGAGATAAGTAAGACAGAGGATCTGCTCAAAGAGAAGCTAGGGGTGGAAAACCGCTGGTTTGCTCCCCCGTCAGGTGACTTTAATCAGAAAACTGTAGACATTGCCTCAAGCATGGGGTTGCAAACGGTCCTCTGGACACTGGACACCGTCGATTGGAGAAAGCCAAGTTCAGCTTCCATTGTAAATAAAATTGGGGCAAAAGTGGAAGCGGGTACGTTAATTTTGATGCATCCCACTGCATCCTCTTCAGGAGCGCTGAAAGGCATGATTGAGTCGATTCGTGCGAAAGGCCTCGTTCTTGGTACAGTGAGTGAGACGTTATCTTCGGAACGCATAAAAGCTCCAGCGGTTGAGTGAGCGGCGTTTTTTTGTTAATATCAAACAGTTGGAACCAAATGTCGATTTCGTTTTTGGAGATCAGGGCAATTATAGAGATGTAGGAGGGCCAACCGTGAAAAAAATTCAGCTGGGCAATGGCCTCAGGGTAGTCATGGAACAGATTCCGACCTGTCGTTCCGTGTCTTTTGGTATATGGGTCAAGACAGGATCGCGCAACGAGCAGCCTGTTAACAATGGAGTATCACATTTTATTGAGCACATGTTGTTCAAGGGAACGGATCGTTACGATGCCAAGGCAATTGCGGAACAGTTTGATGCTATCGGCGGTAACGTGAACGCGTTCACTTCAAAAGAATACACGTGTTATTATGCTAAAGTATTGGATGAGCATCTGCCTATCGCTGTAGATGTATTGTCTGACATGTTTTTTCGTTCCAAAATGGATGATGGCGAGCTCATCAAGGAGAAAAATGTCATCCTGGAAGAGATTTCAATGTACGAGGATACCCCGGATGATATGGTACATGATCTGATGGCTACGGCTGCATATGGAGAGCATCCACTGGCTTACCCGATTTTGGGTACGGAGGAACGACTCAAAGCGATGGGTTCGAACGATCTGCGTGCTTATATGAAAGAGCACTACACCATTGAGAACACAGTTATTAGTATTGCAGGTAATATTGATGACAGTGTAATTGAGTTGATGGAAAAACACTTTGGATCATTTGACGTTCATGGTGCGGCAGAACAGATCACCGTTCCTAAATTCCAGAGTGGGCAGCTCTTTCACAAGAAGAAAACCGAACAGAATCACATCTGTATTTCGTTCCCGGGCTGCAAAATTGGAGACCCACTGCAGTTTGCCATGGTTGTATTGAACAATGCTATTGGTGGCGGCATGAGCTCCAGACTGTTCCAGGAAATTCGTGAAAAACGCGGACTGGCATACTCCGTATATTCCTATCACAGTTCTCATGCGGACAGCGGTCTGTTCACGATATATGCTGGTACTGCACCAAAACAAACGAAAGAAGTGTTGGACCTGACCAAAGAGGTTCTGCAGGATCTTGCAGTTAACGGTCTGACGGAAGATGAGCTGCGCAAAGGAAAAGAACAGCTGAAGGGAAGTCTGATTCTCAGTTTGGAAAGCACGGGAAGCCGGATGAATCGTTTGGGTAAAAACGAACTGATGCTGGGCAGACACCATACGCTGGATGAAATGATCTCCAAAATTGAACAAGTAACGATGGAAGATATCGATGCTGTACTTGACCTGATGTTCGCGGAGCCGTTTGCGCTTGCTATGGTCGGTGCCTCTGATCGCACTATTGCTGGATTAAGAAGGGATGATTTTGTTGCATTACGTTCAAATTCAAAAGTTGCCGGGCAATGAAGATATTAAACTGCCACAAAAAATGTCGGAGCTTGCATCAGGCTTTGATGTAGTTGCTGCGCTTCAGGAGGACGTTGTATTGCAGCCGGGACAGCGCACGCTGATTCCGACAGGTCTGGCTATGGCTATGCCTGCGGGCCTTGAAGCACAGATTCGCCCACGCAGTGGCCTGGCGTTCAAACACGGCATTACCTGTTTAAACACACCGGGTACCATTGATGCGGATTACCGGGGTGAGGTTAAAGTGCTTTTGATTAATCTGGGTCAGGAGCCATTCACGATTGTACGGGGTGAACGCATTGCCCAGATCGTGTTTCAGACTGTGCCTGCTGTTGAACTAACCGAAGTGAGCGAGCTTTCGGAAACGGTTCGCGGTGAAGGTGGATTCGGTCATACCGGAAAATAATAAATGGCTACGAATGATGAAGGGCCTTCCCATGCGGGAAGGCCTTTTTTGTTTGGTGAAGAGATAGGAAATGTTTTCACCCCCCTGTGGGCCCCTGCATACGATAAGGCATACATGTGGTGAAAGGAGTGACGTCCCGATGCTGACCGGAGTCCGGATAGTAGTCCTGGGCGGAGATGCGCGGCAGCTTGAAGTCATTCAAAAATGCGCAGAGCTGGATGCCACAGTGAGTGTGGTCGGTTTCGACAAGCTGGAGCGTTCTATTCCGGGGATTGAACATCATGAGCTGGAGGATGAGGTATTGGCATCTGCGGATGTGCTGGTGCTGCCCGTGGTTGGATGTGATGATCAGGGGAAAGTGAGCACCTCATTCAGTGACTTGCCGATTTTCCTCAAAAAAGAACAGATAGCGGCATTGCCAGAGCATTGTATTGTTTTCACAGGAATGGCAAAGCCATTTTTGCGTGAGTTGTGCGTGGATAACGGCTTGCGGCTTATTGAGGTATTGGATCGTGACGATATTGCGCTCTACAACTCGATACCGACAGCTGAGGGAGCGGTCGCTATGGCGATTCGGGAGACGGACTTCACGATCCACGGGTCGGAATGTATTGTGCTTGGGCTCGGCCGAACAGGATTCACAATGGCGAAAACGCTCCAGGGTCTAGGGGCAAATGTACGGGTGGGAATCAGGCGGGAAGAAGATGCAGCTCGTGCTAACATCATGGGCTGGAAGCCTTTCATGACAACGGATTTGGCCGCTCAAACCGGGGCAGTTGACTTGCTTTTTAATACGATACCGACTATGATAATCACAGCACAAATCCTGTCCAGAATGCCGCAAAAAGCAGTCATTATTGACCTCGCATCCGCTCCTGGCGGCTGCGATTTCAGATATGCTGAAAAACGCGGCATTAAAGCGCTTCTAGCGCCAGGCCTCCCCGGCATTGTTGCTCCCAAAACGGCTGGCGGCATTATTGCCGACGTGTTGATCCGTTTGCTTTTGGAAGAACAAAACGCACGGGAGGTTGAACTATGAACTGGAAGGGTAAAACGGTAGGTTATGCGATTACAGGTTCTCATTGTACGTTTGAAGAGGTTATGCCGGTAATTAGCCGGTTTGTGACTGAGGGCGCAAATGTTATTCCGATTATTTCCAATTCGGTATTAACAACGGATACACGCTTTGGAACGGCTCAGAACTGGCAAAAACAGTTGAAAGATATAACCGGTAATGATATCATTTCTACAATTGTTGAGGCGGAACCGCTCGGGCCAGCCAAATTGCTTGATGTGCTCGTGATTGCTCCCTGCACAGGGAACACCACCAGTAAGCTGGCTAATGCGATGACCGATAGCCCTGTGCTGATGGCAGCCAAAGCCCAGATGCGGAATCAGCGTCCGGTAGTGCTTGCCATCTCCACAAATGATGGTCTGGGACTGAATGCCGCGAACATCGCCAAACTGCTTGTGGCAAAATATATGTACTTTGTACCGTTCGGGCAGGATGATCCGGTGAAGAAACCAAACTCGTTAGTAGCAAAAATGGAACTTATTCCAGAGGCATGCTGGAGTGCTCTGGAAGGTAAACAGTTACAGCCAATGATTGTGGAACGTTCTGCACAGGCTTAATCGTTTATTAACCAAGTTTAACGAATGCTTACGGGTTTGATTTCACAGTGGAGAAGTTCCAGGATAACGGTTATACGCATGAAGAATTGAACTTGGTTAGGGTAGACAAAGAAAATCATGGGGGACGATATGTCGGAAGTTTAACAGCTTTCTGTGTACGCGTTCCTGTCGTTGAAGGGCATTCCTGCTTGCAGTGAAATGATCGCAAGCGGGATGCGTTCATGAAGATATGCATGTCGTGGTCGGTGACAACCGAGCTTCAGTTTGTGAATTGCTTTGAGCAATCTACAGAGGAAAAACGGCATATAATGTCGTAATCATTGCTGAATTTATTGCATCGGAACGCTCCCTGGGTTGATCCATTTGTTGATTTGACCGTGTCCAGTCTTCTTGCGTACACAAATGGAGGAATTAAGATGCGTATCATGGTACAGAAATTTGGAGGCACGTCACTCTCTACAGTTCAGGCGAGAGAGCACGTGCTCCGTCATATTAAACGTGAACTTGAGGCAGGACTTAGTCTTGTCATTGTTGTGTCCGCTATGGGCCGCCGGGGTGAACCTTATGCTACAGATACACTGCTCGACTGGGCTGCACAAAATGGTAATTCGCTGTCTGCACGTGAAAAAGATTTATTGTTGTGCTGCGGTGAAATCATATCAGCTACAACGCTCAGCAGTCTTCTGGAACATGAAAACATTCCCACAACTGTACTAACTGGTGCGCAGGCAGGCTTTGTGACGGACGACAATTTCGGGAATGCCCGGATTTTGGATGTCCGTCCTGTTCGTGTGCTGGAGGAGCTTCAAAAAAATCGTGTTGTTATTGTTACTGGTTTCCAAGGGCAGACAGAGAGCGGGGACTTTACCACTTTAGGCCGTGGGGGTAGTGATACATCAGCGACGGCACTTGGGGCTGCTCTTCATGCAGAGATGGTGGATATCTATACGGATGTAAACGGCATTCTGACTGCCGATCCGCGAATTGTAGAGGATGCACGTCCGTTAACTGTGGTGAGTTATGCGGAGATCTGTAATATGGCACATCATGGGGCCAAGGTTATTCACCCCCGAGCAGTTGAAATTGCAATGCAATCGCAAATTCCTGTACGCGTGCGTTCCACTTTTGCAGACAGCGAAGGAACCCTTGTTACCCATCCGGAAGGCTTCCAGGATGTGCAGACAGGCATAGTAGATCGTTATGTGACGGGGATTGCTTACGTTAGCAATGTTACCCAAATCACAGTAGATGTACCTGGAGGCGCAGATCGGCTGCAGCTGAAAGTCTTCAAAACCATGGCTGAAAATTCGATTAGTGTTGATTTTATTAATGTTACCCCTTCAGGAGTCGTCTATACGGTATTTGACAGTGACTCTGAAAAAGCAATTAAAGTATTGCAAGAGATTGGTCTTAAACCTCAAAGTCTGTCCGGCTGTGCCAAAGTTTCGGTGATCGGCGGTGGAATTAACGGTGTGCCTGGCATCATGGCAAGAATCGTTGAATCGTTAACACTGGCTGACATTCAGATTTTGCAATCGGCAGATTCGAACACAACCATCTGGGTACTTGTAAAAAAAGAAGATATGGTTCAGGCCCTGAGGGCGCTTCATACCTCATTCGAACTTCATCTGTAATTAGAAGCGATCGGAGCCAGACCTGTTTTGAAGGAGGAAATCGAATTGGACTTTGGAAGATTGATTACAGCAATGGTCACTCCGTTCAACGAACAGGGGGAGATTCATTGGGAGGAAACTGCAAGGCTTATAGACTATTTAATTGCAGATCAAAAATCTGAAGCACTTGTGGTGTCCGGTACGACCGGTGAATCTCCTACACTTAGCGACAGTGAGAAGGTGCAGCTTTTTGAGTTTGCAGTAAAGCATGCTGCAGGAAGATGCAAAATCATTGCCGGAACAGGGTCTAACAATACTGCCCATTCGATCCATCTGACTCAAGAAGCTGAACGTGTCGGCGTGGATGGGGTCCTTTTGGTCGTTCCTTATTACAACAAACCAAGCCAGGAAGGCATGTTCCAACATTTTGAAGCCATCGCGAGCTCAACCAAACTGCCTGTGATGCTATATAACGTACCAGGACGTACCTCGGCCTGCTTGTCTGCGGCCACAACGCTTCGCCTGGCTCAGATACCGAATATCGTGGCTACGAAAGAATGTGCTTCTTTGGAGCATGTGACACTCGTCGCTGCAGGTGCACCCGATCACTTTAAAGTATATACGGGAGACGATGCGTCAGGCTTACCAGCGATCACGGTAGGGGCATACGGCATTGTAAGTGTCGCGAGCCATGTGGTTGGTTCAGAGATGAAGCAGATGATTGATTCCTTTGTCGCCGGAGACACTCAAAAGGCAACGAAGTTGCATCAGCAGCTTTTCCCGGTGTTCAAAGGTTTGTTTGAGTGTCCTCAGCCTTTGCCGAACCCGGTTGCAGTGAAATATGCACTGACGTTACGTGGGATGAATGTGGGTTCTGTACGTCTACCGCTCATTGCTCCAACCGAAGACGAGCAGGGCTTTATCCGTGCCTTGTTTAATGAATAGCAGGCACATGTCTTGAAATTATTAATCGTGGTAACCTATTTTAAACAGACAGGAACCGCTCTTCTGCGAAAGAAGAAGCGGTTCTTTTTTCGCTTTTTTGGGTTGTTTCAACCTTGCTGATAAAGGGAAACCTAGGGCTCAACGACAGAGTGACTTGTTTTTTTTGTTTTTAATCATGTATAATGATGTCAAGTGACTGGGTGCGGTATTTTTTTGAAATTGAAAGCGACATCGTTTCGAGATGTGGCTTTGCGGTGAAAAGGGAAGGAACGGCTAAGAAGGAATCATTTCAAATCCAACTTGTTGGTGAAGGGGAATTACTTCGAAGAACTTCTTCCAAATATCGTGAATAAAGGTGTTCTTTTGCATACATGCCTATCTATTGGTTTGTCATGTGGAGATTACTTTTTTAACTTACAATAAATAAAATAATAAGGTACGACGTCCAACTACCATAGGAGGTTCAGATTCATTTGTCTAAGAAAAATAATAACGATAAACTGATGATTTTTGCACTGGGCGGCGTAGGCGAGATTGGTAAAAATATGTATGTCATCCAATACGCTAACGACATTGTAGTCGTAGATGCTGGCCTTAAATTCCCTGAAGAAGATATGCTTGGAATTGACATTGTCATTCCTGACATTTCGTACTTGACTGAGAACCGTGACAAAGTAAGAGGTATCATTTTGACTCACGGTCACGAAGATCATATCGGTGGATTGCCGTATGTTCTGAAACACCTTAACGTTCCTGTATACGGAACCAAGCTTACACTCGGACTGGTGGAAAACAAGCTGAAAGAAGCCAATTTGCTGGGTGAAACAAAACGCATTCTGATTGATGCTGATTCCGAGATCCAACTTGGATCGGTATTGAAAGCAACTTTCTTTGCTACTAACCATAGTATTCCGGATTCCGTTGGTGTATGTGTTGAAACACCAGAAGGTGCTGTAGTTCACACAGGTGACTTCAAATTCGACCACACACCAGTCAATGGTCAATATGCGGATCTTCAACGTATGGCACAGATCGGTACGAATGGCGTACTTGCTCTTTTGTCTGACAGTACCAATGCCGAGAAACCAGGCTTTACACCTTCCGAGAAAAATGTTGGGATCGTTCTGGAAGATATCTTCCGTAAAGCGAGCCAGCGCGTTGTTGTGGCTACCTTTGCTTCCAACGTACACCGGATTCAACAGGTCATTAATGCAGCAGAAGTGACTGGCCGCAAAGTGGCTGTCATTGGACGCAGCATGGTGAATGTTGTAGGTATTGCTTCGGATCTGGGCTATCTGGATATTCCGGACGGCATGATCATTGAACCTGAAGAAGTAGGTAAAATGGCTGCTGACCGTGTTGTTATTCTCTGCACAGGAAGTCAAGGCGAGCCAATGTCTGCATTGACTCGGATGGCTCGTTCTACTCATCGTAAAGTAGACATTCTTCCTGGAGACACAGTTATTATCGCAGCAACACCGGTACCAGGTAATGAGAAGTATGTGGGCCGTACCATTGATGAACTGTTCCGTCTCGGAGCTAATGTGCATTACAGTGGTGCGAACAGCGGTGTACACGTATCCGGACACGGTAGCCAGGAAGAGCTCAAGCTGATGCTTAACCTGATGAAACCTAAATTCTTCCTGCCAATTCACGGGGAGTTCCGTATGCAGCGCCGCCACGCCGTTCTTGCTGAATCTGTAGGTATCGACCCTGATAACATCTTCATCACAGATATCGGTGAAGTGGTTGAGATTCAAGGCGGAGCAGCACGCAAGGCTGGTAAAGTTACTGCAGGCAACGTACTGATCGACGGATTGGGTGTAGGCGATGTAGGTAACATCGTATTGCGTGATCGCAAACTGTTATCCCAAGATGGTATTCTTGTCGTTGTAGTTACTCTGAGCAAACAGGATGGTAAAATTGTATCCGGTCCGGATATCATCTCCCGTGGATTTGTATACGTACGGGAATCCGAAGGATTGCTTGATGAAGCCAACCGTATTGTCAGCAGCACTCTGCAAAAGTTGATGAGTGAGAACGTAAACGAATGGGCTTCACTCAAAACGAATGTAAAAGACGCACTGGGACGCTTCCTGTATGAGCAAACTCGTCGCAGACCGATGATTTTGCCAATTATCATGGAAGTTTAAAATACATTAAAATCATATATTCAGGCACACAGTCGCCCCTGAACTACGAGTAATATTGGACGGTTCCTCGTAGATCAGGGGCTTTTTTTGTTTTTTACAGATTGGATTCATGGAGGATGTGAGGGATTTTTGGCAACTCATTGGGTATAAGTAGACTGGAAAATTCCCCATACTAAGGAATACATTAAAATGGTTATGGGGAAGGGGATTAATCTAATGAGTGAGTATATAAATGGCAAACAGACATCCAAGTCGAATCAACCCGAGACAGAGACACCAGGCATGCCAGCACAAGATGACAAAGGATTGGCTCCCGTTACAGAGGCCATCCAGCAGTTCGGACAGACTCAGTCACCTGCAGGAGAGTCCAATATTTTCTGTATGACGATTATTGGACAGGTCGAAGGTCACTTGATTTTGCCTCCGCAAAACAAAACCACGAAGTACGAGCATATTATCCCGCAATTGGTTGCTGCTGAACAGAATCCCCGGATTGAAGGCATCCTGATCATTCTGAACACCGTGGGAGGAGACGTGGAGGCAGGGTTGGCCATTGCCGAGATGATTGCTTCTCTGAGCAAGCCTACCGTTACCGTTGTTATAGGGGGAGGACACAGCATTGGGGTTCCAATCGCAGTAGCTTCCACCTATTCATTGATTGCCGGAAGTGCAACAATGACGATCCATCCCATCCGGATGAACGGACTAGTCATTGGGGTTCCTCAAACATTTGAATATATGGAGAAAATGCAGGAACGAGTTGTTCGCTTTGTTACCACGCATTCGAATATTTCAGAGGACATGTTCAAAGAACTTATGTTTAAGACAGGGGAATTAAACCGGGATATCGGTACTGCCGTAGGGAGTGCTGATGCAGTCAAATACGGATTAATGGATGCGGTTGGAGGTATTGGACAAGCCATTGCCCAGCTGAACAAACTTATGGGAGACAAGAGACAGACCCTGCAGGCAGGAGGGCTTACACAATGACCATGTATACTGTAATGCCGCCGGAGCATCTCTGGTCGGGGATGTGGAATGAAGGGGAGGATACGCGTGAAGTCAAAATCAACGGTTTATTGATGCAGATCAGACCGGTTAGTGAGAGCGAAGCTGTTATCGTGCGTCTGCTTGACTGCCCGCTAGAAGCGTACCTTGATCCCGCCAATATGCCTGGCTCCAAAGTTCCTCTTTCAGGTAACCCGGGACCAACATAACATGACGAAAAAAGACAAATAGGGCAAGAAAAGAACATATGTACGGATTATATTTGTATGGTATAATATTCTTCTGGGGGTGACCTGATTTTGGCCAGAAGAAAAAAGAAGAAGAAAAAAGGCGCTGCGTTCAGCGGCGTTTTAAAATATGAAATCTATGGTATTGTGCTCATTACTCTGGCGGTTATCGCTCTATCCGGAGAAGCAACGGTAGGACGTTCACTATCCAAAATGTTTGGATTAATGCTAGGGAAGTTCTATTTTGCCATTCCGCTGGTTGGGATCTACTACGGATTGATGGTTATGATTCATCGAAAGTGGCCAAGCGGTTGGACTACTCGCAAGACCGGACTTGTTCTTCTGGTGTTTGCCTTAACGTTGATGAGTACCGTATCTGCAATGCATCAGAAGCTTATCCCTGTAGGTGCGCTCGAGCCTGGAGCGGTTATTACACAAGTACATAACGATATGCAGACCGAACTGCTTCAACCTGCCCCAGGTGAACGTGATTCCATGTTGAATAAGGACATAAGTGGCGGCTACATTGGGGCTGCTCAGTTTGCTCTGTTCCTGTGGTTGTTCGGCAGTCTTGGCGCACGTTTGATCATGATCGTGATGTTTATTATCAGTTTCATGCTGATTACGAATCTGTCCTATGTCGATCTGGTGCGTATATTCAGAACCAAGGTATGGGATGCCGGCAGTTCGATCTACAAAAAGCTGGAGTCCAGACCATCCGCACGAACTGCAGCAACATCCTCGGGAAAAAAAGGTGGAGCAGCACGTAAAGTGGTGCCTATTCCGGCAGATATTGAAGAGGATGAAGAGGATGACTTGGAAGAGATGCATCTTCCCAAGCGGAAAGCACCCATTTTCTTTCAATTGTTTGGTAAGTGGGGTGCGGATCGGGAGACAACCAGATCAGACCGAGAGATGGAGCAAGAGCAGCCACCGGCAGAGCAAGTGTTATACCGCGCTGAGCCGGATCATTTCGCAGAATCATGGAATGAAGAGCCGTCATTTGTCTCAGATGTTCCAGCCTCTGCTGGAAGGACGGCTGCACCGAAAACCAGTTCAGCTCCGATTATTCGTGATTTCTTCGAACACGTCAGATCCGAGGATCATGTGAAGGATGACGATTTGGACGATGCGTATCCGTTTCCTGAGGACATTTCAGATTCCAGCCAGGAAGACGACATTCCGATCAAAATTAGTGATGAATTGGTAGATGGAGCGGATTGGCCTGTAAACGAGGCGGGTGCTGATGACCTGAGTGAGATGGAGAACAGCCCGGAAGGACAAGCTGGTGGGTTAAATGATTCATCTTCGGTGATGGCCGGTGAAGGTGTTGAGGGGCAGGAGATGGAGCCTGTTAAACCGCCTCCACCACCTCCGAAGCCATATAAACTCCCTTCGTTCCGCCTGCTTGCTAAGCCTAATAACGGCGGTAAGGGTGGGGATCAAAAAGATTATATGCAAACTGCCCGGAAGCTTGAAGCCACATTGGAAAGCTTCGGTGTGCGGGCGAAAGTGCTTGAAGTTGTTAGAGGACCAGCAGTTACGCGTTATGAGATTCAGCCGGATATAGGTGTAAAAGTTAGCCGAATTGTAAGTTTGACTGATGATATTGCACTGGCATTAGCGGCCAAGGATATCCGGATGGAAGCACCGATTCCGGGTAAATCAGCGATCGGTATTGAAGTGCCTAACGGTGAAGTTTCCGTTGTAACGATGCGTGAGGTTATGGAAACATCCACGTTTCAGGATGCAGAATCCAAAGTGACTATTGCATTTGGACGGGATATTTCTGGTCAGACCATCATCGGCAACCTTGCTCGTATGCCCCATTTGCTTGTTGCAGGTGCTACGGGTTCTGGTAAATCGGTATGTATTAACGGGATTATCACAAGTATTCTGTACAAAGCGAAACCAGATGAAGTGAAATTTCTGATGGTCGATCCGAAAATGGTTGAGCTTAATGTATACAATGGTATTCCTCATCTGATGGCTCCGGTAGTTACGGATCCCAAGAGAGCCTCGCTGGCCCTGAAAAAGATTGTGGTCGAGATGGAGAAAAGGTATGAGCTGTTCTCCAAATCGGGTACACGGAACGTCGAAGGTTACAACAACCTGATGAAGGATAATCCGGCAGCCGTGTTGCCATACATCGTTGTTATAGTGGACGAGCTTGCGGATCTGATGATGGTTGCAGCCGGGGATGTGGAAGATGCCATTGCCCGTCTTGCGCAAATGGCGCGTGCAGCCGGAATCCATCTCATCATCGCCACGCAACGGCCTTCCGTAGATGTCATTACAGGTGTCATCAAAGCCAATATCCCTTCCCGGATCGCATTCGGTGTGTCATCACAGGTGGACTCCCGGACGATCTTAGATATGGGTGGAGCCGAGAAACTGCTGGGTCGCGGCGATATGCTGTTTATGCCAATGGGCGCTTCCAAGCCTGTACGGGTGCAGGGAGCCTTCATGAGTGATGAAGAAGTTGAGAATATTGTTAATTATGTGCGTGGACAAGGCGAAGCCCAGTACGATGAATCACTTGTTCCTGAAGTCGATGACTCCGTTCAAGCGGCAGATGAAGTACAGGATGAACTGTACGAGCAGGCTGTACAAATTATATTGGAAGCGAAGCAAGCTTCCGTATCCTTGCTTCAGCGGCGCATGCGTGTGGGTTATACTCGCGCTGCACGTTTGATCGACTCAATGGAGGCTCGTGGCGTTATTGGCCCGTATGAGGGCAGTAAGCCTAGGGAGGTTCTAATTTCGCTGGAACAATATCAACAAAACAAAATAAGTTCTTAAGTAGCACTAAGGATTGTATCTAATGCAAGCCCCTGACAATAAGTTGGGGGCTTTTTTGTTGTTGATGGTCGTTGAGGTTTTGCCATGTTGTCCAATGATCGGATGATTTGGTGCATAGGAAGCAAGCAGGCTTGTCATAATAACGTTAGCGATTCTGTTAATCCCACAAGAGAAAGGTAGAGCACAGTCGATGCGAAAAATGAACATATGGCTTTTCACTGCGATCTTGCTGATGTCTGCATTGGGAATTCGTTATTTGCTCCCTGACCATTCGGCAACCCAAGAATCCAAACCAAATACTTCCCAGGTGGAAGAGAAATCGCTGCCCACCTTCAGCAGCAACACCGTGCAATATGGAAGTTATGGGCAGGATGTATACGAGCTACAAGGCAGACTGAAGTACTTAGGTTTTTACAATGGTAAAATCGATAGTAACTTTGGCAGCAGCACGCTAAAATCCGTAAAGTGGTTTCAATCTGAATTTGGTATGAAAGCGGATGGCGTGGTTGGCGCTAAAACTAAACTGAGATTGTACAATGCAACTAAACAATGGTCCCCGACCGAGCCTCCACTGCACAAGGAATCGTCAGGCCAGGGTACGGACAAAACCGATAATGCAAACCAAGAGCAGGACAACATGGGTTCCGCCAATTCCATGGGCTTATCGGAGAATGAAATTAAGATTATGGCCAATGCGGTATATGGCGAATCCCGGGGAGAACCCTTTGAAGGTCAGGTTGCTGTAGCAGCAGTCATATTGAACCGCGTTAAATCACCGAGTTTTCCAAATACACCATCCGGCGTCATTTTCCAGCCCGGTGCATTTACCGCTGTAGCTGACGGGCAGATCTATCTGGAACCCAATGCTCAGGCCCGTAAAGCGGTTGAGCAGGCAATGAATGGCTGGGACCCATCCGGCGGCTGCCTGTATTACTTCAATCCCAAGACGGCTACTTCCAAGTGGATCTGGACCCGTCCTCAGGTGAAAACAATTGGGCAGCATATCTTTTGTATGTGATGATGTTGGAAGCAACCAGAAGACGCGTCTTCGGTTGCTTCTTGCCTTTTGCATGGGTTAAAATGGTTGTTGCACTTGAGAGTTACTGAAATATTGCCTAACAAATGACGCCGTAAAGGGGTTTTGACATTTGAATACATCAGGATTTGAACGGGGCAGTCAAAAGGAGTTTCGTATCCATGTATTGCCCACTAATCGTTTCAAAACTTTTGCCATCTCGTTGTATGCAGGAGTCCCGCTGCAAGAAGAAACGGTCACCAAAGTAGCGCTTACGCCATTTGTGCTTCGTCGTGGAACCCAGTCTTATACTGAAACAACGGAGTTTCGTGAACAATTGGAGCATTTGTATGGAGCTGGTTTTGGTTTTGACGTATACAAACGTGGAGACTATCAGATTGTACAGTTCCGGATGGACACGATTAATGATTCCTTTGTAGGCGGGGATGAGCAGCTATTGGACCGATCCTTTGCATTTTTGGGAGAGGTACTTACTCGTCCGGCCATGGAAGATGGGCATTTCAGAAAGGCCTATGTGCATTCAGAACGTGAGACCGTCCGCAAACAGCTGGAGTCTGTTGTTAATGATAAAATGCGTTATGCGGCAGAGCGAAGTATCGAGGAAATGTGTAAAAATGAGCCGTACCGCTTGCATCCGTTAGGGAAACGTCAGGATCTGCCGGGAATCGAACCCGATGTGTTAACGACCGCTTATCAGACGTGGCTGCAGCAGGCCAGCATGGATCTGTATGTCGTAGGCGACACGACGCTGGAAGAAGTGGAGAGTCTAGTTCAAAAACACTTCGATGTAAATCGTACCCATTCCTCTAACTATGTGACAAACCAGGCTGTCCGCGGTGACAAAGACGTGGAAACGGTCGTTGAACGACTAAATGTTAACCAAGGTAAACTGAATATGGGACTCCGCACGTCCATTACGTATGGCGACCCGCAGTATGCAGCAGCATTAATGTACAACGGCATTCTTGGAGGATATCCGCATTCCAAATTGTTCGTTAATGTTCGTGAAAAGGAGAGTCTGGCCTACTATGCCTCCTCCCGGTATGACGGACATAAAGGCATTGCAACGATTCAATCCGGAATTGAAATACCGAATTATGAAAAAGCCGTTAGTATCATCAAGCAGCAGTTAGATCAAATGAAAAATGGAAATATTAGTGATCTGGAAATGTCCCAGACCAAAGCGATGATCCGCAATCTGCTCAAAGAAATGCAGGATTCGGCTTTTGAGATGATTGCGTATGACTTTAATCGTCAGTTATCGGGTAAGGAGCGGACCGCTGACGAGCTGCTCGCTCAGGTTGAGCAAATCAGCAAAGAAAACGTTCGTGAGGCGGCAGAGCAATTCCGTCTGGACACGATCTACTTCTTGCGGGATGAGAAGGGGGAATAACTGGTGGAGAGCATACATTACGAACATTTGCAGGAAACGCTGTATTACGAAGTCATGGATAATGGGCTTCATGTCTATGTATTGCCTAAACCCGGATTCCAAAAAACGTTTGCCACGTTTGCAACCAAATACGGCTCTGTGGATAATCATTTTCAGGTGAAAGGTCAGGAAGAAGTTCAGGTTCCCGACGGTATCGCTCATTTTCTGGAACATAAAATGTTTGAGGAGCCGACAGGTGATATTTTTGCAACTTTTGCATCCAATGGGGCATCTGCCAATGCATTTACGAGTTTCGACCAAACTGTATATTTGTTTTCTGCGACAGAACATGTGAATGAAAATATACAAACATTAGTCAACTTTGTGCAAAATCCTTATTTTACGGACCAGAATGTGGAAAAGGAAAAAGGCATTATTGCACAAGAAATTAATATGTATGCCGATAATCCGGACTGGCGTGTCTATTTTGGATTGATTGAAGCAATGTACCAAAAACACCCAGTCCATATCGATATTGCGGGAACGGTGGAATCGATCGGCACGATAACCAAAGAAACGCTGTATACGTGTTACAATACGTTTTATCATCCAAGCAATATGCTTTTATTTGTTGTAGGTGGAGTAGAACCTCAAGAAGTCATGGATATGGTTCGTTCGAACCAGGCGGAGAAAAACTACGAGCCTCAAGGTGAAATCAAACGGATATTTGAACAGGAGCCTGCTGGGGTTGTGGAGGCCAGGAGGGAAGCACGGCTCGCGGTTTCATTGCCCAAGTGTCTATTTGGCTTTAAGGAAACGGATGTTGGATTCTCGGGGGAAGACCTGCTCCGGCGTGATATGACGACCAAATTGATGATGGATCTTCTGTTTGGCGCTAGCACGGCCCTATTTCAAAAACTGTATGATGAAGATCTCATCTCGGATAGCTTCGGACATGAATACATTAGTTCACCGCAGTATGCATTCTCTGTTGTTGGTGGTGATACTAAAGACCCGGATCTATTGCTGGCCCGCATACGGGAAGAGGTCGATGCTATTGTTAAAAAGGGATTCGAAGCTTCGGACTTTGAGCGTGCACGCAAAAAGAAAATCGGGGGATATTTGCGCATGCTCAATTCACCAGAGAATATTGCACATGAATTTACCCGTGAGCAGTTCCGTGGCGGTGATTTTTTCAACATGATTCCCATATATGAATCAATCACATTGGAAGAAGTAAATCGCAGACTGGAAGAGCATATTCGCTGGGAACAGCTGGCTGTATCGCTTGTCGTGAGTCCGTAATATGGAGAGGGGAACCGGACAAATGAAGCCGATTGGAGACATGACAGTACTAGTTACTGGAGCAAGCGGAGGTATAGGAGCAGCTATTGCAGAACGGTTTGCAATGGTGGGTATGAACGTGGTTATTCACTACATGAAATCCCATGAGGCAGCCAACGAAGCGGCGAGAAGGTGCATGGAAAAGGGCAGCGGCAAAGTCATGACGGTGTCCGCAGATCTTCGCAGCCGGGAACAAATTGATCGTATGCGTGAAAAATTGGAGTCTCATGGATTATTGCCTGACATTCTGGTAAATAACGCAGGCATATCGCATTATGGGTTGTTGTCCGACGTGACTGATGAAATATGGGATGAAGTGATGGCCATTAATTTGAAAGGCACATTTCTGTGTACTCAGATCATGATGCCTCACATGATTTCACAGCGATACGGACGAATCATTAACGTATCCTCCATCTGGGGGTTATCAGGTGCATCTTGTGAGGTCCTGTACTCCACCACGAAAGGGGGCGTAAATGCCTTTACAAAAGCTCTTGCGAAAGAGCTGGCACCTTCCGGTGTTACTGTAAATGCAGTTGCCCCCGGAGCCGTTCAGACCTCCATGCTGAATCATCTGGATCAGGATGAATTGAAAATGCTGGAGGAGGAAATTCCAGCCGGCAGACTTGCGCAGCCTGATGAAATTTCCTCCCTGGTTTATTTCCTCGCGCTACCGGAATCCGGATATATCAATGGCCAGATCATTAGCCCGAATGGCGGCTGGCTTACCTGAAGAATTGCAGTTTGGTGGGTCTTCGCTGCTGGATGATTTATCCTGAATATTAATTGCTCGATAGGCACATATTACAACTGTTGATTTTAAATCTCATGCGACAGCTAAGGAGGATTTATCATGTCAACAGAAAAAACGGTGCTCAGCAGTTTTGACACATGGAAAAAGTTCTTGGGTGATCGCGTACAGCAAGCAGAGAAGATGGGGATGAGTGAAGATACCATCAACAAACTTGCGTATGAGATTGGTGACTTTCTGGATGAGAAAGTGGATCCAGCGAACCATTCCAACCGGGCATTGAAGGAAATATGGGATGTCGGCGATGCCGAAGAGCGTCGTACGATTGCGCGCCTGATGGTCAAATTGGCCAAACAAAACGCATAAGATCCACCGATGGAAAGCTCCCGCAAGGGGGCTTTTCTCTAATGATTACAGACCTGTTCTTGTAATTCATTTTCTTTTTATATATCATTAACGTGACCCATTTTTAGAAGATGTCTCAGTTCGGTGTCCTTCGGGCACGATCTGTTGCTGTCGAACAATGTGGAATATTGCATTACGGGGTGTTTAAATGGAATCTAAACAATGGTATATGGAATATAAAATACATAAGAACAGACCCGGTTTGTTGGGGGACATTGCCTCCATGCTGGGGATGCTTGAAGTAAATATATTGACCATTAATGGTGTTGAAGGCAAAACAAGAGGAATGCTGCTCGAATCCGACGACGATGAGAAGATTCGTTTGCTGGGTGAAATGCTTGCAAAAGTGAACAGCATTACGGTTTCCGCTCTGCGCCAACCCAAATTGGTCGACATCTTGGCTGTGCGTCATGGCCGGTACATTGACCGCGACTCGGACGATCGCAAAACTTTTCGTTTCACACGGGACGAACTTGGGTTACTCGTGGACTTTTTGGGTGAAGTATTTAAAAGGGAAGGCAATCAGGTGATTGGCCTTCGAGGCATGCCTCGTGTCGGAAAAACGGAATCCATTATCGCCGGTAGCGTCTGTGCGATGAAACGATGGACGTTTGTTTCTTCTACTTTGCTTCGTCAAACGATAAGGAGCCAACTCTCCGAGGATGAAATGAACCCAAACAACGTCTTCATCATTGATGGTATTGTAAGTACGATCCGTTCCAGTGAACGGCATTATAATCTGTTGCAGGACATTATGACGATGCCGAGTACCAAGGTCATTGAGCATCCTGATATTTTTGTGCAGGAATCAGAATATGACTATAACGATTTTGATATCATTATTGAACTTCGCAACAATCCGAATGAGGAAATTATTTATGATACGTTTACGGCCAGTTACACCGACGAACTGTAATGCTCCGTACGGAATCATGGAATAGATAGCAACAACCAAAGAGAAAAAGATAAACATAAGGAGGAGATAGCATGTCTGAACTGGGTCAGCAGTTAAGAGAGGCCCGGCTGCAAAAAGGGATGAGTCTCGACGATGTACAGGAAATGACTAAAATTCGCAAGAGGTACTTGGAAGCAATAGAGGCTGGGGACTATAAGGTGCTTCCTGGCAGCTTCTATGTGCGAGCTTTCATTAAAACCTATGCGGAGACAGTGGGACTAAACCCTGATGAGCTGCTGGAGGGACACAAGAAAGATGTACCGGCAGAGGAAACGGAAGCAACCATGGAGCCCGTGATTCAAAAACGTTCGAGTCGACCTGTAGAGCGCAGCAATCGATGGATGTCAGTAGCGTTAATGTGGACATTTCCGATTCTGATTGTTGCCTTGCTGTACGTGTATGTGGTCATGAACAGAGATGATGCGGATACACAAGGCGTCGATCAAACCAAAATTACAGATAGTCAGCAAACGCCAAATGATCAACCGGATGAGACGACGGACAACGGTCAAGCGTCCACTCCACCGGATAACGAATCTGCAGGACAAGAAACCGGTCAGGCAGAAGGAGAAGCAGGCGGCAATGGTGGGGGGACCGACGTGACTGGTGAGGGTACCGAAGGTCAGACGGACGAACAAACCCCGGTTGACACCGAAGATCAAGAGCCTGCAGATAATGCTGGGACTGTAACGGTTGCTGAAGATGGGAAATCAGGTAATATTACAAATTTCAAAGTAAATGGAAGTGCAGGTCAACCGGTTAAGGTTACCATTAATGCTTCAGGTCAGAGCTGGCTGGAAGTGTATAAAGGTGAAAATTCAAGCGGAGAAAAACTGCAATTTGGTATGACAGCCGATGGAGACAGTATGTCGTTTGATCTGGATAGTACCGGCTTATACATTAAGTCTGGATATGCTGCGGCTACGACCATTGAAGTTGGTGGTCAAGTCGTAACGGATGGTAAGGCCACCAACCGGATTCGTCTCCAATTGGGAGATGATAGCACAGGCGCGTCTACCGGAACGAATGCGAGCTCTGTCGAAGGCTCCGATGCAGGAACCGAAGGCTCTGCCACAGGCGGCGAATAAGGGCATTAACTGCGGGGGACAATAAGTTTGTCTTCACTAGCAGTTAACTTTCGGTAAAGCGAGGTGGATGGCTATGACAGTCAGCTGGATCGTCACAGGTTTAGGAATCATTGTCAGCCTCCTGGGTTATTATTTGACTCCAAGCGCTTGGGGTTACGGAATTTTGGGCTTCGGACTTGCGCACGTCGTTTTGGGTGTGCTCGACATGTTCAGACAGCCCAACCGCAGCCGATATTAGATTGCTGTGCGTTAAAGCATTTTTGGTTACTGCAAAAGCGGTGGCTGAAAATGCTTTTTCGTTTGTTTACCCCTCAAAATTAGACTTTTCCGGGGCGAATCCTCTATAATGTTACACAGAACAAATGATTAATTGAAAGGGTGACCAGATTGAGCTCAGAGAATTCGTTCGACATCGTGTCCAAAATGGACTTGCAGGAATTAACGAATGCCGTAACACAGACGGAAAAGGAAATCAGCACACGATACGATTTTAAAGGCAGCAAAAGCAGCTTGAAACTGGACAAGGATGCGTTGACAATTGTATCCGATGATGAGACCAAACTTAAGGCTGTTATTGATGTACTTCAATCCAAAATGGCGAAGCGGAATCTGCCGCTCAAAAACATTGACTATGGCAAAGTGGAGCCAGCTTCATCCGGGACAGTGCGCCAGCGTTTGAGTTTTAAACAGGGGATTGATCAGGATATCGCGAAAAAGATCAATATTCTGATTCGTGATTCCAAAATGAAAGTGAAGAGCCAGATTCAAGGGGACCAGCTCCGGGTAACTGGTAAGAGTAAAAATGATTTGCAAGCCGTTATGCAGCTTTTGAATGGTGCCAATCTGCCTCTTGATTTGCAATATACCAATTTCAAATAAGTTTGTTACGTCGATTTTGTTGTGAAAAACGTGTTTTGACACTGCAATTGGCGTATATTATACTAAGTGTGCATTGCTAGCAATCAAGCATAAAGCCCAGTCATCATCGTTTTGCTGACTTTGTGAAAAGCAGTACACCTTTTGGAGGTCGCCGGAACGTTTTAAACGATTTTGCGTTTGAACGGTTGACTTTATTTTTTGCGTTTTTACATATGAGATCAGTGGTGTACTCCGTGCATTTTACATGTTCACCTTCCGGATGATGGATACGGGATTAGGATGATTGTTTGAAGTATTGGAGGATAAGAGGGAGGGCGTCTTGTGAATTTACCCAACCGGATTACGCTTGCACGAATTTGCTTAATCCCTTTTTTAATGGTGTTTCTGCTCGTGGACTTTCCATTTTATCCGGAGCCTATGCAGATTGGAAGTTTTTCGCTTCCGTATAATCAGCTAATCGCTGCCATTATTTTCATCATTGCAGCCAGTACGGATGGAATTGATGGATACCTGGCAAGGAAAAACAATATGGTCACCAATTTGGGCAAGCTGCTCGACCCGCTGGCTGACAAGCTACTAGTGACTGCAGTGCTCATTTCACTTGTTGAGATGGGTAAGCTGGACTCATGGATCGCTGTCGTCATTATCAGCCGGGAGTTTGCGGTGACTGGCCTTCGCCAAATTGCTTTGCTGGATGGATCGGTTGTTGCGGCCAGCAACTGGGGCAAACTGAAAACCGTAATACAGATTGTAGCCATCGTTTTGCTCCTGCTTAACAACTTCCCGTTCTCTTATACTGGGATACATGTTGATGTTATAGCCGTTTGGGCTGCAGCGATCATTACGATTTGGTCTGGCATTGATTATTTCATCAAAAACAAAAATTTGCTTAATTTATCAAAAGCGTAAAAGTTTAAGGTAAAACGGGTAATTTATGAAGGACAGCTTGCGCAAAGGGCAATAGGAAAACATCCTATTGCCCTTTGATCACTCACATTGTGTACAGGAGGATGCTGAATGAAGGCAGAAATTATCGCAGTCGGAACAGAGTTGCTGCTCGGACAGATCGTAAATACGAATGCCAGATATTTATCCCGTGAATTGGCTGCTATCGGGATTGACGTTTATTTTCAAACGGTGGTAGGGGACAATCTGAATCGTCTCAGTGAAGCCATTCGAATTGCTCAAGGGCGAGCTGACGTCATTTTGTTCTCAGGCGGTATCGGACCAACGCAGGATGATCTAACCAAGGATGCCATAGCAGCTGTGTTGGGACGCAGCCTACATATTGATCGGATGGCAATGGATAAAATCGAAAGCTTCTTCAGGGATCGCAATGTGGAGATGACGGAGAATAACCGGCGTCAAGCCATCGTGGTTGAAGGAGGGACCCCGCTGGCTAATGAAACGGGTCTTGCCGCAGGTAACGCCATCTCGGATAACGGGAAGCATTATATTGTCATGCCTGGGCCACCAAAAGAACTGATTCCCATGTTTGAGCAGGAGGTCAAACCTTGGTTGTTCCAACATGTTCTTACGAAAGAAATGCCGATTTATTCGAAAATGTTGAAATTTGCCGGGATCGGTGAGTCGGCATTGGAAGACCGTCTGCTTGACCTGATTGATAGCCAAACTGATCCTACGATTGCACCTTATGCAAGTGAGGGAGAGGTAACGGTACGGGTGTCCACCAAGGCGCCGAGTGAGAATGAGGCCAAACAGAAGCTGGATGCCATGGAGGTACTCATTCGGGAACGGTTGCCTGAACACCTCTACGCGAACGAGGATGTGCCTATAGAGTACACAATTGTAACAATGATGGCTGATATGGGTCTGACCCTGAGCGCGGCTGAGAGCTGTACAGGAGGGCTTGTTATGCAGAGCCTGACTTCGGTTCCTGGCAGTGCTTCCATGCTCAAAGGCGGAATTGTATGTTATTCCAACGAGATAAAGGAAAAGCTGCTGAATGTTCCTCATGACTATCTGGAGGGTGAAGATGCTCCCGGGGCTGTGAGCCCTGAAGTTGCTAAAGTATTGGCTGAGCAGGTACGCATGATCGGTGATTCCGACTTTGGTCTGGCCGTTACAGGAGTAGCAGGTCCAGGTTACTCTGAGCGTAAGCCACCAGGTCTGGTTTTTATCGCTCTTGCTGAGCGGGGGAAAGAGACGGAGATTCACGAATTGCGTATCAACGGTAATCGGGAGACGGTCCGCATCCGTTCGACCAAGGCTATTTTATACCGCTTATGGCGCAAACTTGTCGCGATGGACTAGGTATACCTTGAATTGCTTTTACAGGGATATTCAAGTATAATCAAAACAGACGGAAGAACCGTAGAATTGGGCACTCAGCCTTGTTTGCGGTTCTTTTTTCTGTCTCATTGCAAGTTTTGCCCAGGAAGAGGCGCCTCGGCCTTATAAAAAAAAACGAATGTATGTTCGAAAAAAAGCTTGGCAAACGTGTTAAAACAAGGTATCATTATCTTATAAACAGTAAAGGGTGTGAGCATATTGTCAGACCGTCGTGCCGCGCTTGATATGGCGCTCCGTCAAATAGAGAAGCAATTTGGTAAAGGATCTATCATGAAACTGGGTGAGTCAACTCACATGCAAGTGGAAATCATACCCAGCGGATCCTTGGCTCTGGATATAGCACTTGGAACAGGCGGCTTGCCTAAAGGCCGGATTGTTGAAATATATGGACCTGAATCTTCAGGTAAAACTACTGTAGCATTGCATGCGATTGCTGAAGTGCAAAGAGTCGGTGGACAAGCTGCATTTATCGATGCCGAGCATGCTCTTGACCCTCAATATGCAAGTAAACTGGGTGTTAACATTGATGAATTGCTTTTGTCCCAGCCGGATACGGGCGAACAAGCATTGGAAATTGCTGAAGCACTTGTGCGCAGTGGTGCTGTTGACATTATCGTTGTTGACTCTGTTGCTGCCTTGGTACCAAAAGCTGAGATCGAAGGCGAAATGGGGGACTCCCACGTTGGTTTGCAAGCACGTCTGATGTCTCAGGCGTTGCGTAAATTGTCTGGTGCAATCAGCAAATCCAAAACCATTGCCATCTTTATCAACCAGCTTCGTGAAAAAGTTGGCGTAATGTTTGGTAACCCTGAGACAACACCTGGTGGACGTGCCCTGAAATTCTACTCTACAGTTCGTTTGGATGTTCGCCGTATTGAGAGTATTAAATCAGGTAATGACATCATCGGGAACCGTACTCGTGTGAAGGTTGTCAAAAATAAAGTTGCACCACCGTTCAAACAAGCAGAAGTAGATATCATGTATGGTGAAGGTATCTCGAGAGAGGGCAGTATCATTGATATTGGTACAGAACTCGATATCGTTAATAAAAGTGGTGCTTGGTATTCTTACGAAGGCGAACGTCTGGGGCAAGGTCGTGAAAATGCGAAGCAGTTTATGAAAGAACATAAAGAGATCGCTCAAGTGATCGAGCAAAAAATTCGTGAAGCGAGCAATCTGACGACAGTAGTTCCAGCTCCAACGAGCGAAGATCAACAAAAAGAAGAAGCAGAAGAACAAGAATTGTTTGAGATTAACGAGTAATTCTTCCTGACCGGGAGGCCCCAGTAGGTGTTGCTGGACTTCCCGTATTGGGGTGAATTGTACCGATCCTGCTAGGGGAGACGGCGCGTGTTTCTCGCGCTGTCTAACAGCTCCTGTCCATTGGACAGGGGCTGTTAGCACATTTATTGAGTGAGCTGGTGCCGGGTTGGATTCCCGGCTTTTTGCATTTTGGTCTGCCGTTTTCTTTAAGTAGATAGGAAATCAGAAAGATAAAGAGTTGAACAAAAAGGAGGGAGAGACCTGAATGGATCAACATGATGATGATTTGTACGAAACAGCAGAACTAGAGGGGATCTCCCAATTCCCGGATAACGAAGAACTTACGATTACACGGGTAGAACGAACAAAAAGCAGGCAGGCCCGGTACCGGATCACGTTCGGTATGTACTCGATTACGGTTCTGGAAGATGTAATGATCAAATATCGAATGACCCGGGGCAACACATTTGTGAAGAAAGATCTCGAAGAGATCATAGTAGCGGATGAGCGGCAGCAAACCTATGTTCAGGCATTGCGTTACTTAGAGCACAAACAGCGTACAAGGCATGAATTAAGCCAGCGACTTCGTCAGAAAGAGTTTGCAGCACCATTAATTGAAGAAGTACTGGATCGGCTTGAACAGGAGAAGCTTGTGGACGATGAAGGGTTTGCGAAGGAATGGACAAGGCAGCGTATGACAGGGCAGAGGAAGGGAAAACTGTGGATAAGGCAAGAGCTGCGTCAAAAGGGCATTGCCAATGAGCTCATCGTTGAAGCGCTTGAAGGCGTGGATGCGGCTGTGGAGTTTGAGACAGCTTTGACCGCAGGGCGGAAGAAGTGGAACCAAGTCAAAGGGGACGTTGCAGAGAAGAAACGCAAAACGCTTCCCTTCTTGATGAGACGCGGTTTTCCTATGGATATGGTACGTAAAGTTGTGAATTGTTTAATTGAAGAAGATGAAGTCGAAGATTCTGAAGATGACGAGTTGTTACCATGGGATTAACAGAGACCACACAGTGTACTGCATTCTCTTGACAATTTCTTTCGTCAAATACTAAAATGGACATGAGTCTGTAAGAAATGGACAACCCTTTTTCCTTCCAAAAAAGCGGTTTCGGTTTCTTAGGATTTACCCTTCATGATTATGGATTCGCTGAAGGCAGCGAATAGTACGTGGTAACATGTACACTTGAAATGAAAATCGGCGGGGGATCGCCGTAGGTATCGTTATTCCCAAACATATGTAAGTTTGAAAACAGCAAATTGACCCAAGGAGTGCCTTGGAGGAACCAACGAGGAGGTGAACAGTATGGACATTGCAATCACGATCGTTCTCGTTGTGGCCGCGCTCGTTATTGGGTTCGGAGTCGGATATTTTATTCGCAAATCTCTTGCAGAGGCTAAAATCTCCAGTGCGGAACAAGCTGCCGTACAGATCGTTGAGAACGCGAAGAAAGAGGCAGAAGCACAGAAGAAAGAGACGGTGCTTGAAGCAAAGGATGAGATTCATCGCATTCGGGCCGAAGCTGAAAAAGACACTCGTGAACGTCGGAACGAAATTCAACGACAAGAAAGACGATTGTTGCAAAAAGAAGAGTCGCTGGATAAAAAGATGGAATCACTCGAACGTAAAGAAGAGCAAGTGGCCAACAAAGAGAAACGTATTGATGAGACACAGCAGCAGATCGAAATGATCTACAAAAATCAGGTGACGGAGCTGGAGCGTATATCCAACCTCACCATGGAAGATGCACGCAGTATCATACTGTCCAACGTAGAACAGGAAGTTCGTCATGAGACGGCTCAAATGATCAAGGACATTGAACAGCAGGCGAAGGAAGAAGCGGACAAGAAATCCCGCGAAATTATTACCCTTGCCATTCAGCGTTGTGCGGCTGACCATGTGGCAGAGACAACGGTATCTGTTGTCACTTTGCCTAACGAAGAAATGAAAGGCCGGATTATCGGTCGTGAAGGACGTAACATCCGTGCACTTGAAACCCTTACGGGGATTGACCTTATTATCGATGATACGCCAGAAGCAGTTATTCTGTCGGGCTTTGACCCGATCCGTCGTGAGATTGCCCGTACTGCCCTCGAGAAATTGGTGGCTGACGGACGCATTCACCCGGCACGCATTGAAGAGATGGTGGAGAAATCCCGCAAAGAAGTGGACGAGCGCATCCGTGAATATGGTGAGCAAGCTACCTTTGAAGTGGGTGTACATGGTCTGCATCCGGATCTGATCAAAATACTGGGCCGGTTGAAGTTCCGTACAAGTTACGGTCAAAACGTCTTGAAGCATTCGATGGAGGTCGCTTATCTGGCTGGACTGATGGCTGGCGAACTCGGAGAAGATATTACACTTGCAAGACGTGCAGGTCTACTGCATGATATCGGTAAAGCGCTGGATCACGAAGTGGAAGGATCACACGTTGAAATCGGCGTGGAGCTGGCGAAGAAATACAAAGAACATCCGGTAGTAATCAACAGTATCGCGTCCCATCACGGGGATTGCGAAGCAACTTCGGTCATTGCCATGCTGGTTGGTGCAGCAGATGCACTGTCTGCAGCAAGACCGGGTGCACGCCGCGAAACACTGGAGACGTATATCAAACGACTGGAGAAACTGGAAGAGATTTCGGAATCGTTCGAAGGTGTCGAGAAATCGTATGCCATTCAAGCTGGACGCGAAGTTCGCGTTATGGTGCAGCCTGAAAAAATCGACGATGCGGAAGCATTCCGTCTCGCACGTGACATTACGAAGATGATCGAGAATGAGCTCGATTATCCGGGTCATATCAAAGTCACCGTCATCAGGGAAACCCGGGCGGTTGAATACGCTAAATAGAGCTTTAAGGAAAAGTGGCCGCTGTAGTGGGCCACTTTTCCTGTTAAAAGCCGGGCAATGGGCTTGATAGGACGAACTAATGGGTTAGGGATGCCCGCAAAGATGTATGCTGGTTATACCAAGCTAAGCTTGCGGGGAATTAAGGAGGCAATGCAATGAAAGTGCTGTTTATCGGTGATATTGTGGGTAATGTAGGACGTAAGGCTTTGAAGGAGAACTTGCCATATCTGAAGACGAAATATAAACCACATGTGGTTATTGTAAATGGAGAAAATGCAGCAGCTGGCCGAGGAATTACGGGGGCTATTGCCAACGAATTTTTCAACTGGGGTGTGCACGGGATTACGCTTGGCAATCATACTTGGGACAATAAGGACATTTTTGATTTTATAGATGACGAACCACGCATGATCCGACCTGCCAACTTTCCACCAGGAACACCAGGCAGAGGATACACGGTGGTCAAAGGTGAAGGCAAGGAGCTAGCGATCGTGAATTTGCAGGGTCGTACCTTTTTGCCCGCACTTGATTGCCCATTCCGCGTTGCGGATGAGATTGTGGATGAGCTGCGCCGGGATCATAAATGCATTCTGGTCGATATGCATGCCGAGGCGACTTCCGAGAAAATTGCCATGGGCTGGCATCTGGATGGGCGTGCGTCACTGGTCGTAGGTACACATACACATGTACAAAGCAATGATGACCGTATTCTACCTGGTGGGACAGCATACTTGACGGATGCGGGCATGGTGGGGCCGCGAGATGGAATTCTCGGTATGGAGCGTGAAGCAGTACTGCGAAAATTTTACACCCAGCTGCCGGTACGCTTTGTAGTTGATGACGGCAAGTGGCATTTCCACGGTGTATTCGTTGAAATTGATGAGTCCACAGGTGCAGCAACCAAAATTGAAAAAATCCGCCTGATGGAAGACGAGTGGCGCATGGAATAGGGGTATTGTCCCATTTTGCAAGGAAACCCGTCTAAAAAGAAGGAATTTTTTTACCTCCCGCGAATAACATCTAGTAAGTGGAAACAAACATTCAACATTCCCAGGGAGGTACTTACCATGGAAGTATTAAAAGTTTCAGCAAAGTCCAATCCCAATTCCGTAGCCGGCGCACTTGCAGGAGTTCTTCGTGAACGTGGAAATGCTGAACTGCAGGCCATTGGAGCGGGAGCACTGAACCAAGCCATTAAAGCGGTAGCGATAGCCCGGGGATTTGTAGCACCAAGCGGAGTTGACTTGATTTGTATTCCAGCTTTTACAGACATTGTGATAGACGGTGAGGATCGAACGGCCATTAAGCTGATTGTGGAGCCCAGATAATACATGTGATCATGCATTGAACCTGTTTACAGAGTAGACAGGTTTTTTTGCATTCTGTCTATAGGCTTAATAAGAATAGGGTTTACATAGGGAGGTTTAATCATGACTAAGTGGCAAGTAGCCGATTTTCACTGTGACGCGCTCAGCAAAATGTTAATGCAATCAGAACTGTCCTTCGAAGATGGTTCAACACTGGATGTCAATCTGGAGCGGATGAAGCAAGGGAATGTGGGTCTGCAGGCATTTGCCATTTACTTACCTGAAGTGCTCGGCAGGGGCAAGTTTGAACATGTGGTTGGTCAGCTGGAAGTATATCGCACACGTGTGGAGAAGAGTCCTGAACGGCTTGGGGGCGTAAACAAATTATTATGGCGGGAACAGGTTGGTGAGGTCGGTCAAACGACTAATCCTTGGGGGCTGCTGACGCTGGAAGGTGTAGACGGACTCGAGGGGAACCTGTTTTATCTAGAGCTATGTTACCAAATGGGAGTAAGGATAGTAGGGCTCACCTGGAATTATGCCAACTGGGCAGCTGATGGTGTGTTGGAGAAGCGCGGAGCCGGATTGACCGAGAGGGGCAGAGAGCTGGTCCGCCTTTGTAACCGGATTGGCATGCTGCTGGATGTATCACATCTCACGGAGAAGGGATTCTGGGAGCTGGCTGAGCTGAGTGAGCGTCCGTTTATTGCTTCGCATTCCAACAGCTATACGGTTTGTCCAAATGTGCGTAATCTGAAGGATGACCAGATCCGGGCTATCATTGCACGGGAAGGGCGAATTGGGATAACGTTTGTTCCCTGGTTTGTGAAGCAGGAGGGAGAAGTTAGAATCGAACATTTGCTGCCTCATATTGAACAGATCTGTTCGCTTGGCGGGGATCAGCACCTGATGATGGGCTCAGATTTTGATGGAATACCCACATACATTCAAGATCTTGAACACACAGGCCAATATCCGAGGCTGATCGAAACCCTTCTCCAACATTACGACGAGAAGCTGGTACGCGGCTGGTTGTGGGATAATGCTATGAGTTATCTTGGGAAACATCTGCCTGAGGGGAATTTGTAATAAACACCAATTACAACAGCGAGATCACAGCATTCAATACAGATTGTTTTACAGAATAAGGAGATTATTGATTGTGAAATAAGTGTATTTCATGAATTTTCAGCAGTTCGTTTTCATTTCACGTCAAAAAGGGGTATAATACCAATGGATTGTTAAGAGCCTAATCGTAGGCCACAGATAAACAAGGAGTGAAATTCACGATGAGTAAAACAGTACCAGTGGGCGTATCTGCCCGTCACATTCATGTATCCCAAGAGCACGTTGAAATTTTGTTTGGTAAAGGCTACGAATTGACTGAGTTTAAACCTCTGTCCCAACCTGGTCAATATGCTGCGAACGAAACAGTAGCAGTTATCGGTTCCAAAGGACAGTTTGATAAAGTGCGTATCCTTGGACCTGTGCGTCCTGAGACACAACTGGAAATCTCGATGACAGACTCTTTCGCCATTGGCGTTAAGGCACCTGTTCGCGAGTCCGGAAGCATTGAAGGTACACCTGGCATCACAATCAAAGGACCAGCTGGTGAAGTTACGATTGATAAAGGTGTTATCGTTGCTGCCCGTCATATCCACTTCCATACTTCCGATGCTGCTAAATGGGGCATCGAAGACAAACAAATGCTGAAAGTTCGCCTCGGCGGAGATCGTGGTCTGGTACTTGAAAATGTACTGGCTCGTGTATCTGACTCTTTCGCATTGGACATGCATATTGACACAGATGAAGCAAATGCTGCTGGTGCTCGTAACGGCGACACTGCTGAAATCATCGACTAATCAAATGAACCGACATTCAACTGAGTTTTCTTCGGTTGGAGCAACTTAAAAAACCTGAGTACATCCTGGTAAGCTGTTTTACACGGCGGAGGGGTTTGTGCTCGGGTTTTTGTATTTTGCGTCACGTATGAGGCGGAGTTTGTATGGTAGGATTGTTAAATCAATGGCGGCTTGGAATGTGGAATTACAGCCCAGTTCATGTTATAATTTGATGTAATGCTCTTTTGGTGCAGATTGCATGAAATCGATAAGAATCCAAGAGAGATAACGAAGTTAGAAATATGAGATGGTGACTTTTTGTAGAGCTTGCTGCTCATATCGAACGTATATACAACTGCCTGATGCAGCGTGTTGTCTTAAGAACTTGAAACTTTTATTAATAGAGGCTGTAAGGAGTGACCGAAGGAAATGGCTAAAGACTCAAAAAAGGATTACTCCCAGTATTTTGATTTCTCCGATGCCAAAGTAATTTCGCAAGATGAATTCAGCAAAAAGATTCGAATTCGGGGCCGTGAGATCAACATCAAGTCGGAGCCTAATCATCGTCAGGAGAAACAACGGGGCAAGGAAGACGTTCAGGTGCTCTATGAGAATGCAGTACCGGACGAACTGAAAACGATTGGTAAAGGCAAACACTATATCGTATACACGTACGGCTGTCAGATGAACGAGCATGATTCCGAGACCATTAAGGGACTCCTGGAATCCATGGGTTATCAGGCAACCGAGGACCGCAAAGAGGCGGACATTATATTGTTGAACACATGTGCCATCCGTGAAAATGCGGAAGATAAGGTGTTTGGTGAGCTGGGTCACCTCAAAACGCTGAAGACGGAGCGTCCAGGACTGCTGCTCGGCGTATGCGGGTGCATGTCCCAGGAAGAAGGTGTCGTGAACCGAATCATGCAGAAGCATGGCTTTGTGGATATGATCTTCGGTACGCATAACGTTCACCGATTGCCGCATCTGATTCAGGAAGCACTCTTCAGCAAGGAAATGGTTGTTGAGGTTTGGTCCAAGGAAGGCGACATTATTGAGAACCTGCCGAAGAAACGTGAAGGCATGCGCGGCTGGGTGAATATCATGTATGGCTGTGACAAATTCTGTACATATTGCATCGTTCCATTTACACGGGGCAAAGAGCGCAGTCGCAGACCGGAAGATGTAATCGCCGAAGTTCGTGAGCTGGCAAGACAGGGATTCAAGGAAATCACATTGCTTGGACAGAATGTGAATGCTTATGGCAAGGATTTTACGGATCTGAAATACAGCTTCGGTGACCTGATGGACGATATTCGCAAAATCGACATTCCCCGTGTACGGTTTACAACCAGTCACCCACGGGATTTCGATGATCGACTGATTGAGGTGCTTGCCAAGGGAGGAAACCTGGTGGAACATATCCACCTCCCAGTACAGTCTGGCAGCACTGAAGTGCTGAAGCGAATGAGTCGTAAGTACAGCCGTGAACACTATCTCCAGCTGGCGGATAAGATTAAGAGAGCGATCCCTAATGTCGTTCTGACCACGGACATTATCGTTGGTTTCCCAGGTGAGACAGATGAGCAGTTCGAAGACACGTTGTCACTGGTGCGCGAAGTAGGGTATGACTTTGCTTATACCTTTATCTATTCTCCTCGCGAAGGTACGCCTGCTGCGGTGATGGAGGATAACGTGCCAATGGAAGTGAAGAAGGAACGCTTGAAACGCCTGAATGAAACCATCAACGAATACAGCCACAGAAGCAATGAACAGCAGCGCGGCAAGATCGTTGAAGTACTCGTCGAGGGTGAGAGCAAGCGGAATTCCAACGTCCTTGCAGGACGTACACGCAGTAATAAGCTGGTACATTTCGAAGGACCCAAAGAATTGATTGGTACATTTGTGAACGTGGAAATTACCGATCCGATGACTTTTTATATCCGTGGCAACCTGCTCACCGAGCCGGTAGCTGCCAATCAGTAATACAACACAACCGAATAAGATGAATTAGAGTGGCTTGATATTAGGTTTTGGACGTTACAGCGAAAGTAGCGCAGGGGACGGAATCGATTCTGTAGAAGCGGTAGCGTTCGCCTTTCTCCCGTAGTTCTAACATTTGATAAAATTTAATCAGGGAAACTTGGGGACAACAGCGATCGGAAGAACGATCCGTAACCGTAGCGGGAATTAGCAGTCGTTTGGAGCTAATATTGCTAGGAAATCATCTTATAATATCTCATAGAAATGGAGCGATTTCAGTGGCGCAGGAAGAAGAAGTGCAGTACAACCATTATGGAATGCCTACCTACGATACGCGCAATCTGGTCATACGCGACGACATTATGGGAAAAGCCAAAGAATTGGCTGATATGCTCGGCACAAGCGAGGAAGTAAGACACTTCCAACAGGCTGAGTCCAAAATTCGCGATCATGAGCGTATCCAGCAATTGATTGCAACAATCAAGAAGAAACAGAAGGAGATTGTTGCCTTCGAAAGCTTCAAAAATGCAGAGATGGTCAGCAAAATTGAACAGGAAATTGAAGAATTGCAGGATGAACTGGACAGCATCCCATTGGTAACCGAGTTCCAGCAGAGCCAAAGCGATATCAACTACCTGCTTCAACTTGTCATCTCTGTCATTCGGGATACCGTTTCCGAAAAAGTGAATGTGGAGGCAGGCACGGATTCACCTCCGACCAGCTGCGGTTAATGGACAAGAAGGGTGCGGACGCGGTCCGTGCCTTTTTTGACTTATAGGAACAGGGAGCTAACACAATCGATCTTGAAATACATTTCGAAGAGCTCCACGCAGTGGGGTTCTTTTGTGCGTGTACGGTTGAGGAACGCCTTTACAGGAATAAGACCAGGCTGGCAAGAGCAGGCTTATTAGTAATGATCAACCGTATAAAGGAGATAGCATCCGAGAGTCCGCAGCAGAATTACAGGTACAATGAAAAATATAGACAACTTAGTCGATAACATTAATGTGCAACAAAGGGGAAATGGAAAATGGATATTTTGGATAAAATGGTCGAAGAGGGCAATGAACGATTCTGGGGGTTCCTGGGTTGTCGTTATATCAAAGGGAATGAAAAGGAAGTACAGATCGCATTAACGGCTGGCGAACATCATACGAATTCGATGGGGATTATTCACGGCGGAGTGCTTACTTCCCTGATGGATCAAGCGATGGGGATGGTAGCCACAGCAGCGATGGCCGTGGACAGCTGTGTGACGACCAATCTGAATGTACATTTTCTGGCACCGATGAAACAGGGTGAGTTAATGGTGACAGCAACGGTGCTGCACCAAGCCGGACGGAGCCTCACCGCCCAAGCGGAAATTCGTGATGCATCAGGTACATTAGGATGTATGGCAACAGCCACGTTCCGTGTGGCACGATCAAAAACGCCAAGTACAGAATCCAAAGGTTGACAAACGATATTATTATGTCATAATGAGATTATCAAAATGAAAGTAGTCGGTGGTGCCCATGAGCGAAAACTACGAACACGTCAATGAAGAGAACGATGAACAGGCAGCACTTGCCTATAGTTCCAAGAAATATCGTACCCCCGATGGCGTTCCTGCGGATATCGTGATGTTCACCTTAACCAAGAGAGAACGCAAGACGGTAACCAAGACACTTCCTATTCGTGAACTGAAAGTGATGCTGATCAAGCGCAAAGGCTGGCCTTTTGCAGGTCGCTGGGCTTTGCCCGGTGGATTCTGTCAGGAAAACGAGTCCATCTATGACGCTGCCAAGCGGGAGCTAATGGAGGAGACCGGTGTCGACGGCGGACATCTGGAGTATTTAAATGTATATAGTCAACCCGGGCGGGATCCGAGAGGTTGGATTATCTCCCATGCGTTTTTCGCGCTTGTAGAAGAATGGATGCTGGAACATCGCCAGGCGGCGGATGATGCTGAAGATGTGGGCCTGTTTACCATCCAGGAAGCATTGCAGGAGCTGGAGCTTGCCTTTGATCACCGGACAATCATTGAGGATGCATATCGCCGCATACAGCAGCAGATGCTGGAAACGACGATTGCAAGACAGTTTCTGCCGCGTGATTTTACGTTAAGCGAATTGTACCAGGTCATTCAGAGTGTGGTACCTGATTTTGAAGAACCAAACTTCATTCGGAAAATCACTTCCACTCGCAGTCGAAAAGGGATTGTGGAAGAGGTACGAGACGAAGAAGGGAACCTCCTAAGTTCCAACCAGTACTCTCAGCGTCCGGCACAGCTTTATCGTTTCACGGAACTTGTACCCCGTCTGTCGATCTATACTTAATTTCGGAAGTTTATCATTAAGGAGTGTATCTGGATCAACCCAACCTATTCTCAAAAGGGAGTGTGGACGATGAAAGCACTAATTGTGATTGATTTTACCCGTGATTTCGTGGACGGGTCCTTGCCTGTAGGCCAGCCCGCGGTTGATATTGAGGAGACAGTTGCCGCGATAACGGAAGCATATTGTAATAATAAGCATGAAGTTATCATGGCAGTTGATCTGCATGAAGAGAGTGATCCGTACCATCCGGAAACGGCTCTTTTCCCACCGCATAATGTTAGAGGGACTGAAGGAAGGCAGCTATATGGCCGTCTGGCACAGGTGATGCAGGAACGTCATGAAGATATTCGGTGGATGGACAAAACAAGATACAGCGCATTTTCTGGTACGGACCTGGAACTCAGGCTGCGTGAACGCGGGATTACAGACATCGCACTGATCGGAGTATGTACGGATATTTGCGTTCTGCATACGGCAGTGGATGCGTACAACAAAGGTTTTCACATTACGGTGTATGAAGATGCTGTTGCCAGCTTCAACCCGGCGGGACATGAATGGGCACTCGGACATTTTCAGTCAAGCCTTGGAGCTCAGGTCATTAAGGCCAGTGAGACCGTACTTGCAAGGGCTTAGCCTGGCGTTCAGTGATTTGTTAATAAAATGATGAGCAGGAAATAATCCGGAGACTCGTATCTTTACACATGTTCTGATACAAAAGTAAGGAGTCTCCACATGTTGAACCGAGTGCACAGGATACACTTGTGTAACGAGCGGAAGTCAGAGAGGATGAGACAAATGCAGACGACTAGCCTGGCTTTACATACGGATAAATATCAAATTAATATGATGTATGCACACTGGGTGAATGGCACTCACAAACGAAAAGCGGTGTTTGAAGCCTATTTCCGCAAGCTTCCTTTTGGTAACGGTTATGCCGTATTCGCCGGATTGGAACGGATTGTGAACTATATTAGCCAGCTTCGCTTCACCATGGAAGACATCAAGTATTTATCCAAACAAGAGGAAAATTACGATCCGGTCTTTCTGGAAGAGTTGCTCCAGTTTTCATTTCAGGGGACAATTCATTCCATGAAGGAAGGAGCGCTCGTTTTCCCTGATGAACCGCTCATTCGGGTAGAAGGCTCCATTATGGAGACCCAACTGGTGGAGACGGCAATACTTAACTTCATGAACTATCAGACCTTGATTGCAACGAAGGCGTCACGGATCAAACAGGTGGCGAGTCAGGACACCCTGCTTGAATTCGGAACCAGACGGGCTCAGGAAGCCGATGCAGCCATATGGGGTGCACGTGCATCATATGTCGCTGGGTTCCATGCAACGTCCAACATGCTGGCAGGAGAACGTTTTGGCATTCCGACAGCTGGAACACATGCTCACTCTTGGGTACAGAGCTTCATGAGTGAACAGGAGGCGTTTGACGTCTATGCCAAAGTGCTGCCTGATCAGGTGACCCTGCTCGTAGATACCTTTGATACGCTGAACAGTGGAGTACCTCATGCGATCAAAACGGCCAAAATGCTCGAAAGCCAGGGCAAGAAAATGAATGCCATCCGGCTGGATAGCGGTGACCTTGCCTACCTGTCCATTCAGGCACGTCAAATGCTGGATGAGGCAGGACTGGATTACGTTAAAATTGTGGCGTCCAATGACCTGGATGAGAACACGATCTTCAACCTGAAAGCTCAGGGCGCTCGCATCGATACATGGGGCGTAGGTACACAGCTGATTACGGCATCCGACCAGCCATCCCTCGGCGGGGTTTACAAGCTGGTCGAACGTGAAGTGGATGGTGCCATGCTGCCGACGATCAAAATATCGGCGAATCCCGAGAAGGTATCCACCCCAGGCAAAAAAGAAGTATTCCGGATCATTGATCCGAAGCATGGTAAGGCCATTGCAGACTATATCTGCTATCCTGGAGAAGAACAGCCGCTTCAGGGCGGGCCGCTCAAGCTGTTCAACCCGCTACACCCGTATCTCAAAAAGACCGTAACGCGCTATGAAGCGGTAAATATGCTTGAACCAATCTTTGTGAATGGGTTGAAAGTATATGAGCTGCCTACCCTGGATGAAATCCGCAGCTACCACCGTGAACAGATGGATCTGTTCTGGCCAGAGTATTTGCGTAAACTCAATCCGGAGATTTACCGTGTGAACATCAGCCCGGCAGCATGGAATATGAAGCAGAAGCTGATTGCTGAACACGTACAATTCACAGAGGAATGAGAACGGAAGAAGGCATAATCGGTATCTTTACCGGGTTATGCCTTTTTGGTTTCGGATTTGTTTTGCAACCATCCATCGGCTTCAGGCTTGGCTTTACGAATTCATGCGGCTGTGTCCAACGTCACGACAGATGGGCTAGGAGCCACAGTATACTAAGGGTTGAAGACGGAATGTAGTTGGACATGGGCATAATTATTTCTCGGGAAATGGCAAAAGACGCCAAAATTCTGCATTGTTCAGAAGTTATGGATCCGCATAGTCTTAGGGAGTTGCAGATGGACAGCACGGCCAGGATCCAATTCGCGAGCAATTCTAGAATCTTACGTTTTCTGTTTCAAGCATGCAGCCTCGGGGGATGAAACAGTGAGGGAGGTGTACATCGTGAAATGGATCTTGGGAATGATCTGGCTTGCCTTCTTGGCATATGCATGGATTTGGGCGCCTGGAAAGCCAGTGGGGAGCGATCCTGTGTTCAAAGAGCTGATTACGCTGCAGAGCAAGGAAGCATGGTTGATGACCGTGTTCTCATGGCTGGGCATTTTTCCAGCGATCTTCGCATGTCTCCTGTTAAAAACACCTGCAAACGAGCGTGGAAGCCGTGTGCCTGTTTGGCCGTTCGTGCTCTTGTCTTTTGGCTTGGGAGCCTTTGCACTGCTTCCTTATTTCGCAAGGTCGTCACCAAAGCGGAGTAGACGGGGAAGGGAACATCTTCATTTTGGCTATCGCCGCAGCTCGATAATTGGGCGGATTGCAGGACACAAACTGACTCATGGTATACTTTTATTGTTGACGGTGGGTACGGCATGCTACGGATTCATTCAAGGCCATCCGGCTGTATATATGGAAGCATTCAGGCAATCTTCCTTTGTACATATTATGACGATTGATTTTGTTGTGCTGACACTGCTCTCCGTTATTGCAATCTATAGGGATGCTGTGTTCAGTCGCAGATCGCGTATATGGGCATTAACAGGGGTGGTGCCCCTGATTGGACCACTCGTGTATTTGGTAGTGGATAGAAGAAGTGCAGCTTAAGATCAGAAAATCAAAAATCATAAGGAGAGGATTTACATGGAGAATACGTTTCCGGCATATGTCATCCGAAGTCAAGAACAAGGCGGAGTTAAGGCATCTGTAGAACAGTTGAAAAAAGAAGATCTACCGAATGGAGATGTGACTGTACAAGTACAGTACTCCAGTGTCAATTATAAGGACGGACTCGCTACAATTGAAAAAGGGGGAGTTGTTCGTGAATATCCCATGGTACCTGGAATCGACCTGGCAGGTATGGTAGAAGAGTCCGTAAGTGGACGATTTGCCCCGGGGGACCGGGTGATCAGCACAGGTTTTGAGCCCGGGGTGTCTCATTTTGGAGGCTACAGCAGATACGCTCGTTTACGGAGCGAGTGGCTGGTTCCGCTGCCACCGGGTCTCAGCGAGAAGGAAGCGATGGCAATCGGTACAGCTGGTTTTACGGCAGCTTTGTCGGTTGATGCTTTACTTCAGGCAGGGGTTACACCAGACATGGGCAAGATTTTGGTTACGGGGGCAACCGGCGGCGTTGGGAGTATGGCCGTGGCCATTTTGGCGAAGCTTGGCTTTGAAGTAACGGCTAGTACTGGAAAAAAGAAAGAGCAGGAGAAGTTGCTTATAGATCTGGGCGCCTCACACGTTATTACACGCGAAGAAGCTGACGCCCCGGCCAAAGGGGCGATGGGCAAACAGCTGTGGGCAGGGGTTGTTGATCCAGCCGCAGGCCCAGCACTGGCCGAACGTCTGAAGCAGGTTCAATATGGAGGTGCAGTTGCCGTATCCGGATTGACTGCTGGATCCCGGTTTGAATCTACCGTTTTTCCGTTTATCATGCGGGGCATTCAGTTAATCGGGATTGATTCAGTGTATTGTCCAATGGAGAGACGGGAACGCTTGTGGAACCTCCTTGGCGGGGATTGGAAGCCGGATCGCGCGCTGGAGCTGGGCATTCAGGAGATCACCTGGGCACAGCTGCCACACACGCTGGAGAACATTTTGCAGGGTGGCGCGGTCGGTCGTACCGTGGTAAATACGATGGCAGACATACCGACCGAATAAGATTCTTTTCACCTAGACATGCTAATCCTACCTAAGATTGCCACGAAGCAAGAAGTGGTGTGAAAGGAAGGAAACGTATGTCTATTGGAAGAAAAGGAACGCGGTGGGCAGTAGAAAGAGGATTGAGGTGCTTGTTTGCTGGAGTTATGATCGTACTATGCCTGGGATCACTTGTTGCTTGTTCAAATGAATCTGCTCAGCAGGAGCGAAAGGTGTACAGCGGGCAAGCGACGGAAGAGGGCAATATGAGGGCCAAGAGTCAGGGACACGGCTTAAACGGCCCACTGATACAGGAGCTGGATAAATCTTTTGCCGCCAAAGACATCAAGTTAATGAACAACATGTCCGCAGATGATGGCGAAGGTGGAATCTCCTATATGTACCTGCTGAATGGCAGCGGCCGACATATTGTAAAGGTTCACATTTTTGGTGATCCGGACACACGAACCGCACGAATGAAAGAAATGTACGGTATTTCTGACGAGCAGGCAGTTATTGAAAATGCACTTGGCCAAACAACGATTCGGAGCAAAGGGTATGTGTCACTTGTATACACCGCTTCAGGTGGGGAGAAGGACATTTATGGAGAAAAGGTAACCCAGGTGTTCCAGCATGTGCTGAATCAGTTGAACTGATCCCAGAGGCAGGAAGCGGCAGCAGCGTTAAAACTATTTGTTCATTCATGGGATGAATTAAATAAATGTATAGAAAACGACAAACCCGTCTGATGATTCAGACGGGTTTGTATATTTCGCGCATCACATGCCGCAGCTCTGGAATAATGATTTTTTCCATTGCCAGCTTGACTGCACCTTTGGAGCCCGGCATGGAGAAAACAGCTGTTCGTCCAATCGTTCCCGCTACGGCTCTGCTCAGAATCGCAGCTGAACCGATATCCTCTGTATAACTGAGGAAACGAAAGATTTCACCAAAGCCGGGCAGTTCCTTGTCAAGCAGGGAGGATACGGCTTCATACGTTGTATCTCTGGGAGCGATCCCGGTACCTCCACTGAGCAGTACGGCTTCAATATCATCCCGTACGGCTGCATCCTGCAGAATGGTGCGGATACGCTCGGTTTCGTCTGGTGTAATGATATATTCGGCAATTTCATATCCTGCCTCGGTCAGCAGTTGATGCATGAGTTGTCCGCTGGTATCCGTGTCCTTGGTGCGGGTATCGGATACGGTGACAATCATGCAAGAGACCTTGTCCGGCGCTTCTCGACGATGTTGTTCCACTGAGTTGGTCATGAGACATCCTCCTAATCCATATTTTCTCATAGCATAGACCATTCGGCAGTTTCAGGCAATGCGCCGGAGAGAATTGCTCCGTATTGCACATTGATTGCAGGATGGTGTACACTCGCTAGATATAGAATTAGAATGATTTATACAATGGTCAGCCAGAGAGGTGTATAGCAATGAGCGTAACGAGTGAAAAAGAAAAGTCCATACCAGTATATATATTGTCAGGTTTTTTGGGGAGCGGAAAAACGACGCTTCTTGTGCAGTTGATTGAACATTGGCAGCAAGCAGGCTTGCGTCCTGCAGTAGTCATGAACGAGCTCGGTGAGGTAAACCTCGATGGTCAGGTGGTAGATGCTGAAGTACCCATGACCGAAATGCTCGGGGGGTGCATCTGTTGTACGGTACGAGGCGACTTGGGTCTTCAGCTTGCTGATCTTGTACAGGAGGAGTCGCCGGATGTCATTGTCATTGAAGCGACGGGAGCAGCCAACCCAATGGAAATTCTGGATGCCGTGACGGAGACGTCCTTGTACATGCGTCTTGAGCTGAAAAGTCTCATTACCGTTGTGGATGCAGCACATCTGTCAGGCTTGTACCAAGAGCAGAAGGGGCAGACGTTCAAGCTGATGCAGGAGCAGATTCGCTGTGCCTCGGTACTGATTCTGAACAAAACAGACCGGGTCGGTGAACAGGAAATAAGTGATCTGCAGCAGCTGCTCACGAAGTGGAACGGTTTTGCCCCGGTTATTCAAGCCGTGAGATGTGAAGTCGACATGGATCTGCTGCTTCAAAGTGGGGATGGAGTGCATGCCTATCAGGCTGCAGCTGAATCGGATCATCAAGAGGCTGCGACAGAGCACGTCCATACTGAGGCATGTTCAGAGCATGGTTGTGGTCATAGTCATGAACATCATCATGAACATCATACCCCGCACGCATCACATGAGCATGTTATGGTGTATACGCATTATTTTAACCAGCCGGTGAACAGCGAAGCTTTTGAGCGGTTTATAGCTGGATTGCCGCGGGATGTTTACCGAGCCAAGGGTATTCTCTCCTTTAGTGATACAGCTAGCCGTTTCTGGTTTCAGTATGCGTATCGGGAATCGGACTATATGAAAATCACGCCTCAGGGAGACGTACCCAATGTGGCTGTGTTCATAGGTGAGCATTTTGACCAGGCTGTCATTCGCCATCAATTACTGGAAATGGAATCCATAAATCAGGCTTGATGATTCAAGGTTCCTCCGAACTGGGTATTAAGAAGCATAGCAAACTTTGCCTGGGAGGTAACTTTAAATGACACAACAACAATATCAACAATGTATTGATGCTTGCCTGGAGTGCATGAATGCTTGCAATGTATGTTACATATCCAGCTTGAAAGAATACGATCTGGCGATGCTTCGTGACTGTATCCGACTGGACCGCGAATGTGCCGAAATTTGTGGATTCGCTGCTCAAGCCATGACGCGTGGAAGTGATTTCATCGCTGAAATTTGCGAACTTTGCGTAAAAGCTTGCGAAGCATGTGCAGCGGAATGCAGCAAACATGAACACGATCACTGTCAGGCATGCGCCGAAGCTTGCCGTAAATGTGCAGAAGCTTGCCGTTTGATGGCAGCAGTAGCTTAAATAGATGCATGAATGAGCGGCCAAATGGATTTAAATATAATTGGCGCAATCCCCTCTTGAAATCAACGCAGAGTACATCAAACCAGGTGTGCGGATACGTTGCAATCAGGAGGGGATTTTTGCGATGACGAGCACTAGAAAGCATGCACCGCAAATGGGATGCCTACAGAACAGGATAATAGAAGCGGGGCTGCCTTCATCGGGGAATGTTAATTTTCTACAGGTTGCTAAAGTCAGAAGCGATATGTATAATGATGGCAATGAATGAACGATAAATATCCGTGATCGGGAGAGTAACCAGTATCATGCTTAACAGCGAGCCGGAGCAGGTGGAAGCCGGTATGACATGACCTGTGTGAACCGCACCCGTGAGATGGTTATCCGAAGTGATGCTTTTTTGGAGTGAAAGACGAAGCATCTTCATGAGGGTAATCCGGCATGCGGCCGTTATTCGCACCAAGCGGAGCAGCTTCGGGCGCCATATGACATGTGGCAGTACGAGGTTGTTCACCTAGAGTGGTACCGCGGGAACTGTCAGATCAGCTCTCGTCTCTTTTATAGAGACGAGAGCTTTTTTTATTCTTTATTTTTGATAATCCATATCAGACAAAGGAGTGTTTATTATGTTAATGAAACAAGCGGCAGCACATCTTGCTCCTCTTACGGGGCTGCAGGAAGAAGAGGTTCTCAAGCTTTTGGAAATCCCGCCACAACCGGAGCTGGGGGATGCAGCATTCCCTTGTTTTGTACTCGCCAAATCACGCAAGAAAGCACCTGCAGCGATTGCTGCGGAGATCGCCGGCGAACTGAAGACAGCAGACTTTACAGCTGTAGCAGCAGGGCCTTATGTGAATATCCAGTTTAACCGGGAAAAGTGGTCCTCGGAATTATTGGAATGGGTGGGCCAACCTTCGTTCGGTAAGCTCAATATTGGCAAGGATGCACGCGTACTAATTGATATGTCGTCCCCCAACATCGCGAAACCGTTCGGCATTGGACATCTTCGTTCAACGGTTATTGGTGCAGCGCTATATCGGTTATACAGTGAAGCGGGATATATCCCGGTGAGTGTTAATCATCTTGGAGATTGGGGAACCCAGTTTGGGAAACAAATTGCTGCCTACAAACGCTGGGGTAACGATGAAGCGCTTGAGGCAGAACCTATCCGCACTTCCCTTGAGCTCTATGTACGGTTCCACGACGAAGCGGAGAATGACCCAACCCTGGAGACCGAAGCCCGTGAATGGTTCCGCAAACTGGAGCAGGGAGATGAAGAGGCCAGACGGTTATGGACGTTCTTTGTTGAGGTGAGCATGAAGGAATTTAACCGGATGTATGAACGTCTGAATGTACAGTTTGATCATACTCTCGGCGAGAGCTTCTACAATGACAAGATGGGAGCCGTTGTGGAAGATCTCAAAACCAAGGGTTTGCTGGAAGAGAGCGACGGAGCGTTAGTCGTGCGTTTGGAGGAAGAAAATATGCCGCCTTGCCTGATAATCAAAAAGGACGGAACAACCATCTATCCGACACGGGATTTGGCCACAGCCGTTTATCGTCATGATGTTATGAAGGCAGATAAGCTGTTATATGTCGTTGGGGGAGAGCAAAAGCTGCATTTCAAACAGGTATTTGCCGTACTGTCCCGGATGGGATATGAGTGGGCTGCGAACTGTGAGCATATTCCGTTCGGATTGATGCGCTTTGAAGGGCGGAAGATGTCCACCCGGCGCGGTAAAGTCGTCTTTTTGCAGGAAGTGCTGGATGAAGCGGTTGCTCGGGCTTTACAGATCATTGAAGAGAAGAATCCAAACCTGGACAACGCGCAGGACGTTGCGGAAGCCGTAGGTGTAGGAGCGATTGTTTTTGGTGATTTGCGCAATAACCGCCTGAATGATGTGGATTTCTCTTTGGAAAGTGCGGTCAGTTTTGAAGGGGAGACCGGACCTTATGTCCAGTACACCTATGCTCGGATCAACAGTGTACTTGCCAAGGTCAAGGACACGAACATTAGTAGTGAGAATGGCCAAGCGACTAGCTCGAATGATACAGAGATCAATAATGACGCAAGTCACACAGCAACCGTTGGAGACGCCTCTTGGACGCTGCTTAAGTTATTGGCTGATTATCCGCAATATCTTGAAAAAGCCGTTGGGCGCAATGAACCTTCGGTGATTGCCAAGTATGCAATTGATCTGGCTCAGGCATTCAACCGTTTCTATCACGCCGAACGGATCGCTGACGCCCCCGCTGAAGTACGGCCGTTCCGGGTGAGTCTAACCAAGTGCACAGCTGAACGTATTGTCCGCAGTCTCTATTTGCTCGGCGTCCGGGCACCTGAGCGGATGTGATGTACTGTGAAATGGGGGAAGCGTAGAACTGGTTGTGAAGCAGATGGTACTAAACATGATGAAGCAGGCAAGTTGCCCGTTGGGATCTCGCTTCAGCATGTGAGTAAACGTCTCGGAGGCGTATCCGTATTGAGTGGGATTAATTTACATGTGGAAGCTGGAGAATGCGCTGTGTTGGTGGGCAGAAATGGTTCAGGTAAAAGCACCTTGCTGCGCACCTTGGCAGGATTCCTGGTTCCTGATCATGGCGTGGTGTGTCAGACGATAAAAGAAAAGAAGATGTATGCGCTTGACGGATTGCCACGTTTGCCATTCACTTCAGCCGAATATTTGTGGGAAATGGGCCGGATTCGTGGCATCCGACCTGCGTTGCTGCGACAACGTATAAACGAGCTGAGTGAGTTACTTTTTCTTGGGTCTGCGCTCGATCAGAAATTATCCCTGTTATCCAAAGGAACGCTTCAAAAGGTCAATTTGATTCAAGCGATGCTGCCAGGTCCAGATGGGCTCATGCTGCTGGATGAGCCATTATCCGGCCTGGACCTTCCTGCCCAGGAGGCGGTCGTAACCCTGCTGCAGCAATGGAAAAAGGAAGGCACCTCCATTGTGACAGCTTGTCATGAACCGCTATTTATTGAGCGAATGGCCGATCAGGTCTATGTGCTTCAAAATGGTCGTGCATTACGGCATTGGAAACGCGATGATCTAAAAGAGTTGGGAGAGCCCATTGTCCAAATCCAGAGTTTAATGAAAGGATCGAATATGGAGCTGCTAAATACATATTCGAATCTTGTTGAACAGGAGGGTGTTTTACAGCTCCATCGTCATGGGGAGATGCATGATCGCAACGAAGTAGTATGGGACTGGAAAGTTGAACGCAGTACCACGGATCATGTGATCCATGAAATTATTGCGGCTGGTGGTTCGATTGTGTCTGTTTTGCAAGAGGAAAGCCGAGTACATATGGAGCGTTTGCTGGAAGGTCATCATCCGGCCGATCATCGGAAGAAAAGCGCCACCGAACCTGCTTTCTCCCATTCTCGATTGGACACGATGGAAGGAGAGTCTCCATGATTCATCTAACCCGGTATTTGCTCAGACAATACATCCGTTCACAGAAGTATTTTGCACCCGTGGTGATGTACATCATCGCCATGCTCCTGATCTACTCATATCAGCCGAATCCGGTGGCGGACAGTTATAGTGTTACGGCCATGCTTCTATTTTTTGGGTCTGCCTGGCTGGGATTGACTGTAATGAATGCAGAGCCAGCAGGGCAAATTCAATTGCTTGTTCTGCATGCAGGAAACCGACGAAAAGTTATCCTTGGCCAATTATGGTGCACCTGGTTGATGCAATGTGCGCTTGTGGTGATCACCGTGTTGTATCCTGTGATGTTTGGTATGTTCGAGAGACCGCCGACTGGCGGAGAGTGGATGATGGCGTGGTCGGGACATTTGGCATTATCTCTACTGGGTTTAGCTGTAAGTCTTTTCTTTCAAAAATCGTATATTCCCCGGCTTAGTCGCAGTCTGCCTGGTTTGATTATTATGCTTCTTCTTTCATTTGTGCAGGGTTCACTCGCAAGTCAGTTGCCAAACTGGCTGCAATGGTTAAGCAAAGTCTTGCCCCCAGCTTTCTATCTTGTGCGTGAAATGATGTTATTTGAAGAAGCGAAGTGGGTAACTATCTTATTGCCCATCCTGTGGGCTGTAATGTACGCATTCGTCCTGCTCTCCGTTCATATATGGCTGGCTGGAAGAAGGGATTTGCGGAGTTAGAAGCCGTTAATCCCTACGACTTGAATGTTGCTCTTTCTTTAGTTACGATAGAGGAACATAAAACGGGAAATGGGTACGGGAATGAAAGGGGCGCTCGCTTTTGCAAAACTCAGACATGCAGCATGGTGACATGCTGGATAGCGAACACTCCAGAGAATTGTTTGCATACTATGGATTAGCTGTTTACTATGGACAGGCTCTTGAGCAGCAGCTCGTCAATCTGATCCTGTTGATGAAAATGTCTCAAGGCAAAGTTGTATCCGATGAAGACCTGGAAGATCTATACGAGCGGAAAATGAGCAGTTCACTTGGGCAACTCATTCATGAGGTTAAGCATCACTTTACGTTTTCAGATGAAGAAACCCGCCAGTTGAATGAATTATGGAAGCAGCGGAACAGCATTGTGCACCATTACTTTAAGGAACGAATTCATGAAACCTTTAGTCCTGAGGGACGATCGCGCATGATCAAGGAACTGGAGGATTTCAAAGACCGTGCGCAGGAGCTGGAGATCAGCCTACAACAATACACGGGCGCCTGGATTGCACAGCTAGGATTAAATGCTGAGTCGGCTGCGGCGCTGCGGCGACTTGAACATATGCATTCTGAGAGCTCGCATGCCCAAAGCATGGAAGAGGAGAATCAGCTTGATTGAAGGCAAGGTAGGGGAACGAAAACGGAAAAAAAGAGGAAAGCGAAGCTGGCTGGTCATTGCCATTACATCCTTGGTGTTGATAGGAATTCTCTGGGCCCTAGTTACGGCCTGGCTGATCGCGGAATACACATCTGAGCAATCGACCAGACAAAGTGATGCAGCTGTCATTCTTGGTGCTGCTGTGGAAGGGGATCGTCCTTCACCTGTATTTCGAGAGCGAATTGAACATGCTATTGCATTATATCGTCAGGGTACAATACCCATACTCATCTTTACCGGCGGTTCTGGACGTGATGGGGAGCGCTCTGAAGCGGAAGTGGGAAAGGATTATGCAGTTGAACATGGTGTAGATCCAAGAGATATTCTGATCGAAACACAATCAAGAATTACAGAGGAGAACCTGGTTAATACCATTGCAATTGGGGATCAGGCAGGATACCAGAAATATACGATTGTAAGTGACCCGCTGCATATGAAGCGGGCCATGAAGCTGGCAAGCCAACTGGACATGGATGCTGTTCCATCTCCAACACAAACGACAGCCTATCAGACCTGGCGCAGCCAAATTCCATTTTTGGCACGAGAGACTGTGTTATACATGGGGTATACGCTAAAAGGATGGATAGACAATCTGCAGTAGCCTTCAGGCGAATTGTGGGTTGTCTTTTCTTTTTGCACAACTGGGCAGCTGTGATAAGTCCATCACATTTCAATCGTACGCCTCCTCGTTTTATGAACCTCCTTATACACTTCGCTTTGTTTACAATAGAAAACGCCCTGTGCGCAGACCGGAAAGTCTGCGCACAGGGCGGGAATAAGAGAACTTTGGACATTGTATAGTCAATGAATGTCTTATGAATAAAGAGTTATAGATTACCTCCAGCTAAGGAAGGGGTTGTAGGGATAACCTGACCTGAGCTGCTGCTCTCATTTCCCCCGCTAACCGCTTGTGCGCCTTGTTGAAGCTGATACATCTGATAATATCGTCCTTGAAGTTCCATCAGTTCATCGTGAGCACCCTGTTCCACAATGCGACCGCGGTGCAGGACCAGAATCTGGTCAGCCGAACGAATGGTGGAGAGGCGGTGCGCGATGATGAATGTGGTCCGTCCTTTTTTGAGGACTTCCAGTGCATTTTGAATCAAGGCTTCCGTTTCCGTATCGATATTGGCCGTTGCCTCGTCGAGAATAAGAATAGCCGGATCAAAGGCGAGTGCTCGGGCGAAAGAAACTAATTGACGTTGTCCGGCAGATAGCGTACTTCCTTTTTCGATAACGGGTTCATCGAATCCCTGAGGCAGATGTGCCAGGATCCGTTCTGCTCCTACATCACGAAGCGCTTGCTCGATCTGTGCGCGAGTAATGTGCTCATCTCCAAGACTTACATTAGACGCAATGGTGCCGGTGAACAGATAGGGATCCTGAAGCACGATCCCCATATGCTGCCGAATCCACTGTTTCGGCAACTCCTTGACGTTCTGACCGTCGATGGTAATCTTACCTTTTTGCGGATCATAGAACCTGAATAACAGGTTAATAATCGAGCTTTTACCTGAACCGGTATGACCAACCAAGGCAACAGTTTGGCCCTGTGAGGCTTTGAACGAGATATTGTTCAGCACGAAGTCCTTTTTATATGCGAAGGATACATCGTCAAATACCACATTTCCCTTGTATCTTGGCATCGAGCCATCGGTTACCGGTTCTCCCTGTTCGTCCATTAGCTCAAAGACACGTCCAGCGGATACGAGGGAGGAATCCAGGTTCGCCAGTTGGTTGACCATGCCGGTGATCGGTTGGAACAAACGACCCAGAACATCGACGAATGCATACAGAACACCCAGTGATATAATACTGGAGCCGTCCAGCACACTGGAACCGAAGTACCATAGAACAACGGCAAAGGCGATATTCCGCAATACATTTACCAGGTTGTGAGAAGTGAAGGCGTTTAAGTTCAGCATTTTGTTCTGATGTTTCATATAATCGTCGTTCAGATCTTCGAATTCCTGTTTGGTCTGCTTCTGGTGACGGAATACGCGAATAATGGACATCCCTTGAATGGATTCATTAATGATCGCATTGATCTCACTCAGCCGTGAACGAATAATGGTATTGTAACGGGTAGCGAATTTACGATAGAGCACAATCCACAGAATCAGCATCGGTACAACGAACAACGAGATCAGTCCGAGGCGGAAATCCAGCAGGAAGAGGGCGACATATACACCTGTAATCGTAATGATCCCTGAGAAAAAGTTCGATAGCACGGCAACGAACAGATCCTTAACGGCTTCCGTATCGTTTGTGACCCTAGAAACGACTTTACCTGCGGGAAGATTATCAAAAAAGTGTACGGGCAGCCGTTGAATATGGGCGTAGACATCATTACGAAGCCTTTGAATAACCTTGTTTGCAGAGGATTGCAGCCAGTAGGTTTTACCAAACTCCATAATGACCGAGATCACGAGAAAGATCATGTAATATACAATTAATTGATAGATGCTTGGCATCTCAGGTTTGTAAAAAGCAAAGAGTTCACCCGCGGAAAGCGGCTCTGCCGCATATTGGCCGGTCACTTCACCCGCACGCGTAACCGTCAAAGTTCCATTTTCATATGAACGATCTCCATCGGGTGCAGTTACAGGTTCATTGACGAAATAAAAGCTTTTACCGGCTTGCAGTACTCTGACTTCGGCACCTTTCACTTCACCGGCTTCGAATCTGCCTTCTCGTTTGTAATTCTTGCCGTTGTATACAGCGGCTTCGGATGAAGCCCCCGTTTCATAGAACGGCTGTTCAATGGCTAGTAGATGATTGTCAATCATCGACTTGGCGATGAACGGACCGGCGAGCTCAGCCGCTACACCGATCGTTAACATGATTAATGCTGCAATAAAAGTACCTTTGGCTTTCAGGGCATATTGCAGCAGCCTTTTGCCTGTATTCGACTTCAAAACGTTGACCTCCTACGTGGACAGATTGGATTCCACCTGCTGCCGTTCATATTGTTCACGGTACCAGCCGTTCATGGCAAGCAGTTCCTGGTGGGTTCCTTCTTCCGTAATTTTCCCGTGCTCCAGTACGATGATCCGGTCTGCGTGTTCAATGGCGGACAGGCGGTGCGTTGAGATCAGCGTGGTTTTGCCCGAGCGTTTGTTGCGTATATTTTCAATGATTTTGGCTTCCGTTCTTGCATCGACTGCAGATAAGGCATCATCGAGGATCAGAATATCCGGATCGGCAATAAAGGCACGTGCCAGAGATACCCGCTGTTTTTGTCCCCCCGACAGGGCAATTCCCTTTTCACCAACAAGGGTATCCAGTCCATCGGATAATGTCCCCAAATCTCCATCAAAGGCTGCGGTACGGATGGCTTCCATAATGACTTCATCACTTGCACCCGGCTTGCCGAATTGAATGTTTTGACGAACTGACTTGGAGAATAGCACTTGCTCTTGCGGAACGTAACCGATCCAGCTGTGTAAGTCATCCTTGGCGATCTCCTGAATCGGATGGCCCGATATGCTTAATGTACCGGAACCTGCAGGGTATTCATGAAGCAGCTGTTTGAGCAGGGTGGACTTACCGCTTCCCGTACGTCCCACGACACCGAGTGTCTGACCACGGCGAAGCGAGAAGCTGACATGGCTAAGATTATCGACAGTGGAACTTGGATAGCGGAATGTCACATCACGCATCGAGATCTCTTCAGGATTCGTAATATGTGCTGGCTGATCAACGTCCTGAACAGCAGGCTCTACAGATAAAGTTTCGTTAACCCGGTCCAGTGAGGCGCTGCCACGCTGCATCAGGTTAATCAGTTCGCCAATGGCAAACATAGGCCAGATCATCATCCCCAGATACATATTGAACGATACGAGATCTCCAAGGGTAATTTCATTGTGGAACACGAGATAAATCCCATAGGCTAACGCAATTACATAACTGAGACCGACACACAGCCGAATCGTAGGTTCAAACAGTGCATCCATCTTGGCAACAGCTAGGTTTTTGCGATAAACGTCTTCGGTGACATCAGCAAACCGCTTCTGATCCAGACGTTCCTGAACATAAGCGCGAACGACACGAATACCCGCGATGGATTCAAGAACCTGATCATTCATATCCCCGAATGCATCTTGTGCCAAAGTATAACGTTGATGGACGGCTTTCCCGTAGATCATCATGGCAATGGCGATAAATGGTAATGGCAGAATTGCAGCAAGGGTTAGTTTCCAGCTCACCAGAAAACCCATCGCGAACAAGACGGTAGCCAGAAAGGCAGTTGAGTCCGTTAATGTCAGCATGCCGAAGCCTGCTGTTGTGGCAATGGAACGAAGGTCGTTGGTCGCACGAGCCATCAGATCTCCCGTTCTGTTCTTCTCAAAGAAGGGCGGGGTCATCCGCAGCAGGTGATCCATGAAACGCGATCGCAACAAGCGTTCAACCAGATTCGCACCACCAAACAGTTTGTGCATCCATATGTACGTGGTCAGATAGATAATAACGACTGTTCCTAGAATAAGTAAAATGTAACGTGTGAGTGAGGCGCCAGTAATGGAACCGCGCACAATCTCGTCAATGGCATTGCCTAGCAGACGAGGGGGGAGCAGTTCGGCTACACCCACGAGAATGAGCAAAATGACACCAATCAGGTATCGTTTGCGTTCCAGCCGGAAGAACCAGGCCAGGTTTTTGAGTACAGAGAACAAGTGGTATCCCTTCCTTTCAAGTGTCAGTGAAATACGTTATCTACTCATGTGTACCGGTTTCTACCCACAAAAAAAGACATACCGCACGCAGGCGGTATGTCTTGGATATCAATCATACGGCGCATGGCTCCGAGAGCAGAGCCACCGCTGAACATAAGTATCGAAAGTGTGCGCAGCAGGTAACCTTATTCAGGATTACTGCAGTGCTGACTTAAGTACGGAATAACGATTTCGAGGGCGCTCCGGTATTTAATTGTGAGCTGAATAGACCATCCATATGAATGTTAAACACCGTAATCACCCTTTCTGTTTTGGAAATAAATTGAATGTGGATCTCGTATGTTTGCATCTTAACACCGCCTTTTGGGATCTGTCAAACTTTTTTCACAATTGCATGAGCAGCTCTTTTTGTTTATTTCTGTGGTGTAATGTTTGAACTCAAGCCCATCAAGCGATATGATGTAACATATATATAGAGAAGGAGCTGACATCAAATGAGTACCATACATGTATCTGACCGCGCTGCCCGCTGGTATAAAGACGAACTAAACTTGAACGAAGGAGACAGCATCCGATTCTTCGCGCGTTATAGCTCCGGCGGAGGTCTCCACCCCGGTTTTTCACTGGGAATCGCTGTTGAGGAACCGCGCCATCCGGCTGAACAAACAGAAGTTTCGGGGATTCGCTTTTTTATGGAAGATCACGATTATTGGTACCTGAAAGGCCACAAGCTGCATGTCGATGTAGTGGAAGAAGGACAAGATATCGAATATCGTTATACTGAGGTCTAATCAGGGTTGTTCTTGCGATACCTTCAGTTCAACCTGTGTAACGAGGTGAAGGTACTGGAGTGAAATGTGCCTAAGCATGGATTGTACCGCTGGCTTCTGCCGGCTTCGAACAGGAGGGATAGGAATTGAATCCGCCAGCCCGAGATTTGGCCCAATATATTGCACGTCGTTCCCATATTCTGGTGAAGGCAGCAGTTTGGGCTGAAAACGAACGAGGTGAATTGTTGTTGATCCAGCACGCCGAGCAAGGTCATTGGCGTATTCCCGTTGGACTAATGCGTCCTGGCGAAGCCATTGAAGATACAGCTCACAGGGAATTGTGGGAGGAGACGGGATGGACAGCAAACAGCATGACACTTGAAACACTGCATTCGGGTCCCGACCTGAGACAGCTGCATTCCAGCGGGGATGAAGATTATTATGTGATCGCCCTGTTCCGAGCCCGAATCATTCAGGATCGTCTGGTGGAATCGCGAGTAAACAGCGAGGCAGGGTTGAAGTTTTTTGACCCGAGATCACTTCCGGTGCTGAATAGTCTAAGTCGTATGTTGCTTGAAGGTAAAATACTAGATTAAACGGCAAGACCAAAGAAGCCTTTCCAACGGGGGAAGGCTTCTTTGGTCTATATCACATGCGCATACAGAACTCTTCAGATCAGCTAGACCTGATCGAGCGGTTCTTCGTCCATCGCAAAATCAAAGTCATCAATATCAAATACTTGCACAGGGGCCGATGACTCTATAATTCGTGCGATCAGTTCAACCTGATCCGTGAGAATTGGGATGCTCAGGCGCTGTGAAGTGAGCAGCAGCTCTGTCTCAATCGGATCGAAATACTCACCATACTGTGCTGTATCCACCGCATTGATAATAGCGATGGACACCTGATCACCAAACAGGATGGACGGGCTTTTTGCCCAAGGAACGGATAGGGCACGTTCGATCTTCTTCTTATTAAGCGGTTCTTCAAAATAAGAAATAATCTCGTTAATTTTCGATTTAACATGCTGATCATCAGCAGGGTTATCCATCAAAGGATCCGGGCTGACCTGAAATTCATATAACTCCAAGACGGTGGTATAAGGAACAATATATTCAACAGGCGCGGGCGGCGCGAGCAATTGACCGTAAATAGCCACCATCACGGCTTCTGTAATAAACTGACGTGACATGGTACCTGAATCCTCCTGCGGCCATTAATAATTGCGAGGTGAATCAATTTGGTTATGCAAACGAATACAAATTAAATTGATTTCTCTGCTATGGACATGGATGCATGAATTGCATGAATAGTAGTATATCATACAACGGTGGGAAATACAGCCAGTCAGTAGAATGTCAAGTCCCAACTTTAATCAGGATTTGCCGAGCAGCAGGGACAGTATTCCTGCCGCAATCAGTGGTCCTACAGGGACTCCTTTGAATAGGGCAACCCCAAGTACGGTTCCAATAAGTAACCCAGCAACAACTGTTGGCTGCGTACTCATAAGCGTAGCGCCCCGTCCACCCAGATAAGCCACAAGTAAGCCCACACCTATGGCGAGCAGCGATTTCCAGTGAAGGAAAGACTCTCCAATCGTCTGCAGACTCATCTTGCCGCTGGCAAGGGGCGCCATGACCCCGATTGTCAAGATGATAATGCCAAGCGTAAGTCCGTATTTTTCAAGCCAAGGAAAGGCTTGGTTCACATTCAATACACGTAACAGGAGCAGAAATACCATAGCTACAGTCACAGGTGTATTGCTGCTGATAATACCAAGTGCTGCAAACACGAGCAACAGCAAAGAGGTCATATCCATGGATTTCAATTCCCTTCAGCCTGCCCGCGTTGCCGACTTACGATATGCTCCGCAATATATTTTCCATGCCAGCGACCGGATTCGATGAATACTTCATTGGCATTGCGTCCTGAGGCGATGACTCCGCCAACGTAAACTCCTGGTACGCTGCTTTCCATCGTTTCCACATTGTACACAGGTTTGTCCAGGTCATCTGACATTTCAACGCCGACGGAAGAAAGCAGTTTGCGGTCTGGACGGAAACCGGTCAAAGCCAGTACGAAGTCGTTATCAAGTTCACTTGTTGATCCATCTGCATGAAGCAGGCGAATGGAATCATCCAAAATCTCATTAACCCGTGCACCGAGATGGAGCGTAATACGGCCTTTTTGAACCATGCTCTCAAATAGAGGGCGTACCCATGGCTTGATATGCTCGGACAGACCCGTACCCCGATATACCATGTCAATGTGGGCGCCTACACGGACGAGTTCCATCGCTGCATCCACGGCGGAATTGCTGCCTCCGATGATTGCAACACGCGTACGGGTGTAGGGATGTGCTTCCCGGAAATAGTGAGTAACTTTATCTTTGTCTTCTCCCGGAATACCGAGGTAATTCGGGTGGTCGAAGTAACCTGTTGCAACAACGACATTGCGTCCCTGATGAATAATGCTTTCCCCGCGGCGGTTGACCGTATGTACTTCAAAGGTTGCATCGTCTCTACGTTTGATTTCGCGGGCTTCCTCATAATTATGAACACGCAGGCCGAAGTGTTCGGCTACTTTGCGATAATAGGCGAGTGCCTCGTAGCGGAAAGGTTTGTCGTTTGGCGAACTGAACGGGACATTTCCGATCTCGAGCAGTTCCGCTGTGCTAAAAAATTGCATATGGGTTGGATACAGATAGATGGATTGTACAATATTGTACTTCTCTACAATGACAGCTGACAGACCCAGCCGTTCACATTCGATGGCAGCAGATAGACCACAAGGTCCTCCACCAATGATAATTACATCTTCCATGTTCTTACTCCTCCTTCATTCAAGCAATATTATCCTACCGTAAATAGTCATGTAATGCCAGTTCACGCCAGGAATTGACGGAAGAAAATTCCGAATAACAGGTTTGACTTTATAGATAGAAAAGATTAACATCAAATTAGATATTTATCTAAACGAAAGAGGCGACGCCTATGCAACTGGAGAAAATTGTGGCTTACCACAAAGCCCTGGCTGATCCTACTCGGCTTCGTATGCTGTTATTGCTGTCTGAGGGTGAATTGCACGGACAGGCACTTGCCGAAAAGCTGAATTTGTCCCAGCCTACAGTTACTCATCACGCATCCAAGTTGAGAGAAGCAGCATTGATCAAGGAACGGAGAGAGAAAAATACGGTGTTTTTCTCTCTCAACCCATCCTTTATACGGGAGCATGCTCAGGCTTCCGTTGACTTTATTTTTAAAAGGGAGGAGGTAGCTGATATGAGTGATGTGAACGAAACGCTAAAAGCATCGGTCATGCGAAATTTCTTTTCCAAAGATGGACGCTTGCGTCAAATTCCTGCCCAGTACAAGAAGAAGCTGATCGTGCTTGGTCATCTGGTTGAACAGCTTGAATTCGGACGCAAGTATACGGAGAAAGAAATCAATGAATTTATTCGTACGTACCATGAGGATTTTGCCACCATTCGCCGTGAATTCATCATGCATCAATTTATGTATCGGGAAGATGGGATCTACGAGCTTAATCCGAAGGAAATGTGGACACGCTGGGATCAGGTAAAATAACGATTATCATAAAAGAAATGAAAGCAATGAAATTAAAACAGGCAGGCAATTTATAATTAGGCTTGACAAAAGCAGAGTACAGTGTGTAACATGTTGGATAAATCTACAAGGGAGGCGATGTTATATGACAAACCTAACGGCAGTATACGTTAATTTGAATATGGACAGCGTCTCCGGAACGGATCAAAGCATGTAATTGTATGTGGATTGGACAGGTATGTTCACATTCGCATTGAGTATAATTACATGTGCAGATGAAGTCACGGGTGACGCACCCGTGGCTTTTTTTGATTACCGGAAAAGAAGGGTGTCCTGTATTGCATGCTGCAGGTTGTTAAACTTAACGTTCTGCTGATAGTGCTTATAGGGGGATCTTGATTCTGTTAACTTCGAATTGCCGCGGGTGGTTTATCACTCGTGGTTTATTTTATTTGCGTTTAATCCGATCTGGAGGGCTCGTTCACATCATGGGTAGGTAGTTATAAAAACATAATTTAGGAGGAAATTCTAATTTGAACAATCACATGGAGAAGTACGGCTGGTCTGCTGAATGGCAGGAATTTTGGCAGCAATCCGGGATGGAACAACAACTGAGAAAACCTGCGCGAGTCATAGCTGACCACGGACAATTGCAGCGTCTTATTACAGACGGTGGCGAATGCTGGGGAAGGGTATCAGGACGTATGCGTCATGACAACCTGGAGACAGGGACACTTCCTGCAGTAGGGGATTGGGTAGCAATGACGGGTGAGCCCGGAGAAGAGGCTACAATTCACGGTATTCTCTCAAGGAAGAGCCGGGTATCCAGGCAGGCTGCCGGGTCCGTAACGAAAGAGCAGCTTATTGCTGCAAACGTGGATACGTTGCTGATCGTCGCAGCGCTTAATCATGATTTTAACCTTAGACGGTTGGAGCGGTATATTATGATGGCCTGGAATGGAGGGGTTAGACCTGTCATCGTTTTGAGCAAGAGTGATCTATGCACTGATGTAGAGGAAAAAAGGGCGATGGTAGAAGGGATTGCCCCAGGCATTGAAGTACTGGCGCTGTCAGCTGCCCAGGATCATGGAAAAGCTTCACTTGAAACCTATCTGCAGCCAGGGACCACAGTAGCCTTGACGGGTTCTTCAGGAAGCGGTAAGTCTACTCTTGTCAACTGGATGATGGGACGGAATGTACAGCTTACCCAATCCGTCCGGGAGGACGATAGCCGTGGAAGACATACGACAACCCATCGGGAGATGTTCGTTTTGCCCCAAGGGGCTGTACTCATTGATACACCTGGTATGCGTGAGCTGAACCTGTGGGACGAGGGCAATGATGGACTTTCCCAGGCGTTTGGTGAAATTGAGCAACTTGCTGAAGCATGCAGATTCGTGGACTGCAGTCATACACGTGAAGCGGGCTGTGCTGTTACCGAAGCCATTCAAAATGGGTCTCTGGAAGAAAAAAGGCTAAACAATTACCTGAAAATGCAGAAGGAATTGCAGTATCAGCAGCGGAAAGAAGCAGTTGCTTCCAAGCGGCGGACGGCTACAAGCAAACCTGCGAATTCACGTAAACCCAAACATGCCCGGAGAGTAAACGATTGGGAAGAGCTCTAAATTAGGCGGGCATCCTTATGGCTTCAGCATAGAATAGGTCAGGAGGGATGTCATAATGCCGGATTACAGAATTATTGTAGATCTGTCGGATCACATGTTATATCTTCTGGATGGCGATCAGGTAGTTAAGGGGTATCCTGTGGCAACAGGCAAGATGCTTACTCAGACTCCAAACGGGGAATTTACCATTGTCAATAAACAAGTCAATCCGGGTGGACCCTTTGGTGTACTGTGGATGGGGTTATCTGAACCTCATTATGGCATCCATGGGACGAATGAACCTTCGTCTATCGGCAAGTCTGTATCACACGGATGTATCCGTATGTACAATCCAGATGTGTTGGATCTCTCTTCAAAGGTATCTGTAGGCACAAGAGTAACGATCCGGCCCTAAGGGCTGATCGCTACTCTTTCCTAAATTGGACTATATGGATGGATTTGGTAAATAGAATCAACATGCTTATAATAATGTACAATCACTACAATCTGAGAGGTAGGTGAATGTTCGTTGATACAGATCAGACAAGCCCGTGAAGGGGATGCAGAAGGAATTGCCTATGTACATACTGAGAGTTGGAAGACGACATATCGCAATATTATACCGGATGATTTTTTGGATCATTTGACTACAGAATCAAGAATATCTCAATGGGAGCAAACCATACGCTCTGACGAAAAAAATCAGATTCTGGTGGTGGCTGAACAGCCGGGAGGGAATATTGTCGGATTTGCCTGCGGAGGAAGGGAGCGCGAAGGTAAGCTGCCTTATGATGCAGAGTTATATGCCATTTATTTGCTCGAAGATGTGCAGCAAAAGGGAATTGGTCAGCAACTGGCTGTACAAGTTGTTCGGTATCTTCATTCTCTGGACATGAAGCGTCTGTTGATCTGGGCATTGGAGCGAAATTCGGCATGCCGTTTTTATGAAAAGATGGGTGGAAGTCCTGTCCATACACAACCCATACGAATAGGAGGGCAAGATCTGATTGAGATAGCCTACGGCTGGGAGAAGCTGAATGATTTTGCCAGACAGGATGCGCCTCCATCTGAATAGTAGAGTCTGAGTGACGCGTTTGCGCAATCTTTAATCAGGTTAATGAAGTACTACACTTCTTATAGAAGAAGAACATCTAATCCTGATTAGGAGGCGCATCCAGATGACTTTAATGGAGAAAACATCTGCAACTTGGACCAAACAGTATATTAATGGCGATTGGGTAGAAGGCTCCGGTGAGAAAACGATGGAGAACATGAACCCTTATACGGGGGAAGTGATTGCAACCTGGCGTTCTTCCAGTAAGACGGACATAGATCGGGCATACGAAGCCGCCCAAAATAGCTCATTGGAATGGAGAAAGTCCCTGCCAGGTATAAAAGAAGGCATATTGCGAAAAGTGTCATCCTTGATGACCGATCGCAAAGAAGAAATATTGAATCTGCTGATTACAGAATCGGGGAGCACGCGTATTAAGGCAGAATCGGAGTTTGCCGCAGCGAAACGTATCGTGGATGAATCGGCTTCGTTCCCCTACCGAATGAAAGGTGAGCTGATTCCTTCAAACACGCCAGGCAAAGAAAACCGAGTCATTCGCGAACCCAAGGGTGTGGTTGGAGTCATTGGACCATGGAACTTCCCGCTCCATTTGTGTCTTCGCTCCGTTGCTCCGGCCATTGCACTCGGGAATGGTGTAGTTATTAAGCCGGCATCGGACACGCCGATTACGGCAGGCTGGTTGATCGCGGATTTATTTCATCAAGCCGGATTACCTGAAGGTGTCCTGAATGTGGTTGCCGGAAGTGGTGGTGAAATAGGAGATTATTTTGTTGCTCATCCCATTCCCAAGGTGATTTCCTTTACAGGATCGACCAAAGTCGGGCAGGGGATCGGAAAACTGGCAGGAGAACATTTGAAAGAAACAGCACTTGAGCTTGGCGGTAATAATGCAATGGTGGTACTCGAAGACGCAGACATTGAGCGAGCCGCCGAGGCTGCGGTTTTTGGCAAATTTCTTCATCAGGGGCAGATCTGCATGGCACTCAACCGGATCATCATACATGCCGATATATATGACCAATTTGTCAAATCGTTCGTGGACAAAACGAAGCGCATACGGACAGGCGATCCTGCAGATTCAGAAACGATGGTAGGTCCCCTTATTCGTGAAAAAGAAGTACGGCGCTTGTTGGAATGGATCCAAACTGCTCAGGAAGAGGGGGCGCGCTTGCTTCATGGCGGATCAGGTAAGGGCAGTGTGTTGGAACCGACGGTGCTTGTGGATGTCAAACCTGAACAGGATATTGTCCAACAGGAACTGTTTGGTCCGGTGGCCGTCCTCATGCGTGCAGAGGACGAGCAAGAAGCTGTCCGTCTAGCAAATGATACACCATATGGATTAAGTGGTTCTGTATTCACCAGCAATCTGGAGAGGGGTTACCGGGTAGCCCAGAACATTGAATCCGGCATGGTGCATGTGAATGACCAATCTGTAAATGATGAGGCACATGTCATGTTTGGCGGCGAAAAATCTTCCGGAATTGGCCGCTTTGGTGGCGATTGGGCCATCGAGAAATTCACACGTACCCGTTGGATCAGTCTGCAGCATCAATACCGGGATTTCCCTGGCATCAATTAAACCAATCGTTCGAGATAGATCGACATGGAATGCGAAAGTCCGCTCCTGCCTTGAGGTGACGGGCTTTTGCACGTTTTTACATCATGAATTTGGACGTGAAGAAATCCGAGGCAAAAGCTGTTTGGGGCTCGTCCAATCTGGTTATTTATGGATACACGGGAGTACCGATCCGTAAATCCAAAGGTAAAGGGGCTTGAATTCCATGTCCATTGACCGTTTTATTCTGAAAAAATTGAGCACTTGTCAGGAAGAGCATACACGTGCCAATCTGGTTCGGCTGTTTGTCATTCGTATCCGCAGAGCCGAGATCGCAGAGGAGCATGAGACTACTTATGCTGTCAGCAAAGTACATTAAAATAAATAGAGAACCTTGCCTTCATCAAAAAAAGGAAGCTTGTCTTCATGGACAGCTTCCTTTTCCTTGTTTGCATATGCAATTTCTTTACCGACTCTGCTTTAATACAGCGACAAGGCTAGAGAGTCATTTTCACTGCGGCTGTGCAGAATGGCCTCACAACCGACAATCTCAATGCTAATCAAAGAGTGCAGACATTTTTGCAGAGCGCGTTTACCATTACTGATTTTATGCTCAAGGGCACTACTAAGCAGTCTTAATGTCTTTTGCATAGGTTGTTTGTTTTCTTGATTGAAATATACAGGGATTGATTTGTTTTGAAAAGTTATTAGTGTTCTCACTAGAAATCACCTCACGAGAGTTATTTCATACTGGTTATATTAAATTCCAATGCTTAAAATTACCTTAAAATCAGCTTATGAAAACATAAAGGTGGGCAATGTTTGAAAAGTGTTCACAATTTGATTGTGGACGAAGGAATAGGAAGTCCCGAATACAGAATATTCTCTCCCATTTATATGGAAAAAAGAGAATCGTTTTCGCATCCTCGCAACGATTAACGTGAATAATGCCTCAAAAGTTCTGAGTCCATCGGACGATATTTTAATAATTATGTGGGTCATATGTAACAAAAATACAGGTTGTACATTGCAAACAGGGTGTTAATGTAAGAAAATAGGGTTGGAATAACGATTCATCTGCATTTTTTTGATTTAATTTGACATTAGGACAATTTACATATGAGACCATGGGAGGGATTATGATGATTCTTACCGTGTATTCCGGCCGGGAGGAAGGTGAATGGTTCGACATTGAAGTCCCGGATGAGTGTACGATTGAACATTTAAAAACATTGCTGGGGGTGCGGATCTTTGGACAGGCGCCTGGTGATGGTATCCAATACATCCTTGAAGCCAAATTTCCCGAAGGTCTGTGGTTCTCTCCGCAGAACTCGCAGCAGCTGATGGAAACGGGCCTGCGGCAAGGAAGCTGTGTACGGGTTCAGCGGGCATTCTCCACCACTACAGAAGAAGCACCTGTATACGGAAGACGTTCATTATTTCAGCAGGACAGCAACGAATGAGGCTACTTGACGTATACATTCATTATCGAACCAATGATAAGGAGGTCTTCTCTTCGTGAATGTGTTATATCAACGTTCTCCAAGAATGACACCGGTTCTTAAGGAAGAAAGGCTGGAAATTCTCAGACCTCCAACGGAGCCGAGCAAACCTACGTTTTCAATGATTTCTATTATAATACCGATCATGATGACGATGGTCAGTATCGGATTCTACGTATATATCAACATGACGGGCAAAATGGGCAACCCCAGTTATATGATGTTTCAGATGATGACTGTCATGATGATGCTTACGTCATATACCATTCCGTTTTTTGTGTATCTGAGTAACAAAAAGACGTATCGCAAAAAGATCGAAGAACGTAAGGCCATGTACCGAGCACAACTGGATAAGCACCGTGAAGAGCTCAAGGAAGCTCAAGCCGAGCAGGTCAAGAGCCTGTACGAGATTCATGGTGATCCCAATGTTTGTCTCCAAGTCGTGAAGAATCGTAACAGTTCCTTATGGGAGCGTTCACCGGAAGATGACGATTTCTTGCAGGTCCGGATCGGTACGGGAGAAATTCCATTCCGAATTAAACTGCAGGTTCCACGAGTGGATGGTTATGAAAAAGATGAATTAATCGAGGCAGCTCATGAACTTGCAGCAGAATTTGAGACGGTCCCCGATGCTTCCATTACACTCCCGCTGTTCCAATCGAAAGTGATGGGATTGGTGGGGAATCGGGAGGAAGTGCTTGCTTCCCTGCGCGTCATCATTTCACAACTCACGGTGCGGCATTCGCCGGATGAATTGAAGATTGCTGCTTTTTATGAAGAGAAAGAAGCGAAGGAATGGGACTGGCTGCGCTGGTTACCCCATATTTGGGATGAAGATCAGGGACAACGCTATATGGCCGACAGGCACAGCGGTGCGCATCAATTGGCGGACAGCTTGTTTTCCGTGTTAAACCGTCGTCGGAACAACAAAGAGGACCGATACAAAAAAAGTGTGCAGACTCCATGTTATGTGGTGGTTCTCTCGGACACACAGCTTATTGAAGAAGAGCCTCTTCTTCCATTATTGCTTGAATCTGCACAGGAGATCGATGTGTGTACCATTATTCTGGCAAACCGCAAGGAATCCCTTCCGATGCATTGTCAATTGATCATGGAAGCATCCAAAGGCAAGGGCGTGTACATCAAAAAAACGGAAGATGCTGACGTTGTACAGCAGACATACACACCAGATGTGATATCAAAAGAGACCGCTGAGGCACTCTCACGTTACATGTCTCCCATTCGGCTGAAGCGATCTTCCGCTTCGGACATCCCGCAAATCCTTCCGTTATTTGATATGCTTGGCACCTCACGTGTTGAAGACCTAGATGTAATCACCCGCTGGGGCCAGACACGATATCCGGATACGCTGCCTGTACCCATGGGCGTGCGCGCAGGTGGCAAGAAAATTGCCATCAACTTGCATGATAAAATTGAACGTCAGGGTCACGGCCCACACGGATTGATCGCAGGTACGACGGGTTCAGGTAAAAGTGAGGTCATTCAGTCTATCGTGGCTTCCCTGGCTGCCGAGTTCCATCCCCATGACCTGGCCTTTATGTTAATTGACTATAAAGGTGGCGGGATGTCCAATACGTTCGTAGGCCTGCCTCACGTGGTGGGTACAATCACCAACCTGGATGGCAATTTGATTGAACGGGCCAATATCTCGCTTCGGGCCGAATTGGTCAGAAGGCAGAAGATATTGAATGATGCCGGTAACCTTCAGCACATTGATGAATATTACAAGATTTTACGTTCCAGACATGAACAGCCATTGCCTCATTTGGTCATTATTATTGATGAGTTTGCCCAATTGAAACGGGACCAGCCGGAATTCATGGATGAGTTGATTAGTATTGCGGCTATTGGCCGAACACTGGGTGTCCATCTGATTCTGGCAACTCAAAAGCCGGCAGGCGTAGTGGATGACAAAATATGGAGTAACTCCCGTTTCCGCATCTGTCTTCGTGTACAGAGCGAGGGAGACAGCCGGGATATGATCAAAATCCCTAATGCAGCATGGATTACCAAGCCGGGCCGCGGATATTTCCAGGTCGGCAGTGATGAGGTATTTGAGGAAATGCAGTTTGCCTGGAGTGGTGCGCCTTATAACCAGCAGGAGGACACATCAACTGTACTGCCTGTCATGGAGGTGCGTCTTAACGGTAAGAGAGAACCACTTTTGACTGGCGAACGCAGGGCAGTCCTCAAAGGCGAAGATGTTCCTAAGCAACTACAGGTCTTCATCGATTATGTGGCACAGTCTGCCGCAGATGCAGGAATCAAAAGATTGCCTGGTCCATGGCTGCCACCCCTCCCAGAGACGCTCGAATGGGACAGTCTAGCGGATTGGCAGGATGAAGAGCACAGAGAGCTACTGCTTGACGGCGGAGCAAGTGGATTGAAGCCGGTGGTTGGTCTGCTTGACGATCTGCCTAACCAGCGTCAGATGCCTCTTGCACTCCCCGTAGATCAAGGGCATTTGATTGTGTACGGTATGCCTGGTTTGGGTAAAACGACGTTTGTCCAGACTTTGCTGATGTCACTGGCACGTTCTCGACGTACGGATCCATGGCATGGATACATTATTGATATGGGACGGATGATGAAGGACTTTACAGGACTGCCGCAGATCGGTGGCGTTCTGATGGCCGAAGAGGAGGATCGGATCAAGCGTCTTTTCCGGTATATTCTGAAGCTGTCAGCACAGCGCAAGGATATGATCTCGGAGGCAGGGGTTAAAACGATTTCGGCTTATCGTCGTACAGCACATGCAGCTGTTCCACAGATTGTTGTTGTAATTGATGGTTATCTATCATTCCGCAATGCTTACCCAGAAGAGAATGAACTGCTGGAAACGATTCTTCGTGAAGGTGGAAGTCTTGGAATTACGTTCATTCTGACTGCGAATCGGGTGACAGATGTCTTCGAGAAGTTCAGAAGCAACATACCAAACGCGGTATCCTTTGAACTATCCGATCCAAGTGACTATTATTATGCAGTTGGACGGCCTTCCAAGGCACCAAGCCAGCTTCCACCAGGCAGAGGTCTTGTAAAAGGACAGGTACCACCATTAATGTTCCAGGCGGCTTTGCCATCGTCCGGTGAGGATGAAGGGAAACGTTCGTCTGCTCTCCGCGGGTTGATCACAGAGATTCGGGATAGCTGGACAGGAGAAGAGGCTCCGCAGATTGCTCCGCTTCCTGAAGAAGTGAAGCTCAAGGATTTACTTGTAAGTACGGGGGCATTTGCCCAAGTAGGAGAATTTTCGACGGTCAATGTTCCTGTAGGCTTGTTGACAGATGATCTCGAGCCTTTCTTGCTGAACCTGCGTGAAGGTCCGCATTTTATGGTCACAAGTCCCATGGAGGGTGGTAAAACAACATTTTTGTTGACATGGATGTTATCTCTGGCGTATCATGCTTCTCCTGAAGATGTACAAATATATACGGTAGATATGAGATATGGTACCGGAGGACTGGGAGAGATCAGCAGTTTGCCCCATGTCCGCGGACATGTGTCTCGTGAAGAACAGCTTGCGCCTGTGATCCAACAGTTGTACGATGAAGTTCTAAAAAGAGGCGAGTTAAAGGGTGGCCCGGAGATCGTGCTTGTCATCGATGATGCGGATACTCTGTCCAAACAGTTGAATGATTTTAATGTGAAAGATCAATTGGGGGCGATTGTTCGTCAAGGACGGGATCGCGGGATACATGTCATACTTTCGGGTGTTCCAGCTGATTTCCCAACGTTTGGTTCAGACTGGGTAAGTGATGTGAAGGCTTCCCAGAGTGGATTGTTGTTCGGGACTTTAGACCCTAACGATCTCTCGTTCTTCCGTATTCCTTATACCGAATCTGGAGGCAGCTCAGCTGGGCTGAAGGTACTGCCACCAGGTCAAGGTTATTATGTTAAACGCAAATATTCCAGGGTTAAAGGTGCAGTTCCTTGTGATGACACCTGGAAAATGACAGATTGGATTTCTGAAATTCGTGACCGATGGCATGTTGTAGTTTGAGGGGAGGTGGCTCATAATGTTGACGGTTCATGATTCCAAGCAAAAGGTAGTCACTTTGCAAATAAAAGAACTTTTTTTCCTGGCCGGGATTCTCGGTTCAGACCGATTGCTTGGCGTTGAAGACCCCTTCCGCGGTTACATGGCAGAAGACATCGCTGTGGAATGGGAGCACGTCAAAACTTCTCTGCTCGAAAAGGGATATTTGATTCAGGATCAGGACAGCAATGAGCTGATCATGACACCGACCGTTTTCTCCAGAGTAGCCATTGCTGGATTGTCAGACAGGGCTTGCTGGATTCGCTACACATCCAGTGGCACTTCGTATGAAAGTTATATCCATTGCACGGACGAACGGGTCGTTGAAGTTTCCCGTGTTGCTGATGAACCGGACTCCTTCCGGTTATCCGATCTCGGGAACGTTCGTGAAGCGATTGACTTCCTGATTCAAAGGATGAAATGGAGTGGCCATTCACCAGCGGAGAAGCCGGCATTGATGTGCTCCAAGAAAAAATTCTATGATGTTATGAACGAGCTTAACAACAAAGAAGAATCTGCAGTTGCTGATGAACTGGCACAGGAGACGAACGATCCGGAAGGTTCGCTGGCTCTTGCACGTTGTCTGGTTAACAAAGAATCAGATGGTGAACTGCGATTGCTTGTATGGAACGGAGAAGGTTGGAAGTCACAGTCAGCAGCATTCGCTGCTAGCTCTGTATCCAACTGGTTGTTCCGCATGAGTACAGCCGCTTCAGATGATTGGCTTGTAGCGGCGCTGACGACGAGAGAACAGTTTCACGAGATGCTGCTGGACTGGCTTAAACAGCCTGCAGGGGAAGAGGAAAGGTGATGGTAAATGCGCATTCGTGTGGAACCGGATGTGCTTCGGGCACTGAGCAGGCAGATTCAGTATGCGGCGGAGCAAATACAGCAAAAGATGACAGTGTTGGAACAGGCAATCCATTCGCTGGAGTGGGATATTGAGGCCCGGGCTGCGGTGATGAGTGAATGGAGTCACAGCAAGCGACTTGGCGAAGATGCGGTGCGTCGTTTTATGGACTTAAGCGTGCAATTGGGACGCAAAGCCTTGTTATTCCAGCAGGCAGACATGGAGTATCGTACAGTGCTGAGTCATGTGAACACAGCCTATGGCAATGCGGTCAATATGCTTAACGTTCTAGAAAACAATCGTGTAGGGGAAATCATGCCTACACACGCCGCAGCTGCTGCTGTAGTATCCGATCCCCTTTCCGCGGTGGCGGCAGTATACCGGGTGCAGGATGCTGCGCCGCCCGACGGTTCTCCGGCTACATTGATCCAGGCGATGCAGCCTGAACCTGTAGCGTGGAGATTCACAGATCCCACCTTTCGGGGGAGAAGAGGAACCGAACCTGTGGTATCCTGATTAGGCAGTTTACAGAAGTGCGCATTAAGGACAGCAGAAAGTGAATCATTTATGTAAATAGTCTGTTAGGGGAAGTTTCAATCACCAAAAATGGGGTAAATAGGATTAGGTCCTTCGGCTTTTGTTCGATCGATCCTGGTATAGTACAATTTGAACAAGCAAAAATTTAATTGCACAAACCAAGGAGGAATTTACACATGGCAGGACGCATTTTAGTTACCCCAGAACAACTTGATCAGGTTTCCAACCAATTCAAACAAAGCGGTGAGCAAAGTCAGCAAATCGTTTCTACATTGACTCAATCCATCACTAGCATGGAAGGACAATGGGAAGGTATGACGAAACAACGCTTCTTCCAAGAGTTCCAGGAAGCAAGCAAACAAATGCAATCATTCGTTCAAACGCTGAACAGCATCAGCGCGGAACTGACGGCTATTGCCAACAAATTCCGTACAGCTGACCAAGCTCGCTAAACTGCTTTACATAGATCAGGCCGATGTCATGTCTGACCCGGCACTGGATCGTACGCAGGCAGCAAGCTGAAGATGTATAACTACAGCAAAAACCGGGCGTTTTACGACTCCCGGTTTTTGCTGCACTATGACAGAATGACAGAGAGAGGGATGAGCATGTCTTTTCAACCGAATCCCGGGGATGAAGTGGTGATCAATGACATTGCCTATACCATTGGGCAGCACCCGGCAGCGCCCGGTCTGGCATACGCCCAAGCCGGAAGGCAAGGGATCGTTTACCAGTTATTACCCCGAAATGGTTCAATAAGTGGGGCCAAAGCACTAAAAGTATTTTTCCCTAAATTCCGTATCCCGGCTATGGTCTATCAGTCTGAGCATATGGAGCCTTATAGTGAACTGCCAGGTTTGCAGGTATGCAAGCGTGATGTGCTCACTCCGGAAAGAAACGGAGCGCTCATTGGTGAACATCCCGATTTGTTGTACGCGGTTTTGATGCCGTGGGTGCAGGGTCTGACCTGGTTTGACGTAATCAGTGATCAGAAACAGCTGACTGCAGAAGAAAGTCTGAAGTTGGCTAGAGCACTAGCAGGGACTGGTTCGGCCATGGAGCAACGAGGACTTGCTCATTGTGATTTGTCCGCACCCAATGTGATGATTCCGTTTTTTTCCGAAGTGGAAAACCTGGGAGCCCCATCCGCGGTTGAACTTGTCGATGTAGAGCAGATGTACGGTTCCAAAATGGATCGTCCAGATGCTCTACTTGCCGGTTCACCTGGTTATGCAGCTCACCGGGCAGTACACAGTGGTTTGTGGAGCTCATATGCCGATCGTTTTGCTGGTGCAGTTATTATCGCCGAGATGCTGAGCTGGTCTGATTCGACCATTGTGGAGAAGGCATGGGGAGAAAGTTATTTTGACCAGCATGAAATGCAAACGGTGAGTGAACGCTATTTTGCTATGCGGGATTCACTCCAGAAACGATGGGGTTCCAAAATATCCGATCTGTTCATCCGTGCCTGGGAGAGTCACGATCTGAGCAGCTGCCCAACATTTGGTGAATGGTTTGTTGCCTTGGCATCAGCTAATGCCAGTCAGGCGGAAGCGGCCGGAGTGAAGGAACCTGAGGATCAAGCAGCAGATGCGGCAAAAGGTGAAGCTGCGAGCCAGGCAGTCGCAAGTGCACCGGATACTGGCGTACCAGATTCGAAGTCAGCTAATGGACATCATTCGTCCACGTCGATACCTGAAGTGCCTCCTGGACAGGAAGCTGTGGTAAACAGACTCTTCCTGCAGGCCCGAGCTCTTGAGGATGAAGATAAGCCTGCAGCAGCCCTGGAAGTATACCGTTCGCTGTATCATTTCATTCCGGCTAACAGTGCGATGCAGATGGAAGTTGAGGCCGCCATCAACGGGCTGGATGCTAAACTGAATCCCAAGGAAGAAGCTGCACAGCCTGTCCGCGTTCCTTTTTACAGATCCAAAAAGTTCATGATCTCTTCCGCTGTCCTTGTTGTATTGCTGGCCGGTACCGTGCCGACTGTCAAAATTTTGGCTGATCAGGCGGAAGTCAAGCAGCAGGAGGAACAAGAAGCAGCAAGACTGGCAGAGATCAAGGCTGCCGAAGAAGCAGAAGCCGCAAAGGCTGCTGCGCTGAAGCAGGAGGAAGAAGAGAGGAAGAAGCAGGAAGCCGAAGCGGCGAAGCTTGAAGCCGAGGAAAAGCAAAAATTGGCTGAAGCACAGAAAAAGGAAGAAGAACGGAAAGCTCTCCAGGCGAAATACGATAAACAGGCAAAATACGAGGCTTATCTCGCAAAGCAGGAACAGCAGAAGAAAGAAGCAGCCAAGAAGGCGCTGCAGGAGAAGTATGACAAGCAGGCAAAGTATGAAGCCTACCTGGTCTGGAAGAAAGAGCACGATGCTCAAGTAGCGAAGCAGGAAGCGGAGCGCAAGGCAGCGGCTGAAGCACAGCGCAAACTGGAAGCGCAAAAAGCAGCCGAGGAAGCTGCTCGAAAGACTGCACTTAAGAAAAAACGTGCTCAGAACGTGGTTACGCTGATTGCACATTATAACAAGGCGTATAATGCACAAAAAGGTAAAAAGATCGAAAATGCGGAATCCTATGCCCGTGATTTCAAAAATTTGTATAACTCGGATGCTTCATACTTCAAAGGGGTAGGCAAGGTCGCAGCGCGAATGAGTGCAATTAATAAATTTTTGAGCAATAACAACTATAATCTTCCCAACTTGTAAATTATGTGAACGACGGAGGTGGCTCAGGCCCAGATGAACTATACAATACAAGCATCCCAGCGCACACCCGCACTTATTATTTATCTCATTGATATCAGTGCCTCCATGAATATGGTTCTGGAAAACCGCAGACGGATTGATGTCGTCTATGATGCCCTGGCCCTGGCCATACGCCAGATGGTGTTTCGCTCAACCAAAGGGAATCGATTGACACCTCGCTATCGGATTGCCATCCTTGCATACAGCGATGACGTCTATGACCTGTTGAATGGAATTAAGGGAATCGACGAAATTGCAGCGGTTGGTTCGTTGCCAGACCTGACACCTAAACGTTTCTCGGATTCGGCCAAAGCCTTTCTGCAGGCAGAGAAGATTCTGCAGGCTGAAATACCGAACATGCAGGATTGTCCTGCGCCGCTCGTCTGTCATATGACGGATGGAGTGGCTACGGGCGAAGATCCGGAACCAATTGCCAAACGAATTATGGGCATGAGTGTGCCTGATGGCAATGTACTCGTCGAAAATATTTTTATATCCGATCACCTATTGGAAGGTCCTATCCCTGAACCGAGAAGATGGAAGGGGATATCGCCGGAAACCGTTCTTAAGGATGAGCATGGAGAGAAGCTGCGCAATATGTCTTCGGTTCTGCCTGAAAGTTACCGTGAAATGCTTGTCGAGGCGGACTATTTGCTCGCACCCGGTGCATTGATGATGCTGCCAGGCACATGTGCAGAACTGGTGTCCATCGGGTTTCAGATGTCTGCTGCTACGCCTGTTAGATAGGAGGGGATTATTTGAGAACGATGCGATTGGCAGCATTGCCTGCTGGTGAGAGAGGAAGCCAAGGAAAGCAGCGTCGTGGAATCTTTCGTTATGTTAGCGCACAGACCGGAGAACAGCCGCTTACTCGTTATCAGGGTGCTTTTAAGTGTCGCTATGGTTATGGAAGAGCTGCAGAGACGGTTCATCAGGGGGATTCGGGTCAAGACTTTGCTGCCGTTCGCATGGACGGAAATGTATGTACGTTCGTCATGTGTGATGGTGTAGGCATGAGTTACCTTGGTGATTTTGCCGCGCGTTTTCTGGGCAATGCGCTCCTCGAGTGGTTGGAAACAACCTCTAATCCTACGGCAGAAGCGATGGAGCATCTGCTTCAAGAACTGACGGTTCCCGCATCCGAGCAGCTGAAGAAAATTCAGCCATTGGATAACTCGCCCCTGCTTTTACGCGAAGTGTTAATGGAGAAGCGAAGCAGAGGCAGCCAGGCGATGTATGTGTGTGGTCGAATTGAGCTGTCTCGCGGTATGGGGAAAAGTCGTATCTGGATGGCTTGGCAAGGGGATTCGCGCATACGTCTATGGCGCAATGGTCAGGAACAATCCGGAGCTTTTCAGAACCACTGCCGGACGAATGAACGCTGGTCAACCCTGGAAGGGTCAGTTGGAGGCAAGCCTCATATTTATGAGGCGAAGCTATCCAATGAACCAATTCGTCTGCAGCTGTACACAGATGGTTTGAATGATCTGGATGCCATACAGGCATATATTCCGGATGAACACATTCAGGTACTGCTGGATGCTGCACATACCGGCGGGCTTGAAGATGATGCCGCTTTCATTGAGCTGGAATGGTAGATGTACTACTTTAGAAAAGTCACTCGTCTTGAATATGTATAATTAGCGGTAAAAATCAGCTGAGAAAAAACTTGTCGTTATTGATTTAAAAGGCGCTCTTTTTGGGTAATCTTGTGAAGAATCTACTTAGTTAGCATGCTGCATCATGCTGATACACAAGTCTTGGATGTACATTCTTACATAATTGCTGAGAAGGAGTGGAATGGAGCATGACACAACATAACGACAAGTCTCGGTTTGCAAACAAAATAGCTATCATTACTGGAGCCGGTTCCGGCATTGGTAAGGCAACGGCATTAAAATTGGCGAATGAAGGTGCTCACGTTGCGTTGTTTGATCTGGTGAATGATCGGATCTCTCAGACGGAAGCCGAAATTAATGCCGTACATCCAGGTGCTGCACGCGCATTCGATGTGGATATCTCCGATCCGGCCCGGGTGGAAAAAGCGGTGCTGGAAACGGTGGAGCTGTTCGGCGGTTTGGACATTGTGTTTGCCAATGCAGGCATTAATGGTGTCTCGGCCCCAATTGAGGAAATTCAGGTGGAGGATTGGCAGCGGATCATTACGACCAATCTGGATGGCACCTTCTTTACAATCAAGTACGCTCTCCCACATCTGAAGAAACGCGGCGGGGGAAGCATTGTTATTACGAGTTCCATTAATGGTAACCAACGGTTCACCAGCTTTGGGATGTCGGCATACAGTACATCGAAAGCGGGACAGGTTGCCTTTTCGAAGATGGCTGCACTGGAATTGGCCAGGTTCAAAATCCGGGTTAATGTCATATGTCCGGGAGCCATCGCAACTAATATTGATCAAAGCACCGTAAAAACGGATGAATTGCACCAAATCATTATTCCGATGGAGTTCCCGGAAGGGGAGCAGCCGCTTGCAGATGGCCCTGGACAGCCGGAGCATGTGGCCAATCTCGTCGCGTTCCTGGCATCGTCTGAATCCAAACACATTACGGGTGCAGAGATTGTCATTGATGGCGCCGAATCGTTGCTGCGATAATACGTCTGATCCAAAGTAGTCGTTCCTCTGGGACGGCTTTTTTTGTTATAATGCTAACATTCACTTTGGATTGATGATATATTGCATGGTGCCTTATGAATTAGGAGCGATAATATGAATATAGAATTACCGATACAACAGGTTTTGCCTGAGCTGAAACAGCTATTTCGAGTGCAGGATACGGGTGTGCTTATTGCAGAGCCGGGGGCAGGTAAAACAACCGTAGTACCTCTATCCCTATTAGAGGATCCATGGCTAAACGGGCGTAAAATCATAATGCTGGAGCCCCGCAGACTCGCGGCGCGCTCAGCTGCGGTGCGGATGGCAGCAGCTCTGAATGAAAGCGTGGGACAGACGGTAGGGTACCGTGTCCGCATGGACACTCGGGTCAGTCAGGCAACGCGGATCGAAGTTGTCACAGAAGGGGTACTTACACGCATGCTTCAGCAGGATCAGGGGCTTGAAGATACAGCGATGATTATCTTTGATGAGTTTCATGAGCGTCACCTGCACGGCGATCTTGGTTTGGCTCTGGCTCTGGAGTCACGGGCGATGCTGCGTCCGGATCTGAAGGTGCTGATTATGTCGGCAACGCTGGACCCTGACCCAATCTGTACATTGCTTGGCGAAGGGACCCATGCGATTGATTGTCCGGGACGCACGTTTCCAGTGGAAACCCGTTATGTATCAAAACCCGCTTCTGCTGTGCTGGAGGAGTTCACGGCTCAAGCGGTTGTAAAAGCTCTGGCACAGCAGGAAGGGGACGTACTGGTCTTTCTTCCAGGAGCCAGAGAGATTCACCGGACAGAACGGGAACTGTCGAAGCTTAATCTTTCTTCTCATGTTGAGGTGCATTCCCTGTATGGCAGCATGCCGATTGAACGTCAGGATGAGGCTGTGCGCCCAGCTGCGAAAGGAAATCGTAAGGTCGTACTGTCCACCTCCATAGCGGAATCAAGCCTTACGCTTCCGGGTGTCAGAGTGGTTGTTGATGCCGGACTGAGTCGTGCATCCGTATTTTCCCCGCGCACAGGCATGAGTCGGCTTGTTACCCAGCCGGTGTCCAAGGCATCAGCCGATCAACGGCGGGGGCGTGCAGGGCGAATAGCACCAGGGGTGTGCTATAGATTGTGGAGCGAAGAGGTTCATGACGGTCTGCCGGAGACAGCCAGACCGGAGATTGCCTCCGCGGACCTCGCACCGCTGGCGCTTGAGCTTGCCGCCTGGGGTGTCCAGTCCCCTGCAGAACTGCAGTGGCTGGACGTCCCGCCTGCCGCGGCCTACGGCCAGGCACAGGCGCTGCTGCGCCAGCTGGGCGGCCTGGATGACGCAGGCCGCATCACGCCCTTCGGGCGGCGGATGAACGCGCTTGGCGTGCATCCGCGACTGGCCAGCATGCTGCTCCGCGCGGCGGAGCTTGGGCTGGCCAGCTACGCCAGCATGCTGGCGGCACTGCTGCAGGAGCCTGCCGGCCTCCGCAGCAGTGCAGGCGCGGGCACGGACCTGCGCCCGCGCGTGGAAGCGCTGCTGATGGCGGCCAGCAGCGGTACGCCGCAAGCGGCAGCGGCGGTCGCAGACATCGCTGCCGTACGGCGCATCCTCCAGGAGAGCCGACAGCTGCGCACGGCTCTCGGCCCGGCGCCGGAGGATCCGGAACGGCCGGATGAGGACAGCTGCGGCCTGCTGCTGTCCTTCGCCTATCCCGACCGGATCGGGCAGCGCCGGGAGGACGGCCGCTACCTGCTGAGCAGCGGCCGCGGGGTACGGCTCAGCCAGGCGGAGTCGCTGAGCCGTTCAGCCTATCTGGTCGCTGCCGAGGCGGACGACCAGGGCGCGGATGCACGCATCCTGCTGGCTGCACCGGTGGGTGAGCAGCTCTTGCTGGACTACGGTGCTGATCTCATAGAGGAGGATGTGCAGATTGCATGGGATCGCAGCACACGAAGTGTGCGGGCTCATCGAAGGCTGCGAATTGGAGCAATCCTGATGAAGGAGAGCAGTATCGCACAGCCTCCGGAAGATCTGGTGCTGGAGGCGCTGCTAAGCGGAATCCGCACAGAAGGTCAGGATTGTCTGCCCTGGACCAAATCATCCAGGCAGCTGGCGGACAGATTGCGTTTTCTGCATCGTCATCTGCCGGGGTGGCCGGATCTCGCGGCGGATCATGTATCAGCGGAACTCGAAGTTCAACTCAGTCCTTTTCTGGCAGGAATGCGTTCAGCTTCGGATCTGAAGAAACTGTCCATGCAGGACGTGTTGCTTAGCGGATTGAGCTGGGAACAACGGCAGCAGTTGGACCGGGAGGCGCCAACTCATATTCAGGTTCCCAGCGGATCACGCATTCCGGTTGATTATAGCCGACCTGGAGATCCTACACTCGCGGTACGACTTCAGGAAATGTTCGGGCAGCAGGATACACCGCGTATTGCTGGAGGTCGGGTACCGTTAACCCTGCATCTGCTGTCCCCTGCGCACCGGCCTGTTCAGGTGACCCGGGATTTGACGAACTTTTGGCGGGAGACTTATTTCGAGGTGAAAAAAGACCTGAAAGGCCGATATCCAAAGCATTACTGGCCAGACAATCCATTGGAGGCCATAGCGACCAATCGGGCGAAGCCGCGCAGCTAGAGCATTAAAACTTTTTTTCGCTCACCATTGCATATACAAAAGCTTGGATATTGATCTGGCTTTTCAGAGAAACCCTTTGATGAGAATGACTTCATAAGCTTATGTTTTATAAGCGAATAAAGCTGTATTTATTCGTATTTGCGCACGATATAATGGCTGGAAGCGTTTGAAAGAGAATTGTACGGGTAATAACATAGCGAAGCGAACTCTTAAATAATTAGGAGGAATTCACTATGCAGAAGAAAATCGTAGGTGTTTTTGATACAGAACGTGAGGCATCTCAAGCCATAGAGGGCTTGAAAGCGCAAGGATTCAGTTCAGACGAAATTTCGGTAGTGACGCAGGATCGGGACGAGTTGAAGGCCATCCGGGAAGAGACGGGAACCAAGGCGCCGGAAGGTGTGGCAGCAGGTGCAGCCACAGGTGGTGTATTAGGTGGCGTAGCCGGGCTGTTGGCTGGTATCGGGGCTCTGGCCATTCCAGGTATAGGTCCAATTTTGGCGGCTGGTCCGATTGCAGCAGCGTTTACGGGAGCGGCAGTAGGTGCCGGTGCAGGCGGTTTGGTCGGTGGGCTTGTCGGACTCGGTATTCCCGAAGAGGATGCCAAACAGTATGAGGAATATGTACAAAACGGCAAAATCCTTCTCCTTGTTGACTCCACCGATCGCGATTCGGATGTCTATGATGTATTCAGCAACACGAGCTATCTGAATCGTGATCGATACGCAGCTCATGGTACGGATGTGCCAGCAGAGCGAACAGATCTCGATATGGAAGAGCGGAGACTGGAAGCTCAGGAGAAAGCAGCACGATTTGGAAACAACACGTTCCTGTAAGCTTTGGATTGTTCAGGCTAGCACACTGGATTGGTATACAAGGTTAAACAGGAGCACCACATATAAATCATGATTTGGTCAATGTGAGCCGTCAGGCGCTCAAAAAGCCGGTTTCCTTCGAGGAAGCCGGCTTTTGTCCCTGTAATTCCATCCTGGAATAATGATACAGTGTTGACTGTGTGTAAAGGTAAATCTAAGGAGCAGGGAATAACAATACATAGAGCAGAACAGCAAGCGCCAGGCCAATGACCAACAGAGTAAGCGTCAGGAAGCGAATCAATCGGGTTGAGGCTTGAAAGGTTTGCTGATTAATTTGCCTGCGTTTGCGGTGATACGAAGCAGCAGAACACAGAATGATGGCAATGCCGCTGACGAGTGAGATCACTCCGGTTATAATGGCGGCAATGTGTGCAATCTGGTCATAAGAGGAAGAATTGAATCCCAATCCGGCAGCCAGGAATCCGATACCGGCCATGGCTATTCCGGTACGAACCCAGGCCAGAAACGTTCGCTCATTGGCCATATGCTGTTGTACATATTTGGAGTCAATTGTGGGGGTATCTAGTTCGGAATCAGCGATAGGAATCCCTCCGTTCATCTTTTATACGACTATCATTGTACTTATTTTTTACTGTAAAACCAAGAAAGGCGGCTGAACGTTATGCCACGAAAAGAAAGAATTGCTGAAATTGAAAGTTTAAGGGGGATTGCCTTTGCAGCTGTTGTACTCCAGCATTCCATTGCACATTTCTCTCTGGTTCCGGAAGCCGGCCTGGAAGATGGGGTTCTGCTTGCAATCCTGCTGATGGCTTCCAAATTTGCCGTCCCTTTATTTATTTTCATTACGGGCATGGTTTTGTTTTATAACACAGGAGAGCAGCTGAAATACGGACGTTTCATGCAGAAACGATTAACGGATGTCATCGCACCATATGTCGTGTGGTCTCTGGTGTATTTCACCTTGACACCACAGGGGTGGGCCGGCATTGGCTGGCAGGATCTCCCTGAACTTGGTTTGAAGCTGCTTACCGGCAAGACCACATCTCATTTTTGGTACATTATCATGCTGATTCAATTTTATTTGCTGTTTCCCTTGTTTCTAAAGGCCGTACGATATGTATATAACCGCTATGATTCACGTGGACGCCTGATTGCTGTCCTGATTACAGGAGCTGTATACCTCTTGTTAGCCGATCAATTGGGGAATATTGCACGAGTCATGGAACGACTCCATATTCCAGTACTGACCGATGTATTTACAACCTATGCCGACCGCAATTTCCTGTATTTCTTTTTTTATTTTGTACTAGGTGCTGCTGCCGGATTATCCGTTAAAAGCTGGAACATGTGGATTCATCGGCTGCGCTGGGTATATTGGACGGTGTTTATAACCATGGGTCTTCGGTTTACATATCTATTAATGCTGGAATTTCAAAAGCCGGAAGGCATTCAGATCACATTTTATACCGTTAGTTTGATCAGGCCGGATATGGCTCTCTATCTATTCGCGTCGATCATGGTCATGTATCAGCTCGCAGGCAAACTGCAGAATCACCTGGCCGTGGGCTGGCTTGGATGGATCGGCAGCGTTTCTTACGGCGGTTATCTCATGCATATGCTCATGCTGCGCTACAGTTATATTCCAGATGAATATGTTTACGTTGCATGGGGCCTAAATCCGACTGTACGAATGATTCTGACATGGGTACTTGCTTTAGCTCTATCCTGTGTGCTCACTTGGTGCATTTCGCGTGTAAGCTGGGGAAAATGGATCGTGGGTACTGTACCGAAGACCAATTTCAGAAAGTGAAAGAGGCAATGAATGAAAAATTCACAATAGAAGTCATCATTTTTGATGGTAGCGATCTACGGTTGTGGATGCAAGTCAGCAGTTGCTTTTGTCGAACTGAATCTTAATTGGGTTTTCATTTTAAAAAATCATTATATGAAAAATTCATAATAATAACCCTAATGCCGTTCTACCACACTAATCTGCGTATCTATCCTGTGCTTAGTTCTCACCTGCTGCTTATCCGGGAAAAACGGAGAATGATGGCAGAAACCGAACACAAGTTTTATAATATGAAGTAGAGCGGTAGAGGATAGGGGGAACAAGCATGGCTTTTATGATCGCCCAGCGGGCATTTATCAAGCTGTATCTCATTACCATGGTTGAACAGCACAGAGGATATGGTTACGAAATGCTGGAGGCCATGAAGCAGGAATTTAAAGATTACGGCTATGTTCCGCCTCAGAGTGAGGTATATCGGGCATTGCATGAACTGGTACAGCAGGGTGTATTTTATCGGACGAAGAAGTTGAAGGGTAGCGATCCCAAAGTGGATTTTCAGGAAATCGTTTTATATCACTTTACGGATGATGGAGCGGAAAAAGCCGAATTGTACAAAAAGCAGGTCAAGGCAGACCTAGACCGTTGTCTAGGCATGCTGCACAAGGCAGAAGAGGACAATTACGGGACGAAAGGAAGATGAGCATGAATAAGCAGCTACAGTGGGGAGTACTCGGTACTTCCACCATTGCCAAGAATGCGGTCATTCCGGCAATCCAGCAATCCGAACGAGGAGAAGTGCTTGCTATTGCGAGTCGAAGCAAGGAGAAGGCTGAAGCGCTCGCCGAAGAATTGGACATTGCTAGATGCTATGGAAGTTATGAAGAGCTCATTGCGGATCCGGATATTGAAGCCGTATATATCCCTTTGCCTAACCACATGCACAAGGAATGGACGATAAAAGCAGCTCAGGCCGGAAAGCATGTATTATGCGAGAAGCCAGCTGCACTGAATGCGGACGAGTCTGCCGAAATGATTCACGTATGCAAGGAGCACGGCGTTCTATTTGCAGAGGCGATCATGTATCGTTATCATCCCAAGCATCGGCGTGTTCAGGAGATAATCGCGAGTGGAGAGATTGGTGCTGTTCGTGCCATCCATGGCAACTTCACCTGTAATACAGCGGATGATAAGGATAATGTAAGGTTCAAACGGGACATGGGCGGAGGCTCGCTCTTTGACCTTGGTGTGTATCCCATCTCGGCAGCACGGATGTACCTGGGCCAGGAACCCGAAGCGGTTACGGTACATGCCTTATTCTCCGAGGAACATGATGGAGTGGATATGATGGCTTCGGGGCTTGTTGAATTTCCGGGATCCGTGGCGTTAACGTTTGATTGCGGCATGTGGGCTTCCGGGAGGGCGGAGATGGAGATCCTCGGGACAGACGGACGAATCGAGTTGCCAAAAGTCTTCGGCTGGGAGAATAGTGATATTCCACCGCAAATTATCGTTCACACGGATTCCGTCAGTCGGGAAGAACGGGTATCCGTCTCCAATTCTTATGTTCTTCAGGCGGAAACCTTTGCTGCCGCTGTGCTGGATGGGACACCACTGCCGTTTACTCCGGATAATACGATAGCGAATATGCGGGTGATTGATGCCTGTTTGCAATCGGCACGGACACGGCAGCGCGTTTCATTGATTTAAAAAAACGATTAAAAAAATGAGTAAACCAGACTCCATCCTTCAGGATGGAGTTTTTTCGTGTGAACTTAATCGGCAAAACGTTAAAAAAATTTTCACGAAGGGGTTGATTTCCAGAAATTCTCCGTTAAAATAATATTAACATTAAAAATATTTTAACGTTGAAGGGCGGAACGAATAATGAGAGAAGGCACAGCGGTAAACAAGCCAGGGATTGGGGAATTAATACGAGTTAAACCTTATATGCAGTTTATGCTGGGGAAGATGGTAGCGAGGTTTGGTGATTCCATTGACTCCATTGCATATAGTTGGATGGTGTACATGTTAACGGGCTCCAAACTATTGATGGGTACACTGCTCGCAGTCAACTTTCTGCCGAACATTCTGCTTGGCCTTTTTGCCGGAGCGGTCGTGGATCGCATATCTCTCAAGAAGGTCATCGTGCTGACGAATTCGGGCCGGGGACTGCTTGTTGGCGTAACTGCTCTGTTATTTGGTATGGGAGAACTGCAAGTATGGCATTTGTTCGTCGTCACGATTCTGAATTCGCTGCTTGAATGCTTCTCATTACCTGCCGAAATGTCCAGCGTGCCGCGATTGCTGCCGCAATCCATGCTGCTTTCCGGCATTGCCATGTCGTCTTCGGCTACCCGATTGGCTGAACTTGCCGGGCTTGCCTTAGCAGGTGCTCTTATTGCAACTGTTGGAATAACGTGGACGATTTTGATGGATGCTGGCCTGTTTGCATTAAGTGCTGTGCTAATGAGCCGGGTTGTCTATCCATCCGATCCCAGCATGGAAGAAGGATCAACTGAGAAGTTATCCTCCACAGATGCTCCCAGAAGTTTGCTTTCGGATATGATTGAAGCCTTTCATTTCATGCGCAAGCATCCCCTGCTGCTGATTGGCTCCATTTTATTTGCCTTTGTCAACTTCTGCCTGATGCCATTCGATGTTCTCCGAACTCCATATGTTATCGATATTTTGCATGCTGGAGCAGGGGGCTTAAGTTTGCTGAGCGGGTTAATGGTTGGTGGTATGGTGCTGAGTGGATTGTGGATGACTCACAGAGGCAGCAGATATCGGAAGAGTGTATTGATTATTAGTGGGATTACCATGCTGGGTCTTAGTTATGCCATGACCGCGCTTCCTGCGTATATGTCCACTTATCAGCTACCGCTGGCAGCTATATTTTGCTTGATGATGGGCCTCGGCATACCATTAGCTACGACCCCTCTCGCTTCATATCTGATGGAGGTTACGCCAGCGGGTATGCTCGGTAGGGTGTCTGCACTACAAAGTATGCTGATCGTAAGTGCTATACCGCTTGGAAGTCTGGTTGCGGGTGCTGCAGCAGAAGTGCTGTCCACGCCTGTGTTATTTATTGCTTTTGGCATTTTGCTTGCCGTGTCGGCCATATCGCTCCTGCTCAGCAAAACATTCCGGCGTAGTATGTAGCCTAATTCCTGTATCTTTCTGTAAGACCTGTTTTGACCGGGGACCAGACTGAACGGTATAATATGCATATAAGGACAAATGGTACCCCGGAAATGAGGATACAGGTATGCAGCAGAAAGTACTGTCAACGATCGAAGAGATCAAGATCTACTCCGACCCGTATCGGATCCAGATCCTGAATATGTTTAATAAACAGGGAAGACCTTCTACCGTGAAAGAAATAGCTGATAAACTTGGGGAAGTGCCCGCAAAAGTACATTATCACGTGAAAAAGCTGGAGAAGATTGGTTTGCTTACCATCGTATCCACGCGAGAGATTAATGGAATCATTGCCAAATACTACGAACCCTTTCAGGGAGAAATCCATCTTCGTCATGAAAATGAGGACCACTCGCCACTGAAGCAGGTTTTTCTCTCGGAGACGCTTAAACTGTTTAATGGAATGTATGAACAGAGCCGCCAGATGTTTATGAAACAGGCGGAGCACGGTGAGAACATGTTTGGACAAATCTCGGACATGACGTTATATGCGAGCCGTGAGGAAGTCGAGAAGCTGTACAAGGATATCATAAAAATGTGTGAACCTTATAAGAAGCGAAATGAACAGAAGGAAGATCAAGAGGTTTTTCAGCTGTTTACCACAATGTCCAAACATGTGGATGAACCGACTGAATCTAAGAAAAGTAAAGTGCCACAGGATCAGCCGGGAGATCAGAGTTTCAAGCCGAATGACGATGCAAAGGAAAAATGATCCAGGGAGACCGATGCCACAACAAAGAAAAGGCCGCCTGAAGGCGGCTTTTTGATGTGTGATGAGGACCTACGGTGACTGCTCAACCCTACCATATCTACATGGAGAGAGGTCGGCAATCATTATCAGAATTACATGTTCTCATCGTAATCCCGAACTTCACGTTTGGCTGCGGTAGCTGGCGAATTGGATGTACCATAGTCCTCAACAGCTTCCCAAGCTTCAGCATGATCGAATTTGCCAGCATTCCGCTGTCTCACCTCTCCTGCACCACTTGGAGGCATGGTCATTACCTGCTCTTCCACAGGGCGGTCATTGCTGAGCTCCCGGTTCGGTGTATCGTCAATACAGTAGGCCGTGTATGGAATGGCCTGAAGCCTCTCAAACGGAATATCCTGTCCACAAGTGACACATGTTCCGTAGGTTCCTTTTTCCATACGCTCCAAGGCATCGATTACCTGGTTAAATTCATCCGTTAATGTATCGTCTACAGCCAGATCTCGGCTGCGTTCAAATGTCTCCGTCCCCGCATCAGCCGGGTGATTATCGTAGGATGACAGCTCACCTGTAGAATCTTTGAGCGACGCAGTTGGAGCACCATCTTCCATGTTGGATTCAAAATGACGCTGCAGATTATCACGCTGCTCCAGAAGAGCGCTCTGAAGTTCCTGAAGTTGAACTTTGGTTAATGTACTCATAACGACATGCTCCTTTCCCGCTTTAGGGGTGTGTAGTCTGTCCTTACCCGATTTTGGCGGTATACAATCATTTTGCATCCTTGAAGAGGCGTTTGATTTTATATCTGGCCGATAATGTGTTATAAAAATAGAGAGAGAAACTGCCGCGATTTCCCCGCGAAGTCGTATTGCACCGTGCTCCTTGGAGAGACGGTCCCGGCTGCTTTTGAACATACGTCGATAGACGTTTTTCTTATAATGGAGGTTGTCAAGATGGATGAACATATGAAACGAAGATTGGATAAACAGAGACAATTGTTTAAACAACTGGGCGTACAGCTCGATGCCTTATCAATTCATGAAAAACAATTCAATTATAAACTCCGTGGCTATGATCCGGATGAAGTCGATGCATATCTTGACCTGGTCATCAAGGATTATGAACGCTTTTATGCCAATATTGCTGATCTGATGGATAAATGGCAGGAGCAGCAGCTCACCATTCGGGATCTTAAGTCGACGGCCAGACCCGTGGATGATCCGACGAAAATCGATCGCAAACAGCTGGATGATATTGTGAAGCAGCTGGAATACAGCGTGCGGCAGCTGAAAATCAAGGCACGTCCGGAACAGAGTCTGTTCCCTGAATAGATTGAAGCACCAGGATTATATTACGTTAAAGGTGGTTAATCATGAGTACACATTTTTCGGTCAGTGTGCATTGTTTGTTGTTGTTGTCCTTCAGCGCGCCTGAACGAATTACTTCCGCAATGATTGCAGGAAGCGTCAACACCAACCCTGTTGTCGTACGACGTATTTTGGGCGGACTGAAAAAGGCAGGTCTGGTCGATTCCTCTCCCGGAACGAGAGGTTTTTATCTCGCCAAGCCGGCTAGTGAAATTACCTTGGCCATGATCTATCAGGCTGCCAAGGACGAAGGTCCGCTATTTCCGATTCATGGCAATTGCAACCCCAATTGTGATGTTGGTCTTCGCATAGACAGTCTGCTGACGAATCTGTATCAGGTGGCAGAGGCAAAAGTCGAACAGTTCTTCGCATCCATTACGCTTGAAGATATGGAACGTTCCTGCTCACAGATGGAGACTGTGCCTCCTTCTGCTGAGTAGGGTATCGTCTGAACCAGGGAGGTGTGCTTGGATATGAAAATAATCGTGATCTCGGATACGCATTTGCCCAAAAGAGCTAAGCAGCTGCCGGAGCCATTGCTCCAAGCTCTGCCGGAGGCTGACCTCATATTACATGCAGGCGACTGGTCGGATTGGAGTGTATACAAGCTGCTAAGCGAGTATGCTCCCGTTGCAGGCGTAGCAGGCAATACAGATCCGCCGGAAATTGGCAAAAAGCTGGGCTTTTCCCGCATCGTGGAGGCGGACGGTTTGCGTCTAGGTCTGGTTCATGGCCACCAGGGATCGAAAACGACTGAGCAGAATGCCATTCATACATTTGCTGGTCAGCAGGTAGATGCCATCATATTTGGCCACTCGCACATTCCCTTGATGCATACCGTCAATGATGTGCTAATATTCAATCCGGGTTCACCGACGGATCGGCGCCGCCAGCCGCAGTATTCGTTTGGAATTATGACGACTCGTCTTGGAAAATTGCATGCTGAGCATGTGTTTTTTGATCGAAAATAGATAACGACTAAATTAATGAAATAACTATGACATCCCCATTCAGAATGAACATCTGAACAGGGATGTTTTTTTGCGTAGGAATATATCCTGAAGAAGTATGGTGACATCCACCGCAGCCAAGTTACAGTTATCCCTGAATGGGGAATGTTGCCTCACGTTTATCTCTAATTCATCTGTTGGAGCAGAACACTATTTGTGCATATGCAGGAATGATACAATTCGTTTATCCAATAAATTTGAATACGTTTACATAAGGAGATGACCAAGATGAAACTGTCTGTATTTACTGTAGCGACGCCTGACCTGAACGCAGAAGAACTGGCTGCAGCGGCAGCATCAGCAGGTATCGACGGAATCGAGTGGAGGTTCCGCGGAATACCGGAAGACGCACGTACGGAGGAACCATCTTTTTGGAGGCATAATCGGAGTTCAATTGATCCGGCCAAATGGGAGGAACAGGTCCCTGATTTTCGTGAAGCGACTGCAAAACATGGTCGACGTTCCATTGCACTAGTACCGTATCTGAGCTGTGGAGATCTTCAAGCGACCGAGCAGGCGTTTCAGGCAGCGGCTGATCTGGGTGCGTCCATGATGCGTGTAGGTGTGCCGGGATATGATCGTAAAACCAGTTATCCCGAGCTGTACAGCCAAGCCGTTAGGTATTTATCTGAAGTGCAGCAGATGGCTCAGCAGTACAACGTCAAAGCCGTGGTAGAGACGCATCACCAAACGATCGCTCCAACCGCTTCACTGGCCTACCGACTGGTGCAGTCGCTGGATGCCCAGCATGTTGGCGTGTTGTATGATCCAGGCAATATGGTACACGAAGGATATGAAAATTATCGGATGGGACTGGAACTATTGGGTCCTTACCTTGCCCACGTCCATGTGAAGAATGCAGCCTGGTACAAGGAGGAACAAAGTGGAGAGAGTGCAGGAAGTTCTGTATCCGCGAAATGGAGATGTCATTGGTCACCGCTGACTGAAGGTATCGTGGATTGGATGCAAGTGTTCCGTGACCTGAAATCAGTGGGATATGACGGATATTACGGTATTGAAGATTTCAGTGGAGAGTTTAATTCTCAAGCGATGTTGCAGCATTTTGCTGATGTATTCGGCGAGATCGAGCGTCGTCTGGAAGAGGAGGTACAGGTATGAGTTTGATTCGAGTAGCCGTAATTGGCATTGGAAACATGGGTGCCGCACATGCCAGAACCCTGATTGCCGGAGATGTGCCTGGTGCGGAGTTGGTAGCCGTATGTGATGTCCGTAAGGAAATGGAGAGCTGGGTGGCCAGTAATTTCCCGGCTTCGGTCAGTTACTGGCAGGATGCAGAGCAGATGATGGCATCCGGCACCATTGATGCAGTCATTATTGCAACACCTCATTATGATCACCCGGAACAGGCCATTCAGGCTTTTCAGCACGGTCTGCATGTCATGATCGAGAAACCAGCCGGTGTTTACACCAAACAGGTGCGCAAGATGAACGAAGCTGCTGCAGCCAGCGGCAAAGTGTTTTCCATGATGTACAATCAGCGGACGAATCCTCTGTATATCAAACTGAGAGACCTTATTGCTTCAGGAGAACTTGGGGAAGTAAGACGCACGAACTGGATCATCACGAATTGGTACCGATCCCAGAGTTACTATGACTCCGGCGGTTGGCGGGCAACCTGGGCAGGTGAAGGAGGTGGCGTGCTGATCAATCAGGATCCTCACCAGCTCGATTTGTGGCAGTGGACCATCGGCATGATGCCTGTGCGAATGCGTGCCTTCTGTTCGTTTGGCAAGTACAGGGATATTGAAGTGGAAGATGATGTGACAGCGTATGTGGAATACGCAAACGGAGCAACAGGCGTATTTGTAACTACTACGGGTGAAGCTCCAGGTACCAACCGATTCGAGGTCAACGGAGACCGCGGTAAAATCGTGATTGAAGATGGTCAGCTGACATTCTGGCGCCTTCGGGAGTCCGAGCCTGAATTCAATAAACGGTTTACCGGAGGTTTTGGACAGCCGGAATGCTGGAAGTGTGAAGTTCCGATTACGGGTACTGAATCGGGTCACCCAGGACTGATTCGTAACTGGATTGACGCCATCCGAACAGGTGCCACGCTCATTGCTCCAGGAGAAGAAGGTATACACGGATTAACCTTGTCCAATGCGATGCTTCTCTCGACCTGGACGGACAATTGGGTTGAGCTGCCCATCGATGAAGAGTTATTTTATGAACATTTGCAGGAGCGTATTGCCAGTTCGAACACCAAGAAAGACAAAAGTTCCAGCAGCAGCCAGCCTGCGGATCTGACGCAAACATTTAAGTAGGCCTGTTAAATCAAGCATTGTACTTGAATCGAATGAAAAGGTGGAGATAACGTGGCTAAAGATGGAATGTTTTATGCACCCAAAAGTGTGAAAAAAGAGGTTGTATGCGGTCCTGGTGAGTTTACTATTGCTGCCGTAGCACTCGATCATGGGCACATCTATGGTATGGTTGGAGGTTTGTTGGAGGCAGGGGCAACGCTAAAATGGGTATATGATCCGGATCCTGCCAAAGTGGAGGCATTTCGCAAACAGTTTCCACAAGCACAGGCCGCAGCTTCGGAAGAACAAGTGCTGGCAGATGATCAGGTGCAGTTAGTGGCCGGAGCCGCCATTACTTCGGAACGTGCTCCTCTAGGCATGAGGGTTTTGGCGTCAGGCAAGGATTATTTTACCGACAAAGCCCCATTCACTACATTGGACCAATTATCTAGAGCAAGGGAAGAAGTTAAACGGACCGGGAAGAAATACATGGTTTATTATAGTGAGCGCCTGCATGTCGAAAGTGCAATCTATGCCGGGCAGCTGATTGAGCAAGGAGCCATCGGTAAGGTTGTGCAAGTGATGGGCACAGGACCGCATCGATTGAATGCTCCAGGACGGCCGGAGTGGTTTTTCCAGCATGATAAATATGGCGGCATCCTCTGTGACATTGGAAGTCATCAGATTGAACAGTTCCTCACGTTCGCCTCATGCACGGATGCGGAAGTGGCGTTCAGTCGGGTGCATAACTTCCATCATCCACAATTCCCTGAACTGGAGGACTTCGGTGAAGCGTCACTCATCGGAAACAATGGGGCATCCGGTTACTTCCGGGTAGACTGGTTCACACCAGACGGTCTCGGGACATGGGGTGATGGGCGTACTGTCATTTTGGGAACTGACGGGTACATTGAATTACGGAAATATATCGACGTCGCGAGAGAGCCGGTGGGGGATCAGGTCTATCTGGTTAACCATGAAGGTGAATACCGTTACAGTGTCAAAGGACAGGTCGGCTATCCGTTCTTCGGAGATCTCATCCGGGATTGTCTGGAGCGGACGGAGACAGCTATGACACAGGAACATGCATTTAAAGCTGCAGAGCTTTGCCTGATTGCGCAGCATAAAGCCATGAGTGAAAGAGTTGTCTGGAGCACCGGCGCGAAGTAAACGTTATTCAAGTGAATGAATAGTTTATAAGTCATCTTCAATGTTGAGAGGGCAGCCTTTAGCCAGGTTGCCTTTTTTAATTAGATGGCTTCGCAAATGGCATTATATGGGTTATCATGGATGAAGTTGGTGAGTTGTTAAAAATAATAGTAAATTTGATTACATAGATTTGAAGGGTATTTTTTAGAATTGAGAATCGGTAGTAAATCAATCACAAGGGGGGATTTTTATGAAATTTATCGTCTCTGCAAGTGTAATCGTCCTTAATGAAAATAACGAGATATTGCTAATGAAAGGGAGAAGGGGATGGGAAATGCCGCAAGGATGTGTAGAACAAGGAGAAACAATCAGGCAAGCCGCCGTTCGGGAAGTGAAAGAGGAGACCGGGATTGATATCGAACTTATCCAATTTTGTGGTGTGTACCAAAATATCACTCGCGGAGTATGTAACCATATTTTCACCGGTAAGCCTGTAGGCGGCACGCTTACGACTAGTCACGAGAGTGAGGCGGTTGGTTTCTTCACATTGGAACAGGCAGATGAAATGATTACTTGGGGGAATTTCCGGGAACGAATCCATTATGCATTGGATGCCAAGATGCATCCCTTCTTAGTCGAATTTGCTGAATAGGAGAGCTAACATATGAATAATACGAATAAGATACTAGGTGCGGCGCTGATGTTGGGAAGTGTAGGCTTGGCAACCATAGAGCGAATCTCCGTAAGACTATCTGCAGCGATTGTGGAAGCTGGTCATGCGTCCGGTGGCAATCCAAGAGAGATCGTATCACTGAATGACAATGGTTCAGGCTTGCTTGTTTACTTCCTGTTTTTTATCGGATTTGTGCTGCTCGTTTCCGGCTTTCCGGGAAGTTATCGGAGGAGAGAAAAATGAAAATAAAGATTGAACCACCAAATGAAGTGATTGATCATTGGTTGGAGATATATGTACCAGAAAGAGATTTTCTGTTTCTTAAAGAAGAGGACTTATCGTTAATAGCTGAATCTCTTAGCCGTACTTTAATTATCCCTAAGGAAGAATTCTTTAACCACGCTTCTTATAAGCACATTCAATTGGTAAACAGTTTCGAGTACTGGAATTTATCGAGTGAAGTTCAATATGTTGTTGTATGTGATTCTGAATGGTTTGCCAATCTATCTATGAATGTACAAAAGCAAATCAATCATATTCAATTTGAGTTAAACAGAGGTTTAATTTTGCCGCTTACGCCTTTCTGCACTAATTATTCTTTTCCGGAGGAGTATTTAGTACAGGGTCAGGAAGAGCAGTATATCGTGCTACATCGGGAGATATGGCGAACACTCCCTTATGAGATCAAAGAAAATCTACTAATTGAATACGCATCCAAATGGGATGATTGGACATGTGATGAATTGCCTGAATCGGCCCCGCCACATTTAAGAGTGTATGCGAATACTTTTCCTTTACTTTCGGGTGGTAATTGCTTGTCTGCAACATTATTTGCTGTAAATCAACATGAATGGATCATCCATGAATGGGTTCATCCCCAAACATTTTTGGAAGGATTAAAGAGAGCTAACTATTCTATTATTAACACAAAAGAATTACATGATGGCGATGTTGTCGTTTGGGTGAACGAAGGTGGAATTGTCCAGCATGCATCCTACCATATTAGCCACAATGTATTTTTTAATAAAAATGGTCAGACATTTTTTAATCCATGGAGAATTATGAATTGGGACGAACTTAGGCAGGAGTGGGAAGCATACGGGTTTGAAATATACCGAAAAGAAGAAACATTGTAACTCATGAATTTTCTTGTAAATTACACTTTTAACGGTAGAGGGAGGGGTGACCACATGATTACATATAGATTCGTTGCAAATGAGGATATCCCACATATACAATCCATCGCTAAAGAAACATGGATGTTCACTTATGGGAACATTTACTCCCAAGATTACATTCATAACTTTCTAAGTAAGGCTTATTCGACTGAGAACTTAAGTCGTTCTGTAGAGAGAGACCTGCAAAGTTCCAAACGAAAGTTTTTGATAGCAGAATATAACAACGTCATCACTGGATTTGCCCAAACAACTCAAATTCATGAAGAAGAGTATGAATTAACCCGAATCTATATACGGCCAGAATATCACAAGCTGGGAATTGGAACAGGCTTCATTCAGAGATATATTCAAGTGTTAGCACCGATAAAGTATCTGTTTGCCTGGGTAGCGAAAGACAATGATATAGGAATAGGGTTCTATGAGAAGTGTGGATTTAAAGAAACAGAAGAAAAGGTTGAACTAATTGGAGGAAACACCAAAAAACAGCTTAAATATGAATTGGAATTATAGATGTGAAAGCTGGATCTTCATGAACGTAATAGAGTTACAGACAATGAAGTAATGAGATGGATTAAAAAGAAGGGAGATTTATTTTGTTAGATTATACGAACACGACTGCACAATTAACTGAACATAACCTGGATACCGTCGTTATACCCGTTGGTGCAACAGAGCAGTTCGGCCCTTATCTGATTTACTGATAGGCATAGGACTAATACATCGAAAAAGAATAGGAGTTAAAACTCTATGATCATTAGTGAAACCATGGTGTTAAATCATAAAGTTCTAATAAGGGAGATAGAGCACGAAGATATCCCTGAGCTTTACGAGCTGATATATGAGGATGAAAAACCGGAGTGGAAAAAGTGGGACGCACCTTATTTTCCGTTGGAGCATGTCAGTTATACTGTTTTTCAAGAATATACGAGTAAGGAAATGCTAAAAGACAGTGAGCCCTCTTACAGAATGATTATTCAAATTAATGATGAGATCGTGGGCACAGTGAATTATTATTGGGAGCACAAACCGTCCAATTGGATGGAAGTGGGGATCGTCATATATAAACCTGAGTATTGGAATGGTGGATATGGAACGGCTGTGTTGAAGATGTGGATCGACTATTTGTTCGATAAGCTACCTATAGTCCGAGTAGGATTAACAACTTGGTCAGGAAATGAAAGAATGATGAAGGTCGCAGAGAAACTGGGTATGCAGCTGGAAGGAAGACTTCGGAAGTGCCGCCTCTACAATAATACATACTATGATTCGATCCGTATGGGATTATTAAGAGAGGAATGGGTGAGCCAAAAATTTTGAGTATACTTGCCATTCACTTCAGTTCATTTAGATGAATACTAAATTGAAACCGTAGGAGGTTATTGAATTGGAGAATAAAGAGACGTTTAATTCAATTGCAAATGAATATGAAAAATATAGACCTACCTACCCAAATGAAATGTATAACGATATATTTGATTATTCAAATCTGGATAGAGAAGATAAAATTCTGGAGATTGGTTGTGGGACAGGCCAAGCCACGGGAGGAATGGTCGAAAGAGATTACAGACAAATTACCTGTATTGAATATGGTGACAGATTGGCCCAGTTCACTGCAGAGAAATTTAAATCCTACGAAACGATCAAGGTGATTAATAGCTCGTTTGAAGAATGGAACGGTGAAGGGGGGCCTTTCAAGTTAGCCATTTCAGGCACAGCATTTCATTTTATCGAACCCAAGTTTGGTTATCGTAAAGTATGGGAAGTTCTTGAGAGTTCGGGTTCGATTGCCTTTTTTTGGACCATACATGTGCCCATGTTTGATGAGCTCCATAACGAAATACGATCACACTATAAAGAACTTGCACCACATTTGGACGATTCAATGTTCCAAACCCCCGAAGAAACCATCGAAGAAAGAAGAGCAATCACGGAGGAGACAGGAATCTTTACCAATGTAATGGTCCGAGAATATACTGAAATTCTTACATATTCAAGCGGCGACTACGTTGCATTACTTAACACGAATTCGAAGCATAGACAGCTCCCTGATAAACAAAAAGGTATCTTATTAAATAAGATTAAAAATTCAATTGATAGATCAGGCGGAACCATTTATAAAGAACATAGAGTGGCATTATTTTTAGGGAGAAAATTATTGTAGGAAGAACAAAACATATCCGAAGGAGCGGGGCAATGAATTTCGTCTGAGGACAAGGCCTAGGCAAGAAACTCATTGAAGTAATCACACAATCGGACCGCTTCAAAAATGTAATGGGATTACTCGGAACATTAGATGCACATGAACTATACGAACAGTATCAATTCCATAGAAACCAGGATCGATTCATGGTAAGACTTCCGGATGATTTGAGAGAACGGTAAATAACGATATATCAGTAGTTCTATAAAAAACGTACAAAGGGAGGGAGCATGGAATGATGTCTGAATACTATTGGGACAACAAAATTGAATATCTGAGGAATACGCGGGGGCTCTATTATAATGATGATTACCTGCAATTTCTTGTACAGTGCGTGTGGAAAATCACCAATCCTGCAAGCATTATTGATTATGGTTGCGGGTTCGGATACCTAGGTCTTAAACTTCTTCCATTGTTGCCTGAAGGTTCAAGCTATACGGGAGTGGACAATGGGGAGGAATTGATAAAAGAAGCGAGAGAGACGTTCTCAAACGTTCCGTTTCAGACTGAGTTTATATCAGGGGACATAGAACATTTAGACGTAGAAGAGAAGTATGACATTGCCGTGAGTCATGCTTTTTTATTACATATGAATAACTCAGAAGTGATCCTACAGAAGATGATTGGAAGTGTAAAGGATCAAGGAAAGGTCATCTGTTTCGAACCACATTGGATTGGTAATATGGCGAACTGTCATCTGGATGGTGTTGAACAAAGCCAAATAGTGAAGTTAGGCGTCCTGCAAAAGCTATTTGAGAACGACTACAGACGTACAGGTAAGGATGGGAACATTGGGATAAGGCTGCCTATACGAATGAGTCAATTGGGTTTACAGAACGTGGAGTGCAGGATGAGTGATAAGGTTAATTTTTTGGATCAGAACATGGATATGGACAGCAAAAGCGCTTTGTTTGGTTCATTGAGAGAAGAAGGGTTTGGCCAGGAACCTGATGATTCCGATGAGAGCTTAGACAACTTAGTGAATAGAGAATTACAGCCAGAGGAAGCACGCGAGCAATATGAAGCTGAATTAACGTTTTCCAAGAGATTCAATCAGGAGTCCTGGCTAACGTATGCACCAAGTATGAAAATTTCGTTCGGAACGGTCCAAAGAGCGTAATTCGTAGGAGAGATTTAAATGAAAAAGATTATAATCCTGGGTATTGTGGCAAGTGGCAAAACGACATTGGCTAAGGAAATCTCTCAAAAAATAAATATACCGTGGTATGAGCTGGATACGATAGTCCATCATGAGACACCTCATGGTAGAAATAAACGTACACCGGATGAGCAAATTGCGGTGATTCAGGACATTGACCGTCACGGAGCATGGATATTCGAAGGAACGGATCGGGCATCTTACCGATGCTTATGGGACATGGCAGATACAATTATTTTTTTGGATACACCCTTGTGGAAACGGAAAATGAGAATTTTCTTGCGATTTATCAAACAAAATCTAGGAATTGAAAAGAGTCATTACACATCTGATGTACAGATGTTAAAAATGATGTACAAATGGACAAGGGATTTTGAGAGAAATCGGGTGGATTTTGAAAAAAGATTGCATCCATATCATCACAAACTGATCATCTTAACGGATAACAAAAAACATGAGTTTCTCCACTCATAATTTTTATGAAGGAAATAAAAAGCGAAGCATCGCGGAAAGAGAGAGCCCTCATGCAGTATGATGCCATTCAACAAACGTTGACTACGGAGCGGCTGTGCCTGAGATTGTTCGACGAATCCGATGCTGCCGCCGTAACTGAGCTGTGTAACAACTACAATATTTATAAAAGCACGCTTACGTTACCTTACCCTTACACATTGGATTGTGCGTTATCCTGGATTCAGCATCACCGACAAAATTTCGAGAAAGGGAAACACTATGAATTTGCGATTTGCAATAGGGCAACAGGAACACTATATGGCGCGATAGCCTTATCTTGTGATCATCGGTATGATCATGGCGAAATTGCTTATTGGATCGGTGAGGCGTATTGGGGAAAGGGTTATGCGACAGAAGCTTCACAAGCGATGTTGGATTTTGCTTTCCATGTGAAAAAATATCATAAAGTATATGGGCGACACTTTGCTTCTAATCCGGCATCTGGAAAAGTTCTTCAAAAGATTGGCATGGACCAGGAAGGTGTCCTCATGAATCATGTGAAGAAAGAGGGTCAATACGAAAATCTGATCTATTATGGAATTGTAAAAAGAAAATAGGAAATATACGCAGCTAATGATTTCTTACGATTGTAAAATCGCAGAAAACTTCCACAGCTATATTTCCATTTCATTTAAATGAACGAGCAAACAATGAGGGGAGATGGTATATCCACTTCATTTTCTGCTCGTTTTTTAATACTTGGATATGAAACGATCCCGCTTGTATGAGTAAGTCAACACGTCTCCTACCATTCAGAATCCAACGATTAATGTCCCTGAAAATAGTGATTGATTCCATAATTTAGTATGTTTATTCAATTTCAGGACTACTAATACCCTTGAATGTTTTACAAATTCGGTGATTTACCAAATCATTCTTCTTACATTCAACTTGTATCCTACTTGTGTACCAGAGAAATATCGGTATGGAATCAACCACATTTCAGGAGGGTATACATTGTGAAAAATAGTAAACGCAAAAGTTATCAAAGCTTGATCCTCTCGCTTGTATTTATGCTTGTCATCCTGTCGGGATGCGGGGCCTCAGCTAGCTCAAGTTCGAGTGAAGGTGGAATGCCCGAAGTCATCCGAATCGGTATTATGCCAAGCGAAGAGGGCGAGATGAACCGTTCCCAGGAACAGCTAGCAACAGATATTACAGAAGCAACCGGTATCCCTGCTGAAATTTTTGTAGCTGAAGATTATAACATGGTCATCGAAGCCCTGCGTGCAGGCAAAATCGAAATTGGACTGATCGGGCCGTTTGGTTACATCATTGCTACGGAACGGGCCAATGCCAAGCTGCTTGTTCGTTCCGAAAGTGATCAACAATCGAATACGGTCATCCTTGTTCGTAATGACTCTCCATATCAAAGTGTACAGGACCTTAAAGGAAAAGATTTTTTGTTTGCTGATCCGGCATCAACCTCCGGTAATTTGTACCCACGTGCCACATTGATGAAAGAGCTGGGTCTTTCCAATAAGGAGCTGGATTCCTTTTTCGGCAGTGTAGCGTTCTCTGGTGGACATGACAAATCACTGCTTGCACTGGCAAACGGCAATGCGGATGCGATTGGTACGTCAAGTCTCATGGTGCCGATGATGGCAGAATCAGGACTTATTAAAGAAGAAGATTTCCGCGTAATTGCCGAGTCGGATCCGATCGTCGGCGGTGCTCCACTGCTTTATCGTCAAGACTTGCCAGAAGAATTGGTTACACAGCTCCGTGAGCTTATGCTGGACTATGATACAAAAAACCCTAAATTCCTCGAAAGTGTAGGCGCAGCCCGTTTTGTAGAAGGCAGTGACAGTGATTTTGATCCAATCCGGGAAGTCGCCAAAGCATTGGATATGTCCCCAGAGGAACTGTTGAAGAAATAGAATTCAAACGTGAAAGATAAGGAGGAAATAACATGACACTTTTACAGGTGGAAGGGTTGTCCAAGGTATATCCCGACGGAACAAAAGCACTTGATAACTTGAACCTGACGATTAATGCCGGAGAATTCGTTGTCGTCATTGGACCGAGCGGCGCCGGGAAGAGCACCTTGCTGCGAAGCCTGAACCGAATGATCGAGCCGACAAACGGAAAGATCCAGTTTAAAGGCAGTGAAACTATGGGCATCAAGGGTAAGAAGCTTCGGGAACTCCGCCGTCATATGGGCATGATCTTTCAGGGGTATAATCTGGTCACACGGGTATCCGTTCTTAATAACGTGCTGCATGGACGATTAGGCTACATGAATCCGCTCAAAGGGGCACTGGGTCTCTACTCCAAAGCAGATACAGAAGCAGCCAAGGTCATGCTTCACCGTGTTGGTTTACATGAACAGATGTACAAGAGAGCAGATGAGCTCAGTGGAGGTCAGCAGCAGAGAGTAGGCATTGCACGTGCCCTTTCGCAGAAGCCGGATTTGATACTGGCGGATGAACCGATAGCCAGTCTCGACCCTGCTTCCTCGGAGACGATCATGCATTATCTGTATACGATCTGCAAAGAGGAAGGCATTGCCTGCCTGTGCAATCTGCATCAGGTGGATATCGCGAAGAAATATGCAACCCGTATCATCGGCATTCATAAAGGGTCCAAGGTCTTTGACGGAACACCTGAAGAACTGACGGAAGATATGATCCGGCTCATTTACAACCAGACCAATCCCCAAGTGAAGGAGACAGCCTGACATGAATGCGGCTCAGTTGCAATCTGCCCGAAAAATGAAACGCACGCAGACGATATTGTTCTTTATCGTGCTGTTGGCTCTTATCATCTGGTCTTCCATCGGCGCAGAGTTTTCATTCGGAGCTTTGTTCGCAGGGGTAGGAGAGAGCTTCCGATTTATCTTTTTTGATTTTCTTCCACCTGATCTTTCTTCGCTTTCCCAGCTCATTGAGCCTGCACTGCAGACCCTTTATATGAGTGTGGTAGCGATGGTCATCGGGTCGGTTGTAGCAGGGATGTTATCCTTTTTAGCCGCGGCCACAACAAGCCCGCATCCTTACCTTCAGGTATTTGTTCGTGCGGCTACATCGCTGTTTCGTAACATTCCGGTCATTATCTGGACGATTCTGCTTGTTGCAGCGTTTGGACTGGGTGCTGTAGTCGGTACGATGTCGCTGATCCTGATCTCGATCGGGATGCTGACGCGTTCCTTTGCCGAGGTGCTTGAAGAGATTGACATGGGGCAGGTAGAAGCGGTTCGTGCTGCTGGCGGAAGTTATTTTCAAGTGTTGTCCCAAGCCGTATTTCCACAATTCCTTCCCGGGTTTATCGGCTGGAGCTTATACAACTTCGAAATCAACGTACGTGCATCCACCATTGTAGGCATGGTTGGAGGCGGTGGCCTCGGATTTATCCTGCAATCCAAACTGAAGTTGTTTCAGTATCAGGAAGCCAGCATGGCCGTGCTGCTTGTACTCGTTATCGTTCTTGTTGTGGAAACGATCACCAATCGTGTAAGGGAGCGAATCATATGAGTATGCGAATGAACGAAGTGAAGCCATCCTTTACGCTGTATACTTCCATGCCAGAGCCACCCAAGCCGAAAAGGAACAAGCTGTTAGTCATCGGTCTGCCGCTAATTGCTGTGCTTTTTGTATTCAGTCTCGTGCAGCTGCAGTTCGACTATGCCAAGATTGCCCAAGGCTTTACGAAACTCGGCGGTTACATGGGAACCATGTTTCCACCTGATTTCTCGGCCTGGCGCCATGTCCTGCTCGCGGCTGTAGAGTCATTGCAAGTTGCCATTCTTGGATCGGTGCTGGGGATCGTCGTAGCATTCTTTCTCTCCTTCTTGGCTGCAAGCAATTTGACGCCTCATCCGTTCGTTGCTTGGATCATTCGTAGTGCGGCTTCCTTGCTTCGTGCGATTCCTACGATCGTGTGGGCTCTCATCTTTATCGTGTCTGTGGGTCTTGGACCGCTTCCCGGAGTGCTTGCGATTGCTGTGTCTGCTGCAGGTATGCTTATCAAAGTATTTGCCCAGTCACTGGAGGAAATCGACAAGGGCGTACTCGAAGCGATGCAGTCCACGGGTGCCAGCTGGCTGCAGATTGTCATGCAGGGTATTTTGCCTACAGTGAAGACAGCCTTTATTGCCTGGTGCGTGCTGCAGCTGGAAGGCGGTATTGCCGAATCCACAATTCTTGGTGCGGTTGGCGCAGGAGGTATTGGATATGAGATGACTCATGCCATGAAATCCTATAACTTTGCAGCAGCTTTATTTGTCGGGTTGGTCGTGTTCGCCATGGTATTCAGCGTGGAGTTTGTGGCAAACCGATACAAAATGAAGCTAAAAACACGTCAGAACTAATTCATTCAAATTTCATAAATTGTGTATCAATTTGAGGAGGAAGATCAATGTCAACATCTAATTCACTTTTAAAACAAGGCCCTACGGTTCAGGCTAAGTATAGCGAAAATAACGGGATAGCGTTAGCCTGGAATATGGCAGAGAACATGGAGGTGGAGGCAGTTTACCATTCTGTTAGTCCGGAATTTATTGAATCCAGCAGCACGCTGCTGGATATACAGATTGATCCGGCAGAAGCGGTATTTACGAGAACGGTGTCTCCTGGCCGCAACTATTATCATGTGAAGTTTACGAATGGGTCAGTGTCAACCATTAACGACCGCATGATCTACACGGATGGCGTAATTAATTTCCGGGATATGGGCGGTTACCTTACAGAAGATGGCCGCACGACCCGTTGGGGCATGCTGCTGCGATCTGCTGATCTGCATGAGCTTAGTGAGCAGGACCTGCAAACGGCATCCGCGCTAGGCATTGACTGGATTTGTGATCTGCGCAGCGATTTTGAAGTAACCAGCCGTCCAAGCCCAGCCATTGGTCATGCGATCAACACGAATATTCCCTTTATGGCGGAAGCAAGTCCGGAGGAAATGCAGAAGATCGGACATGATCTGCATGCAGGTTACAAAGCCATGATATTAAATACGGAGAAATGTGCACTTATCCTAAATGAACTATTAAAAGAAGAGCGGGATACTTCCTTATTCCACTGTGCCGCGGGTAAAGACCGAACCGGAGTTGTATGTGCATTGATTCTTCTCACCTTGGGTGTGCCGCGAGAAGTTGTTATTGAAGACTACGAGCTAACGAATCTCGCGGTGGACGGACTCATGCAGCGTTTCCTATCGGGAAGCAACAAGGACTATCAGAAATATATGGATCAAATGCCTGAACTACAGGGAGCGATCCCGGAAATGATGAAAGCGGCCTTCATCCAGGCTGCACTCGAAGCAATCGATGAGAACTACGGGTCTTTCGAGCAGTATCTTTCTGAGGGACTAGGCATTACCTCAGAGCAAAGGATAGCTCTTCAAAACAAATATCTGATTTAATAAAATGGAGTCCAGACACTGGAATACAGTGCTCGGACTCCTTCTTGCCTCCGTCTGGTTGCGTAACTTCTTCTAAGACTGGTAATATAGGGTGAAATGTGTAGATTGCGTTAAAATTCAAATGAAGTCCTCATCAATGGGAGAAAGGGATTATGATATGAACAAAATATCGCTTGTCGATACAGCATATATGATGCTGCGTGAGCGAATGGTCTGCGGAGAATTAATGCCCGAAACCCTGCTATCTGAGAACGAATTGGCGGAGGAGTACCAAATGAGCCGTACCCCGATTCGTCATGCCATTGCTCGTCTTGAATCAGAAGGTTATGTAACTGCTCTCAAAAATCGCGGTGTCTTGGTTAAGGATGTCGGCGGGAAGGAATTTCTCGATCTAATTGAACAGATACAATCCATGCTTTTTTACTCTTTTGAAATGATGAAAAACCCGAACCGAGAGATCTATTTAAATCTGGAATCGCTCGCAGCTCATGTGGAGGTTCAGCGAACCGCCGAGAAAAGGAATGATTATCCTTTATATACCGAACATCATTTTCTTTTCATGCGGGAGATTGTTGAATCCTTGAACAATGGCGTCATGCTGAACACGTTTGATTCCTTCCGGGATAAACTCTACATGTATTCCATCGTCCGCTTCAAGCGAACTCCACATATCAAACACTACAGTGCAATCGGGATTAATCGGGATACGCTGCACGCCTTATCCAGCAATGATTATAACGCAGCTCAAGAGGTTGTGTTATCTCTCATTCCTATTACCAGAGAGCGTATGCTTGCTACAGGTCAGTTTTAACCTTTTTTTCTATGAAAAAGGTATGGGTTATTTTCATATGACAAATGCTTCAAAACTATATAACGCTGCCTCAACGGGCAGCTTATTTTGATAGAGGAAGGTGAGGGAAATGACTGTTGTAGGTATACTTGGAACCATCCATAATCCGGAATTGAGAGAAAAATATAATTGTTCACTCGCCCTATACGAATCTCTTATAACTGAATTTAAACCGGATATCATATGCGGAGAAGTACATCCGTTAAGCTGGCAGAAATACATCGAGGACAGCAATAATAAGGGATATTGGGGAGAGCCGGCAAGCGAATATTGGGAGCTCATATTTCCATTATGTGAGGAAAACCAGATTGAATTTGTACCCATTGACTGGTTTGAACTAGATGTGTGGAATAATTTCGATCCATTTGGAGGTTACTCCAAAGAGCGGCGTGAAGAATTGCAGCAGATCGACGATGGATGGTTTTTCAAACAAATGAGTACACATGCAGCTGGAGACATCCCCTTCAATTCGGTGGAGTTTGATGAGATGACCCGCCTGAAATATGAATGGTTAAACGAGATCAATCCAACAGCTCACAACATTCGCTGGGTCGTGCGTAATCAAATCATGATTCAGCGGGTGAAAAACACAATGGATTCGAATCCGAATAAGAGAATTCTGTGTATTGTAGGAGCCGATCATAATTATCTGTTCCAAGAGACACTAATCAAAGAACCGATCCTACTGCTCTATCCGTTAAGGTAGCATTGAAATGATGATGTCCATACTTTTTTAATACAGCAGAGATCATTTCGTATATAATAGAGAACACGTATCATTCTACATACTACATAACAACGAGGTGCACCAATCTATGGCAACCATCTACGATTTTACAGTTACCAAAACTAGCGGAGAACGATTCCCGCTCTATCAATATGAAGGAAAGCCCGTGCTGATTGTGAATACGGCAAGCAAATGCAAATATACGCATCAGTTTGATGATATCCAGAAGCTTTACGATAAGTATAAGGATCAAGGCCTTCAGGTTATCGGTTTTCCATGCAATCAATTTGCTGAACAGGAGCCCGGAAGCAGTGAAGAAGCGGCTTCGTTCTGCCAGATTAATTATGGTGTGAAATTCCCCATGTTCTCCAAAATGGACGTAAATGGCGACACGGCACATCCCCTGTATGACTTTCTGAAAAAATCGGGACCTTTCGCCGGGTTTGACGAGTCTGATGTGCAAGCCAAACTGCTGAAGTTAATGGTCGCGGATAAGGCACCTGAATGGCTGCACGGTGATGCAATCAAGTGGAACTTCACGAAGTTTCTGATTAATGCCGAAGGGCAAGTAGTCAAACGCTTCGAACCTGTGGATTCCATGGATGAAGTTCAGGCTAGCATTGAGCAGCTGTTGTAATTATAGAGATTTTGAAGAGGCCATGAGTTGAACCGTGAACAGCGGTACGTTCATGGCTTCTATGCTAGATAAGAAAACCTCTCCCATAGGGGGCGCTTAAAATGACACGTATGCATCAGTTTAATGCACCGCTGGAATACAGTTATCGTTCCACGCGCATTTTTTCCAGCGGGGCGTCAGACGGATTTCATTCTCATCCGCACTATGAGGTCTATTATTTTCATGCCGGAGAGTGCACCTATATTATAGGTGACCGTGTGTACAGCCTGGAACCTGGCGATCTGATTCTAATGCATGGGATGACGCTTCATCGGGCTCATCCGGTACCTGGCGGCTTATATGAACGCACAACACTGCACTTTGATCCATCACTTATTCGCAGCAGCCTTCATCCAGATCGAATCAGCGAGGTACTTATGCCTTTTGATGAGCTCCGAAACTGCCGAATCAATCTGACGGGTGACATCCGGGCGGAATTCGAATCCCTGCTGCTGAACCTGGATCAGCTATCGGTCCATTCAGGCGAGTTCAGACAGGAACGAATGACAGTACGTTTGTGCGACCTGTTATATTTTGTGGCTGGCATTTGCCATGGTATCGTGGTGGATCATCGCCCTTCATCGGATAAGGAGCGTCATGTCCAGCACATCATGGGTTATGTGGATACGCATTATATGCAGGATATTGGTTTGGATGATCTGGCGAACGAGCTTCATTTATCCAAGCCTTACCTGGCGGGGTTGTTCAAAGAAATGACAGGCAGCACCATATTCAAATATTTGTATGACCGCCGTATTAATCAGGCCAAACTGTTATTTCAATTTCAACCGGATATTTCGGTTACTGAGGCAAGTAGGTTGTCGGGGTTTAAGCGTTTGTCACATTTCAGCCGCATATTCAAACAAAACGTGGGCTGTGCACCTGATCTATATCGTACTCGCTTACACAGGACCCAGTGATGGAATACGGCATGATATTTACCCTTATCAATACACACAATTGGTTCGAACCGAAGGAGGTTTTAATGGAATGACAACGGAACTACCTTATGCATTTCAGTACAGAATTGGATCATCCGAATCGGACTATAAGTCATTATACAAGCCTTCCGCATTGCTGGAACATATGCAGCTTGCAGCAGACCGCGATCTGGCCCGGATGGGTATTACCGTATCGGAAATGCTGGATCAGGGGCTGGGCTGGATGTTAATCACAACGGATTTGACTATAATCCGCCAAGCTCGATTGGAGGAAGAAGTCAGTCTCCAGACCTGGCATAAAGGCAACAAAGGAGTCATGTGGCTGAGGGATTATGTTCTTACCGACACAGAGGGGAATCATATCGCGGAGGCACGGACTTCCTGGGCGCTTGTCGATTTGGAGAAACGAAAGCTCCTCAGACCAGCAGCACTGCCGTTTGAAGTAAAGTCACATCCCGAATTATCGCTGGGTGAACCCCCGGAGAAAGTGATGCTTCCATCAGGACTGGAGCCACAGGAAGATTATCGCCTGAACGTTCGATACAGCAGCACGGACAGCAACGGTCATATGAATAATGCGAGATATGCCGATGTGTGCTGTGACGCACTTACTGCTGAAGAACTTGCTGCTCGTCTGACAGGCATGCAGATATCGTATCACCGGGAAATTCGAATGCAGGAAGAACTGGTTGTGGAACGAACAGAAGCGATAGATGGCGTTATATGGATTCGCGGACGATCAGGAGCAGATGCGCAGAATATTATTTTTGAAGCAAGATTAAGTTTTGAAGAGGTCGTTGCTTAATTATTGAGATTAAAGGCTGCCCAAATCCTTGGGGTGGTCTTTTTGCTGTGTTTAGAAGACATGCAGAAAAGGTAAAGAAAGGGTAATGAAACCAGAGGAGGCGTTTAAGAATGAAAAATCAAGTTCAGGGTCAGAATAAAGAACCGAATAAGGCACATGCGCACGATAATCCCGAACAATACCCGACGGAGAAGGAAAGTTTGCTTGACCAGTATGAAGAAGAGCAGACCGTGGACCCCATCCCCTTAGAGGACCTGAATATGGAACAGCAAGAAGAGAAAAATAAGGATCAGACCAAGAGCAATTCTTCGACTGAAGAAAAATACCGTGCGGATTATAGGAAGACCGATAAAGATTGATTTAGCATATTTGCATATTTAGTGAAAATAAAATAGTTTATTGACTAATGTATGTTACTATATTATAGTTACTAATGTTAGTTTAAAAAATCTTGATATTAAACCAATGTGGAGGCGAATCGTTATGTCTAAATCTTTCTTTGACGCTTTGAAAAACAGAAGATCCTATTACGGAATCAGCAAGGAATCCACGATCTCGGATGCCAAAATTCAAGAAATCGTTGAGGAAGCCGTAAAGTATACGCCAACTTCTTTTAACTCACAAACTTCCCGTGCAGTGGTTTTGCTTGGTGAACAACATGACAAACTGTGGAACCACACTGAAGAAATTTTGCGTGAAGTGGTGGGGGATGCAGAAGCCTTCAAATCCACAGCTGAGAAAATGGCCGGTTTCCGCAGCGGATACGGTACAGTATTATTCTTTGAAGACAACAATGTGATTGCACAGCTTCAACAGAACTTTGCAGCCTATGCGGATAATTTCCCGATCTGGGCTAATCAATCCAACGGCATGCTGCAGCTCGTGATCTGGACAGCATTGGAGCAGGAAGGTCTCGGGGCTTCCCTGCAGCACTACAACCCGCTGATTGATGAGAAAGTGAAACAAGAATGGAATATTCCAGAACACTGGAGACTGATCGCTCAAATGCCATTTGGTAAGCCAACAGCAACACCAGGCGAGAAAGAATTCCAGCCGATTGAAGAGCGTGTAAAAGTACACAAATAAGGATTAAGCTTTAGGCAGATTTCCAACATTTAAACACATACGGCCTCGCTTCAATTTGATACGATGATGTAAGATCGTACTCCAATGAAGCGAGGCTTTTTGATGTGAACAATAGAATAAAGAAACATGCTGGTCGAAGAGTGGCAACAGTCTTGTGCGTTGCTCTATGTATACTTGGACTAGTACCAGTCTTCCCCATCTCGGTGGAAGCAGCAACGGCCAAACAGCAGTTCCAGGATATTAGCACCAGTTATGCGAAAGATGCGATAACTCATTTGGTGAACGAGGGTATTGCTGCCGGAACGTCAGAAACCAGGTTCGAACCCAAGAAGGCCGTGACACGAGCTGAATTTGCGACTTTTGCAGTTCGATTGCTCGGTTTGAAACCTGTTAAAAATAATATTAGTCCATACAATGATACCCGTAGCACGGAATGGTATTATGGCAATGTCTCTGCAATGACCAATCTATCCATTCTGGAGGGGAAAGGGCAGGGAACGTTTCAACCGAACGCATCCATAACGAGAGAAGAGGCGGCTGCCCTGCTCGTGAGAATGCTGAAACAGACGTCCGGTTCTACAGGACTTTTGTCTACAACTTATGTTGATGCATCTGATATTTCGGTATGGGCGAAGCCTTATGTACAGAAGGTATATCAGCTCGGACTGATGCGTGGAAATGATGGTTTATTCCGACCGCAGGATCAGGTGACTCGCGAAGAAGCTGCCGTCATGCTGGATGCCATTTTACAAAAGAAAGAATGGTCGCAGCAGCTTAAGAATGCTGATTCCTTGGGAATACAACTGGGCTGGCAGTATAACTCCACTACAGCGGAATTCAAGAAGCAGGTTGAACAATCCAACGTGAATACACTGGTTCCCCGGTGGTTCTTTATAAACAGCAGCATGCAGATTACAGACCATACAGACTCTGCGCTGCTCACATGGGCATCGTCAACCAATCGGGAAGTTTGGCCTCTGCTTGGCAATCGTTCCGATGCTGCGATGACGCACCAGATGTTATCCAGTTCAGCCAACAGGACGTCGGTCATCACTCAAGTTACTGCTTATGTGAAGAAATACCAATTGGATGGTATTAATGTGGATTTTGAGAACGTATTGCCAGCGGATCGGGCAGGCATGACTGCTTTTGTGACGTCGCTTGCTGCTTCGCTGCATACGATTGGTGCTGTCGTTTCAGTGGATGTGTCTCCTGATCTGGGTACGGACTGGACCGAGGCATTTGATTATGCCAAGCTTGGCGCCGTGTCCGATTACATGGTCCTTATGGGATATGAGGAACATTGGAATGGAGATCCTATAGCCGGTTCGGTTGCCTCACTTCCTTGGGTAGAAAGAGCACTGGATACCATGCTTACAGACGTTGTACGTGCCAAAGTTATTTTGGCGCTTCCGCTCTACACCAGAGACTGGTCATCAGCTAGCCCGGCAACAGGTTCATGGGATATTACACTTGCGGAGCAGGGAACTCGGGCACGTGCTGTGGGCTCTGTGAGACAGTGGAATGCAGGTCTGGAGCAATATGTTATTGGTTATTCGAATAACGGCTTGGCAAGATACATCTGGGCAGAGGAGAGCCGCTCCTTAACTGCCAAAGTTAGAATGAGTACAGACCGGAAGATAGCGGGGCTGGCTTATTGGTATATGGGCGGGGAAACAGCAGATGTCTGGGATGCCATCTCCAACGCTTCCCGTATTGAATCATATCAATTTTAATGTTAATCTAATGTAAGGAATAAGGGACCCAAATCGGACCGTGAACCATGCGGACGGTTTGGGTTATTTATTTTTTGTACAAGCTAGAGCTAGGACGTTTGAGTCTGATTGAGCGGTTTAATGTATAGAAGGATCGGAAGCGATCTACAGAGACCAAGACAAAAGGATGGACTGGAGGAGATGAAGGTTGCGAGAGTATGATTGCATCATTGTAGGTGGCGGACTCGCAGGACTTCAGGCTGCCATTCAGCTGGGACGTTACAGTTCGCATCAGGTGCTGGTGGTGGATGCTGGAGAAGGCAGGTCAACCTTGTGCCGAACCTATCATAATATTTTGGGATTTCCAGAGGGTATATCAGGTGAAGAATTAAGATCCAAAGGCAGAATGCAAGCTCAGAAGACCGGAGTTGCATTTGAAAAGGATCGTATTGTTAAAGCAGAACGAGTAGGAGAACAGATTCAATTAACGGGTTCCTCAGGCACCTTATATTCAGCAAGGACTGTGCTGCTGGCAACCGGGCTTAGTGACCGTTTCCCCGCGATTCCGGGACTCAGGCCAACACTGGGCAGATCAGTCTACGTGTGTCCGGACTGTGATGGTTATGAAATTCAGGATCGTCGCACCATATTGCTGGGATCAGGAGAAGCTGGTGCCAATATGGCCATGATTCTGATCGAGCGTACCAATGATCTTCTGTATATCAACCATGAACAGAAACCAATCTCTGCTGAGCTTCACCGAAGCATGAAGGAGGCAGGTGTACGTTATCTTGAGGCTGCGGTCCAGGAAGTACAACAAACAGAGGACGGATATATTACAGGGGTACTGACCGAAGATGGGCAGATCTATGAATCAGAACGCGGATTTATTGCTTTTGGTGGCAACCGGGTACATTTCGAGCTGGCAGAGCAGCTCGGAGCCGTTATCGCTGATAATAAACATGTTGAAGCCGATCATCGCAGTTTGCAGGCTGCCCCGAATGTTTGGATTGCAGGGGATTTGGGACTTCATGCGGAGCAAGCTACGGTAGCGATGGGCGAAGGCTCTATAGCAGCTATCTGGATTCACAAGGAGTTACAGAAGATCAAAAACGAAAACAAGGTGAAGCAGTTGTAGACACAAGCACGGTGCGACTAGCTTTACCTTTCATAGACATACGAAAAGTCCTCCAGCCTGTTTAGGTTGAAGGACTTTTTTGATTGAACTGCAAATAGGTTGAGACTCTATTCGTTTGATTTATTTCGGTTGGTTGCTGCCGACTTGTCTTTGGGATGTCCAGAAATATTGTCCACGATATCTCCAATCGCATCCTCAATCATGTCTGTCGGGCCAGGATTGTTGGGATCAGGATGAAGGACAGTATTGACACCTGGCTCAAGATCTTTGTTTTTCTTTTCTTTTTTAGGTTCACTCATACGTATATCCTCCTTAATCAATCAGGTCTAGGTGTTCCTTAACATCTCCAAACGTTGTAATGTATATGTAAACGATTAACCGCTGGAATGGGTTTGAAACGTTTTGGGTTGAAGGAGGTATTTATGTGTTCAAAAAAATGGGTGTACTCCTGCTGCTCCTCGTTTTATGTATTTGGACGTACTGGAGAACGGGAGGAGAAGATCAGAATCCATATCTCATTACAGACTACAGTCGCCTACACCCAGTAAAAGTGGAACGAGTCGTGCAGGGGCATCAGGAACAGCAGCTTGTAGAGCTGCTGAAGGATGCAAGGGAGAATCATCTGACAGTCTCCATTGCAGGACAACGTCATAGTCAGGGCGGACATACCTATTACCGGGACGGCATCATTATTGATATGACTTCTTATAACCGTATACTGGACATTCAACCGGAAGCCAAAATGATAACCGTTCAGGCCGGAGCGACATGGGCGGATGTGCAGCGTGCAATCAATCCTTATGGCCTTTCGCTCAAAAATATGCAGTCTCAAAATATCTTTACGGTCGGAGGTTCAATTAGTGTGAATGCCCACGGGAGGGAGCTTCGCAGCGGATCACTGATTCAGAGCGTGGAGTCCTTTCGTCTCCTGACTGCAGATGGGCAGATCCAGGAAGTGAGTCGTTCGTCCAATTCGGAATTATTTCCGTTGGTATTAGGCGGATATGGACTCTTTGGCCTGATTTTGGATGTGACGCTGACGTTGACGGACGATGAATTATATCAACTTAACGTAGACCGAATTCAGGCCGCAGCGTACCCAACGTATTTCCGTAAAAATGTACTTGGCGATCCGGACATGCGGATGCATCTGGCCCGCATCTCACTTCAGCCTGGTGAAGGGTATTTTAGCGATATGTATGCTCTTAATTATGCTATTGATACGGGAGCCTCGCTTCAGGATTATAATAAAATGTCTGTACGTGAACCTGGCGTGCTGCCTGCCAAGATTCTTTTCAACCTTAATCGCGGAACGGTTTGGGGCAGAGAGTGGTTTTGGGAATTGCAGCAGCGATATTTCGATTCACAGGACGGAACGAGGATCAGTAGGAATAATGCGATGGCTTCTCCATCTGCGTTTATGGAATATCATCAGCCCGGCACTAACGACTTGCTGCAGGAGTATTTTATCCCTATGGATGCTTTTCCTGCTTTCGTTAAGGAGATGGGGGAGATTATTTCCCAAGAGAAACTCGATCTGCTGAATATAACCGTTCGTTATGTGCCACAAGACGATGAAGCCGTTCTATCCTATGCGACAGAGGACATGTTCGGTCTGGTATGCCTATTCCATGCCTCACTGTCGGACGAAGAACAGGGTAAGTTCAAGGCTAGTTTGCAGAAGATCATAGATTCAGTGATCCGCTTCAAAGGGACCTATTACCTGCCTTATGAGGCATATGCCACAGCAGATCAATTCGAACAGGCCTACGCTCACAAGGACGTTTTTTTTGCAGCGAAGGAACAGTACGATCCAGAGCATGTATTTATGAACTATTTTATGGAGCAATACGGAGGGGAACGGTAAATGAATATGAAGTGGTTGGTCCGTTCACAGAGCATGGTTACCCTTGCTTCGGGTATGATTTATCCTTATTATTTGTTGTTTCTTAAAAATCTCGGTAACAGCTTCTCCAAATATGGCCTTGCCTTTGCTGTTTTTACAATCAGTTCAGCGGCTGCATCACAGTGGCTGGCCCCTCGTCTGGACATGTATGCCAAACGGTGGCTCATGATGAGTTCGCTGGGCATGGCTGGTGCAATGATTGCTTTTCCGTGGATTACAAGCTACATATGGGTATTGCTACTGCAGGTAATCATGGGGCTCTGCAATGCCATGCAGCGAATGAGTGAACGGGTGCTGCTTGCAGATTATACGGACCCAGGCAGACGGGGCAAGCCGGTTGGTAATTATCATTTCTGGACATCAGCTGCATCAGGATTTGCCGTGATTATCGGTGGACTGCTGATCGATTGGCTTACGATTGATGTTTTGTTTTATCTAAGTGCCTTGTTGTATGTTTGGGGAAGTATATCCATATGGCGCTCAAATGATGCAACAACCCGATAATAGATGAAGTGCAGAAATAGCCTGATTAAACTCCAGCGAGACGTTTATATTATAGATGACAAGCCAAATTATTACGCTCAAGGAGGAATTTAAAATGAATGAGAGTAATCATGTAATTCATAAAGATGGTCAAGTGGCAACGGAGAAGGTTGAGAATGCCATCGACAAAATTGCACCTGAGGAAAGAGAGCAGATTCTGCAAAACTTTGATGCATTTAAAGAGTATTTGGGTAAACGGATTGCTATGGGAGAATCCATTGGCCTGGGTGAAGAGCAGATGGCCAAAATTGCTGAGAAGGTAGCCGATTATCTGGCAGCCAAAGAAGAGCCGCGTAATCGTGAAGAGAAATTGCTGCAGGAGCTATGGAATGTGGGTAAGGAAGAGGAACGACATATGCTGGCTCATATGCTGGTCCGTCTTGCACAGCACACTCATTAAAAGCAAAAAAACCTTGGATGCGAGGCATTCAAGGTTTTTTTTATTGTAACTATTTTTCATCTCGCTGATACTTTTAAATGATTGTAAACAAGTATGATGATTTTAGTAAAAGTTGAAATGAATTTTCACATGACCGTTTGAAGACAAACCCTTCCGGTTAAGGAAATAGTAACGTTCATATAAGGAGAGATGCTGCCTATGAAGAACGCGGCGAAACAATGGAAATTAAAAATACTTGGTACTGCTGCACTGCTGCTTGGTATCATTGGACTTACTACATATTTGCTTACACCAGCGAATGCCGAGGAAAGTGCCGGTTCCTCACAGGCTTCCGCAAAAGAAGCTCAGGCAGCCAATTCCGAGATGTATACAGCCTATGTGGATGAGCTTCAGCAGGAGAATGGCAAACTCTATTTGATTGTGGACAGGATTGGTTGGTATCAGGGAGAAGAAGCGGATAAAGTGTTCGAGCAGCGCAACCCTGATTCGGGTATAGATGGAGCTCCGGATGGATACTATATTATCAACGACAGCAAGGAGCAGGACAAGATTGAAGTAAGCAGCAATGCCGAAGTGCTGATGCAGCTGTATGATCGCGATGGAACGGTTAAAGGAACAGAAATCCAGTGGAATGAATCTATTGCTCTCAGCAAATTTGAATCCTTGTACGACAACAAAAACATTGTGGATCTGTCCGTATTCCCATATCACCTTACTGTGCAGGATGGCAAGGTTACAAAAATCGTTCAGCAATATATCCCATAACATTATGAGCTTAGTTAGCATTCCTCCTGTTCGCCAGAACGGTGAGGGATGCTTTTTTTGATTATGACAAAATGTTAAAGAAGATTGTAATTCATTGTAGGTACATGTATCATTATTGGAATGGTGTTTTTACATAGTTCAGGAGGCTTCTCATGCTTAAAGACATGATTGCATTAACGAAGCCCAGACTTCTGCGGCTCAATGTATTTGCGGTTGCGGTAGGATTCTGGGTCGCTTCAAAATGGGATATCTCGTGGTTATCCCTGCTGCTTGTCATCATTGGATCTACTTTGGTTATCGCATCGGCATGTGTCATCAACAATTACTGGGATCGAGAACTCGATCAGAAGATGGAGCGGACCAAAAAACGCATCGAGTATATCAACCATCTTCGTCCCGCCTTTGTGCTATGGTACGGTATTATTCTGGGTATTGCCGGTTTCGCCGTGTTATACGTCTGGGTCAACCCGCTGTCAGGCTGGCTTTCCCTTCTTGGGTGGTTTGCTTATATCGTTATCTATACGATGTGGCTGAAGCGCAGCTCTACCTGGAGCACTTCTCTTGGCGGCATAGCCGGGGCGATGCCACCGGTCATTGGTTACTGTGCGGTGACCAATCAGATTGATATGGGGGCATGGTTGCTGTTTGCACTGTTATTTTTATGGCAGCCGCCACATTTCTGGTCGCTCGGGATTCGGCGGGTTGAGGAATATCGTGCAGCGGGGTTTCCGCTTTTGCCTGTTGTGAAGGGGATTAAACGGACCAAGTTTCAAATGGTCCCTTATGTGTTCCTGCTGCTCCCTGCTGTATTTTTGTTGTACTACTACGATTACGTTGGACTGGTTTTTCTGATCGTGTCGCTGCTAAGCAGTGTGGTCTGGTTCATCCATACCCTTAGCGGGTTGAAGACGCAGGATGACGAGAAATGGGCCAAAATCAACTTTTTGATTTCGGTTAACTATCTAATGCTAATTTTTATCCTAATGGTTGTGAATACGACCTGGAGGTAACCCATCAAAACGAACGCCTTATGGAGCAACGTGTGGACAAGCTGATTGTCTTCATTAAGGACCAGAGGTGTTTTTTTTGTTATAATTAACAGATGTTAAGTGGATAATTTTAGGGAAAAAGGGTGTAGAGATATGGGTCAACTAGAGCAAGCAATACGGTTAAGACAGGAAGGCAAGACGCAGGAAGCGATCGAGTTATTGCATTCCATCGCGGAGAAGGAACCGGGCAATGCGAACGTATGGTATCAATTGGCTTGGGCACATGATTCACTTGGATTGGAACGTCAAGCCGTTCCATATTATGAAACAGCGCTAAGCCAGGGATTAACGGGGGAAGACAGAGCAGGAGCCATTCTGGGTCTCGGCAGTACATATCGGACCTTGGGTCAATATGAACAGGCTAAGAAATGGTTGGGAACGGGAATGGAAGAATTTCCGGAGCAGCGGGAATTTGAAGTCTTCTATGCCATGGTACTCTACAATACCGGGGAACATGCGGAAGCCATGAAACGGCTGCTGGTTCAGCTGGCGGATACATCGACGGATCAAGGCATACATGATTACAGCAGGGCAATCCGCTTTTATTCGGGTCAACTCGATCGCATTTGGGAGTAAAACATTTTTTAACTCAGCATTAATAAGAGGGGATGATATCATGAGCACCAATAAAGAACTGGAACAAGTCAAGGAAAGAATGGACCGGCTTGAGGGGAAGCTGGATCATTTGGCAGTTCATCTTCAGGGGAATCGGCGTTCACCCGCTATTCGATTTCTGATTGGCTTTGCTGTGGTATTGGCAGTTCTTTTGGTACTCATGGTATGTATTGGCGTTGTACAATTTGTGAGTAATGCGAGTTAAGGGGAAGGGGAGGCACACTCCCCTATCCTGATTAAGGGGTATCCGCCAGCCATTCTTGTACAGCTTCAATAAAACGGCGGGTGGCTGGAGACAGATTGGCAAGAGAAGGGCAGGCTAGCCCAATGGTACGGTAAGGGTCGCCGCTGAGTGGTACAAGTTCCAGTTCATTCGTATGCCCTTGTAATACCATCTCAGGCAGGAGACTGATCCCGAGTCCGTTTCGAACCATGGCCATGATGGCCTGATCTTCAGCAACTTCATAGACTACATTCAGCTTGGCGGCGTGCTGCCGAATCAAACGTTCAATCTCATTGTCACCACCCCAGCGGGGCAGGATAAAAGGCTGTTCCAGCAGCAATTCAAACGATACAGAAGTTTCATCTGCAAGTGGATGACCTAGAGGCAGGATGCACATCATCCTGTCTTTTTGCAATGGGATGTTCTCATAAGACATCGATTCGCCAAGGGATAAAAAGCCGAGATCAATAGCCCCGCCAGCCAGCCAGGCTTCGATTTCAGCATAGTCACCCTCCCACAGTTTGATCTCTATACCCGGATGCCGTAAGCGGAATTGCTTCAGTATTCCAGGCAGCCATTGGGTCGAGACGCTGGCAAATGTTCCAATGCGCACTGTACCGACCTCAGCTCCGCGAATCAGTGATATTTCCTGGTTCATGAGCTCGTTCCAACGCAAAATTTCACGCGTATAACCAAGAATCCGTTCCCCTTCAGCGGTAACCTTTACACCTGTTCGGCCTCGATTCAACAATGTAAATCCACAATCCGACTCCAGACTGGCAATGGCATGACTGATGGCAGACTGAGTAATATTCAGGGCATCCGCAGCCTTGGTAAGGCTTCCGTAATCTACGACGGCATTCAGAATTTCATACTTGACCAATGACATAATTCAATCCGTTCCTTCCGGTGAGTAATACATGAATTCATTTCATAAATACTATTATAAATATTCATTTTTATAATGGAAAGAGATCGTTTATACTTGCCAAGGCGAGTTGAATTTGTACGGACTCAACATAGAACAATACATAGAATGAAGGTTGAAGCAGAGTGGGTAGAGTCATTGGAAAACAAGTTAATGTTTCAAGAAGGGCAGATCTACAGATGCTGCTCGCAACCGTTATTTGGGGTTCCTCCTATTTATTCATGAAGTCAGGTCTGGAGTCCATGCAAGAACTCAATTTGGTCGCATTTCGCTTCAGTATCGCTTTTATTGCCGCAGCGGTTATTTTCCACCGGCGACTGTTCCGAATGGATATGAAAACACTTGGGGCGGGTACCATTATGGGTACTGCATTATTTGCAGCTTTTGTACTGATTACTTATGGCGTACAGCGGACAACGACTTCGCAGGCAGGATTTCTGATTAGTTTGGCCGTAATCTTTGTGCCGATCCTAAGTACCATATTACATAGACGCATGCCGGATACAAGGCTGATGATTAGCATTATTGTGGCTGTTGCCGGACTTGGTCTGCTCACACTCCAGCATGAGCTTAGCCTGCATACCGGTGATATCCTGTGTATTTTGGCTGCTTTAACGTATGCTATTTATATCATGATTGCTGGAAGGTATATTCCGAAACATGATCCCTTAACGCTTGGCACCATTCAGCTGGGGGTTGCAGCGCTCTGGGGAATCGGGTCCACATTCCTGTTCGAGAGTCCGCGGTTGCCGGATAGTCCGGAATCGTGGGTGGCTATTCTCGGACTCGGGGTACTGTGCAGTGGTATTGGATATATCCTTCAGACACTGGCTCAGCGTCATGCCTCGCCTACCCGGACCAGTCTCATTTTCTCTCTTGAACCGCTGTTTGCGGCAGCCTTTGCTTTTAGCTTCCAGGGAGAGACATTGACGCTGCAAGGATATACGGGAGCCGCATTGATGCTGCTGGGTGTATTAATAACAGAAATTAAAACATTGGACGTCAGGTTTTGGCGCAGGAAGCGGGGAACATTGCCTGCAGACCTAGGGGAGCAGGGAGCTTCCGGAATATAAAATGGGCATAAGACAAAAGAGTTCGAACATCTCTTTCTAGAAGAGTGGACGAACTCTTTTTTTGTATGAATTGCAATCCGTCTTGACTAACAAAACAAACAAAATTACAACTTGTTTTGTTGGATTATGTTTTTTATGCTACACTAAATGTAAATTAAGGGAGAACGGGTGAGTGAGTAATATGGGCAAAAAAGTGACCATGCAGCAAATCGCCGATGCTGCGGGGGTGTCAAAATTCGCAGTCTCGCGTGCTTTGACGGGAAAACCAGGGGTGAGTGAACAAACCAGGGAAATGATTGTGAGAACAGCAGGTCAACTGGGGTATTTCAAAACAGAAGCCAAGCGATATCCTGTTGAGCCACAGCCTATGCGCAGCAGCAAGCCAGGGCAGTCTGGCACGATTCTCATTTTGTTTCCCAATATTCGTTCCCAAAATCGCTCCTCACTGTACTGGGGACCTGTATTTGACGGTATTTCTGCCCGCCTTAACGAACAGGGGATGGATATATTAACATTAACCGAACCATCTTCGGACCGGATGTTCTCGGTACTTAATCCTGAAGCAATTAGCGGCATTATAACCGTGGGTTCCATCTCCACCCCTATACTGCTTGAGATTTATAGACTTCAAATCCCGCTCGTGATGGTGGATCATGAAGACCCGGCCATTCACGGGGATACCGTATTTACGGATAATATCAAATGTATGAAAGAACTGGTGCTGATGCTCGTAAGCAAGGGGTACAGACGATTCCAGTTTGCCGGCCAGCTTCCTGATGCAGCAAGCTTCAGAGAGCGATGGTTAGGATACCGAACGGTGCTTGAAGAAATGCAGCTATCAACGATGCAGCAGGCCGATTTACTGGGACCGGATCTTAAGCTCATTCAGAAGACAATAACCGAAATGCCGTTAGAAGATATTCCAGAAGTCATCGTCTGCACCAATGATCATACAGCAGTAATTGTACTGCGTACCTTGCAGAGTCGAGGTATAGCGGTGCCTGAACGTTGTGCGGTGACCGGGTTTGATAATACGAGTGTAGATGAGCCTATTCTGGCCACGGTTCATATCAATAAGGAAAACCTTGGCATTAGGGCAGTGGATCAATTATTATGGCGTATGGATCATCCCCATGAGCCGTATGAACGGAAGTTGATCTATTCCGATTTGGTTTTCCGGGATGAGTACAACGCCATTCGTGAGCAAGATCAAGGTGAATAGATGCTAATCGGATAGAGAAAAAGACATGAACAATGAACCGTTCATTTCTTTTTTGTTTTCCTATTTTGTTATTTAAGAAAAACGGATTGACGTTAAGTAGGTTATCGTGTTAATTTTGTTTTGTAAGTTATTATATAATTTAATAACAAAACCTAACAAATTGTTTCGCTTAAGACACTTCATCGATAAACGGAGGCTGTTATGAGTAAAATACAATCACAGATTTTTCAAAATTGGACGTTCAAGGCTTGTGAGGATCAAGAATGGTTGCCGGCTCAGGTGCCAGGCTGTGTGCATACGGATTTGCTGAAACTGGATAAGATTCCGGACCCGTTTTATGGAACGAACGAGAAAGAAGTTCAGTGGATTGACAAGAAGGATTGGGAATACCGGACAGTTTTTGATATAAACGAGGATTTGTTGTCACAGGAACATTTGGAGATTGTGTTTGACGGTCTCGATACATATGCGGATGTATATGTGAATGACCAGCACGTATTATCCGCTGACAACATGTTCCGCGTGTGGAATGTGGATGTGAAGTCCATTGTGAAGGCCAGTGGCAACGTACTCCGAATTCGTTTTCGGTCACCGATCCAGGAAGATCTGCCCAAGCTTGAGAAGTTGGGTTATGCATTGCCTGCTTCCAATGATCAGTCCGATGTCGGTGGACTTGGTGATAAACGGGTGAGTATTTTTGCCCGGAAAGCACCATATCACTACGGTTGGGATTGGGGTCCCCGCTTCGTAACCAGTGGCATCTGGCGTGAAGCGCGTCTGGAAGGCTGGTCCGAAGTGAAAATCAATGATGTATTCATCCGGCAAAATGAAGTAACCTCTTCCGCAGCCTCGCTGACGGCCATCGTGGAGGTTGAAACGTTCAACCCGATTGAAACAATCATTCGTATTGGTACAGATGGTCAGACATGGGAACAGGCTGCTTCGCTGCAGGCAGGCGTGCAAACGATCGAAATTCCGGTTTCGATTAACGAACCGAAGCTGTGGTGGAGCAGGGGACTGGGTGATCCGCATATGTACTCCTTTGTTACGGAAGTGCTCAAAGGAGAACAGGTTTTGGCTGATTCGACGGTTAAGACAGGACTTCGATCTATTCGCCTGGTGCGGGATAAGGATGAAGCTGGAGCTTCTTTCTACTTTGAGTTGAACGGTGTTGCCGTCTTTGCAAAAGGCGCCAATCACATTCCAAACGACAGCTTTATTACGGAGATTACGGCAGAGCGTTATCGGCATGAGATTGTCTCAGCAGCCGAGTCCAACATGAACATGCTGCGGGTATGGGGCGGCGGTATTTATGAAGAAGATGTGTTCTATGAATTATGCGATGAGTACGGCTTGCTGGTTTGGCAGGACTTTATGTTTGCATGCAGCATGTATCCGGGTGACGAAGCGTTCCTGAACAGTGTGAGACATGAGGCCATCGATAATGTGAAACGTTTGCGCAATCATCCAAGCATCGTACTGTGGTGCGGAAATAACGAAATCGACTCAGCTTGGGCTCATTACATTGAAGACGGTGGCTGGGGCTGGAAAAAGGATTATAATGCCGAACAGCGCGAGAAGATCTGGGCAGATTATGAAGCCATTTTCCATGAGCTTCTTCCGGAAGTGGTTGAAGCCTATGCGCCAGGTGTGGACTATTGGCCATCTTCGCCACTCGTATCACTGACGGGTGATGAGAAGCAGCATGCTAATCCATCGACGTCCGAAGGGGATATTCACTACTGGGGCGTGTGGCACAGCGTAGAACCTTTTGAAAATTACAATGTTTACGTTGGTCGTTTTATGAGCGAATATGGCTTCCAGTCGTTCCCGGAATACAAATCCGTTCGCAAATATGCGGAGGAAGAGGATCTCGCACTGGAATCCGAAGTGATGCTGGCACACCAGAAGAACGGTGCAGGTAACCGTCTGATCAAGCAGTATATGGACATGTATATGCATGAACCGAAGGACTTCCCATCCTTCTTGTACATGAGTCAGGTGCTTCAGGCTGAAGCAATGAAAACAGCCATTGAGGCACATCGCCGCCGTAAACCGTACTGTATGGGAACACTCTACTGGCAGATGAATGATTGCTGGCCGGTCGCTTCCTGGGCAGGCATGGACTACTTCGGTAACTGGAAGGCCTTGCAGTATTATGCCAAACGCAGTTTCAGTGACGTACTGGTCTCGGTGGATGGTACGAAGGAAGATAGAACGGATATTTACCTGATTTCGGATCAGCTGCAGCCGGTTGAAGGCCAATTGCAAGTGCGCCTCATAGGGTTCGATGGTACGGTATACCGGGAGGAAGAGCACGCAGTGACTCTGGAATCGAATTCGGGTAAACAGGTCCTGACCCTGAACAACGCCGACTGGCTCCAAGGCCACGATGCGGCAGCAACCCTGTTGCGATTGGAACTGAAGCAGAAGGGTCACGCAGACATTGTGCAGGAACACTATTTTGCACCATCGAAGGATCTAGGCTTGAAGCAAGCTGCGATCCAGGTGACTGAAGTGCAGGAGTCCGATGGTTCATATTTGGTTCTGGAGAGTGACACCCTGGCTAAACAGGTATGGATCTCTACAGAAGCTGAAGGCGTGTTCTCCGATAACTTCTTCGATCTCATTCCTGGCATTCCGGTGAAGGTCAAGTTCACGTCCAGAGAAGGATTACAGAATGCTGGTGCTGCCTCGAAAGCTGGTGAGATTGAGGTTCGTTCGATGGCTGATTTTATTAAACTGTAATTGTACGCATTATTTAATTGTTGAATAAACAAATGTGAAAGGCCCGGGTGAACATGTCGTGTACCCGAGCCTTTTTTTAGTTTCTCTATCTCACAATACGATTAAAGGATGTTTCTTATTTTTCAATTTCGAGGATTTCAAGATCATACCGGTCCAGTAGCAGCTGATCTTCCTTGACTGTGCCGTCCAGCGCACTCGTATAGGTATCATTCAACTGGATGGAAACAGGTTCGGGGCTTAAGTTCAGAATAAAACGAAATGATCCATTCGGACCCGTTCGAGTGGTGATCTGGACCCCGTCAGGTAGAGCCTCAATTCCCGCTAGCTCACGGTTGTCTCCAATCGTTCGCAGTAACTTGCGCAAATAGGCCTCTTCCGGCTGGGTGGCTATGTAATAGACCTCACCCTCACCCCACTGGTTCCGCGTAACGGCTGCACTTTCGGCATAGAATTGATCCGCATATACAGCGATTGGTTGTGCCGTATCGAGTTCAAGCACATCTGCCCACTGAGATGCGGCATATTCATTGCCCTGATCATCCCGAATCATGATGGTGTCGCCGCCTAGCGAGTCATATTCGGTTACTCTCACACCGGAACAAGCGGACAACAAGCCCGGCAGCGGGGCCATCACACATACATTATGGTCATCCTTAACGCCGGAACGATGTGTAAGGATCAGGGTTCCTCCTGCAGCTGCAAATGCCTGGAGTCGCTCTGCGGTTGCCTCGTCCAGGAGGTACAGATGAGGAGCAATAATGATTTTATATCCATCCAGTGGTGCTGAAGAGTGGATGACATCTGTACTGATTCCCAATTTGGTCAAGGCACGATGCCATACTTTTATATTTTCGTAGTAGTTCAATCCTTCAGCCTGAGGTTGAATATGCAGGGCGTATAATTGCTCATGCGAATGCAGGATGGCAACTTCATTATCCAGCGTTGAACCTTGGAGACGCTCGCCGAGTCTGTTCACCTCCGAGCACAGCTGCTGGAATTCTTTAAACCGCCGGCCGGGCACATTGCTGTGGTCTATAAGGCCATGCCAGAACTGTTCTGCTCCTACCGTAGCACTCCGCCAGCGGAAATGCACAACCGCATCTGCTCCGCGGGCTATGGTCTGCCACGAGTAAGCACGCAGAAAACCCGGACGGGGTGCACGCCACATCGGAAACCAGCATCCTGGCGGTCCGCTTAGCTGTTCCATAATCCAGAAATTGCGGCGTTTGATGCCACGTGTCAGATCCAGAGACAGTGCCCCACTGTATGGTGCCGTTTCGGTTTTGTTTGGTGATGGATTCGGATAATAATCAAAAGAAGCGAAATCGAGCTCTGCTGCAATCTTATATTGATCCGCCTTCTGCGGATAACTATGGAAATTATGCGTAATCGCATGGTCTGGACAATTGCGGCGAATGATGTCTACCTGAATCTGCTGAAAGGCGACGATGGAATCCGACTGAAAACGGGAATAGTCCAACAAAAATGAAGGATTCTGAAACGTAGATCCCCCATAGGGCGGTGTGATCTGTTCCCAATCACTGTATTCACCGCTCCACACCACAGTACCCCAGTGTTGATTGACTTGATCCAGCGTAGAGTAACGCGCTTGAACCCATTCCCGAAAAGCATCCGCACAAGCGGGACACTGGCAATCCGTGAAGCTGAATTCATTGTCTGTTTGCCAGCCTACTACTCCGGGGTGCTTTGCATAACGTTCAGACAGTTTCTGCACGATGCGTGCACTGTATGTTCTCATGCTCGGACTGTTATAGCAGCGGTGGCCACGAACCCCTTCGTAGTATCGTTGACCATTTGGAAGGATAGGCAGAATATCCGGACATTTCTCCGTGAGCCAGCGTGGTGGTGTCATGGTGGGGGTTCCAATGATGATCTCTAATCCGTGACTGTGCAGGATATCCAGGGCCTGATCAAGCCATTTCCAATCGAACTGCCCATCCGCAGGCTCCATACGGCTCCACGCAAATTCACCCACACGCACAATGTGTATACCGCTATCGGCCATCAAACGGGCATCCTGTTCCCATAACGTAGAGTCCCAATGCTCTGGATAATAATCGACGCCCATTTGAACGGGACGGTTGAATTCCATATGAATTAGCTCCTTTTACAATAAAAATGATTAACTGCACATGAAACTGCTGTGCCTGTATCAGACAATAGTAAGCAGCATCATCTTGCATACGTAATGTACTTCTAACTTATTGTATAATGGATGTTTTCAGCGGAGTATAACATCATGTTGTGATGATTAGTATGATCTTGTCATTTTCAAAAGTGTCTCGAATGTAACGTCTTGTACGCTTGGGTTGCGCATCAATACTTTCCATATTGCCATGCATAATTTCCCTTTAATAACAAACAATACATTCAAATTCACACAGGGAAGGAAGCGTTAAGCATGTGCAATCGTTTTTCATTGGCAGCTGATCTGGATGAAGTGAGGGACCATTTCAAGATTGAACGCGTGATGTATTACTACAAGAACCGGTATAATATTAGTCCGACGCAGCATACGCCGATCATCTTGCATCAGGACGGTGAACGGGTTTTGGACGAGTTTCGCTGGGGATTTATTCCGTTCTGGGGGCGTGATGCCGTCAATGCCAACCTGATGACTGTGCATGAGAACCCATCCTATTACAAACTGGTGGAAACGAAACGGTGCGTTATCCCATGTAACGGACTGTATTACTGGCGCAAGGAAGGCAAAAAAAGCTATGCGGTACGAGTGGTAATGCCGGATCGGGGGTTGTTTGGTATCGCAGGGTTATATGAAATTTGGAAAGATACCCGCAAACAGCCGCTTCGCACCTGTACGATGCTAATGACTGGTGCGAACATGGTGACCCGGGAGTTCGGGAGCAAAATGCCGGCGATTCTCTCGGAAGATGAAATCAATACCTGGCTTGACCCGTCCAATACACGGGTGACGCAGCTGCTACCTCTACTCAAATCGTACAATACGACAGATATGAACCTGTACCCGGTGACACCTATGGTAGCTAACGATGAACATGATTGTTATGAATGTGTGGAAGAGATGGATCTGAAGCTTGCATATGTACGCAATTTCTAAACGCATTTTGTGGATGGCGATCCATAGGGCGGAGTGTTGGATTTCACTTCGCCCTTTTTGCTGTGAGCTTGATGCGGCGTGATTGTGTTTAATAAATGAAGGAATCGAATCGTCCAAAAAGATTTGAAAATGAAAAGTTGAAATATGGAGTAATAGTAACTATAATAGTTACAGTAATCGAAATACGTATTCATATATCTATTTAAAGAGATATTATAATCAGGAGGGAACCACGAATGAATCCAAAGTATAGCCAAATGTTTGAACAAGTTTCACTACCAAACGGCATTAGTCTCAAAAACCGGATCGTACTCGCTCCTATGACTCATATGTCCTCGAATCCCGACGGTACCGTCTCGGATGCTGAACTGGCTTATTATGCTCGTCGCACTGGCGGTGCAGGTATGTCCGTGACTGCCGTAACGTATGTTACACCGAACGGTATCGGATTTCCGGCGCAATTTGCAGCCTATGACGATAGCTTCGTTCCGGGCTTGAAACGCCTCGCTGACACGATCAAGCAACAAGGTTCCAAAGCAGTACTTCAGATCTTCCATGCCGGACGTCTCACTCCGGAACAAGCTGTACCCGCTGGTCAAGTGGTAGCACCAAGTGCAGTTGCCAGTGAACGTCCAGAATCTCCTCAACCGAGAGAACTGTCTGACGAAGAGATTACGTCCATCATCAACGATTTCGGTGAAGCGACACGTCGCGCCATTGAAGCTGGATTCGACGGTGTAGAGATCCACGGTGCGAACGGTTACTTGATCCAGCAGTTCGTCTCTCCGCATTCCAATCGCCGCGAAGACCGCTGGGGTGGCAGCATTGAGAAACGCCTGACATTCCCGCTGGCCGTAGTGGATGAAGTGAATAAGGTTGTAGCGAAGCATACCAAGCTTCCGTTTATTGTCGGATACCGTTTCTCTCCTGAAGAACCGGAGACACCGGGTTTGACTATGGAAGAGACTTACGCACTCATTGACGCGCTGAAAGAAAAAAACCTGGATTACTTGCATGTATCCCTGAACGAGTTCTGGTCCAAACCACGCCGGGGCGAAGCAGATACCCGTTCCAGAATGGAATTTATCCTTGAACGTGTAGGCGGCAAATTGCCGGTTATTGGTGTAGGTGCAATCCATACGGCAGACGAGGCAGCGGAAGCTCTTCAAACTGGCGTGCCACTGCTTGCCATCGGACGTGAGTTGATTATTGAACCGGACTGGGTAGAGAAAATCGAGAGCGGACGCGAAGAGGATATCGAGACCGTTTTGACCAAAGCGGATCAAGAGCGACTGGTTATCCCTGACGGATTGTGGAATGCCATCATTAACACACCGGGCTGGTTCCCTTTGGCAGACGATAAATAATACATCTTAGCAATTACGGAGGGAGCATAGGCTCCCTCTTTTTGCACGTTCTTCATCCCGATAAAATTCTCCTTCAGGTAGCACTGTGGTATGATGGGATGTACAGGATTCATCTTGGATATCAACGGTTTGGAGTGAATGAATAATGCTCGTGGCTGAACGTTATGAGAAAATTGTGGAATGGGTGGATGCGCAGGGAAGCATGCGTGTAACCGAGCTTAGTGAGCGCTGCGGGGTGACAGAGGAGACGATTCGCCGCGATCTGGACAAGCTGGAGCAGGCTGGCAGGCTTAGAAGATCCCACGGCGGTGCGGTAAGCGTAAAATATAAAGAAGAAGGACAAGCAGAGATCCCTTATCCTGAACGGGCGATTACGCATGCTGAAGAAAAGCGCAGAATAGCCGAAGAAGCCATCAAGATGGTACAGCCAGGCGACCGGATCGCACTGGATGCCAGCACAACGGCATGGTATATGGCTGCAGGGCTGCCGAATATTCAGCTGACTGTATTGACCAACTCCATCAAGGTGGCCGCTGAACTGAGCAGCAAGGAACAGATCAGGGTTATTGCTACGGGAGGGCAGCTTGCTTCCAAGTCATTGTCTTTTGTAGGCCCGCTCGCTGAACGTTCACTGGATGCCTACCATGTGGACAAGGTGTTTCTGTCCTGCAAAGGGGTACATTTGACCAAAGGCATCAGCGAATCGAACGAATTGCAGGCTCTCGTGAAACAGAAGATGATCAGTATTGCGGATGAAGTTATTTTGCTCGCAGATTCGAGCAAGTTCGATATACAGGCTTTTACGAGAGTTGCAGAACTCAGCAGTGTGACACAGGTTATTACCGATGTGGGGTTGAACGAAGAGCTTGTTAGCGCACTGAACGAACAATCCATACCATGTAAACGAGTGTAGTTATAGAAAAGTATAACCGAATATCTACACTTGAACGGAGAGGGCAGAAAAACTGGAAAAGCGGAGCGTTCGCTACAAGCTTTCTGCAAAGAAAGCTACATCGGAAGCATACGCTTATCAACGGATTTCCCCTATAAAAAGGGAATTAAAAAATCTGGGGATAACAGCGATTGAAAGTTTTCTGACTTCGGAGTTCTCTTGTGTAGATTCATTTTTTACTTTTCAAGAAAGGAATGAGTGAAATGAAACATCCTTTTCATCTGAAAGCCGTATGGAACGGTGGACGTAACAGTGAGGGCACAATTGATGCTGGAGGACTAAAATCGGTCATATCCATCCCGCAGGAGATGGGGGGGCCAGGTACAGGAACCAATCCGGATGAAATGCTGCTGGGTGCAGCCTCTACCTGTTATCTAATTACCCTGGCGGCCATGCTGGAACGCTCGGATATTACACCGCATGAGCTGACACTGGAGTCGGAAGCAACGGTGGATGTCACCAATAACATATTTACTTATGAACGAATCGTGCATCGACCACGTATTGTGCTTCAGTCTAATGCAACAGAGGCTGAGCTGACCAAAGCGGATCGACTTGCACATAAGGCCGAAGAGTCTTGTATGATAACAAGAGCGGTCGCAGGGAATGTAACCATCGAAACGCAGCCTGTCATTGTCACAGCTGATGTTAAAACAGTCTAAAAGAAATGAAGAGACGGCGCGAGCCGTCATTTGTGTAAAATAAGGGGAAGTTCGGTATGAATTCACAGAAAAGCAAATCGAACCGATTCGCGCGTTTAACACGTGCGTTGAAGCTGAATTTTCTTAAATTGTTACGTGCTCCCGGAGGAGCACATAAGGTCTCCACCGGATTCGCGATCGGTTTTGGTCTCGAATTGATCGTTATCTCCACGGCATCACTGATCTATCTCGTGTTTTACCCCATTGTGCGATTGTCTGGCGGTTCACTTCCGGCAGCCATTGTGGGCAATGTGATTGGAAAACTGACATTTCTGCCGATTTTGCTCATGCCGCTAGCCAAGCAGATCGGGTCATGGATATTGCCAGCGCACAGCATGGGACAGGGCCCTGTGCACGAGAGTGCCTTCATGGAGTTGTTTCGCGGCAACTGGTCTGCGCTCAGCGAATTATTGCTGGGTGGGCTTGATATCCTCGCAGGCATGTCTGTCTTTGGCGTGATCCTGGGGTTCATTTCGTATTTTGTGGTCAAATTCTTCTATGTCAGAGCTCTCCGTCGTCGCCATGAACGAAGAATGGAGAAGCGCCGCCTAGCGGCGATGTCTCCTGGACCAGCACCCGTGCTTATCCGGAAGACATCACAATCATAACCGGCAGAATGACCATGGATGCTGCGGTTGTCCATAGAATGCAGCGGGATACAAATTGCGGTGAAGCATTGAATTGCTCAGCCAAAATAACGGCGTTTACTGCCGTTGGCATGGATGCCAGAATCAGCAGTACGCTGAATAAGATACCTTCAACCTGAAGTGCGGTCAGAATCAGGTAAGATAGCACAGGCGCAGCGGCAAGACGCACCACAAGTCCTGTCCAGAAGGCCCGGCGTACATTGGGCTGCCAAGGCTCCGCGGACCCGCGTGGTCTTAGCATCTGTGCACCCAATATGGCAAGCACGACCGGGGAATACCCCGCTGCGAGCATCGCGATGCCACCATCCAGAGCCTCAGGAAGACTGATGCCGGTGGACCGCAGAACGATTGCAATGAATGCGGCATAAATGGACGGCATACGGAACACGGATAAAATGGCATGTTTGACCGTGAATTCCGACCTGGCTGCAAAAAAGATCCCGACCGTATTCACAATAATCATCTGTCCGATCACATAGACCGAGGCCTTGTCCAATCCCAGTTGTCCAAAGGCAAGCAAAACGAGCGGGAGCCCGTAATTCACACAGTTTGTAAACGTGGAGACAAGGGTGAGTCCTGCTTTTTCGCTTGCACCCAGGTGGAAGATCCGGCTTAGTAGTTCGGCCAGTGCCCATAACGCGATCAGATTAATAATGGAAAACCAGAACGTGCCTGTGACGTCCGTCCAGGTAATTTCGGCATGAAGCAGCGTATCAAAGATCAGCGCAGGGCTCAGAATATAGAGGGAGAAGGTTGACAGTGACCGGGTATCCCAATTTTTGAACCGTTTTAACAGAATACCTCCGATGACTGGCAGGGATATAGGCAAAAAAACATGATACAACGTAAGCAAAAATGATTGCAGCAACGAAATTCAGTCCTTTCATGATGAAAAACCTATCTAATCATAGCAGAAGTTGTCCTGGATCGTGAATGGATACCCGCATGATATTTCTCCAATAACTTGCATGAGCCCCTGTATGTTGAGCGTGGAGATGGCTGACGGATTGCTATTTTGATATGGCAGATTTATTATAGAAGAGGTGCAACTAGACTACATACACATAGAGGAGGAAACTGTAATGAGTGAATCAAAACGCTTGCTCGTATTAGTCGGCTCTTATGCCGAAGCGGAAAATGAGGGCATTTACGCATATGAATTGAATGAGGATACAGGCAGCTTAAGCAAGCTGGACGGCATCTCGGGTGTGAAAAACCCAACATTTGTAAACGTTAATGCCGAAAACAACAAAGTGTATGCGATTGGGGAAGCTGTATCTCCAGAGGGAAACAAAATGTCCGAAGCGGTTGCTCTGAACATCGATCCTTCCACAGGGAAACTATCCTTGCTTAATCGTAACGATTCCATATCGGCTCCACCATGTCATATCCAGCGTGATCCTTCTGGACGTTACCTGATCCTTTCCAGCTATCACGGTGGACTCGTAGGTCTGCAATCGTTGACGGATAACGGTGAAGTCGGAGCGCTTTTGGATGAGAAAAAACATGAGGGTAAAGGCGCACATCCAGAGCGTCAGGACAAGCCTCATGTACACTCTGCTTTCTTCAGCCCGGATGGAAAATACATGATGGTACAGGATTTGGGTGCTGACAAGATTGCCATCTACACGATCGATGCTGACAACAATGAGCTTGTGCTGCATAGCGAAACAAAAACCCATGCAGGAGCAGGTCCGCGTCACTTGGCGTTCCATCCAAATGGCCAATTCGCTTATGTGATTAACGAAGTCGATTCTTCCATTACGTCTTACCGTTATGATGCAGCAGCAGGTACGTTGACTGAAGTATCCACTGTGTCGACCTTGCCGGATGGTTATGAGGGCGCTGAAAATACAACTGCTGAAATTACCGTATCGAATGATGGTCGTTTTGTATACGGATCGAACCGTGGACATGACAGCATTGTTGTATTTGCAGCAGACGCTAAAACAGGACATCTGAAACTGGTAGAACACGTTTCTGCTGAAGGTGAACATCCACGTCACTTTGCATTGACACCGAACGGTAAATTGCTCATTGCAGCTAACCGTGATACCAACAACATCGTTACGTTCACTGTAGATCAAGAAAGCGGACGTCTGAAATATACAGGACATAGTACAGGTGCTTCCAAGCCGGTATGTGTAAAACCCGTTTATTTCTAAACCGTATTGATCCAGCTGTACATGCATAGATACATGAAATAATGCCCTGCCTTATGGCAGGGTATTTTTATTGATGTAAGGAAGAGTTTTGTATTCGCTACTTCTCATAGAGTGTTCCTTAATTAATTCTGATTATTACGCTTCACATAACAACTAAATTTAATCAATAGTATCGTGTAGGTAACTACCTGACTTCAAAGTGCGTACTTCCTGAATGGAAAGTCAGGCCCTACAATGAATGAGTAGCCAAGATAAACATTGCATGCATCTGAAGAGGCTGATTGGTGCAGGCTAATTATTTAGAATCCTATACAGCAATACTCATACTTGAACAACAAAGGAGAAATGAATCATGAAATTGCAACTCGCACTCGATCTGGTAAATATCCCTGAAGGTATCGCTCTGGTTAAAGAAGTGGAACAATATATCGATATCGTTGAGATTGGTACGCCAATCGTTATTAATGAAGGTTTGCACGCGGTAAAAGCGATGAAAGAAGCATTCCCTAATTTGCAAGTTCTTGCAGACCTCAAAATTATGGACGCTGGTGGTTATGAAATCATGAAAGCAGCTGAAGCTGGTGCGGATCTGATCACTGTGCTTGGGGCAACCAATGACAGTACGATCAAAGGTGCAGTAGCAGAAGCGAAGAAACAAAACAAACAAGTTCTTGTGGACATGATCAACGTGCCTAACCTTGAACAACGTGCTCGTGAAGTTGATTCGCTTGGCGTAGATTACATCTGTGTACACACAGGATATGACCTGCAAGCTGAAGGACAAAGCCCGTTCGAAGATTTGCAAACCATCAAAGCTGCTGTGAAAAACGCAAAAACGGCTGTAGCTGGCGGCATCAAGCTGGAAACATTGCCTGAAGTAATCAAAGCACAACCGGATCTGGTCATTGTGGGCGGCGGAATCACTGGACAAGCAGACAAAGCCAAAGTTGCGGCTGAAATGCAACGTCTCGTTCAACAAGGGTAACGGAATGAGCAGCAGACAATACGCAGCAGACATTCTGAAGGAGCTGGAACGTACACTAAGCCAGATTGACGATTCGGAGATGCAGGCGATGGCTGAGCATATTTTGGCTGCGGAACAGATTTTTGTGGCAGGTGCCGGACGCTCCGGACTAATGGGAAAAGCTTTTGCCATGAGATTGATGCAGATGGGACTCCGGGTATTTGTCGTCGGGGAGACTGTCACACCAGGCATCAGTCCGAAGGATTTCCTTTTGTTATGCTCAGGTTCGGGAGAAACAGGCAGTCTGGCGGCGATGGCTCAAAAGGCCAGTAAAGCAGGTGCTCCTGTAGGTCTGATCACGATCAAGCCGGAGTCCACCATTGGTCAATTGGCTAGCACCGTCGTTCGTCTGCCTGCATCTGCGAAAGAGGATACGGCAACGTCAGGCGCAGCAGTCACGATTCAGCCGATGGGTTCGCTTTTTGAACAGGGATTGCTGCTTGCTATGGATGCTCTTGTACTCACGTTGATGAAAAAGAAAGAGATGACTGGGGCGGACATGTTTGGTCGTCACGCGAATCTGGAATAGAAGATCGCTCATAGATCTTGAAGAAAACATAGGCAGGACCGGGCCCCTCATATAGAAGAGGGGAGCCGGTCCTTTCTGTCATGCTTTATACGGTGCTAGGTCACGTCTCCTATGCATTCGGGCCATGCTGTAGTAGAATTAAGAGAAGCTATATCGAATAATGTACCTATTGATATAAGAATGTAAGCTAAGGGGGCTCGGAGCCATGGCAGCCGAAGTCAAGGAACGGATAAATCTGAAAGAAATCAACTGTGAGAAGGAATTGACCCTTGCTGTTATTGGCGGCAAATGGAAACTAATTATATTGTGGCATCTGGGCCTGGAAGGAACCAAGCGATTCAGTGAATTGAAACGATTGATCCCTCATATCACCCAAAAAATGCTGACGAACCAGCTTCGGGAGCTGGAGGAAGATCGGCTGATTGAGCGCAAGGTTTATGCAGAAGTCCCTCCTCGGGTAGAATACAGCTTGACGGACCATGGACACAGTCTGATGCCAGTTCTGCGAGCCATGTACGATTGGGGCAAAAATTACGGGGAAAATGTAATCTGGAAATCAGAATAAATCTTAGTCAAATAACCTAAGTCAACTAAACCGCCGAGGTATGGAATATTTCCACACCTTAGCGGTTTATTTTGATTCAGCTTGAACCAAAAGTCTCAATTTGGGAGATGTCAGGTATAAACGGTCGTAATATGATACGATGAGAGATATTGGAAATGCAAGGAGGAGGACATATACAGATGGAAAAAATACGTACACGCGACGAGGTAAGCCAGGAGTCGACATGGAATCTGACCGATTTGTTCGGGACTGATGCGGAGTGGGAACAGGAACTCAGATCACTTCCTGAAGCAGCTGTCGATATTGAAACGTTCAAAGGACGTCTGGGCGAAGGTGCCGAACAGCTGCTGGCTTGTCTGGACGCTCGTGAAGCACTTCAGGAACGGATTGTTAAGACCGCATCCTACGCACGACTGAAACAATCAGAGGATAGTACCAATCCGGTAAACATTGAGAACTCGGCCAAAGCGGGAGACATCCTATCTTTTCTGTCGTCTTCCTTGTCTTTTGTCAATTCGGAAATTGCGGATCTTCCCGAGGGTACAGTTGAACGTTATATTGCAGAACTTCCCGGACTGGAGCCTTATGCTCGCAGCCTGAACCTTCTTCTTCAGGAAAAAGCACATCGTCTCTCACCGGAGACGGAGAAGGTGCTGGCTTCCCTCGGTGAAGTATTGGATTCGCCATACCGGATCTACCTCCGCGGTAAACTGGCAGACATGACTTTCGACGATGCGCTGGATGGAGAAGACAACAACCGTCCACTGTCCTGGTCTTTCTATGAAAATAACTACGAAATGTCTTCCGATACCAAGCTGCGCCGTTCTGCTTATGCAGCCTTTAGCTCCAAGCTAAATGATTATAAAAATACATTTGCCGAAGGTTATGCAACCGAAGTGAAGAAACAGGTTGTTCTATCCAGGCTTCGCGGTTACGACGACGTAACCGATATGCTGCTTAGCCCACAGCAAGTTAGCAAAGAGATGTACAACAATATCCTGGATATCATTCAGCAGGAACTTGCACCGCATATGCGCAAACTTGCGGCTCTCAAGAAACGCGAGCTGGGGCTGGACAAGCTTATGTTCTGCGATCTCAAGGCTCCACTGGATCCTGAATTCAGTCCGGCCATTACATATGAGGAAGCCTGCACGCTCATCCGTGAAGCGCTTGCTGTGCTTGGACCCGAATACGGCGAGATTGTGGAGCGGGCATTCAGCGAACGTTGGGTGGATTACGCAGATAATGCGGGCAAGTCAACGGGTGCTTTCTGTTCATCCATTTACGGGGCGCATTCGTATATCCTTATCTCATGGGCTAACAATATGCGCGGTGCGTTTACGCTCGCTCATGAAGTCGGACATGCTGGACATTTCATGCTTGCCGGACGCTATCAGCGGATCACCAATACAAGGCCTTCTCTATATTTCATTGAGGCACCATCTACCATGAATGAAATGCTGCTGGCTGATCATCTCTTAAAACGCTCTGACAATCCAAGAATGCGTCGGTGGGTAATCTTGCAATTACTCAACACGTATTACCATAACTTCGTAACCCATCTGCTTGAAGGTGAATTACAGCGCCAAGTATATGCACTTGCGACCAAGGATGAACCGATTACAGCCAAGCTGCTCAGTGAGCTAAAAGGAAACATTCTTTCCGCGTTCTGGGGTCCTGACCTGGTTGTAGATGAAGGGGCGAAGCTAACCTGGATGAGACAGCCTCATTACTATATGGGTCTGTACCCTTACACCTATGCAGCCGGTTTGACGGCATCGACTGCAGCTGCCGGACTGATACGCGAGGAAGGACAGCCTGCCGTGGATCGCTGGCTCGAAGCATTAAAAGCAGGAGGTAGTCTCGCACCTCAAGAGCTAATGAAACTTGCGGGTGTGGACATGTCCGGACCTGAGCCGATTCGTGCAGCCGTGGCGTATGTTGGCAGTCTGGTTGATGAACTTGAACGTCTGTATTCCTAATTAAGCTCATATAGTATACGGACAAGGCAAGTAAGGTTGTCCACGTGCACCGTCTCCTTGGCAAGGGGCGGTGCATCTTATTTTGGAGCCGGAAAGGAATGATGATGAATGACGACGATCAACATATCCTCATCAATGGGCAGATTAACCACAGACGGCTTCGGTGTATTTGACGACATGAATAGTGTGCCGGGATTTGAGGGGAATCAGGGAGGTTTTTTTTCGGGATTTAATGAGTTTGGGGCCATGAGTGCATTCGGATCCATATTTATTGGTGCTATATTTCTCATCATTGCATGTGTGATTGTGTACGTTATTATTTCAGGGGTTCGAACATGGTCTTCTAATAATGCAGCAACACTGCTCACGCTGCACTGCACCGTGGTAGCGAAGAGAACCCAAGTTACCGGAGGGAGCGGGGACAGTAGTGCTTCCACCTGGTACTACGCAACATTTCAACTGGATAATGGAGAACGTGTGGAACTGAACGTCGGCGGAAGCAACTATGGCATGCTGGTGGAAAATGACCAAGGCTTGCTGACATACCAGGGCACAAGGTTCAAGCATTTCGAGAGAGATGTGCAGCCCCAGTCCGGCGTAAGTAATGGCCGCTTTTATACGTAATCCAAACGGAATGCCAAACATAAGAACGACTTATCCATGGGATCAGGTCGTTTTTTTGTTGGGAAAGAACAAAACACAGGGTATTCAAACGCTTACAACAGTGATATACTCGTAAAATAAAGCAAAACAGTATTAAACAAAAACAAACAAACAATTAATCGCAGGTAAAAAGCAACATTTGTATAGAAAGGTTGGTGTAGAGCAGTGAGCGTGTTGGCATATGATTTGGGAGCTGGTAGCGGGAGGGCGCTGCTGGGTCATCTGGATGACCGGGGAATAACGGCCACCGAAGTTCATCGATTCAAGAATGAGCCGGTCAAGGCAGGCGAGCGAATGTACTGGGATATTCTGCGTTTGCATCATGAAGTGCTGCAAGGTCTGCACCTGGTCAAGCAGCAGGGAGAGCAACCAGGCAGTTTGGGGATCGACTCCTGGGGAGTTGACTTTGGACTTCTGGGCCACAATGGAGAATTGCTTGGTAACCCCTATCATTATCGTGATGGGCAGTTCAACGGCATGATGGAACAGATTCGCAATGAGTTAACCTCCCAGCGGATCTTCGAGCGAACAGGCATTCAATTTCTAAGTTTTAATACCCTGTACCAGCTCGCAACTCTGCAGCGGAACGGTTCACCATTGCTTGATACAGCAGATCGTTTTCTTATGATTCCGGACCTGCTTCGGTACTTTTTGACTGGAGAAGCGGTGAATGAGTTTACCAATGCAACGACAACACAGCTCTACAACCCGGTGAGCGGGCAGTGGGACGGAGAATTACTTGCTCACATCGGTGTCTCGGATCAGCTGTTTGGTGAAGCGGTGATGCCGGGTACACGAGTAGGTCAACTCCGCAGCAGTATATCCGGTGAATTGGGAATATCAGCAGTTCCTGTTATTGCAGTAGCCGAACATGATACGGGTTCAGCAGTGGTCGCTGTCCCGGCAACGGATCGTTCGTTTGCTTACTTAAGCTGTGGAACCTGGTCCTTGATGGGAACGGAGATCGATCATCCTGCCATTACTCCGGAAAGTTTGGCCTTGAATTTTACGAACGAAGGCGGAGCTGGCGGAACATTCCGTCTACTGAAGAACATTATGGGACTCTGGATCCTGCAGGAGAGCATGCGGGAATGGGAGCGTCAGGGGAAGGGGATCAGTTACGCTGAATTAATAAAACAAGCTGAAGCGGCTCCTCCATTTGCAAGTTTGTTTGACCCTGATGACGATCTGTTTATGCCAGCAGGTGACATGACGATTCGGATTCGCCAGTATTGCCGAGATACGGGACAGCAGGAACCACAGGACCAAGGAGCTATTGCCAGATCCATCCTGGAGAGTCTTGCGCTGAAATACAGAAGAGTACTGGAATGGACGGAACAATTATCGGGTCAGTCTTTTAATGGATTGCACATGGTCGGCGGAGGCATCCAGAATCAATTGCTGTGCCAGTGGACAGCAAGCTCTATTGGCAGACCGGTATGGGCAGGACCGGCAGAAGGCAGTGCAATCGGTAATATGGCTGTCCAATGGATTGCCAGCGGAGCGTTCAAGGACATTTGGGAGGCTCGCAGGGTCATTCGTGATTCGTTCCCGGTAACCGTGTATGAACCGAAAGACAGCTCGATTTGGGAAGAGGCATACGGCAGATTTCTTAGGTTAACGGACTCATCCAAATCACAGGCCGGAAGTGAGGTGTAACCATGCTGGCTGCTGAGCGGTATGATCGGATTGTCGAGATGGTTAATGAAAGCGGAAGCATGCGTGTGTCCGAGCTAAGTGATCGCTGTAGGGTAACCGAAGAGACCATTCGCCGCGATCTGGATCGGCTGGAGCAAGCCGGGCGATTAAAGCGCTCCCATGGGGGGGCTGTGAGCATCAAGGATGATCAGCCGGAGATCCCCTATCGGGTGAGGGAAACGACGCATGCGGAAGAGAAGAAGCGAATTGCTCAGGCAGCCCTTGCCATGATTCGCCCCGGGGATCGAATACTCCTGGATGCCAGCACCACTGCAGGTTATATGGCTGCGAACATGCCGGATATCCCACTGACGGTGTTAACCAACTCGATTCAGGTAGCGACCGAACTTAGCAGCAAGGACAAGATAGAGGTGATCTCTACCGGGGGACAATTGGCACAGCGTTCGCTATCGTTTGTCGGGCCGCTCGCCGAACGTTCACTGGAAACGTATCACGTTGATAAACTGTTCTTGTCCTGCAAGGGGGTCCATCTGGATGGTGGCGGAATTAGTGAATCTAATGAACTGCAAGCCAGGTTGAAACAGAAAATGGTCGGCATCTCCGACCAGGTTATTTTGCTCGCAGATGCCAGCAAGTTTGGTGTGCGAGCGTTCGCCAGGGTAACCGGATTGAATGCGGTTCATGCTGTCATTCTCAATGAGCAGCTGGATGGTGATCTCATGAAACGTTTGAAGGACTACGACATCCAAATTACGACTGTATAAGCAAATGGGCATATAGTCTGCTTGTTCTGACTTTGATACTTAGCGTTAACTTCAATAGACCCACTACTAATTGATTATGGGAGCGTGTATTTATGAAGGTCTCCTTGTTCATTACCTGCCTCAGCGATGCCATCTACCCACGTGTCGGAGAAGCGATGGTCAGACTGCTTGCCGCTCACGGCGTTCGGTTGGAATTTCCACCTGTCCAAACCTGCTGCGGTCAGCCTTCTTATAATAGCGGGTATTGGGATGAGACGAGAGTGGCAGCCAAAACGATTCTGGAAGCATTTGACGACAGCGATTTTGTAGTTTGTCCTTCGGGATCTTGCACGTATATGATTCATCATTATCCCGAGCTGTTTGCGGATGATCCGGTATGGCTCGAAAAGGCGAAACGGCTGGAAGCGAAAGCCTATGAATTTACGCAATTTCTGGTGCAAGTCCTCGGGATAACGGATCTGGGAGCACATTTCCCTCACAAGGTTACGTACCATCCATCGTGCCATGGCAGCAGGCTGCTCGGAGTGAAAGACGAACCGATGGCGCTGTTGTCTGCAGTGAAAGGGCTGGAATTTGTACCGCTTCCTTATGGAGAGGATTGCTGCGGGTTCGGGGGAACGTTTGCTGTAAAAATGTCGGATATATCCGGCGCCATGGTTACCGAGAAAGTTGATCATATCAAAGAGACCGATGCCGAGGTGCTTGTTGGACTGGATATGGCGTGTCTCATGAATATCGCAGGCAATCTGCGATACCGGAATGAACCGGTGCGTGTCATGCATTTGGCGGAATTACTGTATGAGGGGGTGCAAACAGGATGAGTCAGCCTGGTGTAATGGATGTGTCTGTCAAGAAGCGTGCGGAACTCGCGCTCAATGATGATTTTCTGCGCAAAGCCGTCAAGTTCACAACAGAACGTCTGCGGAACGGAAAGAAATCCGCTTCGGAGGAACACGGAAACTGGGATGAATGGCGGGAACGGGGCCGCCAGATTCGACTGCACACGATCGCACATCTGGATTATTATCTGAATGAATTCGTCAACAACGCCCGTGCTAACGGTGTCCATATCCATTTTGCTGATACATCGGCCGAGGCCGCCGCAATTGCGCTCGATATAGCGGCCCACAATGAAGCTGCGTCGGTGGTCAAATCCAAATCGATGGTGTCGGAAGAGGTGCATCTGAACCATGCGCTTGAATCTGCCGGCATTGAAGCCATTGAGACCGATTTGGGTGAATATATCATCCAGTTGGCTGGGGAAGCCCCCTCACATATCGTTATTCCGGCGATTCACAAAAATCGTTATCAGATTGCGGATTTATTATCAAAAGAAGCAGGGGAAACCCTCGAACCGGATACAACCGTGCTCGCCGGGTTTGTGCGTAAAAAGCTGCGTGAAAAATTTCTTGAGGCTGACATTGGCATGACGGGCTGTAACTTTGCCATTGCGGAGACAGGCTCCATGGTGCTGTTCGAGAATGAAGGCAACGCCCGTATGGTATCCACTGTACCGAAGACACAGATTACCTTGATGGGAATGGAGCGTATCATTCCATCCTGGACCGATCTTGAAGTGATGGCCACGCTGCTGCCGCGTTCCGCTACAGGACAAAAATTGACCATGTATATGTCAGGCATTACCGGGCCGCGCCGAACAGCAGACGGGGATGGTCCTGATGAGATGCATATTATTATCGTGGATAATGGAAGATCTCTGCAGCTGGGTGATCCTGAATTTCAGGAACTGCTGAATTGCATACGCTGCGGAGCCTGTCTGAACGCTTGTCCGGTATACCGTCATATAGGCGGTCATGCCTATGGTGGAACCTACAGCGGGCCGATTGGAGCGGTGTTGACCCCAGCACTGAATGGGAATATAGACGAGTGGAACGACATTGCCAGTGCTTCGAGTTTATGCGGGGCCTGTTATGAGGCCTGTCCTGTCAAAATACCTTTACATGATATGCTCGTGTATTTACGCAGACGCAAGGTTGAAGAAGGCCACGGAAACAAGCTGGAGGGAGCAGGCATGAAGGGATTTGCCGCTGTGGTGTCCAGCTCCAAACGTTTCAGTGCGGCTATTCGTCTGGGCCAGCTTGGCCAGAAGGCTGTTGTGCGTAATGAAGGGATCTCGCTCAAGCTTGGTCCGCTCAAGGGCTGGAACACATACCGAGTTGCACCGAGCCTGGCCAAACGTTCATTCCGCCAGCAGTGGAGGAAGCTGGATCAGGAGCTGGATCAAGATCGAAAAGAAATGGATAGCAATGTTCGCAACCGAATGGAGCACATTTTGCGAGAACGGGAGCAAGGAGGCGGCAGGCATGAGCACTGAGCATCAGCAGTGGCTGAACCAATTGGAGAAGCGGTCGCGCGAGAAACAGGAGAAGTTCATGAATGGTATTGCTTCCAAGTTAAGAAGGCCCCGCCAAAATCATGCGCCAACGCAGCCTTTTCGAGGTGCGCCGTCATTCTGGAATGAACTGGAATGGGATGAAGAGAAACGTATACAGGCATTTACCGATAACTTTGTGAGTGTTGGTGCCCACATTGTTCGGGTGAAGAATTTGGATGAAGCTTCCACCTTTATTACAACGAAAGCGAATGAACTGGGAGCAAAATATGTGATTCGTCAGAACGAACAGGAACTGGATGAATTGCAGCTTGAAGCAGAGCTGCCGGAAGTACAGATTTCCGTATGGAACAGCAAGCCGGATGAAGACTGGAAAGCCCGGGCCGCAGAGGCCGATATTGGCGTGGTCATGGCGGATTATGCGACTGCTTACACAGGTTCAGTGACGGTTCTGTCTTCACCAGAGAAGGGACGTGCTGTGAGCCTTCTGCCAACCGTATTAATCATTATCATTCCGGTAGAACGCCTGCATACCCGATTGGGCGAGACGCTGAATCGCTTTGATGAAGCAGGAAGAGAGAACCTTCCTGCAGGTATCCATTTTATTTCCGGCCCAAGTCGGTCTTCCGATATTGAAAATGACCTGACGATTGGTGTACATGGTCCGGGCGTAGTATACGGCCTGATTATGGGATAAGCGAACGTCGGAATCTTCCAAATGTATCAATTATCTAATAACCCAGCGCAGCAACTGTCCGATGGAGTAGATCCGTTCTCTTCTCAGGACAGTTGTTTTTTTGGCATACTTTCACAATGTATAATAGATGTTAACTATTAAGTTAATATGTTTTATATATTTCATCTATAAGATGAACGCAGATATAATTTATGTAAAGAGCCTATTTTAGTCTACTTCTTATGGGAGGCCTATATATGAATCCTATTTATTCTTATCAAGTTTCTTCAAAGGATGGACATATTGCTGATTTATCAAGGTTTGAGGGGAAGGTGCTGCTCATTGTCAACACTGCCAGCAAGTGCAGCTATTCCAGACAATTTTCGGAGCTGCAGCAGCTCTATGACAAGTATGGTGAGCAAGGACTGGAAATTTTGGCGTTTCCCTGCGATCAATTCAACCATAAAGAACCGGGTAATAATGCAGAGATCACCCAATATTGCAAAAGTAATTTTCATGTGACCTTTTCGATGTTTGATAAGATCGAGGTTACCGGAACATCCATTCATCCTCTGTTTCGTCATCTGGTCGAAAAGGCTACATTCCAGGGATATGATCTCGAAACGGAAGAAGGTCGGTGGATGGATCATTTTGTAAGGGAAAACCATCCTGCATTGTATTACGGGGACGGGATCAAGTGGAATTTCACCAAGTTTTTGATCCGAGCGGATGGCGAGGTTAGTGATCGCTATGAAACGACAGTTGAACCTATGATGATGGAAACGAAAATCAGGGAACTGCTGAAGAAACGCTAGATTACATGGTGAAGCTGCCGTGAAAAAATCAAGGGTGGAGAAGGCCTGAAACCGTTTCAGGCCAAGGGACCACCTAGTTCAAAGAGCAGGGGCGACCCGATGGTCCTATGACTTTGAGACTGTTGAAGATTGGAACTGGAAATGTTAGGGTAAAAGTAAGATAACGAAGCACCTCATTTTTTTTACTCAAAATTGACCGATATACCAATTTGGTCAGTTGGTTCTATTATGTTTTATCATGATTTGAATCAAATGTGAGTACTTGTAGAAAATGATGGTATACCTATTTATTCGAATGCTGAAGTTAACAGTGTCATTATTCATGATCAGTCGACCATATGAGTTGGAATAGGAGTGAAGAAGATGTCGTCAATGTCAGTACCCCAGCCCAAAACCTTTGGACCACTGGGTAACTTGCCACAATTAAACTTGGATGAACCGGTACAATCCCTGGTTAAGCTTGCTGAGGAATACGGACCGATCTTTCGAATGGAATACCCGGGACGGAGCGAGCTGTACATTTCGGGTCATAAGCTGGTTGCCGAGGTGACGGATGAATCCAAATTCGACAAGCGTGTATGGGCACCGCTTGCGAAAGTTCGTGCGTTTGCTGGAGATGGCTTATTTACAAGTTGGACGGATGAGCCTAATTGGAAAAAAGCACATAATGTGCTTCTGCCCAGCTTCAGTCAGCGTGCCATGCAGGGATATCATAATAAAATGATCGATCTGGCCGTGCAGCTTGTTCAGAAATGGTCTAGGCTGAATCCTGATGAAACGGTAAATGTACCCGATGATATGACACGTCTAACGCTGGATACGATCGGGTTATGCGGATTCAATTACCGGTTTAACAGCTTTTATCGGGAAGAACCTCACCCCTTTATTACAAGCATGGTTCACGCTCTGGATGAATCCATGAGTTCGCTGCAGCGTCTCCGTCTTCAGGACAAATTGATGATTAGCAAAAAGAAACAATTTGAGCAGGATATTCGCTCCATGTTCGCGCTGGTCGATCATATTATCGCCGAGCGCAAAGAACAGCCTCAGGAGGGCGCAGACGATCTGTTATCCCATATGCTGACCGGTAAGGACCCGGAGACGGGAGAAACACTGGATGACGAAAATATCCGTTACCAGATCATTACGTTCCTGATTGCAGGACATGAGACAACGAGCGGACTATTATCCTTTGCCATTTATTATTTGATGAAAAATCCGGATAAACTGGCTAAGGCGCAAGCCGAGGCTGATCAGATTTTGAAGGATCCGGTTCCAACGTATAATCAGGTTCGGAGTCTGAAATATATCCGTATGGCACTAAACGAAGCACTTCGTCTGTGGCCAACAGCCCCGGCGTTCTCCCTTTATGCCAAAGAAGATACCGTGCTCGCCGGAGAGTATCCGTTGAAAAAAGGGGACAGCGTTAGTGTGCTCATTCCCAAGCTGCATCGTGACCGCGATGCCTGGGGTGACGATGTGGAAGAGTTCCGTCCGGAGCGATTTGAGGATCCAAGCAAGGTACCGCACGATGCGTATAAGCCCTTTGGTAACGGTCAGCGGGCATGTATTGGGCAGCAGTTTGCGCTTCAGGAGGCAACGCTGGTGCTGGGCATGGTTTTGAAACATTTTGACTTCATTGATCATACGGATTATCAGTTGAAGGTGAAAGAGACCTTGACGCTCAAGCCGGACCATTTCACGATCCGTGTTCGTGCCCGTGGTGGGCAGCCTGTCATGGCTGTACCGGGTGTTGCGTTGGAAGAGCCAGCTCCTGCTGTCAAACGAAAAGAGCTGGATACGGCAAATGCACATCATACCCCGATGCTGGTTCTGTACGGTTCAAACCTGGGTACTGCGGAAGGCATTGCACGTGAGATTGCAGATACTGCGCGATATCAGGGCTTTCGTAGCGAAGTAGAGGCACTGGACAATCGGGTAGGCAACCTGCCGAAGGAAGGTGTCGTCATTATTGTTAGTGCATCCTACAATGGTCAGCCGCCAAGCAACGCCAAGAATTTTGTGGAGTGGATTCAGCATGCAGATGCCAATGCTTTTGAAGGCGTGCGCTTTGCTGTTCTTGGCTGCGGGGATCATAACTGGGCCAGCACGTATCAGCGTATTCCGCGTTTGATTGATGAACAGCTCTCTTCCAAGGGGGCAAGCCGGTTATCCCCACTTGGCGAAAGTGATGCCAGCGGAGATTTCGAGAAACAGGTTGAGGACTGGAGCGAACAATTGTGGCCGGATCTGGCACACGCAATGGGATTGAAGTTGAACAGCAGCTCAGGCAGTGAGCGCAGCTCGTTGTCCGTTCAATTTGTCAGTGGGCATGCGGTGACGCCACTTGCAGATACGTACGATGCCCATGCGGCTCACGTATTGGAGAATCGGGAACTTCATGATGCTGGCAGCCTCCGCAGCACGCGTCATCTGGAGATTCAGCTGCCTGAAGGCATGACTTACAAGGAAGGCGATCATCTGGGGGTTCTCCCGCAAAATCCACCGGAACTCGTGGAGCGTGTACTCAAACGTTATGGTTTTACGGGTACGGAACACCTGGTTTTGGATGCATCTGGTCGAAGCGCTGCGCACTTGCCACTGCATCAGCCGGTTAATCTGGTTGACTTGCTCAGCCACAGCGTGGAATTGCAGGAGGCTGCAACACGTGCCCAGCTGAGAGAGCTGGCAGCCTACACCGTATGCCCGCCGCATAAGAAGGAGCTTGAAGCACTTCTGGACGAATCGGTATATATGGAAGAAGTGAGGGGTAAGCGGGTATCTATGCTGGATTATCTCGTCAAGTATGAGGCGTGTGAAATGCCGTTCGAACGCTTCCTCGAACTGTTGCCCTCACTCAAAGCGAGATATTACTCCATCTCAAGTTCACCTCGGGTACAGCCAGAGCAGGCCAGTATTACGGTCAGTGTGGTTCGAGCGCCGGCTTGGAGCGGTCAAGGGGAGTATAAAGGTATAGCGTCCAATTATCTGGCAAACCTGAAACCGGGTGAAGAGGTGATCATGTTTATCCGAACGCCTGAATCCGGGTTTGAACTGCCATCTGATCCAGAAGTGCCGGTTATTATGGTGGGTCCAGGAACGGGAGTGGCCCCATTCCGTGGATTCCTGCAAGCAAGACGGGTTCTTAAGGAACAAGGACAGAGCGTGGGCGAAGCTCATTTGTACTTTGGATGCCGCAATCCGGAGCATGATTACTTGTATAAAAATGAGCTTGAAGCGGCACAGCAAGAAGGACTTGTCCAGCTTCACACTGCCTTTTCCAGAGTCGATGGACAGGATAAATGTTATGTTCAGCATCTGATGAGGGATGACGCCGAAAAACTGATTCCTCTGCTTGAGCAGGGCGGGCATCTGTATATTTGCGGAGACGGCAGCAAGATGGCTCCTGATGTGGAGGCAACACTCAAGCAGGCATACACCGACATTAGTGGCAAGCCTGTAGATGAGGCAGATGCATGGCTCGAACGCTTACAGCAGGAAGGTCGTTATGCCAAGGATGTATGGACAGGGCTATAATGAGATAACCCAAGTAGAGTCGAATACAGTGTTCATTACATGGATAAGCTTCAATTGGTGAACTACGCGGTGAGACACAGAGAAATTCTGTGCTCACCGTTTTTGGCGTGAAGCGCTAAGCAGGCAAATCGATACAGGTTGCGTTATAATGAAATGGGCCGTATGGATTAGAGGGGACAGCGCGGATTAACGTGTCTGCTTTTTCTTTTTGATTGTTGGACGATGGATGGATTCGATCTGACTCAGGGGAAACAGGATGCGGGAAGGGAATTTGCCGGTTCCCTGCAGCTCCAGATAATCAAGTCCCACGCCAACCAGCCGGATATTTCGAAAAGCATTTTTGGATGGGAACACGGTGCGAATGCCTACTCGAACACCTCGGCGTGTCTGATGTGTATCAAACACACGGATGGACAACAGGCTGAGCGGAATAAACAATTGTCGATTTACTTTGATAAAATGGCGAGAATACACCCGTTTGATCCGGCCTGGTTCAAGTCCTGACCGCGGTGTATTGAGCTCGGCCAGATGTCCCTGCAGCTCCGCCAGACGCTGTTGCAGCGTTTTGCCTGTATGGAGATGATGCCACTTCATAAGTCATCCTCCGTTCTCCGTTTATACCTACTATATGAACGGATCAGGTCAGGTGGTGAGCAATTGCCTGCCCATGTTTTATCGTATTGGCCCATTATTTAAGATATAGGGAGTGATTCCAATGAACGTTGAACTGAATAAAGATTTGGTCAAGGATGACCGCGGAAATTACTATATTGCGGTGCACAAGGAAGGGAAAGAGTTAACACTCGTCAATGCGTTTGTGGAGTCATCCTTTACCCCGGAATTCATATACAATGAAGAGTTTCGTAATCGACACAAGGAGAACGAGGGCGGGTTTGTAGGCAAAATTGCAATGGACCTGCTGCGGCATGACGTGGTCATGGGATTAAAAGAAATTGATCGCAAACTGCTGGATTTGTCGGAAGTAGAGCAGGAATACAACGTAAGCTTCATTGATACGATTGAGTTTTATCGCCACCCGTCGTGGCAGCGAAAAGCTTGAGTGAGTCTGTTTCTCTGTAGCATTATAAACCGGGAGAAATGGACACACTCTCCTCGGTAATGGACATGCTTTGGACAAGCAAAGGCGCAGGTGCATGGAGACTTCTCTGCACTTGCGCCTTTTTACTATTGATAGCTTGGATAGATCATGCCAATATCCCGGACGGTTTGCAAACCATCCCCAGTGAAGCACTGCATCTCATTTCCTTTAATTCGAATCGGAAGGGACTTCCCCTGATAAGTAAGCTCGCCCTCAATCGTTCGCACGCTCATTCCAATGATACTTTCCAGCCTTCCATCACGATCGGTGATCACCCGGATTCCAGCCGGAGCTTGAATATGAATGCTGCCTTTTCGATAGACCACCATTTGATCTGGAGTGTTCACCAGTTCAAACGGTTGCCCGTCAACCGTTCGGCTGTACGCTGTACTCCGGGCAACTTCTTCGCCATGATCCATGGCTGGGGGAAGAAGTCCGGTAAACCACAGCTGGTCTGAACCGACAGGCAAAATGCCGGATAACCTTTCCACAAAATCAAGTAGACACAGGATGGCTGGGGAGTAGGTATCCGTGAAGCCTTCTTCACCGGTCCATGGACTAAGGGTTTGAGCAAAACGCTTCGCTCTGGATAACGCAGCCAGAATCGGATTCAGCACCCATGTCAATTCCACATAGCGATGGTGATGTTCGAAGGCATGGGGAGCCCGAATGAGGCTCAGAAAATTAGACGGCCCACCCCAGCTGTTATAGGTGGATGAAGGGTCGAACCGGGGATCATCCATGGCCAGGGACGTAAATGGATATCGGGCAAAAAACTTGCTTGTATTGAGCAGATATCTTTGCAGCAGCTGGTCGAACAAATGATGATCACCCACCTCACAGGCCAGCACGCGCAGCAGCACATCCGATTGAACTCGAACAAACTTGTCATTGCGATCACGATCATAAAAGAACTGATCCTCTTCGTCATAACAGTAGCGAAAGAGTCGGTCCAGACTGAATTCAGCTTTTGCTTTCCATTCCTGACCCGATTCGCCAAGTTCCTCTGCCATACGGGACATATACATACGCTGGCAATAGATATTGGCGGTTAAATCCGGTGCCAGGAACGGCAATATCGGAGAATCCGGATGGTATGCACCGGGATCATTCTGGTAAGGCGTATCCGGCACATGCCAGAACCTGGGTGATAGATCATGTCCGGTGTCAAATGTACTGAAAGCCTCTACACATCCGGTTCCCCGGGTATCCCGGTGCTTCGCAATCCATTCGTCATAACGTGTCATGGCTGTATACATCGTACTCAGGAAACTCCGGTCCTTACCGTGAAGCTGATAGTGATTCCATACACTTCGTGCAAGCGGAGTAACCAATTGAATCTGACGGAAGGAGGGACCAGTCTCTGTCAGTTTGTAAGGCAGTAATCCATCCTCCCGCTGATGAGCTGCGAAGCTTAGATAGGTTGCTCGGGAAACGGAAGGAAGCAGGCGGGAGAGCAGTTCTGCGTTAATCGTGCCCGTGCTCTCCAGCCAGCAGCCGAGATAAATGCCTCCTTCCTGGAGAACAGGATCTCCGCTTCTCATGGGAACGATGCAGGCCAGCAGCTTCTCTACTGCTGCATAATAAGCCTGTTCCAGACCTCCGCCCGAAGCGGCAAAACGGACTCCCGATTCCTGCCACTCTTGCAAGATAGCTGCGTCTTCCGGCTTACTGGGCTGAACAAGGTTTGGAATGGACATCTGGCGCAGCCGGTTCAATAGTGCTTCTGCCATGTTCGCCTCCTAATGGGATGTGATGGTTATTGCTATTGGTTGGATTCAAAAATCCGGAGCGTACCGCTGTAGAAGCTGGATACCGCCTCCTCGACACTTTTGCGTCCAAATCCAATTTCCTGGGTTGTCGTCTGAGCCAGCTTGGAGAATTCCGCAAAACCAGGAGGGTTATAACTTACGTCAAAAGGCTCCGTTTTGGTGGCTTCAGATACAAAATTGGTATAGTCATAAACGAGTTCTTCAACGGCTCCGGCTTCTTCCTGAAGAAGATTCCGATTGGTTTCCGTAACAGGGACGCCGCGGTCATTGCCAAGAATTCGGGCCGCATCCGGATCATTGATCCAGAAGTCCATCAGCATGGCAACCTCTTTGGGATGTTTGGTATTCGCATAGCCAGACAATCCCTGACTGGATTCAAATACCACGCCAGTACCTTTGGGTCCGCGCGGAACCGGATGCAGAATGAGCGGATCCTCCGTCAAGCTCTGGAATGCAGCGAGCTGGTTGGACGGAAGCAGGGTCATGGCCGCTTTGCCTGTAATCAGCAGCGATTTGCTCGTGTCATCATGCGGATTGGAGACCTGCAATTCAGGTGTGACTACACCACCGTCGGCCGATGCCTTTTCCCAGTATTGAAACCATTCGAGAATGTCCTCCTGTGCAAAACCCAACGTACCGTTGGTCATGTCATACAGCTGTTTGCCACGCTGCTTCAGGTAGATATCCATCCCGTCCACCGTAAAGTTATACGTTCCAAATATGCCATCGCCGAGCTTGTCAGAGAGCTCCTTGCTGATTGCGGCATAATCTTCCCAGGTCCAGTCCGTCTCAGGCAGAGGGATGCCTGCTTTTTCGAACAACGCCTTGTTGATTACAATTCCACGTGCATTGGCACCGGCTGAAATATGCTGAAGCTTCCCGTCAAGACGACCGTATTCCACCATGGTGGTATCCATGCCGTCCAGGTTCAGTTCATTTCCGACATATGGATCGAGGTTGAGCAATACATCCTTTTTGGCATAATCGACCACATTGCCACCCAGGAAGAATACATCGGGTGCCGTTCCTGATGCCAGCTGTGTATTCAATTTGTCAAAATATCCGGAGGAAGGGGCGAATTCACCTACAATTTTGATGTCCGGATGTTTTTCCTGAAAGACTTGAAGAGCTTCGTTTGTAATATCTGCCCGTTTCTGATCACCCCACCACATCATGCGCAGTTCGACCTGGCCGTTTGATTCGTTACCTTGATCCGTATTACCGCCAGCACCCGTATGATCCGTACCCGAGCAGGCTGTTGCAAATAGCAGGAGTGAGGCGGCCATTCCCATCATGAGTCGCTTAAACATCGTTCATCCTCCTAACGAATATGGTGATTGCGAAAATAGAACTTACTTCAGACCGGTAGTAGCAATGCCTTCGAGAAAATAGCGCTGAAATACCAAAAAGATGATCGTTACAGGGAGCAGGGATAACGTGGACATGGCAAGCAATGCTCCCCAATCGGATTGTCCTGATGGATCAAACAGGGAACGTATGCCCAGCTGTACGGTGAACAGATCGATCTTGCTTAGGTAAATCATCTGGCTGAAGAAATCATCCCAGCTCCAGATAAAGGTGAAGATTGCCGTTGTGATCAATGCAGGAACAAGGAGAGGCACCACGATTCGGAAAAAAATCTGCGACTGTCCGCACCCGTCAATCGTTGCGCTCTCGTCGAGCTCCCGCGGAATACCGCGGATAAATTGCACCATAAGCAGAATGAAGAAGGAGTCCTGTGCCAGCCATTTAGGCAAAATAAGCGGGAAATACGTATTGATCCACTGCAGCTCGTTATACAGAATATATTGAGGTACAAGCGTTACATGGTAAGGCAGCATAATCGTGACCAGCATGATGCTGAACCACAGCGTTTTTAACTTGAAGCGGAGTCTGGAAAAAGCATAGGCAGCGAGCGAACAGGAGATAACATTTCCCAGAACGCTCATGACCGAGATGAGTGCCGAATTGCCGAAGAATCGGCCGAAGGAAACGCCCTGTAATCCTTTCCAGCCATTCACGTAATGATCCAGTGTGAAGCTGGTTGGAATCAGACTGCTGTTCGTAAAGATTAGATGGTTAGGTTTGAACGAACTGAAGATCAGCCATAACACGGGGTACAGCATCAGCAGACCAAGGAGAACAATGACCGTGTGTCTCCCGGTTTGAATGAGCTTTCGTTTGAACGGCATATGCATTACCTCCCCTCCTGATTGTCGCCATAGAATACCCAGAACCTGGATGTGAGAAAGACGATAGCTGTGAATATACCGATAATGACCAACATGATCCAGGCGAGTGCCGAGGCGTAACCCATATCAAAGAACGAGAAGCCTTTCAGATACAAATACAGGGTGTAGAACATGGTGGCATCAAGTGGGCCTCCGCGACCATCACCGATGACATATGCCGGAGTGAAGGCCTGGAAGGAATTGATCATGCTCATGATCAGGTTGAAAAAAATGACCGGTGACAGCATGGGCAGCGTGATGCGGAAAAATTGACGCAGCTTGCTCGCACCGTCCACATCCGACGCTTCGTAAAGGTCGGCTGGAATCTGCTTCAGACCAGCGAGGAAGATCACCATCGCCGAACCGAATTGCCACACGGATAAGGTCACTATGGTATAAATGACATAGTCGGGATGTGCAATCCAGGAAGGTCCCGCTATGCCGAACCAGTTCAGGAATTGATTGACGAGTCCGTTACCGTCAAAAATTTGGCGCCATACGATGGCGATGGCAACACTTCCTCCCAAAAGGGAAGGGATGTAATACACGGTTCGATAAATACCGAGGCCGCGAATGCCTTTGTTTAGCGCCATCGCTATCAGCAGCGCAAAGGCGAGGCGGAGCGGGACGGACAAGAATACATAAAAGAAGGTCAGTCCAAGCGATCTGCGAAATGTATCGTCTTCACTGAAGATTTGCACATAGTTGCTGAGCCCCGTCCACGTCGGCGGTGATAACAGATTGAATTTGGTCATGGATAAGTACAGCGATGCAGCCATTGGCCCTAGCGTTAGACAGAACAGTCCGATCAGCCAAGGCAACAGGAACAAGTAGGCTGTCTTATTTTGCTGGCCATATAAGGGCGTGGACATTTTTTTCATGATTTGCCTCCCTTCAGGCTAAGAGTGGTTGAACATTCACAATTCCAATAACTGAATCCGCTTACATGATAAGCGATGAACGTCCTGATAACCTCATCTTACCTGGGAGCCGATGCGGCCGGAATCTCATTTCTTCGGATTCTCATTAGTGATTTTTTCGGATTGAAGCACCCGGTACTCGGAAGGACTCATGTGGTGCACCTTTTTGAAGCGGGCGCTGAAATAGCTCGGGGAAGAGAAGCCTGTAAGCTCAGTGATATCCCATACACTCAATTGAGTTTCCTTCAGTAAGCGTGTTGCGTGTTTCATCCGGGTTTCCGTCAAATATTGAATAAATGAGATGCCTGCACCTTCCTTGAACATTTCAGAGAAATAGGAAGGGTGATAGTTAAATTGCTCTGCGATGGAGGTGAGCGTAATTTCCTGCATGTAGTTTTCATCGATATAACATTTCGCTGATTCGATCATGGTTGCTTCTGTGGTCTCGGATGGCTGCTGCCCGTCTACAAAATCCTGTGCCCATTGCATCAGCAGCCGTTCTGCTTGTTCGGGAGTCTCCAGCCACAGTACCCATTCAGGAGAGATCCAGCGAGATGGTGTGCCATAAGCATGTCGCATGTAGTCCATGGCGGCAGACTCCATCAGCAGTGAAATTTGCAATAGACAGCGGATTAAACGGGAAGTAGATCTGTGAAAGGCATCGTCCAGCTCTTTTCGAATCATGCTGCGAAAGGAATCCAGGTCCCCTCGGAGAAGACATCGATGCATGGCGCGGTTGATCTCCTCGGGAATCAGTGGACTGTGATCAGTTACCTCTGTTGTCTGAGCGTACCCAGACTGGCGTCCGGCCAGGTTCCATGCCAGCAGGGAGTGGACGTACCCTTCCTTCCAGCGTTCGAGTCCAGCCACCGTCAGCCCAATTCCAATCTGCATTTCCATTGTCAGATAGGACATGATCTGTATGCGGAGCCTTTCCACGAATTCATGCTGCATTCCGTCCAAGATCATGAAATGCATGATTCCAGGATGAGCTGTGTCCTGAAATACAAGTGCAGTTCCCGTATAAGATTCAGCAATCTCGTGACAGACCATTTGGAATGGGAGATGCATGTCCTCCGGAATCCGGATTTCGGAAGCAGGAGCATGGTTTGTTTCCCGCAAACCTGCAGTCAGGAAGCAGACCTCGGAATGCTGCCATTCTTCCAGATGAAATAATCGGATTCGTTCAGGCAGTGAAGAAGGAGGGAGCTTGTTACCTTTGACGAGATCCATAATAAAGTGTGTTTTCATCTGTTGATAGTATTGGGACAGGCGCCATTGGATCCTTTCGGATTCATCCCGAGCCTTGCGTTTCTTATCCAGCTCCTCCTTGATTTTGATCAAAGCCGCTTTCAATTCTCCCCTGGTTACCGGCTTTAATAAGTAGTCCATGGCATGATTACGAACACCGGCTCTGGCATATTGGAAGTCCTCATATCCCGTGATGATCATGATTTCGATGGATGGATTGTGGGTTCTACAGATGTCGAGCAGCTGCACTCCATCCATGACCGGCATATTCATATCAGTCAGGAGCAAGTCATAGTGTCCCGATTGGAGCAACCGAGCGGCTTCCACTCCGTTTGCGGCCTCTCCTGAGATGGCAAAGCCCATTCCACTCCAGTCGGCTTTCAGCTTCAGGCCTTCACGGACCTCAATCTCATCATCAGCGATCAATACGTTGTACATGTTTTTCCTCCTGTACGGGTAGAACCAGTTCAATACAAGTGCCCTGGGTATCCCCGTTCGTTATATGAATGGCAAAGAGGGAACCGTAATGCAGCCGGCACCGGGCAACCACATTGCCAAGTCCGATATGCCAGCTTGAATGGCGAAGCATCGGTTCGAGTTGTGCTGTACCGGTCTCAGGATCCTGCAGTCTGGAGATGATGTCCAGAGGCATCCCCGGACCATTGTCCTTAATCTGGAGGTGCAGGCGTTCCTTGTTCCTGCAGATTCGAATACGCACCCGAGCAGTCGTTTGATGTTGAAAACTGTATTTGACTGCATTCTCGATCAGCGGCTGCAGAATAAACTTGACCAAGACAAGGTGATCCAGCCTGCCCGATTCTTGGGTGGAAATATCGAGCTTGGGTCCGAAGCGGGTTTGAAGAATGGAGATGTAGTGGCGGACGTAGGTGAGTTCCTCAGCCAGTGGCACACGATCATCATTCGTATGCATGGAGTACCTCATCATTTTCCCAAGATCCTCAATGACCTGCACAGTTTCGTCCGTTCGCCGCTGCATCGCGAGACTGCTGACCAGTTCCAGCGTGTTGAACATAAAATGCGGATTGATCTGCATGAGGAGAGCCTTATACTCCGCCTGCTGTCGAAGCAGCTTCAGCTCAAATTCATTCTGGATATGCTGTCTGAGGCGGATGATCATGTAGCGAAATGTAGATATCACATAACTAATCTCGCTCTTCACATTCTGGTCTGGGGGAAGCAGGGATTCGGCCTGATCAAACGCACCCCGCTGTACCTGTCTCATTGCCAGAACCAGGCGGGTTAAGGGCTTGGTTACGCCGTAGGACAGCCAGGCCGCAGCACACAGGGACACCAGGATTACGGCAATTGTCACCACGAATGTTGTCGTCTGGAGTTTATGCAGAGAGGAATACATCTCTTTTTCCGGTGCCAGACCTACCAGCGTCCAGCCTGTGCGCCCAAGTTTTTTGTATACCATCATGTCTCGCCCGCCCACATCATTGGTCAGGTATTCAACACCTGATTTTGGTGTGCGGTTTCGAATATGTTCGATGTCGGATAGAGTTCCGGTCCCAAGCTCATGTGCTTGTTGGGAGAGGAGGGGCAACCCTTGTTCATTTAGCAGAAAAATGGTGCTGTTCTTGGCCAGATGAATCCGGCTGAGGGGTTCGAGAAAATAGGACTCGCTTACATTGACCTTCATGACATTCCGCGCTGTAGCATGATGGAAGGTACCCAGAGGCATAAGCAGGCTGACCACCGGGTTGCCATGGTCCCTGACCCTTTCATGAACGTCGGTATGTGCAGCGAGCCACCTGTCACCGGATGTGAAGAAGTTCGTATACCATGGTTCTTGCAAAAACGAAGGATTGTTAACGACCTGATTTTCGCCGCCAATCCGAAGCCCGTTCAGCCGATAGATGGACACATCCGAAATGCTGGTATAGCTGTTCGTTGCCTGCGTCAGAAAGCGGCTCATGGCGAGGTTAGCCAGCATTTTCTCTCCCTCGGACAGTTGTGGATCACTCATGGCATTATCCCAGTTTTTCGCCATATCGCTATTGAAGACGAGAGAGGCTACATCATAAATTTGCATTTGTACCATATCGATGTAAGAGCCGTATTCCTCCATTTTCTCGAGAGCAGAGGATTCGATATAGGAACGGATTACAGCCCGGGACTCCGCAAACAACAGGAAGGAGAGCGTGCCGAACGAGAGGACGAACAGGACAAGAATTAAGGCAATTAATCGGCTTTTTAATGAAAAGAACATCCATTTCCTCCTTCAACTTGGTGATTAATCAATGTTCGCTTTTGGTTCTTAAGAAGAGATTGCAAATGGAAAAAAGACCGCGTAAATACGCAGCCTTGAATCATGACCGTTGTAGGATCAACTTTCCATCAAATTAAAACTGAACCAGGTTCTTAATGTGGACCGGCATCCCGGTTGAAATTGCACGATTGGCTGCAATACCGGTCAGGATCGATCTTGCTCCATCAATATGGTTGGCAGCACGGGCATACGGATCTTCTGCAGGCTCGCCGAACAGATCATTAAGCAGAACGGGGTCTCCACCGCCATGGCCGCCTTTTTTCTCTTCGACTTGCACTTCATATGGAGCATCGAACATGGGCAGCACACGAAGGGTTTTTCCGATCAGGGCACCTTCGAGACTTTTGTCCCCGAGTGAATTGACATAGGACTGTTCAACGATGGACATCTCGATCCGGCCTTTGGTGCCGTTAATGGCTATACGGTATCCTTCCCACGGCTGATAGGCGACAAGCGAATACGTCAAAATGGCTTTGTTCTGATACTGGACGAGCACGCCCATCGTATCCTCAATGTTAATGCCATCCCCGAATACGCTCTGATCGCGCTGGTAGCCGTCCTCGGGCTCCGCATCCAGGTACATCGCTTTGAGGTGAGCATCCGAATCCAGATGGAGGGCAAACGGATCTTCCTGAGCGAGCGGATTGCCCGTTGCGCGGTTATAAAATTGGGTAACGCCTCGTTCTTCAGCATTTTCACGCCCATAATACATGAGATCGCCGAAGGCAAAGACCGTTTCGGGCTGGGAGCCAATCCAGAAATTGACGAGATCAAAATGATGGGTGGATTTATGAACGAGTAAGCCGCCGCTGTTACGTTTGTCGCGGTGCCAGCGACGGAAGTAGTCTGCACCGTGCCGGGTATTAAGCAGCCATTCAAAATGAACGGAGGTTACTTTACCGATGGTATCGTTCATGATCAGCTCACGAATCTTGGTATGATGGGGAGCATATCGGTAGTTGAAGGTAACGCGGATATTTCGCCCGGTTCGTTTGGCAGCATCGAGGATATCCTGGCATTTGTGCTCATCGATGGTCATGGGTTTCTCGGTCACGACGTCACATCCAAGCTCCATCGCTCGAATAATGTACTTGTGATGCGTACGGTCAACGCTGGTCACAATGACGGCATCGGGTTTCTCGTTCTCAATCATCTGGTCAAACTGGTCTGCTGTATAGGTAGGAACCTCCTTGTATTGATATCGTTCTCTCAGCAGTTGATTCGCATAATTCATCCGCGTTTGATTAATATCACAAAAAGCTGCAAGCTCGGATTGTTCACGGAAATTTTTCGCTAGTGCTCCATAAAAAAATTCTGCACGGCCACCGGTGCCGACCAGTACATAGCGTTTTTTGCTACCCATATCTATCGCCTCCTTGAATATAGCTCTAGCCTATAACAAGGGAATACTTCTTTCGCCGCATTTTTTGCGTAATCGCTTTCAAACCCCGCTTATTTTGCTATAATCCTTGAAAAGGGGGCTGCTTCATGTCACAGCCGTTTCGAGCGGATTACCACGATTCCACCGGATATTTGGATATTGAATATGATCGCAGGGTGGGCTATTATTCCATGACCGCGGATCATCTCCACGATCATTATGAGCTTTATTATCTCCTGAAGGGGGAAAGAATCTATTTTATTAAAGACCGTTCCTACCATGTCAAAGCAGGGGATTTTGTATTCGTTGACCGAAATGCAGTACATAAGACGCTGGAAAGCGGAAGGCCTGATCATGAACGAATTGTGTTGTACCTGAAGCAGGAGCTTTTTAAAGAAATGAGTATTGCCCCTGCGTTGATGGAGGGATTAAAGGAGCCCTTTGAATGGGAAGTTCCGATGTTAAGGTTTCCATCACCTATTAGCGAAACCATAGAACGGATCATTCATGAAATGATCGATGAGATGATTCAGCCTAAGGCTGGAAGCAGCCTGCTGCTGCGCCACCGCTCCATTGAATTGCTGCTGATCGCGTATCGCAATCAGGAGCAGGGGAGGGTATATCCAGTAGAGAGCGAGCCGGTCCTTCATCCCAAGACACAAGCCGTTGTTCGCTACTTGAATGATAATTATCGGAACCCTCTTACCCTGCCAGAAGTTGCGGCAGAATTTCGAATCAGTCCGCATTACCTCAGTCGATTGTTTAAACAAACCACGGGTTTTACCTTCATTGATTATTTGAATTTGCTTCGCGTGAAGGAAGCGCAGCGACTGCTGCGCGAGAGCGAGGATTCCATTACGGAGATCGCCTGGCGGGCAGGCTTCAGCAACTTTTCTCATTTTGGCAAAGTGTTCAAGCGAACCGTACAGATGTCTCCACGAACATACAGGCAGGGGGATGGGAAGTCGCGTCCATCATAATCGATGCAGCGATTACAGGATCATGCACTGATCATACAAAAGGACCTGATTAAGCCTGCAGCAGCAGGAACTTGTTCAGGTCTTTTCGGGTTTGTTTCACAATATAAAGGATGCTAATCATCTACCTCATGTGGTTCAAACAGAAATATGACTTTCTTCCGTCTCTGGACGTAGCTGTAATTGCAGCTCTTCATCCCGATTACAGACCATAACCCCATCCACAACATCCAGGCGTGCAGCTTGAATGGAGGAACGACGAGCAGGCTCACTGGCATGATCTACTCCTTCAATGCGATCGGGATGGGTGAAGTAGAAAATATAAGCTGTATCATCCTGGACCACTACATCTGCATGCAAACCGATAACGCCATCGTCTTCACGTGTCCCCGGCTGATCGAGAATCATGCTGTTCCATACCCAATTCTCCAGATCATCCGATTGGTATACAGCCTGTCCTCTCCATTCATCCACGATCATCCAGTAGCTGTTATGAAAGCGAAAAACGTTGGGACCTTCGTGGGCGCGACCTGTAATGACGGGACCGATAACATCCCAATGGTAAAGATCTGTGCTGTCTGCGGCATAGGTATGAGAAGCGTTAGTCTCATCCTTGTACCACATCCGAAAACGACCATCTGGCAGCGGATAAATACAGGCATCAATGACACGGTCCGAGCTGAGCTCCAGTTTGCCATGATATGTCCAGGTCAGCAGATCGGGGCTTGTGTAATGCAATATGTGGCGGTCATGATCCGGCCAGTCATGGGGCACGCCTTGAATATAACTGACATACATGTGATACGTGTTATCATGCCAGAAAATTTCCGGCGCCCAGAACGTATTATGTCCCCATTCATGTTCCAAACCGGTTAACGTACCACGATAGGTCCACGTCTGTCCTCCATCGGACGATGAGGCAACGCCGAGATCCGTGCCATGAACCCAGGCAAATTTCGGTCCTCCTGCGGTAGCTCTGCGGTTGGTGTAGATCATCCACCAGGTCTGTTCAGCGCGGTTCCATACAACGACCGGATCAGCGGCTCCATCGAAGATGGGATCACGAAATAAGGGTGCATTCAAGATAACGTCCTCCTTTGAGTAAACAGATCATTGCTGTACTTGTTTGTAACTATCGTAATAGAGAATGACAGGAATTACAATATAACGTTTTCAAAAGATCAGAATTAATATAAGAGCTAATCCTGAAGTGGGGATTGCATCTTAGAAGCGTTTTTGGATGATCCGATGATCTGATAAACTATAAGTAGCGGGATTAGAGCATAACGTTACTTCATCAAAGTGACATTCATAGAAAACGAAAGGTTAGAGTTCATCATGTTCAAAGCGAATCATTGCTTAAGCGTAAGATCGAGCGTATATTAATGTTTATCCAAAATAGTAATATATTGATAGATTTACGTTTGGATATCTGTCTCTTGGGAGGGGAAGCGATGATAGCAGCGAGATTGAATGAACTGGAGATTATTTTGCCTGAGGCAAGCGCTCCAGCTGCGAAGTATGCCAATGCAGTTATTGTAAATGGGTTAATGTATGTATCAGGGAAAGGTCCGGATACGGTGGAGCGTGGCAAATTGGGAGAGGACTTCACGACCGAACAGGGATACGAATTTGCCCGAAATGCCGGGATTGAGGTGCTCGCTGTGGTCCAGGATGTGCTGGGTTCACTGGACCTGGTGAAACGTGTGGTCAAAGTCCAGGGTTTTGTTAACGCGTCGGCTTCCTATCAGGAACACCACAAGGTGTTGAACGGGTTTTCAGATCTAATGATGGATGTATTTGAGGAAAAGGGCGTGCATGCACGTTCGGTTTTTGGAGCTGTTTCCGTCCGGGATAATCTCCCCCTTATTGTGGACTCGATATTCCAGGTAGAGGAGTAGGACGATATGTCTAACATGGAACCAATAAATCCAATTATGATATCTTTTCCCGAGCGCTTCGACACAGCTCGTCTCACGATCCGAGCTCCGGAGTGGGAAGATGGCGCAGAAGTCAACGAGGCTATTCGGGAGAGTGTTGAGCAGCTGCGGCCATGGCTGCCATTTGCCGAAAAGGTACCTTCGCTTGAGGAATCCGAAGCACATGTCCGCAAAGCCAGATTACAGTTTTTGGAGCGGACAGATCTCGTTCTTCATTTGCGAGATAAGCAAACTGATGATTTTGTAGGCAGCAGCGGCCTGCATCGTATCGATTGGAATGCACGCTGCTTCGAGATCGGCTACTGGATCAGATCGTCGCGTGCAGGTGAAGGATTAATGACGGAAGCTGTCCGGGGAATTGAACAATTTGCAATAACATATCTGAACGCTAACCGTCTGGAGATTCGCTGTGATTCTCGGAATGTACGCAGTGCCAAGGTCGCTGAGCGTGCAGGTTACACCCTGGAAGGCATACTGCGAAGTATGCGCCGGGACAGTACCGGTACCCTGGTCGATGTCATGGTGTTTAGCAAAATCAGGGGCAAGGAATTCGAATAAACGCTGGAGGCTAAAGTATGAAGCTTATTGGTCAAGGTCGAACTGCGGACATCTACGCCCACGCTTCCGATCAAATTTTGAAGCTGTATCATCGTAACTTTCCGCTTGAAGCCATCCAGAATGAATTCAGAATTACACAGCTGTTAAATGATAAGAAACTACCCGTGCCTCAGGCACGAAAAATTATGGTTGAAGGAGATCGTACAGGTATTGTATTTGAACGGATCGAAGGTCATACGATATTCTCCATGATGTTCCACCAGTCTTCAAGCCTTCAAGAACTGGTACATCAGCTGGCTGCCTGTCATCAGGAGCTTCATGCCCAAAGTGATGATGGGAGAGTCCTGCCTTCACAGAAGCAGGTTTTGTCAGGGGCGATTCAGAGAACACAGCTACTGTCTGCAGAGGATAAAGCCAGGATACTTGATTATCTCACCAGTCTCCCTGAGCGAATAAAGATCTGTCACGGTGATTATCATCCCGATAATATCATGATGAACGAGAAGAAGAACGCCTACAATGTTATCGATTGGATGACAGGCATGTCGGGCGATCCTGCAGGAGATGTGGCACGCAGTTGGGTCATCTTAACGAGCGCATCGCTGCCGGAGGATGCTGATCCTGCGATACGATTGGGGTTTGAAAGGTCTCGTGATACGATAGTGGACGGGTACATCAACCATTACATGCGTCTATCAGGCGTAACCTGGCAGGAGATCGAACGATGGATTCTGCCCGTTGCAGCTGCTCGCCTGGAAGAGAGTTTGCCGGGGAATGAAGCAGAAAGGGTGCTGAAACTTGTGGAGGATCGATTGAACCGTCTAGACAGATGAATTGAACTAAATAACGAGGTGAATGTCAACATGCTGCACTCATTAGAAGCCATACATTCTTATAGAACAGGCAACATCCCAGAGGATAAGCAGCAATTATGGCTGCAGCTGCTGGCGGCGGCCGAGCAGCCCCATATTAATCTTGAACGCATTTATTCCATGGCTGACCTTGAGAGAACCAATCCCGTTCTGGACTACGTCGAGCGGACCTTGCACGTCCTGGATCAGCTGAACGTCTCCTTTTGGGTACGAGAGGTCGTGGAGGAAGTACTGGTCTGGTCGGAGACAGCCAAGGCCGGCTCAGTGCAGCAAAGGAAGGCATGGCAGCGCGCAGGGGTGAACCTGTTTGTACACAATAGGGGTTCTGCACAGTTATACAGGGAGTATGTTATTAATCGCAGTAAAGGAAACATCGGTAATGACGATAAAGCTGTGGTTGAGGTCAATGAAGAGAATCCAATTCAGAAGAATGAAGCTACGCCAAGACAGGAAATGATCTATGCTCTCATTGGAACGCATGGACTGATTGGACAATACATACGCGGGGAGATACCCTTTGCCGAGAATGCTCCGCTGCATGCTTTTATCACTCATGGCTGGCTGACAGCTGAAGAATTGCACACGGTTCTGATGGCGCTTAACCAGTGCATCATTGCTGGTGTTGATCCGAAGCTATGGCGGCAGGTTAAAGCGGAAGTAGAGCGAATGGTTGGGTGGATTATCAGCGAACCGAATCATGCAGACTGGCCTTTGAAGGAACGTTTATCCCGGCTCCGAAGCTCGTCCATTCGCGAAGGCGAGGCCCTGGATGAGGCGTACGCTAAACTGCAAACAGAGCTTGATGTAGACAACATGCTGGCTCCTCTGTCTCGTCGTACATTGTGGTATGTGGAATCCGCCCTGCAGGATTTTTCCCTGCAGGAAATGGTGAAAGTGTTCCTTCTCACCCTGCATAGTGAAGGCATGGTTCAAAGGGAATCGAATTCAGATGATGTACGTCATATCAGTTTCGAACCGTTAATGAATACGATGTATTACGACTATAAAGGTGTCAAAAAGCTGAACATCTACAAAAAACGAATGATTGAAAAGTACCTTGAGCAATGGTCATGGAAGCAGATTGAAGAGGAACAGTCGGTCGTTTATCCGCACTTGACCCATCGCGTAGTACGTCAACCGGATCTGCCGGATACGGTTTTTGTGACCTTTGAGTTCTCGCCGGCGGCCGAGAAGCTAATTGCGTTCTGTATTGAAGCCGAGAAATCACCGCTATATGAGAAGGCCGTATTGCTGCTCTTCGATTTGTTCGGACTGCGGCGTGATGCGTATGACCGGTTCCATAATGAAGAGACGTATTTAGCGGACATGAACAGCTCGGGGGATTATAAAAAACTGCTGCTGGACTACATCGTTGGCAAGCGTGTACTCGATATCGGTCCAGGTGGCGGAGTTCTGCTGGATCTTATTGAGCAGGAGAAGCCGGAAGTGGAGCCGATAGGCATTGATATTTCTGCCAATGTCATCGAAGCGCTGGAGCGCAAGAAACAGCGAGAAGGTCACCGCTGGCAGGTCATGAAGGGGGACGCCTTGAGGCTGGATCAATACGTACAGCCAGGCACCGTGGATACGGTAATCTTTTCGTCTATTCTGCATGAATTGTACTCCTATATAGAGCGGGATGGACGGAGATTTAACACGGATACGGTTGTCGCAGCACTTCAAAGTTCGTTTCATGTTCTGTCGCCGGGTGGAAGAATATTAATCCGTGATGGCATTATGACAGAGCCTCAAGAGCAGAATAGACGGATTCGGTTTTTGGAGCCGGATGGTATGCAGTGGCTGGAACGATATGCTCAGGACTTCCAGGGCCGGAAGATTACGTTTGAACGTGTTGCTGAGAATGAGGCGGTTCTTAACATTAATGATGCCATGGAATTCCTGTATACGTATACGTGGGGCGAAGAAGCTTACGTTCACGAGATTCAGGAACAGTTCGGCATCTTTACGCCATCGGCTTACGAGAACTGTATTCGTGAAGCACTTGGTGAGCAGGCAGAGATTATTAAGCTGGAGCATTTTCTTCAGGAAGGATATACCGAGGCACTTGAGGGACGCATTGTGTTCATGAAGGAAGACGGACAGCCTGCACCCTTGCCAGACAGTACTTGCCTCCTTGTGATTGAGAAGAAGAAGGGACTGGCTGACGGATGAGTAAAGAGTCCAGAACCATCTTGTATTTTGTGCGGCATGCAAAATCCGCTTATGTGGAAGGACAGGAACGAGAGCGAGGACTCACAGAGCGTGGGTGTGGAGATGCAGCGATTGTTGCAGAAGTTCTCAGTCAGGAGAAGATTCAATGGTATTATTCCAGTCCGTACCGGCGAGCGGTTGATACCATTCAGGAACTGGCTGACAGGTCGAGCGCCCCTGTGTTTATGGAGGAAGATTTGCGTGAGCGCCAATTATCCGATGAACGTGTAAAGCATGCCAATTTTCTTGAATCCAAACGGCGATTATACCTTGCGCCTTCCTTTGCATACCCTGGCGGAGAGTCGGGGGAGCAGGCAGGTGCACGAGCGGTAGCCGTAATTGAGCGAATTCTGGACACACACGCTGGACAAAAAGTAGTGATTGGCACACATGGAGATGTGATGACCCTTATATTCCAACACTATGATACGTCCTACGGTTATGAGTTCTGGAAGAGCACGACGATGCCGGATATCTATAAACTGGAGTTTAATATGGAGCATGAATTGGAAGGGGTCACCCGTCTGTGGCAAGGGGGAGAGAACATATGAAAATCACATTTAACCCTGATCATTATGTAATCGACGATCTGCATGTCCCTAAGCTGCATGAGCATCTGTACTGCATATTTGATCTGGAGGGAACAGGCATTCTTCCGGATCGGGAGAGCATAACCCAATTCGGCGCGATGGAATACAAACGTGGAGAGGTTGGCCAATCAACATTCTCCACGCTGTCACGAGCTAGCAAACCGATACCGGATGCTGTAGCAGAGTTAACGGGCATATCGAATGCAGATATGATGTCTGCTCCTGCGTTTGTTGAAGCCTATCGTTCATTTTCCAGGTTTATCGGGGAGAAGATTCTCGTAACCCATGCTGGATATGAATATGATCTGCCTATACTGAAGCGTCACTGCGAGCAATTTGGCGTGAAGATGTTTAGCAATAAGGTGCTGGATACAAAAGCGATGTTCACGTATATTCATCCTGAAGTGCGTGAAGTTATATCTACGGATTTTTTGATTCAGTATTATAACATCAATACAGACGGCATTCGAAGGCACGATGCCTTGGCGGATTGCGGCGTCATAGCTCGCATACTTGATCACCTTCTGCGGGAGTATGAGAAGAGAGGGCTGGATAATTTTACAGCCGATCCGACCCGCAGCATACGAAGATTCAAAATACCTGAAATGTACAGCAGCATCACAGAAGATGGAGGGAATACCTAATGAATAGAAGAGAGGCGGAGAAGCTTCTTAAAGAACTTAATGAAGGCAGGCTCATTACTAATGAGATGTTTCAAGGGCTGGATATCGACAGCTACCTGGACAAGCGCGATGATTCGGTTTTTGCAGATGAATGGATGACGGCATACCAGACGTGGGTACAAGATGCTGATTCTATAGCGGAAGATGAACTGCTTCGTGCATCGAGGGAACAGGCATTCAAACAGACGCTGCACCATACAGGGCATCCCGAATTGGCTGGTTATGTGAGTGATGATATTGGCCTTATTGGGGCTGCAATGCTGCAGGGTGAGAGTGAGCATTCCTTCGTAGGTCAATTGCTTGAGAGTTACCATAACGGAAAACTGCCTCTGCTCTAGCAGGGGCAAGGGTGGCCTGTAGCTTTCGTTTGTATAAAAAATTGGATTCAAATGTGTATTGTGAGTGCGGTAAGGCATAAGGTACAATTCACCTTAGACATTAATTGAGAATGATAATCATTGTAGATAAGCATTCTCTTTAATACAGCTGATTACATAGGGGTGGAGAGTAGCATGGCAACTTTTAGTAAAGGGATTAAAGGTTGGGGAATTACAGTTCTGGTCCTCGCAGTTTTCATAGCGGGATGCAGTTCGAATTCCGGAGCATCGGAGGAACAGGCTCAGTCGCCAGTAACGGAGAATACAACTGCAGGCAGCGGCAATTCTTCCGAGTCGAGCCAAGAAGCAGAAACACGTGTGGTACAGGATGAATTCGGAGATGTAACGATTCCGGTACATCCGCAGCGTATAGCCGGGATCTATGTGGAAGATTACCTGAAGGCTCTGGATATCACACCTGTAGTGCAGTGGTATAATCCGATGTGGGGTGTACAGGAATATCTGGATCTGGATGTGCCTCAATTTGACAACACAGGCAGCATTGAAGCTTTATTGCAATATGATCCGGATCTCATCATAGTGGATGGTGGAGTGGACATGGAGCAATATGAGATGTATTCAAAGGTGGCACCGACGTATCGCCTGCCAGAAGACATTTTGCAGGATTCCAATCAGATCTTGACGACCATTGCCGATGTTGTAGGTGAACCGGACAAGGGTAAAGAAGTTGTTGCGGCATATGAGGCCAAGATTGCAGACGCTAAGGCGAAGCTTCAGGAAGCGGTTGGGGGTGAGACTGTAGCGGTTGTCCGACTGAATATCAGCGATAATACACTGGCATTGTTCGGTATTAAAAATCGATTTACCGGATTTATCTATTCGGAGCTTGGTTTAACGCCGCATCCACTGGTAAGCAAGATGGAAGAATATCAGGAAATCCTTTCTGAAGAGGCTGTTCCAGAGCTTGATGCGGACCATATTATTGTGTTTCCATCCAATGGAGACTGGTCTTCTCCCGAGAACAAGGAAGCTTTGAAGGTGCTGGATAGCAAGTTGTGGAAATCCCTTCCTGCAGTCAAAAGCAATCAGGTCTACAAGATGGAAAGGTCGTATTGGCAATCAGGGGCAATCACAGCAAACTCAATGAAAATGGATGATCTTCTGGAGAAAATGACGCCATAACGAACATCGATAGGGTAATGTATACAAGAAAGTTCTTCAACCAGGGTTGAAGAGCTTTCTTTTTTCGTTTAGACTAAATTAAATGATAACTATTCTCAATTAAGGACGATGACGAATGTCTCATACCATAGAACAGATTCTTCCCATGCCCTGGCTGTGTTCACTTCATCATATTCAATACGTTCAAAACTCCGTTTTGGAACCTTACAATGGTTTAGAATGCACATCGTCGAAGGGCCATTCAATCGTTGTAGTAACCCAAGGACAGGGAGAACTGGTTTCGCAAGATGTCGTCTTCAAGTTAAAAAAAGGGACGATTCTTTTTTTCGCTTCCGGTATACCCGTCTTACCCCTGCAAACTGGAGATGGTTCAGAATCCAAGCTGCATTATTATAAGCTTGATCTGACCGCTGGTGAGACAAGCAAGATTGGATCCACCACTCCACTCGAAGAGACAAATCCTGCTTTTCCGCAGTCGCAAGTCATCACGGAATCATCATCGCCTATTGAGTTGTCCTACACCCCCTGGAGCTCTTGTCTGGATATATTGGATCAACTGTTACAGCAGCAGGCGACAGAGGATTGGCTGAAACAATGGAACTGGCAGCTTCGTTTCCAGGAATGGTTTCGGATGCTGCTTCTGCAAAATGATTCGAGCCATGCTTCCATGGATTATCGAACTCGCTTACAACAATCCATTCGCTATATCCGTGATCATTATAACCAGCCCATTACGGTGGATGATCTGGCGGCAGGTATCCGGCTTACCAGGTCCAGCTATACGCGACAATTCAAGGAGATGACCGGCAAGCTTCCTCTGGATTATGTGAATTCGATTCGCTTGGAACGTTCCAAACAACTGCTGCAGCAGACAGATGATCGGCTGCACGATATTGCCCAAAGTGTCGGATTCAGTAACGAGTACTATTTTAGTCGTCGGTTTAAGCAATATGCAGGCATCTCACCGGGAGTATACAGACGTCATTATCGTCAGGACGTGCGAGTATTTGCACCATATTTGGAGGATTTTGTGCTAGCGCTTGGCGTGGAGCCTGTGCTTCAATACGCTCACCATTTGTGGGGCAGACAGGATTATTTGGGGATGGATGATGTTCCTGAATTCGATGTGTCCCATCAGGATGCGATGTTCCAAGAGAGCCATAAGCCGGACTTTATTATGCTGAACGATGGCTATAAGCGGTGGAATCTGGACCGTTTCGAGCAGGTTGCACCTACTTTTTATGTACATCATAGAGGAGAGGACTGGCGCTCCATATTGAGGTCGACGGCGGATGTATTGGGAAAAGGAAATCGGGTTAGGGACGTCGTAGGTTCATATGAAGAAAAGGCTCGTGAGGCCAAGGCTCGACTAACACGATCTGCGCAAGGAAAAACGGTAGCTTTCTTGCGGATCACTGCCTCTGAGATTGTGTTGTACGGTGTACAGCAGGGTTATGTGGGACCTGTGATGTATCAGGATTTGGGTTTAACGCCACACCCTCTGGTGCAGCAATGGGCACTGAAAGAACGTAGAATTAGCATAAGCGTTGATCAATTGAAGCTATTGCAGGCGGATTATTTATTTATTACATTTGACTGTCTGGATTCTGTAATGATCGGAGATGAACGGAAGCTGCTGGACAGCAGGGAATGGAGACAGCTTTCAGCAGTAAGAAACGGATGTGTATACGAAGTGGATTTTCTAACTTGGATGAATTACGGGGTTATCTCCCATGGGAAGAAAATCGATGATATCCTGCGTGTGTTGGCTTAGACTACCTTTGGAAGGAGAGCAGTCATGGAACGTAATATTACTCAGAATATGGATAAGTCAGTGATCGCTAAATTTATTGCGGAGTTGAATCAGCACCATAAGCATCATATTGGGTATTGCGGCAAGGATGCGCTTGAAATTGAGCAGGCAATGATGGATGCTTTCGGTGATCAACCAGACCAGTGGATTAGTACCCTGAATGAGGATGGGCAGCTGACAGGAGTGCTTGGGATGGATACAGATACGGATATGGGGACTGCTGAATTGTGGGGGCCATTTATTCAGTGTGCTCCAGAGCATTGGCAAGAATTAGCATCTTATTTGTGGGAGCAGGGAATGAACAAATTAGCAGAAAACCGGATTCATATCCAGAAAGTTTACGGATTTTATAATGAACATCATGCCAATGCCATCACGTTCATGAAGGACAAGGGAGCTAAGCTCAAGAGCAGGCAGGTTATTTTGCATAATCGCTCATTGAATAAAGTAAGCCTGGATCAGGGTGAAAATTACAGGATTCAGACCATGACTCCAGATCAGTATCCATCTTTTATCCAGTTACATGATTCCACCTTTACCGGTACGTATTACGATGGTGAAACACTCATTCAGCGCTCAGGCAAGCAGCACCATCATTTATACGCTCTGTCTGGCTCGGAAGGGGAGATTCATGGATATGTCTACGCCGAGGCTGATCCGGAATTTGGTGAGGGAAATATTGAATATATTGCCGTGAATCCGGATTACTTCAGGCAGGGACTGGGTTCGCTTTTACTGAACAAGGTGTTATATGAGCTGAATCAGGAGAGCCAAGTGAGTGAAATCCGTTTATGTGTAGATGAAATGAATTCTGGAGCACTATCGTTATACCGTAAAGCCGGCTTCGAAACGGAGCATGTGCTGGAGCTTTATCAATTAGATCATATGTATGAATAACAGTTAAAAAGGCGGCTGACTCTTTGTCAGACGCCTTTATTGTGTAAATACGAAGGGAAATCGAGCGCTCGCCTAAGAGTGGAGCACAGAGCCATATTCCACGAATCTAGGCTCTTTCCATGACAGCGAAGTAGTTGTTTTCATCATCTGCAAAGTTGAAGACTCTCCCACCCGGAATCGTAACCAGTTCACCTAACGTAACCTGCTTGCTGGCCAAGTCTGCATAGAGCCCATCGAGATCTTTGGTGAAAAACATGAGCGAAGGTGTGCCCAGATTTAACTCAGGAGACATTTTGGCTACGAATTCCTTGTCGTGAAGGATAATGGTTGTCTCGGCACCTTCTTCAGGAGCAATTTCAACCCAGCGCATACCCTCGCCGTTGACTTCGGAGACCACGTGAAAGCCTGCTTTTTCTGTCCAAAATTGAAGGGCCTTGTCCTGATCGTTGACATACAACATGATTTGACCAACTTTGCTAAACAATGTTACTCACTCCCCAGTTATCGTATTGATCCAACCTTGAAATGCTAGGATTCGCCATTCTTAAGTTCATTCGTATGAGTCAGTTTTATAATACCATAAAACTCATTTGATCAACGTTTACATTCCGAGTACAAAATGCGTACACAGATGTCCTTGACTGCGCGTTTGCATCATACCATTAACTAGAGGGTGATTCGCAACAACTGAATACCTCTAAGCATAGCCATGGAATGGCGGATGGGAGCGCTGTAATGACGACACGGGTAGTTCTGTTGGAAGAAGGCACGGCAGAGATGAAAGGACTATTGGGCAGTAAAGGAGCCGCGCTTGCGGAGTTATGTCAGGCGGGGTGGCCTGTTCCGGCAGGATTCACCATTACAACGGAACACTGTCACGAGTTCCTTAGCTGCTCAGAAACAACTTTTGCCGAAGGTTCCGAAGATCTGGCCAGGGCAGTCCGTCAGCTGGAACAGCATACGGGCACAGCCTTTGGTGATCCGGAGGCCCCGCTTTTGCTTGCTGTGCAATCCAGTGACGTGCTTCCCCGGGATGCGAACTCCTTGGTGCTGCTAAGCGTAGGACTTAATGACATTACAGTAGAGGGACTTGCCCGGCGCATCAACAACCGCCCGTATGCACTCAACTGCTACCGGGTGCTGCTGCAGAATTATGGCTGGTTGGTTCATGGCATCCCGCTTGAGGTTTTCGATGAACGATTGGGAGATATCACGAGTTTGGATGAAACGAGATTAGAGTACGCTATTGCGCAATATAAAGACGTCATTGAAGAACAGGGATATCCCTCTTTCCCTCAGGATGTGCAGTTTCAACTACACAGGATCATCCAGGCATTCTCCCTTTCTGATCCAGGATTGCGTAACCAAACCTTGAGCTCCACTTCGATCGTCTATGGTATGCCCGTTTTGATTCAAGTGATGGTGAATGGAGAGTGCGGAGACCGCTGCGGAAGCGGTACAATCTACTCACGTCATCCGTTGACTGGGGCCCAAGGAATCTATGGCGAATACATGTCGTTTGCAGGCTCAGGGTATGACCTGGAGGAACTGGAACAGATCAGACATGCGGAACCAGAGCTGGTTGGCCAGCTGTTGCAAGCGAGCTGTGAGCTGGAGAGAGTGAACACCGCTGTTCAGGAAATTAAATTTGTGATTGAGTCGGGGAAGCTGTACCTTTTACAAGCACGGGATGCACGTTTAACTCCTGAAGCTGTGATCAGGACGATAGTGGATTTTGCAAATGAAGGTCTGATAACCAGGGAAGAGGCACTGCTGCGTGTCGAGTCTTCTAATGTAATTCCCACATCTGAACTTCAGCAATTGCTTGAATGGGCCGATGATGTGAAAAATATAACGGTACTCGCAAATGCAAGTCATCCTCGTGATGCGGCCATGGCCCGTACGTTTGGAGCCGACGGAATTGGCATCTGCCGAACCGATCATATGTTACTGTCTAGCTCGCGGATGCCTTATGTACAAAAGATGGTGCTGGCTGAAACCGACGTTGAGCGCAAACGTGGTCTGGAACGGCTGCTGCCCATGCTGCAGTCTGATGTAGAGCAGATTTTCGAGGAAATGAACGGATTTCCGGTAACGATAAGACTATTCGATCCTCCATTATATGAACTTCTCCCGGGTTTGGATGAGTTGGTGGAACGTCAAGAAGGATTACAGGCAGGGCATGCAAGAGGACTTGATGTAAATCAAGAGGAGCTTAGTCGCATGGCCCGGCTTGTAGAGCGGCTGCACGAGCAGCATCCGATCAGCAGGCAGTATGGATGTCATCTTGGAAACGTTTTCCCGGAAATTTATGAAATGCAGGCAGAGGCCGTCTTTCGTGCAGCGCTCAAATGTATTCGCCAGGGATTGTGGGTTCGCCCCGAGATTCTCGTAACGTCAAGAGGACCTGGTAGCGAGCTGCAAGTAATCAGAGAACTGATTGATCAAGTGGCTGAACAGATTCTGGGGGAGGAGAGACGTCACTGCCATTACAGGGTAGGCTCGCTGATTGAAGGGGCTCAAATGGCACTGACCGTGGCACATACAGCCAGGCAGGCTGATTTCCTGTCATTTGGAGCAGAGATTCTGCATCTGGATGGGGGAGAACAACTACTGGAACGCGCTGTCGTTCAGGCTCGGCTCCGTAAACCTCATTTGAGAGTAGGTCTCTGCGCGGAGGAACATGTTGACCTGAGTACCTTTACCTACAGCCAGCGTATGGGGATGGATTACGTAAGTTGCCCACCTGAACAGGTGGCTTTCGCCAGAATTGCCGCTGCACAGGCCGTACTCATTGCACGGATGCAGAATAGTAACGTACAGGATGATGATATATCGACGACAGCTTGACCTAGGGCAATTGGCATGAGTCAATGAATGTCTTCCAATAGGTGAATTATAATTTATATTAGGCGTTCTTGTCTTAATCACAACGGGGACCGGATGCTGCAAGATGCTGGTTACAGGAATTTGGGTCCGTTCATGGAATACAAATAGCAAAACTGTTATACTGAAATATGCGTTTTGTAAAACGAACGTAAAATTTCAGATAAGGGTTGAAAGCGACCATGTTAAATTCCAAAAACGAACGGACCTCCTCACGGATTTTATTTGCCGTCTTGTTTATCCTTATGCTGCTGAAGCTGTCGCTTTTGCGGTATTTCTTTTTCCAAGGGCTGTCCGGGATCGGTCTTGTGACGGATGCATTAGGAGCTCTGACTGTCGTCTGCATCCTGGATCTCATTGTGCCGAAACGCTGGAAGCGGATGGTGTACGGCGGGTTTAACCTGCTCTTTTCCCTCGTCCTGTTTGCGGCAACCCTGTATAACGTGCATTTCAGCTCCGTACCCACATATACGGCGCTTAGCGAGATCGGGCAGGTAGCACAGGTACGGGGAAGTATTGGACCACTGATACGGCCTTCCCATTTTTTGTTCTTTGTTGACATCGTGCTTGCACTGCCGGTTTGGCTCATGATGCGTCGCAGGCGGTCGGGTGTCAGAAACGGAAGTTACCGGGACAGCGGTTTGCATTTCGGTAAAATGCGCAGAAGATACTGGGGCAAGCTGGGGGTAGCTCTTACGGCTGCATTCTGTATCGTGCTGTCAGGCAGTTTTATTGTCAAAGGCGAAACTATTGATAACGAACTGGTGCGAGCTGAGAATCTCGGATTTCTGAATTATCAGGTGTCCTCGGCGATATTAACCAGCAAAGAAAACGAAGCTATAGCGAATGGCAATATCAATGAAACGATTGACAAGATAAATCAACTGGTGAGTCAATATCCATATCAGGAAAAAACTAACCAGGGATCGGCAATCAAAGCCAAATATTTTGGTGAGGCCAAAGGCAGCAATTTAATTGTACTGCAATTGGAATCCTTTCAGAATTTCCCGATTAACGCTTCACTGGATGGTCAGGTATTGACACCGGTACTGAACGATTTAGCCAAAGAAAGCTATTATTTCTCTCATTTCTTCCAACAGATTGGTCAGGGAAATACCTCGGATGCCGAGTTTATGTCCAATACGTCCATCTATCCAACCGGGGTTGTTCCGATGTCAGCCGGATATAGCGACCGCGAGCTGCCAAGTCTACCGAAGCTGCTTCGCAATGAAGGCTACCAGTCAGAGACTTTCCACGTCAATGACGTGACGTTCTGGAATCGGAACAAGATGTATCCGGCCCTCGGTTTTGATCGATATTTCGATAAGCCGAGCTTCGAGAATGACCGCTTTAACGATTTTGGTCCTTCGGATGAGGAGTTATATCGTGTAGGTGTGGAAAAAATGGCTGCGCATCAAGCGGCAAATCAGCCGTTCTATGCCCAGTTCATTACCGCATCGAGCCACTCGCCGTTTACGGTTCCAGCGGATCGGGCGCGCATTACCATTCCTGCAACGATCACGAACACATTGCTTCACGATTATTTGCAGGCCATTAATTACACCGATTATGCAGTCGGTCAGCTCATTGATGAGTTGAAAGCGAACGGGCTATGGGAGAATACAACACTCGTTATCTATGGGGATCACTTCGGCTTGCCCGCAAATGACGAGATTACCGAACAGATTCAAGCGAGCCTGAATGTTCCATATGATGGCAAGGTGAGCCGTTTTAATATCCCACTCTTGATTCACACGCCAAACCAGGTTAAAGGTCAACTGATTGAACAGCCTGGTGGTCAGCTCGATATTCTGCCTACAGTCATGAACCTAATGGGTGTTTCGTTAAAAGAAGAACAGTTCACTGCATTTGGGCATGACCTGCTGAATATGGACCACAATGCATTCGGTATACGGTATTACTTGCCGACAGGCTCGTTCGTCAACAATGACATTATGTTTATACCAGGTGCAGGTTTTGATGACGGAACAGCATATTCACTTAAAACATATGAACCGGTTACCGATCTGGAGCCGTATCGTTCCGATTACGAGCATGTGCTCAGCCTCATGAGGCTATCTGACGAGTATGTGAAGCTGCTGCCCAAACGAGCACCATAATAGAACAAAAAGCTTTCATTCAAATAGGAAGTGCCACCAGCGGTTGCTGGTGGCACTTTTTGATTCAGTGTATAAGGAACCTGTATATTAAGGAAGAAAGAGGAACATGTTTTTAATTGCAATTCCACAGATAAGAATAAAGAGATTTTGAAACTGTAATTAATAATGTTACAATGAAGTGAGTGTGAATTTTGCATTAGAAAAATACTGCCAGCAACCCATTCGACGAGAGGAATGAATATAGATGAAACTTAGTGTACTCGAACATGGACATATCAATGAAGGACGCAGTGTGCAGGAAACACTGCAGGAGACTGTGACGTTAGCGAAGCATGCCGATGAACTGGGGTACTCCAGGTTCTGGATGTCCGAGCATCATGGCGGCGGAGCATTGTCCTTCTCCAGTCCGGAGGTTATGATCGCTCATGTCGCAGCTCATACCGATCGGATTCGGGTTGGTTCCGGCGGCGTAATGCTGCCTCATTACAGCGCCTACAAAGTCGCGGAGAACTTCCGTCTGCTGGAGGCACTGCACCCTGGACGAATTGACCTGGGCATTGGCAGAGCGCCAGGCGGCATGCCGATTGCGAGCCGGGCTCTGAATGAGGGCAAGGCTTCCAATGTACAATTTTTCCCGCAGCAAATTGCTGACCTGGGCGGTTATTTCCACGAGCAGCTGCCAGAGGATCACCGTTTTGCATCCCTCGTAGCCGGACCATCTGTACCAACGGTACCTGAAGTATGGCTGCTGGGTTCCAGTTCGGAAGGAGCCCGGATTGCTGCAGCACAGGGGACATCCTATGCATTTGCACAGTTTTTCGGAACACCTGGCGGGGAAGAAGCGATGAAATACTATCGCAGACATTTCAAACCATCGATTCTGAATGATAAACCTCATTCCATGATTGCCGTAGCGGCCTTCTGTGCAGAGACGGAGGAGGAAGCAGCGGAACTGGCCCGTAGTAATGAGCTGTTCTTTTTGCGTCTGGGCAGAGGATTAGAGCAGAGTTCATTTCCTTCGCTGGAAACTGTCCATAATTATCCTTATACCGCGATGGAAATGGAACAGATTCGCCAGCGCCGCTCCTTCTCCATTATTGGTACACCAGATCAGGTGAAGGACAAAATTACAGCCATGGCAGAACGTCATGAAGCAGACGAGGTCATTATTGCATCAGCTATTCATTCGTTTGATGCACGCCTGCGCTCTTTTGGCCTGATTGCTGAAGCTTTTGGTCTTAAGAAGGATTAGAGCCGGTTGAACGGGAATTTATATTCTAAGAGGTTGGAGTCCCGCCATGCGGGGCTTCAATTGTATTCTTGAGTAAGCAGAGAGGGGGAATTCACATTCGCAGATGTATCATAAGTGATATTCATGGCTGTTATGATGAATTCAATGCGCTGCTTCGTCAAGTGCATGTTGACCTCAATCAGGATGAACTGATTCTCCTTGGAGATTATGTGGACCGGGGACCGAAAAGTCGGCAGGTGGTTGAGCAGATCATGGAACTTAGGGAGAAGCATGGTGTAGTGGTGATCAAGGGTAATCATGATGCGATGATGGTCAAAGCCCTAATGAATGACGTGGAAGAGTATGATCTGCACTGGATTCGCAATGGCGGATTGCAGACACTGGGCAGTTACGTGGAGATCCGTTTTGATGAAGAACAGATTGATTGGACTGCCTACATGGAAGCCAAGAACTGGATTCGCAGCCGATACGAGCATCACCTCCGTTTTCTGAGTGAACTCCCCCTTGTTCATGAAGTACCCGGTTATATCTTTGTGCATGCAGGAATTAATCCGGATGTAAAGGACTGGCGCAGCCAGCCTGAACGGGACTTTATTTGGATTCGGGAGGCCTTTTACTCCAGGCCCACATCCATTCCGGATACGGTGGTATTCGGACACACACCAGTGAAAAACCTGCATGATTACGCAGATATCTGGTTTGATCCTAGTGGTGACAAGATCGGCATAGATGGCGGATGTGCTTACGGTGAGCAATTGAACCTGCTTGAGATCGGTGAGGATGGCAGTTTACAGACGTTTCATGTGAAAAGGGGAGAGACTGGAGAAGGCTCGGCAGAATAATATTTGCATTGCTTATCCAAGTTCCGTATGCTACTTTATATTTTTATGAAAGATACTTCATTATCAATCAATACATATCATAGAAGTCGAGGGGAATGAACCGAGTTTTGGCTATTTATAATCTGGATCAACTTCAGCACCACATCCTGCTCTGCAACGGTGGAACTTGCATGCGGAACGAAGGAGAGGAAGTCACTCAGGCTGTACGGGATGAAATTCTGAAGCAGCAGGCCGGTGGATTTATTCATACAACACGAACACGCTGTAACGGGCAGTGTGACGATGCTTGTGTGACGATCGTGTATCCGCAGGGAGACTGGTATGGCAAAATGACCCCGGAATCTGGCCGGGCATTGGTACAGGCTCTCTGTGATGGGGAGAAGCTGGAGAGTCACCTGATTGCGAACGTGGCTCAAACGGCCTCCGAATAAAACTGCAGGGTTTCTCCCTTTTCCAGTGATGAAGCAGACCCTGAGAACGAATTTCAATCCATTCGCTGTTAAGGGTTTGGAATTAAGTCTTATTGACGCTATAATCAGTAAGGTATGATTTGAATTATGATATGATTATTCTAATCACAATTGACGGAGGGCTATAAATATGGAAAAAGCATTAATCTTTGGTCACAAAAATCCCGACACGGATACGATCTGTTCTGCAATTGCGTATGCGGATCTCAAAACTAAACTGGGACAGGACGTTGAAGCTGTGCGTCTTGGTGAAGTGAACGGTGAAACCCAGTTTGCACTGGATCATTTTAAGGTGGAAGCTCCACGCCTGATCAAAACGGCTGCGAACGAAGTAAACAAGGTTATTCTTGTCGATCACAATGAGCGTCAGCAAAGTGTAAGTGATATTGAGGAAGTGACTGTAGCTGAAGTTATTGACCATCACCGTATCGCTAACTTTGAAACAAGCCAGCCTCTGTATTTCCGTGCAGAACCAGTAGGTTGCACAGCAACCATTTTGAATAAAATGTACAAAGAAAACGGCGTTGAAATTAGCGCACCGATTGCAGGACTGATGTTGTCCGCGATCATTTCGGATTCCCTGTTGTTCAAATCCCCAACTTGCACAGAGCAGGATGTAGCAGCAGCACGTGAGCTGGCTGCCATTGCGGGTGTAGATGCTGACAGCTACGGTTTGGACATGCTGAAAGCCGGCGCGGATCTGAGCCAGAAAACAATTGCAGAACTGATCTCCCTGGATGCCAAAGAGTTTGCCATGGGACAAGCCAAAGTGGAAATTGCACAAGTAAACGCCGTTGACGTTAACGATGTGCTTGTGAAACAACCTGAACTTGAAGCAGCTATCGAAGCGATTATTTCAAGTAAGGGTCTGGATCTGTTCCTATTCGTAGTAACGGACATTCTGAATAATGATTCCGTTGCACTGGCTTACGGTCAGTCTACCAAAGCGGTTGAACAAGCTTACAATGTGACACTTTCCGATAGTAAGGCATTGCTGAAAGGCGTCGTATCTCGCAAATCACAAATCGTCCCTGTTCTGACCGAAGCATTCAATAACCTGTAATTGAACCATCGGGCAAGAACATAGCATTAGTCTGATCCAAGCCTGCTCTGATCTGTCATAGGTCAGGACGGGCTTTTGCCGTAAAGGAGGACACACCATGATTAAGAACGAAAAGATCAAAGCATCCGAGATTGAGCTGACCGGACTGAACGGCGAAGATCTCGGTATTATGTCCACAAAAGAAGCTTTGGCACTTGCCAAGCAGCATAAAGTGGATCTGGTATGCCTGTCCCTGATGACAAGCCCGCCACCCTGCAAACTCATCCGTGCCGGAGCAGCCATACAGGAAGCTCAGCAGGAGAAGAAAAAATCCGGCAAATCGCCGGACAAACGCAAGGTTAAGGAGATTCGTCTCAACTTGCAGATGGAAGACCATGACCGGGATACGAAACAAGCTCAGGCGGAACGTATCTTGAAAAAAGGTGACTCGGTTAAGCTGGTCATACAGGTTCACGGAAGCAAAGAAGGCGCCGCAGGTAAGGAGTGGGCTGAGCAGCTAAGCAAGTCGCTGGCTGAATATGGCACTAAAACAACAGGTATTCAGGTAAGTGGCAAGCAGGTTGTTGTCAAGTTGGACCCAAACACATAATAACAGGTTGATTTATGTGCTTGGCATGCGGAAGAATGGAAAGCCGTTGAGGTCTCCCAATAAGTTTATGCGAAGAAGCCCAATGAAAAGGCAGTGAATCTGTTTTCATTTGGGCTTTATTTATGTTGTGGTCAAACGTTTTTCTTTTCTCTGAATCCTCGTTAACCCAACGTTCAGCTTCATGTTCGGAGATACCGACTTCCGCCAATCCGTACATATAATTGTCCAGGCAATACAGGCGTAGTTCCTGCAGGTGCATTCAGATCACTATTTTCGGCGAAACGGGATAGATAATAAAAATCGGGATAAATCACGTTATCCATCAAGTAGGCCGAAACTTGGCTTCCGGGAGTGCGGAATTGATTCAAAGTGCGAATAATCTGTCCACCAGAGGCAATACCGATGCCATGACCATAATACAGATCTTCACGGAGCATAATCGTATTTTCCCCTTGCCACTCTGGCGTTTCGGAAGAGACATCCGGGTTTTTGAAATAAAGTACATCGCCGGGAAGTGCGTTATGGCTGCCGTTCTTCTCGGTTAAGCGCAGATCGCTGTCATAGTGCCAATCGAAGAGCAGTAAGTCCCGAAAGAGTGAATTGAAGGCCTCTACACGAATACTTTCGAGCACCCCTCCGTACAGCACAATGACTGTTGCTGTTGCGCATTCAAATGCATACAGGGAACCATTCCTCCAAATATCCCGAATGCCTTCAGCAGGAGTTACATTCGGTTTGAGTTCAAATCCTCCCTCATTGTTGAGATTCCAGTAGGCGGGATTACATCTTGATTTCTCAAATGAAGCAAAGCTGACCCCGCTGGCATTCAATCCCTCAGCTGCATGAACCAGAGAGGCGCGAAGCTTCCATTCGAATTGCAGATGATCCATGGTCTGATAGGAATATAGGGTCGGTCTGTTCTGAAGCTGCTGCAACCAATGCCATTCAAAAGCAGACCACTGAGAAGGTACCAAATCTAGCGGTTGATTCGCAACGATGATCATACAAGACAACCTCCGTTTCGTTAGATGTTTGGGCTTGTGTGAACGGAACCTCACGCGTATCTTTTCATTTATATGACGATTGGCACCCGGATTGTACTCTGTTTGAACAATCCCCGTGTAAAAGCGCACACAAAATGTCGATTCATGCAAAAGATTCAGTGGATATCGTTTAATCATCATCCTATTTGGGGTACTACTCTATAGATGAAGTTATGTACAGCACAGGCAGTTAATTACGAATAATATGGAATAGAGAATAATTTGAAAAAAGGAGGATAAGCGGTGTCGAATCCAATTACAGAGAGCCGCTCTCTGTTTGAGCAATTATACAAATATGCACCAATCGGCATTGCTGTTGCTTCGCATGTGAACGGACGTTGGCTCCAGCTGAATCCTGCGTTTTGTGAAATGCTGGGATTTAGTGAAGATGAGCTAATCGACTCACCGATTGTACATATGATCCATGATGTAGATCAGGAGATGGAGAGATTCAGGTCCAACTTCTGGGATATGACGAATGGGGTAAGCCAGATGTATGAGACGGAAGTCCGGTTAAAGCGCAAGGACGGTACTCTTTTGTGGTCGACGATTAGGGCTTGTATCGTAAGGGATGAAGAAAACAATGAACCGCTGTACTTGCTTGTGCAGGCAGCTGATATCACGAAACAAAAGGAAGCGGAGCAGCACTTGATTGAACAGAGCAAACAATTGGAGGAGAGCACCCGAATCTCTCGCATACTCACAGAGTCTTCTCTCGATCTTATTGCCATACATTGCGCCGATCAGGAACGGACCTTCAAGTATGTTTCACCCGCCAGTCTTGGGATGCTGGGCTACAAGCCAGAAGAAATCGTGGGTCAATCGGGACTGTTCTGTATTCATCCGAGCGATATTCCAATCGTAGAGGCATATGTTTCAGGACAGATCCAAGGTCTGGCACCAGACCGTATTAACTACCGTCTGCTGCATAAGGATGGTTCTGTCGTGTGGGCAGATACGATAACTCACTATATCTATGACCAGGAAGGGAACCTGCAGGAGATGATTGCAGTGACCCGGGACATTACGGAGAGCAAAAAACAGGAGCAGAGTCTGCAGGAGTATCAGTCACTCTTTGACTGTAACCCGCTAGGCGTTGCATCCCTTGATCTGGATGGAAATTTGCTGAAAGCAAATGCCGGCCAGGAACATTTGACGGGACATTCCAAGGAGGAACTGCTCAGCCAATCCTTTGATCATTTGATTGATCCGGTGGATCTGGCCAAAACCCGCTATCATTTTGAAGAGTCTGTCAAAGGAAAGGCCCAGAGTTATGAGATTGGGCTGATTCATCAGGACGGACGCAGAATTGAAACCAGAGTCATCAATGTTCCCATTATCCTCGAGGATCGAGTCGTTGGCGTGTATGGAATTACAAGTGATATCACCGAGTCCAAAAAATATGTGGAGGAGATCGAGAATCTAAGCTACGAACGTGCCCTGATTCTGAATGCGATGTCTGAAGGCGTCATTGGACTGGACCAGAACGGGAAATTGATATTTGCCAACCCCGCTGCAGCCGAGATGATGGGATTCTGTCCAACAGAAATGAATGGTGTGCACTTCGAGCATATCATTCTGCAAATGCAAAACGAGGCCATCCCTTATCCTTCCAATGAAACACCGATTGTAAAGGCTGTTCGTGAAGGTCGCAGCCTGCCTCGTTCGGAATCTGTTTTCTGGAGACAGGACGGCTCCAGTTTTCTTGCAGAATTCCAGCTGAAACCGATTATGGATCAAGGAAATACCCGCGGGGGTGTGCTGGTGTTCCGAGATATGACTTCGGTAAATGACATCATTCGTGCCAAGGAAGCAGCGGAACAGGCAGACCGTGCCAAATCCGAATTTCTTGCGATTATGAGTCATGAGCTGCGCACACCGCTGAATGGAATCATGGGTATGGCTAATCTGTTAAAGGAAACAGAGCTTGATGCAGAGCAATCCGGATTCGCCGAGATCATCATCGATAGTGGGGAATCGCTGCTCCATATTCTCAATGAAATACTCGATTTCAGCAAAATTGAGGCAGGTAAAATGGATCTGTCACGTGACGCAGTGGATATCCAGGAGATGCTGGCGGGTGTTGTGGAATTGTTTGCCCTGAAAGCGGCCGAAAAAAATATAGAGCTGTTTTGTGAAATGTCTGACCGGATTCCTGACCGTGTCAGAGGAGACGTGACCCGGATTCGTCAGATCCTGATCAATCTGGTGGGCAATGCAGTCAAATTTACGGAGAAGGGCAGCATTCAGATTCGTGTGGATGCTAATGTCACGGACGATGGCGATCCGGACAAACTTCTGCTTTCTTTTGTCGTGAAAGATACGGGCATCGGCATCCCCGTGGACAAACAGCATCAATTGTTCCAGTCCTTTTCCCAGCTTGATCCAGCCATTAATCGTAAGTATGGTGGAACCGGTCTAGGACTTGCGATCAGCAAAAAGCTGGTTGAACTCATGGATGGTGCCATTGGGGTGCATAGTGAAATGGGCAAGGGAGCAGAGTTCCATTTTACACTTCAGCTTGAGAAGTGGCAGGATGAGTCCGGTGACGGAATGGAAGCTGCAGATGATACTTGGGAAGAAGATCAATCCCTACTGGCAGCCAATATTCGCATTTTAATAGCTGAGGATCAACCGGTGAACAGCCATCTGATGGAGGAACTGCTCCGTAAGCTTGGCGGGGTCTGTGACATCGTTGAGAATGGAGAGGAAGCAGTGCGCGCACTGCAAAGGGAATCCTACGATATCGTATTCATGGATATTAAAATGCCTATCATGGACGGAATTGAAGCAACCTGCAAAATAAGACAAAGCCATCCCGAGATTCCGGTCATCGCAGCTATAACGGCATTTGCAGGGGCAAGTGATCGTGAAGCATGCCTGGAATGCGGAATGCAGGATTTTATCAGTAAACCGTTCAGTTCGTCCGAAATTACCCGTGTACTGCGCACTTGGGTACCTTATATCCGGGCTCATCGGTAAAATGCTGGATACATGAGAGAGTGAGATGAAACCAAAAAACCTGCTCCCGGTTAAAGGGGCAGGTTTTTTTTAGGTCTATAACCATAGTCCATGACCAAAAAGGATCAGGACCATCCTCCGATCAACCCGGAGAGGGTTACGCATTCATCATCTTCCAGTTCCGCAATCAATGTAAGTTCTTCCTGATCGCTAGGATCAACAGAGAACAATTCGCGGCGTCCATCTTCGTGTTTAATAAGAACCAGTTGGTTGCCGCTTTTTGTATCAAACTGGTACTTAACTCCGATACCAGGCAGTGGGCATTCCCGGATATTCATGAAACCTGTCACCTCTTTAGCTATTCCATAATGTTAACCGTTCACACAGTACGGATGTATTCTACTATCCATAACACGGTTTGGCAAGTCAAACATCCAATTCTGCTCCAGTTTTCACATTAACCGGCTGAAGTTATCCTTTGCGGCGACGTCTTGTCCGTTTGCGGCGGATGAAAAACCAGATGAGCAGGGAAGCCACGACAATTAAAGCGATGACTGCGGTAATGATAATGTTACGAATGTTGGGAACCTGTACCGTCAAATCCAGTGTATTCGAATTGAGGGGAGAAACGTGCCAGGTTAATGTCTTCCCCTGATCTTCAACCAGGTCCGCGTTGGAATCTTCAGCTTTGATTGGCAGACTCAATTTGAAATCGAAGTTCACATCTTTCAGCAGCAGATTTTTAAGGAAACTGGGCACCTTGTTGATCTGATCCTTAATCTCCCCATCAGGCATGGATTCCATCAGGTCAGCGGTAGCAGTAACATGGAATCTGGAAGTGAAGAAGCCTGGCTCCGTGGACTGCTCGACCTGGATGCCTTTTGGAAGCTTGGACAGATCGAAGCTGGCGGCGGTATTGCTTTTCTCATAGTGGGTTGTTGCTGAGAGCTGCTTCCGTTCTCCGTCGTCCACGACCTCAGCTTGAAAGTTGTTTTTCTTCAGGGCTTCTTCGAGCATGGGCATCAGATTGTCCTGTCCAATCTTTCCGAGGGCGGATTCGGTTACGCCGAGGTTCAGATCCAGATCGGTTGAACCATCCATGTTGACGGTCAGATGAGCTTCTCCATCGGCACACGCGGATAGAATAATCAGCATGAGGCTAAGCATAAATGTAAGAAATAGATGACGTAAGGGAATACGATTCGACGACATTGATTTCAACCTTTCTACGTAAGCGATTTGCATAAGTCCATGCTACAAGCTGCATTCAAGCCATTACTTATTAATCATAGATTTATAGTATACACCGGAAATATGACGGATGAAACTTCTGGTAAGTCATGCCGTCTGCAGGAAGTTCACTTTGAACTTTGGATGCCAATCCGACGGTTGTGCAATAATAGTTTATGTTAAAATTAAAGATGTCGTATTTTTGTCAATGTTAGGACAATTCAAAAGGCGTTTCACCGTGTAAACTGTAAATAGTATGTTGATCAATCGGATGCAGGGAGGGGTACATTCATGACATACATCATTATTCTAATTGCAGTAATGGTTGTGGGAATGATCGGAATGGGCTGGTTCTTTCAGATTCTTGACAAAGACAATAGCTAAACCATAAATGACATGGACATGAGACAAGCCATAAGCTTGCTTCGCGCGTTTGCGAGGCAGGTTTATTTGTTTTGGCAAGATGTTATCCTGTTGTTCTGTACAATACGTTACTTACATATAAGTTTGTACCTTACATAAGCGCGTAATATATATAACGAAAGGTGTCGCACAATTTGACCGATGGACAAATATTTTTCGTAAAGATGGGATTTTTAGGCTGCTCTTTTGTATAATAGGGATTAGTCCAACTCGGGATATTTCCCGAAATATGCCTAACAGGAAAGGGTGTACATAAATGAAATTTAGTGAATATACGTATACACGTCCCGATCTGGAAAAAATCAAAACATCTTTCCGTGAGCTGTTGAAAGGTTTCGAAGCTGCGGCTACGGTGGATGAGCAAAGCGGATTTATGGATCAGATTAACGCATTGCGAAGTGATTTTGAGACTATGGCGCAACTGGTCTATATCCGTCACTCGATTGACACGAATGATACGTTCTACAAAGCTGAAAACGAATTTCTGGATGAAAGCTCCCCGATTATTCAAGAGTACATCACCGATTATTACCGGGCACTGGTGAATTCGAAATTCCGTGCAGAACTGGAGCAAAAATGGGGAACTCAGCTGTTCCAGCTGGCAGAACAGTCCTTGAAGACCTTCAGCCCGGAAATTATCGAGGATCTTCAAAAAGAGAACAAGCTGTCCACGGAATACAATCAATTGATTGCTTCCGCAAAAATTCCGTTTGAAGGCGAAGAACGTACCTTGCCACAGCTGCATCCGTTTGAACTGTCTACAGATCGTTCCATGCGGGAACGCGCTTCGGAAGCAAGATATACGTTCATGGCTGAGCACGAAGCGGAATTTGACCGCATTTACGATGAGCTTGTAAAAGTACGTACGCAAATTGCCAAAAAATTAGGATATCCATCCTATGTGGAACTTGGTTATGATCGCATGAATCGTACCGATTATAACGCGGAAATGGTTGCCAATTTCAGAGCGCAGGTTCGTGATTATATTGTGCCTGTGGCTACAAAGCTCAGAGAGCGTCAGCGCAGCCGGATCGATGTAGATACGCTCTATTTTTATGACCAGGGCTTCAGCTTCAAGACAGGTAACCCGACTCCTAAAGGGGATCCGGACTGGATTATTGAGAATGGTAAAAAAATGTACGCTGAGCTGTCCCCTGAGACGGATACGTTCTTCCAGATGATGACGGAGAACGAACTGATGGATTTGGTTAGTAAAAAGGGCAAGCAGGGCGGTGGATATTGCACCTTCCTGAATGATTATAAAGTACCATTTATTTTCTCGAACTTTAACGGTACATCCGGGGATATCGATGTCCTGACACACGAAGCCGGTCACGCGTTCCAGGTGTATGAGAGCCGTCACTTTGAGGTGCCGGAATACAACTGGCCGACTTATGAATCGGCAGAGATTCATTCCATGAGCATGGAATTTTTCACATGGCCGTGGATGGAATTGTTCTTCAAGGAAGATACGGACAAATACAAGTTTGATCACCTGTCCTCCGGTTTGCTCTTTATTCCTTATGGCGTTGCCGTGGATGAATTCCAGCATTTCGTCTATGCCAACCCGGATGCAACACCGACTGAGCGTAAACAGGCATGGCGCAACATTGAGAAAACGTACCTGCCACACATCAACTACAAGGATAATGCCTATCTGGAGCAAGGTGGATTCTGGCATAAGCAGGGGCACATTTTCTCCTCGCCGTTCTATTACATCGACTACACGCTGGCTCAGATCTGTGCCTTCCAGTTCTGGAAACGCAGTAACGAGGATATGAAGTCTGCATGGGCCGACTATCTGACCCTGTGCAAAGCGGGAGGAAGCCTCTCATTCACAGGATTGGTTGAACTGGCTGGTCTGAATTCCCCGTTTGAGGATGGCTGTGTCTCTTCTGTAATCGGTGATATTGAAGCGTGGCTGGATGGGGTAGACGATAAAGCTCTGTAAGCAAGTTTTGTGCAAACAGATACCAATCGTCCATACCATGTTGATGGTAAATGATAGGATGACAACATTCATAAAAAGCGGCTTTGAAACCTCTGGTTTCAGGCCGTTTTTTTGCGTGCAGCTATAACTTGTGAAAGTAGAAGGAAGGAGCGGGCCAAGGGCAAGGCAAGCACAAGGTGTACGGAAGTGTTACATTTTTGCACTGAATGTGATTTATTTCACTATATCTGAAAACGGATTCAGTTACAATAAAGACAGTAAATCAGGGGTTACAGGAGGCTGGTTCAGATGGCAACACATGCTTATTATGTTCCGCCCGTGAACTTGATGGGCAGGGGATGTTTACAGGAAGCAGGCAAGATGATTCAGGACATGGATATTCGCAAAGCACTGGTTGTTAGCGATCGGCAGCTGATCTCTTCCGGTGTAGCTGAGCAAGTACTGTCTATATTAAGAAAATCAGGGCTAGACTACGTGGTATATGATGAAATACAGCCCAATCCTACGTGTCAAAATGTGCATGAAGGTCTCAAAGTGTATCAGGAACATGACTGTGATGCCATTATATCGATCGGCGGAGGTTCACCTCAGGACGCAGCGAAAGCCATCGGCATTGTTGCTACCAATGGTGGACATATTCGGGACTACGAAGGATTGCATCAATCGCATCATAAGTCTGTACCGCTTGTAGCGATCAATACGACTGCAGGTACATCGAGTGAGGTGACCATTAATTACGTGATTACGGATGAGGAACGCAAGGTGAAAATGGTAATGGTGGATCGAAACAGTCTGGTCTCTCTGTCAGTGAACGATCCGGAATTGATGCTCAGCAAGCCAGCCAGTCTGACAGCTGCAACAGGCATGGATGCTCTGACCCATGCGGTGGAAGCGATGGTGACGCCTGGCGGATTCACAGTGACCAGTGCGACAGCTGCAGCAGCGGTTGAACTGATTTTTGAGTATTTGCCACGAGCGGTCAGAGACGGGAGCGACCTTGAAGCCAGGGAGCACATGACCTATGCATGCTTCTTGGGAGGAATGGCTTTTAATAATGCGGGTCTCGGCTATGTGCATGCCATGGCACATCAACTTGGAGGGGTGTACGATCTGCCGCACGGCGTATGTAACGCCATGCTGCTCCCTTATGTGGAGGAGATGAACGCGAAGCATGTGCCCGGCAAATTCCGACATATCGCCAAAGCCATCGGCATGAATGTGAAGGATAAGAGTGATGAAGAGTGCTCCATGTATGTCATTGACGCTATTCGCCAGCTCTCCAGGGAAGTGGGCATTCCCGAGAAATTGTCCGAGCTGGGCGTGACGGATCCTGATCTCGAGCTGCTTGCAGATAATGCGATGAAAGACGCCTGTGCCCCCGGCAATCCGTATAAGCCTTCGAGAGAAGAAGTGATGGAGCTTTTTCGCAAAATTATATAGATACGAGTACAACACGATGAACAGTATTTTTTCACAAACGATAAATGAGCTGGCGATGAGCCGGGCACAGTCCTGGCTTTTTGTCATGTCCCAAGGTGGGAAGTTACTTATTTTTCCATTTTAATCAATCGTACAAAAGCAAAAGGATTTTGAATCCCTACAGCGAATACAATAATCTAATCACAGCAGCATCAAAAAGGAGTGATTTCAGCCTGAACTTTTGTCTTACGTTTCCTAGCAAGATTCCCCAGCCCGTTTCGTGTTTAATGTTAATTAGGGATAATGGATTGCATTTCTCACGGGGTACATCTTAATTTCAATTCCACCAATCACCTCTGCACGGCAAGTCAAGGCTACTCTGTAATGATCATCCTACTCAGACATACAATGAATTACGTTCCGCTACAGTCTCGGGCGAGATTGCGATATCAATGGATATGGTTTGTCTGTACAGCGTGCTCCTAATCATGACAACAGCGTCCAAACAACAGAATATGGATTATGGGCTCTGAAATGTACCAGAAAGAATGCGCGTGGAGGAGGCTGTAATGATGGCAAAAAAAGAAGTTGTAGCGATGCTGCTCGCAGGAGGGCAAGGCAAAAGGTTAAAAGGGTTGACCAAATCACTGGCGAAGCCAGCTGTATATTTTGGCGGGACATACCGGATTATTGATTTTCCTCTAAGCAACTGCTCCAATTCAGGCATTGATACCGTTGGTGTACTGACACAATACGAACCTCTGGTACTGCACTCCTACATCGGCATCGGCAGCGATTGGGATCTGGACCGCAAAAATGGCGGGGTATACGTCCTTCCACCGCATGAACGTGAAGACGGTAGTAACTGGTACCGAGGCACAGCAGATGCGATTTACCGCAACCTGAATTTTATTGAACAATTCGATCCAGAGCATGTACTTATCCTTTCAGGGGACCACATTTACAAAATGGATTATGAAAAAATGCTCAGGTATCACAAGGAAAAGGACGCGGATTGCACCATATCGGTCATTGATGTTCCGCTCGAAGAAGCCAGCCGGTTTGGGCTGCTTAACACCCACGATGATTACCGCATCTACGAATTCGAAGAAAAGCCTCCTGAACCCAAAAGCACACTTGCTTCCATGGGTATCTATCTCTTCAAGTGGGATGTACTGAAACGTTTCCTGATTCAGGACGAACAACAGGCATCCACCTCATACGACTTTGGCAAAGACATCATTCCCTTATTGCTTGAAAATGAAAAATCCTTATACGCTTATCCTTTTGAAGGCTATTGGAAAGACGTAGGTACCATCCGCAGTTTGTGGGAGTCCAACATGGATCTGCTGGATGAGGAGACACCGCTCAACCTGAATGATCCCAATTGGCGCATTTACACCCGTAATCCGAATCAGCCGGCACAGTATATTTCACCTGCAGCCAAGGTGCGGAATTGCATTATAAGTGAAGGCAGTATCGTACATGGAGAGGTTAACCACTCCATACTGTTCTACGGGGTGGAGGTTGGAGAGCACAGTTCCGTCATTGATTCTGTCGTCATGCCACGGGTGAAGATCGGGAAGAATGTGCACATTCACAGAGCGATCATTGCGGAAGGGCTGGTCATTCCGGATGGAACCTACCTATCCCCTGCGCCTGAGGATGAAAGTGACGTATTGCTTGTGGACCATGAAGAATTGGAACGTCAGCTTCAACAGGGAATGACAACTAAAGTCTAATCTGAGCCCAAAGGACGGTGCATGCGATGAAACCATTAATCGGTGTTATTAACCTTGATCATGAACTTGAGGAATTGAAGGAATTGACGTACTTTCGCTGCGGAGCCGCGGTTCCTTACGCCGGCCGTTACCGTCTAATCGACTTTGTATTATCCAATATGATGAATGCGGGCATAGAGAGTATTGGGGTATTTGTCCGCCGCAAATACCGTTCGTTAATGGATCACCTGAGTGACGGCAAACCCTGGGATCTGGATCGCAAACATGGAGGCATGTTCATCTTGCCGCCGGACTGGAATGATCCAACGGATACGTCACAGGGGGATTTGCAGCATTTTCACAACAATCTTGATTTCTTTCACCGCGGTTCGGGTGAATATGTGGTTCATGCCGGCAGTCGGCATGTGACCAAAGTAGATTTGCAGGATGCCTATCAATATCATGTGAATAAGGGAGCAGACGTGACGCTGATTTGCAAAAGAGTGGATCAACTGCTGCCTGAGCACGATGCCTGTGTCAAAGTTGAACATGACGGGAACGGTAATGTGGTGGACATTCACCAAAGCGCCGATCACCCGAATATATATACAGAAATTTTCATCATGAAAAAGGAGTTGTTCCTGCGTCAGGTCCAGCGCTGCATTGATCATGGCGAGAGCCATTTCTTCCGTGATGTCATACAGAAAAATCCGGATGGTTTAAACATTGCGGCCTATGCTTATGAGGGCTATCATGCCGTGATTAATTCCATTGACAGTTATTATCGCAACAGTATGGAGCTGTTGAATACGGGGCTGTATGATCAACTTTTCAGAGAAGAACCCGTGCAGACCAAGATTAAATACGAGGCACCTGCGAAATACCTCGACACGGCCGAGGTCAAACATTCACTGCTTGCCAATGGATGTATTGTGGGCGGAGAAGTGGAGAACAGCATTTTGTTCAGGGGAGTGCAGGTAGCGAAGGGAGCCAGAATTAAAGGCTCAATTATCATGCAGAAATGTTACATCGGTGAAGATGCGGTACTGGAGAATGTCATTCTGGACAAAGACGTGAAACTGACTGGTGGACAGACGCTCATCGGGGACCCGTCGAACCCGTATATCTTGGCTAAGAGTACTATTATCTAATACCTGCTGTTAACCGATATCATCTATAAATAAAATAAAAATTCTGAAGGATGGTTATACGCGAAATTGCAATGCTCAAGCAGGAAGAGCAGAAGTAGTGAAGGGGACGAAGTCGATTCTGGAGAAGCAAAGCGTTCGCATTTATCCCTGGATTTTCACCTTATTAAAAAGTTGAAAAAATCCAGGGATAACGGCGATCGGAAGAACGATTCGTAACCGGAACGGGCACTTGCTGGATTTGAGCAGTGAAGCGTATGATATAAACCATCCTACAGAATTTCACCGGGAGGAACCTGCTTTTGTTTGACAACAAGGAAACATTCAAGAGTATATTTGGGCGGAATCTGGTCAGCAAATTGGGCAAACCACTTGAAGAAGCTACGAACGAAGACGTCTATCACGTTCTGGGCAGCATGATTCGCGAGTATGCGGGCCAGGACTGGGCAGCGTCGAATCAGGGATTCAAGCAGCGCCAGGATAAACAGGTATATTACTTCTCGCTGGAATTCCTGATTGGACGTCTGCTGGGCAACAATTTGTTGAATGTAAATGAACTGGAACTGGTACGCGACAGTCTCGCCGAGCTGGGCTTCTCATTGGAGGACATTGAGGAACAGGAATCGGACGCCGGCCTGGGAAATGGCGGATTGGGCCGTTTGGCTGCGTGCTTTCTGGACTCGCTCGCATCCCTCGGCTACGCTGGCCATGGCTGTGGTATCCGGTACAAATACGGATTGTTTGAGCAAAAAATCATCGGTGGCAATCAGGTAGAGCTTCCGGACAACTGGCTCGATAAGGGCAATGAATGGGAAGTAAGACGGCCAGACAAAAAGGTCGAGGTTCAGTTCTGGGGCCGGGTAGAGGCCTACGAGCAGGACGGACATTATCATTTTGTAACCAAGGATGCGGAATCCGTCGTTGCGGTACCCTACGATATTCCGGTTCTTGGATACGGTCAGCCGCATGTGAATACGCTTCGCCTGTGGAGTGCAGAGCCGAAGAGGGAAACCTCGATGGATACCCCTTCGAACTATTACGGTTACCTGGATTACAGCCGGTCGGTGGAATCGATCTCCGAATTTCTGTACCCGGACGATTCCCAGTACGAGGGCAAGCTGCTTCGCTTGAAACAGCAATACTTCATGTGCTCTGCTGGCGTGCAGAGTGCATTGCGTACGTTTAACAAGCTGGAACTCTCATATGACCGGTTACCAGACAAGGTGGCATTCCACATCAATGATACCCACCCGACGCTGGTCATTCCGGAATTGATGCGCATTCTCATTGATGTGAAGGGTTATGGTTGGGATGAAGCATGGGATATTACAACGCGTACCGTTTCTTATACCAATCATACGACGCTGAGTGAGGCGCTGGAGAAATGGCCGGTGTCCATGATCAGCAAGCTGCTGCCACGCATTTATATGATCATTGAAGAGATAAACAAGCGATTCTGCGGCATGCTTCTGGATCGTTATCCGGGAGAACAGGAGCGTATTCAGCATTTGGCTATCATTGCGAACGATCAGGTTCGTATGGCACATCTGGCGATTGTCGGCAGTCACAGCATTAATGGTGTCGCTGCATTGCATACCGAAATCTTGAAGGAGCGGGAGATGGCGCCGTTCTATGCCTTGTATCCAGAGCGTTTTAACAACAAAACGAACGGGATAACACATCGTCGCTGGTTAATGCATGCGAATCCCAAACTGTCCAATCTGATTACCGATACGATCGGTAGTGAATGGATGACAGAGCCAGGCAGATTGAATGAACTCGCCGAATTTGCAGGCGACGCATCATTCCAGCAGCAGTTAAGGTCCATTAAACACGAAAATAAGGAACGGCTCGCGGCATACATTTTGGATCATACCGGAACGGCGGTTAACCCGGATTCCATTTTTGATGTACAGGTGAAAAGGCTGCATGGCTACAAGCGCCAGCTTCTGAACATTTTACATGTCATGCACCTGTATAACCGTCTTAAGAATGACTCGTCATTCGATATCGTTCCACGTACATTCATCTTTGGAGCGAAGGCTGCACCAAGTTATTATTTTGCGAAGAAAATCATCAAGCTGATCAACACGGTCGCGGATACCGTGAACAAGGATAAGGCGGTAAATGACCGGCTGAAGGTATTTTTCCTCGAAAATTATTCCGTCTCTCTGGCCGAAAAAATTATTCCGGCCGCGGACGTCAGTGAACAGATCTCCACTGCAGGGAAGGAAGCTTCAGGTACGGGCAATATGAAGTTTATGATGAACGGCGCGTTAACCATTGGTACGATGGATGGGGCTAATGTGGAAATGGCTGAGCAGGTTGGAGAAGAGAATATGTTTATCTTCGGTCTGCGAGCGGATGAAGTGCTGGATTATTATCGTTCAGGCAGCTATCGTCCTAACGAAATTGTACAGCAGGATGAACGCATTCGCGAAGTGGTAGAACAGCTCGTTCATCCAGGACCGTTCTGTTGTCGGGAAGGCGAATTTTGGGATATCTATGATTCCTTGCTGGCACATGGAGATGAGTATTTTGTATTGCGTGACTTTGCTGCCTATGCCGATGCCCACGCGGCCATTGATAAGGCTTATCGGGATGTGCCCGGCTGGTCACATAAAACGATTCTGAATACGGCTCAATCCGGTATCTTCTCCAGTGACCGTACTATTAGCGAATATGCTACTGATATCTGGGGAATTCATCCGGTTTCGGGACACTGGAAAGGCTGAGGTAAATAAGTCAGGAGATGAAGTCCCCTTGATGCAAGGGGACTTTGTTGTGTTATTTTTATTGGAAAAGAGTTGAATACCGCACGCAATATCAAAAAAATAAACTTCCGTTAAGTGATAATCAAATCAAGAGGACAGCATTCATCTCTATTTCTATGAAGAAAGGGAAATTACTCGTTATGGATCATTACTCGCAAATACAACGGGCTATTGGGTATCTTGAGGAGCATTTGCAAGATGAATTCAACATGAGGCAGACAGCGGCAGCCGCGGGTTTTTCAGCGTTTCATTTTCAGCGTTTATTCCAGGCGATCACCGGGTTTACCGTGCTTGAATATGTGCGCAAGCGCAGACTGACAGAAGCAGCTAGGCAATTGCTGGACTCGGCAGATGGCATCCTCCATGTGGCCTTGAAGTGGGGATATCATTCGCAGGAAGCTTTCACCAGAGCATTCACTGCCCATTGGGGCACGACACCGGCCCGCTTTCGCAAGCTGAATGAGCTGCCCGCTTCTGCTAAGATTCAGCAGAGTATTGACTTTAACGACTATCGTACCCGACTGGGAGGAGAGTTTATTATGAACAAACCACGCCTTGTTACCATGAAGGCCATCCAAATCATAGGTTACGCTTACCACACGAATTTGAATAACGACCAGCACTATAACGAAATTCCGGGATTCTATCATGATTTTGGTTCAGAACAGAAATTTATGAATATCCCTGAACGAGTACGTCCTGATTTGGCCTATGGTGTCGCCTGTCAATTTGAGGATGATGGTGCATTCACATTTCTTGTTGGTGAGGAAACTTCATCTGACAAGGTACAACTTCAACCAGGTTATACAGCATTTGAGATCCCGGGGGGATTGTACGCCGAATTCACAGTGGATGGTTCCGGACAGGATATCCGCAAGATGATTTATGGCAGCTGGCTGCCCCAATCCAATTATGAACGCAGGGAAGGTCCTGATTTTGAGATAACCGATGTGTGGAAATCCACCCCTGAGCAGTTGGACATGAAGATCTATATTCCGGTAAAATAAGGGAGCCGCACTGCGGAAATCATTACCGGAGGATACTGGTACATGCAAATAGGTAGGGGAATATACAAGCCCTGGGTCGTGGTCTTGGTTGCCGTTTTTGCAATAGCATACATATGGATCATGGGGAATTTGTTATTTCTTCATGGAAGGGTCCCAGGGGATCGTTATCAATACAATCTTGTTCCGCTTGAGACGATCGGACCCTTGTTACTAGAGAGGGAAAGATACAGTACGGAGGCCTGGGTAAAAAACCTGTTCGGTAATATCGTATTATTTATTCCACTGGGCATATGGATTCCCTGGTTGTTCCGTTCGTGCCGAACGGGGTTGAAATTTACACGGACTGTTATTTTGCTGCTGCTTGCCGTTGAATTGGCGCAGCTGGTTTTACGTGTGGGTTCGTTTGACGTGGATGATATCATCCTCAATACCCTAGGTGCCTGGATCGGTTATACTGCATTCCGTCTGTTTGTACAGTTCATAAAGACATGAAGATCAGAATAGAAGTCTGCCACTCAGGCGGAATTCATTTTGGTCTTTTTTGTATGCTTCGGGATACGTTTGTGTTTATACAGACGGCATTTCGGATAAAACATATTAACGGGTTGTTCTGTACTTAAATGACCTATGTTCATGACAGATATCAGAATAATGCGAATGTGCGGACAAAAATTAGTGAAGAGCGGAAACGGGGTGATCCACATCGTGTGGTGGAAAGAGAGTGTTGTATATCAGATCTATCCCATCAGTTTCAAGGATTCGGATGGTGATGGTCACGGTGACTTGCAGGGCATTTATGAAAAGCTTGATTATTTGACGGATCTGGGGATCGACGTCATCTGGATCTGTCCCATTTATGAATCTCCCGGACATGATAACGGTTATGATATCAGCGATTACTATGCCATTATGCGCAAATTCGGCACGATGGAGGATTTTGACCGGTTACTCGCAGCGGCTCACAGCAGAGGGCTCAAAATCATGATGGATCTGGTGCTGAATCACACATCGGATGAGCATGCCTGGTTTGCCGAATCCCGCTCCTCCAAGGTCAATCCCAAACGGGATTATTATATATGGCGATCAGGTAAAAACGGTCAGGTTCCGAATAACTGGGAATCCTATTTCGGCGGGTCCGTGTGGAAGCATGATCCCGAAACGAACGAATACTATCTGCATTTGTACTCCGAGCATCAGCCTGATCTGAATTGGAACAATCCACAAATGGCCGAGGAGATGTACGAAATGGTGCATTGGTGGCTGCAAAAAGGGGTGGACGGGTTCCGTTTTGATGCGGTAGCCCATATTGCCAAGGCTGAAGGACTGCCCAGTGCACATAATCCTGACAATCTGCCGGTTGTCCCAGCATATCAGCTGTTCTCCAACCTGGAACAAGTACATTCCATATTGAACAAGTTAAACGACATGATTCTGAAGCCATATGGTCCCATGACCGTCGGAGAGACGTCAGGTCTGGGCCCGGAGCAGGCTCTTGCTTACGTGGGAACAGATCGCAACGAGCTGAATATGGTGTTTCAGTTTGAGCATATGTTTGTGGACGCCAAATCTTCGGGGATAGGGAAGTGGAATTACAGGGAGTGGAAGCTGACTGAACTGAAGGAAATCATGAGCCGCTGGCAGACTGTCCTGCACGGTAGAGGCTGGAATGCCAACTATATGGGCAATCATGATCAGCCGCGCCCGGTTTCCCGTTTCGGAGACGATGGCCGTTACAGGGTTCGGTCTGCCCAGATGCTGGCTACCTGGATGCTTACCCTTGAAGGAACACCTTACATCTATCAGGGTGAGGAGATCGGCATGACGAACGTTGCATTTCCGAATATCGAGCAGTATCGAGACATTGAAACGATGAATTATTACAGGCATTATATCGCCCAAGGGCGGGACAAAAATGACATTATGAAGGCGATCTGGCTGAAAAGCCGGGATAACGCACGTACACCCATGCAGTGGGACGACACGGAGCATGCAGGGTTTACGGAAGGCGAGCCATGGATTCAGGTCAACGATAACTACACAGAGATCAATGTGGCTTCTGCTGAAAATGACCCCGGATCCGTATTGCATTATTATCGTAAGCTAATTGCCCTTCGGAAGAAGAGCAAAGTGCTGATCTACGGTGAGTATGAACTGCTCTTGCCAGATGATCCGGACATTTATGCCTATACACGTACGCTGGATGACGAGAAGATGCTCATCATCCTTAATTTTCGAGGGCATGAACCGGAGATGCACTGGCCAGAAGGCTGGACAGAGGAACGTGCGAAGCTGGTCATCAGCAATGTGAAAAGACGGTATTCAACGGATGAAGGTACCATTCTGCTGCAACCCTATGAAGCCAGAGTCTACCGTTTGCAATCCTGAAGGCGACATTTTGCTTCCCGCAAACGGTTTGATTTATAATAAAGTAGGTAAATGCCATTAAGATGGATGTGAACGCAGCGGAACTTGAGAAATGAGGTTGCTCACATCCAATTGTCAGGAGGACTTAAAATGTTGAAAATGACGTACCATGGACACTCCAGCGTACAATTGGGTACTGGGGAGAAGTCTTTAATTATCGATCCGTTCCTGCGTGGCAATGAACTGGCCGTGACCAAGCCGGAAGACATCAAAACCGATGCCGTTTTGCTGACGCATGCACATATGGATCATATTCTCGACGCCGAACCGATTGCCAAGGCAAATAATGCCAAAGTTGTCGCCATCGTGGAGCTGGCTACATACATGTCCTGGAAAGGGCTGGACACCATTGGCATGAATATGGGCGGAACAGTAGATCTGGATTTTGCTCAGGCCAAAATGATTCAGGCGTTCCATTCTTCGGGGATTGTGCTTGAAGAGGAGCAGCGAATCATGTATGCAGGAATGCCTGCAGGATTCATCATTAACATAGGTGGTAAAACCATTCTGCATGCCGGAGATACAAGCTTGTTCAGCGATATGAAAATGATTGGTGACCGTCATCAGATCGACGTAGCTTTTCTGCCGATTGGCGGGCATTTCACAATGGGCCCAGAAGACGCACTGCAGGCTGCGGAGTGGTTTAATGCAGAACTGACCATTCCGGTGCACTATGATACATTCCCGGTGATCCGTCAGGATTCTGAGAACTTTGTACAGCAACTTGCTGCCAAAGGCCTGAAAGGTCAGGTCCTTGCACCAGGCGAATCCATCACGCTTTAATTGAATTGAATGATTATTATTGTTAGCACGTTCATTTACGTAATCGTTTTTTTTGTACATGAACACTATTTTATAACATTCGAATATACGGCCAAAGGCGAATATCACGTTATGATAACTGACGTGATATTCGCTTTTTTTCGGTTTTAGGTTCAAAAAGTGGGCTTGAAGTTGGTACATATAACAAAAATATTGAATTTTCATTGTTGCAGGCTGGTTGGGGATGTTATAAAAAACTACACGTAAACAACGTTCCGAAGGGAACGGAAAATAGGGGGAACGTTCATGTCATTTATGAAATCATTGTTTTTCCAAATTATTGTGGCGGTGATCATCGGGATAGGTGTAGGTATCTTGTGGCCTGATTTGGGCAGCTTACTGCAACCGCTTGGAACAGGCTTCATCAAATTGATTAAAATGATTATTGCACCTCTTATTTTCATGGTGATCGTTACAGGTATTGCTAAAATCGGTGATCTGAAGTCGGTTGGGCGAATCGGACTCAAAGCGATTATATGGTTTGAAATTGCAACGACGATTGCTCTCGTCCTTGGTCTCGGTACAGCCAACCTGCTCCGTCCCGGTGCAAGCATGAATGTTGATCCTTCAACACTTGATGCAAGTGGCATTGAAGCCAAAACGAACGGATCCGAGCTGCCGCATGTGGTCGATTTTATCATGAACATCATTCCGACCAGTGTTGTGGACGCTTTCGCACAAAATGCATTATTGCAAGTATTACTTGTAGCCTGTCTGTTTGGAGTGGCACTGGCGGCAACCGAGAACAAAGCAAAGGAAAATGTGCTCACATTGATTGAGAATATACTGGGAATTCTGTTCCGGATTATTGGGTACATCATGAAACTTGCTCCAATTGGTGCGTTTGGTGCCATGGCCTACACGGTTGGAGCGTATGGAGCCTCCACGCTCTCCTCATTCGGGATGCTTATCATTGCCTGCTATGGAGCTGCCTTGTTGTTCCTGGTGATGCTTGCACTTGCGGCTTGGTGGATCACCGGTCTTAACTTTTTACAATTTGTAAAATATACCCGTTCTGAAGTCGTGCTGGCGATTGGAACAGGTTCATCCGAAGTGGTTATGCCCCGTATGATGGATAAGCTGACGAAAGCGGGATGTGACCGAGCAGTCGTTGGTCTCGTTGTTCCGACAGGGTACTCGTTCAATCTGGATGGTGCTTCAATCTATCTTTCCCTTGCAACCGTATTTCTGGCTCAGGCGGTAGGCATCGACCTGACGCTCGGACAAGAGATCACAATCCTGCTCGTGTTAATGCTAAGCTCTAAGGGGATGGCTGGTGTTCCCGGTTCTGCCTTTCTTGCATTATCGGCTACCGCGGCTGCGCTCAATGCATTCCCGGTTGCTGCGGTTGCGCTGCTGCTTGGAGCAGATCGTTTCATGGACACGATGCGTGTCTTCACGAATCTGATGGGCAATTGCGTGGCCGCATTCGTCGTAGCCAAGTGGGAAGGTTTGCTGGATCAGAAGCGCATGCGCGCCGTTCTTTCCGGTGAGATCACCGCTGCAGAACTGGAACGTGAAGAACAGGCCTCGATATCATCAATGCCAGTAAATAGGTCTGAACAAGGGAAAAGAGCCGTATCGCCCGAAATGCTTTAGAAAGGCCAGAGTCTTGATTCACGAGTATCCCCCCCTTACAAGGGGAACCTACCAACCCATAAAGACGTCTGTTTTTGCAGTGTTATCACTGCGAAAGCAGACGTTTATTTGCGTTCACCACTACTTCACCACTACATGTATCAGGGAGTTGCCAAAAGCAAACCTGCAAATTTATGTTACAGAGCGATTATTAATGGGGAATGTGTAGAAGAGGAATATTCTAGGTATATTGTAGTTTCAACTTGTATATACATGTTTACTTATGTAATATAGAAATGTAGTTAACTGAGATCTTGATCATGTGCAATACAACTTATTGGAGGCGTTAACATGAGTTCAAACGATACAACTTCCTCATCGTGGTGGAGAACTTCCACGGTGTATCAGGTATATCCCAAGAGCTTCAACGACACCACGGGTTCAGGTACCGGGGATATTCGGGGGCTGACCGAGAAGCTTGATTATTTGCAGCACCTCGGAATTGATATTGTGTGGCTGCAGCCGGTATATGTATCTCCGCAGAATGATAATGGTTACGACGTAGCGGACTATTACGAGATTAATCCGGACTTTGGTACGATGGAAGATTTTGATGAATTATTGCAGGGCCTGAAGGCTCGTGATATGAAACTGATGATCGATATTGTGGTGAACCACTCGTCAACCGAACATGAATGGTTCAAGCAAGCGCGTTCATCCAAGGATAATCCGTACCGGGATTATTACATTTGGAAAGATCCGGCTCCGGACGGCGGCGTACCAAACAACTGGCAGTCCAAATTCGGCGGACCCGCTTGGCAGTACGACGAGCAGACAGGGCAGTACTTCCTGACTTTGTTTGACAAAACCCAGGCCGATCTGAACTGGGAAAACGAACAGGTTCGCAAGGCTGTAAGGGACATGATCAAGTTTTGGGCAGAAAAGGGTGTAGATGGTTTCCGGATGGACGTCATTAACCTAATCTCCAAGGATCAGCGTTTCCCGAATGATGACGGCAGCGAAGGACCAGGCGATGGACGCAAGTTCTATACGGACGGACCACGTGTTCATGAATATATCACCGAGATGTATGAGGAAGTATTCGGTCCTTACAACATGGTAACGGTTGGAGAGATGTCTTCCACAACACTGGAACATTGCATCCGCTACTCGAACCCGGCTTCCCGTGAATTTTCAATGACGTTCAATTTCCATCACCTGAAGGTGGATTATCCGAATGGGCAGAAGTGGGAATTGATGCCTTATGATTTTGAAGCGATGAAACGCTTGTTCAGTGAATGGCAGACAGGAATGCAGGCAGGTGGAGGCTGGAACGCACTCTTCCTTAACAACCATGATCAGCCGAGAGCGCTGTCCCGTTTCGCAGATGATGGGGACTACCGTGCTGAGAGTGCCAAAATGCTGGCAACAACCATTCACGGCATGCAGGGTACGCCTTATGTCTATCAAGGTGAAGAGATCGGAATGCCGAATCCCGTCTGGAATGACGTAAGCGAATTCCATGACATTGAATCCACGAATATGTATCGTTTGCTTCAGGAAGAACGCGGAAAGTCAGAGGAAGAAGCCTTTGCCATCGTGAAAGAGCGCTCCCGAGACAACTCCCGTACGCCGATGCAATGGGATGACAGCAAGAACGCCGGATTCACAACAGGTACACCTTGGATCAAAGTAGATGAACGTTATCCTTCGACAAACGTAGCTGAACAATTGGCTGATCCGAATTCGATCTACTATCACTATCGTAAGCTCATTGCACTGCGCAAACAGGTCCCCGTACTGACAGACGGTCTGTATGAGCGTCTGGATGATGCACATCCCGAAGTATTCGCTTATGCCCGGACAAATGGCAATGCAACATTGATCGTTGTGTCCAACTTCAGCAAGAGAGAGGTATCCTTCTCACTGCCAGCAGCGGTCTGGAACGATCACGTATCCGGTAAAACGGCTGAACTGCTTATTGGCAACACAGAGGTGGCACCTGCTCTGGATCAAGTCATCTCACTTAGTCCGTACGCTTCTTATATGTGGCTTGTACCACAACAGGACTAAATTACATTATCTAAATAGGAAGTGACAACATGGCAATCGATAGAAAACAGGTTGAGGAGATCGTACGGGCTGTCGGTGGAAAAGAAAACATCGAAGCTGCGACGCACTGTGTCACACGACTCCGGTTCGCCTTGTATGATGAGAGTAAAGTGGATACGGAAGGTCTGGACCAGAATGATCTGGTCAAAGGGCAATTTTCATCGCAAGGTCAATTCCAGGTTGTTATCGGACCTGGACTTGTCGATAAGGTATACGATGAGGTGATCCAGATAACAGGCGGTGACCGTGCGTCCAAGGACGATGTGAAGGCAGCTGCCGGCAAAAAGCAAAATCCGATCCAACGCGCAATCAAAACGCTGTCAGACATTTTTATTCCGATCCTGCCTGCCATAATTACGGCCGGTCTTCTGCTCGGAATCAACAATATTTTGACAGGGCCGGGCATATTCTTTGATGAACAATCGCTGGTTGATGTCTACCCGGCATGGAAGGACCTTGCGTCCATCATTAATACCATTGCGAGCACAGCCTTTACCTTCCTTCCTGCCTTAATTGGTTGGTCAGCGGTAAAAAGATTCGGCGGAAGTCCGCTGCTGGGGATTGTGCTTGGGCTGATCCTGGTGCACCCTGATCTGCTGAGTGCCTACAGCTATGCGAATGCAGTAAATGAAGGCACCGTACCAACCTGGAATCTCTTCGGCTGGCATATTGAGAAAATTGGTTATCAAGGACAGGTTCTGCCCGTATTGGTTTCGGCCTATCTGCTGGCCAAACTTGAGATTTTCCTGAACAAAAGAGTGCATGACTCCGTCAAGCTGCTTGTCGTTGCCCCTGTAACGTTACTTGTTACCGGATTCCTTGCATTTACCATCATTGGTCCCGTTACGTTCGCTATTGCGAATGCGATTACATCTGGCCTGATTTATATTTATGAATCCTATGCGGCACTTGGTGGTCTAATCTATGGTGGTCTATATGCATTGCTGGTTATTACCGGTATGCACCATACGTTCCTGGCGGTAGACGTACAATTGATTGGTAGTCAGGGAGGTACCTTCTTGTGGCCGATGCTGGCGCTGTCCAATATCGCCCAAGGTTCTGCGGCACTTGCAATGATGCTCGTTCTGCGCGAACAGAAGATGCGCGGACTTGCGGCTACTTCATCCGTATCAGCTTTCCTTGGTGTTACGGAGCCTGCAATCTTCGGGGTAAACATCCGTTATCGTTATCCGTTTATCTTCGGTATGGTTGGTTCTGCCATAGGTGGCGTGCTGTTGACCCTGAATAATGTTCAGGCAACCTCCATCGGTGTAGGCGGGGTTCCCGGATTCCTGTCGATCTTCCCTAACAAATGGGGAGTATTCTTTATCGGCATGGCAATTGTGCTCATCGTTCCATTCGTCCTGACGGTGATTTTCGGCAGAGCGAAGTTGAGAAAGCAAGATCGCAGCACTAATGCTGAAGCAGTAACCGGAAGCAAAACAACCGCAGTTTCCGCGAGCAATACAGCGGTTTCGGGTACGGATGCAGCTGTAGCCGAACGGACACGCACAAACGCACAAGTGGGAGACGAACCCGTGAACACGCTGGAAGTCATGGCACCATTAACAGGAACAGCGGTTCCGCTGGACCAGGTGCCGGATCCGGCTTTTGCCGAGAAACAGATGGGTGAAGGGGTAGCCATTGAACCTTCAGGCAATCAAGTAGTTGCCCCGTTTGATGCCCAGGTTGCACATGTTATCAAAAGCAAACATGCGGTCATTCTGGAACATGCAAGCGGCTTGCAAATTTTGATCCATGTTGGGATCAACACGGTATCGCTGAAAGGCGAGGGCTTCAACATGCACGTCGAAGCTGGTGAACATGTAAGAGCGGGACAGACGCTGCTCGAATTTGATCGTAATGTCATTGAAGCTGCTGGACATCCGCTCATTACACCAATCATTATTCCGGATGGGCAGGATATGGTTGATCGGGTGGAAGTTACTACAGGTGACGTTACATCGAATCGCAATGGTATACTAACCGTTCATTTGAAGGGATAATTACCCACCTGAGCTTATAAAAATATTCGCTTTCTTCTATTCAAAACGAACCAGTACAGGTCTGCGAGCCTGGAACTGGTTCGTTTTTCTTTGGGGTCATGATACACTATATATAACTAAAATTTGAAATAGACTATCGTTGATCTCCGCGTGTATGCATGTTACGGATGAATTATTCATATGGTTCTGAGGAGAGTTCCTAGTGCTAAGGACGATAGGAGGAGAGCCATGACTCGTGTAGCAGTGATGGTTATACATGGACTGGGTATGCAAAAGGATGATTATGCGGATAAATTGATTTCACGTTTGCATAAGGAATTTGATCAAGTGATGGTCATGCGTGGTGCAGCGGAGAAATATTTGGACATTGAGCCGGTCTTCTGGGCGGATGTCTTTGAAGAGAGGGAAGAGGCGCTGTTCCAACAGCTGGTAAGCTCTCAGAGGTTGAGTTATCAGGTGCTGCGCAGATTTGTGATCCACTATCTGGCGGATGCCGTCGCCTATCAGCCTGTTGAGCATCAAGGCCATAATTATGACGCTGTACACAGCACCCTCAACCGAGCCATGAACGTACTCGCACAGCGCAACGGTCCCGAAACTCCGCTCTGCGTGATTGCTCATAGCCTGGGTGCTGTCATTGCTAGCAATTTTTTTTATGATCTCCAGTTTCCATCGAGCCGCGTTCCATCGATCGTGGATGTAACCTCTGCATTGGAGCGGGGAGATACGTTAACCAATTTCTATTCGTTCGGAACGACGCTGCCACTTTGGAGTCTACGTTATCATGACTTTAGCAGTCCGATTCAGGTGCCATCCTCCATGGCTGCACAGCAGTACTTTCCCGGGCTGGAGGGGGAATGGGTTAATTTTTATGATCGGGACGATATTCTTGGATATCCATTACGACCTATCGATCCGGCTTATGAAGCCGCGGTCAAGGAAGATATAGAACTTAACTCAGGTGGTTTGATTGGGAGCTGGAATCCGCTCAGTCATGGGGGATACTTCGTCAATCGTGCCATGAACCGCAGGATTGCCCAAGGACTGGCACGTACCTGGACTTGGGTGAATCGTGAATGATATCTATGTATTAGGATACAACTGTTGGAAGGGGGAGTTACTTTGGAATGCAGGACAGGCTGTGCCGCATGTTGTATCGCCATATCCATCTCTTCACCGATACCAGGCATGGAAGATGGTAAACCGGCAGGTGTACGGTGCGTACAACTGACAGCTGATAATCGATGCAGCATCTTTGGTCATCCGGATCGTCCGGCTGTTTGCAGTGGATTACAGGCTTCGGTTGATATGTGTGGAGATTCGGATCAGGAGGCTTTTAATATTCTGAACTGGTTGGAGGAAGAAACGAAACCCGGATTCTAACGTGAAGTTGTTTTATTGAAAAAGGGTAATTACACTTATTATAGAAGTTGTATGAGTAGAGAGGAGCATGGGATTAATGCATCTGGTCAAACAATTTCTGGTCGTGACAGCGAATATGATCGCTGAACTGTGGATGGGATTCTATCGACGAAACTCGGACTTCTATGATAAGCAAACTTCTGGATCGAAGAGTAAAACGGGCTATTATGTTTTTGTAATTACTGCTGCGGTGGTTGCAGTAGGTATTGTCAGCTGGATGTATAATCGTATGTACTCATAAGTGTCTAAGAAGAATGAACCCTGCACGAAACAAGCTCAACGTGTAAAATCAAACCCAAGAGTATCCATGGATAACAACCAAGGGATACTCTTTTTTTGGTGTGCTTGTCCCTCAGGGTCTGGAGGAATGAACACGCTCTTCCTTTTTCTTCAGCATGTGTGTGAGAAGCAGCTTTAACACAGAGGATACTATGAAGAAAATAAAAAGGATCCGGAACAGCTGATACCCTGACACCACGGACAAGTTGGCATTTACTTCATGAGCCATGATACTCATCTGATCCATTCCACCTGGCGCCATGCTGAGCAGGGAGGTAGCGGCTGAAAGAGAGAACAGCTGCATGAGTACATAACTTAACCCAAGCGAGCCGGCAATGAGGAGAACACTGCTGAGCACAGCGAGGGAAATGGTCTGTGTTTTGCGCTGTAGATGCTGAGGCCTTAGCATGAGACCCACATGACTGCCAATCATCAGCTGCGAAATATTCAGCAAGGAGGAAGGCAAGGGTGATGTTTGCATGGTTGTAGTCAGATGAATGACACACATAACAATCATTGGCCCAAGCATAAACGCTGTAGGAAAACGAAGCTTACGAGCAACCCAGGCACCAGCTACACAGAGCGGACCATAGAGCAGGATCTCCGGAAAGAGATTCATCCATGACGCCGCCTGGGCCGCTTGCGGATCAGCTGCAGCGCCCGCCGCACCGCCAATCCATGGACTGAACACCAGGAAAGGCACACAGAATACAATCAAGATCAACCGAGTCACTTGCAGGAAGGTGACCAGCGTCAGATTAATGGACTTCATTTCTTCCGCAAGCGAAACCATTTGGGACAACCCGCCTGGAATACTACCGACCAGGAGAGAAGGGAAGTCAAAATCAGTCAGCTTGGATGCGATGTATGCGGTTAACGTACATAATCCAATCAACAGCAGGGTCATGAGCAGCATCACGGGAAGCTGGTGGAGAATGCCCTGCAATGCATCTGCTGTCAGTGACAACCCGATAGAATAACCGACGATCAGAATTCCATAATCCCGGATGGACGTAGGCCACAGGAGCGGCAGTTTAACGACCTGAGACCCAAGTAGCATAAATACCATGGGGCCGAGCAGCCAGGGAATCGGGGTGTGGATGGCTGTGAACAGAAGTCCGCCGAGTACCGAGACGCACAGACTGAGAATGAATCGGAAAAAGGCGGAGGGACTGAGCTTATGCATCAGTTCCATCCGCTTGGTCTTTCTGCTGGATCAGGTTGTATCGACAGTAAGTATGAGTCTGAATTAAGAGTATGAACCATGTGTGATCACTCCTGATGATAAAATACGTCCCCTGTAAGATTCGCCATCCCGAACTACGACATGTTAAGCGAACTTGCTACAGCGTGCTTGATTCGTTTAACTGAACACGTGCTGAAGGTTTGGGTTCTTTAAACATCATATAGTACATCAGCGAGGAAATCACGTATAAACCGCCCGTTATACTAAACGTAATGGCGTATCCCCAGTACGTGCCGTATGTGGTTACGAGGTAGGATTGAACAGGTCCCATCGTTGCCCACCCAATCATAAATGCAGTTTGCATCAGCGAATTGGCGATTCCGCGACGCTTGTCGGAAACTCTGTCTACCAGAATGGCAGATTGAATCGGATTCGCTGCATTCATCAAAGCTTGTCTGAACAAAAAGCTGACCGAAGCAATGAAAAGTACGTTAGTGAAGCCGGTCAACAACAAAAATGGAAGGGAAAACACCTGAAATATGACTACAGCTCGGACACTTCCGACTTTGGCGGCAAGCGTCGGCCCGATCAGCATGGAGACGATTGTCATAATTTGTCCAAGCGAAATAAGTAAGCTCATCGCACTTAGCGAAACGGAAAACCGGTTGGTAAAATACAAATTCAGGTAAGGGACGACCAGCCCGGAACCGAACCCAATCAGTAATTGAGTAATAACAAACTGACCAATCAGTCGGGAGTCATTCTTTTTGTCCTGTAAATTCCCAGGCTGTTCGGTAGCAGACAGATTTTTATCCTCAGAGGCAACCACCGCAGGAACAGCACCAGTAGTGACAGTCTGTGCGGGAGTCTTATCATCGGATACAAACAGCATCGGAATAAATGCTGCCAAAGTTGCTGCACCCCCAATGAACAATACGGTTTGCAGTCCAGTAACCTTGGCGATTCCCAGTGTGTGCAGAAGGTCGGCAAACACTCCGCCGCCTAGACTTCCAAGCACCTGTGAGGCGAGCACAAGGGAGGAGTAGTAGCTGAACATCTTCAACCGCTGACTCTTCTTCACATTTTCGGCCAGAAAAGGAATGGCCAGGACCTGAAAGACGCCTGCGAATAGCCCTGAAAATACAGCAAACCAGATCAGGCCACTCGCCGAATAATCAAACGACCGGCCGATCAGGAAGATTCCGCTGAATAAAGCGCCTGCGATTAGCAGTCTCTTTCGGCTGAAACGATCACCACCAAGCCCGATAGGTACAAACATGATCGCTGTGGCTAACGATTGTATACTTACGATCTGGCCGTTCATTGTATCATTGTAGCCCAGACCCTGAATGTACAGATTGTACAAAACCGAGAACATGCCATTTCCGATCTGATACAGGATGCTTGCCAGAAAAAAGAGTTGAATATTTCGGGACCAACCCCGAATCTCAGCATGAATCTGTCGTAAAACTCTCAAGTGTAATCCCCCAGTCGTACCAGTGCAGTGATTCCAGTGTAACAGGAAAGGGGGATTTGCGGAAGAATTGACCACTGTTTATTTTGTCATAAGGCTGAATTACGCAATTACACGAGCGATCACCAATCCATCATACCCTTTGCTGCCTACCGTTTGCAGTGCAGTTGCTTCAAGACGAGGGTGATCGGCGATCAGCTTCAGAAATTGACGTACGCCCTGAACTCTGGGGTCCGTACTCTCAGCATGGATCACTTCACCGTCTCTGACGATGTTATCCCCGATAATCAGACTTCCCGGCCGGGACAGACGGAGCGCCCATCGGAGGTAATCGGGATTACTCGGTTTGTCTGCATCAATGAAGATCAGATCAAAAGGCTCCCTGTAGTCTTCTTGAACGTCAGGAAGGGTTGTTAATGCAGGTCCAATCCTCAGATCAACCTTGTCGATTAGCCCAGCCTGCACCAGATTAGTGCGTGCGATTTCCGCATGATGTGGATCAGCTTCAAGCGTTACGATTTTTCCGTGCTCAGGCAGTGCTCTTGCCATCCAGATCGTGCTGTAAGCACCCAGCGTACCTATTTCAAGCACACGTGCTGATCCGTGGATTTGAAGCAGGAGCTGAAGGAATTTCCCTTGGTTAGGAGCAACATCATGGGCTGGCAATCCGGCTTCCGTGTTCCTACGAAGCGTTTGTTCCAGCAGAGGATCCGAGGGAATAAGCAACTGATTCAAATAGTCGTCGACCTGACTCCAAGTGTGCTCAAGAGAAGAATAATCATTGTTTTTCATAAAGGTTTCGTCCTTTCCAAAAACGATAGTTTGAATTTCATAATTCAACTATAATGATTACAAATGCATAAATAAAATATATATTATGTATAAAATCATAAATTAAAGTTATATATTGCGGACATAGGAGTGACGGAAATGAATTTGCACGGACTACGATTGTTCCATGCCATTGTAAGATATGGTGGCGTTACGCGCGCCGCAGAAGAACTGAATATTAGCCAGCCTGCGGTCTCGTCACAGGTGAAGAAATTTGAACATGAACTGGGCATTCGTTTATTTGTTTCAGAGGGTAGACGACTGGTTCTTACTGATGTAGGTGTGCAGTTAAAAGAATACGCAGAACGTCTGTTTTTGCTTGAACAGGATGTGGAGAACTTTGTGCAGGATATGCGGGAAGGGAAAAAAGGCATCATTCGATTAACGGCAACGTACTTGCCTTCTAATTTTTTGCTGCCTGGATGGATTGCGAAGTTCAAGCAAACGCACGAAGATGTGGAACTTGTGGTCAGTACAACCAATACCCGGATGGCCTTTGATCAACTGCTGCGATATGAGGCTGAGATTGCCGTATACGGTGGGAGCGGGGTTACACATCAAGGCGTACATTGGGATGAATTGTTTGAGGATGACATGTGGTTTGTCGTGCATCCAGCGCATCCGTATGCTGATCGGGAAGTGGACTTGGCCCAGATGGTAGCAGAACCCTTCATCATGCGTGAAGAAGGCAGTGCGACGCGTGAGCGGCTAATCTCACTATGCAGTATGAACAACGTGGCTGCCCCTCGAATTGCGCTGCAGTTCAACGGGTTGAATGAAACGATTAGTGCGGTAAAGGCCGGTTACGGAGCCAATTTTATATCCTCATTGGTCGTGAAGGAGGATGTTCGTGAGGGCCGTCTTTCACGTGTATATGTCCGAGGAATTCATCTGAAAAATAAGATTGCCGTGTGTACCCGAGCTGGTGAAGTGTTATCACCTGCAGCGCAGCATCTGGTACAGCTAATTCGGCAGGAGGCATCCCGGATAATCGGAGATGATATCCGATAAACGAATGGAGGATATCTGAAATGGAAACGAACACGACATGCCTCCCAGAATGTTTTGTATGAAGATTGACATGGCATATCAAACCCGAATGTTAACGTTCTGCTGTAACACCTTGCTGATCGTTAAACCGGTATAGGGCAAGCAAAGTCACGCCTCCAACCACGACAACAGGTATCCAGACCGCAATCATAGGAATGTTATGAAACATAAGTGCCGCGACAATGACACCAATCAGATAAATGATTACGGCAAACACCCGCAAGTACGAATCATTGGATGAAGCCTTCATCAATGAACCTATACTCGTGTGCCGGAGACGCTGCATAATGCTTACGGCATCTTCGATGACTGCGGCAAGATTGTTTGTCAGTACGGTGGTGGAGATCCCGGCGATGCCGATCCGCCGTGCAGCTGTAGTCTGCATTCCCATAGCAGCAGCCAGTATGGCGATTAACAGATAGGCAAACTGTTCTGAATAAGGGCTAATCATAACGATCGCGAATATCAGAAGCAGGATGCTTTCGACAACAAAAACACGGGTTACACGGGGTGACCATCCGTTTTTGGTCTGTTGGGTACCGATCATGCGTGCGGCAATGGCATTGCCGGCAATGAAGCCCGCCAGAGCAATAAGGGAACGCAGCACAATGAATTCCTGCGCACGGGCAATCGCGATTCCCAGCAGTACGATATTACCGGTCATATTCGCGGTAAGTACATGCCCCAGTCCCAGATATCCAATGACATCGACCATTCCGGCCGCTAGACATAGAAGCAGAAGTGAATACTTTTGCAGAGGTTGCTGCATGGTGAATCCGTCCTTTCAAGAAATGCTCAACCCCTCAAGTATACAGCATCATCTCATAAAATAAAGACGGTACGTTCACTTATGGTGTGGAACTAAGGTGAAGCAAGCCAATCAAACATGTTGTTTACCGCGGCTGCATGGATACTGTCATGGAACCAGTGATTCTGTCCCCCATAGGCATGAAAGGTTACTTCGATTCCTCTTCGTTTCAACCAATGATACATACGGGTTCCATGACTATAGTTGACTTGAGTATCTTCTGTACCGTGCATGATCAACACTGGGCAGCGGAGCTTGGAGACGGCAGCCAGCGGAGAACGGGCAAGATAGGCTTCGGGAACAGCACGGGGCGATCCGCCCAGAATACGTTTCAATGTGCGTCTCAGGTCGGTTCGCTCTTGATATGTCCGTTCGACATCGGCAACACCGCTCCAAAGCACAAGTTTATGTACATGGTAGGGGCCTTCGTTGAAAAAGGTAGCTGTATGCACAGCATTGATGGCCCCGCGGGAGAATCCCATAAGCGAAATACGCGAAGAATCGGCATATGGAAGTGCTTGTACTAGCCGGTATGCGGCTCGCACGTCTTCAATATCATGTCCACCATACTCGTCCCGGCCTTCGCTGCCCTCATTGCCGCGATAGGAGGGAGCGAACACGATGTAGCCTTTGTGCGCAAACTGCTCCACCCAGGCCGTTTTTACGCCGCCATAGTTGCCAAGGCCTCCGCGACAGTAGATAAGAACAGGCCAACTTTCTTGCTTATGGTTATCGATTTGCGTTGGAGGATAACGACTTGCCAGCAGCCGGAATTTCACATCATGTAATGAGCTCGTGTTATAAGTTCCAATACGTTCTTCCGTCTCATGCTTGTGGCAAGGAGAAGAGATTATACAGCCTTCGGGCAGATACATATACGCTTTAACCCGGAATTCACTAGAGGAATAGGTCACTTGATACAGCAAGAAAAATCAACCTCTTTCATGGTCAATAGATGTGAATATGACAAGATGTAGAACATGGAATACCATGTAGCATGTGTCAAAAATCTGATCCCATACCTCTCGTACTTGCTAACTGTCCATGTGTCACAAATTCGTTTATTGGCTCCATATGTTTTATAATGAATCAGAGACAGGTGCGACAGCCTGAATTCTTATACCTGTAAATTACTCAAGTGCGCATAAAAGAAAGGAAGAAAACCATGATGAACGCTCCACATCCGATTGACCAATTCAAGAAATTCAAATACGAAATTACCAGATTCATGATGATTTATAAATTTGCTCTCGATCAGATGGAAACCAAAATTGAAGTTTTAAAGGAAGAGTTTCAGTCCTTGCATGATTACAGCCCGATTGAGCATACGAAATCCAGATTGAAGTCTCCTGAAAGCATCATGAATAAGATGTTTCGCAAAAATCACGAGCTGACCTTCGAAAGCATCAAGAAAAATATCAAGGACATTGCCGGCGTTCGTATCACATGCTCCTTTATCTCGGACATCTATCGGATCAAGGATATGCTGTGCAATCAGAGTGATCTGCGTGTGCTAGAAGTGAAGGACTATATCCAGAATCCGAAGCCCAATGGATATCAAAGCTTGCACCTTTTGGTAGATGTACCTGTTTATATGTCCAATGGTGAAGAGCGTGCCTGCGTTGAGATTCAGATCCGTACCATTGCCATGGATTTCTGGGCGAGCCTTGAACATAAAATCTTTTATAAATACAATAAGGACGTTCCTGAACATCTGACCAAGGAATTAAAAAGTGCAGCAGATTCCGCCAATGCCCTTGATCAACAGATGGAGAGGCTTCATCGGGAGATTCAAGAGATCAAGGACGCAGAGAATGAACGGGATGAGGAGGAGCTGCGCCGCATTATCATTAATAATCAGCAGTTTACACTGCCATCCAACCTGCTTCGTCTGCTTGGTGACGGAGAACACTAAGTAAACAGGAAACATCGTAAGGAAAGGAACAAGTTTAATCCCTATGAATAGTTCATCAGCATCCTTAAATAATCAATCATCATCACGTGTGCGTATGGCCTTGATATTGGGGACACTGTCTGCCTTCGGTCCGTTGTCTCTGGATATGTATCTGCCCGCACTGCCTACATTGGCTGAGGATTTCAATTCCTCTCCTTCGTATGCACAGCTTAGTTTAACAGCCTGTATGGTCGGGCTTGCTGCAGGGCAACTGCTGGCAGGTCCCCTTAGTGATGTACGAGGACGTCGTACGCCGCTTATTGCAGGACTTGTGCTATATACGATTGCTTCCATACTATGTCTGGTGAGTCCGACAATGGGTTCTTTTGTTGTGCTGCGTTTTATTCAGGGGGCTGCGGGCGCAGCCGGAATTGTTATTTCCCGTGCAGTGGTAAGAGATGTGTATTCGGGTCCGGAGTTAACCCGGTTCTTCTCCCTGCTGATGCTTATTAACGGGGTAGCGCCTATCGCAGCACCGATTATCGGTGGGCAGCTGCTCGCTTATACTTCCTGGCGTGGTGTCTTTATCTTATTGAGTATTATTGGGGTGCTTACGTTACTGGCCGTTATATTTGGACTTGGAGAGACCCTGCCGTCCGAACGACGATCCAGCGGAGGGTTGAAGCAGACCTTGGTCACATTCCGGCAAATCGCAGCCGACCGTCTGTTCATGGGCTATGCATTGACTCAAGGATTTGTGGCAGCGGGAATGTTCGCGTATATATCGGGTTCCCCATTTGTACTGCAAAAGATTTACGGCGTCTCTCCGCAAATGTTCAGTATCTGCTTTGCCGTTAATGGACTCGGAATCATTCTGGCAAGCCAGATTGCCGGGAGATTGGCGGGTAAAGTGTCCGAAACGCGTTTGCTCATAGCTGGCCTCGTTGCGGCTGCTGTGGGAGGCACATCTCTGCTCATTGCGATCCTATTGGGAGGAAATCTGATCTCCATCCTGGTTCCGTTATTTCTTGTCGTTTCCAGTGTGGGTCTCGTCAACACGGCTTCCTTCGCGCTGGCCATGGCCAACCAGGAGAAGTCAGCTGGCAGTGCCTCTGCACTTATAGGGGTCATGACATTCCTTTTTGGCGGGATTGTAGCTCCGCTCGTCGGTTTGGGAGGAGAGGGAACCGCGGTGCCAATGGGGATCGTTATCGCATGTGCCGACCTTGGGGCTTTACTGCTCTATCTGGTTATGGTCGGTAAGCGTGGGCACCGTCAGCAGACCCGTTAATCCTATATAAATATCTAAGCGCCCCATTCGAAGGTCTAAACTTCGGGTGGGGCGCTTGTGTGTTAGCAAAGAGCGAACAAGATTTGCGTATTGAGCAAAATGCCAGGGGTCAGGAACGGATAGAAGTAACCGATGACAAAACCAAAGATATTAGTGACAGGCCACATGAGAAAAACGTCATTGTAGGTGAATACAAGGGACCAACGGTTGTAACAAAAGTTCTGCAGTACACGCTGATTCTGATCCCTTGGGGCGGTTACGCCTGTTTGGGCGAATTGCACAGCCTGGGTCAAATTCTGTGGTTGCTGCTGGATAAACAACGGCAGAAGCCCGGGGCTGCTTTTGATCAGATTGTAGAGAAATACCATCTCCGCTGGTGGCTGCCCAACCGGACGTGGATAGGCGCTTAACAGGGTAGGCAGATTGCCTTGCGACAACTGTGCGGGAACGCCTGGAACCGTACCTTGACCGCCTCCTGGAAAGAACGGTGGCTGTCCGCCGATGCTTCCACCTGGAAAGTATGGGGGAAAAGATCCCTGTCCTCCGGGAATTCCTTGGATGGGCTGCCCTCCCTGGCTGCCACCCGGGAATAATGGAAACTGAACAGAGCGGTCTTCTCCGTAACCTGTATAAGTATGATTGATGTAATCCATCTACGAACATCCTTCCTGTCGTCGTATTCTGAAAACATCATATGGCGGCATTCGCCCAAAGGTGAATGGATCACGAGCTATCGAACGTGGTAAAGGTAAAACCGGATTGACAACTCAGTTGATAACAATTATCATTGTCAATGGAAATGGACAAGTACATACAGGGATTATATACCGAAGGGTATAGAGTTCTTTTAAAATTGCCATACCAGCTCATATTGAGATGTTCATCATGAAAGGGGATAATCACGTGTTAAAGAGTAATAAAAAAGGAATCATGCTGCTAATCGCGATTATGGTCATGTCATTGTGGCTGGCTGCATGCGGAACGAAATCCGCAGATAATGGAACTGCAGCAGGAGAGACAAATACTACAACGGAGACTGAGACACAGACAGAAGCTCCAACAGAACGCACAGTAAAAGATGCACAGGGTCATGATGTGACGATTCCAGCTAATCCACAGCGCATTATCGCTTCCTATCTGGAAGATCATCTGGTAACACTTGGCGTTAAGCCAGCTGCTCAGTGGTCAGCACGTGATGGTAGCAGTGTGCAGGATTATCTTCAAGGAACTCTGAATGGAGTGCCTACTATTGCAAGCGAACTTCCTTTTGAAGCTGTTGCCAGCTTCTCACCGGATCTGATCATTATGGGTTCCGAGAGTACAGTAGAAGGGGAGAAGTACGAACAATACAACAAAATTGCCCCGACTTATGTACTCGGTGATGATGTGAACAAGGATTGGCGTCAGGCTCTTTTGAAAATAGGCGAGCTGTTGAACAAATCAGATGAAGCTCAAAAAGCGCTTGACGATTATGATGCAAAAGCAAAAGAAATTAAGGAAAAAGTGACTGCCGCAACAGGTGGTACGAAAACTGCAGCAGCACTCTGGCTCTTCAATAACAAGTTTTATGTTGTTAGTAACAATGTCTCCAGTGGTGAAGTCATGTACAATGAACTCGGACTGCAGCAGCCTGAAGTTGTGAAGGAAATATCGGCAAAAGCAACTGGTAACTGGTCCGAGGTTTCCCTGGAAAGAATCGCAGATATGAATGCTGACTATCTCTTCCTGGTTAACAGTGATAAGGGAACAGGGGCAGAAGCGTTGAAAGACGCAGTGTGGCAAAGTATTCCTGCTGTGAAAAACGGAGAAGTATACGAGTTTGAGAGCACGAGCAGCTGGTTGTATAGCGGAGTACAAGCGAACACGCAAATTCTGGAAGATATTCAGAAAAGCATTGTTAAATAAATGAATGGCACATGATATGTGCTGCAAGTCATCGTACAACTCTCTGGTGTCCATAGGCATCAGGGAGTTTTTTGTTTTTTTAGTGTAACCCGATATATACTTACGAAGTAACAGTGTCGGTGTGGGAACCATCCGTTCCCGATTAAGAAAGGGGATAGGTCTATGATGTATACATTGAATCCAAATGATCTGACGAGCAGGGATAATTATAAATTGATGAGTGGTTCGGTAGTTCCGCGACCGATTGCTTTTGTCACAACCATTTCAGAGGACGGCAGCGTCGTGAATGCAGCTCCGTTTAGTTTCTTTAATGTCGTTAGCTCCGATCCGCCGTTGCTGTCCATTTCCATTAACCGTAAGGATGGAGTGATGAAAGATACCGCCCGCAATGCGATTGCAGGGCAAGAGCTAGTCGTACATATCTGTGACGAATCGATCGTTAACGAAATGAACGAGACAGCAGCACTGCTTGAGCCGCATGAGAGCGAGCTGGAGCGAACTAGCCTGACGACGGTACCAAGTTCAGTTGTGGCGGTGCCCGGAATACAGGAAGCACTGATTCGCATGGAATGTCGTCTGTATCAGCATATTCCGGTGTCTAATGACGAAGGAAAACCTGTAACGGATCTGCTTCTCGTTCGCATCGTACAGTATCACTTTAATGAAAAAGTGTATGACCCCGCTCATCACTACATTTTGATGGATCACCTTAAACCCGTAAGCCGGCTTGCGGGCAATGATTACGCTAAACTTGGTGAGCGATTCACGGTAGTTCGGCCTGTATAAGGTCATTCACTTGGTCATTTACTTTTCATCTTTTCATGTAGGATCCAAATGGCTGATTATCTAAATCGACTGATCAAGACGGACAACCTGTGCGAACGTGCAGGTCTTGTCCGTCTTTCCTTGTTTGCTGAACATAAACTCATTCTGGCGTGAATAGACTTGTACTATTCTGGTGTGTTACTTGATTGTATTGCAGGCCCCTGCTAGCCATCATAGATGAAGAATGAAATGACAATCTGATAGAAGAGGAGCTTGGATATGGGTTATCGCAGCCTTGCTTACCTCATAGGCCGATATCCACGGTTCATCATGATCAGCTGGGTTTTTATTATCGGGGTATCCGCCGTATGGGCATGGAATCTGCCCGGTGTTGTTCAGGATCATGGGTTGAAACAGATTCATGGAGATGCACATCATATTGAGCGTATGCTCAAGGAAGACTTCGGAATTCCGGATGATCCGATTATTGTCGTTTATGAAAAGCAGACAGGCACCTCTCCAGCAGAATTTCGGAATTGGGTCAACAGACATTTACAGGCGGTAGCCAAGCTGCCCCATATTTCAACCATAATCTCTCCATTTGAGGCTGGAAGAAGCGCAATGATGCGGGATGGCATGGCATATGCACTCCTGGATTTTAATGTACCGGCACACCGGATGAATGCTCCCACCGAGCAGCTTCGTTCCCTGAATACAGCAGATGATCAAGGAATTATTCGTTTAACCGGCAAGCCTGTAGTTCAGCAGGATGTGAATCAGTTGAGCTTTCGAGATCTGGAGCGTGCGGAAGTCGTTGGCTTACCCATTGCCCTGGTTATTCTGTGTTTTGCCTTTCGAGGTTTATATGCCGCCCTTGTTGCCGTAATTATGGGGGTCGTCGGTGTGGTCACAGCCATGGGGATGACCTCTCTCATGGGGCATTACGTGGAACTTTCGAATTTCGTTATTAATGTCATACCGATGGTGGGAATGGCGCTTAGCATCGATTTTGCGCTGATCATTATAAGCAGATATAGGGATGAGATGCAGTTGTATCCGCATGATCATGGGCAGAGTTCGTATGAGATTATCCAGAGGACACTGCGTACAGCCGGAAGGGCTGTTTTGTTTTCTGCCGCTTGTGTGCTGCTCGGCCTGTTGTCGCTGGTCTGGATCAGACTTCCCATGTTTCTGAGTGTCTCGCTTGGTGCCATGACAGTCCTGATGATATCCGTGTTAATTAATGTGACCTTACTGCCAGCCATTCTTACCCTCTATGCTCAGCGGATCTTTAAACGAAAAAAGCATTTTGCAATCAGTACGCCGCCGCGTAAACCCTCCATATGGCTTCGATGGTTTGGCACAGTGATGAAACGACCGTTACGGATGACCTTGTTGGGTACAGGTATTCTGCTGTTCTGCGTGCTTCCGGTTCAGCAGTTGGAGATGGCGATTCCGGACGCAACCTCATTGCCCGCAACCATAGAATCCAGACAAGCTGCAGAGAGGATGCAGCAGGTTTTCTCTCAAAAGGACATCGCTTCCGTTGACATCCTCATCGGAGGAACGGGAGAGAGGCTAACCCCATTACACTGGAATACGGCACTTCGAAAGGTAAGGGAATTGCAAAAGGATGAGAATGTCCTTCAGATTGAATCCGTCTGGGGAATGGATCACAAGTACAGGCCAGGACAGAACAGAACCTCGCAGATTGGAGGCGCGAGCAGCGAGCTGATCTTGCACGATTCGCTTCTCTCCTCATACGTATCTGAGGATGCTATTCGTCTGGTGGCGACCATCAAGGGAGCACCAGGATCAGAACAAGCTGCAAACTGGTTGAACATGATGAATGAACGGGACGCGCAACAAGGCGCTCAGGGGATACCTATTCGTTATGGCGGAGAAGCTGCTTCCCAAGTTGAGATTATGCAGGAAATTTTGGGACAGCTGCCCAAGGTGCTGGTTTTCGTAATCGTATCTAATTACATTGTACTTCTGATGGCATTTCGTTCGCTGCTGATTCCAATCAAAGCAATACTGATGAATATACTCAGCCTGACAGCTTCGTTTGGAGTCTTGGTGCTGGTCTTCAATCAGGGGCATCTGGGGATGGAGCCCTCGGCGATTGCCATCATGATTCCGGTGTTTATCGCTGGACTTGTCTTCGGCATTTCAATGGACTATGGCGTATTTATGCTCAGCCGGATACAGGAGATGTATCGTCTGACAGGAGATAGTGACCAGGCGGTCATGCAGGGACTCGCATCAACGGGTCGACTGATTACATCGGCTGCAGCCATTCTGCTTGCTGTGACTATACCTTTTGCCTTTGGAGATGTGGAAGGAGTGAAGCAGCTTGGCGTTGGCATTACTGCTGCGGTGCTCATTGATGTCACAGTCATTCGTTTGCTGCTCGTGCCAGCACTAATGAAGCTGATGGGGAAATGGAATTGGTGGCTCCCAGGACAAAAAACATAACGCTTGATGAACATGGTCTGATTACCAAGTGTGCAAAATGTTCCTATAAGGTAGCCACCATATGATAAAGGGAGATTCCTGAAGTCTGCTTTGCAGGATAGGGGATGTCTCTTTTTTCATAAAAATAGCAGGGTTTTGGGTTAATGCGGCATGAATATTAAATTCATAGGCCATGGGCTTGCACTATAATGTACTGGAAAATAGTACGGATTTGATCCGTTTAGTTCATCAATTATGTTTTATTTCATATGGATTGATGCAGCGAATGAACAAGGAGGTATACCATTAATGACTGCGATTGAATCATATCTGCAACAACAAACGACTGAGCGCGGACGTTATGCATATCAGGCAGGACAGCCTCTGGAACAGTGGAGTGAACAGCTGCGTTCGGGAATACGTGAACGACTTGGTGGTTTCCCGGTTGAGGATGCAGAGCTGCAAGCTGTCGTGCTGGAGCGTATTGCCTGCGATGGTTACGTAAGAGAACGCGTGGAAATAACGACCTATGCAGGATTGCGAATGCCAATATACATATTGATTCCTAATGAGTTAAGTAACACAAATACACCTGTTCCTGCCATGATTGCCTGTCATGGCCATGGTTATGGGAGCCGGGAGATAAGCGGCATGGAGCCTGACGGCTCACCTCGAACCGCCGCACCGGGACTGCATAAGGATTTTGCCGTATCCCTGGTGCAGCGAGGGTTCATGGTTGCCGCTCCAGAATTGCTCGGATTCGGTGATCGAAGACTGGATGAGGATAAGGATGAACCGCCAGGAATTAGCTCCTGCACGAAGATTGCAGCCCATCTGCTCATGGCCGGACAGACACTGGCCGGACATCGTGTCTACGAGACGATGAGGGTACTCGATTATTTGTCTACCCGCCCTGAAGTTGATGCAGAGAGGATTGGAATCATGGGCATCTCGGGTGGAGGGCTCGTTGCTGCCTTTACTGCTGCGCTGGATGCAAGATTCCGGGCCACGGTCATCAGCGGATATGCCAGCACCTTTCAAGCAAGTATTCTGGACCGGAACCACTGTCTTGATAATTACATTCCAGGCATCTTACGGGAAGCGGAGCTGCCGGATATTATCGGACTGATCGTGCCAAGACCATTATTCATTGAAGCAGGAAGTGAGGATCGGGTGTTTCCACAGGCTGCGGCAAGGGAAGCGTTCGCAAGGTTGGAGGAGATCTATGCACAAGAGGGTGCACAAGATGTTCTGGGTGCAGACTTCTTCACAGGCGGGCACGAAATCAGTGGCGCCAAGGCGTATGATTGGCTGGACAGGTTTTTATAAAAAAACGCGTCACTGAACATGAAAAATAACCCCGTAGCTACACGCCTCTGGTGCGTATGCTGCGGGGTTGTTTATGATTTTTCAAATATGGAAAAAGGGGACCTTCATCATTCCATCATATCCTTGGCCTCATGGTTGACTTTTTTACCTTTGAGCAGCGGTTCAAGTTCATCCTGTACGCTCTGCTCCCAGAGTGGAACGTCTGTCCGATATGCTGCGCGTGCATTCAGATGCCCGGCAACCGGAGCGGTAATAAAGACAAACACAATGCCAAGAAGTACGCGTGCACTAATGTAGTTATCGAAGTACCAGAAGAAGAAAAATGTTCCGATGAGTACGCAAAACACACCGAGTGTTGTACTTTTAGTCGCGGCATGCGCACGCAGGTAAACATCTGGTAATCGTATCAGTCCAAAGGCGCTAAGTGCACTCAGTAAAGCTCCGCACAGAACAATCAGACCGATAGCAATTTCAGCGGTTCCATTAACGATCTCCTTCATTTTTGAACACCGCCCCCCGTTCAATATATCGTGCGAATGCGACTGTACTGAGAAAAGCAAGAATACCAATCAGCAGAATGATATCCAGATAGGCCTGCGTGTGAAGCATCATGGACAGCACAGCCACAATGGCGATGACGTTAATGCCGATGGTATCCAGAGCTGTAATCCGGTCAGCCATGGAAGGACCGCGCAGCACACGGTACAAGCAACCCAGGATGGCCAAGGACAGTACAAGCAGGGATATAAACAACATTGAGGATAGCATTATCGCGTCACCTCCATAATGGCTTTTTCAAACGTATTTTTGATATCATCCCTCATTTTTTGTTCATCCTTGATATCCAGTGCATGAATGAACAGCTTCCGTTGATTCCCAGATATCTCAAGTGGTAACGATCCCGGTGTGAGCGAGATGAGGAGGCATAAAAAGGTAACCTCCCAGTCGGAAGACAATTGAGTCCGGTAGGTAAAAATGCCAGGACGAATTTCAAGCCTGGGCTTGATGATCTGGCGTATAACCTCAATACTCGCTCGTATTAATTCCTTGAACAGCAGGTAGAGCAGCTTCATGATGGCCCAGACTCGAACGATATAGAAGCGTTGGGGGAAGAACCGCCGCATACTTCCGATTAACAGTAGACCGAGCAGGTAACCAATAAGAAAACCAACGCCATTCCAGGCATTGTTCAGAAACATCCATACAAAGGCAATGATCAGATTCAGTATGATCTGAAAGGCCATAAGCATCTACTCCTTCAATACTGCATCAATATAAAGATTGGGATGCAGTAGAATGTCGCCTGCGCGGGAGGTTAGCTGAAACATTCCTTCAGCCCCCAAGCCCATGACGATAATAAATATGAACAGGATGCCGGCAGGGATTAAGAGTCCGTTTACCGCGTAAGGCCGTCTAACGATACCTGCTGGCGGTTCGCCCCAGAAGGCCTGAATGAAAATACGGAGGACCGAGTAGAGCATCAGCAGGCTGGAGAGTACCGCAATTCCCGTAAGACCGTAAAGGCCGGCCTGCAAGCCACCCTCGAAGAGCAGCAGCTTACCCGGGAAACCACTGAATGGAGGAATACCGGCCAGTGCAAGTGCACTGATGAAGAACATCCATCCAAGCAGCGGATAACGATGGAGCAATCCACCCATGTTTTCAAGTTTGGATGTACCCGCAACGGCGATCAAGGCACCTCCCAGCAAAAAGAGCAGCGTTTTGATCAACATGTCATGCAGCATGTAGAAGAGCAGCCCTTCCAGAGCCTGACGACTTGCAGCGGCCATGCCGAAGGCGACAAACCCGACACCTGCAACCACGTTATAGACCAAAATTTTGTTCACGTCACGATAGGAGATGGCGCCAATAACCCCGAGAATCATGGTTGCGCCAGCCATCCAGCCGATGAGGGCATTGAAGAAATCCGGATCATGATAAAAAATGAGCGTGAATGTGCGCACAATCGCATACAGCCCTACTTTGGTCAGCAATCCGGCGAACAAAGCCGTTACCACGGCAGGGGGAGCTGCATAGGAGCCGGACAGCCAGAAGAAGAGGAATAGGCCGGCCTTGATGCTGAACACAATGAGAAACAGGACAGCAATCAGTGTAATTACACCACTCTGACCCACTTCGGCAATCCGATTGGACAAGTCCGCCATATTCAGCGTGCCTGTTATCGAATAGAGGAAGCCAATAGAGGCAACAAACAATGCGGATGACACGATGTTAATCAAGACATATTTGATCGTCTCTCGGAGTTGTCTTTCCGTTCCTCCCAGTACGATAAGTGCATAGGAAGAAATCAGCATCAGTTCAAAGCAGACAAAGAGGTTGAACAGGTCACCTGTCAGAAAAGAACCGTTCACGCCTGCAATCAGAAAATGAAAGAAGACGTAAAAATGATGTTCTTCCCGCTCTTGGTTTATGCTTCGAAAAGCATACAGCAAACATGCCAGAGCAATGATGGAAGCAGCCACAACGAGCAGGGCAGATACCATATCAGCAACAAGAACGATACCGTATGGCGGGGCCCAACCGCCCATATTAAGGGTCTGTACGCCGGAACTCGCCACCTGTGTAATTAATACGGTTGATGCAGCAGCGGTCAATAGTGTCCCAATGACACTGACTATGCGCTGTATACGGACTTTACGGAAAAAGAGAATGGTTATAACACCTGTTATTAGCGGCAGCAGCAAAGGTAGAACCACAAGATTATTCATATGGACGCCCCCTTACTTCTTCCATGTCGTCCGTTCTCAATTTTAGATAAGATCGGTAGGACAGAACAAAGAAGAAAGCGGTTAGCCCGAAATTGATGACAATGGAAGTCAAAATCAGCGCCTGTGGCAGCGGATCAACATAGCTTTCCGCCTTTTCCCCGAGTAGAGGAGGAGCACCCGTTTTAAGCCGTGACATCGTAATCAGCAGCAGGTGCACCCCATGGGTGAGGATGGACATGCCTAACACAATACGGAGCAGGCTCCGTGACAAGATTAAAAAGACGGCGACGGCAAACAGTATGCCAACGGCAACGCACATCAATATTTCCATATCAGCGATCCTCCCCGATCTGTAGAATGATGGTCATGGTGACGCCAAGGACAGCGATATACACGCCGAGGTCGAACAGCATCGCAGTAGCAAGCTCGGTCTCTCCCAGCAAAGGAAGTTCGAAATAACCGAAGGTCTGGCTGAGGAAGGGAACCCCGAATAAGAAGGAACCGGCGCCCGTCAAGAGGGCAATGGCCAATCCGACAGCCGTCAACGTACGAAAATCGATCGGCAGCGCCTTGCGTACCGTATCCGTACTGAATGCAAGAGCAATCAAGACCAGTGCAGCAGCCGTGACCAATCCTCCGATGAAACCGCCGCCCGGATTATGATGTCCTGCGAAGAACAAATGCAGCGCAAACGTCAGAATGATAAAGACGACTACTTTGGTTGTCGTTTGCAGCAGCACATCGTTACTCTGTAAGGGAACGGTATCCCAAGTGGAGGAGCTTCGTTCCTGGTTTCCATATTTTTTCGTATTATCCGCTTCGTCATCCAGATTATCGTCATCTTTGCTTTCTTCTTTTTTACGGAACTTCAATCGCGCTCCGAGATCCTTGGCTTCCAGGTTCAGATTGATCATGGAATAGATGGATAGTGAGGCTACCCCCAGCACCATGATTTCCAGAATTGTATCAAAGCCGCGGAAGTCTACGAGCAGCACATTAACCACGTTTTTGCCGCCTGCAAGGTTATAGCTCTCCTGAATGAAGAAAGTGGAGATGCTCTCCAGGGAAGCTGTTCCGCTTGCGGCAAGGGCTACGAAGGTCATGACGATGCCCACCGCAATAGCGACAATCATGTTCACGCTCAGATACCTGCGGCTGGACCGTCCGCGTTGAAGTTCAGGCAGATGGTAGAAGCACAGCAGGAACAGCGCAACCGACACGGTCTCCACAATCATCTGGGTTAATGCCAGATCGGGTGCACGGAACAATACAAATAACAGCGTAACCAGGTACCCGACAGCACCAGTCATAATGACCGCAGAGAGTCTGTTTTTCGCAAAAGGAATGGAGACTGCAGCAGCAATCAGGGCGACAAGCAGCACCGCTTCATAGAATGAGAAGGGAGCATGCCCTTTGAAATTCCAGGTAATATTCTCGCCGGAGCGGAAAAAGGCATATACAAGCAGTGCAACGGTGAACGAGAAGATGTACACCAGGTAATTGCGGACTGATCCGTTCATGTAAGCTTCTGTCCATTTGCGAGCATAATGCTGCACATTATCCAGAATGACATGATACATATTGTTAATGGTCAGGCCCTGCGGGTAATGTTCATACACATTTCTCCAGCGAGGTAACAGTTTATACAACGTGATACCAAGAATGATGACACCGATGGTCATGATTAATTCCGGTGTTATTCCGTGCCATAAGGAGAAGTGAACATCAAAATGCTCGTTTCCGTCCAGCAGCGCTGGAAGCACGGAGGCCATCGCCGGCTCAATAAGCGATCCAGCCAGCAGATCCGGGAAAAGTCCGAATGTAATGACAAGTACACCGAGGATTACCGGAGGAATCAGCATGCCAACCGGAGCTTCATGCAGCTTCTCCGCCGGAAGCTCCGTGCGGCGGTTACCGAGGAACGTTTTGAACACGATGATCAGCGCATAGATTAAAGTAAATACACTGGCGAGCCAAGCGAGTACAGGCAATAGGATGCTCCACGAACCAAGTCCGAAGATACGCAGATGTGTCACTTCAACCATGGCTTGGAAGAACAGCTCTTTACTCAAGAAACCGTTGAAAGGCGGAATACCCGCCATGGCAAGTGCGCCCACTAGCGCTACAGTGAACGTGACAGGCATAAAGGAAGCCAGTCCTCCGAGCTTGCGAATATCGCGTGTCCCTGTTTCATGATCGACAATACCGACGACCATAAATAGTGCTGCCTTGAAGGTTGCGTGATTGAAAAGATGAAGCAGGGCAGCTGTAATTGCAACTGTATAGACGGCAGAAGACTCGCCATAACCGAAGTAGAGTGCTGCGGAGCCGATGCCAAGCAGGGACATGATTAATCCAAGCTGTGAGATCGTGGAATATGCGAGAATGGCTTTCAGGTCGTTCTTTTTCACAGCAAGGAATGATCCATAACATAAGGTCAGGAGGCCTACGCCAGTGACCAGCCAAAACCAGGTTCCCTCTCCCCCAAAGATGGGCGTGAAGCGGGCTATAACGTACAAGCCAGCCTTAACCATTGTGGCCGAATGCAGATATGCACTGACGGGTGTTGGAGCTTCCATCGCATCCGGCAGCCAGATGTGGAAGGGAAACTGCGCGGATTTGGTAAATGCCCCGATCAGGATCAGCACCAGTGCAGGCAAAAATAATGCACTATCCTGAATCTGTCCCCATTCCGTAATGGTTGCACGGATACTAAACGTTCCAGTCATCAAGTACATCATCATGAATCCCGCTAACATGGCGAACCCGCCAAATACGGTAATCAAAAACGACTTTTGTGCGCCTGAAGTGGAAGCTTTGCGTTTGTAATGAAACGCGATCAGCAAGAATGACGTGATACTTGTAAGTTCCCAGAATCCGTACAATACAATCATGTTATCGGATAGTACAACGCCCAGCATGGCCCCCATAAACATGAGCAAATACAGATAGAAGCGGTTCAAATCTTCTTTTTTGTCCATGTAGTAAATGGAGTAAAACACCACCAGAACCCCGATCCCGGTAATAAGTAGTGTTAATAGCAGACTTAAGCCATCCAGATATAGATTAAATCCTATGTCCAGTGACGGAATCCAGGGCACATAACCGGAGACCATATTCCGCTGAGACACGGCAGGAATGAGGCTTGCAAAATAACCGAACAACACCGCCGGAACAATAAGAACCGGCCACCCCATATGTATTCGACGGAAAAAGCGGTTCAGCATCATAAGCAAAATCCCCATGGCAAAAGGGAAAATAACAGCAAGATGAAGCAGGCTCAATATTACACCCCCAATTTCTAGTTGAAGTTCTCTCTGTGGTACAGACATGCTGAATGATCATCTCATCATTGGATGATATGCTTGCTCTCTATATTCATAACCCAAGTATGTATATACAGAATCGTGACTATTCTTTGAATGGAAGAAACACGGTTATTTTTGACGGAGCAAATGGAATCGTATTATGCACAAGGCATGTATAATAAAACAAGTCATTATTTCCGATAAAGATGAAAACGAATAGGTGACATCGCGTGTGCCCTTTACAGCATGTTTCGTGTTAAAGAAGCAGGATGGTTTCACCGATTATTGGAGGCCAACATGTCTTACAAACTCAGAACCATACTTACCGTGACCTTCGCTATATTGTCTTTGCTGGTGACATTAACGATCGGTTATATTTTCAGTCAAAAATCAGCGGTTGCTGTTGAAACCGAGATCGGTCATTCACTGACCGGCACGGCTTCTCAAACAACAGACAAGCTGGATCGCTTCATGTGGGCGCGTTCAGGGGAACTGGATCTTCTTGGCCAGATGGCTGCACTTGAAGATCGCTTCGAACCTGCTGATATCCAGATGCTGTTGGATCAGCTACAAAATAGCTTTCCCTCATTCTCCTGGGTTGGATTCATGGATCCGAAAGGAAAAGTGTTAGCCTCAACGGCCGGTATATTGCGCGGTGAAGATTTATCTGAACGGCCTGTGTATCAGGAAGGAATCAAGGGTAAGTTTATCGGAGACGTACATAATGCAGTGCTTCTGGCCAAGCTGCTTCCGAATCCAACAGGAGAACCACTGCAATTTGTCGATATCAGCTTTCCTTTGAAATATAAAAATGGTGAGGTTGCAGGCGTACTGGCTGCGCATTTAAGCTGGGAATGGGCCAAAGAAGTGGAGAAAGGCGTCCTGGAGCCTTTGAAATACCGGGAGAAGGACATTGAATTGTTCATTGTGAGCAAGAGAGAGCATACGGTGCTGCTTGGTCCTGACGAATGGGTTGGAAAACCTTTGAAGTTGTCGGGAATGGAAACAGCGGAGATCAACAAGACCAGCTGGTCCATAGAGAAGTGGGCTGACGGAAAGGAATATGTTACCGGACTCGCATACAGCCAGGGTCATCTGGATTATCCGGGTCTTGGCTGGACTGTTGTCGTTCGCCAGCTCAAATCAACGGCTTTTGCTTCCGTATCCGACATGTTATGGTTTAACGTTTGGGCTGGGCTTGCCGTTACCGTATTGTTTGCCCTCATTGGATGGCTGGTTTCTCGCCTAATCTCATCGCCAATCACACGATTAACCAAAGTGGCAGACCAACTTCGTGCAGGTGATCAGGTACAGATTCCCGAGAACAAGGGGATTAAGGAAATTGAAGTGTTGTCCCGCTCACTCAGGGGCATGCTAACCGCGCTTACCAATAAAGATTCGGAACTTGTTTTCATGCAGAATTTGGCCCATTACGACCAACTGACAGGTTTGCCGAACCGGACAGCGCTCGAAGTGTATCTGGAGGAATCACTTGAAACGGAGAGTACGGATCATACTTTGACTTTCCTCTATCTGGATTTGGATGGATTCAAAAGTGTGAATGATACCCTTGGACACCAAACCGGAGACGTCCTGCTTCAAAAAGTGGCGCAGCGTTTGATGGCCCTAAGTCACGACAAGGGAATTACGGTTCGTTTGGGCGGCGATGAATTTCTCATTGTACTTCGTTCCATTGGGGCTAATCCAAAAGAAGAGGCGCAAGCATATGCGGATGAGATTATCCTGAGCTTGAATAAACCATTTATTATTGAATATGAGCGGATCCACATTGGATGTAGTATCGGTGGTGCCGAGTATCCGACAAACAGCGGCAATCCGAGTGAAATTATCCGTATGGCTGATGAAGCCTTGTATGAATCGAAGCGTTCGGGCAAGAATAAAATGACATTCTATGTGGATTTGAACAAGGATCAGGATGAGCCGGATACCCAAAACAAATAAGCATTTATAACGGACTGGAGGAATATCATGTCTGGAAATTATACATCGGTTCCGTACGGTTACGAACCGCCTGCAGCAAGCCGGAAAGGTACACTGATTTTCTACGATTCATTCGAGCATGTGACCGATGAACAACTTCAACATGCAGCAGTCACTTCAGATACGCGCGCATTTACACAGTTGGTACTTTATCCTCTGCATGAGAACACGGTCAAGCGCATGAGCAAGGATGGGGTACAGCCGTATTATAAGAGAGAGGACCGCTTGCATGAGTGGAAGCGAGATCATACGGAGTTCCGCATTAAGGTGGAGGGACTGGAAGGCAAGAGGAAGAAGTACACACCAATGGATTCGGCTCTGCGTCATCTGACTTCTGAATACCCGGCGCCTCATTTTCTGTACCTCACCTCTGAAATGGCGAATCTGTTTGCATCGTTCGACTCGTTCAAGGACTGGATTACGAAACTTCGTCTGCTTATTGATGGCCAGCCGGGTACGCTTCATCCCAAGTTGGAGCAATATGCCCATCGCTGGGAATGGGCCGAGTAAGACGAATATTCTAGATATAAAAAAAGTTGTACTGCACAACCGAATTCGGTTTGCGGTACAACTTTTTTGATGTCTCTACTATTTACTAAACCTCAACAAGGTCAAGGGAAGTCACGGTTTTGTTTTTACCCGTCCGTTTGGCAGCGTATAGACAGGCATCCACCTCTTCAAACAGCTTTTCTTTGGTTAGCCGGGCATTGAAACCTTTGAGTCCCACACTGACGGTGATGGAATTCCCCTCCAGTTCCAAATGGCCCATCAGGGCTATTTTCTGACGAATCTGTTCCACGAGAGCGTAAGCCTGATCGAAGGACTGTTCAAACATAAGCAATGCGAATTCCTCACCGCCATAACGGGCTGCAATATCGCTTGAAGTGATGTTCTCCTGAATGACATGGGAAACTTTCTCCAGAATGATATCGCCCACCCGATGTCCATAGGTGTCATTAATTGATTTGAAATCATCAATATCAATGAGAGCCAAATGAAGGCTCATACCGCTCTTGGCATACTCATATGCTTTATCGTAATAGTCTTTGAATGAGCTCTGGTTATACAGATTGGTAAGCCCATCGGTTTTGGACTGCTTGGTCATAATGGCATTTCGTACAATCAGTTCCTGCTTGGCCAGCATGCTGTCCTTGAGATCATCCAATACCTCAACACCACTTGTGACAATGACCTGAGCTACATATGTACCGACAATGAGAAAGGCTGGGATGGAGACCATGTCAAAGGAAGTCAAATAGGAACGATAGCCTGAATCAAACAGAACCAAAACATAACCTGTTGTTTGCATCAAACATGCGGTCCAGACCCGTTTTCTGCTAAAAAACAAAACCGACGTAAAGATGGGAAGCAGGCTGATCGCTTGAATAATTCGAATGTCATAATTGACATGAATGATCGTCCAGGCAACGACAGTACTGGCGGCCGACATGGCATAAAAGGAATAACTGCTGAAGCGCCGGTCGACCCAGCTGGCAATCATAATGGAAGCAATACTTGAGGCTGTGGGCCAAAATAAAACATAAATGATGAAATCCTCAGGAGTACGATCATAGTCCAGAAAGAGGAAACAGCCGACCTGAACGACGAAATGTGTGATTACGACAACCCAGTATGCATGGAGCATTTTTTTAATCCATTTGGAATGCTTGAATTCATATTCTGTTGGGATATGACTGTTATGTGTTGACAAACTCTTCATATATCACCGCTGACTGCATCATAATGGTACGACAGAATGACTCTCGTATTAGTTGATTATAAAACAGATTGTGCAAAACGCAAATGTTAATTAAATGGGTAAAAACAAAGTGACATAAACGCAGAACCCGAGCAGAAACTTTTCACAGGGACAAACAAATTTCGGAATGAACCTCATAGACTGATACAAGGCTCCGTCTTATACGATGATTACAATCCTTGATGAAGGAGGTGATCTCTATTCCTCTTGTCGTTCGTTCAACCGTCAACGCTACGGGAGCAATTACGTTTACAGGCAATACACTTGGTTTGAGTCGTTCTGAAACGGCAGGGGTACCAGGAACACAGGACAGTATTGGGGCATTCACAACGACCAATACGGCTTTGACTTATGGGACATATCCAGCAGGTACAACAAGCTTGTATCAGAGTAACAGCTCAGCTGCAATACTCGTCCTTCCTGCAGGGAGTACTGTTCTATACGCAGAGTTGATCTGGGGCGGAAGCTATATAAATGGTAATGTGAACCTGAGCGCAGCCATCAACAATCCGGTCACGTTTATCACCCCTGCAGGGACATCCAGCGTTACTCCTGACCCGGCAACATACAATCAATTCGATCTGGGGAACGGCGCCTCAGGTTATGTACGTTCTGCGAATGTTACGTCGCTTGTCCAAAGTGGAGGAGCCGGTACATATATCACCGGAGCAGTCGTAGGAACGATCGTTATTAACAATGATGCCACGGCCAACCATGCAGGCTGGACACTAGGCGTCATTTATCAAAATCCGGCCCTGCCTTTTCGTAACATGTCACTCCGGGCTGGTGGCGTGCTTGTCCAATCGACTTCCGCACCGGTAGTTACCACACTGACAGGATTTGCGACTCCGATCTCTGGTACGCTCGGGGGAAGAGCGCTGTTCAGTGCGCAGGAGGGTGATGCAAACCGGACCGGAGACCAGGCGTTATTTGGACCAACGTCGGCGACTTCGGTTGCCTTGTCGGGACCAAACAACCTGGCTGCCAACTTTTTCGCTTCCCAAATCAACGGAGACACCGGAGCACTTAACACGACAGGAACCTTCGGAACCCGGAACCAGATCAACGGTGCACCAGGCTCCAACATTTCTGGCGGACGACAAGGCTGGGACATAACCAATGTGGATGTGTCAGCCAGACTGATTAACAATCAATCTTCAGCCGTGTTGACATTAACAACATCGGGAGATGCATACATCGTCAACGGCAATGCCATTCAGGTCGATATTAACGCACCAAGAATTACCGTATCGAAGGGATCAACGGCCACCGGTGCGGTAGCAGGGGATAGCATTCTCTATACGGTTACCGTTGCCAATGCAGGTACGGCCAGTGCCGCCAGTGTGGTGCTATCGGACTCATTGCCTGCAGGACTTACTTTTATTCCAGGGAGCGTCACAGTTGCAGGTGTATCTCGTCCAACACTGGATATAACCGCAGGCGTTCCGCTGGGTTCATTAAACCTGTCCAGCAGTATTGTTGTAACCTACCGGGCGCTTATCGGACAGGATGCAAGCATTCTGCAGCTTGTGAATTCGGCCAATGCGGCTTTTACGTTTCAGAGTGTGGCAGGAGGTCCGACCATAACAGGAGTAATTCCCTCCAACAACTCCACACTTCCTGTATATTCACCGAACCTGTCCATTGTGAAGTCGGGGAGTACTACCAATGCTACGGTGGGTGACACGGTAACGTACACGCTTCAGGTAAATAACGGAGGGAATGTTGCGGCGAACGTCACATTGACAGATAACATCCCAAGTGGCAGTTCGTATGTAGCAGGCAGCTTCCGCCTGAACGGAAATGTTATTGCAGGTGCCAATCCGGCGACTGGTGTGAATTTGGGCAGCCTTGCTGCAGGCAGCGCGAATACTGTCACCTTTCAAGTGCTTGTCACAAGCTTGCCTACACCGCCAACCCTTGTGGATCAGGCTACCGCTTCATATTCGTTCAACTCGCCTGACGGACGGACCATAACAGGAACAATAGCATCAAACACCTTGACGATTCCGGTGACATTGCCCAATGTAACCGCGGTTAAATCGGCTTCGGTCAGCGATGTAGCCGTAGGGGAGACATTCACCTATACCGTGGTGACCACGAACGGCGGTATTCAGCCGATTAACAATGTGATTCTTACGGATTCTCTTCCTGCCGGAACATCATTTGTTCCCGGGAGTGTGACTGTAAGGGGAGGGGCAGTAGCATCGGCTAACCCGAATAGTGGTATCTCCATTGGAACACTGACTGCAGGGAGTTCCGCGACGGTGACGTTTCAGCTTACGGTTCAAGCCTTGCCTGCATCAGGTTCGCTGCTTAATCGGGCTTCTGTGTCCTATAGTTCAGGTGCATTTACGGGCATTTCCAACTCCAATTCGATTACAACCCCTGTGTACCAGCCGATCATCGCCATCAACAAGTCGGCGAGTCAAACGAATGCAACACTGGGGGATCAGCTTGCTTATACACTGGTGGTGACAAACAGCGGAAACATAGCAGCCCAAGTTACGGTAACCGATACCATCCCGACAGGACTGACGTTTGTTCCGAATTCGGTAACGGTGAATGGTACTGCGCGTCCGGGAACCAGCCCATTAACCGGAATAACGCTGGGCAGTCTTTCGCCTGGAGCCACGGCAACGGTGGTGTTTCGCGCTACTCTCAATACACTTCCATCTCCGCCCACACTGGAGAATCAGGGTACTGCAACCTATACGTACCAACTACCCAGTGGGCGGAATCTCTCAGGCAGCAGCCAGTCCAATATCGTTCGCATATCTGCATCAGCGCCGAATATTTCCATTAGCAAAACCGTGAATATACCTGATGCGACAGTAGGCGACATCCTCACCTATACGGTCATTGCAACCAATGCAGGCATAAGTGCAGTCCAAAATCTCGTGATTTCGGATACACCGTCCGGCTCAGAATTTGTACCAGGCAGTGTCACCATTAATGGAACAGCTGCGGGAAGTGCAAGCCCCGTTTCGGGCATTGCTGTTGGTACCTTGAACAGCTCAAGCAGCGTCACTGTTACCTACCAGGCTAGAGTGACTTCTGTTCCATCTACAGGTTCGGTTACCAACCGTGCAGGTGCAGCTTTTACGTCGGGCAGTTTTAATGGGGTTTCTACATCGATCACGGTTAGTACACCTGTATTTCAGCCCGTCATTCAAGTGGTGAAATCAGCAAGTACAACCAATCTGACGGTAGGAGATACCTTTAATTACAGCATTCAGATTAACAACACAGGTAATATCGCGGCTTCGGTTACCTTGACGGATCCGATTCCTGCGGGAGCTGTTTTCAGTACGAACAGTGTCATCATTAATGGTGTACCTACACCAGGTGTAAGTCCGGCAACAGGTATTAGTTTGGGATCCATTGCAGCGAACTCAAGTACAACCGTTACTTTTGTCGCAACGGTCACAAGTTTGCCTGATTCAAGACAGTTGACTAACCAGGCGGTCGCTTCGTTCTCCTACACACTTCCAAGTGGAAGGACAATTGCCGGATTCTCGTCATCCAACACCATCACGATTCCTGTCTCTCTTCCCAATGTAACGATTGTTAACAGTGACAATGTAGAGTACGGCGTAGTCGGGGATGTCATCAGGTACACATCTGTTATTCGCAACAATGGAACCGTAGCCGTTAACAATGTGGTATATGTCAACCCTCTTCCTCCGAATACCCCATTTGTACCCGGAAGCGTCATTGTGAACGGGACTTCATTCCCGCTCTCCAATCCGACCGCCGGCATTCCAATCGGTACTTTGGCTCCAGGAGCTGAGGTTACCGTAACTTTTGAGGTGACGATTACCATGCCGATCCCTTCGCAGATTAACAATCAGTCGACGGTCAGCTTCACATCCGGTTCATTCTCGGGGTCATCATCGTCCAATACAACAGAGACTCCGGTCATTCAACCGCAGATTGCACTTGTCAAAACGGCCAATACAGTTAATGCAACTGTAGGTGATACGGTCGTATACACGGTGACTGTCAGCAACACAGGCAATTTGCAGGCTAATGTTACCGTCACAGATACCATTCCTGCTGCAACTTCTTTTGTAGCCAACAGTGTTGTGGTATCTGGTGTGCCGCAGCCTGGAGCGACGCCTGGAACAGGCATCCCGGTAGGCGTTGTAGCAGCTGGAGCAACCGCAGTTGTTACGTTTGCTGTGGTCGTGGATACACTTCCGTCTCCGCAGCAGCTCAGCAACTTTGCGACATCTTCCTTTACCTTTACACCTCCTGACGGACGAACCTTAACAGGAACAGCTACCTCGAATACGCTGACGTTTCCGGTTTCATCTCCAAACGTAGCTGTCGTTAAAAGTACAACTTCGACTGCGGCTGCTTTAGGCGACACCGTTATTTACTCCATTCTGGTAACGAACAGCGGTATAGCCCCCGTAAACAATATCCAATTGTCGGATCCGATTCCTGCAGGCGCATCCTTTGTCACAGGCAGTGTGACGGTGAACGGGGTGGCGCAACCCGCAGCCAATCCGGCAGGGGGGATATCGCTGGGTACACTTGCTCCAGGAGCCTCCGCAACCATTACTTTCAGTATCCGTGTCGACTCGATTCCCCCAAGCGGGCAGTTGAGCAATCGCTCCACAGTGAGTTTTACTTCAGGGGCATTCTCAAGCACGACATTTTCCAATACGGTGGTCACGTCGGTATTTCAGCCGATTCTTTCAGTACAAAAGACAGCAAGTACACAAAACGCTACGGTCGGCGATACGGTTAGCTACACGGTCACCGTTTCCAATACGGGCAACTATGGTGCCCAAATTAACTTGACGGACAATATCCCTGCGGGAACCATTCTCGTTCCGAACAGTGTCATTGTGAATGGTCAGCCGCTGCCTGCCGCGAATCCAGCCACAGGCATTTCGGCAGGGACTGTCGCTGCTGGTGCAACAACAACCATTACTTTTTCTGTAGTCGTGGATACCTTACCATCTCCACAGCAGCTGGTGAATCAGGCTTCGGTGGCTCTTTCCTTCACCTTGCCTGACGGACGGACCATTACAGGTTCGGTGCTGTCCAACGTACTAACCATTTCGGTTTCAGCTCCAGACGTCGATGTGGTGAAATCAACGACGTCAACGGCGGTATCTGTCGGTGATATAGTGACGTACAGCGTCGCTGTAACGAATAACGGAATTGCGACGGTGAACAATGTAGTCTTCACGGATGCATTACCGGCAAGCACCGTTCTAGCGCCAACCGGCGTATTTGTAGATGGTGTGCTCCGCCCGGGTGCCAACCCTTCCACCGGAATAACCATCGGTTCCATCGCGCCTGGTGCAACCGTGACCGTTGTATTTAGTGTGCGGGTTACTTCTCTCCCGGCAAGTGCAGTTTTGAACAATCAGTCCACGGTCAGCTTCACATCAGGCGTGTTCTCAGCCACAACGTTTTCCAATACGGTTACAACGCCGGTGTATCAGCCGATCCTGACGGCCGTCAAGACGGGGGATCAGACAATAGCCACGGTAGGGGATACCGTTGTGTACAGCATCGCCATCTCCAATGCAGGGAACTACGGGGCATCCGTTACGTTGACCGATACGATCCCAGCCGGGACTGAGCTTGTACCGAATAGCGTTATAATCAATGGGGCATCAGCACCGGGGGCCGACCCCGCTTCGGGTATTCCGCTGGGCGTCGTTTCCACAACGACCATGGTCATGTTCTCGGTCGTCATTGTCACCCTTCCTTTGAGCCAGTCCATAACGAATCAGGCTTCCGCAACCTTTACGTATACACTGCCAGACGGAAGAACGCTGGGTGGCAGTCTAACCTCCAATTCACTCAACATCCAGGTGTCTGCTCCGGATGTAAGTGTAACGAAGACAACAGCTGCGGTAGATGCGGTGGTCGGTGATACGATCGTATACGAAATGGTTGTAACCAACAACGGAATAGATCCAATTAACAATGTGGTGCTGAGTGATCCGATCGATCCTGCCACAACATTTGTCTCCGGAAGCGTTCTGGTGGACGGTGTGCCGCGTGCCTCGGCTAATCCTGCCCTGGGAATTGCTCTCGGCACAATTGCACCCGGCGCCTCAGTAGCAGTATCCTATGCCGTCCGTGTCAATTCGCTTCCTACTCCACCCGTTGTGAGCAGTCAATCATCCGTAAGCTTCACATCGGGTGTCTTCTCGGGTGCTTCTTACTCGAATACGGTAATCACACCGATCTATCAACCAATCATTGCCGTGACCAAGACAGCAAACACATCCAATGCGACGATCGGAGACACCATCGTTTATTCGTTCTCCATCAATAATAGCGGAAATCTTGCTGCAAATCTGACATTGACGGATAATATTCCGGATGGAGCTGTGCTTCTTCCGAACAGTGTCTTGATTGATGGTGTTCCACAGCCAGGTGCCAATCCGGAAGCCGGAATCGTGGTAGGTACCATACCACCAGGTGGATCTGTTAATGTGACCGTCACCCTGCAAGTTACCGTGGACACATTACCGCAGAATCAGCAGCTGGTCAACCAGGCCGTGGCCGATTATACCTTTAGTCCGCCGGATGGTCGTCAGTTGACGGGTACGGTGTCTTCCAACGTCCTTGTGATTCCAGTATCTGCACCTAACGTGACTGTTGTCAAAAGCACAAACGCCATTGATGCTGTTGTCGGTGATGTAATTACTTACACGGTTGTTGTTACGAATGCCGGCATTGAAGTGGTCAATAATGTGGTCATGGTGGACCCAGTACCTGTAGGAACGGTGTTTGTACCCGGAAGTGTAACGGTGGATGGAGTGCCGCGGCCAACCGGTAATCCAAATACAGGAATCACGCTCGGATCGATTGCTGCTGGTGCTTCGGTTACCGTTACATTCAGAGTAGAGGTCGTGGTGATATGAGCCAATCCTCCGGTCCGTTGTCCCACTGGCTACAGAATCAGTCACTGGTTCGATTCAGCTCGGGTACGACTGAACTGGAACAGGTGGCTTATTCCAACACCGTAGTTACACCATGGGTTGGACCCAAACTGGAAGTGAGAAAGGGCTGCAATGTGACTGTAGCTGCACTAGGGCAGTCACTAACTTATCAGATTGAGGTCAGGAATACGGGGAATCGAACAGCCATCTTTTATGTAGTCGACCCGCTATCGGAAGATACGTCACTCCTTCCGAACAGTGTACTTCGCGATGGTATTCCGTTACCGGGGGCATCACCCGAACATGGGCTGCCTCCTGCGGAGGTGGCACCGGGAGCTACAGTGCGCTACCACTTTCAAGTTGCCATTGTGCGTTTGCCTTCGTCACTGAAGCTGTTGAATCAGGCGCAGGTAAACTATGAATTTCTAACACCGGAAGGCAGGACGGTTACAGGGCGAGAAATTTCAAATACGGTTGAGGTCACTCTGGCTTCATCCCGTCTGGAGGTGGCCCTTCAGTCGGACCATATCCCGACCTTTTCAGGGGATATTGTTTTGTACAGTGTCGTTGTGAGCAATCCGGGTTTTCTGACAGCTACAGGTGCCAAGGTGACTATCGCTTTGGCTTCTGGTCTTGTGTTTATTCCCGCAAGTGTTGTAATCAATGGAATGTTCGCCCCCCAGATGACCCCCGATTCTGGAATAGAGATCGGTGACATTGAGCCCGGAAGTACGGTTACCATTCAATATCGGGTACAGGTTGTTTCGGTAAGAGATGCTGAGAGCATTCCAACTCAGGCGGTGCTGGAGTATACTACTGCGGGCAAGCAGGAGATCGTTTATTCCAACGAAGTCACACTTGAAGTCATCCAGCCTTTTATTTCGATTCAAAAGAGGGTACATCCTGTAGTTGCCTCAGTCGATGACACCATACGATATGACATTACTATAGCGAATGAAAGCAATTATGCGGTGGATGCCAAGGTGTCAGATTCATTGCCAGCCGGCATGACTTTTCTGGAGGGGAGTCTTAGCTGGAATGGAGTCAAGCGGCCCGGGGCCAATCCGGTCAAAGGCGTTAGCCTGGGAACATTGACAGCACGGTCTGTCATTAACATTCAATTTGAAGCCAAAATTATTGAACACGGGACTGCGATGCCTGAATCATTCGAGCTGGTGAACCAGGCGCGTCTCTTGTATACGTATCGATTGCCTGATTCACGTACGGTGCAGCGCATGGCCGCTTCCAACGAAGTAACAGTCTACCTGAAGAGCCCAATGATTAAGGTCCACGTTGAAGTAAACCCCAATTTAGTCGAGCAGGGAGGATCCGTTATTTTTCAGGTCCGCGTCGAGAATACAGGCTCTCTGTCTGCTCGTGTACAATTGACAGGCGTTCTTCCACCGGGAGCCAAATGGCGTGGTCAAGCGGAAGGTCAAGTTCAATGGAACATACCCGAATACTCTTCGCCAAGATATCTGCATCTGGGAGAACTGGCCCCGGGTGCGGAGAAAAACATCTCTTATGTAGCGCAGCTATCGCCAGAGGAGACGGGAACGCTGAATGGTTTCCTGACTGCCCTGTATACGTATGAACTCAATGGACAGAGAAGAAGCGGTGAAGCCCGGTCGAACGAGTACACGATTGTTATCGAATACCGCGATGAATAACGTCAATCAACTTACAGTGATGAATTGGGAAATTTGCTCCAAATGACTTCCATGACATTACACGAACGCAAATGAATGGTATACTAATTGAATATGCCCTCGGCAAACAACCCGTGGAATCGGGACGTCGGATTAGCTGTAGAGGAGGCCTCCACATTGGCAAAAGCAAAAGTTGCAAAAAGACCTACACGGGATGAATTTGAGCTGGAAGAGCTGGGGAATCAATTGGTTGAAGCGTATCATGAGCGTTCGGAAGTGCTGTTGACGGTATGGGGGAAAGAAGAGCAGGTGCAAGGGGTTATTGTTAAGCTGGATTCCCGTACTCGGCTGGTACATGTTGAACACACTGAAGAGGAGTTCATGGCAAAAGTACCTTTTCTCGATATCATGCGGGTGGAATCTCCCCGTTATTAAGAAGTGCAATTTTAAATAATAGGGCATTCGCCCGGTCAAACCCGCTCTTCCTGCATAAGATATCCCATACCTGTTGCAGAGGAGGTACGGTCAATGAGCGAAGTATTAGGTGGAGAAACAAGAGGCTACGGATACGGAGGTTTCACTTCTGTAGGTGCCATTCTGGTTCTGTTCATCCTGTTGGTTATCATCTCCAAAGCGTTCTTGGTATAATTCATTTCTCCAAATGAATGAAGAGAGCTCTGCCATTCCGGCAGAGCTTTCTTTTATTCTGATTCGTTGCACATCTCATATGAAGAACATAAATTCGTTCATTGGCCGATTAGGTAGATAATCCATGTCAGTCGAACGTTCATTATGATAGAATAGGACCATTCCTAGAGAAAGCATGAGGTGTGTCGAACATGAGTAAAGAGCTAACACAAGCATTGAACCAACAGATGAACTTTGAATTTTATTCTGCCCATGTATACCTCGCGATGGCAGCATACTGTTCCAGTGAAAGTCTGGACGGCTTCGCGAATTTCTTCATTGTACAGGCTGAAGAAGAGCGATTCCATGGCATGAAAATATACAAGTTCCTGAATGATCGCGGACAACGCGCGACACTGGAGGCTTTGCCGGAACCAAAAAATGAGTATACTTCCATGCTGGATGTGTTCGAGCACGGATATGCACATGAACAGCAAAACACGAAAAAATTCTACAACCTGGCTGACCTTGCCTTGAATGAACGCGAGCATGCCACAATGTATTTCCTGAAATGGTTCATTGATGAGCAGGTAGAGGAAGAAGCGTTGTTTGACAGCATCATTCAGAAGCTGCGCCGTATTGAAAAAGACAGCAATGCCTTCTACATGCTTGACGCTGAGTTCGGTAAACGTTCATTCACCGCTCCTGCAGAGTGATAGCGAGTGCAAATTAGTCACACGTATTCCATGTTCATGGAGTATACCGTTCTACATATGAAGAGCCTGCCTTGTGCAGGCTTTTTTGCTGTGTTTTTTTGTTCTAATGGATCAAAGAAGGAACAACTTCTAACTTGAATCTATCAGATCATTCATAATAGGTTAATGAAACATATGTCAAAAAAGATCTATCCTGACGGGCATGATTTTCACTGCAAATCTATCAATTTCGTTTTATTTCCTTGGTTAATCTGACAAAAGTGTAACTCGAACGTAGCATTTGAAGCGAGAATGAGGCATGTCCTTTTTGTTAGTATTAGGATTATCGCCAAGGGATGCAATGAGAGATTCGAAGACACCCGGGGAAATACGAGACACAAGGGAGATTTATATTTATGCTACATATTCGCAAGTCATTTATTGCTGCACTCGCCATCTTACTTATGATTCCACTCCTGCTGCCTCAGTCAGCATCCGCGAAGCCAAGTGCTTCAAGCTCTGCTGGAGCAAAAGCGAATGCGAAGATCATATATCTTACGTTTGATGATGGGCCTACAGCCCATACAGGACAACTGCTGGATATCTTGGATCAGTATCATGCCAAAGCGACATTCTTTATGCTCGGACCGGAAATGAAGCAATTTCAAAAAGCAACGAAACGGATTGTTGCTGATGGGCATGGCTTGGGACTTCATGGTGTCACACACGTTCCTAGCAAGTTTTATCAATCGGCATATAGCGGCTTGAAGGAAATGCAGCAGGCGAATATGACGCTGAACAAAGTTGCCGGAGTTAAAACAAGTCTTGTTCGTACACCATACGGCAGTAAGCCATATCTCAAATCATCTTACCGTAAAGTATTGCTTTCTCAGGGTGGATTCCACCTCTGGGATTGGAATGTGGACTCCGAAGATTGGAAATACAAGAAAGATCACCAAAAGGTCTACAACAGTGTAATGAAGCAGATCCACACGGTTCAGAAGAGCGGTACAACACCGGTTGTACTCATGCATGATCAGGAAGCGACGTTAAAAGTACTTCCGCAATTGCTAAAAACATTGAAAGCAGAAGGATACCAGTTCAAAGTATTGACCAAAAAAGTACAGCCAGTTAACTTCTGGAACGATAAACGTTAATCTAGTTAAACTCTATGGAAGTAATAATGAAACATAGTTCACTGGAAATAAAGACATCGAGGAGGCTATCATCATGAAAAAGCAAAAACGTTGGGTCATCATTCCTGTTACCACTGCTGTGTTACTTGCGCTTGCAGGTTGTGGAGGGCAGGATAACAATACGTCACAGGCAAGCAATACGCCTACTTCGACTTCTGAAGAGCAAACTCAATCCGGGAGCGGTGGGGCCGATTTTTCGAACACATCAGAAGGAAACAACACGGCAGCAGGCACGGCCAATAATGAAAATAGCTCAGAGGGTTCCACCAGTACTTCTGCGGCAACCGGAACACAAGGACAGTCCAGCATGAACGATGTCATCCAGGAAATTCGCAGCCAGTTGAAGATGAAGGATGCTGTTCTGCCGACTTCATTCGCCCTGGATAAAGGTAAACATCTGGCAGCAGCCATTCCTGTCAATTCGTCAGATGCTTTCAAAGTGAATTTCTATTCCGTAGATCAGTCCATTCCGGTCAATGATGCTTCTTTGACGTCTTCCACTAAAGCACCAGAGGTGCTCGCATTCTATGAAGTGAAAACCTATAAGGACCCGGATAGTTCAGGGATTTTCCCGGATACGGATCTGGACAACATTCCTGATGAAATGTCAGTTGATCTTGGACATGGAATCAAAGGCATGGCCGAAGGTGCCGCAGGGAGTCAGTATCTAACCTGGAAGGAAGGCAGATGGACGCTGCAAATCCGATCGGTTTCCGAAGATAAGATGAACAATCCGGGAATTGCCAAGAAAATGGTCGAGTACCTGGAATCACATACACTGCCTGCTCCGAAGGACAAAGGCTTCGTAAACGTGGAATATCCGAGTGGCGGGAAAACGGTGAATGTTACGATCTCATGGCAGGAAGGCAAGCAAATCCATCAGCTGCAAACGAACCAGGTGCCGAATAACGCATTAGGTATGGTTGCATCGGTCAAATAAATATACGTAAATAAAATAGCTTGGCTGGGAGTGGAAGCTCCTGACCAAGCTATTATTTGTGTCGTAATGGGTTGAAGCGGTACTTTCATTTGAACCAGCCCTTTTCCTTGGAACGGGTGATGGCTTCAATCCGATTGCTTGCATTTAATTTGTTCAAAATGATGGATATATAGTTGCGGACCGTACCGGTTGTAATAAAGAGGTGTTTGGCAATTTCCTTCGTGTTCTTGCCATCAGCCATGAGGCCGAGAACGGCATTCTCTCGCTCCGTAAGCGGATTTTCCTCTACATAGGCCTCGTCCACCAGATCAGGGGCGAAGATCCGGCGTCCGTTCATAACCTGGCGTATGGCTTCAGCCAATTCCTCGATCGGACTGTCCTTTAACAAGTAACCTCTAACTCCGCCTTTTAGTGCACGTTCGAAATACCCTGTTCGAGCAAAGGTCGTTAAGATAATGACTTTGCAGTTCGTTCCTTTCAGTTCCTCTGCAGCTTCCAGCCCACTTTTGATAGGCATTTCAATGTCCATTAGGCATATATCCGGTGTATGCTGCTGGACGAGTTCAAGCGCCTCCTGCCCGTTGCTTGCCCGGCCAACCACTTCCATGTCTTCTTCCAGATTAAGCAGGGAGGAGAGGGCACCCAGCATCATGCGTTGGTCTTCGGCGATGACGATTCTGATCATGTTTATTCCTCCTTGATTGGTTTGCGCACCAGCTTCGGTACCTGAATAATAAGCTGCGTCCCGTCTATGTTTGTTCCCGAGCGAATATCCAGACAACCATTAACAAATTCCAGTCGTTCCTTCATGCCAAGAATTCCTGTACCGCGGCGTTCTTTGTTATTACTGTGTTCCATTCCAATTCCATTGTCATGAACAGTTAATATGTTATCGGAAGGTGTTTCTTTCAGGCTGATGGTACACATTGTTGCCTGGCTATGCTTGACCACATTCGTAACGGCCTCTTTCAGACACATCCCCATCACATTTTCGTTAAGCTGAGAGGTGTCCTGCAGCTTGGGGTTGCCATCCAGCTTGAACTCGATCGCAGCAGCCTTCAGGATCTGCTCGGCACGGTACAATTCATCAACCAGCTGTGTTCCGCGCATGGTAGTAACCATTTCCCTAACTTCCTTGAGTGCTGTGCTTGCCGTTTGACGCAAGTCGTTTAGCTCCGCCTCAGCCTGCTCGGGATTGACACGAAGCAGGCGTTTCGCCAGATCGGTTTTGAGGCCGATCAAGGAGAGTTTCTGTCCGAGGGTATCATGCAGATCACGAGCGATTCGCTGGCGTTCTTCCATTTTGACCAAATCATCCAGTCGTTTGTTGGCATTTTCCAGCTGACCCTCCAACTGCTCCCGTTTGTTTTTGTTATACGTGCTTACCGGGAGAAGAATGGATGCCATCAGACTGATGAATACAAATGGAAATTGACTAAGCAGCCTGGAGCTCTGAATGATAAATCCGTAATTTATGGTCAGAAAGCTAGCCGCCAGATTTACCGTATACAGGGTGATGAAGCCAGCTTTATTTTTAATATTCCCAATGAAAAAAGCTAGAAACAGGGAGAAATATGCATAATCATACGCGATCGTCATCGTTATGGAAATGGCTATCAGCAGACCGATCCACATATATACCTGCCAGCCTTTGGTGATGAACGCAAGCAAATAACAGACAAAGAAGACAAGAATGATCACGATTCCTGTCACCAAGGTCCACAGTTTTGAATACTGCGAAATATAATAGAAAGGAAGGATGAAAAAGACAAGCCATACGTACGGATTTAAACCTGTATTTTTATAAAAGAGCTGTGACCACTTTTGAATGGAATTCTCCTCCTTGAGCGTGATTCTTGTACTCCAACTTTAGCCTGACTGTAGCACGACTTCAGCCTGAATACAAGAAAACGAATCCGACAGAGTTTAAGGCTTCTCTGTCAGACCCGCTTGATTGGTTACGCGTATAGGTGGCTTGGCATAAGGCTTGCGGTATATCGATTTGATTTCCCTGAAGCTGATAAATCGTTTGGATTCCTCATCCCACAGGCGGAAGCGAAGGGCTGCCAGACTGGAACGAAGGGTAATTGTCGTTGCCTTTTGCAGCGGTGGTGTCGCATTATGTGCCTCTTCCAGGTAATAGTTCGGTACACGCGGACTCAGGTGATGCACATGGTGAAATCCAATATTACCGCTGATCCATTGCAGCAGCTTCGGCAGCTTGTAATACGAACTGCCTTCTACAGCAGCCTTAACGTAACTCCATTCATCCTCATGCTCGAAGTAGGTGTCTTCAAACTGATGCTGAACATAGAACAGCCAGATTCCGAAGAAGCCGGAGAAGAAAAAGACGGGAGCCTGCACCATAACAAAGGCCTGCCATCCGACCAACCAGGACATGAATGCATAAAGTGCGACGATCAATACCGTAGTCAGATGTGTGTTGATGCGTTCTTTGCGACGAGCAGCCTTGCGATTAAAACGATAAGCAATCAGGAATACATAGATTGGACCGAGTCCAAACATGACAAACGGATTACGATAGATACGATACCACAGCCGTCCCCAAGGAGATGCTGCCTTGTATTCTTCAACCGTCATGACCCAGATATCGCCTACTCCACGTTTGTCGAGATTGCTGCTGGTGGCATGGTGGATGGAATGCTCCGCTTTCCATTGCTGGTAGGGAGTAAGGGTCAATACACCTGTAATGGTACCGAGAATGTCATTGGCACGTTTGTTTTTGAAAAAGGAACCGTGACAGCAGTCATGAAAAATAATGAAGGTTCGAAGTACAAATCCGGATGCCACCAAGGCAATCGGGAAGGTTAGCCAATACGAAACAGATAAGCTGTAGTAAGCGGCTGCCCACAACAAGAAGAGTGGAAGAATCGTATTTATGATTTGTCGGATACTTAATCGTAGATCATTTTTCTCGTAAGGGGTAACTTCTTTTTTCAGTGCCATTTCTTTTGCTCTGCTCATGAATGGTAGTCCTCCTTCAGTCGTTATAACCAAGCACGGCTATAACCCGCGTTTCCCTGATGTGTCTTGGAGGGAAGCGTTTTTACCATTGTAAAAGAATCGATGTCATCCGGTAAGTCACAAACGTCAGCCATCTGTAATGATGAATATCAAGGATGACACATGACGTTTGTCATGGTTGGTGTCCATTTGGCGCTCAGGATTGAGCTGACCAGAAGGCGATTTTCCGATTCCTTTGCACATTTCGTGCAACAATTTGTATTATGTATACAAATTTTGCTGGTGACATGGTAGAATCTATCATTGTGAGTGCACATGACAACTTATGAGCCTGATGGATAGGTTGATTTTTGAAGGATTGGAAGGAATACATGATGAAGAAACGATTAACGGATATTTTATTTATTATGGCGGGGGCATTCTTATTTGCCCTGGCGGTGAATCTGTTCGTCATTCCAAATGATCTTGCTGAGGGTGGCGTTACGGGGATCACCATTATTTTGTATTATCTGCTCGAATGGTCGCCCGGCTTAATGAACTTGATTCTGAACGGGATTTTGTTAATTGTGGGTTATCGGTTTCTGGACAAGACCACGACGGTGTATACGATTATTGCAGTGGTGTTCAATTCCTTGTTCCTGCATCTGACTGAGAGTTGGACGATTGATTCCCATGAGCTGTGGATCAATACGATTTTTGGGGGATTATTTGCCGGTCTTGGGATTGGTTTGATTGTGAGAGTTGGCGGCACAACCGCGGGAACCGTCATCTTGGCGAGACTCGCCAATAAGTATCTGGATTGGAACATCAGCTATGGCCTTCTGTTTTTTGATCTGATCGTGGCGTTCTCCTCTTTCTTCATTATCGGGGCACAGGGACTCATGTGTACGATTGTCATGCTGTTTATTGGAACCAAAACGATGGAGTTTATCATAGAAGGGCTGAATCCGAAAAAGGCGGTTACCATCATCTCGACAAAACAGGATGCGATTGCGAAGCAGGTCATCGAGAAAATGGATCGCGGTGTAACGGTTCTGTCGGGCCATGGTTACTATACGAAAACACCGAAAGAAATTCTCTATATTGTCATTAGCAAACAGGAAGTTCCCATGTTGAAGAAGATTGTACGTGCTGAGGATGAGATCGCGTTTATCACGATTCACGATGTTCGTGACGTGTTCGGCGAAGGATTTATCGAACTATCCAAAACATAATGTATATATGGAAGAAAACCGTGGTGAATGATGACCGCGGTTTTTTTTGGTATCCAAAAAGCCCTTCTCCATCGAGAAGGGCTTTAAGACTTTCATTAATGATGAGTTCCTTTTCTGATTACACCGTACTTAACAGTGACATGACAGTGCTTTTTAACCTTGGTGGGAACATATTTGATTTTAGTAACACAAGTTTTGGTAATCTTTTTGTAATAACATTTCGTTACGGGTGGATGACATCTATGCTTCTTTCTATTCATTGCGACCCCTCCTGACTAGTGATAGTTCATTCTATGTAAGGGTCATCATTTCGGAAACATATAAACGTCTAAAATACCAAAATGGACTTAATGGAAGGCTAGCATATTTGGATTTAGTTAATACCAAGTGAGTTAGATCACAGATAGGATAGATATATAGAAATATAAAATAAATATGGGATAATATTCTATATATAGGATAGACAAAAAAGATGTATTGAAATAAAAACATAACAATGACCACGGAAGGAGTGATTGATATAACAAAACGCTCTCTGGTTCTCACATTACTTGTATTTTCTATATTAATCGTATTGTTATGGGGGGATTCTGTATCCACGCACCATGTAAAAGAGTTGACTTTTGAAAGTATAGATTCGATCGAAGCAGTAGGATTTGTGTCCAAAACTAACACTGAGAACGCTCAGTATTACTTTAGCACCATTAATGAAGCTGACAACAAAGCATTTGTAAATCAAGTGGAATACATTATCCGAAATATGCAGAATAATCTGGATATTCCTCGCAAGGAGAAAACAATTCAAATTTATCTGAATAAGGATGGAGAAATCCCTTTTAATAATAGTTTGACCCGTGTATTTGTATCTGAAGATCGGGAACAGTCTCTTGGGGCAGTCGTTAGTTATTTGAGTGACTATAAACTTCCTGCTTGGTTAAGTGTTGGACTGGAATTGTATTGGCAAAATGATAATGAAGTGAGTAGGTCCTCTGACGTATTAGAAGGAGGTATCCATAATTGGATTAACAAAGCAAAATCTTGGGGATATCCAGATTTCGGGGATGCCTGGTTTATCCCCAATTATCTCGACGAAGAAGTTGTGGGAGAAGCACAACAGATTGCCTATATGTTTGTTCAATATCTGGATCAAGAGGAACAGTTACAGTCTGTTGTTGATATATTCTTGAAGGATAAAAATGTAGATTTAAATCTACTAAGACAATATTGGAGTGAATTCATTGAAACTCCTAACAGTGATATTGATACAAGTTATCGTTATATTTTTTCATATGAAGAGATTTGGTTTGAAGTTCATTCAGATAAAGTTAAAGCGAGATATAAAAAAGAAAACTGGATTCATCAACAGGTAGTTGAGTATCAAAACTATTTGAATCAAGGTGTTCGTGATGTAGAGAATTGGATGGACTACACATTGGATCATCCGCTGACGTTTACAATCTATCCACATATAAACGCATATAAGCCTAATTATGGTGGGCTCACATATAAATCAGGAGATGATTACGCAATTGACTTGTATCAGGTCTTTGAAGTTCCACCTTACAGAGCGGTACATGAGACTGTTCACGCAATAACTTTTCGTATGGGGATTTTTTCGGATTTCTATCCTTTAACAGAAGGGCTTGCTGAAGCTTTAATGTATGAATTTGAGGCTAAGAACAGGCAGTATGTATACAACAAGTCTAAAGAGGACCTCAATTTCACTTATGAAAGAAGAAACGAAAATACTCTACTCTACAATGTAATTCAAAAATATGAAAAATACACGGGACAATCTTATCAACCATCTAACCCCATAGATTTAATAGCAGTCATGCACGTGTGGGCTAATATGGCGTCTAAGAAAGGATGGGAAAATCCACTGGATTCTCTTAAATATAATTCAGGATACCCAGGATACAACGAAGATCTGGATGATTACAACAAAGCAGCCTCATTCGTCCATTATTTAATTCAAACATATGGAAAAGAGAAATTCATGGTGATTTATGCAGATATTACAAAAGTTAAAGAAACATACAATGTTGATTTGGAAAGTTTAATAAAAGAATGGAAAGAATTTTTATACGATTAGCCTTAAATACTTAGTAGGGATTGTGAGAGATTGGAAACGAACCCGTATGGGAACGATCCAATCCTTTTTTGTCTACTTCTATTCACTTGCTGGAATAGATTAATAATCTTTTCACTACCTATACATGTGTCTCTCAACTTCGGACAGAGCCACATTCACATCTTCCTCTGAATTATCAATATAAACGACGGAAGAAGCAGGCAGCGGCCAGGCCACTTGCTTGCGGGCAAGGGAAGCGGTGAAGGTATCCCAGTTAGCCAGTTTATATTCATCAAGAGGAGATTGTCTTGCCACAATACGTTTGTAATACAACTGTTCGTTCGCCAAATAAATGTAGGCTACGCGAACATCCGTATCTTCCAGTGAGCGTCCGATTCGGCTGAGCTCTTGCTCAATCCAATTCGTTGTTTCGGTTTCTTTGGTAAAAGGTCCGACGACCACAGTATCGATTCCTAATTGAACGTTATCCAGGGCCGCATCCATTGTGATGCGATATCCCAGATCACGACATAAGCGTTTGTATTCTGGTGAATCCCGGTCAGATGGATCTAGTCCCTGAAGCGTCATGATTGCCTCGGCTGCCGGGCGGAGCAGGATATCCATATCGAAGAAGGCTGCCTTATATTTACGGGAAAGGGCCTTGGCCAGGGTCGTTTTGCCGCTGCCGGCACCGCCGAGAAAGAAAATCAGTTTACTCATGAGAGTCACCCTCCTTAATAGAGTTATTTTATCACAAAGCAGATCGAAACGATGGATAGACAGAAAAGGAAGAATAAGGTAGTATAATACCTAGATTAACTATGCATAGGTTTCCGATGTAATAATTTGAATGACAGAAAGGAGGAGAATTCATATGAATGTAAACAAACAAATGATTAAAGGAAGTACAGAAACTCTAATTTTGACGTTATTGCACAATCAGCCACTTTACGGTTATGAATTGATTAAAGAACTTCACCGTCAATCGGAAGGTGTATTTAATTTGAAAGAAGGCACATTATATCCCATCCTCCATGCCATGGAGATTGAAGGTTGGGTGGAATCCTATTGGATGGAGGTAGATGGCCGAAAACGTAAATACTATTCCATTCGAGACAAGGGCGTGGAGGCTTTGCAGCACAAAAAAACCGAGTGGCTTTTATTCCGTCGTGCTGTGGATCGTGTACTTGGGGAGGGAGGCTTAACATGACGGATCAACACGATAAGATTAAACGTTATCTGGACGAGATGTGCAGTCAAGTCAAAGCTCGTGAAGTACATACCGATCTGCGTGATGAATTGGGAAACCACATAAGAGAAATGATGTTGGATAAGGAACAGGAGGGCTTAACTCAGGAAGAAGCAGCCGAGTATGCCATAGAGCAAATGGGTGATCCCGCAGCAGTAGGCAAAAGCATGCATAGGCTGCATCGTCATCGGATGCATTGGGGACTGATAATCGGATTGATCAGTTTAGCTATCGTTAGCCTGTTTTTGATGTGGATTTTTACAACCAATGTAGCGGATGATAGGTTTCAGAACTTTTATAACATTCAAGTGGTTTACACTATCATAGGAATGTTATTTATGTCCTTCTTTATGTTCTTCGATTATCGCAAATGGAGAAGAGGCGCTTGGTGGATATATATCCTGCTTAATACCATGTTAATGATCAATTCAATGATATCCTCAAGTATCAATGGGATTTACAGATACTATAACGCATATGGATTTGTATTAGATCTGACTACTGCTGCAATGTGGGTATTACCACTTGCTGTAGGTGCTATTTTGCTGGACAAGCTTCGTTTCAATTGTAATGCCAAATCCATATTATCTTATATAGCGATGGTGGCGTTACCGGCGGCACTGTTGTTTCAGATATCGGATTGGGTACGCCTTGTGATGTTCGGGATCATTTCACTATTTTTATTTGGTTGGATCACGCGTAAATGGCTCTATACAGCTATAGCCACAGTTATAACTGCAAGTATGGGTTTATTGTTGTTGCTTACAACGGATTCTTACCATCGTTTGGAAAGATTCTTGGTTGTGTTCAATCTTGAGGATGATTCAATGGGAAATGGCTACTACAACCATTCCATCGCGGGCATCCTTCAATCAGCTGGATGGTGGGGAAATGGGCTAGACACAGCATTTGACCAATTTAAAACGAGTTATTTTGATTACCCAGGTGTGCTGCTAATCGATGTGTTTGGTTGGGCAGCCGGAATAGGGCTATTGGTGGCTATCATCTGGTTTGTTGCAAGTATGGTAAATACGCTCCCTCGCATTCGGGATGACTTTGGTCGAATGATTATCGTCATTATTACGTCCATGTTTGCACTGCAGATGATTTATTCGCTGGCAATGACCACTGGTAGAGTTCCGATTTTAAGTGTGGTCTTTCCTTTTATAGGATACGGCAACCATCTCATCTTTGATTATGCCATGATGGGATTGCTTCTTGGTGTGTATCGCCGCAAAGACACCGTTTCACTGAAGAACAACAAAAGCCAACAAACGGCGAGACCAATACAATGAGCAGATCTATTATCATGCAGACATTAACTGAATGTAATTTTGTCTTTCAATCTTCTAACACTGTACTTCCAGATGGAAACCAGATATGGCGCAAGTTGACCCAGCCCTGACTATTAAACGATAGCCCGCGCACGGAAGGCAGATAGGCGGTTTCCACCGGTTTCTCAGATAAATGAAACATCAGATGGTGGTCCAGCAAGAAATGTTCAATCCGGTCAAGGCCTGCAGTTCGATCTGTCATTAATGGTGACTCCGTAACGGTTTGCAGCATCATCTGCACACGCCATTGTGTGGGTTCATCCAGATGTTCCGACAGGGTTAGATAGAGGTCTGTTCTGCGTAATTCTTCATCCCGGTCCCGGATCAGGGAGAATAAAATGAGATCGGACTCCATCCGCAATGGACCTTTGAATTGTTCCATCGTTGCCGTATGAATCTTGCAAGCATATCCACATTGTTCCAGTTTGGCTGCTATCACAGCAGCATCTTTCCGATATTGTGGAATGGTAGCCAGCTGTAAGGGAATCGACTGATCCTTGTCCAAGGGTTTTTCAGAGGATTGGATCACGCCAGAAATACACTCATATAGATGAGATCGAATAGCCGGATCGCTGAGCGGTCCGGTTTTTTGCGTGTTACAAGTGAGCAGCTTGTTCACCATGACGCCAGCACTAATTTGTATCCAGTCAGCACCCTTAGCGGCAGCCGGATTCGGAACAAGGTGGAAGAAAGGCGTTTCCGCTTCGCCATGTTCTCCCCATTCGGTCTCGGCGCTCCAAGGAATCTGCAGAATATCCACCCGGTCCAGATGGGCTCTTCCTTGAAAGTAGGCCGGGAATGCTTCCAGTCTGCACAGGTGTTCATCCCATAACGTCACCTTGAAGGGGCCAGTTCCAACAGGCTTTGGCATGGACGTTGATTCAACTGACTTGTCATCGCCAGGCTTCATGGTACTGTCCGAAGGGACTATGACTGCACGGCTTGTGGCTAGAAAGGACAGAAATAATTCATGCGGTGCTTTGAGTCGGAAAACTATGGTGAGCGAATTCAGGGCTTCGACAGACAGAATCTGTCTGCTCACATCTCGATACAATGTCCGTCGCTCGGTAGCCTGCAGCCTGGCAAACGTATGCACTACATCTCCTGCAGTCAATCGTACTCCATTGTGAAACAAGACACCTTTGCGCAAATGAAAAAGCCAGGTTTTCCGATCTGGGCTAACATCCCAGGTGTGGGCAAGACATGGAACGATGTCTCCTTGCTCATTACGCTGAACCAGTCCATCAAACACATGACTGGTGACAAAGGACTCGGCAAGCAGATTAATATACAGCGGATCAAGAGCATGAAGCTGCTGCTGAAGTGGCAGCCTCAACGTATCAATACGCTCGTTATGCTCTCCTGCTTCCGTATGATGGCCCGAGTAACCGAGCAGCCAGTGGTTTAAATGCTCCCGCATCATGGTCGAGGTGGAGAAGGCACGCACCTGTTCAGCGGCTTGATGTAATTCCCGGCGATTGAGGGCTTGCATCATATATTCTGCTGCGATCTGTTCGGCTGGTACGAGCAGCGTGAGTGTTGACCTGCGACCTCGGCCACGCTGAGAGATCCAGCGAATCCAGTCGCAGGCCGCCATTTTTTTGACAATGGTAAGCGTATTTCGATGTGTGCAATCGAGCAGTTCTGCAAGCTCGGAGAGAGTAGCTTCATGCTCGGTCATATCACCAAAGCGGTTATGAAGCAGCAAATACTGTTGATGCAGTTTCACGATTTCAAGCCTCCTCGGAAATAGAGCTGGTGGTGCAACCGAACTAAAATAAGAAATTTTATCTCCTATAATTTCTCTTTATCTTCTTATTTTATCATCTAGAATAAAGTCTAGAAAGATAATGGAGGTTTTTCCCATGATTGAGAAAATACTGGTTTCACCGAATCGTGCTTTGATTACGCTGTTGTCTGCCTTGATGCTGGCGGTCATTCATCAGTATTTGTTTTATGAAAGAGAGGTGGGCGTATCGTATCTGCTTTTTGTGCTTCTCTTTTATGCATTTATGTATGTGTTTGCGAAGGATCGAATTCGGACTTTAACCCTGATTGACGCATGGATGGCTGCGGTCGTACTCATGCTCGCGCTAACCTTTTTACTTTTTGACAATGAACTGCTGCGTGTCCTCAATTTTCTGTTCGTCCCCGGTTTGATTATTTTACATATGACTTATTTGGCTGGACGTAAGCGGAAGCAGTGGTGGGATCTCCGAATCATCGGTACCTCCCTGGATCATTTGCTGCCACAATCGATTCGCCACTGGGGGACCATCGCAGGCATTGTGGTAAAAGCAGGGGGACGTGGAATGGGGAAGTCCCAGAAAGCAGTTCTGGTCAAAGTTTTCATTGGACTGGCCGCATCCTTCCCGATCCTGATTGTGGTGGTTGCATTGCTGACTTCCGCAGATGGCGTATTCAATCAATATTTGTCTGGTTTTCCGGAATGGTTGAACCATCTGACTCTAACACCTGGATTTCCGAGAATCCTCTGGATTATCATAGGAGGCATTTTGTTGTTTAGTTATGTATGGGGATTCGTTCAACCTATGGAGTACGAAGCCGAGAAGAGGGAGAACGCCCATTGGAAAAATGCAGCCTTGTTATCACCTGCAGCAGTGCGGGTCTCCGATCATGACCATGCAGGCCAGCAGAATACAGAAACCGAATCAAGCAAGACGGGTGAAGCCAAAGCCCTTGTACAAGCCATCCGTACCGGCAGGGAAACAGTGAAGCTGGATCCCATCATCGTGGGCACCATGCTGTTCGTTATGAACTGTGTGTATGTATTGTTTGTATTTGTACAGTTTTCCTACCTGTTTGGTGCAGGGAGTGGGCATCTTCCCTCTGACCTGTCTTACGCCGAATATGCCCGCAGTGGTTTTGCCGAACTTGTGCTGGTCACCAGTATTAACTTTTTCATTTTGATTGTTGCACTCCAATGTACCAGACCGAGTGGGAGAACAGCTTCGATTATTCATCAGGTGCTTCTGCTTATTCTTGTAGGCTGCACAGCCATCATGCTGTATTCTGCGTTTATGCGTCTCCATCTGTACGAACAGGCTTACGGGTACACGTATATTCGTTTCTTGGTACATGCATTTATGATTTTTCTGGCATTGCTGCTTTTCATAGCTGGTTTACGCATCCGATATACCTCCATTCCACTGCTTCGCTGGTACATTGTACTGTCACTTACAGCTTATACAGCTGTCAATTATGTGAGTATGGATAACCGGATCGCCGAGCTGAACGTGGAACGTTACCATAAGACAGGGAACATTGATGCAGCTTATCTGGCGAATTTGTCAGCCGATGCGATTCCGCAGTTACGGAAGTTTGCGCAAGAGGAATTCCCGGCGCTGAAGGATCATTTATTGGAGCGTGAAGGTTACATATATGAGAGAGAAAACAGCAGTTCCTGGCCTTCTTTTAATGTGGCAAGATATAGGGCTGCGAAGGAATTGTCCAAATTGAGAACGGAATAGCGATCGATGATGGCATTTAAGCCGTGAATTTATGCAAAACGGATATGTAAGTGTTATAATATAAAAATGAACCTATAAAGGGGGTGAATCCCTTGTTTGAACTTCAGGAGTTATTACCTTATTTATTCTCAATAGGGCTTATTTTCACCGTGAGCTATGCCTACATTGCCCATCTGCACTGTGGAATGACTGAGTACTGGATGGAAGGCGGAGACGGAGACGGCGTCGAATCCGGACTCCCTGCATTGACGCTGGATGGACAGCATAGACCTGAAGATTTAACCAGGATGATCAGACGTAGAGAAGCACCGGATGAAGATGAGCCAGATTGTACATCCTCGTTGGACACATTGAAACTCAATCAACGAGGAGGATATATATGGAACATAAGACAAGCAAGGGGTTCACTTTTACATCTGGCAAGGGACGGATTTATGGGCTGATTGCCATTTTATTTGCAGTCATGCTTTTGGCCGGATGCAGTAACAATGTTTCGGAGATTAACGCTTCAACACCTGGATTCTTCAATCACTATATTGTATTTCCGCTGTCGTATCTGATTCAGCACATTGCATCCATCTTTGGTGGCAGTTACGGCGTCTCCATTATCGTGATTACTTTGGTCATTCGGCTTGCGCTGCTGCCTTTGATGATGCGCCAGGCCAAATCCCAGCAGGGAACCCGTGTGATCATGAATGCCATGAAGCCCGAGATGGATGCACTCAAGAAAAAATACGAGGGCAAGAATGACGCAGCAGATCGTCAGAAGCTCTCCCAAGAGACGATGGAGTTGTACAAAAAGCATAATTTTAATCCACTGAATATCGGCTGCTTGCCGCTGTTGATTCAGCTGCCGATCCTTTCGGGGATATACACGGCAATCCGGCTAACGCCAGAGTTGTCTTCACATTCTTTTTTGTGGTTCAAACTCGGGGCACCCGATTATGTGCTTGCTGTTGTGGTTGCGGTTATCTACCTGATTCAGGCAAAAGTTTCACAGGCCAATATGGCACCTGAACAGCGGAAACAGTTTGCAATCATGGGGTACATTTCACCGCTGATGATGGCCTTTTTCTCTCTGACAGCACCCGCAGCCATGCCGCTCTATTGGACGGTTGGCGGTTCATTCCTTGTCCTTCAGACGTTATTGTTCCGTAAACTGTATCCGGTGGAACATCCTCAGGAAACGGTAATCCTGCAGGAGAAAAAGATCAAACCAGCCAAAGGAACCAAACCCGCAAAATCCTAGGTGTGACTTATCAACAAAAAACGCTATGAGAAGCGCAAGCTGGTTAGGTGTACTCAAGCGAATAGAACAAAAGAAGCGTAATCCGTAGATGGATTACGCTTCTTTTTTGTTCCTCCGTCATTTTCTTAAACGGCACGATCATCCTTAAATTGGAAACGGGATAAGATATACCATTGAATGCGATATATACTGTGAAGAAGGGTGGTAAGCCATCCACATCCAATCTTCAATATATAAATAGAGAACGCCCTAATCCTCTATATAAAGTATCCCGGAGTGTGTGGAATCGAATGATGCAAACTACAGAAGTCTCATCTTGGTCATCATTTAAGTTAATTATTTTGGCTGACCTCTCCAATCTGCTATGATGGAACCAGAATCATGACAAGAGCGGAGGGGGATCATGACCTGTATTGCAGTGCTGCCATACTATAAAGTACAGAGGGAAGTGACCGGTCTCGCGCAAGAGATCAAGTCGAACGAACGATCCATGATCCTGTACTCAGACAGAATTGTAACGAAATATCGCGAGTTTCATATCAAGGATGTATTCGACATGTCCTTTCGAAGAATGGGAAATGAGGGGGGATTTTTCTACCTCCATACAAGCACTGGGGTGTATCCCTATATGGTGAAAATGGACCCCAAACCTTTCATCCAAAGTTATCGAAAGATCACGATGCAGAAATATTCATGACTTGACCTTTCCGTTACGTGAAGGCTTATCCTTTGGATCTGAGCTATGTACTTGAATCCAGAGGAGCTGTGAAACGAATGGGCATATTGATTCAGCAAGCGATGATTCTATCCATGAAAGACGGAGAGGCCCCCTTCCTGGGGGATATTCGTATTGAAGGAGACCGGATTGCCGAGATCTCGCATCACCTTGCGGCCAATCCGGGTGACGACATCATGAATGGAAAAAACATGCTTGCCATGCCGGGGCTGATTAATGCACATCAGCATTCCCCGATGAGTCTGCTTCGGGGGTTCTCGGATGATCTGAGGTTAATGGACTGGCTGGACCGCAAAATGCTGCCTGCTGAAGCACAAATGACGCCGGAAGACATCTATTGGGGAGCCCTGTTGTCCATGGCCGAGATGATTCGATCAGGTACCACCGCCTATGCAGATATGTATATCCACATGAATGAGATCGCTGAAGCCGTAACCAAAACGGGCATTCGGGCATCTCTCACGCGCGGAATGGTATTCATGGAGAATGACGGCGGCCGTAGGATGCAGGAAGCCATTGATCTCGTTCATCGCTGGTCAGGCAAGGCGGATGGAAGAATTACAACGATGTACGGGCCGCACTCGCCATACACCTGTCCCATGGAACCGTTAATGGAAGTCATTGCCCTGGCTGAAAAGGAAGATATCCCTCTTCATATCCATCTGGCCGAAACGAAGGAAGAAGTCGCGAAGATTCGTGAACGTTACGGTATGACCCCAACGCAATACCTTGAGGAAGCTGGCATGTTCGAGAATGCACATGTGCTGCTTGCACACGGAGTGCACCTCAATCGAAGAGATATCGGCAGGCTAAAAGGCATGCGTGGAGGCATAGCCCACAATCCGGTCAGCAATCTGAAGCTGGGTTGCGGTATTGCTCCCATCACGGACATGATTGCACAGGAGATCCAAGTCGGACTCGGAACAGATGGGGCCGGTAGTGCGACAACTGTCGATATGTTCGAAGAGATCAAAGCCGCAACATGGCTGCAAAAACTCGATTACGGAGATCCGACTCGCTTGCCGGCAAGGCAAGTGCTGCAGATGGCTACTCGGGGCAGCGCAGGTCTGCTTAAGCTTCAGGAGGATGTAGGTACGCTGGAGGCAGGGCGCAAGGCAGATCTGATTCTGATCGATCTGAAGAAGCCCCATCTTCAGCCTGTACACGAGCTGGAGTCTCTACTTGCATACAGCGTAAATGGTGCGGACGTAGACACGACGATTGTAAACGGACAGGTTCTGATGAGAGGAAGGAAGCTCTTAACGATCGATGAGGATGAACTTTATCGTGAGGTGAAAGTTAGGGCGAAGCGGATTGTTGAGGGAATTTAATATTCTCTTACGTATGAAAGATAAGGAGGCCAGCCTGGAACCGAGGTTCTTAGCTGGCCTTCTTGCTATACACGGAAGTGTAATTTCTGAATTCCCATCTTTAACCTTAGTCAGTGAGGATCATATATATTTTTTGTTTACTAGCAGATCATTTGATAAAATAGAAGAGACGTGAAGAGTGAGTCTTTTAGAATGAAGTAGATTAGGACGTGGATTCAGGCGGTTGGTTCAAATTCTTGTTTGCGCGTCCATGTGAATATATGAACATAAATATATATTATATTAAAAGAATGGAGCCATCCCATGAAATATCGCAATATGGAAGATTGCATCAACGATCTGGAGCAGCATGGACATCTGATCCGGATTAAGGAAGAAGTAGACCCGAATCTGGAAATGGCCGCAATACATATGAAAGTGCACGAGGCGAAAGGCCCGGCGCTGTTGTTTGAAAATGTAAAAGGCTCGAAGTTCCAGGCGGTATCCAATCTGTTTGGCACACTCGAGCGCTGCAAATTCATGTTCCGTAACACGCTCGAAGGCGTACAACGGGTCATGGCAGTACGGGACGATCCAATGAAGGCGCTCAAGACGCCTTTGCAGCACATCAGCACAGGTCTTGCAGCGTGGCAGGCGCTACCCAAACAGAAGTCGATCAGTCTGCCCGTGTCGGCTCAGGAAATTCAAATCTCCGATCTGCCGCTGATTAAGCATTGGCCCATGGATGGGGGTGCCTTTGTAACGTTGCCGCAGGTTTATTCGGAGGACCCGGATAAACCGGGGATCATGAACTCCAATTTGGGTATGTACCGCGTCCAGCTGAGCGGCAATGATTATGCAATGAACAAGGAAATCGGGCTGCACTATCAGATTCATCGCGGGATCGGTATACATCAGGCGAAGGCTGTCAAAAAGGGAGAGCCGCTCAAAGTCAGTATCTTTATTGGTGGTCCTCCAGCTCATACCCTGTCTGCGGTGATGCCCTTGCCTGAAGGTCTCAGTGAACTGACCTTCGCCGGTCTGCTCGCTGGACGTCGTTTCCGTTATAGCTACAAGGATGGATACTGTATTAGCAATGATGCTGATTTTGTCATTACCGGAGATATTTATCCAGGTGAAACAAAACCGGAAGGACCGTTTGGTGATCATCTGGGCTATTACAGTTTGACGCATGAGTTCCCGCTGATGAAAGTGCACAAAGTGTATGCAAAGCCTAATGCAATCTGGCCATTTACGGTAGTCGGTCGTCCTCCGCAGGAGGATACGGCATTTGGTGATCTAATCCATGAAATTACGGGCGATGCGATCAAACAGGAGATTCCGGGTGTCAAAGAAGTACATGCCGTAGACGCTGCCGGGGTGCACCCTCTGTTATTTGCAATCGGAAGTGAGCGTTACACGCCATATCAGACGGTGAAGCAGCCGACGGAATTGTTGACCATTGCGAACCGTATTCTGGGTACGGGGCAGCTGAGTCTGGCCAAGTATCTGTTTATTACAGCTGAGGATCAGCAGCCGCTGGATACCCACCGTGAAGTGGAATTCCTGACCTATATACTGGAGCGCATGAATTTGCAGCGGGATATCCATTTCCATACCAATACCACTATCGATACACTGGATTACTCAGGAACCGGGTTAAATACCGGCAGTAAGGTTGTTTTTGCAGCCTACGGTGAGAAGATTCGGGAGCTGTGCACAGAAGTGCCGGATACCTTGAAGAATATTCGTGGTTATACGAATGCGCAGCTGATTATGCCGGGGATTGTATCGATTCAGACGTCTGCTTTTACGAGTTATGAAGAGACGGCGCGGGAAATGCAGCAATTTACGGATATGCTGAAGGAGCAAGGGGGACTTGATTCCTGTCCATTGATTATTCTGTGCGATGACAGCTCTTTCCTGAGTGCAAGCCTCAGCAACTTCTTATGGGCTACATTTACGCGCAGCAATCCATCTCACGACATGTATGGGGTAAACAGCAGCTATTCGCATAAGCACTGGGGCTGCGATCAGATGATTATTGATGCCCGGGTGAAGCCGCATCAGGCACCACCGCTTATACCTGATCCTGCGGTTGAGAAAAGCATCGAACGTTTATTCGTCAGTGGAGCAAGTCTGGCATCGGTCAAAATTTAGCTCTATAGGAAAGGGCCCAAACTGAAGTTTGGGCTCTTTATATTTCTCCAATCCTAAGAAACGTAACATTCCATGTTCCTTATTCGGCAAAACCGGGATTATTTAAGAAATATGAATGAGAAGAAAGTCTTACACGTTCGTATTTCCTTTTGCGATTAAGGTCGTTTGAACTATGCAGAAAATCAAGAAAATGATCGATATAAAGAAGTATAGGTATTTTGGGGACCCAATCCATCGGGTACTGTTACTATAATGAATGTTCAGGGGGAATACCGATTGAGAATCCATATTATGAACCTGCAAGACGGAGACCGTCTGACTGCGGATACATTTAGCGATGCGGGGTTGCACATTCTCGGGAAAGGGACTGTAATCAAAAGTGAGGATATTTCCTTGCTCATGCAGCACCGTGTGGACTATGTAGATATTGAATCACGTGAAGAAGAAATAACAGAAGCTGAGTTTTTTGCCGCTGCAGCCAAATTTGCAGCCGGTTCGAGTATTGCAGCTGGTTCGAGCATTAAGGAAGAACCGCCTGAAGAAGAAATGAAATCCCAATTTACACAGACTGTACATAACTACCAAAATGCATTTCTTGAAGCACTTACTGTGGGTAAATTCAATGCTACCATGGTGGACGATGCACTGCAGCCAATGGTGGATGGACTGGACGAGCAAAAGGATGTCGTACATCTCCTGATGATGCTGGAACGTGATGATGTAAACAACTATACACACTCCATTCAGGTTGGATTGCTGTCCTTCTATATTGCCAGCTGGATGGGTTATTCCCAGAAGGAAAGCTATCAGATCAGCCGTGGCGGCTATTTGCATGATATAGGCAAATGCAGAGTGTCCCATCGGATTCGTAACAAAGTGGAACCATTAACGGCGGATGAACAGCTGGAATTGCAGCGTCATACCATTTATGGCCATGATATCATCAAAAGTTCTATGACCGATGAGGCTACTGCGCTTGTAGCGCTTCAGCACCATGAACGTGAGGATGGCTCGGGGTATCCAATGCAAATGGATAAAAGTGAAATCCATCCCTATACGCAGATCGTGTCTGTGGCTGACGTATACATCGGTATGAGATCCGGCATTCACGGGGGCAGCAATCCGAACCTAATCAATAATCTGCGTGACATCTATGCGATGGGGTTTGGCAAGTTGAATGAAAAGCCGGTTCAGGCTCTGATGCAGCACCTTCTCCCGAACTTTATCGGCAAGCAAGTGCTTCTGAGCAATGGTGAAAAAGGGGTAATCATCATGAATAATACGTCGGACATCTTCAATCCACTGGTCAAGGTCGAGTCCGAGCAGTATCGTGACTTGTCCAAAGAACGCAGCATTGCCATTAAAGAACTGATTATTTAAGGTTATAAAAGTTTAGAGTACAAAAAGGTCTCCTGCATAATGACAGGGGACCTTTTTGTGTAACGGCTTTTGGTGCATTGTTCTCTAAGGAGAGCAAGCGTATACTGGGTACAAAATCCATTTTACCTGAGGAGCGATAAACCTTGATTGAAGTGGTCACCGAAATTACAATACGTGCTCCAATTGAAAAATGTTTTGATTATGCCCGGGATATTGATGTTCATACACAGACGGTATGGAAACATACACGGGAACGAGCTGTTTCGGGCGTGACCTCCGGCAGAATAGGTGCAGGCGACACGGTGACGTTTCAAGCAACTCATTTTGGCATAAGGCAGAAACTGACTTCCTGTATCGTGCAATATGAACGTCCGCATGTGTTTGTCGATCAGATGGTAAAAGGGGCATTCCAGAGCATGCGTCACGAACATCATTTCAGCAGGATTGATGACCAAACCACTTGCATGAGGGACATGCTGAAATTTGAAGCACCACTCGGTGTGTTGGGAAGACTGGCTGAGCGGCTCGTCTTAAAGCATTATATGCATGCTTTTATCCAAAGCCGCAATACGAAGCTGAAAGCTATACTGGAACAGAAGAACCAACAGGTCTGACGACAAATTACTTGTGATAGGGAGTGATCTTGATGGGAAACGAATATTTTGTTGGTTGGGGCACCCTTGCGTTAATTAATGCCGGACTTGCTCAAGGGAAAAACAGAAGTGGGCTTAACTGGTTTCTGATCTCCCTCTTGTTTGGTCCGCTTGCAACGCTGTTCATTGTTGTATGTTCTAAGTTAGAACAATAATTCAGTTTCCTTTATGTGCCGGAACACAAGAGGATTGGATCATATTCCGTTGTAAGTAACGGTCAATAGCCCAGAACAGGAATGCTGCTGCACTCACCGCTGCTCCCAGCCAGCATACGCCCGTCCATCCTGCCCAGGCGTACATCATAGTCGAAGCAATAGATCCGGTTGCACTGCCCGCTGAGTAAAATATCATGTATGCAGCAGTAAGACGGCTCTGTGCTTCAGGACGAACCTGATAGATCAGGCTCTGGTTGGTGACGTGGACTGCCTGTACAGCGAGGTCAAGCACAATGACGCCAACGATCAGAAACCATAACGATTGATGAACGAAGCCGATCGGCAGCCAGGACAGGAGCAGAAGCAGAAGAGAGAATCCAGTTGTGTGCTGTCCAAGACCCCGATCAGCGAGTTTGCCGGCACGGGCAGCAGCCAGTGCACCCGCGGCACCTGCCAAACCAAAAGCACCGATGGCTGTATGGGACAACGAGAATGGAGGTGCGCTGAGTGGAAGGACCATGGCAGTCCATAAAATGCTGAAAGCAGTAAAAATAAGCATGCCCAGCACGCCACGAATTCGAAGTATAGGTAGCTCCCGATAGAGTTGTATTACCGAAATAAGCAATTGAGCATAATTTAATTTTGTTCGCTGAGGCTCATGCTTGGGCAGGAGAAGGAGCAGGGCGACTACGCCGAGCAATGTTAGCGATGCCGAGAACAGGTAAACCGATCTCCAGCCGATCCAATCATTCAGGGTGCCCGCAACCGTTCGAGCGAGCAATATGCCAATCACGATTCCGCTAGTCACGAGGCCTACAATCCGTCCGCGTTCCGAAGGGGAAGCGAGTGCTGCGGCAAAGGCAACGAGCGCTTGAGTATTAACAGCCAGTAATCCGACGAGTGCCATTGCTGTGAAAAAGATGGAACTAGATGATGTGGTGCCAACGACAAGCAGAGCCGCGACGGAGAAGAGCATCTGCACAATGATCAGTTTTCGCCTGTTAATCAGATCGCCGAGAGGAACAAGAAAAAAGAGTCCAAGGGCGTAACAGACTTGGGTCACTGTAATGATTACGCCGATATGTGAGTGGGAGATCCGGAAATCTCTGGCCATGGCATCCAAAAGGGGCTGAGCATAATAAATGCTGGCTACGGAAAGTCCGCTGCACAGAGCGAAGAGGAGCGCAACAAGTCGGGACATGCCAGCATGAGCTTTTGAAGATGGGTGTACCTGTTGAATCGGAGTATTCATGAGAGTCACCTTTCAAGAGTGGATTTTTGAATTTAATTTTATACTGGTCAGTACATAATAATTCTGAATTAACATACTGTATATATCATCCAAATGTCAATTGTGCATATTTTTAAAGTAGATTTTTGTTATTAATTCAATGATTTAATGGAGGGATACAATTGACATCATGATGAATGAAAGCTACGATATAATATATCGATTGGTACATAAAAAGGAGAAAGAATATGGTGAGACAACGGGAGTTTGATACCGATAAAGTGCTTGATGCAGCCATGCGCATATTTTGGGATAAAGGGTTTGAAGCAGCGTCATTGACTGACCTGACTTCCGCAATGGGTATTCAACGCCCCAGTTTGTATGCTGCGTTCGGGGACAAAAAAGAGTTATTTGAGACGGCGCTGCGCAGATATACCACTCTGCATGCCGCGCAAATTAGATCGAGGCTTCAGCAGGAAGGGTCTGTAAAACAGGCATTTCGTGCGCTGTTTGAGCACATTGGGGCGAAGGGGGATGTATCCAAGCCGAGCCACGGTTGTTTTTGTATTAATACGATGGTTGAACTGGCTCCGCACGATTCGAAATTCGCCGTTTTAACCCGGGAGCATCAGATGTATCTGGCAGTGATTTTTCAGGAGACGATCGAACGGGGGCAGCGGTCCGGAGAATTGTCCGGTGATCTGAATGCGAGTGCAGCTGCAAAATCTTTGGTTATTTCAATGATTGGACTTACTGTATTAATGAAATCGGGGCCAGACCGCTCGTTTGTAGAGCAAAGTATTGAGGCGGCGTTATTGATTATTGGAGGGGAATGGATATGATTCAGCCCACCGAAGCATTACTGGAATGGTTTCATTTGGGCCATCCTCTGGATATGGGTGTGATTCAATCCTATTGCCGAGTTATTGCGAGGTATGGGTACCGGGAGGACGCGGCGGCATTGCTCCAGTTATATTTGGAGCATCCGGAGGACTACCGATATGTACTGCTGCTGGAAGTCGTCATGCGTTGCGGTGATTTGGAGCTTGCCCGGCAGCTTCATCAATGTAGTTTTGTGAATGGAAAGCTAAAAGAGGGGGTTCCCGGGGACGTTTTGCATGTCCTGGCTTACATGGGATATCCACTCAGCACCGAATATCTGGTGGATTGTGTAATGACAGATGATTGGTATTTGTCCAAAGATGCTTGTTTGGCCTTGCTGCACATGCCTTGTGAGGATCAACATCAGCGATTGAAAAATAAATTCGAGCAAGTTTACGGAAATGCTATTTTCCCGGAGATCCTCCCTGCATTATGTGCAAAATGGGCTCCTGCTGATAAGATGGTGCCCAAGCTTCTGGCATGGGGACAACAGGCGTCAGTAGACTGCAATGGCGGGCTGGTATGGGGTGTTGCGATGTATGGAACATCCCAGAAGGAACAGATTCGAAGTATGTTATGGAATCCGAATTGGGAATTGTACGGTAATGGAACAGGCAGTCATTGGTGGGCCTACATGGCCATGCCCATGGTTGGATTAACATTCTCGGATTTGATCAGAGATCTTAAGGACGGAGCTGGCTTAGCTACATTTACAGATAAAGTGAGTAGTGTGCAGACTTCTCAAGCAGGTTTAACAAGAAACGTGGCTGCGGAGCATCGGTTTCATGTGTTCCACGACTTGCTGCAGTTGAAACTCGAATCCGTCTCACACCCGCTTAGATATGTTAAACAGAGCCAAGAATCAATGTTGAACCTGTATCAGCAGATGTTTAGCTGGAGTACACCACATGTGGATGATTCTATATTAGGTGTGATCGCGCAAGCACTCGGAATGGATCATGTGTTAGTAGAACGGTATAATCAATTGAGATCCAGGATGGAGCTATATGTTAGTCATGAGATTGAACTGGATGCTTTGCTTTAAGGTTTTGTTGCTCGTTAATGAAGAGGCGGAACTGACTTCCGGCTCTTTTTTTATGTCTAAGGACATTGGGCAGACCGGTGTCGAATTGGTACAATACGGGTAGGTGTAGGATACAACGCATTTTGAAGGAGGGGTACATATTGCAAACGAAATTACGGTGCGCCATATTGGACGATTACCAAAACGTCGCCCTATCATTGGCTGATTGGAGTTCAGTCCAAGATCGGGTTGAGGTTCAGACCTTTAATCATTACATGGGCTCGGAAGAAAAGGTCATCCAGGAGCTGCAGGATATGGATATCGTCATTCTGATGCGTGAGCGTACGCCGTTTCCTGAATCGGTTATATCCAGGCTTCCCAAGCTGAAGCTGCTGATTACAACAGGGATGCGAAATGCCTCGATTGATCTTAAGGCTGCGGAACGCCATGGAGTCACGGTGTGTGGGACAGAGGGCAGCTCCAATCCACCGACGGAACTAACCTGGGCGCTTATCTTGGGACTGTCCAGGCAGCTGGTTACAGAAAATAATGCGCTGAAATCCAATCGCAATTGGCAGAGTACGGTCGGCATGGATTTGTACGGAAAGACGCTCGGGCTGCTCGGATTGGGCAAGATCGGTTCCCGGATGGCCGCGATTGCCAAGGCTTTTGGCATGAACGTCATGGCCTGGAGTCAGAATTTGACACCTGGACAAGCCGGAGAACAAGGCGTAATCTGGTGCGAAACAAAGGAAGAGCTGCTGGAGCAAAGTGATATCGTGTCGATTCATCTGGTGCTAAGTGAACGAACTCGTCATCTGATTGGACAGGGTGAATTCCAGCGGATGAAAAAGACAGCATTGCTGATCAATACATCCCGTGCGGGAATTGTGGATCAGGGGGCTATGGTAGAGGCATTGCAAAATGGTCTGATCGCCGGGGCGGGACTTGATGTCTTTGAACAGGAACCTTTACCCGTTAATCATATCATGCGAACCTTGCCCAATGTGCTGGCAACACCGCATTTGGGTTATGTGACCCGAGGGAATTATGAAATCTATTATAATCATGCGGTAGAAAACATCGAGATGTTTCTAAAAGGGAGCCCGATTAGACAATTGATCGTGAAGTAATAACAAACCATGCCACAGTTCTCGTCAGTTTTCATTAAATCGATACAGACCACAAAAAGGTGACCCTCAGGCCGTGATTAATGGCTGCGGGGACACCTTTTTTGCTTGTGATTTATCATTTCATCCATCCAGGATGAGCCATTAGGAACGTGGTGACGAGGGACGAATCATCGCTACGCTTGATTCGCGTACGATAAGTCTGGGTTCAAACTGGATATGCTCATAGTCAGAAGTACTCATCTCGCGGATTCGTTTGAGCAGCAATTCTGTTGCCAGCCTGGCAACCTCTTCGCCCATAATGGAAACCGAGCTGATCTTCGGGGACGAGACGGTAGTCCATTGATTATTATCGACCCCAACTACGGCGACATCTTCGGGCACACGTATACCCAATTCTTTGAATCGGTTAACCAATCCGATAGCTACCATGTCATTGATGGCGTAGACTGCGTCTGGCATATGGGTCAGTCCATGGAAGTAATCCGCAGCGTTTGCTCCAGTGTTCAGGGAGAAATCTTCTCCGAAATAGACAAGTGATATATCGACATGGGGCAGAGCTTGTTCATAAGCACGGTAACGCTCTTCAATGATGTCCTTGGGGGCACCCGCATAGGCAATCCGGGTTCGTCCAATTTTAATCAGATGTTCCATCACAAGCTTTCCCTCAGGCTGAGATAGAGAGACGATATCTGCCTTCATGCCGGGTTCAAGCCTTTTGCCGTAGTTAATCATGGAGATGGGAAGGGGAGCCTTATCGATCAAGCCTGGCAGCGTTTTGGGATAAGCGAGCGGCATGAATATGAGGCCATCCACATGCAGCTTTTTAATATTTCGAATGGTTTCCAGTTCTGTGCGGGCATTCCCCGCCGTATTAATCTGTACCACGTGATAGCCGTGCTGTTTAGCTGTTTGCTCCACAGACCAGGAGATCTCTGGAATGATCGCATTTCGTATATCCGGAACAACGAGGGCAATTTGGTGGGTCTGGCGAATTTTAAGACTCTGAGCGGATGTGTTGGGAACAAAACCGAGCTCTTCAATGGCCTGCATGACCTTATCTCTGGTTTTGCTGCTGATACCCTCAGAATTATTAATGGCTCTTGAGACGGTAGCAATGCCTACTCCCGCTAACTCCGCCACATCCTTGATGGTGACTTTTTGTTCTTTGCTCACGTTTGGCTAACCTCACTTCACCGGAAACGATTCCGAATCTATAGTAATTTCGTGTTGAATTCATGTGTATACTCTGATTATAACACTTTTTGTAAGTCAATAGACTTTCCATGACCTATAACTGTAAGCAGGGTGTTAACTTATTCCATACGTTCTTGAGCGTATAATCTGCAAACCTTTGGATAGAGGCAATCGCAGCAGGTTTTATCATGCTGCATGTAAAGGCAAAAAATTCATGAATTCGACGTATTTATGGGAAAATGTGTTTGACAGACTATCTAAACTATGACATATTTAACTACGGAAACGTTTCCGGTTATATTCAAACCTATGATCTGGGAGATGAAATTGATGAAAGCATTACGTTGGCATGGTGTTAAAGATTTGCGTCTGGAAAATATCGATGAACCTAGCCCGGCACAAGGGAAAGTTAAAATAAAAGTGGAATGGTGCGGAATTTGCGGCAGTGACCTGCATGAATACACTGCAGGACCGATTTTCATTCCAGCTCAAGCACCGCATCCGCTAACAGGCGAACAAGCACCTGTAGTGATGGGACACGAGTTCTCGGGACAAGTCGTTGAAGTGGGTGAAGGTGTTACCCGTTTTCAAGCAGGAGACCGTGTTGTCGTTGAACCTATCTATGCATGCGGACATTGTGAAGCCTGCAAACAGGGAAGATACAATCTGTGCGACCAGATGGGTTTCCTCGGTCTCGCCGGAGGGGGCGGAGGTTTCTCCGAATACGTAACAGCTGAAGAGTATATGGTACACGCCATCCCTGACTCCATTTCCTACGAACAGGGAGCATTGGTAGAACCTTCTGCGGTAGCGCTGCATGCCGTGCGTCAAAGCAAGCTGAAAGTAGGCGATACTGCAGCTGTATTTGGTGCGGGTCCAATCGGTTTGCTCGTTATTGAAGCATTGAAAGCTTCCGGCGCCTCCGACATTTATGTAGTAGAGCTATCTGAAGAACGCAAAGCGAAAGCCGAAGAGCTCGGCGCTATCGTTATTGATCCAACCCAGTACAATGTCGTGGAAGAGATTCATAGACGTACGCAAGGCGGCGTGAACGTTGCTTATGAAGTGACAGGTGTTCCACCTGTGCTGCAGCAGGCGATCGACTCGACACGTATTGGCGGAGAGCTGATGATCGTCAGCATTTTTGAGCAAGCGGCTCCGATTCTGCCTAACTCTATCGTCATGAAAGAACGTACAGTGAACGGCATTATCGGTTATCGGGATGTTTTCCCGGCCGTGATTAGTCTGATGGATAAAGGCTTCTTCCCGGCAGACAAGCTGGTGACCAAGCGTATTTCGCTGGATGAAGTGGTGGATCAAGGATTCGAAGCTCTTCTGAAAGAGAAAAATCAGGTGAAAATCCTGGTCAAAGCCGAGTAGTCACAACCAGAAATCTTCTCAATTCAATAAACGAAGTCATTATGACTAAATGGAGTACCCGCGTAGGCAGCTCATCTTCGGATGAAGCTGTCTATTTTTGTTGAAAAGGGCGGAATGTATTGCATGCTTGTTCTGTTTTACATAATATAAAAAGATACAATATGTATCGTTTATATGAAAAGGCATTCAATTTCAAAACGAAGGAGGAAGCGGGTGTGCATAACAACACGAAATGGGCAGCTCTAATTTTGACCATCGTTGCAAGCGTGGGCTGGATGCTTACAGGGAGTGCCAAGCCCAAAAGCAGTGACAAGGCCGAGCGCAAGCCGACTGTTGAACGGACCATGGCGAAGGTATCCAATGTACCCATCAATTCTGCGGATGTGACAAGCAAGATTGAGCTGCTTGGACGACCTTTTGCCAAAACGCCTTACGCCAATAATGTGTGGGATATGCAGTTATACAGAGACAAGATCTATTTGGGTCATGGCAACAGCAGCAATATGGGGGTAGCGCCGAACTCGGGTCCCATCCCGGTCATTTATTTTGATACAGCAACCTCATCGTTTAATAGGCAGGCAGTCAGCAACAGCAATCCGGGAATTGTCCCATCAACCAAAATGGTTGTGGATGAAGAGCAGATAGATATCTACAAGGTCCTGGACGACAAGCTCTATATTCCGGGAAATGATTCTGACGGAGAGCAATGGAGTCTCGGGAACTTTTATCGGCTGGATGGGGACGTATGGACGAAATACCGCAACCTTCCGCTTGGGGTACACGTTTATGACCTTGCTCTGTTTCAAGGCAAAATGTTTGCCGCCCTCGGAACAGAAGATAAGCCAACGATTCTGATTTCACATGATATGGGCGTAAGCTGGCAGAAGTTTGCAAACATTAATACGTTCGGGCTAAGGGCATACACGCTGTTTGAGCTGGGGGGCAAGCTGTATGCATCCGGCATGATGTATCCTGCCAATAAAATCTGGAATGACAAAACCAATTTCCTGGAGATTAATGCGAACCTGGAGAAGAAAGACGTCGTAATCTACGGTAACAAAATCCTGCCGGGACTGACCTATCAGCAGGGCACGATTCCGTATAACAAGATTGGGAAAAATGTTAACTTTGATAACAAGTTAGTCTATATCGCTGGTGGCGTATTCAATGACGGTCAATTGCTTCCCAAATCCTTGAATGTCATGACAGCCATTAATCAGGCTAGGCGCGTGATTTTACCCGATGCCAAAGCATTGCCAACAGACTTGCTTTTGCGCGACGGCAAAGTATATGTACTCACCTACACGTTCCAAAATAAAAATCTGTATATTAACCGGGTATACCAAACCACGGATCTGATCAATTGGCATGAAATCCTCCGGTTTAACCAGGATACGTATGCGAAGTCATTTGAAGAGCATGAAGGGGATTTCTATTTCGGTTTGGGCACGGATCCAGACGTCGTCTCACCTTCATCAGGCAAAATACTCAGAGTTCATCGCCATGACATTCCTGTGAATTCGGATTAAGGGGAACGCTAGAAAGAGTAGGGAGTATATATTATGATTCATATCTATTTTTGGTTATCATTTAAAATGAAAAAGACGTAAACACAGAGCGTACACGTACAGCAGCGTAATTATTGCCACTTGCTGCGGGGATGCTCTATTTTTTTATGTTACATAATAGATCATTTCATTAGCGAGTTTGAAAATAAAACTCACAAATCATAAAATGGAAAGGTAATTGGGTTCTGACATTCCACAAGATAAAGGAGCTATAAACAAATGAATGTACCTTCAGCGTTGTTTACACCCTTCACTTCAGACAAGCTTACATTGTCCAATCGGATCGTCATGGCACCCATGACTCGCGGTTTCTCTCCAGAGGGTGTACCCGGGCCGGAAGTTGCTGAATATTACAGACGCAGAGCAGCTGGCGGTGTGGGGCTCATTATTACGGAGGGGACAGGGATTAACCATCCTTCCTCTGTAAGTGGTGCGAGTATTCCGTTATTTCATGGTGATGAATCCCTCCAGGGCTGGTCGAATGTGGTTCAAGCCGTTCATGACGCAGGCGGTAAAATCATGCCTCAATTGTGGCATGTGGGTACCGCAAGGCGTACGGGTGATCTGCCTCATGCAGAAGCGGAGCCTGTAAGCCCCTCTGGCATCAGCATGGCAGGGGAAGAGAACAGGGAACCTTTAACCGAAGAAGAGATCCAAGGCCTGGTACAAGCGTTCGCACAAGCAGCTGCAGATGCGAAGCGGATCGGGTTCGATGGCATAGAATTGCATGGCGCTCACGGATACCTGATTGATCAGTTTTTCTGGGAGCATACCAATCGTCGTACAGACAAGTATGGCGGTGACTTGGTCAAACGCACACAATTCGCAGTCGAGGTCATTGAAGCGTGCCGCAAGGCAGTTGGACCGGATTTTCCGATCGTGCTTCGTTTCTCTCAATGGAAAATGGGCAATTATGATGCTCGCCTGGTGGATACCCCGGAACAGTTGGAGCAATTTCTTGCGCCACTGGCTGCGGCGGGCGTAGATATCTTTCATTGCTCGACTCGTCGCTTCTGGCTGCCGGAATTCGAAGGATCTGAATTAAACCTTGCCGGGTGGACACAAAAATTAAGCGGGAAACCTGCGATATCCGTTGGGTCCGTTGGTCTGGAAGCCGAATTCGTGGACCGATCAACCGAGAATCAGGGAACTGGCGATGCTCACTTGGACCAATTGAATACGATGTTAGAGAACAAGGAGTTTGAACTGATCGCTCTGGGACGTGTACTGCTAAGCGATCCGGAGTGGCCTGCAAAAGTGCGTGAAGGACGCCAGTCCGAGATCATTCCATTTACAACTGAAGTGTTGAAAACATTGAATTAGTGAATAGTAGCTATTTATCAGCATTTTTCTTCTTTTGTCTTCCTTGTAGGTAAAAAAGGAAGACAAAAAATGAGCAATCCACAGCAACCTAATGCCGCCGAAAGGCGGCTTTTTCAACTTGCTATAATAATAATTTCAACATATGAAAAATTCACAACAGAATACCATTTCTCTCCCGCATTTATGTACCCCATTGTCCATACAACGCCCACGCCCTTCGTTGAAAAAATCATTAGAAACCATATTACAACGCTCAAATGCAAGCATTTTTTTGGCAAATCAGACCCGTATCTCACTCTTTGAATTAAAGCAGGTGATTTTGAAAAAAGAGTTGCTTATGTTAATGTTATGCCTGAACATTACGGTACACATTCCAACATGAATTAGGAGGTTGACATTCCTTGTATGTACATAACGATTCTATAAAGAATAAACGAAGACACTCGTTGCATATGTTATTTCTGATTATTGCAGTCCTTATGCTCATTACCGCATGTGGAGAAACGCAAAAGCCCGGCTCCACAGCGAATTCCTCTACAGGCTCTACTACGGAACAACAAGCTGCACCGGAAGGCAGTGGTGATTCCGATGCGGAGGAAGCTGATGAGAATAATGAGCAGAACAATGCTTCCCCTCAGGAAGAGGCAGATCCGGTTCAGGAGCAGCTGGATCAGCTCTCGCTGGATGAAAAGATTGGACAGATGATTTTGGCCGGGGTACAGGGGACTGCTTTGGATGACCAGGCCAAACAAATGATTGCGGACCAAAAGGTAGGAGGCATCATTTTTTATGGTAATAACGTGACGACTTTGCAGGGAACAGCGGATTTTGTGCAGTCCATCAAGGAAGCAAACCGTTCCAATCCGGTGCCGATCTTCATGAGTGTGGACCAGGAGGGCGGCAAAGTCAGCCGAATGCCGGATGAAGTGCAGAGTATTCCTTCTAATGGTAAAGTTGGAGCGAGGAAAGACGCCGAACTGGCGGAAAGCATGGGTAGGTTACTGGCAAGACAGATCCAACTTGCAGGCTTTAATGTGGATTTTGCTCCGGTGTTGGACGTCAACAGCAATCCGAACAATCCGGTGATTGGCGACCGTTCCTTTGGCAGTTCGGCTGAACTTGTGTCTCGTCTCGGCGTCGCTGAGATGAAAGGTCTGCGCAGCGAGGGAGTGATTCCGGTCGTGAAGCATTTTCCCGGTCATGGGGATACGTCGGTGGACTCCCATCTGGATCTTCCCGTGGTGAACAAAACAGAGAAGCAGCTGGCCGAGCTGGAGTGGATTCCGTTTCAGGCCGCGGTGAAAGAGCATGTGGAGGCTGTAATGGTGGCTCACATTTTATTCCCTAAGCTGGATCCTGATCATCCTGCTTCGTTATCGGATGTCATTATTGGTGAACATCTGCGGGGCAAATTCAATTACGACGGCGTCGTCATTACAGATGATCTCAGCATGGGTGCAATCGCCAAAAATTATAAACTGAATGAAGCTGCAATCGCGACCGTTCAGGCAGGCAGTGATATTTTGCTCGTGGCTCACAGCTATGAAAGTGCCAAAACGATATTTGATACATTGAAAAATGCGGTGAAGAATGGGGAAATCACCGAATCTCGAATTGATGAAAGCGTGTATCGTATTCTGGCACTGAAGCAGTCTTACAAGCTGTCTGATGAGCAGCAACCATCGGGTGACCTCAAGCAATTGAACGCAGACATTGTACAATGGCGCAAACAGGTTCATGCCGAGTAATCCATCCTGTGTTATGATTTTGGAATGAGAGAGAATATACTACATTTCATTATTACAGGTTAGGGGTGCGGCCCATTTATGTATACCATAATGATCGTCGAAGATGATCCGAAAATTGCAGGACTGCTGAAATCCCATATTGAACGATACGGGGACAGAGCCGTTCTGGTAGAGGATTTTGAGCGAGTGTTACAGCAATTTGAGCAGATCCAGCCACATGTTGTTCTTCTGGATATCAACTTGCCCAGCTATGACGGATTCTACTGGTGTCGTCAGATCCGTACGATGTCTACGTGTCCGATTTTGTTTATTTCCGCCCGGAGCGGCAAGATGGATCAGGTGATGGCGCTGGAAAACGGAGCGGATGATTATATTACGAAGCCGTTTGAACATGAAATCGTGATGGCCAAAATCAAAAGTCAGCTGCGACGTGTATATGGAGATTACGCAGCCCGTGACGAAGAACGCAAGGTCGAGCTGGAAGGATTGACCGTATACCTGGAAAGACTGGAGATTCAGCTCGGTGATCGCAAAGTGCAGCTGACGAAGAAGGAAACGATACTGCTGGAAACGCTCCTTCGTCGTAGTCCGAAGCTCGTGAGCAGGGAGACGATTCTGGAGAAACTGTGGGATGACTCCTTTGTAGACGACAATACACTCAGTGTCAATGTAACTCGTGTACGCAAGCGATTGGCCGAAATAGGCATAACAGACGCTTTGGAAACGGTGAGGGGTTCCGGTTATCGGTTAAACGCAAACTGGAATACGGCTTCACCATCATGAAGCTGTTTATGAGAGAACACCTTGCTTTAACTTGCTGGGTGGTCGTCATCTTGCTTACCGTCGTCGGCGTATTTTGGTATGACGGTTACGACCATGTGCTGACAGCTGTCTATGCCGTATCGCTGGGGTTATTTTTATTTGCAGGTTACCTGACGTACCGTTATATGTCTCACAGGGCGTTCTATACCCGAATGACACAACCCATGAATTCGCTTAATGAATTTGTCCCGCTCGAAGAGATGGTTCCCTTATCGGTAGCGCTGGAGAAGCTGCTGGATTCACAATATGGTCATTATCATGCTCATCTCCATCGTCTGGAGCAGCGCCAGCAGGAGTATCTCACATTTATGAATCAGTGGGTGCACCAGATGAAGACACCATTATCCGTGATTGAACTGACCGTGCAGGACCAGGAGGACGATGACCCGCGTCTCAGGAGTATTCGGGAGGAAGCAGATCAGATGAGACGCGGATTGGAAACGGTGCTGTACGTAGCGCGTTTGGACACATTTGAACAGGACTTCAGTGTTGAACCGGTTACACTCAAGGTAGCAGGCGAAGAGGCCATTCATGAGCTGAAGCGTTTCTTCATTCGCAATCATGTCTATCCGGAGATTCAGATGGATGCTTCGCTAATTGTGCAATCGGACGCCAAATGGATTCGTTTTGTCATCGTGCAACTGCTCTCCAATGCCATCAAATACTCCTCTGGTAACGGACAGAAGATATACCTGCGTGCATATAAAGCAGAACGGTCCATTATTCTTGAAGTTCAAGATCAGGGTGCCGGTATTCCGAAGTCAGATCTGAACAGGGTGTTCCAGCCTTTCTTTACGGGAGAGAACGGTCGTCATTTCAAGGAGTCAACGGGTATGGGGCTGTACATCGTGAAAGAGGTCCTGACCCGAATGAATCACCGGATCGATCTGGAATCGGTATATGGTGAAGGGACGACGGTCCGGATTACATTTAGCATCTAGTCTGTAGAATATTTTCTATATTGATTTCCAAGAGGAATGTTCAAGAGAATCGACGTCTGTTACCCCGGGGTAATGACGTCTTTTTTTGTTTTAATTGAAGCAACCTTACAACTTTGTCATGCAAGTGAAAGGTTAAGCCATAGGAGATTAGCCGAAACTTCGGTTAAACTGAAGTCAGAAGTCAGGGCATCAAGAGTGTTAATGAATAACCAATGAATAAATAGATGCGAGTGGGTCATGGTTGACTCATGTTCAACGTAAAAAAGGAGTGGTACATATGGAAATATGCTCGGTAAAACAGATCAGCAAAATCTATAAAGGGATTGTCTCCTATGAAGCATTATCGGGGATTGACCTCAGCATCCAGGAAGGCGAATTTGTAGGAATCATGGGTCCATCCGGCAGCGGCAAAACGACACTGCTCAACATGATCTCCACGATCGACCATCCGACATCAGGAGAACTGCGCATTGCCGGGAAAAATCCGTTCGAGCTGAACCAGGATGAGCTTGCGCTGTTCCGGCGCAAAGAGCTGGGATTTGTATTTCAGTCGTTCAATCTGCTCAATACCCTTACGGTGAAGGAGAACATTGTGCTGCCGCTTACGCTCGATGGAACGCCGCTGGGGGAGATGAACGCTCGTGTGGACCGGCTCGCAAGCAAGCTGGGGATTGAGGGGATTCTGGACAAGCGGACTTATGAGATTTCTGGGGGACAGGCACAGAGAACGGCCATTGCCAGAGCACTAATCCATTCGCCGAAACTAATATTGGCGGATGAGCCAACAGGCAACCTGGACTCGAAGGCGGCACGTGATGTCATGGAGATGCTGGAGCTTCGCAATCAGGAGGATCAGGCGACGATGCTGCTGGTTACACATGATGCAGTTGCAGCGAGCTACTGCAGCCGGGTCGTCTTCATCAAGGACGGCAAACTCTATAACGAGATTCACTATGGCGATAACCGAGCGGCTTTTTATCAAAAGATTATTAATGTGTTATCCCTAATGGGAGGGTCAGGACATGAATTTTCGCCAGTTCGCCATTAACAATGTGGTTCGCAACAAACGGATTTATTTGGCTCATTTTCTGAGCAGCACATTTTCCGTCATGATATTTTTCACATATGCACTGCTTCTGTTTCACCCGGATCTGAAGGATGGTTTGAGGGGATCAAGTGAAACGGTTACTATGCTTGCCAATCAGGGCTTTATGATTGCAGAGATCATTATTTTTATCTTTTCATTCCTGTTCTTGCTATACTCGGTCGGTTCATTTCTGAAAACACGCAAGAAGGAATTTGGTATCTTCCTGATCATCGGCATGACACGCAAGCAGATGAATCGGCTCCTGTTTATGGAGAACATGTGTATCGGGATTGCTGCCATTGCAGCGGGTGTTGGACTGGGGATGATCTTCGGAAAACTGATCCTGCTCATCTGCGGTTCCCTGCTGGCTGTGGAGAACAGTCTTCGATTTTATTTTCCATTAAAAGCAATCGTTCTGACAGCTGTCGCATTCCTTATTCTGTTTGCTGTCATTGCACTGTCTTCTTCTCTGCTTATCCGCAAGGGAACGCTGATTGATTTGGTGAAATCGGAGGAAAAGCCGAAGCCGGAGCCGAAGGCATCACGCTTGCTCGCGTTTCTATCCGTGTTGTTGATTGGCGGTGGCTATGCTGGGGTGTTCACTTTTGTGTGGGTGACATACTCATTCCCGCTGCTCCTGGGGAGTGTCATTATGGTTATCGCAGGTACATACCTGCTGTTCACGCAGCTCAGTGTGTATGTCATTCGGGCATTAAAACGAAATCAGCGTTTGTTTTTCCGTAAAACCAATGTACTGTTTCTATCCGAGCTTACGTATCGCATGAAAGACAATGCTGTCATGTTTTTCATGGTAAGTGTCATCTCAGCCTCGGCATTTACCGGCATTGGCACCATGCTGGCGATCGCTGATCCAGGGTTGTCGTCGATGACGAACCCGTATGCATTCACTTACACGAATTCATGGGATACACCTGAGGCAGAGGGGGATATCAGGCAGATTGAGGAAACACTTGTTGACCATGAGGTCCCCTATGTAAAAGGCAGCTACACCCAGCTGTATGAGAATAACACTGGCAGCAATATCATCAAATTGAGTGAATACAACTATCTGGCCAAGGCCCTTGGTTACGAAGAACGCACGTTGGATACGGAAAATGGGGCCTTTATGACGCCATCGAATCTGGTAGCACGCAAAGAGCTGCGTAAACAAGTGGAGCAGGGGTTCTCACCAACACAGGTCGATCTTGAAGTTGAAAATTATCATCAACAGGTTCAGCTGTCTCCTCCAGCTACCGAAATCGTTATCCCTGTTGATTTCAAAGTGGACATCTACGTCATTTCCGATGAATTGTTTGAAAAGATGAAGCGAGCGTACAATGAATTCCTAGACTTGAGTGAAGATTACTATTCCAATAAAATGACTCAATTTGTGGTGGAGGATTGGATGGGCACGCGGGCCTTCGCCCCTGAACTGGTTAATTCGATTCAGGATCGGCCGCGTACGAAAGGCTACTTCATGTTCAGTGCTCTCGTTGTGGACTGGCTGAATTCGAAACAAACCAATGGGATCATTTTGATCCTGAGCGGTCTGATCGGTATTGTCTTCTTTACCTTTGCGGCAAGCTTTACCTATTTTAGACTCTACGCGGATCTGGAAAGGGATGAAGCACAGTATCGCATGATTGGCAAGATGGGACTCAGTCGTCCTGAACTTCGTAAAATTGTAACTCAGCAGCTGCTGCTTATGTTTTTCCTGCCATTACTCATTGCTTTGATTCATAGTTCGGTGGCATTTGTGGCGCTGCAGCAGTTGGTCGATTTTTCAGTTATGGGATATAGTCTGCGTATCTTCTTCGTTTTTGCCACCATGCAGATCCTGTTCTTTGCGCTTGTGCGCTGGCGGTATTTACGCCATATGTACTCCAAATTAATCTAAACTTGCATGACTTAGGCAAACATCGGACGCTTCGTTCGGTGTTTGTTGACTTTTCTATCCTGGACACAGTACTATTTCATTAGATACAAATTGTATCAAAGTGTGTATCATACATAACTTCAGTATATGACAGTTGTACTTTGAGATTGGTAGCCATAGCAGGCTTTTTGCCTGAGAGGGAGGATGGATCATGAGCATCACGATGTCTCGCGGACAAGCTTACATACACCGATTGAATGATGAGCGAAACGTATGGCTGGATGGCAAGCGTGTCCGGGTAACCGAACATCCCGCCTTTCAGGGAACACTGCAGACCATTAAGAACTTGTTCGATTTGGTGGATGATCCGGATACACGAGATACAGTGGCATATTGGGATGAACAGACGGGGAGTTATGTGCATCAGGCTTTTCGGGTGCCCCACTCTTTTCAGGATATCAGCTGTAGAGCGGCAGCATTTCGACTCTGGTCGGATCGAACCTATGGAGTCATGAGCAGACTGTCGGATTATGCCCGCTCGCGTCTTGTCGGGTGGTATGCTACACGTCAGGATATGACACGACATGATCCCATGTATGCAGATAAGATAGCAGCCTACTATCAGGAGGCCAAACGAAAAGATAAATTCCTGACGATTGTCCAGCGTGACCCACAGATCAACCGATCCCTGCCTGTTGGGGAAGATGAAGATGCCATGCTGCGGATTGTGAGAACCAACTCGGAAGGGATTATTGTTCGGGGTGCCAAGATGGTGGCGACCGCAGCTCCTTATGCAGATGATATTATTGCGTATCCGATTCAGCGGATTCCGGGGCATCTGCCGGAACTGGCACATATGGTGATTGTTGCTGTGGGAAGTCCGGGTTTACATCTGATTTGCCGTGAATCTTTTGCCGCTCCACAGTTGGATGCTGCTCATCCTCTCAGTGCCCGTTATGATGAGATGGACGCTGTATTATTTTTTGATGATGTATTGGTTCCATGGGAGCGTGTACTGCTGCACAACAATCCGGAAGCCGTGTGGCAGGTTCGCTGTAACGCAGCCTCTTCCAGTCTGGCCTACCATCAGAGCATCATTCGGCTGCACGCCAAGCTGGAATTCATCACAGCCGTCACAGCAGCCATTGCGCAGGAAATCGGTGTGGATTCATTCCTGAATGTGCAGGAACAACTCGGAGAGATGATCAGCCAGATGCAGACCATTGAGGGCTTGATCGTTGCTTCAGAGGCCCAGGCGCAGCCAGATGCGCATGGCAACTGGCTCCCGTCATTCAAATACATTGAGACAGCTCGTAATCTGGGTAGCCGATATTACCCGAGAGCGGTTGAAATTCTGAAAACCATTGCCGCTGGTGGACTGATTCAGATCCCGTCAGGCAGATTCGATCTGGATGAAACGGTAGGACCATTGATGGCCAAATATCTTGGTGGAGTGACACTGCAAGCGCCAGAGAAAATTCGTCTGTTTCAGCTGGCTTGGGATCTGACCGGAAGTGCACTTGGGGCGAGGCATGATCTCTATGAGCGTTACTACGCAGGTGATCCGGTTCGCAACCGTGCAGGCCAGTATATACAATATGATAAGGAAAGTTTGAATAAAAAGGTTGAGCCTTGGCTCCATATGAAGTAGTCATTGAAGCTTCAGCAGCATGGAGATCATGGATAGAATTACGAGCCCCGGCACATGCCAGGGCTTTTATTTAGGTTATCTTTAGATTTGATTTAGGTGGATTTAAGGGACGTGGTATATAGTAGTAAGATACATGTAAAAGAATACACTGCCGATGATTGAGGAATGAAGAAATGAGAGGAATAACATGAGATACACCGTATTAATTGCAGATGATGAACCAGAGATCGTGGAACTGCTTCAACTGTACCTTGAAAAGGACTATGACATCAGGACTGCCGCGAATGGAGCGGAGGCGCTGGAATGCATTCGTTCTGTACCGATCGATCTTGTCATTTTGGATATTATGATGCCTGTAATGGATGGACTTCAGTTAATCAAGCAAATTAGGGCAACCCATCATATGCCCGTCCTGTTTCTATCCGCCAAAAGCCAGGATCATGACAAGATTCTCGGACTTGGACTCGGTGCGGATGATTATATTTCAAAGCCGTTTAATCCGCTGGAGATTGTTGCTCGTGTAGAAGCTTTGTTAAGACGTGTGAATCAATTTGACGCCCATGAATCCGCCGCACCCCAGGAGACCAATCTTGTTCTTGGTGAACTTATGCTGGATCGCTCCAAATGTGTGCTTTTTCGATCGGGCAAGCCTGTAACCCTAACCTCCACGGAATACAAAATTGTGGATCTGCTGCTGGAGCAGCCTGGCCGGGTATTTACACGCAAGAAAATCTACGAGGCGGTATGGGGGGACTATTACGCGCATGAAGACAGCACCATTATGGTGCACATCAGCAACATTCGTGAGAAGATCGAACGCGACTCCAGACAACCTGAATATTTAAAAACGATAAGGGGACTCGGATACAAAATTGAAGCGCCAACGGAAAGCTAGAGAAACGCGACTTTTGCAAACGTCCCTGACACTGGACTTCCTGCTGTTCAACTTCTTTTTGCTGCTGCTTGTCTTGATTGTCTATCTCATGGTTTCGCTGGATGTCGTGGATTTCCGCATTTCGGATCAGGTGGTTGATCCTGATCTGAACGTCGAGGCGCATGTCTATGCAGCTGAATTGAGCAAGAGGCTTGAGGATGACTCATCAAGCAAGGAAATACAGCGTCTGATGGATAGCGGAGGATGGATCGAGATTCTGGATGCAGATCGTTCGGTCATTCGCCAGATCGGTGTCAAGCAGGATGCAGTTACATATTACAGTGAGTCGGAGTTGTATGCCGGACTGGAGAATCGGAGCGATAGTACATATTATTATTCCATTTCTCCCTACGCAGCAGAGAGAGATGCGAAGTATGTACTGCTGAAAATACCGCGTGATCTGGTGAGTATCCGTATGAATGAAAATTTGCTGATTACCAATTTGAAGCACCCTTTGTCATTTTACATCATGATCGGAGTTGGATTCGTTCTGCTCCTGATATTCGTATACAGCTATTGGGTCGCACGCCGAATCAAAAAACCACTGAGTATTTTATCACTGGGGCTTACCCAGATGATTCAAGGAAATTACAGTACACGCTTGTCCATCTCGGCAGAGAAGGAATTTGTCCAGATCGGCGAGACGTTTAATTATATGGCAGATGTCATCGAGAATACCTCAGAAGAAAAGCGCTATGCGGAAGAGAGCAAACAGCGGTTGATCGTGGATCTGTCGCATGATCTGAAAACACCAATTACCTCCATTCAGGGATATGCTCAGGCCCTCGTGGAGGGACGGGTAGAAAATCAGGAAAGGCAGCAGCGTTATCTTGGATATATTTATAACAAGTCCGTTCAGGTAGCACGAATGATTCAGAATATGCTCGAACTGCTTAAGGTGGACTCTCCCGATTATCACATGCAGATCCAGAAAAGAGAGATCGGAGAATTCGTGCGTGAAGTCATGGCCGATACCTATGGTGAGATTGAGCAGAAACAATTTGTGCTTCATGTGCTGGTACCTGATCAGGAGATATACGCCAGATACGATCCTGAATTGCTGTCACGGGTTATTCAAAACCTCATTACCAATGCGCTGTCCTACAATCCAAAGGGAACAGAGCTGCGGGTAGAATTGATTCCGCTGGGTACGCATGTAGTCATCGAGGTTGCAGACACAGGGGTCGGTATTCCCCAGGAACTGTGGAGCACCATTTTTGATCCATTTGTACGAGGAGATGAAGCACGAACTGGTACGGGCGGAACCGGACTTGGACTCGCAATTGCCCGGCGAAATACAGAGAAGATGGGCGGACGATTGATCCTGTCCCAGCGAGGCAAGGAGACTACCGTGTTTACGATTCAAATTCCAAACTGATACGTTGAATGTACATTTAAACGGGTAACGAAGAGGGCAGAAAAAACCTGTAGAAAATCCCAAAAAGAAAAGGTTTATGTGGAGGGGAACATTTTGTTTAAAGCAAGTTCGTTTGTCCGGTTCAGCATCGCGCTGGCTCTGGTGCTCGTCAATATCTACCTGCTATCACGCGTCAGCTTTATCTTTCAGCCGCTGGTGACCATGATTACAGTTATCACAGTGCCGATGATGCTGTCCGTATTCTTTTATTATCTGCTAAGGCCGCTCGTGAATTACATGGAACGGAAGAAGCTGAACCGAACACTCAGCATATTGCTGATCTATCTGGTCTTCGGTGTGCTGCTCGTCCTGTTCATTGTGGGGTTATGGCCGTCCTTGCGTGAACAGCTGATCAATCTGGTGGACAATGCACCGAATTTGATTAACTCACTCAGTGTACAGCTGAGAGAACTGGAGCAGAACGGAGCGATCAAGGCATTATTCCCAGAGGGATCCACGCCGTTTTCTCAGCTTACGGACTATATTAATAAAGGGTTTACCTTCGTGACCAACTATGTGAGTGGATTGTTCTCGCTCATTTCCAGCTTTGCGATCATTCTGTTTACGTTCCCGATCATCTTGTTCTACATGTTGAAACAGGGAGAGAAATTCGGCCGCAAACTGGTGCATATCGCACCAAAACGGTTCCAAAAAGACAGCCGTGAGGTTGTTCTTGAGATCGATCAGGCACTGAGTGGCTTTATTGTCGGAAGAGTGCTGGTTAACCTGGCACTTGGCGTACTGATGTATATCGGTTTTCTGATCATTGGTCTGCCGTATGCACTGCTGCTTACCGTCGTTGCGGTCATCATGAACTTTGTTCCGTTTATCGGTGCTATCGTATCGTCCATCCCCATTGTCATTATCGGTCTGATTCAGTCGCCATCGGTGGCGATCTGGTCGCTGATTATTATTCTGGTGGCCCAGCAAATTCAGGACAATCTGGTCGCTCCGTATGTGTTTGGCAAAAAGCTCGACATTCATCCGCTGACCACCATTATATTGGTGCTGGGTGCAGGGGATCTCGGCGGCATCATTGCCATCTTGATCATCATCCCTGTCTACATGATCGTCAAAATTATTCTGGTTCGGGTCTACCAGCTGTTCTTCAAGGAGAAATGGCAGAATGCCTGATTTTAGGATATAAAATGGATGGGCTGTTACACCCAGTCACTCCGATTGCAGTACCATCTTCCGATCGCTGTTATCCCCGAGTTTCTTTGATTCCCTCTATAAGGGAGAAACTCTGGTGATAAAGGCGAGCGCTTCGCTTCTCCAGATCGGTACTGCACTCTCCGTTAACGTGTAAAAATTTTATTCGCACTTTATATCTTATTTATCATTAACCATAGAAGGAGTGGGAACCATGTCTGAAATCATCCCTAAAGAATATATCGAACCCGAATACATCGAACCTCAAGCCGTCCGGATGGGTGCCATTCACATCTCTAATGATGTCGTATCCAAGATTGTGGGGATTGCAGCACAGGCAACCTCCGGCATCTCTTCCATGTCGGTTGGATTGACCGAAGGCATTGCGAAGAGCATCAGCGGCAAAAGCCTGCAGAAAGGCATTGACGTCGATGTAAAAGATGACCAAGCCTCCATTCAGCTCCGCATTAATGTGCAGTATGGGTTCAAAATGCATCAAGTCTGCAAGGAACTCCAGCACAATGTACAGCAGGCCGTGGAACAGATGACAGGCATTCTCGTCAATGAAATTAAAGTGCATGTCGTCGGTGTATCCATGCAGGAGCAAGTGTGACTGAGGTGGTCTCTTCCGGAAAATGAATGAATATTTGCGATGGACAGGTTATCTGTCTGAGCTCTATGTAAGTAAACAGCACCTTCCCGTTAACTGCTTAACCGGGAAGGTGCTGTTTTGTTTTTACGGTAATGGGTGGGGGCTTCGCCCATCACCTTTTTGAACATTTTGGAGAAGAGAAGCTGATCGGAATACCCGACAGAGCGGGAGATATCCCCAATGGTCAACCCGGTATCGAGAGTCAGTTCGGCGGCCTTGCGCATCCGGTAGTTGACCAAATAGGATTGAATGCTGGTGCCCATCCGGTCTTTGAACAAGGAGCACAGATAGCTGCGCTGCAAGCCGATATGAGAAGCAATGGATTGCACCGTGATCGGGTTCGCATAGTTCATCTCAACAAAGTCCATGACCTGGGTGACATACGTTTCTTTGGAGAATTCTTGCTCGGGTGGAAGGATGTCTTCGTTTGCATGATCAATCAGAATGGAGAAAAATTGGTATAACCATCCGGTCATGCTGATCTCCCAACCTTTGTGTGTATTTCGGGAGCTAATCATGCGATGCAGACAGGAACGCATCTCATCGTCATTTTCCAGTTCGAAGATCGGATGCTGCTCCGACAGACAGGCCTGCTGTAATAGTGAATGGGAGGCATTTCCTTGAAAAGCAACCCAGCTGTATTCCCACGGATCTTCCAGATCAGCCTTGTAGTGAACGACGGAATGGGGGACAATGAGAAAGCCCTGCCCTTTATGCAGTTCATAAGTTTTGCCTCCGACTTCAAAAGTACCCTTGCCATCCAAAATATAATGGATTTTGTAATGATCCCGCATGGCTGGGCCGAAGTGGTGACCCGGTGTGCAGGGTTCGGTTCCATAATGAAGGAGCTGCAGATCCTGGAACGGATTGTTTTTGAACATATATGTAATCAAGGCATTCACTCCTGTGTAGTTCATTCTTGCATTTTAACATATTTTTAGTAAGAGGATATGAATTATAGATGTGATCTTATGAATAGACAACAAGTATTATTCCATATGGTTATAGCGATATGCCATATCGTTTTGGACCGAAACTGACTAAGATGAAAGGGTATTCACCCACTTTAACAAGAAATGAGAGAAAATGATATGCCTTATACTGCTGATGAACAGCGTTACGATGAGATGAAGTATGCACGTTCCGGCAAATCCGGAATCAGACTGCCGCAGATTGCGCTTGGCCTGTGGCAGAACTTTGGCGGAAACCGCACGCTGGATATTCAGGAAGAGATGATTCTGCGTTCATTTGATCTGGGAATTAACCATTTTGATCTGGCGAACAACTATGGACCACCTCCAGGATCTGCTGAGGAAAACTTTGGCGTCTTGTTCAAAAAACATCTGCGTCCATACCGGGATGAACTTCTTATCTCGACGAAAGCAGGATATTACATGTGGAAAGGTCCCTATGGCGAGTGGGGCTCCCGCAAAAACCTGATTGCCAGCCTGGATCAGAGCCTTGGACGGATGGGGCTTGAGTATGTGGACATTTTCTATCATCACCGTCCGGATCCGAATACACCGCTGGAAGAAACGATGGCTGCGCTGGATCATATCGTAAGACAGGGCAAAGCGCTGTATGTCGGACTATCCAACTATGATGCAGAGCAGACAAGAGAAGCGGTCGCCATTCTGCGTAATCTGGGAACGCCTTGCCTCGTCCACCAACCGAACTATTCCATGCTTAACCGCTGGATCGAAGACGGATTACAGGATGTACTGGATGAGCAGGGCGTAGGCTCCATTGCATTCTGTCCTCTGGGGCGAGGTCAACTGACGAACAAATACGTGGACAAGATCAAGGAAGAAAGAGCGAACCCGACAGGCAATATGAGAACAGAAGCCTATACAGACGAACGGATTGCCAAGTTTGAAGCCCTTCAGGCCGTTGCTGAGCGCAGAGAACAAACCATTTCCCAATTGGCGCTGAATTGGATACTCCGTGACAACCGTGTAACCTCTGCATTGATTGGCGCAAGCCGTGTTTCACAGATCGAAGAGAATGTTGCCGCATTAAAGGCACCTGGCCTGACAACCGAAGAATTGAATGAGATTGAAGGCATTCTGAACGGGATTGGAAATTACGCCTGGTAAAATAAATGGAACGCAAATCGTTCAGAAATCACGAATAAAATCGCGAGAATAAACACAAGTCAGTTGTAATGAGAGTTCATTATAATTGACCTGTGTTTATTTTTTTTCAAAAAGGTGTTCATATCATAGCACCTGGTCCTAGGATTTAGGGTATAATATATAGATGCTATACATTTGAAATATGAAGGAGAGGCTCCATTTGAATTTTGAACAGTGGATTTCGCCTGAAACCTATAACCTGACATCCGAGATGGAGAACCACCCGTCAGATCGGATTGCACTTAGATGGCTCAGCGATCAAAAAGAATTAGAAGAGATTACGTACGGAGAGTTGTTTAAGCAGGCTAACCGTCTTGCCGGAGGCTTGCGTGATTTGGGCTTTGAAAAGGGTGATCGGGTGCTGGTCATGGTACCACGCCGCATCATTGCCTATGTCATTTATATCGCTTGTCTGAAACTCGGGATTGCCGTGATTCCTTCTTCCGAAATGCTGCGTGCCAAGGACTTGGAGTACCGCCTGCGGCATTCCGAGGCGCGTGCGGTCATTGTATGGTCCGAGACAACGGCTGAAGTGGAGAAAATGGATGCAGACCTGCCTGCACTGGCTCACCGCATCGTGGCATCACCATCTGGCGATAGCAGCGTTCCCGCTGAGGGCTGGGTTAACGTACATCAGCTGATGGAAGGTCAGTCGGATGAGATGAATGCCGTAGAGACACACCGTGATGATATCGCCATTCTGGCCTACACTTCCGGCACAACCGGAAATCCAAAAGGCGTTGTACATAGCCACGGCTGGGGATATGCCCACCTGCGTATCGCTTCCACGTTATGGCTGGATATTCAGCCATCAGATATCGTATGGGCCACGGCCGCGCCGGGATGGCAAAAATGGATCTGGAGCCCGTTCCTGTCCGTTCTCGGAAGAGGGGCAACAGGTCTGGTTTATAACGGGTCATTCCAGCCTAAACGTTATCTGGAACTAATGCAGGAGCATGGCATCAACGTCCTGTGCTGCACCCCGACCGAGTACCGCCTTATGGCGAAAGCGGACGATCTTGGTCATTATGACCTGTCCAAACTGCGCAGCGCAGTTTCTGCAGGCGAACCACTTAATCAGGAAGTCATTGAGATCTTCCAGCGTCACTTCAACCTGACCATCCGTGATGGCTACGGTCAGACCGAAAGTACATTGCTGATCGGCAGTTTGAAGGATGCTCCTGTTCGGATCGGCTCCATGGGACAATCGATTACGCCGGGTCTAATCGAGATTATCAATGAAGAAGGGCAGCCTCAACCAGCAGGTGAAGTGGGGGATATCGCGGTTCATCAGGATATGCCGGCCTTGTTCCGCACGTACTATCAGGATGAGGGACGGAAGGAAGCGAGTCAGCGGGGGGATTATTTTGTAACCGGAGACCGCGCGCGCAAAGACGAAGAAGGGTATTTCTGGTTTGAAGGCCGCAGTGACGATATTATCATCAGTTCGGGTTATACGATTGGACCGTTCGAGGTGGAAGAAGCGCTTATGAAACATGCCAGTGTGAAGGAGTGCGCCGTTGTTGCCAGTCCGGATGAAATTCGGGGGAATGTGGTCAAAGCCTTTGTTGTACTAAGGGATGAGTCTCTGGCTTCACCAGAACTAATGCGCGAACTGCAACATCACGTCAAGGAATGGACCGCACCTTACAAATATCCACGTAAGATTGAATTTGTAACTGATCTGCCGAAGACGAACTCCGGCAAAATCCGCCGGATTGAACTGCGTGAGCAAGAAAAGAGAAACGCGTAAAACATGAATTAATTCTATATGAACCAGGAGTGAATGGACCTATGAGTAATTTCGAGCAAACGTTTGAGCAATCGTTGGAACAATATGCAGAACTGGTGGTCAAAGTAGGCGTGAACATTCAAAAAGGACAGGATCTGCTTGTTACAGCTCCTATCGAAACGCTTGAGTTTACTCGCCTGATCGTTGCGAAGGCATACGCTGCCGGGGCCAAGTATGTACAGGTGGATTTTGAAGATGATCAAATTACACGCAGTCGTTTCCAGCAAGGTTCTGACGACAGCTTCGATTACTATCCGGCATGGAAAGGCGACATGATGGAGAGATTTGCAGAAGCTGGCGGCGCTACCTTAACGATCAAAGTACCGGACCCGGAACTGTATAACGGAATTGATTCCGACAAGGTTTCACGTGCTACCAAGGCGGCTGCCCAGGCACGCCGCGGTTATTCGAAATATACGCGCAACCATGAAATCAGCTGGTGCCTGATCAAGGCGCCGACCAAGGCATGGGCGAATAAGGTGTTTGCCGACATACCTGAGGAAGAGCGCATCAATGTGATGTGGGACACCATCTTCAAAATGAATCGTGTGGATGGCGGTGATGCCATCCAGAACTGGAGACAGCATCTGGACACCCTGAACACGAAGAGTGATCAGCTGAATGAGAAAAATTATAAGAGCCTACACTACCGCGCACCAGGAACGGACTTGAAAATTGAGTTGGTAGACAATCACATCTGGGGTGGCGGCGGAAGTGAGAATAAAGCGGGCGTGTACACGGTTGCGAATATGCCAACCGAAGAAGTATTCACCATGCCGAAGCGCAGCGGCGTTAATGGTTATGTCAGCAGTACGATGCCTCTGAACTTGAACGGACAGCTGGTAGATCAGATGAGAATAACGTTTAAGGACGGTCAGGTTGTGGCTTTCACAGCGGCTTCTGGTGAAGAACATCTGAAGAACCTGTTCGCTACGGATGAAGGAGCACGTTATCTAGGTGAGGTGGCACTTGTGCCGCATGATTCACCTATCTCGAACCTGAATCGTATTTTCTATAATACCGGAATTGATGAGAATGCATCCTGCCATCTGGCTGTAGGCAGCGCATATCCGTTTAATATGAAGGACGGCACAACGATGTCCAACGAGGAATTGCTTAAACATGAGTGCAATGTGAGTTTGACTCACGTCGACTTCATGATTGGGTCGGCTGAACTGGACATTGACGGCGAACTGCAGGATGGCACAATTGAGCCAGTATTCCGTAAAGGCAACTGGGCATTTTAATATTTTTACAGAGTTGACTAGTGAAAAAGTGACTTCAATGATGAAGTCACTTTTTTTGTGCTATCCAACGGATTAGATTAGACCTGTTTCACAGGCACACATAGTTCACACTCATGCTGTTCAAGGAGATCCCATCGATATCGCTCCAGAACCGGTTGGTGATCCATGATATAACGGTTGTTTTGCATATAAGGGATTATTTCATTCCATGCTTGCTGAATACCTTCTGGCGTGTGTCTAACCTTGCAGATGAGATAGTTCCCGCCCTGAAGCTCTCCAATCTCAATGGTGTCATCTTCAGGGAGTTCAAGTTCATGGAGCACGATTGCGGCATCGTATCTGCAGTGGTGCGGTGGTGTCGTTGATGGGTTATCCTGAGGTATGCCATATAAAACGGCAGCTTCTGTGAGTAATCGTTTCTCGTTTGCCCACTGTTTTAACTGGTCCATAGCTTGGACGTTAGCAGAACCATAAGGACCGACCTGCCTTACATAAGCGATTCGGCATGCCGCCAGATGTTCCATAGACATTTCCATATTCTATCTTCCCTTCCCAAAGGAATTCTCTTACTTGATGGATGTTAACATGGTATAAAAAAATTTGCATAACTCTTTTCGAAAAAGGAGAGTCGGAGCAGCTGATCTATGAAATGTAAAAAAGCCACGGAACCGTGGCATTTGGTAAATCTATTTGAATGATTTTACTCTGCATGCATTTTATTAAAGCTGACGTACTCGTTAATGGGTTTGCGATAGCCGCGTGGGCGTTGTTTGGCTTCTGACTTTTTACCGATCGTAATCATCATGACAGGAACGTAATGTTCGGGAACATCCAGACTGCTCTGCAGTTCATCGGCGTCAAAACCAATCATTGGACACGTATCCCATCCCATATCCTGTGCAATCAGCATCAGCTGCATCGCCGACAGGCTGGCATTACGAATGGCGTCTTCACGCTGAAACACACTTCCACGGGCTTCGTAGAAATCAAACACACTTTGGGACTCCTGTTCATATTCAAACGGATTGAGAACACCCAAATGCAGTAAACCTTCGTTAATCGTGCGGATGTGGTGGTGAGCCTTGATATCACCCAGAACAACGATGACAGCCGAGGCTGTTTTTACTTTGTATTGCTGTGAGGCTTCGTATGCTTTTTCTTTTTGGGCCGGGTCGGTCAAGACCAGGTAGTGGGTATGCTGAAGGTTAAAGGCTGATGGGGCAAATTTGTTTAACGCGAACATCTGCTGCAAATCGGCTTCCGGGATTTCGATACCTTCTTCAAAAATAACGGCGGATCTACGGCTTTTGACCAAGTTTTCCAGTGCACTCATGGTGGTTTACCTCGCTTATGTATAAAGTATAAATTGACTATAACACGCTTGGTTACTTTTGGTAAGTATTATTTTCGAATAAGACAAGACCAAAGGGCCATAACCTTAAATAAAAACAGTAGAGGTGAAACATGAGGACGTTCATCACCAGATTCAGGAGGGAGAGCTCCTATCACGAATTCAAGGTATATGTCATTCAATCCTCCACACTGAAGCGATTTTTGGTCATGGAAATCATCGTTGGCACGCTTGCCTACCATGCTGCATTTTATTTGTGTCACAATGCACTCCTGGCAGGAGCAGGTTCCTGGGCGGGAACCGAAGGTTTGAAACGACTGCCTCTCGCAGTCAAAAGAATGGTCAGTTTTTGATCATAAGAATGTTGCTGCAGAAACGTATAATGTCTTAACTATAAGCACCATGTAGTTATCGTGCAGAATGCAGGAGCAGAATGCCCCTTCCGGGCTCCGGCTCCTGGTTCATTCATTTTTTCCTTAATATACAGCAACCTCTTCGTTATTTGGCACGCTCCAGATATTGTTCAAGGGTCAGTTTCTGACTCGTGATTTCCCCTGCGATATAAACCCCGACGTAACGCACATGCCAAGGTTCATAGGAATAACCGGTCAGTTTCTCCTGATCCTTGCCGTAGCGGATAATAAATCCGTACTTGTGGGCATTGGCTTTCAGCCATTTGCCTTCTTTGGTGTTCCCGAAACTTTGCTGCAGATCATAGCCGACGGATGCACTGGAGATATCCATGGCAAGCCCGGTTTGATGTTCACTTTGACCTGGGCGGGCACTTGTCTTATTGGCCACGGCTTCACCTTTGATACTTGCATTGCGTTCGAAAATCGATTTTTGTGTGGAATAGGAGCGGTAACCCGATACGGCCTTGATATCAATGCCGTCTTTTTTAGCTGCTGCAAACAGCTTTTCAATCGCGGTAGCAGCGACCTTGCGCATTTGTTTCTTCGGACTGGAGCCGGAGAAGCTGAATGGAATGTTGGGTACAACCAAATCTTTTGGTGCATAGGTTGAAGGCAGATTTCTTTTTTTGTTCACCAGTACCACGGTGCTGGATAGATTCGTTACGGTTGCGAGACCGCTGCTGCTTGTTTTAATAGTGCGGCTTGGCGCGTTATCGTGCAAAAATTGAGTGAAACTGGAGCTGGCAGCCGATGCGACTGGCGTCATGGATGGTCCAAAGGGCAATGTAGTGAAGGCAGTACCTGCTAAGACAGACCCTATGAGCAGCGTGGATATGATAGATTTGCGTGTAGATGATTTCATGATGTTCCTCCTCGGGGTTGATGAATCTCTCGCATGCTGCATCCGATAAATTCCAGACATGCTTTTCTATATACCGAGTATACTAGAGGATTATATCAAGAGGTTCTCCAATTGTTTCCGAGTTGTAAACAAATCATGCGAGATTCATAGTTTCGTTCATTTGGCCAAAAGGAACACAAAAAAAGACTCTGCATTCAGTGCAGAGCCTTTGCTTATCTGGATATTTAATGTTCAACGATTGTTTAAGAAAATGAACGGTTCTTGTTTACAGCATGCATGCATCAGGTGCACTGGATTTTCCCGCATTTACAGCTCGCGTATCCCTAACCCGAACGTTGCTGCTAAGTACACCGGAATCACTGCTCAACGTGAAAGAAGGATAGTTTTCCTCCGTATCCAGCTTCATATGCTGTTCGAGATTTAATTGTTGTTTCGGATCAACATAGAATGGAACCAGGTTGGTCTCGATCTGCTCATCCAGTGCAGCAGGTTCATCTACAATCAAGAGGACCAGAATTCCGTTACAGCCACAGCCTTCAGTGTCATAGAACACTTTGAAGTAGCCAGGTTGGTCATTCAAGCTCTCAGTTAATCTCACTGCAGCCAGATCTGTAATTTGAATATGCATAATGCTCACTCCTTATATATTGAAAATGGTCCTGAAATGTAAATGATAGAAAATTAAGGTCTCCTTTCATTATACCACCTTGCCCCAAAATCAAAGCAAATAAATTTCTACACGTCCGATGCGATATGAAGAAGGTCTTCGCCAAAAGTAATGATTATTGGGGTGTTCTTTTGGGGAAATAGATGAGAACGAAAGGTTAATTAAAGGAGAGACGCGTACGGATGATTGAATTCGAAAATGTATCCAAGCAATACCCTGATGGGACCCAGGCTCTTCATCAGGTTAACCTCAAAATCAATAAAGGCGAACTATTGGTCATGATTGGGCCTAGCGGCTGCGGCAAAACGACGATGCTCAAAATGATAAATCGCCTGATTGAACGAACGGATGGAACGATTCGTATCCAGGAGCGGCCAATCGATGAATTTAACATTCACGAATTACGCTGGAATATCGGGTATGTACTGCAGCAGATCGCCTTGTTTCCGCACATGACGATTGCCGAAAATATCGCTGTTGTTCCTGAATTGAGAAAATGGAAGCCTGCCCAGATTCATGAACGGGTACATAACTTGCTTGATATGGTGGGTTTAAGCGGAGAGATCTACAGTGATCGCAAACCAGCAGAACTGTCGGGTGGACAGCAGCAAAGAATTGGCGTACTGCGGGCACTGGCGGCTGATCCGGAGATTGTACTTATGGATGAACCGTTCAGTGCGCTCGACCCGATGAGCAGGGAGAAATTGCAGGACGATATTCTGGAGATTCAGCGTCAGATGAAGAAAACGATTGTGTTTGTTACGCATGACATACAAGAAGCCATGAAGCTGGGGGATCGCATATGTATTTTGAAGGATGGACAAGTACTGCAGGTGGGAACACCTGAAGAGCTGTTACAGAACCCCGCGGATGAATTTGTACGTCATTTTGTCGGAAGTCCTGGCACAGATGTGATTCAAGATCATAGCGTGCACTTGTCTTCTCATATTCAGTCAAAATTCAATCTTGAATCGATTATGACATCTATTGCTCCAGGCCATGTTCCGAAGTCTGCCAAGACAGCGGTACCGATTTCTATGACATTGATGGATTTATTAGATGTCTTGGATGCATACGATACCTTGCTGGTTGAGAAGAATCATCAGATTGTAGGACAAGTGAGCAGGGCGGATGTGCTGAGGTACTGGTCTGGTCAGCTGCAAGAGCGGGGTGAGACCCATGAGTAAATTCTCAGAGGTATTTAATGAGCGCAAAGGGCAGTTGTTAACAGCTCTTCTGGAGCATGTCCAGATTTCATTTATCGCCCTGTTTCTCGCCGTTCTCATTGCAATTCCACTCGGCATTTATCTGACCCGAAAACCCAAAGTTGCTGAACCGATCATCGGTGTTACAGCTATCTTGCAGACCATTCCATCACTTGCTCTTCTTGGGTTGCTCATTCCGCTGTTCGGTATCGGTACAGTACCAGCGATTATTGCACTAGTGGTGTATGCCCTGCTTCCGATACTCCGCAATACTTATACAGGGATAACCGAAGTGGACCCTTCCATGATTGAAGCCGCCAATGCGATGGGCATGAATAGTCGTCAGCGTTTGAGCAAAGTGGAGCTGCCGCTGGCAACGCCTGTCATTATGGCAGGGATTCGTACGGCAATGGTTCTTATCGTGGGTACCGCAACTCTAGCAGCATTAATTGGCGCAGGTGGCCTTGGTGATCTGATTTTGCTCGGGATCGATCGTAATGATACATCACTTATTATTTTAGGTGCGATACCGGCAGCATTACTGGCGATTTTGTTCGATGTCCTGCTAAGGCAGTTCCAACGGCTGTCTTTTCGAAAAACGGTGGGTACACTTGGTACACTGGCCTTAATCGCTATACTTGTGATTACCCTTCCGCTATTATTCCGCGGCGGACAGAAGGACCTGGTCATTGCGGGTAAGCTGGATGCAGAGCCTGAGATTCTCATTAACATGTACAAGCTGCTGATTGAGGAGCATACAGATCTTACGGTTGAATTGAAACCTGGTTTGGGGAAGACTCCGTTTTTGTTCAATGCTCTACGATCCGGCGACATTGATATCTACCCCGAATTTACTGGTACAGCAATATCAGAATTCTTGAAGGAAACGGCTGTTAATACGGATCGCACGCAGGTTTACGAACAGGCAAGAGACGGAATGCTTAGCCAATTTGGTATGGTGCTCTTGAACCCGATGAATTACAACAACACATATACGCTGGCGGTCCCTCAGGAGGTTTCCGACCAATATAACCTGAAAACCATATCAGACCTCAAGTCTGCCCAGAAGCAGATTAAGGCTGGGTTCACACTGGAATTCTCGGACCGTGAGGACGGTTATCTGGGGATACAGAAGAAATATGGCATTCAGTTTCCTAATGTCGCCACAATGGAACCCAAACTTCGATATGCAGCTCTTCAGCGAGGTGATATTAATCTGGTTGATGCCTATTCCACGGACAGTGAGCTCAGGCAGTATAATCTCGTGGTACTTGAAGATGATCAGGAGCTATTTCCGCCATATCAGGGAGCTCCGCTGCTGCGCAAGGAGACGGCAGATGCCTATCCGCAGCTGATCGAGATACTGAATCAGCTGGCGGGACGCATTACTGATGATGAGATGCGTCAGATGAATTATGAGGTCAATGTGAATGGAGCCCGTCCGGAGCAGGTAGCGTCCGACTATTTACAGAAGGCGGGTTTACTATAATTTTCAATGGGAAAAGAGAACAGGAGGGACAATTCATGACACATGTATACGATTTAATCGCAATAGGAACCGGAAGTGCAGCGAATTCAGTTGTATCTCGCTGTGCTGAAGCTGGTTGGAAAATAGCCGTGATTGATGAGCGTGAATTTGGCGGAACTTGCGCGCTGCGAGGCTGCGATCCGAAGAAAGTATTAGCGGGAGCTGCTCAACTGATCGACTGGAATGAACGAATGCTGGGGAAGGGTGTTCAGGGAAGAACGACCATAAACTGGCGGGAACTTATGGCCTTCAAACGAACATTTACGGAGAGCATTCCGAGAGCCAGCGAGGATAAATTCAAACAGGCCGGCATGGATACCTTCCATGGCAAGGCTTCTTTTGTAGATGAAGATCACATTCGTGTGGGAGATGAAGTTCTGCATGGAAAACATATTCTGATTGCAACAGGCGCGCAGCCTGCACCGCTCCCAATAGATGGCTCAGAGCATCTTCTTTACAGCGATGATTTTCTGGAACTGGAACAGCTTCCGAATCAACTGGTTTTGGTGGGCGGAGGTTACATTGCGTTTGAATTTGCTCACATCGCTGCAAGAGCAGGAAGCGAGGTGCACATTATCCACCGGGGAGAGCAGCCGCTGGAGCAGTTTGATCCGGAGCTTGTTGACTTGCTGGTTCGAAAATCGGAAGAGATCGGCATTCACGTTCATCTGAACGCGGAAGTGAAGTCCATTCGGAAACAGGGGGAGACCTTCGTGGTCGGTGGTACCCGGAACGGAGCCGATCATCAGTGGCATGGTGGAAGGGTCGTGCATGGAGCGGGACGTATCCCTAACGTGGATGGGTTGGAACTGGAAAAGGGGAAGGTCAGTTGTAGTGAGAGAGGTATTACCGTGAATGAGTATTTACAAAGCACCAGCAACCCCAAAGTATATGCAGCCGGTGACGTTGCTGCAACGAAGGGGCTTCCTCTAACGCCTCTTGCCGGTCAGGAATCACGGGCTGTCGCCATGAATCTGCTGAAGGGCAATCATACTAAGCCGAACTACAATGTTATGCCGTCCATCGTGTTTACCGTACCATCTCTTGGCTCTGTTGGTCTTAGCGTGGATCAAGCGCAGGAGGAAGGCTACGAGGTGAAGGTAAATGACATGTCGCAATGGTATACTTATAAACGGACAAATGAGAAGTATGCCATGGCCAAAGTGGTGATCGACAACGACTCAGGACGCATCCTGGGAGCCCATGTACTCGGCAGCGAGACCGAAGAGCTGATTAACCTGTTTGCCATGGCCATTCAGTTCGAACTGACAGCGGATCAGTTAAGCACCTTGAATTTTGCATATCCTACGGCTGCATCGGATTTGAGCTCTTTGATTTAACGTTTTAATTATGGGAGGGTGTTGAAAACATGTCTGCAGCACAATTTCTGGGTACATCAGATGCCAAATGGACCACTGAACCGGTTGCAACCCGTAAAGAGGGAGAACGTTTCATTGTGGAGGCACAGGAAGGCAGTGATTTTTGGGAGAACACGTTCTATGGATTCAGTCACCAAAATGGACATGCCCTTCTGTCGCCGTGGGACGGAAAAGAAGCCGTCGAGATTACGTTTGATCTAAGCTCTTTTACTGAACTTTATGATCAAGCAGGTTTAATGCTCTGGCACAGTCGTGAACAATGGATCAAGGCTGGAGTAGAAGTGAACGATGGGGTCGTTCATGTCGGCGCTGTAGTAACGGATCACTTCTCGGACTGGTCGCTATCTCCCGTTCCGGAATGGGGTGGACGTAAGGTTACCATTCGAGCTTCTTACCACAACGAAGCGGTAGTCATTCGGGCGCGTACGGACGAACATCCTTGGCGAACCATTCGGGTGGCGCGTTTTGCCTATCCGGTGGACAAGCAGGCGGGTCCGTTTCTGTGTTCACCCAAGCGTGCAGGGTTTGAGGTGGCATTCACGAAGTGGAGAACAACGACACCTGACGAGGATTTGCACACCGATCCTCCGATACTGGATTGAGAACGATAGCAACCGTTGAACGGTTCTTTCCATGCCTAACAAGCAAGTCCTTCCTGTGTGGAAGGCTTGCTTGTTTACGTTCTGGAGAAGGGAGCAGACAGAATGTTCAGCAGGAATTCCGCGAGATGTAACGCTGCGATTATTCTGTCTTGTCTCTGGATTACTCATTTTTACACCCAAATTACTTCGTTTCGTTGTTCTCACCATTCTCTTCGTTACGTTCCTCAGCTTCGTTCAGCTCACGCATCCGATCTTCATAATCGTCCAGGAACCATAACGGGTCCATGTTGTCTTCTTCGCCATTGTAATTGATCAGGATCTCTTCGCCCGCTTTGATATCTGTATAAGCATAGAAGTCAAATGTATGGTTTTCAAAGTTGATATCATAGGTTGCGTTGGGCTCGTACGAATGATTGATCAAGCTGCCGTATCCCAGCAAAATGGCGGTGTGGTTGGCACCGTACTCAAATACATAATCCTCCAGGATCGTTTTTTCGACATGTTCGTGGTCTTCGTTGGGATAAGGGACAACCGGGGCCTGATGGATCAATTGGCCTTTGGGAATATCCACTGTGGCAAAAACCCCTCGATTAAATTCGCCATCACCCAATTTGGATTGTTTTACTTCAATCATAATGTTCACCTGATGCTCGCTTGAGAGAGCTCCGTTCTATAGTAGTTTAAGGCCAAATTTTAACCGATTCATGCACATAAGGCAAATATGGCGTTGAGTTGTGCAGGTTATAACGATTATAATATACAGGAATGAAGTCTATATAGAAAAGGTGTCATGAATGAGCATATTAAATGTGGAAAAATTAAGTCACGGTTTTGGTGACCGTGCTATCTTTAACGATGTATCTTTCCGCCTGTTGAAAGGCGAGCACATTGGACTGATTGGGGCCAATGGTGAAGGTAAATCCACCTTCATGAACATTATTACTGGCAAGCTCCAGCCCGATGAGGGCAAAGTCGAGTGGTCCAAGCGCATGCGCGTGGGATATCTCGATCAGCATGCCGTGCTGAACAAGGGACAATCCATTCGTGATATCCTGCGCAGTGCGTTCCAATACCTGTTCGACATGGAGCAGGAAATGAACGAGATGTATGGCAAGATGGGAGACGTTACTCCCGAGGAACTGGAACAGCTGCTTGAGGATGTCGGGACCATCCAGGATACCCTGACCAACCAGGACTTTTATATGATTGATGCAAAAGTGGACGAGACTGCACGCGGTCTGGGTCTGACGGATATCGGTCTCGATAAGGACGTTAATGATCTGAGCGGTGGTCAACGGACCAAAGTGCTGCTCGCTAAGCTGTTGCTTGAAAAGCCGGATATTCTTCTCCTTGACGAGCCGACGAACTATCTGGATGAACAGCATATCGAATGGCTGAAGCGTTATTTGCAAGAGTATGAGAATGCATTTATTCTGATCTCGCATGATATTCCATTCCTGAACAGTGTCATTAACTTGATCTATCACATGGAAAATCAGGATCTGACCCGTTACGTGGGTGATTATGATCACTTCCAGGAAGTTTATGAAATGAAAAAGCAGCAGCTCGAATCGGCTTACAAGCGTCAGCAGCAGGAAATTGCCGATCTGAAGGATTTTGTTGCACGTAATAAGGCCAGTGTGGCGACACGCAACATGGCGATGTCCAGACAGAAGAAGCTCGACAAAATGGATGTGATTGAACTCGCCAAGGAGAAGCCGAAGCCACAGTTCAACTTCCGTGATGCCAGAACATCCGGCAAGCTTATTTTTGAAACCAAAGGGCTGGTGATCGGGTACAACGAGCCACTGTCCAGACCGCTGGATCTGCGTATGGAGCGTGGTCAGAAGATTGCACTCGTGGGTGCAAACGGAATCGGTAAAACCACCCTGATGCGCAGCATTTTGGGTGAAATTCCGGCCCTGGAAGGAACAGTTCAGCGCGGGGAGCATCTGGAGATCGGGTACTTCCAGCAGGAAATGAAGGATGCGAACTACAATACCTGTATCGAAGAGATCTGGCAGGAGTTCCCGTCCTATACACAATTCGAGGTTCGTGCTGCACTTGCGAAATGTGGACTGACTACGAAACACATTGAGAGTAAGGTTGCTGTACTGAGTGGTGGAGAAAAGGCTAAAGTGCGTCTGTGCAAACTGATCAACAACGAAACCAACCTGCTTGTACTCGACGAGCCGACGAACCATCTAGACGTGGATGCCAAGGATGAGCTGAAACGCGCGCTCAAAGCCTACAAAGGCAGCATTCTATTGATTTCGCACGAACCGGAATTCTATCGTGATGTTGTGACGGAAACATGGAACTGCGAATCGTGGACAACCAAAGTATTTTAAATTGATGTCGAAATGAAAAGATGAGACTTGTCGTAATCAGAGAATACATCCGTTCTGGCCCCGGCTAAATGGTGCCAAATGAGCACAATTGCGAACAAGCTCGAACCAATAATAAAGAACACGTATTTTGCTTCCGGAAGCAGGCAGGATGCGTGTTTTTTTGCGTGGTTCTGCGAAAAATGTTCGAGTGGTGATGCGGTTGACAGCGTCAATAAGGCGATAATATAATGCGAGAAAGCACTTACATTAACATGACATAAGCAACCTGTTTCACTACTTAGGGCAAAGAAGACACGGTAATCCGTATTGGGATCATTGCACTTAGCAGGGGAGACAGGTCTTTTTTTGCCCTCCAATGAAACCGATTTCATTTAATGGAGGAGGTGAAACGCCTTACCGCGCGCTGGATACACAGGTAATGCCGAATAACAGCACCGTGTTATCAGGACCGTGCTTTCATTTTCCGAGGCAAAGGAGAGAATGGATATTGGATAAAATCAGAAAGCCGCTCATATTCATGTTATCTGCTACGCTCGTGTTATCTTCCGGACCTTTGATGCTGCCAGGCAAGACATATGCTGATGCTTACAACATGCCTGGGACGCTGCTGCAGGACGATTTTTCTGATGGGGATTTCTCGGAATCACCCGCATGGAACGTAAGCTCAGGTCTATGGGAGGTAAGCTCAGATCCTACAGACGCATCGAACCAGACGCTTTTTCAGAGCGATACCGGGGAAGGCATCATCTCCACCGGCGACATCATGTCCGACATGACGGTGTCCATGCGCTTTTACACAGGAGATGGTCAGGGATATCCGGGAATGCTGCCGCGGTTTCAGGATAAGAGCAATTTTTATTATTTTCAAATGCAGGTTCCAGCCAATAAACTCGTCTTCTCCAAGCGGGTGAATGGAGCGGATACAACCTTAAAGTCAGTGGATTATTCTTTTGCCAAACACACATGGTATACCCTGGAAATAGTACTGTCAGGACCTTCCATTCGCGGGTACATCGTCGAAAACGGAGCAAATCGCTTGGTATTCGATCTGATCGATACGACATACAGTGCAGGCAGCATCGGCATACGAAATCGCTGGCAATCCGTTCATGCAGATGACGTAATCATCGCCGAGCCGCCGCCAGGAAACGATGCTGTGCTCTCAGCCGATAGGCAGACGTCATCCTCGGTCTCGCTGCAATGGACCGAGACAGCAGGTGCGACCAGCTATCGCCTGTATCGTTCCACCTCGCCTGAAGCGGGATATTCCCTGGTGGCGGATACCGAATCACTGGGTTATGTAGACGATGGTTTAATCACCGATACGGTCTATTATTACAAGCTCGCCTACGAATACGGGGGAATGACGGAGTCGTTATGGTCGGCACCGCTTGAGGTTCGGACAGCAGCTACCGCACCGCAGGCTCCAGGAGAATTGAAGGCTCTGGCCCTGAATACATCCAGTGTGAAATTGTCTTGGCCAGCTGTGGATAAGGCAACCGGATACCGTATCGTCCGTTCTGAGGCGGGCAGTGAGCAATATGAGCAGGTGTACGAAGGCCAGGAACTCAATTATACGGATCAAGGTCTTGCATCCGGCCAAGGCTACAGCTATCGGGTAACGGCTTACAATGCCGCCGGAGAGTCCGAATATACAGCTGCAGAGGTGACAACGTATTTGATGGATTCCCCCGCTGAATTTACCGTTTCGGACGTAACCAGTACGTCGATTACCCTGGGGTGGAATGCACTGCCCGGTTCCGAAGTGACGTATTCCGTATCCAGGGCCACCAGTGCAGGCGGTACGTATCAGGAGGTCTATAGCGGCAGTGCTAACACGTTTAACGATAGCGGCCTGACGATGGGCACAGGATATTATTATATTCTTCAGGCAACTGTGGATGGCGTTCCTTCTCCTGCATCTGCACCGCTGAGTGCTGCCACAATTCGCACGAGCTTTACACCGGGCCAGTTATGGCCGGATCTGGATGGCAAGCCTATCGATGCACATGGGGCTGGCTTTTTCTACGATGAGCAGACAGAAAAGTACTACTGGTATGGGGAATATCATACGGGAGGATGGCCAGCCGTTGGCATCCGTGTGTATTCATCGACAGATCTGCTGAACTGGACGGATGAAGGCATGGCACTCACGATGATTCAATCCATGGATGATTTCGAAACGGATCCGTTAATTTCCGAATTGTACGTGGGACGTGAAGACAAGGTGGACATCTGGGCGGATATCCGCAGAGGGCGGATCATTGAACGACCGAAGGTCATCTATAACGACAAAACGAAAAAGTACGTCATGTGGGCTCATATGGATGGAGACAAGGATCCCTACAACGATAATGCTAATTACGGAAAGGCGCAGGCGGGTTATGCCATTAGCGATTCGCCTACAGGACCGTTCGTTTACCAGAAGAGCTATCGGATGGATAGAGCCCCGGAAGGGGAGAAAGATTACTTCCCAAGCGATCGGGGCATGGCGCGTGACATGACTTTGTTCAAGGACGAGGATGGTACCGGATATCTCATCTACTCCAGCGAGGAAAACCTGACACTGTATATCTCCAAACTGAACGAAGATTACAGTGATGTTACAGGCTGGCATAAGCAAGGTCTCACGGATGAGAAAAGCAATCCAGTGCGAGATGCTACGTATCAGGCGGAATACGGCGTTGATTACGTCAGAGTATTCCCGGGTGGACAACGCGAGGCACCCGCCATGTTCAAATATCAAGGCAAATATTACATTTTGACCTCCGGTGCATCAGGATGGTCCCCGAACGAAAACAAGGTAACTGTGGCGGATAACATTTTTGGTCCATGGTCCACGATGACGAATCCATTCATACGTACGCTGCCGAGCGATCCTGATCCAGGCAAGGCATTCGGCACGCAGACTACATCGGTCATTCCTGTTGACCCGGAAAAAGGGAAATTCATTTACGTGGGGGATACGTGGAACGGGGGCAACTTCTCGAATGATGGTGCAAAATATGTGTTCTTACCGATTGAGTTCGGCATTGGATCTGACATCGCAATAAAATGGTATGACAGCTGGAGACCGGATCTGCTGAATTCAATGGGCAAAGTGGACATCGCTGATCCGCTGCCTGAGGCCGTGCCTCTGGGGAAAGTGCCTTCTCTGCCAACAACGGTTAATGTGCGGGATGGAGGGTCGCTTGTGCCAACACCAGCAGTATGGACGGTGGATAACCGGGCGATGACTGCAGGGGATTTTGCCAAACCGGGACCGATTACGCTGCAGGTAACGACACCGGAGTACGGCAACAAGAAACAGGCGGTCCGTGTATATGTCATACCGGAGAACGCGCTCTATTTCGTGAACAGTGGCGGCTACGAAACGAGTGATTACAAGCTTATGGGTGCATATATGAAAGGTTCGCTAGCCAATCCGAGAACGGCGGACCAGATGTATGCGCCGGCGGAAGGACGAAACTGGGGTTATGTTAGTGCGGATGCACTACCATCCGGTTCAGCTGGCGGGGATATCTACTCCACCGTACGCTATTTGAACGGCGGCAATGTGAGCAATTCACCCAAGGGCAGCGATCTCACCTACACCTTTGAAGTGCCGAATGGAACTTATGATGTGTACGCAGGATTTAACGATCCGTGGACCAATACGTCCCGCAGAGCAAACTTCCTGATTAACGGCAATAACACGGGTCCGGTGACGTATACGCCTGCTAATGTCAGAGCTCATACAGGTATTGCGGTTACGGAGAATAAGCTTGAACTGACGGTGCGTAATACGGCATCACAGGACCCGTTGATTAGCTGGATCGTGATCGCCAAGCCGGGTGCAGTTCCACCGATGGACAACACGGCCGGGCTGAATGCTGAAATAGCGGATGCAACGAGTGCTTCGATTCGCTGGGATGCTCAGCTAGGTGCGGCAAGCTACAAGCTCTACCGTTCGAACATGGAACAGGGTGAGTATAATGTCGTTTACAGCGGCAGTCTGCGGGAATACATCGACAGCGGGCTGCGTCTTGGCACCGATTACTATTACAAATTGGAGGCCTTTGACGCGTCGGGGCGTACCATTCATGGTTTATCTACTGCTTATCTAGTGCGTACCGCTGAAGAGACCGCTGCTGATGTGGCTGCACGCATTACAACCTTGGAGGAGCCTTCTGCAGGTGCCAAGCAGTTAAAACTACCGGTCGTACCGCAAGGCTTTATAGTAAAGATCGCTGCAAGCTCGTTACCATCCGTCATTCAAATCGATGGAACAATCGTGCCGCCATCCAAGGAAACTGCGGTGAGATTGGAACTGGAGGTTACTCGAACCTCGGATGAAAGCAAAGCCTTGACCCAGCCGTTAACGGTGTACGTACCAGCGTATACGCCTTCCCCGGGCGGATCCGGCTCCGATGGTTCAGGTGGAAATTCTAACGGAGGCTCGAGCAATTCCGGAGGACAACCGGGGTCTGGTACTCCAACACCAGGGAATTCTTCGCCAAAACCTGAACCACAAAAGGATCGTTCCATTCTTGAGTTACAAGGGGTGGCAGATAAGGATGGGGTCGTGCAGACGAAAGTAGATGCTTCTGTAATCCAAGAAGCCTTCCAAGCTGCACCTTCTACGGGTAAAGTCCTCCGTCAGGTCGAACTTCGGCAGAAGCCAGTCTCAGGGGCAAGCACTTATGAATTGACACTGCCAGCCTCGGCATTGGCGGATCAAGGCGAATCGCGTGTGTTCCATATCGTTACGGAACTGGGAACACTAGAACTTCCTGCGACGCTGTCAACAGAAGACTTGGCAGGCCACGAACTGGCTAAGGTGCGATTCATCCGCATGGAGCTGCCCAAAACAGTCGCCGATCAACTTGGAACGAAGCATGGAGTACGCCTTGAACTCGTTTTGGATGGCGATGCTTGGCCAGAAACACATGAGCTGAATCTTCACCTGCCTTACCAAACGCTGCAAGGTGCAGAGCGAGATAGAATCGTTGCGTTCTCGTGGAATGCGAACCATGTGGCAGCCCCGTTGCCGCAAAGCCGTTACGATCAAGAGAAGAGGGAGGTAGCATTCTCCGCAGCGTCGGCAGCAGGAAATTATGCAGCCGTATCTGTACAGCAGGAATTCGCAGATATTGCCGAGGTGCCATGGGCCAAGAATGCATTGGAGGCACTGGCTGTCCGCGGCGTCATGGATGCAACTGAAAACGGCAGCGAACGTCAATTACATCCGAAACAGGAGATGACGCGCGGTCAATACGTGCAGTGGCTGACTATGGCACTCGGCTTGAATGGCGCGCCTGGCATTCCGTTCTCGGATGTAAGTTCTGACGCTTCGTACTACGAAGCAGTTAATGCCGCTCGCTCGCTTGGCATTACTGGCGGCACGGGAGATGGGCGCTTTAAGCCTGAAGACACCATCACCCGTCAGGAAATGATGACGCTAACGGTAAGAGCTCTGGAGGTAGCAGGGCTGGTCGAACTTGAATCGGCTTCCACGGATAGCCTTGCTCGCTTCCGCGATGCTTCTGCAATCCGTTCATATGCCCGGGACAGTGTGGCCATTTTAGTGGATCTTGGTATCGTTAGCGGGTACAACGACGAGGTCAAGCCGCTTGCCGAAGCGACCCGTGCTGAATCGGCTGCGCTTGTGTACGCCATGATGGACAAATTGGTGTGGCCTAACTGACGGAAACAATATAACGAAGTAGGAGAAAAAGGCTTACTAAGACCTGGATTGAAGGTCTTAGTAAGTCTTTTTTGCATGACCATAGATGGAGTGAGTTCGTACATATTGTTCCTTTATCAGCGAAACTGATAAATGTTATAAAATGATTGAAATTGACCCCCAACACCCGGTGTGTTAGGTTCTAGAGAGTAGAAATAAATTTGATCATTTTAGTAGGAATTAAAATTGAAGCAATGCGCGAGGTGGCAAATGGTGGAACTTCAAGTGACAAACAGCCCTTTTAATCAGGAACAGGTTGAGCTGCTCAACCGTCTTATTCCTACATTGAACGATTCACAAAAGACTTGGCTTAGCGGATATTTAACAGCTATTCAGGGGATCGCAGCAGTAGCGGCCGGAACAGGTGCAGCATCAAATGTACAAGCGGAAGCGGTATCGGCTGTCAGTGTACCCCCGGCTTCCCGGGAAGTAACGGTACTCTACGGATCCCAAACAGGGAATTCCAGCGGATTATCCAAGAAGCTGGCTAAGAAATTGGAAGAGCAAGGTCTTCAGGTGACGTTATCATCAATGGGAGATTTCAAACCGAACGGACTGAAAAAAATTGAGAATCTGCTCATTGTTGTCAGTACTCATGGTGAAGGCGAGCCGCCGGATAATGCGATTCCGCTTCATGAGTTCCTGAACAGCAAACGCGCTCCGAAGCTTGATGGATTAAAATATTCCGTGCTGGCGCTGGGAGATACGTCGTATGAGTTCTTCTGCCAAACTGGCAAGGATTTCGACCAGCGTCTGCAGGAGCTTGGTGGTACTCCAATTGTTCCTCGTGTAGACTGTGACGTTGATTTTGACGAAGCGGCAGCGGAATGGATGAATGACGTTCTGGCCTCCCTTAGCAGCACGCCAGCGACTGCGGGCACCCTATCCAGCGAAGCTGTTGTCGCTGCGGTGAGTGGCGGGGAATCTGAATACAATCGGACCAATCCATTCAAGGCAGAAGTGCTGGAGAATCTTAATCTGAACGGCAGGGGATCAGATCGGGAGACTCGTCATATCGAATTGTCTCTGGAAGGTTCCAATCTCGATTACGAGCCGGGAGACAGCCTGGGCGTATTCCCGGAAAATCATCCTCGCCTGGTATATGAGCTGATTGCAGCCATGGGATGGAATGCCGATGAACGTGTAACGGTGAACAAATCCGGTGAGCAGGTATCGGTATATGAAGCGTTACTGCGCTATTTCGAAATTACCGCTGTGACCAAACCTGTGGTCCAGGAGCTTGCAAAACTAAGTCCCGACAGTGGACTTGCCGATTTGCTCGCAAATGATGCCGAGTTCCGCAATGTTATGAACAGCTGCGATCTGCTGGATCTGGTACAGGATTATAATCTGAAGGGCATACCCGCCGGAGAATTTGTTGCCGTTCTTCGTAAAATCCCTGCACGTTTATATTCCATCGCCAGCAGTTCGAAGTCATTCCCGGATGAAGTACATCTTACGGTGCGTACGGTGCGTTACGAAGCGCGCGGAAGAGAACGTTATGGAGTTTGTTCAGTTCATCTGGCAGAGCGGATTGAGGCAGGTGACAGCCTGCCCGTGTACATTCAGCATAATCCGAACTTCAAATTGCCGGAGAACCCGGATGCCCCAATCATCATGATTGGGCCTGGAACAGGAGTAGCCCCATTCAGATCGTTCCTGGGTGAGCGTGAAGAAACGGGAGCACAGGGCAAAACGTGGTTGTTTTACGGGGATCAACATTTCCTCACGGATTTCCTATATCAAACGGAATGGCAGCGCTGGCTCAAAGACGGCGTGCTCACCAAGATGGATGTGGCCTTCTCTCGGGATACGGAGCATAAGGTATATGTTCAGCATCGGATGCTGGAGAATAGCAAAGAGCTTTATCAATGGCTTCAGGAAGGCGCAGTTATCTATGTGTGCGGTGATGAGAAGAAAATGGCGCATGATGTTCATGGCGCACTTGCTACCATTCTTGAACAAGAGGGCGGTTTGACTTCTGAGCAGGCCTCGGAGTATCTGACTAGGTTGCAACAGGAAAAACGTTATCAGCGGGACGTGTATTAATTCGGAAATATCGGATGAAGGCACCCGCAGAGACGAGAGGAGAAAGCAGCATGGCTTATAATAACTTACTGAATCCACAGCGCGCAAATAGTGATGTGGAAGATATAAAGATCAAAAGTGATTACTTGCGCGGCAGTCTCACTGAAACGCTGGCGGACCGCATTAGCGGTTCGATTCCGGAGGATGACAACCGGTTGATGAAGCATCACGGAAGCTATATGCAGGATGACCGTGATCTGCGCAACGAACGAAACAAGTCGAAGCTTGAGCCTGCTTACCAGTTCATGCTGCGTGTACGAGCTTCGGGCGGAATTGTAACTCCTGAGCAATGGCTCATGATGGACCGAGTCGCCCATAAATATGCGAACGGAACCATTCGTTTGACTACACGTCAGTCTTTCCAGCTTCATGGTGTATTGAAATGGGACCTCAAAAACACGATTCGTGAAGTGAACGATTCCCTGCTGAGCACACTTGCGGCGTGTGGAGATGTGAACCGGAACGTGATGTGTAATCCGAACCCGAATCAGTCCGATGTGCACGCAGAAGTATATGAGTGGGCTTGTCAGGTGAGTAACCACCTGGATCCGCGTACTCGGGCATATCATGAGTTGTGGCTGGATGGGGAGAAAGTGATCGATACCGGAGCGAGTGACGAGGAAGTGGAACCTATCTACGGCAAAGTATATCTGCCGCGGAAGTTCAAGATTGGGATTGCGGTTCCTCCATCGAATGATGTCGATGTGTTTTCCCAGGATCTCGGGTTTATCGCCATCGTCGAGAACGGCAAGCTTCAGGGATTCAACGTGTCGGTAGGCGGCGGAATGGGGATGTCGCATGGTGATCCGAAGACGTATCCACAAGTGTCCAAAGTCATCGGCTTCTGCACACCGGAGCAAATGATTGATGTTGCGGAGAAAACGGTCACGATTCAGCGGGACTATGGAGATCGTGCAGTACGGAAGCATGCACGCTTCAAATATACCATCGATGACCGCGGGCTCGCCTGGTTCGTGGAGGAATTGACAAACCGCCTGGGCTGGAGCTTGGAAGCAGCACGTGCTTACCATTTTGATCATAACGGAGATCGTTACGGCTGGGTCAAAGGCAGCAATGGCAGATGGCATTATACGTTGTTTATCCAAAACGGACGGGTAAAAGATATCGACGGATATCCGCTTATGACGGGATTGCGCGAAATTGCCAAGATTCATAGTGGCGATTTCCGGCTGACAGCCAACCAAAACCTGATTATCGGGGACATCAGCAGTCAGAAGAAGAAAAAAATCGAAGCGCTGATTCAGCAGTATAATCTTACGGATGGTGCTCATTATTCTGCACTGCGCCGAAGCTCCATGGCGTGTGTGGCACTGCCAACCTGTGGTCTTGCCATGGCAGAGTCCGAGCGCTACCTGCCGTCCCTGATCGACAAGCTGGAACCAGTTCTGGATGAAGCAGGGCTGAGAGACGAAGAGATCGTCATTCGCATGACGGGATGCCCTAACGGGTGTGCACGTCCAATGCTCGCCGAGATTTCGTTTATTGGGAAGGCTCCGGGCAAATACAATATGTATCTGGGTGGCAGCTTTACGGGTCATCGTCTGAACAAGCTTTATAAAGAAAATATTGGTGAAGCAGAGATTCTGGATACGTTGACTCCAATGGTGCATCAGTATGCGAGAGAACGTCATGAAGGGGAACATTTCGGTGATTTTGTTATTCGTGCCGGTTATGTGCCTGAAGTGCTGGACGGCCAGCAGTTTCATGCCTGATTGAATTGCGTTCGTTAGAAGAGCATTCCTGTGGGAATGCTCTTTGTGCTAGATTCGTTGATTGAACTGGTATTCGGCGAGGCTCGTCATACTATAGGAACTGAAGCATATTTGGGTGATAGCGAGAAGGTTAATGAAAGGTCAAATGATGTTTCAGGCTGCATCTGACGACCGTTTGCTATGAAACATTACCATTATTTCGTCATACTGAACTTGTTGAAGCAGTCTCAACAAGATATAATAACTAGGTAGAATGCAGATTACATGTTGAAAGTGAGCGGAAACGATATGGGTCGTAAGTGGAATAATATTAAGGAAAAAAAAGCTTCAAAAGATGCAAATACAAGCCGGGTTTATGCCAAGTTCGGCGTTGAGATTTATGTAGCTGCCAAGAAGGGTGAACCAGACCCGGAGGCAAACCGCGCGCTGAAAGTCGTGCTGGAACGTGCGAAAACGTATAATGTACCAAAAGCGATTATCGATCGTGCGATGGAAAAGGCCAAAGGCAGCGGGGACGAGAACTATGAAGAGCTGCGTTATGAAGGCTTCGGACCGAATGGTGCGATGGTCATCGTGGATGCACTCACCAACAATGTGAACCGGACTGCGCCTGAAGTTCGCTCCGCGTTCAACAAAAACGGCGGGAACATGGGTGTCAGCGGTTCGGTTGCTTACATGTTTGATCCAACTGCGGTCATCGGAGTAGAAGGCAAAAACGCTGAAGAAGTGCTGGAAATCCTGCTCGAAGCAGACGTTGATGTGCGGGATATCGTGGATGAGGATGAAGCCGTGATCGTATACGCGGAGCCAGACCAATTCCATGCCGTACAGGAAGCTTTCAAAGCTGCTGGTGTTACCGAGTTCACTGTAGCCGAGCTGACCATGCTGGCACAAAATCATATTGAACTTCCCGAGGATGCACAGGCTCAATTCGAAAAATTGATTGATGCCCTGGAAGACCTTGAAGATGTTCAGCAAGTGTACCACAACGTAGAGTTTGTATAAGATTACTTGCATACTTGCCTATTGCTTATGCCTATAAGAAAAAGAGTGTCTAATCCATCTTGATGATGGCAAGACACTCTTTTTTTGCATGTGTAATTAAGAATCGGACCGCAGAGCTCGACGAGGTTTCTCCGCTGTATTGTTTTTACTGCCGCCAAATTTGAACAGTACAATTCCTCCCACGATTACAAGCACCCCGAGCAGCTGATTCCAGGAGAAGGGGATCTTCTCCAGCCCAAGCCAACCCATCGAATCAAACAAGAGAGCAAAACTCAGCTGGGAGGTCAGGACAATGGATATGGCAAAGGTAGGCCCGAGCAGCTTCATTCCCTGAACGAGACAGAATACGACGCCTACCCCGATAGCACCACTAACCCAATACCATGGCTGCATATGCTGAAAGCTGAACGTGTTTTTGCCTTCTACCAGTATTGAAATCAGGAACGATGCAAGAAATCCTGTGAAAAGAACCATGGTTGTCGTGGACCATGACCCGGTCTTTTCATTGACTTTACTATTAAAAACGGTTTGCAGACTGACGAGTGAACCTGCAAGTAATGCGAGCAAAATACCCGTAACAATCATTAGCTGTAATCTCCTTATTCATAGATGTTGTGACCTGCAATTTGACGCAAACCGGCTCGATCCTTGACCTGAATAAAACCTTGGTTGCGTTCAATGAACCCGTCTGTACACAGCTTCTGAATGACCCGGTTTAGATGCCGGTAGCTTGTGCCGATCAGATTGGCAATGTCCGTCAGATTGAATGAATCCAGCCCCTCATGTACGACGGCACCCGCCTCCTCGGTGGAGATGGACAGGAGGTAGCTGGCTAACCGTACCTCAACCGGGTACATCAGGTTGAAGCTTGAGAAGTTTGAATCGATGTAGAACTTATGAGAAATGATCTTTAGCAAAAATTTAAGCAAAGGGGCATAGTCGCCTGCATGTTCGACCAGGTGCCGGTAGTGGATACGCAGCATGACGACAGGTGTGACAGCCTGCACGGTATTAATGATAGGGCTTTCCCGGACATACTCCACGTCCCCAACAACTTCAAGTGGGGTTTTGAAGCAGAGCACGAGTGTTTTATCCTGGGCGGACGTCGTAAAAATCTTGATCTTGCCTTCTACCAGTACATATAAGTATTCGGATGCTTCACCTTGGCGGCAGATCAATTCACATTTTTCAAAATGACATACGGTCATCAAAGGACGCAGGGGTTCGGGAAATACGGTTTCGAGCTGGTACTGCTTCAAGTAGTATAACAATTGATTTTCATCATGGATTTCTTCCATAAAGTACTTCGCCCCCGACCTGTTCTTGTGCAAACTAAAAAAGAAACTACAGTTTCATAATAATAACACCCGTAATCATGAGTGCTATGCCTAGAAATTGCGGCAGCTTCATCTTCTGCTTCACGACACCAAACCACCCGTTGCTGTCGACCAGAAAAGTCAGGAACAGCTGTGCAATCAGCAGGGCAGAGATCGTGAAGGTTACCCCAATTTGTTGAATGGCAGACACTTCACTGAAAATAATAACCGCACCGAAAGCTCCTCCAGCGAGATATAGCGGTTTGACTTGTTTTAATCCCTGAAGATTGACATCACGGACAAACATCAGAATGATGGCTGCCAAGATAAAGCCGGTAAACTGTGTAATGGTGGCGGCTTGCCATGTACCCATGTCCGTACTAATCCGAGTGTTGGCCACACCTTGCAGCGTAATGCAGGCACCGCCAAGTAATGCAAAAATAATTCCTTTCATGCTGTACGCTCCTTATCACTGTGTTACTTCGACTTCTATTAAATGATAGAAGTGCCCCGATCGCCAAGGACAAATGTCCTGAACTCCAAAACCATAGCCATCAGCGTACAACATTGGAGCATAAAAATCCACATGTGAGCGAAGTGGAGGTCGTACAATCTAAACTTAATCAATCAGAGAGCAACTAAGGATTTTTTGAAGAAAAATAAAAAGAAGCCCTCTTCGTCAGAGGGCAGCGATCAAGCCAAAATCAATTAAAGCACGTTATATACAGGCTGTTCTCCAACAAAAGTCACAGGCAATTCAGGATAGGCTTGATCTAGCTTCATGGCAAGGAGTTTCATCCCGGAAGACTCGCTTTCGGCGTGTCCGATCATGATAAGAGCCTGCTGCCTGCCTTGCTGTACAGCATCACGTATGTATTCCGGTGTTTCCCATTCGAAGCCCTCGCCTGCGATAATCAGGTTCAATCGTTCGTTATGCAGCAGGGGGATGGTTAGATTCCCATTACCGCGAAAACCAACCAATACCGCTGCACGCTGGCAAGTCATCTCTAAGTTACCGGCAACGCGCACATATTCAATTTGAAGTGTTTGTTTGATATATTCTGCAATTTGTTGAACTGTCATACCCGTATCAAAGGAAAGAATATCTGCTTCCGGCTTCCTTTTCTCAAGGAAGGATGTCCATCCCAATGCTTGAACTAAACCTTCGGCGATGCCGTCGGGTTGAACTTGGTGAATGGAATCATGGCAGCGGTAAATGGCAATTCCGGCTTCATCAATGAAGTTGCGCTTTGTCTGATAGACAGGATCTCCGGTTAGCCAATCCGTATGACTATGGTGGTTATAGAAGGGCGGCTCATGGGCGATGATCAGATTGGCTCCCTGTTGAACCGCACGTTCAATGACCTGCTGAGTGGGCATAAATGCAACAACGATGCCCGAGACGAGTTGATCCATCGATCCGCTAATTAACTGATCCACGGTGTTATCCCGCAATTCTACATGAGCAGTCAAATGATCGATAATTTCTTGAACACGTACCTCCATGAATACGATACCTCCAGTGAAAGAATATATCCTCAGTGTATCATTTTGATGAAATTCCAGCATTAACCATTGTAACGTGCTGCTAAATAACGGGTGGTGTATTTCACTGCTAGAATGACAATGTTAATAGCGGAAATAAATTAATGGTGGCTTCCGGCAAACATGATGTTAGGGGTCTTTTCACATCGTAATACAACGAGAATGGACTACAGATATGAGGGAGGACGTACATTAACAACCTTATAAAACGTTCTAAAAGTATCAGTACGGGGTACAAGTAGTTTTCTTCTGCGAGAAAAAGTATACTTACATAGAATCTTTATCTGGATTAATGAAGGCATCTTTTTTAACATGCACTAAACATGCGGTTTTCGTTTGGTTTTAATCTTGATGAAGGAAGTAGAGAAAGGTGTGATTACATGACAGCCAGTACCATTATGGAACGTCTAAAGAGTGAGACTGCTCACTATCACAGACAAGTGGAACAGAACGACTATGCGAAGGCTATTATGAATCAAACCGTGAGCTTAGAAGAGTATAAGGAATATCTAGAGAAATTTTACGGTTTCTTAAAACCACTGGAAGAACATGCTCTGCAGCAGCCGTTTTGGGAGAATACAGGACTTGATTACGGAATCCGGGGCAAAGCCATTTTGCTTGAAAACGACCTGCGTAATTTAGGTTCCAGTGATGACGATATCAAGCGGCTGCCAAGATGTGAGGAATTGCCGGATATATCTTCGCCTGCACGATTGTTCGGGTATCTGTACGTCATTGAAGGGTCTACTAACGGAGGGCAGATCATAACCAAACGTCTCTCTCAGTTTTTGCCGATTGAAGCGGGTCGCGGACTTGAATATTTCAACGCTTATGGTTCGGAAACCAGAACAAGATGGGCCGAATTCATGGCGCAGCTGGTTCAATTCGCTCACAGCGAGGAAGATCAAAATGAAATGGTTCATACGGCTTCGGAAACTTTCAGGCTGCTTGACCAATGGATAAATACAAAATGAGATATATAAACTTGTAATTAGCGAGTACTTGTAATGAAAGAATCCTTTTAAATTTATATATTGGAATATCATGAGAGGGGTTTTTTTCAGGCCATGGCCGAATCGAAGTCCAGGAAAGATAATAATAATCTGCTGAACCGTACGCTGCTTCATCAAGGTGTGTACACCAATGATCCGATAGATCTAAACAATTGCGATAAAGAACCGATTCATATACCCGGCTTCATTCAGCCTCATGGTGTGCTTTTGGCTGTGAATACCCAAAATGTCCCTACCATTGTTCAATGCAGTCAGAATACAGAAGAGCTTCTTGGCCTTGAAACCGATAAAGTGCTCGGTCTGCCTCTCGAAAATCTGATTGGCAGAGAAAGTCTTCACCAGATCCTTGCACGCAGCTTCAGTGCTTCTGTAACCTCAGATCTGCAATATATGGATCTCACAATTAACATCACTGGACATGATCAGGTGTTCACGTCGGTGATCCATGAGAGCGAAGGTTTGCTCATATTGGAGATGGAGCCTTCTAATGAGAGCAGACCAATGGAAGGTAATGATTTTGAGTGGATCTCACGCTTTTTTGGACGGATTAAGAGCACGGACAGCCGAATTGAGGCCAGTCAGATTGCAGCGGAGCAAGTGAAGGAAATGCTCGGTTATGACCGGGTTATGATTTACGAATTTGACGAGCAATGGAATGGTAAGGTCATTGCCGAAGCGCGTGAGGAACAGCTTGAACCATTTCTCGGGCATCATTATCCGGCTTCGGATATTCCTAAACAGGCACGTGAATTGTATTTGCGGAACTGGCTGCGTACCATCGTTAATGTCAATTACAAACCTGTAGAGATCATCCCTACACTGCAGCCCTTGACGGGTAAACCGCTCAATCTGAGTCTTTCGGTCCTGCGCAGTGTATCGCCACTGCATATTGAATATTTACAGAACATGGGCGTTGGGGCGACAGTAACGATTTCTCTGATTCATGACAATCAACTGTGGGGCCTCATTACATGCCATCATAACTCCGCCAGATATGTACCTCACCGTGTCCGCAACTTATGCAACTTCCTCGGTGCATTTTTCTCCAGTGAATTGTTCCAGCGTCAACAGCTGGATGAATATCAGGCAGAGATCAGGTCGCGGGAAGCTGCTTCCCGGATTTCGAGCATATTTATCGGGAATACCAGTCCTTCCAGAATTCTGGAAGAGCTTGAGAGTGAAGAGCAAACGTTACTTGGTCTCATGAGTGCTTCCGGGGCGGCCATCTGCTATCAGGATAAATTAATGTTATATGGCGATACACCGACACGTGAACAAGTACGTGAGCTTGCCGCTTGGCTTGCGGGTAAATCAGAGGACTACAGTTATCATACATCCAAGCTGAGTTTGGAGTACGGTCCTGCGTTAGCCTACAAGGAGAAAGTGTCTGGCGTAATTTATGTTGCAATTTCACCCGGGGAGCATCATTATATGATCTGGTTCCGGCCTGAAGTGATCCAGCTTGTTGATTGGGCTGGGGACCCGGCCAAGGCAGTTATAAAGACTGATGACGGAGTGCGTCTCTCTCCGCGTAAATCGTTTGAAAAATGGCGAGAGGTTGTACAATCCACCTCCTATCCATGGACAACAAAAGAGCTGAATGTGCTGCCTTTGCTCAAAAGCATTGTACGTCGTCAAACGGAAAATCAGCTGGTTCAGGCCGAAGAGCAGGCACTGCAAAATGCACGTATTTTGCGGCAAAATGAACAACGCTATTTACAGCTGATGGAATTCTCACCTGTAGCCTTCTTTACGTTGACGGATGGCAAGATTATATACTGCAATAACAGGGCGGCAGAACTGCTGGGGTATGAAAACTCCAAGCTTCTGAACGGCATGGAATTCAGCCAATTCGTACCCGATAATGCAAGAACCGTCTTACAGCAGCATCTGGAGGAGTTGAAATTGGATGATACACGTTTGTACACAAATCAGTCCTATTTCACAACAGCTGCAGGAGCTTCCCTGCTCCTGGAAGTTACACTTGCTTCGGTGACGCACGCAGGCAAACCTTCGGTCATGGTGGTCCTGAACAGTGGAGTATCCAACCACGAGCAGGAAGGTTATACGGAGACAACCAATCAGCTGCAAAACTATCTTAATACAGATCCATTAACGGAGATGCCTATTCAATCCATATTTAAATCTCAGCTTCAGGAAGATTGGGATGCGTGTTTGCAGGAAAAATGCAGCTTGGGATTACTGATTATTGATATCGATGATTTCCGATCCTATAATGCTACCTACGGTCTTCAGGGCGGTGATCTCTGCCTGCAATGGATTGGAGAAGTGCTGGCTGTCGTTAGTGAGCAGAATGAAGCGCTGATCTCCCGCCTGCGCGGAGGAACGTTTATGCTGAAACTCAAGGGCACAACGTCCGAACAGGCTGACCAGCTTGCAGATGAGATCAGGCAACATGTGCTTGCTCTTCAGATTCAGCGGGACCCGTCAAGCCCGGATGAAGTCGTTACCGTCAGTGTGGGCGGTGCTGTCATGGTGCCTGAAGAGAGTCTGGCCGTGTCTTATTTAATTGAAAAGGCAACGCAGGCTCTGCTTCAATCCAAGAGTGAAGGGAAAAATCGGATCACCATGGTATAATATCCCACAATAGACACAGATTCATTTTATCAAGGCTGTTGATTAATTATAGGGTGGCGTTTGAACTGGAGAACAGTTTGAGCGCCATTCTTTCTTTTTTTGAAAAATGCATTCTCATCGCCATTGTCACAGGACAAGTGCTATAATGAGGCATATGGATACACTTGTTCGCATTATGATTTATGGAGGATGGTGAAACAGTTTCAATGAAAGACCATTCAAGACAGTTGGAATTTATGGAGATCGATCTGACCGAAGAGCCAGAAGCTTCGGCTGTTCCGGTGCCTGAACGTTCAACCATTCCCTACAGGCAATTTCATTCAAGCCCTGCTGGTGGCAGCATATTGTCTTCGGAGAAGCGATTCGTGGAAGAGGCGCGGCAGCTTGAAAAAATGGAGGGAGATCCTGCTCCGTTTGTTCCCTTTATGAGCTACTGGCCGACTTATGGTGTCATGAACGAGTCCCAGCGCGAGTGGTACTTGTACTGGAGGTCGGAAGTGAGGCAAGGACGTTTCCCGGATACAGATCTGTCCTACGTATTCGTTCATACGTATGAGTTGATTAACGGAGTAGGGTGGAGAGATCCTCAAGCGGGTTTTGATCAACTGAAACAGTTATGGATACAATACCGTGCCCGGAATCCGCAGCTGGACGGTTATATGCAGGAATGGCTCGTGGATTACACGCTGGTTCATCAACTGGATATGCCGTTGTCCGAGATTCTGAACATTTCAAGCGGATATCTTCCTGCTGAGATACAGGATATGGAGATGCAGCGGATTATGCAGAATCGAATTTCCGACGTTTCCTTGAATCTGCTGCGGCGATATTATGACTATGACATCACGCTCAGCAAATTTTATAGGGATGGTGGCCAGGAAGTTCTGGAAGAGGTTATTCCCAAGGTTATGGTGCTCGTCGATTCCTATCTGCTGCGAACACGTCAGGCAGGGATCGCGGACCAGTTCATACAGGATAAGCCGAGAACAACGGAGCGGGTTCTGTTTCGCAAAGCGGTATATGACGATACCCTTTATGGGAAAACGGTCCCCTTATCCTATGTTCCGGTTGGAGAGAATTCGGATTTTGTTCAATTGGTTACACGCGTCTTTCGATGTACCGAAAACAAGTGCCGGGAACTGCTCGGATTCAGAGGCCGATTGCGTGGAAAGACTCTGGAACCTGAACTCGCAGGCTTGATCGAACGATATTTGGACAAGGTATATGCCGCTAAACAAGCAGATGCCGCCGAGAAACCAATCATTCGAATTGATGCGGAGAAACTGACGTCATTACAGCAGGAGAGCGAATATGTCCGCAAGGCTTTAACGATTGAAGAAGATGTCGACAAGGTACAGGAAACGACTCCCTTTGAACATCAGGCTGCCGTTGAGGGAGAAGCGAACGACACCGTGAAATACATGACCGAACAGAATAAGGATCACTCTTTCGAACCAGAGGATGACGAGGCGTTAGCTGAACGTTCCGAAGCCGTCTCAACGAACCATAAGCCAGTCCGTTTGCAGTGGGAGGAAGCGATTGCCGGGGAATTGGATGAAGAGTGGACCCACTTGGCGGACCAGCTTGCTCCTCAGCATGTGCTGGCCATTCATGCTCTGCTCAGCGAGGACCCCAATACTGAACTGAACCTTGTGGCTGAACAATATGGAACAATGCCTGCACTTCTGCTTGATGAAATTAACGATCTGGCCATGGAAACGATTGGTGACCTGCTGATCGACAGTGACCGGATTGTTTCTGAATATATGAATGTATTTGAACATGTGAAGAGGTGAGAGGACAGTGACAGAACTAAAAATACCGAAACGGCTGACCACCGCGCTGGTGAATTCATTGACAGCGGGTGTTGTGCCGCGAATTGGACTGGAGCAGATTGCCGTCGGCCGCAAGCCTGAAGTAGAGGCAATATTGCGTGATTTGGATAACATTGCCGAAGGCGGAGCAGCATTTAAACTAATTACAGGAAGGTACGGCAGCGGGAAAAGCTTTCTTTTACAAATGATTCGCAACTATGCGATGGACCGGGAGTTCGTTGTAGCAGACGCAGACCTGTCCCCAGAACGAAGATTGGTAGGTACCAAAGGTCAAGGACTTGCAACGTACCGAGAACTGATGACCCGTCTGTCCACGCGCACTCGCCCGGATGGCGGAGCACTTGAACCGATCCTGCAAAAGTGGATTGCTGCCCTGCAGCAGCAAACGATGCAGAACCAGGGCTTGCGACCTGATGATCCTGCTTTGCCGTCCGAGGTGGAGAAGCAGATTTACGCGGTCACGAACGAAATGCAGAACCTGGTGCACGGCTTTGATTTTGCCAAAGTTCTTGCTTCGTACTGGAACGGATACAAGCTGGGAGATGATGATCGCAAACAGGCTGCGCTTCGCTGGCTCAGAGGGGAGTATGCCACCAAGACAGAAGCCAAAAAGGAACTTGCTGTCGGCGTGATCATCGATGATGACAACTGGTATGATTATTTCAAATTATGGTCGGAGTTTACGGCACGTATAGGTTATAAAGGATTGCTGCTCTTTATTGATGAAGCGGTGAATCTGTACAAAATCACAAATAGCATCTCTCGGCAGAGCAATTATGAGAAATTGCTGACCATGTTTAATGATACAATGCAGGGCAAGGCGGAGCACCTCGGCATCTTTGTTGGCGGTACGCCGCAATTTGTAGAGGATGAGAGACGCGGATTGTTTAGTTATGAGGCGCTTCGTTCCAGACTGATCGATGGTCGTTATGCAGCGAGAGAATATGCGAATTACACAGGACCCATTCTAAAGCTTGCGATGTTATCTCATGAAGAGATTCTCATCCTGTTGCAGAAGCTGCGTCAGATTCATGCCCTTCATTTTGGTTACGGTGCCAGCTTGACGGACGAAGATCTGGTTGATTTCATGCAAACGGCGGTGAACCGTCTCGGGGCGGATGAGCTGTTAACAACCCGTGAAGTAGTGCGAGATTTTATGGATGTACTGCATACGCTCCACCAGAATCCGGAAGTGACCTATGCCCAATTGCTTGGGGAGCGGGCAGCCGAGCCACAGGATGGCGGCAAAGGAACGGCAGCATCTTCTGCTCCGGATGAGATGGACGATTTTCTGGCGGAATTTGAATTATGAGGGACAATCCTTTTTACAGGCTGGCACCTTTTGTCCAGGAATTTATTTATAAAAAAAGATGGGATTCGCTTCGCCCTGCACAGATTGAGGCTTGTCATATCTGCTTCGATACTCCGCATCATATGCTGATCGCGGCAGGAACGGCTTCAGGCAAGACTGAAGCAGCCTTTTTTCCTGCACTGACCGAGCTGTATGAACGTCCTTCCAAATCGGTGGGCATTCTGTACATCGGACCACTTAAGGCACTGATTAATGATCAATTTGAGCGCCTGAAGGATCTGCTATCTGAGGGAAACATACCGGTGTGGCACTGGCACGGGGATGTGCCTCAAGCGGAAAAAACACGTTTGGTGCGTAATCCGTCCGGCGTGCTCCAGATTACACCGGAATCGCTGGAGGGTTTGCTCATGAACCGTCCCAATGCCATACCAGCCCTGTTTCATGATTTGCGGTACGTTATTATTGACGAGGTCCATGCATTCATGGGAGCAGATCGGGGCATTCAGGTATTGAGTGAATTGGCCCGGATTGAACGGATGGCTGGCTGCAAACCCCGCAGAGTTGGATTATCTGCGACGCTGAGTGATTATGAGGCAGCAACTTCATGGCTGGCAGCTGGAACGCAGGAAGGGGTAGATGTAGTGTCTTCTCCAGGCGGCCGCAAGCTGCGCTTGCGGGTGGAGCATTTCTCTTTTCCTGATGCCCGGGATGAGGAGCAGGCCGAACATCTGCACAACGCACGCAAAGCCTATTACGATTTCATCTATGAGAGTACACATCGCAAAAAGGCGCTAATCTTCACCAACAGCCGAACGGATGCCGAAGTGACCATCCTTGAAATGAGAAGAGTCGCTGCACGGCGGGAAGAAAGGGATGTATTCCATGTACATCACGGAAGCATATCAGCCATGCTTCGCGAAGAGACGGAAGCGGCCCTGCGGACCGGGGTGGGTCCGGCAGTAGCTGCGGCTACGGTAACATTGGAACTGGGGATTGACCTTGGTGAATTGGAACGGGTTGTGCAGCTTGGTGCCCCTTACAGCGCTTCGAGTTTTGTCCAGCGTCTGGGAAGGTCAGGAAGACGGGATGACATGGCTTCGGAAATGTTATTCGTTTGTCCGGAAGAAGAGGATGAAGAAGCGCAGCTTCCAGCTCGCATGCCATGGACGCTGCTGCGTGCCATTGCAGTCATAGAACTGTATGTGAAGACCAAATGGGTCGAACCACTTGAGGCTCGCAAAATGCCAATGGGTGTTCTCTACCATCAGACGATGAGCATGCTAAAAAGCATGGGGGAGGCGGAGCCACGCGAACTCGCGTATGCCGTGCTGTCTCTTGCGCCGTTCAGTCAGATCCGGGCAGATCAGTACCAGACGTTCTTAAATTATTTGATTGAAACCGATCATCTGCAGTGGACGGAAGAACAGACATTAATCATTGGACTCACTGGCGAAAAAACGGTTAATAATTATCGATTTTACGCGGTTTTCAAAGATGATGAGGAACACAAGGTGCTGAATGGTTCAGAGGAAATCGGTTCGATTACGACAGTTCCACCGCCTGGCTATTGCTTTTCACTTGCAGGAAAGCTGTGGAAAGTGGAAGAAGTGGATCATAAACACAAAGCCGTATATGTGAAGGCGGCCAAAGGCAAAGTGGACACCCTGTGGCTTGGAGCAGGGGGTGACATTCATACGCTGGTCATTCAGAAAATGCGTGAGGTTCTATCGGATTCAGTGATCTATCCTTATCTGTCTCCACAAGCGGTGAATCGCTTGGAGCGTGCACGCCGGTTGGCACGGGAAAGCGGATTGCTGAAGCAGGTGGTTATTCCGGCTGGCGGTGATTCCCTGTACGTTCTCCCTTGGGTGGGAAGCAAATCGTTTCGAACACTGGAACGATTGATGAAGCATAATCTGCCCGATCGATTTGCACTGCGTTCTGTCGTGCCCATGGAGCCTTATTATTTTGTCGTCTCTGGTAAAGTGGATGCACGAACACTTCTGGCAGAGATTATGAGCGAATGCCGAACCGTTGAGGATGCATCAGGACTGCTGGCGGAAGACGAGGCCCCGTATCTAGGCAAATACGATGAATTTGTGGCACCTGCATTGATCAGGGAAGCCTTTGCCGTGGACGGCTTGGATCTGCAAGGTTTACAGGAGGGTTTGGAACAAACGCTGGCTTGGGAGACTCCTGAATGAGATAATGCCCTGGATGATATCGTTCGATACCCCTAGCTGTCCAATTTCATCTTCAATGGAATGATGGGGTTGACACCATCTCACCTGCCATGTAATATATGAAAAGTCGTCACATACGTAACATCACAAAAGCATACTTCATTTCGTATAACCTCGCAGGCCAAAAGTGTACACAGGGCGAGGGTCTCTACGGGAAGCCTATACTTCCTAACTACGATGCCAGGAATTTCATTTATTCCTTGCTCGAAGTTAGGATTTTTTGCGTTTGGATGGCAGGTTGTGACCTTGGCATGGATTAGACATGCGGACGTATTATCGATCATCAGGAGGTTTATTCATAATGAAATACTATTTGTCCGTTCTCGCTGGAGCGATGAGCTATGGCATCTTGTCCACTATAGTTGTGCTGGCATACGGTGAAGGATATCAACTCGGAGAGGTTGTTGGTTCACAGCTGGTCACGGGCTTCATCCTGTCCTGGTTGCTGGCACTATATACGAAATTTAAAACAAAACGCAGATCACAGACTAGCAAAACAGCAGCGACCAGTGTGTTTACGCGACTGACATGGAAGCAGCGTCTACTGTTAATGGCTGCCGGAACGCCAACAGTTATAACAGGTTTGGTATACTATCAGTCATTACGTTACATTCCCGCATCCCTCGCGATTATTCTCTTGTTCCAGTTTACCTGGATTAGCGTGTTGATTCAGGCGGTAAGTAAACGCCAACGTCCAGACAAAGTAACCTTCCTAACTCTGATTATTCTGTTTGGAGGTACACTTCTTGCTGCAGGTTTCCTGGAGCAGGGACTGAGCGAGTTTAACGGTCTAGGTATTGCACTCGGACTGATGGCGGCAGTGAGTTATTCACTGTTTGTGCTGTTTAGCGGCAAAGCTGTCCCGTCAGCACATCCTGCCTTTCGCAGCGCGTGGATGGTTACCGGCGGATTGGTTCTGCTCTGCATTCTGTTCCCGCCGACATTCCTGTTTAACGGACTGATCTGGAGCCAGCTGCTTGTGTTCGGATTACTGCTCGGTTTCTTCGGTGCTTTCATTCCGCCAGTGTTGTTTGCCATTGGGGTTCCTCATATTGGGGGCGATATGGCAGGCATTCTGGGTGCAGTAGAGCTTCCGGTTGCGGTGTTGTTATCTTCCATCGTACTTCATGAGCATGTCAGCGGACTGCAATGGCTTGGCGTTATTATCGTTCTGATCGGCGTTGCTCTGCCAGAGTTGTATAAGCTGAGGCTGAAACGGAGTCGAAGTGCTCCGCAGTATTCCTCTTAACTAACCCCAGTAATCCGGGGATGCGCTAGAGTTATCATGGATATAAATATAAACACTAGAGAAGCCTGAGCAATCAGGCTTTTTCTAATGAAACGAAGTTTTCAGTTGGATATAGAGCCCTCACTTGCTAAGTATGATCTGACATGGCCCATAGGAGCCATTTTCATATGCGGCAGGTTAAGGTATGATATAGGCTGTACTTTTATTTCAGGAAAAGAGGCATGCTGATATGAATAGCTCGATCAAGAAAATGTGGCCGTGGCTTACGCTTGGCCTTGCTGTTATTGTATTACTCGGATCATTTCTCGTTTATTTCATGGGCAAGGATATGTCTCCCGGTGCAGGAAGTTCGGTAACAGCACAAGCGAAGACGTCTGAAGAATTGGAAGGATATGAAGTCATTGATGTGAATGTAAGTAATGACGGATTCGAGCCTGGGGTGATTGAGGTTAAAGCAGGAGTTCCCACTAAAATTAATTTTATTCTTACCCGGTCAGTCACCCATGTGAAATCGGTTGGTTCACAGGATCTGGGAATGGATTTGTACATGCAAAAAGGAGACAACTACTACACGGTTGATGAAAATTTGCAGCCTGGAGAATATGAAATTCACTGCGGCATGTACATGATATACGGAACAATTAAGGTCGTTTAAACGAGAGGAGCAGAGTCAGTGACAAGCTGGCTTTGCTCCTCTTTTGCATGCGTGCTATCATGGACTTGTGAGACATTTCATCTGGAGGTGGCCTAACATGAAAGCGCTATTTATTGGAGGAACGGGTACAATCAGTACGGCAATTACGCATCAGCTCGCCAGTCAGGGTTGTGAGCTTTACTTGATCAATCGCGGCAATCGTAATGATGATCTGCCCGCGGAAGTCAATGTGCTGCAGGCCGACATCAACGATGAAGAACGGGTGGCAGAACTTATTGCGGATCTTGAATTTGATGTCGTTGCAGACTTTATCGCTTTTGTCCCGTCACAGCTCGAAAGAGATTATCGTTTATTTAAAGACAAAACCAAACAGTTCATATTTATAAGCTCGGCATCAGCCTATCAGACACCACTTGCCGACTATCGCATTACGGAAGGTACACCATTATCCAATCCCTACTGGGAGTATTCACGCAATAAGATCGCTTGTGAAGACTATCTGATGAAGCAGTACCGGGAGCATGGTTTTCCGGTGACGATTGTACGTCCAAGCCATACGTATGGTGACCTGTCTGTGCCTCTTGGCGTGCATGGAGCCAAAGGAAGCTGGCAGGTTCTCAAGCGGATTCGTGAAGGCAAACCCGTAATCATTCACGGTGACGGCACATCGCTATGGACGATTACGCATAATAGTGATTTTGCCAAAGGTTTTATCGGTCTTATGGGGAATATCCATGCCATTGGTGAGTCTGTACATATTACCTCAGACGAGTCCGTGACGTGGAACCAAATCTATGAAATTATCGCAGGAGTACTTGGTGTCAAGCTGAATGCGGTTCATGTCCCTTCGGAATTTTTGGCTGCATGCAGTGATCAGGACCTTCGCGGCGGTTTGCTTGGAGATAAGGCCAACACGGTCGTATTCGACAATAGCAAACTCAAGAGGCTTGTACCTGAATTTGTAGCAACAACGAGAGCGGATCAGGGAATACGGAAAACGATACATTATATGCTGGATCATCCACAGCTGCAAACCGAAGATCCTGAATTTGACGTTTGGTGTGACAAGGTGGTTGGAGCTTTGGACGAAGCGTTGAAGAAGATTAGAGAATAGAAGTGAGGGGACAGTCATGACCCAGACGGGGCATCGAATCGTCAAAGAAATAACCAAAACGTTGACATTGGACTATTTGCTGCACATTCCGGATACGGAAGACCAACCAGCAGATCAGAAGTGGCCTGTTATTCTGTTTCTTCATGGATCAGGCGAACGCGGCAGTGACTTGAATAAGGTGAAAGCGAACGGACTTCCGAACATTGTAGATCAGGACAAGAGCTTTCCGTTTATCGTCATATCACCTCAATGTCCGGAGGATGAATTCTGGGCAATGGAAAAGGAAGCTCTGCATGCCATTGTTGAACATGTGCTGGAGAACTATCCTGCAGATCCGAAGAGAGTATATCTAACCGGATTAAGCATGGGCGGTTACGGGGCGTGGCATCTGCCCATCGACTACCCCCATGTATTTGCTGCAACAGCCCCTGTGTGCGGGGGAATCGATCCATCCAGAGCAGAAGCCTTGCGTGATGTGCCGATCTGGGCATTTCACGGTGCCAAGGATGATGTTGTTCCTCTCTCGGAATCACAAGGAATTGTGGATGCCCTTGAAGCGATAGAGGCAAACGTGAAGCTGACCGTCTATCCGGAAGGGAACCATAATGCTTGGGATGAGACATACAGCAATCCTGACCTGTATAAGTGGTTTCTGAGTCACTCCTTGTAAACATTTATTTATCAGCCGTGCTGGTAGAACCACCGAGTGCATTAACCCTGCCAATAATGCTATAATAGGTTGCTAATATGATTAAAAAGGGTAATGAACTATGGTGATGAATGATGAATAACAAGTTTATCCGAATCTACGAAGATATCGCAGCACATATTCGGACGGGAGAGATCGAGGCAGGTTCGCTACTGCCATCGGAGCTTGATTTGTCCGAAAGCTATCAGACGTCCAGAGAGACGATACGCAAAGCACTGAAAATGCTGTATGAAGAAGGTTACATTCAGAAAATTCAGGGCAAGGGATCCATTGTACTGGATATCCGCAAGATTGATTTTCCCATTTCGGGACTGGTCAGCTTCAAGGAACTGGCCAAGAAAATGGGACAGCGGGCCAGAACGCATGTTGAGGAATTAGAGGAACTGAAGGTAGATCAGGCCTTGTTTAAAACCATTCATTTTGGGATGGGCGAACAAGTGTGGAAAATCGTGCGTGTAAGAAATGTGGATGGAGAACGTGTCATTCTGGACAAGGACTATATCAGTCAACGTCTTGTCCCGGGATTAAACAAAGAGATATGTAATGATTCCATTTATGAGTACATTGAGGATCAGCTTGGATTGTCCATTTCTTTTGCCAAGAAAGAGATCTTGGTGGAAGAGCCTACCGAAGAAGATCGAAGACTGATGGATCTGGAAGGCTTCCACAATGTGGTCGTTGTACGCAGCCAGGTCTACCTGGAGGATGCGAGTCCTTTTCAGTTCACGGAATCCCGGCACCGTCCGGACAAATTCAGGTTTGTTGATTTTGCAAGGCGTAAATAACTGTAATGGATCAATAGAAATGCCTGTCCGCTTCTTCATCATTGGACGGGTGTTTCTTTTTTTTCCATAAAGAGTTAAGAATGAGTTGACTGGTAAGCGTTTTCATTTTATTATAATCTCATAACTTAAACGATAAGGTAAATTGTAAACGAAATATTTAAAATTATTCATTTTTATAACTTTCTTTATTAGTTGATAAATTTGATTTTAGTTAACCTGTTGCCTTGTGCAGGGTTAATTGAAATAAAAAAACTCAGGAGGTTTATGCCATGGCCAAGTTGCAAAAGGGTACAATCTTAACAGTCATTGCAGCACTGATGTTTGTCATTTTGGGGAGCGCGGCTCCGAAAGCCGCAGCAGCTTCAGGTTTTTACGTGAATGGAGGCAAATTGTACGATTCTACGGGTAAACCATTTTACATGAGGGGGATCAATCATGGGCACTCCTGGTTCAAAAATGATTTGAACACGGCTATCCCTGCGATTGCAAAAACGGGTGCCAATACGGTACGAATTGTTCTGTCGAACGGTACACAATACACCAAAGATGATCTGAATTCCGTAAAAAACATCATTAATGTCGTAAACGCAAACAAGATGATTGCTGTCCTTGAGGTACACGATGCCACAGGCAAAGATGACTACAATTCGTTGGATGCAGCGGTCAACTACTGGATCAGCATCAAGGAAGCACTGATCGGGAAGGAAGATCGGGTTATTGTAAATATTGCAAACGAGTGGTACGGAACATGGAACGGCAGCGCCTGGGCTGACGGGTACAAAAAGGCTATTCCAAAATTAAGAGAAGCGGGTATTAAAAATACCTTAATTGTAGATGCAGCAGGCTGGGGTCAGTATCCTCAATCGATCGTCGATTACGGACAAAGCGTATTCGCCGCGGATTCACAGAAAAATACGGTGTTTTCCATTCACATGTATGAGTATGCAGGCAAGGATGCGGCCACCGTCAAATCCAATATGGAAAATGTGCTGAACAAGGGGCTGGCGTTAATCATTGGGGAATTCGGAGGATATCACACCAATGGAGATGTCGATGAATATGCAATCATGAAATATGGTCAGGAAAAAGGGGTAGGATGGCTTGCATGGTCTTGGTACGGTAATAGCTCTGGACTAAACTATCTTGATTTGGCAACAGGACCTAACGGCAGCTTGACGAGTTATGGTAATACGGTTGTCAATGATACTTACGGAATTAAAAACACTTCCCAAAAAGCGGGAATCTTTTAAAAACTATATCTATTTCAATCGATATTGTTCGGTAAGGATGGTTGAATTTTAAACTGCATGTTGAAACTCTATTGGTTTTTCACTGCATTCTTGACACTCTGACGGCAACGTCAGGGTGTTTTTTGATTAAACGCATTAGCAGGGAGTTCGATCTTTTGAATGTTTCCGTTTGTATTTAAAATCTTTTGTTTTCAAAACAAAACAAAGATGTTAAACTCTGATTAGGAATAAAACAAACATTATCGGAGGGAAACGAATGGTACAGAGTTTATGGAATTCTTCACAGGCATCTGAGCAAACAACGGGACTTGAGCAGCTGGTTTACCGATCCAATCTGATTGGCGCAGACCGCAGTGTATGCAACATTTATGGTGGAAATACATCTACCAAAACAACAGTGAAGGATTTTCGTGGGCGCGATGTAGAAGTTATGTACGTGAAAGGAAGCGGCTCCGACCTGGGCTCGATGCAAGCGAAGCATTTTACAGGCCTGGCTCTGGAAGACATTCGTCCCCTGATTGAACGAGAATCGATGACGGATGAAGAGATGGTTGAATATTTGGGTCATTGCATGATCGATTCCAAGCACCCGCGTGCCTCGATCGAGACATTGCTGCATGCCTTCCTTCCTTACAACAATGTGGACCACACGCATCCGGATGCGATAATCAGTCTGTGTTGTGCAGATAACGGCAAAGAGTTGGCGCGAGAGATTTATGGAGATCGGTTTGTGTGGGTCCCATATGTTCGCCCAGGTTTTACGTTATCCAAGATGATTGCTGAAAGCGTATTCGCGAATCCGAATGCTGAACTGGTTCTGATGGAGAAGCACGGACTCGTCACTTGGGGAGAGACATCCGAGGAATGTTACGCACAGACCATCAAGATTATCAATGAGGCGGAAGCGTTCATTGAAGCTCGTGTGGATGAAGGAAGTCTGTTTGGTGGCGTTAAACATCCAGCGCTTGCTGCTGAAGTGAGACGTGAGATTGTAGCCAAAATCATGCCAACGCTTCGCGGTTCCGTATCGGATAGCAAAAAAATGATCCTGTCCTATGACGATCAGGACGATGTACTTGCTTTTGTCGGTGGAGCCAATTCACCAGAGCTGTCACAGGTGGGGGCGGCTTGCCCGGATCATCTGGTACATACCAAAGTCGTTCCGTTGTTCATCGACTGGACGCCGGACGCTGAGGATGTTGATGGTCTGAAAGCGAAGCTGACAGAAGGCGTAGCTGCATACAAAGAGCAGTACAAACAGTACTTTGAAAGCAACAAAAACGAAGGCGATGTCATGTTTGAAGCAGCTCCTCGCGTTATTCTAATCCCGGGTGTGGGTATGATCAACACAGGCAAGAGCTGGGCGCTATCCCAAGTAAGCGGAGCACTGTATCACCGTGCGATTGCCGTCATGCGGGGTGCGACGAGCCTGGGTAAATTCGTATCGCTAAGTGCCAATGAGTCCTACAATGTAGAATACTGGCCGCTTGAATTGTATAAATTGTCCCTAGCACCGGCTGAGACGGAATTTTCCCGGAAAGTGGCGTTTATTACAGGCGGCGCCGGCGGAATTGGCAGCGAGACTGCACGCAAGTTGGTATCCGAGGGAGCTCACGTCGTTCTGGCTGACCTGAACCTGGAAGGCGCTCAAAAAGTAGCACAGGAAATCAATGACCAATATGGTGCGAATCGCGCATATGCGCTAAAAATGGATGTAACCGATGAGGAAGCCGTGCAGTCGGCGTATGCTGAAGTGGCTGTACAATATGGCGGTGTGGACATTATCGTTAATAATGCGGGTCTTGCCACATCGAGTCCATTTGACGAAACCTCCCTGAAGGAATGGAACCTCAACATGAATGTGCTGGGTACCGGATATTTCCTCGTTGCCCGTGAAGCGTTCAAGCTGATGAAACAGCAGGGGATTGGCGGCAGTATGGTCTTCATCGGGTCCAAAAACTCGGTCTATGCCGGTAAAAGTGCGTCGGCTTACAGCTCGGCGAAAGCACTTGAAGCTCACCTTGCACGGTGTATTGCAGCTGAAGGCGGCGAATATGGCATTCGTGTCAATACAATACTCCCTGACGCGATTCTGCAAGGGTCTGCGATCTGGAATGGTTCCTGGAGAAACGAACGTGCAGCGGCGTACGGGATTGAGCCCGATCAGCTGGAAGAGTACTATCGCAAGCGTACGACACTGCTCGTGAATATTTATCCGAAAGATATTGCGGAAGGTATTGCCTTCTTTGCTTCTTCCAAATCCGAGAAAACAACCGGATGCATGATGACCATCGATGGCGGTGTACCGGCAGCATTTACACGTTAAGAGGAGGGTTTCTGCGAATGGATAACCAAGTCAAGCAAGCGTATGAAGCAGCCAAATTGTTATATGCCCAGCATGGAATTAATACGGATGAGGTATTGGAGAAGCTTGCAGAGATCAAGGTATCTGTGCATTGCTGGCAAGGTGATGACGTGAAAGGCTTTTTGAACCAGGATGGAGAGTTGACGGGGGGCATCTCTGTTACTGGTCAATATCCGGGAGCAGCAACCACTCCTGCTGAACTTCGGGCAGATCTGGAACAAGCCTTTTCGCTGATTCCAGGTAAGCATAAGGTCAATCTGCATGCGATCTATACCGATACGGATGAAAAAGTGGAGCTGGATCAGATTGAGCCCAAGCATTATGAGAAATGGGTGCAATGGGCGAGGGAGCAGGGGCTGGGTCTTGATTTTAACCCGACGTGCTTTTCTCATGAGAAATCAAGCGACGGATTCACACTGAGTCATCCTGATCCGGAGATCCGCAAGTTCTGGATTGATCACTGTAAGGCGTCTCGTCGCATCGGCGCTTATTTCGGCGAACAATTGGGCCAGACGTGCGTAACGAACGTTTGGGTTCCAGACGGGTTCAAGGATAATCCGGTTGATCGCATGACACCGCGCAAACGTCTCAAGGATTCGTTGGATGAAGTATTTGCAGAGAAGCTTGATCCGAAGCATAATCTGGACGCGGTTGAGAGTAAACTGTTCGGCCTTGGTTCGGAAGCGTACGTGGTTGGATCACACGAATTCTATATGGGATATGGATTGCAAAATGATACTTTGATCTGCCTGGATGCAGGCCACTTCCATCCCACAGAGGTCATCTCCAACAAGCTGTCTTCCCTTGCGCTCTTTACTAGTGGCATTCTGCTGCATGTGAGCCGTCCAATGCGTTGGGATAGTGACCATGTCGTCATTATGGACGATGAGCTGTTGGAAATTGCACGCGAACTTGTTCGTCATGACCTGTTACCAACGACGCATGTGGGCCTCGATTTCTTTGATGCCAGCATCAATCGCGTAGCCGCCTGGGTTGTCGGTACGCGCAACACGATCAAAGCTTTGCTGCGTGCCATGCTGGAACCGGTGGATGCACTAAAAGCCGCTGAGCTGCAAGGTGATTATACGGTACGGCTTGCGTTGACCGAAGAATTCAAATCCTATCCATTTGGTGCCATCTGGGATTATTATTGTGCCCAGCAGGGAGTGCCTGTTCGCGAGAAATGGATCTCCGAGATTAAAACCTATGAAGAAGATGTTTTGCTGCAGCGTGGTAAATCGCTCGTTTAACTTGTTCTTATAAAAGGAATTTTGTATTAATTACTTTATCCTAAACTGATAAAAGTCCGTAGTGGAGCCAGTGTTCCATTGCGGGCTTTTTGGCGTGACGATCATTCACGATGCATAAGTGAACTGAGAAATAACATACTACAACTACATAAACAGGCTTGTAGAATAGCCCAGTTACTGCAGCAAAGCGAAAAGGAGGATGCTTCAAATTGAATCTAGCCCACAATAAGTTGTATGTCGCTGCACTTGGCGGCGTAAACGAAATTGGTAAGAACATGTATATTATTCAGTACAACAAGGATATTATTGTCATCGATTGTGGTTCCAAATTTCCGGATGAGACCTTGCCGGGCATCGATCTCATTATTCCGGACGTCTCCTACTTGCTGGAGAATCTGGACCAGGTAAGAGCGCTTGTTGTTACCCATGGGCACGAAGATCACATCGGGGGCATACCTTATTTTTTGAAACAAATGAATATCCCCGTATATGCATCCAGGCTTACCCGAGGGTTGATTGAACTGAAACTGAAAGAGCATAACATGCTGCGAACAGCAGATCTTCATACAATCGATGCTCACTCCACTGTTAAGCTGGGGGATATCGACGTTTCCTTTTTTGCAACGAGCCACAGCATCCCGGACTGCCTGGGGGTATTCTTCCGGACACCTGGTGGAAATGTGGTACATACCGGCGATTTCAAGTTCGACATGTCACCGGTAAATGGACCTTATCCTGACCTATATCGAATGGCCGAGATTGGTAAACAGGGCGTTCATCTGCTGCTGTCCGAGAGTACAAATGCCGAACGACCTGGATTTACACCTTCTGAGCGTGTTGTAGGGGATCGCATTCTGGATGCATTTATTCGAGCCAGGCAAAAAATATTCATCTCCACCTTTGCTTCCAATGTCAGCCGGGTCCAACAAATTGTGAATGCCACCTTTGAGACCGGCCGCAAACTGGCCTTGCTGGGCAGAAGTATGGTTAATGTCGTATCTGTTGCTAGTGAACTCGGATACCTGGATGTTCCTGACGGCCTGCTGATTGAAGCGATTGATGCGGATCAGTTTCCTCCTGAACAAGTGGTTATTCTCTGTACGGGAAGCCAAGGTGAACCTATGGCTGCGCTGTCTCGGCTCGCGACAGGTAAGCACCCTCACGTGAGAGTGGCAGCAGGTGACACCGTCATTATTGCGGCAGGAGCAATTCCGGGCAACGAACGCAATTTAGCCCACGTTATTGATAACCTGTATGTACTGGGGGCAAGAGTACTATATGGTTCGAGCGGGTCGGGGGGCATGCATGTTTCGGGGCATGGCAGTCAGGAAGAGCTGAAGCTGATGCTGACACTGATGAAGCCGGATTATCTGGTTCCCATCCACGGCGAATTCCGCATGCTGTACCAGCACAGATTGCTGGCTGAATCAGTTGGCATCGATCCGGATCACGTATTTATCGTAAATAATGGTGACATGATTCAGTACAAGGACGGCGTAGCATCACCGGGTCCCAAAATCGCTTCAGGCAACAGTCTGGTTGACGGCTTGATTATGGGGGACGTAGGTAATATTGTGCTTCGGGATCGCAGACAGTTATCTTCAGACGGTATGCTTGTCATTGTGACGACACTTAGCAAAACGGAGAAGCAAATGGTCACATCTCCCGAGATTATTTCCAGAGGATTTGTGTTTGTAAAAGACTCGGAGGAATTTATGCGAGAAATTCATGGATTGGTGCTATCCAGAATGGAAGAACTGACCGGAGCCGGAGTGAACCAGTGGAATGTCATCAAAAGAAAGCTTAAGGACGAGATCGGACATTACATTTATGCCCAGACGAAACGAAGACCGATGATCCTGCCTATTATCATAGAGGTATGAAAAATGGTTAGAATAAGAAAAAGCCTGAGGAATGCTCATTCATATTTGATGATGAATAGGCTACTCCTTCAGGCTTTTTGTTTGTTTTTGCTTGCTTTAAAGAATACGGTTCACTATCTTCTGCGACTATTAATCCTTCAATAAACCGGATTGTCTCACGGAGGAGAGGAACTGATGGAATTGTTCGATGTTCAACTGCTGCGCACTATCGGATAGCGCTACTGCTGGATTGGGATGCACTTCCACCATAACGCCGTCGGCACCAGCCGCCAGGGCAGCTTTGGCGCATGGAGCCAGAATATCTTTGCGTCCAGTAGAGTGGGTTACATCCACCAGCACGGGAAGATGGGTTTCCTGTTTTAGAATAGGCACGGCAGAGATATCAAGGGTATTGCGTGTGGCTTTTTCATAAGTGCGAATTCCTCGTTCAATCAGCATGACTTGTTTGTTCCCACGGGACACGACATACTCTGCAGCATGCACGAATTCATCAATGGTTGCTGCCAACCCCCGTTTAAGTAAAATCGGAATACGAGCGTCGCCCGCTGCTTTGAGCAGCTCAAAGTTTTGCATGTTTCGGGCACCGATCTGGATCACATCAATATAATCCGCTGCCAGCTCGATATGGCCTGGATGCACAATCTCACTGATCGTTTTGAGACCGAACTCGTCAGCTACTTCCTTCAGAATTTTCAGTCCTTCAATCCCTAATCCCTGAAAATCATATGGGGAGGTGCGTGGTTTAAACGCTCCGCCGCGCATAACCGAAATCCCGGCTTCTTTCAAAGCCTTGGCAACCTCCCGGACTTGCTCGTAACTCTCGACGGAACAAGGTCCGGCAATCATGATTGGTTTGCCCGCGCCAACCTGAATGTCACCAATGGAGACGATTGTATCCTCCTGCTGGTTTTTACGGCTGACGAGAAGCTGTTTCTTGTGTTCGTCAACCTGTAAATGCAACGAAGCCTGAAAGATCTGCTTGAACAGCAGCTTGATGGCATCATCCTGGAAAGGCCCAGGATTGGCTGCCGTCAATTCTTCCAGCATTTCTTTCTCACGAACGGGGTCAAACTTGGGAACGCCCTGTTTTTCCTTGATCTGACCGATTTCCTGTGTGATTTGCGCCCGCTCTGATAGTAAGTGAAGCAGATCATGATTAATCTCATTTAATCGGCTTCGTAATTGTTCCAAGGTTTTGTTCTCGTCCATTTACAACCACTCCTCCGTTACGTTGGATATGAATTCATTTTATTGAAAAACAAAAAAAGCCCTTCATCCGCAAGGGACGAAGAAGCCGTGGTACCACCCTAATTAGAAACGGTTCAGCCTGATTGCAGGCATGCCGAATCTCACTTTGACCTTTTAACGCAAGGAACGGATTGTCCTAGAAGCTGACTCTTGAAGAAGCCGCTTTTCAGCAATCGGCTCGGGAGTGAACTTCGGCGGATGGTTGCCTCGGGTGCTCTCAGTCTTTGGCACCACGTCCCTGTAATCAACGCCAGATTCCGCTTACTCTTTCCGTCATAGCCTGTAATTGTTTATTGATATGTTAATATTCCATCGTGCACGATATGAATTGAAGTTATACTAGCATGTACACCTTCTGCATGCAATGAATTGAAGTGATGCCGCACATCAATAACGCTGTACTGCAGCACAATGATATTCGCCACATCGACATCAACCAAGTATAATAAGAAGGGTGCATTATCCATTTTATTTTTAAGCTGTACACAAGAGGAGTAACTATGAACAAAACCATTTCTGATATCGCTCAACTGGCCGGCGTGGCCAAAAGCACCGTTTCCCGTTTTCTTAATGGCGGTTCGGTCAGTGAAGACACACGCCAGAAGATTGAGCGCATTATCAAACAATATAATTACGTACCAAATACCTTTGCTCAGAGTCTCAAAGCGAAGAAAACCAGTATTATCGGAACAGTCGTCCCCCGGCTGGACTCATTTGCAACTTCACAGACGCTTATCGGCATAGATGAGGAATTAAGAACCAATCAGTACCAGATGTTGATTGCCAATACAAGCCAGGATATGCACCGCGAGATAGACGCCATTTATGATTTTGCAAGGCAGAAGGTATCCGGCATTATTCTGCTTGCCGCTGAAGTAACTGAAGCACATCTGAAGGCAGTCGAAGAGATTGGCATTCCGGTGTTGTTGGTGGGACAACAGCATGAACGTCTGCATAGTTTGGTTCACAACGATGACCAGGCCGGATACGATATGGGCAAATATGTGGTGGAGAAGGGGCACCGCCAGATTGTTTATATTGGTGTAACGGAGAGGGACCAGGCCGTCGGCATACATCGTAGACAGGGATTCCAGCGTGCCATCGCCGAATATGGCGGGAGTGGGTGTGATGTTACCTACTACGAGACAAGCTTCAAAATGTCCGAAGCGATCGTTACAGCAGAAGCCATTCTTCGGGACAATAAACCGAGCATCATTGTAGGTGCCACGGATAACATCGCACTGGGTGTAATGAAGACAGCTTTCTCTAACAAGATACAAATACCCCATGAATTGTCGGTAGCCGGATTTGGCGGATACGATATCACGGAAATGATTCATCCGGCGCTGACAACAGTGGAATTTCATTATTTGCAAGCCGGTAAACTGGCTGCGAGCCATATGATTCGTCAGGTTACAGGTGAGCCGGTAGAGAAACAAACTATACTTGATGTGGAATTGATTCCCCGAGAAAGCGTTGACAACGTATAAACTTATCCTTTATGATAATTCCATCGAACCGGTTCCATTCGTTAGAGATATTCGAATTGGAATAACGGTTTTGGCTTTATGCCGTGGAATTATTTTTTTATTCGCTTTGGAACCGGTTCCTCTTCAATGTAATGATTTTGGGCAAGGTTAGGAGATATGTTATGAAAATGACCAGAGAGCAGCGCTACCGATTCATTGAGCAGGCGGAAGAAGGAGAGATTGATAAACTGAAAGCGTTGATTTCCGCTTGCTCGTGGAGACAATCCTATCACATTCAACCTGTTACGGGCTTACTGAATGATCCTAACGGATTTTCATATTACCAAGGACACTATCATCTTTTCTATCAATGGTTTCCTCTGGGAACAGAACACGGAATGAAATATTGGTATCATGTTCGCTCGACAGATCTTGTGAACTGGGAGCAGGTGGGCATTGGCATCCGTCCCGGTGATACATTCGATTCGCACGGGGCTTACTCAGGAAGTGCCATTGTCAAGGATGACAAGCTGCACCTGCTCTACACAGGCAACACCAGGGATGAAGCATGGATCAGACATCCGTATCAATGCTTGGCGGTCATGGATGAAAGCGGTTCAGTTGTGAAAGCCGAGCAGCCGATTATATCGTCAGTACCGTCCGGGTATACAGAACATTTCAGGGACCCGAAGGTTTGGCAGGATGGGGATACCTATTATTGTGTAATCGGAGCACAGCGGACAGACATGACAGGATGCGCGGTGTTGTATCGATCATCCAACCTCACAGTGTGGGAGTTTCTGGGGGAGATCCAGACGCATCTCTCCCAATTCGGTTATATGTGGGAGTGTCCGGATTACTTTGAGATGAATGGTAGAGGTGTGCTTCTTTTTTCACCGCAGGGTATCGAAGGTGACGGGGATTTGTACAATAACATTTTTCAGTCAGGTTACCTGATTGGTGAGCCATTAAATCTACAGACGAGAGAGTTTGATCATGATCATTTTCAGGAATTGGATCGCGGGTTCGATTTCTATGCGCCACAATCGATGGAAGCTCCGGACGGAAGACGCATATTGATTGGATGGATGGGACTTCCGGATGTGGAGTATCCAACCGATGCGAGCGGGTGGGCACATTGCCTTACGATCCCGCGCCAGTTGTCCCTGAAAGACAGCAAACTCATACAGCAGCCTGTAGATGAGATGAAGAAGCTGCGTCAACAATCCGAGGGACACCGTTATCAAACGACACTTGAGAATAGATCTGAAAGTGTTGCTGCATTCAACGGCACTGCCTATGAGCTGGAATGTGAAATCAGTCATGTTGATGCTGAACGATTCGGGATTGAATTTCGAACAGGCGGTGAAGAAAAGACCGTTTTGCAATACGACCGTCTTCAGCAAAAGTTGATACTGGACCGAACCTTATCAGGTGCTCCAATGGGGGGCATGAATGGCACGGTACGCCAGTGCACGCTAAACGGAGATCGGATCAAGTTACAACTGTTTGTAGATACGTCATCGGTTGAAATCTTTGTCAATGATGGGGAAGAGGTATTCACAAGCCGAATTTTCCCAAGCCCCGAAAGTACGGGAATTCGCTTTTTTGCGAGTGGAGGCAAGGCTGAGTTTAAAGCGACCAAATGGGATTACTAGATATCAGGTGAGGGGAATGAAATACCATGTCGGATAACCAACAAATAGCCAAGGAAGTCATTCAAGCCATAGGGGGCAAAGATAACATCGCATCATTTGCCCACTGCGCGACACGTCTTCGCATTATGGTGAATGACAAAGAGAAAATCGATCAGAAGCAGGTCGAGAATATAGACAAGGTCAAGGGTGCCTTCTTCAATTCCGGACAGTATCAGATTATTTTCGGGACGGGTACCGTGAACCGGATCTTTGAAGAGGTCGAGAAGCTCGGAATCGAAGGTACCTCCAAGGAAGACGTGAAGAATCAGGGAAAAAAGGAAGGCAATGCATTTCAACGAGCAATCCGCACGTTCGGAGACGTGTTCGTACCTATTATTCCTGTACTGGTGGCTACAGGGTTGTTCATGGGGCTGCGCGGATTGCTTACCCAGAATGAAATTCTGTCCTTGTTCGGTGCAACCCCTGAGGACATTTCGCCCAATTTCCTGTTGTTTACTCAAGTACTGACGGACACTGCATTCGCATTCCTGCCTGCACTGGTGGCCTGGTCTGCATTCCGCGTATTTGGCGGCAGCCCTGTGCTCGGGATTGTGCTCGGACTGATGCTTGTCAATCCGGCACTGCCGAATGCTTATTCTGTGGCAGATGGATCGGCTCAAGCATTGTACATGTTTGGATTTATACCCGTTGTAGGCTATCAGGGATCCGTTTTACCTGCATTTTTCGTGGGACTTATTGGAGCGAAGTTCGAAAAGGTTCTGAGAAGACGCGTGCCGGAGGCGCTGGACCTGATCCTCACGCCTTTTATCACACTAACGGTTATGATTACATTGGGACTCTTTGCCATCGGTCCCGTCTTTCATTCGCTTGAAGAGTGGGTGCTGCATGGGACGACAGCTGTTCTTGACCTTCCATTCGGTATTGCCGGAATTATTATTGGTTTCTTCAATCAGATTATTGTCGTTACCGGTGTGCATCATATCTTTAACTTTTTGGAAATCCAGCTGCTGGAAAAAACAGGTTATAATCCATTCAACGCCATTGTAACTTCTGCGATGGCTGCACAAGGAGCCGCTTGTTTAGCCGTAGGATTAAAAACAAAAAATACAAAACTCAAGGCTCTGGCTCTACCATCGTCCTTGTCTGCGTTTCTCGGAATCAGCGAACCTGCCATTTTTGGGGTAAACCTGCGCTTCATGAAACCGTTCGTTATGGGACTGATTGGTGGCGGTGTCGGTGGTTTTCTCGCATCCTTGTTCCATCTGAAGGGTACGGGCATGGCCGTAACGGTGATTCCCGGTACATTGCTGTATCTGAACAGTCAGCTGCCCCTGTACATTCTTGTTAATGTGGTTGCTGTGGGTGTGGCCTTTGCATTAACCTGGTTCTTCGGTTACAAGGATCAGCCGCTTGCTGTAGATGAGATAACGAACAGTGGAAATGAGAGTGATCCTTCGGCTGTCCAAACCGCAGGTACGGATGATCGGACCAATCAAGCAGCGGTATATCGGCCCCAGGTGGATAAGCTGGAGATTGCTTCGCCGATGACCGGTACAGCGGTGGCATTGGACAACGTACCTGATCCTGCATTTTCAGAGAAGCATATGGGTGAGGGGATTGCCATTGAGCCTACGGAGGGTAGGGTGTTCGCACCTTTTGATGGCGTCGTAGCCCATGTGATGAACAAGAGTAAACACGCTGTCATTCTGGAGCATGAGACTGGCCTGCAGATGCTTGTTCACGTTGGAATCAATACCGTTGGTCTAAAGGGAGAGGGATTTACCGCTCATGTCCAAAGCGGAGATGTAGTTACCGCTGGACAATTATTGATTGAGTTTGACATGAACGCCATTCAGGCTGCGGGGCTGCCACTCATCACTCCCGTTCTGATCCCGAACGGAAATGAAATGATAGAAGAAGTGCAGACGGCCAAGATTGGCAGTGTACAGGCGAACGGGGACAACATCCTTGTTGTGAAGTTTAAACAATAATGAACAAAGCAGGCAGAGAGAGCTGATGAATTTGACCAGACTCATTGCCTGCTTTTTTTGCTATTCATTCATGTAACAAGTGTATTAAAACGAATAATAGGTGAGTGCATATTCTATCAAAAAGGCACGCACCTGTTCCTGGCTCATATGCAAATTTCCGCAGTTCTCCAGATTGAAGATCAGATTGTCTAGGCATTTTAGAAGAAAATGAGCACGAACCTCTCCCCACAGACTTTGGTGCTCGGTGATGTAATGGATAGCTTGCTTCGGTTCCAGCCCTTTTAACCCTCCGAATACCGAAGCCCATTTGACCAGATCGGCGGGCTCTGAACCTCTCGGTAAACTAAATTCTGCAAATCCGTGAATGCCTCCACATGAAATTTTGAACAAGCCGCAGTAGCTGTCTGAATGTTCATGAGGGAGTAACGGCAGCTTTCGCATATCGTACCGAATGATTTCCATGGAAGTAATCTTCATTTCATGGTTTATTGTTATTTGATTTATGAGTTCACAACTCGGAAACACGCCACCAACCTCCATCGAATGAATGCGACTTTAAGTTCTTCAACCTTTGGTTTATGTTACGGCTGAGTGACGATGAAGTAAAATGTTGGGGATCTTTTATTTACCGCATTTAAGTGCTTGCGGGTGGATATTTCCGTGATGTAAGCGATTAAATCGGGATCAGTCTGTTATTTTTGCTGATTACATCTGTTTATTTCATTAGCTCATTCGCTCCACGATAAACTGAAGCTAGATGAAGCCAGGAGTAGATAATGGTTAAAATGAACTTGAGTTTCGCCAGAAATGGTTGATTTACGCAGTAAATTGTTCCCTTACTGCCTTGCAGCCCTGCGATTACAGGACTATGATTCGCTCATACCATGCGAGGATATTCTTGCTGGCGTGGAGACGAAGGTGAGGGAGCACGATGTCGGAGGACGCTGTAATGTTAGTTTCAACGGGACAGAGCTCAGCAGGAATGGAGTTTGTTCGTTTATTGCTGAAGAGGGGGATGGATGTAATCGTGCTTGTCCACAATGCAGAAGAGGAACAGCAGCTGACTGAATTGATCGGTAAGATCTCTGTGTATCGCCTCTATCACTCTGGTTCGGCAGACAAGACGCCCATTGCTTTAGATTGGGCGGTCAAACATGCCTTTGTATTTGAAAGAAATCTGCCAGAGTGCTGTCAGGACATTCAATTATGCCATAGCTGGTGCCCGCAGCGGCTTTATGTGGTTACAAGCAGCCTGAGTCCTGTTCAGCTGGTTTACCGCGGGTTGGGAGCCTCATATGTCATACACAGCCGAAGCGGTGATATATCGTTTGTTTTGTAATAGGAAGGTCAGACAAAAATAACAAGCGGTGATCTCGAATAATGAGATGACCGCTTGACATACGTTCAGCATTACAACCCTGCTTGCCGCTTCAGCCGTTCTGCAATCTGTAACAGATCTTCCGCAGAGACGCCAGGGGCGAATTCTTCCGGCAGGTCCGGCAGATCGGGAATAGCGCCACTGTGTCCGGGCAGCCCTGCGAATGCCTCCAGTTTTCCGCCATCTGTCGGATGTGTGCCTTTCCAGATCTGGGCGATGTTCTGATAGTCCTTGTCACTAAAAGTGTAAAGCCTGCGATGTTCGCCCATGGCTTCCCATTTCCGGGTCGTGTCAAACACCTTATTGTCCAGGCGTGGAATAGGGAACATCTTGGTCACATCAACGCCGGTTGCAATCTGCAGCGCTTTGGCATAGGCAAGAATATGTACGCCGCCACGAACGAGCAAATAACCGGTCATCTCCCGGGCAGTTGGATGATCCGTCATCTCGTACACTCTCATCTTGTGGGTACGTGCACCGCATTCGAGGAAAAAATTATGCAGCAGGTCGAAGATCAGATTGCCGCTGTTCACGACATATGAACCGTTCCAGGGTCTACCCATGGAATCAAAGGGGAGCGCTGTCTGAGCCGATTCAATGAAATGTGAAGTGATACGAGCATCCTTACCTGCACGAAGCGGGGTGGTGTCAGGGTCTCCCGGAGCAGTAGTGCCAACCAGCATCAGATTAATGGTATTGGCGACAAGCTCCACATGACCAAATTCTTCAGCCGTAATACTTGCCACAATGTCATAAAAGGCACGCAGCTTTTTTTTGCCCCGAAAGTTGAAGGATTGAAACATATAGTTGTTTAACGTGGACATCTCGCCGAACTTTCCACCAAGCAGTTCCTGGACTGCGCTTGCTCCATTGGGGTCCGGGTTATTGGAGATCGGCAGTTCAATTGCAAGGCGGTCTACCCGTTTAAACATGATTTTGCCTCCTCAAGCCAAATTACTGTAAAGGTATGAGGCATGACTTGTACGTTATTCGGACTTTGGTCAAAACAAAAACGTTCTGTCAGAGCCTTGCTCTGAACAGAACGTTCGCATTTGTGACTTAAGACGTTTGACCAACGACACTGGTACCGTTCTTCGTTATTTTATAGGTGAGCACCTCGCCACTCCAGAAGTGGAATTTGAGAATAACCTCACCATCATTCGTTTCGTTGAAGAAGTTTGGTTTCAGTTCAATGATATTGCGGCTATAATCCGGGCTAAAGGTGTAAGAGAACTCCTTGAAGGATGTCCAGTTTTGCGGCCCGGCGTTACCTCCGGTGGCATACGTCGCTTCCATCGTGGCCAGCTGGTTTCCGTTAAACGTGGTTGGAATTGCAAAAGAATCGGTAGTTCCTGTAACATCGCCCAGCACAGGCGTATCATACGTAATGATATTCAGGTTCCAGTCGGCGCCTTTATTGAATTTCGCCGTAAGCTTCGCATTGACACCAAGACTGCCGGAAGCGGTCAGTTTGGTTAACAGACTGGATTTAAGAGTCAGCACGTCATCCTTAATCGTGTAATCCTTGCCTTTAGACAGTTTCTTGTTACCGTTAGCCAGGGATTTGAAGGTGTTTCCATTCAGATTCAATCGGATCGTTTGATCTTGAACGGCTGCTCCTTTTTTGAGATGGACCAGATCGGATTCGGCTGTGGACGAACGACCTTTCCAGCTCGCTTTCATCGTGTTATAGAGATCAGGGTCAGACCAAGTATAGTTTGTACGACTGAAATGCTGCCCGTTATCCCACAGCATGGTGGTCATCTTCTTTTGACGCAGATACTGTCCAACGAATTCGAAGAATTTCAGTTTCTCACCTTGTTCGATGACACCGGTATGCTGGTCGAAGCCCAGCAAGCCATATTCACCAACAATAACTGGTATACCTTTGGCTACAAAAGCGTTGTATACACGATCGAATGTATCCGTGATGTCTTTTTGCACTTCTTCATTAAACTTGGTAAAACCAGCGATGTTCACACTAAATGGCCAGAAGCCATAATAGTGAACTGTCGCAATAATGTTAGGATCGTTTAATTTCGTGATCGTCTCATTTAATGCATCCAGATCGGCTTGTGCGGATGAGGTGTGCATTGTCGGGAGTACGAGTGGACGTGTCTTGTTGTTTCCGCCAGAAGACCTTACAATTTGATGAAAAGAAGTATTAAGCTCATCGAGCATACGGTACCCGACTGCGGCATCTGTTGTTCCGCCTTCTGTGAAACGGGGCTCGTTAATACTTTCGAACATCAGCTTGGAAGGAGCATTTTTAAATTGTTTCGCAATCTGGGTCCATACGGAATTATAGCGTGCTAGCACAGGATCATGATCCTTCTCCATGTAACTGACCCATCGCCAGGAATCATGGTGGATGTTAAGCATGACATAGAGATTGGCATCGAGTGCCCAATCCACAACTTCCTGTACACGGTTCATGTAGGCGGGATCGATGGTGTAGTCGGGTGCGTCGCCGATGTGGGCTTCCCAGGTCACAGGAATGCGAATGCTCTTATAACCTTGCTTCGCAATCTGCTTGATCAGTTCCTTGGTAATCCGCGGGTTACCCCAGGCCGTCTCATCTTCGCCCACAGCGTCGAGCGAATTACCCAAATTCCAGCCTGGTTCCATGGCGCTGACGTAGGACTGGATTTTGGTTGGGGCAGCAGGTTTACTTGGCTTGCCTTTGTGATCAGGAGCTGCAGAGGCCATGGCAGAAGAGAACAGAGACAGAATCAGTGCGGTGACCAGTGTGAGGGATAGAACATTTTTACGATTTTTCTTCATTAACAGTGTCTCCTTCATGCTTGGAATAGTTGAACTGATGAATTATGCTTGCTCAGATGGAAAAAAAGCTCAGTTATAACAGTCCAGACAGGGTGTACGAAGGAAGGATCACCTCCAGATTATGTATTGAAAGCGTTTTCGTAGATGTTAATATAACATAGAATAAAAGAAGCGAATACCCTCACAATTGGAACAGAAATCAGTTGTAAATTAGTGATCCATTTCACGATAATATGATGAACGAACTTTTCGTATATGAAAGCATAAGTTTTCGAAGAGAAGCGGGCTTTAATGTGTAGATATGTTCTATGCAATGAGAGATATGTTTCTATGACTGGAGTGCAGGGTTCTTTAAAATGAAGATATCGTCAGCAAAATCAGCCATCCAGCTGCATGAACAGGGTGATATAATAAGTTCACCAGAGGGCAGCAAAAGGAGTCGGTTCATATGCGGAAGTGGCTGGGATGGATGATCCCCCACAAGCTCAAATACCGTTTGTTTGCAGGATTCGCGCTTGTCATTCTGCTTCCATTCAGCATTCTCAATCTGTACAACTACGAAAAAATTGAATCGCTTGTGCAGCAGAAGATCAGTGAACAGAGTCATGAACAGTTGGATAATCTCCACCAGTCGCTGGAAGATCAGCTCAGTATCGCTTTCAAAACATTGATCTTCCTGGAACAGGATTCCGAGGTTCGCCGAATTCTGCAAAATCCTGGCGAGCGCAACGTCCTGGATAACAAGGAGCGTATGGAGGACAAATTCAAAGGATTGAATAACAGTTTTTTTCTCTACAATCCATCTGTTTATTTTACGCTGCTCGATGAAGACGGGCATATCTACACCTCATACCAGCCCAAGGTCCCGCTAGATTATGACACCGTTGCCTCGGATCGTTCCTTTTTGGCTCTTCAGGATAGCGGAACCTCATATGTGTGGACATCGAATGATGAGAATTACGTATCCCGTGATGTGACCAGGAGCCCAACCCTGTTATCCTTGTACGCCAAACTCCGTGACCGGAATAACAATACATACGGACTGGCAAGAATCAGCATTGATTTCTCCTACTGGTTTCAGTCTGTATTGCAGAAGTCCGAGAGTGACCAGCTCTATTTTATCATGACCCGTCAGGGCGAAGTGATTGCTCGTTCCAATTCCGAGTCTAAGCTGTCCGATGAAGTTATTCGTGAGGTTTCCCGCGAGCCGAGTAATGGATACTGGACTGACAAGTCCAGTGAGTCACTCATTAACTATAGTTATCTGCCTTCACTGGATTGGTATATGATAAACCGTATTCCCTTACAATTGCTGTTTGGTGAGATTGAAAGCCTGAAGAAGCATTATTTCGCAACTTTTTATGCCATTACGGCCCTTTTTATTGCTATTGCTTTCATGATTGCTTATACATTTACAAGGCCGTTATCCCGTCTACAGGTCAAGATGAAAGAAGCGGTTGGCAAGGATCTCCGCATTCGGCTGCCAGAGGAGAATCACCGGGGAGAGGTGCTGGATCTTACACGGACCTTCAATACGATGATGGTAGACATGAACCGACTGGTTCAACAGCTTCGTGCTGAAGAAAGGCAGAAGGATGCCGTCCATTTTCAGATGCTTCTAGCTCAGATGAATCCACATTTTCTGCTCAATACGCTCAATACACTGAAATGGATTGGCCTGCGGAACGGGAACGAAGAAACGGTGGAAATATGTCTTTCACTCGGTAAACTGCTGGAAACCAGCCTCAATTCAGATGTGGATCTCATTCTCCTTCGCGATGAAATGGATCTGACGCGAGCTTTTCTGTATATCCAACAAGTCAGATATGGAAATGTGTTTGACATAGAGTTCAGTTATGACGAAGAGCTGCTATATGCTCTGGTTCCCAAGCTCAGTCTGCAGCCATTGATTGACAATGCGATTCGCCACGGGATTGGCAATATGGCAGAGGGAGGCAGGATACAGATCCGGATGTTTAGAAATGCAGCTGTGCCTGATCGTTTGACTCTGGAGGTCGAGGATAACGGGGTAGGAATGGATCATTCGAAGAATAACAGGGAGCAGGGTCGTCAGAGACCAAGTATTGGACTGCAGAATATCAGGGAGCGACTAAGACTTCTATTCAAGGACAAAGGCGAGCTCGAGGTGATCTCGTTGGAACAGGGGACATTGTGCCGGATTCATCTGCCTGTTTTGCTGTCCGAACCATATGCGAACCAAAACCTGGGCAACAAGAATGACGAGGATTAACGGAATGGAGGGACTACAATGTGGAAAGTATTACTGGTGGAAGATGAGACATTCGTCCGGGAGTCTGTGAAGGAGATCATTCGTTGGGAGGACATGGGGTTCACGCTAGCCGGAGAAGCAAGCAATGGATTGGAAGCGTTACCAATGATTAAGCAGGACCCTCCGGATCTTGTTCTGTGTGACATTGTCATGCCGCAGATGGACGGATTAATGTTACTTCAGGAAACAAGGAAGGCTGGCATCCAATCCAAATTTGTCATGCTGACATGTATGGGCGATTTTGAATCCATGCGGCAGGCCATGGAATATGGCGCCTCTAATTACATTCTGAAGTTGTCGATGAGTGTGAAGGATTTGCGCGAAACTCTCGTTAAGGTAAGCAAGGAATTATCGAATAACGGAGTGCCACAAGAGCGCGCCATCCGTCCTGCATCCACAGCGCCCAAGGAGAAAATTACGCATCCGGAAGTGAATAAGATCATCCAATACATTGAACAGCATTATGATCAGGATATTACACTGAAGTTCCTTGCACGTTACGTCATGATGGGGGAAAACTACGTGAGTGCCCTGTTTAAAAAGAAGACCGGGGAGACGCTGATTCATTATTTGCATCGAACACGAATTAACAAAGCGATCGAGTATCTAACGGATACCGATTGGCCTGTGAACCAGATTGGCCACCAGGTCGGTTTTATGAACGATAATTATTTTATCAAAATCTTTAAACGAATGACGGGTACAACCCCGAGTCAATATCGTCATCAGAAATAGAACAAAATGATTTGACTGAAGGATGATAACGGTTTCAAATGTGTATTTCTGTTCCATGGCAATCATGATTCTGTTACTTACGACCATTCTCACTCATTTGCTATCCTTAAGTTGCAAACTTCAATCCAGAATTTACGAGGGGGTCGTCTCTTGGTGAGAAAAAAAGGCTTGGTTGCACGAATGGTATCACTTGTCCTTGTTGTGGGCATGATCGCAGGTTGTTCCAATGATTCAGGTTCCAATGCTCAGACCGGTGCGTCTGACAATTCGGGTGATACAGTCAAACTGAAAATGTGGGGAGGCGTACCGCCTGAAGCGGGGCCGCAGGCAGTCATCGATGTGTGGAACAAGGAGCATCCCGAAACACAGATTGAATATGTGCGTTATGTGAATGATGATGAAGGCAATCTTAAACTGGATACGGCCATCATGACAGGTCAGGATGTGGATTTATTTGTGAACTATACGATTTCCCATACGGCCAAGAGGGTGGCATCCGGTGCTGCCGCTGACCTGAGTTCCTTCACCGACTACAACATCGACGAGAAAATGGGTCCTGATGCGGAGGGCTGGAAAATTGACGGGAAGTATTATGGTGTCCCTACCACGAAGAGCACCTATTTCGTGGCACTGAACAAGGAAGCACTTGATGCAGCCAATCTGCCTGTTCCGAAGGACTGGACCTGGGATGAGATGAGAGAATATGCGAAAAAGCTAAAAAAGGATAGTGGATATGGGTTCATTCAAAACACAGAACCGTTCGTTGATTCAATGGATTCCGTCCTGTCACAGGAAGGGTATACCAAGGCAGACGGAACGTCTAACCTGGATCATCCCATGGTGAGAAAGTGGTTGGAAACCCTGAATGCCATGATGGCTGAGGATAAAACGACACCGCCGCTCGGAGAGCAGCTGACATCGAAAATGCCTGTGGAGCAGATGTTTCTGAGCGGGGAAGTACCTATGCTTAACATTGGGGCATGGCTTCTCCGCAGCTCGAACAATTTTACCGATTACCCGCGGGATTTCACCATCGCCTTCGCACCGGTACCGCGTTTGTCTGAAGATAAGGAAGGCTATGTCATGCGAGGTGGACTGGGAGATTACATCTCCATTAATGCCAAATCGAAACATCAGGAAGCAGCCTGGGAATTTCTGAAGTGGTATGCGGATGGCGGCATGGCCCCAATGGCTGAGGGAGGACGATTCCCAGCTTCCAAGGATGCAGATCAGGATAAGGCGCTGGAGAGCATGCTTGGAGACAAGAAAGATACGTATGATCTGGAGTCACTCATGTATGTCATGTTTGATTATCAAACGCCAACCTATGTCCGGACTGTGCCTCAGGAAGTGATGGATTTGCGAGCGCAGGAGTACGAAAAGTATTTTCTGGGCGTACAGGATCTGGATACAACGATCTCCGCAATGGTTTCCAGACATAATGATTATCTCAAGACGGCCAAATAAAAAAAAGCAACATTATTCTTTTGCAACAAAAGGTTGATATATGGAGACTGCCCCAGATTTATGGTGGCAGTCTCTTTGTTTTGACAGCAGATGGATAGGCATTCGCAGCATAGAACAAATTGATGTTTTTGAATGATTGGACCGCCTGTGGCAAAGCATTTTTTGCATCATTCTGTTTTATGAACAAGGTGGATTTGTTACTTATGGGAACATTGCCGGGTTGGTAGACTTGGGTTATCCCTGGAAGAAACGAGGCGAAGAACAATGCATAACAACTGGATGAGAAGACAGCGCATGCTGGGATATATTTTTGTCGGTCCAAACATGCTGGGAGTTCTGCTTTTTTTCCTGATCCCGGCCATCTACTCTTTTGGTCTCATGTTTACGGATTACAAATTTATGAACCCAGATATGACGTTTATAGGTTTGGACAATATCAAGCGATTGATGAAAGACCCGCTGTTCTTTCTATCCTTGCGTAATACCCTGATATTTTTGCTCGCCGTACCTGTCTCGATTGTGCTTGGTTTTATTGTAGCCGTCATCCTGAATCAAAAGATCTATCTGAAAAAGCTGCTGCGCGGGTTGTACTTTATGCCTTATATCACGAGCGGAGTAGCTGTGGCATTTGTCTGGATGCTGCTGTTTCAGCCCAATCAGGGACCAATCAACGGATTCTTGCGCAGTATTGGCGTAGATAACCCACCGGGATGGCTTTCCACGACAACCTCCTCCATGTACGCCATCGATATCATCTGGATCTGGTTTATGCTGGGCTACAACATGATTATTTACCTTGCTGCCTTACAGGAAGTGTCATCTGAGCTGCTGGAAGCAGCCAAGATCGATGGAGCCAGACCGCTTCAGATTTTGCGCAGAATCATATGGCCTCTGGTAAGTCCAACCACATTTCTGCTGCTAATTACCGGACTGATCATGGCTATCAAAACGTTCGGAATCATTCAGGCCACAACACAGGGGGGACCTGGTAATAGTACAACCATCCTGTCTCTGTATGTATACCAGAATGCGTTTCGTTATTACGACATGGGATACGCCGCTACGGTCTCCTGGGCACTGTTCGCCATTATTCTGCTGATTACTGTTCTTCAGTGGGTAGGGCAAAAACGCTGGGTCCATTACTAATCTAAAAAGGGGGACAGGAAGTATGGAACTCAAAAAACGTCTATCCATTGTGCAGCCTGGCAGTTTGTTCATCACCATCATTATGCTGGCACTGGCTATTGTCATGATTATTCCTTTTCTTTGGATGATAAGCACTTCTCTAAAGACGCCTATGGAAGTTTTCAAATATCCCATTGAGTGGATTCCATCCAATCTGACCTGGGAGCATCATCAAAAAGTATGGTCCGGTGCCAAAAGCTTCGGTACGTATTATTTGAATTCACTCAAGATATCCATCATTGGCATGGTAGGCGCAACATTTCTTTCCGCTTTTGCAGCATACGGATTCGCCCGGATTGATTTCAAGGGTCGGAATGCACTGTTTCTGCTCTATCTGTCGATGATGATGATTCCGCCGCAAGTGCTCTTCGTTCCGAAGTTCATCATGTTTGAGTGGGCGGGAATCTATAATACACATCTGGCATTGATTCTGCCTGGTTTGTTCACCATTTTCGGCGTGTTCATGCTTCGTCAGTTCTTTCTGTCCATTCCGAATGAAATATCCGAGTCAGCCTTTATTGATGGAGCTGGACATTTCCGCATATTCTTTCGCCTGATCTTGCCACTTGCCAAGCCGGCACTGGCCACACTGGCTATTATTGATTTTTCCTGGCAGTGGAACGACTATGAGAATGCACTTGTGTTTCTCATCGACGAGAATCTGTATACGGTACCTCTGGGACTGCAAAATTTCATATTGGAAAATACGGTGGATTATAATGGCATGATGGCTGCTGCTTCAGCGGGGATTATCCCCATGATCATTGTATTTGCTATAGGGCAGCGTTACATCATTCAGGGGTTGACCAATTCTGCCGTGAAAGGGTGATGAACATGAGAACAGAACAGATTACCAGTGACATTACGATTGTCGGGGCCGGGCTCTCAGGCATCTGTGCTGCCATCGCAGCGGCGAGATTGGGAAGTACGGTGGCCCTAATTAATAACCGGCCTGTGCTTGGCGGTAATTCAAGCAGTGAAGTAAGGGTGTGGGTTTGCGGAGCAACAGCACACGGAACGAACCGGTATGCCCGGGAGACGGGCATCATGGGAGAGCTGTTCCTGGAGAACCAGTACCGCAATCCGGAAGGCAATCCCTATTTGTGGGATCTGGTTCTTTTTGAAGCCGTTCGAGCGGAAGAACGGATCAGCCTGTTTCTGAATACGGATGTACACGAGGTGGAAGCAGAAGGAACGGAGGAAGACCGCCATATTCGATCGGTGACGGGGTGGATGATGGGATCGGAACGGCGCATTCGCTTTGAAAGTCCGGTGTTTCTTGATTGTTCAGGAGACGGCTTAGTCGGATTTCTGGCTGGAGCCCGCTATCGTCTGGGACGTGAGGCGGCACATGAATATGGAGAAGAGTGGGCACCTGAGACGGCTGATCAGATAACGCTGGGAAGTACGCTGCTATTCTACACACAGGATGCGGGTAGACCTGTTCGTTTCGTGCCTCCGTCCTTTGCCAAAAACATTGAGGAAACGCCCATTCCAATCAAACGTGTCATTCGCAGCGGTGATTCAGGCTGTCATTATTGGTGGATCGAATGGGGAGGGGAACTGGACACGGTTCATGAGAATGAACAGATCCGGGATGAACTCTGGTCGGTCATTTATGGCATCTGGGATTATATTAAAAATTCAGGGCAGTTTGATGCAGAAACGATGACACTGGAGTGGGTGGGTTCCATTCCGGGGAAACGAGAATACAGACGTTTTATGGGAGATTATGTACTCAACCAAAATGATATTCTAGCTCAGGAGCCTTTTGCCGACCGGATTGCTTTTGGCGGGTGGTCCATTGATCTGCATCCACCACAAGGCATGTACGCCGAAGCCAGCGGTTCCAAGCATATGCATGCCGATGGCATCTATCATATTCCTTATCGCTCACTTTATTCGGCGAATGTGTCGAACCTGCTCTTTGCGGGAAGAAATGTAAGTGCATCACATGTGGCCTTCGGTACGACAAGAGTTATGGCAACCTGTGCGGTGATGGGTGAAGCTGCCGGGACTGCTGCTGCGCTCTGTGCAGCCAAGGGGGTATCTCCGCGATTGATCCATAACCAGCATCTGAAGGAATTGCAGCAAACGCTACTGCGACAGGATGCATCGGTCATCGGATTGCAAAATGAAGACAGGCAGGACCTTGCCCCTAAGGCTGTAGTAACTGCTTCAACAGCGTGTATGACCATTGCAATTGATCAACCGGTAGCGTCCTATCGATTGGAGAGAGATATCGGAATTCTTTTTCCCGTTGATCCTTCGCTTCCGGGGATGGAGTTACTGGTATCGGCAGAGGAAGATACAGAGCTCCAAGTAGAGCTCTGGGATACAGGTCGGGAAGAGAACTACGTTCCAGCAAAACAGATTGCCGAAAGGACCATTCGTGTAACTAAGGGTGAAGAGCAATGGATTCATGTCAGCATCCAATGGGAGCCTGCCCATTCGCAGAATGCATTTGCTGTTATCAGGCAGAATGACAGAATTAGACTCTATCAATCCAGTCATCAAGTAACCGGTGTGTTGGCCTTTGAGAAGGGTGCTGCCCCGCACGCGGTCGCTTCCCTTGAGGATCACGATGAGTCTCAGCCCGTTGTTGCCTGGAGCATGAAGGCACTGAACCGCAAACCATTTTGTTTTAAAATTACAGGAAAGACAGATGCTTATCTGCCGGAAAAAGTAATCGATGGCTATAAACGCCCTTATGGCGGCCCTCATTCCTGGATGTCTCTTCCTCTGTATGAGAACGAAAACGGTGAAGCCTGGGTGGAGTTGGAGTGGGAGCATGCGGTGTCTATCCGTGAAATTCTTCTGACATGGAATGATGATGTGAATGAAGATCTCATTAATCTGCATCATCACCGGACTCCGTTCGAGATCATTCCGGAGCTCGTAAAAGCGTACCGGATCGAGGCAGAGGTGGAAGGCAAACGGGTTCTGGTTCAATCCGTCAAGGATAATCGCAGGCGTACTAACCAAATTGCGTTGAATCACTTTGTGTCGACAAGAAATTTGCGCATCATTGTTGAGGAGACCAACGGAGGTCCCTGTGCCGAGTTGATTGAAGTCCGTGTATATTCCTAAAAAGGCAGCGCCGTCGGCGCTGCCTTTTCATTTATATTTGTTTCGAATGAACGGTTTGAGGCAGATTCATGGAATTATTTTTTTACATGGAAAACGGCCGTAGACAGGAGCATTAATTCTACGATTTGAGTACTCATATATTGGGGAGTGTTGGGGAAGTCCTCTTCAATCCACCGAATCAACAGTCCAGCAACCCCATGAGCGCGGTAGATAAACAGCCATTTCGGATCAATCCGTGATCCTTCTTCCAGTTCATATTCATATTCAGCGACAAACAGGTCTTCAATCGTCTTCGCCAACTGGTATCGAAAATCAACCTGGATATGGTCACTAAGCAGCAGCTTATATATAGAAGCATGTTCTTTCAAATACAGAAACAACGTGATGTCCTCGGTGTGCATTTCTTTCAGGTTCACTCTCGTTATGTACCGATACGGATGCTTGATCTGGTTAACAAATTCTTCAAGAACATCCTGAATAATTTCACCTAGCAGATCCTCTTTGGTTGCAAAATTGGCATAAAATGTTCCTCGATTATAGCTCGCTTCCCTTACAATCTCCGAAATGGAGATCTGATGAAAAGGTTTATCCTGAAGTAAACGCAAAAACGTATGTTTAATATCGGATTTGGAGCGAAGTATTCGCTTGTCCAACTGCACGGTCATCTTATATTCACCTCTAAAACAGTATGGTTGAATTGTCATGATGACGCAACTTAATGAACAGAATGTCATGTTTTGTACAGTAACATACAGTTGAGGACATATTACGGATTGAATAAGGCTAGTGATATGGATATATTGAGGATTGTTTAGCATTCATATTAAATTGGAGGTATTCTTTATTATGACATTTCCCGTTTTGGAAGGAAAAGTAGCAATCGTAACAGGAGCAGCCATGGGCATGGGCGAAGCAACGGCCAAACTGTTTGCAGCAGCCAAAGCCAAAGTTGTGGTAGCGGATTTTAACGAAGAAAAGGGACAAGCTGTCGTGGAAGCAATCCGTGCGGAAGGCGGTGAATCCGCTTTCGTGAAAGTGGACATTTCCAAAACGGAAGAAGTACAGGCTATGGTTAAATTTGCAGTGGATACATACGGACAACTGGATGTGGCTGTGAACAATGCCGCCCTTACTCCGGATGACAAGCCAGCAGCGGAATTTGACGAAGCCTATTGGCACCGCCTGATGTCGGTTGACCTGACAGGTACTGCGCTTTGTATGAAATATGAGCTTCAGCAAATGCTAAAACAAGGCAAGGGCGGATCCATCATTAACATTTCGTCTGTGAGCGGATTCCGTCCGCAACCAAACAACATTGCTTATGTTGCTGCCAAACACGGTGTTGTTGGAATGACCAAGGTTGCCGCAATGGAGAACGGACCGCACAATATCCGTGTCAACACGGTTGCGCCAGGCGCGATCGACACGCCGATGCTGCGTGGTGCGCTGGATCAATTCGGCTTCACGGCTGAAGAGTATGCACCGCAGCTCAGTTTGCTGAATCGTTTTGGACAACCTAACGAGATTGCTCAAGCGAGTCTGTGGCTGGCATCCGATGCATCTTCTTACGTGACTGGCACGACAATTCACGCCGATGCAGGTTATACATCTCGTTAAATATCTCGGTTCGCTAACTGGTAGTTAGAGCTAGGGAGCAAGAATCACCTTCATGATTCATTTCATTAGCAAAGTTCCTCATTATATTTAAAAGTCGTTTCCTGCGTGGATGTAAGTACCTTCCTGCACGCGGAAACGACTTTTTGGGTTGAGCAGTTTTTTATGATATGTGTTCCTTAGGAATCGGCCTTCACAATGGTCGAATTCAGATTACCTGTCAGTCGCTGCGGCGGGAATACCATACGAACTGGCGCGATAATGATTGCAGCAAAGAGTGCTTTGATCAGATCTCCGATAATGTAAGGATAGAAACCTTGAATCATGGCTTCCGGAAGAGACATTTTATAGGCATAAGCCAGCCACGGTACGCCTGAGACATAGATCAACAACGATCCAAACAGTTCAAACACGACAAATGCCAGTAGATAACCGCCGATTCCTCTCAGCTTGATTCGTGCCAGCAGCAATCCAATGAGCAGGGCGGCGAAAGGCCACATCATGACGTATCCGCCTGTAGGACCTAGGAGTACGGCGAGGCCACCGGCCCCGTGCAGAAGCGGGAACCCGAGAGCAGTCAAAATAACGACCAGAGCAATACTTAGAAAACCGTATAACGGGCCCAGTAATCCTCCCGCCAGCATGACGGCAAGCGTCTGCAGCGTAATAGGGACGGGTGAGAAACCGATGGGAATACTTATGTAACCAAAAAGAACGAGTATAGCTGCCATGAGTGCACTAAATACAATACCCCGCAAAGATAACTTCATGATTGAACAATCCTTTCGATTTTGGTAATCTTATTGTTAACCAAAACAAGAAGATGTGGTTAACGATTTGGATCGTACCACAAAAGAAGCAAAAGGGAAAGGACCAAATTTCGATGCAGGACGTTATGCCTTTAATTGCACTAGAACATGCACGAGTCCATTATGCGGCCGAATCCGGCCAAGTTCGCAAGGCAGTCGATGGGGTTTCCCTGAACGTATATCCCGGGGAATGGATTAGTATTGTGGGAGCCAATGGTAGCGGGAAAAGTACACTGGCCGCAGTGCTGATCGGCTTCACACAACTATCAGGCGGAACAAGACAGGCGGCTCCTGAGCTTGCCGTTCGCGGAGTGCTTCAGCAGCCTGATGCGCAGGTGCTTGGAGATACGATTGAGGAAGAATTTCATTTCAGTCTATCTCCGTTCGTTGATTCAGTAGAGGAACAATTACGGCGTAGAGAAGACGCTTTACATATGGTTGGCCTTCAATATTCCCCGGACACAGCTATATCTCGTCTGTCTGGCGGCCAAAAGCAGCTGCTCAATATTGCGGTAGCCCTGGCCTCGAAGCCGGATGTTCTTGTCCTCGATGAACCTACGGCTATGCTGGATCCGGGAGCGAGAGAGCGGATAGAATCCATTGTGGAATCTGTCGTCCGGCAAGGAACTGCAGTTATCTGGATTACGCATCACTTGGAAGAAGCAACTCTAAGTACTCGGATTATGGCTATGGAACAAGGAAAATGTGTATATGATGGGGTACCATCGTCATTTTTCTATGGAAGCACGGTCGAGACTAGCCCGGCAACCATGGCTGAGGGACGTACACCCTGTGAGCGACTGAGACTGGACCCACCCTTTACAGTAAAAACAGCTCTCCTTCTCAAACAGCAAGGTTTTCTGAATCAAACCGCTACACCACTCCGGCCAGAACAACTGGTGAAGGAGGCTGCCCGATGACTATTGGACTAGATCACCTAACCGTAGAAGCGCCTGAATCCGGAACGAGGGCACTTTTGCAGGACATTTCCATCCAGTTTAACAGCGGTGATATAACCCTGTTATTAGGCTGCACAGGATCCGGTAAAACCACTCTATTGCAGACCATAGCAGGTCTTAAACCGCCAAGTGCTGGTCACATTGCATTAAACGGTGAACCTTTCTGGCAAAATGGCAAGGTACCGCGGTCTATTTTGCTGCAGATGGGATTGGTGTTCCAGTTTCCCGAGCAACAGCTATTTGCCCGAAGCATTCAACGGGAATTCTCGTACTCGCTTCGCCCGTACCCACTATCGGATGAACAAAAGAAACGCCAGATGACCGAGTCGCTTATACAATGGGATCCGCCAACGGATCCAGATGAGATGAAGCAGCGCTTCAATCTGGATAGATCTCCTTTTGCGCTGAGCGGGGGTGAACGAAGAAGACTCGGCCTCGCGCTCGGGACGGCAACGAAGCCTGAGTGGCTGCTGCTAGATGAACCGAGCGCCGGGTTGGAAGCACAGAGCGTTTTGCTTCTGCTTGACGTGCTTAAACGGCACCGGGACGCAGGCAAGGGAGCAATTGTGGCCACGCACGACCTGGATACATTTTTGCCGATTGCGGATCGTGTTCTTTTGCTGCGAGAAGGGCAGTTGATTGCGGATCTTACACCGAGAGAACTTCATAGGCAACCCGAACTGCTCGTAGCGGCAGAGATCGGGTTGCCGCCTTCCATGCGACTTGCCCAGCAGTTCAGAGCAGCTGGCATTGAATTGCCCACGGCATTAACGCCAGAGGAGATGGCTGCAAGTATTGCTCAGTCCTCATTTGCTGCGTCGGATAAGCTATACCGGCAGGGGAAGCAGACAAGTGTGCCAGAGACAAGTGAACCGAGCCAGCAAGAGTTGGCAAAAATGGAGCGCTCCATTGAAGCTCAAGTGGCAGTTCCACCCAATGACCTCTACCGTAATATGGACCCGCGTCTCAAATGGCTGCTGTATATTCTGCTCGTAACCGCAGCAATGCTGCAGCACCGCTGGATCGGGTTATCCCTCACACTGGTACCGGTCGTATTGGCGTTAAGTATATTGCCCCGTCAGACTCTGGCAGGCTGCGTGAAGTTAATGAAGCCCTTAGTGCTGTTCTTTATTATATCTACAGCGTTATCTGGGACCACGCTTGAACCAGAGGGAGGGAGTCTACGCTTCGGTTTTTCCTTGCACCAGGCAGAGGCAACACTCCTGAATGTGTATCGTTTGTTTATCGTTACTTTGGCGAGTCTATGGTTTTCGCTAACCACGCCATATGGCCGAATGGTGGAAGGGTTAAACTGGGTGCTGGGCATAGGCAAAAAAATCAGGCTGCCTGTTGCTTCGTTTGCACTTGCCGTTTCATTGATCTTCCGGTTTATCCCGATGATCTGGAGCGAGTGGCAGCGCTTCTCTCTTATCGTCCGGTCACGCGGTAAAGCTGCCCTGAAACCCAATACGGTTCGGGTTCGGGACATCGGACCGATGGTTATCCCCTTATTAATGTCGTTATTGCAGCGAGCGGAAGATATGACGATTGCCATGGAGATGCGGAAAGTGCGGGAAAATCCCATGGTTGGTGTACGTTCTACCCTGTTGGTATGGTCCAAAAGGGATACAATCATCTGTTGTATTGGACTTATTGTATTTGTTTTGTTTATATCGATACGTAAGTGATGACGAGAGAGCACAGCGCAGATTCATTCTATGAATCAAGGCATGAAACGCAGTGTTTTCCAGGGATGATGCATAAATGGTACGGTTTTCGCTCAAAATAGACGTGCTTTGGATACCTCAAGGCGGATATGGAGGGACGAACGATGAAGGACAAATTTTTGCACGAAGAACGGCGCGAATATACCGATCTGTCTACGGTGGAGTCGCAGCGGAATGATCTCGCACTGGAGGAGTTTCCGGAAGGCCCTTACGGCTCATCGTTACTGTCAGAATCACTTGGAAAGAGTTCGCCGTGGCGAGTGGATCAGCGATCCGCACATCGGTTTGACTATGAGAACCACGAGCTCCATGAAGGGGAAGTGCGAGATTATCCAGGTCAGGATGTCTTCGACGAATCGGTTCCTGATCGAGTAACTAAGCCTCAATATTCGGAATAATTGGAGCAGTTCATCGTATACAAAAATAAATCACAGTCTCCTGGCAGAAGGTTTTGCTTGGGGGCTGTTTGGCGTGCACTCATGGAAAAAGATCTACCACATATTCCACAATTTGGGTTATCATAGCTTTAGTTCAACAAATGGTGAGTACAAGGGAAATGGGGATGAAGAAATGAGAGAGATTGACTATAGTCAGTACTTTTGGCAGGATGAGCTGATCCGGCTGCGTGCTCTGCGCGAGGAAGATTGGGAAGCTCATTATTATAATCGGTTTGACACACCTGCCCGTCGTCTGCTCGAATGTGCAGTGGAACTGCCACCGACGTCTGCCGAGGCCAAACATTTTACAGAGAGCTTCTCCAATTTCTCCAGTACACATGGGCGTATCATGTTCTCGATTGAGGATTTGCACGGAGAGTACGTTGGAGGCGTAAATCTAAACAGTATAGATGAAAGGAACGGCACATTCAGCATTGGAATTCAGGTTGACCGTGATCATCGGGGCAAAGGAGTTGGAACGCGAGCCGTTCGCATTCTGTTGAAATATGCCTTCTTCGAGAGAAGACTGAATAAATTCAATGATAGTGTCCTTGAAGGGAACGAGCCTTCAGCAGCCATGATGAGAAAGCTGGGTTGCGTTCAGGAAGGCGTACGACGCAAGGTTATATACACGAATGGCAAGTACCATGACATGATCCTGTTTGGGTTGACTAAGGAGGAATTCATGGAAAAGGAAGGAATGGTATGAGTATGAGTCCTCTATTAAATCGGATCAGTACCGTGTTTATACCCGTCCGTGACATTGAGCACGCGAGAGATTGGTACTGTGACCTCTTGGGCTTGCCTGCGGATGGCGAGATATTGTTTGGACACTTATATATCATTCCGATGAACGGAACACGGGTTGTGCTGGACAGCAAAATTTATGCCGAGGAGCATACGTTCAAAACGCCTGCATTCCATTTTGATACGGAAGATATTGAGGAAGCCTTTGCGTTTATGCAATCCAAAGATGTTCATATAACGACACCCATTGAGCATGATCATTGGTTTAACTTTCAGGATCCGGATGGAAACCTGTTAATGGTGTGCAAGTGTTAGCTCGTGAAATAAATAGAAGGTAAGGTGTAAAAGGGGGGAACATGAAGAAAATAATATGGATAAGCATCAGTCTGCTTGTGCTGCTCATTGCAGGTCTCAACCTATTCTGGAATCGGATCTTTGGATATCCAACATTGGACCAGGCTGTCCAATCCAATTGGAAGACACCGGTGAAGATTGTGAATGTTGATCAGGAGAATGAGTTGGTTCTTTACCTGGACGAAACGCAGTATGTATTCGCAGCCTATGAACAGAACCGGGAGAGATTTCATGTGGATGAGGACACTGAGTCGGGTTGGACGGCCAGTTCAGATCTGGGTCCTGCCTTCCTCGCTGTCGCGGAGCCCAAAAACAATAGCGGAAATTTCATATGGGGTGCCTTATATTCCGACATCTCCATTGCCAAGTTCCAAATTGAATATATCAATGGAGAGACCCTGGATGTAAAAGCAATAAATAATACGTTTATCGTGAAAATGCCATTAGCCTTTCAAAACGAATCGGAGCTTAGTCTCATGGAGACGTTCAACAATATCCATGCCATCGATGTCAATCATAAGGTGATACAGTCATGGAAACCGGAAAGTTAGTGTGGGTAAGGGATATGGTAAAGGAACATTTACGTGAGTAAGTCTATCTTAACAGAGGTGATGGAATGGAAGACAAACCTCAGCTTGTTTTGGATATAGCCGGGGTTCTGATTACGAATCTTTCCTCTTTATTTTGGCAGGAGCTTGCAGGTCATGCAGGAACAACTTTTCCTATATTCATTGAACAGCTGAGCGCTATTCGGAAAGACCTGTGGACAGGAAAAATGAAAGAGGAACAGTTCTGGATCTGGTTGCAATTGCAATACCCCAAGATAGACAAAACCTATGCGTATGAATTACTAAATCGTACAACAGAAACATTACCTGCGATACATTATCTTGAACGATGGAGTCAGCACGCTGACATACATCTGCTAAGTAATCATTGCCATGAATGGGTTAAACCGATATTGCTGATGATCGAAAAACACACCAAAAGTATTACCATTTCAAATCAGGTTGGGTTCTGCAAACCCCATAGAGAGATTTATGAAATTGCAGAATCCCATATGAACTTCAGAACTCGTATTATATTTGTGGATGATCAATCGAAAAACTTTAAACCTGCTATGCAGCTTGGATGGGAAACAATGCTTGCAGACGAACAACATAATTGGATTGAAAAAATAGACCATAAACTTACCGAAGGTGCTTAGAATTGAAAAAAAAATGAGTATTAAGCCAATAACCCTTTCACAGTCCTAAGGAGCTGGAAAGGGTTATTAGTCATGCTATTGATCAAAAGTTGCCTCAGACAAAGGCAGCAAAATGGTAAACGTTGTTCCGCTGCCTAACTTGCTGTTCACCGCAATACTTCCGCCATGCGCTTCTACAATGGAACGTGTAATGGCTAGACCAAGGCCGGCGCCGCCTTCCTTTCTGGAACGGGAAGAGCTGGTCCGGTAGAAGCGTTCAAAAATATGCGGAAGATGTTCCGGTTCAATCCCGGTGCCGTTGTCTTTTATGGTCAGTTCGGCCTGGTTATGAACAGCATAAAGCGCCACAGTAATGGAACCGGATTCCGGGTGGGTATGCTGCACCGCATTGTGGAACAAATTGAGAACCACCTGCTTCAGCTTGTGCGGCTCAGCCATTATGGTTATACCGGCAGTCAGGTCGAAGTGTACATGGCGTTCCCGTGCCATCATGTTCAGCTGGGGCTGCATCTCCATCAGCAAATGATCCAGCTGAACAATCTCCTGTTCTTGCTTCGGAGCTTGATCTAGCTTGGTTAGCATAAGCAAATCTTCAACCAGTTTGTTAATTCGAACAGACTCCCCATACATGCTGTCGAGTGCCCTATACAGTTGTTCATGATTGGACGCTGCGCCTCGCTGGAGAACTTCAATGAATCCGTGGATGGACGTTAATGGAGTCCGCAGTTCATGGGAAGCATCGGACAGGAAACGCTGCATTTGTTCCTTGGATTCACGTTCCGCTTCAAATGATTGCTCGAGTCTTTCGAGCATGCCGTTGAACGACTGCGCGAGCTGATCTACCTCCTGTTGACCCTGCGTGGCGGGAAGACGTTCTGCCAAGCTGCCTGCATCGATCCGCTGGACGGTATCCACCATACTGGATAATGGAATCAGTGTACGGCGGAGCGTTTTGGTATAGAGAATGAGACCCGCGACCATCGCCAGAATGGATAACATGACGAAGATGAGCAGTTGTTTGACAATCAAATCTCTTAGTGGTTTCGTCGGGGTACCCATCTGAACCATGGAGAAATCCCGATTTCGCGGCCCAGGCGAGGCAAAAACGATCAATTGCTCACTGCCTGTACGATCCGTCACGATCTGGTATGGAGCATGTCGTTTGTTCAATAATTGGTCCGTAATTGTTTTGTATTCGGCGGAAGTGAGCTGGGGTGCAGCCAGGCCGTCTTCTTTACCGAATATATCCTCGAATGTACCATTTTGATCGAATAGGGCAAGTGAACGATCGGGAATGTAGAGCATTCTGTTACCCGACACACGTGTATCCGTGCCTGCCTGTCCGGCAAATGGGTTGTTGAAGGACTCATTTCGCGAAGATAAGCCGAGCCAGACGGGAGGCATGGACATGATCTGCTCTTCCATCGTTTTCGCCTGATTGCGATACAGAAAGCTTTCCATAATCCAGAACTGAAGAAAGCCAATTAACAAGAATAAGGCTGCAAGAATAAACAAAGAGCGGGCGAGCAGCTGAGAACGGAGCGAACGGGGCAAGATCAATCGCTGCAGTCGTCCCAGAAGAGATTTGGTGGTTGGCTTCCTCGAATGACTCATCAGAGATCCACTCGGTATCCAACACCTCGAAGAGTGCGAATGAGTTTGTGCTCTTTATCCCCAAGTTTGTCACGCAGTGATCGTATATAGACCTCGACAATATTTTCTTCTCCGCCAAAATCATACCCCCACACACGACTAAGAATTGTCGCCTTGCTTAGCACGATACCGTGGTTCAGCACAATAAACTTCAATAGTTCATATTCGGTAGGGGACAACTCAAGAATCTGATCATGATAGGTGATCTCCTTGCGCTGATCGTCGATTCGGAAGGGACCATGTGTTACGGCCCCAATAAGCAATGGAAACTGATTACGCAGCCTTGCCTGGATACGGGCGAGCAGCTCATCGAAGGCAAAGGGCTTGATCATATAATCGTCAGCACCAAGCCACAGACCTTTAACTCGATTCTCAACTTCGTCCTTGGCTGTAAGCATGATGACTCCAACCTGGGCTCCTGTCTTGCGCAGACGTTCAACCACCTCGAATCCATCCATTTCCGGCATCATGATGTCCAAAATGGCCATATGCGGACGAAACTCAAGTGCGAGTTCAAGTGCTGCAGCACCATCCGGAGCCGTGCGTACATCAAAACCCTCATTACTCAATCCAAGCTCCAAAAATTGCAAAATATGTGGTTCATCATCCGCCAAAAGGATTTTAATCCCGGTACTTAACTTCATAAGCGGGCATGCCTCCCTGTTAAATCCATCTATTGAATGCCCCAAAAAGCTGAGGGCTTTATGTTGTATTATCGCTTGCCAAGCTGAAAATTAGCTGAAAGGTTTGGAACTTATCCTCAGTTAACATTCAGCGGGGACTCATCCCAATTTTATTTTGGCATGTCACAATACAATCATGAAGAACGAGAAGGAGTGATTGACATTGAAACATGCCAAACGAAGGATTGATCTGGTCCTTCTGCCGATTGTCATATTGGCGGCAATTCTGAACGGATACGGGATTTGGAACGATCAATATGCCAATTCCTACTATACGACCGCCGTAGGGAGCATGCTGAGAAATTTCCACAATTTCTTCTATGCATCCCTTGATTCGGCTGGCTCCGTAACGGTAGATAAACCACCCGTCGTGTTTTGGATTCAGACGGCTTTTGCCTATGTTTTCGGATTGCATGGTTGGAGTGTTATTTTGCCGCAAGTGTTAGCGGGAATTGGTTCGGTACTGATTATTTATTTTATGGTTAAACCAACCTTTGGACTTGCTGCGGCACGTATTGCTGCTCTGGCCATGGCTACGGTTCCCGTTGTGGCGGCAGTAAGTCGTACCAACAATATCGACAGCATGCTGGTGTTTACACTATTGCTCGGTTCCTGGTTTTTGTTCAAAGGTACCAAGCAGGGCAGTCCGTGGCGGATCCTCGTAGCATTTGGCCTTATTGGACTGGCATTTAACATGAAAATGCTTCAGGCCTACATGATTCTTCCGGCATTTTATATCTTCTACCTGTTTGCATTCCAGGCGAAATGGAGAAAGAAGATCCTTCTGCTTATTGGCAGTACCGCAGTACTGGCAGTTGTTTCCCTATCCTGGGCAGTGACGGTCGATTCTATTCCGGAAAGTCAGCGGCCTTACATAGGAAGCAGCGAAACCAATTCGGTGCTGGAGCTTGCTTTTGGCTATAACGGTCTGTCCCGACTTACAGGTCAGCAGAACAGAACCGCTGGTGCAGGCATGCCTAACATGGCAGATGATAGAAACCGTGATGATGCTTCAGCACCAGCCTCGGATTCTGATTCATCAGACAACTCCGTTGCTGCAGGCAACCCTTCCGGCGACGGTTCAACGCGTGAGATGGGGCAAATGAACGGAATGAATTTCCCGCAAGGCGGACAGTTGCCGAACGGCACTGAAATGCCAAACGGAAGGAATTTTGGCGGTGGCAATGGTGGCGGAATGGGTGGCATGTTCGGCACAGGGGAGAAAGGTGTGCTTCGATTGTTCCAGACTGAACTGTCGGGGCAGGCCAGCTGGCTTCTGCCAACGGCACTGCTGGGATGCATTGCTCTCTTTGCGGGGCTCAGACGGAGAAATATTACGATGAAACATAAGGAAGCTGCGTTTTGGCTGATCTGGTTGCTTCCGGTTGCAGCGTTCTTCAGTGTGGCTGGTTTCTTCCACCAATATTACCTGATCATGCTGGCCCCGCCGGTTGCAGCTTTGACCGGAGCCGGATTTGTAGCCATGTGGCAAGCCTATCGAGAACGCAATGGCTGGCAAGCCTGGCTGCTTCCTCTTGCCGTTCTGCTTACGACGATCTTCGGCTGGTATATTATGCAGGTCTATGATGACACCATTGGTGCAGGCTGGTCGATCAGCGAATTAATTGCAGGTATTGTGATCACGCTCATCCTAATCGTGATGCTCAATCGTTCACATCAATGGAAGCAAGGAATCATTGTGGCAGGGTTTATGGTTATGCTTATTGGTCCAGTCTATTGGGCGTTCACGCCAATTACCTACGGTGGCAACAGCATGATTCCTGCGGCGGGCCCTACGGGTTCAAATGGGATGTTCGGCGGCATGGGCATGGCTATGGGAGACAGACAAGGTGATCGAGACAGCGAGATGACTCCACCTAATACTACAAGTGATTCGGATCCATCCTTCCCTGGTGCTTCTAACAGCGGAGCTGCTGATGATAATTCAAGTACAGGAACACCTCCGGCATCTGGTGGAAACATGTTTGGTGGTGGCGGAATGGGAGCTACTGGCGGACGAGGCGGAGCCGGAAACAGGAACGAAGAAGTAGATACAACAACACTGAATTATCTTAGAGAAAATAACACAGGAGAGACCTATCTTTTTGCAACGACAGACTATAACCAGGCAGCTCCATACATCATTGATGAGAACGAGGCTGTCATTACACTCGGAGGTTTCTCCGGTTCTGATCCGGTATATACCACGGACGAACTGGAAGAGCTCGTGAAGAGCGGACAAGTGAAATACTTCATGGTTGGCGGCATGGGCGGCCGAGGAGGCAATTCGGATCTCAGCAGCTGGATCATGGAAAATGGTACCGAAATTCCGACATCAGAGTGGATGACAGGTACGGATAGTGGAGCTGGCTTCGGCGGACAGAGCACCCTATACGAAGTGAAGTTATAGAGATGGTCAAGTGGAACGAACCGAAATTGAAAAGGGAGGGAACGAATATGGCCCAAAAGTGCCGTTACAGCATCATTATTCCGATGTACAACGAAGAGGCAGTCATTGAAGAAACCTATCGACGAGTGAAAAAGGTTATGGGCAGTACGGGAGAAACGTATGAACTGCTGTTTGTCAACGATGGCAGTGTCGACCGAAGTGCGCAGATGATCCGTGACTACGCACGTTGGGATGACAGTGTGAAATTAATTGATTTTGCTCGCAACTTCGGTCACCAGATCGCGATTACCGCAGGGATGGATTATGCAGCAGGTGATGCAGTTGTCATTATTGATGCAGACCTTCAGGACCCTCCCGAACTGATTCTGGACATGATTGCCAAATGGAAAGAGGGCTATGAGGTAGTGTATGCCCGCCGGACCAGACGAAGCGGGGAGACCCGCTTCAAAAAATGGTCTGCAAGCATGTTTTACCGCGTACTCCGGGCCTCAACCGATACGGATATTCCAGTGGATACAGGAGATTTTCGCCTGATCGACCGCAAAGTGTGCGATGAAATGAAACGTCTTCCGGAAAAAAATCGATTTGTCCGTGGTTTGGTCAGTTGGGTTGGATTCAGACAAACAGCGATCGAATACGAACGGGATGAGCGTCTGGCAGGGGAGACCAAATATCCGCTGAAACGCATGCTGAAGCTGAGCCTGGATGGCATTACTTCATTCTCATATAAACCGCTCAAGCTTGCGGGTTACTTGGGAGCTATTCTGTCCGTAGGCGGATTCATCTACATGCTCAGTGTGATCATTTCTGCGATTTTTACCGATTCAACGATCAAAGGCTGGCCTTCCATCGTCAGCATCATGCTGATATTTAATGGATTTATTCTCATTATGCTGGGCATTCTTGGGGAGTACATTGGCCGCATCTATGATGAAACCAAGGCGAGACCCTTATACATTGTTCGTGACGTGTATCAATCTGAGAGTCAGCCCGGGCAAGTACGGTTGACAGGCAGAGTTGCTCACCATGATTAATCGGTTGGCCACGCTGATCAAATTCGGGATCGTGGGTGTGATGAATACGGCGGTGGATGCATTGGTGTTTACCATGCTCGCTGCCTTGGGCACACCCGCTCTCATTGCCCAGGTCATTTCCTATAGCTGCGGGGTCTTGAACAGTTATTGGTGGAACGGACGATGGACATTCAGGGATGCACGAAGACAAGGTCCTAATAATGAATTGCTGCGTTTTGTGATTACAAATCTAATCGTCCTCGCCTTTTCATCCCTGATCTTGTTTCTCTCGAACAACATACTTGACTTGAATCTGGTCATAAGCAAGGCAGCAGCGACCCTCTTGGGCATGATCCTGAACTATATCGCCAGTCGATATTGGGTTTTCCGAGTTGTGTCCGCGACATCGCCCTATCCGAATCCGAATACAGATACGAACGAAAGGAGTGTTTCATGATATGAGAATTAAAAAGGCAGTCATTCCGGCAGCCGGGCTCGGAACCCGCTTCCTGCCAGCAACCAAGGCTCAGCCGAAAGAAATGCTGCCCATTGTGGATAAACCCGCCATTCAATATATTGTTGAAGAAGCGGTTCAATCGGGTATTGAAAATATTATTATTGTGACCGGACGTAATAAAAAATCGATCGAGGATCATTTTGACAAATCGGTGGAACTGGAACACTCCCTCTATGCCAAAGGCAAACAGGATTTGCTCGAGCAAGTGCAGGCGATAAGTGATATGGCAAACATTCATTTTATCCGTCAAAAAGAACCACTGGGACTAGGACATGCCATCGGATGTGCGCGTCAGTTTGTGGGAGAGGATCCGTTCGCTGTGCTGCTGGGAGATGATATTATGGTATCCGATCCGCCGGCACTTGCACAGATGATTCATTTGTATGAAAAGACCGGCAGTCAGGTCGTTGGTGTACGTCAAGTGCAGCCTGCAGATGTAAGCAAATATGGAATTATCGATTCAGCGGGTGCGGAAGATCGGGTTCACCGAATTACGAATCTGGTGGAGAAGCCCTCAATGGAGGAGGCACCATCAAGGACTGCGGTAATGGGACGTTATATTCTGAAACCATCGATATTTCCCATTTTGGATCGGATCGAGAGAGGCGCTGGAGGAGAATATCAATTAACCGATGCATTAAAAGAAGTGAGTCAGCTGGAAGAGCTGCTCGCTCTTGAGCTTGAGGGCCGCCGCTATGATATTGGCAATCAGTTCGGTTACATCCAGGCTATTTTGGAGATCGGACTTATGCGAAAGGAGCTGCAGCCGGTACTGTCACCATACCTGAAACAGCTCGCAACGCAGTGGGGCTAAATTGCATAATGTTTAGGTGTATTAGTTATTAAGGTAGAATATGGTAATCTAAGCATAATGCTGGCTTGTGCTTCTGGTAACGAATGCTTTTGTCACTAAAACGTAGTAAATAAATATCCATTTGCAGCAAATTATAAAAAATATGTTTACTTCGCAATGGTAACTTTGATATTATAATCGCAATATCAAATGCGACGAAGAGACGAGTAAATAAAAGTATTCTTTCTCAGAGAGCCCCGGCAGCTGAAAAGGGGTAAAGAATTTTTATTGAATAAAGACTCAGAGCAGCACATCGGAACTTGGCATATAAGGGATGGTGTGACAGGAGCTCCTGTTACAGAGCTGGAGTATAGGCTGTTACAACGGATTAACGGTTGTATCCTTAACTCTTAGAGGCTGATATGGCGACATATGGGCGAATCTGGGTGGTACCACGAGTGTTCAATCTCGTCCCTGAGACATCTGTCTTGGGGGTGGGATTTTTTTGGTTTTTCCGGGGTGCTCGCAACACGCTTTGGAATCACCTGAATAGTGTTTACTAAGGGAAGAATCATGAAGTCCCATCAACCGATGCAGGAATGAAAATAGCTATTATCGAACTCACACCGAAAGGAAATGATGATTATATGACAGCAAAATTGAAAGTCGGTATTGTCGGAGGAACAGGAATGGTAGGTCAGCGTTTTGTGGATCTGCTGGATGGTCATCCATGGTTTGAAGTAACAGCCATTTCAGCAAGTGCCAACTCGGCAGGCAAAACATACGAAGAATCCGTTCAGGGCAGATGGAAACTCGCAGTTCCCATCCCGGAAGCTGTGAAACAAATCGTTGTACAGGATGCCTCCCAGGTTGAAGCATTTGCCAGTCAGGTTGATTTTATCTTCTGTGCAGTAGATATGAAAAAGAATGAGATCCAAGCGCTTGAAGAAGCTTATGCCAAAACAGGCACTCCGGTTGTCTCCAACAACTCGGCTCATCGCTGGACTGCCGATGTACCTATGGTTATTCCAGAGATCAACCCAGGGCACTTGGAAGTGATTGAAGCACAGCGTAAACGTCTGGGCACCAAAACCGGTTTCATCGCAGTTAAACCAAACTGCTCCATTCAGAGCTATGTACCTGCACTGCACGCGCTTCGTGAATTCAACCCGACTCAAGTGGTTGCTTCCACGTATCAAGCCATTTCGGGAGCAGGGAAAAACTTCACGGATTGGCCTGAAATGCTGGATAATGTCATTCCATACATTGGTGGCGAAGAAGAGAAGAGTGAACAAGAGCCGCTTCGCATCTGGGGAAGCGTGCAAAACAACGAGATTGTGAAAGCTTCGTCTCCACTCATCACGACGCAATGTATCCGTGTTCCGGTAACGGATGGGCATCTGGCTACGGTATTTGTCAACTTTGAGAAAAAACCATCCAAAGATGAAATTCTGGAGCGTTGGTTGCAATTCAAAGGGCGTCCGCAAGAGCTGGAATTGCCAAGTGCACCGAAACAGTTTATTACGTATTTCGAGGAAGAAAACAGACCGCAAACCAAACTTGATCGTGACATTGAACGCGGAATGGGCGTATCCACAGGAAGACTGCGTGAGGACTCCCTGTATGATTACAAATTCGTTGGTCTGTCCCATAACACATTGCGCGGTGCTGCAGGCGGTGCTGTCCTGATTGCTGAGCTGCTCAAAGCTGAGGGATACATTCAACCAAAATAAAAAATGATCATTTGAAACCCAAAAAAAACGCCAACTTTTGTTGGCGTTTTTTTTGGGTTTACGTTCTTAGGCTGCCGACGTTTTGTCTGCATTTTGCAGCAGTTGTGAGCGACGTCCTAGCAGATAACCTGTTAGGGAAGCCAGCATTTGCTGAAATACCATTCCGAGAACAACCGGCACAGCAACGGGAGGTGGGAAATAGGATACGGCAAGCACCGCTCCTGCGCTGATATTGCGCATGCCTCCATTAAATACAAGCGCCACCTGGTCAGCCTCATTCCAGCCCAGCAATCTTGCAATGAAATAACTGAGTGCATAGCCTAAGGAAGCCAGGAAAATGATGATTGCCGCAAGACCTGCCAGTCTCCAGTTGAAATCGGCCAGATATGGAGCAACAACTGATCCGTTGATAGCAACTACCACCGCCATAAACAACTTGGAAAATGGATTCAGTCTTGGGCCCCATACCGGTACAATGGCTCCCTTGGTCCATTCATTCAGCAGCATACCCACCAATGATGGCACAACGATCATCCAAAACAGACTGCTCATGATAGCTCCCATATCGAGCGTAACGCTGGTGCCGATCAGGAGTGAAAGAACACCCGGAACGACGAATGGGGCCAACATGGTATCGATCAGGATGATGGATAGCGTCAGTGCAATATTGCCCCGGTAAATGCTAACCCAGATGAAGCTGCTTACACCTGTCGGAATCACGGCTGCCAGAACAAGACCGGTTATCGTATAAGCGTCCATCGGAAAAACCAAATGGCCCATACCCAGTGCGATCAAAGGCATCGCCAAATGTAATATGAACAGACAAACAAACAGGGGAAAAGGCTTTTTCAAAACATTCAGAAAATCCCTAAACCCTAGACTGATGCTTCCTGCAAACGTCATAAATGCAAAAAGCCAAGGTGATAAAAAAGTGTACGAAGAAAGAAAGCTTCCGCAAAGTACGCCTATGATAATGCTGATTGGAGTAATCAGTGGCATGATGCGGTTCAAGCGCTGATTCAAAGCCTGAAGCATATTCATGACATCCCTTTACCGTGTGATTCTTCCATTATACATGTTCAATCCTATGAGTGCAGACCAATTTGCATTCGGGTATCCGGAACAGCTATCATTCAATTAAGTAAATAACTTCTGATACAAGGAAGGGAAGATGCTCATGATATTTCGTAAACGAAAGCAAACACTGATCATGACAGGCTTTATTACTGCAAGTATTTTTGTCATCTCGGCTTGTTCTGTTGTGGAGCAGGCAAACGAAAGTTTAAACTACGTTAGCGGAGCAACGGACTATATCGAGCAAATATCCAGTGCTGGCGCGGATCTCCAGCAGCTCGCATCGGATGCCGTCAACAATCCCCAGATCACCGAGCAGATTCAAACGAAAATTGATCAGATTCAAGCGGAAGCAAGTGAATTCTCCCAGCTTACGGCTCCGGCCATCGGTGAGAGCATCCATGAAAATTTGGTCAGTTATAACAATCAGTTAACCGAAGTTGTGGATCAATTCGAGACCACCATAGCAGAGCAAGAATTTACTGCAGAAAACTGGGAAAAGACAGGAATCCCGGATCTGATCAATAATATCAACAGTCTAAAAGATCCGTTGAGCGGATTAGGGAATGAATGAACCAAATTTCGAATATGAAGTAAAAAAGGTGCCAAACGATGTAATTCGTTTAGCACCTTTTTTTATATTTCTACATGTTGGAATATTCAATTTCAACCGCTCTCAGGGCTTACCGCTTATCGAGCCAGCGGAGACGTGGTACAATGAGCAGGAATATTTTTTATCATTTTGTGGTGGTGTCATACACAATGCGTACACCGAGAGAGCCGTAGCTTTCTTCCTTATAATTGCACTGGCTGCAGGTCTTGGTGGCGCAGAGTGAATCACTGCATACATGCAATTTTTCGCTGCAGTGAGGACATTTATTTTCAAAAAGAGTCTTGAACAGATTAAGCATGCTTAATCACTCATTTCTGATTAATTTACTTGGTTTTTATTATAGCCGATAAATATCGCCGCGTATACAGTTTTTTGACAAGGTTTTTCAAGCGCAAGAAAGGAAGAATTACCGATGGATGTTCTGCTTTTTATCATCATGTTTATACTGGGTCTGGTCGGTTCCTTCTTTTCCGGTTTACTGGGTATTGGTGGAGCTATTATTAACTACCCCCTGCTGCTGTATGTTCCCTCTCTTATGGGTATTGAGCCTTTTACTGCACATGAGGTTTCCTCCATTAGCATGTTCCAAGTATTCTTTTCCTCATTGGCAGGTGTAGTCGCATTTCAGAGAAAGAAGAGAAAGGTCCGAGATGGGCAAGCTTTGGTGAATAGGACGCTCGTGGTATACATGGGCATCAGTATTCTCATCGGCAGCTTGATCGGAGGCATCATATCCGGCCATCTGGATGGAGAGGTCATTAATCTGATTTACGGCATATTGGCGGTTATCGCGATAATCCTCATGTTGATTCCGGGAAGAGGTACAGAAGATTCTGCTGATGTTGTGGAATTTAACCGATGGATTGCGGCAGGTTCGGCTCTGGCCGTGGGCGTTGTCTCGGGAATTGTCGGCGCTGGCGGTGCGTTTATTCTGATTCCCATCATGCTGACGGTGCTTCGTATTCCTACGAGAACGACGATTGCCTCGTCCCTGGCTATCGTGTTCATATCCGCAATTGGTGGAGTCATCGGGAAAGTCAGTGGTGGAAGCATTCCGATTGAGCCAGTCATCTACACCGTTATAGGGAGTCTGATAGGGGCATCACTCGGCTCGAGGGTCAGTTCAATGATCAATGTAAGTGTACTTCGCTATGGTTTAATTGTTCTTATTGCTGTTACTGCCGTTAAAGTGTGGGCGTCTATACTTTAAAAACAAGAATCAGTGGAGTGACCGTGACGATTACGTAACCAAACGGTTCAAGCGCCGTATAAAGGTTATGAACATGAGCTGGCGAATTTGATACAGCATGAATTCACAACAGTTTTCGTCCATGGAGCACCCTCAATCTCCTCTCATGGATACATGTTTAACATTAATAGAAGTTGAGGTATCCATCCTATGAATAACGCACTTATAGATCATGCCGAAGCAGGATATCAGTTAGCCGAGCATAAGGCAGCCCAGTACTTTGCTTCCCTTCATAACCAGCTAATAAATAACACATATACAAACGTTCTAAAGCAGGATTTTCATGTATGGCAAAAGAAACATATTCATCGATTCTCATGGTTACCCTGGATATCACGAACCGCAAGAAAACCCGATTCGCGGGATGTATATAGATATATCCACTGGTTGAACGTGACCGGCAAACTCGATGAGTACCTCGATCGCAGTATTTCCTATATTTATATGAGAGATCTGGGCAAGGCGCTGGATACCCCCGAGACGCAGGCACGTATTCAGCGGGTTGTGCAGGATACGAAGAAATACTTCATGCGTAAGGGTGGAGCGAAACGACAGGGCCAGCCCGATTTTATCAGCCTGGCGGCATTGTATCGCTGGGCTCAGAAGGAAAACGTGGAGACTGCCGTTATCTGGCTGATTCAGAAACTTGAAAACGTCGCTTCAAATATTCCGAAGGAGTTGGACGCAGAGCAGGCACAACGCAAGCTGATTAAGATCATTCTTGGCGTTGTTCTGCATGTGAATGATGAATTGGATGAGACGACGCCAATTCCGGAGCGTTCGAAGAGATTTGATGCAGCCATCAGATTGGGGTATTCTTACGGGTTAACCTATCCATTTATAGACGATCTGTTGGATTCACAGGCCCTGACTTCCCAGGAGAAAGAACAGTATTCCCTCCTGATTCGAAAGGCTCTGCTTACAGGAATTGTACCTGACATTGGCGAGTGGAACGGAGACAATGAGGAAGTCATTCGCTATGTTCACTCAGAGCTGCGTGAGGCATTTGAATACATCAAGAATTACCAGCGACCTGAGATGCAGCGAACCTTTTTCGAGCAATCTTATGTGTTTTTTCAATCCCAAGAGCTGGACCGGGCGAAGAAACTCACCAATGCGAACTATACCAATGAAGAGCTCTATATCCCGATTATTATCAAGTCATCTTCATCCAGGCTGATTGTTCGTTCCGTTCTGAGCGCTTCGGAGGATGAAGGCTTTGATCTCCGCACGTTCTATTATGGAATTTACAATCAACTGGCAGATGATTTTGCAGATATGTTTGATGATTTGGAAGAGGGGGCAGTGACTCCGTACACGTATTATTTGAAATACCGGGATCTGCGTCCTGACTTAATTAATCCATATGAGCTCTATTGGACAGTGATCTCTCATTTGATCCATAGCGTGTATGACTCGGATGCCATGACACGTGAGGTCATATTGGATCGTGCGATCAATGGCCTCAAGCGCAGCAGGGAACGACTGGGACCAGCGAAATATAATGAAATTATGGACATCTTTGCTTCGGGTCAGCCTGAATTTAACGATCTCATTCAACGAATGGTTGGAAAAGTGGATGACGTGGACTTTCTCGATAAATTGCTCAGGGATCAGGTTATTGTCCATCTGAAGAACGACAAAAAGGAAAAAGAAGATTTTATTCAAACGGTTCGAAACGTTCGTGAACGGATTAACATGGAAGTTCAAATATCCAAACCAAATGCAATTCCGGAAATGAGAGAAACGCTGATTGATGCAGCCAATTACAGCCTGCAGGGGAGCGGCAAACGGCTGAGGCCGATCTTAACCTGGGTTATGGGTGTGCGAGAGTATGGGCTGACAGAAGCATCGATCGTTCCGCTATTAAGGTCACTGGAGTATATGCATACCGCTTCCCTCATTTTCGATGATCTGCCAACGCAGGATAATGCTTCAACCAGGCGGGGGCGTTCAACCTTGCATCAGGTGCATAACAGCGCTACAGCTGAATTAACAGGCCTTTTTCTGATCCAGAAAGCCATTGGAGAACAATCCTCGCTTAGTCAATTCGATGCTGCAACGGTGCTAACCTTGATCCGATATTCGGCTGAAAAAGCAGAAGACATGTGTATGGGGCAGGCGATGGACCTGAACGCCAAAGGAAAAGCGCTGACGTTGGATCAGCTGAACACGATCTGTTTCTACAAAACAGGGATTGCCTTTGAAGCGGCGCTTGTCATGCCTGCTATTCTGGCACAGGTTAAGGATTCTGAAATTTCTTCCTTGAAGACATTTGCCTACCATGCGGGTATCGCTTTTCAAATCAAGGATGATCTGCTGGATCTGGACGGGAATGACCTGGTGCTTGGCAAACCAGCCGGGCAGGATGTCCGCAACAACAATTCAACCTTCGTTTCCATCCTTGGGGAGGATGGAGCGAAAAAAGCAATGTGGGAACATTATTGTCTCGCAACGGATGCACTTGCCGAAATGCCGAAGCATATCCCTTTTTTGAAACATTTGTTGGATTACATTGTTGGGCGTGAGCGCTGACAGATTTTACTCGCCATTTCGTGCAACATATGACTTATAATGAACATAAGCGACAAAGGTCGGGAGTTCCATGTCAATGGGATCCAGGCCTTGTTTCCGTTTAAAAGACACAAATCTCTTGGAAACAGATGTTTCAATCGCTATAATACGGGGTACTAAGCAGTTATTATGGTTCTAAAACGACTATTCCTTTCGGAACGGACAAGATGAAGCAATATTTGAAATTTCGACAATCTATTGCATGAGTATATACTTCAAAAAGGAGATCTTAAAATGCAGGTTCAAAAGGTTGACCATCACGAATTGTTCGAGCAGATTTATAACCAAGCACCTATCGGAATTGCACTCGTGGCTCCTTCAGGTCAATGGATGAAAGTAAACCCTGCATTTTGCTGCATGATGGGCTATACCAGTGAGGAACTCATGAATCTCAGCTACCAGGATATTACACATCCGAATGACTGCCCGCAGGATGTAGTCTATGCTTGTGATTTGTTTGAAGGCAGATCGAAAGAGTATACGTACGAAAAGCGCTACATCAAAAAAAATGGTGACGTACTCTGGATTTCATTGCATATAGCCTTGGCTCGGGATGAAAGTACAGATGAGCCGCTTTATTTCATTTGTCATATTGTAGATATCACAGATCGGAAGTTGTCCGAACAAAAACTCCTGCACAGTGAAGAGATGTTCAAACTGATTTCGGATAATGCACAGGAGATTATCTACATCGCCAATCTCGATGGGGTTTGTAGGTTCTGCTCACCTTCGGTTCGCGATCTGCTGGGTTACTCTCCAGAGGACATTATCGGCCAGAATAACAATGCCTATTTCCATCCGTTTGATTTGGAACAGATCTCACAGATGGACTTGACTACCGGAAATATGCTGAATATCAGAGTTCGCCATAAAGATGGACATTATCTATGGTTCGAGACCACATACAAGATTATTGGGGATGCCGAGCAAGAACGGCAGATACTTACCATTGGACGAGACATATCTGAGCGAAAGAAACATGAAGAGATCAGTGCAGAGGCTGAGCGCATTGCGATGATTGGTAGTTGGGAATGGGACATGGTCAATGACCAAATCGCCACTTCAGATCAGGTACTTGAAATTTTCGAGCTCGAGCGCACACACAAACGCTACCGGGCAAGGGATGTTCTTCGGGTGATGAATCCCGCGGATGCAGCATCCTTGCAAGAAAAAATCAGAGGCACGAAGCAAGGAGAACCGCTTGATTTCGAATACAAACATATACGCTCTGATGGGAGTGAGAAATATCTTCATTTGCGCGGGCTGATTACGTTTGATGAACATCACCAGCCAGTACAATTGAACGGAACATTGCAGGACATCACCGAACGGAAACTCATTGAATTTAAACTGCAGGAATCCGTGGAACGTTACACTTCACTTAAAAAATATAATCATGACGCCATTATCTCGTTTAACATGGACGGCAACATCATGAATGCCAACCCTGTAGCGGTGAAGATGACAGGTTGTCCTGTGTCAGACATGATCGGCACGAGTATTAGCAGATTCATCGGAGCTGTCAATCTGGGAATGATCCTGCGCAGCAACTACGAATTGGCTGAGAAGGAAATTAACGCCGTTCGTCACACGGATGGCAGTGAGACAGAAGTGTTGGCTACACTTGCTCCGATCATCATCAACAAGACCAATGTCGGATTCTATCTGATTGCAAAGGATATTACGGAACAGAAGAAGCTGCTTGTGGCCAAAGAGACTGCGGAGAGAATGAACAAGGCCAAAAGTGAATTTTTGGCAATGATGAGCCATGAAATTCGCACACCCATGAACGGTGTTATCGGGATGACAGACCTGCTTCTGGATACGCCGGGACTTAGTGAGGAGCAAAAGGAATATATTCAAATTATTCAGAAGAGTGGAGATTCCTTGCTGGCCATCATTAATGATATCCTGGATTTCTCGAAAATAGAGTCAGGTAAAACGGATCTGGTAGATGATCCTTTTGATGTTGGGGAAATCGTGACAGAGACCGTGCAAATTGTGAAACCACTGGCTCGTGAAAAGGAGCTGGATATTCGTTTATGTCTGGATGAGGCCATACCGACTCCGCTCTATGGCGATGCTTACCGTTTGAAACAAGTACTTACCAACATTATTGGCAATGCGGTCAAATTTACGCCAGAAGGCAGTGTGGCAATTGAAGTCGGAGTTAAGGAGCAGTGCAGCAATAACATCCTTCTGCATTTTAAGGTGAAGGATTCGGGCATAGGGATACCTGCTGAGAAAAGACAACAATTGTTTGAGCCGTTCTATCAGTTAGAAAACTTTATGACCCGTAAACCTCAAGGGACTGGTCTGGGGTTAGCCATTAGTAAGAAGCTGGTAGAGCTCATGCAGGGCGATATATGGATCGAGGAATCGGATGAACCAGGTACAACCTTTATATTTACGGCTTCCTTCAAATTAAATAATGATGAAGGTAGCAACCAGTTTGATGAACAGCAGAAAAAGAACAGAAGTACACCTCTGCGCATTCTGATTGCGGAAGACAATGAGGTTAATTTGCTTGTCCTTAGCCGGATGGTTGAGAAAAAGGGACATTTTGTAGATCGTGTGGCAGATGGTGTGGAGGCTGTTGAGAAGGTCAAACGTAATGCATATGATATTGTTTTTATGGATGTGCATATGCCGCGGCTTGACGGATTTGAAGCCACTAGAGCGATTAAGGAACTTTCGGACCCCGAAGCATGTCCATATATTGTTGCGGTTACGGCAAATGCCGTCCGGGGCGATAGGGATAAATGCTTGAAGGCGGGCATGGATGATTATGTAAGCAAACCTATTAAGAGCGAGTCCATCGTGCAAGTGATGGAGAGGTATTATCACAAGAAACAAATCCATCATTGACCTCGTAAAAGAAAAGGTTGACGCTGATAACATAATTTGCTATATTACACCCATAACAAATGCATATATTCAAGTGTCATTTCTGAACGAATCGGCACTTGATCGGCAATAGAGCCGCTAACTTATCATGGATAAGGGAGCGGTTTTTTTGTTTTTGTATGCAAAAAAACAAAGGAGTGTTGCTCATGTATCGTCCCTTATTGGAAAGAGGAAAACCAGCCTTTGCAGGGGTACGCACGTTCATGCATTTACCCCATATTCAGACATTGGAGAACGTTGATTATGCCATTATCGGCAATCCATTTGATACAGGGGCCGGATATGCAGTAGGCACCCGATTTGGACCGTCGGCAATAAGGGAAATGTCACAGCGGATCAGAACAACCAACCCTGCTCAAGGCATTGATAGTAGTGAATACTTATCAGGCATTGATTATGGTGATTTATCCATATATCCAGGATACATTGAACAGACGTATGAAACGGTGCAGCAGCAGTTAGCACCCATTTATGCAAGTGGAATCGTGCCTATCATTTTGGGTGGAGATCACTCCATATCTTATCCTCACATAAAAGCAGCAGCAGAGCAGTATGGCCCGATCAGCCTTGTGCATTTCGATTCTCATTCCGATGCGTGGGAGCCCATGGACGAGATTCGCAAATATTCACACGGAAATATGTTTTATCATGGGGTAAAAGAAGGCTGGATCAATGCTGAAACCTCGATTCAGATGGGGATGAGGGGACATTCCAGTTTGACACATTATGAAGAAACCAGGGAACTTGGATTCGATCTGCTCACAACAGATGATGTCAAAAAGCTTGGTCCCGAGTTGTTGTGCCAGCGAGTCAAGGACCGTGTGGGTGATACGCCCGTATTCCTGACCTTCGATATTGACTTTCTGGACCCCGTGTTCGCTCCGGGGACAGGCACGCCAGAAGTAGGAGGATTCACAACGTATGAAGCAATTCAGATGATCCGAGGTCTTGGAGGAATTCGTCTTATCGGATGTGATCTGGTAGAGGTGTTGCCTGATCGTGATCCCACACGTGTTACTGCTCTTAACGCAGCTTCAATCGTAGCCGAATTTATTACATTGCTTGCCCTGTATCGTCGAAGTACCAAGGGAGCGCTGGTTGGCAGTATTACTGGTTAATATAACACATGAAAAAGAAACCTTGCCCGTTCAACAGGCAGGGTTTCTTAATGATATTTATGATTATTTATTTTCAGTTAACACGGCTTCTGCAATGTCAACCAGTTTCTTTCGTTCGTTCATGGCCTGTGTGCGCATCCACTCATAGGCTTTGGTTTCACTGATGTTTTTCTGCTTGCTAAGGGATATTTTGGCACACTCCACTCGTTTGATTTCTTCCAGTTTGGTGGATAAGAAACGATATTCCCGTTCCAAATGAACACGGGTTTGGTAATTTTTAAGACCAATCAACAAAGACCATTGAAGTTCATTGTCATTCATCCCAGAACATAATACACCGTCGAGCTTCTCATGAGGAGCGGTAGTGGCAGGTTTGCGTTCGTCACACCACCAAAGGATGGGGAATGAGAACAAGTTGCTGGCAGAATAGAGCCATTTCTTCAGTCGACATGCGGGAACATCCAAAATAATCATTTCAAACCTGCTCTTTGTAAGTTGACTCATACATTCAGCCTCAATTGACTCAACCCGATAACCTAATTCGTTGAATTTGACATCAACTCGACATTTTGTAGTCGGGATATCATGAACATGCAATAATCTTGGTTTCATAATTTACCCATCACCTCGAAGTCGGAATTGAGCAATACCTTCGTGTATGAACTGGTTGTACATGCCTGATTAATGTTAATTTATATAATACATCCCGACAAAAGTCAACAGAGCAAGTGATATAACATAACGCCATCACCGTGTAAAATCTTTTATTCGAGAATTTGTGTCAAATATATTGACATTAATTATAGCTGTTTCTATAATTGGCATTACACAACTGCATACAAACAGCATCCTCTATCTGGAGGATCGCTGTCTATGGCAAAGAGGCCGCTTATTCATAAGCGGCCTCTTTTTGTGTTTTTTGAACCTGAACTATTAAACAAAGGGAGAGATCAAACATGAAATATCGTCCACAGATCGACATGGGGAAGCCTCTTTATTCCGGCATCCATACTTTTATGCATTTGCCATATGTACAAACACTGGAAGATGTTGATTTTGCAGTCATAGGGGTCCCCTTTGATACAGGTGTAAGCTACGGCATTGGTGCTCGTTTCGGTCCAGCTTCCATTCGCGCGATGTCACAGCGAATTCGGCCAATATCCCCTGTTCATCAGATCGATATTTCTGAATTCTTATCAGGCATCGATTTCGGCGATCTTCTCGTACATCCGGGATATATTGAACAATCCTATCAAGCGATTGAAGAACAATTAACACCGGTATTTGAGGCGGGAGTCGTTCCTGTTCTATTGGGCGGTGACCACTCCATATCTCTACCGCATCTAAGGGCGGCTGCTCGCAAATATGGTCCGGTATGTCTTGTACATTATGATTCCCATTCGGATACAGGACGTGCCAAAGATCCTGAACGAATGTGGTCCCATGGAGCGGTTTTCAGTTACGCCGTCGATGAAGGACTCATTGATCCGCATCACTCCATTCAAATGGGTATGCGAGGAACAACCTATCGTGCTGGAGCTCTGGATGAGGCACGAGCTATGGGGTTTGAAGTGATGACAACCGACGATGTGAGGGAGCTTGCCATCCCTGAATTGTGTCAAAAGGTTAAGGAGCGTGTGGGAGATCGTCCGGTATTTCTAACCTTTGACATTGATTTTCTGGACCCGGTTTATGCACCTGGGACAGGGACACCGGAGGTTGGTGGCTTTACGACCTACGAAGCACAGAAAATGCTTCGGGGTTTGGCAGGTATTGATTTTATCGGATTTGATTTGGTGGAGGTGCTACCGGATCGCGACCCAAGCGATGTCACAGCACTAAATGCAGCAAATATTGCATTTGAGTTTGTAAGCTTGCTTGCTGTGAAGCGCAGAATGGACATGAATGTGGCAGAGACTGCTGAAGCAGCATTCTAACCTTGAATGAACATTTAGGTTACAGAAGAATGGTGATTTAAAACATAAGGGGGGAATTGTTTATATGAAAAAAACATGCTTAAAGAGGACATTGTTGTTTCCAATGTTCGCCATAATGCTTATCACGGGTTGCGGTTCAGCAGGACAAGGCTCAGGGACATCGGCTAGTGCGGCTAATGGTAACAATATTCAGGCAAATCAGTTGACTATTGGCATTACGAACCCGCCTCTAATGTTCAATCCGATCGATTCGGACGGAAGTGGATCAAGCGGTGCTGTATTCACCTACCGATATTTCTTCGATAGTCTGATCAAGACAACAGGCCCACTTCAATTCGAAATGCAGCTTGCAGAATCCTTTGAGACGGATGATAACCAAACGTTCCGCATTGCAATTCATCCGGATGCGAACTGGACAGATGGTACACCTATTACTGCAGAGGATATTGAATTTACGATCAACCTGATCGCCAATCCCCAAACGATTACGACACAACGCAGCGCCATATACTCCCTGGACGGATTGAATGACAAAGGAACACTTCCCGAAGGTTCTGATGGACTGGACTCAATCAAGGTGATCGATGATAAACATCTTGAGATTCGAACCAAAACGCCGGTGGATCCCAATCTGGTCTATGAACGCTTCTCCGATGTATTGATTGTCCCCAAACATGTGCTGCAAAATGTTAATCCTGCTGAACTGAACCAGAACCCATTCTGGCGAAGCCCCAATGTAACTTCAGGTCCATATACTTTTGTGAAATATGAGAATAAATCCTATGTTGAGCTCGCTGCCAATCCGGAATATTACCGGGGAGCCCCGAAGATTGATAAGGTATTTATCAAAATCATGCCTGCCTCCAATATGGTTGCACAGCTACAATCAGGAGAGCTGGACATGAATGCGGCACAAGGGGTTGGGAATATTCCAGCTTCCGAATGGCAGACCGTAAAATCCATTCAGGGATTAACGACCAAGGAAGAACAGACCCGAAGATATAACTCGATTGAGATTAATACGGAACGCTTTCAGGACAAGAAAGTAAGACAAGCACTGGCCTATGCAATTAACCGGCAGATGATTGTCGAACAGCTGATGCCTGGCACAGGTGAATTGCAGGATGGGCCGTATGCCAACAGTCATCCGTATCATGATGACAATATTATCAGTTATGCCTATGATCCTGAGAAAGCCAAACAAATGCTCGCAGAATCAGGGTTCGATATGAAGCGCCCGATTGAGTTGATTGTCCCTACCGGTGACCGCACACGAGAGATGGCAGGCAATATCATTCAGCAAAATTTTCAAGCTATCGGACTCCAGGTGAATCAGGTTAACTATGATTTCCCGACGACGGTATCCAAGCTGGTTGCAGGTGAATTTGATCTTGTGCTAAGCAGCTTTGGCAGCATCATGGACCCTGATGGCCCAGCAACCGTATATCGCTCCACGGCAGCACTTAACGATATGCGTTACAACAATCCTGATGTGGATGAATTATTCGATGCCGGTATGGCAGAGACAGATTCAGCCAAGCGTGAAGAGATCTACAACAAGCTGCAAAATATGATTCAGGAAGACGTACCGTTGATAACGGTATACTCCGAATTTAATCTGATCGCGATCTCACAGCAGATAGCTGGGAGAGGTGGCGTAGTGGATGGTATGCATTATGACGTTAACCAGTGGGAGCGCAAATAAATTAAATCGGAGGAACAGGTATGAATGATTTGCTTGAAATTCGTCATCTGAGGACCAATTTCCGTACCCGTCAAGGTGAAGTGACATCGGTGGATGATGTGAGCTTCTCGTTAAAAGCAGGAGAGACACTCTGTATTGTAGGAGAATCAGGTTGCGGTAAGAGTGTCACCTCGTTATCCATCCTGCGTTTGCTTGGACGTAGTGGTTATATCAGCAGTGGTTCCATACGATTTGATGGAAAGGATCTGGCTGAGCTTCCTGAACAAGAACTCGTCAAACTTCGCGGCAAAGAGATCTCCATGATTTTTCAGGATCCGATGTCTTCCCTCAATCCGGTATTTACCATCGGCAATCAGTTGACGGAGACCATTCGACTGCATCTGGGGATGAGGGCGAAAGAAGCGAAACAGTATGCGGTTACCCTGTTAAAACAGGTGGGTTTTCCAAGGGCAGAACAGCTGCTTGGCCAATATCCCCATACGTTATCCGGTGGAATGAAGCAGCGTGTCATGATTGCCATGGCACTGGCATGCAGGCCGAAACTTCTAATTGCTGATGAGCCGACGACAGCACTCGATGTAACGATACAGGCCCAGATTCTGAGTTTAATGAAGCAAATTCGGGAGGAAACGGGGACTTCAATTATGTTAATCACCCACGACCTTGGTGTAGTGGCCGAAATGGCAGATCGCATTATTGTAATGTATGCAGGCCAGGTCGTGGAGGAGGCAGAAGTGTATGAGCTTTTTGATCATCCCGAACATCCGTATACCATCGGACTTATGGAATCCATTCCTCATATCGAAATTGAAGACACCGAACTGCGTTCCATCCCCGGTGCTGTTCCTTCACTTCAATCCATGCCTTGTGGCTGCAGATTCAAGGAACGCTGCAGCAGGGCAACAGCCCAATGTCATACACCTCCGCCATTGACAGAGATTCGCGAAGCGCACAAAGTACGCTGCTGGTTTCCGGCGTGAAACTTGAACCTACATGAAAAGGGGGAGATACGATGTCAACGATGCGGATGCCAATAGATGAAATCGCCGATCAACCGTTACTGCGGCTTGAAGAGATTCATAAGCATTATCCCATTCAAAAGGGGATATTCTCCAAAACAGTTGGTCAGATCAAAGCAGTAGATGGAATAAACCTGCAGGTCTACCCCGGAGAAACGGTTGGCTTGGTTGGGGAATCAGGCTGTGGCAAGTCGACACTTGGGCGCAGCATTATTGGTCTGGAGGAAGTTACTTCAGGCAAAGTGCTGTTTGAGGGAAAAGATCTGACCCAAGTGTCCAACACAGAGATGAGAACGTTACGCAGGGACATCCAAATGATATTCCAGGATCCCTATTCATCGTTGAATCCCAGAAAGCGGATAGTTGATCTCATTACGGAACCTCTTCACGTATTAAGAGGCATGTCAGAAGCTGATGCTTTGCAACAAGCTGCACAGTTAATGGAGATTGTGGGATTATCAGCCCAAAGTTTAGGGAAATATCCGCATGAGTTTTCTGGAGGTCAGCGTCAGCGTATCGGGATCGCACGGGCGGTAGCGTTAAAGCCCAAGCTCATTATATGTGATGAGCCCGTTTCGGCACTGGATGTTTCCATCCAGGCTCAAATTCTGAATCTGCTTAAAGAGTTACAGCGGGAGTTCAATTTAACGTACCTGTTTATTGGTCACGGCCTTGGCTCCGTTAAGTACATGAGTAATCGCATTGCCGTAATGTATCTCGGTAAAGTGGTGGAACTCGGTCCGGCTCAAAACTTGTTTTCCACACCAAGACATCCTTATACCCGAGCATTGCTTGATGCTTATCCCATTCCGAACCCCCATTTGAGAAATAAGGAGCGAATAGTTCTCGAAGGGGATGTACCAAGTCCTGCATCGCCTCCGCAAGGCTGTCGTTTCCATACCCGGTGTCCGCTCGCCAGTACCAAATGTAAGCAGGAGGAGCCACTCCTCACCGAGGAAACATTCCGCACAGGGCACTTGTATGCTTGCCATAATCCGCTTGGATAAACATTTTAATCACGTATGGAGAGAGGGGGCCTTTTATGTTGAATTATGTACTTCGGAGACTATTAATCGCCATTCCGGTACTGTTTGGAGTAACATTTCTAAATTTTGTTCTGATTAATCTGGCTCCAGGAGATCCAGTGGACATGTATGTGAATCCGGATGTGAGTGAAGAGGACAAGCAACTAAGGAGAGAAGCCCTGGGGTTAAATGACCCCTTTATGATCCGGTACTGGAAATGGCTTGTGAATTTGGTGCAGGGTGATCTGGGACATTCGTTCAGTTCCTTCCAACCTGTGACCAGTCTTATCGCCGAACGAATAGGACCCACTTTACTGCTGGTCGGAGCATCGATTTTGTTTGGGTATCTGATTGCCATCCCCATTGGTATTTACTGTGCTGTGAGATCGGGCTCCAAGTTTGATTATTTGATGTCAACCTCTTCATTACTGGGTGTTTCCATTCCGAATTTTTTTCTGGGCTTGGGCCTCATATATATCTTCGGCGTTCTTTTGGGTGTACTTCCGACAGGAGGCATGAGCACGATGGGGGGGGACACTGGAATTGTGGATACCCTGATCCACTTGATCCTGCCTACAATAACGCTTGGAACTTCCATCTCTGGCGGCATGATTCGTTATGTTCGTGCGAGTGTTATTGAAGTGCTTGGACAAGAGTATCTGCGAACCGCAAGAGCCAAGGGAGTCAGAGAGTTTATTGTGATTCATAAGCATGCGTTGAAAAATGCACTTATCCCACTGATTACGATTGCTGGCCTTGATATACCAGTCTTAATTGGGGGGGCTGTTATTACGGAAAGCATCTTTCAATGGAACGGTATGGGACACTTGACGATTCAGGCCATCTTTTCACGTGACTTTCCGTTACTTATGGGTGTAAACATGCTTGCAGCCCTATCTGTACTGGCTGCCAATCTGTGGTCTGATCTGATGTATGCAGTTGTGGATCCTCGAATTAAATACAGCTAATGAAAGGAGCGCGCATTATGCCATCGCTAAAACTGGAGTCTGGTACAGCTGCTTCTCCTGACCTGGTTGCGGGTTCTGGGGCAACCATTACGCCAGGTTTTGAACGTGAAAGTTATTGGAAAATGATCGGTCAGCGCTTTGCCCAACACAAGCTTGCGGTAGCCGGGCTGATCGTACTTGGATTTCTAATCCTGGTCAGTGTGTTGGCACCATGGATTGCTCCTTATGATCCCAATGAAATTACGGGTGCCTTTGCCGCGTCGCCTTCCAGTCAGCATTGGCTGGGTACGGATCAGGTGGGGCGGGATGTTTTGAGCAGACTAATCTATGCGACTCGAGTATCTCTTGCTGTAGGTGTAGTTACAGTTTTGCTCTACGTGTGTGTAGGAACGGTTGTAGGGGCCGTTGCTGGCTATGTCGGTGGATGGGTAGATATGTTAATTAATCGTATCATCGATGTGTTTATGTCTTTTCCAAGCTTGATGGTGATTCTCGTGCTGGTTACCGTACTTGGCACAGGGTTGTCCAACATTATCATCGTACTGGCCCTGCTGGGTTGGCCTGCGGTTGCCCGCCTGGTAAGGGGCAGCGTACTAACTCTTCGGCAAACGGAGTTTGTAAAGGCAGGACAGGCGCTGGGATTCGGTTCTTTCCGCCTGATTTTTGGACATATTTTGCCGAATGCTCTGGGGCCAATCTTGGTCAATGCCACATTTGGTGCTGCGGCCGCCATCCTGTCCGAATCTTCGTTGAGTTTTTTGGGAATGGGTGTTCAGCCGCCAACCGCCAGTTGGGGTAATATGCTCAATGCGGCACAATCCATTACGGCTCTGACGAGTCAGCCTTGGCTATGGATTCCACCAGGACTAATCATTATTCTGTCGGTTTTATCCATCAATTTTATCGGTGATGGTATTCGTGATGCAATGGATCCTCGCAGGACCAGCGCATAGAGAAGAGGGAACATGAACAGAACGTTAATTTCCAAGCTATCGTCTTGGAACCAATTAAAGCATCTTCGGAACTATCCCAAGGATGCGCTGCTATTTATCGCCGCGAGCTTCGTAAATTCTACGGGCAAGGCCATCATGTGGCCATTGACTACATTGTATGTGCACAACGTAATGGGGAGATCGTATGGAGAAGCTGGGTTAATCGTTCTTTATCAAGCACTGTGCAGTGTTTTCGGGGAACTGGTAGGGGGGAATCTATATTATCGTTTGGGTCCGAAGGTTCTGATTACCGGATCTTTCCTGATTTCCGCCACTATGTTATTTGCAATAGCCATGACCGACAGTTGGCCCGCGTATATTGTTTTCATTTGCGTGCTTGGATTCGTAAACGGGATTGCTCTGCCTTCATTGAATGCTTATGTGGGTTTTCGCTGGAAAGAGCACCGCAGAACACTCTACAATCTGATGTATGTTTGTAACAATTTCGGCCTGTCGATCGGCGCGATGGTTGGCGGATTGATTGCGTCGATCTCCTTTACGCTGACATATCTATTTACGGGAACAACCACTTTATTATTTGCTGTCTTTCTATTGCTGTTCATGCGTCTGCCAAGCCAGTTAGATTCGTATAAATCAATGAATTTAGAACATGGATCTGACCAAAATAAAATAGAAGGGAAAAACGAAACGGCATTCAACGATATGCATGCGAATCGAAATAATTTGCTGAAAAATGTAAGCATTTATCTATTTCTCTCATTGGGAGCCATGTTCTTCTGGATTTCATTCTCACTATGGTCTACGGGCATTGCTCCGTATATTAATGAGCAGGGAATGGACCTCAAGTTTTACAGTTTGCTCTGGACGATCAATGGATTGGTTATCTTGCTGGGGCAGCCTTTTACTTCATGGATCAAGCAGCGATTTGCGCCAAGTATCGTCAGGCAGATGTTTGTGAGTGCTTTGTTCTCAGTTTCGGCGTTTACTTTCATTTTGTTTTTTCACGAGCATTACATTTACCTGGTGCTGGGCATGATTCTTGCTACCCTTGGAGAAATGATGTTACTACCCACCATTCCTACATTCCTGTCCGAGCGAACGGGGGTGAACGCACCTTTTTACATGGGGCTTGCAGGTGGATTTGCGAATATTGGCCGAATGATTGGTCCTCTGATGTTTGGAAATGTCTATGATTGGTGGGGGATCGTGCCAGTCATCTTTTTGGGAACCATGTCGTCCTTTGCAGCGCTGTTGATGTTCTATGTCCATTCCAATTTGAATAAAAAAGAAGAACGTGTGGAAGGCTTTTCGCTTATGACAAGAACGATAAACAAGTAAATGACATTACAGATAGCAGTCAATCCAGGTAAAACATAGCTATAACGTTGGTAACCATTCCAGCGTTTTTTTATGTGAAGTGCCAACTTTCAATGGTCAAATAACGTTAACTATTCGAGAAAGAATGGTTACGTCATTTGTTCCATGGGAGGATGTCACATGAAATTAAAAAAATGGGCTTTATCCTTGCTGGCGATCTTGATGATTGCCTCATTTAATGCACCGGCCTTTGCTGAAGAAGAAGAAGCTATAGTAGAGGTTGAGGATGGAGTACTGTCCAATAATCGGGTTCTAATCCCTTTAAGAGTTGTATCCAGCAATCTAGGGGGAGATATAAAGTGGTATCCGGAAGATAGATATATACAGATTAACACAAAAGAGAAAGAGATTTTGCTGGCTGTTAATTTCAAAAATGCGCGCGTAAATGACACGATAATTCCGACGGATTCGCCCGTGTTATTAATTGGAGGCGTGACGTATGTTCCCTTGAAATTTGTAAGTCAGGTTTTTGGAGCCAAGCTGAACTGGGATGGTGAGCACAAGCAGGCTACAATAAGGTCAAATGGTCAGACGGTGGTTGTGCATGTCCAGAGTGATGAATCCCGAATAACCGATTCTCTAAAAATAAGCCAAGCCAGGTTAATTTTATTGTCGGAAAAATTGAACGAAACGTCCAAGCTGTCTGAGATTAAACATATACAGACGTATTTCAAACCCTATTTTACAGAGAAGTTGATCGGTTCCATTCTTGGAGGGCAGGAGCTGCAAAATGAATGGATTCAGTATGATGTTCCTGAGAACTCCGTTTATTATACAAGTTCTACAACAGGAACATTATCTCAATCGTTCGTTCTTGGGAATACGCTAACAGGTGAATCACACTACGTCTATGATCGAAACATTGTACTTGTATACCGTGAAGGTGTATGGAAGGTCAATCAAATAAAGTTTGCCTACAGAACAATTCCTAATCTGGGGTATGATCGTTAAGCTTACATCATATGATGATCAACATGTAGGAAATAACAATTCAGACAAAATGTTCTTGACGTAATGTGGTGGAGCGAATACAATAAACAACAAATATGTGTAACAGGTGGGTAGATTAATATGTTCATGCCAATATGGGATATACATTCAATAACTGAATAAGCATGAGCATAGCTACGATCTTAGGATGAATGTCAGTGTATAGACAGTCGTGCTTGTGCAGCCCCTGTCGTGGACACTATTCATTATTGCGATGCAGAGGAGAAATCCGGAAACGATTTTGATTTCATATGGTTCTCTTGTTGATACAAAGCTGTAGATGAACATTAGTTCATCTATGGCTTTTTTGCATGCATCCCGCCAATCGCGGTTCACATGGAAAGGAGATCTTGTAGGTCTGGGCTTCAATTGATTTATATCCTAAGGGAAGAAAGTTGGTAAAGGAATGAATAAACCTTCTCAAAGCTATACGATTTGGTTTTCCCAACGCACAGGCAGTACACTGCTTGGTGAAGCTTTAGGTTCAACAGGCGTTGCAGGTAAACCTGGTGAATGGCTGCATTTCCAGCAGAAGAGTCCGGAAACATTGAAGCGTGCAGATCTGGAGCAAATCTGGGAGATGGGTACAACACCTAATGGGGTATTCGGCATCAAAATCAATTTTGAACAGCGTTGGATCGATGCCATTCGCCAACTGTATCAGCTGCCATCCGAAACGCCGAGGCCGGAAGTATGGAGTACAGGTTTCCCCAACTGCACGAAGCATATTTACATGACACGCCGAAACAAAGTGAGGTTGGCTGTCTCCTGGTGGCGGGCCATTGTTTCAGGTGAGTGGCATCGTCAGCATGGTGCTCAGGCTGAAGAGAAAGATATTGCAGATCAATACCGTTTTGATGCCATTAAACATTTGCTTGTTGAGAGCAGTATGTGTGAAGCTGCCATCGAAGATTTCCTTTCGGAGTCGGGCATCGTCCCTTTGACGATTGTATACGAGGATTTCGTACAAAATTACGAGGGGACCGTCCGGAAGGTGCTGGAGTACTTGGATGTTTCGTCTGCTGACGTTACCGTTGCGCCCCCGGCTTTTGACCCTATCGCAGATGAGATATCCGAGCAATGGGTACAAAGGTTCCGGGAAGATTGCCAGAAGGGTTGGGAGAATACAAGATGGTAAAATTACAAGTCAAATATGATGTTTGGGTGCAAGAGATGGTATTTCATGAAGTTCTGCATGATTCGTCTTAGCCATACGACATGAAAGGCATATTGAAGTTCATTGAAAAAGGAATTTAAATCGACGTAAAGGGGTGGGCAGCATGCCCAAACAAGAAAAAAGATCCATGACCTGGCTCTTCCGTTATCTGAAGCCTGTAAAAGGGCGACTCGCACTGCTGCTGGTAATGCTGCTGACTTCTACCGGCTTGCAGCTGCTGAATCCGCAGATCATCCAGCGCTTTATTGATACAGCCGCAAGCGGTGGAATGCTCGCAAGTCTGATTCAGCTCGCAGGGCTCTTTCTGGTCGTTGCTGTATGTAATCAGTTGATTACGGTGGCAGTCAGTTATTTTGGCAATGATGTGTCTTGGCGTGCAACCAATCAGCTGCGGGGAGATCTGCTTAAACATTGTCTGCAGCTGGATATGCGTTTTCACAATGTAAAAACACCCGGGGAGATGATTGAACGTGTCGATGGAGATGTAACGAGCATTTCCAATTTTTTCGCCATGTTTATTGTTCAGGTTATCGGGAGTTTTGTATTGCTTGCCGGCATACTCGGATTTATGTTCACGGTGAATGTACCTATTGCAATCGTCATGACCGTGTTTACGTTATTATCGATTTTATTTATGGTATTTATCCGTAATTTGGGCGTACAATCCTCCAAAAATGAGCGAGAAGCAAGTGCATCCCTGTTCGGCATGATCGAAGAACGGATTGCCGGAATTGAAGATGTACAGGCGAACGGGCACGTGCCGTATGTCATGAGCCGTTTCTACAAATTAATGCGCACGGTATTCCTGAAAGGCCGGAGAGCCTGGATGCTCCGCGTAATTCCGTGGAATACCACCGTCATTTTATTCGCCATTGCTGTTACAGTGGTTCTCTTGCTGGGAGTTCATTATTTTATGCAAGGGGCGATTAGCATCGGAACCTTGTTTCTGATCTATCAATATACCCAGATGCTGAATGATCCGATTGAGATGCTGGGAGATCAGGTGCAGGAGTTTCAAAAAGCGAAATCCGGTATGCTTCGTTCCAGGGAACTGCTTGCCCTGAGCAGTGAAATCAAAGACGGAGACCAGGAACAGCTTCCGAATGGAGCGCTTGGTCTTGAATTTGATCATGTACACTTCAGCTATAACAATGATAAGCCTGTTTTACAGGATATTCATTTTAAGATTGAGCCTGGTCAGAGGCTTGGAATTATTGGTCGAACAGGTAGCGGAAAGTCTAGCCTGAGCCGGGTGCTGCTTCGTTTATATAATCTGGACCGCGGTGTTATCCGCGTTGGTGGTATGGATATTTCCAAGCTCAGCTTGAAGGCACTGTACAGACGGGTGGGCATGGTTACGCAGGATGTTCAGCTGTTCGATGGTACACTTCGGGATAACCTGACATTGTTCAATCAGGAGGTGCCCGATGACATGATCCTGGAAACGACGGATCGACTGGGTCTGCGTCAATGGATTGATACCCAGCCAAATGGACTGGATACCCATTTGACGGCGGGTGGTTCATCCTTGTCCGCTGGGGAAGCGCAATTATTTGCTTTAACCCGGGTGTTTCTGACTGAGCCGAGTTTGGTCATTCTGGATGAACCATCCTCACGTCTGGATGCCGCTACGGAACACTTGCTCCAGTCGGCTGTCAACCAGTTGATGCAGCAATGTACGGGAATTATTATCGCTCATCGTCTGGCTACGCTTGAACAGGTAGATCAGATCATGGTACTGGGGGATGGCCGGATATTGGAATTCGGTGCGAGGGAAGACCTGGCGAACAATCCGAATTCTCATTATGCACGGCTGCGAATGACGGGCAGAGAGGAGGAACTTGCATGAATGTTGCAGGATTTATTGGACGGCTGTTTCGATTTAGAACGGTATTATTCATCATTAACGGTTTGTTGTGGTGCTTGTTTCATTCCTTGCCATTAGCTATTGGTATTGGGATGCAGTGGTTTTTTGACCGGGTGACGATTGGCTCCAGTGATTACTTATGGCTGGCAGTGCCGCTAATATTCATTGCGCTAGTAAGATTAGCCAGAGTAGGCACGTTCTTTGCCGCTTTCTATGCGTGGATTACATATGTCTTTCACATTCAGGCCATTCTTCGTACCAACATGCTGGCAGGTATTATGCGCTGGCCTGGACGTAATCTTCCAGCATCACCCGGAGAAGCGATGAGTCGCTTTCGTGATGATGTGGACGAAGTTGTCGAGTATGTTGAGTCCTGGGTAGACTTCTGGGGAAGGCTTGTGTTTGCCATTGTATCCATCGTCATTATGGCGAGCATCAACTGGAAAATCACACTGGTTGCCGTCATGCCATTACTTGTGGTTACGCTGCTGAACAATCTGTCAGGGAATCGCGCACGTAAATACGCCCAGAAAAATCGGGAAGCGACAGGGCGGATTACGAGTTTTATAGCGGAAACGTTTGGTGCAGTGCAGGCTTTGAAACTGGGGCAGGCCGAGCAGCATGTTTCAGCCCGGTTCAATCAACTCAATGAGGATCGTCGTCAAGCAGCCTTAAGGGATAATCTGTTCAAACAGTGGATGAGATCCCTGAATCAGCATGTGCTCAGCATTTGTACAGGGTTAATCCTGCTGATGTGTGCAGCCGAAATGAGAACCGGACAATTCACTGTAGGTGACTTTGCCTTGTTTACATCGTATCTTGCTAACATTGGCTTTAGCATTTCCTTATTCGGGTATATGGTATTCCAGCATAAACGACTGAAGGTCTCATTTGACCGCATGCGCAAGCTGTTTCGTCCTGGTGAAGAAGATTGCATCATCGAATCAAGAGAGATCTATCTGTATGAGGATCCGCCGGAACCAGTTGAACTACAGAGAGAAAAGGACGATAAACTTAGGGAGCTGGAAGTCAGGAATCTGACATACCATTATCCTAATTCTCCAAAAGGAATTCAGAATATTAACCTCCGACTGAAACGCGGACAATTTATTGTGATTACCGGACGAATCGGATCGGGAAAATCTACACTGGTGAGGACGCTGCTTGGATTATTGCCGAAACAGGAGGGGGATATTCGGTGGAACGGGGAAGAGGTAGATCCCGCAACATTCTTGATGCCGCCTCGTGCGGCTTACACGCCTCAGGTCCCCCGATTGTTCAGTGATACATTGAAGGAGAACATTGTGCAAGGCAAAAAGGGTAGAGTAGGCGAATCGCTCGCACGTGCCATTCGCCTGGCTGTAATGAAAAAGGATATTGAACACCTCGAACAGGGATTGGAAACCTCCGTTGGTCCAAGGGGTGTCATGCTGTCTGGTGGACAGATTCAGCGTGCAGCCACGGCACGGATGCTAATGACTGAAGCGGATCTGTATATCTTCGATGATCTATCGAGTGCACTGGATGTGGAAACGGAACAGCAGGTGTGGGAGGGGTTATCCAACGAGCAGCATGTGACATGTATTGCCGTTTCACACCGGCGAGCAGCACTGGCTAAGGCAGATCATATTATCGTATTAAAAGATGGCCGTATTGAAGCAGAAGGAAGCTTGAGCGAGCTGCTTGCGACCAGTGAAGAAATGCAATTGCTCTGGCAGGGAGAACAAGCGCCTGTGAAAGTGGGATAAGTTCAGATTAACAACCATATAAAAAGCCGTACAGTTAACTCTTTACAAGAGTTTGTCTGTACGGCTTGTTTATATTCAAGATTGCTGCAATTCTTTATCTGAGCAGCTGTGCGATCAGGGAATAAGCGATGATCACCAGGAATACAATCGTAATGTGATTGATGGAGAAAATGAACATTTTATGTGACCATTTCTTGGTTTGGTTACGATCAAATGTTGCCACGCTAAGAATGAGCCATGCCAAGCTGACCAAGAAAGCGACAATCGCCACTAACGGGCTAAGCGGCCAGAATAAAAAGCTGGAGAGCAATAACAATACCAGATAGACATTCGTTTGAATATATGTGCGTCTGATTCCTTTGACAACAGGAAGCATTGGGACACCAGCTGCCTTATATTCGTCAAATCTGCGGATGGCAATACCGTAGAAGTGAGGCATTTGCCACAAGAGCATGGTAACAACCAAAGCCCAGATTTCAAAATGTCCGAGTTCCGGTGAGATTGCTGCCCAACCAATCAGTGGTGGAACGGCACCGGACAAGCTGCCTACTTCCGTATTGTATATTGTTGTACGTTTGGTCCACATGGTATATGGGAAGACATAAAGCAACAATCCCAGGATACCAAATACGGCTGCTGAAGGTGAAGCAATATACAGTAGAATGCCCCCGAGCACCGTAATCGTGATCCCCAGAATAAGTCCGGACTTGGTATCAACTTGACCCGTAACGGTTGGACGTGTTCTTGTACGTTCCATAATCGCGTCAATATCCCGGTCGTACAAGTTGTTGAACACACCAGCAGCCCCGATGATCAGGGAGGAACCGATGACAGACAGTATGATCGGCACAATGTTGGCTATGAATGAGGCATCAAATACATACAATGCCAGACACAAACCGGCAAGCATGGCGATCAGATTGGACTTGATGATTCCGACTTTGATCGTATCAAAGAATACTTTCGGAATGGAGCTATACTCTAGTTCAATTTTGGGTTGTGACCCCTTATTCAGTGTTTTCAAATGCTCACTTCCTATATCTATACTTATATATCTCGTGCCCTTATTATAGCATTTAGTTTACTATGTGAATTAAAACACGTTTTTGTTTAAAAATACTGTCAATTGATTGTGAACAATTTAAAAACAAGGTTTTTTTTAATTGTTAAAATTGAATTTCTGTGCTACAGAATTCATAAAAAAAACAAAGATATGATAATAAATGAGAAAATTATACTTGCATTTTTGAAAATAAGGGTCTATTGTAGATATAAAGGGTCTTTAATTGTTTTTAATTTCATTCTCTTTATTATAGCCTATCTGGTTGTTATTGTCAGGGTTTACTGTGTTAAACCATAGGCTGTGAAGAAGAGAATCTTTTTTTGGATCAATTAAGGACTTTAAGTATCTGGAAAGGGTGTTTAAAATGATTAAAATAGTAGATGTGATTATCATAGGCGGGGGACCATCCGGTCTGAATGCCGCATTGGTCCTCGGAAGAGCCAGAAAAGAGGTTGTAGTGATCGATGAAGGGCGACCGCGTAATATGGTGACTCGTGAAACTCATGGTTTCTTGACAAGAGACGGGGCAACGCCTAGTGAATTCCGCCAAATCGCCAAAGAGCAGATTCGCGCCTATCCTTCTGTACATGTCATGGAGGACACAGCCGCTGCCGTCACAGGAACGGAAGGTTCATTTGAAGTAACAACGGTAGAAGGAAAGATGGTAAGAGGCCGGAAGCTTCTTTTTGCAATCGGTAAAAAAGACCAGCCTCTCGACATTCCAGGACTGTCCGCGGTATATGGCAAGAGTGCCTTTGTATGCCCATACTGTGATGGCTGGGAATTAAGGGATCAACCCCTTGGCATCATTGTGAGTGGTGATAAAGCCGTACACATGGCCAAAGTAATATCGGGTTGGACGAACCGATTCACCATACTAACGAACGGAACTGGAATGACGGAGGAACAGCGTGAGGAGTTGAAACAGCATCAGGTGTCTGTACTGGACACGCCGATCCAATCCATTGAATCGGAGGAAGGAATGGTTAGGCAGATTGTGCTGGAGGACGGAAATACCGTGGAGTGTACAGGCATTTTCTTCGCACCAAAGCTTGTCATCGGTTCGGATCTGGCTAAAACACTGGGGTGCGAAGTAACGGAGTCGGGGACAGTTAAGGTAGATGAGTTTGCCAAAACGTCTGTACCAGGTGTATTCAGTTCGGGAGATGCTGCATCGGAAATATATCAGGCGATTACTGCCGCTTCGTTGGGCGCGCTCGCGGCCGTTAGCATGAATAGTGAGCTGAACGCCGAGGCCTGGGATAATTCAGGAAAGTTATAAATGCTGTAGTTGAGTAGAGTAGGTCAGACTGGTTTTAATGAAATGAAGAAATGTTCTCCAAGTTTCAGAGATCGAGCACGAGCAGACCTATTAGGATCAAGGCGGCGAAAAGCCGTCTTTTTATATTCTTAGCCCATAATCCAGTCTCTTCGCAGCTTTTAATATGAAGATAACAAACTGTTAGCGTTTCCATAACATTTCTTTGATAAAGTTATTGACAGTCTTATTGGAAACGGGTTTAATTATGTAGACCGATTGTTATAATTCAGATTAAGGAAGTGGCTCCATTGAGTGAAAAGTCTAATGCTAAAGAACAAATTGTCAGCACAGCAGCCAGACTGTTTTTTTCACAAGGATATCATGCGACCGGTCTTAATCAGATTATTAAGGAGAGCAGTACGCCAAAAGGATCGTTATATCATTATTTTCCGCACGGCAAGGAAGAGCTCGCTCACGAGTGCATCCAGAAAGCCAATGAACAGATCATGCAGAAATTCGAGGATACCTTCGCAGCCCATGAGAGCACAGGAGATGCCATCCAGAGGTTTATTCATGACATGGCTGATGAAACGGAAGCGGCTGGTTTCACGGGGTTTCTGCCATTCAGCTTTTGGGCAGCCGTGGAGACTTCCTGTATCAGTCATCAACTGCGTGTGGCATGCCAGGGTGTATTCGCCAATTGGCAGAACATCATTACGAAACATCTGTTGATGGAGGGCGTTGGTGAGGAGAAAGCACGAGAAACGGGTCTTTTGGTCATCTCTTTAATGGAGGGAGCACTGATTATCAGTCTGACCAATCAGGATAAGCAGCCTCTGCTGACGGCTGCTGATTATTTGTCGAGTGTGGCTAAGAATGCTAGAGGGATTCAATAAGTCTGCACAAAGAGAGAAACAGTTATAAACGTTTGAGGAGGATGGGATCGTGGAGGTTTCCATGAAAGCTGGTTCTGTACAGGACCAACAAGAAACAAAGCAATATAAGGTACTGCCCATACTGTTCGCGATGCTATTGAGCGGATTCATTGGCCTGTTCGGTGAAACAGCGCTTAATGTGGCACTGACGCCGCTGATGACCCTGCTTGAAGTTGGACCAACAACGATTCAATGGTTGACGACAGGTTATCTGCTCGTACTGGGTATTTTGGTGCCGGTTTCCGGTATGTTATTACAATGGTTTACAACAAGACAGTTGTTTACAACGTCTCTGATATTTTCGATTGCGGGAACCATTGTTGCTGCAATTGCACCAAGTTTTGAACTGCTTTTGGTTGCACGGGTATTGCAGGCTGTAGGTACAGCTCTCTTGCTGCCATTGATGTTTAACACCATTTTGGTTATTTTCCCGATTGAAAAACGTGGTGCTGCCATGGGGTTAATCGGTCTCGTAATTATGTTTGCCCCAGCGAGCGGTCCGAGTATTTCCGGTTTGATCTTGGCTAATCTGAGCTGGCACTGGATTTTCTGGATTTCATTGCCGTTCTTCATTATCTCGCTGGTGTGTGGTTTGTTGTTCTTGCCGAACATTTCGAAGCTGACGAAGCCGAAAATTGATGTTATCTCCATTATATTGTCTACCCTCGGTTTTGGCGGTATTGTATATGGATTCAGCAGTGCGGGTGGACACGGGGATACAGGCGGAGGCTGGACCAGTCCAGTCGTGGTAGTTACCCTGGTTATCGGGGTATTGTCCTTGCTGCTGTTCAGCATCCGTCAGTTACGGATGAAGCAGCCAATGATGGATCTGCGCGCATTCAAATATCCAATGTTTACGATCGGCTTGATCCTGATCTTCATCTGTATGATGATGATGTTGTCTTCCATGCTGATCCTTCCAATGTATCTGCAGCAAGGTATGGCCGTTACAGCACTGACTGCAGGTCTGGTCCTGCTGCCGGGCAGCTTGCTGAACGGATTCTTGTCTCCGGTTATGGGACGTTTGTTTGACAAATTTGGTCCCAAATGGCTCGTTATCATTGGCCTGGCGATCGTGACAGTTGTTCTGTTCATGTACACAGGCATTACGCCGACAACGGCTTTGGGTACAATCATTACCATGCATGTATTCATGATGATCGGGATTTCGATGATCATGATGCCTGCTCAAACGAACGGTCTGAATCAGCTGCCGCCAGAGTATTATCCTCACGGAACGGCAATCATGAATACATTGCAGCAAGTATCCGGTGCGATCGGTACTGCGGTTGCCGTAAGTATTCTGAGCGCGGGTCAGACTCGCTTCTTGAGCAATGTAACTAACCCGGAGAGCCCGGAAAATCAGCTCGCTGGTTTCACGTCAGGGGTACAGAATGCATTTGTGTTTGCACTGGTTCTTGCCGTGATTGGTCTGGTGATCTCTTTCTTTGTTAAACGGGTGAAGGTTGGATCACAACAAGGTCAACAAGGCCCTATGCATTAATTCGATATCACTTAACATTAGACGATGTTCTTCCAGCTGCGGCTGGGGGACATCGTTTTTTTATATGTTGACACCTCGACATGAAACGTGTTCCATCCATTAGAGTGGAAAAAAGTCAGATCCAGTACGTCAAAAGTCACATATATGAATATGAAAGCAAATAGTTCATGTTCTGGCGAAATTGGATATGTTCAACTTCTAGTTTAGCGACAATAATAGTGAAGTGAAGTAAGATTCATCACAGAGTGGAAAACGTTTTAGCTTTGATAATCGATCAAGGAGAACTCTTTTATGAAAATCATTCAACCATTAACACCACATCTGAAAGATATGCTATTGCGTTATGAACGGAACGGGCACCTGAACATGCAGGCTTCGCTGCTGGGTAAACAGTCTGTCGTCTATAAAGTACAGGAATACTGCCTCAAAGTGTACACCAAGCGTGGGAAGATCGGTGGAGAACTCGAGGGCGAAGCCATCATGTCCATGCAAAGCAACCGCCATGTCCCAAAACTGTATGCCTACTCTCCAGGACATTTTATCTTGACCGAATGGATTGATGGATATAATCTGAGACAGTATCGAAAGTACTTTGGACATATTCCGTGCAACCTGATCTACGATTTGTTATATTCCGAACTTCAGCAGATTCAGTCTGGGTATCGGGATTGGGATGTGATACGTTATGAAAATTTGCTCTGGACGGGCGAGGGAAATGTGAAAAGAACTGATTTTTGGCTATGTGAGCCTGCAGGACCCGAGCGAAAAGATATGGAAGAAGCGGTGATCCGTAAAATCAATGGAGTTCTGGCGGGTGATGAAGCAGAAGTGAAGGAATTACAGGAATATCTGTTTCGGCATGGCCTTACAGCTTCAGAAGTTAAGCACGCATTGGAGCAGTTCCAATCCCAGGTTAATGAATCCATTATTTCATAGTGAACCAGCCATTATGAAGAACAGAAGGTAATAAGATGACCAAATACGAAAATCAGATTCCAACATCGATGAATATGAGCTTGAAGGCCATGCTGAGCATGCTTCGGGATTCCCTTAAAAGTGGTCAGGAACGAAGACCTCTGAGTCATATACCGAACGTGAAAAGTGAGTTTAGCGAAATATTGAACGCTGATGATCATCCACAAGTGACATGGTTCGGACATTCGGCTTTTCTGCTTGAAATGGAAGGAACCCGATTGCTTTTTGATCCCATGCTGGGTAACCGTCCATCTCCGGTATCGTGGGTGGGGACGAAGCGCTACAACGTTAATTTGCCAGTTTCGCCAGAAGATCTTCCCCCACTGGATGCCATCGTCTTATCTCATGATCATTATGATCATCTGGATTATTCCTCCATTCGGAGATTGATGAATAAAACCGAACGGTTTATTGTACCGCTTGGCGTACGTAGGCGTTTGATTCAAATCGGTGTGCCTTCGGATAAAATTACGGAGCATGGCTGGTGGGATGAGCTTCCGTTCAAGGGCCTGACACTGGCATGCACGCCTGCAAGGCACTTTTCGGGGAGAGGATTATTCGATCGTAACTCCACGCTATGGTGCTCATGGGTAATCTCCGGACACGAGACAAAGGTGTTTTTTAGTGGAGACAGTGGGTACGGACCTCACTTCAAAGAGATCGGTGACAAGTATGGGCCATTCGACTTAACGATGATGGAATGTGGACAATATGACGAACGATGGGCCAACATACATATGATGCCGGAAGAAACCGTACAAGCCCATCTGGATGTAAAAGGAAAGCTGCTCATTCCCATTCATTGGGGAGCATTCACCCTAGCCTACCATGCTTGGACCGATCCGGTTGAACGGATTACCCAGGCAGCACGCGGCGCCAATATCGATATCACAACTCCGAAGATTGGAGAAAAGGTTCAGATCCGTACCGGAATTTATCCAACGGAACATTGGTGGAAATCCGGCTTCTAGTAATCTTACAGCGTCTACTCAGCACATGAGTGGACGCTTTTTGTTTATTTTAACATTGAAATTGCACTACAAATTAAGAGGATGCCCATAACCATATTAAATGGACGCTCATATCTCACGAGTACACTCTGAAATATCACCCCGCATAACGCCCATGTCATATTGGCACTGATCCCCACAATCGTTAACAATACAGAGAATATCATCATGTGAGCATGTGACTGGGCAAGCGGCAAGACAAACACCGAGATTGCGGTTAAACCATACAAAATGACTTTGGGATTCATGAACTGTAGAGTGAAGCCAAACCAAAATGAATAGGGATTGGTGCGAGTTTCTTCCTGGTGTGCAGACGTACTACGCATAATTTTGAATGCCAGATAGATCAGATAGACACATCCCAACACATTCAAAACGGGTCTGAGTCTCGGAATATACTGTTGCAGAACGAGATTGAAATAACTGGATAGAAACATAATCAGCAGGCAACCCGCGGCTACTCCACCAACAAATGGAAATGTCTTGGCAAATCCACGATGTCTAGCTTGGGTCATGGCGATAATGTTATTGGGACCCGGTGTAAATGATGCGACAATGGCATACGTCAATAAAGGGATAATCATGATTGTCCTCCGCAAAAAGTTTGTTGTGTGCTATAATTGCATGAAATGTACGTTATAACGTTTGTGCGTTATCATTGTACGATATGGACTGTATATTGCACAATACCGATTTTTTAAAGAGGTGGTTACAGGTTGGAAAATATCAACGTTGTACTTGCTCAAAATCTGAAGCAGATCCGGGAGCAAAGAAAGCTTAGTTTGGATAAAGTTGCCGAAATGTCAGGGATCAGCAAGACCATGTTAGGTCAGATTGAACGGGGAGAATCGAACCCTTCCATCGCAACCGTCTGGAAAATTGCAAACGGCCTCAAAGTGTCGTTCACCGCATTGATTCATGAGCCGAAATCGGATGCGTCGATCGTGACGGTTGATGATATTCACGTGTTAACGGAGGAAAACGGAAGAGTACGGATTTATCCGCATTTTCCCTTTGAAGAGGGCCGTCGGTTCGAAATGTATGTCCTGGAGATGGATGAGGCAGCTTCATGGAGTGCAGAGCCGCACATTGACGGAACAGAGGAGTTTATTACCGTCTTTGAAGGGGAAATGACGATTCATGTCGGGGGAGAAGATCTTAAGGTGAAGCGGGGAGAGTCTATTCGCTTTCGAGCAGACAAGCCGCATCGTTATATAAACTCTGGAGTTTCGGAGAACCGACTTAGCATGGTTATTCATTATCCAGGGTAAATTGGTTTCGATTTTTTCGAGTTAAAGAGGATCGTCTTTGTTGGCGCTTTGTAGGCACTCCGACATTTACAATTCATATTTAAAATGCTTAAACACAGAAGAGAAGAAGAGTATAGAAACATTATTAATTATAAAGAAGAGATGTTACCTTGGAATAACAGGTATCATCTCTTCTTTAAATGAGAAATAACCGCACTATAGGATTAGTCAACTACCTGCTTCAATTCCAGTTCCAGACTTCTACGCGGCTCAACTGGAAATGATGGAATTCAGCTAACTTTGTAAGTTTCTCCAACTCTCGCACAGGGCCTGTAACAACCGCACCATATACTTGAACTCCATTCTCGTCTAGGTAGGCAAGACGCTGTTTATCTTGTTCAGCTTCATTGTAATCAAGATGATTAATCATCCATTTTAGTTCAGTCAACATGGCGTCAATCTGTTCCTGCATTTGTCCTGCATCTTCCGGGACGAAGTAATTAAACCACCTTGCGCCTTTCAAATTAAATTCATAAAGAGGTTTAAGGGTAAGATGTGGAATATTATAGTCAAACAAACCTGCTCGTGAATAGGAAGCATCGGGCTGGGTGAATTCGCCTGAATAAATCGGCATAGCAGTCACCGCAACATCGTAATCTGAAAGAAGCTTCATCAGTTGATTGGGAGATGCTAGGTTTTTCAAGGATAATGACATCTCTGCGACATGTCCATCATCAATTTCAGCTAGCCGTTTGAGGCTACTATTTTCCTCAGAATCATTATGATCAGATTTACCATTGACCAATGAGTAAGGTAGATAGAAAGGGCCGGGATTATTGCCATTCAAATACGCTCCTGTATTGGTAATTGAATAGCTGAACTTACCGGTTATACTGAGCGTAGCTTGAATCTCACCTGTGACTACCTCCCATGAACCCACGTGTCGATATAATTTCAAATTAGCTTTCTGAGTTAAAAACGGAGTTACTTCAAAAGGTTGAACAGATATTCTTTTTTCTACACGAAGTCCATCACCATGCATTTCAACGACAGACATAATGGAACGTAAGAAATTATTACGTACCTCTGATTGATCAAAATAGATATGGAGAGCTGAGACGTAGATGTGATAGACCAAAAAAACTAGAAAAAGCGCTCCTCCTGCATTAAGGAAAAATTTCCATCTTGTTTTCCATACCATTCGTTTAAACTGCTTATGACCCCATTCAGGATGCTGATGTTCAAAATCTTCTTCCTGAAATAAACGTTCCTCATCATGTGGTATTTTAGACATACTCAAACGTCTCCTTTCATTTGAAGCATCTCTGCTTTGAATCGTTCTCTGGCACGAAAAAGAGTGACCTTAACCTGGTTCATATTCATATCCAGAATCTCGCAAAGTTCCTTATAGGATAACTCGTTCATTTCTCGTAGTAACAAAATGGTTCGATATTGTTCGGGCAGTTTCTTCATCACTTGTTGAATACGAATGGTATGTTCACGAGCAGTCAGTACTTCCTCAGGAGTCCGATATGTATTTTCTACGCCTTGCTTCTCCAACTCTTGATTCATTTGCTTTTCTCCACGATATTTACGGTACCAATCGATAAATAAATGCCGAGCTACTTTATACAACCAAGCTCTAGCATATTTTGCATGCTCGGCTTTCATGGAAACCATAGCTCTGTAAAAGGTTTCTTGAACTAATTCTTCAGCTGTCTCCGGAGATCCACACATTCGGAATAGATAGAGATACAGGGAGGACTGGTACTGCTTGAATAGTTCTGTATATAGATCACTCCTCATTTCAAGTTTCCTCCTCCTTCTATTTAGACAACGGGGCAGGGAGACTAATGTTACAGTGGAATTGAAATTTTTAGGAGAATTATTAGAATACATATCATTTAGGAGATAACTATTCATGAAATATAAGCATTTTGACTAGTAAACGATGCAGTGGGGGGGGGGTGTAACTCATTCACTAAAATGAATGCTAATATGTACACGGAAGACAATCACAGCTGAGTTCAAAAGTAGATTAAAAATAAAGAGGTTACATTCTTAGAAAGGACTCTTTTGTAGGTGAAAGTAGAGGTGATCTTAATCTCACTGAACATATCAACGTAGATATATGGCATTATGAAATCAGAGTTTCTTTATCTTCATGAGTCTGAAGTGTAGAACATTTCAAAAAGAACTAGCACGATCCATGGTTTACTACAATCACAAACGTATCAAGTCAAAATAAAAGGCATGATCCCGGTACAATACCGAGAACATGCCAAACAAGTTGCATAAATATATTAGTCTAAATTTAAGAGGGGAGTTCTTAGGTGGCTGCTTTAGGTGGTATTATTTTTAATTAATTAATATGTTGATACATTAGAGTTCAACCGTTCAAGGCTGGACTTCTGCTTGACGCTGGATTTCTTTGGCGCTTAGCGCTTTGTCATACACTCTAACCTGATCCAATTTGCCTTGATAGAACGGATCGGCAGCATATCGGCTCTTGCCCAGATAGGCTTCCGAAGCTTGTAGATCCTTCGGATTGAACGTGATTTCAGAGCTGCTCGCAACCGATTTACCGTTTACATACAACGTGCCTGTGTCTCCTTGCAACGTGACAGCGACATGAACCCACTGGTTTGTAGGCAGCGCTTCAGCCGCAATTAGACTCTGATCACGACCCTGATCATGGATGGTAAATTGGAGAGCGCCAGTATGCTGGGCTGGCGTAAGGAACATATGTTTAGTCAAACCATTGCCGAAATCGAATATACGCTGCCAGGCTCCGCCCCCGTCCCAATTTACCCAGGCACTGAAGGTGAAGTCTGTTGTGTCCGTCAGAAGTCCAGGCAACTGAATGTAGCTGTCTTTTCCGTTAAAAGCAGCAGCCTGATTCTTCGTGCCAATTGCTGAGCTTACTACATTAAAGGCCTGGCCATGATAACCGTTTTTACTCGAATCCTGTACGATTTTAGCGAGCTTTTTGTTGTCAAACGTATACTCGCCCAGCAGTGGGCCAGCTGCCTGTTCAGGCACGGTCACTTGGAACGTTTTGCTGGCTGTGGCCGTTCCTTTTTGGATTGTTGCGGTCAATTTTACTTTGGCATCCCCTTTGCCGCTGCGTGGCCGATTTACTGCTCCATCAGCCGATAGGACAGAGGGGAGAGATGATTTCCATGTGATCTGACTATCCCGTGTACCTGTGGTGGGAAGGGAGAGGTCATAGAAAATATTCTCCGTATTTCCAATGGTCAGATCCTTTTTCACCGCCTGTACCACATCCTGATCCTTCATAGCGTTCATCTGACTTCCCCAGACGGCTACACCGGATGAAGAGAGTGCACTGAAGGTCAGCACGTTCTGCTGGGATTCCGCATCCCATTCCTGGGTGAAGACGCCTTCGTATACCATATTATTGGTCGTTATTCGTACCTTGTTGTCCTCCAGGAGGCTCCATGTCCCTGTAACGGCACCAGTAATCTGGCCACCTGCCGCAAATTGAATGATCTGGGACGGCTTGATCTCGGCTGTGATATCCTTCCCGTGATTGACCCATTTGTAAGAACCAACAGCATCTTGTTCCGTCACTTGTACCGCATCACTCTCGATACCTGCATAGCGGTAAGGAGAGACGACAGGCCATCCTTCGGAGTTCATATGCATCTCATGAACCCGTACTTCATGCTCTTCTCCGCGATTCGGAAAGCGTGTGTGGAAGATGAGGAAGTGCTTGCCGGTCTCTTCATCATAATAAGCGGAGTTGTGTCCAGGAGATACATATCCTGTCCCCTGGCCGATGCCGGGGTCGCCGATCTGTCTCTCGAACAGGTAGTTTCCGAGCAGTTTCACGCCATATGGCTCAATGGATTCGTCATCAAACAACGGCTTATTCTTATCTGCCATAACCTTGATCATATCGTTGCCTTCAGCATCGTAGAAGGGGCCATCCGGAGTCTTGGAACGGGCCACACGAATGTTATATCCACCGACAGCATCAAGTCCACCATAAGACAAGTACAGATAATAATAATCGGTTTCGGGACTGTAGAGCATATAAGGGGCCTCAATTCGGCTGTGGTTGCCTCCGGTCAGCTTCTTGCCATAACCTTGATTAGGCAGTGGTTTGCCGGTTGTCTCATCCATTTCCAGAATGAAAATCCCTCCGGAGTAAGATCCGTACACCATCCAGAGCTTGCCGTTTTTATCAAAAAATACATCCGGATCGACCACGTTGGGATGTTTGGTCGCATCATAGATGGTGCCATCTTCGCTAATTTCATCCCACATGCCTGATTTCAGCAAAAGTCCCTGATCCTTGTATGGGCCTTCAATGTTGTCAGCTACGGCGACTCCAAGGGCAGACCGGGGAGAATCCCCTTTGCAGGCATTGTAATACATATAGAACTTGCCATCTGCCAGTTGAATGACGTCTGCTGCCCAGAGCGTATCCGTCTGAGCCCATTGCAGAGCTTCAGCGAATTCCTTGGTTACATTGGGAACGACGGGATTGTCATCCGTAACGCCTGAAGCGACGGAATCCCAGCTGATTAAATCTTTGGACTTGGCCACCTGTAGATGTGAGCCGAATACATAATACGTATCATCTACCTTGATGACAGAAGGATCATGAACGGAAACGTCCTTAAACTCAGGTACCTGAGTTTTGTTCGATATGGTGGAACTTTGCGAATTGATAGCCGTTGTGGCTGTATTGTCCGCCAAAGCGGAGACTGGCGAAAGAGCTGGAGTAGAGAGCAATGCCGTACTAAGTGCAATGACCAAATAACGCTTCATACGTGTCCCCTTTCTTCATTCACAAATTATTAAACAAGTTAAAAATACAAAGATGAACGTGGTAGTGCAGTCCTCCTTTCAGTTAATGCTCGAATCAAGCGCTTACATTTGCTATAATATCAATTAATTTATATTTTTGTAAACCATGTTGTTGAAACGAGTTATAAAAAGCGAAATGAATGACTAAAGTATGAATTTATTTTGAATTTACTACCGATTTGAAGTTTTTAGTTGAAAATCCAATTCGAAATGAGTACTATAACGTGTATATAAGATATTTATAAATATATTAATGATTCATATATTCATGAATTAATTGATGATCTACATAGGAGGCATAATGATGAGCAGTTATCAAGATCAAATTATTGCACATTACAAGTTTGAGGATGCGGGCAACATCGGTAAGGATTATTCCGGCCAAGGCAAGGATGGCATTGCTGGAGGTCATTCGGTACCATCGGTGGCGAGAGTGAGTGGAAGGAATGCGGCTACTTTTGCAGGGGGGGAGAATGGGACATCGTATCTTCAGTTACCTTCAGATCTATTTCAAAATGTAAGCGATAAAACAGGCATCACTGTGGCAGCCTGGGTACATCTGAACAAGGGCTCCAATGTGTGGGAACGCATTTTTGACTTTGGAAAAGGAGAACAGGGCCCATATCTGTTTTTGACGAGACAGCTGAGAGGAACGATGTCTGCCGAAGGGGATCTGGTTGTGGATCCGGGCCGAGGATTTGCTACAGGGGAATGGATGCATATAGCTTTGTCGGTAGCTGGTACTCAAGGAGGTACGCTTAGCAGTGCTGGCCCGATCGTCTATGTGAATGGAGAGAAAATAGCGGATGGGTCCATCAGTCAGACGTCCAGTGGTAATTATGCGCAGCTGCGCAGATGGTTCGATTCCTTCACGGATTCGGCCAATTACAGCCAGAATTACATTGGTCGCTCTCAGTATGCAGCCGATTTGGATTTTGCCGGATCACTGTCCGATTTTCGGATATATCAGGCCGGATTAACCATAGATGAAGTCATCGAAGTCATGTGTGAATCATTAACCGATGAAGAGATTGTTACGTTGGCAGGAGATAAATATTTGTCATTTCCGACCCGAATCATTACGAAGAATATTTCGCTGCCTGTTGACCTGCTAGGTGGGAAAGTGAAGGTCCACTGGCAGTCCAATTGTCCCGAAGTGCTGTCACATGATGGGAAAGTGCAGTCCATTACCTCGGCACAGGAAGCAAGCCTGAGTGCAATTTTGAGTAAAGGTGAAAGCACGCTGAGCAAAAGTTTTGACGTATCCGTATTGCCGGAGGAGCTGCCGCCTTATACCATAACAATCCACGGCGATCAGCAAGTCGCTGATATTAGTGAGGTCATGTACGGTCTGTTCTACGAGGATATTAACAATGCGGCGGATGGCGGAATCTATGCCGAGCTGGTTCAGAATCGTTCATTTGAATCTTTTGCATTTGATACATACTCACATACCTCCGGTGAATGCGGATGTTCGACGGGGAGGAACCGGGATCCATTATTCGCCTGGTCTGGCGATACCAGCAAAATGAATGTGCATCACGAAGGTGGATTGAATGAACACTTCAAACTCGAAGACCCGGATGCAAATGCTTACTATGTGACGGTTCAGGATGGAGCAACGATACGAAATCGCGGTTTTTCCGATACCAATCAGCATTGTGCCATGTCCATCAAAAAAGGTGAACAATACGACTTCACCATCTGGGCAAAGGCAAATTCGGCCGGTACGATAACCATACAACTACAGGATGGCTCGGAAACTGTAATTAGTGATTCCGTCAAGGTTCATGTAGATGGAGGAGGTACCTGGAAAAAGTATGGTGCAGTCAGGGTGGATTCGGAAACGAGAAATCAGGCTCTTGTTCTTACCGGAACAGAGACAGCACTTGGGCAGCTCGCGCTTACGTTTGAAGGAGATATTTCCATCGATATGGTGTCTCTGATCCCACGGGACGTATGGGGCGCAGTTCCTGATGAAGCCGGCATTTCCACATCAGCACACGCTAACTACAAGGGGAATCCGAACTATCGACTGAGAAAGGATCTGGTTCAGGCTCTCGTTGATATGCACCCCAAGTTTCTGCGCTTTCCGGGAGGCTGCATCTCGGAAGGGTCCTTCATATGGGATAATGTGTACGACTGGAAGGATTCCGTTGGTCCGGTTGAGCTGCGCAAAGAGAACTACAATGTCTGGGGTTACATGATGACGATGGGGCTTGGATACATGGAGTACTTCCAGCTCGCGGAAGATTTGAATGCCGCTCCGGTTCCCGTTATGGCCTGTGGAGTTCTGTGTCAGGCACGTTCGGATTATGCACATCCGGCTGGCGGCGCATTAAGAGAATATTACATCAAAAACTTCACTGATTTGATCGATTTTGCCCTGAGTACAGATGTTGAACATAACGAATGGGCCGCAATACGAAGCCAAATGGGGCATCCTGAACCGTTTGATCTACACTATCTGGGCGTGGGCAATGAAAACTGGGGAACCGAATTTTTCGCCAATTTTGAGGTTTTCAAAGCATCCATTGATGAATATATGAAGCTGCACTATCCGGATCATGAATTGCATATCATTTCAACTGTTGGTGCACAAGCGGACGATGATGCATACCAACAAGGCTGGAAGTTCCTGAGCGGTAACCTTACGGGTTCGGCCCAAATCGCGTTTGCGGATGGACAGAAGGTCATTGAAGAAACGGTAACCTGGTATGAGAAGCAGGACGATTACATGGATACCATTGCAGACGAACACTATTACCGCTCCAATGATTACTTGCTGAATAACGTGGATCGTTATAACTACTACCATCGGGCATATCTTGAAGATGGGCAAATCAACTGGAAAGAGACTTCCAAGGTCTTTGTCGGAGAGTACGCATCCACGGACAAAAACACACTTGCAGGTGCCGTTGCAGAAGCAGCAATCATGACCGGCTTCGAAAACAATGCAGATGTCGTTCGTTTGGCTGCCTATGCGCCATTGTTCAATAAAGTGCTGACGGATGGAACCTATCGCTGGACACCGGATTGCATCTGGTTTGATGATGAAACAGTATGGTATACACCGAACTACTACGTTCAGCACCTTTTTGCGAAATACGTTGGAGATCAAGTGGTCGGCACTTCGTTTAAGACGTACAGCAAAGGAAAACAGGTGGAGCTCATCCCTCATGGAGGAATCGAGATTGCAACCGGTAATGCAGACATCGTCGTGAAACGGGTTACGGTCACATCCAATCAGGATGGCAGCGTGCTGTTGAGTGAAGATTTCAGGGAGCAGACGAAGCTGAATGAGGCGTGGGGTCTGATTCCTGGTTCGAACGGATATACACTTGAAGCCGGTAACGGACTTGTGCTGAAAGGGCAAACCAGCGGCCTGAACGGGATATATCTTCTGAATGAAGAATGGACGAATTACAAGGTGCAGGTGGAAACCAAGCGCTTGGCGGGTGATGACGGTTTCTATGTTGGTGTGGGACTTACGGATATTTCATCTGACAAGAAGGATGTCATTGAATATGCGATTGGTTACGGTGGTGATGCAACGGGAGTAAAAGTGTACAAACAAGGTATCGAAGGATATACTCTCGGTGATTATTCTTCAAGTTCCGCAGCGGGTAACCTGAGAGCTGCGAATTATGAAACGCTGGAGAGCGGTACCGATTATACGATCACTGTCAATTATGGCGGCGTTACAGGGAAGAGCTTGATCTGCTCCTACACAGACGGACATACAACCAGCAAAGTGCTGGATTACAAGCTCGAAGCATATAACCGTGAGGTGTTCCATTGCGTGACGAGAGATCAGCAGCATGTATATGTAAAAATGGTGAATGCCGATAGTGTGGACAAATCCACACACGTCCATCTTGAGGATCTGAATGTGAAATCTGCAGCACGGTTGATCACACTCAGCGGAGATCAATCCTTGGTTCATGTTCCGAATGTGAACCAGAAGAATGATGAGAAGGTGGTTCCACAGGAACGGGAGATTGGACTGGACGGTCAATCCGTGATTCTTCAGTTGCCCGCTCATTCAGTCAATGTATTGATTCTGGATTTGTAATTTCTTTTATGCTTCTACCCCGGAAGAGAACAGTATTCATGAAGAAACCGCGAGTAATCGCGGTTTTTTTGTGTTTCCAGATGGAGAGTCAACAGAAGATACCCAAAGTAAATAACCTACACTATTTCATCAGCATGCCTGCTCCTATAATAAATTTTGAAGGAGGAGACAGCTCATGCGTTCCAACTACAAACAATTTATCAGAAACATTCCGCTTCATCTTATGATTCTGCCAGGTTTGATCATCATTATTGTATTCGGTTACATTCCAATGGCAGGTCTCTCGATCGCCTTTCAGAATTTCTCTCCGATTGCCGGATTTAAGAACATGAACTGGGTAGGCTTGGATAACTTCCGATACCTGTTCGATCTTCCGGGGTTTGGCCAGGTTGTGTGGAATACGGTATTCATTTCTGTCATGAAAATTATATCCGGCCTTGTGATTCCGGTACTCGTCGCCCTACTGCTCAACGAAGTACGCAAAACCGGATTTAAACGAACGATACAAACGGTAATATATATGCCTCACTTTTTTTCGTGGGTAATTCTGGCCGGCATTATCGTGGATGTGTTATCCCCGAGCAGTGGGATTGTAAATATGCTGCTCAAGGCACTCGGGATGGAGCCCATTCAATTTCTGGCCAGCAACGATTGGTTTCCGTACATACTTGTCATTACTGATCAATGGAAAGAGTTCGGTTTTGGCACCATCATTTATTTGGCAGCACTGACCAGCATTGATAAGTCTCTCTATGAAGCCGCGGTCATGGACGGGGCAGGGCGATGGAAGCAGACCTGGCATATTACGCTGCCCGGAATTCGTCCGATTGTCATTCTAATGGTTACTCTGAGTCTTGGAAACGTACTTAATGGCGGGTTCGATCAGGTGTTTAATCTGTACAACCCGCTCGTCTATGAATCCGGTGATATCCTGGATACGATGATCTATCGAATCGGTTTACAGGATGCCCAATATTCAGTTTCTACGGCACTTGGCCTCATTAAGTCGGTGGTTTCATTCATCTTTATCGGACTTGGTTATTTCCTGGCCTATCGGTTCGCCAATTATCGCATATTTTAGAAAGGAGGCAGAATCATGCACCATGCATCGAGAGCCTATCGCTGGTTTTTAGGTTTTAACTACGTTATCCTGACGATTCTTGCCTTGCTCTGCCTGTTTCCGATCGTGAATATATTGGCGATATCCTTCAGTTCGAGTGATGCAGTCAAAGCAGGGAATGTTACGTTCTGGCCCGTGGATTTCACGTTATCTTCCTATAAGTACATTTTGGAAAATCAACAGTTCCTTAACTCGTTTGGCACGAGTCTGCTTCGTGTGGTGTTGGGAGTTGCCACGAATCTGATCTTTACAATTCTCGTGGCTTTTCCTCTTTCCAAAGAAGCTTCAAGGTTTCGTTCCAGAACATTCTATGCCTGGATATTTGTTTTCACGATGCTGTTCAGTGGAGGGCTGATTCCAGGTTATCTGGTCGTCAAGGAAGCAGGTCTCCTGGATTCGATCTGGGCACTGATATTACCGGGGGCGGTACCCATCTTCAATGTACTGCTGATGCTGAACTTCTTCAGAGGATTGCCCAAAGAATTGGAAGAAGCCTCATGGATGGATGGGGCAGGGCATTTCCGTACACTATGGAGCATCTATCTGCCCATTTCCCTGCCAAGCATCGCAACCATCACGCTGTTCGCCATGGTCGGACACTGGAATGCCTGGTTTGATGGCATGATCTATATGAAAAGCCCGGAGCATTATCCGCTCGCTACGTATCTGCAATCCATGCTGCAGCAGGTGACGATGATCCAGAGTGAAATGATGACGCTGGAGGATGCAACGCTGTTAAGCCAGGTGTCCGATCGAACGACCCAGGCGTCCCAGATTTTTTTATCCGTGATTCCCATTCTGCTCGTCTATCCATTTCTGCAGCGGTATTTCGTTCATGGGCTTGTTGTCGGCAGTGTAAAGGGATAAGATCGGTAGGAGGAAAACCGAGTAGAGGAGCCGATTTCCGGCTCCTTTTTTGCTGCTTGAGGAGAGGAGTGGAAGGGGCAATGAGATTATTGGGAGGGAGCTGGAAGACCAACTCCATTGTGGTTAAACTGATGATTGCTTTTGTATTGGTTATTCTCCCGTTGTATGGAAGCAGCATTGTAATTACACATACTAGCTCGAAGCAAATGCATACCGAAGTGGAAAATGCGCATGATTCCAAGCTGCACTTCTACCACAATCATCTGCAATTCGAATTGGAACGAATGAGCAGTCTCGTCAATGAATTTTCGTTCGATGAACCGATGTCCACACTTAGCACGAGAGCGCCCATTATGAGCCGGTATGAGATTACTTCCAGTCTGAACGACATACATAAGAAGCTCGGTCAGATCATGGTGACAAGCCCATATATCAGTGATGTCGTGTACTATGTACCGGCCCTACAAAAGCGTGTAAGTGCAGTGGATGGCATCCGCAGCGTTGAGGACGACGAGTGGAAAGATCTGCTTGCAACGATGGGGAATCTGAATGGGGAGTTATCGACTTCGGCAGATGATCTCTATTTCCTGAAGAGCAATCCGTACAATATGAATCACGAGGAGCCGCCCAATTTTATATTGGGAATACGCTTATCTGCGGATGAGCTGAAGAAAAGGCTGCAGCAGCTGTCGGAAACGGGCGGCAGTGATATCACGCTGAGCTTTGGTGACAAGCACGAAGTCGTCATTTCCTCCTCAGAGCAGGCTGTCTCTAAAAGACTATTACAGATGCTTCCAACGGAATCGCAGGATGCGCTGCAGGTAACGAGATACCACTCCGATCATCATTTGTATTACTCTCTCTATGATTCGGATCATTCATTCACATTAACCTCCAGCATTCCTGAAGAAGTGCTTCAGGCGCCACTGGAACGATATAAGCTGTGGTTATGGATGTTAACCGTGATGTCGGTGGTCATTATTATCATCTTCTCATTATCTGTTTATAAATCGATCCACAAGCCGTTATCTGCACTTGTCAAAGGATTCAGACTGGTGGAGCAAGGGCAGCCAGACATCCGTATTCCGCATTCAAGACGGGATGAATTCGGATATTTATACTCTCGTTTCAACCATATGATAGAGCGCTTACATCTTTTGATTGAAGAAAATTATGTTGCCAGAATACGAACGAGTGAAGCAGAGCTCAAACATCTTCAATCCCAGATTCAGCCTCACTTTCTATACAACAGTCTGTTCAGTATTAAACAGATGGCGGAGGTGGAGAACGTTGAATTAATTCAGGAGTTTACCGATTATCTGGGTCAGTACTTCAGGTATATGTCCCGTGACTCTCGGACAGAAGTCTCTCTCGGTGAAGAAGTAGACCATGCGATGGTCTATGCTGCGATTCAGAAGATCCGATTCGGGTCAAGAGTACAATTGCTCATTGAGGATATGAACCCTGTGTACAGATCGATTGCGATTCCGAGAGTCATTGTTCAGCCAATCGTGGAGAATGTCTTCGAACATGCACTTGCCAAACGAAGTCAGGGAGGTATCCTTAAACTCTCTTATCAGGCCGCAGAGGGCAGGCTGTCCATTCGGATTGAAGATGATGGTGATCAGTTAACGGATGAGATGTTAGCTGAACTTGATCAGTCCTTTGGGGAGCCTGCGCAGCGACAGGAAGATGAAGAAATTACGGGGCTTATCAATGTAAACCAAAGGCTGAGAATCAAGTTTGGTGCAGATTACGGTCTCGCTGCAAGACGTAGTGAATTGGGTGGTTTATGCATTGTCGTGAATGTTCCATGGAAAGGGGAGCTGCCTCATGCAGCGGATGCTGATCGTTGATGACGAACCGGTGATTTTGGACGGACTATATGCCTTCTTCCAGAAGGCGAATTTTCAGGACATGGAGATTATTAAGGCCCAATCTGCCTTCGAAGCAATCGAGTGGTTGAATTCGGTAAAGGTGGATGTTGTGCTTAGCGATATCTGTATGCCTGGAATGGACGGCATGGAGCTCATTGAGAAAATCATGGACCGATGGCCCAGATGCAAAGTATTGCTGCTGACAGGCCATAATGAATTCGATTATGCACATCAGGCGATACGTAATCCCTGTGTGGTGGATTATCTCCTCAAGACGGAGGGCATGAATCATATACGTACGGCAGTAGAACGCGCTTTGGCTCAAATTTCGGAAGAAAATGATTTCAGGTACCAGAATGCCTGGTTTCGCAGCAAGCTGCCCAGAGCCCTGCCCCAGCTGCAGCGTCAGTTAATGCTCGATCTTATGAAGCGAACGGAAAGGCATGATATCGCCTCGCTTCAGGAGGAACTGGATGCCGTGCAGCTTCCCTTTCATTCTGGGGAACCCGTTCTTCCGGTCATTATAAGGGTGGAGGATTGGAACAACTATCAGACGCAGGCCGATCGGAGCTTAATCAGGTATGCTGTGGCCAATGTGGCAGAGGAGCTGCTGCAGGACAAGTCGACAGTCAAGGCGATTGATCTGGATTATCAGGTCATTGCTTGTTTGATCCAGCCAGCTGCGGAAAGTACAGCGTATCGTGGGAATGCACAGGAACAGTGGGAGCAAACGCTTCGCTTTGTCTATGGAACGCTCGAGTCTGTGCAGCAATCTTGTGCAGATTGCCTTAACCTCTCTGTATCGATCATGGTGAGTGAACAGGCTGTAGCTTGGATAGATCTGAATCAGGCCATCGCGCAGTTGCGATTATCCATTCATGAAGGACCTGGACTCGGGATGGAAAAGCTGCTTCGTGTCAACGTGCAGCCGGATATGAACTTGCTACCAAACCCACTGAGCCAGCAGGCGGTTGCGTCGCTGCATCTGGATCAGGTCAAGCAGCATGTCGCAGCAGGGGACAGAGAATGGATGAATTCTTTTCAGAAATGGACTGAGAGTTCGAAGGAGGGGCTTCAAGATCCGTTCTTTCGAATGAAGGTATATACCGAAGCAGGGAATATCTTGATTGAACTGCTTCATGAATTGGGTTTATACGAATCTGCGAAGGAAGAGATGGGTCTCTCCCGCATGCTGCATTTTGATATCCATACACCGTGGCCCGAACTCGTTATCTTCTATCAGTCTGCCTTTGAATGGATGATATCGAAGCGGAGCGATACCCGGCTGAATGATCAGTCTCAAATCTTGATCTCAATCCATCAATACATCAAGCATCACCTGGAGGATGATCTCTCTCTTACCCGTATTGCACAGGAAGTCTCTCTCAATCCTTCGTACTTGTCTCGTTGGTATAAACGAATCACGGGCAAAGGCATCTCGGAATATATTCATGATCGCCGCATTGAACGAAGCAAGGAACTGCTGCTCGGTTCTTCGTGTAAAATGCATGAGATTTCCGCCAAGGTCGGCTTCAGTGACCAGCATTACTTTTATCGTTTTTTCAAAAAAGCAATCGGCTGCACGCCTCAGGAGTACAGGGATCAAAAAAGTTAAAATACGTGTCAAATGGTAAATCAAAGATACCAGATGTAAACGAGATCCACTCGTGCTGATAGCGCTTTCTTTATACAATGAACACATACCTCACGGGAGGAACAAAAAGGGGGATTCATCATATGAATATGTCATTCAAAAGGCTTTCATTGTTATCGCTTAGCATGATCCTGGCAGGGACTCTTGCAGCCTGTTCATCAGGTGCTGGTAATGCAGAGAGCGAAACCAAGCCCAGTACCCAGCAGGATGCGGGAGGACCACTCACCAAGTATGACCCGCCAATTAAATTAACCTCGACGATGAACGAAACGGGTAAGGAATCACTTGCTCAAGGGGATACACACGCGAACAATATTTGGACCCGCGGTTACAAGGACGAGCTCGGCATTGAAGTTACGTATGACTGGATTGTGCCGGATGCCAATTACAACGATAAAATGAATGTGACCCTTGCAAGCGGAGATTTGCCTGACGTATTGAAAGTAAGTGCGGTGCAGTTCGAGCAATTACATGAAGCGGGCATGCTTGAGGACTTAACGGAAGTATATGATAAATACGCATCGGATCTGGTCAAGGAATTTATGTCTGCAGAAGACGGAGCAGGATTGAAACCGGTGACCAAAGATGGCAAGATTTACGCGATGGTGAGTTTTCCCGGTTCACTTGATTCATCGGACATGATTTGGATCAGACAGGACTGGCTGAAAAAGGTAGGGCTTGAAGCGCCAAAATCGATGCAGGATGTCATCCAAATTGCGGAAGCGTTCACGTTCGAAGATCCGGATGGCAATGGTAAAGATGATACGTACGGGATCGCGCTGAACAAGGATTTGCCAATCAATGCGTTCCTGCTGGGGTATCATGGGTATCTCGAAACCTGGATCAAGGATGCATCGGGTCAGGTTGTGAATGGTACTATCCAGCCTGAAGTGAAGGAAGGCTTGAGAGAACTGCAGAACCTGTATCAAAAAGGCGTGCTGGATCCCGAATTTGGGGTGAAAGATTTTGCGAAAATGATGGAAGACGTGAACGCAGGGAAGTCTGGGATGTTCTTTTTGCCGCAATGGGCACCGTTCCAAGTTAGCAGCATGATTAAGAAAGATCAGAACGTAGACTGGATGCCGTATCCGGTACAATCCATTGATGATCAGCCAGCCAAAACGCAAAATCACCTTAGCCTGGGCGGCATTTTCGCTGTCCGCAAAGGGTATGAGCATCCGGAAGCACTCATTAAATTGCTGAATTTCCAGGCAGAGAAGATGTTCGGAGAATCTGCCGAGAAGGAACGCGCAGATTATTTGAATGGTTTAACCGGGCTTGGTTTTCATAATGCAACGGTGTCCAATCTGCCTGCCAACAAAAACGTAAAGGCCCAGGATGAAGTGGAACAGGCCCTGAAAACGGGAGACATATCTGGGCTTGGGCTTGAAGCGAAACTGTTCTATGATGATATTATGGATTACCGTAACGGCAATCTGGATAAATGGCATATGGAACGCATCTTTGGACCGGAGAGCTCACAAGGCGTGATTAAGTACTACCGTGACAATGACCTTATCGTGATGAATGAATTTATTTATGCACCAACCAGAACCATGAATACGAAGCAGGCTACACTGGATAAGCTTAGAGCGGAGACATTTTTGAAGATTATCTATGGCAACCTGTCGATTGATGAATTTGATAACTTTGTGGCCAACTGGAAAAAACTTGGCGGAGATCAGATTACACAGGAAGTCAATGAAGTCATTAATGCCAATAAATAAACAAGAGGTGCCACAGTACAATTGAATTTGTATTGTGGCACTTTTGGTGCTTGATTATTCGTTGAAACATATTAGGACAATAGTGTGCTCCATGTGGTTAAAGCTTCATTTCTCATTTGCGTTTCAACAATATAACCCCGGAGATCGCCGATGTGTTTTTACGATATACGACTTTAAAGCCGATGTCATGATCCAGCAAACAGTTTAGAGCATTGATTAACAGAGCACCAGGTACCAGGGAGAATGTGCATGGTGATGTATTTCCAATCACACGAACACTTCTGATTCTTCGAGCAGATCCCGGTACAAGCGGGTTTCTGGACCAATAGATTAACACGAGATCAGGTTGGCGTAGTGCTTTTGTACAAGTTCGACAAGTCATCGTATCATCTCTTTTCTATTAATAATAGGTTCTCTATATTAAATGAAAAGTAGTGATAGGATGTGCTGGACGAACTACTCCATGCGATATAAACAGGCTTATACCAAGTAAGAAAGCTTGAAAGTGAAGCCGGTTTAATAGAGAAAAGAGGAAAGGACCTCTATCGCGAGATCCTTTCTCTTACGGGAACAATGATTACGAAGGAAGCTTAGTCGGAATGACTACAATTCAGTCAGTCAACTTACTTTTTGGTTCCGTGCTGTTTGGTTGGCAGCTTATCGCTGGGTGTTCCTTTACCATTGTTCTTGTTGTGACGGGCCTTTTCGGCGTTCTCATTTACCTTTTGTACAAATTCATGGGTGCTTTCCATGGACGATACAGCTCCTTTATAATCAAAATGTGTACCCGGATCTTAATATAACCACCCGAAGTCCGTTATATGAAACTGGACAAGGGCAGGGCCGATGTCTAAACTAAAAACATACAAAAGGATACATAATAAGAAGGAGCGCGGGTCCAAACATGTTGCAGAAATTCGGTTTTACGCAATACGAAAGTCAGGTGTACGAGGCGATCTTCGCTCAACAGGAACCACTCGATGCATCATCCATCGTCAATCACTCCAATGTGCCCAAAGCCAAAATTTACGAAGTATTAAACCGGCTTATCGATAAAGGAATTGTATTGACCACCATGCATGGCAAGAAAAAATTGTATACAGCCGTGGATCTCCAGTCCGTTATTTTGAAGATCAAAGCGGATTTTGAGAAGGATATCGAGGAATTGAACGCTTATAAAATCAAACGAACGTTTACGGATGAGCATATTTGGACACTGAAGGATGAAACATCGATTGGTTCCAATATTGAGCAGCTTATGGCAGAGGCCGATACATCCATTCTGTTTCTGGCCTGGAATGAGAAGATGGAGAACTACCGTACGCTCTTGGAACAAAAAGAACAGCAAGGAGTGCATGTTGAGGTATTGTCGGTGGGAGGATTAGAGACATCCTTAACGAACAAGTACGCTTTAATTCCCATGCTGGACAAGCTGGAACCATTGCAGCTGCTGATTGTAGACCATGCCTATCTGCTGTTCGCAGGCATTGAAAATGATTCCTGGAAAGCGATTAAGACCATGTCCAAGCCGATTGTCAAAGCGATGACGGATTATTTTTATCATGATATTGCCCTCACTCAAATCACCAAAAAATATGGAGATCAACTGCTGCAAGACGAAGAAATATCCAAGCTGCTGGCCCGGTTGATTTATTAGAAAGCTATTCTTTTATGGAATAGTTTTTTTTATTGAATTTTTACTCTTATTAGGTTACTATCGTAGTTGTAACTTTTGAGGAGGATTCATGAAATGAATAAAAAAGTGTATTTGCTTGCGATTGCGGCTTTTGTGGTTGGAACCGTGGAACTTATTTTGGGCGGTATTCTCGATCTGATTGCTGCAGATCTTCATTTGACTCTGGCGAAAGCCGGTTATTTAATATCCATCTTTTCATTGGTATATGCCATATCTGCACCGATTCTGTTAAACGTAACGGCCAGATTTGAACGTAAAAAGGTATACATGTATACCCTGCTGATCTTCCTGGTCAGCAATCTCATTTCCGCTTTCAGTGCCAACTTTTATATGCTGATGGCAGGCAGGGCACTCGGGGCTGCGACAGGCTCGCTCATTTTTGTATTGTCCCTGACACTTGCTGCTCGCATTGTGGAGCCGCAGTACAAAGGACGTGCGGTTGGGATCATTACGATGGGTGGGAGTGCATCACTCATTCTCGGAGTGCCGCTCGGAATATTCGTGGGTAATCTGGCTGGATGGCGTGAAGTCTTTATTTTTATTGCCATATTGACTGCAATTGTCATGGTAGCCATTGGTCTTGTCATGCAGCGGGTTCAGCCGGTGCCTGTCGTCTCTTTGAAGCGTCAGTTTGCTGCACTGTGGAATCCGAGGATGCTGGCGATTCATGCGACAACTTTATTGGTTCTGGCGGGTCATTTGACGTTATATGCATATTTCACACCATTTCTCCAGGAAACGATCGGCGCAAGTTCGACTATGGTTACCTTTATCTATATGATGTTTGGCATCGCGGCTGTTGCCGGTGGGGGACTTGGGGGCGTATTATCGGACCGCCTGCATCCGGCAAAAGCCATCGTCATTGTGTTAATTCCTTTTATTGTGAGCATGGCTGTAATCCCATTCAGTGTTGAACTGCCTTTAATTGCATTCCTCATCCTGCTGAGCATCTGGAGTGCCTTGAGCTGGACGGTTACGCCAGTGCAGAATAGTCTGATTATCAAAACATCTCCAGAAGCAGCGGAATCACTGATCAGCACCAATTCGGGAATTGCCCACGCAGGGATTGCCCTCGGCACGTATGTTGGCGGGATGGTGATAGATCATTCCACCATTCTGTATAACGGCTGGGTAGGTTCGATTCTAATTCTTCTGGGCTTGGCCTCGGCCATATATGCGATTAGTCGCAAGGAACAATCGGTTCAGGCCACTGCATAAGAATGATACGAAAAGAGTACACCAGTCTATTGCATCAAAGTAGACGGTGTGCTCTTTTTGTAATTCGTAAACCTGAAATAACGAAGAATGAGTGTCGTGTTAATGATTTGTTTTTATAGCAGCCGTTTTTAATCACTTTCAAGATATTGTATAGTGGTTACATTGACGTTCGAAATTTGGAGGCTGGAACGCTTATGAAAATAGCAAACGCTAATTTGATGAAAGAGATTAATATAAACAACGTGCGCCAAGTCATGAAACAGGTGGAGACAGCGACCAAGCCACAACTTGCGTCCTTGACCAAATTGAGTGTAGTTACGGTGAATTCACTGGTTAAGGAATTGTGCGAGCTTGGGGAACTGTACGAGGATGAGACAATTCCCTCCAACGGGGGGAGGCCCGCGCTAACTTACCGTTACAATTATGATTTCAGCCTGGCCTTGGTGATCTATATGAATGACAAGCAAGGACAGGATGTCATTACGGCAACCGTCGTCAATTTGGAGAATACCATTTTGCTGAAAGAAGAACATACACTGCCTGAATTTGACCAAACACAATTTCTCGGAATCATTGAACCTATTCTCACTCAGCATCCTTCTATTAAAGGCATTGGTATCGGGATTCCCGGGCAAACGGTGAACGGAGAGATCACGGTAAGCAGTCATCAGCAGCTGAAGGGTTTCCGAATGGCTGAAGAGATTGAAGCAAGATTTGGACTTCCAGTCATGGTGGAAAATGACGTAAATGCTGCAGTTAGTGGTTATTGTTCTCAGCAGGAACTGGATGAGGGAAACAGTGTGATCGGAATTTACTTCCCGACCCATTATCCTCCGGGCATGGGCATTTGCCTTAATGGAAAAGTCGTTAAAGGCAAGAACGGTATGGCTGGGGAAATTAAATTTCTTCCCTTGGAAATGGACTGGTACAGTCCAATGGAGCCAGAGGTGTTTGCTGAAACGGTATATCAAATCATTCATACTGTAAATGCGATCCTCGCACCGGACAGGGTCGTTGTTTATCAAAATCAAGTAGAAGCAGAGGCGTTTATTCGGGGCTGGGAATCGTATCGGGCGGAGCAGCTCATGCCTGTTTTCCCGGAAGTGATTTTAAATGAATCATTTCAGGAGCATTTTGAAGTGGGCATGCGGTGGTTAACCTTAAAAGAGCTTGAGCCTAACATCATTCAGATTACGTGAATCGTTTGTCCCGTGTACTTACTGAAAAGGAATGGATTAATGATGCGGATGCAGATTCAATAATTATTCAAATTTGAACCATTTTTGCTTCCAAGCCATGCGTTATACTGAATGTGGAGAACGTTACATAATTCACAAACCAGGATTGGAAAGGTGAGATGGAATCTGATGAAGACAGTGATCGGCCGATTCAAAATTGCAGGGATATGCGAAGGCGTTTCCTTGCTCTTGCTTGTTCTTATTGCCATGCCTTTGAAATATTTTGCGGATATATCTTCTCCGGTGGCCATTATGGGCATGATTCACGGGATACTATTCCCTCTGTATCTTATTGCACTGGTACATTTGGCTGTTGTAAACAGGTGGAAGGCGGCACGCTGGTTCATGGGTGTCGTAGCTGGTTTGCTGCCATTTGGAACCTTTGTTTTTGAATCTTATTTGAAGAAGAGAGATTGGAATTAAACGTTAAACACATGATGAAAAAGGCGATCAGCCTACTGTAAAGCACAGTAGCAGAAGAGACGCCTTTTTTTGTTATCTGTGATTGTGGCAAATTAAATACCTTGACTTTTACGGTCACTTAGGCAGGTACTTGACAGGGGTATGGTATAGTATAAAAAGTTTGGATTCATAGAATGTAGATATAAGCGGGAGGTTTAATCGTGTACCAATACAAGGATCAGGAATATGAAGCTGTGCATTTTGACGGGCACGACTTGAGATACGGAGAGCTGATGCGCTGTGTTTTCAAGCAGTGTACCTTTATGAATGCTTCCATGGAAGAGATCGAGACGAGCAATTGCCGGTTTATCGAATGCGACTTTAGAGGAGCGAGCATGAACGGTTCGTTTCATACCGAATCTGCTTTTGAGAACTGTACATTTAGCGGAGCTAACCTGTTTGTCTCCAAATTTACGTCCTGTAAAATGACCGGTTCTGATTTCTCAGGAGCACAGATGGACGGTGTTACCCTTATTCAGGGAGACTGGTCCTATACGAATTTGAGACACACGAAGCTGGGCAAACAGGATCTGCGGGGCATTCGCTTCTACGAAACGGACTTCTCCGATACGGATCTTGGTAAGGCAGATCTAAGAGACTGTGACATGAGCAGAGCAACGCTAAGCAGAGCCAAACTCATGGGAGCAGATCTGCGCGGAGCAAACCTGGAAGGAATCGATTTGAAATCCCTGGATGTCAAGGGCGCACGCATAGACAGGGAACAGGCCGTCTTGTTCATGCGTTCATATGGCGCAAAGGTTGATTGACACCAAATGAAATGGACACAAACCCGTATGAATCCACAGGTTTGTGTCCATTTTCATGCCATCATGAAACCAATTCGTTATATGTAATCACTAAGAAGTTAGCTTTTGAGAATTTGTCAATACGTTAAAAAGCGCTTATTTAACTGTACCCGTTTCTCGATCTGAAAGTAGGCTGAACCCGTTGTCAACCGAAGAAGCGGAGGCAGAAGCGGCGAATGAAGCGAACAGACAGGCAGCGAGGAATAACATGCTTTTTCTTTTCATAGATAAACCTCATTTCATATAAGATGGTTATACTTATCCAGTGTAATCCAGATTGGGGTATTTTGGAAAGTGAAAATTTATGATTCATCGAACTCCGCCTGGTAATGAAAAGTTAATCCACTCCATTGTGCATTTTATAAGTGCCGGTATTCATGGTACACTCATACTTGCTATATCATTTTGGATGGAGGCGGAGGCGCAAATGAAAGAAATACATGAGTTAACATCCATGGACATGGTTAATTCGTTTATCGAGCAGCACGAAATGAGTTTTCTATACGTCTCCAGGCAGGAATGCAGTGTGTGTCATGCCTTACTGCCCAAGATCAGAGAATTGCTCCTGCCTTATCCTTCGATTGCTCTGGGACACATCGATGCGAATCAGGTGGAAGAGGTGGCATCGAAGTTCCTCATTTTCACCGTTCCGATTATGCTTGTTCTGGTGGAGCAGAAAGAAGTTGTTCGGGCAGATCGGTTTGTTCGTCTGGATCGTTTGGCAGAACAATTGGAGCAGATTTACAGCTCATACGCATAAAAAAAGCATAAAGCTTCAGTGTAAAAAAATTAAAGTGTTGTGCTGAAAGCGGTTTTATGCTAATTTAACAATATAAAAACGTTTTTATAGTAAAGGACTAATCATTATGGCTAAGATTACGATCAAAGATGTTGCAAGGGAAGCAGGCGTTTCCATATCCACCGTTTCCAACGCTCTGAATGGTGTGGACGTGCTTAATCCGGAGACCAAGTCTCATGTGCTGAAGGTGGCTGAGCGGTTAAATTACGTTCCCAATCTGAATGGCAAGTTGTTAAAATCCGGACAAACCAAAATGCTGGGCTTCTTCACGACCAGTGTATCAGGCCCGTATTTTTACAAACTGGTTGAGTCCATGTCGCGCGAGTGTGACCGTCTCGGATATGGGCTGAATGTATTTGTCACCAAGGATAAGCAGGTCATCATGAGCAATATCATGGGGCGCCGCGTGGATGGTGTCATTATTTATGAAGAGCTGCGAATTGATGAGCAGGATATTCTGTCCATGCAAAAAGACAAGATCAAGGCAGTCTTCCTGGACCGTGTCTATCAGAGTGAAACGATGGGAAGCGTCATATTCGACTCGTATGTGGCAGCTTACGAAGCAACGAAGTACCTGATCTCACTTGGACACAAGAAGATTGCTTACATCTCCGGTGTGGATACGATGTTTGACAGCGTGCAGCGTAGGGACGGGTATCTGGCAGCTTTGCGTGAATACCAGCTTCCGGTGGATGATGATTATATCATTCAGGGTTATTTTGAGGAAGAGAGCACGTACAGTGCCATTAAGTCCTTTTTGCACCTGCATCCAGGCAAGCGTCCCGATGCATTTCTCGCGGGGAATGACCTGAGTGCGGTTGGCTGCATTCATGCATTAAAATCCGAGGGGTATGAGGTTCCTCAAGATGTAAGTGTGGTGGGTTTTGACGATATTGATATCGCTCCGTATTTTTCACCGCCGCTCACGACGGTAAGGAATCAGATTGCAAGGCAAGGAATACTGGCCATTAACCAATTGGTTGGCATGATCAAGAAGAAAGAGCAAGGTGCAGCTCAAAAATTATCGGGTGAACTAATCGTCAGGGGTTCAAGCCACGTAAAGATCGGCCGGAATGATATCGAAGCATAGTTGTGTAGGATCAGTTCGGTCTTTTTTTAAATGATGGAAGCAGAATAAGGGGGTTTTTATGCACAAAAATAAAAACGTTTTTATAAGTATGGAAAGTCAGAGGGGAGCTATGGAACGTGAGTAAATTAGCTGTTGAGAAGGCAGCCGGGAATACGCAGATTGGGTCGGGTCCTAAACAAAAAAAGCCGCTAGGGCAGCGAGTTAGAGAGTTCGTCATCGACTATCGCAGACAGTGGGAAATTCAGTCCATGATTATACCGGGCATTATCTTTATGATCATTTTTTGTTACATTCCGATTTATGGTCTAACGATTGCATTCAAGAATTACACGGTCATTGATACGCTCGCTACCGCACCGTGGGTAGGCTTGGAGAATTTCAGAATTATCCTGTCGGATAAATATTTCTGGGACGCGGTTGTGAATACGCTGGGCATCAGTTTTCTCAAATTGGGGATCGGCTTCGTCATTCCCATTATTCTTGCAATCATGATCTACGAGCTGAACAGCGGACGGTTCAAGAAATTTGTGCAAACGGTTTCATATTTGCCGCACTTTTTGTCCTGGATCGTACTTGGCGGCATGCTCATCACCTGGTTCTCTACGACGGGGCTATTCAATCAGATCCTGCTCAGTCTGGGCTTGATCTCGCAGCCGCAAAACATCCTGCTGGATGCCGGAAAGTACTGGTGGATTGCTACGTTATCGGATATATGGAAAGAGGCTGGCTGGGGGACCATCTTGTACCTGGCCATCATGTCGAAGATTGACCCCACGTACTATGAAGCTGCCAAAATTGATGGTGCTAGTAGGCTTAGACAGATCTGGAACATCACGCTTCCGAACATGAGATCCATCATTAGCTTGAATCTGATTTTAACGGTAAGCGGTTTACTTGGCTCCAACCTGGATCAGACACTGGTTCTGATGAACTCGCAAAACCGTGAAAAAGCAGAAGTCATCAACTCTTATGTATATCGTATGGGGATGTCTCAGGGTGACTTTTCGTATGCGACTGCGGTTGGACTCGGTGTCTCGATTGTGTCCGTCATTTTGCTGGTTACCGCAAACAAGATCACGAGCAAGCTGAACGATAATCAATCTGTGCTGTAGAAGGAGGCGTAACACGTGAATGGAAAGGTGGCAAAAGAAGATCTCGATAGCCGGATCTTTGATACGCTGAATATTATTTTGCTGGTCATATGTACCATTGTTATTGTGGTCCCGCTCTGGAATGTGGTCATCTCTTCCTTTAGTTCCGGCAAGGCGCTGGCGGAAGGCGGGTTCATCTTCTGGTCGCCGGAGTTCTCGCTGGAGAACTACCGCGCTGTATTTAATGATTCGAGTATTTGGCAAGCCTTCTTCATCTCGGTTTCCAAAACGACAATTGGAGTGGTTACTCACGTATTTTTCTGTGCCATGGTGGGTTACGGCCTGAGCAAAAAATACATACGGGGCCGGAAGCTATATGTTGCCATGGGTGTTATCACGATGTTCTTCTCGGGCGGGATGATTCCAACATACCTATTGATCAAATCACTCGGCCTGCTCAACAGCTTCTGGGTATATATCATTCCGGCGCTGTTCAGCTTCTATGATGTCGTCATTCTGATGAACTTCTTCCGGAACGTCCCGGATTCTCTGGAGGAGTCAGCCAAAATCGATGGCGCTGGAGACTGGCATATCTTCCTCAAAATCTTCATCCCGCTCTCCATGCCGGCCATGGCTACCATTGCGCTGTTCAATGGAGTGGGGCAATGGAATGACTTTATGACAACCAAGTTGTACATTACGGATCAGTCATTATATCCACTTCAGATGATGTTATATGAAATTATTGTGCAATCCCAGACGCAATCCATGCAAAATATCGGAGGCTCTGCGGTCATTGAAACAACGACCAAAGGTGTGCAGCTCGCCACGATCGTCATTACCACTTTGCCAATCGTGCTGATCTATCCCATCCTTCAGAGATATTTTATATCAGGAATGATGCTGGGTGCTGTCAAAGAGTAGTGCCAATTCAAGTTGGATCTATAAAGGTTTTTGAATGCCTGTCCAGGTATTCACCACATTCTGAGGAGGAATCCCTATGTTGAACATGAAGAAGGCCATCGGTCAAACGGGTGTTAAACTGAGTGCTGCCCTGCTGACAGCAGTAGTATTGGTTACAGGATGCGGAGGAGGAGCAGGTGGCACCGGTGAGGGGAACTGGATTTCCATTGAAGACCGATACACGGTTGATCCGGAGACTCCTGCATGGCAGCTGGACAAAAAAGAAGAGGTAACGGATCTAACCTGGTACGTTAACGCGGACTGGTGGAATACCGATTTTGGCAAAGACATCGTCACGAAGAAAATCAAAGAGGACCTGAACATCAACATCAAATTCATTACAGGGGATGACACGAAACTAAATACCTTTTTTGCCGGTGGGGAGATGCCCGACCTGCTCACCGTATTCGATTCGAACTCTCCTGTCGTGCAAAAGGCTGCAACTTGGGCACTGCCGCTGAATGATCTGGCTGAGAAATACGATCCGTATTTCAACAAGGTGGCTGCGGCAGATACCCTTAACTGGTTCCAGCTGGCTGATGGCAAGACCTACGGATATCCGAACTATTCCAATACACAAGCCGATTATGATAGCGGTAACATTCCGGCCAAAACTGCATTTATCATCCGCAAGGATGTCTATGAGGCACTGGGAAGTCCAGTTATTGGAACACCGGAAGAATTCCAGAGCGTAATGAAGCAGATCAAAGAAAAGTTTCCAACGTTGATCCCATTCGGATTTAACGCCATTGGAGAGGGTACAGGTTCGCTCGGAGATACGCTGCAGGATTTCATCGGTGTACCTCTGGAGAGCGAGAACGGCGAATTCTACGATCGTAATCTGGATGAAGACTATCTCGCTTGGTTGAAAACACTGAACACCGTATACAGAGATGGCAATATCAGTGATGACAGTTTTGCAGATGACGGTACGGCGTTCGAGGAAAAAGTGAAATCGGGAAAATATGCAACGATGCTGCTGGACGGCACACCACAGCAAGGAGGCAATCTTCAAATTTATATGAGTGCTAACCCTGGCAAGGAGTATATTGCAATTGACGGTCCACAGAGTACCAAAGGCCATGCCCCAACGTTGAATCAATCCGGCATAACGGGCTGGATGATCAACTTTATTTCCAAGGACAGCAAGGATCCGGCCAAAGCCATTCAGATCTTCACGTATCTGCTCAGTGAGGAAGGCCAGACACTGATGAACTATGGTATCGAAGGTGAAACCTACCAGACCCAAGCGGACGGTACGGTTGAATTGCTGCCAGCCGTGAAGGATCTGCAGCTCAACAATGCAGATAAGTTCAAAAAGGATTATCGCATGGGTGAATTCATGTTCTTCGGTCACGATCGTCATAAAGCGTTAAGTGCGGATGCTTTTCCTGAGTCGATTAAACAAATGCAGGAATGGGGCAAAGGCAAGCTGAAACCTCATTTTATTCAGGAGAATATCAATCCGGATCAAGGAACACAGGAAGCACGAGCCTTGTCTGCCATCAACACCAAATGGAATTCGACACTGGTAAGTATGGTTCGAGCGAAGGATGATGCTGCATTTGATGGTGCACTTGCCGCTTACAAGTCATTCTTGGATGAAAATCGCTGGGATGAGATCGTGAAGGTCCGCAGTGAGAAGATGAAACAGAATAAAGAGAAATTAGGCATCCAATAAAAGAAAACCGGAGGGGATCAGATGAGCCAATTTACGATCTATCGATCAACAGGAGAACATGAACTATTTAAGTCTGTATCAGAGGAACAATTGAAATCGCTTCAGTCGGACCGGGAGCCAATTGAAATCAGGCTGGATGATCAGCATACTTTTCAGGAGATGGATGGTTTCGGAGCTTCATTTACCGATTCGTCAGCGTATCTGATTCATCAGATATTGAGTGAAGAACAGAGGGAAGAGCTAATGATCAGGCTATTTCACCCGCGGGATGGCATCGGCTTGTCGGTTATTCGCAATCCAATGGGCGCATCCGATTATGCCAGAACGGTATACAGCTATAATGATCTGCCTGAAGGGGACACTGATTTGTCTCTCGCCCGTTTCAGTATTGCGCATGATGAGGAGGATGTAATCCCCTTAACCCGGAAAGCGCTCGAATTAAATCCGGATCTGAAGCTGTTTCTTTCGCCCTGGAGTGCTCCGGGTTGGATGAAAACAAGCGGGTCCATGATTACGGGACAACTGAAGCATGAGTATTATCCGGTGTACGCCGAATATTTTGCCCAAACTATCAAAGCATACGCGAAACATGGACTGCCAGTCCATGCAGTGACACCGCAGAATGAGGCATTGTATGAACCGGGCCATTATCCAGGCATGCTGATGCCTGCGGAAGCACAGGCGGATTTTATCAAGAATCATCTGAAACCTACCTTTGTCAGCCAAGGTATTCAGACCAAGATTCTCTGCTATGATCACAACTGGGATGAACCGGGTTATCCACTTACCGTGCTGGAACAGGCGGGAGAGGATGTGGATGGCGTGGCTTGGCACTGGTATGGGGGCGAAGCATCGGCACAAACAAAGGTGTATCAAGCATTCAGCGGAAAGGAAGTACATTTTACAGAAGGATCAGGAGGAGATTGGATTCCTCCCTTTGAGCAGGCTTTTTCCAATGTCATGCGAACAGGAATTCAGATTCTTCGGAACTACAGCAAGTCTATGGTGCTCTGGAATATGGCACTTGATGAGAACAACGGGCCAACGGTGCCTGGGTTCGGTCGCAGTACTTGTCGCGGCATCGTGCAGGTAAATCAGCAAACGGGTGAGCTTATGTATACACTCGATTACTATGCACTGGCACATTTTAGCGCATTCATTCGCCCAAAGGCCGTTCGTATTGAATCTACTTCCAGTCATGCCTCCATACCCAACGTGGCCTTCAGCAACAGGGACGGTTCCATTGCCGTAGTTCTATTCAATGATGGGGAAGAGTCTGGTAATATCCGGCTGAAGCTTCGTGATGAGGAACTGTTAAGCATATCCATGGAATCCAAAAGTGCACTGACCATTTTGATTCCCAGTCGATAATTAGTATTCAAAAAAAGCCGATCCGCAGTGTGAATCATCCCTGCAGATCGGCTTTTGCACGCTTTGCATGAATTACAACATCTGAATTACAACATCTGAATAGCAAGATTGGGTGTTCCTCCGCTATCGTCGATAAACAACACATATTGGTTACCGCTCGTTCCTGTCAGAACAAGGCCCGGTTGGTTCAAGACACCTGGATTGTAGTATAACAACTGCTGCACTGCTGGCAAGACAGCAGGAAGCGTTGGCTGATTAAGCGCCATGATCTGGGTGGCGGCTTTTACACTGTCCCCTGCATCGATAACTCCGCCGACTCCGAGATTGCTTGTAAGTGAACCACTGCCGTTAATTTGAAGATGGCCGGCAATGGTCTGGTTTCCGTTCACTTGCAGGTCAAGGTCGATCGTTTCATTACCATTCACATGCAGATCCTGATTAATGGTCTGGTTTCCCGTAACGAGGACGCTATCAAATGTTGGCAAACATATCAACTCCTATCTGGTCTTGATATATTCTATGAGGACAAGAACCGGATGGACACGGGGTTCTGGCACATTTATGAGGAGATTTCCCAATCACTCCTGGTTGAATACCTAAAAATACGACTCTAGAAACCTAGCCAGTCTTCCGTGCATATTGTAGGCAGTGAGCGTCAATCCGCTTGAGACGGGAGGGATCGGTCATCACTAAAAAGAAACGGCTGCAAGTCAAATCTCAAAAAAACAAGCTGATTGCAGAGCAACCCAACCGAATGTTGGTAAGACAGTTGAATGCCACTTTGAATCGGAAACTGAAGTCAATTCAGCATCATCTGACCGCCCAACAGGCGGATCTGCAGCAGTATTTAATGAAAACTCTACAGGATGTCATTCATCCACCCAAGGAAGTTCCTCAGGATGTCGTCTACAAACAATTGAATGTTCTCTTCATTACGCCTTGTAATGATCGAGCATCCTCTTCCATTTCCATTCTCGTGGAACAGAGTTTGAGGCATCTGGTGAAAAGTATATATGAAATTAAGGCGATTCAGCCTGTTGGACCTTATTTGGAACGTTCCAAAACGGACTTGGTTCTCGTACTGGGCGGGGAAGAGGGAGAGATTCTGCCAGAGGAGAGCATGGAAGCCTTAAGGACTTCAACGGTCAAAAAGGCTTTATGGTTAACCGACCTATCCGGTGTGAAGCATTCGGAAGCATTCATTTCCATATTTGACTATGTGTTTACACAGAAAGCGGAGAACATTCCAACCTATGGACGCATGAGTAATGCACGATGTTATGAGGTTCCTTTTCCGCCAAATCCTAACGTATATTACCCGCAGTCTGTACTCAAGCAAGATGAGTCGGATGTCTATATCATTGGAGATGCTCAGCCGGGCAGCAGCCTTGTTGATTTGGCGAATCATGCGTTGTTATCCGGTAAAGTGGTTCGAGTGGAGGGGGAAGGGTGGAAGCGATTCGGTTCGTTTATTCCCGTGCATGCTCAGGAGGATCGGGCTGCGTTATACAATGGCAGCAAAATGGTTATTCAGGACAACTCTTCGGTTAGAAGCGTGTTGGAGGTAGCCGCTTGCGGCACGTTTCAGCTAAATTCGATATTGACCAATAGGAATCTGGATACGGACGTGTTCCAAAGCTATAACTCGCAGGAGGAGCTTACCCAGAAGTTTGACTTCTACTGGAACCGGGTGGATCAGCGAAGACTGGCGGCTTCCAGGGCAATGGCTTATGTCAAATACAATCATTCCTATCTTCAGAGTAGCCTGCAGCTTCTGGACCGAATCTTCCGATAAATCCGGCTGACGTATGGAGGAATCCCGATTGAAACTTATTGCGTTGCATTTACCTCAATTTCATCGTATTGCCGAGAATGACAGGTGGTGGGGAGAAGGTTTCACCGAATGGACCAATGTGAAAAAGTCCATTCCCTTATACTCAGGGCATGTTCAGCCAAGGAAACCATTACAAGAGAATTACTATGATCTGACCGACCCTGCAGTGCGCAAATGGCAGGCAGATACAGCTAGGAATCACGGGATATACGGATTTTGTTACTATCACTATTGGTTTAAGGGCAAGCGTCTGCTCGAAAAGCCGTTTGATGAGATTATACAAACCGGAGAACCTGATTTTCCATTTTGCCTGTCGTGGGCAAATGAAACCTGGACACGTAAATGGGATGGTCAGGAATCGGACGTTCTCATTTCACAGGACTATGGGGACGAGAACGACTGGAAGGAACATTTCGAATATTTGGTGAGGGCATTTAAAGACAAACGGTATATCCGGGTGGACGGCAAGCCCATGTTCCTTATTTATCGGCCTGCCAGCATCCCCCGTTGTGAGGATATGATTCGGTACTGGCGCAAGCTCGCAGTGAAGCACGGGCTTGAGGGTATTCATTTTGTTGAAACGATAGGCGGTTTCCCGACTTACAACAGTCAGGTGTTTGACGCAAGCATGGAATTTGAGCCGCATTATACCTTTGCCCATGGTCACACAAACGAAATTTGGATCGAGCTGAATATCGGCAGTCACAAGCATATTGTGGTGAACTACGATAAAGTATGGTCTGCCATTCTGGAAAGATCACCGCATCGAAACGGAGAGATCATCTACCCTGGTGCTTTTGTAAATTGGGATAATACACCTCGTCGGGGCATGGACGGGCAGAGTACCATCGGCTCGACTCCGGAGAAATTTGGGGTATATCTGTCAAGGCAGCTGGAACGGAGCCGTCATGGGTACAAGAGTGAATTCCTGTTCGTCAATGCCTGGAACGAGTGGGCGGAAGGGGCATACCTTGAACCGGATGAAGTGTACGGATATGCCTATTTGAAAGAAATCAAGAAACTCATCCAATCAAGGAGTCATTGAAATTCATACCACGCTGTTGTAACTCACGGGGTTCCTTAGTCAGGGAACTCCTTTTGATGCTCAGGAACAGGGATACATAACCAGTATTATGTTACCAATCGTGTCGTTTGTTTGCGGAATTCAGTCGGGGTTAACCCGGTATGTTTCTTGAACAGCCTCGAAAAATAATACAAATCCCGAAATCCGAGATGTTCAGCGATCATGGTAATGGTGTTCGGCGTACAGCTGAGCAGCTCCTTGGCTTTGTCCACTTTTTTACCCGTAATGTAGTGAATGGGCGGTATGCCAACCTGCTGCTTGAAAAAGCGAATGAAATAGTTGGGATGCATATAAGCGATCTGCGCCAGATCCTGAACGGTAATATTTTCTTCAATATGGGCATCGATATAGGCAAGTATGGCAGACATTTTCTCCATGACGGGTATATTCAGATACGTGATCTGTTCCAGATCCAGATTCATCAGATAGTGGGATATCAGCTCCATCAGTTTGCTTTTGGCCATCATGTGAGCATATACCTCACCGGATCTCGCATACAGAAGAATTTGATTGAAGATTTCATTGACCAATTCAGGGCGTTCTATAGTACAAAAGTGAGGGAACTTCAAAATTTGAAATAAATTAATTCCCCCGACCTTAGCGCTGAAATGACACCAATACTTCAGAAAAGGCTGATCGCTAATGACTGAATAGGATTGAGTGACCCCCTCAGGCATCAAAAAAAGCTGTCCAGGTACAGGATAATACTCCTGATCCCCAATCTTCAACCATCCTTCTCCTTCGCTGATCCAATAAAATTTGCTGTAGTCGGGGGTGTAATCCAGATCACGCCAGTCGGCATCACACCGATTATAGTTGACCATGAACAGTTCCACCTGCAGGTTGGACAGGTAGTTCGTAAGCAACGTCTGATGATTCATGAGCGTATCTCCTTACAAGGTTATTATTGTGCATCCAAAAGTTAGTGTTCTGCATGTCTATCCCTTCATCCTACCGCTACAATACAAGGGAACAGGATAACGAAAGGGATGAGAACAGATGATGGAGCATACCGAATATTTGCAAAAGATTGAAGCCACCATTGCTGAAGGGCGATTCAAGGATAACTGGAAGTCACTCCGTGCGTATCAGGTCCCGGATTGGTACAGGAATGCCAAGTTCGGCATTTTCATTCACTGGGGACTGTATTCCATTCCGGCTTATGATAGTGAGTGGTACTCACGTAATATGTATATCCAGGGTTCCCAAGCCCATGAACACCATCTTGAAGTATATGGGCACCCGAAGGATTTTGGATATAAGGATTTCATTCCCATGTTCCGTGCGGAAAAGTTCGATGCTGACGAATGGGCCACACTATTCAAAAAGGCTGGAGCCAGATACGTGATGCCTGTCGCTGAGCACCATGACGGATTTCAAATGTATAAAAGCTCCATTTCCCACTATAACACAGTTGAAATGGGACCCAAACGCGATCTTCTGGGGGAGATGAAGACCGCTTATGAGAAGCAAGACCTTACATTGTGCGTCTCCTCGCACCGGGCAGAGCACTGGTTCTTCATGTCCCACGGGAAGGAATTTGAATCGGATATCCAGGAGCCCCTTAGTCGCGGAGATTTTTACTGGCCTGCCATGCCTGAGCCGGACCATCATGATCTGTATGGCTCACCTCCTTCCAAGGAATTTCTGGAAGACTGGCTGGTTCGCTGCTGTGAGCTGGTTGATCAATATCAGCCGCGAGTCTTTTATTTTGATTGGTGGATTCAGAATGCAGCCTTCAAGCCCTATCTGAAAAAATTCAGCGCGTATTACTATAACAAAGGAGAAGAGTGGGGAATTCCTGTAGTCATTAACTACAAACATGATGCGTTTGTGTTGGGCTGTGCCGTTCCCGACGTGGAACGAGGGCAGTTTGCCGACCTTAAGCCCTACTACTGGCAAACCGATACGGCCGTCGCCAAAAACTCCTGGTGCTACACGGAAAATAATAACTACAAAACAGCGAATGAAATCATCAGGGATCTGGTCGACATTGTGAGCAAAAACGGCAATCTGCTTCTCAATGTTGGACCCAAAGCGGATGGCAGCATACCGGAGGAAGACCGGGATATTCTGTTAGCCATAGGTGAGTGGCTCGGAGTGAACGGAGAGGCGATCTATGATACTTCCTTCTGGCGTACTTACGGCGAAGGTCCGACAGAAGTGAAGGAAGGCCAATTCACAGACGGAGATACCAAGATGTTTACCAGTGAAGATATTCGTTTTACAGTAAAAGACAGCAGTCTCTACGCCACGGTTCTTGTCTATCCGGACAACGGAGAGGTTCGTATTCGATCCTTGAAAGAGAATTCACATCACTTCCAAGGAATAATCAAAAGCATTGAGATTTTGGGATTTGATGAACGCCCTCAATGGGTAAGAACAGCAGATGCGCTGACGATCACAACAACAAATGTGAAGAGCGAATCGCCTGTCGTATTCAAGATTGAAATGGACTAAGTGAAGGATGGAGCCGGCAGCATTGTCGGTTCTTTTTGTTATTCATGGTTGTGACGAGGGTGTGCTATGCATTTCAGTTGTCTCTTACACAGCAAGTCTTAGTCATAAAGACATGATTTCAATCTATGGCGACACCAATGGTGCGCAATTATGAAAAAACGATTTCAAGTTAAGAGAGACATCAGACATATAAAAGCATTAAAAAGTCTTATTTTCTATATTTTTCTAGAAAAGTGCTTGTACATATCAAATGGTGACGATATACTATTCCATAAAAATCCAGTTAAATTGCAATTTGGTTATTACATGTAATTTAAAGAGATTCCTACATCACTCGAACAAATCGCAAATGAACGTTTCATTCACTCCCTGGCAAGCTTTCTGCTAACGCTCGTGATTACCCTCCTATATGAATGCTTATCGACATTCACTCTCATGTTTGGGCCTATCATTCTTCCATTTCTAAACTTCCAAGACTTACAATCTGCTGCTACCGTTTCATATCGCCTGTGTAACCAGACCTTTAAAGGAGGTGAGGCTCTATGTAATGATTCGGGCGTCTATTGGTGTCCTCAAAAGGCTGTAATTCCATTTTGATTTTAATTGAGAAGGGCTTAAGCATCAAAATAATCCAAAAACCGGGTAAAAGGAGTGGAAAAGTTTGATTAAGAGTAATCGGTTACGCAAGCCCATCTCCATGGGCCTCTCGCTTCTCCTTGCATTTTCGATTGTACATCCGGTTTCAGCTGAAAACTCCACATCACAAAAAATCGACATGAAATCAAGCCTGGCCAAGGTCTCGACATCCAAAGTCAACGCGAAATTGACCAAACAGTTTGAGGATAGCGACTATGTCACCTATCTCGTGAAAATGAAGGAGCAGGTCGACACGTCAGCGGTCTCGAAACAGGCCATGGAAAAGGCGACGATTGAGAAACAGACGGCTTCAGCGACCAAGCTGTCCGTACGCAATTCGGTTGTCAGCTCTCTCCGGGAAACGGCTTCGCGGACGCAGTACACGCTCGAAAGCTATCTCGAGAAAGAAATTGACAAAGGAAATGTCAAAGAATATAAAAGCTATTTTATCGTCAATTCACTCGCCGTAACGAGTACCAAGGAAGTCATGGAACAGATTGCTCTGCTGCCTGAAGTGGAGAAAGTTCTCCCTAACGAAACGCGTTACTTGCAAAAAGCTGAGGTGAACAAAGAAAAGGCAAGTGCGGCTCCGGCTGCAGATCCTGCAAAAACACCGGTCAAGGAAGATGCAGCAACTTCCAAGGACTCGGAAGCTGCATCAAAGGATAATCTGGCAACAGAAAATGTCGAATGGAATATCGATTATATCAATGCACCCGCAGTTTGGGAGAGAGGAATCGATGGAACAGGCATCGTCGTTGCCAACTTGGATAGTGGGGTTGATTACAATCATCCAGCTCTTCGCAGCAAATGGAGAGGACTCGATGCCTCAGGCAATATCGTCGATCCAGAGCTCAGCTGGTATGATCCACATAGTAACGCTTCCCTGCCCGCCGATGAGGATGGGCATGGTACACATACGATGGGGACAATGGTAGGTTCAGAAGAAGATGGAAGCAATCAGATCGGGGTTGCTCCAGGTGCAAAATGGATCGGTGTACGGATATTTAATCCGGAGACCACGGATGCCATTATCCTGGATGGTGGACAGTGGCTGATCGCACCCGTGGATGCCGAAGGCAACCTTCACCCTGAACTCGCCCCGGATGTGGTTAACAACTCCTGGGGTGGCGGTGCAGGACTGGACGAGTGGTTCCGACCTATGGTACAAGCCTGGCGGGATGCACAGATTTTCCCCGAGTTTTCTGCCGGTAATGTGAGACTGACGAATCCTGGTGGCCCGGGTTCGGTCGCGAACCCAGCCAATTATCCTGAAAGCTTCGCCACAGGCGCTACGGATATAAACGGTAATTTGGCTTCCTTCTCACTCCTTGGTCCATCTCCATATGACGAGATTAAGCCGGAAGTTTCGGCACCAGGGGTCAATATCCGTTCCTCTGTTCCAGGTGGAGTATATGAGGGAGGCTGGGACGGAACATCCATGGCCGGCCCGCATACCACAGCACTTGCAGCACTACTGCTTCAGGCCAATCATTCCCTGACTGTAGATCAGCTGGAACAGATCATTATGGATACAGCAACTCCGAGAACGGATAGTCAATATCCAACATCGCCAAACAATGGCTATGGTCATGGCATTATTAATGCGCTGGATGCTGTTGGTTCTGTACTTGAAGGGATTGGAACAGTGTCGGGACGAGTGGTTACCGCAGGTGATGATCTGGAAGAACCGGTACTCCAGCATACACCTGTGAATTCAGCTTTTACCGGACTCGATATTCCGCTGACGGCTCATGTAACGGACAATGTGGGAGTGGTCTCCGTAGAGGCTTTTGCCAAAACGACGGGAACAAGCCAGTATGTCTATCTGCCGATGAACCGCATAGCGGGGGACAGTAAGGATGGAACCTATTCCACTTCCATTCCAGCATTCTTGATCGAACCTGAAGGTGTGGAATATTATATCCGGGTTAACGATTACGGCAACAACGGATTTGACAGCCAGGTGTACAAAGTGGCTGTATCCAATGGGGTCCAGCCTGGATATGTTCAGGATTTTGAAGAAGATCAGTTGGGCTTCACAACCGGAGGTATAGGAAGCACATGGGTTTGGGGTGCACCAATCAGCGGACCTGGCAGTGCAGCCTCCGGCGAAAAGGTCATTGCCACCAACCTGGAGGGTACTTATGCAGCAAATAGCAACGCCTATCTGGTCGCACCACCTATAGATCTAACCGAAAGTCCTGAAGGGGCTTTACTCTCGTTCAAACACTGGTTTGATCTGGAGAGCAATATTGACTTCGGTAAGGTATACATCGCGACGGAAGACAGTGACTATGTATTTGAAGAACTATTAAGCTTTACGGGCACAGGCGGTGATTGGAAAACCCAGTATGTGGACCTGCGTGAATATGCAGGACAACAGGTGTTCATCCAGTTTAATCTGACCAGTGACAACACTGTACAGAAGGCAGGCTGGTATATCGATGACTTCTCTGTACAATCACCAGATGATATCGCTCCGGGTGCACCTGTAGAGCTGAGCGCTACAGCTGACGTTCTGGGTAATGTGGCGTTATCCTGGAATGGACCTGACGATGAGGATCTGGAGTCTTATGTTGTGTATCGTTCGACAACTTCGGGTGCCGAATACGAGGCGATCGGAAATACAAGAGCGACAACATTTACAGATACAGCTACAGTAACGGATGCAACGTACTATTACACCGTTGCGGCTCTGGATTATAGCGGCAATGAGAGTGAAAAGTCGAATGAGGTATCCATCTCTGTTGAGGTGCCGGAGGACATTTACGTCGACCAATTTGACGGTAGTGACGATAATGGCTGGACCCATTCTGGAACGAAGGATGAATGGGAACGCGGGGTTCCAGTTAATGGACCAGCGAGTGCTGTTTCTCCGCCAAATGTCTGGGCAACTGATCTGGACAGTACGTATGAGAATGGTTCAAACTATTCACTGGTTTCACCCGTTGTGGATTTGACGGATACCAATGATGCTACCCTGACATTCAACCACTGGTATGAAATTGAGGGCGGATATGATTTTGGCTATGTGGAAGCTTCATCTGATGGTGGAAGCACCTGGTCAGAGCTGGGCAAGTTCTCTCACAATTCTAATGGCAAGCAATGGACACCGGTCTTTTATGACCTGAGTTCGCTGACTGGAAACGAAGTTCAATTCCGATTCCGCCTGACCTCAGATAGCAGTGTGGTCAAGACCGGTTGGTATATTGACGATTTCCGCATCTTGAGCATTGCTCCAGAGACGGTTACACAGGATAGTTCGGTAGTGCTCAGCAGTGACAAGCCAAAACCGGAATATGACAACTCCTGGTACAAGGTTACACGAACCGATAAGGCAGAATTCAATCAATCCAAGCAGCAGCAGCCTGAGGCTGAGAAACCGGAAACAGGCTCCGTTAATCCACAAAGCCTGCCTGCAAGTGCAACGGTTACGGTCATTGAAACCGGACGTTCGGTGAAAACTGATCCATCCACAGGGAAGTACAGCTTCACTCATGTGGCGGGTGATTATACATTGAAAGCGGAGGCTTATGGTTATTATCCGCGTACACAAGCAGTAACCATTACCGACGGTAGTGGTGCAAAAGCCAATTTCAATCTGGAAGCTATACCTCATGGTACGATTGAAGGTATCGTTACCGACGAGCGGACAGGCGAACCGGTGGCCGATGCTTCCGTTCTGGTACTGGAAGATGCCCAGGTAGGCGAGGTTCGTACCGGGTCGGACGGCAGTTTCGTACTGGATGTGCTGGAAGGAAGTTATACCGTCTCCGTCAGAGCTGCAGATTATTACAGTAAAACCGTTAATGTGACGGTACCAGGGAATGGTGCTGCGGATGCAAGTGTGGCATTGAAGCCGTTTATTGGTTTCCCTGGAGAGATCGCATATGATGACGGTACAGCGGAGAATGCAAGAGCATTTGTAGCCGCAGATAATGCCTGGGCAGTCCGGATGACACCTGAGCAAGCAACCGCGCAAGTAACAGGCGCATCGTTCCGGTTCTGGAACTCAGAGTGGCCTGTGCCTGGTGGAACCGCATTCCAATATGCTGTCTATGATGCTTCCGGAGCGAATGGAGCACCGGGGCGTTTGCTGGCAGGACCGTTTGAGGGAACAGCACTGCGCAACGATCAGTGGACCAGCGTTGAATTCCCAGAACCGGTCATCACAAGCGGAGATTTCTATATCGTGTATGTACAATCGGTTGCAGGAACAAGTGCTCCGGGACTCGCTACCGATGAGAACGGAACCAATGCCGGACGAAGCTGGCAGCGCGTAAGCGGCGTATGGGACACAGCCCCTGCAGAAGAAGGTAACTATATGATTCGGGCGGTGGTAAGATACCCGGTAAACGCACCAGTACTTACGGCACCAAGCAATACCTATTCCAATAAAACGACATTCACCGTATCAGGTACTTCTCCGGCGAATGGAGCTCAGATCAAAATTTACAATGGCAAAGATGTATCAGGGACAACAACGGTAACTAACGGAACGTTCAAGTTTGACGCCAAACTTCGTTCAGGAGTCAATGCCTTTACTGCAGAGGCAATCATTGATGGTAAAGTAACGGATCGCTCACTTCCCGTTGTCATTATCCAGGATCTGACGCCGCCGCAATTAACTCTTCTTACGCCTGAGGAAGGAAGCCGAACCAACGCTGAAGTGGTGCATGTTACAGGCAGCGCAGTGGATCAATTCCTCAACAAGGTTACGGTAAACGGCGAGACAGTCAAGTTGGAGAGAGACCGAAGCTTCAGTCATCGTATTCTCGTCAATGAAGGCGAAAACACGGTTACAGTCATTGCGACGGACGTCGCGGGCAATAAAACAACGGTAACCCGTAAAGTCTACGTGGAAACAACGCTGCCGGAGTTGACCAATATTGCACCTGCCGAAGATGTGCGAATTGCGTCCGGAGAAACCGTAACGGTCTCCTTCGACAGTGCTCCAGGTCTGCAGGCTTCATTCCGAATCCAGCTGCCGCTGAATCTGAATGCGGAAGGCGGATCGGAGATTCCACTGGTGGAGACAGAGCCCGGTCATTATACGGGCACATATACTACACCTTCCTCGTTAGTCCTTGAGGGTGGAGTCATTGTTATTCGCGTTCAGGATGCAGCGGGCAACAAAATCGAGACCGAAGCACCAGGCCGGTTATACGTAACTGCCGGGGAAGAGAACACTCCGGAACCTGAACCAGCACCAGAATCAGAACCTGAGTCACCGACCGAAGCTAATTTGCTTCCTTAAATCTCGAATAATATCATGAGTCACAGTCTGTTATTTGATCAAGACCAGGTGCCGTGCATATGCATGAGCACCTGGTTTTTTAAATTTCCATGGCAAGTCTTGTAATCCAAACATTACGGCTTCTAGCACGCAATATCGTGGAGGGACTGCCTTCCTGTATTGTTGAGATCGGAATGTCGATTCCTAATAGTATGTCGTAATTTTATATATTTGTTGTCGCTTGTTTCTATTAAAATGAAACGAAGTCTGTGATAACTTATATTTAAATGTCAGGATATTATATACTAGGAGGTAAGACATCGTGACCATTCGAATTGGTAAAATAAGCTTGTGGCATGTGCATGCATGGGATTATATCAAGCAAGTCCAGGAACATGAGGACACTGAAATTGCAGCCGTATGGGATGACAATGTTCAGCGCGGGCAGGAAGCTGCCGAACGACTGAATGTACCCTACTTTGCATCTCTTGAAGAGATGCTGGGACAGAAAGATATCGACGCCGTGATTGTGGATGCACCTACTCGTGACCACCAGGACGTTATCACCGCTGCTGCAAGAGCAGGTAAACATATTTTTACGGAAAAAGTCATTGCTTCAACGGTAAAAGAAGTGAATGCCATCCTGGCTGAAGTCGGTGAGCAGGGAGTCAAGATGACCGTATCCTTACCTCGCTTAAATGATGGATATACGCTAACCATTCAGGATGTGCTCCAGCAAGGTTTGCTCGGAAAAGTGACTTATGTCCGGGTTCGCCTGTCTCATAACGGAGCGATTGCCGACTGGCTGCCTCAGCACTTTTATAACTTGGAGGAATGTCAGGGAGGTGCTATGATTGATCTGGGATGCCATCCGATGTATCTAACCAGACTCTTTCTGGGCCAGGAAGTGACAGGTGTGAGTGCCAATTTCGGCTATGTCACAGGCAAAGAGGTAGAAGATAATGCCGTTGCAACCCTATTTACGGATTCTGGAGCGATCGGCGTGGTTGAGGCCGGTTTCGTGAACAGTCACTCTCCATTTACCATTGAGGTTCATGGAACGGAAGGGACCTTGTTGTATGGTACACCTGACGACAGGCTGCTGATCCGGAGCAATGCGGGTACAGAGGCGATTAAGGAGTGGACTGAGCTTCCGTTGCTGGAAAAAAGAGAAAGCGCATTCAATCAGTGGGTTTCCCATATTCAGCATGATTCCTTGGCTGCTGAGAATCTGCAGATTGCCGCCGAGCTGACACGCCTGATGGAAGCTGCCAACACCTCTGCCAAGGAAGGACGCAGGATCTCCCTCAGTGATTTGCAAGGTTAGGCTGGTTGGGGAGGTACGATATTGAACCGATATCCTTTTGAAAAAATGCTTGAACGACAGGATCTCCTCGAGCGTTTGGACATAACCATTGCTTGGGGACATTACGAAATACGGGTTTTACGATTTCACTTGACGTCATTTCCGGCAGGTCGAATCGTTGATTTTCATAACCATGCGGAATTTGAATTTCATTTTATACCGCGGGGCAAGGGGAAAGTTATTCTGGGAGACCAGATGCATTCCTTGTCCGAAGGCATGCTTTATTTGACCGGGCCTGGCGTCGTTCACTATCAGGAGGCCGATGCCGAAGAGGACATGGATGAACTATGTCTTCATGTGGATATTGTCGAGCAGCCCAGAGAGGATGTAGATCCTTGGGAAGCCGCAGAATCCGAGGAGACGATCGCCAAGCTCAAGGCGCTGCCCCTCGTTCCGGTGCATGATTATCACCGGGCCATGAACTGTTTTTTGGAAGCGTATGAAGCATGTGATCGTAAACTGATCGGGTATTACACATCCATTAAACAGCTTGTGATCAGCATTCTGCTGAGAACCGTTCGTGCCCATGATAACGGCGAAATCCGGGTTGAAGCACCGGAGCGGGATATGTCCATGTACAGGTATGAATATGCTGTGCAGTATATGGAGGCCAATTATTCCAATGTCGTCACACTGGAACATGTGGCAGAGAAGCTACATATCAGCACCAGACAACTGCAGCGGATATTTTATCAGGTGCAGCCAGGCATGCCGTTCAGCCGTGTGCTGGAAGATATTCGCCTTGGCGCGGTGTGCCGCAATCTGGAGGAGAGCAACGGATCGATTGAACAGATTGCACTTGTCTCCGGTTTTACCAATGCCAACTATTTGCATGCCGTCTTCCGCAAGCGCCTAGGGATGACCCCGTCTGCTTTTCGGAAGATGAAACAAACCAAATCAAAAGTGAGGGTGAATGGATATGAGTAAAGTGTATCGGATTGGAATTGTTGGATGTGGCGGGATTGCGAATGGCAAGCATCTGCCGAGTTTGAGCAAGCTCGATAATGTTGAACTGGTTGCATTCTGTGATATTGTTCCTGAACGGGCTGAGGAAGCCAAAGAGAAATATGGCAGTGCCGAAGCCGAAGTATATACGGATTATCAGGAGCTGCTGAAGGATGAAACGATTGACATCGTTCACGTACTCACCCCTAATATTTCGCATGCCGAAATCTCCATTGCAGCACTTGAAGCCGGCAAACACGTCATGTGTGAAAAACCGATGGCGAAGACATCCGCCGAAGCACAGAGCATGCTTGAAGCAGCTGAACGCACAGGCAAAAAGCTGACCATTGGATACAATAACCGCTTCAGAGAAGACAGCTTGTACCTGAAGAAGATGTGCGAAGCAGGCGAGCTGGGATCGATCTATTTTGCCAAGGCACATGCGATTCGCAGAAGAGCCGTACCGACGTGGGGTGTTTTCCTCGATGAAGAAAAACAAGGCGGCGGACCACTGATCGATATCGGTACACACGCACTGGACCTGACACTCTGGATGATGGACAATTACAAACCCAAAGTGGTTCTGGGCACAACGTATCATGAGCTCTCCCAAAAGGAAAATGCAGCAAATGCATGGGGCCCGTGGGATCCGAAGAAATTCTCGGTTGAGGATTCGGCCTTCGGCATGATCGTAATGGAAAATGGTGCGACCATCATGCTGGAATCCAGCTGGGCGCTGAATTCGCTGGATGTGGATGAAGCAAAATGCAGTCTTAGCGGAACGGAAGCCGGAGCCGACATGAAGAATGGCCTGCGCATTAACGGCGAGAAATTCAGCCGTCTCTATACGAATGAGATCTCGCTTAGTGCAGACGGCGTAGCGTTCTACGACGGGAAGTCGGAAAGTGCGCCGGATGTGGAGATGAGAAAATGGATTGAAGCTATCGATAAGGATCAAGAGCCTGTAGTTACTCCTAAACAAGCTCTGGTTGTATCGCAAATTCTTGAAGCTCTCTATGAATCTGCCCGCACGGGAAAAGCGGTGTACTTGAACGAGCAAAACTAATTCTTTCGAAGCAACACCAATTAAACGATGAGAAGACGCTGCTGTTATTTTGCAGCGTCTTTTTCGTTATTAAGTTAAGCATTTTCGTCGGATTAAAAAATATTTGTGATATTTTGAAAAAAAATGATTGCATATCTGTTTACTCGGAATTATATTATGAATAAGAGTTTAATGGTATAAGGTTTAGACATTATATCGATCGGAGTGTTGATATGTTCAACCAAGCGACTTTCCAGTTTGAGAAAGTTTCTGCAATAAAGGTTAGTGAGTTTATCAGAGAACAGTTAGAGGAAGCTATTATCCTTAAAGAAATCATGAGTGAAGATCAGCTCCCTTCGGAACGTGAACTTGCCGAAATGTTCAATGCAAGCCGAATTACCGTTCGTGAAGCCTTATCTGCTCTTGAGCGTAAGGGATTGATTGAAAAACGTGTTGGTGCCAAGGGAGGAACATTCGTACTCCCCATCACGGCTAATGCACATAAAAGAACCAAGGAAGAAATCATGCGTGACTGGGATCAGATGTTACATGTGTTTGAATATCGGACAATCGTGGAGCCGGAAGGTGCTTTTCTGGCTGCTGAGCGGATCACCGCAGGCGAACTGGAGCTGCTGGAAGGTTACATCAAACAGAGTACCGAGCCAGAATGTACCCGGGAATGGTTCAGGGCACTGGACGTCAAGTTTCATCTGACGATTGCCAAGGCGTCAGGGAATCCTTACCTGGAAACGGCAGTCAGACAGATTCGTACCAAGATCAATCCTGCGCTGGATCTGATGCCATACGATGAAAACATTCGGGTTCTTAATCAAGGGGTACATACCGAAATTCTTGAAGCACTGAAATCCCGTGATCCGCTGAAGTCACGAGATACGATGAAACGCCACATTGCATATTCCGCTGATGCCATCTATTCAAGGTTGGTCACAATGGAACAAGAAGGAGATGAGCACTAATGGAACAAGCAAAACTTTTTGAACTAGCACAGCAGCTGCAGCCGAAGCTCACGAACTGGCGTCGGGACTTCCATCGCCATCCGGAAATCGGATACGAAGAGGTGCGGACTTCAGGAATTGTGGCCGACCATCTGGAGAACCTGGGGCTTGAAGTGACCCGTCATGTTGGCAGGACCGGGGTTGTCGGTTTGCTTCGCGGGGAAACGGATGGTCCAACCATTGCACTCCGGGCAGATATGGATGCTCTTCCGATCCAGGATCAGAAATCGGCGGAGTATCGTTCCCAGGTTGAAGGCAAGGCTCACTTGTGCGGTCATGATGCTCATACCACCATTTTGATGGGGGCGGCTGAACTGCTTACCGGTCTTGACAGACCGAAGTCGGGCAACATCAAGTTTGTGTTCCAGCCAGCAGAAGAGGGGCTAGCCGGTGCACGGGCCATGATTCAGGACGGTGTACTGGAGAATCCGAAAGTGGATGCGATTGCAGGTTTGCATGTGACGCCTGGCCAGGATATGGGTACCGTTGGTGTGAGTAAAGGGGTTGCTTTTGCTTCAGCAGACCGTCTGGTGATTCGTGTATTCGGCAAAGGTGGACATGCTGCACGGCCGCATGAAGGCATCGATGCGATTGCCGTATCAGCTCAGGTCATCACAGCGCTGCAGAATATCGCCAGTCGTTTGGTGGATCCGCTGGAGCCCGTTGTAGTCACCATTGGCAAAATCACTGGCGGGTATATGGGCACAGCCATTGCGCCAGAGGTGGAGATGATCGGTACGGTCCGCACACTGTCACCCACCCTTCGTGAACGCATGCCTGCATTGATTGAACAAGTCGTTAGCGGGGTGTGCGCTTCCTTCGGCGCAGGGCATGAAGTTGTTTATGGCGATGGATATCCGGTCGTGGTGAACGATCATGCGATGGTGGATTTGCTTACCGAAACTGTTGATGGATTGGATTGGGCAAAAGGATGGAGCAGCATTCCGCCTTCTACCGGCGGTGAGGATTTTGCCTTCTATTGCGAACAGATTCCTGGCGTTTTCTTCCGTCTTGGTTCAGGCAATGAGGAAGAGCGGACAAGATACCCGCTTCATCATCCGATGTTTGATCTGGATGAAACGGCAATGCCTTATGGTGTAGGCATGCTGTCATCCATAGCGCTTGAGTTTTTGGCAAGACACACGACTTCTGAGGGGGAACGTTCCAAATGAAAAAAAGACAATGGACTGGCATGTGGATTACATTACTGGCTGTAGCATTGGTGCTCAGCGCATGCGGTGGAACAGGTACAGGCACAGACAGCAACTCGGCATCAAGTGGAACCGAAGGCGGCGGAGCTGCCAGCACAACACTTACGATTGCAGCTGCTACCGATATTGAGAGCTTCGATCCGCATAACAACAACAATACATCCAGTGAGGCGGTTCTGGTTAACGTATTCGATTATCTGATCAAAAACGACAGTGAACAAAATAAAGTGCCTGGACTTGCTGAATCCTGGGAACAAGTGGATGACACCACCTGGCGTTTCAAGCTGCGTAAAGGGGTTACGTTCCATAATGGCGATCCATTCACTTCAGCAGACGTCAAATATACACTCGAGCGAGTAGCCAAAGATGAAACGCTTAAACAAAACAGCTATTTCAAAAATATCGTTGAAGTCAAAGCGGTTGATGAGCATACCGTGGATATCATTACAGACGGACCGGATCCGCTCCTGCTTAACCGCCTCTCCAAGATGGGAGCAGGCATCCTGCCTGCCAAATATATCGAGGATAATGGCATGGATGCTTTCCTGAAACAGCCGGTAGGAACCGGACCTTATAAATTCAGCAAATGGACCAAAGATGATCGTGTGGTACTCGTGAAGAATGAGAACTACTATGGCGATGAACCGAAATGGAATGAAGTCGTATTCCGCGTAATCCCTGAGGCTTCCACGCGGGTATCCGAACTGCTCGCAGGTGGAGTTGACGTAGCTGCATCGATTCCATCTACAGACATCGCCCGTATTGAAGGTGAAGCAGACAAGAAAATTGTCAAAGCACCAATCCAGCGCGTGCTGCAGCTGATCTTCCGTCAGACAGAAGGCAGCATTACAGCTGATCCGAAAGTCCGTGAAGCCATTGATCTTGCCATCGACAAACAAGGTATTGTCGACAGCATTGCTGGCGGAGCAGGTATCGTCACCCGTACATCTGTAACGCCAGGTAACTTTGGTGCAGATCCTTCATTATACAAAACATCGCTTTATGATCTGGAAAAAGCCAAGCAGCTCCTGAATGAAGCGGGTTACGCTGAAGGCGAAGCCGAGATGACCATTTCCGTTTCATCGCAATATAAGGAACAGGTTGAAGTTGTTGCTGCCATGCTGGAGCAAGCAGGCTTCAAAATTAATATGGACGTGCTTGAGCCAAGTGCTTTCAGTGAACGTTACAGCTCCAAATCATTCAAGGAAATCTTCATGATCGGTATCGGTAACTCCTTGTTCGACGCTTCCAATAACTACAACCGTTACATGTTGGAAGAAGCTAAAGGAGAATCGGATTACAATAATCCGGAAGTGGAGAAATTGCTTCAATCTGCATTGGTGAACATGGACCCTGAGGCTCGTGAAAAAGAGTACCAGCAAGTACAGCAAATCTTCGCAGAGGAACGTCCAGCCGTGTATCTGTACCAGATGGAAGGGGTCTACGGAACGAATGCACGCGTGAACTTCACGCCGCGCAGTGATGAAATGTTCTATGCCGACGAAATTACACCTGCAGCACAGTAAGACCCGGCAGAAGAACTGGTCATTGCAACGATAGGCCGTGAACGGCAGGGACTGGGTTGACCAAGTTCCTGCCGTTCTTTTGTATCGCATGGAGGTGAATGAGGATGGGAAAGTACGTATTCAAATCTTTACTGCAAGTCATACCGGTATTATTTATTGTATCGCTGATTGTGTTTATATTGGTCAGGGTCACGGGTGATCCTGTTGCCCTGATGCTGCCCGAGACTGCCACAGCGGAAGATCGCGCGGTGCTTACAGAAGCGCTTGGGCTGGATCAACCGCTCTATACGCAATACATGAAATTCCTGGGCAGTGCGTTGCAGGGCGATTTCGGTCAATCTTTTCGCTATGGACAACCAGCCCTGCAGCTTGTTCTGGAGAGATTGCCTGCCAGCTTTGAACTGGCTGTAGCAGCCATGTTTTTTGCCGTTCTGATGGCAGTGCCGCTGGGTGTCATTTCGGCGGTTAAACGTAATACGTTTACCGATCTGATCATTTCGGGGATATCCGTGATCGGCAAGGCGATGCCGAACTTCTGGATGGGCATCATGCTGATCCTGTTGTTCTCCGTTATGTTGGGCGTTCTGCCCGTTTCGGGTCGGGGTGGTCTGTCGCACTTGATCTTGCCCGCATTTACCCTTGGCGTAGGTCTGGCCGCACAGATGACTCGTCTAATTCGTTCCAGCATGCTGGAAATTCTAAGTCAGGATTATATTCGTACGGCACGCAGCAAGGGGCTTGGCCGGATGGTCGTGATTGGGAAACATGCGTTCCGGAACGGCTTGATCCCGGTTGTAACAATTATGAGCTTGCAATTTACGAGTCTGATCGGCGGAACACTGATTACGGAAACGGTGTTCTCTTGGCCGGGGCTGGGACAGCTTCTGGTCGTCGCCGTTAATACACATGACATGGCGATTGTACAGGCAGCCGTGTTTGTCATTGCATTAATCGTAGTTATAACCAATATTCTGACGGACGTAGCTTACCGGCTGCTTGATCCGCGCATTAAATTCGACTAGAAGGAGGTGCAACCTATGACAGGGAGCAATGAAATGCCAATTCCGGGTGCGGAACAGGAGAAGGAGAGTTCACGTACGCAAGGGGGATTTCGCTATATATGGAAACAGCTGATCATCAGCAAGACCGGGATGCTTGGCTCTGTGCTCGTTTTGTTGGTCGTTTTGATCGCCATATGTGCACCTCTGCTAACGAGTCACGATCCTGCAGCTGTCGATCCGCTTAATCGCCTTAAACCTCCTGCCTGGCTGGACGGAGGAGCCTCGGAACATTGGCTTGGTACGGATAACCTGGGCCGAGACATGTGGAGCCGAATCGTGTATGGTGCACGTGTTTCATTAATCGTAGGTATGGGGGCAGTCATTGTCTCAGGAGTGATCGGAGCCATCCTGGGACTGCTATCCGGATTTTATGGGAAATGGCTGGATGCGGTTATCATGCGGGTGGGAGATGCCTTCATGGCCATTCCTACCATTCTGTTCATGCTCGTTGTGATGGCCATCGTTGGCCCGGGAATAACGACCTTGATCTTTGTCATCGGCGTAACCAACTGGGTTCCGTTTACCCGTATCGTTCGAAGTGAGGTTCTTAGCATCAAGGAGCGTGACTTTGTTCATGCTGCCAGGTCCATAGGAGCCAAGAATGGACGGTTGATTGTAAAACACATTCTGCCAAACATCCTGTCTTCCTTTATCGTCATCTGCGGTATGAACGTCGGAACGACCATTATTATGGAAGCTTCGCTCAGTTTCCTTGGTCTGGGCATTAAGCCGCCGGACGTTTCATGGGGAGGCATGCTCAGTGATGGAAGACAATATGTAGCCACAAGCTGGTGGGTAGCCACATTCCCGGGACTAGCCATCACATTCACAGTGCTTGGCGTTATTTTCCTCGGGGATTGGCTGCGCGATGTACTTGATCCACGTACGGAAACGAATAAAAAATAACAGGACTGGGAAAGGGGACCTTCATATGAACAAACGACCGATCATGCCGGAGGATTTATATCACTATCGTTCCATTAGCCAACCCGTAATCCATCCGAATGGACAGGTGGCTTACGTAGAGCAGACCATAGATCGGCAAAAGAACGAGTACAACACCCGGATTCGGGGAATCTCGCTAGATGGCAGCAATGATGTCGAGCTCACGAATGGCACCAAGGACACAGCGCCGAACTGGACACCGGACGGAACACGGCTTGCTTTCTTGCGTTTGGAAGAGGGCGGCAAAGGATTATGGACGCTTGCGGCAGGAGAGGACGAACCTGTTAATCTTATTCCGCCAGAGCGAAAAATAGTGGATTACGCTTGGTCACCTGACGGCCAGTATGTTGCCTTCACCTGCAAAGTGCAGATAAAAGACGCAGGTGACAAAGATGAGCCGAAGAATGAAACGGCATCTGAGCTGCGTGGCAAAGTGTATGAACGTACAACGCCGAAAGCGGAGGGATCCGGCTGGTGGGACGGTCTCTACAGCCATCTGTTCGTTTATGAGGTGGAAAGTGGAGAGATCACATCAGTGACCACCGGACCTTGGAATGTCAGTGGACCCACATGGTCCCCGGATAGCCGGAGCATTGCTTTTATCTCGAAGCAGGTGGAGGATAAGGAGGCCGATGCGGATCTGCTGTACTTCACTGACGTATACACTATTCGGCTGGGAGAAAGTGAGCCTTCCAAAGTGACAGACTCCAGTCTGCTGGTGAGCCAGTTCTCCTATTCTCCCGATGGTCAGGTACTGAACCTGATTGCCAGCGACCGGGAATTCGGCAGTGGCAGCCATAACAGATTATACACAGTTCCGGTTCAAGGAGGAACGCCACAGCCGATCACAACGGGACTCGATATGCAGTTAGGCAACGCGGCACTCGGAGATATGAAGTCCGCCAGTCCGACTCCATCTCCGCTCTGGGATGCCAAACATCCTGAACGAGGCATGTTTGTACTCGGTACGCATGATGGAAGCGTGGATGTATACCGCATCCATGAAAATGGAAACTGTCAGCCCGTGACCGGAAAAGGTGAAAAGGATGTGTATCAATACACGTTGTCACCGGATGGAACCACACTCGTCGTTGCTGCTCTGACAGTCGATCACCCTGCGGAGCTGTACCGCGTGGATGTTGAGACTGGCGAAATGATCAGGCTCACCCGGAGAAACGACGAATGGATCAACGCGCTCCAAGTGAATGTCCCTGAACGGATTGAATTTTCATCCACAGACGGCTGGCGCATCCAGGGATGGCTGCTGCAGCCTGCGAGGCAGGATTCGAGTGCCAAAACTCCACTGATTTTGCAAATCCACGGAGGCCCGCATGCAATGTATACAGGCACTTTCAGTTTTGAGATGCAGACACTTGCAGCACAAGGTTATGCCGTTTTATGGGTGAATCCGCGAGGGAGTATGGGATACGGACAGGAATTTGCCAGAGCTTGCCGTGGTGATTTCGCGGGTGGAGACTTCCGAGATTTAATGGAGGCGGTCGACCATGCCCTGGACACTTACGAAACATTTGATGAATCACGTCTGGGTGTTGCAGGCGGTAGTTACGGAGGGGTTATGACGAACTGGATCGTTGCCCACAGCAATCGGTTCAAGGCAGCTGTTACCCAGCGCTGCATCTCCAATTGGCTCTCCATGTACGGTACCAGTGATATAGGCATATCTTATGTTGAGGGAGTCATTGGGGGCAATCCGGCAGAGAATGCCGAGCTGTTATGGTCCCGTTCACCGCTGGCTCACGCACATAAGATCGACACACCGCTTCTTATCATGCATGGGGAGCAGGACTATCGGACTCCGATTGCCCAGGCGGAGGAGCTCTATACCACGCTCAAACGTTACGGCAAAACAACCAAACTGATTCGCTACCCTGGTTCCAATCACTCGTTGCTCAAAAGCGGCAAGCCTTCACTACGAGTCGACAGTTTCGAACAGATCAATGCCTGGTTCAATCAGTATCTTCGAGATGAGGCGGTCTGAGCATGAGTCAGGTGCGGCTTTCAATTCCTGTAGGGATGCTGGTGGAGAATGTTTTGACGAGTGGTGAACCGATTGAGATTATTATCGATCGTTTGCAGCGGAGAGATCTCGCACCTTTGCTGTCCAAGATCAAGGAACCAACCATGGATTTGGAAGAACGGTTGCAGACGGCAGAAGAAGCTGCAGAGGATTGGGCGGAGGCTCTTCGCAGCGGATACGAGTTTAAGTTTTTGCATATCAACGGATTAAAAAGGGTGCTGGACTTTCGTTTTGATCGTAAGATTGATCGGGACTACAGCCAAGAGGAGTTAACCTTGCGGCATATCCAATTAAGCGCTCAAGAGATAGAATTGCTGCGCATGCTTATTGGCCGGCAGTGGGACGTTGTTGAAGAAGAAAATAATGAGGCAGGTGCAGCGCTCTCAACCGATACTCTCACTCTCGTGGGGATAAAACTAAAATATCAATAATTCAACCTATATAAATTGCAATCTTATATGGAATGGTCCTGAGGAGTTTACCAGGGCTTTTTTTATTTTGTTGAGCGAAAAGGCAAGATGCGCACGATTATGCGCTGCATAAAAAAGGAACAGGATCATTCGATGGGGCACTTATATTAGCCGTGGCGGTTGATAGACAGGAACATAGTATAGTCTAAACGGGAAGGATAGTATCTTTTTCTGCTGAAGGGAGTGAAATGTTTTGCCAAATAGCACAGGAATGATCTATAACCCGGTCAATGGAGCGACGCAATCCACTCAGGTTCTTGTAACCTGCATTAATGATTCCCTGGATACGACAATTAATATTGAACTTGAAATATTCAGATGGGACACAACGCAAACGGTACGTGTACCGGTTGGTCATGATTTGTTTGCATTAGGCCCGCAAATTACCAGAACGATCATCTATCCACTCATTAATGCCGCATTTTTTGAGGTTCAAAGTGACTTTTTCAGTGCAACGAGTACTATGATCAATGTTTACGGTGTAGACTCTACAGGTCAGGTGATTCAACGTGTCCTTCAGTCGGAAATGTCCATCATAGACCGATTTACAAATATCCCTTAAAAACTTGAGGTGATTACATTGCCAGTTGTTAATATTACGGGAGCCTTGGCAGGCAACCAGTTTGAACCCTCCATCGCTGTAAATACGTTAAATCCGAATATTATGTGCGTCGTAGCGGTAGACACCAGCACAGGGCCAACGCTAACTGGCTTCTACCGCAGCATTGATGGTGGCAATACCTGGTCGACCACGGTGCTTCCGCAGCCTGCGGGATATTCCGGGGCAGAAGCACCTACTATTGACTATACTTTTCCGAACACCTTTATTGTGACGGCTCACGTATTTAACGGGATCAACGACGGTACAATTGTCAGTTATACTTCTTTTGATGATGGGCTAACGTGGCAACCACCTGTAATCGTTCAGGCGGGTTACGGTACAGTTGTTCACAATGACGAACCCTTTATTGCCGTCGACCGGTCTCCAGGCAGTCCTTACCGAGGGCATGCTTACGTGGGGTATACTCCGCTTGCTACAACTTCTTCGGCCATTTTCACCCAAAGATCTGTAACGCAGGGCCTGTCCTGGGATCCGCCAGATCGACAGTCCAACCCACGCGGGATACATGACCGTGCTGCTCTAGCCGTTGGGTTCTCTGGTGAAGTATATGCTGGATATATTCTTACTGGCCCTGCGAGCCCTTCTGCATTGCTCAGGATATCTTATGATGGCGGAATCAATTATCAGCCTCCCGTTGAGCGACAGCCCACGTTCATCTCATCCGTTGTACCTGCGCCTTCGCCATTGCCTGTACCCAATTACGCATTTCGAGTTCAAACCAACCTGTGTCTGGGTGCTGATATATCCATTGGACCTAACAGTGGAACCGTATATGGAGTCTGGAACGATGCCCGAAATGGTTACACGGATGTGTTCCTCAGCGAATCACCTGATGGACTGCTCTGGTCAGCTCCTGTAAGTATAACGGGTGCCCCTCCAGGTACACAGAACTTCTTCCCATTTATAACCGTGTCCCCATTTGCCGGAACGATTCGGATCATTTATATGACCAACCGGATCGACGGATTCCTTCTGGATGTATTCGTTGCTGAATCTTTTGACGGTGGGGTTACGTTCAGTAATCGGAGACTCACGACGACTTCTTTTAATCCGAATGGAAATAATCCGGTTCCAACACCGCTCATTGGGGATTATATTACGGCTGCTACCGCCGCTCCTGATAATCTGGCTGCCGTTTGGATGGCGACCACGCCACCAACAGGAAAACTGGACGTGTATTTTGGTACGTAACCATGCTTGGGGAGCCTTGGCAGGTCAGCCAGGGCTCAATCTATAATTCTTTTCTATTAGCCTACACCTGATCTATTCTTCTACATATGATGAAAGATCATTCATAGAAGAGAGGTTAAGCCTTGAACAATACAGAGGGTGGACATGGGGTTTCCATTATTGTATGTACGAACCGGTCACAGTTTTTTGATAACATTCTGACGAATTTTAAGAGACAGCGGTACCGGAGCAAAGAGTTGATTATCATTCTTAATCATGACGGCATGGATCTGGAATCATATCGAAACCGTGTTCGAGGCCACGCCAATATTCATGTATATCAGGTTCCTGAGAGAATCTCATTGGGACAATGCTTGAATGCAGGGATTGAACGTGCCCGCTTCTCGTTAATTGCTAAGTTTGATGATGATGATTATTATTCTTCCCATTATTTGAAAGAACAAGTAGGGGCATTAAAACGGACCCGAAGTGATATCGTGGGCAAACATTCCTGTCTGGTATATCTCGGCGCTTCGAAAAAACTACTGATCAGATCCCCTAAGGAAGCCAGTAAATTCGTAGAGTTTGTGCAGGGGGGCACGATTCTGTTCAAAAAGGAAGTCCTCAAGAAGGTTCGATTCACCGACCGTTCCGTGGGTGAAGATGTTACCTTTCTGAGGCAATGCAGGAAGAAAGGGTTCAAAACATATGCGACCTCACCCTATAACTATGTCTATCACCGGAGGCAGAACAAGAAAAGCCATACGTGGAAAGCAGATGATGCGTTTTATCTGCAGGGCAGTAAACTACTCACCGTTACAGACCAGTTTCGCCCATTCGCAGACAAGGAAATCTAAATGGCGACATCCATGAAGTAAATAGGCGCTCCTGTGAGCGCCCCATTAAACTATCGAGTGATTGAAGATAACTCTGAAATAAAACCTGGTGAAGACACCAGATCAAGGCTCACGGATTCAAACATTTGCAGGAATATCATATCTAATCTTGAAGTAATCTGTATGAAGTCTCATTTAAGGAGGATGAAATGACGACAGCTTTAATAACCGTAATCATTGGTATAGTAATTGTTGTGTTCGGGCTGACCACAGGATTGATTCTGGTCTTAAATGTCACTAAAAGGCTGCGAACGGGTCAAGAGAAGATGCAGAACAAAAAAGAGATTTTGAAATTCGGAATGCCTGCAGAAGCAATCATCCAGGATATCGCTGAGACTTCATCCAGCATGGATGGACGGCCTGGCGTGCGTCTTGATCTGTTAGTTACCCAGGAAGATGGTCAGATCTTTCAAACCATTGTGAAGACGTATATTCCAATCATACATGTCCCCAAATTTCAGAGAGGAAGCGTAATAGATGTGAAATACATAGAGGATGGGGCAGCGAAAAAGGTAGAGGTTGTGGACGCTTACATCCCATAACAATTCATTTCAAACAAATTATCCTATAAAACCGCAGCAATGCGGTTTTTTCTTATGTCTATGGATTGTCATCATTCCTCAAGTCGAATCCAAAGAATGCTATAAAATGATTTTCTTGAAAAATAACAAATTGATAAATATTATTTATCGAATAACAACTAAATTCCTTTCATGAAAGTTTCACAACTTCGTTTACATCATAGTGAAAAAGTCATATAATTGTCATCGGAAGGTTAACAACTAACTTAAAGTTACCTAGTGTTAAAAAGAAACTAAAGAGACATCATGAAAGAAGGCTATTCGTAATGAACACATTTTTTGTTGATCCGAGCGGGAATCTGAAAACACAATTAAGAGGTAAAGAAGTTCTATCCAATCCAATTCTGAACAAGGGTATCGCCTTTACCGAAGAAGAGAGAAAAGAACTTAACCTGAACGGCATTTTGCCGCCGATGGTTTTAAATATTGAAGAACAGGTGAGCCGGGTTTATCAGCAGCTGCAAAATGAGTCTGATAACTTGCGTAAAAGCATCATGCTAAATGACTTGTTTAACCGAAACATTGTTTTATTTTATCGATTATTGAAAGAACACCTTAGTGAAATGCTCCCGATTGTATATACACCTACGGTCGGGCAAGCGATTCAGGAATATAGCCATCAATACCACAGACCTGGTGGTGTGTACCTCTCCATTAACGATATGAAAGGCCTGGAGGAGGCATTCCGGAACAGTGGTCTGCAAGCTGGAGACGTGGATCTCATTGTGGTAACCGACTCGGAAAGCATTCTCGGTATCGGAGACTGGGGTGTGGGCGGCATTAACATTGCCATCGGTAAACTGGCGGTGTACACCGCTGCCGTAGGGGTTGATCCTAGCCGAGTACTTCCTGTAGTACTTGATGTTGGAACGAATAATCCTACTTTGCTGAATGATCCATTATATGTAGGGAATCGTCATGAACGTATCCGCGGTGAGAAGTATGATCAGTTTATTGAAGCTTTTGTGAAGGAAACGACCAAATGGTTCCCCGACGTTCTGCTTCACTGGGAAGACATGGGCAGCGTAAATGCCAGAAACATCATCCATAAATATGGAGAAGAGCTGCTCACCTTCAATGATGATATCCAAGGAACGGGTGCAGTCACACTGGCTGCTGTAATGTCAGGCGTTCAGGTTACAGGTGTACCACTTCGTGAGCATCGCGTACTGGTATTTGGCCCAGGGGCTGCCGGTATTGGTAATGCGGATCAGATTAGAGATGCTATGATGGAAGAAGGACTTACGCAGGAGGAAGCGGAAAACCGGTTCTGGGCATACGACTATCGCGGTATTTTGACGGACGAGATCGAAGGATTGTTCGAGTACCAAAAGCCATATGTACGCAAAGCGGACGAGATCCAAGACTGGAATCGGGATGAACAGGGGCAGGTTAATCTGCTTGAAGCTGTTACTCGTATTAAACCGACCATTCTGATCGGTACATCAGGTGTTACAGGTGCCTTCAACGAACAGGTTGTTAAGGAAATGGCCAAGCATGTGGAACGTCCAATCATCATGCCGATGTCCAATCCAACTTCCCTTGCTGAAGCAGCTCCAAAAAGCCTGATTGAATGGACGGATGGCAAAGCATTGATCGCAACAGGAAGCCCGTTTGAACCTGTAATGTATAATGACATTCAGTTCGAAATCGGTCAATCCAACAATGCGTTTGTTTTCCCTGGTCTGGGACTGGGAGCGATTGTAGCCAAAGCTTCAAAATTTACGAAGAATATGTTTACAGCAGCGGCAATCGCGGTAGCAGGTGCAGTAGATTCTTCTGAACCAGGAGCTCCACTGCTGCCAAGGGTGAAAGAATTGCAGGATGTTTCTTACAAAGTGGCAGTGGCTGTAGCGAAAGCAGCAATCGAAGACGGTGTCGCCCGCCGTCAACTTGAAAACGTGGAAGAGGCGATTAAGGAAGCCATGTGGCACCCTGTATATAGACCGATCCTTGCAGCAGTTTAATAATTGTGAACACGCTATGGTTTGAATATGACAATACGTCACACCGAGAGAATACCTGTCCATCCGTACAGGTATTCCTTGGCTGTGTCCAAAATTGAAAATAACATATCATATGATCAAAATTTTTGTCATTTGTTGAAGTGTTGCAAATGCTCAGATCATAAATGGAGGTTTGACCAGCATGTCAGTAAGTGACATTTTCATTATATTAATTCCTATATTTTTCGTAATTTTACTCGGTTTTTTTGGAGGCTATTTCAAAGTATTTAACTCCGCATCCTCCAAAGGTCTGAATACACTGGTGACCAAGTTTGCGCTGCCGGCGCATTTGTTCATTGGTATCACTACGACGAAAAAAGAGACCCTGATTGACAAGTGGCCATTCTTCATGACCATATTCCTGGGGATTATCGGCTTCTATGTTGTGCTGCTGTTAGTGATGCGTTTCATTTTCAAAGTCAATCTTAGTCAGTCATCGATCTTTTCATTAAATGCTACTCAACCTTCATTTGCATTTATGGGAATTCCGGTCCTGGGTAACCTGTTCGGTGCGGCTGAAGTCACCATTCCAATTGCAATCACGGGCATCGTAGTTAATGCGCTGCTTGATCCAATCGCGACCATTGTCAGTTCTGTGGGGAAGAAAACGGAAGAGGGCAAGCAGAGTGGTCATGGCGAAAGCTTGCTTAAACTTACGATCCATTCCATCATCCATGGTCTGAAAGAACCGCTTGCCTGCATTCCGCTTCTAGGTGTGATCCTGACACTTGTTGGCTTCCAGTCACCTCAGCTGCTGCAAAGCTCTTTTGACCAGATCGGTAGCATAACATCCGGAGCAGCCCTGTTTGCAATCGGGGTAACGGTGGGCATTAACCGGATCAAATTCAGCCTGAATGCCATCAGCATTTCGCTGTTGAAGGTGATTGCCCTGCCATTGTTTACGTACATGTTTGCATTATTGATGGGACTTTCATCCACCGACATGACTATGGTCATCCTGCTGGTATCCTTCCCAGGTTCAGCCGTAGCTGCGATGATTGCATCCAGGTTCGATACACTTGAGGTGGAGACAGCGTCATCCTTTGTCATGAGCTCCGTGCTGTCATTGATCTCACTGCCAATCCTCATTTCCATATTGGTTTAATTCAGAAGAAGCCGCGATATTGGTATTATCCCCTTTTAGTAGACATGAGAAAAAAGACATCTGGTAAGATGAACTTAATCATGTCAAACGAAGGGGATTTTTTCATGGCTAAAAAGGGCAAACTTTCCGGCGGTACTCCTTGGAATTGAAATTGGAGGCAGTTCGGCTGGTCAAAGGCACGCCATCGTCTGGTTTGGCTCTTGAAGTTAGCTGCAGTTTCCCGCTCGGGTTATTACAAGTGGAGAAAAAGCATACCCAAATCGGCTTGAGTGCCAGTTTCGGGCGGATAGAGGTTGAACAGCAAGCGAGTGAATACCTATTGTTTTACAACCAAAACCGATTCCAGAAAAAGTTAAACGACCGTTCCCCGGTTGAATACCGGGAAGCGGCCGTAACTTAAATCTTGTCTTTTTTTTGTACTGTCTACTTGACAGGGTTATGACCAATCTGCGGCTTTTTCAATGTCTATTCACTGTAGTTAATGATGTGTCTAGCTTACTGCGTTACTGCTCACCATGTATTGATCCATCTTCGCTTTTAATTGCTCAGATGCCGGCATCAGCGGCAGGCGCAGTTGATCGGAAGTAATGATTCCTTGATTGACAAGCAGCCATTTGATCATGGCAGGAGCGGGCTCTGCAAAGAGATGGTCAATAAAAGGAGCCACACGAGTAAACAGCTCACGCGAGCCCTCTTTGTCCCCATTTTTAAAGCGATCGTACACTTCAATGAATTGCTCCGTGTTAATATTGGCAGATGCAAGCATGCCGCCAGCAGCACCTTCACTTAACATATCGTAAAAGAATGCATCATCCCCGCACAGGATTGGTTTGGATCCGCTTCGTACCAGTTCCGACATTAGTTCCACACCATTGGTACTGTCCTTAAGGCCAATAACCCCGTCTAAGTTCATTATTCTTTTCATCGTATCCACCGAGACACGGACACCCGTGCGTGCAGGGATTTCATATACAATCATGGGTACTCCCACTTCGGCAGTCACACGAAAATGCTCATAAATGCCTTCCTCTGTTGGTCTGTTGTAGTAGGGAGTTACAACAAGAACGGCGTCCGCACCGAGTTCACCAGCCATTTGTGTTCGCTTGACCGTTGATGCTGTATCGTTGGTTCCGGTCCCAACGACGATGGGTATTGTTTTATTTATGCTTTGCAAGGTTTCCTTCGTGACTTGAACAAGCTGTTCCACTTCATCCCATGAAACCGTAGGTGACTCTCCTGTAGTGCCGTTAATAACTAAACCGTGAATTCCGCTATTCGCCATATGTGTGATGTAGTTCCGAAAGGAAGGGATATCGAGCTGATTATCCTTCGTAAAAGGGGTGATTACCGGTACATAAATACCTTGAATCTGTTGTTCGGTTAGCATAATATGGCCTCCATTTATGTTGAAATGACATTAAATTCACTTTACCATGGGAATTGGCATCATAGTTAACTATAATAGATGATGGGTGTTATCGATTATTTTGATAAGGAAGGTATCAGGAACATGGATTTGAATTATTTTCAAACCTTTCGTGAAGTGGCCGTGCGGCAAAGTTTCACCAAGGCGGCAGAAGAGCTTGGCTACGCACAGTCGAGTGTAACGACACAGATTCAAAAGCTGGAAAAAATCTATCAGGTCAAATTATTCGAACGTTACAATAACAATAAAATCCGACTTACTTCAGCAGGGGAAGAATTGTTCAAGCTCTCCGGACAACTCCTGGAGATATATGAACATTCGCAGGAAAAGCTGACCAAACAGGGCGGAGGTTCGCTTACCATCGCAACGATGGATTCGCTGGCTTCCTATTTTCTTCCTGCCCCGATTCAGACGACGCGCAAGCAGTATCCTGAACTGGGTATTCGGCTGCAGACCGATCGGGAAGACATGATTTTGCAGAAAGTAAAAGAGGGAGAAGCCGATGTGGGACTTATTCTCGCGAATGCTTCATCCGAATCAGGCTTGCAGTGGATCACCATCCGGGAAGAGCCGCTGGTGCTCATCGTTAACACAGATCATCCCCTTGCGAAGAAGCAGAAAATCGAACTGAGCGATCTGGCTGACGAAGAATGGATTATGCCCGAGGATACCTGCAATTACAGACAGCTGCTGGAGAGAGTATTGAGGGCTAACGGTATTTCTTATAAAGTAGGTCTGGAGCTCGGAAGCCCTGAGGCGATTAAACGAAGCATTATGGCAGGATCGGGTATCTCGCTTTTGCCTCAAATGATCGCCCTCGATGAGATCCGGCGGGAGGAACTCACCGTATTGCCACTGGAGCATGGCGAATTCAGACTCGAAATCCAGTTAGTCATTCACACCCGAAAATGGGTATCTCATGCATTGCGCCAATTTGTCACGAACCTCGGAGCCAAGGAGACTGAATGGTAAACCATTCGGTCTTTTTGGTGATGGAATATTTCGAAAACGTTTAGCAAAACCGGAAGTGATGAAATGTTCTATTCCATTTTATCTTGAAGCTTAAATATCAAATTTTTGTTCTATTAAAAGCATGATTTTGTATATGACGTACAGCGGAAAACTCATGTTACCATGGTGATGGCGCTAACAAGCACCCAGTAAACTGTAAGCGCTTTAATTATTCCCGGCCGGGGATTCTTTCTCTACGAATTCATGTTACAACAATCATGAAGGAGGCGAATGATCTTGGGAAAAAGCAGGTTCTGGAAGATAGGCGCCGCTGCCGCATTGCTCATATCGATACTGCCAACGAGCACTGGTATGGCCGCAGCAGCACTCACGGAAGTACCTTATGCCATGGATTCTAGCAATCAGGCGGGATGGTGGACGCCGCTTGAGACCTATGGCACGGGAAATGAGTATGCCTACTTGGCTTACAACGGACCGGGAGGCTCAGAGAACACACATACGGTAAATATCGCAAGACGGGATGGATCGGGAGCGTGGTCCAACATTCCGGTGATGAATGGCAGTACTGTTGCCCAGTACAGCGATGACATTGGGCACAACCAACCTTCCATAGCCCGCGACGGCAGCGGTCGATTTCATGTCTTTGCCTCCATGCACAACGATAGCTGGCGTTACTTCAGGTCGGATACCGTAGGAGGCGCCCCGCAAAATCATTCTTCCGATATGCCTGCCTTCTCTACGTTTAAGGGGACATATCCCGTGTTGACAACGGCACCAAATGGTGATGTCTATCTTCTGATCCGATCAAGCGATGATACGACAGGATATCGTCCTGGAATTTTGTATCGCTGGAACAATGCCCAGTCCAGCTGGAGCCAAGTGGCGATCGTCGGTGCGAACGCGGGTCGTTCATTCTATCCCAATGATCTGGTTTTCGATGCGCAAGGCGACTTACACATCCTGTTTGAATGGTCTACTTTTGTTTCGAGCGCACTCCGTCATGATTTGTCTTACGTAAAATACAGACCTTCAACAGGTACTTTCTATAAAGCAGATGGCAGTGTCATAGCTTCACCCGTATCGCTAAGTAATGTGGATATTGTCCAGCCGTTTGCTCCAACCGAGGCCTATGTCAAGGATGGAGGCGATCCAGGGGGACCGGGAATCCAAAGCGCCAAACTGGCTGTAGATTCAGCAGGCAATCCGAAGATTGTCTACCGTTACCGTGAGGAAGGAAGCACGAACTTCTCCGTGAAATATGCTTCTTATGATGCAGGTGGATGGACGCAGCAGACCGTATATAATGCCACGGCAACAAGAGCGGGAATTGATATTACGTGGACGGGGTCAGAAGTTCGGGTCTATTATGCGAAATATAGTGGCACCGACCGTGCATATATGGCGGTTCCGGACGGCAATGGCGGATGGACCCAAACGTCGATTGCTCCAGGCAAGCCGATTGAGAGGCTCAGTGTTGAGCGCAATGCCAATGGTGTCGACATTCTGTACCTGGTGGATATCACCAATCGCAAGCTGTATTACGGCAGAAACTAATCTGCTTATCGAATTCTGAAAAATACCCCTGGAGAGTCAGCCGCATCCACAGTGCGGAAACTCTTCGGGGGTGTTTTTTTGGATCATATTCATATATTAATAGAGTTCAGAATTTGAGATTTCATAATTACAAGAAATGATATAAATTTCTAGTAGATCCAAAACATTACCAAATTGAGACAGCAAATTCGGAACAAGGAGGCTGGTATCCAGACATATTTTCCAGAGTTAACAGCTTGATCGCATTCCATCACATCCAATAGGAGGGATCCCATGCTTTATACGATTATTGTGCCAGTTAACCAGGACTATAACATTCTGAACCTGTTCACCGATTCACTGCTTCGGACGGTAAGCCCGTCCACACAGATTATCTTCATCAATGATGGCTCCGGCTCGGCAGTCTTTCAACATCTGGAGAGACTGAAGCAGGAAGTTCGGGAAGGGGTAACGATTGAAATTCTGCAGCATGATTTTCCACTAGGTTGCGCGGTATCCATTAACAGTGCACTGCGGCGAGCTGAGGGAGATTATATTTTCTTCCTGGATTCCGATACGATTTTACAGCCGGATTGGCAGTCCATGATGAGAGAGACGCTGGATAGCGATATTACCATCGGCATGATTGGCGGTGTGCTGCTGTATCCGCAAACCGGGGGCGTGCAGCACTGCGGTATTGCTTTTGCGGACACCATCGGCAGACACCTTTTCTTGAATGCATCCCCTGAGGATATTCCGAAAGAGACGTTCTCGGTGCAGCTGGTTGTATTCGCCATGTTCGGTATGAAGCGGGAAGTCTACGAGACGATCGGTACCCTGGATGAGAAATTCTTCAATGGATACGAGGATTTTGATTACCAGATGCGCGCACGTGCAGCCGGATATGATACGGTCATTAACCCGAACATTCGCGCTTATCACTGGGAGCGCAGCAGCGGCATTCATCGGAATTTCAACCGGAAAAACAATCTGGCCCGCTTCTGGAAAAAGTGGGGTAGTGAGATCGAGGCTGATGTTTGGCCGTTTGTGTTCAGCCACTTGAAAGAACAGTTGAATAACCAACCCGAGCACCAACATCTGCCGATCGTCGGCATTGATCTCGCTGAAGTACGCAGTGATGCCGATACGTTCTGGACCAAGCTTGAGGAAGCTGAGATTGCACCTATTACAGAGGTACGTGATTATTCCAACCGCTTCAATTCGAACGGGGCCATCTGGCTGCCGCAGGTACTGGGCAAGGAACTCATTCACAGTGAAAACCGGTTGCTGTTTTTGGTAGACAATTTCGCCCGTTTGCTGGAAAACCGGTACTGGATCGAGATGAGACATGCGCACCGGGCCAAGGATCTGATTATCGATTTGTATGGCAATGTCATTACGATGGATCGCATCTATGATGGCTGCTGGCCTGGAACCAAGGTTCGTTAACCATTAAACCAAGTGTACAGGGAGGTACTATAGGTGAAATCAAAAGAGAGCATGCTGGACCGTGCCGTAAGGTTTACCCGGAATCTGGAGTGGCTTGCGCACGTCGAAAAGGTTATTCCGAGCGGATGCAGTACACTTGCCAAAGCGCCTGAACGGTTGTTTCCAGGCTACACGCCCGTGTGTTGTGCGGAAGCACGGAATTCCCGCTTTATCGATATTGATGGGAATGAATGGCTGGATTGCGAGATGGCCATGGGTACCGCTCCTTGGGGACATGCACGGCATGAAGTTCAATTAACCGTCATTCATCAGTTGAAAAAAGGGACAAGCTATTCCATTCCGGCTGACATTGAACTGGAGTGTGCTGACTTGATCCTCCAGCGGTTTGGTGGGCGATATCCTTCACTGCGGTTCACGAAGAGCGGTGCGGATGCTGTCAGTGGAGCCGTACGTCTGGCTAGGGCAGGAAGCGGCAAAAGCAAAGTGATTGCAACAGCCTATCACGGGTGGCATGACTGGTCAGCCTATGGTTATTATGGTCGGGAAACGAAAGAGCGCGGTATACCAGTAGATATTGAACGTACAACGATCTGGGTGGACAAGCCTTCACCAGAGCGAATTGAAGCTCAGATCACAGCGTCACCCGAAGACATCGCATGCATTGTGCTTTGTCCCAATGAATGGAAGCGTGAACAGCTGGAGCAAGTCGTTTCCCTCTGCCGATCATTGGATATCATTGTGATTTTTGATGAAGTCACTTCGGGCATTCGTATGGGCAAGCAGGCCACAGCAGGAGAGTATGACATCTGGCCGGATCTGCTGTGTATCTCCAAAGGAATGGCGAACGGACTGCCCCTCGCTGCCGTGATGGGACCCCAGCATTTGATGTCCTTGGCAGGACAAGTCAAATTCAGCAATGCGCATTCCAGTGAGACCACTGCACTTGCAGCAGCCATCGCATGTGAACGATTGATGCAAGCTGCAAAGGTATGGCCAAGCTGGAGGGATGCCACCATCCGAATCATGGATCTGATCGAGGCAGAACTTGTGCTTCTTGGGCTGACGGACCAATTGGCCTTGAAGGGTACCTATGCAAGCTTCTACATTCACTCAATTACCGAGGATAACTTCCAATCGGATCCCTTCCGTGAGTTTATCGTAAAGAAAATGGCACACTTCGGCATTTTCACCAAAGGATACTTTATTTTCTCGGATGCCCATACTCGAGAAGAATTGCTATGGGTGGAAGAAGCACTCTTGCAGACCCTTTCGGACTGGAAAGAGCTGCGTAAACAGGAGCATCTTGCTCGATAACGTGTTCGAAAACGTTTATAACTTCATCCCTACAGGGAATCGACTAGGAGGAATCATCCATGAAAGCACTCGTATATCAGGATCATAAACAGGTAGCGTTACTTGATGTTGAACAACCAAGCATCCAGAAACCGAACCAGGTTAAAGTCAAAATTTATGGTTCAGGCATCTGCGGCACGGATCTGAACATTGTCAAAGGCAAAGTCCCGGCAAACAAGGGAACGATTATCGGCCATGAAGGCGTGGGTACGGTTGTGGAGGTCGGCCCTGAAGTCCGTGGATTTAAGGTGGGGGACCGCGTTCTGATTGATCCCACTCAATCCTGTGGAACCTGCTCCTACTGCCGCGAAGGATTGTTCATCTATTGCGAAAACTTCGATGACTATCAGGTAGGCATGACCACGCACGGAACATTTGCGGAATATTACGTGGGAGATGAGAAATATATCTACCCAATTCCGGATTCCATGAGCTGGGAGACAGCGATGATGATTGAGCCGCTTGGTTGTGTGCTGCAGACGTTTATGAAAGCAGGGGTTAAGCCAAGTGATTCGGTGCTCGTTCTGGGTTCAGGCGCTATTGGTTCCCTGTGTCAGCTCGTAAGCAAACGATTGGCACGGCTCACCGTTGGCACTGAAGTAGATCCGTACCGCAAAGAGTTTGCTTCAGGCATTGCTGATCATGTGTTCTATCCTCAGGAACTGACTCTCGATAATGTATATAAAATCAATAACAACAAAAAGTTCGACATCGTAGTCGATGCGGTAGGGAATCAGCTTCATGTTGGATTTGAGATGATTGCCAAAGGGGGAAGAATCATTCCCATGGGCTATGACGACAGCTATAAGGTGACATTCAAATCAACGGATGTTATTAATGATGGAATCAGCATTATTGGCGCCGTAGCCGTACATTCGATGATTAGTACGGCATTGAAATTCGCGCAAAGCATTCCGGAACTGGAACGCATGGTGACAGCCAAGGAGTTGCTGTCTGATTACGAGGAGGCATTCAACGGTACAGTGGGGTATCATCTGCGTACCGGGGAGCCCCTGCCGATGAATTCCGTCAAAACAGCTCTCATTTTATAGCAGTATAGAAGTCTCGGGATTGCCGCTGCGATGCATAACCATCCGCAGCGGCAAGGTCCGCAGAAAGAGGGGGATGTGGAGTGAAGCTGCTTCAGGATTTGCCGAGAAACCCACGGTATTCCATTTTACTTGAACCGGTATGGGCCATCCCGGGCACAATTGTCCTGTTTTATGCTCCTTTATATATGAAGGAAGCCGGACTTTCGGACATCGAAATCGGTTTGATCAATTCGGTAAATCTATATTTTGCCTTTATATTTCAATTGTTTGCCGGTTCAATTACGAACAAGCTGGGCCGGAAACGGACGACGCTGATCTTTGATCTGGTTGCGTGGAGTATTCCGATGTTCATCTGGGCGTTTTCTCATAATTTCTGGCTGTTTCTAATTGCTTATCTTCTGAATGCCACCTCAAAATTCGTGACGGTATCCTTCAACTGTCTGATCATTGAGGATGTCGAGGAACATAAGCGATCCAGAGTGTTCGGCATTCTTAACATGATTATCACGGCAGCGGGGGTATTAACGCCGATTGCCGGCGTAGTTATTGCCGATGTTGGTATTGTGCCAACGCTGGCCAGCATCTATTTCGTCGGAGGAATTCTGATGACCGCGATGTTCTTCATTCGCAACCGGTATACCGATGAAACCGAGGTTGGAAAAGAGCTGATGGGCATGCATAGTCAAACGAGGGTGCTGCACAGTCTTGCTTCAAGTTTGCGACTGTTCGGCAGATCGTTTTATAAACGAAGACTTTTTCCGATCATATTGATTACCGTGCTTTCCAATCTGATTCTGCAGCTGAACTTTTTTCAGGTCATCTTCTTCAAGGAACAGCTCAAGTTTGATGATCGTGTGATTTCGTTTATCCCGGTAGTGACGGCATTAACAGTCATGCTGCTGTATCTGGTCATCATTCCACGCCTGAAACAACGATCAGAGGAGAAGTATGTAGGGTTTTCCATCATATTAAGTACAATCGGAGCCGTGCTGTTTCTGTTGATACCTGTTGGAAACATAGCGATGCTGTTCCTGACCCTGATTGTGCTTGCAGCTGGTAATTTTATTTTGCAGACGTACCGGGATTCCCTGCTCATGAACAGACTGGGCACACATGAAAAAGCCGATATGTTCTCTGCCGTACAGACGGTTATGACACTCACTGCCATTCCATCAGGTTACCTAACAGGGTTGCTGTACCATCATCATCCCGTACTTTTGTTCAGCGTCATTCTTGCACTGTACGTTATCCTGATGGTCATTATGTTATTCCTGCCTGATCCACAGAAACATACCCAAGTGATCGAAACTTACAAAAATATGTAGGAGAAGGGGTTTTCTGTATATCGGAAGAATATGTAATACAGAAAACAAACTTGGGAGGTTACGAGATGTCTAACGTATTTGCAACAGAAAAGCGAAGCCAAATGAAGTGGATGAATGAACCTGTAAACTGGTCCTACACAGAAGAGGGTGTACTTATTGTGGAGGCTCAGGCAGATACAGACTTTTTCCAGGACCCCGCGGGCATTAACGTCCGTGCATCCGCACCATTTCTGGCGATCCCTGTTCCAGGTGATTTTGAACTGACCACCCAATTAACCGTGGACATGAAACACCAGTATGACTCCGGATGTCTGATGGTCATGGCAGATGAACGCAACTGGTGCAAGCTTTGTTTTGAGTATGACGGGAATGCGGCAACCATTGTATCGGTGGTTACCCGGGACGGTTCATCTGATGATTGCAATTCGGTTGAAGTTCCCGTACCCGATCCATACCTGCGCATTCGCAAGGTGGAGGGCTGCTTTTCATTTTTTTATTCACCTGATGGGAAAGAGTGGAAACTAATTCGCTACTTCGGCATGCCGCTTCAGGGGGAGATTCAGGCTGGCGTGGTTGCACAGTCACCAACGGGAACAGGTTGTACCTGCCGCTTTTTGTCGTTGGAAGTTACAAGCCCTGACTTGACTGCACGCTTCTAAGCCGTTTCCCCTGCCGATTAATGGAGGGAGAAGAGGTTAATGATAAAAGCCTTTATATTGGATTTTGACGGACTGATCCTGGACACGGAGACGCCCTGGTATTATGCCTTCCGGGATATTTACCAGGAGCATGGAATTGAACTGGGACTGGATCTCTGGTCCAAAAATGTGGGAACGGATTTCGAAGAGTTTCATCCGTTTCTGTACTTGGAACAGGCACTGCAAAAATCGATTGATCATGATCAGATCAAGCTGTTATCGGAACAGAAATATACATCTTACCTGGGACAGGCAACGATCCTGCCAGGAGTGCACGAATTACTTCAGTCAGCCCGAGAGAAAGGGATTCAGCTTGCCGTCGCTTCAAGCTCCACGCGCGATTGGGTGCATGGTTATTTGCACAAGCTGGGTATATTCGAACAATTTGCCGTCATTCACACGGCTGAGGATGTCAAGCGGGTCAAGCCAGATCCGGAATTATATCTTCTGGCTCTGCACAGTCTGGGAATTGAGGCTTCGGAAGCGGTTGTTTTTGAAGATTCGCCTAATGGGCTAAAAGCAGCCAAGGCTGCGGGGATTCGCTGTGTCATTGTGCCGAACGAGGTAACTCGTGATCTGGAGTTCCAGCTGCATGATCTGCGGTTATCCTCGCTGGCTGAGATCGATGTGGACATTCTCTAACCCAGGTATTGCTTGCGTAACTCAATCGGAGAGATTCCTTCGTATTTCTTGAATACGGAACCAAAGTAACTGGCACTGTTGAAACCGACTGCTTTGGCAATATCATGAGCGGTAATGGCATCATTCTGGATGAGCATTTCCTTGGCTTTCAGCAGACGATATCGTGTCAGGTACTCAAGTGGAGTCATTTGAAATTCTTTCTTGAATATCCGGTTTAAGTGCTGTTCGGTGACGTTCATCTGCTGGGCCAGCATGGAAAGCGAGATATCCTCATGATAATTCTGTTTGATAAAAGTAACGAGTCCGCCAAGCTTTAGGCGTGCATCGGAGCGTTCATAAGCACCATAACGATCTCCTTCGATCGTCAATCTGACCAAAAGCATGTAGAGCAATGCGGATACGTGCCAGATCTGATCCTTGTGCCGGGACTGCAGCGCCAGTGTTATTTCATGCAGCAGGATATGAAGCATTCCATCCGGCTTGAAGGCGCGCAGCTCCCCGATCTGCAAGGTATGCAGGAAACGGGGCAACAAATAGCCATTAAACGTAAGACAATCAAACAACAATGAATCACTCAGATTGTGATAACGATAGGTAACTTCAGGGAACATAATAAGAGCAGTTCCTTCACGGATCAGGAATTCATGATTCTTGGCTGCGATACGCCCGGTTCCTCCGATGCATTGTACAATGGTGTAATCCCGTGAATGGTCGCTCCAATGCTTGAATTCATCAGCATTCATCTGGATCTGCCCTGTAATCATTAGTGGCATATCGGCATCCAGCGGATTCTCCATGCTAGGTTTCGGCATCGTTGAGTTATTCCTCTTTTCGTTAAAGGATCTTGTGCATTAATGGCGCGGATACAGCGTTAAAAGAAACCTAATTAGGATTATATTACATAATTAACATTATTTTAAACGACACGATTGCAACATTGAAACAGAGATCGAAAACCTTTTAGTTTGGCGTACTGAAATGGGCATCTCTTGCTAATCGGATGCGAAACAGTATACGCTATAATGGAAGCAGTGATAGAGGAAAGGGATGCAAGCATGAAGAAAGTCATCGTAGTAGGATCAGGAATACTGGGGGCTTCGACAGCCTATCAATTAGCAAAAAGGGGTGCGGAAGTCATCCTTGTGGATCGTGGTGATATCGGACAAGCTACGGATGCTGCCGCAGGTATCATCTGCCCGTGGTTGTCGCAAAGGCGTAATCAGGATTGGTACCAGCTTGCCAAGGCCGGTGCACGCTTTTACCCCGGACTCATTGAAGAACTGCAAAGCGAGGGAGAATCCGAAACCGGATATGCCCGAGTGGGGGCATTGAGTATTCATTCGGATATCGAAAAGATCGGCAAAATGGAGGAGCGTGCTCATCTTCGAAGAGCAGATGCACCGGAAGTTGGGGATATTACAAGGCTTAACGAAGAAGAAACGCATGCACGGTTTCCGTTGTTGGATCAACAATATCATTCGGTATACATTAGCGGCGCAGCGCGCATAGATGGTCGTGCCCTGCGAGATGCCTTAATTCGATCCGCGCAGCGGAATGGAGCCGTCCTCATTCATGGGGATGCTGCTCTTTTATTCGATTCTGAGCGGGTAACAGGAGTGTTGGTTGATCGTGAGCGTTTCCTGGCGGATGAAGTGATCGTATGTGCCGGTGCATGGGCCAATTCGATCATGAAGCCTTTGGGTATTCACTTTAAGGTTCATTACCAAAAAGCACAAATTATGCATTTGCAGGTATCCGATCAGGAAGAGACAGGAAGTTGGCCTGTAGTTATGCCACCTTCTGATCAATATCTTTTGGCTTTTGGCGAGCACAAAATCGTGATCGGAGCCACACATGAGAATGAAATTGAAGGTTACGATACCAGAATCACGCCGGGCGGTATGCAGGAAATTTTGAATAAAGGACTGGAGCTCGCACCAGGTTTGTCGAACAGCACGTTTCAGGAGGTAAGAGTTGGATTCCGGCCGTTCACGCCAGGTTTTCTTCCGGTAATGGGATCTGTTCCTGGATGGAAGGGACTGATCACAGCCAACGGACTTGGTGCTTCAGGCTTAACGATGGGCCCCTTTATCGGCAGCCAGTTAGCGAAGCTGGCTCTGAATCAGGAGCTGGATATTGATATTCAGCCATATGATCTTGCCAAAGCGATGGATGCATTCTAAAAAGGAAAAGTGGAGGTGAACCATGACCTATTCACAGCGATTAACCCAAGCTAGCTCGTCCGATATATCCTATCTGGAGTATCAGATCGGTGCAGCGGAGGAGGAATTGAAACAAACCGAAGGGCAGCAGATCATATACGAGTCTGAACTGAATCAGCTCAGGACGTCTCTTGAGAATGAATCAAGTTCCATTTCACCACGGGACACCGACAGGGAGCTAAAACTGCAGATTCAAATAGCCGAAGTGAAGAGTCGTATGGAAGCAATCCGTACACGGCTAATTCAATTGCAGGATGATATGGAGAAGTTGGCAGATTGAGAGGTCCTTACCTAATGAATAAACGAAAACAACTGCTATTGGACACGGCACTTATGCTTTTTGAGAAAAATGGCGTGTCTAATACAACGATCCAGATGATTCTTGATCATTCAGGTGTATCGAAAGGCACATTTTATAAATTTTTCAGTTCAAAGGATGATTGTGTTCTTGCGATCCTTGAGCAGCGAATCCAGGAAGATATGATGATTCGTCAGGAACTCGAGGCACAAAATCATAACTCTGACTTTGACTTGCTGGTAGAACAGATCGTGGTCCCGATGATATCCCCGGACAAACAGCGAGTGGTTGAGTTGTTCTGGACAGGATTTTATTCAGGGGAATTTGATGTTGAAAATCTCACACGAATCCAGTTGAACTGGCTTGCTGGACGACTTGTGCAGTTATTTGGTGAAGAGGTAAGGCCGTATGCCTGCGAAGGGGCCATTTTTTGTTTCGGGATGGTTCACCAGATCTCGAATACGTGGAGAAACTTCCATCTGAACCAGCCTCACTGGAGAGCACTTGTGCCGAAGCTTCTGAACTATACCGAGGTTCTTCTTAGAAACATGGTGGACAAGCAGGAGCATATGATTGATGCAGCAAATCTGGCTGTTATCGATCCTGAATTCAAGCAGACTGTACCGGATAAGCAACATCTGCTTGCTGAGCTGGAGAAGTTCAATCGATCTATTCAGAAATCGCACGTATCCATCCAGGCCAAAGAATTAACCCAAGGACTATGGTCCCTGTTTCGGGAAGATACGCTTAATTTTTCAATGCTGAGGATTACATTAACAGCCTTTCAAGCTGCTTTTGATTCCGGATCTGAACAGGTGCAATCCAGAACGATTGCTCAGTCATGCTGGTGGTTTATTGAAATGAATGGAATGATCAAGACTGCAAAATAGCTGGTAAACAACACATCAAACTACTTAATATACGAATCGTATAATTTAAACCCTCTTATATAGAGGGTTTTTTAATTTAGTTCAAATGGTTTATATTATAAAATAGACGAATTGTATAAAATTTAACTAGGTGCTGAACTGTCAATTCATGTACCGAAGAAGGAGGAGTGGCCTTTACGATATTCCAAGCAAGAACCTTTGACACGACTAGCATTCAAACAAAAAATATTCCAGGAGGTGGCGTCAGCATGTACAAAGAAGTGATTCGAGTTGAGGATATCACCAAATTTCAATCCAGATCCGAGGAGTTTTTTCCCATCCAATGGTATCAAAAAATGTTGTCCGAAAGCCCAGTGCACTACCATGAGGATACCGATACCTGGAATGTATTCAGGTATGATGATGTTAAACAGGTTCTAAGCAATCATGAATATTTTTCCGCTGAGGGAACCCGAACAACCATAGCTGTTGGGGCGAAAAACAAGGAAGGCACACCCCCGGACAAATTAAACATTTCAAGTATTGACCCGCCAAGACATCAAAAAAGCCGCTCATTGTTATCTGCAGCCTTTACACCCCGCAGTCTCAAAAACTGGGAACCTCGAATACGCAATATTGCGAAGCAGCTGGTGGACGACCTTGAGTTTAATGCAACTATAGATATCGTCGAGAAGCTTGCCGCTCCATTGCCTGCCATGGTCATGGCGGACTTGCTCGGGATTCCGCTGACGGACAGCCACCGGTTTAAGAGCTGGGTGGACATCCTGTTCCAACCTACCACTGAAGAGAACGCACAAGAAAGTGAAATAAAGAAACAGGCTGCTGCTCAGGAGTATTATCAATTTCTGTATCCACTTGTAGTGAAGAAGCGGGAGAATCCCGGAGAAGATATTATTACCGATTTGTTGAATGTCGACGTTGAGGGAGAGAAATTTACGGAAGATGAAGTCGTTCGGACAACGATGCTCCTGCTTGGTGCTGGCATAGAAACGACAAGCCATATGGTTTCAAGCACATTTTATTCTTTTTTGTACGACGAGGGGAATCTATACAGCCAGTTAAGACAGAACCCGGAACTGGTTCCGCTTGCTGTGGAAGAAATGCTACGATACCGATTCCATAATGCGAAAAGACATCGAACCGTCAAGAAGGACAACCAGCTGCTTGGTGTTGATCTGAAAAAAGGGGATGTCGTCATCTCCTGGATGAGCGCGGCGAATATGGACGAGCGAATGTTCGATAACCCGTTTGAAATTGACATTCACCGTCGCAACAATAAAAAACATCTCACTTTTGGCAATGGTCCGCACTTTTGTCTCGGGGCACCGCTGGCAAGAATGGAGCTAACTCTTGTATTAACTGCCTTTGTGGAGAAGGTTGATCGTATCGAAGCTGTGGACACGTTTGAACTTGAACAAAATCTGTCCACTTCTGCTCCAGGACAGTCTTTGACGCATTTACCGCTGAAGATGTTCGAATAAGGCAAGGCTAATGATAATTCAAGTGAAAAGCGACAGACAGGACATGAAGTTCGTCCTGATCTGCCGCTTTTTTTGTTTGCTATCATTCCCAATTTAGTTCGAATTCATGGAAACTTTCTGTCTAACAGGCATTTTGACTTCTTCTTCGGTTGCCTGCTTCGTACGTTTGATGAAGAAGGAAAGTGCGAGCCCTACTACCGCTATGCCGATAATAACGACATAAGCGTCGTTGATTCCCTGAATCATGGATTCCATCGCCAATTGTTCCCGGGACAAGCCGTTCGCAGCACCACTTGCGATCATATCCTGTACATGTGTCGATGTACGACTGGTCATGACACTCACGAGCAATGAAGTACCGACCGCGCCAGCGACTTGTCTGACCGTATTGGAGATGGCTGTACCATGAGGACCGAGTCTTGGTGGCAGCTGGTTCAGACCTGCTGTTTGAATTGGCATCATGAGCAGAGCCATACCAATCCGGCGTCCAGTAGACATCAGAACCAAGTAAGTGTAGCTGGTCGAATCGGTCAGATCGATAAAGCCAATCGTCGTTACGATTGTGATTACCATACCGATGATGGCAAGCCATTTCGCTCCGAAGCGGTCGAATAAACGTCCGGTTACCGGCATCAGGAATCCCATGACGAGAGCGCCTGGAAGCAGCAATAATCCGGATTCAAGTGCGGTGTAACCACGTGCATTTTGAAGATACAGAGGCAGCAGCATCATGTCTGCATACATGATCATCGTAATTGCGATATTAATGATCGTGGTCAAGGAGAACATATTATACTTGAACGCACGAAGGTCGAGCAGCGGGGTTGCAGAAACGAGCTGACGCCAAGTGAACAAGGCGAGGGCCACGATTCCTGCCGCAAGACAGATGAGCACTTCCGCACTGGACCATCCCAGGCTTCCTGCGCGGCTGAAACCATACAGCAGTGCACCAAAACCAATGGTCGATAATGTGACACTAAGCGTATCGAATTTGGTGTCAATGCGCTCCGATACATTTTTCAGATAGATAAATGCACATCCGATAACAATGACCGTCAATGGGATCATGCCGTAAAACATCGTTTGCCACGAATAGTTCTCGAGCACGTATCCAGCGAGGGTAGGCCCGATTGCCGGGGCGAAAATGACTGCGAAGCCGACCATCCCCATGGCAGCTCCTCGTTTCTCAGGGGAGAACAATGTGAGAATGACATGCATCAGCAGCGGCATGATAATACCTGCTCCAGCAGCCTGCACCATACGACCTGTAAGCAGTGTACCGAAGTTGGTGGCTAATGCCGATATGATCGTACCGATCAAGAAAATGAACATGGAAGCCTGAAAGAGCTGCCTTGTCGAGAAGCGCTGCATGAAATACGCAGTAATTGGAATAAGTACTCCATTTACCAGCATGTAGCCGGTGGTTAGCCATTGCGCAGTTGTAGCGGAGATATTGAAATCACCCATCAACTCCGGAGTGGCAACACTCATTAGGGTTTGATTCAATGTGGCCAGAAATGCACCCAGAATCATGACAAACAGTATGGGACCTTTTTTGATGTTTTTCTCATCATCTAATCGAGCCTGACGCAAGTCCATTCCATCCTTTCAATCTACACGTGACTAAATTTACAACGTGTTGTATAGTTTACATTGTATTTATTGAATTATATACATATTCCCGCAGATTACAATTTACACTTCTGGCTATTTTCGTTGCTTATTTTACAGAATCAATAAATTTGTAGCTTATTTAGAAAAAAAACGACTCATTATTTAAAATTGTAATTTTCTCAAATTGAAGGAGTGAATAGAATGAAAAACGATAACAAGTCCGCTACCGATCCGCGAATACTCCGGACAAGGCAGCTCATCCGGGATGCCTTCGTAGATCTGCTGCAGGAAGTGGATATCGAAAAATTAACGGTGAACCGGATTGCCGAACGTGCAACCATTAACCGGGTAACCTTCTATCTTCATTATCGTGATATTACGGATATGATGGAGAAGATGGCGGACGAGATGAATGAACATATTGAACGGATCGTAGATCAGTATCACCGGTTTGACAATAATGAGACAGAGGAGGCCTGGCCGGTTCTGGTGAAAGTGCTTGAGCATTTTGCCGATCATCCCAAATTCTATCGGGTGGTGCTCGCATCCAAACGTACGCCTATTTTCACTGAACGGTTGTTGAAATTGTTAACCAGACTCATTACAGAGAAAATAGAAAAGTTGGAAATGGAAAGTGTGTTTGCACAGGCAGGCATCCATAAGGAAATTGCGATTTGGTACAGCTCTTCGGCACTGATCGGAACCATTGTGGCTTGGCTTCGTAATGACATGCCTTATGCCCCACATTTTCTGGCCAAACAATTCTCATTGATTCGCTCGTATTCGTACAAAGGACTCATGTAAAAAAAACAACAAAGAATGGATGTGAGACGCATGAACATCATCATATTTGGAGCGACTGGAAGAACGGGCAAGGAGCTGCTGCTGAGTGCACTTGATGAAGGGCATACCGTAACTGCTTTTGTCCGCAATCCTTCCAAACTGGGCATTTCTGATCCGAAATTAAAGGTTGTACAGGGAGAAGTAACCCAGTATACGGATGTCGATCATGTCCTGAAAAAAGAAAAATTTGACGCAGTCTTTTCGGTGCTTGGTGCGAAGAGCATGTTCAAAAGAGATCTCGTTCTTATCGATGCCCTGAAAAACATCATCCAGGCGATGGAAAACAACATAGCAGGCAAATTGATTCATGTGTCGTTTATTGGTACTCACAAAGAGACCGGTAAGCTCGGTTTCTTATATAAATATGTCATCCCGAACGTCATGACCAATCTGCTTCGCGATCACCTGGACAAGGACAACCTCGTAACCAGCAGCAAGCTGAATTGGATACTCGTTCAACCTCCCATGCTCACTATGGATCGTTATAATGGAAAGTATATTCACGAAGCGGAGATCCACCCGGACAAGTCTCGGAAACTCAAGCTGTCGCGAGCCAATTTGGCTGATTTTATGCTTAAACATGTGAACGATAGCACGTATGATCGTAAAGCCGTCTTGGTTACAGAGTAGGTCATCCCGGACACCATTACAAGACCGCCCATGGGCGGTTTTTTTCAAATGACAAAATGCTAGAAGGCGAGGAGGGAACGTTTTGCTAATAGATTCTATCCAACATAAACGTCTGATTGAGTTCATGAAGTCACTTCCCCTGAAACAGAGGTACACAAAAGCGGATCTGTTAATTAATGATCTGAAATTGGGAGCAGCAGGAAACATTGAGATGTACTATTCTCCGCATAATGACTATATCAATTCCTCCGCCAAAGTCATGCTTGTTGGCATTACACCCGGTTGGCAGCAGATGGAGATTGCTTATCGCACAGCTATCCAAGCCTTGAAGCATCAGGCAACCTACGAAACAGCCTGTCAGGAAGCAAAGTTTGCTGCCAGAATGGCTGGAGTCATGCGAACAAACGTAATCCAAATGCTTCAGGAGATAGGCCTGCATCAATTTTTAAATGTACGTCATGTGAGTATGCTTTTTGATTCGGAGTGCTCGCTTCTGCACACCACTTCCCTGATTCGGTATCCAATCTTAGTGAAGCAGCAAAATTATACGGGACATCAACCTGCCATTACCCACAATCCTTTTCTATATGATGCTGTACTTGGGTCTTTTCTGCCTGAGTGGAGTCAACTGGACGAACCCTTAGTTATTCCGCTTGGGAAGTCAGTTGAAGCTGTGCTTCGTCAATTGCTTGAGGAGAAACGAATACGTGAGACAAGGATATTATGGGGCTTCCCCCATCCGTCCGGTGCTAACGGTTATCGGCTCAAACAATTTCAACAGAACAAGGCAGACATGCAATATAGATTGAGCAACCTCCATACAACTTCTCCTGCCTATGAAAAGCAATGAGAGTCTCCAGCAGCAGTCTGGATAAACATCACACAGGGGGTCAACCAAGTAAATTAATAGTATAATGGTTAAGACTACTTAGATTGCATTGGAGGAAAAGGAGAAGCACATGCCGACAATACTTGTTGCTGACGATGATGCGAACATTCGCGAACTTGTCTGTTTATTTTTGAAAAATGACGGATTCACCACGGTAGAAGCTGCAGATGGCAAGGAGGCCTTGGCCGTGTATGCATCGACACCTGTGGATCTGGTTGTGCTAGACATTATGATGCCAGTTATGGATGGTTGGACATTATGCAAGGAACTGCGCAGGGCAAGTCCTGACCTTCCCTTGCTTATGTTGACTGCACGAGGTGAAACATGGGAGAAGGTCAAGGGTTTTGAACTGGGAACAGATGATTATCTGACCAAGCCGTTTGATCCGCTGGAATTGACGGTTCGCGTTAGAGCACTGCTGAAGCGCTACCGGATCGGTTCAACACAAACGATTCAGCTGGGCAAGCTCATATTAGATAAGCAAACCTATAAAATCATGAATGGCACGGAATCTCTTACGCTGCCGCTGAAGGAATTCGAGCTTCTATACAAACTTGCGGGAACACCTGGACAGGTGTATACGCGAGAACAACTGATCGATCAAATTTGGGGAATTGATTATGCCGGAGATGATCGAACGATTGATGTACATATTAAACGCTTGCGGGAAAGATTTATGGCTTCAACGGATTTTCGAATTGAAACAGTTCGTGGTCTTGGTTATCGGCTTGAGGTTTACGAGTGATGAGATCTTTATATATCCGTGTGGTCCTTACCTTCCTGGTCTCCGTCATCGCAGGAACCGTTATTTCTTTTTTTATGTCTACCTGGATTTTTGAAGATCAACTGAACGAGAATGCTCACATCAACATACGCAACTTCGGCCAAGATGTCGTGCAGATCTACGAAACCCTTCCGCCGGAGGAAGCGGAGTCTTTCGTAAGTGGAATGAAGCAACTCGATTCTTACTATATTCGAATTTATGAAGCAACAGGTCAGTTCCAATCTTATGGAAAGGGTAACCAACATAAGTCTGTTGCGGTAACAAAAGAACAGCTTAAAAAGGTAATAGATGGAGGTGTTGTTCAGGATACGCCAAACGGTATAGCCACAGTTCTTCTGGGCTTGCCTATCAAGACGGACATGGGAACAAAAGCGATGTTCCTGGAAACACTTTCACCGCCTGCCGCTTCTTTTGTGGCCAAATGGGCATTGATCTTCGCAACCTCCTCGTTGATTACAGGAAGTTTGCTGATTCTGGTTGCCTCTATATTTCTGGTGAGACCGATCAAAAAGTTGACCAAAGCGACCAAACGGATTGCAGCTGGCGATTTCAGCGTTAAGCTGAATATCAAGCAAACGAGTGAACTGGGGACATTGGCTCGCAGCTTCGAAGAGATGATGCACGATTTGCAGCACCTGGAGCAGATGCGTAGGGAATTTGTAACTAATGTGTCGCATGAGGTTCAATCTCCTCTTACTTCGATATCAGGTTACGCTCAAGCTATCAAGCAAGTTAATCTCACAGATCACGAGCGAAGTCGTTATCTTGACATTATTATCTCTGAGGCCAAGCGGATGTCCAAAATGAGTGATAACCTGCTTAAACTGAGCATGCTGGAATCTCAGTCACAGCAGCTGCGGCTACTTACGTTTAGCCTGGATGAACAGATCAGACGGGTGATTGTGGCGCTCCAACCACAATGGTCTGCTCGTAACATTCATTTTGAGCTTGATCTAGAGGACGTTAAAGTCATGGCTGACCATGATCAGTTGAATCAGGTATGGACGAATATCCTCAGTAATGGCATCAAATTTTCTGAAGATGGCGGAGTGATTACCGTCAGCATGATCCGGGATATCAAGAACGTGACTGTCCATATATCCGACACGGGCATAGGTATTCCCCTGAAAGATCAGAAGCGTATATTCGAGCGCTTTTTCAAGGCGGATCGTTCCCACAGCCGTAAGTATGATGGTAGCGGTATGGGACTTGCCATCGTCAAACAGATTATATCGCTTCATCAAGGTGACATTCAGGTGGAAAGTGAACCAGGGCAAGGAACCACCTTTATTGTCACTCTACCAATCTCTACACCAAGCGATAGTTAGATTTATAGAATGTCCATCCGTTGCCCCAATAAAGCTTCACCATGCTGCGGCTAACGTACAAGTACTCTTGTATGTGGCCGTAGCATTTTTTTGTTTGGTTCATACTCCGTTCATATTGACGTCACGGTAAGGACATTTTGGTTAGTTAGACTTGCTATAGCGGCTTGCTTGGCAGTGGACAAATTATGATAGGAGAAGATGATATGTCACATCAATGGAAAAAGAAAACGAGGAAGGAATTGAAGATAAGGAAAGTGCGAAACATTCTACTTAAAATTATAGCTGCAATCGCGATCGCCATAGTTCTTTTTCTATCCATTGTTTATATCACGAATGTAACTAGCCGTAATTCAGAGGCGAAAAAGATAGAATCTTACGGTCAGCACGTATCTGTAGACGGGAAAAATATGAATGTGTTCATTCAAGGCGAAGGCAAGGAAACGATTGTGCTTCTGCCAGGTTATGGAACAGCTGCCCCAGCGCTTGATTTCAAGTTACTTATTGATGAATTATCTCCTTATTACAAAGTTGTTGCTGTTGAGCCATTCGGTTATGGATTAAGTGATGAAACTGAAAAAGAAAGAACCACAGAGAATATCGTAAGTGAAGTTCATGAAGTTCTGCAACAACTTGATATTCATCAGTACATGCTCATGGGTCACTCTATTGCAGGCATTTACAGCATTGATTATGTGAACAAATATCCCGATGAGGTGACTGCTTTTGTCGGTATTGACAGTAGTGTTTCCACCCAACCGAGTATTACAGATGCGAAGTTCCCATTAAAAACGTTTGCTCTTCTTAGAAATACAGGTCTTTTAAGATTAATGATGAAAGTGAGTGCAGACCCCTATGAGGGACTGGCATTTGATGATCACATGGTTGAGCAGATGAAAATGATCTCGAATAAAAACATGTATAATCCCACGTCATTAAACGAGATGGAGCATATTTATTCCAATTTTAAAGGTGCTCAAGGTTTAACCTTCCCTGAAGATCTTCCACTTCTTCTCTTTGTACAAGCAAATAATGAAGAGGTAGAAGGATGGATCCCGCTGCATGAAGGACAGATCAAAAATTCGGTACATGGGAAAGTAATTACAATGGATGGTTCACATTATTTACATCATACTCAATTCAAAAAAATTGCTGAAGACGTTAGAGCTTTTATGAACGAAGCGAAGTAAATGTGGTGTAGACGTACACTCTTTAACTTAACAAGTGTGTATGAACGAATATGAGAAATCGTCCTACGGGGCGGCTTTTCCATAATATATCTAATTCGGACGATGTCCGTGATGAAAGAGAGAGGCATTCAACATGAGATTATTTGAGATACTTTTAGTTCTATCCTGTTTCGCGTTACTCGTAGACCTACTATTTATTAAAAGAAGTGCAAAGAAAACAGGCTTGGGTTTGGGGATAGGAAGCAGCGTCATACTCGTAGCTCATTTTTTGGTTGAGGGATACAGATGGCAGTTGCTCTTGGTATATATCATGACGGCTCTATTCATACTTATTGTTTTACTCAGACATTCCGAAAAGATGGTGAATCTAAAAATAGGGAAGTTGTTGAAATATAGTCTATCTTCCTTAATCGTCATTCTACTTGTGATATCTACTGCCTTGTCTGTATACTTACCTGTCTTTAATTTGCCGAAGCCGGATGGTCCGGAGAAAGTGGGTACTCAAACCTTTCATTTTACGGATCAGAACAGAGACGAAGTCTTAACTGAAGATCAGAGCGACAAGAGGGAGTTAATGGTCCAATTCTGGTATCCTACTGAGAACATGAATAACAACAAGCGTGACACGCTGTTTCCAAAAGATAAAGAAATGTTCAAAAAGTATATTCAGAGCTTCTCTACTTCTTTAAAACTGCCCGAATTTATGCTCGACTACTGGAAGTATAGTCAAACCAACTCTTATGAAAATGTAGAAATATTACCTTCTGAAAGTCCTTATCCCGTGGTACTGCTATCTCATGGTATGGGAACTAGTAGAGTTCTACAAGCATCACAGGCGGAGAATCTGGCCAGTCATGGGTTTATCGTAGTGACAATCGATCATACGTACAGCACCTTTGCTACCCTTTTTCCTGATGGCCGTGTAACGGGCTATACAACAAAGATGACAACCATAGATGACCGCAGAGAAATTGGGGATATATGGACAAAAGACGTGGAGTTTGTGATCAATCAAATCGAAAAGCTGAATTCAGGTGCAATTGAAAGTCAATTCAAAGGGAAAATGGATTTAAATAACGTCGGTGCGATGGGGCATTCTTTTGGGGGTGCAACGGCGTTTAATGCAACGTATTTGGATCATCGAATTAAGGCCGGGGTTAATATGGATGGCTCTCTGAATGAAGTAGAAAATAGAGATGATATAAACAAACCGTTTATGTTCATCAGATCGGGAAGTTTTAAAGACTGGTTAGTCAATTTTGAAAAGGATAGAAATTCGGATAACGAAGTAAATAAATTTCTTTCAGATGAGCTGCACATTATGAAAAATGTTATCGAACATGGGGGAAATGTGATTTATATAGAAGGAACCCAGCACTTCAATTTCACGGATCTTCAATTCTATTCGGAGCTGGTTAAACTGTCCGGGATCACAGGAGACATCAATGGTAAAAGAGGATCAAATATCGTAAATCAATATGTACTCGATTTCTTTAATAAGCAGCTGAAAGGAACCGGTGGCAATCTGCTTCAGGGACCGAGCGACATGTATCCAGAGGTGAAGTTTATAGATCCACAAGAATTGTAGCGGTTATGACCGCATAAATGCCTTCAAAAATTTAAAAAATCCAATAACAAGTCGCGGTAATCGCGGCTTTTTTTGGTTGTAAACAATTACATGATTGTTTGTACGAATTGGAAAAATACGGTTGACAGATGCGCATATCACGTATACAATCGTATACATATTAAATCGTATACAAATGTATACGATGTGGAGGTGTTCTTTAAATGAGAGAACCATACGCAAATGAATCTGCAGAACGTCAAAATGTGCGTTCAGGACGTGGACGCGGAGAAGAAGAGCAGCGTGGTGAACGGTCCAGAAGGGGCAGAGGACATGGTGAACATCACGGTAAGCGGGGGAACGGAGCGCAAACGTTTCGGCGTGGCCGCATTCTGGTTTTTCTGGAGCAAATGCAAAATCGAAGAACGACTTTGGCCAGACAGCTGGGTCAAGCGGAATATGAGCATATTCGTCCGATGATTAGTGGTGAATTAAAAGCGATCGACCAGGTTATTGATGAATATATTCATCTCTTCGAGCTTCAAGATGAAGATGAGAGCCCTAATAAGGATTTGGAGAGTGAATAAGAATGATTCGTCGTTTCTTTTCGTATTATCGACCTTACAAGAAACTGTTTGTCATTGATTTTGGATGTGCAGTTATCGCAGGTCTGCTGGAACTGGCATTTCCACTTGCGGTCAGCAAGTTTATTAATGAATTATTGCCAGGTCAGGACTGGCCGCTCATTATCTTGGCTTGTGTTGTATTGTTGTCCATTTATGCACTTAATACAGCCTTGAATTATGTTGTTACATATTGGGGTCACATGCTCGGTATCAACATTGAGACCAACATGCGTGAGAAAATGTTCGCTCACTTGCAGAAGTTATCCTTCCGTTTCTTTGATAATCGAAAAACGGGCCATCTGATTGGTCATTTAACTAATGATCTGAATGATATCGGAGAGGTTGCTCACCATGGACCGGAGGATGTCTTCATCGCCGTTATGACATTGATTGGTTCATTCTGGCTCATGGCGAATATTAATCTGGAACTGGCACTGATTACATTTATTATCATTCCGATTATGGCCTGGGTCATCATTGTGTTCGGTGGCCGCATGACTAAAACCTATCGGCGTCTTTTTGGCAACGTGGGTAATTTCAATTCCCGGATCGAAGATAACGTGGGCGGAATTCGTGTCGTTCAATCATTTGCGAACGAAGAGCATGAGAAAAAACTATTTTCCGTTGACAATGAAAACTTTCGTCAAACCAAACTGCTTGCTTATAAAACGATGGCGAAGAGCATATCGGTCAGTTATATGATGATGAGACTGGTCACTGTATTTGTGATGATTAGCGGTGCATGGTTCTTCATTGACGGCAAAATCGATATGGGTGACTTCATGGCATTCCTGCTGCTCTCCAACATCTTCTTCCGTCCGATCGAGAAAATTAACGCAGTCATCGAGAGCTATCCGAAGGGAATTGCTGGCTTCAAGCGTTACCTGGAAATTATTGATACGGAGCCTGAAATCGCGGATGCCAAAAACGCAGTTGAGCTGAAACATGTTCGGGGCGATATCCGTTTCGAGAATGTATCGTTCGGTTATGAATCCAGCCGCCGTATACTGAATAATATCAGTCTGTCTATAAAACCGGGAGAAACCGTTGCATTCGTTGGACCTTCCGGTGCAGGAAAAACAACCATCTGCAGTCTGCTCCCAAGGTTCTACGAAGTGGAAGAGGGAAGAATCACGGTGGATGGCGTTGATGTTCGGGATGTGCAGCTGCAATCCCTTCGCAAGCACATTGGTATCGTTCAGCAGGATGTATTCCTGTTCTCGGGAACCATCAAGGAGAATATCGCCTATGGGGATCTCACGGCAACAGATGAGCAAATCTGGGATGCTGCCCGCCGGGCATCGCTGGAGGAGTTACTTCTCACATTGCCGGACGGCATCGATACGATCATCGGTGAACGTGGCGTTAAGCTATCCGGAGGGCAGAAGCAGCGTTTGTCCATCGCCCGCATGTTCCTGAAAAATCCACCGATTCTGATCCTTGACGAAGCTACATCGGCTCTGGATACGGAAACGGAAGCTCTAATTCAGAAATCTCTCGCAGAACTGTCTGTGGGCAGAACTACGCTGGTCATTGCACACCGCCTGACAACCATCAAGAATGCGGACCGCATCATGGTCGTGAACGCGGATGGCATTGCCGAGCAGGGGAATCATGATGAGCTGGTTGCAGCTGGTGGGATCTACAGTCGACTACATCAGGTGCAGTACAGTCATTCATAGAAAAAGGTTTTTGAGGCTGAACCGCGCAATTTGCGCGGTTTTTTGCTGTATAATTTGCCTCCAATAGGCTGCAATCGGTTTATTTTTCGGCAGGCACGATCATTATGTTGACAACGTCCACTAAATCAACTTATTATAATGTTGACAATGTCCACTAAAAGGGAGGGTTTCGCATCGACTCTCAGCATATACATTCTGATATTTTGGCTGACATGCGGCGTTTCAACCGTTTTTATACCAATATTCTTGGCGTATTGGATAAGCACATCCTTGGTACGGGGTATTCGTTTGCCGAGGTAAGGGTCATCATTGAAATTGGTATTCGTGGAGAAAGTATTGCCAACAATCTGGTGGATACACTGACCATTGATCGCAGTTATATGAGCCGGATTGTGAACAAGCTGTCCAAGGAAGGTCTGCTCATCAAAGTGAATTCGGAAGCTGACAGCCGGGTCAGTCTCATTCGCCTGACGGATAAAGGTCAGGAACTTTACGCTGAATTAAACGATAGGTCTGACCAGCAAATATTGAAGTTAATGCAGAATCTGGATGAGGAAGAGATCCAAGAGGTCTATGCTTCCATGATGAACATACAAGAGAAGTTAACGAAGAAAGCAGGAGAGACAACACGATGATACGATTCGAATGTGATTATAACGAAGGTGCGCATGAACGCATTCTGCAAAGACTGATCGAGACCAATATGGAACAAACGAGCGGTTATGGCACAGATCCCCACTGTGATCGGGCGAGAGTTCTAATTCGTCAAGCGTGTGACAGTGAGCAGGCTGATGTGCATTTTCTGGTCGGAGGCACTCAAACCAACACAACGGTCATTGCATCCATACTTCGTCCCTATCAAGGTGTCATTGCAGCGACTTCGGGCCACATCGCTGTTCACGAAACGGGCGCAATTGAAGCAATTGGCCATAAAGTACTTACCGTTCCCAGTGAAGACGGGAAGATCACAGCTGACCAAGTGAAGGCAGTCTATGAAGCGCATAGGAGTGAGTCTTCTCCTGAGCACTGCGTACAGCCAGGAATGGTTTACATATCCCAGCCAACAGAGAACGGTACGATGTATAGTAAGGCCGAATTGCAGTCATTATTTGAGACAAGTAAGAAATGCGGACTCCCGTTATTTGTGGATGGGGCAAGGCTCGGATACGCACTTGCATCCCCGGATTGTGACATGACCCTTGCTGATCTCGCCCGTTTAAGTGATGTGTTCTATATTGGAGGAACCAAGATCGGTGCACTGATGGGGGAAGCTGTAGTCATCCTGAATGATGCACTGAAGCCTGATTTTCGTTACATGATCAAGCAGAAGGGCGGTCTGCTCGCAAAAGGCAGATTGCTGGGCATTCAGTTCGAAACGTTGTTCGAAGACGGATTGTATCTGGAAATTTCACGTCATGCCATTGATATGGCCATGCGAATTCATGATTCGCTTGAAGAACAGCATATCCGCTTCCTGTACGAATCACCAACCAATCAGCAGTTTCCGATCTTGCCTGATGCTTTGCTTGAGAAATTACGCAGTCAATATACCTTCACATTCTGGGAAAAGGTAGACGCCACACATAGTGCAGTCCGTTTTTGCACCAGTTGGGCAACGGAGCAGGAGAATGTGGATGCGCTGGCTCGTGATATCGCTCGATTAATGCAAGAATCAAGTGAAGCACGGGTACTTGCTGAAGTACTGGTTTAAACTATGAAGATGTAGGATGATAGTTGCGATATACTGAAAAAGGACGACATATTGTCGTCCTTTTTTTGTTGAGTTTTCGTTGAAACAGTGGAGAAGCTATTCACTCAAGATGAGGTCGTATTTTTCCTTCAATCGTTTAATATCACTTCTGGGTGGTGCGCCGAACATGCGTGAATATTCACGGCTAAACTGAGATGCACTTTCGTAGCCAACCCGAAATGCTACATCAGCCGCATCGCCAGACTCAGCCATCAGAAGGCGCCGGGCTTCCTGTAGTCGCAGCTGTTTTTGGAATTGCAGCGGGCTCATGGCCGTGATCTCTTTGAAGTGCCGATGAAATGAGGATACGCTCATGCTGGCGGTCTCTGCAAGATCTTCAATGCGTAGAGGCTGCTCCCAGTGATGAACGATATATTCGATTGCTTCCCTAATTCGGTACGTACTGCTTCCTTCTACCGCGATCTGGGCCAACTCGCCTCCGTAAGGTCCCTGAAGAAGACGAAACAAAATCTCCTTTGTGTACAATGGGGCAAGGAAAGGGATTTCCTCCGGAGTATCCAGTAAACCGATAAGGCGAAGCACAACATCCTGAATGGAAGATTCCATCTGTCCCACGAACATGGCTCGTCTGGCGTTTTCTTTGGAAGTGACTTGGATATTGCATTCATTCAGTACTTCCAGAATTTGATTCTTCGTAAACTCAAGCTTAATACTTAGATAGGGTGCATCAGCGGATGCCTTGATAATCTGCCCGATTACCGGAAGATTCATGGAAGCAATCAAATAATTGGATGGTCCATATTCAAAGCGCTCCTGCGCGAGCAATACTTCCTTTAAGCCTTGCACGATAACACAAAAAGCAGGCTTATAAACTCTGTATGCCGGTTCAGTAATACTCGTATGATGATAGAAAAACAGGGAAGGGATCGGCGTTTCCGTTGCACCGTTACGTACGGAGTGACGCTCAACCAACTCGCTCAGTTCCCTTTTCTGTTGAAATAAATCCTCAGTCATTTGGACTCCTCCTCACGGCTCTAACCTCGTTTTATTATACGACTTAATCATCGAATTCAAAAGAACCCCTGATAGGATTAGGCAATCAATTAAGATAAATGATATACCGCTTGGTGAGCACGCTTCGGCATAATGAGATTAAGCTCACAGAATCAAGCAAGTGAGAGCGTGTGGGTAAGAGTACTTGAATTGTCTTAGATGATAGATATTCAAATGAGGAGGAATGATGAATGATGCAAAAACGCAAATTGGGAAACAGCGGTTTGGAGGTTTCGGCCATTGGCCTTGGTTGTATGGGAATGAGCTACGGGTATGGTCCTGCTTCCGAGAAGAATGAGATGATCTCCGTTCTTCAAAAAGCTGTGGAACGAGGTGTGACGTTCTTCGATACCGCTGAAGTATACGGTCCATACACCAACGAAGAACTTGTGGGCGAAGCACTAAGAAGCGTTCGAAACCAAGTCGTCATTGCCACCAAATTTGGTTTCGATATACAGCACGGCAAACAGGGCGGTACGAATAGTCGGCCCGAACATATTCGCAAAGTGGCGGAAGAGTCGCTGCAGCGTCTGCAGATTGAATCGATTGATCTGTATTATCAGCACCGGGTCGATCCGGATGTGCCAATCGAGGAAGTAGCAGGAGCAATCCAAGATTTGATCCGGGAAGGAAAGGTAAAACACTGGGGACTTTCCGAGGCAGGAGTGCAAACGATCCGTCGTGCACACGCCGTGCAGCCTCTTGCAGCAGTACAGAGTGAATATTCCCTTTGGTGGAGACGCCCTGAAGAGGAGTTGATCCCTGCTTTGGAGGAGCTTGGAATTGGTTTCGTCCCATTCAGCCCTCTGGGTAAAGGATACCTGACAGGAAGTTTCAACGCGGGAACAACATTTGAACAAGGCGACCTGCGTAACATTCTACCTCGTTTTACGCCTGAAGCGTTGCAAGCGAACCAGGTATTGGTTGATTTGCTTAAAGAAAAAGCAGAGGAACTACAAGCCAGCCCAGCCCAAGTTGCGCTTGCATGGCTGCTTGCCCAGAAATCGTGGATTGTGCCGATTCCAGGCACGCGCAAATTGAGCAGATTGGAAGAAAATCTGAACTCGGCAGATCTTCAGCTCAAGTCTGAAGATGTACACAGCATTAATGAGGCAGCGTCGAAGATCACTTTGGTGGGTGCCCGATATACGGAAGAACTGGAGAGAAGAACAGGTCTGTGACAGTTTTGAGATGGCGGGAGAATAATCTGCTGCCCTTAAGTTAAAGGTGATTTGATAAAAAAAGTCGGGTGAATAAAGTGATCAAGGAATTACTGAAAAGCTTGAAGCAGATCTTAACCGACAGACTGGAGTGCCAGATCAAAATGGAAGAAAATCCAGTTTTCAAGGAGGCATACCTTAGTTATTGGTTTAAGTTAAGTTCGGAAGAAATAAAAGTTACCTCATCGACAAATAAAAAATGCTAGGAGTGCGTGAGACATGGAATATGTTAAACTTGGACGAACAGGTCTGGACGTTTCGAAATTGTGTCTTGGGTGTATGAGTTACGGTGTGCCGGAACGTGGAATGGCTCCCTGGTCACTGAATGAAGAGCAGAGCCGCCCGTTTATCCAAAAAGCGCTGGAGGAGGGTATTAATTTTTTCGATACGGCGAACATTTATTCAGACGGAACCAGTGAAGAAATCGTTGGCCGTGCGTTGAAGGATTTTGCCCGCCGGGATGAGATTGTCCTGGCAACGAAATTGTTTTTCCGGATGACGCCGGGACCCAATGGTGCAGGGCTGTCGAGAAAAGCGATCATGAACGAAATCGATAATAGTCTCTTGCGTTTGGGTACGGATTACGTGGATCTGTATCAGATTCATCGATGGGATAATACAACGCCCATTGAAGAGACGATGGAGGCACTTCATGATGTGGTGAAGGCTGGGAAGGTCAGATACATTGGTGCCTCCTCCATGTACGCTTGGCAGTTCATGAAAGCACAGCATACTGCCGAGCGACACGGATGGACGAAATTCGTCTCCATGCAAAACCATTTAAATTTGTTATATCGTGAAGAAGAACGTGAAATGCTGCCCCTATGCCTTGAAGAAGGGATCGGTGTGATTCCGTGGAGTCCGCTGGCCAAGGGGCGCCTGACACGGGATTGGAACGAACAGACTCCCCGTTCGGAGGTTGATCCAGTTGGAAAAGCGTTCTATGAGAGTACAATGGTTGAAGCCGATCGCCGGGTGGTCGAACGTGTAGCTGAGGTGGCTGGAAAACGGGGGATTGCACGAGCACAGGTTGCTCTGGCCTGGCTGTTGCAAAAAGATGAAGTAATCGCACCCATTATTGGTGCAACCAAGATTCATCATCTTGAAGATGCGGTATCTGCGCTTTCAGTGAAGCTGACACCAGAAGAAATCAGTTACCTGGAGGAAGCCTATATCCCTCATCCGGTGACGGGTAATCTCAGTTAGAGCTAAAAGAAGATGAGAGAAGTCGCCTTGCTGGCGACTTCTTTCATCGTTAAATCCGGTCTTGACTGATAAGGAGTGGAGAATGGTTGGAACGTTTATGGACCAGGTCCTTTATTTTGATGACATTGGGATTGCTATTTTTATTCACTGCCTTTTATATGCTATATCCCACGCTGCCGCTATTTATTAAGGAGATGGGCGGCAATGAACAGCAAGTGGGCCTCGCAATGGGGGCATTGATGTTATCTTCTGTCCTATTCAGGCCCTTAATCGGTGGACTGCTGGATCGATTCGGCAGACGTCCATTTATGATTGGGGGGCTGCTCGTTTTTATCGCATCGATGTATATGTATAACTGTGTAGGTGGCATCTTGGTGCTGATGGGGCTCCGAATCATTCATGGTATAAGCTGGGCAATGTCGACGACTTCCATGATGACTGCCGTCACTGATATGATTCCGGCTAATCGTCGTGGGGAAGGGATGGGGTGGTTCAGTACCTCCATGACCTTCGCCATGGCGATTGGTCCCATGATCGGATTAAGCATCATGCAAGGCCAATCCGATCAGGGAATGTTCCTGTTTGCAGTTGTTCTGTCTGTAGTTGCACTGCTATTAACTCTTGCAGCTAAAATGCCGTTTACACCAACTGCAGGTCACAAGAAGATTCAAATTTTCGAGAAATCCGTCTTGCCTGTGATGGCTCCTATATTTTTTCTTTTTATTGCTTATGGAGGAATTACAACGTTTGTTCCGCTATTTGCAGCCGAGATACAGGTCAATTCCGGAACTTTTTTTCTAATCTACGCAGCAACGCTTGCCCTTTCTCGTCCAATTGCAGGAAAACTCTCTGATCGAATCGGAGAGGTGTCTGTGATAGTGCCGGCTCTTATCATTACCATGGCGGCACTGCTTGTCTTGAGCTTCTCAACCAGTTTGTTTGGGTTATTGTGTTCTGCTGTTCTATACGGTGTCGGGTTTGGATCTGCACAGCCTGCTCTTCAGGCCATAACGCTACGTATGGCACCCAAGGAGCGTCAAGGTGCTGCCAATGCCTTTTTTTCGACGGCCACGGATCTGGGAATCGGTCTGGGTGCAATTTTGCTGGGAGTGGTTTCGGAATATACGAGCTATAGTGTTTTATTTAGTGTCAGTGCCTTATCTGTTTTTGTAGCCTTACTGCTGTTTACTGTATATGTGAAAAAGTCCATCCTGGGGAAAAAACCGTTTATGCAGAACGATGAAGCATTCTAGAAAAAAGTCTATACCTCATAGTACTGCCGTTCTCATGCCGCTCTGAACTCATGAGTGATCTGTGGAGACAAAGATTTAGCAGCAACTTAAGCGTAATTGCAATGGTTTCTGGATACCAGTCAAATCGTAGCTTATAAAGGAGCGGGGAAGACGTATGAAAATAGATATCCCGAAAATTCAGGAACAATCGATGACCATAGAACCCATTCAGGTATTGGAGTCCAAAACGGAATACCGGAATCAACTTATTGAACAGATCTCACTGGATAACCAGGAAGCACTCAAAGTATCCTTTGAGAATGTCATTTTCAGAAATGTGACGATCTCTGATTCCTCACTGGAACAATTTGAATTTACAGATGTTGTTTTTGAAAATTGTGATTTCTCCAACGTCAATTTCTCAGGTGCTATCATGCACCGGGCCGCATGGACCAACTGCAAATTTGTCGGCACGGATTTTTCCACCAGCAGAATGCAAAACGTTCAATTTGCTCAGTGTGTGGGGGACTACTCCAATTTTAGATTTGCCCACCTTAAACAAGTTGCTTTTGCTGAATGCTCATTAATTAGTGCTGACTTTGCCTATCTAGCCTTGCAAAAAATCCTGCTGGACCATTGTAATATCGATCAGGCTTTCATGACAGGTACGAAATTAAAGGGTTTGGATCTTAGCAATTGCCAATTTGACTCGCTCGTATTGAACATGGAGGATCTGAATGGCTGTGTTATTTCACCTTATCAAGCGGCGACCTTCGTCGGATTAATGGGAATTGTGATCAAATCATAAAAGACTTGCCCCAAGGGGAGAAGTGTGTATAATAGGTAACATAAAATCATACGACATGCTTTCTAGGGTTCCGCGAGTGAGATCGGCCTGGTCCGAGAGAAAGCTCATAACCTGATGGTTATGCCACGGAGGGATAAAAGCCTGGGAGATAAACTGCTTGAATGCAGTTTGTTTCCCGGGCTTTTTTTATTTGCTCTCTAAGACACAACCTAATCGTTGTTGTATGAAATTGGATACCAAAAGGAGTAGATCAAAATGAACAAAACCTGGTTGTCTGTTGTGATTGCAGCCCTTTTTGAAGTGGGTTGGGTGATTGGCTTAAAGCATGCGAGTGGTCTGTTGGAATGGGGAGCAACGGTGATCGCCATTGGTGTCAGCTTTTCCTTGATGATCGCGGCTTCCCGTACACTCGATGTCGGAACGGTATACGCAGTATTTGTTGGATTGGGTACGGCTGGTACGGTGCTGGCAGAGATCCTGTTATTCGGGGCTGCAGTCCAGGCTGGAAAAATGATACTCATTGGTGTGTTACTGCTCGGAGTAATCGGACTGAAAATGGTAAGCAAGCAGAAAACGAAGGAGGCGCATCATTCATGAGCTGGATATTTCTTATTATGGCAGGTCTATTCGAGATGATGGGTGTACTGATGATTAATAAATGGAACAAGGACCGTAACCTGATATCCATTCTGTTGTTAGTTGCAGGTTTCGGGTTGAGCTTCTGGCTGCTGTCTCTGGCTATGAAAACACTGCCCATGGGGACGGCGTATGCCGTGTGGACAGGTATAGGTGCTTCCGGAGGAGCGATTCTTGGCATGATTTTCTATGGAGAATCCCGAAACGCACTTCGAATATTGTTTATTGCCATGGTGCTTGGATCTGCGGTTGGGTTGAAACTGGTGAGCTGACATTGGGATTAAAAGATAATATACAGATCGTCTTTTTAATGGTATCCTTATTCGTTACGTGTGATAACAAGACACATCTAATAGATATGGACGTCATGAAGGAGACTCAATGAACTTTAAAGACTTGAATATTATACCCCCAATCTTAGAAGGATTGAACAAAGCGAACTATACGAACCCAACACCTATTCAGGAACAAGCGATTCCAGCCGTATTGGCAGGCAGAGATTTGCTTGGCTGTGCGCAAACAGGAACAGGGAAGACGGCAGCATTTTCGGTACCGATCATTCAATTGTTAAGCGAAAAGTCAGGTGGTCCCAGACAAGGACGCCGTATTCGCTCCTTGATTTTAAGTCCAACCCGAGAGCTGGCTATCCAGATTGCGGATAACATTAAGATATACAGCCGATATACGGATATTCGCTGCGCCGCTATCGTTGGTGGTGTTTCACAGAAGGTGCAAGAACGTGCGCTGAGCCAAGGTGCAGATATTATTATCGCCACGCCAGGCAGATTGATGGATCTGGTTAACCAAAAACGTATTGATTTGAAATCCATTGAGATTTTGGTATTAGATGAAGCTGACCGGATGCTGGATATGGGCTTTATTCATGATGTGAAGCGAATCATCTCCAAGATGCCGAGCAAGAAACAAACCCTTTTCTTCTCAGCTACGATGCCTCCGGAAATCACAAAAATGGTCAAAACGTTACTCGTAGATCCTGTGAAAGTTGAAATTACACCGGTGTCTTCTACGGTAGACCGAATTGAACAGTCAGTGTATTTATTGGAGAATGGCAAGAAACAACATATGTTGAATCATATTTTGCAGGATAAGTCCATTGTTTCGGCACTGGTGTTCACCCGCACGAAGCGCGGCGCTGACCGTGTTACACGAGAGTTGACCAAGGTAAATGTGACTGCTCAAGCCATTCATGGTGACAAGTCTCAGAATGATCGACAAAAAGCGCTGAACAATTTCAAAAGCGGAGTCACACGGGTGCTCGTAGCGACAGATATTGCGGCAAGAGGAATTGACGTGGAAGAGCTCTCGCATGTCATCAACTTTAACCTGCCTAATATTCCGGAGACCTATGTACACCGAATTGGCCGCACAGGCAGAGCAGGGCATAGTGGTATGGCAATCTCTTTTTGCGATAAGGAAGAAATGCCGTTCCTCAAGGATATTGAGAAGGTAATCAAGAAGAGCATTCCCGAAGTCAAAGATCATCCTTATCTGATGACGAGTGCTCCTGTATTTATAAAAAACAGTAAGGGATCGAAGGCTGCAGCCAACAATTCCATGACCAATAAACCGGCTAAGGCTAAGAAGAACCCCGCGCGCAAACCCAAGTCCGAATGGTTTACCAAGCCGGGGAAAGCACAAAGCAGTAATTTCAAACCAAATAAATCCAAAAGCAGTAAAGTGAATAAAAAAACGATTTAACAAACGGGCAGAATTACTTAGGTGAACTGTCCCCGAATCGTTGGCAAGTCAAACACCTCAATAAACCTTCCGTATTGAATCAGATGGAGGACCGTTTTGAGGTGTTTTTGCGTTGCGTTGGTTATTAGAGTGAATAATACTTTTGAAGTGAAGTTGAAGCAGGCATTCGATAAAAATCATTTAATACAAAATAAAAGGTTTAATACAGCAAATTTGACTCTTTGGTAACATACAAGTAAAATTATTGAAATACAATCTTAGAATGAGGTGGATTACGCAATGCTTGAGCTTAGTTTTGATGACCCGGAGAAGCTGGTAACGGTTACTCATGCCTTATCTACACGTTCCCGGGTAGATATCCTCCGCCTCCTTAATTCCAAAAACCTAAATATCGTGGAGATTGCTGAAGCTCTTAAGCTTCCGGTATCCACCGTAGCCAACAATATCAAGATTTTGGAGGCTGCAAGATTAATTAATACAGAGCTGCTGCCGGCTTCTCGCGGCGCGATGAAAGTATGCAGTCGTAATTATGATGATATACACATTGCACTGAATTTGGAAAAGGCAGGTCCCAGAGGAGGTGTTCAAGTCTATGAGGTAGACATGCCCATAGGTCATTATAGCGATTGCGAGGTATCTCCAACCTGTGGCATGGCCAATGCGGATGGAATGATTATACGCGAGGATGAACCTGCCAGTTTCTTTCACCCTAAGCATATTGGAGCTCAGATTATGTGGTTTCGAAAAGGATATGTTGAATATTTGATGCCACTGGAATTACCGTCCGGAGCAAGGATTGAATCGCTTGAAGTATCTATGGAAATGTGTTCTGAGGCACCTAACTACGATCACAATTGGCCTTCCGATATTTCGGTCTGGATTAATGGCGTGGAGATTGGCATGTGGACATGTCCTGGGGACTTTGGTGACAGAAGGGGAAATCTTAATCCAGCCTGGTGGTATGAGTGGTCTACCCAATATGGTTTGCTAAAGACATGGCGAGTAGACAAAGAGAAGACTTCGCTTGATATGGAGAAGGTTTCCCCTGTTACATTAAATCAACTGAACCTCCTGGATAGTCACAAATTGCGCTTGCGGGTGGGCATCAAACCAGAAGCTGTTCACCAAGGTGGGATGAACCTGTTTGGCAGAGAATTTGGAGATCACGATCAGAACATCAAAATGACCATAAATTACGTAATGAATCCCGATGGGGATTGAAGAGAAAGCTTTAGTTGCGGATAAATTGTAACTAAGGCTTTTTTTGATTGAATAATTACAATAAATATAATTGAAAGCGTTGACATTAAAAGATTGGGTGGCTATAATCCCACTATAGATACAATAATAATGTAATAAATCAAGTATATTGTTTGTATCTATAATATTAGAATAAAGGGGATACTCGCATGAAAAGAAGAGTGGGCTTGTTGGCACTAACATTACTTCTCTCTGTGTCTATGGTTTTAAGTGCATGCAGTGGAAACAGTGGTGGTGCCGACGGTGATGCCGCAAGTGAAGGGAAAGTGAGCTTGTCCTTCTGGACATTGTTCGATGGTGGCGATGGGGCAAACATGCAGGCATTAGTTGATGAATTCAACAAAACCCATCCGGACATCGAAGTGAAAAATACCAAGCTTGCCTGGGGCGAGTATTATACCAAACTTGTCACCGCGGTGGGTAACGGCAACGGACCGGACATCGGCATATCCCATTCCTCTAGGCTGCCCGATTTGATTGATCAGGGGGTAGTCACTGAACTCGATACACCCGCTGCAGATGCAGGGGTAGATTGGAATTCCTACAATCAAAATCTTTTGAGTGCGGTTACAGTAGACGATCAGCATTATGCAGTACCCATTGATACACATGCTTTTATCATGTTCTACAACAAAAAGCTGCTGAAAGAAGCTGGTCTGCTCGGCGAAGACGGAAAACCCGTGTTGGAACAATCAGCTGATGGTTTTGTAAGTTTCCTTAAAACATTAAAAGAAAAGTTGCCAGCCAAGGTTACTCCATTTGCACTATCCAATAACAATGATGATCCTTTCCGTCTATGGTGGTCATTGTATTCGCAATTGGGTGGAAATGATGTAATATCGGACGATCTGAAATCTGCGGCTATTGATAAAGAAAAGGGGATCCAAGCAGCCGAATACATCCAGAAGTTGTATACCGAAGGCTACATTAAGAAAAATGATCCGGATTTTTATAAAAATTTCCAAAGCGGAACAGCAGCAATTACCATGACGGGTGTCTGGACGACAGGAACATGGGAATCCACTAAAGATTTTGAGTTTGGTGCGATGCCGATACCTAAATTTTACGATCAGGAAGCAACATGGGGAGACTCTCACACGATTATTCTGCCTTTGACTCAGGATGAAGACGAAGCAAAACGTAAAGCGGCGATGATTTTCGCCGATTGGGTTGCAGATAATGGCCAGGTATGGGCCAAAGCCGGCCATATTCCTTCCAAACCATCCGTTCTGGAAAAACAGGAATTTAAAGATATGCCTTACCGCAGCGATTATTCTGAAGTAGCAAGTGTCGTTAAGTTCAGCAAAAAATCAACCAAATCTGCCCAAATCCGTGAAGAAGTCGCCTTTAAATTTTTGAATGAAGTATGGGTCAATAAAATGACTCCGGCTGATGCCATGAACAACATGGAGGCAGGCATTCAGAAAATACTGAGTGAATAGAAGGAAGACGGGTCACGCAAGCTTGCGCATGTGTAAGCATTAACGTTGGCTTGCGTGTCAATCAAAGGGGAGACGGGTATGAAGTTCAAAAAAATGAGGACGGAGATGCAGGCGCTTGTCTTTCTGCTTCCCTTCCTAATTGTGTATGTATTGTTTACCATTTGGCCGATGATTAAAGGCATTGAAATGACCTTTTACAAATGGACACTCATTAAGAAAATGGACTTTGTTGGCCTGGATAACTTCCGCAAGGTACTTCAGGACAGGGAAGTCTGGGAAGCGATATGGCACTCGACCTTCTTTGTTTTTCTAAGTACTCCGACCATGATCATACTTGCCATTGTGCTGGCTCTGATTGCGAATCGAAAATCGGTTTTGCAAAAGTTTTACCGGATTATCTTTTTTATTCCAAGTGTACTCTCGGTTGCTGTCGCAGCTTATTTGGGGTTGTTCGTATTCCAGCCTTATACCGGGTTTGTCAATTCTGTACTGCATCTCATTGGCCTGTTACCCCAAAACGCCGAAATTTTCTGGCTGACCGAAACAAACCTGGCCTGGATCGTCATTACAGTTGTAACTTTGTGGTGGACGGTAGGTTTTAACTTTATTTTGTATTTGTCGGCGCTTCAGGAAATACCGGATGAGATCTATGAAGCAGCACGATTGGATGGAGCGAGTGACTCTCAAATATTTTGGAGAATTACCCTTCCATATCTATCCCCACTCACCAAAACCATTACGATGCTGCAAATTATTGCTTCATACAAGGTTTTCATGCAGATTTATGTTATTACAGGCGGAGGCCCGCTGGATCAGACACGTCCGATTATCCAGTTAATCTATCAAACCGGATTTAAAAATAATAACCTCGGTTATGCCGCGACGATGTCCTATATTTTATTCTTCATACTCCTGGTGTTATCCGTGCTGCAATACTGGATGAACAACCGGAAGGGAGTGGATAGCTGATGAAGTGGCTGTTTCGAATAAGTTCTGCATTGATGGCTGTCATGTTTGCGGCACCGTTGGTCTGGATGCTTGTTGTATCAATCAAGGAAGAAGGCATGAAGATCATTACAGTTCTGGATTGGTTTAAGCCTCCGTATTCTTTGGCTGTGTACGAAGAGATTCTAACGACGACCAAATTGTCTCAATGGATTGCCAACAGCTTGTTCGTGGCCGTGATTGTAACGGTGCTTACGGTCATATTTGCAGCAATGGCGGGGTTTGCGCTATCCAAGGTACCTTTTCGCTATCGTACTATTGTTTTCTTTTTCATCCTTGGAGGCCTGTTAATTCCGGGGGAAGCTACCATTATTCCGCTCTATCAAGTGGCAAAAGATCTTCATTTGCTGAATTCGTACAGCGGACTCATCATTCCGGCTCTTGCTTCGCCCGTAGCTGTCATTGTACTCAAAAGTTTCTTTGACGGTGTTCCCAATGATCTGCTCGAAAGTGTACAGATTGATGGGGGTGGCTTCTGGAGAATATTCACCAGCATCATGTTACCCCTCACCCGTCCGGCAATGGCTTCTATGGCCATTCTGACGTTTATCGGTTCCTGGAACAACTTCCTGTGGCCGTTCCTTTCGATCACCGACGAAAATCTATTTACACTGCCAATGGGTATTCCTACGCTGATGGGTCAATATTCTGAGGATTATGTCAAACCAATGGTTATTAATGCAGTGGCTTCGGTACCTATCATTATTTTGTTTATCATTTTCGAGAAGCAGATTGTCAAGGGAATCAGCATGTCTGGAATTAAGGGGTAATGTGAGCAAGTCTGAATTTCATAAAACAATAAAACGGCTATGTCAGGCCAGCGAGCCCAATGTAGCTCAAGGGAGAATGGAGAAACGATATGACAACCCAATTTTACAATAAGGATTATCCAAGACCGCAGTTTGTACGTAATGACTGGCTGAATTTGAATGGCGAATGGGATTTTAGTTTTGATGACCATCAGGTAGGTGAAAGTGAACATTGGTATGATCAAGCTGAATTTCCGGAAGGACTCAAAATTAAAGTTCCCTTTACCTATGAAACTCAGGCAAGCGGAATCGGAATCGAGACATTTCATCCACTGGTTTGGTACCGCAAGCTGGTGACCATTCCTCAAGAGGTTAAGGGCAAGAGAACTATTCTTCATTTCCAAGGGGTGGATTATCGCGCCAAATGCTGGGTGAATGGAAAGGTTGCGGGTGAGCATGAGGGGGGATATGCAGCATTTTTCTTCGACATTACACCTTATATCACTTACGGTTCGGAGAACAATATTGTTCTTGAAGTAGCGGACAGTCAGAGTGCAATGCAGCCTCGGGGGAAACAGCGCTGGGTAGATGAAAATTTTGAATGCTTTTATGTGCAAAGCACCGGAATTTGGAAGAATGTCTGGATGGAGCATGTGAGTGAAGCAAGGGTTGAAACGGTCAAGATGACGCCCGATATCGACCGTCATATGATTCGTTTGGACTTTCAATTGAATGGGGTTGAAGGCAGGAACAACTTGCGTCTGGAAACGAAGATTGAGCTGAAGGGTCAGCATGTGCAAACCATCAGCTTGTCTCCGGATAGACCTTGGATGACGGTAGAGGCCAGTGTCAAACATGAGGCGGGCGGCCCGTGGAAACAGTCGTTGTGGTCTCCGGATTCACCGAATCTGTACGATATTGAGTTTGTTATGTACGAAAATGAGAAGGAAATCGATCGGGTGCATTCCTATTTCGGCATGCGAAAAATATCGATTGAAAATGGGCAGGTTCTGCTGAATAATGCTCCGCTCTATCAACGACTTATTCTGGATCAGGGTTATTGGCCTGAAAGCCATTTGACTCCTCCATCGGTGGAAGCGCTGATCGAAGATATTGATAAAATTGCCGAGATGGGATATAACGGCATTCGCAAACATATGAAACTGGAAGATCCCCGCTTTTTATATTGGTGTGATGTAAAAGGGATGCTGGTCTGGTCGGAAATGGCGGCGACCTTCGAGTTCAATGATGAAGCGGTTAGCCGTTTCACCAAGGAATGGCTCGAGATTGTACCACAACAATATAATCATCCAAGTGTGATCACCTGGGTTCCGTTTAATGAATCATGGGGAATACCGACAATCGCTCATGAGGTGGCACAGCAGCAGTTTACGCAATCCATTTATCATCTGACCAAAGCCATTGATCCTTATCGTCCGGTCATTACCAATGACGGATGGGAGCATACGGTATCGGATATTCTGACAATCCATGATTATGTGGAGTCAGGAGATGTCTTTTTGGAACGTTATCAGGATAAGGAGATGATTGTAAACAACAAGATCTCCTCTAATCGATGGAAGTTTGCTTTTGCGGAAGGTTACGAGTATACAGGACAGCCCATTATCATCAGTGAATTCGGGGGCATTGCCTTTCAATCGGATGAAGGCTGGGGCTATGGCAATCAGGTGGACTCCGTTGAAGCCTTTGTTGAACGTTTTCGTTCAATCACGGGAGCGATCAAGGCCATTCCTTATATCTCGGGCTATTGTTATACACAGGTCACAGATGTGCAGCAGGAGATTAATGGTCTGTTAACTGAAGACCGTCAGCCGAAAGTGCCGCTGGAAGTCATCCGCAAAATCAATCTGGCATAAAGGCTCAAGTATACATTACAGATTCATGGGGAACAGGAGTGTAGATCACAATGTTACGTGAAGATTACCCAAGGCCGCAATTTGTGCGACAAAACTGGATGAGTTTGAATGGGGAATGGGAATTTGAATTTGCAGGCTGATGAAGTTGGATTATTCAGTCTGGAACCAGGAGATATGTATGGGGCGATGAGCAGGCTTTATGTACGCTAAGCTGTTGCATAAAATGGTGAAGAAGAACCGACTCGTACGGAGTCGGTTCTTCTTCAACCAAAGATAGACCATTAACAATTGGATGCCAATCCCCAACATTTTGATTCTGTTACCCTTGCAAGTTTTTTAATTATCAATCAATGCACTTAATTCTGCTTGAAATACTTTTTGATGATTTTGATTATAAGTTGTGAGCAGGACGGTAACAATGCCATTGCCTCTCCGTCTTGGGAGCAGTTCAATCACTTCCGCAACTACGCGCAGCTCATCATCCGGAAATACAGGCTTGATAAACTGGATATGATTCATCCCCGTACCTGCGACAACATTCTCTCCGTAAACGCCTACTTCAATCCACAGCTTGAAGGAGATGTTCATCGTTTGCATGCCGGAAGCAATCAGGCTGCCGAAACGTCCTTTTTTGGCCTTTTCCTCATCCAAATGCATGTACTGTGGATCATAAATCTTCGCAAACTCCATAATATCGGTCTTGGACAGTTTAATCGATTTGGTTTCGTAGCGCTGACCTACAACATATTCACTAAATTTCAATGCGGGCACCTCATTCTTTTCGTATGTTTATTTATATATCATTCATCATGTCACTCAAGGCAAATTTCTGAAGAGACTCTGTGGCCGTTTGTTTATTTTTGGCATAGTCCATATTGTAAATGCAGGAGAACAACACGTTTAACACATATTCCAGGGCAATCTGCGAAGAGAAGGTTCCAATCTTGGCGAACTTCTCCTCGTCGTTGGCAACCTGTAAACATAAAGTACTCCATTTAGCCAACTCACTCTGGGGCGTTGCTGTTATTGTAACAAACGGAATACCTTCACGTTTGAAGTGACGTGCTGCCTTGATGTAGCTTAATGACTTCCCGTGATATGTCAGGAACATGGCACAGTCTTTTGAAGTTACATTGATGGTATGGTGCGCCCACTCGGAAAGTTCTGTCGCAATGATCGCATACTTGTTGAGTTTAAACAATTTATTTTGGAAGCTTTTGGCCCGGATCTGCGAATCGCCCAAGGCATAGATGAAGATTCGATCTGCTTGGTTCAGCAGCAGTGCCGTTTGGGTGAGCAGGCCTTCGTCCAGAATGGCAGCGTTTTTTGAGATCGTTTCTTTCATCAAATCGGCAATCTCTGCAGCTACCTGAAGAGTGGGTTCACCGACACCGAATGGATAATTGGCATCAACGTGGTTGGAACCATTCTGGGTACTTTGCTGGAATTCACGGGCAAGGGTAATAATAAATTCCTTGTAACCCGTCATCCCAAGTTTGCGCGTTAGACGGTTTATGGCAGAATGCGATGTATATGTAACTTGAGCAAGCTCCTGAATATTGCAGTGAAGCATGCGTTCCCGCTGACTCAAAATATAAGATGCAATGCTCTGTTCGTTAGGTGTAAAATGCTGCATTTCTGACAATTGCATCAGCAGTTTCAATCGGTTCACCCCGGATTCTATCATTCTTTTGAGTCAAAATGATGTTTAATTGAACATTTTGCCCAATATTAATGTGCCATAGTAACTGAACTTTGGTCAAATGTACCATAATGCATGGATAACCTTTACGCACCGCACTCTTCTTCTATAATAAAAGAAAAAGAGCAGCAGGGGGAACAACCGTGTTAACAATTGGTTATATTGGCAATGGCAAAAGCACAAACCGTTATCATCTTCCATTTTCATTGAATCGGGAACACTTAAACGTAAGAACGATCTATGCCCGGAATCCGGACAAAACGGATTGGGACAAGGTGCCAGGGATTCACTATACGGATGATATTTCGTGCCTGATGAATGATGAAGAGATTCAGTTAGTTGTAATCTGTACGCATACAGAATCTCATTATAGTTATGCCAAGATGGCACTCGACCATGGTAAACATGTGCTTGTTGAGAAACCGTTCATGTTAACCAAAGAGGAAGCGGAATCCATATTTCAATACGCCAAAGAAAAGAATCTGGTCATCCAATGTTATCAGAATAGAAGATATGATTCGGATTTTCTGACAACTCAAAAAGTCATTGAATCCGGGAAGCTTGGGGATCTGCTTGAAGTGGAGATGCACTATGATTATTATCGCCCGGAAATTCCGAACGGCACAACGCAGTTTTCTCCTTACAACAGTTACCTATACGGACATGGAGTGCACACGATTGATCAAGTGATATCCTATTTTGGTCAACCGGACAAGATTCATTCTGATGTGCGTCAATTACTCGGTGCTGGCAGAATGAACGATTACTTTGATCTGGACTTTTATTATTCAACCTTGAAGGTATCCGTTAAATCGAGCTTTTTCCGTTTGAAACCACGCCCGAGCCTGGTTGTATATGGTAAAAAAGGAGTGTTTGTCAAACAAACGGAAGATCGTCAGGAGGAACATCTGAAATTATTTTACCTACCGAAAGGACATGCTGATTTTGGTGTGGATTTGCCCCAGCATATGGCACACTAACTTATATAGATGAAGAAGGTGTGTACCATGAAGAGAAGGTCGTCTCTGAAAAGGGAGATTATGCCCGTGTGTACGATGATATTTATGGGGCCATCATTCACGGCAAGGATAAAGTCATCAAAGATGAAGAAACATTAACGGTGATGGGTATTCTGGAAGAGGGGATAAGAGGCTTAAAGTAATAACTTAAAGGTACTGATCAGGTAGAAATTACGGATCAGTACCTTTTTCTATAAAACAGGATTGCCGAGGAGACATGCTTAGCCGCCCTATAGAGCGGCTTTTTTCATGTGTGAAATTTATTTTCCTGCTCCATTCGAAAGGAATCCTGCTCTTCATGCATAATATGATTACTAGGGCTTGGAAATTGGAAAATATGGAAAGGGTGATCTGATGGGAGTTCCAACGTTTCTTGAAACAGGTCATATGACAGAAGGGTTTCCGATCCGGGTAATTCACACGGGTGAACAGTTTAATTTTGCTGCACACTGGCATGAAGAGGTTGAATTGGTCGTTGTGAATGGAGAACGCGCGAGAATTGGAGTGAACAACGAGGTCTATGAGCTTGTACAAGGAGACGTTCTGCTGATCAAGCCGGGGGATGTGCACTTTTTTTTGCCAGGCACCGAGTATTTAACCATTATCCTGTTTCGGCTGGAGTGGGTAACGGGAAATGTGGCAGCAGATCCTGAATCCCATGACCTCCGCGAACTTTTTCATAAAACGGCCATGATTCCGTCTCCCATCTGTAATGAGAAGAATCTGGACCGATATATCAAGGCCATTTCCGAAGAGGAGAAAAGGAAGCAGCCGGGATACCGCTGGTTGATGGTAGCAAGACTGTACGATCTCATTGTCCACCTGCTTCGGACCAAGGAACCAACCACGGAATCATGTGCTTCGAAAGAGACTTGTAACGGAGCCAAAAGATTCGAATTCCTTGAATCGGTCTGTGAATATTTGGAGGAACATTACGCTGAACCCGTCAAGCTGGATCATGTGGCTGAGCATATTAAATTCAGCAAATTTCATGTATGCAAATTGTTTAAGGAAACTAAGGGAGTCACGTTGATGGAGTACCTGAACCACTTTCGTATTATCAAATCGGAATGGGCATTATTGTTTAGTCAGACCTCCATTTTGAATATCGCCATCGGGCATGGATTTAACAATGTGAACTCCTATAACCGACTGTTCAAAAAATATAATGGCTGTACACCTTCTGAATTCAGGAAGAAGCATCAGACCCATATCACAAAATATGAAGGATGATTCACAATATTTGAGGAGAAAGCCCTCTCCAAAATCACTATACTCGAATAAAATGTAAGCGTTTCCTTTTATGAAGGAGGGGGCCCATGAAGACATTTAAATTGAAGTATCTCTCCATTATTGCACTTGTAAGTGCAATGATGATCGTATCCGGTTGTCAGTCCAAGGGAGAGCAGGCATCCAAGCAGGAAGAAATTACAGTGTGGAGTTTTACGGATGAGGCCGGTTATGCCATTGAGAAGTTCGAAGAAAAGTATCCAGACATCAAGGTGAATTTCGTGAATATCCCCGGAAACTTTTACATTACCAAATTAAAATCCGCACTGCAGACCACGTCGAAAGCACCTGATGTATTTATGATTGAAAATGCAAACATCAGAGAGCTGATTGATGTACCTTATCTGGAGAATCTGTCTTCATCCCCGTATAACGCGAATGAGCTGATTCCAGAACAATATCCATTTGTGCAGGCGAATGAAAAGGACAGTGAAGGCCATATTCGCGCCATTGGGTATCAGGGGACACCAGGAGGCATCTATTATCGCAGGGATTTGGCCAAAGAATATTTGGGAACGGACGACCCCGTGAAAGTGGGCGAGCAGATTGGTACATGGGAAGACATATTTGAGATTGGAGAGAGGGTGCAGCAGGAGAGCGGAAATAAAGTACATGCACTGGCAAACTGGAATGCCATATCCAACTCCTATGATGGAATCCCTTGGGTTAAGGATGGCAAGCTTATCATCGATCCAACGTATATGGAGGTACTGGACCTTGTGCGGGAAGCTCGACAGCGCAAGGTACTTGCGGAGTATGAAGAAGGAAGTGCGGGGCACGCTGCTTCGATGCAAAAAGGGGAAGTGATGTTCTACCCTGGTGCAACCTGGGCTTTGCAATATACCTTCAAGGCGAATGCGCCGGACACCGAAGGGTTGTGGGGGCTTGCACCTGGTCCGTCTTCATTTAGCGCAGGAGGCACGTATATCGCGATGTACAGTCAGAGTGAAAAAAAGGATTCGGCTTGGAAGTTTATTGAGTTTTATAACTTTGACCATGATTTCCTGTCTGAGCTGGCGAAGGAACAGGATTATTTTACAAGCAACATGGTCGTGAATGACCAGCTGGCACCAGCCGTTACTTCAGCTTATTTGGGAGGGCAAAAGCATTTCGAGTTTTTCTCCGAGGCAGCCAAAAAGGTTCCGGTCTACGAGCGAACAAAGTATGACTCCATTATTAATAATGACATTTATAAAAATGTCCTTCAGTTGTATCTCAATAATGACATCCAGACCAAAGAAGAAGCGGTGAAGCGAATCAAACGCGATGTGAAATTGAGATTTCCTGAGCTGGAAGTGGATTAGCCGAGGAGAACGAAACTTTTAATCATCCGATGACTGGAGGAACACATCATGTTTGCCAAATCGATCCGCAAAGACCACTATGGCTATTATTTTATCGCCCCATTCTTTATCATTTTCGCTATTTTTGGACTCTATCCTATTCTATATTCCCTATATATCAGTTTTACCAACTTTGATGGCATTACGACCCCTGAATTCGTTGGGATCGGAAACTATATTGCTGTTTTGCAAGATCCGCTGTTCTATAAAACGCTGTTCAACACGTTGTTTATCTGGGGGGTATCTGTCGTCCCGCAGCTTACCGTCTCTCTTGTTCTTGCTTTTATCCTGAACGACAAGCTGCTTAAGGGAAGAGATTTCTTCAGAGCCGTATATTTTTTCCCGAATATCGTTACAGCAGCATCACTTGGATTGCTTGTCAGTCTGATCTTCGATTGGCAGTCTGGCGGTCTGAATCACTTCCTGGTGCAGATTGGGCTAATTGATGATCCGATCAACTGGAAGAATGATCCGTGGTTTATGAGACTCATTGTGTCAGCTATTCTGTTCTTTCAATATTTCGGATATTCAATGGTCATTTACCTTGCGGGGCTTCAGGGAATAGACCCGGCTCTACAGGAAGCGGCCCAGATGGATGGGGCGAAGAAGAAGCACATTTTCATTCATATTATCGTTCCAATGCTGCGACCGATCATTCTGTTTCAGATGATTACCTCCATTATTGGAGGCATTCAGATTTTCGACCAGCCGTTCACGCTCACCAATGGAAATGGTGGACCGGACCGTGCTGCCATGACCAGTATTATGTATCTCTATAATGTAGCATTCCAGAGCACACGCTTCGGTTACGGCGCAGCTATCGCCTTCTGTCTGTTCGTTATCATCATTCTCTTATCCGTTGTATCCTTCATCATGACCAGTCGGAAGAGTCGTTCATAGGGAGGGGGAAGTACTATGCAAACCGCAAAATCGATTGAGCAACCGAATGCAGCCATCCAGCAATATGCCAGTACGAAGCAACTTACGATCGGCAAAGTTATTATTTACTTGTTCCTAACTGGTCTGGCTGTGATCTGCATCGTTCCGTTTTATCTAATGATTATCTATTCCACGCATAATAATGCGACCATTGCATCCACCTTTACTTTCCTTCCCGGACCATTTGTAGCGGATAATTACTTAAACATGGCCTCCAAAATCAACATTTGGCGCGGATTTGCGAACAGTCTTTTTATTGCCGGCACTTCAACTGTACTATCACTGTATATCGGTTCATTAACCGCATATGGATTTGCCAAGTTCAAGTTTAAGGGACGTACCTGGCTGTTCATGTTTTTGCTGGCCACGATGATGGTGCCCGGGCAGCTGGCTCTGATCGGGATGTACCGGCTGTTCAGTACACTGGGGCTGTTGGACAGCTATGCGGCCATTATTTTACCAGCGGCTGCGAATGCTTTTAACGTATTTTTTATCAAACAATTTATGGAGAGCAGTATCCCTGACGAAATCATTGAATCGGCACGTGTGGACAGTGCAGGAGAGTTTCGAACATTCAATCAGATTGTGCTGCCCATTCTGGGACCTGCCATTTCGGCACTTGGCATATTTACGTTCATCGGCTCATGGAACAACTTCCTCACACCGCTTGTTTTGTTCTTCTCATTGGATAAATACCCGCTTCCTGTCCTCGTGGCTCTGGTTCAAGGCTATTATGGCATGGATTATGGACTGCTCTATCTGGGAGTTGCGATTTCCATCCTGCCGATCATCATCGTCTTTGCAATCTTCTCTAGGCAGATTATAGGGAGTGTTGCGTTGGGAGCTGTGAAGGGATAGGTACCTTATATATAGAAGATTAACTTCTGGGCCGAGTGCCCTTTTTTTGTGCTTTTATAAGAATGAAAAAAAGGAAGACAGCAGGCATTATGCTCACTTACTTGAAATGAGTTATAATGAGTAAGGCCAAAGCAACGATTTACCAAGTCGCCATATGGCGGCTTTTTCCGGTCCTGCACCACTATTTAAAATAATTAATGATTAATTCGAATTAATTGCGACAAAATGGAGCTATTCAGAGTAAAATAACCTATACGATGCAATCAAGACAAGGTGGTAGAAAAATCATGAATTCATATCAGTTATTAAGCAAAACCCTGTTTGACAACTTTCACGAAGACCGCATTCGATATTCCGAACCGATCCGAAATTATACGTACACGCGACTCGGCGGGGAAGCAGATATTCTGATATTCCCCGAGACCATAGATGAAGTAGCCAAAATTGTGAAGCTGGCGGTTCAGCATGATATCCCGCTGACTATACTGGGATACGGCTCCAACATGATTGTCAGAGATGGCGGCATTCGGGGGATTACCATGTCGCTGCAGAATCTTAATCAGGTCCATGTGAATGGTCATACGATGACAGCACAGAGCGGTGCAGCAATTATTGATGTATCCCGGCAGGCGTTAGATGCAAGTCTTACCGGACTCGAGTTCGCCTGCGGCATTCCGGGCTCGGTAGGTGGCGCACTCTATATGAATGCAGGAGCATACGGAGGACAGATGTCCGATGTGGTCGAGTCTGCCATTGTCGTGACAGAGGCAGGCGAAATTATCACCATGCAGAGCGAGGAGCTGCTGCTGGGTTATCGCAAAAGTGTATTTATGGGCAAAAGGGATATCATCATCGAGGTGAAGTTCAAGCTGCAGCCGGGAGATCCGGTAGAGATCAAGGCGAAGATGGATGAACTTACTTATGCCAGAGAGTCCAAGCAACCACTGGAATATGCCTCCTGCGGAAGTGTCTTTAAACGTCCTGAAGGCTACTTTGCCGGCAAATTGATTCAGGATTGCGGACTTCAGGGGACTCGGATCGGCGGTGCCGAAGTATCTCGCAAACATTCGGGCTTCATCGTGAATGTGGATAATGCTACGGCGCAGGATTACATCGATATGATTGCGCTCATTCAGGAGAAGGTGCGAAGCCAGTTTAATGTGAATTTGGAAACGGAAGTCGTCATCATTGGTGATGAATTGAATAAATAATTGGACGTAAGTCCACACTTTTTCGATAAGTCGCCTTCGGGCGGCTTCTTTTTTTACACTTTCCCGAAGAAGAGCACCTGAATGGAGAATGTGGGTCAGCATAAACCATATAAATGAATATAAAGGATACGACAGATTACAACGACGCTCTTAAGGGTAAGTGTTGTTAATTAAAGGATATCACTCATCCACCATAGGAGGTTTAAAATGAATCAACCCTTGTATAACCATACGGATATCGCCATCCTGGGCATGGGAACTGCACTGCCTGTTCATGAAGTTGCCCAGTCCGATATTGCTGAACTCATTGCCTCATCGCTTGAGGATCAACAGGATTTGGCCCGGTTTGCCAAAAGAGTGTTCAGGTCGTGCGGCGTAGAAACACGCTATACCGTTGAACCCAGTTATCTTGGGACACTTGAGGACTGTCGTTACCTGCCTTCGGGGGACCATTCTCAGATTCCGTCCACGCAGGAACGAATGGATACATACAAACGGGAAGCCCTCCCGCTTGGAATGGAGGCTGCCGAAAAGGCTTTGAAGGATGCGGGCATGTCTCCTGAACAGATTACACATATCATAACAGTCAGCTGCACAGGACAATATCTGCCTGGTCTGGATGTCATGCTTATTCGCGATTTAGGATTATCTCCCCGCGTAAACCGGTTACCGCTTATTTTCCAGGGCTGTGCTGCCGGCTTAAAAGCCATTCAGATGGCTCGTGATGTCGTCCAGGGAAGGCCTGATGCACAAGTGCTGGTCGTGTGCGTTGAACTCTGTACCCTGCATTTTCAACCAGTTAAGGAGAGAGGGGCGCTGTTTGCAGCCTCATTCTTCGGGGACGGAGCTTCTGCTTGTATCGTTGGAGCACCGGAATCCGAGCAGCGGCATTATCTCGATCTTGGAACCGGATATTCCGTTCTGCTTCCTGATTCAACGGAGGATATGACATGGGAGGTGGGCAATCAAGGTTACGATCTGTACTTATCGCCTCGCATCCCCAAACTGCTGGGTGCTCACTTGGAGAACGAGCTCTATCAATTGCTCGGGAGCGACAGTTTACCCGAACTATGGGCTATTCATCCAGGTGGACGGGGGATCGTTGACTCTGTCCAGGAAGTCATGAATTTAAGAGCAGAACAGACGATGTACAGCAGGGAAATTCTTAGAACCGTAGGCAACCTATCATCCAATACCATTTTATTTGTACTTCATGCCATGCGTGAGGATATGAAAGCCCGTAATCAATCTGTAACGGAGGGTGTGGCGATGGCTTTTGGACCTGGGCTGACCGCCGAGCTCATGAAATTTACTTACGTTCCGTCCTATACGCCAGCGCTGAAGGAGAAGGATCATGTCCTTCTTTAGAAACTTGTCGATCCGGGCGAAGGAAGATGAATTGATGGATGATTTCTCCATGGGCGGGGAAGAATTGCGTGAAGCACTGCAGCACTTACGGCTGCTCAATAAAATATTTGCCGCTCCCGGCCCTACTCTTGATGGTGTTGAGAAATTGTGGATATCTGTCGGTAGACCTCTTAAGCTGAGCATTATGGATGTGGGGGCAGGCTCAGGAGACGTGAATCAGAAGCTGCTTCATTGGGCGAAACAGAAGGGGATTGACCTCACGATTACGTTGGTTGATCTGACCGAGGAAGCTTGCGAAGAGGCAAGACTGCTCTTTCAAAATGAACCAAGGGTCAATGTACAGCGTGCCGATGTCATGAAACTGCCGGATGTATCGGCAGATATCGTTACAGGATCGCAGTTTGTACATCATTTTGACGGACAGCTGCTGCTTGATATCATTTCACATATGCTGCGTGTCTCCAGATATGGTGTTGTGATTAACGATATCCACCGCCACCCGGTATCCTATACCGCGGTCTGGCTAACAACCCGGATGATCTCGCGGAATCGTTATATCCGTCATGATGGTCCGCTGTCTGTTGCCAAAGGCTTCACGGCAAAGGATTGGCAGGAGTTAAAACAGCAATTGAACCATGACACCATGACCTATAAATGGAAACCGCTGTTCCGCTACTCTGTCGTGATACCGAATCACCCGGCAGTTTAATGAAGGTGGCATTATAGTCACGGCTGCGCAAAATTCAACTTAAAGGCAGGGGATGCTATGTGTCCGAATCATTAGATGTCATTGTACTAGGTGCTGGAATCGCTGGCAGTTCGTGCGCCCTGCAGCTGGCCAGACAAGGTCATCGTACGCTTCTATTGGATCAACAGTCATTTCCCAGGCACAAAACCTGCGGTGAATTCATGTCACCAGAGACCAAAGAAATGCTGGAGTATCTAAATATTCAGCTTCAGGAAGTGAAGCCCAGCACGATGGATCATGCACAGATCATTATGCCTCAGGGCGGTCAGATTGAAGCTCCCTTGCCAGGACCCGCTTATGGCATCAGTCGACATGAACTGGACCGCATTCTCCACAAGCAAGCTGAGGCTGCGGGAGCCGAAATTATAACAAAAGCAAAGATTGTTGGTATTCAACTGCTTGAAGATGATCATTACGAGGTACAGGTCAAACAAGGGAATGAACGATTAAGCTATAGAACGAAGGCTGTCATCGGAGCATATGGGACCAAAAAGCCGCGTGGAATGACGTCGCCGCCTGAAATAAGGGATGAAACTGTATATGTTGGGATAAAGTCTCATTACAGCGGACTTGACATGCCTGCTAGAGTAGAACTCTATTTCTGTGAGGGAGGATACGTCGGCATTTCACCGATTGAGAATGGCTATGCGAATGTAGCAGCCTTGTTAACGCTGGATACGGTGCAGGGAAGCGGCAAGTCTGTAACCGATATCCTGAATGCAGCCTCTGAAACCAATGGCAGACTCGCAGCAAGACTGGCAGATGGAGAGCCTGTTCAGGGAACTCAGGTTTCCATAGCTCCGCTTCACTTGTCGAACGTGCCTGAACCTTGGTCCCAGTTCCCGCATATTGGAGATGCGATGCTGATGATTCCTCCCCTGTGCGGTGACGGCATGTCCATTGCGCTGCGTTCTTCCATCCTGTGTGCGGAGTGGACCAACCGTTATTTGCAGAAGGACATTGGATTTACGCAGTGGCAGGAAGGATATACGAAAGACGCGAGCGATGAATTTACAGAGCTGCTTCGGCGTGCACGGAGAATCCAGAAGCTGGCTTTTGCCAAAACCAACAAATATTACCCCGCGCTAGCTCGCTTATTTCCTGGTTTGGCAACATATCTGGTCAAGGCTACAAGGTTATCAGAGATGAACGCTGCTCGCGGGTAATGTGGGAAAACATGCATATTGATGGATCTGAAAGAGGCGGCGTATGTCGACCTCTTTCTTATTGTTTTTGACGAATTTGTAGCAGACCATTTTGAAAACAGACAAGTACTCGTATAATAGAAAAGAATGTAGAAGTAGTATTGAGCGTCAGATTTGAAGCAGGGAGGCATTATATTAAGATGAACTATTCATTTTCAAACCGGATTGCTGCGCTGCAGCCGTCCATTATTCGTGAGATCCTGAAGGCATCCTCTGGCCAGAACGTTATTCCATTCTCTGCGGGAAATCCCGCTCCGGAGACGTTTCCCATTGAAGCCATTCGGACATTCACTCAGTCCATTCTGGAGCAGGATCCAGTTACGGCTCTGCAATACGGGATAACTGAGGGTTACGCCCCGCTGCGCGATACATTGACCCATCACCTGAAGACGAACTATAACACAGGCACAGCATCGGACGAGCTATTTATTGTCTCGGGTGCACAGCAAGGCATTGAGCTTGCCTGCAAAGTATTCTGCAACGAGGGAGACACGATCATCTGTGAAAGCCCAAGCTTCATAGGGTCGTTAAACTCCTTCCGGGCCTCAGGTGCAAGGCTGGTTGGCGTTCCAATGGAAAGCGACGGTATTGATATCGGCAAGCTGGAACTGGCACTGCAGACGGAGCAGAATGTGAAATTGATCTACCTGATTCCGAGTTTCCAAAATCCGACGGGAGTAACGACAAGTCTGGAGAAACGCAAAGCCATTTATGCTCTTGCCAAACAGTATGGTGTGATGATTCTGGAAGATAATCCATACGGTGAGCTTCAATTCAGTGGAGAAGATGTACCTACCATCAAATCCATGGACGAAGAGGGACTAGTGATCTATGTGGGCTCCTTCTCCAAGATTCTGTCTGCCGGCTTGCGTGTTGGCTATGTGCTGGCACCGAACGAAGTCGTGCAGAAGATGGTGGTCGCCAAACAGGGGGAAGACGTACATACGGCGATGCTTCCACAGATCTTGGCATACAAGTTCATGGCAGAATACCAGTATGCAGAACATATCAGCAGTATTCGTGAAATATATCGCAGAAAATCTGCCTTAATGATGGACAAACTCAAGGAACACATGGGGAATTCCATTACGTTTACCCAACCGGATGGTGGTCTTTTCCTCTGGTGTGATCTGCCGGCTCATATTCCGATGCTGGATTATGCCAAGGCAGCTGCAGCCAGCGGCGTAGCCGTTGTTCCAGGCACGGCTTTCCTCGTTGATGAGAGTGAACCTTGCAATGCGATCCGATTGAATTTCTCCACACCTTCCGATGAACAGATTGTGAAGGGGATTGAAATTCTGGGGCAGGTATTGAAGCAGTATTCTTAATAACGTCTGATCTGGGTAGCTCCCTGTGCAGCTGAAGTGGCATCTAGCCCTTTCAACTGTGAGGGGGCTTTTCTTCATTCAAAAACCCTACCGCAATTGCAGCGGTAGGGTTTTTGAATGGAAATCACGATGATCAATCTGATACGAGGACGCCGTCAAAATTTTCGGGTCCGACTCGAACTGTCCCGAGCAAGTTCGTACTGATAAACGCTGAATACGTTAGTTGTGGTGTAATGGGAGGGTTAAAGTCATTCGCTGAAAAAGTAATGATTTCAGGTGCGAGTAAACCGCTCAATCCATAGGTACTATTTGCCGAATAGATGATAGGATCTGTCGCCAGCGTACCTCTCACAATGATAACTCTCACTACAAAAAGCGCCAGAGGTAACTGAACCGTAATCGTCCCTTTGAGTTGAACTCTGGGATTAGCCCCTGTACCCGCAGTAATAAGACCAATTTGGGCAAATAACGTAGGCGTATTGATTACGGGTATGGGTACAGAGATGGAGTTGGTCGACGTTGCATTGATCGAGACTCTTGCATCCAGAAACTGAGTCATTCTGCATACCTCCTATCCGATAAGATAGAATAGTATATTCATAGAAGACAAGTTTGCGTGGACATACTCCTGCAGGGCAGGAGATCCTTCATCACATCCTGCTCATAAAAATGAATGTCTTTTACTCTTTGATCACTGACGAATTCACGGCTTCTACCATATTATTGTTGAATTCACGGAATAAGCCAAGGCGCCAGAATGCTGCCCCTTTGAGATCATATCTCTTGGCCAATCCAAGCTTGTCATCAACGGAGGTTCCCGTTTCGCTGTTTAAGTTAATACCAAGCAGCAGCTTGTCTTTTGGAACACCTGCGTTAAGTGCAAGCTGGATGGCTTGGTCAACGAGACTGTTAGGCTCAGGAATCTGTGCCTTGGTACCCGCAGGGTTATATTGATAAGCCATAATAATAAGATCGTCTGCCAAGGAAGCGAGCGTTTTGTAATCATAGCCTTTATATGCACTATTCAGAGGCGGTACAGCCAGTGATATCGAAATGTCACGAGGCAAGGAAGCTTTTAACTGTTTGACATAGTCGTTAAGCAGCTTCTGTTGCTGCTTGGCATCCAGTTTGAAACCCAAGCCTTCAAAATCAAGAACAACGCCACCAAATCCATTCTCAGTAACAGCATCGTTAATGCCCTGAATCGATTTCTCGCGCAGACTGCTGTCACTCAAAACTTTGGTTAGCTCGCCTTGCCCATCCAGTGCGTATACCATAAGGTACGGTTTGATATTTTGATCTGCAGCATCCGCCACGATGGTCTGAGGGGTCACTTCACCTGCTGCCTCAGGGAAATAATACTCCTTCCCTTGAAGCGTGAATTGGCCATCCCGGTCGATTCGACTCCAGCCAAAAGCTACGGAGTTCATGGATGGGACCAGATCGATTTCATGAAATGCCCGCACAGCATAAAATGCTCTCAAATGCATTTCACGCTGTGGGGATACGAGAGAAACTGTACGTGTGGCCTGATCCCATTTCACACCCACGCCGAATTGGCTGCTGAACGAACTGAGCGGAATGAGTACGCGTCCTTCTCGCTGAACCGGGGCTGCGGCAAGCTTCACTTTGGTGCCATTGACGGTGGCTGTGGTATTCCCCACTTGAAGAAGTACCTCTGTAGCCTGACCTTTTACACTGCCTACGGCTTTGACGGTTTGGGTTTTACTGTTCCACGTAATCTGGATTCCCAATGCTTCACCTACGGTACGGAAGGGGACATAAGTAACGCCTTTATCGACTCGCGGGGCAGCATCAAATTGGAGTGCTACATTATCCAACTTGACCGATATGGCAGGTGCTGCATGCACATCACCGATGTTTACCGTCGTTCCAAGCAAGGACAAACCAATCAAGGTGGCAGCAATGGTTTTACCTATGTGTTTACGAACCATGTTTGTATATTCCTCCACATTCATAAAATAGTAGAAAAAGGACGTATGGACAGTAATCTAGCATAGTGTAGTATAGCAAAATTTTCATAGAGTTCCAATTACAAGATGAACCAAACTTGGCTTTATTGATAATCATTTTCAATTGGGCTACAATAGTGGAAAGAGTAAACCAAAATGCGGTTAGGCTGGAGGGTATCCAGTGTGACTGCAATCAGGAGGAATAATGATGTTGATTCAAACGCGCAGTATGGTTATAGAAAAAGGGCATAGTGACAAGGTACTGGAACGTTTCAATGGCCCAACCCCAGTGGTGGATATGCCTGGTCTGATTGATTTCAGTGTCATGGTCAACAAGAAGAGCAAGGAACATGAAGAGGTTATGGTTATGATTCGTTGGGAATCGGAGGAAGCGTGGAAAAACTGGGAGAAAAGCGATGCACACATCCAGGGCCATCGCAACAAAAGAGGACAGGAAAAACCTGAATATCTGATCAGCACAACCGTAAATATGTATGAAGTCCAGACTGTAAAAACTGGCAAAGGTACGGTTCAACAATAGGGTTTATATGAAGATCATCAGGACCTCCCGAGGGAGGTTCTTTTCCATTCAAACCAGCAACGAATAGAGCGCACGCCTATATAGAAAAATTAATATCCTTGGCGGCTGCCAAGCGCCTTTCTTGCCGAAACGATACGTAAATTGCTATTATGAATGATAATATATACTTGAATTAATCAATCTGGAGGCATATCAATGAATCAGCGTTTCCGTATCACCCGAACCATGCAAGAACAAAATGGGGAACCATCCATCACTCTGGAAGAGTGCAAGGCATACTTTGCAACCCAGCCTGACTTTACGTATTCACAGGTTTACACGGTTCAGGGAACCGAAAGTTCCATGTCCATTGATGGAGATTTCTTTATGTGGAAGCAGGATAACGTGGACATTCCTTTCCGGCTATATTCAGGGGATTTGTACGTGGCCATTTCCAGTGAAGCTGTGGTTCCCAAGATGATTGAAGTCGCGACTGCTCTGCAAGCAGATATTGTGGAGGGATAGTTCATTTGAAGCCTGGTCCTTAAGTGGATCAGGCTTTTTTATGACAATACAATGATTCGTATACCACCTAAATATTGGATTATTATCAATAAAATATGTAATGAACTTGCCGAAACAACAAGAATGTGTTGCAAAATGTAATAATTTAGTTCAAAACGTAAATTTAATCTCCAATTATTTCATTTATCTTGTTATGATCTAGAGGATAGAATTGGTAACACACAACATAAGACAAGAGGTGAAAGGGATTTATGAAGCATCGTAGTAAGCTCAGCTGGATTGTCATCATGGTTTTGGTGTTCTCTACTCTTTTTGGTGGAATTGCGGCTGCCGAGACGTACACCGTTAAAAAAGGAGATACGTTGTGGACCATCGCCAAAACAAATGGGACAACCGTAGCAGAGATGCAAAAGCTCAATCGATTGAAAAACGTGAATGTCCTTCAAATTGGCCAAAAGTTAAAGCTTCCTGAGAAGCCGTCCACTGGGAGTGAGGTTCCTCAAAAAGAAGAGGAAGCCGACTCCACTACAATCACTATTCTGGGCACCTCTGACGTGCACGGGAATCTGTGGGGCTATACTTATGAAGATAGTGCGGAAACAACGAATAACGGGCTCGCACGGATATCTACATATGTCAATGAAGTGAAGAAGACCTCCCCTAACGTGCTGTTGATTGACAATGGGGACACATATCAAGGCAATATTTTAACAGATGATATTTATCGTAAAAACACAGATGTCATTCATCCTGTTTCCAAAGCCATGAATGCCATGAAGTATGATGCCATGGTTTTTGGTAATCATGAATTCAATTTTGGACTGGATCATGTTGATCGAATTATGAAAGAACTGAACTTCCCCGTACTTGGAGCCAACATCGAGACAGAAGATGGCGGGACGCTTGGCGAGCCGTACACGATTATCGATGTGGATGGCATAAAAGTAGGGATTATCGGTGTAACGACACCCAATGTACCTCGTTGGGACGGCGATAAAGTAGACGGCCTTACGTTCAAGCATATGGGTGAAACGGTGAAAAAATATGCACAATACCTCAAAAATGAAGAAAAAGTGGATGTACTTATCGCGAGCGCGCATGCAGGCATGTTTGCTGAGTTCGACGAAGATGGAGCTTCAGACTCGGCTGAACGAATTGTAAAGATGGTGCCTGAACTTGATGCCATGCTGGTTGGGCACATGCACATCGTGGTTAACGAAAAAATCGGACAAACTGTGATCGGTGGCCCTCGCAACCTTGGCCGTGACATTGTGCGTTTTGATATCGAAGTGAAAAAAGATCAAGGTAAAAATAAAGTGACGGACCGTCAGGTTCAAGTAGTAGACATGGCTTCCTACACCCCTGATCCGGCGATTCGTGACCTAGTGAAGGAAGAGCACGAAGCTACGATCCAATTCATTACAGGTGGTGGTTCTGCCGGAGCGGAAGGCTCGTCGGGTGGTATCTTCGGTCAAGCAACCGAGGACTTCCAGCCTGTGAATGAAATTAATGGGATTCCTGAAGGCAAGCTTCAAGATACAGCCGTGGTTGATCTCATCAACAAGGTTCAGATGGAAGTGAGCGGAGCGGATGTTTCGGCTGCTGCACTCTTCAAAGACACCTCCAATCTAAAAAAAGGTAATATCACATATGCGAATATTTTCGATATTTACAAATTCGATAATGTGCTCTATACCGTTAAGGTTACGGGTAAAGAACTGAAGGCGTATATGGAATGGTCTGCTTCACACTACAACCAGTGGAAAGAGGGAGACGTTTCGATCAGCTTCGATCCTGAGGTTCCAGGTTATTTGTATGACATGTTTGCTGGCGTAGACTACAAAATCGACCTGTCCAAGCCTGCAGGGCAGCGTATCGTCGATGTAATGTATCAAGGCAAGCCTCTGGCTGATACACAAGAACTGAAGCTTGCTGTAAACAACTACCGATACAGCAGCGCACTGAAAGCTTACAAATTGGTAGAAGCAAACCGCGATTGGGAATCACCACGCAGCATTCGGGATTACCTAGTTGAATATATTCAAGAACATCAGGAGATTTCCCCGGAAGTGGACAATAACTGGGAGATCGTTGGAATCGATCTCGCTAGCCCTTATCGGGATGAGATCATTAAACTGGTGAATGAAGGCAAGATCGATGTCCCTTATGACCAATCGCTTAATGTGAACGAGCTGCTCAAGCAAGGAATTATTAAGAAATAATAGGAAGTAAACCTGCTTCCAAATTGCAAGATAAATAAGTCGCCATCATGGCGGCTTTTTTATTTTGTGAAGGCAATTCGGATAGGTCAGTTTATGTAATAATGTGGTTTTGGTTATTCTTCAAGTTGACGTGACCAGGAGATTAGACATCTGGTGAACGAAGGAGTATTCTTGTTTATACTTATGATTAATTGAAGGAGACCGAAAGATGAAGCCGCATTCCATAGAACGTATTAAGATTCCAGCCGGATTCTGGGCAGGCTTGGAGCAATTGGGGATCGACACCCATGTCGTAGCCCGCAGAGCACAACTGCCACTCACCAAGATTACGAATACGATCGTCAATACAGACGAATATTTTGCAATCTGGCAGGCTTATTCCGACCTCATGGGCGATACGGCTGAAGGAATCATCAAACTGGCAACCGCTTTTGAAACAGCCCACTATCCACCAAGTGTATTAGCCACCTACCATGCTCGTGACTACCGTGATGCGCTATATCGGATGGCTCGGTACAAACGGATGTGTCCTCCCGAAGGCTTGCACATTACCGAGGAGGATGATCGCTGCATTATTGAACTGGAGTGGATGAATGGTGGACCGTCCGGACCTCCCGTCCTGGTTGGAATTACGCTGGCCTTTCTTCTGGAGCTAGGACGTCGTGGTACGGGGCTGTCTTTGAATGCACTGCAGGTCGAATTCTCACAGCCCATGGGGGATGTGAAGGCTCTGGAAGCTTACTTCGGCTGCAATATCCGGATGGGTGCACCAAGCAATCGATTGATTTTGCGTCAAAAGGATCTGGATCTGCCCTTCATCTCTTATAACGAAGAGCTGCTTGAGGTGCTGACACCCATACTTGATCGCTCGCTAGATGAACAGAAACAGGCTCAATCCATGACAGAAGCGGTCGTATGGATTCTTAAACGGAGCCTAACAGGTGGACGTCCCGATATCCAAATCGTAGCGCAGGAGTTAGGCGTAAGTGATCGTACACTACAGCGCAGACTCACCGATGAGAACACCAGCTTCAAGCAGCTGTTGACCCAAGCCAGACATGAGCAGGCTCGAGTATACCTAGCTGATCCGTCACTGGATATCAAAGAAGTGGCCTTTCTTGTAGGGTATGAAGACCAGAATTCATTTTATCGGGCATTCCGGCTATGGGAAGGGGAGACGCCTTCGAATTGGCGCTCAAAGCAAGAAAGCTGGCGTAAAAGGCTAGTCACGAATTGATGGATAGAAGATAAACTATCCTTTTCTATAACAATATACGATAGTCTTCTGACTTACTGATCATAAGAACCTTGAAAATTCAAGGTTCTTATATTTTGTTCCGGACAGGTGGTTTAGACATCAGGTTGAACCCCTTTTAATAGGAGAAAAGCCTAGGAGAAATTCAAAAAAATAGATGGTTGACTTAAAGTGCACATTAATACTTATGATGTGAAAGAGCCAGCCGGACACGAGAATCCAAAGGAGGAATAACGATATGAGCTTTACCATAAAAGAAGCATCGGAACGGCTAGGTTGCCCGGCACATAAAATTCGTTATTACGAGAAAGAAGGCTTGCTCCCATATATCAACAGGGATCAGAACGGAAATCGTTTGTTTGAAGAGGAGCATCTGGAGTGGATGAGAGTGATGTCCTGTTTTCGAGCTACTGGCATGAAAGTGTCCGTATTGAAGCAGATGGTCAATCTTGCCATGGAAGGTGCTTCAACAATACCGCTCAGAAAAGCAATGCTCACGCAATATAAAAAAGAATTGCATCAACGACAAAACGATCTTAATCAAGCCTTAGAAGCGGTGAATCAAAAATTATCAATCTATGATGATATGGAAAAAGGCAAAGAGGATTCAGAAAATAAATTATTACAGGAAATGTCCAGTTTGAAACACATTTAATCAAATAGGAGAGGAAGATTAGGATGAAGTCTATTAGAACATTGGGAAACAGTAATTTGGAGGTGTCTTCGGTAGGACTGGGATTAATGGGGATGTCTCCGGGCATGTACGGTGAGATTAACGATGAGCTTTCTATCAAAACGATACATCGTGCTCTGGAAATGGGTGTAACGATGCTGGACACGGCTGATGTATATGGAAATGGCCATAACGAAGAACTTCTGGGCAAGGCGCTCAAAGGTCGGCGCGACCAGGCGATTATTGCTACCAAATTTTCATACACACCGAATTATGAGCAAATCAGTGGTCATCCTGATTATGTTAAAAAAGCAGTGGATGAAAGTTTGAATCGATTAGGCGTAGAATATATTGATCTCTATTACCAGCATCGTGTAGATCCCAATGTTCCTATCGAGGAGACGATTGGTGCAATGTCCGAATTAGTGCAGGCTGGAAAAGTTCGCTGCCTTGGACTTTCGGAAGCATCTGCAGCGACTATTCGCCGAGCGCATGCGGTACATGCCATATCCGCTTTACAAAGTGAATATTCTCTCTGGAGCCGGGATATTGAAGATGAAATTCTTCCAACCGTTAGAGAATTGGGCATTACTCATGTGGCCTATAGCCCGCTAAGCCGTGGTTTTATCACAGGTGAATTACGTACGTTTGAGGATCTCGCTGCGGATGATCTTCGCAGATATATGCCTCGTTTCCAAGGTGAAAACTTTCAAAAGAATGTTGAGATCGTGGATCAAATCAAAAAAATAGCCAGCGAAAAGAATTGCACACCTTCTCAGCTTGCCATTGCCTGGACGCTGGCGAATGGGGCATTGCCGATCCCTGGAACGAAACAGATCAAATATCTGGAGGAAAATGTAGGAGCATTAGATATCGAGTTAACTCCTGAAGATCTGGTACGCATTGAAAATGTAAGCCCCAAAAATGGGATACATGGTACCCGATATCTGAAGGAGCAGATGAATCTGCTGAATGGCTAAATCAAATGATCATGGGAATTTGAATATAAACGAATAGATACAAAAACCACTGAATTAGGATTCAGTGGTTTTTGGTGTTAATGAAATAAATGATAGATTAGAGCCTATTCTTCATAAGGCAGGATGGCATAGATTTTCCAGCTGTTATCATTCATTTTCTTGAGTTTATACAATCCGTCCATGGAAACCGTTTCTTCCTGCTGTTCTTTACCCGAATGGATCGTTACTTTCATCTTGCCGCCTTCTGCTTCTAATACAGCCAAACGGTTAGAGGTTTCGATGACAGTAAAATTCGGTTGGGAGAGCATTTCAATATCCATTGTGGTTTCCTCATCTACTGCAGAAGTGATATCTTCCAGAGACGTAAAATTGGATGAAAGCTGATACCCTGTGTAATAGGTTGCATAGGTTACAGACAACTGATCATATTTATGATCCGTCATAGCTTGAATCTCCGACTCCGTAGCAGTGGAAGCAAGTGCCGTCAGTTCAGATGTATCCGGCAGCTCGGTTTGCTCCAATTGTAAAGCACGTTCAAGCATGACTACAGCTTGAGCACGTGTAGCTTTTGCGAAAGGTTGAAACGTAGTCGTTGTCATTCCTGAAACAATACCAGCCTGGCTCGCTTTGGTAATGGCGGAAGCTGCATAGTAGTTTGGAACGTCCTTGAAGGTTTTGGATGCACCTTTAAACTCCACCGTATCGGAGAACGCACGTACGACCATTACTGCGATATCGCCGCGTGTGATCGGGAGGTCAGGTCCGAATTCAGTGCTGCTTACACCCCCGACGACGCCAAGTGAACTGGCAATCCGAATGGACTCAGCATACCATTTGCCTGCTTTTACATCACTGAAGGATTTTCCTTGAGCTGTACTATGTAGTCCTGTAGCCTGAACAAGAATAGCTACGAATTCTGCACGAGTGATGGGATGATTGGGCTTAAGAGCGACCTCGCCATTGCCCAGACTGTAACCGTTAAGGAGGTCAGCGTTAACGAAATTGTCAAGCGTATCGTACGCCCAGTGGCCATCAATATCTGTCGGGAAATACAAATCTAGCGATTTGTACGAAGCGGCAGCATGGGCTTTGCTCCACGAAAAAGGGAATACCACAAGGATCATGGCGATGAAGAAAAGAGTGAAGCGGTTAATCGTTTGTCTCATCTAGGAAGTTCCTCCTGTAAATTGAAATTTGCCGTCATTCAGCATAACAGAGAAGGGGATGGATGGCTAAAGGAAATCTTTACTAACGATTTAATCTATTAAATTTGAGACTAAAGATCCATTTATATACCAATTATTCACTTATATTATATATAGTGTAAATTATATTTTAGGAGAGTGAATGATGTGAAAAAGAGTAAAATGTTTTTTGCCATGGTCATGAGCATACTGATAGCCATTTCGATACCTGGTATCGGTCAAAGCTCAAAGACATTCGCTGCGACAGAACGGACACCTGTTGTTTTTGTTCATGGATTAACAGGTTCTGATAGCAATTTCACTTATATTGAAAGTTATCTGCGTGGTCAAGGTTGGTCCAGAGATGAGCTGTTTGCGATTGATCTGCCCAGCAAGCAGGGGAATCAGCTGTTGAATTCAGCAGCTATCAGTCAATTCGTAGACAATGTACTTCGGGAAACAGGCCATAGCAAAGTCAACATTGTGGCTCATAGTATGGGCGGGGCTAATAGTTTATATTACATATTGAACCGCGGGGGCTCTACCAAAGTGGACAAGCTGGTCACCTTGGGGGGCGCCAATCGTTTGACTACAACTTCAGCCCCACAGGGAGTTGAGGTTACTTCCATCTACTCTACCAGTGACACGATCGTATCTCCTGCACTTTCCCGTTTGAGCGGAGCGAATAACATACAGGTTTCGCTGGTTTCCCATATCGGTTTGCTCTTCAATTCACGGGTTAATGCCTTAATTAAGACAGCATTGAATGAATAGAGAGACTGCGGCATCTGAATGAAACATGAGTGATCCAAGAGGTCACTCATGTTTTTTTGTATTTTGCTAACAGATGAATTTATAATAGATTGTATTGTACATTGCTGCGTCCATACATAGAATTTTGGCTACCCAAATAGACACAACGAAGGAGCTTACACGAATGACGATGACCGAAAAAGAAAAAGCACAACAAGGGCTCTTATATGACAATAACAACGATCCGCAATTGGTAAACGAACGCCTTGAAGCAAAAGAGCTGTGCTACGACTACAACCAGCTTCGTCCGCGCATGATATCCGAAAGAGAAGCCATTATGAAAAAACTTTTGGCGAAAACAGGAGAGAAGTTTTGGATTGAACAGCCTTTCTATTGTGACCAAGGATACAACATTGAGATTGGAGAAAACTTTTATTGTAATCATAATGCAGTGATGTTAGATGCAGCGAAGATTACCTTTGGCAGCAATGTGTTCATTGCACCGAATTGCGGATTTTACACTGCTGGTCATCCCCTGGATGCTGAACAGCGCAATCAAGGGTTGGAGATTGCCCTCCCGATTACAGTAGGGGACAATGTCTGGATTGGCGGAGGTGTATCTGTGCTGCCAGGTGTAACGATTGGAGACAATACGGTGATTGGCGCGGGAAGCGTAGTGACGAAGGATATACCGGCAGGAGTCATTGCTGCAGGCAACCCATGCAGAGTCATTCGAGCGATTACGGAAGCGGATAAAAATAAATACCCTAGAGGGTAAATTGGTCATAGCCCAAGAGAATAGAAGAGAGAACGGGAGCCAGTTTACTGGAACCCGTTTTTAGTTTCATTGATTTGGCGTTGACGGATGCATTCCCTTCAGAAGAATGAACGAAATAATCACATGACTTGAGCTTTAGAGCAAAGTACTTCTTGCAGAAAAGCGTTATTGTTAAGTTTGCAGGAGATGACAGAAGGTAGGAAGAAGAATGGATGTACAACGAACTGAAAAATTAATTCATGCTCCCAAAGGAATGGAACAGGCACCAGACAAAGAGGGAAGCTTGAAATGGAATGGGCTGACAGTCATCCAGTTTTGTTTGCATACGCAGGGAACCAGAGGAAGCTTTTTCCTGAAAGATCATCTACTGCTGTTCGTTAAATCAGGTGTATACACGGTTAAGTACAAGAACGAAAAGCATACGGTGCGGAGCAATGAAATGATATTCTTGCACAAAGCGATCAAGGTAGACTACGAAAAGTCGGGTGAGCCCGGTACGGAATATTTGCTGGATTATATGATGTTTTATCTGAACGGGGATATACTTCAGAAGTTCGCAGATTTTGCAGATTGGAAGACCATTCATTCCATCAATGAGGTCGCCCCGGTATCTGTCATTTCAGTTAACGCCCCAATGAGAGCATATATTGACTCCCTAAAATTATATTTTAACCAATCTGATTCGATCAGCGACGGATTGGTAGGCGTCAAGTTCATGGAGCTGCTGTTTCATCTTGCTGAAACAAACACGAACTTGCTGCAACAGCTGCTGTATCCCCATCCTACTGAACGAAGTCAGATTGAACAAGTTGTAGAAGAGAATGTGACCAATCCCGTTTCCATCGAAGATCTGGCCTATTTGACTGGCAGAAGCCTCTCGACGTTCAAGCGGGAATTTCGGGCATTGTATAACTCTTCTCCATTAAAATGGATCCGTAATCGCAGACTGGATCTGGCCAGTCAGCTCCTGCTCGAGACGACACAATCGGTAACGGATATCTGTTACGCCTGCGGGTTCGAAAATACGACTCACTTTTCCAAGGTGTTTAAAATGCGCTTTGATCTATCGCCAACGGAATATAGACGACGGAACTTAAGAAAAGAATAACGAGGAGGACGAGAAAATGGAATATGTGAAGCTGGGGAAGACAGGGTTGGATGTGTCTAGAATTTGCCTGGGATGCATGGGATTTGGCGATGCCAACCGCTGGATTCATCAATGGGTACTGAACGAGGAAAATAGCCGGCCAGTCATTAAGAAGGCTCTGGAGCTCGGTATTAACTTTTTTGATACAGCGAATGTCTATTCTCTGGGGGCAAGTGAAGAGATCCTTGGGCGGGCCTTGAAGGATTATGCCAAACGAGACGAGGTTGTAATTGCCACCAAGGTGCACGGACGAATGCATGAAGGACCGAACGGCGCTGGATTGTCCCGCAAAGCCATCATGAGCGAAATTGATAAGAGTCTGATGCGACTTGGAACCGACTATGTGGATCTGTACCAAATTCATCGCTGGGACTACCATACCCCAATCGAAGAAACCATGGAGGCATTACATGATGTAGTCAAAGCCGGAAAAGTAAGATATCTCGGTGCTTCTGCGATGTACGCCTGGCAGTTCCAAAAGGCCTTATTTGTCGCTGAGCGCAATGGCTGGACCAAATTCGTTTCCATGCAAAATCATCTGAACTTACTGTACCGTGAAGAGGAACGAGAGATGCTTCCCCTATGTAAGGAGGAAGGGATCGGAGTCATTCCCTACAGCCCGCTTGCATCAGGAAGACTGACACGTGACTGGTCGGAAACAACGCATCGCTCCGAGACGGATCAGGTCCAGAAATCCAAATACGACTCTACTGCCGATACGGATCGCTTCATTGTAGAGCAGGTTGCAGAGATTGCAAGTAAGCACGGTGTACCACGAGTTCACATTGCTCTGGCATGGCTTATGCAGAAGCAACCTGTCACAGCGCCCATTATTGGTGCGACGAAAATATCACATCTGGAGGAAGCCGTCGCTGCCATGGATTTGAAGCTGACAGCAGAAGAAATTGCGTGGTTGGAAGAACCCTATGTGCCACATCCGGTTGTGGGTTTAATTCCAAATCAATAATCAGAGTGAATATATTAGCGGATGAAGGGCTTGCCCTGTCGTTCGCTTTTTTTGTTTCCCGTCTTCAACATGAAAAAGAGCCAATTGGGAAAGGATACCTTAAGCAGTCCAAAATATTACAGAAGAGGAATGAAGAAATGAGTAAAGCATCAGAGGCATCAACGGAGGAAAAGAAACTAAAGTGGTGGCAGCTCAGCTTGCTTGGTGTAGCAGGCACCATTGGTACAGGATACTTTCTGGGCTCCAGCCTCGCGATTTCGATCGGTGGCCCTGCAGTATTAGTGGCTTACATTTTGGCTGCACTCGGTACATATGTAGTTTTTGATGCCTTGGCGAGAATGACATCGGATCACCCCGAGCAGGGATCTTTTCGTTCTTATGCCAAGAAGGCATTCGGAAGCTGGGCAGGCTTTGCCAGTGGGTGGGTGTATTGGTTTTCGGAGCTGCTAATTATGGGAAGTCAGTTGACGGCCTTGTCCATTTTTTCGCGTTTTTGGTTCCCGAATGTTCCTCTCTGGATATTTGCTGCCGGATTTGGACTTGTCGGTCTTTGCATCGTTTTCTTCGGGAATAAAGGGTTTGACCGGGTTGAAAATGTACTTGCCATAATCAAGATTGCAGCAATTCTTATGTTTTTGGTACTTGCCATCGCACTTCTAGCAGGATGGATTGGGGGAACAAAATATGAGCATAACGTACCGCTGAGCATGACTGAAATTTTCCCGAAAGGCGGGATCGGTCTGTGGTCTGCATTTCTATTTGCATTTTATGCCTATGGGGGAATTGAGGTACTCGGAATCATGTCCTACCGTCTTCAAAAACCGGAAGAGGCTCCCAAGGCAGGCAAAGTGATGCTGATCTCGCTTTCAACGGTATACGTTGTGTCGATCGGACTGGCTTTGACCATGGTCCCACTTGGTGCCTTTAATCCCAAAGAGAGTCCCTTTGTACTGGCATTGAGCAGTGATCATTTGACATTTGTTCCGCATTTGTTCAATGGGGTGTTGATTGTAGCGGGTTTCTCTACCATGACGGCGTCACTCTATGCGGTGACCTCCATGATGCTGACCTTGGCACAGGAAGGAGACGCTCCGCGGTTATTCTCGCGAAAATGGAAGAAGAAGCATCCATTATTCGCACTCTCACTGATCGGATGCGGGCTTATCGCAACCATTGTCATGTCACTGCTGCTTCCTGGCAAGGTGTATGAATATGTAACAACTGCGGCTGGATTAATGCTCATGTACAATTGGTTGTTCATCTTGTTATCTTCTGGCCGACTTCTGAAAGCAGGGAGGTTCAGCGTTGTCAAACGATGGATTGGACTGGTACTGATTGGCCTCGCTGTAACAGGTACGCTTTTTCATCCGCTGAGTCGACCTGGCTTCTTTATCAGTCTGCTGCTTGTCTTACTTATTGGAATTAGCGATATGATTGTGCAACGAGTTCGTAAGAAGAAGAAAAAGGAAGAGCCCACCAGCACAGCTCAGGAAGAAGAGCTGCATAACACCCTGGAAAGTCCCAGCTTCCACATTACAGGGATTCGGCTTCGTAAGAGCAAGCTTAAATGAAAAAAAGGAATTGAATGGCTTTCGCTCCAAAATAACATCCGAAACCGACAAGAGAGAGGCCGGAAATGATGGATATACCCTTGAGGACGCCTAAGGTAAGATACTTGCGGAATAAACTCGCAGCGGCGGCCATGAATATATCCCAGATCAGGATACCCAGAATAACGGCTCCGCTGTTGATTAGTGTCTGCTCCAGGGATGAATCATTCACGGCCTTGGCCAGAATGGATCCGTAAATGCCAAGCCAGAACATAATGGATAGGGGATTGAACAGTGACATCAGGAATCCGTTCATGAACGATTTGGATAGCGCTGCTTCGTCCCCTCTCACATTCGACTGCGTAAGGGTACCTGCATTTTTGATGCTTTCCACCCCGGTATACACAAGCACAAAAAAACCAAACAGCCATAAGAAAGCCTTTACAAAAGGCAGATCCAGCAAATGAATGATGCCGAAATAGACGAGCAGCATGTAAATGATATCAGCAGCGATCGCGCCGAGTCCAACAAACCAGGAAGGCATGAATCCACCCCGAACACCCTTGTCCAACTGAGCAGCATTGATGGGACCGATTGGGGCTGATAATGAAATCCCCAGTAAGATATACCCTAGTATCATGGAACGTTGTCCTCTCCTTTCATGTACTTTATCAGCTTATTCCAGGTAGTACTTAAATAGGACAATGTCTAGATTTTGGCATAATCTTTACGGATATGATCCATATTAAACGGAAAATAAAGGAGGTGAGATGATGCTGTTCCGCTGGATGAAAAGAGTATTTCAATCACAACCGCTACCTCAGAAGAACGAGAAATCCTTTCGAAATCAAACAAAGCCACATGAAAAATTGGATCCATCACTTTCGAATACACTTAGCTCCATTAGAGAAGCTTTTAAGGATAGTCCGGATTTTGTGGTTCGTGAATTTGCTGAATCTGCAGCCTATGATATCCCATTAGCGGTTTGCTATATTGAAGGTTTAACTGACTCAGTCCTGCTCGTAGAGCTAATGCAACATGTCGTTCAATTTGTCAATACAGCCCCATCTAATGAGGAATTACGAGCGGACGATGTCGTGAGAAGGATCTTACCTACGGGGCATATTGAAAATCTGGATTCACCTTATCTGATTTACCGAGCAATTTTAACCGGACATGTGGTTGTTCTGGTTGATGGTGAACGTTATGCCATAGCAGTTCCCATTCCCGGAGGAGAAAGAAGGTCAGTGCAAGAGCCGACTTCTCAGACTGTGGTTAGGGGACCCAAAGAAGGCTTCACAGAAGAAATCAATACCAATATGACTTTAATTCGGCGAAAAATACGGACTCCTGATTTGAAATTTCAAATGCATTATATTGGGGACTACACACAAACATCGGTTGCTGTAGCTTATATTCAGGGCATCGCCAAGCCGGAAGTGGTAGCAGAGGTGACGAAGCGTTTGAGCTCCATTCGTACGGACAGTATACTCGAGAGTGGTTACATAGAGGAATTCATTCAGGACGCTCCGATCACCCCTTTTCCAACCCTGATCAATACCGAGCGACCCGATACAGTAGCAGGCAGTTTGCTCGATGGACAAGTAGCGATACTTGTTGACGGGACACCATTCGTTCTTATTGGCCCAGTCACTTTTTTTAACTTTTTTCAAACGACAGAAGATTACTACCAGCGTTATGATATTTCTACTTTTTTGAGAGCCATTCGATTATTGTCTTTTTTGGTCTCTTTGCTGCTTCCATCTACTTTCATTGCATTAACCACATTCCAACAAGAGATGATTCCTACCACCTTATTGATTTCACTTGCCGCACAGCGGGAGGGCGTACCTTTTCCTGCGTTACTTGAAGCGTTGCTTATGGAAATTACGTTTGAGGTCATTCGTGAGGCAGGTGTTCGGATGCCACGAGCGATTGGGCCAGCGATATCCATTGTAGGTGCATTGGTCATTGGCCAAGCAGCAGTGGAAGCGGGATTGGTCTCCGGAGCGATGGTTATCGTCGTATCATTCACGGCCATATCCAACTTTGTTATTCCTTACTTCAGCATGGCAACAGCAGTCCGTTTGATGCGTTTTCCGTTCATGCTGCTGGCTGGTACCCTTGGATTGTTCGGTATATTGGTAGGTGCAGTACCATTGTTGGTTCATTTGATATCGCTCAAGTCATTGGGTGCGGATTATATGATGCCTTTCAGCCCATTTTACAAGTCAAACATGAAGGATCTGATCTTGCGGGTACCTTGGTGGGCGATGAAGACAAGGCCAAATGAAAAAGCGGGGCCCAACAAAACAAGGCAGTCGGCACATCAATATCCTTTGGGCTCCAACAATGCTGTAGAACATATTCAAGAACCTGAACCTGACAGATAAGAAGGAGGCTTCTTTGTGATCCGGTGTTTCTACATCCTTATGCTCCTCGTTTCAGCGATCTCCATTGCCGGGTGTGGTAATCGTACTGAACTGAATGAACTGGGCATTACGACAGCTGCAGGATATGACAGACAGAACGGTAATTGGATTATTACCTATCAGATTATTGTTCCTCCTGCGAGTAGTACAAACGGATCTTCAGGTGGATCTCAATCCTCGGTGACTACCTTTTCCTCTCAAGGGAAAACGATTCGGGAAGCGGTAGCTAAAAGCAGTCTGGAGAATCCCAAAAAGTTATACTTTTCACATACCAATGTCATATTAATTGGCCAAGAAGCCGCACAATATGGACTGTCAGAGATCTTGGATGATTACTATCGCAATATCGATGCCAGGGAATCGGTTAAGGTGATCATCGCAGATGGGCAGGCGAAAGATTATCTGAAGAAACTGGTGCCACCAGAAAAACAACCTGGTCGGGCACTATCTCAGATTATAGAACGTAACCATGAGCTTGGATCCTATTATCCGGTCATGAATCTGCATGAAGTTGCTTTGAAAATAACTTCCGACAGTGGTTCAGCAGGTATTCCCATCCTCACAGTAACAGGGCAAGATCCTAGACAACTGGAAACCATTGATATTTTTAAGCAGACATCGACACCAAGCAAGCTGAGATTACAAGGATTAAGTGTATTTTATAAAGATAAAGAAATCGGTGTATTGAATCAAAGAGAGAGTATGGGCATTTCGTGGCTAACTGACCGGGTGAACAGGACTAATTTGAGTTATGTCAATACACATGGTGAAGTCAATTCTTTTTTGGTTCAAAAAGCAAGCGTCAAGGTTGAGCCCGTTAAGTCGGGTCATCATTACAGCATTCAGGTGAATGCTAAAGTCAAAGCTGAACTGAATGAGAGTACAACACTTGCAGATATTACAAGCCCCCATATTATTGACGAATTGCAGCTGCAAGCTGAGCGAATCATTACCTCACAGATGATGGAGGGGTGGAACGCAAGTCAGCGGCTCCATGCCGATATGTTAAGCATTGCTAACAAAATTCATCAAAGACATCCAAAGGACTGGAAAACATTAAAAGAAAAGTGGCCGCAGGAGTTGGCACAGATGGAGATTAACGTAAACGTGGACGTAAGCCTAAAACGAACCGGTCTGCTCCAGGATTCATTCAGTCGGTTGCTTCAAAAGGAAAGCGGAGAAAGTGAAGGGGAACATTAACGCCAAGGAGATGTGTAATAATGAATTCAGCCGGATCTGTTCGTGTATCCGAATTGGCCGTTTGTCTTTCCCTGTTCGAAGTTGGAAGTACAACCTTGTTTCTGATGGGCGGAGATGCGAAGCAGGACGCATGGTTAGCGATGCTGATTGGCGCATTTGCTGGCCTATTGCTGCTAATTATCCATCTAACCATTCATCACCAGGAACCTGAACTGGATTTGTTCCTTCTGCTGAAACGCTACATGGGTAAGATACTGGGAACAGTAGTAAGCTTATCATTTATCGGTTATTTTGCTTATGAAGCTTCCCGGAATCTGCGGGATCTCAGTGAGGTTACCACGTTGACGTTGTTGAATAAAACTCCCATGTGGTTGATCAGTGTAATCAGTCTGCTGGTTGTAGTCAACACCGTGCGGTACGGATATCGTGTACTGTTCCTCATTTGCATGATTTTGTTTCCTGTAATGGTTTTCGGTTACGTGTTAATTAGTATTCTTATTCCTGCCACTGGTCTTTTCCATATTGAATTGAGTTTGCCTGTATTGGAAAACGGGTGGGGGAACATATTCAAGGCTGCTATTCCAGAAATTGTATCCTTTCCATTCGGACAGGTTGTTTTGTTTTTGGTCTTTTATCCTTATGCCCGTAAAGGAAAGAATCTGAACAAAGTGGTGATCATAGCATATATGACTACCGCGGTCAGTCTAACATTTATCAATCAACTCATTATTTTCGTTATGGGACCCGATATCGCAATGTTTAGTACGCTCCCTCTGCTGCAAACCGTTCAATTGATCGACATGACAGAGGTGCTTGAACGGATGGACGCACTATTCACGCTGCTCCTGTTCTTGGGATTAGGGATTAAGATCGCTTTTTTTTTCCAAGGTGCTGTAATTGGGCTTGAAAGAATCACCGGAGCCAGTTACCGGAAATGGATACTGCCAGTAGGGTTTATGATGTATGGAATGTCATTCTTGTCTCCGAATTTCACAGAGCACCTGCAAGTTGGGCGAGGCATTACGCTAATCTATTCTTCTCCGATATTTCAGGTTTTTCTTCCCCTCATATTATTATTTGTTATTCTTATCAAGAAAAGAATGAAGACAAATAAGTGATGCTTTGAGGCGATCATGAAGTTGGAATGAATATCAGATACAGATTGGTAATAGTGACAAATGTGGAATAGCGAACAATAAAACGACTCAGTAAACACTGAGTCGCTTTAACTTTAACATTTTATTTGGAGGCCGCTAATTTCAACGCCGTATCCGACTTTTCCAAATCATGATCAACTTGTTCTTCAATATTGTAAGGATGATACAGTTCATTTTTTGATCAAATAATCGGCGATTTTTTGATGCGTATCAATTGCGGTGTCCAGTTGGGCCTTAAGCACTTTTTGAATGATATATAATGAATAATTCAATGGGTTAACGATTACTTATCGCTCGCTTTTCCATCGAGGTCGTGATGAAGTTCTGTGGCAGGAATGACAGGCTCGTAGACTTGTCCTTTTGGAACCGGGTTGGATACGTACACAAAATCACCTGTACCATCTGGAGCACTTCCTTTCGCCCATAAGCCTTCACTGGATTCTGTGCCTTCGGAAAGATTCCAGAACTCATAGGCTTCAGGTTGAGATTCCTGCTCGGCCTCTGGTGGGAATGAAGCAGGAACCACGACGCCGTTCTTTTCTTCCAATTCCTGAATGGCAGCCATCCACTGGTACTGATGGTAACGGTCACGTGCCAACATTTTGCGGAACGTCGCCCGAACGCCTTCATCGGTAGTCATGTGATAGAGTCTTGCAACCTGGAGACGGCCCTGGCTTTCGGCATGCAGGTTAGAACGCATATCTGCAAGAAGGTTGCCGCTTGCCACAATATATGAACCGTTCCAAGGTACGCCGGTAGAGTTCGTAGGTAAGCCGCCGAGTCCGCTCACCAGCAGATGTTGAGGATTGATTCCTCCCATAATGGCTGCAGTAACAGGGTCCTCAGCTGCTTTTTGCTGTTCAGCAGGTGTGGCGCCATCCAGCAGCTGGCTTATCAAAGCGCAGAGCATTTCAACGTGGCCGATTTCCTCTGTGCCGATATCCATAAGCATATCTTTATATTTTTCTTCGCCACGACAATTAAATCCTTGAAAGAGGTACTGCATCATTACGGTCATTTCCCCGAATTGTCCTCCCAATACTTCCTGGACCTGACGGGCGAATACGGGATCCGGGCGATCTACTTTCACTTCAAATTGTAATTCCTTTTGGTGTCTGAACATGTGAATCCCTCCATTGGTATGGTTGATTAATTCTAAATCTATATAACCTGTCCAATTAAATTTAAACAAAAGGAAACACAAAAAAAAGACAAAGAGGAAGCAGCATGCTGCTCCTTTTTTGTCTTGAATGGGCATTAAATGTTCCTTAAATTAGTCTCTGCTTAGCCTTTGTCCGAATCTGGTCTTTTGATTTGAAGAGGAGGAGGAACAAGCCAGCCTTTTTCTTTGACCAATTGCAAAATGCGCACGCCTAGTGCCGTCTTGGTTACGTGATATTTGGCGAATAATGCACCGATATCTTCTCGGATAGATTGTCCCATAACCTGGCTTGCTGCAACCAGACCCAACGAGGTGTCTGCTGCGATTTTGGCTGCGATTTCAGGATCAGTGAACCTTGCGCCTGCGGGGATATCTTCCAATTTGACAGGAGGTCTTTCGGGCAACATTGGGGCTGGAGCAATGCCATTCTCGGTTAACAAAGCATCGCACTCTTTGATTTCCAGTTTGGCCTGATCGAGCAGGTCATCTAGGATTTTTTTCAGATCCTTATCTCCAGCATGGTTCATGTACGCCTGGTAACAGGAAATGGAGCCTTTTGCCACCATGGAGCATTGCCACACGCTAAAGATTTCTCCGTAGTGCATGGGTTCATCTTTGGGATTGCCACTTAAAATACCCATTATTGTATTCCTCCAATTATTCAGTCGTTTTACCGGGTTAGGTTCTCCTTAATAAAAGAATTATATTCTTGCTTCGAATCCAAACATTGGGTGAGCTTGCTATCACATAAATGCAGGAAGAAGGCAGAAACTAAGGCCGTAATTTACTTGAATGGAGGACGTCCATGTTTTTTTATAGAGAAGATCTGATTAATATGATTGTTCCGGATAAGCCGGACCCGGCTGCAGCCAAAGTGTTACAGGAAACATTGGGCGGACAATTTGGAGAAATGCGTACAATGATGCAGTTTTTCTTCCAGAGCAGCAACTTCCGCGGAAAAGCAACACAGTACAGAGACCTACTTCGTGGTGTATTTCTGGAGGAATTAAGCCACATCGAGTTGGTCCAGCAAACGATAAATCAATTGTTGACCGGAGCTGGAGCGGAGGGGGCAGGCGATGCCGGCCTGGACGGAGCTCCACTCGACGAAGCCATCAAGCATGCGAACCCGCATCATTATATTATGGGGGCTCAGAGTTCTCTGCCTGTAGACGCTGCTGGTAACCCATGGCTTGGAAATTATGTGTATGATCATGGCAATCTGGTCAGCAATTTGCTTGACAACGTTGTATTGGAATCGACAGGTGTATTACAAAAAACAAGAATCTATGAAATGAGTACAAACAAAGCGTTCCGTGAAACGTTGGGTTTCCTGATCGTTCGTGATAATGCACATCAAAATGCATTCGCGAAGGCCCTCGAAACGTTGGGTGTGAATTGGGGAAAAGTGTTTCCAGTTCCGAACTACGACATTAATAAATACCCGGAATGCCAGAAATACGTTGACCTTGGCTTCCATAATGCCCAGTTTAACTTCCGGTTGGACAATACCCGAATTGCTGAAATATATAGCGGCCAATCACCTAGTCGTAATGGCGGGGAACTGAAAGTTACTGATCCTCCACAGGGATTCCCGCTCCCATATATGCCAGAGCTACCTAATGAGCATAGCCCGGGCCTGCATGACTTAAATGCCTGAGCACTACCTTACATGAAATCATAGCTGCAAAAAAAAAGAACCCATATCCATGGGTTCCTTTTTTTTTATACATATGTTATTGACGATGCTGGTTTGGAAACTGTCCGAACGTTTGCCCAGTAATACCGACATTCGGGTTGTTCTAAGGTTGTTCTAAGTATGAAACATGTTGAGAAGTCGTGTTGGCAAGCTGTTGAGCGAGAATAGCGATTTGCTGCAATTGCTGGATAGCTGTCATTTGGATTACTTGAAGTAGTATGCAAATCAGTTTGGTGAAATATTCAGGATTTACTAAGAAAAAGGGAGCTTAAACGTTACCCGATGATGATCTAAGTTAAGCAAATTAAAGACAAGATATGATTTGTTAATTGCTCCCAGATTAATCCTCTTGTATACTAGACTCGTTCCAAATGTTTACTTTTTATGCAATCAAGATTAAGTAGATTTAAGAGCTTACATGAACATGAAGGAGGATTTCCATGCCGAACAAGCAGACTGAACCACAAACGGAGAAACGTAAATATCATCCCTACGTTCGCACCCTTACAGGGCTGACTGCAGCTATGATTGCTGTTAGCGGAGGGTACACCGCAATGCCTTCTCAGGCACTGGCGGAGAAAGCGGATATCTCCATCTACAATTGGAATTCATATTCCAAATTAACGGTACCTGAACTTAAACCTTCCTGGACAGTGAAGGTAGACTCTTATACGAATCAGAATGAAAGCTTTCAAGGACAACAGGCTGTTGCAGAAGACGGTAAAGTATTTGCCTTTTCTAATCGCAAGCTGGTCGCCTTGGATGCAGCAACGGGCAAACAGCTCTGGACATTTGGTAAAGATCTGACCCCGAGCATGGTTTATGACAATGGCGTTCTGTATGGTCTAACCTCCAGCCATAAGCCATATGCGGTAAATGCCAAGACAGGAAAGGCTGTATGGCAATCGGGCACTTCCACATGGATGGATACGCGCGAGCGGACCGAAGCATTAATTCCTACTGCAGATACACTATATGTCATCAAGGGAAGCACCACGTATGCTTTTGAACGGAAGACAGGCAAGCTGCGGTGGAAGGCTGATGAAGCATTAGCCGAAGGCAATGGTACATCGTATCTGCAGGAATCGGATGGAGTGGTGCTTCGAACCTTCTTCGTGCAAGGTGCACTGACTTCTGTGCAATTGAACGCATATGACAAGAAAACCGGGAAAAAGCTATGGAGTGAGTTTGGACAAGGAGAGGCACTTCAATTTAAAAATGGATTGGTATATTCCGTCGATTACTACACTCCGCTGCTTCAAGATTATGAATCTGACCCGGACCGGAAAGTACAGGTGAATGCCTTTAATCTCAAGACAGGGACACGTAAAGGAAGCATGGACTTCATTTGGAAAATGTCCGGCGACCCGCCGTATGAGCGCGGCCAAGGAAGTGTATTGGCTAATGATGGGAAGATATATATTGAACAGGCAGGCAAGATTGCTGAATATGATCTGAATACGTACAAGAATGGTGATGCTCCGACGAGGACTTTTCAGCCTCCTGGCGGGGTGAGTGGCGATCTGGTAGGGGTTGTTCAGGAACGTCTGATCTACAGGGACTCTGTTACAGATAGTGAATTAAAGGGTGTCAAGCTGGTAAACGGCAGTGCGGTTCAATGGAATGGCGATGCTCCTGTGTCGCAGGTTAGCATATATGGCAAAGGAATCTATCGTGCGCAGCGTAACGGAACACTGCTTGGAATCAATATGCTGACAAGCCAGCCTGTATTCCGTGTGAAAACCGGGGCTGACTTGCACGAGGCAACGCTGAAGACCGGGAGCATGATTATTATACAGGCCGAAGGCAAGCTGATTGGCGTCAAGCTTCCAGCAGCGCTGAAATAATAGGCGATTGAAGGGTGGTGCTATGAGGGAAAATAAATAGAGCTTAGAAGGACGGATATTTTCCGTCCTTTTTGCTGTGCATAAGTGTCTTATAAGATGGGCAAATATGGATTGACGAATGAGTATATAGTGTATATATTATATATATACACTATGCACTTAATAAACACCAATGAGGTGAATGACCATTAAAATTCTGATATCCAACGCTTCGAGCGATCCCATCTATATGCAGATATTAACCCAGATCAGGCAAAGTATTTTAAGCGGGGAGTTGGTTGCCGGGGATAGTCTTCCCTCCATCAGGCAGCTCGCCAAGGATCTGCAAGTCAGCGTGATTACCACCAAACGTGTCTATGAAGAGCTGGAAAAAGAGAAATTAATTGATTCCGTCGTAGGCAAGGGCTGTTTCGTCTCAGGAGCTAATCAGGATTTTATTCGGGAGCAGCGGATGAAACGGCTGGAAGAGAAAATGCTGGAGATTATTCGGGAAAGTAAGGAATTAAGCATGACGGAGCAAGATGTAATTCATCTTTTTACTATGTTGTCTGAGGAGGAAACTTCATCATGAATGCCATTGAACTGCGTAATTTAACCAAGGTGTATCCCTTATTTAAGGTGGACAATGTATCTCTGGATGTAAAACAGGGGTATATTACTGGGCTCATTGGACCGAATGGGGCGGGGAAAAGCACCCTGATCAAAATGATCATCGGCTTAATCCACCCAGACTCAGGTACAATCAGGACACTGGGACAGGGGATGCCCGCACAGGAGGTAAACATTAAACAGCGTATTGGTGTCGTATCCGATGAATGCTTTTATTATGAACATCTGACGATCCGTGAAATGAAAAAAATGATTGCACCCTTTTATAAGAAGTGGGATGAGCAGAAATTTAATGGCTACCTGGAGCAATTTGAATTGTCGCCGAAGAAGAAAATCACTGATTTGTCCAAAGGGATGAAAATCAAGTTCTCTCTGGCCATTGCTCTGTCACACGATGCTGATCTTCTCATTATGGATGAGCCGACATCCGGTCTTGATCCTGTATTTAGAAGAGAACTTCTGGATTTGCTCTCGGATCTGATACAGGATGAGACAAGATCCATTATTTTCTCAACGCATATCACGACAGATTTGGAGCGCATAGCGGACTATATTGCATTCGTCAATCAGGGAAAACTTGTTTTTAACGAAACGAAAGATGATGTACTTGAGAGATATACGATCGTTAAAGGAGATATGGAGCTGTTAGATGGGGATACCCGGAATCAATTTATCGGAATTCGCGAGACAGATGTTGGTTTTGAGGCACTGGCAGACAATAGGGAAGAGGCCGCACGGTTGTTTGGAAGCTTTGCCCTTTTGCAAAGACCAACCTTGGAGGATCTGATCTACTTTACGGCAAAAGGGGGACGAAAACATGCTTAACCTGCTTCGCAAAGACTTCATAGCATTAAGAAGTTCATTATGGACAATAGGATTATATCTTGTTGTGTTTAGCTTGGCCTTTATACCTAAGAGTGAAATGTCGATGTATTTTGTGGGGATCTACACCGCATTTGGTTCGGTAATCCTGGCAACCATGATCGATATCAAAAACCATAATCATAATTTCCTGGTTACCCTACCGGTCAGCCGCAAAAAAATCGTGCAAGCCAAGTATGTATCGGCGATCCTGTATACCTTGTTTGGCGTGTTCGCCTCGTTCGGAATTCACTGGCTGGTTGACTTGAATTTCCCTGAGTTAAACAAGCCAAGCTACAGCCTCATGGACATCATGGTTTCCATAGGCATGGTAATGGTGCTGGTATCCATCTATATGCCGCTCTTTTATGCACTTAGTAAAAAGGGAGCCGGAATAATCAATGGCATATTCATGGTTGCACTTATTCTTCTCGCGCAGCCTTTTGCAGTACTTATGACCATGGTCAGTGAGAAGGGTTTAGATGGGCAACTTATAGCCATGATATCGATTGGAGTTATATTTATCTTCTGTGCATCCTATGTTCTAACCACTCGTTTGTTTGCGAGAAAGGATTTATAGGAAATTTGTCTAGTTTGGATTTGTTCACTATATTATGAAATCAATAATTAACCGCCGATTGGCGGTTTTTTAACTTTTCACACTGAAATTCTTCTGAAGACCGAGGCGATTTCAGACCTCCGAAGGATAACAGAGGGTGGGCAAACCAGTACGATGGGATTACATTCTTAGGAAGGTGGAATTCATTCAACATGAAAAGAACTTTGAAATGGACAGGAGTCATAGTCTTAAGCGTTATGACATTGGGACTGATCATCCTTTTTTTCCCGACGTGGACATCTTTAGTCAAAGGAAATAACAGCATAAGCCTTTTGCAAAAAGTAAAACTAAATGGAACCACTCATGAAATAATGATACGTGGCGAGGACAGAAATAATCCGGTAATTATTAATGTTCATGGAGGCCCCGGAGCTTCTGAGATTCCTTACGCACGTCGGTACCAGGATTTGTTGGAGACACATTTTACGATCGTTAATTACGACCAGAGAGGAAGCGGCAAGTCCTATCATTTTGGTGAAGATTATGCTGGACTGTCTTCTGGCATGCTTGTCAATGATTTGCTCGCTTTAACGGATTATATTTCAGAGCGGTTCGGGCAACAAAAGGTTATCCTGATTGGCCATTCATATGGCACATATATTGCAACTCAGGCAGCTTATCTAGCTCCGACGAAATATGCAGCTTATATTGGGATTGGTCAGATGGGGGATACGGCAAGAAGCGAGATGGATAGTTTAAACTACGTCTTAAGCGAAGCCCGGGCAGCAGGAAATCGGGATGATGTAAATGAATTGCAGCAGTTAGCTGAAGAGGTCGCGCAGGGCAAGTCGTTAACTCCTCGTCATTATGTTATATAATATGGTGGTGCCGCACGGCTCATTGATCCTCCTGATGGCAATATTATGCGTATGATCTTCAGCAGTGAATATAATGGGCTGGATGTTATTCGATATATCAAAGGTATGGAGCAATCCCAGTCTGACTTAATAAAAGAAGTGTTTGAGAAACCACTGCCAGTACGGGTTACGAAACTTGATTTACCATTTTATTTTATTATGGGAGATTACGATTATATGACTTCGGCGAATGCTGCTCGGCAGTATTTTGACCAGATTGATGCTGATCAAAAGGAGTTCATTACCTACAAGGAATCTGCTCATTATCCACAGTTTGAAGAAAAGGAAAGATTCTATGAATGGATGACCGATACATTTGCCAAGTGATACGAAGGCAGAGTCCACAGGAGAGAATGGCATATAATCAGGTTTATTACATAAGGCAAATAATATTAAGAAAACCCCGCCACCTGATTCATCAGGTAACGGGGTTCTTTATTATTTTGAATCAGCTTTCGTGACTTTGATCTGAAATTGGTCGGAATATGATTTGAGGTTGCTCGCAAGTCCAGCGAGCTGCCCGGAAATGTTCGACAGTTCGCTCGCGGATCGCTGCTGCTCCTCGGCACTGGCCGTGACTTCTTCAGCCATGGCCGAAGTTTCCTCTGTTGCAGAAGCGATATAGCTTAGGTGCTGTTCCACTTCCTGACGAATGGAATGCATACTCATTGTGCGGTTCTCCAAACGCTGAGCAAGCTCGTGCACTTCAGTCGATAATTGGCTAACCTGTCTGAATGCCTGAAGGCAATCAGCGATCTGTTCTTCCTGCTCTTTGACTGCTACCATATTCGCTTCAAAATGACTGCCCATCCGGTGGATTTCTTGTACAAATGAACTCAGAATCCCATCAATCTCTTGGATGGAACGTTCAGATTGCTGAGCGAGCTGGCCCATTTCGCCAGCAACGACTGCAAAACCTTTACCTGCCTCACCAGCGCGGGCTGCCTCGATGGAAGCATTCAGCGATAAAATCTGGGTTTGTTTCAGGATATTGTGGATTTGCCCACTAATGGAAGAAGCGAGCTCCGATTGAGTGGTTAAAGACCTGGAAATTTCCTGCTGATGCTCAACACGCTTGGCATTCTCCCGACCCTTTTCAAGCAAAACCTCATGTTCACGTGTAACTTGTACTTGTACGGCAGATAGCTGCTCTGAAGTATGGGTAAACTGTTGCACGTATGAACCGACTTCATCCATAATCTTGCCGAGGTTCTCCGAATGCTGAACGGAGTGTTCTGTCTCTTCAGCCTGCTTCATGGAGCCTATGGCGATTTCCTCAATTGCTCTGGAGAGTTCTTCGGTCTGGCGCTGGTTTGTCTGAGCGGTTTCCGCAATATTTGCCGAGGACTGCTGCAGTGTATTCGACCCTTGCTGTATTCCCATCAGTATGTTCGTTAGTTGCGAAGCCATAACGTTAATCAGGTCACTGATGTCACCGAGCTGATCGTTGGTCAGATGTTTGGATACCACTGTGAGATTCCCATCCGCGACCTGTTCGAGGCTTGATTTGATATCGCGCACTTGTCTGAGAATGCCTCTTACCACCAATAGCATCATGACCAGCGATAGTATCAATACAACCACAAAAATCGGAATAATGATCCGATACGCACTATTCACCGATTCAGCGGATACTTGATTCACTGCTGCAGCAGAAATATCAATGCCCAGATAGCTAATAACTTCACCTTGTGAATCCTTGATTGGTGTAAAGGAGGAGAGAAGCTGCCCCCAGGTCGGATCGTCCACAATGCCTGTAGTAACGACTTCACCGCTTAGCAAGCGTTCCTGAATCTGGGGATTGAATTCCATTGGCGTTCCGTAAGGGCTGTATTCCGTATCATCCCAATCTGCTCCATCTACTGTATAAATCCACCCGTCTGGCGTTTTGTTATACATATATACATAGAGGGCTCCCGATTGAAGCCGAACTTTAACGAGTTCGTCTCTAAGACTTTTGTATTCATCGCTTTCCTCCGAAGCCGTAGAGGATAATGTCTTGATCAATTCCGATTCCTGGCCCAGCAGGGAGGCGGTGTTTACTGCTAACTGCTGATTCTTATGCTGTATGGTCATTACAGATGCATTTTCACTGGATTCGATGGTCGTCCACATGATGAGACCGCCCATGGCCAGCAAAGGCACCAGAATGATTAAATACAGTTTGAGTCTTAAATCCATCTTTTTCTTGCGAGTCTGTCTCACGTTCTGTTCCCCCTTGGAAGTAGTTAAAACAACGGGTTTTTCGTATAACCCCATACTATTTATCGTAAATTGAAAGGAAGAAATGAAGATGAGTCCTAGATTTATATTGACATAGGTGAAGATGAGTTGCCTAGAAAACAGCGAAGACCCTGATATAAACCGGTTTCAACTGAATGATCTGAACCTCTGAGGTTAAAATGGATGCTGTACACACAAAAAAGACCTAATCCAGTTGGATTGGTCTTAACAGTGTTCATGGAATTTTTTAGTTACTCAAGTGCTGCACGAGCATCTCAACGAATCGTTTGGCGAATTTCAGATCGCTTTGAACGGTAACGTGATCTTCTTCTGAAGCCAGACTCATTTTCTGCAGCATACTCATCATGGATACAAAGATAAAATGGGCAGTGTTAAGGGGATCAGGATCAGGCTTCAACGTACCATCTTTATATCCGGTCTCCAGAGCATCTAACAGGAAATGTTGTTCCTTTTTACGTTTGATAAACAGATTGTATTGTTCTTTCAATTCTTGGCCTGAATTATAGGCTTCATAATGCAGGTCGAATAATAATACGAATTTGATATAACCGAGATGAGTGGAGGCGTAATTTACCCAGGCTTCAAGCATGGAAGCAAGCATCTCTTGGCCGCTCATTCCTGGTGAAGCAGCATTCTTCACGTATCCGGTCATACTCTCCAGAATCTCCACTTGGACCGCCAGAATCAGTTCGTTCATGGATTGAAAGTGCTTGTAAAAGGTAACACGGCTTATTCCGGCTTTGCTGCATACATCTTTGATATTCACATTAAGGAAGCTCTCCTTCATGCATAATTCTTTGGCTGCTGCAATCAGAGCTTCCCGGTTTTTGTTTTTAAAATTTTGGTGCCAGTTCTCAGTCATAGGAGATAACCTGTTCCTTCACATGGTTTTTTTTGCATCGTCAGGACAAGGACGAGCCCAAGAATAAGTGCACCAACACTATAAGGAATATGAATGTGTTTGTCAAACAGTAGTCCAGCAAACAGGGTTTAGAAATGTTCCCTATGCTGGAATAGGTTGTATTCAATCCTGCAGCACATCCCTGACGGTCTCCGGCAGAAATGGCGACCATAGCTCTCAAGAAAATATGAATATATTTACATGTAATTTACATAAACATGCAAAAATCAACATGTTCCTCTCGTATGATAATAGCTGGCTAATCTAGTAATCATGTATGAAATAGCGCTAGATGCACATTATTGCTTATTGAGAGGAGAACATGATGATTAACCCATTGTACAAAAAGGTTCTGGCCATCCTGCTATCAGTCGCACTGGTTATTGGATGGTTTGGGGGACTGGGCTCAGCACCAGTAGTTAAAGCAGCGGAGACGGTTGAACCTCAAGCAGACATCTTGCTTAGCAAAAATTCAACGTGGAAGTATTTTGATCAAGGTCAGGATTTAAAATCGGTATGGCAGGCTGTCTATGAAGACAATACATGGGCAGTAGACAATGCTCCTTATGGTTACAAAGACAATGGTAGCGGCATAACAACGACATATTTCGGACCGCTTCAGACAGAAGTGGACTATGGTGGAAACGAAGATCTGAAACACCGGACTACATATTTTCGGACAACGCTGACAGTTAACCAGGAACAAATCCAAAATTATGGTCAAATTCTGGGTACTTTCGGCATTGACGACGGTGCTGTTCTGTATGTTAATGGCACGGAAGTTCGCAGATTCGGCATGCCTGATGGTGAGATTAACTATTCTACCAAAGCAACATCTTCGAAGGATCTGCCGGTTATGTATACCGATGTGGATCTGACTGAACCGCTTCAAACGCTCCTGCATGACGGGGAGAATATCATTGCAGTAGAGGTCCATCAGCAAAGCGATGGAAGCTCGGATCTGTACTTTGATATGGAGCTGAGAGCGTTAGCTGAGGCACCGACAATCGATATTAGCAAAGTAACAGCGACGTTCTATGGTGATGCTAAATCAAGTAAGGGATTTACCTGGTATACTCCGCTTGCTTCGACCAATAGTCATGTGCAAGTGGTCAAGAAACAGGATGGACCTCCTGATTTCAGCGCGGGACAAACGTTTAATGGTGAAGCTATAATCTCCAGAAACTCTCCGGGAGAAATGGTTCATAAAGCAGAAGCTACAGGACTTGAAGCAAATACTTCATACTACTATCGCGTAGGTGACGAGAGACTAGGCCTCTGGAGTGAAACAGGGGAGTTCAAAACAGCTCCGATTGACGGAGCATTTACCTTTGTTGACTTAACGGATACGCAAGCGAAGGATGAGGAAGAGGCCCGTTTATCCGCGGCTACGCTGTCGAAGGCACTCGCTACCGTTCCGGATGCAGAGTTTGTCGTTCACAACGGGGATGTTGTCGAGAATGGGACCTCGGAACAAGAATGGAACTGGCTGCTTGGTTATTCTCAAGAGGATCTGATGAGAACGACAATTGTACCTTCTCCAGGCAATCATGAGAACAAAAACTATGCATTCTATGATCATTTTAATGTAAAACAGCCGGAGAATGCGGCGACGATCACAGGTGCTTATTATTCCTATGATTACAGCAATGCACATTTTATCGTACTGAACTCCAATGAAAATTCGACGGATTATGCGAACTTCTCGAACGAACAAGTGGAGTGGATGAAGCAGGATGTGGAGCAAGCCAAATCTGCTGGAGCTGAGTGGATCATCGTTAATATCCACAAAGGACCGTATACAACGTCCAATCATGCGACCGACAATGATATCATCGGTGAGAACGGGGTTAGAAATAAAATTGCCCCGCTCATGAATGTGCTTGGCATCGATCTTGTTCTGCAAGGACATGATCACATCTATGCTCGGACCAAACCGATTAAGCAGGATGGAACAGCAGAAGAAGCTTCCAAAATTGAGGAATCATTTAAAGGACAAAGCATTGAATACACGGTTAATCCGGACGGAACCATCTATATGATTCCAGGTACGGCAGGAGCCAAGGTATACTTCAAAAATACGAAACCTGAACTGGGTGAAGCTTACTTTAGCCTGTTTGATCGAGCAGAAGAGAATCATGCCCGCGTGTATGGAGATACAACGAGCGCAGCCAGAGGTCAGGTGCAGAATTTCACCTCACTGACTGTTGATGGCGGCAAACTTACAGCAATCGTTTATGAAATCGATCAACACCAAAATAATGCTGAACCTTTTGTCATTGATACATTCGGAATTACCAAGGACACACAATCCAATGATGAGCAAGTGAGCAAGGTTACGGTTACGTTTAATGGAGATCCAACCACTAGCAAAGGATTTGCCTGGTACACATCCGAACAAGTCACAGGAAGTGACCTTCAGGTCGTAGAAAAAACAGCAAATATCGCTGACTTCTCCAGTGCAATCTCTTATGAAGGACGTTCCGACCGCTCCGTCAATTCGCCTACTGAAGTTGTACACAAAGCGGAAGCAACAAATCTGAAGCCAGATACGCTATATTCCTTCAGAGTGGGCGAAGCTTCCAGCAATACGTGGAGCAAGACGGGCACGTTCCGTACAGCGCCGAAGACAGGAGCCTTTACATTTATTGATCTGGCCGATACGCAGGCGAAGGAAGAGGATGAAGCGATCCTTTCCTCCGAGACACTGGACAAGGCTCTTGCTACCATTCCGAATGCACAATTTGTGGTGCACAATGGAGATATTGTTGATAAAGGTGTTAAAGAAGAGCAATGGAACTGGCTTCTTGGTCATTCTCAATCAAGCCTTCTGAATACAACAATCGTTCCTTCGGCGGGTAATCATGAAGATGAAAACTTCGCTTTTATCGATCATTTCAACCTGGATGTACCGGAGAACTCGGCAACAGAAACAGGGGCTTATTATTCGTACGATTACAGTAACGCACACTTTGTGGTGCTGAATTCAAACGAGGATTCAGAAGAGTATAACAATTTCTCGGCAGAACAGGTTCAGTGGCTGCAGGACGATGTAAAAGAAGCTCGCAAAAACGGAGCAGATTGGATCATCGTCAATATTCATAAAGGTCCTTATACAACGTCCAATCATGCGACAGATTCGGATATTATCGGACCAAACGGGGTTCGTAACAAAATTGCTCCGCTGATGGCAGAACTGGAAATCGACTTTGTGTTACAGGGGCATGATCATATTTACGCCCGCACCAAACCGATTGATAAGACCGGAAAAGCGAAAGATGCTGTCAAGATTACGGAGACATTGAACGGTAAGAAGATTGAATACGCGGTGAACCCGGATGGCACCATTTATCTAATTCCAGCAACAGCCGGACCGAAAGTGTACTACAAAAATCAGGATCCTGTTCTTGGGGATGCGTATTACAGCTTGTTTGAGTTGGCAGAAGAAAATCATGCTGCAAAGTATGGAGCAGATCCAAATGACGATCGTCGTCCGAAACGGGGGCAGGTTCAAAACTTTGTGGGCATCACCATCGACGGGAACAAGCTTACAGCGGTAACGTACGAAATTGATCAGAATATTAATGATGCAAAACCGTTTATTATTGATCAATTTGGCATGATCAAGAAATCGAATACAGAAACGCCGAATCCAGGACCGGGTACATCCAACCCTGGCTCAGGTGGCAGTTCTGGAAACAATGGCGGGTCCGGAAGCAGTGTCCCAACACCTGGAACAGATTCTGAGACGACGCAGTCCGGAACAGAACAGGGAGGCAAGCCGGATACCAGCAATCCGGGTCAATCTGGCGGTGGCAATGAGAATGTACCACAGCTGAAAGATACGGAAGGACACTGGGCGAAGTCGCTCATCGATCAAGCTTTGACTGCAGGGTTTGTACAAGGCTATGGCGATGGAACCTTCCGTCCGAATCAAAAAGTAACCCGGGCGGAGTTCATTACCATGCTGGGCAGAGCCATGAAAATGAATACAAGCAGCACAGTAACCACGTATACCGATGCAAAACAAATTCCAATCTGGTCTGCTCCATACATTGTGGAAGCAGCTTCAGCAGGCATTATCAGTGGATACACGGATGGCTCCTTTAAGCCGAATAAACCACTGAACCGTGCTGAAATGGTAACCATGATTGCTCGTGCAAGCAGCACACCGGAAGGCTCCACGGCTTCGCTTTCTTTTGAAGACCGGAATCAGATTCCTGAATGGGCAGCGCCGTACGTGGCTTCCATGGTTGAGGCCGGCTTGATTGACGGTATAGGCGGTAATCGATTTGCACCAATGCAAACGGCAACGCGGGCTGAATCGGTCAAATTAATCTTAAGTCTTCTGGACGAAAACTAAATATTCGTTGGTAGTCTGCCTGACCCTGCACGGTTATTTACCTGGGGTCAGGTTTTTTTGTGTAACAAAACGATCCTTCTATTTAAATTTCACAGATAGGTAATCCATTCTCTGATACAATGATAGACAAGTGCGGTTAACCCTTAATTAGGAGTTGAAATCATGTTGCCCATTATTAACTTGCAAGGAGTCTGGAGAATGCAGCTTGACGAGAACAAGCTGGGAATTAATTTTCCGTATGACGACACGATTATCATGCCAAATACAACGTCCCATGCCAGAAAGGGAAAGAGAAACGAGCTGGCTGAGGTTGGGGCGCTCACAGACGAATACGCTTTCGAGGGTTGGCTCTGGCTGGAGCGGGAGTTCGAGGTTCCGGAGGAATTGGAAGGAAAGTACTGCTGTCTGCATCTGGAGCGAACACGGGTTACAACAGTCTGGGTTGATGATATTCCACTAGGTACACGTAACAGTCTCAATACGCCCCATGAGTATGTGCTTAAGGAAGGGCTCTCTGCCGGTACACATACCGTTAGGATCAAGGTGGACAACACGAGCTACCCAACCAAAGGCGGGCATATGACCTCCAAGGATACACAGACGAACTGGAACGGCATTACGGGCAAACTGGAATTGAAATTCAGCAATGAAGCACGTATGAGTGATTTGCAAATTTACACTGATGCGATGCATAAATCGATAACGCTTTCGGTAAAATTGGATGGAGTGCTACAGAACACCGAAATTGCAGTGTCTGCCAAAAGTTTCGCCATTGATGAACAAACTTCCGGCCTAGAAGAAGGTGTACATGAAGTTGCCGAGCGGATGTACCCCGTTGATCATAACGAGATGAGTATCTCTTATCCGCTCGGGGATAAAGCGCTCTTATGGAGTGACGATGCACCTCATTTATATAAGATTGCCATCACGTTGCGCGAAGAGAATGGGAGAATCATTGATGATCGTGACATCGTAATTGGACTGCGGGATTTCAAGGCTAGTGGAGACAAGTTTACAATCAATAATCGGCCAACCTTTTTGCGCGGCAAGCATGATGGATTGATCTTCCCGTTAACGGGCTATGCACCAACGGACGTAAACGAGTGGGTGAGAATCCTCGGCATTTCGAAATCCTACGGTATTAATCATTATCGTTTCCATACTTGTTGTCCACCTGAAGCAGCATTTGTTGCAGCCGATCTGCTGGGAATCTACATGGAACCCGAGCTGCCATTTTGGGGAACGATTACGGATGAGAGCGATGCGAACCATAACCAGGCAGAACAGGATTATTTGATTGAGGAAGGCTTCGCCATTCTGCGCAGCTTCGGGAATCATCCTTCATTTGTCATGATGTCACTGGGGAATGAGTTGTGGGGGAGCAAGGAAAAGCTAAGTGCCATTCTGAAAGACTATAAAGCATATGATCAGCGCCATCTATACACGCAAGGCTCCAACAATTTTCAGTTTACCCCGGTTATTCTGGAGGAAGAAGATTTCTTCAGTGGTGTGCGGTTCTCCCGCGACCGGTTGATCAGAGGTTCCTATGCGATGTGTGACGCTCCGCTGGGTCATGTTCAAACCGATCTGCCTGGTACAATGAAGGATTATGATGAGCACATCTACCCTCAGCAGCACTCTGGACTAGAGGATTCCCATTCGCAGGAACAGGAGATTCAGATCCAATACGGAACAGTCTCCAAAACCGTGAAAGCGGCTGCAACAGACAAGGAGCTTATTCCGCATCTTCCTGTGGTCTCTCACGAGATTGGACAGTATGCCATGTATCCGGATTTTGCGGAGATTGAAAAGTATACAGGCTCGATCAAAGCACATAACTTTGAAATCTTTCGAGAACGATTACAGGCCAAGGGCATGGGGCATCTCGCTGAATCATTCTTCCGTGCCTCAGGTCAATTGGCCGTAGACTGTTACAAGGAAGAGCTTGAGGCAGCTTTCCGATCCGAGCGACTTGCAGGCTTTCAACTGCTTGATTTGCAGGACTTTAGCGGACAAGGGACGGCTCTTGTTGGCATATTGGACGCATTTATGGACTCGAAAGGTTTAATTAGTGCGGAAGAATGGCGAACCTTCTGCTCGGATGCTGTCCTTTTGGCTCGCTTTGAGAAGTATAACTATGCTGCTCGTGAGACATTCAACGCTTCGGTAGAATTGAGTTACTATCGTCCGGTCCCTCTGAAAGGGGAATCGTTGCGATGGGAATGTACTCAAGGAACCAACGTTATATCCGAAGGAAAACAGCTCATTACCGAGGATCACATGAAGCCTTACCAGAAGCTTGGGAACATCCAAGTAACTCTGCCAAGTGTAGAGAATATGACTCAGGTAACGTTAAAGTTGTCCATATCGAATACGGACATTTATAAATCCTATAACATTTGGGTCTACCCTGAGCAAGAGGATCGTCAGTTTGCTGATGCGCCTGTGTACAAGGAGCTGACAGATGCAGCGCTGCAGAGGTTGGAAGAGGGAGGCTCAGTTCTTCTGCTGGCTTCTCCCGGACAGGTTAGCAACGCTATTGAGGGCTTATATAGTACTGATTTCTGGTGTTATCCCATGTTCCGGTCCATCTCGGAAAGCATGAATAAACCTGTTCCGGTGGGTACACTTGGTTTGCTGATTCAGAATGATCATCCGGCTCTTCAGCATTTCCCGAGCGAGATGCACTCCACTTACCCATGGTGGAATATTGTCACCCATTCAAGCTCCATCATTTTGGACGACCTTCCGGCTGATTTACAGCCGATTGTGCAAACGATCGATAACTTTGAGCGTAATCATAAGCTCGGACTGTTATTTGAGTGCAAAGTAGGCAGCGGCAAAGTGTTAGTTGGGGCACTGGATTATGACCAGCTGCTTAGTCAGATCGAAGGGCGACAATTTATTCACAGTCTGCTGCAATATATGGAAAGTGATGATTTTCACCCGACGCACGATATGACTGTTAATGCATTGAATCAGCTGTTGTTTAAATAAAATGGATATAGGAAAGACCGTCTCTTGTGACAGTCTTTCTTTTTTTGCCGCACACATTAACCAAAAATTATGCCGAATATCTTGAGGAACGAAACTTCATAATACATTAGTCTGCGTAATGGGACAGCCAAAAATAACAGATTAATTGGAGGTAATTCAACATGCAATTGCAAAATCATCAAAACATTGAAACAGGAACGATCCCACCACAACTCAACCATGGCGGTCATGAGATGTTTGATGTTCATGAGGTGCTTGCTGGAGCCATCAATACGTTAAATACCTATACGATGCTGAGTCAACATGTCCAAGATCCGGAACTGCGCGATATTTTGCTGCGTCAAAAGCAATTCATGTCCGAAGAATACAACATAACGCTGGAATGCTTCAGAACAGGACAAGATCCATCCAAACCGACGCAAAGCTATAAGATGTCACAAGACAACGACTTCACATATGGCATGAAACCAAGCCAACCGAAGAAGCCTATGCTCTCTGCAACTGAAATTTGTGATCAAAGCATCTCTTTGAGCATGTTAAATGCTGTGAAATCGGGAGCAGTAATGAAAACAACGGCTGCGCTTGAATCGACAAACCCGGTGGTGCGTCGTGTACTGGCAGATTCGCTGCCAAACTGTATCGAGATGGCATATGAGATCTCCATTTATCAGAATAAAAATGGTTTCTATCAGGTGCCGCAACTGCCTCAGCAGGACATGCAGCAAATGCTGAACGGGTTCGCGCCATCCATGATTGCATCACAAATAGGTGGAAACTTGCAGCACTAATCTGTAACGTGTAGAACCAGACCCCATAGAGGACATGATCATGTCTACTATGGGGTTTGTCATGCGCTTTGTTCATATACTTAAATATTAGATATTAACTTAAGCAGTTTTTGATCCGAGGTGATCTATATAAAAGAACACCCGGCTGAACGCCAGATGTTCCTTTGTAGGGTACAGATCTTAAAGTTACAAAAAGATAAGCAATAATGTTCCCGCAATAAAACAGTAGTACGAGAAATATTTCAAATTTCCTTTGGCCATAATGCCCATGAACCATCTCATTGAGAAATACGTGACTACGAGTGTCGTTATGAAGGCAATCAGATAAGGAATGGCAAGCTCTGACCGATTGGGATCGTTTGCGATGTCGGATGCTCCCAAGACCAGACCACCCAAGCTAATTGGGATATAGAGCATAAAGGAGAATCTCAGGGCCGTTTCCTGCTTCATGCCGACCGCTATGGAAGCTATTACGGTTGCTCCGGAACGGCTGATCCCCGGAATCAGGGCTACGGCTTGAGCCAATCCAACGAGAATCGCATCTTTGGTAGACAGATCTCCATCACGTTTACGGCCGCGCAGATTGCGAATGAGCCATAAGGCAACACCGGTAACTAATAGAGCAATGGAAACGGTATGTACGGAAGCGAATACTTCTTCAATACGATCCTTGAACAGCACTGCAGCGAGTGCTGCAGGAATCGTGCCGATAACAATGTATAACACAAACATAAATTCTGCCCTGTATTGTTGGTCACGTGTACGAAGGTATTGAACTGCGCCAACCATCAGCTTTTTGATATCTTCACGAAAGATAAAAACAATAGCTATTAGTGAAGCTGTGTTGGTTAGAATTTCAAACGATAATCCGTTTTGTTTCATGCCCATCAGCCGCTGTGCAATGATCAGGTGTCCGCTAGAAGAAACTGGGATTGGCTCCGTTACTCCTTGGACCACACCCAAGAACAAATACTTCAACCACAAAATAATGTCTTCCATCTTCTCCTCCTTGACGTTGTTTCCAGAAAATATACATAGGTTTTCATTCTCTCATGATCATAGCTTGTTCCCTTGTTGGGTTGCAAGTTTTAATATAAGTCATGCAAGATTCACTTGAAATCATTGGTTGATTCTTAGGGAGATGAGCGGCTATACTAGACCATATCTTTTGAATTGAGGTGAAATGAATGTCTTACCGTATCGTTCGAAGTAACTAGTTTTCGGGCCGGATCAAAACGCGTACCGGCTATCAAGGGGGACGTCTGCCCATTTGATCGCATGAAACTGGAAACTTTGGATGGTGCCCAGGCAATCATTTTGTTCGCAGGCCAGGACACATCAGATCTATGGAACCTACAATGACCTTCTCATAGAGAAGGACTTGCACAGGTCCGTGACTGAACTCGTCCTGGCCTTTTTTTCATTTTAAAAGATAAAGGGGCAGGAGAACGGTGTTAAAACAATGTTTATTCCAATTAAAATGGTGGATTTTCCTATACATTGCCTTAGGCTGGGCCATTCAGCTATTCAGCAGCCTGGGGATATTCCTCTTCCAGAAGATATTGGATACGGCAATTTTGGTTAATCGGATGGACGAGATGATCCATTTGATCATGATCTACGGAGCATTTCTTGTGGGGACGGTCATTCTGAACTACATGGATGAGTACCCGAGCGTTTATCTGTCCAAACGGTTGACCGAGCAATTGAAGATCATGGCACTAGCCAAAATAGCAAAAATCGACTATCAGGCCTACCAAAACGTGGGGACTGGACAAATGATCAAAGTCATTGAAAATGGTGCAGAAGCAGGGAATGAGATCATTTATGGTTTTTACCTTAAAACAATGCATGAACTGCTGCCGACGATTTTGTTCAGTCTGCTGTTTATCAGCTTCTACGATCCACGGATTATGATTGTTATTGCGGTGGGTTATGTCGTCGTTTTTGGAGTAACGAACCTGATCTTGAAATTTCTGTACCGAATGAAATCAATGATATTGAATGAACAGGAGTCCATCTCCAGATATTCAATACGCGGATTCATGGAACTGGTCGTATTTCGGACGAACAAACGATATGAGAAGGAAATGGCGAAACTCAGCGCATCAGCACGGCTAATGATTAACAAAAGCGCGCAGCTGCGGATGATCCATGAAGCTTTTTTTGCGATATTTGAGGTGTTTATCACCGTCATTAAGCTTGTCATCCTGTTCTTTGGGGTTAACAGTGTTATTACAGGAGACTCCTCCATTGGCGTTATTGTGGCATTGTTTCTTTTTATAGAAAAGATTTACTCACCTATCGCCATATTCAATGTGCTGTTCGTGGATTATCGGCTGAATCAAGTGACCTATAAGCGGTTTGAAGCATTCATTCAAGCTCCGGAGGACCGCAACCTGGATCGTGGTCATGAAGTGATGGGACTCAAGGGGGATGTGGATTTTCGCGACGTGTCATTCGGTTATGGTAAGAACAGCATCTTACATGATATCTCGCTGACCATTCCTCAAGGGTCTTCCTTAGCATTGGTTGGCATGAGTGGGAGCGGAAAATCAACGTTGATCAAGCTGTTAACCGGACTGTTAAAAAAGAACACCGGCAAACTGCTGGTGGACGGCGTGGATATCGACGAGCTGAAGCTGAATAGCTACTATGACCATATCTCATACTTATCACAGGAGACGCCAATCTTCGATGCGACCATCCGGGACAATATTTGTTTTGATCAATCGGTTTCGGATGAAGTTCTCTACGATTTGTTGGATAAAGTTCATCTGAAAAATACAATTCTAAAATGGCCGGACGGATTAAACACGCTTGTTGGCGAGAGAGGGTTAAAGTTGTCTGGCGGGGAACGTCAGCGGCTTGCCTTTGCCCGAATCCTGATACAGCGCAGAAACGTGTTGATTCTGGACGAACCAGTGTCGGCTCTGGACAATATTACGGAGAAAAGCATTATGGAAACGATCCTGAAAGAGTTCAGCGGCAAAACGGTCATTATCGTGGCACATCGATTGAACTTCATCCGGCAGGTCGATCAGATCGTGGTTATGGACCAAGGAAAAATTGCCGGTCACGGACCTTTCGATAAATTGATTCAGAACTGTGAACCATTCCGGGAGCTGTGGCTAAGAAAGGACGTAGAGCAAGCTTTGCAGCCGATTGAATGATGGTGGTGGGTAGATCCGTTTCTTATATAGCTTAGGTTCGGATTGTTCCAGAACAGATGAGAAGATAACAATAAAAAAGGATTTCCGTCATTGGACGGAAGTCCTCTTTTTATTTTACTGCTTAATCCATATCTTAGAAATGTCCATAAAACCGAAGTCCGACGTCTGCAGGCCCGAAAGGCTCTGATTAAGCTGAGCCCTTTTGTTCACATGGGCTCCGTGCAATATCCAGCAATTACGGCGTAAGATATCCTCTGTTTCATTCAGCAGGCTTATCCGATCAGGTTCATCCAACTGTGCAAAAGGCTCCAGCTTATCATCCAATATGGACATCTGCTCAGGTGACATGCAGGCATTGAAATGATTGGACGACGTCTTGAAATAATGAATCATGCCGTACTGCCAATCCTGCTCCAGAATCTCCTCCGCCATGATCACATCCGCAAATGATGTATCTTGAGGCTGGAGGTTGTCGATGGAAGCAGCCAGCTCAATGTGCAGTCCAATTGCTGCTGCACGTTGCTGTATCCAATGTGCAACACGCATATCCTTGTTAACGGTACAAGACAGAATCAAGGGTTCGCCCTGATAACCGCTGCTGTCCAGCAATTCATGTGCATGATCAAGCGATGCTTCGGACCAGTGCTGCTGCGCACTTCTCCATGGGAGAAAGCTGCTAGCGGGTGTAATCAGATTCTCTCCCAGTTCAGCGACCAGTGCTGCAGAGTCATACACCATTCTCAGTGCTTGTCGAAAATGGGGATGATGGTGAATGCCAGGCTTCTGGAAGTTAAACAGCAAATACTGGCATCCGAGTGCAGGATAGTCAATATCTTTTGTCGTTTCGTCGTTTGAAGACTTCTTCAAGCGATCGGTTCCTTGCAATTCGTAATACCGGTGCTCGCTCCCCAAGTCCGGTACAAACCAGATATATACCTGATCGAGGAGGGGACGGAGCCCATAATAGCTGTCAAATGCACGAAGTACGAGCACTTCATTATTAAGTTCACTAATCTGGAATGGACCTGTACCGATCAGTTGGTTGGAACTGTCAACATCATAGGGGAGAATCGTCATGGGAATGCAGCTGAACAGGTGCAGAAAAAAACGATTGGGCCGATGGAGATAAAAACGAATGCAGTAATCACCATCTAATTCGGTGTACTCGATGTCCCGGAACAGCCATAGCGAAGGACTTTGGACCTCGTGCAGACGCTGCCACGTTGACTGCACATCTGCTGAAGTCATGATGCGTCCGTGATGAAACCGGACACCCTTACGCAGATAAAAGACCCACATCTTATGGTCCTCACTGCATTCCCACGAATGTGCAAGACTTGGCTGAAATGTTCCTGACTGAGCATCGAAGGTAAGTAATGTATTGCAGATCTGACCAAGCAGATAAGTCTCAAATGCCGTGTAGACAGAAGCCGGATCCAGGTTCCCCAGACGGCGTGAACGCATCATTCGAAGTACATCCTGACCCGAGCTTGTTTCCAAATGGCTGTGAAAACCCATCTGCTGGTTCAACAAACGCAGCAATCTCTGCCTGACCACGCCATTCAGGTCCCAAGATTCCAGCGAACCGATGAGTTCGACAGCTTCCTTCATTTTGCCATTGCTTATTAAGCCAAGAAAGTGATCTTCCATTACTTCGTCCATATTCTTTAGAAGTGTCAATTTGGAATGATGTCCCCTGCCGATTCCCGGCTGCCAAACAATGAAACCAGCTGCTTCCAGCTTACGCAATATGAATTTGACATTCCGTGGAGTACAGAATAGCGCGGTCGAGAGATTTTCTATGGTTATCGCAGCAGGTTCATTCACTTTAAGCGACAGCTGCTCTGATGTGACAAGCCGAAGGTAGTGTGTGATGTATGTATCCATAGGTCTGCTCCTTTAAAAAAAGGTGAAATGCAAAATGAATTGCTTACACTTTTATTTCCCCCTTTGATCCTTACAATTATAACTAATGAAAGTGACATGCGCAGTCCTTTTTTAATCACCCGGAATAGGAGATATACCTTATGAAGCATCTTCTCAGGCAAATACACCCTTTGGCGTGGACCATCATTATCGGTACCATGTTCGGACGTCTGGTGACATCCATGAGCATTCCGTTCTTATCCATCTATTTAACTCGCGTATTGGAGGCTTCGCCGACAGAAACGGGTCTAACCGTTGCAGTAAGCTCGCTGGCTGGCGTACTAATTAGCTTCTACGGAGGATACATCTCGGATCGGATTGGTCGTCCAATTGTTATGCTGGTCTCGGTGTTTAGCTGGGCAGGCGTTTTTTTTATCTTTTCATCGGCGCAGCATTTATGGGTATTTTTCATTGCCAACACACTAAATGGCTTATGCCGTGCTTTTTTTGAACCGACTTCACGCGCGTTGTTGTCGGATATTACTCCTTCACAGCACAAGCTGCTCGTTTATAATCTGCGCTATGCTGCGGTTAATCTTGGTGTTGTTTTTGGCCCGATTATCGGACTTTACCTTGGATCGGCTGAATCGACGTTTCCGTTTATCATAGCAGGCATGGTATATGTGATGTACGGCATGGTCTTGTTGTTTCAGTTTAGTGTTAGGCATACCAATCTCTCTAAGCCAGTCAACACGCTTGCACCAAGCCTGAGGGCTGCTCTGAGTACAACCACCAGAGACCGGGTATTCCTGATGGTCCTCATTGGAACAACGTTCTGCGAACTGGGCTTTGGACATTTCGGTTCAACATTAGCTCAGTATCTGACCCTGAATCCGAATGTAGAGGACGGAAGCCGAATTTTCTCCTACATGTTCTCTCTTAACGCCATGACCGTGCTCCTCGTGCAATACCCGATTGTTCGGACAGCCAGGCATTATTCCCCAATTTCCTCTCTTATTCTTGGTAATATTCTTATCGCTGGAAGCTTGCTGCTGTTCGGTTGGGCGGACGGTCTGGTGCTGTTATTCATTAGCGTCGTCCTGTTTACCATTGGAGAAGTGCTGCTGTTTACCATGATGGACTTGTTCATTGACCGGATTGCTAAACCGGAGAACAAAGGGATCTATTTTGGAACCATTGGCTTTAATCATTTGGGCAGTGTGATAGCACCTGTGTTTGGAGGTTTGCTTCTTGGCCATTTTGGGGCAGCGAATGGGGTTTCCGTCTTTGTTCCGCTGGCACTCGCAACAGTGCTGGGGCTCCCTTTTCTATGGAAGGCACGGCAGCATCAATTATCGAGAGAACGTAAAGAAAAAATGTTTCAAGCGAGTGCTTAATAAGGTAATGGAAGGTGCGGCTGTTGACAGTTATAAGTACATGGTTGAGACAAAACATTTTTGATTGAAAGAGGGATTATTGTAAATGATAAACATATTGCGGAAGAATCCAGCATGAAAAAACACATACTCACCTTTCACCAAAAAATGGTTTGGGTTAAGGAATGAAAGATATGACGAGTGCGCTTTACAACGGTAAATAAAGAGTGAAGGCAAAGCATACTTATGTAGTGACACCGTGAGCGTCATCATTGGAAAAGAAATCAATACTTAAAATTTAAAATTGTTTATTTTCACAAAAAGATTATGACTGTATAATGAGCAATACGTCTGAAAAAAATGTAACACAGTAACGTAGTAGACCGAGAAGGGGAGGACATATGAAAACAACAAAGGTCTCGTTTTTTGTACTTTCGCTAATGCTGCTCTTGGTGACCGGATTATCCGGTTGGGCGGGAGCGGCTGATGCAGAGTCCAACACTAGCAAAACCTATGTCATCGGCACAGACATTACCTTTGCTCCGTTTGAATTTCAGGATGTAAATGGTGATTTTGTCGGAATCGACATGGATTTACTTGATGCCATTGCCAAAGATCAAAATTTCAAGTACCAAATCAAAGCCCTTGGATTTAACGCAGCCGTGCAGGCACTGGAGTCAAACCAGGTGGATGGCGTTATTGCGGGGATGAGTATTACCGATGAGAGAAAACAAAAGTTCGATTTCTCAGATTCTTATTTCGATTCAGGCGTAGTTATGGGCGTAAGCGCAAATAACGATACCGTGAAAAGTTATGAGGATCTTCGAGGCAAAAAAGTTGCCGTTAAAACGGGAACAGAGGGTTATACTTTTGCAGAGTCTATTGCCTCGAAGTATGGCTTTACCATTGTACCGTTTGATGATTCATCACAAATGTATGATGATGTCAAAACCGGAAACTCCGTAGCCTGTTTTGAAGATTATCCTGTACTTGCTTACGGGGTAAAGCAGAATAACGGTCTTAAAACGGTTACAGAACCCGAAATAGGAGGCTCTTATGGGTTCGCCGTAAGCAAAGGCAAGAATCAGGAACTTCTGCAAATGTTCAATGATGGACTAACAAATATCAAGGCAAACGGGGAGTATAAACGTATTACTGAGACCTATGTTGGTGAAAATGCTTCGACAACTGCCAATATGGGACGCTGGGAGTTGGTTCAGAAATCCCTACCATCCCTGATTAAAGGTCTGGGTAACACGCTCTTATACACCATTGTTTCTTTGTTCTTTGCCTTTATTCTGGGTCTGATCTTCGGATTTATGAAAGTGGGACAAAATAAATTCCTTCGCGGTGTAGCCACGGTATTTGTGGATGTATTCCGCGGGATTCCATTGATCGTCCTTGCCTTCTTTATATATTTCGGGATTCCGCAGGCGCTTGGCTTTACCATGCCGTTGTTCCTGGCAGCTATTCTGACGCTAAGTCTGAATGCCGGAGCATACGTAACCGAAATTATTCGCGGGGGGATTCAATCGATTGATCGTGGACAGATGGAAGCTGCCCGTTCACTGGGTATTCCTTATCGCAAAGCGATGATGAAGATCGTTATCCCTCAGGCCATCCGGGTTATGATTCCTTCATTCATTAATCAGATGGTCATTACACTGAAAGATACGTCGATCTTGTCCGTTATTGGTCTGGTAGAGCTGACGCAATCGGGTAAAATTGTCATCGCAAGAACGTTTGCCTCTTTTGACATCTGGTTAACGGTTGCGATCATGTATCTGATTGTCATCATCACATTGACTAAAATCGCTGACCATCTGGAGGTGAAGGTTCGCCGTGGGTAAAATTAAGGTTGAAGGATTGAAGAAAAGTTTTGGCTCGAATCAGGTTCTGAAAGGGATCGATATGACGGTCGCCGAGGGCGAAGTGGTCTGTGTCATCGGCCCGTCCGGTTCAGGGAAAAGTACATTTCTGCGCTGCATTAACCAATTGGAAGAGATCACGGCAGGCCGGGTTATCGTGGATGACCAGGATCTGAATGATCCGAAAACCAATATCAATAAAGCACGTGAAAATATCGGCATGGTATTTCAGCATTTTAACCTGTTTCCTCACTTCAGCGTGCTTAAAAATATCATGTTTGCACCAAGAGAGCTTGGTAAGCTGAACGAGCAGCAAGCTAGAGAAACGGCTCTTCGTTTACTTGATCGGGTAGGTTTGTCAGACAAAGCGGATAGCTATCCTAACAAACTTTCAGGGGGTCAGAAACAGCGTGTGGCGATTGCCCGTGCGCTTGCGATGAATCCAGACGTCATGTTGTTTGATGAACCGACTTCCGCGCTTGACCCTGAGATGGTTGGTGAGGTGCTGGGCGTAATGAAGGACCTCGCCAGCGAAGGAATGACCATGATGATCGTTACCCATGAGATGGGATTTGCTCGTGAAGTTGCAGACCGGGTTATCTTCATGGATGGCGGATACATTGTAGAGCAGGGCACGCCTGCCGAAATATTCGGTAATCCGAAGCATGAACGCACCATCAGCTTTTTGGAAAAAGTACTTTAAGCTATGATCAAATAAAACCTTCAAGACATTGTTCTTGAAGGTTTTTTGTTGTTACAAATCAGAACTGAGTTGATTAATATGGTAATATTGGAAGAATCAAATTATGTTCTTAATGTGTTGTTATCATGAATATGGGGGATGAGACAATGCAAATACAAATAAAACGACGGATCGGGATATGTTTAGCTGTATTTCTCTCGATCTCCGCATTGTTAACTTATGTCTATCTTAACGATAGACCTGGCGGGTTCTCAGATCAACGGATGTCCAAATTGTTGGGAATGGATGAGACCATACACATCCCTATCGGGAAGACTCCCGAAAGCGCGATTCAAAAGTTTAGATCAGAACAGGCTGCATCACATATTATTCATGTAGAACCAGTGGAAGGCGGCATGATTTTATTTACACAAAGAGCAAGCTCGGAATCCAGTAATCTTCAGATGGAGTATGCACGAAAGAGAATATTGGGTTGGAAATGGGGATGGGGAGGAGGATACGGGATTAGTAAATCTTCATCGAATCCGTCCGCAATGGACTATATGAGTATGCCTCGCTTGGAACATATCGAATCTCCTTTTCCCATCATATTCGGAAATGTACTGAACCCTGCAATCAAGCGGATAACGGTCGAAACGAAGGAAAATGGAACACAGATTTCTACTGAAGCTAAATTGGTTGAGGTGGGGGCTGAAAGAAACATATGGTTTGTATTGCTTCCCTCGACTGCAAGCACTCCATTCAACATAAAGGCATTGAACGAGGAAGGAATTCTTATTGCGAGTAAGGAGATTGAGGATCCAAACGACATCGGGTCTCTACTGATTGAAGACTGATTACATTCAGCCTGTTAAGAAATGCAATCCCGGAACAAAGAGCATACTGCTGCGTATCTTTGGTCGCCACATGGCGGCCTTTTTGATGATATTACCCGTACCAACCGATTCTCCAGCGAATGAACCGATCCTGCAGAAACTTGCTGTGTAAGCGATTGGTTCATTGTTTGGCCGATTGCACGATTGTTGATCATGCTGCTCGCCCATATGATGTGAACAGAGGATCCTGCTCATCATTCACACTATTAAATGCTAAAGGGGGCCCGAGATCGTATGGCTGAACTGACTGAAACACCTGCCCGGCAACCCGGAGTTACAGTCGTCAAACGTGCCAAAAAAGGATATTTGCGAAACATGAGGAAACATTGGATGTTGTATGTCATGATCCTGCCCGGCATTTTGTTTTACATTATTTTTAAGTATATCCCTCTGGGAGGAAGCGTCATTGCCTTTCAGAATTTTCAGATCATGAAAGGGATCTGGAGCAGCCCATGGGTGGGGCTGGATAACTTTAAGTTTATTTTTACGTATCAGGACTTCTATCATGTACTTCGGAACACAGCTCTGATTGCGTTTTACAAGCTGGTCGTCGGATTTCCAGCTCCCATCCTGCTTGCGCTGCTGTTTAATGAGGTAAGGAAGATGCTGGCCAAACGTTTCCTGCAAAGTCTGTTCTATTTGCCGCATTTCCTCTCCTGGGTCGTTGTGGGTGGAATCGTCTTTGAAGTTCTTGCCTCGGGTGGTTTTGTAAACGCTGTCCGTGGATGGTTTGGCTACGAGCCCATACTGTATATGCAGCAAGAGCAATATTTCCGGCCCATTGTTGTCTTGTCTTCCATATGGAAGGAAGTGGGGTGGGGGACCATTATTTATCTCGCAGCCATCAGCGGCGTTGATCCAACCCAGTATGAAGCTGCTGTCATGGACGGAGCTAATAAGTGGAAACAGGCGATTTATATTACGCTGCCCGCGCTGTTCCCAACGATCCTGATTCTGTTCCTGCTGAATATCGGCAATTTCCTGGAGCTTGGTTTCGATCAGGTTTATAACCTGCTGACCCCGATGACCTACTCGGTAGGAGATATTATTGAAACTTATGTATACCGTTCAGGTGTTCTGCAAGGGCAGTATAGTGTCACCACGGCGATTGGACTGTTCCAATCCGTCATCGGGTTTATCCTGCTCGGGGTCTTCAATCGATTGGCCAAAAAGACAGGGGAGGGGTTGTGGTGATGAAGCAAACCTTTGGTGAAAAGTGCTTTCAAGTCGCCAACTATGTGTTCTTGACAGCTGCGGCATTAACCATGATCCTGCCATTGCTTCACCTGCTCGCTGTTTCCTTAAGTTCCCCGGTTGCCGCCGATTCCAAGGAAGTTTTTCTGTGGCCGGTCGGCTTTACCATGGCTTCCTGGAAACATATTTTACAGAGCTCAGGCTTATGGCAATCGTTTGGCGTAACCGTATTCATAACGGTCGCTGGAACAGCGCTGAGTATGCTCTTTTCCGTGCTGACCGCCTTTCCGTTATCACGCAAAGAGTTTCTAATTCGCAAACAGGTCATGCTCGGGATAGTCATCACGATGATCTTCAATGCGCCGATGATTCCCTTCTTCCTGACGGTCAGAGAGCTGGGGATGATGAATTCCATATGGGCACTGATAATACCGGGGGTCATCGGTACGTTCAACATGGTCATTTTGCGCACCTTCTTCATGAACTTGCCGAAGGAATTGGATGATACTGCCCGGATTGATGGCTGCCATGATTTTCGAATCCTGTTCCAGATCTATCTGCCGCTATCCAAACCGGTTCTTGCCACAGTCAGCCTGTTCTATGCCGTAGGATACTGGAATACGTTCCAACGCGCCGTACTCTTCGTTCGGGATCCTGATCTATGGCCGCTTCAGATGAAACTGCGTGCCTATTTGACCAGTCCGGAAGAACTGGCTCAGGTCAATATGTTCCTTGATGATTACGACTTCAACACTACCACATTGAAAGCAGCAACGATTCTTTTTGCAAGCGTTCCCATTATATTGGTGTATCCTTATTTACAGAAATATTTTGTCAAAGGTTCGCTGCTTGGATCGCTGAAAGAATAAATCATGATCAAGGGGATGATTCGATGAGAAGACGACTGACCCAAAAGTTTGTACCGATAGTGCTCAGTGTGGCCATGCTGGTAGTTGCCGGCTGCAGTTCCAACACCAGCGATTCAGGGAGCGGTTCAGCTGAAGGGAACTCCGGTATCCCAATCGTGAAAGTTTTCAAGAGTCATATGGGCATCGGGAGCATGCCCGCAGCTGATGATCCGCATGTAAAATATGTGGCAGATAAGACAGGTGTCCAATATGAGCTGATTACGACGCCTCCAGGCTCGGAACCATCGGAATATCTGAATCTGATGATCGCTTCCGATGAGCTGCCGGATATTCTGCGCCCGATCGGAGGCGTTGAACAAACGTTGATTCAACAAGGTGGAGCGCTGCCCCTGGATGATCTGCTCCCTGAGTATGCTCCGCACGTCTGGGAAAGTATTCCCCAGGAAGCCTGGGATATTGTTCGCTCAGCTTCTCCTGACGGCAAAATTTATTATGTCCCCAAAGTATTCCTTGTCCCGGAACGGGCACCTTTGATCCGCAAGGATTGGCTGGATAAGGTAGGCATGGAAATGCCAGCAACCGTTGACGATTATGTTGAAGTGCTCAAAGCCTTCCGTGACAAGGACCCGAACGGCAATGGCAAAGCAGATGAACTGCCCACAAGCGGAAGGGAATTCGGAAGGTGGATGGACCATCTATTTGCCATGTACGGAGTCGCCATGTGGGAAGGATATCCGGAATGGGATGAATACAACGGCAAGATTCAGTATGCCGGGACAACGGATAACATGAGAGAAGCAATTAAATTCATTCGGATGTTATATGAAGAAAAACTGCTCGATAATGAAACGTTTTTGAACAAAGGGGAAGTATGGCAGGCCAAAATTAACAATAACCTGGTGGGCAGCTGGTACCACTTGCCGGCGAATGTTCGCGATCGTCTTAACGCCATGCTGACACAGGCACCGGATGCTTATATCGCAGCGATGCCACTGCCCAAAGCCGAAGGCTTCGAAGCGTTCGTGACGCAGAAGAGCATGGGTGAGCCGGAATGGATGATTCCAGCCGTGAAGCAGGATAATGCGCCCAATGCATTGAAGCTGCTTGATTTCTTCTACAATCCTGAAAATGATGAATTTGTCCGTTTCGGCCTGGAAGGAGAGCAGCATGAAGTCAAAGACGGACGAAAAGTCATTCTTCCGCCTGCCGACAACAAACCGCTTGCGTTGGGTATGAAGAACCTGACTACTGCAGAGGACATGAACAAACGTATTGAAGAGACTTATCCGGAGGACCAACAGCAGATGGTGAAAGACATGTTCGTTGTGAGCACAGCCGATGCCCGGCAAATTGCAGGTGACGGTCTCCCGGCTTCCGTGTATGAAGGGTTTCCTGATATCCAGTCACACAAGCTGTTTCAGGAAGTATTGACCAAGATTGTTATCGGAGAGCTACCTCTGGAGGCTTATGATGAATACGTGAAAAAATGGAATGCCTCAGGAGGAGAAGTGGTCACCCAGCGGGTCCAGGAGTGGTATGAGAAGGTGAAGAAGTGAAAAAAAGATACGCTATATGCGGAGTGAGCGGCAGAGCTTTGGGGCAGTTCGCCAAGCCTATACATGAGTTGTTCACCCACAATTCGGAGATCGTGGCACTGCTGGATACGGATCCCGCGCGTTTTGAAGCTTATCGAGCGCGCTTTCCGCATCACTCCGAAGTTCCTGTGTATGGAGCTTCTGATTTTGCGTCCATGGTGGAGGATACCAAGCCAGACTGCATTATTGTCGCCGGCAGGGATGATACCCATGTCCACTATATAACCGCCGCACTGAAGCGGGATTTGGACGTAATTACCGAGAAACCAATGGCGACAACCGGAGCGGACGCCAGGCGAATACTGGATGCTGAAGCGGTGAGTCAAGGTAAAGTCATCGTAACATTCAACTATCGATATATGCCCATTCACATGCGGATCAAGGAAATGATACAGGAAGGTAAGATTGGCCGAGTCACTTCCATCGATCTCAACTGGTATATTGATACGCATCACGGGTCCAGCTATTTCAAACGCTGGAATCGTGAGCGGGCTTATTCGGGTGGACTGTCCGTTCATAAAAGCACCCATCATTTTGACCTGGTCCAGTGGTGGATTAACCAAAAGCCGGTGGAAGTATTTGCTTATGGAGCGCTCAATTATTATGGTGCAGATGGAGAGTGGAATCCGGCACGGGAAGATGGGCGGAATTGTCGGACGTGCAATGTCTCGGAAGATTGTGCGTACTACTCCCGTTGGACACCGCGCAGTCGGCAGATCCGCGTTCCGGATGATCATCTGAACCTGCTAGGCTCGGCAGCTGCGGACTTTCCATACACAGCATACCGTCCGGATCAATGCATTTTTGATTCTACCATTGAGATCGAAGATACGTATACAGCATCTGTGAGATATAGTGGCGGGGCACTCATGAGTTATTCGGTCAATTTTTCCCTTCCTTATGAAGGCTATCGGCTGGCTGTGAACGGTACGAAGGGGCGCCTGGAAACACTTGAATACCATATGCCGGCACGTACTCCTTTTCCGACGCCGGTTCAGACCATCGACTATTTCCCCCTGTTTGGTTCCAAAGAGACCATACATGTCGTACATCGGGAAGGCGGACATGGTGGAGGTGATCCATTACTTCTAGAGGATATCTTTCTTGGAGAAGATCAACACCGTCCTTTCCGGATTCTGTCCGGAGCCGTGGATGGAGCGTACTCCGTTGCTGCGGGGGAAGCCGTATGGCGTTCGGTCTCCGAGCATCGTCCCATATCCATAGAAGCGGTGCTAGGCGGATGGGGGAATATGGTGTCTATGCAGAATCCGAGAAGTGAGTGAATATTTAATTACATTAAATGATGGTGAAAACAGCCAAAACATCGGGCAAGTGTGAGATCATGCTGCTCGAAGAAGTCAAAATAGGCTGTAAGGCCGGGTCGCACCGGGCAGGTCGAAACTGTATAATTGCGGTATATTGCACATAAGGTGGGAGATAACTGTGACCCTTTCCTTTTTGAAGTGGTTAAAATTCAATTTCACCAATACCCAGACCCGGCTGCTGCTTATTTTGACCATTGTTGTCTTCATGATTATTATCGCAGTAGGCATGACTACGTATTATTCAGCCAAGTCGGTATTACAGCAGGAGCTCAGTGAACCGCAGCACCAGATGCTGCGCATCAGCATGAATGATATTGATGAAGTCATTCGGGAAAGCGACCAGATCGCTGTGAAAATTGCACTGAATAACCATGTGTATAAATTTCTCACGAGTGAGGTACAGGGGTCATACCGCAATGTCACCGAATTGGTACAGTTTCTTGAAACCTTGACTAGTAGTACTCCCTTTATTAAGAGCGCTTACATTTATGATGTGGAAAGGGAGAGCATGGTCGCTTTTCCTCAGGGGTATAGTTCAAGCAAAGTCAATTTTCCCGATTCGGGCTGGGTGGATGTGGCTGCTGAATTAGATGACCGTCCCATGCTGGTGAAGCGGCGGGAGATTGCTGCAGGTTCAGGAGTTCCTGCCTCCCAGATTACACTTTATCGCAAGATTATGCTGGCGGGTCAACTTAGAGGGATCATTGCCATCAATTTTAAAACGGATCAAATGTTCAAGCACATGCTTCTTACTTCCGTCTCTGATCTCGATAATCATCGTTTCATTCTGGATGCCGACAATAAGCCGTTGTATGATCTTGGTAATTATCCAGTAGGAGAGGAAGCAGTGGACCAGGTCCTCGCGACTCTGGAAGGAGAAAAGCTTGGTGAGTTCAAACACGAGGGCCAAGTGCTGCTCGCTTCACAGACAATGTCCCCGTATACAGGTTGGCGTTATCTTTCAATTATTTCCCAGGAAAGTTTACTGTCCAATGCCCAGAAGATTAGAGACATTGTGTTCTTCGTTTCACTGTTGGCACTTGCCGCAGGAGCCGCCACGATTGCTTTTTATAACAGGGCAGCCTTTAAACCGGTGAAACGGATGAGACAACTGCTCAGCGGGTATGACCGTCAACGTATCAGTCCAGAGCTGATTGATCTCGAGAAAATAACAGGACAGCTGCTAACAGATCATGCACAGCAAGCCATCAATCTCAGACAAACACTTCCTGAGGCATCCTCCAAATTTCTGACCGATATCTATGCGGGACACATGACGGGTTACCGGGAAATTGGTGAAAAGTGGAACCGATACTTCAAGGAATGGAGTGATAGTCCGTTGACCGTTGCAATGTTGTCTATTGATGATTATCACGCATGGTGTGAAAGGTTTAAGAAGTCGGATCAATCCCTTTTAAAATTCGCCATTGCCAATATCATTGCAGAACTTCTGTCAGGAGAGTGGCGTCTCATTCCTGCAGATCTCGGCAGGGACCGATTGCTAGTCATGTTACAACCGCTTGGTCCCGGCAGAGATATGGATGCAGCCACTTCGATTGGTGAAGCACTGAGGATGATTCCGAAACTGCTTAAGTTCCAGGTCTCCGCAGGCGTAAGCGAGGACCACGACGGATTCAAGGAACTTCAACAGGCGATGCAGGAAGCGGACAGCGCTCTGGGTTTCAGATTGTACCATGGATATGAACAAGTGATTCGGTTTGAGGACATTTCCGGTCACCAAGAACCTGGACGTGCAGAGGAAAATGAACTCATGTCCCAATTGACCGAAACGATCGAAGCCGGCATTGGTGAAGAGGCAATCAGGATCATGGATAAAACATTTAGCCGAATGAAGAGTGAACGGTGGCACCCGTCCTCGGCGATATCTTATCTCGAGTCTGTAGCGGAGACGCTGGAACGAATCCGCATGAAACAGGATCCTGAAGCATGCGGGTTCCGAGTTTCCGGTTTGCGGACGATGAATCTGGAGTCTGCGTGGTCACTGCTGCGCAATGAGGCAGAAGCGCTCGCAGCATGGTATGACAGCATGCTGCTCAGGAAGGATTATATCGTTTGCCAAACGATGATTGCATTCATGAGTGACCATCTGGAAGACCCGGTTAGCATTCAGGACATTGCTGAGCATGCGGGTATCGGTTCCAGTTTGGCAAGTCAGCTGTTCAAGCAAGAAATGAACGACACCATTCTTGGTTACTTTACGAAGCTCCGTATGGACCGGGCTTGTGAACTCCTGCGGGATACCAACTACAGAATATCTGAAATCGCTTCCATGGTGGGGTATCAGCATGAGAATAGTTTTATCCGTGTATATCGCAAAACCAAGAATATTACACCGGGGAAATACAGGGAGATGATGCGGGCCCGCAGGGATTCCTTATTGGAATCCTAGTCCCCCATTTGAATGAAGAGAAGGAGGAACAGCTTACATGAACCGTAAAACGATTGTCACTCGAAACCATCCGGTATTGACCCAGCTTGAGCCCAGGTCTCCTTTGTCTGTCGGCAACGGCGAATTTGCGTTTAGTGCTGATTTTACCGGCCTTCAAACCTTTCCGGAGGCTTATGAAATCCCGCTTGGCACGCAGTCCAACTGGGGATGGCATTATACCGGAGGGCATGAGGTTTTCGGCGATCAGGATATCGTCTACCAGTCGTTTGAAACGTATGGACGGAAGGTGGCGTATCCCATGAAACCTGAGAACCGAGAAGAAGCCTATCACTGGCTGCGGCAGAATCCGCATCGTCTTCAACTGGGGCGCCTCGCGTTTCGCATACTGAAAGAAGATGGAGAAGAAGCAGATACGTCACATGTGAATCCGGTACGACAGGAATTAAATCTGTGGACAGGTACACTTCACAGTGAGTTCACCGTAGATGGGTTCAGGGTTCAGGTGGAGACTGCCTGTGATCCGGAGAACGATGGCATCGGCATTCGTGTACATTCAGAATTAATCCGCAAGGGGCGTCTGCATTTGTTCCTTGTTTTCCCCTGTCCGGATATGACACATCGGAGCTGGTCCAAGTCCGTTTTTCCCGATTGGGAACAGGACAGCAGACATCGCACCGAGCTAATGGCGAACGATTCGGTTTCAGCTTCACTGAAACGGATTTTGGATGAAGACGAATATGGTGTGAGGTGGATCTGGGACAAGGGGCGTCTGGAGCAGACCGGAGCACATGAGTTTACGCTTATTCCTGAAGTATTGGAGCTTTCAGATAGCTGGTCTTGCAGTGTTGCTTTTGCTGCGTCGAACCCATCAGTTCAACCAGCTGAGGCCGTATTCCACGCCAGCTCGGTCTACTGGGAGCAGTTCTGGAACAGTGGAGCAGCCATGGATCTATCCGGCAGTAAAGATCCCCGAGCAGTAGAATTGGAGCGACGAATTGTGCTGTCCCAGTTCCTATGTGCTGTACACAGTGGCGGCTCCATGCCGCCTCAGGAAACGGGTTACATGTATAATAGCTGGTTCGGTAAAATGCACCTGGAAATGCACTGGTGGCATGCTGCACATTTTCCCCTGTGGGATCGTACAGATCTGCTTCGCAAAAGTATGGATTGGTATATCACCATTTTGCCCAAGGCTCGTGAACTGGCACGTTCACAGGGATATGCTGGTGCGCGCTGGCCCAAAATGGTTGGATATAACGGTGGGCAGAGCCCGTCACCAGTAGCACCAGGGTTAATCTGGCAGCAGCCTCATCCGATGGCACTTGCCGAGATGTGTTACTTGGCCCGGCCTGAGAGGTCTGTATTGGAACGGTATAAGGACATCGTATTTGAGGCAGCTGATTTTATGGTTTCCTTTGCCCACTGGGATGCTGAAAAAGAGGCATATGTACTTGGGCCGCCGTTGATTCCAGCTCAGGAGAATCATGCCATGAATGAAAGTCTGAATCCGCCATATGAACTGGAATACTGGAAATTTGGCTTGGAAATCGCCGCTATGTGGGCGGAGCGGCTGGAGCGGCCTGTGAATCCGGAATGGAAAAAGGTTGCGGCTCATATGGCAAGTCCTGTGCATGAGAATGGAGTGTATCTTGCGCACGAGAATTGTCCAGACACATTTACTGCCAAGAACCATGATCATCCTTCCATGCTCGGAGCGCTCGGCCTGCTTCCCGGCACGCTGATCGACGACAAAATCATGAAAAATACACTTCTCAAAGTGAAAGAATGCTGGGATTGGGAATCCGCATGGGGGTGGGACTTTCCGATGTGTGCGATGACAGCGGCAAGGCTGGGAGAACCTGAGCTAGCCGTTGACTTTTTATTGATGGATGCCACCAAAAACACCTATTTGCCCAATGGACACAATTATCAAAGGCCAGGATTATGGGTGTATCTGCCTGGGAATGGTGGACTGTTAACTGCAGTAGCAATGATGGCTGCCGGATGGAGCGGTGAGGAAGGCGGGAACAATCCGGGATTTCCGCAGGACGGGAGTTGGTCAGTTCTATGGGAGGGGCTGCACCCCCTGACCTGATCCGAATAGGTGATCGTTTGTTCACACTTTGAGTAGTCGGGATTGGCTTGAGCAATAATACGCGAGCGAAAAAGGAGCGATTACGTTGGTTGAAACGTTAACAAAGGTCTCTACTCAGAATCGCAGAATGTCTGCCAAAATTGCGGATACGCTAGTTTCCGAATGCCGGGATGGGAATCACCCCAAAATCGCCGGGAAATGGGGGTACGTTGCCGGAATGACGCTTCTGGCCCTCGAACGTGCGGCCGTTTGGAATAGTGAACCTCGATATAGTGAACTGGTTCTCCATCATATGGATGGCCTGATCGATAAAGACGGCACCATCAGGAACTATCAACTTGAGGATTATAACCTGGACATGATCAATGAAGGCAAAAATCTCTTTTCTATGTGGAAGCTTACTGGGGAAGAGAAATACCATCAAGCCATCTTGCGACTGGTCGCCCAGCTGAAAGGGCAGCCTCGAACCAGTGAGGGCGGATTCTGGCACAAAAAAATATATCCGTTCCAGATGTGGCTTGACGGGATCTATATGTCTTCTCCGTTTCTGGCAGAGTATGGCCATATGTTCGATCACCCTGAGAGCCTCAATGAAGTCGCGCGTCAAATTCTGCTGATTGAGCGGAAGACCCGGGATTCGCGAACCGGTCTGCTGCACCATGCATGGGATGAGAGCAGGGAACAGCGCTGGTGCGACAAAGACACGGGTCAATCGTTCCACGTCTGGGGCAGGGCGATGGGGTGGTATGCGATGGCGGTAGTGGATGCATTGGAGTTTTTTCCAATTGATCATCCTCAGCGCGGTCAGATCATGGGCATCTTCGAGAGAATGGCCTATGCAATCGCCCATGCCCAGGATCAGGAGAGCGGACTGTGGTATCAAGTCATGGACCAGAACAGCAGGGAAGGCAACTACTTGGAAGCGTCGGCTTCCTGCATGCTGACCTACGCCCTCGCCAAGGGTCAGCGTCTGCATTATTTGGCTGAACTGGATCGCAAAGTTGTTGATCTGGCGTATGCCGGTATTCTCAGTCACTTTGTTACGGAGGATGAACAGGGGGTACACCTGCACCGCATCTGTCATGGGGCTGGACTCGGAGGAAAGAAATATCGTGACGGTTCTTATGCCTACTATATTAGCGAACAGATCGTCAGCGATGCTCAGATGGGAGTCGCACCATTCCTGCTGGCCAGTATTGAAATGGAGATGCGGGGAGCAGAAGGTGCGTGAAGAAATTAAACGGATCTCAAGCGGGCAGACCCGATAAAAACAAGATGATTCTAAAGTATCCCGCTTCATGGTGGAAGGGGATGTGGCGGGAGGCACTTCCTTCCGGTAATGGGATAATTGGTGCCTCTGTGCGAGGTGGTATACATCAAGAAGTGATTTTACTGCAGCATGGTGAACTATGGCATTGGGGAAGAAAGGATGAACTCCCCGACGTCAGTCACACATTGCAGGAGACCCGGCGACTTATGAACTCTGGGGAATTTTCGGAGGCCAGCTGGCATCTGACCCGTGCCGTGCAAGCAGAAGGATATGATTCCAAACTATCCTCCCGTTTTCCTTTGGCTGAATTGACACTCACCATGAATTGTGACAATGCTTTTCACCATTATCGCAGGGAACTGGATATGGAAACGGGAGAAGTTCATGTCTGCTGGGAGGAAGGGGAACGAAAGATTTCAAGAAGTCTTTTTGTCTCTCGTGCAGATGATTGTGTTGTGTTCAGAATAAACGCTGAAGTACTGAGCACGAGCGATTCGGTACAGGTTAGGGAATCAGGAAGTACGCCAGTGATATCGGGAAGTGTGGGTCTTCAATTTCCGCCGGGTGACCGTGAGCGGGATGATGAAGAATTTAAGGAACTGAAAATATCCGTTACGGTCAGAACGGATGAAGATGAGCAATACGTATTTTATGGTGGCATAAATGATGATGGACAGGATTATGGTGCTGTCTTGCGTCTAATCCGAGGGGGAGAGGAACCTGGGGCTAGAGTAATGCCTTCCCATAGAGCATTACATTTCCCGGGAAAAGGGGGTACCATTCCAGACAAGGATCAGCGAGATGACAGCGGAAAACAAGCCATTCACGCAGAGCTCCCGTTCGAAACGTCGGGCGATGTGCTCGTTCTCGTGAAAATGTTTGTTACAGGCAAGCGGGAAGAGGAATGGTTACGACTGAAGCAGGAGCTGGCAGGGCTGGAGACTGATTATAATTCAATGCTATCCAGACATACGGAGCTACATCAGCCGCTGTTTCACACCGCAGAGCTTGATCTGGATGATGCGGCTGATGACGGGCGCAGTAATGAAGAGCTTCTGTTAGATGCCTATGAAGGCAAAGCTCCCTTGGGGTTGATTCGCAAGATGTGGGCATTCGGTCGATATTTATTCATTAGCGGAACCTCTGAGGAAGGCAATATGCCTTTTGGTCTTTATGGGCTATGGGGCGGAGATTACCGGTTAATCTGGGGTCATCACATGGCTAATGAAAATGTTCAGATGATGTATTGGCATTCGGCTGTTGGCGGTTTAACCTGCATGAACCTGTCTTTGTTTCGGTATTACACCGGTTTGATGGATGTCTTCAAGGAAAATGCACGCAAGCTCTATGGCTGTCGCGGGATCTACATACCTGCTGGAACTACGCCAGGCATGGGCATCCCAAATCAGGTTGTTCCTGTCATCATGAACTGGACCGGAGCAGCCGGGTGGCTGGCCAGACATTATTATGAGCATTTTTGGTATACCGGTGATATGCAATTTCTGCGCGAGCAGGCGCTGCCCTTTATGAGAGAGGCGTTACAGTTTTATGAAGACTTTCTGGTGCTGGACGAAGAGGGATGGTATATGGTATACCCATCCGTTTCACCCGAGAACACACCGCAGAATTTCATGCCTCAGGATGGTAAACAACTCGCACATCCCATGCCTACAGCCATTAATGCCACAATGGACGTCGCCATCATCAAGGAATTATTGCAGCATACCATACAAGCGAGTGGGATAATCGGTGTTAATAGCAGCAAAATACCAGAGTGGGAAGATATGCTTACACGTCTGCCTTCCTACATGTTGAATGAGGAGGCGGCTGTCAAGGAATGGCTTCATCCTGCGTTTGAGGATCGGCAAGATCATCGTCATCTGTCCCATCTATATCCTGTTTTTCCAGGACAGGAAGTCAGTCGGGAAGACGACCCACTGCTTTTCAAAGCCTTCGAGAAAGCAGTACACCAGCGGAAACTTGGAGCACAGAGTGGGTGGTCCCTGGCTCACATGTCATCGATCTATGCCCGGCTGGGCGACGGAGAACGGGCTTTGGACAGCCTGGATCATCTTGCCCGGTCCTGTGTTCTATCTAATGGATTCACACTCCATAACGATTGGCGCAGTATGGGAATTTGCCTGACATTAGATGCAGCTCCAGTTCAGCTGGATGCCAATATGGGCTGGGTTAATGCCATACAGGAAATGCTGCTGCTGGTCTCGCCTCAACGGATCAAGCTGCTTCCGGCACTTCCTGCCAGAATGCTGCGAGGGGAGCTGCAGAATTGGCGTATACCCGGAGGCGTTCTGTCGCTTGCATGGGACCGCAAATCAGGAGTATTTCTAGCCGAGTTAGCCGCCGTTCGGCGATTGTCCATGAAACTTCAGCTCCCAGACTGGGTCGACATCTCTTTATGTAGACAGTTTGGCAAGAAGAAATATAAACCACTCCCCATGGAGAATGGTACATTCCTGCTTCATTTAGAAGAAGGGGAAAAGTGGTCGGTGGAACTGAACACGGAGTAATATGAGACACTTAAGAAGTCGCCCAAGTGGCGGCTTCTTTATTGTTTTTATAAATCATAGAATCTCGGGTGGATTTGTAAAAGTTAATATTACTAATATATTTCTATTGTTTATATTAAGAAAATAAATCAAAAAGTAATTAAAACTTTATATTGTTAACTTTTAGATTGTCTGTTATACTTCGGTTCATAACAAGTTAACTAATATGACATGAGAAGATGACAGGAGGAGTTATGAATGGGAAATCGATTAAAATGGAAGGTTTTCGCTGCTTTATCCATTAGTTCACTGTTAATACCAGGTATGAATGTAGTCAATGCTGACATCGATCAAGCGTCCGTGAAGCCAAAGACGCATGTTCTGAAGGCGAATTCCGAAAATGTCCGGTGGGGCAATATCGGCAAGGGTGAAGCAGTACTCACCGTCAACTCCGGAGATATCGTTACGGTGGATGCGATTACTCACCATTCCGGCGATGACTATGAACGAATGATCAAAGGTGACGCTGGCGTCGAAGATATTTTTCATTGGACCGAATCCGAGAAGACGGAAGCAGATCGTGGTCCGGGAGTACATATCATGACAGGCCCAATCGCGGTTGAAGGAGCGGAACCGGGAGATGTACTGGAAGTGAAGATTTTGGATATGAAACTTCGTCCTAATGGTAACGGCGAATATGCAGGGAAAACATATGGTTCCAACGTGGCTGCAAACTGGGGGTTTCTATATGGAGAGATGGAAGAAGAACCGGTGACACGTGAGGTTGTGACGATTTACGAAATGGATTCTGAAGGCGGTACGGATTACGCTAAGGCACTATATAGCTATAGATGGACTCCTCAAACCGATCCGGATGGAAATGTGCATCCTACAATAGATTATCCTGGTGTGGTCGTCGATCATACAACGGTGAAGGAAAATCACAATGTCCTGAAAGATGTTCGAGTGCCTGTTCGACTCCATTTCGGTACCATGAGCGTAGCTCCGAAGGAAGCGGATATCGTTGATTCGGTCCCACCTTCCTATTATGGCGGAAATATCGATGACTGGCGTGTTACGGAAGGAGCAACCATGTACTATCCGGTTTCTGTCCCGGGAGCGCTGCTGTCGATCGGTGATCCACACGCAGGGCAAGGAGACTCTGAATTAAATGGAACAGCCATTGAAACTTCAGTAACTGGAGATGTTCAGATTATTCTTCATAAAAAAGATAAGCTGGATAACAAATTAAGGTCATTAAACTTCCCATTGCTGGAAAATGAGAACGAGTGGGTGGTCCATGGTTTCAGCTACGCGAACTATCTTGAAGAACTGGGTGAGGATGCCCAGAAGGAAATCTTCGATAAATCTTCCCTCGACAAGGCGATGAAAGATGCTGCGCATAAAACTAAGGCTTTTCTAATGAGAGGCATGGAACTAACCGAAGACGAGGCTTACTCTTTAATGTCGGTAACCACCGATTTTGGGGTTACACAGGTAGTCGATGGGAACTGGGGAGTTCATGCAATTGTTGACAAGAAGTTGTTTGGGGACGCTGAACGGAATATGACTCCATTACGCAGCAGTTTTGAACAATTTGGTGCCAAGATTGAATGGGAGCCAAAAACGAAAATGGTTTCAATCCTGTATAATGGCAATACACTAACAGCGAAACTTGGAGAAACGAAGGCTTCATTCAATGGAGAAACCGTTAGACTGATTGCTCCTATTCAATTAAATGCCCAGAAGTCAGCAGAGGTAAGCGAGTACTTCGTCGATTTCTATCAAGCCAAGCTTTCCAAGACGAACTAACCCATTTCATAAAGCAATAATTCCTTAATATTAATAACAAGAACCGTTGGTCTTAACGCCTGACGGTTCTTGTTTTTTATATATTCAATCCATCCTGATTTTTGTGTCGTTTCATCAGAATCTGCGTTTCAGCGCGGACGATACCTTTCAGCGAATATATGGATTCGTTCATGAATTGTTCCATCTCTTCAATACTCTCGACAAGAATATGTATATGGAGGATACAGGGACCAGTCATTTCGTATAACACAGCAACTTTATCGTTATGTTTCAACGCCTCTATGATCTCATTCAAATGTGCTGGCTCCACTTCAAGCTCCAAATAGGCAGATATCTTTTTGCCGAGCTTTTCGGCGCTAATTACAATGGAGAACTGTTCAATGATTCCTTGATTGACAAGCCGGTCTATGCGCTCTTTGACGGCAACACCAGACAATCCAACCTCTTTAGCCAAATCGGTATAGGATATCCGGCTGTTTTGAGCCAGTCTTCGTAAAATATGACTATCAATTGAATCTAACATGAGTTTCACTCCTTTCCGCTTCATATTGTAACAGAAAAAAAGACCACACGCCCGTGCGGGGTACATAATCCCTGAGATTTGGAACACACTAACAACCGTAGTGGGATGAAGTGTCTCTGCTGAGTTGCTTCAATATTTCCGCTTAATATTACTCGGCATGTTAACTGGTAAATATATAGTAGCTTGACAATACTCATTACCAGGAGTACGATTAATTGTGTCAAATAAACGACAAAACTTACGTTATGACTAAATAATATGATTATGGTTACATATAAAATCACGTTAGTTTTGTCTAAAATTCAACAATTACTGGAGGAATCACCATGACTAATCTTAAAGACAAAGTAGCTATCATTACAGGCGGAGCTTCCGGAATTGGTTTGGCCACAGTAAAAGCCTTCTTGGATAAAGGATCGAAGGTTGTTATTGCAGATTATAATGAAGAGCACGGCAAAGCTGCCGAGCAGGAATTAAAACAAACATATAATGATGATGTAGTGTTCATCAAAGTTAATGTTGCCGACGAAAAACAAGTTGAAAACCTGGTAGCAGAGACAGTGAAGCAGTTTGGTAAACTGGATGTCATTTTCAATAATGCAGGCATTGGTGTTCAAAAGCCTTCGCATGAATTAACGGACGAAGAATACAAACGTGTCATTGCAATCAATCAGGACGGTGTATTCTACGGTGCGAAATATGCGATCCGTGAAATGCTGAAAACGGGCGGAGGATCTGTAATCAGCACTTCCTCGATCCTGGGATCTGTTGGTGAACCAACTTCCATGCCTTATGCGGCTAGTAAAGGTGCGGTCAACCAAATTACGAAATCACTCGCTCTGGAGTATGCTGACCGTAACATCCGCGTCAACGCAGTTGCTCCTGGATTTGTGGAAAGTGGCATGGTCAACAAAGAAGCTCTTGGTGAGTTCTATGATAGCCTGGTTGCCAAACATCCACTTGGACGTCTGGGTAAACCGGAAGAAATTGCACATGCAGTTGTATTCCTGGCTGAAAATGATTTCGTTACAGGAACAACCGTCTTCGTAGATGGCGGATACCTGGCTAAATAAGATTCTAATAAGAAGAGGCTCCCTTATAGGGAGCCTTTTTAATTTCTATTTGTTGTGTTGTCATTTTAAATAGCTGCTCACATTATTTCGAAATTCCCTGGGTGTAATCCCATACATGGCTTGAAAAACGCGATTAAATGTTCGCTGGCTCTCGAAGCCTGCGCTGCTGCTTACAGTGGTTAAGGAAACATTCGTAGTACGGATTAATTTTGCTGCATATTCGACTCGCAGCATGGAGAGGTAATTGCGAAAGTTCATCTGTATCCGTGTGGAAAAGATGTGGGAAATATAATATTTGCTCACATTAAACTCGGCTGCTATAGTGTCCAGGGAGAGAGGTTCCGTAAAATGATTAGCCATGTATTTCATAATTTTCTGAGGCATATCCACGATCGGGGGGCGCTGTCGCTGCTCCAACTCGACCTGAGATAACAGGTGCGAGATGATGATATGAGCCCAACCAAGCTTGATGGCGTAATTATCTTCTTTTTTTATTTTTTTGAATGCATATACCGCATCCTTATGTACATATTTCTTCAAAATCCATGGAGAAACCGGCTGAAGTTGAAGGAAATCGGGGAACAAGCCTTCAAATACTTTCGGATTGATAATAAGCAGAACGGCATTTGCAGTTTGTTGACCACTTTTGAAATATCGATGAATCATATCCGGAAAAATCAATGCTGCGTCACCGGGATGCAATTCATATGAGACATCGTTAATCTCGACGGATTGCGTGCCAGAGTAGACGTATAATACCTCAATTTCACTGTGCATATGCGTGGGAAAAGCGATCTGTCTTGCATTGCGGCTAATTGTAAAATCATCTTTGCGGATCTCGTAAAATGGCAGCATGATTCAAACCCTCCTGTGCAATATTTGGCTGATTTCTAATACGTTATGTCTAAACTCATATCATTTGCTGTGTTAAAATTCAAGTAAATATTACCAAATGGAGGAAGAAACTAAGGGTTTTAACTCTTTCAGTTGTAATCGCTTACAAATATGAAAGGAGAGAATTGTGCTTTGAGAAAAAGTAAAACGTTCTACAACATTTTTATTCCGGTTCTGCTCCTTAGCGTTGGAATTGTTATCGGCTTTGGAAGTTATATATACATCTCAACGACCAACTCAGTCGTGGACCGGGTTGGGGACGGTCAGCAGAGCCTCATTACACAGATCCGAAATACGCTCGAGCAGAAAATTCAAACCATTGAATATGCGTTCGCGACTTATAGCACGACGCCTTCATTTCGCTCGGTCATCGACAGCCCGATGACGGAACAGGAATTTGAAGCCTATCGGGAATTGAAATCTCAATTGGGTTATATCGCGACCATGGGTCTTGAGGGGGTTCAATATACGTTAGTCAGCCTTCAGCAAAAGTGGAGTTTGTCCAACGGTACGGTGTCCCGAATGACCTCCGAAGAGACGGAGCTTTTACAGAATCAGTTTGCAGATCAGGAAGGTAGCGGCTTGTACTGGACGAAAACGTCTGATGGTATCCGGCTGCTGCAAGGACTTCCGGTGCATTCCAAGAAAAAACAAGCTGTTGCCTTGTCGGATATCTCCCTCCAAACACTTAATCGTTCGTTGCTGGTTAAACCAAATACATCCATCTATATTTTAAACAAACAAGGCGAGCCATTGTACACAACGAAGTCGGATCAAGAGCACTTATCCAACCAGCAAATGAAACTCATCAGCGAGCGAACCGTCAAGCAAGCGCAGACTGGACAATTGGAACTGCCAAGTTCATCGGGAGATAAAATCATCGCCCTATACGCACGATCTGATTACAATGGCTGGACGTATGTTACGCTGCTTGATGCAAAAGAAGTCAGCGGAGCCTTAACACCGATCCGGATAGGTCTTATTGTGATGGGAATCGTGATTATGGCGCTTATGGTCATTATAGCCTATATCCTTTCCGTCTATCTGACTAAGCCTTTTCGCAAGATACAAAAGAGGCTGGCAGATACTTCTAAGCCAATGGTCAAGGACGAAGTTGATTGGATTATTCAATCGATCGATTCAATCGTATCCGAAAAAAAGGATCTGGAACAGCTTATTCAGCTTGAAAAACCAAAGCTCGAAGCCCAATTTGTTCTTAATTTGCTGCAAAACCGTCTGACCAGAGAAGAAGTAGAGAAAAATCTGGAGCGGTTTGGATATGACATCGACAGCAGCACGGTCTTCATCACCATGCTGATCCAAGTGGACCGATGCGGTGAAGGGTCATGGTCGGATAAAGATGTGCTTTTGCTCACCGTGAACCAGTTGGTGCAAGAGATTATTCCCGCAACCGAACGCATGCTTCCTGTCGTATTGAATGAGCGTACACAAGCGACGTTATTGTTTTGCAGCACTGACAAGGTGGCGGAGATACAGAATCTGATCGCAAAATATGCCAAGAATATAATCCTCTCTTCCAGAGATTATTGGAATGCCTCCGTGAGTGTAGGGGTCAGTGCACCATATGAGGATCTGCTGCAGAGCCGTGAAGCCTGTTCAATGAGTCTTGAAGCATTATATCAACGCCTGAAACTGGGCAAGGAATCCGTCATATTTTATGAAGATATCTCTCGTGGAAGTAGCGGGCCAATGTTACTGCGTTATCCCAAGGAGTTGGAATCGCAGCTGTTTGACGCCATCCGACTTGGTGACAAGGATGAGGCAACCCGAACATTATACCCTCTGCTCGCCGACATGATGAAGCATAGTCAGAACCCGATGAATCTGGAAATTATTCTGATTCGTTTTGTGAACAATCTGATCCATTTGGAGCAGCTGATTGGAGCAGAAGTGCTGCTTACTCAAAGCAACGCAACGCTCTACCAAAGGCTCCTGAATACACTTAACCCGGAGGAAATCGAACATATTCTCGTTCATGAAGTCATCTATCCAATGGTTGTCAGTATGCAGGAGAAGGCAAATCATCAATTTCGTTCGGTTGCTGATCAGATTGCATCGATTGTGCGCACCGAGTATGATCAGGAGCTATCGCTTGAGTCGATCAGTGAACGTTTGCATTATACGCCCAACTATCTAAGCAGCATATTCCGCAAGGAATACGGTATGACCTTCAGTGATTATTTGATGGGATTCCGGCTTGACGTGGCAAGAAAATGGCTGATCGATACCGACATGCCCATCAAGGACATCGCAGAACGTCTCGGTTATCAGAATTCGCAGAACTTCATTCGTTCGTTCCGCAAACAAGAACATGTCACGCCGGGTGCCTATCGGAAGATGAAGCTCGAGCTGTGAGGGTAAGGGAGCTCTGCTAACCTGCCGCTTCATATTGCGGCAATGCAGCAAAAGAATCCCCTTAGGTCAAGGACCTAAGGGGATTGGTTTTATGTCAAAATGAACACGTCGATCAACCTTTTACCGATCCGAGCAAAGCTCCTTTTGTAAAGTGCTTCTGTACAAAAGGATAGGCAATGAGCATCGGGACGGTTGCCACGACGATCACACTCATCTTAATGGTCTGGGACGGAGGGACAATATCAACGGCTGAACTATTGCCTTCCATTCCGCTTGATACAATGACGATTTGACGAAGAAGAACCTGCAGCGGCCACATTTTGGATTCATTGAGATACAGAATGGCATTCATATAAGTATTCCAGTAGGAGACTCCGTAAAAAAGAGATAATGTGGCAATCGATGGGAGGGCTAGTGGAAGCATGATCTGCCACAATATGCGAAAGTCATTTGCACCGTCAATTTTAGCCGATTCCTCCAGACTGTCCGGTAGGGCTTGGAAAAAGTTGCGCATGATAATCAGGTTAAATGCGTTAATTGCTGTAGGTATAATCATGGACCAGTAGGAGTCGATCAACCCGGCTGCTTTGACGATTAAAAAGGTGGGAATCATTCCACCGCTGAACAACATGGAAAATACGACGATAAAGTTGATGACGTTTCTCCCAAGAAGATAACGTCGGGATAATCCGTATGCCATGAGTGCTGTAAGTGTCATGCTGACTGCGGTGCCGACGAGGGTGATGAAGATGGAAACGCCGAGCCCTTTAAAGATGGTCGGAGTGGACAGGATATACCGATAGGCATCGAGCGAAAATGACGTTGGAAACAGAATGAATTTCTTCTGCACGATCTCCTGGGTTGACGCAAACGAGCTGGCTACCACATTAATGAAAGGCAGGAGGCAGGCAAGGGCAAAGAGGAGCAGAAGTGTATAGTTCACTACGTTAAATATGACGCTTCCGAGCGTTTCCTTCTTGAGTGCGGCTTTTGACATGTCGATGAGTTCCTCCTTAATAATTGGTCTCTTCCCACCATATCAAGGGTTCTGTATAACGTATATAATCATATCCTAAGACCTTGCTGCAGCAGGTATGAGAGGGAAATTCCAGGGGGATTAACAGGATAATCATTAACCGAGTTAATAATCATAAGCTACAATCCATACGGGAAAAAGCCTTGTCACAAGCCCTTCTATTCGGATTGCAGGAAGCATGATAGCTAATGATTATGTACGGAATGAACCGCAGGGGATATGCTTGACTTCGAACACATGTTAACCGATCAAGGAGGTCAGCGAGCAGTGAAAGATTCCAATTCCCCAGTTGTTTCGTTACAAGGCAAACTGCACCGAAAAACGGGAATCGGTCATCAATTAAGGAGTGTAGCCACCAACAAACTTCTATATCTGATGATTCTTCCGGGGTTTGTCTACTTCGTAATCTTCAAGTATTTTCCGATGGGTGGACTGATCATTTCATTCCAGGACTATCAGCCGTATCTCGGCATCAAGGATAGTCCATGGGTCGGTTTCAAGCATTTCATACGGCTGTTTACCGAACCAACCTTTGCCATGCTGCTCAGCAATACACTACTGTTATTTGCACTTGAATTGATTCTTTTTTTCCCAATTCCCATTATTCTCGCCCTTATGCTGAATGAGGTCAGGCATAAGATGTTCAAAAATTCGATTCAGACCATCGTGTACATTCCACATTTCATGTCATGGGTCATCATCGTATCCATAACTTATGTATTTCTGAGTGTGGATGGCGGAGTTGTTAATGAAATGATTGCTGCTTTTGGCGGAACCAAAATCAGCTTCCTCACCTCGCCAGAATGGCTTCGTCCCATGTACATTTTGCAGATTATCTGGAAAGAGGCCGGATGGTCAACCATCATTTATCTCGCTGCCATTACGGTGGTGGACACGCAACTCTACGAAGCAGCAGATATGGACGGAGCGAGCCGGTTACGCAAAATGTGGCATGTGACTCTTCCAGCCATTCGCCCTGTAATTATTACGTTGTTGATTCTGAAAATCGGTAATACGCTTGAGCTTGGCTTTGAGCACATGTATCTGCTGCTGAATTCGCTCAATCGGGAGGTCGGAGAAATTTTTGATACGTATATCTTCACAGCCGGCCTGAAGAACGGACAATTAAGCTTCAGCACTACTGTTGGATTGTTCAAAGGCCTGGTTGGATTGATTCTGGTGATCATAGCCAACAAGCTTGCCAAAAAGTTTGGTGAAGATGGGGTCTATTAACCTGGCTTAGAATCGCTGTAATAGATCACAGCAAAACTTAAAACATGAAAAAGGGGATATGAACATGAAATTCCGTTATGCAAAGTTGATAGCGCTTACCATTTGTGGCAGTCTGCTGCTTAGTGCCTGCGGAGGAGAGAATGCAGAGCCACAAACGAATGCGGATGGAAAGCCTATTATTAGCTGGTTGAACATTCTGCATTCTGCTTCGCCGCCGACGGATACCGTGTTGAACAAAATCGAGGAACTGACGAATACGGATATTCAATTTTCCTGGATTCCGGATGCCTCGAAAGAGGAGCGTTTGAACACCTCTTTAGCCTCCGGCTCTCTGGCTGATATTGTTTCACTCACCATTCTGGAGAATTCGTCGGTTCGAAATGCATTGAAGGCCGGTGTTTTCTGGGAAGTGGGGCCTTACCTGGACGAATTCCCGAATTTGAAAGAGATCTCCGCGGACATGAGAAACTCGGCTTCGATCGATGGCAAGTTGTATGGGATTCCGATGCAGAAGCAGGTTTCCCGTAATGGAGTCATCATTCGTAAAGACTGGCTCGATAAAGTGGGATTACCTGTACCCAAAACAACTGCAGAGCTGATGGAAGTCGCCAAGGCATTTACCGAGCAGGACCCTGATGGTAATGGCAGCAAAGATACGACCGGTTTTATTGATCGCAGCGATCTTGTATTCGGTGCTTTCAAGACACTGGGTTCATACTTTGGAACTCCGAGCGGATGGGCGGTCAGTGAGGATGGGAAGGTAACACCCGAGTTTGAATCCGAAGGTTACGTTAAGGCGATGGATTATATGAAGGAGCTGTACAATAACGGATATATCAATCAGGATTTCGCAGTAACGGCAAAAAAAGATCAGCAGGAGGGCTTTGCACAGGGAAGAGCAGGAATCTATGTTGGTGCGCTGTTTGATAGCAAAAACCTGCTCAATCTGGCCAAAGGTGTACAGGATGACATGGATTTGATCATGGTGAACGACATTACTTCAACAGGTAAAGAAAGTGATCGTGCAATCTGGTCCACATCCAATGGCGTAGGCGGGCTGCTGGCATTCCCCAAATCGGAAGTAAAGGACGAGGCTGAGTTAAAGCAGGTCTTGAAATTCATGGACGATCTCATGAGTGAAGAGGTCTACACGTTGATGACGTATGGTATCGAGGGTGTGCATTACAGCCTGGAGGGCAATGCGGCAACGATCACCGACACCAAGCTCTGGGAGCAGGAAGTGCAGCCCTTCTCTTCCTCACGTCCGAATGAGAATGGATATGATATTCATGATTCGGACCCATTGCGAGTGGAATCCGATCGTTTGATTCAGGAAAACACGAAATATGCAGTGCTTAATCCAATGTACTCCCTGGAATCTGCGACGTTCTCGGAGCAAGGATCGGAACTGCAAAAAATCATCACGGATGCCACGTATAAATACATTCTCGGCAAGCTGGATCTGCAAGGATTCCAGGACGCGGTTCAGACTTGGAGAAAGTCCGGCGGCGACAAGATTATAACGGAATATGAGGCAGCGTACCAAGCTGTGCAGAACAAATAATATCATGACTTATCGAAGGAGGAAGAGAAACCATGATTGATATTCAGTCTCCATGCCTTTGGGCAGTGCATACCGCAGAAACCATTATGGAGCGTACGCCCAGACTGTATGAGGCAAACGGGTATCATGGGAAATGGTCTTATGATTACGGGGTCATTCTGAAGGGATTTGAGCTGCTGTGGAAAGTGACTGGCGAAAGCAAATATGCGGCGTACATCCGCGAGAATATGGATTACTTTATACAAAGTGATGGAACGATCCGCGGGTACCGTCAGGATGAGCATAATATTGATCATCTGAATAACGGCAAGCTGCTGTTTGGATTGTTCCAATTAACTGGCGATGCAAAATACAAGATGGCTGCCTCTCAACTGAGGGAGCAGCTTCGCAGTCACCCCCGTACGTCAGAAGGCGCGTTCTGGCATAAGCAAGTGTACCCTTATCAGATTTGGCTGGACGGATTGTATATGGGCGCGCCGTTTTATCTTGAATATATGCTTCGGTTCGAACAGGAAGACGAGCAGAATCTGGATGATGTGACAAGGCAATTTATTCTCTGTGCACAACACAACCGTGACGGGCAAACGGGTCTGCTCTACCATGCCTGGGATGAGAAGCGTATGCAGGCTTGGAGTGACCCCAATACCGGACAATCGCCAAACTTCTGGGGCCGGTCCATGGGTTGGTTCGTCATGGCGCTGGTTGATGTACTGGAATTGCTTCCGGACACTCATCAGGACCGCCCGAAGCTGATTGAGATTCTAAATGAGTCGATGTTAGCACTTCGAAGTTTCCAGGACCCTTCTACTGGGGTATGGTATCAGGTGGTTAATGAAGGAACTCGAAAAGGAAATTATCTGGAAGCCTCTGCCTCCAGCATGATCGTGTATGCCATGGCCAAAGGCATTCGACTGGGTTGGCTACAGGACGAAAGCTGGCTCAACTCGCTGATGCATGCCTATGCCGGTTTAATTTCAGAATTTGTCATGGAAACCAAAGAAGGCTGGGTCAATCTGTACAAAAACTGTCAGGTTGCAGGTCTTGGAGGAGAACCGAGACGGGACGGTACCTACGCTTATTATATCAGTGAACCGATCATTACCAACGATCAAAAGGGGCTGGGAGCTTTCTTGCTGGCCTGCACCGAATATGAATATTTGTTAAATCGAAAGGATTAGTTCATTCCACCTGTAAATTGCCCGTATCCGTTAAATGAATCAAAATGATACGGGCATAACATACTCCTTACACCTTTTTGTTCACAGGACAATATGGTTATTCAATTTGATCAATTGTGATAACGCTTACATTGGATAAAGGGGGTGATTGGGTCTGCTGAAAGGTTAATCGCCTCACAGTACTGCATTTGCCAATTGGAGTATACGAAACCGGAGGAGGTAGATTTTATTGAAAAGGATTGTGTCGCTCATCTTGATCGTATCGATGCTGTTCAGTGTTTTGCCGGGAATGGCTGCTGCGGAAGAAACAGGAGATTCAGGTATGCTGCCTGCTTTTCCTGGAGCTGAGGGCGGTGGGATGTATACGACTGGTGGCAGGGGAGGTTCTGTTTACGAAGTAACTACCCTAGCTGACTCGGGCCCTGGCTCTCTTCGCGAAGCCGTTAGTCAAAATGATACAACCGTCGTATTCAAAGTGGGTGGAACCATTCATCTGGAAGCTCCTCTGGTTATAACAGGTTCCAATCTTACCCTGGCTGGACAGACTGCGCCTGGAGAAGGGATCACCGTCTCCGATTATTGGACCACATTTCAGGCAGATAACATTATCGTAAGACATATGCGCTTCAGGCTTGGAGACAAACACCCAAGTGAGGATGATGTATTTGGAGGGCGATATCATAAAAACATCATCATCGATCACTGTTCATTCACCTGGTCTGTGGATGAAGTCCTTAGCATGTATGTAAACGAAAATACAACCGTGCAGTGGTCCGTCATTGCCGAGAGCATGCTGATGACGACCCACCAAAAGGGCAGGCATGGATATGCCGGCATTTGGGGCGGAAATAATACCTCATTTCATCATAATATCATCGCCCACAACGTAAGCCGTAATCCGAGATTTGCCGGGGCTCCCGGATTTAATACCGAATCATACAACAATGTCGTGTACAACTGGGGCTTTTTCTCTGCCTATGGCGGTGAGGAAGGCAACTACAATTTGATGAACAATTATTACAAATACGGCCCCAATACGTATCGTTCCGTGAGGGACCAGCTATTCCTTGATGTGAGTGCCAATACGCGTCTCCATGTAGGCGGCAATATCGTAGACGGATTTCCCGAGATTACTGCGGATAACTGGCTTGGTGTCGGGACTCTCGCGAATCCTGAATCCCAGCTTGATTCTCCGGTAGTCATGGCGAATCCATCGCCTATGGATGATGCGGAAACGGCGTATGACCGTGTTCTTGCCGAAGCTGGTGCTGTCCTGCCGAGAAGGGATGCGATTGATGCAAGAATCGTTAATGATGTTAAAAATCGTTCCGGTCAGCATATCAATTCCCAAAAAGAAGTGGGAGGATATCTGGAGTTTGAAGAGGTGTTATCCACGCAGCCCGATGATGATCATGACGGAATGCCGAACGAATGGGAAGTCGCTCAAGGGCTGAATCCGAACGATGCCTCAGACCGAAATGAAATTCACGAATCGGGTTATACCCATCTTGAAATGTATCTGAACAGCATTACAGGCAATGGATCATTGAACCCTGTAGTCTCTATTGATTCTCCTTCCAACCATACGATTGCGACAGAGGAGGATTCCATTGAAATTGTGGCCTCGGCCTCCGATCCGGACGGCACCATCTCCAAGGTGGAATTTTATCAAAACGATATTAAATTGGGCGAAGATGATACCGCTCCTTATTCTTTGACCTGGGACAGTGTAGAGGACGGTACACATTATCTCACCGTTCGTGCAATTGACAATACGGGAACGGCCACGCAATCGGATAATGTCTCCGTTCATGTTAATAAAGAAGGAAGTATTTCGCCCTGGACTTCAACAGACGTCGGAACACCTGGCATTGCAGGCCATACACAGCTGGGTGCTGCAGAAACGGATGTAATCGTCAAATCTGCAGGTGATATTGCTGGTGCTTCGGATCATTTTCATTATGCCTACCAGACACTGGAGGGTAATGGCGAGATCGTTGCTCGGGTCGATCGGGTGACCGCCACGGATGACGGAGCAGAAGCAGGTGTAATGATCCGTGAGAGCTTGGGCGATTCCTCGCCATTTATCGCGCTGATGACGTCCTATGTCAAAGGCGGGCAAAAAGCAGTAAATTTGACGCGTGAATCCCAAGGGGCAGATGTCACCTTTCAGGAACCAGAGACATTCATCACACTTCCTTACTGGGTGAAGCTGGTCCGACTGGGTGATCAGGTAACATCACTCGTGTCCAAAGACGGAGCAGACTGGTCCGTGGTGAGTACGACAGATTTTCCCGTGAGCAGCACGGTTTACGTCGGACTTGCGGCAGATGCCTCCAAACCGGACGACGAAGTGGATAAACTGAATACATCTGTTTTCTCCGGTGCTGCTGTTCAGCAACTGGATGCTGATTTCCCTACGAACCCAACCCAACTCATCGCAGAAGCAGGACCGAAATCAGTCGTATTATCCTGGGAAGAGGTGAACAATGCAGCTTCGTATTCGGTTTTCCGAGCCGAGATATCCGGTGGTCCGTACACGGAGCTGCAGAGCGGAATAACATCTGCTTCGTACACAGATTCTGACCTGACTGTTGGAAAGACCTATTATTACGTCATTAAAGCGGTGAATGAGAAAGGAACCAGCTTCTCCTCGGAAGAAGCGCAAGCAGTACCCGAAGGGGAGCTTGAAACCATTGAGTATATCCGTGATGACTTTGAAGGACTTGAGATTAGCCAAACACCACCTGGTTACGCCGTGCTCCCTGATCCCCAGGATGCAGATCATCGGGTCGAGGTGGCGGAAGTCCCTTCTGAAACCAGCAGTAATCCGTCGACAAAGTCATTAAAACTGTATGATAATGCCCCAGGCACAACACAATTTATACGTTCTTTTCAACCTCAACTCGGCAGCTTTGTATTGGAAACGGATCTCATGTCACCTTCCTGGCCAGGGACAGCATATGTATTGCAGCTGCAAAATAACGCCGGAAACCGTACGCCGCTTTCGATAGAAATACGCAAACCTGCTGCTCCCGCCGCAGAAGATAGCTATACACTCGTTTACAAGAGAGACGGGGTGGATCACAAACTGATGGATGCACCAGCAAACAATCAATGGTACAACCTGAAGATTACTGGCAATGTAGCTATGCAAAAAGCGGATATCTATATCGACAATGTACGAGTAGCGGATAACATTCCGTTCCAGGCGGATGTGCTCACCGATGGAATTGGCCGCATTCTGGCCAAAACACCTGGCACAGGCAAAGGGACCATATATTATGATAACCTTCATCTCTACGTTGAGCCTGTGGCAGCACCTAAAGGGCTCACTGCACAGCCAGGAAACGGTATGGTTAAACTCAATTGGGACGAAGCCGAAGGAGCATCAACCTACAATATTAAACGAAGCACAGAGGATGAGTCAGCTTACGAACTAATTGCTTCTGAAGTCGCAGACACCAGCTTTATCGACGAAACGGTTGTAAATGGTACAACGTACCATTATGTCGTCACTGCACTAGGTGCTTCAGGAGAAAGCGGACCTTCCAACAAAGTGGAAGTCACACCTTCAGAGGATGCCGTGAAACCCGATGCACCAGAGAAACTGGAGGGGAAATCCAGAGATGCACAGGCCGAATTGGCATGGCAGCCCATTGAACAGGCGAGCCATTACACGGTTAAACGCAGCGTTCAGGCAGATGGCCCATTTACTTCTGTAGCAGCGAAACTGACGCAACCATCCTTCCGAGATGGCGGACTGGATAATGGGGTCACCTATTATTATGTAGTTTCGGCAACTGGTATTGGTGGTGAAGGAGCGGATTCAGCGCCTGTTGCGGTTACGCCATCAAGAGCGTTGTCTACGCCTGAGCCTGTCGTAAAACCGCAGCCGAATTCAATCGAGATGGAGTGGCAACCGATTGAGGGAGCGGCAACTTATCAGATCAAGCGCTCCACCGAATTAAACGGAACATATGAAGTCGTAGCTGAAGCGCAGTCCCAAACTTCATACACAGATACAGGGCTCACGAACGGTGTACCTTACTATTACAAAATTATTGCTGTAAACGGAGATACGCATAGTCTCGAGTCTGCCCCAACAGGAGCAAGACCGTCCGCTGATGACGGAACCCTCATGTCTCCAACAGGATTGCATGCAGAGCCGGAAGATGGTGGAATTACTTTGAGCTGGGAAGGCTTACAGGGAGCAGACAGCTATGCTGTGAAACGCAGTGACTCCCCTGATGGGCCGTATGCTTCCATTGCTGCGGAGGTGACCGAAACGTCTTATACCGATTCAGGGCTAACCAACGGGAGGACGTACTACTATTTGGTTACGGCAAATAATGAAGCTGGAGAGGGGATGTCATCTGTTCCCGTATTCGAAACTCCGGCGGTCACTTTGACTGTTGCTTCCGATGGTAGTGGGGAATTCAAGCGAGTGCAGGAAGCCATAGATGCAAGTCCTGACCATGCGACTATCCCTACCATTATCCGAATCAAAGATGGGATCTATCGTGAAAAGTTGAATGTGCCTTCGAGTAAAACCCACCTACGGATGATTGGAGAGAGTCGTGAAGGCACCATCCTGGTCTACGGGGATTCGGCTAGCACACTAGACGGGAACGGCAATCCTCTTGGTACATCGAACAGCTACAGCTTCCGCGTTCAAACGAATGACTTTACAGCTGAACATCTGACGATACAGAATGATGCGGGTGACAATGCCGGGCAAGCGGTAGCCCTTTTTGCACGCGGGGATCGCCTTGTGTTCCGTGATGTCAGCCTGAAGGGCTGGCAGGACACGTTGTATGTCAACGACGGCAGACAGTACTATGTTGACAGTTACATTGAAGGCGATGTTGATTTCATATTTGGGAACGCCGCTGCTCTCTTTGAGAACAGCATCATTCATAGTCTGAGTAATGGTTATGTGACTGCGGCCTCCACAGCCGAAGGCAAGCCAGGGTATGTTTTTCTAAACAGCCGAATTACTGCCGAATCCGGATTGACAGGCAATGTGGCTCTTGGTAGACCGTGGCGGCCGAACGCGAGTGTTGCCTATATAAACAGTTATATGGATGATCATATCAGCCCGGCAGGATGGAACAATTGGAGCAATCCTGATAATGAAAAGACTGCACGTTTCGCCGAGTATGCCAGTTATGGACCTGGTGCCAATGCCAAAGGAAGAAGTAACTGGTCCACTCAGCTGACTGCTGAAGAAGCGGAAAAATACCTTCCGGCTACGCATTTTGCAGGGTCTGATGCATGGAATCCATCGTTAGACGTTTCATTGGTTCATGCAAATCGGGATCTGGCCAGTTTATCCGTGAATGGAAAGCCTCTGTCAGAATTTAACTCATATCAGAAGAACTATGAGGTTGAAGTTAATACAGGCAGCGCGCTGCCGCTTGTTTCAGCGGATGCTCTATCCGGCAAATCGGTCGTGGAAGTGAAGCAAGCTGTGGCAGTACCGGGTCAGGCCGTGGTCAAGGTTACGGGGCAAGATGGTGGCGTGAAATCCTATATTATCAACTTCCGGACGGAAACCGTTAGAGATACCACGCCACCTGTACTGCAGCTCAAAGTGAATAAACCCTTTCTGAAAGAAAATGCAAACAAAATGGAGACTATCCGTGTTACAGCGGATGCCACCGATCAAGGAACAGGGGTAGCCTCTGTCAAACTCATATCCATTACAAGCAACCAACCGGATAAAGGCAAGGGACATGGTAACAAGTCACCTGACATCCAGGGAGCAGCATACGGTACTCCCGATTTCGAATTCAAGCTTCGGGCTGAACGTACAGGAAAAGGTAAAGGTCAGGACCGTGTGTATACAATTACTTATGAGGCAGCAGATCAAGCAGGGAATACATCACGATCATCTGTTAAAGTCGTTGTTAAACGGTGATGAATGCTGTATTACTGTCATGAAGAGCGATCTGAGTGAGTCAGACATAACGATTAATCTCTACAAAGGAATTCAATTACCAAAAGGGCGCCTGCATTGGCGCCCTTTTGGTGATGTTATTGAGGAATAAGCTTTAAGAAAGCTTTGCTGTCGAAATCGTCAGCTTGTATTAGCCATTTACCATCTTTTTTTATAAGGGAAAGTCGTCCTTCCAATGGAACACGTTCCAGATTTCCGTTTTGCTGATCCAACACGAGATCCATCGTGTAGTCCAGATCGACATAATTTTCGAGCTCCTGATACACAGTGAACTTCATATTTTCGGGTTGAAGTGAGGCTTGTTGTATCTGTGCTGCCTTCAAAGCAAGCAATACGTAACTATAATTCACTGGTTTATCTGCATAACGTTCAGCATAGTAAGGCTCCATCGCAGCATACCGCTCCAGAACAACATCTTCAGGTAAGGGCGATTCCGGGATATCGCCGATCGTATATTCTTTTGTCTTAAAGACTTCCGCTGCAATGGTGGCTTCTTGTGTAGGTGTCATGATGGCAATTTCATTAGGTACGGATTGCTCGGTTTCGTTCGTTGCCTCGGTTTGAAGACACCCTGTCATCATTAAAATGATAGACAACAACATGAACACAAAGAGCCAAGAATGTCGCTTCATCCATTAAAATCTCCTTTCGACTAGAATGACTATCCATCTTATACGTTTCAGACTGGAATGAGTCTCCTAATTTTTGTTAAAGGAGTAATTGTTGGACGGTTAGACCATTTCTAATGTCAGTCTTAATACTTAGTTGGGGCCAGTGCTTGTTCGATTGGCTTTGACATATTTAAGCTGGGCGACAATGATGACGCTAATGATTACGAGCAGGAACCAGGAGCTGATTTTGCTGAAACTAACCAATTGCCAGGCATCGTGCTGGTCAGGGTACTTCCAGCCATTAAAGAATGTAGCAATATTCTCGGCAGCCCAGATGAAGAAGCCTACAATGACAAATGCGAGCGATAAAGGCATTCGATATGTCTTGGTCCGTACCCGGTAGATGATCCATGTTTTCCAAAATACGATAAAGACCAGAGCCGTGAGCCACCAACGAAAATCAGGAATGAAATGGTGGGTGAAGAAGTTGAGATAGATGGCTCCTCCGAGCAGAAAGGAGGGTGCAAAACCAGGCCATCCTGTCATGTCCATGCGTAATCTGCGCCAGATCTGACACATAAAGCTTGCCACACTCGCATACATGAAGCCGCTGTACAGCGGAACTCCAAATATTTTGGTGAATCCAGGTTCTGGATATGACCATGAACCCATGCTTACTTTGTACAGTTCAAGTACCAGGCCAATCATATGAAACACACATATGACTTTAATTTCATCCCAGGTCTCCAACCCACTCCGGTACATGAGATATTGGACACCAAGCAAGATCAGTAGAATGGCATCATAGCGATGAAAGAATGGAACCTCGATCACGCTGGTGATGGCTAGGGTTCCGAAGATGGCCACAGGGAAAATGCAGCTCATCGCCTGATGATAGCCGAAATGCAACAATTGAATAAAAGCTTTCAAATCGGGAGATCTCCTTCCGGGCCTATTCCTAAAATTCATATTTGCCTTCTATAAGTACATATGTAGAGCTACCGTTAATCATACAGAGACGAAACCGAAGAAAAAAGAGAAATTAAATGATGAATCTCTTCTTGTTTTCGTTTAGGCATATACAATACACGTGTCAAATGACCTAAACTAGTTTAAATCTATATACAAAATTTTCTTCATGAGAGAAAATTAGGATTTGGTGTTACATGCGTTGAACGTAAGTGAGAAAATCATTAATCAAATCCTGAAGAGTTATAAGGACATTGATGTGGAGACGTTGGAAAGTAAGAAATTTGAATTTAATGAGGGTCGCTATTCAATCGACGTTAAGAACGGGACACCACGAACGCTAATTGTGACCATGAATGACAAGTAGGGCAGTTACGATAAGGAAAACTGGTCTGGGCAATCTTGTTGTCAGGATTGTTATTTTTAGACAAAACATATGGCAATAATCTCCTGTATTAGACGGTCCGCCCCGTATGCTACAATTCTCAAATGTGCCAATTATTGCATTCATATTCTGGCATATAATATCTCTAGAAACGGCAGATGATCATTTGATTACAAAAAAATCCAAGTTGGTCTGGATATTCGCAGTCCTTATTTTACTCATTGTTGGGTTTTACAACTATCAACTCAATACGGCGAGAGAAGAATCGGAAAATTTGAAGAAACTTTACCAAGCGAAAAATAATAGTGGTTTTCTGACACTTTTGAGACAAGGACATTCGGTTATTCCCTTGGCCGAAACACTCGAGAAAATCAGTAAAGTAACCGATCAGGAAGATCCTGCTAAAGTGCAGAAGCTTATCGAACGTGCCAAGAGCCAAGCGGACGAAGCTACACAATTTCTGATTACGCTTGTAGAGTTTAGTGATAATTATGTGAACGATACTGCCCCTCAGTTTATGGTGAATCAAACAGTGATGACTTCCAAGGAGCAGGAGGATTTGTTTATCCTTGCAATGCAAGCGGATGTATTCACGATCATGTACGAAGTCAGTTACAGTTATTGGAAAGATAAGCCAAAGCAAATCCCGCAGAAAACAAAAAATACGTTCGCTTCCATAGCCAAAGAGCTACGAGCTATGGATGACACCCTTCTACAGTTCAAGGAAATGGCCGCACACGAGTTGGTATGGGGACAGTTTGCGACCACGGAGCAATTGAAGATTTTAACTATGAGAACAATGAAGCCTCATTTTGAGGAATTGATCAAAATCATGACAGAGTTCAGAGAATAAACAAGGACATGTTATTGAAGGATATATGATGTCCAATAAGCAACAAGAAGCAAAGATAGCTACGAAATAAGTCGCCGATATGGCGGCTTTTTTTCGATTACGTCGACAGTTTCGTATTTTTTCCATAATAGATGTGACGTATGAATTTATATCCTTTATAGTAGAAAATAAAAGCAAGATCCGAGGAGTCCTTATATGAACAAACAAGCAGTACCGTTAAATTCGTTGACCAGTGTCACGGATGGAGGCCATATCATTTATTTGTTCGAGGATTTCGATCGTTATGTTGATAATGCGGTATCCTATATTCTAACGGGTATAGACCAAGGTCATCACATTTTATTGATAGAAGAAGCAGACACATATCATGATATTTATAACAAGCTCAACGATGTTATTTCCGGTGACCAGCTTCAGTATCTTCATTATGCTAACAACGTGGATTATTACGGATCACGGGGAGATTTTAGTTTTGAGCATATTCTCACTCATTTTCACCATGTAATGGGGATGGTACAAGAGAATAACATGTCCATTCGTACGTGGGCCAATGTAATGACGTGGGGGGAGCATAGCGAAGACAAGATCCAAGGGAATTTGGTCAATTATGAGCGACAAACTTGCGGCGTAGTCCGTGAATACGGGATGGTATCTGTATGCGCATATAACGCTTCCGCCATTTCTTCGTCCTTGCAGCTGAAGATGATGAGAGAGCATGAGTATATGATGACTGACGTGGAATTTGTGAAATCACCCTTATATAGCCATCTGCCTTCGGACGAGGTTGTATTCCCTTCACTTTCAGTACAGAGAAGATTGCTTAACGAACAGAAGCATCTCTTAATCGAGAAGGAAGCCATGGAAATGGCCAACCAGGTGAAGAGCGAGTTTATTACCACCATGAATCATGAGATTCGGACCCCGATGAATGGCGTGATGGGAATCACGGATCTGTTGGCTGCAACCGATCTTACCAATAAGCAGAAGGAATATGTAGCCACACTGCAAAAAAGCGGGAAGTCTCTGCTGCGTATCGTCAATGATATTCTGGATTACAGCAAATTGGATTCAAATCATGAACAGCTCCTGAAGGAAGCCTTTAGCATCAGGGAAGCCGTAACGGATACGCTGGATATTCTTAGGGTTGGAATTCTGAATAAGAAACTGCAAGTTAACGTTTCCATTGATCCGGATATTCCAGAGATTCTGATTGGGGATGATGGAAGATTCAGACAGGTGATTCTTAATTTGCTGGGAAACGCAGTGAAATTCACGGATGAAGGTGACATTTCCTTGGAGGCCAGACTGCTCTCCATAGATGCTGGTAGGATCCGGCTTCAATGTACAGTCAGGGATACAGGGATCGGAATTCCTCAGGATAAACGGAGTCATTTGTTTATTCCATTTCACCGAGTTGATAACAGTGTTACTCGCCGGACGGAAGGTACAGGTCTCGGATTAGCGATATGTCATCGGATTGTACAGTTAATGAATGGTGAAATTGATATTGAAGCGGAAGATCCGACTGTGCGCGGGACCGCAATTACATTCACTGCGGAATTCGGTACGTATACAGCATAAGTAATGCAATAAACCTATTCACTTAGAGGCTCATTTAGAGGGAATATTTGTGCTCACCGATGTAAAGTAAGTGGTCAGGTGATTTCGAATTGTTAATTCTCTATGGACATATGGTAAAATGGATGAAGTATTTATCTTTCAGACCACATAAGGAGATCACTATGCAACTTATACAACCTCAAGATGTCCAAGCCCGGCTCAATGGTTTCATTGATCAGGATCTATACTTACACCTCGAAATGACGACAGGTGCGTACGCCAATCACTACGATAGTACACGTCACCCTGCTTCGGCTTTCATTTCCAATGCGGCCATTCGATACACACAGGGATCAATTTCAGGTACGAACCCATACCGGGTAGGCTTAAAAACGACGACGGGTTGGGTTTATGCGGAAGGCCTTACCCATATTGATGAAAATGAAAAGGATCGACTGATTTTGGCTGGTCATGACAGCCAGGGAAAATTGGTTGTGGCCTTTCAACTTAGTCGGGAGAGTTTCTGATGGAAGCGGAGGATCGAAACAGCATGAACAATAAATCATACGAAAATGAACGCATTTTGGTGATATATCCCCATCCTGACGACGAGGCTTTTTCCGTTGCCGGAACGCTTGCAAAATATATTGATGGCGGTGCGTACGTTACGTATGCCTGCCTGACTTTAGGCGAAATGGGGCGCAATATGGGCATTCCGCCATTTGCAAACAGAGTCACTCTGCCTGCGATCCGCAAGGTGGAGCTCGAAGAGTCGGCTAAGGCAATTGGTATTCATGATTTGAGAATGCTTGGTTTTCACGACAAGATGATCGAATTCGAGGATGCACATCTGCTCGATAGCCGCATCATGGATTTGATAGAGGAACTCAAACCTACCATCGTATTTACCTTTTATCCAGGTTATAGCGTGCATCCCGACCATGATGCTACGGGTGCTGCAGTCATACGGACGATTTCCCGGCTTCCGGCAGAAGAGAGACCCATCGTATATTGTGTTGCTTTCTCCAAAAACCATGAGCAAGCCATCGGAAAGCCAGATGTACATGTCGATGTAAGGGGATATCTGGAGCAAAAAATGGGAGCCATTCAGGCTCACCGTTCGCAATTCCAGGCAGCAGAGCTGGTCGGTAACCGGAAATTGGATGATGAAGAAATCCAGCGCAGGTTCGGCAGAGAAGCATTCTGGACGTATCGCTTCGAGTAAAATAGCTTACCCTACTAACGGAAGAACAGCGGGCCGCCTTCAAGGCGGCTTTTTCGTTTTTAAACGAGAAAGACGTATGGCTCAGAAACATTAGATTGACAAAGGTTCAAATTAAGGATATTCTTCTTAAATAATATTAATAGGCTATGCTAGTATTTCAGGGAGGGCTTAACCTGATGTCAACTCATCAAGAGATAGATCCCATTGGATTGCTATTATCCAGAACTTATTTTGTCCACAAAAAAAGAGTTACCCATCTACTGCAGGATTACGGCATAACACCTGAACAATATGGGATGCTCGAACAACTGTATCAGAACGAAGGCATTACACAGAAGAAGTTATCCGAACTCCACGGTAAAGATCAAACGAGTGTCGGCAAGACATTGGAGCGGTTGGAACATAAGGATCTTATTATTCGAAGCACCGATCCTGTTGATCGGCGAGCCATCCTGCTGCGGCTTTCCGAGGAAGGGAAAGAGCTTTATTTACAGGTAGTTCCTCTGATGAATGATATGGATCAGTCATTGAGGGAGTTAATTACCCCGGAAGGGGCAGAACAACTTGCCGTACTGCTCAACAAAATTTATGAAGGAATCTCCAGCTGATTCGTCAGCTGACTTTTTTTGCGGATATACATGCATAGCCTATTATATGTTAGCCTATTAATTTGAAATTGGAGCCATATCCAAGAAGGAGAGAAATACATGTCTGTTTTTTCAGTATTAAAAGATTTTATGAGAATTCTACAAACCAAGATCGGATTGGTCTTTGCTTTGGTCGTTCCATTGATATTCACCATTGTCTGGTTGACGGGATACAACGGAGCAACGGAACGAGTGGACCAACTTAAAATAGGTATTATTAACTCGGACGGAGCGAATGGACAGAGAATAGAAAAGATCATTCAGGAAACAGTCCCTTTCAAAACAGAAAACTATTCATCTCTTGAGGAAGCTGAGCAAGTCATGAATGATGGGGATATTGGTATGATCGTAAGCATTCCTGCCCAATTCGCTGCGAACCTGGACAAAGGGGAAGGGCAATTAACGTATTATGTCAATCAGGCAGCTTCGGAAGTTTCCAGATCCATATTGGAAGGTTCAGCTGAAGGGATATCTACCAGCGTAGGTGCTCAGCTATCAGGAATCGTTCAAAAAGAAGTGGTCACGACAAATGTGGTCAAGTCTAACAACATCACCAATTTTGCACTCAGCATGCTGCCCATGATCCTTGGGTTTATCACATATATCGCAGTGATGACCATGAATATTCAATTGAATCTTTCAACGATGATCCTTAGCCATAAGTACGACCGATGGAAAATTTTCTGGGCCAGACAGCTTCTGTTATTGATGGTGTGTATCGTAGCGCCTCTCATTATAACGACTGTAGCCATGTTGTTTGTCACACCTGTCGCTTCCTTCTGGGAAATGTGGGGATTCCATATTCTCGTATACATCGCCTGCGTATGCCTGACTCAAATGTCATTTGTATTATTTGGTGGATTGGGCGCACTGTTCAACGTAGCCTTGATTCCTTTCCAGCTCATGACAGCAGGCAACATTATCGCAACCGAAATGCTCACACCATTCTATCGTCATATCGGGGATTTCCTGCCTGCATCCAACGCTGTCCGGGGATACGTCCGACTTATCTATAGCGGAGCACCAGTGACTTCAATCGTGATTAATCTTATTTTGATTGCACTGGTTACATGGGGAATAAGCTGCGCACGTGTGGCTTTGCATAGAGCACCAGCACCTGGCGTTGCAACTACTAACGCTCATTAAACATGACAAGCAATATATACGAACAGAAATAAGAATATGTTTGCATGATAAGTCGCCTAGCAGGCGGCTTTTTTTGCTAGAATGACAGGTGTCATTTCAAAGGTTTTTCACTGTATTCAGTTCAAATGGCATACTCCATCTAATTCTTGGGTACGATTGACAATTAACGTTTACATATGTAACATTTAAATAGTAACAAACAAAAATATAATAACTAACGGAGGGATTTTCCTTGGCTAAAGTAAATGTAGGCGAAGAGAATGCACAACCAATTGAACTGTATTATGAAGATCATGGCGCGGGAAAACCCATCATCCTTATTCATGGATGGCCTTTGAGCGGACGATCCTGGGAGAAGCAAGTACCTTCCCTGATCGAAGCAGGCTACCGTGTTATAACGTATGACCGTCGTGGCTTTGGTCAGTCTTCCCAACCTTGGGATGGTTATGACTATGATACCTTTGCTTCGGATTTACATAAATTGATTCTGCACCTTGATCTGCATGAGGTTACACTGGTTGGGTTCTCCATGGGAGGCGGCGAGGTAGCTCGCTATGTGGGAACTTACGGAACCGAACGTGTTTCCAAAGCCGTATTTGCGGGAGCAGTTCCTCCTTATCTCTATATAACTGAAGACAATCCTCAAGGTGGATTGGATGATGCAACGATTGCAGAATTCCAAAATGGCGTAAAAGGGGATCGTCTGGCATTCCTGGAAGGCTTCACAACTAACTTTTTCGCCGCAGGAGACCGTAAGGACCTTGTGAGCGAACCGTTCCGTATCTATAACCGGGACATTGCAGCTCTGGCTTCTCCTAAAGGGACATTGGATTGTATCGCTGCCTTTGCCCTTACCGATTTCCGTCAGGATCTGGAGAAATTCAGTATTCCGACACTGGTTATCCATGGTGATTCCGATGCCATCGTTCCGCTCGAAGTGAGCGGACAACGTACACATGAATCGATCCCTGGCAGCCGTCTGGTGGTTGTAGAAGGTGGGCCACATGGATTTAATGCGACTCACCCTGAACAATTTAATGCAGCATTGATTGATTTTTTACAGGGTTAAGCTTAACTGGACTGAAGATTTCAGTAAAAACAAGAAATGATAAAGAGCAGGACACCCCATAAGAAGGAAGGGGGTTCCTGCTCTTTTTCAATTTAAAGCGTTTTGATGGCATGATGTTGTTCGCGTGCGATTAGGGTCGCCTGAACCATGTTGCGCAAGGAAGCGACCGTCTCTTCACGTCCACGGGTTTTCAGGCCGCAATCGGGATTAATCCAGAACAGCTTGGGATCCAGCACACGCAGGGCGCGCTCAATCATGGTTGTCATTTCTTCCACGCTCGGGATACGAGGACTATGGATATCGTACACACCAAGCCCTATGCCGAGTTTGTACGTATTCAATTCAAAGCTGTGAATGAGCTCACCGTGACTTCGTGATGTTTCTATGGAGATGACATCAGCATCCATGGCTTCAATGGAATCGATCATGTCATGGAATTCACAGTAACACATATGGGTATGAATTTGCGTTGTTTCTTGTACCGTACATGTGGAGATGCGGAAAGCTTTGACCGCCCAGGCCAGATAATCAGCTTGCTCATTTTGCTTGAGTGGAAGGCCTTCACGAACAGCAGGTTCATCCACCTGGATCATGCCAATACCCGCCTGCTCAAGGGCTTCCACTTCCTGTCTGAGTGCATATGCCAGCTGATAAGCAATGTGCTCACGCGGAATATCATCCCGGACAAAGGACCAGTTCATAATGGTTATCGGTCCGGTCAGCATGCCTTTTACCGGTTGCTGGGTCTGTGACTGAGCGTACTTGGTTTCTTCAACCGTCATTGGCTGAACGAACGCAACGTCACCGAAAATGATCGGTGGTTTTACACACCGGGAACCATAGGATTGTACCCAGCCATACTGAGTGAAGGCAAATCCTGCGAGTTTCTCACCGAAGAATTCCACCATATCTGTACGCTCAAACTCTCCGTGAACGAGGACGTCCAGGCCGATCTCTTCCTGAATTTGAATCCAGGCATCAATTTGCTCGCGAATAAACTGGGCATATTGCTCGTTGCTCAACTCACTCTTGCGCCATAGCTGCCGGGTCTTGCGTACCTCTGCAGATTGAGGGAAACTGCCGATCGTAGTTGTCGGAAAAAGAGGCAGCTTCCATTTTTCCTGCTGAGCAATATGACGTTTAGCGAACGGGAGAGAGCGCACTGGCTCTTGTATACGCAATGCTGCAACAGCCTGCTGCACGTCAATGCGATTACGTTCCTGTGACTGCTTAAGAGGCAGCAGCGCCTCATCTGCTTTATCAATCGCCTCCAGAATGTCGGCATGTCTTGATGTGCATGCTTTTGTCAGAAGAGCAATTTCCTTCAGCTTCTCATCTGCAAAGGCGAGCGAGCTCTTGAGCGCAGGGTCGAGGTTCGACTCGCGTTTTGTTGTAACAGGCACATGCAGCAGACTGCAGGACGATTGCACAATTAAACGTTCAGGTGCGACCTGCTCAATCAGCACATCAAGCAGGGACAGTTTCTCTTGAAGTGAAGCCTTCCAAATTCCACGACCATCAATAATGCCTGCGCCCAAAATTTTGTCAGCCGGGAAGCCTTTAGTTTTAATGGATTGCAGATTGCCGGAGAGCCCTTGTACGAAATCTAGTCCAATTCCCTGTACCGGAAGGCTTATAATGTCGCTATAATTCTCCACAGATTCAAAGTAAGTCTGTAATAAAATGTTCAAGTTAGGGACTGCGGCTGCAAACGTCGTATAGATGTTTTGCAGAAGCTGTAAGTCATCCTTGCTTAATTCGGTAACCAGAACAGGTTCGTCAATCTGAACCCACTGTACACCTTCTTCTGCAAGTTCGCGAAGCACCTGCGTGTAGAGTGGAAGCAAACGTTCCAGCCAGGCTTCCGTCTCGGATTTGTCGTATCCTTTGGAGAGCTTCAGGAAGGTTAAGGGTCCGACGATCACCGGCTTGCCTTCAATCCCGAGCTTTTCTTTGGCTTCGCGGTAAGCGATAAGAGGTTTATTTTCGGTAAGTGCGGGAGTTACGTCATTTAGCTCTGGGACGATGTAATGATAGTTGGTGTTGAACCATTTCGTCATTTCGCTGGCTGCAGCGTCCTTGGTGCCTCGTGCGATGCCATAATACACGGACAAAGGAACGGCCCCGCCATCATATGTAAATCGTTTGGGAACGATACCGAACATCACGGCAGTATCAAGAATGTGATCATAATAACTGAAGTCGTTGACTGGAATGAGATCAATTCCTTGATCATGCAGCTTGCGCAAATGGTCTAACCGGATCTCCTGTAAACGGGTGTGAAACGTGGGTTCATCCAGTTTGCCTGACCAGAAGGCTTCCAGAGCTTTTTTCCATTCGCGATCAGCGCCAATTCGCGGGTAACCCAATACACTACTTTTAGTCATTTACATAACCCCTCTTCAAATGTGTTACAGAAAAGTTATCACAGTTGTGAAGTTATAACGTAATTCCATTAAATTATATCTAGCTATAGCCTGAGACTATATCAGAAGAGGGGAGATTGGCGAAAAAAGAATTGGAAGTTTACTCCATATGGTATGATTACCTATACGCATACACAAACATTGACTCTGATGAGAGTAAGTCATTGATCTGAACCATTGGAGGGGAAATGATGAATAAAGATCAAGAAACTCCCGAGATGATGAGAGAGCGACTACAACGAGAAGAGCAGCACGATCATGCAGCGGGTACGTTCAAGAATGGATTGGAGCGTGCGCAATTTGGTAATCTGGGAGAACTGGCAAGTAGTCTGGGATGGATCGGTACAGGCGTGGTTATCGTAGTAATTATTGCTGTTTTTGTATGGTTGAAATAATTGTCTGACTTATACAAAAGATCTATCGATGGAATGATTGACGCTGTGATCACCAGGTGTTATTTTATACACATCCGTAATGCCAATAAAACCAATAGAGTAAAGGGGATTTGACATATGTCGTTGGTTGTACAAGCGGCTGCTGAGGACGTACGCAGCGAGGATTCAGTACAGTTGATCCGGGAATTAAGCAGTGAGCTGGGCTTGTTATATGGCGGGGATGGAACCGCAGGCTTTCAACCATCGGACGTCGAAACGCCTCGTGCTGCCTTTATTGTAGCCAGATTGGATGGGCATCCGGTTGGGTGCGGAGCCATTAGGCCGCTGGATGATCAATCCGTTGAGGTTAAGCGTATGTACACCAGACCCGGTTATCGCCGTAAAGGAGTTGCTCAGACCATACTTGCCGAAGCCGAGCGCCTTGCTGCGGAATTTGGTTATACCAATCTGAAGCTTCAGACAGGGCCACTTCAGCCAGAAGCTGCAGCGCTATATGAAAGAGTAGGGTATTACAGCATTCCGATTTTTAGTGGCGACTGGGACAGGGTTCTTGCTTTTCAGAAAGATTTGGTGCATCAGCGAGTGAATTGAAATGGCAAAAGTAATGAACAATCAAAATGAATGAACATTTTATAAATAATTGAATTGAAGGAATATTAACAGCGCAAGAAAAATGCATAAATAAAGCACTCTCAAGGCTTTTAGCTTGTCGTACGACAAGTAGAGGCCAAGAAAGTGCTTTATTTTGGTTTGAAAACTGCTAATAAATACAACAAACGAAGTGCAAATAACCTACGAGATTAGCCCAGGAATGATGCAATAGACAGGTGAAATCCGATCCTAATTGTCTTACTGTTTTTCCTTAGCATTCAGTTCAGCAATGAGCTTGTCACCTTCAACATCCAGGTTAGGAAGCGAACGATCCAGCCATTTTGGCAGCCACCAGGCTTTATCCCCGAAGAGAGACATGACTGCCGGAACCAGCGCCATCCGAACAACGAATGCATCAATCAGAATACCCAAGGCCAGGGCAAATCCAATCTGTTTAATCATAATATCATGCGTGAAAATAAAGCCTGCAAATACGGATACCATAATAACGGCAGCTGCAACGACAACTCGGCTTGCCATCTGATAGCCGTTCATTACGCTTTGATTCCCGCGATGACCATGTACGTAAGATTCTCTCATCGAAGAAACAAGGAAGACCTGGTAATCCATAGCCAGACCGTAGAGAATTCCTGTTACCATGATCGGAATGAAACTGAGCAGAGGACCGCCCGTGTCAAAATCAAATAACGCCTTTGCCCAACCCCACTGGAATACGGCAGTGGTCAGACCGAATGTAGCCAGAATACTAAGCAGGAATCCAATCGTTGCCTTGATCGGAACCAGGATGGAGCGGAAGACCAGGAGCAGGATGACCAGAGACAGAATAACGATAATTCCGATATATACAGGGAAGACTTCAGCCAATTTGGCTGACATATCAATATTGACCGCAGTAAGTCCGGTAACGCCAAGCTTCATATCGTGATTGGTTGCAATGGTAGAGTCAGGAGAACGCAATTCTTCAACCAGCTGTTTGGTTGCTGCGTCGGTTGGACCCGAATCTGGAATAAGACTTAGAATGGCCATTTTGCCATCTTCACTCACACCAGCCGGTGTGACGACAGAGACATGTTCGAATTGTTGCAGATCCTGGGCGATGGCGCCCAATGTTTGTAATGACACGGTTTGGGAAGCATCAGTAGGTTCAGCAACAATGAGCAGGGGACCGTTGAATCCTTCACCAAAACCTTTTGTAATGGCATCGTAACTTTGCCGTGCAGTCGTATCCAGGTTAGCGGTAGCGCCAGAAGGCATGCCCAGTTCCATTTTGGCTACCGGGATTGCAGCCGTACCCAGAACGACAATAACAGCTACAATGACAAGCCAGCGGAATTTAACGACACCAGAGATCCAGCGATTTGCAAACCCGTTTGATTTTTTGTGTGCGTTCGCCAGATTTTTCTCTCTTGCTTTACGAGAACAGATGCGCTCACCCAGGAGACCCAGCAATGCCGGGAGAAGAGTAAGGGCAATCAGTACGCTGAACAGTACGGTAACCGAGGCGACGATAGCCATCATGCTCAGGAAGGTGATACCAATAACCAGCATTCCACAAAGTGCAATAATAACCGTTAATCCAGCAAAGAACACGGCACTTCCTGCTGTTCCAACAGCTCTGCTGGCCGCTTCGCGTGCATTCAGGTTCTGGTCGAAAATAAGTCTACGCTGACGATTGACGATGAATAATGCATAGTCAATACCAACGGCAAGCCCGATCATGAGAGCGAGTACAGGGGTAAAGGATGTCATGCTGACAAAGTTGGAGACAGCAAATGCTCCACCAACACCAGCCGCAACCCCAAACAGGGCAATGACAATCGGCAAACCTGCGGCAACAACGGATCCCAGTGTCATGAACAACACAATTGCCGCAATGACCAATCCGTAGATTTCGTTGGTTCCAATCGGTATGCCCACTTCTTTCAGGGAATCACTTGGCAGAACCGAGATGTTTGTACCTTGTTCGGCTTCGCTTACTGCATTCACAACCGAATCCGTGACACCTTTAGGCAGGGAGTTTTGCTGCACAGTGAATTGGAACTGGAACAGAGCAACATCTCCAGCGTTTGAGATCAACACGCCAGGTACTGGCATTCCTTCAATCATGAGTGGTCCATAAAGAGGCAGGTTGCTTGGATCCGCACTTTGCTCGCCTGCTCCAGCAGCACTCTGACTGGCCTGTTCCTGCATAGCTGAAGCATCCGCGCCACTTGCAGCAGCGAGCTCAGCAGGGTTAATGACATAATCCAGTTTGTAAACTTCACTTACTGCCTTACTGATGGCTGCCAAATTCTCAGGCGTATCCAAACGCTCGCCTTCAGGGATATTAAAGATTACGCTTCCCTGACCACCAGAGGCTTGAGGAAGCTCCTTTTCCAATTTGTCCAAGACGTTCTGGGATGCGGTTCCTTCAAGTTTGATGTCTGAAGACACGTGCACACCGTTTATGCCAAGTGCCGTTCCGACGATGCCGAGCACCAAAATCCAACCCATAATGAAATACCACGGTTTATCGTAGGCTGTTTTCCCCAGCCTGTAGAGTAATTTTGACATCGAAATGATTTCTCTCCTTCTATCTCTAATGTTCGCCTCTTCTAAAATCCATCTCGCAAATACGTAAACATAGAATCTATGTACTCATCGAATGAAATAGATTCTTCCTTATCTCCTGAAGGAAGCCCAGGAAGTTGTACGTGTACACTCCCATCCAGCATAGGGATAATTGCCGCACAAACAGCGCCAGCAAGAAAGTGATTATAACCCGCGGGGTAACGATCTCCGAATAATTCACTTAACATCAATTTAGCACCGTTTTGCAAGCGATTCAGCAGGGTGAGCGTATGAGGCATTAAGCTTGGATAGATCTTTGACAGTTCTAAAATCTGATAAATTCGACGAAGGACTTCTTCAGTCAACTGCATCTTAATGAACTGATACATCACCTCAAGCGGTGTTGTATCCTCAGGCAGCTGACTGATCATATCGAAGTATTCCTCCATCCTGTGAAAGTGCTCACCGGCCATGACGACGGCTTCTTCCTTACAGGAAAAATGATTGGCGAACGTTCTTCGCGAGTATCCGGCACGCTGCACAACATCCTCAACCACAAATCCGTCCATTCCATGCTCTAATGCGAGTTGGAATGCAGCTTCAGATAGGGCACTTGCAGTCGCTTCCTTTTTAATGGCTCGCAAGCTTTGTTTCAAATGGTCTCACCTCCAGTTCCGCATTGAATGTGTGAATGGTTCTATCATATCAACTCATTGCCCATTGTGCAATTTTACCCAAAGGGTAATTTTGCGCAAAAGGAATTTAATCGTTTTGTTAAGACGATGCTTGATGAAATTTGTGGACAGCGATATGAAAATCAATTATGTTAATACTTAACGAAAGTATTTTCATAAGTGTGAGGGGCGAGAAGGATTACAAAAGGACCTATTACTAACAACACCATGCGAGTGAAGAAGATGAATGAGGAATTGGTGCGGCAAACATTAAGGACAATGAGACAAGGTACCAAATCTATGGTTGCACAAGCAACAGGGTTGAGTATCGCTACCTGCCGCAGCATATTAATCGAACTCTTGAATGCAGGTGAACTTGTGGAACTGGATATGGAGGAATCGAGTGGGGGCAGGCCTGCTCAGATCTATAAGTACAACGAAAACTATGCCTACATTGTTGGTCTCATCGTGAAGGCAGGAATCAGCCATCACTCCATCACCTATGGCGTGGTTAATCTGACAGGGGAAACTGTGGAAAAAGGGGAACTGCATACGGAAACGGATCAAATGAATGAAGCATTCATCATTCAGCTCATTGATCGCCTCATCGATAACCATCCGCAGATCCGAGCTGTGGGTATCGGTGTTCCAGGTGCTGTTCATCAAGGCATCATTAATGTGTCGGATATCCCCGAGCTGGTCCATGTTCCACTGGCCGATTCGATCCGAGAAAGACATGGGGTCGAGGTTATTGTAGAGAATGACATGAACCTGACGGTGTACGGTCTATATCAGAAACAGGAATATGAAAATGAGAAGTCTATTATTGTGGCGACCTTCATTGAAGGCTCCTTACCAGGTGCAGGAATCATGATTGATGGGCATATTCACAGGGGGAATACCCAGTTTGCCGGGGAGATCGCTTTTTTGCCATTCGGTCTCTCCCATGATGAGCAGTTCAGATTACTCCATAATCGGAATACATTCCATTCGATTGCAGCACGTGCCGTATCAAGTCTGATTGCTGTGATGAACCCCGAGACCCTTGCATTGACTGGCACGTTAGTACAGCCGGAGGATGTAGAGATTATCCGGAATGAATGTTTGAAGTACATACCAGAGATGCATATGCCTCAGATGAGACTATTGAATGACCCGGATGAGAATTATATGTTTGGATTAATATCAATGACTCTGGAAAGCCTCTCATATTCGCTGCAGCTTGTGGAAAAACGGAGGTAACGTAGACTATTACCATATGGAGAGGGATGTTAGATATGGATACGAAAACGGAAAAAGAGAAGATGGTCTCTGGAGAGCTCTATAAAGCTTGGGACCCTGAACTGACGCGTGATCGAGCGTATGCAAGACGGATGACTCGTTTGTATAATCAGAGCACCGAAACGGATGAGGACCTTCGAACAGACATCTTGAAAAAATTGCTGGGCACAACGGGTGAGCACCTGAGCATGGAGCCCAATATCCGTTTCGATTATGGCTTCAATATCCATGTGGGTGATCACTTCTACACCAATTTCGATTGCACCATCTTGGATGTATGTGAGGTGAGGATCGGCAGTCACTGCTTGTTTGGGCCAGGAGTTCATATTTACACAGCGACACACCCGATAGATCCTTTGGAAAGAAATGAAGGCCCTGAATATGGTAAGCCAGTAACAATCGGAGATAACGTGTGGGTAGGCGGACGAGCGATCATCAATCCTGGAGTCACCATTGGCAATAATGTAGTCATTGCATCCGGAGCCGTGGTAACCAAGGACGTTCCGGACAACGTGGTTGTTAGAGGAAATCCAGCCAAGGTGATCAAGAACATTGAAGTTTCGCAGTACCTCCTATGCTGTATTGAAAGCTGAGAACGCATATCTATGTAACAGCTTGTTGATTTTTGAGATTCGTGGTAGACAGCTAAATCTGCATGATGGGATGATAGAAATAAATCTAAGCCGATATGGAGAGCGTTCCATATTGGCTTTTTTGCATCTGGGCAAGTGAATCCATCTTGTGTTAACATGTGCACTAACTAATCCTATACCATGCTGATAAAGGGGAACCCATGTCCATTCGAATAAAGATGCTGCTGTCCTTCACGGGCATGCTCGTGATAAGTTTGCTGTTTATCCTGCTTACGGCAAGTCTGTATACGATTGCGGCAACAGGAGATCTGCAGAGTTTTCGTGATATTTATAAGGTGCATTATCAGATTAACCCACTGACTGAACAGGGAGAATCGATCTTTCAAGAGATGAAGTTTATGGCCAAAAATGAACCGGATGAGCTGCAAAACAAAGATTTGCTGCGTGAATACGACATGAAACTTCGAGCCGAGAAATCAGGTCTCTATGTCAGACGTGAGAACAGCCAGATCTTTGAATCACTGACCTTCAACCAGCCTGAACTGAAGCAGGCACTGCCTGCCTATGATCTGAACAACTACCAGATTCGCAGTACGTTTAATATTGGTGAACGCTTTTATGCCTATGCCAAATTTGACTTTAAGTACACGAATGGGGAACGGGGAAGCATCTTCGTCATTCGTGAACGGAGTCCTTTTGCCGAATTGACCCGTAAGCTGCTGCCCGTGATGTCAATCCTGCTCATCGGGGTGCTCATTATTGCAAATCTGCTGCTGTTCCGCTGGATTACTCGCAGCTTCATTAAGCCGTTGAACAAGCTGAGGAACTCCGCAGAGCAGATTAAGGAAGGGAACCTCTCCTTCAAGCTCCAGCTTCATTCCAATGACGAGGTAGGCCAGCTTAGCGAAGCGTTTGAGAGTATGCGGAACCAACTGCAGCGTTCCAATGAACTCAGACAGCAGGACGAAGCCAATCGCAAAGAGCTCATCTCCAACATTTCGCACGATCTAAGGACACCGATCACCAATATTAAAGGCTATATTGAGGGGATTCGTGATGGAGTGGCGAACACGCCCGAGAAAATGGAGACCTACGTCAATATCATTCACTCGAAGGCAGTCAGCATGGATAAGTTGGTGGATGAGTTGTTCCTCTATTCCAAGCTGGATTTAAATCAGGAGCCTTTCCTCTTTAAGGTCGTAGACCTTGTTGATTTCCTTGAAGACAGCATTGAAGAGCTGAGATACGATCTGGAGGATAACGGGGTCGCACTCGATTGGGATAACCAGTCGTCAGGTCCTGTTATGGCTTCAGTGGATCTCGACAAACTAAAACGGACTGTCGTCAATGTAGTCGATAATGCACTGAAGTACATGGAGAATGAACACAAGCAATTCAGTATTACACTTCAAGCAGATGACGAATGGATTACGATGGCGTTTAAGGATAATGGTAAAGGTATACCGGAAGAGGCGCTGCCTTACATCTTCGAGCGTTTCTATCGGGCAGAGCAATCTCGCAATTCCTCAACCGGGGGAAGCGGATTAGGACTGGCGATTGCCCGTCAAATTATTGATGGACACGGAGGATTCATCTGGGCAGAAAGTATGCCTGGTGAAGGTACAACGATTTATATTCAATTGAAAAGGCTGATGGACAAAGGGGAGTAGCGGCAGTGACAAGCATATTAATCATTGAAGACGAAACAACAATTGCCGAACTGGAACGGGATTATTTTGAGCTTAACGGATTCACTGTGGAGCTCTGTCATAACGGAGAGGAAGGCTTGAAGCTGGCTCTGGAGGGAGATTACAGTTTGATCATTGTTGACCTGATGCTTCCGGGGCTTGACGGCTTCGAATGCTGCAGGCGTATTCGTGAGGTGAAGGAAGTACCGATTCTGGTCGTCTCTGCCAAAAAAGAAGAGATAGACAAGATCCGAACCTTTAACTTGGGTGTCGATGATTTTATTACCAAACCGTTCAGCCCAAGCGAGTTGGTTGCTAGAGCAAAGGCTCATCTAACCCGCTACGAGAGACTGCTGGGCATGAGCAAACCGGTTGAGCAGGATGAGATTCACATTCGTGGACTGCATATCGACAAAGGATCACGCCGCGTTTTCTTGAACGGGGAAGAGGTCGCGATTACAACCAAGGAATTCGATCTGCTTGTGTTCTTGGCGAGTCATCCGAACCGTGTGTTCAGTAAATCCGATCTGTTCGAGCGGATCTGGGGCATGGATTCCAGCGGAGATATCGCAACAGTTACGGTTCATATTCGCAAGCTGCGCGGTAAGCTGGAGACAGATCCCAAAAATCCCGATTACATTGAGACCGTATGGGGTGCGGGCTACCGGTTTACGGTATAAGTTTCGATAAAAATTAGCTTCAGTTTATATTTTGTTAATCATTTTGACCTTGGGAGTTTCTTTTTGTCCTCTATTCTATAGATACAAGCAAGACCAACCTATAGAGGAGGAATTCAACCATGAATCCGACAACCCGAAAAATCGCAACATTTCTGACCATAACTGCATTAGGTACAGCAGTATTCCCGCTTGCTGCGAACCAAGTACATGCAGCTACATACGTTACAAACGCTGCCGGAACTACGGCACAGCTTAGCATTCAGCAGATCGACGCTGCCATCAAGGAACTGAACAGCTTGGGGATCATGAATGGATATGCCGATCAATCCATGGGTGAACAAAGAGCCATTACCCGTGCAGAACTAGCTTCACTGGTTTACAAAACCTTCAGTCTGGAAGACAAGAGTGGAGAAATCGTAGAATTAACGGACGTTAATCCGGCTGCATGGTATGCTCCTTATGCAACGAAGCTTGTTGAACTGGGAATCATGGAGGCAAATGAGGGTCACTTTAATCCGCAAAGCCAAGTATCCGATGTAGAACTTGAGCAGGTTGTATCCAAAGCAATGCAGCGTGACGTGAAATCCGTTCACCATTGGATGAGCACGTTCTATGCCGAGAATGGGTCGTCTACTCGCGGTGAAACCGCGGTGCTGCTGAACACGGCCCGCCAGGCCATTCCTTCCGAGCAGGCTAAGATCGAGAGTGTACGATCACTGAATGCCATTACGTTGATTGTGACTTTTGATAAACCACTTACAGCAGCAGATGAAGTATTTGCCAAAGCACAAACGGATTTTGCGCTAAGTGGCGGATTGACATTAACCAATATGCCTCGTCTGAAAACAGGATCAATTGCAACTTACATCGTTCCAACATCTGTTCAAAAAGCTGGCGAGGTATATAACCTTACTTATAAAGGGCAAGATGCGGGTTCCTTCGAAGGCAGTGGAACAAAATTAAACATGACGAAGGTTAGTCAGGTCACGAACGATACGTTCGAGATTGAAGCATTGCAGGAAAACGGTGTCGTTGATTATGGCTATATTATTTCGGCATACAGCGGTGGTCGAGGAGCTAATGCGTTCGTGCTGGATGAGAAGGAACAAGCTGGAGGCCAAACGTATCAGATTATCTCATCCATGCAGGCAAGACAAGTGCTGATTACGCCGGAAGGCGGAGAACCGATCGTTGCCAGATACGTTCCGTTTACGCAATCAACAGACGGCAAACAAGAACCGAAGTTCAGATTGCCTGAAGGACAAACGCTGCAATCCGGTGTCCAATATACCGTATCTTCGGATTGGGCGAACATCGATAATGCGACATTCACTGCACAATCGTTTGATGCGCTGCAAGTTGCAAGTGCACAGGCGGTAAGTGAAACTTCCATTGAAGTTACACTTGCGCAAGATCCTGGAGATGAGCTGTTTTCGGGCCGAAGCGTAACGTTAACCTCCCCGAGCGGTGACACCCTGACGGCAACCTATAAATATTCAAGCCGGAAAGGCGCAACAGGAGTTTTCGACCTCGTTAACGATGGCAAATTAAATCCGGACACGACCTATGAAATCAGCCCAGTGGGTGATTGGAGTGTCGCTTCGGAGGTAACCGTAACGCTACAGTAAGGAGGCAGTATGAGTAAGTCAATCCTGATCGCTATTCTTATCAGCACGATTTTCGTCGTCCAAGGCTGTGCTCCGGCAGTAAATAACAACTCCATGGTGAAGGAGCAGGCAGCTTCCCTGAATGAACAGCTTCTAGAGGCAGCAGGAGGATCAGATCCTGAGAGGATTGAACGTCTAATTCAAGAGGGTGCGGATATCAATGCTCAAGATGATAGCGGAAGAACAGCTGTGATGATCGCGACCTACAACAATGATCAGGCATCGGCTCAATTGCTGATTGAAGCTGGTGCAGATGTTAACATACAGGACGATATGAAGAATAACCCGTTTCTGTACGCTGGCGCTGAAGGGTACTTGGATATTTTGAAGCTCACGATAGAGGCGGGAGCCGACCCAGCGATGACGAATCGATATGGAGGAACAGCGCTGATTCCCGCTGCAGAGCACGGATATGTGGATGTGATACGGGAGCTTCTGACTCAAACGTCAGTAGAAGTGAATCATGTGAATCGATTAGGCTGGACGGCATTGCTTGAAGCGATCCTATTGAATGATGGGAATACACGGCAGCAGGAAACGATCCAGCTGCTCATTGACCATGGAGCAGATGTGAATCTTGCGGATGATGATGGTGTATCGCCTCTAAGTCATGCCAAGAAGAAGGGCTTCACGGAAATCGAGGAGATTCTGCTTCAGGCAGGTGCGAAATAGAGTATATGGGAAGATCAATATGAAAAGAAACAGCATAGCAACGCAGCATGTGGATTATCTATTGTGCATATGATTGTAGAAGAAGTCGCCGATATGGCGGCTTTCTTTGTTTTAGACATAGAAGTTTGAAAGTTGAAATGAATACAGGCCAATCCACTCGTTTTCCGGCTTTGCAATCGCAAATGTTAGGCTGATGGGTGTTAGATATACCTTTTCATTTATAAAAATATATCTTTATTGGTGTATTATGGGTTATCATTTGAGAGGATTGAATCTTGTGGTGTGAATTTTAGGCGGAAAGGAACGGGAAAGTGGAAAGAACATTTAATACGGTTTATTCAAGAGTGAAACGGAATTTGATAACCATGACCTTATTGGGAATTTATTTTTTTGTTAGTCTCAACAGGAGCGATGAGCGATGGTCTACGATTTTTCTCGCGTTTTTTACCATATACATTTTGACTTATATCATTGTGCTGTTAAAAATGTTATTTACGAAACTAACGTTTACGTTCGGAACAGATTACGTTGTTTCCTCGAAGGGAAAGAAATTCGAAGCTTCTCAAATCAAGGGTATCTACATGAATAACCAGAGAATTGGTTTCAAGCTGCATGGCCGGTGGTTAGTGCCGATGGAATTATGTTTCTATTTTGATAAGACTGAAGAGCGCGAAGGGTTACTGCAGCTTCACCAATGGGCACAGCACAATAAGATAGAAGTGAAAAGGAAATTCTTTCAGACATGGACGTAATATATCGGATGATAATAGTGTCATTCAGCTCAATCTCAAGGAAGTAGGTGTCAACATGGATCGAGACCGTATTTATCTTCTAAAAGCATTTGAACAGGCTGAAATGGCAAGAGCTGAAGGAACCTTTCCCATTGGCGCAGTCATTGTTGATAACCATGGTGAGCTCGTCAGCGTTGGTAGAAATAAAGTATTCTCTCAATGTGACACAACCGCTCATGCGGAAGTAGAAGCAATTAGAAAAGCAGGTTCATTCATGTTAAATATGAAGAGTAAGAGATTCAACCAGAATAACTTTTTAACGTTATATACAACTTGTGAACCTTGCCCTATGTGCAGTTGTACCATAATGATGACATTCTCAATCAAGCGAGTGGTGTGGGCTGCCAACGATGTAGCAATGGGGGCAATGCGCAAGTTTACAGAAGAATCTTTATTGTTGGATCAATTCAAAGACATATCTATTGAAGCTGCACCATATAAAGATCTCGAAGTGAGGCAAAGAAAACTAATGGCGGATTTCAATACAAGTCGTGGTTATTTAAGCACAGACTGGCACTTGGAAAAGATGTAGCTAAAAATCTTCAAGAAATCGTCAGGACAATACACTAAACATACGTCACCTTTATCTAATAGATGGTTGAAAGGATTTTTTATGAAAAAAATGCTGCTCTCTATACTATTGCTACTTTTTCTTTGTGCATGTAGTAGCAATCACTTTGATCAAGAAACATGGTTTAACGAACCAGAAAAAAGAAATAGTATGGTGCATAGCTTGCTAAAGCATTTTGAACTAATAGGCATGACGGAGACGGAGATTATTGACTTGCTTGGAGAACCTGCACAAAAAGTAGACGAGCTTTCTCGTCAATATGTTTACTATTTGGGAAGAGCAGGATTAGGAGTAGATGATCGCTTGTTACGACTTCATTTTAATAAAGAAGGTGGAATTGAAAGTCATGAGGTTACTCACGATTAGATCGTTTGCGACATAAAGTCATGGAAGATCTAAATTAGGAAAGGAGGGGTAAATCAATCGTGATAACGCTCAGAAAGATTACATTGGATAACCGACGTGCAATCTTTAACCTGGAAGTTGCAGAAGAGCAGCAAAAATATGTGGCATCGAATCTTTCAAGTGTAGCTTCATGTTATGTTTTAGCGACCAATGGAGGTTCGCCTTTTCCGTTTGCAATCTACGCAGATGAACAACCTGTTGGGTTTGTAATGATTACGTATGGAATTACCGGTTATGATCTCCCCAACATTGCTGATAATAACTACTGCATATTACGGCTCATGATCGACAAGCAACACCAGAATAAAGGGTATGGCCGTGAAGCACTGAAGAAGGTCATTGACTTCATTCGCACTTTTCCGGCTGGACCTGCCAAACTTTGCTGGATTCCGTATAGCCCAGATAACCTGGCTGCGAAGAAATTATATGAGAGCTTAGGCTTCAACGAGAATGGTGAAGTGTGTCATGGCGAGCTTGTAACGGTATTAGAACTCTGAATCATTATATAAAAAATAAAACCATGACACTCCTAATGTCATGGTTTTTCTCATGGTATGAGGAACATATTAATCTCCTGACAGGTAAAAATCTGTTTCTAATGAAACGTTACCTATATCCCAAACAACAGGATACCTATAATTATCTTATGAGGAACATGACCAATTTAACGAATGAAGTGGAGTGAAGAAAACAAATGAAGGACTTTTTTCGCTATGACACGATGGAAGAAAGAGAATCTCTGCTGGCTAGAGCCAGAAATGTGGCACTAACTGCATTACAGCAGTATGATCTGGCATGGGAACGCATTCAGTTTATACACTTATCCGATACGATCACGTACAAAGTTGAAACAAGTACACCCGATTCTTATTTGCTTCGGATTCATTCCGATCGTTGGAGCAAGGAAGAAATACAATCTGAACTTCTATTTCTTCAGTCCTTGAATACAGTGGATGACATTCATGTCCCAGTGGGGATCGCTTCTCTTACAGGCTCTCCTGTAGTAGAGATGGATACGATTGAGGGATATAGACGACCGTTTGTTACGGTGATGAAATGGGTGGAAGGGGAGCATGTAAAGGGTGAATTGACGGGAGCTATTGTAACTAGAATGGGAGAAATGATGGGAAAGCTTCATGAAGCTGTTTCGGGCTTTACCTTACCTTCCAACTTCGTACGTCCGGTCTGGGGAGCAGACTCTTTTCGAAGTGAGTTGGTGAAGCTTGAACGTTATTATAACCGATTTTTGTCCGATCAAGCCTGGACGGAATATCAACATGCTGTCGAGAAAATATTAAGTAGACTTGCTGATATGGACAACAATGAACAAAGCTACGGAATGATTCATGCTGATTTGCACGCCGGTAACATCGTTTTCAAGGATGGTTTACCGTATCCAATCGATTTTGGAAGATGTGGCTTTGGCTATTTTCTATATGATCTGGCAGGCAGTTTAATTGGACTCTATCCCAGAGAACGAATGACTTTTATCCAAGGTTACGAGAACGTGAGAAAACTGGGAACAGATTATATTCGAGACTTGGAATGTTTCTTCATTATGTTCATGATTGAGAATTACTGTCATCACGCCTCTAATCCAGAAGAAACGTTAAGTCTAATGGATGAACAACCATATGCTCAGGCATTAATCAGAGAATTTTTAAAAGGAAACCCTTTTTTGTTTGTTCCGATTGAACCAGTGGACATAGATAAGGTTCAGCAGTGAATTCCAAACAAAGAAATCATAGAATCCCTAGACACGCGTTATGGTTGATTCCTAACTCCCCATTCACATAACTCTTCCATAATTGGTAGCAAGCTCTCTGCCTTGGCGGTGAGACTGTACTCGACCTTGGGTGGAACTTGCGGGTACTCCCTCCGGTTCACCAGACCATCGGCTTCCAATTCTTTGAGTTGTGAACTTAGCATCTTATAGGTTATCGCTCCAATTTGCCTCTTCAAGTCATTGAATCTGACGGTTTGACCTTCAGCCAAAAGGTAGAGGATCACCATCTTCCATTTACCCCCGATGACAGACACCGTATAACCAAAAGGGGTATCCTGAATGTTCTTCACTTTACCTTTATATTCAGCCATGCTCATACGTACACTATCCTTCCGGGTAGTACCTATCATTAAAGTGCGTACTACGATTATATTTTCGTTCAGTTTATACTAGCCTTACTTTCAAGTAAAGGAGAGTATCATATGTCTACAAGAACAATACGCTTGCTCATGCCGCAATGGCAGGGGGGCAACAATCCTAACTATTCTTTTGGAGCCGAACTTTTAGCCTGGCTGGCACCAGATAATGATCAACCCTTAATTAAGGTACCCGTTCATGCTTATGATGGAACACCACTTGTGAACGAGAACGGCATGAATGGAAGAACACAACTGTTGGAACAGCTGGAGGCTGCCCAGCATATCATCCAGGCTCACAAGCCGGATCGTATTGTTATGTTTGGCGGCGACTGTTTGGTCGAACAAGCACCCTTTGCCTATCTTAACGAACGATATGGAGGGGAGCTTGGGTTAATTTGGATTGATGCACACAGTGACCTGGTTCGATATGTTGGCTATGATAACGGACATACGCTGCCACTCGGGAATCTTCTGGGTGAGGGAGACGAGGAGTTCTCGAGACATGTGAAGGTTCCTTTGAAGCCCGAAAATATCTTTATGGCGGGATTGGCAGTTCCTACAGAACAAGAGATGGAAGTGATTTCGGAAGCATTTGAAAGAATGGGTGTATACGCTGAGGAATCAGATACAGAAGTCATTCAAAGACTGGGAATCAAAACAGCCGGAACAGAGGAGCTCTCGAGCAGCACTGAAGTGATTAAGAAATGGATCAGAGAAAGTGGAATCAAACATCTTGCCATTCACGTGGATCTGGATGTGCTGGACCCCAAAAAATTCCGTTCTCTACTATTTGCTAACCCTGACGAACCCTATGTTTTCTCACCTGCCGGAACCATGCAGTTACCTCAACTTCTGCATTTGCTTAAGGAGCTGTCGGAAGAAACAGAGGTCGTGGGACTGGGTATAACCGAGCATATGCCGTGGGATGCGATTCATATGAGAGATCTGCTCAGCGAGATACCAATATTAAATACGTAAGGTGCAAAGATTCGAACATAGGTGTGGCTAACATTCTATCGGAATATTTGATACGATGTAGGGAGTCTGAATTAATTTGATAGAGAGCTAAGAAAGGCAGGCTGACCATGAATCTTATCTTTCCGAAAGTTAGTACAACCGAAGAAATCGCTGCGCTGTCCCGCTTGGCCGCCGAAATTTGGCAGGAGTACTATGTATCCATCATTACGCTTGAACAGATCGATTACATGATTCAACAATATCAATCGGCATCAGCTGTTACAGAACAAATCCAAGAACAGGGCTATGAATATTATTTCATGCAATGTGATGATACGCCTGTCGGATACATGTCTGTAAAAGTAGAGGAAGGCAAAATGTTCCTGAGTAAGTTTTACATCGGCAAGGAACATAGAGGCCAAGGCTACGCCAGCCTGGCGTTCGCTTTTCTGGAGCAACAATGTATAGAACGAGGCATTAACCTAATCTGGTTGACGGTCAATCGCCATAACGAATCAAGTATTGCTGTCTATGAGAAAAAAGGATTCCGGACTGTCCGGGAACAGGTTGCAGATATCGGGAATGGGTTTGTTATGGATGATTTTGTTATGGAAAAGGCAATCCACGTTTCTTAAACGAAGCTTCCAGGTCAGTTCAATAGGATGAGTCAGACAATGAATGATTTATTGATCATCATAAGAGGATAAGTCGCTTAAATAGCGGCTTTTTTTGCATGAAACACGGATATGAAATTACGCATATAAATGAAAGCCCTTTCTTCATTCTATGATATACTACGTTGTAACTGACAACCCATGAATAACGAAGAGATATTTCTGCTGGTTATCCTCTCACTTTCACGCGCAAAGGAGATGTCTGAATGTTTAATGTTCTTGTTGTGGATGATGAGTGTGTTCAAAGAGAAGGAATCAAGGATTTGATCGCCCTGTATGAATTTCCTTTTCACATCATGGAAGCGGAGAACGGAAAGAAAGCAGAGCAGCTATTGATACGAAATGCAATTGATATCTTGATTACCGATGTCAAAATGCCGCTCATGGACGGACTGGAACTAAGCAGGATCGCACGCAAAACACAGCAAAATATCAATATCGTTATTTGCAGCGGATACGATGAGTTTGAATACGCACGCAGTGCCCTAAGGCTCGGTGTCGTCAATTATTTGCTCAAACCGCTTATGAAGGAAGAGTTTTTGCAGGTGATGGTGGATATTACGAAGATGAGTCCGTACGCGGGGAAGCCTGAGCCTGAAACGATGGAAATGAAGGTGATCCGGCAGGTGAAGAACTATGTGAAAGATCATTATCAGAAAGATATCTCTCTAACAGAAGCAGCTCACGACGTGTACCTGTCTCCAGGATACCTAAGCATTCTGTTTAAGAAAGAAACCGGAGAGAACTTCTCCAAATATCTCACGGATTACCGGTTGAGCCGTGCGAGCCATCTGCTTGTTCACTCCAATATGAAAATTAATGATGTTGCGGTGGCTGTCGGCATTGACAACCATTCATATTTTGCCAAGCTGTTCAAAAACAAGTTCGGCGTTAGTCCGTTACAGTTCAGAGAGTGCGGGGTGCTTCATGATCGGGTGGATCAAGAGCAGGTTCAATGATATCAGGTTCCGCAACAAATTATTGCTGTCTCATCTGATTATTGCCCTCATTCCCATTCTTCTGCTTGGACTACTCTCCTTCATTCAATCCTATCGTATTCAGATGAGAGAGCTGCGAAGCGAAGCTGAAGCAAGCATGGAGCAGATAGCCAGCATTATGGATTACAAAATCAATCGTTACAATACGCTAAGCGAGTTTATGGTACTTAATCGGGATTTCTCTCAGATATTCACCAAAGACTATGATGAAAATTATTATCAGATGTACCTGGATTTTCGTGACATTATGGAGCCGATGATCTCGAACATCAAATTGATGGACGATGATATTGAAGGGATCACCTTCTACACATCGGGAGAACTGCTCGGAATTCGCAATAACATTTTGCCCATAGGGGAGCTAAGGAGCAAGGCTTGGTACGATGGTTTTCGGGGCAGACGCTGGATTGTGGACGGAGAGAAGCTCTACCTGGTTCAGGAACTGATCAGCAATCCAAAAGACAGCAACTTTATGGTCATATCCATACAGCATGACAGCATCTTTGGAGATCTGGATAATCTGTCTGAGCACATATCCGTTCATATGGAAGATCCGGAACAACATATCATTTTTCAGGAAAACAGAAAGCGGATTGGTGCTGTTGATTTGGAGAAAAGGGAAATGACAGACCTGAGTTTAAGTCGATCCCTTGCCAGCAATGGCTGGACGATCTATTACAATTTGCTGAATACCAATGCTTACGCGAATGCAATGAGCATTTTTCAAATCACGCTATTCGTTATCATCCTCAGTTTGATCATTACCTTTCTGCTGATATATATCATCTCCACTAACTTTACACGCCGAATTCTTCGCCTCAAGACCAAAGTTGACAAGGTGGAACGAAACAATCTGGATGTGATCATTCAGAGTTCATCCCGTGATGAATTTGGTGAGCTGACGAATGGGATCGGGAAGATGCTCAGAAGGATCAACAGTCTGATCTCACAGGTCTATCGCGCCGAGATTGCCAAGAAGGAGAGTGAGTATAACAGGCTGATTAGTCAGATTAATCCTCATTTTCTGTATAATACACTCTCATTTATCAGATGGAGGGCCGAGAAGAAGGCAGATATTGAAACAAGTTATATGGTATCTGCATTAGCACGTTTCTACAGAACGACGTTGAATCAAGGAAGGCATATGACCACGATTGAGGCTGAAATTCAACATATTAAGGCATATCTGGACTTGCAGCTCATTATGAATGATGGTCTGTTTGACGTGGATTATGATGTTGATGAAGCGGTACAGCAGGAACAAGTCATTCATTTTGTGCTGCAGCCCATTGTGGAAAATGCCATCAAGCATGGTTTTGTGGGAGCAGCAGCGAAGGATTACGGCATTCAGATTACAGTTCAGCGAGTGAGTGAAGGCATCAGATTAGCCGTTACGGATAATGGCGTAGGCATGACTTCGGAACAGATCACACAGCTGTTAACCAGTGAAAATGGGGGATGCGGTGTGCGCAATGTTAATGACCGAATGAAGCTCTATTACGGGCAGGACTATGGGCTCGTTATTCGTAGTGAACCCGGTTACGGAACAGAAGTATCCATGGTGATTCCGGCATCTTCACCGTAAGCAGCAGGAATACTTCAAATAAAATGCTAAGTATTGAAGGCGGTTGCTTCGGCAGCCGCTTATTTGGTTTCCGAGTTAGAAATTACAAGGCCCACAAGATGGTTGAGATCATGAAAAAAGTGATACATATCCGAAAATAATTGCATATACGCGAAAAATGAAAACGCATACAATTTGATTATTCAAGTAACTCACATAAAGGGGATGACAGGATGCACAAACGCAGCAAGATCGCTTCACTGCTGATGGCCTGTATGGTGCTCGTTGTATTCAGTGGCTGCAGCGGGGGGAACAGTGATACCGCACAGCCGCAGATATCAGAGCAGGACTACGAACCTTACGGCAAATATGAGACGCCAGTCGAATTCACGATCGGCCGTAATACCAATCATGTGAATAACCTGCCTCCTGGTGACACCATTGAGGACAATTTGGCCACACGGTATGTAGAAGATCGCGTGAATGTCAAAGCGAAGGTGGCTTGGGAAACAGACGATATGGATCAGAAGCTGTCCTTATCCATGACCACGGGTGAATTGCCTGACGTCATGTTAGTCAGTCGGGAGATATTTAATCAGTTGGTAGATAATGATCTGATCGCCGATATGACTGAGGTATATGAGAAGACAGCATCCGAAGGTGTGAAGAACATCTATGGCTCCTACGGTGATTTGCTGCTTGATCAAGTGAAGGTGGATGGCAAAATTATGGGGCTTCCGATGACAAACATCGGTAATCAACACCAATTGCTGTGGATTCGGAAGGATTGGGTAGATAAGGTGGGTGCCAAGCTGCCGGAAACGGCCGAAGATGTGTGGAATCTTGCCAGAACATTTGTGGAAAAGGACGTATCCGGCACAGGCAAGACGGTGGGTATGGTCATGGATTCAAATGCGATGAATTTTAGCCCAATGTTCGCTACGCATGGTGCCTTTCCAACGAATTGGATCGAGAAGGATGGTCAGGTGGTATACGGGTCCGTTCAGCCCGAGATGAAGCAGGCACTTGCTGAAGTTAGCGCCATGTACAAAGAAGGCTTGATTGATAAACAATTTGCAGTCCGGTCAAGTGAAGAGAAGGAAGCACTGGTGATCAACGGACAGGCGGGAATCGTTTTTAATCCATGGTGGATCGGCTATACCAATTACAAGGATTCCATCAAGCAAAATCCCGAAGCCGTATGGGTCGCGGTATCTGCACCACTGGATCATGCCGGCAAGTTCAGAACGATTCGTCAGGATCCTGTGGGGGGAGGAATCGTTGTTGTGAACAAGAATTTCGCCCATCCAGAAGCCATAATGAAATCGGTCAATCTGACTACGGATTTTCTATATTCCTTAACGGATGATGCGATCAACTACAAGAAGGAACATCCCGATGAGATGCTGACTGATGCGAGCCGCTGGAATAACGATCCTACTCAGATTCCAATGCAGGTCGATTATGACGATGTGCTGAAGCGCTATTACGAAGATCTCATGAAAGCCGATGAGTCCGGAGATGCTTCCGCCGTTCAGGAAGACCGGGTTGTCTCGTTCAAGGCTTATCAGGAATTCAAAGAGAAAGGCAATGCCGTTGACGTCAACACCTATGGCGAATATCTATCTCGGATTGAAGGACAGCGAGAGGCAAATAACCCCAATCTGGAAGTGACTCCTGCAGGCTTTTACGGGACGACAGAGACGATGAAGCTGAAATGGGCGAACCTGCAAAAGCTGGAAGAGGAAACAATTCTCAAGATCATTATGGGGCAAGCTCCTATTGATGAATTTGATACGTTTGTCGACACATGGAAGCGTACAGGCGGAGATGAGATTACGGAGGAAGTCAACGAGATGGCTCAAAGGTAATACAGGCTGTGTAAAGCAGAACCGTAGTCTAGCGGAAGCCTGATACCAGACTTCCGCACCTGCCTTTAGCGATATGACATGCCTATAGATATAGCAAGATGGAGGTGAGAAGGCAATGGCGCAAGCAGAAACGACAATACCACCCAAAAGGGAACTACGCTCAGTCCAGAAGAAACGTAAGCGATTTGACGAAATGACCTATCATTTTATGCTCCTGCCTGGCATGGTGATGCTGTTTATTTTCTCGATTGTGCCCATGTTTGGTGTAATCATGGCGTTCCAGAAGTTCATTCCTGCCAAAGGCATATTCGGTTCCAAATGGGCGGGGCTTAGCAACTTCACCTATATGTTTCAACTGCCGGACGCGAAGCAGATTTTTATCAACACGCTGGTCATTGCTGTCGGGAAAATTGTGCTGGGATTGATTGTTCCTATTGTATTCGCCCTTTTGCTTAATGAGGTTCGTCTGAAAGTGTTCAAGAGTTCGATTCAAACGATTGTGTACTTACCGCATTTCATGTCATGGGTTGTCTTGGGCACGATGCTGACCATGATATTTTCTTTTGACGGCATGATTAACAACTTCCTTGAGCTTCTCGGCTTGGAACGCATTATGTTTCTGGCCAGCAACGATTGGTTCAGACCGCTGCTGATCGTAACGGATACCTGGAAGGAGTTTGGTTATGGAACCATTGTCTATCTGGCTGCGTTAACGGCAATTAACCCTGCCTTGTATGAGTCCGCTGCAATGGATGGTGCGAATCGCTGGAAGCAGACGCTCCACATTACGCTGCCAGGCATGTTCCCAACCATTATCCTACTGGGTACATTGAGTCTCGGAAACGTACTTAATGCCGGATTCGATCAGGTGTTCAACCTGTATAATCCGCTCGTATATGAAACGGGTGATATTATTGATACCTTTGTGTACCGCATGGGTCTGATCAATATGCAGTATTCGTTCGCAACAGCCATTGGTTTGATGAAATCGGTGATCAGCTTTGTTCTGATTGTCATTTCGTATAAACTGGCTTCCAAGTATGCGGGGTACAGAATTTTCTAGGAGGGTTAGCATGATTCAATCCAAAACACTCGGTTCCAGGCTATCCCGACTATTGATTATGTTCACGTTGATCCTGATTACATTCATGTCCCTGGCCCCGATTGTAAATACGATTATGGTTTCCATCAGCAGCAGTACGGCAGTGAATGCAGGCCGGGTTTATTTTCTCCCGGTGGAGCTGAACTTCTCATCCTACGCACAGATTTTGAAAGATACGAAGTTCTGGAATGCGTTTCTGATCTCGGTTGAACGGGTGGTGCTTGGCGGTGCGATCAATATGATTTTGACCATTCTTATGGCCTATCCCTTGTCACGCAGTATTTCACAGTTCAGATCCCGGAACACATACATGTGGATTATCGTGTTTACGATGTTATTCAGCGGAGGTATTATTCCTTGGTACATGGTGATTAGCAAGCTAGGGCTGATTAACAGCATCTGGGCACTGGTTTTACCGGGTGCGGTACCCGTATTCAATGTGATCCTGCTCATGAACTTCTTCAAAGGCATACCCAAGGAACTCGAAGAGGCTGCCTTTATTGATGGAGCGGGGCCAATCAAAATTCTGCTTAACATCTTCATCCCGATTTCCATGCCAAGTTTGGCGACTATTATGTTATTTGTCATCGTTGGACATTGGAATAACTTCTTTGACGGAATCATTCTCATTAACGACAGCTCTAAAATACCACTACAGACTTACCTGCAGCGGCTTAGTCTTACGCGAGACCAAATGCAGAATCTCTCTGTTGAACAGCTGCAGCAGTACAATAAAATTTCGAACACGACATTGAATTCTGCCAAAATTCTGGTCTCGATGATCCCTATACTATTAATCTATCCTTTTCTACAGCGTTATTTGATCCACGGTATCGTCCTCGGGGCAGTGAAGGAATAATCTGATGACTTTAAGAAAGGAAGGGATATGCAAATGCGAAAGAAGAAAATCGTAAGTCTCACGGTGGTTCTCAGTATTATTCTGGTTACTACGATGGGTGCAAGTGGTGGAGGCAAAAAGCACTATGCCAGTCAAGCACAGTGGGCGCAAGAGAAACTGGATGAATATTACTGGAACGATGAAGCAAAAATGATGAATAACGCTTATCCTTCGACACCGGAAGGTGAAGAGCCTTTGAATTATTGGTGGAAGGCTCATGCTGTTGATGCACTGGTAGACGGATACGAACGAACAGGAGACGATGAGTATACGGAACGGGCGGAAGAGCTGGTGCGCAGTATTATTGAACGCAATGGTTCGCTTCATAATGAATTTTATGATGATATGGAATGGCTGGCTCTTGCTGCTCTCCGTCTTTACGATGCCACAGGCAGTGAAGAAATGAAAGATTACGTGCTTGAACTCTGGGCAGATATCAAGACAGCCTGGTGGGAAGATGACCTGGGAGGCATGGCTTGGAAGAAGGACCAGCGATACAACCGTAATGCGTGTTCAAGTGGTCCGGCTTCGATTCTGGCAGCAAGGCTGTATGAGCGTTTTGGTGATCCTCAGGATCTGGAATGGGCTCAAAAAATATACGAATGGGAAAAACGCTATCTCGTTAATCCGCAAACAGGACTCGTCGCAGACGGCTTGGTGCTGCGTGAAGACGGCACACTTGATGTGAATGAAGCGTGGATCTTCACCTATAACCAGGGCACATTCATAGGTGCCGGCGTGGAGCTCTACAGGATTACGGGAGATCAGGTGTATTTGCAGGATGCAGAGAAGACAGCTGCAGGCTCCCTGAAGTCCTTGACGAATGAGAAAACCGGAATTTTCCTAGAGGATGGGGATGGAGATGGTGCTTTGTTCAAAGGCATATTGATCCGTTACATGGTAGAGCTGTATGATGCCGGGCATAACAAGACTCTGAAGCAAGCGATCTTCCGGAATGCAGATGCGTTATGGAAAGGCAGTCGGAAAAATGGATTATTCGGTCAGGCTTGGGGTCAACCGGCCCAGAATCCGCTGCATCTTACGGCCCAGCTAAGCGGTGTCTTTCTGCTTGAGGCAGCTGCGAAGCTGGAGACAGGGAAACGTTCCAAGTCAGGAAAACAACAGAAATAGCAACAGTTAAAATAAGCGTTTGTTTTGAAACCTTTTGAGCATGAGCAATTCGGGTTGTCGCACCACGGAAAAGAAGCATCGTATCCCTATTAAGGGTTACGATGCTTTTAAGCGTTGGGGTACTATGCCGTATGAAGTATGAAGACTATTTGATAGCAGGCAACTGCTTACTTTCTCGAATGAGGGAGAAATAGTCATCCGCTCGAACCACTTCAAATTCTTCTCCCAGCTCTTCAGTGAGTGCAAGTGCATCGGATGGAGTCATGCTCCAGGCAAGCAACCCAAGAGAAATGAACAACGGCGACTTTCCATCCCAGTTCGCTTTTGCTTCATTGAGGACCTGTAACCCATCCTGGGCCGTACTTATCCCGCGAATCGTAGATACCGGCAGACTCTTGCCAACGATCTCAACGCCATAGTTATCTTCATAACTGATGAATAGACCTGGTGAGTGATAGTCTTTCTCGTAAGCGTTTGCCTTAAATGGGGTGAGTGGTATATTTTCGCTGTCTTCCCTGTTTAAAACATACGAGATCGTCATGCCAGTCTTTTTGAGATATTTTTCGGTTTGTTGCAAAAATTGCCGGAAGCTCGAATCTGGCCATGCACCCGGATAGAAATATCCTGCACCGGATGGTCCGGCAATCAGCAGATCATTGGCAGTCGCCGTATTCACATAATGATTCAATATCGCTGGTGCGCCCTCATAGAGAAGCGGGCTTGACGTCCAGTTGAGTGGAACCTTGCCTCTCGCCGGATCGTCCCACATCACGCGCATGCGATGCTGGTTGTACTGAAAATTATCGCCTTCAGTAAAGGTATACGTTACATAAATTTTGTTCTCCAACTGGGGACGTGGAGATTTTTTGACAGGCTTGAACTTCGGCTCGGTTCCCGAGAATACAGTCAGATTACTGAACCAGTCGGCAGCGAGTACGTAAACGCCATAACGGGAGGCAATCTCAACAGAGCTGAATTCACCTTCCACATCATTGCTGAACCAGCCAAGGTAGGGAGTTCCCGATTTTACATCAGACATGATTTTCTCAAAAAGAGCTTTTTGTTCAGGTACATTGGAGTCAAGCCAAAACACCATCGCTTTATTGGCGACCGCATAGTCCCGTAAATAACCATAGGGTTCACGCTGTTCTGCAGAGAGAGGACGAATATTCCCAGCGGATACCTTATACTGGTTCCACATGTCCACTTCAGCCGTCAGTTCATTCGTTCCTGCAGGAGCACTGAATTCATACACAAAATAATTGCCATTATCGGCGAATCGATGACCGCCCTGACCCTCAGCAACCTTGGAATTCTGTCTGTCATACAGAAATGCTTCTTCTTCAGGGGTGCCTGCAACGAAGTTTGCAATTACTTTGCCATCTGCCTTCACTGTAACTTCATGTACCGCCGGTCCCCAGCCATCCTGGGTTACGGCGTCATCAAACCGAAGGTATACCTCGGACTTGCCAAGTAGGGAAGAAAGGTCAAGGGAGTATGTGTCTCGGTTGCTGGCATCACGTATTGGCTGCTCTTCCTCAGCAATAGTCACAAAGGACTCCGGAAGGCCAGAGGGGATCCGAATCGCTGTATCCGGACCAAGTCCGACTAACATCTGCTGGGTCGTTTTCTTCCACAGATTCTCATATTGCCAGGTATAAGCATCAAGCCGGCTGCTGAATTTGCCCTGCAGATCATCAAGAATCTTCAGTTTATACGGAGCTTTGGATAATTGGGCGGCAAGCTCTGGACTGGCAACAACCGCATCTTTCAGACCAGCAAGAGTGGTGGCCACATTAATTGAATCAGGCAAATTCGGGTCATACACAATCATGCCTTTGACATCGTTACGGTATGCCGAGAACACTTTCCAGTAATCCTGATGAAGCGTATAGGGTACATTGAGATCATTGAGCCAGGTCATTTTCCCTTCTTCATGGGACTCGATCAGATAAATCCGCGGTTGTTTCCTGTTAACGATCCCCTGCAACGTTGCAAAGAGCAATTTGACATCACCTGGCGCATCATAGATATCAGCTGCATCCAGATGCTTCGGCTTCTTGAAACTGGGTAGTTCCCGGTTAGCTTTGGAATCCACAGGTTTAGTGGTTTGAACAACGGTTTCCGAAGCAGACGCCGCTCCAGCAGTTAAGGAAAAAGCACATAGGAAGGCTAAACAGAACATCTTGAATCTACGAGCCATGGCGATCTCACTCCTTGTTTGTAGTCAGAAATTAGAGCATGTGTATCCCTCAGTTATCTCATCCTCCTTTTGCGGCCAAAAGCCAGACACACATCTCATTTCAAGATATATTAAATATATTCATATATGTTATTGCAAGGGTTTCGACAAAACTTCCCATTTATTTAAGGAAAAGCGACATTCCAATCCCGATATTTACCTGGAAGAGTTATAGTATACTGCAGTTAAGTTCAGCTTGTTTATTGCGCTTGCTTGTGAAAGGATATATTATATATCTCAAATATTATGAATGAATTGGTGATGTGATCCGAATGAGTACAAACGAACGAATTCCGTTGTATCAGCAAATCCAGGACTATGTCAGACATATTATAACTACAGAAAAGATGAAACCCGGCGATCGCATACCGACAGAAAAGGAACTGATGGATCAGTTTCAGGTCAGCAAAATCACCGTGGCCAATGCCTTGACCGGTTTAGCGAATGAAAAGTTGATCGACAGGGTGCCCGGCAAGGGGAGTTTTGTGGCTGAAGAAAACGATATCGTACCTGCGCCGCGAGCAACGGCGATCGCATTGAAGGGAAGAGAAGGTATACTGGCAACCGGGATGGTCGGTGTGGTTATGCCTTCAATCCATGATTACTTTGCCATCAGACTTGTTGAGGGAATTGAACAGGCCCTTAGCGAAAAAGGTTATCGCAGCATGGTCATGTTTACACAAGGCAGGCTGGATAAAGAGAAGGATGCCATCAAGGAACTGAAGGCACTCGGCGCTGAAGGCCTGTTAATTTTTCCTGTCGATGAGGAAAACTATAACGAGGAGATCCTCGGCATGAAGCTTTCTGGTTTTCCTTTTGTACTGATCGACCGCTATTTGCCTGGTGTCGAGACACACTATATTGCGGCGGATGGACGACGCGGTACAAAACTTGCCGTAGAGCATCTGTGGGAGCTTGGCCACCGCGATATCGCCATCTGTTCGGATTCGCCACTGCAAACCGTCACGGTTCAGGAGCGGATCGAAGGTTATATCGAGGCATTGAAAGACAAAGGATCGTTAATTAATCCAGCGCATATGATTACAGATTTCCAACCCTTAAGTGTGCTTAAAGATGCGGAAACCCACCCTTTATACAGGTATATTGTAAACCGAATGGTCACGGCATACATTTCGCTCAACGGTAGGCTAGGTGTGCAAATTTATCAAATGGCGAAGCAAGCAGGGCTTCGGGTGCCTGAAGATGTATCCATTGTAAGCTTTGATGATCCCACATCCATTGTGGAGGAATTCAGCATTTTTACCCATGTGAATCAGTTTGAACGAGATATGGGATATCAGGCTGCGGTTAAATTACTTGAAGTGTTGCATGGTCATGAAGAATCGAAAAGTTATAGTAAAATACTGATTGAACCTGAACTTATGATACGCCAGACCACTGGCAAGGCTCCTCAAACCTGATATGGATGAACATGAAAACCTTCTCCGTCAACGACGGAAAGGTTTTTTATTTTATTAAAAAACATATTGAATATATTCAATCCATATATTATAGTCTAGAAAATGATGGATAATCATACAACACAGTCCAAACCACATTTCACAAGGGGGTTAGAATGTGTCACGAGACCGAAAGGAAGAGCGCACCGGATTTCAGGAGTCTGCTCCGTATCATCCCGACTATGATTTGCAAACTGACTTTGTAATGGTTTATGGCATCGACGAATCCATGCCGGAACGCATCAAGCAATGGAAAGACAAAGGATATATTGTGCATCTCATGACCGGGGTTGCCTGGGGAGAATACAACGATTACCTGGATGGCGAGGTAGATGGCATACCCCACTGGGATGAGGCTCAGATGGATCGTCACCAGCAGATGATTCTTCATGGAAATAAACCGGTTATTCCGTACATGGTACCAACCATTTCGTTTGGACGTTATCTAGCCGAGCGCATTCGAATCGCTGTAGATGCGGGCGTTGAGGCTATCCATCTGGAAGAGCCTGAATTCTGGGTGAATGGTGGATATTCCGAAGCTTTTAAGAGGGAATGGCAGTTATATTACAAGGAGTCCTGGATTCCGCCGCATGCTTCACCGGATGCCCAATATCGTGCTTCCAAATTAAAGGCCTATTTATATACCCGGGCCCTTGATCGGTTGTGTGCAGAGGTGAAGGATTATGCATTGCAGCGATATGGCCGTGTCCTCCGCTTCTATGTTCCAACGCACAGCCTGATCAATTACACGCAGTGGCGAATCGTCAGTCCGCAATCACAACTTGTTGAGCTGGCTTCCATCGATGGATACATTGCACAGATCTGGACAGGGACATCGCGTACAGCCAATGTGTATGAAGGGGTTCGAGCGGAACGTACTTTTGAAACCGCTTACCTTGAATACGGCGTGATGCAGGAACTGGTACGCGGAACCGACAGGCGCATGTGGTTTCTGCATGATCCGATCGAGGATAACCCGAATTACACCTGGGCGGATTACAAACAGAACTATCTAAAGACCGTTGTCGCCTCGCTTCTACATCCCGGGGTTGCCCATTACGAAGTCGCACCATGGCCACGAAGGATCTTTCAAGGGACTTACCCAACGGAAGAAGGTTCCGGCAAGGAGAGAATCCCCGCAGACTATGCAACAACGCTGCTTCAGGTCATGCATACGCTGGGTAACCTGGACCAGAATGTGACCGAAATCGATAAGAATCCGCTGCAAGTTGGTGTTCTTATTGCCGATTCTGCTATGTTTCAGCGAATGAAGCCGGATCCAGAGGCGCCTAATCCAGGAAAGTATGATGGAACAGATCCTGAAGGGTTTCAGGAAGAGGGGGATACCGAACTGCTCGATTTCTCTCCTTTTTATGGTCTCGCGCTTCCACTGCTAAAACACGGATTGCCTGTCCGTCCCCTTTTACTGGATAATGTGCGGCGGTATCCGGGTTATCTGGCGCCCTACCGTGTACTTGTCCTGAGCTATGAGTTTATCAAGCCACAGTATCCGGATGTTCATTATGTGCTGGCACAGTGGGTGCAGGATGGCGGGGCACTGATCTATGTTGGCGATGATAGTGACCCCTATCATGATATTCGCGCGTGGTGGAATCTTGATCAGGAAGAGGGAAGGTCTGGGACCAAATATCATTCCCCGCGTGAGCATTTGTTCGAGCAACTTGGTCTGAAGGAGAAAGCGGGCGGCGCCCACCGGATAGGCAAGGGAGGGATTGTCTGGCTGAACGAACATCCAGCAGAATTTACACGATCCAGGGCAGCTGCTGATCGCCTTCGTCAATCGGTTCACGATATCATTGCCGCGCTCAACCCACCAGCTATCCAGTGGGAACCGAGGCCGTATTTCAAAATGAGGCGCGGCCCTTACATCATCGTATCTACTTTGAATGAGTCGGTAAGCGAAGAACCCCTGGTCATATCGGGCCCGGTGGTGGATTTATTTGATTCGAAGCTCTCTGTACTAAGCCAGGTGGTTCTGAAACCTGGAGAACAGGCGCTGCTCTATGATGTTGAGTCAGGACGTCCAGCGACGGGAGAAGTTTCCCTCATCGCAGCTTCCTCCCGAATCGAATCTTTGTCCGAATCGGGTACAGGTTTTCAATTTTTGGCGAAAGGACCTGTCCGTCTGCAAGCAACCGCGCGGCTGTACAGCAAGGTGAAGCCTGTATCGGCCCATTACATGGTTCAAGGTCAAGCGGTATCCGCAGCTTGGGAATGGGATCCGGATTCACAGACCGTGCTTGTTCAATACGAGCATGGAAATGAAAACAATACAGAGGTACATGTGAGATGGTCTTCCTGATTTCATAGCCCAATCACCGTAACAGAGAGGAGCAACGATCATGCCATACGAACCAATCAGGCCAGAACGGTTAAAACAGATGATAAATAAACTTCGAGAAGCCATATATGAGCCGATTACCGAGCTGGAAGTAAAAGCTTGGGTTACGCCAGAGCCCGTATCCTATGAATCCCGGATGTCGGGAACGGAAGTTACGCTCCATCCAGGAGAACGCTGGGGAGAGCTATGGGACTGTGCCTGGTTCCGTTTCACGGGCAAAACTCCAGCCCATAAAGTCAACAGTCATGAGAGCATCGTTCTCTTGTTGGACGTCAGTGGCGAACTATGTCTGGTTGACCACGAAGGAACGCCTGTTCAGGGGTTGACAACCATTAACTCCGAATTTGACTTCTCCTTGGGCTTGCCTGGCAAGCGAGTCGTTCAGCTCCGTGAAGCATGTATCAGAGGAGATGAGATCGAAGTATGGGCAGAAGCAGGCAATAACGATTTGTTTGGCAAGTATCAGGGCGGCTCTCTGAGAGAGGCTGTTATCGCAGTCTGCCGAGAAGACATTCGTAGTTTGTACTACGACACCGAAGTTCTGCTGGAGACGGCAGAACATCTCCCAGCTGGAACAGCTCGCAAGGAAAGAATCTACCAGACACTCTATGACGTGTCCTTGCAGCTGACCGAATTCTCGGAAGAGCGTATCCGACTGGCGAAGAGACAAACGCATGAACAGCTCAGTTTTCAAGGGGGAGATTCGATCTTAACCCTGAGTTCTGTAGGTCATGCACATATCGATTTAGCCTGGTTATGGCCGATCCGTGAAACGATCCGTAAAGGGGCTAGAACGTTCTCGACCGTGCTTCGCATGATGGAACGTTATCCGGACTATGTGTTTGGAGCGAGTCAGCCCCAGCTGTACGATTGGATGAAGCAGCATTATCCCAAGTTATATGATCAGATCAAGGAACGAGTACGTGAAGGAAGATGGGAGCCGCAGGGAGCCATGTGGGTGGAGTCGGATACGAATGTGCCGGGCGGAGAATCCCTTGTACGGCAGATTCTGTATGGCAAACGTTATTTTCAACAAGAGTTCGGGATGGAGATGAAATCACTTTGGATGCCTGACGTATTTGGTTATTCGGCAAGCTTGCCCCAATTATTGAAGAAATCCGGAGTCGATTATATGATGACCCAGAAACTCTCCTGGAGTGAGTACAATAGGCATCCCCATCATTCATTTATGTGGGAAGGAATTGATGGCTCAGCGGTATTAACGCATATGCCTCCCGAGGATACGTACAACAGCCCGGCAGCACCCCGTTCCATTGCCAAGGCTGAGCAGGGATATCTGGATAAAAATGTATCCGGACACGCGCTGATGCTCTTCGGGATAGGGGATGGGGGAGGAGGACCGGGTGAAGAGCATCTGGAACGGCTTGAACGGACCAAGAACCTGCTCGGCTTGTCTCCCGTTATACAGGAGCCTTCTTGGTCATTTTTTGAAAAGCTCAATGAAGAACGAGAGAAATTCCAGACGTGGCGCGGGGAGCTGTATTTGGAAAAGCATCAGGGTACCTTGACTAGTCAGGCGCGAAGCAAGCGGTATAACCGGAAAATGGAGAAAGCGCTGCGTGAATTGGAATTTGCATCCGTTCTGGCTGCAGCCCAGTTAGGTCACTCTTATCCCTCTGATCTACTTGAAACCATTTGGAAGGAAGTCTTGTTGTACCAATTTCATGATATCCTTCCGGGATCATCGATCAAGCGGGTATACGATGAATCGCTAATCAGGTATGAAGAGCTGTTCATCCAAACAGAGAACAGGATTGCAGATACCTACAGCCGTTTGGCAGATCAGATGGCTCCAAGCGAGAAGTCTCTCTCCGCATCTGCAGTGGTGTTTAATTCATTACCTTGGGAGCGACAGGAATGGCTTCACATGCAAGGCCGGTGGATGAAGGTTCAGGTTCCCTCCATGGGATACACGGTTGTTCCTGAATATTCTAACCAGAACAGCATAGATGAGTCCGGAGCCTGCATTGAACAGGAATCAGGGATACTGGATTCAGAGTTACATGTAAATGTGGAAGAACGCTTCATAGAAAACGATTCATTCCTCGTGAAATTTGATCCGAACGGTGCCATTCTCTCTATCTTGGATAAAGCAGAAGCACGAGAAGTCATTCCACAGGGACATCAGGGAAATAAACTGCGTGTGTATCATGATGAAGGAGATGCATGGGATTTCAGCCATGATTATTCAGAGAAGGCCGGAGTGCCGCTAACATTGCATGAAATTCGTGAACTTCGCGATGGGCCAAGGATTGGTCTGATCTTCCAATACAACTATGGCGAATCCGAGTTGACTCAGAGCGTTATTCTTACTGAGGGCAGCCGGAGAATCGATTTTGTAACCAAGGTGGATTGGCGAGAAAACGCCAAGATGCTGCGTACGTCTTTCCCGGTGAATGTTCGCACAGATCAGGTGCATTGTGAGATTCAGTTTGGCAGTCTGTCCAGACCGACCCATCGCAATACGATGTGGGACTTTGCGAAGGATGAGATCTGCGCACATCAGTGGATGGATATATCCGAGCCTGATTACGGTGTGGCATTACTCAATGATTGCAAGTATGGTCACAGAGCCTTTGATAATGTGCTTGACCTGAACCTGCTGCGCAGCAGCTCGTACCCTGATCCGGAAGCAGATCGTGCTGAACACGAATTCACTTACTCGTTATATCCGCATCAAGGGAATCACGTTCAAGCCGAGATCTATCGAAGAGGCAATGAATTGAACATCCCTTTGCGTGTAGTGGTGTTACCCTCGGTAGGCGTTAAACAGGATGGAAATCTGCCTTTCTCAAAATCATTTCTGCAACCTGACCATACACATGTCATGGTTGAGTCCATCAAAAAGGCTGAAGATGGTGACGAGATCATCGTTCGGCTGTATGAAACGTCTGGAACACATGCTCATACGGTCATTCACCTTGGATTCGATACCGCTGAGGCCTGGGAAGCTGATCTGATGGAGAACATCAAATCGCCACTTCCGATGACAGATCCATCCCAAATATCGCTATCATTTAAGCCATTTGAAATCATTACTCTGCGTTTGAAGTTGTTGCAGGTACAGAAGAGGTAGCGGATGTTCGTCATTTTGAGAAAGGAGAGGTGGGAATGTGATCAAGCCAAGAGCAACCAACAATCGATTGATGAAGCGAATCTGGCAGCATAAACTTTTTTATTTGTTCATGCTGCCAGGTATTGTCTGGTTTTTTCTTTTCTCTTATGTCCCGTTGTACGGAATCCAGGTTGCCTTCAGGGACTACAACTTTATGGGTGGATTTACCGGAAGCCCATGGGCGGGTTTCAAGTATTTCGAACAGTTCTTCAATTACTATCAATCCGGTGACATCATCCGCAATACGATCATCATCAGTCTTATGAAGCTGCTGATCGGTTTTCCGATGCCCATTATTCTTGCACTCCTGTTAAATGAAGTCCGCATGATCCGGTTTAAGAAGACTGTTCAAACGTTATCCTACTTGCCTTATTTCGTATCCTGGATCGTAGTGGTCACGCTGATGCAGAGGCTGTTGACACCCTATGGTGGACCAGTCAATGACTTAATGGGAACGATGGGGGCAGAATCAATCCAGTTTCTGAACAATCCAACCTGGTTCTATCAACTGATTGTTGGATCGGACATCTGGAAAAACATCGGCTGGAACTCCATTATCTTCATGGCTGCCATCGCAGGGATCGATCAGCAGCTATATGAGGCTGCCAAGATTGATGGTGCGGGACGTTTCAGGCAGATGTGGCACGTGACACTTCCCGGCATTCGCAGTGTGGCGATCCTCTTGTTCATTCTTGCCGTAGGCAGCTTGATGAGTGCAGGATACGAACAGCTGCTTCTTCTGAATGGACCTGCTACCGCGAGCATTGGGAGCGTACTGGATGTTCATGCCATCAACTCCGGGATTCGCGAAGGGCGCCTCAGTTATGCCGCAGCTGTTGGGTTATTCCAAAGCATTATAGGACTTATTCTGGTACTGACCGTCAATCGCATTGCCCGCAAAGTCAGTGATGTATCCCTGTTCTAAGGAGGTGACGATATGGAACGAAAATGGTCTGTATTCTCAGTATTCAACTATACTTTTCTAGCGTTGGTCGGTTTCTCCATGATCTACCCCTTTATTTATATTTTGGCCTACTCATTAAATGAAGGTAAGGACTCGATGCAGGGGGCAATTTATTTTTTACCCCGAAAATTCACTTTGGAGAACTATGCCGAGGTATTTGATAATGCACGCATCTGGAAGGCATACCAAATTACCCTCATGCGCACCGTGCTGGGTACGTTCCTGCACGTGATATTGTGTACCCTTATGGCTTATGCACTTTCCAAAAAAACATTGCCTGGCCGTTCCTTTTTTACCTTTTACATTTTTTTGCCCACGATTTTCAGTGCGGGTTTCATTCCGTTCTTTATTACACTTCAAAAACTGCATCTGATCAATACCTTTTGGGTGTACGTTTTGCCTCTGTTATTTAATTTCATGCACATCATCATTATTCGTACGTTTCTGCAAGGCATACCGGAGGAATTGGAGGAGTCTGCCCGTATTGACGGCTATGGCGATTTCCAGATCTTTGTGAGAATCATCCTGCCTCTTTCAGGACCTGTGCTCGCAACCATTTCTCTATTTATCGGAGTAGCTCATTGGAATGACTGGTTCTCTGGTGCCTATTACGTATCCAACAAAAATCTGATCCCGGTGCAGACCTTGCTGCAAGAAATGCTGACGGAAGCAGAAGCATTATCCAATTCCATGCAGCGGGCAGCGCAGCAAGGAGGCCAGACGATAGGTGGAGTCGGCGGGGCAGGAGCAACACCGGAATCCATGCGCATGGCCCTGCTTGTTATTACGGTTTTTCCAATCTTGTGCATTTATCCGTTTCTTCAACGCTATTTTGTCAAAGGGGTCATGATCGGCTCGGTTAAAGGTTAATCATATCAGTTCTATCTATCAGGCTTAACCTTGATTCATTGATATCCATATCCAGGAGGCGATTGGTGTGAATAGGATTTGGTCGAAAGGCATGTCTATATTACTCGTATCCATTATGACTGGAAGTTTGCTGAGTGGTTGTATGAATTCATCAGGGAACGGGGAAGGCGATGGAGAGGGTGGCGGAGACACGCTAAAAATATTGCATAATTGGAATGGTTCGGGCGGATCGGATAATGGAATCACCCCTATAGAGGAAGTCATTAAGGAAAAGACCGGAGTGACCCTAGAATGGGAATATACCAAAGGCAGTGAGACCGAGAAGGTAAATCAGATCTTTGCCACACAGGATTTGCCTGATATATATACCGGCCCTGCTTGGGGAGGGGAGCTCGATGGGATCATCAAAGCCGCCAAAGAAGGTCAGTTAGTCGACATATCCGATAAGTTGGATAACTATCCCAACCTGGCCAAGTCGATTGCGGAAGAAAATGTGCCGCCAGCATTATATGAAAAAGCGATCAATGCATATGACGGCAAAAAGTATCTGCTTTTGCAGAATCAGCCCGCTACAAACGAAGATGGTATTGATTGGCTCTACGGGTTCTATGTACGCAAGGACATTGCCGAAAAGGTAGGTGTGGACCCGCAGTCGGTGGTAACGAAAGAGGATTTTTATGCATTTCTCAAAAAAATAAAAGACGCCAACCTGCAGGAAAACGGGCAGCCCGTATTTCCACTGGGCGGATTCAGTAACGGTTGGGCAGTAGGTATTGGCAATACGATGTTCTATTCTGGAGCAAGTTACGTAGACAAAGGCGATGGTTCACTAGAACACAGTTTCTTCACTCCAGGTTATGAAGAATACATGCTGTTCTATCGTAAACTGTTGGCAGAAGGCCTGCTCGATCCGGATGTATTTACCCAAACCGACCCCATCGCCAAAGAAAAGATCAATCAAGGCCGTATTGCTATCCTCGCCGCACATTATCCGGCCATATTGGATGCTTCGAAGGAATATGTCACCTCTCATCCCGGAAGCGATTACATTCCGGTTGGTCCGTTAGAGCGTGCTGATGTTGATCCGACTCGCCCCGTGGACCTTGGCATTCAGGGCAACAACGTAACGGTTATCACCAAAAACTGCCAAGGTGCATGTGTGGATGCAGCACTTAAGTTTCTGGACTACATGGCTTCTGACGAAGGCTTTATGCTGGCCAGATATGGGGTGCAAGGCGTTCACTGGGATATGAAGGATGGCAAACCTGTAGCCAATCAGGAATGGTTTGAACAATTCGCAGCTGATCAATCCGGTAAAGTTCGCAAGAGTGTAGGTATTGGCATTGGTTTGGAATCGCTAACCGGACTTGATCGCATCAACTCATATGCTGGCGGAGATATCTGGGCAGATCAGGCTAGACTGGATGCCATGGATCATGCTCGTAAAATACTTCGTCCAAACGGTATTCAGGTTATTACAGCTTATAATCCGGGGGATGTCATCACGAGCGCACCTGAATGGGAAATGTTGAAGCCTTCCATGGACCGGATGGGAGATGCCTGGAAGGAAGCTGTTTTTGCAAAATCGGATGAAGCCGCCTTGAGCATTATTAACGAATTGAGGGATCAGCTGAGGAATACCGGATACGATCAAGCGATGCAGTTTACCAATGAAAATCTGAAAGGAAAAGACGTGGTGACCGTCCAGATGCCGAACTGATCATTCTAACATGTAAAGCTAACATGAGAGGATCCATGGGCTTTGTAAGGCCTTGTCAGGAAGGCAAACGAAGCCCTTATGGATGAGTAGAGCAACGACCTGTAGAAGTTTAAAGTGCGTATACATTTTAATATTCAGAAAAGACAACCAATCATATGAAGGAGTGTAGCGTCATGACAACAAGTTTCAGGCCGCCAGCGGTGCCGCTTGTAACGGTCGACCCGTATTTTAGCGTATGGTCCACAGCCGATCATCTCTATGAAGAACACACTCGGCACTGGACCAACAAAACTCAAGGCATGGTAGGGATGGCAGTGATCGATGGGAAAATCAGAAGATTTATGGGGAAAATGGATTTACTTGATTGTTCTGCAGATGTGGAGGAAAACGCCACACTTGTACAGACGAATCTGACTGTCGAACCTGTGACGACTCGTTACACGTTTGAAGGGGAAGGCATTGAGCTTCAGGTTGAATTTACCACGCCGTTATTACTGGATGATCTTGAGGTCTTATCCAGACCCGTGACATATGTTACATTCCTTGCTCGTGCGATTGATGGCCTAGAACACCAATTGAAGATTTATTTTGATGTAACTGGAGAATGGTGTGTGAACACACCAGAGCAGCAAGTGACCTGGTCTTCTTCTGTAATCAATCAACAATTGCATGCATTGACTATGGGAACGGTTGAACAGCCCATATTGAAGCTTGCTGGTGATGATACAAGAATAGACTGGGGATATATGTATCTGGCCGTTCCCCTGTCCCCCCATAGCCAATCGGTTGTTCAATCGGTATCAGGTCGTGAGCATTATGCTCGAACAGGAGAGTTGAAAGTAAAAGAGGATGGCCATGAGCCAAGGGCAGTATCTGATCATATGCCTGTCATGGCAACCGAGATGGATATGGGTCACGTCCATGAAGAAACGATTACCGGTTATCTGATGTTAGCATATGATGACATTCACTCGATTGAATATTTTCATCAACCATTGAACGCCTATTGGAGAAAAGATGGAATGACCTTTCATGACATGCTGATTATGGCAGTACAACAGTATGAAGAGATTAGGAAGAAATGCGACAGCTTTAATGGTGAACTCCTGCAGGAAAGTCAGGAGGCGGGCGGCGCTTCTTATCGAGACATTTTGGCGCTCACTTATCGTCAAGCCATTGCTGCGCATAAGCTGGTTGTTGATGAAGCGGGCGAAGTCTTATTTTTCTCCAAGGAAAACTTCAGTAATGGCTGCATTGCCACGGTGGATGTAAGCTACCCGTCGATTCCGCTGTTTCTGAAATATAATCCTGAAATGGTTAAAGGCATGATGCGTCCCATCTATAAACATGCCAAAAGCAGTGAGTGGTCGTTTGATTTTGCGCCCCATGACGTCGGGACTTACCCCAAAGCGAATGGTCAAGTATATGGGGAGAACAAGCTGGAGTACCAGATGCCGATCGAAGAATGTGGCAACATGCTTTTGATGGCGGCGGCGGTAAGCAAATATGAGGAGCATGCTGAATTTGCCCGTGAGCATTGGGAACTTCTGACGAAATGGGCGTCTTATCTGCTGCAGCATGGTCTGGACCCGGACAATCAGCTGTGCACCGATGACTTCGCAGGCCATCTAGCACATAACGCCAATCTTTCCATCAAAGCGATATTGGGCATTGCTGCCTACGCATATATGTGTGATCAGCTCGAGATGCAGAAAGAAGGAGCCGTATACCGCGAAGCGGCTGCAAAGATGGCAAAGGAATGGGTGTCCATGGCGGATGCCGATGATCACTATAAGCTGACGTTTGACAGCTCCAATGAATCATGGAGTATGAAGTACAATTTGGTGTGGGATCGTCTGTTAGGCTTCAATCTGTTCCCAAAAGAAATTGCTGTGAAAGAACTCAATTATTATGTACGTCAACAAAATCGATATGGAACGCCTCTGGATAGCCGGGATACGTATACCAAATCCGATTGGCTTGTATGGTGTGCCTCCATGAGCGAAACACAAGAGCAGTTTGAACAAATGATTTTGCCACTATGGCAATTTATGAATGAGACAACAAGTCGTGTACCAGTAACTGACTGGTACGATACCCTAACCGGTAAACAGCTGAACTTTCAGAATCGATCTGTTGTTGGGGGATTTTTTATTCATCTGTTAAAATAATTCCTTTTTCACAGACATACGCTCTCTCAAGGTAAAGTTAAAAAGGATTGACGTATCCTCATCTGGGAACTAATGTAATAATGGAATGAACCGGAATCCCCGAGGAGGCATTATGAAATTACGTTCCCTTTCTTTTATGTGGAAACTTTTGTTATTCTCTATTGTCATAGGAACTCTCCCGGTAATTGTTCTCGGTAGCTTTTCATACTATAATTCCTCTTTATCCGTTCAGGAAAAGGTGAATGAAGGCAATAAATTGCTGCTGCAGCAAACGCAGATGGGTGTAGAGCAAATGCTGAGAACCGTTGATAACTCGGCGACGCAATTCTTGCAGTCTCCAATCGTTAGACAGGCATTCAGCAAGCCGATTACGAATGAGGATTTTGAAATGGTTCATGAGCTGTATAAGGGTATTGCTACGATTCAAACGTACGAGCTGGGAATTAAGGAGATCTATTTGTACAGTTTGAACAAGAAATGGCTGGTCACAAGCACCGGAGTGAATGAATACAGCTCCCCTGAATTCAAGTCACAACTCGAGATGTTTTCTCGTGAACAGGCTGGATCTTTCTGGAGCAGAGGGCAGGATAATCTGAATGATTCGTCGGAGTCTGTCTATTTCGTCAAAAAATATCCTTTTAACGCTGCGAATCCCAAAGGCCTGATCAGTGTAGCGTTGTCTCCCGACGTGATAAGGAGAACGTTATCCGTTCAAAACGGGAAAATAGCAAACGCTTTCATATTGGATCGCGATTTAAATCTTATTCATCGAAGTGATGAAGGTGCGTCACCAGGAAGCAATATGTCGGGGGAGTCCTATCTTCAACAGCTTCAAGAAACCGAATCCACCACCGGGCAGTACATATCCAAGCATGAGGGGGAGACGGTAACCGTCACCTATCGTAAATCTTCCTACAATGGCTGGGTTTATGTTTCGGTGGCCTCTAACGAACAAGTGAACGAGCAGAATCAGATCATTGGCTGGATTACCTTACTCGTTTGCTTTTTGATCTTGCTAATTACTCTGATTCTGGCGTGGTTTGGTTCGAAGAGAATGTACAGCCCGATTCGATCCATCTATTCGACCCTTGCAGCTGTAGCCACCCCGGAAGCAGGTAGGGAGAGAGCTTCGGGAGAACTGCAAGTGATCGGAGAACGGGTAAACGATCTAATTCGTAACCACTCTGTTGTCATGAACGAGCTCCAGGGCCAACAATCACAGCTAAAAGAGTTCTTCATGCATAAGTTGCTGAAGGGTGAGATTGCTCATACCGATTTTGAAGAGAAATTGGGACTGTATGGCGTTAAGCAAACATGGTCGTCCATGAGCCTGATTGCGATCCAGATGGATACCCTTTTAGGTACCCGCTATGAGGAGAGGAATCGGGACTTATTATTGTTTGCAATCAGTAATATGGTCGGTGAATTGATACCAAGTGATAACAGGTTGGTACCAGTAGTGGCCACTGATTACCAAGTTACCCTGATCGGCTCATCGAACGAGGGTGCAGAGCTTAAGGAAGAGTTGTTCATGTTATCTGTGGACGTCCAAAAGGCAGTTGCCCAATATCTCGGGATCCGGGTTAGTATCGGAATCAGCCGTCCATTTCACGTTTTTGACCAAGCAAGGAATGCACTGCATGAAGCCATGATATCACTGAAATTTAGTGTGGGACTTGGGCAAGAGTCCATTCTGTTTATAGAGGATGTGCAGCCGCAGAAAAATGATCCGGGCAGGTTTCCACATCACCGAGAACAGGCGCTGTTCGATGCAATACGAGCAGGAGACCTGGCCCAATCCGAGATCGAATTGGAACATTTTATGGAGGAACTGTTTCCGGCCCAAACACCATTTCAGCACTATCATTTGTCACTTTTGAGGTTGCTGGTGAATTTCCTCAAATTCGGTCATGAGCTTTCTATTCCAATGGAAGGCATTGAGGGAGATGAGTCCTCTTTAATTGATACATTATTTAAGCTGCGGAACGTTACGGAGATGAAGACCTGGTTTTGGACATTATTTGTTGTGCCATACGCCAAGGAACTGGAGCATCGCCGTGAAACGCAATTTAAACATATATCGGAAGCCATCGTCGACATGATTCAACGGGAGTTCGACTCGGAATTAACCTTGGAAAGTTGCTCAGCACGAATCAATTATCACCCTCATTATGTGAGTCGCGTGTTTCGACAGGAGACGGGGGTAAACTTCGGGGAGTACCTGACAATGTACCGAATGGATATGGCCAAGAAGTGGCTGAAGGAGACGGATATGAAAATTGCTGAAATTGCAGAGCGCCTGCAGTACAATAATTCGGCCAATTTTATTCGCTCCTTCCGGAAAATTGCTGGAACGACTCCCGGAAAGTACAGAGAAGAACAATAACGTGCTGCCAACTTCTCTTAGACAAAAAAAGCTCCTAGGTCGTGAGATAAAATTCAGCGGCCTAGGGGCTATTTGCGAATTTACGAGATGATACCCGATATTACTTAGTGGCAGATTTGGCGTAATCTGCATTAATCTCTTCAATAATTTTGCTTCCGCCACCTTGCAGCCACTTATCCACCGCCTGATTCCAATCCTCTTCGCTGGCGGTACCCATAATGTACTTGACTGTGGCATCCTGTATGATTTTATTGAGTTCATTGCCGAGCTCAATGGCAGTATTAGAGATATAAGGAGAGGCAGGATTTTGAATAGCAAAAGTGGCGTTGTCTTTGAACAATTCTGTGCTGAGCTTCTCCAATTCGGTACCGAAGTTCTCCACCTGATCCTGCAATATCATAAACTGGTTGCTATCCGTCATTTCTGACCGCAACTTGGGATCCGGGTTTTGTTTGTATTCTCCATTTTCAACCGAGTACTGCTTGCCTTCAACGCCATATTTTAAAAGGTTTTGCATGTCCTTCTCCGATACCTTATCGAAATAAGCAAGAATTTGCTTCAATTCATCTTCCGTTTTGACACTTGTTTTCGGAATCATGTACATTCCCAAATAACCTGTGCCTGCTCGCGTGGCATTTCCGTTCGGGCCAGAGATGCGGTTAATCAGATTGATTTTGGCATCGGGGGCGACCTTCTTGACATTCTCTTCAATGTTCTTTCCATCCACCATGTTGTCAATCCACAATCCTGCCTTACCTTTGTACATCACCGATCGACCGTCCTGAACGAGCGCAAAATCCTGATTGATAAGCTTCTCATCATATAGTTTCTTGTAAAACTTCAAGGTATCCATATAAGCGCTGGTCATGTGAGCCGGGATTAACTGTCCGTCTTTCAGTTCCCATTCATTTGGGCCTCCCAGATAGACCAAGATGTCTTTGAATCCAGCGATATTATTTCCCTGCATGCCTACCGCAAGACCGACGGTATCCTGTCTGCCATTTTGATCCGGATCCTTTGAGGCAAACGCTTTCAATACGTCATAAAGTTCATCCACATTTTTCGGAGCCTCCAAACCCAGATTGTTCAGCCAGTCCTGTCGAATCATCAGACCGAAACGGGCAATATCCCGTTCGCGATACAGGCCATAGATTTTGTTGTCAATGGATGAGTTGCTTAACACAACATCAGACATCTTGCTCAGGTTTGGATAACTGTCGAGATACGGTCCCAATTCCCAGAACATGCCTGACCGGGCAGCATTGATGATAAAAGAAGCTTTTGGCTCCAAAGCAACGAACGTTTTGGGCAGCTCGCCCGAGGCAACGGTAGCGCTTAATTTATCCGTGTAGGATGAGGAGGGGACCCAGGACACGGTTAGATCCGTGTTCGTTTTCTCCTCAAGCAGAGCCAAAATGGAGCTGTTCGCATTCATCTGTTCCGCACTGTACGTTGGCAGCATCATGCTCAAGGAGAGAGTACCTTGTGTACCGCCCGTACCTGTCCCCTGGGCCTCGTTGGAATTGTTACTGGCACATGCTGTAATCATTAAGCTTAATGAAGCGATAAGAGCTCCAGTGCTAATCAACGACTTCCGATATGGTTTCTTCATATTAAAATCCCCCTAATCGTGATTTCATGATTTAAGTTACGATCAGCCTTTTACAGAACCAAGTAATACGCCTTTGGCGAAATGCTTTTGCAAAAATGGATACACGAGCAGGATCGGTAGAGTGGATACAACAATGACAGCCATCTTGATAGATTGCTCCGGTGGGGAAACATAGTCTGATTCCATGGCCGTGGAGTCCCCGATTCCGCCAGAAGCCAAAATAACGAACTGCCGTAATAGCACTTGAATTGGCCATTTGCTGTTATCGTTAATATAAAGCACAGCACTAAAGTAAGTATTCCAATGGCCTACTGCATAAAACAGGGAGAAAGTAGCGATTGCCGGCATGGAAAGAGGCAGAACGATGCGAAAAAATACGCTTAAATCATTGCATCCATCGATCTTGGCTGACTCTTCCAAGCTCTCGGGAAGCTGCTGAAAGAAGTTCCGGATAATGATTAAGTTAAAAGCGCTAATGGCTCCAGGTATAAGCAAGGACCAGTACGTATTAATCATACCTAACTGTTTGACCACGAGAAACGTTGGAATCATGCCACCACTAAATAACATCGTAAAAACGATCAGCATGAGAATCGGTTTGCGGAAGTCCATGTCTCTTCGAGCCAATGGATAGGCCATTAAACAGGTCAAAAATATGTTGATCAGCGTGCCGAACACGGTAATGTAGATGGTAACAAGCAAGCTTTTGACAAGTGTGGGGGTTGAAAAGATGTACCTGTATGCATCCAGTGTAAACTCTGTTGGAAACAAAATGAACCCACGTAGTAATAATTCCTTCTGGGTGGCGAAGGAGCCAGCAATAACATATATGAAGGGTAGTACCGTAAGCAGAGCAAATACAGTCAACAGCAGTATGTTCAGTACATCGAAAACTCGACTTCCCACGCTAGGTTTGATAGGCATTCCTTGATGAGCTCCTTCCTTAGTAAATTCCTTCTTCACCAAACCTCTTGGCCAGATGATTGGCTACAACTACGAGCACCAAACCAATCAAAGACTTGAACAAACCAACTGCGGTACTGAAGCTGTATTGCCCTTGGCTAATCCCTACGGAGTATACGTAAGTATCAAATACTTCCCCTACTTCACGGTTCATGGCGTTGAGCATCAGGAAGATCTGTTCGAAACCAGTATCTAGGAAGTTCCCCAGACGAAGAATCAACAGAATGATGATGGTGCTGCGAATGGCAGGCAGCGTAATATGCCAGAGCTGGCGAAGTCTGTTCGCTCCATCCATCCGCGCTGCTTCATACAACTGTGGATCGACCCCTGACAGCGCGGCAAGGAAAATGATCGTTCCCCAGCCCGTTTCCTTCCAGATCACCTCAGCAGTAACGATGGTTCGAAACCACTCATTGCTCGCCAGGAAATTAATCTTATCCCAGCCAAAGTACACCAGAAGATCGTTGACGATACCACCTTCTGTCGTTAAGAAAATATAAGCAATCCCCACGACAACTACCCATGACATAAAATGCGGAATATACACCAGTGTCTGAATAGTTCGCTTAAACAAGTGGTGGCGAAGTTCATTTAACATAAGTGCAATAACAATGGGTAAGGGGAAGAAAAACAGAATGTTGAGCATGGCAAGCATGAGCGTATTCCGGAAAAGAACGATAAAGTTAGGATCGTTAAATAAACGTTCAAAATGTTTGAGCCCTACAAAAGGACTATCCCAGAAGCCAAGGAATGGCTGGTAATCCTTGAAGGCGATGAGTATTCCATACATGGGCCAGTACTTAAATATAAGAAAGTACAGCAGGCCTGGCAGAAGCATGAAGTACAACCATCGGTTTCTTACCATTCTGCCTAACAGCGTTGGTGCTCTGGAGGCGGGGAACATGAGTGTGGTAGCTTTTGTATTTCTTTGCATCTGACTTCATTCCTTTCCTCAAGAGTCTCATATGGGGATGCAACCATAGCTGTATCATAGTGGCGGGATGAAATTACCGTCGATAGTCCTTGATTGTGGAGATGGTCCTTAGCGTGCGGAATAGCGCGATGTTACAGCGTGTAGTCATCCGTTGCGCCGGTGTTCATTACTTGCTTTTTTTCGTGTAAACAGCGATATAGCGCCATCAGGAAGCACATGTCTATGAAGACACAACAAAAAAAGGAACCCTAAAAACGGGCTCCTTATCTATCTCGGACTGCTTTAAGATTTTGAGGGTTGTCCAACCAGCTAAGTCAATCACTGAATATATGTCCAGAGAGAAAGTACGAACTCATACAAAAAGTAAAACGAAAACCCGAGCAGAAGTATGCCTGCTGCAATAGAAACCCAATGGATCATTCTCCGGCTCATCACTTTGCGTGTGATAGAAACCAGAGAGACCAGACCCAGGTCATGGATCAGAATACCGCACAGCACACCACAAGCCGCAATAGAGAAGCTTTCCTTCCCGGCTGAACGATAGGAATCAGACAGCACGGCTCCGAATACGGAAACCCAAAAGATCAGATTACCTGGGGAAATGGCTACAAGCAGGCCGTTACGGTACGTTTTCCAAAACGATTTCTTCACCTTCTCGTCGGCTGGTGTGATATCCTGGTCTGCATTTCGAATTGAATCATAGCCGAGATAGGCAAGAAAACCGGCTCCAACAAGCCAGAGAGGAATCTGGACATAAGGCAGCGAAAGGATGGAGGCGAATCCAAAATACATTGCAAGGATCAATGCGGTATCAAGGGTCATTCCACCCAAACCAACAGCCCAGCCGTGAATGAAGCCATTCTTCAAGCCCTGTTTGGTCATCTCTACGGTGATTGCTCCGACTGGCATGGCGATAGCTAGTCCAATCAGAACATATTTGATATACAGTTCCATGTCCATAATCATTTCCCTTTCCTGAATCCGGTTAATGAGACGCTCCTCCTAATATCTGCAGAGTACAGCTTATTCGAAGGAGGCCTCTTTTAGGACAAGGAAGGGTAAACTTCTATTCCTGAATCTTTTCCGCTTGGAGAGCACGAAGAAAAGGACAACGAGAAGGGGAGGTATCATCATCTCTAAGAAAGTACTGCTTATATTCGAGATTCCCATGCGATCCATATTGTTTTAATTCAGGATGAGCGGGTACAGCATCGTATTCGGCAAGTCGTTCACGAATCTTGGGCCCGATGGCAGCAGCTTTCTTGGGATGAGCATTCCACTGGTCAAGAACCCAGCGAGGTGTCATAGCGAGCATAAAATATGGGAAACTTCGGCTCTGCCTGAACGTGTGAGCAGGTGTTCCGCAATAAACGAAATAACGTTCATCGTCATAACAAAACTCCCATAAGGGATTCTCCGGGTTCTCCGGTATATCTTCCGGCCATGGCTTTACATCCAAATCACTAACCTGGCTTAACAGTCCCCAAAAAAACGTTTCATACTCCAAAACCGTTCTTGTTGTATCCCTCAATTCAAGAAAGACAATCAATGAAGAATATTCACCAAAAGAACGCGAGGCCCGGCCGTATTCCGAAATGATCTCCGCGAGTTTACGATCGGTGGGCTGGTGATCTGAGCCAGAAACAAAGCCATACCGAAGATGACCCATGGCGAAAGCCTGCGTCGCCGGAATACAAGGGAAACGTGCTTCCCGATCACTCATTTTGGAGGCAAACAAGCGGTAGGCATCCTTTTTCCATTCTTCCAGAGGAGCATCGTTGTTCTCCAGTTCAGAATGTTGATACAAAAGCGACATGAACAGTCCTCCTTTTACCTATAGGATATCGTCCAGAGGCAAAATGGTGACTGTCCCACATCACTTCGATAGGGTAGGCGGGTGAATATATTCAATAATTCAGAAGGCGCCCACCGTCATGCCATTGTCCGTACATTTTGTTATTTCTTGTGTGTGTAATGAATTTATCCAATCTGTGATCAAACGTTGCAGGTTGATTCTTAACGCTCTGGATCGTGTCGATCCGTACTCTTGTATATAAAGCGGGAAAAGCCATGAAATTCTCATAAGTCTGTGTATCCTCTTTGAGCCTGATCTCAACATCCTCAGCAATGCGAAAAGAATCAATCTCCATGTTCGGCAGCACCCGTCTTCCTTCATCCCTCATGAATCCCAATTTTTCAAGACGTCTTACCCGTTCTTTGTTCAATTCTGTCCAGGAACTGTTATGGCTTCGGGGTGACAGTCTCTGTGCTAGCGCTGTGTCAGAAATTTTCTTCTTCAGCCCATCAATCAAACCAAGGCAAAGGGATTCTTCCACGACGTCCAAATAAAATAGCGTATCCGGCTTTGGAGTCATGCTTACAATAACCCAGCAGGAAGTTTCAGTCCTGCAATGGGTCTGTAACCATGATCTTAAGTCTTCTCTTGAGTTTACAGAGAGTAAATTCTGAATTTCCATTGTTCGACTGCTCCAATCCTTACTAGCCTGATTCGTTGTTCATTTAATTGGACTGCACGGGTTGCTGATACCAATACAGACAATAGTCGTTCATGGTGGACGCATGCCCCAATTGACGCAGCATGGTAGATACATTGCCCCTGTGGTAAGTACCGTGATTCACCACATGAAGCAGCATGTTGGACAATGTTGTTTCGCATATGCCGGCGTATGGATTATCAAGTGTGATGGTTTGCTCCAAATCGGTTTGACGCTGTATCCATTCATGGTATCGTTCTGCCAATTCCGCATAAGTGTCCATGTACTCTTCGACGGTAAGGAATGTTTTTTCATTTAATGGCATGCACTCTTGCAGCGCTTCACGCATTTCCATACCTGATAAAACGAGATACCACATCTGATCGACTGCGTAGATATGGCTTAGGGCATGGGCGAGGGTGGGGAAGGAGCTGTTCAATTCTTGACTTAGTACAGAAGAGGGCAATTCCTTGATTCTGCCCAGGATGGTTTGGTTGGCCCACGTGTGGTAATTCAGCATCTCCACTGGATAATTCGTCATTTGAAAGGTCTCCTTTTGTAATACAATGATTTTTGTTTTTGAATCTGTAGTGATTATAAAAAAAGAAGTATGACAACAGAGTGTCATACTTCTTCGTATAGTAGGATTGCTTGTTGGAGCTGTTCTTTCAGAATCCCTCGAAGTTCTCGAGGCTTCATCACTTCGACTCCACTGCCCAAACTCAGCAGAAATGATCGAAGCCACCTTGCCTGAAGGGGTTGGTAAACGGAAATTCGCATGGTCATGCTTCCGTCCTCATTAAATTGCTTCTCTGCCTGATGGAAATGGTCCAGCGCTTCCGCTAATGCCTCAGGAGCAACCCGAAAGACAACGTCACTTATTTGATTTTGCCATTCCTCATTTTGCAAAGAAGTCTCTCTTGGCACCTCATTGTGCGGTAGGAATGATTCTTGGGTCAGCGAGAGATTCATCATTCGGGATAGACGAAATTCCCGGTAATCCTGACGTGTCCGACAGAAACCATATACGTACCAATTTCGATATTTAAAATAAAGCGTCACCGGTTCCAACTCACGGGTTGTGCGTTCATTCTGGTTATTAACGTAATCGAAGTGCACAACGATATGATTCGTGATCCCCGACCGCAGCTCGCGAAGTGCATAGTGATCCGTACGGTGAGTTTCCACGTCAACCGCCAAGGTCGGGGTTTGCTGATCAGACCCGACCGTTTGCAGACGTTCAATCGTGCCCTGTGCACGCTCATCCTCAAATACAGTGGAGAGGCTGCGTAGAACCGTAATCAGAGAGTGAACATCGTACGACCCGAGCAGGCTTTTGTCCATTTTGTATCCGTCGATCATGGCATACCCGCCATTCATCCCCTGATAGGAAACCACAGGAAAGCCAGCGGCACAGATCACGTCGATGTCCCGATATATGGTTCTTGGGGATACCTGAAACTCTTCGGCAAGCATGGAAGCAGAGACAACTTCGTTGTTCAGCAGCTTATAGATCATAGAGATTAATCGTTCCAATTTCATGAGTAAGGACCGCCTTGTCCACCATTTTTATTCATTATCGTTGGTCGTTATTATATCACAAGTGATTGCTTAACAATAATAAAACAATAAAAATCAATAATTATTTATTGTAAAACGATAAATTGTGTGATAAATTCAAATCAATTAAAACAAGTGAGGTGCTTTTTGTGAAACGAGGTTCAACGATCATTCTAAAAATGGCTGTACTGCTTATTGGGCTTCCCATTCTAGCTTTATGCATCTTCGGCATACCTTGGTTAGCGAATCATCCGGTGAATCCGAATTATGCCGGTTCGCTATATCCTATTGTGGTCATTATGTACCTCTCTGTCATACCGTTTATCATTGCTCTGTTCCAGTCATTCCGTCTCCTGAGCTACATCGATAAGAACGAGGCTTTCTCTTCAATTTCGGTCCGTTCTTTAAAAATCATAAAATATTGTGCTATTGTAATCAGTAGTCTATATCTCGTGATGCTGCCGTTCGTTTTTCTTGTAGCAGATAAGGATGATGCCCCTGGGCTTATTATTGTAGGGATGGTTCCTATTTTTGCTTCGTTGGTCATTGCGGTGTTTTCCGCTGTTCTGCAAAGACTGTTACAGGAAGCCATTGATATTAAATCCGAAAATGACCTAGTGGTTTGAGGTGAAGACATGGCCATTATAATCAATATTGATGTGATGTTGGCAAAGCGGAAAATGACAGTTACCGAGCTTGCGGAGAGAGTTGAAATCACGATCGCCAATATTTCCATATTGAAGAACGGGAAGGCAAAAGCGATACGTTTGTCCACGTTAGAGGCAATCTGCAAAGCGCTGGATTGTCAGCCAGGAGATCTATTGGAATATAGAGCGGATGAAGACGAAGACGAAGATTCCATTGAGCAGTCTTGATAACGATGAAGAAGACTCTGCATGTTAAGTGCAGAGTCTTCTTTTATGAAAAATGTTCCTCCTTCATATGATTGTGAATATTTCTGAACTGCAGTGGGGTGACGTTTTCCTGACTTCGAAAACATCTAATGAAGTAGCTTGACTGGGAAAACCCTGTCTCTAAGGTAATTTGCTTAATGGAAAGATTGGTCGTAGCTAATAATTGCTTCGCATGCAACAACCTGGATTCCATAAGGAACTCCGGAAAAGAGATTCCAATCGTTTGACTGAACTTGCGGCTAAAGTATGGAGTACTATAACCGGCGATCCCGGCTGCTTGTTCTAGCGTGATGTGCTCATTACTATGGGAGCGGATATAATTTGCTGCTTCACGAATCCGCTCTGCGGTTGGATTCATGGAAACATTGATTTGGCTCGCTCCGGACTGTAATCTTGTCAAAAGTTCATACAACGTTGCGGCCATACTGTGCTCATCGTCAACCTGATATCCCCTGCCTATCTCCAGTAATCGGTCCATCAGAGCTGTAATCATAGGAAAGTTGGAACATTGAAACAGCCATGGCTCATCCACTCCCTTTCCATTCAATAATTCTTCAAGACGAATACCGTAGAAGTGAATCCAACGAATACTCCAGGGGTCATCAAAGTCCGAATGATATGTTTGCCTGAGACCCGGACCGTAGAGGAATCCCTGTGCACGCGTTAACTCATAAGAATTGGTTCCGCTGTGCAGAAATCCTTTCCCGTCATATACAAGATGCAGATTATAGCATTGATCCAAATTAATTTCTTTGGTCCGATACTCTCGATTTACACGATGCTTCGGAAAGTCACTGTAGCCTCCAATAAAATCGGGAAAGCATACATGCCGGGGAAAAACTGGCTTAGGGAGAAAGAGGTGTTCTTTCACGCGTATCCTCCAGTTGAACGCAATATTTTGATGTATATCATTATTATAAAGCAAGTCATCCGTTGTATCGTTAGTTATTGATGACAATATTTTATTATAAGTCGCATAATCTTGTCATTTAATATACGCGATTGGTCCAATAGAATGGAGTCAGTATCGTAGTTAAAGGGGACAATGAGATGGCGAAATCAATACACGTGGACGAATTAAAACTGGGTGTCTGTTACTACCCCGAGCATTGGAATGAGCAATTATGGGAGGACGACTTCCGCAGGATGCAGGAGATGAATATTACGGTTATTCGAATGGCTGAATTCGCATGGTCCATCATGGAACCGGAAGAAGACCGATTTGATTTTAGTTTTTTTGGGCGGGTGATGGATCTTGCGCACCAATATGGTTTAAGTGTCATTCTGGGGACACCGACTGCAACTCCGCCAGCATGGTTAACTGAAAAGTATCCAGAAGTGTTAAATGCGAATAAGGACGGCGTCTTGTATCGACACGGCATGCGACGACATAACAATTACAGCAGTCCGATCTATCGGCAGCAATGTGAAAAGATAGTGCGGAACATGGTTCTGGCATATAAAGATCATCCGGCAGTCATTGGATGGCAGATCGATAACGAACTCAACTGCCATATCAATGTTTTCTATGCTGAGGCAGATCATGTCGCTTTCCGTGAGTGGCTGAGAAATCGGTATGGGTCACTGGAACATCTGAACCAGGCATGGGGTACGGTATTTTGGAGTCAGACCTATACGGCGTGGGAACAAATATATCTCACACGGAACATGGTCAATTCATCGCCCAATCCCCACCTGGCGCTGGATGAAAAGCGCTTCATATCGGCGAATACCATTTCATTTGCCAAGCTTCAGGTGGATATCATTCGTGAATTGGACCCGGAACATTGGATCACGACAAACGGTACGTTTGGACATATAGACAATCATGAATTGACGGATGAACTCCTTGATTTCTTTTCCTATGATTCGTATCCGCAATTTGCCACAATATTTCCTGATGAGGACGAGAAGCCATTGCAAGACCGGGCTTGGAGCATGAAATTGTCGAATGTACGCAACATGTCGCCGAATTTTTGCGTAATGGAACAGCAGTCTGGTCCAGGCGGCTGGGTTGATAGTATAGGTATGGGCACGCCAAGACCGGGCCAGATCCGATTATGGTCATACCAATCCGTTCTTCATGGCACAGACCTACTTGTATACTTCCGCTGGCGTACGGCAACGTTTGGAACCGAGATGTATTGGCACGGTATCAATGACTACCACAATCAACCCAACAGGCGAGTGCGTGAAGTTGCACAAGTGGGCGAAGAGTTTGCCCAAATAGGAGGAGTTATTGCAGGTACGACATATCAAGCGGACGTTGCCATCCTGCAGGATTACGATAATATGTGGGACGGAGAGTTAGACGAGTGGCATGGTCCGCTTCACCACCAAAGCACACGCGCTTGGTATAAGCAGTTGCAATACCGCCATATCCCTACAGATCTAGTTACTCTGCGACCAACGACCCAACTGGAACATCTGTCCAAATATAAGGTGATCATCTATGCTCATCCCGCAATCATGACAGACGAAACAGCAGAACTTCTTCGAGCTTACGTCAGTCAAGGAGGTACCCTGTTATTCGGCGCACGGACCGGATATAAGGATCTCAAGGGACATTGTTACATGAGGCCATTTCCAGGAGCTGCTGCAGCGTTATGTGGAGTAACTGTAGAGGATTTTACCTTAGTGAAAGGAACCGTGACTGGGGCCAAGTTGCAATGGAAGGGTACAAGTGAGCAGTGGTCTCACGGATTAGAATCGGTTGGATTTAACGAAATTCTTCATCTGGAACATCCTGAGGTACAGGTGGTCGCCGAATATGCTTCCGAATACTATGCAGGTAGTGCTGCGATGACGAGGCGCGTAGTAGGTCAAGGAGAGGTATGGTATTATGGGGCCGCTTACAATGAACCAATCGTTGATGCTCTCATGGATGAAATAGGGCTGTCTTCGCCGGTTGATGACGTGATAGAAGTACCTTCCGAAGTTGAAATCGGTATCCGTTCCGCCAAGAATAAAGCATATCTATTCTTACTCAACTACTCGAACCAGGAGGTTTCCATCAAGCTCAAGAAGGAAACGAAAGAGTTACTAACGGCAACATCCTATAAGAATGAAATCAAAATGTCTGCATATGGTGTTTTCATTTTTGAGATAGATAAGTGATATAAGATAACAGCCGAACTTACTATGTTCGGCTGTTTTTTTAGTTGGATAATAAGTAAGGTATAGTTTACCGGGAAATTATTAGAATTCTTTTATGAACCAAATGAAGTCTTTGAGTATCTAATGAATAGATAGTTTGAGAAGGAGGGGAGATCTTCGTGGATTTAATTGAGAATGCAGAACTTGCGAGAAAAGGGGATAAGGAAGCATTTGTGTTATTAATACGAGCGGTACATCAGAGCCTCTTTGTTATCGCAAGATCAATTGTTAAGAACAATGAAGATTGTGCAGATGCGATGCAGGAGACCATTGCCAAAGCATTTTCTAATGTACATACACTGAAAGAGCCTGCTTATTTTAAAACATGGATTATTCGGATATTGATTAACGAGTGCAATCAGATCAATCGAAAAAAGAAGCGAGTATCCCTCATTCCTTATGATTTAAGAAAGACATCTTATAAGGATGAGTACGAGCAAATTGAGCTGTTTGAGGTGATTGACGAACTGGATGTACAGCTTCAGACCATTGTCACGCTATTTTATATCGAGGATATGTCGGTCAAGGACATTTCCAACGTGCTCGAAGTTTCTGAAGGTACTGTAAAGTCACGTTTGTTCAGGGCAAGAAAGCAGCTATCCGAGCTTGTATTAGGGGAAGGAGAAAACAAATATGAGTTATCATGATCCAGTTGATCACAAGATAAAGCAATTTCTAAAGTCAAAAACACGAGACGTAATCCTCCCTGATACAGTCCAATTAGCGGTGGAGGACGCTCTTTCTTCACTTTCTGAGCAAAAGTCGAAAAAGAAATCATACTTTATACAGTGGAGATGGGCTGCCGCAGTAATAGCACTCTTTTTTGCCATAGGTGCAATTACGATCTATACCGTTCCAACATTTGCTGAAATGATCAGATCTTTGTTTGCCAAGGACAACCCCGATATCGGGCTTCTTCGAGCGCAGGAACTGGGGTTGGTGCATAATCCACATATTAAAGTGAAGGACAAAGGGTATACGCTTGTCATTGAGGAAGCTGTAGCAGATCCTACGCGGGTGACAGTTGCACTTCAGCTTTTTGATAAAGAGGGAAAGCATGACCGGCATAAGCTGAATCTAGGGGAGCAGAACACCATTTCTATTAAAGATGCTCAGGGAAACACCGTGGGCAGTATGTATGATATGGGATATACAAATGATTTTTATTATATGGTTGAATTCTTTAGTGAGCCGCTGCAGACGGACAAGATTACGATCGAAGGGAATATTAATACACTTGGTAACAGAAATGTACCTTCTATAGAAGGAAATTGGGATTTTAGCTTTGACCTGGATATGAAAGAGGCAAATAGCAAGACCCGAGTTGAGGAACTCTCTGGAACTTACATAACACCTCATGGATTGACTGTCCATTTAAAAAGGATCACACGAATGGTACAGGGAGTACGATTCGAATTGGAGACCGAATTGGATGATGCAGCATTGGCAAGATCTCCCGGTGATTTGTGGGAAAAACAAGCACTTAGCTTTCACTTTGAGAACCTAGACAAAGAGGAAATACACTCAGTAAATCCAAGGAAACTTGGTTACATGGATAGCCTTATGACATTTGATTATAGTGTAATTGAAAAAGGAAAAATGCGATGGAGCTATACTTTTAAGTATCTCCCTGAGAATGAACCTTACCGTTTTGTATTGGATGGATACTCTATTGCTGAAGTGGATGGTAGCAAGTTTTCTTTTAGACCTGCGGAGTTATCCGAGCCCAAATCATTTAAGGTTTTGAAGGATAGAATTGACGTCATTGGGACTTCGTTGGAGAAATCACAAAGAGGAGACAAAACAGATGAACTGGCTGTCTTATTTTATGGGAAAATGGAAAATGAGATAAATCATGAGGCATGGAAAGCATATGATTCGTCAGGTAGACAGTATAATGTGAGTAAGAGAGGAGCATCGAGTCTGATGGATACTCTGTCAGATCATTGGAAGGAGGGATTCATCGGCATGGGTGATCGTAATATGGCAAGTCCTTATGAATACAGAATTGAGGAGTTAGATCATATTCCAGAGGAGCTTAGCCTAGTGAGAGAAGTGGTCGACAAACGATATAAAGATCCCAACTGGTCCGTTTTACTAAATGAATAGCAAATAAACGAACTTATTCCCGAGATGGAGTAAGTTCGTTTTTTTTAGTGACTAATGAATGAGTTAAAAATTTGTGCCCATCCTGGGATCATACTTATTTTTTCTTCCTGTTCATACCAGGCAGTGAACTAGTGACGATTATAACAACAATAAAAACGAATATTAATATGGTATTTGAAGGTATTTCTTTGAATATGTAATCTTGAACCAGTAGAACAATGATGGATATGGCTAGGATCACTCTCATGATTCGGGCCGATGAACGGCCCGGATCCTTGGAATGTTGGGATATAAGATATATGACATACCACAGCCCAAGAAATAAGAATATAGAACCTGTAATTACGCTTGCAAACATGTATGAACACCTTTCAAAGAGCAATTTCGTTAAACGATTCATTCAGATGACTTAATTAAAATCAGATCCTTACAGATGCTTGAGTTGCGATTGATTTTTCAATGGCCAGAGACAAGCGCACATCCTTTAGAGCTTCGGTCAGGGGATAAAAAGGGATATTCTCTCTCACAAAGGCAGACATGCGCGTCAAAATTTCAACCATAGCCAGCTCTTCATCGGAAAAAGGTACAGAAGAGAAGGGATTACGGTACAGGCACTCTTGTCCTGCGCGTAGCTCATGAAGGGCGAGCGGTCCCAAACTTCCTTCCATGCCGCTCTGAATCCGGTGGATGGAGTATGTATCATATGCATCGGTACCCAAGCTGATCGTGACTTCGTTATCCCGTATCTCCCCATGGGACCCGCGAATCAGAACCCGGTTTTGACGGAGAGGTGAAAAGTATTGAGAACGGGTAAAGTCCAGCACAGCACTCTTGCCGTTATGAAAAGATAACATGGCGATCTCTTGAACTTCATTCTCGATTCGATCCTGGACTTGTCGACCGCGGTAAGGTACTTCCAGAATGGGAAGTTCGAAGCGGCGGCCGACAATTTCGCAGCTGATATCCGTGAGCGACAGCCAGTTACGTATCAGACTGATCCCATGATAACCGTGTGCTACTGATGCTTGAACATGATGAACCTGCCCCAGTTTCCCTGACTGGATCAGGGACATCCGAGCGAGTTGATGCGGCAGCAGGGGATACTGTTCTGCAATTTGGATCTGATCGTTTTTCTCCGCAAAAGAGGACATCGTCCTCAAGCTTTCTTCATCAAAAGCCGGCGGTGTTTCAACCAAGAGAGGAACCTGTAGTGTTACAAGTTCTTCAAGGACGGCAGGAACGGATGTTTTGGACACAGCAACCAGAAGAAAATCACAATGACGGGCCATTTCAAAAGATGACTCGAAAAGGGTGACGCCCCAACGTTTGGCAGCCTCCACATATTTGGACGGATTACGCACAGCTACGCCGCTGATCTTGAATATATAGGGGAGCTGCTTCGCGATCCGCAGATAAGCTTCTGCTCTCCAGCCAAATCCTATAATCCCAAAGCGAATGGGTTTACTCAAAAAAATCTCCTCACTTTTTATGCTTCTTCTGATAGAAATATGTATGTGTTTTACCTGTATTTTCTATTCAAGAATACCACGAAGCTAAGCATTTACAACGAAAGAATTGGAAAAAGAACGTGTAACACAGATATCCATAAGAATCTGAACGGATGTTTAATCCTTCGTATGACGAAGTTAACCTACACGGCTAAATGATAAAAAGCCCTGAGTTGTTCGATTTAGAACGAATTCAGGGCTTTATGTGATGTTAGTTGGAGAATGGGACGGATAGTTGTCCAATCGCAGCAGCAGTTTTAACCGGATACAACGCGACTTGATATTGCGGAATGGCTTCAATACGGCGGAATTCGGCGATCTCGACTCCCTCAAAGCGCTCAATTTGTGCCTGATTGACAAAGGTATGGACCGTTCCCCTGCGCTGCGGCGTTATGGATAAGTGCAATTCAGAGAATTCAAGCTGAGTGTAGAATTCTTTTAAGCCTATGGACCAGGTCTTACCGTAAGAGATATGATCTGTTATGAGCCGTCCATTCAGGAACGCTTCGGCCACATCACCTTCATAATCCACCTCAAGCCATACATCGTGAACATGGGATGGCCATTCTCCGGCAAATTGCAACAAGGCCGATTTCTCCGCAGGTTTCTTAATCAAAACCTCTGGTGTATATTCAGGCAGGTCTATTGTATAGGTAGTGAAAAGAGTGGAACCCACGTGTTGACAATGGATAGCGCTGGAATGATGTGTTTGCAAATCTTGCTCTGGCTTGGGATACAGTGAAACAGCAATATGGGAAGATCCTGTCGATGTGCAGATAAGCTGATGATTACTGATCGTTACGGGACAATCGCTGATAACCAGCGTTGGTTGTCCCCATAGTTCAAAGGTGTACGCTTTTTGCGCTTCTTCTCTTGAAAGCAGTACAAAACGTACGGAACCACCATCCGTGGTTAGGAAGTTAACTGATTTATTTTTGTCTACGCTTGGTTGGATCACATAATAAGATCCGTGGTCCAATATTACACTTCCGCTGCACTGCACATCCTTTAGATTCGTTTTGGAAACGACGTATTCCGGTGTCATGCCTTCATGTGCATAGAAGAAAACCGTTTTGTCTTGATTTGTGTCGATCATGGTGAGCAATGGAGCCGTTGCGCTAAGTAGGGACACGCCATGAAGGTCCAGATTGAACGGAAGCATCAATCCGATTCCTTCAGGAAGCTCAAGTTCACCTTCAGCGGGGAAGGCAACGCTGCCTTTGGATGTTTCCAATTCAATTCGTATGTTACGGCGGGGCAGGTCGACCTGGTCCTGAAAATTATTCAGAAAAACAAAGCCCGAGCCGTCCTGATGTCTGACACACCAGCGTAGTGTCTCTGTATCTGTCGGATCGATAGTAGACTGTCCCTCAGGCAGAACCGTTTTCATCGGAGCAAGGACCGATCCGAAAGATTCAAGAAACAAAGAGATGGCGCGGATGCGGTCATAAGATGCACCGACTCTGCCGAACTCACCCAAGGGAGACTGGTAGTCATACGTAATTTTCGGCAAGAATTGCTCATTGAGATAACTCTTCTTGCCGACGGGGTTTGATCCGCCATGATACATGTAATAACCCAGCAGATTGCTGCCGCTGGCCAGTTTGACAAGGGTCATGGCTTCTATGCTGTTTGCCGGAACGAACGGCCTCACATTATAACTGACCTGCATACCACCGGCCATTTCACAATACGCTACGGGATATTCGGGCGTGTCGAAATGAACGGGCTCCGCCGGAGTAATATGAAGATCGCGATACACAAATTCCTTGCTTGGAGGCTGGTCAGGCAGCCAGGACGTATAGGCGTAACCTGCAAGCATGGGCAAAAAGCCTTCCTCAGGAACGGCTGCCCCGCCCCAAGCGGTCGCCGTGAAGAACAGAGGACGAATGCCAGCTTCCTCGGCAATGCGGCGCAGTTCAGCCAGATGAGCTGTACCTCCAGTTCCGGAGGACAGAAACTTACCGGTTTTGTAACCCCAGGCTTCATTCGGTGCTCCGGCGTGCATGAATTCATTTTCCAACTGCACAGCTATAACGGGTCCTCCGTCCTGATACAGGCTGCCTTTCATCTGACTGGCGATTTCCCGATACAGTCTGCGTGTCAGCTTCAGATATCCGGGATCATTGGAGCGGATCTCAATAGGCTTGGAAACTACCCAATCCGGAATTCCTCCATTGCGAACTTCGCCGTGGCAGAATGGACCGATACGAAGGATGAGGGGCAGATCCAGTTTGGCACACAGATCGATGAAATGGCGCAGGTTTCGATTTCCACCCCATTCAAAAATCCCTTCTTCTTCCTCATGAAAATTCCAAAATACATATGTAGCGACGATATGAATTCCACCGGCCTTCATTTTCAGCAGCTCTTCTTCCCAGTACAAGTATGAAAACCTGGAGAAGTGAAATTCACCTACGATCGGGATGAAGGGCTCGCCATTACGAGTCATATAATAATTGGTGAATCCAAAGGCATCTCCTTTGGGATTGGTTCCACCATGCATACCCAATTTTCCCGGATGGATTTTCTTAGTGTCTGCATCTATTAATGATAATTTTGAGATGTGACTCATTGCTGGGACAACCTCCTTGTGATATGTTCTTTACGATGAATTCTACTGTGTTCAAAAATATAAGAAATATCGATACAGCTACATTTTATATGGAATAGATCATAGCGAGGTAGTGTGATAATGGCTGAAAAACATGCGGATTATGCTATAGTTGGACACAGGCCCTTTGGAATATTGATCGCAGGTCATTATAAGGAGTTGAACGGATATGAGATTCATCGACCAACAGGGAGCATCGACTGGTTATTAATGTATACGCTTTCCGGTGAAGGGGAAATACAGCATGGCAAAAATTCGATAACCTGCACAGCGGGGGATGTGGCAATTCTTATGCCAGGGCTTCCGCACCATTATAGAACGAAGCAGGATCATTGGGAATTTATATGGGTACACTTCATACCCGATCCCAATTGGAGTACTTGGTTGAAGCTTCCCGAAACGTCAGCTCGTTTCATCTACCAGCGGATTGTTTCGGAAGACGTACAGCGTGATTTGCAGAATGCTCTTCAAAGATTGGTGCGTCACGGATTTTCGGAAGGCCGTTCGGAACAATATCGCCGATTATCCGAGCTGGCCCTGGAGGAAACGTTGATTCACATTCAACATACATATCCACCTGATGTTCCGGTGACTATGGATCCCCGAATTGCGGAGATCATGCGGTATCTGCAGATGCATCCTGCGCAGAAGATAAGCATACCGGAACTTGCGAACCGATGCTGTTTATCCACCTCACGCCTCTCTCATTTATTTAAGGAGCAGGTAGGGGATACGATTCTAAATACCGTTCACAAGTTCAGGTTGGAGAAGGCAGCGCAGCTTCTCGCCGGAACGAACCGGCAAATCGCAGAGATCGCTGCGGATGTCGGATTCGACTGCGGTATACATTTTACAAGAAAATTCCGTGAAGCCTTTGGCGAGACACCATCAGCATTTCGGAAACGAAAAAATAACCTTCAAGCTTGATTGTTAGATTGTTCTAATAAGCTGCTGAAGTGGAAGGCAAACCAAATGAAACGTTTATAATGTAAAATACGGTTATAGTATCAGAGGAGGACAAGTGCAGCATGAACCTTTTTCACATCCAATCCACCATACACGGAACTGATCGAACTGCAGCCTTCCTAGAAGATAACTTTATCGGGATAGATTGGCCAGCTACAGGGGATTTGGAACAACTACCGGTTGAAGAATGGAAAGAGCAAATCAGGCAGCATTATGTAATACCTGAATCGGAACTGAGCGGAGTAATAGGTACCCTACAGACGTTTATAAACATCATACAGGATGGAGATCATGTCTTAATTCATGACGATGAGTGGGTATATGTTGGAGATGTGGGTGACTATTTTTACGATGACTCCGTTAGCATTAGAGAAGGTTCGATATGTCATCGGCGAGGCGTAACGTGGTTGGGGCGAATTCCACTGACAGAGATAAACGATAAAGTGCTTGCTCTGATTTCGAATGCTTCCATCATTTCAACATTCGAGTATCCACTTTCACAGGCTCAATTGGATCCGTGGCTTACAAGAACTCCCGAAACGGAAACGGCAGTTCAACATTCGTTTGGCGTAGATGACGGGACAGTACAGGAAGCTCTAGGTGTACTTAAGAATGCATTACAGAGCGAAGATGAAGAACTTCGTATTCGTGCGGCGACGGCCATTTTACAATATGCCAAAAAATAAAAAGAACCTGAACAGATAAGAAGTAACGAAAATTGAATTAGCAGACGTACGCACTTTCAATGCACATTACCCCTTATGTCTTTACAGAAAGAAGCACGCAAAGCCCTCATGAAAAAAGTGAGCTTTGCGTGCTTTCGTACATATTATGATGTTTTTTTGGATTGCATGCAGGCTGATTTGATGGTGTGTTCGATCAGCGTAGCGATGGTTACGGGACCCACTCCACCCGGGACGGGTGTAATGGCAGATGACGGAGTCAAGCAGGATGAATAGTCCACATCACCGATATTGCCTTTATTGTAACCTGCATCAATGACAACTGCACCAGGTTTAATCCAGCTTCCTTTTACAAAACAGGGTTTGCCCACGGCAGCAATCACGATATCTCCCGATTTCACGATTTCTTCCAGATTGACGGTTTTGGAGTGACAGGTAGTTACCGTTGCATTTCGGTTAAGCAGCATGGCTGAAACGGGCTTACCCAGAATTGGACTTCTTCCTATGACCACAGCATGCTTGCCTTCGATTGGAACGTTATAGAAATCCAGAATACGGATAATCGCTTGTGGTGTGCAGGAAGGGAATGCGGCGACTCCAAAAGCATTTAACGCAAATCCTAGGGTGGTAACTCCATCTACGTCTTTCTCTATGCTAATTGCATCAAAAGCTGCTCTTTCATCGATATGATGCGGTACCGGGTGCTGCAACAGAATGCCATGTACGGATACATCTTCATTTAAATTGGTTATTTCCTGAATTAATTGTTCCGTTGTCGTCTCTGCAGGCAAAACCACTTTAATGGAATGTACCCCTATTCGGGCACATGCATTGCCTTTCATTCGTACATACGTTTCCGAAGAGGGGTCATCACCAACCAAAATAGTAGCTAGACAAGGCGTGATTCCTTGCTCCTTCAGGATGGCAACCTTCGAAGTCATCTCTTCCTTCATGAAGTCCGCTACCGTTTGTCCATTCAACATTAGCTTCTCTGTACTCATGCTCATCATCGCCCTTTCCAAATAAAAAGAGGCAAGGAAATAAAACTTCCTTACCTCTGCCCAGGCGTACGGCTTGATTAGACATCATATGCTCCCTCACGGTTCACCGTGTTCGCCAGTTACATATGACCATATTAAATTGATAGTACTTCATTTTGAAATGTACATCAATACTTTTAACTTTTAGCTATACTTGGAACTGTGTGCAGATTGATATATACTTTTTTGAGTTAAGAAGATTAAAAGGAGATTATAAGCAGTGTATATTAAAAAATGGCTAGGTGCTGTACTCATTATACTTGCGACGATGCTGTTCGCAGGTTGTTCACTAGAATCGCTATCTGTAGATGATTCGACCCAGACTCATGCTGTCTTGAACCAATTTGACGAAGTTGCCAATTATCTTGCCGAGCATCAGGAACTTCCGGATAATTATATTACCAAGAAGGAGGCCAGAGCTTTAGGCTGGGAACCAAGTGAAGGAAACCTGCAAGATGTGGCCCCAGGCAAAAGTATCGGCGGTGATATATTTCAGAATCGGGAAGGCTTGTTACCCAAGAAAAAGGGAAGAACGTGGTACGAGGCAGATATCAATTATTCCGGGGGGACCCGGGGAAGTGACCGAATTCTCTATTCCAGTGATGGCTTAATATACAAGACAACCGATCATTATCGCACGTTTGAACAAATCAAATGACCAAAGGTAGGATGGTATGAAGACAGTAATCATTGATGGAAATGATATTCATGGAAAAGAAGAGCTGCATGATATTCTTCAGGCGAAGCTGGGATTAGATGACTCTTACGGGCGGAATCTTGATGCGTTATGGGATGTCATTACAGGCTTCATTTCAATTCCACTAACCATTCAATGGGTTAATTTTGAGGCCAGCAGGGCTGTGCTTGGAGAATACGCTGATCAGCTAGTGGAGTTAATGCGTGACGCAGAAGAAGAGCTGGATCAGTTTCAATTGGATCTGAAAATGTAAAAATCGAACGGGCAGTCCGCTGAGGACTGCTTTTTTTATTGTGCAACATGTTTCATGAGACTTCCGTTAATGAGTTTAGGAATCCATAGGAGGTGAGGGTCATCCCAAGGAAGTTGTTGTACTTCATGTATCTTTTGTCACTGGTTAGTCTGACTACATCTTGTGCAAGCACGTTTACGAATACAGAGGCTGATAACAGTCTAAGCGGACTATATCTTGCAGCATTGGAAGAGGTCATATCAACAGATTCAGCTCTTAATCGATCGATGGAGTATATATCAATAGACTATGATCGGACACCTGCATTAAGTGATTCTGATGGACAACATATAATGAAGTTCTTACGAACGAAATATAAGGTGGACGTTTATAACCTAACTTATGAACAATTGCTTAAGCAAGGTTTATATGAAGGTAATGAAAGCAATCTCCGAGGAATTTTACTGCGGATCGAAAAGGTTGAGCTGGCGGACGAGCAGAATGAGGCCACACTTGTAGTCAGTAAATATCGTTCGAATGAGGGTTCCATCGCTGTAAAAATAACGCTGCAATATAGGGATAACAATTGGATGGTAGTTGATCATGTTACCTTGAAAGAGAGCTAATACTGGATAAGGATTGCGAGGCTATAAAGTTCTCCGAACACTAAACAATCTGTCTTAAAAGTCGCCCATGGCGGCTTTTTTTGATCCTTGGAATGGAAGTCTGTCTGCGGGGTTAAACATTCAATTTAACACATTTTAAAAAGAGAACCAGAATTAGCTTGTCAAATAGACTGCATCATGATAAAGTGATAACGATTATCAATATCAATTAAAAAGGGTGGGTTTACATTGTTGAGACGATCTAATTCGATCTTGCTTATTTTGGCACTAACCGTGCTGCTGGTACTAAGTGCATGCGGTCAAACCGCCACGACGAGTACAGCAACCGATGCAAGTGCAAACATGGCAGAGCAGACAACTGACTCAGCATCAGCAGCTGACTCAGCGTCAACTGACGAAGGGGAGACAGTTACATACCAATCGGATGCGGGAGAAGTTGAGGTACCCAAAACACCGCAGCGTGTCATTGATTTGACGGCGTTTACGACAGGATACTTTGTAGCACTGGATGTTCCCGTGGTAGGAGCTCTGTCTGGAGCAATGGGCAATAAGTATATTAAGGATCAATTGATAAGTGAAGGAACAACTGATCTGGGTGAGCAGCCTACAGCGGAACAGCTGGTAAGCCTCAAGCCGGATCTGATCATTGCTTATACGGGCACAGAGGGCCTTGATCAATTGTCTCAAATTGCCCCTGTGGTGCAGATCCAATATGGCAAACTCAACTATAAAGATCTTATGCTTGAACTAGGCAAGCTAACGAATAGGGAAGATGCAGCGAAAGCCTGGGTTACAAACTGGGAAGCGCAGATTAGCGAATGGAAACCCAAAGTAGAAGCCGCAGTCGGTGACCGCACTGTCTCCATTCTGAATCCATACGCGAAGGGATTGTACGTATTCGGCCATAACTATGGTCGTGGCGGTGAAATCCTCTATGGTGAATTTGGCTTGAAGGCCCCTACCAAGGCTCAGGCAGAAGCGATTGACAGCGGAACAGGCTTTGCTTCGATCTCCATGGAGGTGCTGCCGGAATATGCAGGTGACATCATCTTTACAAGCCCGTGGTCGGGCGATACAAGTGATGCCGAAGTCGTATACAGTAATACATTGTGGGAGAATCTGCCTGCTGTTAAAGAAGGACATGTCTTCCAGCTGGATAACACTTCGGACACATATAACGACCCTATCACTTTGGAAGGACAATTGAAATTTATTACGGACAGCTTGCTTTCTGTGAAGTAAGCAGTAGAAGAACACTCCTGACCGTCACGAAGTGACGGAGGAGTGTTATTTTTTTATAGCTGAATTATAATACGTAGGATTCTCCATCCTCAGGAACAGCAATGTGACTGGTGATTCCTTTATCCTTCAAAAAGCTTCTTAAGTCTTCTCTGGAAAGACCCCAATGGTTAACTGCTTCCATGTGGACTACAATGATTTTCGCGTCTGGTGCAGCTTGGTATACTTTATAGATATCGTCTATGCCCATAACCAAGGAACCACCCTCCAGAAACTGATTATCTCCTCCATTAACAACAAGAACTTCAGGTTTGTGAGTATGGATCACTTCTTGAACAGATTCGACCCAAACGGTGTCCCCTGCTACATATAAAGTCTGCTCACTAGTGTGTTTAAAGACTACACCACATACTTCGCCAGCCAGCTTCAAGACTTCTCCTCTCCCATGCTCCCCTTTTGTTTTAAAGAGTTGAATGCCCTGAAATACTGAATTTTCATGAAGAATCTCTACGTTGTTAAAGCCAGCATTTTTAACTTCAGACGCATCAGCTTCGTTCTGTACAAACATTTTGATGTCTTTGGGCAGCGCTTCTTTTGCGGCATCATCAAAGTGGTCCAAATGAAGATGGGTAACGATCACCGCGTCGATACCACGGACTATATTTTCAATAGTTGTCGGAAGGTCGACCAATGGATTCTTCTGATCCTGCCTCGCAGAATTTGGGAATGGAGGATACACACCCTTGTCAGCCAGGAATGGATCAATTAAAAAGTGTTGTCCTGCATATTCAACGATAATCGTAGCATTTCGGATTTGAGTTATTTTCATTGTAATTCTCCTTTGATCATGAATATATAAATAGCTTACACGCTCCGGATTTCTGCGTACATGCATAGAATCAAGTCTTTCTTCTCATTTACTTGAATAATGAAAGTATTTCTTTTCATGATGGGTTTGTATGTAGAATAGAGTAAGCTTTACTTATCTCATGAATTGGGTTTTCATTGGTGATGATACTAAAATTAAAAGGGGTAGGATAACGAGTGCTCGATCACATAGATGAATTAATTATTAAAGAGCTGTCCGCGAACAGTCGCATTACGATGAAAAAGTTGGGGGAGAAAGTTCATCTCACTGGACAAGCAGCTGCTTCGAGAGTGTTGAAGCTTGAGGAAAACGGAGTTATTGAAAAATACACCGTCCAAGTAAATCAAGTTAAACTAAACTGTTTAATCCATGCGTTTATCACGATCAAACTGACGAATCCACATCATCAGTCGTTTCTGTCTTTTGTTAAAACTGAAAATGATTTTGTACTAAATAACTATAAAGTGAGCGGAAACGGATGCTACATTCTGGAGGCCAGATTTCCATCCAATGAAGTGTTGGATCAATTCCTTGTTCGTTTAAACGAACATGCGAACTATAGTCTATCCATTGTCATTAACAAGCAAAATTGAATAAGAAACAAGAATAAAGATGCCTGATCCCGCCAGCTCTGACCATCGGAGAGCACTGGATTTGGATCAAGCATCCTTATTATTAGTCTATACGTACGAGACATGATAGCGCTTTTTTGTCCGAATCATCGACTTAGTCATCGGAATACACAGTTGCGTTGAAACTTTCGGGTCCGAGTCGGACATTGCTTACGCCGGTATCCGGACCATAGGAGAATGTCGCATAGACAGAATAAACGAGTTGACCATTTCCCGGTGCAGTTACGTTATAATCGGAGCCCGTAAAACTGAGCACACACGGGCTAAAGAAAGGGTTGCCGAGGACAGTCTTTTCTGCACGATACACCAGCTGCTGCGAAGCTCCCAGACCACGATATACCTCAATGGCAAGAGAACCGTTGTTAAATAACTGATTGGCGGTTACCGTTACTATACCTGAGAAAAGTGTGCGGATGGTTGGTCCCGGATTACTTATTTGCAGCCCAACTTGTGCGAACAATAACGGAACGCCGTTTGTGAAACTGGGAGTGAGAACGCCCTGACCCCCTTTAGAGCCTTGAGAAGTTCTTGCATCTAATGTCTTAACCATTGGTAGTCCTCCTTTCTTCGAAGCTAAGGAGTAATCGAAACGTAGAGTTAATCATCGCTGTAAGCGACCGCATTGAAGCACTCCGGTCCAAGACGGGTGGCTTGTTCTGATGCGGATACAGGGACGAACGTTGCAAAGCAGGAGTAGATGATCTGCCCATTGGCTGGTGCAGGCACATTGTATTCTGAACCTTCAAAGCTCGCCAAAATCGTACTGTCGTTAGGAAACACAGGCTGGGAAACCACATAGATCGGTTGGCCCGTATAAGTTGCCCCTCTGAATATTTCAAAACGAATAGAAGAAGGCAAGGAAGACACATTGGACACCGAGATCCGATAGGTCCCATTAAATTGCGTTCGAATGATCGGCCCCGGATTGAAAATATTGAGTCCAACAATCCCGAGCAGGGTAGGTGTATTTGCGCCAAGTGGGACGTTGAGCGGGGTAATGCCTGCTGACCCCAGTGACGTACGGGCGTCAAGTGTACGAACCATAGCAATTCCTCCAATCTATCATTTTGCCATATGATATGTTGCTCAGTGGAAGGAGTTGTCCGCTTAGCGGCAAGAACTTTAAGCTGCTCCAGAGAGATACAGCATGAATCAAACGAATTTTTGTTTGGAGACTTGAAACGAACGTGTATACTTGAGGAAAAGAGTAAGTTGCCAATTAAACCAACGGACTAACTTTATTCTATATAGGAGGAATTTACTTGAAAGAATTTGAAGATTTTCTGGCACGGATGGATAACCCCGAACAGCGTGCCCGAGCCGAAGAAGTGCTGAATTGGGTGGCTGCGAAATTTCCTAACCTCAAGGCCAAGATTGCATGGAATCAGCCAATGTTTACTGATCATGAGACCTTCATTATTGGATTCAGCGTTGCCAAACAGCATATGGCGATTGCTCCCGAGAAGGCAGGCATTCTTCAGTTTTCAGATGAGATTGTGGAGGCTGGTTATGATCATACGAAGGAATTGATTCGAATCAAATGGAGTCAACCCGTAGATTTTTCTTTGCTGGAGAGAATCATTGCTTTTAATATTACAGACAAGGCAGACTGCTCGACTTTTTGGCGGAAGTAAAAGCAAAGCATGATATAACGGCGTTTCACAAATGACACTAGTTAAGTAAAGTTTAAATAGAAAGGTGTGAGCCAGATGGGGCAACATACGGGTAATCAAACTAAAGGTGATATCGAAGAGACATCTGCTGAAGAGACTGCAGGATATGGCTTGAGCGATACACCGGATTCATTAATGGAAGCGTTCATGAAGGCCGAGTATATCGTTGGCGGTCATGGCAGTCGCAAAATCAAGGTTCTCCAGGAAGCATTTCAGCACATTGACGGTGAGATGGACAGCGATCATTACGGGAGCGGAGAAACCATTGAACATTTCCAGCGGCAGATGGCTGAAGTACTGGGCAAGGAGGCAGCCATCTTTTTCCCAAGTGGGACCATGTCACAGCAGATAGCGCTGCGGATTTACTGTGATCAAAAGGGACTGAAGCGTGTAGCGTATCATCCCCTGTGTCACATTGAAATTCATGAAGAGAATACGTTGAAGGAGCTTCATCAGATTGAAGCGGTTCTGCTTGGTGACAAGGACCGATTGATACGATTGGAAGATGTACAAGCTATCGAAGGTGAGATAGCCTGTCTATTGCTTGAATTGCCCCAGCGGGAGATTGGCGGCCAGCTGCCTGCATACGAAGAACTCGAAGCCATTTCGGCTTATTGCCGTGAACGCGGAATCAAGCTGCATTTGGATGGAGCCAGACTGTTTGAGATCACACCTTACTATCAGAAGTCGGCAGCAGAGATCTGCAGCTTGTTTGATAGTGTGTATGTGTCTTTCTACAAAGGCATTGGCGGTATTGCAGGAGCCATACTGGCTGGAGATACGGATATGATTAAGGAGTCCCGAGTTTGGAAACGTCGGTTTGGCGGGGATCTGATCGGTCTGTATCCTTATATTCTAAGTGCCCAATATTATTATGATCAACGTATTAATAAAATGGGAATCTATTATGAACAAGCGAAGCAGCTCGCTTCATTGCTGAATCAATGTTATGGAGTACGCACGCTGCCCGAAGTACCCGTGTCGAATATGTTTCATGTGTACATCGAACGAACCCCAGCTGAGGCTGAACCGATTCTCAGCAGAATGACGCAGCAGTTTGGAATAGGGTTAACTTCGTATCTAAACGAAAACAGCGAGACCGGGCATTGTTCATTTGAACTTTCTCTGGGAGACCGATATGAAACCGTGCCGGAAGATAGGCTGCAATCTGCTCTGATATGGCTGGATGAACAGCTGCGTTCGCATGGTCCGAAGCGCTGAGTAGACTTTAATGTGAAATTTAAGGAAAACATTCGAATTGGAAAAATCAGTCTTTAGTCGGAGGCGTGGGAAGATGATGTCCGTATAATTATGATTTGAAGGGAGACGTCAGATCATTAAAGTATGGACATCTTTACGACAAATGGAGGTTGAGGGGATTGAATAGGCAAGTCCAAGGCACTAATGCACCAAGCCTGTTTCGCAATCGGTTTCTTCAGACAATCTTGTTATCCAGCGTTCTCCTACAGATCGGCATCTGGGTTCGGAATTTTGCAATTCTACTGTATGTGGCGGAGACAACGAATAATGATCCATACGCCATTTCACTCATTAGTGTGGCCGAGTTTGCCCCGATTTTTGTGTTTTCGTTCATCGGAGGTACCTTTGCTGATCGCTGGCGGCCAAAACGAACGATGATATGGTGTGATGTATTATCTGCCGTATCGGTATTTGCAGTTCTCCTGACCATACATTATGGCTCATGGCATTCCGTCTACCTTGTTGCATTTATTTCGGCAATTCTGTCGCAGTTCTCCCAACCTTCAAGCATGCGATTGTTTAAGTATCATGTTGCAGAAGAACAGCTGCAGCAGGGCATGGCTCTATTCCAATCGCTGATGGCCATCTTTATGGTGCTTGGCCCGATGCTTGGCACCTTCGTATACAGCACGTTTGGCCTGGAAATATCCATCGCTGTTATGGGCATCGTTTTCCTGCTGTCCGCACTCGTTCTTGTTCGTCTGCCCGAGGATCAGATGCAGACACAAACGGCTGCGGTTAAAGGACAGTTTCGAAAAGAATTCGTGGAAGGGTTTCGTTACGTTTGGCAAAGTCAGGTGCTCCGGATGCTCGGGCTGGCGTTTATACTTGCTGGTCTCTCCGTTGGTGTAGCTCAAGCGCTCAACCTGTTCATTGTTACCGAGCAGCTTGGCAGGAGCAAGGAATTCCTGCAATATCTTCTGATGGTGAATGGTGCAGCTATGCTAATTGGTGGGGGAATAGTAGCCACATTTGCGAAGAAGGTTCCACCACAAATTCTGCTGGCAATTGGAATGGTAGCCGGAGCGGTATGTACAGCTATCGTGGGTTACTCGACAAGTGTCCCCGTCACGCTGACCGTTCAATTTCTGAATGGACTGGTGTTCCCTTGCATTCATATAGGAATCAGCACCATGATTCTGAAATGGTCGGAGGCTTCCATTGTCGGCCGTGTGAATGGCGTCTTGAATCCGATGTTTGTAGGCATGATGGTCATTTCCATGTCCTTCGCAGGGGCGTTAAAAGATACCTTTTCACTGAGCACCATCTACAGCGGAGCAGGGTTTCTATTTCTCATCGGTGCATTGGCCATGATTCCAATCATGAACCACAAAGCACCGGATAAATTACCGCAAGTGGCCCAAGAGGTGTAATACAGCAGCAGCTTCATATATGCAATTCACAGGAATCGGCATGAAGTGCCGGTTCTTTTTTTGTCTTACACGATGAAGTAACCTTGCATATAACCAACGGTTCATACAAAATGAGATGGAAGGATTTCTATACTGAGGTCGTTCGAATCGACTGATTCAATGCAGCGAGGATGGAGTAAACTCAGAGAACGATAATGGAGGAAACAGATCATGACGTTAGAAGAATTAACGGAATACTGCTTGTCGTATCCCAGTTCATATGAAGATCATCCATTTGGAGAAGGATGGACGGCGATACGCCACCAAGGAAACCAAAAATTATTTGCACTCATATTGCACAATTATAATGGACATGTATGTGTAAATCTGAAGTGTGATCCGGAACGTTCAGATTTCCTGCGAAATGCATTCCCGGAGGTGATTCCCGGTTACCATATGAACAAGGAACACTGGAACACCGTTAATGTGGAAGGTAATTTGCCTCTGGAGGATGTGCAAGGAATGATTAAGCACAGTTACGAATTGACAAGGCCCAAGCGGGTAAAAAAGAAGAGCGAAGCTTAGTGCAGGATATTAGATCCCCATTAAGTTGAAGTCAAAAGGTTAAAAGATAAAAACCCACCTTGTTAGGTAGGTTTCTTTGGGTGGCATTTTAAGAAAATGAGCTCCGGTTGTAGAGCTGTTTAGCCTTTGACTGCTCCAGCCGTAAGGCCGCTTACGATGTATTTCTGACCAAATAAGTACAGGATGAATACGGGCAGCGAAGTCAGTACAAGATTGGCAAAAATCAAATTCCAGTCCCGGCTGTACTTGCCGTAAAAATTGTAGATCGAAAGCGGCATCGTCCACGTGGAGCTGTCTGTCAGGAAGTAAACCGGAATCGTGATGTCATTCCATACCGACATGAACACCATGATGGCTACCGTCGCGTTAACAGGCAGAATGAGTGGCGTGACGATCCGGAAGAATACGCCGAACACGCTTGCACCTTCCAGAAATGCAACCTCGTCAAGCGCTCTTGGAATGGTTTTGATAAAACCACTGTACAAGAATACACTGAACGCCGTATTAAGAGCGGCATAGATCAGGATAACGCTTGTAATGCTTCCATAGAAGCCCAAGCCCTGTACAACCCGAATCGTTGTAATGATCGACATTGGAGCAATGAGTCCCATGAAGAAATACATATAGATCGCTCCGGAGACTTTCGTTTCTCTGCGAGCAAGAATGAATGATGCAGCTGAAGATGCCACGATATTGATTACCGAGGATACGCCAGTAATCCAGATACTGTTGAGAAAAGCCCTCGATAGGCCGCCTTCTTCGAAGACCCGCACGTAGTTCGAGAACTGCCATGTATCAGGTAAACTAAGGGAGAAGCTGAGTACCTCGGCGCTTGTTTTGAATGAACCGAAGATCAGAATCACGAGCGGCAGGAGAACAATCAGGGAGGCCAGAATTAGAAATCCTTCCACAATGTAATTGCGGATGGCAAGTTTGCGAGTATAGCCCATGTTATTCGGTAACCTCCTTACGACGCATAAAAATCAGCAGCGGAATCGCGATGATGGTGACAACGACGAACAGCAGTGTGTTGACTGCGGTACCGAGTCCCCAGTTGCCTTCACCGAAGGAGCGCAAAATAATGGTACCCACAACCTGTGAAGCATTACCCGGACCTCCACCGGTCATGACGTAGACTTCCGAAAATACTTTGAGTCCACCGATCAGGGTCAGCATCAGGTTGATATTAATGGCTGGCAGCAGCAGTGGCAGCGTGATTTTAAAGAAGCTTTTCCATGAGCTAGCCCCGTCAATGGTAGCAGCTTCGTAATATTCCTGGGAAATGGATTGCAGCCCGGCCAGATAGATGGCCATTTGAAATCCGGCGCTTTGCCAAATGGAGACGATGGCGATGGTCCAGATGACGATGGACGGATTGGTTAGCCAAGCCTGGCTTAATGAGTGCAAGCCTACAGCTTCGAGCAAGTTGTTAATCGTGCCTTCGGTTCGCAGCATCGGTGTAAACAAAATACTGATGACGAGAATGCTCAGAATGGAAGGGGAGTAGAAGATGGCACGCAGCAGATTTTTGGTTCTTAATCTCATGTTAAGTCCTACAGCCAGCAATAGACCGATGACATTTTTGCCAACGACAGTGACAATCGCGAAGATCGCCGTATTTTGCAGTGCCAGAATCAGCGTTTTGTCAGAGAAGATCTTCTTGAAATTGTCCCAGCCAATGAACTGAAGTTCCAGTCGATCCAGCCGCCAATCCGTAAATGAATAGTAGAATCCTGCGATGGCAGGGATGACGAAAAAGATGGAGTAGATCAGCAATGCCGGATAGATCATGTAGTACGAATACAGATTTTTAGCCCTTTTCATGTCTCACGCTCCGTTATAGCTCGGGCAGCATAGATAACAAGATTCTATGCTGCCCGGTTTTTTATCTTCTTAGAAACCGGCTACACCTTTGTCTTGCATCAGCTGGCTGAACTTCTCGTCCCACGCCTTCAGTACTTCTTCCGGTGTCAGTCCGCCTGCAAATTGATCCTGCAGCAATCTGTACAATTCACTGCGGTCCACGAGCATATAAGCATCAGTAGTTAGCACCGTTTTCTTAGGCGTAATGTAATTGTCTACGATATCCTGTTTATAGGCAGGCAGCTCAGGCGTTGTTACGTCACTGAAATTGGATACATAACCTTTCGAATCAACGATCTGCTGAGCAACGTCCTTCGAAGCAATAAAGTCCAGGAACTGTTTGGCTTCTTCCAGATGTTTGGATTTCTTCGGAATGAACAGTTGCCCGCCGAGTGGACTCGCACCCAGACTCGCATCCTGGGAAGACGGAATGGGGAAGACGCCGAGTTCCATGCTAGGATCCTGCTCGGCCACACCTTCGATCAACCAGTCACCCATAAACATCATGGCGACTTCCTTGTTCAGGAATTTACCCACGGCCATATCGTAGCTGTCACTAAGCACGTCTGTGTTGGTGTAGCCTTTGGTGTATACTTCGTACTGCTGCTCCAGAAAGGTTTTGAACTCCGGAATATCGGACCATTTTTTCTTATTGCTGTTCAGGTCATCAAAGAACGTAGGATCATTCTTGGCTACAAAGTCAGCAAAAGCTGCTGCAGGCCAGATATTGGCTGCCCAGGCATCTTTGTAAGGCATAAACACGGGTGTGATGCCGCTCGCCTTGATTTTTTCGCATATAGCCAGAAACTCTTCGTAGTTTGTCGGAATGGACAAACCAAGGTCTTCAAAGATCTGTTTGTTGTAAACAACCCCTTGCATTCCTGTATCCTGGCTGACATGGAAACTGTAGAGATGACCGCCGGAAGAAAGGACGTCCTTGTTCACAATTCTGCTCGCCCAAGGCTCGTTATCCAGAATTTCAAAATTACGTTCCAGGTTCAGGTCCGTCACAGCACTCGCCAGATTGTATTGAATGATATCAGGCGTTTCATCAACAGCCAGCTTGGTTTGCAGTACGGTCGTGGTCTGTTCTGCTGGAATAAGCTGCAGATTCACACGTACATTTGTCTGTTTTTCAAACTCATCCAGAATGTCCTGCTGAATAAAGGCAGAGTCCTGCGAGCTTTTGGAGATGGCGAGTTCCAATGTGACCTTGGAACCTTTGCTGTCTCCGCCAGCAGCTGTTCCGGAATCACTTCCTCCAGATCCGCATGCGGTTAATGATATGGATAACAAACTGGCCAAAACGATGGATGCTGCTTTTTTTCTTTTATGATTCTTCAATGCAAATCCCCCTCTAAAACGTTTAATGAATCCGTTTACAAACTCGATTATAAATTTTTATCTGTTCCCGGTACATGTCTGTGCTTGAACGTTCATGTGTAATATTCTGAACTTGAAATCGCTATCATTTCAAACGTTCACATGATACAGTAGGACATAAATGGTTGAGAGACGCATCATGTTGGGGGAACAGGAGGACATTTGGAAGGATGATAAAGCTGATACATCGGGCAACTCAATTCAGTTTGCAAACAAAGGTATTCTTGACATTTCTGGCCCTGCTAATGTTCGTGCTGGGCTGTTTTATCGTTTATGTAAACGTTATCGTTATCCGCCCACTGAAACTAAAAACGGAGCAGGATATGCTAGTGACAGCGACTAAAGTCAGAGAACAGGTTGATCTCTATGTTGAGCAGCAGAACCAGTTGTCCCAGCGAATTTTGGCCAGCAAGGATATCTTTGCAACGATGGAGAAGAGTTCCGCGGCTCACAGTAATTACGAGAGGCTGAATCAGATCCGGAAGCTGAAAGACATCATGTTTCAGGCCATCGGACCCAGCATGAATATGAAGGACATGACGATCTATGACAAGGAAGGGGTGCTGCTCACCTCGTACCTGGGAAGTGGAGATCTTCCCGCCATGCTCAGCAGCATGATGGCTAACAGCGGCGATGGACGAGAGTGGGAAGGGAACGGATTCATTCTGGTGCGCCAAGAGGATACGATCTCCTTTGTCCGCACAATCAATGATCAGAACGGGAAGGTGTACGGTTATCTGAGTATTCAAATGGATCAGGCTTATATCCAAAAACTCACTGAGGGAATTGCTGCAGGCGAGGTGTATATTCTGAATCAGCAAGGTAATCAAATGACCGGATCGGAATCAGGAACCACGTTGTCGAAATGGACCAAGCCGTTATCCGACGAAGGATTGGACGTGGACAAACAGAACAACTACGTCACGCATTCGACCTCCCCCAGCACGGGATGGATTACCTATATCGTTACACCGAAACAGTCGGTACTAGGCTCAATCCATTCGGTACAAAGCATGTCGATCCTATTGATTACAGCCTTGATGCTGGTGTCTTTTGTGTACATCCTCTTGACCACACGCAATTTGCTGCTTCCGATCCGCAAGCTTCGCAGTCAGATCTGGCGTATCAATTACAGCAACATGAATCTGAAGGTGGATGAGAGACCGAAGAACAATGACTTGCTGCTGCTGAATGAAGCTTTTCAGGATTTGATGGAACGATTGCAGCAATCCATAGACCGGGAAAAGGCAGCCTTACATGAAGAAGTCATGGCGCGCAATTCGGCTTTGCAAGCTCAGATTGCTCCTCATTTTATACACAACGTCCTGTATCTCATCAGCATCGCAGCACAGGAGGGAAAGACCAAGGTTGTATCGGATATGTGCAAACATCTCTCGGACAGTCTGCGCTATATTGTCTCCTCGCCTTACGCACATGTGACTTTGGCAGATGAGCTGGAGCATACCAGACACTACTTATCACTTGTGCAGCAGAAGTATGAAGAAGATCTGGAGTGGGAGATTCATGCTGACGCTTTGGCTAGTGAAATTCGACTTCCGAGGCTGGTCATTCAACCTTTTGTAGAGAATTGCATTGAACATGCCTTTTCCAATACGGCACCGCCTTGGCGCATTCAAATTACGGTGAAACAATATAACGGACTATGGGCTCTGGAGATTAAAGATAACGGAGAAGGCTTCACACTTGATAAAATTCAGGAGATCCTCGCGAAGGTTCAGGAATCCGCTGCTGGAGAGAACCATCTTCTCAATCATCCAACGTCCCTTGGTAATATGGGGATGCTCAATAGCATCAACAGGCTTAAACTGATGTATAGCAATCGGCTTTTTTTCAACATTTTCAACAATCACGCACATGGCGACAACGGAGCCACCATTCAAATCATCGGCTCGCTGACAAAGGATTTTTACTAGGCAAAGGGGAGACATGTGATGTATAACATCATGATTGTAGAGGACAGCAAACCAATACTGCGTAATATAAAAATGCTTTTGGATGCGCTTAACCTGCCCATTCATGTGGCGGCTACGGCAACGAATGGAGAGGATGCCCTGGCTGCAATTCAGCTTGAACCCATTGATCTGCTGCTGACCGATATTCGGATGCCGAAGATGGATGGGTTATCGTTGATTGAGCAAGCGAAGAGGGTGAACCCGGACTTGAAAGTGATTCTGATTAGTGGTTATAGCGACTTTGAATACACACGAAAAGCGCTCAACCTGCAGGTGTTCGACTATTTGCTGAAACCGGTGGAGCAAGAAGCGTTAGAAGAGGTCATGAGACGGGTGATTAACCAGCTTGATCAACAGAAATCCAAAAAACTGAATGACTTGCAAGAGATTGTCGACCCTCAGTGTTATGCTGAAGTGCAAAAGGGGGAGGAATTATCGCTGTTTTCTCAGATGATGATCATTTTGCGTAAGCAGCCATTTACACCAGGGAAGGAACTATGGACACAGCAGACGCTTCTTGGCTTCGTGGAGGTTCTCTTTGCCCCGCAGCCTTGTCATGTGTTACAGAGTCGAACGTCGGATCAATTTATCGTTTTCGTAAACAAGGGAGCGCTTGCTGCTTATTCCTCCATGCATGAATGTCTGGAATCATTACGGCGGCATTTGGTTACGTATCAAATGGACGTGATGATTGGAGGGCAGCTGCTCTCCTCTGATTCGGGACATCTGCCAGAAGTCTACCATCAAATAACGTCGATACTGTCTGCACAGCAGCGGTTGAACCAAGGATTGGCACTTGATACTGGAAATCCAGTTTCGACGGCCAGGCTGGAATCAGGGTGTCTGGATTCCACCTTGGAATCCACATTTGTGCAAATGATACAGGCTTATCAGAAAGATCGGTTTGCTCTGAAGCTCTCCGAGCTGCTGGACCGATGGTCGGAGCAGCATGTGCATGTGAGAGAGGTGGAACGTTTCATTGGATTATTGGTGGATACATTCGCTCATTTGTACGAAGAACAAGGATCGGGGATCAGGCTTGGTCTTGAGCATCGGGCCAAACAGCTCTTGGAAGCACCGACATATGCAGACTTCTGCCAGGAACTACAGGAATGGACAGGGCAGTGTTTTGATATGCTGCAGTCGCATATCCGAAAAAGCAAGGAGCTCCTATTCGAGCAGATGGATGAGTACATCAAGCTTAATAAATATTCCCATTTATCCATCAGCGACATTGCTTTGAAGTTTCACGTCAGTCCATCTTATGTTAGCCGAGTGATCAAAAACGTAACGCAAGCCACTTTTGTTCAGTATTATACCCGGCTGAGAATTCAGGAAGCCTGCAGGCTGATGGAACAGCAACCTGATATGAAGTTTAAGGAATTATCGGACCTTCTATCCTTCAGTGATCAGCATTATTTCTCTAAGGTGTTCAAGGAGTATACAGGATACAGCCCTACGGAATACAAAGAATTGATACCTACCAATGGCTATCATAATTAAATTCATGTACGAGAGAAATAAAATGGAATCTGTAATTTTGCAGTAAAAAATAGCAAAAAACCTAGCTCCGAAAGGAAACTAGGTTTTTGGTGTTTCTTTAGTTGGTCACCGATTGACCCATCTTATTCATTTTATGGATATCTTCCGTCCCTGCTGCGATGGCGGTTTTATAATAGGCGCATTTGTGTTCAATGACTTCCATGGTCTTTCTCAGTTCTTCCATTTGTGCTTCCACACTGGCTTTACGTTCAATGAACATGTCGTATCTCTCCTGCAGTGTGGAGTCGCCTTCGGAGCACCATTCAATGAAATCCTTGATATCCTTAATCGGCATACCAGTGAGTTTCAGGCACTGAATAATTTTCAGAAAATCAATGTCCGATTCTTTAAACTTGCGCACTCCGCTCGGGGTACGTTCGACAAAAGGCATAAGTCCTTCCTTATCATAATAACGCAATGTATATACGGTGAGATTCAATTCTTTGGCAACTTCGCTAATTGAGTATGTCATACAGGTCTCCTTTACTTACGGCATAGACTTCGAGTTAACTCTAGCTTCTGTGGGGAATCTTATCACGGTAAATACAGGATGTCAAAGTCAGCAAAGACATAATGGGGATTTAGAAATATCTTTATCTATTTCTATAAAAAAATTTAGAAAAGATATTTGACCTAGAGTTAACTAGAGGGATTAAGATAATTTTGCGAGAGAAAAAGAAGGAATGATTGGTCAATGTATCAATTGTGATTCTTGCCCCTGAATGGGTGTGTTCTCTTGGAAAATGAACATCTTAGGAGGTTTTAATGATGATTACTGCTAAAGCACGTGCTGTGGACGGACCGGATCAATCGTTCCGGTCAGCTGAAATTAAACGACGCGATCTGGACACACATGATGTCCTGATTGAAATCAAATATGCCGGCATTTGTCACTCTGACATTCATACGGCTCACGGTGAGTGGGGTCCTGTGAATTATCCGCTGGTTCCTGGTCATGAAATTGCAGGAATTGTGACGGAAGTAGGAAGCGAAGTTTCCAAATATAAAGTCGGTGATCGAGTAGGCGTAGGCTGTATGGTTGACTCCTGTGGGGAATGCGAAAATTGTCGCCGAGGCGAAGAGCAGTATTGCCTCAAAGGCAATATTCAAACGTACGGTGGGGTTGATAAATACGGTGAACCCACACAAGGTGGATATTCGACTCACATCGTTGTAACCGAAAATTTCGTTATTCGGATTCCGGATAACATTGCACTCGAAGCCGCTGCACCGTTACTTTGCGCAGGTATTACGACATACTCTCCGCTTCAACATTGGGGAGCAGCTCCAGGGAAAAAAGTAGCGATTGTAGGTATGGGCGGTCTCGGCCATATGGCTGTCAAAATTGCACATGCCATGGGTGCTGAGGTGACTGTTCTGTCCCAATCCCTGAGTAAAAAGGAAGATGGTTTGCAGTTTGGTGCAAACCACTATTACGCCACAAGTGAAGCTGAAACGTTCGAGAAGCTTGCGGGTTCTTTTGATCTGATCATTAACACGGTAAGTGCCAATATCGACATTAACGCTTATTTCGGATTGCTCACGCTGGATGGCACACTTGTAAACGTAGGTGCACCTGGTGAGCCTCTCGCAGTAAACGTCATGTCATTAATCGGCCACCGTCGTTCATTTGCCGGATCCATGATTGGTGGCATACGTGAGACCCAGGAAATGATGGACTTCTGTGCGGAACATGATATCACACCTCAAATCGAAGTGATCTCAGCTGATCAAATCGACGAAGCTTACAAACGCGTACTTGCTTCGGATGTGAAGTACAGATTCGTTATTGATACAAGCACGATGTAAGTGCTAAATTGAAATTAAACTTCATGTAAAAAGACTGTGAGGATGTCTCCAAAGTGTTAACTTTGAGGACATCCTCGTTTTTTTACTGGCATTTATTTTTAGTTAGAAATGTATATTTTCTATTGTTTAACTCGTAGGTTTTCTTTTATATATAGTCGCACTTGAATTCAGAGAATTCTGCTTGAGCTCCTTCGCCATAGGCATATAAACCAATAACTACGCCAGTAAACCCGCCGGCTACCTCGGAGGATAGGTATTTCGTATGTGCGTGACCTACTTCAATCTCCTCGCCCTGGGTATCCAAGCTAAAGGTATAACGATCATTGGTTGCCCGGATCTTCAATGTGGCGTGATTACGGCTTCCGAGATCCACTTCGTTTTCAACTGATTTGATATCTCCAATATTAAGGCGCTCGATTACCTTGTAACCTTCAGCATCTTTCCTTATAGCCAGATCATAATGATGGTGCTCATCCATATACAGGGTGATGCCTGCCTCTCCATCTGTAAGATTAACATCACAAGAAATATTGGCATTGAAGTCCTTTTGCCGTATACCGATGAAGGTTGGAGTGCCCGGTTGATCGAGTGAGACGTCTGTTCCTTTAAGCGTTAGCTTGTTGGATTGCAGCATATAATTCTCTGAATGAGGATGCCTGAGATAACACCAGTCCTTGTCCCATTCCGTGTTGTCAAAAGTAAATGACTTCTTCTCCACCTGAACGACAGATTCGGATATCCGGTCTGTTTCAAAAGTTAATAGAGTCGTTCCATGGTGACCTGCTGTAAACCAGCCGTCTTCATCAAATGTTACAGGTGCTACAAAAACTTCGCGGCCCAGATGGTGAAACGTCTGCCATTGTCCGATCTGCCGGAATCCCAAGTGGAAGAGCCACCAATTTCCCTCAACGTCCTGAACCAGATCGCCATGCCCAACACCTTGCAGCTCATAACCGCCCAGGTTACGGTTAGTTAACACCGGATTGTGAGGATAGGCTTCGAAAGGACCGGAGACAGCGGATCCGCGTGCATACGTTTCCATGTGACCGTATTCGGTGCCTCCTTCAGCAGCCAGCAGATAATAAAGACCGTTGATCTTATACATATGAGGACTTTCCAGGTAACGTCCACCAGTACCTTGCCATATGGTCCGGCTCGGCGTAAGCTTTTTGCCGGTTTCAATCTCAATCTCACATTGAACGATCCCCGAGACACCAAAATCGTCAGAACCGTTACTCATAAAGTATGCTTTTTGGTCTTCGAAATACAAGTCAGGATCGATTCCGCCCTGGTCCACGAATATGGGCTCAGACCACTCGCCATAGATATCGTCTGTCCACACATAGAAGTTCTGGCGGGTCGAATCATTCGTGGTCGTCATGTAGAATCGCCCGTTATGATGCCGAAGGGTAGGAGCAAATACGCCTCCTGAACTGTTTACATGTGCAAGCTGTACCTGACTCGTTTTTGTTAGACAATGACCAATCTGTTCCCAGTTAATCAGATCTTTGCTCTCGAAAATGGGTACTCCGGGAAAGTATTGAAATGAACTGCATATCAGGTAATACGTATCGTCTACTCTGCATAAGCTCGGATCTGGATAGAACCCTTTGATGACGGGATTGTTAAACTGCATTCATTCTTTCACCTCGATGATAAATTCATAAAAATAAGAATTCTAATAATAGGAAGCTACTGAAATTAAACACCAACCCACTGTTTATTTCAATAGAAGGGACTTGTAATTTCAATTTATATTCTTTAAATTTATATAAATGTGATTTCACTGAGTAATCAGGAGAGTGAAAAAATGATTCAATCGAACGGGGAGTCCCGGTTTATGCCTTTATACGATGCGCTGGCTAGTGAAGTACGCTGGCGGATTATGGAGTTGATAGCCAATCAGGAGATGAGTGTTAAGGATATTGCTGCACAGATCAAACTTAGCCCTTCCATTGTCACAATGCATATTCGAAAATTAGAACAAGCCGAATTAATCGGAAGCCGCAGAGTCCGGCGTAATGGAGGAACACACAAAATGTGTTTTCTCAAACAAAAAAAGATTGAAATTGAGCTGCCCGCAGCCAGCAGAGTTACCAACATGAGGGAACAGACCATTTCGGTTGGTCATTATACTGCGTTTGATATTCATCCGACTTGTGGTCTGGGTACAAGGGAAAAGGAAATCGGGGTATGGGACGATCCGCGCTACTTCCTGGATCCTGAACGGGTCCAAGCTTCCATCCTGTGGTTCGGGAGAGGTTATGTGGAGTATAAGACGCCTAACTATCTATATCCCAATCCCTGTGCGGATGCTGTGGAAATTTCCATGGAGATCGCTTCTGAAGCACCAGGTCTAAGAGATGATTGGCCATCAGATATTACCTTCACCTTTAATGGCATTAAGCTTGGAACCTGGACCAGTCCGGCGGATTTCGGCAGGGCGGCACGAGGCAAATACACACCGCAATGGTGGCATCGCAACGTGAATCAATATGGATTATTAAAGACGATTCGAGTGGATGCTTCGGGGACAACGATAGATGGAGACTGGATGTCAGACGTGACGCTGTATGATGTGAGGCTGGGTGAACCGTTCTGGACACTCAGGTTTGCGGTTGAAGAACAAGCGGATCATGTCGGGGGATTGACGTTGTACGGAGCCGGTTTCGGTAACCATGATCAGGACATTGTGATCCGAGTATATGTCGATGACAAACCAAATTATGGTTAACATATCCGTTCTATTTATGCTATAATACAAAACAAATAAGGCTTGTTACTGATTTTAATCAGGCAATACCTGTGTATATGTATGCTCAACGTTTCTTTGAGTGTGCATATATATGGGTTTTTTTGCGTTTACATACGGTAATACATTAACAATTACAGGAATTACATCACTGATGTGACGTCGTTTACAGAGCAATTATTAGCTATTAATAAAATTAAATATATACCATTAATTAAATTATTTACTAGATATACCGATATATAGTTTTGTTCATAATTTAAACAAGAGAGGGAGATCCATTTGAACGAAAAAAAGAAAAAGAAAAAAGGGTCATTATTCACGAGACTAGCATCTGTTTTACGTTTGATGAGTACCAGACTCATAGCCGCTTTCCTAACGGTTCTTATCATTCCAACAGCACTTATCGGATATTTCTCTTATCACAGTGCACAAGAACAGGTTCAAAAAAGCATGACCGATCCGATGAATACGATACTAACCATGGCAGGGCAGCATATTAATAATCTGGTAGGGACAAAAGCAGAACTATTAAGTTATATAGATGGGTTGTTAAGTGCTGATGCCAGTCAGGTGAACATTGAAGCAGTGCAAGCAGAATTAAACCAGTTAGCAGATACATATCCTGATATTCTCGCAATTACTGTAGGTAACGATCAGGGCAGCTTTATTACATCTCCAGAGATCGGAGAGACAACATATGATCCACGCAGTACGGAATGGTACACCCATGGTAAAAATAATAACGGATCGGTCTATTTTTCTAACATTATGAAAGACTCCGATTCCGGGGAGATTTATGTGGAGATATCCCAGGCTCTCTCAAGTGAACAAGGCGTAGCAAGCATAAAACTTGATCTGGCACCATTAGCAGAAGAGATCTCCTACGTGGATGTTGGGGGGAACGGAAGTTTAATTGTAGTGGACTCCAATCGAACCATCGCCGCCTGGGCTGGTGCTATTGTTGAAGGTGGTGGAGGAGAGCTTGGCGGGGCGCTTATTGACGGGATACCTGTCCATCCGAATACAGCATCTAGTCCTGATGAACCCATGGCATTCTCCCAATTTGTCCGAACGGACCTGGAATATGATTTGGAGGTATACAACGGCGTTAATGCGTTAACAGGCTGGAATGTCATCGCTTTGATGGGGCATGAAGATTTCATTGCAGCAGCGAAACCAATATTGGTCACTAGTCTTACCGTAATTATCATTTCTACATTGCTGGCTGGAATGATCACTTTCTTTATTTTGAGATCCTTCATGGTTCCTATGCAAAAATTACGAACGGCAACCCGTCGTGTTCGAGAAGGAAATTTGACAGAACGGGTTGATCTTAGGAATAAAGATGAATTCGGCATATTGGCCAATGACTTTGACCAAATGACCATATCATTACAATCTGTCGTGACAGAACTTAATCAGACATCGTCGCTTCTAAACCATACCTCGCAAATGATACAGGAAAGCACCGAACAAACGAACGCTTCTGTTCAACATGTTGCTGAAACGATCCAGCAGACCGCTGAAAGGGCAGTCGCCGGTGCAGAAAGTTCTGAACAAACAGCGAACGCAGTGGAAGAGATGGCCAGAGGGATTGGTACCATAGCTGAATCTGCCAGTGCCATTGTAGATTCGGCTGAGGAGACAGAGCGTGCTGTCGCGAACGGTGGGAAAACCATCAACCAGGTTGGCGACCAAATGGAGCACATCCTAGTGGCCGTCCAGGAAACCTCAGCATTGATTAACGAGCTGTCTAATCTATCAGCAGAAGCCAACAGAATGAACGAGGCGATTGCGGATATCTCTCGCCAAACGAATCTTCTATCACTTAATGCATCAATTGAAGCGGCGAGAGCAGGAGAACATGGTAAAGGTTTTGCTGTCGTTGCAGGTGAAGTACGCATGCTGTCCTTGCAATCCAAACAAAGTGCGGAAGAAATTGGCGCAACCATCAGCAAAATGTTTGACTTGATCGAGAAATCCACTTCATTAATGAATGATAACGTTCGAAATCAAGTTGGCGAAGGGATGCGGATTAGCCGGGAGGCTTCTGCAACCATATCGAACATTGAACAATATACGGCTCATATTGTGGACCAAATTCAGGATGTATCTGCTGTATCAGAGCAGCTGGCAGCAAGTACGGAGCAAGTCTCTGCTTCGGTGGCAGAAATGGCCAATATCTCCAAAGTGTCTGCTGACAGTGCCCAGACCACTTCGGCAGCAGCCCAAGAGCAAATGGCGGCCATGGAGGAGATTGCTGCATCATCCGTGCAATTATCCAAAACGGCTGAAAATATGCAAAACTTGGTCCGTCGATTCACGCTCTAGGTTAAATATAAGTTTAGGTTTGAATGACAAAGGCGCTCCTTATCAGGAGCGTCTTATTGCATGTTATCTTAGTAGCCGTGATGGTGTGTTAAGGGTTGACTAGATCAGGGAGATATCTCTTTTATAAATGGGAGGCAGTATCCCCGAACATATCTTTTTGATTTCGCTTGCGAAAGCTTCGCGGCGATTCACCGACCGTTTTGGTAAAAAGAATGGTGAAGTAATTGGGGTTATCATACCCAACCAGCTTGGAAATCTCCCATATTTTCTTCTTGGTCGAGACTAATAGCCGGGTTGCTTCACCCATTCGTCGTTGGATCAAGTAATGATAGGGGGAGGTGCCGTAGCGATTTTTATACATATGAATGAGGTAATAAAAATCGATATGAAACTGTTCAGCGAGTTCCTTCAGTTTAATGTTTTGCCGGTAGTTGGTATCCAGATAGTCCTTAATACTCTCAGCAAGGGTGTTGCTCCGTATAATCTGTCCAGAAGACTGTTGAAGGCCGGACATGCGTTCGATGATCAGTAGTACGGCTTTCAACACATGCTGGGAGATGCGCTCGTATCCATCCTCACGAATGGAGAATTCACTGAATAAGGTCTGCATTAACGAATGCAGCTCTTCCGAATACCGGTTTGCGCGAATGATTGGTTCACTACCTGGAGGTACGACCCAATCGGCGTCGCTCTGAATATCCTCTCTGAAACGAAAGCCACAATAAAAGGTGGATAACGGATATTCCGGATCAGACTTTTCTTCGTGAAGTGTTCCTCTATTGTATATGAGCAGGTCTCCCTTTTGGGCCAAGTGCTTCGCACCATCAATGGTGAATGATCCCTTTCCTTCATTAACATAAATAATCTCGTGCAGATCGTCATGCTTATGCGTCGGAAAACTCCACTGGGGATTGCCGGCCAGCTTCCCGACATAAATAATGATACAATCCTGATCTTCATATCGTTGGCCTTGTTCGTGGCGTGTATCCATCTATGTCTTCCCTTCGAGGTTCTATGATGAAAAATGACAACATACATCATGTTTTGAATCAAATCCACAACAACCTTGATTGTCGTCTGACACGTCTGACAGTACAATTTCACTATCCAATATGTACTATATATCGAAATCGAAGGGATGGGAAAGCAGAAAATACATAGAGTAGGAGCTGTCTTAAGAATTGAAGCGCTTGCAACATTAGAAAGGATTAGTGAAATTAAATTGATGACCAGAACTAGAGAAAATCTACTTATTTTAACGCTTACGCTCGTCAGCTTTGTACTCGGAACAACCGAGTATGTCATTGTGGGTGTGTTGAAAGAAATTGAGAGTTATATGAAAGTATCTCTCGCTGCTGCTGGTGCCCTAGTGTCCGGATTCGCTATTGCTTATGCCGTGGGGACACCATTCGCCGTGGCATCCTTGGCCAAAATATCCAGAAGAAGCTCCATCTTAATTGGATTCGCCATTGTGCTTGTGTTGAATGTATTAACCGTGTTCTCAACAACGTTCCCTTCATTGATGGCTATTCGCATCGTTTCGGCCGTTGCTTGCGGACTTACGATATCGCTTTCGATCTCTATCGCAAACGACGCCGTTCATCGGGAGCGGAGAGGGGAAGCCATCGCTTGGATTTTGGGCGGGTTTTCCATCGCGAATGTTCTAGGTGTGCCGCTTGGTACTTTTATTGGACAGCATCTGTCCTGGTCCATGACATTCGTAGTTACTGCTTGCATCGGTGTCGTGCCGTTTGTTTTCATGTTCCGAATCCTACCACGCCGCACGACTACCGTTACCGGTTCATTTGGTGATCAGATGGCTCTCTTTATGAAGCCTCGCATTTTGTTAGCCTGCCTAATCCCCGTGCTGGGCAACAGCTGTATCTTCGTTACTTTCACTTATATTACACCGCTTCTCAGTGAGTCTATGGGGGTGCCCGTACGTTGGATTAGCGCTATACTCCTGATCTATGGGGCATGCAGTATTCTGAGCAATTGGATCGGTGCCAAAATAGCAAAGGGTGATTTTCTACGCAAACTTAAGTGGCTTTTCGTCATCCAAGCGGTTATTTTCCTCGGACTGAGTTTCGCTGTATCCAATCTGTGGCTTGGTTTGACGTTCCTGCTCCTGATCGGCTGTCTGTCGTCGTCAATGAGCGCAGCATCCCAGTTATATCTGTTTGATGTATCTGGATCAATTGCACCGGAATCCAAAGCTTTTGCATCCACACTGCTGCCTGTGGCGGCTAATGTGGGTATTGCTCTCGGTTCTGGGGTCGGTGGACTTGCCGTTAACCTTGGCGGTGTGGCATGGGTCCCGCCGGTAGCCGTGGTATTAGCTTTGCTGGCTTTTGCAATTACAAAAATATGCCAGCGGTCCATTCAGTTGAATGCGGATGAAGCGACCACTTCAAATGCTGCGTAGATCCATGAGTACCAAATAAGACCAGGTAAATGGGCGTACCATTTACCTGGTCTTTATATTTATAATGGACCAAAGATTGGTTGAATTAACCTTTTCCGCTTTTACTTTTCGGAATAATGTAGAGTTCTCCGTCGTCACCATATTCTGCATAGGCGATATCCTTTATATTGTCATAGCCCTGCTTCTGAATTTCTACCCTGACCATCTCCATATCGATATTTTTACCTTTCATGGACTTCTTAAGCAGCTCTCCTTTATCAATTACGGTTACCGCAAAACGATCAGGTGATGTCTCCATACCCATATCTTCTGCGGTAGGAGGTTCGTACTCGGGCTTGCGAAGCACGGATAACGATCCATCCGTTTCGAGGATGGCGTATTTCACTTCCTGAATAGAAAATACATTCTGTTTACGAAGCATGGAGAGCAGCTGCTTAAATTCAATATCGTATTTTTTTAACAAGCCTTGATTGACTTCACCATTATCAATTAAGAGCACGACTCGTCCTTCCGCGACATATCCGAACTTCACAAATCTTGTTGTGGCTTTCTCGAAAAGGTAAGAGAGTGCAGTCCAGAGTGCTAATGCGAATAATAGATGAGATACCTTGATCTCATCATCATACAGCGTATTTCCCACAATCTCACTGAGCACCAACGAGGATAGGAAATCGAGCGGTGTAAGTTGGCTTAGCGTTTTTCTGCCGGTAATAAAGGCGATGGCCCACAGGCCGAAAAAGCTAATGACTAGTTTGATGCTTAACTCCAAGAACATTCCTATCCCTCCCAAGTTCGGAATCTTGATTAATCATTACCCGGGATATTCTATAAATAACATATTGGATTGTTTACCAGTGAAGCTAAATCTGTATAAGGTATGCAGGATTAAGATAGGCAAAGGGTAGGATAATGCAATAATTTGGTGAGTTTGTATATCAGGAGAAATGATAAAATGAATGAAAAGATTTCCGTTTTCTCACATAGCGATTGACATGAAAATGACCCCATTAGGAGGTAAACAAATGAAGAAGCCCATGATCGGAGTCCTGCCGCTGTATGATTCCAACAAAAAAAGTTACTGGATACTTCCAGATTATATGAACGCAATCGAGAGTGCGGGCGGAATTCCAGTGATGCTGCCGTTGACAACGAATCTAGAAATAATTGCAACTTTGGCGAATGAGTTTGACGGGTTCTTGTTCACGGGCGGACATGACATTAATCCAGAGCTTTATCATGAAAAAGCAGAGGATACCTGCGGGGAGTTATGTATGGAACGCGATATGATGGAGTCCTTGCTATTTCAGAAAGTAATTGAACTTGATAAGCCCGCCTTCGGCATATGCCGGGGATTACAGCTGTTTAACGTGATACTGGGTGGATCTTTGTATCAGGATATTCCTACACAGCTTCAAGTAAGCAATACGGTTAATCATAAGCAAAGCCCACCCTATACGAATCTGGTACACGATGTACATATTGAAAAAGGTAATTTGCTGCATGACATTATTCAAGCAGATACGATGAAAGTGAACAGTTACCATCATCAAGGAATTAAGACGCTCTCGGATAAGTTACAAGCAGCTGCAGTCGCTGAGGATGGAATTGTTGAATCTGTGGTTATGCCCAACCAAAAATTTGTACTTGCAGTGCAATGGCATCCGGAATACAGCTACACAGTGGATTCATCTAGCCAAAAGTTATTTTCAGCTTTTGTTCGTTCTTGTACATTCATTGGTTATGATATCGATATTGACGAGATAACAGCATAAAAATAGTAAAAGCAGTCGATCCGTGCGATCGGCTGCTTTTAAATTTTATAGGCATTTGATTATTAAGAACCCCAAACTCCATTTGTTATTTTGTACAAAATCTTACCTACACAGAATTGCAGCAGGGAGAGTGTCGTGATTACAACAAGAACAAACATTACAACGCTAAGGATTTTTGTCGGCATTAGGTCTGCAATCCAATTCCCACCTAGGTATATAGAAACAAATGCGACGTAGATTGCCAAACCGTAAGTAATAATCATTCCAATAATTTGCTTCGGTGAACTTTTTTTTTAATTGATGTATTTGCTTCCATGCTATAAGGGTTAGTAAAACTAGACTGATTAGCGCTGTGATGATTTCTTTAATTTTTTCCAACTCCTTCTATTAAGCAATGTAGTGGCGAAAAGAAAACTGTGGAAAGGTAGCATTTAAAAAAATATTATTATCCGATTAAAGTTCATTTCGGACATGAAGCAGCTGCAGTGTCAGCTGCTTCATGTTTTTATTCAAAGTCATATGAACTTCCTAATCAAGTGCTAATCTAATCAATGTTTTCGATAAGCCAATTACCTTCTTTGTTCTTTGTGAAGAAATACGTTATGGCTTGCTGCTTGAATGATTTGTTTGGTTAATTTCATTCATCGATTCTCCACCGGATGCTGCACAAGCAGATTGAAGCAAGAGCACAGTCATCACAACAGAGAAAATGCCATAATAACGTCTATTCATTAGAGAGATCCTCCAATTTCTAATTTTTTCGAACCATCAACTATTTCAATAAATGAACAAAATTCATGGCAAAAGGTTTGAAACCACGAAGTAAAGGTTTAAATTTATCCCTAGTTACAATATTTAAACATATGAAAAATTCACAATAATAAAAGCTTTCTACGTACTTTGCTTCTACCTACCTAAGTGTTCATATCTGCTCACCCTCGTTGTTTTAAAAAGTTCACGATCCTTAAGAAAAACACAAGCACTTTTTCTGAGAAGATTGAATGATTCGCAGTTAAATCCTCTGAAATTAATATGGAAAAAATCAGCTAACGTTTATGTAGTAATAATGAATTAACCATGTGATAAGAGTTAAGCTTTGTATAGCCATACATTAGAAAAAGAAAGAACCCCTTGGTTGTACTCAACCAAAAGGTTCTAAATGAGGCTCCTTCGATGTCATCGATACAAGCTGCGCTGCGGTTCTACAGAATTCAACAGATCATACTCCATTTTCATTCCATCAAGGAAGGTTAACAATTCTTCGTTGAATTTCTCCGGTTCATCGAATAGCATGGCATGACCACTATCTTCAAATCTCACGATGCGGGAACCCGCAATGCTCTGTGAGGTTAGTTCTCCCAACTCAGGCTCAACAATTTTGTTTTTTTGTCCGTGGAACACAACCGTTGGGATTTGTATTGCAGCCAGGTCTTCACGAAGATCCTCATCTCGTAATGAAGCCGCAGCTTTAATCGTACCATGGTGTGATGCCTGATAACAGAGCGATTCCAGCCACACCAGCATACCCGGATTTGATTTTGTTTTGGTAAATTTCAAACCGAATTTGTTGAGCATGGCAGGTCTGTTCTCATAGGTAGCATGTATTAACTGCGCTGTTACTTCGTCAGGCTCCATCCCATACTCCATACCAGACCGGCGGGTAAAAACGGGAGTAGCTGCTCCTGCCAGAAGAAGTCTCTTAATACCGTGGCCGTTATGACGTGACATATACCGAGATGCTAGTTTTGATCACTATTAAACGCATGTCTGTTTGGGCAAACCATAAAGTAACATCTTCATGAATGTTAATGAGCAGTAAATAAATGAAATTGTGATCAGGGCGATTAATCTATAAATGGCTTGAAAAGACAAGGGAATAAGCGAAAACGAAATATGAGAACGATTGGTAAAAATAATTCTTTACTGATCGTTCTCATTCTGTTAGGATGATTTTACAGGAAAAAACCTATGAGCATCTGTAGAATATTCTTTAAATCGTTATAAACACATTACAATTGGTGAAGGGGGGAACCTGAGATGGCGAGAAGCAAAGAATTTGAGGAAAATGAAGTTTTAGATAAAGCCATGAAGCTGTTCTGGGAGCAGGGATATGAGAAAACGTCAATGAGTGATCTCGTTGAGCACATGGGTATTCATCGCAGAAGCATTTATGATACGTTCACCGATAAACGTACCTTGTTCTTCAAAGCAATGGAACGGTTCGGTAATCGTACCGATGCCAAAATGTCAGCAGGCGTCAAGCAAGCCAAAACAGCCAAGGAAGCTCTTCATTTTATCTTTGATTATATGAGCAGCACTGAAGAGGGCGAGCCATCTGGATGCATGTTTGTCAATTCTGCAGTGGAAATGGCTTGCCGGGATGAAGCTGTAGATGCCAAAGCGGTTGGGGCCTTTGAAAAAATGGAGCATCTTCTTGTGGAGATCGTCACCTGGGGGCAAGAAAATGGGGAGTTCTCAAGCCAGTATGGCGCGCAAGAATTAGCGGAGTACTTGCATAATGCTTTAATCGGGATCAGGGTAATGGCCCGGACATCAGTGCCTAAGGAAAAGCTAGAGCGTATTTCCACAATGAGCATGCTTTTGTTAGAAAAATAAGATGAAGTGGTGTCGTCTTGACGTGATATTTAGAATGGTCATACTCAATAAAAGCAATGGCGGATAGTTAAGTGCAGGAGCCAGCTCCTGCCTTAACCAAATACAGAGCATTCTTGTGCACCGTTTTTAGAACGATCATTCTCATATAAAAATTAAGGAGTGTTTAATTCTGTTTACAATTCGGGATATTGCAAAACCAATGGAGGCGCTCGCCAACTACGTCGGTGCCCATTATCTGCCGCCAGTTGCTATCCATAACACCAATCATATCACGGATGAGCAGATCGCCATTAGCCAAGAGGCTTACGTGGATCATCTAAGAAGTGTAAAACATGTGCAAACATCAGGTTTGATCACCATTAACAAATAATCATAAAATCTGAGGAGGAACAAAAAATGACAAACAATAAAATTGCATTGATAACTGGAGCAAATAAAGGAATTGGGTATGAGGTTGCAAGACAGCTCGGGGAATTAGGCATTACGGTTTTGGTAGCCGCACGCAATCAAGCAATAGCTGATGAAACAGCAAACCAACTAAGCAAGAAAGGCATCGAAGCCGTGGGTGTGGAGCTGAATGTGACAAACCCGGAGCATACTGCGAAGGTAACCAGATGGATTAGTGACACGTATGGTCGATTGGATATCCTGGTCAATAATGCAGGGGTGTGGGCTGAAAAAGAGGATTACGAAGGCGATGCACTGCGTGATACGTTTGAGGTCAATACATTCGGTCCTTATCATCTCACAGAATCATTAATGCCTCTGCTTCTGAAAAGTGAGGCTGGTCGAATTGTTAATCAGAGCAGTGCTCTCGGTTCCATACAATTTCTGCTGACCAATGAGCTTGCGCAGCGGATTGCCACACCTGCATATTCTGCATCCAAGGCAGCATTAAACATGCTGACAGCATATTGGGCTCAAAAAGCGCAAGGAACGAATCTTAAAGTGAATTCCGTACATCCCGGTTTGGTTAAAACACAAATGGGCGGAGAAAAGGCAGAGCTATCCCCAGAGGAAGGTGCCAAAACGGCTGTGCGTCTGGCTACCTTGTCTGAAGACGGTCCAACAGGCAGCTTCTACTATATGGATAGTCAGCTTCCTTGGTAACTCATTAAAGCCGCATATCGCGGCTTTTTTTGTTAATGGATGTTAGATGAAGAAGCAACAAACGTTTTAATCCAAACGTCTAATATAGGAGGTAGCTGTGTTGTGAGGAGGAATATAATTGAGAATATCGGTCATAGGTGTGACGCTACTCGTTCTTCTATATGCACTTAGTGGATGCCAAGTATTCTCGACAAGTGAAGTTGGGGATTACATTCTTCAGAAGGAAGAAGATCGAATTCTTGTAGCGGAAAATATATCTAGAGAAGATGCGAATCAACCTTTTGGCGATCTTAGAGAAAAAAAGGTCACCCTAATCCATTATATTGTTGAAGATTCTGAGCTCCTTGAGCAGCTTGAAGTAGGGGACAAAGTTAAAATTACTCCCAAAGTAAATGAAGAAGGGTTTTATCATGTCATGCAATCTGATCCACCTCAAATTATAGCGGGCAAGATTGAGAGAGAAGAATAAACCATAAACTTCAATAATTTCTATAGTAAATAAGTACAAAGAAAAGGGAGAACAATATAAATGGGTAAAGGTGTAAAGTTTCAATAACTTTAGTAACTATACTAATGTCTGTTGGTAAACTTGATTCCATAAATAACTTATTGTATCCGGGAATGCAGAAAGGACTTACAACTTTTGCGAACATGGTTCGTGACCTTATAAAATTGTTCTTTCTACAGTGAAGAAGATGATCATTCATATGTTCCTGTTACATTGTGCAAACTACAAGTAAGCATCAGAGCAGAAGAGAAAACCATAATGGATGTCATTAACCCGCTCGGAAAGCTAAAACGAAAAACCATATCTGATTAAAGGATCCTCTGACCAGAATGAGGAAAAAAGTTTTTTTGAGTTATCCCTTGATTTTTTTAAAAGTGTTTGTTATTGTTTAACCTGTGATTTTGGAAAGCAGTTATATCAATTGGAACGAGCACTTTCCAGCAGATAATTTTTGACCACTTCCATGAGGGAGTCAAGGCCATACGGACAGCCGGGTCAAACGCCGATTGGCAACTTATGTTGCCTTATTGATTGAGTTAAAAGCTCAAATTTTATAAGTTGGTTACTTTACAACCAGTGCAATTGCACATCAACTTGTGAAACGGTCAATAAGAGTGGTAAAGGCGAATTATTTGCTATATAGACTCTGATCTGATATTGATATACATGAGGGAGCTTTCCACCAGAGGAGTTCTTTGAACTTTTTTGGTTATGGAGACTTTACGTTTTTTCACGATGTATATCGACAAGCAAGTGTGATGATGCGCGGATTGCGGCATTTATTCACCTTGCTTTTTTTGTTGTCAGGAATTGACGGAAGTTGAACAATGAGAAGACCTTGAAACGGACAATTGAATCAAAAACCAAAAAAATCTACATATGGGATAGGAGAATGTAAAAATGGGAAAAGCACTAATTATCGGCGCCGGCGGCGTGGCTTCTGTGGCAGTACACAAATGCGTTCAAAATAGCGAAGTTTTTGAGGAAATCTGTATTGCGAGTCGTACCAAATCCAAATGTGATGATCTCAAAGCGAAGCTGGACGGTGGCAAAACAAAAATCACTACAGCACAAGTGGACGCGGATAATGTAGACGAATTGATTGCTTTGATCAACGAAGTTAAACCGGATATCGTTATGAACCTGGCTTTGCCTTATCAAGATCTGACGATCATGGATGCGTGCCTTGCAACCAAAACGCACTACATGGATACAGCTAACTATGAGCCAGAAGATACTGCAAAATTCGAATACAGCTGGCAATGGGATTACAAAGAGCGTTTTGAAAAAGCAGGAATCACTGCACTGCTGGGCAGCGGTTTTGACCCAGGCGTAACTGGCGTATTCTCTGCCTATGCCCTGAAGCACTACTTTGACGAAATCGAGTACATCGACATCCTGGACTGCAACGGCGGCGATCACGGCTATCCGTTCGCAACCAATTTTAACCCGGAAATCAACATCCGCGAAGTTTCGGCAAACGGAAGATACTGGGAAAATGGTGAATGGATCGAAACTAAACCGATGGAAATCAAGCGTGTCTACGACTTCAAGGAAGTTGGCGAAAAAGACATGTACCTGTTGTACCATGAAGAGCTGGAATCTTTGGCGAAAAACATTCCTGGCTTGAAACGGATTCGTTTCTTCATGACATTTGGCCAAAGCTACCTGACTCACCTGAAAGCACTTGAGAATGTGGGCATGACTTCCATCGAACCTATCGAATTCGAAGGCAAACAAATCATCCCGCTGCAGTTCCTGAAGGCGGTACTGCCTGACCCGGCATCCCTTGGACCACGTACTGTGGGCAAAACGAACATCGGCTGCATTTTCAAAGGCAAAAAAGACGGCAAGGACAAAACGTACTACGTTTACAACATCTGTGATCACCAAGAGTGCTACAAAGAGGTTGGTTCCCAAGCTATCTCGTATACAACAGGCGTTCCAGCAATGATCGGCGCAGCTATGGTTATGACAGGCAAATGGAACAAACCAGGCGTATACAACGTGGAAGAGTTCAACCCGGATCCGTTCATGGAAGAGCTGAACAAATGGGGACTTCCATGGGTAGAAGACTTCAACCCGGTTCTTGTTGACGAACTGCCAGAAGAAGTGAAAGAATCGGAGCTCGTTCGTTAAGATGCGGTTTGAGCAATTACCGACACCATGCTTTGTTGTTGATGAGGCGCTTATTGAGAAAAATGTGAAGATCCTTAACGGTGTCATGCAGCGTACAGGTGCCAAAATCGTGCTGGCTCAAAAGGCATTTTCCATGACAGCGATGTATCCACTAATCGGACAATATTTGAGCGGGGCAACGGCAAGCGGGTTATATGAAGCCCGTCTGGGCCACGAGGAAATGGGCAAAGAGAATCATGTATTTGCACCAGCCTACCGTGAAGACGAGATCGATGAGATTATTTCAATCTGCGATCACATTATTTTCAACTCTTTTTCGCAGCTTGCGAAATTTAAGGATAAAGCACTTCAGGCTGGCCGCAAGATTGGCTTGCGTATCAATCCTGAATGTTCGACCCAAGAAGGGCACGAGATTTATGATCCGTGCTCTCCAGGTTCACGTTTCGGTGCCAAACAGGAGGATTTCCGTGCAGAGCTGCTGGAAGGCGTCTCCGGTTTGCATTTCCATACACTATGTCAACAAAATTCCGACGATCTGGAAACGACGCTGAACGCAGTGGAAGAGAAGTTCGGACAATGGCTGCCTCAAATGGAGTGGATTAACTTCGGTGGTGGACACCACATTACACGTGAGGATTATGACATTCCAAGACTGGAAGCATGCATCAAACGCATGCAGGACAAATATGGCTTGGAAGTTTATCTGGAGCCAGGGGAAGCTGTTGCGCTTAACGCGGGTTATCTGGTGACTTCTGTGCTGGATTTCCACAAAAACGGAATGGATATTGCCATTCTGGATACGTCGGCCACTTGTCACATGCCAGACGTACTGGAAATGCCATATCGTCCGCCGCTCGTTGGCTCCGGAGAAGCAGGAGAGAAGCCTCACCTGTACCGTCTTGGCGGTCAAACTTGTTTGTCTGGTGATGTCATTGGAGATTATTCGTTTGATGAGCCTTTGAAAGAAGGCGATCGTCTGGTCTTTGAAGATATGGCGATCTATTCCATGGTCAAAACGAATACATTCAACGGAATGCCATTGCCAGCCATCGCTGTAAAACGCAAAGATGGCGATTGTGAAGTTGTCCGTGAATTCGGGTATCAGGATTTCAAAATGAGACTGGCTTAGTTAGCTATTATGTATATCATTAATAATAAAACCGGATTCCACGAATAGGAATCCGGTTTTTATGTTTTATCTTAGGAGTACTACAAGGACGATATGACTAAAGTGATTTATAATCTCGAATGATCACATCTATAACCCGTTTTCCCCAGTTGGATGACTCCGAACCTGGTTCATTCCAGGCATAAGTGATAAGTGCTTTCCATAATGCCCATCCTCTCGCACGGTTAATCATATCTTGGTCAGCATTCATTCGGCGGAGGAAAATATCACGACTCCTATCATCAAAAAAGTTCCATGCCAGCACCAGGTCGCTGGAAGGATCACCTACGCCCATCGTTCCGAAATCAATGACGCCGCACAATCGGCCGTCTTGTACGAGCAGATTTCCTACAGCAACGTCACCGTGCAGCCAGAGCGGTGTGGCTTCATATTTTGTGGCAAGGGCAAGCTCCCATATTTCCAATAACAGCTTTGGATCGTACGGACTGGGTAAAACGTCAATGACGGATCTGGTGTCCTGGTCATAAACAGCCAGGTTTCCGCCGCGATGAAAATTTTGGATGCCTGCGGGAATACCTTGGCTTGCATCAATCGCTTCCAGTTCAATTAGAAAACCAGCGAGATCCTCAGCAAATGTGTTCAGATCCGTTATATTTTCAACTGTGACTGTGCTGCCTTCAATCCATTGGTTAACAGACCAGGGAAGAGGATATGCTGCCGTAGGCTCACCTTTTGCAATCGGTGCCGGAATCGGCAAGGAGAGATAAGGCTTGAAAATGGGCAGCCACGTCAATTCTTTTTGAACAGCAGAGGCATATCGCTCATGACTCGGTAAACGAACAGTCATCTCATTTCCTAATCGATAGGTCCGATTATCGTGTCCACTTTTGTCCACGGGTGCTATGGTTAGGTGTTTCCACTCGGGAAATTGACTCTGGATCAGCTGACGTACCAGTTCAGTCGTAATTTCAATCATTTCACTCGCCCCCTGCGGAAGTCGTTAGGTGTTTGTTGATGCTGTTTTTTGAAAGACTGAATAAAGTGATTCACATGATTGAAGCCCACTCTATGGGCTATCTCCGTTATAGTATAGTCGGTCGAGCTTAATAACTCACAGCTTTTTTTAATTCGATACTTAATCAAGTAGGCATAAGGGGTCATATGAATTGTACGCTTAAAACTTCGGGTGCATTCCGAAACACTCAGATGAGATGCATCGGCGATCTCCTGTAATGTAATCGGATCTGCATAATGACGGTGGATGAAACTGAGCATGAATTGAAGTCTCTCCTGTTGACGCTTCACGTTCACTGATGCTTCCTCTGTCGATAGCGAAAAATTGGAGATTATGGTCAGCCACAGCTGTACCGTCTGAATGGAAACCTCGTACTCCCAGCCCCATTGTTTGGTCATCTCAAATTTTTTTTTCATATCCCAAAGCATTTCAAGTACTTGAATTTCCCATGTAACTTCGCCTTTGATTACAAGGGATACAAAGGACGAGTTGGTATAGGGGAGGACATAGTTTTTCTCCATGGCACTATCCGAGTAGAAAGCTAGCAGTTTCTCCGGAAAATTAAAACTGACATACTGTCCGTTATGCGTCAAATGGGTCGTAACATGAAGAATGCTTTTATTGATCAGAATGGCCTGACCTGTATGTAATTCATGATCCATCCCGTTAACCTGGATCACCAGTGTTCCTTTGGTAACCAATGTGATCTGTAGATCTTCATGCCAATGCAGGTCGTTGAACCCTCTTCCTTCAGGGATGCTATCGTGGACCGTATGCGTGTACATGATATAAGGGAAGGAAGTATCGGGATATTGGATGGTCTCATGCAAGGGTTTCTCCATGGAGTTGATTCCTTTCAATTGACGATATATCGATATAAATGAAAGATATTATTGCACTAATGATCGATAAGCGGTGATATTATTATATCAGATCTTAAGGTTATCAATACATCCTGTGCACAGACGATTGGATAAAACATCCTGGAGGATTTACATGTGAAAATGAAACAATCGTCGTTACCGCTCCATCCGTATATATTGCTTTTGATCAGCATCCTGTCTGTTTCGATCTCATCGATTATGATCAAATCATCAGATACGGCAACCGCTGTGGCTGGAATGTACAGATTGTACATATCCGTAATCATTATGCTTCCTTTTGTACCCTGGAAAGCCCTTCTGATCTCTAAGATGAACAAGAAAGACTGGGTTACCGTAGTGGTAGCAGGGCTATTTCTTGGATTACACTTTTTATTTTGGATGGAATCCTTGGTCCATACTTCGGTGGCGAGTTCTATGGTCATCTTGTCATTGCAGCCTTTATTCGTAATGATTGGCTCTTATTTTATGTTCAGAGAACGAAACAGCATGCTAACGATCTGTTGCTTAATTGCAGCCCTCATTGGTTCAATCATCATTGCTTGGGGGGATCTGGGGATTTCGCGAGAGGCGATATTAGGAGACGGACTATCCTTGTTGGGAACCATTTTGGTTTCTGCTTATATGCTTGCAGGGCAGAAGGTCAGCCGTAAGATAGACTCGAATTTATACAGTATCCTTGTTTTTTTCCTGGGCGGGACCGTGATGCTGGTTTATTGCTTGTTCAATCAAATTCCTTTGGTGGGTTACCGTTCTTCGGATTGGACCTATTTCTTGTTGCTCGCCGTAATTCCAACCATTTTTGGTCAGAATATTTTTAACCTACTATTAAAAACGATCGGCGCTACGACAGTTTCTGTAGGGATTATTGGGGAACCTGTTCTGGCAATTCTTCTGGCTTATCTATTTTTGGGAGAAACGATAACCGCATTTCAATTAACAGGTGGATTGATTACATTGTTCGGTATGGGCGTGTACTTTTGGCTCCGTTCCTCCAGTCACATCGTAGCTAAACAAGAATGGATTTAGTGTATTATATTGGAATAAAACAAAAGATGAGGAGATTATATACATGGCAACCATTGATGATTTTATGAAGCTGGATATCCGCATTGGAACAATACTTCATGCTGAGTTTTTTGCAGAGGCAAAAGTGCCGGCGATCAAGCTGGAGATTGATTTTGGAGAAGAGATTGGTATCAAGAAATCGAGTGCACAAATTACGAAAAGATATGAAGCGGAAGTGGTCATAGGGAAACAAGTTATTGCTGTTGTTAATTTCCCTCCGCGCCGGATCGCCGGATTCAAGTCGGAGGTATTGGTTCTAGGAGGTGTACCCGAAAAAGGGGATGTCGTGTTGTTAAAACCTGATATTGATCTACCACCAGGAACACCTATAGCGTAAAAAGATTTTTGGGTTATCGATCAAACTAAAAATCGTACGATGTAGAAGCATCAAATAACGACGTTATATAGAGGCTATTTCCAGACATGTTTATCTGTCTGTGAAATAGTCTTTTTTTCATAGATAAAAGCTATATAAATGGTTGTAATATTGTCATGTTAAGCGTAATTGGATCATAAGATGGGGAAATAAACTGGACAAGCGAGTAGGAGTGAGGAAGTCTTGAGTGTTCAACTTCTGATCAGTTATATTTTCCTTGGTTTGACGCTTGCTGCTCCCATTGGGCCTGTCAATTCAGCCCGATTGGACAAAGGCATCAAAAATGGTTTTTGGCATGCATGGATGGTCGGAGCGGGTTCCATGATCGCCGATGCTGCCTTTATGCTGTTGATTTATATGGGCTTGGTTCAATTTCTCAATATCCCCTGGGTACAAATTCTCCTCTGGCTCGTTGGCGGGTTCACGCTAACCTATACTGGCATCGAGAGTATTCTGCAAATCAACAAAGTGAAGCTGCATTCGGCCAAAAATCGCAAGGATTCCCTCTTTCACTGCTTCATGCTGGGATTTTTGATGTCGATCACCAGCCCGATGTCCATCATTTTCTGGTTAGGCATTTATGGATCCATTCTGGCCAAAACGGCAGTATCATTCGGGACAAGTCATCTGCTGATATACAGCAGTATGATCTTCATCGGATTGACGCTCTGGGATTTGCTTGTGGCAGGGTTAACTACAGGAATGCGGCGTTATCTCAATCAAAGAAGCCTCTCCATCATATCCGTTGTATCCGGTTTGTCTCTGGTTGGGTTCGGCGTTTATTTTGCGCTTCAAGGGCTGCGTGCATTGTTCTCGTAAAGGATGGGCGTACACCCAAATGCTTCAATTCTGGAGTGGGACAACGCGACACCGCCATGATAGGCACATAGACTGCTCTCATCAGTTATGCAGAAAACTGCATGATAATCAAACTGAAGGGACGATGTACTTTCATGCTGCGAACGATTGTTGTACCGAACAAGTACCAACCGATGCTGAACCTAAGGGAAACTGCCGAGGCCATACATTTTACAAAAAAGAAGTTTCAGGAACGATTGGAGCAGCATATAAATCTCATACAGGTACCCTCACCTGTTCTTCTGCAAGAAGGTACAGGAATTAACGATAATTTGAACGGAATAGAGCGTATCGTTTCTTTCGATGCATTGGATATGGAAGAAGGACAGATTGAGGTTGTTCAATCCCTAGCGAAGTGGAAACGGATAGCACTGAAGACATATGGCTTTCAGGTGGGTGAAGGATTATACACCAATATGAATGCCATCAGACGAGATGAGTGGATGGATAATTTGCATTCCATCTATGTGGATCAATGGGACTGGGAGAAGGTCATAGCAGAAGATCAACGCAACCTAACGACCCTCAAGGAAGAAGTAAGCAAAATCTATCGTTCGATTCAAACAACAGAGCAAGAACTCTATACTCAATACTCATGCCTTGAGCCCATTCTGCCCGATCAGATTTTCTTCATCACAACACAAGAGTTGGAGGACCGATATCCGGATCTTACCCCAAAAGAGCGCGAAAATGAGATTACACGCCAATACGGTGCGGTGTTTATCATGCAGGTAGGTGGGCTGCTGAATTCAGGGATTGTGCATGACGGTCGTTCACCGGATTATGATGATTGGACGTTAAACGGAGATATTTTATTATGGTTTTCGGTGCTGGAGCAGGCTCTGGAAGTCTCATCGATGGGAATACGTGTTGATGCCGCTGCACTTGAAAAGCAATTGAACCTGAGTCAAGCGAACGAACGGGCCGCTCTTGATTTTCATCAATCTGTCTTGAACGGAGTACTTCCTTTCACGATTGGAGGCGGAATTGGTAAATCCAGACTGTGTATGTTTTTGCTGCGAAAAGCGCATGTTGGAGAAGTGCAGGCGTCGGTGTGGAATGACAGAACGTGGCGGGAATGCGAAGAGGGAAATATTCCTCTATTATAGATGGATTGAAGCGTTTTGAAACAGGAAGAGGATATCCTTCGCGGGATATCCTCTTTTTTTGCTACGTCGAGACCTTATGTTTTTTCCACCATCTTGTCATGATCCAGGTGAAAAGAGCTATCACAAAAATCATGATCAGACTTACATAAAAGCCTACCCGGATGTCCGGTTTCATTAGTGTCCCACTTACCGCGCCCAATAACAGGACTAGACCGGAAATGCCAAGTATGACATCCCTGGCGCGGATCTGAAGTATTTTGAAGGCAGCGATAATGATAAAGGACCAGTTATACATCTGCAATATACCGGCTGCGGTAGTGATGTACTCATATATCTTTCCTGGAAGCAGCAGGGCTGTCACTATAGAGGCGCATAAGCCAACCGCAGCAAGCACAAGGGAAGGTAGAGGAAGTTGTTTGAATTTTAATTTTGCTTTGAACAGCTTAGGCGCGTCTCCATCCTTGGACATGGTCACCAGAAGGTTGACGACAGCAAACAAAGAAGCGCTCATGGCCGAAAAACCGGCCAAGATGATGGCGCCATTGAATACATGAGGAAAGAATTCCAAATGATACGACGATAGAGCCGTAACAAACGGGCTTTCCTTTTCATTCATCTTCGTATAGTGCACCATGAACACGGCCATGCCAATCGATAACATATAAAGGATGGAAAGGCCGGTTAACATCACCTTTCCGGCTTTGGGGGCATCCTTTTTATCCTGTAACTGGATGGACATGAGTCCGATGGTCTCTACACCGCCATATGCGTAAAATGCATAGAGAAGTGACGACCAGAAGGATGGAAACTTACCTGGGAACAGTTCAGCAGCTGAACTTGGCATGCCTGGCCGTTCATTGCTTCCCCCATGGATCCAGCCGAAGAGTGCTGCTGCAGCCAGCAGAATAAACATGACAATAGCTGCGGTTTTGACCACAGCGAGAACATTCTCTATCTTGTCAAACCATTGTGTCCCAAGTAGGACAACAAAAATGGAGAGTATGGCATAACCCGCCGCAAAAACCCAGAGAGGAACATTAGGAAACCAAAATCGGGAGAGAATGGACAAAGCCGTTAACTGGCTTCCCATGATTAAAATTTTGGTGCTCCAATAGTTCCATCCACAGCCAAAGCGTGCCCAACGCCCAAAGGCTTTGCCTGCATAATAACAGAACGAACCTTCCTGAGGATCTGCAGTAGTCATTTTAGCCAGGAAGTGAAACACAATGTAGGTACCCAGAGCGGCGATCAAAAAGGATAACACCATTGAAGGTCCGGTCTGTTTGATCCCTATTCCCGAACCCAGAAAGTATCCGGTACCAATCGTACAGCCGATGCCAAGCAGGGATAGCTGCCACCATTTTAAGTTTCCCTTCTCCTTACCTTCAGATGAAGAGGAAGCATCTTGTGCAGCACAACTTAAATCCGTCAAAGTAGGTACACCTCTCTTCTCAGATAAGGTGAACCATTAGGAGATAAAATATGCCTCAGCTTGTTACGTACGCTTTTTCGGGAAAAGAATACAGGTTCGTTGACACAGCTCTAAATGGTGTCTTACAATCTAAACGTCATTACATGGTGTCTAATCCCACAACCGTCTACACCCATAGAAAATCAAGATGGATCCGTCTCAATAAAGTTAAACTTGAATGTCCAAGTTATGGCTGTATTCTATGAATAAATAAATCGGAGGGTTCTAACGCATGAGCGAATCTAATCAGGAGTACATCGTACTCACTGGTGCAAGGGAGAACAACCTCAAGAACGTTTCTTTGCGCATCCCCAAGCGTAAAATTACGATCTTCACCGGAGTATCCGGATCCGGCAAGTCATCGATTGTCTTTGATACAATTGCGGCAGAATCCACTCGATTGTTGAACGAAAACTTCAGTATGTTCGTTCGTACGTTTCTGCCTCGTGTTCCCCAGCCAGATACCGATGCCATTGAAAATCTGAGCATGGCCGTGATTGTGGATCAGAAGCGGCTCGGCGGCGGATCTCACTCCACAATGGGAACAATCACCGATATTTCACCTATCCTTCGTCTTCTATTCTCTCGCGTTGGACAGCCTTATGTCGGGCCAGTAAACATGTTCTCGTTTAATGATCCGCAAGGCATGTGTCCTGAGTGCAACGGAATCGGACGCAGACTTGGCGTGGATATGAGCAAGGCTGTGGACATGGAGAAATCTCTAAACGAAGGGGCGCTGATGCTCCCGGATTATGCCGTGGATGGCTGGGATTGGAACATGGTGCTGCAATCAGGAGACTTTGATCCCAATAAGAAGTTAAGTGAATACTCGGAAGCGGAATTGGACCTTCTTTTATATGGTAAGGCAAGAAAAGTAAAGATGGATTTCGCTGGTAAAGCAACGAATATTACCGTAGAAGGTGTTATTGAGAAATTCACGAACAAGTACATCAAGCAGGATGTGAAGACGAAATCGGAACGTACTCAAAAAGCGGTTATGCCGTTTATCTCTGAAGGTCCTTGCTCCAGCTGTAACGGTGCGCGACTTAGTCAGGCAGCACTCAGTTGCAGAATTCATGGACTGAATATTGCGGAGATGTCTGCCATGGAAGTGGGCCAGCTTATTCGCACCATCCGGGAAATGAATGATGCAGTTGCAGCACCGGTCATTAAGTCTTTGTTGGAACGACTGCAGCATCTAGTGGATATTGGACTGGACTACCTGACATTGGATCGTGAGACAGATACGTTATCCGGCGGCGAGTCGCAGCGTGTCAAAATGGTGAAGCACCTAAGCGGCAGCCTTGTCGATGTCACCTATATCTTCGATGAGCCCAGTGTTGGCTTGCACCCTCGTGACGTACACCGATTGAATGAATTGCTTCAAAAGCTGCGCAACAAAGGTAACACCGTGATTGTTGTTGAGCACGATCCGGATGTCATCAAGGTTGCGGACCATATCGTGGACGTCGGACCTTACGCTGGTAAACGCGGTGGTACCATTGTATATGAAGGAAGTTTCAGTGGATTGCTGGAATCTGGCACTCTGACTGGCAGACACATGAAGCGGCCTTTGCAATTAAAACACGACTGCAGGCAGCCATCTGGCAAACTGCTTATTAAAGATGCAACTTTGCATAACTTGCAGAATGTAAGTGTTGATATTCCGACCGGAGTGCTTACTGTCGTCACAGGTGTTGCCGGATCGGGAAAAAGTACGCTTATCAACGAAGTGTTTCTCAGTCAGCATGCAGATGCAATAGTAATCGACCAGTCAGCAGTCGGTGTATCCACACGGTCGAACCCGGCAACATACACGGGCATTATGGATGACGTGCGCAAAGCGTTTGCAAAGGAAAATAAGGTGAATCAGGGCTTGTTCAGCTTCAATTCCAAGGGAGCGTGTGACAACTGCCAAGGACTTGGTGTCTTATATACAGACCTTTCCTTTCTGGACAGCGTGAAGCTGCCATGCGATGTATGCGAAGGCAGAAGGTTCAAAGACGAAGTGTTGGAATACAAACTTGGTGGCAAGTCGATTGCTGAAGTGCTGGAGATGACCGTTGAGCAAGCGCTCGAGTTTTTTCAATTAAAAGAAGTGGTACGCAAGCTTCAGGCGATGAGCGATGTCGGATTGAACTATATTACACTTGGCCAGCCGTTAAGCACACTCTCAGGCGGGGAATGCCAAAGAATCAAACTTGCAAGTGAACTGCACAAAAAAGGTAGTATTTATGTAATGGACGAACCAACGACAGGTCTTCATATGTCGGATATCGGTCATCTTCTGGATATCATGAACCGTCTCGTGGATGCAGGCAACACGGTTATTGTGATTGAGCATAATCTCGATGTGATCAGCCAGGCCGATTGGATTATCGATATGGGACCGGATGGAGGAAGCAAGGGGGGACAAGTTGTATATGAAGGTATTCCTTCACAGATCATCCGTGCAGAACAGTCGATTACTGGGCGATACTTGTCTATGAATTGAAACATTATTGGCTGTCCAGCCATATGATTGAGAACGTCTAATGACTGTTTACTTAATGGAACAGAAACATACTTACGGAGGTTTACTTCTATGTTGATCAGAGAGATTGAAGAAAGAGATAATCAACAGGTGGAACATCTGATCAGAACGTGTTTGATCGAATTTGGTGCGAACAAACCAGGGACAGCCTGGACAGATCCACATTTGGGAGACTTCTATAATCTGTACCAGAATGCGGGGTCTAAATATTGGGTAGTTGAGCAAGATGCTGTGGTCGTAGCGGGCTGCGGTATTGGTCCGATTGACGGTTATCCTCAGATTTGTGAGCTGCAAAAGATGTATGCATTCCAAGAAACCAGAGGTACAGGGATCTCAAGTGAATTACTGCAGGTTGTCCTTGATTATGCGAAAGATCATTATGAACAATGTTACCTGGAAACCCTGAGCAATATGACGGCAGCCAACAAGTTCTATGCCAAAAATGGATTTATTGCATTAGACAAGCCCTTGAATGGATCTGAACATTATGCATGTGATACTTGGTATTTGAAAACATTATAAGTGATCTGATTAGCTCGGATATGTGCGTTACCGATAGACCCTGAGAGATGGGGTTTATCGGTTTTTTATTTTTATCAACCACTGCATAGGTCAACAGAAGCTTCCTGCATACATTTACCTTTTTATGTATAATTAGAGTGTGAAATGGTTTATCCATGAGCTTGTAACTAATAATTAAGGATTTAATGGAGGAGGGAATATATGCTCGCTATCATCCTTAATTTTGGGTTTGCTCTTTATTGTTGTTTACTTGCGTGCGATCTATATGAAGCTTGAAAGAATAGTTGAGGTCTTGGATCAAAAAAAAAGAGTCAGGGGACTAGGTTGCAGTGAGGCTGCAAATCTTTTCAATAAGAAGTTATTCATCCTTGAAGCGTTACATAATAGAGATCAATGAAGAGTAGCTGCAGCGTGCAGCTGCTCTTTTTCATTTTGAAGCACGATTCTGATCTTCTTGAGCTAATATAAGCATTTATAGGATTAGTGGTTTCGGATAAAGGTGACTTCGCTCTGCCTTCACGTAAGTTCTTAAATTTATAGCATAGGAAGCTTAAAAAAGTACATACAGACATTTCGTGACGAGTGGTATTCTAAATTCGATATGTGTACCAGATGGGCTAAGACAACTTCTCAAGAAGAAAGAAGGACTGCTGTATGCTTACATTAGATGACAAAAGGGTATGGGTAGATCACGTAGTAGACAAAATCACAGCAAAAATGGATTGGGTCAGTGTTAAATCCAAAAACAAAATCCCATATACGACTATTGATGGAGAACATGATGACAGATCAGTCCATAATTCAACCCATTCGGCTGACGACGGAATATGCTGGTGGACGAATGGATTCTGGGGAGGCATGATGTGGCAGTTGTTTAATGCAACCGGAGAACCCAAATACAAACAAATTGCTCAAATCTCTGAAGTGAAATTGGATAGCTGCTTCCAGAAATTTGATGGGCTGCATCATGATGTAGGATTTATGTGGCTGCCGACGAGTGTCGCGAATTATAAACTTACAAGGAATCCTGATTCCCGCAATAGGGCCCTGCATGCAGCCAACCTGCTTGCTGGCCGGTACAATCCGGCAGGAGAATTCATCCGAGCCTGGAATGATATTGAGGGTGAAGACACAAGGGGATGGGCGATCATTGATTGTATGCTTAACATACCACTTTTATATTGGGCCTCCAAGGAAACAGGAGATCCGCGTTTTCAGCACGTTGCAATGAAACATGCCGATACCACCATGAATACCTTTGTAAGACCAGACGGTTCAGTTAACCATATTGTTGAATTTGATCCGGCGGTGGGTGGGGTCATCAAAACCTACGGGGGACAGGGATACGCGGAGGGTTCTTCTTGGACTCGGGGACAGAGCTGGGCATTGTATGGTTTTATGATGAGCTATAACTGGACGCAAAAAGAGGAGTATCTGGATACGGCTAAACGAGTAGCCCACTATTTTATCGCGAACATTCCTGAACACGGAATCATTCCTATTGATTTTAGGCAGCCGGCAGAACCTGTACTGGAGGATTCAACAGCAGCAGCCATCGCTGCCTGTGGCTTGATTGAGATCGCCAAGATTGTTGGAACTCACGAGAAACAGTTATATCTGAATGCAGCGTTGAAGCTGCTCCAAACACTAGAACAGTTGAGAACCGATTGGACTACCAGCTGCGATTGTATTCTGCAAAACGGTTCGGCAGCGTATCACGCCAAAAGCCACCATCAGTCTATTATCTATGGAGATTATTTTTTTATTGAAGCAATATTCAAACTAAAAGGTACGGATTTATATATTTGGTAGATTGATAACGATAAAGAAGAGAAACAACCCACAACCCAAAAAGTCGTGGGTTGTTTCAGGATTACTGAAACAATATCGTTGTATAATCGACGAATGAAAATTGTGCAGCACAAAATCTAAAAAAAACGTACAATGATATGCAATAAGATCATATCTCCTTTTGTGTGCTTATGTTCATTTTGGTATAGATCGAAGTTTAGGTTGTGCCCTATGTTCTCTATGAAGAGTTAAGTTGTTCATTTTCGGCCTAGTTAAGGAAGGTGATTGTATGGAATACATAAAGCTATTACTCGCAGATGATGAACCCATCATATTGCGAGGATTAAAAAAGCTGATATCCTGGGAGCAGCTTGGAATCCGGATTGTGGCTGAAGCTAATGATGGGACCGAACTACGAGATTTGATAGCCAGACATAATCCCCAACTTATTATTAGCGATATCAGTATGCCAGGTGGAAGTGGGATAGATGTGATTACGGAGTTGAATGAACAAGGGTACAGCGGCAAGGTTATATTTATTAGTGCTTTTCAAGAGTTTGGATATGCACGTCAAGCGATTCAGTTAGGGGCACTGGATTATCTGGTAAAGCCAATAAATAAAATTCAGCTGGAGAGGGTAGTTGGCAAAGCCGTATCTATGATCCGCGAAACCTCGGACGGTGAACGGAACAAAAAGATGTTATCTTATTATGAAGAAAAAAATCGAGCCAATACCATTGAGCAGCTTCTTGACGGATTACTGGACGGTGATACGAATACCATAGCTGATTTGATACAGTTGGGTGTGATCGTAGTTAGCCGATTTATTACCGTTTGTGTTTTGGAAATGGACGATTATGCTGCCACCTCCCGGTGGGAAGAACGCGAGCGTCACTTGGTCAACTTTGCAGTGTCCAACATTATTCGAGAGACATTGGACCAGGAACCGTTGAAGGGAACAGGCTTACTAGTTCAAAAGGAAGGATTGTTTACCATCCTGGTTCAGCATGAGGAGAAGGATTACCCTCTTCAATTAGCACAAGACCTTCGTCATAGGTTACAGCAATATTTAAAGCTAAGTGTCTCGTGCGGAGTTGGTACGAGCATGGCAGGCATGGAGAAAGCAGAAGAAACTTACCGCGAAGCATTGAAAGCGCTTCATAGTAAGTTCTTTACGGGAACTAATCAGGTTATTCGTTATGGGGAAGCACTCACGGACACGAATAAAGAGTACAGGTCCATAACCGTTCTTCAATCCCATTTAGTAAATGCATTAACGTGTTTGGAACGAGAAAAGATCGAACCGCTGATTAAGGAACTCCTTGAACAAATCAGGATACAAGCGGGAAACAACAAAAACCTCGTGCTTACAGGAGTATATAATGCAGTTTTGACGTTGATTCAGGAATTGGAGAAATTCGGTGGAGAGTTAGAGGGTTACCAACGAGGCTTGCTTGAAAAATGGACTGACTGTGTCTCTTATGCAGATGTTGCTCAAGAAGTCGAAGCCGTGTTAACGGAAATGCAGCAGAAACTTGCGAGTAAGTTGTCAGGAAAAGAACGTGCGTTGCTTACGAAAGTCAAATCGTATATTGAAGAAAACTATGACAGTAACATCACACTGGAATCCATGGCGGCCCTAGTCTATATGAACTCCTACTACTTCAGCAGTTTCTTCAAAAAGCACACCGGTCAAAATTTCAAAAACTACGTCACAGAAGTGCGTATGAGTCACGCGCTAAAGCTGCTTATGGAGACGGAACTCATGGTTTATGAGATTGCCGATCGTGTGGGCTACAACAACGTAAGGCACTTTAGTGATATGTTCAAGAAAAGATATGGAAAGGTACCGCAAGACTATAGGCAGTCTTTCCGTCAGTTCGAAACATAACGAATAAAGAAGGTGTTTCCTTCATGCGTTTCTTGACCAAAAGCATTTTTGTCAAATTTTCAGCTTCTTTTATTTTGGTGGGGCTAATCCCACTCTTTGCGCTAAGTTATTTCTCTGTGCAAATCTTCTCAAGCTACGTGGAACGGTACACCACGAGTAATCAACAACAAATGATTATGTATATGAGTTACAATCTGAATTCAGCTTTTCAACAATATAATGATATTTCCAAGCTCATGTATAACGTACGCTACGAGGGTTTGGCCGAAAACATAAATCAAAATCAGACATTCAATGTCAATGAGCTGGAGCAGATCAATTCAATTCCCATCGACTCGTTTCTGAAGACATTATTGTTTAGCGACAATTATATATCAGCTGCTTATTTTATGAGATCGTCAGACGGCAAAATCTACTCTCAAGAAAGAGAGAATAGAGGCCTGACAGAGGACGCACTTCCGGTTCATGAATGGAAAGAAACGATGAGAAGCCAGCCTTCCAAGGCTGCGCTTTTTCCGACGCATAAGGATGATTACTTTACTGGTTCCAAACGCGAAGTATTTACACTTGCACGCAATCTGATTGATACCTCCGGACGTCTTACACGTGAACCTAAAGTGGTTGGAACGCTCTTCCTGGACGTCGATACCACCATGTTCCAGCAATTCCTGAATGAGCTCTCTCTCGGTACTCAGGATGAATTAGTTCTGCTCAATGATCAGGATGAGATGTACTTCAGCAACCAAAAGGATAGAACACTGGATGAATTCATCTCCAAAAGCAAGGATGCTGAAATGCTGGTACTCCGGGAAGACATCCCTTTTATTGAAGGTCAATTAGTTGCAATTATTCACCGAGCAGGGTTGTTTGAACAGCTTTTCTCCGCCAGGGCTACCGTATATCTGGCCATCCTCATTTGCACCGTTGTATTAATTGTCATGGGAGCTTGGTTTTCACGGCGGCTCGCAGCACCTATTCGCAAGCTAATCAAGCAGATGGCCGTAGTGGAGTCCGGGAAGCTGAGTGCCAGACTCCCTGTAACCAGCAACGATGAAATAGGCAGACTGACCCATGGATTCAATCGAATGGTTGAGCGGTTGCAAGTCCACATTGATGAAGCTTATATCGCTCAGATCAAGCAAAAGCAAACTGAACTAAATGCACTAAAAAGTCAAATCAGACCGCACTATCTGTATAACACGCTTGAAGTGATTCGCATGAATGCAGTAGACAAAGATGCGGAAGAAGTCGCTGACATGATTCACTCTTTGTCCAATCAACTGAAATATGTCATTGACTACGGAGAAGATCGTGTAAGTCTATGGAGAGAAGTTGAACATCTGCATGATTATTTCTACATCATCTCCATTCGTTATGAAAACAGATATGTACTGCATTATGACATTGCTCCTGACGTGCAAATGGAATGGCCGATTTTGAAATTATGTTTGCAGCCTATCGTCGAAAATGCCATTCAGCATGGACTTCGTCAAAGGAAAAAGGGGACGGTAGGGATAACGATAGAGAAGCAAGAGCGGAATCTGGTCATTGTTATTTATGATAATGGTATAGGCATAAGCGAAGAGAAGCTGAAAAGCATTAATGAAGGTCTGTATACGGCCAATCCGCATAACAAATCAGTGGGACTGAAAAATGTACATGAAAGAATTCGATCGATGTATGGAGAAAATTATGGTCTCTCTGTGAGTAGTCAGGAAAATATCGGGACGTCTGTGCAGCTCAGCTTTCCTGTTCCTGAATAGGTCCCTTGAAGAGCGAATGAACTTGTCCGCTCTTTTTTTATTCTTAAATTTACTGCACATGAGGCTTTAAAAAGTTCATACAAACCAAAACCAGGCAGTGCTATTCTAAATACGAAAACGCTTACCTGTAAGGAAAAGCTGTTTGAACTTTGTTGATATGGAAGGGAGTTATGTACGTTATGCTGAAATCAAAATTCAAGTTATCGGCTTTGCTGCTTGCAGTGGCTATGACCTTAGGTGCTTGCAGCACAAGCAGTAGTCCGAATTCTGATGAAAACGGGTCAACAAGCAGCAGTGACAAAGTAAGTTTCACCATTGGTTATGCTTCAGGGGATCCTGCTGCCAAAAAAGCGATCGCTGATTCCATCAAAAGATTCACGGAGGCTAATCCGAGTATTGAAATTAAGGATATGAGCGAGAACACAAGCAATTCCTACCTGGACTGGTTAAAAACTAAGGATGCGGTCGGCGAGTTCCCTGACCTTGTTGAGATGAGGGATACAGAGGTCTTTGCCGATGCAGGTAAAATCGTGGAACTTCCTTCTGACTTGATTGAGCTGTTTGATTCCCCACCTGAGGTTGACGGAAAGATTTGGAATGCTCCTATAGCCAATAATGTGCCCCAAGGAATCATATACAGCAAAAAGGCATATGCCGATGCGGGGATTAGTGAGCTTCCCAAAACGTATGATGAATTCATTGCTATCCAGGAAAAACTGAAGGTCTCTGGTATAACTCCGATCGTTGTTGGAGGCAAAGATATTTTTCATATGGGGTTCTGGGTGAACAAGTTTCTCATTGATGAGGTATATGCAAAAGATCCGGATTGGAATTCCAAAAAGACAGAGCAGTCTGTCAGCTTCGCAGATGAAAACGTCGTGCAGGCGATGACGGATTACAAAGTGTTGTTCCAAAATTATGTAGACAAAGGTTGGTTAAGTACTCCTGATAACCAAACAGCTTCTTTTCTAATCACAGGAAAGGCGGCACAACTATACTCGGGTACCTGGATGTTCTCACAGATCGAAGAAGCAGATCCAAGCTTTGAATACGGTTTCTATGCAGTTCCGGACCGGGAGGGTCATGTGAATGTGATCGGACTTCCATCACCTGCCGGTTGGACACTTTCTGCTGAGGCAGCCAAGGATCCGAAGAAGACGGAAGCAATCAAGAAGTTCATTCGTTTCTTCTTCGAGCCGGAGCAGTATTCTCAGTATCTTGCAAGTGTTAACGGAATCCCCTCTACGCAAGCAGAAGTGACATATGAAACTGGAGAAGCGATGCAGACGGCCCTTGATCTGATGTCAGATCCGAATGTAACAAAGTCCTTGGCGATTAACAATTGGTGGGGAGAGAATTTAATACCGCCACAATTCCGAAACTGGTTCTATAAAAAGCTGCAGGAAATGGTCCTGAATGATGGTGATGTGAAAACGTATATGGAACAGGTTGATACGGAATACGATAACCAGGTCAAGGCAAATTCGATGTAAACTAATTCGCGGGGGACCGCTACGGGGTGGTTCCTCCTTAGATAAGGAAGGAGTATATGAAATGGGAATACCTGCATCAACGGATAAAGCAACTTTGGCAGCTGTATCCGCTCGAAGACGGAAGAAAAAGCATCATCCTTTTGCTGTTGTTTTTATACTTCCGTCGTTAATTCTGTACACGCTATTTGTTATTGTGCCTACTCTGGGAAGTGCATATCTAAGCTTTACGTCCTGGGATGGCATAAGTGAAGATATCCGCTATATCGGCTTTGCTAATTTTATTGAGATATGGAGCAGCCCGAGGGTTCATAATGCCCTCAAAAATACGCTTATCATGACGGTGAGCCTGGTTGTGCTGGAAAATATCGCTGCGATCGCCATGGCCCTCATGGTGGACAAAGTCCGTTGGTTCAAAAATTTGTTTCGGAGCATATTTTACTTTCCTACCTTACTGAGCGGAATCGTAATGGGCTTCGTTTGGGCGATGATCCTGAATTACAACTTTGGTGTGGTGAATCAAATTCTGAACCATATTGGCCTTGGAAGCTGGACAATGGATTGGTTGGGTGATCCCAAGTACGCTATGCTGTCCGTGATCTTGTCTACCGTTTGGAAGGGGGCTGGTTACTACATGATCATTTATTTGGCCGGTCTTCAAAGCATTCCTGCAGAACTGTCCGAAGCAGCCAATATAGACGGTGCAAATGGCTGGCAGCAATTTCGATTCATTACCTTCCCACTGCTTGCCGGGTCTGTTACCGTATGTATGGTTCTTTCAATGATTAGTGCACTGAAAATATTCGATCAAATTGCAGTAATGACCGATGGAGGGCCTGGTTTCGCAACAGAAACACTGACATATATCATCTACAAAGTCGGTTTCGGGGAGTTAAGACAGGGCTTCGGGACAGCTCTTGCCATGGTGTTATTTGTGATTATTCTTGTTATCACCGTGATTCAAGTGAAAATCCTCCGCAAGCGGGAGGTGCAGTATTAACATGACTATGCAGACACGCAAAAAAACAACGGATGTCATTCTCTTCGTCGTTATTCTGATATTCGCTATCCTGTTCTTTTTTCCCATCTTCTTTAATTTAATGTCTGCCTTCAAAAGTAATGGTGAAATCATGCGAAATGCACTCTCATTACCAACTTCGTTGTACCTTGAGAATTTCAAGTATCTGTTGACCGAGACGGAGTTCCCGAGGGCGATCCTGAATAGTCTGATCCTGACCGTAGTCTCCATTGTGATGCAGATATTGATCATTCCTATGGCTGGTTATGCCATTGAAAGGAGAAATGCCAAATGGACGAATTTTGTATTTCTCTACTTCCTGGCAGGGATGATGATTCCATTTCAGGCATACATGATTCCATTATTTAAAGAATTGAAAATGCTGGGCCTCTATGGCAGCCTCGCTGGGCCAATATTGGTTTATATCGCAGGAGCTATTGGATTTGGTTGCCTGTTGTACACCAGCTTTGTTAAAGGGATTCCAAAGGAAATTGAAGAAGCTGCGGAAATTGACGGATGCAGTCGCTACAGCATTTTCTGGAGAATTGTATTCCCGCTGCTCGGACCGGTGACAGCTAGTATGATTATTTTAAACGGTTTGGGGATCTGGAACGATTTTCTCATGCCGATGCTCGTTCTTCCTTCAGGTGAGCCCAAAACCATGGTCGTTGAAATTTACCGCTATATCGGTGAGTTCTCCTCCAGATGGGATATGATATTTGCTGGAACTGCCTTGTCGGTGGTACCCGTGCTGATCGTTTTTGTTGCTCTGCAAAGATACTTTGTGAAGGGGATCTCTGCCGGAGCAACCAAGGGATAAAATCAGTAGGCTTCTTGTAACAATTGAAGAACTAACGGTATGATAATAAAAAACGGATATAAAACGAAATGAGCCAGTTGCCAAAATAATTCACGCGACTGGCTCATTTAGGTATGGAGATGCTCTAAACCAGGTAACCCATGATCAATAGAATTGATAGAGTCGTACGCCGTGCGAAGGAATATTCATCTGTAGAACGTCTTCAGTAAGTTCGGCTGGCGTTTCATTCCACAGCTCGGTGCCCGAGGTGAAGCCCGTAAGACCGATGTCATCAACAGACAGACTTACCGGGAGCTCTGAATCACCTACATTGAATAATGCAGCATAACGGGATTGATCAGCGGCTTCTGCTGTCCAGACAATGAGATTACCTTGGCGCAGCGTTTCCTTGGCTCCATGGCTATCCTGATTCATCCGCAGCACTTCCTTGTTGGTTAACAGGGATAGGGTCCATTCGTCACAGTCGCGAAGCTCACCGCCGAAAATGAGCGGAGAGCGGAAGATGCTCCAGAGCGACATCATGGTCAACTGCTCATCCCGTGTGAAACGAGTCCAGCGATCCGCGCCACCTCCGTCAACGGACCGGATGCCGATATGGCCGAGCGGGAGCATGTCGCAGTCCGGCCAGCATCCCGCCTCAGGGATACCTTGCCAGGTTCGGCAGCGATCAAACATATCCAGCAGCAGCGGCCATTGATCCCAGAAGTCATCCGTGACCCGCCACATATTGGCATGTTCAGCGAAGAACGCGGAGTATTCCACAGGAGCTGGACCAGGAGAGAGACTCAGTACCATAGGCCGGCCGCAGCGTTGGATGGCTTTGGAGATTAGCTCGATCTCAGGCTGATGGGTATCATACAGCCTGGATGCAGCGATGTCGTCTACCTTGACCAAGTCCACGCCCCACTCGGCGTAGAGTTTAAAAAGAGAGTCGTAATAGGCCTGCGCACCTTCCTTCGATGCGTCAACACCATACATGTCCGTATTCCATGGACAGATAGAATTGGTATGTGCAATATCACGTGCTGTAACGGTGGTATTCAGAATAGGGGTAGCTGCATGTGCAGCCTGCCTTGGAATCCCGCGCATAATGTGAATACCGAATTTTAATCCAAGACTATGTACGTAATCGGCTAATGGCTTGAATCCTTGACCGCCTTCAGCAGAGGGAAAGCGGTTCTCAGCAGGCATAAGCCGGGAATATTCGTCCATCACCAAAGGAACAAAAGCCCGGTATTGAGAGGAATTTGCATAAGGTTCATACCATTGGATGTCGACGGTAATGTAGTTCCAGCCGAAGGGTTTGAGATGTTCAGCCATGTATTCCGCGTTCCCGCGAATTTCTTCTTCTGTTACGGCCGCACCGTAACAATCCCAGCTGTTCCAACCAAGCGGTGGTGTGGGTGCTGCATGCTTGTGATTCATGGGAAATCTCCTTTACTGATTAATTATTGCTCTGGTTAAGTTCATATTAATCAAGGAGACTAGCAATATCTATGGTAATCTTGGAAGCTGAATAGTACTATATTGCTGTTAATCAAAGAACAGTTTACGATAAGCAAGGCTCTCGCCTCCGCTGCGGAACTCCCCTGGTGTAAGTCCGGTCATGGTACGAAATGCTTTAATAAAATAACTTCCGCTGGAATACCCGATACGCTCGGCAATCATGTCAATGCTATGCTCGGTTCCCCGAAGCAGTTCCATGGCTTTATCAATGCGAATGCGAGTTAAATAAGCTACGGGAGTAAGTCCCGTGCTGGCCGAGAAGCGCCGAATCAGATGATATTTGGACAAAGAGACATGTTCGGCTAACTGATCGATACTAATCATTTGTGAATAATGCTGCTCTATAAATTCAGCTGCACGCTTGACGTTATCCGGCCAAGTATGCTTGTTTCGCAGAGTCGTAACCTGTAATCTGGCCAGCTCCGTCATGAATTGATATACCGAAGAGGATGCGATCAAGGGATCGGAGATTCGGCCTGCTGCTGCATCATTTACAATCATTCGCAACAACTTAACTGGTGCACAGTCTGCAGGGAGATAGGGGACTTCCCCTGCTTCGCGCAAAAATTTACGCCAGTGAGGCAGAATTAGATTCGGCCGGAAGAGCAAAAACAGAAATTCCCACGGTTCTCTGGATTCAGGGTGATAGTAATAGCGATGGGGTCCAGGGATCTCGGCAAGAAAAGCATGTCCGGCAGAGACGCGGTGCAGCTGTTCTCTTGATTCGTATACTCCCTGACCAGAAAGCGTGTACTGGAAAAGAAGGAGAGGCCCATCGCTTCGTGTCAATCCGTCCCAATGATAGGAAGGATTGCTGATGCTATCAGAGCCTGCCGCATATAATATACATAGTTGCAGTTCCGGATCTTCAGCGAATCGAAAGCCATATGTACCTTTGGGTATGTCCATGAATATCTCCTTATGGGTCTAAGAATATATGCGATTTAGCTTGTGGAATAAGTATGATTATAATAGAAATCGTGACCGTTTGTTATGTTTACTGTTCGCACGGGAGTATTTCATGAATCTGACCATGAGCTGGATTGATGGATGAAACGTTCCAAAATTCTTTTGGTCAAAGGCATGAAGATATTCAACATGAATCCGCCTAAACAAACGGTTAGGATCGTTCCCATCCCGATGGGTCCTTTTAGGATCAACGCTAATCCAAGAAAAATAAGATAAATGCACGTTCTGGCTACAAAGAGATTCGTTCGCATAAGTTCCTGTATAATTAATGTTAATCGGTCCAAAGGGATCGGTGCAAAATGGGTCAATAAGTATGTGGCAGTTCCTATTCCGATGAGGATCAAGCCGATGACCATGTATGCCCATTTAGTTAGCCATAACTCAGGTACAGTCCAGCTATGCAATAGAAAAAGCCACATATCGATGCCAATTCCCGTAACTAATGCGGTCAACAATCCTAAAACTTCCGGTCTCCTTCTCCGTATGAGCGAATTACAACATAGCAGAAGTAACGCTATGATAATCTCCCAGCTGCCTACAGAGAGCCCCACCTGAACAGATAAACCTACCAAAAGAGCGTCAAACGGGGATGTCCCGAGATCGGAATGGATTGTGAGTGAGATACCAAGAGTCAATATCAAGATTCCAACGCAAAAAAATACATATTTCAACTTAATCCACCTCTTTTTTATGTTTTTTTGTTGCAAATACAACATGTTTGGAGTAGATTTAATATAACCACTTTTTATTGCATTTGCAACAAAAAAGTGAGGGTTCAAAGCGGAAATAGGACTACGAAAAAACTGTTTATTTCATAAAGGGGCGATATCTTAACATGACAATAAAAATTACAAAGTGCAGTCGTGAAGATCTGCAGACACTCCAAAAAATCAGTATAGACACGTTTCGTGATACATTCAAAGATCAGAATACGCCTGAGAATATGGAGGCATATTTGGCAAAAGCATTCCACTCGGAACAACTGGAAAGGGAGTTAGCTAATCCATCTTCATACATTTATTTTGTATATTTCAACGAAGAACTAGCTGGCTATTTAAAGGTCAATGTCGATGATGCACAATCCGAGAAAATGGGGGAAGAGTTCCTTGAGGTTGAGAGGATCTATATTAGAAGCCAGTTCCAAAACCATGGGCTGGGTAAGCATTTATTGAATAAAGCAATCGAAATAGCGATGGACATGAACAAAAGCAAAGTTTGGCTAGGGGTATGGGAGAAAAACAGGAAGGCAATTGCTTTTTATAACAAGATGGGATTTATCCAGACAGGAGCTCATTCCTTTTATATGGGGGATGAAGAGCAAACCGATTTTATTATGAGTAAAACTCTCGTATAGCATAGCAATACATCGCAGTTCCTGCATTGTGAAATCAAAAGATGAGTACAGAAAAAAAAGAACCTGAATGCTGCATTCAGGTTCTTTTTTATGGTACACGCAGGGAGAGAAAGCATACTGAAAAATTAATGATTGATTTCACTCACATGGCCTCTTCAATCTCTGGCAATGCCTTGGATACAGAAGAGGATCTCAATCGTTGATTCACATACAGAACGAGGCCAAGAGCGATCCAGCCCGTACCAAGGAGCAAAGAGGAAGCTTCAAGTTGAGTGATGAGATATAGAATGAACAAGGCGCCTAACAAGGGAAAGACCATTCTCACAATCCAGTCCTGCACACTGCGTTTTTTCTCGCGAATGATGTAGTGACAGATGACGGAAAGATTAACGAACAGGAAGGCCGTTAGCGCACCGAAACTGACAAACATGATGGCTGTCTCCAGACTAATGAATAAGGCAGCCAGGGAGATGATGCTGACCAGCACAATGTTGAACACAGGTGTACGGAATTTGGGGTGAACAGAACTGAATTTCCGAGGAAGCAAGGAGGATCTACCCATGACAAACAGCAGCCTTGAAACGGTTGTCATGGAGGACATGCCCTGTGCGAGCACGGAGAAAATTACGACAAAGGTGAAGATGGATGCAAGCGTTCCTCCGCCTATAACCTGCATTAATTCGAATCCTGCAGCGTCCATATGTGTAAAAGTGAACGAGGGATACATTTGTTGAATTAAATATGCTGTTGCAAAATACATGATCCCGGCGACGCTGACGATAATCAGGATGGCCCGAGGTATCGTTTTTTCGGGTTTTCGCGTTTCTTCCGCCATCGTTGTAATGGAGTCAAAACCAAGGAAAGAGAAACAAACAAGAGATGCACCCGCCATTACGGCGGAGAAAGGAACTCCTTCTACGGAATGAAGAGGATTAAATCCTGCGGATACCCCTTGTGTCACTGCTTTGTATACAAGAAATGCACAGAACCCTGCTATAAAAATGATCTGCATCAGAACAAAGATTTTGTTGACGTTTGCTGACGTTTTGATGCCGATGATGTTGATGGTCATCACAATTAGGGTTAGAAGCACAATCCAGACAGGAGAAGGGATGGAGGGAAACTGAGCATGTAGATTAATGCCAAACATGAGTACAGCTACAATGCAGGAAAACAAATAATCAAGCAGAATCACCCAGCCCACCAGAAAACCGATAAACGGATTCATGGCCTGGCTTACATAGGTATACGCCGAACCAGACACTGGAAAAGCTTTGGCCATCTGCCCGTAGCTGCCAGCTGTAAATAAAATGGCTACAAAAGCAAGGACATAGGCAGCCAGGAGCATACCTTGTGAACCCTCATGCAGCACGCCGAAACTTGTGAAAAAAATCATGGGAGACATCCAGGCCAGCCCCATGGTCACCACATGGCTCAAGGAGAGATTTCTTTTTAGTGTTATATTTTGTGACATTATAAAACCTCCTTCAGAATCGAGAATGATACATCGTAATGCTATGTCATGACACTTCACATTTTTACAGGGGTTTTATCAAAAATCAAGTTATTTTTTAGAAATATACGAACATTAGTGCATTTTCTATAGTACGTATTTCGTTATTTTGAGAAGAATATGAAAAAAGTGCAAGTGTAATTGGTTTTTTTATCGCATATTTTAAAAAAAGTATTGTGAAATGTAATTTTACGTGTTAGTATTCATAACATCAATTAAATAAAATGTTTTCTAGGGTTCCGAGCCGTCCACTGGCTGACTGGTCCGAGAGAAAACGCATTGGGAGATTAAAACCTGATGTACACGGCGGGATAAAAGCCCGGGAGAATCGATCAAAGAGCAATCTTTGATGTTTCTCCCGGGCTTTTTTCTATACTTTTCTACAGGAGGAATGAACAATGACAGCATTATTTACAATGACGATGCAGCCTGGAAGCAAATGGTCTGCTCATGTAGGAAGAGGAAAATGCATTACATTAAAGGCAACACGGGATCGAGCCAATGTGTCGGCATTGTTCTTCCATGCACATGATCCAGCGGAACGGTACAACATGCCCGATACGCTCAAAGCCCAACATACCGCTTTTTTGACAAGAGGCAATATATTGATGACAGATCAGGGAAAGGCGCTTGCTTCCATTACGGAGGATTCGGTAGGCTGGCATGATCCTTTATCGGGATATTCAACCCGAGAGGGTACGGATGAAAAGTATGGGAAGACCACATATCAGGATCACCGCAATGACTGGCTTAGAAGCGGGGAAGAGAACTTAAAGGTTGAACTGTTCCGGAACAATCTGTCACCACGCGATATCGGGGTACCGGTCAACTTTTTCTCCAAAGTCGTTTGTGAGCTGGACGGAACGATGAATTACTCGCTGCAGGAAACGGCAGAACGCTCAGTGACCATCCGCACAGAAATGGATATGCTGCTCGTGTTATCGAACACACCTCATCCACTTGATCCTTCGGGACAATACCCGGACGCATCCATCGTTGTTTCCGTGACAGATGCCGAGCCTGTCTCTGAGATGGACCCGTGTGTACTGTATTGTGCAGAGAACCGGAGAGCCTTTGAAAATACGTGGAACGCATATGCTTTGCTGAAGGGAGCCAACTAATATGAGTACATTTCAACCTGTCCAGAGTCCATTACTGACCGAAAAAGCCTTGTATGAGCAAGTCATCGCTGCGGGTGATGGCTGGATACATGATTTGCTCCCAGGCCAGGTTCTTCGCATTGTTGATATGGAAGGCAATCAAGCTGTTGATACGCTGTTTTATTCCACGGAGGATCCGTCAGATCATTATAGTGCAGTGAGAACCATTACCCGCCAGGGCAATCTGTATTTGACAACAGGTTCAACGCTGCTCGCTGAATCAGGCCGAGAGTTGTTGCGGATAACAGCCGATACCTGCGGAAGGCATGACACAATCGGTGGCGCTTGCTCAGCTCAGAGCAATACCGTCCGCTATGCTCATGATAAATTGCCCATGCACAACTGTCGTGACACCTTTATGTTAATGCTCTCTCAGCGAGATGAATATACCAAGCGGGATCTCGCCCCAAACGTCAACTTTTTCATGAACGTGCCAGTGACACCGGAAGGAGAGTTAACCTTCGCCGATGGTCTATCTGCTCCTGGTCGCTATGTTGAACTCCTTGCTTTGGCACCGGTAACCGTGCTGATCAGTAACTGCCCGCAGTTAAACAATCCATGTAATGCCTACAACCCAACACCAGCCAAAGTCCTTATATGGGATGCAGAAGGAGTGAGCGCCAATGTTTAAAAAGGTACTGATTGCGAATCGGGGTGCCATTGCGGTACGCATTATTCGCACTTTGCGTCTGATGGGTATCTCCAGTGTAGCCATCTACACTACAGCAGACCGAGACAGCCTACATGTTGAGCTTGCCGACGAAGCAGTACTGATCGGAGAAGGGCCTGCCAGAGAGAGTTACGTCAACGCCGAATTGGTACTCCAGACAGCAGCAGAGACAGGGGCAGATGCGATTCATCCCGGGTACGGATTTCTGAGTGAGAACGCGGCTTTTGCCAGAACGTGTGCTGAGCGAGGTATTACGTTTATCGGTCCCTCTCCTGAACATATTGAGCTCTTCGGCTTGAAGCATACGGCACGAGCAATGGCTGCAGAAGCTGGAGTACCCTTACTGCCAGGCACAAGCCTGATACAGTCTCTGGATGATGCGGTTAAACAAGCTGAAATCATCGGTTATCCCGTCATGTTGAAATCCACTGCCGGTGGTGGTGGAATCGGCATGCGGGTCTGTGAACACGAGGATGTGCTTAGGGAGGCATTTGAATCCGTAACACGTTTGGCATCCGCCAATTTTAATGACGGGGGCGTGTTCATAGAAAAGTATATTGCACGTGCACGTCATGTCGAGGTTCAGATTTTTGGCACAGGTAACGGTGAAGCAGTCGCTTTGGGAGAGCGTGATTGTTCGGTGCAACGGCGTAATCAGAAAATCATTGAAGAGACCCCTGCGCCATGCCTGCCGGATGTAATCCGGCAAGAGATGCATGAGTGTGCCCGCAGACTGGCGATTTCGGCAGGTTACCGTAACGCGGGAACGGTTGAGTTTCTGTACGACCCTGATGAGCAGCGGTTTTATTTTCTCGAGGTGAACACCAGACTTCAAGTGGAGCATGGGGTGACAGAAGAGGTACTTGGCATTGATTTGGTGGAATGGATGGTCAAGGAGGCAGCTCACGAGAGCGATTCATTGAACGTTACGGTTCCCGCACCAACAGGACACAGTCTCCAGGTACGTCTGTATGCTGAGGATTGCATGAATGATTTTCGGCCGAGCGATGGACGCATTGATGCCATTCACTGGCCTGATGACGTGCGAGTTGAAAGCTGGATTCAGCCTGGATTAAACGTAACTACCTTGTATGATCCGATGCTGGCAAAATTAATTGTGCACGCGAGCACGCGCATGGAAGCTATAAACAAAATGAAGAGTGCTCTTCGTGAACTCCGGGTATACGGTGTCACCACCAATCAGGCTTATATCGAAGCATTTCTGGATAACGATGCTTTCGCTAATGGAGAAGTATATACCCGAATGCTTTTGGGCTTTAAACCAATGGAGCGTGCGATCGAAGTTCTGGACGGAGGTGTTCAGACGACAGTACAGGATAGTCCCGGCAGGATCGGCTACTGGGATATCGGCGTACCGCCGTCAGGCCCGATGGATCAGCTTGCCTTCCGCATTGGCAACAGACTGCTCGGCAATGACGTACAAGCGGCCGGACTGGAAATGACGCTGCGTGGGGGAACTTATCGCTTCCGGGGTGAAATGACCTTCTGCCTGACAGGAGCAGATATGGAAGCCGAACTGGATGGCGTTCACGTGGAACCCTACACACCGACAAATGCATCTCCTGGTGCTGTGCTGACTCTGGGTGAGGCCAAACAGGGAATGCGAACGTACCTGCTCGTATCCGGGGGGCTCGACATGCCGAGCACACTTGGCAGCTCAGCAACCTTCACATTGGGGGGATTCGGTGGACACCGTGGGAGTGCGCTGCGAACGGGTGCAGTTCTCCGTGTGCATGAAAAAGGAGGAAATGCTCCGGCTCTGCTTGCTCCTCTCAGTACAGAACGTAGACCACAATACAACAATGAATGGACGATTGGTGTGATACCGGGACCTCATTGTACGGACGAATATGTTCTTCCGGCTTATCTGAATCAGCTGACGGAGACGACATGGGAAGTGCATTTCAACAGTTCCCGAACAGGTGTCCGATTGATCGGTCCGGCTCCGCTGTGGGCAAGAACCGACGGTGGAGATGCAGGACTTCACCCTTCCAACATTCATGACAACGCCTATGCCGTCGGTGCACTGGATCTGACAGGCGATATGCCGATCCTGCTCGGTCCGGATGGTCCCAGTCTTGGTGGTTTTGTCTGTCCGGTGACAACGGCCACCGCTGAATTATGGAAGCTGGGTCAACTCAGCCCTGGTGATGAAGTCCGTTTCAGACTCATTACCGTTGAGGAAGCCGAGCAGTTAAGAGTAGAACAAGAGTTGTACTTGCGGGAACTGGACGTTCCGCATGAGTTACCGGTTTTAGTCGAAACATCAACTGGTGAGTATATGCCGATTCTGGCCCAAGCGGTGGAAGGCAGACGTTTCTCCATTACTGTACGCTGCTCTGGTGATGAAAATATTCTGGTCGAATACGGAGAACGCGAGTTGAACCTGTTATACCGATTCCAGGCATACGTACTTATGGAAGCAATCAAGGAGAATGGAAGCATTCCTTATATCGAATTGACACCAGGCATTCGCTCTCTGCAGATCCACCTGGATGCTACCCGCATGACGGTAAAAGAAGCGGCAGCACGAATCATGGAGTTGGACCTGCAGCTTCCTGAGCTGGAAACGATTGAGGTACCCTCGCGAATTGTCAAATTACCATTGTCGTGGGATGACCCAGCGACGCAGCTCGCCATTGAGCGATATCAGCAAAACGTTAGACCTGATGCACCTTGGTGTCCCAGCAACCTGGAGTTTATCCGGCGTATGAATGGACTCGGTTCGCTTGAAGAGGTAGCGGAAATTGTATTCAACGCCTCGTATCTCGTCATGGGTCTTGGTGACGTGTACCTGGGAGCACCTGTTGCCGTACCACTGGATCCGCGCCACCGGCTCGTAACCACCAAATATAATCCTGCACGGACATGGACTCCGGAAAATGCGGTAGGCATAGGCGGTGCGTACCTCTGCGTGTATGGCATGGAAGGCCCGGGTGGGTATCAATTTGTCGGTCGTACAGTGCAAATGTGGAACTCGTTCAGGGAAACAAGCAATTTCGAGGCAGGAAAACCTTGGCTGCTGCAGTTCTTTGATCAGCTTCAATTTTATCCTGTTTCGGAAGCTGAACTGCTGAACATGCGTGAAGAATTCCCGCGAGGAGGATTTGAACTTCAAGTAGAGGAAACCACATTCCATCTGGGGTCCTATCTGAACTGGTTGAAAACGATTGAGAACGAGTCCGGAACTTTTCGTCAGCAGCAGCAGAGTGCATTCCAGGCTGAACGAAATTACTGGAAGGAACTCGGTATAGCGGAGTATGTATCCGAACCTGAAGCAGCGGCAGCGCTGGAAGAAGTGGTGATGCCGGAAGGGAGTCTGGGCATGAGCAGTTCAATGTCGGGCAGTGTATGGAAGGTACTGGTTGAGCCTGGCCAGGAAGTGCGAAAGGGAGACACTATTATAATAGAAGAAAGTATGAAAATGGAGTTTCCGCAGCTCGCTCCTACGGATGGAGTTATTGCTTCCATTTACGTCTCGCCAGGTGATCAGATTAAATCGGGAGACTGGATTGCTGCCATCATTTCAACGATTAAGGAGGAGGTTGCACGATGACGGTAAATGCCATCCCGAAATTGATGTCGATCAGTGCTCTGCGGACAGGATATCTACGAGGAAGCTTCACACCTGCGGAAGTGGTGGAGAGCATCATCGAGCGGGCAAAGGATACGGAGGATTACCATGTCTGGATCACGCCGCCGTCTAGGGAACGAATTACGCCATACCTGGAGAAACTTCAGCACTTGTCCATTACCGAATATCCGCTGTGGGGCATTCCTTTTGCCATCAAAGACAACATCGAGGTTCAAGGGTTGCCGGTAACAGCTGGTTGTCCTGAGTTCTCATCGGTTTCGGAACAACATGCTATTGTTGTGGAACGACTTATTGCTGCAGGTGCCATACCTGTCGGTAAAACCAATCTGGACCAATTCGCCACAGGATTGGTCGGTACGAGAAGTCCTTATGGGGAGACACATAACGCATTGCGGCCCGAACTGATCAGCGGAGGATCCAGTTCAGGCTCGGCCGTAGCGGTGGCACTGGGGCAAGCAGCGTTCTCACTTGGGACAGATACCGCCGGGTCGGGCCGAATTCCGGCTGCACTGCATGGTCTGGTTGGTTACAAACCTGCAGTAGGCGCATGGCCTTCCGCTGGTTTGGTGCCTGCATGCCGCAGCATTGACTGCATCACCGTGTTTACCCATGATCTCGAAGATGCTGTTTCCGTTGACCGGATCGTACGAGGCCCGCATGCCGAAGATGCTTTCTCCAAAACACGTCCTTTGGGACCAACCCGTGCACCTGCCAAATGGTTGTTACCCAAAGGAGAATTAACCTTCTTTGGTCCCTTTGCAGAAGCATACGAGGCGGCTTGGCAAGCCGCCAAACAAACCTTGCTGCAGTCAGGAGTACATGTCGTAGAGGTTGATATATCCATGCTGCAAGAAGCCGCAGCACTTCTGTATGAAGGACCGCTTGTTGCAGAACGATGGGCGGATCTGGAGATGTTCGCCCTGCAGCATCCAGGAGCGTTGTTTCCTGTAACGGAGAAAGTGCTCCGAACAGGCAGCAAGGAAACATTTACGGCTGCTGCACTATTCCGCGCACAGCACCGACTAGCCGAAATTCGGCGAAGCACTGCAGAATGGCTGCATAACGCCGTTCTTGTATTGCCAACCTGCGGAGGAACATGGACAAGAGAACAAGTGCAGCAGGATCCGATTCAAACCAACAGCCACATGGGAATGTACACGAATCATTGCAATTTGCTTGATTTGAGTGCCATTGCTGTTCCGGCAGGCAAGGCTGCAGAGGATATGCCTTTTGGAATAACCCTGTTCACATTGCCTGAGCAGGAAGCTTCCATGGTTGAAGCAGCAAGAATACTTGAGCCGCATCACAAACGTCTTTTGGTTGCTGTCTGCGGACTGCATATGAGAGGCATGTCACTGGAACCCCAGCTGACTGGGTTAGGAGCCTTTTTTGTGGAGGAAACCCGAACCGCTCCAGAATATCGTCTGTACAAACTGAACACAAGTCCTGCAAAACCGGGTTTAGTGCACTCCCTTGAAGAGGGGACATCCATTGATCTGGAATTGTGGAGCATGCCGCTATCCTCCTTTGGTTCATTCACTGCAGCCATTCCTGCTCCATTAGGTATAGGGAAAATTAAGCTTCAGGACGGCAGGGTGGTATCCGGATTCATATGTGAAGCTTCGGCTGCTCAGAATGCGGTGGATATGTCTCATCTCGGAGGGTGGAGAAACATCGTTGCTGGTGATGCAGTAGGCACGAAATAGTTGTTCTTGTTTACGGAGGATAAGTAAGGCTAAAATGTGGATTAATCATTCATGGGTCACATCTCACCTTAAAGTCGCTATTTTTAGCGGCTTTTTTGTATAGCTTTCTTTTTTGTTTGAACATTATAGGGATATTAGTATAGAAAAGAGAGAGTGACTTTATTTAGAAAACACATCTTCAAATTAAGGAGTATTCATAGTATTTATTATGTAAACTTTTATTATTTATATTGATAACTGATTCTATAAATTCTACAGCTGGTAGATCCCCATCAATGGATTTGATAAATACACTGGGGGATATATTCATCTCTGTACATTTTGAACGATTAACATGTCTGCGCCTTATTGAATTGTTGAATAATCAAATTCAAATAGTTTTAGACCCTTGAGATGGTATCTAAATCAAGTGACCTAGCAGCCTCATTTTCCAAAAAATTTATACGATCATTCACAAAATGAATAGAAGTATACACATTAAACATAAGGACAGCGGTCTCTTCTGTAATAGAGATAACAACACTTTTCCATCTGCGTAAGAGGAATAGGCAAACATATGAGACAAATGAGATAACTGATATTATTTCATTTGTTGCATAATAGGATTAGGCGTTTCGTGGATTATCTATAGCTTGAATAGGAGGAATGAAGAATGGAATATGTAACATTAAATAATGGGGTACAGATGCCGATTCTCGGATATGGAGTTTATCAAATTCCAGATCAGGACGAATGTGAAAAATGTGTGCTAGATGCGATAAGTGTTGGATACCGTTCCATTGATACTGCACAGGCGTATCGTAATGAAGAAGCTGTAGGACGTGCCATCAAGAAAAGTGGAGTGCCGAGAGAGGAGTTCTTCATCACGACAAAAGTCTGGATATCCAATGCTGGCTATGAAAAAGCGAAAGCTTCAATTGAGGAATCACTGAGAAAACTCCAGCTTGATTATTTGGATTTGCTCCTGATCCATCAGCCATTCAATGATTACTATGGGACATACCGGGCAATGGAAGAATACTATAAGGCCGGTAAGATTAGAGCCATCGGGGTCAGCAATTTCTATCCGGACAGATATATCGATCTCGTACAGTTCAGCGAGGTTGTACCTGCAGTCAATCAGGTCGAGACGCATGTTTTTAACCAGCAAGCTAAAGCACATGAGATTATGAAGAAATACAATACGCAGATTGAATCGTGGGGTCCTTTTGCAGAAGGAAGAAATGACCTGTTCACGAACGCTACTTTGCAAGAGATTGGAAATCAATACAATAAGTCGACTGCACAAGTCGCTCTGCGTTTCCTCATTCAACGCGGTGTGGTCGTAATTCCGAAGACGGTCAATAAAGATCGGATGGAACAGAACTTAAACGTTTTTGATTTTCAATTAACTGCTCAGGATATGGAAAAAATAACTGCTCTTGATACAGAGCAAAGTGCATTTTTCTCCCACTATGATCCGCAAACCGTTGAATTCCTGACAGACTACGGCAAAAAAGGGTTGGAATGAACCTCAAAAACGAATAGTACGGATAAAAGACCGTCCAACAGGACGGTCTTTTTTGTTTATGTCACTATGATTGCACCAGTAAAGCTACCAGCACGAAGTTTAGAACGTTTTGTTTTAATATTTGAATTAGTACCAATACTACATATCCAAGGGGGATTGTGGAAATGAAGTTACAACCTGAATTTTCTAAACAAATTCGCGAGAATATCGATCTCATTTGTGACTTCATGGGAAACAGTTCTGATTTTGTTGTTCGTGAGATCACAATTGGGAGGAATCAAGCGGCTCTGTTTTATTTGGATGGAATGGTTGACTTGCAAAAGGTTCAGGACAGCGTGATTCGTCCATTGCATGAATTCACCTTTTCCGATTCCAATGAGTTGTCTTTGCCATTTTTGAAAAATAGCATACTAGATGTCGGAGAAGCAAGTTTGGTTCAAAACTATGAAGATGCGTTGGATCAGATTCTATCAGGCGGACTGCTCCTGCTAATCGACGGGATGGGGGAAGGGTTAGTCTTTTCCATACCTGGTTGGGAAGAACGCAGTATAACGGAATCGAAGACGCAGCCTGTGATCCGAGGTCCTCAAGAATCGTTTACGGAGAATCTTCGTACCAATACAACGATGGTCCGTCGCAGAGTGAAGGACACAAGAGTTCGCCTAACAAACGTCAAGGTTGGCGAAAAAACAAAGACAGACATATCGGTCATGTATATGCATGGAGTTGCTGATGATGAATTGGTACGAAACGTGATATCTAAACTGAAAAATATGAAAGTGGATCGCGTTCTTGAAGGGGAGTACCTCGAAGAATGTTTAGTGGAGAACAAGCAATTGACCATTTTCCCTATATTTTATAATTCGGATCGCCCAGACTCTATTGCAGCAGGTGTGATGGAAGGAAAAATCGCGATATTTATCGACGGAACTCCCTTTGTCATCCTTGCGCCAGCAGTATTTGTTGATTTCATTCAATCCGCGGAGGATTATTATCAATCTTTTATTTACAGCAGCATCATTCGAGTCTTAAGGTACATCTCCCTGGCAATATGTTTGCTGGCTCCAGCTATATATGTGGCACTAACTACATTTCATCAGGACATGATCCCAACGGTTCTATTACTGAGTTTATCTGCGCAACGTGAGGGTGTGCCCTTTCCTGCATTTGTTGAGGCAATGATTATGGAGATCATATTCGAGATCCTGAGAGAAGCTGGTCTACGAATGCCGCGAACGGTCGGTCAGGCCGTTTCGATTGTTGGATCCATTGTCATCGGCCAGGCCGCTGTAGAAGCTAACATCGTTTCGCCAGTTATGGTCATAGTTGTTGCGATTACAGCGATTTCAAGCTTTGTCATCCCGTCCTACACCATGGCTATTCCCATCCGGATATTACGGTTTGCTTTTATTGGAATGGCCGCCATGTTTGGCGTATACGGATTGACGGTAGGCATACTCATACTCCTTGTGCATTTGAATAGTCTTCATTCATTCGGTGTGCCATATATGAGTCCAGTAGCCAATTTTCAATCGTCGAAACAAAGCGATGCCTTACTGCGGTTTCCTTTTAAGAACAAAGCAAATCATCACAACAAACCAAGGGAGTAAGCCGATGAACTCGTACCGATCCATCATGTCTACATTGATAGTGTACATTTTGCTTATGGTCATTGTTACGGGTTGTTGGAGTAGTAAGGAGTTAAACGAAATATCCGTCGTAATGGCTATGGGCATTGATACCGTAGATGACCAGTATGAGATTAGTCTGCAAGTGGTTGACCCGTCTCAGATGTCTCGTAATCGAGCGATGGAACGGTCACCTACAATCGTTTTTTCCAGCAGAGCAAACACGCTGTTTGAAGCTCTTCGAAAACTCACCACGGAATCATCAAGGAAGATGTATCTGTCTCACCTAAAGTTTGTCATCTTTGACGAAGATACAGCAAAAAAAGGAATCAAGAAGCCGCTGGATTTCCTGTTTCGTGATCATGAAGTTCGGCCTGATTTTCATTTGGCTGTTGTCAGAGGCAGTTCAGCTAAGGATGCTGTTACGTTTGTGGCTCCAACCGAGGTTTTGCCTGCAATGGATATGTATAAAGCTTTGAATGTGTCTGAAAAGACATGGGCACCCACTTCTGCGGTCAATGTCAAAGACCTTCTGCAGCGTTTAAAAAAGGATGGCATTGAGCCGGTCTTGACTGGCATTCGTCTGAACAATCTAGACAAAGGATTGAAGGTGGATAATGTGACTAAATCACCACAACATGCGAACTATTTATTTACCGGCATTGGTGTCTTTCAGGAAGATCGTCTGATCGGCTGGATAGAAGAATCCAAAAGCAAGGCGTTTACCTATATATCAAACCGTGTTTCCAGTTCTGTAGCTTCCGTCATGTGTCCGAATTCAGATGGGGAATTTGCTTTTGAAGTCATACGTAACAACGTCAAAATGAAACCGGAAATAAAAAATAATGAACCGATTGTCTCTCTTGTCGTGGAAACTGAAGCCAACATCGGCGAGGTTGGATGTGATGCTGACCTGAAGGATGACAAGACATTTAATGAGTTTCAGGCAGCAGCCAGAGAAGAACAAGAACAGATCCTGAAGGAAGGTATTGAAAAGGCGCAGCAGATCGGTTCCGACATATTCGGATTCGGAGAAGCCTTTCATCAAAGGTTCCCTCGTCAATGGCACCAATGGAGAGGGGATTGGAAGCAGAAATTTCAAAAGCTTGAGGTAAAGCTGGATATCCGTTTCCATTTAAACCGGGTTGGGAAAATTACCAATCCTATTGACTCTGAACCGCAACATTAGGAGTGAATGTATATGCTGTATGCGGTACTAATCATCTCGATTCTGACCATGTTCTATGAGTTTCGTCAATTGAAGGAGAAGCATCGTGTGCGTGAAATGGTGGTTAGTTTAACATTGTTCACCGTAGGGACGACGTTGATCATTCTGGAGCTAGTACACGTTGAACTTCCGAGTCCATTAACAGGTATCCGGTGGGTTTTCCAACCGGTAAGCCAGTACATTGCACGTATTTTATCTTAAAGGGGGGACGGAAGTGGGGAGCAAATTAACTGTTCGACAAGCCATCACTTGGTTTGTGTTGTATCAGATTGGAAGTGCGTATTTGGTGCTTCCAGTTGCCATAAGTTCTGTTGCTAAACAGGATGCCTGGCTTTCCATTCCCATTTCCATTGCTTTTCATTTGCTTTTGATACCGTTATATACTTCTATCGTCAGGCAAATGAAAGGCAGATCCTTTGTTGCGCATCTCCGAAGCGTGTTTGGTCCCTTGGGCGGGACGATTGGCATCCTCTTTATACTTGCCTTTCCCTTTCTGGAGTGCATCATGACACTTCGAAATCTGGGAGACTTTGTGACGACCTCAATTATGCCCGAAACTCCCTATGATGCCGTATATTTTATTATGCTCCTGGCCGTCTATTTTGCTGTTCGCTCGGGTCCGGTTGTTATCGGGCGTTGTGCGGAGATTCTTATCTTTTTTCTTCTGGCCCTATACTTCTTAGTCAGGATTACTCTTTTTTCAGAGGCAGATATCAAAAACCTGCTGCCAATGTTGGAGAACGGATTGAAGCCTGTTATTCTCGCATCCATCAATCTCTTTGCATTTCCATATCTGGAGGCAGTTTTGTTTCTTTTCTTTGCACATCACTTCCCGGATCCGAAAAAGTGGAGAAAATCGGTGATTACAAGTGCTCTGATTAGCGGAGCCATGTACTTTTTCATGGTTATGCAGATCATCACTGTAATCAGCGCTGGTGTCGTGGCGGACTTGACGTTTCCTACTTTTTTTATTGATCGGACCATCAGTATTGGGGAGTTTCTTCAGCGGTTTGAAATCATCCTAGCCATTGTCTGGTTCGTCACGATTTTTTTTCGTCTTTCATTGCTTCTATATGTTTCAGCACAAGGACTTGCAGACGCTTTTCGTCTTCGAAGCATGAATTCACTATTCGTTCCTTTGATACTAATTATGTTGGCCTCGGCCAATTTTATCTGGCCCAACATTTCATATATCATTGAGATAAATCAGGTCTGGCCTTACTACGCCATGATATTCGGCATAGGGTTTCCGATCGTGCTCTGGTCGATGAGTAAATTGAAGGGTTTATCAGATTCCGATCTCAAGTAGAAAACTCTGACATCAAAAAAATGTAATGATAAGGATTGTTTTTATTGAACTGTCACTTGCAATCTCAATGGTCTGGATTCAATGTAAAACACCCTGATTGTGCAAATAACCACAATCAGGGTGTTTAAGTATTAGAAACAGCTGAATGAGCTAATCCGCTGCAGGTCAATGCCGCTGTACACCCAGAAGAATCCAGTCCAACGGAAACCAGCTACCGAATTTCTGCCGACAAATACGGGGTACATCCAGAAGCCAGGACCTTGATTCGGCCAAATATACGTGTACCGGAACAGACAACCGGATATTGCTCTTGGATCTACAGCATACAATGAAGGCGACTGCTGTGGAACGAATGAAGGCGGGGGTCCGGGAGGGGGTTGCACGCCTTGCGGTGCACCGCCCCCACCTCCGGGGAACGAAGGAGGACCTGATGGTCCTCCAGGACCACCCGGTCCACCCGGTCCACCCGGCCCGAAAATTCCACCAGGACCGCCTGGTCCGCCTGGACCACCAAACCCGCCACCCGGTCCAAAGGGAGGTAAAAATGTCATACATCATCACTCCTGTTCATTAGTCTAGGGTATTGTATGTAGGCACTTAAACAGGGGGAATGGGTTGAAGCCCATAGATGCGGAAATTTTGTAGGCTATTCGTTCTATGGATACAAAAGAATGTAAGAGTACAATACATGATTGGGTTTGGAAAATGCTTTTCAAGCCTATGAGACAGATGCATTACGCATGCCCGCTGAATAAGACAATTTTAGGAGCTGTTCAAATCAGGTTGGGATCTTCCGTTTCATAAAAAAACTACTGGCTAACTGAAAACGTAAAAACACCTCATACGAGGTGTTTTTTTATTTAAGATTTGCTGTTAACAGAGAAGGAGGTCTCTCCACAGCTCATTTTCAAATGTGTTGACATGACACCGTTTGGTGTCATATAATCAATTCGACACCAAATGGTGTCTGAATAAAACAATCACAAAAATATATAGCGACATTAAAAACAAATCCTCCGTATCATCCATGTTCCGATACAGCAGATTGGAGGGAAGTGGTGTGAGTGAGAACCAAAGATCACGTGATGTATTTGATGCCATTGCAGATCCAACCAGACGTCGGCTCATGCAGATGTTAACCGAAGCAGAGGAGGTACCGCTTCATGAATTAACCTCACAATTTGAAATGGGGCGGACGGCGGTATCCAAGCATCTTACCATTCTTAAAGAGGCGAATCTGGTCGTTGACCGAAAAGTCGGCAGGGAAACGAGGTATAGGCTCAATGCTTCACCATTACAAGAAGTTCAAGATTGGGTGGCTTTCTACAGCAAGTTCTGGAGTATAAATCTGATGCGCCTGGACCAACTATTAAAGGAGGAAGAGGAATGAGTTTAACATTGGAATTGAATTATCAGTATACGACGTCGGTCGAGAAGCTCTGGTCAGCCTTAACGGATTCAAGCAAGCTTGCCAAGTGGGTAGCCAATATTCATACCGGTCAAGGGATGGAGAATGATTTCAAACCAGTCGTTGGTCACCGTTTTCAATTTCGAACGCAGGCAACGGAGTACTGGGACGGAATTATTAAAGGAGAAGTTCTGATCGTAGAAGAACCACATCGCCTGTCCTATACCTGGGAAAGCGGAGAGAAACATATGGTTACATGGACATTACAAGATTTAGGTAACGGTAAAGTTAACCTTCACCTTGAACAAACCGGAATTTCCAATCCTCAAGCACTGGCTGGTGCCAAGTATGGCTGGAGTAAATGGTGCGATGAGCTTGAGAAGCTTTTGGCATAATCTAAGGAGGGACATCGATGTTAAAAGGTGAAAGAAATACAAAAATTGATCCCTATTTCAACAAGCTGAAGAATTGGAAAGAAGAATTCGAGCTGCTGCGGGAGATCGTTCTGGATTGCGGGCTGACAGAAGATTTTAAGTGGATGCATCCCTGTTATACTTTGGACGGTAAAAATATCGTTCTGATCCATGGTTTTAAGGAGTATTGTGCCCTGTTGTTTCACAAAGGGGCGCTGCTAAAAGACCCTCATGGAATCCTGATTCAGCAAACGGAGAATGTACAGGCAGCACGTCAGCTTCGGTTCACCAATGCTCAGACGATTCAAGAAATGCAGCTGATCATCCAGGATTATATCGAGGAAGCCGTTCAGATTGAGAAAGCGGGTCTGCAAGTTGAACTTAAAAAGCATGACGAGTATACCCTGCCTGAGGAATTAGCCAACAAATTTGTTGAAATACCCGATCTGAAAACAGCTTTCGAAGGACTGACACCAGGACGCCAGAGAGCATATATTATGCATTTTTCTTCACCCAAACAATCCAAGACCCGAGAGTCGAGAGTTGAAAAGTACATCCCGCATATTCTTGATGGGAAGGGGCTTAATGACAAGTAATTGCGTGTTTGTGGGTATAAAATGCGTCACACCTTAAGTCGCTGATATAGCGGCTTGTTTGTGTTTTTTTAGAAAATTTCATGACCGTACTTTTAAGGTTTGTCAGGGGATACAACGGGTAACAAGAACGAAAAAAAGCAATACTAACAGTCATAACTAATGCGAAAAATTTGTCAAGATGGTGATTATTAATATAAACTATATTTTATGAGTTCTTATCCAAGGAGGAAATTGAATGCATCAAAGAAAGAAACCAAAATCGAATAAGGCAAGAATTTTTTCAAAAGTTATATTGATCATCATCGGGGCTTTTATTACGGCATATGGTCTTGAAGCCATTTTGATTCCCAACAATGTCTCGGACGGTGGTGTGACGGGACTGAGTATCGTTGGTTCACAATTGTTTGGATTGCCACTGGGGATGCTGATCGGTATAATCAACATTCCTTTTGTGTGGCTGGGATATAAGCAAATCGGTAAAAGCTTCGCTCTCTATTCCATTATCGGTATTGCTTCACTCGCAGTAAGTACCAGTCTGATGCACCATGTACCTACAATTATTGAAGGGGACACCTTGCTGGTTACCGTTGTCGGCGGGATTATCATCGGTTTCGGTATGGGTCTGGCACTTCGTAATGGCGGGGCATTGGACGGAATAGATATGCTCGCAGTACTGCTTTCACGAAAGGTTCCTTTTGGTACCAGTGATCTAATCTTGTTCCTAAACATGTTTGTATTTATCGTCGTTTCATCTGTGTTTGGTCTGCAAGGCGCCATCTTGTCGGGGCTAGCTTATTTCATTGCTTCCAAAGTTATTCATATCGTTGAAGAAGGCTTGAGCGGTTCCAAAACGTTTAAAATCATCACCAATCAACCCGAAATCATGGTCGAAACCATTCGTGACCGATTAGGTCGTGGAGCAACCTATACGGATGCATATGGCGGATACTCCAATGAACAGTTTAAAGAAATCACTTGTGTAATCAACCGTATGGAAGAGAGCAAAATTAAAGAGATCATTCATGAAATTGACCCGAACGCTTTTGTAGTTGTGTATGATGTAGCAGAAGTGAAGGGTGGCAGCTTCAAAAAGAAAGATATTCACTAATACTTAAGCATGATGGAAAGTCATAAACATAGGTACAACAAAAGGTCGCTAAATATAGCGGCCTTTTTTAATGCTCTTTATATTTTGTATTTTCAAACGTCAATCAAAGGCTTCCGATTCGCTTCAAATGGAAATAAGGCTTGTGCAGCATCAATAAAGGCATTTACTGCAAGGGTACGTTCATTCTCAGGACTCGCTGCAACATGAATATCCCGATAGGCTTCAGGTGACAGGCGTTTCAGACAAATGCCCGGCGGCAAATCCAGGAGGGACAACTCGGACATGACAGCCAATCCTTCACCGGCAAGAATCATCTGAAGTGACGTTCTGTAGTTGTATAGAATGTATTCGACTTGTGGCGTGACTCCTGCACTTTCAAACCACTTCAGGACAGGCGGCTCGTATCCGGCTTTCCAGAGAAGCATCGGCTCCTCCCGCAGATCTTCAGGGTGAATGATGTCTTTCGATGTTAAAGGATGATCCTCTCTCATGACAGCATATATGCCTTCACGATACAGAGGGAACGAATCTGTCGTCTCTTCGGAAGGAATGAGCAGGCAAACATCAATCTGTCGATTATCCAACCAATCCTGCACCTCCGCAATCGTGCCTTCCACGATACTGAACTCCAGGTTAGGGTATTGCTGCTTCATGTAACGGATCAGTTTTGGGACAAAGTAGGACGAAGCTACCGGGAAGGCACCAATACGGACGGAGCCAATCTCCAATCCTTTTTCACTCGAGATTTCTTGATCAATCTTCTCAAAACCTTGCAGAATTTCCCGGAAGATCCGGACGATACGTTCACCGATCGGCGTGAGTGCAACACCGCGACGACGGTCACGGATAAGTAGTGTAACTCCGAGATCACGCTCCAGAGTTGTGACTGCACGGCTGACTGCGGGCTGTGTCATGTTCATTTTTTCACTGGCGAGTGTAAAACTGCGGGTCTCCGATATCGTGACGATTAACTGCAGAAGAGATTTGTTCATATCAAATTTGGTAACTCCCTCATAAGTTATATTCATTTTATTTATATTCGAGTGTATTGTATCATGTTTATAGCAAAGCAGAAAAGAGAGGCAATAACTAAACGTATCGGATTCCACATCACACTAAAGATCCGGAATCTGGAATACAAGCGGATAGGAGGAAGATGATATGAAAGTAAGAGCCTGGTTGTTTTTGATCTTGGCTAATTTATTTTGGGCAGGAAACCTGATGTTTGGAAAGGCCGTAACGTCCGACTTTCCGCCGATCTGGGCGTCTTTTCTAAGATGGGTGATTGCGGCTATTGTGTTGATTCCGCTCGCGCAGCTGGTGGAGAAACCAAACTGGCTGAAAGTATGGAAGAATAACTGGGGCATTCTGCTATTCTTATCCCTGGTAGGTGTTGTGTCCTATACACTTCTCACATACACGGCATTGCAGCACACATCATCTACAAACGGGAGCTTGATTAACAGTCTAACTCCAGCCGTGATGATCGTGTTGTCCCTGGTTTTCCTAAAAGAAAAAATAACAGGATGGCAGGGCGCAGGGTTGGTATTATCGTTCCTCGGTGTCCTGACTGTGCTAACGAAAGGCCATTTACTCGGGTTATTCAGTACGCATTATAACCAAGGAGACGGTATTATGCTGGTGGCCGTATTTTTATGGGCGATCTATTCGATAGTGGGCAAAAGAGGACAGCATCTCCCGCCAATTACGTTCGTTGCCTTTACAGCTTTTATCGGTGTTATATGTATGATTCCGTTGTTATTTTTCCAGCCGCTGCGTATGGATAACATCACGACCTTTGGCATGACCGGTATTATATATCTGGGCTTATTCCCTTCCATCGGCTCATTTCTGTTCTGGAACCAGGGCGTCAAGGAGCTAGGGCCGGGGAAAGCCAGTATAACAATGAATTTGATGCCCATCTTCACTGCCATTCTATCCGTTATGGTTGGTCAGGAACTGCTGATTTCCCAAATGGTTGGTGGTATTATCGTCATTGCGGGAATGTTGTTATCAGCAAACTTGATGCGCCGGAAAGCAACGTCCAGAGCATTTTGGAAACGCACAGGAAGGACCGCTTAATATCGTCATGGTTTACCTTCTTCAGACACAAAAGAAAATAAAGAAGACAGAGACTGTTGTCCCTGTCTTCTTTGCGTTTTAGCCTATTTTGCTGCCAAATTCATCTCGACGCACATGAGTATGAAGGCACCTGCCCCGTGTAGATCGTTTTCACTGGTTGGCCGAGCAATATAGTGTTCATAGTCGCCAATTCCTGTGCCAATACAGATATTACCGATGATAACCTTCCCGTTCTCGTCAAAGTGTAATGTATCAATAACGCCTTGGTAACCTTTCCATGCATACTGCAAATATTTTGGGTCCAGATAGCCGAATCGAACGGCTTTGGCAATGGCATGTGCAAAGAGAGCCGTACAGGAATTCTCATGCCAGTTATCCGGATGATCCCCTTTGTCGATGACTTGATACCATAATCCGGTGGCAGGATCCTGGTAATTTGTCAGAGCGATCAGCAGATCCTGTACGATCGTTACGAGTTTATCTTTGTCCGGATGATCCTCAGGCATGTATTCGAACATTTCAAGTAGTGCTACCGGATACCAGCCAATGGCCCGGCCCCAGAATTCCGGAGCAAGACCCGTAACAGGGTCAGCCCATTTGGCTTCTTTTGTCTCATCCCATCCGTGGTAGAGCAGGCCAGTGACAGGGTCTTTTGTATGCTTTTCCATAAGCAGCGCCTGATAGGTCATCATATCGATGTAATCGCTCTCACCAAATGTTTTGGCGAATTGCACCGCGATAGGTCCAGCCATATATAAACCGTCCAACCACATTTGGTTCGGATAATGTCCCTTATGCCAGAATCCGCCTGATGCATTTGTGGGCCAGGATTTTAGCAGAGGAACTAAGGTGTGAAGCGCCTTTTTGTACCGTTCATCTCCCGTCTGTTCGTAGAGAGTGAAGAGAAGAACACCGGGCTGGATGTCGTCGAGTTCGTCAGACTTATACTTTTTGATGCTGCCATCCTCCAGAATCTGACTATCAACCCAGCCTTTCATGTAATCATAGAGCTTCTGTTCTCCGGTTTGTCGCCAACATTTCTCCATCCCGGATAAAAAGACACCCTGATGATAATGGAATCGGTCTGGCGGAAGATGCTCCGGCTCGAATGTATCCATAATTGCTTCACAGGCTTTTAACGCCCATTGAATTGGCGTCATGGTAGATGAAGTGGTTTGCATGGTTCCTTCCTCCTTGGTTGGTTGTACTCCCATTTTACCAACAGATTATGTACATGATTTGCGGAAATTGCCTATTTCTTCTTATTTCTTGCGATATAATATAAACATCAAGGACGGAACGGAAGGGAGCATGACTTTATGGGGAATCTTTACTTTGAAAATTCGGAGAGTACATTTCTGGTATCCCACCGAAAAGCATTAAGCCATCATATGCCGGTAAGCCATTTTCACAGCACGTATGAAATCTATGTGTTGATGTCTGGGCAGCGGGAATTTTTCATCCAGGACCGGACCATTACCATCGCGGAAGGCGACGTGGTTATTATTGCTCCCAACGTTCTGCATCGCACGACCAATGCGGAACGGCCAAAGCATGAGCGGCTTATTATTAATATGCATGCACAGTATTTTTCGGTGGACGGTTCCCATGAAGAAGTGCTTCAACCTCTACTTCAGCGGGATTATTTGATTTTGAAAGGTTCCCTGCGCAGTAGAGAGCTGATTGAAATGCACACAAGAGCCATTATGCAGGAGATGAAGGAGCGCGGAAGCGGCTTCGAATTGTATGCCCAGACACTTGCCGTGCAGCTGCTTATCATGTGCTGTAGACAATTCAGGCAGCATGATGCGGAACAGCTGGTATCTCCAAGTCCCATGCATGAACGTATTTCAGAGATTGTCCGTTATATTAACGACCATTACATGGAGGAACTGTCGCTTCATTTGCTGGCAGATCAGTTCTATATCAGTCCTTTTTATTTAAGTCGATCGTTCAAAGAAGCGACAGGATTCGCTTTTGTAGAATACGTCAATAGTGTGCGAATCAAGGAGGCAAAAAAGCAGCTTGAGAGCTCAAATCTCAAGGTCAATTTGATTGCGAGGAAGGTAGGATTCGGGAGTGTAACCCATTTCGGTCGGGTATTCAAAGCAGTCACTGGTCATTCGCCATTGCATTATCGAAGGATAGGAGACTGAATTTCATGCATAAGCTTCGCTCTCTTATGGAACACTTCTGTAGTGCGACTAAACAGCACGGATTCCATTTTTGGGGAGGTGAGATGTATGAGCAAACCGGATAACCGTGAAGACAACGTGCAGCATTTGCAAAATGCGGTTCAAAACACAATCGAAAATTACCGGGAAGCAGAGGATTATCTCGAAGAATTCGGAGATGAAATTCCAGCTCGGGAAAAAGGTCAGATTGAGGAAAAGAATGAGCGCCGTAAACATAGCATTTCCGGATTCCGTGAAGAAATTCAAGATGAATCCAAGCATCAGCAAAACTCATAATGTGGAGATCATTTTGATTTTGTAGGAGGGTTAGCAGATGACGAATCAGGATCCACAAGAACTTCTTAAACAAAAACACGAGCTGGATGAGCATAAAAGGCAGTTCACCAATTTTGCCCGAAGCGTTTCAGGTCAAGGCGAAGTAGAAGCCGGGCAAGAATTCAGTCATGACCGGCAGGATGACGATCAAAACCGCATGAAATCTGTTGAGAACAAGCGTGCTTAACGGATGAAACCCGCAAATAAGCCGATCCATTATTGGATCGGCTTATTTGTTTCTTCACCTTAATTTTATCCGGTTTTGACTCTCACCTGGATTTCCGTCAAGAATTGATCGGAAACGATGGTATCCCGATTATCAATTTCATAGATTTCAAAAGGATCTCCGGATATGTTCAGCCCTTGTTCGCTTGCATACGTAATCACGTCCAGCATTTTCTCGTGACTTTGACGATAATGACCCCGATAGTAGAGTGATAAATAATCACCAGCAGGCAGCGTATAATTAGAATCAATCCGTTCTGCTTCATCTGAATTGAATATGAAGAAGACTGAATTAAATACATCTTTTATACCATGCTTCAAGTCCTCAAGAGAAACTGATGCCCCGTACAACTGATTACCAAAATCCAAGACATGAATTTTATGCTTCTGGTGCAGCTTCTTAACCGCATAATCCATCTCCTCATCTCTGGTGATCCGTGTATTCAATTGCAAGCATGGTCTATCGGAGTAGGTTTTGATGGTAAAAACGCCCGTCTTGATCTGCATCGCTTCGGTCAGTACCTTGATTCGGCTCTGGATGATCTGCTGCGTCGTTTCAAGCTTGGCAATCTGCGCCAGGATCAACTCTTGTTCCTTGAACAACAATTCAAGCGTATTTTCAACACTTTGATCATCCAGATACGCTTTGATCTGCTGCATGGTGAAGTCCAGCTGACGCAGGTCACGGATGATATTCAGTTTATACATATCCTGAAGACGATACAGGCGATATCCGTTGCTATCCCGCGCAGGAGACAGTAACCCCAATTTCTCATAATAACGAAGCGCATCAACACCTATGCCGTAGAGCTTTGCGATTTCATTAATTTTATAATCGGTTTTCATGGTTTTCCCTTCTATCTGCACTTATCTATTCAATACGTACGTGTAAGAATCATAGACGCCGTACACTTCCTTATACAATATGTCTCGAACCGTTTCAAACTCACTTGAAGTCAAAGGGTTCGGATAACTCATGATCTGAAGAGGAAAGGACCGCTGCCCCTCACGGAGTGCTGGCTGAACATATGCATAATCTTCCGAGTGGAATCCCAGTCGTGTATAAAAACCGATTCTTCTGCGTTTCAGTTCATCCTCTGGCAACTCAACTTCCAATATAACGGGTTTGTCGGACTGCTTAATGAATCGTTCCATCATCCGTCTGCCGATGCCACCACCGCGAATAGCTGGGGAGACGGCTACATTCTCAATATACCTGAATTTTTCGAACTCCCATCCTGCGAGGAAGCCAATCACTTCATTCTGCTCGTTCTTCTCAGTAAGTAGTTGATAACGCGAATTAGCCAGCAATCTCTTCTGCTGCGCGTATTCCCGGTATTCTGATTCAGGAAATGACTGCTTCATCATTTCAAATATTTGATCAAATGGATCGATAAACATTATTATTCCTCCTGATTCGTAAAAAAACATATCTGCTATGGATTACGATAAACCCTGGTACAATACCAGAGTCAAGCCGGCTGGAATAGCTGTTCTAAACCGGACCATTCAAATCTATACATGAAATCGGCATCTGCATCCGCAAAATGAAACGACACTTTTTTCCGAGCGTATCAGTTGTTTGAAGGCCTAAGATATCTCTATTGAATGGAGAATGCCCATGAGTGGAATGAGGTTAACTGACACCGGAATATCCGAAAAGTTAAACGCGACAGTAATGAATGCGGTGGTCTATGATACCTACGGAACGCCAGAGGTCCTGCGAGTAGAAAAAGTAGACATTCCGGCGCCGAAGGACAACGAAGTATTAATTGAAGTCCATGCGACTTCGGTTAATTCCTGGGATTGGGATCTCCTTCGCGGGAAACCGTTTGTTAACCGGATAGGTGCCTTTCGTCACCCGCGTTACCGGATTCTCGGTGCAGACATCGCAGGGAGAGTGATCTCGGTGGGATCGGGTGTCAAACGATTCAAACCGGGTGACGAAGTGTTCGGAGATCTGTCCGGCTGCGGTTGGGGCGGATTTGCGGAGTATGTGTGCGCGAACGAAGAGGCGCTGACTCTCAAGCCAGCGGGGATCACATATGTGCAAGCTGCATCCATTCCACAGGCAGCCGTTCTGGCTCTGCAAGGACTGAGAAATCAGGGGAATCTGCAAAAGGGAGAACATGTTCTGATTAATGGCGCAGGGGGCGGAGTTGGGACGTTTGCTATTCAATATGCCAAATTGCTGGGAGCAGAAGTGACCGCGGTTGATTGTGCTGAGAAACTGGATATGCTGCTTGAAATAGGTGCCGATCATGTGCTGGATTATACCAAAGAAGACTTCGTGGCAAGCGGACCAAGCTATAATCTGATTCTTGATGTCGTCGGCAACCGTTCTGCGTTCGCACTAAAGCGGGCGTTAGTGAAGGGAGGCACCTATGTCATGATCGGGGGACTGATGCCGCACATTTTGCTGAACTTAGTAGGGAGTCCATTCGTTTCTTGGCTGGAAAAGAAGAAATTAAGCCTTCTTATCCATAAACCGAACCATGGAGACCAGATGATCTGGAAGGAGCTTGTTGAATCAGGCCAGGTTACTCCCCGTATTGGTCGGGAATATACTTTAAGTGAAACATCTCAGGCCCTTCGTGACCTGGGAGAAGGTCGGGTAAACGGAAAAGCTGTTGTCTGCTTGAAGAAAGCTAAAAGTGATGATTGATGATGGCAATATGCTGTCACAACGTTTTTTCAAAAGACAGGAAACACGCATTTTATGTTATTAGAGATTTTTTCGTCATAGTTAAGCAGAGTAGGATGACCAAGTCGCGATTTCTGCGACATTTTTTAATTTTGAGGTACTGGTTCGAATGATTGACCATGTACAAACAAAAAAAATCCTATGTTGGGAGGATTTTAGCTGTATGGGAGGTTCATGGGGCCAAGTTGCTCTGGAGGAAACTTACCTGTTGCTAAAATGGCATTCTATTGTACAATATTTTCGCAACGATTAGTTTAAGGTGAAAGGTAAGTCTTGTAGATCAGGAGAGGTTGATGAAGTTTGATTAAACGAATTCAATTCGAACCCGGAACGTTCAGCCGGTGGCTTCACGGCATCTCATTTAAACAAAGAGTTCGATTCGCCTTCATAATTATGATAACGCTTGCAATAGGTTCGGTTGGCATGACGACGTATTGGATTGCTTCCAAAGAAATTCAAAAGAACGCGTTTGAATCCAGCCAAGAGACGGTAAACAAAACGAACCAAATCTTAGACGATAAGCTGTCGGGAATCTCCGATTCGGTTCGTTCTCTTATGTTCAGTTACGCTTTTAAGGACATGATGCTGGATGTTCAGAGCAAAGATATATCGAACTATTATGTGCACTTGTCCGAACTTCAGTATGTATTCTCCCAAGTTTCCTTTAATGAACCACTAATCGACAGCATCCTTATTGCTACACCCATCGGAGACTTTTATCCAATATCGCAGCGGCGTACGCCAAACCATTCCTTCTATGAGTCCAGCATGTATTACGATGTAAAGGAAAACTACGGGGGGATATGGATCAAGGGGCACATTGACAAGTTTTTTACTGGTAACAGTCGCGCACTATCCTTTGTGACGAAGGGAACACTAGATAACAATTCCAATACGAATGTGTTTATCGTCGTAAACGTGAACGAGAGCGGATTGATTGGTACGGTCAACAAACATTCCTTGAATGATGACAGTGACTATTTTGTCATTGATTCAAAAGGGGAGGAAGTAATTCGAACCGCTTGGTCCTCCAGCCATAATCTGATGAAGGACAGCATGCTTTTGATGAATTTATCCGAAGACACACAGGGCTCCTTTTTTCATTCATTCGACAATACCGATTATCTGGTGAACTATACCCGTTCTTCCGTTATGGATGACTGGAGTTTGTTCGGTATTCAGCAAAAGGATAAACTGCTTGAGCAAATGAATAATGTCAAACGAACCACCTTTTTTATTATGCTTTTCTTTTTACTTCTTACCTGGTTTTTATCCACCCGATTGACAGCACTCCTGTTAAACCCGCTCTATAAGCTGCAGCGCCTCATGAAGGAGGTAGAAGATAATCGCTTAAATGTCCGCTTCAATAGCCGTTCTACCGATGAAGTAGCTCAAGTGGGCTATCAATTTAACCGAATGCTGGATGAGATCAATCGTCTCATCGATGATGTGAAACTCAGCGAATCCGGGAAAAGGAAGGCTGAGATGCGAGCGTTAACCGCGCAGATGGAACCTCACTTTTTATACAACACCCTTAACACCATATATTGCAAATCCATACTAGGTGAAAATGATGAGGTCAGCGAGATGATTATGTCCTTGTCCCACATGTTCCAGTTAGGTTTAAGCGGAGGGAAAGACTGGAACACGCTTGAGGAAGAACTGCTTCATGTGAAACAATACTGCCTCCTTCAGCAAAAATGCTACGAGGGGATGTTTGACTTTGAAGTTACGGTGACTCACGATTCGCTATTAACGTCACTCTTGCCGAAAATTTTGCTACAGCCCATTGTGGAAAACAGCATTCAACACGGCTTTAAGGATATAAGCTCAGGTGGCCGGATTCAAATGCATGTCACTCTCCAGGATCGCTTATTACATCTAATCATAGAGGATAACGGAACAGGGATGGATGTTGAGCAAGTAGACAGGCGGATGCGGGAACCTCGTATGACCAACAAAGGGTATGCCTTGAACAACATTGTGAACCGGCTCAACCTCTTTTATGGAGAAAAAGCCGGAATTAAACTGACCAGTCTTCCTGGAAAAGGATCAAGAACGGAAATATGGATGCCCATTCTAGAAGGGGAGGTAGAAGTATGATCCTTGAACAGCAAATGATAAAACTCTGCATCATCGATGACATTCGAAGCGTGGTCGATATGATCGCACGAAAGCCCTCTTGGGAGGAGCATCACATTGAGGTGGTTGGTACAGCACTGGATGGTGAGGAAGGTATTCGCCTTGTGCAGGAAAAGAGGCCTGAAATTGTGCTAACCGATATCCGTATGCCCAAAAAGGATGGTCTAGCCATGACTCAAGAAATCCTCGAAAAGTCTCCTTCCACCAAGATCGTTATCCTAAGTGCATATACGGATTTTTCATTTACGAGACAGGCCATTCGTTTAGGTGCATTTGACTTCGTGAAGAAGCCGTTCTCGATCGACGAGATTGTCCAAGTCGTATTAAAGGCGAAGAAGGCTTATTTGGAGGAATGGCAGGAACATAGCAAAGTGTTGGAACTGAAGCAAAATATGATGCAAAGCCTGCCCGCTCTGCAACAAGAGCACCTGTCTCTCCTGATTCATCATCGAACTAATGCAACGACTGCCTATCTCCGATGGCAAACTCTCGGCATTCAGCTTGATTCTAGGGACTTCAATCTCTTTATCGTGGAATTGGATCGTTTCATGGACAAATATAAACAGCAGCCTGCGCGTGAAGTGGAGCTCATTCGCTTCAGTCTGCGAAATGTTCTGGAGGAAACGATTCGAGGTTTCACTCGTGGTGTCGTTTTTGGCGAGGCATTAAACCGTTTTGTATGTCTTATCAATTGCAGGGACATCGAGCTGGCTGAACGGATATCGGAAGCGTGCCGAACAAACATGTATCAATTCACGCATTCAACGATTTCCATTGGGGTTGGAACCTGTGTGGATGCGATTGATGAACTGCCTGTTTCGTACCAAAAGGCCTTAAATGCGCTGGAGTATCAATTCTATACCCATGGCATGAATAGTTATATAAGCACTTCGGAGGATGAGAAAACGCTCTTGAATTATACGGTTTCGACGGAACAGGAATTGCTATTCTCCTTGCGTTCCGGGCATCGCGAAAAGTGTCGGCTCATATTGGAGCAGATTTTTAATGATCTATTACAGCGGGATCCCCTCCCGAAACCGCAGCAAGTCGAAAACATATGCTATGAGCTATCCTCCAAAATCTGTAGGGTGATGTCGGAGCACTATCCACCGGATCGGGTGAAAAAGCTAGAAGATCAATGGAATGCAGTAAGGCGTTCAGGTCATGTTTCATTTCAATTGATGAGGGAGACGGTAAAGGGAATATGCCTTGAAGCTTGTTCATGGATTGAACATGAACGATCCGACGAATCCACGAAACTGATCTATCAGGCAAAAGAATATATATGTACACATCTGCATACGAACTTATCCCTTGATGTTTGTGCCAAGGAGTTTAATATCAGCCCCGGATATTTTTCGAATCTATTCAAAAAAGTACTGAATATATCCTTTCAACAATTCGTTGTTCACCAGCGGATGGAGAGGGCCAAAGAGATGCTGATCGACGATTATCAGGTTCAGGAGATCGCTCAAAGCCTTGGTTACGAGCATCGCCGCTATTTCAGTGAAATGTTTAAGAAGCATACTAATATGACTCCATCCGAGTTCAAGCTATATAGTACTGGGAAAATCAGTACGCCTGCCGATCTGGTCTAGAGTTGCTCATTATAGATTAAGCCTTGTTTCCGAACGATATTAGGATGCAGGGCTTATTTTTTTGAATGATGGCACATTGATGAAGAAACCTGCCCTTGATGTGTGGTTACCCGCATTATGTAAGTGAAGTGCACCCCCTATACTAAAGGAGAAAGAACGAGATTGCAGATATGATGAGGAGGTTAGGTAGATGAAAATAAGCAAAAAAATTCTCATGTCGGTGATGTTTTTGGTGCTTACAGGGAGTTTGGCAGCTTGCAGCAGCCCAAAACCTTCGGAACAAGGATCGGGAACAGAAGCGGATGCCAAGACAAAAATCACATACTGGACGGGAGATCGCCATGATTCCGAGTATGTCAAAGAAACGATTAATACATTCAACCAAACGAATAAGGACAACATCGAGGTTGAGCTGGTCATCAAGGGAGACGATTTCGATCAGGCACTGGATATGTCCTACCAGACCTCAGAGCCGCCGGATATTATCCGTGTGAAGGAAAATACCATCCAGACGTTCTATAAAAAAGGATTTCTTGCCCCCATTGATGAGTTTTTGACGGACGAGATGAAGGAGAAGTTCCCGGTCATGGAGGACTTGAACAGTTTTGAAGGTAAACGCTATAGCCTGCCTAACTATGGTACGACGATGCGATTGATCTATAACAAAGAACTTTTTGACAAAGCAGGCATTAAGCAACCCCCCACCACTTTGGATGAGCTGGTCGAAACAGCTAAGAAAATAACCGAAGTGGGGAAGGCCAGCGGAGCCTATGGATTCGCTCAGAATTTCAAGAGTCCTTCGAGTGCATTTGGTCGCTCCGCGCGAGTGATCGCAGAGGTTAGCGGGTACGGGGGATTTGGATATGATTTTAAGACCGCACGCTACGATTTCAGTAGTTTTAAGCCCATTATAGAGGCTTTCAAAAAAATCAAAGATGATGGCAGCATGCTGCCGGGTGTGGAGTCGCTGGATATTGACCCACTGCGCGCACAATTCGCAGAAGGTAAAATTGGCATGTATTTATCCTTTTCCGCAGAGGCAGGAGTTTACCAATCGCAATTCCCGGCGAAGATTGACTGGGCCGCAGCACCCGTACCATCCATTAATGGACAATTCAATGGCGCCTCTGGATTCTTGGGTGGGCAGTGGTTGGCCATCAGCTCTCAGTCTGAACATAAAGAAGCTGCCTGGAAATTTCTCACGTACATGTACGACGAATCCATCCTGAAACAGTACCAGGAAAAAGGATTTGGCATATCCATGGTTCCTTCCGTTAGTGCGGTCGCCGCCAAGCCGGAAGTGAAAGGGATTGACGGATTCCTTCCAAATCAATACGACGGTGTCTGGCCAGTATATCCGTCTGTAGCAGTTCAAGGCATGAAGTCGGATGATGCGTTTTTCAGTTATATGCTGAGTGGTGGCGATCTGGATTCCATCATTAGCGATTTGAACACTCGTTATAACGCCGCATTGGATGCTGCCATCGCAAGCGGGGATGTGAAGGCGGAACCAATAGCAGATTTTAATCCTCTTGATCTTGCGGGGCAATATGCGAAGTAGAAGCAGACCGGGGATGGTGCTTATACCATCCTTACCATTAAAAAAAGTGAAAGAAATACAGGGAGTTGAGAGGATATGAATAAAGCGAAGAATGCTGCCTTCTCATACAGTTTTCTTTTGCCTAGCTTTATTCTGACCATGGTTTTAGGCATTTACCCGATGGTATGGGCGCTGAGATATATGTTCTACGACTACAAAGGATTTGGCACCGAGCGATTTGTAGGTTTGGCCAACTTCAAACGCATTATGGGAGATCAGCAGTTCTGGGAGTCCGTTGCCAATACGTTCATTTACGCCGGAGGCAAACTTCTGCTATCGATTCCGCTTGCCTTAATCCTGGCTGTGATTCTGAACTGGAATATCAAAGGGAAAAATCTGCTTAGAGCCATTTTCTTCATGCCGACGATTATAAGTACGGCGGTCATGGCAGTCGTCTTTTTTACAATCTTCAACTCGTATAATGGCATTCTGAATCAATTTCTGATGAAGTATCTTTTTATTCAAAATGCCGTCGACTGGCTCGGCATGGATTATGCGATGCTGACCGTTATTCTTGTGGCGGTATGGGGAGCGATTGGAAATTACATGCTTTTATTTCTGGCGGGTCTCCAAAACATTCCCCAAGATGTGTACGAGAGCTCTGCACTGGATGGGGCTAACAAATTCCAGCAGTTCAGATACATCACCATTCCAATGCTTGGTCCTGTCATGCAGATGATTATCATGCTCGCCATCATTAATGCACTCAAAGGTTATGAAAGCATCATGGTCATGACCGATGGAGGTCCGATCGGGAAAACGAATGTCATGTTCCTCTACGTGTACAAATTATTTTTCCCGCCGGCAGGCGGGTCCGCGGCGACGCAAATTCAGGAGTTTGGGTATGGGAGCGCCGCAGCCTTTGTTACGGCCTTGATTGTCGGCGTGATTACAATACTTTATTTCTACGGCTCTCGTAAAATGAGTCAGAACGATTAAGGAGGAACGTTCATGAAGATCGCTTGGAATACCGCACTATGGACGTTTCTAATCATCGTTGCATTCCTGACCCTGTTCCCTGTGGCAATCACCTTTCTCGGTTCTTTCAAAACCAATGCTGAGCTAACGGCCGGGGCCACATTTCTGCCGGCTGACTGGCAGTTCTCCAACTACGTTGAGGCATGGAAACAGGCCAATTTTTCAACGTACACGCTGAATAGCCTCTTCGTTGCAAGTGCCTCGACCCTCGGGACATTACTCGTGGCTTCCATGGCAGCGTATGTCGTGAACCGCATGGATTTTATCGGTAAAAAGATCTACGTCAGCCTTCAGGCATTCACGATGTTTGTGGCCATTGGCGCTGTTGTGCTTCGACCCCAATTTGACCTTATGGTTAAGCTTCATCTACATGACTCGCTGTGGGGAGTCATTCTGATTCTGATCAGCGCCCATGCTTCAGCCTTTTTTATCCTGCTTAGTTTCATGAACGGGATTCCCAGGGAGCTGGACGAAGCAGCTCGGATCGACGGCTGCTCACCGGGAAGGACATTTTGGAGAATCATCATTCCCTTGCTTACGCCAGGGCTGGGTGTATGCGCATTGTTTGCCTTCCGAGGCGCGTGGAACGAGTATCTGCTCCCGTTTGTATTTACGCTTAGCAAACCTGAATTGCAGACGTTGACTGTCGGTTTGGCCAATCTGAAATACGGGGTCGCCGCCGCTTCACAGACACACTTCATGATGGCTGGGGCGTGCCTCTCTATTCTGCCGATTCTAATCGCGTATATTTTTGCTAACAAATCCTTTATGCAAATGACCGCCGGTTCCTTGAAGGGGTAGCAGGAATCGATCTAACCAGGAGGCATATGCCATGAATTCACTTCATATCGGAGATTTGACCTCAAGTTCTGTCATTCAACGTTATCCGGATAATCCGATTCTGGATGCATCCCGGGTTCCTTACCCGACTGCACTTGTATTTAATGCAGGAGTAACCAAATTCAACGGGACGTATGTGATGGTGTTTCGGAACGATTACGGCTCCACCGAACAGATGACACTTGAACCACATCATACCACGGACCTTGGAGTCGCTTTCAGTAGAGACGGTATCCATTGGGAAGTACGGCCTAAGCCTTGTTTTAAGCTGTGCGATCAAGAGATCATTCGGGCATATGACCCGAGACTTACGGTGCTAGACGGTCGTTGTTATATGTGTTTCGCCGTGGATACGAAGCATGGTATTCGCGGTGGAGTTGCTGTTACGGACGATTTTGAGAACTTTGAAATTTTGAGTCTATCCACGCCGGATTTGCGCAACATGGTATTATTTCCCGAGAAAATCGGAGGAAACTACGTGAGACTTGAACGGCCATTCACCGTGTACAGCCGAGGAGGAATGGACCGGTTCGATATGTGGATATCCGAATCTCCGGATTTGAAATATTGGGGCAATTCCGACTTGCTGCTGGCTGTTGAAGACGTTGCTTTTGCCAATGACAAGATCGGCCCTGCCGCTCCACCAATCAAGACAAAGCATGGGTGGCTTACCACATTCCATGCCGTAGATATTGATCCAGCAAGGGGGAAGAATGGATGGGAATCATCCTGGAAGAAGCGGTATACGGCTGGCTTGATGCTGCTTGACCTGAATAATCCGAAGAAAATCATTGGCAGGGCCAAGGAACCCTTAATGGCGCCAGAAGTAAGTTACGAGATCGAGGGAGGGTTCCGGAATAACGTAATCTTTCCTGGCGGGATGATCCTTGAATCTGATGGTGAAGTGAAAATCTATTACGGCTCGGCGGATACGGTGGAATGTTTGGCCACGGCACATATCGATGATCTGATCAAGCTATGCCTAAACGATTAAAACGAGGTGGATAAACTATGACAGTATGGAACCTGCTAAAGGATCCGCCTGCTCGTTATCGAACAAAACCATTCTGGTCATGGAATGACGATCTAAATAAGCACGAGCTATTAAGGCAGATCGAAGCAATGCATGAGGCAGGCATTGGGGGTTTTTTTATTCACGCCCGAGGAGGCTTAACGGTACCATACATGGGTGAGGAGTGGATGGATTTAAACCAATACTGTATCGAGAAGTGCCAAGAACTCGGGATGGAGGTGTGGCTGTATGATGAAAATGGCTGGCCCAGCGGTTACGCAGACGGAAAGCTGCCTGCCCTCGGTCATTCCTATCAGCAAAAGCGTCTGTCGTACGAGTGGGCACCCTTTAATCAAGAAGAAAAAGTGACGATTGCCAGCTATATTCAGATTGAAGATCAGCTGCATCTCCTTGATCAAGATGATCCACGCAGACCTGACTTCCGCGTGTATTATGAGGTCAATCCGTATTATATTGATACGCTAAGCAAACATGTGGTCAGCACATTTATTGAGATGATTTACGATGCTTACTGGCTAAGGCTGGGGCCAAAATACACTTCTGCAATCAAAGGCATATTCACGGATGAACCGCAGTTTGGTCGAGGTGATCTACCGTGGTCACTGGAGCTAGCGGATGTCTTCGAGAGCCGTTACGGTTATTCGATTCTTGAAGCTCTTCCAGGACTGTTTCTGGATACGGATAACTGTCGCAAAATGAGGTATGATTATTGGTCTTGCGTTACTACTATGTTCACAGAAGCCTATGCCAAGCAGGTGGGTACGTGGTGCGGTGAGAGAGGGTGGATGTCTGTTGGTCATGTCGTAGACGAACAAACGCTTATGAGTCAAGTTACCTCGGTAGGCGACCCTCTTTGCTTTTATGAGTACCTGCATATTCCAGGGTGTGACTGGCTGGGCCGATCTGTTGGCGAAGATCCGCTGGTTCCCAAGCAGGTCAGCTCTGTTGTACGTCAACTCGGCCAAAAAAAGGCCATCACTGAAAGTTACGGTTGTACGGGGTGGAATATCAGCTTTCGGGATCTGAAACGAATCGGCGAGTGGCAATTTGTTCATGGAATGAATCTCATGTGCCAGCACTTGCAGGCATATTCGCTAAGAGGTCTGCGAAAGCGAGATTATCCGCCTTCTCTCTTCTATCAGCAGCCTTGGTGGGAACACTATCATCGCTTTAACGATTACTTTGCCCGGTTATCGATGCTTCTGGTCGAAGGCTCCAGGCGAGCGGAGGTATTGTTGCTGCATCCCATCAGCACCGCCTGGGTGGAACAACAGGGTTCAGATTCAGCAGGGATAGAGCCGTATCATCAATCGTTTGCGCAGCTGTCTCGCTGGTTGTGTCAATCGTTCATTGAACATGATTACGGAAGTGAAGGGATGTTGGAGCGACATGGAAATATTGATGGTGGACAGTTCGTTGTAGGGGAAGCCCGCTACTCGGTTGTAGTCATACCTCCATGCGTCACATTAAGCAGCACGACAGTCCATTTGCTTCATCAGTTTATCCTCCAGGGGGGGATGTTAATTGCACTTGAGCCTTATCCTCATTTGATTGATGGACAACAGAATGAAGAAATCGATCGTTTGATCCAAACTGCCCTAAAACCCGCCAATACCCGTTTATCCATAGCCGAGATGATATCCGGTCAGGTTGCGCCGTCGATCTCATTACATGACAGGTGGGGAAACTCCATTGCATCTGATATGGTTAACGTCCAGATACTTAAGCTTGACGACTCTTACCTATACTATTTGGTGAATTCAGGTGACGAGTCATATTCTGATATTGAAATAACCATTCATCAAAAGGGGAAGCTTTGTCTTATTGATTTGGAAAGCGGTGACCTCAAATCAGTGAACCAAAGAACGGTTGATGGCGGTAGGCGGGTTGCATTGACGCTCTATCCTGTTCAGTCCTATATGTTCCTGCTTACACAGCATGATGTGAAAAGTCACTCCGATCCAATAAATCTGCTTCAAACGGACCTAAGCAATAGTCATATTTATCATCTGGATAACCAGTGGCAAATCGAGCAAATCGATGTGAATAGCATCACGCTGGATACCTGCAGGTATCGCGTAAAGAATGGGGAATGGTCTACGGAAATGCCCCTTATTTTTATTCAGGAAAAGCTGCTGCAGATCGGTTCCCCCGTTCATATCGAGTTGGAATTCAGCATTAACCTTGCATTCGAACCTGCTGACGGGCAAGAGATGTATTTAGTCGTGGAAAACCCGGAAAAACTGCAAATTGTAGTGAATGAAATAGATGTTGAATCAATCAGCAGCGGTTGGTGGAGGGATATCTCTTTCCAAAAGATAAATATCGGAGGATGCCTATTCAAAGGACGAAACAAGATCAGGTTCAGCCTGTACTTCTGGAATTCACCTGAAACGTATGCAGCGATGGCTCGGGCAAACCAATTCGAATCCGAAGCGAATAAGCTTACACTGGATACGGAACTTGAAAGCATATATATTATCGGTGATTTTGCTGTCATTTCCCAATCTGGTTATGTGAGTCATGAACATGGAGTGAGATGTACGGAGGGACCATTTATACTCGCCGATTCTCTGCAAATATGCTCGCTGGAAGACGATTTGGTAAGTCAGGGTTTACCGTTCTTCGCAGGAAGCATTAGAGTTGCGCAGACGATCCAAATACAATTCGGTGATGGAGATTCCTGGCTTTGGGATTTTGGTTCACAACCAGATGCAACAGTCACCAGGTTAAGGATTAACGGAGTAGAGATTCGTCTTTTCTTATGGGAGCCGTATGTCTCCAATATCACGGATTTTCTTAGACCAGGAGAAAATCACATTGAGCTGGAATTGACCGGAAGCTGCAGGAACTTGCTCGGGCCACATCATCATATAAAAGGGGAGCCAGTTAAAGTAGGCCCAGACAGCTTTAAGGATAAGCCGGGATGGACGGATAAGGATCTGGATCCGAATACTTCTATTTACCAGGAGCGTTATGCGTTTGTACCTTTTGGACTCTCTGCCACTCCCAGATTGGTTCGTATTCCTGAATGATTAGAACTAAGGATAATTTTGCTGGAGAATTATTGTATGCGCTTTCTAAGGTGATGAAATGACTGGAGGCGATATGAAATGGCATGGGTTAGAACGCATTTTCGTGCAACCATTATGCTTACTATAGTTTTTGCTTTACTGCTGACACCCTATTCGAATGCTCACGTTAACGCATTGGAGAGTGAAGAACAGCATCTTCAGGTGAGTTCAGCGACAATTACAACCTACGAGCCATCGGTCCGGTATGCACGTTCCGTGAATTACACGCTTAAGGCAAACGGAGTGCCTGTTCCTGTTGTGAAGGGGTTCAGCGATTATGACTATGCGCATTTTTCGATGTCAGATGGCCCCGTCACTTACGAATTAACGATCCTGAACACGGACAAAGTGCATGAGTATTCGATAAGTCCGAAGAAACTCGGAATCCAAGCGGACAAGATCGAGGGGAGAACCATTACTTTCACGACTCAATCTGACGAATACCTTATCGTAATGATGAATAATCGAAAGACCCGCATGGTCATCGCTGCAGATCCACTCGAAACGGATGTGCCTGCTTCAAGTGGGGAGGGGATCTTTAATATCGGAGCCGCGCCGTATCATGTGGCATCCTCAGGTTCGTCAGCCACTGGAGTTTCAGCAAGGACCCAGGCCATTCAACAGGCCATAGAAGATGCCAGCCATTACGGAACTTTAAAAGGCGGAGGGACTCAAGGGATAGTTTATGTACCTGCAGGAACTTATTTGATTGCCAACCTGGTCTTAAAAAGTAATACGGCGATCTATATGGCACCCGGAGCCACCCTGGTAGGTACGGGCAAAACTTCAGATTATACGGAGCACTGGTTCAAGGATTCGATGGGACGACCGGCAACCTGGTGGATCTCCACAGCTTTCCAATCCGAGAACATTCGAATATATGGACGAGGTACGATTGACGGTAATGGGCAAGCACTGCATGATGACAAAAGTACCAATGGAAAAGGAATGATTAATAACCTGGTTGTTCCGATCGATACGACCCACTTTGAGATGGAAGGCATTGTCATCCGAGAATCAGCGGGCTGGGCTGTGGTTACGGTGCGTTCAGATGATCTTGTCTTCCGAAATCTAAAGCTCTTTAACAGTTTGGGTATGGGGGAGAACGATGGTATCGATATTTGTGAATCTCAAGATGTCATTGTACAGAATAGCATTGGTATCTCGCTTGATGATCCATTCTCCACAAAATCATGGAAATCGGATACGGATATCGCTTCCGGAAGAGTGCCATGGCCGGGTAGTCCTGAGCCTGTTCGCGATGTGCTATTCGAGGACACGATTGCATGGACGTTATGCTATGGATACAAGGTAGGCCAAGGTGTTATGCAAAATCAGTCCAATATCGTATTTCGCAATGGCGTTGTTTATAAAGCAGCAGTCGGGTTCGCAATCCATCACAAGTACGGCACCGGTACGGTGAGCGATGTTCGCTTTGAATCCATGGATGTGGAAGACATTAGCGGGAAGAACGAAGACAATAGTGCCTGGATGACCCTATTTACGGTGAATGCTGGCAATAACGGTGTTGGGCCCATCAGTGATATCAAGATTAAGGATATTACGGTACGTGACGCTGGCGAAAGTTTTGCGAAAATGAAAGGCATGGAAGGTGCCAAGATCACGGATGTGACCTTTGAAAATATATATATGCCTGGAGCAAGCCAGCCGGCGACTACACTTCACGAGATGAACTTTTTGAGCAAGGAACATTACGATGATATTACAATCAGGCCTGTTCAAGATGAGGAACCACTGCCCAGAACCAACTTAGCGCTTCATCGTCCCGCAGTAGCTTCATCTCGTGATGGAGTTGAAGATACCGCCCCATACGTAAATGATGGGAATTTTACTACACGCTTTGGTTCAAAACGGGGAGTGGACCCAGGTTGGGTATATGTGGATTTAGGCGAGATTAAAACAATAGATGAAGTGAGGTTGTATTGGGAAACTGCTTATGGCAAGAGTTATCGAATACAGGTTGCCGAAGATCCGAGTCAAGAGGGGAATTGGCGAGATGTATACAGTACCACAACAGGTCAGGGTGGTATTGAGACCATAACCTTTGACGAAGAGCAAGCACGGTATGTTCGAATGTATGGAACCGTTCGTGCAACCATATACGGATATTCGATCTGGGAGTTTGAGGTTTACGGTCCCGTGTAGTATCCAATAGCATTTCGGCAGTCTCTATCATTGAATCGATGCATTCAGAGACTGCCGCTTTTTATATTATTTTGAGATGTGATCTTTATCCAAGCAGAGTTACGACGAAAAAAGTGCTTCCGTTGCAACTGCCTTATGGATCGGCAGAGGCTGAAGGGCGGTTGTCTGATCAATATGGACAAACGCATCATAACGGTCCGCCATGCTGGAAGGTACATAATTGCCGTAGCGTTCAAGCTTCGGATCATATACCACACCGATGGCGCGGTGACCAATGACTTTATGCAGTAACGAGGACGCTTCGGAGAGCATGACCATGCCATTACGGCCAGCTCCTGCCTGATGCATGTAATCCTCCCAGCTTCCCGGCTGCCCGGGTGGAACGACCATTTTCTCAACAGGATCTCCCCAGGCTCTTCCTGCAAGGACTTCTCCTTTATAGGTTCCGAAGCCAACGGCAAACACCCGATGTTGTGCATCCTCACGCAGCAGCTGACCAACATTCACCATGCCATCTTCCAGCATGTCTGTTGCTCGCGCATCTCCAATGTGTGTATTATGCTCCCAGACAATGGCCTTGGCAGAGGAGCCGTAATAGGACATGATACGCTTCAGTGATTCCACCATATGCCTGTCACGTACATTCCAGGAATCCGGGCCACCGCGGACCATCGTTCGATAATATGCTTCTGAGCTGGAAGTTACCAGCATGTTGACCTCTGCGTCCAATTCTTCTTCACTACCCGGGTGCGCCATGCGTCGTTGCTGCATCTGCTTCAACAGTTCAACCACTTCATTCTCACAGCTCTCGGAGAGTAACCCTGCTGCAATACCATAACTCTGATGATCCTTGTTGTATGGATCAAAGCAAGCATACGTCCGGCGCGCCTGTTCCAGTTGAGGAGACTTGGTTTTCTCCAGATAACCGATAATGGCCTCCATCGATTCCCACAAAGAATACATGTCTATTCCATAAAATCCAACCTTCGAACGTTCATTGTGTCCATCCCGATTCGCTGCATTATGTTCTTTCAGCCACTCGGCAAAATTACGAATTTCTGTATTCGCCCACATCCAAGTCGGCCAGCGAGTAAAATCACCCAGTGCGTCTGCTGCCGAAGAATCGGCACCCGGTGCTCCTTTTATATACCGATTCAACCGATAAGCAGCGGGCCAATCTCCTTCAACACCGATGATGTTAAATCCTTTGTTTGTAATCAGCTTTTTCGAAAGTTCAGCCCTGTATCGATAGAAGTCGGCTGTCCCATGACTTGATTCCCCAAGGAGCACAATATCTGCATCCCCGATTGCATCAACCATTCGATCCAGATTCTCCATTTCGTCCAAAGGGATAAATAAGGCACCCAGTTCTTTTAAATAAGCATCATTCTCTGATTGAGAGTTGGAATTCATGAAGTCCTTCCTTCCTATAGGCGGTATGAGAAAATTATTTCCGAATTGTTCAATGAATAACCGAATCAAGCTGCTTGAAAAGAATTGAAGACATAATTGTTCACCGCCCTAAACGAGGAATGATTCTAAACGCGAAATATAAGCGGTTGTTGATATAGACTGAATAAGTCGAGTGAGGTTTTTCGGGAGTATTGAAAAAGGTCTGAGAGGGGGCACATGGGGAAGGAAATGAAGAAGGAACAATTGAACGAAATAGCAAAAAAAAGGACCTGACATTTAGTCAGGTCCTTTTAAAATTATTGCATATAAAGTAACACGATGGTATGATCAGTTCACGAGTATATTTATGTATTTACGTATAGATAGTCTATCTTATATTTTTATTTTAGCATGCCGCTGATATCTTGTCAAAGGATTTTTTTCTCAATTTGATGATTAGGAGAGATGTTGAATGAGTTCTATGGTTCTCAGTTTCCAGGAGATCGAAAAGTCACAGCTTTGGCTTGTGGGTGGGAAGGGTTTGAATCTAGGAGCATTATCCAAGAGGGAAGGGATTCAAGTTCCTGAGGGATTTTGTGTGACAACGTTGGGATACCAGAAAGCCATCGAACAAAACATGACATACCACTCTTTGCTCAGTCGACTAACCATGCTTCATGTAGAAGAACGAGATCAAATTGGTGAAATCAGCAGAGAGATTCGGCAGATCATTATGAATTCAGAAATTCCTTACGAGGTTGTCGAGGCAGTAAGCCGCTACCTCAGCCAGTATGGAGATGAACATGCATATGCGGTGCGTTCCAGTGCAACTGCCGAGGATTTGCCACATGCTTCTTTTGCAGGTCAGCAGGATACTTATTTAAACATCATCGGCAAGGAAGCCATACTGGAGCATATTCGCAAATGTTGGGCGTCCCTTTTCACGGATCGTGCTGTAATCTACCGTATGCAGAACGGATTCGATCATAGCCAGGTATACTTGGCTGTTATTATTCAGAAGATGATTTTCCCGCAGGCTTCAGGAATTTTATTTACTGCCGATCCCATGACGTCCAGCCGAAAACTCTTATCGATCGATGCCAGCTATGGTTTGGGAGAAGCACTGGTTTCCGGCTTGGTATCTGCTGATTGTTATAAGGTAAGGGAAGAAGAAATTGTCGATAAAAGAATTGCAACCAAAAAACTCGCAATCTATGCTCGAAAAGAAGGCGGGACTGAGACGCGGACAATTCAATCTGATCAGCAAAAAGCTCAAACACTCGCGGATCATCACATTTTGGAGTTAGCTCGGATAGGAAGACAGATTGAAGCTTACTTTGGTTGCCCGCAGGATATTGAGTGGTGCTTGTCCGATGGCACGTTCTACATTGTCCAGAGCCGACCAATTACAAGGTTATTTCCGATCCCTGAAGTGAATGATCAAGAAAATCATGTGTATGTTTCTGTTGCCCATCAACAAATGATGACTGATCCCATCAAACCACTCGGACTGTCATTTTATCTCATGACAACTCCTGCACCCATGCGTGTAGCTGGCGGGAGGTTGTTCGTGGATGTAACGCCTATGCTAGCCTCACCTGTCACCAGAGAAAACATTGTGAATGCCCTTGGGAAATCCGATCCGCTTATCAAAGACGCTTTAATGACTGTAATTGAGCGAGGAGATTTTGTGAAATCATTACCGAACGACAACCCAGTAGAGAATTCCGGTAGAGGTAATAGAGGTTTGCCCCCAGCAGGCTCTCAAACACCAATCAATGAACAGGATCCGTCTATCGTTACGGATTTGATCAAGAACAATGAAGAATCTATAGAAGAATTGAAACAAAAGATTCATACAAAATCAGGATCTGACTTGATTGATTTTATTCAGGAAGATATCCAGGAACTTAGAAAGATATTATTTGACCCGCGAAGTTCAGCTGTAATAACAACGGGTATGAATGCTTCATTCTGGCTCAATGACAAGATGAACGAATGGTTAGGTGAAAAAAACGCAGCAGATGCGATCTCCCAGTCTGTTCCAAACAATATCACTTCCGAAATGGGGCTCGCCTTATTGGATGTCGCAGATGTGATTCGTCCTTATCCTGAGGTCGTTCAATACTTACAACATGTACAAAAGGATCAATTCCTGGATGATCTTGTTCAATTCACTGGTGGCCAGGAAGTACAAGAAGCGATCATTGCCTATCTAGAGCGATATGGAATGCGCTGTGCCGGAGAGATTGATCTAACCCGAACTCGCTGGATTGAAAAACCTTTGACACTTGTTCCACTGATTCTGGGTAATATCAAAAACTTTAAACCTAATGAAGGGAGCCGCAAGTTTGAGCAAGGGCGACAGGAGGCTTTGAGAAAAGAAGAGGAATTATTAAAGCGATTGAAGCAGCTGCCTGATGGAGAGCAGAAAGCACAAGAAACAAAAGAAAAGATCGACATCATTCGTAATTTGAGTGGGTACAGAGAGTACCCCAAATACGGTATGGTTCATCGTTACTTCATTTATAAGAAAGCTTTGCTCAAGGAAGCCGAGCGACTAGTTCAAGCGGGTGTTTTGCGGGAAAAAGAAGATATATATGATCTTACTTTTGAAGAACTTCGTGAAGTGGTGAGTACCCGTAAAGTGGATGACCAGATGATCCGCAGGCGAAAAGACGAATATAAGCTATATGAAAAATTGACTCCTCCACGTGTGATCACGTCAGATGGCGAAATCATTACAGGTAAGTATAAAAGAGATAACCTCCCAGCCGAAGCATTAGTGGGTCTCGCTGTCTCTTCCGGTGTTATCGAAGGGCGTGCACGTGTGATTCTGGACATGGAGGAAGCTGAGCTGGAAGATGGAGATATTCTCGTTACTGCTTTTACAGACCCTAGCTGGACACCACTATTTGTGTCCATCAAAGGGCTAGTCACCGAAGTAGGTGGACTGATGACCCATGGAGCCGTTATTGCACGTGAGTACGGTTTGTCAGCAGTGGTTGGCGTGGAGAACGCAACGAAACGTATAAAAGACGGGCAGCGAATTCGTGTGCATGGAACAGAAGGATATATTGAAATCTTGTCGTTGTAGTTACAACATCAAAAAGGCAGCATGAGATTAAGTTTAAGACAGAGTTAGTTGCAGTTAGAGACATGTATGTTACCTTCAAGCCGCTAGTTTAGCGGCTTTTTTTGTTTTTGTGGAACAAGTTATTTCGAATGGTAGTCAACGCTTACAAATGGTCGTATAGTAGTAATATGTGATTCGTGGCGTGACCATGGTTCACAGTGTGCAATAATAAAAGATTCTACATAGAAGGACGGATAAACATGGACTTTAAACCGCTTGCTTCATTTATTGATCGCATCACATCCTGGAGAATTCCATGGGCTGAGGTGATGGTCATCCATCAAAATGATACCGTTTTCCACTATCGTAATGGTTACGCTAATCTGGAGGAGAACACACCAATCACCGATGGGGCCATCTTCAATCTCTATTCCATGACCAAAATCATGACTTGCGTTGCAGCACTTCAACTTGTAGAAAGAGGGCATATGCTGCTCAGTGATCCAGTGTCCGACTATCTGCCGGAGTTTGCAGAGATGAATGTGAAGAAAATAATGCCGAATGGTGAGATCAGATTGGAGAAAGCCACAAGAGCCATTACCGTACGAGATTTGTTTACGATGACCGCAGGCTTCTCGTATGACGTTGGTGCGCCATCTATCAAAGAAGCCGTGCAGAGCACCGATGGAAAACTGCCAACACGGGAGTTTGCGAAAGCGCTCGCGAAGGAACCGCTTCTGTTTGAGCCAGGCACACATTGGAACTATAGCATGTGTCACGATGTGCTGGGAGCATTGATTGAGGTGGTAAGCGGCAGACGTTTTGGGACATATCTGCAGGAAGAAATCACCGGACCACTCGGCATGAACGACACAGCTTTCGATCTGAACGATGAGCAGCAGTCACGTCTGATTCCGCAATACGCATACAATGATGAACTCGAAAAAGCCATCCGCATGGACGGTAACGGGTTCCGTGTTGGTACGGAATTGGAGAGCGGGGGTGCAGGACTGTTATCTACCGTACGCGATTATGCGTTGTTCCTGAACGCACTCACTGGTCATGGTACCAGCCCTGAAGGTGTTCGGATTTTGTCGCAGGCATCCGTGGAATTAATGCGGACAGATCATCTGAATGAGATGACGCGCCCTGATTACTCTTGGGATCATATGGGCGGATATGGTTTTGGACTCGGTGTCCGTACGCATATATCCAAGTCAGAGAGCGGTTCACTAAGCCCTCATGGCGAATTTGGCTGGAGCGGAGCTGCCGGATGCATGGCGATTATTGATCCCGACTCCGGGCTCACCGTCATGTATGCGCAGCATCTGCTTAATAGCCAAGAGCCTTACGTTCAGAGACGTTTGCGCAATGTTGTGTACTCCTGCCTATAATTTGAACGGCGAAGGCAGAGCATCAGTAATCAAACCAAGTTTGCTGGAAAATGTAATTTTACAAGATTATCGTATATTAGATATTTCCTTATAACGAAAGAAACAGGGACGCGTGTAATGACGTGTCCCTGTTTCTTATTTTATTGTCTAATTGGTAACTGTAGTTAGTATCTACATTGGAATTGAATCTGAAGTTGGTCTCCAATGAGCACCATCCATCAGTCCGTCAACCATGTGTCGGATGGCCTCAATCATCTGGTTCGGATCTCGCAGGAGATTGGACAGATCATTAAAGTGATCTCCGACATCTCAAGGCAAACTAATTTGCTTGCATTATATCATCCGGGTGAAGCGGCCAGATCAGGAAAAAATGTACACAATTACAAGTCGCTATGTTTAGCGGCTTTTTTGTTTCAAGTTTGGAGTGTGTCTTTCCAAAGCAAAATGCATATACACGAGAATAATCGTCATAATAAGGAAATGCTGCTTGAAGAAGGGAGTGAAGTGAAAAATGAACGAACCATCTGGCACAATCTCGAAAGATGATAACATCACACCAAGTTTGAACGAATCCACCGCCAGAATTCAAGAAATCTTTACGAATACTCCCGACTTGATCATTCGGAAGCTATACATTAAACAAACCGGTGAACAAGCTGCCATCATATACATGGACGAAATGACTGACAAAACGATCCTTAATCATGATGTCCTTGCTCCACTTCAGCTAGAGTCCGGTAACCCGTCGGAAGACTTCATCACAACAGTCGGGTATGTAAAGCCTTATTCTAAATGGGAGGATCTCAAACTTTCCATTATGATCGGCTATAGTGTGCTTTTTATTGAAGGGCGTAGTGAAGCCTATGTACTGGATACCAAAGGTATTCCTCAACGCGCAATTGAGGACCCACAGCAAGAACCTTCACTGAAAGGGGCGCATCAAGGATTTATAGAGAACGGTTCTCAAAATATAGCCATGATTCGACGTTATATCGCGGACAAAGAACTGAAGCTTAAACGGTATATCGTTGGGAGACGAGGACAGACGGCCGTATCCCTGCTTTATTTGGAGGATGTGGTTGATCCTGAGGTCGTAAAAGTTCTTGAAGAACGCATTCAATCCATTGATGTAGACGCCATTATTAACACGGGCGAATTAGTTGAGTTTATTGAAGACCAACCGCTAGCTTTGCTTCCCCAGATCATCACGACAGAAAGACCGGATACTGCTGCCTCGCAAATACTGCAAGGTCGGTGTGTCGTTGTCGTTGATGGTTCGCCGAGTGTAGTGGTAGCTCCAGTTACGTTTATGTCCTTTTTTCAAACGGTTGATGATTACAGTTCCCGATGGTCCATCTCGTCATTTCTTAGAACATTGCGAATTTTTGCTTTTTTTGTCGCCATTTTTCTGCCGGGCTTTTTCATTTCCGTTATTTCATTTCATTATGAAATTATACCCATGAAGCTGTTGTTAACGCTTGGTGAATCAAGGGGCCAGGTTCCGTTTCCTCCTTTCGTGGAAGCGATCATCATGGAACTGACTCTTGAAATGCTAAGGGAAGCAGGGGTTCGACTTCCAGCTCCAATTGGTCAGACGGTGGGCATTGTCGGGGGTATTGTCATTGGTCAAGCGGTTGTACAGGCTGGTTTGATCAGCAATGTCATGGTTATCGTTGTTGCGTTTACGGCGATATCCTCATTTATTATTCCGAATCAGGATATGGTTGCTGCTGTACGATTAATGCGTTTTATGATGATGGTTTTCGCCACCTGGTTCGGGTTCATTGGACTGGTAGTCGGCATGATGACCATAATCGGCAGATTAATAACGTTAAACTCGCTTAACACGTCTTATAGTACACCTATTGCTCCATTCAGACCTGTAGATTGGAAGGATACCTTACTCCGGTTGCCGTTATGGATGATGAACACGCGCCCGATCAGCACGCGATCACGCCAGACAAGACGACAAGGAAATAGCAGGGAATGGAAGGAGAAGAAGTAGTACATGAAGACATATCGCCCGATAACGACGCTTCAATTCATCCTTATCATTTCTACTTTCCAGATCAGTGTTGCCTTCCTGGCTCTTCCAAAAGAGCTTGCAAGACATGCTGGAACGGATGGTTGGATGACGGTCTTTTTAGGATGGGGGCTCGCGATGTTAGCCTCTATGGCAATGGTGAAATTAATGAGCCATAATCCGGACAATACAATACTTGAATTAGTTCAGCGTTATATGGGCCGATGGGCGGCAAAACTGGTTACTTTTCTATTTATGATTTATTTTTTGCTGCTCGCATATGACGGTTACGCGGTTGCTACGCTGGTCATTAAACTCTGGTTGCTGCCGACGACGTTAATTTATATTCTGGCCTTTCTGCTTCTGATTCCCACCTATCAGATTGCGCAGCATGGGTTTCAGGTGATCGGGCGGTACACCGAAATTGTTTCGATGCTCTCCATGTGGATTCCCCTGGTTTATGTTTCAACGCTGAATCGTGCTCATTGGCTGTATTTGCTTCCGCTATTTAAAGAGGGTTGGCTTCCCATATTTACTTCCATAAAAATCATGATCTATCCCTTGCTTGGCATTGTACTGGTTTTGTTTCTGTACCCTCATTTAGTGAAAAAAGAAAAGGCTATGACGGCTATGGTAATCTCCAATTCCCTTACTTGCCTGGCATATTTGGGGATCACCATTATTTGCTTTGTTTATTTTAGTCCTGATGAGATCGGAGAATACAATGATCCGGTGATCAGTATTTTGAAGTCTATTGAATTTCAATTTATCGAACGGGTCGAAGTGTTGTTTATTGCATTTTATTTGTTTATCTTCTCATGTATTTGGATTCCCTCCATGCACATTGTTTCCAGATGCTCTGTCTCGTTGCTGGGAAAAGGTAAGGACAATATTCACCTTGCTATATGGTGTATTGTCATACAGGTCAGTTTTTTCATCTATCGCCCGAGTTTTATGGCAGCTGCACAAATCAACAATTCACTCAATCTTATCGGATTTGTGATGGAATTCGTATTGCCTGCAGCCATTCTTTTGTATGTCGTTATTTTCAACAAATGGAAGGGAGGGAAACGAACATGAAATGGATTAAAAAAACCGGTATTTCTATTGTACTTTGCATATGGTTGTGTTCAATCGCAGGGTGCGGAAGTGGCAAAACCAATTTGGAAGATGCTACCGTTCCATTGGCATTGGGCTTGGATGTCGAAGACCAAAAGCTCCATTATTATGTCTCCGCGCCTGTATTCAGCAAAGACATTCAAAAGAAAAGCCGCGAAGCGGCAGGGTTAGCTGAGGGATTAAGATCGTCCAAGAATCAGCAGGATGCTCAATTTCCAGGTTCGGTAGGAGGACGGAATTTTCAGGTTATTATTGTAGGGAAAGAACTACTTAAATACAAGGATTGGTTTAAAGTATTGGATGTTACTTTCCGTGATCCGCGAAATACAATTACCGACAAGATCATCGCAGTTGATGGTCCAGTTTCGGATATTTTTAACTTCCAATCGAAGGATCAGCCACCAATACTCATCTTTTTAAAAGCAATTGTCGAATCAGGAAGCAAAATTTCGACTACGGTCTCAACAACTGCGCAAGAGCTGCATCGACAATTGTATGACCGGGCGATGACCCCTGCCATCTCGGAAATCAAGATTGAGAATAACAAGATCCTACTTAAAGGAACGACTCTCCTTTCCCGGAAAGGCCAGTACCGAACGTCCTTAACCTATCAGGAAACGTCGCTCCTTCAAATTTTGAAAAAGGAGGCGGGACCCGGAATCAGTCTTACTTTTCCAGTGGATAAACTACAACAAACGGTTCCGTATAACATAGATAAAGTAAGTTTTACTCTAGGAGGCACCTCAGTAAAGATTAAATCTTCTCATGAGAACGGGAAATTCCGATACAAGGTAAAAGTAAAATCAATTATTGCCATCACGGAAAAGTTTCTTGAATTTGAACTCCGGGATGATTTCGATGGCATGGAAAAAAAATTGAGCGAGGGAATGAAAGTAGCGATTGAGAAGATCATTGAAAAATTCCAGCAGCATGAAATAGACCCTGTCGGTTTCGGGTTCTATGCACGGGCATATCAGTACCCGTTGTACAAGGAAGTGCAGGACAATTGGGGAAAAGAGCTATCCCGTGCCCAGTTTGATGTCGAAGTTGATCTTCGGATCGCCGCCACCGGGGCAGTAGAGTAATCTAATAATAACTTGCTAGTGAGCGGTAATAACCACTATAAATAATGTTCTGATTAGTAGATTTACATGTTTCGGGTATGCCTTGCTGCACAGGGAAATATGATATCGAGAAACCTCATCCAAGAGGCTTGGTACTTACACAGCTTATTCATGCTCTCGCTAACGATGGATCAAGACTATTCCTATGTTTATGGAATACCGCAAAATTAGCTCGTTCTTCTGGTGGTTAGGTGATTGGGATGGAGATGAAAATCTACTTTCAGAAGAACAACTAAACGCAATCGATAATGCTGTTAAGCTCATTGAACGAGATGTACCTTTTGACGGATGTGACATTGAAATTTAAGAAATTCTCATTTTATTACGTAATATATATTATGTAAACCAATTGGATACTAAAATGGATACCCTGAATAGGTGTCCGTAATTCGGAACTGAAAATTGAACACACATCCATAACGCAATGTTATTGTTACCATAAAAGCGAACACACAACTAACTCCGTGACTCTTGATATACTCAAGTGGTCACGGAGTTAGATCGTTGTCCTTTTTCTTTAACTTAGGCAGGGAAAAGAGGGTTTCCATTCATTCCGATCCACAGTCCGGATGCTTCCAATTGGCCAGCCAGATGGAGCAGCCAGTCTTCACGCCCTTTGGTTGCCATCACTTGCACGCCCATCGGCAAGCCATCAGCTGTGAGGTGCAGCGGAACACTCATTGCAGGCTGGCCTGTCAGGTTGGCGAGTTGGGTGAAGGGAGTGTAGGTGAGACTTGGTTCAAACATTTCATAAATCAATTGCTGCTGATGCACCTTATCCAATTCGCTAATCTGCATCAGATGCTGAATTTGCTCCTCATGAGGAGTTAGCTCTCCAACCTTTGGTGCAGGAAAGGCATTAACGGGTGTGATATAGAAGTCGTATCGTTCGAAGAGTGTAGACATCTGTGCGGCAGCCACGTCCCATTCGGCAAGACTGTGAACGAATTCCGCAGCCGATACCTTTTTGCCTGCCTCAGCCAGCACCCAGGATTCAATCTCCATATCGCCCGAAGTCAAAGATCGGCCCATAGCATGCTCCATGGAGGCGATCATCGCCGCCATTTCACCGCTGTTCATCATATAATAGTTCTCCATCAACCGAACACCGTTCACCGGACTCAATTTTTCCTCTACGTGATGACCTTGTTTTTCCAGCCACCGAACCAGCTTGTACACTGCTTCCTTCGAATCCTCACTAACAGGGGTGCCTACTGGTGAGTCCGTGGTATACGCGATCTTTAGTTTGCGTTGGTGCGGATAGTTCATATCGGCCAAGTAACTGCCTGGAAAGAGCGGGGCATGAAATGCGGCTTCAGGCTGAATGACCTGCAGGGTATCCAGTAAGGCGGCACTGTCTCGCACAGTCCGGGACAGCGCGAAGTCGATGGATGCACCTTGCCATTGACGGCCTACACCTGGTCCAACAGGAGTCCGTCCCCGAGTAGGTTTTAGTCCGAATAGTCCACTGAAGGAGGCGGGGATCCGGATCGAACCCCCACCATCACTGGCTCCGGCCATGGGTACGATACCCGAAGCAACTGCGGCAGCTGCACCGCCGCTAGATCCCCCTGGTGAATGATTCGTATTCCATGGATTGCGACTCGGACCATGAAGACGTGGCTCGGTAATATTTTTGAGGCCAAATTCCGGTGTGTTCGTATGTCCGATAATAACGAAGCCTGCATCCCGAAGTCTGGATACAAAGTTAGAATTGCGCAAAGCTCGATGATCCTTGAGAAGGCGGGAACCGGAAGTCAGAATTTCCCCCTCCAACGATTGCGAGATGTCTTTGAGGAGCAATGGAACGCCTGCAAAAGGCTGTTCACCAGGACGAACATAGCCGGCTTCCTCGCGTGCGCGTGTTTCATATGTACGAATGACCGCATTAAGCAGCGGATTAACTTCTTCTAGGCGAGCGTAAGCCGCTTCCAGCAATTCAAGGGGGGAAACTTCCCGTGAGCGAACCAGTTCAGCCAGACCTATGGCATCATAGGACGTATATGAAAATGAAGACATGACGATCGTTCCTCTCCGAAAATATGAAATAGTATAAATACCTGTCCATATGTCATCGTACCACTGGAATTATAAAAAGACAAAAGGCACTGCCGATCCAGAAGGATGTGCAGTGCCTTTAAGATATAAATAAGATCTTTCTTACTCTGTCCGAAGCTTAGGAGCTGCGTCAGCAGCTGTGGTAGATCGTTCCTGCTGTTTGGATATAGCGAACAAAGCAATCCAGATGAGAATGAATCCAAGCAACTGTTCCCATGTGATGAGCGTTCGGAATGCAATCCAGTTCACAAGCACACCCGCCATTGGGAAGCTCAGCTCAGCCAGTGTGGCTACGGAAGCTTTGGTGGTCGAGAGACCTTTATAGTATAACAATAGACTAAGTAAACCTGGCAGTAGCGCCTGCCCCAGAATGTTGAGCGCAACAGCTGCCTGTTCTCCTGCACCGGAAGGCAAGGTCCACGCTGCACCTTCGTTCCAGGTCATGAAGATCAGCAAGGGCAGAGCTACGACGAAACGAAGGGAGGTGACTGTCTCATAACGGGTTTGCCCCAGCATCAGTCGGCCCATCACCGTAGAACCGCCCCATAAGGCAGCAGCGCCAAGTGACAACAGGCTGCCCGCATGAATCCAGTTGTTCCAGTTTCCAAGCGGAAGCGTAAACCCAAATGTAAGCAGATAAGTTCCGATAAGAGCAACAACGAATAACCAGCCGAAGCGGCGCGGCAGTGTTTCCTTCAGTAAGATCTTAGCTAAAACAATCGCGAAGATGGGCTGCATTTTTTGCAACAACAAAACGGTATTCGGATCATTGTGTGTCAGTGCGAGCGTGAATAATACCGTTGCCAGTGCAGAGCCGCCCCATGAGATAAAGATAACGGCGATCCAGTGGCGGGCTCGCAGCTGTTTCAGGTCGGCGCGGAATTTCCATAAGACGGGTATAGCGACTAAGCTCACGATAATATGCTCCACCAGTACAATTTGAGTAGAGGTCATTGTTTGCAGCAAAATGATGCGGAACAATGGATCTACGCCCCACAGGGCAGCACCGAGAACAACGAGCCAAAATCCGGTATTGCTTCGTTCCTTGCGATAAACGGTTGATGCATGCTGTGTCTTTTCCATATTCAGGACTCCTTCGTCAGAACACGGAATCTTCAGTTGGCAAAATCGACAAAAGCCCCCGTTTTGGCATACACCAAATAAACGGGGGCTCATCCATGAACATATCGTCAGGAAAGAGACCTTCCCATAGGCGGTATGTCATGTGTTGATCTTCTCTCATCCGGACTGTACCGTCGGCCTTGGAGTCACACCAAGTCAGTCGCTGTTGTCCTAAGCAGTCAACAGCGAGTCGCGGGCTGGTTCCAATTGGAACATCACCGCCGGTTGGGAATTGCACCCTACCCCGAAGATCCTATTCAATTTATAGGTTATAGTACAAGTTGTAACATTAATAAGTTCATCTTATTCCTGTAAGCGCTAGCAGTTCAAGCATTTTTTTAGAATATGATGTTCCAGCTTCCTTGCTGCCTGCGAAGAAGTACAATCTGACCCGCGTGATAAGCGTCGTGAAGAACCCAGCGGGCAAGCGTTTGAGCCCAATTTTGTTCGGAATCCAAATAGGCTTCTTCAAGTCTGGAAACCTGTAACGTAACCAGGTTATCGTGCAACTGCTCTGCCAGCTTAGTGGTTCGCTCCACTAGTTGGCTCCAGCCAATTTGGTCCAAGGGGTCACCCGGTTTGCCAAACGTAGCTTCATTCGATTCGGCTGCGGGTACAGATGGAGCATGACCTTGAAGACGCTCTAAGATCCGCTCGTTGTAATAATACATATGATTGACCAGCTGCCATATGCTTAGTCCTCCTGAAGGAGGGATCCAAGCTGCTTGCTCTGCGGTCAGCCCTTCAATCGCCTTTGACAATGGGACGATCCAGTTACATTGATCCCAGGTATCTTCTTTTTGGATAACCAACACATCTAATGCAGTTGTAACAGACGTCATCTTTTAAGTTCATTCCTCTCTAGTGGAACTCATCTCATGACTTGCGTCTTCATGCTTGTAACTAGCTAATATGGTTTGAAATGGTTACAATTAATATAACACAATTCAAAAGAAAGTAACCATCTTTTTTAAAATTAGATAGTTACAATGCCGGAGGTATAGATGGATAGATTATGGACAGATTTTGTAAATAGCGACTATCATGATTGGCGTGGCGGGGATCGATCTGAAGACAGACTGGGAAAAGCAGGCTGGCAGCAGGATTTCTTGAATCGTTGGCAATTAGAAGCACAAGTTCCGGCATCGACTGAAGAGGAATCCGCCATGAGAAGCTTTAGAGATGAGTTACAGTTTCTGGCTATCCGTTTGTCAGCGGGAACGCCCCTAACGGAGAAGGATCAAGCATGGTTAAATGACTCTATGCGGTGTGGTGGGGTAATCAGACAACTAATTTCAGAGGATCAAAGACTGGATGTTAAGCTGGTTCCCATCCATGCGCATTGGTTTCAGGTGATGGCAGAAGTCGCTGCTGACTTTGCAACTACACTGGTGGAGGGCGATGGAAAGAGAATTCGATGCTGTGACAACCCGGACTGCCGCTGGATCTTCTATGACGATACTCGCAGTAGGACACAGAAATATTGCGATGATAAAATGTGCGGTAATCTAATGAAGGTGAGACGTTTTCGAGCGAAACGTAAGCTGGAATCCAACGGAGATAAGAATGAAGTTTAACGATGTAAGACTAGTCATCACTATAGATAGGAGTTTGGTGTCCAGATTTGATAAATATTAACACCTGATATATAATGTATATATACTAGCGAAAATATAGTCGCAAATTATATGTAGGGACAAGCAATGCGGATCAGATCATTTTACAAACCATTACGATTGGAGAGGTGTCTCATGGGGACAGGTTATCTATTGAAAAACGGTTGTGTATTATCGATGGATGCTCGTATTGGACAGTTTAACAGGGCAGATGTACTTATTCAGGATTCGTTGATTGCAGCCGTGCAACCGAATATCGAGGTGTCAGATGCAGATGTTGTGGTGATCGACGCATCAGACATGATTGTCATGCCTGGACTCGTGGATACACACCGGCATATGTGGGAATCTCTTGTGAAAACAGCTGGAACGAACTGGTCGCTGCCCGTGTATTTGCAAAATCTGTACTATGGTGCCATGGGAAGCAAGCTTCGACCACAGGACAGCTACATTGCCAATCTTCTGGGTTCTTTGGAAGCGCTTAATGCGGGAGTGACGACGGTACTTGATTGGAGCATGCCATACTCACCTGATCATACCGATGGACTTATTCGTGGGCTGCAGGATGCAGGGATCCGGGCTGTCTTTGCTCACGGTGTTCCAGGGGAAACCGCCTATTGGAATCGAGAAAGTACCCTTTCATACCCGGAGAATATCAGAGGGGTGAAGGAGCGTTATTTCTCCTCTAGTGACCAATTGGTCACGTATGGACTTGCTATTCGCGGCCCAGAGTTTAGCCACTGGGATACAACGGTGCAGGACATTCAGCTCGCAGAAGAACTGGACGCAATTTGTTCGATGCATGTCGGGTTTGGCAGCTGGGGATCTGCAGATCGTTCCATTAACCGAATGTACGAGGCAGGGCTGCTTACCCCGCGAATTAATGTCGTTCACGGCAATACGATGGGCATGGATGAATTCAAAATGCTGGCAGACACGGGAGCATCTTTGTCAGTTACGCCTGAAGTAGAAATGATGATGGGACATGGGTATCCGGCTACAGGATATTTTCTCGAACATGGTGGCACGCCAACGCTTGGAGTGGATGTGGTGACTTCGACAGGTGGAGACATGTTTTCACAGATGAAATTTGCGTTGCAAGCTGAGCGTTCCAGAACGAACGAGTTATTGCTGGCGCAAGTTGAAATGCCGGGAGAGCTGAGTTTGCAAGCGAGTCAGGTACTGCGATTTGCAACTTCGGCCGGTGCACAGGCTTTAGGGCTGGAGCGGAAAACAGGTTCAGTCACACCGGGAAAAGAAGCGGATTTAATTATGATTCGCACAACCGATCTGAATTTGTTCCCCGTTCACGATCCGATCGGTGCTGTTGTGCAATTCGCCAATCCATCCAATGTGGACACGGTTTTTGTTGCAGGAAAACTTGTGAAGCAAAATGGTAAGCTGCTGCATGTGAACCTGGACGACATTCGAAGCAAAGCGATGGAAAGTAAGGAATATTTATTAACACAGTATCGGATGTCTGATGCGGATCGGATTGTATTTTCTTAAAGGATCGGGCAGAAGTGAAGTAAAAGAGCCGTCACTCTTGGCACGGCTCTTTTTTATTGAATAAGCAATTTCGTTGTATTTTCAAAACCAATCGTGGTTAAAGCAAGGGTTGTTGACAAATAACAAAAACAGTTTCTACGGGTATAAAAAGGTGATTGAAACCAATGGACAGGATTTGAGCTGGGAGTAGAGATCGTATAAATCGTTCAGTCAAAACAATTATCGAGAGATACCTGTCTGACACGAGAATAAATTGCATTGAAAGGAGCCGCTAAATGTAGCGGCTTTTTTCTATATCTAAACAAAAGGAAGTTAACTATAGACGAGAGCAGGGGGATGGCGTAGCCCTCAGACGAATTATGGCGCGAAGTGACAGCAGAAAAAGACGAAAAAGCCCTTTATTTATGATAATGCTTATAACAACGAATTAAAGTGGTTTATGCCTTTGTAAAAGCACTCAAAAAACTGCGCATAATATAAATTATACGCAGTTTTGTTTTAAATCGATTTTCATTATGCGACCAATCCATCAGTTCATGATATTATTCGCCTAGAAAGCACAAAATAGTACAGTGATCAAAAATAAATTTAGTATAGCAACGCGACAACGTGTAGAATACGATAGATTTTTGTAGGTGATCGGTAATATAGAACAAACGACTTTTTTATAGAACAGATCGAGATGAAGCAGCTTGGAAGGTATACTTCATTCTACGTTTGTAATGAGAGGAACATGTCTATGTCAGAGAATCAGAAACGATCTTCGCTGCTTCGGAAAAAAACAATTGCCTTCGGAGAAGAAAATAGTGCGTTAAAAAGAGCGCTAGGTCCTTTGGACTTAACAACGCTTGGAGTAGGAGCAATTATCGGTACAGGGATTTTTGTATTAACAGGAGTCGCAGCGGCAAATTATGCTGGTCCTGGATTAGTACTCTCCTTTTTGCTTGCAGGCATCATCTGTGCATTCGCTGCGCTATGCTATTCCGAATTCGCATCCAGCGTACCTGCTTCAGGGAGTGCATACACGTATAGTTACACTGCCTTTGGTGAAGTCATTGCCTGGATTCTAGGCTGGGATCTGATTCTGGAGTATGGATTCGCCAGTGCGGCCGTGGCCAGCGGGTGGTCCGGTTATTTTCAGTCGCTGCTGTCAGGCTTCGGATTACAGCTGCCGCATGCACTCAGCAGTGCATACAATCCTGAAAAGGGGACCTATTTCGATGTTACCGCAGCAGCCATCACGTTACTGATCACCTTTCTGCTCACCCGTGGAGTCAAGGAGGCAGCCCGTGCCAATGGCATTATGGTGGCGATCAAAATTATTGTTGTGCTGATTTTTATCGGAGTGGGCGTGTTTTATGTACAGCCTTCCAATTGGCAGCCGTTTTTGCCGTTTGGCATCTCAGGAGTAACCGCTGGTGCGGCGACGGTCTTTTTTGCCTATATTGGATTTGATGCGGTTTCCACGGCAGCGGAGGAAGTCAAACGACCTCAGCGCGACTTGCCGATAGGCATTATTGCTTCCTTGGCGATCTGCACCGTGCTGTATATCGTTGTATCCTTGATTTTGACAGGCATCGTGCCTTTCCACATGCTGAATGTTAGTGATCCGGTTGCTTTTGCGTTTGAATTCGTGAATCTGCATGGGCTGTCCTGGATTGTGGCTCTTGGTGCAATCACCGGGATAACAACCGTTCTGCTCGTTATGATGTATGGGCAGACCCGTCTATTGTATTCCATGTCACGTGACGGATTGCTCTCCCCGGTATTCTCAAAAATCAGTGGTAAAAGTCAAACCCCGGCGACAGGTACATGGGTGGCAGGTATCATCATTGCGCTATTCTCAGGGTTCATCTCACTCGGTCATCTGGCCGAGCTTACCAACATCGGTACATTGTTTGCATTCGCAGTCGTAAGTCTGGGCATTATCGTTCTGCGAAAAAACAACCCTGATCTCAAACGCGGCTTCAAGGTGCCTTTTGTTCCATGGATTCCGATACTGAGTGCAATTGGTTGTGTATATCTAATGACCCGTCTAGCTGCTCTGACATGGATCACGTTTTTCGCTTGGCTGGTTATCGGTTTGATCATTTATTTCATGTATGGACGTCACTACAGTCACCTGAATCCTCTGCGGCGGGGATCAATAGCTGTTGATCAACAGCCGGTCAAGCCAAAGGGAAATAAATAATAAAATAAAATGGCTATGTATCACTAGATAATCCTGATGCACTCACTACCCCATACTGCCTAGCTTACACTAGAGCAATATGGGGTTTTCTGTTATAAAGCAAAGGGAAAAAAGAAAAAAGTTGGCTTAAGACCTCTATTCGGGTATCTATTAAAGTACATGTCCATACTCGACCATACCCAGCTTGGGGTTGCGGCTAGTCCAAATATGCCATATATTGAGGGATGTGACATGCCATCAGACATAGGAGAGGGGATGTATCATGAACACACCAATACATACGAATCAGCTTCACCTGAATCCGAATTTCGGGTTTGCACTAGCAGACTCTGTCGTACTCGCAGAGGCAAAAGTGAATATCTCACACCCTGAGGGGAAGAATGCCTCTCAGCTGGAAATTGACCCGGATCGCAAGTTGAAAGATGGACGCAAAGTATCCGTTATTGCACAGCAGCTTGATGCGCCGATTCACCGGGATGACGCTGCGATCATATATGGTCAGGAACTGGGTTCCGTTCAATATCCTGTTTCTTTGAAACCTGAAAGCACGATTTTCTTAGACTCCATAGATGGGATCCAGCAGCCTATACAGTGGGGATGGACCGATTTTGCAGAAGGTAATTACGAGCTTCGGATTTCCTTGCACCTGAAGACTCCCCGGATTGCCGAAGGTCCTCTGGAACCTGAACAAGAAGCTATGGTAAAATACGCTCAGGTCCTTACGGTATTAATGAATTTATTTCCAGCAGAAGCAAATCGGCATTCATCTGCCGTTTCATCCACATGGAGCAGAGATCATCATGTATTTGACGGGTATGGCAGTGGTGGATTTATATTGGCAGATCTGCCGCGCATGTCAAAACGAGTGGAAGAGCTGATTGGTTCTGGTAATCACAATTTGATTGAACAATTCGGAGAGGGTGACCTCTCGGACACTTTATTGGAGGAAGGACTCATGGCTATGGCGTGGGGCGTATCTCCGTGGTGTTACTCAATATACTCCGCACCCGACAAGCAAGCGGCTTCCATACTTGCAGTGGACAAGCTTGGTGAGGAGCCTGAGTTCAGAGGCGTTTACCGGATTGCACCGGCTGTACAGCAGTTAAGCATCGTACCTGCTCATGAACTGGCCAACTGGCCAGCATGTGCCACGAAGGATTGGCCCGTGATCGATGTATCAGGGGAAGGGGAGACGTTGCATATGGACCTGTATGTGCAGATCTGCGAATCGGTTAACGGTTTGTATGAAAATCCGCTGCCATCCTTTGTGCTAACGCGCAGCGAAGGTCGTCCGAAGGAGATCAGCCCACTCATTGATGTCGTCATTGTTGATTAAATGAAACAAAGTTTATTTCAGGAACATAAAGTGAGCGAAATGGCTCGCCTTACTTATACACTAGAATGAATTGTGGTGACGAATACCGATGATAAGCGAGGAAATTCAGGAGCAATACGCTGATGAGCTTGAAGCTTTTCACATATGGATGAAAGACGCAGGTTACACGGGACACACTGTAAAATCATATACGGGTGACGTCGCCGAATTTCTTTCTTCTATTCAAGGAAAGTCGCTGGAGCAGGTGAAGAAGCTGCATGTCTTGTCATTTCTGTCACGTGCCCGCGAACGTGGAGTTAGTGATGCGACAAGAAATCGCAAACATGCAGCGGTAAATTGCTTCTTCAAGTCGCTCATTGAATTGGAAGTGTTAACGAATAATCCTGCGTCAGGAATCAAAAAATCCAAAACCGAGAAAAATCGGGCCCCCGTCTTTCTGGATGAGAGCGGTCTGGAACGATTCCTGCAATCGGTAGAAGGAAAGTACCGTACACGCAATCTTGCGATCTTTCTGTTAATGGGTTATATGGGATTGCGGGTTGGTGAAGTCCATGCGCTCAACTGTAAAGACTATAATGCGGAGCGGCGCACGCTGGACGTCTTCGGTAAAGGCCGTAAATGGCGTACACTCCCTGTTCCGGAGATGGTTGCTGAGCTGTTAACCTTAGCGGTAGAAGAGAGATTATCTCCATGGCGGGCGAAGGAAGAAGCTTTGTTTGTTTCGCAAAAAGGGAAGCGATTATCCATTCGCAATATTCAGCTCATATCGACGGAAACCTTCGAACGTTTTCAACTGGAGTCTCCGACTCATCAGCGTCTGCACTATTCAAGCCATAAGCTGCGACACTCATTCGCAACCATGATGCTGCGACGCGGCGCCGATCTGCGTACGGTTCAGGAATTGCTCGGTCACGCATCGATTCAAACCACAACCGTTTATACGCACGTTACCAGCCGGGAGAAGGAAGAGGCGATGGCTCTGCTGGAAGTCAAACTTCCGGAGTTTGCAAGTGAAAAGTAACGTGTATCAATCCAGACCTGTCCATGAGGGCAGGTTTTTTTATTTTCGAGCAGTGCAACATCAACAATTCAATGAATCGCAGTATTCGTTCGGGGTGTGGTTAAAGACAAATACATCCATTTGGTTAACGAAACTAATGTTATGTAAACCGAATGATAATGAACCATATCATATGCCCACCGATTATAGATTTCATACGAAAGAACCATCCGAATCAGCATGATATGCGATCCAGATGGTCCTTTGGTTATATTAAAATAATGACATTATTCCAATCCTGCAATCTGTTCCTTTAATTTGTTTGCTGAAGCCTGGAAAGCGACTTTCTCTGTCTCATTCAGTGGAAGCGGTAATATTTCACGTACTCCGTTGCGATCCACCACACATGGAACTCCGAGATAAACATCGGAAACGCCATTGTAGTCTTCCAGCAATGTAGATACGTTTAGGACCGATCCTTCATTGCCCAAAATGGCTGCTACAATACGATCCAAAGCAAGTGCGATTGCATAGGAAGTGGCTCCTTTGGCATTAATAATCTCATAAGCCGCATTTTTGGTGCGATCAAAGATATCCTGCTGCGTTTCCTCGTCGAGATCCAGATCTGTTCCCGCCACGTTGGCTAAACTCCATACAGGTACTTCGGAATCACCATGTTCCCCAATGATGTGTGCATGAATACTGCGGGGATCAATGCCTTTGTTTTTACCAATCAGGTAGCGGAAGCGGGCGCTGTCGAGCAAGGTACCGGAGCCAATCACCCGTGAAGCAGGCCAGCCGCTCTGTTTCCAGGACGTATAAGATAATATGTCTACAGGATTGGTGGCTATGAGCAAAATACCATGAGAGTTCACTTCGGTAATACGTTCAATGATATCTTTGAATATGCTGGCATTTTTCTTCAGCAGATCAATGCGGGTTTCACCAGGCTTCTGGGAGGCCCCGGCTGTAATGATAATGATGTCCGCGTCTTTGCAGTCCGAGTAGTCACCAGCCCATACTTTGACGCCTCCGGTAAATGGAAGCCCGTGGTTCATATCCAGCATTTCGCCTGTAGCCTTATCATGATTCACATCCACAAATACCAACTCGGATGAGCGCTGTCTTAACATCAGCGTATATCCCGTTGTTGTTCCCACCGCGCCCATGCCAATAATGACTACGCGACTCGGCTTGAGCAAAGCACTGTTTACCATGTTCATATCCTCTCCTTTTTGGGGTAGACTTCCATCCATATTAAGGTATAAATGTTTGAAAAGAAAGCGATGTCTATAAAATATTTCACTTTCGTTGTCTGTTTAAGGAAGATTGAGTCGAAAGTATGGCATGGGCATCCAACTATGGAACGAGTACTTGATACGGGATCCTTTTGACACCCTGTTACCCAAGATGAGCCTTTTCGACATGGTTTGTGGTAGAATGGGAGAAGTGGATTCGAATGAATCGTAAAATGTATACCGATCGGACAGGCATGCGCGCCTGCTATTGGATGAGAGAGGTGAACTCCACTTGCGTTTGCAATGGACCAAAATCGCGCAGACAGCATTGCTGTCTATAGGAATAGCTGCCCTACTGGCTGCCTGCACCGACACAGGTCAGACCCCGGTGGCAGAACCGCCCCAAGAGCAGGAAGAGATCGGAAATACCGGACAGACATTAACGGTTGTTCCTCCTGATAACAGTACACAAGCGACTACGGATACGGCGGAATACCAGATCCAGACACGTCTGACCGACTTCCAGCTGCTTAATGACAACGGAGGATTGGCGTGGGGTGTTACGAGAAACGCACTGCGTTTATACTACACTCAGGATCAGGGCGTAACCTGGACGAATATTTCTCCTTCGGAGAACGTGCAATTTCCGGCCAATCCGCAGTATGGGCAAAGCATTTATTTTGTGGATCGTACCCATGGATGGATCGTTCGTGAAGGGCTGGGCGGAACCGATACGATGGTCTTGCGCACCAATAATGGGGGAGTGAGCTGGAGCTTGTCTTCCTTGTCCCAGACGGACAAAGTCACTGCCATATCCTTTGTATCCCCGGAGAAAGGCTGGATTCTGACTACGGTGGATACCTCCATCGGGAAGCAGGATAAAAAGCTGTATGTTACCGAGGATGGAGGCATCACCTGGAAGGAGATGTCATCCAGTGATGAGGACGATCAGCCGGCTTCGGCCGAGATTCCGACACGTGGATATACAACGGGCTTGTCTTTTTCTGATCCGAAACACGGCTTCTTGACAGCCCTTGAATTTGGAACTCCGAAGCTGTATGTCACAACAGATGGCGGAGAGAATTGGAAGACCGGACCAACATTTTTTGACCGGAACGACTTCAATGGGTGTGGCAATTTCAACATTGGTTCACCTCAGTTTTTTGGTCGGGAAGCGAAGGGGGCTTGGATGCCTTTAACCTGTTCCAGCGGAGATTATACCAAGTTCAACGGATACTTCACTGATGACGGAGGTAAGAGCTGGACATTATCGACCTTCGGCCTGAATAAGCAGAAGGGAATCAATCGTAATCTGACTCCCGCTTTCCTGAATGCATCAGAAGGATGGGTAGTTCAGTCGGGCACAACATACCAGACCAAGGATTCGGGAAAAAGCTGGAAGGCACTTCCGGGCAGTAAAGTCCTGGACGGTATTCTGGAGGATTATCCGGAGATCGTGAAGCTGCAGATGGTTTCCTCGAAACTGGGCTGGATTCTGGTAGAGAATACGGATACCAAGAGATCCTTGCTCCTGCAGACTGTGGATGGTGGTATGCAGTGGAAAGTGCTGTAGGTAAGCTAAATATAGGCGTTATTTAGAAGAGAAACCGTCGTGTTTCTTTTCTTTTTATCTAATTTGTGAAATAAATCACAATAACTTATATTAAATGATGTTATATTGAATTCAAGAAGAGATGGGAGTGATGAAGATGAGAACCAATGAACAAACTCAATTCACGCAGGCGGACGAATTAACGAGATACATGCTTCACTTATGCTACAATTGCGATGATGCCAACCGTTGCACAACCGAAGAAGAAGTGAAGGCCTGTATGGCACAATACGCACAGCCAGAAGAACCCGAACAAGCGGAGGGAGCAGAAGCAACTCGCGGTTTCATGAACCTGATGTATGCATAAATAACAAACAAGCTGAAAAAGTAGGTAGATCAACGGATCGCCCCCGATTGGGGGCGATTTTTATTTGAAATAATTATACTTAACGCACTCCAAGTACCTAATACGATTTGAACTTCAATTTGAATCCAAAAGCAATATTTATTTAGGAGAGTATCAATCCTATTTGCTGTAGTGTTTCTTACAAATCAATCTTTCGAGTCTATTTGTGTACACTTAGGTATAACCAAGGCAGGAGATCGGTTACTTCATAAAGGCTTTTCCAGCATTTCACGAACAGAGCCTCCATGTGAAGTAGCCCTTTTTCTTAAAGTTAGGTTCCCGTTTAGCTAAATATAGATGTTCGTCCATACGTCAAACTAACTACCTACGTACAGTAATCTATGTTCATAGGGAGGTGTCCACACTTGGGTAGTCCAGAAGAGAAAAAGAGGCGCAAGAAAAAAGTCATATCTGTATGTCAGCCAAAAGGAAAAAGAAAAGAACGGAGAGTAAAAGTTGTTAAAAAAGTAGTACGAGTAACATGTCCTCCACCTGAAGTGAATGTTTCTACTCCAACTGTTGTTGGTCCTAAGGGGCAACCTGGTCCTCAGGGTGTACAGGGAATTCAAGGGAAACAAGGTATTGAAGGACCACCTGGACCAACGGGACCAGCAGGAGGACCTGCAGGTCCGCAAGGAGCTCAAGGGCAACCTGGCCCAGCTGGTGCAAGAGGTCCACAAGGCGAAGCTGGCCCTGCAGGGCCGATGGGGCCACAGGGTACCCCTGGAGAGCAAGGCCTCATTGGACCTCAAGGCCTTCAAGGCGAGCCTGGACCAGCCGGTGCACAAGGCCTTCAGGGTGAGGCTGGTCCGGCAGGTCCGATGGGACCACAGGGCATCCCCGGACCACAAGGGCTAATAGGACCTCAAGGACCGCAAGGCGAGCCTGGACCAGCGGGAGCCATTGGACCACAAGGTTTCCCTGGACCAGCTGGTATAGCAGGCCCGGTGGGTCCCACTGGAGCAGTAGGTCCAGCCGGT